>CAVXSU010000001.1:0-331632 GCA_963764405.1 uncultured Alphaproteobacteria bacterium
GCAGTGGATTTCCGCTCTGGTCCCATTACTGACCGGGCAAGCTAGAGTGTTCGGTTCGATAGGCACTGGGTGGCTGACCGTAGGCCTTGGAGAAGCTTCGGGAAAAATGGGCCGCATCATTAAATGCCCAAGAAAAGGCAATAGCCGTGACGGAATAATCGGACAGGCGCGGATCGAGCAAGTCGCGCCGAGCGGCGGCTAGTCTTTCCGACCAAACTGCACGCTCAATCGTCTTTCCGTGGTTTGCGAAAATACGGGCGAGGCTGCGAGTGGACATTTTAAGTCCGGAAGCGATCGCGGCTGGTGTGAGATTCGGGTCAGCCAGATGACGCCGTATGAACCGGCGGGCGTCCGAATAACGATCTGGAGCGCCGCCGTGCACGATCGTAGCAGCCGGACGGAGGAGTTCGATAAAAGCACGCTCTATTCCCGCCTCTTCATCATCCGAAAATTCTGTTTGACCATCGAGTGATGAGAGAGCCAGCTTGCCCATCAAGCGCGACGGTCCGGAAGTCAGTGAAATCGATCGCCGGTCGCTTGGGGCTATTCGTTCTTCCGCGAAAAGATGCTTAGGCAGCTTGAGAACGATCTGGCGAAACAGATCCGGAAATTCAAAACAATAGGAGTCACTTGCGGAGACGATAGCCCCGTCACCCGAGTTCAATTTCAACGCGGTCGACCCCTGTTCCGCGTGGCAGGTACCGTCGATGTGGAGGACCACGATCAGGTCGTCGCTCGGCGCATGAGAAATGGTCGCTCTGGTGCGATGCGCCCGCATTGCCGACGCTCGCACATCTGAGATTCCAATCAGGCCGATCTGTCTGTGACGGATGCTGCCGTGAAAATTAGCGCGATCGGGGCTATCGCATTCAAGCGGCACGAACTTCTGTGCGACTACCTCTGCCCAATAGGTGAAGCGTTCGCTCTTCGCCAACGAAGTCGACGAAATCTCAACAAGCGGCTCAGGCGACATTTTGTCTGTCCCGTTGGGTCAAACCGAACGGCCGGTTGGTACATGCGCCCGGCCTCATCCAGTGACAACTTACCGGGTGCAAAGAGTGCACCAACTCAGGGAGTTTGTCATGGGCGTTGGAACGAAACCTGTCCTCGGCGGACGGGAAGTTGTCAGAGTGGCAATTGTTCAGAAAGCCCCGCGGTTTCTAGATAAGGAGGCATCCCTGACGCGGGCAGAGGTGTACATCGCGGAAGCAGCTGCTGGCGGAGCCGAACTCATCGTATTTCCCGAGGTTTGGCTGGCGGGCTATCCGTACTGGACCGAAGGGTGGGATTCCTCTTTGCAGCCTTGGGTGGGAGGTCGCGTCGCATTTCGCGATGCCGCGGTGCTGGCACCGAGCGAGGACACCGAGCGGCTTGGGGCCGCTGCCCGCCGCGCAAATGCCTATGTCGTCTTGGGTTGCAACGAAATCGATCCGCGGCCCGAGGTGAGCACGATCTACAACACGTTGCTTTTCTTCGATCCGGAAGGACGATTGATGGGCCGCCATCGCAAGACTATGCCCACTTTCTCAGAAAGGATGTTTTGGGGCCAAGGCGACGCGGCGGACCTCCAGGTCTTCGACACGGACATCGGCCGAATTGGCGGACTGATCTGCGGCGAACATCTGATGACTTTGATGAGGGCGGCGATGATTGGTCTCGGCGAAGACATTCACATCGCCGCATTTCCGGGGGCGTTCACTCTTCACACAGGGCCCGAACTTGAAGAGTGGGATGCCGACCACACCTCCTTTTGGGGACACTCGTCGGTTCGCGCTCATGCCCTGGAAGCAGGAGCATTCGTCATTTCGGCATGCGGAATCATCGACGATGCGGATATCCCGGATGAGTTTCCGCACAAAGGAAAAATGAACATTCGTTATGCTCGAGGCGGAAGCTCGGTTATTGCACCGCTTGGAATTTCCTTGGCCGGCCCCATCGAAGGGCCGCAGATCATCTATTCCGAGTTACAAGCCTGGATGATCAAGGCATTCAAATCCATTGTTGATACAGCTGGACATTATTCGCGGCCTGACATCGTACGTCTGGTGCTCAACTCGAATACGCCAAGCCGCGAGCCGCTCATCACACACCGCACCTTCTTCGAGAACGTCTCGCCCAGGGTAGTTGCCGAGAAGGCGGACATGCACGGAGTCGAAGGAACTCGCGTCGAGGAAATATTGCAGGCATCGCTCACCCAGCCCGCATTGATTACCGAAAGAAGCGCCTGAGGTAGGCTGTTTGGATTATCCCCGATGCAAAAGGCCCGACCCACTTGACGAAGTGGGTCTTTCGCACGGCGACTTGTCCACTGCTCCAATCTTCCTTTCCCTCAGTCCATTCCGCTTGCGTTTGAAGAAAGCTGCGTTTGGGTTTTACTCGGTAAAATTGATTGGGCAGCTCTCACCGCATTTGGTCGATCAGGTCACCCGGCTGAAAGCAGACCATCAACGGCTCTGATCGCTCCCACTGCCGCTCCCGGCAGCGAAGTCTCAATCCAGCCGATCTCAGCGGCGATCGCCCTGGCCTCGAAGTTGGCCTTGGGACGGGACTGGGAGACGCCAGCCCGTGCTCTGAAGCCTAGCTTCGGTGCCGTGAGCGTGCGCCCGTGCTCATCAACCCCAAATGCTTGATTGGCGTGCCACTGAAGCTCGATCGATCGCTCTTCGGCGTCGTGGTTTCCGGCTGAAACGGGCGCGGGAAAGGCCAGAGCTGTGCCGTGGCATTGAGCGCGTCCGATCAAGTTGTCAAGCGGCGCGCACGCGGATGAGGAATTCCTCGACTTGGACACGCAGGGCATCAGCCTGATGCTTGAGCTCGCCCGCGTGGTCACACACCATGTGTGCGGACTGCCCGGTCTCGCCGGCCGCGTTGGCGAGGCCAATGACCTTTTCGCTGACTACGCTGGTGCTTTGGGCTACGGTAGTGACGTTAGAAGCCATCTCACGCGTTGTTACGTCCTGCTGTTCAACCGCTGAGGCGACGTCAGTAGAAATCTCGCTGATCTTGGATATTGTGGCCCCGATTCGCTCGATCGCCGCCACCGCTTCCCGCGTGGTGTCCTGAATAGCGCGAATCTGGTCCGAGATCTCATCGGTTGCGGTCGCGGTCTGCGAGGCGAGCGCCTTCACCTCGCCGGCTACCACCGCGAATCCCCGACCGGCCTCGCCAGCGCGCGCGGCCTCGATCGTGGCATTTAGCGCGAGCAGGTTGGTCTGCGCCGCCACTGCCTGGATCATCTTGAGCACGTCGCCGATCTTTTGCGCCGCATCGGCCAGCGCGCGGATGGTCGCTCGTGTGCTCTCGGCTTGCTGCACGGCGGCCGCGGCAACCGTAGCGGATTCCTCGACCTTGCGGCCGATCTCGCTAATCGATGCACTGAGTTGCTCGGCTGCGGCAGCGATTGAGTGCGCGCTCTGCGAGGCCTGCGCGGAGGCCGATGCAGCGGAGCCCGCTTCTGTGTTCGCACTCGAGGCGACTTCGGCCATTGCCTTAGCGGTGTCGTGCATTTGCCCCGCTGATCCCGTCACGGTCTCCACGACGCTCTTGACCTCGCTCTCCAAGCGGCTGGCGAGCGAGAGGAGCTCGTTGCGCCGCTCCTCGCTCATGCGATTGCGCTCATCGGACGCTTGCTCGGCCCGGCGCCGGGCGTCTCGCCGCGCATCACGGAGGACACTGAGCGCAGATGCCATCTCGGCGATCTCGTCCGTTCCTCGGGTGGAGATTATCGCATCGAGGTCGCCCTCGGCGATACGGGCCATGCTGCGCCCAAGCGCGGATACACGGCGAACCACGCTGCCGCCAATGTAGAACCAGCCAAGCGCAAAGGCCGTGGCCAAGCTGACCAGCGCAAGGCCGATGAGAATGACCTGGCCGCGCCCGATTTCGCTTAGAGAAGCCTGCGCGGTCTGGGCCGCTTCCGTCTCGCTGCGCCCGCGCAAGGTTGAAACCTCTCGCTCGAGTTCGCCGGCGAGCGCGCGGTTCGCTTCGATAACTTTCTCGCCGGCGACCGCACCGGCGAACTCCTTGTCCTTGAGCTCGAAGATGTTACTCTTGCCGCGCCCAATGCTCACGAGGTCCGTTACGAGCTTGGTCACTACCGGATCCTTGAGGGCGGCGGCCGCCCTGTCGAGATGGCTCGCCGCCGCGACGAAGCGATCCTTGACGGGTGGCATCTGTTCCCTCTTTCGCAGATCGGCGGCCTCGATCAGGACCCCGAGAAGCAGATTGGCCTCAGCGCGCAGCTCCAGCGTGGTCTGCAGCGCGACGAGGTCGTTGTCGGCGAGCGCGCCAAGCGTACGCCGGATTTCGGCAAGCTGGCCCTTGTCGGCCGCCTGCTCGATTGCCAGCGTAAGCGCGAATGCAGCGTCGTCCACCATTGGCACGAGCTTCTCGGCAAGCTTCTCGTGCGCGGCGCGCAACGCAATAACCAGGGTCGCGCGCTCGGCCGCAATCGCCTGGCGTTCTGTGACCGACTGCGCCAGGCGGTCGAGGTTTTCCGACATGCGCCGGGCCGTTTCCTTAAGCTTCGCGGCCTCCTCACCCGGAAGCGCAGCCACCGCGTCGTTGAGCGCGACACGCGCGGCATCGAGCGCCTTGAGCGCGCGGTTGCGCTGCTCAGCGCCCGCGGCGGCGAGCAGCGCCTGCGCCTGGCCGACCACATCGGCGGCCGCCACGGCGATATTGGAGGCTCGCGTCACGTGCGGGAGGCTCGTGCCAGTGACGATTTCGAGTGATCGTCCAAGGCGATCGTACGACATAAATGCGGTAGCGCTCGCGAGCACCGTGGTGATCGCGACGGCGCCGAACGCCGCGAACAGCCTGCCGCGCAGGCCGAGCCCTTGCCATGACACGGACTTCATCGTTCTCTCCTTGCGCCACTGGCGGTGCAGTCAGCCGCGAGCCGCTCTAGAATCTCGCCTTCGCGAGGCTGGTGACAGGCCTCAAGCTACCGTCGGCCTCTATCTCAGTGAGGTAGACCTCGCTTGAGCCGCGATTGTTGCTCGGACCATAGGCCAACCCGAAGCCGCCTAGGTCGAAGCCGCCGCTCTTCTGCACGGCTTCGACGAACGCCTTTCGGGTCGGCTCGCCGTCGATCTTCTCGAGCACCGAGACAATCGCGCGGCCGACCAGGTAGCCTTCGAGCGAGACGAACCCGGGCTGGGCGTCGGGGGCGCTCGCCTTGAGCGCCGCCTGGTAACGCGCGACCACTGGAATCGACGTATCCTTCGGAAACGGCACCACTTGGGTGACGACGGTGCCTTCGCCACCGTCGCCGAGCTCCTTCGCGAGCGCATCGGAGCCAACGAAGGAGATGTTGACGCAGGTCGCATCGAACTTGATCTGTCGTGCGAGTTTGATGAACTGCGCCGCAGGCTTGTAGGGCGCGATCATGATGACAGCGTCGGGCTTCGCCCGGCGGACCGCGAGCAGAGCGCCTTTCACCGCGACCGTATTGCGCTCGAACGTGCCCTCGGCGGCGAGGTCCATCTTGCGCTTGTCGAGCGCCCGCTTCACGCCTGCGAGACCTGCTTGGCCGAACGCGTCGTCCTGGTACATGATCGCGATCCGAGTCGCGCCGAAATCGTTTGTAAGATGCGCAACCATGGCCTCGGTTTCCTCGAAATAGCTGGCGCGGACGTTCATCACGAGCGGCTTGTACGGCTCGCGCAGAGCTTCGGCGCCGGTGAACGCACCGATGAAGGGCGCGCCAGCCGCGCTCACGATCGGGAGCGTCGCCATCGATGTCGGCGTGCCGACCGGTCCGGCGATCGCAAACACTTTGTCGTCGGCGAGCAGCTTCTTGACCACTTCGATTGCTTGGGTCGGCTCGTAGCGGTCGTCTACGCTCTTAAGTTCGAGCTTGCGGCCCTTGACGCCGCCGGCCTTGTTCGCCTCCCCGAAGGCGGCCTCCATTCCGATTTTCATGCCCTGTCCGAGGGCGCCCGCCGGGCCGCCGAGCGCGGCTGCTTGGCCGAAGACGATCTTGTCGGCGAAGACGCCGTCTTCCGCAGCAGCTGGGAGAAGACACGCAAGCAAAATCAGACCGGCGACCGGAATCGCCTTGAGAGGTGTAATAAGCATGCCGAAATCCTTCGCCGCGAGCGTAGTCGGGCCAGGCGTTCGTAATCCGCCGTCGCCTCCCAAGATGACGAGAACCGTCCGCATGCTCCGCTTTGAATGAGTTTTGCGCATTACCCTTTCGAAAACGTTGACAGCGGGCAAGGGTCTCGCGAGCCAAACGTCTAGCTGCGCGCCGCTTTAGGTTGTGTTGCGCTCATCGACCTCCTGCAGCTGTGCTGAGCAGCTGGCACGAAACCGCCGAGCGCGATACCGGGGCGGTTTCCAAAAACAGAACTCGATCTTGCTTGGTCGGTGTTCGAGGAGGAGCAAAATGATCCGGTTAATCGCTATTGCTGGCCTCGCCTTGTTCGTCGCAACATCCGCACAAGCTATTACGCCTGCACCAATTGGGCAGCCAGACAGCATGATCACGGAGGTCGCACTTGCCTGCGGCCCGGGCAGGACACGCGTGAACGGCGTGTGCGTGGCAAGAACCACTATCCGCCACACCCGCCGAGAAGCTCGCAGATGTCTGCGATGGAACGGCAGCACTTGTGCTCTTCACCAGTGACGCCCGGGTGCATTCGGCACTTAGATAGAATCGGCCGCGTGACGCGTCGCAGGCGGAAATCACGCCGGTGCCGCCACCGACCTGAGTTCTGCTTCCCAACCCGATCAACCACCGTTCCCCGGACTGGCTCCACGAGATCAAGTACGACGGGTACCGGCTACGGCTGGAACGCGACGGCGACCGCGTGCGCCTCGAGCGGCTAGCGTTTATCACCTTCGGCCTCCCCTGAGATGCAACAAGGCGACATTGAATTGGGGCCGCCTAGTTAGGTGATCCCACAGTCGTTTGAGCCATGGCCTCGTCGCTCCCGCACTGTAAGCGCGATGCATACCGCCCACGTTTCCTCGGCGCAATGTACTGGTCTTTCCATCGGAGGGGACGAGGTCATCCTTAGTCTCTCTTACATGCTCGGTGGAATGATCCTGGATATCCTCCGGGCGCACGACGCCACGAACAGCTGGCTCGTCGTCGTGACTATCCTGCTCCGGATCGACGCGCTGACCTTCCACGGGTACCTGCAGCGAGCTCTGTTCTGGATCGCGTTCGTCTAGTTTGTGCTGGGTGCCTTCGTGCTCAGTGACAGGGGCGACCACCTGTGACTTCGGAGCCAAGCTTGCAGTCTGCACATCAGGGCTACGATGCAGACAATGACGCGCCGTTTCGATTTCAGTATCGCTGGCCCCGTGACTTCGTGCCCACTTTTCAGCGGCTGCCTCCGAGTATTTGGCGACATAGAAACGAACAACGGAGCAAGAGACGTGGCCAAACAACGGCACGCCTGCCATGGCAGTTTGGCTGAGTGCAATCAATGCTGCAAAGGTCAGGATTGTTCGTCTCATCATCACGATCCACCGTGAAGGAAACTAGGGCAACACTTTCGAGCGCCTCTGTCTTAGTTCCGCTCGCCATCTGTCTTGAATTGAAGGTGCGCGGAATTCCACCGGCCATCGTATCTGGCGCTCACCTAGCTCTATCGTCCAGTGATTGGAGGTTAGTGGGGCGACAAATCCCGTCCGAACGTTTACAAATTATCTATAGAATCGCAGCAATGATGTATTGATTTGCGCGAATTATTCCCCAGAAAAACTCAATCAAATAAACACGAAACTTAAAAAGTCATTATCCGGAAACATTCCGCGATGCACGCAAGTCTCGGCCTTGAAGGAAGCGCGGGAACTTATCGGGCTAGACGATGACCGGACTGACGCAAGGTCAAGAAACCGCAGCCATCCGGCGATGACGCGGGTGATGGACGTGATGTGCCAAGATCACCGTCGGCGAGATACGCGTACGGCACTGCTCTGTCCCTTGAACGCTACAATTGCGTACACGAGGGCGAAGGCAACAATCGCAAACACGATAGCTAGTGCGAACTGCTTCTCCATTCTTTTCCTCTGCTTGCGGAAGAAAAAAGCCGCTAGCACAGCGGCTTTCTAAAAGTAGATGCTGGATGGCCAACCGAACTCGGTAAAGCTCGTCTTGGGACGCGTTACTTCAGCGAGGTGTTGATGGTGTCGAACTTGGTGTTCAGGTTGCTGCCGAGACCGTTGACCACAGCAACGATCGCAATCGAAATGCCCGCTGCAATCAATCCGTACTCAATCGCGGTTGCGCCATTTTCGTCGGCGAGAAATCTTGTAATCATCTGCTTCATGTTTCATCCTCTTACCGTTTGAAAAAGATGGACGGAGCATCGCACTTGAGTAGCTAAAGGGTGGTGACTTTGAATACTAAAGCTTTAAGAGCTGTTTCATTGATTTTCGCCAGCTGAAGGCACGGAAGAAAAGCAGCGCCGGTTACACGCGCGAGGTAGAGAGGAGAGACGACGTGGATGAAAGATAGGCTTTGCAGCCCCGATTTGCGAATCCGGTCACGCGACTGACGCAAACGTTGAGCAATAGTCGACGCAACTACATCGCGAGAGGGTCGATGCCGTCACTTGACCCCGACGTCGCCGACGTTGCCCCTGCGGAGCCGACGCTCACGCCATACGACTATGAACATCTCGTCACCTACTTGCGCATGCTGGATGCCGATCAGGAGTGTGCCGACTGGCGCGATGTTTCGCGGATCGTGCTGCACCTCGATCCGGACCAGGATGAAGGTCGCGCCCGCCGAGCCTTCGAAAGCCATCTGCACCGAGCCATGTGGATGAGCGGGCACGGCTACAGGCATCTGCTTCGCAGCGGCGGCTGGCCTTCGGAGAACAGATAAAGCCAGAAGCCAGGCTTGGGCTGCCCCCGTTCTAAGGGCTATGCCGATCCTCAATGAGATGGAGCTGCCTGATGTCGCGCAGGGCTAGGGTCAGCGCGGGATTTAGTGTAGGTCTAAGTGTATGTAGCAGGGAGCCCTGGCAGCAAAACCCGCGGCTTTTAAGCGTCTTTGGGCGGACACTCTCTCTGCCACGCCTGCCGCCAATTCTGCGATGTTGCCCTTGCTCACCCGCGCAGAACCGTAGTTTTTGATCGTGGGTTCGGAGGAAGGTGCCGCGCGCTTCCGTCACCCCCTGCCCCTACCAAGCTGCCGGCTTAGATGTTTCGTAAAGATAGGATGAGATCGCCACCTGATCACGGCACCCCTAGGCATCGAATTCCGACATGTTGCCATCTAGCGTCTTGCCGCCCATAACTATCGGGCGGCCATTGTTGCCCGTCCCTAGTTTCGCACTCCGTTGTTTTTGAACAATGCGGAAATAAACGCGTTAAGCTAGCCGGAGCGTTCAAGATGTCCGCACCTCTCGTCGTTTCAATTCCCCATCGCCCTGGCAGCGAAGAGGCTACGCGCCGCGTCATGGCCGGCTTGACGCGCGCAGTTGCCAGCACACCAATGCTTCAAGTCGATGAGGAAAGATGGGAGGGCAATCGCCTAGTTTTTTGCGTGCGCGCGCTGGGGCAGGCAGCGTCCGGTCATCTGGATGTCGCGGAGGATCATGCCCGGCTGGAAGTCACGCTGCCGTGGCTATTGCAGCGTTTTGCCAAAGCAGCCCAAGTGGTGATCAGGGATCGTGGCAGTCTGCTCCTGACTAAGCGGAGCTAAACCGCGCGAAACGAGCATCGCTCGCCTTGTGGCCTTTTTGCTCTCGCTGACTTCGCTTTTTGGCTCATCGCGGAGCCGCCGCATCAATGGAGATATTTCTGGTTCCGGGAGCAGTTCGGACAGCATTGGTCTATCCGAAGTCTGCTGTCGCGTCGTTCCGACAAAAGGAAATCCGATTGCGGGGTTCAATGTAGGTTCAAGGACACTTTTGTCGGAACAGGCATTGATTTTGCTTGGAAATCATCCGATTCTTAATTGGCTGCTCTATCGAAGTATACAGATGCTTCCGCAAAACTCGCTCGCGGTTCAGCCGCTGCACCTAGCGCCCCACAATCGCATCAATGTGGTCGGCCCAAGCGCATAGAGCAGCGCGCGTTTCAGCCTCATACCGGGCATGGTTGTAAATGCCAGCGACCCCTGCGCGATGTCCGCTGACGTGGTTGAGAACCGCTTCGACGATGTGGGGAAGCACCCCCAAGCGATCAGCCATTACCGTGGCGGCCGTGCGCCGAAGATCATGCAGTCGCCAGGCAGGCATAGGCTCTACTTTTTCGCCAGCGTCTGCCTCCTTCTGGCGGGCGGCGTGAATCCGCGCATCGAGCGCAGCCTTCGATTTCGACCAGCCAGAGTAGCCGCGATGCTCATCATCCTTGCGGCGCGGGCCGTGTCCAAAGACGTACTCTCGGGTCTCAGCACGATCTAGGAACAAAGCGATCGCGGCTTTGGTGAGGGGAACAACATGCTCGCGATGATTCTTGCTTCGTGTACTGGGAATGGTCCAAATAGCCTTATCGAAATCAACTTCGGTCCAGCGCATGCCGCCGACTTCGTTCCGGCGCTGGCCCGTCAGCGCGAGTAACTTCACGATCCGACCGTAGTCATCATCGCCAAGGGCTGCCCAAATCTCAGCAAGCTCGCTGTCCGTTAGAACCCGGTCACGTGCCCTGGGTCCGGCAGGGCGATTGGTGCCAAGCACCGGGTTGGCCGCAATATCGAGTCCTTCTCGGATCGCCCAGTTGAACATAGCGGACAAAGCGGCGCGCGCCCGGGCTGCTGCTACAATTCCGTGACCCGTCGCAATCTCCGCCGTACGAGCGGCGATATGGCGGCGCCGGATGTGGACCACAGGCGTGGAATGAAGGACTTTCCAGGTGGACAGCAGATACCGCTCAATCTCATAGTATGTTCGGGGTCGAAGCTTCTGTTTGGCCTGCTTCAGATATTGATCGGCAATTTTGCGGAGTGTTTCGGTAGCCTGAAGCGCCGCTAGCGTACGTTCGTCGGCAGGATCTTTACCCCCGGGCCACCAGGCCGAGAAGGCGTTTCGCCTCTTTCCGGGCTTTCTCAGGCGTCCAAGGCGATCCGTGCGGGCCGATTGTAAAGAAGCGCTGGCGGCCCAATGCGCGATACTTCACGACGTAAACTGGCGTCCCGCGCTGGCGTCGAACTCCAAAACCCCGGACTGCCTCCTTGTGCCCGGCATCCCAAATCGTTTCGCCTGGCGCAAGCGATTGTACACTCCGAATCGTTACACCCAGCACAGCCATTCTCGCCCCGCTAGCTACCATCTAGCAACCACCGTAACGGAAATTGGAGAGTAAGTAAGGCGGGCGGCGGCAGAAGTTACCTACTGAAATCGCAACGTTTTTCGCATTGGGGGCGGCCGTAGCGTACAGGTTTCGGTGGCCTCGGCCTGTCTGTGGAACAGGAGGTCGGTGGTTCGAGCCCACCCAACTGTACCAAGTCCCCTCAGCAGCATGAAGCCTACGACGTTTCCTGCGTCCGGGGCCTGTTCGCCTTGCGCGCAGCTATTGGCAAACCTGTTGCCACTGACAGTGTCCGAACGTGTCGCACACGCGTGCCTGACGACATTGCGACGTGCCGATCGGTGGAATGATTGCAGGCTTTACCGGAGCGATCGACGGGGCAGCGATTGGACAAACGGCGGCTGGACAGATCGGGGGCACGTCGATCGAACTCTGACAAAGCGGCTGCATTTGTCCATCGACACATTGGCAAACACACTCGGCATCTGCTCGTTCGGTGTTGAGTGCGAGGAAGAGAAGCGCGCTCAGCACCGCGCAAATTCGACCGCAAATTCGACCGCTCATGGCAACCCCCGACGACATGCTGGCCGGACAAGGTTCGGTCGAGCTCCGATCCAGTCCAGCACAAACGCGCCCCAGTTCCAGCGGTCGATTTCGGCCGACACTTCCCTCTCGAGAGGCAATGTCTGCTCGGTCATTCACGTGCGCCTTCGTTTGGGTCGACGGCGGCGAGCGTAGCCTGTTTGTTGCCCGGGCGACACGGCTGGAACGAGTCAGCCGGCCGGAAAAATTTCTTCGGCCGTTCTGCAATCGACGCGCGGGTGATTCGCTGGTGTTTGACGACATCGCCGCCGCTCGAAGCGTTGTCGACAACGTTGCGCGATGAGTTCGAGAATTGGAATTCGTGCGCATCTCCTCGAGCAATCAATGCTTTCCACCGATAGCTAACGTTTGATGTGAACGCTTGCTTGCCAACTCAATCGTGCTCGCTCACAATTCGCGCGGGGTGGTGCTTTGGGGGTAACATGAATGCTTTCTCGATTCGACCAGGACGGCTTGCGGGTGTGATCGCCACGATCGTGGTGGGGGCGTGGCCCGCAACAGGATGGTCCTACACCATGGAGCAGCAACAGGCCTGCATGGGCGATGCGTTCAGGCTCTGCGGTTCTGAAATCCCGGACATCTCGCGGACGACGGCCTGCATGGTCAGGCGCCAGACCGAACTCAGTCCGGGTTGCCGGGTCTACTTCCACCCGCAGGAGACCTCTGCAAGGCCAAGGCATCACCGGATTCGCATGCATACGGCTTACGACGACTAGCGAGTCAGGATCGGAGGGCTTTGATCCTGACATTCCTTCCAAGAACTCGCGGCGGCACCGAAGCTACGTCAGAGTAGCCACTTTGGCTACCTCGCCCGCCAATCCTTCCCGCGTCCCGGCGAATCAGCGGGCGAGGGGTATGACCTGAAAAGCACCTCGGCCACTATTCGGTGGTCTCGCCACAATTGACACCAAATTCTTCTTCCACGAATCACCGCGCTGATTCATTTTTCGTATTCTGGGGTCAATCTGGAGGCGAAGAGTATGAACGTTATTGTTTTTGCGTCGCGTAAGGGTGGCTCGGGAAAAAGTACCCTGGCCGCTCATCTCGCTGCGCATGTCCATAAGACGACCAAGCCTTGTCTGCTTGTCGATGCCGACCCGCAGGGATCGTTGACCCTGTGGCACAAGTTGCGCGGCACCAACGAACCGCAGATCAAGACCGCGGTCAACTCCGTCAGCGGCATTGTTGCAGCGGCAAAGCGCGACGGCTACGAATGGGTGTTCATCGACACGCCGCCGAATCTTTCGGCCGTGGTCGACGACGCGATCAAGAATGCCACGATGGTCGTCATTCCGGCGCGGCCCGGCGTCTTTGACGTCAATGCCGTGCAGGAAACGATTCATATGTGCCGTTCCGCGCGCAAGCCCTACGCGGTCGTGCTCAACGGTGCGCCGGCACGGCGCGACGAGGTGGAAAGCCGCATCGTCACCATTGCACGCGAGCAACTGGCCAAGTTCCGCGCGCCGGTGTGGGGTGGGCAGATCACCAACCGTGCAGACCTTCTGATGGCGCTCGGCAAGGGCGAAGGCGCCCGCGAATATTTTGCCGAAGGCCGCGCGGCCGCCGAGATCGGCCGGCTTTGGGCTGCGATCGAGCGTTCGGTGAAGGCGATCCGCGGCACGGCTTCCGCAAGCGGCACGATGCACAAGCAGGCGGCCTAAGTAGCCCGCTTGCACGGCAACATCATCCCGCGTGGGCAAGGGGAGCTCACGCGGGATGATGTTGCCTGCACACACGCCGCGCGTGAAGATCAGTTCACCATCAGCACGTAGAACATCACGACTGGCGACAGGGTCAGGAT
This sequence comes from uncultured Alphaproteobacteria bacterium, assembly GCA_963764405.1. Taxonomy (GTDB): domain Bacteria; phylum Pseudomonadota; class Alphaproteobacteria; order Rhizobiales; family Xanthobacteraceae; genus Bradyrhizobium. The sequence continues at coordinate 13,619 of CAVXSU010000001.1, forward strand.
GACCGACCAGATGCCGACCGCCCAGATGATGTCCTGCATGCAAAAGCCGGCCTGGCTGGAGTCGGAATTTTCTTGATAGTTTTCTTGGGCTTCCAGAGTTTCCATAACGCCCCCGCGTTTCTTGTTATGGAGGGAAGCGTAGCCGATCAGTTTTAAAAGACCGGTTGCGAACTCGTTCGCATTCAAAACGACGCCATCACCGCCAGTTAACCAGCACCCTCAGCTTCCCATCAGGAAATTGATGGCCAGCACCGGCGAAAGGCCGAGCAGCACCGCCCACAATCCGAACGAGGAAACGATCAGGAAATCCTGCTTCCTCTCCGCCCATTTGGAATTGGCAAAGCGTTTGTCGGCGATGAGTTCAGCGCTCATGGTGTGCCCCCGTGTCCCCTTCGATCAGGCTAACCAATAACGGCGAAGTCCTAATATTCAGGACCGCCAGGTGGGGCGGAATTTAACGGGGCCTTTCAGCGCCCGTTAACCAAGGTGATCGCCAAAGAGGCTTCGTTGGCGGGCTGTAGCGATGGCGTATCCTCGGTCAACGCGATCGGCAACGTGCTCAGGCTATCGCGCCAAGCAGAACTAGATGCGTAAAATGGCTGCCGCGCCTCTCCTCGCTTTTCGGAAGTATCGGGTAACGGATTACGACCCGATGGTCTCGTTATGGACACGCATCAATCGCGAACTGGCGCCGGCCGGGATGGAGGACTTGTTCGAGCGCTATATTGCCGCCATCACCGATGGCGAGCTCAGGCAGCTTCCCGAACTGGTCTCCGAGGCAAGGCGGAGCGCGTTCTGGGTCGTCGAAAGCGGTGGCGAAATTGTCGGATCCTTCGGCATCGAAAGCCGGGGTCGCGGCGAAACGGAGCTTCGTCGAATGTATCTCGACGAAGCCTACCGCGGTTCAGGCGTTGCGCAACGCATGCTCGACTTTGCGCTGGACGAAGCCCGCAGCCGGGGATTTACCAAGATGATCCTGAGCACGGCCCAGATTCAGAAAGCGGCGGACAGGTTCTATCGAAAGAGCGGCTTTCGGCTGGTTCGGACCGAAGTCGCCGACAAGATGACCGCCAAGCAGGCGGGTGGCGGCTTGATCCGGCTTCATTTCGAGAAGGCGCTCTGAGGCCCGGCTGATTGTTATGGCCGGCCGGACACCTCGGTGCCGGCAAAGCGCGGGTCAGGCCTGCGAAAAATCCGCAAAGCTCTCGCGTATCCAATCAACCACGATGCGGGCGGCGGGATCGCGCTTGAGATGGCCCTGCAGCAGCAGCCACACATCCCGCCGCCGCGGCAAAGGCGTCAGGCGCAGGCGACGATCGGCGAGCAATCCCTCGCAAAGATAATCCGGCAGGATTCCGACGGCTCGATAACTCTGGACCAGCCTGCGAATGACACGGGCATTGTCCGTTATGCAGCGGGCGCGATCCTTCAGCCCCTTTGCCTTCAGATATTGCGATTCCGGAATCAGGTCGAGTTCTTCCGGATAGCTGCAGATGACCGGCTCGGAATCCGGTTCCGTCGCGGGCTCGACAAGGAACAGCTGAACGTCTGCGAGCTTCGAAATCGTGAAATCGCCTTTGTCGGGCTTGCGCAGGCGGATGGCCATGTCGGCTTCCCATCGCGAGAATTTCACATTTTCCGCCGAGGTCAGGAATTGCAGCGTCAGGCCGGGGTTGCGCGCCAAAAACTCGCCAGCGCGCGGTGACAGGATCTCCTCTGCAACCGCATTGGTCGATGCTATCCGGAAGCGCCCGACCAGACTTGGCAGGCTCTCGCCAACCTTGTTGATTTCCGCAGCATGCCTTGCCATCGCGTCGACATGGGCGAGGACAGCCTCGCATTGCGGCGTCGGTTTGCGAACGCCATCGACCGCTTCGAACAGCCGCAGTCCCAGCGTCCGCTCGATGCGCGCCAGCCGCCGCCCGACCGTCGTCTCGTCGATCCGCAGCCGCGCGCTGGCGCCGGCATATGTGCCTTCGTCCCGGATCGCGCCGACAATGCGCAGATCGTCCCAGTTCATCGTCCGGCGCGCTTCCTGCAATAATGCAGCAATCGGCTGCAAGATTCCTGCATGAAAGAGGAGACAAGGTTGCTATACCTCATGCATTGGCAACTTCAACCGGAAACACCAGACCATGACCGCAGCCAGGACGTTGCTTCAGCTTGCCGGTGCAGACCTCAGCCCGGCGAAGATCAGCGAGGCGTCGCTGGTCTTGATCGATCTGCAAAACGAATACCTCGCCGGCCCCATCGCCTTGCCCGGCGCCGAAGCCGCGGTGGCGCAATCGGCAGGACTGCTCTCGAGCGCACGCCATGCGGGCTCGCCGATCTTTCACGTCGCGCACAGGGGCAAGGCAGGCGGCCTGTTCGATCGAAATGCCGAGCGTGGGGCAATTGCCGCCGGTGTGGCTCCGCTGGCTTCGGAGCCGGTGATCGAGAAGGAACTGCCCAACGCCTTTGCCGGCACGGATCTGCGCGATCGCCTGTCTGCGACCGGGCGCAAGAACATCATTCTCGCCGGGTTTATGACCCACATGTGCATCAGTTCGACCGCCCGGGCTGCGCTCGACCTCGGCTTTCGGGTGACGATCGATGCAGGCGCATGCGCGACGCGCGATCTGCCGGACGGCCGTGGCGGAACGATCGAAGCCCGGACCGTTCACGACGTCGCACTGGTGGAGCTTTCCGACAGGTTCGCGATCATCGCGCGCGACGGCAACGAATTGCTCTAGCCGTCGCGCATCGTTGAGCCTTCGAACGCCGCAATAATCTCGCGAAGGACAGGACGATGCTGCAACTTTACTATTGGCCGATGGCCTGCTCGCTGGCCAGCAGGATGGCGCTGATGGAAGCGGGGATCGAGGCTCGATATCACGCGGTCCATCTCTGGGACAAAAAGGTGGTCGAAGACGGTCGGGATTTTTGGGCCATTTCGCCGAAGGGAGCCGTTCCCGTTCTGGTGCTCGAAAACGGCGAGAGGCTGACCGAGAATCCGGCAATTCTCCAATACATCGCCGACCTGCGTCCTGAAAAAGGCCTGGCGCCGCCGCCGGGCGACATCGATCGCTATCGCCTGCAGGAATGGCTCAGCTTCGTCGGCACCGAGATCCACAAGGCATTCCTGTTTCCAACCTTCTGGTACGCAAACGACGCGGCAAAGGCGAGCGCGCGGGAGCGCATTGGAAAGAGCGTTGCTGTCGCCGCAGCTCATCTTGCCAGGAAGCAATTTCTGGTGGGCGAGCGCTTTACGGTAGCGGACGCATATCTCACCTGGGCGCTGCTGCTGCTCGGACGCGGCGGGGTCGAAATTGCCGCGTGGCCATCCCTGGTCGAATATCTGGATCGCGTGCGAGCGCGGCCGCAGGTCGAAGACGCCATCCGGATCGAGCTTGAACTGCGGAAAAAATTCCCGGCGCAGATGGCGCGCAGTTCGGCCGGATAAGCGCGATCGCGCCAGTCATGGTGTGCTGTCGCAAGGAGCGCCATTGGTCCTGACAAAGCGCGCGACCGCACCCCCAATCTCATCGGGACAATCCTCCTGAATGAAGTGGAGGCCTTGAACCGTGATCTCCTGCTGGTTGGGGAAGCGCCGGCAAAAATCGCGGGAGCGGCCGATCAGCATCGAGCCCGGTTCGGCATTGATGAATAGTTTGGGCAGTGGGCTTTCCAGAAGCCATTGCCCGTAGCTTTTGACGATGGCCACGACGTCGGCGGGCTCGCCACCGATCGGCAACTCGCGCGGCCACACCAGCATCGGCAACCGCGATGCGCGCGTTCGGAACGGGCGTCGATAGGCGTTCATTTCCGCCTCCGTCAACGGACGCATCACGAGCCTCGGCAGCAACTCCTCGATGAAGAAGTTTTCGTCGAGGATCATCTGCTCGCCCTTGTCGGAGCGCAGATCGCGAAAGAACTGCGCGCGGGCTTGCGGCAGATCGTCCCATTCACGCGGGAAAAGGATTGCTTCCATGTAGGCGATGGCGCGGACGCGCTCGGGGTGTCGTGACGCCCAGTAAAAGCCGAGCGCCGATCCCCAATCGTGCAGCACCAGGGTCACATTCTCGCGCAAGCCGAGCGCGTCGAACCAGGCGTCGAGATAACGCGCGTGATCCCGAAGGCGATAGGTGCCGCCCGGGGAAGCCGCCGACTGCCCCATGCCGACGAGATCCGGCGCCAGGCAGTGCCCGAATTCGCTGACATGCGGAATGACGTTACGCCACAGGTAGGACCAGGTCGGATTTCCGTGCATGAACACGATCGGGTAGCCCTGGCCTATCGTCACATGACTCATCTCGGTGTCGAGGATGGGTATGCGGCGCCGGGGAAGATGATCTTCAGCTGGAATAATCATGTTGTTCATGTCGCCTCGCTCTCGCGAATTCCGGCATATAGGTCGCCCGATTAGGCGATATCACCCGGCCCGGTCCTGTGCCGTGCGCAACGCCGCCATGACGATATCGCCGGTTCAGGCGGCCGGCTCCTCACTGCGGGAACCGCGGCTCTCGCTATTGGTGACGTGGCGCCGCGCGATCTCGTCGTCTAGCCGCGCGGCCAATTCGTCAGTCACCTCGACCATCGGCAGGCGCACTTCTGCGCTGTCGATCAGGCCGGTGCGCGCCAACCAGTACTTTGCCGGCGCGGGGCTCGGTTCTGCGAACAGCAGCCGCGTCAGGTCCGCAACGCTATCCCAGCGCTCGCGTGCATCGTCGGGACGGCACTCCCGGAACAGCTTGCCGATCGCGGCAAAGGTTGCGGTCTCGATATGGGCCGAGAGCAGGATGGCGCCGTCGGCGCCATCGCTGAGCGCCTCGAAATAGAGCGCGTCCTCGCCGGTCAGGACGCGGAAACCGGCCGGCCGTCGCCGCAAGAGTTCGATCGACTGCGCGCGGTTGGCGCCGCAGTCCTTTATGCCGATGATGTTGGGATGGTGCGCGAGTTCGAGCACGGTTTCGGTCTCGAGATTGACCGACGCGCGATAGGGAATGTTGTAGAGCGCGACCGGCCAGGAGGCGTGGTCGGCGAGAGCCGTGAAATGCTGCAGCAGTCCACGTTGCGACGGCCGCGAGTAGTAAGGGCTCGAGATCAGATAACCGTCGATCTGCCAGCCCGCCGTCTCGTCGAGGGTGTGGCACATCTTTCGGGTTTGACTGCCGGCCAGTCCCAGGCAAATCGGCAGATAGCGCCTCGCCTCAGCGAGAACCTCCCGCGTGACCGCGACGATCCATTCGAGTTCGGCCATGCCCAGCGTCAAGCCTTCGCCTGATGTCGCGGCGAGGATCAGCCCGTCGATCGGCAAGCCCGCGTAATGCCTGACGATGCGCCGCAGCGAGACCTCGTCGACGATGCCGTCGCAAAACGGCGTGACGAGCGGCAGCCAGAGGCCGCGGAAATGTGATCGCAGGCTCAAAGCTTCAGCGCGGGAAGAAACGGGGTCGGTCATGGTCCATCTCCTGGTTGGCCGGAGACGGGACACAAAAAACCCCACCTCGCGGCGGGGGTTTTAAGATCGGGCAATTGCGAGAAGTCTATCGCGCGCGTCGATCCCAAGCCCCCGAATGGGTAGCTTTTTTCGAACGGATGGCTGCGCACAGATTTGTGATCATCAAAGAGATGATGCGGTGCGCGCGTTCCACTGTCAACATTGGTTGGTGCCGAGGCGGCGCGCGAACTTTCGGAAAGCGGGCGCTCGGAGCGCCTTTCTCATGATGAAAAGCCTGGCTCGCGGGAAAAAGTTGGAAAAGAAAAAAGCCGGGCTCCGAAGAACCCGGCTTTAAGTATTGGCCTCGTTGGGCCGACACAATCACCTTCCAAGAGGGATAACCGAACACCCGCGCCACTGGAGGAGGGGGACATGTGCGCAACGCGAAAGCTCAGTGTAGAAACACTATGGACTCTGCGTGTGCCTTGCAGCAACGGGGGGAGCCGCATGTCAGACATGCGCCCACCCGTTATCGAACGATAATTAGAGCGTGATCGGGACCCAAAGGGCCGCGCTAGCGCAAAGTGGAAACCGGTTTTCCCTCGCGACAAACGCCACGCGTTTGCGCGGAGATCACGCTCAAACAAAGAGATTCATAGCGTTTTCGAGCGAAGTGGGTACCGGTTCGCGTGAAGAAAACGCGTCAAGACAAGAATTTAGAGCTCCGGTTTTTGATGCAATCAAAACCGGAGCTCTACGACGGCCAGCGCTGCGCTTTGCTCACCACGAAATCGCGGAACACCTGGACGCGAGCAACGGTCTTCAACTCTTCAGGATAAACGAAATAAGTGTCGAGCTGGATCGAATCCGATTCGCCAAACAGCTGCACCAGGCGGCTGTTTTCTTCGATCAGATAGTCCGGGAGTGCCGCGATTCCCAATCCCTGCTGGCAGGCGCGCACCAGCCCAAGGATGTTGTTGACCTTGAAATAGGGCTCGCGCGGCCCGGTGCCGTTGCGGCCGGCCTCGATCAGCCAGCTGCGGTTCTGAAGATGTGGCGCGACCTGTCCGTCCGACAGCATGATGATTCGGTGCTGGTCGAGTTCGTCGAGCGTGCGCGGCGTGCCGAATCGCTTGATGTAGTCCGGCGAGCAATAGGCGTGGAAGCCCATCGCAAACAGCTTGCGCTGGATCAGGTCGGGCTGCGTCGGCTTGCGGGTGCGGATCGCCACATCGGCTTCGCGCATCGACAGGTCGAGCTCCTCATCGGTGACGATCAGCGAAATGCGGATCTCCGGGTAGAGCGCGGTGAACTCGCCAAGCCGCGGAATCAGCCAGTTGATGCCGACGCCGGGAGTGGTCGTGATCTTGAGGTCGCCGCTCGGCCGCTCGCGGCTGTCGGTCAATTTCGCGCGTGCCGCCTGCAACTGCATGAACACGTCATGCGCGGTGCGAAACAGAAGGTCGCCCTGCTCGGTCAGGATCAGGCCGCGGGCATGGCGGTGAAACAGCGAAACCGATAATTCCTGTTCCAGCGCGCTCACCTGGCGCGACACGGCCGACTGCGAGAGGCCGAGTTGCTCGCCGGCATGCGTGAAGCTTCCAGCTTCGGCCGCCGCGTGAAACACCTTCAGCTTGTCCCAATCCATATCCATAAATCCATTATAGTTCGATTTATACTCACTCCGCCGCCGCGCGATCACTCGCGCGCAGCGCCAAAAAACGTTCGGCTTCCAGGGCGGCCATGCAGCCGAGGCCGGCGGCCGTGACCGCCTGGCGATAGGTTTCGTCGGCAACGTCTCCGGCGGCAAACAGGCCTGGCACCGAGGTTGCGGTCGAATTCGGCGCGACCTCGACATAGCCCGACGATTTCAGCTTGATCTGTCCGGCGACCAGATCGGTCGCCGGCGCATGGCCGATCGCGATGAAGACGCCGCCGGCGGCGAGTTCGGTCAGCGCGCCGGTCTTGACGTTCTTGAGTCGGACATGGGTGACCTTGGACGGATTCTCGTCGCCGCGGATCTCGTCGATCGCTGAGTCCCACACCACCTTGATCTTGGGGTGCTTGAACAGGCGCTCCTGCAGGATGCGCTCGGCGCGGAAGTGGTCGCGGCGGTGCACGATGGTTACCTGCGAGGCAAAGTTGGTCAAAAACAGTGCTTCCTCGACCGCAGTGTTGCCGCCGCCGACGACGATGACTTCCTTGCCGCGATAGAAGAACCCGTCGCAGGTCGCACACGCTGAAACACCAAAACCCTTGAATTTTTCTTCCGACGGCAGGCCGAGCCAGCGCGCCTGGGCGCCCGTGGCGAGGATGACGGTCTCTGCGAGGTAGACGTCGCCTGAATTGCAGGTCAGGCGGAACGGCCTTTGCGCGAGTTCGAGCCTGTTGACGAGGTCGGTCACGATCCTGGTGCCGACATGGGCTGCCTGCTTCTCCATCTGCTCCATCAGCCACGGGCCCTGAATGACGTCGGCAAAGCCGGGATAGTTTTCCACGTCGGTGGTGATGGTGAGCTGGCCGCCGGGCTGGATGCCCTGGATCAGGACCGGTTCAAGCATGGCGCGCGCCGCATAGATCGCCGCGGTATAACCGGCCGGGCCGGAACCGATAATGACGACCTTGGCGTGAATAGGTGCAGACATGAACCGATCCCTTTCGAAGGGGATTTGATGAACGCTTAAGCGGAATTCGCCCGGGAAGGCGTCGCGATGACGCCGAAAGTGACAGAACCAAGTCTAGGGCATCTGGAGAGCTATGCAAGAATTGCAATTCAAATGAGCAAAATTTCCCGTGAGCGAGAAATTTGGCGCAGCGCACGCGCAATAAAATTGCGCAACCGGTGCGAGCTGGGCTAAGAGTGTTGCTGTCAGAAAGTTGATGGCCGTTGGCCGTCAGCCCCCAGGAACTGCAAAGCCTTGGAAGCCGGACCGCGTGTCGAAGAATCTTGACGAAATTGACCTCAAAATCCTGAGCGAAATCCAGGCCGACGGCCGAATCACCAATGTTGAATTGGCCAAACGCGTCGGCATTTCGCCGCCGCCCTGTCTGCGCCGGGTGCGGGCGCTCGAGGAGGCGGGTTATATACAGGGCTATCGCGGGCTGCTCGATCCGCGAAAGCTTGGTTTCGACGTCACCGTGTTTGCCTCGGTGCACCTGTCGAGCCAGGCCGATGCCGACCTGCGCGCATTCGAGGATTTCGTGCGCGCCGAGCCGCTGGTGCGGGAATGCTGGATGCTTTCAGGCGAGGTCGATTTCGTTCTGAAATGCGTCGCACCCGACATGGCGACGTTCCAGGATTTCGTCACGCATCTGACGGCGGCGCCGCATGTGCGCAACGTCAGGACGTCGCTGGTGCTGCACAATTCGAAATACGAAGCCGCCGTGCCGCTGGACGTCAAGGCGAGGGGATAGTCGCTTCAGCTCTCATTGCAAGGAGCGGCAGCGACGAAGCAATCCAGCTTTTTTAAGCTTCTGGATTGCTTCGCGGAGCCTGTCATCGGGCGTGCATTCGCGCGACCCGTTGGCTCGCAATGACGGACTGACCCGTCAGCTCTTCTTTCTCATCATTGCGTCGACGCTGTAGGGGCCGGGGCCCGACGTCGCGAGATAGAGGCAGGCAAAGCAGAACAGGATCGCCGCCGTGCCGTTGTTGATCAAAGGCAGGAAGCCGCGGGGGAAATGGCTGATGAAATAAGCAAAGGCCATTTCGCCAGAAAGGACGAACGCGGCGATGCGCGAGAAAAGTCCGATCATCAGCAGTGCGCCGAGCACCAGTTCAAGCCCGCCGGCCGTCATGATCAGCGGAGGTGGGTTGGCGAATTGGGGAATGACCGGGAATTTGAAGAACTTTGCGACACCGTATTGAAACAGCAAGAGACCGGTCATGAAGCGAAACAGGCTGAGTGCGGCCGGCTGGAATCTTGAAAACATCTGGTCCATGTCATACCCCCCTTTTGACATCTGGAATGCCTGGATTGTTGCAATTCTCACGGGATGCGGAAAGCCCCTGTTCGGTTCTATTGAATCAGAACCGGCTCCATCCCCGACTATCGAATAATTCCCCGGCATCAAAAAAGCCGCGCTCGGGGCGCGGCCTTTTCATAGCAACGCAAGGGCAGGGAAACTTAGCGCCACTCCACCTTGGTGATCTCGTAGGCCTTGGCGCCCCCGGGCGCCATGACCTCGACCGTGGTGCCTTTCTTCTTGCCGATCAGCGCGCGGGCCAGCGGCGAGGTGATGGAAATCCTGCCCTTCTTGGCGTCGGCTTCGACCTCGCCGACGATCTGGTACACGGCTTTCTTCTCGGTATCCTCGTCGATCAGCGTGACGGTCGCGCCGAACTTGATGGTGTCGCCCGAAAGCTTGGTGATGTCGATCACGTCGGCGCGGGCGAGCTTGTCCTCGAGCTCGGCAATGCGGCCCTCGTTGTGCGACTGCTCCTCTTTCGCGGCGTGGTATTCCGCGTTCTCGGAAAGGTCGCCATGCGAGCGCGCTTCCGCGATGTGCTCGATGATGCGCGGGCGCTCCACCGACTGGCGTTTTTTCAGTTCATCTTCCAGCGCGGCATAGCCGATCGAGGTCATCGGAACCTTTTCCATCATCTTCTCTATCCTCTGTCCGCGCGGGCGAGCTCAAGCACGCGCGAAACGTCTTTCAGATCAGGCTTTTGCTGTGCGAACAGTCCAAAAGCCCATTAATTTCGGCCTTATAGGAAGGCCAACTCAACATTAATGCGGGCGGAGAGTTCCAATCATTAAGCGGGCGCTTTATGGCCCGCTCATGATCAGCTTTCGGAAAAGTAACTCTGCAGGGTACGGACCTCAAGGTCCCCGCCCAGATAGGCGCGGATTCCCTGGGCAGCCGCCACGGCACCGGAAAGAGTGGTGTAATACGGCACTTTATGCAAGAGGGCAGCGCGCCTTAACGAGCGGCTATCGGCCAAAGCCTGCGGCCCCTCGGTGGTGTTAAAAACCAGTTGAATATCGCCATTGGTAATGGCGTCGACGATATGCGGCCGCCCTTCCAGCACCTTGTTAACTTTCTCCGCCGGCACGCCGTGATCCGTCAGGAAGCGTTGCGTTCCCGACGTCGCCATCACCTTGAAGCCAAGCGAGAATAGCAGCCGGACCGCGTCCACGATGCGGGTCTTGTCGGTCTCGCGCACCGAGACGAACACGGTGCCCCGGCGCGGCACGCGCGTGCCGCCGCCGAGCTGGCTCTTGGCGAATGCGATCTCGAAGGTGCCGTCGATGCCCATCACCTCGCCGGTCGAACGCATTTCCGGCCCCAGTACCGTGTCGACGCCAGGGAAGCGCGCGAACGGAAACACCGATTCCTTCACGCCGACATGGCCGGGCCTGGGCTTCTGCAAATTGAAGTCGGCAAGCTTCTCGCCGGCCATCAGCCTTGCCGCGATCTTGGCGACCGGCATGCCGATCACCTTGGCGACGAACGGCACCGTGCGCGAGGCGCGCGGGTTGACCTCGAGCACGTAGATCTCGCCGTCCTTGATGGCGTATTGCACGTTCATCAGTCCGACCACGTCGAGGCCGAGCGCCAATTCGCGGGTCTGCCGCTCGAGCTCGGCGAGTGTCTCGGCATTGAGCGAATGCGGCGGCAGCGAGCAGGCCGAGTCGCCGGAGTGAATGCCGGCTTCCTCGATGTGCTCCATGATGCCGACGATGAAGGTGTCCTTGCCGTCGGACAGGCAATCGACGTCGACCTCGATCGCATCCGACAGATAGCGGTCGAACAGCAGCGGATTGGTGCCGAGCACGGTGTTGATCTGCCCGGTCTTGTCGTTCGGATAACGCGCCTTGACGTCGCCGGGCACGAGCTCGGGCAGGGTGCCGAGCAGATAATCGCTGAGCTGGTTGTCCTCGCGGATGATCTGCATCGCGCGGCCGCCGAGCACGTAGGACGGCCGCACCACCAAAGGCAGGCCGAGATCGGCGGCGACGAGCCGCGCCTGCTCGACCGAATAGGCAATGCCGTTCTTCGGCTGTTTCAGCCGCAGTTTGTCGAGTATGCGCTTGAAGCGGTCGCGGTCTTCGGCGAGATCGATCGCATCGGGCGAGGTGCCCAGGATCGGCACGTCGGCTTCTTCCAGCGCATGCGCAAGCTTCAGCGGCGTCTGCCCGCCGAACTGCACGATCACCCCGTGCAGGCGGCCGTTCTGCTGTTCGGTCGCGATGATTTCGAGCACGTCCTCCGCCGTGAGCGGCTCGAAATACAGCCGGTCGGCGGTGTCGTAGTCAGTCGACACCGTCTCCGGATTGCAGTTGATCATGATCGATTCATAACCGGCGTCATGCAGCGCGAAGCAGGCGTGGCAGCAGCAATAGTCGAACTCGATGCCCTGGCCGATGCGGTTGGGACCACCGCCAAGAATGATCACCTTGTCCTTGGCCGAAGGCGCGCTTTCGTCGGCCGGTGGGCCCGCGAACGGCGCCTCGTAGGTCGAATACATGTAGGCCGTTGGCGAAGCGAATTCGGCCGCGCAGGTATCGATGCGCTTGAACACCGGCCGCACGCCAAGCGCATGCCGTCGCGCCTTCACCGCGGCCTCGCTCATGTTGGCGAGCACGGCGAGCCGCGCATCGGAAAAGCCCATCGCTTTCAGCGTTCGCAGGCCGAAGGCATTGGGCGGCAGGCCGTCGCGCCGGACCTTGGCTTCCATGTCGACGATGGCGCGCATCTGCGCCAGAAACCACGGATCGATCTTGCAGGAGTTGAAGATATCCTCATCGCTCCAGCCGAGCCGCATGGCCTGCGCCACCTGCAGCAGGCGGTTCGGCGTCGGCGTGCCGAGCGCGGCGCGGATCGCATTCTTGTCGTCGTCGCGCCCGAGGCCCTCGATCTCGATTTCATCCAAACCGGTGAGGCCGGTCTCGAGTCCGCGCAGCGCCTTTTGCAGGCTCTCCTGGAACGTGCGGCCGATTGCCATCACTTCGCCGACCGACTTCATCGAGGTGGTCAGCGTGGTTGAGGCGCCGGGGAATTTCTCGAACGCGAAACGAGGTATCTTGGTGACGACGTAATCGATCGTCGGCTCGAATGACGCAGGCGTCGCGCCGCCGGTGATGTCGTTGGCGATTTCGTCGAGCGTGTAGCCGACGGCGAGTTTGGCCGCGACCTTGGCGATCGGAAAGCCGGTGGCTTTCGAAGCGAGCGCGGACGAGCGTGACACGCGCGGATTCATCTCGATTACGACCATGCGGCCGTCGGCCGGGTTGACGCCGAACTGCACGTTGGAGCCGCCGGTTTCCACCCCGATCTCGCGCAACACCGCGATCGAAGCGTCGCGCATGATCTGGTATTCCTTGTCGGTGAGCGTCAGCGCCGGCGCGACCGTGATGGAGTCGCCGGTGTGAACGCCCATCGGATCGAGGTTCTCGATCGAGCAGACGATGATGCAGTTGTCCTTTTTGTCGCGCACCACCTCCATCTCGAACTCTTTCCAGCCGAGCACGGATTCCTCGATCAAGACCTCGTTGGTCGGCGAGGCGTCCAGCCCGCGCTCGATGATGTCGATGAACTCTTCCTTGTTGTAGGCGATGCCGCCGCCGGTGCCGCCCATGGTGAAGGAGGGGCGGATGATCGCGGGCAGGCCGATCTCGGAGAGCGCCATCAGCGCTTCCGCCAGCGCCAGCTGCTGATAACGCTTGCGCCGCTCGTTCTCGCCGAGCGTCCACTGCCGCTCGAAGTCCTCCAGCGCCTGTCCGGAGAGTTTTTCGCGGTCGGCGAGATACTTGTCGCGGTCGGATTTCTTCAAGTGAGACGCGTTGGCAAGCCGCGATTTCGGCGTCTGCAACCCGATCTTTTCCATGGCGTTGCGGAACAGCTGGCGGTCTTCCGCCTTGTCGATCGCATCAGCCGTGGCGCCGATCATCTCGACGTCGAATTTGGCGAGCGTGCCCTGCCGGCGCAGCGACAGCGCGCAGTTGAGCGCGGTCTGGCCGCCCATGGTCGGCAGCAGCGCAAAGCCGCCGGAGACGACGCGGCGCTCCTTTTCGATGATCTTGGCGACGATCTCGGGCGTGATCGGCTCGATATAAGTGGCGTCCGCGAGCTCCGGGTCCGTCATGATCGTCGCCGGGTTGGAATTGACCAGGACGATGCGGTAGCCTTCCTCCTTCAACGTCTTCACCGCCTGCGTGCCCGAATAGTCGAACTCGCAGGCTTGGCCGATGACGATCGGGCCGGCGCCAATGATCAGGATCGTGGAGATGTCGGTTCTTTTGGGCATCAAGTCTCGCGGGCAGGACTACAGGCACAAAAAAAGGGCGCGCATTTCGCGCGTCCCCGTTGGCCAAGAGCGCGTGATCGCCGCGCGCGCAGGGTCTTTAGACCAGATTCCGCGGCTGCGAAACCCCCAATAAAGGGCCATCAACCGGCATTTCGAGGGTTCTTCAGGTTTTGGGGCAGGGGCGGCTGGCTTGCCTGGCCGAAGCTCGCGAAGCGAGCGAAGGCTGGAGGCCCGGCCTGGGCTTGAACCAGGATAAAGAGCATTGCACTGCTCTCGCGTCGACGCTTCCGCCACCGGGCCATGTCCAGTTTCGCTCAGTGCGGGCCGTCGAGCCACTGCGAGCTGCGGTTAACCCTACCGGGTCGTTCATCCAGTGAGGGCTTGCCGTGCCACAAAAGTCATCCGCCACGGATTGTGGCCGATGTTGACCGCCGCGCGCGAGGCGGTGAAGCCGCTGGCCGCGAGCTTGGCGATCATGTCTTTCTCGCTATAGCGCTGAAGTCCGATCCGGCTGCGCAGTTGCCGATAATCCGACAGAGCGGTCGAGACGAGCCCGATCAGCGCGTCGCGCAGAAATCCGTAGGCTCCGGCAAAGCGCAACAGGGCGATCACGTCGCTCATCATGCCGACTTCGGGACGAAGCACGTCGCCAACCACCAGCCGTCCGCCCGGCTTCAGGAGTTGCCGGATGGTTGTAAAGGCGGAATCCAGCTCTTCCGCCGTCATGTATTGGGCAACCGAGTTCATCACCACGACGTCGATGGAGTGCTCGGCCATCTTGCGCACATCTTCCAGCGAGCGCACGCGGATCTTGGTGTTGGGCGCAAAGCGGGCGATCAGCCGGCCGCGCACCCCCGGCGCGGGCTCGGCCAGATAGAGCAGGCCGCAGGCTTCAGCGACCTTCGCCGCCGACAGCGCCTCGCCGCAGGCGTAATCCAGCACCACCGCGTCAGGCGAGCCGACGTAGCCAATGATGTCCCGCGCAATCAGCTGAAAATGCAGGTCGCGGTGCAACTTGCTCGCATAGATTGTATGCGTGGAATCGTAATAGTCGATCCATTCGTCCATAAACTGGCCTGAAAATGCTGGTTCCATGACAGGAACCCAATCGCGAACGATGCGTTAAAGGGTTCGGCGAACGATGTCCATCGCCGCCGCGTCTGGGTCTGGTACCTAACAGGAAGGTCTGTCGTGAGCAAAGCCAGCAAAACCTCCCCCGATCTCGATACCCCGAGCGATCTGCCGCAAGCCGCCGCCGAAAAAATCTCAGCCGCACTCAATGTGCTGCTGGCCGACGCCTTTGCGCTTTATCTGAAGACCAAGAATTTCCATTGGCACCTCAGCGGGCGGCATTTCCGCGACTATCATCTGATGCTCGATGAGCAGTCAGATGCGATCTTCGCTACCACCGACCAGTTGGCGGAGCGGGTGCGCAAGATCGGCGGCACCACGCTGCGCTCGATTGGACAGGTCTCGAAATTGCAGACCATCAATGACAACAACGAGAGTTATGTGCCGCCGCGGGAGATGCTGCGCGAATTGATGGAAGACAACAAGCACGTCGCGGCTGCGATGCGCAAAGCGCACAAGCTGTGCGACGACCACGAGGATTCCGGCACCGCCGGCCTGCTCGAGACCTTCATCGACGAGACCGAACGGCGCACCTGGTTCCTGTTCGAGGCCTCTCGCCAGGAAGGCAGCAACGCGGCTTGAGGGCTTGGCGAACCGTCCGCGAGACGGCGTTGAATCGGACGCCGGCGCCTGATGCGCCGGCGCTCCGGTCAGGCTTTCACTGAGCCGACAGACCGACCGTTCCCTGTTGCACGCGCGTGACCGGCGGCGGACTCCATTTTCCGGTGAGCGCCTCTGACTTCGGGCTGTAGAGGCGCATGGTCAGATTGAACGCTCCCTTTGGCGCGGGAAGCCAGTTGGCTTCCTTGTCCTTGCCCGGGTTCTCGTTCTGGAAGTAAAGATCGAGCGAGCCGTCCGCGTTGGTCTTGAACGGCATCCAGCTGCTGACGGCGAAGCGGTTCAGGCTGTTTCCGACCTGGAATCCCTCCTGATCGTAGAGCGTGATCGACCAGAACGCGTTGACCGGCGGGGTAGCGTCTTTCCCAAACGTGATGGTGTATTTGTTGGCACCATCGAGCGGCTTGCCGGATTCGTCACCGAGATTGAGGGGATAGATGGCGTCTTCCGGCAGATTCGCACCTAGTCCCACTTGCGAGACGATCGCGCGCTTGAGGTAGTAGTTGCCGTAGACACCCATCGTATCGGTGTTCATCGACCAGCCGTTGGCGACCCGCGCCAGCGTCGGTATCTTCCAGGCCATCAGCTTCTGTCCGTCCGCCGGCGCGGTTTCCAGCGCTCGCTGCACGATTGGATCGAGCTTGCCGATGTCGAAGCTCTTGCCGGGCTCGATTCCGATTTTCTTCATCTGCGCGATGATCGGCTCATCGGTGATGTGAGGCGGGTGAAGCTTGAGCAACTCTGCGGCGTAGGCGAAATACACGCCCGCCGTCATGCTATCAACCTGGATTTTTGGCGGCGTCTTCATGTCGACGCTCGGGTCGGGCTTGAATTCGACCGGCTTGGGTGCCTTGCCATATTCGGATAGAAGCGTGGCCTTATAGCCGGCCTGGATCTTGTGGACGGCATCATAGTCCGCCGGGCCGTCGGTTTTGGTGCGGCCGATAACCCAGACATAGGGCGTCGGCGCCTCGATCCGCTGGGTGTCCTTCGGAAGCTTGAACTCGTCGACGAACCTGTCGCGCAAATCCGGCCTCCAGCCGGGAGGCGTGACGATGTAGGTTGCGGCCGTTGTCCCCGTTGTGCGCCAACCCGGCGAGGCGAACACATCGGTCCACATGTCGAGCATCGGCAGGAGGTAATAACGACCGCCGGTGTCCGGCGCCGAGACGATCATCGGCTCTTTCGTCAAGTCGAGCCATGCGATCGAATAAAGCGTGTCAAAATTGGACCGGACGACGCCCTTGAAGTCAGCCGGCGGGTATTCCGGAACGCTGACGAACATGTTCATCGGTCCTTTCCCGAACTCCTTGCCGGACTCGACGTTCGTGAACTGCTTGCGCGAGACGTCCATCGACAACAGCGAGTAGAAGTAAACATAGGCGTCCACCGCAATCGCGTGCGCCTCCTGTTCGGTGATCGGCGCCGCCTGGACCGGCGCTGCGGGCGCAGCTACCGCGCCAAGGCACAGAAATAAGGTCAGCTTCATCATTGCCCGGAACATGTCGAATACTCCTCTCTTGATGTGAGCATTTTTCATTTTGCGGCCTCTAGACTTGCGATGCGCCTGACGCCTATTCCCTCCGGTCGAGTTCGGCTGAACGATTTGGAAAATATGATCGCTATGGCGCGCGAGATCGCGTATCGCCTGTGACGGAACGTGCACCACCCGCTGCACAAAACGCCGCAAGGCGTTTGCAGAATTGAAATGGATCGATGAAGTAGATGCGATTAGGCGGACTGATTAACGTCGCTTGAAGTTAACGTCGCTTGAAGGGCCTCTTCGGCTGCCTGTCATACGGGGCCCTCTACAAAAACAACCCTAGCACGAACGGATAATGAGAGCCAGCCGTGATCCTTATCGGGGATGGCGCTGCAGCCAGGTGAGCAGCGCGCCGAACGCATCCGACATGGTCGTGTCGGACTGCGACAGCGCGGTTTCGCGTCCTTCGTCGTCGTGGATGGTGATTTTGTAGCTCATCTGATCCCGCGCCTTGCCGGAATCGACGGCGCGGGGAGGCGCAGAAATGGCCGCGGAGACAAGACCCTTCAGCTCTGCGGCCTTGGCTTCGTCAAGCGCCGCAGTGTCGACGACGACAGGCGGCCGTTGCAGAAAGATGCCGGCCGCCTGACCGCCGTGTTGGGTGAAAATGACTTTCATGCCAACCCAGCTAACAGGCGGCCGGGCCGGCGCATCCCGGCCGCCGGCCAGAGGTGCTGGCTCAATGCGATTTGCTCCTCAAGCTTGCGACTTGCTTTGTGAGCATCGCAAGCTGGCTGGACATCTGCTCGATCTTCCGGACAACTTCCGCCTGCTCGTTGTCTTCGCCGTTGGCCATTGCGATCGCCGGCTGGCGCCGCGCGCGCGCCGCCGTCGCCTCCAACGCTCGGACCGCCAGCGTACGGACGCCGCTGATCCTGATTCCGACCTCCTTCCAGGCTGACAACACGGCCTGCTGCTCCGCGCTCTGCATCCCGTAGATCTGGCCGGCCTTGAGGTAGGTCGTGTCGGCGAATTCCTGGAAATCCGTCGTCGGCGTCGACGCCAGGAGCGAGGCGTACCAGATGTGGCCCGGTGCCTCCCAGGCGTATCCGCCAATGCCGATGGCGGTGAGACAGAAGGCCTTGTTCGGAATCCCGGAATTGATGTGCACGCCGCCGTTGTCGCCCTCGTCGGTGTTGGGCAGATGCACGTATTTGCTCATGTTGTCGGGCTGCGGATCCTTGCCCATCGTGGGATTATTGTAGGCCTTGCCGGGGTTTTTCATCGATCGCAACGCATCGCCGGCGATATCGGGCGTGAAGACTTCCGCGCCGATCAGCCAGTCCGCCTCGTCCGCCGTCTGCTTGGCGGCCCATTGCTTGACGAGGGAGCCGAAGACATCGGAAATCAACTCGTTCAACGCACCGGGCTGATCATGGTATTCAAGTCCGGCCGTGAACTCGGTGACCCCGTGCGTCAGCTCGTGCGCGATGACGTCGAGCGATTTCGTGAAGTCGGTGAAGAGCACGCCGTCTCCATCGCCGAAAATCATCTCGCTGCCGTCCCAGAAAGCGTTGTTGAAGCTGGAGCCGTAGTGAACGAAAGCATTGAGACGCATGCCGCGTCCATCCAGCGAATCCCGATCGTGAACCTCCTTGTAGAAGTCGCGCGTGTTTCCGAGCCCGTCAAAGGCGCGGTTCACTGCATCGTCGGTCGAGCCCGGGCCATCCTCGGTGCGCACGACGGTCGCCGACTGGGTCGATGTGCTGGCGGCGCAGTCGGAGATTGTTCGCCGGCCTTGCGAAGGCGCGGCGGCTGCGAACGCAGCGAGACCGCGAACGTGGCGCTCGCCCCTCAGGCGGGAGGTCGACAACAGCGTGCGGAGCGCCGCTTCGCGAATTCGGCTATCGGGATGTTCGAGCAGCTTTTTCAGGATGTGAGGCGGAGTGATACAGTTGAGGCAACGACAACGGTTCGTCATGGCAAACCTCCACAGTAAGAAGCCCAGGCAAAACCAAAAATGGAAAATGGTGAATGCAATCGTAGTCGCAGCGGCTGTTTACCGAAGATCGACACGGCCAACTATGAGCCTGTTCACAGGAGCGATGGTGGATTGATCACGAGTGAGTGTGCCGGCATTGTCGGCAGAAAGGTCAATCTCGCTTCCACAATCTCTAGCGGCATGGCAATCTGACTTGCGGAATGGTCGTGAGGCCTTTCGATGGTTTTCCGGCGCCCGCCGCACCACGTGAATTATCGCGCGCGGCGAATGGAAGGAGGATCGGCTTGCGAGGCGATCAAAATGATGCTGGATCGCTTCGCGCGCATTCGGCTGCGGAGGTCCACCCAATCATGTCTCAGCCTATCAAGACTATTTTGATGTTCGAGGGCCAATGCGAACAGGCCCTCAACGTTTATGTTTCGCTGTTTGCGGACAGCGCCATCACCGGCATCCGGCGTTATGGGCCGGAGGGACCGGGCGCGGAGAGTTCGGTCGTGCAGGCCACATTCATCCTGAAGGGCCAGACATTCATGGCCATCGACAGCCCGGTGAAACATGACTTCACCTTCACGCCGGCGATGTCACTGTTTGTCGATTGCCAGGATGAGGCCGAGATCGACCGGTTGTTCGCGAAATTGTCGGACGGCGGCAAGATCCTGATGCCGCTGAATGCTTATCCGTTCAGCCGCAAGTTCGGCTGGATCGCCGACAGGTTCGGTGTTTCCTGGCAGCTCAACCTGGCGAAGGGTTAGCTTCGGTTCCACAATTTCTGCAGCGGTCCATCCTCGCCCAACACCGGATCTCTGTCCGGCCGCTTGACGTCCGGAATGGTCTTAAGCGCCCGCGCGTGGTTTTCCGGCGTCGGCCGTGTCACCTGCATTTTCGCGCCCGGCGGATAGGCGCCGACCACCGAGAAGTCACTCGTCGCGTGGAGGCATTGGTGGCCGGTACCGGCGGGCAGGATGGCGACGTCGCCGGCATCAAGCTCGAATTCCTTACCCGTATCACCGCCGAACCGGACGCGTGCGTGACCGCGCGCGATGCCGAGCGCCTCATGCACCGTCGCGTGATAGTGCAGGTAATCGAAAATGCCGTTGCGCCAGATGTCCTGGCCCCAGCCATTGGCGCCGAACAGGTTTTCGATTGTCTTCTCGGGATCGCCGCCGTCGAACTGGAGAACGCCCTCGTAGATCACGAGCGGCAACGTGTTGTTGGGGACGAGGCCGTCATCCTCGAAGGTGAACGTGGACGGCCTGGAATTCTTGACGATCGGCACGACGGGCTCCACAAGGTGTCAGCAACATAGCGCGGGAACAACCCGGCTCAGCACCTCACGTTCCTGCTCAGCGTTACATTCCCTTGGCGGGCGGACCCGGGATCTCGAACACCAGGCATGTTGTGGTCGCATGTGCGAGCAGGCGGCCCTTGGCGTCGGTGATGCGGGCCTCCGCGGTCGCGGCGCGGCGGCCGACATTGAGGGTGCGGCCTTCGGAGCGCACCACGCCGGTATCCTTGGTCATGCCGCGGATGAAGCTGATCTTGAATTCGAGGGTGGTGTAGCCTGAGCCGACCGGCAGCATGGAGTGAACGGCAAGCCCCATCGCTGAATCGAGCAAGGTCGCGGCGTAGCCACCATGCACCGAGCCGATCGGATTGTAGTGGCGAAAACCCGGCGTGCTGGAGAACGAGACCACGCCGGGCTCGACGGAATAATCGAACGGCTCTATGTTCTGCATGATGGGCGGGGCCGGCAGCTTGCCATCGAACATGGCGCGGAGGAAATCGATGCCCGCCATCGAGGCCATCACCTCGGTCGGCGTCACGCCATATTCGACTTTGCGGGCAGGGTTGTCGGTCATGCGTAAATCCCCGAGAAAATCTTATGATGTTCGTCATTCCATATGACGACTATCATTCAAAAATGAATGATGTTTATCATATCAAATGATCGGATCTGGCGCCAGTCGCAAGCATGAGCGCGGCTTTACCGCTTCTTCGCCCGCATCAGGTCGGCGAAGCGATCGAACAGGTAGTGCGAGTCGCGCGGGCCTGGCGAGGCTTCCGGGTGGTACTGCACGGAAAACACCGGCTTGCCGTCGAGCGCAATTCCGCAATTGGAGCCGTCGAACAGCGAGACGTGGGTTTGCGTCGCGCCCTTCGGCAGCGTCGCCTGATCCACGGCAAAGCCGTGGTTCATTGACGTGATCTCGACCTTGCCGGTGGTCTCGTCCTTGACCGGGTGATTGGCGCCGTGATGGCCCTGATGCATCTTCTTGGTTCTGGCGCCAACGGCAAGGCCCAGCATCTGGTGGCCGAGGCAAATGCCAAAAGTCGGCGTGCCTGAATCGATCACCTTCCTGATGACAGGCACGGCATATTTGCCGGTCTCGGCGGGATCGCCCGGGCCGTTCGACAGGAACACGCCGTCGGGCTTCATCGCGAGAATGTCTTCGGCCGACGTCGTCGCCGGCACCACGGTGATCTTCGCTCCGACACCAGCGAGCAGGCGCAGGATGTTGCGCTTGATGCCGTAATCGACCGCGACCACGTTGAACTCGGGTTCGGTCTGCCGGCCAAATCCCTTCTCCCACGCCCACGGCGTCTCGTCCCAGGTGTAGCGCTGGGCGGAAGTGACCATTGGCACGAGGTCCATGCCCTCGAGGCCCGGCCATTCCCGCGCTTCTTCCTTCAGGCCGTGCAGGTCGAACTCGCCGTTCCTGGCGTGCGCGATCACGGCATTGGGCATGCCTTGCTTGCGGATCAGCGCGGTCAGCGCGCGGGTGTCGATGCCGAACAGGCCGATGACGCCGCGCGCCTTCAGCCACTGGTCGAGGTGGCGGGTGGCGCGGTAGTTCGAGGGGTCTGATATCGCGGTGCGCAGGATCACCCCGCGGGCGCCCGGTGTCGCCGCCATGTTCACCGTCTCGATATCCTCGTCGTTGGTGCCGACATTGCCGATGTGCGGGAAGGTGAAGGTGATGAGCTGCCCGGCATAGGAGGGATCGGTGAGGATCTCCTCATAGCCGGTCATCGCGGTGTTGAAGCAGACCTCGCCGACGGCGTGGCCCTCGGCGCCGAGGCCAAAGCCTTCCAGCACCGTTCCATCGGCCAGCACGAGGAGTGCGGTCGGCTTGTGGTCCGGCCAGGCGGCAGTGTTTTCTGATGTGGTCATGAGGCCTCTAGATAGTCTTGCGCGCGGTCCGCGTCAAAGCGGGAAACCGCCGATTCACATGCGTTTTCCGCATATTTCCGGGCGGTTAGGTGGCCTGCGGCCGGAACGCCGGTTGTCTCGGTCGACCGAACCGCCTAGATCAACGGTTCAAGCCGAAACGGGGGTGATTCCCATGCTGCGCGACGACATCAACAACGCGGTCAAGGATGCGATGAAGGCCAAGGACGAGCGCAAGCTCTCCACGCTTCGGATGGTCAATTCGACCATCAAGAACGCCGATATCGCCGCGCGTGGTGAGGGAAAACCACCCTTGAGCGACGCCGATCTGCTCGGCGTGTTGCAGAAGATGATCAAGCAGCGCCAGGAATCGGTCGAGCTCTACGAAAAGGGCAACCGCGCCGAACTCGCGGCCCAGGAGCGCGAGGAGATCGCGGTGATTTCGGCGTATTTGCCGAAACAGATGTCGGACGACGACGTGAAGGCTGCGATTGCGGCCGCGATCAATGAGACGGGCGCCGCCGGCATGAAGGACATGGGCAAGGTCGTCGGCGCGTTGAAAGCGAAATATGCCGGGCAGATGGATTTCGGCAAGGCCAGCGGGCTGGTGAAGGCGGCGTTGAACGGCTGAGTTTGCGGGTGTCGTTCCCGCGAACGCGGGGACCCATACGCCGCGGCGATGATAAAGTGAGCGAGCCGGTTAACGCTCCACGCGATGACGGCTCTCTGGTTATGGGTCCCTGCTTTCGCGGGGACGACGCAATGCTCGTGAGCGATCCGGAAGCTTCTTATGCTCACCGAAACCGATGATTACGATAAACTCTGCCGCGAGTTTCGCTGGGAGATCCCGCCGCGCTTCAACATGGCGACCGCCTGCTGCGATCGCCATGCCGACGGCAGTGGCCGGCTGGCGCTGATCTATGCCGACGAGGACGGCTCTTCGCGCCATACCTCGTTCGATGAACTGGCCGACCTGTCGCGCCGCTTCGCCAATGTGCTTGTCGCCGACGGGCTCGTTCGCGGCGACCGCGTCGCGCTCTTCCTGTCGCAGTCGCTTGAACTGCCGCTCGCGCATCTTTCCGCCTTTCGCGCCGGCATGATCTCGATCCCGCTGTTTGCGCTGTTCGGCGAAGATGCGCTGGAATTTCGTCTTGCCAATTCCGGCGCCAAGGCCATCGTCACCGACGCCGCCGGATGGGAGAAGCTGCAAAAAATCCGCGACAGGCTTCCCGAGCTTAAAAACATTTATCTTGTCGGCGATGACGCGCCTGCGGGCACGAAACGTTTTTGGCCAACATTGAGGGCCGCCTCGAGCGACTTTGCCACCGTCGATACCGCGGCCGATGATCCCGCGATGATCATCTATACCTCGGGCACGACAGGCAACCCGAAAGGCGCGCTGCACGCCCATCGCGTGCTGCTCGGCCATCTGCCCAATGTCGAGATGATCCACGACTTCTTCCCGAAGCCGGGCGACGTAATGTGGACGCCGGCCGACTGGGCCTGGATCGGCGCACTGTTCGACGTGCTGTTTCCGGCGCTCTATCACGGCGTGCCCGTGGTCGGGCATCGCGCGAAAAAATTCGATTCCCACGCGGCGATGCAGTTGATGGCCGATCATGCCGTGCGCAACGTGTTCTTGCCGCCGACCGCGCTGAAGCTGATGCGCCAGGCCGAGGTCAGACATCCCGGGGTGAAGCTGCGCAGCATCTTCTCCGGCGGGGAATCGCTCGGCGCCGAACTGCTCGATTGGGTACGCGCCACCTTCGGCATCGAGGTTCATGAAGGTTATGGCCAGACCGAATGCAATCTATCCGTCGGCAACAATGCAAGACTGTTTCCGATCCGCCCGGGCTCGATGGGCAAGGCGACGCCGGGATTTGACGTGCGCATCATCGACGACAAGGGCAACGAATTGCCGCGGGGTGAGCGCGGCATCATCGGCGTCCGTCAGCCCAATCCGGTGACCATGATCGAATACTGGAAGAATCCGGAAGCCACGCAAAAGAAATACGCCGGCGGGTTTCTGTTGACCGGCGATCTCGGTCGGCAGGATGAGGACGGTTACTTCTGGTACTTGAGCCGCGAGGATGACGTCATCACCACGGCCGGCTATCGCGTCGGCCCGTCGGAGATCGAGGACTGCCTGTTGAAGCATCCGGCGGTGGCGATGTCGGCGGTGGTCGGCATCCCGGATCCCGTCCGCACCGAATCGATCAAGGCGTGGATCGTGCTGCGGCCCGGCTTTGCGGCAAGCGATGCGCTGGCACGCGAGATCCAGGATTTCGTGAAGGTGAAACTCGCCGCGCACGAATATCCGCGTTTTGTGCAATTTGCCGACACCTTGCCGATGACCGCCACCGGCAAGGTGTTGCGGCGGGAGTTGCGGTCGTTGGGCTGAACACTACTTGGTCGTCCCCGCGAACGCGGGGACCCATAATCACAGCCGCCAGTAGCTCACGGCAACAACGGCCGCGGAGTATGGGTCCCTGCTTCCGCAGGGACGACGTGCAGGTAGAGCTTTACTTTTGACCCAGATCAACGCGTACGCCGCGTCTTGAATTCCAATACGCAAAAAATGCGGTTGGAAGGGAATACCAATGTCCATCTCCGGCAAGATCGATCCGGTCGTGCGCCGCATCGCGGCCTCCGACATCGCGGAAGCCTTGGGACAGGGGCTGCGCGACTTTCAGGCCGAGCCGCTTTATGGGCTCGCTTTCGGCGCGCTCTACGCTGCCGGCGGCATTGTCATCCTGCTCTGCCTCACGGCCTTCGGCATGGTGTATCTGGCCTATCCGCTGGCGGCGGGGTTTGCCCTGATCGGACCGTTTGTTGCGATCGGTCTCTACGAGGTGAGCCGGCGGCGCGAGGCCGGAGAGCCGATTTCGATCGGCGCTGTCTGGTCGACGGTCACCTCGCGCAGCGAGATCGGCTGGATGGCTTTCGTCACGTTGTTCATCTTCGTGATCTGGATGTACCAGGTCCGCCTTCTGATCGCGCTGTTGATCGGACTCAACGCCTCTTTTTCCAGCCTGCACGAGTTCATCAGTGTCGTGCTGACCACCAATGAGGGCCTGGTGTTCCTCGTCATCGGCAACGCCGTCGGTGCGGCGCTGTCGCTGGTGTTGTTTTCGCTGACCGTGGTGTCGTTTCCGCTGCTGCTGGAGCGCGAGGTCGATTTCATCACCGCCATGATCACGAGCGTGCGTTCGGTGGTGATGAGCCCGCTGCCGATGATCGGATGGGCCGCCGTCATCGTCGTGCTTCTGATGATCTCGGCGCTGCCTTATTTCCTGGGCCTGGTCGTGACGCTACCCGTGCTTGGCCACGCGACTTGGCATCTCTACCGCCGCATCGTCGTGCCGGTTGCGGGATCGTCGTAGTTCTGGCGGCGTTGAGCGAGCGCCGCGCATTGAGCAAGATCAAAACCAATCGGCAAACCGGGTTCCAGACTTCGGACCCGACTTCATGGAACAGGAGGCGCAGTCGTGCTCAAGATCGCAATTCTCATTTGGGTCATGCTCGGAGCGGCATTGGCGGGCACCGCCGTCACGGCATTGCTGGCATCGGGTCTGGCGACAAACCCGATGAAAGCGATACCGCTCGCGGCGCTCGCCGGGTTCGTCGTGGCGATCCCGGTCTCATATATCGTCGCTGCGAAAATCGGGCGTGCCCGCACCGGATAGACCGTCTTTGGGAACGACCCGTGTTACCCGCGCGAGCAGTTCGTCGGCTTATTTGCCGACCACGACCTCGCTGATCTGGATGACCGGGGAGAGGTCGGTATAGTTCGGAATGTCCCCCATGATCTCCTTGGCATGCGGTCCGAATGCTGCCTGGAACGCCGGTGCCGAGTCGCAGAAGATGTGGCACATGGCGACATAGGTCGCGGGAGCGTCAGGCGCCCCGCCAGCGAGGCCCTTGTCCACCGTGTAGTACTTGCAGGCGTCGCCCATGCGCGCCTTCACCAGCGGCATATGCTTGTCGCGGTAATACTCGTGATTGAAGCGCGCGCCCGGCTTATTCGGATACATGACGCTGACCTTGATCATGGCGTTCTCCCTTTCTGATTTCTTTCTGGTTGCTCTTGTTTTGTTTTTGGTCGCGGGTTGCTACCGGCCTATTGTCTCGCCCAATTGAGGGAACTTTTTGTCGAACCTGCCGGACGCTGCACCTGGTTCATAGACTATGGTCTCGTAAGTGCCGCCGGCCGCCAAGCGGCGACCGATTAGTTCAGGTTCGCTACGGTTTGCGCCGATCGCCGACCGGTTGCATGCCGGAGTTTCTGATAGCCGTCGTGGTTTGGTCGGATGCCAAGAACGCGATCAGTTTTCTCGCCGCTTCCGGATTGTGCGCCGTCTTGACCATTGCCGCAATGAACGTCTGGATGAGTTGCACGTCATCGGGCAGGCTGCCGGCCAGTTCGATGCCGGGTTGATTGACGAGTTCGCTGACCGGTCCGATGGCGAGATCCGCTTCGCCGGCGGCCAACGCCGCGGTGGAGTCGGTGCCGCGCGCCACCATTTTCGACGACACCTTGTCGGCAATTCCAAGCCGCGGGAACACCTCGTTCTTCATGAAAATGCCGCTCGTGCTTCCCGGCAGCATCACGAGGCGCGCGTTGAGCATGGCGTGCTTGAACGCGTCGACATTGCCGATATCCGGCTTGGGTGCACCCTGACGCACAGCTGCAAACCAGCGGCACGCTGGCCAGCTCCACCGCTGAACCCGCGGCGATCCTTCCCGACGCGATCAGTTCTTCAAGGCCTTCCTTCGAAAGGATGACCACATCGACTTCGGTGCCCTGCTCGAGCTGGGACTTGATCGTCTTCGGGCCCGTGCCCTGCGATGCGCCGGACAGCGTGGTCACCGCGATGGCCGTGCTGCGCTCGAACTCCGGCAGCACCTGACGATACGCCAGCGAGAAGCCGCCCGAGATCATGACATTGAGTTTTTCCATTGCGTGACCCGGAGACGCCGAAAGAGAGATTGCCATACAAGCGGCCAGAACCACTATCGCGCGTTTCAGCATATTTCGGCCCCCGTATCGTCGGCACCAGGCCGGCGACGTTAGCGCGGGGCGGGCTCCTGGTCGAGACGGAGCCAGTGATAGAGCGCAAACGAGAGAAACCAGCTCAGCAGGAAGATGCCGACGACCAGATAGCCGAAATTCGCAAGGCTTTCGCTCAGGCCCGAGATCGCGTCCCAAAAAATTCCTTCGAGCTGGAGCTTGCTGGCGACGAGGCCAAGCGCCTCGATCCCGCCGATCAACAGCGCCACCACGACGGAAATGGCCGTGATGGTGAGGTTGTACCAGAGCTTGCGAACGGGATTGAGAAACGCCCAGCCATAGGCGCCCACCATCAACACGCTGTCGGTGGTATCGACGAGGGTCATGGCGGCTGTGAACAGCGCGGGGAAGACCATCACCGTGCCGAAACTCAGGCCACCCGAAGCCTGGCTGGCGGTGACGGTGAAGAGGCTGATTTCGGTGGCGGTATCGAAGCCAAGCCCGAACAGCAATCCGACCGCGAGCATCTGCCAGCTCGCCGTCACCATGGCGAACAGGGGCCGCAGAATGCGCGACATGAAGCCGGTGCCGGTGAGCAGCAGGTCGATATCCGTTCCGCTGCGATCGCCGCGCCGTGCCCGCTGAAAATTCTGCCAGACGCTGCGCAGGATGACGAGATTGATGGCGCCGATCGTCAGCAGGAAGAACGCGGACGCGCTTGTTCCGATGATGCTGCCGATCGCCCTGAACTCCTGGAATTGTCCTTGCAGCGCGAACGCGGCGGCGGCGATCGCCGCCACAGCCAGCGCGATCGACAACGAATGACCGAGCGAGAAGAACAGCCCCACGGCGAGCGGACGCTTGCCTTCCTGCATCAGCTTGCGAACGACATTGTCGATGGTCGCGATGTGATCGGCGTCGACCGCATGCCGAAGGCCGAGCACGTAGGCGAGCAGGGCGGTCGCCAGCAGCGTCGGCCGGTCCGCGAACGCGATCACGGCCCACATCCATGCGAGCACATTGATCGTCAGCAGAAAGGCGTAGAGCGCAACGATCCTTGCGCGCGAAACGTCGGACGCATCGTCAATGGCGAGCTTCAGATATGCGAGCATCGGGTTCTCGCTAGAACTGCCAGTGCGCGCGGACGGCAAAGACATTCGCCGGCCCGCGATCGGCGTTGTAGCCGGGATTGCCGATGAACTGATAGTCGAAGGTGAGTCTGGTCGAGGAGGTCAGCGCGTAGCTGTAGTAGGCCTCGAAGATCTTCTCCAGGCCGTAATTCGTCAATTGCCCGTCGCCGATCAGGATGCCGAGCCCGCCGGCATTGAGGAATGCGACATGCGCGCTGGAGATTCCGTTGACGACGCCGGCAATGCCGATGGTGTCGTCGGGCCTCCCCCATGACTTGCCGTTGATAGAGACGCCGCCGGACACCGTGCGGTCGATATCGGTGAAGTCCCACGGCTCGATCTGGCCATCCGCCCAGCCGGCGCGCAAGAACATGCCGAGTGTTTCCGTCACCTGCTGCTCGAGATTGAGGCTGACGCCAGGACGGCTGGTATAGGCGCGCACCGCGTTGATGTCGGCGGGCATCCCCGTGATTTGCGCGAGCGCGACCGCATCATTGAAATTGCCGGCTCGGCCGTCGTTCAAGAAGCCGGTGATCTTGATCTTGCCCGGCTGGCCCCACAGCGTCGTAGCGCCGCTCGATCTCGCCGACGACCGCGAATTGCTGGAAGGTCGGATCAAGCGTACCGCCCAGAGGGCTCACGCCGCCCGCGGGCGAGGCGGAGAGATCGAACACGCCGGCGCGCAACGTCCAGGGTCCGGTGTACCATTCGCCCGCCGCGCCATAGGTGTAGCCCCAGCCGTCGCCAGCATAATCGAAGGTGCCGGCATTGACCAGCGACCAGTTCAGGAAATCCGCCTTCGGATTGTTGGCGTAGCGGTTGGTGTCGAAGATGTCATTGACGCCGAAACGGCCGACCGTCAGCACCAGCCGATCGCTCGAGCGCGTGCCCTTTGAATTGCGTGAAATCGTCATCGACGTTTTCGGTATCGCCGCCGAGATTGATGGTCTGCCGCAGGAAGGCGCGTTGCAGGCGGGCGTATAGGGCGTGGAGAGGCCGAGCTTGTAGGCTTCGGCACTCGGGAAGCCGGCGACGCCGTGCGAGTTGTTGAGGCCAAAGCCCTGGTCGATTTCCGGATTGGCCCAGAACTCCGCGCCTCGCCACAGCTTGACGCCGACCGAAAGCGTGGTGTCGAAGGTTTCCTTGGCGTTGCGCGCCGCCGGTCAGGCTGTTCGGTCCTTCATACGGCGAACGGAACGCTGGGATGGGCCTGCTCGACGAAGGTCGCCTGTCCATGCACCGCGAAGATATCGGCATTGTCCGCAAAGTGTGACGGCGCGACGGCGGCCGGTCGCGAGGGATCGTCGAAACGATAGTTGAGGGCGAGGCGCAACTGATGTTCGGAAAGTCCGGAACTGACGCGCTGACCAAACAACGGGAAGTTCTCGTTCACCGATGGAAAATCGGTCCAGAGATATTCGCCGCGGACTGTCCAGCTCGGTGCGATCGCGGTCTCGATCCCGACGCCGGCCGCCCAGCCGAAGCGGGTGAGAAAGCGGTCTTCCGTATTGCCGCTCGCATTTTGCGTCAGCGTCTGTTGATCGTAGCTCCAGGCGAGGCCGCCGGTGGCGTAGAACAGCCAGTGGCCCGGCGCATAGCCGATGCGGCCACGCACCGTGCCGGACGCCAGCACGTTCTCGCTGAAGCTTCCCGCGCCAAAGGTCGGTGACGTAAAGTTCGAGGTTCCACCGATGGTCAGACCGGAAATTGGGATCGGGGTAAGGGTGGAAACGAGCCGTCGGCCTCGATGCCCAGCAGCAGGCGATTCTTGAGCATCCAGTTGTATCCGGCCTGCACGCCCTCGAACCAGCTGCCGCTTTCCCTGAAGGCATCGGGTGACTGATAGAGTCCGAAGGAGCCGGTGACGGGCGCGCCGCCGCCGGCCGGGGTCAGCGTCCAGCCGGAATTTCCCGCCGCGAGCCCAACATGGCCGCCGACGTAAAAGCCGGTCCAGTCATAGTCGGCCTGCTGGGGCGGCGCCTTCACCGGCAGATCGGCGGCGCGTGCCGCAGCCGCCAACAGGACAAGCGCCAGCGCGCCGGATGCACCGATCCCGCATCGTCCAGACAAAAATCTTGAAACTTCAGCGCGCACGATCACGCCGGGCCCCCATCCGCGAGACAACCTTCCCCTTGTCGTCATCGCAGCGAAGAACCGCGCCCCGAGCGCGCGCACCGCACGCCGGATGGATGACTGTTCAGGCCGGTCTCCTGACTCGCGGGTCGATGCTCTGTTTCCGCCTTCCCGGACCTGAAAAGCCCAGTGGCCTGTTGGAAAAGAGCTCACCGCCTACAGTTGCGGGCGCAGTTGCGGATTTGACCAAGCCTTACCGCATTCCCATGTCGTTGATCTTGCGACCAGCGAACCTGAACACGCGCATCATCCGGTTAATTTCGGGGGTGTCAATATCGCCGGTCATCCCGTCCCATGATGACGTCCCGGGAAACAGCACGCCGTGTCACATGCATGTCGTCTGTAGCATTGTTGCAACATGCCGATTTGTCCCGAGCGGGAATAAATCGGCTGTCGGTGATGTCCTCCCTGTTTCCTTCCTCGGGAGGAAAACACAAATGCTATGGCGTCTTGATGCCGAGCTTTTTCAGCGCCGCCAGCATGCGCTCGGGCGGTCCCATCCTGACGACGAGCGGCGCGCCGGTCTCGAGCAGGCT
Organism: uncultured Alphaproteobacteria bacterium; assembly: GCA_963764405.1. Classification (GTDB taxonomy): domain Bacteria; phylum Pseudomonadota; class Alphaproteobacteria; order Rhizobiales; family Xanthobacteraceae; genus Bradyrhizobium. Next base: position 44,502 of record CAVXSU010000001.1, read on the forward strand.
CTTGAGGCTCGAGAGGATAGCGGGCCAGCCCTGGCGGCCGCCGGAGAGAATGTCATCGTCGAGCGGCCGGTCGTGCGACTCGGTCATGGTGAGCCGCACCGCATCGCCCGCTGGCTCGATGTCGTAGGTCACGAGCGTCGGACCGAGCTTTTCGATCAGCTCCGGCCAGTTCACGTTGAACGTGAAGGAGAGCTTGCGATACGGCGCGCATTCAACGACTTCGCCGGAGATATGCAAGCGACCGTCCGGCGTGCGCACGATATAGGCGCCCCCCACCCTCAGATCGACTTCGACCGAATTGCCGAAGAAATATCTCCGGCTGAATTCGGGCGAGGTCAGCGCTTCCCACACCTTCTCGGGCGTTGACGCGATATAGATCGTGTAGACGGTCAGCGGCTTGAAGTGATCGATGTTCATGCGCAATCCGCTAGCCTTCCATCTTCAACGCTTCGAACGGGATTTGCAGCGGCTCGCCGGTCTCGAGCAGGCTCTTGAGGCTGGAGAGGATCGCCGGCCATCCCTTCGAGATGCCCGAGTAGAACTTGCTTCCTTCCGCAAAGCCTTCATGCGTCAGCGTCAGCTTGACCAGTCTGCCAAAGGGTTCGAGAACGAAGGTCGCCAGCGCCGGAAACTCGTTCTTGTACTTGTCCGAGAGGTTGATGAACGTGTAGGCGAGCCGGCGCGGGGGATCGCATTCAACGACCTTGCCGGCATCGGAGACATTGCCGTCGCCCCGCACCATTTCGAAGGAAGAGCCGACCTTCCAGTCTGATCGCAGCCGCGCGCCGAACCAGTAGCGCGCGGTGAAGTCGCCGTCGGTCAGCGCATGCCAGAGCTTTTCCGGCGTGGTCTCGATATAGGTCACGTAGATGAAATCGGGTTTGGACATCGTTATGCTCCTTGCCGGTTGCGCAATTCCCGCGCCGCCGCTTGAACGCAGGCGGCGCGATTGGCCGGTTTCAGGCGTTGACCGCTTCCTGCGCGGCGGGCGCCGGCCTCGGAATGCCGAGGGTCTTGCCGTTTTCCAGCAGGCTCTTCAGGCTTGCCAAAACCATCGGCCAGCCTTCGGCGATGCCGCGCAGCGTAACGCCGCCCTCGTCGAGATTGTCGTGCGTCAGGGTCAGCTTGACCACCTTGCCGCGCGGTTCGAGGTCGAAGGTGACACGCGAGGTGCGTTCGCGCCGGAATTCCTCCGCACAGCCATTCCACGTGTACGCAAGCTTGCGTGGCGGATCCGATATCAGCACCTTCCCTTCGAGGCGTTTTTCGCCGGTGAGCGTGAAGTGATAGTCCGATCCGACGCTCCAGTCGGACGCGACGCGATGGTCAAACCAGTAGCGCTCGGTGAAGTCGCCGTCGGTGAGCGCCTGCCACAGTTCGTCCGGTGTGGTCTCGATATAGGTGACGTAGATGAATTCAGGTTTAGTCATCGCGCTTCTCCAGTTGCCGTTTCAACTCGTTGAGTGCGGTGAGCTTGCCGCGCTCGAATTTCTTGATCCACCGCTCGCCGATCTGATGGATCGGGACCGGGTTGAGGTAGTGCAGCTTCTCGCGGCCGTGCTTGTAGGTGGTGACAAGGTTGGCCTCCTCGAGAATCACAAGGTGCTTGGTGACGGCCTGCCGCGTCATGGCGAGGCCCTCGCAGAGTTCGTTCAGCGTCTGTCCGTTTTTGGCGTGCAGCCTGTCGAGCAGCGAGCGTCGCGATGCATCGGCCAGCGCCTTGAACACGTCGTCTATTTCCATGATCTATAATATGCAACTCAATGGTTGCATGTCAAGAGGGTGTTTTGGTGCGTGCATTCGGCTGTGGTAGGGGAAGGGGAGCCAACGCGAGATTGGCTTTAAAGGCCTGGGTGGAAAAACATGAACCGTTACGTCAAACCGGCAATTCTTCTTACAACTTCACTCCTGCTCTGCGGCAGCGCATTCGCGCAGAGCGAGACTGTTCCCGAACAGAAAATCGATGCACAGAAGATCGGCGCGCCGCCGGAAGCGTCCAACATGCGGCTCGTCGGTTACAGCGATTTGCAGGCGCGCAGCGCCTATCAGCCGACCGTCCATCATTACGGCGATCGCTGGATCGCTTATATCGGCCATCACGGCGGCACCGACGAAATTCCCGATCCCGTCAATCCCTTGACCGGCAAGGCCGAGGCGAACGGCACCTCGATCGTCGACGTCACCGATCCCGCGCATCCGAAATATCTGCACCACATCCCCGGGCAGGAAGGAAAATACGAGAGTGGCGGCGCGCAGATGGTGCGCGTGTGCGACGGCAAGCAGTTGCCGAAGGGTGACCCCAACGCGGTCTACATGCTGCGCGCGATCGGCAGCGCGGGACACGAAATCTGGAACGTCGCCGATCCCGAGCATCCGGTTCTGGTCAGTCACATCGGCGAGGGGCTGAAGGACACGCACAAGAACTGGTGGGAATGCAACACGGGCGTAGCCTACCTCGTGTCGGGCAAGCCCGACTGGCGCACGCGCCGCATGACGATGATTTACGATCTCAGTGATCCCGCCCATCCCGTGAAGATCAGGGACTTCGGGCTGCCCGGCCAGGAGCCCGGTTCGACCGGCGCCGTGCCGACCGAACTGCACGGGCCGATCTCGGCAGGTCCCGAAGGCAACCGCGTCTATTTCGGCTACGGCACCGACAAGGGCGGCTTCCTGCAGATCGTCGATCGCGACAAGCTCTTGAACGGGCCGAAGGAGCCGACGGCGGAAAACCTGCGCTATCCGGAGATTTCGCGCATGTCGATGTCGGCCTTCAACGGCGCGCACACGACGTTTCCGATGCTGAAGATGCCGATCGCCGAATTCGCGCACGACAAGGAGCCGACACGCGACATCGTCATGATCGTGGACGAGGAGATCGTCAACGAATGCGCCGAGCCGCGGCAGATGGTGTGGTTCGTCGACGTCACGATCGAATCGACCCCGATGGTGATTTCGAGCTACACGGCCAGGGAAGCGGACGGCAATTTCTGTCAGCGGGGCGGGCGATTTGGCGCGCATTCTTCCAATGAAAGCATGGCGCCGGTCTACTACAAGAAGATGGCGTTCATCTCCTACTTCAACGCCGGCGTTCGCGCGCTCGATATCCGCGATCCTTATCACCCGACCGAGGTCGGCTACTTCATTCCGTCGATCACGGCCAACACGGACAAGCGCTGCGTCAAGATCGACGGCAAGGACCGTTGCAAGGTCGCGATCCAGACCAACAATCTCGAGACGGACGACCGCGGCTATATCTACATCGTCGATCGCGCCAATACCGGCATGCACATTCTGGAAATGACCGGCGAGGCGCGAAAGATCGCCGGGCTGCCGTGATAAGGATTTCAATGGCGCAGGCCGGTCGGTCTCGCGCCATACGAGCGCTAGCCAGCGGGTCACGAATGCGCGCCCGATGATAGGCTCCGCAATCCAGTCTTTTCGTCATTCTCCGATGTGCAACTGCACATCGTAGATGCGCCGATAGGCGCAGACCCGGAATCCATCAATCCTCACGGTCCGCGGCCTGATGGATTCCGGGCTCGCGCTACGCGCGCCCCGGAATGACAGTGGAGGGATGCTTTCGATCCTTGCAAATGACGGCAAGATATAACGATCGTCTTGACCGGGCTTGACCCGGGCATCCACGCCTTCTTACCTTGCATCAAAGACGTGGATGGCCGGGATAAACCCGCCATGACGCAAAGTGCTAGGTGAAACTCATGTCTCTCCAGCTCTATCTCGCCTACATCGCCGCCTGCGTCGCCCTTGCGCTGTTGCCGGGGCCGATCGTGACGCTCGTGATCGCCAATGGCTTGCGCTACGGCAGCCGTGCGGCGCTGACCAATATCTTGGGCGTACAGGCGGCGCTGCTGATCGTGATCGGCGTGGTCGCGATCGGGCTGACGTCGCTGATGGCGACGATGGGCTACTGGTTCGACTGGGTACGCTTTGCCGGCGCGATCTATCTGGTCTGGCTCGGCATCAAGCTGATCCGCGAGCCGGTGATGGGCGTCAAGGCCGAAGCGCCGCCGCCGCCACGCGGCGGATTCTTCCTGCAGGGTTTTCTGGTCGCACTCTCCAATCCCAAGCTGCTCGTGTTCTTCGGCGCCTTCATTCCGCAATTCGTGGACATGAGCCGGGATCACCTGCCGCAGGTCGCGCTGCTCGGCGTCACCTTCATGGTCGTTGCCGGGCTCACGGACGCGGCCTATGCGCTGCTGGCGGGACGCGTGCGCACGTTCTTCTCGGCGCGGCGGACGCGGCTGCTCTCGCGCGTTTCCGGCGGCTTCATGATCGGCGGCGGCGTCTGGCTCGCACTGACGCGTGCGAGGTAAATTCAGGCAGGCAACAATGCCTGCGTCCGCAACGTCGCTTCGATCTCGGTAAAGATCGCAGCCAGCCGCTCCGCCCATTGCGTCTCGCCGGCCTGGTCGGCGATCAGATCCTGGCGGATCTCGATGCCGGTGTTCATCAGCCCGCGTACGTCGCCATGAACGGGAATCGTGTAGTCGGTTTCGTTACTCACCGCGTAGGGCTCGTTGTCGCCGACTACGAGGTCGCCTTGCGCACGTAACGCTTTCAGCAGGAGTGACGGCAGGCGGGTGTCGCGCTGATACAGCGTGCCGACATGCCAGGGCCGCTTGATGCCGGCATAGACCGGCGTGAAGCTGTGCAGCGACACAAGCACGGTCGGGACACCGTCGCGCAGCCGCTGGTCGATCACCTCGGCGATGCGGCGGTGATAGGGATCGAACACCTCGCGGCGTCTCGCCTCCACTCCCTCGCGCGTGAGGCCTTCATTGCCCGAGATCGTCGTCGCCTCGCTGATCAAAGGGATCGAGCTTGGCGAGGCGAAGGGGCGGTTGCAGTCGATGACAAGCCGCGAATAGTGCTGCGCGATCAAGTGCGCATCCAGCCGCTCGGACAGCGCCCGTGCGACGCCGGCTATGCCGATATCGAAGGCGATGTGTCGCGTCAGCTCGCTCTCGGGGAGACCGAGGTCGCCGAGGCTTTTGGGGATCGCGCGGCCGAAATGATCCGATGTCAGAAGGAACGGAGAGGGCCCGTGCGGGTTCTGCTCTACGACCGGAGGAGCATCGGTGCTGCCCAGAAGTAACGATGTGTCGCCGGCGTCAACCAAGACCATCTTTTCTTGCCCAAATTGCCTGTTCTAGCGGCATCGCCGACCTCGAAATATGCAGCGCTAACTCTAGATTACACCCTACGAAGTCATAATAATTGCAATCAACGATGCCGCGTCTGACCATTCACCACAAGACCGAATATCGCTATGCGCGCCCGGTCGCATTTGGCGAGCACCGGATCATGCTGCGGCCGCGCGACGGGCATGATTTGCGCGTTGTTTCGGGCGATCTTGCGATCGTGCCGGAGCCGATGCGGCTGCGCTGGATCCACGACGTGTTCGGCAACAGCGTGGCGATTGCGACCTTCGACGAGCGGTCCGATGTCCTGAGCTTCACCTGGAGCGCGACCGTCGACCACAACCCGGAGGAGGAGTTCGCGCTGACGCCGGGCGATCCCGCGTATTTCTATCCGTTTCTCTACGACCCGGAGGAGTTTCCGGATCTACGCCAGTTCATCACGCCGCAATACAGCGACCCGGGCGGCGAGTTGTCGACCTGGGCGCGGAACTTCCTCGACGCGGAGGCGCCGACGCCGACCTACAAGATTCTCACCCAGATCACCCATGGCATCCGCGAGGCCTTCGCCTATCGCCGGCGCCATGAGCACGGCACCCAGCATCCGCTCGACACGCTGCAAACCGGCTCAGGCACCTGCCGCGACTATGCGCTGCTCATGATTGAGGCGCTGCGCCAGCTCGGCATCGCCGCGCGCTTCGTCTCGGGCTATCTGTTCGTGCCGTCGGATGGCGCCCATCTCGGCGGCGGCTCGACGCATGCCTGGGTGCAGGTTTACCTGCCGAGCGCCGGCTGGATCGAGTTCGATCCGACCAATGGCATTGTCGGCACGCGCGACCTCATCCGCGTAGCAGTGGCGCGCGATCCGGGCCAGGCCATCCCGCTGCACGGCACCTATCTTGGACATGCCGATGCCTTCATCGGCATGGAGGTCGATATCCGCGTCGTGTCGGACGAAGAGACGGTGGAAGGCTAGTGCCGCCTATTTGAAGTTCCTGCGGCGCAAGCGGCGAATCCGTCCAGGAACTTCAAATAGAAAAGCGGCACTAGGATCAATTAAGTTTGCTAGCGTCCATGACTTTCCGAAGTTCGTGAAAGGTGGGTGCTGAGGTGTGGTACGAACTTCGGAAAGTGGACGCTAGCGATGCAAATCAAGGTTGGTTTCGAAATCGCCTACGCCGCGCCGCAGCCGACGCCGATGGTGATCATGCTGTCGATCCATCCCTCGCGCCGCCACGATATCGTCGGCGCTGAGACCATCACCACCGAGCCGGATGTAAGCATCCGCTACTACCGGGACTCCTTCGGCAATATTTGCGGCCGGCTGGTCGCGCCGCCCGGTGGCATCACCCTGTATGGCGATGCGCTGGTGCGCGATTCCGGATTGCCGGATGTGGTCGCGCCTGACGCCAGGCAAATGCCGATCGAGCAATTGCCGGACGACGTCTTGGTCTATCTGATGGCGAGCCGTTACTGCGAGACCGACAAGCTCGTCGATCTCGCCTGGTCGCTGTTTGGCAATACCCAGCCCGGCTGGGAGCGGGTGATGGCGATCTGCAACTATGTGCATGACCGCGTCACCTTCGGCTACCAGCATGCCCACCACATGAAATCCGCCTTCGACGCCCACGAACAGCGCTCCGGCGTGTGCCGCGACTTCGCGCATCTGGCGCTGACGCTGTGCCGCTGCATGGGGATTCCGGCGCGCTATTGCACCGGCTATCTCGGCGACATCGGCGTTCCGCCCGATCCGGCGCCGATGGACTTTTCCGGCTGGTTCGAGGCGTATCTTTCAGGCCAGTGGTACACCTTCGACGCGCGCCATGTCGTGCCGCGGATCGGCCGGATCCTGATGGCGACGGGCCGCGACGCCGCCGACGTCGCGCTGTCGACGAGTTTCGGCCGCATGAACCTCGCCAAATTCTTCGTCGTCAGCGACGAAGTGGCGGGCTGAGTTCTCTCTCCGTCATGCGGCCGTCATGCGGGGAGCGCATCAATCCAGCGTCTTGTCATTCCGGGGCCCGCCGTGAGGTGCGAACTATGGTGCGCAATTGCGCACCGATACGTTCGCGTTAACGCGCGCCCCGGAATGACGGTGAGGAGACGCTCGTGCTCCTCGCAATGACGGTATAAGAAACGCTCATGACCTCCGATCTTCTCTTCGTCTATGGCACGTTGATGCGCGGCTATTTGCATCCGATGGCGCGGCTGTTGTCGGCCAATGCCGATTTTCTCGGGGACGCGAGTTGCAGCGGAAGGCTTTACAAGGTGAAGCATTATCCGGGCCTCGTCCTGTCGGATCAGGCGGCCGACGTCGTGTTCGGCGAGCTCTATCGGCTGCGCGCAGTCGATGATCTCTTGCGCGAATTCGACATGTATGAAGCCTGCGGGGAGGGCTTTCCCGAGCCGACGCAATATGTCCGGCGGATGCTGCCGGTGACGCTCGCTGACGGCAGCGTCGGCGAAGCCTGGACCTATATCTACAACTGGCCGGTCACGGGCTCGCCCGCATCGAATCGGGGCGTTTTTTGTGACGCCGTCATTCCGGGTTCGAGGCTTCGCCTCGCCCTGGAATGACAGTGGCCTGTGAATAGCGGCGAGAAGGTCGATATTCTTAGCGGATTCGATAATCCACCCTATATCCGTAAGCCTTCGCCCCGACTCAAACCTCGCACAGAATCAGTCCATGCGATTTACGCCCCAATTCCTCGACGAACTGAAGGCGCGCCTTCCGGTGTCGGAAGTCGTCGGCCGTCGCGTCAAGCTGAAGAAGGCGGGCCGTGAGTTTAAGGGGCTGTCGCCATTCCAGCAGGAAAAGACGCCGTCCTTCACCGTCAACGACCAGAAGCAATTTTACCACGACTTCTCCACCGGCAAGCACGGCAACATCTTCGACTTCCTGATGGAGACGGAAGGCGTGACGTTCCCGGAAGCCGTGGAGCGGCTCGCCGCGATGGCGGGCCTGCCGCTTCCGGCGGCTACTCCCGATGCCGCCCGTCACGAGGCGCGGCGCAAGACGCTGCATGACGTGATGGAACTTGCGGCCAGGTTCTTCGCGGACACTTTGGCCGCAAGACACGGCGCCAAGGCGCGCGGCTATCTTGCCGATCGCGGCATTTCACCGGCCACGCAACTGCAATTCTGCCTTGGCTATGCGCCCGCCGACCGCTTCGCGCTGAAGGAGCATCTCGGCAGCCAGGGTGTCACCGTCGAAGACATGATCGAGACCGGCCTTCTGATCGGCGGCGACGACATTCCCGTTCCCTATGATCGCTTCCGTGATCGCGTGATGTTTCCGATCACGGATGCGCGGGGCCGCGTGATTGCGTTCGGCGGCCGAGCGCTCGAAAAGGACGTGCCGGCGAAATACCTGAATTCGCCGGAAACGCCGCTGTTTCACAAGGGCGACAATCTCTACAATCTCGCCGCCGCGCGGCAGGCCGCGCATGACGGCAGCCCGATCGTCGCGGTCGAAGGCTATGTCGACGTCATTGCCATGGTCGGTGTGGGATATCCCGGCAGCGTCGCGCCGCTTGGCACCGCGCTCACGGAAAACCAGCTCGCGCTGCTCTGGAAAATGGCCGACGAGCCGATCCTGTGTTTCGACGGCGACCGCGCCGGGCAGAAGGCGGCGTGGCGCGCGGCAGAATTGGCGCTGCCGCATCTGGCTCCGGGAAAAAGCCTGCGCTTTGCGCTGCTCCCCGAAAGCCAGGACCCCGACGATCTCGCGCGGGCCGGCGGCCGCGCCGCGATCGAGGAGGTGATGTCCGCCTCACGCGGGCTTGCCGACATGATCTGGGCACGAGAGGTCGAGGGCGGCAATTTTGCCACGCCCGAGCGGCGCGCCGCGCTGGAAAAACGCATCGGCGAGATCGCGAACAACATCCGCGACGAGGTGGTGCGGCGCTATTATCGTCAGGATTTTTCCGAGCGATTGCAGCGCATGTTCGCGCCCGAAGTGGCGCGCGCCCCCTATGGCGGCGGGCGTCCCGGAGGCGGGAGTTACGGCGAATCAGCCCGCCGATTCGCCCCGCGCGTCGGGCAAAATCCCGGGAGATTCGACCCGCGGTCTGGCCGTCCACAGGGTCCGGCGGCGGCGCTGCGCGGCCCCTACCAGGTGGCGAGTTCGCAGTTGGCGGCAAGTCCCCTGCTGCGCGGCCAGCGGAGCGCGATGTCCCGCCGCGAGGCGCTGATCCTGCAATGCCTGATCAATCATCCCTGGCTCTTGCACGACCATCTGGAGGAGGCGGCCGCGCTCGAACTGCCGCATGCGGAAGCGCACAAGCTCCGCGCCGGCATCATCGCGGCCTTTGCCAGCGACCACCACCATTCGCCTGAGCCCTCCGAGCAGAGCGAAAAGCTCCGCGCTGACCTTGTGAAGGGCGGATTTTCCAAGGAGCTTCAAAGGGTTGATGGGGCGATCACAACGGCTGCGGTATGGGGCGCACGCGCCGGCGCGGCGCGGGAGGACGTTCTTTCCACCTGGCACCAGCTCGTCTCCTTGCACCGACAATATCACTCCTTACTTAGGGAGCTAAAGGACGCCGAGCTCGCTCTCGGCGCTGACGCGAGCGAGGCCAATCTGGCGTGGCTGCGCGACGTCAAGGCACGATTGTCCGAAATGGACGGCACCGAGGCCATGATCGAGGGATTTGGCGAATCGTCCGGCCGAATCCAGGGCAGCCTGTAGCAGGCAAAATTGTGCGGGATGCCCGCACGGAACCGCAAAAAGACTGGCCAAACCCGAGGTTTGGCTGCAAGAACAGGGTTAAGCGACGTTTAATGGCTTTGAGGCATTTTCTGATCTGGTGGACCGTCGGCTCGTTTTCGAAAAGTGTGCGTTCGGAATAAACCGAAAAGTGCATCGTGTTCGAGTATCCGGTGACCTGCCATCTCGCAAGGGACTGCGCGCAAGGTCATTTGTTTGAAATCGGCAAGAGCGTTTGGGGGTGGCGAGACTTTCCGCCGCCCTTTCGCGTCATGAGTGAGTTGAAGCGTTCGAGATGGGCTTTGGTCCGTCGTCGAGGCGCGGTTGGGAGCTTTTGAATGGCCAGCAAGGCGAAGACGGTTCAGGTCAAGGAAAAAGAAAAAGACGAGAAGGTCGCGGACGCTCCTGAGAAGGATCAGCCCGAGGCGCCGTCGCCGTTGCTCGACCTGTCGGATGCTGCCGTCAAGAAGATGATCAAGCAGGCCAAGAAGCGCGGCTTCGTGACCTTCGATCAGCTCAACGAAGTGCTGCCCTCCGACACCACCTCGCCCGAGCAGATCGAGGACATCATGTCGATGCTCTCGGACATGGGCATCAACGTCACCGAGGCCGACGACGACGCTGAGGAAGAAAAGCAGGACGACGCCGACGACGATACCGACAACGAACTCGTCGAGGTCACCTCCAAGGCCGTCACCGAGGTCAAGAAGTCCGAGCCGGGCGAGCGCACCGACGATCCCGTGCGCATGTATCTGCGCGAGATGGGCACGGTGGAGCTGTTGTCGCGCGAGGGCGAAATCGCGATTGCCAAGCGCATCGAGGCCGGCCGCGAGGCGATGATCGCTGGTCTCTGCGAAAGCCCGCTCACCTTCCAGGCCATCATCATCTGGCGCGACGAACTCAACGAAGGAAAGATCTTCCTTCGCGACATCATCGATCTCGAGGCCACCTATGCCGGCCCCGACGCCAAGAACAATCTCAATCCCAACATGATCGGCGCGGCCGTCGGTCCCGATGGCCAGCCGGCTGGCGAAGGCGCAGCCGCCAACGGCAGCGGCCCAGGCAATGGCGGCGCGATGCCGGCCGCCGCCGCACCGCCTGCGGCGCCGCCGTCGCCGACCCCGTTCCGCGCAGCGCCCGCTGCGGGCGATGCGGACGCCGAGGAGAAGGATCCGGGCGAGGCCGCGGCCGAATCCGATATGGACGACGACGAGTTCGAGAACCAGATGTCGCTCGCGGCCATCGAGGCCGAGCTGAAGCCGAAGGTGGTCGAAACCTTCGACAAGATCGCCGACAACTACAAGAAGCTGCGGCGGTTGCAGGAGCAGGACATCTCCAACCAGCTGCAGAACGAGTCGCTCTCGCCGGCGCAGGAGCGCAAGTACAAGAAGCTGAAGGACGAGATCATCGTCGAGGTGAAGTCGCTGCGTCTCAACCAGGCGCGTATCGATTCCCTCGTCGAGCAGCTCTACGACATCAACAAGAAGCTCGTCTCGTTCGAGGGGCGCCTGCTGCAACTCGGCGACAGCCATGGCGTCGCGCGCGACGACTTCCTGCGCAACTACCAGGGCTCGGAGCTCGATCCGCGCTGGCTCAACCGTGTCTCGAAACTCTCCGCCAAAGGCTGGAAGAATTTCGTCCATCACGAGAAGGACCGCATCAAGGAGCTGCGCGGCGAGATTCAGCAACTCGCGGCGCTCACGGGCCTCGAGATCGGCGAATTCCGCAAGATCGTGCACGGCGTGCAGAAGGGCGAGCGCGAGGCGCGCCAGGCCAAGAAGGAAATGGTGGAAGCCAACCTTCGCCTCGTGATCTCGATTGCCAAGAAATACACCAACCGCGGTTTGCAGTTCCTCGACCTGATCCAGGAAGGCAACATCGGTCTGATGAAGGCGGTCGACAAGTTCGAGTACCGCCGCGGCTACAAGTTCTCGACCTATGCCACGTGGTGGATCCGGCAGGCGATCACGCGTTCGATCGCCGATCAGGCGCGGACCATCCGTATCCCCGTGCACATGATCGAGACCATCAACAAGATCGTGCGCACCTCGCGCCAGATGTTGAATGAAATTGGCCGCGAGCCGACGCCGGAAGAACTCGCCGAAAAGCTCGGCATGCCGCTCGAAAAAGTGCGCAAGGTTCTCAAGATCGCGAAAGAGCCGCTGTCGCTGGAGACGCCGGTCGGCGACGAGGAAGACTCGCATCTCGGCGATTTCATCGAGGACAAGAACGCGATCCTCCCGATCGATGCGGCGATCCAGTCGAACCTGCGCGAAACCACGACGCGCGTGCTGGCCTCGCTCACGCCGCGCGAGGAGCGCGTGCTGCGCATGCGTTTTGGCATCGGCATGAACACCGACCACACGCTGGAAGAAGTCGGCCAGCAGTTCTCGGTGACGCGCGAACGCATCCGCCAGATCGAGGCGAAGGCGCTGCGCAAGCTCAAGCATCCATCGCGGTCGCGGAAGCTGCGCTCGTTCCTCGATAACTAGCTGTCGTCCTCTTCCTGAGGAGCCGCGTCAGCGGCGTCTCGAGGGACGAGAGGACATCAAGACAAACGCGGCGGGCGAAGGCCCGCCGTTTTGCTTTTCATACGGCGAGCCCTCTGCGAACACATGCGTGCCATTCCCTATCGACCTACCTTCGGCGTCATCCTGCCGGATGCGCCTATTGGCTGACTCAATCCAGACAACAATTCATCGCGGCAACGTCGTCATGGCGTGGTATGATTGAGCAGATTAGGAACCCAATACTGCCGAGTTGGTTATTTCAGACGATTGCAGCGCCGGTTTTTTCAAAGAGGCGCAAGATGGCACTCGACATCGTTGTTCGCAGCCGTCGGGACGGGGAGCGATCTCCTGACACGAATCGCGGTGACGATTCGGATTCATCCCGAAAGACCGCCGGCCAGGCGCAGCCCGCGAACGACAATGACGAAGCCTGGCCGCTGATTCCGTTTCCGGACGGTTGGTACGGCGGCTAGCCGCTCCGGCGGTCGAACGGCCGAGTTTTGTTTCGTCATAGCCAGGCGACGAAGAAGAAAACTGAAATATCTCAATAGTTTAATTCCTGAGACGTGACGTCCCGGCCATGCGGGTTTTCCCCGCTCCTCACAACCTCGGCGAGCGCAAAAATCCCGTCGGCCTCAGCCCATCAGCCCATATCATTCGTCGCGAATATGCCTTACTTTTAATCTTTGTTATCGTATTCTCGTTGCTCGACTGATCCGTGGGGGATTCTGGTTGCGGCCTCGTCGAGGTGAAATTGGGGACCGTGTGGCTGTGAACGCCGCGATAGCCCGCAGGGCTTCGCCAGCGCGGAGGCCTTCGACTGCCCGCGGCGCAGCGCCCACCCGCACGGCAGCGCCTGCCCATACAGCGCCTGCCCATACCACGTCCCCCGCTCGCAAGCCTGCGCGGCGCGCCGGAAAAGCCAATACCATCCTGCTGACGCTCGCTGCGGCTGGCCTCGCTTTGACGGTCGCTGCCTGGATCACCAGCCCCGACCTTTCCGCGCCCGCTTCCGCTTCGCCGGCAAGTGCCGAGCGCTTGAGTTTCGAAGATCGTTTCGTCTCGGTGCCGAAGGCGACGACCAGCGCGCTGCTGCAGCCGCTGAAACGGCTGGTCTTTGCCAAGGCGGATCTGGAACTGTCGACCACGGCGGATGCGCTCGCGCAACGCTGGCCGCGGGACAACCTCCGCCCCGCGATTGCCGACGAAACACTGGTGAGTGCGCCCGTCGCCACGACCTCGCCGGCGGCGACCGCAATCGCATCCAGCGTTCCGCTGCCGCGATCGCGCCCCGCGGCCGCCGACCAGTCGGCTCAGACGAGTCAGGCCTTCGCCCTGGCGACAGCAGAGCCGATAACGACGGCAATGGCAGCGACGGACACGGTGCCGAGCCGGCCGGAGCGTTCAGCGCTGCAGAAGTTTTCCGACATGATGAAGGCGAAGATGACGGTTGCTTCGCTCGGGCTCGGGCGAGCGCCGGATCTCACCGCGCTCGGTTATGACAACGAGACCGCCGTCTATGACATCACCGCACACGCGGTATACCTGCCGAACGGGACGGTGTTCGAAGCGCACTCCGGCATGGGCAACCTGCGGGACGATCCGGACCACGTGAACATGCGGATGGTCGGCGCAACGCCGCCGGCGATGTATTCGCTCAAACCCCGCGAGGCGAGTTTTCACGGCGTTGCCGCGCTGCGCATGACGCCGGCCGATGGCAACGATATCGGCGGGCGTTCGGGCCTGCTCGTGCACAGCTACATGCTCGGCCCGAACGGTGATTCCAACGGCTGCATCTCGATCCGCGACTTCGACCGCTTCCGCAAGGCCTATGACGACGGCCAGTTCACCCACCTCGCCGTCGTGCCAAGCGTGAAGGCCATCATCATGGCCCAGGCCCAGCAGAGCGCGGACTGATCGAAAGACAATTCACGCTCTTTCACCTTTGCCCGTGCGGGGCAGGGCGATCGCATACGGCGATTGATTGAGCGGCCTCACGGTTCTCCTGGCAATGCGAGGCATCGTCCAGAGATGCCGCGTCAGGTGACGCGGTTCCTCACCATGAGGGTCTAAAAATCAATCCCCAAACGACGACCTCATCCCGAGGGGGCGCCAACGGGTTGCGCGAATGCGCGCCCGATGACAGGCGCCGCGCCGTCTCGAGGGATGGGCCGAACAGTCCGGCTTCTCCAATATCAATTCTGCTGAGCTGCCGGCGCCTGCGACGAGCGCTTCTTCGACGTGCCTGATTTCTTCGCCCGGGGCGGTCCGGCATCCACCGACGCGAGATAGGAGGCGAGCGCCCAGGCCTCGCTCGTGCTCGTCGTGTAATGGTCTTTCAGGAACGGCAGGAGGGTGGCGCGGAAGCGGCCCTTGGCGAGCGCGGCTGGATTCTTGTGGCAGGCCGCACAGGTCGCCGCATAGAGCTGCTGGGCCGATTTGCCTTCATCGATGTTTTGCGCCTGCGCGGGGCCACCGACCAGACAGAGCGCGCCGAGCAGAAGCACGCCGCGCAAGGTCGCCTGCGGCCGGAATTTTGATGATGGTGTCATGACGCTCGTCGCCCCTTTGCGGCCCGGAAAATCGCGCGGCCTTTCTACCAATCCCGGCATTTCGCTCAAGTCCCCCTGGTCGAAGAAAGTCAAAAAGGGGGCGGGGCCGGGGTTCTGCGGGCAGAGAGTTGGTCGGCAGTTCACGATTCGACGCATGCGCGTATCCGTGAGCACTGGTCCGAAATGGATGCGCTCTGCCGGCTCAACAGCCTTCCCATGAACGGCACGGGCGAGATTATCAGGTGTCACGGCGTCTGGCGGGTCCATGAATTCGCCTGGCAGATGGATGCGATCCTGTTCTGGGATCGCTTTAAGGGACGCTGGCTGCGCAGCAGCGAGTTTCAATATCCGGAGCGGCCCAACAACCTGCCGGCGCTCAAGCCGCTGAAGAACTGGCCTGAATTCAATCCGCGCGATGCGCGGTGATTTGCTTGTCGGTCCAGCCCTCTTGCGAAAAAAAATTCGCTTGTGACGTCGGGCAAATCACGGGCATCAGCTCGCCCCGTCCCGCCTCGAACAAGAGGGGCGCTTCGCGATCGTCACGAACGTTGAGTGCGGGATGCGGTGGACGCTTTGTTTGCGCAAGACGAACGCAGGCGAAGCGGACGGCGAAGTCGTGGCGTCCTGATATCTCGACGCTGGTATCAACCTGGTGACGATGCTTGCGCATCGCACCGGGGATGGTGGCAAGAAAGCCCGATCACCAGGGAGACCACGAAGGAAACCGTAAAACCATCGCGCAGGGAATGCCGGACTGTTCGGCGTACCTGTGGTGACTACGCTCGTACGCTTTTTTACTTGCGTACGAGGCTGCGGGTGCGGCGCGCACCCGGCATTCCCTGCGCCCTCGTGTTCGAGGGCTTCGATTTTGCAAGGCTCGGGCGCGTTCGCGTCGCCGGGAGGGTGAAGCTGTGCATGTATTTGGACAGGTCATTCCGGGGCGCGCCATGGCGCGAGCCCGGAATTTATTTCTCCAGCTATTCCTACGGAATTATGGATTCCGGGTCTGGTCCTCAGCGCAAAATTGAAATTCAATTTTGTCGCTTCGGACCATCCCGGAATGACGAAGAGGAGAGATCCGACGCGCACCGTCATACCGTGGAGCCGGTATTTCCGTTAGGCTTGGGGATGACGTAAGGTCAAGCCCGCGTCCATGTGAGGAACTTAGCCCGATGAAGAGCAGAGTGTTTTCGTCCGCCGCGTTCGCGGTTGTCCTGTCCGCCCTCACCACGCAGGTCCACGCCGCGCAATGCGGCAACGGGCCCGGGGGTTTTGAGGCCTGGAAGCAGCAGTTCGCCGCGGAAGCCCGCGCCAAGGGCATCAGTGGTGCCGGCATTTCGGCGCTCGAGCAGACGAATTATGCGAGCGCGACGATATCAGCCGATCGCAGCCTGCACAGTTTCAAGCTCTCGCTCGATGCGTTCCTGGTCAAGCGCGGGGCGGCCGCGATCGTGGCGCGTGGCCGCGCCATGAAGCAGAGGAACGCGGCGCTGTTCGCTTCGATCGAGCAGCGCTATGGCGTGCCGCCGGGGCCGCTGATCGCGATCTGGGGCATGGAGACCGGGTTCGGCAGCCAGCGCGGCAACCAGAACATGCTCTCCTCGATTGCGACGCTGGCTTATGACTGCCGGCGGCCGGAATATTTCACCGACCAGCTTTACGCCGCGCTGAAGCTGATCGATCGCGGCACGCTGTCGGCAAGCCAGCGCGGCTCGATGCATGGCGAGATCGGCCAGACGCAGTTCCTGCCCAAGACGATGCTGGAGTATGGCGTCGGCAATCTCGAAAGCTCTTCCGGCGCGCTGTCGTCGACCGCGAATTTCCTGAAATCCCATGGCTGGCGCGTCGGCGCCGGCTATCAGCCGGGCGAGCCGAATTTCGCGGCGATCCAGGAATGGAATGCGGCGAGCGTCTATCAGCAGGCAATCGCGCTGATGGGCCGCCAGATCGACGGCAGGGAGTGAGGCTGACTTATCCCTCCCCCCGCGGAACGCGGGGGAGGGTGGCCGGCCAAAGGCCGGTCGGGTGGGGGCATAGTGAGGAGAATAATTCGTTGGCTAACGCCCGCGCACTCAGCAAACGTCTGAAAATTTCAGTGCCGCGATGGAAGATATTCTACGGCACTTGAACCCCCACCCCGACCGGCTAGCGCCGGTCGACCCTCCCCGCAAGGGGGAGGGATGAGAGCACGGTCTCACCTGTGCCGCCGCCGCGCGGACCGTCCTGATCCTCGCGCCGGCCGAGCGCCATGATCGCCGTGCCCATCGCACTTGAGCCAAACGTGACGACGAAACCGAAGATCAACAGCCCGAGCGCAACGCCCGGCGAGCGGTCGGCCAAAATCAGATGGCGCAGGCCGCCGGGGTCGAGCCAGAGCAGGCCGCCGACGAGCAAAGCCGCGATCGACAAGCCAATGCCAAGATTGATCGCGAGCAGCCGGAACAAGGGAACGCGAAAAATGATCGAGGCTGAAATCCTTCGCATGTGCGCCTCGTACCGCTTCCGTCGCGCAGGCGCAAGGTCGCCCCTCAAGCCGCGCTTTGACGGATACGGCCTTGCAAGGGCATGATCCGCCGAAGTTATCGTTCACCGTCATGCCCGGCATGACGAGCTACCTGGGAACTGTCGATGCGGAAGCTCTGTCTTGGAATCCTGTTCGGCACTTTCGTCGCCGCCACGCCCGCATTTGCAGCGCGCTGCGGCGGCGATTTCAACACTTTCGTGCAGAACGTCTCTGGCGAAGCGGCTTCCGCCGGCATTTCGCAAGCAACGATCGCGCAGGCGCTCGGCGGGGTGCAGCAGGATTTTGGCGTGCTCGCCTTCGACCGCCGCCAGCGCGGTACGTTTACGAAAACCTTCGAGCAATATGTCGCGACCCGCGTCGGCAGCGGCCGCATCAATGGCGGGCGCGCGATGTTGCGGCGCTATGCGGATCTGTTGTCGAGCATTGAGGCCAGATACGGCGTGCCGCGGCAAATTCTCGTGGCGATCTGGGGGCTGGAAAGCGATTTCGGCAAGGGCGACATGGGGAAGCTGCCGGTCTTTCGCGTGCTGGCGACCATGGCGCATGATTGCCGGCGCACCGAACTGTTCCAGGGCGAGCTCTTGGCGGCGCTGAAAATCCTGCAACGCGGCGACTTGCCGCTGCGCGAGATGATCGGCGCCTATGCCGGCGAGATCGGGCAGACGCAATTTCTGCCGTCGTCCTACATCAAGTACGGCGTGGATTTCGACGGTGACGGTCGCGTCGATCTGCGCCACAGCGTCGCCGACGTGCTCGCCTCCACCGCGAACCTGTTGCACACTAACGGCTTCAAGATGGGCGCGCCCTATGGCGAAGGCTCGGCGAATTTCGAGGCGATGCGGGAGTGGAATCACGCCGTGATCTATCGCAAGACCATCGCCTATTTCGCCGATCAGCTCATCGGGAGGTGATTTATGTCCTTCGCATTCCTGCTCACCTCGCTGATCGTTGTTGTTTCGCCGGGCACCGGCGTGATCTATACGCTGGCGGCCGCGCTGTCCGGCGGTGCGCGCGCCGCGGTGGCGGCCTCTATCGGCTGTACGCTTGGTATCGTGCCGGCGATGCTGGCGGCGATGGTGGGGCTTGCGGCCGTCCTGCACACCAGTGCGCTGGCCTTCGCCGCGCTGAAATGGCTCGGCGTCGCCTATCTCCTCTATATGGCCTGGCAGCAGCTCGGCGAGCGCGGCGCGCTGTCGGTCGAGGCGCGGAAGGATGCGCCCACCGATGCGTGGGTGATCGTGAGGGGCATTCTGGTCAACATCCGCAACCCAAAACTCTCGATCTTCTTCCTTGCCTTCCTGCTGCAGTTCATCGCGGGCGACGAGGTCCACCCCGTCGCGCGCATGCTGGAACTCTCGGCAACCTTCATGCTGATGACCTTCGTCGTCTTCGTGCTCTACGGCCTGTCCGCGGCAAGGGTTCGCGATCATGTCGTCAGCAGGCCCAGGGTGATGGCGTGGCTGCGCCGCGCTTTTGCCGGCGGCTTTGCCCTGCTCGGTGCCAGGCTGGCGTTTGCGGAGAGATGAGGGCTCCCGTGACGTCGTCTTTGCGAGGAGCCGAAGGCGACGAAGCAATCCAGTCGTTTTTGTCACTCTGGATTGCTTCGCTGGCGCTCGCAATGACGAGGAATCGCAGCCAGGGCTTAGCCGCCCTTGTGCTCCGGCCTCGGCGTCTTCCAGACGCGCTTCGCCATGACGTGCCAGTACGTGGCGGGGCGGAAGCGCTGCAGGATGTCCATGAAACGGGCGTCGCCGCCGATCAGGATGCGCGGCTCGTTCTTTTCGATGCCCTTGATGATACGGCGCGCGGCATCCCGCGCGCTGGTTTGCGCGATGGCATCGAACCGCTCGATCGTTTCGGCCCGCCGCTCGTTGTCGGTGATGCCGGAGCCGGTGCGCGAATTGCGCACGATGTTGGTCTTGATGCCGCCGGGATGCACCACGGAAAGCCGGACCGGGCTTTGCGCCACCTGCAATTCGTGCCGGAGCGATTCCGAAAAGCCGCGCACGGCGAATTTCGCCGCCGCATAGGCGGTCTGGCCCGGCGGGGCGACGATGCCGAAGATCGAGGAGAGATTGACGATATGCGCGGCCGGCTGGCTCGCGAGATGAGGCAGGAAGGCGCGGGTCGAATGCACCACGCCCCAGAAATTGATGTTGAACAGCCACTGCATCTGCGCCTGGTCGATCTCGTGAAACTGTCCGAGCAGCGCGACGCCGGCATTGTTGACGACGATATTGAGGGCGGGATGGGCAGCGATCGCCTCGCGTGCGAAGGCGGTGACCGCCTCGGGCTCGCTGACGTCGACGCGATGCAGGCTGATCTTCCGCCGGCGGGTTTCCTGGTGGATCTTGGCGATATCGGCGGCGACCGCCTGCAATCCCGCTTCGTCGCGGTCGGCGAGCGCAAGATCGGCGCCGCGCTCGGCCAGTTCGATCGCGAGCGCCCGGCCAATTCCGCTCGCGGCACCGGTGACAGCCACGGCGGCTCCAGGAATCGCAGTCATCGGGGATTACTCCGGCACAGATGAGGTTCGCCACTGAAAGCGATCGGCTAGGTGGGATCAAGGGAATTCAAAGCCGGAATAAAAAAGGCGAGCCCAACAAAAAAGCGAGCCTTGGGCCCGCCACATTATCACCGTCCACACCCGTCCTAGGGGCCCGGGCAGAGCGAGGCTCCACCCGGGCTGAAGAAGTTTCGACGTTACTTCTTCTTCGCCTTCTTGGCCTTTTTCGCCTTCTTTGCCTTCTTCGCTTTCTTAGCCATAGCATCCTCATTTGAGTTAATGGATTGAAACGCGACACGAGGCATGCTCGGCGGAGGGCCAGCCTCGCAATATCCTCGACTGTAATCCCAACAGATTCGCGAGCGTCTGCCCCGCATTGTCACGCCTGTGTCATCGCGTTATCCACAGAAGTTACGCGTTTTGGCGTGTTTTTGGCGCAAGCAGCAGGCGTTGTTCGCGTTGTCGGCTTTTCAGGCGATCGATCGAAACGCATCGACCATCACGCTCAGGGTTAACGATACGACAATCGGCAAGATAGCTGGCAAGACAATCTGGCGAGCTGCTGACTCGATGACGCCGCATCATCTTCAGCATTTCACAACCAAGCCGAGTATTTGGTTTCCGAGGTGAGACTCCGTTAATCGCATTGGCTGCATGTTGCTTCGCAAGACTACGGGGATGGTCGCCGGCGCTTGAGAACGGGGAGACAGGGCGATGGTCGCTCTGGATTTAAAATGTTGAACGTTCCGACGCTCTGGACGGCGTTCATCTTCAATTTTCTCGCGCTCGGTCTGATCTGGGCTTACATCCTGCACAGCTATCCGAGCTTTGAAGCCGCGCGGTTTTGGACCGGCTCGGCCTTCATCGCGGTCGTCGCAGGCCTCTTGGGAATTGCAGGAACGATCATGGAGTCGCTGGTGCCGCTGGTGTTTGGCGGCACCTGTGCGGTGTTCGCCAGTTGCCTCTTGGCGATGGGCGTCAGACGCTTTTACGGCGAGCCGGTAGGCTGGCGGCTGACGGCCGCGATCGCGGCGCTGACATTCTTTGGCCTTTCGACCTTTGTGTTCGGCCACGATAGCGCGACCGCCCGTATCCTGGTCTATTCGATGGCGCTGATGCTGCCGCTCGTCCTGGTGCTCAAGCTGCTATTGCGAAAGCGCGATGGCAGGATCAATGCGGGCGCGCGCCTTGCGGGCTCCGTCGCGGTGGTGATCATTACGATCTCCGCCCTTCGTGCGGCGAGCAAGTTCCTGCAGGCCGGCGGCGATTTCAACTTCCTGCATTTCAACGCGCCGCAATCGATCCTGATCCTGGCGCTGATCTTCCTGACCATGGTCTGCAACTTCGGCTTCCTGCTGATGGCGATGGACCGATTGCGCAACGATGTCGCCGATCTCGCGCTGATGGACGATCTCACCGGCGTCGGCAATCGGCGGCAGCTGTTGCAACGCCTGACCGAGGAGTGCGCGCGCTCGGACCGCAGCAATCAGCCGTTTGCGCTGCTCGTGGTCGACCTCGACAACTTCAAGACGATCAACGACAGCCACGGCCATGCCGCGGGCGACGCCTGCTTGCAGCATTTCACGCTGATGGCGCAGACCCGGCTGCGGGCGGGCGACCTGCTCGCCCGCACCGGCGGCGACGAATTCTGCATCATGCTGCCGTCATCGACGCTGCGCGAGGGCGCGATGATCGCCCGCCGCATCGTCGAGGTGTGCCGCGCGGACGCCGAAGGCTGCACGGGCAACGAGGTTCCGTTGTCGGTGTCGATCGGTGTTGCGCAGTGGACGCGCGAGATCGGGTCCTTCCCGGACCGGCTGATCGCCGCCGCTGACCATGCTCTCTATGTCGCCAAGAAGGAGGGCAGGGACCGCTATGCGGTTTACGAGCCGGCGCCGCCGCTCACGCCCGAGCCCGAGGCCATCCGGCGAGAGCCGATGCGCCGCCACGCGTGACCTCTGGGGGCTAACCTCCAGCACTTGATCCTGTCCCGGCTCCGCGCATAGTGCGGGCATGTCTCTTCGCCTTCTCCTGTGCGTCCTGGGTGTGGTGCTGCCGTTGTTTTCGGCCTTCGCCGCCGACGCCTCGATCGAGGCGATTGCACGCGCGTCCGGAACGCCGGACATTCCGGGCCTGAAGATGGTCTGGCTCGCGCCGTGGGGCGATATCGAGAAAGCGCACCCCTGGCGCAATATCATCGTGCATCAGACCGAGGGACCGGCGGGCTCCGCGCGCGGCGGCGCGCTTGCGCAATCCAGAAATCCGACACGCCGCGGCGTCATGGTCTGGGTCGAGACCGACGGTACCGTCTACTGGGCGGTCGCCGACAATCTCGTCCCGACCCATACGGACGGCGCCGACCGCAACGACAACAAGTACATCGACAACAGCAGGACCTATCACCAGGTCAACAAGGACACCTCGATCGGGGTCGAGTTCGCCGGCAATTATCCCGACGTTACCAAGCCTGCGACGGATGCGCAGATTGCGGCCTGGCGGATTCTGGTGAAGGTGTTGCGCGCACGTTATCGCATTCCGCTCGATCACGTCTATGCGCATAACTGGATCGACTTCAAGGACGCGCGCTATTGCGAAGGCTGCGCGCTTGCGACGCTGGCAAGGGAATGGGGGGAATAGCGCGACGGATCGAGGTTCAACACAATGTTGGCCTACTGTTCGTGGCGTAATGGGCCGGAGCAATGGCCAGGCAAGGCGTAACGCAGGGGCAATGGCAATGTCGGCATCGATTGTTGGACTAGCGCCCACTTTCCGCATCAAGCCCTTGCGGCTGCTGCCGGCCATGGCGCTGTTGGTCTGCACTGCGATTTCGTCCGCCGGGGAGCCAAGCAAGCCGTTCCTGGAAAAGAACAGCTTCTATCTGTCGTCGGCCGGCTTCCGTATCCAGGTCGCCAACGATCCGGCCGGGCTGAAGGCGTTGCGTGCGCTGCCGCCGCACCGCTTCGTCAGCAACGGATCCGGCGACGCCATGCGCTATCTCTACGCCGAGCCGGAGCGTTGCGTCTGCATCTTCGTCGGCACCCAGCAGGCCTATGACCGTTACCGCGATTTGCTGAGCCAGCCGCTGAAGCCGACCGACAACGTGCCCGCCGATTACAAGAGCCAGGCCGCCATCCTCTTGAGCAACCAGCTGCGGCAGAGCACGCGCGGCGATCCCACCAATCTGTCGGATTATCTCAGCACCCTTCGTTGAGGGGGCGGGCAGGGGCCGACGACGAAAGAGACCACAAAAAAGCCGGCGTCACCGCCGGCGTCCTTGTCTCATTTTATCTGTCTTCGCGGTGCGCCGATCAGGCGGCGTGCGCGGCCTCGAGCGCTGCGGCTTCCTGTCTGGCGATCGTGCCCTTGACGGCCGACTGCACCTTCTCGAACGCGCGTACCTCGATCTGCCGGACGCGTTCGCGCGACACGCCGAACTCGGCGGCGAGATCTTCCAGCGTCATCGGCTCTTCCGAAAGACGCCGCGCCTCGAAGATGCGGCGTTCGCGCGGGTTGAGCACGCCCATCGCGCCGGTCAGCGCTTCGTGGCGATGATCGAACTCCTCGTGCTCGGCCATCAGGGCTTCCTGGTTGGGCGAGTTGTCGACCAGCCAGTCCTGCCATTCGCCGGCTTCGCCGTCGTCGCGGATCGGTGCGTTGAGCGAGGCATCGCCGCCGAGACGGCGGTTCATGTCGATCACGTCCTGATCCGTCACGCCGAGGCGCTTGGCGATCAGCTTCACCTGGTCAGGACGCAGGTCGCCCTCTTCGAGCGCGGAGATCTTGCTCTTCGCCTTGCGCAGGTTGAAGAACAGCTTCTTCTGGTTCGCGGTGGTGCCCATTTTCACGAGCGACCAGGAACGCAGGATGTACTCTTGTATGGATGCTTTGATCCACCACATAGCGTAGGTAGCGAGTCGGAACCCCTTTTCGGGTTCGAACCGCTTCACCGCCTGCATCAGGCCGACATTGCCTTCCGAGACGACCTCGGAGATCGGCAAGCCGTAGCCGCGATAGCCCATGGCGATCTTGGCCACGAGCCTGAGATGGCTGGTGACGAGTTGATGTGCCGCGTTACGATCGTCGTGCTCACGCAAGCGCTTTGCGAGCATGTATTCCTGCTCGGGTTCCAGCATCGGAAACTTGCGGATTTCGGCGAGGTAACGGGACAGGCCGGATTCTCCATTGAGAATCGGCAAGGTAGCTGTGCGGGCCATTTAGCGCCCTCCACTTGGTTCAGGCCCCCGATAGCGGCGGGCCAGGCAGATGACTGCTTGGTTAAAGCCAATCGCTCTGCGATGTTCCTGCGTTGGGGATTCAACGCACGTGCAACATACACCAAGCGGGGACCCTTTTGGAAGTTAAACCCCCGTCACGTTACGGTGTGGCTGCCATAACCTTTTGGCATATCAAGACTTTTCTAACCACCCTGCGTCATAGCGCCGCCTTCAGGGACTCCCTCAAAAGGGCCAGATCGGCGGGCAAATCCGAGTTCCACTCGAGAATCGCTGCCGTTTTGGGGTGCTCCAGGGCCAGGAGGTATGCATGTAGCGCTTGGCGGTCGAGAGCGGCCAAGGCCGCCTGGCCCGCGAGCCCGAGGTGGGTGACCTTGGTCTTGAAGTGGGGGCCATAGACCATATCGCCCATCAGGGGGTGGCCGATGTGCGCCAGATGCAGGCGGATCTGATGGGTGCGGCCGGTCTCGAGCTCGCAAGACAGAAGTGACGCCACCGGCTTGCCGTCCGGCCCCTTGAAAGTCTCGACGATCTCCCAGTGGGTGACCGCGTGGCGGCCGCCTTCGCGCACCGCCATCTTGTCCCGGGCATGCGGATGGCGGTCGATCGGCGCGTCGACGGAGCCGCGGGTGCGGTTCGGCACCCCCCAGACAAAGGCGAGATAGCCACGTCGCATCTCGCCGGTCCTGCCGTGGTCGGCGAATTGCGCCGACAGCGACTGATGCGCCGCGTCGTTCTTGGCGACGACGAGCAGGCCCGAGGTGTCCTTGTCCAGCCGGTGCACGATGCCCGGCCGCTTCACCCCGCCAATGCCGGACAGACTCTCCCCGCAATGGGCGATCAGCGCATTGACGAGCGTCCCGGTCTCGTGACCGGCGCCGGGATGCACGACGAGGCCGGCAGGTTTGTCGATGACGACGAGGTCGTCGTCCTCGTAGACGATATTGAGCGCGATATCCTCGCCCAGGGGCTCCGCGGCGACCGGCTCGGGGACGTCGATTGTGATCGTATCGCCTCTCGCGACATGATAAGCGGGGTCGCGCACGGCCGCGCCTCTGACCGCGACCTGGCCGGCCAGGATCAGCGCTTTCAGTCGCGACCGCGACAGCTCGGCCAAATGCGCCGCCAGCACGCGGTCGAGCCGGGGCGATCCCTCGCTACCTTCGACAATGACTTCCAGCTGCTGACGATTACTCAAAGTGACTTTGACCCAATATCCGTTCCAAAGAGCAAAATGACCGATACCGTCGCGAGCGAACCGACCCCCGAACAGGCCGCGCTGTTTGCTCGGGTGCGGCGCATGATGCTGATTGCGGGCCTGACCACGGGGCTCGCGATCGCGGCCGTTCTGGTTGCCATCGGCTACCGTCTTTTCAGGACGGAGGGAAGCGTCAACACGGCCGAGGTCACGGCCGTCCTGCCCAAGGGCGCAAAGGTCGTCTCGACGGCCGCGGCCGGCGACCGCGTGGTGGTGACGCTTGATATAGGCGGGGCCATCGAAATCCGCACCTTCGATGCGCATAGTCTTAAGGCTGTCGGGCGCCTGCGGTTTGTGAACGATCCGTAGCTGTTTTTAATCCCTCCCCCGCGCGCGAAGCGAGCAGCGGGGAGAGAAGGCCGACGCGCAAGCGAAGGCCAGGGTGGGGCTCTTCTTTCACCTCGCCCCGCTTGCGGGGAGAGGGGCGCGCCGTCATTGCAGCGAGTTCTGCATAACCAAACATAAAACCCCGCCTTGCCGCCGCCGGCTTTCAAGGCTATTCACTTTCTCGCTCTGCTCCCTTCGTCTAGCGGTTAGGACGCGGCCCTCTCAAGGCTGAAACAGGGGTTCGATTCCCCTAGGGAGCGCCAGCCTTATTCCTGCCGCTCTGTTTTTCCTCTCGTTTTCGGAGTTTTCCCCAAACCCACGGAAGTAGTTTGGGCAATCTTGTTCGCCCTGTGTCCTTCAAGCTTGATCACTGCGTCTTCCGCGAGACCAGCCTGATCAGCCTCTTCCGTATAGCGATCAGCTTCAGCGAGCGTTGTGTGTCCGAGGATCGACATGATCATCTTCGCCGTCGCGCCGGCTTCGGCGAGCAAACGTCCGGCGGCCTTCCGTAGGCCGTGCGGCTTGCAATCGAGAGGCAGCCCGGCCTCGGAGATAGCGTCCCGCATCCACCCACTAAAACCGTCGACGGTGAATGGTTTGCCATAAGCAGTCGTAATGATCACGATGTGATGCATGTCATAAGCGTCGAGCGCTTCGATCGTGTCCCGATGCAACGGAATGAGAAGCTCGCGCCCGGTCTTCTGTTGCTTTATTCTGATCTTGCGTTCGGGCGTGATATGCGTCTGCGCCATCCGCACTACGTCGGAGCGGCGCTGTCCCAGATTGAGGAAAAGATGAAACGCCGCGCGCTGTTTGGTGCCGAGCGGCCAGCGCTTTTTGAATTGCTTTCGCTATCGGTCCATGACCGAATTTTTTTGATCTCGGCCGCTTGATGCCCAATGACGGATCGTGCTTCAGCCATCCGATATTGATCGCGTGACGGATCAGGATCCGGAGCTTCTTCAGAGTGTCGAGCGCTGCTCCGGGGCGATCAGCGTAGGGCTGAAGAATGCCGGTGATGATGCGCTCGCGCGAGATCGCCATCGCGACCGGATCATCTACACAGCGAAGCGCACGTCGGCGCGACGTATAAGCGCGCCCTCCCTCGAAAAATTCTCAGGCGGGATTACGCCGTCTCAAACTGTCCCGGCAACCTTACAGCGTTTTGCCCAGGGCTCAACTATCATCCCCCCATCAACATGGCTGGAGAACGTGATGCGGAAGCCGCGGGATTTCGATGGCGAGCTGAAAGCGCTTCAAGACAAGGCGCGCGATCTCAAGATCCGCAAAGTACAGCAGCTCGGCGAACTGGTCATCGCCACCGGGGCAGATAGCCTCAGCGCCGACGAACTAGCAGGCGGGCTGATCATGCTGGCCGAGGCGAAGGACACTGCAAAGAAGGAGGCATGGGCCAGGCGCGGGCCGCGTTCTTTCAGAGCCGGGCGCGGCGAACTGCACCGGCATCTGAGCGCCACATTGGCGGCACTCGGGCGCAACCGGGCGGCACGCAACCGTCAACAGATGGGGTGGATGGCTCCCGCTCACGGCATCTCGGTGCCAAAGTGTGAAGGCCATCAGGCGTTCACGAGCAAAAAATTGGAGCCATCCACCATGAATATTACCACGATCGGCCTCGACTTGGCCAAGAGCGTTTTTCAGGTCCACGGCATTGATGCGACCGGCCAGGTTGTGGTCCGCAAGTCGCTTCGGCGGTCGCAGATGCTGCCATTTTTTGCCAAATTGCCTCCTTGCCTGGTCGGCATCGAGGCTTGCGGCACGTCGCATCACTGGGCGCGCGAGCTGATGAAGCTCGGCCATGAGGTGCGGCTGATGCCGCCGGCTTACGTCAAACCGTATGTGAAGCGCGGAAAGACCGACGCTGCCGATGCGGAAGCGGTCTGCGAGGCAGTGACACGGCCTACGATGCGGTTCGTGCCGGTCAAGTCGCCAGAGCAGCAGGCGGCGCTATCGATGCACCGGACGCGCGATCTATTGGTCAGGCAACGCACGCAGCTGATCAACATGATCCGCGGCTTACTGGCCGAATTTGGCGTCGACATCCCCAAGGGGCTGGAGCGGGCGCTACTGATGGCGCGGCAGATTGTCGATGGCAAAGCGCCGGAGGTACCGATGGAAGCTGCTAAGATCGTCGCTACACTGTCACAGCAGGCGCTCGACATCCACGTCCGGCTCCGCGAGATTGATCGTGATCTGGCCGCTTGTTTACGTGGCAACGATGTTGCACGTCGTCTCATGACTATCCCCGGCATCGGGCCGGTCGGCGCGACCGCACTTGCCGCATCAGTCTCCGATCCGCATCAGTTCCGCTCGGGTCGGCAGTTTGCGGCGTGGTTGGGACTGACGCCACTTCAGAAGTCGAGCGGTGGCAAAGAGCGGCTCGGCCGTATCAGCAAGATGGGTGACAAATACCTGCGCAAGCTGCTCATTGTCGGCATGACGGCGCTTGTATGCCGTGCAAAATACAATCCCAGTAAGATCGATCCACGGATGGCAGATTTACTTGCGCGGAAACCGACGAGAGTCGCCACCGTCGCGATGGCGAACAAGACCGCACGGATTGTCTGGGCAATCATGGCACGCGGTGAAACCTATCGTCCAGACCACGGGCCGGCACTGGCTGCATAAACAACGATACCATTTAGCTGAAGAGGAGATCAGCTTCACGAGGTTGCGAGCGCGATGCGATGTGATGGCAGACCGGTCAGACCGGGAACATGGACAACCCAATTGCTGCCTGAGGCGTAATAGCCTGCTCAACAGAACGGGACCTTGTTCGCGGACTCCATCAGGGCCAGCAGTCTCAACCGACTGCATCAACAGGCCGGACAGAAGACTGCACCCGACCAATGCCGCTGCGTCAATTTAGCCCTTGCAACGCGGGAGCCATCCACGAAGAAGGCAGCAAGGGCGCGGCATGATATGATGGGGTGGACGCCCCTCGACGGCATCGATGTGCCAAAATGATAGGTGTTGAACCATCACAAGAGAGGAAGCGCCCGTGAACGAAACTAGCACGATTGGATTGGACTTGGCGAAACATGTTTTTCAGGCGCATTGCGCGGATGCCGGCGGCAACGTCGTTTTCCGCAAACAACTGCGGCGAGACAAGGTGCTGGCTTTCCTAGCGCGGCAGCCCGTGTGTCTGGTCGCGATGGAAGCCTGCGCCAGCGCCCATTACTGGGCTCGTGAGATTAGCAAGCTGGGCCATACAGTGCGCCTGATTCCACCGTCCTATGTAAAGCCGTTCGTCAAGCGCCAGAAGAACGATATGGCCGATGCGGAAGCGATTTGCGAGGCGGCGCAACGCCCCACCATGCGCTTTGCCGCGGTGAAGAGCGAGGACCAGCAGGCGAGCGCGGTCGTGTTTCGCGCGCGCGATCTTCTGGTCCGGCAACGTACGCAGATTATCAACGCCTTGCGGGGCCATCTCGCCGAATACGGATTGATCGTGGCAAAGGGGCCGTCCCATGTTGCCGCGCTCATTGAGCAGGCGAAAGCCTCGGGGAGCGGCGTGCCGGCAGCGGCGCAACCGGCGCTCGATATCCTGATCAAGCTGCTTACGGTCCTGGCAGAGCAGATCAAGCAGCTTGATATCGAGATCGCGAAACGAGCCCGGGAAGAGGAAATCGCTCGACGGCTCATGACGGTTCCCGGCATCGGCCCGATCACGGCCACCGCTTTGATGGCGCTGGCGCCCGAACCGGAGAACTTCAGACGCGGCCGGGATTTTGCCGCTTGGTTGGGATTGACGCCGCTGCAACGCTCCACCGGCGGCAAACAGAAGCTCGGCCAGATATCGAGAATGGGCGAGCGAACGCTGCGGCGTCTCCTCATCATAGGAGCGAGCGCGGTGGTGCAGCAGGCCCGCCGGCGCGGTGCGCCGCAAGGAACGTGGCTGGGGCGTATACTCGCTAGAAAGCCACCCATGCTTGTCGCCGTCGCTCTTGCCAACAAAATAGCTCGCACCGTTTGGGCCTTGATGGCCAACGGTGGAGTTTACAAAGCTCCGGTCACGGCGGCTTAGGCCGTCCGACCAGAGGTCGTCGAGGAAGTAGGAAGGTCAAACGGAAGGTATGGCGCAACGGTCAAAGAGACGGGATCGGGAAAACCAGTATGTTGCGCAAGTGCAATACAAGCACGCTGATATGATTTGGACCCGATCCGCGAACTCCCATACGGGCCCGCGACATCACGGTCGCAGTAAAGGCCGGACAGATGTCAGCACCCGACTACGCGCAGTACCTGATCGAAAGATTCTTCTTGCATCCACCGGGGCGTCCACAGATGCGCGCATGGCAAGTCGAGCGCCGCAAGCGCACCAGGCACCTTATCGAACTTGGTGGCCTCGTCGTCAAGTCTCGTGTGGCGGACCTGACCGGCGATGATCGCGCGATCATCCTCGGCGCGCTGCTCTGGATGGCCGACAAGCTCCAAAGCGGTCAGGGCGAACAAGCGCGAGCGCTGTGGGCCGCAAAGGGAAAGGAGGCATTCGCTGTGGAACGGGCGACAGATGCGCCTACCATTTCGCAGAAAACGCCGCAGGATCGGGCATGACCGATGGCGGGCGGCGTGGAGACTCCCAATATCGCAGCGCTGCCCGCCATCGCGCGGCTTGGCGCCTGTGAAGCGGCGCGGGTCCCGACGCCGATCGGCACGTTAAGCTATTGATCCAATTTGCGGTGAAGGGGTCACTTTCGGGCGCGCTTATTTGTATCTGGGACTGAAGTCGCATCACACCCCATCGCGGTCCGCGACGAACGTCTGGAACAACTAAGTGGAAAGTCTGCCTTGTGAAATAGCTTGCATCGGGCGGCTGCCTGGACGCTTGCGATTTTTCCGATGGCCTTCGTAAGAAAGGCAGAAGGCATGGCCGAGATCAAGGGATCAAACACGCAAAAGTAACGTCCCGGATTGCTCCGGGACCTTACTCGCAGTCCTTCGGGGTACATCCGCCCGTTAAGCCGCCTTTAGTGCGGAAGCCACGAACTCCGCGGTCCTTGTCGGGGCCGCTCAATTCGTTGCTACAGGTGTCCGGCGTCAGGCCGCCTCGGCGTTGACTTCAGTGCCCGCCAGCTTGGTCAGGGCGTCGTCGGTTTTCTTCTCCTCGGACAGCGTCTGATCGAGAAGGCGGACCGCATCCTTTATGCCCAGCTTGCCGGCCCATGATTTGAGGGTGCCATAACGGGAAATTTCATAGTGCTCGACGGCTTGGGCGGCAGCCAGCAACCCGGCGTCTAGCGCCGAAGTGCCCTCGTACTCCTCCATGATTTCCTTGCCTTCCTCAAGGATTCCCTGGATCGCATCGCAGGTCTTGCCCCGAGCCGGCTTGCCGAGCAGTTCGAAGATCTGCTCGAGCCGCTCGATCTGGCCCTCGGTTTCGCCGTGGTGCTTTTCAAAGGCCGCCCGAAGCTGATCGGAAGCCGCGGCCTTCGCCATCTTCGGCAGGTTCTTGTAGATCTGCTTTTCCGCGAAGTAGATGTCTTTAAGCGTGTCCACGAACAGGTCGTTCAGGTCCTTGTCGGCCATTTCATCTCTCCCTCATAAGCCGCGTTACGATGCGCTCCCAACTTGGATTTCAAGCATTCGTTCCAGCCGTTCGATCGCCTCGCGTAACCACGCCGGCGCAAGTCCAGGGAGCTCGCGATTTCTTACGAAGTCGCCAACATTGCCGCCACGGCGAGCGCCATGACCGCGGTTGCCGTCCAACCGAGCGCCTTGACCCCTCCGGAAACGACGAACTCGCCCATGACCTTGGGCGCGGCGACCAGCCACATCATGATCGCCATGACGGGAACGGCGACCACGCCGTTGATCACAGCACTCCAGTACAAGGCCCGGATCGGATCGATCGGAGTGAAATTCATGATCATGCCGACGATCGTCGCGATGCAAAGGACTGCGTAGAAGGCCTTGGCTTCCATCGGCTGGCGGGCGAGCCCGGTCGGCCACTTCCGCGCTTCGCCGACGGCGTATGCCGCCGATCCGGCGAGGACGGGGACGGACAACATGCCGGTGCCGATGACGCCAAGGGCAAATATCGTCTCGGCAAGAGGCCCTGCAATGGGCCGCAAGGCTTCGGCTGCCTGGGCCGAGGTCTGGATGTCGGTGACGTTGTTGGCGTGCAGCGTAGCGGCCGCCGTGATCATGATCGCAAGGGCGATGAAGTTCGAAAACGCCATTCCTACGAAAGTGTCGAGATGGATCCGGTTGAGCGCTTTCTCACCCTGATGAGGCGCCCGCTTTAGTATCTGCCGGACCGGAACAGTGCGGACGTCTTCGGCTTCCTGGGAAGCCTGCCAAAAGAAGAGGTAAGGACTGATGGTAGTGCCGAGGACGGCCACCACGGTCGTCAGATAATCCTTCTCCCAACGCAGCGAGGGGATGACCAGGCGTTTTGCTACCTCCGACCACGGCACCTTCACCATGAACATGCAGGCCACATAGGCGAACAGAAACAGGGTCAGCCATTTTAAAACCGAGACGTAACGGGTGTACTGCAGGAAAATCTGAAGCGCGATGCAGATGGCCGCGAACAACAGCACGTAGAAAATCTGCGGACCGCCAACAACCAACCTTGAGGCGTCGGCCATCGCGCCGAGATCCGCTCCGATATTGATGGCATTGGCGATCAACAGCAGCACCACGATCCCGGTAAGCAGCCAGGGTGGGCAGTGCTGACGCAGGTTGCCGGCGATGCCGCGACCGGTGGTGCGCCCCATGCGGGCGCTCACGATCTGCACCGCCGTCATCAAAGGATAGGTGAATAGCATCGTCCAGGTCAGCGCATACCCGAACTGCGCGCCGGCCTGCGAGTAGGTCGCGATCCCGCTCGGGTCGTCATCGGATGCCCCGGTAATCAGGCCGGGGCCCAGGACCCCGAGCAACCGCGGCATGGTCGGCTCCACGACCGGGCTCGGACCGGCATCGGCGGGCTGCTCGATTTCGAAGGCCATGTGCGCCTCAGATGCTCTGCCGCCTCGGATTTACCGAGGCGGCAGCATTTGGTTCAATATTTGAACTGCGGCATCGCCTTCAACTGGTCCTTGGTTGCATTGTAGGTGGCGTGGTCGGGATACCAATATCCGTTGGCTTTCCGATCCTCCGCCGTCGTCGTTGCTGAGCCCGTGGTCCGGGCCGTACCGTCCGCGGCAGTGCGCGCGCTGCTGTCGGCGTTCGTCGCCGGACGGTTCGTTGTGGAAGTCGTGGTGCTTGCGGTCGTGGACCGCGGCGGCTCATTCGACCACTTCAGCTTGTCGTAGGCGACGGCGACATAGTGTTCGCCCATGCCGAGGAAGCCGCCAACGCCCAGGACGACGTTCTCGACCTTTCCCGCCTTGTCCAGGATGACATCGTTGATGTCGCCGATCTTTTCATTGGCGTCGTTGTAGACGTTGATGCCGACGAGCTTGGAAGCCCGCCATTCGCCTTCCTTGTGCGCTGACACGGCCCTGTCGGCACTATCGGCGGCGACGGTCTTGTTCGAGGCAGTTTGCGCCGATGCTGTGCACGTGAACAGTGCCGTGGTCAGCAAAGCGGCGGCGAGATACTTGCTCATGTGGCCTCCATTGGTTTGGCGAGTTAAGTTGACGGTTCCAAACGAGCGCGTCGTGCTCAGTGGTGCAGCAGCATGATGAGAATGATCAGCGGAATCGGAATTCCAAGGAGCCAAAGCAGAATAGGCATGATGTCTCTCCTTTCGTTTTGAGGGTTAGCGATTGATCGCGGGGGTTCCGTAAGCCTTCTTGCCCCAGGTGCCGTCGCGAAGACCGCCACCCTCGGTCGCGGCGAGCGACGCGGAGAACGCGCCGATGAAGAGCGACAGGGTCAGCCAGATCGCGGTCTGCATCGCCGCCTTACGCGCTGCATCCAGGTCCGCCTTCACCTGGGTGACGACGTCATTGACGCGCTTCTCGGCATCGGCCTGGCTTAAGCCGGTGCGGGCAGAGACGACCTTGGCCACGTAAGCGCGGTCAGCGGGATTGAGATCGCTGCCGTTGTGGAAGCTGGTGGTGAACAGGCGGACCATCTCGCCCCGGGTGTCGGACGGGTTCTGTTGACCTTGAGCGGACGCATTATCGGAGCGCAGCAGCGTGTCGACGTAGCCGCTGATCGGCGATGACTGTGCGGCGTTGGCCGCTGCCTGGGTGGCGCCGGCAAGTGTTCCGCCCACAAGCGAACTTGCCGGAGAGGCTAGCAGCACGGCACCGAGAACGGATGCCGCCGCCCAGGCCAGAAAGCCATGCGCGGTATCGCGGAAGTGCACCTCGGTGGTCTGCACTCCCACCCACTTTGTCCGCAGGCGGCCAGCAAGATAGCCACCGATAGCTGACGAGATCATCGCCATCACGATGAAGTACAGCCCCGTGCCGATTTTGAATGTAGTTGCGGAGACGCCGGAATTTCCCCACGGCGAGACGACCGCAAATCCCATGCCGGCACCGAAAGAAAGAAGGACAAGCGTCATTGCCACGGAGGCCACCGCGCCTGCGAGCACGGCCGCCCACGACACCCCCGGTACTGACGGTTCCATCAATTCTCCTTGCACGGTTTGTCGATAAGCCTGTTCCATTTGTTGCTCCCAGCGATCGGTTTAGCTGCCTGCAAAATGCGCAGATGGAACGAAAGTTCCCTGCGGAAATTTGCAAAGATGGAGCTCCCTTGGCTCGCCGGGTCGACCACCTTCGGCGAGCGGCGTCACCGGGCGGATTGAACGGCAAGCACTCAAATGACGTTTGCCAGCCGGCGCGGGCCGCTATTGTGCTCACTGCTGGCTAACACAGGTCAGGTATTCTCACGCCGATTGTGGTCGGCGTGGCTTATGAGTTTGTCGGCGCTCATTCTCCTCTGGCGCAGGCGCAAACACCTCGGCCATTGACCTTTGGGTAGCCGGGTCATCGCGACGACAAGTTCGGCCGCATTCTTAGTGCGTACTCGCCTCTATGGCGCTGACAGGGAAAGACGCGGACCGGCGCCGTAATGTGTGAAGGCAAAGCGGCATTTCGAATGACCGAACGACTTGAGAAAAACCGGGACAGGTTTCGGTTTCTACGTCCCCTGGGATGATCGTTCCGAAAAATCGGAAGGGGCACGGTAGAACCAGCGATCTATGCAAAAGCCCCGCAGTGCGGGGCTTTTGTTCCCTGATTTATGTCGGCCTCACCATTTCTGGCGTCCGTACCAATCATCGATTTCCTTTTTGGCCTGATCTTTCTGATAGCCGTAGCGCTGTTGCAGCTTGCCTTCGAGCTGGTCTTCCTTCCCGGCGATGACATCGAGGTCATCGTCCGTGAGCTTACCCCATTGCTCCTTGACCTTGCCTTTGACCTGCTTCCAGTTTCCTTCGACGCAATTCCAGTCCATAGGCTCCTCCTTGGATGACGAGCACGTAACTCAGATTGGCATGCAAGGTTCCGGAGAGCCTGCGACAACTTGTTCTCGGGTTACCCCGAATTCAGGTTAAGTTCTCACAGCGGCGCAGGCGCTAACCCTGCTTTTAAACCTTATGGTCTAACTTGATTTTGGGAGTGGCCAATTGAACAAGCGACTGGCCGCAGTATTAGCGGTCCATGGCAGAGTCGTTCGGAAACGCATTTACCATCGTTGAAGTGACGGCAGACGATTGGGCGGCAGGACGACCAAGGAAGGAGCTTTGGGTCGCCGCAGCCAAACCAAGTCAAGCGGTGACGTTGGTGCTTGCAGCCGTCCCGGAGGGCTGGACGGGGGAACTCGTGATTGACCGCCTGACGCATCAGCAAAAGGCGTCGCTAGAAAAACTAGATCTGAAGCCCGGCGAAGTCTGCAAACTGACAAAGTGAGGCCGCCAACTCCTCTTATGTATTCGGGCCATCTTGAGTGACCATCGGTTGGCAAAGGCACTACCGGGTAATTGGCCAAGCCAGATTAAGCGCTGTAAATCGAGACATACCTGCGCGACGCCCCCTCGCACCGAAGGGATAGATCTCGGCATTTCGACCATGTACGGCGTAGCTGAGAGCCGCCAACAAAGGCGCAGAACCCGCACTGTCCGCTGTCCGTCGGGCTCAATTCATGATTTTGGGTCAAGCCGGTCTAACATTTCGCGCACACGCAAAGCGAGTTTTGCCTGAGAGATTGGCTTCTCTAACAACTCAACTCCCTCGTCAAGGCGTCCTTGGTGGACCACGGCGTTTCGCGAGTACCCTGTCATATACAGGATCTTGATGCCTGGGCGGATCTGCCGTGCGCGCCGGCCCATCTCCCGTCCATTGATTCCAGGCATGACGACATCCGTCAGCACAAGATCAACCTTCGGCTCTTCCTGCAGGAGGATGGTCAAGGCAGCCTGGGCGCTGGAAGCCACAACGACGCGATAATTCAAGTCTCGCAGAAGCTCAGAAACATACGCACGCAGGTCCGCATCATCTTCGACGACGAGTATCGTCTCTAGTCTCTCGCCTTCCGGGCGAAACTCGTCTGCATCACTCTCAATCGCTCGAGCTTCCCCATGGTACCGGGGGAAATACATTCTGATACTGGTACCGTGGCCGACTTCACTGTAGATCTTCACGTGCCCGCCAGACTGTTTTACGAAACCGTAGACCTGGCTCAAGCCAAGGCCCGTGCCTTGCCCAAACTCCTTGGTCGTAAAAAAAGGTTCGAAAGCGTGATTGAGAACGTCCGCGGTCATCCCGGTGCCCGTATCGGTCACACAAACGATGACATACTGGCCCGGGGCAAGCTCAGGATTTACGCGGCAATAATCTTCGTCAGCCAAGACGTTCACAGCTTCGACCGTGAGCTTGCCACCATCCGGCATGGCATCGCGTGCGTTAATCCCAAGATTAATAATGGCGGATTCGAGGTGGTTGGCATCGACCTCGATCGACCATAGGCCTGCACTTCCGACAGTCTGAACCTCGATACGTTCACCGAGGGTGCGCTGTAGAAACTCTTGCAACCCATTCAGGAAATTATTCAGATTGATAGGGTGCGGGTCGAGCGCTTGCCGACGTGAGAAGGCGAGCAGGCGGCTGGTCAGCGCTGCTGCCCGTTGAGCGCCCCGCTTGGCATTGGCCAGTGCCCGCTGAAGATTCTGGCTGTTAGCCGAGCCGCGGCTGTTTCGTTCGGCGGTCTCAAGGTTGCCAAGCACTATCATCAGAAGATTATTGAAGTCGTGCGCAATCCCACCGCTGAGCTGGCCCACGGCTTCGAGCTTCTGAGAAGCGGCCAACTGCTGCTGAACGCGCTGAAGTTCATCCTGGGCCTGCTTTCGCTCCGTTACATCGCGAGTCACTTTTGCAAAACCGACGAGTTCTCCAGCCTCGTCTGTGATGCGATCGATGACAACTGACGCCCAAAAGCGACTGCCATCCTTTCGCATTCGCCAGCCTTCAGCCTCGAAGCGTCCTTGTTTGGCCGCTTCGGCGAGCGCGAGTTTCGGCACACCGAGTTGAATGTCTTCAGGCGTGTAGAATCGGCTGAAGTGCTGACCGATAATTTCGTCCGGATCGTAACCTTTGATGCGCTGTGCGCCAGGATTCCAGGTCGCTACATTGCCGGCCGGGTCGAGCTGAAAAATCGCATAATCGACCACAAACTCGATCAATCGGCGGTATCGTCGCTCGCTCTCCAGAAGTTCGTTGTGGGCCTGCTGACGTTCTGTAATGTCGCGCGTTACCTTTGCAAAGCCGATCACCTGCCCTTGCTCGTCGCGAATCGCATCAACGACAACCAACGCCCAAAAGCGGCTCCCGTCTTTGCGGACGCGCCACCCTTCGGAGCTGAAACGGCCAGTTTCGGCCGCAATCCTCAACGCTTTTTGAGGAAGCCCCTTCGCGCGATCCTCGGGCGAATAAAACGATGAGATTGACTTGCCGATGATCTCGTCGGCCGAGTAGCCCTTCAGTCGCTCGGCACCGGAGTTCCAGCTGCGGACGGTGCCATCTACATCGATCATGTAGATGGCATAATCCACGATGGCGTCTATGAGCAGTTGAAGCCGGCGCGCGTCGGCGACCCCGTCGAGCTTTGATTGTAGTTTCGTCAACGGGGGGAGCGCTCCCAAACAGCCCTAACGTATCTAGACGCGCATTGGTTCCAGACCTGAACAGAGTGTGCCGAGGCAAATTCGGCGTCGTTGCCACCCGCGAGTGCGATGCTCAAAACCGAGTGAGCTTTGGCATCCTGAGCGTGTAGCCCCTTCAGGCACTGGGGATAGCCAAGCCGGGGAACCGTGCCCCGGGGGTAAAAGTTTCCATAAATCAATGTCGAGGTTCGCATGCGGGGAACGGGGGTTTGATATGGATGATGATAAGCGGTTGCCCGACGGGGACGAACTCCCGAGGATATCCACTGGGAATGCAGGTTTAGACGACATACTCGGGGGCGGCATTGATCCCGAGAGGATGTATCTGTTCGAAGGCCAACCTGGATCAGGCAAGACAACCCTGGCTCTGGAATTTTTGCTGGAAGGTGTTCGCGCCGGCGAACCGACCCTCTACATCACGCTATCGGAGACCGAGCAAGAACTGCGTCTGGTCGCGAAACGTCATGGGTGGTCGCTCAACGGCATTACCATCTTTGAATTAATCCCGCCTGAGACCACTCTCGATCCGAGCCAGGAACTCACGGTGCTGCAGCCTGCTGAGATGGAGCTCAGCGAAACCACGCAAATGATCTTCGACCGGGTCGAGGCACTGGTGCCGGCACGCATTGTACTCGATAGCCTGTCGGAGCTTCGATTGCTGGCACAAAGCCCGCTTAGGTACCGGCGTCAGATCCTCGCGTTGAAACACTTCTTTTCAGGTCGCAAGTCCACCGTGGTGTTGCTCGATGACCTTTCATCGCAGCAGAACGATTTGCAATTGCACTCGATCGCCCATGGCGTCGTGCTGCTGGAGCAGTTGGCGATCGACTACGGCGCCCCGCGGCGACGCCTTCGCGTCGTGAAGATGCGTGGCATCGAGTTCAAGGGCGGATTTCACGACTTCACCATCAGACATGGGGGTCTCAAAGTTTACCCCCGACTTGTTGCCGCCGAGCATCATAAAGATTTCGACACCGATGTCGTCCTGAGCGGAAATGCGGAGCTGGACGCTCTGCTAGGCGGCGGCCTCGAGCGCGGAACAAATGCGCTCCTGATCGGCTCAGCAGGAGTTGGAAAATCATCTATGGCACTTACCTACGCGATCGCAGCCGCATCGCGGAACGAGCGCTCCGCAATTTTCGCCTTCGACGAAGGACGTGGCACCATGAGTGCGCGTGCGAAGACGTTGGGACTTCCGCTTCAGGAGGGGCTCGACAAAGGCCTGATCGATTTTCAGCAAATCGATCCTGCTGAAATGGCGCCCGGGGAGTTTGCCGACGCGGTGCGGCGCAGCGTAGAACGCGCTGACGCGCGGATAGTGATAATCGACAGCCTCAACGGCTATCTCAATGCGATGCCGGACGAGCGCTTTTTAATTCTTCAGATGCACGAATTGCTGAGCTATCTCAGTCATCGCGGCGTCCTGACCATCCTCGTGCTGGCGCAGCATGGCCTCGTCGGACCGATGGATACGCCGCTGGACATCAGCTATCTCGCCGACGGGGTGCTGATGCTGCGGTATTTCGAGTTCGACGGCAGCGTCAGGCGCGCACTGTCCGTCGTGAAGAAACGAAGCGGCAATCACGAACATACGATCCGAGAATTCAAACTCAGCCACCAAGGCATCACCGTTGGACCTCCTCTCAAGGGCTTTAGCGGCATTTTCGGCGGTACGCCGGTGTACAAGGGGGAGGAGGCACCTTTGATGCCTCGGGACGCCGATGGTCGGGCTTGAAGCGCCAAAAGGCGTGGTTTTGGTCCTGATGCCCATCGGACGGGACGCCGCAACTGTTGCCAAGTTGATTGAAAGGGCCGGCTTACGTCCCGTAGTCTGCAACACGCTTCAGGAAGTGATAGAGAATCTCGAGTGGGTCATCGAAGTCGTGCTTGTGGCGGAGGAGGCGCTCTACGGCAATAATGCCCGCGTTTTGGAGGACTGGGTGGGCCGTCAGCCGCCGTGGTCCGATCAACCCTTTATCGTACTGACCAACCGCAATGAAGGTGGCAAGTTTGCCGCGTTCAGGCGCGAGTTGGTCATTCGCCTGCGTAACGTGGGCTTTCTCGAGCGCCCGTTGCAGGCCATCACGCTTCAGGCCACGGTGCTTTCCGCAGAGCGCGCTCGAAGACGGCAGTATCAAACTCGTGCGTACCTTGAGGCGCAGCGCGGCGCCGCTGCCGAACTGGAGCGATTGGTGGCGGAGAGAACGGCTGACCTCGAGCGAGCGAACAGTCAACTCCGGAAAGAAATTGCGGGTCGCGAGCGGGCCCAGGCAGCGTTGCTGCAGGCACAAAAAATCGAGGCGTTGGGCCAGCTTGTCGGAGGGGTAGCGCACGATTTCAATAACCTGCTTATGGCTGTCATCGGCAATCTCGACCTGCTTTCCAAAAAACTAGGTGAAGATGCCCGACTTCACAGGCTCCTGGATGGCGCCATGGAGGGTGCCCGCCGTGGCGCCACTTTGACGCAACGGCTGTTGGCCTTCGCGCGCAAGCAGGAACTGAAGGCGCAAGCCACGGATGTCCGAAGCCTTGTGGAAGACATGATAGGCCTCATAGGACGCTCGGTGGGTCCGATGGTTCGTGTCGAGCTTCACGCCGAAGGCAAAATGCCGGTCGTCGACGTCGACCCGAACCAACTCGAAATGGCTCTACTCAATCTCGCCGTGAATGCCCGGGACGCGATGATTACGGGCGGCGTCCTTACGATAGGGCTGTCCGAGCAAATTGTCGGAGCCGACGATCAGCTTGGTATCCAGCCGGGCCGCTACGTGTTGCTTTCAGTGCGAGATACTGGAGAGGGAATGGACGCAGAAACGCTGGCCAGAGCCGTAGAACCGTTCTTCTCAACGAAGGGAGTGGGCAAGGGTACGGGTTTGGGTTTGTCCATGGTGTTCGGCCTGGCGCAACAATCCGGCGGCGCCCTGCGCCTCGAAAGTGCCCCCTCAAGCGGAACAACCGCCACACTTTGGCTTCCGGTTGCCACAGTAACCTCACTCCCTTCCGGACGCACGCCCGACATCACCACTCAAGCCTCAGCTCGAGCGAGAATCCTCTTTGTAGACGATGATCTTCTGATCGCTGGCAGTACTGTCGATCTACTGGAAGACTTGGGGCATCAGGTGGTTGAAGTGCACTCCGGCACTGAGGCGTTGCGGCTTCTTGAAGGTGGTTTGGCTGCTGATCTTTTGATAACAGACCATGCGATGCCAGGCATGACAGGAATTGAACTGGCCCGAGAAGTGCGCCGCCAATATCCTCAACTTCCGATCTTGCTTGCGACGGGGTTCGCTGAGCTGGAAGGTACTGAAGTGGTAGACGTCGCACGTCTCGCGAAGCCTTACACACAGGCTCAACTTTCCATGGAGATCGCGCGCCTTCTGCCGCACTGAAGGGCGGGTTTCTGATAGTCGGGTTGCTACAGCCTACTGACGCGACGATCCGGATTTGTCCCGCGCAGGATTCGCGCAGCTGGCGCGGGCCTGCGCGCGAAACGATGGCACGCCCGACGACCGCCTATTCTTCTCCGGGGAAGCGATCTGACTTCGACTTGACCGCACACGTCGCGGACGACGGCGGCTTACGTTACGTTCTGCAAAGCCGGCCTTCTCTTCGCTCAGCGTGTTGCTCTGAAGCGATCGTCGGGTGCTGCTGTTCAGCGGCCGGCGTTCACCTGCCGGAGTAAACGAATTTCGTCCCTGGACCTTCAGGCCGCTAGCGCGCGCACAGTGGAAAAGCGGCGCTGCGGCTTTCCGCCGGGCGGGTTCCGCGGGCCGCCATCGAGCTCGCACAAGGCTTCGAGGATGGCGTCGATGCTGACGGGCGCCTTCAGTCCATCCGGGGCGCGTAGCGCAGGACAAGAGGCGATCGCCGACGCATCGGAGGCCCAGGAGGCGAGGATTGCCCGCTTCTCGGCCAGCGTTAGCGATGGGTGCATCACCACGTCCTTGGGGTGCTCAAAGACGGTGCCGGGGTGCAGGAGAGCCTGGAAGTCGAATACGTTGTCGTCGGTGGCGGTCGTCGGCCGCATGGTTTCCTCCATTCGAAGACGAGTGGGGTCGGCGGCCCGTGACCAGGCCGCCGCGATTCCGTGTCGCTCAGGCCGCCTTGGACTTCGAGCTGGTGCACGTTGGCGTGCGACGAGCCGTTGATGGCGATCCGCCGTGGCTTCATGGCTTCGGGGATTTCCCGGACCAGTTCGATCTTCAGCAGGCCGTTGTCGAAGGACGCGTTCTTGACCTGGACATAGTCGGCGAGGTTGAACTGCCGTT
Organism: uncultured Alphaproteobacteria bacterium; assembly: GCA_963764405.1. Lineage (GTDB taxonomy): Bacteria > Pseudomonadota > Alphaproteobacteria > Rhizobiales > Xanthobacteraceae > Bradyrhizobium. The sequence continues at coordinate 86,631 of CAVXSU010000001.1, forward strand.
TGAAGTGGCGGGTCGAGATACCCCTGTAAAGGAACTCCCGCTCGGCTTTCTCGGTCTTGCCGCCTTCGATGGTAACGACGTTCTGCTCTGCAGTGATCGAGATTTCATCCGGCGAAAAACCCGCGACTGCCAGCGTGATCTGGTAGCGGTCCTCGGCCAGCCGTTCGATGTTGTAGGGCGGATAGCCTTCCTCAGTGCCGCGCTGAGCGGTTTCGGCGAGGTCGAACAGACGATCGAAACCGATGGTCGACCGGAAGAGGGGAGAGAAGTCATAAGTGCGCATAGCCAAATCCTCCAAAGAGCAAGATGGGTATGAGACACCGGACACGACCGGTGCCCGTCTGCATTTCCCGGGCCCATCAGGCGCCCGGGAGCCACCCTGCGGTGGCGACTTAGAAATTACAAAAACCGTTTTTGGTTTCAAGAGGGGGGCAGAAATTTTTTGCCCTGATTTGGATCGCTCTGCCGGGGCGCCACGGTCGCGCGGGCAGGGACGCGTTGACGGCGCTCCCGCCGTGAGCCTATTTTTGCAGGCCGGGCCGCAAGAGGCGCGGTCATGCCGACCCGGAGCATGCCAGCATAGCAGGCGCCCTTGAGGCCGAGCGGGCCGCATTGGAAAACGCTCGCGCGCCTGTTGGTAGAAGCAGAAGCACAAGCTGAGTGCGGCCTTCGCCTTGGCGGTCGCTAGATCGCGACGTTGCTGCATCCTTAGATTCCTCGGCGGCGCGCTGGTAGAAAAGATTGCTATCAGCGCCCCACGCGGCCAAAGCCGCCTTCGTCGCGATGCCCTGGTCGAAGAAGCCCAGCGAGGTTTGATAGGTCTTCGGTTTTCTCGCCATGAGGCCCGGCTCGCTACTCTGAGGGCGGGACCGGCGGGGTCGCGTTAAGAAGCTGGGACATGGCGGTTACGATCTGAGCAGGGGCAAAGGGCTTTATAAGTAAGAGGCTGTTAGGGACGCCCTTGGACGCCCATTCCTCCCCGTGAGTGCCGGTCATGTAGATGATAGGCATCGTCGGATCGATTTCTCGGGCAGAGCGACCGACCTCCCACCCATCGAGCTTTCCCAGCAGGTTGATGTCGGTGACGACCGCCCGGTATTTGGATCTGGCGTCCTGGAGAAGCGCAATTGCTTCCTCGCCGGACGCTGTCAGGGCCAACTCAAAGCCGCCGTCTGAAAGCGCTTCTTCGACCATAGCCTGAATAAGCTGGTCGTCCTCTACGACCAGAATCTCAACCGCATCGTTCAACGCCAATCTCCCCCTGGCTGTCTCGTTGCAGTCCTCCGGAAGCTTAAGAGGTGATGGAACGATAGGTTCCGTCATTAAGACGTACTAACGGGTCTCCACAGAGATTTGTGGCGAGAAGCCGGTCGCCGCGAGCGGGACCTGCCGAAGCGTGTGCACCGAGAGGCGCGGCGAGACCATTCCAATGCCGCGCCTAGCACTTGACGATTGTAAACGATCCGGACGCGCGATCCGCGATCCCGCAAGGCAAACTGGAAGCGGACGCGTACCATCGGCAACTTATCATGCTACAAGCCGAGGGCGGGCCAGCCGCGGCATTTCGAAGGGACGAATTCATGCCAACCCCCGCGGGGACCGAGTCCGTGACGTCTCCCGTCCCGTCGACCGCCGCAACGAGACAGGAACTTCCGTACCGGTTGAAGCAACAGTCCTTGCTGGGCGAATTCGGCCGGACCGCGCTGCAAACTCGTGACATCGGCCAGATACTGCAAGACCCCGGACTTCGTGCTGCCCGGACTGTGTTGGGAATAGTGCAAATGGCCGGTTTAAAGCCGCTTCATTCTGACCTTTGATTCACGCATGCGCATCGTTGCCGGCTTGAATGCGGCAAGATCCCACCCAACTGGGGAAGGTCGAGCAGGCACTGGACGGATCCGGAAATTTTCATGTTGCCGCCGGCTGCCTTATGTCGCTCCGCGAACATGGATGCTGTTGGCGCATCGCGCAGAAGGAATTTACCCGAGTGTGGCAGTCAATCGCGTACTACGGCGGGCTTCTCGTTGAATCATTACTGGGCGTGTTCGGTATCCGTCTCTATGAAGAGCCGCGCTACGACGTGATCGACCGCGTCGGCGACCGCGTAGAAATCCGACGGTATAGGCCCCGCCTTGCGGCGGAAGTTGATCTCACTTCGGCCGGAGATGCTGGCCGCCGCGAGGCGTTTCAGTTGCTTTTCGCCTATATCGCCGGCGCCAACCGTGCGGCGGCGATCGGGCAAAGCACCATCGCCATGACCACTCCCGTCGAAGTGAGCGGAAATGAATTGATGGCCATGACCGTTCCGGTGGAAACCTCGGATAACGCTGCCAACGGCCACATGCGGTTCTTTTTGCCTTTAAAATATACCCTGGACACGGCACCACAGCCCCTGAATCCAAGGGTCCGGTTAGTCACGGTTTCGGAACAGACCATCGCTGCCTTGCGATTTTCTGGATCGACCTCTGACATCGTCGAACGTAAGGCCGAACTGTTGCGAAGACTCGTAAATGCAAAATGGCGGCCGGACGGCGTTCCCTACGCTCTGTTCTACGATGCCCCATTCACCCTATCGTTTCTACGTAGGAACGAAGCGGCGGTCGCAGTCGCTAGTTTGTCGTAAAATTTTGGGCTGGTTCACTTCTCGGAGTCAACACTGAGACATCCACAGCAACGCTCATTTCATTTTATCACGCCACCTTTTCAGATTTCGCCGGATGCGATTCAGCCTCTTGCGGCAAAATGAGTACACATCCAATTATGAAAGCCGCGAGGAACCAACGATGCAATCGGACGGCTAAGCGGGAGACCTCCGTGGTTTACCGGCTTATCAAGAAAATCGCCGAGTAAGGATGAAGGCAGCCCAAAATAATGTTGCCCGCGATACCTTCCTCCAGTCTTAAAGCCGCTTCGCTCCGCCAGGAAGAAAGACCGACACCTGGGGAGAACCAATTTCAACCGCAAGAGCGAGCGCAGTCGTATACGCAGAGCCGAGAACGCTCAGGCCTGAATTACCGCAGCGCGTTGGCGTCAGGCGCGCGTGCCACGCCACCCTCATGGCACTAGGCGCAGCGCGTGCGATAGAGCGCTTCGCCTAGCGAGTGCAGCGTCTCTTTCGCCCGATCCGGCAGAACGCCAGTGAGCAATATGCCCACTCCAAGCAGGAGGCACCGGGGTTCTTGTGGAGGGTCTGAAATGGAGGAAACCGACATGAAGCTCTCGATCGCGCTATCTGCGCTGCTAGTGACCGGGTTCATGATCGCGGGCACAGAAAACGCCAGCGCCGTGGTCTACTGTCAATACGTTGAGTATCCCGCTGGTTGCGTCGTAAGGCCCGGCGTCGTGCTGCGCCCGCGGCCGGTCGCGCGAGCCGTGGTGACTCCCGGCGTCGGCGTCCGTGGAACACCGATGAACCGTGGCGGTCCGGTCAATCGCGTCGGCAGGCGCTGACCGCGCCCACCTTCCGATACGTCAGGCTTTCGATCTGAACAGTGCTCGACATTCTTGGAGACCGCCCGCTAAACGCCGGCCCGCCGCAGGTCATTGCGGCAGAGGGCCGCTGCCAATCGGTATTTTCGCTGGCGCAGCGTTCTATTCGTCGCCCGCATCGCCGCTTCTTCCACTGAGGAGCGCAATCAGTTTCGCGAGGAGAACCTCGGACCTGACTGGCTTTGGCAATACGGTGAGGCCAGGGTAGCGGGACCTGAGTTCGGAAGGGACTGCGACCCCCGTCTGGACGATGACCGGTACGTCGCGATCAATCAACAATTGGAGTACCGGACCTACATCGCCATCACTCAAATTGAAATCGAGAATCGCGGCCGCGACACGGCTTGAACTCGAGAAGAGCAAGCGCTTCCCGCACGCTGCCGGCCGGACCGACAGGTACGCCGCCGGCATTCTCCACTGCCAGCGCGAGATCGAGCGCGACGAATGGCTCATCCTCCGCGATCAAAATGGTTGGAGCAACAAGCATGGCTTTTGCTGTCAAAACGGCATTACCCAGAAAGCCGTTCCGCCGGTACCGAAAGCCGGACGCGCACGCCTTCGCGCAGCCAATCATACTCTATGGCGCCGCCAAGTTGCCCTTCTATGCTGCGGCGCGCGAGCAATGTGCCGAACCCGTGCCCGTTTGGGCGGCCATCAACTGTTGGACCGTCGCGCTCGGTCCAAATCACCGAAAGAGTGCTGTTATCAAGGGACCATTTCACCTCGATCCTACCCGTCGGGGCGGAGAGCGCACCATATTTGGCGGCGTTGGTTGCAAGTTCATTGAGCACAAGGGCAAAGCTTGTGACCGCCTGGCCTGCCAGCTGCGCTGGCGGCCCTTCTGACACGATCCCCTCGGCACCCTTTCCGTCCAGGTAAGGTGAGCAGATGGCGCGAACCAGGGTATCGAGCGTGGTTCCGCGCGTTCGCGCGTCGCCCGCCGCAGTCAAAGCTGGAATGGCGAGTTCATGGGCGCGGGCCAGTGCGTCGAGCCTGTTACGCACCGCTTTCGCCATATCTTCTGGGGTCTTTGCAGAGCGTGCGCTCAACGCCACCATGCCGCCCGCAATTGCAAACAGGTTCTTCACGCGATGACTGAGCTCTCGAACAAGAAGCTGCTGCTGCTCCTGCGCTCGCCTCTGCTCGGTAATATCGCTCGCAGTTCCAAGCCATTCGACAATTTCGCCATGATCGTCAAGAAGAGGGATCGCGCGCGAGAATGTCCATCCAAGACTTCCGTCGACGCGACGAACGCGGTGCTCAAGCTCAAAGACGCCCTTCGACTTGATGGCCTCGTTAACGGCATGCATGACGATATGCTGGTCGGCAGGATCAATATAGGCTTCGAGCCAGGACCGACTCGGCTTTTCCGTACTGGCGATAAATTCGCGCCCCAGCAGGTACCGCATTTCGGTCCAGTCGGCGTTCACACGATAAACGACGTCCGAGGTGGCGCTGACAAGCGCTTCAAACTCACGCAGCCGTGCCTGGACCTCGGCGGTGGACTGTCGCCGCACCCCTGCGAGCTTGATGTTGCTTTCGATGCGTGCGAGGAGCTCTCGCGCGGAAAATGGCTTGGTGAGATAGTCGTCGGCGCCGGCGGCAAGGCCTTCGAGACGCGCCTCTTCTCCCGCCCTTGCAGATAGCAAGATGATCGGCAGGTCGCGAAAAACTACATCCTCACGAAGACAGGCAAGAAGTCCGAAGCCGTCGAGCCTCGGCATCATGACGTCTGCAAGAATGAGATCTGGACGGTGCGCTCGCGCGGCGGCAAGCGCGGCTTCGCCGTTTTCGGTAGCTTCGATTTCATAGTATGGCGAGAGCAGGCGTTGGAGATAGCTGCGCATGTCTGAGTTGTCGTCGGCGACCAGGACGCGTGGCCGATGGGCCGATGCTGGAATGGCTTCGACAGAATCGACCTCCTGCTCCCAGTGGGCATTATTCTTCGAGGATATCCAACGCGCGGCTTCGGCGACAAAGGCTTCAGGTCGAGTTGCCGTCAAAGGCGGCGTCCGCGGCCCGTCCATACTGGCACGCGGTAGATGCGCCGTACCGAAGGGGATGCGGACCGTGAACGAGCTTCCCCTTCCTTCGGTGCTCTGCACGTCGACGGTGCCGCCATGCAGCCTCACGAGTTCCTGCACGAGGGCGAGGCCAATTCCCGAGCCCTCGTGCGTGCGCCCGATCACGCCCTCGACACGGTGAAAACGTTCGAAGAGGCGCGGTAGCTCGGCTTCGGGGATGCCAGTGCCCGTGTCCGAGACGGTGAGCGCTGCCGTGCCACCGTCTTCTCGGAGTGCCAGGAAAATCCTGCCTTCGAAAGTAAACTTAAACGCATTTGACACGAGGTTCAGAACGATCTTTTCCCACATGTCGCGGTCAAGGTAGACAGCCTGGGAAAGCGAAGGACAATCGATGGCAAGCTCCAGCCCGGCGCGCCTGCATAAGGATTCAAAGCTGCTCGCAAGCTCAACTGTGAATGCCGCTAGGTCGGTCGGCTGGTAGATGGCTTGCGCGCGCCCTGCCTCGACACGAGCAAAATCAAGAAGCGAATTGACAAGCTTCAGGAGCCGCAGTGCGTTGCTGTGTGCCGTACTGATATTTTCGCGTTCCGACTGGTCAAGGAACGGGTTGCGGAGCAATTCCTCGAGTGGCCCCAGCATGAGCGTCAGAGGCGTGCGAAATTCGTGGCTGACATTAGAGAAGAACGCGGTTTTGGCCCGATCGATTTCTGCCAAGGCCTCGGCGCGTTGCCGTTCGGCCTCGTATGCGCTCGCTTCCGCGATGGCCGCCGCGAGCCGGCGCGCGATTAGTTCGAAGAACCCGTTGTATTCCTGGTCCAACTCGCGGTGTGAGCTGACACCGACTACGACGATTCCTGCGCAATTAGTCTCCCCCGCTGCGACCAGCGGCAAGACAAGCACCGATGAGGGCGAGCCGACGCCCGCCATCTCGCCGGATCGGCAGACGCTCGCGAGTGGCCAGACGCCGGCATTTTCGAGACGGTCAAGCTCGAATGAGGCAGGTGCCGCGGCAACTCCGTTTTCGCCTTCTGTGGTTGCAACGAGGTTGCCTCGCCGTGTCTGCGAATCGGTCAAATAGAATAGAGCAAAGGGCACGTCAGCGCGGTTCTGAGCGAGGACGTCGGCTGCGACACTGCATGCCTCCTCGGCGGATGTGGCTGCTGCGAGAGAAGCTCCCAAGTCGCGCAAGGTGCGTAGGCGCCGCTCGCCGAGAACGCGGATTGTGTTCTCAATGACCGCGGTGAAAATGCCGTCGACCGCGCCGCTTGCGCCGCGAACGGGGCTGAACGAGAAGGAAAAGTAGCACTCCTCGGGATAGCCGCGGCGCTCCAGGATAAGCAACTGATCTTCGGACCACGTGGCGTCGCCGAGCGTCAACACGCGATCAAGCATCGGTCCGATTACGTCCCAAATTTCGGACCATACCTCACGACATGGCCTGCCGAGCGCTGATGGATGTTTCTTCCCTAGAATTTCGGCGTAGGCGTCGTTGTACAAGACGACGAGATCGGGACCCCAATAAATGACAATCGGAAAACGTGATCCAAGGCAAATGCTGAGAGCGCTCCTCAGGCTCTGCGGCCAAGCCGCGGGTGCCCCCAAAGGTGTGCTTGCCCAGTCAAGGGACTGAACGAGCCGGGCCATTTCGCCGCTGCCGTCCAGCCGTCCAGCCGAAGGGGAGCGTATCGCCGCCTCGCCAGTCAACACGTTATCCATCACGGCCCCGGCACTTCGCACTGTCGTGACAATCCTGCCCTTAACGCATTCTAGACAACCCCTCTCAACGCGCCGGAGCTTACCGGGTTCCAGGCTTGGACGGGATGGGGCTCCGAAATGAGCGGTAGCCCGACGAGCCGGCGCGCCGTTATGGCCAATCACTGGCTTCGGCGCCAATTCTGTTTAGGGACACTTGGGGTTGCATATATGGGTGCACCCGCACCTTTTGGCGACACCCATTCTGTTGATCAGGCTATGACGCCTTAGACATCGACTGGGTTGTCCCCGTTCCCGGTCTGACCGGTCTGCCATCACATCGCATCGCGCTCGCAACCTCGTGAAGCTGATCTCCTCTTCAGCTAAGCCGTATGGCGTTGTTTATGCCGCCAGTGCCGGTCGGTGACCGGCATGATATGTCTCGCCACGTGTCATGATCGCCCAGATGATCCGCGCGGTCTTATTCGCCATCGCGACGGTGGCGACCCTTGTGGGCTTTCGCGCAAGCAGATCCGCCAGCCGTGGATCGCCTTCGGGATTTTGCCTTGCACGACGCACAAGCGCCGTCATGCCGACAACGAGCAACTTGCGCAGATATTTGTCGCCCATCTTGGTGATACGACCGAGCCTCTCTTTGCCACCGCTCGACTTCTGAAGTGGCGTCAGTCCCAACCAGGCAGCGAATTGCCGCCCCGAGCGGAACTGATGCGGGTCGGTAACCGATGCTGCAAGAGCCGTCGCGCCGATCGGCCCGATACCGGGGATGGTCATAAGGCGCCGTGCAACATCGTTGCCACGTAGCCAGATGGCCAGATCGCGGTCGATCTGGCGGAGCCGAACGTGGGTATCGAGCGCCTGCTGTGACAGTGCACTGACGATCTTGGCAGCTTCGATCGGCACATCCGGTGCTTTGCCATCGACGATCTGCCGCGCCATCAGCAACGCCCGTTCGAGCCCCTTGGGGATGTCGATGCCAAATTCCGCCAGTAGACCGCGGATCATGTTGATCAGCTGCGTGCGCAGCTTGACCAGCAAATTCACGCTGGGCCGCCGGATGTGACGGCCTGCTTTGCGCCGTCCCTCAATAGACCGACAACATGGCAGCCTTTATTCCACAGCCACAGTACGGATTCCCGTACTTTGCCGTCTGGCGTGCGAGGTGGTGGGGTGGACCTGCGACTGCGGCGTGTGAGAGCCCAACGCGAGATCAACGGATTGTCCATTCTCGCGAACCCCAGCAATTGCGCGCGCGAACTCCTCGAAAATCGCCGCAGCCGGCTGGATGGCGTGCACGAGCCCGACCCCTTCGCCCGCGTACAGCGCCATCGCCTCAATCTCGCCGCTTACATCGCGCGTGGGCGAGCCAAAGAAGTAGCGCGGGATTGCCGTCCCGTCCGGCCGCCAGCCAACGATATCGCCTTCGCCGGGGCGATGCGGCGACAGAGGACGTCCGGCCTGCTCCCATTTCGCCGTAGTTGAGTTTCTCAGGCTGCGAAGCGCCGCGTTCGGCCAGCCGATATCGAAGAGCCGGGAATACAGCGTGTCACTGGCCGACGCCGCTAGGACGCGCTGCTGATAATCGACGTGAATGTTCGCTTCCCGGGCCGCCAAGAACCTTGTTCCGACCCAAACACCGCCGGCGCCGAGACTGAGCGCCGCCGCAGCACCCCTTCTGTCCGCGATGCCTCCACCGGCCAGCACCGGAAGCGGCGTAATTGCATCGACGACCTGCGGCACCAGGGTCATGGTCCCGAGATCGCCGCGAACATGACCACCGGCCTCTCGCCCCTGAGCGACGATAAGGTCAAAACCGGAATCAGCGGCGCGTTTGGCCTCGTCAACCGAGCCCACCACCTGGATGGCCACGGCATCTGCCGCCTTGACGCGGGGAAGATGGCTGCTGCCGTCGCCCCAGAAAAACGATATGGCACGCACGCCGTGCTCCAGGGCGATCCCGAGCCGCTCGTCGATCGGAAAATCCACGACGAAGTTGGCGCCAAAGGACCGTTTGGTCCGCGACTGCATCGTGCCAAACATGTCCCGCAACTGGGCGGGACTACGCCAGGTGCAGGCAAGATGCCCCAGGCCTCCCGCTTCCGAGACCGCGGAAGCCAATTCAACCGAAGCAATTGCACCAATCGGCGCCTGGAATATCGGAGCGCGCAGGCCGAGGCGTTTAAAGGGGTCAGGTACGGGCATCGTAATCTCCTTTTGTTTTCAGGCGCCCCACTTGGCCATCGAAAGGATGACCAAGCCCCGCGAGCTTTCGACAAAGCGGCGTCGACCACAGGTCGAGATCGGCTCAGCCCCGAACAGCAATCAGCGCTTTGCAGAACTTCTTTTCAAACTCTCGGCCCAACCATCTGCCCAGGCCACAATGGGCTCGAAGGCGCGGTGGAGGCCGATACCAAGAGCTGTGAGGCGATAGCCTTCCATGGAAAGCTCTACGAGTTCGGCTTCGCGCAACTCCTTGAGGCGCCGATTGAGAAGAGACGGCGAGATGTCGCCGCAGGCTTCCTGCAATGGCCGAAACTTCAGTGGGCCATGTCTCAACTCCCAGATGGCACGAAGAAGCTGCCTTCTCGATGCAAGATCCAGCAGAGCCATGAGAGGTCGCCCAGTTTCGGACCCCCGGACGCGCTTGCCGGGTAATGGTGCGGAAGACGACCACTGGCGCCGCAGGTTAGGTGCCGCGCGAAACCGCCTCTCTAGAGCGCGTTTAAGCTAGAGAAATGGTTGTAATCGTACCGACTTGGAGCAAGTGCAATCTCGCCCTAGGGAGAGCGTCTGAAATCAAACTCGAGCAAGGTTTTTTCTAGATTCTCCAGTTCGGTAGAGGATCACTTGCTTGCCCGGTTGCTTGAACTGCGCAATGTCGTTGCCGCTGACGTGCTGATATTGGATCGTCAGGATCCCGGCGCAAAGCTGTTCTTGATCGGCCGCAACAAGGACAATCCGGCGCAGTTTCTCTTCTATGAGCTGCTCCGCGATGAAGCCGCGCTGAAGGCGCATGCGGAGAGCGATTACTTCAAGACCTACATCGCCGGCCAGGCTTTGCCACTGCTCGCCAGGCGCGAACGCGCGCAATACGCACTGCTGTAAGTGCACCCGCTAGCCAAGATGCGCCGGCGCAGCCGGCGCGTCTTCATCGGGCTCCCTGTCAGGTGCCGGCGTATCCATCCTTGACGGCGCTCAATTTGCCGTCGTGCGGATCGCCGCGGCGAGCGTCTTCAGCGAGTTCTTCGTCATTCGATCGCTGACGCTGGAGTGCAGCACCACGTCGCGCGACGGTGTCGGCTAAGAGCGCAACTTTCTCGCCCCGGCTCAATGCCCGCGCGAAGGAGCTTTCAAATCGATTGTTCGCAAAGACAGCGCGATCGGAACCATGATGGCGCCGATCATCGCCAGCGTCCAGAACACGTCGATATAGGCGAGCAGGTCGACCTGGTGCTGGAGCGTTTGTCCGACCCAGGCGATCGCCTGCGAAGCGGCGTCGGACGCGTTCGAGCCCTGCGCCTGGAAAAACCGCGTCATTCTCTCGACGGTCTGCTGATAACCGACATCGGATGGCGCGATGTGCTCGATCAACCGGCTCTGGTGAAATTGCTGCCGCTGCGCCAGCACGGTCTGCGCCAATGCGACGCCCATCGAGCCGCCGAGATTGCGCGCGACATTGATCAAGGCCGAAGCCTGGTTCGTCTTGTCCTGTGGCACGCCGTCATAGGAGGCAGTCGTGATAGGCAAAAACAGCAGAGGCAGCCCGATGGCGAGATAGATGCGTGACATCGCCGCGTAGCCGTAAGAAATGTCATTGGTGATGCCGGTGAGATGCCACATCGACAATCCGGCGATCGCAGCACCCGTCGCGATCAGATATCTGGGCTGGACCGAACCGATCAGTGCGCCGGTGATCGGCATCATGACCATGGTGACAAGGCCGCCCGGCGACAGAACAAGGCCAGCCAGGAATGCGGTATAACCCAGCTCGCTCTGCAGAAGCTGCGGCAGGATTTGCGTCGTTGCGATCACGATCGCGCCGGTGCCGAGCATCGCGAGGAAACACGCGCCGAACTGCCGCCGACCAAGCAGGCGGATTTCGACAATGGGGTCCTCGCGCAGAAGTTCCCAGATCACGAACGCGATCAGGCAAAATGCGGCGGTGATCGCGAACCCCAGGATCATGCTGGAGCCGAACCAATCGTTGCGCTGGCCCTCGTCGAGCACGAATTCGAGCGAACCAAGTCCGACCGCGACCAGCGCAAAGCCGATGTAATCGACGCGCAGGCCCTTGCTGAGCAATCTTCGCCGCTCCTCCTCGGCGCCCGACGGTTCGTTGACGAGCGTCCCCACCAGAAACAGCGAGAGCAGCCCCATTGGGACATTGATCAGGAACACCCAGTGCCAGGAGTAGGTGTCGGCGATCCAGCCACCAAGGGTTGGCCCCACCACGGGAGCCACCACCACGGCGATGCCGTAGATGGCGAAAGCCTGTCCGCGCCTTGCGGGCGGGAAGGAGTCGGCAAGGATCGCCTGCTCGCTGGTGGCCATGCCGCCGCCGCCCAGTCCTTGCAGGATCCGAAACAGCACTAGCGATTCCAGATTCCAGGCGATGCCGCAGAGCAAGGATGCAAACGCAAAAGTCGCCACGCAGATCATGTAGAACCGCTTGCGGCCGATGACGGTGGACAGCCATCCCGAGATCGACAGCACGATGGCGTTGGCGACGAGGTAGCTGGTGATGACATAGGTGCTCTCGTCGAGACCGACCGCAAGGCCGCCCGCGATGTAGCGCAGTGCCACATTGGCAATCGTCGTATCAAGCACCTCCATGAAGGTCGCAATGGAGACGACGAAGGCAATCAGATAAGGGTTATGGCCGCCCGCCGCGGAGCGCTCCGGCGACCAGCCGGCGTCGGCCTGCGTGGCGTCGGTCATCGCACCTTGGTCCAGGGCACGACCGACATGCCCGGCCCGATGGGGAGGTCGGCGGGCCAGTGATCGACCACGATCTTCACCGGCACGCGCTGGACCACCTTCACATAGTTTCCTGTCGCGTTCTCGGCCGGCAACAGGCTGAATGCCGTGCCGGAGCCCGGCTGGACCGACGCGACACGGCCAGTCAGCTTGCGGCTGGGATAGGCATCGATGGTGAAATCCACCACCTGTCCGGGTCGCATGTCGGCAAGCTGTGTCTCTTTGTAGTTCGCGACCACCCAGATATCGTCGGGTACAAACATCATCAGGCTCTGCCCTGCGGCGGCAAGCGTGCCGACCGCGCCGGACAGTTTGACCACGCGGCCGGGCTGGGCCGCCTCGACACGCGTGTACTGGAGATTGAGTTCGGCCTGGGCTCGCTGGGCTTGCGCCTGCTGCAACGAAGCGTGCGCGCTTTCGAGCTGGGCCTTCAACGTCTTGACGCCGAGCTGGGCCGCGATCAGTGCCGCCCGCGTGCGCGCCTGGTTGGCCTGTTGTGCTTGCAGGTCGGAGCGCGTCTGCTGCTCGCGCTGAACGGTGCCGGCGCCTTTGTCGACCAGATCCTTTGCCCGTGCTTCTTCCTGCTGGGCGAATTTCAGCTGCGCTTCAGCCTGGTCGACCTGCGCCTGGGCTTGCTTGATCTGCTCCTGCTGGCTGTCGATCTGTGCCTGGATATTGTTGATGTTGGCTTGCGCGACCTCCACCTGAGCCTTGGCCTGGTCGAGCGCGATTCTGTAGTCGCGGTCGTCGACCTGGGCGAGGAGATCGCCCGCATTGACGTGTTGGTTGTCGGTGACGGGAACGTCCGTGATGTAACCGGAGACCTTCGGCGAAACCGAAAAACTGCGCGCGGCGATGAAGGCGTCATCGGTCCATTCATAGTCGCGGACGTCGAGCCAATAGAGCAGCGTGCTCGCTGCAGCGATGAGCAGAAGGCATGCTCCGGCGAGCGACAATATCCAGTGCTCGCGCAGCCGGTCGCGCAACGGCGGCCCGGGCTTGTCTTGCGAGTCGTTGTCTTGCCTGTTCGTGCGGTCTTCCGGCGGCGGCGATTCCGGCTAACTCTTCGGTTCCCGAGGCTTTTCCTCGGCACGGCCGCGTTGCGTGGTCTGGGCATCCACGACGGTGAACCTTTTTCGAAAAATCCGACGATGGTGCTACGCACAGGGCGAAGCTTGGTTCCTGAAAATTGAATGGGAACAATTTTGTTCAGCCGTTACCGCGAATGGTTCCGCAGGCTCACGTCCTGCACAAGTCAAACAGCCAAGCCGCCGTTCCGCGGTCCTTGTATCCGTCATGGCCGGGCTTGACCCGGCCATCCATCTCAACAATTTCGAGACCGTCAAGATTTCGAACGATGGATGCAGTCCTCGCTGCGCTATCGAGTAGAACGGAAACTGCTGCCGCGGATTCGGCGGCGGATAAACAATCCGGATTGGAAGCCAGCTGGGTTTCTGTCCGGAAGTGGGTTTGCCTTCTATGTCGAGCTGAAAAGACAAATTCAAAAATTGATATCACGTTGGATGGCGGCTAATATTTCTTGATGCGATCCGATAGTACTGCTCGATCACAAGGAACATTCCGTCGCATTCGAGCTAGGTCCGTTGATCCCTCAACACAGGACATGCGGCGAATGCATCGGCATGTCGGTTTCGTGCCATGATGTATGGCCCGGCCGTGCGTTGCAAGACAGAAGCTCCAAGACCGACGAACGTGAGAGCTGCAACAATGTATCAGGCCTCTAACGTGGAGCATTTGCTCCGGGCCATCATGGGTATCCGCGCGCATCCGAGGCTGACTAGCGGAAAGACCTCGTTGGGCCATCATGGCACCCAGTCTCTTGGTTGCGCCGGGCAGACCGTTCGTCCATCTCTTCATTCCATCTCGCAGACCTCGGTGGGAAAGCTGTCGATACTAAACTACTCAGTCTCCGTTCTGATGTTTGACGTCAGCCGGATCACGTGAAGCCATCCCCTCGGAGCCACCGTCGTTCGCTCGCCCTAGCTGGCGAGCGAGGGTGGTGGAGAGGGGTGGCGGTCATCCCCGTGGTGAACCTGAGCGAGCCTTTGTCATGCTGCATGGGCGGTGATCCTCGGTTGGTAAGTGCCCCCGCGCGCGACTACCGCCCAGGCGATGCGGGCGAGCTTGTTGGCAAGCGCGATCGCCAGCATGTTGCGGTGCAGCCGTTTTGAAGCTTGCTCGATCCAGGGCCACAAACCACGCATCGCGGCGCTCGGCCGCCGCGCCAGGATAACGTGCGCAGCCTGCACGAACAGTGTCCTCAGGTACTTGTTGCCGCGCTTGGAGATCTTACCCAGGATCGTGCGGTCTCCTGTGGACTCCTGCTTCGGCACGAGCCCCAGCCAAGCCCCGAAGTCGCGGCCCTGCTTGAATCCGGTGCCGTTGCCGATCGCCGCCACCACGGCGCTCGAGATGATCGGCCCGACCCCAGGTACGGTCATCAGGCGCTGACAACTGTGGTCTTGCTCCGCCAGCGCTTCGATTTCGGCCGACACGGCTGCAATGCGCTCGTCAAGCCGACGCCAGTCTTGGGCCAGGTCAGCGATGAGGCCAACCATTCTGGGCGAAAGCGCGCCAGTGTCTGAGCTTAGAATTTCCGATAGCGCCTTGCGCAAGGGCATCGGGCCCTGACGCACCGTGATGCCGCGCTCGATGAGGAAGCCGCGGATTTGGTTGATCACGCCCGTCCGCCGTCCGACAAGACGTGAACGCACGCGATGCAAAGCCAGCAAATCCATCTGTTCCGGCGTCTTGATCGTCACGAAGTGCATGGTGGGCCGCTGCACTGCCTCCGCGATCGCCTCGGCATCGCGGTAGTCGTTCTTGTGCCCTTTGAGGAACGGCTTCACGTACTGGGCTGGGATCAGACGCACATCGTGGCCGATCTCAGCCAGCTGCCGACCGATGTGATGGGAGCCCGAGCAGGCCTCCATGCCGATCAGGCAACGTGGAATATTGGCGACACGGCGTTCGAGCTGACTGCGTGACTCCTTCTGCTGCAGAATGATGGCACCCCGCTGGTCAAAGCCAACGAGGTGGAAGGTGTTCTTGCCGATGTCGATTCCGATCGTGGTGACGATTCCAGTTCTCTTCTGAGATGTGCGCATCGCATGCTCCTTGAGCTTTGCTTCACGCCTCCCAGCCACAGTCCAGCAAATTAGGCCGCTGAGCACGGCCGGGCCATCCCATTAACGGACTCCTGCTCAGCAATAGAGCGCAATCACTCTGCGCGACAAATCGGCGAGGTCGCGAGTGTCCCGTACACCTTTGGGTGCTCGTGATAACCATCCGATTGCTGCAAGCGGACCAGCACAACGCGCCGGCGAGCCGCGTGCTCGCCGGCGCCGCATTCCTCATGGCCCGTACTTCGGGGCCGGCGTCTGGTTGAAATCGGGCTCGTCGGCGACGCAGGTAAAATTCGCCGCAATGCTGGTGCTGCCGCTCCCGTTGTACTTCGCCACCTTGGGGAAGACGCAGAGCGGCCGGGTCATCTGCACCGTGGGCGGCGTATCGTTGACGAACTTGGTGGCAACGATCGTCTCCGGCGCCACGCCAGTCTCAACCCAGGTGACGAGCGGTGTGAGCGCATCGAACACGTTGGGGCCGGGCCCGCCGGAGCAGTGGTACATCCCGGGCACCATGAACAGCCGAGCATCTTTCTGCGTCTTGTCGAGCTTGGGATCGCCCCACTTGAAGCTCGCCTGTTGCATGCCGGAATGTTCGCCGCCAACCAGCGCATTGAAGTAGTTGATGCTGCTCTGCGACGGGATGAGCGGGTCGGCCCAGCCGTGATACATCAAAAGCTTGCCGCCATGCTCCCGGAACTCGCCGAGATTGGTGCTATCCGCGTTCAGTACGTCGGCAAGCTGGTCATCGACCGTATCGACGGCGCGGTGGAAGTCGAAATTCGCGAAATTGACCGCGCTCGCCGGGTGGCCGAAGCTCGGGCCGAACACCCAGTAGAACAGGCCGTCGAACGCCGGTTCGGGAAGACTCTCCATCAACACCAAGCCGAGCCCGAGCACGTTGTCGGTCTCGTTGCCGCGTTCGTAGCCTGGATAGATCACCTGCCCGTTCACCGGGTCGATCGTGCCGGCATAGTATTTCTGCATTGTCGTGACCTGGTCGGCCGTCAGGCATGCAGGCGGCACCTTGCCGCCTGTGCACAGCAGCGCCTTGGGATCGAAATGACAGTCGCGCGGATCGGTCAGGAACTGGTCGGTGCTGGCGCCGCCGTCGCGGCCGACGCACTGCGCTATCACGGCGTTATTGATCAGCGTCATCTGGCCGGGGAGGATGAACCGGCTGGCACTCGCATGGGTATCCTGCCACACCGCAAGCGGTACCATGTGTATATGCGTGCGGTTAAAGGCTGCCGCGCCCGCCAGGATGCCGTCGTAGTCATTGGGGAAGCGTTGCGCTTCCATCAAGGCGTTCTGGCCGCCGGTGGAGCATCCGGCAAAATAGGCCTTCGTGTGGCTCTTCTGATAGAAGGCGTCGGCGATCTGCTTGCCGCGCACCGTCATTAGGTGGATCGCCCGCTGGCCGAAATCTTTGATTCGCTCGGGATGGCCGAACAAGCCCGTCGTGGGCGAGGCAGAATCGCCGAACGCAATCGCCAGGGGATTACCCATATTGCCGGATGAACCGCAGTAAAGCGGGCTGCATCCGGATGAACCGGTGCCAAGATCACTGTTGGTCGCAGCAAAGCCAGCCTGGATCCCACTGGCGAGCTCGCTGTAGGTTATCACGCCCTGGAAGCCGCCGCCGCCGGTGCCGAGGAACCTGCCGTTCCACTTCGTCTTCTCCGGCAGCCAGACCTCAATCTTGATGTTGGAATCCGAGGTTGGGGTCAGGGTCGCGGTGACCTGGCAGAAGGCCGGAAGACCGGTGATCTGGGTGGGACCGGGAGGGCCGAAGACGCCGGTGGTGTTGTCCGTCGCCGTTGTGATCATCGTGTCCGGTAGCTGCAAGGACTGGAGATTGGTGCACGGCGTCGCCACCGCGGGCGTGCTGGCAATCGCGAACCAGGCAAACAGGCTCATAGCCGCGCCGACGAAATGAGGTCGATGACGCATCATTCTGTCCTCCCTGAAGGTTGTGTTTTTGTAGAACCGACAGGATATCTTATCGATAAGACAGCTCAAGGATGATTTTGCGAAAGGAATAACCAAGCAGGCATTTTCTTCTTCGTAATCATCGACCGGCACGCATGCCCGACACCCGCATCATCTCCCAGCTTGAGGCCGAGGGTTATCCCCGGATCGGATGTGAGTGCTGCAAGGGCACGGTCTGGGTGCCGTTCAAGACGATCCGCGAAACCATCCCGGCACTGAGTTCATGGACACTCGACGAGCTGGGCGCGAAGATGAAATGCGATAAGTGCTGCAGGCATAGTTTTTGAGGTTAGCCCCCGACTCACAAAATCTTGGGCGGCTGCTTATGTTCGTCGCATGTTCGAGTTCTGCCTCCCCACCAGATCAACCACCGTCCCCCACGCCCACGACTGGTTCCATGAAGTTAAATACGATGGCTACCGGCTGCTGCTTGAGCGCGACCACGACCGCGTCCGCCTCATCACCCGTGGCGGCCACGACTGGTCGGCTCGCTATCCGTGGATCGTCGAGGCGGCCCGTAAAATCCATTCGTGCTTGACGGTGAGGCCGTGATGCTCGGTGTCGACGGCATCGCAGACTTCGACGCCTTGCATTCCCGGAAACATGACAACGAGGTGCAGTTCTGCGCCTTCGATATCATCGCGCTCGATGGCGACGATCTGCGCAAGCTGCCGTTGACAATACGCAAGACCAATCTCGACCGGCTACTGGCCCGACCAGAAGGCATCTTCGTCAACCCGTTCGAACGCGGCGAGATCGGGCCTGATCTGTTTCGGGCCGCCGGCCGGATGGGATTGGAGGGGCTGGTGTCAAAGCGGCGAGACCGGCCCTATCAGGCTGGGCGGTCTCGCGACTGGGTGAAGGTCAAGAACCGAACTCATCCGGTGATGACGCGGGTGATGGAGACGTTTGTCTAAGTGCTCAAGGCGTATGGTTTACCCAAAGTGACAGGATCGGGCGCGGTGAGGTATTACAGTCCCTCGACGGTTGATCAATGGCGACGCTTGTTCTTCGCAGGCTGAACTCTTTTTATCTTAGCCTTGCGCTTCGGCGTGGGCTGCGCGTCGCGGACCGGCTCGGGTTGCGGCTGGGGTTGCGTATTGCGGACCGCCTCAGCCAGCATGGCATATAGATCGGCCTTGGTCCTTGTGTTTGACTTGTCGCTCATGGATCACCGTGATCGTTGAGACGACGGTAGCGCGGCAACGGTGCCCCGCAAGAAAACCCACTGATTAAGCTTGCTGGTTAAGTTTAATGTGCTTGCTGGAGCTTGAGAGCGGGACGTATTTGAAATTCACGGATGCGGGTGCGGTTCTGTTTGCCTGATCCGCGATAGTGACCGCGAAAGCACAGGTCTACTTGTTCCGTCGCCGGAACGTTCAAATGCGGACGCAACTTCCTGACGGTCGATTTAGGATCAGCAGACCGGGGCTTTAAGGGCTTTTCAGCGCGAATAGATTTTGATCCCGGAAGGCCGCTCGGCATACTACGAGCGGCCTTTTGCTTGGCGAAGATGTAGATCAATGCTCACCCTGCGCCTGATCGATCAAGTCGGCATGGATCGCGTTCAAGGACAGGCACGGGCCTGAGAAGCTGGCGAAGGTCTTTGACGAAATGAACCACGCCAACCGGCCGGATCGGTATCGGCGGTGATGACGCGTGTGTGTAAAAACGCAGAACTTGCAACCGCATTTGTCTGACGAGAAGCTGAAGCTCGTGATGCATGGGGCCGATAAGGAAGATCGGGTGGCAACATAAATTTGGGCAGACAAGGTCCGAGCGAGCCGGACGGTCCGCCGTCTGCCTTAAAAAGAGGGAATCCTATTGTTTGCTTTTATCGTCACGCGTTGGGCGCGATGGCCTCTGTTCGCCCCGCGAGCTTTCGCTTTTTCCCTCAAAGACGATGTCCGTAGCCTCTGAGTAGCGGAAGATGGGGGAGAGATTGTCGGGGCGGCGAACCCTCTCGCATGCCGATCAGGCGGGAGCCAAGATCAAAGCGCTTATCACATTCACGTTCAACACGGCTTCACAGGGGCGCTCCATTCGTCACGGAATGTTTCCACGACTTCCAATCTACATAGTGACCGGCGATCGCTCGAGTTTCTCTAACCAACTGTACCGATCTCTTCATTACAATGCGCTTGACACAGATCAATCTTGAATTGAGCGGAATGGCTATTTTGATTGATGGTCAAATCATCGCATGCGAGGAGCACGACCAATGGCCGTAAGAACTAAGAAGAAGGCGAAGAGGGCAAAAGGGACGATAAGGCCTGCTTCTAGGGCAACTGCTAAGAAGGTAAAAAAGGCGAAGAAGTCTGCGGCTAAGAAGGCAGTCGCTAAGAGATCACCAGCCAAAAAGACAGTCAAAAAGCAAAAGCAGGGCAAGAGCACGCCAGCAAAGACAGCTGCCACTATGCTAGCCGCGAAAACACCGACGCAGAAGACGGCGTGGAAAATCAGCCCCGAAATTAGTCAGTCCGTTGTAGACATAGATATTTGGAAGAAGGATGACTTAAAGATTGAACATTTGACCGTCTATCGTTCGGGTTGGATTGTGGTGGATAAACTGCCGGACTTGAGCGGCTACAATCCAGACGAGGGCGTCGACATCTTTGAAGAATTTGAATTCGAAGAACATGACGTTTTAGGTGGGTCCGAAGAGACTTCATTTTTTCCGAAGGAGCTGCCAGCAGAAGAATGCGAACGGCTTATGACCCTTTCGGATGAAGAGTTGGTGGGCGAGGGTTGGACGATTGAATCCGAAACTCGTTTCAGCGGACCACTGGTAGTGGAAGAAGTGCCAGTCCTGCCTTCTGCGTAGCCGGTGATGTTCAAAATGCGTCGGATGTTATTATTGTCGTGCTTCGTCGCCTCGGCGATTTTAGCTCAACAGTCTCCGATACTCGCTTAGCCATCTCACGGTGATCCAACGTCTGGTCGCCAGCTCGCGACAACGCTTTGCAGTTCATGCCATCGTGTTCTGCCGATGACGCTTTCAGACAAGGCTGACCCTCCGAGCTTCCAGAGCATTGCTGACTTGCCATCGACCACGGGGATTTCCCTGAATGTATTTCTTCATTCAAACCACCAGAACATGCCCAACTTCGTGATTTCGAGCGCCGAGTCAAATGACCTGATCGCCTATATCTTGAGTCTCAAAAAGAAATAGGAGCCGTCTATTTTACAAAGGCGAACGGATAGCGCCCTTACTTGCTAAGCTTCATGGCTTTCTCTACTTCGTCGGCGAGGCGGTTGAGATGCTCGTGCAGTTTGTCGAACATCTCTCGCTTGATACTGTCGGTGGCCAAGTCGCGGATCCGCGCAGCCTCGGCGGCATCCCTTCGAAGCCTTTCAATTGAGGCTTGATAGTCCCTCACGGCCTGATCCCCTCTGAAGAAAGACAGCGTCATCGGCTGGTTAAAGGGCGAGTTGCGGCCACCAAAGTAAAGCTATTGGTCCCCCCAGTTCTTTTCCCAGTCCCGCCAATGTGTCGGGTGAATTGTTATTGGACCGCCAGTGGCAGCCTTCGTCCAGCCGCCGCCAAGGACGCGGCGGCAGGGGAAAATGATCGGATAGACTTTCCCATCGTCCTCGACAACAGCCACTTCTAGCTGACGTTATTCTGCCGCCCTCGGATTTGGATTTCTAGCACACCAGTCGGCAAACTTGGCCTCTTCTTCGGCCAGCAACTTATGAGCATGGCGATCTTCCTAGCGTCCATTTCGGTCGCTAGAAGGTCTTTGTAGCGGGCGATGTTCGCCTCAAGTATGAAATTTGCCATAGCTCACTCCTTTTTGGTTGAGCTAGGTTTTGAGCGTGCTCCCTTACCTCCGGAATAGCGAGTCGCTTTATGGATTCTGCGTCAACGACGGGAACTCACTCAGCACCAGATTGTGATCATTGGCGAGCCGTTGGCCTAAGTGTTGTTCCAAGTCGAAGCATTAGCTGACATATCCGGTCGGTGCTTTGTAGGTTTTTGAGCATTCGATCACGACTTTGTTGCTATTAAGCTAGCAATACCTATTTTCCTTCGAGGATTCACATTCTGAGGATGGCCTCGGTTGAATCCTCTAAGGAGGTTTCGATGACCGATCTTCTTTCCGGCCGAGATAAGCTCACCGCAATAGCAACCGCTCAGACCGACTACGCAAAGGCCGCCTTCGAAGCGAACAAAGCATATTTTGAGCGGCTCGCCACTTTGAAGGAGCCACATGAAGCCATGCAGCTCACAACGGATCACATGAAGGCGGGCTATGAGACGTTCGTTGCAGAGTCCAAAAAGATCGGCGAAATGTACAAGGATTTTTTTGCGACGGCGTTCACGCCCAATCATGCCTGACGCCTTTTAGGATTTCTAACAAACGACCCGCCGCCTTGGCGGGTCTTTCATTTTTGGCAAGCCGATCAGGATCGCGTAGCGAGACGTAGCGCTGTTGATCTGGATCAACTGAAGGGAGGTCGGCGAACACTTGACCTAAAACAAAGTTGCTTTTCTCCACGGCGGATATCGTTCTGCATCCCACAGAGAAAAGGTAATGTCATGCGGGCGCTCAAGATAATCAGGATGCAATTGCTTGCAGCGATGGCCCTAACGCCGTTGGGTGGCGGCACGGCGGCAGTCGCACAGAACCAAGGATCACCGGGAGCGGCAAGCTCGACAATTCCGCAGGCACCGATTGGTCATCGCCAACCGCGACCCGATCAAGCGCCTTCTGGGAGCGGGAGTACTTTAGCCAATCCGAATGATGCACTGGCCAAGGAAAACGCCATCCTCGACCGGAAGATAAAGGGCATTTGCCGGGGGTGCTGATCGTGGGCGCATGGTCTAACAGCCGCAGTTAAACGAAATAGGCCGTTCGACAGCGGCAGGGTCGGGAGAAAATCCTAAGCGATACCTTTGCTGGGACCCGGTCTAACCTCATCGAGCGAGTCCAAGGCTGCATTGACGTTGCCGCCAGGAAATGAGAATTGGCGAAACAGCTGTTTTAAGCCATCAGTGTCGCATGTTACATCCGGATAGATTTCCGTGTAGGTGCCCTCGAGATAGGTATTGGCGACCATGCCCGGGCCGCCATGTCCCGGTCCGCAAATATAGATGACGTTGAGATCGGAAGCCCGGATCGCCCGATTGAGATGGGCGTAAATGAAATTCAGCCCCGGCGTGGTTCCCCAATGCCCAACCAGTCGCGGTTTGATGTGTTCGGGCCTGAGTGGCTCCTTTAAGAGGGGATTGGTGAGCAGATAGATCTGACCAACCGAGAGGTAATTCGCCGCGTGCCAGTAGCGATCAAGCAGTTCAAGATCGCCGGTGAGCGTTTGTTTGCCGCGTGTTTGGCCGGCTGGCGTTGTCATCAATTGCATGCTGCTCTCCTTGCGCAGGCTGCCTCGCACCGGACTTTCTGGACAGGTTTAATTTCAGCGAGTTCACGCGCTCAAATAGGTTTTGCTCGAAATTAAATGAGGACAAAAAGGCCGGTAGGTGAGCAATCCATCCTCTTTAAAGACCAGCTCGTCTTGTTCGCAATGGGGCTTTAGCTCCGCTTAGTCAGAAGCAGATTGCCACGATTCCTGATCGCCACCTGGGCTGCTTTGGCAAAGCGCTGCAATAGCCACGGCAGCGAGACTTCCAGCCGGGCATGATCTTCCGCGATATCGAGATGACCGGAAGCTGTTTGCCCCATCGCGCGCACGCGAAAAACCAGGCGATCGCCTTCCCATTTTTCCTCATCGAGCTGAAGCATTGGTATGCTGGCGGCCGCGCGCGGCAAGCCGGCCTTGATGCGGCGCGTAGCCTCCTCACGGCCAAGACGATGGGGAATTGAAACGATCAGAGGTGCGGACATCCTAGACGCTCCGGCTGACTTAACGCGTTTATTCCCACATTGTTCGAGAAACAATGGGTGCGATTGATAACGGACGTGGAACAAATAGCCGGCCGATATAGCCGTGGATTCCTGGCAGATCCGCCAGTCGCCCCGGCGGCGTAGCTATTACTCGCCATTCTTCTTGAACGATTTAGAGGCTTTCTTGATGGCCCTCACAGCGGCTTTGGGCCCTTTCCAGCCGATGATGTCGAGCTTCTTGTCCTCAAGCTCGTCGGTTGCCTTGAAGAACTCTTCAAGCTCCTGCCGGATCGGTTTTGAGAGATCGCTCACATCTTTCAAGGCCTGCTCCGAATGCGAATCCCTCGGCACAGCGAACAGACGGTCGTTGCGTTCGATCTTACCCTTGCTCTCCTGCTTGATCAGAAGAATGCCTATGAGGCGGCAAGTGAGGACAATGCCCGGGAAGGTCGCAGCGTCGTGCACGACCATGATATCGATCGGGTCGCCGTCCTCGGCCTTGGTTGAGGGTACGAAACCCCAATCGTGCGGATAAGTGAGACCCGTAAGCAATGACTTCGAGAGCGTAAATGTCTCGAGATTGGGGTCGTAGTCGAATTTCGCTCGGCTGCCACGGGGCGTTTCGACCACGACGTAAACGTCGCCCTTCTCAGTGAAAGGCGGCAGATTGATGAGATTTGCCATGGCGAGCGCGGAGCGTTTCAAACGTACTTGTCACATCGGTCGGTCACGCTAGAAGGCAGGCTCCGCCTTGAGGGTCACTTGCGATCGGGCTGCCTGGCGGCTGGGCCGCTCTTGTTTCCCGGCAGACCCTTGATGTTCGAGGTGTCCTGTTGCTGCAGCGCGGGATTCTGCTGGTTCGTGTTCGGACTGGAGCCGACCGTACCGCCGGGCGTGGCCGCAGGACCATTCTTGTTTCCGGGTTGGCCCGCTATTCCCGCTCCGGAGTTGTGCGCGCTTGGAGCGCCGGAGACGTCGAGCTTGGTCGTTTGCGCAATTACGGCGGAGGCCGAAAATGCAAGCGCAACTGAGAATGTGCTCACAATCCACTTCATGGCTTATCCTCCCGATATCGGCCTCACGAAGACGCGAGTTGCGGCTTCAGGCGCGCGACCTGTCTCCGGGCCTCTGGCCCAGGCCAAGGCACTAGGCCTCCGGCCAACTACGACGCTTGCAGATGGTTCCTTTTCCCAGCCCGGTTCTATCCGGAGGATCGGACTGGCCGCAAAGCTCTGCCGCCAACGCCGATCATTCCGCCGGCCGATCAGCGCCGCTACCTCTACGTGATCGAGGGCGACAAGCCACATGGCGACCGATCAATGCCTATGACGACGGCCGCAAGATGTATATCGAGTTTTCGCCGGGCATCGGGCAGGGCGAAATGCCGCCGCTCTTCGTGATCGGTCACGAGGGCAAGCCCGATCTCGTCAACCACCGCGCCTTTGGCAGCGTGCTGATCGTCGACAGGTTGTTCGCAGCGGCCGAGTTGCGTCTCGGCGGCGAAAAGCAGCAAATGGTTCGGATCGTCAGGAGTGACGGGGGGCGGTCGTGAACGACAGCGGATCACCTGAAACCGTCGTCGCGGCCGCGATCGCCAGGAGAGGTCGGGCGCGCGTTTCGCCTGCGCCCCGAGCGTCCTCAAGTCACCCGCCTCTCAAGGAAGACGTTACCGGTGTACCGCGCTCGCGCTGCTGCTGATCTCTGGCGCGGTTCTCTGGGCACTCCAAATGAATCGACCACACAACGCGACTTCAGACGAACTCTATAGCTTGGATAGTCACAATGTTGCCGATGGTATGGCTAGCCTACCGCAGGACTTCGCCGGGCTTCCCCGCGATGTGCCGGTCTTGGACCGCCGGTGCCGGGCGCGATCATCGCAGCAGAGACCCGAAATGGCCCACCCACGCTTGACGGCGAGCAACAGCGCGCCGGATCAGGAATCTGAAGCGGCAACCAGCAAACTTTTCGCTGTGACAGCCGTTCATCCAATTGCTGAAGCGGAGGCCTCGAAGCCGAACAATACGGCTAACGCGGTAGCGGCCGATGAGGCCTTTTTGCCCAGAACGGTCAGGATCGCAAACTCTCCATTGTCAATGCATCGGTAGACCGAAAGACAACTCACCGGACCAATTCGCCCGCGCGGTCTTCCCCTTTGTCGTCCAGGCGGGCACAGTTATTCCGGCGGCTCTCATCGCGGGCATCAGGTCAGATCTTCCCCGGACAAATCACCGCGCAGGCCACCGAAAATGTCTATGACGCGCCGACTGGGTGAACTCGCCTGATTCCTCAGGGCGCTCGACTGATCGGTACCTACGACAGCCAAGTCGCATTCGGCCAACCACGCGTGCTGCTGGTCTGGACCCGGTAGAGCTGCCAGGAAGGATACTCGCTAACTTTTGCTAGTCGTGCCGAGCTTGTGGCATGGTTGCTCTGTGGCTCATGAGTATCAAGGGATCGAGCCATGGCTGATTTCATCTTCAAGGCGAACACCGCCCACTTCAACAAACTGCTCGAGACCGAAACCGACGCTCGCAAGATCGCTACTCTCCGCACGTTGCTGGCAGAGGAAGAAGCGTAGTACGCGCAGTGGCGCAAAAAGAACCCTAGTCCGAAAGGGGCGGAGTAAGCCGCAGAGTCTGGTTCTGCTCGAAGGGAAGAAGACTAAGGTCTTAATCGTACGGTCTATCGCACGAGAAAGGTCTGCGGTATTGCGCGGCAACTATGCCGCCTCAACCGCCGCCGTCTGAAAAAGAAATCAAATGTCCCCGCTGTGGTCGTCGCACGAGGCTTCTGCACAGCATTCTTGATTCAAAATCGGGCCGCTTGGTGAGGCTGTTTCGCTGCGAGTGCGGCGAGCACATTTGGGATAACGAGTAAGGCTGGCGGATTGTGCGCTGCAACAATCGGTGAGTTGGGAACGAACGTTCACTTCTGAACTTAATGCCCCCGTGGAACCCGTGCCATTATCGCACTTGAGAGGACCTAATCGGGGGAGTGCAGCCATGCCGACGACGTCGTTACTCGCCGACAGTAGCTTCGCGCCAGAACAACAGCACGTTACGCAGGGCAGAGAAAAACTGTCGCTATCGGGCCCTTTGACAAGGGCACTCGTCGCCAAATTGACCGTTTCCAATTTACTCGACGGGGAGGATATCGAGGCCATCGAGCAACTTCCGATGAAGGTGCGGCGGCTAGGACCGGACCAACTCATTGTAGCTGAAGGGGACCGACCGGCAGAATGCTGCCTCGTGGGCTCTGGTTTCGTTTTTCGGTCAAAGGCGACTGACGATGGACAGCTGCAAGTCCTCTCTTTGCACATTCCTGGTGAAATCCCTGACCTGCAAAGTCTTCACCTGAAGGTCATGGATCATGATCTGGTGACGCTTACGAATTGCACGCTTGGCTTCATCACGCACGATGCCTTATGGAGTTTGATCCGGCGCCCAAATCTGGCGGACGCGCTCTGGCGCGAGACATTAGTTGACGCAGCTATATTCAGAGAAAGGATCGTTAGTCTTGGACGGAGACCAGCGCTTTCTCGCCTTGCGCATCTTCTCATTGAAATGGAGAAAAGGCTCCAATCGATAGGCCTGACGTCCAAAGAAGGGTTCAAGCTCCCAATCACGCAGATGCAAATAGCAGATTGCCTCGGAATATCGACCGTACACGTAAACAGGATGATGCAGGAGTTGCGGCGCAACGGCGATCTCGCGGCCAGTCGCGATTTCTTTGAGTTTATTAACCCCACTCATTTGGAGCAATTGGCCGGATTTGATCCATCGTACCTGCACCTGGGTCCAGATCAATAGATAGCGGCTGAGGCGTTTTCATTGACGCACGCCAATTGAAACCTGCTAACGCTATTCCGCAAAGAACCCACTTTCGCGCAGTAGCGACGTTCCTTCTTCCTGCGCGGAGAGCCACGCTGATCCTGCATCGAACAACAGTTGTTTGCCGGCCTGCGTGAGAGCGATCGGTCTGCTTCGACCATTCGCCCCTTCCCGAACCTCTTCTAGCCACCCGTCTAAAAATATCGACTTCAGGTCTCGGGTGAGTGTAGATTTGTCTAGCTCCTGCTTTCGCGCGAGATCAGCGCGCGTCGTTGGCTGCACCCGACCGATTATCTCTAGAAGCGAAAATTGCACGGCGCTGATGCCGAACGGCCGAAGCTTGGCATCATAAATTTCCGTGACCGTTCTCGATAATCGGCGTATCCGCGTCAATAAGTTATCGTTCGCCTCGGCGACGTTGACATCGCAGGTAGATACTTCAGGCACAGAGTTCACAGTGCAATTCTCCTCGAATTGCTCGAATACTGATCGAGGTACAATATCAGCGATTGTGATAAATCACCGCTCCGCTTTCTAGGAGAAGACCATGTTGTAAGGTTTGCGTAAGCTAAACCACTTACGATTGGGTCCATCCGTTTCGGGTCCCACGGCAGCAATCCTCTCGAGGCGATGACCGATTGACAAAGATCAAACGCCACGAGAACGGCTGCTTAATCATTTTAAGATGGATTGGCAGATAATAGCCACCGCGCCGTTTGATCGGGACCTGCAGCTAGCGGTAATACGTGGCGCTGGCGTGCATATGCTCGTGTTTCCGTGCCGTCGTGTTCTGCGCGGTTGGATCAATGCAAAGACAAGCGAGCCAGTTTTAGTGCGTCCAACGCACTGGCGCGAATGGGACGACGCCGTCAGCTCTCCTTTTGCTTCCCCTGCTTCGTCAGGGCGACAGGCTTCTGTTCTTCCTCTGCCAACTCGCGCTCGATGACGGCCCGCTTCTTAGGGTCCGTTTCCGTCTCAAGCAGCTTTCTGAAGTGTTGAATGTTCGCTCTTGCAATCCAGTCAGACATTGCTCGCGCTCGTGAGGGCGTGACCCGTTTGGCTTTCAGATGTTCCGCTTAACATAAACGAAGATGACCCGACATTAAGCCGCATTCGAGCATTTGGGGCATACGCCATCCGCGGCTTTTGAGACCTGCCGCGCGATCTCGTTCATCAGCATCGCACTGTCGCAATTCCTACCCTCGCTGCGTAACGCGGTCTTGGCGCGGTAGAAGGCGTGCGTTTCCGCAGCGTCGTCGCCTACCCGTATCGTGACGTCCGGGTGGAACGGGCAAGTCGTCGTCGCGTACGTGGTCGCAAGGGCATCACGGACAACTGCTCTCAGGTGGTCCTGCCTCTTCGGAGACATCCCTGCCTCCTCTTTGCCTGCTTGGAACAACCCAACTGGAAACTAAGGGTTCCCGATCACACTCAGGGCGCGGCCCCGGAGCGACCCGGCACAATGGAAATGGCGAGGGCCGTTCAGATCCTCGCCATCTACATCATGTCGCGTTGCAGTAGTCCCAATACCTCCTCTGCCGTAGGTCGTATTCGAACCCGGCAACGGGGATATTGGTCCGCAGATCAACCAGCATGAATTCACTGGTCAATCTCGACTTGCGGCCGACCAACCCTTCGCGACGCGCTGCGCGCTTCACGCGCAGTAACTGCTAGCCGACCCTAGGTTCAAAGGTGCTAACGACGAATTCCGCGCTGCGCGCGACCACTACAAGGCCGGTGAATACAAGTATTGTGCGGTCGATGCATGAACGCTCTCGAAAGCACGATGAAAAGAATCTGCGATCTGAAGCGACGGTCTTATCCAAAGGGAGCGCGCTCATCGGAGCTGTTGAAGATTCTGCGTAACAATAGGCTGTTCCCCGAATTTGCGAACCAGCTTTTCGCAACGCTGAAGTCAGGCCTGCCGGCACTGCGTCACGACCAAGCCTGTCATTGTGCCGGAGTATATCGCCACATATGCGGTGAACCTCGCAGCGACGAAGATCCGGTTTCTGATCGAAGCCTTCAAGGCATCGAAGTAAAATCTGGGCCACGGCCAGCTAACACCGTGGCCCTCTTGCCCGTTACGATCCGCCTATTCCGTTTTTGTGGGTGGCCTTAAGCCGTCGCTCTCAATCCACGATCTGACGTCAAGCGATTGCATCGGATCGATCTTGTCGCAACGCAGACATCGCCAAACACGCGATGCCTTATCGCCTTGGCAAAGCATCACGTTGGGCCTGCCGCACTTTGGACAAGGCTTGCGTAGAGCGTCGGTCATTGGCTGCCGTCCCCCAACACACTCTGAGACAATGAAGGCTTTTTGGGAGACTTCAAGTAACATGCGCTGAGATCGACGGGCTTTTTTTGGGGAGCTGCCCAGCTTGCTGGGATTCTACTTCGCCGGCATGACGTCCCACGGCTCTTCGAGTTCATTTGTAGTCTGGCGTAATTCGGCGAAGACAGGCGTAGCGGAAATACGCGCGCGCACGGAAATTGTCATTTCAGCGCACATCGCTTTGCAGCAGAAGATCATCCATCGGTTGGAAACAGGCGGCTTGCTGGCAGATTGATATAGCTCACTGCACTCGATGGTCATGTCTTGTCCACCTCGTGCGATCGCGTTCCAGCCGCGAGCGAATCTCTTGCCGGAAATGATGAAACCATGATGCTCCCATAGCCAAAATGATCTTCGCGCGACAGCTTCGAATTTAGAACATTGCCCGCATCAGGGCTGCAATCTCGATGGTCGCAAAGTTGGAGTAGGTGTCCGACACGGCGTACGGCAAAATTATCCGATCATTGTGCCGCATCATCCTGCAGGTATGGACCAAGGCGGGCTTGGACCCCGCGGGACTGGCGTATTCGCCAGGTGACTGAGGTCTCCCCTCAGGGCGCGCCGCACATTCAATGCGGACATCCATCGATTGCGTTCTGCGCGAATTCGAAGCTCGCTCGTCGGATTAACTTCGAAGCTTTCGCTTAGCTCAAATAAAGAGAGGCCGCCTTGTTGGCGGCCTCTTTAACTTACCAGGTTGTCCAGGTATCTCCGCGCCAATATCCTCGGCCTTCGTGTTCGCGGAACGTATATTTTTCACTCGGACCCCATTTCCAGTCATCCTCATGAACAACGACGCGTACGGTGCGAGCCGCCAATCCCAGGCCTAATCCGACAGCGGCGAGAGCCAAGCCCGCGCCACCAAAGCCTCCGTGAAATCCTCCTCCACGGAAACCGCCGTGGTATCCGCCACCAAAGCCACGGGCCGACGCCACGGTTGGTACAAGGGTGCTGAGTGCTGCAGCCGCAAGCACTCCGATCATCGTCTCCTGAACATAATCCCGTCCTACTTGTTGAAAACCAGGATTGTCTTTCAACATTAGAAGTACCGGTGGCGCGGTGATAATTAAATCCATATGAACAATCGTTCAGCGGCCCGGCGTCAAATGACGATCGTCAGATAAACTGCTCTCAGTCGCGATGCCCGCCGTCGGCTTCCTTGTGAAACAGATCTGAATTGGCCGCCAGATATTCGGCCCAAAGTTGCATCATCATCTTTTTTACTACGTCGGGATCGTAGTTATCGAGGCTTGGGACGTCGCATTTGAGGCGGCCAAGCCGCGTGGATCCTGAACGAGGATCGCCGTAGTGCGGCGCGAAGGACGCATCGGTCGGCTTATGCGTAATGCCCTGTGGCGTGATGTTGAATTGGTCACGGGTAACTAGAATGCTTGCCATGTCTCCCGCCATGTAATGCAGGCCATCGCCTTTGGCTATCCGCGCGGGCGCTAGTTGAATAGCGGGCAAGATGCCTTTGGCTATCCGCGACATGCGCCGCATTCGAACGGCGGGCGATGGCCTCTCATGTTAAGTCGCCCGCCAGAGTGTTTGTTCCTCGAAACCGGGAAGAGTGGAAACTTCCTTCGTCGCGGAGAGTTGGCACTCGATGATTTGTTTCGGAGCTTGAGCATGGTCGACGACGAGACGCTACGGGGGGCGATCGATACGGCGTGGTCCGTCTACCGCACGAGGCATCGCGAGGTCGATGCGGCGGATAGCCGTCGATGTTTGCTCGAACGCCACCTGCATGGGAGACGGGAAGCACGCGGAGATGATGCAGCCGAACTCACGGCCTTCGGCATCGCCTACCTCGAGTGGCTTCCTGAGGACGAATGCTGAGGCGGGTGGAAGAAATCATCCGGCGGATAGCGGCCGAGAACGCCAAGCCGGATTGGACGCTGCTGGCCATTCCTTCCTCGTTTCCGCAGTTGTCGTGATGGCACTGCGCTCGAACTTCGATTAGCGGGCAGCCCGATGCGGATCGCTCAGCTCGCTCCCTTGGCCGAAAGCGTCCCGCCGAAACTCTATGGCGGCACCGAGCGGGTGGTCGCCTGGCTGGTTGACGAGCTGGTCGAGCTCGGCCATCAAGTCACGCTTTTTGCGAGTGGCGATTCCCAGACCCGCGGCGAGCTTCACGCGGTGTGGCCCCGCGCGCTCCGTCTGGGCAGAAAGGGGACGGATCCGAACGCTGCCTGTGCCGTGCTGCTCGAGGCTGTCGCGAAGCGGGCGCAAGATTTTGACGTGATCCATGCTCACATCGATTGGCTGCCGCTTCCGCTCCTCAATCGCCTCGGCGTGCCGTTTCTCACCACCATGCACGGGCGGCTCGACCTGCCAGGATTGGGTAACGTCATTCGGGAATTTCCGAGAGCCCCCTTCGTCTCGATTTCGGACGATCAGCGCCGGCCGCTCCCGGAAGCGAACTGGACCGCGACGATCCATCACGGGCTGCCGCTGGATCTGTTTCGCTCTTCCGTCGCACCAGGATCATATCTGGCGTTTCTCGGACGTCTCACCGCCGAGAAGGGACCGGAAGATGCTATCCGCATCGCGCACGCAGTCCGGCGACCTCTTCGCATTGCAGCGAAGATCCCTCGCGGCGAGACCGGTTACTTCAAGAAGCGTCTTGAACCTCTCATCGACGGCAAGAAGGTTCATCTGGTCGGAGAGGTCGACGATGCCCAAAAGCAGCCGTTCCTGGCGCAGGCCGCCGCCTTGTTGTTTCCAATCGATTGGCCCGAGCCTTTCGGACTGGTCATGATCGAGGCGATGGCGTGCGGAACGCCCGTCATCGCATATCGCTCCGGCTCCGTCCCCGAGGTAATTGAAGATGGCGTGACCGGCTTCATTGTCGAGGACGAAAAGCAGGCGATCGCTGCGGTGCATCGGGTGGAGGAATTGGACAGGCGAAAGATACGTTCCCGCTTCGAGGAACGCTTTTCGGCGAGGCGAATGGCGAAAGAGTACGAAGGTCTGTATCGAAAATTGGGCGTCGCTGAGCCTCCGCAGGCAGGCGCTCGTTTGGATATTCAACCGTCGGGAACGTGAAAGGACATGGGAAGATGGCTCTCGGGAAAGCGTGGCGGTTCCTCATGCTTGTGCGGGTCACCTTGGCGGCGGCAGGTCCGGCGTTGGGCGCGGAAATGAATGCGGCGGCCATCAATGGACGGCATTTGATGGTGGTAAAGAAGGAGCTCGAGGCTGCCGGCGTCAAGCCAGCGATGGATCCGGAGAAGGTCGGGGCGACGGTTCTATCGGAGGACGACGTTGCCTCTGGCAAATCCTTAGCATGAAAGAGAAGCCCGCCAAACGGGCCGGGTTTCTGCATTTTGCTATCATGAATAGGCGTTCTTTCACGGGTCGCGGCGTCAGCGCATACCGCTCTAGATAATCAGTTGCGAATTTGTCCTTCAATATAACTCGACCGGCGACATGCCGGCAAAGGCGGGGGCTCCGTTTCGCGGTCGAGACCGCCGATCTGTCGTCCAGCGTAAAAATGACATCGCCCCTACGCGCCCGGGATGTGACAAAACAATGAACCTGGGGGACCGCGGCGCGTTGGAAAGTCCGCGTATCCAATCCTTGGATCCCATGCATACGGCAGCAAGAACTCGAGCCAATCTTCTTCGTCGGCAGCCAAGGTTTCCGATCACCGTGCGCCCGACGAAGGCGGATATAGCGATCGCACGTGAAATCGCCCGCGGCACCGGCCCGGCTCCGGAGGAGGTCGCGCGCGCCCTGACCTGGGGCGCAGACGAGAAGGTCCTGCTGGTTCTGGCGGCGGCCGGCTGGCTCGCCTCGCGCGGCCGAGGCGAGCAGCGGTGGCGCGCCGGCAACCATGCCGTGCTGGTCGCGGTTGCGGCATCGTTGCTGCCGCACGGAATGAAGTGTCTGTTCAACCAGACTCGTCCCGATCGAAGGACGGTGATCGGCCACGTTCACGGTATCTCCTTCTCCGGCAAGCGCGAGGACGCCTTTCCTTCCGGCCACGCGCTGCATATGGGCGCGCTCGCCTCGGCGGCCGGCACGCTTCCCGCCGCGCCGCGCCGAGCGATTCGCGCCCTCGCGGTCGGGCTTTCGCTGACGCGCGTCGTGGTTCTGGCCCACTGGGCGAGCGACGTTGTCGCCGGATTCGCGCTCGGAGCCATTCTCGAGCGGACCCTCCGACTGTGGACGGGCTATCCACTCGATTCTCCGAAGGAGGGCAATCATGCCGATTATTGAAGACCTGAAGGAATACGCGGAGCGCGCCACCGGCCTACGGCGACCCGGCAAGGGAGAAGCTCCCGATTTCGCGCGGGCGAGAAAACCCCGTACCGTCCGCTTCAAGGACGACGGTCTCGTCCCCAACCATCCGCGGTGACCGCTCATCATCTACCGGGCGCCGTCGAACTCGACGACCGCCACGATCCTGCGGCCATGATCGAGGACCTGTTCGGAGCGAACGGATGGGGCGACACATGGCGCGACGGCATTTACGACTACGTCCACTATCATTCCAGGATCCATGAGGTTCTCGGCATCGCGCGCGGTAAGGGGCGAGTTCGCTTCGGCGGCAAGAAAGGCCGAATATTCACTGTGAGGGCCGGTGACGTCGCCATCCTGCCGGCGGGCACAGGCCATCAACGCCTGTCTGCATCCGACGACTTCCTCGTCGTGGGTGCGTACCCGCCGTCTGGCACCTACGACGAGTGCACGACCGTGGAAGACCGTGCCCGGGCCCTCAAGACCATCCCGAAGGTCGCATTGCCGCGGAAGGATCCTGCCTACGGGACCGGCCGCCCGCTATCCATGCTCTGGAAGAGAGCCAGATGACGGAGTACGTCGTCCGCTTCCTGGTCGGCGGCGTCGTGGTGTCGGCGTTCGCGATGCTCGGAGACCTGCTGCGCCCCAAAAGCTTCGCCGGTCTGTTCGGAGCCGCGCCCTCCGTCGCGCTCGCGACGCTCGGCATCGCGGTGTACCGGCACGGAGCCGGTTACGCGGCCCAGCAAAGCTGGGCGATGACGGCGGGGGCGATCGCGCTCGCGGTCTATGGCCTCGTCGTCTGTCAACTCCTCATTCGCGCCCAGCTGCGGGCGGCGCCCGCCACGCTCTTATCGCTCGTCGTCTGGCTGATCGTCGCTTTCGGCCTGTTCACCCTCGCCGGAGGTCAGACATGAGCCCGATCGGCTTTTCGCCTTCCTCACTCAAGGAAGGCCGCTGGTACGAATACCTGGTCCGCTTCGCGCTCGGCGGCGCCGCGACCGTTTTCACCGGCTTCATCAGCAGCCTCTTCGGAGCATCCATTGGAGGTCTGTTTTTGGCCCTTCCGGCCATCTTCTGCGCGAGCGCGACCCTGATAGAAAAGCATGAAATCCGCCGCAAGCGCGAGGCGGGCCTCGACGGCCGGCGACGGGGCGAGGAGGCGGCCGCGCTGGACTCCGCCGGCGCCGGGCTCGGCGCCCTCGGCATGCTGGCCTTTGCGATCGTGTTTTCGGTGATGGTGGAACGCAGCATCCCAGGCGCCTTCATCGGCGCGTCGCTCGCCTGGTTGGTGTTCTCGGTGGCGGCTTGGTCCGTGCGCCGCAAGATGCGGTGGGTCCGGAGGAGGCAGAGCGCGGGCAAAATCAGCGGCCCCGCGGATTCCCGGAGCCGCTGAGGAGCAAGCGAGGCGTCATGCCGCAGACGAAGCCTTCGCGTTGACGCCCTTGCGCAGCGCCACCGTGTTCAGCTTGGTGTTCGCTGACTTTTCCTCGTTGAGGTTGGTCGCCAGGAAGCGCACGATCTCGTCGTGACCGAGTTCTTCGGCCCATGCGATCAGGGTCCCGTAGCGGCACATTTCGTAGTGCTCGACGGCCTGCGCGTTGGCGACAATGGCGGCGTCCAAAACCGCCTTGTCCTCGATCTCGCCAGCGGTCTCGTCCGCTTCCTTGATGATGCCGTCGATCGCCGGACCCTGCGTTCCGCTGGGCTGCTTGCCGAGCTTCTCGAAGACCTTCTGAAGCCGTTCGACCTGTTTGTTGGTCTCTTCGAGATGATTCTTGAGGCTCGTGACGAGATCGCGGTTGGTCGCCTTGTCGATCATCTTCGGAAGCGCTTTGAGGATCTGCTGTTCGGCGTAGTAGATGTCCTACAGACCATGGAGCAGCAGTTCCTCCATCGATTTTATATCCTTGGTGAAGATACCCATATTCGTCTCCTTCGCGATAATGGCGATGGAATGCTGTTGCGCGGCTGCTGTTCCCTCCAAGGCTAACGCGGGAGATCGATATGTCTGATGGACTGGACCGCCTGGCAGGTCTGCTGGGACGAGCAGCGCTGGACGTATGGGGCGACATGCCTCGCGGGATTCAGGAAGCGCTGTTCGAGACGGCGATGCAGGGGCGGCAGGCCGAGCGCGAGGAACACCCCCGCCTGCTGCGCGACCATCACCCGCGCACGCAGCACCCCGCGAAGCCTGGCGGGGTGCTTTGAAGGAGCCGGTTTCGGTGTCGAGGCGTCGGCCGGTTTGTCCGAGATCCTTCCTGTAGGAGTTGGTGCGGCACAGGCCTCGACGAGGCTCGCTTCACCGTGGAAACGGCGAGCGCGAAGCCTCCACTAATGCGATTTCGAAGGAGGCCGGCCCTCCGTCGCCTGCCTCACGGCTCGTACGATCTCTTCCGGACGATAAGGCTTCTGCAAGGACATACTGCCCGGGACCGGGCGGGCCTCGACGGGGGAAAAACCCGTCGCGTAGATTACCGGCAGTTCGGGATCGTGCTCGCGACAGCGCTCCGCGATGTCCCATCCATCGATTTGGCCTGGCAGCTGGATGTCGGTGACCAGAACATCCGCGACGCGCTCCTTGCACCAATCCAAAGCCTCTTTTCCATCGCTTGCTGCGATCACGTGGAAGCCTTCTTCATGCAATGCCTCCACTACGAATTCGCGGATGAGTGGGTCGTCCTCGACGAAGAGTATCTTCACTCTCATGAAGCCGCTAGGCCTTGGGGCTTGCCCCTCCCAAGGTCTCATTTGATTCTGACCACGGTTGGCACAATGGAACGCCGAAGCACGGAAAGCTGTTACCCAAAAAGGCCGACCCCAAGGAGTTCCCATGCGTGAGGCTGCCAAACTTCTCCATCGTAAGAGGAAGCTGCTGGCCCGCCGGCAAGAAGGTGACGCTGCACACCTCGCTTCGGTTGAGAGAGAGCTAAAGAATATTGATGATGCTTTGACGCGCCTTGAAGTGAACGACGCGCCTCCGACTGCGCCCAGGTTGCCAAGATGATCGTCGACGATGGCGCGCGACTTGCGTTGGAAGATTGGGGCCTCAGCAGTACCGCGCTGAATAACGCATGCGCGCCGGTGCGGGCGCGGTGATTATCCGAGAACTCGTTGGAGGGCGAGCAGGCAAATGGTTCCCTATTTAGTTTTATTTGTCGGCGACCGCCTACTAAGGCGTTCGATTAAACCGCAGGATGCAACATGAAGTCGTGCCAGAGTGTATGTGACGACGCTCGAGCGCAGGCTGCTGCTGCTGGAGGAGATCGGCAATGCCAGCGGTCACTTTCGCTGACCGTCTTCATAAAGACCTGGCACGTCTATACGTCATTCGGCATTGACAATGTCGGTGCCAGGGGCGTCAGCCCATGGGAGGGCTACGTGACCACCGCCTATAACTCCCTTGCGAAGCCGGGCGATACGCTGGCGGTCAATCTTTCGACCACGCCCAACGATCCCCGCGAACTCGCTTTCGCCCGGCTGTCTATGACACCCCCATCGGCAATGATGGTGTGAGGGTCGGCGCATCCGCCTTCTACAGCGACGTCTGGCCCGCGATTATCGTCACGCTTACGCCGACAACACGATGACGGAAGGACTTCAGCCTCGCGCCAGTATCGCGCCATTGCAGTCGCAGCGCGCTTCGCTGACGGTGACCATGGCGCTCGACGTCAGCAATGTCTAGGAGAACGATATTCGGACCAGCTACAGCGATCGCATTCGGACCTTCAGCCTCACATCGGATTCGCGTCTGCAGGACAATTTCGGCGGCAACAACTATCTCACCGTGACATAGCGTCAGGGGCTCAACATCCTGGGTGTCTCGCCCGATGGAGACGACTTCGTCTCGCATTGGGGCGCGTCGCCGTCGCTCTCGGTGATCAACGCCTGGTTTACGCGCTAAGTCCAAAGAGCGAAATGATGAACAAGTAGTTTGAGCTGATCGATCTGATGCGAGTGGCAGAGGGCGCGCAGGCCGTCTGACTCTTCCGTCTGCTGTTGTCTCGGCATCCTCATAGCTGATCCGGATGCGCGCGTGACGCTGGACCTCGTCGTGGAGGCCGGGCATCGAAACGCTGCCTTCGCGGTGTAGGATCGTCTCGGGTGAGGCCCACTCGATCTCGTTATTGACGTAGGTGCGCGCGTCTTCCGAGGTCGAGACCACGACCCGCAGGGCGACACCGATATGCGACGGGGGTGATGCTGATCCCGGGCCGCGCGGAGCGGGTTCGCGCTGGCCGCCCCGCGCCTTAGACTTTCTAACCAGGGTACGGCCAGCAGTCGTTAAAAAGAGTCCACCTTGCAACGTTCGTGAACGAGCCACGTTGCAATTCAAACAGCATCAATCTCCAGGGAGCGTCTCATGAACGTAAGCGAGTTTGTTTGGCATCGATTGTCCGAATGGGGATTGAAGCGGGTTTACGGATATCCGGGAGACGGCGTCGGTGGTCTCGACGTGGCGCTAGAGAAGGCCAAGGACACGATGGAGTACGTGCAAGTCCGGCACGAGGAAATGGCGGCATTCATGGCTTCCGCGCACGCCAAGTTCACGGGACAAGTCGGCCTGTGTTACGCAACCTCCGGACCGGGCGCGATCCACCTTTTGAACGGGCTCTA
The DNA here is from genome assembly GCA_963764405.1 of uncultured Alphaproteobacteria bacterium. Lineage (GTDB taxonomy): Bacteria > Pseudomonadota > Alphaproteobacteria > Rhizobiales > Xanthobacteraceae > Bradyrhizobium. The sequence continues at coordinate 124,842 of CAVXSU010000001.1, forward strand.
CGATGCCAAAATGGATCACGTGCCCGTGGTCGGATTGGTTGGCCAGCAGGCGAGGAGCGGACTTGGAGCCAGTTACCAGCAGGAAGTCGATCTGCAGAACCTGTTTCAGGATGTCACCGAATATGTCGGGATGGCGAGTGTTCCAGAACAAGTCCGCCATCTAATCGACCGTGCGGTGCGCATCGCGCACAACAAACGTGCCGTTACTTGCGTTATTCTGCCCAATGATTTGCAGGAGCTCGAATACGAGGATCCACCACTTGCACACGGTGCAACCCATACCGGCGTGGGTTATGCGGGACCCGCGAAGCTGCCGGAAGAAGGCCTGCTCCGGGTGGCCGCCGACGTTTTGAACAGTGGCAAGAAGGTTGCCATGTTGATCGGAGCAGGGGCGCTCGAGGCCACGGACGAAGTCATTCAGGTGGCAGAGCGTCTGCAGGCCGGCGTTGCCAAGGCACTGCTGGGCAAAGCCGCGCTACCCGACGATCTCCCATTCGTCACGGGCTCGATCGGATTACTCGGAACAAAGCCGAGTTGGGATCTTATGAAGGGCTGTGACACCTTCCTGATGGTCGGCTCTGCCTTCCCGTACAGTGAATTTCTGCCCAAACCCGGCGCCGCACGCGGCGTGCAGATCGATATCGACGGCAGCCGGCTGAGCCTCAGGTACCCGATGGAAGTGAACATGGTTGGCGACAGTGCGACCTCCTTGCGCGCATTGCTTCCGCTGCTGACGCAAAAGAAGGAACACTCTTGGCGGCGCGAGATCGAAACGGGCCTCCAGGAGTGGTGGAAGACTCTGGAAGAGCGTGCCATGGATTCGGCCGAGCCGCTTAATCCGCAGCGGGTGTTCTGGGAATTGTCGCCGAGGCTGCCCGATAATGCCATCATTACCGCCAATTCCGGATCCGTCGCGAACTGGTACGCGCGAGACCTCAAAATACGTCGTGGCATGAAAGCATCGCTGTCGGGCGGATTGGCGTCGCTGGGTGCCGGTACACCATATGCGGTTGCCGGCAAAATGGCTTATCCCGATCGCACCGTGATCGCCTGCATGGGCGACGGGGCCATGCAGATGAATGGCCTCAACGTCATGATCACGATCTCCAAATACTGGAAACAATGGTCGAATCCGCGGCTGATCGTGCTCGTGCTGAATAATCGCGATCTCAACCAGGTCACCTGGGAAGAGCGCATCCAGCTCGGTGCCGGAAAGACCGAATCTACCCAGAGCATTCCCGATTTTCCCTATCACAAGTATGCAGAACTCATTGGGCTTAGGGGCATCTTCGTCGATAACCCTGACCGGGTTGGCGCTGCCTGGGACGAGGCGCTGGCTGCGGATCGGCCGGCGATACTGGAAGCTTATACCGATCCTAACGTGCCGCCGCTGCCGCCGCATATCACCCTCAAGGATGCCAAGAACTTTGTCAGCATGATTCCATCCGAACCTGAACTCGGAAGTGTCCTGAAGAACAGCGCCAAGGAATTGCTGACGAGCGTTCTTCCCGGGAAGCGATGATCATGGCACCGGGAGTGTCAATCGATAGCGTGCGCGCGCAGGCATTCGAAATTCCAACCGACAAGCCTGAAGCGGACGGAACGATTAGCTGGAGTTCGACGACCCTGGTGCTTGTCGAAATTGCGGGTGGTGGCGAGATTGGGCTGGGCTACACGTATGCGAGCTCATCCATCGTCGGCCTCATCGCCGATAAGCTCGCTTCGATCGTGAAAGGGCAGGACGCGTTCAATCCGCAGGGCGCGTTCCTGTCGATGCAACGGGCGGTGCGAAATCTTGGACGGGAAGGGCTGGCAGCGACTGCGATTTCGGCGGTCGATGCGGCGATCTACGACCTCAAGGCGCGCCTTCTCGGTATTCCCTTATTCGCGCTACTCGGCAGCTATCGCGACTCCGTGCCGATCTATGGCAGCGGCGGCTTCACAACTTACTCGAATGAAGACCTTTGTGAGCAGCTCAGCGGTTGGGTCGAGAAAGAAGGATGCGCCTTTGTCAAGATGAAGGTCGGTTCGGAGCCGGGCGCCGATCCCGCGCGCGTCAAGGCCGCGAGACAGGCGATCGGCGAACAGGCCGATTTGTTCGTGGACGCCAACGGCGCCTATGGCGCGCAGGAGGCGTTGGTGCTTGCGGAGCTGTTTGCCGAGCAGAAGGTTGCCTGGTTCGAGGAGCCGGTATCCTCCGACGATCTAGATGGTCTGCGCGCGATGAGAAACCGGGCTCCGGCGGGGATGGAGATCGCGGCCGGCGAGTATGCCTACGCTGTCGACTATGTGCGCAACATGTTGCAGGCGCAAGCGGTCGATGTGCAGCAGGCCGACGTTACCCGCTGCGGCGGTATAACCGCCTTTCTGCAAATCGCAGCCCTTTGCGATGCGTTTCACACCGACCTGTCTGGACATTGCGCTCCGGCGCTGCATCTCCATGTCGCCTGCGCGTCGCCCCGCTTGCGGCATCTGGAATGGTTTCACGATCATGTCCGGATCGAACGCATGCTGTTCGACGGCGCGCCCGTACCGGCCAAAGGCGCTATTCGTCCTAATCCGTCGCGGCCCGGAAACGGCCTCACATTCAAACGTCAGGACGCGGCGCGCTATGCCGTGACGGACGGCGCATGACGCGGCCCAATACCAACGATGTCCTGATGGGCGCAGGTCTGGCGCTGGCTGGTCTGGCAATGGGATCGGGATTGCTCGGCCGGACACCGCCGCCTGTCCGGGACATCAGGGAAGACGCCGGTGCTCCCAGGCCGGCCTACCGCGCTGGGACGGCTGCCACCGTCGTCGCGGCGCGACGCCTCAACCGGGCTGCCGGCACCCTCGCAGCTTCCGTTCTCGCCGACAGCAGCGTCGAACACTACCGCGGCTCTTTCAAGAACAGGGCCATGTTTACACCGCTGATCGTTTCCGCTTTGACGCTGGCCACGAGCGTTCATGGCACCTCGGACGCTCGACCGGCCGCACACCGCGCACGGGACATGACGTATCTGCTTGCTGCGGCCACCGGTCTGATCGGAACCGGATTTCACATCTACAACGTGGGCAAGAAGGTTGGCGGATTTAGCTGGCAGAATTTGTTCTATGCCGCGCCGCTCGGTGCGCCGATGGCCATCCTTCTCTCGGGCTTGCTTGGATTCTGCTCGGAGCGGGTGCGCGAGAGCGAGCCGGGAACGCGACCCGAGATCTTCGATCTTCCGGCTGGCCGGACGGTCGCGGCGGTGGTGGGCGCCGGATTGCTGGGCACGACTGGCGAAGCCGGCCTGCTGCACTTCAGAGGAGCATTTCACAACCCGTTCATGACACTGCCAGTGACGCTGCCGCCACTCGGTGCCGCCCTCCTTGCCTCCGCTGCGGCCGGGGGACCGGGACGCCCACACCGAATCGCCCACTGGTGGATGCAGCTGTTGGCAGCGATGGGTTTTGCCGGTGTCGGATTCCACGCCTACGGCGTATCCCGCAACATGGGTGGCTGGCGCAACTGGAGTCAGAACATCCTCAACGGACCGCCGCTGCCGGCGCCGCCGAGTTTTTCCGGTCTTGCGCTTGCCGGTCTCGCCGCGCTCGCCCTTATGAAGGAGCATCCCGATGCATGATCTGCGCAAACTCTCCGCTGCTCAGGATCGCTATCCCGGTTACGACGTCCTGGCCAAGCGGCTCGGGCTGTCCTGGAATGAGCAGACGCGCCGCGTCATCACACGCAGGCTGTCGGTCGGTGCAGATCCTCAATTCTTCACTGCAGAGGAGTTCCAGACCATCACCGCAATTGCAGCCCGCATCGTGCCGCAGCCTGCCGCGCGTCCAGCTGTCCCGGTCGCTGCGCTGGTGGATGACAGGCTGTTTCGCGGTGGATCGGACGGGTATCGGCTGGCGGGAATGCCACGCGATGGCGACGCGTGGCGGCTTGGGCTGAGGGCGCTCGATGCGGAAGCTCAGGCGGCCTATGGCGGACGCTTTCATACACTCGCGCAAGGACTGCAGGACACCCTGCTTGCGCGGATGCAGCGCGGAGAGATGAAATCGTCCGAATGGGGCAGCATGAATTCAAAGGATTTTTTCCAGAAGCGGATGGCGCGGGATATCGTTCTTGCCTACTACGCGCACCCGACCGCGTGGAGCGAAATCGGCTGGGGCGGCCCAGCCAGCCCGCGCGGCTATGTCCGCCTTGATTTCAACGAGCGTGATCCCTGGGAAGCCGCGGAAGCCCGAGGCGGCGACGAGGTTTCCGTGCGCCGGATTAACCGCCATGTTCGGTGACCCCCTGGAGACTCCGCGCGCCCGTGACGGACGCGCTCCTGACGTCTTCCGACCCGGCGGGTGGGTGCCAATGCGGGAATATGGGGAGGGAGAGGCGGTCGACTTCGCGATCGTAGGGACCGGCGCGGGCGGCGGCACGCTTGCCTGTAAACTGGCGGAACATGGCTTTTCGGTTGTGGCCTTCGACGCAGGGCTTTATTTCCGTCCGCTGGAGGACTTCGCTTCCGACGAATCCGAACAAACCAAGCTTTATTGGACTGACGATCGCATCGTCGACGGGACCCATCCGCTGCAGATGGGCAGCAACAACAGCGGCAAGGCGGTCGGCGGCTCAACCGTGCATTTTGCGATGGTATCGCTCCGCTTTCGCCCGGAATGGTTCAAGTCGCACAGCTTGCTTGGCTACGGCGCGGATTGGCCGCTCGACTGGCGGGAGATGTGGAACTATTACGGCGAAGTCGAACAGGCGCTGAAGATCGCCGGACCGGTCACATATCCTTGGGGACCGCATCGACCTCGCTATCCCTACCGCGCTCACCCGCTCAACGCGGCAGCGCGGGTGCTTGCCAAAGGATGCGAGGCGATGGGCGTCCAGTGGACTGAGACGCCGCTTGCGACATTGTCGGCGCCACGCGGGCTCGCGCACCCATGCGTCTATCGCGGCTTTTGCGTGACCGGATGCTCGACCAACGCCAAGCAGAGCGCGCTCGTGACCTGGATTCCGCGTGCGATCGCGGCAGGCGCGGAAATCCGCGACCTCGCAATGGTTGGAAGAATCGAGGTGGACAACGCGGGACTGGTGACCGGCGTGCACTATCACCGCGACGGGACCTGGCATTTTCAGCGCGCCTGCAACGTCGTGGTCGCCGGTTACGCGATCGAGACGCCTCGGCTGCTTTTGAATTCGGCTAACGGCAAGTTTACCGATGGGCTGGCCAACAGCTCCGGGCTGGTTGGTAAAAATTTGATGGCGCAATCAAATCAGGCCGTCTGGGGCGTGATGGACCACGAGGTTCGCTCTTATAAGGGACCGCCGTCGCTGGCGATCACCGAGCACTGGAATTACGAGGACAAGGGCAAGGACTTCTTTGGCGGTTACAGCTACATGAGCCAGGGTCCGCTTCCACAGCTCTGGGCGAACACGCAAATCAGCGCGCACGGGCTGTGGGGCTCGCGCCTGATGGCAGAAATGAAAAATTACAATCACGTGGTCGGTCTGAAGATCGTCGGTGAGATGCTGCCGCAGGAAACCAATCGTGTCACGCTGGCTGAGGATGTCGACCAGTACGGGCTTAGAATTCCTCGCATCACGTATTCCTGGTGCGAGAACGACAAGCTGCTGATCGACCATTCGTTGAAATTCATGACCCGGGCGCTGCGAGCCGCCGACGCACGGGATTTGTGGACGCAGGACGACGACACCTGCCACCTCAACGGAACGGCGAGGATGGGTAGCGATCCAGCCAATAGCGTCGTCGATGCCGATTGTCGCAGTTGGGATATTCCCAATCTCTGGATCTGCGATGGGTCGGTTTTTCCCACCGTGGGAGGCGTTAACCCCTCTCTCACCATCCAGGCCATCGCGTGCCGGACGGCAGACCGGATAAAGGCTCTCGCGCGACGCGGCGAACTCGAGGGTCACGCGTACGGTTGAGTCAAGTTCATCGCATTTCCAAACCGGCGCATGCCATGGCGACGTCGATCAACGAACCGCCGAAGCAGTCAACCGCACCACCGGTGACAGTCCGTGCTCAGCGGCCAGAAGGCGCTCGTGACTGGCGCGAACTCCGGGATCGGTCAAGCGGTGGCGATCGCATTGGGAGAGGCCGGTGCCGACGTCGTCGTCAATTACGTCGATGACGAGGCGGCCGATGCCGTTGTCGACAAAATCCGGGAATTTGACGCCAACGCTTATCCGCACAAGACCGACGTATCCTCGGAAGACGGCGTCGCCGCGATGTTTAAGCGAATGACGCTGCAATTCGGCACCATCGATATTCTCGTCACAATGCCGGCTTGCAATGGGACGCGGTCTTCCGGGACATGACTTTAGCGAATTGGAACAACGATCTGATCGGACAGTTCCTTTGCGCGCGCGAGGCCATCCGTGAATTCCTGCGGCGAGGCGTCGTACCCTCGATATCGCGCGCCGCGGGCAAGATCATCTGCATGAGTTCGGTCCACCAGCAAAACCCCTTGGGCAGGGCATGCCAATTACGCGACATCCAAGGGCGGCATCCGGCTATTGATGGAGAGCATGGCGCAGGAGGTTGCGCCCAAGCGGATTCGCGTCAATGCGATTGCGCCTCGCGCGATCCGGACTCCGATCAACACCGCAGCTTGGCAGACAAAAGAAGCGTATGAGCGCTTAATGACGCTGGTCCCTTACGGGAGGATCGGGGAGCCCGAGGACATCGCCCACGCGGCCGTATGGCTGGCGTCGGATCATTCCGATTACGTGCTAGGTACGACGTTGTTCATCGATGGCGGCATGACGCTCTATCCGGGGTTTGCGACAGGCGGTTGAGTGCTCGCGCAAGAGGCCGGCCTAAACAAACGGATTGTTGTGCGCTTGTAATGTTCCGACGCCCGAATAATCGGAACGGAATGCGTGGGCTTCACTTGGTTATTCAAAGAACCAGCAGATTGCGCCCCAGCCGCGACGCCTCTGCGCAGACGTTGTGACTCGCCCATGAGCATATACCGAACCTCTTTACCCCAGGCGGTGGTGGTTACCGGCGCTTCGGCAGGTGTTGGTCGGGCGATCGTGCATAGATTTGCGCGCGCCGGCTGGCGGATCGGATTGATCGCCCGGGACGCCGAGGCGTTGGATGAGGTCAAGCGGGAGGTCGAGGAACTCGGCGGCTCAGCCGTCATCGCGACTGCGGATGTGGCTGATGCCGAAGCGGTGTTCGCGGCGGCGGACACAATCAAGAACGATTTTGGCGTGATCGACGTCTGGATCAACGATGCCATGGTCACGGTGTTCGCGCCGGTGTGGCAAATGGCGCCCGAGGAATTTCGGCGGGTCACCGAAGTAACCTATCTAGGCCAAGTTCACGGTACCATGGCTGCACTGCGCTGCATGCGGCCGGCCAATCGCGGGAAGATCATCCAGATCGGCTCGGCCCTCGCATATCGAGGTATTCCCTTGCAGTCCGCCTATTGCGGCGCGAAGCACGCTATACGAGGCTTCACCAACGCACTACGAACAGAGCTAATTCATGAACGCAGCGCAATCCAGTTGACCATCATGGAATTGCCCGCGGTCAATACCCCGCAGTTCGACTGGGCGCGAACCCACATGTCCCGTCAACCGCGGCCGGTGGCGCCGGTGGTTCAACCCGAAGTAATTGCGCAGGCCGTGTTCGACGCGGCTCGTCATCCCCGGCGCGAGTACTGGATCGGATTGAGCACGCTGAAAGTGATCCTTGGAAACATGGTCTTGCCTGCCTTTCTCGACCGCTATCTCGCCAAGGTTGCTTTTGAGGGACAAGAGACGGCCCAGGCGGTTTCGCCGGACCGCGAGGACAATCTGCTGACGCCAGTGCATTCACTGCATGGGACGCGTGGACGTTTCGGAAATGAAGCAACAGATCGGGCCGTCGTGACCTGTGGTCCACTTGCCCGGTTAGCGCCCATAATGATTGGCGGCATTCTCTTGTTCGCGACCGGTATGCTGGCGGCCACTTCAGCGCGAAGGCTCCGGCAAACGCGATACCTACTTCCGCGCACGAGGCGTCACGTCAACCCATATTGAAGATTATGCCGCCGTCGGCAATTGCGAGACCATGGCGCTGGTCGGCCGTGACGGTTTGATTGATTGGCTCTGCTTTCCCAGGTTCGACAGCGCCGCCTGCTGCGCAACGATGTCGGGCTCTTGGCCGAAGAATACGACCCCCTCGCACGTCGCCAATTACGAAACTTCCCGCAAGCTTTCTCTCACCTCGCGCTCATCAACGCAGCTCATAACCTCACGAGCTCGAATGGGACTGTGCGCCAATGCTCCGGACGTTAGATGCATTTTAGTCGGCGCGATGCCGCAATACGGGCGCGTCCAGCCGATCTCATACCCTCGAGTGGAAGCGTGCGGGGACGTTTTCTCCTCGATTCCGACCATCGCATTCGTGAGACTAAAGACTAGCAACATGATCGAACTTTCATGCAACAGCGGTCTGCGCAGACGGTTGACCTTAGAAGGCAGGAATATCGAAAGAGGAGACAAAATATGCGTGCCATCTTGCTCGCGACCACAGCAGCCATAGCGCTCAGCTCGGCTGCGTGGGCCGCCGATAACAGCGCGAACTCCACCAAACAAAACACCAACGTTCGGAATGAGCTGACCCAGATGTTGCAGAAGTCTGGGTATACCGATATCCGCGTGGCACCAACGTCGTTCATGGTGCGGGCGAAGGACCGTGATGGAAACTCGGTGGTGATATCCATCAGCCCTGGCGAGTTCACTGAAATGACAGCGGTGAATGACACAACAAAGAACGGTAACAACCAAACATCGAATACCGTCGGGTCAAATACCCGCTCGGAAACCTACGTAGACGTGCCATCAACCGACGATCTGAGCTCAAAGCTGGTCGGCTTGGACATTTACAACAAGGACAACAAGGATATCGGCAAGATCAAGGATATTGCGCTGAACTCGAACGGCGGCCCGGCGGCATATATCGTATCGGTTGGCGGCTTTCTCGGCATGGGTGAACACTACGTCGCGGTAAACCCGGCTGCCCTAAATGTCACCTACAAGGACAACAAGTGGCACGCCGACATGAATGCAACAGTGGATCAATTGAAATCGGCGCCGGAGTTCAAATACACGGGGCGGTGGTCCTCCAGCAAGTCGTGAAACAAAAGGATCCGGGCCGCACACCTGGGGCCCGGGTTACCACCTTGGTGCAACGCTGATCGCTGTCTCGTGAGACGAAACAGGACGTACTTGCAAAGCTTCTTTGCAGCTTCGTGGGGAGGCTGACTCGGCCCCTGGCATTCGAGCTGAGCTGGCCACGGGGGGAGGGGAAGGTGAGGAGCATTAGCACTAGGCGGCGTTCACACTCGCATTAATCGGCGGCGCCGCGTTGCCGTATCAGGTTGCCAAACGAGTGGATTTCTAAACGATCGTTCTGTGCCGTCAGTTCCATTCCACGCCACCGTGCTACGTCGCCGGATCGAGGTCCCGCCTTGATTGCATCGGTCGCGCAAGCTCCAAAGTTTGATCGATTTGACTGCCTCCTGGCGCTTTCAGGCAGTCCTGCACGCGCATCTGCCGGCTTCGAATTGGGCGGCGCCGGTCTCAAATGGATTGATGAAGATGCCATCGGGTCGGCCGCGTAGCAGCCGCTCAAGGTTTCCGCTGTCGCACAAGTTGGCCGCGACCACACGATGGCCATCGGTCAACTAGAGCACCTCACCGCGGACGTTCGCGACACCACGATCGGTAATACCCAACGTTCGCGCAGCTGCGAGGGAGAGATCGATCACGCGGCCACGAACGTATGGTCCGCGATCGTTTATGACGACTACTACCGACTTTTTATTCGAGAGGTTAGTTACGCGTACTTTCGTTCCAAACGGCAGGGTGCGGTGAGCTGCGGATGGCAGATCACGATCAAAAGATGAACCACTCGCTGTTTTTGCTTTTCGAATGAATAGAACGATGCCTTTCCAGAGAAGGTTCGCGCCGAATGGCTTTCAGACCTATTAGTTTCCTGAGGTGGCGCTGGAAGCTGAGTTTCCGGGTTGGGCCTGTTCTGATCATCGGTTTTCGGAGACGGCTCTGCATGGGCCTTTGGAATGATGGACCACCTGTCCTCGAAATTTTGCGCTGCAGCCGAGCTAGCGTGAAATACTATTAGGGCTGGACTATCGCCATGGCCATAATGCGCATCATCGCCTCGCAACCATTTAATTAGAAACAAACGGATAATGCGGAGCGGAGAACGCGTGTTCCCGGCGCGCGCGACGGAATGCCGGGCCCGAAGGCGCGCTCTGTTCACTGGTATACAGATCGGGTGATACTAACTGTGAAGCCCGGGGCTGGATTGATGTCGCATTGCGTCAAGGGGCGCTGCTCGTTTGTTGCCGTTCCTCCCACGGGGCGGATAGTCCTGCGATCCAAGCTCCGCTTGCTCGACCTTCTCTATGAGAGAGATCACCTCGGACAACTTTCGCAGCCCAAAATTAGAGATGGGCGTTCGATCCGGGCTGCCGATTTTTTGATGCTTCAATGTCACGCGGGACTAACGCGCATGAACCGCTGCGGTTGTTAGACGTTTGGCTCGTTGAAACGCTCGCCGGGATACGTAGCGCCGGCCACGAGGCCGCTTGGGAAAGACCTCAATCGAATGACGGCTGGGATGGCGGGTCAGGCGAAACGAACTTGCCAGCCGATCAGGTCCGGCCGACGCCCTCTCGAATACGTCTTCATGCGGGGTTAGTCCTTTCAACGATTGTTAATCATCCCAGCCGATGCTAGTCGCGCACGAGCGGAACCGGATGCGGCCGGCGTCGTTCAGGATAGCCGGCGGCCGCCGGCGTTTTCCATAAGGGCATTGTTGCAGATCGTACCCAACCATCGCGAACGCGAATTCATGCAGCGGCTCAGGGGACGAGGCTGGGTGAAGGCTTCGCAAATGCCCGACCGTAATCACATTAAAGCTTACTCGAAAAGCGATGGGTCGAACGTCAAGGCGTCGGAACGGGTACATTTTACAGGATCACTGAGGAAGGCATCGCGGCAAAGATGGCGTTGATCCCCCGATGAAGAGATGCGGCGGCCACCGCTGAGCTCCATCGGATTTAGCGGGCGGTCCGCCGGCTCGAAGGTCTTCATCCGGTGGAGCGAGGCTCGCGATTCAAGTCGTTCGCGTTCGAGCCGGGGAAGAAGCGCTACGCGCAGAAGCGATGCCAATTACTTCTAGCGTTACTGTAGCGAAAGCGCCCGCTGATTAAAAGCTACCCCAAAAGTGCACAAACGAAACCTGTCACTGTCAGGTCGTAATTGGGTCGCAGACGCTGAACAATTGTAGCAATCCAATGCGCGCAATCGGCGTGAATTCACGCGAGCCAAATTCGCCTCGGTGCTCGACGCCGATCTGGTCGAGACCGCCGGACCCCACGGCGTCGTTCCGGATCTGTTGCGCCTGATGGCGCCGCCACGACGGCGTCGCGGCTGCGCGCGTTCGATCGCAACGGAATGCTCGGCCTGAGCGGCCTCTGCTACGTCCGTAAGCAACATCAAAGGACTTCTCGACCGCGCGTAAGAATGCTGGTGTTAGCTGGGGTCGTCGCGGACGAGACCGCTGCCGATTCTAATCTCAGAACCGCAGAATTCTACGAGCTTCTCGCTGAGGAAGAACGGAAGTTACTAACCATTTGCTGCGCCAGAGCGGATTGAAAATGACGCGAATGACTCAACTGAGTTCGACCGGGTCGCCTCATCAGTTTCAGGTGTCGATGTTGCGAAGAGCTAATTGCGGAACGGTTCGCCGGGATTGAGATCCGGATGCGCTGTATCGTATCGCTCCGGCGAGGGCCGCCTTGCGCGGTGCGATGGAGGGTGGAGACATAGGCGTATGACTGACCATACGCCTAACTCGAAGGTGTCCCGACTGGAAGTTGTCTCGACGGGCGCTCGACGCCGTTGGATATTAGAAGAAAAGCAGCGGATCGTTGCCGAGAGCTATGGCGGGCCACGATTGGTGTCAGTGACGGCTCGGCGCAACGGGTTGTCTGCGAGCCAATTGTTCACGTGGCGCCGGTTGGCGCGCGAGGATCGGCTGAGCGGGGATGCCGTGCCGGCGCTTGTTCCTGTGGAGATCGCCTTTACAGCGGCTCCGGGCTCGACGCGCACACCGCAGCCGCCGTCGTCGCCTCCTGCGGCGATGATCCCGATCCCGAGCGGCGTCAGGGTCTGGATCGTCACCGGCCACACCGACATGCGCCGCGGCATGCAAAGTCTGGCCCTGACGGTTCAGGAGAGCTTGAAGCGCGATCCTCATGCCGGCGATCTCTATATCTTCCGGGGTCGCCGCGGCGATCTGGTCAAGATTTTATGGCATGACGGGTTGGGCATGTCGCTCTATGCCAAACGCCTCGACCGCGGCAAGTTCATCTGGCCCTCGGCGTCGGATGGCGCGGTGTCGATCTCAGCGGCCCAGATGGCTTATATGCTGGAAGGGATCGACTGGAGAAATCCGCAACTGACATGGCGACCGCGGAGCGCCGGCTGAGCGAAATAAAATATGGGACCATGCGCATTTTAAAACGCCACAAATCACTGAATTTGTGATTCTCTGGTTTGCATGGACACGGCTCGCGACGCTCTTCCCGAAGACATAACCGCTCTGAAAGTGGCGTTGGCGAGCGAACGCGCTAAGGCTCTGGATATCGCAGCAGAACTTGCGGTCGCCCTTGCGAAGGCGTCGGAGGACAGTGCGCTGATTGCCCAGCAGAAGCTGCAGATCGCCAAGCTGCAACGCCAGATCTACGGGCAACGATCGGAACGCTCGTCTCGCCTGATCGACCAGTTGACGCTGACGTTTGAAGAGCTGGAATCCAGCGCCACCGAAGACGAGCTTGCGGCCGAAAAAGCCGTCGCCAGGACGACGACTGTTCGCGGATTGCCGCAGCGACCTGGCTGATCGTCTCGAGAAGATCGCTGCACTCCTAAGCTGACAGGGCGGCTCATCGAGCACGCGTTGCGACGGCGGGGGCGTACTCCAACAGGTGGGTCTGTCTTTTTTTCTAAAGCTTTTGAACCTGGACCCTTGCAAAACCCGGCGTGACATCCATTTACCAGCCATAGAACATCCCGCTGGATGGGAGCGGATATGGCCGATAACGTGCGGGAATTACGACCCAGAACTCCGGACACCGAGAAGATCACCATCAACCTTGGCTTCGTCGATCTCGGTCAAGTCGATCTCATGGTGCAGGAAGGATTCTACTCGAACCGGACCGATTTCATCCGAACCGCCATCCGCAACCAGCTCGAGCGTCATGCGGACGTGGTCAAGAAGTCCACGGTCCGAAAAAGCCTGGACCTCGGGCTGCGGAGTTTCAGCCGCGAAGATCTCGAAGCGGCGCGTCGTGCTGGCGAAATGCTGCACATCAACGTTTTGGGGCTTGCGACTATCGCTGAGGATGTCACGCCCGATCTGGCGCGCGCTACCATTGGCTCGATCTCGGTTCTGGGAGCTCTGCATGCTACTCCTGCGGTCAAAGCCGCTCTCGCTGACAGAATGAGATGATCAAATGTTCAATTATGACATAGTTCGCGAGGCCACTCGCCTGACTCGTGCCGGCCGGTTGGTCGAGGCCACGAACCTCCTGCAGCGGATGCTCCGCAACGAGCCGGGACGACCCGGCGGCACTGCCCGAACCGCAGCCGCGAGGCTTGAACCGCCGACCATCGACGTGAAGGCGAACGTCGTCGAGGAGAGGGCAAGCCGGCAAACCATCCGGTCTTCCTACGCTGCTCCGCGACGCAAGGGCTTCGCGCGGCTCGACGGCATGAAAGACTTATCCGGGCTCGACCTGCGAGGTCCATTCAGGCGCGCTCCGCCGTCCACATTGGATATCGCGCCCAAGGGCGGAAAGTTCGTCGAAGGCGCCTTCAGCAACGCAGCTGGAAGCAGGACCTACAAGCTATTCATCCCAAGCCGCGCTCAGGGACAAACGCTTCCTCTAGTCGTCATGCTTCACGGCTGCACCCAGTCGGCCGACGATTTCGCCGCCGGCACGAGGATGAACTTCCTCGCCGAAGAGCAGAACTGTTTCGTGGCCTATCCGGAGCAACCCAGCGGAGCCAATCAGGCGAAATGCTGGAACTGGTTTCGCACGAGCGACCAGGGGCGAGGCGGGGGTGAACCTTCATTGATCGCCGGCATCACCCGTCGGATCGTGCGGGATTATTCGATTGATCAGAAGCGCATCTACATCGGAGGCCTGTCGGCCGGCGGGGCAGCTGCTGCCATCATGGGTGCGACGTACGCCGACCTGTACGCGGCGATCGGCATTCATTCGGGCCTCGCCTGCGGCGCAGCCAGTGACCTTCCCTCCGCGTTCGTCGCCATGCGGCGGGGAGGTGGGTACAAAACAATTGCGGAAGCCAGATCTCGCGTACCAATCATCGTATTTCATGGCGATCGCGATACTACGGTGCACCCAAACAATGGCGACCAAATTTTCGAGCAATCCACCAAATCAAGGAGTCCGTCAACGAAAGTGCTTCGCGGGAGGGTACCCCAAGGGCACGCCTATACCCGCACCGTTCTTACTGATGCGGGCGGGCGTGTGATCTCCGAGCACTGGAATATTCATGGTGCTGGCCACGCGTGGTCGGGAGGCAGTCCCGCCGGCTCTTACACCGATCCCCAGGGGCCGGACGCGACGAGGGAAATGCTGCGTTTCTTTCTCGAGCATTCGCATCCGCGTTGATCGAACTTCAAAGATCCCTCGGCCTTCATCGTGGAGGGTGCAGGTTCAGGCTGGTAGGGCGCTCAACAGCACCGGGGCTTCCACTGCTCTCAATATCGCACGCGAGCTGTCTTAGCTAAGCCGCGGTGTCGCATAGTAGTCATCCACCGATTTTGCGGTGGTTGGGTTGGCCCAGTCCCATGCGCTCTCGCTTGAATATTTGGGCGCACCCCTGAGCTGGTTCTCGGTAAGGCCGGTCACGTAGCCTCCAACATTTGTGTCGTATTTCAGGGATTGCCACGGCAAGGGATAGTAATCGTCTCCTATGCCTAAAAATCCGCCGAAACTTAAAACGGCGTACGAGACTTTGCCGCTCATCTTATCGATCATCACTCGCTTGATTGAACCAATCTTGCTTTTGTCTCCACCGTAGACGGCTGTACCTTCCACCTTGTCACTGCCGATCAAATTTCCGAACTCGCGATCTTCGATAGCCATGTAACCCTCCCGATTTATCGTGGAGGCAACGGGCACTGGTGACCAACGTTCCCGAGCATGACAACTTCAAAAAGAGTAATTATGCTGAGTTACAATCAGCACGCATGCGCGCAAGGGATGTCAGGGGAGGAGGCGGCCCAGCGCAGGAGATTGGAAGGACCTACACCGAGACCGCTGAGGCAGACGAAGGAGGAGGACTTGGGACGCCTGCCTTGGGACAAAAGGCATGGTCTCTACCAAACGTTCCTGCCTGCTTCGATCGCATTGATAAGTTACGTTCTAGGCAGAGCCCGACTGTACGCTGCCACCTGTCTCAAAGTGCGCCGGCATATCGACACGCTCCGTGGTGGTTTGTGAACGCCTTTGCCGCCTACGTCAACCACCCTGTCGCAGCGCGACACAGTGAGGCTGATTTCAACAGATCGGCCCAAGGATCCGGTCCTCCTACCGCTTGCGGCAAAATCACGTTGCGCTGGAAGATTCGGCTATCTTGGAAGGCGCTACCGACAGCCGCATTATCGGGGGAGGCAAGCGGACTTCCGGAGCTCAATTCACGCGAGCCCGTTTCGGGCGGCCCGGCTTTACGTTCATCAATGCCGCGTTCACTCATACGGGTTAGCAGACGCTTTTGTGGTCCGTTCGGAATCGTAGAACGCTTATGCCGATTTCAGGACGGTACGATGTCAGCACGCACCTTGGCGCGTCACAGACGGAGTCGGCGTACCTTGCTACTCAAGACGCCAGATACCATCTTGGCGTAAGTTCTGCACAAGGTCGGGAAGAAAACAGACCACGTGCCGAAGATGACCCGCCGCTAGCAGGCGCTGAGTTGTCAGCCGGGCCGGCCGCTCAAGGTTGGCCAGTTCCGCCGGCCGAGCCGTAGACCTGACCCGTTGCGAAACTGGCATCAGCCGCAGCAAGTTGAACGTAGATCGAAGCGAGTTCGGCTGGCTGACCGGGACGGCCCAGCGCCGTCTGACCGCCAAATTTTTCGAGCTTCTCCATAGTCGCGCCACCGGAAACTTGAAGCGGTGTCCAGATCGGTCCAGGTGCTACGCCATTAACCCGAATGCCTTTCGGTCCGAGCTGCTTAGCAAGCGACTTCACGTAGTTCATAGTCGCGGCCTTCGTCTGCGCATAATCATAGAGATCGGGTGACGGATCGTAGGCCTGCTCTGATGTGGTGCTGATAATAACAGATCCCGGCCTTAAATGAGGTAGTGAAGCCTTGATGATCCAGAAAGGCGCGTAAACATTTGTTTTCATTGTCGCATCGAAATCCTCCGACGAGATATCCAAAATCGATTGGCGGGCTTGCTGGCGGCCCGCATTGCTGACCAAGATGTCTAATCCGCCAAGCTCTTCGACGGCCCGGCGCACCAGTTCCCGACAGAAGCTTTCGTCTCGGATGTCGCCCGGAATTCCGATCCCTTTGCGTTCTTCCGCTCGGATCAATTGAACAACTTGCTCTGCGTCCGGCTCTTCGCTTGGGAAATAGTTTATCGCTACGTCGGCTCCCTCGCGTGCGAACGCGATCGCAGCAGCGCGTCCCATCCCTAAATCGCCGCCCGTGATGAGCGCCTTTCTGCCCTTGAGGCGCCCGGAACCACGATAAGAACGCTCACCGTGGTCCGGCGCCGGGTCCATCTGGCTTGCAAGCCCCGGCCAAGGTTGTGACTGTTTCTTGAAAGGCGGGGAGGGGTATTTATCGACGGGATTGTGCAAGGGTTGCTCCGATTCCCCCTCATTCACCATAGCTGAGGCAGGAGCCATCGGCGATGCAGCAAACGCTGCGCCTGCACCGACGACTTCTCTGCGGGAAAATGGCGATCTGGACGACTTGCCTGTCATTGGTACTCTCCTGCTTTAAGGAGAGACAACGCCAGACCTGCTGCGTTGTTGCACACGCAGCTCTGCGTCAGCGGGATGATCGATCGCAACTACAAGTGAACGGGAGATCTGACAATAACACCTTCGTTTCCCCGCAAATCAAGCGATCTGGAAATCTTTTCCCCGGTTCGGTCCAGGAAGGTGGAGAGCTGGATTTCGCCCACAAGCCCGATCGTTTCGGACATAACTGCAACGGATCAGCCGCGAGGTTCAAGATCACGACCGTCGTCGTATCGTCGCCGCGTCGAGCGTAGATCAGAAGATCATTTTCTGCGGCGATCGGGTCGTAAGTACCGTCCTGTAGCGCTCGGCTCCCGCGACGGAGGTTGATGAGAGCTCTATAAAGATTCAAGATAGACGTTGTATCGGCATCCAAATTCGCAACATTGTCGCGACCGAAGTCATTGGCGACCGGCAGCCAGGGCGTCGTGCTCGAAAAGCCGGCGCTCGTGGTGGCGTCCCATTGCATCGGCGTACGACGGCCGTCGCGACCGACGCCAAGACCGGGAACGTTCTTTTCGAAGGGGTCTCTGACTTGCTCAGGCGCGATTGGAACCTGTTGCATGCCGATCTCGTCGCCGTAATAATGCGTCGGCGTCCCTCGCAGCGTCAGGAGCAGCATGGCCGCGATGCGTGCTTGTTCCTTTCCGATCCGGCTGGCTATCCGGGGCCGGTCATGATTGCCAAGCACCCAATTTGGCCAAGCTCCGGAAGGCAACGCTCGTTCGTATTCGCGAATGATGTTTTCGATGTTGCGAGCCGTCCAAGTTGCTGACAAAAGTGAAAAATTGAACGGCAAATGCGCGCCGAGCTGGTCATCCTTGATCAGGTGCCAGATCACATCGACGCGGAAGCCGTCAACGCCCTTGCGCGACCAAAACCCCATCACATCGTAAATCGCATGTCGCACTCTCGGATTGCGCCAGTTTAGATCTGGCTGCCGCGCGAGAAAGGCGTGATAGTAATATTGGTCGGTGACCTCATCGTACTTCCACGCGCTTCCGCCGAATTCCGAAAGCCAGTTGGTCGGCGGGCCTGCGCCCGGCGCGCCATCATGCCAAATGTACCAGTCCCGGTTGGTGCTACTGCGTGAACTCCGGCTTTCGATGAACCAAGGGTGCCGATCGGACGTGTGGTTCGGAACCAGATCGAGAATCAGTTTCAGATCGGTTTCATGCGTGGCTTCGACCAAGGCGTCAAAATCCGCCATTGTTCCGAACAGCGGATCGATACCTGTGTAATCGGAAATGTCATAGCCGAAATCGGCCATCGGAGAGGGGATATGGGGGACAGCCAAATCGCGTCCACGCCGAGGTTTTTTAGGTAAGGTAATCGTTTGATGATGCCCCCGAGATCGCCGACGCCGTCGGCGCTGGAGTCCTGAAACGAGCGCGGGTAGATTTGATAGAAGATGCCGCGCTGCCACCAACTGTATTCGGTCGCCACCATGCGAGCGTCCTCTAGTTGTCACGATCGAGAGGGTGTCATGAGGGGGTCGACGAAATCCTCACGATTGGACGCGGCGCCGGAGCCCCCGTCAGACGGCTGGGTCCAGAGCTCGCTCTGTCGAATTCGTGTCAATGTCAGTCCGCTTTAAGAGGTAATCGAGCCCGCCGACGCGATACCATCGGTAGCCGTAGCCTTCCATCAGCAGCTTGTGGCGGCCGCGAGCATCCGACCTGCTATGGTCGTCACTCAGCAGATTGATCAGAGCTTTGTCGGCGTCACCGGGAAGGCCGACCCGAAACGAGATCTCTCGAGGCTGCTCATCCAGATTGTGTAAGAACAGCACCGAATTGTTTCGCCAGTCATAACGAATAATCAGGATCGCCGGATTGCGCGCCGCAATGATCTTGAAGTCGCCCCAGCCGATTTCGGGGACCTCCTTGCGCATGCGGATGATCCGCTCCGTCCAGTTCAGCATCGAATGGGCGTCGCGGCGTTGCTCCGCGGCGTTGACGTGCTCGTATCCGTACGGACCCTGACCGATCACGGGCACGCTGGGCTTCTTGGCGCTCGTGAAACCGCCATGCGGCTCGGTCGACCACTGCATGGGTGTCCGGGTGCAATTGCGTTCTGGTAGTCTTAGGTCGTCGCCCATCGCGATCTCATCGCCGTATCGGATCACCGGCGTCCCGGGGAGAGTGAACATCAGGCTATAGGCAAGCTCAAGGCGGCGGCGATCTCCGCCCAGCATTGGCGCAAGTCGCCTGCGGATGCCGCGATCGTAGAGCTGCATGTTCTTTTCAGGCCCAAACGCCTTGAACACGGCATTTCGTTGCGCGTTCGTCAACCGCCCGAGGTCGAGTTCGTCATGGTTGCGAAGGAACAGGCCCCACTGCGCTGATGCGGGCCGAGGCTTGGTCGCTGCAATCGCCTTTGCAAGCGGACGAGCATTGGCCGAGGCAAGGGCATAGAAGAGATGCTGGTTGACCTGGAAATTGAACATCATGTGCATGCGGTCGCCGTCGCGACCGAAATATTCCATGTCGGTGCTAGGCATCACATTGGCTTCAGCGAGAATGATGGCGTCGCCCTCGCGCCATTGCAGGAATTCGCGAAAGGACCGCAGCATGTCGTATTGCTCCACCGGATTCTTCACTTTCGCGCCCTTGGTCGCGATCACGAACGGTACGGCATCCATGCGGAATCCGGAGACGCCGAGCTGGATCCAGAAACCCATGATCTTGAGAATTTCCGCCTGTACCTTTGGATTCGAGGTATTGAGGTCAGGCTGGAAATCGTAGAAGCGGTGGAAATACCAGGCACCCGCGTTTCGGTCGTATGTCCAGGTTGACTTCTGCACACCGGGAAATACCATGCCCTTGCCCGCATTCGCTGGCTTTTTATCAGCCCAGACATACCAATCGCGGAAAGGCAAATCCTTTGCACTCCGCGCTGACTTGAACCAAGTGTGTTGGTTCGAGGTATGATTGACGACCAGATCGATTATCACCCGGATGCCGCGCTGCTTGCAGCCGTGAGTAAACTCAACGAAATCGCCAAGCGTTCCGTAGCGCGGATCGACGCCGTAGTAATCCGAGATGTCGTAGCCATCGTCCCTGCCAGGCGTGGGCTGAAAAGGCATTAGCCAGATGGTCGTAACGCCCAGTCCATGCAGGTAGTCCAGCCGGCGCAACAACCCCTTGAAGTCGCCGATTCCGTCGCCATTGGCATCCATGTAGGTGCCGACGGATAGGCAATAGATGATGCTGTTCTTGTACCAGAGGTCGTCGATCATCGATGGCTACCGCGAGCGCATTTGCGTGCAGCGATAAGCCAGGAACTTGCCTGCGGTTCCGGCGGCTGGTGAAGTCGCAAAATTTCGGTTACAGGTGACGACCTTCCCAGAGCCAGTTTGGAATGCATACGCCGACAGCCTTTCTCCGAGGACGGTCGTTGGGTAAGACGGTCGCCGGCGGACGATGCCATCGCTACGCATTCGATTCGGTCGTAAGCCTCGAGAGTCAGGCCTGCAAAGATCTCCTTGTCGTAAGTGGACGGCAAAAGGGACCCAGGCGTAGGTCAGTCATCGCCCGGTTTCTCTCCTTAAAAACCTTCTGAGAGACTGGGGCTTGCCGCTTGGACGAGCGGACGTCCCGAAGGCAAAGTCGTCACCGATTTATCCTTGGTGACGACCTTAAGTGAACCGCTAGTTGCACACTTGGACCAGGCGCGGTCCCCACGGTGTATATCGACGAACCATGTAGCACCCGCTGTAGTCGTAAGCATAGCTATCGTAGCCATAGTACGGATAGCCGTAGCCATAGCCGCCATAGGCGTAAGGTGCGGCGGCTAGACCGAGTCCTAGACCGATCGCACCTGCAGCAAGTCCCGCGCCGCCCCAGCCGCCGTGGAAGCCGCCACCATGGAAGCCACCACCATGAAAGCCGCCGCCATGGAAGCCGCCCCCCATACGAGCCGATGCCATCGTCGGCGTGAGAACGCTGACTGCTGCGATGGCAAGAACACCTGCGACAGTTTTCCTGAACGTGTTCATTTTACTCCTCCACACTATTGAACTATGGAGAAAACAGGCGGCAATTGAAGCTGTTCCACCGACAGATACCGACTTTTCCTGAACAGATGTTCAGGTTGAAGAAGCTCGCACCGTGCCAAGACTGTGCGCAGCTCGAATATTCCACCACAGACGATGCGCTACGTTAGGATGTTTTCAGTTCGTGTTAAACTTCGGACAGATAGCTCGTGCAAAAGTAGCCGGCTTTAAGTGGGTAGATTTCTGATGCGACCGAAAGAGCACGGACCGGTCTCATGCATTCAGCCTGTCGATCATAGGCTGCGTTATCAGACAAATCCCCTGTGACGTCGTCCGGAAACGATGGGCGTCCCACTCGGGATCCTCGCCTACGACGAGTCCTTCAGGAATTTTCACGCCGCGATCGATCACTACGTTCCGCAGTCTCGCATGCCGTCCCACGTCAACGTAAGGCATGATTACTGCACCTTCAACTTGGGCATGTGAATGCAGATGCACACCGGCAAATAGGAGCGAACGATGCAACGATGCGCCCGACACGATGCAGCCTCCCGCCACAAGTGAGCTGATGGCTTCTCCCCGTCTTATTCCCTCTTCATCGTGGACGAATTTCGCGGGCGGAGTAATCTCCGCGTACGACCAGATCGGCCATGATCTATCGTATAAATCAAGATCCGGCACTACGGCCGTCAGATCGATGTTGGCCGACCAGTAGGCGTCCACGGTGCCCGCGTCACGCCAATAGCTCGGCTGATCTGTCCCAGATCGGACACAGGACCGGCTAAACTGATGAGCGACGGCCCGGCCATTTTTTACAATGTAAGGTATGATGTCCTTCCCGAAGTCGTGGCTTGAATTCGGATCAGCTGCATCGCGCCGGAGTTGATCAAACAAGAACCCGGTATCGAAAACATATATTCCCATACTGGCAAGCGAGCTGTCAGGTTTCCCTGGCATCGGCGGAGGATCGGCCGGCTTTTCTAGGAAAGATTGGATAAGATCGTGCTCATCCACGTGGATAATCCCGAAAGCATTCGATTCTGATCGCGGGATTTCCAGACATCCGACCGTAACATCAGCGCCGGTCTCAACATGCTGCTTCAGCATGATCTCGTAGTCCATCTTGTAGACGTGATCGCCGGCGAGCAACACGATAAATCTGCACGCATGAGCTTCGATGATATCGATGTTCTGATAAACCGCGTCGGCTGTCCCGACATACCACATGCTTTCGGAAACACGCTGGCTTGGTGGCAGAATTATCAAAGCTCTCGTTGCGCTCAGGTCGAAAGAAATTCCAACCCATTTGCAAATGACGGATGAGGCTGTGTGCTTTATATTGAGTTGCGACCGCGATGCGTCGGATGCCCGAATTCAGCGCATTCGATAGGGCAAAATCTATGATGCGGGATTTGCCGCCGAAATAGACGGCCGGCTTAGCTCTTTTACCGGTCAGCTCCTGTAACCGGCTCCCCCTGCCGCCGGCAAGCACAAAGGCGAGGGCGTAGCGCGACAGGGGCTCATTGACGTCTCGCATCTCCACACACTCCGAGCCCAACGCTAACGCCTAGAAGCGATTGGTCGTTCCAGGCTCTGCTGGGGCCTTGGACCTTTGCTTGGTCAGGTTTCGCGGTTAGCGGAATTTGGCCTCTCGATCTGTATCGCTCCGGCCACGGCTTCCCTGGCGTCTGTTGGCGCGCCGTTCGCAACGTGCCAAACTTGTTCGACGTCCTGTTTCGAAGCAAGAAGCTATCCAAATCGACTGCTACCGGCCGACATACTACGGCCGCTTGCAGGGCAACCATCGCAAAGCGCAGCTCTCGGTTGCGAGCATTTCGCCGCCGTCGCGTCTCGCTCCCAAGCCCCTCAGTTTTCGCCGCCCTAAAGTAGGAGATGAGCCGGTACAGGGCGATGGACACTTGGCGTCCGATGTTAGCGACGGACCAAAAGCAGCCGGCAGCCCGCACTTTCCGAGACTAGTCATGGTCCTGCACGAGGCTGGCGCACAAGCGAATGCGAAGTTCATGGCTGGATACAGGCCCGAGCTGACCCATACGCGCGGCAGTACGCCGTCGCCGTCGCTCAAGACGACCCCCCGCCCGGAATCTCTCCAGATGAGGCGTAGCCGAGATCCGCGAGGTACTGGAGACGATCGGAGACCTGTGCCCGGAATGTCTCTCGGAAGACTGAAACCTGGCAAACGCTCAAGCGCCGGTGGCGTTCTGGAGCCGGTAGCGCAGATTGCGCATCCCTCTGGCGCGTGCTCTCCAAACTCATGGCCCTGACCAGTGCGCGGTGCCCGGATTCAGAACTCGCTGGAATCGAAGATGGATGGCGCGCCCTTCGCGCCATAGAAACGCTGCGACAGATTAGCGGTCACCAGCTAAGCCGCGTGGCCAGCATGTTTAAAACGGGAAAGTGCTTTTCCTGCTTTTGGTGGCCGCACCCGATCAGACCAATCGAGGCACTTTCGGTCTTGAACGAGTGGATGGCGTCGGCGCAAACATAGGCGGCATGCTGTAGTATGTCATGCGCCCGGGGAGGGGAAGGACGAAAAATGTGAGGGGTTTTGTGGTCCCTTTTCTCGTCGAGACTAGCGTCAAATGCTTGGGCTTCCGATGAGCTGCTGATGATTTTGCTTGCTCCACCCCGTAGGAGCCGAAAGTTTGCCGCAATATCGGTGCCGCAATATCGGAATGTCGCTGATAGTTGCATCCCAGCACGACCACGCTCGCCGTCGTTGGGATCGCGACGCTCTCTCGAACTGATCCCCTTGAGTGCGCGGTCTTTCGCAAGATTAGTCACACGTGCCGACAAATCATGGCGAGCACGACCAGCACAATCGCGACGGCGACGAGAGCGGAAATCGGTCGCCAGCGGCGCGGCGTTCGATCGCGCCAGCGAGTCGCTGGAATATACCGACCGCTCTCCATTTGTCAGACCTTGTTTCGACGCCGAAGGGGCGTTGCGAGCCCCTGTCGTCGGAAGATGTGCTGAAAGTACTTCCGTGAAACCTGATCAATAGCAGGCGAGGCGAGTTCTTCAGGTTTCAGCGTGTCCCGGCGCTTCGCTTCACAAATGAATTCGGCAACTTCTTCTTTCAATTTCTCTAGACTTGCATCGTCACAAACTGGCGCTGCCAATTTGAGTTGTTCGCGCGCAAGTGTCGCATCGCGTCGTGAGGGCATGAGAACCTCCCAAGACCATTCTTAATTGTTTTTGATCTTGAAGGCCGTCTTGCAGACCAATTTCCCAAGCCCGATCAATCGCAGTCGGTTTTCAGGATACCCCCTCGAAGTCGGCTTCAACAGATCGGTGCGTTAACCGATCATAATGTGCCGGGTTCCGGACATAAGGACGAAACTCTTTGTTCCGATTGAGGAACTACAGTTCTGGATTTGGAGTTTTCTTGCCGTCAACCGCCAACTGTGCGGTCGAGTTTCTCATATGAATTATGGGATGTTCGGTATGAAGCGGCGCAAGAACGTCTGGTCGGCTGAGGAGATGGAGCAACTGACTGAGTTTGTCGCGGCTGGTGGCACGCCGCTCCGCGCCTCGGTCAAATTCAAACGCACTATGGCAAGCTGCCGAAGTCAGGCCCGAAAATTGGGCGTTCCATTTGAAAAGGCCACGGTCCGGCGCAAAGCGATACTTGCAAAATGCGCGGCGGCGGAACGAGAATTATCTCGTTGATTTCTTGGAAGTCGTGAACTGCCTTATCGGCCCGCCAGATCGGTTCTGCTTTAGGTTTACTTCTAGAACCGCGCGAAAGTAGCAACGACCAATAGTCGCGCGGCCTCGAGCCACCACGTCGAGTACTCGTTAGCGCGGTGCTTCACAGAATTGAAGCCGCCAAGGTTGCCCTTGACGGCTCTCATTTGGTCGGTTGCGTTGTGATCGTTTACGAAGCGCTACGCGTTGACCTGTTTTGCGACTACTGCCGCTTTCTATCGAATCTGGGATCGACAGTCACATCATCCTCCACCAAGCCGCAGATACAAGTCAGCAACGCTGTCTGAACGCCTGGCTTGCGGGGCAAGATTACCCATTTGAGGCCGGCAGGCGCATGCTATTTCGTCAGAAAGAGTGCGGACAAAAAATTCTGCTTCGGGAGAACACGAGAGCTCCGCCGCGATCAAGAGTTCGGACCGGGCGCAGGGTTCAGGAAGGCGCGTCGTCCCGCCAAAGCAGAAAGCCCCGGTGGCGAAAGCCGGGGCTTTTCACTTGAGAGCGCGTCGATGGAGAACGTCTTCTCAGCTCGGCAACGACGCATTGTGGAGATGGTTCCCCGATCATTCCGAACATGCGTCTCCAGCTTAGGCAGCCTACTCGAGGACGGCCGTGCGGGTGAGGTTGGAGCGGGAGCCTTCCAAGAGGATGTTTCGATTGCGGAGGCCGGCAGCAAGGATCTGCCGCCTCCGCCGATGCGGCCGAGCCCACTCTGGCATCCCTGCCGCGCCCGCTTATCCCTTCGGGTCGCGACAACTGCGTCGGCGTCTCATCACGGCTTGGCACGGTCGGCCGCTCACATCTACCCAACGGAGCGGCCGTGTCACAGCTTGAAACGCCGCCACCCCCCCCCGCGCGCATTTGCCCAGCGGGCCACGTTCTAGACTCCCCGTGGCCTGGCGCGGAAGGTGCATTCTCCAGCCGAGGTCGACCGGCCGCGTCTTTAAGGTCTTCTAATGCCATTTTCTTCGATGCTGATAAGGAACCTTTCTGATGGCCCGCGTTTAAAGGGCAATGATTCGGAGGAGGAGGAAAAATGGACGGAATTGTTTATCTCGTGGGTTTGATCGTCATTGTCATGTTCATCCTTTCGCTCTTTGGACTGCGCTAGAGGATAACGATGAGCATCGAACCAGCTAGTTTCGCGCGCGAGGACGGCCGGTGGCGCTTTCAATGGCTGCCCATCCTTGTTGGTGCGCTGATTGCCACGGCTCTTTCGTCGATCATGGTGACCTTTGGCGCGACGGTTGGACTTGGAGTGAGCTCCGCCGCGACTACCTGGCGCGATGCTTCCGTCGCACTTTGGGTCCTTTCTGGACTTTTCCTCATTCTTCAATCCCTTATCAGCTTTGGCTGCGGCGGCTATATGGCGGGCCGCAGCAGCACGGCCGTGCAGGGCCTCGAGCATGAAGAGGTGGAGCGATTTGATGGCTTTCAGGGCGTCGCGGCATGGGCGTTGGCTATTGTTATCGGCGCGCTCCTGACCGCAATGGTTGCGATGGCAGCTAGCCACCCGTCACCGCTAACGACTCCTCCGTCGGCTACTGAGCCATCGGCTTTAAGCTATGAACTCGATACACTGTTTCGAACTACAAGAAGGCCGGCCAACGTCGATCAGACGCCGCTTCGCGCGGAAGCTGGGCGTATTTTGCTAACATCGTCCTCCCATAACGGCGTCAGTACAGATGACCGCGCTTATCTGGGACAAGTGGTGACAGCTATAACTGGTCTCACATCCGCTGACGCCGATCGGCGGGTTGACACTGTAATTGGTGATTCTCGTAGAGCTATTTCGCGCGCCCGCGCAGCCGGCATTATCTTGGCTTTCTCCGTTGCGGCGGCGCTGTTGTTCGGCGCGGTTGCGGCGTGGGCTGGTGCGGCCGTGGGAGGACGACATCGCGACGGCATGGTTCTGTCAGGTTGGATGTTGCACGCCAACCGGTTTCGCTCAAGCCGGTCCGGCTGGCGCAGACCGTCGGTCACGTCACCGGTTAGTGGTGAACCTGTAAGAAGCGAGGAGTGAAAGGGCACTCTTTTCTTACGCGCGGCAATCCCGGCCGCCGCAATTAAAACGACGAGACAAATAGGCACGACGAAAGGGTCCATTGCTCCATCGCGCCTTATGCGGGCACCGGCATCGCCTTCGGGTGTAGTGGCAGCGCTTTGGCTGAACGTTTAGCGCGTGATTTCCAGTAGGTGGCTAAGTATTTTGGAAAAAGGCCCCATATCGTTTGAAGCAATCCAAGCGCGATCTTTGCAAGTAACTAAATCCATCCACCGGTGGCTACTGCACAGCTAGCAAGATAAAGCAAGAACGGGTAGGTCGCCCACCCTTTGCCGCCGGGAGCGAGTTGTAAGCGATTGCTTCGCCGTCGCGCAGGCGGCGAAGAGACCGCCTCCCGAGATCAGCGAGCGGGACTCCCGAAGGGCCGCTGCGGAATTCGAGACGCAGCAGAGCCGCCGCGAGGCCGAGCGCCGGCACGAGGAGGCCGCCCGAGAAAGAGATCGCGAGCGGCGCGAGAAGGCGACGGCCAAAGCGCAGGCGGCACTGGACAAGCCTGAGGGTGAGCACGCGAAGAAGGCCTCGGAGATCCGAGGTCGAGGCTCTCGAGAAGCGCTGGTGTGCCGAGGACGAGACAATGTCATCGATCTCAACGCTCTCCTTCATCCCGGCACAGCGTTTGAACATCCCCGGGATGTGGTCTCCCATCCAACTCTCAGCCTTTCCGAGAAGCGCGCCATCCTCGCGTCATGGGCATCTGACGCATCCGCGATCGCATCATGCCCGTCGTTGCGGGCGCCTGAAGGGCTGAAGGCGCCTGTGACAATCGACGAGATTCTGGAGGCACTTTGCGCGCTAGATGGAGCACCCTGTCTCCGCCGAAACTTGTGTGGCCTCTCGTTACGGCTACAAGGGCGGCCGGACCACATCAGGTGAGCGAATGGATCCTACCGCCATGACAGCAGCGCACCGTAGTCGGCCAATTGGCTCACACGTTACTGTCACGTCACAGTCTAACGGTCGAAGCGTCACAATCCGAATTAATGACCGCGGTCCTTTCGTGAAGGGCCGCTGCATAGATTTATCCACCGGCGCTGCGCGTGCGATTGGGATAAACGGGACCACCAGGGTCTCGCTCCGCTGAATAGAGAAAACCGGAAAAGGGCCGCCGCCCGCCACAGCCCCGCCGGCTGCGCTTCGTGGGAAGGGTGATGGAAAGAACAGCACAGGTCGTCTTCCAGTTGATGTAAATCAACGCTGTCGGCATCTAACTTGGATTGAATTTATTTGCGTAGACGCAGCGCCCCTGCGTCCCGGAGCGTTTGCTAAAGTTTCTCCGACGCATTGGCGACACTGGGAGTGGGTGGATTCGCGTGGTTAGATGACTCGCCAAGGATTGCGGCAGTGGTTATGCTATGCTTTCGATGGTTTGAACTAGTTGAAGTGCCAGTATTTAGATTTGTGGGGAAAAGTATGAGTATTGAGAAGTTAGCGGACGAAAGCATTTTGCGATACTACGACAACATTCGAGAGCAGGTTTACGCCGACGAGATTAATGGAAGCCGTCACCGCTTCATCGGCGAGACAGTCAAGCAATATGCAGAGCGCTTGCGAGAGGAGCGTCGATTAGATTGCCGTCCAATCGACTGGCGCTGAAATCAATCACGCAAACAACGCCGCACCGCGTCGGTGAACTTGAGATGAGATACGTCCCGCTCTCTCGCTACCACAGTGCGTCGGCCGATGTGGTTCACGGATCAGACGCTCGACCGTCCGGCTTCTCGTTCCTCAGTTCGTGCGGCGCAATCAGCTATGCAATCCTGCGAAAGCTGAGATCGGTGTACACGCATACACGCCAGCCGCATGTCTCGGTCAAACAACACAGCATCGCAGAATTTACGGGCGTCAGCATGACATTCAGGAATTCCTGCTGGGGCTTGAATTTTAGTGGCATTCGCAAAATCACATGCAGTTATGGTCATCAATGCTGCCAGAGCAAGTCGAGTCATCGCATCACCCCTTGCCAACGATGATGGTGATTGAAGCTGCAATTGCGGAGACCATCAACGGCTCGCGCCGTGCCCATAAGAACAGCGCTGATCATATATCGCGCTGCCCCAGCGCATAGTGCCGAGTAGCCCACTCGCACCCGCCTTGTCAAAGAAACGAACAGCCCGAAGGATGATCCTAAGGGATTATCGAGCGCCCAAAAGAAAAACGACCTCAGCGGGCAGGGGGAAGCTGAGGTCGTCTTTGGGGTCGTGCCGTGGGGAACGGCACGCCGCGATAATCCGGTAATCCCGTTATAGTTCCCTCGTACCCCGAAGGAACAGACGGTCAACGTGGGCCGGGAAGGGTGCGCTGGTGGCGGTGACGGGATCGAATTGCCGACCAAAAGCGGGGCAGTAAGTGTGCGGGCCTTACTTCGTTTCCCACTCTCGCCAATGTGTCGGGTGAATTGTTATCGGGCTGCCAGTGGCGGCCTTAATCCAGCCACGGAGACCACGACGGCAAGGGAAAATCACCGGATAGGTTTTCCCATCGTCCTCGACGACGGACACTTCCAAGTCTCGGTCGAATGGGGCGGTTTCAACCTTGAGCCACACAAGCGGAGCCGGAACCATTTTCGCTCTTTCGCCTTGGTAGCCAGCTATAGAGAGGCGGCGGATGTTCAATTCTTTGATGTTTTTGGCGGTCGAAGCAAATCAGGTAATTGCGCTCCGGATGATGAAGCTGATGTGGGGCGGCAGACGCGCCCGCCGCGAAGCGAAACTAATGGTCAGCGAAAAAATTCATGCGGCTTACGAAGCCACCGCAAGTTTAATGGCTGGCGCTTCGGGCGATGAAATAGTTCAACGATACCGACGGCATGTAGCCGCAAACGCGAAGCGACTGAGCAAGCCGAAATTAGGGCAAAGCACAAACCGTACGCTCAAGCGAACGCGGCGCCAACGTAAGTAAGCTCAACAGCGTTCAGGCGAGTGAGGTCAGCCGCCGCTGGCCTTTCAATATTGCGCGCCACATGGCGAACCATATGATGACCTAAAACTTAGAGATAACGTCCAGTGGAACGTTGCTCTACACAGCGTGTTGTCGCTGTAGGAGCGACCTTTTGGTCGACCCGATCATCCCATGGAGTGTCAGATGAGCAAACGTAAGCCGGCAACGGCATCAAAGCACGCTCGCCACCCCAAAATAGCCGCGAAGGCTCAACGCGCCGCTCAGGCTATTGTCAGAAGCCCGAAAGACGGGCCTCTCCGCTCGACCGGGGCGGGCACGATGGAATCGTCCCCAAAGCCTGATGACTGGCTACAAGAGGCTCTTGTTGAGAATCCGGTGTCAGCCTTACAAGATGACTACAGACAGGCAGTGACGGATAGCGATTCAAAGAAGTTGGCGAATGTTTCCTTAGCCAGTGCCAGCGTGGGAACTTATCAAGCAAAGCTGATGGAACTGGCACACGCTAACTTGCAATTTGCTTTTGAATTCGCTCAAAGGCTTGCGACGATGAGGTCGCCCATTGAATTTCCAGGTGTTATCGTTGAATTCACAGGCAAGCGGATCGCTATGTTTGGGAATTATTCGAGAGAAATGGCTGAACTAAGCACCAAGGGGTGGACGTCTCGGGTAGTAAAAAGCGAAGTGGCTGCCTGAGCTCGGGATGCCTGCTTAAAAGACGTTCCCAGGTCCGCCGATTTCACTCCTTTCCCGACGTCCCTTGAGCCCGATGAAACGCAAGGGGGTCGAAGTTCTCGGCGTGACGCTGCGATCGGCTTCGGTAACGACCTCGGCCGGCGGCAACGGACCAAGCGGCTTCAATTCAAGCCTGACCTGTCGCGCGATCTTTGGCATCGACGACAGATCGACTGACCTACGGCGACGCCTTCGATCAGTGCGTGTGAGCCGTTGCGCATTTTTAAGGGTACGACGATGTTTCATGAGAAGCGCAGATTTCTCCTTGCCGGGTTAGTAACGACCTCATAAGACACTTTGGCGCCTTCGCGCAGGTCGTTAAGCCCGGCTTTTTCGACAACCGCCGCCGGCCGGATGAGTAAAGCCATAACCCTTGGTTGCGTTGAACCACTTCGCGGTACCCGTAGCCACGTCGAGTTCCTCAACGGTCGAGCGGGTTTTTGTCTACGATTTTCAAGCTGGGCAAGCGGAGAAGGAACACGGAAACCGGTCAAACATTGTTTATGCGATCGAATTCCGTGGGAAGCAGTGTCGTGGGAAGCAGTGTCAACGAAAGCGGAGTGTCATAAGTCCCATGCCGCTTTTTCGTTCGGGTGGTGTGCGGTGGTCAGGAAGCGAAAATCTTTCCCCATGAAAACTCAGCCGTTCGATGGCTTGCGCGACGCTGCACAGCCCATGGCAACGTCCCCATCGGAGCGCCCGAAGACAGCTAAATCATCCTCATCGCCAATACAAAAGAGCCGGTCGGAGGCCACGAGAAAGCGTTCCCTCAAGATACAAAGAGGCTGGCGAGAAGACTGAGGCCGGAAACTGGTACGGAGTTCGAGGTGTCAAAGCGAGCAAATCCGCCGACGAACTGCGAGCGATGTTGTTTCTGAAGCGATCAGCCATCCCGTGTGCCCCGCAACATCGTCTGTGCCGGAGCCCGCGGCTGGGCGGCCGATGTCGTTTCGGCTAAGGCAATGCGGACTGCGCACATCGGAACGATCGGCGCAACGACTTCGATGCGAATACGATCTTCAACCGATCCTACCAGGCCAACAGTCCAGCCACTACCGCAAGCCCAATGCCGGTGACGAGGCGCATAGCAGCGAGAGTTCCTAGCGTCAGGACTATAATTTCTTGCGTCGTGTCTTTGGCCATGTTGAGCTCCGTTCGCAGAGCATAGAAGGCGGACACGACTTAACAAAGGTTTGTAGTCGGCAATTGACCTGGCGGACGCTTTCGCTGCGAAATCGGCATTCGGTCGCCGGTAGAAACCAGATGCTTACGTGGGTTCCAGCGGACGGCTGGAACAAAGGATACCAGCGCGCGTTCGGTACACGCCGCAGCGCACAACCGAGCGGATCGGCACCGCGACAATCTGCAAATCGGCGCAAACGGTTTGCAATTTGACTCTGGTGTGTTTGAGGAGGCTTCAGTGCGGATCCCCTGGAGATTGAGATGGACCTTGGCGCAGTTTGCACAGCCTGGCGATTATCGGAAGCATTCGGCCGTTTTGCAGTCGGCTCCGGCATTCTATTTTACGGCGCTGGAAAAGCTCATCCCTGGTCTTTCACCGGACATGAAATATCTCCCGCTGACGGATGGGCACGTCATTCCAGTGCGGGACTTCATGACGCTCTATATCTATAAGGAAATTTTTGTTGACGGTTGTTACGACCTGACCTTTGACCGGGCCGCGCCGTTCGTCGTCGATATCGGCGCCAACAGCGGCTTGTTCGCGTTGCGACTGAAGCAGCTTTATCCATCGGCGAAGATCGCGTGCTATGAGCCGTTTCCGCCGAATTTTGCGCAGCTTGAAAACACAATTGCGGTCAACTCTCTTGACGAAGTGACCCCGCTCCAGAAAGCGGTCGGTGCGCGCCCCGGCCAGGCTAAACTCTTCATACACAAGAGGAACATGGGAGGTCACAGTTTCTATGCTGACGAAGCGCTCAACACGGATCATATCGACGTCGAGGTTGTCGATCTTCCGTCGATTCTTAGCGGCCTTCGGCAAGACGTGGATCTCCTGAAACTCGACTGCGAGGGCGCCGAATTCGATATCTTGATGAACCTCGCCGCGTCAGACGCGCGACAGATCCGCCGGATCATCGTCGAAACGACGTCGGGCCTCTACGATGTCGATGAACTCAATGCCCGAATGACGTCGCTGGGCTATCACCATCAGCCGAAAGGTGGCTTGTGCCTCTATAGCCAGCGTGCAGACGCTTGAGCTCAATTCTCGTGTTCTGGAGGCCATCAGGTGAAGCTCGTCTGGCATGCCAACAATCTCCTGGAAGTCAACTGGCTGCGAGATGTCTTGGGAGGACTGGTCGACGAGGAATGTACAGATCTCGATCTGACTTGCTTCGATGACGACTGCATTCACGTTGTCAGCAGCAATTGGCAGCCATTGCCCACCTATGAAAATTACTTTCGCGAATGCCGGGCGAGGTGCCGCCACCTGGTGCTGCTTCATATCAGCGACGAGTGGTTCTCAGGCGGCTACGCGTTGTACCGCCATTTCGATGCGGTTATCCGAAATTTCGCAACCGGCCTCGCGAGGCACGAAGGTATATGGACGATACCGGAGGGCTATGCCAATGGCACGCGAACCGGCGTCGCGCTTCGTCCCGTCACCGAGCGACAATACGCCTGGTCCTTCACGGGAGAAATCAAGGCGTCGCGGGTCAACATGGCGTCGGCATTCGCAGCGTTGGAGCCGAATTTTTTGACCGGCACCACATCCATTCACAAGGACGGGGGCAAAAAGCTGAGCAAGGCCGAATTCGACGACGTGCTGGAGAGTTCAATCTTCTCGCCTTGCCCAATGGGAAACGTCATTCTCGAGACATGGCGTCTCTACGAAAGCCTCGAACTCGGATGCATACCGATCGTTGAGACCAGAGCGTCTCTTGATTATTTTACCGGCTTGCTGGGGCCGCATCCTATCCCATCATTCCGGAACTGGGAGGCGGCGCGTCGGTACGCGCAGGATGCTTTGACTGATAAGACATCCCTGCTGCGGAAGCAGTCGGAGATTCGCAACTGGTGGACCGCAAAGAAACAGTCCGTACGAGCAGAGATTCGTCGAGTAGCGACCGGGCCCTCCCGGCACCCGGCCTTGCAACGCTATGCCGCGCTCGCGCGTAATCGCTACCCTGCGCTCCACGAACCTCTGCGTCTTGCGGAGCTTTTGCGCCATCAAAATGGCACCAGTCTCATGAACAGACTGAAACGGCCGGGCGGGCCGCTGAGACGTATTGCGCACGAGAGCCTGCGCAATAGCGGAGCCTGAGATCTCTCGCTTTCTAAGTCTTGGCCGCTCCGGCCCCGGCGACTTCCCGAGAGCTCCGGTGCGAGGCGCGGCTTCGCAGCGACCGGCTCAGCGAATAGAGACATTCCGCGTAGAGCAGGGAGCCTGCTCCGTAGACGATCACATAGCCGATCACGAACGCATCAATGCTCCAGTGAAACAGCACCATCGGCATGCTGATCGACACCATGCCGGCGAGCGCGATGTAGGACCGGCGGGCGAGTTCTTCGAATTTCCCGACTCCGATCAACACAATCTGACAGGTCGTTTGTATCAACATGAATGCCAGCATCGCACAAATGGCGACGCGCATGACAGGGGAAACGATCTCGTTGTGATTCAGAATGACCGCGAAGACCTTGTCGCCGAACATCCCGATCGCAACGATACCTGAAACCATCGGCAACAGTCCGATCATGAAGCCCTTCGCCGTCGCGCGGGCCAGCCCTGATGCATCATGGTTGTGCACGGCGCGGGTTTGCTGCGGCAGGACGGTTTCCGCCCCAATCAGATAACTCATCACGGCAAAACGCGTCACCTTGTAGAACATGTCGAATGCAACGATCGCCGTGGCGTCCCTTGTCGCAGCCAGCAGGTAGTAGGGGTAAACGCTGATGGCAAAATCAGCCAAGGACAACAGAACGGTTGCCCGGATCCCGCGAACTTCAAGACGAAGCAAACGCAGGCCTCGCAGAATTGCTCCGCGTTCTGGCGTAAAGCCGTATAGCTGGGCCAGCCATATCAATCCCGCGGTGGACAATATCCATGCCAGCAGGTTGAGCGCGCTGTAGGAAATGAACGAGAGACCGAGCAGCATGGCGGCTGTGATGCCGAGGATCGTGGCGCGCCGGGCCAGATCGACGATTTCCGTCCAGACAAAGCCATCCCTGGCGTTGATCGCGACGCGCAGCGCCATGCGTGGCAGCGCGCTGACCGCGCCGGCAAAAATCAGCAGATACGCGATCCCGTGCGGTGCGGCGTGCACAAAGCCAGCAGCGAGCGCGACACCAAACACCCCAACCGAAAGGACGCCGATCGCGATGTAGATCGTGACAATCGTAACGACAACATCCCGGTCGTCCTGGCTGGCGCCATTTCTTCCGGTTTCTGCAAGGTAGTGCGCGCGGAGTTGGTAGAATGTCAGGCCGGTAATGCCGAGGTCAGTCTGTAGAACAAGAGCGGCAATCGCCAGCAGGCTCGCAATGACCGCGTACGAATCCAGGCCAATGGTTCGAACCATGACATAGGTCAGAACGAAATTCGAAATCGCGGTGAACGCAGAGTTCAGTCCCTTCAATACAAAGAGAACAAACGAATTTTGCGAAAACCGTTTCAGGCAGGTCGCGATCGCGCTCTCCGGTTTTGGCGGGCCATCGGCCACTGGCGAGTTCAGCTCGAATTCTGTCACAGGCCTTCACGCGCGCTCAAATGGTGCGGCGTCAGCGTCCGGGCGAATAGTTCGCTCTCCGATCATCTGGCTCCCAACGCTCGCATGTCGGGGGTTATAGTGAAGCGGCCGCTCGTCTCGACCGCAGCCTGGCCCGGTCGATCGGCTGCGTCGGATGTCTTTCCGAACCAAACGACGAGTGCTGCGACCTGCATCAGGATCGACGGATTAAGGAGGTACCCGCCGAGGAACAGGTAGGTGTAGCCAACGGCGAACCGCAGCCCTTTGGGTCCCTTGCAGAAGGCAAGATAGAAAAACCGGAAATAGGCGAGGGAACCTATCAGACCATATTCGTAAATGACCTTGCCCCAGGTCGGATCGAAGGCGTTGAACGAAAACAGCCGAAACTGCTCCTGCACCGTGCCGGGCCCTCGGCCGAGGAAAAATGTCAGGTCGTTAGCGAACACGACCTTCTGAAGCACGCTGAACATCGACAAGAAACGCGCCCATCCGCTCGAATCAACGTCGGAAAATTCGCTGAGGCGTCGCGTGAAGGCATCGAGGGAGAGAGCGTCACCGAAAAATATCAACACGAGCGAAATCAGCCCGGCAAAGAAGAACAGGCGAGAGTGCCCATGGCGCAGGAAATAGAACGGAAGAAACAGCGCAAGCATTGTCAGGCCGGTTCCCGAGTAGCTGCACACCAACCCGGCCGTGAGAGCCATCAGGCGGAGCGTGCGTGGTCCCGCCAGCAGTTCCGCGACCACCGCCATCGCAAGAAACTGGCAAAAGAAGGCCGGTTCCAGAAAGAAGACCCCGTTGCTCTTGTAGACCGGCGAGGTCCAGTAGAGGGGAATGAGGGAGTTATATCCGGAGACGGTCATGCTTTCCGGCATGTGCTTGTCCAGAAAGAACACCACGTCGACTCCAGCGACGAACTGACCCATGAATTGCACAACGCCGATCAGCGCACAGAGGCAGCCGAGCGTCGAAAGGAACTCCAGCACACGTTGGTAGGAGATGTCCGATGGCTTACAGCGGAAGACCAGCGGTAACTGTGCAACCACAAGGAATCCCAGCGACAGGACCGAAACGTGCGGGCTCGGCGAAACGGCTGTGCTCAGGATTCCCACAAGAATGAAACCTGCGTACCAGACGAATGCGGACGTATTGACCTCGAGCACGCCGGCCAGAAAGGCGGCGGCAGTGAGGGTCGGGAAAATCAGAAGGCTCAGCGGATAGATACCGCCCGTGCCGGGCAGGGCGATCTTCTGAAGAAAGACTTCCAGCAACAGAACGGAGGCGCAGAGCGCAAAGCCGGACTGCGCGGCGGGCCGTGCGGCGACTCCAGCCAGAGATATCTCAGACATTGAGGCGTTTCCTGCTGCCATCGATGCGTCACGTACGGCTGCGATCAACGATAAAAGCGGTAGCTCGCGACCTGGTGTGCCGGAACGGGGATATCAGGCTCGCGGGTCCAGCGTTCTCTGTATCGTTCGTCCGACGTGTCGTTGTAGTCTTCCGGCACAGCCCAGTCCTGGAAACGTTCGTCCGCATAGCCCTGCCGCCTCCCATAGGCTTGCCGCCGCCGCGCGCCTGCCGCTTCCAGGAGCACGCACGCCGCCGCGCCGCCGACCAGGCCAATGACGGCTCCGAGCGCGATGAAAAGCGGCTTGGGAGGAAATACCGGCTCCGTGGGAGCGGTGGCGGACTGGGCCACTTTGACATTCGAGAGCTTTTCGCTCGCGTCCCAATCGGCGTTCATCTGGGCGTCCGCGGCGCGGCCGACATGCGCTTCGAGCACCTTGGAGACTTGCTCGAGCTGGTCATTGAGGCGTCGAAACTCCGAAGAAATCGACGAGAGCGATCCCAGCTTCCTTTCGACGTCGGATAAGGCATCATTTTGCGATTTTTCGAGCGACTTTAAACCGACAATCTCGGAATTGAGATTGACGAGCGATTGTGCCGTTTCCTGAAACACTTTCACGAGCAGCAATGGCGATTCGTTGGCTGGTACCTTGTTGGAATCGGTGAGCGCGTCATTGGTGTCCTTGGCTTCCTTGTTTCCCGTGCCGCCAGTTGCAACCGGCGCATTTTGCTTCGGGCCGACGATTTCGCCTGGAAGGGAAATGCGGCGTCGAAGCTGCGTCAGGGTATTCTGGAACGTGGCAGCCTGTGCTTCCTTCTCCGCAATCGAGCCGCGCGTCTTTGCCAAAGCGGCGAGGGTATCGTCACGCCGTGACAGCGCGAGCTCGATTTCCTGGCTGACGGAATAGATCGAGTGCTGCTTGGAAAAGTTGCTTAGCTCGTTGGAGGCTTTCTTGTACTCATCTCGATAGCGCGCGGCTTCCTGGTGAAAGAACGCGGGTGCTTCCGCGTTGCCGCTCAGATCCGCTTGCCGCCGGAGAAAGTCGCGGACGACCAGACTGAGAAACTGCTCAGCGATTTTCGGATCCTGATGCCGAAAAGTCAGCGAAAGTATCTGCGAATCCTTTTCAAGATTTACGGCGAGCCGCTTCTTGACCTTCAACAACGCCCGATCAATGTCGGAGCGTCCTTCATCCGGGTTGTCTGATCGAAGCAGGTCCGCACCCTTCGCGATGACCGCGGACGTATTTGGCGGCAAGGCGCCCAGCCACTGCCACGACGCGGCCTTCTTCTGGTCAGGATATAGCCGTTGCGGCCCAAATTCGCTGATGGCCTGCCGAAGCACATCCTCGCTGTTGATGATGTAGATCTGCGAATTCAGTTGATAGCGAAGCGTGTCCGGAAACTGGGTTTGCTGCCGTTGTGCGCGATCCAAGGTGGTCATTAGCAACGCTTCCGATTGGAACATCGGCGTCACCAGTTGTGTGAATGCGATTGCGCTGGTGGTGATCAATGCGAAGACAATCAGGAATGTGAGTTTTCTCGCCCAAACAATCTTGCTGACTACGCTGAACGACATGCAGGTCTCGCTGTTAGAGGATTTTGGCAGGTGCGAAGTAACCATCTGGCAAGCGCGAGATGATGCGTTCGTTCCAAAAATCCTTCAGCGAACTCGGCCAAATTAATCGCATAGGCTGCAAAAAGAGAGAGCACCCAAAATCCGAAGGGAAATCCTAATGAGACCCGCTTCCCTTGCTATCTTCTTGTTCCTTTTTCTCGAGCTTCCATGTTCCGCGGGAACCCCCGCACTCAGTGTCTACGTGGGGAATAGTCCGGCAGAACTTCGGCAGTTTGAAACCTGGCTCGGCAGGCCGGTCGACCAGATTGCTGCCCATACCGGGCGAGCGAACTGGAAGGATTGGGTCAGCAGCATCAGATGGTCGGTGGAACTTTGGTCGCCGCTCAATAAGCCGATCCGCTGGACCATTCCGATGTTCGTTGACGGCGGATCTCTGGCGGATGCCGCGGCAGGAAAATATCAAAGCTTTTACGAACAGGCCGCCCGAAGCCTGGCTCAAACGCGCCCGTCCGACAGCGTGATTTATGTCCGGACCGGCGAGGAATTCAACGGCAACTGGATGCCGTGGTCAGCCGCGGGACGCGAGCAGGATTACGTCAAGGCTTATCGGAATTTCGTCGAGGCGTTTCGCTCTGTATCAAGCCGCTTTCGCTTCGAGTGGAATGCCAACATCCGCGAAACGCGCATGAATCCGGCCGATGCTTATCCTGGCGATGATTATGTCGACGTGATCAGCATGGATTTCTACTACAACACGAACTGGAATCCGACCAACCCCGTTCAAGCCTGGAACGAAATGGTCAGCGGCCAATATGGTCTGCAATGGCTGGAGGACTTTGCAGCCGCTCATCACAAGCCGACGGCGTATCCGGAGTGGGGCGTCAATTTCGATGGTGCAGGCCCATATATCGAGAAGGCCGCCCAATGGTTCTCAGCGCACAATGTGCTCTACCAAAGCGTCTGGAATTCCAACGATGACTTTCCGGGCAAGTTGACCGAAAACCAGTACCCGAAGGCCGCAACCGCTTATGTCGGAGCGTTCGGGCCAAAGGCTGCCGATCAACGCCAGCGTTAACGGAATGCCTCTGTCGAGACCGGCGCGCGAGAAGCCCTCGAAACCGAGACGCGAAACACCCGATAGATAAATCCGGCTGCCCAGCTCTGGTGCATCGTTATCGCGGCGAGACCTGCCGCACAAGCGGCCGGATCGCGTTCCGATACGGCCAAAAGCAAGCCTCCGCTCAGGCATGCGCCAACGTAAGCCAGGCTCGGCAGGAGAAATGGCCATCCGAGACCGATGCCCGACGCCAGGCTGAGCACATTCATTCCGAGCGCTCCCAATGGAAGCATTTGCCTGACTTTCGGCAGACGGTGATGCTTCATCATCGTCCGCGCCCGCCCGGCGCCATGGTTGAAATATTGCCGGGAGAGGGCACTGAAGGAGTTGCGCGGAAAATAGGCGATAGCAAGTTCCGAACAGAGCCAGATTTGCTCGCCAGAACTTCTCAGACGGATGTCCAGTTCGGCATCCTCGTTGTGTGTAAAGCTCTCATCATATCCGCCGACCGCAAGAAACGTCCGGCGATCAAAGGCGGCATGGTGGCCATGGTCCACAAACCGCGAGCTGTTCGCCGTCCGATGAGCCGCTCCGCCATTTCCCAGCCGGCTATTTTGCGCGGCTGCGATTCCTCGCTGGAGAAAGCCCTTTCCGCGCGTCCGCATCGGGACAACGACAGACGCGACGTCGCGCTCTCTCAACTCTTTTGCGAGGTGAATGACAAAATCGGTTGGGTACTCTGCGTGGGAATCGGCGCGAATGATGATGCTTGATTTCGGTTTTGCTATCTTTGCGCCACGATTTACCGCGGCGGACTGATATCGGGACGGGTTCGCCTCCAGACGAATTCTCGGATTGGCCGCAGCCATCTCCTCGACGATTGACGATGTACGATCGGTGCTGCCCCCGTCCAACACAATCAGTTCGTAATCGAAAGTTTCGCTCTTCGGGATCAGCGAAGCGACGGCATCTCGAATGTATTTCTCTTCGTTCAATGTTGGAACAATGATCGTAACGGACGGTTCAGATGGCATGAGATGATCCCCAAGCGGAACTCAAGCCGGCAGCGCGCTCGCTCGTCGCGTTTCGGCTTGCCGGCGGTAGGGGCACAATGCAAACCGGTAGCGCGGGTTCCGAACGGATGACCCTTTCGATCTTGTGGCTTGGTCGGATTATTCCAATTCCATTCAATGCGGGCGATCGGGTTTATTCAGCTCAATTGTCGGGTGCGGTAGCGCGACAAGGCGCCGACCTTGCTTTTCTTGGACTGGAAAACCCCGATGAAAGGGACGGCAGCCTTGCCGACCTGGAGCCGCGGGTTCGGTGGAGGAGGGTGCGCGGCGCCGCGCACTCCAGGCTGCGGTCTCTCTTCAGTCCACTGCCGATGGTCGGTGCGCGATTTGCGACGGCACAATACCGGAAAGCAATTGCCGGGGAATTGGAGAAAAACGACTACGATGTCATCGTAATCGATCAATACGGCATGAGCTGGGCCGTAGCTCACGTAAGAAACTTCTCGCGCAATCGGCCGCTGCTGGTTCAGCTAGCTCACAACTTCGAGACCGACCTCAATGACCAGATCGCGCGCAATTTCTCCGGCGACTTTATCCGGAAGCGGCTGCTGCGAGAGAATGCGAGAAAAACCCGGCTCGCCGAACAGCATCTTGCGCATTCCTGCAATCTGCTCGTTACGCTGACGGAGGAAGATCGGGATGCGTTTGGCGGGATCAATCCTTCGATGCCATCCATCGTTCTCCCGCCGGGCTATGCAGGCGTGAAGCAGAATACGCGTTCCCTGAATGAGACGGTTCCAAGGCGTGCGATCATCATCGGGTCGTTCCGCTGGATCGCCAAACAGATAAATCTGGAGCGCCTGCTCGACGCTGCGAGCGTGATCTTTACACAGTGTGGGATCGAACTTCACATTGTCGGGTTTGTACCTGAACCTCTGCTATCTCGCCTACAGGCGCGATTTCCCTGGGTCGTCTTTCGTGGCTTCGTCGATGATCTGGGAGAGGAATGCCGGGCTGCACGCGTTGCTTTGATCCCAGAGGAGGTAGGTGGTGGTTTCAAGCTCAAGACCCTCGATTACATATTCTCTCGTGTCCCTGTCGCTTCCGTCGAAGCGGCTCTCAACGGGATTCCGGATCGGTTAAAGGCGCATTTCATCGTTGAAAGCGATATCGGGGCGCTGCTTAGGGCGATTGTCAAGGTCATCGATGACATCGATCGCCTGGATCGAATGCAAAAACGCGCATTCGAAGTTGCGGAAGGCTTGTTCAATTGGGATACCAACGCGCGTCGCCTTCTGGGGGCACTGACGTCTCTTGCCGATCGCGAGAGCGATAAGCCCTGGAAACCATCCGCTCGACACCCTGTAAAGAATATCGCTACGGCCGGCTCATAGGGCCTTGCGCCATTGCGGGTCATCGACTTATCCCGCTCGGCCACCGGTCTTGCGAGCCTCCGCAAGGTCAGTTCGGCCGCCGACGAGATGCGCCCGCGCAGCATTCCGAATGAGGCGTTGGGCCGGTACCTCGACCAGTGTCCTCAGGCCGATGGCGGCTGGAATGACAATAGATGTCGCTGCCGCGATCGCGGCGAGCGGGGGAACGCCAAGCCGCTCGAAATTCGAGATGATCCAATATCCGACGATCTGGTGGATAAGATACAGCGAATAGGACGCCTGGCCAACGACAACGAGGGGACGGAAATTCAGGAACGCCAGTCGCCCGGTTGCCGCACCGAACACCAATCCGACAAACAGGCATAGACCCGCTCCACTTGCCGGGCGCAGCCAACGTGGATCGGCACCAACAAAGCACATGGCGATGGCCGCGGCGAAAGTTACGAAAGTAAGCCGATCGGGCTGCATGGCCGGTGAGAGCGCAAATAGCATCGCGCCGGCCACGAACAGGGGCGAGTAGTTGGAAACGAGGAGAAGTTGGAACCGGATATGCCCGGGGAGAAGCAGACGCACAACGAGAGATGCAATGAGCCACGCCAGACAAAAAATCTCAAAACGCACCTTCGGCAAGCCTGAAGCGACGAGCGCGGCCATGACGTAGAAGGACACCTCGACGCCGAGAGTCCAATAGGACGCATCGAGATTTTGGGCATTTACCAACTGGGGTAATCCGATCACCGTGTTCCAGGCAACGTCGCTCGTCTGAATATGCGTCGGATTAAAGCCGAAGCCGAAAATCACGATTCCGGTGATGGCGGCTCCGGCCAGATAGGCCGGATAAAGGCGTGCAACTCGGCCAAACGCGAAGTCAGCGAGGGAACTCGAGCGCTGAAGCGTCCATGCGATTACGAAGCCGCTGATCACAAAGAAGAGGTCGACGCCCAGGTAGCCGAACTCCACACTCGGGACCGGCTGAATATGCGGACCGACGACGTGCTCATATCCACTGGTGTAGTGATAGAAAAGGACAGCCAACGCTGCGATCGCCCGCAGGCTGTCGAGCGCCAACAGCCGGTCGTTCTCGTTCGATTTCATGTAACGTCCCTGTCACGCGTGCGAAGCATCAAGTCTTTTGGCGCCGTTTCGTATCCGCCGCACGCACACCAAAGCCACATAACGACAAATTGGTGTTGGCTCTCTGGAGTTCCTAACGCTGCGTCATGCGCTGACGGATATGCGAGCTGTCTGCACAAGGATTGGACGCAAGCCCGTTCAATCCGGGCAAGCGAGTGACGCTTTCTTGGTGAGTTCGCGAACGCCGGAACCCATCTGCAAATTTCAGGAAAAATTGGAACAACGATGCCATTGCGACTTTATTTGCATCGCAACATTTGTTCGAGCCTGGAGTACTCTATGGATGGATTGGCAAAGACGGACAGTGCAGATGGGGAAGCGCTGTTCGTCCTAGTAACAACACCTCATCCAATCGGCCTCGCGTCCAAGCGAGTCGTAGATATCGTCATCGCGCTGTGTGGCATCGT
Source organism: uncultured Alphaproteobacteria bacterium (assembly GCA_963764405.1). Classification (GTDB taxonomy): domain Bacteria; phylum Pseudomonadota; class Alphaproteobacteria; order Rhizobiales; family Xanthobacteraceae; genus Bradyrhizobium. Next base: position 167,991 of record CAVXSU010000001.1, read on the forward strand.
GCTGCTCGCGCCGTTTTTCGTTCTTTGCTATGTCGCCATCGCCGGCTTTTCTGCAGGTCCGGTATTGTTCCGCCACCGGCGCGTAGGGTTCAACGGCAGGCAGTTTGAGTGCCTGAAATTTCGTACAATGGCGGTCGATGCGCAGGAACGTCTGCGCCGGCACCTCGAAACCGATCCTGAAGCAGCGACTGAGTGGATTGCAACGAGGAAACTTCGAAACGATCCGCGCGTGACTGCTATTGGCGCCATCTTACGGAAATCCAGCCTTGATGAGCTCCCGCAGCTTTTCAACGTGCTCAGGGGAGAGATGAGCATCGTTGGTCCGCGTCCGGTCACGATAGAGGAACTGGGCCGATATTCCGATGCCGTCAACGCCTATTATTCATGCCGGCCTGGTATCACCGGCCTTTGGCAGGTCAGCGGCCGTAGCACGACGACCTTCCAGCGTCGCGTCGTCCTCGACAGCTATTATGCGCACCATTGGTCGATGATTCTCGATGCGAAGATCATTCTTGCGACGATACCCGCTGTCTGCTTTACCGACGCAGCGTACTAAGGCAGCCCTGCCGGGGAACGTTGCGTGCGGTGCCGTTTCGTGGGCGCGGCTGCTATGTGGCGCGGCGGTTCCTGAACGGCTCCTCTGGAAAAACAGGATCCGAGCTTCCCTGGCAAACGGGTTCCGACCATTCCGGCGAATTCTGGCTCTGACGGTTGGCACACTTTGCCTCGTCAATTCGGAACCCACGTAAATATCGGATACATTTTCGTTTGCGTCCGGGCTACATGCCGATTTGATAATTTGATCTCCGACTTTCTCGATAAACAATCAGACCAGGCTATATGTCGGGCAACGAGCCCGATTTGTGGGGCATACAAATGATATATTCTGCCGTTGGATTAACGGTGATAGGAGTTGCAGCAGGATTAGCTTTCCGATGGAAAGTTCTTCTGCCGGTCATTGTTCTCCTGCCATTTGCTGCCGTCGCCTTCTCGATTTCGCGCAGCTTCGGCTACGAAGAGACGGCGGGCGTTGTTATTGGCGCTAAATCCATTCTCCAGGGCGGCTATCTTGTGGGCTTGCTCATACGGCTTGTCGCAACAGCGGCCACGCGATTGATCGGCAGTTCGGCCGTGAAGAGCCAGCGCGACCCCGCAGCGCACGGTAACGAATAGTCATCTCGCTTAGGTGCCATGCCGATAGGTAAGGACCCTAGACGGCCTAAACGCGGGAGACGCAAGTACGCGATTGAGGTCGATAGATGCCGATTCGAACGATTGCGTAGCCGAAGACATCTTCCTGTGGATTCAAAAGCAAAAATTTTTGACGGACTGGTTATCGGTAATTGGCCGTCGGTCTAGCCGAGTTGTACTTGCAAATCAACGTGATACGCACGTTAGACGATTGAGTGGGAGTGAACACCGAAAGGCGCGTTCCTCAGCATATTTCGTATATACAGAATACTCGATGAACGTCCAAATTGTAACTACAATTAAATCGTGAAAATCGTTTGGGACGAGCCGAAGCGCCTCGCCAACCTGGAAAAGCACGGGTTGGATTTTGCTGATTTGAACGAGCTATTTTTCGACAGCGGCTGATCATTCCGTCGCATCGCGAGGCCTAGCGTTGGGTCGGCATCGGCGTCAACATCCGTGGGGTCATCGTCGTGGTGGTTGCCCGCCTAGGCAGTGAAGGCGTCAGTATCATCAGTATGCGTCCCGCGAACCGAATGAGAGGAAGCTCTACTATGAAAACCGCTAAAAAGCGCCGTGGCTTCAGCGACGAGGACCTGCGCGAAGTCAGCGACAGCCCCGAGCTGACCAAGGCGGATTTCGCCAAAGCGAAGCCATTCGCGGAAGTCTTCCCCGATCTTTCGGCTTCGATCCGTCGAGGTCGCGGCCCAAACAAGGCGCCGACCAAGAAGCAGGTATCGCTGCGTCTAAGTCCAGGCGCCGACCAAGAGCAGGTATCGCTGCGTCTAAGTCCAGAGGTAATTCAGCATTTCAAAAAAGGAGGGAGAGGCTGGCAGTCGCGGATAGATGAGACGTTGCGAAGGGTCGTAAAGCGCAAGGTCTCGTGAGCGCTGGTTCGTGAGGGTACTGCACTATGAGCGCGGGCGACCGAACAACAAGCCATTCACGCTTCCAGCTTTAACCGTTTGCGAACGCTCAGGACGACGTCGAAGCTCTCGGGCTTGATATTCTGGGTTTGAGCTTTGCGTTACTTTTCGAAACTCCCAATGAGCGCAAATTTCCAAACCTGCGGGCGGCACGGTATCGCCCCGGAAGAATCGTGATTTCGTATTTCTCGTCAACGGATTGGGTCACGTTGAGCTGGGACGACGGCAGGGCCCATGAGGCGCTGACCGTGCAGCACGTGCAGCCAGTTCGCCGGCTGTGACAAGGCTCAGATTGATGGGTCCAAAGCTCATGATCAAGTTAACTCATCCTATCGCGGGCGCGCTGGCCATAGCGACGATTGCTACGTTTTGGCTATCGACCGCCCTCAGCGAGTTGTTCGGGTCGTATGCGCTTGTCACGTCGGTGAAGACGGCCATACCTTGGGGGTTCCTGCTGCTGATCCCGGCGCTGGCCGCGGCTGGCGGCTCAGGCGTGACCTTGGCAAAGGGGCGTCGCGCTGGACTGGTCGGTGCTAAGTTCAAGCGGATGCCGTTTATCGCAGCAAACGGCATCCTGGTTCTGATACCGTCTGCGCTGTTCCTTGCGTCCAAGGCCCAAGCGGCAGAGTTCGATAGTATCTTCTACGCTGTGCAAGCGCTTGAACTTCTTGCGGGCGCGGCAAACATCACGCTGCTCGGCCTCAACATGCGAGACGGCCTGAAAATGAAAGGACGGCTTCGCCGAAAGCCCGTGTAGGCGCTTGGCGTCGATGCCAACAAAAGAGCTGGCGCTCCAAGGAGTCGCTGGCCTCGGTTTGCCAAACGCTGAAATTCTCCTTACGAAATGGTGCGCGATTTTCTGTCAGAAAAGCTGGCAACCCTATTGATTTTGCTGGGTTCTCGCTTTTCGCTAGGGAGCGCCAATGATTTTGATCACACCACCAGCGCCGTCCCGGCTGGCGTTCCCGACATCCCCGCTTTATAATTTCGTCGCACGCAAGGTTCGCGCAGACGTCCATGATCTTCAGCAAGTCAACTTTCGCCGCCTTCGCCCTGACGTTGGCCGTATCATGTCTCGCTGTCTCAGGGGCGCGGGCGCAATCGAACCCCGTGCCCTATTGGACTACGGCCTGGCCGGCCGGTTTCGCGACCGGTTTCACCGCGGGCCAAAGCTCCAACGCCTACACCAGCCTGTCGTCCCTTGCGGCGCTTGACGGCGGCTCCGCCGGCGGCGGCACATTCTCCTCGCGCTTCGACCTGCCGAACGGCTGGTTTGTCGGCAGCGAACACGGTGGCATGGCGCTGAACGGTTTTGCCGGCGGATGGGGCAGCATGTCCTCGCTTGCCTATGAGGGCACGCAAGTCGGCTACAATTTCACGAACCTCGATGTGCCGGTCTCGGTCTATGCCGGCTTCGGGACGTTGAAATACAATAACCCGATTGGCAGCCCGCTTGCCGGCTTCGATCAATCCTCCGCCAACAGCCCGCAGGGTTATAGCGCGCATGTGGGCGTCGAATTGCGTCCGACCTCCAACCTGAGCCTGTCATTGGGTGCGAGCTTCGCCCAGCAGCCTCAGTATGACAGCGGCATCAGCGCGCTCACGTCTCCGGCGCTTTCGCCGTTTGCGCTCAGCGGCCGGCGCTGAGCTGGCGGCGCGGCGCGGCTGCTTCGCCGCCACTGTCCAGCCCCGAGACAAAAATATTTCGCTCTACCCGACGGGCAAATCATCTTTACAAGCCGGCCTCGTACCGCGCCCGAGAAGAGGGGCGCTTCGCGATCGTCACGAACCGTTGGGTGCAGGATGCGATGGACGCTTGTCGTGCGAAAAGACGAACGCATGAGCAAGCGGACGGCGAAGCCGCGTGGTCTGATATCTCGACGCTGATATCAAGTTGGCGGGACGAACCGCTGACGATGGTGGCAAGAAAGCCCGATCACCAGGAAGAGCGCGGAGCAGCCGTTAAAACCAGTCGCGCAGGGAAGGCCGGGAACTCCGGTGGACCTGTGGTGGACTTATCTGCGTGCTTTCTTTTTAACGGGCCTCGATAAGTCAATCCTTTTTTGCGTGATCCACTTGCCGGGGACTTGCTTCTGTCCGGGATCGGCACCAAGGCCGTCACCTGATGGCGTTTGCATTTGAATGCGACATCGCGCGCACCTGCTTCTCAAACGCGTTGAACTCACCCAGCAATACGGCGCGCACCGAGAGCAGGGCCTCGCCGATTGTCTTCAGGTTCGGGTGGCCCTTGACCAGCTCCCTGATCCGACCGGCAAAGTTTGTCCGCGTTGTCTTGCCGACCTTCAACCCAAAGCCACGCAAAATCCCGCGCAGGCTGTTCTCGATGTCGAGAAGCTTGCTCTGCACCAACTTGCGTGCTGTCAGTATGGCCCGCACCTCTTGGGCTGCCATCGACTTGCAGTGCACCGGCCGGAACCAGCCAAGCCGCATCAATTGCGCGATCCCACGCGCGTCATTGCGGTCCGACTTCACCGGCATCGCCTTGAACGCATCGCGCACGTGCCGCGTCTCCAGAAGTTCGACCGCAAGCCCGGCCTGCTTCATTGCCATATAAAGCCATTGTGACAGCGGTCCCGCTTCCAGCCCGATCCGCCCAAGCCCAAAGTCCAGGGAACCAAGCCAGCCTATCAGTGCCGCCGGCTCGCTCGCGACCTTCGTCTCGCGAACGATCTTGCCATTCCCGTCCACAACACACACGCTTGAGTGTTCCAAGGACACATCAATTCCGGCATAATGATCCATGGTCGTCTCTCCTTGATGCTTGGAGCGAGGCCAGTCCTCAACTCCGTCACACCATCATGTGAGGGACGACCGCCCGCAGGGCCAAGAGGCCCGTTACCCCATCTGCGGGTGCGCTCAGGCACCCGGCATTCCCTGCGCCCTCTTTTTTCGAGGGATGAAAGTTTGGCATGACTCGGGCGCAAAAGTCCGCGGGAAGCGTGGAGGTGTGTGTCTTCAACTCGTCGTCACCGGGCTTGTCCCGGTGATCCACGTCTTTCCTCTTTTCTCGGAAGCAAGACGTGGATGGCCGGGTCAAACCCGGCCATGACGGGATGGGCGCGTTGACCGCAGCCAGCGCCCAAAGTCTGAGCCGAAAGCGCGCCGATTCCGGTTGCCAAGGGCGACAACAGGGGCGATCCTCCAGCGCCAAAAGGACCGGACAACAGGTCAGAAAAGCAGTCGGGAGGACCACATGACACGGTTGAACAGGCGTGCCTTCGTGACAGCCGCCGCGGGCGCCATCGCCGCGCCCTATCTGTCCCGCCAGGCGCTCGCGGACGATACGATCAAGCTGCGCTGCTCGCTCGACACCGCGCCGTCCCATCCGCGCAACCAGGCGATCTCGGATTATCTCGCCAAGCTTGAAGAGGCGAGCCACGGCAAGATCAAGACCGAGCTGTTTCAGTCCGGGCAATTGTTTGCCGATCTCAACGTCACCAAGGCGCTGCTTCAGGGGCAGGTCGACATGGCCTCGCCCGGCACCTGGACGATGACGGGGCTCGTGCCCGATGTCGATTTCTGCCAGCTGCCCGTGCTCTATAGTCCCGCAGTCGAGGTGTATCGCCATTGCAGCGACGGCGCGCCGGGCGAACACGTCAACAAGCAGCTCGAGGCCAAGTTGCGCTCGCATATTCTCGGCCATTGGCTCGAGCTCGGCAACGAGAACTGGTACACGACCAAGAAGGAAATCCGTAACCTCGACGACCTCTCGGGGCTGAAAATCCGCAGCCCCGGCGGCGCCGGCATCTCCTGGCGCATCGGTTTCGTGCACGGCATCCCGAACGTCACGCCCTGGCCGAACGTGCCGCTGGCGCTGTCGCAAGGCACCTTCGACGGTTTTGTCTCGAGCGATGAGAGCGTCAATTCGGCAAAGCTCTATGAAGCCGGCGTCAAATATTCCTACGCGGACCATCAGTTCTACGCCAACTACATCCCGATGGTCAGCGACGCCTTCTGGTCCAAGCTCGGCGATGCGGAACGCAAGCTGATGCGCGACGTCTGGCAGGCCAACATCGAGCGTTACCGGGAGATGTCGGCGAAATCGCAGGCCGACGCCCGCACCACCATGCAGGCGAACGGCGTAACCTTCGTCGATCCGTCGCCCGATCAGGTCGCGGCCGATCGCAAGCGCATGATCGCGGCGCAGGCCGATCTCATCCGCGACACCAAGCTGTCGGCCGAGATCGTCAAGCTCGTGAGCGACACCGTCGGCAGCCACAGCTGATATGGCGAACGGGAATTTGCCGTTGCGCGACACGTGGTGGGACAAGGCCGAGCGGTTTCTGATCGGGCTGCTCGGCCTTGCCGCGATGTTGGTCGGACTGGTGCAGGTCGTCGGCCGCTACGTCGCCCCGCGCTATGCTATTTCCTGGGCCGAAGAGGTGATCGTCTATCTCGTGGTTTGGGGCATCATGCTGGCTGCCTCGCAGCTCGTGCGCACCGACGGCCATGTGCGGCCAGACCTGGTGCTTCGCGCGGTCTCGCCGCCCGTCCAGCGCTGGATGGAAGTGGCCAATTGCATCGTCGCGCTCGCTTTCTGCGTCGGGCTCGCCTGGTATGGCTGGAGCATCGTCGAGACCTCCTGGATGCTGGACGAGCGCTCTTCATCCGACGTGCAGTTTCCGATGTGGCTGTACTCGGCCGCGGTGCCGACCGGCGCGCTTGTGATGTCGGGCCGCTACGTGATCCGCCTCTATCGCTATCTCTTCGCCTTTGATCCCACCACCATGACGGTCGGGCATATTCCCGAACATGAGCGCGGCGCAGGCGGCGCGCGTACGTTGCCGCTGGAATAGCGCGTGATGAAATTGGATTTGAGCAAGGTCGCGATGGCGGTCGACGTTCTCTCCCCGTGTAAGGAGCAACTCCCTCCCCCTGAAAAGGGGAGGGTTGGGGTGGGGGTCAGAAGCATAAATGCAAAGAGCGTGCCCCCCTCCCGGCGCGCTACGCGCGCCGACCTCCCCCTTTCAGGGAGAAGAGGAATCCAGCGTGGGGTCGAGGCACGCCAGCCATGATGGTCGTCCTGTTCCTGGTGCTGTTCTTCGGCCTGCTCGCCGCCGGCATGCCGATCTTCCTCGTGCTCGGGCTCTGCGCCGCCATCCTCTATATCGCGTCCGGCGAACCGCTGATCGGCGTCGCGCAGGTCATCATCGATCACTTGAATTCGCCGACGCTGATGTCGCTGCCGTTGTTCGTGATGGCGGCGACCTTCATGCGCCATGGCGGCGTAGCGAAAGCGCTGGTCGATCTGTCGGCCGCCTGGCTCGGCGGCGTCAGAGGGTCGCTCGGCCTTGTCACGGTGGTGGCGTGCACGCTGTTTGCCGCGATCTCCGGCTCGTCGGTCGCGACCGCGCTCGCGATGGGCACGATCCTCTTGCCGGCGATGATCGAAAAAGGCTATCCGCGCAGCTTTGCGCTCGGTGTGGTCGGCGCCTCCGGCACCATCGGCATCGTCATTCCGCCGTCGCTGGCGCTGATCCTCTACGGCATTGTCGCCGAACAGTCCGTGCCGCGCCTGTTTCTCGCCGGCGTCCTGCCCGGCCTGTTGCAGGCTGCCGTCTTCTTTGCCTGGGTCTGGTATGACGCGCGGCGGCGGAAGTTTCCGGTCGAGCCGAGCCTGCCGTTTGCCGAACGTATCCGCGTCACCGCGAGGGCAATCCCCGCGCTGATCGTGCCGGCCATCGTTCTGGTCGGCATTTACGGCGGCATCGTCACGGTGACCGAGGCGGCAGCCATCGCCGCGGTCGTGTCGCTTCTGGTAAGCCTGATCTACTATCAGGGCTTCCATTGGTCGGAGACGCTGTGGGTGGTTGCCGACGCGCTGAAAAGCGCCGGCGCCATCATGCTGATCGTCGCAACCGCGCTCGCGTTCGGCCACTGGATGACAGCGTCAGGCGTTCCGGCCGAACTCGTCAAGTGGGTGCTGGCGCAGCACATGGCGCCCTGGCAATTCCTGCTCGCGATCAACGTGCTGCTGCTCGTGCTTGGCTGTTTCCTCGAGGTGATTGCGACGCTCTTGTTGGTGCTGCCGATTCTCGCGCCGGTGCTGCCCGCACTCGGCGTCGATCCCGTGCATTTCTCGATCATCTTTACCCACAACATGGAGATCGCGCTGGTTCATCCCCCGGTCGGCCTGAATCTGTTCGTATTGTCGACGATTTCGCACGCGCCGGTCGGCGAGGTCGTGCGCGGCGTGCTGCCGTTCTTGCTGCTGCTGCTGACCGTCCTGATGATCATCACCTACGTGCCGGCGCTCACGATGTGGCTGCCACATCTGGTGTATGGGAACTGAAGGCTTGTGCCGTCGGGCAAATCATCTTTAGAAGCGCCGCGCAATTAGCCGGAGAAAGTGCGCGGTTGGAACGCTTTGCGTCAACGTCGGAATCGGACGTTCGAACCTGCTGTCGCGCAGAAAGGCGATCGTTTGCTTGATCGCGCCGCGGTGATTCAAAAAGCCCGGAATGCGTCGCGTTGACGACAATATGATCGGTCATGCCCTTAAGCCTTGTGCTCTCGACCGAGACCCGTCCGTCATTCGGCCGCGGTACGATGAAGTAGGACGCGACTGGATCGATCGTTCTGTTGCCCGCGACGATGCCGACGGCATAGTCGGGCGGTGACAGTTGCGCGAGACGATCCTTGAGGCGTGTTCCGACCTGCTGTCCGGCCGGCCCGTAGAAGGCGCGATAGAGCGCGAGGCCTTTGAGAAAGTCCGCAACTTCGCTGCCGCCGTTCGGCGTGCCGAGCATGACGACGCGCGCGAGGCTGGGTGGGCGATAGTGGGTCAGATAAATTCTCGCCAAGAGGCCGCCCATCGCGTGGGTGATGAAGTGAAGCGGCCGACCTTCTCTACAAAGCCTGCGATTTGGGGATGGATATCCTCGACCAGCACCTCGAGCGAATGCTTGCGGCTGGCGTAATCGACGTTGAGGGTCGCAAAGCCGGAGCCCTGCAGCGCCCGTTCCATTGTTCGGAACGAACGCGATGTTCGGGCGAGGCCGTGGAGCAGCACCACGCCCGGCAAAGGCGACATGGCTTACGCCACCTCTCGCTCGGCGCCTGCGGTCATCTCCTTGGCGAGCGATGTCGCTGCGACATAGTCGGTCTTGCCGGAGCCGAGCAGCGGCACCTTCTCGACGATGCGAACGTCGGCAGGAACGGCGAGTTCGCTCGCCCCGGTGGCCTTGGCCTGGCGCTGCATCGCAGCGCGGTCGGCGTCCTTTTGCGTGGTGAGCAGCACGATACGCTCGCCCTTGCGCTGGTCGGGAATTGATACCGCCACAGACATCGCCTGCGGCCACAGCGCGCTCGCCATGTTTTCGACCACCGACAGCGAGACCATTTCGCCGGCGATCTTGGCAAAGCGCTTGGCGCGGCCCTTGATGGTGATGAAGCCGCCCGCATCGATGGCAACGATATCGCCGGTGTCGTGCCAGCCTCCCGGCAGCGGCTCCAGCATGCCCGGATTATCAGTGCGCAGATAGCCGAGCATCACGTTCGGCCCGCGGACCGACAGTCGTCCGCCATCCTCGATGCCCGGGACGGCATCGAGCCGGGCTTCCATCAGCGGCGAGAGACGACCGACCGTGCCCGGCCGGTTCGCCATCGGCGTATTCATCGCCAGCACCGGCGCGGTTTCGGTGACGCCATAGCCTTCGAGAATGCGGATGCCGTAGCGCTCCATGTAGATCTGCCGGGTGCGGTCCTTCACCGCTTCCGCGCCGGCAAGCACCAATCGAAGCGTGCGGAAGTCGTAGGCATGGGCGGAGCGCGCATAGCCGGTGAGGAAGGTATCGGTGCCGAACAGGATGGTGGCGCCGGTCTGGTAGATCAGCTCCGGCACGATCCGGTAATGCAGCGGCGTCGGGTACATGAAGATCGGGATGCCGGCGAGGAGCGGCATCATCATGCCGCCCGTGAGCCCGAAGGAATGGAACACCGGCAGCACGTTGAACACCTTGTCGTTGCCATTGGCATCGACGCGCGCCAGCGCCTGCGCCGCATTGGCGAGGATATTGCGGTGGGACAGCACGACGCCCTTGGGCGTGCCCTCCGAGCCCGAGGTGAACAGCACGACGGCGGGATCGTTGGCCTCGCGCGTGACCCGCGGCGCCACGCCCGCCAGGAGACCCGCGACCTTGTCGGCAAGGCCGAGCTGAGCGCGGATATCTTCGAGATAGACAACGCTGGCATCGCTTGCGATCGCGGCAAGGAGCTTGTCGAGCTTGCCCTTCTCGATGAAGGACCTCGAGGTCAGAACGGTCTTGACCTGCGCGGCTTTCATAGCCGCTTGCACGTTGGTGGGGCCGGCGGAGAAATTCAGCATGGCGGGCACGCGGCCGATGCTCTGCAGCGCCATGAAGACGACGGCCACGCCGGCCGAATTCGGCAGCAGCACGCCGACATTCTCGCCAACGGCCGTGCCCTGCTCGAGCTTGCGGCTCAAGACCTGCGCAGCCGTTATCAGCTTGCGGTAGGTGAGGCTGGTGCCGAGCGCGTCCTGCATGATCGGCTTGCCGGTATCGCGGTCGCGCCAGGCGTGCGCGAGACCCTGGAACAGCGTCTGGTCCAGCATCGAGTTCTTGACCATCGCGTCGATCATGACGTCCTGCAATGCGGCGCCGGCCGCGTTGCGCCGCGCCTTGCCCTTCAGCGCGGGATCGACCGCAAGCTTCACCGGCGGCAGGATCGAGATCGTCACTTTCGGAAACCAGTTGCGCTTGATCTCGCCGTTCTTGAGGTAGCTGAGAGGGGAACGCTGCGCGCCTTCGATCCTCACAGGCACCACGATCGCGTCGGCCTTGTCCGCGATCATCGCGGTGCCGTCATAGACCTTCATGAGCGAGCCCGAAACGGTGATGCGCCCTTCGGGGAAGATCACGACCGGCTCGCCGGCCGCAACCAGCTTGATCAGGTCGCGCGCGGCAAGCGGCTTGGACGGATCCATGGTGTAGTGACGGATCTGCCGCAAGAACGGCTTTGCCCACCAGGCTCTGGCGATGCCGGTATCGACGGCAAAACTCGCATCGATCGGAAGCGTGGCATGCACCAGCGGACCGTCGATCAGGCTGACGTGGTTGGGGGTGATCAGCATCCGCGTGCCGGGCGCGGGGAGATTCTCGAGCCCTCTCACCTCGACCCGAAACATCGCGCGGAACAAAAGCGCGCCGAAATCGCGCACGCCTTCCTTGCCCCATTTGCCGAGCACAAAGAAGACCGAGCCGAACGAGGCCACCGCAAGGCCGAAGAAGATCCAGGCAATCGAAAGACCGGCGGCCTGGAGAGCCGCAACGAACAGCGAGCCGGCCACCATGAAGCCGGCCTGCAGGATATTGCCCGCCGCGATGACGCGCGCCCGTTCGGATGGCGCCGACCAGGCCTGCACGGCGGCAAAGGACGGCACGACAAACAAGCCGCCGCCGAAGGCGAAGATCGCAAAATCAGCGATCATGTGCAGTCCGTTGAACGAGGCCGCGAAGGCCGCCGGCGTGATGCCGGATCCGGTCGTGGCGTGGCCGATCGCCCAGGCGATGTCGAGGCCGGCAACGCCCATGACGATCGCGCCGATCGGCACCAGCGCCAGATTCGGCCGGACATGCGAAAGCTGCGCCGCAAACAGCGAGCCTGCCGCGATGCCGATCGCGAAGATCGCAAGGCACAAGGTCACCACGGCTTCGGTGCCGCCGACGATGTCCTTGATCAAAGCGGGCAACAGCGACAGCACGACCGCGCCGGCGAGCCAGAACCAGGACACGATCAGCATGCCGTCCCAGAGCCGCGGCTCGGCGTAGAGCGATTTCAGCAGACGGACGGTCGAGGTCCAGGGGTTGGCGGTCACAGTGAGATCGGCGGCCGACGGCGTCGTATGCGGAATGCGCGCGGCAAATCCCCAGGAGAGCAGCGCGAGCAGCATGATCGCCGAGGTCACCCAACCCATGTGGCTCGAGCCGGACACGAGCAGGCCGCCGGCAATGGTGCCGATCAGGATCGCCATGAAGGTCGCGCCTTCGACAAGCGCGTTGCCGGTCGCGAGCTCGCCGACCGACAATTGGTCGGGCATCATCGCGTATTTCACCGGGCCGAACAGGGCGGCGATGATGCCGAACAGCGCCAGCGCCACGAACAGGAGCGGGATCGAATGCAGGAAGAAGCCCAAGGCCGCAAAGCCGGCAGCGAAGATTTCGGCAAACTTCAGCCGCCGCGCGACAACGCCCTTGACATATTTGTCGGCGAGTTCACCACCGAGGCCGGAGAGAATGAAGAAGGGAAAGATGAAGACGGCGCCTGCGACCGTGACCAGCGCATCGCCGTGTCCGGCCGTGGCGCCATAGAGCAACATGATGACAAGCGCGTTCTTCAGAACATTGTCATTGAGGGCGGAGCAGAACTGGGCCCAGAACAGCGGCGCGAAACGGCGCGACGACATCAGATCCTTGATCATGGACGCTTCCTGTATGGGGACTGGGTTTGAGGACCTAGACCTTCGAGTGCTCATCTGTTCGAAGGTGATGATAACGAATGTGTCCGGCAATTCCGGCGAATTATGAAAATGGCCTTTGCGTTAAGTTAAGTGCCGCAATCCCTTGAACGGGTTCAGGCGACCCAAAGGGTGTCCGAGTCGTTCCGGCCGCCGCTTCGCGTAGACGCCGGCGACATCACAGGCCGTGGCGATCCGCTCGACGGGCGCCGTGACGCTCTCGACGATCCGTTTGATCGGAGCCGTGACGATCTTGAGGAGGATTTTGCCAAAACCCGCCGCCAATGCGTGCGCATCGCCGACAAAGGTCAGGGCCAGTTTTTCGACAAGGACCATTTGCATATTCGCGCTCTCCTCGTTATATTGAACATTGTTCAAATATGGATAGATCAAGAATGAACAATGTTCAAGTAGAATCTTTGCGCGATGCAAAAAAAAGTCGGAGGCGGGTCCTGATGCTCGACACGGCCCGTCGCATCATTGCCAGTAAGGGATTGATATTCCTGAAGGTCCGGGACGTGGCCGAGGCCGCGGGGTGCGCGATCGGGAGCGTCTATAACGAGTTTGGGGACTTCGACGGCCTGATCCTGACCATCAACCGGGAGACGGTTCAGCGTCTCACCGAGAAGCTACGCGCGGTCGGCGACGTCGATTCGCGCGCGCAGCTGCACGGCCTCGCCCAAGGCTACCTCGCGTTCGCATCCGAGAACGCCAACCTGCTCAGGTCGCTGTTCGAGCACCGGATGGAGAATGACCGGCCGTTTCCCGAGGACATCCTCAACATGGTGATGGAGGCGTTCGCGCTGATGTATTCGCCGCTGTTTCGGCTCATGCCCGATCGCGATCCGGCCGAGGTTGCGCTGATTGCGCGAACCATGTTTTCGGCCGTGCATGGCATCATCTCGCTCGGGCTCGAGGAACGGATGGTTGCTGTCCCGCCGGAAAAGCTGCGCCAGCAGCTGGCGCAATTCGTCGATGCGCAACTTATCGGACTTGGCGTAATGGGACGCCTCGCTGGTAAGCAATGAAGATGGCGGTCGTGATCCGCACGACCGCCATCGTTGTTCTGGAACGAAGTCTCTTAGTCAGCCATGCAGCTTCTTCGCGGTCTCTGCGATGACGCGTCCCTGGTAGCGCGCGCCCGCGAGTTCGTTCTCGGAAGGCTGGCGGCTGCCGTCGCCGCCGGTGATCGTTGTGGCGCCATAGGGCGCGCCGCCCGTGACTTCATCGAGCTTCATCTGGCCGCCAAAACCATAATTCAGGCCGACGACGACCATGCCGAAATGCAGCAAGTTGGTGATGATGGAAAACAGCGTGGTCTCCTGGCCGCCATGCTGGGTCGCGGTGGAAGAGAAGGCACCGCCGACCTTGCCGTGCAGCGCGCCCTTGGCCCACAGCCCTCCGGCCTGGTCGAGAAAGTTCGCCATTTGCGACGACATTCGGCCGAAGCGGGTGCCGGTCCCGACGATGATCGCGTCGTAGCTGACGAGGTCATCGATCTTGGCGACCGGCGCGGCCTGGTCGACCTTGTAGTGGGATGCCTTGGCGACTTCGGCCGGCACCAGTTCGGGAACGCGCTTGATGTCGACGGTTGCGCCGGCCTCGCGGGCGCCTTCAGCGACGGCGTTCGCCATTTTCTCGATGTGACCGTAGGCGGAATAATAAAGCACGAGAACTTTGGTCATGGTGGTCTCCTTGGGGGTGATAGGGATTCAAATGCTTTGGAAGGGGACGGGTGCCTGGGTTATTTCGCGCGAAGATAGTTTTGCGCTTTTTGCCCGGGCATGATGGGAGTTGGTTACGCCGCGTCGACCAGCACGAGCTCGGAATCTTCCAGCGCGGTGATGGTCAGCTCGGCCTCGTCGCGAATGGCGATGCCATCGCGCGCGTTGACGCTGACGCCGTTGACGTCGACTTTGCCGGCAGCGGGCACGAGGTAGAGATGACGCGCCCTGCTCGGCGTGTACTGCGCGCTCTCGCCCGCCTTCAGCGTTGCGGCTAGCACGCGCGCATCAGCGCGGATCGGCAACGCATCCTTGTCGCCTTGCTGGCCGCTGGCGATCGCAACGAACTGGCCGGAGCGGTCCGCTTTCGGAAACGGCTTGGCGCCCCAGGTCGGTGCGCCACCTTCCGTCGTCGGCTCGATCCAGATCTGGAAGATCTTGGTGGGCTTTGCTTCAAGATTGTATTCGGAATGGCGAATGCCACTACCGGCGCTCATCACCTGGACGTCGCCGGCTTCGGTGCGGCCCTTGTTGCCGAGACTGTCCTGGTGGGTGATCGCGCCTTCCCGCACATAGGTGATGATCTCCATGTTGGCGTGGGGATGGGCGGGAAAGCCGGTGTTGGGCGCGATTTCGTCGTCGTTCCAGACGCGAAGCGCACCAAAGCCCATATTCTGCGGATCGTAGTGACTGCCGAACGAGAAATGGTGCTTGGCCTTGAGCCAGCCGTGGTTGGCGGCGCCAAGCCGGGTGAAGGGTCGAAGGTCGAGCATCTGTATCTCCTTGTGATGTTCACATAGCCCCATGGATATGCTCGGCTCATTCATGCATAAATAGAAACAATTGAAACACATCGTTTCCATTTGTGATCCAAGGGAAAAATGGCGAAGCTTCCAGATTTCGAGGCGCTGGCGATCTTCGCGAAGGTCGTCGAGCTGCGCTCGTTTGCTGCCGCGGCCAGCGAACTGGCGCTGTCGAAGGCCACCGTCTCCAAGGCGGTCAGCCGGCTCGAGGAGCGTCTCGGTGCGCGGCTGTTCAATCGCACGTCGCGGCGGCTCGCGCTGACCGATGCCGGACAGAAATTGTCCACGCCCGCCCAGCGCCTCCTGGCGGACGGCGAGGCGGCAGAATATGAAGCTCTGGCCCAATCGGTTTCGCCGCGCGGGCTGGTTCGTCTCGCGGTGCCGATGACCTTCGGGGTGAAAGCCGTGGCGCCGATCCTCCCCGAGTTTCTAAAAGCCTATCCTGACGTCACCATCGACCTGCATCTCAGCGATGCGATGGTCGATCTGATTGGGGAGGGCTTTGATGCCGCCTTGCGGATTGCGCGCTTGCCCGATTCCTCGCTGATTGCGCGAACGCTGTGTGCGGTGCCGCGCCATACCGTGGCCGCACCGTCCTATTTGAAGCGGCATGGCCGGCCAACCCATCCGATGCATCTCGCCCAGCACAAGTGCTTCGGCTATGCCTATCTGTCGACGGCCGACGTCTGGCAATACAGCAACGCGAAAGGTGAAGAGGTGAGCGTGCGTCCCGCGGGCCCGCTTCGCGTCAACAACGGCGAAGCATTGTTGCCGGCTGTCATCGCGGGGCTCGGCATCGCCGACCTGCCGGATTTCATCGCGGGCGAGGCTATCCAGTCGGGCCAAGTTGAAGTCATCCTGCAAGGATGGTCGCAGGCCGAAGGCGCCGTGCATCTGGTAACTCCGCCAGGCGGCCCCCGGCCTGCGCGTGTCGAGGCGCTGGCAAATTTTCTGGCGGCGCATTTCGGCAATGCCAATCGGCGAAAACCGCCTCGGCGTGCCTGAGGATTGGCCGCTTCTCGATTTCGGTCTTGACCGAACGGCAGCGAGCAGTTCACCTCGTTGTCCTGATAGTGCTACCAATCAAACAGCCACAGAAAAAAATTCGGGGAAACGGCCGATGAATAGGCGTGAGTTGCTCAAAGCCGCTGCTGCGTTGCCGCTGTTGTCCGCCGCGCGGCCATCGTCCGCGATGGTCGCGATGGGCTGGCCGGCGCATACGATCTCCATGATCGTGCCATTTCCGGCCGGCGGACAAGCTGATCTGGCGGCGCGCCCGGTCGCGCTGGCGCTGGAAAAGATCCTGGGCAAGTCTGTCATCGTCGACAATCGCGCAGGTGGAGCGGGCGGCGCCATCGGCAATGCGGCGGCAGCGCGCGCCGAGCCGGACGGCTACACGCTTCTGATGACATTATCGTCGCTGGCGGTTCTGCCGGAAGCAGACCGCCTGTTCGATCGCCCGCCGGTCTATGAAGTCTCGCAGCTTTCGCCGGTCGCGCGCGTGCTTGCCGATCCTACGCTGCTGGCGATGCCGGCTTCGGCACCATGGAAGACGCTGGAAGATTTCGTCGCGGATGCAAAAAGGCGCCCCGGCGAAATCCGCTACGGCTCCTCCGGCCCCTACGGCACGCTGCACATTGCCATGGAAATGTTCGCAGCGTCCGCCGGCATCAAGCTCATGCATATTCCGTTTCGTGGCGCGGCTCCCGCGCTCAACGCGATCCTGACAGGGACCGTCGACGCGGTCGCATCGGCGCCTGGAACGCTGAAGCAGATGGTCGATGGTGGCAAAATGCGGGTGCTCGCCAATTGGGGCGCGGAACGCATCGCAAGCTTTCCGGATCTGCCGACCTTCAAGGAGCGCGGTTACAAGGACGTCGAGTTCTACATCTGGGCTGGACTGTTCGCGCAAAGCGCGCTGCCGGAACCGATCATGACAAGGCTACGCGAGGCGATGGCGGAGGCGGTGAAGAGTCCCGAGGTGATCAAGACTTTCGAAACCGCCGGCAGCCCTGTCGCTTACATGGACGCGCCCGAATTTGCGAAATTCGTCGCGACCGACAGCGCGCGCCTGGTTGCCGCGGTCAAGCGGATCGGCAGGGTGGAATAGACTCCACCTTGATCAAGCGCGCTTTTGCAGATCGCTCACGTTTTGTTGTTCGATACGAACCACTCCCGGCCTCATTGATTTGGTTCTCTCGTGAACCGGGTTTTCCGATCGAAGACCCATGTGGTGAAGAGAAAGGGGCTGGCCATGCGAAAGCAGCAAATTCTCCGAATTTTCGCCGCGGGTTTGGCTGCCGCGACCGTCGGCGCAACGACCGCGGTTGCCCAGGAACATCGCGGAACAATGCAGCAGCAGATGGCGTGCACGCCCGATGTGTTCCGGCTGTGCGGGGCCGCGATACCTGACGAAAATCGAATCGTGGCCTGTTTGCAGGCGAACACTGTGCAACTCAGCGCCCCATGCCGCGCGGTGTTTGACTCCAGCGATAGCACCGTTCCGCCGCAGCCGGTCGCGCCGCCCGTGCGACGCGGCTATCCATATCAGTACCAATAGGGCTCGGCTGAGCGGTTAGATTTATTTCTGACGATCTCTCAGCACACGTCGACCCATTCGGCGGCGACGAGTTCGGCCATGCGCAGCGGCGCAATCCGAACCGCGCTGTGAGTGGAGCCCGCCGCCGGCACCACGACCTCGAAGGCCTTCAGCGAAATGTCGCAATAGATCGGCAGCGGCGTTTTCAGTCCGAACGGACAAACGCCGCCAACCTCGTGGCCGGTGATATCGGCGACCTCCTCGAGACCGAGCATCTTGGGCTTGCCGCCGAAGCGCGCCTTGACCTTCTTGTTGTCCATCCGCGACGTTCCGCTGGCGACGATCAGGATCACCTGATCGCCGACCCGCAAGCTCAACGTCTTGGCAATGCGCGCCGGCTCTACGCCATAGGCTTCGGCCGCAAGCGTAACCGTCGCCGAGCTGTTCGGCGATTCGATCACGGTAATTTCAGGAGCCTTCTCGGCGAAGAAAGCGCGGACGGATTCAAGGCTCATGCAACAAGATCGGGCAGTTCTGACAAAGCGCGAATCCGGTGATCGGGTGTGACGCCAAGTTCATCCATCTGGGTTCGAAGTGCCTTGAACATTGTGAGCGGAGGGACGAAGTCGCTTTTGACGCAGGCAAGCGCCATCGCCTCCGGCGTCACCCGCTCGATCCAGGCGACGTTTAATCCAAAGGACTTGGCGCCGCAAGCATCCCACGGATTCGAAGAGACGAACAGAACCTCAGCGGGTGTCACGCCCAGCTTCGTTTCGATCAGTGTGTAGGCTTCCGGCGCCGGCTTGAAGATGCGCTGTTGATCGACGCTGATGGTCGCATCGAGCACACGATCTAGTCCGGTGTTCTTCACGAGCGCATTGAGCATGTCGCTCGAGCCATTGGAGAGGATGGCGAGTTTCTTGCCCTTGAGCGCACTGAGCGCCATCAACGCATCGGGATAAAGATCGAGATGCAGATATTTATCCATGATGCGCTCGAAAGTCGTCGCGTCGTGCTTCAGCCCCAGCGCACGGATCGTGTAGGCGAGGGATTCTTTCGTGATGACGGAGAAATCCTCATAACGGCGCATCAAGGACCGCAGCCAGCTATATTCGAGCTGCTTGACGCGCCAGATTTGCGTGATGATGTCGCCATAGCCGGGAAACGCGTCTTCGGTGATGGCGGCCACCGACTGAATGTCGTAGAGCGTGCCATACGCATCGAAGACGACGGCTTTGATCGTCATGGGAGGCTCTCCCTTTTTTCTCTCTTATTGACGGCGGGAGCCTCGATGCCGCGCCGCCGCTAAATATTCAACAGCTTTCGCGCGTTTTCCTTTAGTACCTTTGGCTTGATCTCGTCGCGGATATCGAGCTTGGCGAAATCCGCAAGCCACCGGTCTGGCGTGATCACCGGCCAATCCGAACCGAACAGCATCTTGTCCTGCAGAATCGAATTGATGTAGCGCACGAGAATCGGCGGGAAGTATTTCGGCGACCAGCCGGAGAGGTCGATGTAGACGTTCGGCTTGTGTGTTGCGACCGACAGCGCCTCTTCCTGCCAGGGGAACGACGGATGCGCGAGGATGATCTTCAGATCGGGGAAATCCGCCGCCACGTCGTCCATGTACATCGGGTTTGAATATTTCAGCCGCATGCCCATGCCGCCCGGCATGCCGCTGCCGACGCCGGTCTGGCCGGTGTGAAACAGCGCAATCGCGCCGCCATCGCAGATCGCCTCATAGAGCGGATAGGCCATGCGGTCGTTCGGATAAAAGCCCTGCATGGTCGGATGGAATTTGAAACCCTTGATGCCGAAATCCGCGATCAGCCGCTTTGCTTCACGCACGCCAAGCTTGCCTTTGTGCGGATCGATGCTCGCAAACGGAATCAGCACATCGAGATTGTCCGATGCGACCTCCAGCATCTCGTCATTGTTGTAGCGGCGAAAGCCGGTCTCGCGCTCGGCATCGACCGGGAAGATCACGGCCGCGATCTTCTTGGCGCGATAGTAGGCCGCGGTTTCGGCCACCGTCGGCGGATGCTTGTTCGGCGATTTGAAATATTCCGCCATCTGCGCCTGGAAATCGTCATAGCCGTCGTCGCCATGCAGGCCACAGGGCTCCTCGGCATGGGTGTGAATGTCGATCGCCACGACGTCGTCGAGATTGGGCAGTTTCAGTTTCGGCATAGTCCTTCCCCGACCAAGGCCCTTTCGGCCGCTTTGCGACATTGGTTATATGATATAACAATCTCGCAAGGGAGCGCGAGTTGCCAAAAAAGGCCTTTTCGTGGGTTCTAGGGACGCCTTTTCGGAACAGAGGCCGTCTGGATTGACATTTGGCCACCCTTTGCCTTAGAAACCGCGCGTCCCGGGCGGCGCAGCCGTCGGCGGGGTAAAGCCATTTTTCCGTTTTTGGGTCGCCTGGGTGCTCTCGGGCTGCCCGATGATCGTGCCGAAGACGGCCTTTCGAAACATCAGGAATGTCCCATGAAGGTCCGTAACTCGCTGAAATCACTGCGCGGTCGTCATCGCAACAACCGCCTGGTCCGCCGCAAGGGCCGCGTCTACGTGATCAACAAGGTTCAGCGCCGATTCAAGGCGCGCCAAGGCTGACCTCCAAAGGCTGGTTTCTTGGGGAGGCTGATCTCCCGCTAGAGGTTCTGATCGACCTCGAAACCGGCTTTCCGGCCGGTTCCGCTCGGTTCCCGCGCATCACACGTCTTTGACGCTTCGCCGCTTTGCAAGCGCGTTGTGCTGCGTCTAGACTTTTCGGATGCTCACGAGATTCCCCGCCGGGCGCCATCGTCGCCTCGCAATCCTTCTGGCTGCAATGGTTGCGGCCATGCCTGCTGCCTCCTTTGCACAGGCCCCTGGTCCTAAGAAAAAACTGCCGGATGCGCCGGCCAAACTGCCGAAAGTCTCCGCCGACAAAACGCGCGGGCTCGATTTTCTGTTTGGCGCGCTGAAAGCCGCTCCCGACGAAGCCAGCGCCAAGCACGTCGAGGCGCGGATCTGGGCGATCTGGCTGCAGACGCCGAGCGATACGGTCGGGCTCCTGATGACGCGCGCCAAGGCGGCGATGGAGGCCCAGAATTCCGATGTCGCGCTGAAGTTGCTCGATTCCGTCGTCAAGTTGCGCCCGGACTATGTCGAAGGCTGGAACCGCCGCGCCACGCTCTATTACCTGCGGAACGACTACGCGCACTCGCTGGCCGATATCGAGCAGGTGCTGGCGCGCGAGCCGCGCCATTTCGGTGCGCTGGCCGGGCTTGGCATGATCATGCAGGATCTCGGTGACGACAAGCGCGCGCTGGATGCCTTCCGCAAGGCACTCGCCGTCAACCCGCATCTCGAGAAGGTGCCGGAACTCGTCAAGACCCTCAGCGAGAAAGTCGAGGGACGCGATATCTGACGGACGAGCCCCGCTGCTTGGTAGGACGCTAGTGCAGAACGCTGCGGTTCGGTCCCCTTAGTCCATCATGCGCCACCATGGCATGGAGCTCGGCGAGTTCCGCCTCAAGCTGTTCATTGACCAGCAAGAGCGCCTTCAGCGCGCCGCGAATGTCGCCATTGCACCGGGCGACGATTTCATCGATGGCGGTCTCATGTAATCCGGAACTCATCGAAATGCCTCCAAGTATTCCCGAGTAAGTATTCCCCGACTGACAACTGCTCTCGCATCCACGGGTTGCTGTGGATAGCGTGGAAAGGCCGATCTGACGTTCGCAGGTGTTCACCTCTCGAGTTCGCAAAATGCGAGCGCCAAACCTGAGGGCCGGACCAGAAGCTTGTATTTGCCGGTTTCCGTCTGGTTCTGACATTCGTAAACAGGCCCGCCGCCATAGGATGCGAATGTCAGAACCGGGACACCGGAAGACGAAAAGTGCCGCGCTTGCCTTATAGGAAATGGCCGATGACGGTTGTATGAAGCGGGATAGCTCGCTGGCGCGGCGCGGTGGAAAACTCACCCTCTCGGGGACCCTTCGAAACTGCCGGACCGGCCGTCGCGTAGCTTCCAGTGGAGTAGATTTGACATTCGCTACCCACCTCGCCGCAAGTTCGTCAAGCGAATGTCAAATCCAAAACTCCACTGGAAACCTATATTTGCCGGTGGTCCTTTGATTCTAACATTTGCAGAAGTGCCTGCCTCATTGGGATGCAAATGTTAGAATTGGACCACTAGGTGCCAGCATCGAACCGGATTTTGCCCATGTTGCCCGTGCTCCTTGGCGCCGCGCTCGTGATCCTAGCGCTGGCGACGCAGGCCGGCATCCTCTTTTTTCAGTATCGTTTCCCGGCCCAGGGACAAGCGATCGAGGTCACTGGCGCTGTTCTCAACGTGCTTGATCTCGGCCCGAGGGACACCGCCGGTCCTCCAATCGTTCTGATCCACGGCGCCAGCTCAAACCTCGAGGCGATGCGCCGTCCCCTCGGCAACAGGCTCGCCGCCTGCCACCGGGTCATCCTGATCGATCGGCCTGGGCACGGCTGGAG
Source organism: uncultured Alphaproteobacteria bacterium (assembly GCA_963764405.1). Lineage (GTDB taxonomy): Bacteria > Pseudomonadota > Alphaproteobacteria > Rhizobiales > Xanthobacteraceae > Bradyrhizobium. The sequence continues at coordinate 190,169 of CAVXSU010000001.1, forward strand.
CGCGGCTTCATCAGAGGAAACCTCCACGCCGGCTGCGCAGGGCCGGATGATCGAGGAAGCGCTGGGCAGGCTCGGCCTCGGCCCCGTCATCCTGGTGGTGCACTCGTGGGCCGGAGCGCTCGGCGCGCGGATGGCGATCGACTATCCAGCGCGCCTCGCAGGCCTCGTGATGCTGGCGCCTGTCACACATCCGTGGAAAGGCGGCGTCGGCTGGTACAACGAACTGGTGACGAAACCGGTCATCGGCCGGCTGCTCGCCTACACGGTCACCCTTCCGCTCGGCTATTTCCTGGCCGGGCGCAGCGCACGCAACGTCTTCCTGCCGCAGGTTATGCCGGATGATTTCGTCGCCGATACCGCGACACCGTTGTTGCTGCGCCCGAGCGAATTCCTGGCCAATGCCCGCGATCTCGCGGGCCTGAAGCAGGCGGTCATCGAGCAGGCGCCGCGTTATCCGGAAATCGCAGCGCCGACAGTGGTGATCTCGGGCGATGTCGACAAGACGGTATCAACGAATATCCATTCGCTTCCGTTTGCCGCGACGGTGGCGAACGCCAGGCTCATCGTGCTGCCGGGTGTCGGGCACATGGTGCAAAACGCGGCACCCGATCTCGTGATGCGCGAGATCGAGGCCCTGATCGGCTCTGCCGCGCGCCGACCAGCCGCCGCAGCAAATTGATCCATGTTGCGTCACGCGCATTGAATGCGATCAATCGCTGACCATATCGGGACCCTGCCCGAGGAGCGGGGATTCGGCTCTGACGCATGAGGGGTTGGCGACGCATTCTCCAAAGAAGATGGCCGGAGCTGCCCCGGCCACTGCAAAGCTTAAAGAAGAACTTGAAGCCGTGTGTGAGCGCTTATTTTCCCTTGATCTTGCCGTCCTTGTCGAATTGCGACACGTAAGCCCAGAGGTCGTTGATCTCTTTCTCGTTCTTGATGCCGGCAAAGAACATCTTGGTGCCGGGCACCTTGGCCTTCGGGTCCTTGATGTATTCCTTGAAGTTGGCCTCATTCCAGGTGAGGCCGGAACCCTTGTTGGCTTCGGAATAGTTGTAGTCGGGCGCGGTGCCCGCCTTGCGGCCGTCGAGCCCGTTGAGCTCCGGCCCGACCTTGTTCTTGGCACCCTCGCCGATCGAGTGGCAGGCCATGCACTTGTTGAAGGAGGCCTTGCCGGCCTCGGCGTCCTGCGCCAGCGCGGGCGCCGCAATCGCCGACGATCCAACGATGATCAGCGCACTCAGGGTCGATTTTTTCATGGTCTGCTCTTTGTTGATTTGAACGAGGAGGGCACCCATTTTTCGCATAGGCAATGGTGGATGGACAAGGGCTGCGAGCGGCTGTTCTCTGACTTGCGTCTTATGAAAAAGCCTAATCCGCCGGTTGGCGGCTTCGTTCCGCATGCGGCTCGACCTGCTTGATTCCTCATGTGAAATCGGCAATGTCGCATGGTTCTTTGGGACCTGCCGCGGAGAGATCAAAATGACCATCATGATGCCCGCGCCGGATCAGGGGGTCCTCGGCCGCCGTAGCGCCATCGTCGAGGCGCTCCGCGCCATCGTGCCCGGCGAGGGCGTGATCGATGCGCCCGCCGAAATGCTTCCCTACGAGTTCGACGGGCTGATGGCCTATCGCCAGCCGCCCATGGTGGTGGTGCTGCCCGACACCACCGAGCAGGTCTCAAAAGTCCTCAAATACTGCTTCGAGCAGGGCATCAAGGTGGTGCCGCGCGGCTCGGGCACCTCGCTGTCGGGCGGTGCGCTGCCGCTGGCGGACGCCGTGCTGCTCGGGCTTGGCAAGTTCAAGCGCATCCGCGAAATCGATTTCGATAATCGTGCCGTGGTGACCGAACCCGGCGTCACCAATCTCGCGATCAGCCAGGCGGTGGCGCATGCCGGCTTTTATTATGCGCCCGATCCATCGTCGCAGATTGCGTGCTCGATCGGCGGCAATGTCGCTGAAAATTCCGGCGGCGTGCACTGCCTCAAATACGGCATGACCACCAACAACGTGCTGGGATGCGAGATCGTGCTGATGACCGGCGAAGTGCTGCGCATCGGCGGCAAGACCGCCGAAAGCGCGGGCTATGATCTGATGGGAATCATCACGGGATCGGAAGGCCTGCTCGGCGTCATCACCGAGATCACGGTCAGGATCCTGCAAAAGCCGGAGACGGCGCGCGCATTGATGGTCGGCTTTGCGGAAGTGGAAGCCGCCGGCGAGTGCGTGGCAGAGATCATCGGCGATGGCATCATCCCGGGCGGCATGGAGATGATGGACAAGCCTGCGATCCATGCGGCGGAAGCCTTCGTCCATGCCGGCTATCCGCTCGACGTCGAAGCGCTTCTGATCATCGAACTCGATGGTCCCGGCGTCGAGGTCGACGAGCTGATCAAGCGGGTCGAGAAAATCGCGCTCGGCTGCGGCTCGACGACTTGCCAGATCTCTAATTCGGAGGCCGAGCGCAACCTGTTCTGGGCCGGCCGTAAGGCGGCCTTTCCCGCGGTGGGACGGATATCGCCGGATTATCTTTGCATGGATGGCACCATCCCGCGCGGCGCCTTGCCCAAGGCGCTGGCGCGAATCCGCGAACTCTCCGAGAAATATGGATTGCGCTGCGCCAACGTGTTTCACGCCGGCGACGGCAATCTGCATCCGCTCATTCTCTATGATGCCAACCAACCCGGCGAGATGGAACGCGCGGAGGCTTTCGGCGCCGACATCCTGCGCTGCTGTGTCGAACTCGGCGGCGTTTTGACCGGCGAGCACGGCGTCGGCATCGAAAAGCGCGACCTGATGGGCGAGATGTTCTCCGATATCGATCTCAAGCAGCAGCAGCGCGTCAAATGCGCCTTCGACGCGCAGGGTCTCCTCAATCCCGGCAAGGTGTTTCCGACCCTGCATCGCTGCGCCGAATTGGGCCGCATGCACGTGCATGGCGGCAAGCTCGCTTTTCCCGACATTCCCCGATTTTGAGCGTACCACGTGGACACTCTGAAAGTACGTGATGCCAAGGATGTCGAAGAGGCGGTGCGCGCCGCGATCGCGAGCGAGCAGCCGCTCGAGATCGTCGGGCACGGCACCAAGCGCATGGTCGGCCAGCCGATGGCGACCAACGCGCTGCTCGACCTGTCGGCGCTCAGCGCGGTGAAATCCTACGAGCCGAACGAACTGATCATCACCGTTGAGGCGGGGGCGCCGCTGGCCGACGTCAAGTCGCTGATCGATTCGAAAAATCAGCGTTTTGCGTTCGAACCGATGGACACCGCTTTGCTTTTGGGTATGTCCGAGGCCGGGACCATCGGGGGCATGATCGGTGCGGGGCTCGCCGGTCCACGCCGCATCCAGGCAGGTGCCGCCCGCGACCACTTGCTTGGAGCGCAGGCGATCTCCGGCTTCGGCGACAGTTTCAAGGCCGGCGGCAAAGTCGTGAAAAACGTCACCGGCTACGATCTCTGCAAGCTGCTCGCAGGCTCCTGGGGCACGCTGGCGGTCATGACCGAGGTGACGCTGAAGGTGATGCCAAAGCCGGAGAGCGAGCGCACGCTGGTGCTGCGCGAGCTCGACGATGCGACGGCCAACCGGGCGATGACGGCAGCGCTCGGCTCCCCCTTCGACGTCTCGGGTGCGGCGCATGTCCCGAAATCGGCCCTGCGCGATCCGGCCGGCGCGCTCGGCAGGCTGGGATCGCCCGGGCAAGCGCTGACGCTGCTGCGCCTGGAAGGCATCACCGCGTCGGCCACGCATCGAGCGGCCTCGCTTGCCAAGCTTTTGTCGCAATTTGGAACCGCCGAAATCATCGAAGATGAGGGCTCGGTAGCGGTCTGGGAGTGTGTACGCGATGTGGAAGCCTTTTCGGTCAAAGGCCCGCTCGGCGCCTGGCCGGTGTGGCGGATCGTCTGTCCGCCGGCCTCGGGCGGGGCTCTGGGTGAACGCCTGGTGCGCGAAACCGGAGGCGACGTGCTTTACGACTGGGGCGGCGGGCTGATCTGGGCCGCGGTGCCGCAAAGGCCGGATGCGCAGGCCGCATTGGTGCGGCAACGCGCTGCCGCTGCCGGCGGTCATGCCATGCTGCTGCGTGCCTCGGACGAGGTCCGGCGGCAGGTCGACGTCTTCCAGCCCGCGAGCGCTGGCGTGCGCGATTTAAGCGAACGCGTCCGGCAAAGCTTCGACCCCAAGGGCATTTTCAATCGTGGCCGGATGACCCGTGGAAGAGTCGTATGAAGACCGAATTCAGCGCCGCCCAACTGGCAGATCCCGATATTGCCGAAGCCGATACGATCCTGCGCAAGTGCGTGCATTGCGGCTTTTGCACGGCGACCTGTCCGACCTATGTCCTGCTCGGCGACGAGCTCGATAGTCCGCGCGGCCGCATCTACCTGATCAAGGAGATGCTGGAAAAAGACCGCCCGCCGACGGCAGAGGTGGTCAAGCACATCGACCGCTGTCTGTCCTGCCTTGCCTGCATGACCACGTGCCCGTCGGGCGTGAATTACATGCATCTGGTCGATCAGGCGCGGGTGAGGATCGAGCGCGATTACAAACGACCTCTGATCGAACGGCTGCTCCGCGCCGTGCTTGCGCTGGTGCTGCCACGGCCAAAACTGTTTCGCGCCAGCATGACGCTGGCGCGCCTGGCGCGTCCCTTTGCCGGCCTTCTGCCTTCCGGCGGGGCGTCCGCGCGGCCTACTTTGTTAAAGCGAATCAAGGCGATGCTGGCGCTTTCGCCGCGCAGCCTTCAGCTAGCGGGACCCCTGGCCGGCACGGTCTTCCCGGCGAAGAGCGAGCGGCGCGGGCGGGTGGCTTTGCTGCAAGGATGCGCCCAGCAGGTGCTTGCGCCGCGGATCAACGTGGCCGCCATCAACTTGCTCACCCGTCACGGCATCGAGGTCGTGCTGGTCAAGGGTGAGCAATGCTGCGGTGCATTGACCCATCACCTGGGCAGGGAAGCTGAGGCGCTGAACTTTGCCCGCGCCAACATCACGGCTTGGCTTGCCGAAGCCGATCTCGGCCGGCTCGACGCCATCCTGGTGACAACCTCGGGCTGCGGCACCGTCATCAAGGATTACGGCTTCATGCTGCGCCAGGACCACGATTTCGCTGCGTCCGCAGCGCGTGTTTCGGCGCTCGCCAAGGACATCACCGAGTACATCAGCGGGCTCGATCTTGCGCCTCCGGCGCAGCGTCACGACGACATTGTCGTCGCCTATCACGCTGCCTGCTCGCTGCAGCATGGGCAGAAAATCACGCAACTACCGAAAGAATTGCTTTCCAAGAATGGATTCGTGGTGAAAGATATAGCCGAGAGCCATTTGTGTTGCGGTTCGGCTGGGACCTACAACATCCTCCAGCCTGACATTGCGAACAAATTGCGTGATCGAAAGGTCGCCAATATTGCGATGGTCAAGCCGGACATGATTGCTGCGGGCAATATTGGATGCATGGTGCAGATTGCCGGCGGCACGTCAGTTCCTGTGGTGCACACGATTGAGCTTCTCGATTGGGCGACGGGCGGCCCGCGGCCGGGATCGAGCGGACCCGACAGGCTCGCGCAAAGCGACGGCCTGAACAGGCGATAGACACGGCTCAGCGCAACAGGAGGACTACATGGCTAAGGCGAAAAAGAAGAAAGGCAAGAAGGCGAAGAAGGCTAAAAAGCTTCTCGCTGCGAAGAAGAAGTCCGCCAAGAAAGCGGCCAAGAAATCCGCGAAGAAATCTGCAAAGAAGTCCGCGAAGAAATCCGCCAAGAAGGCGGTGAAGAAATCGGCCAAGAAGGCTGCCAAGAAAGCGGCTCCGAAGAAGTCAGCCAGGAAGGCGGCAAAGAAGGCGGCTCCCGTCAAGGCGGCGGCGCCGGAACCTGCTCCCGCTCACGAGACATCGGCCCCGACCCACAGCTGGGCGACGCCGAGCCATCACGAGGAGCCTGCTCCCGCGCCGTCATGGGAGCATTCGTCCGACCACCATTCATCGGGCAGCGAGGACGGAAACTAGGACTATTCCGGCCAACTGCCGGTAGATTCGAAAGGCCGCAGCGTCGAATCGCTGCGGCCTTTTTCTTTTGCGGGCCCCGAACCGCAGCGCAAACGCGCGTGACCCTCGCGCGCGTCGCAGCCGTCGTTTGTTGTCAGATTACAACAGCTTGCCGCAATATTCCGTCCGGGCGCGAAAAAGAATAAAAACTATGCAGATGATCATGTTTTACTCTTCAGATTATTCCGGCCCTATACGAAAATAAGTTCACGCGGAACGAATCCGGCGGGCGTTTTGCGACTTCTGATGTGGCAAACCTTGGGATGATCATCTTATGAAAATACACGTTCTAGCTGTCGCATTGCTTGCGATGTCGAGCCCGGCTCTGGCGGCGGATTTGCCGGTAAAGGCCGCGAAGGCGCCGGCGGTGCCGTTCGATCCCTGGGATATCGCTTTCGGCGGCGCCGGGATGAGCGACTACGTTTTCCGCGGCATCACCCAGTCCAATCACCAGCCCTCGGTCGCCGCCTATTTCGAGCCGCGTTACAACATCAACAAGGATCTGCAGCTCTATGTCGGCAGTTCGGCCGAGAGCATTTCCTTCGCCAACCGCGCGGCGGCCGAGGTCGACGTCTATGGCGGCATCCGTCCGACCTTCGGCGCTTTCGCGCTCGATTTCGGCATCTGGGGCTATCTATATCCAGGTGGCAGCTGCGCCGACAACGTGCTGACCGGCGGCATTCCCGGCGGCAACGTCTGCCCCGTCAGCACGACCACGATCTTCCTCGCCAACGGCAACGTCATGAAGAAGGACGTCAGCTTTTACGAGGTCTATGGCAAGGGCAACTACACCATCAACGACAACTGGCAGGTCGGGGTGAACGAGTACTACACGCCGAGCTTCCTGAACTCGGGGGCCTGGGGCGATTATGCGTCGATCACCGGCAAGTACACGGCGCCCAGCAACATCTTCGGCAAGAGCGGTTTTGGCATGTACGTATCCGGCGAATTCGGCCGGCAGTGGCTTGGCACCACAGATCGGTTCTATGGCGTCGTCAGCGCGCTCGGTAATTTCGCCAACGGCATTCCTTACGCCAGCTATAACACCTGGAACATCGGGATCGGCTTCACCTACAAGGTGTTCACGCTCGACATTCGCTATTCGGACACCGATCTGTCGAAGGGCAATTGCAATGCCTTCACCAGCGCGTTCAATGCAACCGGCACGACGAATGTCACGCCGATCAACCCCGGCGGTGCAGGTTCCAACTGGTGCGGCGCCACCGGTATCGTCAAGCTATCGGCCGATCTCACCGCGATGAGCAGTCTGAAGTAATTTGTCGACGCCGCTCGCAGCGGTTGCGCCGGCTATGAAGAGCTTGCCTGCCCTTGACGCTCGTGTGCGGCAAACTGGTCGCCTTCGCGATCCAGCGCTATGTGACCCGTGTGAAACGCCTTGAGCGTGCTGCGATGTCCGATCGAGACGATGGTTGTCGCCTGCAGCTTTTCAGCCAGCAGGCGATAGAGCACGGCTTCCGAGGCTTCGTCGAGCGAGGCCGTTGCCTCGTCGAGGAAAAGATATTGCGGCTCGTGCAGTAGCGCGCGGGCGATGCCAAGCCTCTGTTGCTCGCCGAGCGACAGCATTCGGTTCCAATGGGCTTCTTCCTCGAGCCTTGGCGCGAGCTGTGGCAGGCCGACGTCGGCGAGCGTCTGTTCAACGAGGGTCGAACTGAAGGCATCCGCGTTCGCAGGATAAACGATCGCGGCCTTCAATGTGCCGATCGGAAAGTACGGCCGCTGCGGCAACATCATCAGCGTCGCCTTGGCGGGGATCGTGATCACCCCGTGACCGAACGGCCAGATGCCGGCGATCGCGCGAAACAGGGTCGACTTGCCGGCGCCCGAGGGGCCGGTGACGAGAACGTGCTCGTCGCTCTGAATACGCAGGCCATCGGCCGCAACCAGCGGCGCGCCGTTGGGCAATTTCACCAGGAGCCGCGCGAGATCGATCGCGTCGCTGCCCGCAGCAACGACGTCGATCTTCGGCGGCGTCGTGGCCAGATTGGCTGCTTCCTCGATCGAGGTCTCAAAACCATCGAGACGGTCGATCACCGCGCGCCATTCCGCCAGCGAACGATAGGCTGAAACGAAGAACGACAGCGCATCCTGCACCTTGCCGAATGCCTCGGCGGTTTGCAACAACGCGCCGAGCAGGATCTTGTTTGCAAAGTAGGCCGGCGTCGCAAGGATGAACGGAAAGACCACCGCCGCCTGCGTGTAGCTCTGCGTGAAGGCGGTCAACCGCTTTGTTCGGCTCATGATCGCGTACCAGTTGTCGACGATCAAACCGAATCGGCCCAGCAGGCGTGTCCGCTCGGCGCTCTCCCCCTTGAGTAGCGCGATCTGTTCCGTGTTCTCGCGCACGCGGACGAGATCGAAGCGGTAATCGGCTTCGTAGTGCTGTTGCAGGAAGTTGAGCTGAACCAACGGCGAGCCGATCCACTGCGTCAGAGCCGTTCCGAAGATAGCGTAGATGAGGGCGCCCCAGACGAGATAACCGGGAATTGGGAGGTCGCGGCCAAACAGGTGTAATGGCGTCGCCGCCGACAGGCCCCAGAGGATGACGACGAACGATGCCAGGCTGACGATCGCGCTCAATAATCCTACGCCGACGGCCAGCGTCTGAGCGACGAACAGCTTCACGTCGTCGGCCAGACGCTGATCGGGGTTGTCGGCTCCTTCACCCTGCAACTGCATGCGGTAGTGATTTGCGTTGTGCAGCCACCCATGAAGATATTTCGTGGTCATCCATTGTCGCCAGCGGATCTGCAGCCATTGATTGAGATAGAGCTGGTAGATTGAAAGAAAAACCGCGATCGCGGCGAGGCCGCAGAAGATGAGCATCTCCCGCACGAAGCCGTCCCAGTCCTTTTCCTGGAGTGCGTTGTAGAACCGGTTGCGCCATTGGTTGAGCAGGACGTCGTTCGCGACCAGCGACAACTCGATGGCGATCACCGTCGCGAGCAGCCAGCGGCCGGCACGCTTGTCTTCGGAATGGAAATACGGAATGGCGATCCGCCATACGATTTTCAGCGTCGAGCCGATTTTCTTCACTGATCGTGGTCTCCGGAGGAATAGCTGCGCGGGTGAGGTGTTGGCCCGGCGAGGGGCGGAGATTTGGCATTCGTTTGAGGGGCGGCTGGTGCCGCGCTTCAGGATTCGCGAAAGCTTAAGCGAACGTGGGTCTCCAGAACTAGACTAAAGTCGTAAATTTCACCGCATGGGTTCGCTTGTCGCCGCCTCCGAGTCAACCCTAGCATGCAGTCAATGGCGGGTGGCGGGGGGCTCTTCCATTTCGCGCGGTTGTGAGCGGATTTGGCACGAGCCGAATTCGCGTGTGACGTCGCACTTTGCCGAAGGCCCCTCGAAATTGACGCCAGTGCGTCGGCCGTTCACGCGGGCCGGAGCGCCAGAAAAGCGCGTGGGGAGGAATCGCAATGTGGAATCAGGTCTACAATCCGTTTAACAACGCCGTGCTGTCGACGATCGCGGCCGCCGTGCCCGTCGTCACGCTGTTGGTTTTGATCGCAAGCGGCAAGGTCAAGGCGCACATCGCCGCTATCGTAGCGGTGATCCTCACCAACCTGATCGCGATCTTCGTCTTCACCATGCCGGCCAACATGTCGGTCCGTGCCTCGCTGCTCGGCGTGGTCGCGGGTTTCTTCCCGATCGGCTGGATCGTGCTGAACGTTATCTTTCTCTACCAGCTTACGGTCGCAACCGGCCAATTCGAGCTATTGAAGCGCGCCGTCGGGGGCGTCACGGAAGATCGTCGGCTGCAATTGCTCTTGATTGCTTTTTCGTTCGGCGCCTTCTTTGAGGGCGCGTCCGGTTTCGGCACCCCGGTCGCAATCACGGGCTCGGTCCTGATCGGTCTCGGCTTCTCGCCACTTGCGGCTTCCGGCCTGTCTCTGATCGCCAACACCGCGCCCGTTGCCTACGGTGCGCTCGGTACACCAATTCAAGGCCTGGCCTCGGTCACCGGGCTTGATCCCTATATCCTGGGTGCGATGGTCGGCCGGCAATTGCCGGTGTTCTCGCTGATCGTGCCGTTCTGGGTGGTGTGGGCTTTTGCCGGCTGGAAGGGGATGAAGGATGTCTGGCCCGCCATCCTGGTCACGGGTATCTCCTTCGCGGTTCCGCAATTCGTCATCTCCAACTACGTCAATCCCTGGATTGTCGACATCGGTGCATCGCTGATTTCGATGGGCGCGCTCATCCTGTTCCTCAAGGTCTGGCAACCGAAGCAGCTCTGGCTGTCGCCGGCGCTGCGCGGCAATGATGAGTCCATGGCGACGATGACGCCGGCCAAGCCGTTCGACAAGACCCCGCTCTCGCAGGGGCAGCTCTGGAGCGCGCTGATGCCGTGGATCATCGTCTGCATCGTCATGTTGATCTGGGGTAATGGAGCGTTCAAGACCTGGGCGAATTCGATCTTCACCTGGAACTACCCGGTCCCCGAGCTGCACCAGATGATCAACAAGATGCCGCCGGTGGCTGCGAAGCCGACGCCGGAAGGTGCGGTATTCGCCTTCACCTACCTGTCCTTTACCGGCACCGGCATGTTGGTTGCCGCAATCATCTCTGGCTTGCTGGCGGGCTTTTCGCCCGCCAGGATGATCGCGGAGTACGGCCGCACGATCAGGCTTTGCGCGATTTCGCTGATCACGATTTCGGCGATGCTGGCGATCGGTACGCTGACGCGGCTCTCCGGCGTTGATGCGACGCTGGGTCTTGCCTTCGCCGCAACGGGCGTCCTCTATCCGTTCTTCGGCACGCTGCTTGGCTGGCTGGGTGTTGCGCTGACCGGATCGGACACCGCGTCGAACATCCTGTTCGGCAACCTGCAAAAGATCACGTCCGAGCAATTGGGCATGTCGTCGGTGCTGATGGCGGCCGCGAACTCGTCCGGCGGCGTGATGGGCAAGATGATCGACGCGCAATCGATCGTCGTCGCCTCTACCGCCACCAACTGGTACGGTCACGAGGGTTCGATCCTGCGCTTCGTGTTCAAACACTCGATCGCGCTGGCCTGCTCTGGTTGGCCTGTTCGTGATGTTGCAAGCCTACGTTCATCCGTTCACGAGCATGGTGTTGAAGTAGACACCGACTTCTATGCGAGCTGATCAGCTTATCCCCGCGTCCGATCGGACGCGGGGATTTTTTTGTCGCTGTCAATCTGGCCAACGTCATGCTGGCCGACTACAACCGCGCACGTTTTGGATTTCCCAAAGGGGCGATATGTTCTCAACGCGAGGCTTTTTGAGGCGAGCTGTCGTTATTGCCATGCTCGCGGCTGCCGGTTTTCTCAACTCCGCCGCGGGAGCCGAAGACGGCTTTCCGTTCGGATTCGAGATGACGCTGGATGCGCTGCCCCAACCCGGATCGAAGCGGATCCCGACACTCGAGATCGGTGACCGTGGCGAAGCAAGGCTCGATCTGTGGTGCAAGAGCGGGACTGGGCAATTCTCGGTCGCGGGCAATACCGTGATCTTCGTTGCCGGGCAGTTGGCGGACTCCGGCTGTTCGCCGGCGCGGGCGCAGGCCGACGACGATCTGGTTGCCGCACTGAGCGAGGCCACGACGTGGCGGCGACGAGGCGATCAGGTCTCCTTTACCGGAACGAAGCCCCTCAAGTTTCACCTCAACACGAACTAGTGGTCCAATTCTAACATTCGCATCCCTTCTCAGCGGGCACCTTTGCGAATGTTAGAATCGCGGCCGGCTATTTCCAGACCGATTTGTCAGCGTCCCAGCGCTGGGCTTTGAATTCTTTGGCGAGTGTGTCCACGAGGCCGGCGTCGTCCTTCTGGGCGCCTTCTTCGTCGCCGCTTGCGTCGTTGGCGAGGACGAGCGCGGGGCCCGAGGTCTCGTCTGCGGTTGTGATGACTGGACTGCCCACCCACAGGATCAGCCGGTCCGATCCGCCGGGTTTTTCGGAAGCAACCAGGGCCGTTACCTCGATGGTGTCGGTGAGATCGAGGGAGGGAAAGAGCTCGTTGGCGCGCTTGAATGTGAGTTTCAGCTTGCCATTGGCGGAGTTCCAGGTGGAGGTCGCGGGCTTGGCAGAAAGCGCGCCGGCCAGGACATTGGCGATTGTCGATGCGAGTTTTTCCCTGTTGAGCCGGTCGCCGTCGCGCCAGGGCGCTGCCGAAAAGCGAATGGTGCGGTCCATTTCGATGATTCCGGTCGTCCATCCGGCCGCGAGCACGCCCGGGGCCTGCTTGAATTTCGCAATCAGCGACGCGGCGCGATCCGGATCGGCGCTCAGCGTGATGGTCTGCTCGCCGGCGCGCAGCACGTCGCACGTCACGGCGAGGCTGCTCAAGGAAACTTCAACCTCTTGACCCTTCAGGCTCTTGAGAAATTCGGCCGCCGCATCCAGCTTGACGCGAACGCCGATCGCCTCCGGCGAAAGTTCGGTAAAATCCTTAGGCTGCGGCGTGATCCCGTCGTCGCTGCTCTGGCTTTCCTGGAATTCGCGTTCGCTGAGGTCGGAATTGTCCGTCGAGTTCACTTCGGTGACGGTCTGCCCGATACTGACCTGGCCCTTGAATTCAAAATTGTCGCCGGTCGGCCTTCGCGTCAATTTGACCGTGACCGGCAACTTGCTGCCGATGCTCTGGGTCGTTCCGCTCAGGTTCTGGCCGTTGATCGCCAGATTGACGACGAAACGGTCCTTGCGGTCGGAGCCTTTGGCGGCCGGATAGCAGACGTCGAGCGTGGCTGAGGTCAAGGTCTTGCCCTGCCTTGTCTCTTTCAGGATCACGTCGGCGTTGCCGTCCATCAATCCGTCGATGGCGGTGAAATACCTGACCTCGTTGGCGCCGGGGGCCGGCTTCGTCGAGAGCTTCATTTGCCCTTGGGCGACGCCGGCCGAGGCTGCGACAAGAATGGTCAGGAAAAGTAAGGGGGCGCGCATCGGCACTTCCTTGAGAGAAATGGGAGTTCATATCATCGCAGCAATGGGGCGCGAGTGAGCCGCAAGGCGGATTTGCCACTTCCTAGCAAAGCCCACGGCAAATCGCCAAAAAAGAAGGCCGCTCATGGCGGCCTTCCCGATCGCGTGTGATTGTCCAATCTTTTTGATCTAGAAGCCCATGCCGCCGTGGCCATGGCCGCCCGCGGCTGGCGTCGCGGGCTCCTTCGGCAATTCCGCAACCATGGCTTCCGTAGTCACCAGCAGACCGGCGACCGACGAGGCGTCCTGCAGGGCGGTGCGCACCACCTTGGCCGGGTCGATGATGCCCTTGGCGACCATATCGACATATTCCTCGGTCTGCGCATCGAAGCCATAGGTCTCCGACTTGTCCTCGAGGATCTTGCCGACGACAATCGAGCCCTCGACGCCGGCATTCTCCGAGATCTGGCGGATCGGAGCTTCCAGCGCCTTGAGCACGATGTTGATGCCGGCCTGCACATCGGAATTGTCGTTGTGGATACGACCCACAGCCTTCTTGGCGCGCAGCAGCGCTACGCCGCCGCCCGGCACGATGCCTTCCTGCACGGCCGCACGCGTGGCGTTGAGCGCGTCCTCAACGCGATCCTTCTTCTCCTTGACCTCGACCTCGGTCGCGCCGCCGACGCGGATCACCGCAACGCCGCCGGCGAGCTTGGCCAGACGCTCCTGCAGCTTCTCGCGATCGTAATCGGACGTCGTTTCCTCGATCTGCGCCTTGATCTGGCCGACACGCGCCTCGATGTCCTTCTTCTTGCCGGCGCCGTTGACGATCGTGGTGTTTTCCTTGTCGATCACGACCTTGCGCGCGCGACCGAGCATGTTGACCGTCACGCTTTCGAGCTTCATGCCGAGTTCTTCCGAAATCAGCTGGCCGCCGGTGAGGATCGCAATGTCCTCCAGCATCGCCTTGCGCCGATCGCCGAACCCCGGCGCCTTCACGGCGGCTACCTTCAAGCCGCCGCGCAGGCGGTTGACGACGAGCGTCGCCAAGGCCTCGCCCTCGACGTCCTCGGCGATGATCAGAAGCGGCTTGCCCGACTGCACCACGGCTTCCAGAACCGGCAGCATCGCCTGCAGGCCGGACAGCTTCTTCTCGTGCAAGAGCACGTAGACGTCCTCGAGTTCCGCGGTCATCTTCTCGCCATTGGTAACGAAATAGGGCGACAGGTAGCCGCGGTCGAACTTCATGCCCTCGACGATGTCGACCTCGGTCTCGAGCGACTTGTTTTCCTCGACGGTGATGACGCCTTCGTTGCCGACCTTCTGCATTGCCTGCGCGATCATCTTGCCGATCGCGGAATCGCCGTTGGCCGAGATGGTGCCGACCTGGGCGACTTCGGAAGAGGAGGCGACAGGCTTGGCGCGCTTCTCGATGTCTTTGACGACGGCGGTCACCGCCGTATCAATGCCGCGTTTCAGGTCCATCGGATTCATGCCGGCGGCAACGGCCTTCGCGCCTTCGCGCACGATCGCCTGAGCCAGCACGGTCGCGGTGGTGGTGCCGTCGCCTGCGGTGTCGTTGGTCTTGGAGGCGACCTCACGCAGCATCTGCGCGCCCATGTTCTCGAACTTGTCGTCCAGTTCGATCTCCTTGGCGACGGTCACGCCGTCCTTGGTGATGCGCGGGGCGCCAAAGCTCTTTTCAATGACGACGTTGCGGCCCTTGGGACCGAGCGTCACCTTGACGGCATTGGCGAGAACATCGACGCCGCGCAGCATGCGTTCGCGCGCGTCTCCGGAGAATTTGACGTCCTTGGCAGCCATTGTTCTAACTCCTCATATTGGAAGATTGTGCTTGCCGCATCGCTCACCTCGTCATGGCCGGGGCGCAAGCCGTTAGAAGAGCGGCCTCGCTTCCGCAGGGATGCCCGGACCAGGTCCGGACGGTGAGGGCTTGGGTTATCGCGTTCGCGGCGGGGTTACGTATGAGAGCCGTGCTCAGGCCAGCACGCCCATGATGTCGCTTTCCTTCATGATCAACAGTTCCTCGCCGTCGATTTTGACCTCGGTGCCCGACCATTTGCCGAACAGGACGCGGTCGCCGACCTTGAGATCGATCGGGATCAACTTGCCGGATTCGTCCCGGCCGCCCGGACCCACTGCCGTGATTTCGCCCTGCGAGGGCTTTTCCTTGGCAGTGTCGGGAATGATGATGCCGCCCTTGGTCTTCTGTTCAGCATCGATGCGCTTGACCACGACACGGTCATGCAGTGGACGAAATGTGGTTTTAGCCATGAGGGTTCCTTTGGAGGCCTGGTTCGCTGGTCGATTTGCTGCCGAAATTGATCGGGAATACGTGGCGTATCCGGCCGAGGACAGCTTATCATCTCCCTGGCAATCGGCCGCTTAGAGTGCCAACTGTGCGACTGGGGGATATGGCCTCGCGGCCATCCTGTCAAGCAAACGCAGTTTTAATGCCTTGGTGAGTGAGGCTCATATAGGATGCTTTGGGAAACCACATTGATGCGTCGGCGTATTTGGAACGTCGTGATGAGGTCAGGGTTTTTGCGCTTGGCTGCCAGCCGGGTGCGCCTGCGGATTTGCTTGGGGGAGAATATGATCGGTTCGGGTGGCGCGCGGATGGCTGCCAATCTGGGGATCGTCTCGGCGCTGGCGGTCTTGCTGGGCGCGTGCAGCAGCATGAGCCTGCCCTCCTTCTCCTCCTCAACGCCGTCAGCGGCGCCGGAGCCGGCGCCAGTCCCGGAAATGCCCGCAACGATCCGTCCTGACGAAATCGTCGGCAAATGGGGACTGGCCTCGTACCAGAATCCCAACGACCGTGCGCGGACCGAGGTCGCCGCGAAGGCGCAATGCAAGCAGCCTTACGCGATCGGCGCCGGCGGCACCGGCGGCGTCATCATGCATCTGGCCGATCAGGCCACGCCGCAGGAGTTGCGTCTGAAGGGCAGCCCGAGCGGCAAGAATTACATTGGCCCGCCGGGTCCGGCCGGCGGCGAACAGGATCGCGAGATCGTGTCCTTTGACGGCAGGGTCCTGGTCACCCGCTTCATCGACAAGGATGCGGCGACCCGTTACGGCAACATGGTCTATGTTCGCTGCGCGCCGCGGGCGTGAGCAATAACTTCGCGCAAAACAAATCGCCGGCCCTTTGGGGACCGGCGTTTTTTCTTGAAACCGATGGCTTTGATCAGTCGAACAGGGCGTCGATATCGTCCTGCGAGGCATGACCGACATCGCCTTCCAGCTTCGGACCGTTCAACAGCTTGGCGTCGCCCTCGCGGGTGTCGACGATCGGCGGCGCATGGGCCTTGATGGCGTCGACGCCGCCCCAGATGTCCATCATGACGGTGATGTGGTTTTCGATGAACTTCATCGTGTTCATCACCTTCTTGATGCGCTGTCCGGTCAAGTCCTGAAAATTGCAGGCCTCGAAGATGGAGACGACGCGTTCCTGGATTTCCTCGCTCAGGAGCTTCTGCTGATCGGGCGAGGTGTTCCTGCCCAGGGCGGTCGCCGCATTGTCGATGGATTCGGCGGCTTCCAGGATCTGCTGGGTAGCCTCTTCAGTGCCGCCGACGACAGCTCCGAGCTCGCCGTTGACCTTGGCCATCTCCTCGCCATTGAAGCTCTTGCCGTGCAGCACGGCGATTTCACGCTTGGTACGGGTAATGGCGTCATAAATCAGGTCGAGTTCGACCTTGAGCTTTTCGCATTGCTCTATCTGCGCACGGTAGGTTTCAAGCATCGCATGGGCCTCTGCAACTTCGCGCGCCGCAGCTTCGCCGATAGCCTCGGTCGTCGCGCCGACAGGGCGCGAGCCGGCCATCTGGGCCTTGATAGCGCGCAGTTCGTTCATGATCTCGCGGTGCATGGGGCCGACCTCGGTTTCAACTTCCGGCGGCATCAGAATGTCCCCGGAGATAGCTTGCTCTACACGAAAACGTCTACGATGAACCGGCATGAGAAAATCCCTGACCCCTGCACTTCCGCAGTGCTTTAAAGCAAACTCGATTTAACACGAGGTTCACGCCGGAACTTGCCTGCAAGACGCCAGCGCTTGCGCACACCAACGATTAACCATGGGCATTGCGCGTTCACCGAAAATAAACGCTGGCGGGCAAAACCGCGCGCACCTGACGATGTGGTGAATCAAAACGGCGATTTCGTTTACCAAACCGATGCGGTTTTTCGCTCTTAGTGATCGCGTGCAAAGCGCCGCTCCGGCGCACCCACGACGAAAGTGGGCACTAGTATGAGTACGTCGATGAAGAGAATGTATCTGGCGCTGCTTGCCAGCGCTTGCTGGCTCAGCTTGGGATTCCCGCAAGCCGCCGCCAACGAGGCCGAGTTTGTCGCCGAGCCCGTTGTGCTCCATCCCGATCAATCCGCAAAACCGCCGGCTCCCGCGCCGATGCGCCTCGCCTCGGCCGACCGCGCCAATCTGGGAGGTGGCTTCATCGAATTCCTGTTCGGCGACGGACAAGGACAGGATGATCGGTTGCAAGGCCAGGTTTATCGGCAACAGCCAGCCTACCAGCAGCAGCCCTCATACCAGCAACAGCCGATGGTTTATCAGGCGCCGATGATGCCGCCACAGGCGATGGGCCAGCCGATGATGAGCGAGCCCGCGCGGCCCGCCTTCGATCCAAGATATGAGAAGCAGCTCGTCGATTACGACGGTAAGGAGCACGCCGGCACGATCGTCATCGATACGCCAAACAAGTTCCTTTATCTGGTCGAGGGCAACAGCAAGGCGCTGCGCTATGGCATCGGCGTCGGCCGGCCGGGCTTCACCTGGTCAGGGGTGAAGACGATTTCCGCGAAGAAGGAGTGGCCAGACTGGACGCCGCCCGCCGAAATGCTGGTGCGCCGGCCGGACCTGCCGCGCCACATGGAAGGCGGGCCGCAAAATCCTCTCGGCGCGCGCGCGATGTATCTCGGCTCGACGCTTTACCGCATCCATGGCTCCAACGAACCCTGGACGATCGGCACCAACGTGTCATCGGGCTGCATCCGGATGCGCAATGAGGATGTGATCGACCTTTATGGCCGCGTCAACGTCGGCACCAGGGTCGTCGTCATCTGAACGGTTGCGCTCCGGCGAAAATAAAACGGCCGCTCCCGGGCGGCCGTTTTTGTTCGTGACCTCGGATTGCGTCAGGCGAAATCGCTGTCACCGTCATTGCCGAAATCGTCGTTCGCGTCGTCTTCTAGATCGTCGCGCTCGTCGGCTGCGCGCAAATCGTCCTCGCGATCCTGAGCGAGATCTTGGGCGTAATCCTGCGCGGCGAGGTCTCTCGAGCCGATATCGTTGATGCCGGCATCGCGGGCGAGGCTGCTGTTGGACTGGTCGGTCCAGGGACTCGCACTCGTCGTGCGGTCGGCGAGGGCGGTGTCACCGAAGGCGTGATGACCGCCGCCCATCATCGAGCGAATGCTGTTGAGCAGAAGCGATCCGCCGACCATACCGGCTGCCGCGGCCGCGGCCGTTCCCAGGAAGGAGCCGCCACCTCCGCCGCCCATCATTCCGCCGCCCATCATGCCACCGCCGCCAGGCGCCTGCGGACCGCCATAGGGCTGGCCATATCCGCCCTGCTGGCCGTAGCCACCCTGGTCGTACTGGCCGGCCTGCTGCAAGACCTGGCCGCTGTTCCAGACCGGACGGCTGCCGACTTCGGGCGGCCGCACGTTCGGAACAGAACCCTGTGATTGGCCTTGCCCAAGAAGAGCGCCACGCATCGTATCGAGGAAGCCGCCACCTTGGCTTTGCTGGGGCGCGCTTTGCGCTTCCAGTTCCTGAATGCGGCTATTGGCGCGTCGGAGCGCCTCGTCCTGCACCAGCACCGTTTGCACCAGCGGGTAGATCGCGTTTGGCGCAATTCGCAAGCCTTGGGCGATCGCTGACGCCGCGTCGGAATCGCGCGGGGCGCTCTCCATCTTGGACAGCCGATCAAAAAGCTCATCAACCAATTGGCGTTCTTGCGGTGTCATCGGGCCTCTCCTTCGCTTTTGACAGGCGTGGGGGAGATGTAGGCGAGGTTCATGTCGCAGGTAGTACGGGCGGAAATTAAATTTGTGTAGGCGGCAGAAGTTCAGCCGGTTTGCCCGCAAATCCTTGATCGGAGGCCGGAAAACCCATCGATCAATGCGACATGTCGACCGCGCTATGGCGTTCGGTCCGTCAGCCTAGCGTGAGTTCGTGGGCTTCCAGAAGCGGCAGGAAGTGTTCGCTGCGAAGGAATTCGTATTCGCGTTCGCGCTGGACCGTGAACGGATCGAGGCTGATCAGCATGTCATCCACAAAGCCGGGATGACACATCACAAGGCCCCCCTCGGGCATTCCCCGCAGGAATCCCCGCATCAGGGCGCCGAATTCCCGCTCTTTCAGGAAATCGTAGGCGCCGGCAAACGCAGGATTGAAGGCAAGGTCGATGCGCGCAGCGCGCTTTCGGAACTGTACGCTGAGTGCATCGAGCACCAGCGCCTTCGGCGATTCCAGACGTTGCGCCCACGGCTGGTCGCGGCCGCATTGTCGTATCCATGCGCCAGGCGCTGCCTGCTTCACCGCCGCCAGGAAAGCCTGGCGCACGCCTGGAAAGAGCTGCACATGCTGGTGGCCATCGACATAGTCGGGGGCGCGGCCAAACAGGTCGATGAAGGCCTCGAGTTGCACCGTCACTTCGGTGTGGATGAGCTCGAAATCAAGTCGTCCGGCCAGGCCCCGGCGGAACAGTTTGGCGTTGGGCAGGAACAGACCGCCATCGACCGGTCTGAAATGCATGGTCAAGGGGCGAAACGGCGCGGTGAGGGTTGCGTGGAGACCGATGGCGCAGCCCGGATTGGATGTCGCGGCCGCCTGCAAGGCATCGGCTTCATCGCGGCCCATCGCCGGCCCTACCACCATGACCGATGTGGCGTTGAGGCGGCCGTTCCCGATCAGGTCGCGGATGGCGCGGTTGACGCCGGGGCTGATGCCGTAATCGTCGGCGCATAACCAGATGCGCCGGCTCATTCAGCCGCGGTCCTTGTGCCGGCTTGGCTGTCGACGCTCGCCTCGGCGCGCTTCTCGGAATGTTCGGCAACGAAATAGATCGGACGCGCTTTCAGTTCCGAAAGGATCTTGCCGATATATTCTCCGACAATGCCGATCATGATCAGCTGGACGCCGCCAATCGTCATCAGGCCGACGATCAGCGAGGGATAACCGGGAACCGATTTGCCATCTACCAGCGTTTCCCACAGGATCGAGAGGCCGAACAGGAAGGCAAAGGAGGCAAGCAGCACGCCGAGCAGGCTCGCAACGCGGAGCGGCGCGACCGAGAACGAGGTCAACCCCTCGATTGAAAGTCCGACCAGCCGGCCGGCGCTGAATGTCGTCATGCCGTGCGCGCGCGCAGCCGGCTCATAGTCGACGCGAATCTGGCGAAAGCCGATCCAGCTTGCCAGGCCCTTGAAGAAGCGGTTGCGTTCCGGAAGCTGGCGCAGCGCGGCGGCGGCGCGCGGTGACAGCAGGCGGAAGTCGCCGGCATCTTCCGGGATCTTCTGCCGGGCGCCCCAGTTGATTAGCGCGTAGAAACCGCGCACGGACAGCCGGCGCAGAAAGGGCTCATTGTCGCGATGCGCCTTCGCCGTATAGACTACGTCATAGCCGTCATCGATCCAGTGGCCGACGAGCTTTTCAACGAGATCCGGCGGGTGTTGACCGTCGCCGTCCATGAACAGGATCGCGCCACGCCGCGCATGGTCAAGGCCGGCCATCAGCGCGGCTTCCTTGCCGAAATTGCGCGACAGCGAGACGACCTGAACGTCGATCGAGTCGGGCTTCAGCCCGCGTGCGATGACGAGCGTCGCGTCGGAACTGCCATCGTCGACATAGACGACCTCGCAGCGCAGCCGATATCGATGGTCGAGGCTCTTTGCCAGGTCGCAAAGCCGCTGGTGCAGCGAAGCAAGGCCGGCCGCCTCGTTGTACAACGGGACCACGATCGAGAGGCCTTGCGCCGCAGCGGTCGCAGCGGTCGTGGACAAGCTCGATACATCCGTACCCAGCATCATCGATCAGTTTCCAATCCTGGCACAGCCCGGTTCCAACTCCGCCCGAAAAACATGCCCCGGCACAACATATGGCAGTCGCGATGAAATGTCGCCACTAGTGCCCACTTTCCGAAGTTCGTGCTCCATCGCCGCACCCACCGTCACGAACTTCGGAAAGTCATGGGCACAAGCAAACTTGTTGATTCTAGTACCGCTTTATCGATCTGAAGTCCCTGATCGAATTCGCCGCTTGTGGTGCAGGGACTTCAGATCGGCGGTACTAGTAGGCCTGCGATCTATTGTCCGAGGAACGTCTCGAGCCGGGCGAACAGGGGATTTTCGCGATCCAGCACATAATCGAGCGAAGCCACCGAAACGGTCTCCGCGCCGTGGCTGCGCAGGAAGCTGCCGAGCACATAGAGCTGGGCCGGCGGGCAGTGCAGGGTCACCATGCCTGACGAGGTCGGCCCGCCGAACGGCAGGACGACGCCGAAGCGCTGCGCGGCCTCGGCGAGCAGCGCCGCGTTGCAGGCGGTGAATCGGGTGCGGACCTCGCGGTATTTGCTCGCCCGCGCGCGGGCGGCGATGTGGTCGAGGATCACGCGCGCGGCTTCCCGCGCCTCGCTCGACCAGTCGGCCTCGCGCGAGGCGACGAGATTGGCCTGACTCCTCAGGATCACGCCGTCGTCGAGCACCTTGAGGCCGTTGGCGGCAAGGGTCGCGCCGGTGGTGGTGATATCGACGATCATTTCGGCCGTGCCCACCGCGGGCGCGCCTTCGGTCGCGCCGGCGCTCTCGACGATACGATAGTCGACGATGCCGTGAGAGGCGAAGAACGCGCGCGTGAGGTTGATGTATTTGGTGGCAACCCGCATCCGCCGGTTATGCTGTTCGCGAAAGCCGGACGTGACGTCGTCGAGATCGGCCATGGTCCGCACGTCGATCCAGGCCTGCGGGACCGCCACCACGACATTGGCGCTGCCAAAGCCCAGGCTGTCGATCAGAAGCACGCGCTTGTCGGCATCGACGATGCTCTCGCGCACGAGATCCTCTCCGGTGACGCCGAGGTGCACCGCGCCGCGCGCAAGCTGCGAGGCAATTTCGCTCGCCGAGAGATAGGCGATCTCGACGTTGTCGAGGCCCATGATGGTGCCGCGATATTCCCGCGCGCCGCGCGGCTTCGCCAAAGCGAGCCCGGCACGGCCGAAAAACGCTTCCGCATTCTCCTGCAAGCGGCCCTTGGAAGGAACGGCCAGAACAAACGGCGTGGTCACGACGGCCTCCCGGAGGCTGCGGGCGCGCCGGTTTTGGCGAGTGCCTCGACCCACACCGAAAATCCGACCGCAGGAATGGCGGTGGCCGAGCCGAGCCGTTGCAACAGCCCGTCATAGCGGCCACCGGCCACGAGCGGTTCGACACCGTTGTCCTTGGCGTGAAGCTCGAATTCGAAGCCGGTGTAATAGTCGAGGCCGCGCCCGAACGAGGTCGAGAATCGCACCTTTGCGATGTCGATGCCGCGGCCAGCCATAAAGCCGACCCGGCTTTCGAGCGCGTCGATGACCGCCCCGATATCGAGCCTGGCGTCATCGGCCAAAGCGCGCAACTGAGCGATCGCCTCGCGCGGCTCGCCCGCGATGGCCAGGAAGCGCTTGATGATCTTGAGCGCGTCGCGCGGCAGTGCGCCGGCCTTCAACGTCGACTGTTCGAGAAAGCGGTCGGCAATCTCGGCGACGGTACGGCCGCCGACATTGCTGGTGCCGGCGATCGACATCAAATCGGTGACGAGCGCGAGCGCCGCCTTGCGATCGGAGCCGGCGAGTGCGGCCAGCACTCCCTCGTATTCGTTGCGCGGCGTCGCGTCTGCGAGCGTGAGCTGTTCGATGTCCTGCTCGAGGCTGATCTTGCGGTTGAAATCTTTGATCAGCCGCCGGCGCCAAACCGGATAAAGTCCGAGCGCATCGATCAGGAACGTAAACAGCGCAACGTCGCCGGTGCGGATTTCGACCTCGTTCACGCCGAAGGCGGCGGTTGCCTGCAACGCCAGCGCGAGCATTTCCGCATCCGCAGCCGGACGATCGAGCCGGCCAAAGGATTCGATACCGGCCTGGAGGAATTCGCTTGGCGTTCCGCCGCGATAACGGAACACCGGACCGAGATAGCTGAAACCGGCCGCCTCTCCAGCCTTGCCGGAACCGAGATATTGGCGTGCAACGGGAATCGTCAGATCCGGGCGAAGGCAAAGTTCTTCGCCGGTCGCATCCGTCGTCAGGTACAGGCTCTTTCGGATGTCTTCGCCCGAGAGGTCAAGAAACGGTTCGGCGGGCTGCAAGACGGGCGGTTCGGCCAGGGCGTAGCCTGCCTCCGCAAATGACCGCAGCAGCGTATCCGCCCATTGGGCGGACCCGGTCGCACGACGAGCGGCGGTTGCGATCATGACCTTGTCCAAATCCATGAACCCGGGTTTTGCACTAAGTTATTGAAAAAATGTGTATTCTATTGGACAACCATTGCCGACCCAATTGGACCAGGCGGTCGACCCGCGTGTTTGGCGCAGCGTTTAGCATGGCCCGCCAGCGGTTTCGACCAGGATCGGCCAAGTCTCTTAACGCGAAGCAAGTGTCCTAACGAGGTGGCTCAACAGCGAGCGGAGTGTCTCGGGAGCGGAACCTAGGTCCAGTCGCCGAGCGCCGCCTGCACCAGCGCCAGCGCGGCGACTCCAGCAGTATCAGCCCGCAAGATCCGCGGTCCGAGCGAGAGCCTTACGCAGTTCGGCTGACGCAGCAAAGCGGTCCGCTCCTCTTCGGCGAACCCGCCTTCGGGTCCGACCAGTAAGTCGATGCCATGGCCGGCTTTTCCGCCAGCAAGCGCATGCCACGGGTTGGCAATGTCAGCCGCTTCGTCGCAAAAGGCGAGAAGGCGGTCGGGTTTCCGGTGCTCCAGGAAACGATCAAAAGCGACGGGTTCTGCGACGCCGGCGATGCCGAGAATGCCGCATTGCTCGGCGGCCTCGATGACATTGGCCCGCATCCGCTCGCTGTTGACCCTGGAGACCTGGGTGAAACGCGTCAGGACCGGCTGGAGTGAGGAAGCGCCCATCTCGACCGCTTTTTGCACCACGTAGTCGAGCCGCGCGTGCTTGAGCGGCGCGAATACATAAGCAAGGTCGGGCAGGCGGTCTTGCGGCCGGGTCTGGCGTTTGACATCAAGACCGTCCGCTCGTTTACGCCCGGTGATCGAAGCGAGCCATTCGCCGTCCCGCCCGTTGAAAACGAGGATGTCGTCACCCGCCGCGAGCCTCAGCACATTGCCGAGATAGTTGCTCTGGTCCCTTGCCAGCTGAACGGTTGCGCCGCTTTCCAGCGGCGCATCCACGAACAATCGTGGTTTGCGGAAATCATGCGAAGGCATTAGTGATCGAGGTCCAATCCGCCGGCGTTTTAGCCCAAAAGGATGAGAAATTGCGGGATTATTGCCGTATGAGCAGGCCCCGCGCCGCGCTCTTGCCCAATTCAACGGGTTGTTAACCACTGGCAGCAATCGTAAAATACCGATAACGGAGTCGCTCTCCTGTCGGGAAGATGTTTGCGGGCCTGAAGGAATAGCATTGATGATCCGCCAGCTGATGGGGCCGCTCGCTGTAGTGGCCGTTGTGACGTTTCATGCCGGACAGGGTTGGGCGCAAGGCGCATTTCCGGCGCCACTGCCAGGCGCATCCGGCAAAGCGGGGACAGTCAACGACCCTGCCTTCCCCCCGGTGAACGGGGCTGCGCCCGCGGCGGCTGCGCCGCCACCTGCCTTCGGCAGGGCGCCCGTGCCTTCCTCTTCCTTTGGTTCCGCGCCATCTTCTTCCTTTGGTGCGGCGCCCGCTTCCTTCCCGGGAGCAGGAGCGTCGCCCTTCGCGGCGCCGCCGACCCAGGCAGGTCCGCCAGACAATTGCATGAAGGAATTCCTGCCGCTGCGCGAGGAAGCAGAAAAGCGCGGCCATGCACTCAAGACGGCCAGCGATAAGCATCAGGGCCCGGATGTCGCCTGCAAGTTGATCGGCAACTTCATCCAGGCCGAGGTCAAGATGATCAAATACGTCGAGACCAACTCGGCCCGATGCGGAATTCCTCCGCAGATTTCCGAGCAGCTGAAGAAGGGCCACAAGAGCTCGGAGGCAATGCAGGAGAAAATCTGCAATGCTGCGGTCAACATGAAAAACCAGGGGCCCGCCGGTCCGAGCCTGAGCGAAATGCTGGGATCGGCGACGGCGGTTCCGGAAGTGGCCGCCAAGAAAACCGGCGGTACGACCTTCGACACGCTGAGCGGCAACGCGCTGGCGCGCGACCGCTGACGCGCGGCGTTGATCTCGGGGAAATTCGAAAAGCGAGAGTATCGCCTTGCCGTGACGGACGCGCTCGTATCCCGCTTCCGACATTCGTGTCTGTCTCGGCCGTATCTGTCTCGGCGGGTTCGTTTACGCAGGTCAGAACCGAAGAGACACCAGCAATATATATTCTAGTGCAGTCTTGGATTTGGCATTCGCTATGAGGACTCGCGGCGAAACCGAAGCGAATGCCAAATCCGCCGCACTGGCGCGCGTTGCGGACGCGACCGGAAACTGGGTCGATACGCTCGCGCCGCCCTGGTCGCGGCCGTACCTGCGGCTTGCTCGGCTTGATCGGCCGATCGGATCCTGGCTGCTGCTGTTGCCGTGCTGGTGGTCGACGGCACTTGCGGCCTCGCTTGCTGATGATCTCGGCCGACTACCGGCGGTTCTCGCACTGTTGTTCCTGGGGGCTTTCGCCATGCGTGGCGCCGGCTGCACCTGGAACGACATCACCGACCGCGATCTCGATGCGAAGGTCGAACGCACGCGGTCGCGGCCGATACCGGCCGGGCAGGTCAGCGTCAAGCAGGCGCTCGCGTTTCTGGTGGCGCAGGCCGTGATCGGTCTTGCCGTGTTGCTCCAGTTCAATTCCTTTGCGATCGGGACGGGCATCGCATCGCTTGCGATCGTTGCGGTCTATCCGTTCATGAAACGCATCACCTGGTGGCCGCAGGTCGTCCTCGGGCTCGCCTTCTCGTGGGGCGCTTTGATGGGATTTGCGATCCTGCTCGGGCGGATCGGGGCGCCTGCGCTTGTTCTTTATGCCGGGTCGATCGCCTGGGTGATCGGCTATGACACCATCTATGCCCATCAGGACGCCGAGGACGACGCGCTGATCGGCGTCAAATCGACCGCGCGCCTGTTCGGCGCGGACACCCATCGCGCGCTCGTCGTGTTTTACGGCGTGGCGGTGATCCTGATTGGCGTCGCGGTGTGGCTCTGCGGCGCCGCTCTGGCGGCATGGGTTGGCCTTGCGGCTTTCGCCGTCCATCTGGGATGGCAAATCGCCCGGCTCGACATCAGCGACCCTGCACTATGCCTGCGCATCTTCAACTCCAACCGCGATGCTGGACTATTGCTGTTTGCCGGACTGTTGGTGGACGTCTTGATGAGGGTGGCCTAGATCTGCCGGCGATCAGTTGCGGGCGATGATCTCGCGTTCGCCGCGATGGACATTGGAGGCGTCAAGCGCGCCGCCGCCGCGCCGCCGCACCAGAAATTTCGGACGCCGCGCGCGGATCGCATTGCGCCGCCGCCGCCGTGGGGCCGGCTCAGACGGCCTTTCTTCCAGTTGCGGCAAGGCGAAGATATCGCTCCATGTCGGCCACGCCTCCGCGATCTCGTCGCGATCCGAACTGACGCACAGCGGAATGCTCAGCGACGGATCGCGATGCAGCAGCACCAGCATCTGGGCATCGTCGAGGTCGCGAAGCGCAACGCCGCGGAAATCGCTGACACGAAGGTTGATGGCCATCCGCATGCCCTGGATGGCACGCCGAAGCACCACGCGTTCGCGGTGAAGCTCGACCCGGCGCACGCCGTTGTCGGCGCGAACATCCTGCGCATCGAAGCTCACGGGAAGAGAGAGAGGGTCGAGCCGCAAGGCGCGGCCCGACCCGGCGGGATTAATCCCGCTTGTTGCTGTTTGACGCCTCACGGCCTTGTCTCCCCGCCGGAATTACGTTCCCGGTCGTTGGGTGAGAGCATGCCAGAGCGGCGTCCGGATTGGCTTAAAAAGGCTGGTTAATCCGCCGTCACCGGCTCTCCTTCGCTTCGCATGATTGACAACACCTTGGCCCGGATGATTGACGAGACCTTGCAATGTTGCCGAAATTCCTGTGTTTCGGCGACGTGAAAATGCTTGAAATTCAAATGAATCAGGCACATCTCATATTCTCTCTGATTTGCTTCCGCGTGCCGTTGGCCCTTCCGTAAATCTGCGGGATTTTGTTCGTGATCTCTTCACCATCGAGTGCATCGGCACTTTCGGCTGACGCCGCCACCGCCAAGCTGTTCGACCAATCTGCGCTGACGACGCTGGCGCAGCGTCTCGTCGAGGCGGCCAAACGTGCCGGCGCCGATGCCGCCGACGCGGTCGCGGTGCGCGGCATTTCGCAAGGGGTGGAGGTGCGCGACGGCCGCGTCGAAGAGTCCGAGCGCTCGGAGGGCGATGACGTCGGTCTGCGCGTGATCGTGGGCAAACGCCAGGCCGTGGTCTCGACCAATGATGTCGGCGGCGGCGACGGCGTGGCGCGGCTTGCCGAGCGCGCGGTCGCAATGGCGCGCGTCGCGCCCGACGACGATTATGTCGGCCTTGCCGATCCCTCGCTGCTTGCGCGCGAGTTCCCCGATCTCGATTTGCTCGATCCAAAAGTGCCGACGACGGCCGAGCTTGAGCGCCGCGCCTGCGAGGCGGAGGCAGCAGCGCTTGCGATCAGTGGCGTCACCAAATCCGGCGGCGCGTCAGCGTCGACCGGCATCGGCGGCATGGTGCTCGTGACCAGCACGGGATTCCACGGCGCTTACCTGCGCTCCAGCCAGGGCATCTCGGTGACGGCGATTTCCGGCGATGGCACCGCGATGGAGCGCGACTATGATTTCTCGTCCGCGCCGCACGCCGAAGATCTCGCCACGCCTCAAAACGTCGGCCGTACGGCCGGCGAGCGAACCGTTGCCCGCGCCAACCCGCGCAAGGTCGAAACCTGCAAGGTGCCGGTCGTGTTTGATCCGCGCGTATCCGGTTCGCTGGTCGGCCATCTCGTCGGCGCGATCAATGGCGCATCGATCGCGCGCAAGACCAGCTTTTTGAAGGATCGGCTCGGCCAGCAACTCTTTGCTAGCAACATCCGCATCATCGATGACCCGCTGCGCCCGCGCGGTTTGCGCTCGCAGCCGTTCGATGCGGAAGGCGTCCGCGTCAAGAAGCTCGCGATCATCGATCAGGGTGTTCTGACCTCCTGGATTCTGGATTGCGCGACCGCGCGCGAGCTCAAGCTCACGACCACCGGCCACGCCCATCGCGGCGTGTCGTCCTCGCCGTCGCCCGGATCGTATAACCTGCATCTCGAGGCTGGCGAGCCTACGCCCGAAGCGCTTATCTCGGACATTCGTCAGGGCTTTTACGTCACCGACCTGATCGGTTCGGGCGTCAACGGCGTGACTGGCGACTATAGCCGCGGCGCGTCCGGTTTCTGGATCGAGAACGGCAAGATCACCTATCCCGTGAGCGAGGTGACGATTGCCGGTCACTTGCTCGAAATGTTCAAATCGCTGACACCGGCAAACGATCTTGTGTTTCGCTATGGCGTCAACGCCCCGACGCTGCGGATCGAGGGACTAACGCTTGGCGGACGCTGATGCCGGACACAATTTGCAACAGGAAAATCTTGCGCGCGATGCTGCCCTTCTGACCGACACCGTGAGGGAAGCGGGTGCACTGGCGCTGTCCTTGTTCCGGACCGAATTGAAAAACTGGATCAAGGGCGCCTCATCGCCGGTGTCGGAAGCCGATATCGCGGTCAACGAGCTGATTGCCGGCAGACTGAGGTCGGCGAGGCCGGATTACGGCTGGTTATCCGAGGAAAGCGCCGACGATCAGGTGCGTGTCGGCAAACATCTGGTCTGGATCGTCGATCCGATCGACGGCACCCGCGCCTATCTCGCCGGCCGCGAGGACTGGTGTATCAGCGTGGCGCTGATCGAAGATGCCAAACCGGTGATTGCCACGGTGTTTGCGCCAGTGAGCGATGAATTCTTTTTTGCGCAAGCCGGGCGAGGATCGCGGCTCAACAGCGCGGCTGTCCGTGCGACGTCCGGCACCGGGCTTGATTTTTCCCGCATTGCCGGTCCAAAGCCGCTGGTCGAGCGGCTCAACCGTTCGGGCGGTGACATTTCACTGCATCCGCGGATCGGATCGCTTGCGCTTCGCCTGTGCCGGGTCGCCGACGGAAAGCTCGATGCCGCTTTTGCGGGCGGCCAAAGCCGCGACTGGGATCTTGCGGCGGCGAATTTGATCGTGCAGGAAGCGAATGGTAGCATGACCGCGCTGTCGGGGGACGCCATCCTGTACAATCGCCGCGAGGTGACGCACGGGATTCTGGTGGCTGCGGGGCGCGATCGTCATGCAAGCATTGTCGAGCAATTTCGAAGCCATCCCCTGCCGTGAGGGATGCCGCGACACGTTTGGAAACATTGCGTGTCGGGCACAGCTTTAGGATCGAGAAATCATGTCAGATGGTGCTCCGCAACAATTGCTGCATCTCGTCCTTGGCGGCGAGTTGAAGAATCTTGAGCACAACACGTTCAAGGACCTTTCGCAGGTGGAGATTGTCGGGCTGTTTCCCAACTACGCGAGCGCCTACGTGGCCTGGAAGGCGA
This sequence comes from uncultured Alphaproteobacteria bacterium, assembly GCA_963764405.1. Classification (GTDB taxonomy): domain Bacteria; phylum Pseudomonadota; class Alphaproteobacteria; order Rhizobiales; family Xanthobacteraceae; genus Bradyrhizobium. The sequence goes on from CAVXSU010000001.1 coordinate 219,904, forward strand.
GGGCGCAGCAGACCGTGGACAATGCCCAGATGAGGTACTTCATTGTTCATCTTCACCGGCTGCTCGACCCCGAACAAGACACGAAGACCGGCCATTGAAAAAGCTGGTTCGCGAGCTCTTGCGCAGCAACTGGTTTCAGCGCGCTGTGGGCTCGCTCGCGGCCGCGTTCCTGCGGCTAGTCTGGCGCACCACCACCTTCAGCTTCGATCCGCCGGATGTGTACGCGATCGTCGAGCCGCAGATGCCGGCGATCTTCGCGTTCTGGCACGGCCAGCATTTCATGACGCCCTTCGTCAAGACCAAGGAGAGCCACCGGGTCAAGGTCCTGATCTCGCGGCACCGCGACGGCGAATACAACGCCATCGCCGCCGAGCGGCTCGGGATCGGGACCATCAGAGGTTCCGGCGACCACGGCTCGGCGTTTCATCGCAAGGGCGGCGTCGGTGCGTTCAAGGAGATGGTACGTGCGCTCGAACAGGGGTATAATATTGCGTTGACTGCCGATGTACCGAAGCGCGCGCGAATAGCCGGGCTCGGCATCATCATGCTGGCGCGCGAATCCGGGCGGCCGATCATGCCGTTCGCGATGGTGACCAGCCGCTATCGGCGTTTGAATAACTGGGACCAGACCACGATCAATCTGCCGTTCGGGCGAGGGGCGCTGGTGGGAGGCGAAATCATCATGGTTCCACGCGACGCCGACGCCGATAAGATGGAAGAACTGCGCGCACGGCTGGAGGCGACGCTCAACGACGCAACGGAGCGTGCCTATGCGCAAGTGGGTCGTCCCGAAGGGACGCCCCATGGCTAATGCCTTGCCGATGACGCTGCGCGTCTATCAGCGGCTGTCCTCGGTCGCCGTGCCGCTCGCGCCAGCGCTGATCAAGCGGCGGTTGAAACAGGGCAAGGAGGATCCGGAGCGCGTCGGGGAGCGGCGAGGTATGAGTGCGGACCCGAGGCCGCACGGGCCGCTGGTCTGGATTCACGGCGCAAGCGTCGGCGAAGTACTGGCGGCAGCAAGCCTGATCGAGAGGCTGCGCGCGCTCAATATCCGCATCCTGCTGACCTCCGGCACCGTGACGTCGGCGGCGATTGTCGCCAAGCGCTTTCCTCCCGATGTCATCCATCAATACGTTCCGTACAACTCGCCGCGCTATGTGGCGCGTTTCCTGGATCACTGGCGGCCTTCTCTCGCGCTGTTCATCGAATCCGATCTGTGGCCGAATCTGATTCTGTCGAGCGCCGCAAGACGCTTGCCGATGGTCCTGATCAACGGACGGATGTCGCATCGCTCGTTTCCGCGCTGGCAGCGCGTCTCCAGCACGATCTCGGCGCTGCTCGGCCGCTTTGATGTCTGCCTCGCGCAATCCCGTGTCGATGCGGAACGCTTTGCCGCGCTCGGCAGCCGCAATGTCGCGGTCACCGGCAATCTGAAGCTCGATGTTCCTGCGCCTCCGGTCGATTTCACCAAGCTCGAGCGGCTGATGGCGATGACGCGCAGCCGCCCCATTGTCGTCGCCGCATCGACGCATCCGGGGGAAGAGGAGGTCCTGCTCGAGACGCATCGAACGCTCGCAGGCTTCTTCCCCTCGCTGTTGACCGTGATCGTCCCGCGGCATCCCGGCCGCGGCGAGACAATCGCGCAGATGATCGAGGCGTCCGGCCTGCACGCGAGCGTGCGCTCGCGCGAGGAATTGCCGACCGCCGCCACCGACATCTATGTCGCCGACACCATGGGCGAACTCGGATTGTTTTACCGGCTCTCGCCGGTCGTTTTCATCGGCGGATCCCTGGTCAAGCACGGCGGGCAGAATCCAATCGAGGCAATCAAACTCGGCGCGTCGCTCGTTCACGGCCCTCACGTGTTCAATTTTGCCGATGTCTACGAGGCGCTGGATGCCGCCGGCGGCGCCAGAGTCGCCGAAACCCGGGAGACGCTGGTGAAGCAACTCGGCCAGTTGCTCGCCGATCCCGGCGCGCGCGATTCCGTGGTCGCCGCGGCCGAGCGGGTGGTCTCCCAGCTTGGCGGTGCGCTTGACCGCACGCTCGCGGCGCTCGAGCCATATCTTCTGCAGTTGCGCCTCGAAATGGGAGCGGCGGATGCGTGAGCCGGCCTTTTGGTACCGGCCACCATCCCTGATATCGCTGCTGCTGTCGCCGCTCGCTGCCGTCTATGGCGCGATCGCCGGCCGCCGCTTGCAGCGCAAGGGTTTTGATACCGGCATTCCCGTCATCTGCGTCGGCAACTATCACACAGGGGGCGCCGGCAAGACACCGACCGTGCGAGCTCTGGTGAAGGTGCTGCGCGACCTCGGCGAGAGGCCGGTGGTGCTCAGCCGCGGCTATGGCGGGCGGTTGCGCGGGCCGGTGCTGGTCGATCCCGATCGTCACCGCGCAAGCGAGGTCGGCGATGAGCCGCTGATGCTGGCGCAGAGCGTTGCGGTCGCCGTCTCGCGCGAGCGCATCGACGGGCTGGCGCTCGCAAAATCGCAAGGCGCGACCGTCATCGTGATGGATGACGGGTTTCAGAATCCGGCGATCGCCAAGGACCTTTCGCTTGTAGTCGTCGATGCGCATCGCGGACTAGGCAACACGAAAGTTTTTCCCTCAGGTCCCTTGCGCGCACCGCTGCCGCCGCAAATCGAGCGTACCGATGCGCTGATTGTGATCGGCGAGGGCGCCGCGGCCGACGCTGTCGCCGCCACCGTCGCAGCACAGGACAAGCCGGTCTTGATGGCCCAATTGAAGGCTGAGACCGCCGCGGCGTCGTCGTTGCGCGGCCAGCGCGTGCTGGCCTTTGCCGGGATCGGCGATCCCGACCGCTTCTTTCGGACGCTGCGTGCTTGCGGCGTTGAGGTCGTACTAGAGCGCGCGTTCGCGGATCACCACCCATTCACGCAAGGTGAAATCGAATCGCTCGTGGCGGAAGCAAAGCGCGATGGTCTGACGGCGGTGACCACCGAGAAAGATCTGGTGCGGCTAGGCGTCGGCGCGAAGCTGCCACCATGGGCGCAACGCATCGTGCCGTTTCCGGTGACGCTTGAATTCGAGAGCCTGCCTGTGTTGCGCAAGCTCGTATCCGACCGCCTGTTTCGGGCGCGGGAGAGGAAATTCCGGAAAGGCTGATCTTTCAGGATTTCAGGGCGTCGGGAAAATGCCGCTGGAGCACGGCGGCCGGTTGTGCGTAAGCCTCCTGCAAATCGACGCTCCAGTATTTCAGCTCGTCGAGCGGAATCCGCACGTCGGTGATCGCGCAGCGCACGTAGGTTCCCGGCGAGATCACGCGAAAGTCGCCATCCAGATATTGCAGCTGTGCTTCGCCGTGAGCCGGCGGGCCGGATTTATTGAGCACGCAAAAGTTCTCCGAAAAGTTTCCGCTTGTTTCGGTTAAACGGCTATCAGTCTCCTAGCATAAATAGGTCGGCATGTCCGCCCGTCAAACCCACCGATTTGTGATGAATTTGGCGTCTGGCGCGTGTTAGCCTTTCGCGGTGTCGCTGAAACGGGAAGCGCAAGTCAGAACGAACCGCTAACCCCATCCCGGCCAAACCATGCGTCTTTCATCCATCGCTGTCGCCTTCGCATTTCTTGCCGTCACATGTCTTGTCGCGCCTCGGTCGGCGCGCGCCATGCCATTGCTGACGCCGCAGCCGATCGAGATTCCGTCCGGAGCCAACGTACTTCATGCGCAACTTTTCAAGCCGGAAGGCAACGGTCCGTTTCCGGTCGTGATCGCGCTGCACGGATGCGGCGGGCTGGGCGGCCGGTCCGAGCCGGTTCAGGTTCGCTACCGCGATTGGGCCGAGCAACTGCTCAGGGGTGGCAAGGCCGTCTTGTTTCCCGACAGCTATGGCTCCCGCGAGCTCGGCCCGCAATGCCATGTCAGGGAACGCCGGATCACCGCTCGCCGCGAGCGCGTGACCGACATCCTGGCGGCACGGCAATGGCTGATGCAGCAGAGCTGGGTCGCGCGTGACCGCATCAGCCTGTTGGGCTGGGCCAATGGCGCCAGCGCGCTGTTATGGGCGGTTCGCCCGCAACTGTTGCTGCATCGTGCCGATCCCGATTTCCGCTCGGCCGTCGCCTTCTATCCCGACTGCCGGTTGTCGTCACGGCTCGGCTGGAGTGCGCGCATTCCGACCCTGGTTCTGATCGGCGCCAACGATGACGTCAGCTCGCCGCCGGCATGCCGTCAGATGGTCGAGGGCGCCCATGGCCGCAGCGCGCTGACGCGGATCGTAGTCTATCCCAGCGCGTACCACGATTTTGACCGCCCCAATCTGCCGCTTCACACGACCGATCAAAATACCGATATCGCCGATCCCGAGAAAGGGCATGTTGGCACCGATGCGGAAGCCCGCGCCGACTCGCAGAAGCGCGTCGCGGAATGGCTGGCGCGCTGACGGCGCAGGCCGCCGGGCGGCGGCAATGCAATCTAGAACAGGCTGCCCTGGTCGGCTGGTTTGACGGCGCGTTTCGGTGTGGCGGGCTTCGCTTCGTGCGTGGCCGGCTTCGGCGAAGCAGGCGCTGCTGCCACCTGGCTTCCATCGGCGGTCGCGCCGACGCGTCCGTCGGCGAACTCGATGCTCATGCGTGCGCCCGATCCAACGTCGGCAGCGGCATGCAGCGGGTGGCCCGCCTCGTCGCGCACGAGCGCGAAGCCGCGCGCTAGCACGCCCCGATAGGACAATGCGTTCAAGAGCTGTCCGCTGTGGGCGACCCGCGCCGCGAGCCGCTGCGTCGACATCGCGAGCGCGCGGCGGGCGCGCTCAGTCAATCGATGCATGCGCTCGCGGTCGCGAGCGATCGCTTGGCGCTGTGCCTGGGCGTTGGACAATTTCGAAGCTTTGAGCCGGATCGAGAGGCCAGCGAAGCGGTCCCGCCGACTTCGCAGCAGGCTTTTGGCCGAATGCGTGATCCGCTCGCTTGACATCGTGAGCCGCTGTCCGGCCTGCGCCAACTGTCCGCGCAGCACGCGGATCGTCAGCCGTGCGCTGACGCCGGCAAAGTGACGGAAGTGCGCGTGCGTGCTGGCTTTCAGTGCGCGGGGCAGGGCGGAGGCGGCGCCATCCAGCCGTTGCCGCGGAATGGCGAGCAGTTCGCTCAGACTCGGCAGCGCGCGCGCCGCCGCGCGCAGCTCATTGCGGCGCATCTCCTGGCCGCGCCGCCAGCACATCATCGTCCGCCGCGCCAGCGAGGCCACCTCGACCAGAAGTTCGCTTCGCACCGGAACCGCCATCTCGGCAGCCGCGGTCGGCGTCGGTGCCCGCTTGTCGGCCGCGAAGTCGATCAGCGTAATGTCGGTCTCGTGGCCGACTGCCGAGATCAGCGGGATCATGCTGTCCGCGGCGGCGCGGACCACAATCTCCTCGTTGAACGACCAGAGGTCTTCCAGCGAGCCGCCGCCGCGCGCCACGATCAGAAGATCGGGCCGCGGAATCCGGCCGCCTTCCGGCAATGCATTGAAGCCGCGGATGGCGCTGGCGACCTGTTCGGCCGAGCCTTCGCCCTGCACGCGCACCGGCCAGACCAGCACCCTGCGGGGAAACCGGTCTTCGAGGCGATGGAGGATATCGCGAATGACAGCGCCGGTCGGTGAGGTGACGACGCCGATCACCTCGGGCAGCCAGGGCAGCAATTGTTTGCGCGCCTCGTCGAACAGGCCTTCAGCGGCAAGCTTTTTCTTGCGCTCTTCCATCAGCGCCATCAGCGCGCCGACGCCGGCCGGCTCCAACGCCTCGATCACGATCTGGTACTTCGATGAGCCGGGATAGGTGGTGAGCCGGCCGGTGGCGATGACCTCGAGCCCTTCCTGCGGCTTGAAGCGCATCCGGTAATGGGTACCCTTCCAGATCACCGCCTCGATCTTGGCGCCGTCATCCTTCAGCGCGAAATAGCAATGGCCGGAGGCGTGAGCGCCGCGGAAACCAGTGATTTCGCCGCGGACCCGGACATGCCCGTAGGCGTCCTCCACTGTCCGCCGCAGCGCGGAGGAGAGTTCAGACACCGTGAATTCGGGTGCGTTGATCACGGCCTCAGTTACAGCCATTCGCCAGACCATCGATTCGGGAGTTCTCAAAGTTAGGGATTTTCACCCGCGACCGCCAATCAGCGTCTTGTACAGCAGATTACTCTGTGGTATAGAGTTATCTATTGGAACCAAAGGAGCAGGCCATGTCGAAATGGATGATTCGATTTCCGCTGAACGTTTTGGGTTGGGGTCTCGGCCTCGTCGGTATCGCCGCTTTGACGCTGACGGTAATGATCGCAACGCCGCTCGGGCGCCTGCCCGAATTGACCTCGATTTCGCAGTCCGCTCGTATCGACCGCAGCACAATGCCGCCCCTGTCGCGGTTTTCCGCCCGCGACGGCACGGAGCTGGCGTACCGGCACTATCCGGCACGCGGGCCCTCCAACGGCAAGATCGCCATCCTGGTGCACGGCTCATCGGGGTCGAGTTCGGTCGTGCACGCGCTGGCGGACGCCCTCGCCGCGCGCGGGATCGAGACCTACGCCCCCGATATTCGCGGGCACGGCGGTTCCGGCACCCGCGGCGACATTGGTTTCATCGGTCAGCTCGAAAACGACATGGCGGATCTCGTCGCGCTCATGCGCAAGACCTCGCCATCTGAGCCTCTGACGCTGCTTGGTCATTCCGCCGGTGGGGGCTTTGCGTTGCGGATTGCCGCCTCGCCGATCCAGGACCTGTTTGCGCGCACCGTGCTGCTCGCCCCCTATCTCGGCTACGACGCCCCGACCAACCGCCCGGACTCCGGCGGCTGGGCGAAGGCGGACATTCCGCGCTTCCTCGGCCTCGTGGCGCTCGGCAAGCTCGGCATTGATTGCTGCGAGGGATTGCCGACGCTCGCCTTCGCGGTGCCCGCCAACTCCGAAAGCATTCTCAATCCAACCTACTCCTATCGCCTGATGCGCAATTTCGCGACGCGTGGCTACCAGCGCGATCTCGCTGCCGCGCATCATCCCCTCACGCTGATTGCGGGCGCGAGCGATGAACTGATGCTGGCCGACAAATATGCCGATGCCGTGCATGTGGTCGCGCCATCCGTCGAGGTCAGGCTGATTGACGGCGTCGATCACATGGGCATTGTCTGTAGCCCGCAAGGCGTCGCGGCCGTCGCCGACTTCGTCGCCAACACACGGGCTGGATCATGACCGACGTCGGTCCAAAGGAAGCGGCGCAGGCGCTGGATGATATCGAGGACATCGTTGCGCGCGTTCGCCAGTCCCGCATCTACGACATCGCTAGCCAGATCCTGATTGCTGCGGGTGTCCTGGTGCTGGCAGGCAATGTCGTGAACTTCGTCGTCCCACACTACAGCGGCTTCATCTGGATTACCGTGAATGTGCTGAACGTGGCGGTTGTTGCCGCGCTCTCGACCATGGGTAAGGACAAGACCGGCGTGCAGACGTTCGACGTCCGGGTGCTCGCCGCGTTCCTGATGTTCTACGCTTTCGGCATCCTGTGCAGCGGCGTGCTGGGCCATTTCGGGCCACGCGAGCTCGGCGCGTTCTGGCCGATCTACTTCATGCTGTTCTACTGCATCGCCGGGCTTTGGTTCGGCCGCGCCTTCGTCGCCATGGGACTTGCCATCATCGTGTTGACGCTGGTCGGCTATTTCTTCGTCGAAGGGGCTGCGTTCTTGCTGTGGATGGCAGCCGTCAATGGCGGCGGACTGATCCTCTCCGGCCTCTGGATGCGCAGGATCTGATCCATGGCCGAACTAGACGACATCATTCATCAGCCGCTGCGCCTACGGATCATGGCGGCGCTGAACGCGTTGCCTTCGGGGGCGGGGCTTGAGTTTGTCCGGTTGAAGAAGCTGACCGGCGCCACTGACGGCAATCTCGGCGCCCATATCGAAACGCTGGCCAAAGCGGGCTATGTCGGGGTGGAAAAGGCCTTTGTCGGCAAGAAGCCACAGACGACCGTCACGGCAACTGCAGCAGGGCGCGGTGCCTTTGCCCGCCATGTCGCTTCGCTGCAGCAGATCATCGCGGCATCCGGGGGAAATGGTTAGTTCTTGAGCGCCAGCCTCTTGCAGCCGGAGGGAGTTTTATGCGACGGACATTGAGATCGCCCAGGTAATCATCGGCATCTCATGAACATCCTTCTGCTCGGTTCCGGGGGCCGCGAACATGCTCTCGCCTGGAAGATCGCGGCCTCACCCCTGGTGACCAAACTCTGGTGTGCGCCCGGCAATGCCGGCATCGCACGCGAGGCTGAATGCATTGCGCTCGACGTTGCCGACCATCAGGAAGTGATCGCCTTTTGCCGGCGTGAGAAGATCGACCTCGTCGTGGTCGGGCCGGAAACGCCGCTCGCCGCGGGCATTGTCGACGATCTCGCGAGCGCCGGCATCAAGGCGTTCGGGCCCAGCAAGCAGGCGGCGCGGCTCGAGGGATCCAAAGGCTTCACCAAGGACCTCTGCACGGAGTTCGACATTCCGACCGGCGCTTACTGCCGCTTCGACAACGCAGCCGATGCGCTCGCTTACGTGCGCAAGCACGGCGCGCCGATCGTTGTGAAGGCGGACGGGCTTGCCGCAGGCAAGGGCGTCGTGGTGGCGATGACGCTTGGCGAGGCCGAAGCTGCGATCGCCATGATGTTCGAGGGTGCCTTCGGTGCGGCGGGCGCCGAGGTCGTGATCGAGGAATTTCTCGATGGACGCGAGATCAGCTTCTTTGCGCTGTGCGACGGCGAGACCGCGGTTCCACTCGCCTCTGCGCAGGACCACAAGCGCGTGTTCGATCACGACCAGGGACCGAACACCGGCGGCATGGGCGCCTATTCGCCGACGCCCTTTGTCACGCCCGCGATTCACGATCAGATCATGGCTGATATCATCGGGCCAACGGTTGCCGGCATGAAGGCGCGTGGCACGCCGTTCCGCGGCGTGCTCTATGCCGGCGTGATGCTGACGACGAATGGGCCGAGGCTGTTCGAATACAACGTGCGGTTCGGCGATCCCGAATGCCAGGTGCTGATGTTGCGGATGATGTCGGACGTCGTGCCGGCGATGCTCGCCGCCTGCGATGGTGAACTGAAGCATTTCGATTTGCGTTGGTACCCGGAACCGGCTTTGACGGTGGTGATGGCCGCGAAGGGGTATCCCGGGGACTACGCCAAAGGAACCCGCATCGAGGGGTTGGAGGAAGCTGCGCAAATCGAGGGTGTCGAAATCTTCCAGGCTGGTACGTTGGCCAAAGACGGCGCAATTCTTGCCAATGGTGGCCGCGTGCTCAACGTCTGCGCCACCGGTAAGACTGTCGTCGAGGCGCGGCAACGCGCTTATGCGGCAATCGACCGGATCAAATGGCCCGAAGGGTTTTGCCGGCGCGATATCGGCTGGCAGGCGGTGGAGCAGGAACAGGCGCAGAAGAACGATTGATATCGGTCGTCAAGCCCGGCCTTGTGCAGCCTTGCGCCGGGCATCCACGACTTCCTAGCTTAAGACGTGGATGGCCGGGACAAGCCCGGCCATGACGGCAACGGAAATAACGATGTCCGATCTGGCTGATTTGTTCCCCGACTTTCGCGCCGAATGGATCAACACCAGATCCGGCCGCATCTTTGCCCGCGTCGGCGGCAAGGGGCCGCCGCTGTTGCTGCTGCACGGCTTCTCCGAAACGCATGTGATGTGGCACCGCGTCGCGCCGCAACTGGCCGAGAGTTTCATGCTTATTATCGCCGACCTGCCCGGCTACGGCTGGTCGGATATGCCCGAAAGCGACAAGGACCATACGCCGTACACAAAGCGCGCGATGGCGCAGACCATGATCGAGCTGATGGAGCAAGTTGGTCACGTGCATTTCGCGCTCGCCGGACACGACCGCGGCGGCCGCGTCGCCTATCGTCTCGCGCTCGACCATCCCGGGCGGCTGTCGCGGCTCGCGGTGCTCGATATCCTGCCGACCTATGATTACTGGGAGCGCATCAGCCGCCCCTATGCGCTGAAGATCTATCATTGGACGTTCTTGGCGCAGGCCTATCCGCTGCCGGAAACCCTGATCGGGGGCAATCCCGATTTCTTCCTGCGCTTCAAGATGGCAAGCCAGACCAAATCGAAAAATCTAGACGCGATCGATCCGCGCGCGCTCGAACATTATCTCGCGGCCTTCCGTGATCCCTCGCGCGTGCATGCGATGTGCGAGGATTACCGCGCCGGCGCCTATGCCGATTACGAGATCGACAAGGCCGACCGCGACGCGGCTAAGAAGATCACGATCCCGATGCTGGCGCTGTGGGGCGACGTCGGCATTGCGCGCGCCGCGGCGACACCGCTCGACACCTGGAAGAATTGGGCGACGAATGTTTCGGGTTCGCCGGTCAATTCCGGGCATTTCCTCACCGAAGAAAATCCTGATGTGACCGCGAAGCTGTTGCGGGAGTTTTTTCTAGCGGGTTAGGCTTGGATTTCGTCATTGCGAGGAGCGCAGGCGACGAAGCAATCCGGTTCTTACCCTTTCTGGATTGCTTCGCTTCGCTCGCAATGACGGCGAGGGTCAGCTACCTTCTCGCCTTGAAAAAATCCCGCAGCAGGCTAGCTGCTTCCTGTTCGCCAACCGCCGAATAAATTTCCGGCGCGTGATGACAGGTTGGCTGCGCAAAAAAACGCACACCGGATTCGACCGCGCCGCCCTTCGGATCCGTCGCGCCAAAATAAAGCCTGCGGATTCTTGCGAACGAAATCGCGCCCGCGCACATGGTGCAGGGTTCCAGCGTGACGTAGAGATCGCACTCGGTTAGCCGCTCGCTGCCAGTGACTTCGGCGGCCCGCCGGATCGCCAGGATTTCGGCGTGCGCGGTCGGATCGCGGTTGGTCAGGGTGCGGTTGCTTGCGGTGGCGATCACCTCCTCGCCACGCACGATCACGCAGCCGATCGGGACTTCACCCGATTTTCCGGCATTTTCGGCCGCTTTCAGGGCCAAATTCATGAAGGAAGGGGCCATCTTTCCTCGTATCATCGTAATAAACCTGCTAAGAGATGCGCCTTCAGCAAAAGTGGATACCGGTCCAGTGGAGTGGATTTGACATTCGCTGCCCCGTAGCCGCGTATCCGCAAGGCGAATGTCAAATCCAAAACTCCACTAGAAACTTATATTTGCTAGTGGTCCTTCAATTCTAACATTTGCAAAAGTGCCCGCCACACCGGGATGCAAATGTTAGAATTGGACCACTAGTGCGAGAATGCGCCTCCGCGTCTTTGTAGCGCGCATGAATTTGATTGTTCCTAGCATCTGAAATGAGCCTCTTCATGCCCCGCGACAACGATAAAGACAACAACTCCCGGGGCCGGCGCGACCGTCCGTCCGGCGGCAAAGGCCGCTCGGGCGTTCCTCGGGGACCCGAGAAGAAATTCGCCAAGCGCGGTTTTGCAGGGAAAGCGGAAGGCGAGCGGCGCCCGTATGCCGGCAAGCGCGATGATCGCCCACCGCGCCGTGACGACCGCGCTGCGCCACGTGCGCGCGGTGACCGGCCGGATCGTGACCGCGACGCGCGGCCGACCGTGCGTTTCCAGGGCAGGAAATTTGGCGACAAGAAACCTTACGCTCCGCGAGAGGGTGGCGAGAAGCGGCCCTACGCGCCACGCGGCGAGGGTTTTCGCAAGGACGGTGATCGGCCACGTGGTGACCGTCCATTCAAGGCGCGGCCACGTGGCGACGACCGTCCACGAGGCGATCGGCCGTTCGCCGGGCGTCCCGAAAGAAAATTCGACGGCGACAAGAAGTTTTCGCGCGGCCCGCGCAAGGATTTCGGTAATCGTCCGGATCGCGACAGGGAATTTGGCCGCGACCGTGGCGATGCCAAACCTTGGCAGAAGCGAGAGGATAGCGCCGAGCGCCCTTCGCGTCCCGCCCGTGAGGGCGCGCGGAATTTCGATCGCCCAAAATTCGACAAGCCGCGTTACGACAAGCCGCGGGAGGGGGATCGCAAACGCGACCCAAGGGATCGCGATGGCGATCAACGCCCGCGGTTTTCGCGTCCGCGCGATGATCGCCCCGAAGGCGATCGTCCGTTTCGTGAGCGTCCGAAATTCGATCGTCCCCGCGAGGACCGTCCGAAGTTCGACCGACCGCGTCGGGATCGTCCCGAAGGCCGCACCGATTGGCAGGAGCATCCCCGCAGTGAGCCGCGCAGCCGGGGCTTCGATCGGCCACGCCGGGAAAATGAGGACGACAGCAAGATCTTTGTAAAACGCCCGGCATTCGGCGGCCGCGGCGCCTATCGCGAGCGCGACAGCGACGATCGCCGGCCCGCGCGTCCGCCGAAGGTCAAGAAATCGGGCGAGCGCATCGCCAAGGTCGTGTCGCGCGCGGGGCTTGCCTCGCGCCGCGATGCCGAGGAATGGATCGTTCAGGGACGCGTCACAGTCAATGGCCGTGTGATCAATTCCCCTGCGCTCGACGTCACTGAAAACGATGTCGTCACCGTGGACGGCAAGCCGTTGCCCCCGCGCGAGCGCACCCGCCTCTTTCTGTTCCACAAGCCACGCGGTCTGATGACGACCCATGCCGATCCCGAAGGACGGCCGACGGTATTCGATAATTTGCCCGAAGGGCTGCCGCGGCTGATCAGCGTTGGCCGGCTTGATTTCAACACCGAAGGTCTCTTGCTGCTGACGAATGACGGCGGCTTGGCGCGCGCGCTCGAATTGCCGGAAACCGGCTGGTTGCGCCGCTATCGCGTCCGCGCCCACGGCGAAGTCACGCAAGGACAGCTCGACGAACTGAAAAAAGGTGTCGAGGTCGACGGCGTCAAATACGGGCCGATCGAGGCGACGCTGGAGCGTGACCAGGGCGCCAATGTCTGGCTGGTGTTTGCGATCCGCGAAGGCAAGAACCGCGAGGTGCGCAATGTGATGGCGCATCTCGGCCTCGAGGTGAACCGGCTGATCCGAATTTCCTACGGTCCCTTCCAACTCGCCGAACTCGCCGAAGGCGCGGTCGAGGAGGTCAGGACGCGGGTGTTGCGCGAGCAGCTCGGCGAAAGGATCGCAATTCTTGCCGGCGCCGATTTCAATAGGCCCATGCCGGGCGAGGCGGTCGAAAAATCAGAGGACGAAACCGTTAACCCACCGCGTGGCAAAAAGCCGTTCAAGCCGGCCGGCAAAAGCGCCCTGATCGCCGACAGCAAAGGCCGCCGCGTGCTGGTGCGGCGCACCGGCAGCGCGGAGGCGCGCGCACGCAACGAGGAAGAAGCCAACGGCTACGGTCCGCCGCGCCGCCCGAAGCGCGGCTATCACGGCAAGCGCGATCTCAGGCCGCGGGATGAGTAAGCGATGCGCGTCGTCGGAGGCAGACTAAAGGGCCGCAATCTCGCGTCTCCGTCCTCGCGCGACATTCGTCCGACGGCCGATCGCCTGCGCGAGTCGCTCTTCAACATCCTGATCCACGCCTACGCCGATCCGATTCAAGACTCGCGGGTGCTGGACCTGTTCGCCGGCACCGGGGCGCTCGGCATCGAGGCGGTTTCGCGCGGTGCCAAATTCACGCTCTTCGTCGACAATGGCGCGGAGGCCCGCGCGCTGATGCGCGACAACGTCGAAGCGCTGGGTCTCGGCGGCGTGACGAAAGTCTATCGCCGCGATGCGACCAACCTTGGACCGGCGCATCCCGTCGAGCCGTTCTCGCTGGTGTTTCTCGACCCGCCCTATGGCAAGGGTCTCGCGGACACGGCACTCGTCTCCTTGCGTGACGGCGGCTGGCTGACACCAGGCGCGTTGCTCGTGGTCGAGGAAGCGAAGGCTGCGGGCTTCAGGGCGCCGGAAGGCTATTCGGAGCTGGAACGGCGCGTCTATGACGACACGGAGTTCGTGTTTTTGCGCGGCGCGTAGGCGAGTATCATGTCATCGCCGCCCGAACAGCTTCTCGATGTCCGCGAGTTTCAGTTCCACATAGGTCGGGCGACCGTGATTGCACTGACCGGAATTCGGCGTGTCCTCCATCTCGCGCAACAGCGCATTCATTTCTTCCGGCTTGAGGCGGCGTCCGGCGCGCACCGAGCCGTGGCAGGCCATGGTGGCTGCGACATGCATCAGCCGGCGCTCCAGCGGCAAGGCCTCGTCCCATTCCGCCATGTGCTCGGCGAGGTCGCGCAGTAATCCGCCGGCATTGGTCCTGCCGAGCAGCGACGGCGTCTCGCGCACCGCGACCGCGCCCGGCCCGAACGACTCGATTGCAAGCCCGAAGGAAGCGAGTTCTTCGCCGCGCGCCAGGAGTTGCTCGACCGTGGCCTCGTCCATTTCGACGATTTCCGGGATCAGCAGGATCTGCCGTTGCACGCCGTTCCGGGCAAGCGAAGTCTTCAATTTCTCGTAGACGATACGCTCGTGCGCGGCGTGCTGGTCGACGACAATGAGGCCGTCGCGGGTTTGCGAGACGATATAGGTTTCGTGAATCTGCGTCCGTGCCGCGCCGAGCGGACGGTGAAGCAGGTCGGCCGCAGGCTGTTCCTGAAATCTCACATCCGCAGTCGGTGCGCCGACGTCGAAGGCCGCCTGACCCGGTTCGGCCAGCGCGGCGGCTGCGGCGGTTTGAAACGCCGGCGATGGCCCGACAGGAAAGGCCGGCGAGCGCCGCCAGTCCCAATTCGCCGCCCGGGGCGGCGCGAAAGCGGGACGAAGCGCTTCGACCGCGGCGGCGCCACCGTTGGCGGCCGTGCGCTTGCCCTCGCGCGCCAGCCCTTCTTTCAGCGCATGCACGATCAGGGCGCGTACAAGTCCGGCGTTACGGAAGCGAACTTCGGTCTTGGCCGGATGCACGTTGGCATCGACCTCGCGCGCATCGAGCGCCACGAACAGCGCCACGACCGGGTGACGGTCACGCGGGAGGTAGTCGGCGTAAGCCGCGCGCACCGCGCCCAGGATCAGCTTGTCGCGCACCGGCCGTCCGTTGACGAAAAGATATTGGCCGAGCGCGTTTGCCCTTGTCAGAGACGGACTTGCGGCAAACCCCTCGACGATGACGCCGTCACGCTCGGCGCGAACGTCGATAGCGCAATTTCGAAAATCCGCGCCCAGAATATCGCCAAGCCGCGTCAACTGGCCGGGCGCGCCGGGCAGGGCGGCGGCCCAGGTGACGGGGCTGCGCTCCTCGCCGGCGAGCGTAAAGGCGATGTCGGGCCGCGCCATGGCAAGCCGCCGCACGACTTCGCGAATCGCCTCGGCTTCGGTGCGGTCGGTCTTGAGAAATTTCAGCCGCGCCGGCGTCGCATAAAAGAGGTCGCTGACCTCGACGCGGGTGCCTTGCGACAGTGCGGCCGGCGCGACCTGCGATTTCACCCCGCCTTCGACGGACAGCGACCAGGCGTGCGGCTCGCGAGCGTGGCGGGTGGCGATGTTGAGCCTGGCGACGGCGCCGATCGAGGGCAGCGCTTCACCGCGGAACCCAAGCGTGCGGATGCGCAGGAGGTCCTCATCGTCAAGCTTGGAGGTGGCATGCCGCTCGACCGACAAGGCGAGATCGGCATGGGTCATGCCGCCGCCATCGTCGGTGATGACGATCTTTCGCCGCCCGCCGCCGTCGGTGAAGATGTCGATCCGGCTCGCGCCGGCATCGATGGCGTTCTCGACCAGTTCCTTGACCACGCTTGCCGGACGCTCCACCACCTCGCCCGCGGCGATGCGGTTGACGACCTGTTCTGGCAATTGGCGGACGGGCATTCGGACTCACTCGTGAAGAGCGCTAATTTAGAGGCTTCTGCAGCGTTTCGGGAGGGAGCTGCCCGAGAAGTCCCCCGATGGTTTAGTCGTCGTAGCGGGTCGTTCCTCGTCGTGCCTTGATGTCGCCGCGGCGCTTTTTGCCCTCGAGTCGGCGTTGCTTCGACGCGAATGTCGGCCGGGTCGCGCGCCGCGGGGTGGGGCGTATCATGGCCTCGCGCAACAGCCCCAGCAGTCGCTCGATCGCGTCGCTTCGATTGCGCTCCTGGGTCCGGAAGCGCTGCGCGTGAATGACGATCACGCCGTCCTTCGTCATGCGCTGGCCGGCAAGTCGCACCAGCCGCGCCGCCGCATCGTCCGGCAGCGCGAGCTTGCGCGAGTCGTAGCGCAACTGCACGGCGGTCGAGAGCTTGTTAACGTTCTGCCCGCCCGGTCCGGAGGCGCGAACAAAGGTAATCTCGAGGTCGTTCTCGTCGATCGAAAGGTCGCGGGCAATCCGCATCATGGCGTCACCGAACCGGAAACGATTCCTTCGTGGAATCGGAATTTTCCGAGAATAACGGCTTTGCGCGCGATTTGCTTGGGCGCAGGAGGAGCCTAATTCGCCTTCAAGGGCAGCGTGGCTGCAACCGGCTGGGCGGTGGCTTGCGGTTCGCGGCCGACGACGACGGTCAACAGGCCGTTGCTCCATAGCCTGTGCGCAGCCTCTCTCGCCTTGTCGATCGTGACGGCATCGACCATCGCGTTGCGTCGCTCCACATAGTCGATCGGAAGGTGGTCGAGCTGATATTGCAGCAGCGCCGAGGCGAGCTTGGCTGACGTGTCGAGGGAGAGCATCCGCGAGCCCTTCAGATAGGATTTGGCCTCGTCGAGCTCCTGCTCGGTCGGACCGTCCGTCCCCATGCGGCGGATCTCGCGCGTGATCGCTTCGACCGTTTCGCCGGCGCGGTCGGCCCGCGTCCCGGTCGAACCGACGAACAGGGCGGAGTGGTCCATCCAGGCCAGCGAGTCGGAGACCGAATAGGCAAGGCCGCGCTTCTCGCGGACTTCACGGTAGAGCCGCGATCCCGATCCGCCGCCGAGAATGTGGTTGACGACGTAGGCAGCCATGAAATCCGGATCGCCGCGCTTGATGCCGGGACCACCGAACGTCACCACGGTCTGGGGGACGTCGAGCGCGATGAACTCACGCTGCGGCGGCTTGCTGGCGGCGATATCGGGCACCACAACGAGTTGCGACGTCGCAGGCAAGCCGCCGAATGTCCGGTCCAGCAATGCGCCGAGCGAAGCGGCGTCGATGTCGCCCACCACGGCAATCTTCAGATGCTCCTTGGTCAGTACGCGAGCGACGTAGTCCCTCAAATCGGCGGTGGTAATCGTGGGAACGCTTTCCAGCGTGCCGCCGGATGGCCGCCCATAGGGGTGATCGCCATAGGCGATTTCCAGGAACTTGCGGCTGGCGAGCGAACCCGGATTGGAGGTCTCGCGCTTCAGGCCGGAGATGAGCTGGGCGCGAATGCGCTCGACGTCCGCGCTGTCGAAATGCGGTGAGGTCAGTGATGTGCGCAACAGCTCGAAGGCTTCGTCCTTGTTGTCCTTGAGCATCCGCAAGGAGCCGCGGAAAAAATCCCGTGTGACGCTGAAGGCGAGTTCAATCGCGCGGCGGTCCAGATGTTCGTGAAACGCCCTGGAATCCAGGTCGGCCGAGCCTTCATCGATGAGATCGGCCACCATGTTGCCGACGCCGGCCTTGCCTGCGGGGTCCTGCGCGGCGCCGCCATACATGGCGAATTCCATGGCGACCAGCGGCACGGTGCTATCCTGCACGAACCAGGCCTCGATGCCCCCCGGTGAGATCAGGTGCTGGATTTTGGCGGCGGCATGCGATGGCGTGGGGAGGATCGCCATCATCGCCAGACACGCGCCAACCACAAACCCCTTCCGCGCCGCGCCGATCTTGAGGAAAGTCACGATCGCTTCTCCATGTGTTTGGGCGTTTCGTCCTTGATCAGATAGCCGGTTACCGAACGCTTCTTGTCGAACCATTTTTGCACGGCCTGGCGCACCTGATCAGCGGTGACCGCGCGAATGCGCTCGGGCCACTTCCTGATGTCGTCGAGGCTGAGGCCGGTTGTCATCGCGCCGCCGTACCAGCGGGCCAAGGTTGCCTGATTGTCCTGCGCGTAGACGGTTTCGGCGATGAGCTGCGTTTTGACGCGCTCGAGATCTTCCGAACGCACCCCGTTCTCGCCGATATCGGCGATCACATCGTCGATCGCCTGTTCGACCTGTGCGAACGTCACGCCGGGCCGCGGCGAGGCCGAGATCGAGAACTGCGTCGCGTCAAGCGAGATGCCTTGATAGGCGGCGCTGGCGCTCACTGCGAGCGGATGGTCGACCACAAGGCGGCGATAAAGATAGGAATTGCTGCCGCCGCCCATCAGTTGCGCCAGCACGTCGAGCGCGGCGCTCTCTCCGGCAGCGGCCGTGGCGGCGGACGGGACCAGATAATAACGCCGCAAGCCCGGCTGTTCGACGCGCGGATCAGAAAGGGTCACCGTCCGCGGCGCGGCAGGCTCCGGCTCCTGCGGACGAACGCGCTGCGCCGGTATCGCGGGCTGCGGCGCAATCACGCCAAATGTCCGCTCCGCCATCGGGCGCACCTCGCCCGCATCGACGTCACCGGCCACCACCAGGATGGCGTTGTTCGGCGCGTAAAAACGCCTGTAGAAGGCGAGCGCGTCCTCACGATCGAGCTTCTCGATTTCATGATGCCAGCCGATCACCGGCCGGCCATAGGGATGGTTGAGATAAAGCGCCGCCATGATCTGTTCGGTGAGCCGCGCCTCGGGATTGTTGGCCACCCGCATGTTGAATTCCTCGAGCACGACGTCGCGCTCGGGCAACACATTTTCGTCCTTCAGGACGAGGCCCGTCATGCGATCGGCCTCGAACTCCATCATCCTGCCGAGTTGCTCGCGCGGCACACGCTGGAAATAGCCGGTGTAGTCGGCGGAGGTGAAGGCGTTCTCGTTGCCGCCGACCCGCTGCACGGTCTCGGAAAATTCGCCGGCCGGATGTTTGCTCGTGCCCTTGAACATCAGGTGTTCAAGAAAATGTGCGAGGCCGGATTTGCCCGATGTCTCGTCGGCGGAGCCAACCTTGTACCAGATCATCTGCGTGACGACGGGGGTGCGGTGATCCGGGATCACCACGACCTGAAGTCCGTTGGCGAGGCTGAAGGTCTCCGGCGGCGACGGTGCGGCCGTGGTCGGCGCAAGCGTTAGGGAGACGATGAGGCCGGAAAACAAACCGGCAAGCAGGGAGGTCCGAAAGCGCCGGGATAATGTCATGAGCGGCAGGAACGCGCGGCGGGGAGGGCATGACGCTCGCTATCCGTCAGGCTGCGAGCGTTGCGGGCGAATGTCCAAAACTCCACCGGGAATCCTTTTCGCTGATAAACCAAGGTGCCGTCCTTGGGACGGCACCTGCCTGTCAGAGCCGGCAAATCAAGCCGACCCTATACCGTTAGTGGACGACGCTGGTTGCGCTCGACCGTTGCGCAAGCGGGTTGCGATCCGGGTTCGCCGTACCGTCCAGCCAGCCCTTCTTTTCTTCGCCATATGCATAGCCGGTCGCTGGCGTCTGATACCCGGCCGGTGGCTGGGTCAACGCTGTGCGGGCAGGCTCCGTACCTGGTTCGACCGGCACCGTTTTGCCGCCACCGAACAGGTTGCTCACGCCGCTCCAATCGGACAGCGCCGCAGCGCCGCCCGTGAACAGATCTCCCGGCTTGTCATAGACCGGATCGGTCAGGGCCGTGCCGTTGCGATCGCTCGCGTAAGCCGGACGCGTCGTGCCGGCAACGGGCGCTTCCTCCACCGGAGGCGCGATATTGATCGGCTGAACCTGCTGCTGCGGATCTCCGCCGGCGGTCACGCGGACGCGCGACGGAGGCGGCGCATTCTTCTTCTTGGTCGCGATGACGGCCCTGCGTTGACGCTCGTCAGGATCCTTGGGCCAGTTCGCAACCTGCCCTTCGCCGGCGGCGGAGGCCGGTGGCGGAAGGTCGAGCGTCGGCGGCACCACCAGCGGCGAACGCTCGCGATAGTCGATGCCATGGTTATCCATGTTGGTGCCGCGGATCATGCCGTAGAAGCCGTCCGAGATCTTTTCCGACATGGTCCTGCCGTCGTCCTCGGCACGGGCCGCGCCGAGGGTGACAGCCAGACCGAGACTCAAGGAGAGGACCGCAAGACCGACGGTCCGTCCGATCAAACCGCTAGCTTCTGTCTTTTGCATCGCGCTTTCCCGTCCAAAAATCGCGTTATCGTCCAGACCTTTGGGACTTGCCTCGGGCCTGGTTGGGGCCAGCAAAGCCTCACGCTCGACGGCTACTATTAGTAGCCGGATCAGGGCGCTTTTGCGGCGGGTAAACCCCAGAACGAGTCATACAGCAGGGCGCCAACCCCGGCAACAATGGCTACATCAGCCAGGTTAAAGACATACCAATTGAAGGTCGTTTCGCCGATCCGGACGTGAAACAGGGCAAAATCGACCACCGCGCCATAGGCCAGGCGGTCGATGCCATTGCCGATCGCGCCTCCGATAATCAGCCCGAGTGCCAGGGTGGCCAGAAGCGTGCGCGACCGCGCCATCCAGACCGCGAGCACCACGACCGCCACCACCTTTATCGCCATCAGGACGATCTGGGCCATTGGGCCGTCGTTCTGAAACCAGCCAAAGCTGATGCCCTGATTCCATGCCAGCACCAGATCGAAGAACGGCGTGAGCTTGACCGTGCCGCGGTGGGCAATGTCGAACACCCGGACCAGCCAGAATTTCGACGCCTGGTCGAGCACGAGCGTGGCGATGGCCGCAATCAGCCCATAGCGCAAATGGAGGCTCAAGGCGTCACTCCCATCGCCTTCCATTCACGCAAGGCGATGGCGTCCCGCGGCGACACGTCGGGATAATCGGCGTCCTCGCCGACGGTCGGGAGAATCTTCCACGACCGCGCGCATTTTCTGCCTGCGGCCTTTTCGACCACGACGGCGACGCCGGGCACGGCATCGAGACGGAACGCATCTGCCGGCGCCTCGCCTTCCCGGACTTCGTAGCTGGATGTGATGCAGACTTCGGCGAGGTCGATATCGAACAGCGTCGCGAGCGTCTGCCGATCGGAGACATAGATCACGGGCGAGGCTTCCAGCGACGAGCCGATATTCTTGGCGGCGCGCTCGAGTTCCAGCGCGCCGGTCACGACGCGGCGCACATCGCGGATGGTCTCCCATTTCACGGCGAGCGCCTCGTCGCGGAAAGCAGCGAGGTTGTCCGGGAAATTGAGCAGATGCACCGAGGACGCTCCATTTGGGTGGAACATGAACCAGGCCTCGTCCGCGGTGAAGCTTGTGATCGGCGCCAGCCATTTCAGGATGGCGTCGCAGAGGATATCGACCGTCGTCAGCGCCGCCTTGCGCGTCGTCGACGACGGCGGATCGCAATAGAGCGCGTCCTTGCGGATATCGAAATAGAACGCCGACAGATCGGTGTTCATGAAATGGGTGAGCGAAGCAACGACCGTCTTGTAGTCGAACGCCGCATAGGCCTCGCGCACGACGGCGTCGATCTCGCTCAGACGATGCAGCATCAGCCGTTCGAGTTCGCCCATGTCCGCGTGCGCAATCGCGTCTTCCGGCCGGAAGTGATGCAGCGTGCCGAGCATCCAGCGGATGGTGTTGCGCAGCTTGCGGTAGGTCTCGATGGTGTTTTTCAGGATTTCGGGGCCGATGCGCTGGTCGTCTGCATAATCGGTGGCGCAGACCCAAAGGCGCAGAATGTCGGCGCCGGATTGCGCAATCACCTTTTGCGGCTCGACGGTGTTCCCGAGCGATTTCGACATCTTGCGGCCGTTCTCGTCGAGCGTGAAGCCATGCGTCAGCACGATGTCGTAGGGCGCGCGTCCGCGCGTGCCGGCGCTTTCGAGCAGCGACGAGTGAAACCAGCCGCGATGCTGATCTGACCCTTCCAGATACATCACGGTATCCTGGCCGCCGTCGATCTTGCGGACGATGTGGCCGAGAGTGGGAAAATTTTGGCGGTCTTCCAGCACAAAGGCGTGAGTCGAGCCGGAGTCGAACCAGACGTCGAGAATGTCGTCGACTTTTTTCCAGTCCTCGCTCGCGCGCGGCCCGAGGAAACGCTCGCGGGCGCCGTCGCGATACCAGGCATCCGCGCCTTCTTCCGTGAAAGCCTCGCAGATCCGCTGATTGACGATTTCGTCCTGCAGGATTTCGGCCGAGCCGTCGCCCTTTTCGCGGACGAACACCGCGATCGGCACGCCCCAGGCGCGCTGGCGCGAGATCACCCAGTCCGGGCGGTTGACGATCATGCCGTTGATGCGGTTCTGCCCAGCGGGCGGCACCCATTGCGTGACGGAGATGGCGTGCAGCGCGCGGGCGCGCAGCGTATCACCTAGCTTCGCCTTGCCGTTCTCGGCGATGGGCTTATCCATCGCGATGAACCATTGCGGCGTGTTACGAAAGATCACCGGCTTTTTCGAGCGCCAGGAATGCGGATATTGATGCTTCAGCCGCCCGCGCGCGAGCAGCATTCCTTTTTCGATCAGCGCCTTGATGACCGCCTCATTGGCGTCGCCCTTTTCGCCCTTGTCGTTTAGGACGCGCTTTCCGGTAAAACCGGGCGCCTGCGCGGTGAAGGCGCCGTTCTCGTCGACCGTGTAAGGGATCGTCGTATTGATGCTGCGCGCTTCCAGTTCGCGCGCATTCGCGGTCCAGACGTCGAAGTCCTCGCGGCCATGGCCGGGCGCGGTGTGCACGAAACCGGTGCCGGCATCGTCGGTGACGTGATCACCTGACAGCAGGGGGACGACGAATTGATATCCGCCATCGAGTCCCCTGAGCGGATGCGCACATTCCACCGCATCCAGCGTCTCGCCGGGGATATCCCGCATCTTGCCGTAGGCGGTCACACGCGCCTGCTTGAACACGCTTTCCGCGAGCGCATCCGCCAAAATCAGAAGGTCGCCATTTCTGGCCCAGTTGTCGGCGGGCGCGTCGGTGACCTTGTACAGGCCATAGGCGATCTTCGGCGAGAAGCTGATCGCGCGGTTACCCGGCAGCGTCCATGGCGTCGTGGTCCAGATAACGACACTGGCGCCGGCGAGCGCCCCATGCGCCGGCGAGGTGACCGGAAACTTCACCCACACCGTATCCGACGTGTAATCCTCGTACTCGACTTCGGCCTCGGCGAGCGCGGTCTTTTCCACCACGCTCCACATCACCGGCTTGGAGCCGCGATAGAGCGTGCCGTTACTGGCAAACTTCATCAGCTCGCGCGCGATCTGCGCTTCTGCGGAAAAGCTCATGGTGGCGTAGGGGTGATCCCAGTCGCCGATGATGCCGAGCCGCTTGAATTCTTCGCGCTGCACGTCGAGCCAGTGCGTGGCATAGGCGCGGCATTCCTTTCGGAACGCCACCATCGCCGCGGAGTCGCGGAAGTCCGGCTTGGCCTTGCCCTTGGAGCGGTAGTTTTCCTCTTCGATCTTCCATTCGATCGGCAGGCCGTGGCAGTCCCAGCCCGGGACGTAGTTGGAATCGAAGCCCAGCATCTGTTGGCTCTTGGTCACCACGTCCTTGAGGATCTTGTTGAGTGCATGCCCGATATGGATGTTGCCATTGGCATAGGGCGGGCCATCGTGCAGGACGAATTTCGGCCGTCCGGCGGAGCTCTCGCGCAGGCGCTCGTACAGCCCGACCTTGTTCCATTGTTTCAGGATTTCCGGCTCGCGCTGGGGCAGGCCCGCGCGCATCGGGAATTCCGTCTGCGGCAGGAACAGGGTTTTGGAATAGTCTGTGCTGTCTGACTTCTGCGGCTTTTCGGACATAGGAGCTCTGGTACGCGGTCTTAAGAAGGGCGGATGGCGGAAGGACGACAAATCCCGGTCTTCTCGCCGAGCTCAAAAGCTCAGGCGGAAGCCGGGCCGCTAATGCCGATGGTGCGCCGCGCAAACATGGGCCTTCCATAGCAGGGGCAAGCGCAATCGCAAAGCCCGCCGGGTCCCTTAATCGATGAGCCCCAGTCTGGGGAAGGCGTCAGGCACGGCCGCCAGCTTTTCGCGGGCCAGACGGCTGTCGGCGTCCATCTGGCGGATCAGCGCGTCGACGTCATCGAACTTCAATTCCTCGCGCAGGAAGGCGATGAAGGCGACGTCCATGCGGCGACCATAGAGATCGCCCTTGAAATCAAACAGAAAGATTTCGAGCAGCGGCGCACCGTTGTCGAAGGTCGGCCGGCGGCCAAAACTCGCCACGCCATCGAGGCGCGCCTCGCCAAGGCCGACGCGCACCGCATAGATGCCGTGCTTGAGGCCGCAGTTCCTGTCGAGCCTGATATTGGCGGTGGGGTAGCCGAGGTCGCGGCCGCGTTTCTCGCCGTGGACGACTTCGCCGCTGATGAACCACGGGCCGCCCAGCATCGCGGCCGCTTCGTCGATCTGTCCTTCGGCGAGCGCCATGCGGATCGCGCTGGAGGAAACCGGCCGTTCGGCAATGTCGACATGGGCCTGGACATCCACTTCGATGCCAAGCCGCGGCGCTTCCGCAACCAGCAGGCCCGGCGAGCCGACCCGGCCCTTGCCGAAATGGAAATCGTAGCCGACCGCGATGCCGCTGATGCCGAGGCGCTCAATGAGGTCATGGTGAATGAAATCTTGCGCCGTGGTCTCGGCACGCCGCCTGTCGAAGGTCATGACCACGGCGCCGGAAAGGCCGGTTGCTGCCAATAGCCGCAGCTTTGCGGCCTCATCTGTGAGGCGGAACTGGGGGGTGCTCGGGCTGAAATAACTGCGGGGGTGGGGTTCGAAGGTCACCGCAAAAGCCGGTCGGCCATGCGCCTGCCCCATGCGCAGCGCCGCGTCGATGACAGCGCGGTGGCCGAGATGAACGCCATCGAAATTTCCCATCGCCACCACAATCCCCTTGGGGGTGGCGGTGGCGGAATTGCCGTCGCGGATCACGGTAAAATCAGAAGCCATTTACAAAGTCTTAGCTGCTAGTGGAGTGGATTTGACATTCGCTACCCACCTAGCCGCGAGTTCGGAAAAGAATGTCAAATCCGAAACTCCACTAGGAACACATATTTGCTAGTGGTCCTGCAATTCTAACATTCGCAAAAACGGCCGCTGAGAAGGGATGCGAATGTTAGAATCGGACCACTAGGTGGCGACGGACCGTGACTTGGGGCAGCCGAATAAGTCAAGCGGGGGCGAATAGACCGTTTTCGAGGATGGAGCGGCCCCGATATCGGCGCGGGTTAACTGGCTGTTTAATGGCTGATGATAGTCGTTGGGGCGGACTGCAGGGGGCCGTTTGGCCCGGCAGGGTTGGTGAGTTGTCCAGGGGATTTAAAGATGGCGGTGGATCTATCGATGTCGGTTCTGGTGGTGGATGACTACAGCACCATGATTCGCATCATCAGAAATCTCCTCAAGCAGCTCGGCTTCGAGAATATAGACGATGCCAGCGATGGATCGGCTGCGCTCAACAAGATGCGCGGCAAGAAATACGGCCTCGTCATCTCCGACTGGAACATGGAGCCGATGACGGGCTACGACCTGTTGCGGGAAGTCCGGGCCGATCCGAACCTCGCCACCACCCCGTTCATCATGATCACGGCTGAATCGAAGACCGAGAACGTGATTGCCGCCAAGAAGGCCGGCGTGAACAACTACATCGTCAAGCCGTTCAACGCCGCCACGCTCAAGACCAAGATCGAGGCGGTATTCCCGGATATGGAGAACGCGTAACCCGCGCTCCTTCGACCATCATTGTCATCGCCCGGCTCGACCGGGCGATCCAGTATTCCAGCGACACCTCTATCGAGCCGGAAAGGCCGCGGCGTACTGGATACCCGCTTTCACGGGTATGACGGAAAGCCTCTCGGCTACCACCTGAGCTCGCGCGTCAACGCGCTGGGTGGGTGGCCGAACAACTCCCTGACCGACGCAGGGTCGAGCTGGTCGATACCCTCGAATTCGTCGGAATGAATGCCCCGCGTGACGAACAGGCAATCGATTCCAAAGCCGTGCGCGCCGGCAAGGTCCGTTCGCACGGAATCCCCGATCGCGAGCACCCGGTTGAGCGGGACAGCCTGAGCTCGCTGCTTGGCCGCCAGCGCCATGGCGCGCTCATAGATCGGCCGGTGGGGCTTGCCGTAGAAGATTACCTCGCCGCCGAGTTCAAGATAAAGTTCAGCAATGGCGCCGGCGCAATAGATCAGGCGATCGCCGCGTTCCACGACGATGTCGGGATTCGCACAGACAAGCGTCAGTTTGCGTTCACGCGCCCTCAGCATCATCCCGCGATAATTTTCCGCAAACTCCGTCTCGTCGTCGAACAGGCCGGTGCAGACGATGTAGTCGGCCTGTTCGAGCGGAGCGAGCACCGGATCGAGGCCGCGATAGATCGAACTGTCGCGCTCGGGACCGACCAAGAACATCTTCTGGCCGGGATGGTCGGCGACGAAATGCCGCGTCAGATCGCCCGAGCTGACGATCGCGTCATAGATCCCGTCGGCGACGTGGAGTTTACGCAACTGACGCTGCACCGAATCCGCCGGCCGCGGGGCATTGGTAATCAGGATGACCGTTCCCCCCTGGTTGCGAAAGTTATGCAGGGCCTCGCAGGCCTCGGGAAACGCGACCAGGCCGTTATGGACGACGCCCCAGATATCGCTGAGCAGCACGTCCACGCCGCCGGCGAGGTCGCGCAGCCTTTCGACGAATTTCAGCGCCGTCATGTCAGGCGTAAATCAGTTTGGGCCGCCCGCACGCCGCGCCAGCGCGGCGTTGCCGATGGCCCGTGCCGGAGGAGGTTCGATAACGGGAGCGCCGGCCCTGACGGCACCGTTGGATTCCGGCGACTTGCCCGCTGACATGCCGTCCGGGTTTGAGGTGCCCTCGGGCCGCAGCGGCCGCGGCGGTGCAAACAGAAAGCCCTGTCCGAACCGGACGTCGAAATCGAGCAGATCGACGACGGCGCGCTCGCCCTCGATCCGTTCGGCGATAAGGTCGATGCCGAAGCGGCCGAGCAGATCGGACAGATCGGACGGGTGGATGTCGGAGGTCGAAAACGCCTTTGGGTCGAGCAACAGCGCGGCCGGCACCTTGATGAAGCGGACCCCGCGGTCGGCAAGCTCGCGCGGCTCGATCCTGAGATCGGTGACATGGTCGATCGAGAAGCGAAATCCGCGCTGCGCAAGCGCCGCCAAATTCTCGCTCTCGGCAGCTCCGAGATTGCGAAACATCGCCTGCTTGAATTCGATCACAAGCGACGGCGCAAGCGCGCGATTGGCTTCAAGGAAATCCAGGCAAGGCGCGAACGTCGCGGCGTCGCGGAGCGTACCGGCCGCCATGTTGCAGAAAAGGCCGATCTCCTTATTGCGAACCATCAGGCGGCGCAGCACCTGCACGCAACGCAGCAGCACGGTATGATCGACCTTTCCGATCAGGCCGGTCGCCTCCACGAAAGGCATGAACTCGTCGGCGGCGAGCACCCGATCGTGCTCGTCGCGGATGCGCGTGACGGCCTCGTAAAAGCGGACCTTGCGTTGCGGCAGGGTCACCAGCGGTTGCAGGTAGATGTCGAGCCGGTTTTCCTCGATCGCGGTCTTCACGGCGGCGAAGGTCTGCATTTCGCCGCGCGGGTCGACGGGCGGCTCGGGATGGACGATGGCGATGGGGGGCGGGGCCACCACCACTTTTGGAACCTCGTTTGCGAAGGACGGCTCCTGGCGCCCAGCCTTTTCGGCTTCGATCACGGGCCGAGCCGCCGCAGCCGCATTTGCCGCAGCCGCATTTGAAGACAGCATGTCGTCGTGGCTTGCCACTGACACGGCAAGCTGTTTCACCAGCCCGCCAAGTTCGCTGATCTCACCGACCACCGCCTGGATGCGGTCGGCGCCGGCATGATTGAGCGAATTGAGCTTTCCTTCGACCGCGGTCAGCCGTCGACCGAACTCGGCGACTTGGCGGGCTAGGTCGGCCGTGCCGCGCGACAGGTCGGCGATCTGGCCGCCGACATCGGTACGGTCGCGCAGCCGCATCGATACGGCGTTGTAGAGGATGAGGAAGGTCAGCGCGGTCAGAGCGGCGATCGCGGATTCAGTGCCGCTGATTCCAGCAACCGAGTAGAGAATGAGGCCGAACGAGGCGGCGACCAGCACCATGCAAATGGCGATGAAGATCGTGGAAATGCGGATCATGTTGCGCGCCTAAGCCCCTCAGCCCCCGTGGTGCCTTGCACCCTGGGACAGTGGTCGCGTGGCCGCGCTCGGACCGCCCAGGTTCAACCAACACTAGCACTAATGTTGATTCGATAGGCCAATCTTCTTGGCGTCCCCAAAAACGGAACCGCGGCCCGTAACCAGGAGCCGCGGTTGCCTTGCAGGAACAAGCGTTGGGCCGTCAGGCGACCGCGCGAATGACCTTGGCGACCTTCTCGACGATCTCGCCGACCTGGGCCTCGCTGACGATCAAAGGCGGGGTCAGCGCCAGGGTGTCGCCGGCAATGCGCAGCATCAGATCGTTGTCGAAGAAGGCGCTGTTCAGCGCATCGAAGCCCCGCTTGCCCGGCTGATCCGGCCTGGAGGTGAGGTCAATGCCGGCCGTCAGGCCGACGGTGCGGATATCCACGACGTTCGGCTCGTTCTTCAGCGACATGAGGGCGTCGGTCCACTTCGGCTCGAGCGCGCGGGCGTGATCGAACAGCTTTTCGTCGCGATAGATATCGAGCGTGGCAAGTCCCGCGGCGCAGGCCAGAGGATGGGCCGAATAGGTATAGCCGTGGGTCAGCTCAATGGCGTGTTCGGGGCCGCTCATGAAGGCGTCGTGGATAGTGTCGCGCACGATCACGCCGCCCATGGGCGCGGCACCATTGGTGACGCCCTTGGCGAAGGTGATCATGTCCGGCAGCACGCCATAGCGTTCGGCGGCAAAAGCGTAGCCCAGCCGGCCAAAGCCGGTGATGACCTCGTCGAAGATCAGGAGGATGCCGTGCTTCTGGGTGATCTCGCGCAACCGCTTGAGATAGCCCTTGGGCGCCGGCAGCACGCCGGTCGACCCTGCCATCGGTTCGACGATGACGGCGGCAATGGTATTGGCGCCGTGCAGGTTGACGAGGTTTTCCAGCGCGTCGGCAAAATGGGCGCCGTATTCCGGCTCGCCGCGCGAGAAGGCCTGCTTTTCTCGGTCATAGGTGGTCGGCAGATGATCGACGCCGGTCAGCAGCGTTCCGAACATCTTGCGGTTGTTGCCCATGCCGCCGACCGAGGTGCCGCCGAAGCCGACGCCATGATAGCCGCGCTCGCGGCCGATCAGGCGCATGCGGCCGCCCTGGCCGGAGATCTGGTGATAGGCGAGCGCGATCTTGAGCGCGGTGTCGGCCGCTTCCGATCCGGAGTTGCAGAAGAACACGTGATCGAGGCCTTTGGGCGCAAGGTCGGCGATGCGGCTTGCAAGTTCGAAGGCCTGCGGGATGCCGAACTGGAATGGCGGCGAATAGTCGAGTGTCTCGGCCTGCTTGGCGATCGCTTGAGCGATCTGGGTGCGGCCGTGGCCGGCATTGCTGCACCACATGCCGGCGGCGCCATCGAGGATTTTGCGGCCGTCGACGGTGAAGTAATACATGTCCTTGGCGCCGGCGAGCAGCCGCGGCGCCTTCTTGAAAGCGCGGTTGGCGGTGAACGGCATCCAATGCGCGGCAAGGTCATTGGGAACGTTGACGGCGGAGTGCGGGCTCTTGTCCAGCATGGTGGGCCTCTTCGAGTTTTCGGTGAAACGGGCTGGCGGAGAGATTAGCAGCTTCGGCGGGCGACTGAAACGCCGCGAGACCTGCTATTTTCGCAGGGATCGAGCGTTTCTCAGGATAGCCGAGAACCTTTTTGCAGCTTTGCGGCGTTTGGCAGTTCCGCCGCGGCAAGCCAGAACACCTCGCCTTCGGAATCCTCCGTGTCCAGCCACAGGAATTCGGTTTGCGGGTAGGCCGCCTCCAATGCGCTGCGGCAGCGGCCGATCTCGCACAACAGCCCGCCGCCGTCCGTGAGGCAGCGGCTTGCCTGATCCAGAATGCGCCTGACGACATCAAGCCCGTCCGCGCCGCCATCGAAGGCGAGCTTGGGCTCGACGCGGCACTCGCGCGGCAGGCTTGCCATGCCCTCCGCATCGACATAGGGCGGGTTGGCGATGATCAGATCATACCGCTTGTCGGCAACGGCCGCATACAAGTCGCCGCGGTGGAGCGTGATCCGTTCCTGAAGGCCATGCTCGGCGACATTGCGCGCGGCGACGGCCAGCGCGTCCTTCGAAATGTCGACCGCGTCGATCTCTGCATTCGGAAAAGTCCGCGCGGCCAAGATGGCCAGGCAGCCGGAGCCGGTGCACAGCTCGAGCACGTTTTCCACCGCGCTGGCGTCGTCGATCAGCGAGGCTCCTTCGCCATCCACTCCGCCAAAATGTTGATCGAGCAATTCACCGATGAAGGAGCGCGGCACGATGACGCGCTCGTCGACATAGAACGGTAGCCCCTGCATGTAGATCTTGTTGACGAGATAGGCGGCCGGCTTTCCCGAACTGACGCGGCGCGCAATCACATCAAGGATCGTGCGCGCCTCATGCGCGGTGACGCGCGCGGTCGCGAAGGCCTCGAACAGGTCGGGATGAAGATGCAGCGTTTCGCAGACCAGAAACGCAGCTTCCGCGACGGGGTCGGTGGTGCCGTGCGCGAACGTCAGCTTCGCCTCGATAAATCGGCTCACCGCATAGCGGACAAAATCGAGCAGCGTCAGAAGCTCGCCGGCCGAAACCCTGGGAGGTTTAGCGGCAGCGCGGGAACGTCGGGCAGCGGCTTTGGCGCGTTTGGCCATCAGGATTTGGTCCAGCGCGCCGCGGCCGCGTCGTCGTGATCGCGCGCTTCGATCCACTTTGCGCCGCCAGGGGCTTCCACGCGTTTCCAGAACGGCGCGTTCGCTTTCAGATAATCCATCATGAATTCGGCGGCCTCGAACGCTGCCTGGCGATGTTTCGACGCCGTCACGACCAGCACGATATTTTCGCCGGGCGTGATCCGGCCGACGCGATGAACCACCCTGATTCCCGATAGCGGCCAGCGCGACATCGCAGCGTCGGCGTGGCGTGCGATCTCCTCTTCCGCCATGCCGGGATAATGCTCGAGCGTCAACGCGGCGATCGATGCGCCGTCCTCGCTCCCCCGGCAAATCCCGGTGAAGGAAACCACTGCGCCGATATCGCCGTGCCCGGCCGTCAGCGCCGATATTTCGCGCGCAACGTCGAAATCGGATTCCTGGATGCGGATGGTCATGGCTTCGGTCATGGTGATATCGGCCTAGCCGCCGGTCATCGGCGGGAAGAACGCAATCTCACGGGCGCCCTTGATCGTCGCGTCCTGCTTGACATGAGTGTGGTCGATCGCGGCGCGGATCACGCGCGGCGTCTCGAAGGCGTGGGCGTAGGTTTCGCCGCGCACGGCAAGCCAGGCGATCAGCTCCTCGACGGTTTTGACGCCCACCGGCGGCTCGACCGTCTCTTCCGACTTGCCGACCCGCTCGCGTACCCAGGCGAAATACTTGATCTTCATCCCTCATCCTCCTTGATGAGGTGATGGATGCCGGCGCGGAAATAGTCCCATCCGGTGTAGATGGTGACGATCGCGGAGATCCACAGCAGCAACAGCCCGATCTCGGTGATGTGCGGGATGACCTGGTCGCCGGCTTCGCCGGCAAGCAGGAATCCGATCGCGACGAGCTGTGCGGTCGTCTTCCATTTGGCGAGCTTGGTGACGGGCACGCTGACGCGCAATCCGGCCAGATATTCGCGCAAACCCGAGACCAGGATTTCGCGGCACAGGATCACGATGGCGGCCCACAGCGTCCAGCCATGGATGATGCCGTCGGCGGCCAGCATCAGCAGGCAGGAGGCGACGAGCAGCTTGTCGGCGATCGGATCCAGCATCCGGCCCAGGGCCGATTGCTGATCCCACATCCGCGCATAGTAGCCGTCGAGAAAATCGGTCACCGCGGCGGCAATGAATACGGCCAAGGCGACCCATCGCAGCCACAGCGGCCAGTCCAGAATGGCCTGCGCATAGATGCAGCCGACCACGATCGGAATGGCCGCGATCCGGGCAAAGGTCAGAATATTGGGCAGGGACAGCGAGCCTTTCGTCAGTCCCCTGGTTGTTGCGATGTTCATTCGTCCTACCAATACCGCCGAAGCCTGAAGGTCAACATGCGACACATATGACCTCCAGGTGACAATCTTTACCCCGGCTGGGTGTGGAAAAACTCGAAAATCTTGCGCGCGCTCTCGGCGCTGACGCCGGGCACCTTGCCGAGATCGGCAATCGAAGCCCGCTCGATCTCCTTCAGGGTTCCGAAATGGTGCAACAGCGCCCGCTTGCGCGAGGGGCCGATGCCGGGGATTTCCTGCAATCCGGCCTCGCGAATGTCTTTCTTGCGCAGCTTGCGGTGTGATCCGATCACGAATCGGTGCGCCTCGTCGCGCAGCCGCTGGATGAAATACAGCACCGGATCGCGCGGTTCGAGCTTGATCGCTTCGCGATCCGGCATGAACAGGGTTTCACGCCCGGCGTCACGGTCCGGCCCCTTGGCAACCGCCAGCAGCGAGACCTGCGTCAAGCCGAGTTCGTCGAAGATATCCTTCGCCGCATTGAGCTGGCCGCGGCCGCCGTCGATGATGACGAGGTCGGGCCACTGCGGCACGCCATCGTCCTCTGTCTTCGCTCTCGCCGTCTCGCCCTCGTCGGCTGCGGCGAGCAGCCGCCTGAAGCGCCGTTGCAGCACCTCGCGCATCATTGCGTAGTCGTCGCCGGGCTTTAACCCCTCGGACTTGATGTTGAACTTGCGGTACTGGTTCTTGATGAAGCCGTCCGGCCCCGCCACAATCATGGCGCCGACCGCGTTGGTGCCCTGGATGTGGCTGTTGTCGTAGACCTCGATGCGCCGCGGCGGATGCGATAGCCCGAGCGTGGTGACAAGCCCCGTCAGCAGACGGCTTTGAGTCGCTGTATCTGCGAGCTTCCGTCCCAGCGCTTCCCTAGCATTAGTGAGCGCATGCGTGATCAGTTCCTTCTTCTCGCCGCGCCGCGGCGTCGTGACCTCGACCTTGAAGCCTGCCTTGATCGACAAGGCGCTTGCCATCAACTCGCTTTCCTCGATCGGGTGCGACAGCAAGATGAGTTTCGGCGGCGGCTTGTCGTCGTAGAACTGCGCCAGGAACGAGGCCAGCACCTCTTCCGGCGTGAACGATTTTTCCGCTTTCGGAAAATAGGCGCGGTTGCCCCAGTTCTGTCCGGTACGGAAGAAGAACACTTCCACGCAGGAGTAGCCGCCCTCCTGGTGAATGGCGAAGAGGTCGGCTTCTTCCACCGTGCGCGGATTGATGCCCTGCTGCGACTGGATCGCCGACAATGCCGCCAGACGATCGCGGTAAAGGGCCGCGGTCTCGAATTCGAGCTCGCCAGACGCTTTTTCCATCTCGGCCGCAAGCAGCTGTTTTACCGCCTGGCTGCGGCCGGACAGGAAATCCTTGGCTTCGCGCACGAGCTCGGTATAGCCGGGAAAATCGATCTCGCGCGTGCAGGGGCCGGCGCAGCGCTTGATCTGGTAGAGCAGGCAGGGGCGGGTGCGGCTTTCGAAAAACGCGTCCGTGCAGGAACGAATCAAAAAGGCACGCTGGAGCGCGGTGATGGTGCGATTGACGGAGCCTGCCGAAGCGAACGGTCCGAAATATTGCCCGGGCCTCGTCTGCGCGCCGCGATGCTTGAGAATTTGCGGCGCCCAGTGATCGCCGGTGATCAGAATATAGGGAAACGACTTGTCGTCGCGCAGTTGCACGTTAAAGCGCGGCCGCAACTGCTTGATCAGGTTGGCTTCAAGCAACAGCGCCTCGGTTTCGGTCGTGGTAGAGACGATTTCGACCGAAACGGTCGCCGCAATCATGCGCAGGATGCGTGCCGGCTGCGGTGCGCTGGCACGCGCATAGGAAGAAAGCCGCTTGCGGACATTCTTGGCCTTGCCGACATAGAGCACGTCGTTGCGCGGCATTGAGCATGCGATAGACGCCGGGTGAGGTCGGCGCCAGCCTGACCGCATTTTCGATCGCGGCATGACCGATCGCGAGCGGGCCTTCGGCGATCGCCTCATTGTTCTCTTCGCTGACTTCGACTTCCGGAAGCCGGGCCTCGTCCTCCTCGTCGACCGTGACGGTCGCAGGATCGATGTCGCCGGCGGCGAGACTTTGCGCCTGATCCGGTTGCGCGGGATCGGATCGGAAAGGGGCGGGTTCCTTCCGTCCGGCGCTGTTTGCCTGATTGCTGGATTCGCGAGCCATAGAGCCTGGATTTAGGTGTCGTCCTCGTCGCCTGCCAGCGCGCCGGTAACACTCTCTTAAGAGTAAGAAGCAGCGAATCTTGGGCCTTAACAACCCTTTAACTTAAAAGTCTCGATAAATCCGCACAGTAAAAAGTGCAAATCCGTAACCACGCCGATGGCCAAGCGGTTCGCACTTTCCGTGTGGAGTTTGCGTCATGAGCAGGATTGCCTTGGTCGCTGCGGTCTCGGTCGCCGCAGTCTGGACTTCATCGGTCGAGGCGGCCGATTTGGGTTACGGCCATCCCTACACCGTCAATCAGCCGCTCAACATGTATAGCTGGGCCGGACCCTATCTGGGCGGCAATATCGGCTGGGACTGGGGCTCGGTCGACAACAATCCAACCAAGCCATCGGGCTTCGTGGGCGGCGCGCAGGCCGGCTACAACTGGCAAACCGGACCCTGGGTGTTCGGCATCGAAGGCGACATTCAGGGCACCGGTGCCTCCGATACGTTTGCACCGTGGAAATTCTCCAACCCCTGGTTTGGCACCGTCCGCGGCCGCGCCGGTTACGCCCTCAACAACATCCTCTTCTATGGCACGGGCGGCCTCGCATTCGGTGAGTTGACGGGCCAGACCTTCGGCTTGTCCGAGAGCCACACCAATGCGGGCTGGACGCTGGGGCTGGGTGCCGAGGTGGGGCTTGCCCGGAATTGGAGCGCCAAGGTCGAATATCTCTATGTCGATCTGAACGACAGCAACTTCGTCATCACCGGCAATCAAAACGGCTACCGCTTCGGCGTGCTGCGCGCCGGCGTGAACTATCACTTCTAAGGAATAAAAAGAGTACCGGTCACCAACTCCCGGCCGCGGCGGCGGCCGGGATTTTTTTATCTTGAGATGAAGGTCCCAGAGTCCTTCGGCTTCGGTTGGATTCAAAACCGGACGCTAATTCTTGTTTGACGCGTTTCCTTCACGCGAACCGGTAACCACTTCGCTTGAAAACGCTATTACGAAGAAATCACGAGGTTGACCGCCTTGGGGCCTTTGCCCTTCTTGTCCGGCTCGACCTCGAATGTGATGCGCTGTCCTTCGGTTAGATCCTTCAGTCCGGCGCGCTCCACGGCCGTGATGTGAACGAACACATCGCGACCACCATCGTCGGGCTTGATGAAGCCGTAGCCGCGTTCTCCGTTGAAGAACTTGACTGTTCCGGTCATGGCCATCGGGAAACCTCCCCCCGCATTGCTCTGCCGCTACGCTCGTCTAGCGTTGCGGCCGACCGGACCTTCGCTGCGGACATGTTCCGCCAGAAGCTTTGGCCTCCAGGCAGGCCAGCGTGACGGCGGGCTTGCCCCAAATCAGAAGAGGCCTTGTCACTCCGCCGCTACCATTCGCGGAAGCGGAACGTAAAGCCGATCCCAATAATGACGAGCATAATACGGTTCCCCGCCTATTGCCTATCGGACTTTTACGGAGTGAGGGGCCGCAAGCTCAGGGTTTGGGGGCCTCGATCTTGAAGCGACCGGCGCCGCCCTGGCCGAGCGGCTTTTCCAGTTCGCCCAGGATCGTCTTGAGTTCGGCCGCCAGCGTCCATGGCGGGTTGACGACCAGGAGGCCGGCCGAGGTGAGGGCTGCGCCCGCGGTCTGCGGGGCGACGCTGAACTCGACGCGCAGGAGTTTTCCCGGCGGCCGCGCCGCCTCGACCACTTGCGCGACCTGTCGCGCCAGCTCGTCGGTCGCGCGACGGCTCTTGGCCGGGTACCACAACAGGTAGCAGCCGGTCGGCCATTTCGCGAAAGCTTCCGCAAAACCTTCGGCCAGCCGTTCGAACTCGTCCGTCTGTTCGTAGGGCGGATCGATCAGGATCAGGCCGCGCCGTTCCTTCGGCGGCACAAAGGCGGGCAGCGCCGTCCAGCCATCGAGGTCGACCACGCGGGCCTGGGTGTCACGGCGCAGCGCCTCGATCAGCGCCTTTCGTGCGCCGGGTTCGACCTCGCATGCAGTCAGGCGATCCTGCGGCCGCAACAGCGCACGCGCAAACAGTGGCGAACCGGGATAGGCCTTGAGTGGTCCGCGATCCGGATTGAACGCCCGGACAATGTCGAGATAGGGCGCGATCAGCGGCTGCACGTCTTCCGAAAACCGTGCCTGCATGATGCGCGCAATCCCGGTGAGCCATTCGCCGCTGCGCTCAGCCTCCTCGCCGGTGAGATCATAGCGGCCAGCGCCGGCGTGGGTATCGATCACCCGAAAGGCTGCATCTTTTTCCTGCAAATAAAGCAGAATCCGCACCAGCACGATGTGCTTGATGACGTCGGCAAAATTCCCGGCGTGAAAGGCGTGACGGTAGTTCATGAGGCAGGAGTTACCACGTCATCGCAAGTGAAGCGAAGCGCATCGCAATGACGTCTCACAGTCGTTTGCGTCTCAGCCGCCGCCCCTGACCGGCGGCATCGTCACCTGGTCGCGCCGGCAGGCGCGGCGGTCGATCTCGTCGCAGCCGCGGAACTGCAAATCCTTGCCCATGCAGATGCGCACTTCACTCAAGCGCGAGCGGTTGCAGGTCACCACGATGGCGTTGGCGGCAAGGCCCGGATTGACCTTGATGAAGGCATCCTCGATGTCGGCCGGTGAGACGGTTTTCGGATCAGCGAGGTCGATGAACTCGGGCGGGATCTTCACGGCGGCGCGGGCTTTGCGGATGGTCTCGAAATAGCCGCGCGCGCCAAGGCCGGAGCAGGTGCCGTGTTTTTTCCATTCATTGAAAATCAGGCCTGGTGCCGGCATCAGGTCCAGCATCGAGGTCATGATATTGCGATCCAGCCACGAATCCCGATCGCAATATTCTGGAAAGCCCCGCTCATATTGCGGCCACAGGCCGTGCACCACGAAGGAAAAGGGTCTGCCGCCGCCGCATTGAACCTGTTGGGAGCGTCCGCCGTTGCCGCGCTCGGCGGCGTCCTCGCAGAACGACGGCGACCAGGACAACGACAGCACGTAGAAATCGAACTCCCCGGGGGTGTTTTGCCGTCGATCATGCGCGGAGGCATCTGTCGTGGCGCTGAGCCCGATCATCGCCGCAAAAACGAGATAGCCGACGCGGGCGAAAATCCGCGCCTTCGGACCCTGACCAGACTGAGCCATTGATGCCCCCTCACTCGACAATTCCGGTCGAAACCGTACCATGAGGGTGGAACATTTCAAGAACAAAATTGATGCCGGCCCCGGAAGGCGGCCGCCGGAGCTCGGACAGTCAGCTGTCTGGAAAAGCCCGGGCCCGAATCAAGGCCTGGCGCCGACGCAGGCGGGGTTATAGGCCCAGTTGCGGTCAAGCCCGGTCACGCACCATTCGATGCCCTGGTCGTAGCCGGCAAAGCTGCCGTCCTCGATGATCGAGAAATACACCGGGTGAACCTTGCCGTCACTCAGCATCGCGTCGCCGCCGCAATAACGGCGCGGAATATTGTCGGACTGCCAGGGACGGTAAGCGATTTCGTGGATCTTGCCGTAAGCGGTGATCGTGAGCTTCGAATTCCAGTAGGTGCTCTCTTTTTCCTGGAATTGCGAGGTGATGGTTCCGAGCGCGGCCTCGCAGGTTCTCACCCGCCCCTCGTATTTCGGGCCTGACAGCCAGAAATTCAGTTCAAGCGGATTGGCCGCCTGGGCGGTCTGGCCGAACGTGAACAGGCCGAACACGACCCCGAGCGCCAAGCCAAAGCCCGTCCTTCTGGCAGATGAAAAACTGTCACGCATATTCGGCCCACCGGATCATTGAGCAAGGTGAACCGTGCCGTGAAGGCTCCTCGAGGTCAAGTGCAGCGCGGCAACACCTGCCGACAACTCAGTCTAATCCCCGGCTCTAGTGTCCCGGTTCTGACATTCGTATCATGTCGTGGCGGGTTCGTTTACGAATGTCAGAACCAAAGGGGCACTAGCAAATGTATGATTTTAGTGAAGCTTTGACTTTGACGTTCCTTTGGAGCGGTCGCCTCAAAACTGAAAGGAACGTCAGAGTCGCTTCACTAGTGCTTTTCAGGGCTCACGATGCGCTCTAAGGTAGCTTCCGAAATCAACGGAGTAAGCGATGCGAATCATCAAGGCCGCCGTCCTGCTTGTCGTGGGCGTCATGCTTTCGGGGACGCCGGCACGCGCCGATTGGGTGCCGCCGGTCAAGGGCAATGACACCGGCGGCATCATTGCTTACGAGGTCGCCCAGCACGCCGACGCTCGCCAGATCGCGGTCGACCACTGTGCCTCCTACGGCAAGGTGGTGAAGTTTCTGGCGGTCGACCCGCAATATGGCGGCTATGTCTCCTTTGCCTGCCGCTGGGTGCCCTATGGCGCCAACGAGCAGCCGTTGCGCACGCTCTATTGAGCGCCTTTATCTTTCCGATCTTCATCGATGCCGGAACGTGACCGATGACGCGCGAATTGGCGGCCTGCAGTTTGGGGATCTATCTGCTCGTGGCGTTGCCGGCAAATCTGGCGCGGGCTGAGGATTTGCCGACCCGAAAAGCGGGCCTTTGGGAAATCAAGATGGCCAATAGCGGCTCGCCGCTGCCTGCGATGACGATGCAGCACTGCACCGACGAGACGGTCGACAAGGAGCTGAACAACCTGGCTTCGCCGATGGCCAAGCAGATCTGCTCCAAGCAGGATATCGCGAAAACGGCGAGCGGCTATGTCAGCGATTCCGTCTGCAGCGTCGGCGGCGTTTCGGTGTCCTCCCATTCGGAGATCTCCGGCGATTTCAATTCCGCCTATACGGTCACAACGACCTCGCATAGCGACCTCGGAGCCAAGGCCGCGCCGCGTGACACGGTGATGAAGATCGAGGCGAAGTGGCTGGGTGCGTGCAAGGGTGACCAGAAGCCGGGCGATATCGTGATGCCCGGCGGCGGTTTCAAGCTCAACGTCAAGGACGCCGCGAAGTTTCAACTCAAGCCGCCCGGCGCGAAGCCGTAACGCTAGCGGCCACTTTCCGAAGTTCGTGCCACACCTCAGCACGCACCTTTCACGAACTTCGGAAAGTTATGGGCGCTACTCACACCGGAACCCGTACCGCAGCCCGTAACCCGCCCATTGGACTGTCGCCCAGCGTAATATCGCCGCCATGCGAGCGGGCGATGTCGCGGGCGATCGCGAGGCCAAGCCCGGTCCCGCCTTCATCCTGGTTGCGGGCATCATCAAGCCTGAGGAACGGCTTGAACACTTCCTCGCGCATGGCGACCGGAATACCCGGGCCGTCGTCGTCGACGGTCACCGTCAGATAGCGGTGGTCGCGCTGGCCGGTGATCGAAATCGTGTTGGCGTGCCGCGCCGCATTCGACACCAGATTGGCGAGACAACGCTTGAAGGCGGCCGGCTTCACCGTCACCACCGGAAGGCCGTGGAAGGCAACGGTCGCCGTATGGCCGTTGCGTTCGGCGTCGCTGCGCAGTTCTTCCAGCGCCAGCGTCATGTCGGTCGGCTGGGCGACCTCGCCGCTGTCGCCGCGCGCGAATGCCAGATAGTCCTCCAGCATTCCCGCCATTTCGTCGATATCCTTGCGCATGGCGTCGACTTCGGGGCTATCGCCAATCAGCGCGAGTTCGAGTTTGAAACGGGTCAGGATGGTGCGCAGGTCATGCGAAACGCCGGCGAGCATCGCCGTGCGTTGCTCGATGGTCCGCTCGATACGCGCCTTCATCTCCAGAAACGCCTGCGCCGCGCGTCGCACCTCGCGCGCGCCGCGCGGGCGGAAATCCGGCGCCTCGCGGCCTTTGCCGAAACTTTCGGCGGCATCCGCGAGCCGCAGAATTGGGCGGATCTGGTTGTGCAGGAACAACACCGCGACGATCAACAGGATCGAGGACGTGCCGACCATCCAGAACAGAAAAATTTCCCAGTTCGCGGCGTAGGCCGCGCTGCGCTGAGCGAAGACGCGCATCACCGCGTCGTCGAGTTGAACGCGGATCTCCACGAGGTTGGAGCGGC
The DNA here is from genome assembly GCA_963764405.1 of uncultured Alphaproteobacteria bacterium. Lineage (GTDB taxonomy): Bacteria > Pseudomonadota > Alphaproteobacteria > Rhizobiales > Xanthobacteraceae > Bradyrhizobium. Next base: position 259,989 of record CAVXSU010000001.1, read on the forward strand.
CGACGGTGTCGATCCAGAAGGGTCTCGCGATCTGCCGGGAAAGCTGCACCGACAGCGTCTGGTCCAGCAGCGAGAAGAACGGCTTCGGCCCCGGCGGCGGCATGCTGTCCGATGCAAGAAAGTCCACCACTAGGCCGAGCCGCTGCTGGGCGATGCGCCGAAGCTGCGTATGGTCCTTGTCCTGCGGATAGCTCTTGTAAACATCGATCAGCGCGGCGATGTCCGAGACCACCGCCGCGGAGAGATGCCGCGTCACCGTGTTCCAGTGCCGCTCCATGAACACGAATGCCACGACCGATTGCAGCACCACCATCGGCACGATCACGATCAACAGCGCGCGGGCAAACAGTCCAGTCGGCATCCAGCTCTTGAACGCATTGCCCATCCGGCCATTGGCCGCTGAAACCCGCCCGGCGGCGGTCCGGATGAAAGTGAGGCCGGTATCGAGCGTGCTCATGGCCATCAATTTACGGCGAGGCGACCAGGCGATAGCCGATGCCGCGCACCGCCTGCAGGAACAACGGATTGGCAGGATCGCGCTCGATCTTGCGCCGCAGACGGTTGATCTGCACGTCGACCGCGCGCTCGTTCACGGTGCCGTCGCCGGTCAGCGCGTTGCGTGGCACCGTTTCGCCGCGCGCCAGTGCCAGAATCCGCAACATGTCGCGCTCGCGGTCGGTCAGGCGGATGGCTTCATCGCCTTGCCGCAGTTCGCCGCGCTCCAGATGATAGACGTAGGGACCGAACGCGATCTGCTCGAGTGTCTCGACCGGCGGCGGCGCGGTGCGCTTGAGGATATTGGCGATCCTCAGCGAGAGCTCGCGCGGTTCGAACGGCTTTGCGACGTAGTCGTCGGCGCCGATCTGCAAGCCTTCGATCCGGCTTTCCGGCTCATGGCGCGCCGTCAGCATGATGATCGGCACCGAAGACGAGCTTCGGATGAATCTCGCAAGGTCAAAGCCGGTCTCGCCCGGCATCATCACGTCGAGGATCAACAGGTCGAAATGCAGGCCGTTCAGCTTGGCGCGGGCATCCTTGGCGCTCATCGCAGTGGTAACGCGATAACCCTCGCCGCACAGAAAACGCGACAACAGGTCGCGGATGCGGCGGTCGTCGTCGACGAGCAGGAGATGCGGCGCGTCGTCGGCCGGCTTGGATGGTGTTCGTGCGATCGTTGCTGCTTCGGCCACGTCTATTCCTTTGCCTTCGTGCCAGAAGGCGAGAGACCGAAAATGGTCTCCAGCACCTTGTCCGGATCGTCGCGATCGATCATCGCGCCCAGGAACTGCCGGATGGTCTCCAGGCCCGCCGGCTCGATGCCGCGTAGCGCGCGGTTCAGCCGTTCGGTTTGCAGTCCTGCGAGCTTTCCAACCAGCGCCTCGCCCTTGGCGGTGGCGAAGAGAAGGCGCTGGCGGCGATCGTGGCTGCCGGCCTTCTGCACGATATAGCCTTCGTCGAGCAGTTGCTTCAGAACGCGCCCCAGCGATTGCTTGGTGATCCGCAGCACGTCGAGCAGGTCGGCGACTTTCAGGCCGGGGTAGCGGTGAACAAAATGCAGGACGCGATGATGGGCGCGCCCGAAACCGAACGCTTCGAGTTCGTGATCCGCATCGCCGACGAAGTCGCGATAGGCGAAAAACAGAAGCTCGATGATGTCCCAACGCAGGCCGGACGAGGGGGTGTTCGCTGTGCGCCCCTCGCCGGACTTGGAACCGGCCGCCGCGGTCGTGCTTGATAAAATTAAGTCAGCCATGTTGACATATATAAGGTTCAATGTTACAAAACGGCCGCTCACGACGAAATATTAGATCGTTTCGTGCGCTTCGCGAGGCTGGCGGCCCTGGATACCGGGCATATGACGGTAGGCTCGCGAATGGGTTGACCGGGCGATTGTCGAGCGGCATCTCGGCAACCATACTGGACTTCAGCCCTCCACAAAAGCATGTCCTGACCGTGTGCTTGTGGGCCGGCCGTGAAGTCCGGGTCAGTCAGTCAGGGCATCGGCTCCGGCGAGTTGGGGCCGCCGCAGGAAATCGGCCGGTTCGACAACAAGGGCGGGAAAGCAAGGAAATGAGTTTGAAGTTCGACATCCGGCCTACCGCACATCCGACGCCCGACAAGGAGCGCGCGGCAAAGCTCGAAAATCCCGGCTTCGGCCGGGTCTTCAGCGATCACATGGCAATAGTCCGCTACAGCCAGGCGGAGGGCTGGCACGGCGCGCGCATCGAATCCCGCGCAAACTTTCCGCTCGATCCGGCCGGCGCCGTGCTGCATTACGCCCAGGAGATTTTCGAAGGCCTCAAGGCCTACAGGCGCGACGATGGCGGCGTGAACCTGTTCCGTCCCGACGCCAATGCAAAGCGGTTCCGCAGTTCGGCCGAACGCATGGCGATGGCGTTGCTGCCCGATGATGTTTTCATCGACGCGGTCGAACAACTCGTGCGCATCGACAGAGCCTGGATCCCGGGCGGCGAGGGCAGTCTCTATCTGCGGCCGTTCATGATCGCGAGCGAGGTCTTCCTCGGCGTGAAGCCTTCGGCCGAATACATCTTCTCGGTCATCGCCTCGCCGGTCGGCTCCTATTTCAAGGGCGGGCCTGCGCCGGTGTCGATCTGGGTGTCGGAGAATTACACGCGCGCGGCGATCGGCGGCACCGGCGCGGTCAAATGCGGCGGCAATTATGCCGCGAGCCTGCGCGCGCAGGCCGAGGCGATCGATCACGGCTGCGATCAGGTGGTTTTCCTCGATGCGGTCGAGCGCCGTTATGTCGAGGAACTCGGCGGCATGAACATCTTTTTCGTGTTCGAGGATGGCTCGCTGATCACGCCGCCGCTCGGCACGATCCTGCCGGGCATCACCCGCGATTCCATCATCAAGCTGTTGAGAGACTCCGGCACGACGGTGCGCGAGGAACCCTACACGATCGACCAGTGGCGCAAGGATGCTGCCAGCGGCAAGCTGAAAGAGGCGTTTGCTTGTGGAACGGCCGCCGTGATTTCGCCGATCGGCAAGGTGTGTTCGGCAAGCGGCGACTTCGTCATCAGCGGCGGCGCTGCCGGTCCCGTTGCCATGGGCCTGCGCAAGACGCTCATCGACATCCAGTACGGCCGCGCGGCGGACCCGCACAACTGGATCAGAAAGGTGCTGTGATCCCCTGAGTGCGCCTCTTCCCCTCTTCCCTTGCGGGAGAGGGTGCCTAGGCGGCCCTTGCCGCCGTTCTGGAAAACGCCGATGCCTTGCATCGGCTATGGCGAAGCGAAGGCGGGTGAGGGGGGTCATTCAAAGGATGCAGACCCCTCATCCGGCGCTTCGCGCCACCTTCTCCCGCAAGGGGAGAAGGGAAGTAAGCAAGTAAGCAAGGTTGCCGCTTCGCGTTCCGGCTGATACCAACGCGCCCCATGGCCGAGAAACCGAAAAAGCCCCAGAAACTGAAAGCGCGCCTGCCGCGCGGGCTAGAGGATCGTGGCCCGGCCGCGATCAACGCGACGCGGCAAATGGTGGAGAAGATCCGCGCCGTCTACGAGCGCTACGGTTTCGAGCCGGTCGAGACGCCGGCGTTCGAGTACACCGACGCGCTCGGCAAGTTCCTGCCGGACCAGGACCGGCCCAACGACGGTGTGTTCTCGTTCCAGGACGATGACGAGCAATGGATCTCGCTGCGCTACGACCTGACCGCGCCGCTCGCGCGCTACGTTGCCGAGCGCTACGGCACCGAAAATATCGTCCTGCCGTATCGCTCCTATCGCTTTGGTTACGTCTATCGCAACGAGAAGCCGGGGCCGGGGCGCTTTCGCCAGTTCATGCAGTTCGACGCCGATACCATCGGCACCGCAGCCGCCGGCCAATCGAGCGCCGCGGCCGATGCCGAAATGTGCATGATGGCCGCCGACACCATGGAAGCGCTCGGCATTCCGCGCGGCTCCTATGTGGTGAAGGTCAACAACCGCAAGGTGCTTGATGGACTGATGGAGAGCGTTGGACTTGGTGGCGATGAGAACGCGGGCCGTCGGCTTACGGTTTTGCGGGCTGTCGACAAGCTCGATCGGCTCGGCGCAACCGCGGTCTTTCAACTCCTAACGACGGGGCGAAAGGACGAGAGCGGTGACGTCACCCCAGGTGCGGGGCTAGCGCAAGCAGACAACATCATGCGCTACTTGGGCTTCTCAGCGTCGGTGAATCAGGGATTTCCAGAGTACAAGAGAGATGAAATCGAGCATCCTGACTTTAAGGATGACGCGGCAATCGATTGGCTAGAGAAAAGAGTTCAATTGGGACCAACGGGCCAAGAGGGTCTGGCAGAGCTAAAACAAATTAGTGAGCTTGCGGGAGCGGCTGGCTACCTCAACGGGCGCGTCACCATCGATCCCTCCGTCGTCCGCGGCCTCGAATATTACACCGGCCCGGTCTACGAGGTCGAACTCCTGCTCGATACCAAGGACGACAAGGGCCGTCCCGTGCGCTTCGGCTCGGTCGGCGGCGGCGGTCGTTACGATGGCCTCGTCTCGCGCTTCCGCGGCGAAGTCGTGCCGGCGACCGGATTTTCCATCGGCGTGTCGCGCCTGCAGGCCGCGCTCACGCTGCTCGGCAAACTCGACACCCGGCCGGATTCCGGTCCCGTCGTGGTCACCGTGTTCGACCGCGACCGTGTCGCTGACTACCAGAAAATGGTCGCGCAATTGCGCAACGCCGGCATCCGCGCCGAGCTCTATCTCGGCAACCCGAAGAATATGGGCAACCAGCTCAAATATGCCGATCGCCGCAATGCCCCTTGCGTGATCATCCAAGGGTCGGACGAGAAGGCGAAGGGCAAGGTTTTGGTCAAGGACCTCATTCTCGGCGCCGGCCTCGCCGACACAAGCGATCGTGACGAATATTTGAAGAAGCAGGCCGAGGCCCAGACCGAGGTCGATGAAAGCGAGCTTGTCGCAGCCGTGCGCAAGATATTGGCACGGCATGCCGTGACGTGGATGAGTTGAATTCGTCGCCCGCGGGCTTGACCCGCGTAGCCATCTCTTCAAAAAATGGACCATCCGGCTAAGGTTGGGCCGCGCGTATACGACAAAGAAACAAAAGGAGTTTGGGATGCCCGAAATCACCATCAGCATGGCCGCCGGCCGCACCGACGAGCAGAAGGTCGGCATGATGCGCGACATCACACAGGCGCTGGTGAAGAACCTCGGCGTCGATGCCGAAGCAGTCGTGATCCAGATCAACGAGGCGCCGCTGATCCACAAGATGAAGGGCGGCGTCAGCTTCGTCGAACGCTTCGCGAAGAAGTGACGCGATAGAGTCGGGCACTGATTTCCCTCTCCCACAAGGGGAGAGGGAAGAAAGAATTCCATGGACGCACGCGACGTCATCAAGATCGGCATGAGCGCCGAACGAAGCCTGATCGTGCCGGTGGAGCGCACGGTCGGGCATTTCGTGCCGAGCATGCCGATGGTCTATGCGACACCGATGATGATCCTGGAGATGGAGCTGGCCTCCGCCGACGCCATCAAGGCCTGTCTCGAACCGGGCTGGGTCACGGTCGGCACCGAAGTCGACATCCGCCATCTCGCCGCGACACCGGTCGGCGTGATGGTCAAGACCACGGCGCGGGTGATCGCGGTGGAGCGGCGGGTGATCCGCTTTGAGGTCGAGGCCTTTGACGACAAGCGCCGGATCGGCGAGGGCCGCCACGCCCGCGGCCTCGTCAATGTCGAGGCTTTTACCAAGCAGTTTGGCGGAGGGTAGAGCGACCTACTTCGCCAGGTCCTTCGAGCGCCGCGTTGCTGCCGCAACAGCGCGCGTCAGCAGCGATTGCAGGCCGTCCTTGCCCATCAGCACGTCCAGCGCGGCCGCCGTGGTGCCGCCGGGCGAGGTCACATTCTGGCGCAGCGTCGCGGCCGCAAGGTCCGAACGGTGCAACAGTTCGCCGGAACCGGCGACAGTTTCGCGCGCGAGTTTTGTCGCCAGCGACTCAGGCAATCCCGCCGCGACGCCGGCGCGTGCCAGTTCTTCCGCGAGCAGGAACACGTAGGCGGGGCCGGAGCCGGAGACCGCGGTCACCGCGTCCATCAGGCTTTCGTCGGTGACCCATTCCACACAGCCGGTGGCGCGCAACAGGCCGTCGGCCGCCTCGCGCTGCGCAACGCTGACGCCTTGCGCCGCCACCGCGACGGTGATGCCGCGCCCGATCGCGGCCGGCGTGTTGGGCATGGCGCGCACGACGTGGTCGCCCAGCACCTCGTTGAGCGAAGCGATCGTCATTCCCGCCATGATCGACACCACGAGCGTGGTGGCATCGACGTAGGGTTTGAGGCCTGGCGCCGCATCGCGAAAGGCCTGCGGCTTCAGCGCCACCACGAAGGCTGCGGCGGCTCCGGTGTCTTGCGGCGAGGGGTTGAGGCGCACGCCCCTGGCGACGTGGGCACGGATGTCCTCGGATGGCTGCGGTTCGATCACGGCCGCGCGCCTGGGATCGAGCCCTTCGGCGAGCCAGCCCGACAGCATCGCGCCGCCCATCTTCCCGGCGCCGGCGAGGATGATGGTGCCTTTGATTTGTTTAAGTCGTTGAGCGGCGTTCATTGCGATTTCCCAGAATGTTCTTGTCGAGAACATATTCGTCATGACCGGGCTTGACCAGCTCAAGCCCGGCCATGACGATCTCGCGAACTGGTACTCCGCTCATCAAACTATCAAGCAACCACACTTGCGCGTTCTCGCGACGAACTTCGCCCGAAGTTCCTGTACGAACTCGCAGCGTACTCTGCAGGAACTTCAAAATCGGCCGTACTGGTACCACGCGGCTTTGTCGTCCGCCGACACGTGCATTCGTCTTAAGCGCCATCCGCGGCCATCGCATCCCGCGTCCAACGTCCGTGACGGTCGCGATACGCCCTCTTGGTGGGCACGGGATGGGCGGAAAAGTGCTTCTGATTCGCGTTGAGGATCCGGTACACGAGAGGATGTATTACCTCGGAAGAGGCGGTAGGTCGCCAACGAGGTTTGATAGTTGAACCGCAAGCGCGCGAAGCCGGGCATTCGCATCTAGCAGCAATAGAATGTCATTATCGGTCCCCTGACGCCGCCCCACGTCATCTGAAACGATCACAGGCTCTTCAAGTAGCCGTGACAAACAATCGAACAATTCGTCATGCGGCGTACCCATGGGCGATCCCCTATTTCGACGAAACGGCCCGCGCTGTCGTTTAACAGGGTCGATTAAGTCGCTGGCAAATCTGAGTCCAAAATGGGACCGCTCTCCGCGACGGGTGCGCCGTCTTTGAGACAACGCCCCGATTGTCGGGGGTCAGGACATGCCCGCGTGGCCGACTAAGCACGCAACGGCCCCACCTTGCTTGAGGCACGGCAGGGCCGCTTACCCGACGGAGTGGGGTGTGGTTTGGGGGAACCAAAGTCCGCCGAGCGAAAACCCAGCTTACAGCTGATCCTTGGATCGCGCGCGCCGTATCTTAACAAATGGTTAACGGGTCGACCCGATCATCGCGGCGGCAGCTCACTGGGGTGAACTCGAAGCGTTAGCTTGCTTCAAGAACTTGACGTCAGCGTCGAGGCGCCAAGACCACGCGGTCGTCCGCGAGCGGCGCATTCGGCTGGTGCGCCACCCCGGATCAGCAGCGCATCGCCATAGCGGTCTAAGACGCGCGTAAACGCGCTTACGGCGATGCGCTGCGTCCGGGGAATAAACACCTAACGGTGTTCGCCACTGATAGCGCGCCTCAGGACGTCGCGCCGCCCTGCTTCGCCTCCAGGGCGGCGATGCGCGCCTTCAGCGCCTCGTTTTCCTCACGCGCCAGGCGCGCCATGTCCTTGACCGCCTCGAATTCCTCGCGCTTGACCACGTCGAGGTCGCGCAGGATTTTTTCGGCCTGATTGCGCATGAGGGTGTCGACTTCGCGCTTGACGCCCTGCGCCGCTCCGGCCGCGTCGTTCATCAAACGCCCGATCTCGTCGAAAAACCGATTATTGGTCTGGGTCATCCCTTTGCATCTCCGGTCGGCTAGTGGTCCGCTTCTAACATTCGCATCCCTTCTCAGCGGGCACTTTTGCGAATGCTAGAATCAAAGGACCACTAGCAAATATGAGGTTCCAGTGGAGTTTCGGATTTGACATTCGCATGACGAACTCGCAGCTAGATGGGTAGCGAATGTCAAATCCGCTCCACTAGTACAGTCAAGGAATGAGAATGGCGATCCATTGCGTTCCATTCAAGACCATTTCGCCTTCGATCGGTCTCGCAAAAGTGCCTGTCAAACCCGGATACCAATGCTAGAAGCAGGCAATTAGTCAGCCCACGAATCGCGATCGCGCATGCCCCTGCTCACCATCGCCTTTCCCGTCTTCGATCCGGTCGCCTTTTCGATCGGCCCCTTCGTCGTCCGCTGGTATGCGCTCGCCTATATCGGCGGCATCGTGCTCGGCTGGGTTTATGCGCGCGCGCTGATCAAGAACGAGAAACTCTGGGGTGGTCCTTCGCCGATCACCCTTGCCCAGATCGACGATTTCATCCTGTGGGTGACGATCGGGATCATCGTCGGCGGCCGCACCGGCTATGTGCTGTTCTACAATCCCGCATTCTTCATGCAGCACCCGGCCGAGATTCTCGAACTGTGGAAAGGCGGGATGTCCTTTCACGGCGGCTTCCTCGGCTGCGTCGCCGCTGTCATGCTGTTCGCATGGAAGAACAACATCTCGATCCTGTCGCTTGGCGACATCACCACCGCGGTCGGACCGATCGGAGTTTTTCTTGGACGGATCGCCAACTTCGTCAACAGCGAATTGTGGGGCCGCCCGGCGGACCCCAATCTGCCGTGGGCGATGATATTTCCCAACGGCGGACCGATACCGCGTCATCCGAGCCAGCTCTACGAGGCGGCGCTTGAGGGCGTCGTCCTGTTCACGATTCTCGCGGTGATGATCCGGATGGGAGCGTTGAGGCGTCCGGGTTTGATCCTCGGCAGCTTCATTACGATTTATGGTATTGCGCGCATCATCGGCGAATTTTTCAGGGAGCCGGACCCGCAGCTCGGATTCTTGTGGGGCTGTCTCACCATGGGCATGCTGCTTTCGGTGCCCATGATCATTGCCGGGGCTATTATTATTTTGGCGGCGCGGCGCCGAAAGGCGCCTGAGCCGGTAACGCCGCCTGTTCAGGAAACCTTGTGACTGAAACTTCACCGCTCCTTGCAGAGATCAAGAAGCTGATCAAGTTGTCCGGCCCGATCCCGGTCTGGCGTTACATGGAGCTGTGCCTGATGCACCCTCAGCACGGCTACTACCTTTCCCGCGATCCGCTCGGGCGCGAGGGCGATTTCATCACCGCCCCCGAAGTGAGTCAGATGTTCGGCGAACTGCTCGGGCTGTGGACGGCATCGGTGTGGAAAGCGATCGGTGCGCCGCCGTTGCTCCGCCTGATCGAAATCGGCCCGGGCCGCGGCACCTTGATGGCGGACGCGCTGCGTGCGCTCCGCGTCTTGCCGCCGCTCTACCAGGCGCTGAGCATCCATCTGGTCGAGGTCAATCCGGTGCTGCGGGAGAAACAGAAGTCCGCTTTGTCCGGCTCGCGCAACATCACCTGGCACGACAGCATCGACGACGTGCCCGACGGCCCTTCGGTGATCTTCGCCAACGAATATTTCGACGTGCTGCCGATCCACCAGGCGGTCAAGGTCGAGAACGGCTGGCACGAGCGCACCGTCGAGATGGATGATGGCGGCACGCTGGTGTTCGGCGCGGCCGCGGAGCCAATCCCGCGCTTCGAGGTCTTGCTGCCGGCATGGGTGCGCGCCGCTCCGATCGGCGCAGTGTTCGAGTGGCGACCGGATGCGGAGATCATGAAGATCGCAAGCCGCGTGCGCGACCAGGAGGGCGCGGCCCTCATCATCGACTACGGTCACCTGCGCAGCGATGCCGGCGACACGCTTCAGGCCATCGCGCGCCACAGCTTTGCCGATCCCTTGAAAAATCCGGGACAGGCCGATGTGACGGCGCATGTCGATTTTCAGGCGCTGGTGCGCGCCGCCGAGGATCTCGGCGCCCGCACCCACGGCCCGGTGCCGCAGGGCGATTTCCTCAGGCGGCTCGGGATCGAAACACGAGCGATGAACCTGATGGCGAAAGCTACGCCCGAGACCGCGGAAGAGGTCGCCAGCGCGCTGAAGCGGCTGGTTGGCGGCGGCCGCGGCGGCATGGGACAGATGTTCAAGGTGCTCGGCGTCTCTGAGCCCGATCTCACGACGCTCGCCGGCTTCGCCGAAGAAATACCGGAGCGGAAGGCAGAGACCCCATGACCCTGGAATCCTCGCTGCTGTCGGCAGTCCCCGGCCTGCGGCACGCTTTTTTCAGCCGCGAGGGCGGCGTCTCCGAAGGCATTTATGCCGGGCTCAATGGCGGCATCGGGTCCGACGACAATCCGGCGCATGTCACGGAAAACCGCAGGCGGATGGCCGCAGCATTGCGTGTCTCGTCAGAATGTCTCCTGACTGTTTTCCAGATTCATTCGCCTGATGTGGCGGTGGCGTCCGCACCGTGGGACGCCGCGGCGCGCCCCAAAGCCGACGCCATCGTGACGCGCACCGAGGGTCTTGCGATCGGCGTGACCGCCGCCGACTGCGGACCCATTCTGTTCGCCGATCCCAAAGCGCGCGTGATCGGCGCGGCGCATGCCGGCTGGAAGGGCGCGCTGACCGGCGTCGTCGAGGCAACCGTGGACGCAATGGAAAGACTTGGCGCGGCGCGCGGCGACGTCGTGGCGGCGATCGGCCCCTTGATCCGCCAGTCCTCCTATGAAGTGGGGCCCGAATTCGTCGAGCGGTTTGTAGAGGCCGACGCCGAAAACGCGCTCTATTTCCTGCCGTCGGCGCGCGCGGATCATGCAATGTTCGATCTCGCCGCCTTCATCCGCATGCGGCTTGAAAATGCCGGCGTGCTCATGGTCGACGATACCGGTATCGACACCTATGCCGACGATCGGTTTTTCAGCTACCGCCGTTCGGTGCATCGCAAGGAGGCGGACTACGGCCGCCACGTTCACGCCATAGTTCTGGAAAGCTAGGACGCCATCCGGACAAATTCGGAAAATCGCCTTTCGAATAGATCAAGCTCCAACAGTGAACCGAACGCGCTTGCAGCGACGCTCGTCGTTCGCGAGCACGTTTCTCTGTTGCCTTCCTGCCCTAGACGTTAATGGATTTTAACGATATCGCTGGGCAGGATGAGGGGCCTCTCAGCAATCTTGTTCCGCGTTTGCAGCCTTGTGCCGCCTGCCATCATGGCTGCGGCTCTGTTTGCTGTTGCCTGCACGGTTAGCGGCTGCGCCGGCGGCACGGCCAGCAACTCGTTTGCAATGGCAAGCAACCCAACCGGCCCGACCATTGCTTTCGATTCCATCGACGGTCCGCCGCGTCAAGTTTTCGAGCGGATGGTCAGCATGCTGGAAAGCGAATCAAAGCTGCGCAGCCTGTCGATCGTGTCCCGCGAGGGCACAGCCGCCTATCGGGTGCGAAGCTATCTCGCCGCGGAAGTCAGCCGTGGCCGCACCACGATCGCCTGGGTCTGGGACGTCTATGACCAGAACCAGCAGCGCGCGCTGCGGCTTTCCGGCGAGGAGCCGGCCGGCAAGGCCGGTCGCGACGCCTGGGCTGCGGCCGACGATCTGGTGCTGCGCAAGATCGCCCAGGCCGGGATGAGTGGTCTTGCTGGCATGATCAATGGCACGTCTGCGCCCGATGCGCCCCAGCCGTCACCCGCTCCCGCGCCTTCCAAACGTGGCCCGGCCGTCGCCAGCACCGAGGAGCTACCGGCTCTAGCCTATACCGATCGTTAGTCCCTATACCGACCGTTAGCCAACGCAGCACGGAAAGCGCCATTTTGCCCGGGAAAACTGGGGCCAGCGGGTTGCCAGCCGGGCTACCCTCTTGATATCACCCCGCTTATCGGAACGCGCACTTTCGTAGGTAATGCGATATGCTGAAAATTGTCTCCAGCAAGGCGCGGGGAGAAGCCTCGATGTCGGCCAAAAACGGCGCGATCAAGCTTGTTGCGGGCAATTCCAACCCGGTGCTGGCAAAGGAAATCGCCAACTGGCTGGACCTGTCGCTGACAAAGGCGATCGTCCGCCGCTTCGCGGACATGGAGATATTTGTCGAGATCCAGGAAAACGTCCGTGGCTCCGACGTGTTCGTGATCCAGTCGACGTCGTTTCCGGCCAACGATCACCTGATGGAGCTCTTGATCATCACGGATGCGCTGCGCCGCGCCTCGGCGCGCCGCATCACCGCCGTCGTGCCCTATTTCGGTTACGCCCGGCAGGACCGCAAGGCCGGACCGCGCACGCCGATCTCCGCCAAACTAGTCGCGAACCTGATCACCCATGCCGGCGCCGACCGCGTCATGACGCTCGACCTGCACGCCGGCCAGATCCAGGGTTTCTTCGACATCCCGACCGACAACCTCTACGCCTCACCGGTGATGGTGCGCGACATCCGCGAACGTTTCGACCTTGCCAATGTGATGGTGGTGTCACCTGATGTCGGCGGCGTGGTGCGTGCCCGCGGGCTCGCCAAACGCATCAACGCGCCGCTCGCCATCATCGACAAGCGCCGCGAGCGCGCCGGTGAATCCGAAGTGATGAACGTGATCGGCGATGTCGCAGGCTATACCTGCATCCTGGTCGACGACATCGTCAACTCCGGCGGCACGCTGGTGAACGCCGCCGACGCGCTGCTCGCCAACGGTGCCAAGGAAGTCTACGCCTATATCACCCACGGCGTGCTCTCGGGCGGCGCGGTGACCCGCGTCGCCTCCTCGCGGCTGAAGGAACTCGTGATCACCAACTCGATCCAGCCGACCGAAGCGGTGGTCAAGTCACCCAACATCCGCACGCTGTCGATTGCCGGCCTGATCGCCGAAGCGATCGGCCGCACGGCTTCGGAAGAGTCGGTCTCGAGTTTGTTCGACTAAAGATCAGCCCTGATCCGCAATCCGATTTAGTCGGACGCCGTTCAGTAGCACCTGACAATATTGACCTGGCCCGTTCCGCCATGCTCGTTGGGGACCGTCATGGTCTCCGAGCCGCAGGTGGAGACATAGGGCCGGCCCGACGGCGTGACCATCGGCGGATAGCGATGCGCCCAATCCCAGGGAATATCGCTTGCATTGGAGTTGCCGATATCGGCGGGCAGCGGCTGCGTTCCGTTCAACACCGGTTCGCCAGCAGGCCCGTAGCCGTAATCACCGACGTCTCCCGGCCAGATGTAGGCGCCCTGTTGCTGCTGGCCGCGATGATGCCGGAAGTGGCCAGCCAGGCGATGGGACGTCATATGAGCCCCGCCGTGTGATCCGCCCCTCGACGCGGCGAACGTTTCATTGGCGGCAAGCATCAACGCAATGGCGCTGAGAGACGCAGTCAACACCCCGTACACTCTGGATTTCATGACACGCACCGATCTACTGTTGCAGGGCAATATCTCCCCTGCACGCTAGGCAGCGCATTTTGCGCCCGCAAACACTTACTTAATTGTTAGTTAAGACGTAATCTTAACAGGAGAACCGGCCAATAAAGCGCGAGCGCAGAGCCCGCAAAATAGCAGCTTCGAAGGATCAGTTCGGCCTAGACGATCCCGGCCGCGACCTGACCGCGCAGCCGCTCCAGGCTGAGCAATGTCCTGGCGCAGGCCTCCGCGACCTCGGCGCCCTTGGACGCAAAGTGCCGGCGCAGGAACTGTGAATCCGCCGTCTCGCGAAACTGCTGCGGCGTCACCACGGCCGAGAAAACCGCGATCTCGGTGCGCAATTGCACGTCCATCAGCGCCCTGATCACGGTTTCGGCGATGTACTCGTCGTCGACCACGAGCCCGGCCGCCACGATCGCGGTGTAGCGGCGCGTCTTCGCCAGCAACTGCACATGCAAGGGAATCTCGAACGCGCCCGGCACTTCGAACACATCGATCTGCGCGCGCGCGATGCGACGCGCTTCGATCTCGGCAAGGAACGCCTCGCGACACTCGGCGACGACGTCGCGGTGCCAGGCCGACTGCACGAACGCGACCCGCTGCGGTTTAGTGAAGCGCGGATGGGCCGGCGGCTGTGAAGCCGGTTCGGAAGCTTTGGTGGCGGGAGCGCCCTCTTGCGGCGTTTCAGTCATGACGTCCTCTTTTCGCGACAGGGGAAAGTATGGCGAGCGGCGCCCTCGCCAGCAAGGACTCTTGACTTCGGACCAAATCAGCGCACGACGTTTTGTCGTGGCAACAACGGACGCCTGTTCCCCAACCCCGCAAAAATTAACGATTGGGACGGCGAACAAATTTGATTCCGGTTTGTTCTCCTGCAAAAGTTAACGCGCACGAAGAGTTGTGGACGATTTCGGCATTGGCTGTGGATGGACTCACCGTGCCGTTGCGCGGATTCCGCAAATCACATCACTTCGTCCCGGCAAGCCCTGATCCCGACGCGTAGGATCAAGAGGCGAGTGCAGCCGCCGCGGCGCGAATGAAAACGCCAGCCGGCGCGCCGCGTGCGTACCGCTGTATCCGAATTTTACAAAAGGCAAGGTCGAGACGGCATGTCCCTCCTCGAAGGCACTATCAATTCCCGGAACAATCCTCTTGCGGTCGTCGAGGACGTCGCCGCCGACAACAACCTGTCGTTCGAGCGCTCGGGCGACGACGAAATCACCATTGTCTCCAAGGGCAACTGGACCGACTACCAGCTCTCCTTCACCTGGATGACCGAGATCGAGGCGCTGCACCTGGCGTGCGCCTTCGACATGAAGATTCCGGAGGCGAAAAAAGCCGAGGTGCAGCGGCTGATCGCCGCGATCAATGAGCAATTATGGGTTGGTCACTTCGACATCTGGACCCATACCGGCATGATCATGTACCGCCAGGCGCTGGTGCTGCCGGGCGGAATGGGCGCTTCCACCGCGCAATGCGAAACCATGCTGGTCAGCGCGCTTCACGCCTGCGAACGCTATTTTCCGGCTTTCCAGTTCGTGGTCTGGGCGGGCAAATCGGCGGGCGACGCCATGAGCGCCGCGATGTTCGACACTGAGGGCGAGGCGTAGGAACGTTTTCCGATTTCTCCGCCGTCATGCCCGGCACGAGGCTGCACGAGGTTTTCTTGACCTTTGGACCCAGGCCGGCAGGGCAGAAATATCGCTTCATTTCCTTGTCATTTCGGCCCTTTGGGGCTAGAACGCCGCCACGTTCGCGGCCCCCGCACCCCTGGAGGCTTGCCGCGAGACGGAAACGGGCCGCGATGCGGCCTTTAACTTTTTAGAAAACAAGGACTTAAGCCGATGGCGACCGTCAAGGAATTGAAGGCGACCGCGCGTCCGAAGAGCGGCAAGGGGGCCGCCCGGGCCGAGCGTCGCGCCGGGAGAGTGCCCGGAGTGATCTATGGGAACAGCCAACCCCCCGTGACCATTTCGGTCGACGACAAGGAACTGCGCCAGCGCATTCTTGCTGGGCGGTTTCTCACCACGATTTATGACATCGATCTGGAGGGCAAGAAGCACCGCGTGATTCCGCGTGACTTCCATCTCGATCCGGTCCGCGATTTCCCGATCCATGTCGATTTCATGCGGCTTGGCGAAGGCGCGACGATCCGCGTCAGCATTCCCCTGCACATCGTGAAGGCGGAAATTTCGCCCGGCGTGAAGCGCGGCGGCACGGTCAACATCGTGACCCACGCCATCGATCTGGAATGCTCGGTCGACAACATCCCGCAATTCATCGAGGCCGATGTCAGCGATCTCGAAATCAGCTATTCGCTCCATCTGTCGGATATCAAACTGCCGGCCGGCGTGAAGTCGCTGACGCGCGAGGACGCAACACTCGTCACCATCGTGCCACCGTCCGGCTACGCCGAAGAAATGAAGGCGGCTGCGGCTGCAGCAGCGGCTGGCGCAACCGCGGCGGCTGCTCCGGCGGCTGGTGCAACGGCCCCCGCGGCCGGTGCTGCTCCTGCGGCTGGCGCGGTGCCCGCGGCGGGTGCTGCTGCTCCGGCGGCCGGCGCCAAGGCTCCGGCCGGTGGCGGCGACAAGAAGAAATAAGAGGAGACGGGATGCCGCGCCATGCGCCTGTTTGTTGGTCTCGGCAATCCCGGCACGAAATACGCGCATAATCGCCACAACATCGGCTTCATGGCCGTCAATGAAATTGCACGGCGTCATGGTTTCGCACCATGGCGCCGTCGCTTTCAGGGCATGACGTCGGAAGGCACGCTCGAGCAGGAAAGGATCGTCCTGCTGCGCCCGGAAACGTTCATGAATGAATCCGGCCGTGCGGTTCAGGAGGCTGCCAATTTCTTCAAGCTCGCTGCGGGCGACATCGTCGTGTTCCAGGACGAACTCGAATTGCCGCCTGGGAAGCTGCGCGTGAAGGTTGGCGGAGGCATCGCCGGCCACAACGGCTTGCGGTCGATCTCCGCGCATATCGGCAATGATTATCGTCGCGTGCGGCTCGGGATCGGTCACCCCGGCGTCAAGGAACTGGTGCACGGCCATGTGCTGTCGGATTTTGCCAGGAGCGATCGGGACTGGGTCGAGGCGCTTTGCGCGGCGATTGCGGACAATGCGGGTCTTTTGGCTACGGCCAAGGACTCGACGTTCCAGAACAAGGTGCATCTGGCGATGCAGGCCAAGGGATTCTTCGACAAGGATGAGGACGACGCTGACTAGCGTGTGACAGTCCGCTTCTTCGATTTTCGGGACAGATCATGGGATTCAAATGCGGTATCGTCGGTTTGCCCAATGTCGGCAAGTCGACGCTGTTCAACGCGCTGACCGAGACGGCGGCGGCGCAGGCGGCAAACTATCCGTTCTGCACCATCGAACCGAATGTCGGTGAAGTCGCCGTTCCGGATCCGCGGCTCGACAAGCTCGCCGACATCGCCAAATCCGCGCAGATCATTCCGACGCGGCTGACCTTTGTCGACATTGCCGGTCTCGTGCGCGGCGCCTCAAAGGGCGAGGGCCTCGGCAATCAGTTTCTCGCCACCATCCGCGAAGTCGATGCGGTCGCCCATGTCGTGCGCTGCTTTGAGGATTCCGACATCACTCACGTCGAAGGCAAGATCGCTCCGCTCGCCGATATCGAGACCATCGAGACCGAGCTGATGCTGGCCGATCTCGACAGCCTGGAGAAGCGAGTCGATAATCTTTCCAAGAAGGCAAAGAGCAACGACAAGGACGCCAAGGAGCAGCTTGATCTCGTCAACCGCGCGCTGGTGCTGTTGCGCGACGGCAAACCGGCGCGCTTGCTGGAGCGCAAGGCCGAAGAGGAGCGCGCCTTCGGCATGCTCGGCCTGTTGACGTCAAAGCCCGTGCTCTACGTCTGCAATGTCGAGGAAGGCGCGGCAAAGGACGGTAACAATTTCTCAAGACAGGTGTTCGAGCGCGCCAGGCAGGAAGGCGCTGTTGCGGTCGTGATCTCGGCCAAGATCGAGTCCGAAATCGCGACGCTGTCGCGCGAGGAGCGCAAGGATTTCCTTGATACGCTGGGCCTCGAGGAAGCCGGGCTCGACCGGCTGATCCGCGCCGGCTACCAGTTGCTCGACCTCATCACCTATTTCACCGTCGGTCCCAAGGAGGCGCGGGCCTGGACCATCCATCGCGGCACCAAGGCGCCCGCGGCGGCGGGCGTCATTCACACCGATTTCGAAAAGGGATTCATCCGCGCTGAAACCATCGCTTACGCCGATTATGTTTCGCTCGGCGGCGAAGCGGGAGCGCGCGATGCGGGCAAGCTGCGCCTGGAAGGCAAGGAATACGTGGTCGCCGATGGCGACGTGATGCATTTCAGGTTCAACAACTGAGATTGTGGCGCCTCAGCTAGTGTCCCGTGCCCTGATCGCGGATTGCGCCGAGATGTTCATTGATGCGGAATACGATCAGCACGAATTCCGCCGCGATGCGCGAGAAGATGATTCCGACGATGACGCTGGCGATCGAGGACAACAACTGGATGAATCCGCCGAACGGGCTGATCGCCATCGCGGCGAGGCCTGCGAAAATCCCGGCGATACCAAACAGACAGATGAGCGCAATGACCAGCCAGTAAAATGTCTTGATGATGGTGGGCGTGATGAAACGATCCCACTGAAACAGATCCTGAAAATCGAACATCGATGGTTCTCCGGCAAGTCGAAATGATTCGCGCGATCCGTCTCGTTCAATAAATGGCTAGCTCCGAATGCTGGTCCGGGCAAGTCGAAGGCGAGCCATGCGCGTGGATCGGTTGAGATTGCCACAAAGTGCGGCCACAATCGGGCTTCCCACAAGATGTCCCCCGTGATGAATATGCTGGTTTTCGAGGACTTTAAACCAGGCCACTTGGGCCGCTTCGGACCGCGGCGCGTGACCGCCGAGGAAATTCGCGAATTCGCCGCCGAGTTCGATCCGCAGCCGATGCATTTGGACGAGGCGGCGGCCTCACGATCGTTGCTGAAAGGACTGGCGGGCTCGGGCTGGCATCTCTGCTCGATCATCATGCGCATGATGTTCGACGGCTTTATCGGCCGCACCGCATCGCTGGGCTCGCCGGGCGTCAATGAATTGCGCTGGCTGGCGCCGTTCCGGCCCGGCGACGACATCATGCTCGATGTCGAAGTGCTGGAGGCGCGTCCGTCGCGAAGTCGGCCGACGACCGGCATCGTCATGTTCAAGATGGTCGCAAGCGACGGGTCGGGACAGCCATTGTGCGAGATGATCTCGCCGATCATCGTTCTGCGCCGCGGCGAGGCTGTAACCGGACAGGCCGGCTGATGCACTTTTTTGAAGATCTCGATGTCGGTCAGCGGCGTGAACTCGGCTCGTTTACATTCACCGCCGAGGCGATCAAGACATTCGCCGCCAAATTCGATCCGCAGCGTTTTCATCTCTCGGAAGAAGAGGGCCGCAAATCCCTGTTCGGAGGCCTGGCGGCTTCGGGATGGCATGTCGGATCGGCCTGCATGAAATTGCTGGTTGCCGATGGCCAGCGTCAGGCGAGCGAAGCCGCGGCACGCGGCGAGAAGGTCGCGGTCTGGGGGCCTTCGCCCGGCTTTCGCGAGCTGCGCTGGATCAAACCGGTGCTGGCCGGCGACACGATCAGCTTCGAAAGCCAGATCGAGTCGTTGCGCGAGTCTTCAAGCCGGCCCGGGTGGGGAATTCTCGAAGCGCGCCATAGCGGAACCAACCAGCGCGGCGAGCCTGTGTTCTCGATGCTGGCGATCGCCTTTGTGCCGCGGCGGACCGGCGGCTGAAAAAGTCGGGTGAAACCAAATCCGCGCTAACGCATTTTGAACCAGTGCCTGTCAAACAGAGGCAGGGCACGAGGGGTTAAGCCATGGCCGATCGCCGCGGACTGAAACTATTGGGTTTTATCTTTGCGACTGTGACGATTGCGGTCATGTTCACCACGGCCATGGTGGTGAAAGGCTATGCCGACGGCGCCTATTCGCTGCAAAGCGAGCAGGTCGCGGCCCGCTAGGTGAGAGACCGCTAACCCTAGCGGCAAAAGACTGACTGAGGGCGGCTTGCCGAAAGTGCCGCGTCTCATCGGCTCCAGATCAGCGCCAGAACCACCACAGCCGCGAGCAGCAGTCCGACAAAGCGGACCATGATGGTGCCGACATGTTGGGATTGCGTCCGCAACGGAATCTGATCGCTGTTGTCGGGCCGAACGGTCTTCATGCAGGAAGTCCCCAGAGTTACCTGCACTTGGTCGCAAGCCGGAGCTGGAAGGTTCAAACGACGTTGTCGTACAGGCATCGGGCCGGACCGCATGGCCCGGCCCGATGTCTTGTAGCGCCGGGTCGATCAGCCGTGGCGCAGCCCGTCAGCGGTGCGCTTCCACTGTGCGACATTGTCGGCGATCATGCGGGTCGATTTCATCGCTGCTTGGCTGAGCTGGGCGTAACCCGAAATCTCGCGCTGAACGCGCTGCCCTTCGGCGTGCAACAGGTCGCGCAGGCTCTCAAGCTCTGAGATCAGATTTTCGATTTCGGCAAGCGAGGTGCCAGCCACCCGCTGGATCAGCGAGTTGACGCTGTTGACGGTGGCTTCCGCGGTCTGGTCGACAGCCACAGCCGTCTCGGTGCCCCCCGTCATGCTCGGCGCTGGACGACGCAGGTAAGCGATGTCGTTGCGGACAAAGTCACGGATCCCGGCCTCAACTTCGGAGGCCGCGACCATGTCCTGGTCCTCGTCGATCAATTCAATCTTTTCGGAACGGATAGCGTTCATCGGCTCTTTTCCCTGTTTCGCATCGGCCGCGAGCGCGGACACCCCCGCACGACCAATTTGACGCCGCCATCTGGGCTTCTGATTCTGGCCGCATCGCGGCCGATATACGGCAATCAAGGTGCTTTCGCTGGACCAGTCGATGACCGCTTGATGGCGCCTACCAGCTCTGTTTGAAGCCTGCGGACACGCTCTTGTTGGCAATGCCGAGCGGAGTTTCCGCGATCGAGGCCGAAATATTGAAGCCGCCGACTATCTTTTGTTCGGCGCCGATCCTGCGCAGCCACCTGTCATCGGCGGTCGACAGGCTTTGGCCGGCGGAAAAGCTCGTCCCGGTCTCGGCGATGCCGAACTTGGCGGATTGCTCCGTTTCATAGGTTGTGCGGCCGGCCGACCCCGGGAGCGGCGCAAAGCCTTGGGTCATGTTGTAGCCGTTCTGAAGCGTGAGTGAATATTGCTCGTCCAGCGTG
Organism: uncultured Alphaproteobacteria bacterium; assembly: GCA_963764405.1. Lineage (GTDB taxonomy): Bacteria > Pseudomonadota > Alphaproteobacteria > Rhizobiales > Xanthobacteraceae > Bradyrhizobium. The sequence continues at coordinate 280,686 of CAVXSU010000001.1, forward strand.
AGCGACTTGCTCAAGGACGTGCCGAGCCTGCCTTGGTCGTGCGACGGGTTGATTCGCGCTTCGATCGTGGTCTTGTCCCAGATCGAGGCAACGCCTCCCGCGCTGGCTGAGGCCCATGCCGTGCCGGAGGATTGCGGCTCGTTGCCGCCGTTGGTGGCCTTCTCGGCCAGCAATTCCGAAAGCGTTGCCGGCTGCCGGACGACGGTCATGTCGGCACCCACCTGCGTATTCAGGAACGGCGAGACCGGCTGTTTGACCGAAACGGCGGAGCCGTAGGCCTTTTCCTGGGACGACCACGACATCGCGCCGGACGCAGCCTGACGCGACGGCGGATGCAGCTTCACCGGTTGCGCCATCATCAGTGTGGATGCGTCGACGTCGAGCTGGCTCCAGTCGATATCGAGATTGGCGATATCGGCGTCGTCAGCGGTCGTCGCTGCGTGGTTTTCCGCAGCGGGCTGATCGGTCGAATCCTCCGGTTGCGGATCGCCATCCTCGGGCCAGGGCGAAATCCTGGAAGGCGCTTGCAAAGGGACATCCTCAAGGGATTTCGGCACCGATCTCGGCTCCGCACAAGCGGGACGGCTGCCCATGCCGGGGAGGGAGGCCAGCAAAACAAACCCCGCCAAGCCGTATCCAACCCTGGAAATCATCGATCGTGCCCGCAAGCCAACCCCGACGATGAATGTTCATCGTTACGGAAATGTGGCGTGCGGGCGAGCCAGCCGCAAGGCCGATCGTTTGTCAGGCTTAAGAAGCGATTCGCGGCAGATGAATCGGATGGCCGAGCGCCTGCTCCACCAGATCGAACGTATCGACCAGGATGCGGAGGCTGACCAGCTTGCCGCTCCTGAATTGGGCGAACTGGGCGAGTCGGAGGCTGATCGGCTTGTTGGCATCGAGCATGGTCAGCGAATAGCGCATCATCGTCGCGGCCGAGTCCGCACCCAGCATCACCTGCTCGCGGTCGAACCGGTGCACCCTGATATTGTCTGCGATGCGGCGGATCACGTCGACGACGGCGGCCTTGCCGTGGCGTGCGCCGAAGAACGGAAACATGTCGATCGGCCCATAGATGGCCCAGTCGATATCCTCGTCGATCAACGCTTCAAGATCTTCAAGCTGGCGCTCGTTGATCGCGCGATGCAATGCGCGCGAGAAACGCCAGAGACTATGCTCTGTCATCAACTTCTTCCCGACTGGATGGTTAGCCAGCGACCGGCCCTGCTGGGCGTCATTGGCGACGCCGTGCCTGGAGCGCTGATTCCGCCGCTACTTGTGGCGGCACATGTTTGAAGCTTCAAATAGTCGAAGTTCGCCAAATTGCAAATGCAATTCTGCATTGCACGGATGCCAGCTGGTTAGCCGCGGTCGCGCGATGCGCGCGTTTCGGGCCGGATGGCGATGGCCTCGTCGCGGGCGGCCATGAGGCCGAACAGCACCGCGCAGCCAAGGCCGCCCATGATGGCGCCGATCGGCATGAACGTGAAGAATACCAGCATGCCGCTATAGCCTTCAAAGCTGGTGGTCTTGAAGATTTCGACCCATGCGAGCCCGGCCCCGATGCCGATCGCCGCGCCGCCAACCGCTCCCAACACCAGACCGAGCAAGGCGAACAGCGCGATTTTCATCGATCTTGATCCGAAACAGAGGCAGGCCCGTTGCTGGGTCGCCGCAGGGGCTTGCGAGGTTCAAGACCTGCCGCGTCAAATCCGCAGCCCCCTTATGTTCTCCTTATATGTTCGCCCTCGCTCTGGCTGCGATCAGGGAGATGAAGTCCTGCTCCACCACCTGCTGGATCAGATCGAACGTGTCGATGATCTCGCGAAATCTTGATGATCTTGCCGTCGCGCAGCGTAAAGAAGCCGGCAACGTCAAACTGCACGATCCGCTCGTTGAGCCGCTTGGCGAAAAAAGCGCGCAGATGAACCGCGACCTTGTCGTCCTCGGCGGCAATGAACGGCATCTCGTTGCGCATGCTGGAATAGCGCTGGTGAACCGTCTGCCACATCTGCCGGACGTCGTCCTTGCCGCGGTGATGGCCGAGATGCGGGAGAATATCGATCGGCGCGTTCGAGAAGAAATCGACATCGTCGCTGCAAAGCGACAGCGCCCGCTCGACGTCGCCGGAATAAAATGCCTCGATCAGCTCGAGGACGCGCCGTTTGTTGAGTTCCTTGATCATCTCGTTTCTCCGCCGGGGTCGGGCCGAGTCAACAAATCAATCCATTGTACCTTCATTCGCAGCGAGTCGCTGCGCAATCAATCGGCTAAATCGGTTTTGATCACACGCGCTGCGCGAGGAGCCTCGCGAGGCCGCGCTTGCCGGAATTCTGTGCAGCTTCCGCTGCTGATGACCGGCGGGGCAAGAGGCTTCACAGGTCAGCATCCACGTCCTATCGTCGCGGGTAACCGATCGGAAAGTCGGGTCATAAAGGGGGAGACACGCGTGAAACGCATCATCCATATCGTCGGCTTGAGTCTTTTGTTGTCGGTTGCGGCTACCGCGCACACGCCACAGCAGCCGCCGCACCAGCTTTATGCCGAAGGCGACCTCAAGCTGGAAAGCGGGGAGATGATCAAGGATTTCTCGATCTCCTATGTCACCCACGGCACGCTGAACGAGAAGAAATCCAACGCGGTCCTGATGGTGACGGCGCTGGGCGGCAACCACCATCGCATCGATTTCATGATCGGGCCCGGCAAGGCGCTCGACCCGGACAAGTATTTCATCATCTGCACGGACGCCATCGGAAACGGGTTTTCGACCTCGCCGAGCAATTCCAAGGCGCAGCCGCGGATGAGCTTTCCGAAATATGCGATCCGCGACATGGTGGAATCGCAATACCGCCTCTTGAAGGAAAAATTCGGCATCGAGCATGTCGTGGCCGTGATCGGCCCGTCGATGGGCGGCATGCAGGCGCTGCAATGGGGCGTCAGCCATCCGGATTTCATGGACGCGCTGGTGGCGATTGTGCCGCTGGCGAAGACGCCGGCCTGGAGCGTGGCCGTGGTCGAGGCGACCCGCAAGGCGATCATGAACGATCCGGCCTGGAAGGACGGCAATTACGACGCGCCGCCGGAAAAGGGCGTGCGGCTGTGGCGTGACATTCTCAACCTGCTGTCGGCACGAACACCGGACATGTACGCCGCGCAGTTCAAGAACGGCATGGATGCGCTGCCCTGGATGGAGAGCCAGGAGACCGCGGTCATGAAGGCGTTCGACGCCAACGACTATATATACCAGACTTGGGCCTATGAGCGGCATGACGTCGGCACCACGCCTCCTTTCAATGGCGACACCGCGAAGGCGCTGGCATCGATCAAAGCGAAAACGCTGATTCTCACCGGCACCAAGGATCTGCTCAATCCGGAGTTCGAGCCGATCGAAGCCGGCAAGAACATCGCGGGCGTCAAGATGATGACGATCAGCCCGGGCACCGTCACCGGTCATGCGTCCGCCGGCGGCTTCATGCCGGCCGATGTCGACTTTCTCAACCGCGAGACGGCGGCGTTCTCTGGGTGGCGTAGCGGCGGAGAAGAAGCCGAATTGAGCCGCGTTTGTATTGCGACCGATGGTCATTGCCGGGCTTGACCCGGCAATCCATCCTCTGCGCAAGTCTCTTTTGCAGACTGATGGATACGCGGGTCAAGCCCGCGTAAGACAGGGGTAGTTGGAACCGGATCGGTGGGTTCGTCATTGATGGATCAAACATTGTATCGGCCGAATCGTCAGGAAGGATTGCCATCATGAAGATCGTCACCGTCTTGCTCGTCGCCGCCGCCTTCGTCGTTGCGGCCGATCGCGCCGAGGCCAAAGGCTGCATCAAGGGCGCGGTGGTCGGCGGTGTCGCAGGGCACTATGCCGGGCATCATGGGATGCTAGGCGCTGCCGCGGGCTGCCTCTACGGGCGTCATCACGCCAAGGAGCAGCAGCGGCAAGAGCAGCAATCGCAGACGCAGCATTGAAACTGCCGCGCCGGCTGCTGCAGCTACTGGCAGTGCCGGCGCCGCCGATAAAGTTAAATTTACGCGACAAACCACGCGAGCGGGAGCAGGCTTGATCGTTGGAAGGCTGGAAAACCTCGGGAGGTTTTCATGCGCCCATCGACGATCCCGCTTTTGATCCTGGCCATTTGCGCGACGGCGGTCGTCCCCGTGGACGCCGCAGCCGACGTCGCGGCAAGCAGCCGGCATATCCGCAAGCATCATCACCAACGAACCAGCCTTGGCTGGAACAATTCGTTGAGGCGTTCCTGGGCTGCGGAGCAGGTTCGCCCCAACGTCCCGTCGTGGAGCCAGGGAAGCGATGTCTGCCCCGGCAACGCCCGCGGCATCGACTGCAAGATATGGCCGCCGCCGGTCATTGACGATCCCGATCGAAAGGGCGGGAGCGGGGACGGCATGTGATGAAGCGGAGTCTGGCGCAAGGATGAGCGGAGAGTGCATTACGGAAGATAGGAGAGAAAAATGCGCCCATGTGCGATCCGGCTCTTGACGGGGGCCATTTGCGCGACCGCGGTGGTGGTCGTCCCCCTGGTCACGGCGACCGGGGGCGAAGCGCGGCACGTCAACAAACATCATTCCTGGGCGGCGGCGGAGGTTCGCCCCACAGCTCGGTCCTGGAGCGGGGAAGGCGATGTCTGTCCGGGCAACGCCCGCAGCTTCGATTGCAGGATCTGGCCGCCTCCGTTCGCGGATGATTCCGACCGGAAGTCGGGCGATGGCGGCGGAGGGTAAGGCGCACCTCGCCGAAAAAGTAAGAGAGCCGTCGTGGACAACGGGAGTGTGTTCATGCGACCGAATGCGATCCGGCTTTTGACGCTCGCCATCTCGGCGACTGTAGCTGTCCCGCTGATGATGGCGACCGACGTCGAGGCGAGCAGCCGGCATATCCGAAAGCATCACCAACGAACGAGCCTCGGCTGGAACAACTCGTTGGGGCATTCCTGGGCGGGGAGAGAGTTTCGGCCTGCGGCCCCGTCCTGGAATACGGGAGGCGATGTCTGTCCGGGCAGCGGGCGAAGCTTCGAGTGCAAGGTCTGGCCGCCGCCGTTCGACCAGGATCCTGACCGGAAGGCCTCGGGTTCCGATGCGGGAGGGTGAGTGGCCGGAGGCCTTTCGATTTGACTCCAAACAGCCCGGCCTCATGGTTCGAGACGACGCTTCGCGTCTCCTCACCATGAGGGTCTTTCCCGCTTGCTCCGACCTCATCCTGAGGAGCATCGCCCTTGCGATGCGTCTCGAAGGATTGGCAACAGACACACCTCCGCGTTCCCGCAGCACCATTTGCCCGGGGTCTGCCAAATCGTCGCTCCCTCGAATGATAGAGGGCGCAGGGAATGCCGGGCGCTCGATGCACCCGCAGATGGGGTAACGGGCGGCGGGGCCTTCCGAGCCGCGCTCGCTGCGGCGCTGTTTGATGGCGCGCGTCGCGCGGGTTGGGAGGCAGGCGGTCGTCCCTCACACTGATGGTGTGACGGAGTCGAGGACAGGCCTCGCTCCAAACATCAAGGAGAGACGACCATGGATTATTATGCAGGAATCGACGTGTCATTGGAATGCTCAAGCGTGTGCGTGGTCAACTCCAAAGGCAAGATCGTCTGGGAGACCAAACTGGCAAGCGAACCGGAGGTGCTGATCGGCTGGTTCGGCAGGCTGGGGTTTGTGCCCACCAGGATCGGACTTGAGGCGGGACCGCTGTCGCAATGGCTTTACGCGGCCATGAAGGAGACTGGCCTGGCGGTCGAGCTTCTGGAGACGCGGCACGTCAGTGATGCCTTCAAGGCGATGCCGGTGAAGTCGGACCGCAACGATGCACGCAAGATCGCGCAACTGATGCGGCTCGGCTGGTTCCGCCCGGTACACTGCAAGTCGATCACGGCCCAGGAGATCCGCGCGATGCTGACCGCCCGCAAGCTGGTGCAGAGCAAGCTTTTGGATCTCGAGAACAGCCTGCGCGGGATTTTGCGCGGGTTCGGGCTGAAGGTCGGCAAGACGACGCGGACCAGCTTTGCTGGACGGATCGAAGAGCTGGTGAAGGGGCACCCGGACCTTCAGACCATCGGCGAGGCGCTGCTGCGGGTACGCGCCGTTCTGCTTGCAGAGTTCAAGGGTTTTGAGAAGCGCATTCGGGCGACGTTGCGCCTTCATGAGAAGGCCAGGCTCTTGATGTCGACCCCGGCGGTCGGGCCGATCGTCTCGCTCACCTTTGCCTGCGCGATCGATGATCCCTCTCGCTTCACGTCATCCAAGCAGGTGGGGCCGTATCTCGGGTTGACGCCGAAGAAGTATCAGTCCGGCGAGACCGACTATACCGGCCGCATCAGCAAGCACGGCGACGCCTCTGTGCGCGAAGCGCTTTATGAGGCTGCCCATATCATGCTGACCAAGCCGATCAAGGGCTGCTCGGAACTCAAAAGCTGGGCGATGCGGATCGCCCGGCGCGCCGGCACCAACAAGGCCAAGGTGGCATTGGCGCGCAAGCTCGCGGTGATCATGCTCCGCATGCTCAAGGATAATGTACCGTTCAACCCGGCTGCCAAGGCCGCAATGGCCTAAAAGCACGGAGAACAAACCGGTTTTCGGGCGGGCCACCACACCAGGCTCTCCCCGAAGCGAAGTCCCTTCGCCGGGACGATGGACCAGATCAGACCGTCGCACGAGTTGTCGATGCATCCCACGATGTGATCACGCTGTCCGCAGATTGGCCGATCTGTTCCTCTCATGAACCCCATCAGGCGACGGCCTTGCGCCGATCCCGGACAGAAGCAAGTACCCGGCGAGTGGATGACGCAAAAAGGGGATTGACTAACCAAGGCCCGTTACAGAAGCCTCGTGCGCAAAGATAGAAAGCACACGAGTTAGTCACCGCGAGCTTCGCCGAAAACGTTCCGGCATTCCCCGCGCGAATGGTTTTACGGCTTATGGCGCGTTCTCCCCGGTGTCCGGGCTTGTTAGCCACCGTGGTTTGCGAGCTTCGTCACCCGCAAACGTGATCCCAGCGTCGGGGGATCAGGACCACGCGATTTCGCCGCACGCATCAAGCCAGCGTTCGTCTTTCGCTGCCCGAAGCGTCCATCGCATCCCGCGCCCAACGTTCGTGACGATCGCGATACGCCCCTCTTTGATCGGGCGCGAGACGGCGAGGCTTGTAGAAATGATTTGCCCGACGTCACAAGCGGAAATGGCTGCGACAGATCAACGCGACGGGCAAATCAGTCGGCGCGCGCGCGAAAGCCTGTCAAGACAATTCTCGTGTCCCGGACGCGGCGCGGCATGAAATGACGCGACGCAGATCCGGGACCCACGCGATCGTTCCTAACAAGGACGATGGGCCCCGGATCAGCAGCGCACCGCTGCTGCGCTGCGCAGCATCCGGGGAACGCAGCACGGTTCATCCCGGAATGACAAAGACCGGATTGGCGTTTTTGACATTCGCCGCCGATCATGAGCACGATGGAACCGGGCGGATCGCCACGTCGTTGCAACGCCGCAATCCGGACCGTTCAGGGGATATTCAGCGAGCGTCCGCTGTAGTGGTCCGATTCTAACATTCGCACCCCTTCTCAGCGGGCACTTTTGCGAATGTTTGAATCAAAGGACCACTAGCAAATATATGTTTCTAGTGGAGTTTGGGATTTGACATTCGCTTCCAGAGTTCGCGGCCACGCAGGTAGCGAATGTCAAATCCACTCCACTAGCTGTTTTTTGTTTTTTGAGGGGAGAAGACACCATGCGATGGGCGAAGGTGTTTCTGTTGTCACTGTCTCTCGGCTTGCTGGCCTGTGCGGCCAGCGCCGATCGCGCGCTCGCCCAGCAGCCGCAGGAAAAGCGTGTCGCGCTGGTCGTGGGCGACGGCAACTACGAAAAGGCGCCGCTTCCGACCGCCGCCAATGACGCCGGCCTGATCGCCCAGACCCTGCAAGCCGCGGGCTTCGACGTGATCGGAGCGCGCGACCTCGATGCCGACGGCTTGCGCAACAGCCTGCGCGATTTCATGGCAAAGGTTCAGGCCGATCCCGCCAACACGGTGGCGATGATCTATCTCTCCGGCTACACCGTTCAGCTTGCCGGCGAAAACTATTTCATCCCGGTCGATGCCAAGATCAGCCACGACACCGACTTTCCGATCGAGGGCTTGCGCATCAGCGATTACACGCGCCAGCTCGCGGCCCTTTCCGTCAAGATCAGCGTCGTCGTGCTGGATTCAGCGGGGCCGCAGCCCTTCGTCGAGGGCGGCAATCCGATCGCCGGCGGCTTGGCGCTGGTCGAAGCGTCGCCGAACATGCTGATCGCCTTCAATGCCGCGCCCGGCACGGTGGCGCCGCCGCAGACCGGCAATTACGGCGTCTATGCCCAGGCGCTGGCGGAGATGATCCGCACCGGCGGATTGTCGCTGCCCGACGTGTTCGATCGCGTTCGCCTGCGCGTCAGCGAAAGCAGCAAGGGCGCGCAGGTGCCGTGGGACGACCAGAAGATCCAGGCGCCCTTCGCCTTCTTCGATCGCGCGGCGGATGCGCCGCCGGTGCAGGGCTCGCCCGATCAGGTCGCTGCCATCCGCGACAAGCCGATCCGCGATCTCGGCGCGCAGGATGCATTCACCGCCGCGCTCACCCGCGACACCTTCCAGGCCTATGAGGATTTCCTCGCCGCCTATCCCGACGATCCCTTGGCCAGGCGGGTGAGGGCGATCCTTGCCGCGCGGCGCGAGGCGATCACCTGGCGCCGCACCTATCTCGCCGACACGCCCGATGCCTATTGGTCGTACCTGCGCCGCTATCCGGAAGGACCTCATGCGTGGGATGCGCGGCGGCGTCTGTCGATCCTGTCCGCGGCGCTGGAACCGCCGCCGTCCTTTCCGATGATCGACTATGGCGACGTGCCGCCGCCGCCGCCGGACGAGTACGTCTATGTTGATCGTCCGGTGCTGTACTTCGACGATCCCGGATTTGGTTTCGTGCCGCCGCCACCGCCGCCGGTGTTCTTCCTGCCGCCGCCGCCGCCGGATTTCGTGGTGCTGGCGCCGCCGATCGTGGCAATCGGAGTAGGCGTTGGGGTGGGATTGTTCGTCCTGCCGCGTCCGGCGTTCGTGCCGATGCCGGGCTTTGTGCGGCCACCGCCCTTTGTGCGGCCGCCGCCGAACAACATCGTCTTCAACAACATTCACAACACCACCGTCATCAATACGGTGATCAACAATCCCTCGCCGACGCCGGCCGCGGTCGCCGCTGCCGGTGGCCCCAGGACCGGCACGCTCGCTCCGAGCTTGCCGACGCATGTCGAGCAGCGCGCCACGCTGATCCAGCAGGGCAAGTTGCCGCCGCCGCCGAGCGCGTCGATCAATCCGCGAGCGCCGGGCGTGGGCACGCCCGCTGCGACGCCCGCCAATCTGCCGCCGGGCGGCGCTGCGCCGTTGCGTCCGGGCAATGCGCCGTTGCATGAGGAATTGCCGAAGGCGAACGCGCTGCCTGTTCCCGGACAGAAAGGCGCGCCACCGCCGCCTCCGGGAACGGTCGGCCCGAACCGGCTCTCCAACACGCCACCAGAACCGGGCCGGCCGAATCTGCACGAGGAACGAGGCGCGCCGGGTGCGCCGGGCGGAGCTCCGAACCGGCTGACGACGCCGACACAGCCGGGCCAGCCGAATTTGCGCGAGGAAAGGACTGTGCCGGGTGCGCCGGTCAAGCCGCCGGTGGTGCAGAACCAGACGACAACGCCGACGACGCAGGAGCATGAGCGGCGCGGACCGCCGACGCCTTCGGCAACGACAACGGCCCCTTCAGCGACCACGCCGCCGAAGCCGGAGCTGCGGCGGGCACCACCGCCTCCGCCGCCGCCACATGCCGCGCCACCACCGGCGCCGAAGCCACAGCTCCAGCGCGCGCCGCCGCCACCACCGCCGCGGGCCGCACCGCCTCCGCCGCGGCCTCAACCGATGGCCCGTCCGGCGCCGCCACCGCCGCGACCCGCACCGCCACCGCCGCGGCCGGCGGCACCGAAGCCACCGCCGCCGAAGCGGTGTCCGCCCAATCAGCCGAAGTGCTGATGGTGCATTGACGAGGTCGTCTCGTGTCCCGGGCGCGGCGCAGCACTTCTTGTGATGCGCCGCAGACCCGGGACCTCTGTTTGTTGAGGGATGGGCCCCGGATCAGCAGCGCACCGCTGGCGCGCTGCGCAGCATCCGGGGCACGGAGCGGAGGCTCGCGAAAGCAGGCGCGCCGGACTCTCGTGCCACGAAAAGGTTCGTCATTCCGGGGCGCGAGTGCAACGAGCGAACCCGGAATCCATCGCGCCCCAGAACTATTCGGAGAAATGGATTCCGGGCCTGCGCCTTCCGCGAAAAATAGCTTCGCTATTTTTTCGCGACGGCGCATCCCGGAATGACGACCTTCGGAGCCCACCATGAATCCCTTGCCGATCGCACCACCTGAGACGACGCGCTTCTTCCATCAATGGCTGGAAACCTTTGCGGGTTATGTGCGCGAGGTCGACTACGCATCGGCGCGGCCGCTGTTTCATCCGGATGTGCTCGCCTTCGGCACCCACAACGACGTCATTCCCGGCCTCGACAAATGGGTGCTGACGCAGTGGGATCACGTCTGGCCGAAGACCACGGATTTTCGTTTCGTGCTGGAGCAGACATCCGTGCTGGCGTCGCCCGACGGCAGGATGGCGATCGTGGTCGCGCCCTGGACATCGACCGGCTATCACGAGGACGGCACGCCGTTTCCGCGGCCGGGCCGCGCCACGCTCGTGTTCTCGAAGGACGGCGATGCGTGGCTCTGCACGCACTCGCACATGTCGCTCAACCGCGGCGTCCCGCAGACCAGCCACGCCAACCGGCCGGTGAAGGCGTGGTGAGGGGAGGCCGTCATTGCCGGGCTTGACCCGGCAATCCATCATCTTCGCAAGATATTTTTCAGAGGGATGGATGCGCGGGTCAAGCCCGCGCATGACGGATAGGGGCAGCGTCATTCCGGGGCGCGAGTGCAACGAGCGAGCCCGGAATCCATCGCAATACGAGTGCTAGCCTGTTTCGTATGAATTCGAGAAACGCTTCGGCTTCTGCGCGGGTCCCGAAATCGCCGAGCTCTTGGTAATTCGGCTTGTGTTCCGCACTGTCGGGCGAGCGTAAGACGATAAAGCGCCCGCCTTCCTCCAAAATGAATTCGGTCAGGTTCTCGCTATCGAACGGTGTCATGTCCCGGTAGCCGCAGTGTGGGCATTCATCGTCGCATGTGCACGACCATTCATCGGACCAGACGCGGTCGCAGTCGGCGCATCGATAGAAGTTTAAGAACCAAGCCATGGTGAATTTCCTATGATCGCAAACGATACTGGCCGCGAGACACAAATTCGATAAATCCCTTGTCACGCAGGAATTGAAGTTGCTGGCGAATCTTCGGCCTAACATTCTGGTTGTCGGGATAGAGTTGGCCAAGATGTCGCTCGAATCCGTAGACCTCATCGAGCGTGAATTCTGGCCTGCCCAGAGACTCTACGCACCTCATGACATCGAGCAGCCAGCCGCGAGCCTCGATAAACTCGTTTCTGAGAAAGAGCGTCTTCCGCCATTCGTGAAGAACCGCTTCTTTCGAACGAATAACGCCGTTCTGAACGATGTGAATTTTGCCTGCCTCGGGGATTTTGCCGATCAGGATGTTCGAGCCGATCCAGCCGGCGCGGCGCGCGGTTGCCGCCAGCGGCTTGCGTTCTTCGATGATATCGCGGATGAAGAAGTGTTTCGGGAACGATGAAGAGATTCAAGACCGAGAGAGATTTCAGGTCGTAGTTCATAAGCAAGAGATTTGGATTGTTGCTCGCAGCCAAACGCTCGCATTTGGTCTTGTAGGCACCATCAGCGACCTTGGCGCCGAATTTGCTCTTTTGGCTCTTTAGCTCGAATTCCTCATTGCATGACGAGCAGAGGAAGTCGGCAAGCGGGCTGTTGTTGGGAAACTGCGACATCTTCGCGTTGCCGCAGTGCGGGCAATAGGCCCACATCTTGACCCAAGCTTCCGTCCATGTACGGGCGCTTTGCGAGCCGCTGGTATAGGTTGACTGACTTTCATCGAAGCCCAGTTTCATGACGTCAGCCTAAACGGACTAGCGTGGATTGCTAGCGCGAGTTGTCTATCGCCGCTTCCACCCGCCGCGTTTGCCCGGCGCTCCACCACTCGATCGTGGTGCCGGCCCGAACTCGGGACCGGATTGCTGCGAGTCGGTCGGCTGGAAGATGCGGCTAGTCTCACCGAAGGGTTTTTCGGGCAGCGCGCGGCCCGCACGATAGGGCAACGATTCCGGGCCGTGCATCTCGTCGAGATGAGGTTTGTGGACTTTGGAGGTGCCGCGCAGCTCGCCGGATGAAGGAAGCAACGGATCGCGTTCGCGCGGTTTGCCGCCACCGCGCTTCTTCATCGCGCTTGCCGGCAAATTCGCGGCCTCGCCGTATTTCTTCGCGCCCGCATAGGCGCCGGCCTTCGTCGCGACGCCGCGCTGCTTGATGGTGGGATCGTCGACCACGGCCATTTCGGTGGCGCGCAGGCGCTTGACCTCGTCGCGCAGCCGCGCGGCCTCCTCGAAATTGAGATCGGCGGCAGCCTCGCGCATCCGCGTTTCCAGATCGGCCAGCACGGCTTCGAAATTGTGCCCGATCGCGATCACGTCGTCGGACAGAGAGCCGTCGCCGACCTCGACCAGCACGTGGTCGCGCTCGTAGACGGAGTTGAGGATGTCGCCGATCGATTTCTTCACGCTCTCCGGCGTGATGCCGTTGGCGGTGTTGTACTCGACCTGCTTCTCGCGGCGGCGGTTGGTCTCCGCCATCGCGCGTTCCATCGAGCCGGTGACCTGGTCGGCATAGAGGATCACCTTGCCGTCGACATTGCGCGCGGCGCGGCCGATGGTCTGGATCAGCGAGGTCTCGCTGCGCAGAAAACCTTCCTTGTCGGCATCGAGGATCGCCACCAGCGCGCATTCGGGAATGTCGAGACCTTCGCGCAACAGGTTGATGCCGACCAGCGCGTCGAACGCGCCCAGGCGCAGATCGCGGATGATCTCGATGCGTTCGATGGTGTCGATGTCCGAGTGCATGTAGCGGACGCGGATGCCCTGCTCATGCAGGTATTCGGTGAGGTCTTCCGCCATGCGCTTGGTCAGCACCGTGACCAGCGAGCGATAACCCTTAAGCGCGGTGGCGCGGACCTCGCCGACGAGATCGTCGACCTGCGTGCGGGCGGGGCGGATATCCACAGGGGGATCAATGAGTCCGGTCGGGCGGATCACCTGTTCGACGAACACGCCGCCGAACTCGTTCAGCTCCCAGCCGCCGGGCGTGGCGGACACCGCGACCGATTGCGGGCGCATCATGTCCCATTCCTCGAAGCGCAGGGGACGGTTGTCCATGCAGGAGGGCAGGCGGAAACCATATTCGGCGAGCGTCGCCTTGCGCCGAAAATCGCCGCGGAACATGCCGCCGATCTGCGGAATGGTCACATGACTCTCGTCGGCAAACACCAGCGCATTATCAGGCACATATTCGAACAGCGTCGGCGGCGGCTCGCCGGGGCGACGGCCGGTGAGATAGCGCGAATAGTTCTCGATGCCGGCGCAGCTTCCCGTGGCCTCCATCATTTCGAGATCGAAGGTGGTGCGCTGCTCCAGCCGCTGCGCTTCCAGCAGCCGGCCCTGGTTGTTGAGCTGGTCGAGGCGGAGTTTCAATTCGCCCTTGATCGACTTGATTGCCTGCACCAGCGTTGGACGCGGCGTCACATAGTGCGAGTTGGCGTAGATCTTGATGAATTCGAGCTCGTCCTGCTTGTGACCGGTGAGCGGATCGAATTCCTCAATATTTTCCACGGTGTCGCCGAACAGGTTCACGCGCCAGGCGCGGTCCTCGTAGTGCGCCGGGAAGATGTCGATGACGTCGCCGCGGACGCGGAAGGTGCCGCGGGAAAAGTCGGCCGAGGTGCGCTTGTATTGCAGCGCGACCAGATCGGCGATCAGCTGGCGCTGGTCGATGCGCTCGCCCTTCTTCAGGGCAAAGGTCATCGCGGTATAGGTCTCGACCGAGCCGATACCGTAGATGCAGGAGACGGAGGCGACGATGATGACGTCGTCGCGTTCGAGCAGCGCGCGGGTCGCCGAATGGCGCATGCGGTCGATCTGCTCGTTGATCGAGGAATCCTTCTCGATATAGGTGTCGGTGCGCGGGACGTAGGCCTCCGGCTGGTAGTAATCGTAATAGGAGACGAAATATTCGACCGCGTTGTCGGGGAAGAAGTTCTTGAACTCGCCATAGAGCTGGGCGGCAAGCGTCTTGTTCGGCGCCAGGATCAGCGCCGGGCGCTGCGTCGCCTCGATCACTTTCGCCATGGTGTAGGTCTTGCCCGAGCCGGTGACCCCCAACAGCACCTGCGTGCGGTCGTGGCGCTGGATGCCTTCGACCAGTTCTGCGATCGCGGTCGGCTGGTCGCCCTTGGGCTGGTACTCCGACTTGATCTCGAAGCGCACGCCGCCTTCGGATTTTTCCGGGCGCGGTGGCCGGTGCGGCGTCCACACTTTCACCGCGCCGTCTTCGCCGCGGAATTCCGGGCGGCCGTCGCGGATCAGGTTCTCCAGCGCTTCGGCGGTGGCCGCGACGCCCAGCGCTTCCATCTTGTTGCGTGGCGGGCGCGCGAGGTCAGCCTCGTCGTCCTCGGCGGTCGGCAAGCCCAGTTGTCGCGCCAGTTCCGGATCGAGCGTCGGAATCGTGGCCGAGGTGCCGTAATTGGCCTGCGGCGCCTCCTCGAAGCCCTTGGTGGAGGCGCGGGCGCGATGGGCGGCCGCTTCGCCGCCGGCGCGGCGATCCCAGGAATTGTCTGGCGGCGGCTGCAAGCCGGTGCCCGATCCCATGCCGGCGTCGCCACGGTTGATCGCGGGATTGAGCAAGTCGGCCAGCGCCGACCCGATCGGCTGTACGTCGGGCCTTGAAGCCTTGGAATTGGGCGCCTTGGACTTCGGAGTTTTGCCGGGCTTCTTGGGGGAGATCGGGGGCTTCGCCATGGGGCGAATATGGGACGAGTCCGAGCCAGAGAAAAGGGTTCTGGCGCTTGCAGGAACTGCCTGCTCCATGGCCGGTTTGCGATGTCAGCAGTTGTCAGGAGAGAGGGTCTGGCGTGTCCCGGACGCGATGCGGTGCGTAGTACCGCTTCGCAAAGCCGGGACCTATGATTGGGCATGTGGGCCCCGGATCAGCAGCGCAACACTTCGCGTCGCGCTGCGTCCGGGGCACTCAACATCATCACGGATGACGGATAAGGTAGAAACAAAGGACCCCTATGCCCGATAACCACCCGCTCGCAGGACAACCCGTTCCGGCATCGCAGCTTGCCAACATTCCGCGGCTGGTGACGGCCTATTTCGCCGGCAAGCCTGATCCCAAGGTCGCGACGCAGCGGGTGGCGTTCGGCACCTCCGGCCATCGCGGCTCGGCGTTCAACCTCGCCTTCAACGAGGCGCATATTCTTGCGATCGCCCAGGCGGTTTGCGATCACCGGCTCAAGGAAAATCTCAACGGGCCGCTGTTCATCGGCATCGACACCCATGCGCTCGCCGAACCGGCGCTGGCGAGCGCGCTGGAAGTGTTTGCCGCCAACGGCGTCGAGGTGATGATCGACGCTGACGACGGCTACACGCCGACGCCGGCGGTCTCGCACGCGATCCTGACCTACAACAAAGGCCGCCAAGGCGGCCTCGCCGACGGCGTCGTGGTCACGCCCTCGCATAATCCGCCGGAAGACGGCGGCTTCAAGTACAACCCGCCGAACGGCGGCCCGGCCGATACCGACATCACCGGCGCGATCGAGCGCGCGGCCAACCGCTATCTCGGAAACGGCCTCGATGGCGTCAAGCGCATCTCCTACGAGCGCGCCCGCAAGGCAGCTAACGTGCATCGCCATGACTACATTACGCCCTATGTCGCCGATCTCGCTGACATTCTTGATATGGAGGCAATCCGCGGAGCGAGCGTGAAGATCGGCATCGATCCGCTCGGTGGGGCTGCGGTGCGCTACTGGGCGCCGATCATCGAGCGCTACAGGCTGAATGCGACTGTCATCCGCGACGAGGTCGACCCGACCTTCCGCTTCATGACCCTCGACTGGGACGGCAAGATCCGGATGGATTGTTCCTCGCCTTACGCGATGGCGCAGCTGATCAACATGCACGACAGGTTCGACGTCGCCTTTGCCAACGACACCGACGCCGACCGCCACGGCATTGTCACCCGTTCCAGCGGCCTGATGAACCCGAACCATTTTCTTGCCTGCTCGATCGCCTTCCTGTTCGAGCATCGCCCGCACTGGCGGCGCGACAGCGCGGTCGGCAAGACCATCGTCTCGAGCGCGATCATCGACCGCGTGGCGGGCAAAATTGGCCGCAAGGTGGTGGAGACGCCGGTTGGCTTCAAATGGTTCGTCGACGGGCTCATCACGGGCGGCTTCGGCTTTGCCGGCGAGGAGAGCGCGGGCGCTTCATTCCTGCGCAAGGATGGATCGGTGTGGACCACCGACAAGGACGGCCTGATCATGGGCCTGCTCGCGGCCGAGATCACCGCGCGCACCGGGCGCGACCCGAGCCAGTTGTTCAATGCGCTGACCGCCGAACTCGGAAAACCGTTCTATGCGCGGGTCGATGCGCCGGCGACGGCGCAGCAAAAGAGCGTCTTCAAGACGCTGACGGCCGAGAAGCTCGGCATGAAGGAACTGGGCGGCGAGAAGGTCGCCGCGGTGCTGTCGGCGGCGCCGGGCAACAACCAGCCGTTCGGCGGCATCAAGGTCGTGGCCGACAACGGCTGGTTCGCGGCGCGTCCGTCAGGCACCGAGGACGTCTACAAGATCTATGCCGAGAGTTTCCGCAGCGAGGCGCACCTGCGGCAGATTCAGGACGATGCGCGCTCGGCGATGGCGCGGGCGTTCGGGGCGGGTTAAGCCGAAGTTACGCGGTTTTCCGCTGCCGGCGCCGGCGCAGGCGATGAACCGTTGACGATGTCGAGGTGAATCCCGCCGCAGCGGGTGCAGCGCATGGTCCAGTATTCGGCGCCCGCGCGCCCGCCGATCACCCGCAGCACCTTGAGCGTGCCGTCGCAGTCGGGGCAGTTGGATCGGACGCAGGGGGAGGAACTGGTCTGGGGCTCACGCATGGGCAGTCTTCCGCTTTTGCTCCGACATTCCGGATCGCCGGTTCAGGTAGTCGATGCGGGTTTTCGCGTCGGCGATGGCACCTTGTGCATCGGACCAGGCGAAGCCGACCTCAAGTTCGGGAAATGAAACCCCGTCGATGATGACGGGCTGATGGTCCTCGCGCCTGATCCGGGCGTGCCAAAGGCCCTTGCCGGCTTCGAAAGCCTCGATCTGAAAACCGCCATAGGTCATGTCACGTCCTCGCCGATTCTGGACACGGATGAAACCACGTTCCACTCCAGCCGAATGTGAAGTGCTTCACAGTTTCGGGAGAAGTTCGACGCTATCCCCTTCGGGGACCTATATAAGCGGCACGGCAACGAGCGAATCGGCGGGCGATTGAATTAACGATGATATTCGGGGGCAGAACAGCTGACAGGCCGGGTTTGGCGCGCGCAGGTGTCCTTGCGACGGTGCTGACTGTCGCGTCATTGAGCCCAAGCTTGAGCGTGACCGGAGTACGTGCCGCGGAGGCTCCCTTCGATCCGCCGGTCGGCAGCCGCTGGATCGTCGAGGCCGAGACGCGCGGAGAGGAAGCACGACCGGACGGCTCGACAATGTCTTTGGTCCGAACGCGCGTCGAACTGACCATCGAGGCGAAGACGCCGGACGGTTTTCGTGTCTCCTGGGTTCAGCGCGGCGCCACCGTCGAGGGCAACGGGCGAAACGTGGCGCTTCGCCGCGCCTTCGCCAGCGTGCCCGAGAATGTGGTGATCCGCGCCAGCACGGATCCTTCGGGCAAGCCGTTGCGTATCGATAATCTCGACGAGGCGAGGGCGGCGATGCGTCGCTCCGCGGACGGGCTTACGGCACAATTTGCCGAAAGGCCGGCGGCGCGTGCGCTGTTCGATCAGCTGATGTCGGACCTGACCGAGGTCAATGCCGAAAGTGCGGCGCCGGTCTATGTCGGCACGCTGGCCGTGCTCGGGGTCGCGCAAAATGCGGCCATGAGGCCTGGCGATTCGCGGCTGGTCTCCAGGCCGGTGGAAAATCCGCTCGGTGGCGACGCGCTGATGGCCAGCGAGCGGTTCGAACTGGCTAGCGCCAGTCCGGCCGGCCGGCTTGTCTTCGTCAACGTCACCTCCATCGATCCTGCCGTGCTGAACGATTTCATGCAGTCGTTCGCGAGGAGTTTGCTCGCCGCCTCCGGCGACAGCGTGACGCCGGCGCGGGTCGATTGGCTGGTCAAGTCGATGGTGTTTTCCTTCGACAAGCGCGCCGAATTCGACGTCGAGGACGGCATGACGCGGAAGGTTTCCGAAAAGTCGACCACCATCTTTCGCGGCATGGAACAGAACGTGATCCAGACCGAAACGCGGACGATCGCGGTGACGCCCGCGCCGTAAGTCGTTCTGCTGCCTCTCCCTGCAAGGATCCGGGGTCGAGGCTGCACCGCATCGCGCGAGGAGATATCGATGCCGAAACCCGCCGATCCTCTGGTGCTCGATTTCGTCGAGTGGATCGCGCGCGAGCCGCGGGCTTATTCCGAAGTGGTTGCCACCTGGCGGACATCCTGCCCGCGGCTGACGATCTGGGAGGACGCGAGCGATGCCGGTTATGTGGAGCGCGAAACCGTCGCTGGTTTTGGAATGATCGTGGCCGTCACCGACGCCGGCGCGCAACTGCTTCGCGACAACGGCCGCACGGCCTGAGCCGCTTGCCGGCGGTTCCGGCGCGTCCGGCGGACATTGCAGCCGATCACTTTCGTGGCAGCCGAAGCGTCCGCCATTGACTCGGTCCGGCGCGGCGGCGAAATTCATGCATCCGCATCCAATTTCCGGCGCGACGTGCCCGCCCCATAAGGAACGCCCCCATGATCGACCTGCATTACTGGACGACGCCGAACGGCCACAAGATCACGATGTTTCTCGAAGAGACTGGGCTGAAGTACAAGATTTTCCCCGTGAACATCGGCAAGGGCGATCAGTTCAAGCCGGAGTTTCTGGCGATCGCGCCGAACAACCGCATTCCCGCGATGGTCGATCATGAGCCGAAGGGCGGCGGCAAGCCGATCTCGATCTTCGAGTCCGGGGCGATGCTGCTCTATCTCGCCGAGAAGACCGGCCAGTTTCTTCCCGCGGATCTCTATGGCCGCTACGACGTCATTCAGTGGACGTTCTGGCAGATGGGCGGTCTCGGACCGATGGCCGGGCAGAACCATCACTTCCGCAACTACGCGCAGGACAAGATTCCCTACGCGATCGACCGCTATGTGAACGAGACCAACCGGCTGTATGGCGTGCTCAACAAGCGCCTCAAGGACCGCGAGTTCATCGCCGGCCAGTACTCGATCGCCGACATGGCCAGCTATCCCTGGGTCGCGGGCTACAAGAACCAGGGACAGGACATCGACCAGTTTCCAAATTTGAAGCGCTGGCTGGAGACCATCCGCGATCGCCCGGCCACGGTGCGCGCCTACGCGCTCGCCAAGGAGGTCAATCCGAATTTCGGCCAGCCCGCGATCCGCACCGACGAGGAGCGCAAGCTGCTGTTCGGCCAGACGGCGGCGGTGGTGAAATAACCTCAAATAGTGCGAAAGTAATTTTGCAATCGCTGTTGATGACAAGCGCGCCAGGATCCAATATGGATCCGCGGTGCGCTTGAAATAATCCTTGGCGCGTCGCTTGCGAGTAACGCCTACAAGATTTGGCGGTTGATGGAGGCGACCATGAAATTCGCCGCAGCCGCAGCGTTCCTTGTCGCGTCCTGTTCGCCGGCGCTCGCCGAGCAGGGTGGGGCCGCGCTTTACGCCGAGCGCTGTGCATCGTGCCACGACAGCGGGGACGGGCAGAACCGCGTACCTGGCCGCGATGCGCTGAAGTCGATGACCCTTGAGCATGTTCTCAGTGTCATCACGTCGGGCTCCATGGCCGATATGACCAAAGGCCGAACGGATGACGAGCGCAAGGCGATTGCCTCCTTTGTGACGGGCAGGAACGCGAGCCAATCGCCCTCAACCGCTGGAAGTGAAACCACGGCAGAATGCGCCAACCGTCAGTTGCGATATGGCGGACTGCTCGAGGGACCGCGGTGGAACGGCTGGGGCGCCGATATCCATAACAGCCGATTTCAGCCGACGGAGATGGCGCGGTTGACGCCCGACCAGGTGCCGAAACTGCGGCTGAAATGGGCGTTCGGTTTTCCGGCGGCTTCCTCGGCCATCGCCCAACCAAGCGTGGTTGGTGGAGTGCTGTTCGTCGGCGGCACCGATAGCAGACTGCACGCGCTGGACGCCAAGACCGGATGCACGCTTTGGACATTCACGACAGAAGCGCCAGTCCGCACGGCGATAACCTTTGGTTCGCTCTCCGGCAGTGAGTTTGCAGTGTATTTCGGCGACCTGCGCGCAAATGCCTATGCCGTGAATGCGACGACAGGTGCGTTGGTCTGGAAAACGAAAGTTGAAGATCATCCGACAGCCCGGGTGACAGGGGCACCGACCCTGTTTTCCGGTCTCCTCTACGTGCCGGTTTCTTCGAGCGAGGAAGCAACGGGATCGCGGCCGACCTACGAATGCTGCACGTTTCGCGGAAGCGTCGTGGCGCTCGACGCCGCGACAGGCCGGCAAGTCTGGAAGAGGTACACGATTGCCGAAGCGCCGCACGCGACGGAAATGAATGCTGCGGGCATCCAGCTCCATGGTCCTTCCGGCGCGTCGGTCTGGTCGTCTCCGACCATCGACGTCCAGCGCGGCGCGCTCTATGTCGCGACCGGAAATTCCTATTCGAATCCGGCGGCGGAGACGAGCGACGCCATCGTCGCATTTGATCTGAAGACGGGTCAGATGCTCTGGCATCGGCAAGCAACGCCTAACGACAGCTTCATCGTGGCTTGTTACGGCATCGATAAGACCAACTGTCCTGAAGCACATGGTCCGGACCACGACTTCGGCCAGTCGCCGATCCTGGTGAGTTTGCAAGATGGACGGCGCGTGCTTGTGATAGGCCAGAAATCCGGCGTTGTTCATGCGGTCGATCCGGATGAACAGGGAAAGGTGCTCTGGCAAACGCGCGTCGGCGAGGGCGGACCGCTCGGCGGGACCGAGTGGGGTTCGGCCGCAGATCAGGATCGCATCTACGTCGCCAACTCCGATGTACGTTTTCTGCGCGACGGATCGCGGCGGCTTGATCCCACGCA
The DNA here is from genome assembly GCA_963764405.1 of uncultured Alphaproteobacteria bacterium. Taxonomy (GTDB): domain Bacteria; phylum Pseudomonadota; class Alphaproteobacteria; order Rhizobiales; family Xanthobacteraceae; genus Bradyrhizobium. Next base: position 302,045 of record CAVXSU010000001.1, read on the forward strand.
GGGCGGGGGCCTTTTCGCGCTCGATCTGTCGGATGGGAGAGTGACGATGCAGATACCTCCCGTTTCTTGCGGAGACCGCGAGAAGTGCAGTCCGGCCCTATCCGCGGCCGTCACGGTCATTCCCGGCGTCGTTTTCGCGGGCGGCGTGAGTGGTTATCTGCGGGCGTACGCGACGAGCGACGCGCGGCTGCTTTGGGAATTTGACACGGCGCGCGACTACACCACGGTCAACGGCGTCTCGGCACATGGCGGTGCCATCGACGCGACTGGACCAGTCGTGGTGGACGGGATGCTCTATGTCAACTCAGGCTATGCGCAGTGGAGCGGTCTTCCCGGCAACGTGCTGCTTGCGTTTGGGATAGACGATCGCTGAAAAATCGGCGGTGAAATAACTTTTTAATAGCCAGACACAGACACACAACGTTGCATTCGCAGTCGGTGACAAGCGCGCCGTGATGAGCCAATATGGCTCAAGCGGCGGGCGGAATGTTTCGGCTCGTTGCACTGCCCCGTTCCCGGCTCAAAGGCTGCGAGGATAAGGGGCTGTTACAATCAAGGCAGCTTCGACAGGAGTTATGAATTTGAGCGACGGAATCTCTGTGCTTCGCATCGGCGTCGCGTTGGCGATGCTGATGGTCGGCAACTCACTCGGCGCGTCACTCGCGCTCGCACAGGGCCACACCGATCCCCTTCTGAACAGTCAGCCGGCGTGGGACGCCAATCACGACGGCGTCTATACCTGTGAGGAGTGGAAGAGTTTCATGGACCGGCTGTTCGCTTCCGCCGACAATGGGCGCAAGGGTTTTCTCACCCGCCCCGAATTCGATGCGGTCAAGAAAGCTGATCCTACGCTCGCTGAGGCCGACTTCGGCTACTTCGACGAAAACCAGGACGGCAAGGTCTCGCGCAAGGAGTTCGTCGACAAGCCGAGCGTGTTCATCCTCCGCTTCGACAAGAATGCCGATTGCAAGGTGACGCCGGAGGAGCTGAAGGTTGCCAGTTCGCCGCAATCCACCGGCGGACCGCAGGAGCGGCCGCGCGACCGGTTTCATTGAGGTCGTGCATTCACAAGAGCTTTGCCTGGCGCCTCGACAGCCACCCACCGACCCGCAGTCGCGCCAGTTTGGCCAGGCTGTCTTCTCAAGTGGATGGCGCAAGTCTCAGATGACGGTCCTGCCGGTGCCTCTCGCGACCTGCCTCTGCACGAAGTACATCGCCGTCAGCGCAACCAGCGAGGTTCCGACGACGATGTAACCCAGGCGGTCGAAATGCCGAAGCGACTCGTCGGCATTTTGCGCAATCACCATCGCAGCGAGCACCGAACCGAGGCCGCCAGACAGCTGCTGCAGCGACGCGCTGATGGCGCTGAACGAGCCGCGCTGGCGTGGCGCGGGGATCGCCGAGATGATCACCTGCGAGGGAATCATCCGCGAGAAGATGCCAACGAACAGCAGAACATTGACCACGATGACGAGCGCCAGCCCCACTTGGCCGAGATGCGTGTAGATCAGGACCATGACGATCGACACGGCAGTCCCGAACACGAAGGTCGGAAACCTGCCGAAGGTATCGCTTGCACGACCTACCAGCGGACCGATGAAGGCGCTGAACAATCCCGACACGAGGTAGATGGTCGGTAGATGTCCGATGTCGATCCCGAGATTGTGCACGGTGTAGGCGCTGCCGAACGGCATCAGCATGTAGCCGCCGGTTGCCAGCAGCGTGGTGACGCCGAAAGCCAGCGCGTAATCGGGTTCGCTGACGGTCGCGAGCAGATGCGCAAATGCATTTTTTTCCTGCTCGTGCCGCAAATGGCCGTCGACCGGCCGCATCAGGATGAGCACAGCCGCAAATACCGCAATCGCGAGACCTACGATCGCGCCGAAACAGACGTGCCAGTTCCAGCGATTGGCGAGGAACAACCCGGCGGGAATCCCAAGCACCTGGCTCGCCGCAAAAGCCGACTGCACATAGCCCATCACGCGACCGCGCAGCTTGAGCGGGAACAGGTCGGTGACGATCGCAAGCACGACGGAGCCAACTACGCCGCCGAAGAGGCCCGTCACAATCCGACCGAGCAAGAGCAGCTGATAGTTCGGCGCCAGCGCACAAAACGTCGTGCCGACAGCGAAGCCGGCATAGAAAAATAGCAAAAGGCGTTTGCGGTCGAAGCGATCGGCGAAACCGGCCGCCAGGACGCCCGAGATACCGGCACTGAACGCGTAGGCGGAAACCGCCACGCCGAACTGCGCAGGCGAGATGTTCAGCGCCGGCATCAGGATCGCGCCGAGCGGCGACATGATGATAAAATCGAGGATCACCGTGAACTGGACGATCGCCAAAAGCGCCACCACGCCGGATTGATAGCGTGAGAAGCCGCGCTCCAGCCCCCGATCATTTTCGATCGGCGCGGCCAGTGATTGTTCGCTCATGGCTGTTCTTCCGGAGGTGAATCTGGAGGAGGCGACATAGCGAAATAAGTTGGCCGGAGACAAACAAATTCTGGTGTGCGGCCGCGCGCTTTGGCAGTTGTTGCCAAGAGCACGGCCTGTTGGTTACGAAATTGCGTGAGGTCCCCAATCAGGCGACAAAATCCATTGGCGCGTGGGATGCGCGCATGGCGGAATCGAAGTCCTCCAATGGCGGAGTACGGATCCGAATCGCAATGCCGAGGCTTTGCCTCACTGGCCGCGCGTCGCCGCACGCTCTTTTTCGACGCGCTCCGTTACGTCTCGTGCAACAGCGACAGCGCCAAGGACCTCGGCTGGCGCGCTGCCTTGGACGATCGCGAATGTCATCTCGACGTAGAGCTTGCGTCCGCTCTTGTGCAGGGCGCGCGTCAGGGTGGGTCTACCCTGAAGCTTCATGGCGCCGCTCGTCATCGCGGCCTCAAACCCGCGCCAGTGCGGAGCGCGCAGATGTGCAGGGATGATCAGATCGAGGTTTTGGCCGAGCGCCTCGTCCGGCGAAAAGCCGAACAAGGCGGTGGCGGCGGGATTCCAGCGGACAATGTTGCCCGAGTGATCGGCATAGATCACCGCATCGGCCATTTGATCGATGATGCGTTCCTCCAAGTGGGGATGCTGTTCCATAGGCGCACCTGATTGCTTGTCGAAGCGTTCAGGGTTAGCTGAGCACAGCGCACTCAGGAATCCAACGTCTGCGGAACGGCAGCGCGATATCGCCTGTCGTCAGCCGGATTGCCCGTTCCATCAACCTGCGAGCTTCGCGGTCGGCACGTCTGGTGAAGCGAGGAACCGGCTTTCGAAGTCGGAGACGGGCAGGGGACGCGCGAAGAAATAGCCCTGGCCTTCTTCGCAGCCCATCGTCGCGAGAAGATCGGCGGTGGCACGGTTCTCGATGCCTTCGGCGATGACCGACAGGCCGAGTTGTTTGCTCAGCACAATCGTCGAGCTCACGATCGCCGCATCGTCGGCATCGGTCAGGACGTTGAGCACAAAACAGCGGTCGATCTTAAGGCCGTCGAGCGGGAATTTCTTCAGATAGCTGAGGCTCGCATAGCCGGTGCCGAAATCATCGAACACGATGCGGACACCGAGCTCCTGAATACGCTGGAAGGTGTCGAGCACTCCTTTCTCGTCGAGCAACAGGATGTCCTCGGTGACCTCGAGCTCGAGCAATGACGGCGTCAGGTGCGTGGCGGCGAGCACGTCCGCAACCGATCTTGCGAGATCGCCGGAGTGGAGCTGCGACGGCGACAAGTTGACGCCGACGCGCAAGGGCCGTCCGGATAGCTCCCAGGCCCGCGCCTGACGGCAAGCCGTTTCCAGTACCCACCCCGCAATGCGCTCCGAGATCGACGACGTGTTGACGACCGGCATGAAAGCCCCCGGAGAAAGCAGCCCGCGCAGGGGGTGATTCCAGCGAATGAGGGCCTCTGCGCCGATCAATTCGCCGCTGCCGAGATGGACCTGCGGCTGGTAGAACAGCTCGAACTCGCCGCGGTCGGCGGCAAGCGCCAGTTCGGCCTCCAGCGTCAGCCTGCTCTCGATCTCCTGCCGAATCCCGGCTTCAAACAGCACGCAGCCGCCGCGCTTGCTGGCCTTGGCGCGCCAAAGCGCAATGTGCCCGTTGGACAGCAGCTCGTCCGCACTGCTGCCGCTGGCCGGAAAGACGGCGGCGCCCATCGAAACCCTGACGCGGTGCGAATGGCTGCCTGTCATGACAGGCTTTTCGAAGCTGGTCATCATGCGCCGGGCCAGATGCTCGACGCTCTCGGACATGTCGGCGCGGGAGATGGCGATGGCGAATTCGTCACCGCTCAGCCGGGCGACAACGCCGGCGCTACCGACTTCGCTTGTCAGGCGATCAGATACCGCGCGCAAGACAAGATCGCCGTTGGCGTGGCCGAGCAAGTCGTTGATGTGCTGGAATCCGTCGAGGCCGATGATCAGCAGCGCGACTTCGGTCCCGGCAGCCTTGGCGATCGCGATCTTCGCCGCGAGCCGGGCCTCCAGTGTATAGCGGTTGGCGAGGCCCGTCAGCGTATCGTGTTCGGCAAGGTAGCGGATCTTCTCGGCCTCGCGCTTTCGCACCGAGATGTCGCGCAGGATCGCGCCATGCTGCAATCCCTCGGCGCCTTGCCAGCGCGAGAAGCTGGCTTCGACCGGAAATACCTCGCCGTTGCGGCGCCGGGCGTCGAACTCGATCACCTTGCCGGTTCCGAGCGCGCCTGCGTCGTGGATCGAGAAGGGGGCCCCTGTTTCTGGGTTTGCCGCGCAGACCGTGTCGAATGGCCGGCCAATCATCTCGTCCGGGCCGTAGCCGAAGATGGTGGTCGCGCCGGGATTCCACACCGTGATGAGGTAGTTTGAATCGGTGCAGACGAGACCGTCGCCGAGCGACATCGCAATGCGCTGAAAGCGGTTCTCGGCAATCCGGCCCAGAAGATCGCGAACATCGATCTCGTCGAGGCCGATGGCGGCGATGTAGACGGCGACAGCAATGTGCAGCAGGGCGGTGTCGAGGACGAGCGGAAACCACATCTGGAGCAGATAGGCCGACACTTCGATGGCGACCGCGGTCGCCGCGAGTACAGCGACGCGCCTTGCCGCCGAGACCCGCTGCCAGAGCAGGATCATCGCGAGCATGAGGGACGCGAGCGCGATCAGCGTCGTGGTTGCCGAAGTCCAGTGCAGCGCGCGGCCGCGCAGGATCGACTCCGCGGCGAGCGCCTGCAGGACCGGTCCCGAGACGATGCCGCCGTTTGGAATGCTGAAGCGATCGCCAAGCTCGAACGCGGTACCGCCGATGATGACCTGCTTGTCCTTCAGCCGGTCCAGCGTCGCCGGATTGCCATTCAGGACGTCGACAAAGGAAACTCTGGGGATGCGCTCGTGATGGATTGAAAAGTCGATCAGGAAGGGCCCGCGTTTCTTGTCATACCGCCCGGCGAGAACCGCGCCCATCGACGGCAGGAATTCGCCCTCGAGCTTCTGGCCGAAGGGATAACGGCGGACCAGCCCGTCCGGCTCGATCGCGACATTGACGATCGCCGACCAGGCGTGCGCGCGGAAGGGCACCAGCGGGCGGTTGAAGAAGGTGGTGCCGTCAGGCCCCGGCTGCTTGAACGAGGGAAGCACCACCGATCCACCAGCGTGCTCCAAGGCGTCGCGGAACAGGCGGTCGGATTCCGGGTCGGAAGGCGTTGAGAAGTCGACATCGAAAACAATGTCGCTGGCGCCCGCGCGCTCGAGCTGGCGCAGCAACTCGGCATGGAGCCGGCGCGGCCATGGCCACACGCCGATTCTCTCGATCGAAGGCGCATCGATGGCGACGACAACGATGTCGGTAGTTGCCGGCTGCGACAACCAGGCAAAACGAACATCGGCGAGCGCATTGCGCAGCCCGTTGTGCCAGCCGGCGGCCAGCACGACGGCCAAGATGGCCGCGACCAGAAGATGTGGCCGGATGTGCTTCACTTCCCCAATCCCCCTGGCGGCCATTCGCGTCCGCCCGCGCTCTCAGCTAATGCTTCAGGTTTCCCTTCCCGTTGCCGTTGCCGACCCCGCCATTTCCGTTTCCGTTGCCATTGCCATTGTTGCCGTTCCCGTTGGCGGCATTGCCGTTACCGTTCGCGCTGCTTCCGGCGTTGGTGGCCGCGGCAACTGTCGCTGCGACGGACGATGAACTGCTCATGGAGTTGCTGGCAGCGCTCGTCGTCGATGAAGCGCCCGTTGCGCCGCTGGTCGGCGTGGATGAATTCCAGATCGTATTGCTGTCGACGTTTCGGTTTGCTGCGTAGGAGGAGACGGACGAACTGCGGGCCAGTCCATGCGTGACCTTGTGGACGTCGACCTTCACCTCGCCGAGGGCCGACGAGATCCTCAGGTTGCCATGCACGGCGTGTGCATGGATTTGTGGTCCGTTGGAAGCATCACGGAGCCCAGAGAGGCCCCCCTTGGGCACTCGAACGCGATCCACCGACGATTGGCGCGGCTTGCCGTGCTCGATCGGATTGAAGGTGCCCGAGCCGCTCAGCGACAGGCCTGCCTTGCCGTGTTCGAATGCGGTCGCCTTCTGGCCCGGCATCACCTGGGCAATCTGGCCCGACTTGAAGTCGGTGACCTCGACCTGTCCGCGCATCACATCGACGCTGGTGCTTGCGGCGTTCACGGACACCCGGAACTGCGTGCCCTTGACGACGGCGGCGAGATAGGGGGTCTCGACCTCGAAATGCTTGACGTTGCGCTTTTCGACCTCGAGCAGGATCGAGCCGGCCTGCTGGACGATCGTGGTCGACAGCCCTTCCTTCGGTTCGGCAGGAAGTCCGACCACCGAATTCGGCGCGATCAGAATGCTTTCTTCGCCGCGCATCAGCAGCACACGGCCATTGCGGCCCGTACGAATGGTATCGCCCGGCTTGAGATTGTCCGCAGGGTTCAGCGAGGCCTGCTGGACCTCTCCATTCGTGATCCAGACCTCGCCGGATGATTTGCTGACCGACCAGGTGCCGCCTTCGGCGGCGAACGCGGGACATGTCGCGGTAAGGGCAAGCGCCGTTGCGAACACGCTCAAGTAGCGGCGGATGATATCCATGGTGCTTTTCCTCAGCCTCACCGCTTTCGAGGCTAAGACGAAAAGATCAAGATTGCGTGAGCAGATCTGCGGGTTCATCGACCGCTCGTTAACGATTCGTTGACCATAAAATCCTATGAAAATTCATGCACCTAAGAACATTTCGGCAGGTTGCGGTCACGCATTTCGACAACCGGAGCGTCGTGAAACGGACCGCCTGTCGCCGAGTGGCCTACCTTACGCTGGGAGCTGCGGCCTTCCTGATGCTGGTGAGCGCGGCGCCTGTGCACGCAGAGCAAGCCACCCCAGCCTACGACCCGAGGCAATTCGACCAGCGCTTCAGTGGCGAGCAGCTCGAACGGAGCGCGGCCGGACGGCCCCGCCTGCCGGTGCCGAAGCTGGCGCGCCCCGCAATGCCGGCGGCAGATCCGAGGCCACTGTTCGTGCTGCGTCAAATCTCGATTGTCGGCGCGACGGCGATCCCGCGTGACCAATTGGCGCCGGCCTATCAGCCCTACGTCGGCAGAAAGGTGTCGCAGGCTGACCTCGCCGTCATCGCCGCCGGCATCAGCGAGATCTACCGCGCCGCAGGTTTTCACCTGAGCCGGGCGATCGTGCCGCCGCAGGACATCGACAACGGAACGATCCGCGTTCAGGTGATCGAAGGCAGCATCACTGCGATAGATCTGAAGGGCGAGGGCGCGGAGGAGTTTGGCGTGCGCCAGATGCTCTCGCCGGTTCTTGCCGAGCAGCCGTCGCGGCTGACGACGCTTGAGCGCAAACTGCTGTTGATCAACAGCCGTCCCGGCGTGCGCATCCTGGACATCGCTCTCGAGGAGATCGGTAACGCCACCGGTCACTTCCGCCTGACCGTCCTGGTCAAGACATGGCATCTGTTTACATCTTTCGGCATCGACAATCTCGGTGCTACCGCCGTCGGCCCATGGGAAAGCTACGCGACCGTGGCGTACAACTCGCTGGCGAGGCCAGGCGATACGCTGGCGGTCAATCTTTCGACCACGCCCAATGATCCGCGCGAACTTGCTTTCGGCCGGCTGTCCTATGACACCCCGATCGGGATTGACGGCGTGAGGGTCGGCGCCTCCGCCATCTACAGCACTGTGTGGCCCGGCGATTGGCGTCACGCTTACGCCGACAACACGATGACCGAGGGACTTCAGCTTCGCGCCAGCATCGCGCCGTTGCAGTCACAACGCGCCTCGCTGACCGTGACAACGGCGTTCGACCTCAGCAACGTTTCGGAAAGCGACATATTCGGGCCGATCTACAGCGATCGTATCCGAACCTTCAGCCTCACATCGGATTCACGTCTGCAAGACAATTTCGGCGGCACCAACTACCTGACAGCGACCTGGCGCCAGGGCCTCAACATCCTGGGCGCCTCCCCCGATGGGGACGACTTCGTCTCGCATTGGGGCGCGTCGCCGTCGTTCACGGTGATCAATGCCTGGTTCACGCGCTATCAGACCTTGACGGATGCATGGTCACTCAAGATCGCCGGCGCCGGCCAATGGGCATCCGGACCGCTCTACCTGTCGCAGCAATTCTATCTCGGCGGCGCAGCCTTCGGCCGTGGCTACGGCGCGGCCGAGACCAGCGGGGACAACGGCATGGCCGGCACGCTGGAGCTGCGCTTCGATCAGAGGCTGAATTCCGCATACCTGAACGGCTACGAGCTCTATGGGTTCGTCGACAGCGGCGTCGCCTGGAACTTTGGCTTCAACTATACCGACGGAATCTCGCTGGTCTCCGTCGGCGGCGGCGTGCGCTTCTTCCTGACCAACAACACCCAGGCCGATCTCTCTCTGGCGGTCCCGCTGAGCTATCGTGTTCCCGACAATCCCGGGCGCGACGTGCGTGTGCTGTTCTCGCTGACCAGCGCGCTCGAGCTTTGTCCGACGAGAGCATCGACGCACTGCCTGTAGATGAAGGCGCGGCGGCTAGATGGATTCCGACCAGCCGGCCTCGTCAATGCCAGCCGCGCTTGGCCTCGCTCGCGGACGGAGGTAAAGTCCGAGCGAGGTGGCTTAAGATGGATGCTGAGCATTATCTCGAGGCGATCGCCGACGAGGCCGTCGCCGCCATAACCGAGCATCGCCAAATCCCGACGTTCTCATCGAGGCCGGAGGGCCTGACGCTCGTTGACGCCTATCGCGTTGCCGCGTTGGTCCGCGCCCGCTTCGAAGCCCGCGGTGAAACGATGACCGGGCGCAAGATCGGTTTCACCAACCGCGAGATGTGGAAGCCCTACGGCGTACACTCGCCCATTTGGGGTTATACGACCAGCCATACCACCCACGATCTCACAACGACCGCAGTCGTTCGCGCCAGCGACTTTGTCGAGCCCCGGATCGAGCCCGAAATCATGTTCGGTCTGAGCGCTACGCCTTTGCCCGACATGAGCGAGGCGGCGCTGCTCGAATGCATCGAATGGGTCGCCCTTGGCTACGAGGTGGTGCAGTCGATCTTTCCAGACTGGAAATTCGCCGCCGCCGATACCGTCGCAGCGAACGGCGTCCATGGAGCGCTCCTCGTCGGCACACGCCACCCGATCGCGTCACGCAAAGCGGCGTGGCTGCGTGAGTTCGCCGCCTTTACGGTCGAACTCTATTGCGATGGGACATTGAGTTAGCGCGGGAGCGGCGCTCTGGTCCTCGACAGCCCCCTTCTGGCCCTGCGCCATCTGGCGGAGCTGACGGTGCATGACGCCGACAATCCGCCGCTTCGCGCCGGCGAAATCATTTCGACGGGAACCCTGACGCTGGCGATGCCGGTTGTCGCGGGCCAGCGCTGGACGACGAAAGTCGCAGGGATCCCGCTCGAGGACATCAACGTCCGCTTTGAGTAGCGCTTCCGCTATTCCAGAATGGATGACGTCCTGACGACCTCGGTCGTTGCGTCATCGAACGCGCGAGGCCTGCGCCGCCTCACGCAGGCATTCGCGGCAGAGGCAATCCTCGCCCTCGCGCGGCAAGGATAGCCGCACGGTCTCTTCGGCGCACCAGCATGTTTCCGATTGCGTGCAGGAAAACTCCGTTCCGCATCGGGAACAGAGGACGTGGCGCGGCGGATTCATTTCCAAACGATCTGTCATGAATTGGACCGAACCTTCTCCGCGCTTTTCACCCGTGTTCGAGATTATCCCTTGGTGATCTTGTCGATCTCCGCCATGTCGTCGGCGCTCAAATGCCAGCCGATCGCCTTCACGTTCTGTTCGACCTGTTCGACCCGGGTGGCGCCCGCAATCACGCTGGCCACCTGCGGCCGCGCAGCAAGCCAGGAGAAAGCGAGTTCGAGCATCGAGTGGCCGCGTGCTTGTGCAAGAGCTTGCAGCTTCTCCACGATCTCCTCGTTGCGCGGCGTCACATACCGGTCGCGCAGCCGCGGCACCCTGGAAAAGCGCGTGTCGTCGGGCGCGGCCTGGCCGCGTCGGTATTTCCCGGTCAGCAGGCCGCTGGCGAGCGGGAAGAACGGCAGCAGGCCGAGCCCGTATTGGCGAGCGCACGGCAATAGGTCCCGTTCGATGTCGCGCACGACGAGGCTGTATTCGTCCTGGCACGAGATGAAATGGCTGACATTCATCGCGCGCGCGAGGTATTCCGCTTCCGCAACGCGCCACGCCGGAAAATTCGAATTGCCGATGTGGCGCACCTTGCCGTCACGGATCAGGTCGTCGAGCGCCCTCAAGGTTTCGTCGATCGGCGTCAACGGGTCGTAATCGTGCTGCTGGTAGAGATCGATATAATCGGTCTTCAGCCGCTTCAGACTCGCTTCGACCGCCAACATGATGTAGCGGCGCGAGGCGCCCTGCTTGGTGCCGTCGCTGCTCATGGGCTTTGAGAACTTGGTCGCCAGCACGATGTCCTTGCGGCGCGGCCCAAGCACCTCGCCGAGCACCGTCTCGGAGCCGCCCATGTCGGCATAGATGTCGGCGGTATCGAACAGCGTGATGCCGAGATCGATCGCCTTGTGGATCACCTTGCGCGAGGTTTCGAGGTCGGTGCGCTGGCCGAAATTGTTGCAGCCAAGCCCGACGGCCGAGACGCGCAGACCAGAGCCGCCGAGGTTGCGGATTTCCATGGATCGATCCCGTGCTTCGTTTGCGAGATGCGCGTTATTGTCACGTTACCGCGCCGGCATGCAAGGCGAGGCTTGCGCTGGCTGAAAGCTGGAGGGCGGGCCTTGCGAGGCAGACTTGGAAAAAATGCCGGGCTAAAAAAGTGCGGCCCCGGTCAGACGCGGCGACTGACGGGGGCCGCTGGGGGCGCGGATGATCGTCGACGGGGGGCCTGATCAAACGCAGTCGAAGGCTAGTCCCGCATTGTAACGCAGTCGTGACAGGGAGATTTATCCACGGCGGCTGTGGACGCGTCTGCGCAGCATCGCGGTTCCGCTTCGGTCATCAGCTCAGTCAAAACAGCTTGCGATAGACAATGAAGCCGGAGCGCTCCGCGAGCTTGTCGTAAAGCGCTCGCGCGGTGCGGTTGGTCTCATGCGTCTGCCAGTAGACGCGCGGTGCGCCGGCCTCTCTCGCCTGCCGATAGACTTCGTTGATCAGCGCCCCGCCGATCCCCTTTCCGCGCGCCGCTTCATCGGTGAAGAGATCTTGCAGATAGCAGACGGGCTCGATCGCGGTGGTCGAGCGGTGGAACAGAAAATGCGCAAGACCCAGCAGCCGGCCACCGCTTTCGGCGACCAGGCAGTGAACGGGCTCGTAGGCATCGAAGAAGCGCTGCCACGTCACGCGGGTGATATCGCGCGGAAGCGCGGTCGCGCCGAAGCGGCCGTAGAATGCGTTATAGCCATCCCACAGCGGCAACCATTGTTCGTAGTCGGAGCGCGCAGCGGGACGGATGAGGGGCTCATCGGGCATCGGCTTTATCCGCGAAGTGGAGGTTTGCCGATTTAAGCGGCTACGGTGGATGGGATCAATCCGGATTTGCGTCGCTGATCTATTCGGCCGCGCGCAGGTCCCTTGCCGGATTGCGTAGGCGATTTTTGCGCATCAGGCGGTAATACTCGGCCAAGGCGGGATCGTCGGTATGGCGAACGAGTTCAGTGACCGGCGTGTAGCTCAGCATGCGTCCGCCGTCGGGCAAGGCCGTGCAGCTGAAGCGTAGCACCTGACCGTCCGTGAGATTGATGTTGATCGGCGTGGAGTTGCCGGCGCGCATCCGCTCCGTGCGCTCGGCGATGAACGCGCTGAGTTCGTCTTCCGGCATTTCGTAAGCGCCGGTGTCGCGGCCGTGATACATCAGCGCGATGAATGGCGGCTTGCTGTCGGCCTTCTCGTCGGGCAGTGCGAAATAGTCGCGAAAGGCGCGGTTGATGAATTCGGCCCTTGTGTCGGAATCGAGCAGCACGATACCGATGTCGACCTGGTCGAGCGCCGCCGAAAGCCTCTCGGCAGTCGCATGGTGACGGCGCTCCCAGGCCAGCGTATCGATCAGCCTCTGCCGCAACAGGCCGGTCAGAACCGCGGTGCCGGTGACGGCGACCGCCAGCATCGCCAGGCGGGTAAGGTCCGCCGTCGAATAGCCTGGCGTCGCGTCGCGGTGCGACAGAAGCAGCGCGCATGAAACGAGCGCCAGCGCCGCGCTGGTCGAACTCGAGCGAAGCCCGGAAAGGGATCCGGCGAGCGCCACGATGGCGACAAGCAGCGGCGCCGCGTTGGGAACGGCAAATGGCAAGCGGTCGACAGCGAGCGCGCCCAACGCCGTTGCTGCGGTGAGGGCCGGCCCGAAGATAGCGCGCCAGTCGAACTGCATGGCTGGTCTCGTTGGCTCACGCAAAAGAGACAGGCAGTTTGATGGAAAGTCGCGCGCCGTGAGCGAGGTTTCTCGTCCTAACCTTAAGGAGCCGTTAACGGCTTTTGCGCTGCCGTTTCACGAATGGTCGTATGCTGGCGCATTGAGATGATGAAGCGGCGCATCCGCGCCGCGTGCGCCTGTTACAATCAGCAGTGGCGCCGCCACCAGGATGGCCATCACGAGCGTTGCCGCCACCAATGCAGTGGGAGACCTCATCATTCTCCGATCGCGATGCGGATCATCGCGTGAGGAAAGCCTGCGCAAAGCTAATGGCTTAAAGAAAAACGAGCAGGGGTGAGCAATGGTGCCGCCCATTTGAAGCTCCTGCAGCACAAGCGGCTAATTCCTTCAGTCATAAATTTGCGAGTGCCCATAATTTTCCGAAGTTCGCGAAAGGTGCGTGCCGAGGTGGAGCACGAACTTCGGAAAGTGGGCACTAGATCGGGATGGGCATTACCGCACCGAGCTTGCTCGACAGCACAGCCAGCGTGACCATCAGGCACAGCGAGAGCGAGGCGATCGCCAGCGAAGCCGCCACTGCGTCCCTCAGCCTATCTGATGCGACGTCCGCTGCCGGGCTGGTGAAGCCGGCCGGGCCGGAGGACCGGGTCATCATGGTCGAATAAATCCCCGCAAAAAATGCGCAAATCACTCCTGACGCCCGGGGCGAATCAGTCCCGCGCGACATCGTTTTGTCACAGTTTTCACCGGCAAGATTGCGGCGACGCTGTCATGAAAAACGGCAGAAATGGGGCGAAACGGGCTTTATGCCCATGATCCCCGTCATCCATCCCCGCTTTTGTCGGCGGTCAAATCCCAGCCGCCGTCTGGTGCTCCGGCTCCAACATCATTCCACTGGCTGGCTGCGAGTCCATCGACACGAAACCGGGGATCTGCTCGACGCGCTTCAGCCAGGCGCGGATCGCCGGGAAGGTCGAGAGGTCATAGTCGCACTGGTCGGCGACATGGGTGTAGCCGTAGAGCGCGATGTCGGCGATCGTAAACTGGCCCGCGGCAAAATAGTCGCGGGTCTTGAGATGATTTTCCATCACCTGAAGCGCGGCATAGCCGCGCTCCATCCAGTCTTCCAGAGCATGCGTTTGCAGGTCGCGGCCGCCCCGCACCAGCGCGAGCCAGAAATAGGCTGCGCCGATATTTGGCTCCAGCGCGTGCTGTTCGAAGAACATCCATTGCAGCGCTTCCGCCCGCTCGATCGGCGACTCCGGCGCAAGCGACGTGCCGCGGGCCACATACCAGAGGATCGCGTTGGATTCTGCGAGATAGCGGCCGTCGGCGACTTCCAGCAGCGGAACCTGTCCGCTCGGATTCTTGGCCAGGAATTCCGGCGTGCGGCTCTCGCCGCGCAGGATGTCGATCTCGATCGCGCGATAGGGAGCGTTGAGCAGCGCAAGCGCAAGGCGGACCTTGTAGCTGTTGCCGGAGCGCTGCATGGAATAAAGATTATACATTGCGAAACAGTTCGACCGTTGAGAGCGGGCGGTTTTTCCGCCCGCAACTTGGCCAAACAATGATGCCGATGCCGCTGTGCCGCAAGTCTTGAAGCTGGAAAAGGTCAAAAACCTCTACTGCACTGCAACGATGAAGGAGAACATTCCGCACAGCGCACAAACAGATCACGCCTGCGAGAGTCCAAGCGCTGCGGCGATGCGCCAACGCTTTCCATGCAGGCGTCGCAGGGCGACTGCAAACAGGGCGAGCGTCGCGAGCAGGCCAATCGGAACGCCAACCAATCCGGCCACACTGCGCGCGAGCAGCGGTGCGATCCATATGAATGCCATCAAACTTGTATCGTAGGCGCGCGCGCCGTCTTCCAGCATGACCAACGTCAGGAACGCCAGCGCCGGTGCGAGCAGCACGAGGTCGTAGTCGAGCAGATGCGGGGAGGCGAGAGCGCTTGCGGATACAAGCAGGGCGGCCTTGAGCGCGGGATTGCCGGACGTGCGCCAGCCATAGGCAGTTGCCAGAATAGCCAGTATCGATACCACGCCCTGCACGGCGTAGCCTAACGGCACGCTGCCGCCCCAGAGCCGCACGGCTGCAAACGCACTCTGCAGCTTTTCGTAGCCGACGCTGCCTTGCTCCAGCAGGACTTTGCGGGACATTTCGGTCGAGCCGAGGAACGCCGTCCATGCATTGATGCCGAACAGGAGCCCGGATGCGGCGACCAGCGCCATCGTTGTCAGCGCGGCGGAGGCGATCACCCGCCATCGGCCGGCGGCGAGAAGCGCAACGGGGATAACGAGTGCAAATTGCGGCTTGTAGGAAAGAAAGCCGATACACAGGCCTGAAACCAGGGGCCGCTCCAGCGTCACCAATGCTGCGCCCAACAGGCCCGCGGTCAGAAAGCCGTTCTGACCGTTGCCGAGATTGAGGAAGACGGCGGGAAAGGCTGCTGCCACGAGCAGCCAGTGCCGCGCGACAAGAGGATCACGCTGTCGTACCGGAGCGAGTATTGCGGCGAGGACCCAGAGATAGAGCGCAAGGCCCATCAACTGAAACAGCGCCAGCGCGATCGGATAGGGCAAGAGCGCAAGCGGCGCGGCGATCAGGAAGAAGACCGGCGGATAGAGCCAGCTGTAATAGGGGGTCTCCGCGCCGAACCGTGTCTGCTCGCGCGCGTGTTGCGCGGCGGGGTCGTAGGCGTCGGCGGCTTGGCCCTCCAGCGCCAGCGAGCCGGCGGCATAGAAGCTGGAAAAATCCGTGCCCAGCGGTTTGCCGTTGCGGTCGATGAGACCATCCGACAGCGCGATCCAGCCAACCATCGCCACGACACAAAAGCCGAGCAGGATCAGGCTGTAGCCGCGCGCGCGTGCGGGCGTGAGCCACTCCCCAGATCGCAGGCCTTGCCAGAAATGAGCCATTTCGCCGCGGAATTTTATGAATGTTGCGCGGAAAGCTAGTCGCTGCGCTTTAACGATCTCTAAAGTCCAAGGCTTTTTCCCGAAGCTTCTTGCGATGATGTGGGCATGGTCTTAGTGTGCGCCGCATTCCATTCAGATCGAGTCGTGCTGTTTCGGACGCACGACTTTTGCTGGGAGATCACGATGCCTTTTCTGTCTGCTGCGCTCGACCGTGTGAAGCCGTCCGCAACGATTGCGGTCACGGATAAAGCACGCGAGCTGAAAGCGGCGGGACGCAATGTGATCGGCCTCGGTGCGGGCGAACCCGACTTCGACACGCCCGCCAACATCAAGCTCGCGGCGATCCACGCGATCGAGGCTGGCAAGACCAAGTACACCGCGGTCGACGGCATTCCCGAGCTGAAGCAGGCGATCGCCGCCAAGTTCGAGCGCGAGAACGGTCTCTCGTACAAGCCGAACCAGATCATTGTCGGCACCGGCGGCAAGCAGGTGCTCTACAATGCGCTGATGGCGACCATCAATCCCGGCGACGAGGTGATCATCCCCGCGCCGTATTGGGTGAGCTATCCGGAGATGGTGGCGCTCGCCGGCGGCGAGCCTGTCTCCATCGTCTGCACCGCCGAACATGGCTTCAAGTTGCAGCCCGATGATCTCGAGAAGGCGATCACGCCGAAGACCAAGTGGATCATCCTCAACTCGCCGTCGAATCCGACCGGTGCGGCCTACACGCGCGCCGAGTTGAAAGCGATCACCGACGTGCTGGTGAAGCATCCGCATGTCTGGGTGATGACCGACGACATGTACGAGCATCTGGTCTATGACGACTTCGTCTTCACGACGCCGGCGCAGATCGAGCCGAAGCTCTACGAGCGCACGCTGACCGTGAACGGTGTCTCCAAGGCCTATTGCATGACCGGCTGGCGCATCGGTTACGCCGGCGGTCCCGTGCCGCTGATCAAGGCGATGTCCACGATCCAGTCGCAGTCGACGTCGAACCCGTCGTCGATCGCGCAATGGGCCGCGGTCGAGGCGCTCAACGGGCCGCAGGATTTCATTCCGGCGAACAACAAAGTGTTCAAGGAGCGGCGCGACCTCGTGGTCTCGATGCTGAACCAGGCCAGGGGCATCGATTGTCCGCGGCCGGAGGGCGCCTTCTACGTCTATCCGTCCTGCGCCGGCACCATCGGCAAGACCTCGCCGTCGGGCAAGGTGCTCGCCAACGACCAGGACTTCGTCACCGAGCTCCTGGAAACGGAAGGCGTCGCGGTTGTGCAGGGCTCGGCGTTCGGATTGGGGCCGGCGTTCCGGATATCCTATGCCACCAAGACCTCCGATCTCGAAGACGCCTGCAAACGCATCCAGCGTTTTTGCGGTAACCTGCGCTAGGCGAGATCGCTCAATCGTTTCTGCTTCCGGTTCGTGCTGTTGCACGAGCCGGAATTAACCTTGCGCCGCAGTCCGCAAATCTGGAACCGCTCTGGAAGATGTGCCATAGAGATAGGCGCGCGCTCCATTGATTGACTGAGCGCGTTCATCTTTCTCGGCTCGCGTCACACATTCTAGTTGGAGATTTTTTTATGCGTCGTTTGATCATTCTTGCCGGTATCGCCGCCACGCTGCTGGTGGCGCCTTTGGCCGGCGTCAGTGCCCAGCAGGTCGAGCGCGTCCAGGTCGGCGTGCTAGAATGCCGCGGCGGCGCGAGCATCGGCTTCATTGTCGGTTCGGTCACCAATCTCGGCTGCGTGCTTCGCGTCAATGGCAGGCCCGACGACTTCTACGTCGCTACCATCCGAAAGGTCGGCGTCGATCTCGGCATTACGCAGGAAACCGCGCTTGCCTGGGGCGTGTTTGCACCGGCGAAGTGGCTTGGCTCGGGCGATCTCTCCGGCAATTATGCCGGTGCGCAGGGCAGTGCGACCCTCGGCGTGGGCGCGGGCGGCAACGTCCTGGTCGGCGGCTCCAACAATTCGATCGCGCTCCAGCCGCTCAGCCTGCAAGGTCAGGTCGGCCTGAGCGTTGCCGCCGGTCTCGAGAGCCTGGAACTTCGTCCGGGACGTTAGTGGAACGATTTCCCGTGCTGCCGTCCCCGGGCGGCGGCGCGATTCTTCGGTCGATGCACCGCAGCGATTTTCTTCCTTGTCAAATCGATGACAGAGGAGGAACATGTACCGTTGCCGACCCAATCACGGGCCGAGCTCCACATGAGGAGGCGGCAATGGGACAAGACGTCAGAAGTCCCCGCGGTCCACGGTGCATCGCACTGGTGGGCCCTTTCCAAAGCGGTAAAACCACACTTCTTGAAGCAATACTGGCGCGCACGGGCGCGATCTCGCGCGCCGGCAGCGTTGATTCCGGTACCACTGTAGGTGACTCGAGTTCGGAGGCGCGTCATCACAAGATGGGCATCGCCTTGACGGCCGTCACCGCCAACTTCATGGGCGACAGTTATACTTTTATCGATTGCCCCGGATCGGTCGAATTCACCCACGACATGCGATCGGCGCTCCCCGCCGTCGATGCGGCGATCGTCGTCTGCGAAGCCGACGAGAAGAAATTGCCGCAGCTCCAGATCATCCTGCGTGAGCTCGAAGATCTCGGCATTCCGCGTTTTCTGTTTCTCAACAAGATCGACCGCGCCAACAAGCGCATTCGCGAGACACTTGCGACCTTGCAGCCGGCCTCACGCATTCCGCTGGTATTGCGCCAGATCCCGATCTGGAACGGCGATCTGATCGAAGGTTTCGTCGATCTCGCGCTCGAACGCGCCTTCGTCTATCGCGAGCACAAGGCCTCCGAAGTCGTCACGCTGGAAGGCGGCAATCTCGACCGCGAGAAGGAGGCCCGATTCTCGATGCTGGAGAAGCTCGCCGATCACGACGACGCGCTGATGGAACAATTGCTCGAGGACATCACGCCGCCGCGCGATGCAGTATTCGACGATCTCGCCCGCGAATTGCGCGAGGGGTTGATCTGCCCGGTGCTGCTCGGCTCTGCCACGCGCGGCAACGGTGTGCTACGCTTAATGAAGGCGCTACGCCACGAGGCGCCCGGCGTCGCCGAGACGGCCAGGCGGTTGGGGGCGGCTGCGTCGAAGGATACGCTCGCTTATGTCTTCAAGACCGTGCATCTGCAACACGGCGGCAAGCTGTCTTACGCGCGTGTGCTGGCCGCACGTCTCGATGACGGCGCCACCGTCCATGCCTCCTCGGGCGAGGCCGGACGGGTGTCGGGCGTCTCGGCCTTGTACGTCGGTCAGGATAATAAGCGCTCGTCGGCCGAGGCCGGTGAGACCGTTGCGCTGGGCAAGCTCGATGCGGTGAAGACCGGCGACACGCTGTCGAGCGGCAAGACCACGCCGCAGGCGCTGGTGCAGGTGCAGCCGTTGCCGCCAGTGCTGGCGATGGCGGTTGCGGCCGCCGACCGCAAGGATGACGTCAAGCTCGGCCAGGCCCTGCTGCGGCTGAATGAGGAAGACCCTTCGCTGACCATGGTGCAGAACCCGCGCACCCACGACAGCGTGTTGTGGGGACAAGGCGAGATGCATCTGCGCGTCGCGCTGGAGCGTCTAAATGATCGCTTTGGCGTCAACGTCAAGTCGCATCCGCCGGCGATCGGCTATCAGGAAACCATCCGCAAGCCGATCACCCAACGCGGCCGGCACAAGAAGCAATCCGGCGGGCACGGCCAGTTCGGCGACGTGGTGCTGGATGTCAAGCCGCTGCCGCGCGGCGGCGGTTTCGAATTCCACGAGAAGGTCGTCGGCGGCGCGGTGCCGCGAAACTACATCCCCGCCGTCGAGGAGGGCGTGGTCGACGGGTTGACGCGCGGACCGCTCGGCTTCCCCGTCATCGACGTTGCGGTGACGCTGACCGACGGCTCCTACCACAGCGTCGATTCGTCGGATCTCGCGTTCCGGACCGCGGCGCGGATCGGCCTCAGCGAAGCGCTGCCGCAGTGCCAGCCGGTGTTGCTGGAGCCGATCCATATCGTGGACATCGTTTGTCCGACGGAAGCGACCGCCAAGATCAACGCCATCCTGTCGGGACGGCGCGGACAAATCCTCGGCTTCGATACCCGCGAGGGTTGGCCGGGATGGGATCGCGTCCGCGCCATGATGCCGGAGGCCGAGATCGGCGAGCTGATCGTCGAATTGCGCTCGGCTACCGCGGGTGCCGGCAGCTTCACGCGCCAGTTCGACCGCATGGCGGAGGTGACGGGCCGCGCCGCGGACCAGATCATCGCCGCCCATCGCGTCGCGGCTTGACCGGAAGAGCAATCAAACGATCGCCGCCCCCTTTCGAGAAGGGGACGGCGATCGTCTTGACGGCCTTTGCTCGACCTCAATCCGCCTCGCTGGAAGACGCCGAACGAATGGAGTGCCGAGGCGCCTCCAAGGCTGCTCAGAGATCGCGCGTTGTGTAATCGCCCCAAGCCAGGACGAAGGCAATCGTCGCAAACATCGCAACCGCGGCGATGGCAACCATGATGCTGTCAATGGGCATGTGAACCTCCATGATCAAATGGAGAATTGATAGGCGCTCGCCTTTGCCGGCGCGTTGACCTGAATCAAACGCGACAAGGCGTTCAAACGGCAGTCCATTCCTGTATTTTTCGCCAAGGCATCCGGGTGCGACCTGGCGTCAAGCCGCTGTTAAGAAACACCGCGCATTCGCGGCGCCAAATGTGATCATCGTTGCAGATTGGGGCTTTGCCAAAGCTTTACGCCGAGATGGCGCTGCCCGCACCCTCGAGCAAGGCAAGAAGACCCTTCAGCATCGCCACTGGCGTCGGCGGACAGCCGGGAATGTGAAGATCGACCGGAACGACCTCACCGACGCCGCCCACCACCGCATAGCTGCCCGCGAAGCAGCCACCATCCTTGGCACAATCGCCCACCGCGACCACCCATTTGGGATCGGGTGTCGCGTGGTAGGTGCGTTCAAGCGCCCCGCGCATATTCCTGGTCACCGGGCCGGTCACCATGAGAACGTCGGCATGGCGGGGCGACGCGACGAAGCGCAACCCAAAGCGCTCGACGTCGTAGTAAGCATTGTTCAGCGCATGAATTTCCAGTTCGCAAGCATTGCAGGAGCCGGCATCGATCTCGCGAATCGAGAGGCTGCGGCCCAGGCGTCGCCGCGCAGCGTGTCCGACGGCAGTGGCGAGTTCCTTCAGCGCGACATCATCCGGCATTAGCGCCGGTTCGGTGAACGGTTGACGGAACAAGCTTTGAAAGAGCAGCTTGCGCATCTTTAGATGTCCTGGCCGGAATAGGAACAGTTGAACGATTTGTTACAGAGCGGAAAATCCGCAACGATGTTGTCCTCGATGGCCGCCTCGAGCAGAGGCCATTGAAACCAGGAGGGGTCGCGCAGATGGCAGCGCTCGATCCGGCCATCGCGCAGGCGAAGCCAGACCAGGACGTCGCCGCGAAACCCCTCGACGACGGCCATGCCTTCGCGCGTCTCACTGGAATGCCTCGCGGTCGTTCTCGATGGTCCCTTGGGAAGCCGGTGCAAGATCTGGTCGATCAGTGAGAGCGACTGCTCGACCTCGCGTATCCTGATCCAGACCCGCGCATTGACGTCGCCCTCATCGAGGACGGGTACGTCGAAGCGCAGGCTGTCATATGGCGGGTAGGCGAGATTTCGTCGCGCGTCGAAGGCGCGCCCGGAAGCGCGGCCGACAAAACCGCCTGCGGCATATTGGCTGGCGAGACGGGGTTTGAGTACACCGGCGCCGAAGGTGCGATCCTGCAGTGAAGCCGTGTTATCGTAGAGTTCGACGAGCGCTGGAAAGCGCCGACGGATATTGCCCAGCGTGGTGCGAATGATTTCCGTGCCTTCGTGGTCGAGATCACGAGCCACGCCGCCGGGGACGATGACATCGCGCATCAATCGGTGGCCGAATGCGCTGCTGGCCGCGCGCAGCACGGTCTCCCGCAACACGCCGCAATGCGCATGCATCAAGGCAAACGATGCGTCGTTGCAGATGGCGCCGATATCGCCGACATGGTTGGCGACCCGCTCCAGTTCGGCAAGTAACGCACGGAGCCAGACCGCGCGATCGGGTATCGAAAGCTCCAGCGCCGCCTCAACGGCCTTCGAAAATGCGTAAGCATAGGCCACGGTGCTGTCGCCGGATACCCGTCCGGCGAGCCGCGCAGCGCGATCGAGATCGGCGCCCGACATGAGCCCCTCAATGCCCTTGTGCGTATATCCGAGCCGCTCTTCCAGCCGGATCACTGTTTCGCCGCTCGCGGTAAAACGGAAATGACCGGGCTCGATGATTCCTGCGTGCACGGGGCCGACAGCAATCTCATGAAAGCCGCCGCCTTCGACCGGCAGGAAGCGATAGGGAGCCGGTTTCGGCAATGCGCCGGTGCTAGATCCCAGCGGGAAGCGCCTGCCCCAATTGCCGTGATCGAGCCAGGGGCGGATATCGGGTGAGCCTTCCGCAGATAGCCCGAACAGATCGTGCATCGCTCGCTCTGGTCGAAGCGCCGGAGGGTGCCGTGCGCCAATCGAAGGATAGGTGAGATCAGGGCAATCCAGGCTCAGCACAACGATTTCCGCCGAAGCCTTGTTGCTGACCGCCATATGCACCGCCGCCGGCTCCCCCCAGAGCGCGAGCAGGCTCAAGTCCCCTTGCGCCAGCCCGTCTGCTGCAAGTTTCCAACCGGCAGCGTCGACCACCACGCGCGGCCACGGCCGATGTTGCGCTAACCTTTGGCCGTTCAAGGTGAGATCGATCAGCGACGACATATCCAGATCATCCTATCCGAGCAGACGAGCCACGTGCTGAAACCAGGCGACGAGCGGCGACGGAAGATAGACGCCCGCGATCAGAACCAGCGAGAGATGCGCAAACAGCGGTACATAGGACGCATTGGCCGATGCGGTGCTGCCGCGGGGTTCGCCGAATGCGAGGCTGGTCAAGCGCAGGGTCAGCGCACCAAAGGCCAACAACAGTCCGAAAACCAGTATGATCGCAAGCAAGGGAGCGCGGGCAAAGGTGGAACTGACGACCAGAAACTCGCTCATGAAGATGCCGAGCGGCGGCATGCCGGCGATAGCGACGACCCCGACCACCAGACCCCAGCCGAGCGTCGGATGCGTGACGGTCAGGCCGCGGATTTTCGAAATCCGCTGCGTGCCCTTGATCTGCGAGATATGGCCGACGGCGTAGAAGATCGCCGACTTGGTCAGGCTGTGCATCACCATGTGCAGGAGGCCGGCGAAATTGGCGAGCGGCCCACCCATACCGAAGGCAAAGACGATGATACCCATGTGCTCGATCGAGGAATAGGCGAACAGCCGTTTGATATCGCGCCGGCGGTAGAGCATGAAGGCGGCGAAAATTACCGAGGTCAGCCCGATCGTCGCCATCAGCGGGCCTGGCGCGATCGCGGCAGGATGAGCGGCCAACAGGATCTTGAAGCGTAACAGCGCATAGAGCGCGACATTGAGCAGCAATCCCGAAAGCACTGCCGATATCGGGGTTGGGCCCTCGGCGTGTGCGTCGGGGAGCCAGGCGTGTAACGGCGCAAGGCCAACCTTGGTGCCGTATCCGAGAAGCAGAAAGATGAAAGCGACATTGAGCAGGGCCGCGTCGAAATTCGCGGCATGTTCGATCAATATCGTCCAGACCATGCCGTCCTGGCCTTCGCCGACGACCGGACGCGCCGCCATGTAGACCAGGATGGTGCCGAACAGCGCGAATGCGATTCCCACGCTGCCGAGGATGAAATATTTCCACGCCGCTTCCAGCGCAGCGTGCGTACGATAAATGCCGACCATCAGCACCGTGGTGAGCGTCGCAATTTCCACGGCTACCCACATCATGCCGATATTGTTCGATACAAATGCCAAATTCATGCCGAACATCATGATTTGGTACATTGCATGGTAGAAGCGCAAGTAGACCGGGGTCAGCCGGCCGGTTTCCAACTCGTGGGCGATGTAGCTTGCGCTGAAGATGCTGGTCGTGAAGCCGACGAAAGTATTCAGTACGATGAAGACGATATTCAGGTCGTCGATCAGAATGTAGGGACCGGGCTGCGGGCGCTCGACCGCGAACAACGAGAGCGCGGCGAGGAACGTCGCGAGGCTTGCAATCAGATTCAAACGTGCGGTCAGGCGATAACCCGGCAGCGCGGCTAGCAGTGCTGCCGAGCCGACCGGGATCACCAGCACCGCTGCTACTGCGTCAAAGGAATACCCGCTCATCGGCGTTCCCCCCGAAAATCGTCGAGTGCGGAGACGTCCACGGAATCGAAGCGCTCGCGAATCCGGAACAGGAATATGCCGATGACGATGAAGGCAATCAGAATCGAGAACGCCACGCTGATTTCAACGACCAGCGGCATTCCCTTGGCGCCGGTAGCCGCAAGCACCAGTCCGTTTTCAAGCGACATGAAGCCTACGACCTGACTGACGGCATTGCGGCGCGTCACCATCACCAGAAGGCCGAGCAGCACGACCGACAACGCAAAAGCGAGGTCTTCGCGCGACAACGGATCTGCCTCGGCGGTGACGCGCAGCATCAGGACCATCGAGAGTGCGACGAGTGCCATCCCGGCAAGCATGGTCGGGCCAATGCCGACTGCCGACTCGATGTCGCGGTGAATGCCGAGTTGTTTGATGATGCGGTGTAGCGCTATCGGAAGGACGATCGCCTTGAAGATGAGCGCGATGGCTGCCGTGATGTAGAGATGCGGCGCGTTCTGGACATAGGCCTGCCAGGCGACGGAAAGCGCGAGGACGAGGGCATGGAGCGCGAACACGTTGAGCAGCGAATAGAGCCGGTCCTGATAAAGCATCATGAAGCTGATCAGGACCAGCCCACCGGCAAGCGTGTGCGAAATGTCGAAGGCGAGGCTGTGCATCTGCATCAGAAACTCCTCGATACGAACAGGAGCAGCGTGCCGAGCAATCCCAGCATCAGCGCCGCACCGAGGAATTGCGGAATGCGGAAGACACGCATTTTCGCGGTGGCGGTTTCGAACAGCGCAAGGAGAAAGCCGGCCACGCCAAGTTTGACGATATAGGCGACGGCGCCGATCGTGTAGGCCAGCGGGCCGGCCCCTGACACGGCTATCTTCCAGGGCAGGAAGACGCAGGCGATCAGCGAGATATAGAGCAGGAGCTTGAGGAACGCGCCGAACTCGATCATCGCGAGATGACGCCCCGAATATTCGAGAATCATGGCCTCATGCACCATGGTGAGTTCAAGATGCGTAGCGGGATTATCGACCGGAATCCGCGCATTCTCGGCGAGAGCCACCATGACCAGCGCGATTACCGCCATGCCGAGCGATACACGCAATCCGACCCAGGACGACGCCATGAAGTTTGCGACCGTGGAGAGCTGGGTCGATCCGGCGACCAGCGCCATGCAGAACACGATCAGCAGCATCGCGGGCTCCGCAAGTGCGGCAATCATGACTTCGCGGCTTGAGCCGATACCGCCGAAGCTCGTGCCGACATCCATCCCGGCGAGCGCCAGAAAGAAACGGGCGCTCCCAAGCAGCGCAACGATCGCGATCAAGTCTGCCGTCCAGTTGAAAATCAATCCGGTGGCGAAGGTCGGTACCAGCGCTGCAGCGACCCAGATCGCCGCAAAGGTGATGTATGGAGTCACGCGGAACAGCCACGAGGCATTCTCGGCGAGCACCACTTCCTTGCGGAGCAGGCGCAATAGATCGCGATAGGGCTGCAAGATCGACGCACCCTGGCGGCGCACCAGCCGCGCCTTGATCTTGCGAACGAACCCGGTCAACAGCGGTGCGAGCAAAAGCACCAGCAGCATCTGCATCGCTTGCACAAGGATGTCGGAAATCACGACCATATCGCCAGCACCAGGAGCAGGATGACGAGGGTAGCGAAGACGAGACTGAGGTAGCGGCGGATGGTCAGGAACTGCAGACGATTGAGCCGCTCGGAGGAGCGGCCGACCGCGTCCGCGATCGGCGCATAGATCGTTTCCCAGATCAGATCGTGAAGTTCGATGGTGAACCTCGCCGGCCTTGTATCGCCGGGGGCGGGCATCTCGACATGATCGCGGGCCTGGAAAACGAGTGTGCCGAAAACCCGGCGGATCGGCTGCGCGAAGCTTCCGCTGCCATATTGCGCCGCCGGCACGGAATCGGAAAAGCCGCAGCCCCAGGCAGGTCCGCGCCGAAGCGCATGAGATGCGAACCGATGGATGAAGAAGACGGCAAGGGAGGCAGAAATCGTGATGAACACCATCACCAGCAGGCCATTATACGAGCTGCGACTTTCCTCGATCGGAGCGATCGAAAGCCAGGCTTCGTTGGCCTGGATCGGCATGCGGCCGCCAAGGATTCCGATCGCAACCGGCGACAACGCATCGATCACCAGTCCCGGCAGGATGCCGGCAAAGAGACAAAGTACGACAAGGATCAACATCGCACTGAGCGAGAAGGGGTCGACCTCGTCGGCAGTTTCGGCCGCCGCGCCGCGAGGCCGTCCGAGAAAGGTGACGCCGAATGCCTTGACGAAGCAGGCGGCGGCCAGTGCCGCGGCGAGTGCCAGCATGGCGCCTGCCGCCGACACCATGATTTTCAGGGCCCATTGCGGAAGGTCCGCAGACTGCAGCACGGCCTGGAACATCAGCCATTCCGACACAAAGCCGTTGAACGGCGGAAGCGCCGATATGGCGACGCAGCCGACGAGCACGGCAAAGCTCGTGTACGGCATGCGGTGAATGAGGCCACCGAGCCTGTCCATGTCCCGCTCACCGGTCGCGGTCAACACGGCACCGGCGCCGAAGAACAACAGGCTCTTGAAAAGAGAGTGGTTGAACACGTGGAACAGTGCCGCCGTGAAGGCGAGCGCGGCGGCGAGTTTCAGGCCGTTGGCCTGAAACGCCAGCGCGAGACCGAGGCTCGCAAAGATGACGCCGATGTTTTCAATGGTGCTGTAGGCGAGCAGCCGCTTGATATCCTTTTCCATCATGGCGTACAGGATTCCCATCACGGCGGTGATGCTGCCAAGGAAAAGAATGATGGCGCTGGCTTGCCATGTCGGCGGTCCCAGAAGATCGAAGATGACGCGAATAAAACCGTAAATCGCGACCTTGGTCATGACGCCGCTCATCAGCGCGGAAACATGGCTGGGGGCTGCGGGATGGGCGAGCGGCAACCAGACATGAAGCGGAACGAGGCCGGCCTTTGAACCGGCTCCGAGCAGCATCAGAACCAATACCAGCGCCGCCGCGTAGGGCGTGTGTTGTGCCGCGCGGATGGCCGAAAAAGCGTAGTCTCCGGCCGGCCCCGCCAGCAGGCCGAAGGCCAGCAGGAGCGCAAGCGTGCCGAAGCTTGCCATCACCAGATAAATGTAGCCGGCCTTGGCATTGGCAGCATCGCGGTGATGCGCCATCACCAGCGCCCACGATACCAGCGACATGAATTCCCAGCAGAGCAGGTAGGAAAACGCGTCGTCCGCCAGCACCACGAGATTCATCCCGGCCAGAAAGGCCGCGAAGAAAGGAAGCACGCGCTGTGGAGTCGGCTCGTGGTGGCCATAGCCGAGACCATAGAGGCTCGCCGTAGCCCCTCCGAGATTGACAACAATGAGAAAAAACGAAGCCAGCGCATCTAACCGGAAGTGAGCGCCAAGCCAGGGCAATCCGATCGGCAGCATGAGATCGGAGGCAGGCGTATTGCCGAGCAAGAAACGAAGCGAACCGATCACTCCGACTGCCGACACCAACAATGTTGCGCTGTAGATGATGTCCGTAGATCGTCTTGACCGGGCAAGGATGACTGCCAGCACCGCCAATCCGAGCAGGGCGGCGACACACGCCATCTGCAAGGTGACGGGTGACATTATCGGCCCTTCCTCGTTCTGCTCGCGGCCTTGTTTGGCGATCGAACGGCGGAAACCTGCACCGGCGGAGCCGAACCTGCCTTCAGTCGCACGCCTCGGCCCTGGGCATGGCTGACAGCCCCTTCGCTGATGATCTCAATCCCCGCCGCATCGAGAGCGGCGATCAGCTTGACCAGCAAATCGACATTGCCCCGGACCACCGCATCAGAGGCTTCCATCCGTTGAATGGTGGGCACGGAAAGCCCCGAAAGACTTGCGAGCTCGCGCTGGTCGATGCCGAGAAGCACTCTGGCTGCACGCATTTGACCTGATGTGATCATCCAACGGCCTGTCATCAAATATCATGTTTTTAACATAAATTATGATGTTATAATGTCAATAAATGATATCTGAGGTATCTATCTTAGACGATCGCCCTCGCTCGACGGTGGGCCGTTGTTCAAGAAATCCTATTAGTGGGGCATCCGCCCTGATTTGGATCAAATCCAGCGCCGCGCTGGTCTGAGCCTCTTCGAAAAGAGTGCCCGCTTTCGGGGTTTTTAGCGCCGCTGCTTTCCACGCCGGCCGCTTTCATCGACATTGTCGCAACCGATGGGAACGACATTGCTCAATTCAACCCGCAATATCGCCTTGGCCTGCGCGCTGAGCGCGCTTGCCGGCTATGTCGACGGCATCGGCTCCATTCATCTCGAGCTCGCCGCCATCTGGTTCGCCGCGGGGCTCGCACTGCTCCTGAGCGCGATCCTTGCCGTGACAATTCACCTGTGACAGGACCTCTCGCAGGCCCCAAGCATTGACTTGCAAGGAAGCTTGCCTGATGTGGATGATTGCGGCAACGCCGCGACAGGATCGATGATGGCCTCTCTTACCAAAGCTCGCGCGGCATGTCTGATCGGCTGGCCTGCGGCGCATTCGCGCTCGCCGCTGATTCATCACTACTGGCTGCGCCAGTTCGGCATCGAAGGCGGCTACAGCATCGAGGCGATACCGCCGGAGGGATTTGCGGAATTCGTCCAGCATCTGTCGGCCCACGGCTTTGTCGGCGCCAATGTCACCGTTCCGCACAAGGAGCGCGCGCTGGCGCTGACGACGCCCGACGCACGGGCGCGCGCGGTCGGCGCCGCCAACACGTTATGGTACGACGGCGACGAACTGCGTTCGACCAACACCGACATCGAAGGTTTTGTCGGCAATCTCGATGCGTCCGCGAAAGGCTGGGATGGCGCGGGTGAGGCGCTCGTGCTGGGGGCGGGCGGCTCGTCGCGCGCGGTCCTGTTCGGTCTCATCGAGCGCGGCATCAAGCGCATTCACCTGGCGAACCGGACGGCCGAGCGATCGCAGGCGCTTGCCGATCAGTTCGGCGCCGCCGTGCGGCCGATTGCCTGGGACGACATCAACCAGGTGCTGCCGAGCTCCGGCCTTGTGGTCAACACGACGTCGCTCGGCATGCACGGGCAGCCGGCGCTCGCGCTTGCTGTCGGCCTGCTTCCACGAGAGGCGATCGTAGCCGATCTGGTCTATGTCCCGCTGGAAACGGGGTTGTTGACGGCGGCCCGCGCGCGCGGCCTGAAAACGGCCGATGGTCTCGGCATGTTGTTGTATCAGGCGGTTCGCGGCTTCGAATTATGGTTCGGCCAAAAGCCGACGGTGACGCCCGAGCTGCGCGCCTTGGTCGAGGCCGATCTCAGGGGCGCCTGATCGCCCTGGCGCCACGGACCGCCAATCCTCATTCTCGCGCGGTTGTGAGCGGCAATATCATGGAACCATCCGGATTGATCGGTAAGGTGCCCGCACTAGCGGAGTGGATTTGACTTTCGCTACCCACCCAGCCGCAAGGTTGAAAGCGAATGTCAAATCCGAAACTCCACTAGAAACTTATATTTGGCAGTGGTCTTTTGATTCTAACATTCGCAAATCGTCCGCCGAGAAGGGAAGCCAATGTTAGAATCAGACCACTGGAGGGTCCCTGACATGCCAATTCACCG
>CAVXSU010000002.1:0-23217 GCA_963764405.1 uncultured Alphaproteobacteria bacterium
CATAACGGAGCGGCTTGGCGAAGAGCGTGCGGTCCTGTCGGTGGTGCTGGCCAGTGCCGCACTCACGTATGGCGGTGTCAGCCTCTTCGTCGTTGCCTTCGTGGCATTCCCGGTGGCGGCGGCGTTGTTCCGGCAAGCCGAGGTCCCGCATCGGTTGATCCCGGCGGCGATTGCGCTTGGAGCCTTCACCTTCACGATGACGGCATTGCCCGGCACCCCGGCTATTCAAAACGCCATCCCGATGAGGTATTTCGGCACGACCCTGTTTGCGGCGCCCATCCTCGGCATTCTCGCCTCTGCCATCATCCTGAGCTTCGGGTTGTGGTGGCTGCGGGTGACGGAAATGCACGCGCGAAAGGCAGGCGAGGGCTACCGTTTCGCGCCCCTCGCAAACGTCGATGAGCAACTCATTCGGGAACGTGCGGCGAATGCGGATAATTTCGACCAGGCAGAGCTGAGGCACGGCCATCGAAGCGAGCAATTGCCGTCATTTGCACTGTCGGCAGCGCCCATCCTTATCGTGCTCATAGTCAACCTCATCATGAGCCTGGTTGTGTTGCCGCGGGCCAATACCGCCTTCCTGGCAGAGCCGCGCTTCGGTGAAACCTCGCTCGCTGCCGTAAGTGGGGTGTGGTCCGTCGTGACGGCGCTGGCGATAGCTTCGCTGGTCCTTGTGGCAATCTTGCGCGGGCGTCTGCCGCACCTGCGCAAGACCCTCGACGCCGGTGCAAATGCTGCGGCGCTCCCCGTTCTCAACACCGCAAGCCTGGTTGGTTTCGGTGCAGTGGTGGCGGCTTTGCCGGCCTTCGCCGTGGTCCGAGACGGAATCCTGGCGATACCCGGCGGTCCGCTCGTGTCAATTGCCGTCGCAGCCAATGTGTTGGGGGGCATCACCGGCTCAGCTTCCGGCGGATTGACCATCGCACTGAATGCCCTGGGTGAGACGTATGCCGAGCTTGCTGCCGCTGCGGGCATTCGCCCGGACCTGATGCATCGTGTGGCCTCCATCAGCTCCGGCGCGCTTGCCATGCTGCCACACAACGGGGCTGTCGTGACCCTGCTCGCCATCTGCGGAGCCACCCAGCGCGGCAGCTACCGCGAAATCATGATGGTCGGTCTGATAGGTCCACTGATCGCGCTGGCCGTGGTTGTGGCACTGGGCAAGTTGTTTGGAGCATTTTGACGCCGTGACGTGGCGAGGCAAAATGTCGATCGAGTGAGTGGATATGATGGCCGCGCTGGTTCTACGAAGTCTTTGAGCTTTGCGAGGCTTAAGTCACCGAGACGGAGGCGAAGAATGGGCGACACCGCCACCATCGCTTACTGCGGTCCCGCTGCGGTGCCGGGCGATCTATTGACGCGCTGGAATTTCGATCCGCTGCTCATGACAGCACTTGCTGCACTGGCAATTGTCATTGTAAGCGGTCGCGTTGCCAATGCCCGCGCGGGCTGGGCCTCTCTCTTGCTGATGATGACGATCTTCATCTCGCCGCTCTGCGCGCTGTCTTCGGCGCTGTTCTCCGCAAGGGTGCTGCACCATGTGCTGTTGATCGCGTCTGTGGCGCCGCTTCTGGCGCTCGCCTTCCCGGTGCGGCGCATGCCGTCACCACCGCTTGCCGCACTCGTCGGCCTTCACACGATCATCCTGTGGGTCTGGCATATGCCAGCACCCTACGGATGGGGGCTCGCCAGCGTACCTGCCTACTGGCTGATGCAGGCCTCCCTTCTCCTCAGTGCATGGTTGCTTTGGCGCGCGATTTTCTTTTCGATGGCGCAACCCGGCGCGGCACTTGTCGCGCTCGTGGCGACGGTCGGACAGATGGGACTTCTGGCTGCTTTGATCGTCTTCGCGCCGCGGCCGCTCTACGCGGCGCATTTTGCCAGCACCGCGGCTTGGGGAATGAATCCGCTCACTGACCAGCAGTTGGCTGGCCTCCTAATGTGGGTGCCGGCGTCCCTGCCCTATCTCGGGATAGGACTCTGGTTGGTTTGGTCGAGCTTGCGGCCGGTCGAGCCAACCGCATGACAACCTTGCTCAAATTTATCCATCTCGGCACGATCGCCATCTGGTCGGGTGGATTGATCGTTCTACCGTTTCTGTTTCGGCAGCGCCAGGGCATCGAGGTAGGACCTGATCTCGATCGATTGCATCGGCTGACACGGTTCGTCTATGTGGGGATGACCTCCCCGGCGGCCTTCGTCGCCATCGGCAGCGGAACCGCGCTCATCTTCCTCCAAAACACTTTTCTGGAGTGGTTCTCCCTGAAGATGGTGCTCGTCGGAATCATGGTGATGCTGCACGTCGTCGCCGGATTGACTCTCATGCACCTGTTCGAGCCCGCTGGCCACTTCGGCCGCTTCTCCTACATTGCTCTGACGGTCGCCTATCTTGTGCTGATCACGGCGATCATCGGGGTCGTCCTGGGCAAGCCGCACATCGATTCAAACCAATTCGCCAAGAATTTATTCACGCCCGGCGGGCTGCGTCAGTTCTTGGGCGAAACCAGAATACCGATGCCATGATCAAACACGAGCTTGCCGCCATGCCAGCCTGTGAAACCCGCCATCACCGAGGCGAGACCCGAGAGCGCGAGGCCATGCGGCAGGATCAATTCTGGGTAGTGCAGACGCAGCCCCCAGTTCGCCCCTGTGATTGCGACCAGCGTCATCGCCGCAATGGCGTGGGACCAGCTCGCCTCCCGCATCCGAATGCCAGGCACAAGCAAGAGCTCTCCGGTGCCAACAATGCTGGCCGCGACACCAGTCAAGAAAGTGAAACCGGCTGCCCAGAGACCAACACGCTCCCAGAACGCGTCGCCAGACCACCAGTAGAAAACATCGACGCCAAAAGTGGCGATCACGAACGCGATCGGGAAGTGCACCATCATGACGTGGATGGGATGGCCGACCAGCGCGACCGCGGATCCAGTATCAAGCCGGAGAAGCTCCAGCATGACGGGACTTTCTCTCGTTGCGGCGGGTTCGTCGTTGCTCTTTACCATGGTGCCAATTCTCCATGTCCGAGGCAGACTTTCCGTCTGGATCATAGCGCTCTCCGCGCGGGCGTCTATATCGGATCCTTCGCGGCACTGGCCGGCTGTACAGGACCTCTATCGACGCTTGATCCCGCCGGGCCAGCCGCAGCGTCGATCGCGACTTTGTGGTGGGCGATGTTCGCGGGTGCCGTCGTGCTCTTTGTGCTCGTTACGGTCCTCTTCGCGCTGGTGATCTTGCGCCCGGGTTGGGGAGCACGAATCTCACCCACGCGCTGGATCGTGCTCGGCGGGCTGTGCCTGCCGGCGCTCGTTCTGATGCCTCTCGTTGCCTATGCGCTGGTCACGGGTGAGCGGCTCTCGCCGCGACACACCGACGAACCGCTGCGGATCGAGGCGGAAGCACGGCAATGGATCTGGACGTTCCGTTATCCCGGAAACGGCGGCATCAAAACGGAGGGTACGCTGCACCTGCCCGCGGGCGTTCCAGTTGACGTCGTGGTCACGAGTCTCGACGTCATCCACGCGTTTTGGATTCCACGCCTCGCCGGCAAGATCGACGCCGTGCCCGGACACACAAATCTGCTGCGCATCCAGGCTTATGTGCCGGGCCGCTATCAGGGGCTGTGCAATGAATTCTGCGGCAGCGGCCACAGCGGGATGCGGTTCGACGTCATCGTCCATCCAGCAGCGGAATTCTCGACCGCGATCGCCAAACCCGACGCAACCGGGAAAGTAGCGCAATGAATACCTCGATCGAAGACGCACCAAATCCCGGCACCGCGATAGGACTGCACCGCCAACTCGTGCAGATCTGGGCCACGGGGCCTGGGCTGCAGCGACTTGCGGCGGTTAACCACACCGTCATCGGCGTGCGCTTCATGGCGACGGCATTTGTGTTCTTCGCAATTGGCGGCGTGCTCGGCATGTTGGCTCGGGTACAACTCGCGACGCCGCAAGCGACATTCATGGATACCGAGACCTACAACCAGGTCTTCACCATGCATGGGTCAATGTTGCTGTTTCTCTTCGCTATACCCATGATCGAGGGTATCGCGGTCTACCTTACACCCAAGATGCTCGGCACCCGAGACTTCGCCTTCCCGCGACTGACCGCCTACGGCTATTGGTGCTACCTGTTCGGCGGTACCATCCTCACCGTCGCCCTCGTCGCCGGTGTCGCGCCCAACGGCGGCTGGTTCATGTACACGCCCTTGAGTTCGAACGTCTACACACCCGGGATCAACGCCGACGTTTGGCTGCTCGGAGTGACCTTTGTCGAGATATCGGCGCTCACACTGGCCGTCGAGATCATCGTATCGGTCCTCAAGATGCGAGCGCCGGGCATGTCGCTCGACCGCATGCCGATCTTCGGCTGGTATATGCTGGTCACGGCATTGATGATGGTCGTGGCTTTCCCGCCGCTGATCCTGGGCTCGACCCTGCTTGAAACCGAGCGCGCCTTCGGCCTGCCCTTCTTCGACCCGACGCGCGGCGGAGATGCGCTGCTCTGGCAGCACCTGTTCTGGATCTTCGGCCACCCCGACGTCTACATCATCTTTCTACCCATGGCCGGCATCCTGTCCACGATGATCCCCGTCTTCGCCAACACGCCCCTCGTCGGATACCGGGCAATCGTGGTCGCAATCATCGGCCTTGCCTTCGTGAGCTTTGGCATCTGGGTCCACCACATGTTCACCGTCGGAATTCCCCATCTCGCACTCGCCTTCTTCTCTGCGGGGTCGGCGATCGTCGCGGTCCCGACCGCGGTGCAGTTGTTCGCCTGGCTCGCCACGCTGGCTCATGGCCAGCCGCGTTGGAACGTGCCGATGCTCTACATCTTCGGCTTCTTTTCGACCTTTGTCATAGGAGGCCTGACGGGCGTGATGCTCGCCGTCGTGCCGTTCGACTGGCAAGCGCATGACACCTATTTCGTCGTCGCCCATTTCCATTACGTGGTCGCTGGTGCCCTCGCGTTCCCGTTATTGGGGGCGCTCTATTATTGGCTGCCGCTTCTGACCGGCCGCACGGCAGTTTACCGGCTTTCTATTCCTGCTTTTTGGCTGATCTTCGTGGGCTTCAATCTGACGTTCTTCCTGATGCATCTGGTCGGCCTGCTCGGCATGCCCCGGCGCATCTATACTTACCCCGCAGTCGAGGGCTGGGTTTGGCTCAATCTCCTGTCTTCTCTGGGCGGGTTCATCATGACGATCGGCTTCGCGCTGGTGGTGATCGATCTCATCGCTCAGATCCGCTATGGGCGCCGGGTCAGGCGCGATCCCTGGAGGGCAGCGACGCTCGAATGGGCCATGCCGATCCCGCCGACCCCCTATGCCTTTGCCTCGCTCCCCAGTATCGACACCAGGGCCGACCGGATCGCCGCGGGCGAACTTGCGCCTTCGCTGGCGCGTGGCGAGGGATATCTCGGATTTGCGC
This sequence comes from uncultured Alphaproteobacteria bacterium, assembly GCA_963764405.1. Lineage (GTDB taxonomy): Bacteria > Pseudomonadota > Alphaproteobacteria > Rhizobiales > Xanthobacteraceae > Bradyrhizobium. The sequence goes on from CAVXSU010000002.1 coordinate 5,430, forward strand.
GAAACAGCTGGCAGGAAACACTGGGCGTTCACATTACATCCGGGGTGCCGGAGCAACTGATCGTGCTGCCACGCGCGACCTATCTGCCGCTGTGGACGGCGCTTTGCACGGGCGCGGCGGTGCTGGCCATGTTGTCCAAGTTTTACTTTCTGGCGCTTTTCATGACGCTCGTCGTAGCCGGTTTGTTTGTGCGGTGGGGACAGAACGCCGGCCATTCCCGCGACTACGGTTCCCTGCCGGTCGGTAGAGGCCTCAGCCTGCCGCCACACACGGAGGTGGCCAGCGCTCCGCCCTGGTGGGCACTCATCTTCGCACTGGTTGCCGACGGGACGCTATTCACCTCGCTGGTGTTCGGGGTGCTCTATCTCTGGATCTCTGCACCGAACTGGCCCCCGCCGGTGACGCCCGCGACCAACCTTCCACTCGCTGTTGTCAGCGTGATGGCTCTGTTCGTCGCAGCCGCCGGGGCGCGCGGCTCTTTGCGCGCCCAAGAGAGCGGACGCGCGCCACAGGCCTGGATCGGACTGGCGTCCCTCGTGCTGCTCGCGGCGATAGGCGCGGCGGTGGTTCTGATCGGGAACGTTACTCCGCATCCGCGCGAGCATGCGCTCGGCGCGACGGCCGCCGCGCTTTTCGGCTACGTCGTATTGCATGCCGGCATCGGCCTGCTTTTCCTTTTCAGCAATTTCACGCGTCTTGCCACCGGCTTCATATCGCCCCAGCGCCTTGTCGATCTGCGCTTGACTCGGCTCTGGCTTGACTACACGGCGGTCACAGGTGCGATTGCGATCGGTCTTGTGTTGGCTTTGCCCACGCTTGTGGGCCTCTTGGGAATGCGACCGTGATGGTGCCCTGCCCCGGGAAACGGAATGGGGGCGCCAAAGGCGGAGGGCTGGTCCAATGAGCGTGCATCCCGTTCCCGCCTACCGGCTATGGCTTCTCGTGCTGGGCTTCGGCGCGTGGTGCAGCGCCCTCATCACCGTTTATGTCCTCCATAGTGTGGGCTGCGCTTTCGCCTGGTCGGCGGTCACAATCCGCCTTAGCCTCGGCGTGGCCATCCTCGCCCATCTCGGCTTGATCGGAGGGCTGTGGCGCAACTACGCGACGCCCCCTGCGGACCCAGCGCTCAATCCGACCAACTCATTCCTCCACTGGGTGATCGTGTGGACCTTGCTTGCGGCCGTCGTGACCATTGTTTGGACCCTCGGCCCAACACTGCTGCTAACGAGTTGCACTTAAGCGCGAAAGGGATAGGTGATGACGACTGTAATCAAGATTGAAGGCGACGCGCCCTATTTAATCCCGCATGTGGATCATATCGCAGCAATTGCCCACGGCGAAAACGTGGATTTGACAATGTACGTGGCGTTACCTGGGCATACGGAGTTGGAACCGATTTATGTGCAACTGAGTGTCCCCGCTGCAGACTCTCTATTGGCTCAGCTGTCCCGGGCCATAGCCGAGAGCGCGAAGCACCGTTCAGGCAGTTAGTCATCGCCACTACACGTCTTCGCAACGCACCTGATGTTACTGAAGGAGCCGAGTGCGAAGACGCGTAAATTCGTCGTCGCTGATCGAGCCTGCCTTTTTCAGCCGATCGAGCGTTTCGATTTCATCTGCGGCACTAAAACCAACTACGCGTCGAAGCTCTTCACGCGCCTGCTGAGCCTGCTGCATGTTGCGCTCCGCCATGCCCTTCCTTGCGAAATCAAATAGGCAAAGATTCCAATATTCGGAATCAGGAGCAAAACGATCACCCAGTTGCCTTGCCCCAGCCCGAGATATCGTGGCGTCGGAAAAGGTCGCCAACAACCGAAATAAGTAGCCAAAAACACATGATGAAGACAAAGATCGTGAGTACGTCCATGAAGAAGTTTCGATAGGCCGATCGGGCCTAATTTTGGTGCGCGGCTTGATACCAACGGCTGGCAGCGCGGTGCGATTGTGTGTCGGGCGAAGCGAATACAACTCCGTAGCCAGCCATCAACACCAGCACCCACGAGCAAAGTCTATTCGCGCAGCGCTCAGCTCCTCTTGGTCATGAGATTGCCGAGGGATCCTTCGTCCTCATTTCGGCTTCGTGCACACGGGCTCTCATCGAAACATTCAGAGAACATCGCCAACTCGTCGCACGGCGTGCGACGAACGACCACAAAAAGCGTCGCACGAGACCCGTTTTGTTCTCGGCGACCAACGTCCCAATCTATTGAATATGAGAGATTTTTGCTTGGTGGGCGCACCAGGGCTCGAACCTGGGACCCGCTGATTAAGAGACAGCCACGGGTTAAGGACAATCAATGACTTGCAGGTCGCACCTGTGGGCTTATCCGGCAGAAAATGGGCATTCGTCGCACGATCATAGTCCTCCGTTGCTAAGCACGATAGACGAAGCGATCGTGGGGCAGATGCAGTCAGCCCCACGACCCTTATTCTGACAGTGATGATCCATTGGCTTCTTCGTGTCGTTCTGCGATGCGTACCATCGCGATCCTTCCAGCAGCCAAAAACACGGGGCATATGTCGAGGAGGCGGCAGAAATCATGCACGCTTGCAAGTCGCAAGCAATAAAAGAAACAAAGCACGTTCACCGCGATACCTTGCGGCAGGCCGGGATTTCTCGCGGCCCTCCATCAATACATTTCCGGCGGAATCGCATACGCGCCACTTCCAGCAGCGAGACCTTTGAGTGACAAAGAACTCGAACGTCTGTTCGTCAGCGGGACCGTGAGTTGCACAGAATTTGTCCACTCCAGGCCTCGCTTTGGATTTTCAGCGTTAAAGGGAATGTAGATGCGAGCAGCCGTTCAAATGATGATCGCTGCTCCTGCAGACGCTTCTCCACGAGGTCACGCTCAGCATCTGATAATCCGCCTTGAAGCAATCTACGACTGCGCCAAATCGCGTCTCGCACGGATCTGATTTCGCTCAAGCTCTCATCAATGCTGGACATAACTGACCTCGACTTTGCCTGAACTTAACATTTGACGGGTCGTCAACCTCGCAATTCTTCCGCAAGTCGCCGCTCGATAAAGCTGCGCTCCAGACCTGTCAGCTGTGTATTCAGGAGCTTGCGATATCGCCGAATGTTTTCTTCACGCGTCCATCGTGGATGATTCGATCTGCAGAAGCCCCGGACCGACCGATGAAGTCCCGTCAACGTTTGCCGGTCGGTGCAATTTTGCGGCTGCAAATCAGCACCATCAACCATCCCCAAGCGAGGCAGTCGCATGGCCATTCCCCCACGGGGCGGCGGATCGGTCTCGTCATCCAATTGCTTCAACGCCGCAAGGATGTCGTCGAGACGGAGTCTGTCCGGGAGACCCGGTATCTCACGAAGGGTTGGCTGCGATTCGACGACGTACATATCCGATGCCCAGGACGAGAGGATCACTCGCTTCTCGTCTGTCGAAAGCTTGGCATCGTTCACGACATCGTCGGGTGTGTCGTAGTGGGAGGCTGGATGGAAAAAGGGCTCGACGTTGTTGGTGCTACGTTCTGCCTGGCTCATGTCGTGTCTCCTTGTTTCTCCTTTCGTCGAGAGACGATTTGATATGAGACGGGGCAGGACGGCGGTGTTTGACACCGCCGTCCTGAAGTTTAATTGGTATTGACCGGAATGCGCTTCACGTTGCGGCTCGACTGCTCCGATTTCGGAAGCGTGACGGTCAGAACGCCGTTCTTGAACTCCGCCTGAGCCTTGTCTTCCTCAACGCCCTCGAGCGGAATCTGGCGTTCAAACGATCCGTAGTAGCGCTCGCTGACGAATCTGGAACCGTCGCTCCGCACGGTCTTTTTTTCGCCTCGGATCGAAAGAACGCCATTAGCGATCTCGACTTGGACGTCCCTTTCATCGAGACTTGGCAGCTCGGCAGAAACCGTTACTGCCTTGTCGGTTTCGCTGAGCTCGAGCCGAGGCCAGCCGAACTGGCCCTCCAACAACGGACTTCCTACGCGGCCCAGCGGACCGAAGCCGCGAAAGACATCGTCGAAAAGCCGGTTCATCTCGCGGTGAAGCGCGAGAAACGGATCGAACGGCTCTTGTCGGGTCGCGAGTTGCTGACCTTTCGTCCACGGAACTAGATCACGAATACCCATGATAATCCTCCTTGACATGAAGCTGACCGAGGCGCGGACATTGTCCGCGCGTGTCGTAATCGAGCGTTAGACGGCTATGCCGCCTTCTTGGTGATTTGCTCGACGGGCACGCCACCGCTGATGGCGATGCGCCGGGGCTTCATGGCCTCGGGGATTTCGCGGACAAGCTCGACCCGGAGCAGGCCACTGTCGAAGCTCGCAGTCTTCACCTGGACGTAATCGGCAAGATTGAACTGCCGCTTGAAAGGCCGAGCCGAGATGCCCTGGTAAAGGTATTCGTGCTGGTCCTTGTCGCTCTTGCGACCTTTCACAGTCAGCACGTTTTGCTCTGCAGTCACGGCAATCTCGTCCGGGCTGAAACCAGCTAGCGCCAGAGAGATTTGATAGCGGTCTTCGCCGAGCCGCTCGATATTGTAGGGTGGGTAGTTATCCTCGACCCTCTGTTGGGTTTCGTCGAGGAGATTGAAAAGGCGATCGAATCCGATCGTCGAACGCCACAGGGGAGCAAAATCGTAAGTCCTCATAGCCAAGTCCTCCTAGGAGCAAGATGGATACGAAGGTGCGCTAGACACCAGTGCAAGACAGTTGTCCGGCGCCCGGTTAAATCCGCTGGGCCCAAATCTGGCGCCCAACACCGCGTCAGCGGCAAAAATCCAAATACAAAAACGCACGCAAAATTCAAGAGGGGCCTGCAAAAAAATTTGTCGAATTCCTGCATCGGTTAATTTTGAATTGAAGCGAGGCCCCGCAGGAACTTCGCGCAGCGAAGGGAGCGCATCGACGTGCGCTCCCTCGAGAGACCACCTAACGTCCCAGCACCGCGCGCATGACGCGCGTGAGTTCGGCGTCAGCCTGCGCTGGCAATGACGCACTGCGCCAGCCCACCATATTGTCGGGACGAACCAGCACGGCGCCGTCCTCGTTGACACCGCTCAACTCAGACCAGCGCGCCTCGGCATCCAACGCGTCGCCACCGCGACCCACTACGACGAGCCTGATCACAGCGCCTGTTGCCTTCGCGACCGCCTCGACGGCGGCCTGCCACTGCGCGCCTTTGTTCTGTACCAGCAGCACGAAGTCGCCCTCGCGACCGATCAGATCGTGGGTGGAGAGCTTCGCGCCCTGCCTGTCGAGCCAACAATGCGGCAGGCGATGTCCCGGCCGCGAGGTCGGCGTGTAGAGCTGGCCATTCGCCGGTCGCGCCGGTGCCGCGGATCCGTCGCTTACAACGGCTGACGAGTCGTAGACAAACCCGAGTTCAACGTCCTGAGCGAAGAACTCAATGGCCTGGGTGTTGAAGATGGCGGCCAGTCGATCGCGCCGCATGCGGCCGTTCGCGCTGTCCGCGAACAAGGCCTGTATAGCACCAATAACATGTCCCGGCGTCTGCACTTCGGTCAAGTTGTTGGGATGCACGGCGACCACACCCATCTCCAACAGCATGTGATTGAAGAAGGCGTTGAGCGCCCATTCGACATTGAACGCGCCGACGGGACGCCGTTCTGCCTCGTAGCTGTCAAGTAGCTGGTCCGACGCCTTCCCCGCCACCGCCAGCGCTAGTTTCCAGGCGAGATTGTGCGCGTCCTGAATGCCGGTGTTGAGGCCGAGTCCCGTGGTCGGCGGGTGGCGGTGGGCGGCGTCGCCCGCCAGGAACACACGGCCGACCCGATAGCGATCCGCCAGCACGCCCTCCACGGCCCATTCGGACACGCAGTGCACCTTCATCGGCAGCTCCGCAATACCGAGAATCTTGCGTACCTCTTCAGCCGCCGCCTCGTCGCTGAACGCCGGCGGGTCAAACGGCATACGGGGAAAGCCGAGCGACCATTCCGGCGAATTTCGCCCCCACTTGCCTGGCCCCATCGGCACGATCACCGAAACGCCCTGGCGATGCATCGGCTTCAGCCAGTTGAGCAGCACCCTATCGTCCGGAATCCATTGCGAGAGGTCGGCCTCGAAGTGAACGCTGATCTGGGTGATGAGCTTGGTGGGACCAGCCATGGCAACGCCGAGCATCTTTCCAATTGTGCGGCCGCCGTCGGCGGCGACGAGGTATTTCGCCCGAACGGTCCGGATCTCCTTGGTGTCGACATCGCGGACCGTCGCTGTGACGCCCTCGGCGTCCTGAGTAAATTCCACAAGCTCGCACGAGAAGCGAATGCGCGCGGCGCCGCGCTTCTCGGCATGCGCCTTGATGAGCGGTTCGAGGCGGATCTGCGGCAGGTTGGCGGTGTCGGTCGGCGACGTCTCCAGATAATGAACGATGCCAGGCGTGCCATGGCCGCCGAGCGTGCCCATTTCGAACAGCGTCTTGCCGGCCAGCGGATTGTCGCCGCCTAGCGAAGTGTACCACTTGGTCTTCGACCGGTTGTAGGGCGGAGTGCCCTGGGCATAGACGTCATCCGCGAGCCCGTGCTGACGAAAAATCTCCATGGTCCGCTGGTTGAGATAGTGCGCCTTGGGCAGGACCGATGTGGAGGCGTGACGCTCGATGGTGAGAAAGTTGACGCCCTTGTCGGCAAGGAAGATCGAGGTCGCGAGGCCGCAGCCGCCGCCTCCGACAACGAGCACATCGATGGTCTTGGTAGTCATGGGTTTTCCTCCGGCCGTGATGTAAGGTGATGACTGGCGGTACCGCACTGCACGCGCGACTGCCCCGGCAGATCAAACGTTTCGATGTCGCGGGGAAACAGGCGAGCAGGAGCGCTCCGGCTTGGACGAACACGCGTCCCGCCGCTATGATTTCCCTCGGCGGCTGTCGGAAGTCCCCCCGCTCAGCACGCCGCAAAACCATAAGCGCGGCAGTTCGAGCCGTCATTGACCGGGAGTACGCGTTGACCGACCAACAGTCCGGCGATCATGCTCGTTTCCTGCGCGCCCCTGGCCTGCGGTTCGACGACGTGGAGGCTGAGTTCATCACGATCGGCCCCGCCAAGCCCATTGCCGTCGCACGACCCGACCGCGCTTTCTTTCTTTTTGCCTACCGTGGATCAGTGTCGGTCGAACGAGCCGGCAATCCGCCAACGACCCTGCGCGAAGGCGACTCGCTCGGAATCGAAAAGGGCGCCGCGATGTCCATCAAAGCCGTAGGCAACGATGGCGCGCTCGTGCTCGCAAGCAGCATTCCGCGGCGCCACGCCTACATCGCCAACCTGCCGGACGGCATCATTTTCATTGCCGCGCACGAGCAGCCGATCGCGTCGGTAGTCCGGCTGATGGTGGAAGCGACCCGGCTCGAGCTGGCGCGCGACACAGTCGACATGGAGGTCGTGCGCCGGCTTTGCGAAATCATCATGCTGCAGCTGCTGCGCCGCGTGCAGGTGGGGGTCGTCCGCATGGGACAGGCGCCCGAGGCCATTCGCCATGACGCACACATCCTGCGTGCCTGGTCGGCCTATTTCGCGGCACCCGCGGCGGCGTGGACGGTGGAGAAACTGGCTGATGCCGCCGGCCTCAGTCGCTCGGCGTTTTTCGAGCGGTTTCGCACCATCTTCGGCGCGCCGCCACTGGAGACGCTGACGCACATCCGGCTCGATCACGCCAAGCAGCTGCTGGAGACGTCGCAGGCGCCACTGCCCGAGATCGCCGTCGCTATCGGCTATCAATCCGAGAGCGCGCTGATCCGCGCGTTCAAGCGCGAGTTCGGCATCGCCCCGGGACAATGGCGCAAGGAAGCTGCGCATCGCGCGCCTACTGCCCTCGTGGAACGAAAGTGAGTCGCGTTTCTGCTTCTAGACGAAGGTGACTTGCGCGCCGCCCGCGCGCAAGCCTGAAGACCTTCAGTGCGCCACGCTCGCCTGGGCCAGCACGCCGGCATCGACGCTCTCGTATCTGCGCGAGGCGGCGTAGAGCGCCGCGCCAAGCAGGCTGAAGATCAGCGCGGCCACGCCCAGCGCCGGATAGCCTAAAGCCTGGACCAGCACGCCGCCGAACAGCGGCGCGACGGTCGAGCCCGACATGATCATCGCCGGGGTCGCAGCGACGGCACGGCCGGTGGGCTCGATCCGCGCCAGGTGGCCAAAGATGAAGGTGTGCGTGAACAGCATCACGAACGGGAAGAACGCCGCACCGATGGCGTAGGGCCAGAACCCGTTCGTGCACGAGATAGCGAGGGCCAACAACCCCTGCACGATGGCGCCACCGACCCCGACCTTGATCGCCGAGAGCCGCTTCTCGAGCACCGCTGCGAGCGCGGCCGGCGTGATCGCGATCAGGCCAAGCGTGATCAGCACGCCCTGGATGGTCTCGCGGTCAAGGCCGCGGTCGGCGCCCATCCGCTCCAGGAAGCTGAAGATCATGGCCTGATTGAGCGCCATCAGCATGATGCCGAAAATGACCAGCCACGCGCGCCTGCTGATCTTGGTGGTATCTTCGACCACGTCCTCGTTGGTGGACACGCCGGGGAACAGGAAGATCGTGACGACGCAGGCCACCGCCATGATGATCGCGAAGAGCGTGAAGATCGTCGGCGGTCCAAACTTGGCGATCACCGACGGTGAGCCGCCGAGAAACACCACAGCAAAGATGCCGAGCATCAGGCCGCCCATGGCGAAGATCCGGTGCGGGTTGGCGGAGCGCCCCATGGTGCCGTGGGTGAAGGACAGCGCGAGGCCGGTGGCAAAACCGGAGACGAAGTGTCCGATCGCCAGCGGCCCGAAATCGTGGAAGCCAATCATGGCGTAGAAGCTGGCGGCGCTGACGCCGAAGCCGATCGCCGGGATCCAGCGTCCGGGCATGCGGTGGAAGAACGGCGACAGCACCACGCTGGACACGACGATGCCGAACAGGAACAGCGTTGCGAGGCCGCCCGCCTGCGCCGGCGCGAAGCCATAGCCCGCAATCAAGATGCCCACCCAGACCGGGAGAGCCGGCTGGTCGATCATTCCGGCCATATGACCGGTGACAAGCGCGACCCGCGAACCCCATGAATTCACGTCAGACATGTTTATCCCCCTTGTTTCGGCCGTGTCGAAGCAACGGACCGTTTTCGTTTTCGTACCGCGCCTCCCAGGCAATCAGCCTAGGCAGCGAGCCGCGCCGACAAGTTCGTGAGCAGTTCGACGACGCCGCGCGCGGTGGCCGCCGAACCGAAGGCATAGAAGTCCGGCCGCGCCAGCACCGCGACGGCATTGTTGGCGGCGAGGCAGGCGCTCAGGCGCCCCTTGATGTCGCGATAGCCACCGTTTCCGATAGCGATGGTGCGAACGCCGAGTCGGTCGGCAAGCGCGACGGCGTCTGCGTCGAGCGCATCCGCCTGCGCGATGAGAGCGAAGCTGCGCCCCGTGAGCACATCGAGGCGCGCCGTCACGCCGTCCTTTTGCAGTTCGTCGTGCGGCAGCAACAGACCGGCGCATCTTTGCGGCGTTCCGGACGCATCGGTCGCGATCAAGCCTGCAGATACGCCGGGAAACGGCGGCGGCGGCGGAACCTTGCCGCTAAAGAACGCGGCGTCGCGCGCCCGCGCCGCCGCCGGATCCGGAACGCAGACGACCTTGCCCATTTCCATGGAGATGCGGATATAGGCGTCCACGTGCGGCGCGCGCTCCGGTTCGTAGTCGTCGAGCAGACGCGGGCTCGACGTTCCGGAAAGCACACGGTCGAGCTTCCAACCGAGATTCCAGGCGTCGCGCAACCCCGAGCACATGCCTTGCCCCATGAACGGCGGCATCAGGTGCGCAGCGTCGCCGGCAATCAGCAGCCGGCCTTTACGCCAGCCTTGCGCCAGCAGGGAGCGGAAGCGATAGACCGCATGGCGGGTCAGCACGCCGTCGCCCGGCTTCATCCAGCGCGACAACAATTCCCAGACCCTGTCTTCCCGGACGAAGTCCTCGGCGCTCTCGCCGGGCTTGATCATGAATTCCCAGCGGCGGTTGACGACCCCGCTCGGCACGATGGTGGTGGGGCGTTCCGGGTTGCACCACTGCGCGGCGTCGGGAATCGGCAATTCCGAACCGTCATGCGGGCAAACGTCGACCACCAGCCATTGCGCATCGAAGCCATGGTCGAACAACGATGACCCCATAGTCTGGCGCACCAGGCTGTTGGCGCCGTCGCAACCGACAACATATTTGGCTTCGATCGCGGTCTTGCGTGCGGTATCGGCCTTCCGCGTTTCGACATCAAACGGCGCGATCACGACGTTGGCGCGCTCCGGCGCAGTCTCGATAGACAGAGCTTCGTGGCTGAGGAAGAGCGAGACGCCCGGGCGACCTTCGAGGTCGTGTTCCAGCACCCGCTCCAGATCCGGTTGGTTGAAGAGATACCCCGTAGAACCGCCGGAAATCGATTCCCGCGTCTCGTCGAGATCGATGAGGACCTTCCAGTCCGCGTTGTACCAGACGTAATGATGCATCGGCCGCGAAATCGCCTCGATCGCGGGCGCCACGCCGAGGGCGTGAAACATGCGCTTGATCTCGTGGTCGTAGCCAACCGCGCGCGGCAGCGGATAGGCTGCCGGCCAGCGCTCGACGATCGCGACGCTGTGGCCGGCATCGCTCAACAGCCGTGCGAGCACCTTTCCGGTCGGCCCGTATCCAATCACGATCACATCGAACTGGCGCATGCGCCGTTTCCTCCCTCAGCTGCGCGCCCCTCTTGTCGGGGCCTGACGCATTCGCTCGTCAGCGTCCGAATTCAATTCCGGGCACGAGGAAGCCCGGCGTCGGCGGCGTCCCCCATTGATTGATCCAGCGCCCGTTGAGACCTTCGCTGATGTCCCAGCTCCGCGGTTCGTAGGTCGCCTCGCAGTCGATCCGCGCCATCTCGATCGAGTTCTCGACCAGGCAGCCGTGCGGATCGGCGTAGTACGTGAAGATGTTGCTGCCCGCGCCGTGACGGCCGGGACCCCAGACCAGCGCGCGGTCCTTCAAGGCCAGATTGTCGGCGACGCGCATGAGGTCTTCCATGCAATGGAGATCAAAGGCGTAGTGATGCAGCGCGCTCGCACCCGGGCCCATCGCAATGGTGTGGTGATAGCCGTCGGCGGCGCGGTACCAGCGGAACCCATCGTCGGCGGTTCGATCGGACAGCTTCATGCCGAGCGTCTTGGCGCAGAAGTCGCCGAACGCGGCAGTGTCGGGTGAAAAGGCGTTGATGTGTTCGATCCGGCGCGGTCGGGCGCCAGCGCCGTTGTAGTTCGCAGCCTGATTGCGGACGATGGGCGTGTGAATCTCGAATACCGCGCCGCCGGGCGCCACGATTGTCACCGCGCGGGCGTAGTACTTGCCCGTCGGCTTGTCCGAAACAATCTTCAGCCCGTCCGACTTGGCGCGCGCGTACACCTGTTCGACCGCCTCGGGGCTGACCGCTTCGAGACCGAGTACAACCGCCTTGCCGGAGCCCTTGACGTAGGTGACTTCGTGATGACGGCTATTGCTGGTGAGATAGACAGTGTCGCCGTCCTGTTCGGAGATGCGCAAGCCCACCGTGTCCTGCAGGTCCTTCGCCGCGCCGAGCGGATCGGGCGACGAGATGACGACATGGCCCATTTGCTGGATGAGATTGGTCACTGCTTCCTCCTGTTTGTTTTGGGCCGTGATCGGCCGTTATGCTTCGGCGACGACGGGATTGCGCAGCACGCCGAGCTTCTCGATTTCGATCTCGAATACGTCGCCAGGCTTGAGAAAGCGAGGCGGCTTGAAGCTGAGGCCGACGCCCGACGGCGTGCCGGTAATGATGACGTCGCCCGGGTCCAGCGTCATCGACACGCTGAGCAGCGAGACCAGCCGGCGCACGTTGAAGATCATGTCGGACAGCGTCGTGTCCTGCACTACTTCACCGTTGAAGCGCCCCTGCATCCTCAGGCCCTCGCAACCCGCCGGCAATTCGTCCGCGGTGACGAAGTCGGGGCCGAAGCCGCCGGTACCGTCGAAATTCTTGCCGATCGTCCATTGCGTCGTCAGCAACTGGACGTCACGGACCGAGCCGTCGTTGAAAATCGAATAGCCGGCCACATGATCAAGCGCTGCATCTTCACCGATATGGCGGGCGCGCTTGCCAATGATCACGGCGAGTTCGGATTCGTAGTCCAACTGATCGGACGATTTCGGCCGCACCAGCGGGCGACCGTGGCCAACGAGCCCCGAGTTGAAGCGCGCGAACACGGTGGGACGCACGGGCGTCTCAATGCCTGACTCCCTGACATGGCCGGCATAGTTCAGGCCAACGCACAGGATCTTGCCAGCCTTGCGGAACGGCGGAAGGCAACGCTCGGCGTCGATGTCGGCAACTGGCGCCCCGCGCGCAATCGCCGCTGCCGCAGCCTGGATCGCCGCAGGTCCACCCACGACAAAATCATCGGGAAACCCCGGAAATTCAGGCTGGTCGCGATAGAGCGCGCACCACTGCCTGCCGTCGCGGCTCACCGCCACGCCTTCACGGCCAGCCGTCTCAATCACCCGAAAACGCATTCGTAGCTCCTCCCCGATTGAGTGCTTGGTAACACATAAAATCGATTTTACAATAAAAATCTATTTTCTTGCCTTCCATAGGTTTTCTGGTAGGTCTTCACGTGACGGGAGACGACGGCGATGGCGGCGAGTCGGACCACTCAGACTTACGAGACCTTGAAGCGAGAGCTGCTCGATGGCGAGCATGCGCCGGGCTCGAAACTGCTGATCGATCAGCTGGCTGAACGGTTCGGCGTCAGCCTCGGTGCGGTTCGCGAGGCGCTGTCGCGCCTGACCTCGGACCGTCTCGTCGTGGCCGAGCCGCAGCGTGGTTTCTCGGTTGCGCCAGTTTCCGCCGCGGACCTCATCGACTTGACGACGGTGCGGATCGACATCGAAACCCGCTGCCTGCGGCGCGCGATCCAGCGCGGCAACCTCGAATGGGAGGGCCGCCTGCTCGACACCTGGCACCAGCTCTCGCGAACGCCGCCGCTGCTCGCGGGCAAGCCGCCATTGCTGAACGGCGAGTGGACGCGGCTGCACACCCGCTTTCACGACAACCTGATCGCCGCCTGCGACAGCGTCTGGTGGCTGCGGCTGCGCGATCAGCTTTTCATCCAGGCCGAGCGCTACCGGCGCATGGCGGTGCCGTACGGCGGGGTCGAGCGCGACGTTGACGGAGAGCACCGCGTGATCCTGGAAGCGACGCTCGCACGCGACGCCGACCGCGCCTGCGCGGCACTCGCCGATCATCTGCAACTTACGGCGGACATCCTGCTGGCCTCGAGCGCGCCCTTCGCGGACGTCCCCCCAGGCACCGACACGCCTGAAGCCGAGCGCGCCGACACGCTACCCAACAAGCCAAGATAAATCCGGATCAACCTTCGGGGAGTAAACGTGCCATGGCGCGCAAGAGCGTAATCATCACCTGCGCGATCACCGGATCGCTTCATACTCCGTCGATGTCGCCCTATCTGCCGATCACGCCCAAACAGATCGTCTCGGAATCGGTCGCAGCAGCCGAGGCCGGTGCATCGATCATCCACCTGCACGCCCGCGACCCCGATGACGGACGTCCATCGGCGGACCCGGAGTTGTTCATGCAGTTCCTGCCGCGGATCAAGCAGCAGACCGGCGCGGTTCTCAACATTACCACCGGCGGCGCGCCCGGCATGAGCCTCGACCAGCGTCTCGCCGCTGCGGAACGCGCCAGCCCCGAGATGACCTCGCTCAACATGGGCTCGATCAACAACGGCCTGTTCGCCGGCGTGCGGCGCATCAAGGACTATCGATACGATTGGGAAAAGCCGTTCCTCGAAGGCGGCAAGAATTCCTATTTCGAGAATTCGTTTTTCAACATCGAAACCATCATGAAGCGGCTCGGCCAAGAGCACGGCGTGCGTTTCGAATTCGAGTGCTACGACCTCGGACATATTTACAACCTCGCCTACATGAGCGAGCAGAAACTCTACGAGGGGCCGCTTTTCCTTCAGTTCGTTCTCGGCATCCTCGGCGGTGTCGGCGCCGAAATCGACAACCTGCTGCTGATGATCCGCACGGCGCAGCGGCTGTTTGGCAACGACGTGGAATGGTCGGTCCTGGCGGCCGGACGGCACCAGATGCCGATGTGTGTCCACAACGCCCTAATCGGCGGCAATGTGCGCGTGGGGCTGGAGGACAGCCTCAATCTCGGGCGTGGCGAACTGGCCAAATCAAACGCTGAGCAGGTCGCAAAGATCCGTCGCATCCTGACCGAACTGGGCTACGACATCGCCACGCCTGACGAAACGCGCGCACGGCTGGCGCTGAAGGGCGGCAGAAACGTAAATTTCTGATCCACTTAGCACTCCAGGGCCAGGTCGTTTGAACCGGGTTTTGCCAAGACGAGCCGCCTTCGCGTGAACGGGCTGTTGAAGCCGCACGATGCCGCTATACGTATACCGGATTGGAAGAGCATCGCCGACATCGTTGAAGTCAAGGAGATGGAAACGCTACCTTTCGAACGCCCGCGTACAGTACGCAGATCAGCTTACCGCCGCCATCCTGCTTCTCCTCTCCCAACATCCGCTGAAGGCAATCGGCGCCATGCATAGCCAACGGCCGGCAAAGAGCCTTTTGGCGGGATTGCTGCTTAGGAAACGCTACGGTGCCAGAAGAAAAAATGCCAAACGCGGACCGCGCGGTGTGATTTGCGGGGCGTCGGCTGAGTGGGGTCGCCGCTTACCGCGTCGACGTCAGGGAATCATTGTTCGCGGCAGCCTTCAACGGACTTCTACAACAAAATCTGCCAACAAGAGATTCATGCACCGCACAAGAAAGGGCTATTCGATCACCTCGCTGGCGCGAGCCGGCAGCACCTCGGGTCGTGGACCCAGCGCTCGCACACCCCCTCATCGGACAGCCCGTAAATGTGCTTGAGCAACAACAGCCCGATCATGAAGCGGGTCTCGATCCCGGGCCGGCCGTTCTCGCTGTAGAGCGGTGCGATCTCGCCGTCGATCCAGTCCCAATCGACCTTGCCGGCAAGCACGACAAGCTCGTGCTTCATGTTGATGATCTGGTCCAGCCGCGCCCGGAACAGATCGTTCGATCCCGTCGTCTTGTGCTTCTTCGGCCGCATCGTCCCCTCCGATGCACCACAGAATCATGCCCGCCGATTCGAGGGAATCTTGAGGGTTCTGTGAGGTCGCGTGGCAGGCGTGAGCCGCCCGCTCTGTTGTAGCGTGCGACCTCATAGAAGCCGGATTGAACGAAGCCGCGGAGTTGCGGGGCGCTATGGCGATAGTGCAGCCGGCGCAACTGCGGAGAAGGCGCGCCTGTGGTCGCCGTGCGTCGGCGAGATATTGATCGGACGTGAGCGGCGCCATTGCTCGGGCCGAGAGCACGATGCCGCGAGCGATTTGCTGTGCTGGGACGCGCGGCCGAACGAAGGACGGAGGGATCGGTGACGAGCGCGGCCACGGCGACATCGGACGTTGCCACCGAGAAGGTGATCATGGAAGGGGTGGATGGTGCAGGCGTGGGTCATGACGTGTCACAACGAAACGGCTGGTCGCGCGCGCCGGCTCGCGGGACGACATCGACGCGCCGCATGGTGCCGCCGCAATGTGGGCAGACGGGGATCTCGCATTTGACGAGGGGATCGCCGCCGGCTTCTTGATCGGCCGGAGCGTTGCGGACAGCAAGGAGTTGACGGCAAAGGGCGATTTTATCGTTGCGTCCGCCATTGGCGAGGAAGCCATAATGGCGGATGCGATGGAAGCCGTCCGGCAGGGTGTGCAGGAGAAAGCGACGAATGAACTCATCGGCATCGAGCGTCATCACCTTGGCTTTGCGATTTTGCCGATAGTCCTTCCAGGAAAAGCTCACCTTACCATCGGCGAGTGAGACCAGCCGACTGTTGGCGATGGCGACGCGATGCGTATAGCGGCCGAGATAAGCCAGTACCTGTTCGGGCCCGCCGAATGGCGGTTTGGCGTAGACGACCCAGTCGGTCCGTCGGAGCTGATCGAGCCGCTGGGTGAACGCGGCGGGATCGGCGAGATGGACGAGATTACCAAAAAAGCCTAACTGGCCAGCCACGAAGGCAGCTTGCAGCTCTTGCAGAAACAGGCGGCGGAACAGCCGAGAGAGCACGCAGACCGGCAGGAAGAAGCCGGCCCGGCAAGCGACCCATCGTATGCCGTCGAGCGAAGGTCCACCACCAGGCACGACACAGTGGACATGCGGATGGTGTTGCAGGGTCTGACCCCAGGTATGGAGGACGGCGGTCATGCCGAGCTGGGCACCGAGATGCTTGGGATCGGCCGCGATGGTGGTGAGCGTCTCCGCCGCGCACCGGAACAGGATGGCATAGACCACCGCCTTGTTCTGGAAAGCAATCTCTCTGGCCGGCGCCGGCAAGGTGAAGACCACGTGGAAATACGGCACGGGAAGGAGTTCGGCTTGCCGCTCGGCAAGCCATTGCGCGCGTGCCGCGCCCTGGCACTTCGGACAGTGCCGATTACGACAGGAGTTGTAGGCGATGCGCGTCGCACCGCAATCGTCGCATTGCTCGACGTGGCCACCGAGCACGGCCGTCCGACACGCCGTGATGGCGCCCATCACGCGTCGCTCGACGCGGCCGAGGTGACCAGCGTGCGCCTGCCGAAAAGCTTCGCCGTGGCGGCGGAAGACGTCCGCCACCTCCAAAGCCGGAGCCATGATGCCCGATCAGCCGGGCGGAACGATCTCCAATCGCAGCCGGTCAAGCGGACTCGGGGTCTGGCTGATCGTTTTGGTGGCGACCTGGGCGTAGCGTGCCGTGCTCTGTAGACTGGCATGGCCGAGCAGCACCTGGATGACACGAATGTCGGCGCCGTTCTCCAGAAGATGGGTCGCAAAACTGTGCCGTAGTGTGTGCACCGTCACGCGCTTGTTCAGACCGGCTGCGATGTGGGCCGAGCGGCACGCCGCGTGCAGCACGGTCGCATCAAGCGGCCGCTCACTGTCGCGGCCGGGAAATAGCCAGCGTGTCGGTTGGGTTAGCCGCCAATAGACCCTTAGAATCTTCAGAAGCTGCGGCGAGAGCATGACGTAACGGTCCCTGCCGCCTTTGCCTTGTTCGACCCGGATTACCATCCGCTGGCTGTCGATATCCGCGACCTTGAGGAAAACCACCTCCGACACGCGTAATCCGGTGGCATAGACTGTCGTCAACGCTATGCGGCTCTTTAGGCTCGGGATCGCCTCCAGAAAGCTCACCACCTCGTCGGCACTCAGCACGACCGGCAGCTTGCGTGGCTCCCGCGCGTAGGCGATGCGCTCCGGGATCGTGCTGTGGCCGAGCGTCACCCCGTAGAAGAATTGCAACGCACAGACGATCTGGTTGAGTGCAGGCCACGAGATCCCCGTCGCCACCAGATGAACCTGGAACACGTGAACGTCCTCCAAGCCCAGATGGTCGGGCGATCGGGCAAAATATCGGCTGAACTTCGAAACCGCGTTGAGATATGATCGTTGCGTCGCCGGCGACAAATTGCGGACCGTCATGTCCTCGATCATGCGTCGGCGGAGAGGGCTCACCTGGGCCATCGGAAAACCTCCTGTCTGAAGGGTTGGGCTCTGAAAACCCGCAATCCTCTCAGACAGGAGGCGGCCGTTACCACCTCTCCTCAAATGCCGCGCCAGCGGCTTCGTTCAATCTTGAAAACGAAAATGCAAGCTTCCGGGCCTTCCAACACCGAAAGCTTGCAATCTCAAAACAACCCGAAGCCCAAAAACCGACTCCCCCTCAATCGCTTACAGGCTTGTTCACGGGCGACTAA
>CAVXSU010000003.1:0-104699 GCA_963764405.1 uncultured Alphaproteobacteria bacterium
ATCCGCGCGCCATTGCCACGCGCGATCTCGCGGTGCATCTCGGCACGGTCGGCCTCACACCCTTCACCTTCGATGCCCCGAACCTCGATGCGTTTGGCGGGCGCGCCGATCTGGCTTTGCGGCTCCAGCGCGATGCCCTGTGCTTCAAGACGGCGATGGTCGATCCGCGCGTCGATATCGAGTTCGGCCAGGCGCTCGTTGGCAAGCTCGGCCCACCGTTCACGCCAGCGCTCGACCATCTCTGTGCGGTTCCAGTCCCGCACTTTTTGGCCAAAGCCGTTCTCGTCCACCGCGCGCATGGTCAGCATGACATGCGCATGAGGCTTGGGCATGCCGTCCTCGGCCATGTCCCAATGCACATTGAGATCGGCGATCATGCCCAGATCTACGAACTCGCCCTGAACGAAGTCGCGGGCAAGCTCGATGCCCTGCGCTCACTCATCTCGCGCGGAATGGCGAATTCGACCTCGCGGGCAAGCTGGGCGTCTTTCCGGACTTCGAAGGCCTCGACATCGTTCCAGAGCCGTTCGCGGTCGCTCCATGCCTCCGGCGCGTTCTCCGGCAACATCACCTCGGAATGGACGACGCCGCGCTTTCCGGAAAAATCGTGGCTGCGGTCAAGCCGCTCGTCGCGCAGCCGCGAGCCCGAGCGATAGGCGGCTGAAGCCACCGCGCTGGAGCCAGACTTGCGGCCAATGACCTTGACGTGAAGATGATAGATCGCCATCGCGATCGGATCATCGGCACAGCGAAGCGCACGTCGGAACGACGTATAAGCGCGCCCTCCCTCGAAAAAATCTCGGGAGGGACTACCGCGTCCCAGGCCGTCCCGGTGACCTTACAGCATTGTGCCGGGCGCTCGACTATCATTTCTCCATCAACACTGATGGAGACGACGGTGAAAGTAGAGATGAAGCGCTCCATCTCCTTGCGGAGACAAGTTTCTCCATCCCTCTTCCCGAACCGGACGTGCAGGTTTCCAAGCATCCGGCTCTCTATGCATGGGCGCTCGCGCGCCTATGGGTGGGTCTCAGATATGTCTGAGACGTTGGAACGCATTCCAGAAGCCGCGCACGCTTTCGCGTTGCTGGCGCTCCCCGTCTGCGGTCCATCCGTTCGGCTTCGCAATATTCTGATCCGGGTAATGCATTGTTCCTCCGTCACAGAGAAACCGCAGGCGTTTGGCCCCTTCGGTCCATTGCCGTCGTTGTCCCGGGGCGCTGAGATAAAAGCGGCGGCGCAGCATCGGCCACGTCGCTTTTCCGTGCTTTCTTCTCAGCCAGCGCCCCACGCGCTGCCATATCCAATAATCAAGGTGGCTGAACTCGCGATACGCCCTTATGGCGTATCGGTAATAGTTCCCCCATCCCACGATGACCGGATTGAGGTTGCTGATGACTTCGGCGAGAGAGCATCCGGTGGGGATGCCTTTCACCGTGACCTTGATCTTGTGACGCAGGTCGCTCAGCTTGCCCTTCGGTATGAAGAGCTTGCCGACCCAATGCCCCGTGCGGAGCGCTTTGGCCTGCACCACCCGGTAGCCAAGGAAGTCGAATCCTTCCCTGACGTCGGTGACCCCTGTCTTTTCCATCGACAACTCCATGCGAAGCTCCGTTTTCAGGAACTCCGCCAGCGCGAGCTTTTCCGCCTCCGCTTGCTCTCTCGTGCCGTCAACGAGGACGACGAAGTCGTCCGCGTATCGCACCATGTAGAACGCCGTCTTGCCCTGTTTTCGGTCTCTCGCCCTTCGGGCAGCGGCATTTATACTTGGTTCACGAGGGCGCATGGACCAACGTCCGTAACGCTCGTCGATGGCTGTCAGGTAGATATTCGACAGCATCGGCGAGATGATCCCGCCTTGCGGCGAGCCTGTTACGGGGTGACGGATGGTCCCCTCGATCATCACGCCCGCCTTCAGAAATGCGAAGATCAGCCTCAGCACCTTGCGGTCACTGATGCGTCGTCGCACGCCCTCCATCATGACGTGGTGATCAATGGCGTCGAAGCAGCCCTTGATGTCGCCTTCTATGACGTAGCGATAGACCGAGGGTCCGCGCCTTGTCGGGTGAAGGACTTTCTGGATTCTCACCAGAGCATCGTGGGTGCTTCGCCCTTTGCGGAACCCGTAAGAGGTCGGATAAAAGTCCGCCTCGAAGATGGGCTCCAGGATCAGCTTCAAAGCCATCTGTACCAGGCGGTCGATCAGCGTGGGAATGCCGAGTGGCCGGAACTGCCCCGGCTTGCCGGGCTTCGGGATGAGCCGTTGCCTGACAGGCTCCGGGCAATATGTTCCGTTGCGGAGCGCCTCTCGGATTTCTTCGAGGAACGCCGCTGCGCCACCGGGACGCCGTTCGACCGTGTGCCGCGTCATCCCGTCCGTGCCCGGTGTCCGACTGCCGCTGTTGCGGGCGAGCCTTCGCCAAGCCTCGTTCAGAGTTCTGCGGTCACATACGAGATTGAACAGATCAACAAAGACCTTATCGGGGTCTTCGTTGCTCCACCGATACAGCTTGCGCTGCATGTCGAGGACGAACGAGATATTCACCTCGCCGGACATGCGTCCACCTCCTGCCTGCTTGCTGTATCCACTGCCTCCCTTCGCCATGTGGACGGCTCTCCCGTCCTCGGACTACTACGAAGGCTCCGTCCCTTATCGCCACGATCACTGGTCACTTCAGCCATCCGGTGTCGGAAACTGCCGGAAGCGACGACAAGGTTCTTAGGTTCCGTAACTGATCTCTCGCCCGCTTTAGGCGCCGACTCTACCCCGTGTGAAATCTGGCCTCGATACCACGCAAACCCATATCGAGGCTGGCGCGCAGCATGCTGCGTGCCCCCGGTCCATGTACGCATAGGACGGACCAACACTTCACCGATCCGCGGTTCGCACCTTGGATCGACCCGCCCACTTCCGAGTTGGCGAGTTCGCGGTTCTACCGGGGCGTCGACCATCGGTTCGGTTTCCCTCGCCATGGCAGGCCCGCTGGCCGGACCGGCTACGGGATCGGAAGTCCCCGTCCGTCCGACTTTGATGAGTTCTGCTGATTTATGGCTCCCCGGAAGCACCCGGTTTGCCTCACCCATCTGCTCAACGCCGCATGTTGCGTCATACGGCGTGCGGGGTCTTTCACCCCGCGAGATCAGAAACGACTGTAAAATCAAAGCACTCCTCTCTTTGATAGGGACCTAACGCACATGCGCAAGCCACGGGACATTGATGCCGAACTGAAGGCACTTGGGGACAAGGCGCGTGACCTCAAGAGCCGCAAGGTGCAGCAGCTTGGCAAACTGGTCATCGCCACCGGGGCCGATGCGCTCAGCGCAGACGAGCTGGCCGGCGCGCTGATCGTGCTGGCCGAGACGAAAGAGGCCGGAAAGAGATGCTATGGGGCAAGCGGCGAGACAGCTGTAAAATCGTCGCTTCGATCAACTTGCAATTGACGGAGCTCCCAATGCAGAAACCCCACGACAACAGTAAAGCCAGTCCCGCCGCCTTCATGCAGGATAACACACTGATCGCGGTCATTGAACTCAGTTTATCAAGCTGGCTGGTCGCCGGGCTGATACCGGGAGTTAGCCGGGAACCGCTGAAGAAATTGGAGCCGAACCCGGAAGACCTGCTGAAACTGCTGCATCGCTGGCGGGATGAAGCAATTAAGGCCGGAAGGCTGATCACCCGGATTGCCGTGGCGTACGAGACTGGGCGCGATAGCTTCTGGCTGGCTCGCTGGCTCCGGGAACGCGACATAGATGCGCATGTCATCCACGCCAACAGCGTGACCGTATCCCGCGAACATCGGCGAGCTAAAACGGATCGGCTCGATACGGCGATGTTGAAGCGCGGCTTCCTTGGTTGGCTACGTGGTGAGCGTGGCCATTGCACCGTGGCGATTGTCCCGACCATGGAGGAAGAGGATGCCAAACGCCCGCATCGTGAGCGCGAGGGATTGGTCCATGAACAAACCCGTGCGGTCAATCGCATGAAATCAGCCTTGATTCAGTTTGGCGTCCGTAACTTCAATCCCAAGCTACGCAAGGCGAGCGTGAAGCTGGAGACTGTCCGCACACCAGAGGGCAAGTCCTTGCCGCCCAACACGATCGCCGCCCTTCGACGGGACATGGAGCGGTTGAAGATCATCAAGGAACAAATCAAGGCAATCGAGCAGGCCCGGCTGCAGCAGTTTGAACAAAAGCCGGAGGCTCTTGCGAACAGGATGGTTTATCTGCTGGTACGGATTTACGGGCTTGGTTTGGAGACGGCCGATCTTTTGGTGCATGAGCTTCTGTCCCGAACATTACGCGATCGCAAAGCTGTAGCCCGTTATGCCGGATTGACCGGCTCACCGGATGAAAGCGGCTCAAAGCGACGAGAAAAGGGCCTTTCCCGCTCGGGCAACGCGCGGGTACGTAAAATCATGATCCAGCTGGCCTGGCGCATGGTGAAGTTCCAGCCCGACAGCGCTCTGGTACAATGGTTCAAACAACGCACCGAGAATGCAAAGGGATCACGCAAGCCGATGATTGTAGCGCTTGCCCGCAAGCTCATCATTGCCCTGTGGCGCTATGCGAATGACGGCCTCATACCGGAAGGCTTCAGGCTGCATTCAGCGGCGTAATCGGCAACAGGAAGAAAGAAGAAATACCAGGTTTTGGCACCTCGGCGCACATAGCGACGAAACGGCCAAAAAACGATCCGAGGTAGCGGTAGCCCGCTGTCCTCCCATGGTCTCTGCACCGGGAAAGAGAATGGGCTGCTGCTGCTTCGGAGCCTCGCCTTCGATGCGCATAGTTGCATCATGGTTCGGATCCAACGGATCCACCGTATATAAGGATGTGGCGGCTGGTTTTTACAACCATCGTCAACTTGAAAGCGGGCTCCGCCTCGTGTCGCTTTTTGTTTTTAAGTCAAGTGATCGGCCGCCGCCGCCTGGGGTCGATCGGCGTCGGTTTTGACCCAAGCTACCGGTTGCCATGTAACGGCGCGTGCGGCCCCGATCCGATCTAGGATGCCGCCGTGCTCAGGCCAATCAAGGCCAAGCCCCTTCGGGTGGCCGCGGAAGACGCGGCCAGCCTTGACAGGCCCTGCGCGCGGCGGCCGAGAGACTTAGCGGTCGGGACGGAAGAATGCTCGCGGCGCTGGTCGAACCAAAGAATGGACCAATCGACTGCGCCGGCACGCGCTGATTTAGGACGAAATTAAATCGTCGCTGAAGTGGTCAGCACTTGACTTCAAACGTCCCATATAAGGGAGGCATGGGCCAGGCGCGGGGCCGCGTTCTTTCAAAGCCGGGCGCGGCGAAATGCTACCGGCAGCTGAGCGCCACACTGGCGGCGCTCGGGCGCAACCGGGCGGCGCGCAACCGTCAACAGGCAGCGAGGCGCGGCATGATATGATGGGGTGGACGCCCCTCGACGGCATCGATGTGCCAAAATGATAGGTGTTGAACCATCACAAGAGAGGAAGCGCCCGTGAACGAAACTAGCACGATTGGATTGGACTTGGCGAAACATGTTTTTCAGGCGCATTGCGCGGATGCCGGCGGCAACGTCGTTTTCCGCAAACAACTGCGGCGAGACAAGGTGCTGGCTTTCCTAGCGCGGCAGCCCGTGTGTCTGGTCGCGATGGAAGCCTGCGCCAGCGCCCATTACTGGGCTCGTGAGATTAGCAAGCTGGGCCATACAGTGCGCCTGATTCCACCGTCCTATGTAAAGCCGTTCGTCAAGCGCCAGAAGAACGATATGGCCGATGCGGAAGCGATTTGCGAGGCGGCGCAACGCCCCACCATGCGCTTTGCCGCGGTGAAGAGCGAGGACCAGCAGGCGAGCGCGGTCGTGTTTCGCGCGCGCGATCTTCTGGTCCGGCAACGTACGCAGATTATCAACGCCTTGCGGGGCCATCTCGCCGAATACGGATTGATCGTGGCAAAGGGGCCGTCCCATGTTGCCGCGCTCATTGAGCAGGCGAAAGCCTCGGGGAGCGGCGTGCCGGCAGCGGCGCAACCGGCGCTCGATATCCTGATCAAGCTGCTTACGGTCCTGGCAGAGCAGATCAAGCAGCTTGATATCGAGATCGCGAAACGAGCCCGGGAAGAGGAAATCGCTCGACGGCTCATGACGGTTCCCGGCATCGGCCCGATCACGGCCACCGCTTTGATGGCGCTGGCGCCCGAACCGGAGAACTTCAGACGCGGCCGGGATTTTGCCGCTTGGTTGGGATTGACGCCGCTGCAACGCTCCACCGGCGGCAAACAGAAGCTCGGCCAGATATCGAGAATGGGCGAGCGAACGCTGCGGCGTCTCCTCATCATAGGAGCGAGCGCGGTGGTGCAGCAGGCCCGCCGGCGCGGTGCGCCGCAAGGAACGTGGCTGGGGCGTATACTCGCTAGAAAGCCACCCATGCTTGTCGCCGTCGCTCTTGCCAACAAAATAGCTCGCACCGTTTGGGCCTTGATGGCCAACGGTGGAGTTTACAAAGCTCCGGTCACGGCGGCTTAGGCCGTCCGACCAGAGGTCGTCGAGGAAGTAGGAAGGTCAAACGGAAGGTATGGCGCAACGGTCAAAGAGACGGGATCGGGAAAACCAGTATGTTGCGCAAGTGCAATACAAGCACGCTGATATGATTTGGACCCGATCCGCGAACTCCCATACGGGCCCGCGACATCACGGTCGCAGTAAAGGCCGGACAGATGTCAGCACCCGACTACGCGCAGTACCTGATCGAAAGATTCTTCTTGCATCCACCGGGGCGTCCACAGATGCGCACATGGCAGGTCGAGCGCCGTAGGCGCGCGCGGCACCTGATCGAACTGGGCGGCCTCGTCGTCAAGTCTCGTGTGGTGGACCTGACCGGCGATGATCGCGCCGTCATCCTCGGCGCGCTGCTCTGGATGGCAAACAAGCTCAAAAGCAATCAAGGAGAACAGGCGCGAGCGCTGTGGGCCGCGAGGGGAATGATTGAGCGTTCGCGCGGCCGGTTCGATATCTGGGCCCCCACATTAAACCTAACCAGCAAGCTTAACGCGTGGGTTTCCTTGCGGTGCACCGTCGTCGCGCTATCGTCATCTCACCGGTCACTAACCGTTGGAGGTGATCCATGAAAGACAAGAATGACTCCGCGCAACAAGAGGCGGGGCGAACTTTTCGGCGCGGCCCTAAAGCCGTCGCAACGGAATATGAAAAGGCGCAGGAAGCGTTCCGGAAAAATTTCGAACGGCTGAAGGCGGAGCGCTTGGCTAGGGAAACGGCGAAACCCGGCAAAGACCAAAACTGATCCGGTAACAAGCGCGGTTCCAATCCGCCAGCCCTGGAGGCCAATCATGACCGAGCGGAAGCCACCGAAGCGAGAACCCAAGACCAAAGCTGAGCTGTACGAGATGCTAGCGGAGGCTGTCCGCAATACGCAGCCTGAGAAGAAGCCGCAGCTGAAGACTAAGAGAAGTCGTCGTTAGGCGCCGTCGGGGTTCGCGGCTCTCACACCTTCGATCCGCCCCTGCCGGTAGCGTATCGCCGGTGATCCAGCGCACGTCGCTGTACGCAAGGAACATCACCGCGCCCGCGCCGTCATCAGGAACGGCGACGCGCTTCAACGCGAGCAAAACGGACAATCTGTTCTGCCCGTCGCCGCCGAGTTTGGCTTGAACCAGAACCGGATGGTTCGGGTCGCGCGTTTGAGCGACTTTTGTTGCATTTGCTGATGGCCGCAGCGTTCCAACTGATAAACTGTCACTCCCTGCTACCTGCGCTGCGCCTCCTCGCGGAGGTATGTCCGGTATCGTGAGGCTGCTGACCACAGAGACGCTCTTGTGCCATGCTGACGCGGCCGACAGCGAGTCCCACGTCTGATGGTTGGCGGCTGGGCAAGTCGCCGCTTGCGCGGCATTGGGCAGTGGGAGACAATGGCGTCTTACTGGACAGCGGAGAGACGACAATGCTGTTTCGTCTCGCATTTGCTTTTGTTTCGATGACAGCGCTGCTGTTCGGCCCCTTTGGTGCCGTAGCGCAGGACATGCTGCGCAACGTCGACCTCACCGGTCCCGAAATGTCGACGTCGGAGATGACGCGCACGGAGGTCGAAGTGCTTCTCAAGGCAGCGCCTCAAGAGGCCGCGGGCCAACGCTCTGCGGATTTGCAAGGAAAGCGTCTGTCGCACCTCGATCTCTCGGGCCTCGACTTCTCCGGCGGCAATCTTCGGCTCGTCAAGCTCAACGGGACCAACCTGAAACGTGCGCGCTTCGATCGCGCCATCCTGAACCAGGGCTGGTTGATCGACGCTGATTTGACCGAGGCGTCGTTCGCAAAGGCCTCGCTGCTCGGCACGCAGATGCAGCGCGCCAAGCTTGGCGGCGCCGATTTGAGCGGCGCGCGCATCACCGCGGACCTTTCCGGTGCCAGCCTGATCGGAGCCAAGCTTGCTGGCGCCGACTTGAGCGCTGACATGCGCAACCAATCGATGGGCATGATGCGTGGCGTGCTCAAATCCGCTGATCTCAGGAATGCGGACCTGAGCGGCGCCAATCTCTCGCGTGCCGATCTCGAATTCGCGCAGTTGCAGAACGCCAATCTTTCGAATTGCAACCTCAACCGCGCCGACCTTGCGGGAGCCGACTTGTCAAACGCCAATCTCGCCGGCGCCGATTTCACAGGGACGGACCTCGCCTCGGCTCTCTTGCCGGGCGCGGCCGCGCTGGAAAGCGCCCGCAATCTTGACAAGGCCAAAAACTTGAACCTGGCGCGGCGCTCACCTTAGGGATCGCAGTGATTATGAAGCCTGTATTTCGGCGGCGAGCTCGACAGTCCACGCAGCGTGAAGATATTGGAGCAGGTGATCTTGTTGGGTTTACACACCTTCCAGGGCATCTTGCGCTCCCCGCAAAAGGCCCAATTGTGTAACCCATGTCTCCGGAATGAAATGTCACCCCTCTCTCAGGAAGGGCATTGGCTTCATCGCGTTGCTCAGCTCCGCGCCATCAACAGACGTCGCGCACGTCAGACAAAGAGAAGCCGCCCCGGGGCGGCTTCTCGATTCAAACCTGTAGGTCTCGCTTGCTCTCAATTTTGTGTCCCGGCAGTCAAGTATTGAGGCTTTGGCAAACTTGTCTTTCCACTCACGGACACGCGTGGCGAAGCCCGTCATAACCGAGATAGCTGCCCGAGTTCGGATCGTAAGACCTAAAGCGCTGCATGCAGTAAGCAACTGCGTCGATCTCGCCACCGTCGGCCGCGGCATAAGCGCCATAGTTGTTGCCATAAGCGCCATAGTAGGCCGACCTGGCCCCCCAACCTCCGCCTCGGTAGTAAGGCGCGCCTGCGTAACCTGCGCCTGCGTAGTAGGGGTTTCCACCCCATCCCCAGTTGGGTGTTGTGGCCGCAACTGCTGCAGCCGTGCCGACCGCACCGGCTGCCAATCCAGCGCCAACAGCACCGTAGCCGTAGCCGGCCCGCCGATATTGTCGACGCGCAACTCCCGCAACACTCATGGGCGACAGCGGCCGACCGATCCGCGCTTGTGCACTCTCGGTCGACAGCGAGACATTGCCTTGCTCAGACCAGCTGACGGAGAGCATTGTCGCGCATACAAAGGCCGAAGCCGCAACGGCAACCTTTCCAAGACCTATCCGCTTCATCATATTTCTCCACTGTTTTCTGCCCGCATTAAGATCCGAATACGTCCGCCGCTTATGCGCCCAGCGCGAGAAGCGCGCTTGGCTTGAAACTCTCGGCCTTGTTTCCTGCGGCGCAAGGATCGATCGGCGGGCACCGACCTTCACGACGCGCATGATCGCTTATCGATGTCACAAGACGGCCGCCTTGTTCGGGCCGGTTATCTCGCAAGATTCCGCAATCATGAAACTGTATGTGACGCGGATCAGCCGAACGATGCACTTTTCGCGTGGACGGCGAGGGTTAAGAAGCGTCGACGCCAGCCGCGTGGTTCATTTCGCTCCTTCGACGCGACCACGGCCGCTCAGGGGATCAAGCGGGGACGTGTGCAAAGTCATAGATTGCGCATAACGGAGAGGCCCGTTCATGCGTCGGCGAGCGACTAACCGTTGCGCCGCATCTTGTCCGTGGCTTCCTTTTCCTCGGCAAGCAATCTCAGCAGCATGTTGTGCCGATTGTCATCGCGCGACGGTTCGCTCCTGCTCTCTGCAAGCAGCCGCCGATAAAGCGCGACGTTTGCGTCGTGAATGAAACGGTCCATGGCGTTTGCGTTGCGAATGGGACGGTCCATGGCGACCTCCAACGGCGTAACTGTCATTATGGAGCGAAATGCGCTATTCCGTATGAGCATTATTGCTCACCAAGGCAGGTTTATTTCAGCGCGCGCTCCCAAAGTGCGGGCAGCAGTTCCAACACGCCAGCAGCGAGCCGTTTTAGATTTGTACTTTAGGGGCCCGGCGCGCTACAGTTAGATGGAATTGGTCGAGCCAAGGGGGCTCCCATGGCGAACTCAGCCAGGATCGTGTTTGACCCCAAGCTTTTTCTCGCCAATGTGGGTGCGGGAAAAGCAATCCTCAAATTTTGTAAGAACGAGCGCGTGTTTGCTCAAGGCGATGCCGCGGACACGGTATTTTACCTTCAAGAAGGCAAGGTCAAGCTTACTGTCCTGTCTGAACAAGGGAAGGAAGCGGTCGTCGCGATTTTAGAGGCCGGCCAGTTCTTCGGCGAGGGCTGCTTGAATGGTCAAAGGCTGCGCATCGCAACCACGACGGCGATGGAAGATTGCGTGATCACGGCAATCACGAAACCTGCGATGATCGCCGCTCTTCACGATGAGCCCAAATTCACGGAGCTATTCATGGCGTTTCTCCTGACCCGGAATAGCCGGATCGAGGAGGACCTGATTGACCAGCTATTCAATTCGAGCGAGCGGCGGCTTGCTCGCCTGCTTCTGCTGCTCGCTAATTTCGGCAAGGAAGGCATCCCGCAGCCAATCAGTCGCAACATCAGTCAGGAAACATTGGCGGAAATGATCGGCACCACCCGATCCCGGGTCAGCCATTTTATGAACAAATTCCGCAAGCTCGGCTTCATCAGCTACAATGGACAGGTCGAGGTTCATAGCTCGCTGTTAAATGCGGTTTTGCACGAGAAGCCGCAGCTAAGAGAGCGCGGCTAGAAACACGGTTTCAAGGAAAGCGAGCGGACGTCGCGGCCCCTTCCGACAAGAAGGTCTCACTTCGCCGCAGGTCAGAATAAAGTGCGGCGGTCTCCAGTGAAATCGCGGCTTGTGACACGAGAGCGCGCAGCCTGGCCGTCCTTCACGTTAATCTGAGACTCCTCGTAGAGACTTGTGCTAGGTTGTGGTGGGGCAAGTTCGCCGTCTTGTGCGGTCCAAAAGCATGCCCTGCAAACTAAACAAGCTGAGCGTCCTCACCAAGAGCGGCCCGCTCACTGCGTTTGCCGTCGCGGTGGGGATGATGATTGGCATTGTCGGACCCACCTCGGCGCAGTTCTTCAATTTCGGCGGATATCAGCAACGGCCGCAGGCACAACGCGGTGGTGGCTGGTTTGGTAACGACATGTCTGGGCCGTTCCAGCAATACGCGCCTCAGCGTCGTTGGGATAGGCGGCAAACGCTGCCGCCCGTGCGCGAGGATTTTTCAAAGGCGCCGCCGCCAGAGAAACGCGATACTGTACCGCAGCGCCAAATACTTGTACTCGGTGACTCCATGGCGGACTGGCTCGCCTATGGACTTGAAGACGCTTATGCCGATCAGCCGGAAATGGGCGTAATCCGCAGGCACAAGACCGTCTCCGGCCTCATCAAGTATCAGCCCAAGGGCGATCCGGCCGACTGGGCCGCCGCGGCAAAAGGCATCCTCGCTACTGAGAAGCCGGATGCCATCGTCATCATGCTCGGGTTGGACGACCGCGTGGCGATGCGCGAGCCGGCAGTCGATAAATCCGACAGCAAATCGGCGGACAAAAAGGCCGACAAGAAGGACGCCAAAGCCAAACCGGACGCCAAGCCTTCCGACGGAAGACCTGACGCCAAACCGAATGGTGGAGCCGACGCTACCGCGAAGCCGGATGACAGGCCGGTCGATACCGAATTGTCGCCGGAGGACGCCGCCGACAATGATGGGCCACCGGCCATCGCGCCGGAGAAGAGCACACGCTCGCTGAACGGCATCTATGAGTATCGGGAGGAACGCTGGGTCGAGCTCTACAGAAGAAAGATCGAACTGATGATCGGCGTGCTTAAGTCCAAGGGTGTGCCGGTTCTCTGGGTGGGGCTACCGGTGGTGCGTGGCCCCAAGGCGACCGCCGACACACTGTTCCTGGATTCGCTCTATCGCGATGGGGCGGGCAAGGCCGGCATCACCTACGTCGACGTTTGGGATG
Source organism: uncultured Alphaproteobacteria bacterium (assembly GCA_963764405.1). GTDB lineage: Bacteria > Pseudomonadota > Alphaproteobacteria > Rhizobiales > Xanthobacteraceae > Bradyrhizobium. Next base: position 12,349 of record CAVXSU010000003.1, read on the forward strand.
GCTTTGTCGATGAAGCCGGACGCTTCGTGGAGCAAGGTCCCGATTTCGAAGGACAGATCCGCCGACTGCGCTCTTACGACGGCGTGTATTTCACCAAGGCCGGCGCCCGCAAGCTCGCGCATTATGTCGAGCGCGAAATCAACCGGCTGTTGGCTGTGCGTTCCGCGCCGATTGCGTTGCCGACTGAGCCGGCAACGCCCGACGCCCATGCGTTGCCGGGTCAACCGGCGCCGCGCCCGCTGGCCGGACCGATCGTTCCCTTGGTGGCCTCCTCCGTTGGTACCGATCAATTGCTCGGCGGTCCAGGGTCGCGGCCAGTGGCGATCGATGCGCTGGCAGCGCGGGTGTTGGTCAAAGGTGAGCCTCTGTCGGCGCCGGCCGGTCGCGCCGACGATTTTGCCTGGCCGCGCCGCGAAGTCGGACTCGAACGAGCAAAGGGTGAGGGGCCAATGGCATCAGCATCGCCCGATGGCAAAGCCTCGATGACGGTGTCGGCAGCATCGCCAAAGCCGAAAAAACATCGCAGCTGGAGGTGGTACCGATCTTTTGCGCGCAGCAATATTTGGTAAGCGACCTTTGGGAGGGGGCAGGCCGCGCGAGTCCCTGGCGATGGCAAAAGCGATTGATACCGGCCGCGGGCCGCATCGGATTGCATATCATGAAGAAATGGTGCAGGCCGTTCATCACCGTGGTGCTGCTTTCAATGTTCGCGGCATTCGGTCGATCCAGCGACGCCGGCCCCGACCCGACGGCGGAGCAGCCGTTTATGTCCCGCGCTGAGGTTCGCCAGCAGGGCGCAGTGACTGTTCGCGCTGCGGTGCTGACCGACGAAGAAAGTGAACGATATTTCGGCGCATCACCGGCTGACCATGGCATCCAAGTCGTTTGGCTTGGCGTGGACAATGCCGGCGACTTGCGCCTGCGCTTTCTGCCGATTGTCACGGACCCGAACTATTTCTCGGCCCCGGAAGTCGAACGGTTACTTCGCGGCTGGTGGCGCGGCAGCACCACTGCATCGATTGCATCGGTAGTAGCGCAAGCGCCGATGCCGGATGTGATTCCGCAAAGGCGAACCGCCGCCGGGTTCGTCTTCACGCACCGTGAAGGCGGTTTGAAGCTGTTTGAGGTCGGTTTCGAGACCGATAGACAGATGCTTCGGTTTAGGTTCGTGCTGCCGGTCGGCGGCTCCTCATACGCGGTCGAAAAAGTCGACTTTGGAAGCATTTATACGCCTGGTACGGCGGAGGCCGTCGATCTCGCGACACTACGCGAGAAGCTGGCGCAGTTGCGCTGTTGCACCGCCAACAAGGCCGATAATGCCAACGGCGATCCGCTCAATATCGTGGTCGTTGGGCGCGGCATTGACGCGTTGTTTGCCTTCATCGAGCGAGGCTGGAGGCTCGACGAGCCGTTCGATCTCCACAGCATTTACCGGACAATACGGGCCTTCTTGTTCGGCAACGAATATCTCAATGCACCGGTCAGCCCGCTGTATGTTTTCGGGCGCCAGCAGGACGTCGCACTGCAGAAAGCGCGCGACACCGTCAGCTTGCGCAATCATCTGCGGCTGTGGCTGGCACCGTTCACGATTGACGGGCTTCAGGTGTGGGTTGGCCAAATCAGTCGCGACATCGGCATTAAGCTGACCACACAATCCTGGTACCTGACGACCCATATTATCAGCCCTGAAGTGGATCAGGACCGCCTCTATTTGATGCAGGACTTGATCTTGTCCGGGGCTGTTACACGCTTTGGCTTTGTACGTGGCGTGGGCGTATCGTCCATGCCCGATCCACGCGTAAATCTCACCGGCGATCCCTATCTGACCGATGGCCTGCGGCTCGTGGTCTTCCTCAACGAGCCGCGTCGGACCTTCGAACAAATCGATTTCCTGGATTGGGAGCGCGTTTCCCCATAGAGCGGCGCCGTTGCGTGTTACGCGGAGGGGTAGGTAAGATATAATATCGCTTGGGCGACAATGTCTGTTCGCGTTATTTTTGCATGCAGAGGGGCCTGAGCGTCTCGTCAAGGCCACGGGCCTTGGCGTACTCGATCAGTGCCTGCCGGGCTGCTTCGCAACGCTCTGCGCTCGTAAATTCCTGTGTCGATATCACGGCGCCATTGATAGCCCCGAGCCAGCTCATGACGATTAGAATATAGGTCATAATATCCTCCTCACCGTCTTCCGCGGTGCGCGTTTCGGCTGCGGCAAACAGTCTCTTGCTTCGCCTGGCGTGGCCTCGACGTCCTCAGGCAGGCCGTAACACCCGGACGATCCAGATCAGCAAGACCGCGCCGATGAAGCCGGAAATCAGGTAGCCGATCCATCCCCCCAGGACGATCCCGAAATAGCTCAAAATCGCACTGGCAATCGCCGCACCGACGATGCCGAGCGCAATATTCATGATCATTCCCATGTTACTCTTCATGAATTGCTCTGCCAGCCAGCCTGCAATCCCGCCGATGATGATAGCTGCTATCCACCCTACTCCAGCTTTATCCATGGCTCGTCTCCTCAAAAAGGCGCACGTTGCACCCGAGCACGTTGCGCCCGCCGAGTGGCTGACGATTGATCTGGATCAACGCGCAAGCGCTGAAAGCCGAACGCCGCTTAAATAGATTGACCAAGCGTGGCCAAGGCAGCCGTTGAACTTTATTCGAGTTTCATCCACGAACTGCCATTTTATTGGCGCTTCGGCAGATGCGCTGGGGTGTCGCCCCGTGCTCATGCCCCAGCGTTGTTGCCGCTGCGGCTTTCCTGGCATGGACGCCGCTTTTTCTGCTAACTTATACGGCGGTCGATCGACGAAGGAGGCGCCCATGCGCTGGATCCACCTCGGCATCATCATTCTTTTCGCCCTGGCGACTATCATTTTCGTTCTGCAAAACTTCGAGATCGTCACAATGTCGCTCCTCGGCTTCCATGCGCGCGTACCACTCGCGCTGGCAGTCGCCATCGCCTACCTTCTGGGCGCGGCGACGGGGGGCAGTCTGTTCGCGCTGCTGCGCCGATCGTACGAAGGTTCAAGACAAACGATGGTGGGTTCGCACTAAGAGGGCCACCCGCTCGGCCCCCGACTTCCCCGCGCCATGAATCCCAGGAAGGAGCGGGAGAATAAGATGATCTGACGCTCATCCGACTTGATCGAGAATCCGAAATGCCCCGTACCGACGGTACGTCAATTTGAGGGTCGGCGGTCTCCGAGGGCTCGGTCAACCGTGTTTCCGAGGGGGCCGCGAGGCGGCACCTTGCGAGCGGTGGAAGAGCAATCTCTCAGCTTCATCAGCGAGTCGGTAACCGTCTGTCCCAATTGCCCAATCGCCTCGTCGGTAAGGATCGACCTCGCGGTTCCGAGCCGGTCAACGTTGGCATTCAGGACGGTCAGCGCTTCCTTCAATCGCGCGATCTCGAATTGAAGCGCAGGCCGTTCTCCTTCCTTGATCTCCCGAATGGCGTTCGCAAGCGTGCGGACTTGCGTCGTCAGGTTTTGAAGATTCGCCAGCACTTTTTCCGACGGCAAATCGACTTTCGACAGCACGGCTTCAGTCATCGTTGCGGCGACGTTTCCGACAAAACGGTCGATGCGCGCAATCGCGATGAGCGTAAGAATCGCCGCGACGATCGCCAGGATCGCTGTCGCATTGATCAGCGACAGCAGCAACTGCCCAAGAAGTCTCCACAGCCGTGCGGAGATCCCATTGCGAACGGGCTCGGCCATGGTTGCCTCCTGTCGTGTCGTCTCACCCTTGGTTTAAATCAAACACCAAAGGCTTATGCGGAAAGTTTCGCGCCTGTCTCGGTCCCCTCAAAACCCATTTCGGCATGCTCCATGTTAATGCCTTCGCGCGTTGATGTAGATCAACACAGTCAATGTCGAATTGGATGCACACAAGCATTCAAAATGACCCGTCGTAGGCAACCTACGACAACTCCGTGCCTTTTTTCCGAAGAGTGAAGAGTGGCGAATTAGGCCTCGAATGCCCGCGAATCAGGGTTGATGGTACCCTGCGGAGGGGCAGCGCTACGGTGAGCCCCTTGATCCCAAGCGACTCGAATTTCCTTCAGTCCTCGGCCCGCGTGAGGATCGTTGGAGGAGTTTAGTCGATGCGGCGAAGGTTTGGCAATCTTGGAAAATTCGCGCAGCGCACCGTCGGCACCTTCCATGTGCTGCTGATGACGCGCGGGGAACTCGATCCTTCAAATCCGGCTGGATTCGCGACATGGGGCAGGAATTAGCAGTTTGCGAAGGTTCGAGGAGAATAGGCATGAGATATCGAACGCGGATTATTCTGGCTGTCGTGCTGGCCATGTTTGCATCATCGGCGATCGCGCCGCCGGTGCATGCCGAAACCGGTTCGGTTCGCGTCGTGTTCACAAAGGCCGGATTTGTCTTGGGTCTTGGTAAGGGCAAGGGAGTCCTGACTTTCCGTGGCCACCAATATCCGTTCAGGGTTTCCGGAATTAGCTTTGGTGCAACGGTCAGCGCATCGACCACTCAGCTCGTTGGGCAGGCATTGAATTTGCGTTCTCCCAGCGACATCGTGGGCACCTACAGCGCTATCGGCGTTGGCGGGGCGCTGGCAGGTGGAGCCGGTAGTGTAGTGCTACAAAACTCGACGGGAGTGATCCTTCATTTGCAAGGTCCAAAAGTCGGGGTGGAACTTTCGGCCGCCGTGGGTGGTATGCGGATCACCATGGACTGATTTTTACCTTTTGTTGGAATAGCCGCCGGTCTGCGGCGATTTCGTGAGCGTGGTGGGTGACGGGTGACGGGCTCGGTGTGTGACGTTGCCGGGAGCCAAACGCTGGTGCTTTGGCGTCGGTGTGCCGATGTCGTCGCCAGCATCCGGACTGTGCTCGAACCAATTCGGTAGGTTCATCTGTAGCTGTGTTGATGCATATCAAGGTGTCGCCGCAACAGTTTTGAAATAAAGGCTCCGCGGAACTGATTGCAATGCATCAATTCGCATGATGTCCAATGGAGAATATTGATTTGGCAACAACGCTTTTCTGCAAGCGCAGTCAACGCAAGGAGAAACGTAATGGAGTATCGAAAACGGATCATTTTAGCTGCTGTGTTGGCCTTGTTTGCGTCATCGGCAATCGCGACGCCGTCACAGGCAGAGACGGGCGCGGTCCGCGTCGTGTTTACAAAGGGCGGGTTCATTATCGGTGTCGGCGGGGGCAGGGGCGTGCTGAATTTCCGGGGCCACAATTATCCGTTCAGGGTTTCCGGCATGAGCTTCGGGGCAACGATCGGCGCGTCGACCACTGACTTGGTCGGACGGGCTCGGAATCTGCATTCACCCGGCGATATCGCGGGCACCTATAGTGCCATCGGCGCGGGCGGAGCACTCGCGGCCGGCGCAGGTGGTGTTGCCTTGCAAAACCAACGGGGAGTGGTTCTTGAGTTGCACGGCGTCAAGGTCGGCGTGGAGCTATCGGCTGCTGTTGGTGGCGTCACGGTCACCATGGAATAGCGTCAATTCCCTTTGAACCCGCCTTGTGCATCTGGGCGGATTTAAAGGTTTAGCGTGGTGCCCCGCATTTGCGTTGAAATGGGCCACGACAACTCGCACGACAACTTGGCGGAGTGACTCGGATAGTCCGACCATGACGAAGGCAGTCGCATATTCCGTCGTCGAGATGTTGCGCGACGGTCGTTCTGTCACAATTCGAGCTCTCAAAGCTGAGGATCGGAGCGCGATGCTATCGGCGGTCGGGCGCGTCAGTGCCCAATCCCTCTACCGCCGCTTCTTTGGTCCCAAACGCGAATTTACCGAAAAAGAGACCGACTTCTTCGTCAACGTCGATTTTGTCACCCACGTTGCATTGGTGGCCGTGGTCGATGAGGGCGGCAAGGATACCATCATCGGTGCCGGGCGCTACATCGTTGCCGAACCCGGCAAGGCCGAGCTGGCTTTCGCGATCATTGACGAATACCAGGGACAGGGCATTGGAACCGCCTTGCTTCGTCATTTGGTGCTGATCGCTCGCGAGAACGGACTTCAGCAACTTGATGCAGAGGTGTTGCAGGAAAATGTCGCGATGTTGACGCTATTCCGGAAATGCGGATTTACCTTCAAGAAGGGTGGCGGCGGCGTCGTGCACGTAGCACTGAACCTGCGGCAGGCGATTCACGAACGATGATCTTCCCAAATCAATCCGTACGACGCCAGCGAGGAAATACGACAACCAGTCCCGTAGTGCCAGAGTAGAACCGGATGTTACGTCAATATTTCTTTGGTGCGGCCGTCAGCGGCTGCAACATCGCAATTCATGCTTTGGTTATGGTGACGGTGATAACCGTGGCGCGTATCGTCGGAGAGATGACAGCGTCACGTCAGACGCTTCAGCTGATCGCCGTCATGATCGCAACCGTGTTGGTCTTGATGGTTGCGCACTTTGCCGAGGTGCTCGTCTGGTCCTTGAGTTATGCGATTGCCGGTGCTGCCCCAGAAGGTGCTGATCTCATTTATTTCGCCTTTGTGAACTATACGACGCTCGGATATGGTGACGTAACTCCGGTGGAACGCTGGCGTTTGATCGGGCCAATGACAGCGATGAATGGCGTGTTGATGTTTGGTTGGTCGACTGCCGTCATCTTCGAGGTGCTGCAGAAGGTGCTGACGGAGAGCGGCGAAAATGGACGTTAGGTGCGTCGTCCATGCAGCCGGAAATGCGTCGCTTGCTCAATATCCTCCACCCCAGCGATATTGCCAGGCGATACCGACAGCGCTGAACTCGCTTCCGGTGCGGGTGGTGACGCCGGTGCTCGCAGAAAGCTTCAGAGAGTTGTTGCGGTCCACCGGCAGCGCAAGTGTGAAGCCGGCTCGCGTGTTCGCTTGCTCATTGTCGCTCTTCACGCCGTTGAGCGCGGTGCGGCCGCCCGTGAAATAAATCCCGTCCAGCGCCATCCATATGCCGGACGGGAAATTGTAGAGGAGATGTCCCTGCACGGCGTAGAACGTCGCCTGCGAGAAAGTGTTGCCGCCAAAGAAATCCTTGTTATCGCTGAAGATCGTTGCGCTAGGGGCGATCTCGAACGTCCACGGACCCAATGCCTTGGAAATCCCCAGTTCGGGTTTGAACGACCACCTGTTGTTACCGAGATTGAGCAGCTTGCTGTCGTCGTATTGTCCGAGTGGTGCGGAAACCTGGAGGCTGGCTCCGACAATGAGATCCTGGTGATAGTTCGCGAAATCCTTTGCCGAGAGCGCGGGCGCGCCAAACAAATTGACCGAGAGACGAAATCGCGGGTCGCCGAGGCCAGACATCTGGCGCTCCGCTGACTGGCCGTTGACGAGAGCTTGCGCTGAGAACGACGATGCCGGCAGTATCACATCGAATTTGGCCGATTGGCCCCAGACATCGAATGACCTGATGTAAGCCAGCACCTCCGCATCGGAGTTGAATTTCGCGTTGGCAATCGCCAGGTCGGGGTCGAAGGCTATCCTGCCTTGCGAATAGACGTAGCCTCCAATCAGGAAATTCACTCCGATCGGCGTATTCGAATAGGATCGCGGTTCTGCTTCCTGCGCTTTTCCGTCTGCCACGCCTGTCGCGAACGCGATCACTCCGATTATCACACCAAGTGAGCACCGGTTTGGGTCAAGAGCTTTGCACAAACGATCAAGCATGCCCTACTGCCGCCTACCGCCTGTCAATCCCAGCGTTTCACATTGGCCGGTAATGCCAAGCAAATTATGGATCGCTGGTAGCTACCCACGGGCCGGGTTGCTGGCGGGGTTCCACCTTCCGAGCAGGTATGCCGCTCCGAATCCGACCGCCAGCGTAATGAAGACGGCCAAAACGCACATCACCGTCGCACGCGGGTCGACACTCGGCACCGACATCAGCGGCGCTAAGGCAGCGCCGACGTTGCGGGTGCACAGCCCCAGCACAAGGGTGCTCTTTTTCTCATGCGAGAGGCCGAAGCCAAGTCCATAGGCGGCGGCGCCGAGCAGACAATAGTACAGAATCTGGACGCCGATCGCAAAGCTTCCGACGGCACTCAGGAAGTCGCGCCAGTACAACAGCATGACAATTCCGAGCATGATAATAATGTCAACGCTCGTGACCTTCTTCACGACCGGATGGGCCTTGTCGGCGAGGGCGCTATTGAGAAGACGGACGCAGATTCCAATCGCGAGCGGCAATGCGATGAAAAACAGGAGCGGTTTGGCAATCGTCCACGTGTCCGCGGTCAGCGCCGGCGCTAGAACGGGAATCATGACGGGCAGGATGATAATCGTGCCAACAGACGCCAGCAGCAGATAGGCCGCAACGTCGTTCAGGTCCCCACGAGCCTTTTCGGCGAGCAGCGGCACAAATGGTGCACATGGTGCCAGACCAAGAAGGATGAGGCCAAGCGCGTAAGGCTCCGACAGAGGCAGTACCTTGGCGAGCAGCGTTGCCAGTGCCGGACCGATCGCGAAACTCCACAATAGGGCCATAACCATAAATCGGACATCGCGGAGGGCGGCGGCGGCCTTTTTCAGATCGAGCTTGAGGCCCATTTCCAGCAGGCTTCCGGCCATGAAGATAGCAAGCGTAACACCGAGCAGCTTTTCAAGGAGGTCCGTCATGTGTGCTCCCTTTGCAGCGTTACCCGCGGTAGACGAACTGCGAGCGGAACGAATGCCCTCAGTGCGTAACGTTTCCGGAGTGACCGCCCAAGCCCTGGGGATCCCCAATACGAGCAAGAGCGATTTCCTCAGGGTAGACGAAGTTTTTCTCGATCTCGCGATCAAGCAGGCTGAGTTCTTGAAGCAGCACGGCATGACGATGCGCCGGAAGCGTCTGAATTAGGTTCTCGATCATCGCACGCAGCCGTCTTACAATTTGCAGGTTATTCGATCCGCAGGATCGTATTTCGCTAAAAGCCAGATGGATGAAATCTTCCCAGTTCGGCGTCCGGAAAACCACGCGGAGTGTTCCGGAGTCGTCCAATATTCTGTCGGTGCGCAAATGACGGCTGCCAACCATGCGCAGCATGCGGTGGAGCTGGTCGATCGCAAGAACTGCTGTGGTAGGGTCGTTGATCGCCGGCGATAACGCCCTGATCGCCATGTCGACCACGATTCGAAATGCAAACGTCGGATCCTGATCCATGGTGCGCTCCGACCCGAATGCGATCAGAGCATGCAATGACGCGTCGTCGATCAATCGGGCACCGCCGTAAAGGTTGAACAGCGGTTCACCATCCGAGACAAAATCGCCAACCTGCGGAACGAATTCGATTGCGCAGTCCGATCGTTCGGCTACTGACGTGAGCTTTTTCAGATTGACCGCCAGAACAATGCCCGACGCCATCCTTTGCTCGATGGTACGGTCTGGCGGACCAAGGTCGAGGCTTTCGCCAGGGTGTACGTCAGATGGGAGAGTTGGGGAGGGGTAAATGCTTTGGATGACCGCAAGTCCGTCGCTACCGATATGACCCAGAATGCTGATAGGACGCAGCAGTCGCGACGCGTAATCGATAAGAAACAGGAACGCGGCGAAGGACAGGATACCGAGCAGTATAGCCAGCAGCATGACCAACTGATGGACTTCCTGATCCATGAAATTCTGCGCGCTCAGCGCGAACATCATTGTGAACAAGAAAAGGCCAACGGTGTACTTAACGACCGGATTTCGCAAGAGCGTCGTCGCGATGATCCGGGGCGTCATCTGCGCGCTGGCGACCTGAATCGCCACCAGCAGGGAGCCAAACGTGAAGACAACGAAGGAAAGCGTCACCGTAACGAAGGCTTCAAGCAATGTCTTCGCGCCTGTCACTGTGAGGCCCAGAACGCCCCAGCGAAGCCACGCGTCAAGCCCATGCACCACCCGTGTAATGATCAGTTCAAGCGGGATGGCTATGAATGGCACTATCCAAAGCGATGATCTGAGGTAGTTCCTCAGTCCATAGCGTCGGTTCCAGGTCATCCACATTTTTTGCCCCGGATTTCTCGATTAGGTGGACTGTCCTGTTTGCCTGACGGCGGCGCTCGCTGGCAGAAGCTCTCGCCTCCAGGGCCATCGCCCCTCAATTTCGAGCACCAGCGTCCAGCTCAGGAAGGTCCGGACGATCACCAGCCCGGCAAGAAGCCCCAAGCTCGTGAAGGTTAGTTCGACGGCGATCGTCTTCACGATATCGGCAGCTACCAGAACTTCCAGACCCAACAGCAGGGAGCGGCCGACCCGTATCTTGTATTCGTCATAAGGGTGAGCGCTCGTGCGCCAATTCACGCAAAGATACGTCGACCAGACGATGCCCGCGACGATGATGAAGACGCCAAAAATCTCGATGCATATGCCAACAATATGGATCCAGCTGCTTGCGCTTGCCTCGAAGGCAGGGAGATGCGCAATGTTGGTGGCCGTGTCCATCGTCGGATCCCTGAGTTAATGGTGTGCCCTTATTCCGACAGAGCTTGTTTTCACCTTCGGACAAACCGGCTCCAACGCGTTGATATGCATCAAGCGGCGCGGCTCGAGGGCCGATATTCAGGAATCGAAGTTTGGATATTGGATAGCTTTGGCGCCCATGGCGGACTCGACGAACCTCGGGAAAGTGATGGTCAGGCTCTGGTGGTTTCCGCCTGCCCGGTGGTTGGCTGAATACCGTGTGGCCTGGCTGCCCGGCGATATCGTCGCCGGGGTAACGCTGGCGGCCTATGCGATCCCTGTTTCCCTTGCCTACGCATCGCTTGCAGGCTTGCCTCCGCAGGTCGGCATTTACGGCTACCTGTTAGGCGGTCTTGGCTATGCCCTGCTCGGATCCTCGCGCCAACTCGCCATCGGGCCAACTTCCGCCATCTCGCTCATGATCGCCGGAACGGTGGGGGCAATGGCTGAGGGAGATGCGCAGCGCTACGCGCAGATTACCAGCCTCACCGCCTTCACAGTGGCAGCACTCGGCCTGTCGGCGTGGTTGTTGCGCCTGAGCGTGCTCGTGAAATTGGTCAGCAACAGCATTCTTGTGGGATTCAAGGCCGGTGCCGGCCTGACCATCGCCATGACTCAGCTACCAAGCCTTTTTGGGGTGAAAGGCGGGGGTCACAATTTTCTCGAGCGCGCTTTCCTGTTGGCCGGGCAACTTGGCCAGATGCAGTACCTCGTCCTTCTCGTCGGGCTTGTGGCGCTCGGACTTATCGTACTCGGCGAGCGACTAAGGCCCGGAAGGCCGGTCGCGCTTGTGGTCGTCGCGCTGTCGATTGCGATTGCGACGCTTCTGGGTTTTCCGGCGCTCGGAGTGCCGGTAACGGGTGAAATTCCGGCGGGCTTGCCGAGCCTGGCGGGCCCCGCTCTCAGGCTACACGATGAAGAGGGTATTGTTCCGTTAGCAGCCGGCTGCCTGCTGCTAGCCTATATCGAGGGCGTATCTGCGGCGCGCGCGTTCGCCGCAAAGCACGGATACAAACTGGATCCCCGGCAAGAACTTCTTGGTCTCGCCGCGGCCAATCTCGCTGCGGCGTTGGGGCAAGGCTATCCGGTTGCCGGCGGCCTGTCGCAATCGGCCGTGAACGACAAAGCTGGGGCACGCTCGCCGCTGGCGCTTGTCTTTGCCTCGATCACGCTCCTGGTATGCCTGGTCTTTCTAACCGGGTTGCTTGAGAATCTACCGAAAGCGGTTTTGGCGGCGGTCGTTTTGACTGCGGTCTACGGTTTGCTGGATTTCCCTGCATTGCTCCGCATGTGGCGCGTAAGCCGGCTGGATTTCCTTGCCGCGGCGATCGCTCTTGCAGGCGTACTGCTTCTTGGCATTCTTCAGGGCATCCTGTTGGCCGCCATAGCTTCAATCCTGTTGTTGCTGGCCCGCGTCTCGCGCCCACATGTCGCATTTCTCGGTCGTGTTCCCGGTACCGACAGCTATTCGGACATGGACCGGCATCCCGAGAACGAGCCGCCGCCGGGCGCTATCGCTTTTCGTCCTGAGGCATCGGTGATCTACGTCAATGCGGATGCTGTACAGGACGCGGTCCTTGATCGCCTCCGCGAGGCAGCTGTTCCTGCCATCCGTCTGGCTGTCTGCGATCTCTCCGCCGCCCCCTATCTTGACCTGGCAGGCACGCGCATGCTGCACCAACTGCATGCGGAACTGGCTGCCCGCGGCGTCACCTTGTGTATTGTCGGTGCGCACGGCAGAGCGCGCGATTTGCTGCGGGCCGACGGCCTCGAGGAAAAGGTCGGGAAGCTTGACCGAGCGGCAACGCTCGAGCGCGTCCTTGCCGCCAACGCTGCCTAGCACCGCCCGGCGTGGGCCAAGGTTCCCCATTGATTTGAATCAACAGGGCGACCGGGACCTTGGGTACCGTTGGGCCCTAAATCGCCCCGACAAAGTGCCACCGGTCATCGGGAGAAGTCCTTTGACAGATCCAGTTTCAACCGCGGTTAATCCAATCGCGACGCACAATCTGCCATTCTTCATCACGCCGCCAGGCGAAACCGACATGCTCTACAATATTACGATGGTTTTCGTCATAGGGGCCATTGTGTTGACCGGCGTCATCTTCCTGACGATCCACTCGCTGCCGGAAAGAATGGCGCACAAGTCGAAAAAAATTCAAATGGATCTTATCGCGGTCCTTTGCCTGTTGGCCCTTCTTCTGCATCTGCATGTCTTGTGGTTAGCGGCCCTCATCCTTGCCTTTATCGACATTCCCGACTTCCTGACGCCGGTCAATCGCATAGCATCTTCGGTAGAAGATATTGCCGGGGTCGCCGGCACTCCTCCTGCCGACCAATCCGAGTCCAGCCTGTCGAAGCCCGTACCAGTTGAACAACCCCGTCAGGATCGGAAAGGGGCGGCCCATGCTTGAACTCATGCTGTGTTCCATGCTGACCCTTCTCCCGGATTTTCTGATCCGGCGCTTTGTGCAGGGCAAACGCCTGGGGCGCGAAATCACACTTTTTTCGGTGTGGTACGAGCTTCGCTACGGCATCACATGTTGCCTCATACTGACCGTGCTCCTCATCACGGTGGTCTTGTACAACCACCCCGAGTCGGAAAACGTCACCTCGCTGTTCCGGACTGTCTCGATTTATCCGGAGATCGGCGGTCGGGTGCAGGAGGTCTACGTCGGCTACAACGATCGCGTGAAAAAGGGCGACGCTATTTTTAAGATGGATAGCACTCGGCAGGAAGCAAATGTTGATACGGCTCGCGCCCGCATCGCCGAAGTGGAAGCGTCCGCCGAAACAGCTCAGGCCGACGTCTTGACCAGCGAAGGCAAGGTATCAGGAAGCAAAGGGTGCCCTCGAACAGGCGAAAGACGAATTGCGGACCAAGACGCAATTGCAGCAGCGCAACGCCGACATTGTTGCCGCGCGTGAGATCGAAAAACTTCAGACGCTCGTGGCGACGCGACAGGGAGCGGTTGATGCCGCAGAGGCCGCCAAGAAATCGGCGGAAACCCGGATTACGTCGGTTCTGCCGGCACAGAAGGCGAGTGCGCAGGCCCAGCTTGCGGCGGCCAAGGTGGAGCTCGACAAAATGACCGTCCGAGCAGGTGTCGACGGACGGGTCGACCAGTTCGTGTTGCGGGTCGGGGATATCATTCAGCCAGCGCCGTTTACCCGGGCCGCGGGCATTCTTATTCCGGAGGGCGCGGGTCAGCTCATGGCCGGATTCCATCAGCTCGAGTCCCAGGTCATCAAGATCGGCATGGTCGCAGAGGCCACGTGCATCACCAAGCCCATGGCCATTATTCCCCTTGTGGTCACTCGGGAGCAGGACGTGATCGCCGCCGGCCAGATCACGGCAACTGACCAGCTGACCGATCTCAGCAAGATCACCAAGCCGGGCACCGTCACCGTGTTCCTTGAGCCTCTTTACAAGGGAGGACTGGATGGCGTGCCTCCGGGAAGCAGCTGTATCGTGAACGCCTATTCCGACAACCATGACCTGATCGCATCGGGCAAGGTCGGTTTTCTCGAGAAGGTCTATCTGCATATCGTCGATACCGTGGCTCTCGTCCACGCCCTGATCATCCGCATGAAGGCGATCGTTCTGCCGCTGAAGGTGCTTGTATTGGGAGGTCACTAACTGGCGAAGGCACGCAGGCCTTGCGTGGCACTCATCGCCGGTCAGCATTTTCGTGCGTTTGAAGTTTGCATGTCTGGGAGAGGTGAAATGCTTGAAGTGCGCCGAGTGCTGGCGGTAGCCGTGCTGTTTGGCACGGTCATTTTGCTGCGGATTCCAGCTCACGCGATTGAACTGTCGGGGGCCTGGGCGTCACAGGCCGATCTGTGCAAGCTGGTGTTCACGAAGAAGGGCAACACTGTCGTATTCGCCGAGTTTTCGGACCTTTATGGTTCAGGCTTCATTATCGAGCAAAACCGCATCAGGGGAAAAGCCGCCCGATGCACGATCACATCAAGGAAACAGACGGGAGACAATCTGGAGCTAGCCGCGGCCTGCGCGACCAGCATCATGACCCAGAACGTCAACTTCCTCCTGAAAGTTTACGATGAGAACAACATTGCCAGGGTGATGCCGACTATCGAAAACATGGAAATCAAGTACACCCGGTGTTCGCTCTAGGCTGCGCGTTCTTGATACCTCGTATTTCGCGGCCTACCCGAAATGAGCGCACACTAACATGCGTCGTCACCATACCAACCATATTGCGGATGCCGCGCGACCACGAGCATCGGCGGCCGTGGCTAATTTCGACCCAGTCGCCGTTCGCGACCGACCTCGGGCGAAGCAGGTATCGGCTTAGATCGATTACTTTGGCAGCCTGTCTCCGACTTCGTTGAGAGCCATTGACCTAAGTCAAGTGGCTCGCGCGCAAGTGTGCTTTCCTAAGTAAAAATCCACTAACAGGGAGAGATGCCATGACCAAGACAGTCACTAGCCAACCTGTTCAGATTGACAGGTTTTTCGCAGGTCCTGGAGCGCGCGGCGATCAGTGGCAGACCTTGGTGGAATTGGCTGAGGCATGGGCTCAAGACCCGGTCGGTCGTGCCAAGTTCGAAACTGCGCTGGGCGAGATGGCGGTGGCCGAAGGTTTCTATGCCTATCCCGGGCTTCAGCTGATGACCGCGCTGCGGGACCAGACCGAGGCAAACGATGCTCAAGCGACAGCCAGGCTTGCTCGCCATATCGCGCGGGCCATACTCACAAGGTCTTACCGGCAGAACACAAGCGATTGGGAGGCGCACGAGGAGGGCGAGAGAATAACGCCGGATGTGCTGCCCCCAACCCTGGGACGTTCGGAAACTCATCGGCCTTATTTCGAAGTCTTGATCGTCACGGGTGCGCCGGCGGCACGCTGGCCCGCTCTGGGTATGGAATGGCGCCGCCTTCGCCGGCCCCTCGATTCGTTCATCTATGAGCCGGTCTTTGTTGGAAGTTTCGAGGATGCGTTTTGCGCGACCATGCTCAACCCCGATCTCGCGGCCGTGGTGATCCACGAGGGTTTTGTCTTCAAGTCCCAGCATAGTCTGCCCATCCTGCGGATGCTGGAGGAGGCCAAAGACCAGCATGAGACGTCGGCAGAGTCAGCGCTACACCTGGCACAGGTCGTGAAGCGGGTACGACCGGAACTCGATCTCTATCTTCTTTCCAACGGCCGCGTCGAGGAGACAGCGGGTGATCCAAAAGCGAACGTGTTGCGCCGCGTTTTCTATGCGGTTGAGGAATTGCTGGAACTGCACCTTGCGATCCTCGAGGGCGTGCAGGCCCGATATGACACGCCGTTCTTCAACAACCTGAAGAAATACGCGCAACGTCCGATTGGCACCTTTCACGCGTTGCCCATTGCACGCGGAAAATCGATCTTCAAGTCCGATTGGATCCGCGACATGGGCGAATTCTATGGGCCGACGCTTTTCCTTGCGGAGAGCAGCGCCACGACGGGCGGTCTGGATAGCCTGCTGGAGCCGACCGGTAATATCAAGAAAGCCCAGGACATGGCTGCGCGCGCCTTCGGCGCCGATCGCGTCTTCTTCGTCACCAACGGAACGTCGACGTCCAACAAGATGGCTGTCCAGGCGCTGTTGGCGCCCGGCGATATCGCCATCGTGGACCGCAATTGCCACAAGTCTCACCATTACGGGATGGTGCTGGCGGGCGCGCAGCCTCTGTACGTCGAGGCATTTCCGATGACGGAATATTCGATGTACGGCGCCGTGCCCCTTCGCTCCATCAAGCAGGCACTCCTGAATCTGAAAGCAGACGGCAGGCTGAACCGCGCCAAGATGGTGGACCTGACGAACTGTACCTTCGACGGCCACATCTACAACACGCGGCGCGTGATGGAAGAGTGTCTGGCGATCAAGCCGGACTTGATTTTCCTGTGGGACGAGGCGTGGTTCGGATTTGCCCGGTTCTCGCCGTTCCTGCGCCCGCGCACGGCGATGGGAGCCGCCAACGATATCGAGGCCTGGCTCCATGATCCAAAGTCGGTTGCCGAATATGAAAAACATCAGGCCGAACTCGGCGCTAACCCGTCGGATGACAAACTGCTGAAGACCCGACTGATCCCCGATCCACGCAAGGTCAAGCTGCGGGTCTATCAGACCCATTCCACCCACAAATCAATGTCTGCGCTGCGACAAGGCTCAATGCTGCTCGTGAAGGACGTCGAGTTCCATAGCGTCGAGCAGCAGTTCAAGGAAGCGGTGTTTACGCACGCTTCGACGAGCCCCAACCAGCAATTGATCGCCAGCCTGGAGGTGGCACGCCGGCAGATGGAACTGGAGGGTTATGGCCTTGTCCACAATGCAATCGACATAGCGTTGGCCATCCGACAGGCGGTCGCCCAGCACCCGTTGATCTCCAAGTATTTCCATATCCTCGGCGCCGACAAGATGGTGCCGGCCGCGTATCGCGAGAGCGGCTTCACTGATTATCTGGATCCCAAGTCGAACTGGGCGACCGCACACCGCAGTCTTCAGGACGATGAGTTCTGTCTCGACCCGACGCGCATGACGCTGGTTTGCGGTTCCGCAGGATTCGACGGTACTCAATTCAAGGGAATGCTGGCGGACCGTTACAACATCCAGCTCAACAAGACGTCGCGAAACTCCGTTCTTCTGCAATCCAACATCAACAACACGCGCAGCGACGTGGCTCATCTGATCCGCGTGCTGGTGGAAATCAGCAACGAGATCGATCAGCGTCTGGCTGAAGGCGGCGCCAACGTGCGGAAGACGTTCGATGCACGGGTAAAGAGCCTGATGACGGACGTGCCGGACCTCCCCAATTTCTCCCATTTCCACGCTGCATTCCGGGCAGATGCCGGCAAGCGAACAAACGAGGGCGATATCCGTGGCGGTTTCTACAGCGCCTACGATGCTGCGGGATGCGAATATATCCGTCTCGCGGACCCGGAAATCGACCGGCGCCTGAAGGAGGGACCCGATCTCGTGTCGGCGAGTTTCGTCATTCCGTACCCGCCGGGTTTCCCGATCATGGTGCCTGGCCAGGTGATTACGCAGGAGACGATCGATTTCATGCGCAAGCTCGATGTGAAGGAGATCCACGGCTACGACGCCGCAGAAGGGCTCAAGCTCGTGCGATCCGAGGCGCTGGCGAGGCGCACCGGAGCGCCAACGAAGCGGGCTGCGTGAATGCGTTAGCAGCGAAATCGAATAGCCATCAGATGGACAGGTGACGCCATGATCGATTGGTTCGTTCACACGCTTAAGACCTATCCGGAAATTGCCGTCTTCCTTTCTCTGGCTGTCGGATACTATTTCGGCTCATTCACATACAAAGGCCTTGGCCTCGGAGCTGTCACGGCGACGTTGATTGCTGCTGTCATCATCGGCCAGATTGGAATCACGGTTTCGGGACCGCTGAAGCCGTTCTTTTTCCTGATGTTCCTGTTTGCGATCGGCTACGGGGTGGGCCCGCAATTCGTGCGCGGCATCTCTCAGGACGGAGTGCCACAGGCGGTGTTCGCGGCGGTGACTTGCGTCTTCTGTCTGCTCGCTCCCTATCTTGCCGCGAAATTCGCCGGATATAGCGTCGGCTCTGCGGCGGGTCTCTATGCGGGTTCGCAGACGATCTCGGCGTCTATGGGCTTGGCGACGGATTCGATCAATCGCCTTGGCCTCTCGCCTGAGGAGACCAAGAAGATTCTCGAATTCGATGCCCGTCGCCTACGCCGTCACCTACATCTTCGGCACCATCGGGTCCGCGCTGGTTCTGGCTTTGCTCGGCCCGGCACTCCTCGGCATCGATCTGGAGGCCGCGTGCAAGAGCTACGAGGAGAAGCACGGAGGCAAGAAGGAATTGGGCGGTCCCGGTACAGCCTGGAACCGGTTCGCGTTGCGCGCGTTCAGGGTCCGCGACGGTGGACAGGCAGTCGGCAAGACGGTGCAGGCCACCGAGGCGCTGCTTCCCGGGGAACGAATCTTCGTCCAGCGCATCCGGCGTGGCGGCGAGATTATGGAGGCGACCGCCGATCTCGTGATTCAGGCGGGCGACGTCGCCGCGGTGGCGGGCCGGCGCGAGGTGCTGGTAAAACTGGTCGGTGCCGGAGCAGAAGAGGTCGACGATCGCGAGCTGTTGGCGGTGCCGGTAGAGGGTGTCGATGTTTACGTGACCAGCAAGGCAGTCGACGGAATGACGCTGGCCGAATTGGCGACGTCTCAGGGAACGCGCGGCGTGTTCCTGCGCAAGATCACCCGAGGAGCGACCGCAACCGATATCCCGATTTTGGCGGACACCAAGCTGGAGCGGGGCGATATCGTTACCCTCGTCGGACGCACCCAGGACGTTGCGGCCGCGACCAAGCTGTTGGGCTATCCTGACAAGGTGACCGACGTAGCAGATGTCGCGTTTATTGGTGCCGCAATTGCAATCGGCGCGCTGCTCGGTGCAGTCGTCTACAAAGTCGGCAGCGTCCCACTCACGCTGTCCACCTCCGGCGGCGCATTGATTTCCGGCCTCTTCTTCGGCTGGCTGCGCTCGGTGCGACCGACATTCGGCCGGATTCCATCGCCTACGGTGTGGTTCATGAATTCAGTCGGTCTGAACGTGTTCATCGCCGTCGTCGGAATCTCGTCCGGACCGGGCTTTGTCTCCGGCCTGCAACAACTCGGCTTCAGCCTGTTCCTCTGGGGTGTCTTTGCAACGACGGTACCGCTGGTCCTGGCCATGTACGTCGGAAAATATCTGTTCCGCTTCGACGACGCGATCGTGCTGGGATGCTGTTCCGGCGCGCGCACGACGACGGCCTCACTCGGCATGATCAATGATCGTGCCAAGAGCCAGATCCCGGGACTCGGCTACACCGTGACCTACGCGGTTGGGAACACCTTGCTGACGATCTGGGGAATGGTGCTGGTCATCTTGATGACGTAGGACCAGCAAGGATTCATCAGGCCGGGAAAACTTCAGGACCGCCACCGGCGGTCCTGAATTCGTTGTAGCCTCGTTGTGTTGTCGAGTTGCCGGCGCATTCGCAGCGCCTGTAATTTTGGCGGCGCTTGCGATCCGAAGGAGCCGGGTGTTGAGCCGCCACTTTCGGTCCTTCTACATCTGCCGGCAGCAATACATCAAACTATTGTCGCTTTAACCCAACGAACTCAGCGCGCGGCAAATGCGACTGCGCGCTGCGCGGTCAATAGGCCTGAGCGCGGCCGTAGTACCAACCATTACCCCAATCCTTGGCTGCGTAAGGGAGGCAGGCATAGCTGTGAGTAAAATGACATTCATGGTCACCCCAGCTACTGGGCGCATAGTAGCCACCACCATTCCCCGCATAATAACCCTCAGGTGAGGTGGCGGCGGCGACGCCGGCAGCGGCGTATGCGCCCGCCGCCAATCCCGCGCCCGCCACGCCGGCACCGTAGCCGTACCCGCCGTACGCGCCGTACGCACCTCGCCGGTATTGTCGGCGCGCAACTCCCGCAACGCTCACGGGAGTCAACGGGCGACCGACGCGCGCCTGGGCGCTCTCGATCGACAGCGAGACGCCGCGCTGCTCGGACCAGCCGAAGGAGAGCAGTGCCGTACACGCAAAGGTCGCGGTCGCGATGGCGATTTTACCTGAACTCAACTTCTTCATGACTCGTCTCCATTGCTTTCTGCCCCTTGCTAAACACGATGCGCCTCGGCTGCTGGAGAGCCTTGCGCCAGATCAAGGGTTTCGCAGAGGATTACCTGCTCGTAAGGCATTCGGCACTGAGCGAACGTGATGGCCGAGGGCAGGACCGATGAAGCAAGACCCAATAGCTCACGCGATCGGCGTTAGCGCGAGTGGATCTCGTGACAAGTCAGCAAGCGAGTCAAAGCGCACAACGGACTCCACTTGTCCTGGCGGCACACGGGAGGTCGCGGAAACACGAGATCAACGCTGTTCGCCCGAACGTTGTCGGGTTACGACAGCGTTTTTGACTGCGCTGACCTCGTGCTGCCCATTTGAAGTTCAATAAGTTTGCTAGTGCCCGAGACTTTCCGAAGTTCGTGAAAGGTTGGTACTGAGGTGGTGCACGAACTTCGGAAAGTGGGCACTAGACCAGGCCGTGAATCCGTCGGCGTGACGCGACGATAAGCCCTGTCCGCTTTGCTCCCAGGCTGTGTAAAAACGCGGCTCCGCATTCCGAAGCTGCTCTCGACCAACAGTGACTGACACCAACGCGGCGATTTCAGAGCATTTTTGCTGTACTGCGTCTCGCGTCAACCTCCGTGCAACGTAGGGCGGCCTTCGGTGCCGCCTTTGAGTCCACGGCCCGCGCCTCACGTCCGCATGGCTGCCAGCAATGGCTTGACGCCGACGATGTTCAGCACACGCGTGAGATTGTAGCTGAGTACGTTCAGCGCCATTTCGGTCGCTACATTGGGCAATCGCTTCATCAGGAAGTGCGTCGCACCCATCCGCATCTTCAGCGTGGCGAACGGATGCTCGACGGTTTCGCGGCGCACACGCATGGCTTGCGGGTTCCGATCGAGCCGCGTCTGCGCGGCCTCGACAACGTGTTCGTGTTCCCAGCGTTTGATGCGGCGCTCGTTGGACGTTGTGCACTGATCCTTGAGCGGGCATGTGTGGCACGCCTTGGTCAAGTAAATCCGCATTTTCTGGCCATCTTCATCAGCGGTGAAGTGGTGCGCCAGCTTCTCGCCGGCCGGACAGCGATAGACATCGTCATTGGCCAAATAAACAAAATCAGGTTTCCCGAAGCGGCCTGCCGACTTGGCGCCGGAGGTTTGCGGCTTGGGCAGCGTGACCGCGACGCCGGCCTGTTCGCATGCCAGGATTTCCTCACCTTTAAAGTAGCCCCGATCCGCAACGACGTCCAAGTTATCGCTGCGCAACGCGGCTTTCGCCGCCTGCGCTATCGTCGCCAGTTGCGATCTATCGCTGCCGACGTTGTTGACCTCGTGCGCGACAATCAGATGGTTCGTGGTGTCGACCGCACTTTGCACATTGTAAGCGACCATGCCTGAGCCGCGCCCGCTCGTTGCCATCGAGCGGCAATCGGGATCGGTCAGCGATATCTGCTTGTCGGGCGAGGCGAGCAACGCCTTTTCAATCGCGGCAAGCCGTTTCACCTCTTCTTCGAGCTTCGCCAGCTTTTCCTTAAGCCGTGTCTTGGTCAGCAGCACCGTTTCCGACGGCTCTTCTCCTGCGGCAGTCCGGCGGTCGGCGGTGTCGAGTTGGCTCATGTAGCGCGCTACGCTCTCCTCGATCTGCTTCTGGCGGCGCTGGATCTTGCCCTGCGTGAAGTTGTTGTCGCGACTGTTCACGGCCTTGAACTTGCTGCCGTCGATGGCAACGCTGGCCTTCGCCAGCAGGCCCATCTTGCGGCACAACTCGACGAATCGCGCGCAAACCTTCTTGATGGCCGGGCCGTTGTCCTTGCGGAAGTCGGCGATGGTTTTGTGATCCGGCGCAAGCCTTCCGGTCAGCCACATCACTTCCAGATTGCGGCCAGCCTCACGCTCCAGCCGCCGGCTCGATTGGACCCGGTTGAGATAGCCGTAGATGTAAAGCTTGAGCATCGGCGAAGGATGATACGCCGGCCGGCCGGTCGCTGCCGGATCGACGCCATCGAACCCGAGGTGCTCCATTAGCGACCGAGGTGGCGCGGCGGCGCAATATGTCGCGAAGTGCCGCAAGCAAGTAACTTTACCGCCGGACCCCAACGCGATTGACGCCGCCATTTAAATTGCCACCGGCATTATGACGGACCGCAGCGCGCGCCACCGGACGAGGCCTGAGCACGACGCCGGCCCTCGCCACGCAACCGTGCGGATATTCAACGTACTGGCAGTAAACTACGGCCCCAGCCGGCGCTGGATTGAGACTGAGACCTGCAAGCCCCAACAGGACGCTCGCAGCAAGACCGGCAACTGTCGCTGACTTGATCGAAAGACGCTTCCTCGGATGCATGGCTGACCTCCCTCTTGGCGCTGCGGAACTAAAAGATGACGGGAGCCGCCTCAGGCGCGGCTGAACACAGCATGAGCGCCAAAGGATCGCTGACGTTGACCTAGATCAACGGAGGGTCTGCCTTGCACCGCCCACGAGACCGAGCGCGCTTCCACGCCCTAGCGCGAGGTCAATTGTAGCCGTGTGACATTCACTGGGCGGGATGATCGGGCAACAAGACTGTCCAATATTTATGTTCGAGATCAGGAGTCGGACAAGATTGTTTTGGCTTGCACGCTCATTACTTTTTGGACACGACTATACTCATGGTTGCGGCGAATGCCAAAAGCACCCGGGCGTCGCCGCCCACGGCTGAATCCTGTTATTGCAAATGGGGTCGCCCATCGTGGCCAAGGACAAGAGTTCCAGTCATTGGTTCGTTTCGGTTGAGGCGCCGAAACAATGGCGAATTGCTTCTAAACGGGCACATACCAGACATACCAGAACATTCCCGACCGAGAGCGAGGCCAAGCAATTTGCGAAGTCGATGCGTTGTGACGGAATGAAGATCATGGCCGGCACATTGCACCCTCATCAGCCAATGCGGAGCATTATTGGATACTCGGAAATCAATCATTGGATTGACGAAGAAGAAAATAGCGATCCAACTCGGTAAAATCCGCGTCTTCTCAACGTTCGGGACCACGACGCAAACAAGCCTGTCCGCAACGGGTGCGGACGCCCTGGGAACCTCTGGCTGACATGCAAGGAAGAATTCCAGGAGCATCCAAAAATGTTCCGGGCCACGCAATAGGGCCGCGATGACCTGGCGGAAGGAATAAGCCTTCAACCAGCCGAACACGGGACGGCTTCACTGTCCAATCCTGGGGCCGTCGTCAATGGGATCGCTTGTGTTTGTGCTGCATCCCTTGCTTTAGATCAAGAAAGCCACGCGATTGGAGCATAGTCTGACGAGATTGATCCTGTGAAGGAGACCAGTCATGTCACATCGAACAGTCGTTTCGCTTGCCGCATCCGCTATCATCGGCATCACCTGCGTTGCAACTCTTTCAACTGACGCTTTCGCCTATCGGGGCCGCGCCGGCGTGTATCACGGCGGTGTCCATCGTGGTGGCGTTTATCACGGTGGTGTTTACCGTGGTGCAGCCGTACGCCGCGGAGTGGCGGTAGGCGTGGGTGCTGCTGCCGTCGGCGCTGCCGCTTATGGAGCTTATGGAGCTCAACGCTGCGGATACTATCCCTATCCGGCGTGCTACTAGACCCGTTGCGGAGGCCGATCTTCGTTTAGGGACGGGGCTGGTGCGCATGCAACGAACTTAAGCCCCGGCATCGTCCGGGGCTTAAGTCGAAAAGCATTCCCAAGAAACATCTGCGCAGGATCGGGACCGTCCAAAACTCTGTCAGGAGCAAACCTGCCTGGCGTGTCCCATGGCCGCCGTCCACATCCATGGCGGCATCGAGCCGTGCTCGTTCCAGACCGAGATTCAATCTCGACTTAGTAGTAGCGCAGGCAAGCGCCTCCGCTCCATCGCGCACATCTGCGGGCGTGGCGAACGGTGGTTCGGGCGACGCACACGCCATTGATACGTGTCATGCCCGGTCCGCACGCCCAGGCGACTTGCGTGATCATGCCGTCCGGCTGGTGAACTGGCGCAACTGTCATTGCCTGTGCTGACGTGGTGACGACCAAGGCGAAGGCGGCAAGAGCTATCAATCTGATCATTGGTTTCCTCCCATATCTTGCGTTGGTGACGGCCTTTAGGAATAAGGCGCGATATCCTAGGTTATCTGAGAGCTTCAATGTTGAGGCAGGTCAAGGGTTCTTGCGTTGTTCGCGATCTGCGCAGGAATGAGCGCCGGAAGGCCGGTACATTGAAACAACGCGCTCGGGAGCCGGACCGCATTTGCGATGCGACCATTCCCCACCTCCCACTTCACCTGGAAGCCTTGGATCAGGTTTCGAAGATGAAGCGGGTGCGCGGGTAGCCAATCGCGATGACGGTCAATAGGCGTGATAGCAGTGATGGTGGTGATCGTAGTAATGGCAATGCCTTCGCCAGATCATCCCATTGTCGAACTGAACGACAAAGCCGTTCGGTGAGTACACAGCACCGGTATTCCAGGCCCCGACCCAGATGCGGTTCGGAGAGAACCAATCAGTCTGGGCACGAATTGGCACGTTTTCTTCGGTAAGCAAGTTCAAGTCCGAGCCGTTTTGCGTCACATAGGCTGAGTGCCAGAGCTTGCCACTACAGTTCTTCACACAAATATAGTGCCCTGTGAGATTAGCGATGTCGGCCGATGCTGGTGAACTCATGAGGCCGAGGGCGACAAGAGAACCAACCATAAATCCCTTCATGGAAACCTCCCGTAATTGAAAAACCACTCCGGCGAAAGCGGTCGACGCGATCATCGTCAATGATCAGGAACGACCTGTTCCAGCGATAGAAACGATGCCGGAACGAGGGTGCAGGGCGCCATGATGTGCCTCAATAAGTCAGGGCGGCATACCTATGGCATTCAACCAAAGGTACGTATGCGTCATGATCGCGAATTGCAGATCACAGCCTGCAGGCTGGGGGTGCGGACTTCGTCGTCGCGGGGGAACGTAAGAGACGAAACCGGGGAGACAACCAACAATAGAAAAGCCGCCCGAGGGCGGCTTCCCCGTCTTGGTTGGGAATCGCGACCATTCGGTCGCGATCGCTTGCCAGGCGTCAGCAGTTGTAGACGCCTGCCGCACAACGGCGTGTGGTCCGTCGCGCAACGCCGGCGACGCTGACAGGGGTTAGTGGCCGCCCGACGCGCGCCTGCGCGGTCGATACCAAGTGCTCGGCACCGGGGATCGGCAGTTGGCCCGCGAAGTCAAGCACGCAAAGCGCAAACAGCGCAGCGAAGATGCTCAGACCGATATGTTTTGCCATGCTCATTTTGCAGCTCCGATGGTTCCGATGGTGAAGTTGGGCGGCAGATCGCTGAACTTCTCGCGAGCGTCCTTGACTTCAATTTTATTGGCATTGCTCGCATTCTTGAACGAGAAGTCCGCAGTTGCGACCTCGCTACCGGTCTTCCAGTCACGAATTTGAATGCTGTATTGCGGACTTCCAGGCACTGTCCGCGACGTGATGGTGTAGCGGCAGGGATAGGGCTTATTGCCCTGCGCGACCCAGATCTGGAAATCCACATCCTTCTTGCGGAAGGCCATGTAGTCGCATTCGACACCGCCGATCACGCCGCTGCCGAGATCCTTGACGTCGGTCACGTCGCTCATCAGTTCGTCATAGGAATTCGTCAGCAGCAGGTCCGCCGCAGGCATCGGCCGTTTGAATTTCTCCTGCAGGTCGTTGACGAGCTGATCGACCGAGCCGGGAGCGTCGGCCTGAACATAGATATTTGTGTTCTTGCCGAGCAGAGTAACCGTCTTTCCGTCTGACATCAACTCGATGTCGGCGAATCCGCCGGCACGCGTGAACCGGATCTTGTCAGGCCTGTTGAGCACGACACTGCCCGAACTGAGCAGCGCGAGCTTCTGGTCATCCCTTGTCATCACTTCCAGTCCGGCGTCGAAGTCGAACGAGATGGCCTTCTCCGACGCCATGTAGTCCGACATTGCTTTGAGCATTTTCTTCGCATCGGCGTCGCCGGCGTGTGCGGTCGTCATCGCGGCGACGCATACCGCAGACGCAAGCAGCGCGCTCGTCATGATGCCGAGCGAGCCTCTTCTCATCGGGTTGTTGAGTATGCCCATAGGGTGCCTCCGTTGTTCCGGCCGCGATGCGTGGGGGTATTTTGCCAATCGCCGAACCGAACAGCCCCTTTAGTACGTAACGGCCACTGACGCATTGAGGCAGATCAGTTTGCCTGCACGTTTGTTGCAGTAACTGGCCTCGTGTTCCTCGCGGCGATCTGTCCTGCGGATCAGAACGACCTTGCGATCCGACTCTCGCTATTCGTCGATGACTTGCTCGATCGTCTGCGCCGGAGTACCGCTGTACGCGGTTCCGAACTGACCGGCCGGAACTTTCGCGGCGAGGGTGACGAGATTGGTGTCGACGACTTCGACCGAAAGTGTCTGGCTTTTCTCAAGCGCCCGGATCATCTCGCTACTGACGGGAGCCGCGGCGACACATAGGTTGGAGAAGCACCAGCTATATGGAACCATCATTTCCCGCGAACTGCCGTCGACCTTCAGCTTGACGCCAGATTGCAAATAGAGGCCGACTGGCAGCAGGATCTGAAGGCGCGCGACGCCCTGTCGTTCGATCACGTCGATGCGAATGGCCATCTGTGCGGTATCCCAGGTTCCCGTAATGCTGGTACGGCACAAGGTCTCCTTCCCAGGGGCCTTGAAGCAAAGCTTCTGCCATTGCGAATAGGTGATGTCTCGCGGCGCATGCCGGCCGCGCGGCGCTACTTCCGGCTCCGACAAAGGCGGTTCTTCCCTTGGCGGCGTGAGCGGCGTCTTGGACTTTCCCGCCGCAAGCAGAGGCGAGCAAAGAAGCAAGACGGGAAGCGCCGCGAGGACCAGACCGCGTTGAAGTATCATTGTCATCCTCCCGGCAAAACCATCTCTTACCGAAGTCGATCCAGAAACCGGCTCACGAGTGGCGACCAGATCGGGACACCCTCGCGGGCATCGATGAGACCATGGCCCTCGTTTCCGAACGGTCCCACCAGGTGATATTCGGCGTCACCGCCTGCGCCGACGAACGCCTCGTGCATCCGCTGCGACAGTTTCGGTCCGAAATAGCTGTCGTTCTCCGTGTAGATCCAGAGCATCGGCAAGCGCGCGGTTCGCCCGAATTCGGCCGTCGCCGCGACCAGCCTGTCCGGATTGCAGTTGTTGTTGGGCTTTCCATCGACCCTGCCACCGCGTCCCGCCGCGAAAACGATCACGGCTTTGATCATCGACGGGTTTTGGCTGGCCAGCGCGATGGAGCCCCAGCCGCCAGCAGACTGGCCAACAACGATGACGTTGTTCGCCACAACGTCTTTGCGGCCGGAAAGATATTTGATGGTCCCGAGGTCAATCGCGGCAACCGCCAGTCCAGCGTCGCGAAAGTTCGGATTGCTGCACTTTCCGATCTTTTGAAAGAATACGCCGTGGATTCCGCGCTCCGGGATATCAAGGCCGGCGGCGCCATAACCAGGTCCTGCCGGCGCGACGACTAGAAATCCGCGGCGGGCGAACCAGAACGCCGCGTCGCGAAATTCAACGAGCGGAAAAAAGCTCCGCTCCTTCGGATCCATGGCCACGCCATGGTTCATGATGACGAGTGGAAAGGGGCCGTTGCCCGCTGGGTGCACCACATAGGCAATGGAGGGAAGGGGAAGCGGCAAACCCCATACTTCTTCCACCACAGGCGCCGGAGGCTGCGCGGTAGCTGCGTCCTGAGCGGAGATTGGAAGCGCTGACGCCAGCCAGCAGACGATCGTTGCGGCGAGGCGGCTCTCGAGTCGTCCTTGACAACTCTTTGTTGCCTTCATTGAAGGCGCGCTCATGGCCTACCTCAATAGGAACACGATAACTGTACCCCAGAGCGCGAGAAGGACGTTGCCGACCGCGTAGCTGACGCCGTATCCCAACGTAGGCACGGCGCTCTTCGCGACTTCCTGGACCGCCGCAAGAGCAGGCGTGGCCGTTCCGGCGCCGGCGCAGGCCCCCAGAAGGATTCCGGGATGCATGCGAAACACGTACCGCCCGACCATCAGCGTCACGAATTGGGCGGAGATGACGACGAGGAGGGCCGCAAGGACCAGCGTCAATCCGGACTCCTGCAAGCCGCGCACGAAATCGGGCCCCGCCGAAAGGCCGACCACCGCGATAAATCCTGTGAGTCCGAGAGACTCAAAAAGCCACAATGTCGGACTCGGGATCCGGCTGAATATCGGCCGCAGGGATCGCAGCCATCCGAAAACAAGGCCGCCCAGCAACACGCCGACGCTCTCGCTGAGCCCCAGCTCAAGCGCGCCGAATCGTAGGGCCGGGATTCCGACAAACGCACCGATGAAGATGCCGAGCCCGACAAAGACCATGTCGGTGACATCGCTGACACGATCCGCGACACCGATCGCCTTGATCGCTTCTTTGGTGCGTTCCGGTTTTCCGACGATCGAAAGGACATCTCCGCGTTCCACCGTCGTGGACGGGGTCACCGGAATGGAGACCCCGCTTCGGTGGATGCTTCGGAGAAAAACACCGTTGGCAAAGGATTGCGCCGCGAGATCGGCCAGTGTCATGCCGTCGATGGACTTTTGGGTAACAACGACGTCAACGACATCCAGCGCCGACTGGGCAAGATCCCGATCCGACACTTCGGTCCCGAACGAATGGCTGCGCTCCACGATCAGTTCGTGACGTCCGGCGAGCACAATTACATCGCCGATTCTCAAGTCATATTCGGGACCAGGCGTTTCGATCTGTTGGCCTCGACGAACCCGGTCCACATGAAAACGTCCGCCTTCAACCGGAGATTCGACCTCACGAACCGTCTGTCCGATCAACGCCGAGCCGGGATCGATTCGAAAGGTTCGGATGTCGAACATTCGCAATGCGGGGAATGCGTCCGACCTTTCACCGCCGGACATCTTTTCTTCGTAGTCCCTGCATTCGGCAGCAAGATCGGCTCCCAGGAGGCGAGGGCCAATCTGTGCCAGAAACCACGCCGCCACGATAACGCCGACGAGATAGGTCACGGCGAACGCCACCGGTATCTGATTGGCGAGATGAGCTTGTGCTTCCTTGCTGATCGGGAGGCTGGAGATGGCATCTCCTGCCGTTCCGATCGTCGCAGATTCCGTCAGTGACCCCGCGATCAGGCCGGCCGCGGTGCCTGCCTCGTAACCCGCAAGCCGTGCGATGGTGTATGCGACCGCCAAACCAACGACCGAAAAGACGACGGCCAGCGCCGCCTGCGCCAGCCCGTCCTTCTTCAGCCCACGGAAGAACTGGGGGCCGGTTCGGTAGCCGATGGAGAACAGGAACAGCAGAAAGAAGACCTGCTTCAGCGAAGCCGGCAGGATGATGCCGAGCTGCCCGACGAGAACGCCAGCCAACAGCACGCCGGTCACCGCGCCGAGCGTAAAGGAGCCAATTCGCAGCCGGCCAAGCGCATATCCGATCGTGATGGTGACGAAGAACGTCACCTCGGGCCGTTCGTGCAGAACCTTCACAACCCATTCGACCAGGGCCATCGCAATCGCCCTCCTTGTCCGGCCAACGAGGCGACCGGCCCCTGCTTGGCTTACCTTCTCTTCGAGGCCATGTACGCGTCCCTGTAGCCACGGGCGACGGCACGAACGCCGCGCGCGATGTCGTCGTAGGCCTGGTCAGGAAGGTTGGCGAGCGAGACCCTGAGCGACCAGTCGGGTGCCTCGAACCCACCGCCATTCAGCAGGACGATGCCGTGATCCTCGGCCAGGCGGAATGCCAGGTCGAGAGGATGAATGTTCTTCTTCAGATACTCGACCGCTTCATCGCCGAGATTCTTTCGAGCCCAGAATTCGAAGTCGATCAGCCCGTAGTACCGATCGTAGTTCTTGTTCTCCTGAAGCTCGAGCCCAAGGCCCTTGATCATCATCCAGAACCGCTTGTCGACGATTTCCACGCAGGCCTTCTGGTATCGCTTTTCGACGTCCATCATTTCGCTGAGCGAAAACAGCGTCATCATGACCTGCTGCGGCAGTGAGAGGCCGGCGGTGTGGTTGAGCGCCACGTCGCGGCTGTCGGCGACGATCCGGTCAATCATCTTGACCTTTCTCGGCTCTAGCGTGAGTGCGCCATAGCGTTTGTCGAGTGCCTTGACCTGGGCATCCGGCAGCTTGGCGATCATCTTGTCGTAGATATTGTCTTCATGGATGGCGATGACACCCAGTCTCCAGCCTGTGCAGCCAAAATATTTTGAATAAGAATACACGCCGATCGTGTTCTGCGGCAGTTCGCCGAGCAAGCCCCGGAAGTCGTCGACGAACGTTCCGTACACGTCGTCGGTGAGCAGCATCAGGTCGGGACGCTTGGTCTTCACCAAATTCGCAATCTTGCCGATGGTTTCTTTGCTCAGGGCCATGCCGGTCGGGTTGCCGGGATTGACAACGAAGAACGCCTTGACCTTGGGATCCTCAAGCTTCTTCAGTTCACTATCCGTGAACTGGAAACGGTTTTCCTGGGGTGTTGCGATCTGCACGACCTTGAGATCGTAGTCTTCAAGATGCGTCATCTCGACGTAAGGCGTGAAAATTGGAGTCCCTAGCGCGATCGTGTCGCCGGGCATCAGCAGGCGATTGGCCTTGAGCGATTTGAAGAGATAGCACATGGCCGCCGTGCCGCCTTCAACCGCGTAGAGATCGAATTTCCCGGTCGGACGTGGCTCGCCGCACATCGCCCACATCAAATATTCATGCACAATGCGTTCGTTGTGCACCAGCATGCGATCGGGAACCGGATAGTTGCAGCCGATGATCGAATTCGCCAGTTCGTGAACATAGGCATCCGGATCGAATTTAAATTTCTTTATCGTATAGCTCAGCATCGCTGACAAAAACGATGCACCGGGCAGGTCTGCATGTTTCGTCAACCATGTCTCGAACCGGGCGGCGATGCCGCTCGCCTGCGGCATCCCGCCGACGCCGGCCGGATGCTCCATGACGCGCTTGCTTTCCGTGACGGCGAACTGGCCCAGCAGAAAAAACCCTTCGCGCGGCGTCGTGGCGACCCAGTTTGGATTGCCGCGGCCCGCATCCAGGAAGGCGCGTTGCGACGTCCGCGACGTCTCCCTGGCCAGCTTGATCAACTCGTCCTTGATCTCGAAGGGACTCAATGCTGCGAAATTCTGCAATGTTAAAAGGTCAGCCATGGCAAGATCTCACTTCTACTGGAGAGGAGGATGATCACCATTTCCAAAATGGTGAGTGCGATTGTTCCGTTGCGAGGGGGGATCCATTTCCCGGGGCAGGGAAGCTGCGGAGTCCAGAACCAATCCTGGCGTGACCGTTGCCGGGCGCACCCCCGCGCCGACTAACATGATCGCTGGACGAAATATCGCTGGACGAAATTTGAGGATGAAACGTCAGATAGACATGGGCCGGGTTGTCGACGCAGGCGTCGCGCCCGACATACCTTCGTAGCGTCGCCACCAACCAGCCGGCCATGGACTTCTCCACAGAACGTATTGCTGCAACAAAGCAGTAGATGGCTGGCGCGCAAGACTCGCATTGACCTAGATCAAGGCAGTGAGAAAGCTGCGGTGCAACCCGATGCCGTTCCCCGAATGTCGGTCATGGGGAAGGCAGGGATTAAGACGGTTTTCAAACGGTGATGGCGAATTGAGATGTCTGAGGTTTGAGTGCGAAGGACGGCGACGCTACGCGAGAAAGTCCGATAGAAAACGGACTTCTGCATTCCAATCGTTGTGTGGCGTAGACCAAGAAATAGCAGCGCAGAGATCGTATTGAACTCTTGATCGGCGGGTCGCAGGTTCGAGCCCTGGTGCGCCCACCAAGCAAGGTCAACAGCTTGCAACGGCTGCCAACCGGACCGGCTATCGGATTCGTTTGACCGTCGCTTCGAGATCCGGATAACGACTGACCCTGTAGGTCGCATTCTCGCACGTCAGAATCCAGACGTCGTGATCGGGTTTTGACCGCTTCGCATCCAGCACGGCGCGTTTCGGTTTGTCGCACACAATTCCCTGGGTGCGAACTTGGGCCGCGAGCATCGCCATTGGTGTTTCCCCGGCGGCCCTCGCGCCGGGCTGGAAAAGCTCACCTGCAAGCGTGCTGCCAAGAACGAGAATAAAGGCCACCAGATTTCGACGAGCTGTCATAGCGAGCTCCAGTGAGAGACCAACTTGGATCGACGGCTGCCATTATAGTCCTCATGCTTATCGGGGGTTGTGACGTCGAGGACACAGTGGGCGACCAATCCATCGGGCCACTGGCCCATTGCCGATTTCGCATAGACGGAGGGTCGTAGCACCAATCTAATTTTCGCTGCTCGCGTCCTAAGGCCCATGAGGAATTCACTGGAATGCCTGGGGAGCCTTGCAATCTCTCCCGCCGCTCGGCCGCTGGCGGAAGGATCGACCAAGTCGATGAATACCAAGTAACGCCTGCCCCAGGTTGGGGGTGGAGTAGATGCGCAAATTCGGACAGCGAGGAACCGCCAGCCTGGCTTTCGTGGCCGCTTTATCGGGATCAATGCTTCACGCCAGAGCTGCCGACGTGCCCGTGAAAGCGCCGCCACCCGCCCAGGCGCCATCATGCCTTTCCAGCGCTGCGAGCTATTTCGAAGCGAGCCCGGTGGAATGCCCGCTGAGCTGGAACGGCATCACTCTCTACGGTGATATCGACATCGGAGCGGGCTACCAGAGCCATGGCGTGCCCTTCAATGCTCATTATCCGAACGGTGTCGAGGAATTGATCTCGAAGAACAGCAATGGCTGGCGATATACCCTGCTTCCGAACGGGCTCGGCCAGTCGCACATCGGAGTCAAGGGAATCGAGCCGATCGGCAGTGACTGGTCATTTATCTTCAATCTGCAGACCGGCTTTAATCCTTACAGCTTGCAACTCGCCAACGGACCGAAATCGCTGGTTCAGAACAATACCAATCCGCTCGATGTTCAAAGCGCCAACGGCGATTCCAGTCGCGCCGGGCAAATCTTCAACACGATCGCATACGGCGGTATGAGCAACCCCGTTCTCGGAACGCTGACGGCAGGGCGCCAGGACTCACTCATTCTAGACGGGCTCGCCGGCTATGACGCCATGGCGGCCGCGCCTGCCTTCTCCGTCATCGGCGCTTCCAATACGGCCGGTGGCGCCGGCGATACCGAAGACGCGCGCTTTGCTACCTCGGTCCAGTATTCAAACCATGTCGGCCCGTTTCGGTTCGCCGCTCTTTATCAATTCGGCGGCTACAGCCAGGGCAACGGCTCCAACGGCGCCATTGAAGGGCAAATCGGCGCCGACTTCGGAGGATTCTCGTTCGATGCCATCGCCAGCAAGGTCAGGGATGCGGTGTCGCTATCGAACTACGGCGAATTTCCGCTGCCCGCGGGTGTCTCGGTCGATAATCTGAAGGCGACGCTCTCCAACAACACCAGCGGCGTCATCATGCTACGATACAAATACCGCAACGTTACGCTCTATGGCGGCTTCGAACGGATCCAGTTCCAGAATCCCAGCGACATCTACCCGCAAGGATTCACCACGCTCGGCGGATATACGGTGCTCCCGGGAGCCGTCAATTCAACGGATTTCGACATCGCCAAAATCCTGCGCGTCTCCTGGCTGGGCGTGAGGATTTCCGTAAGGGACAATGTGGACGTAGCTGGCGCGGTATATCACTATTGGCAGAACAACTATAATACGGACACCTGCACCAATGGCGGGCTTTCGAGTTCGAAGTGTGCAGGTACGCTGGACGCGGCTTCCATCATGGTGGATTACCACGTGACCAAACGGCTGGATGCCTATGCAGGCGCAATATGGTCGCAGGTCACAGGTGGATTGGCAAGCGGCTATCTCAATTCCCAGAACATTGGCCCCACTGTCGGACTTCGTTTTCAGTTTTGAGGCGGCGGTTGTGACGTCCAGGACACAGTGGGCGACCAATCCATCGGGCCGCTGACACATTGCCGATTTCGCATAGACGGAAGCTAGCCGCTTCAACTTAATTTTCGCTGCCCGCATCCACAGTCTGGAAGAAGGAGCAGGCGCATGCGGATTTCGGTTGCGGGCAGCGGGGCATCGGCATTCTTGCGAAGGAATCTGAGTGCGGGGGCTGTTGCCGCCCTGCTGGCGTTCCCCGCTCAGATGGCTCGTGCCGATGAAGGCGGTGTCAGCTTTTGGATACCCGGCTTTTTTGGCAGCCTCGCAGCTGTTCCCCAGGCGGCGTCGGGGTGGTCAGTCGCGTCAATCTACTATCATACCTCGGTCTCGGCTGGCGGTGACGTGGCGCTCGCACGCGAGATCGAGATCGGTCGCATTCCCTCGACCCTCAGGGCGACCGTGAACGCCAATCTCAATGCAAATGTCGACCTCGGACTGCTGGCCGCGACTTACACCTTTGCGACGCCGGTGCTGGGCGGGCAGGCCTCAGCCAGCCTGTTGGGAACCTACGGAGCCAACTCCACGTCGCTGGCAGGATCACTCACCGGGTCATTATCGACGCCGCTCGGCGCGATTCCCTTCTCGCGCTTCGACAGTATCGATAGCTCGCTCATGGCATTTGGTGACCTCATCCCGCAGTTCGCGTTGCGCTGGAATGCTGGTGTCAACAACTACATGACTTACGTCACCGCGGATATTCCGGTCGGGGCGTATGAGTCCACCCGTCTGGCGAATTTGGGAATCGGGCACTGGGCGATCGACGCCGGCGGCGGCTATACCTATTTTGACCCAAAGACTGGGCATGAAGCTTCGGCGGTGCTTGGATTCACGTACAACTTCATCAACCCTGCCACCCAGTATCAGAGTGGCGTCGACATGCATCTCGACTGGGGCGCCTCACAATTCTTGACCAAGCAGTGGCAGGTCGGCCTCGTAGGTTATCTCTATCAGGAGATCGGTTGCGACAGCGGCACCGGCGACCGCGTCGGCTGCTTCCAGTCGCGGGTGGCCGGCATTGGCCCGCAGATTGGTTACATCTTCCCTGTCGGAAACATGCAGGGCTATATAAATCTCAAAGGCTACGGCGAATTCGATTCGGCAAACCGGCCCTCGGGCTGGAACGTCTGGTTGACGTTCAACCTTTCGCCCGCGGCGCCAACGCCGCCCGTGTCCACCAGGCCCATGTTCACGAAATAAACGCGCCGGGGCCAATGACGGAATGAGTGCGCGTCGACCGCCGATCGATCTGGTGCGGAACGAAGCCAGCTGACGCGGCGGTTCGCGCAAGGATCTGCTTTTTTGGACCAGGCCATCGCAGCAAGCGGGTACTGACAACAGATGGGGCAGATCGCGGGCAGGCGACGACGGTGGATCGTTCTTGCGAGCGTTCTCTTCGCCTATCTCTTGCTTGCCTACCTCTTGTTGCCCGCGCTGTGGAGTCATCACGAGCACGAACCAGGCCTTGCTCCCTTGCCCATGGTGACCCGCACCGGGAGCGACATCCCGGGCGATCCGCTCAATGTCGGACTTGTCGGCGCCAAGGAAGACGTCTTGCTTGCCATGCACGCGGCGGGCTGGTTTCCGGCTGATCCGATCACGTTGCGGACAAGCGTCGAGATCGTTGGCAGCGTCGTCCTTGACCGGCCATACCGTGATGCGCCCGTCAGCCCACTCTATTACGAAGGGAAAAAGGAGCAGCTCGCATTCGAGAAACCCGACGGCCGAAGCGCTGATCGGCGACATCATGTCCGGTTCTGGCTGGTGCTGGACGCGGGAACGGAGGGCCGCCCGGTGTGGCTCGGTTCAGTCACTTTCGACCGCGGGGTTGGGCTCAGTCACGATACCGGGCAGGTGACGCACCATATCGCACCTGATATCGACGCCGATCGCGGCCTGCTGATGCGAGACTTGAGCGATGCGGGGATGGTTCAAAGCTTCTTCCAGGTGTCCGGAATCGGCCCGACGCTATTCGGCCGAAACGGCGAGGGCGATCCCTACTACACGGACGGAGAAATCCATGTCGCCACCCTGGTCGTCGCTGGCGTCAGAAGAACGGAGCCGCCGGTGACGATACCGGCCCCGGCGCCGATCGCGCTGAAGGATCAACTCTGGCACGAGGTCAGCAGCGCAGTCGGCCAGTAGCGACACCGGCGCCATACTCCTAAGACAGCTCGGCGCCTTATTTCTTCAGGCGCGCCCGCAGATCGTCGGCAAGACGAGTTCAGGCCGCGGTCGTCCGGGGTGATGCGCGAGAGGTGCTCGGCATATTCGAGAGCGGCTCCGATATCTCCGCCATCGCGGCTGAACGTCACGAGCGCCATCAGTGTATCGCGATCATCCGGATGCCGGGCCAGATTCTCCCTCAGCATATTTATCGCGTCGTCGGCGTGGCCTGACGAATGCAGCGCCACCGCATAGACATAGGCGTAGCGCGACCGGGCGGGATCAAGCTTGGCGGCTGCGCGGAATTCCTCGAGCGCTTCATCAGGGCGGCTCTCGCGGACCAGTGTGAGCCCGAGCGCATGGTGCAGGCCGGCGTCCTGGCGTGAAGATGCGATGGCCGTCCTCAGCACGCTCTCTCCCTCGCGATCCCGGCCAAGCTGCCGATATAAGTCCGCCAGATTGATCGCGGCAGGTACATATTGCGAGCTGAGCCTCAGCGCCGCCTTGTATTCGCTCTCGGCGTCATCGGTGAGGCCGCGTCGTGCGAAGAAGCTTCCGAGCATCGACCGCGCCTCGGGCCGGTCCGCGTTCAGTCGTTGCGCCGCGACGAATTCGGCTGCGGCCCGCTCGAAGGCGGCGCGGCCAGAAGCCGGCTGGCCGGAAGTCGGAATGGCGGCCAGCACCGACACTGCCCTGATACGAACGCCGCGGCTCGAATCGGAGAGGAGGGGTGAGACAAGGGGCCAGATACGGTCTCCCGGTAGGCCGTCGAGCATGTCAAGTGCGCCAATCCGCACCATCGGGTCAGGGTGATTCAATCCCCTGCGCGCGAGCTCGATATTGGCGGGAGAAACGCGGTAATGAAGTTCGCCAAGCGCGCTCGCGCGAGCGAGTGCCGGCGTTGTGGGGCCCGCCGCCACGATCGCCAGGAGCGCGGCCGCATCGGCGCGGTCGGTCCAGGATGCCTGAAATGCTTCGGCATAATTCTGGAGACCTTTGCGGACCGGTCCGTACCAGCGCTCGACGGCGTCCGCCGCCCATTGTGCGGGTTTTTCGCTATGGCAACCGTTGCAGGCATTGGGGGTGCCAAGCTGCACGGAAAGATCGGGCCTTGGAATTCGAATGCTGTGGTCGTGCCGCTTGTCGATCACCATGTAGGTGCTGACAGGCATGTGGCACGATGCGCACGCGACTTTCGGCGTCACGTCACCGTGGTGGCTATGCGAGGCAGCTTCGTATTTTCCGGATGCATGGCATTGTAGACATACGCCGTCGCCTTCCAGGCGCAGCCTGGCGGCATGCGGCTCGTGGCAGTCGCTGCAGGTGACGCCGGCCGCAAACATCCTGCTCTGCTTGAACGAGCCATAGTTGTAGACTTCGTCGAGCATTTGTCCGTCGGCATGATAGAGACCGCGTGCAATCGGGGAGACCACGTGGGTATCGGACAGAGGCAATCCTGGTATCCAGTCTTCGGAAAATTGCGCGCGCCGCGCGTGGCAGAGGCCGCAAGTCTCGACTTCCCGGCGTATGGTTGCGGCGGCGACGCTGCGTTGCGGATTTCCGGTCTGCGGGTCGGGTTGCCAGCCGACGCCCTCCCGCTCGTTCAGGAAGACGGCGAGTCCCTTCAGCGGGTCATTGTTCTTTGCGAAGGGCCACCAGCTTCGCTGGCGATAGGCCCAGTCGACCGTGAGCCTTTTCCGTGGCATGCCTCGCAGCCGACGCTGATCTCGGCCCAGGTGGTGTGGAAATTGTCCTTGGCTGGGTCGTAGTTCTTTCGCACGCCGGTCGAATGGCACTCGGCGCACATGAAGTTCCAGTTCTGATTGAGCTTGGTCCAGTGCAGGACGTCGCCGTGCTTGATCTCCTCGTTTGGATAGAGATGAAACCAGCGTTGGCCGCCCTGGTCCTTGGGCCGGCTATCCCAGGCGATTGAAAGCGCCTGGATGCGGCCATCGGGGAATTCGATCAGATATTGTTGCAGAGGATCGATGCCGAAGGTGTATTTGATCTCAAAGGTCGCAAGCTTGCCGTCGGCGCCGTCTGTCTCGACAAGGAATTTTCCGTCCTTTTTGAAGAAGCGGGAATGGACGCCGAAATGGTCGAAACCCGCATTGTCAAAATCGCCCAGACGGAAGTCGTACTTGCGTGCTGCATCGCATGTTCGTGCTGGGATTGCTTCCACAGCGCTGCTTCGGCCGGGTGACAATCGGCGCAGGCTGCGCTGCCGGCAAACGCCGCGAGACGCGCACTGCCCGCCCGGAGCCCCTCGGGCAAAGGCAATCCACCCTCGACGAGGATCAGGGTACCTACGACGAGAATCCCCAGAGCGCCCACAGCCGCAAGTAACGCGGTCCGCGGCTTCGAGAAGAGAGAAGCCTCGCGCGCATCTGCCTCGCCGGCCGTAGACCTCGTGTCGGCCCGGCGCAGAGAACGCCGGTCGCCCTTGCCGGTCCTGTCCTTGCTGCGCGCCACCGACTCTGCCCGTTAGGTCCGCTGGATTTCTCATGCAAGACGATGATCGAGGCAGGCTCCCCCGGCTATGCAAATTCGGCAAACTCGAGACCACCGCTCTGCTGTCGGCCATGGGTCTCTTAAACCGAGTCCGCCGCTCATGGTCGGTTGGGGGACCCCCCGCGCGGGGCGTGGCCCTAGTGCCCACTTTCCGAAGTTCGTGCTCCATCGCCGCACCCACCTTCACGAACTTCGGAAAGTCATGGGCACTAGCAAACTTATCGATTGTGGTACCCCTTTATCGATCTGAAGTCCCTGATCGAATTCGCCGCTTGTGGGGCAGGGACTTCAGATCGGCGGTACTAGTCCTTGTTCCAATTCTTGCTCGCACCTTTCAAGGCCGGCGTCGGTGACAATTTAGCCGAGTCGGTCATCTGCATGCAGGTCAACAGATCGACATAGCTGCCCACTCCGGCGAGGGTCGCTTCCTCCGTGCAGCGATCGCGAACGGAAGCGGGATAGGTCGACCACACACCGGCAAGCTGCTGCCGCGCGGCATTCTCGTCGCGCATGCAATTCTCGACAGGTTGACCAAGAGCGAGGTCCATGTCCTTGTCCGTGGCCGCCGCCTCCTTGCAGGTGCGTTCGACGTCGATGACCGGCACACGATCTGCGACGGGCATCACCAATGGACTTCCGAGTTGACTGGCAATTGCAATTGAAAAAACGCGGCGTTCATGGGGCTACCTCCGGGTACGCTGAATTGCGGGACGGAAAGCTTCCATGGCGAACTCGCTTCAAGCGTCGGGTAAATGAAACGGGTCGCTTCGCCTGAGTTTTCCGGGACGAAAAGCGACCCCTTCCACCCACTTCGCTTCCGAGCTTCCGGGCGCTCTTGGGAGAGCGCCCGCTTCTTGAATCATCGGGGCAGGCCGCCCGCCATCAATGCTCGATCAATTGCCGGGACCTTTTGCTGCTGCCTCTGCCTGCTCCATTCGTTTTGCCATCTCCGCTTTGACGGCCTCGAGATTGAAACTCGCGCCGCGCTGCATGGGCGGGAAGTCGAGGAACGTTTGCAATTCCTTGCCTACGACCTGCTGAACGAAGACGAAACGCCAGAACTGGTACTTGAACCAGTCGAAATACTGCTGCCCGCCTTCCTTCGTTCCATTGTTCGGCCAGCCCGTGCGCTCGAATGGATCGAGCCGGAGGTTGGTGATGTAGGGCACATCGGGCTTGGTCTTTTCGCCGATCCAGCCTGCGGGCTGGTCGATGAAGCGGAACTTGTAGTCGTCGATGCGCAACGCGCCGACCGTGCTTTCGCCGAGATAGAAAATCTCGTGACGCTTGGAGGGACCCTTGCCGGTGATCGCGTCCATCTGGTTGTAGCCATCCAGATGGTTCTTGTAGGTACGGCCGCCGATTTCTTTCCCTTTCAGCAGTTCCTCGGTGATGTTCGGATTGCCTGCCGCGGCCACGAAAGTCGGC
This sequence comes from uncultured Alphaproteobacteria bacterium, assembly GCA_963764405.1. Lineage (GTDB taxonomy): Bacteria > Pseudomonadota > Alphaproteobacteria > Rhizobiales > Xanthobacteraceae > Bradyrhizobium. The sequence continues at coordinate 52,399 of CAVXSU010000003.1, forward strand.
AGCCAATCCAACCCGGAGAAAATCCCGTTCTGCACGGCGTCAGCGGGCACCTTGCCGGGCCATCGAATGATTGCCGGCACACGGAATCCACCCTCAAGCACCGTTCCCTTTGACTGCGCGAACGGGGTCTGACCGCCGTCGGGCCACGTGAAAACTTCCGTGCCGTTGTCGGTGGTGAAGACAACGATGGTGTTGTCATCCACGCCGATATCCTTGAGCTTCTTCATGACGAGGCCGACATCGTCATCAAGCTGGGCCATCCCGGCTTCTTCCTCCGACCAACCGTTCTCGGAATTGCGCATCGCCTCATACTTCGGCGAAAGGTGCGTCACGATATGCATCCGCGTCGGATTGAGCCAGACGAAGAACGGCTTACCATCCTTCTTGGCTCTATCGATGAAGTCGATGGCGAAGTCGCGAATTTCGTTATCAACCGTTTCCATTCGTTTCGGATAAAGGGGACCGGCATCTTCGATCCGCTGCATTCCGATCTTCCCCCAGCGAGGCATTTCGGTGGGATCGTCTTTGTCGGTGGCCCAGCTATGAACCATGTTGCGGGGGCCGACGACGTTCAGGAGGTTCTGCGGATAGTTGGGATGAGCGGGGTCTTCCATCGCATCGAGATGATAGAGGTAGCCAAAGAACTCATCGAAGCCATGGACCGTCGGCAGAAATTCGTTCCTGTCACCGAGATGGTTCTTGCCGAACTGCCCGGTCGCATAACCCATCGACTTCAATATCGTTGCGATCGTAACGGCCTCAGCCGGTATTCCAATCGCCGCACCCGCCTGACCTACTGTGGTCATGCCGGTGCGGATTGGTAATTCACCCGTGATGAAGTTGGCGCGACCCGCCGTGCAGCTCGCCTCGGCATAGTAATCGGTGAAAAGCATGCCTTCCTTGGCCATCTTGTCGAGGTTCGGCGTTCTGCCTGCCATAAGACCGCGATGGTAAGCTCCAATATTCCACATGCCGATATCGTCGCCCATGATGACGAGGATGTTCGGTTTCTGTGCCTGCTGGGCGGAGGCAGGAATGCTCGCCATTGCCGTGACGGTCAACAACACGACAAGGGCGCCCCAGATTTTTCTGAACAAACTCATGGCTGCGTTCCTTAATTTCGGCCACCGAATCCGCAGGGCCGCGGCCTTCGCCCAACTCCACCAACGACCGATTTTGTCTTTGCCGATCCACGCATAAACCCGTTTCAGGTCATCGGTCGGGCGGCTTGCGGACGTGAAATTGGTCGAAGCGCACTGGATGCGCTATGCAGCTTCGGCAAATAACGCTAGTGCCCACTTTCCGAAGTTCGTGCTCCATCGCAGCACCCACCTTCACGAACTTCGGAAAGTCATGGGCTACTCACAAACTTATTGATTCTAGTACCGCTTTATCGATCTGAAGTCCCTGATCGAACTCGCCGCTCGTGGTGGAGGGACTTCAGATCGGCGGTACTCGTGCGGCGGAGCGCGCTGTAATGTGACAGACGGCGATTCACCAAAAATGGTGCGATAGGTCACCGCGAATCGACCAAATTCGAGGAATTGATTGTTACGGGCGATCTCCGCGACGGTTGTTGTCGAGAGATCGGCGCGTCGCAGCGCGGCGCGAGCCCTGTTCAGGCGCTGCAGCAGGATGTATCGCGAGGGGCTGACACCGAGAAATTCGGCGCAACACATGCGAAGCGTTCGCTCAGCAACGCCGATCTCGGCACAGAGAGTGGGGATATCGAGTTTTTGATCGATATGTTTCGCCAAGGCGTCCTCGAAGCGCGCCATGACGGCGGCGTGATGCCGTCTCGACCTGGTTACGACGTCCGCCTCGTGGTCATCGGCCAGGCGTTGGACCATGGCGAGCATTTCCCGTTCCAGCGCTCTCGTGACGTCCTGGCGCTGGATCAGCCGATTTCCTGTTTCTGCAATGTGACAGGCCTGCCTGAACAAACGCTGGAATCGCAGCGCTTCGGCGCGCGCGAGGTGGTGCAGCGTTCCTGCGTGCGGCGAGACGATTGCCCGTCCGTCCAATGCGTCGCCGCATTTGGCGAACTCCTTGGCCGATAGTGATAAGAGACCCCATCGGCATGCGCCCGCGGAACGTTGATGCGTGCGTTCCCCGCGACTGTGAAACACGATGTCGCCGTTTCGTAACGAAACTCCGGCGAACACGAGGGACGTGGCGCCGACTCGAAACGACAGGACGGTCCGGTCGTCAGGTAACGACATGTAGGCAATACGCGGGAGGCGTTCGCAACACGAATACACCTCGAGATGTTGCAATCTCAGTCGTGTCAATCGCGCCGCAAAATCTCCGGCACCCGTGATGGTCAAGTTGACGCGAGCACCGCCAAATGCGGCGGCGTAGTCGTCCGGATCGTTAAACGTAGCGGTGTCGCTTTCTGACATATGCCCGGCCCTGTCGTGCCGGCGGACGCTTCTTGCGGCGAGTTCAAGGTTCTGGGTCTCGCCGAGCGATGGGAGCATGAAATAGTCAGCTGCTTTCGGCTATGCGGCTTCGGAACTTCGATCGTGAATGGCGCTTCCCATTGCAGATGCAATCGAGAGGGCTCCAGACCGTCGCGGAGCGAACATCGCGACACATTTGCAGCAGGGAAAACGCGATCCTTGCGCGCCAGGTCATCGCTGGAGCGGCCTGATCCGGGCGCGCAGCGTTTCGCCCGCGAGCGGTGAAAGCTCAGTGACTGAATTGAGTCAGCACACCCAACGCCATCTGTATCCGTGCGACGTCTTGACCTTGCGATGCGTCGGGTTTCGGCATGTTGCATTCATAGGATCAGTAAAGACCTGGGAATAGGCGAGACGGGTTGTTGCCGTATCAGTATTCCCGCCCTGAGCAGCCGCGGAAAGCGCGGAGAGCGAGATCATTCCAAGGACGAGGAAAGCTCCGACGAGAAAGGCAATGTTGCAATTTTCTGACATGGGATCCTCCTATCGGTTGTTCAGTTCGCCAGCGTTCAGCCGGCAAGCAATTGAGCCGCGCAAGTTGCCCGGACGGATAGATCGCAAGCAGGTCGCCTGCGTAGTGGAAATATTGCCCGACAAATTCCTTTGTCGCCCGTAGCCAATCCATTTTCCTGCTTCGTCACATTCTCCATCGCTTCGTCAATTTGAAGTCCGCCACACGACAGTGTCGCGTCAGTAAATGTGGTTCATGCAATCCTTGTAGATGTACTGGCACTCGAAGGACGGGATCTGGTTGAGTTTCACACAGTCGCGATAGCGTGCCCGACAGGCATTCGCTTGCTTTTGCTGGCTACTCTGAGCCGCCGCGAAAGTGAGAGGCTTGTCATCACCGTCGCGGGCCTTGGAGGTTGCGACCGGCAATATGGGCACAACGAGGAATACGAATACAAGTGCAAGTCCGGCTTTCATGTTCAAACCTGTTTGCGCTCGTGATTGAATTTTCTTTAGTAAAGGATCGGAGAGGAAGCGCATTGATCGCTCCGCCGGCTGAGGGCGGACGCCCCGGTGGGGCGCCCACCCTCAATCAAGGTCTTGACAACATGCTAGTCGCTGGCGTGACTTGCGTTCGACTTTTTGACCTCCTCCAAGACCTGGCTGAGGTTGTAGCTCTCCGGCGCTTGTAGCGGCGGGAACTTTTCATAGGTCGCCAAGTGCTCAAGCCACAGCCGCTGACCGATCGGCAGCATGTTCCAGTCGTACTGGAAGGCTGTTACCGGACCGCCGAGGGCGCCGCCGAGGCTCATCGCCGACTTCTGGTCGACGCCGACGTTCTGCTCGAACGGATCGCGCTTGATGTTCTGGACCAGCGTGAAGTGGAAGGGGATCAGCGGCATGACCCACCCGGCCGGTCCAGGCTGCGACATCGTGTAGTACATCTTCCAGTTCTTGTAGCGCACCGCCGACGGCGTCGCGCCCGAGAAATAGAAGAAGTGGTCGCGTGCCGACTTCTCGGACCTGGCTTCGAGATATTCGCGCTGGTCGAAGCCATCCAGCGTCGTCTTGACGATGCCGGGGTACTTTCCTGCCTCGATCTGCTGCTTGAGTTCGTCGCCCTTGGGGCCGCCGGCGATGTCCACGAAAGTGGGCACCCAATCAAGAGCGGCGAACAGCCGGTTTTTCACTGTACCGGGTTTGATGACGCCCGGCCACTTGACCACCATCGGCGCGCGGTAGCCGCCTTCCCAGGCCTCGCCCTTCTGGCCCTTGAATGGGGTCACGCCGCCGTCCGGGAATGAGATCGCCTCGGCGCCATTGTCGGTGGTGAACACGACGATCGTGTTGTCAGCCTGGCCCATGTCGTCGAGCTTCTTCAGCACGAGGCCGATGTTGTCATCGAGTTGCTTCATGCCGGCTTCGTTGACGCCCCAGTCCTTGCCGCCGCGCTCGCCCACCATGGCTTCGTACTTCGGCGATAGCACGGTGACGACGTGCATCCGCGCCGGGTTGTACCAGACGAAGAAGGGCTTGCCGGTCTTCTTGGGGTCATTGCGGTCGAGGAAGCTGACGACCTTTTCCGAGATCTCCTCGTCCACAGTCTTGGAGCGCTCCAGCGTCAACGGTCCCTCGTCACTACACATCTGGTTCTTGCTCGTGCCGTCGGGAGACTTGCACGACAGGATGTTGCGTGGAGGCGTGAGACACATCGTGGTCTTTGGATCCACTGCCCCGGGCACTTCCGGCACGCCCGGAATCGGTGTGTTCTTGCAGGGCGGCGCAACGGTCTGCTGTAGTGGCGTCTTGTTGATGTCGGCGAAGCTCACCTGCTGCATGGCGTCGAGGTGATAGAGATAACCCCAGTATTCCTGGAAGCCGTGCGCGGTCGGCAGCGCGTCTGTGTGGTCGCCGAGATGGTTCTTGCCGAACTCGCCGGTATTGTAGCCGAGATCGAGCAGGAACTGGGAGAGCGCAGGCGTGCCAGGCCGCAGGTAGGACGGACTTCCCGGCAGCTGCGGCGGGATCATACCCGTGCGCAGCGGATACATGCCGGTGAAGAAAGCATTGCGGCCGGAGGTGCAGCTCTGCATGGCGACGTAGTCCATGAAGATCGCGCCCTCCTGGCCTATCCGGTCGATGTTCGGCGTTTCGCCAACCATCAAGCCGCGATGATAGATGCTCGGCTGCATCCAGCCGATATCATCACCCATGATGAAGAGGATGTTGGGTTTCTGACCCTGCGCCTGGGCTGGATCAGGAAGGCTCGCCATCGTCGTTGCGGTACTCAATGCGACAAGAGCGCTCCAGATTGTTTTGTACAAGCTCATGGTTGCGTTCCTCCTTTCGGCCAGCGAAGCTACGGGCCGCGGCCTTCGCCCAACTCCACCCACCGACCGATCTTGCCTTTGCCGACCCATGCAGAGACATGTTTCGGCCATTCGATCGGGCGCCTTGCGGACGGGAGATTGGTCGAAGCAAACCGAATGCGCTATGCAGCTTCGGCATGTCGCGTTTACGCCTGCGTGCGTATTCAATGACCGATCTTGCGTTGCTGCCTCTCCGACATGGCTCCGGCATCGCGCGGCCGCTCGGGCAGTCACACAGCGAGGGCTGCGATCGCGATCCTTGCCGGGTCAGGCGCGCTCAGCGTCGTTGCAGCGTGACGGACAGTGATTCAAAAGATGGTGCGATATGTTCAAAGCGCAGCAAGCATCACCGGCTGAGCAAGCGCTATGCATTTGCGGCAAGCAGACGCGATGGTAGCGGCGAACCACGGAAGGCCGGCGTATCGGCGGTCCCCGGCGTGACCGCGAAAGTAGCGCAATTCGTCAGTAAAATCTTGAAGCTTGACGTCAGGATGGAGGGGAAACCTAATCCAGCGCCTGGACCGGCACGGATGTGACGTTGGGCAGTCCCCACCCCGTCGAGATCCGCACTTCGTGGGATCCCCACCAAATGCTTTGCGTGAATATGTTGCTCACGACTGCCACAACCCGGCCGTCGCAATCGATCACCGGTGCCCCCGACGCGCCGTGATCGATGACCAGCCGGTTCTCGCCTTCATAGATCTCCAGGAGCACCATGCCCGCGAGCTTGCCATCGTCCCCCAATTGAACGAACCGCCCTTCGACGGGGTGCAGGCGACCGGCCGGATAGGCGAGAGCCACGACCTTCTCCTCCGGCACCAGCGGCTCCTTGCGGGTCGCGATGCTGCGGGCATCGGAAACGCCCTGTTGAAGTTCTACGACCGCCAGCCTCTCTGTCTGGGATCCTGCTACGCGCTGGATGCGTGCGGCGATCAATTGGCTGCCATCTCCGTCCGTGATCTCGATCGGCTTCCAGTCCTGGCTCGAGAGCTTCATCCCGGCCGTGACATGCTCGGCGGTGACGAGTGTCGTTGGAGACAGGAACCAACCGGTGCCACGCACGCCAATGAGGTCCGGGCGCGCTTCTCGCTCCGCGTCTGCGAAATGCCGCATAATGCTGACGGTCGAGTGCGCGAGCTGCGCGGGATCGATGCAGGCTGCGCTGGCAAGCTGAGGAGCTGCGAGCGTCATGAGAAGAGCCAACAGCCAGCGATCAACGTGTCCCCGCATTCAACGAATCCTCATGCCCAGGTACATGGAATGGGCAGCTCTGCCGCCGGGCAACAGAGCGGATCGACTTATCCGGAGGTTTTCCCGAAGTTTTGGAAATATCGCGCGCCGTGTAGCGTTTTTGTCACAGGCGTCGAGGCTCCGCCGTGACAGCAACCGGCTGCGCAATCCTTATCGGCTTACGATCCGGCCGGCCAACGCTGGAGATTTCACCCCGCTCCTAGATTGGTCGTGCTGCTCGCATCCAGCACTTGAGCCGGTCGTCGCCGATCGGCTCGCTGCATAGCGCCAAGCATAGGGGGGCAGCGAGATTACGCGTGGGCCGTTGCGGCGAAGGAGAGGTCAGCAGGCTGTAGTGGAATCTCGCAGGATGGCTGACGCAAGGTCTCGGACGGTGATTCTCCAAACAGCGTTCGGTAGGCAACCGCGAACCGTCCAAGCTCCCAAAATCCGTGGTCTGTCGCAATCTGGGTCACGGTTACGTAGTGCGGGTCCGAGCACAGAAGCGCTCGCCGCACCAGATGCATTCGGCGCAACGCAAGATAGCGGATTGGTCCCATGCCGAGATGCTCTTCACAGGACGCTCGAAGCGTTCGCTCTGCGGCGCCGATCGCGGCGCAGATCTCGGCCACATAAATTGGCCGATTGGGATTGGCCTGCAGGAATTCCGCAAACCGCGCGAGGATCGTTTCATGGCGACGGCCACTTGAGGTCGGCTGCACGGACTGACCTTCGTCGAGGCATCTCACCAGCACGTGGATGAGCTCGCTCTCCAGCGCCCGGCCAACTTCCGGGAGCTCCAGAATGCCCGGATTGTCATGAGCCAGCCGTCCGATGCCCTTGTGAATGTTCAGCAGCCGGAGCATCAGCGTTGAACTCGGGCGAACGGTCGAACTCGTGGGGGATCTCCAATATCCCATGACCAACGATCGCTTCGGCCGCAGCGTCGAGGCGATCAGACGGCAAGGACACGGTGCCATAATGGAAATCGGCATCAGTTCTTTGATGAACGACATCGGACCTGTTCACGACGATGTCACCGGGCCTGACGTCCAGCCCGCCGTTCAGCAAGGATGATGAATTGCATTCGGTAAGAAAGCCAATCAATCGGCGGCCGGGCCTGACGGCGACGGTGTCGATTTCCGGCAAAGAGATGTGGATGCGGTGCAACCAAATCCCGTTGATGCCGATTTGCGTGACATCGGCATGGAAACTGCCTCCCGCCGTGGGAAACATCTCGACGTCGGCGGACGGAAAAATAAGCTGACAGGCCGACGGATCATCAAAACTGAAAACTCTACTCCACACCATTTCTGCTCTCTCCAGAAAACAGAAAGTACTACGCGTCCCAAAAACTGTGTCTAATGCATCAACGGAGGATTTGGCTTCGGAAAATCGAGACTCGCGAATTGGTCGTTGCGACCGAGCTTACAGGTTTATTCGCCCCGGAAGAATAACCTGCGATTCCTGGTGCCTTGACATAGATCAATGCACGGATTGTGATGGGCCGGTGGCGCGGTCGCACTGTTCGCAGTAGCGGGAGGCCGAATGATGCATTGCATCGAAGCGGACAGGCAATGCCTTCGAGACGGGACATTGATGGTGGCCGGTGCATCGACTGATGCCACGGGCCTCAATTAAGGTTAAGCCGGTGCGGTTTACGATTTAAGCGTGACGGGAACGACCTAGACCATCGGCCCGGCAAAAGCTACAGTTCCCGGGGCGCTGTGTTTGGCATGGTGATCAAGCCCAGTAGTCCCAGGGAGGAATCGGAAATGAGCTTTCGAACCGTCAGCTTGATTGCTGCGTCATTTATTGTTGGCATCGCTTTTATCGCGACGACCTCGACGCAAAGCGTCGCGCGTACCCCGGCAGGGACGACTCGACTTTACCACCATCATCATCACCACAGTCCCGGTATTCATCATAGCGGGCAAGCACACCGAACTCCGGCCAACCCACCCGCGAATTCGATGCCGCGTTAGAACCTGGTCCGCGCGACTATGAATTGGCACCCAAGTCAATCGAGCCACTGAGGTGCAAACGGATGATCGGAACTGAATGAGGCCGCCGGAATTGGCGGCCTTTTTCATGAGCGCCTCCTCTCGGCTAGTCTCTTTTCGTTCAGGGGCAGACCGCTGGCGCGATGCGTCAGGCAGACCTCAATCCAGCTGGCGGTACAATGCCTTGCTGTTGCCTGCGGTCGAACGCGGCGAGGCTGTATCTCCGCGTTCGAAGCAGCCGGGCGATCCGACTGGCGGAGTGCCTCGCCGTCTTCGGCAGGGGACAACAAATCCTGCCGAAGACGCATAGTGCCGCACATGACCCCGGCCTTAGGTTCGGCCCCAGGGCGTGGATCAGCTTGTTGCCTGGGTCCGCTCTGGCCTGCGCCCAGCGGACCAGTTGGCCACTCCGACGAGAGTTGCCTGCGTCCTTAGGCAATCGAGGAGTGCGCGCGGGATGTTGACATTTCGAACGTCAATCACCTTCGCTGTGATGGCATTTGTCGTCGCGTTGGCGACACTGCTGATCGCTATTCAGGCCCGGGCTCTCCGCTGGGCCACGCAGGACGCTGCCTCGGCCTACATGGACGCAACCAGCACGAAGGCGTTCGGGCGCCTTCAGATGGAGATGACCGCCGTAGCTTCCCTGGTGCATGTGCTGGCAACCAGTTCCAGCGTGGCCGATTCGGATGAGCGAAGCGAGACGGGCCCTGCGATCCCACTGTTCAAGGCTGCGCTGCAGGAACTGCCGCAGGTCGACAGTGTATATGCCGGATTCGAAAATGGCGCCTGGTTGCAGGTGCGGCGCATCGACGAACTCAACGAACAACAGCGCGAAAGGCTACGTGCGACGCCTGGTGCCACCATCGCCATAAACCTGGTTCGGCCCACGCCGGGTGGCGAACTGCCCATGCGACGAATCTTTGAAGATCAGCAGGATGACGAAGTCGGACAACTCGATCTGTGGAAATACGGATACGACGCGCGCAAGCGGCCCTGGTACATCGAGACGATGAAGGCCGATCGACCACTGGTCTCATCGCCCTATCTCGCGTTCAGCATCGGCGCACCGGTGATCACGATCAGTGCGCCATTGCGAGGCAAGGTTCCCGGCGTCCTTGCGGCCGATCTCAAGCTCGATACCTTCAGCGAGTTTGTCCAGGCGGAGCGCCCCGGCGAGCACGGCATTGCCCTGATTTTCGACTCGACTGGCTCACTCATAGCCCACCCCAGCTTTGCCCGGTTCGTGGCCGATGCGATGACGCATCCGTCGCAACCGCAATTGCCAAACATCAAGGAGATCAACTCCGGGGTCGTCGCGGAAATTTTGCAGAGGTCGCGGGGGCGCGACCATTACGAAGGGAATATCCGCGACGACCAGGGGCGGGCCTATTTGTTCAGGGTGGCCCAATTCACCTTGGGCGAACAATACACCGCCACCATAATGTTGCTGGCGGCCCAGGAGGATTTTGCAAAGAATGTCCGGAGACTCCAGTTCACAGGGTTGATCCTCGCAATTGTTGCTGGCGCTGCCTTCATTCCGATCGTTTGGATCTTCGGTAGCGGAATGTCGCGATCCCTGAAAGGCATTACGGCCGACGCAGTCAAACTCCAGCGATTGGCCAGACCCGACGCCAAGCCAACCACATCGCGCATCAGAGAAATCCAGGAACTCGGCCGGGCGATGAATCTCGCCCAACGCGCCATATGGTCGTTCGCCCACTTTGTTCCCAAGGAGCTGGTCCAGCGGGTCATCGATAATTCCATCTCTACAGAACTCGGCGGAGTCCGCGAGGAGATTACCGTCCTCTTCACCGATGTCCAGGATTTCACGACCATTGCCGAATCCGCTGACCCCGACATTCTCTTGCACCAAACGTCGCGTTATTTCTCCGTGCTTACGGAGGCGTTCCTCGCCGAAGGCGGAACAATCGACAAGTTCATCGGTGACGCCGTGATGGTTTTCTGGAACGCACCCAATCCGCAGCCCGACCATGTCAAGCGAGCCTGTCGCGCGGCTCTTGCCGCCAGATCGGCTTGCGAAGAGCTCAACTCCCAATTCCAATCCGAGGGTTTGAGGCCGTTCTTCACACGGTTTGGCATCCATGTCGGGGATGCCGTGGTCGGCAATCTTGGATCGACCGAGCGCATGAACTACACCGCTCTCGGCAATACCGTGAACCTGGCGGCGCGGCTTGAAGGTCTCAACAAGCAGTTTGGGACCGTCATCCTCGTCAGTGAAGATGTCTACCTGCGGGCTCAACAAGGCTTCCAGTTCAAAGCCCTGGATGCAGTCGTTGCCAAGGGGATGACAAGGGAGACCCGCGTTTTCGAGCTCGTCGGAGCATCGAGATGAACTCAGGTTCGGCGCGACGATGTACCGTACTGGTTCTGCTGATTTTCCAACTCTGGCTCGTCGTCATTCCGGCGGCTCGCGCCGGCGAAGAGACCATCAAGATCGGAATTCTTCATTCTCTGTCGGGCACGATGGCGATCAGCGAAGCGGTCCTCAAGGACACTGTTCGCATGCTGATCGAAGAGCAAAACAGGAAGGGCGGGTTGCTCGGACGGAAGCTGGAACCAGTCGTCGTTGACCCGGCGTCCGATTGGGACATGTTCGCCAAGAAGGCGCGGGAATTGCTCGCGGAAGACAAGGTCGCGATCGTGTTCGGCTGCTGGACTTCGGCGTCCCGCAAAACCGTTCTGCCGGTCTTCGAGGAGTTGAACGGCCTGCTGTTCTATCCGGTCCAATACGAGGGCGAAGAGAGCTCGCGCAACATTTTCTACACGGGGGCAACGCCAAATCAGCAGGCAATTCCCGCCGTTCGATATCTGATGAGCAAGGAAGGAGGCGAAGTTCGCAGATGGGTCTTGCTCGGTACTGACTACGTCTATCCGCGCACAACCAACCGAATCTTGGGCGCGTATCTTGCCGCACAGGGCGTCTCGCCAGACGACATCCTGACGATTTATACGCCCTTCGGCCATTCCGAATGGCGAGGGGTCGTCGAGAGGATCAAGGCCTTTGGTTCGGAGAAAAAGAAGACGGCGGTGATATCAACCATTAACGGCGACGCGAATACTTACTTCTATCGGGAGCTTGTCGCCCAACATGTGGACGCCAACGCAATTCCGGTCATGGCGTTCTCCGTGGGCGAGCGTGAATTGCTCAACACGGGCATCGTCCCCGCAGGCCACCTGGCGGCGTGGAATTATTTCTCCACCATCAATTCACCGGAAAACAAGGCGTTCGTGAAGATGTGGGCCGACTTCAACCAGGGACGAGACAAGATCACAAATGACCCGATGGAAGCGACCTTCATTGGCTTCAGGATGTGGACGCAAGCCGTCGTCCAGGCGGGGACCACCGACGTGAACGCAGTCCGGCAGGCGATGTATGGTCAGAGACTGAAGGCGCCGAGCGGCTTCGAGGTCGTGATGAACACCAATCATCATCTTTCCAAGCCGGTCATGATAGGTCGAGCGAATTCTTCCGGAACCTTTGATGTGATCTGGCAATCGATCAATCCGGTCAGGGCGGATGCGTGGAGCAAGTATATCCCGGACAGCGCCAGGCGCACTGCGGATTGGACCTTCCCCTGGGTCTGCGGGGGATGCATCGAGCCGACATTCAAGGATTGGTGACGATGGACGAAGGCGAGCGAAAATCTTCCTTCGGAACGAGAGCCGGGAATGCGTCACGTTGCTTCCCAATCTCATGACCAGGCTGCTTGCCGAAATCGCATAGCACGAGATGATTGTTCTCTGGAATCTTGATCATTCCACGCGGCGACATGGAGTGACCGGTCCCTGAAAATCGGACAAGCGCCGCTCAGGCACCAAGTTCGCGCAAACCGGGATTCCTCTGCTGGCCAAAGCGCACGTCATTGGGCAAACGATGGGAGGGAACGGACGATGGCCGTGACCAGAACTGTCTTGGTCGGTCTGCTGATCTGGGTTGCTTCGACAGTTGCCGAACCACCTGCATTTGCCCAACAGCCGCAAAAGCCGAACGTTGTCTTCATTCTCGCCGACAATGTCGGCTACGGCGACCTTGGTCCCTATGGCGGGGGTGAGCTGCGCGGCGCACCGACGCCGCGGATTGACCAACTGGCCCGCGAAGGGTTGCGGCTAACCCAGTTTCTGGTCGAGCCGGCTTGCACGCCGTCGCGTGCGGCGCTGATGACGGGGCGTTACTCGATACGCGAGGGGTTATCGCTCATTCTCGTTCCAGACGGGCCAAACACGCTCTCGGCGCGCTCGTTCACGATGGGCGAGCTGTTCAAGAGCGCAGGTTACGCCACAGCTATCTTCGGCAAGTGGCACCTGGGCAAAGACCCGCAAAGCCTGCCGACGGCGCACGGGTTCGACGAGTACTACGGCATCCCTCCCGACATGACGTGGGACTCGGCAACCTACGTCGAGAAGATCGAACTCACACACTCCTTGCCCGCGCTGCGCGACGTTTTGCTGGCCCGCGGCCCGCAGCTCGTCGAGGCGACGGCCGGCGGCGAGTTACACAACGTCAAGCCCTTCACGCCGGAGGTGCGCGCCAATATTGATAACGAGCTTGTCCTTAAATCAATTGACTTCATGCGGCGACAGAAAGCCGCCGGGAAACCCTTCTTTCTCTACCTGCCGTTCTCGATGGGGCACATACCAAACCTGCCGTCCAGGGACTTCAAGGGCAAGTCTCGCATCGGCAACTATGGCGACAAGCTGATGGAAGGGGACTATCACGTCGGCCAGATTCTCGACGCGTTAAAGGAGCTCGGCGTCGATGACAACACGCTGCTCGTGTTCGCGTCCGACAACGGCCCGTCCGGAGAAGCCTTTCGCGAATACGGCAACCTGGGCACGCCAGACATGGGCAGCCCGGGTCCGTTTCGCGGCGAGCTTGGCGAAGTCACCGAGGGCTCGATCCGGACCTTCTGCTTCATCCGCTGGCCGGGCGACGTCAAGCCGGACACGACCTCCTACGCGATGTTCTCGATCATGGACTTCTTCCCCACCTTCGCCAGCATCATTGGGGCCAAGCTGCCCGATGACCGTCCTGTCGACGGCGTTGATCAGACCGACGTGCTGCGCGGGCAGAGCGAGACAGGCAAGCGCGATAGCCTGTTGAGCCTTATCGGCGGCGACCTGGTGGCCTCGCGTTGGAAGCAATGGCGCGTATATTTTACGGACGTGTACCCGACCGGCGTCGGTCCACAGCGCCAGCCTGGACCGGGGTCGGCCAGCGCGCCGATGGCCGGCTACCCGAAGATCTTCAACATCGAGATGGACCCACATGAAGATCTCAAAGTCTTTGGGCTGTTTCCCTTCGCCAGTGAACCGGCGCTCAAGGCGGTTGAGGCATACTTCGCATCGGTCAAGAAATATCCCAATCCACCAGCGCCAAACGTCACACAGTTCCAAAGCGCTGGCCGTTAGCAAGCAATCGTCCGTGTCTGACCCGCGTGGCCAAGGGGCGGATCGCAAAGAGTAGCGGCCGTGCCAGGGAACGCCGACGCTTGTGCGAACTCAATGACAGCGACCCGGAGCGAGAACGACCGCTCACAGCGACTGACGTCTGCAAATCATCCGCGATGCCCATCGTCGGCGGTCACATTGCCGGCGGCACGATGAACACAGTGAAGGTCTGGCTGGCGCCGGTCTGCCAGAAAAGCGCTGAATGGACGGTGAATTCGGACCTGACGAACCAGGGAGCTTGCGCCGCAGTTCTTTCCATTGCCTTGGCGCAAGCGTCGTCTTCGCCAAAGCACAACGCTGCCCATCCCCGCGCGAGCAAGGCCGGATCGAGCGATGGCTCAACGCTCGGGTTGACGAGGGGTCTTTCGTAAACGGGATGATCTGGACTGTAGAAAGCGACCGCAAAGGCGAGACCATCGTCGCCGCCGACTGCCGGAAGCGCCGCATTGGACTGCGCGTGCCATCGCCGGGTGACCTCCTCCGCAGCCTTCTGATAGAAGTTGCGCCCTTCATGCAGCGGGTAGCAATTTCGATAGAGGGCGTGAACGGGCGCCACGACGACCAGCGAGAATACCGCTATCCCGATCACGGCAACAGCCAGATTGACGGCATGAAAGCGCTCAATCCGATAGCTGGCGCCGCAGACGGTCAGAATCGCGAACAAGAAAAGACCTTGCAGCGCCCAAATCGGCTGCATGTCGCTTTTCAACGCCGCGGCGGTGATTGCGGGAAACACGATTGTCCCGACACCGACGAGAAACAGTAGCCATAACCCCGGGTTCAACGCGCGAAAGTCCTGCTGAAACTTCTTGAGCCGCTCTCCTGCGATCAGAACCCATGCCGCCGCAGGCAGGGCTAGAACCATCGCAACACCGGGGACGAAGAGAAGCAATTCGACAAGCCACTGACCAAATGGTTTGCCCGCGTGCGTCGCAAGCGCATAACCGAAAGGTTTCGCTCCCGTCGTCGCCAGCCAATACAAATGCGGTTCGAGCGCCACAAGGCCGGTAATTGTCGAAACCCAAGGAGCCAATGAGCCAAAATAGGCGCGTCGTTGTTGATGCATGATCGCGGCGAACGCAAAACCGATGATCAAGAACACGGAATAGTACTTGCCGAGCATTGCAAGCGCGGCCGCCGCACCGGCTGCAGCGGCCCATCCGAGCTGGCGCGTTTCAAATGACCGCAGAAAGCAGTAGGTGGCGAGTGGCCAGGTCGCCAGCAGAATCGAGTTCGCATTGAAGCGCTGAGCGTGAAACTGGTAGATTGGCGTCAGCATGAGAAGCAGCAGGACGATCAGTCTTTTGTCGCCTTGCACGAAACGACGAGAAATCAGATCGACAATCCCGAGTGCAATTGCCGAGTTCGTCAGCGCCATCAACTGGAACGACCAGTTCGCGAGCGGAAAGATCGACGTCCAGGCCCGTGCCGCCCATCCCATCAATGGCGGGTGCTTGGCATATCCCCACTCAATACTGCGTCCGAGCGTCCAGGTTTCCAACACATCGGGATGCAGATCGCCGCCGATATAGGCAATGGCCAGGAATGCCTGCCAGATGCCGACGAACCCAAAGAGCAGAAGTGGAATAGCCCAACCCGCATAGATCTCATCCGCCCGGCGCGGAAAGGTCAGTTGCCAGTGTGCCGGGTTGATCTCAGAGGTCGTGGCGCGGACAAACGCGAAAGACAAATTCCTGTACTCCACTCGCACTTTTCAGGTGCCGGTCTGTGCGTCTTAAAAAACGCTCTTGTCCTAAATCGAAAGTATCGATGGAGAAAATGGGATCATTTGCGTTCAAAAAATGTGACCCAACATATCTTGCAAAGACATGGCGAGACTGTCGCGAGAACAAGGCGACCGCGGTTTGCAATATCGTCTACGGTTTTGTTTTCGCCTCGTGTCTCATCTTGGCGTGTGCAATAGGCCTGCGCAGCACTCTGCAGCGCGGAGGGCCACGGATAAAGTTGCGCGACTGACCTTGAATTCGGCGGACCGAGTTGATGCTCGTTCGGCAGCGTCGAGCCGATCGGATATTTGGCCGCACTTTTCGTCTATGAAGAGCTGCATTGGCTTCTCAAGCCACCATTCGCTACAAAGCTCGTTACAGAAACTGCGGAAGCCTTGTCAGTTTCGAACGGACTTCGGGCCGCCGACCAGTGGGCGGGCGGGGGGCTATCGGGCTTAAGGATAAACTCCTTTCTTCAAGCCTCAGTGCTGCCCGTTTTGTTCGGTCCTGGCTGCTGACCCGAAGCCCCGTGGTTCTCTGAATCCGTCGAAGCGAAAGGCATGTCAAGCCGCTCGTATTCGGCGCGGTCGGACCGGCTGGGTGGATTGTCATTTCTGCGAACGGCCGTATAAGCTCGCGCCGGGAGGAGGCCGTCCGTGGAGACGGGTGGCCGAGAAGATCATGTTCGAAGGACACGATCCCTATCTCGTCGCGCTCTCGGTGGTGATCGCGATCCTGGGAGGTTATACCGGTTTTGGCATTGCTGCGCGCATTCGCGGCACGCCAAACGCCAGTCATCGTCTATTGCTCGCGGGCGCAGCATTCTTTCTCGCCGTCGGAATCTGGACGATGCATTTCGTCGGCATGTTGGCGGCGCCGTTGCCTGCCGACTCCGTTTATCTGGTGCTCCCGACGATCGTGTCATTTCTGATCTGCGTGCTGGTCGTGGGCATCTCGCTGTTTTTTGTCAGTGTCGGAACGGCCTCGACGTTGCGCGTGGCCTCGTCGGCTGTGTTGCTGGGGCTCGGCATCGTCAGCATGCATTATGTCGGCATGCATGCTCTCGCTGGTGACTTTGCGATGACCCACGCGCCCGGGATGGTCGCGCTTGCGGTTGTGATCGCGATTGCGGCGGCCTATGGCGGGTTGCGGGCGTTCCTGGCGCGACCGGGCGGCGTGCAGTTGCTGGTCGGCGCGGTCGCGTTTGGCGTTGCCGTGTCGGGCATGCACTACACCGCGATGGCGGGCATGGAAGTTGTCCCGTCGACCGCCGGCGTCCACCACCGCATGGACGGTCTGGTGGCCTCGCCACAAACCCTGTCGTTGGTCGTTGCACTCTTCTGTTTTGTGATCGCCGCCGGATTTCTGCTTTCGCTGGTCCCGGACCCGCGGAAGGCGGTTTCCACTGGCGTCGACAAGGCGAGCGAGACGCCGATCGCGGACGCAGGTCAGGCTCCGACTGCGCCGAAGCTGCGGCCCGTTCCGCTCGGTGGCGTCGGCCAGCCCCCGCGCGCCGCGCCTTCGCCACGGCTGCCGGTCGAGGGCGCCGACGGAACGCATTTCATCGACACCGCCGAGGTCCGCAGCGTCCGAGCCGATGCACACTATACCAAGATCCACGACGGGGTCCGGGAACGGATGTGCCCCTGGTCGATTTCGGAGGCCGAGGCGCATCTCGACCCCGGCCTGTTCCTCCGGGTGCATCGCAGCCATATCATTGCGATTTCGCATGTGACCTTCGTTCGCAAGGAAGGCGACGGCGCGATCGTCGAACTGGATGGCCAGTCGCCGCATCGGGTTCCTGTCAGCCGCGCCAAGATCGCCGAAGTGAAGGCCCGGCTCGGGCTCGTCCACCGGACGGTCTAGACACCCGGCTCGCAATGGGGTGCGGATGCTGACGCATTTCGTGCGTGATGAGCCGCATTTCGTGCGAATTTCTTCGCCTCCGTGCCCCTGTGGTTGCGATGCCGTCGGTCCCGGCGAGAACATTTTCCCAATGTCCGCGCGCCCCGTAAGGGCCAAACAGGACGACATGGAGGAGATGATGATCCCTGGTCCGTTCAGTTACCACAGGCCGGCCACGGTGGCCGACGCGGTGAAATTGCTCTCGACCTTGGGCGATGAGGCCCGTCCGCTCGCCGGCGGCCACAGCCTGGTCCCGATGATGAAACTCCGCCTGTCGACGCCGGAGCATCTGATCGACCTGCACGCCATCGATGGGCTGAAAGGGATCCGGCGCGACGGCGGCAAGGTCGTGATCGGCGCCATGACGACACAGCACGAGTTGCTGGCCTCCGACGAAATCGCAAAATCGATCCCGATCCTGCACGAAACCGCGCTGGTGATTGCCGATCCTCAGGTCCGCTATCGCGGGACTGTCGGCGGCAATGTCGCCAACGGCGATCCCGGCAACGATATGCCGGCGCTGATGATGACCTTGGGCGCCACATACCGCCTTGAAGGACCGAACGGCGCGCGCGAGGTCGCGGCCGCCGACTACTATCAGGGGGCCTATTTCACGGCGATCGAACCCGGCGAACTCCTGACCTCGATCTCGATTCCGGCGCCCGCGGCCGGCCACGGCTACGCCTATGAGAAGCTGAAACGAAAGGTCGGCGACTATGCGACGGCTGCGGCCGCGGTGGTGCTGACGATGGCGAGCGGCAAGGTTGCGACTTGCACGATCGGTCTCACCAATCTTTCGGAAACCCCGCTGCTCGCCGAGAACGCCGCCAAGGCGGTGATCGGCACCAGCCTCGATGCGGCGGCGCTGAAAGCGGCCGCTGCTGCGGCGCAGGCGATCATGGCGCCGGCGGCGGACGCGCGTGGACCGATCGAATATCGCAAGCATGTCGGCGGAATCATGGTGATGCGCGCGCTGCAGCGCGCCGCCGCGAAAGCCGCATGAAGGGAGAGTTCACATGGCAAAGACGCATATCACGATGAAAGTGAACGGCGCGGAGGTCGAAGGCCTGGTCGAGCCGCGCACGCTGCTGGTGCATTTCATCCGCGAAAACCTACAGATGACCGGCACGCATATCGGCTGCGAAACGACGCATTGCGGCGCCTGCACCGTCGATATCGACGGCATGTCGGTGAAGTCCTGCACGATGTTCGCCGTGCAGGCCAATGGCTCTGACATCACGACCATCGAAGGCATGGCCAATGCCGACGGTTCGCTCTCCGCGTTGCAGGAGGGCTTCCGCATGATGCACGGGCTGCAATGCGGGTTCTGCACGCCCGGCATGATCGTGCGCGCGCATCGGCTGCTGAAGGAAAATCCGCAGCCTTCCGAGGAGGAGATCCGGATGGGCATCTCCGGCAATATCTGCCGATGCACCGGTTACCAGAACATCGTCAAAGCCATTCAATACGCTGCCGCCAAGATCAACGGCGTCGAATTCCGGGAGGCCGCAGAATGAACGACCTGACTCCCACGCGGGAACAACGTACCGCCGCCCTCGAAGGCATGGGCTGCAAGCGCAAGCGCGTCGAGGACATCCGCTTCACGCAAGGCAAGGGCAATTACGTCGATGACGTGAAACTGCCCGGCATGCTGCATGGCGATTTCGTCCGCTCGCCGCACGCGCATGCGCGCGTCAAGTCGATCGACGGCTCCGAGGCATTGAAGGTGCCGGGCGTGCTTGCTGTGATCACGGCCGAGACGCTGAAGACGGTCAATCTTGCGTGGATGCCGACATTGGCCGGCGACGTGCAGATGGTGCTCGCCGACGGCAAGGTGCTGTTCCAGAACCAGGAGGTCGCCTTCGTCGTTGCGACCGACCGCTATGCCGCCGATGACGGCATCAACAAGGTCAAGGTGGAATATGAGCCGCTGCCGCCGTTGATCGATCCATTCAAGGCGATGGACCCCGACGCGCCCGTGCTGCGCGAGGACCTTGCCGGCAAGACTTCAGGCGCGCATGGTCCGCGCAAGCATCATAACCACATCTTCGAGTGGACCGTCGGCGACAAGGAATTGACGGACGCCGCCTTCAAGAAGGCGGAGGTGACGATCAAGGAGTTGATCTCCTATCACCGCACCCATCCATCGCCGCTGGAAACCTGTCAGTGCGTCTGCTCGTTCGACAAGGTCAAGGGCGAGCTGACGATCTGGGGCACCTTCCAGGCGCCGCACGTGATCCGCACCGTGGTGTCGCTGATCGCGAAACTGCCGGAGCAGAAGATCCACGTCATCTCGCCCGACATCGGCGGCGGCTTCGGCAACAAGGTCGGCGCCTATCCCGGCTATATCTGCGCCGCGGTCGCCTCCATCGTCACCGGCAAACCGGTGAAATGGGTCGAGGACCGCATCGAGAACCTGACCGCGACCTCGTTCGCGCGCGACTACCACATGACGGCCGAGATCGCCGCGACCAGGGACGGCAAGGTCACCGGCTTGCGGGTTCACGTGCTCGCCGATCACGGCGCCTTCGATGCCTGCGCCGACCCGTCGAAATGGCCGGCCGGCTTCTTCAATATCGTCACCGGCTCCTACGATTTCCCGACCGCGCATCTCGTGGTCGACGGCATCTACACCAACAAGGCGCCGGGCGGCGTTGCCTATCGCTGTTCCTTCCGCGTCACCGAAGCCGCCTACTGCATCGAGCGCGCCATGGATATCCTGGCGCAGAAGCTCGGCATGGACCCGGCCGAACTCAGGCTGAAGAACTTCGTCAAGCCGGAGCAGTTTCCCTATCACTCGGCGCTGGGTTGGGAATACGACTCCGGCAACTACGCCACCGCGATGCGCAAGGCGATGGAGACGGTGAAATATGCCGAGCTGCGCAAGGAACAGGCGGCGATGCGCGCCGCGTTCAAGCGCGGCGAGACGCGCGAGATCATGGGCGTCGGCGTCTCGTTCTTCACCGAGATCGTCGGCGCCGGGCCGTCGAAGAATTGCGACATTCTCGGCATCGCGATGTTTGACTCCTGCGAGATCCGCATGCACCCGACAGGTGCGGGTATCGCGCGGATGGGGACCAAGAGCCAGGGTCAGGGCCACGAGACCACCTGGGCGCAGATCATCGCCACCGAGATCGGCATCCCCGCCGACAATATCATGGTGGAGGAAGGCAACACCGACACCGCACCCTACGGTCTTGGCACTTACGGTTCGCGGTCGACACCGGTCGCGGGCGCCGCGATCGCGATGGCTGCGCGCAAGATCAAGGCCAAGGCGCAGATGATCGCCGCCTACAAGCTCGAGGTCCACGAGGACGATCTCGAGTTCGATATCGACGGTTTCCGCGTCAAAGGATTGCCCGAGAAGTTCATGTCGATGAAGGATATCTGCTGGGCGGCCTACAATTCGGTGCCGCCCGGAATGGAGCCGGGACTGGAGGCGGTGAGCTACTATGATCCGCCCAACATGACCTATCCGTTCGGCGCCTATATCTGCGTGATGAACATCGATGTCGACACCGGCGTCTACAAGGTCAGGCGCTTCTATGCGCTCGACGATTGCGGCACGCGGATCAACCCGATGATCATCGAAGGCCAGGTGCATGGCGGCCTGACCGAAGCGTTCGCCATCGCAATGGGCCAGGAGATCCGTTACGACGCAGAAGGCAACGTCGTCACCGGTTCCTTCATGGACTTCTTCATGCCGACCGCCGTGGAGACGCCGCATTGGGAGACCGACTTCACGGTCACGCCATCGCCGCACCATCCGATCGGCGCCAAGGGCGTCGGCGAGAGTCCGAATGTCGGTGGCGTGCCGGCCTTCTCCAATGCGGTCAATGACGCGTTCTCGTTCCTGGGCTCGACCCACATCCAGATGCCGCATGACTACTGGCGCAACTGGAGGGCGGCGAAGGAACTGGGCGTGCTTGGGTAGCGCTGGCGTCCAAAACAGGCGTCATGCCCGGCCTTGTGCCGGGCATCCAAGTCTGAATTGAATTCAGTTAAGACGTGGATGGCCGGGCGTAGGCGAGTGGAAGCGACGCCGTTCTTCGAACGGCTATGCCCGGCCATAACGAGTGGAGAATCGGTCTGATAGTGAAAACCCGTGACGAGATCGCGCGCGCTCTGGCCGCTGCCGGCTATATCGCCGACGACGAACTGGCGACCGCGGTCTCGCTGATGCAGTTGCTGCGCCGTCCGCTTCTGCTGGAAGGGGAGGCGGGCGTGGGCAAGACCGAGGTGGCGAAAGCGCTTGCCACGGTGCACGCCACCGAGTTGATCCGCCTGCAGTGCTACGAAGGGCTCGATCAGTCGGCCGCGCTCTACGAGTGGAATTACCAGCGCCAGTTGCTGTCGATCCAGGCGCATCGTGGCGGCGACGCCGACGCGATCGAGGAGCACATATTTTCGGAGAAATATCTGCTGGAGCGGCCCTTGCTGGCGGCGATCCGCCGCAGCACGCCGCCCGTGCTTCTGATCGACGAGATCGACCGCGCCGACGACGAGTTCGAGGCCTTCCTGCTCGAGCTGTTGTCGGACTTCCAGGTCTCGATACCCGAACTCGGAACGGTCAAGGCGAAGTCGATTCCGCATGTGGTGCTGACATCGAACGGGACGCGGGAATTATCGGACGCGCTGCGTCGCCGCTGCCTCTACCACTATGTGGACTATCCCGACGTGGAGCGCGAGACGCGCATCATCATGACGCGCGCCGGCGCCGGCGCCTCGCTGTCGTTGCAGATCGCCCGCATGGTCGAAGGGCTCCGCAAGGAAGAATTGCGGAAGGTGCCTGGTGTTGCGGAAACGCTGGACTGGGCGGCGGCGCTGGTCGGGCTTGACGTCAAGGATCTGCACGATGCGCCCGAGACCGTGCACGAAACGATGATGTGCCTGCTCAAGACGCAGGAGGACCGGGCGCGGGTGACGCGGGAAGTCAGCGACCGTCTGTTGGGGAGGGTCGCATGAGTTGTTGCGGCGTGTCTCCCGACATCGAGGACATCAACGAGCTGTCCCGCCTGGTCTCGAACAAGCTTGCGGCGTTCCTGCGCACCTTGCGCGAGGCCGGGTTTGCCGTCGGTCTTGCCGAGGGCCGCGACGCAGCCGCCCTGATGGCCGCTGGCTTTGCGGCGCGGCCGCACCTGCTCCGCTCGGCCTTCAAGCATCTGTTCTCCGCGCGAAAGTCGGATTGGGAGAAGTTCGACGGAATTTTCGACGCGTTCTGGCTCGGCAAGCGAATTCGATCGCGCTCGTCCGTCACTGGCGCATCGAAAGCCGCGAGCAGTCCTTCGATGAAGAACCTGCCGGGCGATCCATCCGAGCCCTCGGCCGGCGGCAATGCGGCGACCGACCAGATCCCTTCTACCGACGGCGCCGACAATGATCGTTCGGGTGAGGGGCGCATGGAAGGCGCTTCGCGCGCGGAGAATCGCAGCGGGACTGATTTTCGCAACATGGCGGATGCCGAGCAGATCGCGCAGGCGCATCTTGCCGCGGCACGGTTGGCGCGCGCGATGCGCACGCGATTGACACGGCGCGATCTCGTGCGCCGGCGCGGCTATCGGATCGACCTGCGGCGTACCATTCACGGCAATATCAGCCGCGGCGGCGTGCCGATCAGTCTGTTCAAGCGGCAGCGCAAGCAAAAGCCCTTGCGGCTCGTGGTGCTGCTCGATGCCTCCGGCTCGATGAGCATGTACACCGGCGTGTTTCTTCGCTTCGTTCACGGCGTGCTCGACGAATTCCGCGAGGCCGAAGCGTTCCTGTTCCATACGAGGCTGGCGCACGTCTCGGAAGCCATGAAAGAGAGAGACGCCGGCCGCGCGCTCGATCGCCTCTCGATCATGGCGCAGGGCGCGGGCGGAGGAACGCGGATCGGCGAAAGTCTTCAGACCTTCAACCGCTGGCATGCCGCGCGCGTGATCCATTCGCGCACCTGCGTGATGATCGTCTCCGACGGTTACGAGACCGGCGATGCAGAACTGCTGGGTCGCGAGATGGCCGCGCTCGGCCGCCGCTGCCGCCGCATCGTCTGGCTCAACCCGATGATGGGATGGCAGGGTTATGCTCCTGAGGCGCGCGGCATCAAGGCGGCGCTGCCGCATGTCGATCTTTATGCGCCGGCCAATACGATGGCCAGCCTCGCCGCGCTCGAACCCTATCTGGCGAGACTGTGATGGGCGCGCATGCTGAACTGATGGATCTGGTTGCGCAAATGAAGGCCGCCGAGCAGACCTTTGCGCTGGCGACGGTGGTGCGTACCGTCTCGGTGACCGCGGCCAAGGCGGGTGCGAAGGCGATCATCCGGCCTGACGGAACGATTGTCGCGGGCTGGATCGGCGGCGGTTGCGCCAGGGGCGCGGTGCTGAAGGCCGCACGCGAGGCGCTCGCCGACGGCGAGCCGCGCATGATCTCAGTTCAGCCGGAAAACCTGCTGGCCGAGCTTGGCGTCAAGCCGGGCGAGACGAAAGAGGGCGTGCGCTTTGCCTCGAACATGTGCCCGAGCAACGGTACGATGGATATTTTTGTCGAGCCCGTCCTGCCGCATCCGTCGCTCGTGGTGCTGGGCGCAAGCCCGGTCGCGCTGTCGCTGGCCGCACAGGCGCGTCGGCTCGGCTATCATGTGACGCTGGCAGCACCCGCCGCCGACCTCGCGGCGGCCGCGGATGCCGACGTCGTCGTCGATGGCTTCGAACCCCGCGATCTCAACAACGCCCGCCGCTTCGTGGTGGTATCGACGCAAGGCAAGGGCGACGAGGCCGCGCTCAAGCAAGCGCTCGCAATCGAAGCGGTCTACTGTGCCTTCGTCGGCAGCAGGCGCAAGATGGCGGCGCTGCGCGACAGACTGGCCGCGAGCGGGCTCGATCCCGCTGCGATCGATCGTGTCAAGGCGCCGGCCGGGCTCGATCTCGGCGCCATCACGCCCGAGGAAATCGCCATGTCGATTCTCGCCGAGATCACGCTCGAACGGCGGCGCGGGCAACGCGATGCGAAATATCGTCCAGGGAGTTGAAGCAAGACCATGCAGATGAATGACAGTCAGCGCATTCCCGCCTCGAAGCAGAAAGTGTGGGAGGCGTTGAATAATCCCGACGTCCTCAAGCAATGCATTCCCGGCTGCCAGTCGCTCGAGATGTCGGCGCCGAACGAGATGACCACGACCGTCGTGCTCAAGGTCGGGCCGGTGAAGGCCACATTCGGAGGCAAGGTTACGTTGTCGGATCTTGATCCGCCGAGCAGCTATCGCATCTCGGGAGAGGGGAGCGGCGGCATCGCCGGTTTCGCCAAGGGCGGCGCAGTCGTGACGCTGAGCGAAGAAGGCCCGGATGCGACCATCCTGTCGTACCAGGTCGATGCGCAGATCGGCGGCAAGCTCGCACAGCTGGGAGGCCGGCTGATCGACTCCACCGCAAGGAAGCTGGCCGGCCAGTTCTTTTCCTCGTTCAGCGAACTGGTTGCCAGTGGAGTGGATTTGACATTCGCTCCCAACTAGCGCGGAGTCGCGACGGACGCAGGTCCCGCGCTGGTGCAGCGAATTGAACCTCGGCACTGCCGATGCAAAAAAAGCCCCGGGGAGCGGCCCCCGGGGGACTCGAGTTTGCTGGGAGTGTAAAATCAGTAGTGAGCCGCTATCGGGGCACCGTAGCCGCCGAAGCGGTAGTTGAAGCGTACGGTCACCATATCAACGTCTTGACTGATCCGATCGTTGATAAAAGCAGCAGCAACCGGAGTGATGCCCGAGAACGAGTTGTTTGAATTACCCATGAAGAGGTGATCGTATTCGATACCTACCGACCAGTTCGGCGTGAAGCCGTACTCCCATCCGATGCCCACGGCGCCGCCCCATCGAGTTGAGCTTGCCGAGGCTACATCGATGCCGGTTGAAATTTGTACTATGTCAAGACGATTGCTTGTTACGGCGGCGCCGCCTTTCAGATAAAGGAGCGAATTGTTCCAGGCGTAGCCGATCTGGCCGGTAAAGAGGCCCAGGCCATCCACCTTGACGCCGGTCGTGAACGCAGGGTTCACCAGGCTGACATGGGATCCGCTGAGGTTGGCCCAGTCACCCTGCGCCTCCACACCGAAGACAAACTGCGCGGATTGCCAGCGGTATCCAAACTGGCCGCCGACGAGACCGCCTGATCGACTGACGCAGCCGTCAGAAAGACCTAAGCCCGTCAACGGAATAGTGTCCAAACAATTGCGACTTTCTCCCCAACCGGCGTTGCCGCCGATATAGAAGCCGCTCCAATCGTAGATCGGAGCCGGCATCGGCGGCGGCGCCTTCACGTAGGGCTTCGCAGCCATATCAGCGGCGGACGCGGGAGCCGCCATGCCCAGCGCTGCAAGACCGACCGCACCCAGCAAAATTTTCTTCATCCTCATATCTCAATTCCTTTCTTCTGCTCGTACCAAAACAAATCGCGATGCGCTGGATTTCAAGTTGTAGGGTCGTTTGTATGCCCGCGGGCTCGAAGACCCCGTACCAAAATGGCAACAGTCCGGGACAATCAGAATTAGAGTCAGCTCGGCTGACGTATCTGCACGACGCGGGAACACAGCGCCGGCGCGCAGTCATTGTTCTTCGCCAGCCGCGCCGTTTTGATCCGCACTTGGCTGCTCCTGCGGTTCGTCGAGCCAATGAGTCAAATTCCGTGAGGAAATGAGTCTTTTTGGTGAATACGGATTGATGGTGCCGGCGTATACGATCAGCCCCTCGTGGAACTTCGTGCGAGCAAAGACCTTGGCTTCCCTTTCGGTTTCAAATGTCATGGTTGATCGAGGCCCTCGCCTCCGAGACGACAGCACGCCGGATCTGTGCACTTCAAAAGTGACGTACCAAGTCTGCGGCATGTTTCACCACGAGGATAAGACGCGGTGATTATCAAAACATCCGAGAAAATAGCGCCGGCGCGCATCAACGGCCAAGCGCGCTTAGGTCATGATCTCAAGGTGCGCCGGGCAGGTGTTGACCCAGATCAAGGGTGACGGGCCGTGGAACCGCTCGCTTACGAACGGCAGAATGCTCAGCTGGAGGAGGGAACCCGATGGAACCGCCGTCGGGCTTGCGCCGGCACGCAGCGCACGGACGGTGACGCAGCCCATCGTCACTGGTTGCGCGCGAGCAGCGAACGCAGCCCACTCCATCGTTCAATCGTTGAAATCGATCCGCCGCTCGACAACGATGTTGCCGCTGTCGTTCCTGACGATGTTGTAGCCGTGCAAGCCATCACCGTTCTTGTCGAAATTGTAGGTACCCTCGACGCCGCGATAATCCTTTACCGACAAGAGGGCGCTGCGGATCTTGTCGGGTTCCGTGCTGCCGGCCTTGCCGATCGCGAGCGCCAGAACATGGACGGCGTCGTAAGGCCAGGACGCAAAGAAATCCGGCGTACTCTTGAAGCTCGTCAGATATTTCTCCGCGAACGATTTGGCTTCCGGATTTGCATCGGGATGGAAGTCGGCAACGGCGAAAGTTCTGTATAGGGTTGCGCCAGCAAGCTTGCGTGCGGTCGTCGTCGTGATCGACGGCGAGCCAAGCCAGACGATGTTGACGCCAAGTTGTCGAAGCTGACGGGCGAAGATGGCGACGTTCGGCTCGAACGTGATGAAGGTGGCGAGCACGTCGGCGCCGGATTGCTTGACCGACAATGCAACCGCGGTGTAATCGGGCGAATTATTGGGCTGGCCTTCGACGATAACCGGTTCGATGCCCTGCTTCTTGAGTGCCTCGATGAACAGCGTTTTTGCGTTGGTGCCGAACGCATCGGTTGCGTGCACGATCGCCCATTTCTTCTTGCCAAGCTTGTTCAGCCCGTAATCGCTCATGACCCGCGCGGTATAGGTGTCGTTGGGCCTGAACCGGAAAAACCATGGATTGCCCGCGAGCGTCAGGGACGGATCGGTGCCCCCGATCATCACCGGCCTGCGGGCCTGCTTCACGCTCGGCGCGATCGATTGAATTTGGGTGCTGCGTGTGGGGCCGAGAAACGCGACGATGTCCTTGTCGTCGGCAAGCTTGGTGAAGGCAAGGATGGTCGAAGGATTCAGCGACTGATCGTCCTCGATCACCAGCTGAAGCTGTCGCCCCAACACTCCGCCAGCCTAATTGACTTCCTCGACCGCGAGTTTCGCGCCTTGCACGCCATAGCGGCCGGCGTCGGCAAGCGGACCGGTAAGCGGCGCGACCACGCCGATCTTGATGGGCTCCGCAGCGCGGATCGCCATCGGCTGGACCAGTGCAAGCGCCATTGCGACGCCAAGCCAAAAACGCCGAAGGCGGTTTGGACGCCGGCGTCCGGTCACGGATTTTGCTGCGGAAGAAGCTGCCATCGTTGTCCCCCTGTTCGAAACGTCCTGCTTTTTGTCCGGCGTGCAGGCTGGCGTTGCCGTATATCACATTATGAATTGACGTACAGCATTGTGGCAAATATGGTCCCGCATCGTCGGAGGCCGGCTTCCGCTGCGTGGAAGCCCGTCGCCCAATAAAAGAATATCGACGTCAAGGAGAGTTGGATGTCGCAGCGCAATACGCTGAACGGGGCTCAGGTGATCGTCGATTACCTGATCCAGGAAAACGTGCCGCAGGTGTTCGGCCTGTGCGGCCACGGCAACATCCAGTTCATCGACGCGCTGTACGAACGCTCCGCCGACATCAAGACGATCTCGGTGCACCATGAAAGCGTCGCGGGCTTTATGGCCGACGTCTATTACCGTGTCTCGGGCAAGCCGACCGCGACGTTCACGTCATGCGGCCCGGGATCGGCAAACCTGCCGATCTCGCTCGCCAACGCGTACCTCAATTCCGTGCCGTTCATGGCGGTCACCGGCAACGTGCCCACCACGCAATTCAACCGCGGTGCGTTCCAGGAAATGTACCGGCACTATCAGGCCGATTTTCCCTCGACCGTGCGCAGCATCTGCAAGAAGGTGTTCCAGCCGACGCGCGGGGAGATGGTGCCGCTTGCGGTGCGCCAGGCCTGGAAGACGATGGTGACGGGACGTCCCGGGCCTGTCGTGCTCGATGTTCCCTTCGACGTCTTCATGGAAAGCGCTGCCGAAGAAGCGCCGAACGCGTTAAGCTGGAACGCCAACATCTCGAGCCGCTGCGGCGCCGATCCGGAAGGCGTCGTCAAAGCCGTCGACATGCTCCTTTCCGCCGAACGGCCGGTCATGCTGGTCGGGCAGGGCGTGCGCTACGGGAGCGCGACGGAAGAGCTGCGCCGGTTGGCCGAGCGCTTGCAGATTCCGGTGGCGTCTTCGGCGAGCGGGCTCGGCGCACTCGATGCCAATCATCCGCTGGCGCTTGGTCTCGTGTCGCGCGCCGGCCACTACCAGGCCAATCATGCCACGCGGCAGGCCGACGTGCTGCTCGCGCTCGGCGTCCGGTTCGACGATCGCACGTCGAGCTCTTGGATTCCCGGTTACTCCTTCACGATCCCGCCGACCCGCCTGATTCACGTCGATATCGATCCCGAGGAGATCGGCCGCAATTATCCGGTTGCGCTCGGCCTGATGGCGGATGTCCGCACCTTCCTTCGCCAGGTTCATGAAGAGCTGGATCGCCGCGCCGATCTCGCCAGACGCGCCGACGCGCGGCAGAAATGGCTCGCCGAGATCGATACCTATCGCAAGGAGTGGGACAAGTTCGTCGCGCCCGGATTTTCCGTCGACACGACGCCGATCCATCCGCAGCGTGCTGCATTGGAGATCGACAAGGCGCTGCCCGAGGATGCCATCCTGGTCAGCGACATCGGCATTCATCACAACTGGCTGCTCGGCTTCTGCAAGCCGCGGCGGCCGGACTCGCTGATCGGCTCGATGGGATTTGGCCCGATGGGTTTTGGCGTCGCCGGTGTGCTCGGCGCCAAATACGCCGCACCCGACCGGCCTTGCGTCTCGGTCTGCGGCGACGGCGCCTTCTTCATGCATGCCAACGTGCTCGGCACGGCGGTCGAATACAATCTGCCGGTGGTCTGGGTGGTGTGGAATAACTACGCCTATGCGTCGATCCGCGGATTGCAGCGCGGCTATCTCGGCGGTCGGGAGCTTGCAACGGATTTTCACGATCCCCTGACAGGGCAGCGCTACAATCCGGACTTTGCCGCGATGGCCCGCTCCTGCGGCGTCGAAGGCGTTCGCGTCGATCGTGCGGGAGATATCGGCGAGGCCATTCGCAAGGGGATTGCGGCGAACCGGCCTTTTCTGATCGACGTCGATATCGGCGCAGACATGAATCCCGCCGGCGCCGGTGTCTGGGAATTGCCGGGCCTCGGCCGCAGCAAGCCGGGAATCGGCGTTCAGTTCCAGCCGACATGAACGGGTTCAAGGACGGGAGAGCACGATGAGCAACGACAACACCTCATCCGGCGCCTTCATCCGCAACGTCGCGGAAGTGCCGTGGCGGGAATTTCCCAATCATTTCGGTGGCGCGCTGTCGAAGCCGCTGGTCATGCCGGAAACCGCGCGGTCCAAACACCTCGACTACCGGATATCGATGTACCAGCCGATGGCTCATGTTGCGCGGCACAAGCACGCGATCCAGGAGCAGGTCTATCATGTGCTCGAAGGCGAGGGGCTGATGGAGATCGACGGGAAAAATCACGTCGTCAGAAAGCACGACTTCATCTTCCTCCCACCCGGGGTCGAACATGCGATTTCCAACTCCGGCCTTGTCGATCTGGTATTCCTCGTGATCACTTCTCCTGTTACCGATGGTGAAAAGCCTGTCTAATGCGAATGCACCGGGAGCGGGTCGTTCACGGGCAGCTTACACCGCGAGGCTCGAGCCATGAACGTCAGGGTCCAAAGCAAGGCTGGCAAGCCGGCCAAGAAGGCCGAGCCGGCGGTGCGCGCGGCCGAACCCGACGACATCGATGCCGAAGCCGGGGAAAGGCAGCGCGGCGGCGTGCAGTCGCTGGCGCGCGCGTTCGGCATCATGGAAGAAGTTGCGCGTAGCCGTGACGGCATCAGCCTTGCGGAGTTGAGCAAGCGAGTCGGTCTGCACAACAGCACGACCTTTCACCTGGTCAAGACGCTGGTGTCGCTGGGCTACGTGCGCCAGATCAAGGACTCTAAGCGCTACCGGATCGGCAGGCCGCTGTTTGCGCTCGCCGCAAGCGCGCTCGACGAAATCGAGATGGTCAGCCTCGCGACGCCCGTTCTCGAGGACCTGTCGCGCGAGACCGGGGAAAGCGGTCACTTCGCCGTTCGCATGGGCGATTCCGTCGTCGTGATTGCTCGAACGGCGGCGCCTGGCGCCTTCCAGCTCACCGAGCGCGTCGGCGTGGTGAGGCCCGCGCATTGCACCGCGCTCGGCAAGGTCATTCTCGCCGCTCTTCGCGACGATCAGCTCGATCGCTTTCTTGCCCGCACCGAATTGACGGCTGTAACGCCGAAGTCGATCACCGAGCCGGATGTGTTGAAAAAGGATATCGCGGACGTCCGCCGAAGCGGCATCGCGTTTGACGATGGCGAGTTCAACCCCGAGGTCCGGTGCGTCGGTGTACCGGTGAAGGACTTCACGGGACAGGTCATCGGCGCGATCGGAATCTCCGGCCCGATCTGGCGGCTGTCGATTCAGTCCCTGCAGGGCCGAGCCGCGATCGTCCAGGCCTCGGCCCGGCGGCTATCGGCGGAATTCGGCTATCGGGAATAGCCGTTCGGCCCGGCCTGGCTGAACAGAATGCTCCGCGGGTTTGCGCTTTGCCCGGCATGCGCCGGTGCTCGTGGAAGAAGGCTAAGGGGGAGTGGTTGGCGGAACCTGATATCGCTGCTGTCGAGTTCCTCTGGGAGAGCTAAGAGATGGAACAGCAAAAGAAACTAGGAGTACGGATCATGTACATTGAGATCGTGGAGACAGGAGGACTGCTGGGCGAATAGTTCGAGCGAGGTTGGTTAAAAAGGCAACCATCAGGGGGCCGCCGCCCGTGTCGTTTCCAGGGCGTATCGAGGAGATAAGGCGCAGCAAGGCGAGCAGACGGTTTTGCTCAGCTGCGACAAACTCGGCGTCTGCTTCGGAGGCGTCCGGGCGGTCGAAGATGTCGACGTCGAAGTCCGTTCGGGCGAAATGCTGGCCATCATCGGGCCGAACGGGGCGGGCTAGAGCTCACTCTTCAACCTGATGTCGGCGTTTCATCGTCCGAGCGCGGGAGACGTGAAGTTGCTTGGCAAATCGATCATCGGGCGCGAGCGCTACCAGCTCGCGCGAGGCGGCATTGCCCGCACGTTTGAGAAAGCCTTCTCCTTCGCCGATTGCTCGATCATGTCGAGTGCGGCCACGGCTGCGGCCTTGACATGATCGACGCAGCAGCGCTCGGCGAGAGCCTCGTCTCCGCTCTGGATCGCGCGCCAGATCGCCGTCACCTCGCGCAGGCTCTTGTTGATGCGCTTGGGCTGCGACATCGAGGTGATGCGCAAGAGCGTGATGCGGTCGTGCAGCGGCTTCAGCATGCGCTCGATGAAAGCGTTCCGGCAACCGCCGATCAGTGCGGCGTAAAAGTCGGTCTTGGCCTCGAGGATCGCTATCATGTTGGGCTTGGGCCTGGCGAGCGCTGCTTTCAGGCGGCTGAGCGCCTCGCCAATCCTGCGCACGACGGCAGGATCGTGCAGGCGCGCGCATTCGCGTCCCGCAAATCCTTCCAATACGGCGCGGGCAGCATAGAGCTGCCGGGCCTCTTCGAGGCTGATGGTGCTGACGACGGGCCCGCGATGCGGAACGGTGTTGACGAGCCCGTCGGCTTCCAGCGCGCGCAGGGCCTCCCGGATCGAGGGACGGCTGACGCCCATCATCTCGCACAGCTCGCGCTCGACCAGCCGCTGGCCCGGCTTCAAATTGCCGGACATGATCGCTTCGCGCAGCTTCTGCGCGACGATCGCCCTCACGGTCGGGACGTCCTCGATGCGAAGTGTGGATTTCAGTTCGGTGGCTCGGTCCATTGGCGAGGCGCCTTCGGTCTATTCTGATGTTGTCTGCGATTTACCGGAAGAATCAGCAATTCGGCAATTCGAAACTGGATCAGGCACTCCCGGAAAGTCGGTTTTGCTCATGCGATCGCCCATCCTCCGTCGATCGGCAGGGCTGCGCCGGAGATGTCCTGTCCGGCGGGGCCGCACAACAGCACTGCCATGGCGCCGACGCTTTCGGTCGCGATGAAGCGCCCGCTCGGCTGGCGCGCAGCCAGGTAGTCCCTCGTGACGTCGTCCACTGAAAGTCCGTCGCGCGCGGCAGCCTCCGCGATCTTCGATTGGATCGCAGGCGTCGGCAGCACGCCCGGACACAGCGCATTGCATGTGATATTCGTCGCGGCCATCTCGATCGCGATCGCGCGCGTCATGCCGATGATCGCGGTCTTGGTCGTGACGTAATCGATGCGTTCGGCAATCGCTCGCGTCGAATAGATCGAGCCGAGGTTGATGATGCGGCCGAAGCCCCGGCGCTTCATGGCGGGCAGCACGAGGCGCGAAAGATGGAAGGGCGCCGACAGATTGACAGCCAGCGCTTCCTCCCATTTCCCGGGCGGGAAATCCTCCAGCGGCGCAAAATGCCGGACCACGGCATTGTTGACGAGAATATCGATGCCGCCGAGCCGCAGCAGCAGGTCGCTCATCATGGCTTCGATAGCGCTTCGCTGCGACAGGTCGGCGGCGACACCGATCGCTTCCACCCTGAAGCGGGATTTGACGGAGGCGGCCGCTTCGTTCGGCGCGGCGATGTCGTGCAGGATGATATTCGCACCGGCGCCCGCAAGGCTTTCGGCGATCGCAAGCCCGAGGCCGGCCGTGGCCCCGCTCACCAGCGCCCATTTGCCCGACAGCGTCGACATCGCACCTCCTGCGTTTCTGCTAGGCCTTCGGCCAGACCGGCTTGGACAAGGCCAGTTCCGGCGGAAACACCGTGACGGGAACACCGGCCTGCCATTGCACGATGGTCATGCCGGCGCCGATGCGCCGGCCTTTCTCGTCGAACTTGATCTCGCCAAGCGGATAATATTTCGATGGACCGCCGTCCATCGTCCGGAGCGCTTCGGCGACCGAGGCGCGGTCGGCCTTGCCGGCCTTCTCCAGCGCATCCTTGATCACCCACATGTCGCCGTAGGTGGAGATCGCATTTTGCGTCATCCAGGGTTCGTTGTAGCGCTTCTTGAGTTCGGCGATAAGCGCTTCATGGCCCTTGGCGCCCCAGCTTGCCACGCAGGTGAGCACGCCCTGCAACAATTCAGGGCTCACGGTTTGCAGCATGTCCGGCTCGGCGATCGCGATACCGAAGGAGATGGTCGGCACCTTGCCCTGGCCCATGCCGAACTCGTTCATCTTCTCCAGCAACAGTTTCGCGTCGGAAATCACGGTCGGCAGGAAGAACAGCAGGTCCGGCTTGGCGGCGCGGACCTTCTGCACAAGCGATGTCGCATCCGCCAGCGGCGGGGTAAAGGTTTCGTCGACGACGAGCTGCAGGCCGTTGGCGGCGAGCAGGCCCTCGCGCATCGCCTTGGCAGAGGCGATGGACGCGCCGGTATTGTCGGTGATGATCGCGACCGTCTTGGGCTTCTTGCCGGAGGCGCCTTCGGCGAGGCTGACGATCTGCGGCAGCGCCTGCTTTGCCTGGGAGCCTGCGGTCGCCGAAGTCTGGAACACGTATTTGAAACCGCGATCGGTGATCAGGTCGGAATAGGAAAGGGTGAGCACCGGAAGGTTCGCGCGTTCCGTAACCTCGGTGACCGCGAGCGTGAACGACGAGAGATAGGCGGCGCTCGCGGCCACGAGGTCGGGCTCCTGCGCGACCATGCGCTGCGCCGCGCTCTTGGCCTTTTCCGTGGTGTCGCCGCAATCAAGCACGACCAGCTTGAGCTTGGCGCCGCCGAGCGCCTTCACGCCGCCTTGCGCATTGATGTGGTCGACCGCAATCTCGGCGCCCTCGCGCATCACCGTGCCCGGCCGCGCATACATGCCGGAGATCGGCACCAAAAGCCCGACCTTGACTTCCGACGGCTCGGCCCGCACGACGCTCGACACACCCATCGCAGCCGCGCCTGAGAGCACCGTCCGCCGCGTGAGGCCGGTCGCCCATTTCATTCCCTGTTTCATGCCGTGATCCTCCCGATGATACTTGTTGATGTCACTGCTACATGCCGAGATAAGCGCGCCGCACGCGATCGTCGGCACGCAATGTTGTCCTGTCGCCTTCGAGCGCGACGCGGCCGGCCTCCAGCACGTAGCCGTGGTCGGCCAATTCGAGCGCCTCGGCGACGCGCTGTTCGACCAGCAGAATGGTGAGTCTGGTCTGGCGGCGGATTTCGGTCAGCCGATCGAAAACGAGATCGGCGGTCGCGGGCGCGAGCCCCATAGAAGGCTCGTCCAGCATCAGGAGTTTCGGCGAAGAGGCGAGCCCGCGGCCGATCGCGAGCATCTGCTGCTGTCCGCCCGACAGTGTCCCGGCAAATTGCGCGCGCCGTTCGGCCAGCACCGGCAGCCATTCGAAGATGCGCTCGATGTTGTTCTTCCAGTCGCGCCGGCCGCTCTCGGTCGTTGCGCCCATCTCGAGATTTTCCATGACGGTGAGCGAGGGAAACACCTGCCGCCCCTCCGGGACGTGGGCGATGCCGAGGTGGGGGCGCTGTGCCGGCGGGATGGCGATGAGATCAGCGCCCTCGAAGGAAATCTTGCCGCCCGTCGGCTTCAGGATGCCGGAGATCGTCTTGAACAGGGTGGTCTTGCCCGCGCCGTTGGGTCCGACGATCGCGACGAACTGTCCCGCCTCGACGTTGATCGAGACGCCTTTCAGGACGGGCTTTGCCGAATAGCCCGCGCTCAATCCGTCAATGCACAGCATCGGCCATCCACTTCTTGCCGAGATAGGCCTCGATCACGCGGCTGTCGCGCGTCACGAGCTCGGGCTCGCCCGCGGTGATGATCGCGCCATGGTCGAGTACAAGAAAGCTGTCGACCAGGCGAACCATCGCCTGCATGGTGTGCTCGATGATGGCGATCGTCACGCCCTCGCGCGCAAGCTCCCGAATCACGGCGACAACCTCGTCCGCCTCGTCGTGGCCGAGGCCCGCCAGTGTCTCGTCGAGCAGCAGGATGCGTGGCTGACCCGCCAGCGCGCGGGCGAGCTCCATCAGCCGCAGTTCCTTGGTTGAGAGTTCGCCGGCGAGGCGATCCGACACCGCGGACAAGCCGACGCGGGCGACGGCGTCGGCGGCAAGCTTCCGCGCCTCCTCATCGGATCGCGCGCGCACATAGGCGCCGACCACGACATTGTCGAGGATCGACATGCGCAGGAAAGGCCGCATGACCTGAAAGGTGCGGCCGATGCCCGCCTCGCAGATCGTATGCGGCCGCTCGCCGGACATGTTGCGGCCGCCGATCAGCACCTCGCCCTGGCTCGGCCGCAGGAAGCCGTTGAGCAGGTTGAACACCGTCGTCTTGCCCGCGCCATTCGGGCCGATGATTCCGAGGATCTCGTTCTTGTGCAGTTTGAAGCTGACGTCCTGCACCGCCTTGAGGCCGCCGAAGGAGCGGGAGAGATTGCGCACTTCGAGTACGACGTCGCCTGCCGCGGGGCGTTGCGGCTTCGGCGGCCGCAGCGCCGTGACGTTGGCCGCGACCTCTGCCGCAGGCGCGTGCGCCGGTTGCGATTCCGGTTCGCTGGTGATCTCCGCCGCATGTCGCTTGAACAGGCGATCGCGCAATTTCCAGAACAGGCCTTCCGGGGCGGCCAGGATGACGCAGATGATGGCGACCCCGAAGATCACGCCCTCGATGCCCGGGAAGCGATCGCCAGCCTCCGCGTGCAGAATCTCGGCAAGCGGAATCAGGATCACGGCGCCGATGACCGGTCCCCAGACGGTGCCGACGCCGCCGAACATCGCAACGGTGAGAGCCTGCGCGGACACCAGCATCCCGAACACCGATTGCGGAGTCACGACCAGCAGCACCTGCGCATAGAAGGCGCCGATGGTGGCGGCGATCGCGCCGGAGAGCGTGATCGCGCGCAGCTTCCAGGCGAGCGTGTCGATGCCGGCGGCTTCCGCCGCAGCCTCGTTCTGCTTGATCGCAAGCAGCGCCATGCCGAAGCGGGAACGCTCGATCGACTGCGTCAACAGGATCGAGGCGAACATGACCACGAGCGCAATCAGCGTGTAGGACCTTGCATCGCCGAACTGCATGAAGGCGATCGGCGCCTCGCGCTTGATGGGCAGCGTCACTTCTTGGAAGCCAAGCCACTCGAAAACGTAGAGAATGGCAAGCGGATAAGCGAGCGTCGCCAGAGCGAAATAGTGGCCCTGGAGGCGGAAGGTCGGATATCCGATCAAGAGCCCCGCGATGCCGCCAAATACGGCGGCGACCGGAATCAGAAGCCACGGCGAGATGCCGAAATAGATCTGCCCGAGCGCCGTCGTGTAGGCGCCGATGCCGAAGAAGGCCGCGTGGCCGAACGAGATCAGCCCGGTGTATCCGCTGAGCAGATTCCATGACAGGCCGAACACGGCCCACACCGGGACCAGCGTCAGGATCAGCTGGTAATACGAGTTGGTGACGGAAAGCGAGATCGCCGCATAGGCGATCGTGAACAGCAGCGGAGCAAGCAGCGAGCGCATGGTCATGGTCAGGTTCTCTCGACCATGCGCCCGAAGAAGCCTTGCGGACGGAAGAAGATGATGAGGAGAAACACGATGAAGATGGCCGCGTTTTGCAGCTGCGTCGGCAGGATCAGCGTCGACATCTGCTGGACCAGGCCGATGGTCATGCCGCCCCAGAACGCGCCGATGATGCTGCCCATGCCGCCGAGCACGACGCCGGCATACATCACGATGACGTATTCGAGGCCGACAAAGGGATGAAAGGGATAGTTGGTGGCGAGCAGGCCGCCGGCAATCGCGGTGATGCCGCTGCCGAGCGCAAAGGCCGTGCGGTGTGCGCGATCGACGTCGATGCCCATGTAGGTCGCAGCGGTCGGGTTGTCCGCTGCGGCGCGCAGCGACTTGCCCATGCGCGAACGCGTGATCAGCAGCGTCAGCAGCGTCATGATCAGCAGCGAAAGGACGGCATCGATGCCGCGCGCCTTGTTGATGAAGACGCTGATGTCGAAGAACGGGCCGAGCTCCCAGGCCGAGCTCGACAGCGGCGTGCGGATCGAAGCGAGCACCGATCCGAAGACGAGCAGGCCGCCGTTCTGCAGGATCAGCGCAATTCCGAGCGTCAGAATCAGTTGCGCGTAGTGGCCCTCGCCCTCGAGTGAAGCGGTGCGCGTGCCCGATACGTGCGAGATCAGGGTGCGATGGACGAGATAGCCGAACGCCGCAAGCACCGGACCGGAGAGCAGGATGGCGACGAACGGACCGATCGCATTGCCGAACAGCGCACGAACGCCGATCTCGGTGAAGAGGTAGAAGGCGGCGTACATGCCGAGCATCATGAAATCGCCGTGGGCGAAATTGATGACCCGCATGACGCCGAAGATCAGGCCGAGTCCGACGCACATCAGCCCGTAGACCGCGCCGATCAGAAGCCCGGCGGCCAGCGCCTGCAAAAAGCTTTCGATGAATTGGGTCATCGGCGGGCTTGTGCCTCTTTCAGCTGCTACGCTAGGTCAGCCTCGCCTTGCCACGCCCGGCCGACGTGGCGCCCCCGGGGCCGTCCATTCGTTCGGTGCTGATGCAGCCAGGCCTCTCGTCCGCCATGTCCCGCTCCCTGCGGCGCGTCGTTCAGCGAGCGCCTTTGCCTGTCCCGGCTTGTTTTGATCCCGGCCTCATTCGCCGGGCCGGGCCTGCTAACCTTTGAGATTGTCTGTCAATCTGTCAAGCAGAAGAATTTGCAGTCGACACTAGGTCGCACCTCGGACTAGGATTGCGGCGAGCATTTTTCAGGAAATCGCGCTGCGTGAGGCTGCGTGAGAAGGAATAGGTCTAAAAGCCAAGAAGGCCAGGCTAAAAGTCGCAGGCGCGTAGCAGCTCTTCCAAGACATGAAAGGTTGATCATGAGCAAGACCGAACTGTTCGAAAAGGGTCTCAAGGTCCGCAAGGAGGTCCTCGGCGAGGACTACGTCAACAAGTCGATCGCGGGTGCGGACGAATTCACCCGCACGATGGCGGAATGGTCGACCGAATTCTGCTGGGGCGCGCTCTGGACGCGGCCGGGGCTCGACCGCAAGACGCGCAGCATGATCAATCTCGCCATGCTGAGCGCGCTGGGCAAGACGCACGAACTGAAACTGCACGTCAGGGGCGCGCTGACGAACGGGGTCACGGTCGAGGAGATCAAGGAAGTTCTGCTTCAGGTCGCGGTCTATTGCGGCGTCCCTGCCGGCATGGATTCCTTCCGCAACGCTCGCGAGGCCATCAAGGACGTGCAGGGAAAATAATCTCGCAGCGGAGCGGGGCGCGGTTGACTCCACCGCGCTACGGCACGACCGGCCGCAGGCAACTGCGGCCGGTCTGCGTTTGAAAGACAGGCCGACGCCATGGATTGCCTTCAAGCGGCTTGGTCCGCGAGTTCCTCCAGCGATCGCTGCTTGGTCTCGATGCCCATCGTCGCCAGCATGATCATTTGAAGGAGCAGTGCGGCACTGATCAGCGCCAGGACGCCGTAGAGACCGAACTGGTCGAAGGTTGCCGCAATTACATAAGGCACGCCGATATTGACCGCACGCCCCGCCGTATTGGCTACCCCGCTGCCGCGCAACCGCACCTCGGTCGGGAACAGTTCCGGCACGTAGCAGGCGATGCTGAGCGACGACAACACATAGATCACGCAGCTCACCAGGAAGCCGAAAGCGACGACGAGCGTCACATCGCTCACGCTGACATAGGCCGCGCTGACCGCGATGCCGACCGCGGAAAATGCGACGATGCCCCACCGCCGGCCGATCCTTTCACACAGCAGCAGGCCGATCAGCGATCCGAGCGGGCCGCCGGCGAAGATCAGTGCCGAGACGCCGAGCGAATTTGAAATGCCAAGCCCCTGTTTGACGAGAAAGGTCGGGACCCAGCCCACGAAGGCGAAGTTGAAGGTGAGAAGGCAAACCGTCACGACGACCGCAAGGACGGTGCGGACGAGGAGCGGCGGACGAAACAGGTCGCCAAGGACATAAGTCCGGCTTGGCGAAGCTGCCGGTGGTGCCGCTGCTTGCTTGTTCACTGTCAATTCCGCTTCGGCCCGGCCGACGATTTTCTCGGCTTCCTCCAGCCGGCCCTGGCGAACCAGCCATCGCGGCAACTCGGGCAGGGAGCGGCGCAGGAACCAGACGACGAACGCGCCGACGGCGACAATCGCAAACATCCAGCGCCAGCCGAATCTCGGGATCACCGCCCAGCCGATCACGGTCGCCAGAAACAGGCTGCTGTTGATGATCAGGTTCAATAGCGCAGCGAAGCGCCCGCGATGGCGCGCGGGAATGAACTCGCTGATGGTGCCGTAGCCAACGACGATTTCGGCACCGAGGCCGAGACCCATGAAGAAGCGGGCGACGATGAGCCATTGCATGTTGGGACAGAAGGCGCCCGCCAGCGATGCGCCGCCAAACAGCATCAGGTTAAACTGGTAGCTGAATTTGCGGCCGAAGCGATCGCCGAGCAATCCGGCGCTCCAGGCCCCGATCATCATCCCGAGGAAGGTTGTCGAGATGAAGCTCGCATTCAACGACAGCGTCGACTCTCCCGATTGCACCATGGCGCCGAGAACGCCGCTCGCAAGATAGAGATCGAAGGAGTCGAAGAACATGCCGGAGGCGATCAGCGCCAGCACCCGCCAGTGAAACCGTGAAATATTCAGCCGGTCGAGCCGCCAGCCAATATCGACTGCCCCGTTCGCCACAACGCCCCCCGTTAGTATTTTGTTTTTTAGTCGAGTACCGCTCCAGCTTTATTTGGGCCGCGAGCGGATCTTCACGCCGGCCCATCCTTCCAGAACGCGCGCCACCGATGTGAAATCGCTGTCGGATCCGAAGGTGGCGTTGGTCACGGCCATGAGCTGCCGCACGGCAGCGCCGACCACCATCGGCACGCCCATGGCTTCCGCCTCGTCGACGCAGAGGCGCACGTCCTTGTAGGATAGGCCGGTGGCAAAGCCGAAATCGAATGTGCCGGTGAGCACGGCCTTGGGAAACTTGTCGCGCAGCGCGACGTTGCCACCGCTCGAGGCCATGATGGTGTCGATCATGATCTGGGGATCGAGGCCGGCCTTGGCGCCCATTGCCATCGCTTCGGAGGAGATGGCAAGTGCAGCGACCGCAATGATGTTGTTGGCGAGCTTGAGCGTCTGTCCCATGCCCGGTCTGTCGCCGCACACGAAGACCTTGCCGAAGACGTTCAGCACGGGCCGCAGGGTCTCGACGGCCTGATGGTCGCCTGACACCATGACGGCAAGCGTGCCTTTTTCCGCACCCGCCGTGCCGCCGCTGACCGGCGCGTCGATCAAGGTGATGCGTCCGGTCTTGTCGAGCTCGGCCGCAATCTGGGTTGCCATGCGCGGGCCCGTGGTCGAGAGATCGACCAGCCGGGTCGCGCGGTTGGATTCGGTCACGCCATCCGGGCCGAACACGACATTGCGGACGACGTCGGGCGTCGGCAAACTCATCAGCACGGTTTCTGACGCAGCCGCCACTTCGGCGGCGCTCGCGGCCCGCCTTGCTCCGCGCGCGACCACCTTCGCCAGCGCGGCTTCGTCGCGATCAAACACCGTGAGGCTGTAGCCGGCGTCCAGGAGCCGTATCGCCATGCGGCCGCCCATCTGGCCGAGACCGATAAATCCCAATTCCATTGGCTGTAGCCCTCCCCGGTAGCGTCTTCGGCGCTATTTCAAAGAAAGTCTGACGCCTCAAGGCGTCTGTCCGTTTTCAAGATTGACAGACAATCTGACGGAGGTCAACGACTTGACGGTCGAGGTACGTTTCGGCCGACAAAACGAATTCGGGAGTCCGCCGGCAGCCCGCGGGGTCAGGCCGTCGGCACACGCCTTGGTGACAGCGAGGTTGCGTTCGCGTCCGCGACTGCCGTGGGGGTTGCTCAGGCGAGCTGGGCGAGCAGGTTCCGGTCGCCGTTCAGACCGCAGGAAATGCAGCAGGTCGGAAAGTCCGTCGCCGAGCAAGGTGACATGCGAACGCATCACCAGGCTCGCTTGCGCGGCATCGCCACGGAAGATGGCCTGCATGATATGCTCGTGCTCGGGGATGGATGACTCCATGCGGCCCGGCTGGAACGTGATGGTCCTGCGGTAAGGAGATATTTTCACGGTCAGCCGGCGCAGTTCGTCGCGCAGGATTCGGTTGTGGCTGGCGGCCGCGATGGTTTCGTGAAATTCCAGATTGGCCTCGTAGAAGCGGTCGGCGTCGCGGGCATTCGCCGCCGCCGAACAGGCCTGATGCGCGGCTTCAAGGCGATTTTGCTGATCGGGGCGAATGCGCCGGGACGCCTGCGCGGCGGCGAGCGCTTCCATCTCCGCCGCGACGCTGAAAGCGTCGAGAAGATCGGCAATCGAAAGCTGGGCGACCTGCAACCCTTGCCGACCGCGCGCGACCACCAACCCGCTCGCTGACAGCCGTTGCAAGGCCTCGCGGACAGGCGTGCGCGACACGCCGAAATGATCGGCGAGCTGGCGCTCGTCGAGGCGATCGCCCGGCTTGCGCTGGCCTTTGAGGATTTCGAGCTCGAGGCGGTGAACCACATTGGCCGAAAGCGATTCCGGTTCGTCGGCGGAAATGGCCGTGCCAGCTATTGAGGATGCGTCCGGTATGCTCATCATGGATTGTCCGCCGAATAGAACCTGCTCGCGATCGATTCGGCTGTTGCCACCAGGCCATAAAGCAACAGGCCGCAAATGCACAGCACCACGATGGCGGCCATCGATATCTCGGTGTCGGCCCGCGCGGTTGCAAAAATAATGAGATAGCCGAGACCGGCCTGCGCCGTGATGAACTCGCCGATGATGACGCCGATGATGGCGAGCGTGATCGCGATCTTCATGCCGCTGAAGATATAGGGCAGCGCTGCCGGAAAGCGGACGCTGGTGAATATCTGCCACTCGTTGGCGGTCAGCGCGCGACACAACCGAAGCATGCTTTTGTCGACGCTCGCAAACCCAGCCGCCGTGGAGATCACGACCGGGAAGAACGCGATGAAGACGGCAAAGGCAATGCGGGACTGCGAGCCGATCCCGAGCCAGATGATGAAGAGCGGCGCCAGCGCAATCTTCGGGATGAGCTGGAAAAAGATCAGGTTGGGATACAGCGCCTCATGCGCGAGGCGGGAATAGGTGATGACGATCGCGAGCACAATTCCAAGAAGGGTTGCGATCACAAAGCCTGCGGCAAATTCCACCGTCGTTGGAACGGCATGTATCAGCAGGATGTCGTAATGCTCGACGATGTATTTGGCGAT
Organism: uncultured Alphaproteobacteria bacterium; assembly: GCA_963764405.1. GTDB lineage: Bacteria > Pseudomonadota > Alphaproteobacteria > Rhizobiales > Xanthobacteraceae > Bradyrhizobium. The sequence goes on from CAVXSU010000003.1 coordinate 95,387, forward strand.
CGAAACCGGCGAGGGGAGAATGACCGGCGGAATATGGCCGAGCGTGACGGCGGCCTGCCAGGCTGCGACCACGATTCCCGCGAGGCCGATCGGCAATCCCGCGCTCCTCAGCCTGGTCAGGCCGGTGCCGTTCGCGGCTGACGGACCCGCAATGATCGCGCCGGTCTCGGTGCCCATGCCTGCCGAGGGAAATCCGCTCGCTGTCATGTTTGCGCTCACTCGATCATATTGCCGCGCGCCGCGGCAGCCGGCGGGGGTGAGGGCGAACCGCCGTGTGCCGCCTCGATCGTGAGGCGGAGCTGCCGGCACATCTTGACGAATTCGGGCGTCTCTTCGATGTCGAAGCGGCGCGGCCGGTCGAATGGCATCTTAATGTCGAGCACGATGCTCGAGGGCCTGCCGCCCATCACGACGACCCGGTCGGACAGGAAAGCCGCCTCGCGGATGGAGTGCGTCACGAAGATGACGGTCTTCCTGTAGGTCTCGAGGATTTCCGACAGCGCGACGTTCATCTGGTCGCGCGTGATGGCGTCGAGCGCGCTGAACGGCTCATCCATCAAGAGAATGTCCGGATCGTGGATCAGCGCCCGGCAGATCGCCACGCGCTGCCGCATTCCGCCCGACAGCTGCGAAGGCTTCTTGTTCTCGAAATCCGACAGGCCAACCATCGCCAGCAATTCCTTCGCGCGCTGGCGGTAGGGCTCGATCGGCAGCTTGAGAATGCGAACCGGAAACAGCACATTGTCGATCGCGCTCTTCCAGGGCAGCAGCGTTGCGTCCTGGAAAATGATTCCGATGTCGCGGCGCGGCTTCCTGACCTCGGTGCCACCGAGCAGGATCGATCCGCCCGTCGGCTGCTCGAGGCCTGCGATCATCATCAACAGCGTGCTCTTGCCGCAGCCGCTCGGGCCGAGCAGCGAGACGAATTCGCCGCGTGCGACGTCGACGGACGCCGACGCGACGGCATGCACGGGCGCCTGCCGCGTGAAGTAGGTCTTCTGCACGCCGGCAACCGAAACCAGCGGCTCTTGGGCCGCGACGGCATCAGGCGCAGGTTGAATGGCGAGCATCGATATCGAATCCAGTCGGGACTTAACGGTCAGCTTACATATTTGCGGAACGCAGCGGCGCTCTTCTCGGCGGCCGCGAGTTCATCGGCGCTCAGGCTGATCTTGCCGACGAACTTGTTGGTGAAGAGCGTGCCGACGTCCGGGCGCGTGGCGCCATCGCCGGCGGCATATTTGACGACGAGATCGGCCATCGTCGCGACCTTCTTCGGATCGGCGAAGCCGAATCCGTTCTCCTTCACCTCGGGAACCAGGTTGGTCAGGTTGGTCAGGCCAAGCCCGATGCGGCTATAGTCCTTGCCGGTCGAAGACATCGACACTTCGCTGTTGGCTTTCAGGAAGATATCGACCGCTTCGTCGAAATTGGTCATCGTGAAGCGAATGGCCTCCATCGCGCCCTCGACGAAGGCGGCGCAGAGTTCGGGATCCTTTTCCAGCCGCTGCGGCTGGGTGGTGAGGGACTGGCCGTAGAATTCGATGCCGGCATCGCGGAACAGCATGAAGCGAACGTCGGTGCCGAGCGGCGCCAGCGATGGAATCGTGCTGGTGGCGAAGGCCGAAACGGCGTCGACCTGCTTTTCCATCAGCGAACGCTCGCGCACCTTGCTGTCGAGCTGCACCATCTGCACCTTGGAAAGATCGAAGCCCGCTTTCTCCGCATAGAGCGGCAGGAACGGGTATTCTCCCGAGGTGACGCTGGCGCCGAGTTTCTTGCCTTCCAGATCCTTCGGCGTCTTGATCGGCGAGCCCGCGAGCAGGCCGATGCCCATCAGCGCGTCGTAGTTGATCTGGCCGATGCAGGTGATCGGCAGCTTCTTGGCGGCCTGAACGATCACCGTCGGTGTTGCCGCCATGCCGAAATCGAACGTGCCGGCGCTGACCGCTTGCGCGGCGGCGCCCGATCCCGATCCGCGCGCCACGCTGACATCGAGACCGGCTTTCTTCCAGAAGCCCTTGTCGCGCGCGACATAGGCGAACAGGTTCGGGCCTTCGGGAATCCACGAGGTCGTGAAGCTTACCTTCTTTGCGCCCTGCGAAAGGGCGGGTGCTGCCAACGGAAGACCGGTCGCGCCAAAGCCTGCAACCGCCGCGCCCTTCAAGATGTTTCGACGTGAAATCATCAACCTTCTCCCAATCGTCAGGTGATCACCGCTTGCCGCGCTTGTTCTGGCGTACCTTCAGCTTGAATGTGCGGGGAGGCAAGTCTCATTATGCCAAAAATGCATCCTTGCATATAATTTCGTCGAGGTGCCGCGTTTTTGGCCGTCTTGGGAGCAGTTTTGGTTTTATTGCATGTCGAAAACGTGTTTACTGACCGCTCTGCTGATACAGGAAAAGAATATTGCATACCAGAAAGCCGGGAGCGCGCATGAAGCCGTTTGAGGTTCGCAACGCCCATTTCGACCGGCTGGTGAATACGCCGGGCCTTCGCTGGATGGGGCAGAACACCAATCACGCAAAGCCCCATCCGGCGGTCATCGAGGCGATGGAGCGCTGCATTCGCGACGAAGAGTTTCACATCTACGCGCCGCCGGCAGGGCTTGAAGATCTCCGCCAGGGCATCGTCGGCGATCTCGGCCTTGCGAACCAGGCGGCGCTGGTTTCGGATGGCGCCGTCGCCTCTCTTTATCATGTCTGCCACACGCTGCTTCAACCGGGCGACGAGTTCATCACCACCGATCCGACCTGGAACTGGCCGATGGCCTTCGCGCGGTCGGTGGGCGCGAGCGTCACGCAGATTCCGATCTATGGTGCGGAGCACGGCTATCGGCTGGCGCCCGAGCGTCTCGCCGCGGCGATGACGCCCAAAACCAAGATCGTCTACCTCGTCGATCCGAACAATCCGCTAGGCACGGCGTGCACGCGAGCGGAGATCGAAAGCATCGCGGCCATCGTCAGGCAAGCGGGCGCTTATCTGATTCACGACTGCACCTATCGGCATTTTGCCCATGCGCATGAACTTGCCGCGAAGCACTATGGCGAGCGCACGCTCACGATCTACAGTTTCTCGAAATGGCTCGGGCTTGCCGGCTTGCGGGTCGGCGCTGTCGTTGCCGATCCCGATCTGATCGAGCGGCTGGCCACTTCGCCACCGAACAATCTCGGCTCCAGCATCCTGTCGCAGCGCGCAGCCCTTGCCGGGCTCAAGATCAAGGCGGAATGGTTTCCGGGCGTGCTCGCCCAACAGCGCGCCAATCAGACACTGATCCATGATGCCGTGAAGAACGTGCCGGGTCTGGAAATGCCGGTTTATCCGTCGAACGGCAATTTCATCATCATCGAATGCGAAAAGGCCGGCGTGAAACCTGAATCGCTGGTGGCGGCATTTCAGGAACATAAGATCATGATCCGCCAAGGCGCCTATCATACGCCCAATTTTGGCGATCACTTCATCAAGGTCTCAACCAGCGTGCCGTCGTCGTGGGTCGAGGAGTTCGTGGCGCTGTTGCCTTCCACGGTGGAGCGTGCGCGCGGCCGCAACGAGCCGGTCAAGCTGTTTTGACACTCGCGGACGTTACGAGATACGGAGAAGAACATGGATTTGGGGTTGAAGGGCAAGACCGTGCTCGTGACCGGTGCCTCGCAAGGCATCGGCGAGGGCGTCGCGCGCGGCTTTGCGGCGGAGGGTTGCAATCTCCATCTCGTTGCCCGCTCGGCCGAGCGGCTCGCGGCCATCAAGTCGGAGATCGAAGCCTCCGACAAGGTGAAGGTGGTGATCCATCCGCTCGACCTGACCGCTCCCGGCGAGATCGAGCCGCTGGTGGAAGCGGTCGGCGATGTCGACGTGCTGGTCAACAATGCAGGCGTCATTCCGAGCGGAAGCCTGTGGGACGTCAATGAAGCCAGATGGCGCGAAGGATGGGAGCTGAAGGTGTTCGGCTATATCAACCTGACGCGCGCCGTCTATCCGCGGATGAAGGCGCGCGGCGGCGGGGTCATCGTCAACAATATCGGCAATGGCGGCGAGGTGTTCGATCCGAACTACGTGGCGGGCACGACCGGCAATGCCAGCCTGATGGCGTTCACCCGCGCCATGGGGGGACATTCGCTCGACGACAATATCCGCGTCGTCGGGGTCAATCCCGGACCGGTCGACACCGACCGCATCTACAAGATGCTGAAGAAGCGCTCGATGGAATGGTACGGCACGGAAGATCGCTACAAGGAATTGCAGGAGCGCTATCCGCTGAAGCGGCCGGCGCATGTGCATGAGGTCACCGACCTCATCGTGTTTCTCGCATCCTACCGCTCAGGCTATACATCCGGCACCATCTTCACCGTCGATGGTGGCATCGCGTCCCGCCGCTCGGTGATCTAGTGTGGCGACTCTGACGCTCCTTTCAGTTTCGCGGCTTGTTCTTCAAAGGAGCGTCAGAGTCAAAGCCACACTAGAATCATATAGTTGCTGGTGTCTCTTTGGTTCTGACATTCGTAAAGGTGCACGCCGCGACAGGATACGAATGCAGAACCGGGACACTAGAGGAGATTGCCATGAGTTTCGCGACAACCAGCGACGGCATCCGTCTCTTCTATGAGACTGCCGGATCGGGAACGTCGATCATTTTTGTCCATGAATTCGGCGGCAGCCACTGGAGCTGGGAGCCGCAGCTCAATTTCTTCGGCCGCCGTCATCAGTGCATCACCTTTGCCGCGCGCGGCTATCCGCCGTCGGATATTCCGGAAGCGGTTGAATCCTATTCGCAGGCACGCGCCGCCGACGATATCGTCGATGTCTTGAGTGCTGCGGGAATCGACGAGGCCCATGTCGTCGGCCTCTCGATGGGTGGCTTTGCGGCCCTTCATGTTGCGCTCCGACATCCCAGGCGGGTCCTGTCGGTCGTCGCCGCCGGCGCCGGCTATGGTGCCGAGAAGATCCACGAAGACTATTTCAAGGGTGTCTCCGCGCAGGTGGCGGATAATTTCGAGAAACGCGGCGCGAAGGATTTTGCGCCGGTCTATGCGGAAGGCGCCTCTCGCGTCCAGTTCCAGGAAAAGGACCCGCGCGGCTGGAAGCTGTTCGCCGACCGGCTGGCGCAGCACGATGCGAAGGGCGCGGCCAACACCATGCGCGGCGTGCAGATGTGCCGGCCCTCGCTTTACGACCTCGAGGCCGAGTTTCGTGCCATGCAGACGCCGTTACTCGTGATGGTCGGCGACGAGGACGATCATTGCCTTCAGCCCGCCCTGTTTCTCAAGCGCACGATTTCGTGCTCGGGGCTCGCGGTGTTTCCCAAGACGGGCCACACGCTCAACCTTGAAGAGCCGGAGCTGTTCAACTGGCATCTTGCCGAATTCGTCGCGCAGGTGGAAGCGGGGCGATGGGGGCGGCGCGATCCGCGCGCCGACCCGGCGCAGGTCATGCGGATCGATTGAGGCGCCGTGCCGGCAGCATCACCCGCAAGGTTCATCGACGGCGAGCGCTTGTGGGCGCGCCATATGGCGCTCGCCCGGTTCGGCGCGCGCGATGACGGCGGGGTCGACCGCCCCGCGCTGTCGGCGATCGAAAGCGAGGCGCGTGCGCAGATCGTCACATGGGCGCGCGAAATCGGTCTGAAGCCGTTCACTGACCGCATGGCCAATCTGTTTCTTCGCCTTGAAGGCCGCGATCCCACATTGTCGCCCGTGCTGGCGGGCTCTCACATCGACTCGCAGCCAACGGGTGGAAAATTCGACGGCGTGTTCGGCGTGCTGGCTGCGCTCGAGGCGGTGCAGGCGATCATTGCGAACGGAGAACAGCCGCGCCGTCCGATCGAGATCGTGGCCTGGGCCAATGAGGAGGGCTCGCGATTTGCGCCGGGAATGCCGGGCTCCGAAGTGTTCACCGGCCGCAAGACTCTCGACGAAGCCTACGCCAGCCGCGATCAGGCCGGCATTTTGCAAGGCGACGCCGTGCGTGACGTGCTGGCCCGCGACGTTGATATTCCCTTGCGCGAGTTCGGACTTCCAATTCACGCCTATATCGAGCCGCACATCGAGCAGGGGCCGCTGCTCGAAGCGGCCGGCATCCCCATTGGCATTGTCACGGGCATCCAGGGAACGCGGCGCTATCGTGTCAAGGTGATCGGTGAGGCGGCTCATGCCGGCACGGCCTTGCGCGCCGAGCGCCGCGATGCGCTGATGGCCGCTGTGCGCATGATCGCCGAGATCGACCGCGCTGCACTGGAGCCGGATGATATCAAACTGACCGTGGGTCTGTTCCAGGTGACGCCGAATGCGCCGTCGGTCGTGCCGTCGGAGGTGCTGTTCTCGATCGACCTGCGCCACCCCGAAAACGACATCGTCGACGACATGGATCGCAAGATCAGGCGCATCGTCGAGGCCGAGCACGGGCCTTGTGACGTGGAGATCAAGCAGATCGCGCACGCGCCGTCGCTTGCCTTCGCAAGCGAGATTCGCTCCCTGATCGCGGCAGCCGCAGCGAGCGAGAAAATCCCGGCGATGGAGACCTATTCGGCGGCCGGGCATGACTCGCGCCAGCTTCATTATGTCTGTCCGAGCGGAATGATCTTCATTCCCTGCCGCGGCGGAATTTCGCACAACCCGGCGGAATGGGCCGAGCCTGCGCATGTCGCTGCCGGCGCAAAGGTGCTGGCGAACGTCATCTGGCAGCTCGCAAGATAAGACGAACTGGCGGGCGATTGACCGTGGTGAGGGTCAGGCGCTCTTCTTCTTCCGCGTTGTCGCAACCAGGACCAGCATGAATGACATCGCCGTCATCAATGTCGAGATCGCTGCAATCGTCGGATCGATTTCGTCGCGCAGCGCCGTGAACATCCGCTTGGTGAGCGGCTGATATTGCCCGCCGGAAATGAAGATCGCGACGATGGTCTCGTCCATCGCCGAGATGAAGGCGAAGATCGCGCCCGCGATCACGCTCGAGCTGATCTGCGGCAGCGTCACGGCGAAAAAGCTTCGCAGGCGGTTCATGCCGAGGCTGCGCGCCACCATCTCCTGCGTCATGTCGAAACTCTGCAGGCCGGCGACGACGGAAATGACGACATAGGGCAGGCCGAGCATGACATTGGCGAGCACGAGGCCCGTCATGGTGGCGATCAGGCCGATCTTCGCATAGACAAAGAAGATGCCCACCGCGGTAATGATGATCGGCACCACCAGCGGCAACAGCAGCGCGCCGTGAACGAGGCGCATGATGCGCAGCTTCGACTGGCTGACGGCGTAGGCGGCGGCGACGCCGAGCGGGGTCGCGATTGCGACGGTTAGGAGCGCGACCGTCAGCGTCACCAGCGTTGCCTGCATCCAGGCGGGGCTTTCGATATATTCGCGGTACCAGCGCAGCGACAGAGACGGCGGCGGGAAGGTCAGGAAGCGCGCGTTGGAAAACGACATTGGGGCTATGATCAGGATCGGCAGGATCAGATAAAGCAGCACCAGGGCGCAAAACAGCGCAAAGATGATCCGGCGCGGCGACAGCTTCTTCATTGCGTCCCCAACACGCGATCGAGCCGAATGAACCTGGTGACGACGAAGAAGATGATCCCGACACCGAGCAGCAGCACGACGCCGACGGCGCTTGCCGCACCCCACTGATTGTAGAGTTCGACGTTGCGGCTCACCAGCATCGACACCATGATCGCGCGACCGCCGCCGAGCAATTCGGGCGTGATGTAGAAGCCGAGGCACAGCACGAACACCAGCGTCGACCCGGCGAGTACGCCGGGCAGTGACAGCGGCAGAAAGATGCGCCGGAAGGCGTGCGAGGGACTTGCGCCAAGGCTCGCGCCGGCCTGCATCAGATCGACGGGGATTTTCTGCATCGCGGCGTAGAGCGGCAGCACCATGAAAGGCAGGAGAATGTGCACGGTCGCAACCACCGTGCCGAAGGTATTGTGCACGAGCGCCAGCGGCTCGCTGATAATGCCGAGACTTTGCAGGAATTGGTTGATCACGCCGGTCCGTTGCAACAGCACCAGCCACGCATAGGCGCGGACCAGCACGCTGGTCCAGAACGGGAGCACCACCAGCGCCAGAATGACGACGCTCCAGCCTTTCGGCGAGGCGTGCGCGGCATAGGCGAGGGGATAGCCGAGCAGGAGCGCGAGCCCCGTGACCAGCAGGCTGATCTCGAAGGTGAAGAGAAAGGTTCTCCAGTAGACGTCTTCGATCAGGATGCGCCGATAGTTCTCGAGCGTGAAACCATCCTGATAGATCGACTGCCAGGCGAGCCATCCGACCGGAAGCACGATCAGGAGCAGCACCGTGAGCAGCGCCGGCAGGGCCAGCGCCAGCATCAGGCCCTGTTCGCGGCGATGATGATATCGCGATGGATCGGCGGCGGGAGGCACGGGTGGCGCTCTCTCACTTCTGCATGAACGCGGCCCAGCGCCTTTCCGCCGCCTCGCCTTCCGGCGACGACCACCAGGCATAGGACATCAGCGCCTGCTTGCTCACATTGTCCGGCGAGCTTGGCAGTTGCGCGGCGCGTTCCGGCTTGATCACGCCGGTGTCGAACGCCTTCGGATTGGCGGGCCCGTAATCGATGTGAAGCGGCAGATTGGCCTGAAGCACGGGATCGACGGCCTCGTTGAGAAAACGAACCGCGGTCGCGAGGTTGGGCGCGCCCTTCAGGATGCAGAGCGAGGTACTTTGCAGAATCCCCTGGTTGTAGGTGAAGGCGGCCTTGGCGCCTTCATTGGCGACGGCGCTGACGCGGCCGTTCCACGCCATCTCCATGTCGACCTCGCCGTCATTGAGGAGTTGCGCCGATTGCGCGCCGGAGGTCCACCACACCGTGATGTGCGGCTTGATCTCCTCGAGCTTCCTGAAGGCGCGCTCGACGTCGAGCGGATAGAGCTTGTCGGGCGCAACACCATCCGCCATCAGCGCTGCCTCCAGCGTGGCAATCGGGTGATTGCGCAGCGCACGGCGCCCCGGGAATCTCTTGACGTCCCAGAAGTCGGCCCAGCTGCTTGGTGCGGCACCTGAGGCAAAGGTCTTCGTGCTGTAGGCCAGCACACTCGAATAGAACTCGTAAGCGACCGAGTAATCGCTGCGGTAGGCCGCAGGCATCGCAGCCGCGTTGGGGAGTTTCGAGAAGTCGAGCTTCTCGATCAGTCCCTGCTCGCCGCCGCGCAGGCAATAGCCGGTCGGGGTATCGACCACGTCCCAGGTCGGCTTGCCGCTCGCGGCTTGCGTCTTGATCACAGGCCAGGCGTCGGGCGCCGAATCCTGATTGACGGTGATGCCGAGCTTTTTTGCCGCGGGATCGAGGATCGCGACCGTCTGCG
>CAVXSU010000004.1:0-23715 GCA_963764405.1 uncultured Alphaproteobacteria bacterium
CCAATTAATGTCGGCCTTATCGGAACTCGCGAGGATGTAGTTCGGGCGTTTCATGTCGCCGGTTGGTACCCCGCCGACCCTATCACTCTGCGAACCAGTGTGGAGATTATCGGCAGTGTACTCTTCGATCGGCCATACGCAAATGCGCCGGTTAGTCCACTCTTCTTCGAGGGGCGACGTGAGGATTTGGCATTCGAAAAGCCTGAAGGTGGGAGCGCCGATCGTCGGCAGCATGTCCGCTTGTGGAAGGTCCTTGAGAGCGGGACGGAAGGCAGTCCGGTTTGGCTTGGTTCAGCGACTTTTGACAGCGGCGTCACGCTCAGTCGCGACACTGGCCAGGTTACGCATCGAATAGCGCCAAACATTGATGAGGAGCGCGACCGATTGATTGCTACATTGAATAATGCTCGCATGGTCGTGAGTTTTTATCAAATGAAGGGGATCGGTCCCACTCTGAATGGCCGAAATGGTGAAGGTGATCCCTACTTTACCGACGGAGAGATTTGGGTAGCGCAACTCATTAGCGGAAGCAGAGAAGCCGAAAAGCTAGCTGAAATGCAGCCTGCACTTGCACTTATCCAAATGAAGGATGCCCTTTTCTCATTGGGTTCTCGCACAGGGTTGCGCTGACCACGTGGATCAGATGCGTCCAATCTGGTCAGCGCCATAGAGAACCATGATCGGAAGCAGCGCTACGCGCTGCATTATTGTCGCTGGAGTGCATTTTCTACAGTCATGGCGATCCAGGCGGGACCGGAAAGGCCTTTTTCCCGCGCCGTCTTGTTGAGCGCATCGACGACATCAGGTGTGAGCGGTACGTTGATGATAATCTCCAATCCGCTTTCGAGGCTGTAGACAAGCTGGGTTATCCGATCTGTGAAACGCCGAACACGCACAGCCTTTTCCCCTTGGCTGAGGGAACTTTCCTGCGCGACCATCGGACAATAAGCACCAACAAGATGATCTATTATGAAACTCCTTGACATTCCGTCTCGCTGAAGATTGCCAATAGCAGCGCTGAGACGACCGATGTCGGCCATCGACCGCTTAGGCGGGGACCCCGAGGCCTTCGTCCGCTCCCACGTCCGCCGGCTGGAGGCGCTGCGCCGGGCTGGTCATGCTGAACGTATCGACGCGGACCACTGGCGCGTTCCCGCCGACCTAGTCGAGCGCGGTCAAGCCTACGATCTGGCGCGGGACCGCGCCAACATCCGAGTCAGCGTCCTGTCTCCAACCGGCCTTGACCAGCAGATCGGCCATGATGGCGCGACCTGGCTCGACCGGGAACTGGCCTCGCACAGCCGTGCCACGCTTGCCAATAACGGGTTCGGCCGGGCGGTCACTGCGGCTATCGAACAACGCAGGCAGAGTCTCGTAAACATGGGCCACGCCGTCCGGCTGGCTGACGGCAGTATCCGTGTGTCAAAGGATTTTATCGGCAAGCTCGAGCGTACAGAGGTGACTCGTATCGGCAAGGCCATGGCTGCCGAACGCGCTCTGAAGTTCACCGCCGCCAAGACCGGCGAATATGTCAGCGGCACACTTGTTGGCGCCACCCAACTCGCCAGCGGCCGCTTCGCCATGATCGATGACGGCATCGGCTTCCAACTGCTCCCATGGCAGCCCCTTCTCGAAAAGCGTATCGGCCAGCACATCACCGGCTTCATACGTGATGCCGGCGGCATCGAATGGAGTTTTGGCCGGAAACGCGGGCTGGGGCTGTGAGTGTCACCAACACGATGACCTGCTTGTCGCCAAGGGGCCAGACCGGCGCCATCCGGTAAAGGCTGGCGCGCATCCCGCGCCCCCGCTTCGCGGCTTCCGGCCTTGACCGGCTGGCGCCGGCCCGGCGGGTGCTTGGCAAGCGGTTAAAGACTTGGTGGGAACGTCACGTTCCTCTTGCGACGCTTGCGGCACCTTTAGCCAACGGAGCGATACGAGACCTGTTCGCGGCGTTGAGTGGCAACCGTTGGGAGCCATGAGCACACTTCATTCTTCACGTTGGGGACCAGATTAGGTCCAGAGATAAGTCTCGTTTCATCGGCATTTCTCTGTTCGGCCAAAAGGGGCCGTTTCTCCGCCCCGACCAACCTCACGCAGAGCATCGCAGCGGAGGTCAATGATCGCGTAAGCGGCCGCGAAGCGGCGCCGAAGGCGTCATTGACGGTCGGGAGCGCGGTGGGCTTCTCTGGATCCGAAACCGTGTTGGATGGGACAGCATGGCACTATGACCTACCGCCAGTGAAGCGAGGCCAATTAGGATGGCAAAACGCAAATCGTTGATGTATCGGCCCACCACTGAAAAGCTCGGTCTCACTGTTCCGGAGGCCGCGGCACTTTCCTCGCTTGGACAGACGTCCATCTACAAGGCGATCAGGGAAGGGCGGCTGCGGATTCGCAAGTACGGTACGCGCACCATCATCACGCGCGCCGATCTGGCGTTCTTTTTGGATAATCTCCCCAACAAGGGGTGATCGAGCCCTCAGGCAACCCTCATCGGCGTCACGTTGTTTTTCTGTGGCCGCGTCGCGAAGTCGGCAAATGCCTGCATCACGACGCGCCGTTTCTTCAGGGCCTCGCCGCGCTTGTAAGCTCTTTCGGCCTCATCGCCGGTGATGTGGTGCAGACAATGCTCGACGATCTCTTCTTCGAAATCGGTTTCTTCCTGCGCCCACGTCCGAAACGTGGTGCGGAAACCATGAACCGTCAGTCCGTCGTCGCCGGTGATATCCTTGAGGCGGTTGAGCATCGTCATGTTCGACATCGGTCCCTTGAGGTCGCGCCCGGGAAACACAAAGTTGCTGACGTGGCTTTCGCGAGCCTCGCGCAGATAGGCCAGCGTCTGCCGCGGCAGCGGTGTGCGCTTGGGCCGTTCGTTTTTCATGTCGTTGCCGCCCAAGTCCCAAAGCCCGATTTCGAGGTCGAGCTGCGACCACTGCATGTTCTGGGTTTCGTTGGTGCGCACCAGCGTCAGAATGGTGACCTCAAGGGCGCGGGCGCTCTGGTCGGGGATCGCGGCGAGCTTCTGCATGAAGGCTGGCAGGTCGCTATAATCCATCGCCTTGTGGCCACCACGAACGTTGCCGCGTTTGGGCTGCTTCGGCATTATCGGCCCAAGCCTGCTGTTCCAATCGGCTGGGTTGGCCTTTCCGCCGGTGAGGTCGTGGGCGATGGCGGCGTCCAAGATCTTCTTGATGCGCTGGCGGACATCGCGCGAAACCTCGCGCTGATGCCAGACGGTGTCGAGCACTTTGACAACATGGGTGGTCTCGATCTCATCCAGCCGCAGCTTGTGCAACGGCTCGCAGATGACCTGCACGACCCGTTTGAGCTTGTTGCGAGCTGCTTGGTGCTTCAGGCCGGTCTCAAATCGCTGCCGCCATTCCTCGGCGAACTCGCCGAACAGGCGAGCGCCTTCGGCGCGGCGTTGTTCATTACAATTCTCTTTCGGATCGATACCCTTGGCGAGCAGTCGCAGCATATCGACGGCGATGCCTGTTGCTTCCTTTAGCCTCAAACCGGTCGCTTTGGCCGAACCGAGACCCAGCCTCTTCACAATCCCGTTGCGCTGGTACCGAAATGACCAGCGGCGGCCCCCGGTCGGGGCGACGGTCAGATAGAGGTTGTTGCCGCAGGGGTATTCGCCCGGCCCCACGGTGAGGTAATTTTTGGCGGTGACCGCTGGTTTTTCGGTTGTGATCTCCATGTGAGCTTCGAACTCCCGACCCTCGCGAAGAAATGCGTCTTGCCGACAGAGGGAGTTTCTAACTGAAATCGAGGGGCAGCTAAAGAGGCAGTCTGGCGAAAGTTGGCACATGACGGCGGGTGACCGCACACGACCGCCAAGAATGAAAGTAATCGCTGCAGCGCAATGGTTTATTGACTGGCACGATGACCGTGTGCGACGACGCGCGATGAAGGGTGAAGAGGGTCCTGGCGCGCTCGGAGAGATTCGAACTCCCGACCCTCGGAATCGAAATCCGATGCTCTATCCAGCTGAGCTACGAGCGCCTGCGGCCCGCATACCAGAGTTGGGCGGTTAGCGCCATCAGGCCAAGGACGGATCAGGAAGCGTGTCAGAAGCAGGGGTAGCGGCCACCTTGTGCATTGTAGGTCGCCGAACCCTGGAAGCAGAAGTTGTTCGAAGGGCCGTCATAGTAGGCGAAGGTGCCGGGTTCGAGGCCCGGGCCGTAATTGTGCAAATAGCTGATCGGGTAGGGCAAGCCGTAGGCATGGCCGTACCAATGATGATGATGGTGCTGGCGCGCCTGGGCCGGGCCGGCTGCTACGGCCAGCGCGGCGAGAGCGGCTGCGGCGAGAGCGAACTTGGCGGGAACTCATTGGGAAATCTCCGGGAAGCATCTGGCAAACGCATTTTAGGCCAAACCGGGTTCCCATCCTAGTGTGCCGCGAACACGGACCTTGGAATTCAGCAAAACCGGTCAAAAACGGGCCCGGGAGACTGGAATTTCGACGTTTTCGGCATGCTTAACGGTTTTCCAACACAGTCTCGCCAGAGTCGTGCCCTCTCATCCCCAGACATCGAACGAATTTTTCCGTTCTAGCAGCCGTTGTTCCGCCGTTTCATGCGCATCACGCCACTCGCCTCGCTGCTGCTCCTGTGCCTGGCCGTAAGCCCGGCGCACGCCGTGTTGCACATCACGCGCGACCACGGCGGTTACGTCGAGGAGTACAAGGCGAAGTATGCCCGCATCCGGGACAACCATGAACGGGTGGTCATTGACGGCATCTGCAATTCCGCCTGCACGCTCGTGTTCGGCATTGTGCCGCTGAACAAGATCTGCGTGACCCCGCGCGCCAGCGTCGGCTTCCACCTGGCCTATTACGACAAGGCGTTCACCTTCGGCATCAAGGTCACGAGCGCGGGCGGGACTGCGGACCTGATGTCCTATTATCCGGACACGGTGAAGGACTGGATTCGTCGCAATGGCGGGCTGACCACCGAAATGAAGAAGATCAAGAACGGCGAAGAGCTCTGGAAGATCGTCGATCCCTGTCCGGAAGAGTGGTGATCGCACGGGCCCTGTGGTTCGAGACGCTCCTCACCAGGGCTTAAATGGTCTGCCTCATCCCGAGGAGGGCGCACGCACGCGAGCAGACCGAGCGGTAGCGAGGCCGTCGCGAACGGTGAAATAGACAAGCGCCGTCTCGAGGGATGGCCCAGCTAGGCCAGATCAATCGTACCTGACATCACCGGCACGCAAGCTCCGCCGATATAGGTTGCGGTCACGACGCCATCCTTCTTCTCCGCTTCGGCTTTCAGAAGGCTGGGCCGGCCCATCTCGACGCCTTGCGCGATCGTCTTCGACATCCGCAAATGCCGCTCCGGCTTCAAGTGAGCCAGAAGCCCGATGAGGGCGACGTTGGCGCTGCCGGTGGCCGGATCTTCCGGGATGCCATGATGCGGCGCGAACATGCGCGCGCGAATGTCGAGGCCGCTTTCCGAGACCTGCGTGTAGATGAAAATGCTGGTGACGGGATGCTTGGTCACTTCACGCATGAAGACATCGGAGCGGGCGGTGGCCGACGCCAGTCTCTCGCGCCCTTTCAACTCGGCGATAATGAACGGCGCGCCGCAGGAGGCGATGCAGGGTCGGTGGTTCCTGGTTTCGATATCGTCGACCCCCAGCGAGCAGGCGGAAGCGATGAGCTCAGGCGAAATCTCTGCGCCGACCGAGAGGCGCTGCGGGGAGGCGAGGCGGGCACCGGTCACCGTGTCGCCTTCCCTCAGAATCGAGATCGGGACAAGGCCGGCCTTCTCCTCGAAGACCACGCTGTTGCCCTCGATGGCGCGGCCACAAGCCTTGCCGGCGCGGGCAAGCGCGAACGCGGTGCCGACATTGGGGTGGCCGGCAAACGGCATCTCGTAACGCGGCGTGAAGATGCGGACCTCGGCCGTGTTGGCAGGATCTTTGGGCGGCAGCACGAACGTGGTTTCCGCAAGATTGAATTCGGCGGCAATGGCCTGCATCTGGCCGCCCGACAGTCCCTCCGCATTGAGGACGACGCCGAGCGGATTGCCGGCGAACTGCGTGCCCGTGAAGACATCGACGGTGACGAAATGCAGTTTCATCTGATTTAGCCCTTTTTGGAAAATCACGACACCGCGAATGGGTACGCCGCGCTCGCCCTTGCTATGCGATAGCGGCCGGGCTACCCGGTGCGTTTCGTGATTGCCCGATAGCATATGTTCGGGCATTGCCAGCGGCAAATGAATAAAGATTTCGATCAATTGGCCGCGCGCGCGGCGCCGGCGGTTTTTGTCGTGCTCTGGAGTACCGGTTTCGTCGCCACAAAGTCTGTGCTGCGCAGCGCCGAGCCCCTGACATTTCTTGCGATCCGCATGGCGATCGTGGTGGCGATCATGGCATTGATCGCGGGCATCGTGCGGCCGCGGTGGCCGGATCGCATCGGCATGGCTCATAGCGCGGTCGCCGGTCTTCTCGTGCATGGTTTCTATCTCGGCGGCACCGCGATCGCGATCGCGCATTCCATTCCCGCTGGTCTCTCGGCCCTCATTCCCGGCTTGCAGCCGATCCTGACCTCGACCCTGGCCAATCGTTTCCTTGGCGAGCGCGTCACCGCCCTGCAATGGCTCGGCCTTCTGCTTGGGCTCGCGGGCGTCGCGCTGATCCTGCACGAACGCCCCATGAGCGGGGAGGTCGGTCTGGGCTGGCTGGCCTCCGGCGTGTCGCTCGTCAGCATCACGCTCGGCACGCTCTATCAGCGGCGCTATTGCCGCGACATCGACTGGCGTGCCGGCAATCTTTTCCAATACATCGCAGTGACGATCTTTTTTGCCGTTGGCGCCTTCTTGTTAGAAGACCGCATCGTGCACTGGACGACCGAATTCGTGCTCGGGCTCGCTTGGCTTGTCGTCGTGCTCTCGATCGGATCGATCGCGGTGTTGTACTGGCTGATCCGCCATTCGGCGGCTACGTCAGTGGCAAGCCTGTTTTATCTCGTTCCGGCCGTCACCGCCTTGATGGCCTATGTGCTGTTCGGCGAGCGGCTCGATGCGGTCGCAATTGCCGGCATGGCTGCGTGTGCCGCAGCGGTGTTTGTGGTCAACCGGTAGCGGCCTCAGTTCGCGCGCACTTTTTCGTAAGCTTTGAGCGCGCGCTCGCGGCCCTTACGGTGGCCGACGATCAGGTGCGGATAGGTTTTGCCAAGGATGATGCCTGTGCCGGCGAGCTCCAGCGGTGCGGCCTCCCACGGCTGATGGATGAACTTGTTCGGCAGTTGCACCAGTTCCGGCACCCAACGCCGCACATAGGTGCCGTCCGGATCGAATTTTTCGCCCTGAAGCACCGGGTTGAAGACGCGAAAATAGGGTGCGGCGTCGGCGCCGCAGCCGGCGACCCATTGCCAGTTGGCGGGATTGTTGCCGGCGTCGGCATCAACAAGCGTATCCCAGAACCATTTTTCGCCTTCGCGCCAATCGACCAGCAGATGTTTGACGAGGAACGAGGCCACAACCATCCGCACGCGATTATGCATCACGCCGGTGCGCCAGAGTTGGCGCATGCCGGCATCGACGATGGGGTAGCCGGTCTGGCCGCGCTGCCAGGCTTTCAACGCCGTCTTATCCCGCCGCCATGGAAAGGCATCGAACGAGGGTTGCAGGTTGCGCGTCGCGAGATCGGGCACATCGAACAAAAGATGCCGGCAGAACTCACGCCAGCCGAGTTCGCTCAAGAACTTATCGGCGTCGCTGGCCAGCGCGGGGCGTTCGGCGGCCGCAAAATGCGTAGCGTGCCAGACCTGACGCGGGCTGATCTCGCCGAAGCGCAAATGTGGCGAGAGGCCGGAGGTGCCGTCGCGATGGGGCCGGTCGCGCTCGTGGGCATAGCCGGCGAGGCGCTCTTTCAGAAATGTCTCAAGCCGCTCTTGTGCCGGTCGTTCGCCAGGCGTCCAGCTTTCGCGCAGGCCAGCGGCCCAATCGGGGCGTGTGGGCTCGAGAGCGAGGCTTTCGATGGTTTCGCCCGCCAGGCCTGGTCCCGGGCGCAAGCGGCGCGGTGCGGGCAGGGGATCGGGTGGGGCGCCGAGCGCCTGCACGCGCCGCCAGAACGGCGTGAACACACGCAAGCCGCGCCCTTCTTTCGTGCGCACGGAGTCCGGCGCGGCGAAGAGATCGCCTGCGAAGGCTTGCATGTTGATGCCGAGATCCTGCGACGCCGTCGCGATTTCGCGCTCGACGGCCTGATGCGGCGCTTGTGCGATTGCGTTCCAGACCACGTCGCTTGCGCCGACTTCGCGTGCGACATCAGGGACGATCCTGGCTGCACTTCCTTTCCGCACAACGAGCGGCACGCCCTGCGTGCCAAGGCTCCTCTGCAGGGCCCGCAGCGATTGCGCCAGCCACCAGCGTGCCGCGCCGCCGATCGGACGCACGCCGGCATGACGGCTGGTTTCGTCGAAGATGTAGAGACAAATGACCGGCCGGCCGGTCGCGGCGGCAGCGTGCAATGCGGGATGATCGGAAAGGCGGAGGTCGTCGCGAAACCAGACAATGCAGGGAGCCTCGGATCGATCAACCATCAAGCCGTCAACTCATCTCGTTCGCGAATGTTGCAACCTGCTGCTGTCTGAGACGTACTACAGAACGGGCGTGGGGGAAAAGTGGAGGGATATCGTGCAGCGGTATGCCGTTCTTTATCTGGCGACGATAATCGTGCTGATCCCGGTCGATTTCCTGTTTCTGGGCACGATCGCAAATGCGTTCTTCACCGCTGAGGTCGGCGACATGCTGGGCGACGTGAGGATCGCGCCGGCGACCCTGTTCTATCTGCTCTATGTCGCAGGAATCCTGGTGTTCGTGAATGCGCCTGACAATGCGACCTGGCGGTCAACACTGATTTATGGCGCGCTGTTCGGGCTATTTTGTTATGCAACCTTCGAGCTGACCTCACTGTCGCTGCTCAAGCACTGGACGTGGGCCGTGGTGATCGTCGATGTGTCCTGGGGCGCGTTTGTGACGGCGTTCGCATCGACTATGGGGCTTCTGATCGCCAACGCGATCGTTCCCAGGGCGTGATCTTCGGAAAGCAAAAATGCCCGGCGTTGGCCGGGCATTTTCGTTGGGGTCGAACAGAACGCGCTCACTTCGGCGCTGGCACGATCCGGATGTAGGGCTTCGGCGACTTCCAGCCGGCGGGCCACTTGCTCTTGGCTTGCTCGTCGGACACCGAGCCGGAGATGATCACGTCTTCACCTTGCTTCCAGTCGGCCGGCGTCGAGACGCTGTGCTTGGCCGTCAGCTGCAAGGAGTCGATGGCGCGGAGAATTTCCTGGAAATTGCGTCCCGTCGACATCGGATAGACCAGCACCAGCTTGATCTTCTTGTCGGGGCCGATGACGAAGACGTTGCGGACGGTCTGGTTGTCGGCCGGCGTGCGGGTCGCGACGTCGCCCGAGGTCGAGGCCGGCAGCATGTCGTAGAGCTTAGAGACGTTGAAATCGGTGTCGCCGATCATCGGATAGTTCGGTGCAACACCCTGGGTCTCGCGGATGTCCTCCGCCCACTTGGCATGCCGGTCGACCGGATCGACGGAAAGTCCGATCAGCTTGACGCCGCGCTTGTCGAATTCCGGCTTCAGTTTTGCGACCGCGCCAAGCTCGGTGGTGCAGACCGGGGTGAAGTCTTTCGGATGCGAGAACAACAACGCCCAGCTATCGCCGATCCAGTCGTGGAATTTAATCTTGCCTTCGGTGGTTTGAGCCTCGAAATCCGGGGCCACGGCGCCAATTGGGAGAGCCATCTGTCGACCTCTTCTCGTTCATCCTGGGGGTGAATTTGTTCTCTTGGAGTATAGGAGCCATGCCATCGCAAGTGAACGGTTGCCAACAAAAGGGTAATTTCTTCTCTCGCGGGCGTTTTGCCTAGTATCTTCTTTGGCATTCGGGCGGAAGGGTGGAAAAAGTCGTAGGCCAACGGGAACCCGGCTGCCCTGATATTGCCGCTAATGGGACCCACAAGCCCGCCTCCGCAATGCGCTGAACGTGACTGACGTCGCGGCGACAAATCGGCAACCCTGCAAAATTCTAGCCGAGCGGGTTTCGAATCGTTAACCACTCGTTTACGCCCACAGGCCCAGAACAACAAACTGAGACTAACCAGAGTAACTGCAATGTCTGCCCCGCTGGCCGCCTCGGCCGAAACTGTCTCCGCCCTCGAACCCTCCAGGATCTCCTGCCGTGAAACCGCCGCCCGCGCGCTGACGATTGTCCGCGACGGCGTCATCACCGGCGAAGGCCCCACCACCAGGGGCCGTGTGCACTTCTCCCGCGAACTCGACGCCTTCGATGTGGCCTGGTGCGAGCGCATTCTGACGGCGTCCGCCGTCGCGCATCAGCCGATCAGCCGCGCCGAGGCCGAAGCCCTGTTCGAGATCGATGAAGCCGCCACCGAGCGCAATGATTCCGGACGTTTTGACGACCTCATGGCCAAGGCAGTGGTGCATCACGCTGCATCCGCTTCCGGGCTCCCGGTGCCGCCGCGGACGGTCGCGCTTGCGCCGGAAACGGCGATCGAGAGCTGGGCTCCCGCCAACGCTACCAACGTTGATATCGAAGTGCTGAACTGGATCGCAAACCAGATGCGGAGCAGCCGGCGCCGCAACCGGACGCTGGCGGCCCTCATCGCCACGCTGGTCGGTGCGGCGATGCCACTTGCGCAGTTGCCGAACGTCTTCGATATCGGGATGTGAGTTCAGCGAAGCTGTTAAAGCCAAGCGGCGGGGTTATTTCCCCGCCGTTTTCTGTTTGCCGGTCTCGGCATCAAGGCCAACCGTCCGGCCGGGAAAGCCGGCGACGTCAAAATAGCGCTGCGACAACACCCGCTGGAATTTGATGACGGTCCGCAACCCATTCGCGGACGGCCTGGAGGTGATCGTGCCATCCGCCGATTTGAGAACGATTCCGTTCGGCAACGCCTCGGACAAGACCCGGCCGGTCAGGCCACCATTGTTAGGCGTACGCAAGCCGAGCAGGCTGGCGATGGTCATTCCGACGTCCGCATTGTTGACCGGCAGCGGATCGACATAGCCCGGTTTGAAATCGGGGCCGATCGCCGCCATGAAGTTCAACGTGTCGCCGCGGCCGAAACTGCCGTGCATGCCTTGGCCCTGGCGCAACACCGTATCGGCAACTTCCACCGAGCAATTGCTCGGTTCGTCGCACCCTTCTGCGTAGGAGCGGAAATTGACGACGATCGAGGGCGTCGGCGTCAAGGCTTTGCCCTTCAGCCCGATCTGCGACATCTCCAGCGTGCCCGGAAAACGTCCGAGCTTGTCGTCGACGAAAATGCCGCTGACATAGTCCTGCTCGAGCAGGGCCTTGATTGTTCGCACCGCCAGTTTCTTGTCGCGCTTCGGCAGATAGATCAGGTCCGATCCGCCATTGGTCGCGACCACGAGGTCCGGTTTTGAGGGATCCGCGCCCAGCAGGCCGTTGCCAGCCTTCGGATGAGCGCCGTCGGCCACTTTCGCGTTGTTGTCGTTGGGATCAAACAGGGGCAGATCGAGCGCCTTGGCGAGATCGAGCGCCACGAACCCCAAAGGGAGAAATTCCTGCGGGGTATCGTAGTAGGAGACTTTCGCCGAGGGGCTCGTCTTGCTTTCCTTGGAGACGGTCGAGAAGCCGTGATCGGAAGCGATGATGATGTTGGTCTCGGCGGCAAGGCCAAGTTCGTCAAGCGCCTTGCGCAAGGTGGCGAGATTGTTGTCGGCATTCTTGATGCCGGCAAGCGAAGTGGGTCCGTTGATGCCCGGCGTTACCGTGTTGAGGCTGTCGCCGTTGTTATGCTGGCTGCCATCGGGATCGCGTGACCAGAACACCAGCACGAACGGCTTGTTGCGGGCCTTGAACAGCGGCAGCACCACTTTGGTGGCAACGTCGACGAAATAGGCCTGCTGGACCGTGTTCGGGACCAGCGTGCCCGGTGTTTTGGCGTCGCCGGCCTTGCCGTTCTCGCCGCGCTGCGGCGTCGCCAAGGGAAGGCCGGCCTTGGTCAGTGCTGCCTTGATTTCGTCGGACAACGGCTCGCCGTTCTTGCCGCCGGTGACGTCATCGAACACGATCGAATGGAGACCGTCGGCGCCGATCTTGTCGGTGTGATCGAAGATCAGGGTTGGGCCGAGCTTGCCGAGCGCGGCGGTGCTGAAGCCTTTGGCGCGCGCCATCTTCAGGATTGTTTCCTCGTTGAGATAGTCGCCGCCAAAATGCTCGTCGGCATCGCGGATGACCGGATCGGATTCCAGAAATGGCGTGACCGTGCCGCCGGCCGGAGCGACGGGATAGCCGGTGTAGATCGTGTTGGAAAAGTCGCCGGTATCGCCGAGGTAATGGCCGGTCGCCATCGCCGAGGCGTTGGCCGTGGTGAAGGTCGGAAACATCGAGTGAGAGTTCTTGAAATTGACGCCGCGATCGCGCACCTCCGCCATGGCCGGCGCCGTCTCCGCGCTGACGATCCGCCCGCGCAACCCGTCGGGCACGAACAGGATGATGTTATGGGGCCGCGCGTTTTGCGAGAGGCCAGCGGCGGTCGACGCCAAGAGCAATCCAGCAGACAACGTCACCACTGCGCGGCGCATTTTCAAAAATCTCCGGTGGATCAAATGGCAGGCCGATCGGCCTGCTTTCTGTCTAGGTTTGCCGGATGACAGAATTGTTACAATTCGCCCGCGGACCCAAATCCCCGCGCTAACCAAAAGTTTTGTTCGTAACTCTCAACCGTTGGGCGAGCACGCGCATGACCTTGAGCGCGAAGTACGGGGTCTGGCTGACCAGAAACAGGAATTGCTTTTCCGACACCGGCACCAGCTCGACGTCGGTCACGGCGACTGCGGTGGCGCTGCGCGGCTCGCTGTCGATCAAGGCCATCTCACCGAAAATGCTATCCGCGGCGAGCTCGGTCATCGTCCGGTTGTCGATCTGAATCCGAACCTGTCCGCTCTTGATCACGAAAAGCTCGTTCGCCTCGTCGCCCTCGCGAAAGATGACATCGCCGGCCTTGAAAGACCGGGCCTCGATATTGTTGCCCGTCAGTACACTGAAACCCGTATCCTGCTTCATCGCAAAACCCCGTTTATCGAAGCGGCACATTAAGAGCGGGCGGTGGACGGAGCAAGAAAAGAGAAATGTGAAGGATCGCGGCCATCGGCGCAAAGCGCGCGGGCCTGCAATCTAGCTTCGCTGCCTCGTAAACGGGCGGCAATTGTAAGCCTTGCGGAAACCGGCGGCCTTGGCGTCGTCCTCCGAACAGAACCAGCGATCCGGGTTGGTCATCGCCGGATAGCTGCGGCAGGACTGCAAATGATAGATGCCGATATTGCCGGTGACGCGGGCGCGAAGCGCATACTTGCCCTTGATGCCGCAACCCGACGGCATGGCGGGGCCTTGCGGAAAAAGCATTGCACGTATCTCGCGGTCCTTGTCGGCGCGGCAGGCGCCGCCCAACAGGGCGCCGTCCTTTTTGCCCGCGCGGAAATCCTGCGGGGCGACAAAGCAGCCTTTCCAAAGGCCGCGGCGATTGTTTTTGGCGTCGGTCTCGTCGTCGCCAAACCGGCTTTGGCCGGCGACGGCGGAATTGATGGCCAGCCCACGGCGAACCAGAAGCTGGTTCAGGCTCGTGGTGTCATTGCCCGCGGTGCAGATGCCGACGTGCCACTTATTGTAGGCGGTGTCCGCGCCCAGGTCTTCGCACCGGACGTCGCGGTCGCCGATCAGGGCGGTCAACTGGTCCCGCGCCTCGGCGCCGCACGCCCAACTGTCGGCATGGTCGTCGATGCAGACCTGGTCCGCCGCCGGAACGTCGATTCCGCCGAGCCGATAGGTCACGCCCCCGACATCGATGGCGCCGCCATCCCGCACAACCGAACTGGCGGCGAAGCTTTGGCTGGCAGCGAACATCGACAGGGCAAGGACGAACCAACGCATCGAGATCAGGCCTCTGAGTGAGGACGCGATAATGGATTCTTATAGCAGGAACAAAGACCGGGCCAGACCGGAGGCAGCGAGCGCGGCGCAGCAACAAGATGGTCGTTTTCCAGCATATAAGCCGTTGCTTCGGCTCGGTTTTGCTGTACGACGAATTGTGACATCCGCTTCCGCATGCCAGTGTGGGAGGGAGTGGACCCGCCCAAGAGGTTGTAGACAGTCTTTCAAATGTTCAAACGAATCTTGATCGCCAACCGCGGCGAGATCGCCTGCCGCATCATCAAGACCGCCCGCCGCATGGGTATCGAGACGGTCGCCGTCTATTCGGAGGCCGACCGCGACGCCCTTCACGTCGAAATGGCTGACGAGGCCGTCTTCATTGGCCCGCCGGCAGCGGCCGAGAGCTACCTGTTGATCGACAGGATCGTCGAGGCCTGCCGCAAGACCGGCGCGCGGGCCGTCCATCCCGGCTACGGATTTTTGTCCGAGCGCGAGGCTTTTCCGCGCGCGCTGGAGAAGGCGGGCATCGTCTTTATCGGCCCCAATGCCGGCGCGATCGCCGCCATGGGTGACAAGATCGAGTCCAAGAAGGCGGCGGCGAAGGCCGATGTCTCGACCGTCCCGGGTCACCTCGGGGAGATCGAGGACGCTAAAAACGCGGTCAAGATTGCCGACGCCATCGGCTACCCCGTGATGATCAAGGCTTCCGCCGGCGGCGGCGGCAAGGGCATGCGGATCGCCCATTCCAAGGCGGAAGTCGCCGAAGGTTTTAATCTTGCAAAGGCAGAAGCGAAGTCCTCCTTCGGCGACGACCGCGTCTTCATCGAGAAATTCATCGTCGATCCCCGCCACATCGAGATCCAGGTGCTCGGCGACAAGCACGGCAACGTCATCTATCTCGGCGAGCGCGAATGTTCGATCCAGCGGCGCAACCAGAAGGTTATCGAGGAGGCGCCGTCGCCGCTGCTCGACGAGACGACGCGGCGCAAGATGGGCGAGCAGGCGGTCGCGCTCGCGAAAGCGGTCAAGTATGATTCCGCAGGCACCGTCGAATTCGTCGCCGGCCAAGACAAGAGCTTCTATTTCCTGGAGATGAATACGCGCTTGCAGGTCGAGCATCCCGTGACAGAGCTCGTCACCGGCATTGATCTGGTCGAGCAGATGATCCGCGTGGCGGCCGGCGAGAAGCTCGCGCTCACGCAGAAAGGCGTGACGCTGACCGGATGGGCGGTTGAATCGCGGGTTTATGCCGAAGATCCGTTCCGCAATTTCTTGCCCTCGGTGGGCCGGCTCGTGAAATACCGCCCACCGGCCGAAAGCCAGAGCGAAGGCGTCACGGTGCGCAACGATACCGGCGTGCAGGAGGGCGGCGAAATCCCGATCCATTACGATCCGATGATTGCCAAGCTCGTCACGCACGCACCGTCACGCACGGCCGCGATCGAAGCGCAATCGATGGCGCTTGATTCATTTTATATCGACGGCATCCGGCACAATATTCCGTTCTTGTCTGCGCTGATGAACCATCCGCGCTGGCGCGAGGGCAGGCTTTCGACCGGCTTCATCGCGGAGGAGTTTCCGCGCGGATTTTCGGCTCGCGCGGCGGAAGGCGAGGTCGCGCGACGGCTGGCCGCGGTTGCAGCCGCCATCGATCACGTGCTTGGCGAACGCAAGCGGCAGATTTCGGGCCAGATGATCGGACGGCCGGTGCGGCGCGAAAGGCGGCGCGCGGTGTGGCTTGATCGCGCGGAAATTCCACTCGAGATCGTGCGCGAGGCCGACCGCCTCGTGATCCGTTTTATCGAGCCTGACGACGCGATCAGCCACCCGCATCAGGTAGCTTCATCCTGGAAGCCGGGCGAGCCCGTCTGGCATGGCACGATCGATGGTGTGGCCGTCGTCATGCAGGTGCGGCCGGTGCTCAACGGCTTCAAGCTTGCGCATCAGGGTTTTGAGGTCGCCATTCAGGTCTTTACCGAGACCGAAGCTACCGCCGCACGGCTGATGCCGGTGGCGGCGGCGTCCGATTCCGGCAAGAAATTGCTGTGCCCGATGCCTGGCCTCGTGGTCTCGATCGCGGTCGGCGAGGGCCAGGAAGTCAAGGCGGGCGAGACGCTCGCCGTCATCGAGGCGATGAAGATGCAGAACGTGCTGCGCGCCGAGCAGGACGGGGTTGTGAAGAAAATCTACGCCAGCGCCGGAGCCACGCTCGCGGTCGACGCGTTGATCATGGAGTTCGCCTAAGTCTCGTCATTGCGAGGAGCAATGCGACGAAGCAATCCAGAATTTCAAGCGCGCAAATCTGGATTGCTTCGCTTCGCTCGCAATGACGACGAGGAATAGAAAAATGACCTTCCGTGCACGCAGAGATCAGCTTCGCTCGATTCTCATCGGATCGGCCTGCATCCGACCCGGATCGGTCTATGATGCGATTTCGATCCGCATTGCCGAGGATCTTGGCTTCGAAATCGGCATGTTCGGTGGATCGGTCGCCTCGCTTGCGGTGCTTGGCGATCCCGACATCGCGCTGATCACCCTCACTGAGCTCGCCGAACAGATGCGGCGGATGTCGCGCGCCTCGGCACTTCCGGTGCTGGTCGATGCCGATCACGGCTACGGCAATGCGCTGAATGTGCGCCGCGCGATCGAGGAACTGGAGATCGCGGGCGCTGCGGGGTTGACGATCGAGGACACGCTGTTGCCGCCTGCCTATGGCGAGACGCGAACGCAACTGATCTCGTTGGAGGAGGGTATTGGCAAGATCAAGGCGGCGCTCGATGCGCGGTGCGATCGCTCGCTGGTGATCGTCGGCCGGACTGGCGCGGTTTCCATGTCTTCGCTGGAGGACGCGATCGTGCGCGCAAAAGCTTACGAAAAGTGCGGCGTCGACGCACTGTTCTTCACCGGCATCAAGGCGAAGGCGGAGCTGGAATCTCTAGCCGCAGCGACGCGGCTGCCCATCATCCTCGGGGGCGCGCCGGAAGCAATGTCCGATCTTGATTATCTCAGGCAGCAGCGGGTCAGGATCGCGCTTCAGGGTCATGCGCCGATCGCGGCTGCGACCAAAGCGGTGCATGACACGCTTAAAGCATTGCGCGAGGGAACGCCGCCAAAGGCCCTGACCGGCCTCGCCTCGGCCGAGATGACCGCGCGGGTGACGCGGGAGACGGAGGTGAGCGGTCGGCTGGGGAAATTTCTCGGGACGCCGCGATGAGCGAGGTCCTCCGTCGAGTCGTGATCCGGGGCAGGGTGCAGGGCGTGGGTTACCGCGCCTGGGTCGACTATCAGGCGCGACGGCTTCGTTTGCATGGCTGGGTGCGAAACTTGCGCGACGGCAGCGTCGAGGCAGTGTTCGACGGAGCGGAAGAGATTGTCGCCGGCATGATAGCGGCCTGCTGGCAAGGCCCGGCATCGGCGCGTGTCGAGGAAGTCGTGGACGAGGCCGCGAACGGAGATGTCTTGCGGCTGCGACATTCGGGCGAGGCGTTCTCGGTTCTGCCAACGATTTGAAAAAAGAGTCCAGGGGAGAGATCAATGACAAGAAAATTGAGACGATGGGCGAGCAGAGTGACGCGCTTGAGCGTGTTCGTTGCAGTCGCGCTTCTGGCGAGCCGTCTTGACGTGTCGGCGCAGACGCCGTCCAACTCTCTGCCAGGGGTCGATCCCGCTTTGCTCGAGGATATCGCCGTCGGCAGCCGCGTCCTCGCCGATTTCGGTGTGCTCGACGGCTTTGGCCACGTCAGCGCGCGTCACCCCACCAACCCTAATCACTTCTTGATGTCCCGTTCACTGGCGCCGGCGCTCGTCACGGCCGATGACATCATGGAGTTCGATCTCGACGGCAATCCGGTGGACGCGCGGGGCCGGCGTGTGTTTCTGGAACGCTTTATCCACGCCGAGATCTACCGCGCGCGGCCCGACGTGATGTCGGTGGTTCACACTCATTCTGCCGGCGTCATTCCTTTCTCGGTGAGCCAAGTGCCGCTGCGCGCGATGTACCACAACCCGGCGTTCCTTGCGGGGGGCGTACCGGTCTGGGATATCCGCAAGGACTTCGGCGATACCAACATGCTGGTCAGCAATGCCGCGATCGGCAAATCGCTGGCGACCGCGCTAGGCGACAAGCCGGTGGTATTGATGCGTGGCCATGGCGACGTCGCAGTCGGGCCATCGGTCAAGGCCGCCGTATTCCGCGCCTACTACACCGACGTCAACGCCAAGCTTCAGGCGCAGGCGCTCGCGCTCGGCGGTGATCCCAACTACCTGACGGCGGGCGAGGGCGCGAAAGCCGACGAGACCAATCTCGTGGTGATAGATCGTATCTGGAACCTGTGGCGGCTGAAGATTCTGCCGACACTCGCCAAATAGTTTCGCGTTCGACGAATGCGCGATGCCGCGCAAGGCGCCTGGCCGGAGCGCTTAGATCGCCTCCGGCAGACGCCGGTGTTCGAACACATCCTCGAACGCCTGCCGGAGGGCAATGTCGACATCGGCGGTCGTCGCGGTGAGGCCGAGATCGGCAAGGCTGGTGACGCCGTAGCGCGGATCGGTGACACCGCAGGCGACGATGCCCCGGAAGTGAGAAAGTTCTGGATCGACGTTGATCGCGATGCCGTGGAACGACACCCAACGCCGCAAGCGCACGCCGATCGCTGCAATCTTGTCCTCAAAGCCGTTGCCCTTGTCCGGCCGCGCCACCCAGACGCCAACGCGGTCCTCACGCCGTTCACCGCGGACGTTGAAGGCGGCAAGCGTCCGGATGATCCATTCCTCGAGGCTTGCGACATAGGCCCTGACGTCCGGCCGGCGCCGTTTCAAATCAAGCATCACGTAAGCCACGCGCTGGCCGGGGCCATGATAGGTGAGCTGTCCGCCGCGTCCGCTCTGGAAGATCGGGAAGCGGGGGTCGAGCAGGTCGGCCGCCTTGCCGCTGGTGCCGGACGTGTAGAGGGAGGGGTGCTCCAGCAGCCAGACCAGCTCACCTGCGCAGCCCGCGGCAATCTCGGCGACGCGGGCCTCCATCATCGCCACCGCCTCGGGGTAAGGAATCGCCTGATCCGAGATCAGCCACTCCACGGCCGCCTCGTCGGGGGCAGGCAAGAAGGCTGATAAATCGAGGTTTTGGCGGTCGTTAACCATCGGCTAACCATAACGTGGTGATCTCGGTATACGCAATTTTGCTTTTGTCTGTGTGGTGTCTGTCCGGTGCCAACCCTCGATAAAGTCAGCGTCGACCTCATGGTGGTTCTGGGAACCACCTCAATGCCGATTCACCAGGTCATGCGGCTCAGCCGCGGAGCCATCATCGAACTCGACGCCACCGAGGCCGACGAAGTCAAGATCCTCGCCAACACGCTGCCGGTTGCCTCGGGCGTCGTGCTGGTTGACCGCAACCGGATTGCGGTCGAAGTCAAGCAAATGCTGCCGAAAGTCGTCGGCAGCCGCTGATTCGGCTAGTGGAGTGGATTTGACATTCGCTACCCACTTAGCGGCGAGTTCGTCAGGCCAATGTCAAATCCGAAACGCCACTAGAAACTGATATTTGCTAGTTCTCATTATAACATTCGCAAAGGCGGCCGCTGAGAAGGGATGCGAATGTTAGAATTGGACCTCTAGCCCGGCAAAATCGCCAAAAAGGCGGCCTTTGCGGCCTTGTCCCCTTATGGCCGATTTGTTACATCGGCGCCGTCGGCTGCGGCCTCGCGACCGGCATTAAGCGCTCGTGGCGGAATTGGTAGACGCGCTGCCTTGAGGTGGCAGTGAGTAACATCGTGGGGGTTCGAGTCCCTCCGAGCGCACCACCCCCACACTTCGCATTGAAATTTCAGGATTTTTTCCGCCGGTTACTCTCGAAAGTTACTATTCTGTTCTGGTCGATGGGCATCGCCAGATCGGCGATGTTCTCCATCTGATCATAGGCCTCGATCTTCTCCATCCCGCTGATCGCAAGCTTGTCCCGGTTCACTTTGGCGATGTAGAGCGCCGGCATCTTGTGGTCGCGCCAGCCGAACATCGCCATCATCTGCGCTTCCGTGCACTCCGAATAGGCCGCGACTTCGGCGCGCGCCTTGCGTACGCCATGGCAGTTCTTTTTGGGCTCGTTGACGCCGGCGAGCCGCGCGAACTTCTTGAACTTTGCCGCCCACGCCTTCTTGTTCATCGGCTGGATCTCGCCCTTGACGAGCTTGCCGGTGAAGACCTCGCCGGTTCCCAGGATGCCGGCATTGCGCGCTGCCGCCAGGGACACCGCGAAGTCGCGGTGTACCGGCACCGTTGCCGTGGTGCGGCCTTGCTCTTTTCGGTTGCGACCTTGACCATCATTATCTTCAGGGTCCGCTGCAGGTGAACAGATCCAAAGCGGGAGGCATCGCCGAGCCGCAGGTGAGTGTAGTGCAGGATGTCGAACATCAGCCGCGCCTCGGTGCCGAGCGGCCATCGCGCGCGATACTTTGTCATGTCCTCTTCTGTCCACGGCACCCAACCGCCGCTCTCGCGCGAGGCTTTCGCCTTGCCGCTTTTGAGCCCAATGGTCGGATCGTCATCCAGCTCGATGTGCTCCTCGTCGATCATCCAGCCGATCATATGGCGCAGCGCCGACAACAGATTGCCGGACTGAACCGGCGTTCGCGCCTTCAACTCTTCGCGCAACACCCTGCGCGTCAGCGCCGCAAATGGTCGTTCGCCGTTGTCATGGAGCAGGGGCTCTATCAGCCCGGTCCGCGCATCTCGCGTGCTTTCGGCCAGCCCTTCTTCACCGATCGCCGGATTGCCAAGCCAGCGGTCACTCTGCCTGTAGATTGTCCAGTACCAGCGCAGGCTGCCCGGAACGGGCGGTGTGGGTGGCAGTGGCTCGCGCTTTTCGCGCCTCTGCTTCTCGGCGCGGACCCAGTCAGTGGCGTCGCCGAATTTGCCGATCTGGTCGACGATCGCGGCATCGACCGCGCGATTGAACTCGTCGCTGCCGAACTCCTCGTGAATTCTGATCTTCGGCAGCTTGTCGCGCAGCTGCACGTACCAACGCAACTGCCCCTTGTCAGAGACATCACTGATCAGGTATCGGCGCGTCGTAACGGGTGCCTGATCGGGCCTGGCGCGGCGCATGCGTGGCACTCCTCCCAGGGCACGGACCGCTGCCTCCCACGCCTGATGGAAGCAGCTCTCCTCATCCGTGCGGTACTCTTCCGTGATGTCGATGCGGCGACTCCGCATCAATTGCATAAGGTACGTTTCACCCGCTTTCGGTGCGCTTCAGGAAACGCTGCAATGCCTCGGATGGCGTCCATTCTTGCTCGCGACCATTTGAGGTCTTGATCGGCGCTGCACTTGCCACCAAGGCGATCCGAATAACGCCTTCTCCATCGGCCGTGACTTCGCCTGCGCCGGCTGCCTTGGCGGCGCGGATCGCGCGGGCAATGTCTGCTTCTCTAATCGGCCGGTTGGGGTCAAGCACTTTCAGACTATCCACTACTACAGTGTCGATGTCTCTCACGGGCTCGCGCTTCTCTTCGGAATTGGCACCAGGGCCCTTCCATCATGGGATCCGAGGACGAGGCGGAACAATCTTTTGGACGACCTTGCCGTCAGTGTGACGGCAGGTCCAAGCAGACATACGAACTCATCTCATCCATCGTCCAGTGAGGGACATCCTTCCACTGCTAGGTGGAACTCGAGTTTTCTCCTATCCGGATCTGATCGTTGACGATGTCATGCTGCCGCCGCGGCTTGTTCCCTGGTCCAGCGGAACTCAGTGCCATCCACCCACATACGGTGCATGACCACGGCCAACCGGCGCGCCAGGGCTACGATCGCCTTTTTCATCCCGCAGCGTCTGGCGATCTGCATCGCCCAGGCCTTGAGCCATGACCATTTCTTGGAACGCAACATACTTTGGGCTGCTTCGTAGAGCATCGTCCGCATCATCTCATCGCCACAGCGCGATATTTTGCCGCTCCAATCGACCTCGCCCGATTGATACTTGGCGCTCGTCAACCCAAACACCGCCCCGACTGACTTGGATTTGCGGAAGCGAGCCGGAACGTCGACAGTGGCGCGATAGGTGAGCGACACCACGGGGCCGACACCCGGGGTCGTCATCAAACGCCGGCATATCTCGTCATCCCGGACGATGGCCAGCAGGCGGCGATGCAGGATGCAGAACTGCTCGCGAAGCGTCCGTCGAACAATGAGCAGCGGTTCGATCAGAGCGGCCAGGTCGGGTAAGTTCTCGACCAGCTCCCTGATGCGGGCCTCGAACCTAACTGTCCCAACAATACCGACCTTCAGACCGAAGTTGCGTAAAGTGCCGCGCAAGTCGTTATCGATGGCAATCGCCTTGGACTGCAGCAGCTTGCGATGGGTCAGCAGCATCCGCAGTTTCTGACTGCGTAGCGTCTTCACATGCACCGGACGGTAAAGCCCCACCCGCGTCATCTGGGCGATGCCGCGGGCATCATTGCGATCTGTCTTGTTAATCTGCGCCTTCAACACCGCTCGCATGTGCCGAGTTTCGACACAGATCACTGGCAAGTCTACTTCAGCGAGCGCGCTGTAAAGCCATTGTGACAATGGCCCAGCTTCCAACCCAATTCGCTTGAACTGGTAGGCGAGGTTCTTCAGCACCGCCAGCAACGCCTCAGGCTCGCTCGTCACCTTCATTTCCCGAACGATCTTGCCTGTGTCATCCACAATGCAGATGCTCGTCTCCTTGACCGATACGTCCAATCCAGCAAAATGGTCCATGCTGCGCTTCTCCTTCTGATGCTTGAGGCCGTTGCCACGGACCTCGTTTCACTCATCAGCCTGAAGCGCAGCACCCAAAATCTTCAGCTATCCACAAGCTGGGCCGGCCGATTACCCCATTCTGTGTAACCTTGGCCGGACGCCGCGGCATTACGTTCTCCTATAGCCGTGTGAATTCACCGCCGTTCGAGCCGGGCGCCTCGAAGATGACTTCGGACAGCTCGAGCTGGTCATAATGGAGGCCGCCTCGCTGGAGGTGAACCCTCAGACATGGAAAACGGAGAAAGGTGCGGCGAAGCAGCAGCGAGCCGAAAGTCGGGCATCCGGCTAGATTGGCGTGGAAATCGGAGGGTGAAAAGAAGTCATAGATCGAGTAACTGCCGTCATGGACGAATTGCCGCCTTATTTCTGCAGGCTTCCAAGGCCTTGTGCCGGTTATTTCAGATTGCCGTCCCACTGTTTGCCGCAACTTAAGGATTACCAGCAGCATGATAGCATAGATCGACCAGGCTGCCGCGAGCGAACCAAGACAAAAATCGAGCCGGCGGGGACGCAATGACATGTTCGACATGCCAAAAGGATGGAGCGATTCCGGCCGCAGAGCTTCGGCGAAATTTGGCGCGGGGCAATTTCAGGCTCAACCTTCGTCGACGAACTCTGTATCGCCGAGTGAGCTGCGTTTGCCTCCCCGGACCAGCGAAAATGCGCAGCGTCTGTTCCACTGGTGGGAAGACTGAGAATCGAGGTCGCGACGAAACCCCAACCGACAAGGTTTGGAGCACAAAAGCAACCATCAGTCCGGACTCTACCGGCACCAAGTGCACAGCACCTCTCGCGAATGAACCGCGAGCTCGTAACCTGAAGGTCACAGTGTTCTAATCCTATCCCCGCAACCATCTCAACTTGCGAAACCCCGGCCATCCTGGCTGGGGTTTTCGTTTTGAGAGAGATCGCCAGGATTCTCAGCCAGATCGCCTCGGACGTCGATTTTCAGTTCTCCGGCCTCGGGCGTGAGGA
>CAVXSU010000005.1:0-213803 GCA_963764405.1 uncultured Alphaproteobacteria bacterium
TTGTTCCGATGGTGGCCGCGAAGCTTTGATGGAGGCGCAGCGATACCCGCGGGACTTCGATGGGATCGTGGCCGGATCTCCAGCGAATTATTGGACCCACTTATTCACCGGGTTCGTCTGGGACCAGAAAGCGCTTGCCGCAATCTCCAGCGGTGATCTTTCACAAGCCGACCTTACTGTCGTAAGCAATACCATGCTGGCACAGTGCGCCGGACACGACGGTGGGCTAAGCACGGATCAATTCCTGAACAATCCGCCAGCCTGCCGCTTTAACCCGGAAAAGCTGTCGCTGGCACAAGATAAGGTCGAAGCTGTCAAGAAGATTTTTTCAGGGCCTCCTGGGATTTTCCCGGGCTATCGTGTGGGGGGTGATGAAGCGAGTAACCCGGCGAACTGGCCGGTATGGCTGACCGATAGCGGCAATCCGGCCAATGGATTGCAGGGATTGTTTGGGGATAACTATTTCAAGTACATCGTGTTTCCTGAATTCCGCAACTCCACCCTGGAAACTTTTAGCATAGCTGAAAACGCTCACCAGGCGGACGTTAGGACCGGAGCGATCTTGAATTCCGTTGATCCCAATCTTCGTCCCTTTAAATCGCATGGCGGCAAGTTGATCCAATATGTCGGCTGGGGTGACACCGCCATCTCACCTGACAACGACATCAATTACTTTAACGCCGTGAGCCAAGAAATCGGCGGCCGCGAAGACATTCAGGACTTCTATCGTCTCTTCATGGTTCCGGGAATGGCTCATTGCGGTGGCGGACCAGGTCCTAACGCCTTCGGGCAAGGCGTCAACGGCCCGAACCCCTCTGACCCCGCGGACGATGTACACTCAGCCCTCGACCGATGGGTGGAGTACCGAGTTGCGCCTGATAAGATCATCGCGACGAAATACGTGAACGATGTTCCAGCGCAGGGCATCGCCTTCCAGCGGCCCCTTTGTCCGTTCCCACAATTTGGGAAATACAAGGGGACTGGCAGCACGACGAGTGCCGCGAGCTTTGCGTGCGTGAGCCCAGATGATGACGACCATCACGATCACGACAAGGAAGCGAGCAATCGCTGAGCTTGGAGATCGGCCGCGGGCGGCCAACGCCCCGCGGCCGGTCGGCTTCATGCGAAGCTAGACGGTCGTTGACTTAGTGCCAAGGTTCGCTGTTGGCCCATACCGACGTTAGCCAGCGTTCATTCGCATGTCGGTTGTCAGGGGCAGACCGGAAACAGCCGGCGCCCGGCCAAATCGGCGCTGATGACCGATGCTGTCGAAAAAGGGGTTGAGGAGCCGCACGAACAGTGATTTCCTGCTTAGGAGGCGGCAGGAGATTTGGCGATGATGGGCGGCAGGACCGAGATCAGGGGCAGAGTGGCGGCCCAAGGGGTGAGCGACAGTTCGATGCCGCCGTGACGAACGATGTCGGCGACGGCAAAGATCGACAAAACCAACATCGCCGCCGCCACAGCGAGGAAGCATCCCTTAATCGCGAGCGACAGGTCAGCGTCAGACATGGGCATTCACTCTCTCACTCTCAATGCTTACTACGAGTAGAGCAAAAGCTGTCTGAACAACCGAGTAAGAATTAGATCGTCGCCTTCTGGCACGAAACCGACATGGCGGTGCAGCCGCTGCAGGTCCGCTGTTGGAGGCATGAACGGACCTGGCCCAGACGCGGTCCGACCTCCGAAATTGGACCGTTGCGGACGTTAGGCGGTTTCGGTCGGCCGCTGGTGGCTTTTTTTCACGAAGTCTTGGCTTGAAACACTAAGAAATATTGCCTCGGCAGGAATAAATGGGTCGCAACAACCGTATAGCCGGCAGCTTCGAGTTCTGAGATTACTTCTTCGGGTGGGATGCGGTGTTCAGGCGGCGGCCCCTCCGGCGAATCCGCCTTGAAATCCACGATGGCAAGCCGTCCATTAGGTCGCAACGACGCTTTCAATTTGGAAAAGTAAGCAATTCGGTTGTCGATGTGGTGGTACGTGTCGACAACAAGAACGAGGTCCACTGGCTCGGGAAGATTGGCGCTCTCGGCGTTCGCCAGTATAGGAACCAACACGCTCAGATTTTCATGGTGCGCACGCTCACGAAGGTGACGGAGCATGTCCGGTTCGATATCAACGGAAAATAGCTTTCCTTCAGGTACGAGCTTGGCGATCCGGACGCTGAAATATCCGGTGCCCGCACCTACATCGGCTACGCGGTCTGTTCGCTGCAGGTGAAGAGCATTCAAGACCTCGTCGGGCTTTTGCCAAGCATCGCGCGCAGGGTCGTCAAACGCCTTGGCCCATTTCTCGGCATCGCCAAAGGAGTGCTGATAGCCTTGGCCGTGCTTGTAATACGTCTGCGGATCAGGCGCCGTTTGCGCGAGCAAACCGCCGAGCCCTGCGCCCGCAATAACAAGCACAAAGGCAACAAGTATTGACATCGTCACACTGCGCATCAGACACCCCTATCCATTAGCATTTTGGTAAAAATCGAACCCTGTGCTTTGATCTTGATCATACCAAGAAACCTGACATCCCATCGCAGATCAGCGATGTCGCCCTTTTGGCCAACGCTGACTTGCATTCGTCTGGGCGAACGTCCGCTCTCAAGGATAGCAGACGACTGACACATGCTCACCCTTCGACTGATCGATCCCAACGACTACACCGTTCACGAGGACGGCCAGCCCATCGGGCGCATTCGTTACGCCAAAGAGCGGTCGCCCGGCCGGTGGTTGTGGTCGGTCGCCGTCAACATTCCCGGACCGCCGTACGGTGACGCCAAGACGCTGGATGAAGCCAAGACGCGGTTCAAGGCGGCATGGATCGCATTCAGGGACAAGCAGGCCCCTGAGAAGCTGGCGAAGGTTTTTGCCGAGATGAACCACGCCAACAGACCGGATCGGTATCGGCGGTGATGAGGGCGGGTGAGGGGCTTGACTGAGCAATGAAGTTCGTCGAACGCAGTGCCTTCACTGATCCCGATGCCGCCGCTCGCAGGTTGGTCGAAATTGCCAGCACGGTCGAGGCTGTGCAGGATGGCCGCATCTTTATCGAACTGATCAATCGTCCCTTCCTCGACGCGGGCGGCACGCCGGATCAGTTCCGCGCAGCCCTTGCACGCGCGATTGCGTTGGGTTGGCTGTGGCGGCACGAGAGCGGGACTTATGTGAAGTTCACGCCTGCCGGGGCCGAGATGTTCGCCTGATATGCACTTGGCTGGAGCGCAGCATCGTGCGGTGTTAGGACAGCACCACTGGCTTGAAGAGCATCGCCGCCAGTCACAATTGATGGGCATCGGGGATCGTTGTCCCGACACATTGGTAACGCACATAGCGTGGCACCCACGGCAAGGCAGGCTTTAGCTACGTCTCGACGCAGCCCCTCCATGCAAACGCAACGCAACGGTGAGAGCCGTCGAGGGAGACCTTGGCGGCTTTTGCGTTGCGGACAAAGAAAAACGACCCCGGCGCGGGCGGCGTGCCGAGGCCGCTTGTGTCGGAACCCCGGCTGGCTCGGGGGAAGGTTGCCAGCCAAAGGTTCTTGCACTCAGATATGAGTAGACGGCCTTCACTTTCTTGGCCTTTTGCAGGCGCTTATTCTCAGCCTGGGTATTTCGGACGGCTTCGGCCAGCATCTCGCGCAGTTCAGCCTTGGTCTTTGCGGGTTCGCGCTTCGGTGGTTGCCATTTTGTCATGGGCAGTATGTGGGATGTCGGAAGGGGAAATTGAACCCTGCTGGCTCTACCTGCAAGTCCGCTTTTGTGCGGATAACAACTCAAGTGGGACATCTCGCCATGTCTGAAAAGGGCCACAGGCGACATCGGATCGGGACTGAACAGACGATTTCGAGGTTGCCGCATGGGAGTGGCTAGCCCTCGCCGAATCTTCCAACAACGCTG
Source organism: uncultured Alphaproteobacteria bacterium (assembly GCA_963764405.1). Lineage (GTDB taxonomy): Bacteria > Pseudomonadota > Alphaproteobacteria > Rhizobiales > Xanthobacteraceae > Bradyrhizobium. The sequence continues at coordinate 3,890 of CAVXSU010000005.1, forward strand.
AATTTACCAGGCGACAATGTAGCTCGCTCCGCAATACTCGGAGGGATCGTAGGCGTAGTCGTACGGCCAACAGTACGGAGAGCCTGCCAGACCACGTCCAACCGTTGTGAGCGACGCCGGCGGTTGGGGTACCTGACCGCTATAACGGTGATGGTGGTGATGCGCGCGCATTGCCATGGCGGGGGTCGCCAGCACAAGGAAAAGTGCAAGTCCAATCAATCCGGATTTCGTCATGACCGTCCTCCATTTTAACGGCTAACTCCTCTAACGTCTGCGCAGGGGCGTTTCTCACTACCCGCCAATTAAATAGTATTTTAGCAAACTTAAAACGAGCGTGACCGGCGGGGGGACTTCACTGCGCCGTCGAATGTCTCTTGGCACATTGCTGACCAAGTCCCGGTCAGCCGGAACGTCCGCTGCTGGGATAAATCCAGACATCCTGACCGGTTATGTTTGTGCGTCCATTCGCGGATAGGTAATCAGCCTGAATGATGCGGGAGTACTGCTCGAAATAAAAGCGCGAGCAGTCAGGGCCTTGGCAGGACCCATGACACTTCAGTTATTCTGTAATGAGTTGACCTGGCTTGGTCACTGCGGCGAACTCTTTTGGCGTGTCGTCCGCCGTGCAAGAACACGTCTAGTATTTGCCCTAGGATGGACTTGCAGGCACTTAGATCCGAGATTAAGCCACGGCACTGTCGTTGATGGCCTGAATTTTCGTAAAGAGCCGCGTCACCTTTTCCTCATCAAAGAGTTGGTCTGGCCCGGTCGGCGCCACATCGGTGAACGGCGGCTCGTAAAGCAGTGCGGGATCCATCACACCTTGATCGGTCAGATACTCGATGACCATGTTGACGAATTCGATCTGGGCTGCTGTCGCAATGCCCTCCGCCAGGAATTCGGCGAAGACTTCGCGCACCGAAGCACGGTCAAGTCCCACAATAGAACGAACGAAACGGCCGAAGCCATGACTCGTCTTGCGGGCGCGCTCGATATCACCGGTTTCGCCGATGCCGGCGTCCAGCAACATCTTTTCGAGTTCGCTGAGATCGGTTGGCGTGAGCGGCTTACCCTGCCTCAGCTTGTGAAGGACGATGTGGTTCTCATGCGCCTTGAGGAAAGGCCTGGCTTTCTGCTTGAAACGTGCGAAGTCGGCCTCGCCGACCTGCGGCAATTCGTGTTCTACACCTTCGCCGATCTCGTCGGCAAAATTCGAGTAGACAATCGCCTTCCTTGACTTTTCGATGTGCTGGACGAGGTCACGCAGCCGTAAGCGAACCAGTTCGAGCAGCGGAACCGTGACGCCTTCCCACCATTGATCCGTCTGGATTTCGTCGATCAACTCCGCCTGATGTGCGATCGCCGGGATTCCCATCTGGTCTTCGAGCGCTGAGGCAATCTCAAGAAGCTGCCTTCGCAAGGTGTCGAAGCGTTTTGAGCCTTTCAAGAGTGCGAGTTGCAGCGAGAACATCAGAAGGTCGAACCGCTTTGCCTCCTCTGTTCCAAGGGGCCCGCGTTCGGAAGGTAGTGGCGCGATCTCCTCAACCAGTTCCTTGCGCTTGTCGTCGTCGATCGGTGCCCATGCTCTCGGCTCCCGATATTTCTCGACGGCGCGGCGGCGCTGGCGGACGATGAAATTATCGAGGTTGAGACCGATGACAGTATCCTGCAACGTCTTCAGCGCGTCGGCCTGAATGGCCCCCTCGCTCGGCGCCGATCCGTCGGCGGGCTCAAAAGGCGCCTGTTGGACTTCCGAAAGACCACCAAGCTTATGGGCCTTCTCATCCAGCGTAGGACCAGGTCGATCCTCGCGGCAAACAATCGCTCCGAAAGCGATTTCGCGGCACTCGCTTCCTTGAGCTCCGGGTTAGCACCGAAGAATTCGAGATTCTGGCAATAGTCGAAGACGCGGAAGAACTCCTTGTGGCGGCCGGGGCCGAACAAATCTTTGCAAAGCCGCGTGCCGCGGCCCATCATCTGCCAGAACTTTGTTTTCGAGCGAACCTGCTTGAAGAAGACAAGGTTCACGACTTCCGGCACATCGATGCCGGTGTCGAGCATATCGACCGAGATGGCGATATGCGGGTCCTTTGTCTTATTCGAAAAATCGTCGATCAAGGTCTGTGCATAGGCTCCGGTCTTGTAGGTGATGACCCGGGCAAAATGTCCTGCAAGGGCGGGATAGGCAATGTTGAAGCGCTTCTCGATAAAATATGCGTGGTCCTGGTTCTTGGCGAAGATGATGGTCTTGCCTAGTCGGTCGCCGCCCTCGACCTTGAGACCGTTCTGCATCAAATGGGCGATGACACGATCGACCGTATCCTCATTGAACAGCCGCTTGTTAACCTCGGCGGCCTCGACGCTGTCGGGGATCTCATCCTCACCCCACTCCAGCATGTCCCACTGGTCTTTTTCCTCATCACTCAGATCATCGTAACGCAGACCCGAACGGACGATCTTCAGCGGAACCGAGATCGCCTTCGGCGGCACCAGCCAGCCATCGGCCACCGCTTCGTCGAGCGAATAGGCGTCGGTCGGGACACCGTCCTCAAGGTCAAAGAGCGAATACGTGTTCTTATCAATTTCGTCCTTGGGCGTTGCGGTCAGCCCAACGAGGAACGAATCGAAATATTCGAAGATCGCGCGGAAACGCTGATAGACCGACCGATGCGCCTCATCGATGACGATCAGATCGAAATGGCCCGGACCGAACTTCGCCCTGCCCTCCTGCTTGCCATCGATGAGGTTCATCATCGTCGCATAGGTGGAGATAAACATCCGCCCTTCGCTGGTGCGCTCTGTTACGAGATTGACCGGTGCGGAGTCCGGAAGATGCGCCTTGAAAGCGCCAGCGGCCTGGTTCACTAAGGCGATCCGGTCGGCGAGAAACAGCACGCGCTTCACCCAACTGGCACGCATCAGGAGATCGACCAGCGCGATCACCGTTCGCGTTTTGCCGGAGCCGGTTGCCATGACAAGCAGCGCCTTGCGTTCGCCATCCTGCTCAAAACTTCGCGCAACGTTGCGGATCGCCCGGTGCTGATAGGGGCGTCCGACGATCTTGCGGTTGATCGCTTCCGAACCCAGCTTCTTCCGCCCCGTGCGGCGCTGGACAATAAGTTCGAGTTCGTCGCGCTTGTAGAAGCCGCCGATCTGCCGCGGTGGATAACGGGTAGCCGTGCGGTTCTTGAGCATGCACACCGCTAAAGGGCTCGAGTTTCCGTGCGTCGCTATTGCAGGCTTGGGCTTACTCGGCCGCCATGGCGAGGCGGTCGAGGAATGTGTTCGATTAACGTATGTTGGGGTTACTCGGGCAACTCACGAGGCGCTTTTGACCTACTCAAGTAAGTCGGCGCTGGTACAGCGATTGATCGCGTAGGCTGGAAAACTAACAATGCCGTCCCGGCCACGGCGGAGCCTTGAAGTTTGGGCTGGGCGCGATGCATTTGGAATGCTGCGTTTGATTGTCGGTGATGTGTCGTCTTTTGGCCGATGCTGTCGAAAAAGTGGAAAATCGAAGTACAGCGAAAATCCCGCAAACGGCGAGTTTTGGACTATTTCGCCGGTGCGATGCCCGGCAGTCTGAACGGCGATCCGTGGTCGTCTTTCTAAGACAAGATGTGGTCCCTCACGACGCGGCGCGCGAAACGCATCAGCGGCTTTAGAAAATTTCGTTCGTTAGCCCGAAAAGACTTTTTCGACAGCATCGGCCGTCGCATCATTTCCTGCGTATGCACAGAAGAGTTCGATATCGCAGCAAAGCGGACATCTACAACCAGAGTGCGCTGCTTGCATATCGACGGGTGTTGCTGGTCAGATCTGTCTCTCTCATCAATTGAGGTGCCGAAGGCCAGCCGCGCTCGATTTTACCGAGTAAAAACGTCAACGCCTCAATGGAAGGATCCGAGCATCCGCTCTGACAGTTCGCGCCGGGTCCTTGGCGCAGACACCCTTTAAACACATATCGCAGTCGGTTAGCCTGTGAATACCTCGCGGGGTAGTTGGGTGAGTAGGTCCTGACGTTGCCACCTGAAAGGACAGCAAAATGAACCTTGTCATTACATGCGGTCGTAAAACGATAGGTCCAATGGGGTCGCTTGTTTTAATCTCAGCTCTTTATGCATTCGGCATTCAGCAGGTTGCGGCCGCAGAGCCTCAATTGGAAAAAGCGATCCAAGACGGGAAAGCTATTTTTGTTCACGAGACTTTCGGTGGCAACGGAATGACCTGCGATGGGTGTCACCTGAATGGCGGCGTAGGAGCAGGCAAAACGGCAAAACGGGAAAGTATTCCCAGCTTGACGAACGCTGCGACGATTTACCCGCGATTTGAGGTCAGGAAGAACAAAGTGATCACTTTGGAAGAAAAGATTCAGAACTGCGTAGCGGGCGCACTGCAGGGGAAGCCTCCAGCGAATGGCAGCGAACGAATGACGGACCTCGTTGCGTATGTCACGTCCCTTGCTCAGGGTAAGCCGGTCAATATGGGTGGGAATCCGGAGTAATACGGCAGGAGCGTATTCCTTCAGCTCATGGCCCAGAGTTGCCTATTTCAGAGGGGCGGAGTTCGTCCGCTCCGCCCCCTGCTCATCGCCGGATTGGCTGCGGCTTTTGATCTTCAGGCACGCCTTCGGGCGTCGGCCAGCCTGGTACGAACATCCCGCCGTTTCGCCTCAGCGTTCTGGGAGGTACAAAATAAATCCCTGAGGGCCGCGATTATCGACAGCCCCCAAAATGCATTTGCCCTAGTTCCCGAATGGAACCTTTTGGTGAAATGGAGATTTCTAGCCCGACGGTGAACGTGAGTAGATCGATTAGCAAATGTCCGATTACATCCCGAAACTAAGCCCTGTTCAGATTGGACTAAGAGTAGGCTTTGCAGGTGTCGCAACTCTGGTGGTCATCGTCGGATCATTTTTCTTCACCCGCTATCTAGCCGGTAACCATTAGATGTCGGCCGTATTTACTCTCGAGATTGATGCCAAACCGATTGTAGCTTTCGAAGCGAAAAACGCTCATGAGGCTATGCAACTCCGCGGCGAGCGATGGTTTCGAGATGACCTCGCTCAACTGAAGTCCGGCGGTACTCCCCTTTGGGATGGAAAAGGGGCGCTCAAAACAAGATACGCCTCCTCGACCGAAAGAGCTGCTTTCCGCGAAGCCGCCGGAGAAGATCAGTCCGACGAAATGGTTCTGGTCTATCTCGTAGAACTTGATGTCCCAACGTCAAAGACGGCTTTGCCAACGCACTTACAACAAACTGAATTGGAGAATTGGTGATGGACACAAACAAGAAGGAGAAGTCTGTCGTAGAGAAGACGGTTGATGTTGTGAAGGAATTTGCGGCAACGGTCTCCGAGGCAGCGCACAGGGCAGTAGAGCAGAAACCTGCAAAGTCAGAAGATGAAATCATTATGATGCCCGCGGCGTCTACAGACTTCACGGACGATGCTGTTGCGGAACCCGTTTTTGTTCGCAAACAAAAGAAAGCCCGTAAGACACGAGCCAAGACGACAGAAAAGGCCGCTCGGAAAACCGCAAGAAAAAATATCAAAGAAGCCGAGGCCCGCAGAAATCCGGTCGCTGGGAAAACAAAAAGAAAGAAAAAGACGAAGAAATCGAGCCGGTAAAACTCCATCCTCGTCACTAAAGCTGAATGGGGAGTGCTAGAGTGCTCAGCTGGTTGCGATCAGTTGTCCGACGCAGACAAGTGCGAGAAGATCGTCTCCTAGAAAAGCGAGTGCGTCCGTTCCTGGAGAACTATCTCGCTGCCGATGCAACAAGAAAGAATGAGTTTTACGAGGCGGTGGCGGGAGCGGCGGCAGCCTGCCACCCCAGCCTTGCGAACCCAGACAAAGACAATATTGAACTGGCTCGGATTGCCTCCGAGACGGCTTTCAACGTTTTTCGAGCTCGTGCTCAGCGCAACACCGACTCCGATCCCATACAATCCATGATCACAGATGCCTACGCCACTGTTGCCGTAGCGCATCGTCGTGCCTCTGCAGCTTATACAACAGACCAAGCAATGCAGCGCCTCGGCACAGCAGCGGTGCATCTCGTCACGATATCGACATCGTATATGGCGCTCATGAACCTAGAGGCTTGATTTTCAAGACAGATCGCCATGGGCAAAGAAATGGCCTCAACGCCTGGGGAAACGCTGAGGCCATTGGGGGTGTATCTGTGGGGGACTGATACGCGGGGTTAACTGCTTTCAGACGATCTTTGTTCCTGCGGGCGCACTTTTTTTACAAACCGGTGGTCGAGTGAATGGTCGGCCCAGGCAGTGTTTTCGCGACCAGTTGGGACTCAATGGCCCCGTCTGGCCTCGTCCCGGTGCTGCAGCAGCGGCCATTGCTACGGATGTCCGCGTGCGACATGTACACACCAAAGCTCGCCTGCACGGTTTTCGGCTCAGATAGCTTTCTGATCAGATAATTTCTCAGCTACACGCTTACCAACAGGCCCGGCAGGTTTCTGTTTCGGCGTGGACCGTCGGCTGTTCGCCGCAATGAGCACGACCGGGGCCCTCCGTTCATTCGATGGGTCCATTAGCTCCGTCGCACGCTGCAACGCAACCTCTTTGCCGATAGCGGCTATCGAATTTCCGATTTTCGAGACAATTTGTGTGAGCTCCTCTTCCGAGACGCGGAAGCGCCTCTTTATCGCGCGAACCTGTTTGGCGTCTGCCAGATTTACTGTGGTGCGAATAGGTCGGACTTTTTGCTGGCGCATTGTGCGGCACCCCTCTCTCGCAGCGTAAACCAATCTTCGACCAGCGTGGTTCCGTGATGCTAGATTAAAACCACGTCACTTGCCGCGTGATGAGAGATGCACTCGATTTTTACCGAGTAAAAACGTCAACGTCTCAATGGAAGGATCCGAGCATCCGCTCTGACAGTTCACTCCGCGTCCTCGGCAGAACCAGCACGCCCTCGTCATATGAGACGCGCCCCCTCAGCACGGTCTTGAACAGGTAGTCGACCACTCGCGCGTGTCCTTCCGTGACGGGTCGGACATCCAGGGTCGCGATCGACCGGCGCTTGCCCAGGTACATTTCAGCGTTGGCCCGGAAGTGATCCTCGACCGGCGCGTCGAGCCTCGTGTCGGGCGGGACCAGAAGCAAGGCGTGGAAATGGAGGCCGCCGTTGCAGAGGACGAGGGGGGAAGTGTCGCGGTCCCGCTTGTAGACCGGCAGGTCGGCAGCCCCGATGAGGACGGGAAGCTCGTCGGCAGAAGCGGTCCGCGGCTTGCGATGCGTCCTGGTCACGAGCGTCGAATAGACCCGGTGGAGTTCATCCTTCATCGACTGGATGACCGCGCCGCGAGGGCCGGGAAGCTGGGAGAACATGAAGGTCAGGAGATGGGAGGACCATCCATCATCCACCCGGTCAATGACCATCCGGGTGAAGCCTTCGACGAGTTGCCGGTTGGTGGGATCTACTCGGCAGGTTCGATCGTATTCGTGGATACCCGGTTTGGTTTCGGTCGAGTGGACCGTTTGGTGGATATCGGATCGGTGATGGTGGTTTGTGTAGTTGGATTGGTTGGAGTTGGATGTGGAAGACCAAATTGCCGCGGTGAAGACCGGACATTGCGAAGTTCCGATGATCGCAGGCACGGTCGAGTGGCCAATCCAGCAAGAGAACGTGGACCTGCCAAGTATTTAGATTTTCTGAGCCCCGGAAATTGGCTCATGACGGGAAAAATTTTTTCAGCTCCCAACATTCGCATTGATGTTTGTAACTGAAAAATTATGTGGGGCGGATTGTGAGTATACAGCCAAAATGAAGCTGAAAAATGATTCAATATCAATTCGTTAGATGAATTTTTTGGCGGAGAGGGAGGGATTCGAACCCCCGATAGGCTTGCACCTATGCCGCATTTCGAGTGCGGTGCATTCAACCACTCTGCCACCTCTCCAAGGCGCAAATCAGGGCTGACGGCCCTGCGGTCGGGGGCGAGTTCTAGGGGAGGACGACCGGCCAGACAAGGCGGGCGGGCCTTTAAATTTCGACCCGCTCGGGGCCGACTTGCAGCCTCGAATAAAGGGTGGGACCGCCAGACGCGGAAAAAACCGGCGGTCCCGTGTCGCTTCATTGAAATTGCGGGCCTGGAAGTGCGGCTTCGCGGGCCAGCCTGAGCGACGGCGGGACCCTAGCGAACCGGCAGTTCGCGGCAACGCGAAGTCGTTTTTAACCTAACCGCTCAAGGTTACTGCGCGCGGGCGATCCGGAACGAGTTTAGTCCTTCTTTTTCTCTTTCTTGTCGTCGCCGTCCTTCTTGCCGTTTTTCTTGTCGTCGTTCTTGCGATTGGAAAAGCGGGCGTTGCCGAGCCCGGTGCCGATGGTCAGAACGCCCCAGCGCTCGACATCCTGCATGAAGGGAACTTCCGACAGGCCCTGCGCGACGCCGTCATTATGCATCACGATGGCGGTGTCGTGATCGCCGATCTTGGGAATCGCCTCGACCAGGCTCGCCGGCAGATTGAACTTGCTGCTTTCCCAGTTGCCCGGCAGGTTCTGCGCGCCCTTGGCGATCGAGCCGTCCTCATTGATCACGCCGGGACAGGCGATGCCGATGAAGGGCGCGAGCTTGAACCCCTCCGTCTCGGCCTCCGCGATCAGGCCCTTCAGCATCTTGACCATGCGCTTGATGGCCCCCTCGCGCGTGGGCTCGTCATCGGCATGGCGCCATATCTCCGAATGCCACACCGAGGCTTTCGAGAGGTCCTGGGCCTTCTTCCAGCGCGTTTCGACCAGGCCGCAGCGGATATTGGTGCCGCCGATATCGATCGCGAGAATGCTGTCATGGCCCTCGAAGATCCACGATGGCGCCAGGTGCAGGCAGCCGATCAGGCCGGCCTGGTCGGGATCGAAGCGGATCGGCAGCAGATCGACCTTGAGACCCTCCGCCTTCAGCAGAAGATCGGTCCGCGCAATGGCGAGCTCGCCGACCCGGCTCTGGCGAAAGCCGCCGCCGACGACAATGCGCTCGGTATCGGCCCAGGCCTTCAGCTTCAGGATGCGCGATGTCACGTGCGCCAGTTCGCCGGCGAACTCCTCGATCGCGCCGTGGACCAGCGCGGCCGCGGCGATGTCGTCGCCCGACAAGGCGTCGTCGAGCTCGCTCTTGGCGATTTTGTCGGCGGATTTGTCACCGAGCGGGTCTTCGCCGTTCTTCTTCAGCGGCTTGCGCAGGTCGTCGAGGATCTTGCGGAACGCGCCCTTGCAGGCGCGGTCGCCGAGAAAGCCGCCGTCGTCGTCCTTCAATTCGACGTTGAAACTGTCCACGTCCACCGACGGCAGGCGGGCGCCGCCGTGCCGGGCAATTCCGGTCGTCTGAACGTCCTCAGCCATTTCACCCTGCCCAGTGCTAGAGACCGGGGACAACCCTCGGGAACCCGGTTGGTTTCAGGAGGGGCGAATGGCGAATAGAGAGTGGCAAGCAGGAGACCCCATTCGCTATTCGCCGTCAGCCATTCGCCATCTTTTTCGAGCAAAATCCCTCAAAACGGCCGGTTTTTCGCACCCTTTGCCTTGACTTGAGGCCTTGAGCGGATATAAGTCCCGCACCCGGCGCGGGAGGTTTCTCGCGCTGTTTGTTTTTGCGCGGAATCCTTTTTGGGGGCTTTGGCCCGTCGCGCGGAAATTGAACCCATAACGACTGTAGAAAAAGCCGACCCGAGCCACTGCTCGAGGCCGGGATCGAACACGAAGGAATAAAACGATGTTCGCAGTCATCAAAACCGGCGGCCGGCAGTACCGCGTCGTTCCGGATGATGTGCTCGAGATAGGCAAGATCGCCGGCGACGTCGGCACGATCGTGCAGCTGGGCGAAGTGCTGGTGGTTGGTGGCGATGCTCCCGTGGTCGGGAGTCCGACCGTTGCCGGCGCCTCCGTGGCCGCCGAGGTGCTGGACCACAAGCGCGGACCGAAAGTCATCGCGTTCAAGAAACGCCGCCGCAAGAATTCGCGCCGCAAGCGCGGCTATCGCGACGAGATCACGGTGCTTCGCATCACCGAGATCCTGACCGACGGCAACAAGCCCACGGTCGGACCGCGCCCCAAGCGCGAGAAGGTCGAGGCGAAGCCGGCCGATGATGCCGACGAGGCGCCGAAGACGCCCGCGAAAAAGGCGGCTGCGAAGAAGCCGGCCGCCAAGAAGGCCGCGGCGAAGCCTGCGGCCAAGACTGCCGCGAAGAAAGCGCCGGCCAAGAAGGCAAAGAGCGACAAGAAGTAGCACGCTTCAGAAGAGCGTGAGATAAAGTGAAATGATTTCGTCAAGGAATTGATCTAAAGATCGGATAGAGTTGGAGACGAGCCATGGCTCACAAAAAAGCAGGCGGTTCATCGCGTAACGGCCGTGATTCAGCGGGCAAGCGCCTTGGCATCAAGGCCTATGGCGGCGAACACGTGATTCCCGGCAACATCATTGCGCGTCAGCGCGGCACGACCTGGCATCCCGGCCTTAATGTCGGCATGGGCACTGACCATACTCTCTTCGCCAAGGTAGAGGGCCGTGTCGAGTTTCGTGCGAAAACCAATGGCCGCACCTTCGTGTCGGTGATTCCGATGACTGAGGCGGCCGAATAGACGGTGGAACATGAGAGATTCCGCCGGGTCCTGTTGAACCGGCGGAGCGCTTGAAGGCTCCAAGGGGAGGCGGGAAACCGGCCTCCCCTTTTCGTTGCGCCTCCCCCTGCGGAGGCCGCGTCATCCAAGAGCGACCCCTCAAGGAGCCCCAAGTATGCTGCGAGATATCCCGCCCCGAACCTTGCGCGAGGCAGGACGTTGCATCCTCCAGACTGAACGGCTGGCGCTGCGCCGGCCGACGCTGGCGGATGTCAATGCAATCGCGCGTCTCGCCGGTGATCGCCGCATCGCGGAGAATTCCCGCCGCCTGCCGCACCCCTATTCGCAAGGCGACGCCGTCGAATTCGTTCGCGGCATCCCGGACGGCCGCGAGACGGTCTTCCTGATCGAAATGGATCACACGCCGATCGGCATGGTTGGCGTCGACTGGCGCGAGGCTGAGGCGCCTGAACTCGGCTACTGGCTCGGCGTGGAATATTGGGGCCAGGGCCTGGCCACCGAAGCCGCGCGCGCGGTGATCGATTTCACCTTCGAGGAATTCGAGACGAGCCAGCTGCGCGCAGGCGCCCGCGTCGCCAATCCCGCCTCGCGCAATGTGCTGGAGAAATGCGGTTTCCAGTGGTACGGCGTGGAACTGCATCGCTTCGAGTCGCTGGGATCATCGACCCCTGTCGATTGCTTTCGCCTGGCGCGCAGCGTCTGGGCGTCGCTGAAGAACTGGAGCAGTTCGACCAGGCGCTGACAACTCAGTCGCTTCGGAGCTTTCGGCCTATGCGGGCGGTTTCACGACGGATTCACCCCGTCCAAGCTCCCGCTCGCGCAGGAAAATATAGAGCCCGGCGGCGATGATGATGGCCGCGCCGAGTGCCATCGGCAACGACGGCACATCGCCGAACACGAGATAGCCGAACATCACCGCCCAGAGGATCATCGTATATTGATACGGCACGACCAGGCTCGCCGGTGCGAGTTTGAGCGAGCGGTTGACGCAGAGCAACGCGCACACCGAAATCGCGCCCGCAGCAACGAATAGGCCCAGGCTACCCCAGGTCGGCGTGACCCAGCCGATAGGTGCGATCAGGAGACCGAATATCAGCCCGCCGGCAAATTGCGCCGACGCCAGCACGATGTCAGGGGTCGCGCGCAGCAAGCGCGTGGTCAGAAGCGAGCCGGAAAAGGCAAGGCTTCCGGCGAGCGCGATCATGGCCGGCCAGCTGATCGATTGCGCCGAGGGCCGCAGCGCGATCAACACGCCGGCAAATCCGGTCAGGATCGCGCTCCAGCGCCGCCAGCCGACCTGCTCGCGCAGAAAGATCGCCGACAGCGCCGCCACGAAGATCGGCGTCGCCAGATAATAGGTGACGACGTCGGCGAGCGGCAGATAGACGGTTGCGAGAAAGAACGCGGCGATCTCGAAGGTCGACAACAGGATGCGCAGAAACTGCAACCACCGCCGCTCCATCAGCCGGAATTGGTGGCGATGCCGCCACATCGATGGCGCCAGAAGCGCCAGTGCCGCGCAGGCCCGCAGGAACATCAACTGCCCGACCGAATAGGTCGCGACGATGTATTTGCCGAGCGCGTCACCGAAGGCGAACATGCCAACTCCCGCCAGCATCAAGGCGATGCCGGCAAGCCGCGCGGAGCGATCGTCGAGCGAGGTTGAGATCTTGGCGAGCAGGCTCATGAGAACTTGGACTATCCTCCGTGTCATGGCCGGGCTTAGCCCGGCCATCCCCTCTTACTTGCTCCTGTAGTAAAGACGTGGATGCCCGGCAGCGCAGACAAGTTTACGCAGTCTGCGCAAGGCAGACTACTATGGCCGGGCACGACGAGTTGCAGCGTATCGGCTGCGCGCACTACGATTGGCAGCAAAATAGGAAAGACGCGCTATGACCGATTTTGATCCCGCCGAACACCGCATGGTGCAACAGCAGCGCTGGTTCGAGGATTTTTCGCTTGGCGAACGCTTCGTGATTCCGAGCCGCACCATGACAGAGGCGATCTTCGCGGCCTTCCAGACCGCAAGCGGTGACACCCATCCTGTCCACTACGACATCGAATATTGCCGCATCCGTGGCATGCCCAATTTGCTCGCCCACGGCTTTCAAACGCTGATCCACACCGCGCCGGGAGCGGGCATGTTCCCTTTCATGATCGAGGACTCCCTGATCGGCTTCCTCGAGCAATCGAGCCGGTTCGTAAGGCCCGTCTACGCCGGCGACACGATCTATCCCGCACTCGAGGTGGCGGAACTGTCGGCCGGCAAAACCACCGGCGTGGTGACGCTCCGCAGCACCGTCTTCAACCAGCGGCGCGAAATCGTGCTGGAAGGAACGCAGAAATTTCTCATTCGCCGGCGGCCTGCGTAGCGACAGGGCCGCGGCGGTCTTATTTACCAAGCTTGATGGTTGCTGTTCGCGTAGCCCTAAGATAGGCCTACCCAATGAAATTCCTCGACGAAGCCAAGGTCTATATCCGCTCCGGCGACGGCGGTAACGGCTGCGTGGCGTTCCGCCGCGAGAAGTATGTCGAGTTCGGCGGCCCCTCCGGCGGCAATGGCGGCCGCGGCGGCGACGTCATCATCGAGGCAGTCGATGGGCTGAACACGCTGATCGACTACCGTTACCAGCAGCACTTCAAGGCCCAGAAGGGCACCAACGGCATGGGCAAGGACCGCCACGGCGCCAACGGCAAGCCGATCGTGCTCAAGGTGCCGGTGGGCACGCAGATCTTTGACGAAGACAAGACGACGCTGATTTACGATTTCACCGCACTCGGCGAACGCTTCGTGCTGGCGGAAGGCGGCAACGGCGGCTTCGGCAACGCGCATTTCAAGTCTTCCACCAATCGCGCCCCGCGCAACGCCAATCCCGGCGAAGTCGGCGAGGAGCGCTGGATCTGGCTGCGGCTGAAGCTGATCGCGGATGCCGGCCTCGTCGGACTGCCCAATGCCGGCAAATCAACCTTCCTGTCCAAGGTCAGCGCGGCAAAGCCGAAGATCGCGGATTATCCCTTCACCACGCTGCACCCGCAGCTCGGCGTCGTGAATGCCGATGGCCGCGAGTTCGTGCTGGCTGATATTCCCGGATTGATCGAAGGGGCGCACGAGGGCGCAGGCCTCGGCGACCGCTTCCTCGGCCATGTCGAGCGCTGCCGCGTGCTCTTGCATCTCGTCGATGCAACGAGCGAGCATGCCGGCAAAGCCTACAAGACCGTGCGCGCCGAACTCGAGGCCTATGACGGTCACCTCGCGGAGAAGACCGAGATCGTCGCGCTGAACAAGATCGATGCGGTGACGCCGGATGAACTGAAGAAGCAGAAGGATCGGCTGAAGCGCGCGGCCAGGAAGACGCCGCTTCTAATTTCGGGCGTGACCGGCGAAGGCGTCACCGAGGCGCTGCGGGCGCTGGCAGACCTGATCGGCGAAGCCCCGGTCTCCAACAAGGCCAAGGGTGGCGCGCAAGCCGAGCCCGCGACAGCCGAACCTTGGGCGACGCAGCCGACCTGAGTCTCGCGCCTGTACTGCTGCACCGTCTGGCTGTAACACCATCGTCTTTGAAGCCCTTGCTGAAGTCCTAGAGCCCCATGGCCCGCCCAAGCTTGAAAAATTTCCGCCGCATCGTCGTCAAGGTCGGCTCCTCGCTGTTGATCGATTCCACAGCCGGCGAGGTTCGTGCGGCCTGGCTCACGGCGCTCGCGGACGACCTAGCAAAGCTGCACCACGAGGGGCGCGAGCTGCTGGTCGTGTCCTCCGGCTCGATTGCCCTCGGACGCAGCCGATTAAGACTGCCGCGCGGTCCGCTGAAGCTCGAGGAAAGCCAGGCCGCGGCCGCGGTCGGGCAGATCGCGCTGGCGCGCATCTGGTCGGAAGTGTTGGGAGCGCACGGCATCGGCTCGGGGCAGATCCTGGTGACCTTGCAGGACACCGAGGAGCGGCGCCGCTATCTCAATGCCCGCTCGACCATCGCCAAGCTCCTGGACTGGCGCGCGGTGCCGATCATCAACGAAAACGACACGGTCGCCACCAACGAAATCCGCTACGGCGACAACGATCGTCTGGCCGCGCGCGTCGCCACGATGACGAGCGCAGATCTTCTGATCCTGCTCTCCGATATCGACGGTCTCTACACCGCACCGCCAGCCGTCAATCCCGACGCCAAACTGATTCCGGTGGTGGAATCCGTCACCTCCGAAATCGAGGCGATGGCGGGGGCAGCCGAATCCGAACTGTCGCGCGGCGGCATGTACACCAAGATCGAGGCGGCCAAGATCGCAACCACCGCCGGCACGCATATGCTGATCGCCTCCGGCAAGATCGAGCATCCGCTGCAAGCCATTGCGGACGGCGGACGCTGCACCTGGTTCCTGACACCGGCCAATCCGGTCACCGCGCGCAAGCGTTGGATCGCAGGCTCGCTCGAACCGAAGGGCACCCTGACCATCGATGCCGGTGCGGTGAACGCCTTGCGCGCCGGCAAAAGCTTGCTGCCGGCGGGTGTCATCCGGGTCGACGGCCAGTTCGCCCGCGGTGACGCGGTGATCGTCCGCGGACCCGACACCCATGAGATCGGCCGCGGACTTGTCGCCTACGACGCCGACGAAGCCGAGAAGATCAGGGGCCGCTCGTCACCGGATGTCATGACCATTTTGGGCATCAGCGGCCGGGCCGAGATGATCCATCGCGACGACCTCGTCATCGGGCCGAGCGGAACGTCGCCTGCGGGCTAGCCTCTCTCTCGGGCTAGTGCCCACTTTCCGAAGTTCGTGCTCCATCGCAGCACCCACCTTCACGAACTTCGGAAAGTCACGGGCACTAGCAACCCCATTGATTCTAGTACCGCTTTATCGATCTGAAGTCCCTGATCGAATTCGCCGCTTGTGGCGCAGGGATTTCAGATCGGCGGTACTAGGCCAATGGCCGAGCGGTTTTCCGCTATTCGCCGGGCCGCCCGCTGCCCTGCGCGCGCCGTTTACGGCCTTCGCAAGCGGCAGATTTTCGTGCTAAAGCATGGTCTTAAGCAGGGACCTGGACCGACATGACCGCGCCGCTGAAGGCGATCGACGGCAACGCCGATCTGCCCGAACTGATGAATGCTCTGGCGATACAGGCACGCGCCGCCGCACGCGTGCTCGCGCTCGCCTCGGCTGATCAGAAGAACAAGGCGCTCGATGCGATGGAACGCGCGATCCGCAGCCGCGCGGCGGACATCCTTGCGGCCAATGCCGAGGACGTTGCCGAGGTTCGCGCCAACGGGGCGACCTCCGCCTTCATCGACCGCCTGACGCTCACGCAAGGCCGCATCGACGCGATGGCGGACGGGGTCGCAACCGTGCGTGCGATTCCAGACCCGGTGGGCGAGGTGACCGAGCGCTGGCAGCGACCCAACGGCATGACCATCGAGCGCGTTCGCGTGCCGCTCGGGGTCGTCGCCGTGATCTTCGAAAGCCGCCCCAATGTCGCGGCTGACGCCGGCGTGCTCTGCCTGAAATCCGGCAATGCCGTGATCCTGCGCGGCGGCTCCGACAGTTTCCGGTCCTGCCGCGCGATTCGTGACTGCCTGGTGCAGGGGTTGCGTGAGGCCGGCTTGCCTGAGGCTTCGATCACGCTGGTGCCGACGCGCGACCGCGCGGCCGTCGGCCTGCTGCTGACCGGGTTGAACGGCGCCATCGACGTGATCGTGCCACGCGGGGGAAAAAGCCTGGTAGGGCGCGTCGAAGCGGAAGCGCGCGTGCCAGTGTTCGCCCATCTCGAAGGCGTCAACCACGTCTATGTCGACCACGCTGCCAATCTGGCGATGGCGAAATCGATCGTGCTGAACGCCAAGATGCGCCGGCCCGGGGTCTGCGGCGCGGCCGAGACCCTGCTGGTCGATCGCAAGGGCGCAGCGACCTCGCTGAAGCCCCTTGTCGAGATGCTGCTCGAAGCCGGCTGCGAGGTGCGTGGCGACGATACCGTGCAGAAAGCCGACGCGCGGGTAAAGCCCGCGTCCGATCAAGATTGGGACACCGAATATGAGGACGCGATCATCGCCGCGAGGGTGGTGGACGGCCTCGATGAAGCGATTGCCCATATTCACAATCATGGATCGCACCACACCGATGCGATCGTGACAGAGGACGAACAGGCTGCACGCAAATTCCTCAACGAGGTCGACTCGGCGATCGTGCTGCACAATGCGTCCACCCAGTTCGCCGACGGCGGCGAGTTCGGATTCGGCGCAGAGATCGGAATTGCGACCGGCCGATTCCATGCGCGTGGCCCGGTCGGCGCCGAGCAATTGACGAGCTTCAAATACCGCGTTCACGGCACGGGGCAGACGCGGCCGTGATGCGTACGACTGCCCGAGAGCGGGGAACGCGTTGAGTAAAGCTCCTCTCGCCTTGCCCTCCGTCTCGTCCGCTCTCCCGCCCTATGTCAATGGCATGCGTATCGGCCTCTTGGGCGGCTCGTTCGATCCGCCGCATTTGGCCCATCGCGCCATAAGCCTGTTCGCGATCAAGCGTCTGAAGCTCGACCGCGTTTGGTGGCTGGTCACGCCTGGCAACCCGCTCAAGGCGGACCGAATGCCGCACGCCCTTGCCGAGCGCATGGAAGCGGCAAAGCACGTGGCGCACGATCCGCGCATCGAGGTGAGCTGTCTCGAATCCGTCATCGGAACGCGCTACACTGCCGACACGATCAGATATTTGTGCCGCCGCGCCTCCGGCCTGCACTTTGTCTGGATCATGGGAGCGGACAATCTTGCGCAATTTCACCGCTGGCATGATTGGCGTCATATCGCATCCGAGGTCCCGATTGCTGTGATCGACCGTCCGCCGCAAAGCTTTCGAGCCCTTGCCTCACCCGCCGCCCAGGCTCTTGCGCGCTACCGTGTCCCCGAAAACCAGGCGGCAAGCCTTGCGGAGCAACGCACGCCGGCATGGACGTTTCTCACCGGGATGAAATCGCACCTGTCGTCGACGGGCCTGCGGAACCAGGATGGAAGCTGGAGAACCGCTTGAGGCCGCGAAGCCGCCAGCGTGAAATTACCGGCTGCCTGACATTTTCCGAAGTTCGTGTCAGGGATGGCCGGAACGGAGCTCTCTCGAACTTCGGAAAAGCGGCGCACCGGTGAGGTATTGGATATTGAAACCGTTAACCCCACATGCATACAATCGTGGCGGGCGTTCGAAGGATTCGGCGTCCGCGGTACAGTGAAAGGAATGGTCCCTGGCCACGTCTGTATTGTCCAAGTCTGTTTTACCCAAACCTGCGCGTAAAACATCGACCCGAGCTGCGGCCTTGAAGGCGCAACCAGACGCCGACAAGACCCTGAATCTGATCCTCTCCCGCCTCGACGATATGAAGGCGGAAGACACGGTCACCATCGACCTTCGCGGCAAATCATCATTTTCCGACTACATGGTCGTCACCACGGGCCGCGTGAACCGGCACGTTGGCGCAATCGCGGAGAATGTCGCCAAGGGCCTTAAAGAGGGTGGGATCAAAAGCCCGCATATCGAAGGGTTGCCCAATTGCGATTGGGTGCTGATCGATTTGGGTGAGGTGATCGTCCACATCTTCAGGCCCGAGGTCCGCGAATTCTACAATCTGGAAAGATTGTGGATGCAGGGTCCGGCGACCGCGAAGGCGATCTAGCCCTCGGTTCGGCAGAGCAGTTTGGAGTTTGCCATTTGCTTCCCGGGCATCGTCCCGGAGGATGGCGAACGTCAGCTTCGAGCCACCGGCCAGGGGATCTGCGCTGTGTGGATTTAAACTCAAATCCGCGTCAGCTTGGCCTGATCATGCGCCTTCTCGTCATTGCCATTGGACGGCTCAAGCAGGGGCCGGA
This sequence comes from uncultured Alphaproteobacteria bacterium, assembly GCA_963764405.1. Lineage (GTDB taxonomy): Bacteria > Pseudomonadota > Alphaproteobacteria > Rhizobiales > Xanthobacteraceae > Bradyrhizobium. The sequence continues at coordinate 22,322 of CAVXSU010000005.1, forward strand.
GCGGGAGCTTGCCGAGCGCTACCGCGAGCGCTTCGACGATATCGGCCGCAAGCTCGGGTTCCGCGGCCTCGAGATTTGCGAGCTTGCCGAAAGCCGCGCTCGCGATGCCGCCACGCGAATCGCCGAGGAGGCGGCGGCGATTTCAGCCGCTATCCCGTCCAAATCCACTCTCGTCGTGCTCGACGAGCGCGGCGACAACATCGACAGCGGTACATTTGCCCGGCAATTGTCCCGCTGGCGCGACGACCAAGTCGCCAATACTATTTTCGCAATCGGCGGCGCGGACGGACTTTCGCCTGAATTGTGGCGCATGGCGAAGGCGAGGATGGCATTCGGCTCCGCGACCTGGCCGCACCAGATGGTGCGGGTCATGCTTCTTGAGCAGATCTACCGCGCCGCGACCATTCTGGCAGGCCATCCTTACCACCGCGCGTGAGAGGCGCTCGGCGCTCGCGTCAGGCATACGATTGGATTGATGCAACCGACACGGAACAATCCGCACCTTGACGGCGCTCCTCGCGGTGAGGCGCTCGCGCTTGCGCGCGCTTCGATCATTTTGCTGTCAGCAGGCTTTGTCTCGGCCACAGTGTCCGCATCGGCGCAGGTTGCCGACCCGGCGCCGCAAGCGGCGACGGCCTCGCCTGACGCCATCAAGCAGCGCGAGCAGGATCTGGAGGCGACGCGGGCTCAGCAAAAGAGCTCAGCCGAGCTTCAGCAGCAGCTCAAGGCCGAGATTGCGACGCTCGGTCAGGACCGCAGCAAGCTCAATGTGCAATTGATCGATGTCGCCGGCCAAGTTCGAACCGTCGAAGCCAGGATTGGCGACGCAGAAGCGAGGCTTCGCCCGCTCGATGCGCGCGAACAGCAAATCAGGGGCTCGCTGAGATTCGCGCCGCTCGGAGGTGGTGGAAGTGCTGGCCGCGCTGCAGCGCGCCGGCCGCCGGACACCGCCCGCTCTTCTGGTCAGACCCGAAGACGCACTGCAGTCGCTGCGAACCGCTATTCTGCTCGGATCGGTGGTACCCGAATTGCGTGCCCGCGCCCAAGTGCTCGCCAACGACCTCACCGAGCTCGTCGCCTTGCGAAAGACCATTGGCGCCGAGCGCGATCGGCTGGCGGACGATCGCGACAAACTGCAGGAAGATCAGACCCGCCTTGCGGCGCTGGTGGACGAACGCCAGCGCAAGCAAAGTGAGGTCGAAAAGAACCTGGAGACCGAAGGTGCGCGCGCCGTTGCCCTTTCCAAGCAGGTCGACAGCCTTCAAGGCCTGATCAGCAAGATGGAACAGGACGTCAAGAGCGCTGCGAAAGCCGCTGCTGCGGCCACCTTGCAGGGAACTCCGACAATTGCGGATGGGAAGCCCAATATGGGTGGGTTGAAGAACCCGTCTCGGTTGAGCCCGGCAATTGCTTTCGCGTCAGCCAAGGGCCTGCTCGCTTTGCCCGTCAACGGGGTTAAAATGCGCGAATTCGGCGGTTCCGATGGCGCCGGGGGGGTCGAAAAAGGCATTTCTCTGGCAACCCGGCCGGGCGCGCAGGTCACAACCCCGTGTGATGGCTGGGTCGTTTACGCTGGTCCCTTCCGCAGCTACGGACAACTCTTGATCCTCAACGCCGGGGGCGGGTATCATGTCCTGATCGCCGGGATGGGGCGCATTTCGGTCAACATCGGACAGTTTGTTCTTACGGGGGAGCCGGTCGCAACAATGGGAACGACCTCCCAGGTTGCTTCTATACTGGCAGCGAACGCCAGCCAGCCCGTGCTCTATATCGAGTTCCGTAAAGACGGCACTCCCATTGATCCAGGCCCATGGTGGGCCGCAAGAGAAGGCGAAAAGGTTCGCGGATGATGCGCAAGACTTCCCTCATTCTCCTCAGCGCCGCCACCGGCGCAGCATTGACGCTCTTCGTGACCCAGCCGCGCGCGGTGATGATGGGTTCGAGCGCACGAGCGTCGACCTCGGACACCTATCGCCAGCTCAATCTGTTCGGAGATGTTTTCGAGCGGGTGCGCAGCGACTACGTGGAGAAGCCCGACGACAGCAAGCTGATCGAGTCCGCCATCAGCGGCATGCTCTCTGGTCTCGATCCGCATTCCAGCTACATGGATGCCAAGAGCTTCCGCGACATGCAGGTGCAGACGCGCGGTGAATTCGGCGGGCTCGGCATCGAAGTCACGATGGAAGACGGCCTCATCAAGGTCGTGTCGCCGATCGACGACACCCCGGCCTCCAAAGCCGGTATCCTGGCCAACGACCTCATCACCATGCTCGACGACGAGCAGGTGCAGGGGCTCACGCTGAACCAGGCGGTCGAAAAGATGCGCGGGCCGGTCAACACCAAGATCCGCCTCAAGGTGATTCGCAAGGGCGTGGACAGCCCGCTCGATGTCACGCTGGTGCGCGACAACATCCGCGTCCGCTCGGTGCGCGCGCGCGTGGAAGATGACGATATCGCCTTTATCCGCATCACCACCTTCAACGAGCAGACCACCGAAGGCTTGAAGAAGGAAATGGCGAACCTGCAGAATCAGATCGGTGACAAGCTGAAAGGCTACATCATCGACCTGCGCAACAATCCGGGCGGACTGCTCGAAGAGGCCGTGACCGTTTCCGACTCCTTCCTCGAGCGCGGCGAGATCGTTTCCACCCGTGGCCGCAACGCCGAGGAAACCCAGCGCCGCTCGGCTCGCCCGGGCGATCTGGCCAAGGGCAAGCCGGTGATCGTTCTGATCAACGGCGGATCGGCATCGGCGTCCGAAATCGTCGCCGGCGCCTTGCAAGACCATAAGCGCGCAACGCTGATCGGCACGCGCTCCTTCGGCAAGGGCTCGGTCCAGACCATCATCCCGCTCGGCGCCGGCAACGGCGCGCTGCGGCTGACGACCGCGCGCTACTACACGCCGTCGGGCAAATCGATCCAGGCCAAGGGCATCGTGCCTGACATCGAGGTGCTGCAGGACGTGCCGGACGAGCTGAAGGCGCGGACCGACACCAAGGGTGAAGCCTCGCTGCGTGGCCATCTGAAGAACGACGGCGACGAGAAGACCGGTTCGCAATCCTACGTGCCGCCGGATCCCAAGAACGACAAGGCGCTGAAGATGGCCGACGATCTTCTGCACGGCGTCAAGGTCAATGCGAGTGCCCCGGCGACGGCGTCCGACGACAAGGCAACCGACAAGGCCTCGGTCGAGAGGACACCTTCCAACAAGGAAGCCAACTGACCGGATCTCGCAACGTTATTTGAAAGGGGCGGCCCATCGGCCGCCCCTTTTGATTTGGTGCCCGCAGAACGAGCGCCCGCCGCGGGCTGCCACGACCCCCCAAACGCGGAACCCTCATTCGGCGGTCTTTGGCGCCTGAGCGTTCCACCCTGCCGTTGGCTTGGGTGGCCGTGGTATCTTCAAAACCCGGTTGATTCGGGGAATTGGATGGCAGAGGCCGCCGACGAGCTAAGCGCGCCACTTGGACGGGATATCGCACGCGGCAAGCGCCATTTTCGGCTGCCTTTCACTGGAATGCAGGCGGTCGCGGCGGTGCTGGGCCTGTTTCTGGCGACGTTTGCCGGCTACACCCTGTTCCATGACGACCCGCTTGGCGGCGAGCCGCTGGTGCGGGTCGCCATCGGGACCACTTCGGGCGCAGACAAGCCAGCCGCGAATCCCGGCGTGACGTCGGCCGAGAAGCCGGCGATGGCTTCGCATGACGCCGGATCGTCGGCCAACTCAGTCAAGCCCGGTACGCCTGCTGAACAACGGACCGTCACCATCATCGATGGATCGAGTGGTGCACGTCATGACGTGGCGATCGCGGGCGAGGCCGCGGGAAAAGATGCGGCGTCCGCACCCGGGATCATGAGCGGGATCGATCCGCGGCTCCTGGAAAATTCCCGGTACGGGATGATCCCGACGACCGCCGACGGGCTGAAACCGTTCACAGCCTATGCCGGCGAGGCCGACCGAGCCAAGGCGGCGAAGATGCCTGTCGTGGCCATCGTGGTGGGCGGGCTCGGCGTGGGCGCGGCCAAGACCGTCGAGGCCATCCTGAAACTGCCGGCCGCCGTGACGCTGGCGTTTACCCCGTACGGATCGGATCCGACCAAGCTCGTCGAACGGGCGCGCATGCAGCACCACGAGATTCTGCTGCAGATCCCGATGGAACCCTATGACTATCCCGACAACGATCCGGGACCGCAGACCTTGCTGACGGCGCTCGCCCCCGAACAGAACATCGACCGCCTGTACTGGCACCTCAGCCGGTTCCAGGGTTATGCCGGCATCGCCAATTTCATGGGAGCCCGGTTTGTCGCGACCGATACCGCGATGTTGCCGATCGTGAAGGAGGTCGCCAAACGCGGCCTTGGCTACTTCGACGATGGAACGGCGCGCAGCGTCGCCTCCTCGATCGCGACTGGCCAAGCCGTGCCGTTCGCCAGGGCCGACGTCGCCATCGATGCGGTGCCGACAGCAGGCGAAATCGACCGGGCCCTGGCCAAGCTCGAGGAATTGGCGAAAGAGCGCGGGTTCGCGGTCGGGGTTGCCTCGGCGTTGCCGATTTCGATCGAGCGGATCGGCGCCTGGGCCCGGACGCTTGACAGCCATGGCCTCTTGCTCGTGCCATTGACAACGGCGATGACGAAATCAAAATCGAGTTGAAGAAGCTTTATCGCCGTACGACTTGCAGGAGTACCGGACGGAATGGCGCGATATGAAGATCTGCCCTATCGAACGTGCGTCGGCATGATGCTGATCAACGCGGCCGGGCTGGTCTTCATCGGGCGCCGCGCCGGCGGCGTCGAGCATGTCGACGAATCTCATATCTGGCAGATGCCGCAAGGCGGCGTCGATCCCGGCGAGGACACCTGGGAGGCCGCAAAGCGCGAGCTCTATGAGGAAACCAACGTCCGCTCGGTCGAGAAGCTTGGCGAAATCGCGGACTGGCTGGTTTACGATATTCCGCGCACCATCGCAGGGCGAGCCTGGAAGGGCCGCTACCGCGGGCAGCGGCAGAAATGGTATGCGGTGCGCTTCACCGGCGACGATCGCGAGATCAATGTCGGAAGCCCCGGCGGACACAAGGCCGAGTTCGTCGGCTGGCGCTGGGAGCCGATGAAGAACCTCCCGGATCTGATCGTTCCGTTCAAGCGGCCGGTCTACGAACGCGTGGTGAAGGAATTTTCCAGTCTCGCCGGGCACTAGGGAACGGATGGGAAATCCGCGTTTGGCACGATTGCGCCGTCACAACCTTAAGTTATTGTTCACCCCATCCGCGTAGCCTGCCCCGAAAACTTGCTCCGGGAAGCAGTGGCATGAGCGTGGCAACCCTGACCTCGTCGACGGCCAGCAGCATCGCCGCGTTGGTTTTGGCCGCCGCCGCTCCGGTTTCTTCCTCAGATCCGGCGTCTTCGGACACGTCGACCGTCCCGGCTGGCGACAGCCGCGGCCTCGCTACCAATGTTCAACTATCGGACCATGTGAAAGCTATTCTGGCGCAAGCCGAAACCAACCAATCGGTTGCGCAGAAGCTGCAAGCGTTGGTCCAGTCGCAGCGCGCGGGTGATGGCGAAAACACGCAAAGTGGGGCTCCTTCGAAATCGACGAGGGATGTCGACGCGGAATTCCAGCGTCTGACGGGGGGTGACGCCCAAGCAGCCGACAGCGCGCCGGCTGCGGGTCCAGTCGAGCCATCGATCAATTTCTCTGGGCAAGCGCAGATTGCAGGTTTTTCCGTTGCGGTGACCGCGAACGCCGCAACCGGCGCGTTCAGCACGGTCATCAATGGACCAGACGGACTAAGCTTCTTCGATAAGCGCTTTGGTCAAAGTGGTGAAGTAAGCGGGGGCGGGACGGTGGGGCCCGGCACGAGCATCAGCGAGAATCAGGCCGGCAACATCGAATACGTCACCTTCTCGGAGGGCGCCTCGGCCTCGACAAGTACAACGACATCATCTTCTGCCGGGTCGTCGTCAACCACTTCGACCGCGGCGCAAGCAAGCACGACCACGATTGCCATTGATTTCACCACCGGCCAGATTTCTGTCGCGCAAGTCGCTGCGGCTCAGTTCACGGCAGCAGCGCAGATCGGCCAACCCGCACCATCCTTCTCGACCGTCGCATAGACGCGATCCGAATAAACGCTGTCAGGCAACATCTGCTATAGACGACATTCGGATCGCCGGAGAGCTGAATGGTCGGGGACCAACCCTATCGTCCCAATGTCGGCATTGCCCTCCTCAATGCCGCCGGCCTCGTTCTGATCGGCCGGCGATTTCAGGACGATGGCCCGGAAATCATTCTTCCGGGGCTTGAGTGGCAGATGCCGCAGGGTGGTGTCGACGCGCAAGAGGATCCGCGCGATGCGGTGATGCGCGAGCTTTGGGAGGAGACCGGCGTAAAAAGCGCCGGCTACCTCGGCGAAACCGACTGGCTCACTTACGAATTCCCGCCCTATTCCGGTCCCGCATCCCACCGCCTCGCGCAGTTTCGCGGCCAGCGGCAAAAATGGTTTGCGTTGCGCTTCACCGGTTCCGAACAGGAGATCGATCCGCTGACGTCGCGCAACGGCCAGCCGCCGGAATTCGATCAATGGCGGTGGGAGCGGCTTGATTGCGTCGCCGATCTCGTGGTGCCGTTTCGCCAAGACGTCTACCAGACGGTGGCGAGGCAATTCGCGAAATTCGCACGCCCGCAGAATTAATTGGACGCGACAGGAAACGGCCCGATCGCGATGCGCCTAATGCAATGCAGTCGTATTGAGTTCGTGCTCGATGCTCTTGAAATGGTCGAGCCGCGCGATCTCCCGATCTAGCTCGGAGCCTTCCTTTTCGGCGAGCTTGGCTTCCATGTCGGCGATGGTCTCGGCGAACCGCGCCCGGTCGAGTTCTTCGATCGACGTCGCAACGTCGGCCAGCACCGTCAGACCCTTCTCCGAAACCTCGGCAAGCCCGCCGAGCACGATGAGCTTCTGCTTCGAGCCGCCTGATATCACCGTCAGGATGCCCGGCCGCACCGCAGCGATGACCGGCGCATGCCCGGCCAGCACGCCGAAATCACCCTCGGCCCCGGGAATGTCGACCTGATCGACCTCGCCGGAGAAGGCCAATTTTTCGGGCGAGACGAGATCGAAGTGGAATGTGGCCATGATCTTTCCGTTCTTTCTGCGGTCACCCGCGGGCTTGGCCCGCGGGTCCATCAATCAAAGCATTTCTCGTTCGATGGATCGCCGGATCAAGTCCGGCGATGACAACACCAGGCTTACGCTGCCTCGGCGGCCAGCTTCTTGCCCTTCTCGACCGCCTCTTCGATGGTGCCCACCATGTAGAAGGCGGCTTCCGGCAGATGGTCGTATTTGCCTTCGCACAGATCACGGAAGCCCTTGATGGTGTCGGCAAGATCGACGAACTTGCCCGGGGAACCCGTGAAGACTTCGGCGACGTGGAACGGCTGCGAGAGGAAACGCTCGATCTTGCGGGCGCGCGCCACGGTGACCTTGTCCTCTTCCGACAATTCGTCCATGCCGAGAATGGCGATGATGTCCTGCAGCGACTTATATTTCTGCAGCACCTGCTGCACCAGGCGCGCGGTGTTGTAGTGCTCCTCGCCGACGACGAGCGGCGAGAGCATGCGCGAGGTGGAGTCGAGCGGGTCGACCGCAGGATAAATGCCCTTTTCCGAAATCGCGCGCGACAACACGGTGGTGGCGTCCAGGTGGGCGAACGAGGTCGCGGGCGCCGGGTCGGTCAAGTCGTCGGCCGGCACGTAGATCGCCTGCACCGACGTGATCGAGCCCTTGGTCGTGGTGGTGATGCGCTCTTGCAGCGCGCCCATGTCGGTCGCGAGCGTCGGCTGATAGCCGACCGCCGACGGAATACGTCCCAGCAGCGCCGACACTTCCGAACCCGCTTGCGTGAAGCGGAAGATGTTGTCGACGAAGAACAGCACGTCCTGACCCTGATCGCGGAAATATTCGGCGACCGTCAGACCGGTGAGGCCGACGCGGGCACGCGCGCCTGGCGGCTCGTTCATCTGGCCGTACACCAGCGCGCATTTCGACTTCACGCTCGGGTCGGGATGCTTCGGATCGGCATTGACCTTCGATTCGATGAACTCGTGATAGAGGTCGTTGCCCTCGCGGGTCCGCTCGCCGACGCCGGCGAACACGGAATAACCGCCGTGGGCCTTGGCGACGTTGTTGATCAGCTCCTGGATCAGCACGGTCTTGCCGACGCCGGCGCCGCCGAACAGGCCGATCTTGCCGCCCTTTGCGTAAGGCGCCAGCAGGTCCACGACCTTGATGCCGGTGACGAGAATTTCGGCTTCCGTGGACTGCTCGGTATATTCGGGCGCCGGCTGGTGGATGCCGCGCAGCTCGGTTGCCTTGATGGGGCCTGCCTCGTCGACCGGTTCGCCGATGACGTTCATGATGCGGCCGAGTGTGCCGTCGCCGACCGGCACGGAAATCGCGTTGCCGGTGTCGGTGACTTCCTGGCCGCGCACGAGACCTTCGGTCGCGTCCATCGCGATCGTGCGCACGGTGGATTCGCCGAGGTGCTGGGCGACCTCGAGCACGAGGCGGTTGCCGGCGTTCTTGGTTTCCAGCGAATTCAGGATCGCCGGCAGGTGGCCTTCGAACTGGACGTCGACGACGGCGCCCATGACCTGCGTGATGCGACCGATCTGGTTGGCTGCGGTGGCCATTCAACTATCTCCTTCGATCAAAACTTTTGTACTCGGTCAGCTCGACCCTGTTAGACGGCCTCGGCGCCGGAGATGATCTCGATCAGCTCCTTGGTGATCATGGCCTGGCGCGTGCGGTTGTAGATCAGCGTCTGCTTGCGGATCATCTCGCCGGCGTTGCGGGTGGCGTTGTCCATCGCCGACATCTGCGCGCCGTAGAACGAGGCGTTGTTCTCGAGCAGCGCGCGGAAGATCTGCACCGCGAGATTGCGCGGCAAAAGGCCGGTCAGGATCACATCCTCTTCCGGCTCATATTCGTAGGATACCGCGGCGCCGCCATCACCGGCCTCTTCCTCGACGACCAGCGGAATGATCTGCTGCGCCGTCGGTATTTGCGCGATGACCGACTTGAAGCGCGAATAGAACAGCGTGCAAACGTCGAACTCGCCCGCCTCGAACCGCGCGATGACCTTCTTGGCGATGTCTTCGGCGTTGGCGAAGGCGAGCTGGCGCACGCCGCGCAGATCGAGATGCTCGACGATCTGCTTGTCGAACTGGCGGCGCAGTTGCTCGTAACCCTTGCGGCCGACGCAGAAGATTTTGACGTCCTTGCCTTCGTTCATCAGCGCCAGCGCACGCTCGCGCGCCAAACGCACGATCGAGGAGTTGAAGGCGCCGGACAGTCCGCGCTCGCCGGTGCAGACCAGCAAGAGGTGAACCTGGTCCTTGCCGGTGCCGGCCAGCAGCGCCGGAGCCCCGGGCGAGCCCGCCGCGGCGCTGGCGATGTTGGCGATCACCGCCGACATCTTGTCGGCATACGGCCGGGCCGCTTCGGCCGCGGACTGCGCGCGGCGCAATTTCGAGGCTGCGACCATCTGCATCGCCTTGGTGATCTTCTGCGTCGCCTTGGTCGAGGCGATGCGCACCCGCATGTCTTTCAGTGATGCCATGACTTAAGCTCTACTTAAGCTCTCACCCGAGCGATCCGATCTTTAACGACCTGACCGCTAGTCTGTCCCATCATCATGCCCGGCCTCTCGCTGGACATTCGTTTGCTGTTCCGCGCAAGCCGTTACGCGAAGGTCTTGCTACGCCAAGGTCTTGGCGAAGCCTTCGACCACGCCCTTGAGTTTGGCCTCGTTGTCGTTCGAGAGCTCCCGCGAATCGCGGATGGCGTTGAGAAGATCGGTATGCTTGCTGCGCAACAGCGACAACAGGCCGTCCTCGAAGGCGCGCACCTTGTTGACCGGCAGCGGATCGAGATAGCCGTTGGTGCCGGCCCAGATCACGCAGACCTGCTCTTCCATCTTCAGCGGCGAGAACTGCGGCTGCTTCAGGAGCTCGGTCAGGCGCGAGCCGCGGTTGAGCAGGCGCTGGGTGGTGGCGTCGAGGTCGGAGCCGAACTGCGCGAAGGCCGCCATTTCGCGGTACTGCGCGAGCTCGCCCTTGATCTTGCCGGCGACCTTCTTCATCGCCTTGGTCTGTGCCGACGATCCGACGCGCGACACCGAGAGACCGACGTTCACCGCGGGCCGAATGCCCTGGAAGAACAGGTCGGTTTCCAGGAAGATCTGGCCGTCGGTGATCGAAATCACGTTGGTCGGAATGTAGGCGGACACGTCGTTGGCCTGGGTTTCGATCACCGGCAGCGCGGTCAGCGAACCGTTGCCATTGTCGTCATTGAGCTTGGCAGCGCGCTCGAGCAGGCGGGAGTGCAGGTAGAACACGTCGCCCGGATAGGCTTCGCGGCCCGGCGGACGGCGCAAGAGCAGCGACATCTGGCGGTAGGCGACGGCCTGCTTGGACAAGTCGTCATAGATGATCACGGCATGCATGCCGTTGTCGCGGAAGTACTCGCCCATGGTGCAGCCGGTGAACGGCGCGATGTACTGCATCGGCGCCGGGTCGGAGGCGGTGGCAGCGACGATGATCGAGTATTCCAGCGCGCCCTGCTCTTCCAGTACCTTGACGAACTGCGCCACGGTGGAGCGCTTCTGGCCGATCGCGACATAGACGCAATAGAGCTTGATCTTCTCGTCGCCGGTCGCGTTCAGCGGCTTCTGGTTCAGCATGGCGTCGAGCGCGATCGCGGTTTTGCCGGTCTGACGGTCGCCGATGATCAATTCGCGCTGGCCGCGGCCGATCGGGATGAGGGCGTCAATCGCCTTGAGGCCGGTCGCCATCGGTTCGTGCACCGACTTGCGCGGAATGATGCCGGGCGCCTTGACGTCGACGCGCATGCGTTTGTCGGCCTTGATCGGGCCCTTGCCGTCGATCGGATTGCCGAGCGCATCGACGACGCGCCCCAACAGGCCCTTGCCAACCGGCGTATCGACGATGGCGCGGGTGCGCTTCACCGTCTGGCCCTCCTTGATCTCGCGGTCACCGCCGAAAATCACGATACCGACGTTGTCGGTCTCGAGGTTCAGCGCCATGCCGCGGGTGCCATTCTCGAACTCGACCATCTCGCCGGCCTGGACGTTGTCCAGACCGTAGACGCGGGCAATACCGTCGCCGACGGACAACACTTGCCCGACTTCGGAGACCTCGGCCTCCTGGCCAAAATTCTTGATCTGGTCCCTGAGGATCGCGGAAATTTCCGCGGCGCGAATGTCCATCAGCCTGCCTCTTTCATCGCGTGCTTGATCGAATTGAGTTTGGTGCGAAGCGAACTGTCGACCATGCGGCTGCCGAGTTTGACAACGAGGCCACCGATGATCGACGGATCGACATTCACGTTGAGGGAAACGTCCTTGCCCGTCACCGCCTTCAGCGCGGTCTTGAGGGCATCGAGATTCTTGTCGCTGAGCGCCTCGGCCACCGTGACTTCAGCGATGGCCTCGCCCTTGAACTTGGCGACCAGCTCGCGGAACGCGCGGATCACCTGATCCACCGCGAACAGCCGCCGGTTGGCCGTGAGCACTTTCAGGAAATTGGCGGAAATGCCCGAAATCCCGGCCCTGTCGAGCACGGCCGACAACGCCTTCACTTGCGTGTCGGAGGAAAACACCGGGCTGCGAACGAGACGCTTCAGATCGGCACTGTCAGCGAGCATCGCCTGGAACTTGTCGAGGTCGGCGTTGACTGTATCGATCGACCGTTCGTCACGGGCTAGTTCGAACAAGGCCGTTGCATAACGACCGGACACTCCCGACACGGACGGATTCTCAGCCACAAGCGCGCTCTTTATTTGCTGTCAAACTCGCAAGGGAAAGACTGTCGCCAAAATGCGGCGCCTGGCGATCCAAGCCCTTGGAGTTCAAGCGGGACTTCGATTTTCGACCGGCACAGGCAGTGCCGGGACCGTTAAAATCGCGGCTTTGCTAACATAGCAAGACCGCAGGTGCAACATGACGCGCCTCGCGGCGATGCCGTGTCGCACGCGATTTGCGGGAGACGCGGACAAGCGATTCGCAGAGCCGCTCCGAGCGTTCGCTGTTGCCGCGACCGAGCCTTGGGCGCGGTATTCAGAAACCCGTCCCCGCCCAAGGAGATCGTTCCTGCAATTGCTGCATGGCAACATGCGCCGAGCGGGATGGGATACCAAATCCCACTGATCCCTTGCCGTCCGGATTACTTGCCGAATTCTCGGGCACCAAGTCGAGGACTTCGGTCATCAGTATTTCCCAGCGATCTCAAAGTAAATCTAAGATTATAAAAATGTTAGATTTCGAGGTTACGGAACATCGACCGTTGTTCGTTCCACGTAACAAGATGTTTCAGGCTGAGACAAATCGATTCTACTGCCCCTTTTACGCCTCATTGCGGAATCAAACGGCCCGTTCACAACGGAGCGGGGGTTCCACGTGCCACTGGTGTGGCATTACTACTTTGAGGGAATGATATATGCTAGAAATCAACAAGCAGGCATTGGGAAAAGTAACCCAGTCGCGTACGGCGCTCATGCTTCTTGCCGTAGCTGCTTTGACCGGTACCGTTTCTGAGGCCTCGGCGAGGTCCTATCGGCACCACCACCATTATGCCCATCATGTCGCCCGGGCCGAGACCTCGTCCTGGCAGGAAGCCAATGCGTCGATCGGCCCGTCCTTTGGCATGGGCCGGGGCTTCTCGGGGATGGCTTCGTTCTATGGCAACGAATCCGGCCGCAAGACCGCTTCCGGCCAGCGCTTCAACCAGGAAGCCATGACCGCGGCCCATCGCTCGCTGCCGTTCGGCACCAAGCTCCGTGTCACCCACGGCGGCCGGAGCGTCGTCGTCACCATCAACGACCGCGGCCCGTTCGTTCGCGGCCGGGTGCTCGACCTGTCCACGGGCGCAGCCCGGGCCATCGGCTTGATTGGCGCCGGTGTCGGCCACGTCACCGCCGAGGTCGTCTCGTAAGCCGCGCGGTTCCACGCGCAACCTTCAAGACATCAGCGCTTGCGTATCGTCATCCTTCATCAGGTGACGGAGCCTGTTCTGCGCTGATGGCAAAAACCCGCCGTCGCAAATGACGGCGGTTTTTTGTGTTTGCCGTCGTTCCGGGGCGCGAAGCGAACCCGGAGCCTCGAGATTCCGGGTTCGATGCTGTCGCATCGCCCCGGAATGACGACGCAAGTACGACGTCACAAAAAGCTTTGCGGATCGACGTCGACCTCGAGCTTGAGGTTGCCCTTGGTCTTGGGGCCCGCCGCCAGCCACTCACGCAAATACTCCGACAGATCGACGTTGCGCTGCGCCTTCACCAGCAGCCGAAAACGATAACGCCCCTTGATGACCGCAAGCGGCGCCTCGGCCGGGCCCAGCACCTTGACCCGCTCGTCGAGGGGCGCGACTGCAGCCAATTTGCGCGCAAAGCCCTCCGCCGTAGGCCGATCGCCGGCCGATACGATCAGGCCCGCCAGGCGTCCGAACGGCGGATAGCCGGTTTTCTCGCGCATCTCGATTTCGCTGGCATAGAACGCCTCGCGGTCGCAGGCGACCAGCGCCTTCATCACCGGGTGTTCCACCTGATGGGTCTGCAGAAAGCCGACGCCCCTGCCCTGATCGCGCCCGGCGCGCCCGATCACCTGGTTGAGCAATTGCCAAGTGCGCTCGGCCGCACGCGGATCGCCGTTGCTCAAGCCGAGATCGGCGTCCACCACGCCGACCAGGTTGAGTCGCGGGAAATGGTGCCCCTTGGCGACCAGTTGCGTGCCGACGATGATATCGACACGGCCTTCGGCGATTTCGTTCAGCTCGCTGCGCATGGTTTCGATCGACGTGATCAGGTCGCTCGACAACACCATGGTCCGCGCATCCGGGAAGAGCCCGGCCGCTTCCTCCTGCAAACGCTCGACGCCCGGACCGACCGCCACCAGCGATTCCTCCGCCGCGCAATGCGGGCAAGTCTGCGGACGCGGCATCGAGAAGCCGCAATGGTGACAAACGAGGCGCTGGCGAAACCGGTGATCGACCAGCCAGGCGTCGCAAATGGTGCAGGCGAAGCGGTGCCCGCAGGCGCGGCACAAAGTGAGCGGCGCATAGCCGCGGCGGTTGAGAAACAGCAGCGCCTGTTCGCGCCGTTCCACTGCGAAACGAATCTGCTCGGCAAGCCGTGGCGAGATGAAGCGGCCGCGCGGCGGCGCCTCCCTCCTGAGATCGATCGCCTCGATATGCGGCATGTGCTGGCCGCCAAACCGTGACGGCAGCGCGATGCGCTGATAGCGGCCCTTGCGCGCATTGACCTCGGTCTCGACCGATGGCGTCGCCGAGGCCAGCACGATCGGGATCTTGGCGATATGCGCGCGCACCACCGCCATGTCGCGGGCGTGGTAATGCGCGCCGTCATCCTGCTTGTAGGCCTGATCGTGCTCTTCATCGACGACGATGAGACCGAGATCGGCATAGGGCATGAACAGCGCCGAGCGGGCGCCCACCACGACCGGCGCCTCGCCGCTTGCGATCGCCGCCCAGTTGCGTTGCCGCGTGCGCGGGGTCAATTCGGAATGCCACTCCAGCGGCCGCACGCCGAAACGCCGGGCGAAGCGATCGAGGAACTGTCCGGTCAGCGCAATCTCCGGCATCAGAATCAGCGATTGCTTGCCACGGCGAATGGTTTCCGCAACCGCCTCGAAATAGACCTCGGTCTTGCCGGAACCGGTGACGCCATCGAGCAGTGCGACATGGAAGGTGCCGTTGGCGGCCAGCGCTCGCATCGCATCCACGGCCGTGCGCTGTTGGCGAGAGAATTCGGGAACCGCGTAAGCCGGATCCGGCGCCGGCGGCGCCAAGGGACGCGGCATCGCCTCCACGGCGAGCGTGCCTTCATCGACCAGACCATCGACCACGCCGGCACTGACGCCGGCTTCCCTGGCTGCTTCGGACTTGCCATGCAGCAGTCCATCGGACAGCAGCTCGATCAGACGCCGCCGCGCCGGCGTCATGCGCTGCGGCGGCGGGCCCACGAGACGGACGCCCGTCCGCACCCGTTCGGGTCCGAGGTCGTCACCCATGCGCAGGCACATCCGCAGCACCATGCCGCGAGCCGACAGCGTGTAGTTGGCCACCCAATCGACCAGGGCGCGCAATTCGCCCTTGAGCGGCGGCACGTCGAGCTTCTCGGACACGTCCTTCAAGCGGTTGTGCAGACGGGGCTCGGGTTTGGCATTTTCCGCCCAGACCACGCCAACCACCTCGCGCGGTCCGAGCGGCACGCAGACCACATCGCCAGCCTTGAGTTCGACACCGCGCGGCACGCGATAGGAATAGGTGTGGTTGAGCGCGACAGGCACCAGCACGTCGACGACGTCAGTCGCCGATGCGGAGGACGGAGAGGTGCGCAGAGCGTGGTCCATGTAAAACCGGTCCCGGCAGATTAGCGAAGGATAAACCAGGACGATGCGATATAAGCATAAGGAATCATCGCGCCAAAAGCAGATATGGCCAAGCCCGCGCCCCTCCAGCAGTCGATTGAACTTGACTGCGCCGACGAATCGATTGCGCTCGAGATGGCGCGATGGCTGGCGCATCTGCGCGCCGAACGCCGCCTGTCTCCCAAGACATCGGAGGCCTATGCCCGCGATCTGCGCCAGTTCCTTGAATTCCTGGCCGAACACCGCGGCGCGCGCGTCACACTGAAAAGCTTCGCCGCCATTGAAGCAAGCGACGTCAGGGCTTTCATGGCGAACCGCCGTGCGGACGAGATCGCGAGCCGCTCGCTGATGCGCACCCTCGCGGGCCTGCGTTCCTTCGGCCGGTTCCTCGAGCGCGAAGGCAAGGGCAAGGTCGGCGCGTTGTCGGCCATCCGCGCGCCCAAGATCGGCAAAAGCCTGCCGAAGCCCTTGGCCGTCACAGCAGCCAAGCGCCTCGCCGATGCCGACGAGCGCGCCGGCGATGATCGCGAGCCCTGGATCTGGGCGCGCGATGCGGCTGTCATGGCGCTGCTCTATGGTTCGGGCTTGCGCATCTCCGAAGCATTGGGGTTGAAGCGCCGCGACGTGCCGGCGCCCGGCGAAGGCGACGTGCTGGTCGTCACCGGCAAAGGCAACAAGACGCGGATGGTGCCGGTGCTGCAAAATGTCCTTGGCCTGATCCAGGACTATGCGGCGATGTGCCCGTATCCCTTGCCCCCTCATGGACCCGTATTCGTCGGCGCCCGCGGCGGGCCGTTACAACCCCGCATCATTCAGCTCACGATGGCGCGATTGCGCGGCGCGCTGGGCCTGCCCGACAGCGCAACGCCGCACGCGCTCAGGCACTCCTTCGCCACGCACCTGTTGTCGCGTGGCGGCGACTTGCGCGCGATTCAGGAACTGCTCGGCCACGCCTCGTTGTCGACGACCCAGATCTACACCGGGATCGACAGCGAACGGCTTCTGGAGGTGTACCGGAGCACGCATCCCCGCGCCTGACGTCTTGCGCTCGCCAACATGTTCGTTCATCGTTGCCTCACTAGAGCTCCGATTCCGAAGTTCGCAAACTATCGCGGCGGCCTCTGATGCGAACTTCGGAATCAAAGGGGCTCCAGCAACTTATTGTTTTTCTAGTGCGGCCTTGAATTTGAAGTTCCTATAACGAGCTTGCGGCAACACTGATAGGAACTTCAAATTCGCCGCACTAGCCAGGGGGGCAGAATCATGAGCGCACACGAAAGCATGGAGCAGGCCGAGCACGCCGAGCATGCCTCCGGGGAGAATAGGCGGATCGCGCTCCTGATTGCGGTGATCGCGTTGTGCCTGGCGCTGTCGGAAACGCTCGGCAAGGGAGCGCAGACCGAATCCATCGCCAAGAATGTCGAGGCTTCCAACCTGTGGGCGTTCTTCCAGGCCAAGAGCATCCGCCGCACCACGGTGCAGACGGCGGCCGAGCAGGCCCAACTCACGCTTCCGAGCGATGCCGCCGCGAAGGCGGCCGCGCAAAAGCAGATCGACGAATGGAAGAAGACCGCGGCACGCTACCGCTCCGAGCCGGAGACCGGCGAAGGCACCGAGCAGTTGGCCGAACGAGCCAAGCACGCCGAAGAAGAACGCGAGCTGGCGACAGCGAAATATCATCACTTCGAGTTGGCTTCCGCGGCTTTCCAGATCGGTATCGTGCTGGCGTCGGCCACCATCATTACCGGCATAATCGCGCTCGCCTGGATCTCAGGTCTGCTCACGCTCGCGGGCGTCGTCATCGGCTTGTTTGGCGTATTCGCGCCGCACGCGCTGCATCTGGCGCTCTAAGCCTACAGGGTCATAGGTCGCCGTCTCTCCTCATCCAGAGGAGCCGCGCAAGCGGCGTCTCGAAGGATGAGGCCGATCTGGGGGCCTCATCCTTCGAGACGCGCCAAAGGGCGCTCCTGCCATGAGAGTTCTTGACGCCGTAGGACCAGCTATCGCGCTTCGTGCACGCTCTTGCGGAAGCGCTGGATCAGCCGCAGCATTCGTGATGACCAGCGGTCACCATTGCCCCGCAGGATTTCAAGGATGCGCTGCCTGACCGGCTCGACGAGTTCCTTTGCCTTGGCGCGCAGCGCCAGGATGAATTCGTAGAGCTTCTCGAACCAGCCCATCTCCAAGAGTTTCGGCCGCGTCACGTCGAAGACAAAGGCGGTGACACCGACGCCAAGAAGCTTGGCGAACAGAATGGTGAAAACGGCGCTGAACCAGTATTCGTGCATCAGCAGCCACACGCCGACCATCTTCAGCGGAAACAGCGGTATGACCGGCACGACGAAAACGATCAGCGTCATCGCAGGCGAGAGTGTATCGACGCGCTCCGCAAGCCAGTGCTTGAAAGCCTGCAGCGGAATCTTGGCGACGACCCAGGCGACGATCGGCTCGAGGTGATCCCACAGCCACGCCTCGATCAAGAAGATGACCGCGAGCAGTACCCAGACCGGTTGAAGAAGTCGGCGTAGCATCAAGGTCATCCTAGCCCGACTCGTATCCAGGCCAAAATCACATATGGATGGCACGCTTGCCAACCGCAAGCGCCGCTTCCTTCACCGCTTCCGAGCGGGTCGGGTGGGCGTGGCAGGTTCGCGCCAGATCTTCGGCGGAGCCGCCGAATTCCATCAAAACGGCGGCTTCGTGGATCATTTCGCCGGCTTCACGGCCGATGATATGAACGCCGAGCACGCGGTCGGTCTTCGCATCTGCGAGAATCTTCACGAAACCGTCAGTGGTCTGGTTGACCTTGGAACGGCCGTTGGCCGTGAAGGGAAATTTGCCGCTGGCATAAGCGATACCTGCCTGCTTCAGCTCTTCCTCGGTCTTGCCGACGGAGGAGACTTCGGGCGTCGTGTACACGACGCCCGGAATGACGTCGTAATTCACATGGCCGGCCTGGCCCGCCAGAATTTCCGCGACCGCGACGCCTTCGTCTTCGGCCTTGTGCGCCAGCATCGGGCCCGCCACGACGTCGCCGATGGCGTAGACGCCCTTCAGGCTGGTGGCAAAATGCGGATCGATCTGGACGCGGCCGCGATTGTCGAGCGCAACGCCCGCTTCCTTCAGGCCGAGCCCTTCGGTGTAGGGAACGCGGCCGATGCATACCAGTACCACATCGGCTTCGATCTTCTCGGCCGTCCCGCCTGCCGCCGGCTCGACTTGCGCGACCAGCGTCTTGCCCGAGCTATCAACACTCGTAACCTTGCCGCCGAGCTTGAACGCAAAACCCTGCTTCTCGAGAATGCGCTGGAACTGCTTGGCGATCTCGCCATCCATGCCGGGCAGAATGCGATCGAGGAATTCGACCACGGTGACCTGCGCGCCGAGGCGATGCCACACCGAGCCGAGTTCAAGCCCGATGACGCCGGCGCCGATGATCAGGAGCTTGCCCGGCACCTTCTCGAGCGACAGCGCGCCGGTCGACGACACGATGCGCTTCTCGTCGATGTCGATGCCCTTGAGGCGCGCGATATCCGATCCCGTGGCGATGACGATGTTCCGGGTTTCGACGACCTGCGTCTTGCCGTCATTGCCCGTGATTTCGATCTTGCCGGTGCCGAGAATCTTCCCCTTGCCCGAGATCACGTCGATCTTGTTCTTCTTCATCAGGAACTCGACGCCCTTGACGTTGCCGTCGATGCCCTGCTGCTTGAAGCTCATCATCGCCGGCAGATCGAGCTTCGGCGCCGGAACGCTGACGCCCATCTTGGCGAAGGAATGTGCGGCTTCCTCGAACATCTCGGAGGCGTGCAACAGCGCTTTTGACGGCATGCACCCGATATTGAGGCAGGTGCCGCCAAGCGTCGCGTTCTTCTCGACCACGGCGACCTTCATGCCGAGCTGGGCTGCGCGAATGGCGCACACGTAGCCGCCGGGGCCGGTGCCAATAACAACGAGATCGTAAGTGGCCATGATCGTATCCGTAGCTGAATTATGTGACGCCGGGTTTAGCGCCCGCCCGACACGTCAAGGATGGCGCTGGTGACGTAGGAGGCGTCGTCCGAGATCAGCCACACGATCGCGTTGGCAATTTCGTCCGCGGTGCCGATGCGCTTCATCGGCACCACATGGGCGAGCCGGTGCGCGCGGTCGGGCTCGCCGCCCGAGGCGTGAATCTCGGTATCGATGAGGCCGGGACGGATCGCCGCAACACGAATGCCTTCGTTCGCGACCTCGTAGCCGAGACCGACGGTAAAGGAGTCGATCGCGCCCTTGGAGGCCGCGTAATCGACATAGGTGTTGGGCGAGCCGAGCTTGGCGGCGACCGACGAGATGTTGACGATGACGCCGCCTTGGCCGCCGTGCTTGGTCGACATCCGCTTCACCGCCTCGCGGGCGCACAGGATGCTGCCGGTGACATTCACCGCCATCATCCGCTGGATGCGCTCGGCCGACATCTGGTCGACCCGGATCGACGGTCCGACGATGCCGGCATTGTTCACCAGCGCACCGAGCGCGCCGAAGGCATCGGCGGCCTTGAACAGCGCGAGAATGTCGGCCTCATCGCCGACGTCGCATTTCACCGCGATGGCTTTGCCGTTTTTGGCTTCGATCTTGCTGACGACCTCGTCGGCCGCCTTCTGATTGCTGGCATAGCCGACGACGACGCGAAACCCGCGCGCCGCCGCGGCAAGGGCGGCGGCGCGGCCGATGCCGCGGCTGCCGCCGGTGATCACTACAACTTTGTCGGTCAAGAGAGGGCCCTCAAGGATCAAAAAAACTGTGTGCGGGGAGCTTCGGTTCGTGCTCAGAGATCCAGCACCAGCCGCGCAGGATCTTCCAGGCTCTCCTTCACGCGCACCAGGAAGGTGACGGCTTCCTTGCCGTCGATGACGCGGTGATCGTAGGACAGTGCCAGGTACATCATCGGACGAACCTCGACCTTGCCGCCGATCGCCATCGGCCGTTCCTGGATCTTGTGCATGCCGAGAATGCCGGACTGCGGCGCATTGAGGATCGGCGTCGACATCAGCGAGCCATAGATGCCGCCATTGGTGATGGTGAAAGTGCCGCCCTGCATCTCGTCGATCTTGAGCTGGCCATCGCGGGCGCGGCGGCCAAAGTCGGCGATGCTCTTTTCGATTTCGGCAATCGATTTCATGTCACAGTCGCGCACCACGGGAACCACGAGGCCCTTGTCGGTGCCGACCGCGACGCCGATGTGATAGTAGTTCTTGTAGATCAGGTCGGTGCCGTCGATCTCGGCATTGACGGCAGGAATGTCCTTCAGCGCCTGCACGCAGGCCTTGGTGAAGAAGCCCATAAATCCAAGTTTACTGCCGTGCTTCTTCTCGAACACGTCCTTGTAGTGCGCGCGCAACGCCATGACGTTGGTCATGTCGACCTCGTTGAAGGTCGTGAGCATCGCGGCGGTGTTCTGCACGTCCTTCAGCCGCCGCGCGATGGTCTGGCGCAGCCGCGTCATTTTAACGCGTTCCTCGCGCGCCGCATCGTCGGCCGGCGACGGAGCGCGAACCTGCACCGCTGCGGCCGGCTGGTTGACCGGCGTCGGCGCAGACGCAGCCTTCTCGATCGCGGCCAGCATGTCGCCCTTGGTGACGCGGCCGTCCTTGCCCGAACCCGGAACGGTCGAGGCGTCAATGCCGCTTTCGGCGGAAAGCTTGCGCACTGATGGTGCGAGCGGCGCGTCCACCGGCGGCGCCTTTATTGCCTGCGCCGGCGCGGCAGCCGGAGATGGCGGCGGGGGTGCGGCCTTGGCGGGAGCCGAAGCAGGTTTGGCGGCAGCGCCAGCCGCGCCGTCGGTGATCTGTCCGAGCAGCGCGCCGACGGCGACCGTCTCGCCATCCTTGGCGCTGATCTCCCCTAACACGCCGGCCGACGGCGCCGGGACCTCGATCGTCACCTTGTCGGTCTCGAGCTCGACCAGCGGCTCGTCGACCGCCACGGTGTCACCGGCCTTCTTGAACCAGCGGCCGATGGTGGCTTCGGTCACGGATTCGCCGAGCGTCGGCACGCGAATTTCAGTCATGATCTGTTTCCTCTTCGCGTCATGACCGGGTTCGTCCCGGCCATCCACGCCTAACATAAATTTCTGCAAGGAAGACGTAGATGCCCGGGACAAGTCCGGGCATGACGATCTAGTTCAGCGCCTCGTCGAGCAGCGCTTTCAACTGCGCCTGGTGCTTCGACATCAACCCGGTCGCGGTGGCCGCGGCCGCCGCACGTCCCGCATAGCGCGGGCGCTTGTAGGTGGCGTGAACCTGGTTCAGCACCCATTCGAGATAGGGTTCGATAAAGTGCCACGCGCCCATGTTGCGCGGCTCTTCCTGGCACCAGACCACCTCGGCGGTCTTGAAGCGCGAGAGCTCGACGACCAGCGCCTTCAGCGGCACCGGGTAGAGCTGCTCGACACGCATCAGGTAGATGTCATCGATGCCACGCTTTTCGCGCTCCTCGTAGAGATCGTAATAGACCTTGCCCGAGCACAGCACGATGCGCTTGATCTTTTCGTCCGGCACCAACTTGATCTTCTCGTCCGGCAGCATCTGCGCGTCGTCGTAGAGGATGCGATGGAACGTCGTTCCCTCGCCGAGTTCGTCAAGCCGCGAGACCGCCCGCTTGTGGCGGAGCAGCGACTTCGGCGTCATCATTATCAAGGGTTTGCGGATCTCTCGATGCAGCTGCCGACGCAGCACATGGAAGTAGTTTGCGGGCGTGGTCGGATAGACCACCTGCATGTTGTCTTCGGCGCACATTTGCAAGTAGCGCTCGAGCCGTGCCGAGGAGTGCTCCGGCCCCTGCCCTTCATAGCCATGCGGCAACAGGCAGACCAGGCCCGACATACGCAGCCATTTGCGCTCGCCCGAGGAGATGAACTGGTCGAACAGCACCTGCGCGCCATTGGCGAAGTCGCCGAACTGCGCTTCCCACATCGCGAGCGCATTCGGCTCGGCCAGCGAGTAGCCGTATTCGAAGCCGAGCACGGCCTCTTCCGACAACAGCGAGTTGATGACCTCGTAGTGGCCCTGGTCGACGCCAAGGTGGTTGAACGGCGTGTAGCGGCTTTCGTCTTCCTGATCGATCAGCACCGAATGGCGCTGCGAGAACGTGCCGCGCTCGGAATCCTGGCCCGAGAGCCGCACGTGATGGCCCTCCTCCAATAATGTGCAGAACGCCAGCGCCTCGCCGGTCGCCCAGTCGATGCCGATGCCGATGTCGATCGCCTTGGCGCGATTATCGAGGAAGCGCTGGATGGTGCGGTGAACGCGGAAGCCATCCGGCACCTTGGTGATCTTGCGGCCGATATCCTTCAGGACCGTGGTGTTGACGCCGGTGACGCCGCGGCGCGCATCCTCTTCCTGGTCGGCGATCTTGAAGCCGGCCCATTTGCCGTCGAGCCAGTCGGCCTTGTTGGGCTTGTAGCCGACGCCGGCCTCGAATTCGGCATCGAGCCGCGCGCGCCAGTCGGCCTTGGCCTTCTCGACCTCACCCTCGGTCATCACGCCCTCGGCGATCAGCCGTTTGGCGTAAATCTCCAGAGTGCTCGGGTGCGAGCCGATGCTCTTGTACATCACCGGCTGGGTGAAGGCCGGCTCGTCGCCCTCGTTATGGCCGTGGCGGCGATAGCAGAACATGTCGATGACGACCGGCTTGTGGAACTTCTGCCGGAATTCGATCGCAACCTTGGCGGCGAAAACCACGGCTTCCGGGTCGTCGCCGTTCACATGGAAGATCGGCGCGTCGATCATCTTCGCCACATCAGACGGATAGGGCGATGAACGCGAATAGCGTGGATAGGTGGTGAAGCCGATCTGGTTGTTGACGATGAAGTGCACCGAACCCCCGGTGCGATAGCCCTTCAGGTCGGACAGGCTGAAACATTCGGCCACGACGCCCTGGCCGGCAAAGGCGGCATCGCCGTGCATCAGAAGCGGGAGCACCGAGATGCGCATGTCCGGCGGATCGCCATGCTGGTCCTGCTTGGCGCGCACCTTGCCGAGCACGACCGGATCGACGATTTCAAGGTGCGAGGGATTGGCGGTCAGCGACAGATGGATCTTGTTGTTGTCGAACTCGCGGTCCGAGGAAGCGCCGAGGTGATATTTGACGTCGCCGGAGCCTTCGACCACGTCCGGATTGGCCGAGCCGCCCTTGAATTCGTGGAACAACGCCCGATGCGGCTTGCCCATCACCTGGGTCAGCACGTTGAGGCGGCCGCGATGCGGCATGCCGACGACGATTTCCTTCACGCCGAGATTGCCGCCGCGCTTGATGATCTGCTCCAGCGCCGGGATCAGCGATTCGGCGCCGTCGAGACCAAAGCGCTTGGTGCCGGTGAACTTGAGATCGCAGAATTTTTCAAATCCCTCGGCTTCGACCAGCTTGTTGAGGATCGCGCGGCGTCCCTCGCGGGTGAAAGAGATCTCCTTGTCCGGCCCCTCGATGCGCTCCTGGATCCAGGACTTCTGCGCGGCGTTGGAAATGTGCATGAACTCGACGCCGAGCGTCTGGCAATAGGTGCGCTCGCAGATGGCCACGATCTCGCGCAAGCTGCCGTATTCGAGGCCGAGCACGTGATCGAGGAAGATTTTCCGGTCGAAATCGGCTTCCGTAAAGCCGTAGGAGCGCGGATCGAGTTCTTCGCGATCGCGCGGCGCCTCGATGCCGAGCGGATCGAGCTTGGCGTGGAAATGGCCGCGCATCCGGTAGGCGCGAATCAGCATCAAGGCGCGGACGGAGTCGCGGGTGGCCTGATGCACGTCGGCCGAGGTGATTTCGCTGCCCGCGGCTTGCGCCCGGGCGGCGAGCCTGGTCGAGACCGCCTTCTCGACCTGCACCCAGTTGCCGTCGAGCGCCGACGTCAGGTCGTCCTGCGGCGTAACCGGCCAGTTGCGCTTGCCCCAGGACGGTCCTTCGGCGTTCTTGCGAACGTCGGTGGGGGAATCCTTCAGGCTTTTGAAAAACTCCTGCCACTCGGGGTCGACCGAGGAGGGATTAATCTCATAACGGGCGTAGATTTCGTCGATATAGGTGGCGTTTGTGCCCTGCAAAAAAGACGAGAGGGCAAAAGCAGCGTTCGCATCCTGGCGAGACATGGGGCGTCCTGATGATTTTCTTCATCGCGCGTAACAGACGGCGCGGCAACCGGTCTGCAAGAAGCAGACCCGCAGGTTCAGAACCTGTACCCCATTTAAGAAGAAACTTCGCCCCGAAAAGAACCAAAAAGTGAATTAGGATTTCAATTTTTCTGCCAGCGTCTTTCCAAGCCTCGCCGGGGACGGCGAGACGCTGATTCCGGCCGATTCCATGGCCGCAGTCTTCGATCCGGCGTCGCCTTTGCCGCCGGAAATGATGGCGCCGGCATGACCCATGCGCCGGCCGGGGGGCGCCGTGACGCCAGCGATGAAGCCGACCATCGGCTTCTTGCGCCCGCGCTTGGCCTCGTCCTTGAGGAACTGGGCGGCGTCCTCTTCCGCCGAGCCGCCGATCTCCCCAATCATAATGATCGAGGTGGTCTTCGGATCCGCCAAGAACATCTCCAGCACGTCGATGAATTCGGTGCCCTTGACCGGGTCGCCGCCAATGCCGACGGCCGTAGTCTGGCCGAGGCTCTCCTGCGAGGTCTGGAACACCGCCTCATAGGTCAGCGTACCCGAGCGGGAGACAATGCCGACATTGCCGGGCCGGAAGATATTCGCGGGCATGATGCCGATCTTGCACGCGCCGGCGGTCATGACGCCAGGGCAGTTCGGGCCGATCAGCCGCGACTTCGATCCCGACAGCGAACGCTTCACCCGCACCATGTCGAGCACCGGAATGCCTTCGGTGATGCAGACGATCAGCGGAATTTCCGCATCGATCGCCTCGCAGATCGCATCCGCTGCGCCCGGCGGCGGCACATAGATTACGGACGCATCGGCGCCGGTCTTCTCACGGGCTTCGGCGACCGTATCGAACACCGGCAGGTTCAGGTGCGTCGAGCCGCCTTTGCCCGGCGAGGTGCCGCCGACCATCTTGGTGCCGTAGGCGATCGCGGCTTCCGAATGGAACGTGCCGTTCTTGCCGGTAAAGCCCTGGCAGATGACCTTGGTGTTCTTGTCGATCAGGATGGACATGGGTGAGACTGCTTTCGCGAGACAATCGGTAGGGTTTTCAGTGAATCCGCCGGTAGGTGCCGGTGAGCACGTCGCTCCAGCCTTCGGCATCGGGCGAGAACTGGATCTTCATGGCGTAGCTGTCGTTGTCGATGACTTCGTAGACGTGACGCGCGTTGCCGCGCAGCGAGCCACGCACCAGGATCAGCGATTTGCCGGTCCAGCCGCCGGACGCTGGCGACGGCGGGTAATAGCCGAGCGAGTCGTGCCAGAATAATTTGTAGAGACGGTCTTCACGGTCGTAGGTGAACACACCGTGGGTCGCGAAGATCTCCTTGCCGTCGCGGCTCTGGCGCGTGTCCTGGATCAGGTAAAAGCCGTTGAGATCGATGCGGGCCGAGACCTTTGCCGTGGCCGGGCCACCTGCGGTCCAGCGCGAGGGATAGACCATCTCCTCGCCCGCCCATTCGCCCGCAAAGACCGCGAGCTTGCGGTGTTCTTCCAGCGGCGTTGGCGCGTCGAGATGATCGGCCATCGTCAGCCTCCCTTGACCGCCTTGACGATCTTCTGCGCCGCGTCGTCGAGATTATCCGCCGGCAGCACGTTGAGGCCGGATTCCGAGATGATCTTCTTGCCGGCGTCGACATTGGTGCCCTCGAGACGCACCACCAGCGGCACCTTGAGGCCGACTTCCTTCACCGCGGCGACCACGCCTTCGGCAATGACGTCGCACTTCATGATGCCGCCGAAGATGTTGACCAGGATGCCCTTCACGTTGGGATCGGCGGTGATGATCTTGAACGCGGCCGCAACCTTCTCCTTGCTGGCGCTGCCGCCGACGTCGAGGAAGTTCGCCGGTGCCATGCCGTAGAGCTTGATGATGTCCATGGTCGCCATGGCAAGGCCGGCGCCGTTGACCATGCAACCGATGGTGCCGTCGAGCGCGACGTAGTTGAGATCGAATTTCGAAGCCTCGATCTCCTTGGCGTCCTCCTCGGTCTCGTCGCGCAGCACGACGATCTCAGGATGGCGGAACAGCGCGTTGTCGTCGAACGACACTTTCGCGTCGAGAACGCGCAGCTGCCCCTGCTTGGTGACGACAAGCGGATTGATCTCCAGCATCGCCATGTCCTTGGCGACGAACGCAGTATAGAGGTGCGATACGAGCTTTTCCGCCTGCTTGGCGAGATCGCCTGACAGGTTCAGCGCCTTTGCAACCGTGCGGCCGTGATGACCCATGATGCCTGTCGCGGGATCGACGGAGAAAGAGACGATCTTTTCCGGCGTCTTGTGCGCGACGTCCTCGATATTGACGCCGCCTTCGGTCGACACCACGAACGACACCTCGGAGGTTTCGCGGTTGACCAGGATCGACAGATAGAACTCCTTGTCGATCTCGGAGCCTTCCTCGATGTAGAGGCGATTGACCTGCTTGCCGTGCGGCCCGGTCTGCACCGTCACCAGCGTTGCGCCCAGCATTTGCTTGGCGAATTCGTTGACCTCGGCGACGGACTTGGCGATGCGCACGCCGCCTTTGTTGCCGGCGGAGGCTTCCTTGAAGGTGCCCTTGCCGCGACCACCGGCATGAATCTGGCTTTTCACCACCCAGACCGGACCGGGAAGGCTCTTGGCGGCCGCGTCGGAATCGGAAGGCTTAAGCACCGGCACGCCCTTGGAAATGGCGACGCCGAATTCGCCGAGCAGGGCCTTGGCCTGATATTCATGGATATTCATCTGGACGTTCCCCGAACCTTGGGCCGCAGCGGCTTTTGGCTAACCTGCTGGCGTTTCCGCTGGCATACCATATACCAAAAGAACTGCAACCCGAACTGCGTTTCGAAAAGCGAAATGCCGAAGATCGAGAATTGGATCTTAGGCAAAAGCTTCACAAAATCAGCGCCCTAACAGGTCTGGCGCGATCTTCTTGCAGGCCTCGATCAGGCCCTGGACCGCCGAGACCGACTTGTCGAAGGCCTCGCGATCCTTGCCCGCAAGTTCGATTTCGACAATGCGCTCAACGCCTTTGCCGCCGATCACGACGGGCACGCCGACATACATGTCCTTCACGCCGTATTCGCCGTTGAGATAGGCCGCGCAGGGCAGCACGCGCTTCTTGTCCTTCAGATAGCTCTCGGCCATGGCGATCGCGGACGCTGCCGGCGCATAGAAGGCAGACCCCGTCTTCAGCAGGTTGACGATCTCGGCACCGCCATTGCGGGTGCGATCGACGATCTCATCGACGCGGGCCTGCGAGGTCCAGCCCATCTTGACGAGGTCAGGCAGCGGAATGCCTGCCACGGTCGAGTAGCGCACCAGCGGCACCATGGTGTCACCATGGCCGCCCAGCACGAAGGCGGTGACGTCCTCGACCGAGACGTTGAATTCATCGGCCAGGAAATAACGGAAGCGCGACGAATCCAGCACGCCGGCCATGCCGACTACCTTCTTCTGCGGCAGGCCGGAGGCCTTCTGCAGGGCCCAGACCATGGCGTCGAGCGGGTTGGTGATGCAGATGACGAACGCGTTCGGGGCATATTTCTTGATGCCGGCGCCGACCTGCTCCATCACCTTGAGATTGATGGACAGGAGATCGTCGCGGCTCATGCCGGGCTTGCGCGGCACGCCGGCGGTGACGATGCAGACATCCGCGCCGTCGAGCGCCTCGTAGGAATTGGCGCCGGTGAGGTTCGCGTCGAAGCCGTCGACCGGCGAGGACTGCGCAATATCGAGCGACTTGCCCTGCGGCACGCCCTCGGCGATGTCGAACATGACGACGTCGCCGAGTTCCTTCAGGCCGATGAGATGGGCCAGCGTTCCGCCGATCTGGCCGGAGCCAATCAGAGCAATCTTGTCGCGCGCCATGGGATATCCTTTGAAGCGAGGGAGGTGGATGAAAGCCGTTTCAGGCTGGTTATCCCTTTCGCTCCCACCGTTCAAGCCGCCGCATGCTCAATTGTCGGGCCGGCGGGGTGAGCCTTCACGGGCGCGCCGAAACGACTGGAAATCAACGACGGATAATGACGGATAATTACGTCTCCACCAGCCCCGTCGTCGAACCGCTGGCTGACGAATCCTTGTGGCCGTGTGGCCGGCCCAGATAGGATTCCGAACCCATTTCGATCAGCCGCGACGAGGTGCGCTTGAATTCGTTGGCCTCAACGCCTTCTGTCGCGAGGTAAAGTGACAACGGGTCAGCCTCCGCCGAGGCCATCAACTTCACGCCGTTGTCGTAGAGCGTATCGATCAAGGTGATGAACCGCTTGGCGGCGTTGCGCTCGCTGTAGTCCATCACCGGGATGCGATCGATCATCAGCGTGTGATAGTCGCGGGCGAGCCGAAGGTAGTCGGATGCGGCGAGCGGCTGCTCGCAGATGTCCGCAAAGGAAAACCGCGCGACGCCATGCGACGAGCACGGCACATGCAGCGTGCGGCCCTTGATCGAGATATCGCGCTCGCGGCAGGGAGCGCCGCCGGTCATCTTCGCCCAGGCCTTGTCGAGTGCCACCGCCGCGCCGGCGTCCGCCGGCACCAGCCACATCTTGACGCCCGCGAGCTTTTCCAGCCGGAAGTCGGTGCGCGCATCGAGCCGCAGCACCGTCATGTGCTCCTCGATCTGCGCGATAAAGGGGAGAAAGAGCGACCGGTTCAGCCCACCTTTGTACAGGTCTTCCGGCGCCACGTTCGAGGTCGCAACGACCACGGTGCCGAGTTCGAACAGACGCGCGAACAACCGTCCCAGGATCATGGCATCCGCAATATCGGTGACGTGGAATTCGTCAAAGCACAACAGCCACGCCTGCTCGAAAATCGCATTTGCGGTGAGCGCGATCACGTCGCCGTCGGGAATCTCGCCGCGCGCTATCGCTTGCCGAAAGCCGTAGATGCGCTCATGAACTTCCGCCATGAATTCATGGAAATGCGCGCGGCGCTTGTACCTGACCGGGCTCGCCTGGAAGAACAGGTCCATCAGCATTGTCTTGCCGCGACCGACCTCGCCGTGCACGTAGAGGCCATGCGGCGGGCCCTCGTGCTTGTCGGCAAACAGCCGGTCGAGCAGACGTTGCCGGCGCAAGGGTCTGTAGCGCTCGACCCGCTGATCGAGATCATCGAAGGCTTCTGCGACGTCGCGCTGCGCGGCATCAGGCTCGATCGCGCCTGATGCGACGAGCTCTTGGTAATGCTTGAGGAAAGATGCAGGCGGCGGGGACAACATGACCCCACCTTACGGCCCAAGCCTGAAAAAATTGCAAGTCAGGAAATTGCAGGTCAGCAATTGCCTCGGGCCATTTTCAGGCGCGAAAACAGGCGATCAAACCCCGTTGCAAGGCTGCTGCGTGCCAAAGGTTAAAATCTGCTTCATGCGCTGAGCGCGTAGGAATCCTCGACCACATAGGGCCCGCCGCCGGTCGAGGCGCGCGAGGAAAACAGCACAAAGCGCGAAGCCGTGAACACCTTGGTCGGGAAGTAGCCCCGCACCGAAAGATAATCGGCGACGTCCTGGGTCGACGCATCGCGCAGCCGCGCCAGCGTGACGTGCGGGGTGAATTTTCGTCCCTCCGGATCAAGCCCGATCCGCTGCATCAGCCGTTCAAGTTCGGCCTGCAATTCGATCAGCGGCCGGCTCGGGGCGATGTTGGCCACGACCGCGCGCGGCTTCTTGCCGCCGAAAGAGGAGAGCCCCTGGACGGCGACCTCGAACGGCTTGCGGTTCACCCGAAACAGCATGGAGGCGATTTCGTTGGCGGAGACGCCATCGATATCGCCGATGAAGCGCAGGGTGACGTGGTAATTTTCGGGGTCGATCCAGCGTGCGCCTGGTAGTCCGCCACGCAATGAGGAGAGGGTCTGGCCGATCTCGGCCGGAATTTCCAGTCCCGTAAAGAGACGCGGCATCGCAAGACTCCCGATGCTGGAACATGATTCGAAAACGAGGATATCAGTTTTCCCTGAAGATCATGTTCGCGGATAGCCTCCGGTGACGAATCACCGGCAATTATTTTTTAGCGTAGTTATGTGACTCTGCGAAGCATCCCGCTTTAACCGATCGGAAAGCTTCACTGCTGTGTCGCTCGCCCTGTTCGATTTTCAGCTTGCCCGCCTCGATATCGAGCCGAGAAATGCCTCAACGCTAGGCAAGATATTCTTGACGATGATGTCAATTCCCTCCGCGGTTGGATGCATGCCGTCAGCTTGATTGAGTTTGGCGTCTGCCGCTACCCCCGCAAGAAAAAAACGATAGAGCGGCACGTCGTAGGCGCTAGCGAGATCAGGGTAGATCGCATTGAAGCGGGCGGCAAAATCGGCGCCGTAATTGGGCGGCGCGAGCATGCCGCACAGCATCACCGCAATGCCGCGCATCTTCAACTGCTTCAGGATATCCGATAGCGCCGCGCGGGTGAGGGCGGGATCTGTCCCGCGTAAGGCGTCGTTGGCGCCGAGCTCGACAATGACCGCCTGCGTTCCCTGCGGCACCGACCAATCAAGCCGGTCGCGGCCTCCCGTCGCGGTGTCGCCGGACACGCCGGCGTTGGTCATATCGACAGCTATACCCTTGGCCTTCAATGCCTTTTGCAACTTGGCCGGAAACGCGTCCGAACCGGGCAACCCGTATCCGGCGCTCAAGGAATTGCCCAACACCACCATCTTGATCGGGGCGCTGTCCGCGGCCGCCGACGACTGTGCAAGGGCAGGTTCCGCAATCGCGAGCAACAGACACGACACGAGCATGTGCTTGAACGTCGACAACAACCTCTCGACCACGCCGCCAAAAGTACCATATGACCTAGTGCCGCCGATCTGAAATTCCTGCGCAGCCCGCTGCAACCTCGGTTCAGGAATTTCAGATCGCCAGGCGGCACTGGAATTAATATGTTTGAAAGTGCCCTTTGCTTTCCGAAGTTCGTTCACGAGGTCGCAGCACAAGGTTACGAACTTCGGAAAAGCGGGCACTATAACCATGGATAGTCTCACGAAGCCCTCATCCTTGTCCGGCATTGCACCGGACAGCATTTCCATATCCGACGTCAATCTCTCACTCGGCTCGGGTGCCGCGCGTGTCCATATTCTCAAGGACATCAGCCTGCGCGTTGCGTCAGGCGAAGCGCTTGGCCTGATCGGGCCGTCGGGCTCGGGGAAGTCCACGCTCCTCATGGTGATGGCGGGACTGGAGCGTCCCGACAGTGGAGAGGTGGTGGTCAACGGGACCCCTTTCAATGCCCTCAGTGAGGACGCATTGGCGCGATTTCGTGGCCGCCAGGTCGGCATCGTCTTCCAGTCGTTCCATTTGATCCCGACCATGACGGCACTGGAGAATGTCGCGGTCCCGCTGGAGCTCGCCGGGAATTCGGATGCCGCAGGGCGCGCCGCGCAGGAACTCGCTTCCGTCGGACTCGGCGACCGGCTGCATCATTATCCGACGCAGCTCTCGGGCGGCGAACAACAGCGTGTCGCGCTCGCCCGCGCACTCGCGCCCGATCCAGCCATTCTGGTCGCCGACGAGCCCACCGGCAATCTCGATGAGGCGACCGGCAAACAGATCGTCGACCTCTTGTTCACCCAACACGCCGAGCGCGGCATGACGCTGGTGCTGGTGACCCATGACGCCTCGCTGGCGCATCGCTGTGACCGCGTCGTGCGGCTGCGGTCGGGCCGCATCGACGCACAGGCGGCCGAGCGCGACGCCGCTTCATGACGATCCTGGCCGAACCAACCACCAGCAAGAGACCAGCCTCGATTCCCCTGCGCTATGCCCTGCGCGAACTGCGCGGGGGCTTGCGCGGCTTCTACGTTTTCATCGCCTGCATCGCGCTCGGCGTGATGACGATATCCGGCGTCGGCTCGCTCGCCGCGAGCCTCAGTGATGGATTGGCGCGCGAGGGCCGAACGCTGCTCGGCGGCGATGTCGCCTTCTCGCTGTTTCAGCGCGAGGCCAAACCCGACGAACTCGCTTTCCTGCGGGAGCGCGGCAAGGTCTCGTCGATCGCCTCACTGCGCGGCATGGCGCGCACCGGCGATGGCCGCCTGGCGCTGGTCGAGATCAAGGCGGTCGACGGCGGCTATCCGATGCTGGGGCGGCTCTCGCTCGAACCGGATATTCCGCTCGCCGACCTGCTCGCCGAGGGTGACGGCGTATTCGGCGCCGCCGCCGATCAAACGCTGCTGGCCCGGCTCGACTTGAAGCTTGGCGATCGCATCACCGTGGGCCATGCGACATTTCAAATTCGCAGCGTCGTCAATTCCGAGCCCGACAAGCTCGCTGGCGGTCTCGGTTTCGCTCCACGATTTCTTGT
Source organism: uncultured Alphaproteobacteria bacterium (assembly GCA_963764405.1). Taxonomy (GTDB): domain Bacteria; phylum Pseudomonadota; class Alphaproteobacteria; order Rhizobiales; family Xanthobacteraceae; genus Bradyrhizobium. The sequence continues at coordinate 55,194 of CAVXSU010000005.1, forward strand.
CAGCGAGGCCGGCCTGCGCGCCACGCAACTGCTCCAGCCGGGGAGTCTGGTGCGCTGGACCTACCGCGTCAAACTGCCCGACGAGGCCAGCGACGGGCGCAGCACGACGCGGCTCGTCGACGCTGCACGCGAGGCGCTGCCGCATGCCGGCTGGGAGGTGCGTTCCCGCGACAATGCGTCGCCGCAGCTTGAACGCACGATCAACCGCTTCACGCAATTCCTGACGCTTGTGGGCCTGGCCGCGCTTCTGGTCGGCGGCGTAGGCGTCGCCAACGCCGTCAAGAGCCACATCGATCGGCGCCGCGACGTCATCGCCACCTTCAAGGCCGTCGGCGCGACCGGGCGCGACGTGTTCTCGATCTATCTGACGCAGGTGGTCGTTCTGGCGCTGGTCGGCTCGATCATCGGACTTGTGGTGGGTGCCGCGCTGCCCTTCATGATTGTCGAGGTGTTCGGCAAGCTGTTGCCGCTGCCGGTCGAGCCTGCACTGCATGGCGATGAACTCGCTCTATCGCTCGTCTATGGGCTGTTGACCGCGCTCGCCTTCGGCCTCTGGCCGCTTGGCCGCGTTCACGATGTTCCCGTGGCCGCGCTGTTCCGCGACATTGTCACCGGCGTATGGCACCGCCCGCGCTGGGGCTATCTCGTGTCGATGGCAGGCGTGATCCTATTGCTGGTCGGCGTGATCATCGGTCTTGCCTACGACAAGCGCATCGCCACGATTTTTGTCATGTCGTCGATCGCGGTGTTCGTGCTGTTGCGCGGCATTGCCGCGCTGCTGATGGCGCTCGCCCGCCGTCTGCCGCGATCGCGGATCACCATGTTGCGGCTCGCGGTCACCAATATCTACCGGCCGGGCGCGCTGACGCCGTCGGTCGTGCTGTCGCTCGGGCTTGGTCTCGCCGTGCTGGTCACGATCACGCAGATCGACGGCAATCTGAGGCGCCAGTTCATGGCGGCATTGCCGGAGCGCGCGCCGTCGTTCTACTTCATCGACATTCCATCGACCGAGGCCGATCGCTTCACCGCCTTTCTCAAGCAAACCGTGCCGGGATCGACGGTGGAGGAGGTGCCGATGTTGCGCGGGCGCATCGTCTCGGCCCGCGGTGTGCCGGCGGAAGACCTTCACCCCACCAGCGACAGCGAATGGGTGCTGCAAAGCGACCGCGGCCTGACGTCGACCGGCGAAATCCCGAGGGGCTCCAAGATCGTCGAGGGGCAGTGGTGGGGTGCCGACTATCACGGGCCGCCGCTGGTATCGATCGAGAAAAAGATCGCGGATGGGCTTAAGCTCAAGCTCGGCGACGAGATCGTCGTCAACGTGCTCGGCCGCGATATCCCGGCCAAGATCGGCAACATGCGCACGATCGACTGGCAGGGCCTCGGCATCAATTTCGTGCTGGTGTTTTCGCCCAATGCCTTCCGCGGCGCGCCTCATACACACATAGCAACATTGACCGAGACGCATCCGGATGCCTCCGGCGATGCGGCGATCGTCAAATCGGTCGCGAGCGCCTTCCCCATGGTGACAAGCGTGCGGGTTCGCGAAGCCCTGGAAACCATCGGTTCGGTCGTCACCAACCTCGTCCTGGCCATCCGGGGCGCCAGCGCGGTCACCCTGATTTCGGCCATTCTCGTGCTCGGCGGGGCGCTTGCCGCCGGCCATCGCCACCGGGTCTATGACGCGGTCATTCTCAAGACCTTGGGAGCGACAAGAGGACGTCTGCTCGGCGCCTACGCCCTCGAATACCTGCTGATCGGCCTTGCCACCGCGATCTTTGGCGTGATCGCGGGCTCCATCGCCGCCTGGCTGATCGTGACCAGGCTGATGACCTTGAGCTTTGTCTGGCAGGCGGGCAGCGCGGTGGGCGTCGTGGCGTCCGCGCTTCTGGTTACGGTGGGGCTGGGACTGGCCGGGACGCTGCTGGCCTTGAACCAAAAGCCGGCGGCGGTGCTGAGAAACCTCTGAAAGGTTTGAAATAAAAATGATATAAAGATTCGGGCCGAGCGCCCGTCGCGCCCCGGTGCGGCCTCGCGACGCATGAACGCTTGCGGCGGTTGTGCTAGTTTCCCAAATATCGAGCGAAGACCAGATCCGCTTCATCACGCAAAGTTAATGTCGATAAGCGGCGATATCTGGGTTAATTTTGCAGGCAGAGTGAGGCTTTATCGCCTGCGAGACAACCAACAGGAATTCGACCATGTCGGACCTAGACCGTAACTATACTTCCCCCTTCGGCCGGGCCGCCGGGCGTGTTGACGCAGCGGCCGTCGACGCCGGTCTGCGCGCCTACATGCTGCGCATCTACAACTATATGAGCATCGGCCTCGCCATCACTGGCCTCGCCGCGCTCGGTGTTTACATGGCGGCGGTGACCAACGACCCGTCGGCGGCAGCGTTCCACTTCCGTGACATTGCGCTGACGCCGTTCGGCTATGCCATGTTCGTCAGCCCGCTGAAGTGGCTGTTCATTCTGGCGCCGCTGGCGATGGTTTTCGTGATCTCCGCCGGCATCAACCGTCTCGCTCCGTCAACCGCCCAGATGCTGTTCTGGGTATTCTCGGCACTGATGGGCATTTCGCTGTCCTCGATCTTCCTGGTGTATACGCACACCTCGATCGTGCGAGTGTTCTTCATCACCGCCGCCACCTTCGGCGCGCTGAGCCTCTATGGCTACACCACCCGGCGTGATCTCACCGGATTTGGCTCATTCCTGTTCATGGGCCTGATCGGCATCATCATCGCAAGCTTCGTGAACATCTTCATCGGAAGCTCGATGCTGCAGTTCGCGGTTTCCGTGATCGGCGTGCTGGTCTTCGCCGGCCTCACTGCGTGGGACACCCAGCGGCTGAAAAACGATTACATCTACGGCTATGCGCAGGCCGGTGGTGAAATCGCGGAGCGCGCGGCGATCATCGGCGCCCTGTCGCTCTACCTGAATTTCATCAACCTGTTCACGCTGCTGTTGCAGCTGCTCGGTCAGCGCGACTGACGCCGGACGAGGCGATCGAATCCCAAAGCCCCGGCCTCGCGGCCGGGGCTTCTCTTTTCGACTTCTCTTTTCCACTTGGCGAAAATAATCTTTGCCGATGTCCTCGCTTGAGATCAGACCGGCCATCGTCGCCGACCTTCCCTTCATCACCGATATCTATGCGGATGCGGTTCGCGTCGGAACCGCGACCTTCGAGCTTGTTCCACCGGAACTCGCCGAGATGACGCGACGCTTTCAGGCGCTGACGGACGGCGGCTTTCCCTATCTTGCCGCGGTGCTGGAGGGACGCGTGGCCGGGTACGCCTATGCAGGACCCTACCGGCCGCGCCCGGCCTATCGCTTCACGGTGGAGAATTCGGTCTATCTGCGGCCTGCCATCCACCGCCGCGGCGTCGGCCTGCAATTGCTGCAGCGGTTGATCGTCGAATGCGAGGCGCGCGGCTTTCGCCAGATGATCGCGGTCATCGGCGACTCGGCAAACGCCGCCTCGATCGGCGTCCACGCGGCTTGCGGTTTCCGGATGATCGGAACCCACCCGAATGTCGGACTGAAGTTTGGCCGTTGGCTCGACACGGTGATGATGCAGCGAGAGCTTGGCGAGGGCGCCGGCACGGTGCCAAAGAGTGAAGGCTGAAGAGCATAACCGCCCAAACCTCATGGTGGGGAGCTCCCGGCGGCGCTTGCGCCGTCCGAAGCGCGTCGCCTGACGATGCCAATGCATCGCAGGGTGAACCATGAGGCCGGCGGCCTATCCTTCGAGACGCCGTGCAAGCGCGGCTCCTCAGGATGAGGGAGTACGGGCTAAACCACCGCCAGCTTGCGGTCGATCACGAGCAGCACGCGGTCGAGTTCATGACCGCGGCGCAGGATAAGGCCGCTCGCAGAAATCACGCTGTACATGCCCTGCTTGCGCGCCAATCGCGGATCTTTCTCGATCCGGTAGATCGGAACTTCCGAGGCGCGGCGAAAGATCGAGAACACGGCCCGGTCACGCAGGAAATCAATGGCGTAATCGCGCCACTCTCCATCGGAGACCATGCGTCCGTATAAATTCAGGATGCGATTGAGTTCGAGACGATTGAAAGTCACTCGGTTCGACAAAGCGCCCGCAGCGGTCTGGCGCGCCGCGGCGCGTGCCCCGCTTGGATCGGTATCCTCCGAAATCAAACTCATGGAACATCTCCCGTCCTGTCATTTGCGCGACATGATTGCGCCGACTGCACCGCTCCGCAAGGGCGGTGTTATGGCACCCTTCTCCTGGCAGCTCGGCGAACTTGCAACTCTTTGCGGGCGCGGCTTTTTCGCGGCGTCACGGGATCGTTAGCTCAATCATAATACCGCCCCACTTCCGCCCACCGCGCGCCCTGCTGAATTGGGATAAGAATCACCTGCGTTGGCCCGGTCCTTTCGATACCGGATTCCTCAGCCCCCAGCCCCCCGGGGTCGTCGGGACCGGGTCTATCGCAGAACAATTGATCCGTGACTGGACCAACGCGAGTTGGTCCTTTTTCTTTTTAGCGGCTTCTCGGTCCGGATTTCGGAAACAGGTCGAAACGCGCCGCAAGTTTTCCCTGCGGGTGCCAGTCAATCCAGCGTCGACGATGTCTCTGGAAGTCGTTGCTTAGTGCAGCGACGTGTACGCGGCGCCCAACATCGGGCCCGGCCGATCGCGGCTTCCGTCCTGAACGAAGACCGCCGCACCATCGATGCCGTCATGCGAAATATTTTCCAACGGCACCGTCCAGCTTCCGGCAGCGCCGTTCCAGTCGCCGACTTTCAGCAGGTTTCGGACCACGTTGTAGTAGGTCAATTCGCGTCCGCGATTCTCTCCGCGCCCGATCGAGATCGGCACCGCTTTGGAGATCGAGCAAATCCAGACTTCGCCGTGCTGGGCCACCGGCGCCTTGCCGCCATCTGCAACCGATACGGTGATGTGGCTACCTGACAGCTTCATCGAAACCGGAACCGACATCACGCCATCATTCTTCCGCGTGGCGCCGATGGCCCGCTCGATGCCGGCGCGATCGCTGCCGATCACATGAGCCTCGCCGTTGACAATGGCTTGCGGCGTGTAGACGTCGCGATCGCCGCGCATCACCGAATAGGCCTTTTGGCGGGCAGAGAAGCGCGCATCCGCCAGCGTATCCTTCCAGCCCAGATAATCCCAGTAATCGATCGGCATGCTGAGCGCGATCACCGTAGGATCCTTGGCCAGTTCGCCGATGATCTTGTCGGCCGGCGGGCAGGACGAACAACCCTGTGAAGTGAAAAGCTCGACCACGGCGCGGGGTTCGGCAGCCGTGGCAGGACGGACGATGGCCACGATCGCGCAGACGCCCAAGGTACCCAAGGTGGCGCCCGACCACCGTGAAATCGAATTACAAGCCATCATCACTGTCATCTAACTCAAGACCGCCGATGTTGTGGTTGCAGGGCTCGCCGCTCGCACCTAACGCAGCATCAAGCCATATTGCTTCGATATGGCTCTCGGACAGGGAAAAAGCAGCCTTTTTTAGGCTGCCTTCCCCTGCCTCGCTACTCACTTCGCGGTGAGCCGCTGATCACAATCACGCGGCCAGCTTGCGCAGCACATAGTGCAGAATGCCGCCGTTTCGGTAGTAATCCAGCTCGTCAAGCGTATCGATCCTGCACAGCAGGGAAATGCGCTGCAATGCACCGTCGCTTGAAACGATTTCGGCGGTCAGCTTTTGACGCGGCCTCAGCTCGCCCTGCAATCCGCGTATGGTTACTTTCTCGTCACCCTTCAGTCCGATCGACTGCCAGGACGTGCCTTCCTCGAAGGTCAGCGGCAACACGCCCATGCCGACCAGGTTTGAGCGATGGATGCGCTCAAAGCTCTGGCAGATCACCGCGCGAACGCCGAGCAGACGCGTTCCCTTCGCGGCCCAGTCCCGCGACGAGCCGTTGCCGTATTCGGCGCCGGCGAACACCACCAGCGGCACATTCTCTGCCTGATACTTCATCGCCGCGTCGTAGATCGACATCTGCTCGCCGTCGGGCCAGTGTTTGGTCATGCCGCCTTCGGGAATGTTGCCGTCGGCGCCCCTCAGCATGAAGTTCTTGATGCGGATATTGGCGAAGGTGCCACGCATCATGACTTCGTGGTTACCGCGCCGTGTACCGTACTGGTTAAAGTCCGCCGGGCGCACCTGGTGCTCGCTCAGGAATTTTCCGGCCGGCGACGTCAGCTTGATCGAGCCGGCGGGCGAGATGTGGTCGGTCGTGATCTTGTCGCCGAACATCGCAAGGATGCGCGCGTCGACCACATCGGCAATCGGATCCGGTTGTTTCTTCATGCCCTCGAAGTAAGGCGGGTTCTGCACATAGGTCGAGCTCATGTTCCAGCGGAAGGTCTCGCTGTCGGTGGTCTTGATCTTGCGCCAGTTGGTATCGCCCTTGAACACGTCGGCATACTTCTTCTTGAAGATCGGCGCGGTCACGTACTTCTTGACGAAGGCGTTGATCTCCTTCGTCGTCGGCCAGATGTCCTTCAAGTAGACCGGCTTGCCATCCTTGCCGTTGCCGATCGGCTCGACCGCGAGGTCCTTCTTCACGGTACCGGCCAGCGCGTGCGCCACGACCAGCGGCGGCGAGGCCAGATAGTTGGCCTGCACGTCCGGCGAGACGCGGCCTTCAAAGTTGCGGTTGCCCGACAACACGGCAGCCGCGACAATGCCATGGTCGTTGATCGACTTCGAAATGTCGTCCGGCAGCGGACCCGAGTTGCCGATGCAGGTGGTGCAGCCGAAGCCGACCAGGTTGAAGCCAACCTTGTCGAGATCGGCCTGCAGGCCGGAATTGGCGAGATATTCGGCGACCACCTGGCTGCCCGGCGCAAGCGAGGTCTTCACCCAGGGCTTTGCTTTCAATCCCTTGGCGGCCGCCTTGCGGGCCAGCAATCCGGCGCCGATCAGGACGCTCGGGTTGGAGGTGTTGGTGCATGACGTGATCGCCGCAATGACGACATCGCCATGGCCGAGATCGAAGTCGCGGTTCTCGACCGGATAACGCGTCGTGGCGTCGTCGCTCTTCTTGTATTCGCTGGCGAGCGCGGCGGAAAATCCTTCCGCCACGGCTGGCAGGGCAACTCGGCCCTCGGGGCGCTTGGGACCCGCCATCGACGGCACCACGTCCTTGAGGTCGAGGGTGAGTGTCGTCGTGAAAACCGGGTCCGTCGATTTGGCAGTACGGAACAGGCCTTGCGCCTTGGCATAGGCCGCGACGAGGGCGACGCGATCGGACTTGCGGCCGGACGTCTTGAGATAATCGATGGTCGCGGCATCGACCGGGAAGTAGCCGCAGGTCGCGCCATATTCGGGCGCCATGTTGCCGATGGTCGCCTTGTCCGCGACCGAGAGATGATCAAGACCGGGGCCGAAGAACTCGACGAACTTTCCGACCACACCCTGCTTGCGCAGCATCTGCGTGACGGTGAGGACGAGGTCGGTCGCGGTGACGCCTTCCTTGAGCTGACCCTTCAGCTTGAAGCCGACCACTTCCGGCAAGAGCATCGACAGCGGCTGGCCGAGCATGCAGGCTTCCGCCTCGATGCCGCCGACGCCCCAGCCAAGCACGGCAAGGCCGTTCACCATTGTGGTGTGCGAATCGGTGCCGACAAGTGAATCCGGATAGGCGACCTCGAACGTGCCGGTCTTCTTGCCGACCGTCATCTTCTCCTTCCTGGTCCACACCGTCTGCGCGAGATATTCGAGATTGACCTGGTGGCAGATGCCGGTGCCGGGCGGCACGACGGAGAAATTCGAAAACGCCTTCTGGCCCCACTTCAGGAATTCGTAGCGCTCCTGATTCTGCTTGTATTCCTCGACCACGTTCTTGCCGAACGCCTTGTTGTCGCCGAAGAAGTTCACGATCACCGAGTGGTCGATGACGAGATCGACCGGCACCAGCGGATTGATCTTCTCGGCATCGCCGCCGAGGCTTTGCATGGCATTGCGCATCGCGGCGAGATCGACCACCGCCGGGACGCCGGTAAAATCCTGCATCAGGACCCGCGCCGGGCGGAACGCGATTTCGTGTTCGAGCGCGCGCTTCTTCAGCCACTTCGAGACCGCGACAATGTCGTCCTTCTTGACGGTGCGGCCGTCTTCGTTGCGCAGAAGGTTCTCCAGCAACACCTTCATCGAATAGGGAAGCCTGGATATCCCTTTCAGACCATTCTTCTCGGCGGCGGGCAGGCTGTAATAGACGTAGGTCTTGCCGCCGACCTTGAGGGTCTTTTGGCATTTGAAGCTGTCGAGAGAGGTCATGTGAGGCAATCCCAGATTATCGGTTTGTACCCGGTTGGGGTATCATAACACCAGCCACGAGGCTTGGCCGGCAAGGTCGCAAGACGCCGATTGTGTGCCGCGTCAAGTTCCGGCTTATAGAATCTTTCAACAATCGCCGCCACACCAGTCTGGTGGTTCTGACATTCGCTTGCCTTCACGGCGAGCGCTTTGGCGAATGTCGGAATCAAAGGACCACTGGAATCATAGAATTGTAGTGGAGTTTGGGGTTTGACATGCGCTTTACGTACTCGCGGATTGCCTGGGAGCGCATGTCAAACCCATTCCATTACTGGTTCGCAGCGATGCGCCACCCATAGATTTTGATGTGGTAACCGTAAAATTGGGGCTCTCGAAGGGGCAAGATGCGGCTCTCAGGACGCGAAGTCGGTTGTGTGCGGGGCGGCCGTGAGGTGTTCTCCGGACTCAGCTTTGAAGCGGCCTCCGGCGAGGCGATCGCGGTGGTCGGTCCCAACGGATCGGGCAAGACCTCCCTGCTGCGCCTGATTGCGGGCCTGCTGGCGCCGGCACGCGGATCGATCATCCTGGAAGGCGGCGAGGCCGAGCTGACGCTTGCCGAACAATCGCATTATCTCGGCCATCGCGACGCGCTCAAGCCGGCGCTCAGCGTCTCAGAAAACCTCAATTTCTGGCGCGATTTCCTTGGCGGCTCGAAAACCGACCCGGCCGAGAGCCTCGCCACCGTCGAACTCGATCATGCGGCGCATTTGCCGGCCGCTTTTCTGTCGGCGGGACAGCGGCGACGGCTCTCGATCGCGCGATTGTTGACGGTGCAACGGCCGGTCTGGCTGCTCGACGAACCGACCAACGCGCTCGACACGGCCGGGCAAAAGCTGTTCGCATTGCTGATGGGGGACCACCTTGCGCGCGGCGGCCTGATCATCGCGGCCACCCATTCGCCACTGGGAATCACCGCGCGGACGCTGCACGTCGGAGACGCCTCGTGAGCGCGCTTTCCGCCTTGATCGGCCGGGACATCCGCATCGCGCTACGCGTCGGCGGCGGCGCGCTGATCGGCGTTCTGTTCTTTCTCATCGTCGTGGTCTTGATGCCATTTGCGATCGGGCCGGACCTCGCGCTGCTGGCGCGGCTCGGACCGGCGATCCTTTGGCTCGGCGCGCTGCTGGCGAGCTTGCTGACGCTCGATCGGCTGTTCACCGCCGATCACGACGACGGGTCGCTCGATCTGATCACGATGAGCCGGACGCCGCTGGAATTGTCCTGCGCGGCCAAGGCGCTGGCCCATTGGCTCGCCGCCGGACTGCCGCTCATCATTGCGACGCCGGTTCTGGGACTGCTGCTCAATCTCGACGTCAGCGCAACCGCGGCCGTGGCGCTGACGCTGCTTGCGGGAACGCCGGCGCTGACCTTTACCGGCATGATCGGCGCTGCGCTGGCCGTGACGTTGCATCGCGGCGGCTTGCTGCTGGCGGTTCTGGTGTTGCCGCTGTCGATCCCCGTGTTGATCTTTGGCGTGGCGGCATCGCAAGCGGCCATCACCGGGCCGTTATCATTCGGCGCGCCGTTTTCGATCCTGTGCGCGCTGTCGCTGTTTGGACTTGTCGTCGGGCCCTATGCGGCGGCTGTGAGCCTTCGGCATGGGCTCGATTGATGTTCATCAACTCCCGCGGAGGGACTTCATGCCAATTGCGCACAACGGCTGCGGCCATTAACAGGGTGCCCATGACGCTGATCGATCTTGCCAATCCCACCCGGTTCCTTGCCCTGACGGCCCGCTTGTTGCCATGGCTCGCGGCGGCGACCGCCCTTCTGCTCGCGCTCGGCCTGTACCAGTCGGCATTAGCGCCCGATGACTATCAGCAAGGCGCGACCGTGAAGATCATGTTCATTCACGTGCCGAACGCCTGGCTGTCGATGTTCGTCTGGGGCGTGATGAGCCTCGCCGCGCTGGGCACGCTGGTCTGGCGGCATCCGCTCGCCGACGTCGCCGCGAAAGCCGCCGCCCCGATCGGCGCCGCCTTCACCTTTCTGGCGCTGGTCACGGGCTCACTCTGGGGAAGGCCGATGTGGGGCACCTATTGGGAATGGGATGCACGACTGACATCGGTTCTGATCCTGTTTCTGATGTATCTCGGCCTGATGGCGCTCTGGCGCGCGGTCGAAGATCCCTCGCGCGCGGCGCGCGCCGCCGCCGTGCTGACGCTGGTCGGCGCCCTTAACCTGCCGATCATCAAGTTCTCGGTGGACTGGTGGAACACGCTGCATCAGCCGGCATCCGTGATGCGGATGGGCGGACCGACGCTCGATCGCGCGTTTCTGATTCCGCTGCTGGTGATGGGAATCGCGTTTTCGCTGCTGTTTATCACCTTGCACCTCGCGGCGATGCGTAATGAAATCCTGCGCCGCCGCGTGCGCGCAATGCAAATGATCCAGGCGCAAGCCGGCAAGCCGCAGGGCTAAAGGCGATGCCGCTTGGCCCTTACACGAGCTTTATCGTGACCTCCTATCTGGTGGTCCTGGTCGTCGTCGTGTTCCTGATCGCCTGGATCGCCATCGATTATCGCCGCCAGAAACAGCGCCTGAACGAGCTGGAAGCCGAGGGGGTGAGGCGGCGCTCCGGACGACGAATTGCAGGCAAGACATGAGCGAGCCCAAAACGTCAGGTGAAGTGTCATCAAACGACGGCCCACGAAGTTCGCGCTGGCTGGTGGCGCTGCCGCTCTTGATCTTTGCCGCGCTCGCCGCGGTCTTCTGGTTCCGGCTCGGCAGCGGCGATCCATCACACATTCCATCTGCACTGATCGGCCATCCCGCACCGCAGACCCCCCTGCCGCCGCTGGAAGGACTCGCCAGCAACGGCGCCCCGGTCCCGGGCCTCGATCCGTCCGTCTTTAAAGGCAAGGTCTCGCTCGTCAATGTCTGGGCGTCGTGGTGCGTGCCCTGTCACGACGAAGCGCCGCTTCTGACCGAGCTCGGCCATGACAAGCGGCTGCAAATCGTCGGCATCAACTACAAGGACGCTGCCGACAATGCCCGGCGCTTTCTCGGCCGCTATGGCAACCCGTTCGGCGTCGTCGGCGTCGACGCCAACGGTCGCGCCTCGATCGAATGGGGCGTCTATGGCGTGCCTGAAACCTTCATTGTCGGGCGCGAGGGCACCATCGTGTACAAACTGGTCGGCCCGGTGACACTAGACAACATCAACAGCGTCGTTCGCGCCGAGATCGATAAGGCGTTGAAGGCGGGAAGTTAGTTTGCGTCATCGCGAGCGTTAGCGAAGCGATCCGGGGTAGAGGAAAGGCTGGATTGCTTCGGAGCTTGGGCTCCTCGCAATGACGGTCACCCCTTGCTCACGTCGCCTTCCGCCGCGTCGCTGGCTTGCAACGAGACAGGATCGACGTGATGGCGCTTGACCAGCGGCATCTGGATGATCGCGAACACCATCGTCAGCGGGATCACGCCGAATGCCTTGAAGCCAACCCAGAAATCGGTGCTCTGCGTACGCCAGATGATTTCGTTCAGAATCGCCATCGCCAGAAAGAACAATGCCCAACGCAGCGTGAGAATTCGCCAGCCCTGCGGGGTCAGGTTGAAGACCTGATCGAACAGGATGGCGATGAAGGACCGGCCGAACAGGAGCCCGCCGCCCAGCACCAGCGCAAACAGGCCATAGATGATGGTGGGCTTGACCTTGATGAAAGTCTCGTCATGCAGAACGAGCGTCAGGGTGCCGAACACCAGAACGACGACGCCGGTGACGAGCGCCATCAGCGGCACGTGCCGCGTCACGACATAGGAGGCCGCCATCGCCGCGACGATGGCCACCATGAAGGCGCCGGTCGCAACGAACAGATGGAACCTGGCGTTGGCGGCAAAAAAGACCAGCAGCGGTCCCAATTCGGTGGCGAGCTTGAAAAGCGGATGCGGTTGGGTCTTGTCCATTGCTGAAGCCTACGTTTCGATTCCGGCAATCGCCTTGGCAAAATCGCCGGCGGCAAACGCCGAGAGATCGTCGATGCCTTCGCCGACGCCAATGAAGTGCACCGGCAGCTTGTATTTCTCCGACAGCGCCACCAGGATGCCGCCGCGCGCGGTGCCGTCGAGCTTGGTCATGACAAGGCCGGTGACGCCAGCGGTACGATGAAAGGCGTCTACTTGCGAGAGCGCATTTTGTCCCACGGTGGCGTCGAGCACCAGCAGCACCGCATGTGGCGCGGTGTCGTCGACCTTGCGAATGACACGAACGACCTTTTCAAGTTCGTTCATCAGTTCGGCCTTGTTCTGCAGCCGCCCGGCCGTATCGATCAGGAGCACGTCGCGCTTCTCCTCGCGCGCCGCCGACAGCGCGTTGAAGGCAAGGCTTGCGGAATCCGAGCCTTGCGCTCCCGAAATGACCGGCGATTTCGTGCGCTCGCCCCAGATTTTCAATTGTTCGATCGCGGCGGCGCGGAAGGTGTCTCCCGCGGCGAGCATCACCTTGCGCCCCTCGGCTGAGAATTTCGCCGCCAGTTTGCCGATGGTGGTGGTCTTGCCGGAACCGTTGACGCCGACCACGAGGATAACGAACGGCTTTCTTGCGTCATCGATGATCAAGGGCTTCGCAACCGGCGCCAGCACCTTTTCGACCTCGGTCGCGACCACCGTCTTCACGTCGTCCGCCGAGATCGACTTGTCGTAGCGGCCGTGGCCCACGGCTTCGGAAATTCGCGCAGCGACCTCGGTTCCCAGATCGGCGCGCAGCAGCACGTCTTCGATGTCCTCGAGCATAGCGCGGTCGAGCTTGCGCTTGGTCACGAGATCGGCGACCGCCGTCCCGAGCGAACTCGATGTGCGCTTCAATCCGCTGGAGAGGCGGCGCCACCAGCTTTGTTTCGGTGCTTCCTCAGTCATGGCGGGGTGTGTTAGCCGTTCCTGTGCATAAACGAAAGACTTGCAATTGCTCGATGTTCCTCAATTGACGGCGGAGGAAATTCAAGCCCGCGTGCTTCATCGCGACGGGTTAATGCTTGTGATTGACAAGCCGGCGGGCCTGCCCGTGCATCGCGGCCCGAAGGGCGGACCCAATCTCGAAGCCTCCTTTGACGCGTTGCGCTTCGGCCTGCCGCGGCCGCCGGTGCTGGCGCATCGGCTCGACAAGGACACGTCCGGCTGCCTCGTGCTCGGACGCCACCGCAAGGCGACCGCTTCGCTCGGACTCTTGTTCAAACACGGCAAGATTTCAAAGACCTATTGGGCCGTGGTCGAGGGCGGCCCGGCCGAGGACAAAGGCACCATCGACATGCCGTTGGGCCGGCTCAACGCCGAACGCGGCTGGTGGCAGAAGGTCGATCCCAACGGACAACCAGCGACCACCAACTGGAAGGTGATGGGACGCGGCAGTGGCCTCACCTGGCTCGCGCTCGAACCCGTCACCGGCCGCACCCATCAATTGCGCGTGCATACATCGGCTCAGGGCTGGCCGATCGTCGGCGACAATATCTACGGCACTGGTCCGCGCTTCGGCGAGCCGCGCCTGCACCTGCATTCCCGCGAGATCGGAATTCCCATTTCGAAGAACAAGGAGCCGGTGCGCGTGGTCGCGCCGGCGCCGGACCATATGCGCGAGCGGCTGCGCGGCTGCGGATGGAACGGAGAATAGCGCTGGCGTGAACTGAGCGGTCATCACCCGAAGGCGGGTGATCCAGCATTCCAGAGAGGCCAGTGATAGGCCGATAAGCCGCGGCGTACTGGGTCGCCCGGTCAAGCCGGGCGATGACGACCGAGCTAGGCAGTTAGCCGCGCGCCATCATGGCCGGAAATCGTGAGCCACCGCACCGAGCCTGACACTTCGCCACTGATCGCCACCGGCAGGAAATGTTCTGTGCGTCCCTGCGTGGCGCTTTCGATCAGAACCTCGCGAGTCGCTCCCACCTCGGCATCAAGCTGCCGTCGCAACGCAGCCTCTCCCGCCGCGCGCAAACGCCTGGCGCGCTCCTTGATCAAGCCGCCTTCGACCTGCGGCATGCGCGAGGCCGGTGTGCCCGGGCGCGATGAATAGGGAAAGACGTGCAGGAAGGTCAGGCCGCATTCCGTAATGAGATCGAGCGAGCGCGTGAACATCTCTTCGGTCTCGGTCGGAAAGCCCGCGATGATATCGGCGCCGAAGGCGATATCGGGCCGCAGGCGGCGAGCTTGTTCGCAGAAATCGATCGCCTGTTGCCGAGAATGGCGGCGCTTCATGCGCTTTAGGATCAAATCGTCGCCCGATTGCAGCGAAAGATGCAGGTGCGGCATCAGCCGTTCTTCCGTAGCGATCGCGTCCATGAGATCGTTGTCGACCTCGATCGAATCGACGGAGGAGATTCGCAACCGCTGCAGCTCCGGCACTTCGTGAAGGATCTTCTTGACCAACTGGCCGAGCTTGGGCGTACCCGTCTGATCCGCGCCATAGCTTGTCAGATCGACGCCGGTCAGCACGATCTCGGGATGATTGCGTTCGACCAGCGCGCGGACTTGCGCGATCGCGACCTCCATCGGCACTGAGCGCGAGTTGCCGCGGCCGAATGGAATGATGCAGAAGGTGCAGCGATGATCGCAGCCGTTCTGAACCTGCACGAACGCGCGTGGCAGCCCCTTCTGCAATCCGTCAAGACGAGGCATCGTCATCTCGCGCACCGACATGATGTCGGTCACCGCGATCTTGTCGCCCGTTGCGGCTCCATCAAACGCCGCCCGTGCCTGATGCCAGGCCTCGGCCCGTATCTTGTCGTGATTGCCGACGACGCGATCGACCTCCGCCATGCCGGCGAACATTTCGGCTTGCGCCTGCGCCGCGCAGCCGGTGACGACGATGCGCGCCGCTGGCCGCTCCCGCTTGAGACGCCGGATCGATTGCCGCGCCTGCGCCACCGCCTCATTGGTCACGGCGCAGCTATTGATGACGACGGCATCAACAAGCCCGGCGCGCTCCGCCTCGAGGCGCACCACCTCGGACTCGAACGCATTGAGGCGGCAGCCGAAGGTGACGACGTCGACGCTCATGCGACAGACGCAAACAGATCAGGATCGAACCGGCCCTCATATTCGAAGGTCGCCGGTCCGGTCATCAGCACGTGATCGTCGCGCTCGCGCCATTCGATGGTGAGGTCGCCGCCGGGCAGCGTGATCTGCACCGTGCGATTGGCGCGCTTCAGCCGCGCCGCCGCAACCGCGGTGGCACAGGCCGCCGAGCCGCAGGCTTTGGTCAGTCCAGCGCCACGTTCCCACGTGCGGATCGTGATGTGGTCGCGGTCGACGATATGGGCGAGCGTGATGTTGGCGCGCTCGGGAAAGATCGGATGGTTTTCCAGGAGCGGACCGAAGCGTCCGAGGTCGTAGGCATCGACGTCGTCGACCCAGAAGATCGCATGCGGATTGCCCATGCTGACGACAGAGGGCGTGTGCAGAATCGGCGCATCGATCGGACCGATCTGCAGCTCAATGCCGCGCGTGTCACGAAAGTCCTCGGCGAGCGGAATATCTTGCCAGCCGAATTTCGGCGCGCCCATGTCGACTGTATAGAGATCGGCAGACGGTCCCTGCCAGCAATTCAGCAGGCCCGCGCTGGTCTCGAAGGTGACGGCGCTTTGGCCGGACGCCTCGAACACCCGCCGCGCCACGCAGCGCATGCCGTTGCCGCAGGCGCCCGCTTCCGAACCGTCATTGTTGTAGATGCGGATGAAGGCCTCGGTGCCGGCAAGCCGCGGCGGTTGCAGCACCATCAGCTGGTCGTAGTGAACGCCCTTCGGCGAAGCGACCGCGCGCGCATCATCAGCCGTGACCGGACCGGGCCGATCGCGCAGATCGACGACCACGATTTCGTTGCCGATCCCGTTCATCTTGGCGTAGCTGTGGTTGGCGAGCGCGCTCATCGAACCCTGTCCCTCAGGCCCGCTTTATATGGCCAACGGCCGCGTTTTAGCTAGATGTGGTTTATCTGTGTCGCTGCCCTCGGCTCGCGGGGGAGGGGCATGAAATATCCGTAAATATCTGTCATGGGACGAACGCCGCGCTTGCGTGTTAAAGATCCGGGATTCGCGCGTGCAGGCCAAGGAACGCCCAAGGAAGGCCATGGAGACGACCTGATGAACTACGCCAGCCTACTTCGTGTTGCCCTGTTGGTCCTGGTCCCGACAGTTGCCGTTGCACTCCACCCGGCCCGCGCGCAGGCGCCAACGCCCTCCACGCCGGCCCCCTCGGCGACCCCTGCCCCGCCACCCGCCGAAACCAAATCGCCGGGGGATTTGCCGTCGACCGCGCCCGCAGCCAAGCCTCCGGCGCCGGCACAGGCCGCGGACCCCTTCGGCGAGCAAATCACGCTCACCCCGAAAACAGTGATTGCCACCAAGGGAACGGCGAACTGGGACACTGCCTATGAGACGCTGGTTGCATCATTGAAGACACTTTCGACCGCTCTCGAGAAGGAAGGAAGCAAAGCGGCCGGCAACTCGATGATCGTCTACACCTCCACCGACGACACCGGCTTCAGCTATCTTGCGGAGATCCCGGTCGAGCAGGAACCGAAGGACCTCCCGAAGACGATCACCGTCGCCAAATCGCCGGAAGGAAAGGCGCTTAAATTCGTTCATCGCGGCAGTTACGAGAACATGGACAACACCTACGAGGCCATCACCAATCATCTCGACGACAAGAAACTCGAAGCCAAGGACACCTTCATCGAGGAATACATCACCGACCCCCTGAAGACGCCGGACGACAAACTGGTGATCAATGTCTACGTGCCGCTGAAGTAGGCATCATGAGAAAGCGCCGCTGCCTTTGTGCTTTCCTCCTCGCCGCCTCTGCCATCGGCGCCCCGCTTGGTGCGCAGGCTCAAATGCCGACGCAACCGCCGTCGCTGATCTCGGTGACTGGCGAAGCACGCATCTCGGTGCCGCCGGATCTCGCCCAGATCGATGCCGGCGTCACCTCGGAAGCAAAGACCGCGCGTGAGGCGTCTGACGCCAACAACGCTGCCATGGGCAAGGTTCTGCTGGCTGTGAAGGGCGCGGGTATCGACGAAAAGGATTACCAGACCTCGCGCCTGTCGCTGCAGCCGGAGTACACGACGGCAAAGACCGGTACTCCCACCACCATTGCCGGCTATCGCGCCAGCAATCGCGTGATGATCCGCCTGCACGATATCACCAAGGTTGCCAGTGTCATCGATACGCTGGTCACGGCCGGCGCCAACGACATCGGCGGCATCAATTTCATGGTGTCGCAGGCCTCGAAACTGCTCGACGATGCGCGCGAGCAGGCGGTTGCCGATGCCCGCCGCAAGGCGGAGATCTATGCCAAGGCCGCCGGCGTCACGCTGGGCACACCCATCAGCATTTCCGAAGAGGGCGCCGCTGAGCCACTTTTCCGGGCCCGGATGATGGGGGGAAAGATGGCTGCAGCAGCCCCAGTGCCGATCGCGCAGGGCGAAGAGACGTTGTCGATTACGGTCGGCGTGACCTGGGCGATCAAGCAGGGGCAGTAGATCGTCGCTCGTGTCCCGGACGCTGCGCACGAAGTGGTGCGCAGCAGAGCCGGGACCTATTGCGACCAACAAATGGGCCCCGGCTCGGCAGCGCATCGTTATACGCTGCGCTGCGTCCGGGGCACGAGTAATTCTTCAGAAACGACAACCTCTAAATCTCGAACACCTGCCCCGGCCTCAGCGCGACAAAGCGGTCGCGCGAAACTTCGGCTTCGTCGAGCGCCTCGCCGAGCGCAATCACCGGCGCGTCGATCGCCTCGTCGGTGAGCTGGAACGTGCCGTGGTGATGGGCGAGCGCCTGCACCGCGCCGCAATCTGCGAGCGCCATCACCGCGTCGGACGGATTCATGTGCTGGTCCTTCATGAACCAGCGTGGCTCATAGGCGCCGATCGGCAACAGCGCCAGCCGCAACGGACCGTGCGCCTCTCCGACGTCGCGGAAATGCTTGCCCTCCCCATAGCCGGAATCGCCGACGGCGTAGATTTTCCCCGCCGGCGTCTCGATCACGAAACTTGCCCACAACGATCGATTGCGGTCGAACAGCCCGCGCGCCGACCAATGCCGCGTCGGCACCAGCGTCACGGCGACGTCGCTGCCGATCTCGACCCGCTGATGCCAGTCGAACGCCTCGGCGCGAATCTTGGAATCGGCACGCATCATGGTCAGGTCGTTGCCGAGCGGCGTGATCACGCGCGGCGAGAATTTGGCCGCGAGTTTCGAGAGCGTCGCAATGTCGAGATGATCGTAGTGGCCGTGCGAGACCAATACGATATCGATCTGCGGCAGGGCATCGAAGTCGATGCCGGGATCGTTGTGCCGCTTCGGTCCCGCAAAGGCAAAGGGCGAGACGCGCTCCGACCAGACGGGATCAACCAGGATGTTGAAGCCGGCCGTCTGGATCAACCAGCTCGCGTGCCCGACAAACGACAGCCGCGCCTTGTTGCCTTGAACGCGTGCAGGCGGCGTGTCGGCGTGGGGACTTGGGTCCCATTTCGGCCAAGGCACACGGCTCCGCTTCTCCCCGAACTGCCAGCGCAGAACTTCTCGAAAACTCCTAGGCGGCACGCCGTGCGGATCGAAAAAAACACGGCCATCGAAATGGTCCGAGACAGGTTTATTTCGGGAGCCGTGCATGGAGGGGATTGGCAGCAAAAAGGGCTGTCCGCGCAAGGGGCAAGCCGCGCTTCGCGCTTCACGAACGCGCCAGCCGGGACCGGCCTTCCTTGACTTTTCGCCGCGATGGGCGTTTAAACCGCTGAAATTCATCGAAAAGGTTGTCTTTTCGACCCGCCGACCGGCCCTGGAGGCCGGAGGTCAACGCCCGACAGCGCGATGCGCCCTCGGGCGCAAACGTGTTTGGAATTCCTCATCCTGAGGAGCCGCCCGCACCCGAGCAGGCCAAGCGATAGCGAGGCCGTGGCGAACGGTGCCAAGGGAGGCGGCGTCTCGAAGGATGAGGCCGACAACGCACCCTTCGAGACGCAGGCTTCGCCTGCTCCTTAGGGTGAGGCAACAACAGGACGACGCACTTGTTCGACAATCTGTCGGAAAAGCTTGGTGGCATTCTCAATTCCCTGACGCGGCGCGGCGCGCTGACGGAAGCCGACGTCGATGCCGCCATGCGCGAGGTGCGACGTGCGCTGCTCGAAGCCGACGTCTCGCTCGACGTCGTGCGCAGCTTCACGGACAGGGTTCGCGAGCAGGCGATCGGCGCCACCGTGGTCAAGTCGGTCACCCCCGGCCAAATGGTGGTGAAGATCGTCCACGATGAGTTGGTGGCGACGCTCGGCTCCGACGGCCAGAGCATCGACCTCAACGCCGTGCCGCCGGTGGCGATCATGATGGTCGGCCTGCAAGGCTCCGGCAAAACCACGACCACCGCCAAACTCGCTCGCCGCATGGTCCAGCGCGACAAGCGCAAGGTGCTGATGGCCTCGCTCGACATCTACCGTCCGGCGGCGATGGAACAGCTCGCCGTGCTCGGGCGCGACCTCGACATTCCGACACTGCCGATCGTCACGGGCCAGAAGCCGGCGCAGATCGCCAAGCGCGCGCTGGAAGCCGGCAAGCTCGGCGGCTACGACGTGGTGCTGCTCGACACCGCCGGCCGCACCACGCTCGACGAAGAGATGATGGCGGAAGCGGCGGAGATCAAAGCTGTCGCCAATCCGCATGAGGTGCTGCTGGTCGCGGATTCCCTGACCGGCCAGGACGCGGTGAATCTTGCCCGCGCGTTCGACCAGCGCGTCGGACTGACCGGCATCGCACTGACGCGCGTCGACGGCGATGGCCGCGGCGGCGCGGCGCTGTCGATGCGCGCGGTCACCGGCAAGCCGATCAAGCTGATGGGCACCGGCGAAAAGACCGACGCGCTGGAAGATTTTCACCCCACCCGTATTGCCGGCCGCATTCTCGGCATGGGCGACGTGGTCTCGCTGGTCGAGAAGGCCGCCGCCAATATCGACGCCGAAAAGGCCGCGCGCACCGCCGAGCGGATGCGCAAGGGCCAGTTCGACCTGTCCGACATGCGCGAGCAGCTCACGCAAATGGCGAACATGGGCGGCATCTCCGGCCTGATGGGCATGATGCCGGGCATCGCCAAAATGAAGAACCAGATCGCCAATGCCGGCATCGACGACAAGATCATCAAGCGCCAGGTCGCGCTCATCGATTCGATGACGCGGCAGGAGCGGAAACATCCAGACATTCTCAAGGCGAGCCGCAAGAAGCGGATCGCGGCCGGTGCCGGCGGCAAGGTCGAAGACCTCAACAAGCTCTTAAAGATGCACCGGAACATGGCCGACATGATGAAGGCCATGGGCTCGGGCAAGCGCGGCCCGCTCGCCGGCATCGCGCAGGCCATGGGCTTTGGCGGCGGCGCCATGCCTTCGCCTGATCAGATGAAGGCGATGGCCGAGAAAATGAAAAGCGGCGGCGGACTGCCGGAAGGCATGCCGTCATTGCCGAAAGAACTCCCCGCCGGCCTTCGCAGCGGGTTGCCGAATTTGCCGGGGCTGACGGGCCTGCCCAGCAAACCGACGCTACCGGGCCTCGGCGGCTTTCCCGGTCAGAAGAAGAAATAGTCGAGAGATCAATTCACCCTTATTCGAATAGACAAATCTAAGGAGAACTCAATGTCCGTCGTTATCCGCCTCGCTCGCGCAGGCACCAAGAAGCGTCCCGTCTATCACGTCGTCGTCGCCAACTCGCGCTTTCCGCGCGACGGCCGCTTCATCGAGAGGCTTGGCCATTTCAATCCGCTGATGCCCAAGGACAACGCCGAGCGGCTGAAGCTCGACATGGACAAGCTCAAGGCATGGCTTGCCAAGGGCGCCCAGCCGTCGGATCGCGTGATGCGCTTCCTCGACGCCGCCGGCGTCAAGAAGCGCGAAAAGCGCAACAATCCGGAAAAGGCCGTGCCGCGCAAGGAGCGCAAGGCGCAGGCCGAAGCCGCCGCGAAGTCGGCGTAAGGCGATCCGAAATGATCCCGGCCTCGTGCTTCGAGACGCACGGCCTGCGCCGTGCTCCTCAGCATGAGGGTCTTTCTCCTCATCCTGGGGAGCGGCAACACCCGAGCAGACCGAGCGTTGGCGAGGCCGTTGCGAACGGTGCACATAAACGCCGCCGCGTCTCGAAGGATGAGGCCAGCTGATGCCCGAGAAGATCTGCGTCGCGCGAATCGGCGCTGCGCACGGCGTGCGTGGCGCGGTGAAGCTATGGACCTTCACTGAGGACCCGTTCGCGGTCGAGGCCTACGGCCCGCTCTCGACCAAGGACGGCGCGCGGCATTTTGAAGTGGCGAGCGCGCGCGAGGCCAGGGACCATTTGGTTGTTACCTTCAAGGGCATCACCAGCCGCGATGAGGCGGAACGCCTCAATGGCGTCGAGCTCTATGTGCCGCGCGAGAAATTGCCGGTGACCGAGGACGACGAATATTATCACGCCGACCTGATCGGGCTTGACGCGGTGACGACGGCCGATGAGCCGCTCGGCCGCGTGGTTGCGATCCATAATTTCGGCGCCGGCGACATCATCGAGATCGCGCCGGAAAGCGGCACGACGATACTTCTGCCGTTTTCCAATACTGTGGTTCCGACGGTCGACATACCGGGCGGACGGGTCGTGATCGCATTGCCAAAGGAAATCGAGGGCGACGATCCGTCTGGCGGCAACGCATAATAACGCAAACGGCGTTCGGAGATGCACAAACCGACAGAAATCATCGTGACCTCGCGGCTTTGTTTGCGAAGCCCGGTTCCGGACGACCTGCAGGCCCTGCATGACAATGTGCTGTCGGACGCCGCGGTGATGGCGCAGGCGTTCGCCGGCCGGCCGATGTCCTCGGTACAATCGATGGAGTTTTTCCATCGCAACTTCGACCATGACGCAAGCGGGAAGAAACTTGGGATTTTGATCGAAAGAACGACCGCACAAGTAATAGGCTTCGCGGGCCTCCTGCCATGTGACGCGCTTGGCGAGTCGGATTACGAGCTTGGCTTTGTGCTGCGTCGCTCTGCCTGGGGTCAGGGATACGCCACCGAGATCGGATGGGGACAACTCGACTATGGGTTTAACGTCCTCGGGCTGAGACGCCTGCTTGCACTCGTCTCGCCAGCCAACGAAGCGTCGGCGACTGTGCTTCAAAAGATCGGCATGAAGCTATATAGCAGCGTAAGTCGTGCGCACCGTGGCGATCGGCACGTATACGTCGCGCAAAATCAATAGATAATAGACTACTGGCGCGCCCAGCTCGATCGAAGGCGACGATCCGTCTGCTGCTTGATCGCCATCTCCTTGCGAAATGGAGCGATAGAGATGAGCAAAACCCACAAAGCCTGGCGGCTCCCTGCCCATCGCGATCTGCGTTTCGAGGATGTCGAAACGCCGAAGCCCGCGCCCGACGGCGTGCTGGTGGCGATCGAGGCCGGCATGGTGCTCTCCTATATGGGGCGCGTGATGTCGGGCCAGGTGCCTTACAACCCGCCGCCGATGCCATTCAAGAGGTGCACGTCAGTTACCGTATGACATCGTCATGACGCTGCACAGAAGGAAAGCCTCTTGCCTTTTGCCTCCGGTTCATTCACGTTTTAGTTGCATTTCTAGCTGAGCGCCCCTGCCTTTCCGGCCGCCATCGGCCTGCTTTTATCCATTTGCGCTTCGACGGCCCAGGCACAGAATTCGACCCCTGCCCCTGCGACCACCGATTCGACTGCGCAGGAGACGATGGAAGACGTGCAGGTCGGCGATCACTGGACTTACGAGTACCGCGACGACATCAGCGGCGATGTCAAATCGACCCTCACCCAGACGGTGACAGACGTGTCGGCTTCTGAGATTGGCATCAAAACTACAAAGCTCGGTACTTCCAACTCCGGCTATCAGACGTTCGATCATTCCTGGAATCTGATCAACAGCGGTGACTGGCGATATACGTCCAATGACGGGACCGGCATTCGGGCGCCGCTGGCCGTGGGCAAGACCTGGTCGTTCAGATCGAATGACCTCAACAACACGGTCGGAGTGAGCTGGAAACGTTCGGGAACATCGAAGGTGGTTGCACAGGAGAGCGTTACGACGCGGGCGGGCACGTTCGACACGTTCAAGATCGAGACCTCGTTTCAGGAACAGAACGCCAATGATCCAACCAAGAAGATCCAGGCCGCGCAACAGACCTGGTACGCGCCGGCGATCAATCATTGGGTAAAGCGCAGTTTCATCTCGCGGCTGGAATCGCGCGTGCGCGAGAAGACTACAGTCGGACTGGTGGAGTATGGCCGCCGCTAGGCGGCAGCTTGGCCGCATATCATCGCCACAACGCACAGGAAAGTACGCCGATGTTTCGTAACGCCGCCCTTCTGGCAATGTGCCTTGTTGCCACAAGCGCGTCGGCCCAACAGCCATCAACTCCTGCCGTACCCTTCCGGTGCTGGCCAACCCGCGGCGGCCCAGGCCGTCGTCCGGATGGAGGAGCCGCTCCCCGGCGACCATTGGACTTACGAGATCCGGGACGAGATAACGGGAAGCATCACCGCGACCCGGGAGCACGCCGTGACCGAGGTTACGCCAACTGCAATCAGCATACGGTCCAGGAAGCTTGGCGCCACCAAGAACGACGACGGTTTCGCCGTTTATGATCGCTCGTGGAATCTGGTCGAAGCCGCTCCCTGGAGATACTCGCCCACGATGGCAGCGGTATTCAATCGCCTCTCACCGTCGGCACGACGTGGCCGGTGCGAACCAACAACATCAACAGCGCGACCGGTGCTGTCTGGAGGCGATCGGGGATTTCCAAGGTGGTCGGAGAGGAAAGCGTCACCACAAAAGCCGGCACGTTCGATACGTTCAGGATCGAAACCACGTTTGCGGGAACGAACGTCAACAACCCGACCCTCAAAAACGACGTCACATCGACAACCTGGTACGCGCCCGCAATTGATCATTGGGTAAAGCG
Source organism: uncultured Alphaproteobacteria bacterium (assembly GCA_963764405.1). Lineage (GTDB taxonomy): Bacteria > Pseudomonadota > Alphaproteobacteria > Rhizobiales > Xanthobacteraceae > Bradyrhizobium. The sequence continues at coordinate 79,429 of CAVXSU010000005.1, forward strand.
GACCTTCGTCTCGAGGGCTAACAAACATCTGCGGATCAACGATGTAACCGAGCTGGTCGAATACGGTCGCAAGCAATAGCGGCGAGCCCGCTTGCTCGTCCATTTCAAGCCGACCGCATCTGGCGACGCGACACACGGCCGGCCGAGCCGATGGCCGAATTCGCTGGCTTCCGGTCATGCCGCCTCGGGGAACGGCTCTACATATTGATTTCTCCCGGCCGACGCGCGATTGAGGCCCATGACCTCGGCGTGGCGCACAACCGTTCTGACCCTGTTTCCGGAGATGTTTCCGGGACCGCTTGGCGTGAGCCTCGCCGGCCGGGCGCTCGCCATGGGGGTGTGGTCGCTGGAGGCACGAGACATCCGGGATTCCGCAACCGACCGCCATCGCAGCGTCGACGACACCCCGGCCGGTGGCGGCCCGGGCATGGTGCTGCGCGCCGACATTTTGGCCGCGGCAATCGACGCCGCGGAGATCGCGCCGGAGCGGCCGCGCCTGCTGATGAGTCCGCGCGGTCGGCCATTGACCCAGTCGCAGGTCGCGGAACTCGCCGCCGGGCCCGGTCCACTGATCGTCTGCGGCCGTTTCGAGGGCGTCGACCAGCGGGTCATCGAGGCGCGGGCGCTTGAGGAGGTCTCGATCGGCGACTACGTGCTGTCGGGGGGAGAAATCGCCGCCATGGCGTTGATCGACGCCTGTGTCCGGCTGTTGCCGGGGGTCATGGGCAAGGCGGAATCGGCCTCGGAGGAGAGTTTTTCGGGTTCCTTACTAGAATACCCCCAATATACCCGCCCTCAAGCCTTTGAAGGGCGGCCGATCCCCGAAATGCTGCTCTCCGGCGACCATGCGAGGGTCGCGGCATGGCGGCGGGCGGAGGCGGAGCGGCTGACGCGCGCGCGGCGGCCGGATTTATTGGGACCCCATGAAAACACGCCAAAGAGCACGACAAAGGAGTGACAAAGTCCGACCTTTGCCTTATACGAGCGCCAATTCCGCGAACTGACGGCAGCATGGATCGCGAGCCCCCGGACTGGCAGGGCGCGCGCCGCCGATGGAGATTACCAATGAACCTGATTCAACAGCTCGAAAAAGAGCAATTCGAAAAGATGTCCGCCGGCAAGGACATTCCGGATTTCGCCCCCGGCGATACGCTGATCGTGAACGTCAAGGTGGTGGAAGGCGATCGCACCCGCGTGCAGGCCTATGAGGGCGTCTGCATCGGCCGCTCTGGCGGCGGGCTCAATGAGAGCTTCACGGTGCGCAAGATCTCCTACGGCGAAGGCGTCGAGCGCGTGTTCCCGGTCATGTCGCCGATGATCGACTCCATCAAGGTCGTGCGCCGCGGCAAGGTGCGCCGCGCCAAGCTCTATTACCTGCGCAACCTGCGCGGCAAGTCGGCGCGCATCGTCGAGAAGTCCGAGCGCGCAACGGCCGTCAACGAGTAATTCGAGCCTATCGAGGCTCTCTCGAAAGCGCGGGGTTTGCTCCGCGCTTTTTTGTTGCCCGCACTCAACCATCGCAGGGCGACCCATCGCGAAGAGGTCTCGCGCTGACCCGCGCGCGTGCTATATATCGTCTTGAAATGGTTCTAGATCAGACCAGCATGACAAGTCGGCGGATCGTCATTGACGATCACGCGCGCCTGCCCGGCCGCTTCTTCGGACGGTTTGCGACTTCCGCAACCTCGGAACTTATGCGCGCGCTTTGATGCTGCGCATGGCGCCGGCTTTCGCTAGCGCGATTCCGCCTCTCGTCATTTTTCTTTTTCAGGAGCTTACGCTCATGTCCAAACCGACAACGCTGTACGACAAGATCTGGAACGACCACCTGGTGCACGAAGCCGATGACGGCACCTGCCTGATCTATATCGACCGCCATCTGGTGCACGAAGTGACTTCGCCGCAGGCTTTCGAAGGGCTGCGCGCGACCGGCCGCAAGGTTCGCGCCCCCGAGAAGACCCTCGCGGTCGTCGATCACAACGTGCCGACCACAGATCGCACAAAACCCAATCCTGATCCTGAAAGCGCCGAGCAGATCAGGGTGCTGGCGGAGAATGCGAAGGATTTCGGCATCGAATATTTCAACGAGTTCGATCGCCGTCAGGGCATCGTCCATGTCATCGGCCCCGAGCAGGGCTTTACGCTGCCCGGCACCACGATTGTCTGCGGCGACAGCCACACCTCGACCCATGGCGCGTTCGGCGCGCTGGCACACGGCATCGGCACGTCTGAGGTCGAGCATGTGCTCGCGACGCAAACGCTGATCCAGAAAAAAGCCAAGAACATGCGCGCCGTCGTCGACGGCAAATTGCCCGACGGCGTCACCGGGAAGGACATCATCCTGTCCATCATCGGCGAGATCGGCACCGCCGGCGGCACCGGCTATGTGCTGGAATATGCCGGTGAGGCGATCCGTGCGCTCTCGATGGAAGGCCGCATGACCGTCTGCAACATGTCGATCGAAGGCGGCGCACGCGCCGGCCTGATCGCGCCGGACGAGAAAGCGTTCGAGTTTCTGAAAGGCCGCCCGAAATCACCGCAAGGTGCTGGCTGGGATGCGGCACTTCGCTACTGGGAATCTTTACGCAGCGACGACGGCGCGCATTTCGACCACGAGATCAGGCTCGATGCGGCAAAACTGCCGCCGGTGGTGACCTGGGGCACCTCGCCGGAAGACGTCGCCTCGATCTCTGGCCTGGTGCCCGATCCCGACAAGATCGCCGACGAGGCGAAGCGGATCTCCAAGCACCGCGCGCTGAGCTACATGGGGCTGAAGGCCGGCACGAAGATCACCGACATCAGGCTCGACCGCGTCTTCATCGGTTCCTGCACCAACGGCCGGATCGAGGATTTGCGCGCGGCGGCGAAAATCGCCGAAGGCAAGCGCGTCAACGCCAACGTCAATGCCATGATCGTGCCGGGCTCCGGCATCGTGAAGGAGCAGGCGGAAGCGGAAGGTCTCGACAAGATTTTCATCAAGGCCGGCTTCGAATGGCGCGAGCCGGGCTGTTCGATGTGCCTTGCCATGAATCCGGACAAGCTCAAGCCCGAGGAGCGCTGCGCCTCGACCTCGAACCGGAATTTCGAGGGGCGCCAGGGCTTTAAGGGCCGTACCCACCTGGTCTCGCCGGCCATGGCGGCGGCGGCCGCGATCGCCGGGCACTTCGTCGATATCAGGGATTGGCACTAAAATAGCCTCCCCCGCCTCAAAATCGCGATACCGAAGAAGGAACCCGTTAACCGGATGGGCGCACACTTGTCGGATATGAAAGTCCATTCGCGGCTGCGCGAGGGAAACGGTCATGGCCGACAAAGTCGACAAGCCGGAATTCGTCGATACGATCGTCGATGCGACGCGGCAGCGTTATCGGCGCGTGATGCCGCGCGTCAAGGCGCCCGTCGCCAAGGAAGCCCCAAAGATGAGTCACTGGCCGCCGGAGCGGCTTGAGCAATGGCGGTTGGAAAATCTCACGCCTTGGAAGATCAAGCCCTGGAAGCTCAAGGACTGGATCTGAACGAGCCCGCAAATTCGTCGCGCTTTCCCCCAAACGCGCCGTCCCAAAAATGTGAGCCTCGCTTCCAAAGGGATCAGGCGCCCCGGGCCGGGGCGCCTGACTCACCTCACCTCACGTGTCTCGAACCTCAACGTTAGGCGCGATGATGACTGCGGTGATGGCGCCGCCGGTGGATCCGGTAGTGGCGCGCGGCGCGATGATGGCAAGTGACGCGCGGGCCATGCACGGTCATCACCCTGTGGCAGCCTCCTCCACCGACATAGACGGGGACGGGGACGGAATAGACGGGAGAATAATCGGGATAGTCGTAATAGTCGGGGTAGTTATACGGGTAGTCGTCGTAATAGACGCCGCCGACAAAGAAGCCATGCCGATGCCTGAAGCCGTGATGAAAGCCGTACCCATGGCCAATGAAGTGGGGACCACCGGCAAACTGGCCGACGCGTGCGCCACCCGCTGAGATCGCTGGCGCCGCACTGAACGAGCCGACGCGAGCGCCATTGGCGACGAAGCCGCGCCCACCGCCGCCACCAAAACCGCCACCGCCGACAAAACTTCGGCCGCCTCCTCCGAATCCGCCGCTTCCAAAGCCATGGCCACCGCCGCCGCCGCCGTGTCCGCCTCCACGAACTTCAATCGTCCGTTCGTTTGCGACCGTCTTTCCAGCCCTCGACATTCCGGGATTGATCGGCGACAGCGCTTCGGCGCGCTGGCCGGCAAGTGTCGAGCCCATCAGCAATGCCGCCACCGTGCCCAATACGCGCAACCGACGCTGTGCAAAAACCGAAAGTGTACGCATGACTATCGCCTCTCTGGTTGCGGACAGCGCGAACAAAACCAGCGGCGCGTCTCGCATCGGCGCTTTCAATGCGCCCGTCCCGACGTCTGACGCTTTTTGCTGGGTGATATTCTCGGCGCGAAATCTAGGGCTCGCAATCTGAACGCGCCATGAATGTTCAAGCCACAGATTCGAACCAACCGAATGCGCGCAGTCTCGCGAAAAACACATGATCGTCATCATATGCGGGGAGCGGCAATCAGGCTGCAACGCCAACAAAAAAGGGCCCGCAAAAAGCGGGCCCGTCAAATTCGATTGCTTAGCCGTGGCGCCAGACGCAGGTCGTATGCGGCACGATCACAGTGCCGCTCGGCCGGTATTCCGGCACATAGGAAGCGTTGCAGACCCGAACCGCATTCGGCCCGGGATCGTAGCGCGGGTAAACATCATCCGGCTCGGCCTGATAGCGCGGATAAACCCGAATCCGTCGCGGCGGACGGGCCAGGCGAGCGCCTGGCCGTGCGGCCAGATCGTCGGGCGTCAACGCCTGCGCGACACGCGTGCCTTGCGATGCCGCCTGCGCCTCAGCGCCGGTTGCGAGCAGCGAAATTGCTCCGCTCAAAAGAACCGACAGGCCCAATGAAATTGCCAATTTCCTGTTAGCCATGTGATGCACGCCCCGGATTTCGTGATTGACCCTACGGTCTCCGATTGCCGGGACGGCGTCAATGATCAAGACGACCCTTTTGAAGGCCGGCGACAGGACCGGCATTCTTTTTCGTGGCGACGGATGTTCCAGCCTTTGCGGGCCCCGATCCGTCTCCCACTCTATGGCAATATGGCGATCGGAAAACACGACCGAAGGCAGGAAGACCATGACGGTATATGTCGTTGTACAGCTCAAAATGACCGACCGCGCAGCCTATGACCGCTACCAGGCGCGCTTTTTTGACGTCTTCAAGAAATTCAGCGGCCGGTTGTTGTCAGCCGATGAGAGTCCGACCGTGCTGGAAGGCGCCTGGGATCGCGACAAGCTCGTATTAATGTCGTTTCCCGACGAGTCAGCCTTTCGCGCCTGGGGCAATTCTGCCGAATATCTGGAAATTTCCAAGGATCGCAAAGCCGGCGCCCAAGCCGTGGTACTGTTGGCGAGGGGACTTGGCTGACCTTTCGCTTTCGTCGGGAGAGCGGCTCCCCGCTTTGCGCGGCCAGTGCAGCAAGAACACATGATTTGGAAATCAGCCAGGGCCCCCTCGCTCGCCGAACTGGAGACGATGGCGCACGACATCCTGACGCGGCTGCCCAAGGCCTTCCGTGACCTGTGCGAGGGGGTCGTGGTCCGGGTCGAGGATTTTCCGACCGATGAAATCCTCGACGAAATGGGTGCGGAAAGCGAATTTGACCTGCTCGGCCTGTTTCACGGGACCGGCCTGCCACATCAGAGCGCCAGTGACATCGCGCGGCTGCCGAACCTGATCTGGCTCTACCGGCGGCCGATCCTGGACTACTGGGCCGAGCATGACGAGGCGCTGGGGCAGATCGTCCAGCATGTCCTGATCCACGAGATCGGTCACCATTTCGGCCTCTCGGACGACGACATGGCTGCCATCGAAGCCGCGGCGGGTTAAAGCGGCTTTTTGCCCTTTAATGACGGGCGCATTCGCGATAAACCACGGCTGCAAACTGCCTTTCGTCCATTCCAACCAAGAAGTGCGACCGATGGAAAAGTTCACCACGCTCGAGGGCGTCGCGGCACCGCTGAAGATCATCAATGTCGATACCGACATGATCATTCCCAAGCAGTATCTGAAGACCATCAAGCGCACCGGCCTTGGCAAGGGACTGTTTTCCGAACAGCGCTACAAGGACGACGGCAGCGAGAACCCGGATTTCATTCTCAACAAGCCCGCCTATCGCAACACCAAGGTGCTGGTGGCCGGCGACAACTTCGGCTGCGGTTCGAGCCGCGAGCATGCGCCGTGGGCGCTGCTCGATTTCGGCATCCGCTGCGTGATCTCGACCTCGTTCGGCGACATCTTCTACAACAACTGCTTCAAGAACGGTATTCTGCCGATCCGCGTTGCCCAGGAAGATCTCGACAAGCTGTTCGACGATGCCGAGCGCGGCGCCAACGCGACGCTGACCATCGATCTCGCCAATCAGGAAATCCGCGGCCCCGACGGCGGCACGGTGAAATTCGAGATCGATCCGTTCCGCAAGCATTGCCTGATGAACGGGCTCGATGATATCGGCCTCACCATGGAAAAGAAGTCGTCGATCGACGCCTATGAGGCCAAGCTGAAAGAGCGCGCCTGGGCTTGAGTCTTGCCTGACGCGTTTTCTCCACGCTTCGCTTGAAAACGCGATGTCCTCGCGTCCCGACATCGTCACCTTCTGGCACGGCCCGCTCGACGCCTTGCGCAGGCTTTGCCTGCGTTCGCAGGTCGCAGCCGGCCACAAGGTGACAATCTACAGCTTCGATGCGATCGCGCAGCTGCCCGGCGGCGTCGCCAACGCGGAGGCCGAAGCGATCCTGCCGCATTCCTTCGCCGAACGGCTGCGCCCGATCACGGACGGTGTCTGGATCGACCGGACCATGCTGCAATTTTCCGATTTCTTCCGGATGCGGCTGATGGCGAAGAACGCCGGCCTTTGGCTAGATGCCGATGTCCTGCTGCTCAAACCCGTCGAGATTGATCCGGCAAAACCTTACTTTGCCTGGGAGCAGCCGCGCCAACTCGGCAATTCCGTTTTGTATCTGCCAGCTAGCGATCCGATTGTCGCCGCTTTCGAGGCCTTGATGGCGCAGGACGAGTTAACGCCGGACTGGCTATCGCTCCAGCATCGCCTGACCTTCATGCTACACCGGCTGCGCGGTACGAAGCGCATCTCCGAGGTGCGCCTGGCAATCTATGGTCCAGCAGCGCTGACCGCCCTCGCCCGCCGCGCCGGCGAATTGCACCACGCTTTGCCGAAGAAGTCGTTTTATGCCGTACACGCCGAGCCAAAACTGTTCTTCGAGCCCATGGATTTTTCGGCGCTGCTTCGGGATCCCGAGATCATCGGTTTCCATATCTCGCCAAAAGGCCGCGGCAATGACCCCTCGGTGCCGGGCAGCCTGCACGCCTGGGCCGTGGAGCGCTTCGGCGCCATCTAGGCCATGCTTGACCTGCGTGCTTGCGCTGGAAGTCATTTGATCTAGCGCAACGACGATCCCGAGACGCCGGTCCATGATCACACATTGTTTGCGGGCGCCGGAGCGACGTCATGACAGTCCAGGATCAATCCCCTTCCGTTCTCACGCGGCTGACCCATACGTTCAGCGAGTGGCTGAACCACCAGCGAGAGATCAACGAAATGCGTCAGCTCAGCGCGGTTGAATTCGACCGTGTCGCGGCTGATTTGCAGCTTTCGCCGGCTGACCTCAACGAACTGGTCAACCAGGGGCCACATGCCGCCGACGAATTGCCGAAATTGCTTGCTGCGCTCGGCGTCAAGGCCGACGATCTGGCGCGGATCGAGCCCGTGGTCCTGCACGACATGGAGCGCGTCTGCGCGATGTGCAGCCACAAGCGCGAATGCGACCACGATCTCGCTGCCGGCACCGCGGCCGAACATTACAAGGAATATTGCCTGAACGCGCCCACAATCGAAGATCTGACAAAGCCGGGCGCGTAAGGGGCCGACTGGTCGTCCCCGCAGGGCCTATAACCATAGGCGAAGGTTTTCCGCGCGCGATCACTCACGCGGCCGGAACGACCTGATAACTATTTCGCCATCGCGGCGATCGAATCCGCGATCGCAATCGTGCGCCTCGCCATATCGGCGTGCAGCCGTTCCACCATCTGGCCATCGAGAGAGATCGCGCCGCGGCCGGCATTCTCCGGCAATTCAAACGCGGCGATGATCTTGCGGGCTCGCGCCACCTCTTCCGCGGGCGGTGTAAAGATGACGTTACAGGCTTCGATCTGACCCGGATGGATCAGCGTCTTGCCGTCGAAGCCGAGGTCGCGCGCCTGCGTGCACTCCTGATTGAAGCCATCGACGTTGCTGAAATCGCTGTAGGGCCCGTCGAAGATTTCAAGACCGTAGGCGCGGGTGGCGAGGATGCAATGGATGATCATCGGCAGCATGATGGCTCGGCCCGGCTGCATGCGGATCCGCGTCTCGCGCGAGATGTCATTGGGTCCGAACACAAAACCGGCAAGCCGCAGCTCGACGTCGCGCGAGGCCGCCGCAAGCTCCTCGGCATGCAGCACCGCGCGCGCCGTCTCGATCATGGCCCAGAGCCGGATCGACGGATCGGCCTTGGCCTCGCGAAGGCTCGCGGAAATCGCGCGGAGGTCGTCCACGCTGGACACTTTTGGAACCAGGATGGCATCGGGCCTGGCTTGGGCGGCCATCTTCACATCGTCGGGCCAGAACGGCGTATCCGGCGCATTGGTCCGGATCCAGACCTCACGCTTGCCGAAGCCGCCGGCTGCGATCGTTTTCGCGATCTGGTCCCGCGCCAGGGGCTTGGCGTCCGGCGCGACCGAGTCTTCGAGATCAAGGATGATGGCGTCGGCGGCAAGGATGCGCGCCTTTTCCAGCGCCCGCGAATTCGAGCCGGGTATGAACAAAAGGCTGCGGCGCGGACGGGTCATGAGTTCATCCCTTTGGATGTCTGCCGATGATCAAGCGGAACGGATCTACGGGGCAGCCTATTGTTTAAGCACAGGCTTTTCGGAACACGGCTTAACATCTCGATCCTCGCTTCGAAAGGCTTGTTCCGGCCCGGCGCATGTGTTTAGCAACATCCGATGCTGACCTTCCCGAAACAGCTTCTTGGCGGCTACCGGACCTTCCGGACGCAACGGCTGCCGACCGAGCAATCGCGTTATCGCGAATTGTCCGAACGCGGCCAGTCGCCGGAAGTGATGGTGATCGGCTGCTGCAATTCGCGCGTCTCGCCCGAAGTGATCTTCGACGCCGGCCCCGGTGAATTGTTCGTGATGCGCAACATCGCCAACCTGGTGCCGGTCTACCAGCCCGACGAGAACGCCCACGGCGTCTCGGCGGCGCTCGAATATGCCGTCAACGTGCTGCGCGTGAAGCATATCGTCGTGCTTGGCCACGCCCAATGCGGCGGCATCCGTGCCTTCGTCGACAAGATCGAACCATTGTCGCCGGGCGACTTCATCGGCAAGTGGATGGCGATGTTCATCAAGCCGGGCGAGGTGGTGGAGCAGCGCAGCCACGAGACCATGCAGCAGTTCGTCATCCGGATCGAGAAGGCCGCCGTGTTCCGCAGTCTCGAAAACCTGATGACGTTTCCCTTCGTCCGCAGCAGGGTCGATCGCGGCGACCTGCAACTGCACGGTGCCTATTTCGGCGTGGCCGAGGGGTCGTTGTTCGTCCTCGACAAGCAGTCGAAGGAATTCATGAGTGCGAGTTAGCGAATAGCGAGTAGCGAATAGATGCGCTTCCCTATTTGCTTCTCGCTATTCGCTATCTTTCCCGCTCCAGCGATCCGACAAGGCTAGCATCAGCGTCGAGATCACGAATACCAGGTGGACAGCGACCAGCCACGTCATCCTGGTGGCGTCGAAGTTGCGATCGATATTGAGGAACGCCTCCAGTACATGGATCGCCGAGATCGCCACGATCGAGGCGAGTAGTTTCTGCTTGAGCCCGGCGAAATCGATCTTGGTCATCCAGACCGGCCAGCTCGGATGATCCCGGGTGTCGATGCGCGACACGAAATTCTCGTAGCCCGAGAACACCACGATCAGGACCAGATTGGCGATCAGCACCACGTCGATCAGCGCGAGTACGCCGAGGATGGTGTCGGTCGACTTGGCGCCCGGCGCCTCGAGAATGAACTCCCAAAGCATCCGGACGAATTTGAGGAGCAAGATGACGATGCTGACGATGAGGCCGACATAGAACGGCGCCATCAGCCAGCGGCTGTTGAACAGCGCGGTCTCGGCGCCGCGTTCGATCGCATTGCGTCCGTCGTCTGGTGGCGTCGGAGCGGGAGTGTCTGACATGTCTCCGCTCCCTGCGCGAACGGCCTCAGGCAGCCCGCTTCTTGGCGCTGAGCAGCTTGCGGTTGATCAGGACTTCCGCGATCTGGATCGCGTTCAGCGCCGCCCCCTTTCGCAGATTGTCCGCCACGCACCACAGCGCAAGCCCGTTCTCCACGGTCGCATCCTCGCGGATGCGGCTGATATAGGTGGCGTCCTCGCCCGCCGCCTCGTAGGGCGTGACGTAGCCGCCGGGCTCCTGCTTGTCGATGACGAGACAGCCGGGCGAACGGCGCAGGATGTCGCGCGCCTCATCCGGCGTGATCGGCTTTTCGAACTCGATGTTGACGGATTCCGAGTGGCCGACAAAGACCGGCACGCGCACGCAAGTCGCGGTGAGCCTGATCTTGGGATCAAGAATCTTCTTGGTCTCCATCATCATCTTCCACTCTTCCTTGGTGTAGCCGTCCTCCATGAACACGTCGATCTCGGGGATGACGTTGAAGGCGATACGCTTGGGGAATTTCTTGTTGACCAGTTCGCTGTTGGTGTAGACGGCCTTGGTCTGCGAGAATAGTTCGTCCATCGCATCCTTGCCCGCGCCGGACACCGACTGGTAGGTCGAAACCACGACGCGCTTGATCACGGCCTTGTCGTGCAGCGGCTTCAGCGCCACCACAAGCTGGGCGGTCGAGCAGTTCGGATTGGCGATGATGTTTTTCTTGGCAAAGCCTGCGACTGCGTCCGCATTGACCTCGGGCACGATCAGCGGCACGTCCGGATCCATCCGCCAGGCGGACGAATTGTCGATCACGACCGCGCCGGCAGCGGCGATCTTCGGCGACCATTCCTTCGAGACCGAGCCGCCCGCCGACATCAGGCAGATGTCGACGTCGGAGAAGTCGTAATTCTCGAGCGCTTTGACCTTCAGGGTCCGGTCGCCATAGGAGACTTCGACGCCCATGCTGCGGCGTGACGCCAGCGCCACGACCTCGTCGGCAGGGAATTTGCGCTCGTCCAGAATGTTGAGCATTTCCCGCCCGACATTGCCGGTCGCGCCGACCACTGCGACTTTGTAACCCATCGTTCACTCTCCGACGAAAAATGCCCGCCCCGCCGCATGGCGCGGAAAGGGAAGAGCCAGCGCTTCTATGCGAGAAACGCCGTTAAGACAACGTTAGACGGGGCCTCCTGCGCTCGGCGTCTTTGCAGGCCCCTGATGCAATCGAACCACCATTTCATCCACCCGGCGCCGACCAGCTTTACCGACGCGTGCTGCGCCACGCTGGCGCGGCTGATCGCTTATGTGGGCGCGCTCGCGCTTTTTGCCATTGCCAGCCTGCACGTCTAGGATTAGTTGCAGCTCGACATGGCAGGCGATCCGGCCGGCGAGCCAGGCCTTATCCTGGCTTCCCGCTCGCGCACCGCCTTTGCCGTCAGCCTGCTTGATCCTTTCGAAAAATCAGAGAGTTACGAAATATTCCGGCATCCGGCTGGCGGCCGCAAAGACGTTTCACTGGAGCTCGACCCATCGCAGCCGCGAACGCCCAGTCTGGCCGGGCGTATGGCCGACGAGGATCGCCGCGAGTTAGAGGCGGCCGGCGTGATCGACAGCAAATTCGGCAACGTCGCGCTATCTCACCGTCCCGGTCGTTTCGACCCGGCGAAATCCTGCCTCGGCTTCCTCGGGCATTTTGCCGACCCGGCGCTGCAAATCTCCGGGTGGTCATGCGAGGGCGCGAGCTTGCCGGCGCGACACGCGGCAATTGCCTGCATGCTCGACCGGCTGACCATACGGGCATCCAAAAACGAGCCTCGGCTGGAAGAGCTGTTTGCCCGCGCTGAACTGAAACGCGGCGGTTGCGGGACCACCGCGGCGGTTTCGCCAGACCGGGTCACGGCTGCGGAAAATCCGTGTCTGCGCGGCGCGCCATAGCCGTCCGTCCCGGCCAAGGGGCTGGTTTTCATGCAATTTTTTGTCGCGCCCCAGCTTTATTCCCGGCAACTGTGGCCCATTTGACCTTGTGACGGCAGGGCTCGCCGTTACAATGGCCGGCGAAACAGTTAAAGGCGACCACTTCGTCTGAAGAGGATCTGATGACCCCAAGAATCTCAGCCGCAAACAAGGTTGCGGCGTTGTTTGCCGCTGTCGCCATCGGCGTCGCCGGTTTTGCCGCGTCGCCGGCCGGCGCGCAGACCTCGCCCCCGGCTCAGGCGAACAAGCAAGCCAAGCGTCAGTTTGATAATCGCGGCCGTCCCTATTACGGGCCGAGCGGGCCAAATGTGGTCTACCAGCAGGGACCGCGCACCCGCGTCTACGTCACGACGCGCTCGTGGCTTGATGCCGGGACCGAAGTGCTGCCGGGTGACCGCAAGTTCATGGACTACGCGTTCCCTCCGGAAATCGGCTATCCGACATTCGCGCGCGAGAACAACAACCGCCCGATCGACCGGCAGCCGCTCAACCCGCCGTCGGACATGGGCGGCTACCCGATGAGTATCCCGCTTCCTCGGTATTGAGCTTAAGGAATTCGCTTCATCGGCGTATCGCGCTCGCCGAACGCGAGCGCGATTTGCATTTATGCATGCAGCGCTTGCAATTCCTTCAGGATCGCCTCGCCCATTTGCGAAGTCGACACAGCGGTCGTGCCGGCGGATTTGATGTCCGCGGTGCGCATGCCCTTGGTGAGCACGGCCGCGATCGCAGCCTCGCACTTGTCGGCAAGCGCGCCGAGTTCGAAGGAATAGCGCAGCGCCATTGCGAACGAGGCGATCATCGCGATCGGATTGGCGAGTCCCTTGCCCGCGATGTCAGGCGCAGAGCCGTGCACCGGCTCGAACAGCGATTTCCGCTTTTTCGTCTTGGCGTCGATTTCGCCGAGCGAGGCCGACGGCAACATGCCGAGCGAACCGGTCAGCATCGCCGCGATATCCGACAGCATGTCGCCGAACAGGTTATCCGTCACGATCACGTCGAACTGTTTCGGCGACTTCACGAGATTCATGCCGCCGGAATCGGCGAGCTGATGTTCCAGCTGCACGTCCTTGTATTCGCGGGCGTGAACCTGCGTGACGACCTCGTTCCAGAGCACGCCGGACTTCATCACGTTGCGCTTTTCCATCGAGGTCACCTTGTTGCGGCGCTTCCTCGCAAGATCGAAGGCGACGCGCGCGATGCGCTCGATCTCGTAGGTGTCGTAGACCTGGGTATCGATCGCGCGCTTCTGGCCGTTGCCGAGATCGGTGATGGTCTTCGGCTCGCCGAAATAAACGCCGCCTGTGAGTTCCCGCACGATCATGATGTCGAGCCCTTCGACCACCTCGCGCTTCAGGCTCGAGGCTTCCGCAAGCGCCGGATAGCAGACCGCGGGTCTCAGGTTGGCAAACAGGCCAAGATCCTTGCGTAGCCTGAGCAGCCCGGCCTCGGGCCGCGCCTCATAGGGAACGCTGTCCCATTTCGGCCCGCCGACCGCACCGAAGATCACCGCATCGGCCGCCTTGGCAAGCGTCATGGTCGCATCCGTGATGCTTTGCTTGCTCGCGTCATAGGCGGCGCCGCCGACGAGCCCCTCCTCGGTCGTAAAATGCGCAATCCCTTGTGCATTGATCCAGGCAATCAGGCGCTTGACCTCACCCATCACTTCGGGGCCGATGCCGTCACCGGGGAGAAGCAGCAGTTTGTGGGTCGCCATGATCGAGTGCCTTGCGCTGTTGTCATGCCCGGGCCTGACCCGGGGCATCAATCTCATCGAGAATGCTGGTTTGCCGGGTCAAGCCCGGCAATGACGAAAGGAGGAAAGTCAGCGCGGAGTGCTAATGCGGCGTTGCGCGGATGGCAAGACACCATTGCCCCCGCTCGCCTGTGCAACGGCGGCGGGGCTTGCCACAATAGAGAGTCTCCGGAGATTCCCGTGATCCTTCCCGATCCTTCCAGTCGGCCGGCCCACCCGGCGCGGCTGATCCTTATTCTCTCGCTGGCCCCGACCGTCGGGCTCGGCATCGGACGCTTCGCCTATTCGCTGGTGCTGCCGGATATGCGCGACACGCTGGGCTGGTCGTATTCGGTGGCCGGCTTCATGAACACCGTGAATGCCGCCGGCTACCTTGCGGGCGCATTGGCCGCGGCAACGCTGATCCGCCGCTTCGGGCTGCCTTCCGCGGTGCGCTGGAGCACGCTCGCCTGTCTCGCGTCGCTGGCGCTGAGCGCGCTCTCCGGCAATTTCTTCGTCTTGAGTTTCGCACGCCTGCTCGTGGGCATCGGGGCTGCGGTCGCATTTGTCGCCGGCGCAGCGCTGGCGGCCCGCATCGCACAAAGCTATCCCGCCCGCGCGGACTTCCTTCTCAGCCTGTTTTATGCCGGACCGGGACTCGGCATCGTGACCTCTGGACTGGTGGCGCCGTTTGTCCTGCGCGCGTTCGGCCCGGGATCGTGGTGGATCGTGTGGTGGGCGATGACATTGCTCTCGGCCATCTTGACGGTTCCGCTGCTGACGGCGCCGCTCGGCATTGGCAACGGCCCCGCGGCTGCAAGATCGGCACGCTTTGCGATCCGGCCCATCCTGATCTATCTCGCCGGCTATTTCCTGTTCGGTGCGGGCTACATCGCCTACATGACGTTCATGATCGCCTATGTGCGCGATGCCGGCGGCGGCGCGGTTGCACAAAGCGCGTTCTGGTGCCTGCTTGGCATGAGCGCCTTCGTCACGCCCTGGGTATGGCGGCGGGTCCTCGCATGGAACAGCGGCGGCCTCTCCACCACCATCATTCTCGGCGTCAACGCGCTGGGCGCGGCGCTACCGCTGTTCGGGCATTCGGCGCTGATGCTGACGGTATCGGCGCTGGTGTTCGGCGTTTCGTTCTTCGCGATCGTGGGATCGACCACCGCGTTCGTGCGGTTCAATTCGCCGCCGGAAGCGTGGCCGAAGGGAATCGCGGCCATGACCATCGCATTCGGGATCGGCCAGACGCTGGGACCGACCGTGGTCGGCGCCATCACCGACGCCTTCGGCAGCCTGTCTTATGCCTTGAATGCTTCGGCAATACTGCTGGCGTTGGGAGCGATTGCAGCCGCGTTTCAGCGGCGGCTCGTGGCGGAATAAGGGGCGCGAGATGGCCCGTTAGCTTCCGCTGAACGAATTATAGCCCTGGTCTTCCCAGTAACCGCCCTTGTAGTCGTTGGTGACTTCCATCGAGATCACATATTTCGGGTTCTTGAAGCCGAGCTTGGTCGGCACGCGGATCTTCATCGGGAAGCCGTAGGCGCGGGGCAGGACTTCGTCGCCGAACTTGAAGGCCAAGATCGTCTGCGGGTGCAGCGCGGTCTCCATGTCGAGCGGCGAGTTGTAGCCTTCCTTGTCGGCGCACTGGAACCAGCAATATTTGGCGCGAGTGTCCGCACCGATCAGCTTGAGGAAGTGGCTGAGCGGCGTTCCGGTCCAGCTGCCGATGGCGCTCCAGCCTTCCACGCAGATATGGCGCGTCACCTGCTTCTCCTGCGGCAGCTTGTAGAGTTCCTCCAGCGTCCAGGATTTCTTGTTTTCGACCAGCCCGCTAACCTCGAGCTTCCAGTCCTTGCCGTTGACCTCGGGCGCGTCGTCGATTTCGTAATAGGCGTTGAAGGGGAACGGCCTGGTGATCGCGCTTTCAGGAAACGTTGGTGCCAGCGCATGGGGATTGAAGATCAGGGCCTGCACCGCGTCGTTGAATTTCGAAACCTTCTTGAGCATTTCCTCGGCGGAGTCGGAATCGATCACGTTGCAACCGGTGAGTAACGTCAACGCGCCAAAGCTTGCGCCGCCGGAAATGAAGCGCCGCCGCGCCGGATCCGGCATCAGCCGGGTTGCATCCCTGACCAGCAGTTTCTTGTCGACGCCCGGGATCAGAAGCTTGCGAAGTCGGCCCATGGCTTGTCTCCGTTGATGACCTAGCGGCCGATGATCATGGCGCGCAGGCTTTTGGGCACCAGAACCGCCAGAAGAACATGGATTGCGAGAAAGGCGACGATCGCCGACATGCAGAAGAAGTGCACATAGCGCGCGATATCGTATCCACCGAACAGCGCGGTCAGATACTGGAATTGAACCGGCTTCCAGATCGACAATCCCGACAGCACGATGACGATGCCGACGACGATGATGCCCGCATAGAGCAGCCTCTGCACCTGGTTGTACTTGCTTAAGTCATCGTGCGCGAGCTTGAAGGTCAGCGCCGCGACCGCATCGGAAACGACGCCGCGCGGCGAGATCGGAAACAGTTTCTTGGCAAAGCGTCCGGTTGCGAAGCCCGTGATCAGATAGGCAAGGCCATTGATCATTAAAAGCCACATTGCTGCGAAATGCCAGAGCAGCGCGCCGCCCAGCCATCCGCCCAGCGTGATGGTGGGTGAGAATGTCAGCGAGTGGAACAAGGGCGAGGCGTTATAGACCTGCAACCCCGACATGATCATCAGGATGATCGCGACCGCATTGATCCAGTGCATCACCCTGACCCAGGCCGGCTGGATGACCTTGGTAGCGGTCGTGGCGCGCTGCTCGGTGGCTGCAAGGCTGGTCATGATGTTCCCGTCGGTGGAAGCCCGTTGATGCAATATACGCCGAAACCGGAAATTTCGTTACTGCCGGAATCCTTCCATAGTGCCGCCGGCGGTTGGTCACAAAAAAGCGAGCCGGGTGCCCCCGGCTCGCCTCAGATGTATCCCGTGTGGGGGAATGGGATACGGCCTGGCCTTTAGGACGCCGGCAGCAGCACGGTGTCGATCACATGGATCACGCCGTTCGACTGGTTGACGTTGGTGATGGTGATGGCGGCACTATCGCCCTTGGCGTCGACGATCCAGGTCTTGCCGCCATCCTTCTTCACGGTCAGTTGTTCGCCTTCGACCGTCTTCAGCATTTTGCCGTCGGTGAGATCCGAAGCCTCGAGCTTGCCGGCGACCACGTGATAGGTGAGGATCTTGGTCAGGGCCGCCTTGTTCTCGGGCTTCACCAGGGTCTCGACCGTGCCGGCCGGCAGCTTGCCGAAGGCGGCGTTGGTCGGCGCGAACACCGTGAACGGGCCCTTGCCTTCCAGAGTCTGGACGAGACCGGCGGCCTTCACCGCGGCAACAAGGGTCGTGTGATCCTTCGAATTCACGGCGTTCTGGATGATGTTCTTGGACGGGAACATCGCAGCGCCGCCGACCATGACGGTCTTTTCCTGCGCGTTGACCGGCGCAACGACGGTCGCGGTCAGGGCAAGAGCGCCGAAAGCAACGGCAGACAACAATGCAATACGCTTGGACATGGAAACGTCTCCCGAATGATGAGTGTAGGGCCTGCGGACATCCGCGGGCCGTCGAGGGGCTAACGACAACGAGCCGTAGGGTTGACTGCGCCGTCGTTGGCCCGAGCTACGGGAGGGTTTCGCGGCCGGTTTCGAACAAAAATTCTTTGCAGATACTGAAACTATCGGCTGCCATAAACGTGACGTGCCCCTCGGCGCGGGCAATGTGCAGTCGGCCTCGGATCAGGCCAGAACAGGCATTTCTTAGGCGCGAAGCGTGCTCTAACTGCCGCCGGCTCTCTTGACCCAGACATTTCCCTCGTTTGGCGTGCAAACGGCGGTTGCACGGCAAATGGCCTCTTTGCTAGTGAAAATCCAGTCCAACATGAGATGATGCGGCCGCCAGCGCCGTACCCCGCCGATCGGAATGATGCATGAATGCGCAGCAAAAGACCCCCGCGAACGCCAACCTGTTTTCCCGTTTGTTCGACGGGCTCGATGATCCAAAGCGCCTTGCGATCGAGACTGTCGACGGACAGCACATCAGCTATGGCGATTTGATCGCGCGCGCCGGACAGCTCGCGAACGTGCTGGTCGGCCGCGGCGTGAAACCGGGCGACCGGGTCGCCGCGCAAACCGAGAAATCGGTGACTGGGCTCGTGCTCTATCTCGCCACCGTGCGCGCCGGCGCGGTGTTTCTGCCGCTCAACACCGCCTATACGCTGAACGAGCTCGAATATTTCATCACCGACGCCGAACCCTCGCTGGTGGTGTGCGACCCGTCGAAGGCGGCCGGGATCACTGCGATCGCGGCAAAGGTCGGCGCCAAGGTCGAAACGCTCGGCGCCGACGGCATTGGCTCGCTGACGGAGGCGGCCGACAAGGCGCCCCCGGCTTTTACGACCGTGCCGCGCGCAAACGACGATCTCGCCGCTATTCTCTACACGTCGGGCACGACGGGGCGGTCCAAGGGCGCGATGCTGACGCACGATAATCTGGCGTCGAATTCGCTGACGCTGGTCGACTATTGGGGGTTCACCGACAAGGATATCCTGATCCACGCGCTGCCGATCTATCATACCCACGGATTGTTCGTGGCGAGCAACGTCACGCTGTTCGCGCGGGCTGCGATGATCTTCCTGCCGAAATTCGACCCCGATCTGATCGTCAAGCTGATGGCGCGGGCAACCGTGCTGATGGGCGTGCCGACCTTCTATACGCGGCTGCTGCAAAACCCTGCGCTGAACCAGGAAACCACCAGACACATGCGCCTGTTCGTGTCGGGCTCGGCGCCGCTCTTGGCCGATACCCATCGCGAATGGTTTGCCCGCACCAGCCACGCGGTGCTCGAACGCTACGGCATGACCGAAACCAACATGAACACCTCGAACCCCTATGACGGCGAGCGCGTCCCCGGCGCCGTCGGTCACGCGCTGCCAGGGGTTTCGGTCCGCGTCACCGAGCCGGAAACCGGCAAGATTCTCGCAGCCGAAGACATCGGCATGATCGAGGTCAAGGGCCCCAACGTGTTCAAGGGCTATTGGCGGATGCCGGAAAAGACCAAGTCGGAGTTCCGCGGCGACGGCTTCTTCATCACGGGCGATCTCGGCAAGATCGACGCCAAGGGCTACGTGCACATTCTCGGCCGCGGCAAGGATCTCGTGATCTCAGGCGGCTTCAATGTCTACCCGAAGGAGATCGAGAGCGAGATCGATGCCATGCCAGGCGTGATCGAGTCCGCCGTGATCGGCGTGCCACATGCGGATTTCGGCGAGGGCGTCACCGCGGTCCTCGTCTGCGACAAGAATGCAAATGTCAGCGAGGCATCTGTGCTGAAGGCGCTCGAAGGGCGTTTGGCAAAATTCAAGATGCCGAAACGCGTGTTTGTTGTCGACGAACTGCCGCGCAACACCATGGGCAAGGTGCAGAAGAATATCTTGCGCGAGACCTACAAGGATCTCTACGCCAGCAAGTGAAGGCAGGGCTGGACCGACGCGGTCAGCCGCCGTTCAATAAACTGATCGCAAAGCGCGTGCCGACGATCAGCATGTAGGTGCCATAGGCGCGCTCCAGCGCTTTCTTCGACAACGCATGTGCGACCCTCACGCCCAGCGGCGCAGTCAACAGGCTGGTCGGCATCACCAGCACCGCGCCGATCAGCGAGACATAGCCGAGTGCCAGCGGCGATTGCAGCGCCGCGACCTCGGGATAATGCGCAGCCACCGGCCAGCCGGCATAGACGTAGCCGAGCGCGCCCGGAATGGAGACCAGCACCGCGATCGCGGATGAGGTCGCAACGCCCTGGTGGATCGGCCGTCCGTAGAAAGTCATCAAGAGATTGGCAAACAACCCGCCGCCGACCCCCATCAGCGTCGCCAGCAGCCCGACACAGAGCCCGAAGAAACGCATCAACAGCCCTTTGGGCAGGTCATCGCCGATCTTCCAGCCTTCGCGCGCCGACAGCAGACGGACCGCTGCGAAGTAGGCCACCATCACGAACACGATCTTGAACAGCCGCTCCGGCGCGTAGCGCGCGATCACGCTGCCACTGATCACGCCGATCAGAACCGGCAGCCACCAGGCGCGCAGGATTTCACGGTCGATGGCGCCGCGGGCCTGATGCGCCCGGTAGGAGGTGATCGAGGTCGGAATGATGACGGCGAGCGAGGTACCGACGCACAGCGGCATCCGCACATCGAGCGGGACGCCGGCCAGACGGAAGCATTCGTAGAACACCGGCACCAGAATGGCGCCGCCGCCAATGCCGAAGATCCCGGCCAGAAATCCGGAGAGCACCCCGACCGCCACCAGCAGAAGCGCCAGTTCGACGACTTCCGAGACGTTAAGTCCGGAGATGCCCATCCTTCATTCCCGCCCGCGCCGCATGTTCATGAATCGTGCTTCATGTATACCAGCCGTTCACACGGCCGCATCTCACGATAATGCAAGGCACATCTGAAGTGATGAACCGCCATTCGCAACAGCGGGGATTTGGGCATTGCACTGAGAGTTTCGACTCCGTAAATAGAATTCGCCTGCCGCGATCCCAAAGAAGGGCCGCTAGTGGAGTAGATTTGACATTCGCTACTCACCTAGCCGCAGATCAGAAAGCGAATGCCAAATCTAAAACTCCACTAGAATCCAATGTTTGCTAGTGGTCCTGCGATTCTAACATTCGCAAAAGTGGTCACTGCAACGGGATGCGAATGTTAGAATCGGACCACTCGCGGAGCCCCGCCAACCGTCAAAGCGCACCGATGACCGCCAGGATCGAAAGACCGCTTTCGCCACACATCCAAACCTATCGCTGGACCCTGACGATGGCGCTATCCATCGTCCATCGCGTCACCGGCATCGCGCTTTATGTCGGCACGCTTCTGCTGGCGTGGTGGCTGATCGCCGCCGCCTCGGGCCCGACCGCTTACGCCCATGTCCATGACTTCATCGCAAGCTTCATCGGCCGCCTGATCGTGTTCGGCTACACGTGGGCGCTGTTGCATCACCTGTTCAGCGGCATCCGGCACCTGGTCTGGGACCTCGGCTACGGCTTCAAGGCCAATGAGCGCGAGACCATGACCTGGGGCGCGCTGGTGGCCGGCATTTCGGCTACCGTGCTGCTCTGGATCGTCGCCTATATGATCGGAGGCGGCCGATGAGTGCGCCGCAGGGCGAGACCGTCAAATCGATGCGCACGCCGCTTGGCCGCGTTCGCAATCTCGGCTCGTCGCATTCCGGGACCACCGACTTCTGGCGCCAGCGTATCACCGCGGTCGCCATGGTGCTCCTGATGGTGCCGGTCATCGTGGTGGTGATGATGCTGCTCGGCAGCAACCACGCCGGCGCGGCGCAGATGCTCGGCTCGCCGCTGGTCGCGATCATCCTGTTGCTGTTCATCATCGCCAGCGCCTGGCACATGAAAATCGGCATGCAGGTGGTCATCGAGGACTACGTGCACAGCGAACAGCTGAAGCTTGCCTCGATCATGGCCAACAATTTCTTCTCGTTTGCGGTCGCGTTGGCCTCGATCTACGCCATCCTCAAACTGGCATCCGGAGTGTAACGATGGCCGCGGGCGGAAACGGCTCGGCGAATGGCAAAGGTGGCCCGGCCACCAATGGCAAAGCCTATCCGATCGAAGACCATACCTACGATGTCGTCGTGGTCGGCGCCGGCGGCGCGGGCCTGCGCGCGGTGGTGGGTTGCAGCGAGGCCGGACTTCGCACCGCCTGCATCAGCAAGGTCTTTCCGACCCGCTCGCACACCGTGGCCGCGCAAGGCGGCATCTCCGCCGCGCTCGGCAACATGCATCCGGACGACTGGCGCTGGCACATGTACGACACCGTCAAGGGGTCGGACTGGCTCGGCGACCAGGACGCCATCGAGTACATGGTCCGCAACGCGCCGGAGGCGGTTTACGAGCTCGAACATTGGGGCGTCCCGTTCTCGCGCACCGAGGATGGCAAGATCTATCAGCGGCCGTTCGGCGGCATGACGCTGGACTTCGGCAAGGGCCAGGCGCAGCGCACCTGCGCCGCCGCCGACCGTACCGGCCACGCCATGCTCCACACCATGTACGGCCAGGCGCTGCGGCATTCGGCCGAGTTCTATATCGAGTTCTTCGCCATCGACCTGATCATGGACGATCAGGGCGCCTGCCGCGGCGTGATCGCGCTGAACCTCGACGACGGCACGCTGCATCGCTTCCGCGCCCAGACCACGATACTCGCGACCGGCGGCTATGGCCGCGCCTACGCCTCCTGTACCTCCGCGCATACCTGCACCGGCGACGGCGGCGGCATGACCTTGCGGGCGGGTCTGCCGCTGCAGGACATGGAATTCGTGCAATTCCACCCGACCGGCATTTACGGCTCGGGATGCCTGGTCACGGAAGGAGCGCGCGGCGAGGGCGGCTATCTCGTCAATTCGCAAGGCGAGCGTTTCATGGAGCGCTATGCGCCCTCCGCCAAGGACCTCGCCTCTCGCGACGTGGTTTCACGCGCCATGACCATCGAAATCCGCGAAGGCCGCGGCGTCGGCAAGAAGAAGGACCACATCTTCCTGCACCTCGACCATCTCGATCCCAAGGTGCTGCATGAGCGTCTGCCCGGCATTTCCGAATCGGCGAAGATCTTCGCTAATGTCGACGTCACGCGCGAACCGATCCCGATCGTCCCGACGGTGCACTACAATATGGGCGGTATCCCGACCAACTATCACGCCGAAGTGCTGACCAAGAAAGACGGCGACGACAAGTCGGTCGTGCCCGGGTTGATGGCGATCGGTGAGGCGGCGTGCGTGTCGGTGCACGGCGCCAACCGGTTGGGCTCGAACTCGCTGATCGATCTCGTCGTGTTCGGCCGCGCGGCGGCTCTGCGCTGCGCCGAGAAAGTCACGCCCAACGGCAAGCAGCCGGATCTGCCGAGCGATTCCGCCGGCAAGGCGCTCGGCCGGCTTGACCACTTCCGCCGCGCGTCCGGCGGCACGCCGACCGCAAAATTGCGCGAGAGCATGCAGCACGTGATGCAGAACAACTGCGCCGTGTTCCGCACCGGCGAGGTGCTGAGCGAGGGGCAGAACCTGATTCACAAGGTGCATGGCGGGATCGGCGACATTTCGGTCTCCGACCGCTCGCTGGTCTGGAACTCCGACCTGGTCGAGACGCTGGAATTCGACAATCTGATCGTTCAGGCCGTGGTGACGATGGATTCGGCCGCTAACCGCACCGAGAGCCGCGGCGCGCATGCGCGAGAGGATTTCTCCGCCCGCGACGACCAGAACTGGATGAAGCACACGCTGGCCTGGATCGACGACAAGGGCAACACCGCGATCGATTACCGGCCGGTGCACAACTACACCATGACCAACGACGTTCAATACATCCCGCCGAAGGCGCGGGTGTATTAAGGGATGGCAATCATAACTCGTCATTCCGGGGCGATGCGAGGCATCGAACCCGGAATCTCGAGATTCCGGGTCTGGTCCCTTCGGGCCATCCCGGAATGACGAAGGGCAAGATCAATGGTTGAATTCGCACTTCCGAAGAATTCGAGGATATCAGGCGGCAAGGAATGGCCGAAGCCGGCCGGCGCCACCGAGACGCGCGAATTCAAGATCTACCGCTGGAATCCCGACGACGGCAAGAATCCGAGCATCGACACCTATTACGTCGACACGCACGATTGCGGGCCGATGGTGCTCGATGGACTGATCTGGATCAAGAATCAGATCGATCCGACGCTGACGTTCCGCCGCTCCTGCCGCGAAGGCGTTTGCGGCTCCTGCGCGATGAATATCGACGGCCAGAACACGCTCGCCTGCACCAGGTCGATGCACGACGTGAAGGATGGCGCGGTGAAGATCAATCCGCTGCCGCATCAGCCCGTCGTCAAGGACCTCGTGCCGGACCTCACTAATTTCTACGCGCAATATGCCTCGATCGAGCCGTGGCTGAAGACGACGACGCCGACCCCGCAGCGCGAATGGCGGCAGAGTCACGAGGACCGCGAAAAGCTCGACGGGCTCTACGAATGCATTCTCTGCGCCTGCTGCTCGACCTCATGCCCGAGCTATTGGTGGAACAGCGAGCGCTATCTCGGCCCGGCCGCGTTGTTGCAGGCCAATCGCTGGGTCACGGATTCGCGCGACGAGGCGACCGGCGAGCGGCTCGACAATCTCGAAGACCCGTTCCGCCTCTATCGCTGCCACACCATCATGAACTGCACCAAGGCCTGCCCGAAGGGCCTGAACCCGGCCGAAGCGATCGCCGAGCTCAAGCTGAAGATGGTCAAGCGGCAGGTCTAAGCGTGGGGCACCCATCGTATCCAAGGTTGGTTCCGTTGCCGGAATTTCCTTGATCGACCGGGCAGTCTCGGAAATGATCCCGCTGGCATACCTGTGCGGATGTCAAATCCACTCCACTAGAGTGGGCGGGGAACGGCGACATGCGAACAATTCAACTTTTCCTGCTGTGCGCGGCCTTGGGCGGCTGCTCGCTCTCGATGCCGTCGTTACCCTCGATGTCGAGCACGCATGAAGCGCCCGTATCGGCGGCGCGCCCGGCCGATCAACTGGTCGGAAAAAATATCAATACGCTGATCGCGCAAATTGGGCAGCCGACGCGAAGCCAGCCGTTGGACAACGATCAGACCTCTTACGTCTGGCAGATCGAAACGCCAGTCGGCACGCCGCCGGCTACCGGCGACGGCGGGCTCTATGGTGACGGCAACAGCCCCGGCTATGTCTCGGAAGGTTATACGCCGTTCTGCAGGATCAGCGTCGTCGCGACCGCCGACGGCGTCATCACCCAGGCCAATACCGAGGAATCCAATGGAACCGGGACTCCAAACGGATTGATTCGCAGCAATAACGTTTGCGAAAAGCGTTTGAAGGCAAAATCGCGCGTCTAGTACCGCCGGTCTGAAGTCCCTGCGCCACAAGCGCTCTACTTCTTTGTTTGACGCGTTTTCTTCACGCGAACCAGCTTCCACCTCGGTATCCCGTCTCCGCCGAGGCTTCGTCGGGCCAATAGCTCACGCGGCCGCCGAAGCTTTGGCGAAGGCGGCAGGTCCGGGCATGCTTCGCTCGAAAACGCTTTGGGAACATCGCAGGAGCGCGGCCGTTAGCGTCTGCAGGAACGCGACCGAGTAGCGATGCCGATCGATCCAACCGAAGATCCGCCGATCACGCCAGGGCAACCGACGGAGCCGCCGCGGGAGAGTCCGCCTGGAAATCCCAACCCTGAAATTCCTCCGCCCGTCCACGAGCCGGGCGAACCATCGAGGCCGGACGAACTGCCGGGCGAAATGCCGGATGAATTGCCGCCCGGCCCATCAAGTCCGCCTGCTCCGCCCGCACCGATCGCATTTGAGGCTTCGCGGCGTCTGAGGCTTCGCGGCGTCCGTACAAAGAGGTGAGCGCCAGGAACGCGAGTGCAAAAAGCTGATCCGATTTCGCATCGGGAATCGCCTGTGAATGCCCAATGAACAAAAGCGCGTCCAAACCGTGCAGTTCCCGCAAATAAATACACCGCCTCGATTGGAGCCCGCCACAATCCGGCCTAACGCGTGTCTGTTGATCGCCCGCGTTTGTTGATTCAGTTCAACTGTAATCTTCGAAAACCCGATCCTGACAACCTCCCTTCAGAATTTCCCCGGGACCCAAAGCACATGACAAAACGACAACTCACCCTGCTTGCCACGACCGCGTTGACGGCCATGCAGCTGGCGACAACTCCATCGCACGCACAATCGGCGCCGGTCGCGGTGGCGCAGGCCAGGGAGGAACTGGGTCCGGACGGGAAGCCCAAGCAGCCGCCGAAGGAAGCGCCGAAGGGCGCTCCGCCCGCACGGCCGGCAGCGCCGCAGCCACCGCAACATCAGGCTCCACCCCCACCGCCACCGCCGCAACATCAAGCGCCACCTCCGCCGCAGCATCCCGCGGCGCCGCAGCCGGCGCCACCCCCGCATCCGGCAGCACCGCCGCCGCCCCCGCCCCAGCATCCGGCAGCGCCCACTCCGCCACCGCCAGCGGCTGCACCCCATACACCGCCGCCGGCGGCAACGCCCGCGCCTGCCGCGCCCAGACCTCCGGCAGGACCGACCGCGCAGCCGCAGGAGCGCGAGCGAGAGATGGAACGCGAGCGGCAGCAAAAGATGGCGCCGCCTGCTCAGCAGCAGCCGTCTGCGCCACCGGCAGCCGCGCCGCACGCTCTGCCGCCCGCGGCACCTCCGCAGACCCAAGCACCGCAGGCTCCGCACACCGGTCAGCCTCCGGCGCCGCCACCACCACCACCGGCGGCTGCTCCGCAAACACAAGCACCACAGGCCCCGCGCCCGGGTCAACCGCCGGCCGCCCAGGCCCCCCAGCCGGCTCCCGGCACAACGGCGCCGGCACAGCGGTCCAATATTCAGGGCGCACCGGCTGGCGCAGCACCGCTGGTGCGCCGCGCGCCGCCGCAGGTGGCCGCGCCACTGCCACCGCCACCGCCGCCGCAGAACCTGACGCCGCTGCCGGCGAGTCCGACCGCGGTGCAAGGCCCGCGGCGGCTGGAGGATTTCCGCAGCGAGCGCCGCGAAGTGCAGGAAGGCGGCCGTACCGTCATCACCGAGCCCGGCCGCGTCATCATCCGCGACCCTTCCGGCCAGGCCTTTGTCCGCCACGACGAGATGGAGCGTTTCCGCTTCGGTGCGCGCAACATCGAGACCCAGCGCGTCGGCGGCGAAATGCGCACCATCGTGGTGCGGCCCGACGGCTCGCAGATCATTACCGTGCTCGCGGCTGACGGCTCGCTGTTGCGCCGGATGCGTCGCGACGTGCGCGGCGAGGAGTTCGTCATCATCGATAACTCCTATCGCGATCCGCGCGCGGTCGGCGGCTTCTATGTCGACCTGCCGCCTCCGGTGGTCCGCATCCCCTACGATCGCTACATCGTCGATGCCGCGGACGCGCCGCCCGACCTGATCTACGAGACCATGGAGGCGCCCCCGGTCGATCGCATCGAGCGCCGCTACACGCTGGATGAAATCCGCTACAGCCCGAACGTGCGCATGCTGATGCCGAGCATCGACGTCAACTCCATCAACTTCGACCTCGGCTCGTGGGAGATATCTCCCGACCAGGCGGCGAGGCTGCAGGGGATCGCCGACGGCCTCAACCGCGCCATCCAGCGCAATCCGCGCGAGGTGTTCCTGATCGAGGGCCACACCGATGCGACCGGCAACGACACGGACAACCTCTCGCTGTCCGATCGCCGTGCCGAATCGGCGGCCGAACTGCTGACCCAGCAATTCGGCGTGCCGGCGGAAAACCTGACCTCGCAGGGCTACGGCTCGCAATATCTGAAGGAGCAGACCGACGGGCCGAGCCGCATCAACCGGCGCGTCACCGTCCGCCGCATCACCCCGCTGCTCAATGGGGGCACCGCGTCCTTGCCGCCTCCGCCGCCCGGCATCGCGCCGCCGCGGTAGAGCGAGCTGTCTCGAAAATGAAAGTGGCCGGGCATAGGCCAGCGGAAGCGACGCCGTTCTTCGAACGGCAATGCCCGGCCACTTCTTTGTCGGCGATACGCTGACGCCTCAGTCCTTGTCGCTTTCGAGCTTCAGGATCGGCGAGCCCTCGCCGATCGAGACCAGGCCGGTGTCAGAGTAGATCGTCAGCTTGGCGCGCGTGTCAGCGATATCGAGGTTGCGCATGGTCAACTGGCCGATGCGGTCGGCCGGCGTGAAGGCGGCATCCTCCACCTTCTCCATGCTCAGCCGCTCCGGCTGATAGGTGAGGTTCGGGCTCTCGGTGTTGAGGATCGAGTAGTCGTTGCCGCGGCGCAGTTCCAGCGTCACCTCGCCGGTGATGGCGCGCGCGACCCAGCGCTGGGCGGTTTCGCGCAGCATCAAGGCCTGCGAATCGAACCACCGCCCCTGATACAGCAAGCGCCCAAGCCGCATGCCGCTGATCCGGTATTGCTCGATGGTATCTTCGTTGTGAATGCCGGTGACCAGGCGCTCGTAGGCGATGTGCAGCAGCGCCATGCCGGGCGCTTCGTAGATGCCGCGGCTCTTGGCCTCGATGATCCGGTTTTCGATCTGGTCGCTCATGCCAAGGCCGTGGCGGCCGCCGATGGCATTGGCGTCCAGAAACAGCGCGACCGGATCGGCGAACGTCCGACCGTTCAGCGCGACGGGCTGGCCCTCCTCAAAGCGCACGACGACCTTTTCCGCCTTGACGGTGCAGTCGTCGCGCCAGAACGGCACGCCCATGATGGGATTGACGATTTTGATGCCGCTGTCGAGGCTCTCGAGATCCTTGGCCTCGTGGGTGGCGCCAAGCAGGTTGCTGTCGGTCGAATAAGCCTTTTCGGCGCTCATCTTGTAGGCGAAGCCGCTCGCGGTCATGAACGCCGACATCTCCGCGCGGCCGCCGAGTTCGTCGATGAACTGCTGGTCCAGCCACGGCTTGTAGATCTTCAGGCCTGGATTGGTGAGAAGACCGTAGCGATAGAACCGCTCGATATCGTTGCCTTTGAAGGTCGAACCATCGCCCCAGATATTGACGCCGTCCTCCTGCATCGCCGACACCAGCATGGTGCCGGTGACCGCGCGCCCGAGCGGCGTCGTGTTGAAATAAGAGATGCCGCCGGTCGAAATGTGGAATGCGCCCGATTGGATGGCTGCAATGCCCTCATGAACCAGTTGGGTGCGGCAATCGACAAGTCGGGCTTTCTCGGCGCCGAATTCCAGCGCCTTGCGCGGGATCTCGTCGTAGTCCGCCTCGTCGGGCTGGCCGAGGTTTGCCGTATAGGCAAACACGCGGGCGCCCTTTTGCTTCATCCACAACAGCGCCGCGCTGGTGTCGAGACCGCCCGAGAAGGCGATGCCGACTTTCTCGCCCTTGGGCAGGCTTTTCAGGATCGTACTCATTGAACTTCCAATCGGTCGAACTGGCTGACGCCGCTTGAGCGCCGCGAATATCAAATTTCGTGAGTATCGGCACGTACTATCAGCGGTAATGGCCTATGCCGACGGCTTTTCGCTGACGTCGCGGCCGCGCCATCGCTGCAGGGCACGATATCCAGGCCAGGCGAACTTCGTTAACGCCGCATCGACCGCCTCATCGGTCAGCCGGGTCGATGGCCAGCGGTAGATATATGCGTAGGCCAGCCAGATCACCAGAAACGTCACCAGTCCTGCGATCCCCACGTCCGTGAAAAAGTGCCCGCCGAACGCCATCCTGAGCAGGCTCGTCGTCACCCCGAACACGGTTGCGGCGGCGTAGGCCACGGGCCGCCATGCCGGCGGCGTGAGCGCCGCGGGCGCATAGGTCCAGAACGCGGTCGCGCCTTCGCCGGAGAAGAACGAACAGTTGCGCGCGCAAGCCCCGCGCGGGTCCCACCACGGCACGAACGTCTGATTGCCGTTGAACTCTGTCACGGTGACCGGACGCGGCCGGCCCCAATAGCTCTTGAACGTGAGATTGGTCAGCACGCCGGCCGAAAGCGTGAGCGTGAGCAGAAGAAAGATGATCGCCCGGCCCGACATCAACAACGGCCGGTCCGGCCGCGCCAGTTTGACGACCAATGCAACGATGGCCGGCAGCGCACAGGCCCACGCGATCACCATCGCGCCGTTGCGGGCAATCTCCGCCAGCGCGTTGAGCTTGGTCGGAAACGAGTGCGAGGCCTGGTCGTAAAACAGGGAAGCGAGTTTCAGATCGAGTTCGGGAAAAATTCCAAACAGCAATCCGATGACAACGGCCAGCGCCAGCGCGACAATCAATCCGGTGCGGTTCATGGCGCGGGGTTTAGCCGAGACGACGCGGAATGAAAAGGCGTCCTCATGAGGGAGGCGGCGATTGCGAAGGCATGGGCGGCGGCGGCCGAAGCAGCGGCGGCGGAATTCGCCAGGCGCCGGCATTGCGGCCCGCGATCATCCAGTAGACCACGCCGGCGGCGATCCCCGCCCCGGTCATGATTTCGAGATGCCGCCGCACGATACCCTCGAAACGAAGCTGCTCGGCATCGAATGGAACCAGGCCGAGATAGCAGGCAAGCCCAACGAGGCCGCCGCCAACCGCGTAGGTCAGCGCGCCGCGGATGTAGAAGGCTTCCGTGATCGCCACCACGACCATCGCCGGCACCAGCGCAAATCCGCTGACGAAGATAAAGCCGAAGCCGAGAATGACGTTCAGCACGCCCGGATCGACGGGACCTGCGCCGAGATCGGAGAATTCCGGGAACATGATGGCGCCAACCACGATCATCCCCGCCACAAAGCATGCGACAAGAAACGCGAACAGGATGACGAACAACCGGCCGATCAGCGCCATGCAGAGAATCTATATTTGAGCATAATCTGATCCGAAAAACGGGTTCCACTTTTCGGGATCATGCCTAATCCGTCATCGCCATCGCGCGCAGCGCCTGCCGCTCGCGCGCCGACAGTTTTTCCGTCTCCGACTTCAACTGGCCGCAGGCGGCGAGGATGTCGCGTCCGCGCGGCGTGCGCACCGGCGACGAATAACCGGCGTTGAAGATGTATTCGGAAAACTTTTCGATTCTCTCCCAGTCCGAACATTCGTAAGAGGTGCCGGGCCAGGGGTTGAACGGAATGAGATTGATCTTGGCCGGAATTCCCTTCAACAGCTTCACCAACAATTTGGCGTCATCGAGGGAATCGTTGACGCCCTTGAGCATCACATATTCGAAGGTGATCCGCCGCGCGTTCGAGGCGCCTGGATAGTCGCGACAGGCCTGCAACAGCTCCGCGATCGGATATTTGCGGTTGAGCGGCACCAGCTCGTTGCGTAGCTCATCGCGCACCGCGTGCAGCGAGATCGCGAGCATCACGCCGATCTCCTCACCGGTGCGCTTGATGTTGGGCACGACGCCGGAGGTCGACAGCGTGATGCGGCGGCGGGAGATGCCGATGCCTTCGTTGTCGGCCACGATCAAGAGCGCGTCGCGAACCGCATCGAAATTGTACAGCGGTTCGCCCATGCCCATCATCACGACGTTGGTGACGAGGCGATTGCCGTTCGGCGTCTCGCGGTCGATCCAGTCATTCAGGCGATCCCGCGCCACCATGATCTGGCCGACGATCTCCCCGGCCGTGAGATTGCGCACCAGCCGCTGCGTGCCGGTATGGCAGAAAGCGCAATTGAGCGTGCAGCCGACCTGCGAGGAGACGCACAGCGTGCCGCGGTCGGTCTCCGGAATGTAGACGCATTCGACTTCATGCGCCTTCTCGAGCTTGTCTCCGCTTCCCAGGCGCAACAGCCATTTGCGGGTGCCGTCGTTGGAGATCTGCTCGGCCACCACGTCAGGCCGCGCGACCGTGAAATGCTGCTCGAGTTCTTTCCGCATCTCCTTGGAGATCGAGGTCATGGCGTCGAAGCTCGAGGCGCCGCGGACATACATCCAGTGCCAGAGCTGCTGCACGCGCATCTTCCGCTGTGCGGGCGCGACGCCGATCTCGCCGAGCCGGGCGGCGAGCTCCTCGCGCGACAATCCGATCAGCGAAGGCTTGGCCGGCGGCACATAGGATTCCAGCGGCGCCTTTTCCAAAGGGGCCTTGGCCACGGCAACGATCTCGATTGGACTGAGAGTCATTTCTGCTTCTGCGAGATGTTTGACCTCATCCTGAGGAGCGGCGCACGCGCCGCGTCTCGAAGGATGACAGCCCGGGCCTCATGGTTCTCCCGGCGATGCGAAGCATCGTCCGGTGACGGCGTTTCTTTCGTTTGCACCGTTCGCAACGGCATCGCAAAGCTCGGCCTGCTCGGGTGCCCGCGCCTCCTCACCATGAGGGGCGATATCAGTCAAATAGGCTTTCTCGGTCCCCCAAACAACGCCATTTCGGGTTAGCGATGGCAATCCTGCGCCACCCGGTCGAGCGCCTGGGAGAGCCCCTTCAGCGAGAACACGTCGGTGGTCTCGGTGCCCTTTGCGGAAACGCCTTTGACCGTGACGTCAGCGGCCTTGCGCATGGCTTCCACCATCCGCTCCTCTTCGGCCGCGTTCTTGATCCAGAGGCCGTCGCCTTGCGCGTACATCGCATATGACGCACCGCCGACCTCGAGCGTCGAGTCCGAGCCCGGCTTCAGCGCGTAGCCGATCATGATCGAGACCTCGTTGACGACCTTCTCGGCCGGGCGCGTCGAGATAAAGGCATAGGCCGGATCGCGCGGCCGGTTTGGCGGATTGGTTTTCGAGGACGACGGCTTTGCCAGCGCGAAGCACACCTTTTTGCCGTTCGGCGTCGCCGTGTAGGCACCCCAGGTGCCGAATTGACCGATCAGCGTCGGCTCGCTGCCACCGGCCGCCGCAGCTTCGGGCTTGGCCGCCGCCGGCTTGGTGGCACTCTTCGAGGCGGCCTGCCCCAGGGCATGCTGCGCGCCGGCGCAGAAAAGCGCCGCCGCAAACGAAGCTGTCAGCAATCCCCGCACGGACATCGCCGATCTCGTCCCCTATCATTATGACTTGAAGATGGCCCGGCCGTCCCTGGTCACTGACGTCGTGAATAAACGGTAAATGCTTGATTCGGAAGGCAGGGCAAGCGTTTCAAGGCCTAAGTCCGGTCCTTCGCGCGAGCCGCCCGCTGGGCTTCCCATTGCGCGTCCGTCCAGGCGAGGAGATCCTCGGCGCCGGAGGAACGCAGGTGCGCGCCGCCATCCTGCACCACCATTTCGCCATTGATGTAGCTGGCGGCATCGGAAATCAGGAAGCTGGCGAGATCGGCCAGTTCGCGGTGCTTGCCGGTGCGTCCCAGCGGATTGCGCGCCGCCCAGTTCGGATCGCGTCCCTCGGGGCGAAGCTGGCCGGTTGCGCCCGCGGTCGGAAACGCGCCAGGCGCGATCGCAACGGTGCGGATTCCCCTAGGTCCCCACTCGACGGCGAGGCTCTTCGTCATCGCCAGCACGGCCGATTTCGCCATCGCGGACGGCACCGTGAAGGCGCGGCCGGTGATGGTCGAGGTGGAGAGGATGCTGAGCACCACGCCCTTGTGCCCGGCCGCAATCCAGCGCTTGCCGGCTGCCAGCGTGCAATACAGCGTGCCATGCAGCGTGGGGCTGAGAACCGCGTCCGCCGCGCGGAACGACAACTGCTCGGTCCGCGCGATGAAGGTCGCGGCGGCATTGTTGACGAGGACGTCGAGAGGGGCTTCGCGAAAGATGGCCCCCATCACGGCCTCGACCGCCGCGCCCTCGCGAATATCGCACGCCATCGCGTGAACCTTGCCTGCGGCCGCCTCGCGGATCGCGGCAGCGGTCGTCTCCAGAACATTGAGCCTGCGGCCGCAGATGATCAGTTCGGCGCCGAGTTCGGCGAACCTTCGCCCCATTGCAGCGCCAAGGCCCGAGCCGCCGCCGGTGACAAGGATGCGCTTGTCTTTCAGCAATCCCTTTTCAAACATCGTTTGAATCCTTTCGGCTAAAGCTGCTGATCCTCATCCTGAGGAGCGCAAGGCGCGTCTCGAAGGATGAGGCCTCATGGTGCTCCCGGCGATGCAAAGCATCGTCCGGTGACGGCGTTCCTTTTAGTTTACACCATCCGCGACGGCCTCGCAGAGCTCGGCCTGCTCGGGTGCCTGCACCTCCTCGCCATGAGGGGCTGGCAATTAAATCCAATTGTCGCCCGGCGCTAAATCCGGCATGAAGCGTATCGCCTCCAGGATTTAGGTGAAGCCATGAAAGCCGTCCTCTGCTCGCAATATTGTGGTCCCGACGACCTCGTGTTGACGGAGGTGGCGGACCCCGTCGCCGGGCCGGGCGAAGCGGTGATCGCGATCAAATCCGCGGCGCTGAATTTCTTCGATCTGCTGATGATCCAGGGCAAATACCAGATCAAGCCGCCCTTCCCTTTCTCGCCGGCGGCCGAAGTGGCAGGCGTGATCGAAAGCGTCGGCAGCGGCGTGAGCGACGTGAAGGTGGGCGATCGCGTCATCGCCTCCTGCGGCTATAACGGAGCGCGGGAGAAGATCGCGCTGCCGGTCGCCGCCATGGTCAAAATTCCCGCCGGTCTCGACTTCGACCGTGCCGCGGGCGTCATCATCACCTACGGCACCGCGCTGCATGCGCTGGAGGATCGCGCCAGCCCCAAGCCAGGCGAAACACTCGCGGTGCTGGGCGCGGCCGGCGGCACGGGGCTTGCCGCCTGCGAACTCGGCAGGCTGCTCGGCTTGAAAGTCATTGCCTGCGCCTCGTCGGACGAAAAGCTTGAGTTCGCCAAGGCGCACGGCGCCGAGCTCGGCTTGAATTACGCGAGCGAAGATCTCAAGGAAGGCCTGCGCCGTCTCACCGGCGGCAAAGGCGTCGACATCATCTTTGATCCGGTCGGCAGCGGCTACGCGGAGGCCGCCTTGCGCTCGATCGCCTGGGAAGGCCGTTTCCTCGTGATCGGATTCGCGGCCGGCGAGATTCCGAAAATGCCGCTCAACCTCGCGCTGTTGAAAGGCTGCGACATCAGAGGCGTGTTCTGGGGTGCCTGGGCGAGATTAAATCCCGACAAGAACCGCGCCAATCTCGAGCGGCTGGTGCAATGGGCGGCGGACGGCAAGATTTCATCGCATGTCGACCGCACCTTCCCGCTGACGCAGACGGCCGAGGCCTTGAAAGTGCTCGCCGGCCGCAAGGCGATGGGGAAAGTGATCTTGCATCCCTGACGGCCACATGGTTAATGCGGGCTCGCATGACGGTCGCGTGACGTGATGAGCGCAATTCAACGGCGGTTAGCGACACAAGTTGCGTCATCCTGCGCCACCTGCCCAAATTGCCGCGGCCTTTCCACATTCAGGCCGCAATTACGCCGCGAATCGCCGCGCGATGTGGCGCAAAAATGCCTTAATGAAATCATAATATTTTCGAGATCGAGACCCCGACCGTCGCTTTTTGGTCGGATTCGAAATGCGTTTTAAGGCTTTCAGTAACGGGCAGGGGCCGAGTGAACTGATCCCGGCACGCCCGAGGTTGCGTAGTAAGGGGAGGCATCACCATGGCGCAGGGGAACCGGTACCGTCCGTACGACGCTCCGTACGAGTCGGACTACCCTTCATACGATGATCGGTATGCAGAACCAGTCGACCTGGATTCCCTGGGTTCGCAGGTGAGGTCAACTCATTCGTCGCGCTCGGTTGCAACACGCGAGGAATTCCTTCCGGAAGATTCCGTTCCGCTGTTTTTGTCGGGCGCCGACGAAGAGCTGCGATCATCGAAATTCGCTCGCCCGAAGAAAACCGGCTCGCGCCTGTTGAAGACCGGCGCCTTTGCGGTTGCCGCGCTGGTGGCCACCTTCGTGGCCGTCAAGAATCCCTTCACGGTGTTTGCCAATGCGACCGCATCGCTGATGGGCACCTCCGAGGTCCGGCAGGCCGCCGCGCCGCCGCCGGCCGCCCCGCCACGCCAGTCGGCCGCAACGGCCGTGGCGAGCACGCCCGCGATGGTCGCGGGACCGGCGCTGGCGACCGCTGTGGCGCCGTTGCCATCGCGCGATGAGATCGCGGCTGCGCTGAAGACGGCGCATCAAACTACCGCGCCGGCCGAACCCCAGCAGCCGACGACCACCGTGGCGACCGCTGCACCGACGGCCACTTTGCCCGTCGCCGCTGTGCCCGCAGCCCCGGCGCCCGCCGTTGCGGCCGCGCCACCGATCCGGCGCATCGGCGCGGACGAACTCGCCAACCTGATGTCGCGCGGCAAGGCGCTGCTTCAGTCCGGCGATATTGCGCCTGCCCGTCTGTTGCTGGAACGGGCTGCCGAGGCCGGCGAGGCCAGCGCGGCGCTGATGGTCGCGGAAACCTACGATCCAGCCGTGCTTGGAACGCAGGATGCCCGCAACATCACCGCCGACCCGGCACTGGCGCGCAAGTGGTATCAGCGCGCCGCGCAGCTTGGCTCGGCTGACGCGCAGCGGCGCCTCAGCCAATTGCAATAAAGTCTCTTCACTCAGGGGTAGAAACAAATGCGACGTTTGATTGGTATGGCACTTGTTGCCACGATGATGGCGTTTGGCTTCGCAGCGCGCGCTGAGGAGGGTCAAGTCGATCCTGCCAAGGTTTCCGACAGCCTCAAGGCCATCTTCCAGTTCGGCTCCGCTTCCACCAAGCAAGCGCTCAATCAGAACACGGTGACCCTGATCACCGGCACCATCGGCGGCACCTATGTGCAGATCGGCGCCGATCTAGCCTCCGTGCTCGACGACGGAAACAAGTTGCGCGTACTTCCGATCGTCGGGCGCGGCTCCGTCCAGAGCGTCGCCGACATCCTGTTCCTGCAAGGCGTGGATATCGGCGTCGTACGCGCCGACACACTCGATTATCTTGAGCGCAAGGGCTTCGCGAAGGACATCAAGAAGCAGTTCACCTATGTGACCAAGCTCTACAACGAGGAAATGCAGATCATCGCGCCCAAGTCGATCAACAGCCTGCGCGACCTAGAAGGCAAGACGGTCAGCGTCGACCTGCCGAACGGCAGCACCTTCGTCACCGTATTGACGGTGGCCGACCGGATCGGGATGAAGGCGAACTGGGTCTACATCGAGCAGCGCATCGCGATGGAGAAGCTGAAGAAGGGTGAGGTTGACGCCGTGATCGTGGTTGGCGGCAAGCCCTACAAGTCGGTTTCAAACTTTACCAATGACGGCCGCTTCCATCTCGTGAAGGTCGACTATGAAAAGCCGTTGCAGGGCGACTATCTGCCCGCCACCCTTACCGCAAAGGACTACCCGAACCTGATCGCCGAGGGCGAATCCGTGGACACCATCGCGGTGCCGGCGCTGCTTGCGGCCTATAACTGGGCGCCCAATACCGACCGCTACCGCAAGCTCACGAATTTCGTCGATGCGTTCTTCACCAAGTTTCCGCAATTCCAGCATCCGCCCTTCCATCCGAAGTGGAAAGAGGTTTCGCTCGCTGCACCGCTCCCCGGCTGGCAGCGCCTGCCCTACGCCCAGCAGTGGCTCGACAGTCACGGCGTCGAGCCTCTCTCCCGCGGCAAGTTTGACGAATTCCTGAAGCAGACGTCGTCGGCCGGGAAGATGCCGTCCGATGCCGACAAGGAGCAGCTGTTCAAGCAATTCAAGGCTTGGGAAGCCGAACAGAACGCCCGCGCGCAAGCACCCGTAAGGTCAAGGGCGCAATAAGCAAAGACGCGAGACAAGACCAAGACAAAAACGGGCCTGGCGTGATCACGTCAGGCCCCTGGTCATTGAGACCCCTGTTCTTTGACCCACTGGTTCGATCAGACCTCGGGTTCGGCTAACCGCCGCAACCTCGCCCGTGCGGCCTCGCGATGCTCCGGCGTAATGTGCGCAGCGACCAGGCGGATCGCGGTGGCGAGCACGGCCGCATCGTCGGTGAAGCCGAGCACCGGCAACATGTCCGGGATGAAGTCGAAGGGCAGGATGAAATAGGCGATGGCGCCCAACAGCGCCGCCTGGACGTGGCGCGGCGTCCGCAGGTCGAACGCGCAGTAATAGGCGCTGAGCAGATCCTCGGCGAAGGGCAGCCTCGCTGCCACGCGCCTGAACTTGGCCCAGAAGCGCTTGCGGACGCTCTCGGGATCCCTGGCGAGGTCATCCGCCGGCTCAAATCCGACCGTATGCTCTGAAATCATCGCCCGCGCTCCGCGCTGGTGCCCACTTTCCGAAGTTCGAAACCTGGCTCCGAAATTGCGAAGGGCGTCGGAATCGGGACACGAGATCCAAACCCGCGCTTAGCTGGGGATGTGCCTCCGCTCTTGCAAGGCGTGCGTACGAGGCTTTCTTCAGGTGCTCAAGAGCTGCGCGGCGATCGCGTTCATCGCCTTGGCAAGCTCGATATCACGCTGGGTCACGCCGCTGGCGTCATGGGTGGCGAGAACCACCTCGACGGTCTTGTAGACATTGCGCCATTCCGGATGATGGTCGTGCTTTTCTGCGACCAGGGCGGCGCGGCTCATGAAGCCAAATGCCTCGTTGAAATCCTTGAATACGAAGGTGCGCGCGATCGCGTCCCGCCCGTCGACCTCTTTCCAGCCGGGCAGGCCCTTCAGGGCCGATTTCCGCGCCTCTGCCGACAATCGTTCCGCCATGATGGCCTCCCTCTTACGGATCCCGGTTATCTAACACCGATCCGCCTGCCGCGATCCTCAAAGTTGCGAACGGCCAGATGGCGGCTAGTACCGCCGATCTGAAGTCCCTGCACCACAAGCGGCGAGTTCGATCAGGGACTTCAGATCGATAAAGCGGCACTAGAATCAATAAGTTTGTGAGTAGCCCATGACTTTCCGAAGTTCGTGAAAGGTGGGTGCTGTGATGGAGCACGAACTTCGGAAAGTGGGCACTAGCGCCTTCAAAAAGACGTTCGTTGAATCAAAGACATGAGCCAGCGGGTCGGATTTGCCCCCCGTCCATTCCGACCGGGCCCGATAACCATGACGGCGAATAACTCAAGGAAAAGGCGCCAATTTTGCTACACTTCTGGCCGATCCGAACGAGCAAAGCCACTAAGGCCCCTTTGGACCCGAATTCTTCCAGATCGATGGCAAGCGGCCTCGACCCCAAGCCGGCCAGCCTATCTCCACGTTCCTCGGCACGGCGAAATATCGCGCTCGTGATCCTGGTGGGCATTCTCACCCTCATCGGCTTGTCGGGCGCGGGCTACTACTACGCGGTGCGGCCGGTCATCTTGCGGATCGCGGTTGGCCCGCCCAACAGCGACGATCTCAGGGTCGTTCAGGCGTTGAGCCAGGCCTTCCTGACATCCCACAGCCAGATTCGCCTGCGGCCGATCCAGACCGAAGGCGCGACCGCCAGCGCGCAGATGATTGCCGAGGGACGGGCAGACCTTGCGATCATTCGCGGCGATCTGAGCGTGCCGAAAAATGCGCAAGCCGTCGCAACGCTACGCAAGAATGTCGCGGTCTTGTGGGTGCCGGCGCCCATCAAGGGCAAGAGGAGGGATGCGAAGATCACCAGGATTTCGCAGCTTGCCGGACGCCGCATCGGCGTCGTCGGCCGCACACCCGCCAACGTCGATCTGCTCAAGTTGATCTTGCTGCAATATGGCATCGATCCGGCCAAGGTCGACGTCGTCCAGTTCCCGACCAGCGAGGCGGCCGACGCGATCCGCAACGGCAAGGCCGATGCCTATCTCGCCGCGGGACCGGTCAACAGCAAGATCACGTCAGAAGCGATCGCGGCATCGACGCACGACGGCAAATCACCCACCTTCCTTGCGATCGATGCCGGAGAAGCGATCGCGCAAAACCATCCGATGTACGAGGCGTCCGAAATTCCGGCCGGCGCCTTTGGCGGTTCGCCCGATCGCCCCGAGGACGAGGTCAAGACGATCAGCTTCTCCCACCATATCGTTGCCCGCAAAGACCTTTCGGACGCGACGGTCGCAGCTTTCACGCGGCAGCTCTTCGCGATCCGCCAGACTGTCATGAGCGAGTTTCCATTGGCCGCGAAGATCGAGACGCCGGACACCGACAAGGATGCGTTTATTCCTGTGCATCCGGGCGCCGCGGCTTTTGTCGATGGCGAGGAAAAGACCTTTCTCGACCGCTACAGCGATATCATCTGGTGGAGCCTGATGGGGCTGTCGGCGATGGGCTCGATCGGCGCCTGGTTTGCCAGCCACCTGAAAAAGGACGATCGCGGCAACAACGCGACCTCACGCGAACGGCTTCTGGACATGATCACTGCCGCGCGCCGCACGGATTCCGCGGACGAGCTCGAGCGGATGCAGGCGGAAGCCGACGATATCCTGCGCGACACGCTGCATCGTTTCGAACACGGGGCGGTCGAGGAAGGCGCGTTGACGTCGTTCAACATCGCGTTGACGCAATTCCATCACGCGGTGGCCGATCGCCGCGCGCTGCTGATGAACCTGTCGCAGAACCTGCAGCGGGCCGGCTCGGCGCTGCGTGGTACCGGAACCTGATCACGCCAGGAGCATGATCCGGAAAAGTGGGAACCGGTTTTCCGAAATGATCAGGCTCAAAAATGAGAAAGGTGTGCCGCAGGACGGAACCGGCCCCTGCGGCCTGAGGTTTGTTCCTCATGTTTGAAGATGAGGAGATGATCATGCGAATTTTTGTCCCCGCTCTGGCGATTCTGACCACCACCCTGGCCGCCCCGGCCTACGCCCAATACGCTCCCGTGTACGGTCCGGGCTACTACGGTCCTGTTTATGGCGGCCCGGCCTACCGAACGAGGGTCTTCCGCGGCCCGTACTTCGCGGCTCCCGTGATTGAACCGTATTTCTACAACGACGGCTGGGTCCCTGAGCCCATTTTCGATCATTCGCGAACGGGTGGCATCGATCCGAATATCCGCCCGCCGAGCTGAACCGCATCTGACGGCAGGCC
Organism: uncultured Alphaproteobacteria bacterium; assembly: GCA_963764405.1. GTDB lineage: Bacteria > Pseudomonadota > Alphaproteobacteria > Rhizobiales > Xanthobacteraceae > Bradyrhizobium. The sequence continues at coordinate 119,826 of CAVXSU010000005.1, forward strand.
GCTATCTCATCTCATAGCCACTTCGGCACGTCGGTTGGAACGAAGCGGCGCAGCTGATCGATCAGCGCGACAGGGTCGGGATCGACGCAGATCGAGTGCCGGTGCGCGGCCGGCAGAAATTTGCAGTCGACCATGTGATCGATGAAGGCCAGGAACGGCCGGTAGAAATCGGCAATGTTCAGGAGGCCGACGGGTTTGTCGATCTCCGCAAGCTGGTTCATGGTCCAGGCTTCCATCATCTCCTCCATCGTCCCAATGCCGCCGGGCATCGCGATGAAGGCGTGCGCGAGCTCGACCATCCGCTGCTTGCGGATGCGCAACGAGCCGACGATCTCGCTGTGGTGGAGATCCGGGTGTGCATGACCGCGCTGGCGCAATTGCTCGGTGATCACGCCATGTGCCGTACCGCCGGCACCGATCAGGCTATCTGCGACAACTCCCATCAGCCCCTTTGTCGTGCCGCCGTAGACCAGGGTCATTCCCGCCTCGGCCAGCGCCCGGCCAAGCCGGCGGGCGCCGTCGGCATAGGCATCGGAATTGCCGAAATTGGAGCCGCAGAAAACGGCGACGCTGGTGATGGAGCGCGGCACGGGTCAGACCTCTCGCGTTGATGGACGGGAACTCAGGTCTCCGGCATCATTGTGCCGAACGATCAGCGGATCAAGCGCCGCGGCGGCAAGCGCAATCTCCCCTCGTCGTTTTTCGTGGCAATGCAGGGGAGACGCGGCGCCGCAATCACCGTCACATTGTTTCGTTACGCTTCATGCGCGATAACGTCGCCTTCATGATCGATGCGAGGGTGCGTATGAAGACCAGGTTTTCCCGCCGCCATTTCATCAAGACCGGCGCGGCTGCTGCGGCGCTGGTGGCGTCACCTTATCTCTCCCGCGCAGCCGATCGGCCACTCGTGACCCACGGCGTGCAGTCGGGCGACGTCAGCGCGGACGGCGGCGTGGTCTGGGCGCGCGCGGATCGCCCGTCGCAGATGCTGGTGGACGTCGCCACCACCGAGTCCTTCAAGGACGCGCGTGCGCTGCCGCCGATCGCGGCGCTGCCCGAAAGCGACTTCACCGCAAAGATGCTCTTGGAAAACCTCCCCGCCGGGCAGGATATCTTCTACCGCATCAAGTTCCGTGATCTCTCACATCCCGACATCGTTGGCGAAGCCGTGACCGGCCGCTTCCGCACCGCGCCGGCCGACCGTCGTGACGTCAGCTTTGTGTGGGGCGGCGATGTCGCGGGCCAGGGTTGGGGCATCAATCCGGACGACGGCGGCATGGTAAGCTTTGCGACCATGCAGAAGCATCGCCCGGACTTCTTGATTCACTCCGGCGACACGATCTATGCCGACGGCGTCTTTGCCCCGGAGGTCAAGCTCGCCGACGGCAAGGTCTGGAAGAACCTGATGATCCCGGAGAAGACGAAGGTCGCCGAAACAACGGACGAATTTCGTGCCGCGCATAAATACAATTTCCTCGACGACAACGTGCGCGCCTTCAACGCCGAGGTGCCGATCTTCGTGCAATGGGACGACCACGAGGTCGTCAACAACTGGTCGGCTTCGAAACAGCTTCCCGCGGCTTACAAGGTGCGTGACATCAACCTGCTCGCGGCGCGCGCCTCGCGTGCGTTCCACGACATGTATCCGTTGCGTGAGAGCATCGTCGAACCCGGCCGGGTTTACCGCGCCATCAACTACGGCCCCCATCTCGACGTCTTCATGCTGGATGAGCGCAGCTATCGCGGGCCCAATGGTCCGAACCTGCAACAGACTTACGGTCCCGACGCCTGGTTCCTCGGACCGGACCAACTGGCCTGGCTGAAGCGCGGCCTCAAGAGCTCGCGCGCGACCTGGAAGGTGATCGCCTCCGACATGCCGCTCAGTCTGATCGTCTATGACGATTACGCCAGCAAAAAAGGCTCGGAAGCCTTTGCGCAAGGCGACGGTCCGCCGCGCGGACGCGAGCTGGAGATCGCCAACCTCCTGCGCTTCATCCGCGATCACGGCGTTGCCAACACCGTCTGGCTGACGGCCGATGTGCATTACGCGGCGGCCCACTTCTACAACCCCGACAAGGCGCAGTTTCAGGAATTCGTGCCGTTCTGGGAATTCGTGGCCGGCCCCCTGCATGCCGGGACGGGCTGGCAGAACGAGCTCGACAATACGTTCGGCCCCGAGGTGAGGTTTTCCAGGCCGGCGCCGGCGGGCATGACCCTGTCCCCCTCCGATGGCTTGCAGTTCTTCGGCCACGTCAAGATCGAAGGCGCGACCGGGCAAATGACAGTCACGCTGCGCGACCGCAATGACGTCGCGCTGTGGTCGACGACGCTCGATCTCAGAGGATAGCAGCTTTCGCTCAGCGCGCGGCGCGAGCGGTCATCGCGTTCTTCAGCGCCGCCTCGAGCGCATCGGTCGTGCAGGGCTTTGGCAATCGTGGCCTCTGCGCAAAGGCGTCGGTGAGCGCGGTACCGCCGTCGTATCCGGTGACAAAAGCAAAGGGAATGCCAAGCGCCTCCAGCCGTTCGGCGATCGCAAAACTCTTTTCGCGCACGAGGCCGATGTCGAGCAGCGCGAAATCGGGCGCCCGCTCCTCGATGAGCTGGAGCGCGCGCGTCACGGAGCCGGCGGTGCGGACGGTCTTGACGCCGAAGCGGAGAATGGTGTCCTCGAAATCCAGTGCGATGATCGGATCGTCCTCGACGACAAGAACGTCGCGGGGCAGCCCATTACTCAACACGTCCATCATCGTGGCCACGAAGGTTCCGGCAAAGGGCATGAGTTACGGCAGGACAGCCCTGCCCAACGCACATCGTTGAGGCTGCCCCCTGTCATCCGCATGAAACCAGCACATCGCGCCAGCGGTTGTCTGTGCACTTGTGGACGGAACTTGGGAACCGTCGCGCGTATTGTGAGATGTCGCGAGGGTGCGAACGAGGCGAGGCAATGATCTCACAGGGAAGACCGGACCGAAGCGGCGCGAGGCCCAACAACAACCTGTTGCGGCGGCTGAGCGAGAGTGATTTCGCGCTGATCGCGCCGCATCTGTCACAGGATGACTCCGCGTCCGACACGCTGCTCTATGATCCCGGCGACGACGTCGATACCGTGCACTTTCCTTGCGGAGCGAGCCTTGCTTCTTATCTCGTGCCCAACGAGGACGGCCGCGATGTCGAAACGATTCTGGTTGGCCGCGAGGGCGCGGTCGGCGGCATCGTCAGCCTCGGCTATCTGCCGGCCTATACCCGCATCACCGTGAAATTCGGCGGGCCCTTTATGCATTTGCCGATCGCGAAACTCGATCAGGCCAAGTCAGCCTCCGTGTCCTTGCGCAACGTCTTCGCGCGCTATGCCGATTGCCTGCTGGCGCAGATGTTTCAATCGACCGCCTGCAACGCGATCCATTCGATCGAGCAGCGCACGGCGAAGTGGATCATCTCGGCGTTGGAGCGCACCGAAGGCCCCAACATCGTGCCGCTGACCCATGAGCAGCTGGCGACGCTGCTCGGCGTCGGCCGCAGCTATGCCAGCCGGGTCATCCAGACCTTCAAGGCGGAGGGGCTGGTCGAGACCCGCCGCGGCTCCATCGTGGTGCGCGATCCCGGCGGGCTGCGGCTGCGAGCCTGCCATTGTAACGAATCTGTCAAAAACCACTTCGAGGAGGTGCTCCGGGGGGTCTATCCGACCGAAGCGGTGGTGGGCGGGTGACGGCGCCGCAATTAACGCCAATTCGGCTAACCAAAAGCCAAACCAGCAATTGTTTTTCGGCAATTCCTGACTATATTGCGCCGCAGTAAAGGCGTGCCCGGTCCTTTGGCCGGGCTTCCTTTTTGGGTGATGAAGCACCCGGCCAAAATCCATGGTTTTCAGCGTGATCCCGAGAAAGCGGGTCCCGGTTTTCCGGTGAGATCGCGCCGCCTCTATTGCCTGACGCAGAAGAAACGACATGAACCTTCGTAACGTCGCCATCATCGCCCACGTCGACCACGGCAAGACCACGCTGGTCGATCGCCTGCTGCAACAGTCCGGTACCTTCCGCGAAAACCAGAAGGTCGCCGAGCGCGCCATGGACTCCAACGATCTCGAGCGCGAGCGCGGCATCACGATCCTGGCGAAGGCGGCGTCCGTGCAGTGGAAAGACACCCGCATCAATATTGTCGACACGCCCGGCCACGCCGATTTCGGCGGCGAGGTCGAACGCATCCTCAACATGGTGGACGGCGCGCTGGTGCTGGTGGACGCGGCCGAAGGCCCGCTGCCGCAGACCAAGTTCGTGGTCTCGAAAGCGCTGAAAGTCGGCCTGAAGCCGATCGTCGTCATCAACAAGGTTGACCGGCCGGACGCGCGGCCGACCGAAGTCATCAACGAGGTGTTCGACCTGTTCGCAGCCCTCGATGCCAGCGAAGAGCAGCTCGACTTTCCGATTCTCTACGGCTCGGCCAAGCAGGGCTGGATGGCGGAAAGCCCCGAGGGTCCGAAGGACAAGGGCATGCAGCCATTGTTCGACCTGATCCAGCGCCACGTCGCGCCGCCTTCCGTCGAGGAAGGGCCGTTCCGCATGATCGGCACCATTCTGGAAGCCAATCCCTATCTCGGCCGCATCATCACCGGCCGCATCACGTCAGGCTCGATCAAGCCGAACCAGGCGGTCAAAGTCCTCTCCGCCGACGGCAAGCTGATCGAACAGGGACGCCTGACCAAGATTCTCGCCTTCCGCGGCATCGAGCGCATGCCCCTGGAAGAAGCCGAAGCCGGCGACATCGTCGCCATTGCCGGGCTGACCAAGGGCACCGTCGCCGACACCTTCTGCGATCCTTCCGTCGACACGCCCTTGCCGGCGCAACCGATCGATCCGCCGACGGTGTCGATGTCGTTCATCGTCAACAACTCGCCGCTCGCCGGTACCGAAGGCGACAAGGTCACGAGCCGCATGATCCGCGACCGCCTGCTGCGCGAAGCCGAGGGCAACGTCGCCCTGCGTGTCACCGAGGCCGACGACAAGGATTCCATGGAAGTGTCGGGCCGCGGCGAATTGCAGCTCGCGATCCTGATCGAGACCATGCGCCGCGAAGGCTTCGAGCTGTCGGTGTCGCGCCCGCGCGTCGTTCTGAAGAAGGACGACGCGACCGGCGAGTGGCAGGAGCCGATCGAGGAAGTCGTGATCGACGTCGACGAGGAACATTCCGGCGTCGTCGTGCAGAAAATGAGTGAGCGCAAGGCCGAGATGATCGAGATGCGCCCCTCCGGCGGCCACCGCCTGCGGCTGGTGTTCTACGCGCCGACCCGCGGCCTGATCGGTTATCAGGGCGAACTGCTTACCGATACCCGCGGCACCGCGATCATGAACCGCCTGTTTCACGGCTATGCGCCCTACAAGGGCGAAATCCAGGGCCGCCGCAACGGCGTCTTGATCTCTAACGATCAGGGCGAAGCGGTCGCGTATGCGATGTTCAAGCTTGAGGATCGCGGCCCGATGATGATCGAGCCGGGCTGGAAGGTCTATCGCGGCATGATCGTCGGCGAGCATACCCGCGACAACGATCTCGAAATCAACGTGCTCAAGGGCAAGCAGCTCACCAACATCCGCACCACGTCCAAGGACGAAGCCGTGCGCCTGACCCCGCCGATCAAGATGACGCTGGAAAAGGCGCTGGCCTACATCGAGGACGACGAGCTGGTCGAAGTGACGCCGAGGTCGATCCGCCTGCGCAAGAAGTTCCTCGATCCGAACGACCGCAAGCGCGCGGAAAAGGCCAGGCAGGCAGTGGCGTAAGGATTGGCTTAGCCTCGCCGCTTCAATATTGATGGTCATTCCGGGGCGCGCGAGAGCGCGAGCTAGGGTGCGCAATCGCGCATCTGAGAATCCATGGTGCCGCAAGAATGCTGGCAGCGATGGATTCCGGGTCTGCGCTACGCGCATCCCGAAATGACGATGTGAGATGATCTATGCCCCTCCCCTCCTCCATCGACGTCGCCATCATCGGCGCGGGCGCCGCCGGCCTTGGCGCCGCGCATGCGGCAAAACGCGCCGGTCTCTCATTCGTCGTGCTGGAAGCGCGTGAGCGTGTTGGCGGCCGTGGTCACACCATCGCGGCGGCGCCTGATGTGACCTTCGATCTCGGCTGCGGCTGGCTGCACTCGGCCGACCAGAACGCCTTTGTGACAATCGCCGGAGAGCTTGATTTCGAGATCGACCGCAAGCTGCCGCCATGGCGCGAGCGCGCTTGGGGCAACTCGTTCCCGCCGAAGGAGCGTGAGGATTTCATCCGTTCGCTCGACGAATTTTTCGAGCGGCTGGAACAGGCGGCCAAGGGCGGTGTCGACCATCCCGCCAATCTTTATCTGGAAGCCGGCAATCGCTGGAATCCGATGATCGATGCGATCTCTAGCTACATCAACGGTTGCGAGACCGACCGGCTCTCGATTCTCGACTTCGATGCCTACGAAGACACCAACCTCAACTGGCGCGTACGCCGCGGCTATGGCGCGCTGATGGAAATCTACGGCGCATCGCTGCCGATCGTCTTCAACTGCGACGTCACGCTGATCGATCATTCCGCAAAACGCCTGCGCATCGAGACGTCGCAGGGCACGCTGTCGGCGGACAAGGTGATTATCACCGTGCCGACCAACCTGATCGCGCTAGGCGCGATCCGGTTTTTCCCGGCGCTGCCGGACAAGGTCGATGCCGCCGCCCACCTGCCGCTCGGCCTGGCCGACAAGGTGATGCTGGCGCTCGACGAACCCGACCTGTTGCCGGTCGACGGAAACTTGCGCGGCGCGACCATGCGCGCCGAGATGGGGACGTATCACCTGCGTCCGTTCGGACAGCCCTGCATCGAGGGCTTTTTCGGCGGACGGTTTGCGCAGGCGCTGGAAGACGCCGGCGATGGCGCGATCGCAGCGCAGGCGATCGACGAGATCGTGTCGTTCGTCGGTAACGATTTTCGCCGCAGGCTGAAGCCGCTGAAGGAATCGCGCTGGGCGCATGATCCCTTCGCCCGCGGCTCCTATTCGCATGCGCTGCCGGGCCACGCGGATAAGCGCGCCGTGCTCGCCGCTCCCGTCGATGGCCGCCTGTTTTTTGCCGGCGAAGCCACCTCGCCAAACTTTTTCTCCACTGCCCACGGCGCGCATGATTCCGGGGAGAGGGCGGTGAAAGAGGTGATGGGGAAGCGATAGTTCATTTCGTCACTGCGAGGAGCGACCGCGACGAAGCAATCCAGCCTTCATTTGCGGTCAGACATCTGGATTGCTTCGCTTGGCTCGCAATGACGGCGGAGCAGTCACTCCAACACCCTCGCGCGCATATCCGCATCCGGCACAAAGCACGCCTCGTATTTCCCGAAAATCCGGTAGCGGTTTTGGGCGACGAGATTGTAGACCGCATTTCGCAGCGGCTTTGGCACGGCGAAGAACACGCGAGTCCATCGCCAAGCCGGCAGGATCGAGAGCACGGTCAGCGCCGCGTCGGATTTGAACCAAGCGATGCCGCCATGGATGACGGCGTTGGTGTCGGGATCATCGGGGTCGATGCCGAAGGCCTGCGCGAGCCGCGTGCCATAAGCGGACTGGATCGCCGTAAAACGAAAGCGCTTGTCGCGATCGTGCGTCGCGATGAAACGAATCCATCGCGAGCAGAACACGCAGACGCCGTCATAAAGGATTACATCGTCGTCGGGCCAGCTCACTTCGTTCGCCTCTATGTTTGACGCGTTTTCTTTACGCGAACCGGTTCCCATCCCCGGATCAAGTCCGGGGACATGCTTCGCGTGAAAACGCTATCGCTCATCAGCGATCATCCAGAGTCACGAGTGCGATCAGCATCAGCACGATCGCTGGCCCGGTTTTGACCAGCGCCCCGAGCGGCTCGATCCAGAGATCCGGCGTCAGGATCGCCGCGCCGACCATATAGCCGAGCGCCGCCAGAATCCCCCACACCAGTCCGAACGCGCAGCTGCGGCGGACCGCGATCAACGCACCGATCGTCATGTCCATCAGGCTGGTGAGAACCGTGATCGGGCCGACAAGCGCCAGCGGGAAATGGTGCGACCTCAAAATGCCGGCCGCCGCGTCATAGGAAACCAACAGCGCAATGAAACCCGAAACGCTCCAGAACACGACGAGGCTTGCGATGACCAGCGCCTTGATCAGATAAAGCCGCGCGAACCACTTGTCCTGAATGGTTGCGGCGCGACGGACGGCGTCGTCCAGTTCAATTGGCGCGATTCCGGTTGCGCTGATCCATGGCGAGGGATCGCCGCTCACGCCACGGCGCAGTTCGATCATTGCGGTAGAGCGCATCGGCGATTTCCATCCCAGCCAGCCGGCGAGATCGGCCAATTTCACGCCAATTGCGAGAAGAAAGGAAGGTAGGCGGATGCGCGACCAATCACTGGTGCCGAACGATTTGCGAAATGCGTCGATCACATTGCCCAGCGTGACCGGCTGCTTCTGCATCAGGTCCCAGGCGACGGAATTCGTGACGGCATTCGTTACGACCTCACCGAGGTCGTGAACGGCAAGCCAGGCCACGGTCGCCGCAATGTCTTCGATCGCAACCGGCTGGAACGGCCTCGCCGAGTCGGCTTTGGGAAGCGCAAATGGCATGGCTGCGAAAGCGCGCACCATGGCGCTGCCGCCAAAGGCCGCGGGCGCGATCACGAAGCCCGGTCGCAGGATCGCGTGGCGAATGCCTGAGGCCGCGATCATCCGTTCCGCCTCGCGTTTGGTCGCGCTGAAGGCGGTGAGGTCGTCCTTCGCAGCGCCGGGAACCGACATGTGGATCAGGCGAATGGTCCTGCCACTCGTCTTGATCGCCTCGAGCAGGCGCTGGACGAAATCGCGATGCACGGCGGCCGTGTCGCTGCCGGGACCGTCCTGCAAGACGCCGAGGCAGTTGACCACCACGTCGGTGGCGTCGCCGCCCAGCAATTGCGCGAGCGCCGCCACATCCATCGCCATGATCGGCCGTTCGAGATCGAGCGGGCTCGTCCTTTGCTCCGGCGTGAATTTCCGGGCTATCCCCGTCACCCGAAAGCCCCGCGCGCGCAGATCGTCCGTCAAAAATCCGCCGATCAGACCCGAAGCGCCGAGAACGAGAATGTTACCTGAAGCGCTCATGCCTACCACAGATAAGGTTTCGCGATCATCAGCCAGAGAATGATCATGACGGTGCCGAAGCCGGGAATGCCGAACAGGAACCAGCGGCGAAACAGCGCGATGTAACGCGGCGGGAGCGGCTGGGATTTTTCCGCCGCTGTCCGCGCCAGGTTGCGCATCTCGACCTGCATGAACACCACCGGAATCCAGAACGCACCCGCCAGCGCATACAGGGCAAGCGAAACCGCAAGCCAGCGTTCAGAAAAATTTGTCGCGGACAGCATCATCAGAAGTCCACCGCTGATCGGCTGCAGGAGAACCGCGCTCAAGGTGAAGATCATGTCGGCGATGACGACGACCGCGGCCGTGCGCGCGATAAAGGTGGCATCCCGGCTGCGATGCGCCATCAGCATGAAGAACGCGATTCCGCTGCCGGTGCCCAGAATCACGATTGCGCCGAGCACGTGCAGGTATTTGACCGCAAAATAGACCGTCATGGCTTCTTCGCCCGCGCAAGGGGCAGCGGCGAGACGCCTTTCAGCGCGCGATCGAGTTCGGCAGGCAGAAGCTTCACGCCGTTCTCGGTCTCGGCCATCCAGTGACCTTCGCCGTCGTAAGCCGGCAGCACGCGGAAATCGACCTTGTCGCCGCTGGCGCGAAACGCGTCCGCCAGTTTCCGCGAAAAATCCGGCGCGAAATAGCCGTCATTGGCTGCGACAAGCCACGACACCGGGACGCGCGCGCCGCGGCCGAATTCGCCTGCCGCCGCAAGCAGTGTGTTGGGCGCGCAAACCTGGTTGGGGAGGCCGTTGGGCTGTCCGCCCCGGCCGGGCGCAAAGACGATGATGGCCGAAATCTCCGCCGGATCGGCGTTGGCGAGTGCCAGCGCGCCCCATCCGCCGGCGGAATGCCCGATCACGACCGCACCCTCGCGCCGGATGAACGGCTGCCCGCGCAGATAGGTGGTGGCGGCGGCGATTTCTTCGGCGGTGGCGCGCCCCGAATGGACATAGTCCGCACCGTCGCAACCACCCTGGTCTTCCAGATATTGGCCGCCGGTTGCGCCGTGGCCCAGCCGCTCGGGCACCAGCACGGCAAAGCCGCGTGCAACCAGGAGCGCGGCCAGCGGCCGGTATTGTGGCTGCACCATCATCGCCCGCAACAGCGTGTTCTGGGTTGACGCATGCGCAATGACGGCCAGCCGAAAGGGTCCGTCGCCCGGGGGGCGAAACAGAACGGCGTGCGAGGCAAGGTTCGGATCTCCCGAAGGCACCAGCCAGGCCTGCAAGCGATTGGGCTCCCCTTCCGCGCCCCGCGGGCCAAAGCGTTCTTGTGCGGCCGCGGTTTGCGTCCACAGCGCGGCAAGCAAAAACGGCGCGAAAAGCGCCCTGAACAAAGCCATCCACAGCCTCATGACCGCAGTGCAGGACCGATGCTCGCAAAATCGCTCACGACGAATCAAATCCTGCGCCCCAGTTCGTGATGACAGAAAATCAAGAAGGTCGTGCATCACCTCAGCACCTGCCGCTTACGAACTTCGGAAACCCATAAGCACGCGCAAAATTTTGATTCGAGTGCCGCTTTCCATTTGACGCTCCTCGACGAATTGCCCGCTTGCGGTGCAGGAACGCCAAATGGTGGCACTTGCTGGGCGTCCATTCCGCCATATCCGCCCCCAAAAAGTCTCGTGTCTGTCCGCTTTCGGCACAGAAGACCGCCGAACTGATGCAGAAAGTCCACAGGTTAACCGATAATTAAGGATAGACCTTGATGCGGGGCCGCTGACTTGCTTTGATCAGCTCATGAGCACAACCCTGATCGAGGTCCGACCGGCCAAAGCTGCTGACGCGGCGGCGGTCGCTTCTACCCATGACGAAGCCTGGCGCGCGGCCTATCAGGGCATCATTCCCGGCGCAGAGCTCGAAAAGCTGATCAACCGCCGCGGCCCGCAATGGTGGGATTCGGCGATTCGCAAGGGCAGCCGCGTCAGCGTGCTGGTGTTCGGTGACAAAGTCGCCGGCTACGCCAATTACGGGCGCAACCGCGCACGCAGCCTGCACTTCGAAGGCGAGATTTACGAGCTTTATCTGCGGCCGGAATTTCAGGGCCTTGGTTTCGGACGCCGGCTGTTTTCGGCCGCGCGGCGCGATCTCATGCAGAGCGGCCTCAAGAGCATGGTGATCTGGGCGCTTTCCGATAACGAGCCGGCGACGGAATTCTATCGCGCGCTCGGCGGCCGCATGGTGGCGCGTTCCTCGGAGAAGTTCGGGCCGAAGTCGCTCGACAAGGTCGCCTTCGCCTGGGCGAACTGAGTCTCCGATCTAATCTTTCCTGCCTGTTGGCCGTCATTGCCGGGCTTGACCCGGCAATCCATCTCCTTTGAAAACATCCTATGGGAAGATTGATGGATACGCGGGTCAAGCCCGCGTATGACAGCTGTAAAGAACAAAGGCATTCCAGCTCACGGAGCCATTCATGCGCGTTGAAGCGATCTCGATCGGCGTTGATCCTCCCCGCGAGGTCAACGTCATCATTGAAGTGCCGGTCGGCGGTGAGCCGATCAAATACGAGCTCGACAAGGAGGCCGGCACGCTGGTTGTCGATCGCTTCCTGTATACGGCGATGCGCTATCCCGGCAATTACGGCTTCATTCCGCACACGCTGTCGAACGACGGCGACCCCTGCGACGTGCTGATCGCCAGTACCCGCGCCATCGTTCCCGGCGCCGTCATGAGCGTACGGCCCATCGGCGTCCTCCTGATGGAGGACGAGGCCGGCGGCGACGAGAAAATCATCGCGGTGCCGTCGTCCAAGCTGACGCAGCGCTACGACAAGGTGAAGACCTATAGCGATCTGCCCGACATCACGCTGCAGCAGATTCAGCACTTCTTCGAGCACTACAAGGATCTCGAGCCCGGCAAATGGGTGAAGGTGCTGCGCTGGGGCGGCGCCGACGATGCTCGCCAATTGATCACCGAGGGCATCGCGCGGGCGAAGGGGAAGTGACGACAACGTCGTCATTCCGGGGCGATGTGAAACATCGAACCCGGAATCTTGGGGTCCCGGATCGCGTTCGCTTCGCTCACTTGTCCGGGACGACAAAGAGCTACACCGCCGGCTTCGGCAGACCCGCAATCGCACAGGCCGCGCGCAAGGTGTTGACCAGAAGACAGGCCACCGTCATCTGGCCGACGCCGCCCGGCACCGGCGTGATGGCGCCGGCGACTTGCGAGACTTCCGCGAAGGCGACATCGCCGACAAGGCGCGTCTTGCCATCCGCATCCGACAGGCGGTTGATTCCGACATCGATCACGGTCGCGCCCGGCTTGATCCAGTCGGCACGGACCATCTCGGGCCGGCCGACCGCGGTGTAAACCAGATCGGCGCGAGCGCACAATGATTTGAGATCGCGCGAGCGCGAATGCGCGATCGTCACCGTGGCGTTCTCGTTGAGCAAGAGCTGCACCAGCGGCCGGCCGACCAGGTTGGAGCGGCCGATCACGATCGCATTCATGCCTTCGAGCGAGGCATGCACGCTCTTGCTCAGGGTGATGCAGCCGAGAGGCGTGCAGGGCGAGAGCGCGGCATATCCGCCGGCGAGGCGCCCCGCATTGTTGGGATGCAGCCCGTCGACATCCTTGGCCGGATCGATCGCATTGATGACAGCTTCGGTGTTCAGCGTTTTCGGCAGCGGCAATTGCACGAGAATGCCATGCACCAGCGGATCGCGGTTGAGCCGCGCGACGAGCGCCAGCAAGTCGGCCTGGCTGACATCTTCCGGCAACACATGCTCGAAGGACGCCATCGCGGCTCCCTGCGATTGCTTGTGCTTGGAGCGGACATAGACCTGGCTGGCGGGATCGTTGCCGACCAGCACCACGGCGAGCCCGGGCGTCAAATCGCTTTCACGCTTGAGGCGCGCGACCTCGCCGGCCACGCGCGCGCGAAGTTCCGACGCAATGCGCTTTCCATCGATGATCTGCGCCGTCATTCCTTAAGTCCTTGCTTCGCGGCCGCGAGGTGCCGCAACGCCTCGCCGAGCCTCCTGGGGTCGCCGTCGACGGCGACCTGCTTGTGCCGCGACGTCGCGCCGGACAGAATTTTCACCTTCGCTTTTGGCACGCCCAGCGCGTCCGCCAAAAGCTCCGTCACTGCGCGGTTGGCCTCGCCGCCTTCGGCAACGGCACGGACACGCACCTTGAGCACACTGCGGCCATCGGCCAGGGTTTCGATGCCGTCGATATCGTCGCGGCCGCCGCGCGCCGTCACGCGCAATGCGATGCTGATCCCTTGGGCGGAATAGCGCCAGGGCTCGGCCATCTAGAGCCGCGGTCAAAAAACGTTCGGGTAGATGTAATACTGGATCACCCGCTCGATGAAGTAGATGATCAGGATCAGGATGATCGGCGAGATATCGAGGCCGCCCAGATTGGGCATGACCGAGCGGATCGGCGCCAGCAGCGGCTCGGTTATCCGATACAGAAATTCGCCCACCATCGAGACGAACTGGTTGCGCGTATTCACGACATTGAACGCGACCAGCCAGGACAGGATGGCAGCCGCGATCAGGAGCCAGACATAGAGCTCCAGAACGATGACGATGATGTCGAGGATGGCACGCATGGCGGGAATGACTCGCGAAGGATCGTGATCAGGCCCCTGCTAGATATCGGTTCCATGCCGGGCAAACAAGGGAACTTCCCGGGAAAACGGTCCGAAAAAGCAACGATTTCAGCGTTCTTGACTTGACCTTGGCACGGATTGTAAATGGCGCGGATTGTCGGCGGTTTCTCAAGCTTTCTTGCCGCGGCGATATGGGGCCATAGCTCAGCTGGGAGAGCGCGTCGTTCGCAATGACGAGGTCGGCGGTTCGATCCCGCCTGGCTCCACCACGCTCCGCCCTTCGGGCTTCGCGTGATGCAGCCCGCGATGTGTCCGAAGAGCTGAGCGTGCCCGGCGTAGCCCACCGGGCGAAGACGGGCTCACGTCAGCGCGGCACGCCCTACTCCGCCGCTTCCGCCATCACGGCTTCCGGAACGCGGCTCAGCCAGCCATCGAGGAACTGTTTCAGCCAGACGCGCTCGGCGACGTCGTAGCGGGCGCGTCCGGCAAAATGCTGGCCGCGCGGATAGGCACCCGGCATGTCGAGACGATCGGCGCCGCACGTGGTCCAGCGGCACATCATCGCGTAGGTCACGTCAGGATGAAATTGCAGGCCGAAGGCATTGCCGAAACGGATGGCCTGGTTGGGAAAGTCACCGCCTTCCGCCAGCAATTCGCAGCCTGAGGGAAGTCCGAATCCCTCGCGGTGCCAGTGATAGACCTCGCCGGGCCAGTGGGCGCACAGCTTCGATCCGGCGCGCGTGGGATTGATCGGATAATAGCCCATCTCGACACGGCCGCTCGCATGCGGCGCGACGCGGGCGCCGAGATGCATCGCGAGCATCTGCGCGCCGAGGCAAATTCCAAGCAGCGGCCGCTGCTCGATGAGCGGCACCGCGACCCAGTCGATCTCCCGGCGAACATAGTCATCGGGATCGTTGGCGCTCATCGGACCGCCGAAAATGACGGCGCCGGCATGCGCCGACAGCGTCTCCGGCAGGGAATCGCCAAAACGCGGACGGCGGATGTCGAGAGGGTAGCCGAGCGCCCGCAGCGCGTTGCCGATCCGGCCCGGCCTCGAGTTTTCCTGGTGCAGGACGATCAGAACCGGAAGCGCGGAAGATGTCGCCGGGCGCGCTCCTGCCGCAAGGGACGCGGCATCGCGCACAAGGCCGGTTTTGACGGAAGGCGACATCGATCCTTCGTTTCGCAAGAATCCGGGCGATCGTAGCCAGCGAAACGTTAATTTCGGGTGAGTTGTGGCCGCGGCGCGCCCTTCTCAGCGCCCGCGCGTCTGAAAGCGGGTGACCGCCGCAAGGATGAACCCGCGCGGGAACAGCCGCAGCATGAACGGAACGACCTTGATGCCGAGGCCGGGCAGTACCGCGCGCTTGTTGGCCATCAGGCCGCGATAGGCCTGCTCCGCGACTTCCGCCGAGGACACGTTGAGCACGGTGGAGTCGAACCCGGGTTCGAAACCGGCGCGGCTTTGAAATTCTGACGGCACCGGCCCCGGGCACAAGGCGGTGACGCGGACACCCTTCGCGCCGAGCTCGCCGCGCAAGGCCTCGGTGAACGACAGCACATAGGCCTTGGAGGCATAGTACACTGCCATTCCCGGCCCCGGCAGGAAGCCCGCGATGGACGCGACATTGAGCAGCCCGCCGCGGTTTCGGATCAGGGAATCGGCAAACCGCAGCGACAGATCCGTCAGCGCGCGGATATTCACCGCGATCATCCCAAGCTGCTGGTCGCGGGCGAGCTCGACGGCACGCCCGAACAAACCGAAGCCGGCATTGTTGACGAGATACTCAAGCTCGGCGCCTGCATTGGTCAGCGCTGCGGCGATCTTGTCGCCGGCATCGTGCTCTTCGAGATCGCAGGCGATCACGATCGGGGCGGGAAAGCCCTTGGCGGTGATTTCTGCGGCCAGCGCCGCCAGCCGGTCCTCACGACGCGCCACCATCGCCACGCGATGGCCGTTGGCAGCGAAGACACGCACCAAATCAGCGCCGATCCCCGCCGACGCACCCGTAATCAGCGTTACCCGCTCAGCCACGATCGTACTTGCCCACCAATAAATACCGTCCAATGCCGGATTTGGCTTAAGCGGGATACCCGCCGCCTGCAAGCATTTCGAACCTTTTGCCGGCCTTGATCAGGCACAAATGAGCGGCCGTTCGGGAAAATCTGGCAATCCGGCGTAGCGTGCCGAGCACCGCATTAAATTTAACCCAGCTCTACTAGCCGCTGGACATCGCGGCGGACTGCCTGGCGGCGACGCGATGCTTCAGATCGATCCGGTCGCGCGAGGATACGCCGAGCAAATCAGCGGCACGCCAGACCACGTTATCCTCGAACTCGCTGACCTGCCCGTCGGCGTAGACCACCTCCCACATCATCTCGACGATGCGAAGGCGCCCGGCCTCATCGACCGAGCGCATGATGACGCTGGTGAAATGGTAGAGGTCGACGGCCTCGCCTTCGACGAGTGTCGCGGAGGCGATCAGTCTGTCGGCGGCGCCCCGGTCGAGCCCGAAGCTGCTTTCGATCAGGCTGTGGAGCTTGCGCTTTTCCGCACTCGACGGCTCGCCGTCGAGCGAGATGACGTGAATGAGCAGCGCGGTCGCGGCCAGACGATAGCCGGTATCGTCGAGGTCGCGGGGCTCATGTGCGGGAGAGATAACGTCAGCGATGAATTGGCGCAGTCCGTCGAGCATCGATGGTCTCTCAATAGCTTCGCTTAATACGTATATGGCGTGAAACACGAACTCACGCAATCGGCGCGCGGTTCCGCGCACTGATTACGTTTCGGCAATGTTGCCGGGCTTAAGGTATTTCGTAGACCAGAACCTTGTCGGCGATGCCGCGCAGCGCCGCCTCCTTCTGGATCGGCTTGATCGCCCGCTCCTGCAGGATCGCGGATACTGCAGGCACCTCGACCACGCCCCCGGTCGCGTGAATCGACTTCGACGTTGCCAGCCCCTGGACCCGCGCCGCGATGTTCACCGTCTGGCCGAAATAATCCTGCCGCTCGTTGAGCATCACCGCCAGACACGGGCCTTCATGGATACCGATCTTGACCACGAGGTCGGCGGTACCGCGCTCGGCATTGAGCTCGTCCATGGCAGCGCGCATCTTCAAGCCGGCGGCAATCGCATGCTCCGGCTTGACGAAAGTCGCCATCACCGCGTCCCCGATGGTCTTCACCACGGCGCCCTTCTCCGCCGAGATGATCTCGAGCAGCGCGCGGAAATGCGCCCGCACCAGATCGAAGGCGGCGAGATCGCCGACGCGTTCGTAGAGCGCGGTCGAACCCTTCAGGTCGGTGAAAAGGAAGGTGAGCGAAGTGATCTTCAACCGCTGGTCGATGTGGAGGTTGTCGGCCTTGAACACGTCGCGGAAGGTCTGGTTGGACAGCATGCGCTTGGCGGTGAGAAACGGCCGGCGCTTGCCCAGCATGGCGTGAAGCCCGTCGCCCGCGATGAACACCGTCGGCAATGTGCGCACGCCGGCCTGATTGTCGAGCGAGAGCCGCAAGGGGCCCGGCCGCATCGTGATCGATCCGGTCGGCGGATGCGACTTGTTGAAGATCAGCGACAACTGCTGGCGCTCCCTGGTGGGCTCGCCCTGCACGTCGATGAAATGCGCCGAATGCGTCACCGGCTCGAACACGATGATGAATTGCGCAGGCAACTGCAATGACAGCACGGCGCGTTCGCCTGCCGGCAATTCCAGCGCATCGAGCGCCACTTCCTCGGTCAGCGCGTCGAAGGTGGACCGGTCGAGATCGATCCCTGAACTCCAGAACACCTGCTGGTAATATTCCCAAAGCGGCAAGTTGTTGGGATCATGCGCGGCGATGCGCCTGACCTTCGGGCTGACGGTGAAAGCGACTTCCACCTGCTCGTCGACGGACGGCTCGTAGCCGCAGGCGCACAATCCGCAATGGTAGTCTTCGCTGCGCAGCGATTTCAGCGTGTCATGGGCATCGAGCACGCCGCTGCAGCCGGGACAAAGCACGTTCCAGGTCAGATCGAACAGGCCGAGCCGCGAGGCGTACAGGAATCCCGAAATCGCCAGCTCCTCGTCGAGGCCGTTGGCTCTCGAAAATTCCAGCACGTTGACGCGGTTGAGCTCATGATCACCGCCGTTCTCGATCAGACGTGCGATCGCGTCCGCGACGGCGGGATCGGCGGTCCTTTTCAGGGTTGCAAACTGGGCCTTCAATTCACTCATGACAACGGCCCTGCTTTGGCGGCCACTTAGCGCGGCGTGATCTGGAACATCGGCGAACGATCCGGCTGAGTCGTCACCACGCCCATCGGCATGATCGGCTCCTTGTCCAGCAGCGTGACGCGGAACGCGGCGATGATCCGCGCCAGCGCCAGCGTCGCCTCGACGAGCGCGAAATGCGCGCCGATGCAGATCCGCGGGCCGACGCCGAACGGCAGGTAGGCGAAACGGTCGGGCGGGGGCGCCGGCGCCAGGAAACGCTCGGGCACGAACGCATTCGGATCGCGCCAGAGCTTCTCGTGACGGTGCAATAGCCACGGCGCGATCAGGATCACGTCGCCCTTCGCGACCGGCATGCCCGCGATCGTATCCGGACCCAATGCCGCGCGTGCGATCAGGAACGCGGGCGGATAAAGCCGCATGGTTTCATCGACCACGGCGCGGGTGAATTTCAGCCGCTCCAGGTCGGCCTCGCCCTGCCCCGACATCTGCCGCGCCTCGGTCGCCAGCTGCTCCTGCGCAACCGGGTCAAGCGCCAGCAGATAAAGCGACCAGAACAGCGCGGTTGCGGTCGTCTCGTGGCCGGCCAGAATCATGGTCGCGACCTGATCGCCGAGCTGCGCGTCGCTGAAGGCCTCGCCGGTCTCCGGATCGCGGGCGGCATCCATCAGGTCGAACAGATCGCGCGCCGGTGCGCCCTCCGCCTTGCCGGCGGCGCGGCGCTCGGCCATCAGCATGCCGACGAACCGGGTCCAGCGCTTGCGGAAACGCGCCCGCGCAAAATCCCGTGGGCTTGGCCAGTCCCGCGGCAGCACCAGGTCGAGGAAATGCGGCCGTGCCAGTTGATTGCCGTACTCCATGACAAAGTCGCGCAAGGTCGCGCCGTGACGGTCCATTCCGAACGAGAACATGGTGCGGCCGGCGATCTCGAGCGTCATGCGCTGCATGGTCTCGCGCAGATCGACGGGACCGTTGCTGATGCGCCTGAGGTTCTCGACCGTCTCGTCCGTTACCGCGACCATATGTGGAATGAGGGTACTAACCGCGCGCGGCGTGAAGGCCGGCGCCAGCGTGCGCCGCTGATACTTCCAGGTCTTCCCCTCGGCGATCAAGAGCCCTTCGCCCAGCATCGGGCGCAGCACGCGGAAGCCGGCCGGTGTGCGCGAGTAATTCTCGTAGTTGTCGACCAGCACATGGCGGATCGCATCTGGCGTATTGAGGATGAAACTCGAATGCAGGAAGAAGCGGCCGCGAAGAATGTCTTCCTCATAGGCGCGCTGGCCCCAGGTTCCGATCGCGCTCTCGCGCATCTTCGCAAGCCGCTGCAGCGCCGTCATGCTCTCCGGCGCCCGCGGCGGGCTCGGAGGAACCAGCCGCTGGCGGGGGCCAGGGATATCCCAGGTTTCGGCGATGCTCACGGAGATCGTCCTTCTACAGATGGGGCAAGCCCTCGTCTCGCTGATGTAAGCATATCAGCTTCAAAATCCCGGCGCCATGAAGGCCCGCCCGGGAACACCGGGCAATCAGCGCATTGTGACGATGGAACGATTCTGGGTAGTTTGTGGCCGCAAAGGCGGCGTTTTCTCCCGCCACTGGACACGCACGGCGAGAAGCAGGCATCACTGGGGTTCGCCGAGAATCGCCCACGGAACAACCATGAACGAACAGCCCAAGCGCCCAACTTTTGCCGCCGACGGTATCGCAGCGCCGCTGCGGCACAGCGCGTTCCGGCGGATCTGGTCGGCGAGCCTGTTGTCGAATTTCGGCCTGTTGATCCAGGCGGTCGGCGCCGCCTGGGCGATGACCCAGATGACGTCGTCCGCCGACAAGGTCGCGCTGGTGCAGACCGCGCTGATGCTGCCGGTGATGCTGATCGCGATGCCGGCCGGCGCCATCGCCGACATGTATGACCGCCGCATCGTCTCGCTGCTGGCGCTCGTGATCGCGCTGTCGGGCGCGTCAGCGCTCACGGTGCTGTCGTGGCTCGGCCTCGTCACGCCGAACAGCCTGCTCGCCCTGTGCTTTGTTGTCGGCAGCGGCATGGCGCTGCTGGGTCCGGCCTGGCAATCTTCGGTGACCGAACAGGTGCCGGCCGACATGCTGCCATCAGCCGTGGCGCTGAACGGCATCAGCTACAACATCGCGCGCAGTTTCGGTCCCGCGATCGGCGGCATCATCGTCGCGACCGCGGGCGCGGTCGCTGCCTTTGCCGCCAACGCGATCCTCTACCTTCCGCTGATGGTGGCCCTGTTCGTCTGGCGGCGCGAGAGCGAGCCGTCGCGGCTGCCGCGCGAACGTCTCAACCGCGCCATCGTCTCGGGCGTGCGCTACATAGCCAATTCGCCGTCGATCAAGATCGTGCTGGTGCGCACGCTGGTCACCGGCCTGATCGGCGGCTCGATCTCGGCGCTGATGCCGCTTGTCGTGCGTGACCTCCTGCACGGCGGCGCGCAGACCTACGGCATCATGCTGGGCGCCTTCGGCATGGGCGCGGTGATCGGCGCGCTCAACATCGGCGAGGTACGCAAGCGCCTGAGCGGTGAGGCCGCGGTGCGCGCCTGCGCGCTCTCGATGGCCGGGGCGATCGCGGCGGTCGCGATCAGCCATGAGCCGGTGCTGACCGCGGCGGCGCTTGTGATTGCCGGCGCGGTCTGGATGCTGGCGGTCGCTTTGTTCAATATCGGCGTGCAGCTGTCGGCGCCGCGCTGGGTCGCCGGGCGATCGCTGGCGATCTTCCAGGCCGCGATCTCCGGCGGCATTGCGATCGGAAGCTGGGGCTGGGGACGGCTGACGGACGCGGCCGGCGTCGAAACCGCGCTGCTGGTGTCCGCTGGTTTGATGCTGCTCTCGCCGCTGCTCGGCTTCTGGCTGAAAATGCCCCGCGTCGGCGCGCGCAACGAGGATGCGGAAGTCTTGGCCGATCCCGAAGTACAGCTGTCGCTGAGCGGCCGCAGCGGGCCGCTGGTGGTCGAGATCGAATACCGCGTCGCGCAGGACAACGCCCGCGCCTTCCACAACGTCATGCAGGACGTCCAGCTCTCGAGGCAGCGCAACGGCGCCTATGGCTGGTCGATCGCGCGCGACATCGCCGATCCCGAGCTATGGACCGAGCGCTACCATTGCCCGACCTGGTTCGATTATCTGCGCCAGCGCAATCGCTCCACGCAATCCGAACGCGCGCTGCATCAGCGGGCGATGGATTTCCATCTCGGCCCCGACCCGGTGCGGGTCCGCCGCATGCTGGAGCGTCCGTTCGGATCGGTGCGCTGGAAGGAAGACACGCCCGACCGCGCGGCCCGCGAAGTGCTGCCGGTGGCCTCCGCGGCCGCGGGCAGCAGCGTCAAGATTTGAACTACTGGCCGTTCTCGGTCAGCACCTTGTCGCAGGCCCGGCTGAGCCGGGAGCGGTGCTGCTTCAGGCACTCCAGCACGACCGAATCGCCGTCATTCATGTGCGCGCGACAGAAGCGGGAGACATCACGGGCGCAAGCGTCGTGACCTTGCTGCGCCGAAACGGGCAGCACCGTGAGCGCCTGCGCCGCGAGGAGCCCCAACAAGACAAGCAAAATTCTCAACATCGATCCAGGCCTTCATCGCTGAAATATCCGCGATGTAAAGTCTGCCCGACCAACGATGTCAATGCGCTGGATCAATGCGGTGGTCGCTCCGTCGCCGGTAGTTCGTGCAAGATGAGACCTGTCGGCACCGTCATGCCCGCGCTCGTCGCGGGCATCCACGTCTTAGATCCGCAGCAAAACAAAGACGTGGATGGCCGGGTCAAGCCCGGCCATGACGGCGTGTGCTTTGCGTACTAGCCCTGTCGCGCTCCATCACCGGGCGGCAACCGGGGCTCGGGTCGGCGCGGCACTCGACCATGCATGAAGCCAACGGCATCACGAAATACCCCGCGTTGGGGGAGCGTTAACAACTCTTTCCCATAAAGAACGTGGGGCACCAATTTTAGTTTTCGAGTTAACGAAAGAGTAACCATGCGTAACGCGTTGGGCCTGATGCTGATGAGTGTGGTGGCGGCTGCGATGATCGCCACCGGCGGCTGGTTCTGGACGTCATCGGCAAGGAACGCCGCCAAGGCGCAGGCCGTCGCCGCGGCACAATTCGCGCCCGTAGCCCCGCCGCTTCCCGCCCCCGCAAAGCCGGCGGCGAGCCGTGATCCGATCGAGGTCACCGGCAGCATTTCCGACAAGGCCGCGCCCGCCCCGCAACCGAAACAGGCCTGCGCCAATCCAGATGCGCTCGGCGTGTCCCGCGTGGTCGAGGTCGACACGTCAGGCGGACCGGGCTTTGGCTTCGCACATTTCAAGCAACTCGATTTTCTCGGCGACAAGGAAGTGGTGCTGACCTTCGATGACGGTCCGTGGCCGGGCAACACGCCGGCCGTGCTGAAGGCGCTCGCCGACCAATGCACCAAGGCGGTGTTCTTCTCGATCGGCAAGCACGCCACCTATCATCCGGAAATCCTCAGGATGGTAGCGGCGGCCGGCCACACCGTCGGCACGCACACCTGGTCGCATGCGAATCTGAACTCGAAGAAGCTGACCGAACAGACCGTCAAGGACGAAATCGAAAAGGGCAACAGCGCGGTCAAGTTCGCGCTCGGCACCGCGCCCGCGCCGTTCTTCCGCTTCCCGGAATTGCAGCACAATCCGGCGGCAATGGCCTATCTCGGCACGCGCAACATCGCGATGTTCTCCTGCGACCTCGACTCCTTCGATTTCCGCGCCAAGAACGCCGACCAGATCATCACCACCGTGATGACCAAGCTCGAGAAGCAGGGCAAGGGCATCATCCTTATGCACGACTTCCAGAAGCACACGGCGGAAGCGATGCCGGAATTGCTGCGCCGCCTGAAGGCCGGCGGTTACAAGATCGTCTTCATGAAGCCCAAGGCGCCGATGCAGACGCTGGCCGAATATGACGAAGCGCTGATCAAGGACCTGAAGCTGCCGACGGCAAGCGCGCGTCCTGTGAGCACGGTGGTGCAGACGGTTTCGCAGTAGATTGCCGGGAACGAAAGCCTGACTCGGCCTGCACCGCGAGCAGGCCCGCGGGATTGCGAGACCATCGTGAACGGCGCGAACAGAGAGTGCGTCAGACGCTGGGCAGGTAATGCTTGGCTGTCGACGCCTTGCTGGCGGCCATGAATTCGGAGACGGACGCCTCCGACGACCAGTTCAGGTAGTAGACGAAAGCCACCGTCAGCGCCAGCAGCAGCAGGATTTCCAGAATGATGATCCGAACGATGGCCGGCCACGAGCCTTGCCAGAAATTCGGCTCGGAGTTCTGATTTGCGTTGTCGGCTAATCGGAACACGGATGCCTCCCGCAAAATGATCTTGCGGGGTTTTAGGAGCGCCCGTGAAATCCCGGTGTGAACCGCTTCACAGATGGGGATTATTTTTACGAAAAGCATTTTCAGCCTGATCGCGGAGCCGCGCCGGAATCGGGCCGATCGAACCAGGTGACGCCTACCACTAGATGCCTTGACGGTGCAGCGCATCGATAACGCGAACCTTAAGCTGCTCGCGCGCGCGATCATGTGAGCCAGGTCACGCAAAGCATTTTCGAGCGAATCGAAGCGCTACGGTTTCGGCGCCATCAGGCACTCGGCCACGACCAGTTCGTGCGCCTTGCTCGACGACAGCTCACGGCGGGAGACATCCACCGTCTCATAGCCGTCCTTGGCACAGGAAATCTCAACGCTGTCGCCCTTGATGTCGGCGCCGAAATTTGGAATCAGCTTGTAGACGCCTTCGTTGTTGCTGCGAACAATGATCCGCCGATTGCCGAGCTCGGCCCTGACCACGACCTCGGGGATCGGCGCCAGCGTGCCGACCGCCCGCGTCGAGCCGACGAAGGCAAGCGTCGCATCTTCATCGCGTTCGGAATCCAGTTCGCCGCAATAGGACGGGTGGAACGAGCCCACCAAGGCTGCAACCGCAGCACCGGCAAGCAGTGTGAGAGATGGACCCGTAACGCGGCGTCGTGGTGTTCTTGTCATTTTTCTTGCCTTGCGATGGTCTTTGGTGATCGGCCCGTCTTTTTCGCATGTCAGCGCAGAAAGAAATCACGGAAGAAATAGCAGACGCTGATCATGACCAGGAGCGGCACACTCCATCCAAGCCAATACTGCGTCGGCCTGTTCCTGAGCAGCGGCCATGTTATCACGCTCACCGTGCACGCACCCAGCGCCGAGGTCACAAGCCAGCCATACCAGTACATCGGCGGGCCATTCCTGCCCGGCTCAACCAGCCAGCCCCACTGCTTGATTTTCGGATGGTAGGTGAAGAGCGCCCAGTTCAGCTCGACCGAGAGGATGTAGATAGCCGCAAACGCGGCCGAGAAAACCGGAATCAACTTTTCGAGTGCGTTGCTATTCATAGCCCGAAAAATCCGCGGATGTTGTTGAGGACGTGGCCGGTGAGGAAACTGAACCAGACGATGAAACAGAGCATCAGGGTCACCGCGATGCGCGCCGTCGTTCCGGCCGGATCGGGGCGCCGCCACACCAGCCAGTAGAGCGGCAACAGCCCGAGCCCGATCGAAATGAACTGCTCCTTCATCTCGAACGAGCCGACGGCGGAAAACAGCCGCGCATTTTCGAGATAGGTCCGCACGAAGACGCGATAGGTCGGATAGATCACGCCGCCGAGAATGGCGACGGCCAAAAACAGGATGATGTTGGCGTTGACGTAGATGGGGCTTGCGACCGAACGGTAGGCGCTGACGAAGCCGAGCTTGCTTCGCGCAGGCCACAGAAGCGCGATCGCCTGATGCGTGATGCCGCCAAGCAGCGCGACGGCCAGAAGACCGTGCAGGATCACCAGAAACGTCGCCATGCTTCCCCGCGCCGTAGAAACCGCTAGACCATATTGAGACTAAGTTCACCGACGCGCCGCGTCGAGACCCGAAAACGGTCCCACCGCATAGACGATATGGCCGCCGACGATCGTCAGCAGCGATCTGATTTTCGCGATGTCGGAAACCGGCACGGCAAAATAATCGTCGCTCAGAACGGCGAGATCGGCGAGCATGCCCGGCATCAGTCGGCCGCGGCGATTTTCATCCTGTGCAAACCAGGCGCTGCCTTCGGTGTAGATGCGAAGCGCCTCTTCGCGGCTTGGGATTTCCGCCTTGTCCCGGGTTGCCAGACGATCGACGGTGAGGCCGTCGAGCATCCAGCGCAGCGACACGAAGGGGTTTTCGATCATCACCCGGTTGGCGTCGGTGCCGCCGCCGACGACGATGCCGAGCCTGCGCGCCGAGAGAAGCGGCGGCGAGCGAGCCATGCGCGCCTCGCCGCGCTCGGCGATATAGGAGGGCGCGGCGAAATAGAGCCCGTCCTGCGTCAGCCAGCCGACGCCGAGCGCCTGCATCCGCTGCAATGACTCATCCGACGCATCGTTGAGATGCGCGATCGACCAGCGCAGTGGTGCGATCTGCACCTCGCGATTGACGCGTTCGAGCACATCGAACAGATGGTGCACGGAGCGATCGTTGTTCCAGTGCACCGTCAGCGTCAGGCCGCGTCCGGCCGCCCAGCGAGCCACACGATAGAATGCGTCCTTGTCGGCATCGGTCGGCGCATCGTTGTTGTACATGCCCCAGGTGATGCATTCGCCGATGCCGTTGAAGCGCAGCCATTCATCGCCCATGCCCATCGGCAGGAATTGCGTGGCGGCCTGAAAATCCTCCAGCTCGCTCCCGGGGCGCGGCGCGAACATGCTGTAGACCACGCGCAGCGGCAGCGCGTGAGCGCGCCACAGGTGAAACAGCGCGGCGTAATCGTCCGGTGCGAGGTTGTGGCCGCCGGGATCGATCACGCCGGTCAGGCCGTAACTCGCCAACTCGCGGAAGAATTGCCGCGTGCCGTCGATTGCCTGTTCCGTGGAAGGCTTCGGCAAGCGCGAATACAGCGCGACAACAGCACTTCCTGGACCTGTGATCCAGCCCGTCGGCTTGTTGTCGCCATCGCGTTCGAATTTTGCGCCATCAGGCAGATCATCAGCGGATTTGATGTTCAGCCGATCGCGCCCCTCGGCGTTGATCAGCACGTAGCCGTAGAAGAGCTGGATGTAGACGGGATGGCCGCTAGCCGCGCCCGCAATCTCCACCTCAGTGGGCCTTCGATTTTCGGCAAACTGGCGCGGCGTCCACCCGCCGGCAACGACCAGCCACGCATCCGGCTTTTCGCGCGCCGCCGCGGACCTGAGACGATCGAGCGCTTCATTGATATCAGCCGCGCCCTCCCAGCTCACTTCACCCGCAAAGCGGAAGCCGGCGCGAATGGCATGAATGTGGGAATCGATCAGGCCGGGAATCACCGTCCGCCCGCCGAGATCGATGATTTCGGTGGAAGGACCTGCGAGCTTGTGCAGCTCTTCCGTAGTTCCCGTCGCGGCAATGTGGTCACCTTCGACCGCGATCGCCTGCTTCATCGACGAAGAAGCATCGAGCGTGATGATCTTGCCGTTGATCAGGAGGATATCGGCGGGCGCGGCGGATGCGCGGATGGTGGCGATGGCAAACGCGCAAGCCGCGAGAGCGCAAAGAAATCGGATTGATGATTTATCTGGAAGCATCCGGTCTTCTTGAATGTTCTCGCCAACCGACTTTTTTTGTAAGCACTGCCGCGCGAGCTGGAAGGCCGGTAGCCACGTTACTCCGACTAGCACGCCATCGCCAGGAATGAAAAAAGTTGGCTGGTCTCGCCTCTATAACAAACATCCGCATGCTGCGGCGAAACCTCTACCAAGCGCCATTAACGGAACATTATGAATCTGTCTCGTTTGACGGACGCTTGTTATCGAAAACCTATATTCTGTCTTTAGGTACAGAGATGCAGCAAAGGCTTGGTCTTCAAACCCTATGGATCAAGAATGCGATGGCCCCAGTGGAACCCAACGCGCGCAGACATCGTAGGCATCCTATTTGCGGTCGTCTTGGTGGGTATCTGTGCTTTCGTTTACGTGCGGTTCCCCAATTTCCGTCAAGCGACTGGCTTCGGCCCGGATTGGGATTGCAAGGTCATGCCCAAAGGCGACCCCGTTTGCACTAAGCGGCTGAGTCCGTGAACAGTCAGCTCCGAATTTCTATTGGCGATCCGACAACGCGTTCGGCGCGAGGTTGTCACCCCTGTTTTAGGTGCGTTCTGTTACCCATCCTGAAAACTGGTGCCGCAAGAGGGACTTCGAACCCCCGACCCCGTCATTACGAATGACGTGCTCTACCAACTGAGCTATTGCGGCGGACCATCGGCCCGCGGTCCAAGGCGTCTTCCGGCATAGCGACATATTGTTGCCGGCGGGTGAAGGCGCCCGCACCTGATATCGGGCAGCGCCTCGCTTGGCAAGAAAAACGCGGGCCTCTACGCATCCCTCCCCTTTGCGGGGTCCGAGGCGAGCATAGCTCGCGGTGGGGGTTTTCGAAGCAATCTCAATACCCGGACTTGAGGGCAACGTCGGCACCCCACGCTGGCCTTCGCTGCGCTTCGGCCTTCCCTCCCCGCAATGGGGGAGGGAAGAAACGAATCAGCCGCGCATGCGGGACAGAAAGCCGCGCCAGCCGCCCTCCTGGCCGCGTACGGGCGCGCGCCCTTCCGCGAACTCGTCGGGTTCGGTTCCGTCGTCGACGCCGGGATCGTCGGGCGGGCGAACGATCGGAATGATCGCCGGAATTGCCGGCGCCGGTCTTGCCGCGCCGGCGGGAATGTCGGTGCGGGCGCGAAACAGCGGCGCAGGCTGAAGAGGTGCTTCGGCTGCCGGCGTCGGCGCGGCTGGCGTTGGGGCGACAGGCATTGTCTCGGCCGGTGGTGGCGATGGAGGAACTTCGGCCGCGGGCGGCGACGCCGGCGCATTGTCCTGCTCCACACCGTCATGCGCCAACTGCGGCGCGTCGTGAGGCTCGTCGACCGGCTCCGGCGCTTTCGGACTTGCGGCCAGCATCGCCTGCTCGAACGGCGACGGCTCGACCGCGCCGGACGCCGACGGCAGCGCCGCCACCGGCGTCTGCCACTGGAAGGCATCGAGCCGGCCCGAGACGGGCGAGACTGGCCGCCATTTGTCGGAGACGTAACCGTCCGCGGTCCAGACCGGATCGTGCAGCGCGCGCACCGCCCTTAAGGTCCAGGCCCGCGCCTTGCCGCTGTCGCCATGTTCGGTGCGCTCGATCTCCGCCATCAGCATCGCCACGCGCTGCGTCGGCGCGTCGATGAACGGCGCCAGGGCCTCGCGCGCCTTGCCAAACTCGGATGCATCGATCGCGGCTCGCGCCACCGCGAGCGCGCTTTCAAGATGGCCGGGCACTTTCGCCGCCAGCGTCTCGAGCCGCACCAGGCGCGCCCGCGCGGAATCCCCTAACTTCACATGGGCGTAGGCGTCGGCGAGATCAGGATGCGGCTGCGCCAGCCAGGCGGCCTCGACGATGCGCATGGCACGGCGGATCTGATGCGCCTCGCTCTGGAATTTCGCCGCGAGAACCGCCGTGGGCACGAGCGTCGGCGCGAGCTTGATGGCTTCCATCACCACGTCGCGCGACTGGTCACGGTCGACCGTCTCGAGTTCCAGCGCCCGGGCGGTCAGCAGCACGCCGCGCTGGCGGCGATACGTATCCTTGTCGATCAGGCCGGAGGCATAATTTGTCTCGAGGATCGCAAGCGCGCCGACCCAGTCGCCCCTGGCGCAGCGGAAGCCGAGCACGGCCTGCGATGCCCAGGTCGAGGACGGCGCAGTCTTCAGCGCTTCCTCGGCGATCGTAACCGCGGCCACGATATCATCGGCGCGCTGCGCCTCGATGAACAATCCGCGCAGGCCCAACAGCCGCGTGTCCTCGCGCGCGGCCATGGCCGCGAACGCCTCGCGCGCGGCGGCGCGGTTGCCTTCGAGCTGGGCCGACTGGGCGTGCAACAGCAGCGTCAGCGGATCGGCTGCCGCATGGCGGCGCGCGACATTGGCGTGCAGGCGCGCGGCCGCGGAATCGCCATGGCCGATTGCAAGCAGCCCTTGCGTGATCGCGTGCCGGCCGCGGGCATGACGCCGCTCGCGATTGGCTTTGCGGATTTTTTCCGGCAGCCGCCACAGCGCGCGCAAGGCACTCCAGGCGATCATGGCAGCGACGACCGCAATCAGAAATCCAACCGCAAACCCAAGCAGCGTGACGTGCGCCCGCCCGCCGTCCCAGGGAAAGGTGACATCGCCCGGCTGATCGGCGACCCACGCGGCGCCCCAGGCTGCGAGCGCGACCAGCAACAGAAAAAAGATGATTCGGTACATCGGCTAGTGTTCTGATTCTAACATTCGCATCCCTTCTCAGCGGCCACTCTTGCGAATGTTAGAATCAAAGGGACCACTAGCAAAATTTACGATTCCAGTGGAGTAGAGGATTTGACATTCGCTTTGCGAGTGCGCGGTTGGCTGGTAGCGAATGTCAAATCCACTCCACCGGGTCTATTGGGCGGGCCTGGCGAGCGCCGCCATGGCCTCGTGGGCGAACTTGCGCGAGGCTGACAGCGCCGTATCCCGCTCGGTAGCCTTGTCGAGCCAGGCTTGCGCGGGGGCGCGGTCGACGGGGTCAAGCGAATTCAACTCACGCCGCGCTTCCGGCAGGTCGTTGCGCAAGGCCGCGGCGGTGAGGCGCGCGACGATGGCGCCGCGATCGTTGCCAACCGTATCCGTGCGCTCGATCCGCACGAGTTTTGCCGCGCCCGCCTTGAGGTGCTCGACAATGCCCGTCCCCGTGGTGGCGCTCGCCGGCGCAGGCGGCTCCAGCTTCGGCACCAGAGTCAACAACTCGCGGCACAGGGCAGCCGGGTTCGGCACGCCTGACGACGCGAAATTGTCCAAGGGCTTGAGCAGTTGCGGATCCGGCGCCAGCGCCTTCGCCGTGTTCAGCGCCGCGGCAAACGGCTCGCCCTGCCGCACTGAGATCTCCAGCATCGAGGCCACCACCAGCCGCCGCAGCGCGCTGTCGTCGGCCGGCTTGCTGCTGGCCTGCGCCAGATTGTCGCTCTGGCTGCGAAGCGCGCGCTCGATTTCGGATAGCCGTCCCTCGATCGGCGACAGATCCGGCGCAGGCTGCGCAGCGGCCGATGACGGGCTTGCCGATTTCACCGCATCAAGCTCGCCGGCGAGTTTTTGCGACTGGGCGCGGGCGCTATTCAAGTCGCTGCGCAGCGAGGCGAGCGATTTTTCCAGCGCGTCAAGGCGCGAGGCCAGCGCCGGATCGGCGCCTGAAGGCTTCCAGAGGCGCGCATCGAGATCTGATACCTGCGATGACAGCGTTGCGATCGCGCTCGTATTGGTGTCTGCGGCCGGCTGCGCCGTCCAGCCCAGCGCCCAAGCGACGGCCAGCACGAGCCCGGCAGCAAGTGCGCCGGTCACGCCCGCGATCCAGAACGGCTGAAGCGCGGCGGCGGAAAACCGCGACGATCGGCCGTCATCGCCGCCGGCGCCGCTGCCACCCAAGTCCCCGGCTGGCTTCGTCACCTCCGAGACCTCCGACGCCTCGAGGTCGATGGTCGGCGGCGCACGCCTCGGCCGGCCCGGCTCCGGCGACGGCGTGGGGTCATCGGGCCTGTTGTTGTCCATACGATTCCTCATCCGCAACCTGGTCGGCGCCTTGTAGCGCGATCGACCGGACAAAGCACTAGAGCTCCGATTCCGAAGTTCGCACGCTATCGTGGCGACCTCTGATGCGAACTTCGGAATCAAAAGGAGCTCTAGCAACTTATTGATTCTAGTGCGGCTTTGAATTTGAAGTTCCTATAACGAACTCGCAGCGAAACTGACAGGAACTTCGAATTCGCCGCACTACTCAGTCGTCTGATTCTCGCCATCCGCCGCCCGTTTCGGGAGATACGTCGGCAAATCCGAGAATGAGAAGACATCAAGTAAATACAAGGGGGTAGTAACCGCTCGGAGGCAAAACATTCGGCCCAGCCCCGGCGAGCCGTAAAGGCTCACGTGCGCAGGCCGAGCACCGCGAACAACGCCCCCTCGTCGGGCGTGGCGGCCACCACCACCCGCGCCGCACCGGCATCGCGCAACACCGTCGCAATGCCGGCCGAGAGGCAGTATTGCGGCAGCGACAACGCCGAAATCTCGACGCCGGCCTCGCGAACCGCCTCGATGAAGGCCCGTGCGCTGCGCCTGGAATAATGCAGCACGGCTTCAACCCCGTCGGCGGCGAATGCGTTGCGGGCGTCCTCCGGCAAGTGGGTGACGGCGACCATCCGGTAGGTGGTTTGCGTGACGACGGTAAAGCCGCGCTCGCCGAGTTCGCCGGGCAGGTCGCGGGCGAGGTCCGCGCCGGCGAGATAAAGCAGCGGGCTCGTCTTCTTCAGTGCCTTCGCCTTCGCCGATTCCAGGATGCGCTCGCGCAGGCCCGCCGCATCGCTGCCCGCCGAGATGACCTTTTCAAATCCGGCCGCGCGCGCGGCCTCGGCCGTGTGATCGCCGACCGCAAACAGCGGCAGCTTGAGCAGGGGGCTGCCCGCAAGCCTGGTGTCGATCGCGCGCAGCGCGTTGGCGCTGGTGACGATGACGCCGCCATACCTGACATCGCTGTCCTCATGGAAGGCGACCGGCTCGAACCGCAGCATCGGCGCCAGCAACACCGCAAATCCCTTGGCGCGAAGTGCGCGCGCGGTGGCCTCGCCGTCGGGGCGCGGGCGCGTGACGAGAATGGCCATTGAATCGAACTTCCGCTGGCTAGTGGTCCGATTCTAACATTCGCATCCCTTCTCAGCAGGCACTCTTGCGAATGTTAGAATCAAAAGGACCACTAGCAGATATATCTGTTTCTAGTGGAGTTTGGGATTTGACATTCGCTTTCGGTGCCCGCGGCTAGGCGGTTAGCGAATGTCAAATCCACTCCACCAGCCCCTCATGGTGAGGAGCGCCTCCCGGCGCGTCTCGAACCCATGAGGCCTCGATGTGGCCCATACTTCGAGACGCCGCGCAAAGGGCGGCTCCTCAGGATGAGGGGGATGACCGGCGCAGGATTGCACCCTACAAGTCCGGAATGCTACCGAATAGGGAAACGCTGGATTTTTTCAAAACACAAGGGTCACTGGTGCCGCCTATTTGAAGTTCCTGCACAGCAAGCGGCAAACTCATTCAGGAACTTCAAATGGAAAGCGGCACCAGAATCAATAAGTTTTGCCATTGCCTATTACTTTTCGAAGTTCGTAAAAGCGGGTGCTGCGATGGAGTACGAACTTCGAAAAGTGGGCACTGGATTGGCGGACGGCAAAAGAACATTGGTGCTGGGGATCGAGACCACCTGCGACGAGACCGCGGCCGCCGTGGTCGAGCGCGCAAGCGACGGCACCGCGAAAATCCTGTCGAACATCGTGAGGTCGCAGACCGCGGAACACGCGATCTATGGCGGCGTGGTGCCGGAGATTGCGGCGCGCGCCCATGTCGATCTGCTCGACGGTATCGTCGACACTGCGATGAAGGATGCGGGCGTGAATTTCTCGCAGCTGTCGGCGGTCGCGGCCGCGGCCGGGCCCGGCCTGATCGGCGGGGTGATCGTCGGCCTCACGACGGCGAAGGCGATCGCGATGGTGCACAATACGCCGCTGATCGCGGTCAACCATCTCGAGGCGCATGCGCTGACACCGCGGCTCACCTGCGCGCTGGCGTTTCCCTATTGCCTGTTCCTCGCCTCCGGCGGCCATACCCAGATCGTCGCGGTGACTGGCGTCGGCCACTATGTGCGGCTCGGCACCACGGTCGATGATGCGATCGGCGAAGCCTTCGACAAGGTGGCGAAGATGCTCGGCCTGCCCTATCCCGGCGGACCGGAGGTCGAACGCGCCGCGCGCGGCGGCGATCCCGCGCGCTTCGCCCTGCCGCGGCCAATGCTCGGGCGCAACGATGCGAACTTCTCGCTCTCGGGTTTGAAGACGGCGGTGCGCAACGAGGCCGCGCGCCTGATGCCGCTCGATCCCCAGGATGTCCGCGATCTCTGCGCGGGCTTTCAAGCCGCGGTGCTGGAATCCACGGCGGATAGATTGAGCGTCGGCTTGCGATTGTTCCAGGAACGGTTTGGTCCGCCGCGCGCATTGGTCGCGGCTGGTGGCGTCGCCGCCAATCAGGCGATCCGAGGCGCGTTGCAGGAGGTCGCGGCCAAGGCAGAGACCACGCTGATCATTCCACCGCCCGCGCTTTGCACCGACAACGGCGCGATGATCGCCTGGGCCGGCGCCGAGCGGCTGGCGCTGGGCCTGACCGATCCGATGGATACCGCGCCGCGGGCGCGCTGGCTGCTCGACAGTAACGCGACGGCGCCCGCGGGTTACGCCAACACGCGTGCAGGGTTTTGAGAGGCCGTCGATGACCGCATTCAACTCAATCGCCGTGATTGGCGCGGGCGCATGGGGAACGGCGCTCGCCGGCGTCGCCGCGCGTGCGGGCCGCGACGTTATTCTCCATGCGCGCAACGCGAAAGCAGCCAAAGCTATTGCCTCGACGCGCTCCAATCCGAAACTGCCTGATATCATCCTGCACGCAAGCATCGAGGTGACGCACGACCTCGCGCGCGCGGCTGAGGCCGACGCCATCCTGATCGCCACGCCCGCGCAGGATCTGCGCGCCGCGACCTCAGCGCTGGCGCCGCATTTGACCGAGGGGACGCCGCTGGTTGCCTGCGCCAAGGGCATCGAGCGCGGCACCCACAAGTTCATGACCGAGGTGATCGCGGAGGTCGCACCACAGGCGCGGCCTGCGATCCTGTCGGGGCCGGGCTTTGCCGCCGAGGTGGCGCGGGGCCTGCCGACCGCGGTGACGCTCGCGGCCCACGATGAGGCGCTGGCAAGCGAGCTCGTCAAGGCGCTGGGCTCGGCGACGTTCCGGCCCTATCACACGAGCGACGTTCGCGGCGTCGAGATCGGCGGCGCAGCCAAGAACGTGCTTGCGATCGCGGCCGGGATTGCGGTCGGCAAGGAGCTCGGCGCCTCGGCGCAGGCCGCGCTGATCACGCGCGGCTTCTCGGAACTGGCCCGCTTCGGTCGCGCGTTTGGCGCGCGAGCTGAGACCCTCGTCGGTCTCTCCGGCCTTGGCGATCTGATCCTGACCTGCTCGGCGCCGCAGTCGCGCAACTTCGCGCTGGGGCAGGCGCTTGGCCGTGGCCAAGCGGCGCCCAGCGGCAAATTGGCGGAGGGCGCGTTCACCGCGCCGGTGCTGGTCGAGCTTGCGGCGGCCGAGGGCGTCGACATGCCGGTCTCCAACGCGGTTGCCGACATCCTGCGCGGCGCGGTCACGATCGACGATGCCGTGCAAGGCCTCCTGACGCGCCCGTTCAGGGCGGAGGGGTGAAACCCGGCGCCGAGGCCTGGTCTGCTGGTCCCGCAGACTGGCGGCCGAGGTCGTCGAGCAGCCGGAGAACTTCCGCCGATGCCGTCTCCACCAGCGCGATTTCCCTGAGCGCGCCCGTGAGATCGCCCTTTTCGAACAGCCGCGCAGCGAGCTTGCCGTGTTCATGAACCTGAGCATGCGGCGTTTCCAATGCCGCGAAAGCAGGGTGGTGACGCATCTGGCGAGAACCGTCACCGTAATACCACTTCCCCAGACGACAGGAATGGTGATCGGCAAGTTCGTCGGCCTTGAGGGAAACCCGGCCCACGGCCATGTCGGCGAGTCGCTTCTTCCAGATGACGTGGTCCGCCTTTGCGAGGCGCGGGATCTTGTTGCCAAACGACAAGCCGGCCAGGGTTTGCAATTGCTGCCCCGCGATTCCCTGCGAGTTGTCGAGCTGCGAGGAAATGCCCTTGATTTGATCGACGCTGATCTTGGTCTTGTCCGCAATCTCCGAAAGGCCCTCGGCTATTTCACGCGAGGCCTCCGTCTGCTGATTGAGGATATTGGCTATTTCATGCATGCCGCCGGTTACGGTGGCGATATGTTCGCCAACCTCCGACATCGCGCCCCCGAGCCGAGAGACGATGTCCTTGCTCTCGACCGCAGCCGATCTGCAATCCGACATCGCAACCACGATCAGTTCGACTTCGCTGCGCAGCCGCTCGATTCGGTCGCGGATATCCTCGGTCGCCTTGCTTGTCTGTTGCGAGAGCGCCTTGACCTCGGAAGCGACCACGGCAAATCCGCGGCCCGCTTCGCCCGCCCGCGCGGCTTCGATTGTCGCGTTTAGCGCCAGAAGGTTGGTCTGCTTGGCGATCGCATCGATTGAGCCGACAATAGCGCCAATCTCCTCGGAGGCGACATTCAGCGCCACGATCTTGTCCGACGCTTCGTTCGCGGTGGTCTCGACGCGACCCATCGCGCTCGTCGCCGATCCGACCGTCGACATCCCCTGTTCGGCGCTCGACTTCATCCGGGTGGCGCGTTCGGCCGCATCGTCGGCCGTGACCCGGATCTGCCCGACGGATGCGACCATCTCTTCGCTGGCCGCCGCGAGAGCCTGGGTACGTTCCTCGATATCGCGGGAGGCAGTCAGCATTTTCGCGGCCGAAATTGCCGTTTCGTTGCTCTGGATGTTGAGATCGACAATTCGGTCGAGGTTATTCGAGGCCAGTTCCGCCAATCTGGCCGACAGCGTTGCAACCGCACGCGTAAGCACATCGTCGCCCGCAGGACCCACCACGTCGTATCGCCCTTCGGCCAGCGCCTCGATCCAGGTGACGAGCGCCGCATCGCGGGCCTGGAGCGCGGCGAGCACGCCCAGCGCTTGCGATTGTGCGTGGTTTTCCGGCGAAGGTTTACGGCTGGGGGCAGCCAGGATCGGCATGAATGCATCCGGAGGTGTTGAGAACTTTGCGACGAACCGGCGGGATGCGTCCGCGGCCCGCGGCGCTTCCCGTCGCTCCACCATCGGACAGAACGATCAACCTTCGCTTAAATTGGCTATCGGATTCGGGCAACGCACTGGAAAATGGCTGATCGCGCCTCGCAAAAGGCAAACGCATCTCACCCCAGCACGAACTTCACGAGATCAGCCATGCCGGTGCCGATGCCGTCCGGGGTGGCGTCGAGTTCCTCGATCGGCGTCCCCGCGCGGTTGACCCAGAAGGTCGGATAGCCGAACCATTTGGCGCCCGCCGCATCCCAGCCGGCAAACGCGGCGAACACGATCTCGTCCTTCGTCAGCTTGAACGCATCCACCCCCATCTGGTAGGCGGCGGGCGCGGGCTTGAACACGCCGACACGATCGGTCGACAGATGCGGTTCGAAGAAACCTTCCAGCGCGGAATTCTTCACCACCGCATCGAGCATCGGTGCCGTGAGATTGGCGAGGAAGGCCATGCGGATATCCGCCGCCTTCAACTCTTTCAGCGCCGGCGCGACGTCAGGCCACGCTTTCAAGGTGAGCCATGTCTGCATGACGGCGGCGCGCTGATCGGCCGTCAAATCAACGCCCGATGCCTTCGCGGCAAAGATCAGGGATTGCTCGGTCACATGCCAGAAGTCGACATAATGTCCGCCGAGCGTGCGCAGCCAGGTGTATTCAAACAGCCGCGTGCGCCAGGCGTCGTTCAGGATGCGCCCCTTGTCCGGGAAGATCTCTTCGACCTTGGCGAAGACGGGGCGCGGATCGGTGATCGGAAAGCCGTCGAAGGCGATCGCCCTGATCGGGCGCGGCGCCGCGAGAACGACGGGCGATGCGAGCGTCGCGGCGGCGAGCGTGACGAACTTCCGGCGATTGACGCGCATCTCGGCTTCCCCCTGACCGGGCGCGTTGGCGCGCCCCCTTGACGGCGCTTATAGCTCTGTCGTGGTATTGGGCATGTCACAAGCGCGAGATGGGATGTTGTCGTCATGAATTACTGGCTGGTGAAATCCGAACCTTCCGCCTGGTCGTGGGATCAGCAGGTGGCGAAGGGCGCCAAGGGCGAGGCCTGGACCGGGGTGCGCAATTTCACCGCGCGGCAGAACCTTGTGAACATGAAGAAGGGCGACAAGGCGTTCTTCTATCACTCCAACGAGGGCAAGGAGATCGTCGGCATCGCCGAGGTGATCAAGGAGGCCTATCCCGATCCGACCGACAAGACCGGAAAATTCGTCTGCGTCGACATCAAGGCCGACAAGCCGCTGAAAACGCCGGTGACGATGGCGGCAATCAAGGCCGACAAGAAACTCGCCGCCATGGCGCTCGTAAAATATTCACGCCTCTCGGTGCAGCCGGTGACGGCGGAAGAGTGGAAATACGTCTGCAAGATGGGCGGGGTGTGAAAATCCTTGGCGGCGTAGGGCGGGTTAGCGGCGGCGTAACCCGCCACCCAGGCGTCTTTGGCGACGGATTACGCTATCGCTAATCCGCCCTACAGGCTGCCGCTCGCGATGACGCGAACAGCTCGTGCCAACGCATTGGTGATCGGAAATACTCGCTGAAGCGGCGGAGGAACGACGATGCATTTCAGCTGGACCGGCTTTTGGGCGGCGCCGCTGGCGGTGCCGCTGATCGGGAGCGCCGTGATGTCGCCGTTGTTGAACGGCGAAGGCCCGGTGGTGTTGCCGTTCTTCATTCTGCTGATTCCAGCATGTGTGATCTCCTACGGGACGATGGTCTTTCTGTTCCTGCCGGCGCTGTTCCTGCTTTCGCTGTTGAGACCGCTGACGGGCTGGATCGCCTGCGCGCTCGGCTTTGCGCTCGGCACCGCGATGATCCTGCCGGTCACGATGCTGGCGTGGCGCGCAAGCGGCCCTGATTCCGGACCTCCGGTCGAAAATTTCTTGACGTTTTTCGTGCGCTGGGCCCTCGATCCGTTCATGCTTTTCTTTCCGGCCGCGGGGCTCGTGACCGCGGGGCTCTATTGGTGGCTGGGGACACGGCGTAGCTCGTAGGGTGGGTCAGCCGAAGGCGTAACCCGCCGCGATGCAACCACAACTGAGGAGAGAAACGCGGATTACGCTGCCGCTAATCCGCCCTACGGGCTGTCATTCCGGGATGCGCCGCAAGGCGCAGGCCCGGAATCCATTTCTCCCGGTATTCATGCTGCGTGATGGATTCCGGGCCCACGCTGCGCGTGTCCCGGAATGACGATGAGGCTTAACGTTTTCAAGCACGCCAACCGATTTGCCAGTCGCGCCACCTGCCGCGGGCGCTCGCGGTCAACGCCGCGCCCTTCCGTGCCCCGGATAAAGGGCACGGAAGGCCCGTTCTCTCCAATGCGTCATGCCACACAGATCGCGGTTTCGCGCCTCAGCCCTTCGCGCCCGCGGACCTGAAGCCAGCGGCAATGCTACCGGCCTTGACGAAGGCGTTCTTCATTTCATTTGAAGTCATGCCGATCGTTGTCTTCAGGTCAGTGACGCCGCCGCTGGCCGCGGCGACGATGGAAGCCGCCGCCGCGCCATCAAGCGAAGGGCCCTCCGAAACGACCAGGAAGTCGTACTCGCCGAAGGTCATATAGTAGGCGATCATCTTGCCGCCCGCCTTGGCGAATAATTGAGCGACGCTCTCGGTACGGTCCTCAGGCTTTGCCAGCATTCCCTTGACCGCATCCTGCGTATAGCGTCCCTGCGTGATGAACACCGTCATGGAATCCTCCGTTGTGTATGAGGAAAGGGCCTCAAATCCGGTCCGGACGGAGTGCCCGTTCCGGGGAAACCATGACGACTCGGACGCAGTCAGGCCGCCTTGCGATGGATCAAGGTATGAGGCGAAGGACCGCTCGCGATCGCTGCAACGACAACATCATTGACATTTCTCGTTGCGCTCGATTGCCGATAACCTACAGATTTGCCCGTCGCGTTAATCTGTCGCAGATCGATCCCTTGTGACGTCGGGCAAATCACGGGCACTGCTTCTCGCGCGCGAAGCTCGCGGTGACTAACTCGTGTGCTTTCTATCTTTGCGCACGAGGCTGTGGGCGCGCCAAACGCCCGGCATTCCCTGCGCCCTCTGCAATGGGAGGGAGCGATATTTGAGAGAACTCGGAAGCGATTTGCTTCGCGAGAACGAGCAGGCGCGCCCGAAGAATTGTTGTCATTCCGGGGCGCGCGCAAGGCGCAGGCCCGGAATCCATAGTGCCGCAACGATACGGGGAGAAATGGATTCTCAGGTGCGCAATTGCGCACCATAGCTCGCGCTTCCGCGCGCCCCGGAATGACGAAGAACGGAGATGAAGAGACGAAGGACGAACGAAACGCTACGCCGCAGCCGCCAGCACCACCTGCGCCAAGAGCTGCTCGCGCTTCTTCTGGGTGCGGTAGCCTTTCATGGTCGCTGCAAAGCGCTCGAGAATGCCATCCTCGAACGCGGTGACGATGGTGTCGTGCACGTAGCTCTTGCGGCAGATCGCCGGCGTGTTGGAGAGCTGATCGGCGGCGGCGCGGATAGCGTCGAGCACCTGACGCTTGCGGCCGCGCTGGCTCGCAGCCGGCGAAACGCGCGACAAGGATTCCAGCACCACGGCGGACGCCATCAGCGTGCGGAAATCCTTCAGCGAAATCTTGATGCCGGCAATCTCGCGCAGGAACGCATTGACGCTGGTCGTGGAAACCGCGCGCACGGTGCCAGAGGCATCGCGATACTGGAACAGGCGCTTGCCCGGCACTGTGCGCAGAATCGGAATGGCGCGCACGAGCTTGGCCGCGTCGCATTCCTTGCGCACGGCCTTGCCGCCCTTCGCCTTGAAGGAGAGCACGAACGCATCATCCTCCAGCGTCACGTTGGATTTCAAAAGCGTGGTGGCGCCGCGCGTTCCGTTCATCCGCGCATAGGTCTCGTTGCCCGGACGGATCGCGGTGCGCGCGATCAGTTCGATCACGGCCGAAAGCGCGAATTCGCGTGTCGGCTCGTCGCCGGCGAGATGCATCGAGACGTGGCGGCGGATTTTCGGCAGCGCGCCGACGAGCTTCGCCAGGCGATGCGCCTTGCGGTGCTCGCGGACTTTCTCCCAGTCGGCGTGATAGCGGTATTGCAGCCGCCCGGCGGCATCGCGACCGACGGCCTGCAAATGCGAATTCGGATCGGGCGAATAGCGCACGTTCTGATAGGCCGGCGGCACCGCCATCGCATGCAGGCGGCGGATCGTGCGGGCGTCACGGATATGGGAGCCGTTGGCGCGGACGAAGGAATAATTTTTTCCCCGCTTGACGCGGCGGATGGTGAGCTTCCTCTGCTCGCCGAGTTTCAAGCCCAATTCCCTGGCCAAAACCTCGACCGAAGGCGCCGTCGCGGCTGCGGTTTTGCGGGCCGATCTCCCGCGCCTGGTGGGCTCCGGC
This sequence comes from uncultured Alphaproteobacteria bacterium, assembly GCA_963764405.1. Taxonomy (GTDB): domain Bacteria; phylum Pseudomonadota; class Alphaproteobacteria; order Rhizobiales; family Xanthobacteraceae; genus Bradyrhizobium. The sequence goes on from CAVXSU010000005.1 coordinate 159,967, forward strand.
TTGGGCCACTGTCCCAAAGCCTTGGCCAAAGCTACTTCCGGACCAGCCACGCCAGTGGGCGCCGCCTCAAAATTCTGTTGATCCATCATAGCTTTAGACGCCTTGCTCCAATGCTTACCCTGCTAATGCCGGTTTGCCCGGCTTTGTTCCGGCTCCGGGGCCCAGCGCCCCGGCGGGGCCGTGCCCAAAGGCTCTTTGCCCAAGCTTGGCCATTTAGGCGGGAAAGGCTTAACGCACCAGCCCCTGGATTTCACGGGGAAGGTTCTCAATTACCGTTCGGGCCGAACGCAGCCCTGCCCTGCGCCCGGAATCCGGAGCGGGAGACAGCCCCGGACCGCGTCGTTTCAGTGCGCTCGAGCCGGCCGCGCTTCGAATTGATCAGGCGCAATCAAAAAGCCCGCCGAAGGTCGTACTCGTTGCGCTTGTCGGCGTCATCGGCGCGGGCGCATAATCGTTTCAACAATCAAGACGGCGGTCCTTTCTGCGTTCACGGGGCCGCATCGGGTGGAGGGATCACATGTCCGAGAAAATCTACGACGTACCGGCCGACTGGGCGAAGCGCGCCTGGGTGGATGACGCCAAGTACAAGGAAATGTACGCGCGCTCGGTCAGGGATCCCAACGGCTTCTGGGCCGAACACGCGAAACGCCTCGACTGGATGAAACAGTTCACCAAGGTCGAGAATGCCTCCTTCGAGCCCGGCCACATCTCGATCAAATGGTTCGAGGACGGCGTGCTCAATGTCGCCTGGAACTGCATCGACCGGCATCTTGAGAAGCGCGGCAACCAGACAGCCATCATCTGGGAAGGCGACGACCCGTCCGAGTCCAAGCACATCACCTACAAGCAGCTCCATGACGAGGTCTGCAAGTTCGCCAACATCCTGCGCACGCGCAATGTGAAGAAGGGCGACCGCGTCACGATCTACCTGCCGATGATCCCGGAGGCGGCCTACGCGATGCTCGCCTGTGCGCGGATCGGCGCCATTCACTCGGTGGTGTTTGCGGGCTTCTCGCCGGACAGCCTCGCCCAGCGCATCAACGACTGCCAATCCAAGGTGATCATCACCGCCGACGAAGGCTTGCGCGGCGGCAAGAAGGTTGCGCTGAAGGCCAATGTCGACGCCGCCCTCGCCAAGACCAGCGGCGTCGACTGGGTCGTCGTCGTCAAGCGCACCGGCGCCAAGGTCGACATGAACCCGTCGCGCGACTTCTGGTACCACGAGGCCGCCAAAGTCGTGACGACGGAGTGCCCATGCGAACACATGCATGCGGAAGATCCGCTGTTCATCCTCTATACGTCGGGCTCGACCGGCCAACCCAAGGGCGTGCTGCACACCTCCGCCGGCTATCTCCTGTTCGCCGCGATGACGCATCAATACGTGTTCGACTATCACGACGGCGATATCTACTGGTGCACCGCCGACGTCGGCTGGGTCACCGGCCACAGCTACATTCTCTACGGGCCGCTGGCGAACGGCGCGACCACGCTGATGTTCGAAGGCGTGCCGAATTACCCGGATAATTCCAGGTTCTGGACCGTCATCGACAAGCACAAGGTCAATATTTTCTACACCGCGCCGACCGCGATCCGTGCGCTGATGCAGGGCGGCGACGCGCCGGTGAAGAAGACCTCGCGCGCCTCGCTGCGTTTGCTGGGCTCGGTCGGCGAGCCGATCAACCCGGAAGCCTGGGAATGGTATCACCGCGTCATCGGCGACGACCGCTGCCCGATCGTCGACACCTGGTGGCAGACCGAGACCGGCGGCATTTTGATTACGCCGCTGCCCGGGGCGACCAGGCTGAAGCCGGGATCGGCGACGCGCCCGTTCTTCGGCGTGGTGCCGCAGATCGTAGATGGCGAAGGCAAGGTGCTGGACGGCGAGGCGACGGGAAATCTCTGCATCGCCAAATCCTGGCCCGGACAGATGCGCACCGTCTACGGCGACCACGCCCGCTTCGAGCAGACCTACTTCTCGACCTACAAGGGCAAGTACTTCACCGGTGACGGCTGCCGGCGCGATGCCGACGGCTATTACTGGATCACCGGCCGCGTCGATGACGTCATCAACGTGTCCGGCCATCGCATGGGCACCGCCGAGGTCGAAAGCGCGCTGGTGGCGCATGCGCTCGTCTCGGAGGCCGCCGTGGTCGGCTATCCGCACGACATCAAGGGCCAGGGCATCTATGCCTATGTCACGCTGATGGCGGGCACCGAACCGACGGAGGAACTGCGCAAGGAGCTGGTGACGTGGGTGCGCAAGGAGATCGGCCCGATCGCCTCGCCGGACCAGATCCAGTTCGCGCCAGGACTGCCGAAGACGCGCTCCGGCAAGATCATGCGCCGCATCCTGCGCAAGATCGCCGAGGACGAACCGGGAAGCCTGGGCGATACCTCGACGCTGGCCGATCCCGCCGTGGTCGACGACCTCGTGCGGAACCGGCAGAACAAGCGGACGTCGGCGTAAAGGGCGAAGTTTGCCCGTTCGACATCGAGCGCGCCGTTCGCGGGCCGTGCTGTTGACCCATCGGCTGTTGACGGGCGGCTAGACTCAAAGCGATTCTCTTCTCTTCAAAACGATCCCGATCGCACGACTGTGTAGCGACCAGGGATCGGCGGAGAGACAAAGCGTTTGATGCTTTTCGGTGCCCGAAGCGCGTATTGCGGGGGCGGGCTTTCACGCCATTGTCATTCGACGGCGCGGATCACCTGCAGGTTTGCGGAGGACTGTGGTTTTCCGGTCATTTACTTTGTTTCGAACATTTTCTTTCTTCGCCCTTGAGAAGCGCGTTCCGCCCGCGCGTGTAAAACGCCCGGTTAAGGGGCGCAGTTAATATTTGATGCCGGACCAGCCGTCGTTTCGAGACTCTGGTCAGATTTTGCAGACGTATCGGAGCGATCGATGTCTTTGAGGATGGCGGTGGCGGCGGCCACCATCGGAGCCGGGCTTCTGGCAGGCGGTACCGCGCAGGCGCAGCCCGAGATGGTCGGCGTCAGCGGCGAATATTCTCCGGGGACGATCGTGGTGAAGACTGGCGAGCGCCGCCTCTATCTCATTCTCGATTCCGGCCGCGCGGTTCGTTATCTGGTCGGGGTCGGCAAATCCGGCAAGCAGTGGTCCGGCACCACAGAGATCAGCGGCAAGTACCGCAATCCGGCCTGGTCGCCACCCGCCGACGTGAAACGCGACAAGCCAAGCATCCCCGATCTCATTCCCGGCGGCTCGCCTCGCAATCCGATGGGCGTTGCGGCCATGACGCTCGCCGGCGGCGAATACGCCATCCACGGCACCAACGTGCCGGGTTCGGTCGGCGGCTTCGTCTCCTACGGCTGCATCCGGATGCTCAACCCCGACATCACCGACCTCTATGAGCGGGTTTCGATCGGCACCCCTGTCGTGGTGACGCGCTGATCACAACGTTTTGCGAAACACACCTGATTCAGGGGTCGCTCCTCCGGACCTCTCGAATTCAGAAATCAGAGGCGATGCCCTTGCTTTCCCAGTCGCCGTACCGCGTCGGCTCGGGTCCCTTCGGACCCTGAAGCTCTTTCGGCGGCGACTTCGCATCGTACGCCGCAAGCTTCCGCCGCGCTTCCGCTTCGGCAAGCGCGCGTTGCGCCGCGGGCGGCAGCTTGCGTTCCGTTGCGGAAGCCGCCGAATCGGGTTGTGATGGATCGTCGGTCATCACTATTCGCCTGAAGTCACACAGCCGATTCTTACATTTGGCATATTCTGATGGCAAAGCGATTCCCAGTCGAAATGCGAATTGCTGCGCCGAAATACAGATGTGCCGGTGTGGCGGTTCAAAAGTCCGCATCATTGATGCCGCGAATTCGTTCTGCGGGCTTTTGAACCAAAGCCACACTGGATTGATAAATTGGCTAGTATCCTATCGATTCCGAAGTTCGTAGACGAGGGGCCGCGCAATGATACGAACTTCGGAATCGGGACACTAGCTCCATGCCCCCGCAACGATTCGCCCTGCCAACTGAAGCGCCCGGCCTCGCGGCGCGGCGGATCGCAGCCGACATCCTCGACGGCGTCCTGCACAAGCATCGTACGCTCGATGAGCAACTCGACGGCGCTTCGGCGCATCCGGGACTGAAAAGCCTTTCCGATCGTGACCGGGCACTGATGCGGCGGCTGGTCGCGACGGTCCTGCGGCGGCTCGGCACTCTTGGTCATGTCCTTTCACGGCTTCTTGATCGCGGCGTTCCGACCGATGCGCCCCGCGCACAAAGCGCACTGCTGATTGGCGCTGCGCAAATTCTCTGGATGGATGTGCCCGACCATGCGGCGGTCGATTTGTCGGTACGCCTCGTGCAATCGGATCGGCGTGCGGCGAAATATGCCGGTCTCGTCAACGCCGTGCTGCGGCGCTGTGCGCGCGAAGGCCAGCCGCTGATCGATGAGGTGAAGTCAAGACATCTCGACGTGGCGCCATGGCTCTTGGCGCGCTGGTCCGCCCATTACGGCGCTGCTACGGCCGGCGACATCGCGCATGCCATCGGCCAGGAGCCTTCGCTCGACATCACCGTGAAATCCGATCCTGCGCAGTGGGCGAGCCGGTTGCATGGCGAAACGCTGCCCACCGGATCCGTCCGCACGCTGTTGCAAGGCTCGGTGACGATGCTGCCCGGCTTTTCCGACGGCCAATGGTGGGTGCAGGACGCCGCCGCAGCACTTCCGGTGCGGCTGTTCGGCGACATCGCGAACAAGAAAATCGTCGATCTCTGCGCCGCGCCTGGTGGCAAGACGGCGCAGCTCGTCCACGGCGGCGCGCAGGTGACCGCGGTCGATCGCTCGCCGGCCCGTATGGCGCGGTTGCGTGACAACCTCGCGCGACTGTCCTTGGAAGCACAGTTCGCGGTCGCCGACGGCGCGGAGTGGATTGCCCAGAACCATGGCGATGGCTTTGACGGCATCCTGGTCGATGCGCCCTGCACTTCGACCGGAACGATCCGGCGTCATCCCGATATCGGCTGGCTGCGGCAGGAGACAGACATCGCGCCGCTTGCGGCCGCCCAGAAGCGACTGTTGCAGCGCGCGGTCACAGCGCTGAAGCCGGGCGGCATGCTCGTCTACTGTACATGCTCGCTGGAGCCGGAAGAGGGCGAGCAAGTGATCGCGGAGCTGTTGAGGTCGGACACGACGATGCAGCGCGTGCCGATCGAGGCCAGCGAAGTCGCAGGTTTGAGCGAAGTCGTCACCTCTGAGGGCGAGCTTCGCACCCTGCCCTGCCACCTGCCCCATCCGGACCCGAGGCTTGCCGGCCTTGACGGATTCTACGCGGCGCGGCTGGTGCGGCACAACTGAACCTCGATTGCCGGCTAAATCCTGATTTTGCACCGGTTTTTCCGTCTGCTGCACTGATTCGCACCCTTTCAAGGTGGTGTCTTGGACCCATTTCCGGATTAAAAGGGGCCGGAAAGAATCCTCCCAGCCAAGGCAGGGCGTGTCGCAACGCAGACGTATCTCGACGCTGATCCTGGGCCGCGTTGCACGCAACCTGATGGCGCGGGCAAGTGGCGGCTCGGTCGCGTTGTCTTCCGTGTGGCCGGGCCGGACCGACCGCCTGATCATCGCCCCGCACGATTTGCGCACGGCGGATGCGACGCGCGCCGCCGAGATCTATGCCGGGCGGTTCGTCTTCGCCGGCAAGATCGTCACCTGCCACGGCCGTTCGATCTTCGAGATCGAACCGCCGTCGGAGGATTGGGAAACGGCGCTTCTCGGTTTCGGATGGCTTCGGCACCTGCGCGCCGCCGACACGGCGCTCACCCGCGCCAACGCCCGCGCGCTAGTTGATGACTGGCTGTCAAACCCGAACTACAAGCGGCCGATGGCCCGCCGCGCCGATGTGCTGGCGCGCCGCGTGATATCTCTTCTGTCGCAGGCCCCGCTTGTTCTTGGCGACACCGACGGCAAGTTCTACCGGCGCTATTTGCGCGGGCTTGCCCGCGAGATCCGCTATCTGCGCTCGGCGACAATCGACATTGCCGACGGCGTGCCGAAGCTGCAGGTGCTAACAGCCCTTTGCTACGCCTCGCTTTGTCTCGCCAATCAGGCGAAGCACATTCGCACCGCCGCGCGCAGACTTTCGGAGGAATTGCAGCGACAGATCCTGCCAGACGGCGGCCATATCTCGCGCAACCCCGGGGCGCTGATTGAACTTCTGACCGATCTGTTGCCGCTGCGTCAGACCTATGCCGCGCGTAACATCGCCCCGCCGCCTGCGCTGTTGAATGCCATCGACCGCATGATGCCGATGCTGCGCTTTTTCCGGCATGGTGACGGCAACTTCGCCTTGTTCAACGGCATGAGCGGCACGCCTTCGGACGTGCTTGCGACCTTGCTTGCCTATGACGACACCCATGGCGCGCCGATGTCCAACATGTCGCATACCGGCTTCCAGCGGCTTGATGCCGGAACCACCACCGTGATCATGGACACCGGACCTGCACCGCCGCCAAGCGTCAGCCAGGACGCCCATGCCGGCTGCCTTTCGTTCGAATTGTCGTCCGGAACGAGCCGGATCGTCATCAATTGCGGCATGCCTTCGACCGGCCGCGACAACTGGCGCAGCTTCGCCAGGGGCACGGCTGCGCATTCGACGCTGACCTATCACGAGACGTCGTCCTGCCAGTTCGTGGAATTTTCGGCGATGAAGCGGCTCTTGTTGGGCGCGCCCATCATCCGCGGTCCGACCGAGGTCGAAAGCCATCGCGAAGCCCTTGCCAACGGCGTGCTGCTGACGACCTCGCATGACGGCTATCTCAATCGGTTCGGCGTGATCCATCGCCGTGTGCTGATGCTTGCGCCGGACGGCACGCGACTCGACGGCGAGGACACCGTGGTGCTGGCGTCCGACGGACGAAGCAAGGCCAACGAAACCGATTACGTGTTGCGGTTCCACCTTCACCCCGCGGTGAAAGCGAGCCGTCTCAGCGATGCAAGAGGCGTCATGCTGGTCTTGCCCAACCGCGACGTCTGGACGTTTGAGGCGCTCGACGACAGGGTCGATCTTGAAGACAGCGTATTTCTGGCCGGCAATGACGGGCCGCGACGCAGCGCGCAGATCGTCATTCGCCAGGATTCGCACCACGCGCCCTCGGTCCGCTGGAGTTTCGCACGCTCGGCGTCTTCGCCAACGGCAACGTCCGCGAGACGCAACGTGCGCCGTGAACCGGAACTGCCGCTCTAGCGTCGCCTTGGCGAGCATCTGCACTCGGCATCGCCTTACCTCGCCGTTGTGAACGTCGCCAAAAACTGCTAATCAGCCACCACTCGCGCAACTGGCGACTTTGGATGGAGCACCATCGGGGAGCGCGGGAATTTCAGCCGTGCGCCTGGGCATCAATACTCCTGAACAAAGGATCTTGCCCATGACCGATCAACATCGTCGCGTCACCCGCGCTTTGCTCTCCGTCTCCGACAAAACAGGTTTGGTCGAGTTCGCCCGCGCGCTGGCGCTGCATGGCGTCGAGCTCATTTCGACCGGCGGCACCGCGAGAGCGATCGCGGAAGCCGGGTTGAAGGTCAAAGACGTTTCGGAGCTGACAGGCTTTCCGGAAATGATGGATGGGCGCGTCAAGACGCTGCATCCGAAGGTGCATGGCGGACTGCTCGCCATCCGCGGCAAAGCCGACCACATCAGCGCCATGAAGACCCATGGCATCGCGCAGATTGATCTTCTGGTCGTCAATCTCTATCCGTTCGAAGCCACCGTCGATAATGGCGCCGATTTCGAGGAGTGCATCGAGAACATCGACATCGGCGGGCCCGCCATGATCCGCGCCGCGGCCAAGAACCATGACGATGTCGCCGTCGTCGTCGAGGCGAGCGACTACCAGGCCGTTCTCGATGAGCTCAAGGCCAATCAAGGGGCAACGACGCTGCACCTGCGGCGCCGCCTTGCCGCCAAGGCCTATGCGCGCACGGCCGCCTATGACGCCGCGATCTCGAACTGGTTCGCCGGTGAACTCAACAGCGACGCGCCGGAATTCCGCGCTTTTGGCGGACGGCTGATCCAGTCGCTGCGCTACGGGGAGAATCCGCATCAGAAGGCGGCGTTCTATCGCTTGCCCGAACGGCGGCCCGGCGTCTCGACCCTGCTCCAGTTGCAGGGCAAGGAATTGTCCTACAACAACATCAACGACACCGATGCGGCCTTCGAATGCGTCGCCGAGTTCGATCCGAGGCGCACCGCAGCCTGCGTGATCGTCAAGCACGCCAACCCCTGCGGCGTGGCCGAGGGGCCCGATCTCGCTACCGCCTATCGCCGGGCGCTCGACTGCAACTCGACCTCGGCCTTTGGCGGCATTATCGCGTTGAACCGCGCATTGGATGCGGAAACGGCAAAGGCCGTCACGGATATCTTTACGGAAGTCATTATCGCGCCCGAGGCGAGCGAGGAGGCCATCGCTGTCGTCGCCAAACGGCGCAATCTGCGGCTGCTCCTGACCGGTGGACTGCCCGATCCCCGCGCCATGGGACTGACCGCGAAGACAGTGGCGGGTGGCTTGCTGGTGCAGAGCCGCGACAACGCGGTGGTCGACGACATGGTGCTCAAGGTAGCGACCAAGCGCGCGCCGACGGACGCCGAGATGCGCGATCTCATGTTCGCCTTCCGCGTCGCCAAGCATGTCAAATCGAACACGATCGTCTATGCGAAGGATCTCGCCACCGTCGGCGTCGGCGCAGGCCAGATGAGCCGGGTGGATTCGGCGCGCATCGCCGCACGAAAGGCCGACGATGCGGCGCGCGAATTGAAGCTGGCGGAGCCGCTCACCAAGGGCTCGGTCGTCGCCTCCGACGCCTTCTTCCCGTTCGCCGACGGCATGCTGGCCTGCGTCGAAGCCGGCGCCACCGCGGTGATCCAGCCCGGCGGCTCGGTGCGCGACAATGAGGTCATTGAAGCCGCGGACGCTCACGGTATCGCGATGGTGTTCACAGGCGTGCGGCACTTCCGCCACTAAGATCGCAGTCCCACCGCGCAAGAGCTGCCTTGCAGGAAAATATCTCCGCACGATCACGCGGATGGCGTTTGCTCTCCTCTGAGGGGGCCATGTAGCATCCGGCGCGACGCTCGGCTTTTGCCTATTGCCGGCTGACGGGAGGAAGCCTTCATGCGCGCTGTGATAACGCCGCGGTACCGGATCGTTGCCGCGTTCGTGCTTCTTCTCGCATGGCTCGCGCCGACCCATGCACAAGAGCAGCGCCGCGGTCTTTACACGCCTACCGCCGCCGACACGATCCATTCCATTTCCGCCGAACACGGCATGGTGGTGGCGCAGGAAAGGACGGCAGCCCGGATCGGCACCGACATCTTGCGACGAGGCGGCAACGCCGTGGACGCCGCGGTCGCCACCGGCTTTGCCATGGCGGTGACCTATCCGCGCGCTGGAAATATCGGCGGCGGCGGGTTCATGATCATCCATTCGGCGGAACGGCATGAGGATGTCGCGATCGACTATCGCGAGACCGCGCCGGCCGCGACCACGCCAGGCATTTTTCTTGGGTCCGATGGCAAGCCTGATAATGCGAAATCGCGCGATTCCGCGCTTGGCATCGGCGTGCCGGGCACGCCTGCAGGTCTGGCGCTGGCGCTCGAAAAATACGGCTCCGGAAAGTTCACGTTGGCCCAATTGATTCGTCCGGCAATCGACCTCGCACGCAACGGCATCGTCATCGCCGATGACGGCGCGGACACCCTGCCCGACTGGCACCGGCGGCTGGCGCGCTTTCCTGCGTCGGCAAAAATCTTCTCGCGCGCGGACGGCACGTCGTTGCGCGAGGGTGACGCGCTCGTCCAGACCGACCTTGCCACCACGTTGGAAGCCATCGCGACGCAAGGACCGCGCGGCTTCTACGAAGGGCCGGTTGCCGAGAAACTCGTTCATGCCATTGATGATGCCGGCGGCATCATCACCATGGACGATCTGAAGGCGTATCAGCCGGTGACCCGCAACCCCGTGCATGGCAGCTATCGCGGCTATGATCTTGTTTCGATGCCGCTGCCATCTTCCGGCGGGATCGTGTTGGTGGAGGCACTCAACATCCTCGAGGGATTTCCGCTTGAGCAGATGAAACAAGGTTCGGCGGACTCGCTTCATGTGCTGATCGAGGCGATGAAGCGGGCCTACGCCGATCGTGCGCACTATCTGGGTGATCCCGCTTTCGTCAGCGCGCCGGTCGCAACTCTCGTCACCAAGGATTACGCCGGCAAGCAGCGCGCCAGCATCGATCTCGACCACGCGACGCCATGGGCCGACGCCGTGTCGGCGGCGCCGCCGCGCGAGGGCAGCAACACCACGCATTTTTCCGTGGTCGACAGCTTCGGTAATGCGGTCAGCAACACCTATACGCTGAATTTCAGCTACGGCGTCGGCCTCGTCGCGGAGGGCACCGGCGTCCTGCTCAACAACGAGTTGGACGATTTCACTGCGGCTCCGGGCGCGTCCAACGCCTATGGCCTCGTCGGCTTCGAGGCCAATTTGCCAGGTCCGGGGAAACGGCCGCTGTCATCGATGTCGCCGACCATCGTGCTGAAGGACGGCAAGCCGGTCCTGGTGACGGGCTCACCCGGCGGCAGCCGCATCATTTCCACCGTGCTGCAGGTGATCGTGAATGTGCTTGACTACCACATGGACGTCGCCGCCGCGGTAGCGGCACCTCGGCTGCACCACCAATGGCTTCCCGACGAGGTGCGGATCGAGCGCGGCTTCGCTGAAGCGACGCTTGATGCGCTCAGGGCCAAAGGGCACCACATCGTGGAGCCGATGGGCCAGACATCGGCGAATTCGATTGAGGTCACGCCAGCCTGGCTACACGGCGCGCCCGATCCGCGCACTCGCGGTGCGGAAGCGGCCGGTGAATAAAGGATGTTGAGCCAACTTCACCGGCCGACCGCGTAGGGCCCGCCTTTTTCCAGCGCGCGCTGGTAAGCAGGCCGCGCGTGAATGCGTTTCAGAAACGCCATGGACTTGGGGTGGTCGGATCCGAGGCCGCCGCGCGCAGATGCCGCTTCGAGAGGAAAGCTCATCTGGATATCGGCGGCGGTAAAGGCATCGCCGGCAAACCATTCGCTCTTTGAAAGCTCGCTCTCCCAGAAGGCCATGTGCAATTTGAGCTGCGGATTGACGAATGCAAAGAGCGCCTGATTGGAGACCTTGCGTACCAGCGGACGAAGCAGAGCGGGCGCACGCTTTGGCATCAGCGTGAACAGCAGCTTCATCAAAAGCGGCGGCATCGCCGAGCCTTCCGCATAGTGCAGCCAGTAGGTGTAGCGTAGACGCTCCGGCGTGTTGGGCGGCGGGATCAGGCGCCCATTGCCGTAGGTGTCGACAAGGTATTCGGCGATCGCGCCGGATTCGGCAATCGTTTTGCCGCCATCGGTGATGACGGGTGATTTTCCGAGCGGATGGATGGCGCGAAGCTCCGCCGGCGCCCGCATGTCCGGCTGACGCTGGTAGCGCACGATCTCGTACTCGATCCCCAACTCTTCGAGTAGCCACAGCACCCGCTGCGAGCGGGAATTGTTGAGATGATGAACCGTGAGCATGGCGAATTCCCCAATTGCGCCGAAGCTATTTCCCGCGCTTGTGATTTCGTAGCAGTGGATCATCGGGTTGGCGATCAGAGACATCCCAAGCCGGATTAAGCGCGAGGTCGCGCTCTCAATTATTTTACCCGGATAATATTGACCGATAAATATACCCGGGTATAAATAGCGCATCCTGAGATTTCCGAGTTTTGATCATGATCCAAGACCGCTCACATCAATTCACTGCCTTCGTCGGACATCAGCGGCTGGCTTCCGGACCTTTGGCCGAAGTAGCCTTGGCCGTGATGAACGCGTCCCGAAAGGCCGCGACGGAGCCGATCATTATCTTCGATGACGCCAACGGCAGGCCCATCGATCTCAACCTCCAGGGCACCGAACGCGACATCGTTGCGCGACTACCGAAGCCCGCAGCGAACCTCGAAGCGCCTGATGCCGAAGCAGCCACATCGGAGCCGCGCGGTCGCGGCCGGCCAAAACTCGGCGTCGTCGCCCGCGAGGTCACGCTTTTGCCGCGGCACTGGGAATGGCTCGGCACCCAGCCCGGCGGCGCATCGGTGGCTTTGCGCAAGCTTGTCGAGCAAGCGCGCCGCGCCAGCGGCGATCGCGATCGTCACCGCGCCGCGCGGGATGCGGCCTATCATTTCATGTCAACGATGGCCGGCAATCGGGCGGGTTTCGAAGAAGCCTCGCGCGCGCTGTTTGCGGACGACTCTCGGCGGTTTGGCGAACTGATAGCGGCCTGGCCCGGCGATATCCGCGACCATATTGTCAAACTCGCCTTCCGCGATCGCGCCGACCCTCCAAAAGCCTAGCCCAATCGCTGTCTAACCGCTCGCAACTTCGAGCCTCCAAGTTGCAGGGCGCCAACCCCTTGACGCCGCGTCAATAGGAAAAGCCCGTGTCCGATTCCCCGCCTCTCTGGAGAACGTTTCTGATCTTCCTTGCGCCGATGATGCTGACCAACATCCTGCAATCTCTTTTGGGAACCATCAACGGCATCTACCTCGGCCAGATGATCGGCGTGGATGCACTCGCGGCCGTTTCGGCCTTTTTCCCGGTGATGTTCTTCTTCATTTCCTTCGTCATAGGGCTCGGCGCTGGCGCCGGCGTGCTGATCGGCCAGGCCTGGGGTGCCGGCGAACCGGAGAAGGCAAGGGCTGTCGCGGGGACGACCTTGACCGTCGCCCTGTTCGGTTCGGCAATGATTGCGATTTTCGGCGGCCTGTTCTGCCGGCAACTCATGATCGTGCTTGCAACACCGCCCGGCATTCTCGATGCCGCGGAATCCTATGCCCGCATCATGCTGGTCTCGATGCCGCTGACGTTCGTCTTTATTCTGCTGACCTCGATGCTGCGCGGCACCGGAGATACGTTGACGCCGCTGGTGGCGCTCGCGATCTCGGCGGGGCTCGGCCTTGTGGCGACTCCGGCCTTGATCAAGGGCTGGCTCGGCCTGCCGCAGCTCGGCACCGCCAGCGCCGCATGGGCGTCGGCGATATCTGGCGTGTTCACACTGTTGTGGTTGACACTGGACCTCCGGCGCCGTCGACATGTCCTTGCCTTCGATGCCGCATTCCTGCACGCGATGCGAATCGATGGCGCCCTGCTGCGCAAGGTTCTCAATCTCGGAATTCCATCTGCCGCCGGGATCGTGACCATGTCGGTGGCGGAGCTGGTCCTGCTTGGTCTCGTCAACGGCTACGGCGCTGGTGCCACCGCCGCCTATGGCGCTGTCAACCAGGTGCTGGGCTATGCCCAGTTTCCGGCGGTATCGATCGCCATCACCGTTTCGATTTTTGGGGCGCAGGCCATCGGCAGGGGCCACTCGAACCAGATCGGCTCGATCGTACGCACCGGTCTTCTCATGAATCTGGTCCTGACCGGCGGACTGGTTACGCTCGCCTACCTGCTATCCCGCATCATCATGGGCTTCTTCATCATCGACCCGGACGTCCTCGAATTGGCGCAGCGACTGCTGCACATCGTGCTGTGGAGCTCGGTGCTGTTCGGGATGGCGCTCGTGTTTTCGGGCGCGATGCGATCAAGCGGAACGGTCTGGGCGCCACTATCGATCCAGATGTTCGCGATTGCCGGCATCGAAATTCCCTCGGCGATCCTGCTTGGCCGGACCGTAGGCATCGACGGCATCTGGGCTGCCTACCCGATCGCATTCAGCTCCATGTTTCTCCTGCAGATGAGCTACTACCTGCTGGTATGGCGCAAACGCGCGATTGAGCGGCTGATCTGACCAAAGTATGACAATCATCATAAATAAGATGGACGCGGCAGGGCGGGTGCGCCAGAATAGCAGCTGGTTCCGCCACCCCGGGAGGCGCTCATGGGCCCAACAGCCCCACAATTCATGTTCGATTTCGGCAGCCCCAACGCCTTCCTCAGCCATGAGGCGATCCCGGCGATCGAGAAACGCATCGGGGTGAAGTTCGAATATGTCCCGATCCTGCTCGGCGGCATTTTCAAGGCCACCAACAACCGCTCTCCGGCCGAGACGCTCGCCGGCATCAAGAACAAGCGCGAATTCCAGGGGATCGAAACCAAACGCTTCCTGAAGCGCTTTCAGGTCAAGCCCTATACCTGGAATCCCTTCTTTCCGGTCAATACGCTGAGCCTGATGCGGGCGGCAATCGCGGCCCGGTTCGAGGGCGTGTTCGAGAAATATATCGATGCCGCCTTTCATCACATGTGGGTCGAGCCGAAGAAGATGGACGACCCCGAAATCGCCCTTGCCGCGCTGACGGCGTCCGGTCTCGATGCGAAGCGGCTGTTCGCCCGCGCCGGCGAGGCCGATGTGAAGGCAAAACTGATCGAGAACACGCAATCTGCGGTCGATCGCGGCGCATTCGGTTCGCCGACATTCTTCGTCGGGGAGGAAATATTCTTCGGCAAGGAACAGCTGCGCGACGTCGAGGAGATGGTGCTGGGGAAATAGCTTCCGTCATTGCGAGGAGCACAGCGACGAAGCAATCCATTCCTTGTCCAAAGCTGGATTGCTCCGCGTCGCTCGCAATGACGATTGACCGGAGCGGAGTGAGAACCCATGCAAAAGCGCAACGCCACCGTGGCCGTGATCGGCGCCGGCGACTACATCGGCGCCGAGATCGCCAAGAAATTTGCATCCGAGGGCTTCACCGTCTTTGCCGGCCGGCGCGATGGCACCAAGCTCGAGCCGCTGGTGCGCGAGATCGAGGCCGCCGGCGGATCGATCGTGGCGCGCACGCTGGATGCCCGAAAGGAAGACGAAGTTGCCGCCTTCTTGGACGATGCCGACAAGCACGCGCCGCTGGAAGTGAGTATTTTCAACGTCGGCGCCAACGTCAATTTCCCGATTTTGGAGACCACCGACCGCGTGTTCCGCAAGGTGTGGGAGATGGCCTGCTGGGCAGGCTTTCTCGCCGGCCGCGAATCGGCCCGGCTGATGCTGCCGCGCGGCCACGGCAACATCTTTTTCACAGGCGCCACGGCTTCCTTGCGCGGCGGCAGCGGCTTTGCCGCGTTTGCCAGCGCCAAGTTCGGCCTTCGCGCCGTGGCGCAATCGATGGCGCGCGAACTGGGGCCGAAAAACATCCATGTCGCCCATCTGGTGATCGATTCCGGCGTCGATACCGCCTGGGTGCGGCAGCGGCGCGAACAGCTCTGGGGCAAGGAAGCGCTCGACAATCCGGATCTGCTGATGCCGCCGGCTTCCGTTGCCGCATCCTACTGGCAGCTCTATCAGCAGCCGCGCAGCGCCTGGACGTTTGAGCTCGAAATACGTCCGTTCGGAGAAAAATGGTAACAGGGCGAATGGTGAGCGGCGAATAGCCAATAGATAGAAGGAATGCGGCAGCAGGTCTATCTTTGCTATTCGCTACTCGTCTTGTATCCTTCGTCAAAAAGAAAAGGTCTTCACACATGCGCATCCTCGTGGTCGGAGCCGGCGCGATCGGCGGATATTTCGGCGGCCGCATGTTGCAAGCCGGGTGCGACGTGACATTCCTGGTCCGCCCCAGGCGCGCGGCTGAACTTGCATCCGCCGGTCTCGTCATCAAGAGCCCAAACGGTGACGTGACGCTGAAAAATCCTCCGACTGTTCAGGCCGACAAGCTCAGCGAAAATTTCGATCTCGTGCTGTTGAGCTGCAAGGCGTTCGACCTTGACGACGCGATCAAGTCGTTTGCGCCGGCGGTCGGGCCAAGGACTGCCATTCTTCCGCTGCTCAACGGCATGCGCCACCTCGATGTGCTCGACCAGCACTTCGGGGCCAATGCCGTGCTCGGCGGATTGTGCGCGATCGCGGCCACCCTCAACGAAGATCGCGAAATCGTTCAGCTGGCGCCGATGCAGTCGCTCGGGTTCGGCGAACGCGACGGTCAGATTTCGGAGCGGGTCCTGGCGATCGCGGAAACCATGTCGAGCGGCGAATTCGGCGCGGCTGCGAGCAAGCAGGTGATCCATGACATGTGGGAAAAGTGGGTCTTTCTCGCCTCGCTTGCGGCCTCGACCTGCACGATGCGCGCCGCCGTTGGCCATATTCTCGCAGCGCCCGGCGGCAAGGATTTTATTCTCGGCATTCTCGATGAATGCCGCGCGGTCGCATCGAGCGAGGGCCATAGCCCCACCGGTCCGTTCTTCGAGCGCGTGAAGGGCATGCTGACTGCGGAGGGTTCGCAACTCACCGCCTCGATGTTCCGCGACGTCAAGGCGGGTGCCAAGGTGGAGGCCGATCACATCATCGGCGACCTGATTGCGCGTGCGGATGCGGCGAAGGTGCCGGCACCAAAGCTCAAGATCGCCTACACGCATCTGAAGACGTACGAGAACCAGCGCGGCTAGATTTCCTCACGGTGGGGAGGCGCGTGAGCGCCGTCTCGAACCGTAGGCACATATGATCTCGTCCTTCGAGACGCGGCCAACGGGTCCACGCCAAGCGCGGCCCGATGATGAACTCCGACCTCGCTCGTCAGGATGAGGCTCTCAGAGATGCGCGAGGTAATGCGCCAGCGCGGTGATCTCTTCCTCGCTCAAGGGGTAGGCTACATCGGCCATCGCCGCCATGCCGCCACCGGATCGTGCGCCGGATTTATAGTCGTGCAGCGCTTTCAGAAGATATTCCTCACGCTGCCCCGCAATGCGCGCTACCGCATCCTTGCCCGCAAAACTGTCGGTGTGGCAGTTGGCGCAACGCCGGCCGACCGCCGCCTGTGCGCCCTTCGCCGACATATCCGCGTTGTCGTCCGGCAGCGTCGCCTTCGGCGGCGTGAGCGAGGCAAAATAAGCCCCCAAGTCGCGGATATCGTTATTGTCGAGCTGCTCGACAATTCCCTGCATCTGCTCGTTCTTGCGCGTGCCACTGCGGAAAAACACCAGTTGCCACTGGATGAACCGATCCGGCTGTCCTGCGAGCGAGGGGACGTTTTCCATTTTCGAGATGCCGTTCTCGCCATGGCAGGTCGCGCAGACTTCGGCCTTCTTCTTGACCGCCTCGAGATCGGCGGCAAGCGACGATGCCATCGTAGCAACCGACAAAACGGTTGCGCAGAAAATGCTGAAGACAAAGCGCACGAGCGGCATCACCACGTTTCATTCCGTCAAAAACGAAATCTGCGGCCGCCGGTTGCCGGGCGGCCGCAGTCTTAAGTCAGCATCAGCTACTTGCTGTAGCTGATGCGATAGATCGCACCGGCCCAGTCATCGGCGACGAGGATCGATCCATCCTTGTCGAGGATGATGTCGGCGGGGCGGCCGAGAAAGCTTTGGTCGCCATCGAGCCAGCCGTCGGCGAACACCGTTTGCTTGGCGTTCTTGCCATCGGGATCGGCGGTGACGCGAACGATGCGCGCGCCTTGATATTTATGCCGGTTCCACGAGCCGTGTTCGGCGATCAGGATCGAGTTCTTGTACTCGGCAGGGAACTGGCTGCCGGTATAGAACTTCATGCCGAGCGGAGCGACGTGGGCACCGAGATTGAGCGCCGGCGGGGTGAACTCCGAGCATTTGTGGCCCATGGCGAACTTCGGATCCGGCATATCGCCCTGATGGCAATAGGGATAGCCGAAGTGCTCGCCGAGCTTGGAGATCATGTTGAGCTTGTCGCTCGGCGTATCGTCGCTCATCCAGTCGCGCGCATTTTCCGTGAACCAGTATTTGCCGGTACGCGGATCGACGTCGCCGCCGACGCTGTTGCGGACGCCGAGCGCGACAAGTTCAGCGTTGCCGGTCTTGGGATCGACGCGCCGGATCTGCGAGACACTGGTCGGCGGAATGCCGATGTTGAAGGGCGGTCCGAAGGGAACGTAGAACCAGCCATCCTTGTCGGCAGCGAGATATTTCCAGCCATGGGCGCCATAGGAAGGCATGTCGTCATAGACGACCTTGCCGTCGCCGAGCTTGTCGAGATTGTCTTCGGCGTTGTCGTAGCGGATCAGCTTGTTGACGGCGATCACGTAAAGCGCGCCGTCCTTGAAGGCCAGACCCGTGGGCATGTTCAGGCCCTTGAGGATGGTCTTGACCTCTTTTTTCCCGCCATTGTCCTTGATGGCGTAGACGTTGCCGAGACCGAACGAGCCGACAAACAGCGTGCCCTTGTCGCCCCAGGCCATCTGCCGCGCCGCCAATACGCCGGACGCATAGACGTCGATCTTGAAGCCCGGCGGGAGCTTGATCTTCTTGATCGTTGCGGCGAGCTCCGCATCCGATGCGCCGGTCGGCGGACCCATTTTCGGGGCCAGGCCCTTCTGGGCCTCCGTCTCGTCACCGAGGAACCAGTCGTCCGGTGGATGAGTCCAGAATTCCTTGGTGCCGGACTCGTATTTCTTCAGAGGTTTGTTTTGCGCGCCGGCCTGACCGGCTGCCCCCACCATGGCAACTGCTGCGAGCGCAAGAATAGATCGATTGAAAGCCGATTTCATCGCGTCTCTCTCCCTGTACAGCCGAAGCGGCTGCGATCTTGTTTTTTCGAGCACCTCTGCGGCAGAACCCTGGCCGGCCGCGAGGCAAAAAAGCCTAGCACATCCTCCGCGCGAAAGAAGCGCGCAACGCATTGCGACCTTAGGCGCGATCAGGGCCGAGAGGCGGCCTGGGCAAACTTTTCGGAAAAAAATTCCGCCGAGCCGCAGGCCCGAACGCGCCAAGCACGTTGGCCGATGCGTCGGTCCTGGTGAGTTCGCGAAAAACATGGAGCGGGCGAAGGGATTCGAACCCTCGACCCCGACCTTGGCAAGGTCGTGCTCTACCCCTGAGCTACACCCGCATCCGTAGAGAACGTCGCCTGAACAAGCGACCGGCAGAGCTATGCCAAATGCGGAGAGCGAATGCAACAGCCAGCAACAGACCGCCGAAAATAGCTTAAACGTCCGATATCGCTGCCCTTTTGGCAAAACTGGCCGGATATGCGGCTAACTGGGCTCATAATTGGCCGTAGCGGGGAACTTCGCAGGCAGGGACCCCATCAACTCACGCAAGGACGCGAGCCAGTTTCCGAACCGCGTGCGAAGCGTTTCGGTGACCTCGCCAAGACGAACCGGCTCGCAATCGAAAGTGGCCCACCACTCGACGAAGGCACGGTCGCCGTCGACAACCGGGGTGACCCGCAGCGTCGCGCGAAAACCCGTCACCGGCAGCGTGGGCGCATCACAAAATTCGTAGGTTTGCGACCGCTCGACGTCGGATTGCGCCAACAGCCGCTGACGTATCCGATGGCCCTGATAGAGCACGTTGCGGATGGCGCCGATGGTCTCGCCAGATTTTCCGCCCTCGATCCGGCTCTCGCCCGCGCCGCCGACCCAAACCGGATAGTTATTGAAATCTCGAATGATTTTCCAGATATCATCGGCTGGACGCTCGAAAACGGTGCTGTAATAGGCCTTGGCCACGGGTTCACCTTCCATGAAGCTCTCGAAAATGCCGCGTCATGGTGAAACGACGAAAGGCCAGTGCCCACCCGATCTCCGATGGCCGAAACGCTCCGGATCTGCCTCTTGGGTGTCCGGCCGAACAGGCTCGAACCAATTGAAATTTCTTAGCCGACCGCCATTTGGGGGAGAGAACTTCTGAACGGCGGCGGTCGACCGTGCTAGACAGGCCGGGCCGACGAGACTACCGGCAAGATATCAGACGAGGATTTCCGTGACGATAGTAGAGCAGGGCAACGGAGCCGCACCGCAGGCGACGCCCGATCTGATCAAGGACACGACGACCCAGAGCTTCGTCAAGGACGTGATCGAGGAGTCCAAGCGGCAGCCTGTGCTGATCGATTTCTGGGCGCAATGGTGCGGCCCTTGCCGCCAGCTGACGCCGATCCTTGAAAAGGTCGTCCGCGCCGCCAAGGGCAAGGTCAAGCTGGTCAAGATGAATATCGACGAACATCCGGCGATCCCCGGCCAGATGGGCATCCAGTCGATTCCGGCCGTGATCGCTTTCGTCAACGGCCAGCCCGCCGACGGCTTCATGGGCGCGCTGCCGGAGAGCCAGGTCACCGCCTTCGTCAACAAGCTGACGGCCGGCATGCCGGGCGAGCCGAATATTGCGGACATCCTGAAGGAAGCGGAAACCCTGCTTGCCGAAGGCGACGCCGCAACCGCAGCCTCGATCTATGCCGAGGTCATTTCCGCCGACGCCACCAACATCGCCGCCCTTTCTGGTCTGGCGAAATGCTACGCCACGACAGGCGCGATCGATCGCGCCAAGCAGACGCTGGCGATGGTGCCGGAGTCCAAACGCGGCGATCCGGCGGTCAAGGCCGTGCAGGCGACGATCGATCTTGCCGAACAGGCGAGTTCCCTCGGCCCGCTCGCCGAGCTCGAACAGAAAGTTGCCGCAAACCCGCTTGACCATCAGGCGCGCTTTGACCTGGCGACCGCGCTGAACGCCGCCGGCAAGCGAACGGAGGCGACCCAGCAGCTGCTTGAAATCGTCAAGCGTGACCGCAAGTGGAACGAGGACGGCGCCCGCAAGCAGCTGGTGCAGTTCTTCGACGCCTGGGGTGCGACCGACGAAGCGACTGTTGAGGGACGAAAGCGGCTGTCGACGATCCTGTTTGCATAGCCCCGGTTTTGCGACGACGGCAGGCTAAGCTTGCCCGAGGGGATATGCGGATGGCGTAGGCTGATCGTAGTGTCCCGATTCCGAAGTTCGTAGCATTTTAAGGGGCCACGTTTCGAACTTCGGAATCGAACGGACAGCAAACCTATTGATTTAGTGTGGCTTTGGTTCAAAAGTCCGCATGACGAGCTCGCGGCACAAATGATGCGGACTTCTGAACCGCCACACTAAGGCACGATATGCGCTGGTGACCGCAATGCCGATCAATGCCGAATACCGCGGACCTTCCGACCTTCCCGAGATCATTCCGGTATTTCCGCTGCCCGGCGCACTTCTGTTGCCGCGTGGACAAATGCCGCTGAATATTTTCGAGCAGCGCTATCTCGCAATGGTCGACGATGCGTTCCGCGACGGCCATCGCCTGATCGGCATGATCCAGCCCGATGTGTCGCATTCGCCGGATGAGGCCCATCCGAAGCTTTTTCAGGTCGGCTGCGTCGGCCGCATCACCCAACTCGCGGAGTCCGGCGACGGCCGCTATATCCTCGAACTCACAGGCATTGCCCGCTTCAAGGTTGTCGCGGAACAAACCGCCTTGACGCCGTATCGGCAATGCAAGGTCGACTACTTTCCCTATATCGACGATTTCACGGCGCGGAAGGGCGAGGGGGCCGTCGATCGCGAGGCGCTTCTTCGTGCGCTGACAGAGTTTCTCGACGCCAACAATCTCAAGGTCGACTGGGAGGGCATCGAGAACGCGCCGAACGAAGCGCTCGTCAACGCGCTCGCGATGATGTCGCCGTACGGGCCGCCGGAAAAGCAGGCCCTGCTGGAAGCGCCTGACTTGAAGACGCGCGCCGAAATCCTGATCGCGGTAACCGAAATGGATCTCGCCAAAAAGCGCACCAGCAGCGACAGCGGACTGCAGTAGGGCTGGGGGCATGGCTGACCTGCGGCCACTTACGAGACCTTGCGCCGTCCGAGATAAATGTGGACAGGAAACAGCAGGACCAGCGGGAAACCGGCGGCCATGTGGATCCAGCTCATCCAGGGCCGCAGCGCTTCCGATCCGAGATAATAGAGCCCGAACGCGGTCAGGATCAGGATCGCATTGAACGTCACCATGACCGATCCCGAAATACGGTTCTTCCGCCTCCGCCAGGCGCGAATCAAGTGTACGGGAATGAGCGCGCCGAGCAGCAACAGCGCGACCATTGCCGTGCCGCCATGGATCATCAGGAGATAGGCGATGCTCTGCTGCCAGATCTCGTCACTTGACAGATCCTTCTGCCAATCCGCCGCCAGCCAGCCTGTGCCCGTCAGCGCCAGCACCGTGAAAGCCGCATAGATCGCGTATCGAAATGAGAAGCTAAGCCGCAAGGGACACTGCGTGTTGCCAGTCGGGGGAGATTTGGACGTCGCCGTCCGCGGTGATCAGTAGCGCACTTGCACGATGACACTCAAGCAAGCCGGCCGCATCCACGCCGGAAATCATCACGATCTTGGTCAGCGCATCTGCGACCATGCAGGAGGGGGCGCGCACCGTCACTCCATCGATTGGATTCGCCGAGGGGAGGCTCCCGGGGCCGATGATCGCCGAGCCGGTCGTCTCGGTAGAATGGAAGAGATCAAAGCGGCGTGCGGTCGATGCCACTGCCTCATTGGAAACCTTGACGCGACCGATTGCGTGGCTTGGATCGCGCGGGTGGCGGATATTGACCAATTGGGACTCCGCCCCGAAGGCGGCGAGGTCGCCGCCGGCATTCACCAGGCCGCCGTCCACCCCGCCGAACCCACGAAGCGCGTCCAGCGCCCGATCGACCGCAAAGCCCTTTGCGATGCCGCCGAGATCAATCTTCGCGCGGCGATGGCGAAAGCGGACCATCCCGCCGTCGAGAAGCTCGACCGCGTCATACGTCCGCTGATCGACGGGCGTATCGTGATCGAACCGCGGCAGCAGCCCCAGGGTCTGAAGGAACGGTGCTGTGGCAATATCAAAGATGCCATTCGACCGCCGGTGAAGCGCAACGCTCGTCTTCAGGACGCTCAAGGTCCAGTCGTGCACCTTGACCGGCCCACCGAATGCCTCGCGGTTCAGGCGGCTGACGTCGCTGTCAGCGTCATGGAAGCTCATCAGCCGATGAACGGTCGCAACCGCTTCGAACGCGGCATCGATCGCCTGATTGACCACAGAGCGAACCGGCCCCGTGGCATCGATCTCCACGAAGGTGCCGAGCAGCGGTTTCGCGCGTCTGATCCTATTTGAGACGGCCGGCATATGTCGCCAACACTCTCTTCACGCCTTCGGTAACATGCGCCGACGAGAGCGTCGCGCCTGCAATATTTCGGATATCGCCATTGACCTTGAGCGGGCTGGCGCTGGTCTTTCCCGCAAATTGCCCGAGCCAGCTCGGACTTCTGACCTCGCCGCCATAGGACTCCCGATATTGCAAAATCTCGACGCTATGCACCGCGCCCGCCGGCGTCAGCGCGACGGCATAGTCGATATAGAGGTGCTTGCCGACCACCCGATCGAAGATGAAGAAGCCGACGGCTCGCCCGCCTGCCTCGGCTTTCCAGACCCGCCCGGCCTGAATTTCCGTGAAATGCGAAGCCGACGGAAAGGCCTGCTTCTGCGCTTCTTCCAGCGAAAGATACTGCATGGCGTAGGCAGGCGAGGTGGCGGCCGCGATCGCAGCCGCCGGCAGCGCATATCGAATCCATTCCGTCATGACTCACCCTTCCACATTTTCGTCCTTTCCCAAGCGCCTCGCTTGCGCCTCAAAAGAAGAAGCCGACGCCGCCGAGATACGAATCCGACAGCGCGCCGACGAGGCTCTTGTCGATGACGTGTTGATATTCGGCTTTCAGCACGATCTTTGGTGACGGAAAGACCGCAACGCCCGCCGTATGGAACTGGCGTTGGCCCGCGCCGGTCGGTGCGTTGAGATCGGTGCCAGCAAATCCACCTGTCTGCAGATTCTCGTAAGTGTAGTTGTAGTACGGAACCGCTTCCCACTCGCTCTTGAGGATCGTTCCCAACGGAATGTGATAGGCGATCTCGCCGAAGTAGCCGAACATCGACTTCCCGATATTGTCGGTGGGGTCGCTGTCATTATTGGCGCGCAAATTCGCGGGGTCGCCGAAGCCGACATGGACGTACTCACCACGCAGTTCGAGACCGGTATTGGGGACGCGGTAGCGGAATTCGGCATCGAACATGGAAAGTCTCGAGCTGCCGAGGAAGTTGCCGAAATCGTCATGCGCGCCGCGCGGCGTCGTATTCGGCGAGTAATAGCCGCTGACGCTGCCGTTGAAGCCGGGAAGGAAAGGCGGCGCGAAGTCGAGCCGGCCCGATACGGCGAGGGTGTTGGAAAGCTGCTGGAAACCGCCGAGCGGCGGGTTCGAGAAGACCAGCGCGTTGAGTCCATCGATGCCGGGGAAATACGGCGTGGGCGGCGGAGGCACCGTCCGCGCGGCGGTACGATTGTCAAAGGAGTCGCCAAAGTCCTCATTGGTGGCGCTGAGCATCACCTGATACTTCAGGCCATCGGTGATCGTGCCGTAGACGCTGGTGGCGGGCACCTTCCAGGTCGACGGGATGATGCCGTTGTAGAGCTCCGGCCGGTTGACGCTGTAAAATTGGGTCGGTTCGTGATGCTGGTTGATATAGCCGATCGGCACCAGATCGATGCCCGGCGCGCGCCAATTGAACTGGTCGACAATCTTGAAATCGATCCAGAGCTGCTCGATCTCGGCGGTGCCGTGCAGCTTGTCGTCGTTATCGAACCCGGCGCCGGCATGCTCGAATTCGATTTCGGCGTTGAAGATGATGTTGTCGGTGATCGCGTAGGTCGGCAGCAACACCATGCGCGCGGTGTCGAAGCCGTTCTGCCACTGGCCGCCGGCCGCCGGGTTCTGCATCGACCCGAATTTGACTTCGCCATAGGCGCCGAGGCTCAGCCCCGGGACAGGGGAGGGCGCAAGACCCAGAATCGGCAAGTCGGGAGACGGCGGCGTGGAAAGGTCGAGGGACTTGCCCTTGGGCGATGCTTTGTCCTGCCGGTCCTGTGGCGTATCCGCCGCGGGGGTGGCCACCTTGACGTTCTTGCCCGGATCCGCCGGAACCGCCTTCTTTGGCAGCCCTTCGGTCGTTGCCGCCTGCTTCTTGCCGGCAGGCACTTTCTTGTCGGCAGGCGAAGGCTGCGCTTCGGCGTCGGCAGTCTGTTTCTTTTTCAGCTCGGCTTCGAGCGACTGGATGCGCTGCTCCATTGCCTCCATTTTCTTCAGCACTGCCTCGTTGACATCATCCGCCGCGATGGCCCCGCTGCAACCCATTATGGACATTGCGGTTGCCGCTAACAGCACCCGCCGCCCCGAGCCAGGCGATCGAGATAGCGATGAAATGAACTGTAGAGAACGATGACACGACATGAGGCCCCCGCTCCGCGGAGATCACGAGCTCCGCGGTTTCGAGCGCACGTATAGATGTCGCTACATGTTTCTGGGATTCCGAATTGGCATGCCGGAACTGGAATCCCTCCAGTTTAGAATTAGAACAAGAATAAACTGCCGCGATGGAGACAAGGTGGAAGCCGCATGCAGATGCGGTCAGATGACAGTTCTGCGAAGGATCGAACGTGGATCGACGCCATCATCGGGCGGCGCTTAACCCGCGCCGAGAGCCACCGCGACGTTGTAGGTCAGAAGGCTCGCCGCATAGGCTAGCACGAACATGTAGACGAAGGTGAGGACCATCCATTTCGTGCCGCCAGTCTCGCGCCGGATGACGGCGAGCGTGGAGGCGCATTGCGGGGCGAAGATGTACCAGGCGAGCAGCGACAGCGCGGTCGCGAGACTCCATTTCGTGGCAAGCACCTGCCCGATCTGGTCGGCGGCTTCCTTGCCGCCTTCGATAGCGTAGACGGTGCCGAGCGCCGCGACCGCGACTTCCCGCGCCGCCATTCCTGGAATCAACGCAACCACGATTTGCCAGTTGAAGCCGAGCGGCGCAAACAGCGGCGCCAGCGCGTGGCCGACGATCGCCGCCAGGCTGTAGTTGATGCTTGGGCCTTCCGCTCCCGAAGGCGGCTGCGGAAACGAAGCCAGGAACCAGATCAGCACCATCATCGAAAAGATCGTGGTGCCGGCCCGCTGCAGGAACATCTTCGCCCGCGTATAGACGCCGATCGCGATGCTCTTGAGACGGGGCAATTTGTAGTCCGGCAGTTCCAGCATGAACGGCGCGGGCGCGTAGTCGCGCAGCATGAAGAATTTGATCAGGAAGGAGACGCCCAACGCACTGCTGATGCCGGCCGCGTAGAGGCCGAACATCACGAGTTCCCGGAGATTGACCCAGCCCCAAATCTGTTCGTCGGGAATGAAAGCGGAGATGATCAGGGTATAGACGGGAATGCGCGCCGAACACGTCATCAACGGCGCAATCAGGATCGTGGTCAGCCGGTCGCGGCGGTCGTCGATGACGCGGGTCGCCATGATGCCCGGAATGGCGCAGGCAAAGCTTGAGAGCAGGGGAATAAAGGCGCGGCCGTGCAGGCCAGCGCCGCCCATGATGCGGTCCATCAGGAACGCGGCGCGCGCCATGTAGCCGAAATCTTCGAGCAGCAGGATAAACAGGAAGATGATGATGATCTGCGGCAGGAACACGATGACGCTGCCGACACCGGAGATCACGCCATTCTGAAGGAAGCTTTGCAACAGCCCCGCCGGCAGAGTGTCGTGGACGAACTGACCGAGCGTAGAGAAGGAATTCGAGAGCAGCTCCATCAGCGGCTGCGCCCAGGCGAAAACGGCCTGGAACATGACAAACAGAACCAGCCCGAGGATCAGAAGCCCCGCCACCGGATGCAAGACCACCGCATCGATTCGCGCCGTCCAGGTGTCGGGTTTGGCCGGCAGACTGACCGAGGCCGCGATGATCCGGTCGGCCTCGCGCTGGGTCGCGCGCAGCTCCGTGACCGAAAGCGGCTTCCAGAGATTTGGCTGCGGTGGGAGTAGCGCCTGCTCGGCGATTTCGTCGGTCTTGCGCAACAGCTCCGCGATCCCGCTCTTGCGCACCGCAATCGACGTCACCACGGGCACACCCAGCATCTCGGACATGCGCGGGGCATCGACGGTCACGCCGCGCCTGGTCGCGATGTCGAACATGTTGAGCACCAGCATCAACGGCCGACCGGTCTGCTTGAGCTCCAGCAGCAGACGGATGGTCAGCCGCAGATTGGTGGAATCGGCGACGCACAGCACGAGATCCGGCGACGTTTCGCCGGCGGCGCGTCCGAGCACGAAATCGCGGGTGATTTCCTCGTCAGGGCTGCGGCCGCGCAGCGAGTAGGTGCCGGGCAAATCGACCACCGAGGCCTGCCGCCCGAGCGGGGTGACGAAAAATCCTTCCTTGCGTTCGACGGTGACGCCCGGATAGTTCGCGACCTTCTGCCGGCTGCCCGTCAGCGCGTTGAACAGCGAGGTCTTGCCGCTGTTCGGCGTGCCCACCAGGGCGAGATGCATCAATGGAGCTTCCATGGCGCCGTACAGCTCAAGGCTCTGAGTCCGAAGTTCGCAAGCTATCGAGGCAGCCTCTGATGCGAACTTCGGAATCAAAGGAGCTTGGAATTTGTTGTTTCTGGTGCGGCTTTCGATTTGAAGTTCCTGTGGCGGGGTTTTCGGCCACATTGACAGGGACTTCAGATTCGAAAGCACCAGTCAGACGACTATGACGGCCATTGCCTCGCGCCGGCGCACTGCAATCGTGACGCCGTCGATTCGAACGGCAATCGGGTCACGCCCGACAATGCCTTCGTGAAGCACCTCCACCCGGGCTCCCTCGACGAAGCCGAGTTCAAGCAGGCGGCTTTCAAGCTCGAGCGCGGGAAGCGAGGAACTCACCCCCTTGGCATCGACATGTTGGATCACGCCCGAATAGCCGCGCTTGGCGGAACCAAGTCGCATCTCGGGCGCCGCGATGTTTTGGTCAATGGTGATCATAGCCTGTATTTTCAATGACGAGCGCGCAGGTCAAGCTTGGCGGGTTAAAACACGCTGATCTTAGAGGAATTTTAAACTGCAGCCGGCGGTGGCGCACGAAAAGTGCGCGGGATTTCGCAAGGAGCGGCTCGGGGCGACGAAATCTCGACGCTAATAACCGATGGCTGCCATCACGATGACCGTCCCGAGCGCCGCCCAGCCGAAATGCCGGCCGCGGAAAAACCAGAAATTGCCGACCATCCCGAAAGCGTACATGGCGCACATCGTGATCACGATCCAGTGCCGGGCGGAGACCGACGCGACGGACGGCGTGGCGAGCAGGAGGACGCCGCCGCAGATCCATCCGGCGGTGCCGATCTGGTAGCAGACGCGGATCAACGTGCGCAGTCGCGGCGGCTGGATCGTTGCGCGGGCGAATATTTTTGTCTCGCCGAGAACGCCGTGGATCAGGGCCACCGCGATTGCACCGGTTCCCGCGGTCCACAGAAACAAATCGTGCATCGGATATCTCCATACACTCGCGTATGGAGACCTTGCGCCGAACCTTCCATGTTGTCAATACAGTGCTGTATGGTGGATTGTCAGGGGAAGGATATGGCAGATCAACTCTCCGCCAGGGACTGGTTGAAACAAGGGCTGAAGACGCTCGCCCAGGACGGCTTCACGGCACTCAAGGCCGAGCCGCTGGCCAAGGCCATGGGCGTGTCGCGCGGCAGCTTTTACTGGCATTTCGCCGACGTCGAGGCCTTCCAAGCGGAAATTCTCGACTATTGGCGAGAGATCGCCGCAGAGCGAATTATCGCCGACATCGAGGCTGCGGCCGGAAAGGATAATGCGCTGCAGCTTTTGCTGCAGCGGGTCTTCGGCGAGAGGCTCGCGCTGGAGAATGCGGTTCGCCGTTGGGCCGTGGTCGATCCGGCGGCAAGGGCCGCGGTACAGGCAATCGACAAGCGACGGCTAAGTTATATCGAAAGCCAAATGCACAACTCCGGGGTTTCACGGGACGTCGCCCGCGCCCGGGCGCAAATTCTCTACTGGGCCTATCTTGGCTTTGCCCTGTCGGACCGTGCGCTGCCGGCGGACCAGCAACGCGCGATCCTGAAGGAAATGCTCCGAATGGCCTCGCCGTAAGCCCGCTTCGCCAAGGGGCGCCTCACTGCTCTTGCCGGCATGGTGACTGAAACGTAATCGTCATCGTCACCATATTGCGGCATCACCTAACGGAAGCACGGGCTCTTTATTTTCCAAAGCCGCATCGAACGTTAGCGAAGACACTAACCTTGCGTTCACCATGCGGACAAATCGGCGGATGGTCTGGCGCAAACGCCTCGGCCTTCAAGGTCGCTTATACCTTTACAGCTTAGTCATCCCTGATGGCGGGCTTCGCTTGAGGTCCGCTCAGTAAATCCAGCGTAACAGTAGATCGGCGTATGAACATTGCCCGCATTGTCGTCCTAGCCATCGCTCTCAGTGCCGGCGGTGTCGCGGCCTACCTCGCCAGCGGAACGGACTCCAAGCAGCCAGGTCTGGCCGCCCCCGTTGCCCAGCTCGATACGGTCGATGTCCTCGTCGCCAAGTCCGACATCAATCTTGGCCAGACGCTGACGCCCAACGACATGATCTGGCAGAGCTGGCCGGCCTCGACGACGAGCGGCAGCTTCATCCGCCGCAAGGATCGCCCCGAGGCCGATAACCAGCTCGCCGGCTATATCGCGCGCGCCCCCTTCGTGGCCGGCGAGCCGATCAGGGAAGCCAAACTGGTAAAAACCGACGGCTCCGGTTTCATGGCGGCGATCCTGTCGAGCGGATATCGCGCGGTCGCGACGGAAGTTTCTGCGGAAACCGGCGCCGGCGGCTTCATTCTGCCCAATGACCGCGTCGACGTCATCTTGACCCGCCGTATCAAGAATCCGAATCCGGCGCTACCCGATCTCGTCGTCTCCCAAGTCGCCCTGGCCAATATTCGCGTCCTCGCCGTCGATCAAGCGCCGAAAGAAAAAGAAGGCACCAATAACGTCATCGGCCGGACGGTCACGCTTGAACTAAAGCCCGAGCAGACAACCGAACTCGCATCCGCGCGCCAGGCCGGCACGCTGTCGCTGGCACTGCGCAGCATTGCCGACGCCAACCAGGTCGCGATCAGCGCCAGCGAACAGATTCAGCGTCCCGGCATCAACGTGGTCCGCTACGGCGTCGGCAACCCCGGTGCGGCGGCTGCAAAGTGACCAGAAGGACGCTCATGACTAGAAGGACGAACAATATGGCCAGCGGGGGAAGACGGACGTCTGTGCGGACCGTATTGATCAGCGCACTGTCTGCCTCCGCGGCATCGCTCGCGCTTGTTTCAGGCCTGGCGCCGGCCGTCGCGGCCGAGAGCGATATTGCGCCCGCCACAATCATCACCGCGCCTGCGAGCACGTCCCGCACTGCTGATCCAGTGACCACATCGGCCGTCCCTGCGCCTTCCGCGAGGACCCGTTTTCTGTCGCTCGGCGTCGGCAAATCGGCCATCATCGACCTGCCGCGCGACGTCAAGGACGTGCTGGTGGCTGATCCGAAGATTGCGAACGCCGTGATCCGCTCGCCGCAGCGCGCCTATGTCATCGGCGCCGGCGTCGGGCAAACCAACGTCGTGTTCTTTGATGCGGATGGCCAGCAGATCGCGGCCTACGACATTGCCATCAAGCGCGACCTCAATGGTGTTCGCGCGGCGCTGAAGCAGATGCTGCCGGCCGCGGCCATTCAGGCCGAAGGCATCGGCGACAGCGTGATGCTGACCGGCTCGGTCTCGACCCCGATCGAGGCGCAGCAGGCCGGCGATGTCGTCGCGCGACTGGTGGGCGGCGGGGACAAGGTCGTCAACTCCATCGTGGTGCGCGGCCGCGATCAGGTGATGCTGAAGGTCAGCGTCGCCGAGGTCGAACGCGATATCATCAAGCAGCTGGGCATCGATCTTTCCGCCAACATGAACTACGGCACCGCCGTGGTGAACTTCAACAACACCAACCCGTTTACCGCAAACGGATCACCGCTTACCAGCAGCTCTCTGGTCGCCTCGGCCGTCAACCGCGCCGGCATCCCGACGGTGACGGCCACGCTGCGCGCCATGGAAAGCGCGGGCGTCATCCGCACCCTCGCCGAGCCCAATCTGACCGCGATTTCGGGCAAATCCGCCACTTTCATCGTCGGCGGCGAATTTCCCTTTCCAACGGGCGTGACCTGCCAAACCAATCCGGCGGGCGCCGTCGGACAGTGCGCACCTTCAATCGCCTTCAAGAAGTTCGGCATCTCGCTGAATTTCACGCCGGTCGTGCTGACCGAAGGCAAGATCAGTCTTCGCGTGATGACGGAAGTGTCCGAGATCTCGAACCAGAACTCGATCAGCATCAGCGGCGTCAACGTCCCCGCGCTGAAAACCCGCCGCGCCGAAACGACGCTGGAAATTCCCTCCGGCGGCTCGCTGGCGATGGCTGGGCTGATCCAGGACCAGACCAAACAGGCCGTCAACGGCATGCCCGGCGTCGATCAGATCCCGGTGCTCGGTCAGCTGTTCCGCAGCCAGGACTACGTCAACAACCAGACCGAGCTGATGGTCATCGTCACCCCCTATGTGGTGCGCGCGGTGGCGCAGAACGAGCTGTCGCGGCCGGATGATGGCTTTGCGCCGTCCTCGGATGCGCAGTCGGCCTTGTTCGCACAGATCAATCGCATCTACGGCGTGCCGGCGCGGGTGGAACAGATCGGAAATTATCAGGCCAATTTCGGCTTCATCATCGACTAGGCAGGTCGTGGCGGGGGAAGCAGGATGACAAACGAGACATCGCTCGATCGCTTGAGAGCACTACGCCACATCGGCGTGATAATCGGCCTCTCGGTCGTCCTGGGCGCCTGCTCCGAGACCACCGGAAGCGTAGCTGCGCCGGCGCGCGTGCCGGACGATTACCGCCTCCGGCATCCGATCACGGTGCAGGAGGCCAACCGCTCCATCGTTTTGTTCGTCGGCCATGCGCGCGGCGGATTGTCGGCCGCCCAGCGCGATGACGTTGCGGGGCTGGCGCGGAGCTGGGTCGCCGAAGGAACGGGCGCCATCGTGGTTGATGTACCCGTCAACACGCCCAATGCCCGCGCCGCCGAAAGTGCCTATCACGAAGCAAGGGCGGTGCTGGAAGCAGGCGGGGTGCCGGGAAATGGAATCAAGCCGCACCGTTACACTCCGGACGATCCAAGAACGCTTGCGACGGTTCGCTTGACGTATTCAAGGATGACGGCGGTAGCCGGCCCCTGTGGTCTATGGCCCGGGGATATCGGACTCTCGGCAAAGGATCCCACTTATTTTGAGAACAGGCCCTATTACAATTTCGGCTGCGCCTATCAGCGCAACATGGCGGCCATGGTGGCAAACCCGTCAGACCTCGTGCAGCCGCGAGCGGAAACCCCGGCCTACACGGCGCGGCGCACCGAAGGCTTTGATAAATACCGCAAGGGTTCGACCACCGCGACCGATTATCCCGAAGGCGACAAGGCCAAACTCAGCGATGTAGGCAAATGATCCATTCGCGCGACGATTCCAACGAGCTGGATACGATGCCGCCGCTCAGCGACGACTATATTGCGCCGGCGCCGCGCGTATCCGTGCAGGCCTTCTGCGAAACCTCAGCGACTGCTGAAGCGATGCAGTCGGCAGGACTCGACCGGCGTCTGGCGAAGGCGCACCTGACGATCAAGATGGGTGGCATGGACGCGGCCATCGAGACCTATCACAGCGTCCCAACGCCGAATGTCATCATTCTGGAGACCAAGGGCGGCCACGACATTCTCGCCGGCCTCGACGAACTCGCAACCGTCTGCGACGCCGGCACGCGCGTGGTCGTCATCGGCAGCGACGAAGACGTCGCGCCCTACCGCGAACTGGTGCGTCGCGGCGTCAGCGACTACGTGATCGGACCCGTCGAAACGCTCGACCTTGTGCGCGCGATCTGCGGCTTGTTCTCCGCGTCCGAAGATACTCCGGTGGGGCGCATCATCGCCGTCGTCGGCGCCAAGGGCGGCGTCGGCGCCTCCACTGTCGCCCACAACGTGGCATGGGCGATCGCGCGGGATCTCGCTCTCGATTCGGTCGTGATCGACCTCGACATGGCGTTCGGCACAGCGAGCCTCGATTACAACAAGGACCCGTTGCAGGGCATCGCAAACGCGGTCTTCGCCACCGAACGGCCCGACAGCGCCTTCATCGAGCGGCTGCTGGCGAAGTGCAACGACCATCTGAGCCTGCTGGCGGCGCCCGCTGCGCTCGACCGCGTCTATGATTTCGGCGCCGATGCGTTTGACGCGATCTTCGACACCATGCGCCTCACGACGCCGGTGATCGTGCTCGACATCCCACACCAGTGGTCCGGATGGACGCGCCGCGCGCTGGTCGGAGCCGATGATATCCTGATCGTCGCCGAACCCGATCTCGCCAACCTGCGCAACGCCAAGAACATGCTGAGCATGCTCAAGGCGGCGCGCCCGAACGATCGTCCGCCGCTCTATTGTCTCAACCAGGTCGGCATGTCGAAGCGGCCGGAAATTTCCCCGCGCGAATTCGCCAAGGCCATCGAAGGCCCGTCGATCGCCACCATTCCGTTCGACCCTAAGATGTTCGGCACCGCGGCCAATAACGGCCAGATGATCGCCGAAGTCTCCGCCGGCCATCGCCTCAGCAAGACGTTCGTGCACATCGCAAACCAGCTCACCGGGCGCGGCGAGTCGAAAAAACCCAAGGGTTCGCTGTTCGCGCCGATCATCAACAAGCTGCGCGCCAAAGGTTAGTGCCGCCTATTCCAAGTTCCTTCGCCGCAAACGGCCAAACCGGTTCAGGAACGTCGAATAGCAAAGCGGCAACTTAAAAAATGGCGCGGTTGACAATCGCGCGATCAGTCAGCGTGTAACGCGTTGCCAGGCGCGGTCTTCGAAGCCGCCTGCTTGGCCAGCATCCGCCTCAAGTAAGCGACGTTGGCGGCCGCCTCCTTCGGAGGCCGGCCTTCCTTGGCGAGGCTTTCAGCTTCGGCCATATGCCCGCGCAGGCCTACCACCAAAGCGAGGTTCAGCCGCACGCGCGGATCGGCAGCGGGGCTGGCGTTGGCGCGGCGAAGCGTTTCCTCCGCCTTGGGCAAATCCTTTGACAGAAGATAGGACAGCGCGAGATTGGACAGGACCGACGGTTCGTCCGGCACGATGCGCAGCGCGCTCGCATAATATTGCCTGGCTTCCTCGCCGCGCCCGAGTTCGTCGAGAACTGCGCCTTGCGCGGACAGGATTCGCCAATCGGGGTCTTCGGGCGAGTGGGCGCGACCGAGAACCTCAAACGCCTGCTGAAAATTGCCGTTATCGGCCAGCGCCCGGCCAAAGCCGGCCAACAACGCCTTGTCGTCGGGGTGAGCGATCGTGGCCTGCTCCAGCACCGCGACTGCCTGGGCGCGCTGCCCTGCAGCCCGCAGCGCTTTCCCGTAGGCCAAGGCCGCCCCGGCATCATTGGGATTGGCGCGATGACGATCGCGATAGTAGTCGAGGCTATGGGCGGCCGCCGCCTTTTCGGGCTTGTCGCCGAGCGATCCCGTGACATCCGACAGCCCGTCGGTCTGGCATCCGCAAAGCCCCTGCAATAGGACAGCCAACAACACCGGCGCGGCACGGAATCTTGCAAGGCCGGGCGGCCGGGGCAATGGCGGATACATTTCTGAAACCTGGCGTCGATGCTTCAGAAATGCTTGCAGCTTAACCCTAACTTCCGGTTAAGCCGGACAGTGATGCTGACTTATCGACCGCCGCAACGAGTGCGGCGGTTCAGAAGTCAGAAACGTGGCTTCGCAAAATGCGCCGAACTTCAGGACCGGGACACTAGTGCCCACTTTCCGAAGTTCGTGCTCCATCGCAGCACCAACGTTCACGAACTTCGGAAAGTCGTGGGCACTGGCAATCTTGTTGATTCTAGTACCGCTTTATCGATCTGAAGTCCCTGATCGAACTCGCCGCTTGTGGTGCAGGGACTTCAGATCGGCGGTACTAGTCCAGGAACTGGGCGCCGAACTCGTAGCCGATCCGCCAAGCCATCCGGCATTGCCGCGGGCGGCCCTCCGACATGATGATGGTGAACTCGGAAGGAACATCGAGGTGTTCCGTGATGACCTTGACGCCGCCGACAGAGATGTCGGTGATGGTACAGTCGCGCGGCAGAGAACCTGTCCCAAACTGGATTTTGGCGAAACTCCGGCACGAGCGCCGTTCGCTCTTACGTCGATTTGCTGCAAACATGTCGATCCCTTGTCCCACCCGAATGTGGACCATCTGGCAGTTGTCCGTCTTAGCGGAGAAGTGTTGGAATCAAGCTATTAGTTCTGTTTGAAATTGATCGGATCTGTTCGAATTTCCTTTACCTAAATTGGCTGCGGAGAGGCCGGGTTTTGGCCCCGGAACGGCTACCCGGCCGGGCCAGATGTGATAGAGGGACCCGCGCGATCGATCCAATTCCGTGAGTTCGCCCTGACCAGTTTGGAGACCGGAGCATGACCGCCCTGCCCGAGCGCCCTGAAGGCACTGTCGACCCCAAACTGCTGGAAATCCTGGTCTGCCCGATGACCAAGGGCCCGCTCGAATATGACGCGGCGCGACAGGAGCTGATCTCGCGCGCCGCCAAGCTCGCTTACCCCATTCGCGACGGCATTCCGATCATGCTGCCGGAAGAGGCGAGGAAGATCGAGTGAGATAACGCCGCCATGTGCAAATGGGTTTCTTTGATCACGCTGGCCGTGCTCGGCCTTTGTGGCGCTGTCACGGCTGCATCCGCTGACGAGACCAAAATCCGGGTCGGCAACCTCGATGCGTTTTTGACGACGCCGGCAGATGTCGCAAAGCCGCCCGTCGCATTGTTGATCGCGGGCTCCGGATCGACCGACCATGACGGCAACGGACCGCAGGCCAAGCCTGCGACCTTGAAGAAGCTCGCCGAGCAACTAGCGGCGCAAAAAATCGCGACGCTGCGTTACGACAAGCGCGGTGCCGGCGGCTGGAAACCGGAATTCGGCAAGCCTGAGGATTTCCGCTTCAAGGACTATGTCGACGACGCCGTCTCACTGGTGAATTACCTGCGCGCGAGCGGAAAATTCTCCCGTATCGTGGTGGTGGGGCATAGCGAAGGCGGCCTGGTCGCGATCCTGACGGCGCGGCAGGTTCAGGTCGACCGTCTCGTGCTGCTGGCTACCGCCGCGCGGCGGCAGGGCGACCTCCTGAAGGCGCAACTGGAGAAGCGGCAAATTCCACCTGACATTCTGGATCCGATCCTCAAGGCGATCGACAGCATCATGGCCGGTCAGACTGTCGATCCGCCGCCGCGCGGTCTTGCGATTGCGCCATCGATGCAGCCGAGCCTGGCCTCGGCTTTTGTCATCGACCCGATCGATCCCTTGAAATCGATCGACCAGCCGATACTGATTGTCGGCGGCGGCCGTGACATCCAGGTGGCGCGGGTCGATTTCGCAGCACTCTCGGCGGCAGCGCCGCTCGCGAAAACGCTTTGGCTGCCGGACATGAATCACGTGCTGGTCGATGTCACCGACGATGCCGACAATCTTGCCGCCTACACTCAGCCGGAACGCGCGATCGACCCGAACCTCGTCGGGGCGGTTGCCGCTTTCATGCAGGCCGACAATACGCGCCAGTAAGCCAGCTAAAGCGCTTCGCCCTTCAGAAGCCGCGGGACTTCGCCGGCGAGACCTGCGGCCTGACGAATGAACATGCCCTTCAGCGGCGGCGCACGATCGACCAGACCGAGGCCGATGTCGCGCACGGTGCGCAGCAGCGTCGATTCATTGGAGAACAGGAAGTTGAGAGAGTTGGTCGCAAATCCCATCGCCATCGTGTCGAACCGCCGCCAGCGTTGGTAGCGATCGAGCATGTCGGCCTGCCCGGGATCGATGCCGAGCCGGGCTGCGTCAACGATCACTTCGGCGAGCGCGGCAACATCCTTCAGGCCCATATTGAGCCCCTGCCCCGCGATCGGATGAATGACGTGCGCGGCATCGCCCACCAGCGCCAGCCGCTCGCCGATGAAGGAGCGCGCCACGAAATAGCCGAGTGGAAAGGCACGCGGCTTGTCGAGCGCTTTCACTTCACCGAGGTGCAGGCCGAAACGCCGCTCGAGCTCGCCATGAAACTCTTCTTCCGAAAGCACGACAATCCGCGCCGCTTCCTTGCGCCTTTCGGTCCAGACCAGCGACGAACGCTTTCCGGAAAGCGGCAGGATCGCAAAGGGACCCGCGGGAAGAAAATGTTCTTCGGCGCGGCCCTGGTGATCGCGCTCGTGTCCGACCGTGACCACGATGCCGGACTGATCGTAATCCCAGCCATGGGTGGCGATGCCAGCACGCTCCCGCAGCTTCGAGCGCGCACCGTCCGCGGCCACCAGAAGATTTGCCTCGACGCGACGCCCGTCGGACAACGTCACGTCGATCCCGTCGCCGCGGGCCGCATAATCGGAAACCGCAAGCGCGCGAAGATCGATGCCTTCGGCCTCGGCGCGCTGAACCAGAGCGTCGATCAAATGCCTGTTCTCGACCATGTGCGCGAAGGGTTCGCCCGGCTCGACATGTCCGGAAAAGGTCAGAAACACGGGCCGCGTCGCGTCTTCGAGCTTCGAGTCGGTCACGACCATATCAAGGATCGGCTGCACGCCATCTGAAACCTGG
Source organism: uncultured Alphaproteobacteria bacterium (assembly GCA_963764405.1). Classification (GTDB taxonomy): domain Bacteria; phylum Pseudomonadota; class Alphaproteobacteria; order Rhizobiales; family Xanthobacteraceae; genus Bradyrhizobium. The sequence continues at coordinate 197,294 of CAVXSU010000005.1, forward strand.
TCCCAGACGCCGATCGTCTCGAAAAGCCGGCGGCAAGCCGCGACGATGGCGGTCGCACGGGGATCTCGGCTCGGCCGCGTGGCGAGCGCCGGATCGGCGACGATGATGGGAAAATCCGGCCCAAGGCCCTGACGCAGCGCCAGCGCGAGCGCGAGCCCGGCAAAAGCGCCTCCGGCGATGACAATGCCTCGCTGAACCGACATGCTGGACCTGCGCGAAACCAATGAAACCTTGCTACCTTATCATAGCTGGGCGAAACAGGGTCCATAAGCAAGGGCCGCGCCCGTCATTCCGGCGCGTGCAAAGCGTGAAGCCGGAATGAGGCCAGAAAGCACACGATGTCAAAAAGCCTGATCGACCTGATTTCCATTCTCGATCTCGAACCGATCGAGGTGAACATGTTTCGCGGCAAGAGTCCTAAGACGTCCTGGCAGCGGGTGTTCGGCGGACAGGTGATCGGGCAGGCAATGGTGGCGGCGTGCCGCACCGTCGAAGGCCGACTGCCGCATTCCCTGCACTGCTATTTCATCCTGCCGGGCGATCCGCAGATTCCGATCATCTATCAGGTCGAACGCTTGCGCGACGGCAAGAGCTATTCGACGCGGCGCGTCACCGCGATTCAACACGGGCATGCCATCTTCTCGATCATGGTGTCGTTTCACGTCGCCGAGCCGGGCGCCTTCGATCACCAGGACAAGATGCCCGACGTGCCGCCGCCGGAGAAATTGACCGCCGAGGAAATGGCCAAGCAACCGATGTTCCGCGACATGCCGGAATTCATCCGTCGCTATTACGAATCCGACCGGCCGATCGAACTGCGCCCGGTCGAACTCGGCCGTTATTTCGGCCAGACGATCGATGACGGCCGCATCCATGTCTGGATCAGGACGGCGGCGAAACTGCCCGACGATCCGGCGCTGCACATGTGCGCGCTCGCCTATGCCTCGGATTTCTCCCTGCTCGACGCGGTCATGGCGCGCTACGGCCGGACGCTGTTCGACAGGCGCATGATGCCGGCGAGCCTCGATCATGCAATGTGGTTTCACCGGCCATTTCGTGCCGACGAATGGCTGCTTTACGCCCAGGACTCGCCGAGCGCGCAAGGCGGCCGCGGCCTGACGCGCGGGTTGATCTTCAAGCAGGACGGCACGCTGGTCGCTTCCGTCGCGCAGGAAGGCTCGGTGCGCGAGCGCCGGTAACTACACTAGTGGTCCGATTCCAACGTTCGCATCCCTTCGCAGCGGACACTCTTGCGAATGTCAAATCCACTCCTCTAGGCGGCCTGCGCGCCTCTCGGAGCCAGCACGATCTGCGAGGCGATCCAGCCCATCATCCAGCGCACCACCCATGGAATCGGAATGATGAACGCGCAGCCGATCACAGTGACGAGAGTGCGCCAAAGATATTCGAGGCCGGTGGCCCTGAAGATGATCTCGCGCCGCGCGCCCTCGATGTTACGGAAAATCCAGCGGGTCTGCGCGGTGTAAACCCATGCCCAACCGACGATGGTGATGGTGGAAAGCGCACCCAAAGCGTGCCAGCCGAGATAAGGCGGGAACGATCCGGTGAAGCGGAGGCCAAGCGGCTGCTCGTCGCTCGAGGCCAGGTTGGCGATGAACCACTGGATCGCGAGCCAGCCTAAACCCACCTCGATCACGAACGAGATGAGATGGGCGATCCTGCCACCGATAAAGCCAAGGACGATGATCGCGGCGATTGTGCCGAAGTACCACCACAGGATGGTCTCCACTTTGCCCGCGAAGGTGAGATCGGGCCGTCCCGGAACCCGGGTGCGGGAGACCGCCCACTTCAAGGTGCTGACGAGAACCCATGGCAGGGGAATGACGAGTAAAGACCCAACGAAAAAGATCAGCGCCTGCCGGACAAAGTCCAGAATCTCGAAATCGATCGACAGGGCCCCGCTACTCGCGCCCGCCGCGGCCGGCATTCTGCCGGGCATGGCGGGCGGCCTCCGCGCCGCGGAAAACAGGCCCGGAATGTCGCCGGCCTTTTGCCAACCCGCCATGCCGTCGGTCCAGACCAGCGTGTCGGCGCGGATAATGCCTCTCGCGATGAAGTCGCGGAATTGAGCGTCCGAAAACGGCCCCTGCTGCTGGCCGCCATCCGCGTAGAACCACGCGCGATTTGGCATTTTTCCCCCTTGCCCCGGCTGAAGGCCTGACGGATCGATCTTGGCAGATGGCGCCGGTGTCGCTACAGGGGACTATCGGCCGTAGCGACAATTTCGCAATTGTTTTTCGGTCAGACGGCACCCTATTGTGAGATGGAGTGGGGGAAATGCAACTCCCCTTCGCGGTTGGACTGACCTTCGAAATCCGGGAAAAGAAGGCCTGAACATGAAGCTTGTTGTTGCCATCATCAAACCCTTCAAGCTGGACGAGGTCCGGCAGGCGTTGACCGCGATCGGCGTGCACGGCATGACCGTCACCGAGGTCAAGGGCTACGGCCGGCAGAAGGGCCACACTGAGATCTATCGCGGCGCGGAATATGTCGTGAATTTCTTGCCGAAGCTGCGGATCGAGATCGCGGTGGCGTCCGACATCGCGGACAAGGCCGTCGATGTCATTACGTCCAGCGCTCGCACGGGGCAGATCGGCGACGGCAAGATCTTCGTGACGCCGATCGATCATGCCTTGCGGATCAGGACCGGCGAGACTGACAGCGACGCACTTTAATCGCGCAAGGCTTCTTAATCGGGCAAGACTTCCGTCTCGCTTCCATCGCACCCGGCAACGGCGCCGGCATCAGCGAACAACGATTCATCTGGGTGGGGAAAATACCGATGGGGGCACTTTCGTGTCGCGCAGCGAAGCTGGCTGCGCCAGTTCTGGCCGTCTTGTCGGCCGTAGAGCCGGCTTTCGCTGCAAATTCCGACATCAGCGCCGCCGATACCGCGTGGATGATCGTCGCGACCGCCCTGGTGCTGATGATGACCATCCCGGGACTCGCCTTGTTTTATTCCGGCATGGTGCGGAAGAAGAACGTGCTTGGGACAATGGCGCAAAGCCTTGCGGCCGTGGCGTTGGTCTCGATCCTCTGGGTGGTCTTCGGCTATTCGCTCGTCTTCGTCGGCGACGGTCCGTGGCTTGGCAGCCTCGACCGGTGGTTTCTCGCCGGCATGACCTTGGACACCGTCAATCCGGCGGCCAAGACCATTCCGGAAGTCCTGTTCATGCTCTACCAGATGACATTCGCGATCATCACGGTCGCGCTGGTTGCAGGTTCCGTTGCCGACAGGATGCGGTTCTCCGCCTATCTGCTGTTTTCCATCGGCTGGTTCATGCTCGTTTACGTGCCCTTGGCACATTGGGTGTGGGGCGGAGGCTTTCTCGGCGCTGCGGGCGTGCTCGATTTTGCCGGCGGGCTGGTCGTGCATCTTTCCGCTGGCGCTGGCGGACTGGTCGCGGCGATGGTGGTCGGGCGGCGCCGCGGTTATGGCACGGAAAATCTGTCGCCGTTCGATCTGTCGCTGGCCGTGGTGGGCACGGGTCTCCTTTGGGTCGGCTGGTTCGGCTTCAATGGCGGATCGGCGCTCGGTGCCAACTCGCGCGCGGTGATGGCGATCACCGCCACGCATCTGGCGGCTTGCGCCGGCGCCCTGACCTGGGGCGCGATCGAATGGTCGGTCCAGCGCAAGCCATCCGTGCTCGGCATGATCTCCGGCGCCGTTGCCGGACTTGGCACGATCACGCCCGCGTCGGGGTTCGTTGCGCCGTGGGCCGGCGTTGTGATCGGTGTGATCGCGGGCGCTGTCTGTTTCTGGGCCTGCACCTGGCTGAAGCGGCGCTTCGGCTACGACGATTCACTGGACGTGTTCGGTGTCCATGGCGTCGGCGGGATGACCGGTATCCTCCTGACCGGGGTGTTTGCGACGGCCTCGATCGGCGAATCCTCCGGCCTTCTCGAAGGCAACCCTCACCTCCTGCTGACGCAAGCTTATGGGGTAGCCGTCACGCTCGGCTGGTCGGTTGTCGTGACCTTTATCCTGCTCAAGCTGGTCGGACTGTTCGTGCCGATCCGCGTTTCGACGCAGCAGGAGCTGGAAGGCCTTGATATCTCGCAGCACGGCGAGGCGTTGCAATAACACACTCGAATACCACTGGCCTGCCCCTGCGATAAGCACGGGCAGCCTTTCTGATTCCGCCTTGCACAATTCGTAAGCTGTTCTGCCCAGCGTTTGGGCTGATCGCGCGGCATGGTTGCAAGCGCACCGCGCACGCGGCGAAAAAGCTCCGCGTTAAAAGACCGTTCCCGCCGTCAGCGGAACTGGCACGGCATTTGATTCTATCGTCCTCGGCTGTGCCCACGTCGAGACTTTCCAGCGTGGTGAACTCAGTCGAGATTGCTCGGTCATCTCCCGGCCGGGTCCAAGCGGGGATCAAGACCCATGAAAATCGTTATGGCGATCATCAAGCCATTCAAACTCGAAGAAGTCCGTGACGCCCTCACCGCCATCGGCGTTCACGGGCTGACTGTTACCGAAGTCAAGGGCTATGGCCGCCAGAAGGGCCATACCGAAATCTATCGCGGCGCCGAATACGCGGTCAGCTTTCTGCCCAAGATCAAGATCGAGGTCGCGGTTGCGACCGACCAGGTGGACAAGACCATCGAAGCCATCACGTCAGCGGCCAAGACAGGCCAGATCGGCGACGGCAAGATTTTCGTCATCAATCTCGAAAACGCAGTCCGGATTCGGACCGGCGAGGCAGACGCTGCCGCGCTCTGATGGCGCGCTCAACCTTTTCCAATCAGGAGTAAAATGAAATGACGTTCAAGCGTCCCTCTAGCGCGGGATTGGCGGCCCTCGCCGTCGGCGTGTTCGCCGCGACCGCTGCTTATGCGGAACCAACAGTCAACAAGGGCGACAATGCCTGGATGCTGACTTCGACAGTGCTGGTGCTGTTGATGACGATCCCGGGGCTCGCGCTGTTCTATGGCGGCCTGGTCCGCTCCAAGAACATGCTCTCGGTCTTGATGCAGGTGTTCTACACCGTCTGTATCGTCGTCGTGATCTGGGCGCTGTACGGCTACAGCCTCGCTTTCACCGGCGGCAATGACTTCTTTGGCGGCCTCTCAAAAGTCTTCCTGTCGGGCGTAACGGCGGACTCCAAGGCCGCGACCTTCAGCGTCGATGCCAACATCTCTGAGCTCGTTTACGTCTGCTTCCAGATGACGTTTGCGGCGATTACGCCGGCGCTCATCGTCGGCGCCTTTGCCGAACGGATGAAGTTCTCGGCGATCGCGCTGTTCATTCCGCTGTGGGTCACCCTGATCTATTTTCCGATCGCCCATATGGTCTGGTACTGGGCCGGTCCGGACGCGATCTCGGATGCGGTCAAGGCCGTTGCGGCGGCAGGAAGCGACGCGGCGGCGAAGGCCGCGGCGGAAGCCAAGCTCGCCGCCGTCAATGCTGATGCCGGCTGGATCTTCAAGAAAGGCGCGATCGATTTCGCGGGCGGAACCGTCGTGCACATCAATGCCGGCATTGCTGGCCTCGTCGGCGCGCTCATCGTCGGCAAGCGCATCGGCTACGGCAAGGACCTGATGGCGCCGCACTCGCTGACCATGTCGATGATCGGCGCTTCGCTGCTCTGGGTTGGCTGGTTCGGCTTCAACGCCGGATCGAACCTCGAAGCCAATGGCGGTGCAGCGCTTGCCATGACCAACTCGTTCGTCGCAACCGCCGCCGCGGCCTTGTCGTGGATGTTCGTCGAGTGGATGCTCAAGGGCCATCCGTCAGTGCTCGGCGCCATTTCCGGCGCGGTTGCAGGTCTCGTCGCGGTCACGCCCGCGGCCGGCTATGCCGGTCCGATGGGAGCGATCGTGCTCGGCCTCGTCGTCGGCGTGGTCTGCCTCTTCTTCGTTACCACCGTGAAGAATGCGCTGGGCTATGACGACTCGCTCGACGTGTTCGGCGTCCACTGCATCGGCGGCATCATCGGCGCGCTCGGCACCGGCATCCTGGTCAACCCGGCGCTCGGCGGCGCCGGCATCATGGACTACACCACCGGCAAGATCGCCGACTACGACTTCGGCGCGCAGATGGTCTCCCAGATCTGGGGCGTCTGCACCACGCTGGTGTGGTCGGGTGTCGGCTCGGCGATTCTCTACAAGGTCGTCGACGTGATCGTCGGGCTTCGCGCCAATGTCGAAAGCGAGCGTGAGGGTCTCGATCTCACAGACCACACCGAGCGCGCCTACAACATGTGAGTTCTCCCGAGGGACGCTCCTCCTTCGGAGGGGTGTCCAGAACTACGGTTTGAGCACATACCCGGCAATGCTCCGACCGTTGGGGGGCTTCAGCGCAAGCTGAAGCCCCTTTTTCTTTGGCCCGTTTTCTTGCGCCAAGGCGGCCGACGGAATCCGATTGCCGGCTCCGATTGGTTAATCGCGTCTTAACCTCGCCGTATCTATGGTGGTTTGATCCGTTCCCCTCCGATGCAAAAACCGAATTGGCGGTGTGAAAGAGTGCTGGCGCGACACGCATGGCCATGACCGCATCAACCCGCGCGCCTCAGGGCGGTGGAAACCCGCAAGGCGAACGCTCGCCCTTTTTGCGGGTCACCGAACTATTGGCCCCCTACCAGCCCGGCAAGCCGCTGATAACGCTGTCTTTGGGCGAGCCTCAACATCCGGTGCCGGGCTTCGTGGGCCCCGTTCTCGCCGAGCATATCGCGGATTTTGGCCGCTATCCGATCGCCAAGGGAATTGAGCCGTTCCGGCGCGCCGCATCCGGGTGGCTGTCGCGGCGGTTTGACCTGCCGCGCCCCATTGATCCCGAGACCGAGCTTCTGGTGCTCTCGGGCAGCCGCGAGGGGCTTTTTTTCGCCGCGCTGACGGCGGCCCGCCTGGTCGGCGAGCGCAGGGGAAGGCCGGCCATCTTGATGCCCAATCCGTTCTACCCGGCCTATGGCGCCGGCACGCGCGCGGCGGGTTGCGAGCCGATTTATCTTGCGGCCACCGCCGCCAATGGATTCCTGCCTGATCTCGAGACGCTCGATGAGGCGACGCTTGCAAGGACGGTCGCGATGTACATCGCCTCCCCGGCCAATCCGCAAGGCTCTGTCGCCTCCCGCGACTACTTCATTCGCCTGAAGAAACTCGCCAACCGTTTCGGCTTCATGATTTTCAGCGACGAATGCTATTCGGAAATCTACACGCAGAAAGCGCCCGGCAGCATGCTCGAATGCGCCGGTGATGATTTTGCCAATGTGGTCGCGTTTCAGTCGCTGTCGAAACGCTCGAACCTCCCAGGCATGCGCGTCGGCTTTGCCGCCGGCGACAAGAGATTTCTCTCTGCCTTTCACGAACTGCGCAACGTCGCCGCGCCGCAAGTGCCGGTTCCGGTCCAGCATGTCGCGGTCGCCGCTTACAACGACGAGACTCATGTCGAGGAAAACCGCAGGCTCTACCGGATCAAGTTCGATCTCGCTGATCAGATTCTCGGAGCTCGGTACGGCTACAGGCGCCCGGCCGGCGGCTTCTGCGTCTGGCTCGACGTCTCGGCGAAGGGCGGCGACGAGGAAGCGACCGTCATGCTGTACCGGGACGCCGGCGTCCGGGTGATCCCCGGCAGCTACCTCGCCCGGCAGCAGCCGGACGGCAGCAATCCCGGCGCGGGTTATATCCGCCTCGCGCTTGTCGCGGACAGTGAAATAACGGCCGAGGCGCTGCATCGGCTGGTCGAGACTCTGGGCTGAAGAGCATGCCGGCGATCGAACGCGTCATTCCCCTCGTCAACCAGTTGCCGGCGGCGATCCGCGAGGCGCTGATCCGTCGCTTGCGTGAGCTCGCGGGCCTGGGTTTGCTGGCACTCGCCGCAGGTAGCGCCGCGGCTCTCATGACATGGTCAGTGCAGGACCCAAGCTTCAGCCATGCCACGTCGCGCCCGATCCACAACATTGCCGGCTATCTCGGCGCGATCAGCGCCGACCTTCTGATGCAGATCCTGGGTCTCGGCGCGATCATGCTGATCCTGCCGATCGCGGTATGGGGCTGGCGCATGGTGACCCACCGCGCGTTCGACCGCGAGGCCCTGCGGCTCGGCAGCTGGATCCTGTGCACGTGGACGGCCGCGGGGTTTGCCAGCTGTTGGCCGCATGGCGGCGCGTGGCCGCTGCCGACCGGGCTCGGCGGCGTCGTCGGCGATGCGCTGGTGCGCGCACCCGCTGTCGTGCTTGGACCGCCCGGCTTTTTCTACAAGCTCGTCCTTGCAGTGGTCCTCGGCGCGGCGACGCTTGCAACGTTCTATATCGCCAGCGGCATCGGCTCGCAGTCGCAGGACAACGACGCGGCGGACATCGAGGAGGACGAGGACGAAACCTCCAGCGAGGAAGATAGCGGATCGATCTCGCTCGGCTGGATGGTCCACGCCCTCATGAGCCTGAAGGCAAGACTGTCCTGGCTATTTGGTGCGGCCTATCGCTGGCTGGTCTCCAGTGCGGCCGCGCCACGCGCGGTGTCGTTCGATCGCCACGAGCCAAATCTCGGCGGCCGCGCCGCGCCATCCCTCGCTCCGCAGGATCAAGACGAGGACGAGGAGGAGGAGGAGGAGGAAGAAGAGGACGAGGAAGAGCCGGCCGCCCGCGCGCCGCGCAAGAAAGCCGCGCCCAAAGCGCCGGCGAGGCGATCCGAGAAGTGGGATTTCCCGGCGATGTCGATGCTCGCCGCGCCCAAGGCGACCGATCGCCAGCCGCTTTCCAAGGCGGAACTCGAATCCAATTCGCGCCGGCTTGAAAGCGTGCTCGGGGATTTCGGCGTCCGCGGCGAAATCGTCAAGGCCAATCCGGGTCCGGTGGTCACGTTGTACGAGCTCGAGCCCGCGCCGGGCATCAAGTCATCGCGCGTGATTGGGCTGGCCGACGACATCGCCCGCTCGATGAGCGCGCTCTCGGCGCGCGTCGCGGTCGTGCCCGGCCGCAACGCCATCGGCATCGAACTGCCGAACGCGCATCGCGAGAAGGTTTACCTGCGCGAATTGCTGACCGCCAAAGAATCCAACGAGTCCGTCGCAAAACTGCCGCTCTGCCTCGGCAAAACCATCGGCGGCGATCCCGTCATCATCGATCTCGCCCGCACGCCACATATGCTGATCGCGGGCACCACCGGTTCGGGTAAGTCGGTCGCCATCAACACCATGATCCTGAGTCTCGTCTATCGGCTGCGGCCCGATCAGTGCCGGCTGATCATGGTCGATCCGAAGATGCTGGAACTCTCCGTCTATGACGGCATTCCGCATCTTCTGACGCCGGTCGTGACCGATCCCAAGAAAGCCGTCGTCGCGCTGAAATGGGCGGTGCGCGAGATGGAAGAGCGCTACAAACGGATGGCCAAACTCGGCGTGCGCAACATCGACGGCTACAATGCGCGCCTCGTCGAAGCGCGGAACAGGGGCGAAGAACTCACACGCACCGTGCATACCGGTTTCGACAAGGAGACCGGCAAGGCGATCTACGAGGAAGAAAAGCTCGACCTCGATCCATTGCCCTACATCGTCATCATCGTCGACGAAATGGCCGACCTGATGATGGTCGCCGGCAAGGACATCGAAGGCGCGGTGCAGCGCCTCGCGCAGATGGCGCGCGCCGCGGGCCTGCACGTGATCCTCGCTACGCAACGTCCGTCGGTCGACGTCATCACCGGCACGATCAAGGCGAACTTCCCGACCCGCATCGCATTCCAGGTGACGTCCAAGATCGACAGCCGCACGATCCTGGGCGAAATGGGCGCCGAACAACTGCTCGGACAGGGCGACATGCTTTACATGGCGGGCGGCGGACGGATCAGTCGCGTGCACGGCCCCTTCGCTTCCGACGAGGAAGTCGAGAAGGTGGTGCGTCATCTCAAGACGCAGGGCACGCCCGAATATCTCGAGGCGGTCACGGCCGAAGAACCTTCCGAAGAAGACGGCGCGGTATTCGATTCCACCGGCATGGGCGGCGATGGCGGCGGGGACCTGTTCGCGCAGGCGGTCGCGATCGTCAAACGCGACCGCAAGGCCTCCACCAGCTATATTCAGCGCCGGCTGCAAATTGGCTACAATCGTGCGGCATCACTGATGGAGCGGATGGAACTCGAGGGCATCGTCGGCCAAGCCAATCATGCCGGGAAGCGCGAAATTCTCGTTCCGGAAGAGGAAGGCGGCTTCTGACCGCCTGCTCAAGCGCCCTCAAAACCCGCCAATTGCCGGCCTCTTTTCACGGAAAAATCGATACCGCCCTGATGCGAAGCACGATAAAAGGTCGACCAACCGGCGGGCGATGCGTTGATCGAAAACCAGAAAATTCGAATGGCTAAACGAATCCTTCTCCCCTTCAAGGGCATTGCCCTCACCCAGGTTGCCTTGGCTTGTTTTGCGACCGCCGTTTGCTCTGGCGTCGTCTCGAGGTCGGCCATGGCGCAAGCCCCGATTCCGCCGCAGAGCATCCCGGTTCCCAAATCTGCCCCGAAGGGCCGCGACGGAGCACCGGACGGACAAAAGGGGCCGACCATCACGGGCGCGATGCAACCTCCTACGCCGTTCATTCCTGATCCCCACCGCAATCTGCCTTTGAGCATTTTTGCGACCTTCGACGACAAGCAAAAGGCGCAGGCCGCCAAGATCAGCAACTACCTGTCGTCGCTTCAGACGCTGGTCGGAAGCTTTGTACAGGTCGGGCCCGATGGCACCAAGACCAAGGGCCAGTTCTTCATCCAGAAACCCGGCAAGGTGCGCTTCGAATACGAGTCGCCGAATCCGATCGCGATCGTCGCGGATGGATCGATGGTGGCGGTGCGCGACCGCAGCCTTGCGACCCAGGACCTCTACCCGCTGTCGCAAACACCGCTGCGGTATCTGCTCTCCGACCGTATTGACCTGATGAAGGACACCAATGTCGTCAGCGTGACCGCCGACGACCTCTACGTGAGCATCACCATCGAGGAACACCAGCTCTTGACCGGCACCAGCCGCCTGATGTTGATGGTCGGCGCCAAGGACGGCCAACTCAAGCAATGGACCGTGACCGATCCGCAAGGCTACGACACAACGGTCGCGGTCTATAATCTCGATACGTCCAGGAAGATTGATCCCGGCATGTTCAAGATCGATATGTCGGAAAAGACCTTTCCGCCGGGCTGATCACGCTCGAACAATTGCCCTGCCGAAATTTGAAAATCATCCTTGATTGCCGGACCCGGACGTGCGTCATTCTCGCCGGCCCTCATGCGTCTCTCCCTGACAACCTGGAACATCAATTCGGTGCGCTTGCGCATCAACCTCGTTGCCAGGTTCATCAAGTCGATGAGGCCCGATGTTCTGTGTTTGCAGGAAACCAAGTGTATCGACGACGCGTTTCCGCTGAAGCGGTTCAAGCGGCTAGGCTATGAGCATATCGCCCTGAACGGCCAGAAGGGTTATCACGGCGTCGCCGTGATCTCGCGGCTGCCCTTCGACAAGACCGATATTCGCACCTTCTGCGATAAGGTCGACTCACGTCACATCTCGGTCGCGTTCGGCGAACGCGCCCAGCTCGCCAAACCGCTGGTGCTGCATAATTTCTACGTCCCCGCCGGCGGCGACATTCCGGATCCCGCGCTCAATCCGAAATTCGACCACAAGCTTCGCTTTCTCGATGAAATGAAATCGTGCGAGCCGCTGCATCCGCGGGGCGACGATCATCACATCCTGGTGGGCGATCTCAACGTGGCGCCGCACGAGAACGACGTCTGGTCGCACAAGCAACTCCTGAAGATCGTTTCGCACACACCGATCGAATGTGAGAAGCTGCTCGCGGCACAACATCACGGCGAATGGGTCGACGTTGCGCGCGACCGCATTCCGCTGTCGGAAAAGGTCTACACGTGGTGGAGCTATCGCGCGGCGGACTGGACGGTGGGCGATCGCGGCCGAAGGCTCGACCACATCTGGGTCTCGCGCGCGCTGAAAGACCGGGTGAGCGACTTCGAGATTGCGCGCGCTGCGAGGGGATGGGAGCGGCCGTCTGACCACGTTCCGGTGACGGTCACGCTCGAGGTTTGAGGCGTCTATGTGCTGAGCTTGGCGCCGGCGATCAGGACGTCGCTGGCGATCTGGCTGGTGCGTTTGGCGAATTCGTCGCGCAGCCGGCGCGCGGCGGCGGGATCGCTTTCGAGCACGCGCTGAAACAGGCTGCGCGCGAGGCGGATCACGAACAAATCTTCCAGCGCGGTTGCGGTCGAAGGCCGCCGCGTCGCGTTGATCAGCGCAAGCTCGCCGATCAAGGCGCCGGGACCGGCCACGATCGAGGCGCCGCCGTCCTCAATGCGAAACGCACCGCGCCGAACCACAAAGCCGGCATCCGCCTCCTCGCCGGCCTGGAAGAGGACGGCACCGCGTGCAAAATTTTTTTGTTCGGAGCCGATTGCCAGCATGCGCAATGCGGTCGTCCCCAATACGCGAAGGGTCGGGACACGCTCCAGCAGGGCGACATCATCCTCGATCGACATCAAAGACCAGTTGCGCGACGAATCGTAGTTCGAATCGTATCACGGCACCAGCTTGTAGCCACCGGCCTCGGTCACCAGGATTTCCGGATTGGCGGCGTCTTTTTCGATCTTCTGGCGCAGGCGATAGATATGGGTTTCCAGCGTGTGGGTGGTGACGCCGGAGTTGTAGCCCCAGACTTCCTGCAACAGCGTTTCGCGTGAAACCGGCGCCTGGCCGGCGCGGTACAGGAAGCGCAGGATCGCGGTCTCCTTTTCCGTCAGCCGCACCTTCTTGGCGTTGGCACCCGTCAGCATCTTGGAGCCGGGCCGGAAACTGTAGGGGCCGACCGAGAACACGGCGTCCTCGCTGGCTTCATGCTGGCGGAGCTGGGCGCGAATTCGCGCCAGCAGCACGGCAAAGCGGAAGGGCTTGGCGACATAGTCGTTGGCGCCGGATTCCAGTCCCAGAATGGTGTCGGAATCGGTGTCATGGCCGGTCAGCATGATGATCGGGGCCTTGAAGCCGCCCTTGCGCAGCGATCGCACGACTTCCCGGCCATCGGTGTCCGGCAGGCCGACATCCATCAGAACGAGATCGGGCGCGTCGGTCTTGGCGGCGGTCGCGCCTTTGGCGCCGGTGTCGACGGCGGAGGCTTCGAATTCGTCGTGCAGCGAGAGTTGCTCGACCAGCGTATCGCGCAGATCGGTATCGTCATCTACGATCAGGATCTTGCGGGCATTGGCCATGGGTATGTCCTTTGAAGGCGTCGGCGCGGGCCCGAGGGCGATGGGCCGTGTCGTAGGGTCAAACGGGGGACTTCAAGACTTTCGTCATGAGGTATGTGGCTGTTACGGTTTCACAAGCCAAAACGCAATCTACCCCAGGATTCGCGCCCATTGAGATGAATGTCCTGTAATGCGGCGGGGTCGAATTGTCCCACGGTAGATAATCAGGAGACTCGCCGCGCCCATGGATAATTCCCGCTTTTCAGATACTTACCGAAAAACGAAACGCGACCAGCCGCTTTCCGCGATCCGCGTCCATGCCGCGGCCGGAGACCCATGCCGCGGCTGGCTCATGGCGGGCCTCAACGCGATCCCGGTGGCGCTCGGGAGGGGCGGAATCGTTGCCAACAAGCGCGAGGGCGATGGCGGAACCCCGAAGGGAACGTTTCGGCCGCGAAAACTGTGGTGGCGCGCCGACCGCTCCCCGAGACCGCAAACATTTCTGCCGGTTCGCGCCATCCGCGCCGACGACGCCTGGTGCGAGGATCCCAACAGCCGCCACTACAATCGGCCGCTGAAACTTGGCCATGGCGGCGACCGGCTGAGGCGCGACGACCATCTCTACGATTTCATCATCGAGATCGATCACAACACGCGGCCCACGATCGCCGGCCGCGGCAGCGCGGTGTTTCTTCATCTGGCGCGCACCAACTTTTCACCGACCGCGGGCTGCGTTTCGATGACAAAATCGGCGATGCTACATCTGTTGCGGCAAATCGGACCGGATACGAAGATCATCATCGGCTAGCGTGAGAATCGGCCGACGCCGGAGAGACATCATGCTTGACCACGACAAGATAGCAGCCGCTGCGAAGACGCTCAGCGATCACTGGCGCGACGGCGCCAAGCTTGACTGTCTCGATGCTTCGATCCGGCCGAAGGACCGCGCCGAGGGCTATGCGATTCAGGAAGCCCTCGCCAGACACTCACCCGGCAAGCTGTTCGGCTGGAAGATCGCGGCCACGAGCGAGGCCGGGCAAAAACATATCAACGTCAAGGGGCCGCTTGCGGGGCGCATCTTCACCGAGAAGGTCATAGCGGACGGTGGCATGGCCTCGATGAAGGGCAACGAAATGCGCGTCGGCGAGGCTGAATTTGCCTTCCGTTTTGCGCGCGATCTGCCGCCACGCGCCGAGCCTTATTCGGTGCAGGAGGTGTTAGGGACGGTCGGCACGCTGCATCCGGCGATCGAAATCCCGGATTCACGCTTCGCTGATTTCGTCAGCGCTGGCGAAGCCCAGCTCATCGCCGACAATGCCTGCGCGCATCTTTTCGTGCTGGGGCAGGCGACCGACGCCGACTGGCGTAGCCGCGATCTGATCGAAGAGCGGCCGGTCGTCACGCTGCGCGGCGAGCAACATGTCGGTCACGGCAAGAACGTGCTCGGTGATCCCCGCGCGGCGCTCGCTTGGTGCGTCAACGAACTGCGCGCACTTGGAATAACCTTGCACGCGGGCGAGGTCGTTACCACCGGAACCTGCTGCACGCCGTTGCCGATTCGGGCCGGTGACGTGTTCGCCGCGGATTTTGGTGCGCTCGGCAAGGCGTCGGTGGGCTTTAGTTAGCCCCGATGTCCAAAAATCGCTGAACCAACCCTGACGTGGGTCGCGCCCATCTGAATGGCGATGGCAAAGTCCGCGCTCATGCCCATCGAGAGATTCTTCAAGCCGTTGCGGGCTGCTATCTTGGCGGTCAGCGCAAAATGCGGCGCCGGCGCCTCGTCGACCGGCGGGATGCACATCAGGCCGGAGATCGGCAAGCCATATTTTTCGCGGCAACTGGCGATGAAAGCATCTGCCTCGGCGGGCGCGATGCCGGCCTTTTGCGGCTCCTCTCCGGTATTGATCTGAACGAACAGTTCGGGCCGCCGGGTCTGGATGCGAAACTCCTTGGCCAGGGCCTCGCAGAGGCTCGGACGATCGACCGAATGAATCGCATCGAACAGCGCGACCGCTTCCTTGGCCTTATTGGATTGCAACGGGCCGATCAGGTGCAGGGAGAGGCCGGGGTAAGAAGATATTAAGTCTGGCCATTTGGCCTTGGCTTCCTGAACGCGGTTTTCACCAAAGACGCGTTGGCCTGCGGCGATCACGGGCGTGATCGCATCCGCGCCAAAAGTCTTGGAGACGGCAACCAATGTCACCGATGCGCGGTCGCGCCGCGCCTCCCGGCAGGCCCGCGCGATCGCCGCTTCGACGGCGGCAAGTCCGTTTGGTAAATGTTCGGTTAGCGGTGAAGCATTTTCAGAGACCATTTTAAAACCCTAAGGGCACCCATCCAGCCAATCCGTCAGATCGTTCCATTTTTATATAATCCGAGCAGGGCTTCTTGAACCCTTCCCGCTACGGTTTGCGCGGGGCAGGGAACCATGTCGAGCGACGGCTTCAAGCGCAAAACGACCTCCTTAGGCAAGCTATTTGGCATCCGCGCCCGGCTTGCACTGCTGGCGCTGATCCTGGTGGCGCCGCTGATGCTGGAGCGCGTCCGCTCGCTCGAGCAAGCCCGCAACAGGCAGATTGCGCTCGCTTATTCGGAGTTCTCAGGGATCGCCGAGCAAAGCGCCGAGCGCCAGCGCGAGGCGATTTCCTCGGTCGAAACCGTGTTGAAGTCGGCCGCTCAGATTCAGGCGTCCGGGAAGACCTCCGAGCCAAGCTGTGACACGCTGGCGGCAAGCTTACCGGTCAAGCTGCCGTGGATCCGCAACGTGAGCATTGTCGGCGGTGACGGCCGGATCACATGCGCAACGCTCGATACACTGGTCGGCCTTGATCTCAGCGACCGAGACTATTTGAAGCGCGCGCGGCAGGCGCGCGATCTCATCTTCAGCGATTTTCTGTTGTCCAAGCTCGACAACGAGCCGGTCGTGATGGCCGCCTATCCGGTGTCTGCCGTCAATCCCGAATCGGACCTCGTCATCGTCGCCAGCGTCAATCTCGGCTGGATGTCGAAGATCATGAACGACCTCAGCGGCCGTCGCGGCATCATGGCCTTTCTCGTCGACAGCGCAGGTACGGTCATGGCGGCCCCGGCCGACCTCAGCCGCCTGGTCGGCCGTCCCCTCGGCAGCGTCCCGGCGCTTGCGACGGCCGTGATGCGAGCGATCAATCCGGAGCATCCGGCGGGATTGTTTGCGTTTCCGTCTCCCGATGGCGCCAAGCTCACATTGAACTTTTCACGCATTCCCGGCACGGAATCGCGCCTGCTTCTGATTGTCGACGAAGCGCGGGTGACGGCCGCGACCAACCGTGACATTCGCAAC
>CAVXSU010000006.1:0-150325 GCA_963764405.1 uncultured Alphaproteobacteria bacterium
ATCTCGGCCCCGGCAGGCGTGAACTTCACATAAGTCCCGCTCTCGTGCCGCCACAGCCAACCCAACGCAATCGCGCGTGCAAGGGCTGCGCGGTACTGATCCGGCGTGCCGCCCGCGTCGTAGGAAGGGACGATTGATCAGTTCGATAAAGATGCGGCCATCCTGCACAGCCTCGACCGTGCTGGCAATTTCGACCAACCTGCGAGCGGCGGCATCGGGATCAGTGAAGGCACTGCGTTCGACGAACTTCATTGCTCAGTCAAGCCCCTCACCCGCCCTCATCACCGCCGATACCGATCCGGTCTGTTGGCGTGGTTCATCTCGGAAAAAACCTTCGCCAGCTTCTCAGGGGCCTGCTTGTCCCTGAATGCGATCCATGCCGCCTTGAACCGCGTCTTGGCTTCATCCAGCGTCTTGGCGTCACCGTACGGCGGTCCGGGAACGTCGGACGGCGACCGACCACAACCACCGGCCGGGCGACCGCTCTTTGGCGTAACGAATGCGCCCGATGGGCTGGCCGTCCTCGTGAACGGTGTAGTCGTTGGGATCGATCAGTCGAAGGGTCAGCATGTGTCAGTCGTCTGCTATCCTTGAGAGCGGACGTTCGCCCAGACGAATGCAAGTCAGCGTTGGCCAAAAGGGCGACATTGCTGATCTGCGATGGGATGTCAGGTTTCTTGGTATGATCAAGATCAAAGCACAGGGTTCGATTTTCTACCAAAATGCTAATGGATAGGGGTGTCTGATGCGCAGTGTGACGATGTCAATACTTGTTGCCTTTGTGCTTGTTATTGCGGGCGCAGGGTCGGCGGTTTGCTCGCGCAAACGGCGCCTGATCCGCAGACTCATTACCAGCACGGCCAAGGCTATCAGCACTCCTTTGGCGATGCCGAGAAATGGGCGAAGGCGTTTGACGACCCTGCGCGCGATGCTTGGCAAAAGCCCGACGAGGTCTTGAATGCTCTTCACCTGCAGCGAACAGACCGCGTAGCCGATGTAGGTGCGGGCACCGGATATTTCAGCGTCCGGATCGCCAAGCTCGTACCTGAAGGAAAGCTATTTTCCGTTGATATCCTGCCGGACATGTCTGTCACCTTCGTGAGCGTGCGCACCATGAAAATTTGAGCGCGTTCGTTCCTATACCGGCGAACGCCGAGTGCGCCAATCTTCCCGAGCCAGTGGACCTCGTTCTTGTTGTCGACACGTACCACCACATCGACAACCGAATTGCTTACTTTTCCAAATTGAAAGCGTCGTTGCGACCTAATGGACGGCTTGCCATCGTGGATTTCAAGGCGGATTCGCCGGAGGGGCCGCCGCCTGAACACCGCATCCCACCCGAAGAAGTAATCTCAGAACTCAAGCTGCCGGCTATACGGTTGTTGCGACCCATTTATTCCTGCCGAGGCAATATTTCTTAGTGTTTCAAGCCAAGACTTCGTAAAAAAAGCCACCAGCGGCCGACCGAAACCGCCTAACGTCCGCAACGGTCCAATTTCGGAGGTCGGACCGCGTCTGGGCCAGGTCCGTTCATGCCTCCAACAGCGGACCTGCAGCGGCTGCACCGCCATGTCGGTTTCGTGCCAGAAGGCGACGATCTAATTCTTACTCGGTTGTTCAGACAGCTTTTGCTCTACTCGTAGTAAGCATTGAGAGTGAGAGAGTGAATGCCCATGTCTGATGCTGACCTGTCGCTCGCGATTAAGGATGGTCCTCGCTGCTGGGGGCGGCGATGTTGGTTTTGTTGATCTTTGCCGTCGCCGACATCGTTCGTCACGGCGGCATCGAACTGTCGCTCACCCCTTGGGCCGCCACTCTGCCCCTGATCTCGGTCCTGCCGCCCCATCATCGCCGAATCTCCTGCCGCCTCCTAAGCAGGAATTACTGTTCGTGCGGCTCCTCAACCCCTTTTTCGACAGCATCGGTCATCAGCGCCGATTTGGCCGGGCGCCGGCTGTTTCCGGTCTGCCCCTGACAACCGACATGCGAATGAACGCTGGCTAACGTCGGTATGGGCCAACAGCGAACCTTGGCACTGAGTAACGACCGTCTAGCTTCGCATGAAGCCGACCGGCCGCGGGGCGTTGGCCGCCCGCGGCCGATCTCCAAGCTCAGCGATTGCTCGCTTCCTTGTCGTGATCGTGATGGTCGTCATCATCTGGGCTCACGCACGCAAAGCTCGCGGCACTCGTCGTGCTGCCAGTCCCCTTGTATTTCCCAAATTGTGGGAACGGACAAAGGGGCCGCTGGAAGGCGATGCCCTGCGCTGGAACATCGTTCACGTATTTCGTCGCGATGATCTTATCAGGCGCAACTCGGTACTCCACCCATCGGTCGAGGGCTGAGAGTACATCGTCCGCGGGGTCAGAGGGGTTCGGGCCGTTGACGCCTTGCCCGAAGGCATTAGGACCTGGTCCGCCACCGCAATGAGCCATTCCCGGAACCATGAAGAGACGATAGAAGTCCTGAATGTCTTCGCGGCCGCCGATTTCTTGGCTCACGGCGTTAAAGTAATTGATGTCGTTGTCAGGTGAGATGGCGGTGTCACCCCAGCCGACATATTGGATCAACTTGCCGCCATGCGATTTAAAGGGACGAAGATTGGGATCAACGGAATTCAAGATCGCTCCGGTCCTAACGTCCGCCTGGTGAGCGTTTTCAGCTATGCTAAAAGTTTCCGGGGTCCATCCGGAGTTCGGAAACACGATGTACTTGAAATAGTTATCCCCGAACAATCCCTGCAATCCATTGGCCGGATTGCCGCTATCGGTCAGCCATACCGGCCAGTTCGCCGGGTTACTCGCTCCATCACCCCCCACACGATAGCCCGGGAAGATCCCAGGAGGCCCTGAAAAAATCTTCTTGACAGCTTCGACCTTATCTTGTGCCAGCGACAGCTTTTCCGGGTTAAAGCGGCAGGCTGGCGGATTGTTCAGGAATTGATCCGTGCTTAGCCCACCGTCGTGTCCGGCGCACTGTGCCAGCATGGTATTGCTTACGACAGTAAGGTCGGCTTGTGAAAGATCACCGCTGGAGATTGCGGCAAGCGCTTTCTGGTCCCAGACGAACCCGGTGAATAAGTGGGTCCAATAATTCGCTGGAGATCCGGCCACGATCCCATCGAAGTCCCGCGGGTATCGCTGCGCCTCCATCTAAGCTTCGCGGCCACCATCGGAACAACCCATGAAGTAGGAGCGACGAGGGCCACTCGATTTGAATGCCATGATAATATCTTTGGCGACGTCGGTGGTCTCCTTGAGCGAACGATATCCGAAATCGACCACCTTCTCGGGATGGCCCACAGCCCAAGACGCGTCAATGCCACTGGCCTCATGGCCATCGTCGGTCGCTGCTGCGGCATAACCTCTGCGAAGCGGCTCGGCGATAGAGCCATACGAAATTGAACCGCAGAAGCCACCACACCCTGCCTGAAGGTATTTTAAATTCCAACCCGATTCCGGAATTGAAACCTCGAACTGGATGTGCGAGTCACTGGTTGGCGTCGTGAACCCTGCCACCCGGCAGAATTGCGGCAGTCCCGTTATTGATTGAGGCGGAACGGTGGGGGTGACAAACGTTCCCGCTGGAACTGTTTGAGCCGTTGTTATGGTTGTATTTGGCCGATGAAAATTGCTCGCCAAGTTCGAACAAGTGTCCGCACTTGCAGGAGTTGCCGCAAACCCAATCGCCGCGGCGGCGGCCGCGCCCAGCAAATACCTTGAGGCTCGTCGCCTGGCCTGTTCATCAATCTTCATCATAACACCCTCCCTGTTTGCAGAAGTTTGCTACCTCTGCTGTTGCAACCTTATGATATAGTTGGAAATTTCCTCCATCATGCGGGCAGTGCCACGTTGTGTTTCTTTGGCGCTTGCATGGCCCGTTTCGACATAGGATAAATCATCAATCCGTTAGAGACTGTCGCCGTTCGAACAATTGAATGCACGCGATGCGGTCGCTGGACGATTTACTGGCTGCGAGTAATTGGGGCGGCGCGCTTTCAGCCGAACAATTGCAGCGTGTGCGCACCGCAATCTTCGTCCGCGAACTTCGGCCCGGCAATTATGTGTTCCACAAGGGCGATCCGTCCAGCGTCTGGGCCGGCGTGATTGACGGACTGGTCAAGGCCGAAAACCTGTCCGGCACGGGAAAGTCCGTGACCTTTGCGACCCTCCCCGCCAATTCCTGGTTCGGCGAAGGCTCGATACTCAAACGGGAGGCACGCAAATACGATGTTATTGCGGTGCGTGACTTACTCGTCGCGTTGATGCCGGCGGTTACATTTTTCTGGCTGTTGGACACAAGCATTCCTTTCAACCGCTTCATCCTGACCCAGCTCAACGAACGCCTCGGGCTATTCATGGGCGCGTTCGAGCATGATCGCCTGGACGAGCCTGATGCGCGCGTCGCCCATACCATCGCGGACATGCTGCATCCGCAACTCTATCCGAACCGAGGAGGCCGTATCGAAATCTCCAACGAAGAACTTGGTCATCTCGTTGGTGCATCGCGGCAAAGTGTCAATCGCGCCTTGCACGCACTGGAAAAATCCGGGCTGATCAAGTTAGCATATCGCGCGATCACGGTGCTCGATATCGAGGGCCTGCGAGGGTTTGGCGGCTAGCACGTGGCGCAGCACTGTTCGTCTTCACCGTCGGAATCGAAAGCATGAGCGGCTCCCCGGTCTGTACAAACTCGACATCTGAAAAGACATCGAGACCGGGCGAAGTAATATTTAGGCGACGTCCGATGTCCGATGTGGGTCCAGACTGTGTAAAAACGCGGATGTTGAGGTTTGCAGGCGCAGCTGGCTGGCTCATGAATCCGAGCCTATGCTCGGATCGCTTCTATTAGTCCGCCAACGCCGAGAATGCTCATGACCCGTTTCATGTTGTAAGCCAGGACGTGTAGCGCCATTTCGGTGCCGACGTGCTTGAGTGTTTTCATCTGGAAGTGCGTCGATCCCATCCACGACTTTATCGTACCGAATGGATGCTCGACGGTTTGGCGGCGAAGGCGCATTTTGCCCGGGTTTCGGTCGAGCCTCGCTTGCACGGCCTCAAGGACGGCTTCGTGCTCCCAACGTGAGATCCGTCGTTCTTTACCTGTCGTGCACTGGCCCTTCAGCGCGCAGCCTTGGCACGCGTTGGTCCAATAGCGCCGCAGTGTCTTGCCATCCTCTTCGTTGGTGTAGTGATAGATTAGCTGCTCACCGGCGGGACAAAGATAAACGTCGTCCGCCGCGACGTAGACGAAGTCCTGCTTGCCGAAGCGTCCTTTGACGTTGAGGCCCGAGGTTATCGGCTTCGGCAGATAGACAGTGACGCCGGCTTGCTCACAGGCAACAATTTCCTCGCCGCTATAATACCCGCGATCGGCTACAGCCTCGATGGCCTCAGAACCAATCGCCGCGCGCGCCTGCTCGGACATGCTGGACAGCTGGCTCCGGTCAGACCCGACGTTGGTCACCTCATGGGTAACAATGAGATGATGCTTGGTGTCGACGGCACTTTGAACATTGTACCCAACCATCCCACTACCTCGGCCACTTGTGGCCATCGAGCGAGCATCGGGGTCAGTCAGGGATATCTTGCTTGTCCTCGGTCTGCATCATCAGGGTGTTCAGACCGTTCAGGCGTTGAATCTCCTCACGAAGCGTTGCAATCTTCTCGTTGAGCCGGGTGATCTTGGCCTCCGGTACCGCTTCCCCCTGACGATCGGCGCTGTCGAGCTGCGAGAGATAACGGGCAATGCTCTCGTCAATCTGCGCCAGACGACGCTGCATCTTGGCCTGGGTGAAGTTCCGATCCCGCGTGTTGACGGCCTTGAACTTGCTGCCGTCGATCGCAACGCTCGCTTCGCTGAACAGCTCGAGGCGTCGGCACAGCACCACAAACTCACGGCAGACCTTGCGGATGGCCTCGCCGTTATCCTTCCGGAAGTCGGCTATTGTCTTGAAGTCCGGCATCAGGCGGCCGGTCAGCCAAACCAACTCGATATTGCGCTGGCACTCCCGCTCCAGGCGCCGGCTTGACTGTACCCGATTAAGGTAGCCGTAGACGTAAATCTTCAGCAGCGTCCTCGGATGATAGGCCGGCCTGCCTGTCGCCTCCGGCTCAACGCCGCCAAAGCCCAGCTTGGCTAGATCAAGCTCATCCACAAAGACATCGATTGCCCGAACCGGATTATCGTCGGACAAATAGTCTTCCAGACGCTCGGGAAACAAAGTGCTCTGACTGCGGTCATCGCCAATGACAAAGCGCGTCATCGAATCCTCCGGCCGAATCGCTGGAGAATCATACCATTGAGGGTGTTTTCACACAGTCTGGGTCAAGGTGAGACCTCAAATAGCGAGTGATCGCCGTCCGTTTGTCCCCCAGCATCAGACCTTGATCAGGGCAACGGCTTGGTCAGCTTCGTGCCATAGCGGTAGTCAGGTCTACTTCCTATGCCCTTGGGCAAGGATCACCAACCATCAAACAAGAGGAAGCCTGATCCTAAACGACGCGCCGCCGTGATCCCGATTTTCTGCCCATATCTGCCCTTGGTGCGCTTCCACAATGGTGCGCGCGATCGACAGACCCATCCCCATGCCTTCCGCCTTGCTGGTGAAAAACGGTTCGAAGACCTCTTTTAATTTGTCTTTGGGAAGGCCCGGTCCGAGGTCCGACACGGATAGCTCGGCAAACTTTTTGACGCGCGAAGTCCGGATACTGATGATGCGGCTTTCGCTCGGCGTATCCTTCATCGCGTCGATCCCGTTCGTGACAAGATTTAGAATGACTTGTTGAAGTTGAATGCGATCGCCAAGGATCGGAAGCGTATCCGGTGTAATCACACTAACGAGTTCGACCTTTCGCCCAACGGCAAGAACAAGTTCGACGGTCTCTCGAACGAGGTCATTGAAATCGAGGCTTTTCAGTTCAAAGGGGGTTTTTTTCAATAGACTGCGCATCCTCCGGATGACTTCACCGGCCCGTCGGTCGTCCCGCACGATATCGACAACAATCTCGTTCAGTTCAGAGATGTCGGGGCTTGGAGATTTCAGAAGTTCCTGTGCGGTTTCGGCGTTAGCCAGAATAGCGCCAAGCGGTTGGTTGATTTCATGAGCAATTGAGGCAGTCAGTTCGCCCGCGGTCGAAAAGCGGACCACACGGGCGAGTTCCGTCATTCGCCGACGCGCGTCCGCCTCGGCACGGTGACGGCGCCGACGCTCCCATAAGAGCCCGCTGATCAATCCTCCTTGCAGCAAAATGATTGCAGCAACCAGAGCAATTTGCGCGCGATATACTTGCCAGAGGGACGGCTGACGAAAGTCAATGATGCTGCCGGGGGGCAACGAACCTTCGCTGATACCCCATCGCTGCATTTGCCTCCAATCGAACCTTGGAGCCGCGAACTCGACCGGCTGGGTCTTTATGTCTCCCGGCCTCTCCCCAGAAAGGATTCGGTTCGCAACATTGGCCGTGACTGCACTGCTCTCCAGCACGGAAAACATTGGCCCCCCAACGAGCGCACCTTCAAAAAAGGAACCGTCGTAAGAAAAGATAGGAGCAGAGGCTACGGAAGCCAGTGCGTTCAACGACTCGTTCTCTTCGTGAGCGACACCTGCTGCGTCCACGTTCATCAAATGCCAGAGAATTGCACTATGCGGCGGCAGTTTGGCCGCGTCCTTGAGAATGTCAGCAAAAGGCAACTCATCGTACCATTTCAATTCGACCGCTTTTGCAAAAGGAGCCAGTTGCCGCTGTATCTCCTCGTGCCAGAATACTTCATTGGGCGAGACTCCGTTCACAATTGCAACCGTTTTGGTATCCGGTAGCACTTGGAGGATCGTTTTGAGAATGGCAGCAAAATCGTGATTGACCGCTATGACCGTGTCGTTCTCTGAAAGATCGTCATAATCAACGCGGCGCCTGTCAACAGCCGTGAAGATCATTGGGGTTGTTGGAAACAGCTCGCTGCGATGCCTTTGGATAAAGCTTGCGGCGGGCGCGCCGACCGCGATGATCAAGTCGAGCGGCTCCCGCAGATAAAGCGCTCGGAGATACTGAACCAACGGTGCTTCGGACTCTCCGTCGTCCGATCTTGCGCTCGCGAGCGAGAAGTCAGAGAAATCAATCGACCACTTTGCCTGACGAATAGTTTCGGCTCGGATAGTGCGAGCGTAGTCGCTCCAGGGCTTGAATAGTGGTCCGAACGAATGCAGAAACATCACGCGCTTCGCGTCTGCGGCCATCGCGTAATTTACTGCCCCGCAGAGGATGATCAATGCGCCACAGATCATCCGCAGATGAGAGGTGCCGGTCGCTAGCCCGAAGTGACGTGGACCGCGCTGCTCACCACCAACGACAACATGCCAGATCACGCGCTTCTCCAATCACAAGCGCCCCACCCAAAGCCGGGGAGTACCTTACACGGTGCGTTGGCTCCGGGGAGACGCCCCCCCCAACTCGGCCAAGATTGATGCGCCAGGAACCGAAGTCGCCGACGCGACGTTCTGGAAACTCGCGCTCGCTTCACGCCCGAAACGGGTCAATCGCTTCACTTTGACCGTCAGCCGATCACTTCCGGTCTGCCCTTGAACTTCGGACATTCTGAGTGCCTGTGCGCATGTCGCAAAAGTGCCAACACCGGACGAAGCCACATATCGGCTTTCAAAAGAGCCATGATATCTATGTGCTTGAGCGGCGGGAAGCATCAGCGTGACCGAGGAGATCACCAACGTAGCGGGGATTGAGATACCCTCCGCTAATCCCGTCTTTCTGGCCAGCGTAGGGGTTCACGTCATGCTGGGGCTCGCCTGCGTGGTAACGGGTGCCGTCGCCATGCTCAGTCAGAAGCGTCCCGGTCGCCATCCTCGGTACGGGACGATCTACTTTTGGTGTTTGGCTGGGGTTTTCCTAACTGCGACCGGCCTTGCAGTGGTGCGTTGGGTCGAGGACTACCACCTCCTCATTCTTGGCGCGCTGTCGTTTGCGGCAGCGTATTTCGGCCGCCAAGCCAGACGGCGACGCTGGCGCAGTTGGCTAGACTGCACATCACCGGCATGGCAACATCTTACGAAAGCAGTTGCCAGTTTGGAAAGAGCTTCCCCACTTCACCTATTGGCTGTTGCCTCTGGCCGTTGGTGTTCCGCTCATCGTTCGCGCTGTGTTGTGGCATCCACTGGCACAACAAAAGAGCCCGCCTTAATAGCGCTCGGCGGGTGGGCTATAGGGTGCTGGAGATGTCCTGTTTCTTCTGCAGATATTCCTCGCGGGTGATTTCACCGCGCGCATAGCGCTCCTCAAGCACGTCTAGGCCGGAAGACCGCCGCAGAAATGACCGATACGCGCCGGGCGTCCGCACAAACCAGATCACCGCAGCGATGATTGCACCCAAGATGACGATCCAAAAGATCATATGAAAAAATCCAAATGCGCCATAGCCCCAACCCATCATTCCCCAATTCGGTCCATAACCCCACATCATCGATCTTCCTCCGGGCGAAGTTAAAAGCAGGGTGGCGCGTCTACGCTGAAGGCTTTATTACTATTATCGACCAGTCACTCGCTTGTTTTGACCCATATCAAGCGAGCCGCGACAGCCGGTCTCGGTAGGGAATTAGGCCATGGTGGCGACACCGCTTCTCTCGCACCGCCAAGCCGCACGCTTCTATGACGCGCTGGGTGCCGGACTGGACACGCAAGCGTTCTACGAGGCCGCACCGCTGCACGACCTTGTTGCGCATCTTGAACTGGAGACATGCGGATCTGTAGTGGAATTCGGCTTTGGAACCGGTCGGCTCGCAGCAGAACTGCTGAGTGCGCGCCTCCCTTCCAACGCGACCTATCTTGGATTGGACGTCAGCGCTACAATGGTTCGGTTGGCTAACAGTCGCCTGCACCGCTTCGGGGGGCGCGCCCAAGTCAGGCAATCCGATGGGACGGCCCATATCGATGTTGCAGATGGAATCTTCGACAGATTTATTTCTACCTACGTCTTCGACCTGCTGTCGGACGACGAGATTAAAGCTGTGCTGAGCGAGGCTCACCGCGTCCTGAGGCCAGATGGACTGCTGGGCCTTGCCAGTTTGACAAACGGTCCAAGCCCGATCTCGCGAGTGGCATCAACAATGTGGCGTCGCTTGCATCGCATATCGCCGTGGCTCGTCGGCGGCTGCCGGCCGATTACACTTCGTACCTTGATCTCGAATGCCCAATGGCGCATCGACTACGCGAACATTGTCGTTCGCTTAGGCGTGCCCTCGGAAATCGTTGTGGCAAGGCCGGTATCTTAGAATACCCAACTGAAAACTCGCTCGACTTCTCTGCTGCCGTTCGTCTCGAAACAGCGCCCGTGGCTGAGAATGATGCGCTCCGGTTGCCAGGACAGAATGCTTTCAACAGCCGGTCTCACCTTTGTTTTACTCGGCCAAAACCCGAAGCGCAGGTCAACCGGCATTCCGCCGAAGGGAGAACATACGCCAAAGAGCCGAGCGATCAGACGATAAGGTTGGCCAATCTTGTCGGGCTCGAAGTTCATGATGGTGTCGGCGAGAATGAGCGTTTTTGTTTCCTTGTGGAAGAAAACGACTTCGTCCGAAACGAAGCCGGGGATGACCGTCTGATCGATCTCATCCCGCCACTCTGGTGGTGCAATCGGGCCGAGGTCTCTCTCAAAATGGATATCGATGTGCTGTGAACGCGCGCGCTCGCGCACTCCGGGAGACGCCCATATGATGGCCTCAGGGAATGCACGCGCCCATTCGCCTATGTGCGCGTAATGTCCGCGATTAGGCGACACGAGGTGGCGTACCCGGCCCAGCGGCCCGAGCTGTTTTGCGAGTGCAGCGTCGAATGCAATTGGTGAATGAAGAAAAAGATCGCCGGTCCCAAGTTGCACGACGGTCATCCGCGTCGTGAACGGCCACGGCATCTTCATTCCCGCTATCGACACGTATTCAAACGGCCCATCCACGATGCCAATGCGGGCCGCGAACGGCTTATACGTATTGATAGGTTCGTAAAGCGAGGAGACGTCGCTCGCCGACATATTTCCTCTAACGCCAAAGACACGATGCACGTAATTTAAGGCAAGTACCTTTTGGGAAGAGAAACTCGGCAACATGTCCGAAATGGGTCAATCGCGACGTTCTGACCGTGGGCCAGCCACTTCCGGTCTAGCCGCAACAAAAGAACATCGGGGCTGGGGTGACAAATGTCAGCTTGCCGCGCTGGCATGTACTCCGGCTGTCGGCCGATTACAGTCCAGCGTCCTGCCGCCCATAATTAACGGGTCAGGAGGACTGAATGCCGCTCGGAAAACAAGCAAAGACGCTCAGCAGGGGCCAGGTCGACGCGATGTTGGCCTATCTCTCCACCACAAGGCACGCGAAGCGCAATCGCCTCATCTTCCTGCTCTCGGTCAAGGCCGGACTGAGGGCCAAAGAGATCGCGAAGCTGACCTGGTGGATGACGAATGACTCCGAGGGTCAGATAGGCTGGGAAATCTGCCTGCTGGACTCGGCCAGCAAGGGCAAGTCAGGCCGACGAATACCCCTGAACGAGGAGGTCAGGACGGCGCTGATCGAGTATCGGAGCGAGGTGATGAGCAAGGCCCGTCCGAACGACATGAGCTCTGCCGGACCTTTGGTGATAAAGACGGAGCGGTCCCAGTCCACGTCCCCGCAGGCGATCGTGAACATGTTCCAGAGATGGTACCGACACCTCGGCTTCGTCGGCTGTTCAAGCCACAGTGGCAGGAGGACGTTCATTACCAACGCGGCCCGGAAGATCTCGACGGTCGGCGGGTCGTTGAAGGACGTCCAGGAGCTAGCCGGTCAACCTCTTCAATCGCTGTCATGTTCGTTCTCCTACTGGTTCCCGGGTGCGGCATGGTCTCGTTCGAATTACCCGTCTATGCCGCGGCTAGATTGCCGCTTGCGCTCGCTGCGATAGAGAGGCATCGCTGAAATTGGTCGACAATCGTTTCCGGGACGACCACTCAGCGGGCACAACCTGTTCGAGACGAAAAGCCCCTGCCCGAGGGTCGAGATGCGTCACACGCATCAACCAGTTTTTCTGCGGATAGCATTCAAGGACCCTGCCCGGCTCTCGCGGATCGCGAATGACCAGGATAACGCATACTATGCCGCCGCAGTGAGCTACAGCCCAAGCCAGATCCCGAAAGAACTGGTGCTTCCCCGGACCATCGTGCCAATCCGCTGTTGTGCACCGGTCATAGACCATGCTTCCGATTGGCCCCTTGAACTCATCCTTCCAGAGAGATACGGCAACCGTCTTGCCGTCCGCGGATCGAGCGGACCAACTCCAGTTCGGGTTACGAGGTTCGGTATTGAGATATCGGAATGCCGCTGTACGGGTCCACTTGTTCGTCATCTCGTCCTCCTATCAAGATCGGCCGATTTCGACCGTGCGCGATGGTTTAGTGGACGTTTACGTGGACTTTAGGTCGGGTAATTAATTCCAAGCCGAAAAGGTAGGCGGCTCCATCGACGAACCGCGAAACCAATTATCTTCTAAGGTCGCTTCCCCTATTACAAATCCCCCCGGATGAACGCATCATTTTCACTGAACTCGAACTGCGCCCGGTCCAACCGGCCGCAAAAAAGCTCGTGCCGAAGCCAGAGCCGGTACGTATTGACGACGTCGGATTTGCAGTAGTCCGCTATCTCCTGGATGCGACCGGCGTTGTAGCAGGCCTCGACCTGTGACCCGTCCATCCCGCCAGGTTTTCCCGAAAGACCCATGATCCGAACTCAGCTCGTCCAGTTTGACTTTCCCGCCGTAGCTGAAGGACGACAGCACGTCGCACAGGTCGACGCAGTCGTCGGTGTACCGGTGATAATACGCTCGATTGTGCATACCCGGCGCGAACACCCCGTGGATCATCGCGCGGTATCGAAGGACGGGCAGGTCGAAGGCCGCCCCGTTGAAGGTAACGAGTTTCGGGGAGACTTGGGCGATCTTCCCTGTGAAGGCCTCGATCAGCTCCTTCTCCGTGCGCTGCCCGATGTGCGGCGCTCCCACAACCTGCACCTCGTAGCCGTTGCTCCTCCGGCTTGCCACCAGCGCACCGATGCACACGATCGAGTGGTAGATGAGCTTGGGAAAGTCGGGTCCGATCGCGGTCCGGATTTCTTCCGGTGACCTGCCGATGAGACCGTTAGCCCTCGCGTATCCCTCGAGGTCGGGGACGGTTTCCAGGTCCCAGACCATTATCTCGTTTGGCAACTTCGTTCCTTTCGATGCCTAGTCGGTTTACCGGCAAGTGATCCTCGTAGACCATTACCTAACACGCCCTCACTTCGTTCGGGCGTGTCCCTTCGGGCTCGTCTGTTTTCTGATTGATGATCAAACGGAGATTTTGAACATGGTGATCATCCAGAAAGCTCAAACTTGCAGTTATGGTGAGGACACACTTCGCCCCGTAACAGGCAAAGTGTGTCGAGCTTGCATATAATGGCTCGGATACATCTGGATTAGAGAAACCACTAGGTGGGTCGGGAAGGCGTTGCGGTTTTCCCGATTACTCTCGGCTCATACGGCGCAAGGCTTTCGGCTCGACCACCCAGACGATCGCACCAGCCTTTGACGGTCTAAAGGTATTCCCGTCTCTTGCGGAGTTTCTGTTAACGACCACTCCCCGCTTGGGTCGACTTTCGTGTTCGGACCTGCCGGTCCGCCGGTGCCTCAGCCCACCGGGTAGTCCGCACTTACCCCACAGTCAGGAGGGTTACGGGGCAGCATCGACGCTCTATCAGGCCTATTGCGCTCCGAAAGCTAAGGGTGCTCGCGGACATCCGCGTTGAGAAAGATCAAGGCTGGAACCGCTCCGCTGATGATTTCATGAAATGGCGCCGTCGCGCGACAGATAGGTTAGCCATGATCAGGCAGGGTTTTGTTTTTTTAGCTGCGTTTACCGTACTTCTTTCGAGTGCAGGCCTGGCGGGCGCGGAGACGCTCACCGTGAAGCAAAGCTCGATTGCGGACGAGAAGGCGGTCTTCGCGACTGTGGAAAGCATCAGCGTGGTGCCGGCGCGCAGCCGCATCGGCGGGACCGTCGCGCAGCTTCACGTGAGGGAAGGCGACGCGGTCACGCGTGGCCAGCCGATCGCCGTCGTGGGCGACGAGAAGCTCGTGCTGCAGATGAAGTCGCTTGATGCGCAGATGGAAGCGCTGCAGGCGCAAGCCGATCAGGCCCAGACCGACTTCGATCGCATCGGAGGATTGGTCGAGCGCGGCACGCTTCCGCGCATTCGGCTTGATGAAGCGCGGACCGCGCTCAACGTTGCCCAGAACAATCTTCGCGCCAAGACGGCCGAGCGAGGCGTCATCCAGCAGCAGCAGACCGAAGGTCAGGTTCTGGCCCCGCAGGACGGTCGTGTGCTCAAGCGCATCGTGGCGGTGGGTTCGGTGGTTCTGCCCGGCGATCCCATCGTGACCGTCGCGCAGCAGGATTTCAAATTGCGCTTGAGGATACCGGAGGAACATGCCCGCTCCCTGAAGGCCGGCGATCGGGTTCGTCTCGACGGCCGCGAAGTCGACGAGCACACGGCCAGATGGGGCGTCATCGACCTTGTCTATCCGCATATTGAAGAGGGGCGGGTCATTGCCGACGCCAAGGTCGAGGGGCTCGGTGAATATTTCGTCGGCGATCGGCGCAGGATCTGGATCGCGGGGGGCGAGCGCGCGACGTTCGTTATTCCGTCGAGCTATGTGACCACGCGATTTGGCATCGATTACGTCCAGCTTCAACAGGCGGGCGGCACGATCAGCGTGCCGGTGCAGCGCGGGCGCGACTATCCGACGCCCGGTCTTGCCGATGGCCTTGAAATCCTGTCCGGCGTTCGCGCCGGCGACGTGTTGGTGAAGCCGTGAATCTGGGTCTCTCCGGGCGTTTGACCAGGGCGACCATCGCTTCGCCGTTGACGCCGCTCTTCCTGCTGGCCTCCCTGGTCGTCGGGCTGATTGCTCTTGCCGCGATACCACGCGAGGAAGAGCCGCAGATCAGCGTGCCCATGGTCGATATCCTGGTCAACACCGATGGCCTGCGGGCGCCCGATGGGGTCGAACTCGTTACCAAGCCGCTGGAGGCGATCGTCAAGGGTATCAGCGGTGTCGAGCACGTCTATAGCCAGACGGAAGACGACCGGGTGATGGTGACCGCGCGCTTTCTCGTCGGAACCAGGTTCGACGACGCGATATTACGTGTCCACGAGAAGATCCGGGCCAACTTCGATCGCATCCCGGTCGGCATTCCCCAGCCTCTTATCGTCGGACGCGGCATCAATGACGTCGCGATCAAGGTATTCACCCTTTCGCCGAAGCCTCAAGCCGCGGATCGCTGGACCGACAAGGCTCTCTACGAACTCGCCGAAAAGCTGCGCTACGAGCTGGTAAAAGCGGACAACATTGGGCTGACCAATATCTCCGGCGGCAGCGCCCAGCAGATCAGGGTTGAGCCAAATCCGGAAAAGCTGTCACTTTATGGAGTGACGTTGCAGCAGCTCGTTGCCAAGGTGAAGGATGCCAACCGCTCCTTCCTTGCCGGAAACGTGCGCGATGCCGGCATCGTTCGCAATGTCACCGCCGGCCAGACGCTGACCGGAATTCCCGATATCGGCCTCTTGTTGATTGCGACCCGCGACGGGCGGCCTGTTTACGTCAAGGACGTCGCGTCGGTTGTCGTCTCACCGAATACCGCAGAACATCGCGTCTGGAACGACATTCGCGATGATAATGGTACCTGGAAGCGCGTGCCGGCCGTCAGCGTCGCCTTGGCAAAGCGCGCGGGCGCCAACGCTGTCCTGGTCTCGGAAGAACTCTCCAAGCGCCTCGAAGGACTGAAATCGCGTCTCATTCCCGATGACATTCAGGTTTCGACCACGCGAGACTATGGAGAAACCGCGAACGAGAAGGCCAATGAGCTGCTGTTCCATCTGGGCCTCGCCACCGTCTCCATCGTTGTGCTGATCGCCATGGCGATCGGATGGCGCGAGGCCGTGGTGACGCTGGTCGTGATCCCGACGACGATCCTGTTGACGCTGTTTGCCGCCAACCTGATGGGCTACACCATCAACCGTGTCAGCCTTTTCGCGCTGATCTTCTCGATCGGCATCCTCGTCGATGACGCCATCGTCGTGGTCGAGAACATCGCGCGCCACTGGAGCATGGGCGACGGCCGGCCGCGCTTGCAGGCGACGATCGAGGCGGTCGCCGAGGTCGGCAATCCCACGATCGTCGCGACGCTGACGGTGGTTGCCGCGCTGCTGCCGATGCTGTTCGTGTCGGGGTTGATGGGGCCCTATATGGCGCCGATCCCGGCCAACGCGTCGGCGGCGATGCTGTTCTCGTTCTTCGTGGCCATGGTGGTCGCGCCCTGGCTGATGCTGCGGCTCGCCCCGAAGGGCGATGTTCCAACGGCCCACGCCGCGCACACGGAAGGGCGCCTGGGTTCGCTGTATCGCCGTTTCGCCACGCCGGTCGTCTCCAGCAAGCGTTCGGCCTGGAGATTTCTGCTCGCCGTCGGCATCGCAACGCTGTTGTCGATGGTGCTGTTCGTGACCAAATCGGTCACGGTCAAATTGCTGCCGTTCGACAACAAATCCGAGATCGCCGTCATGGTCGATCTGCCCGAGGGCGCGAGCGTGGAAGATACCGAGCGCGCCTTGTTCGCAGCCGCCGACATCGCGCGCCAGATGCCCGAGCTCACGTCGGTACAGGCCTATGCCGGCACGCCGGCGCCGTTCAATTTCAACGGCCTGGTTCGGCATTATTATCTTCGCGAGCGGCCCGAGCTTGGCGAGCTGCAGGTCAACCTGGCCGCGCGCGGCGAGCGCAAGAGGGCCTCTCACGAGATCGCGTTGGAGCTGCGGCAGCGCCTCAAGGCGCTCAGCGTGCCAACGGGCACCAGCATCAAGGTGGTCGAGGTGCCGCCGGGCCCGCCTGTTCTTTCGACCTTGCTGGCCGAAATCTATGGTCCGGACGCCGCGACCCGCCGGGCGGTGACGCGCGAGGTCAAAAAGATTTTCGCAGACGTTCCTTTCATCGTCGATATCGACAATTCGATCGGGGAGCCGCGACCGCGACTGCGGCTCTCGATCGACCAGGACAAGCTCGAGTTCTTCGGCGTCGAGCAGCGCGACGTGTACGATACAATTCAGATGCTGTTCAGCGGCGCCTCGATCGGCTACTCCCATCGTGGCGAAGACCGCAATCCGATCGAGATCGCAATCAAGCTGCCCAAGCGCGAGCAGGTCTGGGACGAGGCGCTGGCCTCGACGCCGGTGCCCGCCAATACGCTGCCTGGAAGCAAGACGGTCGTCGAACTCGGCCAGGTCGTGAAGGCGACCGTCGAGCAGGGCACACCCGTCATCTTCCGGCGCGACGGCCGTTTCGCCGACATGGTGATGGCAGAACTCGCCGGCCGCTTCGAGGCGCCGCTCTACGGCATGCTCGAGGTGAACAGCCGCATCGACGCTCACGATTGGGGCGCGCTGCCGAAGCCTGCGATCAGCCTGCACGGACAGCCGGCGGATGAATCCCATCCGACGCTGTTGTGGGACGGCGAATGGGAGATCACCTGGGTCACCTTCCGCGACATGGGTGCGGCGTTTGGCGCCGCGATCCTCGGAATCTATGTGCTCGTCGTTGCCCAGTTCAAAAGCTTCCGCCTGCCGCTCGTCATTCTCACGCCAATCCCGCTGACCTTGATTGGCATCCTGATCGGGCACTGGCTGTTGGGAGCGCCGTTCACCGCGACATCGATGATCGGCTTCATCGCGCTGGCGGGCATCATCGTGCGCAATTCGATCCTGCTGGTCGATTTCATCCGTCACAGCGGTGCCGACGGCAAGTCGTTGCGCGAAGTGGTGCTGGAAGCAGGTGCCGTCCGATTCAAGCCGATCCTGCTCACGGCTCTTGCCGCCATGATTGGTGCTGCGACCATTCTTCTCGACCCGATCTTCCAGGGGCTCGCCATCTCGCTCCTGTTCGGGCTTGCGTCCTCGACGCTGCTCACCGTGCTGGTCATTCCGGCGATCTACATTGCGCTGCGCGCACCAAGCGAGGCGCCTGCGGCCACGGCCAAACAAAGCTAACGAGAAATAAGGAAGGACGAGAAGATGTTATCAGGCCTATTGAAGAAACTGACGGGTTCTACGAGCGTCCCAGCCATCGAACACGATGAGCTGGTGCAGGCGCTGAGTAACAAGAATTGCATTGTCGTGGATGTGCGAGAGCCGCATGAATTCAAGAGCGGCCACGGCGCTCTGAATCAACCTTTGTCGACGTTCGATCCGGCCCGTCTCTCGCAGGGAAAGCCGGTTGTTTTGATCTGCCAGGCGGGCGGTCGCTCCGCAAGGGCATTGCAGCACGCACCGGCCGCCGGACGGCAGGATGTCAGGCACTATCCCGGCGGAATGAGCGGCTGGCGCGCGCGGGGCGGCCCGGCGTCGTAGATCGGTCTGGCGAGACTTCCGGAAGAGCGTCTTCAATGGCGAAGGCTGAAAACAACGGGCTGAAATCTGGGCGGCCGCTAACAGTCCCTCGCTGATTTTGTGTGCGCCAACCTTCGTCCCGGACGGTGCTGGCGCGCGCGATCGTCACCGTCCTTGTCATCAAGTTCATCGCCGTTACGGCAATGATGATTTTTTAACATTGCGAAGATCGCACCGCGGCCGCGGACGCAGCCGGTGTTGTCTATCGGCTCCGGTGTTGTCTATCGGCTTGGCCCGTCGCCGACGCCGTGATGGAAAGAAGGGTCTGACAGTAGCACCTCGATCCGGGAACGCTTTCGCGCCTGCAATTCGCGGCGACTGCGCTGTATCACTTCCCGTTCGTGCCGCTGACACTCGGGCTCTCATTTCTGCTCGCCAATGGAGAGCGCCGACGTGATGACAGGCCGGGAGATCTGGCGCGACATGACTGGTTAGTTTTCGCCGCACGTCGGCCGAAACATGGTGAAGAAGCGCAACTCGTTTCCGCAATGGAGTGAGACAGCGTTGCGCTAGCGGGCCGTTTCGAAACAACATTTGCTGGCACACTTCTTATGTGAATAGTTGTTCAGACAGGTGAACAACCTAAAACCTTATTTATAAAGGGGTTTGGAAGGCTCAGAGCTCCCATATGTCGTTACGTGTACCCCTAGTGGAGGAAACGTTATGAGAAAATATGGAACAGTTGGAGCTGCCTGTCTGGCGATCGCACTAACCGCGACATCTCCAGCATTGGCTTTCGGTGGACACGGCGGCGGCCATGGTGGAGGCGGTGGTTTTCACGGTGGCGGCGGAGGCTTTCATGGTGGTATGGGCGGAGGCGGCTTCCGTGGCGGCATGGGCGGCTTCCGTGGCGGCATGGGCGGCTTCAGTAGCGGCGGTTTTCGCGGCGGCGGTGCACACTTCGCTGGCGGAGGCTATAGGGGCGGATATGGTGGCGGGTACCGCAGAGGCTACGGTGGGGGCTACGGCTACGGTGGTTATGGAGGCTACGGATATGGGCCCGGCATCGTGGGCGGTCTAATCGCTGGATCGCTGCTAGGTGGCGCAATCGGATACGACGACTGTTACGACCCCTATTACGGCTACTCCAGCTGTTATTATGCCTACTAACGCGGCTTAGTTTGATTAAGCAAAAAGGCGGCCTCGGGGCTGCCTTTTTCATGTTCGAAATCGAAGTCATATTCTTCCGGGCTATGGCATAGCGCTGCATACTTCGCCGCATTCGTAGCGAGTTCATAGATAAGCGAAGTAGCTAGCCCTCCGGCCGCCTCATGGTCGGTGGCAGATAGAAGACCAATCGCCGCAGGCGGTCGCGAGCACGGCCTCCTCTATCGCGCGGGATAAAGGCGCGGGCCGAAGACAGTAATTTGACATGCGGTGGCATGCGTTGTCGTAGGTCATCAAAGGTCTCTTACAGCACCATGCAGGAAATCCTGACTTGGAATTGGCGTCCGACGATTATTGCGATCGCCACTGCAAATCACTCTCGCATCTGCTCCGTTGCGTAGAGCCAGACGCCAGCGCCTATCAGGCAACCGGCGACGGAAAGCTGTGCCGTGACACGTTCGCCAAGCACAAGGACAGCCGCCAGGGCACCGATGAACGGCGCGGTTGCGAAATAGGCTCCCGTTCGAGCACTTCCGAGTTTGCGAAGCGCCAGAACAAAAAGTGCGATGCTTAAGCCGTAGCCGAAAAGCCCGACCACCAACGCAGCCACGACCGTAGCTGCTGGCGGCATCGATCCCCCTGACCATAATCCGAGCATGAGATTGAGCGGGCCGGCCACCAAGCCTTTGACCTGCACAATCTGAAGCGGATTTGCGTGCGAAACTTTCCGCGTGAGGTTGTTGTCAATGCCCCAGGCGAGGCAGGCGCCAACAATGGATAGTGGCCCGAGAAGGCTTTCAGAATGCGGCGTACCTGACCACGCCAAGGCCAAAGACCCAGCAACTAAAAGAAGCATCCCAAAAGCGACACGAGCGTTAACAGTTTCGTGGAAAACCAACCATGCTATCAGCCCGGTCGCCACGGTCTCCAATGTCAATAGGAGTGACGCCGTCGCAGCGTCCGTTAATCTCAGCCCAACCATGAGCAGCAACGGCCCAACTACACCACCTGAGAGAACGGCGCCAACAAGCCAAGGAATATCTTTGCGCTGAAGTTCGATTTCACTTGATATGAAAGTCCGCGGGCGCACTTGGCGTAGCAGTGCGGCCCCAATTCCTGCGCCACAATAGAAAAGTCCAGCCAGCACGCCAGGCTCGATCGTTCCCAACAGAACCTTTGCCGCCGGTGTGGACAGACCAAAAAGTGCTGCGGAGATCAAGGCATAAAGAATTGAGAGACGGTTGCTATCTTGCAAAGACCTGCTTCTGCCTCCGTCGCTTTACCAAACTACAGGACCGGTGAACCAGCGGTGTTGCCCAAGGCTCGGAGTTCTTGTCGGATATGATCAGAAAGGTCTAGCGCACTGCCTGAAAAAGCGCGCTTGATCTTGGCCGATTGAGAGGCCGGTTGAAACAGTTGATTGTGACAGATCGACGTTTCGATGATCGTCGGCCCGTTCGGCCGTCGTATTGAGAGCCGCCGCTGCTCGATTTTAACTATGAGCTCATCCTCGACGGTCGCGGGTTCGGGCGTGCGATCAATTACGCATTCCCCTACCACCATACTGGTTATCTGTTGGGGATATCGATCACGCCAAATTCAGAGACCGGCATGATCCAGTAGACCATCCTTGAGCCGGCGAACGCCGTCTTCAGCCGTTCGAGCAACTGCGCGGCCTCCTGCGCTTGAAGAATGATCCGGACCATCAGTTCGTCGGCATGTCCCTTGACCTGCTCGGCCGGTGTTTGCAGTCGCACGTCCGGGCCGTGTCCAGCGACATCGGAGGCGGTGAAGCCGGACGTGAGGTCGCTTTGCTCACTGAGGTAGTCGAACAGCTCCTGGCGCATCGATCGCGCCGTAACCAGGGTGAAGCAGACCAGTTGGTCGTTCATTTGGCCTCCTTGGCGAGGCCGCCGAACCGGCGATAGAGGATCGGCAGGAGGATCAGCGTCAAGGCGGTTGAGGAGACGAGACCGCCAATCACGACGACGGCGAGGGGACGCTGAATTTCAGATCCCGGGCCTGTGGCAAACAGCAACGGGATCAGGCCCAGCGCCGTTATGCTGGCGGTCATCAAGACCGGTCGAAGTCTCCTCTTGGCACCCTCCACGACGATGCGTCCTTCTGGCAGGCCGTGGGCGCGGAGCTGGTTGAAGTAGGAGACCAGGACAACGCCGTTGAGCACGGCGATGCCAAGCAGCGCGATGAAGCCGACGGAGGCGGGAACCGAGAGATACTCGCCGGCGAGAACCAGCGCGAAGACGCCGCCAATCACCGCGAACGGGATGTTGACCAGTACCAGAAGCGCCTGGCGGATCGAGCCGAAGGTTGTGAACAGCAGAATAAAGATCAGACCAATCGCCACGGGCACTACGACTGAAAGACGCGCGGCGGCGCGTTGCTGATTTTCGAACTGCCCGCCCCAGGTGAGTCGATAACCCTGGGGCAACGGCAACTCTGCCGCAACTTTCTGCCGGGCCGCCTCGACGAATCCAACCATGTCACGACCACGCACATTGGTCCGCACGACGCTCATCCGGTAGCCGTTCTCGCGGTTGACGAGGACGGGTCCGTCGACCCGATGAATGCGGGCGACCTGCGAGAGCGCGACGTGCTGGCCGCTAGGGAGCGTTAACGGCAGGCTCGCGAGTAGGGTCGGGGCTTCCCGCGTCGTCTCGCTGCCGCGGACCAGGATTGGGGTGCGGCGTCCTTCTTCCAGCACCGTGCCGATGGTGCGGCCTTCGATCTGGGTGCGCAGCGAGTTGGAAATCGAGTCGACGGTCAGGCCCAGACGTCCCGCCTCCATGCGATTCACGGCGACCGTGTAATATTGCGCGCCCTCGTTGAGGGTCGTGTAGACGTCTTCGGCACCATCGATGCTAGACAAAATCGTGGACAGCTTGCGCGCAATCTCGTTGAGCTTGTTGATATCGGAACCAAAGATTTTCACGGCAACATCGCCGCGCACGCCGCTGATCATTTCCTGCACGCGCATGTCGATCGGCTGCGTGAAGCTGAGCGACAGGCCGGGGAAATCGGCCAGTACGCGCCGCAGCTCCTCGATCAGAGCGGATTGATCGGCCGTCTTGCGCTCGTTTGCGGGTTTCAAGACCAGGAATGTATCAGTCTGGTTGGGTCCCATCGGGTCCAGTCCGAGTTCGTCAGATCCCGTTCTTGCCACGATGCCCTTGATATCGGGCACTTTTGCAAGAATGGCGGACTGAAGCCGGGCATTGATGGCAATCATCTCGTCGAGATTGATGGATGGCAGCGCCTCGACGCTGACAATGGTGTCGCCCTCATCCATGGTCGGCATGAAGGTCTTGCCGAGCTGGGTATAGGCGTAGCCTGCGGCGGCAAGCGCCACGACCGCAGCGATGATCACCTTGCGCTCATTGTTCAGGGCCCAGCGGAGTGCAGGGGCATACAAGCGAGACGCGTGGCGGATTAGCCACGGCTCGTGGTGTGAGGCGGCGCTCTTGAGGACAAACGACGTCGCGACCGGAATCACGGTGAGCGCCAACAGCAGCGAGGCAGCTAGCGCGAATATGATCGCGAGCGCTACAGGGATGAACAATTTTCCCTCAAGCCCCTCTAGCGTCAGCAGCGGCACGAACACGATGATGATGATCAGCACGCCCGATGCGACCGGCTGGAGCACCTCGCAGACCGAACGAAAGATAATGTGGACGAGCGGCGCCGCGGCCTTTCCCTGCGGTTCCTTGCTCAGATTTCCCACGACGTTCTCGACAACGACCACCAGCGCGTCGATCAGCATGCCGATCGCAATCGCAAGCCCGCCCAGGCTCATCAGGTTTGCCGACATGCCAGCGAGACGCATTGCGAGCAGGGCGATCACGATCGCAAGTGGCAGGCTCAAGGCAATCACCAGCGAGGCCCGCCAGTTGCCCAGGAACAGCAGCAGCAGCACAACGACTAGGACGGTCGCCTCGCCGAGCGCGCGGATAACGGTTCCGACGGCGCGGTCGACCAGCCGGCTGCGGTCATAGAACACGTTGATGCTGACGCCCTGTGGCAGCCACTGCCTGAGCTCGTCGAGGCGCGCACGCACATCGCTGACGAGCTGACGGGCATTGGCGCCGCGCAGGCCAAGAACAAGTCCTTCGACCGTCTCGCCGCGGCCATCGGTCGTGACGGCGCCATAGCGCGTTAGTGCTCCAAGCTGGACCCTGGCAACGTCCCTGACGCGGATGGGAATGCCGTCCCTGGTGTCGATGACGATCTGCCTGATATCCTCGACCGTTTGGATGCTGCCCTCGATCCGGACCAGCGCACTGTCTTCGCCCTGGTTGACACGGCCGGCGCCATCGTTGCGGCTGTTGGCATCAATGGCACGGCGAAACAGGTCGTAGGAAATGCCGCGCGCCGAAAGTGCTTCACTGAGCGGCACGATCTCGAAAGCGCGGACGTAGCCGCCCAATGCGTTCACGTCGGCGACCCCTGGAACCGTTCGCAGCGCCGGCCGGATCACCCAATCGAGCAAACTGCGCCGCTCGGCCAGCGACAGATCCTGGCTATCGATCGTGAACATGAACATTTCGCCGAGCGGGCTCGTGATCGGAGCAAGCCCCCCGCTCACCCCTTCGGGAAGGTCGCGCGCGATATTGGACAAGCGCTCGGTGACCTGGTTGCGCGCCCAGTAGATGTCGGTGCCATCCTCGAAGTCGACGGTGATGTCGGCGAGTGCATATTTGGTCGTGGAGCGAAGGATCTTCTTGTTGGGTAGTCCGAGCAGTTCAAGCTCCATCGGGACGGTGATACGCTGCTCGACCTCTTCCGGGGTGAGACCCGGCGCCTTCATGATGACTTTGACCTGAACGGGTGAGACATCCGGAAACGCGTCGATCGGCAGGCCTGGCAGCATCACCAGCCCGGCTCCAATCAGTAACACCACGCCAAGCATGACGAATAGCCGCTGGGAAAGCGCAAATGCGACCAAGCGCTCGAGCATGATTAGCCGGCTCCAAGCTTGAGCAGGATTCCACGCAGCGCCGAGATGCCGCCGACCGCGACTTCGTCCTTGTCCGTAATCGGGCCGGAGACCACGACGTGGTCCTGGTCCTCCTCGAGCAGCCTGACCGGCACAAGACGAAAGCCCCCTTGTGTCGCCACGAACAGCGAAGCCTGCTCGCCGCGCCGAACCAACGCGGTGTAGGGAAGCTCCCAGGCGTTCTCAACCGATGAGACAAACCCGATGCGCGCCTGGGTGGTCTGCCCGGGCCGCAGCTCGCCGGTGTTCGGCACTTCCGCCCGGACCAGAATCGTTTGAGTCGCAGCATCGGTGGTTTCCGAAACCAGCACGACCT
Source organism: uncultured Alphaproteobacteria bacterium (assembly GCA_963764405.1). GTDB lineage: Bacteria > Pseudomonadota > Alphaproteobacteria > Rhizobiales > Xanthobacteraceae > Bradyrhizobium. Next base: position 24,937 of record CAVXSU010000006.1, read on the forward strand.
TTCCCGGCGTTGTATAGTTGTCAACTTCGACCTTGGCGCCTGGCCGGATGACGCGGATGTTCGACGCGGGAATCGCGATCTCGACCCACAGCGGGGAAAGCTGTGCGAGCTTAACCAGCGATACCGCTTGTTCGACCCGCTGGCCGGGAGAAACCACGATGTCCACCACGGTCGCCGCCCGCGGTGCGGCGACGGAAAGCGCTGCATTGATGGCGGCCTCGCTGGTCAGCTTTGAGATTGCTTCATCCGAAAGGCCGCTGAGCCGAAGCATCTGCCGTCGCTCCGCAACTACAATGCTTGCCTGACGAGCTTCGGTCTGGCTCAACTCCAGGACGCGTTGCGGCACCGCATTGCTCTGGAACAGCTGGGTGTTACGGGCGAGCTGCTGAGCGCTCAGCCCTTCTTGCGCAACGGCCTGCAGGTAGTCGCGTTGCTGTGACACAAAGCTCGGACTCTCCATCGCCACGAGCGGTTGGCCGGCATTGATACGGTCGCCGCGCGCCACCGAAAGGCCAGTCACCATACCGGCCACGGGGCTGCTCACGACCCATAATTGCGGCGTGGGGATAACGATCTGGGCGGGATAGGGTAGCGTTTTATCGGTTGGGCTTGGGATCGGGTGGACGACACGAACCCCTAGGTTCGTTGCCTGCTCAGGGCTCAATTTTACCGCGTCCTCAGCCATCGAGAAGGATGGCAGGCCGATTAGCACCAGCGCAACTATCGTTCGAGCTTGCCTCTGCCACGGGGGCGGACGGAGGCGCACCCGGTATGAATTTGTCATTGATGTTTTCATAACGCCAGCCGATCAAATGGAGCCTATCGCCTCGCTTCGGTGATCCGGCCTCGAGCTGAACCTCCGGAGCGCAACAGCAGCGGACTCATATTCGCTTGTGGCGGTTGGGAGCCTATTGATCTATGTCAGGTAATTGCCAGGCCGGGCGTGGGGGTTGTGCGCTTAGCTGCGGGTCCTTATCCGCAATTGCAGGTCACAGAGTGCGCGGGTGAACGGTTCCCGTTCGATCAATCCTTGCAAAGAAGTTTGCGGCCGCGGCCAGGATAGCTATGCCCGCGGCAGAGAACAGCGTCTGCAAGGCCAGACCGTCCCAGCCCATGCTCAAGATCGCGTGCGCGGCAAACGAGAGCAGCACGCTGATACAGTAGATTGCGAGCGAATATTCACCGCATTGAACGAGCGGGCGCAGGAAGCGGGCCTCCAATACCGGAAGATCGCCTGGAAGAAGCTGCCAGCACAGCAATGCAAGAGCCAGGAAGTGGATCAGCCGCAGAAGGTCCAGATCGCCCTTCTCGATCGGATAAATCAAGTCGGCGATCGCCGTCGGCACGTAGGCCTCAAGCGCGTGAAACTGCCAGCCTAATGTGATGAACAGGCTAAACGACAAATAAACCACGGCCGCGCCGGCCAGGAACGGCGACTTGAGCATGCAAGGCTGCTTCTCGGCAGGCCTCATTCCCCACCACATGCCGATCACGTAGAGCAGCTGCCAGTCCAGAGGGTTGAAGAAGATAAGGCCCGTCGGGTAAGCCGATATCGACCAGTCAAGCCAGTGGGATGCGGAATAAAGCAGTGCTGATACGATCAGGGTCCGCGTTGGCCAGAGGATCATTGCGGGCAAGATCAAAACCAGGGCGAAATGCAGCATGACCATCAGCAGCAACGGATCGAGATTGACCGGCGTGTATCTCAACAACATCGCTTGAGATATCGTCTCAAGCGGGTTGGCGAAGAAGATGGCAAGATTGGCGTGATCCAACAGCGCCGGTTGCCGAATGGCAAAGAGGATGACTTCGGCCAAAAGAAGCGCGACGGTGACAATCTGCGCGATGTAGATTTCGAGGGCGCGACGCAGGACGCGCAACAACGCAACCGCTAGTCCCGAGTGCTTGGCAACTCCTCCGTAGACTCTTCCCGATGCCAGCCCAGACAAAAAGACAAGGATCTCCGCGGCGTCGCTGAACCCGAAGTTTCTCGGGGTAAAGTTATTGATGTAAATCTCGGGGATGTGGTCGAGAAAAATCAACCACAACGAAAGACCCCGAAACAGGTCGAGCCGCAAGTCGCGCACGCCCGGAAGCCAGATAAGATTTGACGTCCGTGCTCTGGTTGGCGCGCCTAATGTGACATCATGAGGCAAAACGGCGCCTGATCCAAAAGCCCGCGGGTCATGCCTCCGAACACCCATTCGCCAAGCCGGCTGTGGCCATAGGCTCCGCTCACGATCAAATCGGCACGGAGGTCTTTTGCCAGACGAACGAGCTGATGCGCATCGGGTTCGGCCATGTGAACGCGCACATCCGTTTCGGCTTTCACGCCATGCCCCCCGAGATGCTTGGCCACATCGCGGACCCGCCATCGCGCCCGATCCTGTTCGTTGGACGTACAGATCTCGACAATCGCAACCTGAGACGCTCGCTTCAGGAGCGGCAGGGCATCATGAACCGCAAGGCGCGCTTCTCGCGTATCTTTCCAGCCAACCACGATCCGGTCAGCATGCAATTCATGCACTTGCTCGGGCACCAGAATGGTCGGCCGCCCCATCCGCAACACCGCGGCGGTGGGATCAACCAGGTGATAGGGATCTACTTCCCGGTACGTGCTCTTTAGCACGATCAGATCGGCCGCTCTCGCCTCGTTCGCGAGGAAAGCGATTGGCTTTTTGATGTCCCAACGCCACTCCACTCTCTCCGTCGGAAGTCCGACAATATCGCGAAACCAACGTTCCTTTTCGGCAAGCTCGGCTTTCATCCGCTTGAGGTCCTCGGGCGTGGTTTCCTGAATGATCACGCCTTCGGAGACAAAGTCGGGTTCAATTGCAAACGCGGACACGCCTATGACTGAAGCTTTGAACTTTGTGGCGATGGAACGCGCCACACGCACCTGCTCTTCCGCCTGTTGCGCTGGATCGACATAAACCATGACCGTAGCGATTGTCATAAGTGTGCTCTCCGCCAATCAGCGTTTTTCGCTTAGGCGTCGCATCGTACGGTTGACATAGATCAATCAGGCAAGCGTCAATCGAGGCGCGGCTCGGCAGATTATGATGGGCTCGCCGGCGAAAGCCGCCATAAGTCAGATGGACGAACTCAGCACCATGACAATTGCCCGGGCGCTCGCTCCAGCAATTCGCGGATATTGGCCTCGATAATCCGATAGCCGACATTTCCCGTGAGGCGCTGCCGGCCTTCGTTGAACAGAAGCGTCGGGCTTGCGGTGATCGATTGGGCGCGCGCAATCTCGAGGTCGCCGGCCAAAGTGGCATGCGCTGCCCCGGTGGCGATGGCATCCTCGATATCGGCCACGGCGAGGCTGATCAATTCCGTGATTTCGAGCAGCACCTTTGTCCGCGAGACATTGCGCCCGTGCCGAAAGAAGGCCTGGCGCATGGCCCAGGCCGCGCGGTCACTGGCACCCGCTGCAAGTTTGCCAGAAGATTCCGCGCATCTGATGGCACACAGAAAAAGATGGGCCGGCATGGATGAATTGGGAACGTCGGTATTCCACGTGTTCTCGTGAAGTTCGACATGACCGAATTTTTCGACGATCTCCCTTACGTGATTTCGATATGCGGCAAGACCACCGCGCTCACGCCATGCCGTTTCAATCTTGTTCGCGACATCGCCGAAAACGTGAAAATAGCGACAGTCGAGTTCGACGGCATCCTCGAAGTTGGCCTTTAATTCATCCATGCGGACTTGCGAGACGTAGGCCCACACGCACAATGCGTCGGTGAAGTAGGTAATCTTGACCCGATCCATCGCGATGTTCCTTCTTGACAGCTTGCGGCGCGAGCGCTGCGCCTTCGCGACACTTATCGCTGAAGGACATATGTGCCAGGCGCCGGGCATAGCGGGACGACATTTCGTGTCGGCGCTCCCATGCCGGGCGGCTTGGTCCGTTGATCGCTGCTGTTGGCGACCAGCCAGTCCGTCCATGCCGACCACCATGATCCATCCATCCGCTGCGCGCGCGAACGCCATGTCGAAGCGTCCACGTAGCGTTCGCCGACGTGGCGGGTCGCGATGTCATAGTGGCGGCCTTTGTGGCCGGGCTCCGAAACAATCCCGGTGTTGTGACCGCCATTGGTGAGAAGAAAGGTGAGTTCGTTATCGGTAAAGAGGTGAACCTTGTAAACGGATTGCCATGGTGCAATGTGGTCGGTTTCCGTGCCGACGACGAACATGGGCACGCGCAAATCCTTCAGCGCGATGACGCTGCCCTCCACGGCAAACCGTCCCGCGGTGAGCCTGTTCTCCAGGAACAATCCGCGAAGGTATTGCGAGTGCATCAGGTAGGGCAAGCGTGTGGAATCGGCGTTCCATACCATGAGATCTCTCATAGGCTCGCGCTCGCCCAGAAGGTAGTTGCGCGTCGCCTTTGACCACACCAGGTCGTCGCTTCGCAGCGCGCGAAAGGCAGCGCTCATCTGTGATGAATCGAGCACACCCTGGTCCCACATCATGTCTTCGAGAAAAGCGACCTGACTTTCGTCCACGAACAGCATCAGTTCGCCTGCCTCGCTGAAATCTGTTTGTCCCGCAAGCAGCGTCACCGTCTTGAGACGATCGTCACCATCGCGGGCCATAGTGGCCGCGGCAATGGCGAGTAACGTGCCGCCAAGGCAATAGCCGCACGCGTGAACCTTGCGGTTCGGCACCACGGCATTGACCGCAGAAAGCGCGGCCATGACGCCAGCCGTGCGGTAAGCATCGAGTGCGACGTCCCGATCGGCCGGCGTCGGATTGCGCCACGAAATCATGAAGACTGTCATGCCGCGATCGACCAGATATTTCACCAGCGAGCGCTCGGGCACGAGGTCGAGAACGTAGTACTTCATGATCCAGGCCGGCACGATCAGAACCGGCTCGGCGAAAACATTCGGCGTTGTTGGGCTGTACTGGATCAATTCCATCAGTTCATTGCGAAAGATGACCTGGCCATCAGTCGCCGCGATGGTCTCGCCGACCTGATAAGCCGGGTCAGGCCTTGCCGGCACCATCGCCATTGCCTGCACCCAATCCTCCAACAAATTCCGGATGCCACGCGCAAGATTGGCGCCCGATTCGTTGATCGTGCGCTCGATCACTTTCGGATTCGCCCACGCAACGTTGGACGGCGAAAAAGCGTCGAGATACTGGTGGATCATGAAGCCGACGCGCTCAGCATCCCTAACCTTCATTCCACGAAGCGGCCGCGTTGCGCTGCGCCACCATTCCTCGTGTGCAAGGAAGGCTTGCTGCCACCAAAGAAACGGAGCCTTTTGCCAGGCCTCGTTATTAAAGCGATGATCGATCGGGTCAGGTTTGAGCAGGGGTACGGCTTGGCCAGCGAAGAGAGCGGCGAGCCGCGCTGCGAGTACGGCGCCAAGCGCTGTCAGTTCGAACTGCCGTCCAGGGGCGCGCAGGAAATGCGAATACCAATCAAACCAAGCGTCCGCTTCTGCGTGCGGTGAAACTCCGCTGGTAAACCGAGCAATAATGCTTCGGCCAACGCGATCGACCGTCTCGAAAGATGGCAGATTGACTACCGCTGACGGCGCGGGAGGACAAATTCTCGGCTGAGCCGCCGGTAACGCGTGCTGGAAAACTGGTAAGCTCTCAATTATCTCACTCATGACAACGGCCTGACAATCATCGAGAAAACCTGCTTACGCGACGGCGGTCCGGGCACATTGACCTTGATCAACTGGCTGAAAGTTCCAATCCCGGGCTCTTCTGTCGGATTGCTCTTCGTAGTCGTTCCTAACCCCAGCGGGCTGATCCAAATCAATCCGCGTCGGTCGGATATGGCCATGATGCATCCCGGACGAATGCGATGGGAGATAATGCCATGCGCGCGATTTTTCTCGGAACTGCCCTGCTGATGTCACTGAGCCTGGGACCCTCGCTTGCTCAAGACCGAAACCCAGCGGCGAATGTCTCACCGCCGGCACAGTCTCAACTTGACTCAGAAACTTCCAAAACAGATCTTTCGAACAGCAACGGTCAGAAGGACCGCATGCTGGAGCGGATGGGTACCGGGATCGACTGGGACCACCGCAAGCCTGGGCGCGACTGGAAGATGACGCAAGCGCGATTGAGCCGCAGCGCCGGCGCGCCCGTCAGCTCCGATGAAACACTCAGGGCTCCGATCGAGTTCGGACTCTTGCATTGTGCCGAGTTACTGCCGCCATTTGACGTTTCTGATAGGAGTAGAGCAGCAGGCTTGCTGTGATCGAGCTGCATCCCAACATGTAGATTTTCCAATCGAAGTTGGCCATCAACAAACAGATCGATGCGATGGCCACAACAGGTAGTAGCGGCATTCGCCCAATCGACAGGGGCACGCGGAACGGCCGATATTGATCGGGTACCCGATATCTAAGAACGATCAGGGCTAAGTTGACGGCGAGAAAGGCGAGCAGCCCGGTTAGCGAAGCAAGTTCGGCTAGAACTTGCACGCTGCCGATCGGCACCAAAAATTCCGATAACGCAAATATGGAAATAGCTGCAAGCCAAGGCGTGTCGCGGCCCGGCAGCACCGCCGCGAAAATTCCTGGAATCTCGCCGTCCCTTGCCATGCTGTAGGCCAGCCGAGAGCCGGCGACCAGCGAAATCAGAACCGTGTTTGCGGTTGAAAATAGAGCAATCGCGCTGAGTACATCCCCTCCGCCTCTCCAAACTTTCTCGATGGCTAACGCCAACGGGGCATCGCTTCTCGCGAGTTCGCCTGGCGCCGCCAGAACTACCACCGCAAGCGAGACCAAGACATAGAGCACGGCAGTAACGGCAAGACTGAGGAAAATTGCTACCGGAATGTTGCGCTCGGGATCGTGAACCTCCTCGGCCATATTCGCGATTTTTTCGAAACCAAGATATACGAAGAAAACCGTTGAGGCCGCAGGCAGCACTCCGACATTCAGGTTTGCCGACAATGGGGCGAACAGATGGCCCACCGTCAAGGCGGCCGCGATGACAAGAATTAAGCCCGCCACTTCGATAGAGGTGAATGCGATATTCGCCCAGCTTGACTCGCGCAGGCCCCAGATATTCAACGCCGTGCAGCAAGCGAGCAGTGTTGACGCAGACAACCACTCTGGAATGTCGAGGAATGTCCTGAAGTAACCCCCAAACGCAACCGCGACGGTGGCCGCGGCTGCCGCACCGCCGATCAGAATGACCATACCAACAACGAATGGAATCACGCCGAGACGGGGAAACGCCTCTTTCAGATATGTGTATTCGGCGCCGGCGTTCGGGAACGATGTCGTCATTTCGGCGTAGCTGAAGCCTGTCAATAGAGCTACGCCCGCGCCGATCAGGAAGCTCAGCCACAGGTGCTGCTGTGCGATGCCGGCCGCGCTGCCGATAACCGAATAGACGCCTGCGCCGACGATGACGCCAACGCCATAAAAACTCAGCTGAACCAGACTGAGAACAGGCTTAAGCTTCAAAGGCCCGATTCCTTTGGTAGTGGTCATCGCCCCGGTTCCGGAGAAGCCTCCGCAGAGTATGGCTTCTTTTCAACGGCCGCCGCCGATAGTCTGCGGTAGAGATCGCGTCGACGCACGATTGGCCACCAATCGTACAGGAAGATCTCGAGCGGCCGCCAATTGGCGACCCACCCCAGGATCAGGAAGCTTTCTTGCACAATCCTCCTGGACGGCGCATCCGCCAGAAATCCGGACGCGAGATTTGCTGCAAGCAGACAAGCGATGAGAATCGCGACGCCGATTGCAAGGGATCGGCGGCCGATCCGGAACAGCTCGTTGAGGTCACCCTGAATGACGGCTGCACGGCCGGCGAAGTACTTGCCGAGAGCTTCTGGCAGGTCTCGCGCAAGGTCTGTTTGCGATTCATCGTTCGGAAAGTGAACGATGACCCTGAATGGCCGGTCCGCCGGCAGTTCTCTGGCCCATCCCACGATATATTCTTCGGCCTCCCGGTCGAGGTCCTTCTCGCGAAATGGAAATGGATCCAGCGTGTGGAAAAGCTGAGCGATCTCATCGACGCGGATTTCGATCACATTCTCCGCTGTTTTCGAGATCATTGATTCGTCCGATTGCAATTCGGCAAGCTTGCATTCTGCTCGCGCCATCGGTTCTGTTTGCCGTTCCAGCGGCCTTTCGGTCTTGATCGAAATCAAGAGCCTGCCAAATCACTCCGCCGTTCGCACCTGGACCCGTACCCCCGAAGCGACGCGATCGCTGGGGTAGACGATGACAACTTCGCCCTCTTTCAAGCCGGAGGCGATTGCGGCGTGACGGCCCGAGCGACGAACGACCCGAACATCGCGGGTTTGCGCGCGCCCATCCTTGACGATAAAGACATTCCACTGATCACCATGCCGAAAGAGAGCCCCGGCGGGAATGATTGCTGCATCGCCTTGCGTGAAAACAGTAATTTGCGCGTCTACCTGATAGGCATCACCGAGCTTCGTCCAGTCCTCTGCCGGTGAAGTGATGTCGACCAGGACGTTGACCCTTTGCTCCTCCACGCCCAGCGTCGAGATCTTTGTAAAAGCAGCGGGTTCAACCCGGCGGACGCGCCCGGAAAGGGCTGCTTGCCCACCCCAATGGACGATTGTGACGTCGGCGCCGGGGCGAATCTCGACGGCATCGGTGCTCAGCACATCCACCACGATTTCGAGATCGTGCGGATCGCCGACATCCAGGAGCGGCGTGCCAGGCTGGACGATCGTCTCGCTTTCTTGCGCCACCCTCAACACGACGCCGGGCACCGGCGCGGCAACGCTCCAGCCTTCCGCCGGCTCACTGGCATTGCTGTCGCCGCTGTACCTCGCCAGCAAGGCGCGCATCTGGCTGAGCTCATGCTCGGCTGCATGATCGAGAAACTCCGCGGCACGCAGATCCCGATCCGCCAGACGAACCGCAAGCTCGGCGTGCTCCAGCGCCTGCGCAGTCGCAGCCCCGCGATCAGCCAGGGTTTGCGTCCGCTTGAGATCCGTGTTCGCCTGATTGCTTTGAGCGCGCGCCCGTTCGACGACGGCCTTGGCCCGCTCCAGATTCGCCTCGGCCGCTCCAAGCCGCTCCTCGACTTCCTGGCGGGTCCGCGGATCCATCAGCGGCGCAGGTGACGGTGTGATTGTAGCGACGGCGTCATCGACCTTGATCTGGTCGCCGACCTTGAACCGGATCCGTCCGAGCCGGCCGGCCAGGGGCGCTACCACGACATAGCGTTCGCGAACGCGAGTCTTGCCGTCCTCGTCGACACTGGCGACGAACTTGCCCTTGGCGACGAGGGCTGTTTCAACCGGAACAGCGCCCGGCATCACCGCCCAGACCACCACCGCGGCGGTCAGGATAATTCCGGCAACGATCGCTATGCGGCGAACGGTAATACGCATTTCATTCCCTCGTCTTGAGAGCTGTAACCATATCAAGCCGGTCGACACGTTTGCGCACGACGAACGTGCTCGCCGCCGCGGCGGCCAGAACGACGCCGGCCGCGATCAGGTAAGTCCGCGGTTCGATCACCGGCGGGATCTGGAAACTGTCGTTGGAATGGAATCTTGCGATCAACCCGATGATCTCGCGCGACAACCACAACCCCATTGGAATTCCCAACGCGATTTCGACAGCGAATTCGCCGAACAGGATGCCGGCAACTTCGCGGCGGGTAAAGCCGAGCACGCGCAGGCTCGCCAGTTCCCACGCACGTTCCTGCAGGCTGATGCGGGCGCTATTGTAGACAACGCCAACGGTGATGATGGCGGCAAAAGCCGTGAGGATACCGGCACTCACGAACACGAGCCCCGCGATCTTCTCCAGAAATGACGACAGGGTGTATGCCTTCATCGTCACCGACTCGACCGTCGGGAGGTTCTTGAATCTAAGGCCAAGCGATGGCAGCGCGGTCGGCTCGGCATACATGCTCGCAGCGGAAACCACCGCACCTTCGCCAGTGAGGTGATTGAGCACATCCATGTCCATGTAGGACGCCATGCCGATTGACTCGTCGACGATGGTCGTCACGGGAAGATCGCGCCTTGAGCGCCGGCCTTCCATGGTCTCGACCGCAATGATGTCGCCCTGCCGGACCTCAAGACGGTCGGCGAGGCGTCGGGTCAGGGTCATTCCTTCTGGCGAAGCGGCAATCGGGCGCAGCGCCGCATCGTGCGGCCTTCGCAACTCGTCCCCGGGAGAGAGACCGATCACCGAGGTCAGATAACTGCGGTGCCCCGAGCGAAGTCGCACTGGTACGATGCGTTGCCCTTCGACGGCCAGCACGCCAGGCAGTCGCGCCAGGTCGCGAATGATGGCGCGGTCCATCGGGTGCGGGAGCGTGATCGAGGTGTTGCCGCGCTCCACAAGATGGAATTGCAACTCGACCATCTCGTCGATGGCATCGCGCCAGAAGATCCCAAGCACGATCATCGGGACGGCGAACGCGATGCCGACCACCGTGAGAACCGAACGGAAAGGGCGCCCGGCCATGTTGCGCAACATCATCATCGATCGGGCCGTGACGGCTTTGCCTGGAAGAACCGCCTCGATCCACGAACGACGGAAGCCAAGCGGTGCCGCCGGGCGCATGGCGACGGCCGGCGCCAGGCCGACGACCTCCCGCAAGGCGGTCACGACGCCCAGCGAACCGGCCGCCAGACTGATCGCGATTCCCGCGAGAGCCGACCAAGGAGCGAGCTTGAAGGGCAGGTCAGGTACGCGGAAGAAGCCGTGATAGCTCGCCATCATCGCCTTTCCAAAGCCAAAGCCGCACGCGACGCCAAGCGCCGACCCGATCAGAACGATGACGATGACAAGCTTCAGGTAGTGCAGCGTGAGGGCGCGAGTTGGAAAGCCGAGTGCCTTCAGCGCCGCGATCTGTTCGCGTTGAGCGGTGACCAGCCTTCCCAGGGCGCTGTTGAGCAGAAAAGCCGCAATGCCCAGGAAGATGACGGGAATTGTGATGGACATCACCTTCTGCTGGTTCAACTCGTCTTCGAGAAACCTGTTCGAGGGCTGGTCACGCCGTTCGACCGCACCGACCGAACCATAGGGTTCGAGCAGCCGGTCGAGCTCTTCGATGACTGGTTGGGGATTGACACCCGGCGCCAGGTAAACGACGGCGTCGTTGAACGCGCCTTTCATGTCGAATGCCGCCTCAGCGGCGCTACGATCGACCCAAAGAATGGCATAGAGGCGATCATCGGGAATTGGCAATCCGGGTTTGACGGCATAGACATATTCAGGCGAAAGGGCGATCCCGGAAACGCGAAAGCTCTCCAGCTTGCCATTGAGCAGTACGCGGATATTCTCTCCGGGCCTGACACCGTTTGCCTCCGCGAAAGCTTCGTTGACAGCGGCGCTGTGAGCGGAGCCAGGTTCGGGCGCGGTCCCTTGCCGCAAATGCAGCCGTGCCAACTGCTCGTCGCCGGCATGGCTCAGAGAGATCATTCGTGCCGAAACCGGCTGCGAGGCGGCGGGCCAATCGACGATGACTTCGCGCACGATGCGTGGCTCGACCGCGACAACGCCTGCGATGGTATTAAGCCGCGGTACGACCGACAGCGGTGCTCGCTTCATGGTTACGAAGATTTGCGGAAATCGGGCCTCCGCATAGAACGCGTCGCAGCCTGCGCGCAGCGATACATAGGTCGAGACTGAGCCGACAAAAACGGCGACGCCTGCAGCCACCAGCAGCGCGATGGTGAGCACCTGCCCGCGCATTGCGGCAATGTCTCGCTGGAGTTTGCGGTCCAATAAGCTCACCAGCGGACCTCTTCGGCCGAGAGCCGCTTTGCATTGCGTTCCTCGCCTACGATGCGCCCACCGCCGAGCCGCAGCACGCGGTCGGCCATGCCTGCAATCGCCGCATTATGCGTGATGATGACGATCGTCGTGCCGAACCGCTCATTGGCGCGCGCAATCGCCGCCAAGACGACCTTGCCGGTCTCATAATCCAGTGCGCCGGTCGGTTCGTCGCACAACAGTACGTCGGGGGATTTGACGATCGCGCGAGCAACTGCGACGCGTTGCTGCTCGCCGCCAGAGAGTTGGGACGGAAAGTGGTCGATGCGATGATCGAGACCTACCAGCTTGAGCACCTCGAGCGGATCGAGCGGCTTTTCCGCGATCTCATTGACCAGCGCGACGTTTTCGAGCACCGTGAGGCTGGGGATCAGGTTATAGAATTGAAAGACAAAGCCGACATGTTCGCGCCGGTAGCGCGTCAACTCGGCGTCATCTGCGCCAACAAGATTGTGGTCGCGCCAACGCGCCTCGCCCGATGTCGGACTGTCGAGGCCGCCAAGGATGTTCAGAAGCGTCGATTTTCCGGAACCCGATGGGCCGAGTAGCACGACGAATTCGCGCTCGAAGATATCAAGATCGACGTCGCGCAAGGCGTGCACATCGACGTCGCCCATGTGATAGATCTTCGACAGACCCCTGGCGTGAAATACCGGTATCGGCGTTGATTCATGCACGACCGTCGCGGCGGCGGTGGCGTTTCCGGCTCTGCCCCGCGTTGCCTCTTTGGCCTGCTGCAGCGCCACGTTCGTGCCGCCGACTAATGCGAGAACAGAATCGGAAGCAGCGGCTTCGACAGCATACTCTGTGTCGCGCCTCCAAGAATGAATTCGCGGAAGCGAGAGTGGCCATAAGCTCCCATCACCAGCAGGTCCGCTTTGTGCGATGCAATTTCTCGTGTGAGAGACTCGCCGATCGACAGTCTCGCCGCGTCAACCCGGTCCACGATGACATCGATTCCGTGACGCGACAGGTTTTTGGCGAGCTCCTCCGAGGCGTGCTTGGTGTCGATGACCTTTTCGTTGGTCACGGTGACGATGCGTACCGTCTCAGCCTTTTCCAGGATCGGGATTGCGTCGGCAACCGCCCGCGCGGCCGAGCGGCTGAAATCCCAGGCGACGACGACGGTATTCAGTCCGAATGGCTTCAAGGGCGAGCTTTCCGGCACAACCAGCGTCGGCCGGCCGGATCCGAAGATAATGGCTTCGGCGTACCATTGATCATATGTCGCCGGCACAGAAACGATGGTGAGATCGCGGAGCCTCGCGTAATCCACCAGTCGCTCCGGCACGCGATAGCTCAGGCTCTCCTCATGGATAGTCTCGTACGATAGGCCCTCCTTTTGTGCAGCAGCCTCGAATGCGGCAAGCAGACCTTGCGCAATGTCGTGGCTTCGATGAGCCTCACGGGCAGCGATTGCACCAGCGGTGCCAAAAGAGACGAAGCTGCCGGGCATCTGGATGTGAACGTCGCACGCGATCGCCGCGATATGTGCGTTGAGGGTCGAGGCAAACGACACTGCGCGGTCGACCACCGAAACGGGCGTCGGGTCGGGGTAACTGGTCAGGGTGAGCAGAATATCCTTGATAGCCATCGAACCCTCCGCTGGAACGTCGTAAGACCATCCTAGCTTCTGCCTTGGCGGCCGATTTGATCTATCGCAGAGTTGCGGAGGATTGATCGGCCGGCCGCTCAGCCCGGTTCTCGGCCAGCTTCCGCCGCTCCAGCAATGCGATTACGACGAGTGCGATTCCTCCCAGGATCATGTTGGCACCCAGCAGCAGCCCGGGCGCCCATAGTGCAGTTTCCGGAAGGTCGGCGAACATCAGGCCGGCAAGCGCGAGATCGACCACGCTGCTGGCCCGAATCCATCCGCGATAGCCGGACAGGTATCGGAACCGCTCCAATGGATAAGTGAGCTTGGCGGCGCCGAGAAGAGCAAGGCAAATGACGAGAATCACGGTGAGCGATATGGCCCCGCTCCATGGCTTGACCAACAACGCAAGCCCCGCGATCACTGCGAATGCAGCGAGGAAAGGCAGGTAGGCAAATCTCGCCGCCGGATATAGCCGCCAGTAGGCAATCATGGCGGCGATGCCGCCGAAGAGAAAAGACCAGCCCAGCGCTGTCACGGTTCCCAACGACATCAGCGGCGCGATGAAAAGTGCGAGGACGCCAAAGGCGATTAGCGCAACCCCTTCGATAAGGAGAATCGGCCAACGCGACCGAGCTGCATGCTCGGCTCCCTCGATCAGCATCTCGGCTTCGTCGAGCGCACTAAACTCTTTTCCCTTTTCGGACATGATTCTGGACACGGGCATACCTGGCCAATCTGGCGATTGAGAAAGAGTAGAGTTCGCCGAACCGCGCTCATTGAGATGGATCAAGAGATCTTTGACCGCCCGGACCTAACAACATCCCTGGAGGGCCAGCCGTAGACGGAAACGCTCGAGGGTTCGGCGTCCACGAGAGGCGGGGAGGAACATGCCTATCCTCGACGACGTGATCGTTAGTCTGGCTGTAGCGTTGGGGATTGGGCTACTGATCGGCGCGGAGCGGGAACGCCGCAAAGGCACGGGCCTGTCTCGCTCGCCGGCCGGAATTCGAACCTTCGCCGCGGCCTCACTCGCGGGTGCGGTGAGCATCCTGGCAGGCGGTGCGTTGCTCTTTGGTATCGTTACGGCAGGCACGATCGTGCTGACGGGCATTGCCTATTTTCGATCTCGCAGCTCCGATCCCGGTCTCACCAGCGAAATCGTGCTCGTTTTGGCGGTTCTGCTTGGCGGCATGGCAATAGAAAAGCCCGGTTTGGCAGCGGGATTGGCTGTCGTGGTAACCGGCCTTCTCGCGGGCAGAATGCCGCTGCATCGATTTGCCCGCTCGGCACTGACCGAAACAGAACTGGAGGATGCTCTCATCTTCGGCGGAGCAACACTTGTTGTGCTGCCGCTGCTCCCCGATCGATCGCTCGGTCCGTTCGGTGCGCTGAATCCACGATCGATCTGGATCATCGTGGTTCTCGTGATGGCGATCAGCTCGGCCGGACATGTTGCGGTACGGGTTCTCGGTGCGCGCGCCGGGCTCGCAATTGCAGGTTTCGCGTCTGGCTTCGTCTCCAGCATCGCAACAATAAGCTCCATGGGTTCGCGGGCGGCGGGCAGTCCGAAAATGCTCACCGCAGCCGTGGCCGGCGCAGTCCTCTCGAATATCTCAACCGTCATCCAGATGTCGGCGCTCCTTGCCGCGACCAGTATGCCCGTATTGATCGACCTCTCTCTCCCGATGCTCTGTGCCGGTGTGCTCGTCACTGCTTACGGTGCAATTTTCACAGTCCTTGCGTTCAAGCAGGAGGGAGCCGAGAAGCTTCCGCCTGGGCGCGCGTTCAGCCTGCCGAAGGCATTGGGATTAGCAGCGATGCTCACGGCGATCATGCTGATATCGGCCATCCTGCGCGAGGCGTTCGGAGAAAGCGGCTTGATTGTCGGTGCGGCGATCGCGGGACTTGCCGATACTCACGCGGCCGCCGTTTCTGCTGCCGCAATCGTTGCTTCCGGAAAGATGCCGCCGGGTGACGCGGTCATCCCCATTCTAGCCGCCCTGTCGACGAACACGATCAGCAAGATCGCCGCTGCCTCGGCCAATGGGAGCCGCGCTTTCGCCCTTCGTGTGGTGCCCGGCCTGATCCTTCTCATCGCGGGTGCATGGACGGGAACGATCGTCCTCAACCTCATCGCATTTTAGACTTCCTCATAGGCTCATAGGCGGACGGCCAGACACGACGTTCGCCGAGCATCCACTCGATGTAGAGGGTGTTCACCGCGACGAGGATGACGACCGCGAGTGGAGCTGCCACCAACACGCCAACCGGCCCTAATAGAAGACCAAAGACCAAGGCTGCAAAGAGCGTGAGAACCGGAGGCAGTTCGACAGCCTCCGCCTGAACCAACGGCGTTATGAGATTGCCTTCCACAAAATGGATGGCCGCATAACGGACCACGACGTAACCCACCAGTGTGGGGCCTTGCATCGAAGCCATCAGAACCCCGGACACCGAGGCCAGAAGCGGACCAACAAATGGAACGAAGGCAAACATCCCGGAAATCAAGCCCAATGCTATGGGCGCGGTGACGCCGAGCAACGCCAACCCGATTGCGGTCAAAGTGCCCACTACTGCCATTGTGATCGATTGGCCAACAATTCAGCGCCTGAGCGTGGCTCCAAGAAGCAGAAGCGTTTCCCGCGCGCCGTCGCGCCGGGGCGCGGGGACCAACCGCAACAGACCATCGACATACCGGTTGGGCTGCACTGCGAAATACAGTGCCGCGAACAGCAGGATGGCGATGTAAGCCATCGTCCGTAACACGGAGCCGAACACGGCGGCAATATAGGTGGCAATCGGCGCGGTCGCGCCGCCAAGATCAATGTCCTGGGCATGCCCGAGAAGCCATACGCCCCACGAACTCGATCCGAGTTCACGGGCGAGCCGCGTGAGGCTTTGCGGCAAATCTTTTGCGAGCAGATTGAACTGGGATGCGATTTGCGAACCGAACAACCAACCGACGGCGACGATTGATCCGAGCAGCAAAAGCACGACGGGAATGATCGCCCAAGTCTCCGGCAGTCGCGTCCGACGGCTCACCTCATGCGCAAGGCCACGCAACAATAAAGCCAGAAGCGCAGCTCCGAACGCAAGCACCAGCACGTCGGAAAGTATCCAAACCGCAAATCCCGCCGCACCGACAAGACACACCACGAAAGCGGGACCCGCGGGCGAGGGGGTCAGCGATTTGGCTCGCTCCACATCCTCACGAGAGACGACAATTTCAGTGTTCATCTTCTTACGGGTTCCAGGCAACTACCTTGCAAAAGCAATCATGCATCAACTGACATTTCTCGCTTGATTCAGATCAACTTCGCCCGGTCAGGCGCGACTACTCTTTCGCTTTCAAGGGTGAAGCCATGAAGAACACGGCGACTGAAGAGTACGGTCCCGTTGCCAAGACGTTGCACTGGATGACGGTTTCTTTTGTTATCACAGCCTGGATGCTAGGCACGTTCGGCGACGAGCTTTCCGAAGGACGAGCCCGTGATTCCGGACTGCTGATACATATCTGGGTCGGATTGACCATTTTGGTGATCGCATTCGTGAGAATACCTTGGCGCATTGCAAATCCTCCTCCCAAGAGTCTCCCTACTGAATTCGGCAAATGGCTGGTCGAGTGGACCGACCCGGTATCCCGGGTGATGCACTACGCTCTCTATGGATTGCTCGTGGTGGTGCCTTTGTTCGGCATCGCGCTGCAGTTCGCGCGCGGTCATTCGCTGCCGCTATTCGGACTTGCGGAAATTCCGTCGCCCTGGCTTGCCGACAAGGCGTTCGCGCACAGCATCAAAGAAGTGCACGAGGTGTTGGCCAATCTTCTCTTGATTTTGGCGGCATTCCATATGGCGGCTGCGCTCCTCCATCACATCGTTTTTGGCGATAGCACTTTACGGCGCATGCTCCCGCGCTTGAGCAAGTGATTCTAGAGAGCCAGCGAACACGACCACGGGCACGCTTTAATCCACGTCAAGGCGTCGGTTGCGCGAAAGAAAGCCAACCGGTCCGCGCGATGTCGCAGAGAGGCAACGATACGCCTGTCGGACTTGATCCAGGTCAATCATTTTCGGGGCGAGATCGCTATTGGTTTTCGGCAAGAAATCTGGGAGATCGCGAGATGTACAGGCACTTATATGCTGCTGCGATGGCGTTGTTTCTGCTCTTGATTCAAGGAAATATGACCATCAACGCTCAGACGTCGTCTGCTGTAACCAATGAGTTGCGAGCAACGATAGCCCAGACCATCGGCGCGCAGCCGGAGAGTGTCGAAATCGTTGTGAACGGGAGCATCTTCACCGTGTTGCGCGTAAACAGCAATATGAGCGAAGCCACCCATGCTGGCCGAGATAACGAAGCAAACGTAATTGGCCAGATTGTTTTGAAGGCGAACGCTGGATCGGCGGCATTCAAGAAGTTTCATACCATCAGAGTGCAATACGTGACTCGCTCGAAGCCAGGAGCAGCTCTGAACGTCGTTGACACAATTGAATTTCGAAAATCTCCCAACGGCACGTTCCAATTCCACGCGACCTAGTCTGGCAGCGGAGTTGCTTTTTCCGAGTCCGTATGCCGTCCCGGATCCTCGAACTGTAGATCGTCCGACGGAGATCATCGTGCCCGCTACGCCACACGTGGAGAAGCATTTCACGGCATCAGAATCTGTGCGCGACGTGGTCATCGGCATGGCCGATGGCCTGACCGTGCCGTTTGCGCTTGCGGCTGGTCTGTCGGCCGCGGTCGTCAGCACAGACGTGATCGTCACGGCCGGGCTTGCGGAAGTCGTGGCAGGCGCCATCGCCATGGGACTCGGCGGCTATCTGGCCGCGCGAACCGATGCGGAGCACTACGCAGCCGAGGAGCGCCGCGAGAACGACGAGATCGTTCATTTGCGTGAGAAGGAAATCGCAGAGGTCGAGACGATCTTCCGGGAATATGGCCTGGAAGGCAAGGCGCTGGGTGATGTCGTGAATGCGATCGCGGTCGATCGGAAGCGCTGGATCGATTTCATGATGCGCTTCGAACTGGGACTTGAGCGACCCGATCCGAAGCGCGCGCCGATCAGCGCTGCCACGATCGGCGGCTCATATATCATCGGTGGACTATTTCCGCTGGTTCCCTATATGTTGACGAATAGCATCACGACGGCGTTACAGATTTCGGTCGCAGCCACGGGTCTGGCTCTCCTGTGCTTCGGCGCAATCAAGGGCCATTTCACCGGCACGAACAAGATGAAGGCCGCATTGCAGACCCTGCTGGTCGGCGGGTTGGCGGCAGGCGCGGCGTATTGGCTCGCCCATTTGTTCGGCTAACCGGAAGTGCTGAAGTGCCTTTCGATCTACTTTTTGAGATTGATCACCACGTCCGCATAAAGATTTGCGCCGAGGGCAAACGGCATAAGCTGCCCCTTGAAGGTACCGTCGCCGCTGGTTCCCTCGAAACGCCCTGTGCCACGCAACACGGTCACCGGCGCCTCCGGGAAAAGCGTAGTCGTTTCTTCGATTTTGGCAAACCCAGCCACTCTAAACCAAAGAACCGATCCATCGCTGAGCGAAATGTTGCAGTAAGCGAGATATGTGCCGGCACCCTTAACGTAGTCATTCGTCGCGGAGAATTGTGACGCTCCCACAGATCCGTCCGGAAAAAGTGCGACGCCGCTCCGACGACTTAATCGCAGCAGGTGCCCTTCCGTGTCGCCAACGTCAAGAGATTGAAGAGAGCTTGCATCGGTAACGAAGTGAAAGCTCAAAACCTCGTCAGCTCGAGCAGAGCCAACGCACGAGAGCGCGACGGCCGCAATTGCCGCTAAGCATGAGATGCGCATAGCATACCCCGCCGCTATCGGGCCCCGAGTTTTCCGATCCAATCACAGTGGACCATGGCAACGATCAAGCCGGCGCAAGTTGATCTGGATCAGGGGGCGAAACAAATTTCTGCCGGTGCTGCCATTGATTTGATCGGCGTCAAAGTGCCGAAACCAGCTGTCCTGGTGTTAACGCTGCCTGGAAACAATAGAGGTGTGACTTGCCGGCTTCACATCCACGATCGTATAAGACAGCAATTTGATTGCTGGCGCCACCGCGGCGGAGCCGCACGGTTTTTCGCGCATCAACTGACATATGATCGGGTCCGCTGGATCCGAAGCTTTGCTGACCGTCGTAGGAAGACTTCATGACCCAGGTCAAATATCGCCTGAACGATCCTCGGCTTGCGCCACGCCGGACCAAGCTCGAGATCCCTGGTTGGGCCGGGAAGCGTGAGCCACGCGCCAACGGCTCGCGTGAGCAGGTGTGGCACTGCGTTCCGTTTTCGGAAGGCGCCCAATATGGAATCGAATTGTTCTACCCCTATGACAACGAATTGCATGTGAGCACCCGCGACGGACGTCTGGTTCTGGAGAGCGACTGGGGCGATCCGCCCAATAGCGGCGTGCAATGGCCGCCATTCCGGAATTTTGGCGACACCTTCTACACGTACCAGATCCTGCTCGACGTCAAGGTCGAGAAGGGTATGGCCATCAGAACCGAACCGCATCCGCGCTTCTACGCCGACCCCAGCGATACCGTGCCGATCGCGGTCCCGGCCTTGATACGAAACTGGTGGCCGATGCTGTTCTTCTGCGTCTTCAAGGCGCCGGCCGAGGGGCGCACCCACATCTTTCGGACGAAAGAGCCGTTTGCGCAGATTATCGTCATCCCCGAGGAGGCCAACTTCGAACTCGAGCCGATGAATGCGGAGGAATTTGCCGAACGCGAGCTGCAGGCGCGCCGCATCTACAACAACCGGCCGAATCTCTCGGCTGGTACCGAGTGGACCTCGTCGACCGATACGGTATTCGACGGCACCTATCGGCATCTTCATCGCGCGGCAAAGGAGAAGGCCCGCCAGGAATAAATCTGCGGCAAAACGAACAGGACCCAGGACACGTCTTCGCGTGTCAAGGGTCCTGTCTACAGTTATCAGATCAGCCGCTTCGCGGCTTACCAGTTGCCTCGCGGATAAAAACTGTGGTGGTGGTGATGATGATGGTGATGATAATATCGGCGATATCCGGGCACGACGACCACCCCGCCATATCCATACGGCTGATACCCATAGCGTGGATAGAAGCTGTGGTGGTGATGATGGTGATGGTGATGGTGATGGTGATGGTAATAGAATTGAACCAGCTGGACGTTGGCTTCTGATGAATGCCCCGGCGTCGATTGGTCCACGATCTTCAGCAGCTCTGCCGCGTTCGGAATCGGTTCAAGCAATTCGGCAAAGGAATTGACCTTCAGAATGTCGCCCGGGGTCGGGGCTTGTGTTGGCGCCGCTTGACTGGCGTTGACCGCGCCAAGCGCGGCTACTGCTCCCAAAAGGCCAGCAATCTTCTTTTCCATTATCTCTATCTCTCCTCTGGATTACGATCTTGAGCCTGAACCGTCGGTTGCCTGAATAGGCAGCGCCTGTGACAAAACTGCGTTCAAGTCGCAAAAGGCCTTCCTGTCATATTCACCCGTTCACGATTCGCAAGTGCGTCTGCGTCGCATTGCATTGCTGCGCTCACAACCCGGTAAGCTCGTATCATTTTGGAGATTTCCTTGCCGTACCGATCACATCCGCCGGAAGGGCGTGTGGACGCCTCAATAGACGTGCGGCGTCGCACTTCGTTCCTTGGCCCCTAAAATAAATTTTATGCGCCGCTCGAATCCGGCGTGCCGAACCATGCGACGGACGACTTTGTCCGCGCCTGCACATTCGGCTTTGAAGATTCCTGGCTCATTTTCTGGAGTGCGCTCAACAACGAGCATCCCATCTGCACACACGCTGGTCTAGAGCCGCGGGAGGAATTTCCAGCTCGGACGACTCGAAAGCCGCCTCAGGTGCGCTGTGGGTGCCGCCGCGTTATGATCGTGATTCGGCTGCCGGCAGACAATCGGGAGATCCTCAAGCGTACGGGTTGGCAACGGCTCATCACGGTTTCTCAACGTTCATGACAGAGTCCGAAGCTCTCCCACACCGATTGGTGGCTTTTTTCGCCACCCGATGATGAAAGCGCGTTTTGCGAGCCCGTTCTGAACGCGAGCTATCTGCGTCCGCTCTTTATCGAGCCGAAGCCGCAGCAGGGGATCGCGGGCTCCCGAGACGGCGAGGCTCTTATTAATGACCCAGCCGTACGGTTCGATGCCGGCACGCCGCAAGTCATCCTGAAGGGAGGCGGCTTCGGAGACGGGCGTCGTCTCCGGCAGCGTCACTAGGATCACCTTTGTGTGGGTAGAATCCTGGAGCCTCATCAGCGGGGTAACGATACGTCCCGCACCGGTCGGTGCAAGTTGGCTTGTCATCTGGCGATGATAGGCGCCGGTCGCGTCCAGCAGAAGGAGTGTATGGCCTGTTGGCGCGGTGTCGAGCACCACGAAGGCGCTCCGCGCCTCCGCAACAACGTGTGAGAAGGCGTGGAACACAGCGACCTCCTCGGTACATGGCGAAGCGAGGTCTTCGAGCAGCAGAGCCTTGCCTTGCTCGTCGAGGTCCCGGCCCCGGCTCGCCAGTATTTTCGCGACATACCGCTCCGTCTCGATCCGGGGGTCGATCCGGTCGACCGTCAGGCCTGGCATAATGCCGTCAACGACGAAAGCGACGTGAGCTGCGGGATCGGTGGTGCTGAGGTGGACGGCATGACCCCGCTTGGCCAACCCGACAGCGATGGCGCCAGCAATCGTCGTCTTTCCGACGCCGCCCTTGCCCATGACCATGATGAGGCCGTGCTTGCCCTGCGCGATGTCATCGACCAACCGATCCAGGCCCGGCAGGTCCACCGGTCCGCCGCTTGGCTTGGCGGATGCGACTGACGGCTGATTGGAAGGCGACAAGAGTGCCCTCAGAGGCGTGAGGCCGACGATGTCGAAACCAAGCAAAGGGATTTCGTCTCGCGGCAATTTCGTAAGCGACGGAGGCATTGCGGCCAACGCCTCGTCCTGCTCCCGCTCAAGGGCAACCGCGACGACATCAGTCGGGTCGGTGGCGTGGAAGCGCCCGTTCACCACGAGGAGCTGGTTCGAGAGATTGAGCACATCAAGTTCGCCCGATGTCCTGGCCGCCTCCCGGATCGCGCCGTGGTCGGCACGGGTGACGAGGATGATGGTGGTCCGCTTGGAATCGCCCAAGGCCTGGAGTGCCTTTCGGAAGCGACCTTCCTGCATCTTCAAACCTGAATGCGGCCCGAGGCAGGACGCTCCCCGATCATTGTCCTTGAGAAAGCCGGTCCACGCCTTTGGCAGGCTAAGGAGCCGTAGAGTGTGTCCGGTCGGGGCGGTATCGAATATGATGTGATCGAATCCCGCTATCTCGCCGTCCAGCAATCCAACGAACTCATCGAAGGCGGCTATTTCGGTGGTGCAGGCGCCGGAGAGCTGCTCGCGCACGGTCGATCGCTCGCCAGCGGTAACCTCTGGTCCTAGCTGTTCAAGAACTCGGCTGCGATAACTCTCGGCGGCTGCCTCCGGATCGATATTCATCGCCGAAAGTCCGGTGACGTTTGGCACCGGCGTAGGGCGATCGGTCAAAGTGACTTCGAGCATCTGGTCGAGGTTCGACGCAGGGTCAGTGCTGACGAGAAGAACGCGCAGTCCACGGTCGGCGAGGCCGATGGCTGTAGCGCACGCAAGAGAGGTCTTACCAACTCCACCCTTTCCGGTAAAAAACAGATACGGGGTTGGGGTGGTCAGCGCGCGAAAGTGGGGCATCATAGGCTGTCCTGCGGCCGGAGCGGTCATGCGACGGTTCGCCGATCGGTCCGGATGCCGCGATGAGCATTGCGTTCAAGATGATTCATCGGCTCAACGCTTCCGAAACTCGGAAGACGGGCGCGCCCAAGCGGCTCATATCTTCGCGAGGACAGGCTCAATTCATCAATTCAAGCGCAAGTGCAATCCCCTGGCCGCCGCCGATGCAAAGAGTGACGATACCCTTTTTGACACCATCGCGTTTCATCGAATGCAGCAATCGAGTGGTAAGCACCGCGCCGGAGGCGCCGATCGGATGACCATGCGCGATCGCACCGCCTTCCACATTGACGATGCTTGCGTCGAGACCCAGGTCCTTCGCAACTGCAATTGCGATCGCCGCGAAGGCTTCGTTGATCTCGATGCGCTGGACATCTGAGGTTTTCCAGCCGGCCCGTTCGAGCGCCTGCTTTACCGCCGGAACCGGCCCCAATCCGAACATGCCTGGTTCGACAGCGCCTATCCCGTAGCCGACCAGGCGTGCCATGGGCGCGAGGCCCTCCTTGTCGGCCCACGCGTGATCCGCCACGATCATCGCCGACGCGCCGGTATTGAGCCCGGGCGCATTGCCGGCCGTAATGGTGCCGTCTTTACGGAACGCTGGCTTCAGCTTTGCGAGGCTTTCCATCGTGGTATCGGGCCGGTTGTGCTCGTCTTTGTCGAATTTTGTCGGACCCTTGCGGGAAGCAATTTCGACTGCCGCGATTTCCGCGGCAAACTTGCCGCCAGCCTGGGCTGCGGAAAAGCGCTTTTGCGAGCGTTCGGCCCAACGGTCTTGCTCTTCGCGGGTGATTTGATGCGAGGCTGCGAGATCTTCCGTATGCCAACCGGAATGCTGACCAGAGAAAGCATCATTGAGACCGTCCATCAGCATCGCATCGAAAATCTTCGCATCACCCATGCGATAGCCCCAGCGCCCGGAGCCCATGAGATACGGGGCACGGTCCATGTTCTCCATGCCGCCGGCAACAGCGCAGTCAATAAATCCGAGCATCACCTCCTGAGCAGCGCTCGCAATCGCCTGCGCGCCTGAGCCACAGACCCGGTTGACTGTCAGTGCCGGAACAGCGACGGGGACGCCGCCATTGATGGCCGCTTGCCGAGCCGGGTTCATCTTGTTGCCGGCCTGGATCACGTTGCCCATGACGATGGTCTCGACATCGCCGGGCGACAGTTTCGAGCGCTCAAGCGTTGCACGGATCGCCACGGCACCGAGATCAACCGCTGGAAGATCCTTCAGCATGCCGCCATATGTACCGATGGCGGTGCGCACGGGTGAACAGATAACAACTTCCCTATTTGCCATCGGTCATCTCCGGTTCTTTGAGTTGCATCGCTTTGCTGTGAGATATCTGCCGAGATTCAATAGCAACGCTGGCGGGGGTCTTTGTTGCGATGGATCAATGGACGGGAGTCACCAACCGGCCTGCAAAGTACCAAGAAAAGGGATAGCGATGATCCGTTCCCGGCGCACCTGAGGAACCCCGCGCGGCTCAGGGTGTCCGTCTATCGGGGGAGAGAATCGAAGTCACTTGATGCAGCCTAACACTCTCTCAGCCACCCGAGTTCATACAACATTCGCCATGCCCCAATACTCCATTGATTACGCGGGGAGTGAAGCCGCTAGGGCTTGAGGATGAAACGCGGAGGAACGCGGACCAAAAGGGGGCAGCATCGGAACCAGTTGGCGTTTGAAATTATCGGCTCACACTACTCTGCGACAAACCCATGTTGGTGCAGCAGCGCCGTCACCTCTTCCTGCACGGCGTGCCACGCCAACTCCGCATCAAGCAACAGTTGCTTTCCGGCTTTCGTGAGTGCGATGGGCCTGCTTCGACCATTCGCACCTTCCCGAACCTCTTCTACCCACCCATTCGAAAGTGTCGACTTCAGGTCCCGAGTGAGCGTCGACTTATCTAGCTCCTGCTTCCGTGCGATCTCAGCGCGCGTCGTTGGCTGCATTCGACCGATTGTCTCAAGAAGAGAGAATTGCACGGCGCTGACGCCGAAGTGTTGCAGCTTGTCATCGTAGATTTCCGTGACTGCTCTCGACAGCCGCCGTGCTCTCGTGAATATAGTCTCATGTCTTTTGCAGACGATGGGAATGGCGGCGTACCTTTCCGGCCCGAGATCAACATCGTCTGGCAGTTCTAAGTAGGGCACGATGCGGTCCCCCGTTTGGCCCTCGCCCGAAAATACAACAGATGAGGATAATTGGCACTTTTTCCCGACTGCCCCAATTTGAGCCAAAGTCATTTGGTCGAAACACAGTTATCGAGGGCGATGAACCTGCCGAAACAAGTCCGCAGAGCATCAGGTCAAGATTGCGTAACGCTATACCGCGTCTGTGTCGAGCATGTCGGCCAAACGATCGGGTGCGATCACCATCGCAAGGTGGCCGCTCTTGATCTCGGCCATCCTCCAGCCCGCGGCCTTGGCCCAGGCACGGCTTGGCCCGGTAGGTTCGTAAAGCGGATCGGTGCAGACGATGTAGATAGCCGGGAGGCCGTTGCCGACCTTGTTGGTGAGATTGAGCGGCGAGACGAAGCTGCTGAATGGATGCGGCGTGAGACGCCACTGCACGAATTGTGCCTGCGCAGGGTCGGAAATGCCAATCGCGGACGGCGGCGGTGGGGGAACACTGAGGCCGCCGCTAGAGTCCTGCGCAGCCTTGGTGCGCGCCGCAACAACCTCCTTCGGTAGTTGATCAAACACGGTCTGACCCTTCTCAAGGATCACGGAGTCGAGGTAGACGAGCCGACGGATGCGGTCACGCATGGTATCTGCGACAGCCGAGACCGGGACGCCGCCGAAGCTGTGGCCAACCAGCACGATGTCGTGGAGATCCTCGTATTTGATCACGTTGGTGAGATCAGTCGCGAACAGGTCGAGATCGATCGACTTTGAGATCAAGTGAGACCGCTCTCCAAGACCGGTCAGCGTCGGCGTCAACACGGTATGACCGCGCCCGCGCAAGATCGACGCCACCTTGCTCCAACACCAACCGCCAAGAAACGCGCCATGCACGAGTACGTAAGTCCTGGACGCGGCCGCACGAGCCACTGTTGGCACAGTGCTCGTGGCGGCTGCGATTGCGCTACCCGCAATGAATGATCGGCGATCCATGCTCTTCTCCTTCGGTAGTCCCGTTGGCTCGAAATGCATGAGCGAAAGAGAGGCCCGTGTCGTTGAGGGAGATCAACCGGTCAGCACCGCTCCCTAGTCGCGTGGCAGCGGGGGAGGCTTGTTTGGGCAAGAGCAGGTGGCCGCGCTTGGCTTAGCGAGCAAGCGCACGACGTCGCTTTTTGGCGCAGAACTGCCCATCGCATTTGCGCCCGGCATGTCGGTTGTCAGGGGTAGACCGGAGTGCGCCGGGAGACCGGCAAGGAGTAGATGGTGCAAGTCCATCACGATGAAGGAGTAGCGAACCGCATCGACCCCGAGTCATGCGCGGATGCCCGAATTGGGCCCGTACGGATCTGTGCGGGGCGCGCGGGGTAACTCGCGTCCCTACCGCGAAAGTGGCTGACGCTCGGCCAAATCGGCGCTCATGACCCGGATCAGACATCCGCGCACCGATCCGAATTTGAAGCATCGATGCTTGATGCACATCAAAGAGCGGAGGGTTCAAGGGTTGTTAAGTAATGCCGCATTGAGCCATAGCCCCTCCGGATACCCCCTCCGAGGTTCAATGCTCAAAACCCGCCCAGTTCCCCCTGAGCGGGTTTTTTGGCGCGAGGCGGACGGCGCCCGGCGGCCTACGGTGGCCTAGTTTGTCAAATTCCCGTTTGCCGAATTTCCCCTAGTATTTATACGCAATACCAATGTTGCCTCGCAGCATACATGCTCACCGCGTTTTCATGGGAGTATCGAATGAGAGCGTACAAGCAGATCATCCGCCTATCAGTCATCCCGACAAACAACCTCAATGCTCAGATGAGCGAAGTGTACGTACTCCGCGACCTTGTTAGGAAGGCAGAACTATCGACCCAAAGGGCGCGACGGAAACCCCGCATAAAAATAGCCAGGAGCTAGGAAGAAAAGGCCGCCTCATGACACTTTTCCCGTAAATACCCGGAGTTGTTGGCTTCAACCGCGCTGGTTACGGTTCGAGCGCGGTTTGGCGGGGGGTTGGCAATGGGTTCGCTAGATGATGGCGGGTTTTCCTACTACGAGCTGTCGATACGCAATCGTAATGCCCGAGGCTGGAGATGGGAGGTCAAATCCCGTTCCGGGCGTCTGCTAATGCACGGCCAACATCGCACCCGCGTGCAGGCGCGCTATTACGGATATCGCTCACTATTGTTGCTCTTGGGAGCATCCCCGCGCCCGCAGACACTAGCAGACGGTGCGAGGTTCACCTCGGCCACCGACCCGAGCGAGCCATTCTGAAGAAACAGTACGCGCCAAGATCAGCCCGGTCGGGTAAAGTCTAAGATGGTCCGCGGTCCATGTGTATCCAAGGATCACTGGAGAGAGTTGACGGGGTCTGGTTCTCATAGTCTGCATTGAAGAAGTGGGTGACTTCTTTTGCCCGATGATGTCGCCTTTTTGGCACTTGGCGGGCATTGGCTTTCCGTCGTCCAATGTCTGCTTCTCTAATCGGCCGGTTGGGGTCAAGCACTTTCAGACTATCCACTACTACAGTGTCGATGTCTCTCACGGGCTCGCGCTTCTCTTCGGAATCGGCACCAGGGCCCTTCCATCATGGGATCCGAGGACGAGGCGGAACAATCTTTTGGACGACCTTGCCGTCAGTGTGACGGCAGGTCCAAGCAGACATACGAACTCATCTCATCCATCGTCCAGTGAGGGACATCCTTCCACTGCTAGGTGGAACTCGAGTTTTCTCCTATCCGGATCTGATCGTTGACGATGTCATGCTGCCGCCGCGGCTTGTTCCCTGGTCCAGCGGAACTCAGTGCCATCAACCCACATACGGTGCATGACCACGGCCAACCGGCGCGCCAGGGCTACGATCGCCTTTTTCATCCCGCAGCGTCTGGCGATCTGCATCGCCCAGGCCTTGAGCCATGACCATTTCTTGGAACGCAACATACTTTGGGCTGCTTCGTAGAGCATCGTCCGCATCATCTCATCGCCACAGCGCGATATTTTGCCGCTCCAATCGACCTCGCCCGATTGATACTTGGCGCTCGTCAACCCAAACACCGCCCCGACTGACTTGGATTTGCGGAAGCGAGCCGGAACGTCGACAGTGGCGCGATAGGTCAGCGACACCACGGGGCCGACACCCGGGGTCGTCATCAAACGCCGGCATACCTCGTCATCCCGGACGATGGCCAGCAGGCGGCGATGCAGGATGCAGAACTGCTCGCGAAGCGTCCGTCGAACAATGAGCAGCGGTTCGATCAGAGCGGCCAGGTCGGGTAAGTTCTCGACCAGCTCCCTGATGCGGGCCTCGAACCTAACTGTCCCAACAATACCGACCTTCAGACCGAAGTTGCGTAAAGTGCCGCGCAAGTCGTTATCGATGGCAATCGCCTTGGACTGCAGCAGCTTGCGATGGGTCAGCAGCATCCGCAGTTTCTGACTGCGTAGCGTCTTCACATGCACCGGACGGTAAAGCCCCACCCGCATCATCTGGGCGATGCCGCGGGCATCATTGCGATCTGTCTTGTTAATCTGCGCCTTCAAAACCGCTCGCATGTGTCGAGTTTCAACACAGATCACTGGCAAGTCTACTTCAGCGAGCGCGCCGTAAAGCCATTGTGACAATGGCCCAGCTTCCAACCCAATTCGCTTGAACTGGTAGGCGAGGTTCTTCAACACCGCCAGCAACGCCTCAGGCTCGCTCGCCACCTTCATTTCCCGAACGATCTTGCCTGTGTCATCCACAATGCAGATGCTCGTCTCCTTGACCGATACGTCCAATCCAGCAAAATGGTCCATGCTGCGCTTCTCCTTCTGATGCTTGAGGCCGTTGCCACGGACCTCGTTTCACCATCAGCCTGAAGCGCAGCACCCAAAATCTTCAGCTATCCACAAGCTGGGCCGGCCGATTACCCCATCTGTTGGCGGCAACGCGGACGAGAGCGGGCGCTTCTCGAATTCCGTTCGTCCCCAGCCGACATCCTCAGTCCACTCATTGCGGGGGAAGGCCGGCTTGTCGCCATGCTTCAGCGAGCGGCATAAAGACGGCCGGCTCAATATCGACGGTCACCGAAAATCGCCGGATCGAGAAAGTCGAATCGATATCCAGCAAGCGGCGCGTTTCGGCCGTCGCTTCCTCGATACGGCCAAGCCGCGAGAGCGCCGCCGCCAGGAAGGCCCGCGAAACGCTGAACCGCGGGTTGAGTTGAACCGAGCGCGTCGCAACTTCGTGGGCATCCGCGAACTGACCCATGTGCAGGTAGGAAATCGCGAGCGCATTGTAGGACAGATAGTTTAGTGGATCAAAAGGACTAAGGCGCAACGCGCGGGTAGCACGATCAACCGCAACCTCGGTCGTTCCCATCCACGACAGGGCAAGCGCGCTGGAGCAGAGCGCAAAGTAGTTCGAACTGCTAAGCGCAAGCGCCTGATCGAAGACTTTCAGCGCCGTCGCGCGATCATGGGCGTCAAGCGCAATCACGAAGCCCGCAATACCGAGCGCCGCCGCGTCATCTGGTCCAGAGGCGATGGCGGCGTGGGCGTGGTGGATCGCGGAGTTGCGATCTGTCTCATTCAAGCCGGCTCGGCTGAAGCGGCTATGGTAGCACAGTGCGAGCGGCGCATGGGCGGCTGCATAGTCGGGTTCGATTTCAAGCGCTTTGTTCAGGAGCGGTATCGCTATCGCCGCGTCTTCGGCGAGATGGCTGTGAGCAAAAGGCTGCGCACGCAGCACGAAATCGTATGCTTCAAAACTATCCGGACGGCGGCGCCGCACACGGCTGATTTCCGCGCTGCGCAGGTTAGGTTCGATTGCTCCAACGACCTTGTCGGATATTTCGTCTTGCAGTGCGAAGATATCGTCGAGCTGCCGATCGTAACGCTCGGCCCAGATGTGCGTACCATTTTCCGCATCTATCAATTGGGCAACGATACGCACCCGCGATCCTGCCTTGCGGATACTGCCTTCGAGTACGTAACGCACCCCAAGTTCACGACCCATTTGCTTTACGTCGGTCGGACGATGTTTGTAGATGAAGCTCGAATTGCGCGAGATGACGAAGAGCCATCTAATGCGCGCAAGGCCTGCGATGATATCGGTGACGATCCCGTCGGCGAAGTATTCCTGCTCCGGCTCGCTGCTCATGTTGTGGAACGGAAGCACCGCGATCGAGGGGCGGTCAGGCAGTGCGAGAAAGGCCGGGTGCAACGCTGGTGGTGGGTGATCGACCGGTCCCTGAAGCACCGTCGCGACGAAGCGTAGGCCCTTGCGCGGAAAGGTCTTGATCAGGCGCTGTTCCTCGCCGTTGTCGCCGAGCGCAGCGCGGGCCGCGTTGATGCAGGTCGCAAGCGCTGATTCCGACACGATCCGTCCATGCCAGACCGTGTTGATCAGGTCGTCCTTGCTGACGACCCGATCGCGGCAGTCGATCAGATAAACCATCAGGTCAAAAACCTTAGGCTCAACGGATATCGGCGTCCCGTCACGACGCAACTCGCGACGGTCGGAATCGAGTGAAAAGCGATCGAAATGATAGAGCATAAGCCCCCATAAAGATCCGCGACTTACCCACTTGACCCTTCCTGCCACAAACCCCGGCGGTGATCCCGAGGAATCCGGCAGTTACCAAGGAAATCCCAAGACATCGCGCAGCCTTCCCAAAAGCGCCCGGTCGCCGACCATGGGATGCTCGTCGAGCCATGAGAGGATTCACTCGAAGCTAACACGCCGTACGAGGACATTATCTTCCAACCGAGGGCAAAAACCATGCCGTTTCTCGAAAAATCATTTAATCGCCGCGGCTTGCTCACATCGGCGACCTCAATCGCCGTTGGGATGTCGCTAGGCTCCGCATTGGCCGCCGAACCGATACGGATCGGCTTCGGCATGTCGCTCACTGGACCGCTCGCGCCTGGTGGAAAGCAGTGCTTGCTGGCCATGGAAATCTGGCGGGACGAAGTCAATGCCAAGGGCGGCCTCATCGGGCGCCCGGTGCAGCTGGTCTATTATGACGACCAGAGCAATCCCGCCAACGTGCCGAGCCTCTACGCCAAGCTCATCGACGTCGACAAAGTCCATCTGCTCGCCTCGCCGTTCGCCACCAATCAGATCGTACCGGCGATGCCGATCGTGATGGACAGAAAGCGCGTCTACATGGCGCTGTTTGGCACCGGTGTGAACGACGCCTTGAAATATGATCGCTACTTCCAGATTCTCCCCAACGGCCCGGAATCGAAGCGCAGCCTTTCGACCGGATATTTCGACGTCGCAATGCGTATGGACCCAAAGCCCCGGACGGTCGCGATCGTCGGGGCCGACGCCGAGTTTTCCCAGAACGTCCTGGCTGGCGCTCGCGTAAATATCGATCAGGCCGGGTTGAAAATCGTCTATGAGCAGAGTTACCCGCCGACCACAGCGGATTTTACCTCGCTCGTTCGCGCCATCCAGGCGGCAAATCCCGACATCGTCTTCGTGGCATCCTACCCGGCCGATTCGACGGGTATCGTTCGCAGCGTGAATGAGCTGGACTACCGGCCGAAATTGTTCGGGGGCGCGATGATCGGGCTCTCCTTCGCGGCGGTGAAAGCGCAATTCGGTCCGGCACTCAACGGCATCGTCACCAACGACAACTACGTTCCCGAACCGACGATGAAATTTCCGGGCGTCGACGATTTCCTGCAGCGCTATCAGGAGCGCGCACCCCGGGCCGGAGTCGACGCGCTCGGCTATTTCCTAGCACCGTTTGCGTATGCCGCAATGCAGCTTCTGGGGGCGGCCGTGACCGCCACCGGCGGCCTCGACCAAGAAAAAATCGCCGCGCATCTGCATCGGGCGCGCTTCAGCACCATCGTCGGGGATGTGAAGTTCGGGTCGCTCGGTGAGTGGGAGAAAACCCGGATCCTGACGATCCAATATCAGCACATCAGCGGCAACGACATTGCGCAGTTCAAGCAACCGGGCAAGCAAGTGATCCTCTACCCGCCCGAACTGAAATCGGGCGATCTGATCGAGCCCTTCGCCAAAGCGCATGAAATTGCGAGGTAAGGGAAATGGCTTTGACCATGGCCTCCGACATCGACAGCGGCGTACCGGACGCGCAGACGCGCGCGCCCACCGGCATTCCGCCTCACGTGCAGCTAATCCAGATGGGCGTCGCCATTTGGCAGGCGCGTGCGGTCTACGCGGCGGCGGAGTTGGGAATCGCCGATCTGCTCGCGGAGGGCCCCCGCGAGTTAGAGGAAATCGCCTGTAGAACCGGAACGCATGTTCAGTCACTTTCCCGGCTAATGCGGGCACTTGCAAGCTGCGCTATCGTCGAAGCTATCCGCCCCGGCCTGTTTGCGACGACCACGCTTGGCGCCGCGTTGCGTGACTCCGCGCCGGGGGCCGCGCGCGCTACCATCCTGACGATTGCAGGCTCATGGCAGTGGAAGGCGTGGGATCAGTTTCTTCACGCGCTGCGAACGGGGCAATCGGGCGTCAGGGCGGCATTCGGCAGAGATTTGTTCGAATTCCTCGCCGACGAGCCGGTTCATAGTGCCCGATTCAACGATGCCATGGTTGGCATGCACGGCGCTGTCGCCTCCGCGGTCGTCGCCGCCTACGATTTCTCACGTTTTCGCAGCATAGTCGATGTAGGCGGCGGCAAGGGCGCGCTGCTCGCTGAAATTCTGAAAGCGCATCCGCAGATGAATGCGGTCCTGCTCGACCTGCCGGAAACCGAGCGGCATGCCCGCGACTACATCGCAGCGGCGGGACTCGTCGGGCGTTGTACATTTCACGCGGGAGATTTCTTCAGGCATCTTCCATCCGGGCATGATGCCTATGTGATGGCGCATGTGTTGCACGATTGGAGCGACGACGACGCGGTCGAGATCCTGCGTAAGTGCCGCGAGGCGGTGTCGGTCGAGGGCCGCCTGCTCATCGTCGAGGCCGTGCTCCCTGACGGCAATACGCCACATCACGGCAAGCTCATGGATCTTCTGATGCTTACGGTCACGGGCGGCGTCGAGCGCAGTCAGAGCGAATTTGGCCAGATACTTGTGAAATCTGGCTTCACGCTCGCGCGCGTCTACTCGACCACGACCCATCAAAGCGTAATTGAGGCATTTCCATGTAATCCGGTATAGCTCTGGACGGCCTAGTGTCAGGATGTCCGTTCCTGGCAGATTTTGTTGCAGAAGTCGGTTGAGACAGGCCGCGAGGCGTGATTCCGTTATGTTAACGCGAATCGCGGCAAAAGTCGCCTCACTCTAGGGGCTGGACTGGCGGAAGAGTCGATGCACTCCTCGGAGTAGAGGACGGCGCTGTTGGTGCCTCAGTCTGGCTCTGCTGTGCAGGCGGACCCTCGCTCACATGTAAACTTGGTCCCGCCCCAGAAGCTCTGTGTGCTTGCAGGGTGGAGCTTGATCGGCTCGAACCGCGAGAGCGCGTAGTGAACGGCTTGGCTATATGAGCCACCAGCGTGTGAGCCGCACGACCGATCTTCGAGAAGGCCTGGGACACCGCGTTGTCCGCGCGGTCGTTGGCCATCGCTGCCGAAGACATCAACGCTAGAAAGAGAGAGACACCCGCGATCTTCTTTTTCATTTAGCTCCCCGCCTTCTGCACTCCTCGTTTGGCAATTCAGGCGGCATACTCCATGCTGGGAGGGTCCGATTCATGGCGAAAGATTCGCAAAACTGCGGCAATTGCCTATACTTAGTTCATGTTCGACTTCTGCCTCCCCACCAGATCGACCAGCGTCCCTGCTACGGCGGACTGGCTCCGCGAAGTGAAATACGACGGCTACCGGCTTAGGCTGGTAGCGCGACGGCGATCGCGTCCGCCTGATCACTCGCGGCGGCTATAACTGGACCGACCGCTATCCGTGGATCGTCGAGGCGGCGCTGAAGAACCGCCAAGTCCGTGCGGACATCGAGCGGACTTGCCGAAACGACGCGATTGACCAACTGCGACATCTTCGCGTGATCAGACGCGTAAAAAAGCCCCGGCGCCATGCCGCCGGGGCTCTAGTTCGCCTCCGGAAGATTAAGGGAAATCAGTAGCGGGCCGCGATCGGGGCGCCGAAGCCGCCAAACCTGTAATTGATCCGAGCGGTGATCATATTGATGTCTGATCTGGTATTGGTGGTGATTGAAGTGATAGGCGCCAACCCCGGCGTCACGAACGTCTGGCCGTCGCTAGTCCTGAAAAGAAAGTCATACTCGATGCCGACCGACCAATTCGGGGCGAAGCCGTATTCAAAGCCGGTTCCGACCGTGCCGCCCCAGCGTGACCGTTCTGCCTGAGCGATGCCAACGCCGGTGGCAGAATTAAAGAGATCCCACCGCTGATTGGCCACCGCAGCGCCGCCCTTCACGTACCATAGAGCGTTGTTCCAAGCATAGCCGATCTGACCCGTGAAAAGACCCAAGGCATTCGTCTTGGTGCTCCAAGTATCCCCGGGAAAAACCAGGCTTGCGTTGGAGTTTCGCAGATTGGCCCAATCGCCTTGCGCCTCCAGTCCAAACACAACATTGGTCCACTGCCAGCGATAGCCGATTTGACCACCAGCGATGCCGCCGGCAGCGTTGCGGCACCCTTCGACGTCAGCAACGGCGAGGCCACTGATCGCGGTGACGTCAAGGCATCGATCGCTCCAGCCGTATCCCGCATTGGCGCCAATGTAGAAGCCGCTCCAGTCATAGATTGGAGCCACGACCGGGGGAGGCGCCTTGGTATAGGTACGAGCAGGCAGATCAGCGGCCAAGGCCATACCCGACATGCCGAGCGAGAGGATCGCTGTAGTAAAAAGAAGCTTCCCTTGACGCATTGTATCCCCCAAGAAACAGAGAAACTGACCGTTACGTAGGGGACATAATAATTCGACAATATGAAAATTCTGCGTCTGCGCCCAAAGCCTCTGCGTTTTTGTTGTTAGTTGCAGAAAAGGCACAGTTTTGCACTGACTGCGCGCCTTCCGAACGGCGATCCTGATATTCCGACAAGATGCTCACTCTCCGCCTGAACGATCCGAACGACTACACGGTGCACGAGGACGGCCAGCCCATCGGTCGTATCCGCTACGCCAGCTCGCCGGGTCTGTGGTTGTGGACGGTCACGGTCAATATCCCCGGACCGCCGTATGATGACGCCAAGACCATTGATGAAGCCAAGCAGCGGTTCAAGGCGGCGTGGATCGCGTTCAAGGAGCGGCAGGACCCTGAGAAGCTGGCGAAGGTCTTTGAAGAGATGAACCATGCCAATCGGCCGGATCGGTATCGGAGGGGATGACGGAGCAGTATCCGGCGATGAGTTGGTGATGGATTTAATCAGGTGATAGTGTCGATGTTCGTGGCGATAGGCTGGTTTGATGTGGGGTCAAGCGCACGAGGGGGCCGCTTCGATGGTAGATCGCGCTGGGCGCGTTAAGCAGATACTCGCCACCGTGAAAACGCTGGCGGCCGAGTACTACCAGCTCACCGGCAAACCCTTGGGGGTGACGGGTGAAGTCGCCGAGTACGTCGCAGCCGAGAAGCTACACCTTGAACTGACGCCTGCCCGCACGTCGGGTCACGACGCCATCCGGAAAACTCCGACCGGCGACACCAGAATACAAATCAAGGGCCGGGCGTTCGGTGAAGACTCAAAGCCGAGCCAGCGTCTCGGCCGGATTAAGGAAAATTCCGACTGCGATGTCGTGCTTCTGGTCGTGCTCGACAACGCGACCGTTGAGCCGATTGCCATGTGGGAGGCTGCTTACGCAAGGTCGTCGCTCGCCTGAGGGAACCGGGGTCAAGAGCCCGCAACGAGCGTGGTACCCTGAGCGTGAGAGATTTCAAGCGGCTGGCAAAAGCGGTGTGGCCACTAAGCGGTTCGTAGAGAACCGGGTCGGCCGCGCGGCACCACATGGCGTTGGCTTCCAAGTCAGTGATAGAGGACGAAAGTAACGATTCAGGAAGCTGCCTGTGCTGCTGAATTCGCTGGTCGGCCTCACTTCACCTTTAGATTTTCCGCTGACTCCTTGCCCCTATTCGAGACGACGTCGAACGTGACCTTGTCGCCCTCGCGCAAGTCGCTCAGCCCGGCCTTCTCGACGGCCGAGATGTGAACGAACACGTCCTTGCCTCCACCGCCGTCCGGCTGGATGAAGCCATAACCCTTCGTCGTGTTGAACCACTTCACAGTACCTGACGCCACGTCCGCACTCCCTCTTTGAGACACAGTGACAACTTTAGATCGATCGCGGGGCGCGCGGCAACAATAAACCTCACCATCGTCGGGATCACCCCGGGTCGAAATGCGTGCCGGTGAAGGCGTCGATGCGCAGGGTGGTGCCACCGGCGTACAGCCCGGTGGTCGAGTACTTGCAGCGCCAGAGATGACCGACGATGCCGTCGATGCAGGGCTTGGGGTCGAGCGCGCCGTCGGTCGGCGTGTATTGGGTAGTGCGAGGGGTTGCCGACGACAGGTTGTAGAGCACGCGGGCGCTGGTCGTCGCGAAGTTGAAGTTGGCCTGCAGCACGATGCTGGAGGGTGGCGCGATGCCGCGGCAGTGGAACGGCGCGGTGGTCACTGGCCCTGCGGCCGCCGTGATCGGGATGTTGAGCAGCAGCATTGGTTCAATCCTCTGCGAAGGCCCCGACGCAAGGCCACGTCATGGTGCATGGTCTGCGCCGGGGGATGCGAAGTCGACGCGCCATCGCATCGGGTTGTCGGGTCGCAGGGGCGGAGTTCGTCCGAAAACGGATTTGGCCCTCGCACCCGGCTGTGGAGCGTTGTTGCTGGATCGGGCCAAAGGAGCGGCCGCGTGGTGAGAACGTCGTCGAGCTGATGGAAGCGCTACGAAAAAGCGTTGGCGGCGGAGCGGCCGAGACCGCAGCTCCGAAAAAATCCACGAAGAAGCGCAAGGCGGACGGTCAGAAGGAGATCTTGATGCCAATTGCCGGCAGGAAGCAGGCCGCGGCGAAGAAGCCGATTGTCAAGCCGCACCGAAAGTCCGCCTAGCCGTTGCGGTACGAATCGCCCGTACCACCGGCAAATTTCGCCGACAAGTCCATCACGCCATTCGAGGCCGACTGAGGGGTAAGGCCACGCGGCCGCCAGAGCGGGACTTTGCGCCGCTCTATCGCTCGTGGGTTTCGTCAGCTGCGTCGCGACACCAGCGATAAAACGCATCATACAGCGTCATGCCAGCCTCGAGTTGTTCCAGATCGTTAACGTACATCCGTGACAGGCCGAGCGATGCTGCGAGCAGGCCCGGCGCCTCGGGGCACAGGTCGAGCCGGCCGGTGTCGGCGGCGCGAACAATCGTCGCCAACCGCAACAGGGATGGTGTCGAGAGCGAAAACTCCATGATCATCACATCGAAAGTGCATAGCTCGCTGCGATGACCAAAGAAGGTGTTATCGATATCGAAGGGCGCGGCATTGAAACGCTCGCCAACCGCAGCGACCTCTGCGCGTGCGACATATAAAAACACCGCAGCCGGATCGACAAAGCGCCGGATCAGCCAGGGGCAGGCGATGCGATCAACCTTTGGCTTGGCGCGAGTTACCCAGACGGTGCGTCCCTGGGCGTCGCGCGGCGGCATTTTCGATGTGGGCACGAGCGGTAGCTGGGCTGCTTTCCACGCTTCGAACCCACCCTCGAGCACGTCGGCCTTAACATGCAGGTGCCTCAGCCAAGCGGCGGTGCCGTGGGCAACTTGCTTGCCAAGTTGGCAAATGACGATGACGGAGTGCCCGGCCAACGCCTTCCCCCACTCCGAGATTTCATCGGAGTTGCGTCGGATTGAACCGGGAACGAGGCGAGCATCGGCGGCGAACTCCTCATCACTGCGCACGTCGATCAAAGCTGGCGCGCGCGGCGTGCCGATCATCCGGCAAAGCTTGTCAGTCGAGATCGAATTCGGAAAAGGCATTGTGCGTTCTTGAAAGAGAATTGAGACGATGCTTGGGCATGGCCGCCTGCAAATACCCCTCTGACATTACGTCCGTATCTAGCGCAGACAGTCAATCAGCCCTTTTTGACTGAGCGAGGATTGGAACCCTGTTGGGCTGATTTGGTTCGACTTGCGTTCCGCATTCGCAACGGAACGGTCCAGCAGTCGGAATAATGGGGCTATTGGATATTGAGGAGGAAAACGCAAATGCGAAGCCTATCTTGGACGATGATTTGTGTCTTGGCGGCCTTTTTATGCCTCCGCTGTCCAAGCACAAGAAATCGATTGGCAAAAGGTTGATGATGCCCTCGGCAGAAAAGCTGCAGTTTCGGGTGACGCGCATCGATATGGCTTTCCACGCTCCGATCTCACGGTGACCTTGGACGGAGTCCATATAAAACCGGCATTGGCGCTTGGCGGTTGGGTAAGCGCGAGAAGCCCTACCTCGTCAAGGTCGCCGACGAGCACGCGCGGCCGCGCTCGCCCTTGCGCACGTTGCCACCCAGTTCCAAGGCCTGCTTGAAAGTCAGTAAGCGCGGCGTGCAAACCAGCCGCTTGCGCCATCCACAACAGCACGACGTTACAACCTGAGTAGGGCCGATTACTTGCTGCATTGCAGGGGGTATTCGCGCGGGGGTTGCCGACCATGGCTTAACCCAAGGAATGCGCCCTCTTCTAGCTCGGCAATGATACGCGCGTATGTATCAGGGCAAGCCCGCTTATATCGGCTCGACCGACAAAGTTCTTCGCGATCGCATTCTCACTCATCTGGGTCACATTCACGAGTATAAGGCAGCCGAGTATCGAAGGTGGGCTGAAGGCAAACGCATCACCGTCGCTGCCTTTAAACCAAAGCCGGTGACGCTCCTGGGCCGGAAGTGTCAAGTCCATCATGCTATCGAGGTGGCTCTCATCGACGAATTCAAGCCGCCATTCGTGATTTGGTGCTGAGGAGCGGCCTGACGGAGCTGGTCCGAACCAAGCGGCACGTTTTTTGATCCTGCTCAAGTGTTCCGTCGAGGTTCGGCCCTAGAAACCCACTGTGGGGCGCGCACACGGAGGCCAATATGTCCGTAGTTGTCGAATACTTGGTCAAGCCGAACTCCGGCTGCGATCTCAAAGCACTCCTCGAATTGACCCACGAAAGCGCCGCACTTTGGCGGAAGCACGGTGGCAAAGTGCGGCTTTGGGCTATAACCGCCGGTGAGGTTGGAGATTTCATTGTATCGATTAGCTTCGAAAACTTCGCAGCGTACGGTGCAACGTGCGACAAAATGAACGCCGATATCGATTACCAAGCTTGGCACGCGAAGAGATTAAAATCTGGAACGGCGACATGGGTACGCGGCAATATCGCGAATGAAATCCTGATCGGAAAATAGTTCGAAGTTCGTCGCGTCCGGCTATCAGGCGTCGATGACCGCCATCGCCGACATCCGCACGCGCTCGTTTCGCAGCCTGATCCCGCCGCCACGGCTGCGGTTGTCCGCTGCTTGGATCGAAGCCGACATCAAAACTGCCGCAAGGCGCCAGCAGGAAACAGAAGAGCCCCAATAGGCGGATCGTAGCGGGCGTTCAAAGGGCCACCCTCGCGTATAACCGGTCGAAACCGCAGCGCGTAATCGCTCCAGTTCAGTTTCGAGAAAATGGTTGGCGACGATTAGCGCCTTGACTTCGCGAGCATCGCCGTCGAGCTGGCGGTCATTTCGGCTTGGGTGGTTCCTGGATTGACTTTATGTAGTTGAGGGCCTCCTCCGCATTCTCCCTGTTGAAGTGGAAGCTCGGCATGAAGGGATGGATGCTGGTAAGACCGTTCTGCAGTCGTTGCATGAAGTCGCTGTCGTAGAGTTTGGTTTCGCTAAAGCTGCGAAAGGGCGGCGCCAGCCTATTTGGGCTCGCGCCGGTCCTGCCAATGGAGTGACAGTGGGCGCACAGCTTTTGCAGCATCTCTTTGCCATGCTGCCGCTCGGCATACCTCGCGTGGGCGAAGGTGCTGCTCCCCAAGAGAGCTATTGTTGACAGTGCCAGCAACGATCGCTTCATCGCAGGTCGGTCTTCTTCCGCATGTCTCGTCTTTCCCAATGTCCCACTTGGGATGCC
The DNA here is from genome assembly GCA_963764405.1 of uncultured Alphaproteobacteria bacterium. Classification (GTDB taxonomy): domain Bacteria; phylum Pseudomonadota; class Alphaproteobacteria; order Rhizobiales; family Xanthobacteraceae; genus Bradyrhizobium. Next base: position 65,207 of record CAVXSU010000006.1, read on the forward strand.
GGGTCCTTATTTGAGCGTCGCTTTGAGCGCCTGCCCAATACTTCCGGTCTAGCCCGATCAACGGACATCAACGCACCGATCCGGCTGGTCCGTGCCAATAGCAGAAATGGGGATTACGGTGAAGTCGGCGAGCCTGTGTTGAGCAGTTGGGATACCGCCGTGACCAATTGCGCTGGAGCAAACGGTTTCGTCAGCAGAATGCTGTTGGGCACGCCCTTCGACGCCCAATCGTCGGCGGCAGCGCCTGTGATGTAGACGACCGGAAATGCAGGATCGATTTGCCTTACGAGGCGCGCAATGTCCCAACCCTTCATTGGCCCTTTGAGGTTGACGTCGGTTACCAGTGCGGAATATTGGACCACGCCACTTTCGATCATCGCGACGGCTTCCTGGCCGGAAGCAACCGTCGTCACGTCGAAGCCGCCCTCCTTCAAGGCGTCATAAACGATTTCCTGCAATGGCTCTTCGTCCTCGACCACAAGGATTATAGGCAGAGATTGCATTCCCCCCTCCGCTCACAGCCCAACCGAGGCTGTTCCGCGACACAACGCAATGGCGGGCAAATCGTTCAAAAGTGAACATAGAGAGGCCATCAGCGGCCCCGAGTTCCCAGCTCCTTAAGAACTAGCTTGGAAATTTCCGCCGGGTCTTCAATCCTAAACCGGCCGACTGTGATGATTTTCTCGGCGACAATCTGCGTGATCGGGTCGCTGCGATCTTTTAGACCCAGCGCCTGTAAGGTCAGTTCGTAAGCCTTTACCAGACGTTCAATTTCTTCCGGCCCGAACGCAGTGTTTTCTAGCGGCTTGTGTATGCTCATAGCGAACATAACGCCCGGGCGGCGGCTGGCGCGCTCACCTTTCCGCTGCGCATCGAAACAATTTTTGAAATCTTGCATGGAACTTGCACTGACGCGGCGCAACGCAAAGATGTCGCTCATCCGGCATCGCAGATGATCGTAACAGCCCAACACAGACGTCACCGTAAACATTGGCATTGTTCTGGTGTTCGCGGCGTTCTACTTCAGATTTCTCAGAACTTGATCGGGTCTGCGATCACATAGGAAGCGCCGCCCAGCCCCGCGATCCGCCGCCCGCATCTCACACCACCCAACCCGCGCCACGCAATGGCTGAGGCTGCGCTGGGCGGGAGCACGCAGGGCCGTCAATTCTACAGCTGCAATGTGAACCCGCTCACACCGGTTCGCCGCCGACTGCCCTATTCAATTGATTGGGGCACCTTGGTGGTGCGGTATGAAAAGCAAATTGGATGCGATCACGACCGTCTGCGCACTCGGCGTGGCGGCGTATGCGGCAATCGCGATGGGGTACGTGGCGCAGTATGGTTTGGGATTTTCCCTCGAAGAGATTCGCGGCACGGCGATGTTAGCCGCGGTTGTCCTAACGACAGCAATTGCCATCGAGTTCTTCGGCAAAAAGTTGCGGAAAGCCAAATAATGTCGCCGTCACACTGCCTACGGGAGTCCGGGGCAGCCCCTTAGGTGTTCGACGGCCTTCGACCGTTAAGAAAATTGAAAATGGCTGTGACCAGTTGCGCGGGCGCGAATGGCTTTGGGTGGAAAGGACTGCTGCTGAGGCCCCAACAACGGACGTCAGGTCGGGCCGAGCGTTGGTCCGGGATGTGCCGATTTTGTTGCAGAAGTCGGTTGAGACAGGCCGCGAGGCGTGATTCCGTTATGTTGACGCGAATCGCATTGGGGTCGATCCATGATGGGCCGCCTGAAGAGTGACCAAGGTCAACTGTTCTACGAGTTTCATCTCGGTGACGCGGTCCCCGAAGATCACTTGGTGCGGAAGATCGACACTGCTCTCGATCTGTCCTGGCTTCGTGGTGAACTTGCGACGCGGCTACAAGAATCATGGTGATTGGCGTGCGGGTTCATTCGAGGTCTCCCGGTTCGTCCGCCTTCAAGGCTAACGAATAGATTGAACCCGGCACGAGCCGAAGTCTTTGGAAAAACCTTAAATTCTTCACGCAATCTCCTGGGCTGCGCGATGCACGAAGACCCGATTTTTGAGTTCGGCGACTTCATTCTGGAACCCAAGGAGCGCTTGCTGCTGCGCGGCGGAGAGCCTGTCCCGCTCACTCCCAAGGCTTTCGATCTCCTCGTCGTTCTGGTCAGCCGCAGTGGACATCTCGTGACAAAGGATGACTTGTTGCAGGAGGTGTGGCCCGACACATTCGTCGAGGATGTGAACCTGGCCGTGAACATCTCTGCGCTGCGCAAGGCCCTTGACCGGGACCGAAACGGAGTCGGCATGATCCAGACCGTGCCGACGCACGGTTATCGATTTGTCACACCCGTTATGGCGCGTCATGGGACAGTAGGTCGTGCCTTCGGCGACGGCAATGCGGATGCGTACCGCGCTTACCTTTGCGGTCGCTTCAACTGGAACCAGAGATCAGAGGAAGGCCTGAAGCGGGCGATCGAATATTTCCAGCGCACGGTAGAGATCGATCCCGGTTTTGCGCCAGCTTATTCCGGATTGGCGGATTGCCATGCAACGCTGGGCTATCTGAGTTGTCTCGCGCCCCGAGAGGCATTTCCCGCCGCGCGGCGGCACGCGGCGAAGGCGATGGAATCGGACAAATTGCTCGCCGAAGCGCATACGTCGGTAGGTTTCGTCAAGCTGTATTTCGATTGGGATTGGGCTGGCGCCGAAGCGGGTTTCCAGCGGGCGATTGCGCTCGATCCAAATTACGCGCCTTCCCACGAATGGTACAGCATCTTTCTGCTGGCTGCAGGCCGGCCCGAAGACGCATTTGGGGAAATTCAAATTGCGCGTCAGCCAGACCCGCTTTCCCTGCCGGTCAATTCTGATCTTGGCTTTCACTACTATTACGTGGGCCGATATGAGGAAGCTATGAAGCAGCTGCAATTCGTGCTGGAGCTGAACCAGGACTTCCTGCCGGCGCACCTATGGTTGGGCCGAACCTACCAGGAACTGGGACGACTCGACGACGCGCTCGCCGAATTTCAGCGCGTCGAGGAGAAGCTCCCCGAATGGCCGGTTTCGATCGCGGCAAGGGGATTCGTCGCGGGAGTCGCGGTGCGCATCAATGAAGCTCAAAACGCATTGCTCGAACTCGAAAGATTGGCAGGCAGGAAATTTGTAACGTCTTATGGCGTTGCCCTCGTCCACGAAGGCCTCGGCCAAAGGGATTCCGCCTTCGCCTGGCTCGATAAAGCCTTTGATGAGAGGTCTCATTGGTTGGTATGGTTGCGCCTCGACCCACGCTGGAAGGGATTGCGCTCTGATCCACGATTTGCGGAGCTGGTGAGCCGCGTGGGATTTCCAGACTAAACCAAGCGTATGGATCGCGACGGTAGACGCCTGGGCTTACGAAATATTCGCGGACCTCTGGTTTGGGTCCTTTCTTGGAAGTCGGGCAGCGTCCGGGTGAGATCCACTCATTCCCCAACAGCCGAGATGGGGCGACTGCATCGGCATGTCGGTTTCGCGTCGAACTCTCGTAAGGACAGTTAAATACTACTGGACCGCAGCAGCGGTCGCGAATGGCCAAGCAGAAAATCTGAAATGCTTGAGCCGTGGCTCGTCAGGGAGAGCGAGCAACCGCCGTACCGTCATGCTTGCGCGCGCGGAGCCGCTCAGAGAGACCTGTCCACTCTCAATCGCGTGGGCGAGTCCACGATAGCCAAGCCAAACCCTGGTGAAAGTCCCGAGGTCGGCAGCGATCGAGATGTCGACTTCTCGGCCAGCAGGAGGCTTGAGACAAACTTCGATGTCATCTGGACGCAACACGAGCCACCAATACCGTGGACTGCGATTGCCCTTGGGGATACCGCGAAAATCGAAACGAATGACGAAGCCCTGCGCAGGTATTTCGGCAGGACAGATTTGCCGTCGCACGCCCCACAACAGCATTTTCGGATCGAGGTCGTCGGGGCCGATCAGACCTTGTGCCCAGCTCTGACCCCACACGCTCATCATCTCAACGATCGGCCGAAAATCCTCTCCAGCTGGCGTCAATCGGTAGAGATGACCCCGGCCCCGGGGTTTCGGCTCGATGTGCACGACCCCATCCTGCTCCAGCTGCTTTAGTCGTTGCGCGAGCACCGTCCGTGATATCAGCGGGGCGGCATCAAGCAGTTCGCCGAACGAGCGAGTGCCGAAGCACAGTTCGCGCATAATGATCGGGGTCCAGCGGTCGCCGAAGACTTCGGCCGCCTTGGCCACAGGGCAGAATTGCGAGTAGCTGACCATGCAAGGCGATCATCCTCCCGTCTCGGTTGTCCCGCAAGTACGTTTTCCGTACTTGAACCGTGACGCATCCATGGGAGGATCGACGGACACGTTAGGGAGAACAGTCATGCGAGCAGCCCTAAACATCACTGGCGCAGCGCTTGCGTTCGGGATCATCTTGTTTTCGTTTGCTTCCAACGCCTTTGTCAGTCCGAAGGAAGAAGTGGCCGAGGCAACCCAAGTGTGGGCGCGGGCTCTGGGCGAAGACGACCCCGACAAGGTCTTGCCGCTCTACGCCGACGATGCGGTCCTTTGGGGCACGCTGTCACCAGCCGTGCGCGCCGATCGGGCGGCACTCCGGGACTACTTTGTAACCGCATTCAGGGTTCTTCCCGGCCTCAAGGTTGCCTTCGGTGACCAACTGATCCGCGTGTATGGCAACACGGCAGTCAACACCGGGTACTATACATTCTCCTACACCAAGGACGGACAGACGAAGAGCTTACCCGCGCGCTACAGCTTTACCTTTGTCAAGAACGGCGAACGCTGGCTCATTGTGGACCACCATTCATCAGCCATGCCACCTCCTCCGAAATAACAAAGCGAGCACGAGCGCAATAACTCGTCATCGGCAACAAATCTCCGTTCGTTAGAAATTGGCCTAACGGCACGCGTGGCACAGATGCCCGGTTCGGGACAGTCGCGTCATTTTAGCCGTCGGCCCGTTACTTCCGGTCTACCCGCAGGAAGGGACATCATAAGACTGACCCGGCATGTCTCAAAGGCGCGCCATAAGCCGATTCCGCGGGAGTGATGTTTCTGGGCTCTGGGGCGGCCCTCTTCGGCGCGGCAGGTGCGGTTCAGGACGCTTGATCACCCCACGTACCGAACTGCAGCGACAGATAGAAATTGGCCCTTCAGCTCCGAGGGAGCCCCGCGATTTCCAGGCCCTCGCAAAGGCGGGACATAAACATCGGAGTGAACGGCCAAGCCTGTCGCGCTTCGGCGACGGTGAGATCAGGATCCTTGCGCATGAGTTGGTGAGCCATGCGCCGTGCTTCACTGCGCGCGCCCGTCATGGCCGCCGCAGCGACCGCTACACGTTGCGCCCAGAAGGATCCCGGAGAGGCCAGGACACCACTTTCCACCCACCGTACCGCGCGATCGTAGCGGCCGGCGGCGAAATGCGCGCACCCGATGCCGATGAAGCTGAGGTGGCGTAACGGCTCGAATGGCATGAGGTGCAGCGCCGTGGAAAGCTCCCGGATCGCCGTCTCGCTGTCGCCCAAATAAGCCGACATCCAGCCCCGGCGGACCCACGCATAAGCGAGCCCGGGATCGAGCGCCAATGCGGATTCAAGACGCTGGTCGGCTTCCTCGAGACGACGCGCCAGCACCAGCGCGCCACTGCTCAAAGTGAGCGTCAAAGCATCGTTTGGTGCGAGCCGATAGGAACTCGTCAGCCAGCCGCAGCGACAAAGCCCGATCCCGATCGGGAGTCGAGCTGAACCGGTGCGAGGCCCGCTGTCCCCAGCACCAGGCGGCCACAGCTTTTGGCAGGCCGTAGGCTGGCGCTAATTCCTGAGGGCTGTCGAGTTTTTCCAGCGCAGCGTTGCATTGCTTCGGCGCCACCGCAAACGCAAAAGGGAACGCATCGAACGTCAGGCGCATGGCTTCGTCGAGATCGCCATCGTCCATGGCCGGGTTCTTGCTACGCTGCATTGTCCTGGACGGCAATTCGCCGAACGCGCGTCGATAGTCGGCGGCGAACCGACCGAACTGACCAAAGCCGTTCATCAAAGCGATGCCAGTAACTGTATCCTGCGGACTGGCACGCAGCAAAGCCTGTCGTGCCCGGGCGAGGCGCATGCTGCGCGTCCAGCCGAGCGGCGTCGTGCCGAGAAACATTCGAAAGTGTCGTTCCAGCGTGCGTGGAGGGACACCGCTAAAGGCGGCAAGGGAACTGAGCTCGACCGGTTCCGATAAATGATTACGGAGCCAGTCTAGCGCCCGTACCAGGTCAGCTGGCAGCGCCGAGGGATCTGGCGTCAGGCCTATATTCGCTTTCGATTCGAGGTTGGGCTTCGACATGCCAAGACACCCTCAGAACCAGTCACACAGGGAGAATACATCGTTTTTCCGGTTTCGTGGCGAAATTTGAATAGTGAATCGGAAACCGTATAGCGGGCGGTTCAGTGGTCCGCCCAATCTTGCCCGAGCGCAGTCACGATAATGGGAGGCGATCATGATGAGGGCATCCCCGTCATTGGCGATAGTATTGATAGGCCTATTCTTCGCCTGTCCGGTCCGTGCCCAGTCGGAAGACGACAAACTCGGCAAGGTGCATTTCGAGACATCGTGCAATGCGGAGGCACAAAAATTATTCGACCGCGGCATGCTGTATCAGCACTCGTTCTGGTACCGCGCCTCGCAGAGAATGTTTGGGGACACGCTGAAGGCAGACCCCGCCTGCAGCATTGCCTATTGGGGTATCGCCCTTAGCCTGTTGTGGAATCCGCATACCGTGCCGCCGGTGAAAAATCTCGCAGAGGGCGCGGCGGCAATCGAGAAAGCGAGAGCGGTCGGCTTCAAATCGGAGCGCGAGAAAGGCTATGTCGACGCGCTGGCGGTGATGTATACTGATCACGACAAGGTCGATCACCGCGCGCGTGTCGTCGCCTATGCGAAGGCGATGGAAGGCCTGGCGCAACGCTATCCAGACGACGACGAGGCACAGATCCATTATGCGCTCGCGCTCAACACGTCAGCTTCGGCGGCCGACAAGACCTACGCCAACCAGCTCAAGGGCGCGGCCATCCTGGAGCCTATCGCCTTGCGGCAGCCGCTGCATCCGGGCGTGGCGCACTACCTGATCCATCTCTACGACTATCCATCGATCGCGGATAAAGGCATCGAGGCAGCGCGGCGCTACGCGAAGATCGCGCCAGACGCGCCACATGCTCTGCATATGCCCTCGCACATCTTCACGCGGGTCGGCTATTGGAACGACTCGATCGCATCTAATGTCGCCTCCGCGCGGTCGGCGAAGGAATTGAGCGACCTTGCCGACGAGCTGCACGCGATGGACTATCTTGTTTATGCGTATCTGCAGCTTGGGCAGGACGACAAGGCCAAGGCCGTCGTCGACGAGATGAGGACAGTCACCGGCTTTAGCGAGACTTTCATTCCAGGGCCTTACGCAGAGGCAGCCTCGCCCGCACGCTACGCCTTGGAGCGCGGCGACTGGAAAGCGGCGGAAGAGCTGACAGTGCGGCCAAGCCCGCTTGCCAATGTGCAGGCAATCACCTATTTCGCCCGTGCGCTCGGAGCCGCGCGGGCCGGCGATCTCGAAGCCGCCAAGCCCGATATCGCGAAGCTCGGCGAGCTCTGCGATAAGCTTCGCGAGGCAAAGGACGCTTATTGGTCCGAGCAGGTCGATATCCAGGCCAGGGTCGCCTCGGCCTGGGTGCTCTACGCCGAAGGTAAGAAGGATGACGCGCTAAAGGCTATGAGCGATGCTGCCGACGCAGAGGATCGTACCGAGAAGCATCCGGTGACTCCAGGCGTTCCTAAGCCAGCGCGCGAGCTTTATGGCGAGATGCTGCTTGGCAGTGGCAATCCGAAGGAGGCACTGACAGCCTTCGAGGCGACGCTGAAAAAAGAACCGAACAGGCTCGGGGCCTATGCTGGCGCAGCGAGGGCGGCGGCGCAACTCGGCGACACCGCCAAGGCGCGGCAGTACTTCGGCAAGGTCGTCGAACAAGCGGGCAAGCAAAGTAACACCCGCACCGAGGTTGTCGATGCGCGCGCCTATCTCGACGGGCATTAGGAAGGTTCCGCGGAAGACACACGGCGCAACGTCGGTGATGGTGCCGCTTGCGCTGAGCGTGCTCGTTACACCCGCGAATGCTGACTCGCTGCAAATCGTCGGCTATTTGGGCTATCTTGGGGAATGGGAGTTGACGGCTTCAATCACGGAAGAGGGTTCATCCGCAGACAAACGATATTCGGGAGCACTGCTTATGAAACATGTCGGCCTGTGCACCCAAGATGGACCAGAGGAAAAAACCGGCAAGATCAGTGTTCGGATGCCGAGATCCTCATCGCAGCTTGAGGCAACGCTATGGGTCGATAGCGCCGAATGCAGCTATAGGGGAATACTGACCGATTTTTACAGCGGCAGCATGACCTGCACAGGCCGAGAAGCGGTGCCATTGAAGTTATGGTTGAAATAAGCATGCTCGCTTTCTCGGGACGCAAAGCGGCATCCTCTACATTAGAGCAGCAAACACCTTTGAAGAGATGACGTGCGCCGATCTATTCCTGGCGTGCGTTAGGTGCCGGTTTCTGACCAACATCACCGCAGGTGTTCAGCCAGACTTCGACCAGGAATAGATCGCTTAGATTGCTGCAATCGGACGGAGGGCGCAAAAGCGAGGTCGGCTACGGGTCTTTCTCGACTGAGCCTACCAGTCCTGCGTGCCGGCTGAGGTCGGCTTTGACCGGAAAGTGCTCTAATTTTTTTGCGCGCACTAAATGACGTCAGGGGCCAACGGTCGCACCGGCACACAATTGCCCCATTGCGCCGCCGATACCGCGAATGCCCTCGCGGCTGCATTGCGATACAAATCAATTCAGGCATGCTTCGAGTCATCCAGAAACAACGGGATGTTTCGTCAATGTCTGCTGATTCTCTCGCCTTAGAAGCGCCGCTCGTAGCATCTCCGAACCAGACGATGAGGGCGATCCAGGTCTCCCGCAAAAAGCTCTATGAGCTCATTAACAGCGGTGAATTGGAAAGCTACACGGAAGGCAAGTCGCGCCGGATAACGGTCAAATCGATCAACGAATATGTCGAGCGTCGACTTGCAGCCGAAGCAGTTCGCCGTGGGCGCGCTACATCCGATCGAAATCATCCGTCACGTTCTTAAGCACCAAGCGCGCGGCTCGCGGCTGCGAGCCGGTTGGCTCCGGACTTGATCGGATGAATGGTGATGCAAGCATCTCAACGCCGATAAGGGATGCGCAGAAAGCGCTCTCGCTCGCCCCTCGCATTGTGGCGACGGCGCCTGCTACGCCTTCCGAGCACCCGGCTTTGCAGGAAATGGCCGATCACCTGCACCAGTATGTGCAAAGCGGATCGCTGGATCCGGCAACCGTTGTGGACAAGATCTTCGAGGTCGCCGAGTCGCATGGGCTGACTGGTGAGCCCGGCAGTGACAAAGAAGCCACGGTCATGCAGATTGCGATGTCGGCAAAATTGCCGCCCGAGCTGCATCCAATCGCGCGGCCCGGCAGCGGGTCCAGCAACAACTGGCTGCTAACTCCGCCGTCGCTCGAAACCAAAACGCCGGCGGCTTGGAAGGGAACCGAGCCGCTCAAGCAGCGCTGGCTCGCGGCGGCGCGTATTCCGTTTAGCGATCTTACGCTCTATTCAGGCAATGGCGGCGCCAGCAAAACGGAGACTGCAGTGCAGCTGCTGGTCTCGGTGACCGCTGGGCTGGGCGACTGGCTGGGTTGCATTGTCGAAAAGGGACCGGCGCTCTTCCTAAGTTGCGAGGAGCCCGAGGCCAATGTTCGCGACCGGATCGAGCGCATTTGCAGGCATCGCCACATTGATGCGTACGCGATCGAGGATCTGCATTTGCATTTCCCTGACCTTGAGGCGACCTGGCTTGCGACTGCGGACCGCCTCGGCAAGGTCACGAAAACTGCACTTCTTCTGCAAGTCGAGGCCTGGATCGGCAGGCACCGACCGATCCTGGTCATCATCGATTCGATAGCTGCGGTGTTTGATGGGGAAGCTATCGCGCGTCGCCAGGTCCGCAGTTTTCTTGCGATGTTACGGAAGATCGCGCGCGAAAATGAAACAGCGATCGTGCTACTCGATCACCCGTCGGTGCGCGGCATGGCCGACGGCTCCGGAACTGCAAATTCGGTGGACTGGCGCAACTCCGTCCGTGCCATGCTGCACCTTTCGGATGCCGACAAGAACGATCCCGACGTCAGAGAACTCGAAGTGAAGAAGTCGAACTACGGGCGCGCCGGCGAGAAGATCAAACTGCGATGGAACGGCCTGACATTCGTTCCGGCGACGTCGGCCGAGAGCTCTCCTTACCGGGCGGCCGCCGAGCGCGATGTCGACGAGCTTTTCCTCAAATTGCTCGACAAGCGCATCGCTCAGGGCCGCCCTGTCCGACCAAGCACCGGCCGCGGAAGTGCACCATTTGAGTTGGCCGGCGATCCCGAGGCGAACGGCGTATCGGCAGAAGCTTTTCGTGCAGCCATGGAGCGATTATTCACGGCCGGCAGGATCGTAAGCGTGGAAACGGGTCCCGCGTCGAAACGCCGGAAGCACATCGAGAGAGCACCCCGGTGAGCTTCCATCGCCCCTTCCATCGGTCTTCGATCGCTTCCAATGCCTATTCGAACGCACCTGCCAACGGTCATTCCATCGCCTGCCATCGCCCCTTCCATCGGCGGTGTTCCATCCCCCCACACCCCTGCAGCGATGGAACGCTTCGCTCCGTTGGCGCTGCGCTCGCGTTCACAGGGCCTCGGTGCAATTGGAGGCGAGCGGCGAGAGGTAGGGGCTGGCCGACGAGCGCTGGGAGTGACGGCGAGATAAAGCGAACTGTCGTTCGCTGGCTCCCTTTGGTCGCAAGGGTTTGTCTGCACATTGGATTTTGCAAGTTTTCGCGGCGTCAAAATGGCGCCAGCGCAACGTGTGCAGGTGCCGCCCGTCGCGTTTTCCTGATGAATTTCAATCTTGTGAGAGATGGCGCTCGCAATGTGCGTCGAGGAGAAGCCACGCTGTTTGTTCGCTATCATGCGCGTTTATGCGATCGAGGTTCGGCAGCGCTTGTGTCGGCTGTTTCCGATGTCAATCGTCGCGTCATGGCACGCGATGACGGTGAGAATTTTCGGGTCAGGCCTGGCAGATCGCGCAGCGGCGGAGCGCGGGTCAATCCGCGAACGCAACCGTTCCTCAGGCAGGTCCAGATCGCAGTCCGCAAAGCGGGCGGCGATCCCAGACGGATAGGCTCGGGATCGAGATCGGGCGGCGGCCGGGAAGGAGGAACCTCGGGCCGGTTCAATGCGCGCGGTCGGGGCGCGAAGGTCGTTGCCTCGTTTGCTCGGCAGGGCGGGGACGGTGGGTGGCAGAGAGATTCCGTAGGCCGCTTCCGGGCGCGGCGCGTGGTAGTCAAGGCAAGGGTGGTCCTGCTCAATCCGCAAGCGAACGGCGCACGGGGACCAAAGATGCGCGGGACGATGAGCAGGGCCGTCGATGCCCATCTGCGTTACCTTGAACGGGATGGTGTTACGCGTGACGGCGATCGGGGCAAGGCCTATTCGGCGTTCGAGAACGAGGCCGACGGCAACGCCTTCGTGGAGCGCGGCCGGGAGGATCGTCATCAGTTTCGGTTCATCGTCGCGCCCGAGGATGCAACCGAAATGGCCGACCTTCGCGGCTTCACCCGTGACCTCATGCGCCAGATGGAATTGGATCTCGCCACTCGTCTCGACTGGATCGCGGTCGACCATCACAACACCGGCCATCCCCACACCCACATTATCGTTCGCGGCGTGCTCGATGACGGCCGGATCCTCAACATCGCCGGCGACTACATCGCCCACGGTGTCCGCCACCGGGCCAGCGAACTGGCGACCCGGGAACTCGGCCACCAGACCGAGATTGAGCTTCAGACCAAGCTGCAGAACGAGGTCGAGGCCGAGCGGGTGACGCGGCTCGACAAGCTGCTCTTGAGCGAGCAGCAGGAGCAGGGCGTGATCGACCTGCGGCCAGGGGAGGGCGCGACGTTCCTCGTCCGGGAGAACCGCAACCTCATGATCGGCCGGGTCAGGCACCTGGAACGCTACGGATTAGCAACCGAGCTTGAGCCGGGACGATGGACCCTTTCCGATCGCGCGGAGCAAGTCCTGAAGGATCTGGACCACCGCAACGAGGCCATCAACTCGATCCATCGGGCGCTCACCAGGAATGGTCTCGCCGAGGAGCGTGGTGTGGGCCAATTCGCCCTTCACAGCGAAATCTCAGGCGAGAAGATCGTCGGCCGGGTCCTGGCCAAGGGACTTGCCGGAGACGAGATGGGCGAGCGCGTCTACCTGGTCGTCGACAGCATCGATGGCCGGGTCCATCACATCGAGTTCAAGGACCCGAGCCGGATCGAGGAGGTCGGGCGGGACATGATCGTCGAAGCGGCCCCAGTCGTCTCCGGTCCAAGACCTGCCGACCGCAACATCGCCAGCAATGTCGAGGACGACAACGGCATCTACCGGCCGAGCCGGCACCTGGAGCGTATCCGCGACAGCTTTGAACGGCAGGGCAAGGATCCCGAAGCTTATCGTGCGCTCCCATGTCCGCCGCCTGGAGGCGCTGCGGCGGGCAGGCCTTGTCGAGCGGATCGATGCCGATCATTGGAAGGTCCCGAAGGACATCGTCGCGCGTGGGCAGGCCTACGACCTCAGCCAGGGCGGCGACGGCTTAAGAATACGGACGCTCTCGGCCATCGGCCTCGACCGGCAGATCGCCAGCGATGGTGCGACCTGGCTCGACCGACAGATTATTGCCGAGGACCGCTCGGAAATCAGGGACAGCGGGTTTGGCAGAGAGGTCAACAAAGCTATCAGCCGCCGGGCTCGGCGACTTGTCGAGATGGGCCTTGCGACCGCCAAGGATGACAACGTTCGCGTCCCTGTCGAAACCGTGGCTACTCTTGAGCGACGGGAGATCGAGCGTGTCGGCCATCAGATGGCGAGAGAGCGCGGGCTAACCTACATGCCGGCAAACGCTGGCGAGTATGTCAGCGGGCGCCTCGCCGGCGTCGCCAGCCTCGTCAGCGGAAGCTTCGCCATGATCGACGACGGGCTCGGCTTTCAGCTCGTGCCTTGGCTACCGATGCCTCGAGAAGCACATCGGCCGGCATATCGGCGGCCTTATGCGCGACGACGGTGGCATCGAGTGGACGCTGGGAAGGAACAGGGGGCTGAGCTTGTAATGCAGCTACGGCGAAGGCGCGCCTGCTCCCAGCAATTGGGCCGGACCGCCGCCGCCCTGTCAAAGCGGGCGCGTGCCGCGCCCCCGCTTCGCGGCTGGCGGCCTTGACAGGCCATCGGCGGCCCGGCCTGGGCTCGCCGTGCAGCTAAGGGTGATGGAGCTATCGATGGCCCATCGCCCTCACAGCCGCAGCGGTCGGTCCCTGCAGATCCGGTAATTTTCGTGCCACGGCTGAAGCCGCTCGACCGCCGCGATGCGTTTCGCTCAGTGGCGTTGCGCCGTCCAGTATCCAGAGCATCGACCCGCTCCTGAGTGGCCGCTCCAGGTCCCATGGCCGGAGCTGGCGGAGAGTTTGCCCGCACCCGAGGCATATTTGTCCTGGACCGTCACTGAAGCGCGGACCGAACCGGAATTTGCGACGTAACCTCGAAATCGCACGAGGTTGGGATGGGTGATAATTCCGTTGGCCACATCGACCGTAAAGCTGTAGCTGGAATCGCAGGTTCCTTTTTGCGTTACGAATGCGAGGTCCCAGGGCCCATCGTAGGCCGAGCGAGCGTGCGCGGTGGGTGCAAATCCTATGAAGCAGCTTGTGGTAGCGATCAGAAGCGAACGCCTAGTCATGATAGTTCTCCTAAAGTAGATGGACCACGGGTTGAGAGCTCGAGGAAGGCAGCCGACACAAGTTGCCTTCGACCGTTCGTGCAGTGCGCTTGGGAATGCAACTTCAAGTGTGTTCCATTTCTCGGTGACAAAGATCCGTTTGCAATTCAGGAGCAGTCGGAATTTCGTGAACATTGTCCGTCGCGGGCTCCGGCTCCTTGATTCGAAACCACGCGACATAGAGGGCCGGCAAGAACAACAGCGTCAGCACGGTGCCTACGATGATGCCCCCCATCATCGCGTAGGCCATCGGTCCCCAGAAGATCTCTCGCGCGATCGGGATGAGGGCGAGACTTGCGGCTGCGGCGGTCAGCATGATCGGCCGCATACGGTGCTCTGTTGCTTCCATGACCGCTTCCCATGCGGGCCGTCCTTCCTTCCGCAGGTCCTCGATCTGGATGATCAGGATCACCGAGTTGCGGATCAGGATGCCGATCAGCGCAAGGACGCCGAGGATCGCAACGAAGCCGAGAGGAGCTCCGCTTGGCAGCAAGGCCATGACGACGCCGATCAAGGCGAGGGGCGCCACCGCGAACACCAGGAACAGCCGATGAAAGCTTTGCAGTTGAATCATCAGGATGGTTGCCATGATGAACAGCATCAGCGGAACCACCGCTTCGATCGGAGCCTGGCTCTTCGCACTTTCCTCGACCGAGCCTCCGATCGCAATCGAGTATCCGGCCGGCAGTCCTTTTGCGAATTGATCCACCTTCGGCGCGAGTTGATCCACGATTGTCTTCGGCTGCACGGTGTCGAGGATGCTTGCCTTGAGCGTGATCGTTGGAATGCGTGATCGCCGCCAGATTGTCGGTTGTTCGATTTCGTAGCGCAGGGTCGCAATGGCTCCGAGCGGCACTGACTGCCCGCCTAGGCCGGCCAATTGCAGGTCACGCAGCGTATCGATTGATGCGCGCTCCGGTGCGGTCGCGCGTCCCGTCACATTCACCAGGTAAATGCTGTCGCGCACCTGGGTGATCGAGGAGCCGGCAAGGACGCCGTTCAACGTCGTCGCGATGTCCTCCGAGCTCACGCCGAGCTGGCGCGCCTTGTCCTGGAGCACGTCCACCTTGACTACGCGTGCCGGCTCCATCCAGTCGAACACGACATTGTCGAGATGCGGATTGGCGCGCACAAGAGCGGCGAGGTTTTGGGAAAATTCCTTCACCTTGGCGATGTCGGGCCCACTCAGCCGGTACTGCACGGGACGCCCGACCGGCGGTCCGACCTCGAGCAGTTTGACGAACGTATCCGTGCCGGGAAAAGTCTTCTTAAGGTAGGTTTCGAATTGCGCTTTGACGCGATCACGCGCGGCAATGCCTCCCTTGGTGACGACCACCATCTGGCCAAACCAGGTGTTCGCCGTCTGCAAATCGAACGACAGGACGAATCGGGGAGCGCCTGTTCCGACATAGGTTGACCAATGGTCGACGCCGGCATTTCCCTGCAATTGTTCGCGTTCGAACCGGGCGATCTGCGCATTGGTCTC
This sequence comes from uncultured Alphaproteobacteria bacterium, assembly GCA_963764405.1. GTDB lineage: Bacteria > Pseudomonadota > Alphaproteobacteria > Rhizobiales > Xanthobacteraceae > Bradyrhizobium. The sequence goes on from CAVXSU010000006.1 coordinate 80,601, forward strand.
GGTGATCGAGGCGTTTTGAGGCAGGTTCCAGTCGATGACCAATTCGGCACGGTCCGAGGACGGAAAGAACTGCTGTTGCACGAAGTTCATGCCAACCAGGGCAAGCGCGAAGCTAGCCACGGTCACCCCTATGGTTATCCAGCGATGGCGCATGCAGACCAGGAGGACCCGCTCAAATATCCGGGCCACTCGCCCTTTTTCTTCGTGATGACCTTTCATCCTGGCCGGCAAAATGGTGACGCCGAGCAAGGGCGTGAACAACACGGCAACGATCCACGACACGAGCAAGGAGACACCAATCACCACGAACAAAGTGTAGGTGAATTCACCGGCGTTGCTGCTATTGAGACCGATCGGAATGAATCCGGCGACGGTGACCAACGTACCGGTCAGCATTGGAAAGGCTGTGGAGGTATAGACGTGCGTTGCGGCCTTCTCCAGGGGATCGCCGGCTTCCAGCCGCGCCACCATCATCTCGACGGCGATCATGGCGTCGTCGACCAAAAGCCCGAGAGCGATGATCAGGGCGCCGAGCGAAATGCGCTGCAATGAAATGCCAGCATACGCCATTACCACGAACGTGATCGCCAGAACCAAGGGAATCGCGATGGCAACAACGAGACCAGCGCGAATGCCGAGGCTTAGGAAGCTGATCCCGAGAACGATCACGACTGCTTCGAACAGCGCTTCCGAGAAGCCCGACACGGCGTGCTCGACGACGACCGGCTGGTCGGCGACGAGATGCACTCCCAGGCCTATGGGCTGCTCGGCCAAGATCTTCGACATTTCCTCCTTCAGCGCCTCGCCGAATTTCAGCAGGTTCGCGCCCGACTTCATCCCAATCGCGAGTGCGATGGCGGGTTGGCCGTTGAAGCGAAACAACGTCGTTGGTGGATCCGCGTAGCCGCGCGTGATGGTCGCGACATCTGTCAGCGGGAAGAACCGGTCGTTGACCCTGAGATTGATCGCCTTCAGGCTTTCCTCAGATGCGAATTGACCGTTGACCCGCACGCTGATGCGCTCCGGTCCCTCCTGGAATACACCCGAGGGCGCGACGGCATTTTGCGCCTGGAGCGATGAGACGATGGAACGGGTGTCGAGGCCGAGCGCGGCGATCTTTCGGGTCGAAAATTCCAGAAAAATCTTTTCATCCTGCGCGCCGAGAATGTCGACTTTGCCGACGCTATGGACGGTCAGGACCTTTGCGCGAATGTCCTCGACCCGGTCGCGCAACAGGCGCTGGCTCAGGCCGTCACTGGTGAACGCGTATATATTGCCGAAGACGTCGCCGAAGCGGTCGTTAAAACCCGGACCGATGACGCCTTGCGGGAAATCGCCCTTGATGTCTGCAATCATGTTGCGCACGCGTGCCCATGTCGGCGCGACGTCGGCAGCCTTTGTCGTGTCGCGCAGATAGACGAATACGGTTGTTTGGCCCGCGACGGTGATGCTCTTGGTATAGTCGAGCGACTCCAGCTCCTCGAGCTTCTTCTCGATCCTGTCGGTGACCTGGCGCGTCATTTCCTCGGGCGATGCGCCCGGCCACTGCGCCCCGATCACCATGGTCTTGATGGTGAAATCAGGATCTTCCTGCCGCCCCAGCTGCAGGTATGCGAACATGCCCGCCGCCATGAAGGCGATCATGAAATACCAGACGAGCGAGCGATGCCCGAGGGCCCAGTCGGAAAGGTTGAAGGTTTTCATGGCGTGGCGTCCTGGTCGATGCGGACTTGCTGTCCTGGTTTGAGGCTGTGGACTCCGGCAGTCACGATGCGCGCTCCTGCGGAGATACCGCCGATGACGCGGATGCCTCCTTCGTCCTCGGAGAGATCGAGTTTGTGCGGCGAGACCGTGCTGGCGGGAGGATCGATGACCCAGACGAAAGTCTCGGCATCCTTTTTGAGAAGGGCGGACGCGGGCACTCGGAGAACCGAGCTCTGGCCGCTGCTGAGCTTCGCCGTGATGGTGCTTCCGAGCCGGAAGCTTTCAGGCGGATCATTCAAGGCGATGCGGACGCGCCGCATGCGTGTTACTTGATCGGCTTGCGGCGCAATCTCGCGAATTGTGCCCTGGACCTCTATCGCGGGAAGGAGCTGCAAGCTGACAATAAACGACAGACCGACGGTCAAGGGCACTGGATAGTCCGCGCCGATATCGACCACTGCCTCCCGAACGTCCGGCCGCGCCACGGTCACGACGCTCTGGCCTGGCGACACTACTTGTCCCACCTCGGCGCTCACGGCCGTAACGACACCTGCGAAATCAGCCTTCACTTGGGCATAACCCAGTTGCTCGACGGCCTTGGTTAGGTTCGCGCGGGCGCGAGCGGTCGATGCTTGTGCACCCGCGCGTACCTGCTCGGCATCGTCAAGCGTCTGCTTTGTTGTGGCCTCGGTCTTGATCAGGAGTCGTTTCCGCTCCTCGGTTCCGATCGCGTTTTCAAGCAAGGCCTGGGCCTTCGAAAGATCCGCTCTCGCTGACTGAACGGCGAGCTCGAGGGCCGTGGGATCGATTGCGGCCACGGTCTGCCCCTCGGCCACCAGATCCCCGACGTTGACGGGACGCGCGATCAGCCGTCCCAGCACGCGGAAGCCGAGATTGGTCTCGTAACGGGGCTGAATCGTTCCGACCACAACCGTGCTGGCCGATGCGGCCGGTTGCAGGACGGTTGACAGTACGGGTCGGACGGGCTCCGGTGCCTTGACCTCCTGCTTGCATCCGCCCATCGCCAATGCCGAGGCGATGGTGCTTGCGACGACAAGAAATCGCGTTCTCATGACTGATCTCCGCTATACGCCACCGGCTGGCCGGAGCTCAGCAGCTTGCCTCCATCGATGACGACGCGGTCTCCGGTCGCGAGCCCTTCCTTGATCTGCACAGATCCCGCTTCGTAAGCGCCGACAGTTACCGGCCTCAGCGACGCTCTGTTTGTGCCGGGATCCACGATCCAGACCGCGGGCCTTGAGCCCGTCGCCATCAGAGCGGTCCACGGCACGGTGATCTCGGCAGCGGGCTTCGTCCCGATGGTGCCCGCGATCGCGCTTCCGAGCATCATCGCAGCGGGCGGATTTTGGATCGCGACTTTCACGCGAACGGTGGAGCTCTTGGGATCGACGGCAGGCGATATCTCCCTGACATAGCCCTTGGCGGTCACATCAGGACCCGAGACCAGCGCCAGCGACACGCGGCCGTCCTCCACGTCACCCAAGAACATTGATTTAGAGACGTCGAAAACCGCGTCGCGCTCGCCGTCTTGCGCCAGCGTCAAAACAGATTGGGTCGCCTGCACGACTTGCCCGACCTCGAGATTTCGCGCGGTAATCAGGCCGGCGGCGCGGGCGTGCAGTTCGGTATCGCCGAGCGCCTCGCGCGTCCGTCCCAGCTCAGCTTTGGCCGATTCAAGCGTGCTTTGTGCAGTTCGCAATTGCTCCTGCGCCTGGTCATAGGCGACGCGAGTGGTGAAGCCGCTCGATAGGAGAGAGCTCTGCCGCTCAAACGTCGCTTGCGCCACGCGCAGTTGAGCCTCCGCCGCCGCAACGCCTGCAGTCGCGGCATCAAAATCGGCCTGCTGCTCGGCCGGATCGAGACGGGCCAGGAGCTCGCCCGCATCGACGTGCGCGCCGACATCGACCAACCGCTCCAGCACACGTCCGCTCACACGAAAGGAGAGATCGGCGCGGAAGCGGGCCTGGACTTCGCCGGTCAGCGTTAAGGAGGCTTGTCCGTCCCGCGGCTGGATAAGCTCGGTGTGCACCAATGCGGCCCGCTCGACCGGACCAGCGGTGTGGTCATTGCAGGCAGCCAAGGGCGTCGCCAGAAGTGCGAGCGCGAGCGCGGCACGCATGGGCTTGGCCAAGATCGGCGGATCGGGGATGGAACAATGCACGGCGTGGGCTTCCTCTCTTAATAAAACTAAACCGTATAGTTTAATTATGTGAACGTCAAGTCCCGAAATCGGCCGTCACAGGAAATGTCTGTCTCCTTCGATTTACAGAGGTGACCGAACCGAGTTTGCTCGCTCGCGTGCAGCCGGCGCATGGGTCGCCGTTGGCATTGTCCCTCGGTGGCCGGTTCTGGGGCGGCGCGCGGTGACCGTGCGATTGGCGCGCTGCTCGCGTTGAGTCATGGGAAAATCGAACGAGAACGAATTCCATGACGGTCCGGAGGTGCGGTCGAGTCGGCCAACGAGGCCACTTGCCAACTCGCCGACGATCCGCAGACCGCGACCAAGCCTGATCCTCCCGAGGCCCGATCCGTTATCGGTCACTCGACAGTTCACCCACGAACCGGAACGCATCACCCTGATTTCGATTTCGCCATCTCGGCCATCGAAGCAGGCATGCCGGACCGCGTTCGTCACCAACTCGTAGGCGGCCAAGGTTAGGCGCCAGCACCGCTCCGATTCAAGCGGAAGCGTATCCGCGGACAGCAGGAGACGGATGTTCATACGCGCAAGCTTGCATCGGCTCATCGCCCGTCCCAGCTTCCGAAGCTGTTCGCCGGCGTCGACGAGCGCGTCGCTGTCCGGCAAGGTCAGGAGGTTATGAACCTCGACATGCTGGTGAAGCAAGTCGACGACATTGCTCAGCTCTTCCTTAACGTCAATGTTGTCTGTCCAGACGGCATTGAAGGTGACAAGGTTGATGACCGAGGCAAGCTCGTTCTTGATGCGGTGATTCAGCTGATCCAGAAGGGTTCGTCCCTCCAGGGCGGGCGTATAGGGTAATGGATGCGGCACGGGGCTCTCCTGGTTTGATATAAACTATACCGTATAGTTTCTTTTACTTGCGCTTCGATCGGGAGCGTGTCAAGCCGGTATTGCCAGCGAGCTTGAGCGCTCGCAGCATCGTGAATGCAGGAGTGAAGTTGATGGTGACCAAGCAAAAAGATTTGAAACGGCCGCGTATCGGAAGACCGCCCAAAGACATGGCGGGCGACGTCAAGGCGCGGATCCTCGACGCGGCCCAGCGGGTCTTCCTCAAAAGAGGCTATCAAAGCGCGAGTCTCGATGAAATCGCGGAGGTGGCTCCGGCAAGCAAGCCGACGATTTACGCTCACTTTGATGGAAAGGAGGCCCTGTTCGAGGCGGTTGTGGCCCGCGTTATCGACGGATTGACGAATTTTGATGGCTTTGAGCCCAAGGGACGAACGGTACAGGAGAAGCTCGCGAGCCTGGGCATTGAGGTCGTGGAACAATTCATCGAAGAAACGATCGGCGTCACGCGCGCCACCATTGCCGAGGCAGACAGATTTCCAGCGCTCAGCCGTCATGTCCACGAGGCCGGCCGGGACCGGGCAGCCACTGCCGTTTCCCATGTCTTGAACGATGCCACCCACACGCTATCGCGGGGCTCCAAGAGACCCTTAGGCGCCAATCGAAGTCTCACCACAGCGCAAATCTTCATGGATCTCATTCTGCTGCCGATGCTGATGCGGGCTCTGATGGGGGAGGGCGCGAAAGAGCTGCGCGGCGAGTTGCCGGCGTTCGTGCGCGAACGCGTCAGCTTTTTCCTTGCGGCTTGTGAAGCGGATTGGGGAAAGTGAGATCCTTCGCTGTTATACGCGGGCAGTTTTGAGATGGGGCGTTTTTCTCAACCGGCGAGGCCTCTCGCTCCGCGGCTTGGCTGGCAGAGCAGGGCGGTCGAAGGCAGGGCCTGACGGGAATAGCCGCCATCTCGGCGAACGCGTCGAAGCTTTGGCGCTCCGCCAGAACGGGAGTCTCGGTTCCGCCAATCTCGGTCTCCGCGTCGGGTTTCGCTTCGTGCGCAACCGTCGAACGCGTGGTGTCGAACACCACGCGTTCGGGCCATTTATGATCCGTATGGATGCGGATATTGATCTTCTGGTTCAGCGGAACGTCAGAACGTTGCGCAGGAGGAGGCGGTGCGGAGCAGCACCAATTCGCAGCAAACAGCGCTGTGAGAAGAACGCTTCCGACCCAGCCGAAATACTGAAACAATGGCATGCTCGGAGACCCTCAGTGCGCGTGAGGGGATTGCAGTTCTTGGCGGCAGGCCTCGCTGAAATCCCGCAACGGATCCATCTCGTTGATCAGGTCGGGCAGATCGACGAATGTTCTATTCGGCGAAAGGTACGTGTTGATGATCAATCGACCTGCTTTTTCGGCCGCTTCGATTACGGCGTCGCTCGAAAGGATCTTCATCCGCGCGATGAGGGCATACAGGTCGACCAGTTTCGAAACCTCGGACTTATCGTTCACGAGTGCATCGGCGTACAGCCTTGATGCCTCTTCTATGAAGTTCCTGTAGAGCTCTTCGCGCTTGGATGTGGCGCTCAGCCTATGACGGACCTGGGCCTTGCGGCGCTGGGTTACCCAACCGGTGATAATCGACGCCAGCGTTCCGGAAGCGGATCCCGAAAACGACGCTAGTGCGGGAATGTAGAACATATCCATCTCATGATCTCCTTGATGTTGGCCGCGCTCCTGCGCAAGAACCCTGAACTTTCCAAGTTGCCGGCGCTCACAAGAACCTGAGCGGGGGTGGCCGAGCGCTTCTCCTTGACAGCCTGTTCGTTCGTGGTTTATATAAACTATACGGTTTAGTTTAGTTTAACCTGGCAGAATGTCAATCTCTCATTTTCGGCGAGAAGACTGGTGCAGGGTTAGAACTCGACGAGCCCGAGGCTTGTCCAAAAGAGTACAGAAAGAGAGAACAGAATGAATTTCCAGCCGCGACTACAACTTACGACCGCAGACCGACGGCTCCCGTTCGAGTGCGTTGCCTTGCTTTTACAAGGCGGCGGTGCGCTGGGGGCATATCAGGGAGGCGTCTACGAGGCGCTGGCGGAGGCGGATATCCATCCCGACTGGATCGCCGGCATCTCGATCGGTGCGATCAATGCGGCCATCATTGCTGGCAACCCGCCCAATTCCCGCGTGGATCGGCTGCGCGAGTTCTGGACGCAGGTGACCTCAAGCGCGCCCTGGCATTGGTCGGGCAATCCGTTCATCGATCTCAGCCGAAGCGACGACGCGCGCAATCTGCTCAATCAAATGAGTGCCAATGTCGCGGCGGCGTTCGGCGCGACAGGATTCTTTTCCGCCCGACCGCTGATGCCGTGGCTGCAACCGGGCGGCACGCTGGCATCGACCAGCTTCTACGATACCAAGCAGCTCAAGGACACGCTGGAGCGCCTGGTGGATTTTGATCGGCTCAACGCCGGGATGACCCGATTCAGCGCGGGCGCGGTTAATGTGAGGACCGGCAACTTCGTCTATTTCGACACGACCACTCACAAGATTGGCCCGGAGCATGTCATGGCGAGTGGGGCACTGCCACCTGGCTTTCCCGCCGTCGAGATCAATGGCGAGCACTACTGGGATGGAGGCCTTGTGTCGAACACGCCATTGCAGTGGGTGATCGAGAGCGACCCCCGCCGCAAGGATACGCTTGCCTTCCAGGTTGACCTGTGGAGCGCGCAAGGCGCGCTTCCGCGGAACATGGCGGAAGTCACAACCCGTCAGAAAGAGGTTCAGTTTTCAAGCCGGACGCGGGCGAGCACCGCCCAATTCAAGAGCGTGCACCGGGTACAGCGTGCACTCGCTGCCTTGCTGCGCAGGCTGCCTGCCGATCTTGAAGAGAACGATGATTTGAAGATCCTGAAGTCGGTGGCCAGCGATAAGGTCCACAACATCATCCACCTGATCTATCGGGCTCGGAATTACGAAGGTCAATCGAAAGACTACGAGTTTTCCCGTCTCTCGATGCAGGACCATTGGCGCGCGGGTTACCACGACGCATTACGCACACTGCGCCACCCCGAGGTTCTTGCTCGCCCCACCAGCCTGGACGGCGTCTTCACGTTCGATCTCGAACGCGACGGTCGTGAATAAGAGGAAGTCAATTCCAAACACAGAGAGAGATCTAAAAATGCGCGAAAAGGAAATATTGGAGCGAGCGTTCGCGATGCCGCTCACGAGTCCCGCCTATCCCCCGGGACCGTACCGGTTCGTCAACCGCGAATACCTGATCATCACGTATCGCACCGATCCAGCGAAGCTGCGGGCGGTGGTGCCCGAGCCGCTCGAGCTCGATAGACGTGAGGCGCTGGTCAAATACGAATTCATCCGCATGCCGGATTCGAACGGCTTCGGTGACTACACCGAAAGCGGGCAGGTGATCCCGGTCTCTTTCCATGGCCGGAGGGGCAGTTACACCCACTGCATGTTCCTCAACGACGAGGGGCCGATCGCCGGCGGCCGCGAGCTCTGGGGCTTTCCGAAGAAACTGGCGCAGCCGACGCTACGAACCGAAATCGATACGCTGGTCGGAACCCTGGATTACGGGCCGCTTCGCGTCGCGACCGGTACGATGGGCTACAAGCACCGCGAAGCCAGTTTGGCGCACGTCAAAGCTTCGCTTGAGGCGCCGAATTTCCTGCTCAAGATCATTCCGCACGTCGACGGCAGGCCGCGCATCTGTGAGCTTGTAGAATACCGCCTTGAGGATGTTGCGATAAAGGGCGCGTGGACCGGGCCGGCGGCGCTACATCTGTCACCTCACGCTTTGGCACCCGTTGCCGAGTTGCCGGTGCTCGAGATCGTGTCGGCGATCCACATCCTTGCTGATCTCACGCTCGGCCTAGGCAAGGTCGTGCACGACTATTTACCGCAACCAAGCCGACAAGCGCCGCGCATCAACGAAATGGCCTTGGTGAATTGAGGGTCGGTGTCCTCAAATGCACTGAGCACGCAGCTTGAAAGAGGTCGGGGCGGCGAGCGCGCTTTCGGCCCCATAGAGAGCGATGCGCCGATAACTGCGGCACGTCCGATCTGGCACTCAATGACCACGCGAAAGCATCCTGAGTCGTCCAGCCGTACCAAACGCCTCGCGCCGCCGGCGGGGAAGCGATCGATTACCCATCTTCAGGAGGAGATCATGTTGGCCAAGAAATCTGCAGAACCGCTTCTATTGTTGGTCTTGTCAACGATTCCAACATTGGCGCTGGCCCGCAATAGCTTCCAGATTTGCAGCCGAAAATCACGTCTATTTTGACGTAGGTCAAACGCGATGAAAGTGCGTTAGAATAAAAGTCTGAGAGGAGACGAGGGGCTGTCAAAGTCATTCAACATGCATCGAGAGGATAAGCAAATGCCAGCACCAACCAGCACCCACTTCTTTTTGAATTGGGCCAAAGAGCGGATCGATGAAATGGATGCCGCATTGACTTCGCTTGAGGGCAAAATCCCTGAGGTTAAAGCCGATCTCCGCAGCAAGGCCGACAAGGCTCTCGCTGATCTGCGCGAAAAGCGTGATGAGTTCCGGGAGGTCGTCAAGAAGCAGACGGACGCCAACGAGGCTGCGTGGATCGGCGCGAAGACCCAGTTGGAGGCCGACTGGGCTCGTTTCGAGACCGAGGTTCAAAAATATGTCGAAAGCTTTGGCGAGCGAATCAAGCAACAGCAGACGACCTTCAAACTTCAGGCCGACGCTCAATTGAAAGCGTGGCGTGAAGCGGCCGACAAATTTCAGGCGGCTGCTGCAGGACTGGCAGCCGAACGTCGGAGCGAAATCGACGCGACCCTCACCCGCATGAAGGCCGATGCCGCTGTAGCCGACGAGAAGCTCAAGAAACTGCAACAAGCGGGGACCGAGTCCTGGTCCGTCCTGATGGCCGGCTTGACGGAAACGCGCGCGGTGTTCGATCGCGCCAATCAGTCCGCCCGGGAGGCCTTCAAGAAGGCCGCCGCTTAAATAACCTGGCGCGGGTCGACGGGTCGTTAGGCCACCCCGTCGATCTGCGCCGGTGCGGCTTATCGAACAAGTAGTTTGATGGGAGAATGTCATGGCTGCGGATCCCGTGCTCTCGCGTGAGTTGAGATCTCTCCAGGACGAAATCGCTGCCTCGCAGCGCGCACGCGTATCATCGCCGCCGGATCGTCCGATCGCCAGCAACGCGAAAGCGGCTAGCGAGCCGGCGACTGTTCCGGCCAGCCAACCGGCAGAGACGACCGAGGACGACAAGCTACAAGGCGAGTTTCGCGAGTTCCTCGACGAGGCGACCAAATTCTTCGAAGAGGCGGAGAAGAACGTATCCGCACATCCCGCTGCAAGCATGGTTGGCGCGCTGGTGGTGGGAATATTGATCGGCCGCCTGCTCGGGCGACGATAGGAGCCAAGAGATGATAGACAATCTTGTTCGCGATCTTCAGGTCCTGTGGAAGTCCGACGCGCTGATCGGGAAAATCTGGCTGAATGTCATGGCGCGCCGGTTCGGCTTGTTCGCATTTGCCGGGCTGATCGCCGTATTCGGTCTTGGCATGGCCAATGTCGCAGGGTTCTACGCGCTGCAGCCGTCCTGGGGCCCTGTGTGGGCAGCCACGCTCGTCGCAGCCGCGGATGTTGTTCTCGCGGCGTTCATAGTTCTGCTAGGACGGAACGCCCAGCCAGGACCTGAGATCGAGTTGGCGCTGGACGTCCGCAGGATGGCCATTGAGTCCCTTCAGACGGATACGCGCGATCTAAAGATCACTGTAGACGGACTCGGCCAGGAAATCCGGCAAGCCAAGGACACGATTGCGGGTTTTGTCCATAACCCAATGAGTGTAGCAACCGACAAGCTTCTTGTTCCGGCGGCCTTGTCGATCATCAGAGGACTCCGCTCGAAGAGAAATTGAGCTTGTTCTGAACGATGGCCTGAGCAGCGGATCAAACACTGGCGGCCCGCTCCACGCTCCTAACGCCATCCTCGGCCCAAGCGCCAGGGGAGCGACACTGAAACTTAGGTTCGAGGACGACGATCAGACAATCATACGACGATATAAAAGCCCGCTGCGCGTGGTCGTCTTTAATACGGCCGAGCGCTGGTCGGACGCGTCACGAAGCTCAAGTGCGACGGCAATTTGCCTTCCCTGCCAGCGGCGGAACGGGTTTTGTCGCAGGCGAAACCGCACTTTCCGGCCGTAGCTCGAATGGTGGGTTTTGGTCTAGGAAGATCGAAAATGCTTTATTTTTCAATGGGAGTTGACTGACTCCCTCTCCGCCACCCTTCACCTCTCGGGCTTCGGGTGGACCCTTCAGCTTGAAAATCACATTGCAAAAAGACTAGCCCCGAGAAGCGAACGCCCGTCGGGTTGATGAACATCCGCGCAAAGGCCCGGCCCGCCATAGCCTTATTTGCTCTTGGTCGCACGTCTTCGTTGGTGCGCCTCAAGACGCAGCCTCTGGGCTCTCATGCGCTTGATCTCCTCGTCAAGCGCTTCAATTTTCTGTTCGTGCCTGGAGGTCTCGGACTGCTGCGTATCCGCCCCCCGCAGTTTATTCAGCGCTTTCTCGACGGACAGTTTTGTGGTTTCAGCCATGACACCCTCGCGAGAAGGCAGAATTTCCGAAAGTCGTACCGATGGGTCTTATTAATTCACCTATCAATCGGCCGGATTGAGCCAGATCAAACGGCGCGCCGTGATTGCGAGCGCTATCGAGATGCCCCGAGCAGTCATGACTTCGACTCTCAGGCCATCTCGAAGCGCAGTGTCTTGTTGCCGAACTCTCAACCAACGTAGTCCGCCCAGCACCAACCTCCTTGTGGCCCAGGGTGATAGGCTTGCGGGCATCCTCCAAACGGACCCGGCCGGACCTGTCGTATCCAGCAGGCCTGCCCGGCACGGCCGAGCCAATAGCCTGCGGGACATTGACCCGCCGGTCCCGCAGGGACTTGCAGCGGCGCATCTGCCTCTGCGTAAGTGGCGCACCCGACGAGGGGCAGAGCCAGCGCCATTGCGCCGATCGCAGCAAAAATCAACAAGGGTGATTTCATGAATTCCTCTGCGGGATGGAGCGTGAGCCTTAAGCAATGTCATTGAGCGTTTGACGCGCGCGTGAGAGGCGATCCAATCCGCTCTTGCATGAACGTATCCGTTTGAACTGAACGGCCGCTGAATGCTGCGCATCATGACTATGCGCTGATGCTGTTCATCTCGATGAACGGATCAGCGCCGAGCACGCAAGCGAGCAAGCAATGCTCCTGCGTCGATGACCGCATGCAGGTGCCTTCAACTCGCTTGAGATCGGCGAGAGCGCGATCGGAGCCGCGATGACGCCGATCATCGCCGGCGCGAGACGCCGCGCCTTATCGGGCGCGAGACGCGCGCAGCAAAGCCGCTGATTTGCCCGAGGCCACAAGCGAAGGGACAGATGAACGCGAGAGCCAGATTGCCGATGTCGGCCAGACGCTCACGGCTTCGACACTTCGATCTCCATCGAATGTTCCCGGCGAAACGGCTGCTATGAGATTGGCGTTGACCGCGACCGAAACGAACCAACGGAGCCCAACATGGAACGTTCGACCGACGCGCGGCGGGTGCCGCGTGGTGCCGATATGTTCGATCGCCGATCGGCGATCGGAACACTCGGCACCGTCCTGGCGATCGGCACTCTCACGCCATGGACAATTTCACCATCCAGATCCGCAGAACAGGGAGCAATGACCATGAATCAGTATGCAGCAAACAACAGGACGATCAGCGAAGCCGTCGGCGGCGGCGGCCTTCTGGTGGTCGCGCAATGGGAAGCGAAGGAAGGGCAGGCCGACAAGGTGGCCGCCATCCTCGATCAATTCCTCCCCGAGGCGCAAAAGGATCCCGGAGCAAAGCTGTTCTTGATCGGCCGCAACAAGGACAATCCGGCGCAGTTTCTCTTCTATGAGCTGTTCCGCGACGAAGCCGCGCTGAAAGCGCATGCGGAGAGCGACTACTTCAAGACCTACATCGCCGGCCAGGCTTTGCCGCTGCTCGCGAAACGCGAACGCGCGCAATACGCGCTGCTGTAAGTGCACCCGCCAGCCAGGACGCGCCGGCAACGGCGCGCGCTCGGCGGCCAGCTTTGACCGGCTTGCCGGTGCTTGCCCTGGATTTACATGTCAAAGAGCGGCGGGACATGGCGCAGCATTCCCGCCGCGCGTTCTGCGCCCGGGTTTTGCATCATCATGTCCCTCCGGAAAAGAAGAGGGCGCAGGAAACGCCGGATGCTGGCCGCACCCGCAGATGGGGTAACGGGCGGCGGGGCCTTCCGAGCCGCGCTCGCTGCGGCGCTGTTTGATGGCGCGCGTCGCGCGGGTTGGGAGGCAGGCGGTCGTCCCTCACACTGATGGTGTGACGGAGTTGAGGACAGGCCTCGCTCCAAACATCAAGGAGAGACGACCATGGATTATTATGCAGGAATTGACGTGTCATTGGAATGCTCAAGCGTGTGCGTGGTCAACTCCAAAGGCAAGATCGTCTGGGAGACCAAACTGGCAAGCGAACCGGAGGTGCTGATCGGCTGGTTCGGCAGGCTGGGGTTTGTGCCCACCAGGATCGGACTTGAGGCGGGACCGCTGTCGCAATGGCTTTACGCGGCCATGAAGGAGACTGGCCTGGCGGTCGAGCTTCTGGAGACGCGGCACGTCAGTGATGCCTTCAAGGCGATGCCGGTGAAGTCGGACCGCAACGATGCACGCAAGATCGCGCAACTGATGCGGCTCGGCTGGTTCCGCCCGGTACACTGCAAGTCGATCACGGCCCAGGAGATCCGCGCGATGCTGACCGCCCGCAAGCTGGTGCAGAGCAAGCTTTTGGATCTCGAGAACAGCCTGCGCGGGATTTTGCGCGGGTTCGGGCTGAAGGTCGGCAAGACGACGCGGACCAGCTTTGCTGGACGGATCGAAGAGCTGGTGAAGGGGCACCCGGACCTTCAGACCATCGGCGAGGCGCTGCTGCGGGTACGCGCCGTTCTGCTTGCAGAGTTCAAGGGTTTTGAGAAGCGCATTCGGGCGACGTTGCGCCTTCATGAGAAGGCCAGGCTCTTGATGTCGACCCCGGCGGTCGGGCCGATCGTCTCGCTCACCTTTGCCTGCGCGATCGATGATCCCTCTCGCTTCACGTCATCCAAGCAGGTGGGGCCGTATCTCGGGTTGACGCCGAAGAAGTATCAGTCCGGCGAGACCGACTATACCGGCCGCATCAGCAAGCACGGCGACGCCTCTGTGCGCGAAGCGCTTTATGAGGCTGCCCATATCATGCTGACCAAGCCGATCAAGGGCTGCTCGGAACTCAAAAGCTGGGCGATGCGGATCGCCCGGCGCGCCGGCACCAACAAGGCCAAGGTGGCATTGGCGCGCAAGCTCGCGGTGATCATGCTCCGCATGCTCAAGGATAATGTACCGTTCAACCCGGCTGCCAAGGCCGCAATGGCCTAAAAGCACGGAGAACAAACCGGTTTTCGGGCGGGCCACCACACCAGGCTCTCCCCGAAGCGAAGTCCCTTCGCCGGGACGATGGACCAGATCAGACCGTCGCACGAGTTGTCGATGCATCCCACGATGTGATCACGCTGTCCGCAGATTGGCCGATCTGTTCCTCTCATGAACCCCATCAGGCGACGGCCTTGCGCCGATCCCGGACAGAAGCAAGTACCCGGCGAGTGGATGACGCAAAAAGGGGATTGACTAACCAAGGCCCGTTACAGAAGAAGCCTCGTGCGCAAAGATAGAAAGCACACGAGTTAGTCACCACAAGCTTCGCCGAAAACGTTCCGGCATTTCCTGCGCGAATGGTTTTAACGGCTTATGGCGCGCTCTCCCCGGTGTCCGGGCTTGTCTTGCCACCGTGATTTGCGAGCTTCGTCACCCGCAAACTTGATCCCAGCGTCGAGGCATCAGGACCACATGATTTCACCGTCACGCATCAAGCCAGCGTTCGTCATTCGCTGCCCGAAGCGTCCATCGCATCCCGCGCCCAACGTCCGTGACGATCGCGATACGCCCCTCTTTGATCGGGCGCGAGACGGCGAGGCTTGTAGAAATGATTTGCCCGACGGCGCAAGCGGAAATGCTGCGACAGATCAACACGACGGGCAAATCGCATTGGGGCTTTGTCTGATGCGGCCAAGTCTGATGCAGCCAACCGTGGCATGCCTTGCGCGAACGTGATAACATCGATGCTCTCCTCGCGGGTCTCAATCAACAAAACAATAACCCGCTGCGAGGCGGTATCGTCGGTCGGAAGAACCGTCGCAGCCGAAACAGGGAGGCGGCGATGGGACGACGATTGGCCATGCTTCTGGCGGCAGGTTTGCTGGCGCTGACTTCGCTGCCGACACTTGCGCACCATTCCTTCGCGATGTTCGATCGGGACCACCAGGTCGATCTCGAAGGCGTGGTGCAGGAGTTCAGGTTCGCCAATCCGCACACCTTCATCTATCTCACGGTGAAGCAGGACGACGGCAGCACGGTGACCTGGAGCCTTGAGGGCCAGAGCCCGAGCGCTCTCGTCCGGGACGGCTGGACCAACAAGACCCTGAAGCCCGGCGATGAACTCAGGATGCGGATTGCCCCGCTGCGCAGCGGCGCGCCGGGCGGCGCCTGGGCGGCGGATCAGATCAGCTTCCGCGACGGGCGCGTGCTCGATGTGTCGCACCGCACCGGCTTTCCCGAATCGTCCGACGTGTCGCGCTGATCTGAGGAGCCCGCGTGATGACCCATCTACGTCTGATCGGCTCGGTTGCGCTGCTGGCCTTGCTGACACTTGCGGCCGCCGGCGCGCGGGCCGAGGATGAAGGAAAATATCCCGACTGGAGCGGGCAGTGGTTTCGCACCGGCGGCATCCAGTTCGACCCGACCAAGCCGCTTGGCCGCGGCCAACAGGCGCCGCTCACGCCCGACTACCAGGCCAAATTCGACGCGAGCCTTGCCGATATCGCAGCCGGCGGCCACGGGCTGAACGAACACACCTCCTGCCTGCCGCACGGCATGCCGCGGATGATGAACGTGATCTATCCGATGGAGTTCATCGTCCAGCCGAAGATCACCTACATCCTGTTCGAGGACAACCTGCCGCGCCGCATCTATACCGACGGCCGCAACTGGCCGGCCGAGCCCGAGCCGTCCTTTGCTGGTTATTCGATCGGCCACTGGGTGGATGAGGCCGGGCGCTTCAACCTGCTTGAGATCGAGACCCGCTACATGAAGGGCCCGCGCACGTTCGAGGGGAGCGGCCTGCCGCTGCACGAGGACAACCAGACGGTCGTCAAGGAGCGCATTTTCCTCGATAAAGCGAAACCCGATCTTCTCCACGACGAGATCACCACCATCGATCACGCGCTCACCCGCCCGTGGACGGTGACCAAGAGCTACCGGCGGGAGCGCAATCCGGTCTGGCTTCCCAATGAATGCGCCGAGGACAACCACCACGTCACCATCGGCAAGGACGACTACGTCGTCAGCGCGGACGGCCTCTTGATGCCGGTAAAGAAGGACCAGCCGCCGCCCGACTTGCGCTATTTCCGCCAATCGAAAAAGTGATGGACGACGACGGGTTCTGATCGTCGCGTACAGCGTCCCTGACGACCGGGGTGCGTCGCTCTTTGTCGGGCGCGAGACGGCGAGGCTTCTAGAAATGATTTGCCCGACGGCACAAGCGAGCTGACTGCGGCAGGTTAACACGATGGGTAAATTGCGAATGGCGGCTATGTGCAATCGCGGCCGAGGATCTTCACGCGTGCCCGGCGCCAGCGGCAATTTCTTTGAACTCGGTCTAGCGTGATCCCGTGATGCTGTTCGACCGCGAGCGGATATTCAGTCGGCTGGAGGACAATACGTGGACGCAAATTGCCGGGCCGGAGAAATATATGGCACTTGATTTCGTGCGGTTCTGGATAACCGCTTATCCAGGTGCTAAGCCATCCGAAGCGCGGCGGCTCGTCTTCAGCGATCGGAGAATTCCACCGGTCGAGCACGAAACGAAGACTCTCTTCGGATACGGAAACCCAAACGCCCCAAACCAGGTTCTCCGAACTGCCGGACACAGGTATCTCCAAGCAACCCCGGACGTAACGTTCAGTATCGTCGATGATACAGATATCGTCGGCCAGCCTGGCTCGGGAGGCGCGTTCGTGCTCGGGGAGTCCCATCCAATTGCGCGGCGCGGTAAACCCATAATCCATCGGCAGCGTGTCGAACGTCCGACCACAGCAACTGCAAGTCCATCTGTGATTCATGGCTCCCCTTTGCCATCGCCTGGGTCGTTACCGGTCACGCAATCATAGGCTGCCGAACGTGTCCCGCCAATCGGGCAGCTGAAACGTTCTATGATGGATGATCTGGTTTTGAAACGATACGATAGCGCTCAATTTGCCGTCGCCCGGATCGCCGCGGCAAGCGTCTTCAGCGAGTTCTTCGTCATTCGATCGCTGACGCTGGAGTGCAGCACCACGTCGCGTGAGGGCAGCGGCGGCAGATTAAATTTCGCGCCGACATCGATGGTGCCCGCGGGCGCAACGCGCTTCCCCAGCGCGGCGACCGCAAGGCCCGCGGACACCGCGGCGCCCGTGGTCGCGACGCCGCCGCCGACAAAGACTTCCGTCCAGGCAATGCCGGCAGCTGTCAGCGCGTCGATCGCCATGCTGCGCACGCTGCAAGGCTCGGCCTGTGTCGCAAGCCTTAAAGGCTCGCCGCTAGGAACCTCGAAATCGGGCGCGGCCATCCAGCCGAACGCCTCTTCCAGAATGGTCTCGCCGTCGCGGCGGCGGTTGTCGTGCCGCAACACGATCCCTGCATCGATCGCGCCACGCTCGAAATCCTCCAGCACCTCGCGCGAGGTCGAGACGCGCATCTCCAGCACCAGCGACGGCTCGCCGTCGTTCATGCGTTTCAGCAGCATCGGCAACTCGGCGCCGACGATGTGATGGCTGATGCCGACGACGAGCTTGCGCTGCTCGAGGCCGAATGCGCCGATCGCGCCATGATGCGCGGCGACCAGGTGGCGCGCCGGCTCGAGAAAGGCGTTGCCGTCAGCCGACAGCCGCACCAGCCGCGGCGTCCGCTCCAGCAGCTTGCGGCCAAGCCCGTCCTCCAGCCGCTTGATCTTCAGGCTCACGGCCGACTGGGTCGTGTCCATGGCTTCGGCCGCCCGGGTGAAGCTCTTGAAATCAGCAGTCAAGACAAAGGCTTGTACGGCTTCGAGGTCGAGCGCTTTCATTGCCGTCTATCCATTTAAAAGACGTATCATTGATATAGCTATCGATACGCTTTCGCAATGGTTCGCCGCCAGCTATTTGTTCGATCGAACCCAAGAACCCAAGAGACCAAGACAACAGGAGACCAGCATGCCGCTCGTCCGCGTTTCCCTTCGGCAAGGCAAGCCTGCCGCCTACCGCAAAGCCATTCTTGACGGCATCTACGATGCGATGCGTTCAACCTTCGACGTGCCGGAGGAAGATCGCTTCATGGTCATCTCCGAGCACGATGAGACGGATCTGACTTACAGCGCCAGCTATCTCGGCATCGCGCGCACCGACAATTTCGTGCTGATCCAGATCACCGTCAGCAACACGCGCGGACGCGAGAAGAAGCAGGCGCTCTATCGCGCGATCGCGGAGAATCTTTCCAAGAGCCCCGGCGTCCGTCCCGAGGACGTCTTCATCAACCTCGTCGAGGTGTTGCCGGAAAACTGGTCGTTCGGAAACGGCATCGCGCAATACGTCGCCGACTAAAGCGTTTTCGAGCGAAGCGTGCCCTCGGCCTTGATCCGGGGGTGGACACCGGTTCGCGTGAAGAAAACGCGTCAAAACAAAACTTAAGTCTGGTTTCGATTTAGTCAAAACCGAAGGAGACGA
This sequence comes from uncultured Alphaproteobacteria bacterium, assembly GCA_963764405.1. Classification (GTDB taxonomy): domain Bacteria; phylum Pseudomonadota; class Alphaproteobacteria; order Rhizobiales; family Xanthobacteraceae; genus Bradyrhizobium. Next base: position 99,212 of record CAVXSU010000006.1, read on the forward strand.
TCATGATCATCGCCCATTACGGCCACCGGCTCCCGGCCGATTACGACCTCGGCATCATCAGGAGTCGCGCTCAGGCGCGCGGCCAGCTGTGGAACGCCGTGCCTGAACTCTATTTCAAGGCGTTTCTCTTGCGTGAACGCGGCCGCTTCGGTGCCAACGCGAACGAATATTCCTCGCTTTACCTGTGGCGCAAGGACGAAGCCTTTCGCAGTTTTCTGGTCGATGGCCGCTACAAGTTCGTCATCGACAGCTTCGGGCGCGCCAGAATCGAGACGCGGGTCGTGCTCGATGCGCGGAAGGGAGAGGGAGGCGAGGCGCGCTTTCTTTATAAGCAGGAACTCGACATTCCCCTAGATGCGGATCTGACTTCGGTCTTCGCGACCGAGATCGAACGCGTCGGCGATGTCGCGCGGCAGAAGGGCGCGGTCGCCGCCGCCGTCGGCATCGACGCCGAGCGGTGGACATTCACGCGTTTATTGCTGTCGGAAAACGAGCCGGGCGGACGCGACGAGGGCGTCGCCTATCAAGTGCTCTATCTCGCGCAGCCGTTGCTGGCCGAACTGCCTGCGGTGATCGGTCGCCAACGCGAGGCGGAGATGGCTTGAGGTCATGCGGGCGCTTTCTTGTCCCTCCCCCGCGGAACGCGCGGGAGGGATAAGAAGATGAATCCGCCGCGAAGTCTGCGGGCAAAAAAAGAGTGCGATGGCGAGGGGCTGCCACCGCACTTAGAGGGAGGGTTCGACGTCGGGGCTTACTGATTACTGGGCTTCGACGTGATGCTTGCGCGCGTGGACGCGGCGGGCATTGGTCTCCTGGGCGTAGGTCTGCCGGACCTCGTCATTGAACGGTTGGACCGAATCCAGCCGGAGCAGACCGGCGGGTACGCCTTGCGCGGCCGCAGGCGCAATCGGGCTGACCAGCGCGATGAAAGCGGTCGCGCCGAAAACGAGGCTCAAAACGCGGGTGTTCTGCAAGGATTTCGACATGGTGATCTCTCTCGGTTTGACGCGCCATCTGGATGGAGCTGAGTATCAAAATACCGCCTTCCGATTGAAGGTGACCGGTCAGCTTGATTTGTAGGCAAATTAACGCTCAACTCCATTACAAATGCGCAATGCAGCGAATATGACCGGTCAGCTTAAAATGTCAATCGGGGGTAAGATCACGTTCACTTTAACAGCGCCTTGAAGGCGGTGTTGAAGAAGTCGTCGATCGGCTCGCGGGTCTGCGTGATCTTGAGCCGGATCGTCGCGCCCTCCCAGGCATTCACCAGGAAGCGCGCCAGTTCCGCCGGGTCGTGACGCGGATCGACTTCGCCTTTGGCCTGCGCCGCGCGCAACACCTGCTCGACGCCATTACACCAGGTCTCGAACACCGAGCGCAGTTCCTCCCGCATCTTCGGATATTCGCGGGCCATCTCGGTGGCGAAAAGCCCGAGCATGCAGCCGCGCTCGAAGCCGCGTTCGAGCAGGCGTTCCGACAGGAAGCGGAAATGATTTTTTAGCCGCTGCAGCGGCTGAACGCTCTCGTCGAACAGCATGTCCGGGCGGCTGCCTTCGAGATAGCGCCGCAAGGAATCGATCGCGAGATCTTCCTTGTTCTCGAAATGATTAAAGAACGAGCCCTTGGGAACGCCGGCAGCGTCGGTGATATCCTGGATCGAGCAACCCTTGAAACCAAGGGTATGAAGCGTATCCACCGCACTGCTGGCGAGCTTTTCGCGCAGGCTGGGTCTGGCCATGGGAGCCCTCCCGGGGGATTTTTCTGGTCCGCGAAGGATGAGAAATCCTTCCTCAGCACATGACAAATATGCGACTGAACGACTTATTTCAACTGTAACACGTGCAAATCTGACCAGTCAGCTTGATATTCAGCCGTATAGCTACCATGACACCTTTTACCGGGGAATTAATGCCGCAGGACGGAATGCGTAGCCTGCCACCGATCATGCAAACCGACCTGGTCCCGCCGCTTCGCACCCAAGCCGAGCTGTCGCGCCGATCGATCGGGCTTTCCTGCGTGCCTGATTGCGCTCAGGGATTGCTCCATCATCCCTGAGCCGGGACGATTTTGGACCAGCCATCATCGTGGCCGGTATTCGGCCGAAATGTCCTTGCCCGTATAGTCCGTCATCAGCGCGGTCGCGATCAGCGTGATGACGGCGCAGGCGGCGATGTAGATCGCGATCGCGATCGCCGAATGGTAGGTGGCGTATAGCCATGCCGCGATCAGCGGCGCCGGCCCGCCCGCGATGACGGAGGCCAGCTGATAGCCGAGCGAAGCGCCGCTGTAGCGCAGCCGCCCCGTAAAACTTTCGGCGATCAATGCGGCCTGCGGGCCATACAGCATGTCGTGCGGGATCAGCGAGAGAATGATCGCGAGAAAGATCACCGGCTCCGAACCGGTCTTCAGCATGGCGAAGTAGATGAAGCCGAAGATCCCGGTCACCACCGCCCCGATCATGTACATGTTCTTGCGGCCGATGCGGTCGGAGACATGGCCGAACACCGGAATCGAAACGAACGACACCACCGACGCCGCCAGCACCGCCGTCAGCAGGAAGTCGCGGGAGACCTTCAGCGTGCCGATGCCGTAGGAGAAGATGAACGCGGTGAAGATGTAGAACGGCGCCTGCTCGGCCATGCGTGCGAACGCCGAAAGCAGGATTTCCTTCGGGTGCTCCCTGATGACGACCAGCATCGGTGTGCGCTCGACGCGGCGCTCGGCGATCAGCTTTGCGAAGATCGGCGTCTCCAGAATGCCGAGGCGGATATAGAGGCCGAGGCCGACCAGCACGATCGAGAGCGCAAACGGAATCCGCCAGCCCCAGGACAGGAACTGCTCCCCGGACATGCCGCTGAAGGCGAGCACGGCCAGGTTGGCGAGAAACAGTCCGCACGGGACGCCGAATTGCGGCCACGAGGCCACGAGCCCGCGTGAATGGTCATTGCGCGCCCACTCCATCGACATCAGCACCGACCCGCCCCACTCGCCGCCGACGCCGACACCCTGGATGAACCGCAGCACGGTCAGGAGCACCGCGCCCCAGACGCCGATGCTGGCATAGGTCGGCACCAGCGCGACCGCAAAGGTCGCGAGCCCCATCAGCAGCAGTGTTGCGATCAGGGTCGATTTGCGGCCGATGCGGTCGCCGTAATGGCCGAAGATCGCAGCACCGACCGGCCGCGCGACGAAGCCGACGGCGTAGATCGCGAAGGCCTCGAGCGTGCCGACCCAGGGATCGGAGTGCGGGAAAAACAGTTTTGCGAAAACGAGACCGGTCACCGTCGAGTAGAGGAAGAAATCGTACCACTCGATCGCGGTGCCGATCGTCGAGGCGATCACGGCGCGCCGAAGCTGGGTCTGGTGTTCGTCGGGGCTGAGGGTGGGGCCGAGCGGGATAACGTTGGCGTCGAGGGCTGACATGGCAATTCCTCCACTCGTGGAGCGAACGGGGAACGTCTAGCCAGTCAGCGAGTTCCGTTCGATCGAGCGAACGCGCCTTACACTTTCGATGGGGGCGTTGCAGAGGCGCGAGAGGCGTCAGGCGCGATAGCCTTCAGGACGCAAGCACCTTCTTGAAGAAGGCGGCCGGGTCGCTGACGGCATCGCGTCCCTTCCAGGCCAGATAGGTCAGGCGGCCGGAGAGGGAGTTGTAGCTGCGCAGGCGGTGCGGTTCCAGAACGTGGCCGACATTGTCGGGAAAGCGCCTGGTCTCGCTTTCGACAAGCTCGGTGATCGACGCCATCAGCGCGTCCAGTCGCTGGCCCCAGGCGGAGTCCGCGAGCTGATCGATCCGCACCCTCAGGGCATATTCGGTGTCGAAGATGTCGATCAGAATTTCCTTGGCGACCAGGATGCGTTCCTGCTTGAGCGCGATGCGCAACAGGGTCCGTTTGTCCTCCACGCGGTCCAGCACCATCGAGACCGCGGCCGCATAAGGCGCGGCCGCGACATCGGCCGCGTTCTTGCTGGCAGCGGTCTTGGTGGCGAGACGGATCAATTGCCATTGCGTCTTGAGACGCCGCAACACCAGCATCAGCGCGAAGGGAAGCTGTTCGGGGTTGGTCTTTGCGAACGCCGCCAGGAGCGCCTGGACCTTGGCGATTTCGGCCTTTTCGAACCGCGGCAGCTTGGCCGGCAGCGCCTCGTTCAACTTGGCGATCTCATCGCGCGCGCGCAATGCGCTCAGCATCTTGGTGACGTCGTCGAATACGGCAGGCGAACTTGTGTAGGCGGCGAGTCTCGCTCGAATCTGGCCGGCGCTTTCCGGAGTGCTGAGGATGCCCTCAAGGCTCTTGAGCACCTTGGTTTGAAACGTTGTCGCGGCCTGGCGGGCCTCGCGCTGCTTGTCCGCCGCGATCAGGTCGTTGAGGTTCTTCGCGTAGTCGCGCGCCATGGTCGGCAACAGATCGCGGCTGACCCATTCCCAGATCGCCGACAGCGAACCGCGCTGGATGCCGCCGGTCGTCGCATGCTGGGGCGCGCCATCGACCATCAAGGGCTCCAGCGGCGCGAAGAAATAGCGGGCCGGGGGACTGTTGCGCTTTTGGGTCTGTCCGTTGCCGCGAAACTCGGCGCGCAGCGTTTCCATGACTTCGCCCGTGCCGGTGATCTCGTCGCCGGAGTGTTCCAGCCGCTCCAATTCGTCCAGCAGATTGCTGCGCGTCGGCGGCGTCAGTCGCTGCAAGAACTCTTTGAGGCGGGTCTGAATCATTTCCAGACTGTTTACGATCGGTTAGGGAAACCCTTTGGGGGTCGATGTCGGAACAGGCAGGACGTGATCAAAGCAGGGCGTCGTAAATTAAGTCGTAAAAAAAACGGTAAGGGCTTGCCTCCTTCCGCAAAACTACCGGTTCACATTTCAGTCAGCGCCTGGTCGCGCCCCGGCCAGCCCGGTCATGTCGCTTATAGGACGGCGATTTTTCTGACGCCCGTGCTGCGCTGCGACGGTTAGTCGAAACTTAACCCTTCGAAACGACGCCCTCGCCGGGCGCAAGCGGCGACGTCATCCGGCAATCGGCGTGACGGCGATGGTCACTCGCGGCTGTTCCCCCGTATTTGCCCGGTTGCCGAAATTAACGCGTCGTTGGCGCGCGGCCTCCTAACGGTGGCAAGGGGGAGGGCGTTCGATTTCCACCAGGAAATCAGCATCCTTCTCGACCAGAGCCCGAGGGCTGCTCTCGATCATGGCTGAAGAGAAAAAAGGACTGGATCGCGTGACGTTTGGCCGCGGCTATGATGTTTGCATCATGGGCATTGATGGAACCTGGCGCCGTGATTGCCTGCTCCAGGCCATCTCGGACACCGATGCCGTGCTGACGGTCGAGAGCTCGATCCAGGGTCTCAACCTCAAGGAATTTTTTCTGCTGCTGTCGTCCACCGGTCTCGCCTATCGCCGCTGCGAACTCGTTCGCGTCAACGGCAGCGATATGGACATCCAGTTCCTCAAGACCAAGGGCCGGAAAAAGAAGCCGCTCCCTGCGAAATAGTGTCGCGCTTGCGACGCGCGCGTCGTTGGCAGGCCACGTTCCGAACTTCGGAACCGCCGCACGAGCACGCGCTTGTGATCAGTCATCACTGCCATGATGCCGCAGCGGAGCGCACGCCGCATGGTTCCGCGCGGCGGTCGAGAGCCGCGCGACGAAATGGCTTGCGGAACGCCTACGCGAAAGTGATACGGCAATTTGAAGAACTTCGCCTCTTTGCGGATGGCCGAAACATGTTGCTACTTGTGCGTTAGGTGTTGCTCCCGTAAAAATACGGAGCGACCCGATTTGCTTTGCTACTCCAATTCTAAATCGGCTAGTCCGCGTCGTTTTTTGCCGTTCAAGGACGATGTCACATGCCCGAAAAACCGTCCTCTCGCGGTGAGATCTTTGTCGTCGATGACGATCCGGCTGTCCGGGAAACCCTCTCCATCGTCCTGTCCGCCGGCGGCTACGAGGTGATCTGCTTCGCCGATGGCGCTGCCTTGCTGTCGGTCGCGCGCGATCGCAGTCCGGCCGCCATTCTGCTTGACGTGCATATCCCCGGCCAATCCGGGCTGGACATCCTGAAGGAGTTGCGCGGCGAGGACTATCCGGCGCCGATCTTCATCATCTCCGGACAGAGCGACATCGCAACGGCAGTCAGCGCGATCAAGAGCGGCGCGCTGGACTTCATCGAGAAGCCGTTTCGCGGAAACGAAATCGTCACGCGGCTGAACGAGGCGATCGAAGCCTATGCGCGGCGTCAGGCCGCCGCCTCCAGCATCGGATCGCTGAATTTCCCCGGGCGCGAGCCCCTGACGCGGCGCGAGCGCGAAGTGCTGGAGCAATTCACCGCCGGCGCCTCCAACAAGGAGGCCGGGCGGCATCTGGGGATCAGCCCCCGCACGATCGAGGATCACCGCGCCAACATCATGAAAAAGCTCGGCGCAAAAAATGCCGCCGACCTCGTGCGGATCGTGATGACGGCCTCGCGCGCGTCCTGACCGGCTTTCAAGCCGTCGAGGCTTCCAGTCGGGCCTTGCGACCGCCGAGCTGGCGCCGGCAAAACATACCCGCCTCATCGTGACGGGCCTTGCTCGTCATGGATGGCCTGTGACATGACTCGATCGAGAGATCGAGGTGTCGCCATGGCCGAAAGCAAGAAGAATCCTGATTCCCTCCGCAGCGCGCGCTGGTTTGCGCCTGATGATTTGCGGTCATTCGGTCATCGCTCGCGCGCCATGCAGATGGGCTATGCGCCAGAGGAATGGACAGGCCGGCCGGTGATCGCGATCCTCAACACCTGGTCGGATGCTCAGCCCTGCCACATGCACTTCAAGAGCCGGGTCGAGGACGTCAAGCGCGGCATCCTGATGGCCGGCGGCTTTCCGATGGAGCTGCCGGCGCTGTCGCTGTCGGAGTCCTTTCTGAAGCCGACCACCATGCTCTATCGCAATCTGCTGGCGATGGACGCGGAGGAATTGCTGCGCGGGCATCCTGTCGATGGTGTGGTGCTGATGGGCGGTTGCGACAAGACCACGCCCGCGCTCCTGTTAGGGGCCACCAGCATGAACATCCCCTCGATCTATCTGCCGGCGGGGCCGATGCTGCGCGGCAACTGGAAGGGCAAGACCCTGGGCTCGGGGTCGGACGCCTGGAAATACTGGGACGAGCGCCGTGCCGGGAAGATTTCGGAAAAGGATTGGGTCGATGTCGAGGCCGGCATCGCCCGCAGTTACGGCACCTGCATGACCATGGGCACCGCGTCGACCATGACGGCGATAGCGGAATCGATCGGCATGACGCTGCCGGGCGCGTCTTCGATTCCGGCAGCGGATGCGGGCCATATCCGCATGGCCTCGGAATGCGGCCGGCGTATCGTCGATATGGTCTGGGAGGATCTGACGCCGAAGAAAATCCAGACCCGCAAGGCCTTCGAGAACGCGATCACGGTGGCGATGGCGATGGGCTGCTCCACCAACGAAATCATTCACCTGATCGCGCAGGCGCGCCGCGCCGGACAGGACATCGGGCTTGACGACTTCGAAAAGGCGAGCCGCAAGGTGCCGGTGATCGCCAACGTGCGCCCCTCCGGCGACAAATATCTGATGGAAGACTTCTACTATGCCGGCGGATTGCCCGGCCTGATGAGCCGGATCAAGCCGCATCTGCATCTCGACGCTCTCACGGTGACAGGCCAGACGCTCGGCGAAAACATCGCGCGCGCCGAAGTTTACAATGACGACGTCATCCGCACGGTCGAAAATCCGATCTATGCCGAAGGTGCGCTCGCCGTGCTCAAGGGCAACCTCGCGCCCGATGGCTGCGTGATCAAGCCCTCCGCCTGCGATCCGCGTTTCCTCAAGCATACCGGCGGGGCGCTGGTGTTCGACGATTACCCCTCGATGAAGAAGGCGGTCGACGATCCCGACCTCGATGTGACGGCCGATCACGTGCTGATCCTGCGCAATGCCGGCCCGCAAGGTGGCCCGGGCATGCCGGAATGGGGCATGCTGCCGATCCCCACGAAACTCGTGAAGCAGGGCGTGCGCGACATGGTGCGGCTGTCGGATGCGCGCATGAGCGGCACCAGCTACGGCGCCTGCATCCTGCACGTCTCGCCGGAATCCTATATCGGCGGGCCGCTCGCGCTGGTGAAGTCAGGCGACAAGATCACGCTCGATGTTGCCGCGCGCACCATCAATCTCGACGTGTCCGAGGCCGAGTTGACCAGGCGCCGCGCGGAGTGGAAGCAGCCGGAGACGCGCTTCGAGCGCGGCTATGGCTGGATGTTCACCAAACATATCAAGCAGGCCAATGAAGGCTGCGACTTCGATTTCCTCGAAACCACGTTCGGCAAGCCGGTCGGCGAGCCCTCGATTTTTTGATCCGTCGTTCCGGGGCGCGAAGCGAACCCGGAACCTCGACATTCCGGATTCGATGCTGACGCATCGCTCCGGAATGACAGCAGAGGTTAATCCCATGCCAAAACTCTCCGACGCCACCCGCAACAAGCTGAAAACCGTCTCCACCGCGACGGTGGCGACCGCGTTGTTCAAGCGCGGCTTTCGCATCCAGATGATCCAGGATGTGCATCCCCTCGGCGCCGATCAACCGGTGCTGGTCGGCGAAGCGTTCACGCTGCGCTACATGCCGGCGCGCGAAGACCTGAACAAGATCGAGGTGTTTCGCGACCGCGCCCACCCGCAGCGCAAGGCGGTCGAGGATTGTCCGGCAGGCGGCGTGCTGGTGATGGACAGCCGCAAGGACGCGCGTGCGGCGTCTGCCGGCGCCATTCTCGTCACGCGATTGATGAAGCGCGGCGTCGCCGGCGTGGTCACAGACGGCGGCTTTCGCGATTCCGCCGAGATCGCAAGACTTGGCTTTCTGGCCTATCACCACCGGCCGAGTGCGCCGACCAACCTGACGCTGCATCAGGCGATCGAGATCAACGTTCCAATCGGCTGCGGCGATGCGCCGGTATTTCCCGGCGACGTCATTCTCGGCGACAGCGACGGCGTGATCGTGATCCCTGCTCATCTCGCCGACGAGATCGCCAATGAGGCGGTCGAGATGACGGCGTTCGAGGACTTCGTCACCGAGCAGGTGCAGAAGGGCAGATCGATCCTCGGGCTCTACCCGGCAACCGACGAACAGACGCTGGTGGATTTCGCCGCATGGCGGAAGGAGAAGGGAAGGTAGCCTCGCTCTTCGTTGTGCCGTTCCCCGGACGCGGTGCAGCGCGAAGCGTCGCACCGCAGATCCGGGGTCCATCAAGGTGTCGGTCCCGGATCTGCGTCGCACCACTTCGTGATGCGCCGCGTCCGGGACACGGAGATTCACCCCCCGGCCTCCGCCAGACCCACCGCCCACAGCGCGAACGCATAGGCGATGGCGACCTCGTCGAGCCGGTTGAAGCGGCCGGACGCGCCGCCGTGACCCGCGCCCATGTTGGTGCGCAACAGCACGGGACCACCGCCGGTCATGGTCGCGCGCAAGCGCGCGACCCATTTGGCCGGCTCCCAGTAAGTGACGCGCGGGTCGGTGAGGCCGCCCATAGCCAGAATCGCCGGATAGTCCTTTGCCGCGATGTTGTCGTAAGGCGAATAGGACAGGATGGTCTTGAAATCGGTTGCGCTCTCGGTTGGGTTTCCCCATTCCGGCCACTCCGGCGGTGTCAGCGGCAGCGAGAGGTCGAGCATGGTGTTGAGGACATCGACGAAGGGCACTTCGGCGATGATGCCCGCAAACAGTTCTCCGGCGCGGTTGGCGACCGCGCCCATCAGCATGCCGCCGGCAGAGCCGCCGTGGGCAACGATGCGTTTGGCGGACGTGTATCTTTCCGCAATCAGCGCGCGGGCGCAGGCTTCGAAATCATCAAAAGTGTTGGTCTTCTTGCCGCGCTTGCCGTCGAGATACCAGCCCCAGCCCTTGTCGGCGCCGCCGCGGATATGGGCGATGGCATAGACGAAGCCGCGATCGACCAGCGACAGGCGGTTGGCGGAGAAAGACGCCGGCATCGCCATGCCGTAGGAGCCGTAGCCGTAGAGCAGAAGCGGCGCGGCGCCGTCGCGCCTGAGGTCGCGGCGATAGAGAATCGAGACCGGCACCTCGGCCCCGTCATGGGACTTCGCCATGATGCGGGTTGTGACATAGTCGGCCGGATTGTGACCGGAGGGAATTTCCTGGCGCTTGCGCAAGGTCCGCGTCCGCTTTGCCATGTCGTAGTCGTAGACCTCGGACGGCGTCGTCATCGACGAATAGGAGAAGCGCAGGTTCGTCGTTTCGAACTCGTAGCTTCCCATGGTGTCGAGCGAGTAGGCGGCTTCATCAAAGGCGATGGCGTGCTCCTCGCCGCTTTCGAGATCGCGGATCACGATGGCGGGGAGCGCGTTGGCGCGCTCCAGCCGCACCATGTGACCCGAATAAAGCTCCACATCGAGCACATAGATGCCCTCGCGATAGGGGATCAGATCGCGCCAGTTGTTCCGCTCCGGTGCCTTCAACGGCGCGGTCATGATCTTGAAATCGATCGCGCCGTCGACGTTGGTGAGAATGAGCAACTGATCGCCGCGGTCGTTGACCGAATACTGCACGCCCTCCTCGCGTGCCGCGACCAGCCGCGGCGTTGCCGTCGGGTCGGACAGATCAATCAGCCGCTGCTCGGAGGTTTCGTGATCGCCGCCGGCGATCACGCAATAGCGGCCGGTCGAGCTTTCGTGGATATGGGTGAACCAGCCGGAATCCTTTTCCTCGTAGACCATGAGGTCGTCGGATTGTCTGGTGCCGAGGCGATGGCGCCAGACCTGCAGCGGCCGGTGATTGTCGTCGAGCTTCACGTACAAGAAGGCGCTTGCATCGGTGCTCCACACCACGGAGCCGTCGGCTTCCTCGACGACATCGTCAAGATCCTTCCCCGTCGCCCAGTCGCGGACCCGGATCGTAAAATATTCGGAGCCCTTGGTGTCGGCGCTCCAGGCCTGAAGCCGGTGGTCGGGCGAATGCCGCGAGCCGCCGAATTTGAAATAGTCATGGGCCGCGGCGAGTTCGTCGCCATCGAGAATGATCTCGGCCTCGCCGCCATCGCGCGGGGTACGTCCGAACAGCTGATGCTGGCCGCCCTCGCGGAACTTGCTCAGGTAAGCATAGGGTCCATCGGGCGAGGGGACGCTGGAATCGTCCTCCTTGATGCGTCCGCGCATCTCCTTGACCAGCCGCTTCTGCAACGCTTCGGTATGGCCAAGCAGGCTCTCGGTGTAGGCGTTCTCCGCTTCCAGAAGTTTGCGGATATCAGCATTCAGAATGGATGGATCGCGCAGAACCTCCTGCCAGTTTTCGTCCTTCAGCCACGCGTAGTCGTCAGTGATCGTGATGCCGTGGATCGTCACGGCATGCGGGCGGCGCGGCGCGACCGGCGGTGGCAAGGGGCTCTTCTGGTCCATCTTTTCGGTCTCACTTCGAGTAGGCGCGGGCGCCTCATCATATCGGGATGCCTCAAACGGATTGCCAGAGATGCCGGTGCGGCGCCAGAGCGCAGGGCAGCTTGTTGATCACAAGGGAGTATGGTTAGGCTTGGCTTTCCTTCGGGGAAACGAATGCTTTTCAGCTCCTATCCCTTCATTTTCGTCTTTCTGCCGGTCGTTCTGTTCGGCTATTTCGTGGCTGGCCGCGTCAACGCGTTGGCGCCGGTCATCTGGCTCGCGCTGGCCTCACTTGTCTTCTACGCGTTCAGCAACTGGCCATTCGTGGCGCTGCTGCTGGCATCGATTGCCTTCAACTATCTCATTGGCTGGCTGTTGATCTCGCGCAACTTGCGCGCGGGTGCACGTTCTGCCGTGCTCGCGGCGGGCGTGAGCGGTGACCTGCTGGCGCTCGGCGTCTTCAAATACGCCGGCTTCCTGGTCGCCAATTTCAACGCGGTGTTCTCGACGACCTTCGCGGTAAACATCCTGCTTCCCGTTGGCATCTCGTTCTACACCTTCACCCAGATCGCCTTTCTGGTCGACGCCTACCGGGGCAAGGTCGCTCGCTATGCGCTGCCGCATTACGCGCTGTTCGTGACATATTTCCCGCATCTGATCGCGGGGCCGATCCTGCACCACCGGGACATGATCCCGCAGTTTGAGGCTGCCGATTCGAAACGGCCGAACCCGCGTCTGATCCTGTATGGCCTGATCATTTTCGGCGTCGGCCTCTTCAAGAAGACGGTGCTTGCCGATGGCATCCAGCCATTGGTCGCGCTCGCCTTCCACCAGGCATCGCCGTCGTTCGATCAGGCCTGGATCGGCGCGCTTGCCTACACCTTTCAGCTCTATTTCGATTTCTCCGGCTATTCCGACATGGCGATCGGAATCTCGCTGATGTTCGGCATTTTCCTGCCGCTGAACTTTAATTCCCCCTACAAGGCGAACAACATCATCGACTTCTGGCGCCGCTGGCACATGACGCTGTCGCGGTTCCTGCGCGACTATCTCTACATCCCGCTGGGCGGCAACCGGCACGGCCGGCTACAGCGCTATGTGAACCTGATGATCACGATGCTGCTCGGGGGTCTCTGGCACGGCGCGGCCTGGACATTCGTTATTTGGGGCGCTTTGCACGGCGTCTATCTCTGCATCAACCATGCATGGGCCAATTTCGGCCCGCCGATCCCCCAAGCCTTGCAGCGCCCAGCCGGCGTCGTCGCGTTTCTCCTGACCTTCCTCGCGGTCGTCGTCGCCTGGGTGTTTTTCCGCGCCGATAGCCTGGCCTCGGCGCTCTCCGTGCTATCGAGAATGGCAGATCCCGGTCAGATCGTCTTCGGCCATGCCGAGATGATCCAGAGCATGTTGATCGCGGTCTATGCTGGGCTCGTCTGGTTTGCGCCGAACACGCAAGAACTCGTCGGCTACGACCACAAGACCAGGTCCGTCGGCGTCAGTCTTGACGCGTGGCAGGTGCGACCGCTTCTGCTTTATGGCGGCGCGGCAGCCTTCGCGTTCGGCGTTCTCGGCATCCAGCAATACAGCGAATTCATTTACTTCCGGTTCTGATGAGTCAGCCGATCAAAGACCTGCTTCGTTTCCTCTGTGCGAGCCTGCTGATCGTGGTGGCGGCGGCAGGACTCAACTTCGTCGTCGATCCCCTGCAGATATTCCGCAACCCCCGGCTGTTTACCGCGATGTATTCACAGGACAGCCGGCTTCAGAACGCCGGCCTGATCAGAAGCCAGACGTTCGATACGCCCTTCATGGGGACCTCGCTTGCGATCCATTTTCACCAAAGCGACGTCGACCGCATCCTCGGCGTGAAGTCGCTCAAGCTTGCGATGACCGGTTCAAGCTCGCGCGAACAGGTGTTCGTGCTTGAGGCGGCCATGGTCCGGCATCCGAAACGCGTGATCTGGGAAGTCGACGACTGGATCTTCCACGATGCGCCTGACATCGACGCCAATACGCATCTTCCGGCCAACCTTTACCGGGGCAACGCCAAGGGCATCGCCTCCTATCTTCTCGATGGCGCCATGGCGCGGGAAGCGCTGTGGATCGCCGCGCGATCGATGCCGCATTTCGAGCCGGTCGTTGTGTCCTTGACGAGCGAAGTGCTGTTCAAGTTCCCGATTTCCAGGGTCGACGACATCAATACGCTGCAAGCAAGCGACGACGCCGGTGCAATCTATAATTCCAGGCGGGCGTTTGCCGCTTACAGTTACGTCACGGATCCCGTGCGCAGAAAATATCTGCTTGATGATACGGACTACGACATGAAGGTTCGCGTCTTCGAACGCGACGCTATTCCGCTGATCCGCGCCCATCCCGATGTGGCCTTTGATATTTACCTGCCGCCTTACTCCATCCTGCAATGGGTCGCGCTGCGCGAGACTTCGCCTGCGGCGCTGAAAGGCGTCTACGCCTTTTCAGCCTACTTCTGCCGTCGGGTCATGGAATTTTCGAACGTCCGGCTGTTCGATTTCCGCAGCGTGAGCGAAGTCACCCACGATCTGAACAACTATTCCGACGTGATCCATCATTCGCCGTCGATTGACCTGCAAGTCCTGGAGTGGCTGGCGCAACGGAAATACCGTGTCGATCCGGTGGCGCCGACGCGATACCTCGATGAGCTCCAGACACAGGTCGAGGCGTACCGGATCGAAGGTGCGGAGCGATAGGGGTCGTCGCTGACGTTCGCAATGACGGCTTATAGAGCTTGCTAATTCCGCAGCCGAGCCCCGACATTGCCGCCAAGCACGGGAATCCGGTTGACGGCAAGCACCACCGCGAAAGTGATGACCAGCATTGCGATCCCGAGCACGGAAATGGCGGCAAGGTCGCCGCTTTCGTTGAGGTCGTAGATCAGGACACTGATCACCTTGGTCTGCGAGGTGAACAGCACGATCGCGGCCGACAGTTCACGCATCACGCCGATGAAGATGAAGCACCAGGTGGCGATGACGCCGGTACGGAGCAGCGGCGCCGTGATCTGGCGCAGCGCCTGCAGCCGGCTCGCGCCGAGAATGCGGCTTGCTTCCTCGAGTTCGGGATGGACGGTGGCGAACGCGGCCTGCAATTGCTGGTAGGCCGAGGGAAGGTTGATGGTCAAAAACGCGATCAGCAGGATCCACAGCGTACCGTAGAGCACGAAGGGCGGTCGCGTGTAGCTCAGGAACAATCCGACGCCGAGCACGATGCCCGGCACGGCGACTGGTGCCGTGGCGAGAAAGCCGAGCACGCGATGGCCTGATATCACCTTCCGCGTGGTGACGTAGGCGATGACGAGCGCCAGCAGCGTGCCGAGCGTCGCCGTCGATGCGCCGAGGATCACCGTGTTCTTCAGCGCAAGCTGCGTCGAGGACAGTTCGGTGAACACGAACACGATGTTATGCAGCGTGAAGGTCGAAGGCGTTACCAGCGTCGTGGCGTTCGGCGAGAACGCCGCGTTGAACAGCGCGAAATACGGCAGGAAAACGGGATTGAGCAGCATCAGGAGACAAAAAGCGAGCGCGGCCCAGCGCCACTTCCTCATCTCGACTTTCCGCGGCGCGCCATATTTGCCGCCGAGCACGGAAAAGCCGCGTCGTCCCAGCAGGAATTTCTGGCCCTGCAACAGCAGAATGGTCAGGACCAGCAGCGGTACCGCGGCGGCGGCGGCAAGTTCAAGCTTGGGCGGATACTGAAACAGACTCCAGATCTTCGTGGTCATGGTGTGGAAGCCTGCCGGCAGCGCCAAGATGGCGGGCGAGCCGAACAGGGTCATGGCCTGCAGGAAGGCGATCAGTGCGCCGGCGACGATCGCCGGAAGCGCGAGCGGAATGGTGATGCGCCGTGCCGTGGTCCAGGCCTTACCCCCGAGAATGGCGGATGCGTCTTCCAACTCGCCCGGCATGTTGTCGAGTGCGTTCGCGACCAGCACGAACACGAACGGGAACGTGTAGCAGGAGATGACAAAGATAATGCCGGGCAGCGAGTAAATGTCGAACAGATGCTCGTCGCTTTCGGCGCCGGTGAGATGCCGAAAGAGCTGGTTGAGCAGCCCGCTGTTCGGCGCAGCCAGTAGCTCCCAGGCGACCGCGCCGAGAAACGGCGGCGTCACGAACGAGGCGGTGACCAGCGCGCGGATGAACTGCCGGCCGGGCATGTCGGTGCGCGCCACCAGCCATCCCATCGGGGCGGCAATCAGGCAGCAGATGACGGCCGAGCTTGTCGCAATGATCGCGGTCGTGACCAGTGGATCGAGGAAATCAGGGTCGGTGAACAATGTGACGAAGTTCTGCACCGTCACGTGACCGGCCTTGTCGGTGATACTGTAGATCAAGAGCCAAGACATCGGCAGCACGATCAGCACGATCATGACGGCCGCGAACAGCCACAGCACCGGCCTGGTGAAGTCGATCTTGGCTTTTGGAGTGTCGCTGGCGATGGTCATCATTTGGCTCACTGGCTGTTCCTCATCCTAGGAGCGGCGGAGCCGCGTCTCGCAGGATGAGGCCAACGTTGGGCCTCATGGTTCGAGACGGCGCGCACGCGCCTCCTCACCATGAGGGGATAGTTACACCCTGAACAACCGCGCATAGCGCGTCTTGATTTCGTCGGTCATCTTCTCCACGCCGGCTGCGTCTTCCTTCATCAGCTTGATCTCGGAGATCCTGCGGCGGCCGGGCTTCGGCGTCACCTGCGGATGCGCCGAATATTGCGCGGTGTAATCGGTGAAGAACTGCTGGGTTTGCCGCGTATGCAGCCAGGCCTGGAACAGCCGCGCGGCGCTCGGATGCGGCGCGCTGGCGAAGATCGCGGTCGGGCCCAAGATGGTCGGCGTGCCCTCGGCCGGATAGATCGGCTCGACCGGCTGGCCGGCCTCCTTCAACAGCACGACATTATAGTCGTTGCCGTCAGCCATGATCGCGCGCTCGCCGAGCGCAAGTTTTTTCGGCGGATCGGTCGACGACTGCACCTGCATGACCCGCTGCCTTGACAGTTTTTCCAGATAGTCCCAGCCGAGTTCGCGCACGAGCTGAAACGTCGCCGTCATGATGGTGCCGCTATAGGCCGGGTGTCCCTTCACCATCTTGCCGGCCCATTTCGGGTCGAGCAGGTCGGCGAAGTTTCGAGGCGCCTCGGATGGTTTGACGAGGTTGGTGTTGCAGGCGATTGACGACAACCAGATGCGCGAAGTCGCCGACATGCCGTCTCCGTCGCGATATTGGCTCGGAAAATATCTTGCGACATCTTCGGGGACGAACGGCGCGAGCCATCCGTTCCGCTTCCACGAGATGACGTGAGAGGCGTCGGCCGTGGTGATCACGTCGGCGGCATGGATGTTGGATGAAAACTCCTGTCCGATCCGCTGAAACAGCCGCTCCGAGCCGGAGCGCTCGATCTGCACCTCGATGCCGGGGAATTGCGCCTGAAAGGCGTTGCCGAGCTTTTCGCCGACGGGCAGGTCCATCGCGGAATAGAGCACGACCTTGCCTTCGCGCCTTGCGGCCTCGATCAGTTGCGACGTGATCGCGACGGGCTCGGGCGCCGCGGCTGTGACGGACGCAGCAAAAACCGAAACTCCGAGTGCCGCCGATCCCTTGATCGCCTCGCGCCTCGATAGTTTCCGCAGCGCCATCGCGTCCCGGCCTATCGGCTCAGCGCGCGGCAGCGCTCGGCCGGCAGCGTCAGCCATACTTGCGTGCCGGGGGCAATCGCGGTTTGCGGCGAGGTGACCGCGCGCAAGGACGTGCCGTCGGACGTTTCGACCATATAGTCGCGGTTGGCGCCGAGAAACACCTGCCGTGTCACCGTCGCCTTCACGATGTTGTCGGCGCTCTGCGGCGGGACGGTCGACAGCTGGATGTCATGCTGGCGGATCGCGACGGCGGCGTCCTGGCTGGCGGAAAGCTTCGCGCCGACCACGCGGAAGGTCGCGCCGCAGAAGGCGATGTGGTTCTCGTCTTGCGCGACGCCCTTGATCACGTTGCTGGAGCCGATGAAGCGCGCCACGAACTCCGATTGCGGCCGGTCGTAGATATCTTCCGGCGTGCCGAGCTGATCGATCTTGCCGCCGTTCATGACGGCGATGAGATCGGCGGTCGTCATCGCTTCCGACTGGTCGTGAGTGACATAAACGGTCGTATAGCGGTATTCGTCGTGCAGCCTGCGAATCTCGAAGCGCATCTCCTCGCGCAGGTTGGCATCGAGGTTCGACAGCGGCTCGTCGAGCAGCAGGGTTTCCGGCTCGACGACCAGCGCGCGGGCCAGCGCCACGCGTTGCTGCTGGCCGCCTGATAGTTCGCCGGGATAACGTTCGGCGAGGATTTCGAGCTTGGTGGTCTGCAGGATCGACTTCAGCTTCCTGGCGATGGTGTCGCGATCCAGCTTCCGCAAGCGAAGCCCGTAGGTGATGTTTTCGGCCACCGTCATGTGCGGCCAGAGCGCGTAGCTCTGGAAGATCATCGACATCTTGCGCTGCTCGGGCGGCAGCGTGCGCGCGGCCGACGATACCAGGCGGTCGCCGACGCGGATTTCGCCCGAGGTCGGCTCGAGGAAGCCCGCGATCAGCCGCAGCGTCGTGGTTTTGCCGCAGCCGGACGGGCCGAGAAGGCAGATCAGCTGTCCATGGTCGATACGCAACGCGACGTTTTCAACGACCGTCACCGATCCAAACCGCTTGGTGAGGTCACGCAATTCAACCGACGCCAATCGCTCCACTCCCCGCTTGCTCTTTCGCACATTCCACCCGTGACCGGATCGCCGCTTTTGGGCGGAAACCCGATTGCGTCAAGTGCGGCGAATTTGAAGTTCCTATCAGTGTCGCCGCACGTTCGTGACAGGAACTTCAAATTCAAAGCCGGACTAGAAATCAATAAGTTGCTAGAGCTCCTTTGATTCCGAAGTTCGCATCAGAGGTCGCCGCAATAGCTTGCGAACTTCGGAATCAAAGGAGCTCTAGGACAGGCCGTTTTGGCAGAATGCAGTCCGGCTTATTTATCGCCAGATCAATATAAGCACGAATGCCGGGCGGCCGGAAAGCCTTGCCCCGCCCAGATTTGCATCAAGCCGGAACGTTGTCGCCGAGATAGCCGACCGCGGCATCGACACCGCCTTTGCCATGGGGAATGCCGAGCGCCTGGAGGCCGACTTCGATCACCCCGAGGGTGCCCAGGATCATCGGCGCGTTGACGTGGCCCATATGGGCAATCCGGAACGCCTGGCCGGTCAGTTCGCCGATCCCGGTGCCCAGCACGACGCCGCACTTCTCCTTGCAGTAGCGCTGTAGCGCAGCCGGGTTGTAGCTGCCGGCCATCGCGACCGTGGTGACGGTGTTCGAGCGTTCGGTGCCTTCCGCGATATTGAGGCTGAGCACCTGGCCCTCGGCCCAGACCGACACGGCAGCGCGCACCGCCTCGGCGAGCAGGCGATGGCGCAGGAAGACGTTTTCGAGACCCTCCTCCTTGATCATGTCGATGGCCTGCCGAAGCGCAAACAGCAGGTGGATCGGCGCGGTGCCGCCGTATTTGCGGTAGTGCTCGGTGCCCTCGCGTTCGGTCCAGTCCCAATAGGGCGTCCGCATGTTCGCGCGTTTGTGCGCTTCCTGCGCACGATCATTCACCGCGCAGAAGCCCAGGCCCGGCGGCGTCATCAGGCCCTTCTGCGAGCCCGACATCGCGACGTCGATGCCCCAGCCATCCATCTCGAACGGCATGCAGCCGAGTGACGCCACGGTGTCGACAAGATACAGCGCGGGATGGCCCGCCGATTTGATCGCCTTGCCGATCGCTTCGATGTCGTTGTAGGCGCCCGAGGCGGTGTCGACCTGAACCGCCAGGATCGCCTTGATCCTGTGGTCCTTGTCCTTGCGCAGGCGTTCTTCGACCTCGGCGACGCGAACGGCGCGGCGCCAGTCGCCCTTGAGCACTTCGACATCGGCGCCCATAGCTGCCGCCGCGTTGCCCCAGTTGATGGCGAACCGGCCGCTTTCCAGCACCAGCACCTTGTCGCCGCGCGAGAGCACGTTGCTCAGCACGGCTTCCCAGGCGCCATGGCCGTTGGCGATGTAGATGTAGGATTTGCCCTTGGTGGCGAACAGGCTGGAGAGATCGCGCAACAGGCCGTCGGTCAGTTGCACCATCTCCTCGGAATAGATGTCGAGCGCCGGACGGTGCATCGCCCGCAACACCTCGTCGGGCATGGTGGTGGGTCCGGGGATCGCCAGGAATTCCCGGCCCGCGCGAACGGCCATATCAGTGATTCCTCTGCTAGGTTTGTTGGAATCAAGGGATGCAGGGGAATGGCGGGAAATTCAAGCGGGCAGGAGATGATATTCGGGTGAGGCTGGCATGCAGGCTCCACCCCTAATTTGTCAGTGTATCGGCAACAGCGCGCCAGATCTGGTCCTTGATCTCGGTCGCCGGCGGGCTCGGAATGACATCGACCGGTGCTGTTCGCTTTTGGCACGCCACGACCAGCCGCAGGATCCACACCTCGCCGTCGGTGAAATAGGGATCGCCGCCGCCGTTCCGCCCGGTGAGCGTGACGCCGACGCCGGTCACCTGGTATTTTGCGTCGACCATTTTCGCGGCCTCCAGGTCCGCGGCGAGCAGGCCGCGCTCGGCGTCGATGTCGGGCGAAATATGGTGGGTGATGGCGCCGGTGTAGTGACTGACGCCGACGCCGCGATCGAAGGTGGCGGCGCCAAGCCAGACTGGGCGTTTCTCCTCGCCCTGATCCAGCACTTTCCAGAACCGCACGTGATGACGGCGATCGGCGCTCTTGCCCAGCGGCTTTTCGAACGCGAAATCCTCCGGCCGCCCGAGATAATACAGCGGACTGACCGGCGCCTGGCGATAGGGACGATCGAGCAGCACGCTGCCGGCGATTTCGAGCGACGAGCGCGCCGTCACCGGATCGGCCGGATACCAGCCGGCCGCCTGCATGGCGCAGAGTACGTCGCGCTTGTCGCCGATCAATCCGACATTGATGGGATCGCCGGGAATGTCTTGTGCTGTTCGGGTGACCATCGGCAGATCGGCAAGGCGGCGTTGATGCTCGTAGTGGCTCCACAACGCCGGCAGCGCCAGATAGGCCAGCGCCGTATAGGCCAATACGACGCAGAGCGCGACGAGCAGAAACCGCTCCAGCCGCGCATGCGGATGGTGAGATGGAACGATGACAAAGAAAATCGCCACGGTGTTTCCGTTGTGAACGACCAGTCAGACGAACGACGCGCTATCGCCTCGTCTCGCGGCAGCCGGCGGCTTCGGCCTCCTCCACCGAGCAGAACCAGCGCGTGCCCTTGCTGATCTTCATCTCGATCCGGGCGTACCAGCGGCTGGTCGGCTTGTGATAGATGCACTCGCCGGCGCCGTTGACATTACCCTTGATGGTGCAATCCGGCGACGGCGCGACCGGCCCCGAGGCCGAGGCCAGCAGGATCGCATGCGCGCTTTCCGGCGGCTTGGTGGCGCCGAGGATCGTGGTCTTCTTGTTGCGGACCCGCCAGTCCCAGGGCGCGATGAACGCGCCTTGCCACATGCCGGCCTTGACCTCGCGCGCCGCCTTCTCGTCCGCGTCGTAGTCGTGGGAGAACCGCGCATAGGACAGCGCCCAGCCGCTGCGCACCATCCATTTCTGGATGTCCTCGCCGTCGACCTCGCATCGCGCCGTGATCCGGCCACGGCGGTCGGGCGCCTGGCCTGCATGGCAGGTCCAGGTCCTGCCGTCGGTATGCTTGATCAGTTCGTCGCGCGCGGCGACCCCGCAGGTCCAGCGCTCGCCCTTGCTGTTGAGGCAGAGCTGGTCGACCGAGGGTGCGTCGATGCCGCCGAGGCGAATCCTGGTGGTTCCGATCAGGACCGTATCGCCCTCGCGCACCTTCGCCGTGCCGCTGATGTCGGCGGCGTCCGCGGCGGCGGGCAGCAGCAACGACAAAATCATCACGGACAGGAATTTCATGCGCATGTGAAAAGGGCCCGTTCAAAATGCAATCGATGATCGCGACATTCGTAAAGGTGCCAACGGCGACAGGATACGAATGTCAGAGCCCGGACACCAGTGGATTTCCAAACGGGCGAGATGTTGGCGTAATGAATGCCGTGGGCGGAACTAGCCCGTCGCCCGCTTCAGCGCTGCGTGCGCCAGTGACAGACCCATCAGCACAAAGGCGGACGTGGCTTCCGGCCCGCCGACCAGAATCCGGGTCGGTGTCTTCATCTTGTTCCACTCATAGGCCTTGAACAGTCCATGGCGGCCGCCTTCGCCGAGGTGGCGCACGATGCAGTGTAAGGCTGGTGTCAAGTTTGAAACATCAGCACCGAGATGTCCGAGCGCGATCAGCGCCAGCGCCGCATCGAACACGTTCATCTCGTGGGTGATCAAATCCTCGCGCACATAATCGAGCACGCGTTGTCGAATCAATTCGAACGCGCCGTCGGGATCGATCGCCTGCCGCGCATCCGCAGGCAGCGCCATGAACGCCGCATAGCAGCGGCCGAAATAGGCGCAGTACAGCTCCGGCAGGTAATAGATGTGGGAGCGCGGATTGGCGAAGGCGCCGCTGACTGCAAGATTTCGCTGGAACGTCACGATGCCACGCAGCAGCTCGAGCCGCTGCGGCGTCTGAAGGATTTTCCAGCGGGAAAAATTCCGGACGCTCACCTCGAGCACATCGAGATTGAGCGTCGGGTCGAGATCATTGCCGTAGGGGCGGTCGCCGTTGATGTTGTCGATCCAGGTGACGATGCCGCCGTCATAGTCGATGTGATCGTTGATCGCGACCGTCACCTTGGGCGCGTTGGCGCTGGCCTTGACCTGATATCCGCTGTAGAAATCGGGCAGCGGCTGATCGAGCATCGCATCGTTCGAGCCGGCTTGTGTTGCGGCCGAGAATGCACAGGCGGTGGTGTCGCAATCCGGCACGTAGAGGCCGAAGCCGAGCGTCTGCTTGATCTCTGCGAAAAAGCGCGAAAACCGCGGATGCGGGTGAGGCGCGATCGCGGTGACGACATCGAAGGCGCGGCCGTCGACACTTGCGACCCGCTCGCGGCTCGGCCCAAGGCAGAACGCGGCCATGCCCGATATGGCGCGCCGCGCGGCCGCGGTCTCCTCGGTCGAAGCCAGCCCGCTCCCGGCAAAGCTCAACAGCGCTTCGATATAGAAGGCGTCGTAATAGGCCGAGCGATGCCGGATCTGGATCGGCTGCCACATCGGCTCGGCGATGCCGTTCCAGGCAGGGTTGATCAAGTCGCGGGCCGGCGAGCGCGCGATGAAGATGCGCGCCAGGTTGAACAGCAGCGTCGAATTCTTGTAGCCGCGCGCATCGAGCCCGGTGAGCGCCATCAGGAATTCGCGGCCGCCTATGTCAGGGTCGCCGATCAGGTTGAAGGCCGCATAGGCCGGGATGAAGCCGTTTTTCCCAAACGATCGCAGCAGGTGCGCGCCGCAGGCGCGGATGACCCGCTCGATCTCGAACAGTTTTGGCGGCGCGGCGTCGGTTGTGGCGGCGGGCGGCCGGGGATGGTGCAATTCGACGGTATCGAGCAGGCCGGCGACCGGCTGGCCGATCGCGGCCCAGTCAGGCCGCTCATCGTCGCGCGCCCGGACCAGCGCCTCGCGCAACGCCTCGAGCCGAGATTGGTCGTTCAGCTCGGCGAGCCCGGTCCGGCGCAGCAGCGGCCGCAGGGCCGGGTTGCCGAGGGCGGTCTGGTAGAACTTGGAAAGATGCCGGTCGGCGCCGGCGCCATTGAGCAGGATCGGATCGCAGACGTCGTAGAGCGACGGACCGTCCTTGCGAGCCGTCAGCGCGCGGCAGACGGCTCCGGCCATGTCATGAAACGCCATGATATGTCTTTCCGCGCGGGTGGACCCCGCGTGTGCTGCAAACCCCTCGCGAAAACGGCTGATTTCCGCGGAAGTTTCTCCCCAGACCTGAAGCCGAACAGCATTGGCACGAAAGATGCTGCAATTTCAAGGAAATGCGAGCCGGGGCCACGTTAGCCCAAAGAGGGATATTCGGCCTGGTTGCGCGCGAGGAACTGGAACCCGGCGGGTTCCGTTAACGGACAAATAAGGTTGCGGGCACCTTACCGGACGGGTTAAGGATTTCTTTGTTGCGGCGCCGCAAATTGAGCACATTTCGACAGCAAACGCACCCCATCCCAATAAACCCGACGAGTGTCTGGCGCGACCAAAGCGACGCGCGCTCAGGAGAGTGATTGCGGAATGAGACCAGTGATGAATTTGTTTGGGCAGCTCTTCCGATTTGGCAGGTCCCGTCGTTTGCTCGTCATTGCGGCGGCGCTGGTCGGCACGGTGTCCCTGGGCATCGGCGCGCATGCGGCGCTGAACAAGCGGACGCTGGACGCCGCGAAGGTGGCTCAGGCCGGGCAGGCGGAGAGCGCCGCCACGCCGTCGTCCCGCATCGCACTCGTGATCGGCAACGGTCATTATCCTGACGCCAACATCCCGCTGGCCCAGCCGATCAACGACGTCCGCGCCCTGACGGCGGCGCTCCGCCACGAAGGTTTTGACGTCGACGCCATCGAAGACGCCACCCACGACGACATGGTCCGCGCCGTGGCGCGGCTGAAGTCGAAGGTTCGTTCCGATTCGGTGGTGATGCTGTTCTTCGGCGGCTACGGCATCCAGGTCGGCCGCGAGAGCTACATGATCCCGGTCGATGCCACGATCTGGAAGGAAGCCGACGTGCGCCGCGAGGGCATCAGCGTCGAAACCGTGCTCGATGCGGCCAGGGATTTCGGCGCCTCCGCCAAGGTCGTGGTGCTCGACGCCTCGCGGCGTAACCCTTACGAGCGGCGCTTCCGCACCTTCTCGCATGGTCTGGCGCCGATCACTTTGCCCGACAATGCGCTGCTCCTGACGTCGGCCGCGCCGGGCACGGTGGCCGACGATTCGACGGGTGCGAATTCGGTGCTGGTGACAGAACTGCTCAATCGTATCGACAGCAAGCGGCCCGATCAGGCGCGCACGGCGGAAGCGATCTTCAACCAGACCCGCGTCGCGATCTCGCGCACCTCCGGCGGCGCCCAGGTGCCTTCGGTCTCCTCGACGCTGATGGAAGAAGTCAGCTTCAACGCCGCGCGCTAAAGTTTCCATCTGCCGTCATTCCGGGGCGCCCGAAGGGCGAACCCGGAATCTCGAAGTAATCGGAGCGAGATTCCGGGTTCGATGCTGCGCATCGCCCCGGAATGACGAAGGGTGGCTTACCGCGCCTCGGCGCTCTCCGTCACCGGCCGCACCAGGTCGCCCTCGCGCAGCAGCGCCCCAGCCCGCGCCACCACGATGTCGCCCTCGTTAAGCCCTTCGCGGATTTCGACCTGGCCGCCCGACATCAGTCCGACCTCCACCCGCTTGGTCTCGATCCGCGCCCGCCGCACCACCTGCACCACGGTGCCGGCGGAGCCATAGAGCACGGCGGTGAGCGGCACCGACACGCCGCAGCTTTTTCCGGTCGTGATCATGGCGCGGCCGCTAGCGTTGACGAACAGCTTGCGATTGGTGGTGAGGCCGACGAACACCTGGCCGAGCTGGGTGTTGGGCTCGACGGTGGCGGCGACGCGGCGCACCTTGCCCTCGACGTCGCCGCCGCCGACGATGCGCACGCGCGCCGGCTGGTTCACCGCCAGCTTCGGCAGATCCTGTGTCGGCACCATTCCGACCAGGTCGAACTCGTTGCGCGCGATGATGGAAAACAGCGCTTCGCCGCGCGGCGAGGCCAGCGCGCCGATGGTGGCGGTCGAGCTTGCCACAAGGCCTGCGACCGGGGCCGCGACCTGCGTCGTGCCGCCTTCCGGCAGCGCCAGCCGCGCCAGAGGCTGGCCGGCGGTGACGGTGTCGCCGGGTTCGGCCATGACGTCCGCGACCCTCACGCCGGGCCGGTCCGGGCGCACAAAAGTCTCGTCGCGCGGAACGAGGATTCCGAACGCCTCGACCACATTGGGGAAGCAGGACTTCGCAGCCTTCAGCACCGTGACGGCCGCGCCTTGCTGGCCTTCCTTGGGCGCGGCGGAATCGTCGTCGGCGAGCGCGGGGGTGGCGGAGACAAGAAACAGGCAGAACGCCGCCGCAAAAGCGTCTGACTTTATTTTTCTGGAAAAAGAAAGCGCGCTAGGCTGTGTCATGGCGGTCCCGTAAGACAAATCCTGACCGTCATGGATATCAGGATGACGGCTTCGCGGCTATCGCCACAGGCCTCCGCGGAAGGTGCGACCTGCGCCTTGTGCTTCGACCCGGCCGCGCCAATGCTAACGCCCGAAGAACTGTTTCAGCATGTCAGTGATTGGCCGGCTGTCTTGGTCCGGCTGCGCATTCTGAGCCGGCCCGTTCGGCGAGGGATTGGGCGAGCTGCGGCCGCGTGCGGCGTCCAGCCCCTGCTGGATGAGTTTGCTTAAGGTGTCGCCGAGCGAGTTGCCGCCGGTCGTAGTGTCGTTGCCGCCAACGTCGGGAGAGATGCGCGGCGCGGTCCACGGTCCGTCGATGACAACGGGAATGCCGAAGCCCGCCGGGTCGCCGTTGCGTCGCTGGCCTTCCGTGCTCAGCACCAGCTTCGGCTCAACCCTTAAAGAGAGCGTCTGTGCGCCGAGATCGACCGTGCCGGCGCCTGTCACCTTGACCAGGGGGCCGACCAGATTGATATCCGTCGTGGTCGCAAGCCCCTTCTCGATGCGGAACGAGGCGGACAGCTGGCTCAGATCGGTCGCCTGCTCGCGGTTCTCCTGCCAGCCCGACAGCGCGCCTGAGGTCAGCGAGCGGATCATCTGCGCGACGTTCAGCCCTCGGATCGCGCCATCCCCAAAATGCGCATCCACAGTGCCGGCAAGGTTCGACATGATCGCCTGCTGGCTTTGGCCAGTAGAGCGGACGTCGATTTTGGCTTGCAGCTTGCCGTCCAGGCTGTCGAAGCCGGCCACACTGCTCAACAACGGCAGCGCGCGAACGCCGGTGAGATCGCTGCGAAGCGCATAGACCGGCGTATCGGGCGAGACGTCGATATCGATGCCGCCGCCGGCCTGCCCGCCATAGGCGCCGAGATTCGAGAAGGTGCCCTTGAGAACGCCTTTTGCGAGCGAAGCCTCGAGCGCTACGGGCGCGAAATGCGCATGCCCGATGTTGAGCTCGGTGGCCGAGAAGCGGAGTTGCGCATCGACATAGTTGAGCCCTGAGATCGCGATGGCGTCGGTGCTCCAGGGCTTAGCGGCACCCAGCGGTTCGGCCTGCGTTGAAGCCGTCGCGACATCGAGCCGGTGGAAGTCGAGGTCGAGCTTGACGAGCGGCTTAGAGGCGAAATCGATCGAGGCCCAGCCGTCGAAGGCGCCGTCGCCGATCGCGCCGGAGAGAGAATTGATCATGACGACGCTGCCGTTGCGCCGGACCTCGGCCTTGGCCGACAGCGGCGCCTGCAACAGGCCGGGAGCTTGAAGCGACAGCTCGGCAGGAATGGCCTGCTGGAGTTGCGACGGATCGGGCATGGAGGCCTTGACGTTGAAAGTCAGCGGATGGCCGCCGGCGCGCGCGCTGCCGTCGAGGCTGAGACGACGGTCAGCATCGATGGTCGCGTGCGCCGTGACCCCCTCGATATGGTCTTCCACGCGGTCATGTGTGTTGAATAACGTGACCGTGCCGTCGGTGACGGTGATGCGCCTGATGGTGGGTGTGGCTGAAGCGGCCGCGCCCGGCGCGGCATCGGGCCCGGAATTCGCCTTGGAGACCTGCCGCCGCTCGCGCAGCAGCGGGATGCGGACGGCGGGATGATCGATCACAAGCTCGGTAATTTCAGGCTGGCCGGACCACAGGCTCGCAAGCCGCAGGTCGGCCTGGAGGCTGCCGATGGCCAAGCGATGGCCGGTGTCCTGGTCGCCGGGGCCCTCCAGCGTCACGTCGCTCATAGTGACGTTGAGCGACGGCCATAGCCCGAGCTTGGTGGAACCCACGACCGCCAGATGGTAGCCGGTTTCGCGCTCGACGCGCTGCTGTATGGAAGAGGTCAGGAAGCCCGCGGGAATTCCGACCACGAGAAGCGCGGCTGCGATCACGAGAATTGCGGCGATAACCACGCCTGCGATTTTCAAGGCTTTCATGTCGGTGTTCCAGATCGGCCTATCCCGGAAGGGGAATGACGCGCTAAGCCGCCAAAAGTAACCGCCGGATGCTGTAAAGATATGTGACTTATGACACAGTTAGGCTCGATCGAGTTCCGGTTGCCGGCCGCTCACTCGGCCGCCGGCGAATGCAGCATCGCAGGCGGCGGCTTGTGATCGCCGGAGGTCTTTTCGCCGTCATGATGCTCGCTTGAGGTCACGAGCCTGCTGGCGAAGCGCCAGATCAGCGTGCCGACATCGTCCATCACCATGAACATCGCCGGCACGAACACCAGCGACAGGATGGTCGAAAAGATCAGGCCGCCGATCACGGCGAGCGCCATCGGCGAGCGGAACTCGCCACCGGCGCCAAACGCCAAGGCGGACGGCATCATGCCGGCGGCCATGGCAACGGTGGTCATCACGATGGGGCGGGCGCGTTTCATGCCGGCATCGATGATGGCGTCTTCGCGCGTCTTGCCGTCGCGGATGGATTCCACAGCGAATTCCACCAGCATGATGGCGTTCTTGGTCACGATGCCCATCAGCATCATGATGCCGATCCACACCGGCGTCGTGAGCTGCTTTCCGGTCAGTAGCAAGGCTGCGATCGCGCCGCCAATGGAAAGCGGCAGCGAGAACAGGATCGTGATCGGCTGCAGGAAGGTGCCGAACAGCAGCACCAGCACCGCATAGACCATCATCAGGCCTGCAGTGATGGCGGTGGCGAAGTTGGCGGACAGCTCATTGAGGCTTTCGGCATCGCCGGAGGGGCTGACCTTCACCCCCTTGGGCAGGCTTTTCATGACCGGCAGTTCGTAGATCCTCTTCGTCGCGGTGCCGAGCGCGGCGGTGCCGACCAGATCGGCGGCGACGGTGGCCTGCCGCTCGCGGTCGTAGCGATTGATGCTGGTCGGTCCCTGGTCGAGCTTGATGTCGGCGACGACAGATAACGGCACGCCGCCCCGGCCGCCGCCGAGCGGAACGCGCAATTGCTCGAGCGTCTGCAGGTCGCCGCGCGCATTGTCCTCGAGCTGCACCCGGATCGGCACCTGGCGGTCGCCCGCGTCGAACTTGGCGAGCGCAGGCCCAACGTCGCCGATGGTCGCCACGCGAATGGTCTCCGACAGGCTTTCGGTCGAGACACCGAGCCGGGCGGCGAGATCAGCGCGCGGCTGGATGCGAAGCTCCGGCCGGTCGAGCGAGGTTTCGGAGATCACGTTGGCGATCAGCGGAATCCGCTTCATCTGGTTGGCAAGCTCGCTCGCAACATTGCTGACGATGTTGCTATCGGCGCCCGTGACGACGAGCGAGACCGCGCGCAAGCCGTTTTCATCGAGGAACCAGAACCGGATATCGGGAACGTTCTCGAGCTCCTTGCTGATCGACAGCTCGAGTTCGCGCTGGGTAATCTTGCGCTCGGTCTTCGGCGTATAATTGATGATCAGTGCGGCGCGGCGGACTTCGAAGGTGCCGGGCGGGACCCGCCCGCCATCGACGAACACGCTTTGCACCTCGGGCCGCTTGCGCAAGCGTGCCACAATCTGCTCCGTCACTTTCTCCGTGTAAGCGAGCTGCGAGCCGGGCGGCAGCTCCATGGCGAGCAGGGAGCGCGCGGTGTCCTGCGCCGGCAGGAAGCCCTGCGGCAACAGCGTGATGCTCCAGATCGAGGCCGCGAAGATGCCGAAGCCGATCAGAACCGTGATGAAATAGTGTTTGACCGACCAGGTCACGAGTTTCGTGTAGGTCTGAAGCACGCGGCCGGGCGGCGGATCGTCATACGCATGATCTTTCAGGAAATACGCCGCCAGCACCGGCGTGACGAAGCGCGCAGCGAGCAGCGAGAAGAACACCTGCACCGAGACGGTGATGCCGAATTGCTTGAAAAACTGCCCGGCGATGCCCGACATGAAACTGGCGGGAGCAAAAATCGCGATGATCGTCAGGGAGATCGCGATCACGGCCAAGCCGATCTCGTCGGCGGCCTCAAGCGCCGCGCGATAGGGTGATTTTCCCATCCGCATATGGCGGACGATGTTCTCAATCTCGACAATGGCGTCGTCGACCAGGATGCCGGTCGACAGCGTGATGGCGAGGAAGCTGACGAGGTTGAGCGAGAAGCCCAGGATGTCCATTGCCCAGAACGCCGGGAAAATCGACAGCGGCAACGAGATCGCGGCGATGATGGTGGCGCGGATGTCGCGCAGGAACAACAGCACGATGACGACAGCGAGAATCGCGCCTTCAAACAGGGTCGAGATCGCCGCCTCGTAGTTGCCCTTGGTGTATCCGACCGAGGTGTCGATCAGCTTGAGGTCCACCTCGGGGTAGGCGATCTTCAGCGCGTCGATCCGCTTTTGCACGGCGGCGGCGACCACCACGTCGCTCGCGCCCTTGGAGCGCTTGATGCCGAGCGCCACGACCGGCTCGCCGTTGAAGCGCGCAAAGGTCCGGCGGTCCGCGATGGTATCGGTGACGGTCCCGAGATCGTCGAGCCTGACTTCGCCGCCGTTCGGCAGACTGATCATGGTTCCGGCGAGTTCATTGAGGGTCTTGGCGCCCGCGAGCGTCCTGATCGCCTGGTCGTTCTTGCCGATTTCGGCCCGCCCGCCGGCGAGGTCGACATTCGTGCCACGCAGGCGGTGCGAAACATCGACGGCGGTCAGGCCTGCGGCTTGTAGCCGATCCGGATCGAGCGAGACGAGGATCTCGCGCTCGACACCGCCGATACGCTCGACCTGGGCGACGTTGCGCACGCCTTGCAGCGCGCGTTTCACCACGTCGTCGACGAAATAGGACAATTGCTCGGGCGTCTTGCCGGGTGAAATCGCCGCATAGGTGACGATCGGCAGCCCGATGACATCCACGCGCTGGATCAAGGGCTCGTTGACGTTTTGCGGGAGATTGGCGCGCACACGCGTGACGGCGTCCTTGACGTCGTTCAAGGCGCGGTCGGTATTGGTTTCCAGCGCGAACTGGATCGTCGTCACCGAAAGACCGTCGGTGATCGAGGACGAAATGTGCCGGACGCCTTCGACGCCCGACACGCCGTCCTCGATGGTCTTGGTGACCTGCGCTTCAAGTTCGGCGGGCGCGGCGCCGAACTGCGAGACCGCGACCGAAATCACCGGAATATCTGCGCTCGGCAGCCGCGTCACCGCGAGCCTGGTGAAGCTGACCCAGCCCAATACCAGAAGGATGATGGAAAAGACGACGGAAGGAAGCGGGTGGCGGATCGACCATGCCGAGATATTGAGAGCCATCAGCGCACCCGCGTCCGATCGAGATCCTCGGCGAACACCGTCTTGATCTGGTCGCCGTCGTGCAGCGAAGAGCCGGCGTCGGCCACGACGATTTCGCCGACGTCGAGGCCCTCCAGGATTTCGGTCGAGGTGTCGGAGACGAGCCCAATGCGGACCTTCCGCGTCTCTACCGTATTGCCTTTGACCACCTGAACCGTGAGATGGTCGATCGCGGTGCGGGGGATTGCAACCCCGCAAGAGCGCTTGGCGTCGATGCTGGCCTGGGCGAACATTCCGATCTTGATGTCGGGATTGCCGGGAAGCGAAATCCGGACGTGACCGAGCTGGGTGTTGCGATCGATCTGCGGCAACACCAGCCGCACGCGTCCGACGATGTCAGGACCCCCCTCCCGGCTGATCCGCGTATTGGCGCCGGCGCTCAATTTCATCATGTGGACCGCGGGCACTTCCGCATCGAGGTCGATTTCACTATTGACGGCGATGCGGAACATCGGCCCGGCCTGAGGCGAGGCGGGGGCGCCTGTGATGGTG
The DNA here is from genome assembly GCA_963764405.1 of uncultured Alphaproteobacteria bacterium. Taxonomy (GTDB): domain Bacteria; phylum Pseudomonadota; class Alphaproteobacteria; order Rhizobiales; family Xanthobacteraceae; genus Bradyrhizobium. The sequence continues at coordinate 130,531 of CAVXSU010000006.1, forward strand.
TTGACCTGGGTGACAAGGCCGGCAGCTGGCGCGCGCAGGGAAACCGGACCGCGTGCAGCATTCGCCCCTGGCGGCGGGGTGAGCCGCGCCAGCTCCTGGTTGTCGGCGACTGTCTCGCCTTCGCGGACCAGCACGTCGGCGACCTTGGAGCCTTCCTGGTCGACGCCGGCCACGGCCTCGCGGCGCGGCACTACAAATCCCGTCACCCGCACCAGATCTGAAAAGCAGGCATTGATCGATTTTGTGACGACGACAAGCGCCTTGCTTGTCGTCGCCTTTTCCTCCGGGCGCGAGCGGTGCTCGAAGGCGTACCAGCCGGCTCCGAGGAAAACGAAAACGACAACCGCCAGCGCAGGCTTCATGTACTGGGAAAGGTTCATTGCCGGGCTCGGCGCTCCCTTAACTTCTGGCGGACTAGCGTCCCGATTCCGAAGTTCGTAGCACATTAAGGAGCCACGTTTCGAACTTCGGAATCGAAAAGGACGCTAGCAAACCCATTATTCTAGTGTGGCTTGGGTTCAGAAGCCCGCATGACGAACCCGCGGCCCAAATGATGCGAACTTCCGAACCGCCACACTGGCGTCAATTCACTTGGAGGCGGTGGCCTTGTTTTCGGTGTTGACGACCTGGACGCGGCGATTCACCTCGGCGAGTGGATGGTCCGGATCTTTCAGCTTGGTCTTGCCATAGCCGACGGTGACGAGATCAGCGGCCGCAATGCCGGATTTATCGACCAGATAAAGCTTGATTGAATCGGCGCGGCGTTCCGAAAGGTCCTGATTGTAGGCGTCGCCGCCGGCGCCGTCGGTGTGGCCGGCAACGATGAAGGTCGACCCCTTCAGCTCGGAGTTGGCGAGCGCCCGTCCCAACGCCTGCACCGAGGGCAGCGAGCGGGCGCTGATCCGGTCGGAATTGTAGTCGAAATTGATCTCCAGATCGATTTTTGGCTTGTCCTTGACGATTCCAGCGAGTTGTTCGCGTTCGCCCATCGACAGCGAGCGTGTCGGCCGGTTGCGCAGCGATTGCATGAATTTGTTGTCGGCGTCGGAAGTTGCCGCTGCCGCCGGCGGCCCCATCGACAGGCTACGGGTCAGCGGCTGTCTCTCCGGCGTCAGCGCCTTTAGAATCTGGTCCTCGCTGACATCCTCCGCCTTGGCGGCATGGAACGAGGGCGCTGCGCCGACCGCGAACAGTGAGAGGACCGCGATGGCGATATTCCTTGCGGAATTTCTTGACATGGTCAGTCCTCCTCAAGGACGCATTCGGGCAGGCTCAGGTCCGGATGCTTCGTCTGCCGGAGCCTCAAGGCAAGTGTGATGCCTTCAGTGTACGCCGTAACCGGCAAATTCCTTGACGATGTTCGGGTCCATGGCCTTCGCGTTGTTGATATCAACGTCGCCGTCCGAATTGGCACCGCCGCGCTGGCGGGCGAGGCCGCGTCCATAGAGCGATGAGGTCAGCCGCGGGTTTATCCGCAGCGCGGCGTCGAAATCAGCGATCGCATTCTTGTTCAATCCGCTCTTGAGGTTGACGAGGCCTCGGCTGTCGAGCGCGTCGACGAAGTTCGGACGCAACCGAAGCGCCTCGTTGCAGTCCCGCAGCGCGGTCTGCAATTCGCCGATCACGGCCCGCACCCAGCAGCGGTTGTTATAGGCCTCGACGTCCTTGGGACTAAGGCGGATGGTGTTGCCGAAATCCTTGATCGCAAGCTCATAGGCGCCCTTGCTGGCGTAGACCTGGCCGCGCCGGTACAGAGCACCGGCGTCGTCGGGATTGTCGATGAGCTTGGCCGTCAGATCCTTGATGGTCGGATCATCGGCGAGCGCGGGTGGCGGTGGAGGAGGCGGCGACTCGTTGCTCGGCAGCGCCGCCACCGCCGGCCTCTCGGGCGGCGGCAGGACAGGCGCCTCGGCCTTTGGCGGCGCCAGCGCCTCCGCTTTTGGCGGGGCGGGTGAATCGACGCGCGGCGCGGGCGGGGGTGGCGGCGCCGTCTCGGCCGCCGCCTGTTGTTGCGGTGGCGGCGCTGTCGGCCGGCTACCCGGAGTACCCGGAATGAAGGAGAAGTCTTCCGCCAGCGAGGACGAAATCCACGGCACCTGCTCGCTGCGCGAGGCACGGGTCACGCCGATGCGGGTGCGATTGAGCGTCTCTTCGGCCATCAGGTCGGGAACGCGGATTTCCTTGAGCAGCTCCTGAACGAACAGGCTGTGATCGCCGCCATTGTCGGACATCACCGAGCTCAGCGCCGCCGAATACATCACCAGCGAGCCGTTCGGTGCAATCACCGGTGCGAGGCCGGCCGAAAAGCTGCGGAACCGCCGCTCATATGGATTGCGCCGGGACGCATCGATCAGCGCGATCTTGACGCCCGCCCCACGGTTGTTGATTTCGCCGAGCACCGTCTCGAGGCTGAGACCGTCGCGCCGGACGTCGGCCTCGGTCCAGATCTGGGCATCGACCGGGATCATGAAGCTCTGGCGGTTGGACTGGATGCCGTAACCGCTGAAGAAGATCAGCACCACGCTGCCGGGCTTGATATGGCCGTACAAGCGGTCGAATGCCTTGCGCATGCCGTCGCCGGTCAGGTTCTCGCTGATCTCGACGGTGAAACTGTCGCGCTTGAGTTCATCGGCGACGCTTCGCGCATCGTTGACTGGTTCCTTCAACGGCGCATCAGCGTCGGGATATTTGGCGTTGCCAATGACAAGGGCAAACCGGTCAGCGGCGCCAGCAGCCGAGACGAAAATCGGGGCGAGCGAAAGCACCAACAGCGCCAGCAACGAAAGGCGGATACTCATTCTGCGTCAGTCCAGCCAATTTGTGCGTCAATTCAAGGAGTAAGCGGCGATGCCCGGGCTCGCGCCGGGCCAACTTTATCTCACGAAAATAGCATTATCAAACCGCGCCCTTCAACGGTGGTCAACGCCTGCGAGCGGCTAAATCGCCGCGCGCTGTCTTGTTCTTGAGGCGATCGCGCTTGGCCCGGTCCGGTGGTCCAGTCCCGCCGTCAAAAGACCGCCGATGTCATTGCGGCGAAACATGGCCAAAGGCCCCCAATCTACATTGACCCGGTCGAAATGCCTTGAGCATTTGACCTTTTGACGTCGCGGTGGCTTGCTTGGGGTTGCCCGAACAAACAAAGAAGAAGCTGAAGCTATGCAAACCTACGAAGTCCATGCGCTCCGCTACGCAACGATGTCGCCGCGCACCCCCCACATGAATTACATGACGCCGGACTCGCACGAGACTGCCGCCTCCGATCTCGACTACTTCGTGTGGCTGATCCAGGGCGGTGGCCGCAACATCCTCGTCGATACCGGGTTCAATGCGGACGAGGCCACGTTGCGAAGCCGCAAGCTCACGCTCAATCCGGCGGAGGCGCTGACGCGCTTTGGCGTTCGCCCCGAAGCGATCAACGACGTCATCGTCACCCATCTGCACTATGATCACGCCGGCAATCTCGACCTGTTCCCGAACGCGCGCTTTCATCTGCAGGATCGCGAGATGAGCTACGCTACCGGCCGCTGCATGTGCTTCGGCCACTTGCGCCATCCATTTTCCGTCGAGCACGTGGCCTTGATGGTGCGCCATGTTTACGGCGATCGTGTCAGCTTTCACTCCGGCGAGGGCGAGATCGCTCCCGGCGTCACCGTGCATCATGTCGGCGGCCACTCCGATGGATTGCAGGTGGTGCGGGTGATGACCACGCGCGGTTCGGTGGTGCTGGCGTCGGACGCCGCACACTTCTACGGCAATATCCATCGCCGCAGCCCGTTCCCGATCGTCTACAACATCGGCGACATGTGTGCGGGCTGGGAAACCGTCGAGCGTCTGGCCGGCCATCCCGATCGCGTCATTCCCGGGCACGATCCTCTGGTTGCAGAGCTCTATCCGCGCGTCAGCGACAAGGTCGACGCCTTCGCGCTGCATCGGGCGCCGACGCGTTCCTTCGCAAAGTAGAGGCGAGCCGTCATGATCGATCGCTTTCCGGGCCTTGCGCCGACGCGTAGCCGCGCCGTGGTTCACGACGATCTCGTGTTCACGGTGGCGGTCGCGCCCGACCCCGTCACGGCCTCGATGTACGAGCAAACGAAGAAGGCGCTGGCGCGGATCGACGAGAGCCTTGCGCTATGCGGAACCGATAAAGCGAAGATCCTCTCGGCGATCGTCTATATCAATGGCATGGCACTGAAGAGCGAGATGAACCGCGCCTGGGACGAATGGGCGGACAGGGGCAATCCGCCGATGCGGGCCTGCATCGGCGTCGAGCTGGAGCCGCCGCACATCGTCGAGATTGTCGTGACGGCGGTGAAAATGAAGTGAAACCGGCTAGTGCCCACTTTCCGAAGTTCGTGCTCCATCGCAGCACCCACCTTCACGAACTTCGGAAAGTCCTGGGCTACTCCCAAACTTATTGATTCTAGTGCCGCTTTATCGATCTGAAGTCCCTGATCGAACTCGCCGCTTGTGGCGCAGGGACTTCAGATCGGCGGCACTGGACGCGCTTCAATAGCCGCCAGCTTTCCCGGCTTCGCTGATCGTCTGCGCGAGCCCCAGGCTCTGCTCGATCTTGCCCAATGCGGCCGCGAAATCCTTGCGCTCGCCGGCCGACAGGCAGGAGAGAATGTCTTCTTCCCTGCGCTGGAGCCGCGGGATCAGGTCCCGATAGAGTGCGCGGCCCTTGGGGGTGAGCTGAAGGGCGAACTCGCGGCGGTCGTTTTCGTTGGCGACGCGCTCGACGATCTTGCGCCGCATCAGCGCGGTCACGGCCCGGCTGATCGTCGATTTGTGCGTGCGGGTGCAATGAGAAATGTATTGGGCGGTGCAGGCGCCCTCGCGGAAGCCGAGCGTCGCCAGCACCCGCCATTCCGGAATGTCCAGTCCGTTGCGCTCGCGATACTCGATCGACAATGCGGCGCTGACCTCTGCCGCCAGGCGGTTGAGGCGGAACGGCATGAAGCGGAACAAATCGAGCTGTGCCTTTGCCAAAACGGCTCCCCTGCGGGTTGCGCCGGCACCGCGGCGGGTCTAACATCGTTGCAGATGAAACTAATCTAACAAGGCCGGTTCTCGCTGGCCAGAGCGTTTAAGCGCCGATGTCACGGGACATTTCCCAATTCGACAGCCGGGCCAGGACCCGGTTCGGCTATCGCCGCCACGCCGACCAGGATCGGCCAGGCGCGGACATCGCCATGCATCCGGTGATCGTGGTCGGCGCAGGCCCGGTGGGGCTATCGTTCGCCATCGACCTCGCCCAGCGCGGGCAACCGGTGGTGCTGCTCGATGACGCCGACCGCATTGGCGAAGGCTCGCGTGCGATCTGCTTCTCGAAGCGCTCGCTCGAATTCTGGGACCGGCTCGGCGTCGGTCAGCGCATGGTCGATAAGGGCGTCGTTTGGCAGGTCGGGAAAATTTTCCACGGCGCCTCGCTGCTTTACCAGTTCGACCTGTTGCCGGAGCAGGGACACAAGCGGTCGGCCTTCATTAATCTCCAGCAGTTTTATGCCGAGGCCTATCTGGTCGATCGCGTCGACGAATTGCCCGGAATTTCCCTGCGCTGGCGCAACAAGGTGGTCGGGCTGGAACAGCGCAATGATCATGTCATCCTTTCCGTCGACACGCCCGACGGGCTTTATCGGATGGCTGCAAGTTATGTCGTCGCTTGCGACGGCGCGCGTTCGACGTTGCGGCAAATGGTGGGCGCGGAGTTCGCAGGGCAAATGTTCGAGGATCAGTTTCTGATCGCCGACGTGAAAATGACCGCGGAATTTCCCACTGAGCGCTGGTTCTGGTTCGACCCGCCGTTTCATGCCGGCAGGTCGGCACTACTGCACAAGCAGCCGGACGATGTCTGGCGTATCGATCTGCAACTCGATCGGAATGCCGATCCCGTCGCCGAGAAGCAGCCGGAAAACGTGCGGCCGCGGATCGCGCGCATGCTCGGCCACGACCAGTTCGATTTCGAGTGGATATCGCTTTACAAGTTCCAGTGCCGGCGGATGGCGCGCTTCCTCCACGGCCGCGTGATCTTTGCCGGTGATGCCGCGCATCAGGTTTCGCCATTCGGCGCGCGCGGCGCCAATTCGGGCCTGGAGGACGCTGAAAATCTGGCGTGGAAGCTCGACCGCGTGCTGCGCAAGACCTCGCCGGATAGCTTGCTCGAAAGCTATCACATCGAGCGCAGCCAGGCGGCCGACGAGAACATCCGCGAATCCACCCGCTCGACCGATTTCATGGCGCCGAATTCGCGCTACGAGGCGCGCCTGCGCAAGGCCGTGTTGTCTCTCGCCAAGGAAACCGAATTCGGCAAGCGCATGGTCAATGGCGGCCGTTTGTCTGTGCCGTCCATCTATCAGACCTCGCTGTCGACTGCGGATGGAGAGGAATGGCGCGGTGGCCTGCGCCCGGGCGCCTCGATGCTCGATGCGCCGATGGCCGCTCTCGCCGGCGGGAGCACGTATCTCACCGACGTGTTCGCGGAAGGCGGCAGGGGCTTTGCGCTGCTGGCCTTCGCAAATGGCGCCGATATCGATCGTCCCGATGATGTCGCGGTGATCTCGATCGGCGCGCGGGGATTTGCCGACCCATCGGGCCTCTTGGCCGCGCGCTATGATGCGAGGCCGGGAAGCGCCTATCTGCTGCGGCCGGACGGCTATGTCGCGGCGCGCTTCCGCCATCCGTCGCGGGGCGCCATCGAGGCGGCGCTTTCGCGCGCATCCGGCAACATTTGAGGTACTCATGGCGTTACTCACTCGCTCGAACTTCGAAAAGCCTGATGACGCCTTTCGCATGATCGTGGAAGCTCATCGCGGATTGAGCGACGAAGCAAGCGCGGATCTCGATGCCGCGCTGGTTCTCATTCTCGCCAACCATATCGGCGATCTCGACGTCTTGCGCGAGGCAGTCGAATTGGCAAAGCGGCGGATGCTGGAGGCCAGTCAGCAACAGCAGCAGCAACAATAACGACCGGGAATAGCAAGCAATGGCCAAGGGAACTGCAAGGGGTTTCGCATCCACCACCGATCTTTCGGAGAAGAAAGTCACCTTCTCCGAAATCGGAACCGATCTCTATGCCTTTACGGCGGAGGGCGACCCCAATTCGGCGGTCATCGTCGGCGAGGACGGCTGCCTTGTGTTCGATGCGCAGGCAACGCCGGCGATGGCGGGCAAGGTGATCGAGCGCGTACGAAACGTCACCGACAAGCCGATCAAATATGTGGTGCTGTCGCATTATCACGCGGTGCGGGTGCTCGGCGCATCCGCCTACAAGGCGCAGGCCGTGATTGCCTCGCAGGAGACTTACCGGCTAATCGAGGAGCGTGGTCAGCAGGACTGGGATTCCGAGTATGGCCGCTTTCCGCGCCTGTTCCAGGATGCGCAAAGCATTCCCGGCCTGACCTGGCCGACGCTGACTTTCGAAGGCGACATGTCGATCTATCTCGGCAAGCGCGAGGTGCGACTGATGCAGCTTGGCGCCGGACATACGTCGGGCGATATCGTCGCCTGGGTGCCGGACGCGGAAGTGATGTGTTCCGGCGATCTGATCGAATACCACTCGGCCTGCTATTGCGGCGATGCGCACTTGCGCGAGTGGCCGGCGACGCTGAACGAAATCCGGGCCTTCAATCCCAAGGCGATCGCGCCGGGACGTGGGGATGCGCTCAAGGGTCTGTCCACGACGCGCGAGGCCATCGCGATGACGCGCGACTTCGTCACCACGCTTTATGGCGCGGCGGAAACGGCCGTCGCCAAAGGACGTAGTCTGAAGGATACGATGGCCGCCGCGCGCGACGTGATGGATCCGAAATTCTCCAGCTTTGCGATTTACGAGCACTGCCTGCCGTTCAATGTCTCGCGGGCGTTCGACGAAGCATCGGGGATCGACGACCCCGTGATCTGGACCGACAAGCGCGACCGGGAGATGTGGGCCGCCTTGCAAGGAGGATGACGATGAATATCAATGCCTCTAAAGATGTGATCAGCCGCAGCTCGGCCGATATCACGCCGGGCTACATGTCCGGCTTCGGCAACAGTTTTGAGACGGAAGCCTTGCCGGGCGCATTGCCGATCGGGCGCAATTCGCCGCAACGCTGCGCCTACGGGCTCTACGCCGAGCAGCTCTCGGGCTCGCCCTTTACCGCGCCGCGCGGCAGCAACGAACGCTCGTGGCTTTATCGCATTCGTCCCTCGGTCAAGCATTCCGGCCGTTTCGAAAAGGCCGATATCGGACTTTGGCGTACCGCGCCATGCCACGAGCACGACATGGCGATTGGTCAATTGCGCTGGGATCCGGCGCCGATCCCGAAGGCCGAGATGACGTTCTTGCAGGGCGTGCAGACCATGACGACCGCGGGTGATGCCGCGACGCAAGCCGGCATGGCCGCGCACGTCTTCCTCGTCACCAAGTCGATGGTCGATCAGAATTTCTATAACGCCGATGGCGAAATGCTGTTCGTGCCGCAGCAGGGCAGCTTGCGCTTCGTCACCGAGTTCGGACGCATCGATGTCGAGCCCGGCGAGATCGCGATCCTTCCGCGCGGCGTCAAATTCCGCGTCGAGCTCACGGCGGGTCCCGCGCGCGGCTATATCTGCGAGAATTACGGCGGCGCCTTCACGCTGCCGGAGCGCGGACCGATTGGCGCCAATTGTCTCGCCAATGCGCGCGATTTCCTCACGCCTGACGCGGCCTACGAAGACAAGGACACGCCGAGCGAGTTGTTCGTGAAATGGGGCGGCGCGCTTTATGTGACCAGGCTGCCGCATTCTCCGATCGATGTGGTCGCCTGGCATGGCAACTACGCCCCTTACAAATACGATTTGCGGAGCTTCTCGCCGGTCGGCGCGATCGGCTTCGACCATCCCGATCCGTCGATCTTCACGGTGTTGACCTCGCCCTCGGAAACGGCCGGCACCGCGAATATCGACTTCGTGATTTTCCCCGAGCGCTGGATGGTCGCCGAAAATACCTTCCGGCCGCCGTGGTATCACATGAATATCATGTCGGAGTTCATGGGCCTGATTTACGGCGTCTATGACGCGAAGCCGCAGGGCTTTACGCCCGGCGGCATCAGCCTGCACAACATGATGCTGCCGCATGGTCCCGATCGCGAGGCGTTCGATCACGCCAGCAACGGCGAATTGAAGCCGGTCAAGCTGACCGGCACGATGGCCTTCATGTTCGAGACGCGGTTTCCGCAGCGGGTCACCTCGCATGCGGCGAAATCGTCGGCGTTGCAGGCCGACTATTCGGATTGCTGGAAGGGTCTTGAAAAGCGGTTCGATCCGAACAAGCCGTAGGTCTCTTACCCTCTCCCGCAAGGAGAGAGGGTAACAAGGAAACCATCTGGAAATGTCCCACCCCAACGATCCCGTGCTTCGCTCCTTCATTCCGGTCGCGGACGATTCGGATTTTCCGATTCAGAACCTGCCCTATGGCGTGTTTTCGACCGCAACGTTATCCGCGCCCCGGATCGGCGTCGCGATTGGCGACCATGTTCTCGATCTCTGGGAACTGGAACAGGATTGCCGACTGAATGCCGGCCCACTCGGCGTGTTCTCGGCGTCCGCGCTCAATCCGTTCATGGCGTTGGGGCCGAAGGTGTGGTCGGCGACACGCGCGCGGATCAGCGAACTGCTGCGTCATGACAACGACGAGTTGCGCGACAATGAAGCGCTGCGCCGCCGCGCCCTTGTGCCGATCAAGGTTGCCAAACTGCATCTGCCGTTCACGGTTTCCGGCTACACCGACTTTTATGCTTCGAAGGAGCATGCCAGCAATGTCGGCATCATGTTCCGAGGCAAGGACAACGCGTTGCAGCCCAACTGGCTGCATATGCCGATCGGCTACAACGGCCGCGCCTCGACTGTTGTGGTTTCCGGCACCAAGGTGCGGCGGCCGCGCGGGCAATTGAAGCCGCCAACTGCCGAGCTTCCGAGCTTCGGCGTGAGCAGGCGGCTCGATTTCGAACTCGAAATGGGCGCTGTGATCGGCCAGCCGTCGGCGATGGGCGAGACGCTCACGGAGGCGCAGGCCGGAGCGATGATCTTCGGCTTTGTGTTGCTGAACGACTGGAGCGCCCGCGATATCCAGCAATGGGAATATGTCCCGCTCGGTCCGTTCCAGGGCAAGGCGTTTGCGACCTCGATCAGCCCGTGGGTCGTCACCTCGGCAGCGCTTGAGCCATTCCGTCGCCACGGACCCAAGCAGGATCCGGCGCCGCTATCCTATTTGCAGCAGACGAAGCCCAATAACTATGACATCGAACTCGAAGTCGGCTTGCGGGCGGCGTCAATGAGCAGCCCCGCGCGCGTCTGCCGCACCAATTTCAAGTACATGTATTGGTCGTCGGTGCAGCAATTGCTGCATCACGCCTCGTCCGGCTGCGCGATGAATGTCGGCGATCTCTTAGGCAGCGGCACGATCTCCGGCCCTGAGAAAAGCCAGCGCGGCAGCCTGCTCGAGATTTCCTGGAACGGAACCGAACCTGCGGAGATTGCGAGCGGCATCAGGCGGACGTTTCTCGAAGACGGGGATTCGCTCATCATGGGCGGCTGGTGCCAGGGTGACGGTTATCGAGTCGGCTTCGGCGAAGTCGAAGGCACGATTGTGCCGGCGAAGTAGTTTTTCGTCATTGCGAGCGTGAGCGAAGCAATCCATTGACCCGCAAGGAAGCTCCGGATTGCTTCGTCACGTTTGCTCATCGCAATGAGAGCGGAGAGTGCCTACCGCCGCTCCGGCGGAATGTCTTTTATCGCTCGCGAATGCGCCGCGATATCCTCGAGCGAATATTTGAGATGCACCCGCTTCTCTGACGCCGGATGCTTCGTAACGCAGACGCCCGGCCGCCATTCCCGCTCGGGGCGGATAGGCCGGGGGACAAATCCTCCGCCGCAATTCGGGCAGACATTGGCGAGCTTGTTCTCGGCACAGTCCGTGCAGAAGGTGCACTCGTAACTGCAAATGCGCGCCTCCGTCGATTGCGGCGGCAGATCCTTGTCGCAATATTCGCAGTTCGGCCGAAGTTGCAGCGCCATCGTTTTTGATCTCCGCGAGGTGAGGGCAGCATCGCAAATCGGAAGAATGTTGCGATGACGAATTTCCCTCAATTCCGGACAAAACGCCGGGATCGTCCCGGCGGTTCTATCGGGACTGAGCATCCTTCTCCCGCCATTCGCGGACCACGTCTGCGAGCGCGGCGCTCTCGGGCTCGCGGACCGCCGACGGGGTGCGGGAGAATCGCGGCGCCGGGGCGGGTTGTGTGACGCCGTGACGTTCGACGAACGTCTTTCGCGCGACCAAGTGAGGATGCCGTGGTGCCTCGGTGATTGTCAGCACAGGCGCGAAGCAGACGTCGGTGCCTTCCATGATGGTGCACCACTCGTCACGGGTTTTGGTCCTGAAGACGGCCGCCAGCTTCGCTTTGAGCGAGGGCCATGCCTCGCGTTCCATCTGGGTATCAAAGGCCTCGTCCGACAGGCCGGCGAGCTGGCGCAGCAACGCGTAAAACTGCGGCTCGATCGAGCCGATCGAGATGAAATTGCCGCAGGCGCATTGATAGACACCGTAGAAGTGCGCGCCGCCGTCGAGAAAGTTGCGCTCGCGACCCTCGCTCCAGCGCCCGATCGCCGCGAAGTCATAGAACATGGACATCAGCGAGGCCGCGCCGTCGCACATCGCGGCATCGACGACCTGGCCCTTGCCGGACCTCTTCGCCTCCAGCAGCGCGGCGAGCACGCCGACGACGAGATAGAGCGCGCCGCCGCCGAAGTCGCCGACCAGGTTGAGTGGCGGGACCGGCCGCTCCGACGGTCCGATCGCGGCGAGTGCGCCAGTGACCGAGATGTAGTTGATGTCGTGGCCCGCGGCCTGGGCCAATGGCCCATCCTGCCCCCACCCGGTCATGCGGCCGTAGACCAGCCGCGGATTTCGCGAAAATACCATGTCCGGGCCAAGCCCAAGCCGCTCCATTACGCCCGGTCTAAAACCTTCGACCAGGGCGTCGGCGCCTTCGAGCAGATCGAGCACCTCGGCTATCGCAGCCCTGTTCTTGAGGTCGATCTCGACGACCTTCCGTCCGCGGGCGGCGGCCGATTTCGGGTTCTTCTTCGCGCCAAGGCGATCGAGCGCGACGACGTCAGCGCCCATGTCGGCCAGCATCATGCAGGCGAATGGCCCGGGTCCGATGCCGGCAAACTCGACGATGCGCAAGCCGGCCAGCGGGCCGGAGGCCGCGTTCGTCGATGTCTGATGATCCGGCGTATTGGGCACCTTATTTTGTCCGTCTTGCCGGGCGCGGCAGTTCGAAGATCAGGTCTTGCCGCAATAGTCCGTCAAAGCCTCGATGTCCGTCAACAGGCGCAAGGGAGATTGATCGTCAGGCCCGCGTTGGCCGCGCCGGTCAGACAAAAACGCTTCACAATTCCGTTTCGGAGAGCGGACACATTCCCGGTTTACGACCTCTTATTCATTCTATTCTAGGTTTCCGGATACCGGAGACCCGTTCCTTTGACGGGATGGCCGGATATTGACGGAAGCAGGGAGTGAGCCGGTGGAGTTGTTGCGACATGTCAAGCCGGTGTGGTTAAAGCTCCCGACCTTGCGATTCCGTGGCAAGATCAGCCTCGGCTTTGCCTTTGTGCTTGCGGTTTCCGCCGTCAGCATGGGTATCGCCTATTTGGGGTTCGAACGCGTCTCGAAAGGTGTCACCGCTTATCGGGTGAGCGTGTCTGAGTCCGACCGGGCCCAGAGCATCGACAGGGAACTGATCTCGTATCGGGCGCTCGCCCGGTATTACGCGGTGACCGGAAAGGAAGACGACGCCAAGGCTGCACTGACCGCGGAAGCCGCGCTGAGAGACGCCATCGATCGGTCGATGAAGAGTGTGGATACGACGAATAACGAGCGCACCAAACTGATTGCGCGCCTGCATTCGGAATTTCACTCGTTCACCAAGGTCTTTGCCGATGTGGTGAAGATCAAGAAGGAAAGCGAGCTCATCAGCCAGAACGAGCTGATGCGCAACGGCAACCAGCTGCGTTACAAGCTCGACGATCTGCCGAGCGGCGTGGAAGACGACTCGACGCTCGCCGCCGTCACCATGGCCAGCAAGAAAGTGGCCGGGCTGTTCCAGACCGCGACCGCACTCGTCGGCACCTTCGTCGTCAATTCCGATCAGTCGATTGCCACCGGCGCGCTGGCGCGCCTGAAATTCGTCGAGGCTGCGTTGCAGGCAATTCCGGCCAATGAGGCCAAGGTCGCGCAGGCCGTCAAGGACGCCACCGGTTACCTCGAAGACTATCGCAAGTCGCTGACCAAGCTGGTCGACAATGCGAAGGAGCTCGATGAGCTTTCGATCGAGATGGGCGATTCGACTGTGGCGATCATGAAAGCCTCGAATGCGATGAAGGCCGATCTGCTCGCCGATCAGCAGCGGCTTGATTCCGAATCGAGCGCAGCCATAAGCGAAACCCAGCGCCTCGTCGTGATGCTCGCGACCGGCGGCTTCCTGCTGGGTGCGGTGCTGGCCCTGCTCCTGGGGTCGGGAATGTCGCGGCCGATGATTGCCATGTGCAAGGCGATGCGCGAACTGGCCGGCGGCAATTTCGACGTCGTGCTTCCGGGTCTTGGCCGCAAGGACGAGCTCGGCGAGATGGCCGCGGCGGTGGAAGAATTCAAGGTGCAGGCGGTCGCCAAGGCGGAACGCGATGCGGCCGATCTCGACGCCCAGAACAAGGCTGCCGCCGCAGGACGCCGTGCCGAACTCATCCGCTTCGCCGATCAATTTGAGGCAACGGTCGGCAGTATCGTCGCCAATGTTTCGGCGTCGGCCGTGCAGCTCGAAGCTTCAGCCGGAACGCTGACGCGCACGGCGGAGACGACCCAAAACCTGTCCGGCCAGGTGGCCGGCGCATCGGAGCAGGCCTCCAGCGACATGCAGTCGGTCGCTGCCGCAACCGAGGAGCTCTCGGCGTCCGTCGACGAGATCGGACGGCAGGCGCAGGAGTCGAACCGGATCGCGGAGGCGGCCGTGGTCCAGGCCGAGCAGACCGACGGGCGTATCGGCAAGCTGTCGCGCGCCGCCCAGGAGATCGGCGATGTCGTCAAGCTGATCACCGCGATCGCCGAGCAGACCAACCTTCTGGCGCTCAATGCGACCATCGAGGCGGCCCGCGCCGGCGATGCCGGCCGCGGATTTGCGGTCGTCGCCTCCGAAGTCAAGTCGCTGGCAAGCCAGACCGCCAAGGCGACGGACGAGATTTCCACTCACATCACCGGTATGCAGGGCGCCACCCGGGAATCGGTTGCCGCGATTAAGGAGATCGGCGGGACCATCGGGCAGATATCGAATATCGCGTCGACTATCGCGAGTGCGGTCCAGGAGCAAAGCTCGGCCACGCAGGAAATCGCGCGCAGCGTGCAAAGCGTGGCCGAAGGCACCAGCGAGGCCGCCGTGAATATCATGGAGGTCAACCGGGGTGCGGCGGAAACCGGCTCGGCGTCGGCCAATGTGCTGGACGCAGCGCGTTCGCTGTCGTCCGAAAGCACACGGCTGCGCGAAGAGCTCGACCGATTTATGGCCAATATCCGCGCGGCCTAGCCCTGCCGTGAGGTGGCGATCTCCGCCGTCGTTTATTCCCTGCCGAATTGCCGTTTCAATTCGAGCTTGGCTTCGTCCAGCCGCGCGCGTTGCGCCGTCGGCAGGGTCTTGCCGGCGCGGTTGATATAGAAGGTCAACATCGACAGCGCCGAGCGATAGGCGCCGGCCTTGCGACGCGAACTATGCTCGGCGGAGCGCTTGAGCGAAGCGGCGATCCGTTTTGGATCCCGCAACGTAAAGACCCCGCGCTTCAGATCGAGTGCGTCGCTCTGGCGCGTGACGCGTTGCGACCATCTCTTCGGTGACGGGGTTTTTCGCGCGGCTTTCTTCGCAGGTCTGTTGCCCCGGCGGCGGCGTGATGCGGTCGATTTGCGTGGTTGCGCCATGTCGGAATCCTCCTGCTTTCTGCGCCAACGAGCATAAAGCCGCCGTGTTCCTCGATGCACATGAGGGAACTCCGGAGACTGGACCGGCGTTAGTAGCTCTAGCTGATGGCCTTCCGCACATTTTGCGGAAACGGACTTTCGCTTTTCCCGGCAATTCCTGACTGGTTCGGCCCCATGGGTTTGCAGCGACGGCAGAGCGATTTGGACGCCGCACCCGAGCCTGCACGATCAGACGACCGCCTTGTCGTCGAAACCAGCATTCCTTTCCGGCTCGACGCTTTGCGCTGGAGTGGCTTTCACACCCGCGTCGTGCTGGCGCTCGGGATCACCTGGGTGCTGGACGGACTTGAAGTGACTCTGGCGGGCGCGCTGTCCGGCGCCCTCAAGCAAAGCCCTGTGCTGCATTTCTCGAATTTCGAGGTCGGCCTCGCCAATAGCGGCTATCTCGCCGGTGCCGTGCTTGGCGCATTTGGCTTCGGCTGGCTGACCGATCGCATCGGCCGCAGGAAGCTGTTCTTCATCACGCTCGCCCTTTATCTCGCTGCGACCGCGGCCACGGCTCTGTCGTGGGGTGTCGCGAGCTATGCGTTGTTTCGGTTCCTGACCGGCGCCGGCATCGGCGGCGAATATACCGCGATCAATTCCACCATCCAGGAACTGGTGCCGGCGCGCTACCGCGGATGGACCGACCTCGTGATCAACGGCAGCTTCTGGATTGGAGCTGCGCTCGGCGCAACAAGCGCGATCGTGCTGCTCGATCCGGACCGGATTTCCATTGATATGGGTTGGCGGCTCGCCTACCTCACCGGGGCCTGTCTTGGCCTCGTCGTGTTCGTGATGCGGATCTGGATTCCGGAAAGTCCGCGCTGGCTGATCATTCACGGCCGTCCCGATCAGGCCGATGCGATCATGCGCGATATCGAACGCTCGGCTACGAGGCAAAGCGATGACCGGCCGGCCGGCGATGAGGACGCGGCGCGCCGCGCATGGCCGAAATTGCGGATCCGCATGCGCGACCACACGCCGCTATCGGAGGTCGCACATACCTTGTTCAAACTTTACCGTGAACGCTCGCTGGTCGGTTTGGTGCTGATGACCGCGCAGGCCTTCTTCTATAATGCGATCTTCTTCACCTTTGCGCTTGTGCTCACCGAGTTCTATCAGGTGCCCGCCGGCGCGGTCGGCTGGTACATCCTTCCCTTTGCGGCCGGCAATTTCTTAGGTCCGCTGGTTCTCGGGCGTTTGTTTGACACGCTGGGCCGCCGTCCAATGATCGTGCTGACCTACGGCGTTTCCGGTATCCTGCTCGCGCTTTCCGGCTATCTGTTCGCCATCGGGGCATTGAGCGCGCGGACGCAGACGATCGCATGGATGGTGATCTTTTTCTGCGCTTCTCCCGCGGCAAGCGCAGCCTATCTGACGGTCAGCGAGAATTTTCCGCTGGAGGTGCGTGCGTTGGCGATCGCCCTGTTCTATGCCGTGGGGACCGGAATTGGCGGCGTTGCGGGCCCGATCTTGTTCGGGGCGCTGATCGATACCGGCTCGCGCGGCAGTGTCTTCACAGGTTATCTGCTTGGCGCTGTGCTGATGCTGGCGGCCGCCGCCGTGGGTTGGCGCTACGCGGTTCCGGCCGAACGAAAATCGCTGGAATCGGTCGCGCAGCCTCTGGCATTCGTGGAGTGATGAAATGAATGAGGGTCTTCCGGCATGAGCGAGGATCTGGCCGGTCGCGTGTTACCAAAGCGGCAGGAAACGCTGCCGGCAGAGGGTGCGTCACTCGATCTGATCGCGGAAAATCTGGCAAGGTGTCTGGAGTCCTGTGCCCTGCTGCTCGACATCGACGGCACGCTGCTTGATCTGGCGCGGACACCGCGTGAGGTGTGGGTACCGCCGGGTTTGGTGGCCACGCTGCACGCCCTGCATGATCGGACCAAGGGCGCGCTTGCTCTCGTCAGCGGCCGGTCGCTCAATGACATCGACCTGATCTTTGCACCGGATCGTTTCCCCGGCGTCGGCGGGCACGGCGCCGAGATGCGGCTCTCGACCGACGGCGATGCGGTGGCCACGCATGCTCCGCCGCTGGACCAGGAACTGAAGCGCCGTCTTGCCGCGATCGCGCGGCTCAGCCCGGGCATTCTGCTGGAAGACAAGGGCTACTCGCTGGCGCTGCACTATCGCCTGGCGCCCCATGCCGAGAAGGCGATCTATGAGGCCGTGTCGCTGATCCGGGCCGATTTGCCGAATGCGGCGATCGAAGTCTTGCCCGGCAAATGCGTCTGCGAAGTCAAGCAGGCCGGTTTCGACAAGGCGACGGGCGTGCGCGAGTTGATAAAGCACGCGCCGTTTCTTGGCCGCTACCCCATCTTTATTGGCGATGATGTGACCGACGAATCGGTCTTCGCCATCATGCCTGATCTTGGCGGTCTGGCCTTTTCAGTCGGCCGTCACGCGATCGGCGTCGCCGGTCATTTTGAGGAACCGCGCGATGTTCGTGCATGGCTCAAGCGCCTTACTGATGGCGAAGCTTTGGCCGAGCGATGATCGGCGAAACAATCTATTCGCGCGGTTTGATCCTGCGCGAACGAATTTTGGCCCTGGAGGCACCCATTCCCGACCTCGCAGCGCCTGAATTCGGTTTCAATTCATTGGAAAAGTGACGAGGAACCATATTGATGAACGGTTGTTAACACGCGAACGAAGCATCAGGAGGGGAACCCGGTGAGCCTCGTCGTCGTTTCAAATCGCATTACGCGCGGAAACGCCAATGAACCGGTTACCGGAGGCTTGGCCGCGGCATTGCTTCCAATCGTCGAAAAATCGGGCGCGATCTGGGTCGGCTCGAGCGGCCGTGTTCGTGACGGCGTGCAAAAGGACCCGTTTGCCGAAATCGAGGCGTTAGGGTCCGGCGCGCTGGCGATGCTCGATCTGCCGGCGGCGCATTACGGCGGATATTATGAGGGCTTCGCCAATTCGGCGTTATGGCCTGCGCTGCATTCGCGCGCCGATCTGATTCGCGTCTCGCAAGGCGACTATCTCTCCTATCGCGAAGTCAACGCCTTCATGGCGCGGGCACTGTTGCGGTTCCGCAAGGCTGACACCGTATTCTGGATTCAGGATTATCATTTCCTCGCGCTGGGCTCGGAGCTTCGCGATCTCGGCGTGGACCAGCCGATCGGCTTCTTCCTGCATACGCCGTGGGCCCCGCGCGACGTGATCGAGGGCGTTCCCCACCATCGCGAGCTGGTCGAGGCCATGCTGGCCTATGACCTGATCGGCTTCCAGACCGAAGACGATTGTGAAAATTTTGCGAGCTATCTCTCCTCCACGCTCGGCCTTGCGGTCGAAGGCGGCGTCGTGTCCTCGCAGCATGGGACGACCCGCATTGCCGTCTTCCCGATCGGTATCGATGTGGAGAAATTCGCCCATCAGGCTACAAAGGCGCTTTCGCATCCGGACGTTTCGCGGTTGCGCCGCAGCCTGAACGGCGAGAAACTTGCGATCGGCGTCGACCGGCTTGATTACTCCAAGGGACTCGTCAATCGCATCAAGGCTTTCGAGCGGATGTGGACCATGCATCCGTCGCTGTCGCGCACCGTGTCATTGTTGCAGATCGCCACGCCCTCGCGTGGCGCGATCGAAGCCTATGGCAATCTGCAAAACGAGTTGGCAAGGCTCGTCAGCGAGGTCAATGGACTCCATGGCGAGGTCGACTGGACGCCGATCCGCTATCTCAACAAGGGGTTCAGCCAAACCGTGCTGGCGGGCCTTTATCGTACGGCCCAGGTCGGCGTCGTCACGCCGCTGCATGACGGCATGAACCTGGTGGCGAAGGAATATGTCGCCGCCCAAAACCCGGCCGATCCGGGTGTTCTCGTGCTGTCGAAGTTTGCCGGCGCGGCCAACGAGCTGGACACAGCGCTTCTGGTCAATCCGCACGATATCGACGGCATGGCGCGGGCCATCGCGGTTGCGTTGTCGATGCCGCTGCTCGAGCGGCGGATGCGCTGGGAGGCGATGATGGCGAAGCTGCGGCGGCGTTCCGTCCAGCAGTGGTTCTCGAGCTTCGTCGACGCGCTGCAGAAGGCGCGGGTGGAAAGGGAGGCGGCGGGGTTGCGGCCGGTCTTGAGACCATCGGCGCTATGGCCGCTTCGCTCGGTCAACGCCTGATCGCTGCGAAATATCTCGCTGACGCGGCGCGGGCCATCTTTCAATTACAATAGGTTACATCGTCGAGGATGACGCAGCGCGCCTTGCCGGGGTCGTCGAGCGGGACCATGCCTTTGCCCTGGCCGACGAAAACGCCGGGTCCGACCGTCACCGAGGACTTGTTACCAATGATGACGCTCGGGTGAGGTGTTGACAGGCGCGATCGGGTGCCGTCGGCCCAGATGATCGCATCGCCTGACCACACGCCGCGATGGCCGTCATTGCAGCTCACATCTACGCCTTCGCGGTGGCAGTGCTGGGCTTGCGCGCTGGTCGCATGTCCGGTCGCGGCCAGGATGGCCAGAATCATCGTCGCTTGGCGCATCGTCATTTCGTTTTCCCGTCGGCTATTCCCGCATCATGGAGGAGTCGGACATCGGAGCTTTCGGGTTCACGACCAATCCCGGTGGAATGGGGTCGCATAAATTATCAAGTAACTTCAATATGTTGGGAAAATGCCCCGAGCGGGCGTTCGCCGTCACTTGCAAAACTCCGCGCGCGCCTTCAAGAGAGGGCCTCTTCGGAGAGATGGCCGAGTGGCTTAAGGCGCACGCTTGGAAAGCGTGTGTGCGGGAAACCGTACCGTGGGTTCGAATCCCACTCTCT
>CAVXSU010000007.1:0-41398 GCA_963764405.1 uncultured Alphaproteobacteria bacterium
CCGCCGGCTGCGTTGATTTCCTTGATCGCGAGACTGGCGCCATCGCGGCCGGCAAGCCCGATATAGGCGGCGGGACCGGTGATCGGGCCAAAGGCCCCGATGGAGATCGTGTCGGCGCTGACGCCCGGTTCTTCCGCGCGCGCCTGACCCGAGCACACATAAGATAAGGCAGCCGCACAGAGCAGGCCGCAAAGCCTCTTCCCAAACATGCTCCCCTTCCGTATATATTTTTGTTCTGACTGAGCGCTCAGTCAATTCTAACCGGCTCGAAATGTCAACAAGGGCGCGCAAGTCAGGCCAAGAGAACTGCGATACACAGATGAAAGCAGCAACCGTGCGCGCCAATGCCGTCCGCTCCATCCCCACCAACACCAAAGATCCCGAACTCATTCGCGACCGGCGCGACCAGCTGATCCGCGCGGCGCTCGAGGTTTTTCAGGAGAAGGGTTTTCACGCGACGACGGTTCGCGACATCGGCCGTGCGTCCGGGCTCACCCAGGGCACGATCTACAACTATGTGCGTTCAAAGGAAGACATTCTCTTCCTGGTTTGCGACCGCGTCATCGCCGAGTACATCTCGAGCATGGAACGGGCCGTGGCGGCGACGGGCGATCCCGCCGCGCGTCTTCGCGAGGCGTTGCGCGGCGTCACGCGGGTGATGATCGAACAGAGCAGCACAATCCTGCTCGTCTATCACGAGAGCCACAACCTCGACCGCCGCTCGCTGCACAGTCTGCTTGCCCGCGTGCAGGGCTGGATCAACCAGTTCGAGGAGCTCGTCGCCGAAGGGCTTGGCCGCGAACGCCTACCCAAGGCCAAACGCGGCCTGCTGACCAATATCGTGACCTTTCTTCCCACGCTCATTGCGTTGCGCGGCTGGTCGCTGCCAAAAGACCTCACCGACGATCAGTATACGGATGGGCTCGTCGAATTCATGATGAAGGGTTTGGGTCTGGATTCGAGATCCGGCAGAGTGTGAAGGCGGCCCCCCATGCCTCCCTGTCTATCTTAAGGCGACCGATATCAAGCGACGAGGTCTCACTTCCCCGGCGGGAACGCTGCGATCATATCCAATTCGACGCGCGCGCCGGGTGTCGAAAGCTGATTGATGCAGATGGTGGTGCTGGCGGGTGTCCACGATCCGAAATATTCCTTCAGCACAGCCACCATGCCGTCCTGATCGCGAATATCGGTCAGATACTTCGTCACCTTGACGACGTCAGTCCAGGTCAGGCCCTGGTGTTCGAGGATCGTCTTGATCGTCTCCATTGCACGGCGAGTTTGATCCTCGATCCGATTCGGATGGTCGTGCTCTGAGATTACGTGCGGATGCTTGTGATAGAGCGGCGACGGCGTTGCGCCGGAAATGAACAGCAGGCCGCAGGGACTTTCGACCCGCATCGCCGGCGCATACGGCATGTCGACCCGCCGCTCCGGCTCAGTCTGGATCTCCTGGAGGTTCGGGTTGGTGGGCGAAGCCTGAAAGGCGGGTTTCCTGGTCATGTCAGCTCCGAAGGTCAAACTGCGGTTTGCGGCGGCACGGCGCCCGATTTGGCGACACGCGGGCGCGGCCGCCCGCCATCGGCCAACGCCACGATCACCACGATCTCGTCCGGCCGAGGCGCATTGGGGACCATGACGCTAAGCGTGTCAATTTGATCGAACGACCAGACGTCGTCCTTTTGGCCCAGCGGAATATCGATCGCCGAGCCGACGCCTCCGATCTTCACATTGGAGGGAATGATCGCCTGGCCGCCGCCGATAGCCTCACGCATCGGCTTGCCCATCCGCGGGTGTAGGATCGCAGCCGCATGCTCAATATCGCCCGACGTGCCGACGATCGCCGCCTTGCCGTAGGAGATTGCGGGGGCCGGCAGCAACGCCTTCGCTTCCATGACGAGCAGCGCGCCCAGATCAGCTCCGAAGGCAACGAGTTCGGAAAGATCGTCTCGGCCCTCGTCGGCCGCCGGGTTAGCGATGACCGCGCAGGCCGCAGCCCGCGTCACCGGCTTTAGAGCAGGCAAGCCGCCCTCCGCGAATACCACGTCCTTGCAAAGCCAAATGCGCCTGATGTCCATATCAGCCTCCGATCAGCAGTTCAAAGTTCTTTTCCAGCACCAGCCGCGCCTGCTCGGCCGGCAGCGCGTTCTTCACAAAGGTGACGGGATGCGGCTCGCCGAGCGGGAATGGCGAGTCGCTGCCGAGCAGGATCTGTTCGACCGGTATCACCTCTGCAACGTAACGCAGCATCGCCGGCTCGAAACAGATGGAATCGACATAGAGCTGCCGCAGATAGTCGCCGACCGGCTGGGTCAAGGTGCGCTGAAGCAGCGGATTGGTATCGACCTCGCGCTGCATCCGCGCCCGCAGCGCCGGGCTGAACGCGCCGCCATGGGCGCAGACCAGCTTGAGCGCCAGCCACCGGTCGAGGAAGCCCGAACAGATCATTTTCAGGATATTGATGGTGCTGTCGAACAGGTAACCCGCCACGATGGTGAGCTCGAATTCGCGGGTGCGATCCTTGCCCAAAGGATCGGCGGGATGAACGAACAGCGGCACGTTCAGATCGACGGCGGCCTGAAAGATCGGCGTGAACCTCTCGTCGTTCAGATAAAGCCCGCGAACGTTCGAAGCGACATGCCCGCCGATGAAACGATGGTCGCGGACGCAGCGGCGGAGCTCCCGTGCCGCTGCTTCTGGATCCTGCATCGGCAGCAAGGCCCAGCCGCCGAAGCGATCGCGATCCGGCGCGATGGCCTCCGCGAGAGCGTCATTGAAGACGGAAGCGGCCTCGCTCGCGAGAGGCGCATCGAGATGATAATCGATGAACGGGGTTGCCAGCGACAGCATCGCGCGCTCGACGCCGTCGCGCTGCATGCGCTCGAGCTGCTTTTCCAGGTGGAAGAAAGTCGTGTTCAGCCCGAAGTGCGTGCCGCGGATATCGAGATCCACGGCATCGCCCTCCTGCCGTTTTGTCGTAATGGCGAACTCCGGCCGCGATAGCGCAAACCTGAAGAATGCATCCGGAACAAAATGACAGTGAATATCGGTGATCATGATCAGAGTCCTAAATAAGCCGTCCTAAGCCGTTCGTCGTTGAGAAGCGCCGGTCCCTCACCTTCCATGGCGATCCGTCCGTTTTCGAGCACATAGGCACGGTCGGCGGTCCGCAGCACATGGTGAACGTTCTGCTCGACGATCAGGATGGTCAGACCCTTGCGGCGCAGATCGGCGATCAGATCGAACAGAAGCTTCACATAGATTGGCGCGAGCCCTTCGGTCGGCTCGTCGAGCAACAGCACCCCCGGCCGCGCCATCAGCGCCCGACCTACCGCCAGCATCTGCTGTTCCCCGCCGCTCATCGAGCCCGCGATCTGGCCGCGCCGCTCGGCAAGCGTCGGCAGCAACCCAAACACCTCCTCGAGCGATTGCGAGAGCACGGCACGAGCCGCCGGCACATAGGCTCCGAGTTCGAGATTCTCCAGCACGGTCATGAACGGAAACAGCCGCCGCCGCTCCGGGACCAGCACGAGCCCTTTTGACGGCCGTTCCCAGGGCGGAAGATCCTGGATGGCAGTCCCGTCGAGCAGCACCTCGCCATCGCAGGCCGTCCGCAGGCCGGCGAGCGAGAACATCAGCGAGCTTTTTCCGGCGGCGTTGGCGCCGACGAGACCGACGATCTCGCCTGTCTTCACGACAAGATTGATGCCATGCAGAA
The DNA here is from genome assembly GCA_963764405.1 of uncultured Alphaproteobacteria bacterium. Classification (GTDB taxonomy): domain Bacteria; phylum Pseudomonadota; class Alphaproteobacteria; order Rhizobiales; family Xanthobacteraceae; genus Bradyrhizobium. The sequence continues at coordinate 3,719 of CAVXSU010000007.1, forward strand.
CCTGCATCGCGCCATAGAATGCATCGAGATTCCTGACCTCAAGCAAGCTGCATCTCCTCGCCGAGGTAGGCCTTTACAACCAGCGGATCACGCGCGATGGCAGCGGGAGCGCCTTCGGCGATCACCTGCCCCCGATTGATCACGACCATCCGCGTCGCCGTCTTCATGATCGCGTAAAGCACATGTTCGACCCAAATCACCGTGATACCGCGCGCCGGAAGGCCGGCGACGATCTCGGTCATGGCGCCGATCTCGGTCGGGGTCAGGCCGGCCATGATCTCGTCGAACAGCACGAGCCTTGGCTGCATTGCGAGTGCGCGCGCCACCTCCAGCCGCTTCAACAATCCCACCGTCAACTCGCCGGCGGACCGATCACGATATGGCGCGAGCCCGAGTTCGGCCAGCGTTAGCTCAGCGAGCTCTCGCGCGGCGGCAACCGACCGTTCGCGCAAGAAGGTGCTGATCATCACGTTCTCGGTGACGGACAATTGCCGGTAAGGTTTCGGGATCTGGAACGTGCGAGCCACGCCGGCGCGCGCCATCTCATGCGGCTTGCTTCCGGTCACCTCAGTTCCGTCGACCATGATTGTTCCGCTCGACGGCGGCATGACGCCTGCGATCAGATTGAACAGCGTGCTCTTGCCGGCGCCGTTCGGGCCGATCAGTCCCAGCAATTCGCCGGGCTGGACGGCAAAGGATACGTTGTCGACAGCGCGGGTCGCGCCAAAGGTTCGACTGACGCCTCGGACTTCGAGCAGCGAACTCATCGTTGCGACCTTCGCTGGCGGAGTTTTTCAAGCGCGCCGGCAATACCAGAGGGGAAGTACAGCATCACCACGATCAGGCCGACGCTGTAGATCACGAGATGGAGGCCTGCGGCGGCATTGCCGAGACTTGAGCGCAACAGTTCCGAAAGCGGCGTGATCAGGAACGAGCCGAGGATCGGACCAACCGCCGTCCCGAGCCCGCCGACGGCCGGCAAGAGCGCAAACTGGAACGACAGCTCAGGCGAGATCACATAAGTCGGGTCGAGATACAGGAAGTATTGCGCGAACAGCGTGCCCCCTGCCCCGGTCAGCGCCGCGCTCAGCGTCATTGCCGCTGAGCGGACCACGAGCGGGTTGATGCCGGCCGCGGCTGCCGCCTCGTCATTGTCGCGGACGGCAAACAGATAGAACCCGAAGCGCGATGCTTCCAGCCACCGTGTGACCGCATAGGCCGCGATCAGATAGACCAGCATCAGCGCCTCATAGGCCGTCTTCGAGCCCAGTACCATGTTGGCAGGATCCGGCATCGGTGCAATCGACAGACCCTCGGCGCCGCCGGTGATGGCAGACCAGTTCAGTGCAAGGATCCGCACGACTTCGGCAAATGCCAGCGAGGAAAGAATGAAGAAGGGCCCCTTAAGACGTGCACAGATCAGCGAGAGCGCCGCTCCAGCGACAGCCGCGGCAGCCGCTCCGACGAAAATCCCGAACCACGGCGTGACATTGTAGCTCTGAAACAGGATCGTCGAAGCATAGGCACCAATGCCGAAGAAGGCGGAGTGACCGAATGAGATCAAGCCGGCATAGCCTCCGGCGATATTCCAGGCCAGGGCCAGCCCTGCAAAAAGAAACGAGAGCACGACGACGTCCTGCAGCGTCGGCGCCAGCCCGAGCGCTACCCAGGCCGCGCAGATCGCAAGCAGAACGATCTCGAACCAGGAAATCCGGCCGCGCCGGGGCAATCCGGAAATGCGCGACGTAGCTGGTTTGGCCGACATCGCTGTCATTTAGCGCTACTCATTCATCCCGAGCGTCGCCGCGCCCTTCTGGCCGAGCATGCCGTTGGGACGGAAGATCATGACCAACAGGAAGAGCACGAAGAAGAACAATTGTCCGAACGCGGGCGCGACATAATAGGCGCTTAGCGACTGCACCACGCCGACGCAGAAGCCGCCGAGCAGCGCACCCTCGATGCTGCCCATACCGCCGAGCACCACGATGACGAACGCAATCAGCACGAAATTCAGGCCGACGGTTGGAAACACCGAAAACAGAGGCACCATCACGCAGGCCGCAAGTCCGACCAGTGCCGACCCCGCCGCAAAGGTGATGAGAAAGATTTTTGGAACGGCAATGCCCATCAGTTGGGCCGCTTCGCCGTCCTGCACGGTGGCGCGAATGGCCTTGCCGAGAAACGTGTGCTTGATCATCCATTGCAAGGCGGCCGTGCAGCACAGCGTAATCCCAAAGCCGAGCAGCAATTCGCCTTTGATGTAGATATGGCCGATCGAAATGGATCGCGCAAAGATCGGCGGCACGTCTCGGAGGTCGGCGGTCATTGCCATCAGCGCGATATTCTGCAGAAAGATCGACAGGCCCATGGTGGCGAAAACCACGACCAAATGCGGCTTCTCGATCGCCGAGCCGATCACGAGTCGGTAGACAAGCGCGCCGAACAGAAACATCGCAGGTACGACGGCGACGGCCGCAAAATAGGGATTGACGCCGAGCAGTTTACTGAACGCCCAGGCGCCGTACATCGCGATCATCAGGAATTCGCCATGGGCAAAATTGACAACGCGCAGCACGCCGAAGATCAGCGTCAGCCCCATACTCATCAGCGCATAGATGCTGCCGATCAAGAGACCCGAGATAACCAGCTGGATGATCGTGGTCATGGAGGCATTCCGCCAGCCGGATACAACACGTCAACCGCCGAACCAACCCTCAACGCTTGCTCCACTCCGGCAGCGGCACCATGATTGGCTGATGCGTGGCAAGCTCGGGCGGATAGACTTCTTCGTTACCAGTCTTGGTCCATTGCCAGACGCCGATCGAGGCGCGAAGATTCTGACCCGCATCCTTCGGATCATCGGGCCAGTCGAAATTGGTAAACTTGATGCCGCTACCGTTGACCAGCGATCCCGCCGGCAGGTCAAGCTTGAGCGCGATGTCGCGCAGCTCGTCAGGCTCGAAGGTTTTGGCCTTGGGCAAGACGTCGGTGAAGAGTGCCCAGATTGCCGAAAACCCGGCGGTCGCGTGCCCGGCCGGCGGCCGGTTCATCTTGGCCTCGTAACGCTTGTAGAATTCGTCAGCAACTTTGCGCGTTTCAGGCGCCAGCACAGCTGCGTTCACCTTGGGCGGAAAATCGGCGACGAATATGCCGTTGACGGAATCGCCGATTGCCCCCCGCAGATCGGGCGACGAATAGCCGGCGCTGACGCCGATGAACGCCGCGACGTTGAAATCGAGCTCTTTGGACTTGCGCTGAAACAGCGTCGCGTCATTCGGGAACGAGATTGCAATCACGATGTCGGGGCCGACATCCTTCAGCTTCTGTACGATCGGCGTCATGTCAGTCGCGGTCTGGTCATAGCTTTCGTCAAAAGCGAGCTTGATGCCCTTGGCTTGCGTATAGGCACGAATGCCGTCGCCGACGGACTTTCCGAACGCGCGATTCTCCCACAACAGTGCGATCTTCAGCGCGCTGACCTGCTTGTCGAGCTGCTTTGAGAGATCGTTGATGATGAAATCGACCGCGGCCTGGCCGTATTTGCGCGCGGGCGCACCGACCTGGAAGGTGTGCTTGAAGCCGCGGCGGGTGATGATTTCGGCGGCGCCGGTCGTCTCCCAGTGGAATACGCCGTGACGTTCGGCGGCCTGGCTCACTGCAATTGCGATCGGCGAGGCAAACGAGCCGGTCGTAATCTTGATGCCATCCTTGGTAATCAGCCGTTCAGTCTCGCTGATCGCCGCATTCGGGGTGTTGGCGTCACCTTGCAGATATTCGATCTTGCGGCCGTTGATTCCGCCCCGCTCGTTGATCATGTCGCGGGCGATCTGCATCGCTTCCCAGTTCTCGAGGCCATTCTTGGCAAGTGGACCGGTCAACGGCAGCAGGACACCGATGCGGATAGTGTCCTCGGCCTTGGCGGGAATTTGCAGGACCGCAAACAGCAGAGATGCCAGAACGATACAGGTTCGCGTAAGGCTCCTCATGATCAGCTCCGGTGCGTGGCAATCGCAACAAAGCCTAGCGCCCACCCTTACATGCATCAATCGAATTTTTGCGATATGATCTATTCAATAGTCGTATAGCTTAATCGAACCGGGACGTGACCATGGATCTGCGCAGGATCAGATATTTTTTCTCGGTCATCGAACACGGCAATCTCTCCAGCGCCGCGCAGTCGCTGCGCGTATCGCAGCCGACGCTCAGCCGGCAGATCCAGGCTATCGAGGAGGAATTCCAGATCCCGTTGTTCGTGCGCGGCGGCCGCGGCATGCTGCTGACCGAAGCTGGCAAGCAGTTGCACGAGGGCCTCCAAAGCATCGAGCGACAGCTACGTCTACTCAAAACCAATGTAACCGCGGTCTCACTCGAACCGTCGGGCGAAGTGGCACTCGGGATTCCACCCTCGCCGCGTGGCCTGCTTGCGGTGCCACTGGTCAAGCAATACAGCACGGCTTATCCGCGAGTCGCGATCCGTCTGGTCGAAGAGACAAGCGGTCAATTACGCGACCTCGTGGCGAACGGCATCCTCGACCTCGCCATCACCAACACGACCGAACCAGCGCACGGCATCGTATCGCAGGTCCTCGGCCGCGAGCGTCTTGTTTTGGTTGGCCCTCCAAACGCCAAATTGTCGTTACGTAAGGAAACTCCTATCACTGCGCTTGGCGATCTCCCCTTGATCCTGACAATGCGGCCAAACAGCCTGAGGCTGATGGTCGAAGACCGGCTCGGAGCGCACGGTCTCGTGGCAAACGTACGGTTCGAGGCGAACACCCTGCCTCTGATGACGGATTTCGTGCGCGCCGGGCTTGGCTACACGGTCCTACCGCTATGCGGTGTCCGCGACCTCATTAAACAAGATCGTGTCTCTGCAAGCCCAATCGCCGACATGTCCGTCACCTGGTTGGTGGCCCGGCCGAAATCTCGTCCGCTCGGCGGCGCCGCCGAGCGCTTTCATGACATTCTTTGCGAATTCAGCCGAAAGCTCGTCGCCAAGGGCGTCTGGCAGGATGCATAGACGCTCCCAGCAAATGTTATGGGAGACGACTGACAAGGATTTCTCCTTGTCAAGCGGCGAACGGCCCCTCCGCTTGCGAGCAAACGTTATCAGTGGCCACCGAAGCTCACGCTGGCATGCTGAAGCGTCGAACGCCTCATCGAAGAGGTGCGCCTCGGTCGGGAAATCCCTCAAATTCTCGATACCGACTTTACACTACGGCCGGATGCGCGTCTGGCCGTATTGATGGACATAAGATAGTCGTGATCAGACGCGACGCATTTTTCCAGGAAGTTCACTACGGCCTTGATCCGGCCAATGTGGAGGAGGTCCTCGTGCACGGAGAGCCAGATATCTCGGACTGAAAAATAGTTCGGCAGGATCGGACGGAGCTCCTTGTTGTGAGCTGCCACGTAAGACGGAAGCATCCCAACGCCAAGGCCCCCCAACGCTGCCATGTATTGAGAGACTAGGCTGGTGCTTCGAAACACGACATGCGTTGGACGCAGAATATCGGACAGCCAGCGGTTCTCCTTTATATGGATGTGCTCGTCTATGAAGTCGATGAAGCTATGCGCCTCCAGATCCTTCAGATCTGTTGGCACAGGGTTCCGCTGCAGGTAGCCGTTTGAAGCGTAGAGGGAGATCTTGAATTCGCCGATCTTCTTGACCGAGAGCCTGCGCCCCTTCGGCTTGAAGAAGCTAATGAAGATATCGGCCTCCCGCCGGGTCATGTCGAGAAGACGCGTATCGGTGATAAGTTCGATCTGGATCGAGGGGTAGGCTTTATTGAATTCGGCGATGCATGGCGTCAGATACATGCTACCGATGCCTTCCATACTCGCGATCCGGACTGCACCGGCTGCATCGGTGGCCTCTTGCCCGACGACGCTCTCCACGATCGCGTTGGCATTATTCTCCATTCCCTCCGCAAATTGCAGCAGCCGAAGGCCGGCCTCGGTCAAGGCAAAACCGGCCTTGCTACGTTTAAACAGAGTTGTGTTGAGGCTGCGTTCGAGTTCCCTGACACGGCGACTGACGGTCGTGTGGTCGACTTTAAGTCTTTGGCTCGCTCGAATCAAATTACGGGTCCGCGCAACCTCCAGGAAGAAGATGACATCATCCCAATTGTAGCGAAGCGAGCGCCCAGCCTTCACCGTGTTGGCCTTCCGAGATTAACCATTCGAGCAAGGCTACTCTCGGGCATTACAAGCGTAACGGCAATGGTCAGGCCGCGATGATCGGGGCATAGGTCTCGACAAGACGGTTGGCGAACATATCGACTTTGGGGATCATTAGCTTTTGTCGGCAAACCGCCAGATCGATGTGCTTTGGCATCACGGCGCCGAGTTTTAGCACGCGGGGCGCAACGACGTTGATATCCCACAGCGGAAAGCCGTTCGGTGGGATGACCACGCTTCCGCCCGGATATGGCAAATCGACCCGGTTGGCTAAGACCACAGCTACGCGATTGTCCTCCGCGCGGGGGATGGCCAGAAGCTCCCGTTCGAACGGTTCGCGAAGTGATGCCGGCCAGAGGATAATGTCCGCCGCTGCGATCGCCAGGCAGCGCGAGGTCTCAGGGAATACCGCGTCGTATCCGGACATCACGCCGATCCGTCCGAACGGCGTGTCGAACACGGGATAGTCATTGCCGGCCCTCGCCCACGCTCTTTCCTCGGCCGTCAAGTGAGTCTTCCTATAGCGGCCCACGTTCTCCCCCTGCTGGCCTATAAGAAACGTCGTGGAGTAAAGTCCAGCGGCCGTGCGTTCAACGCTGGGCAGCGCGATCAGGCACCGGTACTTGGCCGCGATCGCGGCGGCCTTGCCAAGCAGCCCGGAGGTCTGATCAGCCAGCGAAGCAGCCTCAGAGGCGGTCGGAATTGCAAACGGACCGAAGGCATATTCGGGTAGCACGAGTACCTTGATGCCGAGCTTGGCGGCGTGATCCACCATTTCCAGCACCTCGTCCGGCCCACAATCCCGGGTGACATGCATTTGGACGGCGGCGACCTTGGTAACTGCCGCCGCGGGCACGAGCGACTTTTCGGCGAGCTTATAGACCGGCGTCTTTTCATACGGAACCGCCATGATGCCATATGTCTCAGGGCGTCGGTCGGCGATCTTGTCGTTTGCGGTATAGATCGATTTATCGGCGGCTGCTTCGACATCGATGGTGGCGACCGCCATTCCGTGGGTGTCGTAGGGTACCTTGGAGAGCACGCGGCCCTTCGGATCCACGATCATGCTGCCGCCGGGATAGTAGATGGAGCGCTCCCAACCGGCCTTGGTAGCGGCAACGAGCCACATGCCATTTTCATAGCTTCGCGCAGGCCCCCACATGTCGGCCTGATCCATGGCAAAGAAATTCGCCATGTCGACGATGACCTCGGCCCCCTGCATCGCCATCGCGCGGAAGATTTCGGGAATCCGGCCATCAAAGCAGATCAAGAGGCCGATACGGCCGAGATCGGTCTCGACGACGGGGCAGCCTCGCTCGCCGAACGCAAACCAGTTCTGATCATGGGTGGCGAGGAATTGCTTGTGATAATGGCAGGCGACCTCGCCGTTGCGGCCAAGCAAAATACCACTGTTGAAGATTTTTTCCTTCGCCGAATCCCATTCCGTGATTCCGCTGGCGATGTAGATTCCATGCTTCTTCGCGAGCATCGACAAGGCTTTGACAAACGGACCATCAGGAACCGTTTCTGCCAAGACGCGGCAATGCTCGGGTGAGTCGAATAGATATCCTGTATCCATACATTCGGGGAAGACGACCAGTTCGGCCCCTTGCCGCACCGCGTCTTCGACAAACCTGCCTACGATCGCAATGTTGTGCTCGTAATCTCCGAGGCGTGCGAGCGTTTGTACCGCTGTGGCGCGAAAGCGACGCTTCGTCATGTTGATCTCCATTTCACAACTAGTCTCTCTTGACCTCCCGCCAGAAGCGTTCGAGGCAATGCCGTTTCAGCGCGATAAACCGATCGCCTGTCGTCACATCGAGATCTCGTGGCCACGGCAAATCGACGCCGACAACCTCGGCGACCCGTGTCGGCCTGCGCGTCAAGAGCACGACCTGATCTGCAAGCTGGATCGCCTCTTCCAGATCATGCGAGACCAGCAGCGTCGTGGTGCGCATCTTCATGAACATCTTTTGAAGGCGCTCGCGCATGAACAACGTCATTTCATAGTCAAGCGCGGAGAAAGGCTCGTCCAGAAACAGCACCTCTGGCTCGGTGACGAGTGCCCGCAGGATCGAAACGGTCTGTTGCTGGCCACCCGACAGGGTGTACGGATAGGCATGCAGGTCGAATGGCACGTCGAAATCGGCCAAGAGTTTCTCGACGCGGCGACGGCGCTCTTTGCGCTCGACACCCAGAACCTTCAGTGGATAGTGGATATTGTCGATTGCCTTGGTCCAGGGAAAAAGCGCCTCGCGGTAGTTTTGAAAGACGTAGGAGATCTTGGTGTCGCGGATCGTTTGCCCGTCGTAGAGAACCTCGCCCGCGTCCATCGGCATCAGACCCGAAATCATGTTGATCAAGGTGCTCTTGCCGCACCCATTGGGACCGAACACCGAGATGAACTTCCCCATCGGAAGATCGATGGAGAAGTCGTCGTAAATGGTGGTGCCCTGGAATGCCTTTCTGAGGCCCCGCACGGTGATATAGGCCTGCCTCACCCGCAGCCGTTGCTGTGGCGCCCGATCAGCAGCAGCTGCCCGGCCGGAACTTCGGATCGGCGTCACCTTTCCCATCGCTCGTTCGCTCAGTTGCCGAGGTCGGATTTTGCAAGGATTTTATCGTGGACATTCATCGGGCCGCTCATGACGCCCTCTTTGATGAAAACATCGATAAGGGCCTGGTAGGACTTCATGTCGGTCTCGTTCAGGTCTTTGAAACCGCGTAGATAAGGCTGTGCTAGCAACGCCAATTGATCAGCCTTGATCGGCGTGTATTTGGGCAGGATTGGCTTGTATTTCTCGAAATTGGCATTCACTAGATCGGTGGCCTGGTCGATAATCTCCACGACCTTGCGCGCGGTCTCAGGGCGTTCCTTCAGGAATTTCGCGGTCATGATAGCGGCGCCGGAATAGAAGGGATCGGCAATAACGCTTGCGACCGGATTGGTCACAGCGCGGACGGCTTTGCCCGACGCGACCGCGATCGATCCGACAGGCTCGAGCGAAAGCGTCGCGTCGACCGTCCCGCCGACGACAGCAGGCACCTGCATGGCGACGGCGAGGTCAACTAGCTTGACGTCCTTGTCGGGGTCGAGCCCGGCGGCGCGGACCATATGGCGCGAGATCGTTCTCCATTGGATTCCCGGGACGTGCCCCAGTGTCTTCCCTTTGAGGTCGGCAAAGGTCTTGACTGGGCTGTCGGGTTTCACGATGAGCCCGTCATTTATTCGGTTAACGGCAATGCCTCCGCCCTGCAGGCCGAATACCTTCAGCTTCCCGGGAAACTTGGACTCGGCAATCATGGCGATGCCGGCGGCCGCACCCGGCGGACCGAAATCGGCGCGCTCCGCAATCAGCGCGTCGATGATCTGGTTCGGCGCCTCCATCTTGGTAGAGATGATTTCGATACAGGCCTTCTCGAACAATTTCTCCTCGAGGGCAACGTAATAGGCCGTGGTTTGCATGATCGGCAGCCAAACCGCCGTAACCTTCTCAGTCTTATCGCAAGCGGCTTGGGCGCCGGAAGCGCAAAACCAAAGCGCCGTGACCGCAATCGCGAGAACCCTTGTGGCTGACATCGTGTTTCCCCTATTGTCGAGCCGCTTCTATTTGCCCGACCAATGAACCAGTGAGCGTTCGATCAGCAAAAGTGCGAGATTGAGCCCATATCCCATCGCGCCTGCTATCAGGATCGAACCGTACATGTCGGTGAGCGAATAGGAGATCTGTGCATCGATGATGCGGTGTCCGATGCCATCGGTCGCTCCGATGAACATCTCCGCGACGATGATGACGACGAGAGCCAGCGAAACCGCCGTCCGCAGTCCGACGAACGTTTGCGGCAAAGTTTCGAAGAAAATTACATCCTTGAAAACCCGGAGCGACCCGGCGCCCATCGAGCGAGCAGCGAGGATCCGGGTCTGGCGAGCATTCATGACGCCATAGGCGACGTTGAAGACAATGACGAGCCATGCGGCAAACGCCGCGACGGCGATCTTTGCGAAGTCGCCAAGACCGAACAGCAACAGAAAGAGAGGAAAAAGCGCGGTGGCTGGTGTCGAACGAAAAAAGTCGATCAGGAATTCGACCGAGCGATAGATCGCAGCTTTCGCGCCGAGCACGATCCCGACCGGCACACCGGCGACGACCGCAATCAGGATCGAGTAGCCGACGCGCACAATAGTATGGATAAAATCGTTCGTCATCTTTCCCGCAGCGATACTCGCGCCGGTGTCGCGCAGCGTATCGATCGGAGAAGGCAATAGGTCCTTGTTGATGAGCGCTCCCTTGAACGCGACCCACCACAGAAAGATGAGCAGAACAGGACCAACAGCTAATTCGGCAGCTCGCCTGAGCTTTGGATTTTCGAGTGCGCCGACAATGTGTCGCATGGCGAGCTCCGATCAGCCATCGCACTGACGGCCGTCAGCTGCGACAATGAGATTGTTGGCGCGCATGCGGCAAAAGGAAATGCCTAGATGTGCAACCGGCCTTGCAAAAATACATATCAAAATTCGTTCTAGCGCCTGATCAATTTGCAGGCTTGCCTTGCTCAGAAAATAAGCAGCGCTATCAAATGAGGAACTTCGAGAACAACTTCGCCCACGCCCAGCGACGGGGCGCCGGCTGCAGCAATGGAAGCTTAGGGGTGCCTCTCCGCGGCGTTAATCGGCGAAGAAAACAATCGAAGTAGACGAAAATGAAACGGCCGGCGCTCAAGCTTTTGGCTGATGTTGAAGCCGAGGCCGATATCTCCAGCTGTCAGACTTAGGGCAAAGCCGTCACTTTCGCCGGAACGAATTTCTTATCAGTTTCGAACTGACTACATTTCTCTAAAACCAACTCCACTTGGCAGAAAGCTTGCTAATGGCGGCAACTGATAAGGAAAGAAGAAAAACCTTATCAGTCCTGACTCCGTTTGTGGCCAAAGCTGATCAGTTGAATGAACGTCCACTTCTCTCCGATGATCCTCGATCGTTGACCGCGTCCGCCAGCCGGCTTAATTGGCCTAGACTTCCTATACTTTGGCAGTTTTGGCGATGTGCGGATCTCCGACGAGCTGAACGGGGTCTGTTTGTGTGTGGCTCTGCCGTCAAATCTTCGTCGAAGTGGGTAGCTGTAACTAACAACTCAAGCTCGTCCGGATCAGCAAGAGAAGGTTGGTCTTGAAACTTCCGTTTTCGGATCATGACCGGATCTGTAACCATCGAAAGGGCAATGGTTGTATTTCCAACTACATCGCCTCCGCGCCCGACGCCTGGACTAAGCTCGAAGACGCTTTGACCACCCCAGCATTTTCCACTGCGAAGGTGCAAAGCCTCCGACCGGCGTCTGTTGGTCGCCGGTATTGATCCGATCAGGCGGGCCGGAACCCAGCCTTGGTCAGCGCGGCACGAACTTCGTTCGAGGCGAGCGTGTCGAGAAACGCCTGCACCGCCGGCCGTTGCTTGCGTGCTGTGAAAAGAGCGAAGTCGTAGTGCTCTTCTGCAAGCGGAATGAAGCCCAAGCCGGCTGCATGGGCAACTGGCGAGATCGTCATCCCCCAATCCGCACGACGTTGCGCCACCGCCGCTGCGACGGCGTTGTGTGACCGCGGTTGATTCCAGTAGCCGTCAGGGCGCGAAGCCCCGAGCAGCCGATCGATCAAGACGCGGGTGCCCGCTCCCTGGTTGCGATTGACCATGACGCAATCGGGGTCGGCGAGCGCGGCGCGCACGGCGGTCTCGGCGTTCAAACCTCCAAAGCGCTTGTCGTCCTTGCGAAACACGATGCCCTGCATCCGCCGCCAGCCGGGTACCAGCTCCAACCCGTCGGTCAGAAATGGAGTGTTGTAACTTTCGGTCTTGTCGTCGAACAGGTGGATTGGTGCGAAATCGCATTCGCCGCGCTTGGCAGCAGCGAGGCCGCCAAGACTGCCGACGGCGATGGACCGCGTGGCAAGACCGGCATGCGCCAATCGCGCTGTCACCAGGTCGAGCCCGGTGCAATGACTGCCAATGATGACCAGATCGGGCACTCGCACATGCGGCGTAAACAGCGTGACTTCGGCCTCAATGCCCGCCGGGAGCTGATCGGCTAGTGCATCAATTCGAAGAAACCCATCGGCTTGGGCGAAGGACGTAATCGCCCCCGATCCTTTGCCCGAAGGATAGGCGACCAAGCCGTTAGTGCCTTCGACCAGCGACACCATTACGAACTCGGTGCGGCCGAGTTCAGACCCAATGCGAACCGGCACTTTCGCCATGACTTTCGCGTCCGAACGCGGCGGCAGGCCCGCCAAGCGCCGCAGCACCGGGACGATCATGTCGTGGAAGGTGAACATCGCTGATGTGGGGAAGCCCGGCAAGATCACAACCGGCTTGCCGTCGCAAACAGCAAGACAAAGGGGCTTGCCCGGTTTCAGCGCAACACCGTGAGCGATAATCCCGGGCTCGCCGAGCCGCGCGATGATGCGATGGGAGACATCGCCAGCCCCTTTCGACGTGCCGCCGGAGAGCAGCACGACGTCGCTTTCCCCAAGCGCCCGCCGCATCACGGCTTCGAGTTGTTCCTCGTCGTCCGGTACAGCGCCGAAAAAGACTGCGTCCCCTCCATTCTCCTCGATTGATGCCGTGACTATGGCACCGTTGGTATCGTAGATCGCGCCTGGTGTCAGCGGCTTGCCTGGCTGAACCAACTCGTCTCCCGTGGAGACCACGGCGACGCGCGGGCGGCGTGTAACGAGAATCTCCTCGATCCCGCACGCCGCCAACATGCCGATCTCGCGGGAGCCAATAACGGTGCCGGCACGCAACAGCGTCTCGCCGCGTGCGATATCGGATCCGGCGTAGGACACGAACTGCCCGGGCGATGCCGAGCGTCGAACGTCGATCTCGCGAGCGCCGGAAGGCTGGGTGTATTCGACCATCACGACCGCGTCGGCACCGCGTGGCACCGGACCCCCGGTCGCAATCGCCGTCGCCGTCCCAGTCTTTACCGGGAGCGCAGGAGCTACGCCACACGCAATAACCTCATCGTTCAGCGGCAGGCGCACAGGCACCCCTTCCGTGGCAGAAGCAACGTCCGCCGAACGCACTGCAAACCCATCGACATTGGAGCGATCGAACGGAGGCACGTCAATTGGCGCGACGACGTCCTCCACCAACGTGCGGCCGAGCGAGTCGGCAATCTTGCGCTGTTCGCTGGGCAGGTTTCGCGGAAACAGCGCTGCGTCGAAGCGCTCAAGCGCCTCCTCACGCGACAGAATGGTCAGGAACTGAGCTTGATCAGTGCCGTCACGGCTTTTTGGGTGGGTGACTTTGGTCATGTCGCAATCTATCTCACTTCCGCAACATATAGGCAGCCACCAGGGTTCCCGCAGCGAAACCCTCGCTGCTGCCCGGTATCATCAGCCACGCATCGGCGCGGACGAGCGCCTCAAACGAGAAGTCGCCGACCGCGAGCGGCACCCACGCGTCATCCTTGCGGGCAAGTAGCGCGATCTCGGCGATACCGACGCTGGAGGCGATTTTGCGTGCCAGCGGTAGCATCGTTGAGTGCTGGGACTGCCGTCCGGACAACCGGTCCAACACAGGAACCGCCAACGCCCACCACGCGCCAAGTGCCTGACCCGCCGCGCCCGGCAGCGCAAGGAAGGGTGTGTCCCCGATCCGGCCGACCGCCGAAGTGCGTCCAGGTTGCACTGCGATGCCATGCGCAAATGCCTCCCCTTGCTGCGCCAGAGCGGTGATGGTCGCGTCGGTACGGCCAACACCCGACCCGCCGATGGTGATCAGCAGATCGCATGCTCTTGCATCAAGCGCTTGGGCGATAGAGGCAGCGTCCCGCGAAGTGGCCTCGGCGGACACCACTTCCGCGCCGCTGGCGTGGGCGCTTTCTTCCATGAGCGGCGCTGTCGTCCGCTCGCCAGTTATGGCTGGAATATTCACTATACGAACCCGCGGCCGTCGCACCCTCACTTTTTTCAAACCAGACGCTCGCGCAACCACCAGATCGAGCGGGCGCAAGGCGGCGCCGGCCGGAACTGCGAAGCCATCCGCCACCTCACCGCCAACTCGGCGTATTCCTTGTCCCGGGATCGCTTCCGCCAGCACCTGGATGGTCGGACCAGTTTGATCCAGAGCGTCTACATCGAGCACGCAATCACACCCTTCCGGAATTCTATCGCCTGCCTCGACCCAAGGCGGCAGGTTTGTCAGCGCCAGCGGCGTGTAGGAGGAAGCGCCGACCAGATCGCGGGCGCGCAAGGCCCAGCCATCGGTCACGGCGATATCATGCGGTGGGTACGCCTTCAGCGGCGGTAGCTCGGCGGCGACGCAATCCAGCGCCTCCCTCAGCGGAAGCTCAATGACTGTCAACGGTTCGAGCCCGCGAAACAAGGAGGCGAGCGCGACGTCCAGTGGCGTGAGCGAAAGCGGCTGCCGACTTGAGACCATGAGCCATGATGGACCATGCCTTGCCCGAGTTGGCAACCGTGATCTCTTACCCGCGACGGCCACCGGCTGCCCGTGGGGCAAAAGCCCTATCTAGCTCTGTCGCTATCTGGTTTAGTACAAGGGTTTGATTGATGGGTTACCGCTCCTCGTGATCATCCTCACGGGATCGCCACGATGAACAAAACCGCTAAATCTCTGCCTATCGCCGATACCGCGCCGGACACTGAATATGTGCCACTTGCGAACCTAAGGAGTACAGTTGCGACGGCCGAGGCGCAGGCGCTGGTGAAACAGCTTGCCAACCGCTATCCGCGCAAGAGCTTCACTCAAACCGGGCATTACCGCATCAGACATTATCGGCGTATTAAGACCAGAGCAGCTTACGAGATCGCAACCGCCGCCTTTCTTGCTGAACTACTGCTAGCTTGCTCCGACGATCGTCGAGACCGGTGGCTCAGCTGTTCCTTGGACAGGAACCGGTTCATCGCACAGCAAGTTTCGTTCAGAATGTTTGACCATGTTCGGAAATCCTGGACAGCCGCAGGTCTCGTTCGCTTCAAGAAACACCAACCCGGTAGAATTGGCTCTGACTACTTCGGACGTTTCTACGAAAGACTGACTCGCTATCGCGCGACACCCAAGTTGCTCAGAATTTGCTCGGAGCAAGGTGTTACCCCTCGCAACGTGCGGTCGCACTTTCAATTCGAAAGCAAAACGACGGCTGATCGGCCGCTAAAGACTTAGCGTAACGCCGCTCGTCGGCCCCACTATTATTCCGCGGCGGTCCGGAGATCAATTCTTTCGGCGCGAACTGCGCAGAATTTGAACTCCGGAATCTTACCGAATGGATCTAGCGCAGGATTGGTGAGCAGATTGGCTGCCGCTTCCGCGTAGCAGAATGGCATGAACACCATGTTCTCCGGCACGTCACGGTCGGCCCGAACTTTCACCTCGACCGCGCCGCGGCGCGTCTCAAGCCGAATAAAATCGCCCGGCCACAAATTCTTCTTTCTCATGTCTTTGGGTGACATAAAGGCGACCGCTTCGGGCTCGATCTGATCAAGCACGTGAGCGCGCCGCGTCATCGAGCCAGTATGCCAGTGTTCGAGGACACGACCGGTAGAAAGAACCATTGGATACTCATCGTCCGGCAGTTCGTCCGGCGGAACGACCTTCGCCGGCACGATCTTTCCTCGGCCGCTTTCAGTCGGGAAACCGGTGGTGAAAATGATTTCGTTGCCGGGTTGATCTGGTCCGTCGACGGGATAAGTCACCGCACCTTCGCGTACGAGCCGTTCCCAAGTAATGTTGTTCAGTGACGGCATCAGCTGTGCCATTTCGGTGAATACTTCGCCAGGGCCCGAGTAGTTCCAGGGAAGTCCCATCCGCTTGCCAATCTCTTGGATGATCCAAAGATCCTGCCGGGCGTCGCCCGGTGGCTTAATCACCTCACGCGCCAGCTGCACGCGCCGGTCGGTGTTGGTGAAGGAACCGGATTTTTCCGCGAACGCCGACGCCGGCAGAATGACGTCCGCATGGAACGCGGTCTCGGTGACGAAGAGGTCCTGGACCACCAGATGATCGAGCTTGGCCAGAGCCTCGCGCGCATGTTGCAGGTCGGGATCCGACATCGCCGGGTTTTCGCCCTCGACATACATGCCGTGAATCTCGCCGGCATGAATCGCATTCATGATCTCGACGACGGTCAGACCGCGGTTTGGATCAAGCTCCTGCCCCCAAAGCTTCTCGAAGGCGCCCCGCATGTCGTCGCGCCCCACCGGTTGGTAGTCGGGGAAGAACATCGGGATGAGGCCGGCGTCGGAGGCGCCCTGCACGTTGTTCTGGCCGCGCAGCGGATGCAGACCGGTGCCTGGCCGGCCAACCTGGCCGGTGATCAGCGCGAGCGCGATCAGGCAGCGAGCGTTGTCGGTACCGTGGACATGCTGGCTGATGCCCATACCCCAGAAGATGATCGAGGATTTCGCACGGGCATACATCCGCGCGACTTCGCGAAGGGTCTCCGCCGGGATGCCGCAGACCGGCGCCATCTTCTCCGGCGTGAACTCCAGGATCTTTGCTTTCAGCTCATCATAGCCTTCGGTGTAGCCGGCGATATATTGTTCGTCGGCCAGGCCCTCCGTGATGATCGTGTTGATCATCGCATTCAGCATCGCAACGTCACTGCCTGGCTTGAACGCGAGGTGCATGAGGGCATGACGCGACAACGTCTGCCGGCGCGGATCCATCACAATCAGCTTGGCGCCGCGCTTGGCAGCGTTTTTAATAAAGGTTGCGGCGACCGGATGGTTTACCGTCGGATTGGCGCCGATCACCCAGATAACTTCGGCATCCGCGGCCGCGGCAAACGGAGCCGATACCGCACCCGAACTCAGGCCCTCAAACAGCGCCGCGACCGATGAGGCATGACAAAGACGGGTGCAGTGATCGACGTTATTGGAGCCGAAGCCGGTACGCACCAGTTTCTGGAACAGATAGGCTTCCTCGTTTGAGCCCTTCGCCGACCCGAAGCCGGCCAGCGCCTTGACGCCCTTCTCGTCGCGAATTCGCTTCAAGCCGTTGGCGGCGATGTCGAGCGCCTCTTCCCACGACGCTTCGCGGAAATGCGTGAAAGGATTGGCCGGGTCGACCTGGTCGTTGGCGTCCTTTTTGATGCCCGGCAGACGCACCAGCGGTTTTGTCAGCCGGTTGGGATGATGGATGTAGTCGAAACCGAAGCGGCCCTTGACACAGAGACGGTTGTGGTTTGCCGGGCCGTCGCGGCCCTCGGCATAGATGACCTTGTCGTCCTTGACCTGATACGTCACCTGGCAGCCCACGCCGCAATAGGGACAGAGCGAATCCACTCTCCGGTCGGGATAAGTGACGCGGGTCTGATTGTCGTCAAGCATGACCGCAGGCATCAACGCCCCGGTGGGACAAGCCTGAACGCACTCGCCGCAGGCGACGCAGGTCGACTGGCCCATGGGGTCGTCGAAATCGAACACGATCTTGGCAGCGTGATTACGATACGCCATGCCGATGACGTCGTTGACTTGCACCTCGCGGCAGGCGCGTACGCAGAGGCCGCATTGTATACAGGCATCAAGGTTGACCCTCATGGCCGGATGACTGGCGTCGCCATCCCAGCGCTCGGCAGCCGGAAAGCGGCTTTCGGTAACCCCTACCTTTTCCGCCCAGTGCCAGAATTTCGAATCCGGATCGTGCGAGGTCTCACGCGCTGGCTGGTCTGCAACCAACAGCTCCATTACCATTTTCTGTGCAGCGACGGCGCGATCGCTGGCCGATTTCACCTTCATGCCCACGGCTGGCGTTCGCTTGCAGGAAGCGGCCAGAACCCGCTCACCCTCGATCTCCACCATGCAGGCGCGACAGTTGCCGTCAGGCCGATAGTCCGGCGCGGGCGAATAACACAGATGCGGAATCTCAGTGCCCAGCCGTTGTGCTACCTGCCATATCGTTTCGCCGACGCGAGCCTCAACCTGCTTTCCGTTGAGTTCGAACTTGATGACCTGGGGTCCGGAACCTGTCCCCCCGATCGTGCCGACGGGCTCACTATGCGTGACTGTCACCCGCCCGTCCGGCACATTCTTGCCGCCCGCCGCGCCCTTGGCGTCGTGACCATAGCCCTGCGGCGGAGAGTTCTTTTCATTGCTCATTCGAAACCTCGTCCAAGACTGGTTGTCGCGTCGGTTCGCCTACTCGGCGGCTTCCTTCGGCGTAAATTCATCGGGAAAATACTTAATCACTGAAGTCAGAGGATTCGAGGCGGCCTGACCCAGCCCGCAGATCGATGCATCCCGCATGGCCTGGCTAAGCTGATCGAGCAGTTCCTTGTTCCAGACTGGCTCCTGCATCAAGAGCGCTGCCTTCTGGGTTCCCACGCGGCATGGCGTGCACTGGCCACAGCTCTCGTCCTCGAAGAATTTCATGAGATTGAGCGCCGCGCCCCTGACGCTGTCGGCTTGCGACAGGATCACGATCGCCGCGGAACCGATGAAGCAGCCGTATTTTTCCAACGTGCCGAAATCGAGCGGGATGTCGTCCATCGATGCCGGCAGGATACCGCCGGAGGCGCCGCCCGGCAGGTAGGCACGCAACGTATGCCCATCGGCCATGCCGCCGCAATATTCGTCGATCAGTTCGCGCACGGTGACACCGGCGGGCGCGAGCTTGACGCCGGGGTTCTTGACGCGGCCGGACACTGAATAACTGCGCAGGCCATGGCGTCCGTTGCGGCCGTGGCCTTTCCACCAATCGGCGCCCTTTTCGACGATGTCGCGCACCCAGAACAGGGTCTCAAGATTGTTGATCAGCGTTGGTTGACCAAAAAGGCCGACCTGGAACGGATAAGGCGGCTTATGTCGCGGCAGGCCGCGCTTGCCTTCAAGGCTTTCAAGCAGCGAGGATTCCTCGCCACAGATATAGGCGCCGGCGCCCCGCCTCAGGTGAAGCCTGGGGCCGCCCGGCGGTAGCTTGGCGAATTCGATCGGCAACAGCTTGTGCGCGGCGGGATATTCGTCGCGCAGATAGATATAAATGTCCGACGCCTCGATGATATGTGCAGCGATCAGCGTGCCTTCGATGAAGCGGTGGGCATCGCGCAAAAGATAGAAGCGGTCCTTGAACGTGCCGGGTTCGCCCTCATCCGCATTGACCACCAACTGACGCGGGCCCGGCTCGCCCAGCACCGAGCGCCATTTGCGCCCCGTCGGAAAGCCGGCGCCGCCAAGCCCGCGGAGGCTCGCGTCATCAAGCGCTTTGAGCACGTCCTCGTTGCCAATGCGCCCCGCGCGGAGATCGTTCAAGAGCCTGTAACCGCCGTCCTTCACATATGCATCGTAGTCGACATAGGCGGGAATGATCGGATCGGTTTTGCCCTGCGCCGCCGTCGCCAAGACTTCCGGCGCGTTCGCATCGAGAACGTAGCGATGGCCGACCTCGGCGACCGGCGCATGGTCGCAGAAGCCGACGCAAGGCGCCCGCACCACACGCATGCCGGGCCCTGCTTTGCTCTGCAATTCCGCCAGCAGCTTTTCGGCGCCCATCATGGCGCAGGTGATGGAATCACAGACCCGGATGGTCAGCGGCGGGATATCCGGCTCGCCCTCCTTTACGATGTCGAAATGCGCGTAGAAGGTCGCGGTCTCGAACACTTCGGCGAAGGACAGCCTCATTTCGTCGGCGAGCGCAGCAAGATGCGCCGCCGAAATCTGGTGATACTTGTCCTGGATCAGGTGCAAATGCTCGATCAGCAGATCGCGTCGGCGAGGCAAATCACCAAGCAGCGTCTCGATCTCCAGGGCAGCCACCGGATCGACCTGGCGGCCCTTGGGCGTGTAACCTGCGCGTCGCTTCCCTTCGCCCGGGTGCTCGAAGTCGCGAACTTTTTGGACGTCGTGGCTCATGGAAATGCCGCTTACTCCCTGAAAGGCTCAATCGACAGGAGCGGAATGCAGGCGATCAGCCAATCCCCCAAGAGCCTCCAGCTTCCTTCGGATTCCGTGCCAGTCGAACCAAGTCTAGTGCGTGGTATACCAGATGCAAGTCAATTTGGAATGGGCCAAAAGCACTAGCGATCAATAGTTTGCCAGCATTGCATAGATCTTCGCTCAGCTGGCCGCCCTGGATCAAGACGATAAGAATGCCATCTTCTCGATCAGGAATACGATTTTCTTTTCGCCGTGTTCCACGATCTCGACCTTGTCGCCCGTCTCCCGGATCAGGTTCGGAATGTCGATCACGGACAATGGATCGGTGCAGTGCACCTCCAGATGGTGGCCCGGCGATACGGATTTTAGTGCTTTTCGGGTTTTGAGAGCGGGCAACGGGCACCTGAGGCCTGAGAGGTCGAGCTTGGTCGTCGTCATAGGCCGGACCTTACAACAGGCTGGCGTAGCCGAGGAAGCCGACGCTGTCGCCCAGCTCAACTGTCACAACCGCTTCACCGAGTTCAACTAGCCCATCGGTCTCAACCAGGGACGATAAGAGGCCGGCGCCCTCGCGCGGAAATTTGACCGCCTCCAGCGCACCGTCGTCCGCTCGTCCGAGCTTAACGCGGACATATTCACGGCGCCCGCTTTTCTTTCTGTAAGCGAAAGCGGCTCGCAACGGAACCGGGACCAGAGGCTGGAGCGTCGCACCGGATAGCGCCATGATGACCGGCCGAACCACATGAACGAAGGTGACGAAACTCGCCACGGGATTTCCGGGCAGGCCGATAAAGGGTGTCCCGTCGATGATGCCCATCGCCACCGGACGGCCAGGCTTGATGGCCATCCGCCACAGCACCAACGATCCCACCTTTTCGACGCTGGCCTTGACGTGGTCCTCGTCGCCGGTAGAGACGCCACCGGTTGTGAGAATCAGATCGTGCCGGCCTGCAGCCTGTTTCAGCGCGCTCGCTAACGGCTGCGGTTCGTCACGCAGAATGCCAAGATCACTGACCTCGCAACCCAACCTTCGCAGCATCGCCATCAGCATGAAACGGTTGGAATCGAAGAGCTGCGAAGCGCCCCGCATTGCGCCGGGCGAAGCCAACTCATCACCGGTCGAGAATACGGCGACCCTCAAGCGCCGTACGACGTCGAGCCGCGTGAAACCGAAGGCAGCGGCAAGGGCTACGTCCTGCGGGCGCAGCCGGTGACCCGCGGAGAGAGCGACAAGGCCCTGCGGAATGTCCTCTCCCGCCGGCCGCACATTGGCGCCAACCTTCAGTCCGGAAGGCAGGACGATCTGGCCCGCGTCATCGATCCGTACGTCTTCCTGCATGAAGACGGTGTCGGTGCCCTCAGGCATTGGTGCACCAGTGAAGATCCGCACGGCATGGCCAGGCTTTGCCGCGAGCGCGACGCCGCCGGCCTGCACGCGCCCGGCCAGAGGAACCGCGCGCTCGTTCTCGCGTGGCAATTCGCTGCTCGAAATCGCGTAACCGTCCACCGCCGAATTGGTGAAAGGCGGCAACGGCAAGGACGCAACAATGTCGTGCGTCAGAAAGCGACCATCGGCATCGACCAGCGGCACGGTCTCGATCTCACCGACCGGCCTGACCCGCGAGGTTATGATGGCCATGGCCTCGTCGACCGTGAGCATCGGGCCGCCGAAGGCAAAACAGTCGTCGGAGAGCTGCGCCAATCTCTTGCCTCGGGAACAGGGAGTTAATGCTTAAGCATGCTTTTATATCCGGTCCTCCGGAATATCATGTTAACATTCGCAACATGGCTGAAATCACCAAAACTCCTGCTCCTCTTATCGTCCCGAACCCGCTTGATCCACGCCTCACCGAGCGTGTCGCCGGGATCGACCAAACTGGCGCAAGAACCGAGATCAAGGTGCCGGTCGAACGTCCTCTGACGCTATACCTGAACGCGCAGGAGATCGTCACCATGATGACCATCAACGATTATCCTGAGTATCTCGCGCTCGGCTACCTCCTCAACCAGAATATGCTCAAATACGATGACGTCGTTACCGAGGTCGAATACCATGACGATCTCCAGGTCGTCGTCGTACGCACCGAGCACCACACCAATTTCGAAGCGAAGCTAAAGAAGCGCACGCAAACCTCTGGCTGCGCACAGGGTACCGCGTTTGGCGATTTGCTGGATGCATTTGAAAGCGTGGTGCTACCCAAAGCCACACTGCGAACGTCTTGGCTCTACCAGATGGCCCATGAGATCAACACGATGCCGTCACTCTATCTCGAAGCTGGCGCGATACATGGCTGCGTCCTGTGCAAGGAAGGAACTCCAGTCTGCTACACCGAGGATGTTGGGCGCCATAACGCCGTCGACAAAATCGCCGGCTGGATTTTCCGTCACAACGTCGATCCCGCCGACAAGATCCTCTACACGACGGGTCGGCTTACCTCGGAGATGGTGATCAAAACGGTAAGAATGGGGATTCCCATATTGGTCTCGCGCTCGGGCTATACGGCTTGGGGTGTCGATCTGGCGCGTCAGGTAGGCCTGACGCTGGTGGGACGCACTCGCGGCAAGCGTTTTGTCGCACTTTCCGGCGAGGAACGCATCGTTTACGACCAGAACCTGGAATATGTTGAAGAGGAATCCGCCAAACACAGGCGCAAGGGCGAGAACCACGATGACTGAAATACCCGGCGTGATTTTGGCCGGAGGTCTCGCACGACGCATGGGCGGCGGTGACAAGCCGATGCGAATGATCGCCGGCAAGACCCTTCTGGAACGTGCGATAGTACGTCTCGAAACTCAATGCCACGGGCTAATCCTGAACGCCAATGGCGATCCTTCCCGCTTCGCTCAGTTCGGCCTGCCGGTGATCGCGGATAGCGTTGCGGACTTTCCCGGTCCCCTCGCCGGAATTCTGGCCGGGCTCGACTGGGTTGCTGCAAACAGGCCCCAAGCGAAGTGGGTATTGAGTGCCGCTGGCGATTGTCCATTCCTGCCGCGCGATCTGGTTGCGCGGCTCGACCAAGAGCGAAGGCGGCAAAATGCTGAACTTGCTGTTGCAGCGTCTGGTGACCAGACACATCCAGTAATCGCTCTATGGAGCGTGCGCCTTCGCGAGGATCTTCGACGTGCGCTAGTCGTCGAAGGCCTTCGGAAGATCGACCGATGGACCTCGCGCTATCCCCTCGCTACTGTCACTTGGCCCCTGGATCCGTTCGATCCATTCTTCAACGCGAACACAATCGAGGATATTGCCGAGGCGAATCGTCTCGCGGTGCTTGACGGCCGCTGATCATCAGCGGAAGTCCTGGCGCATTTCGTGTCAAGCTCCACTGCCCGAAGCGGGCCTCGTTCTCGCCTCGACCTTCTCGAAAATTGGCGAAAAGCATCGTCAAGGCCGTTCGTACCCCGCTGAGGCCTTGAGACGCTTTTTGCTCCGGTAGTCTAATTGGTCGACTCCAGAAGGCGCCTTCTTCCTCGAACCGCGCCCTCACAGGGCGATTTTATCCGCGGCTTTCACGGGCAAGACGTCATCAACAAAAGTCGGCGCTTGGACATCAGCAAATGTAGGGAGCCTTTCGTGCCTGGTTGCGCCGATGCTGTCGTGTGGCTTACCTTGAAAACCCCTTCTTTGTTGGATTGGCCACGATTTGGGCGACTTCCTAGAGATTGTCGAACTTTCGATCAGTGTTAGCTTGGCAGCGACAGCCATAGCGGCAGCCCTCGGCTTACCCTTCGGGGCCGCGCTTGCGATTTTTCCATTTTGCGGGCGGCGATTGATCGTGGTTTTGATCAATGCATTTTTCGGCTTGCCGCCGGTCGTCGTCGGACTGGTACTATATCTCGCCCTGTCTCGGTCAGGGCCGCTCGGCTTTCTCGCGCTGCTCTTCACGCCCACCGCTATGGTGATCGCGCAAACAATCCTCGCAATCCCGATCATCACGGCGCTTGTGCATCGCGCCAGCGAGAGGGCATGGGCGCGTTACGGCGACGAACTTGTCGCGGATGGTGCGACACGATTGCAGGCCATTCCGCAAATTCTGATGATCATTCGCGCAGACCTTGTGACCGCCGTCTTGGCAGGCTTCGGCCGTACCGTGTCGGAAGTCGGTGCGGTGATACTTGTCGGCGGTAATATTCGCGGCTTGACTAGAACGATGACCACGACCATTGCACTTCAAACGAGCCAAGGAGACCTATCATTGGCCTTGGCTTTGGGCGCGGTGTTGGTCGGGATCAGCATTTCGATCAGCGCAACCGTTTTTGCATTGGCAGGACGGGCGCGAACGGCTGAGAGCGACGAACTATGATCGCGTTTCGGTATGCTTTGGCCTTAGCTGCAATCGTCGCTGCTACAAATTCCAGTGGTGCCGCGGACAAATCCATCATATTGGCTTCGACAACTTCGGTCGAAGCATCCGGGCTATTATCGAACATTCTTCCGCAGTTCACGGCCAAGACTGGCATCACGGTCAACGTAGTAGCGCAGGGAACAGGCAAAGCGCTGGACACGGCGCGGCGAGGTGATGCGGACGTAGTCCTGGTTCACGATCCGGAAGCCGAACGGAAATTTGTAGACGAAGGGTATAGTGGCACACTTCGGCAGGTCGCTTGGAATGATTTTATCATCGTTGGGCCATCGAGTGATCCGGCTCACATTTTAGGCGGCAAAGACAGCGTGACGGCCTTGAACGCGATAGCGTCTGCGAGGGCTCCATTCATTTCGAGAGGTGATAGGAGTGGGACGAACGCCGCCGAATTGCGGTTGTGGCGAATGGCGGGCCGCACCTCGGAAGCCTTAAATCTGGAAAAATGGTATCACGATATCGGCGGCGGAATGGGGCAAGCACTCAATGCGGCAAGCGCAATGAATGCCTACACGCTGACTGATCGTGCGACCTGGCTCAGCTTTAACAACAAGGGATCGCTGATCATCATCATCGACGGCGATCCGCGTCTGATCAATCGTTACGACGTGATTCAATTAAACCCTAGAAAGCACGGGCTGGCGAGGCTTGACGCTGCAAAGGTGTTCGCAGATTGGATGGTTTCGACCGAGGGGCAGCTGGCAATTGGCGCATATCAGGTGAATGGGCAACAATTGTTCAATCCGTCTGCCGCCTCGCCCAAGTAGCCCACTTCCAAATCTGTGGCAGAATTATTCTTCGTGGCGTTCCGTCAGCAGGCTCTTTCCTTCGCTTTCCTAAATTCGAGCTGAGCGAATTGCAGCCGAAAATAAAAAAGCTCTGGACGACGCAAACTGGAAAGTGCAACCAGAGCCTTCTCCTAGAGAAGGTCACGAGCTTAATCAATAGATAGGGCGGACGAGCGAGTTCAGGGCGAAGATTCAGCTAAGAAGACGTCCTAGTTGCTATTCACAGTGAAATGTTCGCAAAACACCCCTTATGGAAGAATTCGGCCGCTGGCCGAGAAATCGGCACGTCTCGCCCGCAGCTTTCGAGCCGGATAATCGGCTTTGCTCACCACAGCGGACACCGCTAATGACCAAAGGGGCGATCGTCAGCGGCTGACGATCGCGGGTAAAGTTGCTATCGTTGCGCAAAATTTTGGGAGGAGACACGCCATGGATGCGCAGACGCCGACGGCAGGTCCGCAGACCGCCGACCAACATTCCCACCTCGTCCGGCCCCAGGACATGGAATGGCAGAAAACCCGTTTCCAGGGCTGCGAAGCCAAAACGCTGCTGTTTGACCGGGCGACCGGCCTGATGACCGCTTTGATGCGCTTCGCCCCGGGCGCGGTGCTGCCCGACCACGAACACGTCAATATCGAACAGACTTACATCCTCGAAGGACACTTGGTCGACAAGGAAGGTCCCGCAAAGGGGATTGAGGCACGAGCCGGCGAATTTGTCTGGCGCGAGGCCGGAAGCCGCCACGTTGCATGGTGCCCCGAGGGCGGACTGATGCTCGCTATTTTCCAGGTCCCCAACAAGTTCTTCGAGGCCGATGGCCGGGTGGTCGATGCCAGCGGGCAGGATTGGGACAAGACATGGGGGCATACCGTGAAAGGAAAGACTAAATAGGCTCATGCGCGAGCGCTGCGGTTGCGGGGATAGGATTTGAACCTATGACCTTCAGGTTACGAGCCTGGCGGTTCATCGCGAGGTGCTGTGCACTTGGTGCCGGTGAGTCCGGACTGATCAGTTTTTGTGCTGCAAACCTTATCAGTTGCGGTTTCGTCGCGACCTGGATTCTCAGTCTTCCCACCAGTCAAACGAGCGCTCGCATTTTCGCTGGTCCGGGGAGGCGAAGCGCCGCTGGCTCGGGGCAACCGAGTCGTAAACGAAAAGTTAAGCCTGAAATTCCCCGCGCCAAATTTCGCCCGAGACTCTGCGGCCGGAATCGCTCCATCCTTTTGGCATGTCGAACATGTCATTCGTCCCGGCCGGCTCGATTTTTGTCTTGGTTGCACTCGCGGCAGCCTCGTCGATCAATGCTATCGTGCTGCTGGTGATGCCTTAAGACTTGCGGCAAACAGTCGGACAGCGAATCTGAAATAACCGGCACAAGGCCTTGGAAGCCTGCAGAAATAAGGCGGCAATTGGTCCATTGACGGCAGTTGCTCGATCTCTGACTTATATTACCCCTCCGATTTCCACGCCAATCTAGCCGGATGCCCGACTTAGGGCTCGCTGCTCTTTCGCCAGCAGCTTTCTCCGTTTTCCATGTCTGAGGGTTCACCTCCAGCGAGGCAGCCTGCCGTTATGACCAGCTCGAGCTGTCCGAAGTAGTCTTCGAGGCGCCCGGCTCGAACGGCGGTGAATTCACACGGCTATAGGAGAACGTAATGCCGCGGCGTCCGGCCAAGGTTACACAAGATGGGGTAATCGGCCGGCCCAGCTTGTGGATAGCTGAAGATTTTGGGTGCTGCGCTTCAGGCTGATGGTGAAACGAGGTCCGTGGCAACGGCCTCAAGCATCAGAAGGAGAAGCGCAGCATGGACCATTTTGCTGGATTGGACGTATCGGTCAAGGAGACGAGCATCTGCATTGTGGATGACACAGGCAAGATCGTTCGGGAAATGAAGGTGACGAGCGAGCCTGAGGCGTTGCTGGCGGTGCTGAAGAACCTCGCCTACCAGTTCAAGCGAATTGGGTTGGAAGCTGGGCCATTGTCACAATGGCTTTACAGCGCGCTCGCTGAAGTAGACTTGCCAGTGATCTGTGTCGAAACTCGGCACATGCGAGCGGTGTTGAAGGCGCAGATTAACAAGACAGATCGCAATGATGCCCGCGGCATCGCCCAGATGACGCGGGTGGGGCTTTACCGTCCGGTGCATGTGAAGACGCTACGCAGTCAGAAACTGCGGATGCTGCTGACCCATCGCAAGCTGCTGCAGTCCAAGGCGATTGCCATCGATAACGACTTGCGCGGCACTTTACGCAACTTCGGTCTGAAGGTCGGTATTGTTGGGACAGTTAGGTTCGAGGCCCGCATCAGGGAGCTGGTCGAGAACTTACCCGACCTGGCCGCTCTGATCGAACCGCTGCTCATTGTTCGACGGACGCTTCGCGAGCAGTTCTGCATCCTGCATCGCCGCCTGCTGGCCATCGTCCGGGATGACGAGATATGCCGGCGTTTGATGACGACCCCGGGTGTCGGCCCCGTGGTGTCGCTGACCTATCGCGCCACTGTCGACGTTCCGGCTCGCTTCCGCAAATCCAAGTCAGTCGGGGCGGTGTTTGGGTTGACGAGCGCCAAGTATCAATCGGGCGAGGTCGATTGGAGCGGCAAAATATCGCGCTGTGGCGATGAGATGATGCGGACGATGCTCTACGAAGCAGCCCAAAGTATGTTGCGTTCCAAGAAATGGTCATGGCTCAAGGCCTGGGCGATGCAGATCGCCAGACGCTGCGGGATGAAAAAGGCGATCGTAGCCCTGGCGCGCCGGTTGGCCGTGGTCATGCACCGTATGTGGGTGGATGGCACTGAGTTCCGCTGGACCAGGGAACAAGCCGCGGCGGCAGCATGACATCGTCAACGATCAGATCCGGATAGGAGAAAACTCGAGTTCCACCTAGCAGTGGAAGGATGTCCCTCACTGGACGATGGATGAGATGAGTTCGTATGTCTGCTTGGACCTGCCGTCACACTGACGGCAAGGTCGTCCAAAAGATTGTTCCGCCTCGTCCTCGGATCCCATGATGGAAGGGCCCTGGTGCCGATTCCGAAGAGAAGCGCGAGCCCGTGAGAGACATCGACACTGTAGTAGTGGATAGTCTGAAAGTGCTTGACCCCAACCGGCCGATTAGAGAAGCAGACATTGCCCGCGCGATCCGCGCCGCCAAGGCAGCCGGCGCAGGCGAAGTCACGGCCGATGGAGAAGGCGTTATTCGGATCGCCTTGGTGGCAAGTGCAGCGCCGATCAAGACCTCAAATGGTCGCGAGCAAGAATGGACGCCATCCGAGGCATTGCAGCGTTTCCTGAAGCGCACCGAAAGCGGGTGAAACGTACCTTATGCAATTGATGCGGAGTCGCCGCATCGACATCACGGAAGAGTACCGCACGGATGAGGAGAGCTGCTTCCATCAGGCGTGGGAGGCAGCGGTCCGTGCCCTGGGAGGAGTGCCACGCATGCGCCGCGCCAGGCCCGATCAGGCACCCGTTACGACGCGCCGATACCTGATCAGTGATGTCTCTGACAAGGGGCAGTTGCGTTGGTACGTGCAGCTGCGCGACAAGCTGCCGAAGATCAGAATTCACGAGGAGTTCGGCAGCGACGAGTTCAATCGCGCGGTCGATGCCGCGATCGTCGACCAGATCGGCAAATTCGGCGACGCCACTGACTGGGTCCGCGCCGAGAAGCAGAGGCGCGAAAAGCGCGAGCCACTGCCACCCACACCGCCCGTTCCGGGCAGCCTGCGCTGGTACTGGACAATCTACAGGCAGAGTGACCGCTGGCTTGGCAATCCGGCGATCGGTGAAGAAGGGCTGGCCGAAAGCACGCGAGATGCGCGGACCGGGCTGATAGAGCCCCTGCTCCATGACAACGGCGAACGACCATTTGCGGCGCTGACGCGCAGGGTGTTGCGCGAAGAGTTGAAGGCGCGAACGCCGGTTCAGTCCGGCAATCTGTTGTCGGCGCTGCGCCATATGATCGGCTGGATGATCGACGAGGAGCACATCGAGCTGGATGACGATCCGACCATTGGGCTCAAAAGCGGCAAGGCGAAAGCCTCGCGCGAGAGCGGCGGTTGGGTGCCGTGGACAGAAGAGGACATGACAAAGTATCGCGCGCGATGGCCGCTCGGCACCGAGGCGCGGCTGATGTTCGACATCCTGCACTACACTCACCTGCGGCTCGGCGATGCCTCCCGCTTTGGATCTGTTCACCTGCAGCGGACCCTGAAGATAATGATGGTCAAGGTCGCAACCGAAAAGAGCAAGGCCGCACCACGGCAACGGTGCCGGTACACCGCGACTTCGCGGTGTCCCTGGCGGCAGCGCGCAATGCCGGCATCCTGGGAACCGGCGAGGTCTTCACCGGCAAGCTCGTCAAGGGCGAGATCCAGCCGATGAACAAGAAGGCGTGGGCGGCAAAGTTCAAGAAGTTCGCGCGGCTCGCCGGCGTCAACGAGCCCAAAAAGAACTGCCATGGCGTACGCAAGGCGCGCGCCGAAGTCGCGGCCTATTCGGAGTGCACGGAAGCGCAGATGATGGCGATGTTCGGCTGGCGCGACCACAAGATGCCGGCGCTCTACATCGCCAAAGTGAACCGGGACAAGCTTGCGATCAGCGGGATGGAGAAGATCGAGGCCTATGATCAGATGGAGAACATCGCCGATCTGGCGATGCCCATCGACCAGAACAGAATAGTAACTTTCGAGAGTAACCGGCGGAAAAAATCCTGAAATTTCAATGCGAAGTGTGGGGGTGGTGCGCTCGGAGGGACTCGAACCCCCACGATGTTACTCACTGCCACCTCAAGGCAGCGCGTCTACCAATTCCGCCACGAGCGCTTAATGCCGGTCGCGAGGCCGCAGCCGACGGCGCCGATGTAACAAATCGGCCATAAGGGGACAAGGCCGCAAAGGCCGCCTTTTTGGCGATTTTGCCGGGCTAGAGGTCCAATTCTAACATTCGCATCCCTTCTCAGCGGCCGCCTTTGCGAATGTTATAATGAGAACTAGCAAATATCAGTTTCTAGTGGCGTTTCGGATTTGACATTGGCCTGACGAACTCGCCGCTAAGTGGGTAGCGAATGTCAAATCCACTCCACTAGCCGAATCAGCGGCTGCCGACGACTTTCGGCAGCATTTGCTTGACTTCGACCGCAATCCGGTTGCGGTCAACCAGCACGACGCCCGAGGCAACCGGCAGCGTGTTGGCGAGGATCTTGACTTCGTCGGCCTCGGTGGCGTCGAGTTCGATGATGGCTCCGCGGCTGAGCCGCATGACCTGGTGAATCGGCATTGAGGTGGTTCCCAGAACCACCATGAGGTCGACGCTGACTTTATCGAGGGTTGGCACCGGACAGACACCACACAGACAAAAGCAAAATTGCGTATACCGAGATCACCACGTTATGGTTAGCCGATGGTTAACGACCGCCAAAACCTCGATTTATCAGCCTTCTTGCCTGCCCCCGACGAGGCGGCCGTGGAGTGGCTGATCTCGGATCAGGCGATTCCTTACCCCGAGGCGGTGGCGATGATGGAGGCCCGCGTCGCCGAGATTGCCGCGGGCTGCGCAGGTGAGCTGGTCTGGCTGCTGGAGCACCCCTCCCTCTACACGTCCGGCACCAGCGGCAAGGCGGCCGACCTGCTCGACCCCCGCTTCCCGATCTTCCAGAGCGGACGCGGCGGACAGCTCACCTATCATGGCCCCGGCCAGCGCGTGGCTTACGTGATGCTTGATTTGAAACGGCGCCGGCCGGACGTCAGGGCCTATGTCGCAAGCCTCGAGGAATGGATCATCCGGACGCTTGCCGCCTTCAACGTCCGCGGTGAACGGCGTGAGGACCGCGTTGGCGTCTGGGTGGCGCGGCCGGACAAGGGCAACGGCTTTGAGGACAAGATTGCAGCGATCGGCGTGCGCTTGCGGCGTTGGGTGTCGTTCCACGGCATCGCGATCAACGTCGATCCAGAACTTTCTCACTTCCGGGGCATCGTCGCCTGCGGTGTCACCGATCCGCGCTACGGCGTCACCAGCCTTGCCGATCTCGGCCTCACCGCGACGACCGCCGATGTCGACATTGCCCTCCGGCAGGCGTTCGAGGATGTGTTCGAACACCGGCGTCTGCCGGAGGCGATCTAAGCGCTCCGGCCAGGCGCCTTGCGCGGCATCGCGCATTCGTCGAACGCGAAACTATTTGGCGAGTGTCGGCAGAATCTTCAGCCGCCACAGGTTCCAGATACGATCTATCACCACGAGATTGGTCTCGTCGGCTTTCGCGCCCTCGCCCGCCGTCAGGTAGTTGGGATCACCGCCGAGCGCGAGCGCCTGCGCCTGAAGCTTGGCGTTGACGTCGGTGTAGTAGGCGCGGAATACGGCGGCCTTGACCGATGGCCCGACTGCGACGTCGCCATGGCCACGCATCAATACCACCGGCTTGTCGCCTAGCGCGGTCGCCAGCGATTTGCCGATCGCGGCATTGCTGACCAGCATGTTGGTATCGCCGAAGTCCTTGCGGATATCCCAGACCGGTACGCCCCCCGCAAGGAACGCCGGGTTGTGGTACATCGCGCGCAGCGGCACTTGGCTCACCGAGAAAGGAATGACGCCGGCAGAATGAGTGTGAACCACCGACATCACGTCGGGCCGCGCGCGGTAGATCTCGGCGTGGATAAAGCGTTCCAGAAACACACGCCGGCCCCGCGCGTCCACCGGATTGCCGTCGAGATCGAACTCCATGATGTCATCGGCCGTGACGAGCGCCGGCGCCAGTGAACGGGACATCAAGAAGTGATTAGGGTTGGTGGGGTGACGCGCGCTGACGTGGCCAAAGCCGTCGAGCACACCGAAATCGGCGAGGACGCGGCTGCCGACGGCGATATCCTCGAGCAAAGCGGGATCGACCCCTGGCAGAGAGTTGGACGGCGTCTGCGCCGACACGTCAAGACGGCTCGCCAGAAGCGCGACTGCAACGAACACGCTCAAGCGCGTCACTCTGCTCGCCCATCGTCTCAATTTTCTTGTCATTGATCTCTCCCCTGGACTTTTTTTCAAATCGTTGGCAGAACCGAGAACGCCTCGCCCGAATGTCGCAGCCGCAAGACATCTCCGTTCGCGGCCTCGTCCACGACTTCCTCGACACGCGCCGATGCCGGGCCTTGCCAGCAGGCCGCTATCATGCCGGCGACAATCTCTTCCGCTCCGTCGAACACTGCCTCGACGCTGCCGTCGCGCAAGTTTCGCACCCAGCCATGCAAACGAAGCCGTCGCGCCTGATAGTCGACCCAGGCGCGGTAACCCACGCCCTGCACCCTGCCCCGGATCACGACTTGACGGAGGACCTCGCTCATCGCGGCGTCCCGAGAAATTTCCCCAGCCGACCGCTCACCTCCGTCTCCCGCGTCACCCGCGCGGTCATCTCGGCCGAGGCGAGGCCGGTCAGGGCCTTTGGCGGCGTTCCCTCGCGCAATGCTTTAAGCGTGTCATGCACCGCTTTGGTCGCAGCCGCGATCGGCGCATGACCCTGAAGCGCGATCCTGACCCGCTGCTGCCTGAGATAATCAAGATCGGACATTGCTTCCGGCGCGCCCCCGAGGATGATGGGCAGCCGCGTCGCTGCGGCTAGAGATTCCAGCTCCGCCTTCGCCTTGATGCCGGTGAAGAACAGTGCGTCGACGCCGCACTTTTCGTAAGCTTTTGCGCGCACGATCGCGTCCTCCAGCGAAGACATGGAAACCGCGCCAGTCCGGCCGACGATCACCAGCGAGCGATCGCACCGCGCATCGAGCGCCGCCTTGATCTTGCCAATACCCTCCTCCAACGAGATCAGTTGCGTTCGCGTCTCGCCATAGGCAGGCGGCAACAGCGTGTCCTCGATCGTCAACCCCGCAGCGCCCGCGATCTCCAGTTCCTCGATCGCGCGGCGCACATTCAGCGCATTGCCGTAGCCGTGATCGGCATCGACCAGCACCGGAAGTGCCGAGGCGCGCGACATCCGCCGCATCTGTTCGGCGAGCTCAGTGAGGGTGATCAGCGCGATGTCGGGATCGCCAAGCACCGCAAGCGAGGCGACCGATCCACCGAACATGCCGATTTCGAAGCCAAGATCCTCGGCAATGCGGATCGAAATCGCATCATAGACCGATCCGGGTCGGATGCAGGCCGATCCGATGAGAATCGAGCGAAGCTGATCTCTGCGTGCACGGAAGGTCATTTTTCTATTCCTCGTCGTCATTGCGAGCGAAGCGAAGCAATCCAGATTTGCGCGCTTGAAATTCTGGATTGCTTCGTCGCATTGCTCCTCGCAATGACGAGACTTAGGCGAACTCCATGATCAACGCGTCGACCGCGAGCGTGGCTCCGGCGCTGGCGTAGATTTTCTTCACAACCCCGTCCTGCTCGGCGCGCAGCACGTTCTGCATCTTCATCGCCTCGATGACGGCGAGCGTCTCGCCCGCCTTGACTTCCTGGCCCTCGCCGACCGCGATCGAGACCACGAGGCCAGGCATCGGGCACAGCAATTTCTTGCCGGAATTGGACGCCGCCGCCACCGGCATCAGCCGTGCGGCGGTAGCTTCGGTCTCGGTAAAGACCTGAATGGCGACCTCAAAACCCTGATGCGCAAGCTTGAAGCCGTTGAGCACCGGCCGCACCTGCATGACGACGGCCACACCATCGATCGTGCCATGCCAGACGGGCTCGCCCGGCTTCCAGGATGAAGCTACCTGATGCGGGTGGCTGATCGCGTCGTCAGGCTCGATAAAACGGATCACGAGGCGGTCGGCCTCGCGCACGATCTCGAGTGGAATTTCCGCGCGATCAAGCCACACCGCGCGCCGCCTTTCGCGCCGCACCGGCCGTCCGATCATCTGGCCCGAAATCTGCCGCTTGCGTTCGCCAAGCACGTGATCGATGGCGGCTGCAACCGCGGCCAGCCGTCGCGCGACCTCGCCTTCCGCCGCGCGAGCCGAAAATCCGCGCGGAAACTCCTCCGCGATGAAGCCGGTCGAAAGCCTGCCCTCGCGCCAGCGCGGATGGTTCATCAGCGCAGACAAGAACGGAATATTGTGCCGGATGCCGTCGATATAAAATGAATCAAGCGCCATCGATTGCGCTTCGATCGCGGCCGTGCGTGACGGTGCGTGCGTGACGAGCTTGGCAATCATCGGATCGTAATGGATCGGGATTTCGCCGCCCTCCTGCACGCCGGTATCGTTGCGCACCGTGACGCCTTCGCTCTGGCTTTCGGCCGGTGGGCGGTATTTCACGAGCCGGCCCACCGAGGGCAAGAAATTGCGGAACGGATCTTCGGCATAAACCCGCGATTTAACCGCCCATCCGGTCAGCGTCACGCCTTTCTGCGTGAGCGCGAGCTTCTCGCCGGCCGCCACGCGGATCATCTGCTCGACCAGATCAATGCCGGTGACGAGCTCTGTCACGGGATGCTCGACCTGCAAGCGCGTATTCATCTCCAGGAAATAGAAGCTCTTGTCTTGGCCGGCGACGAATTCGACGGTGCCTGCGGAATCATACTTGACCGCTTTCGCGAGCGCGACCGCCTGCTCGCCCATCTTGCGCCGCGTCGTCTCGTCGAGCAGCGGCGACGGCGCCTCCTCGATAACCTTCTGGTTGCGCCGCTGGATCGAACATTCGCGCTCGCCGAGATAGATGACGTTGCCGTGCTTGTCGCCGAGCACCTGGATCTCGATGTGGCGGGGATCGACGATGAATTTCTCGATGAAGACGCGGTCGTCGCCGAAGGAGGACTTCGCTTCTGCCTTTGCAAGATTAAAACCTTCGGCGACTTCCGCCTTGGAATGGGCGATCCGCATGCCCTTGCCGCCGCCGCCGGCGGAAGCCTTGATCATCACGGGGTAGCCGATGGCGTCGGCAATCTTGACCGCGTTTTTAGCGTCCTCGATCTCCCCGAGGTGACCCGGGACGGTCGAGACATCGGCCTTCGCCGCCGCCTTCTTGGACTCGATCTTGTCACCCATGGCGGCGATCGCGCCGGCATTGGGGCCGATAAAGACGATGCCCGCCTTCTCCAGCGCGCGCGGAAAAGCCTCGCGCTCGGACAAAAATCCGTAGCCGGGATGGACGGCCCGCGCGCCGGTCTTGCGGCAGGCCTCGACGATCCTGTCGATCAACAGGTAGCTCTCGGCCGCTGCCGGCGGGCCAATGAAGACGGCCTCGTCAGCCATTTCGACGTGAAGGGCGTCGCGGTCGGCCTCCGAATAGACGGCGACCGTCTCGATACCCATGCGGCGGGCGGTCTTGATGATGCGGCAGGCGATCTCGCCGCGGTTGGCGATCAAGATTTGTTTGAACATTTGAAAGACTGTCTACAACCTCTTGGGCGGGTCCACTCCTCCCACACTGGCATGCGGAAGCGGATGTCACAATTCGTCGTACAGCAAAACCGAGCCGAAGAACGGCTTATATGCTGGAAAACGACCATCTTGTTGCTGCGCCGCGCTCGCTGCCTCCGGTCTGGCCCGGTCTTTGTTCCTGCTATAAGAATCGATTATCGCGTCCTCACTCAGAGGCCTGATCTCGATGCGTTGGTTCGTCCTTGCCCTGTCGATGTTCGCTGCCAGCCAAAGCTTCGCCGCCAGTTCGGTTGTGCGGGATGGCGGCGCCATCGATGTCGGGGGCGTGACCATCGGCTCGGCGGAATTGACGTTCCGGCGGCGGACCAGGTCTGCATCGACGACCATGCCGACAGTTGGGCGTGCGGCGCCGAGGCGCGGGACCAGTTGACCGCCCTGATCGGCGACCGCGACGTCCGGTGCGAAGACCTGGGCGCGGACACCGCCTACAATAAGTGGCACGTCGGCATCTGCACCGCGGGCAATGACACCACGAGCCTGAACCAGCTTCTGGTTCGCCGTGGGCTGGCCATCAATTCCGCCGTCGCCGGCCAAAGCCGGTTTGGCGACGACGAGACCGACGCCAAAAACAATCGCCGCGGCCTTTGGAAAGGCTGCTTTGTCGCCCCGCAGGATTTCCGCGCGGGCAAAAAGGACGGCGCCCTGTTGGGCGGCGCCTGCCGCGCCGACAAGGACCGCGAGATACGTGCAATGCTTTTTCCGCAAGGCCCCGCCATGCCGTCGGGTTGCGGCATCAAGGGCAAGTATGCGCTTCGCGCCCGCGTCACCGGCAATATCGGCATCTATCATCTGCAGTCCTGCCGCAGCTATCCGGCGATGACCAACCCGGATCGCTGGTTCTGTTCGGAGGACGACGCCAAGGCCGCCGGTTTCCGCAAGGCTTACAATTGCCGCCCGTTTACGAGGCAGCGAAGCTAGATTGCAGGCTCGCGCGCTTTGCGCCGATGGCCGTGATCCTTCACATTTCTCTTTTCTTGCTCCGTCCACCGCCCGCTCTTAATGTGCCGCTTCGATAAACGGGGTTTTGCGATGAAGCAGGATACGGGTTTTAGTGTACTGACGGGCAACAATATCGAGGCCCGGACTTTCAAGGCCGGCGATGTCATCTTTCGCGAGGGCGACGAGGCGAACGAGCTTTTCGTGATCAAGAGCGGACAAGTTCGGATTCAGATCGGCAACCGGACGATCACCGAACTCGCCGCCGATAGCATTTTCGGTGAGATGGCCCTGATCGACAGCGAGCCGCGCAGCGCCACCGCAGTCGCCGTGACCGACGTCGAGCTGGTGCCGGTGTCGGAAAAGCAATTCCTGTTTCTGGTCAGCCAGACCCCGTACTTCGCGCTCAAGGTCATGCGCGTGCTCGCCCAACGGTTGAGAGTTACGAACAAAACTTTTGGTTAGCGCGGGATCTGTGCCGCGGGCGAACTGTAACAATTCTGTCATCCGGCAAACCCAGACAAAAAGCAGGCCGATCGGCCTGCCATTTGATTCACCGGAGATTTTTGAAAATGCGCCGCGCAGTGGTGACGTTGTCTGCTGGATTGCTCTTGGCGTCGACCGCCGCTGGCCTCTCGCAAAAGCGCGGCCCCATAACATCATCCTGTTCGTGCCCGACGGGTTGCGCGGGCGGATCGTCAGCGCGGAGACGGCGCCGGCCATGGCGGAGGTGCGCGACGCGGCGTCAATTTCAAGAACTCTCACTCGATGTTTCCGACCTTCACCACGGCCAACGCCTCGGCGATGGCGACCGGCCATTACCTCGGCGATACCGGCGACTTTTCCAACACGATCTACACCGGCTATCCCGTCGCTCCGGCCGGCGGCACGGTCACGCCGTTTCGAATCCGATCCGGTCATCCGCGATGCCGACGAGCATTTTGGCGGCGACTATCTCAACGAGGAAACAATCCTGAAGATGGCGCGCGCCAAGGCTTCAGCACCGCCGCGCTCGGCAAGCTCGGCCCTACCTTGATCTTCGATCACACCGACAAGATCGGCGCTGACGGCATCCATTCGATCGTGATCGATGACGTCACCGGCGGCAAGAACGGCGAGCCGTTGTCCGACGAAATCAAGGCAGCACTGACCA
>CAVXSU010000008.1:0-219329 GCA_963764405.1 uncultured Alphaproteobacteria bacterium
CGCACCAGCCCCGCCTTCGCCCCGCTTCGCCCGCGATCGCAGCTCATCGCCCCAAGCTTCGCTCCATCTCCACACAGAGCGCGCGGGCGCTCGAGGTCAAGGCGGAATCGATTGATCTGCGTCAACATCGCGGCAAGCCGACTGAACAAGAATTTGCCTGGGAGGATACCATGAACTACAGCCAATCTTTGGTCGCCGCGCTTGCGTTCACATTTTCCGTTTCAACGCCGGCATTCGCACAACAAGGTACGCCTCTGCCGGGTTCGCCCGGCGCTACGAGAACAATAGACGGAAAGCAGCTTCCCCCGCCTGACCTGAAGTTTGGCGGCGTGATCAAGGATGATGCTCTGGAATCGAAGCCCTGGTGGGCCCCGCGCGTCGTCCCGCCAAAGGGTGCGCCCAATGTGCTGTTGATCATCACAGACGATTCCGGCTTTGGCGTACCGGGCACCTTTGGCGGCGTGATTCCGACACCGACCATGGATCGGATCGCCAGTGAAGGCCTGCGCTACAATCGCATGTTCTCCACCGCGCTGTGCTCACCGACGCGCGCCGCGCTGATCACCGGACGCAATCATCATTCGGCCGGGTTCGGTGTGATCTCGGAACAATCCACCGGATTCCCCGGCTACAATAGTATCATCGACCAAGACAAGGTCACGATTGGGCGCATGCTGAAGGACAATGGCTACGCCACCGCGTGGTTCGGCAAGGACCACAACGTGCCGGCGTTTGCGGCGAGCCAGTCCGGGCCGTTCGACCAGTGGCCGACCGGCATGGGCTTCGAATACTTCTACGGGTTCGTCGGCGGCGATGCCAACCAGTGGCAGCCAAATCTGTTCCGCAATACCACCCAGATCTATCCATTCCTGGGTAAGCCACCCGGCACGTGGAATCTGGTCACCGCGATGGCTGACGACGCCATCGACTACATGACGCGCATGCACCAGATCCAGCCGGACAAGCCGATCTTCATCAAATACGCGCCTGGCGCCACACATGCACCGCACCATCCGACCAAGGAGTGGGTCGACAAGATCAGCGCGATGCATCTGTTCGATGACGGCTATGAGAAGCTGCGCGAGCGCATCTTAGAGAACCAGAAGCGTCTCGGCGTGATCCCGAAGGACACCAAGCTGGCGCCTTGGCCAGCCGACATGCTGAAGCCATGGGACCAATTGAGCGCCGACGAAAAGAAGCTGTTCATTCGCCAGGTTGAGGTGTTCGCGGCCTACTCGGCCTACAACGATCACGAGATCGGCCGCGTGATCCAGGCCTTCCAGGACCTGGGAAAACTCGAAAACACGCTCGTCATCTATATCAACGGCGACAACGGGACCAGCGCCGAGGGTGGTCCGTTGGGCACGCCGAACGAGGTTGCGTTCTTCAACGGCCTCAACAAACTTCCCGCCGAAGTACAATTGGAGTGGTACGACGTTTGGGGAACGGAGCAGACCTACAACCACATGTCGGCCGGCTGGTCGTGGGCCTTCGACACTCCGTTCGACTGGTTCAAACAGAACGCCTCGAGGCTCGGCGGCATCAATCAGAACATGGTGGTGTCGTGGCCTGCACGCATCAAGGACAAGGGCGGCTTGCGTGAACAGTTCGTGCATGTGATCGACGTTGTGCCGACCATCCTCGAGGCAGCCGGCATTGGTGCACCCGAAGTTGTCGATGGCATCAAGCAAAAGCCGATCGAAGGTACCAGCTTCGTGTACACCTTCGATGCGAAGAATGCCAAGGTGGCGTCGCGCCATTCGACCCAGTATTTCGAAATGATGGGCCAATGGGCACTCTACAAGGACGGCTGGATGCTCAGCACGAAGGTCAATCGCGCGCCGTGGGAGGCGTTCGGTCCAGCCAACCCGGATCCTCTGAACAATCAGGTGTTCCAGCTCTACAATTTGAACACTGACTTCAGCCAGACCGACGACATTGCCGCCAAGAACCCGGACAAGGTCAAGGACATGAGGGCCCAGTTCCTTGGCGAGGCGAAGAAGTATCAGGTCTTCCCGATGGACGCATCGGTCGCGGCACGCATCGTTGCGCCGCGGCCAAATATTACGGCCGGGCGTACGGAGTTCGTGTACACGCGACCGATGGTCGGCCTGCCGCAAGGCGACTCGCCGCTGCTGCTCAACACCTCATACATCGTAACGGCTGACATCGAGGTGCCGCAAGGCGGTGCGGAGGGAATGATCCTGACCTCCGGCGGACGCTTCGGCGGTTACGGGTTCTACCTGCTCAACGGCAAGCCGGTCTGGTTGTGGAATCTGGTCGACCTCAAGCGCATCAAATGGGAGAGTCCAGACGCACTTACGCCGGGTAAGCACATCGTCGAATTCGACTTCAAGTATGACGGCTTGGGGCCGGGCACGCTGGCGTTCAACAATTTCTCCG
This sequence comes from uncultured Alphaproteobacteria bacterium, assembly GCA_963764405.1. Classification (GTDB taxonomy): domain Bacteria; phylum Pseudomonadota; class Alphaproteobacteria; order Rhizobiales; family Xanthobacteraceae; genus Bradyrhizobium. The sequence continues at coordinate 2,404 of CAVXSU010000008.1, forward strand.
GCGTCGGTCGCTCCGGCACGGGCACGCTTAAGGTAGACGGAAAGACTGTCGATGCCAAGACGATGGAAAAAACCTTGCCGATGATCCTGCAATGGGACGAGAGTTTTGACATCGGTTCCGACACGCTGACGGGCGTAAACGATGCCGACTACAAGCCGCCGTTCACGCTGACCGCGAAACTGAACAAGCTAACCCTCAAGCTCGATCGGCCACAATTGTCCCCGGAGGACATCAAGAAGTTCGAGAGCGCGATGAGGGCGGCAGCTGACGGTCCGGTCTCGGAAGACCTAACCGTCGTCCAAAGATTGGAAGCGCGGTTTGACAAGAGAGAAGATTGCCGCAAGCAGGCCGATGCGCAAAAGTTCGGCCCGATTGAGCGGATTCAGTTCGTGCGAAAGTGCTTGCAGTAAGTGCGTTTCGAGCAGACTTGGACGGGACTCCTTCGGAGCCCCGTCCAATCACCGGCGCGAAGACAATGCGGAGCGCTGCAAGGCGGCCCACGCCGGGTCCGAGGGTTGGTTTCGGCTGTACGGACGTGATACCGCTATTGGAGGGAGCTTCATGAAAGACCGCCAGGCGACGTGCGTCTCAACCGTTGTGTTGGCAAGCGCCCTGGCTCTCGGCGGAGTTTCGGCGCAAGCTGCCGGCGAGACAGTGCAAGGCATGCTCGCCGCGCAGATTCGCCTGCAAGGTTTTATCTGTAAGAAGCCGCTTGGCGCGAGGCAAGATACGAAACGCTCTAAGCCAGACGATGCCGTTTGGGTGCTCAGATGCAGTAATGCGAGCTACCGGGTGAGTCGCGCGCCCGACATGGCAGCGACGGTGCAGCAGCTTCGGCAAAAGTCTTACTGACATTCCGTGTTTCTGGTCCGGGAATCTAAGAATCGCGCTTCACGACGATCATCCGCCCGTGTAAGGCAGCCACAACTGTATACGCTTGCTCCCAAGTCCTCTGCTCCGCTGGCCAGTGTGACACCAACCCTAGCGATGGCCTTCAATTCGGTTTAGCTACACTGCGCAGTTGCTGAATTACCCCCGCCAGATTCGGATCGTCCGGTGTGACGGTGGCCAAGCGCTCCGCATAGGTAAGGGCAGCACCGATGTCCCCGGCCGCACGATTGAACGCTATCAACGCTGATAGTGTATCGCGATCGCTCGGATGCCTTGCCAGGCTCTCCTTCAGCACCGTGATGGCTTCGGCGGTTTTGCCGCCGGAGTTCAGCGCAACAGCGTAGACATAGGCATAACGCGCGCTATCTGAATCGAGTTCTGCGGCCTGCCGGAATTCGGGTAACGCCGCGTCCGGCCGCTTGAGTCTCGTCAATGTCAAGCCGAGCGCATGGTGCGCAGCCGCCTCGCGCGGCGAAACGGTGATAGCAGCGCGCAACACCGCTTCCCCTTCACCGTCGCGGCCGAGTTGCCGGTAAAGATCGGCCAAGTTGATCGACGCCGGAAGGTATTGCGGGCTGAGTTGCAGCGCCGCCTTGTACTCGATCTCGGCGCCGGCTGACTGACCTCGTCGGGTGAGGAAACTCCCCAATGTGGTGCGAGCTTCGGGCCGGTCGGCGTTAGAGCGCTGCGCATCGATGAATTCGGTCGCTGCACGTTCAAACGGCTCACGATCCGGTGGTGGCTGGCTCGTCGTTGGAACAGCAGCGAGCAGTGAAGCGGCCCTGATCCGCACTCCTCGAACCGGATCGGACAGCAGCGGCGCTACCCATCGCCAGACTTGCCCGGCTGGCACATTCTCCAGCATGTCGAGCGCGCCTATCCGCACCATCGGATCGGGGTCGGCGAGCGCGCCGCGGGCCACGCCGATATTCGAAGGCGATACACGCGGCGCTAGCTCGGCCAAAGCGCTTGCGCGCGCAACGGCCGGCACATTGCCATCCGCCGCGACAACGGCAAGCAGCGCGGCAGCGTCCGCTTGATCAGTGCGCGAAGCATGGAAAGCAGCCCCATAGCTCTGGAACCCTTTGCGGTTGGGGCCAAACCAGCCTTCGATCGCAGCGGCGGCCCATTGCGGGTCCCTATCGTGGTGACAATCGTTGCAAGCGTTCGGGGTACCGAGCTTGACGGAAAGGTCGGGCCGCGGGATTCGAAAGCTGTGGTCGTGGCGGATATCGACGACCATGTAGGTGCGAGCCGGCATATGGCATGAAATGCATGAAGGCGGCGGATCGATACCGGCGTGGTGGCGATGTCGCGCATCGGCGTATTTTTCGGTCGCGTGACATTGCAGGCAGATCCCTTCGCCCGCAATGCGAAGCTTCGCTCCATGTGGCTCGTGGCAATCGCTACAGCTGACGCCTGCGGCGAACATCTTGCTCTGCTTGAAGGGCGCATAATTGTAAGGCTCTTCCACATCGCGAATTTGCCCGTCAACGTGATAGGTGCTTCGCGCCAGCGGCTCGACCACGTGGGTTTGCGAGAGCCATTGTCCGGGAATCCAGTCCTCGTGGAAGCTGGCGCGGCGGGCGTGGCACAATCCGCACGTTTCGACTTCCTTGCGAAGCCTGGCCGGGCCGGCGCTGCGGTGCGCGTTACTCGTTTGCGGATCGATCGGCCAGGTTACGTCATGGCGCTCGTCGAAACGAACCAGCAATCCCTTGGTCGGGTCTTCTCGCTTGCCAAACGGCCACCAGCTCATCTGATTACGTGCCCAGGCGGCGTGAGATGAACCCTGCCCGTGGCAGGCCTCGCAACCGACGCTTATCTCGGCCCAGCTCGTGGCGAAGTGATCGGTCTTGGCGTCGTAGTTCTTGCGCAGGCCGGTCGAATGGCACTCCGCGCACATGAAATTCCAGTTCTGGTTCAGTTTCGTCCAGTGCAGGACGTCGTCGTGTTTGATCTCTTCGTTCGGGTAGAGGTGAAACCAGTGCTGCCCGCCCTTATCTTTCGGCCTCGTGTCCCAGGCGATGGAGAGAGCCTGAATCCGGCCATCGGGGAATTCGATGAGGTATTGCTGTAGCGGATCGATGCCGAAAGTGTATTTCACCTCGAATTCAGCAAGCTTGCCGTCAGGCCCGTCCGTCGCGACCAGGAATTTTCCGTCTCTGCGGAAGAAGCGCGAACGCACACCGAAGTAGTCGAAGCTTGCGTCGTCGAAGTCACCTAGAACGGTCTTGTCGGCTGCATGTTGCATCGCAGCCTTGTGCTGCGAGGCGTTCCACAATCTTGCTTCCGCCTGATGGCAGCCCGCGCATGTCTCGCTGCCGACGAAACTTGCGGCCGGTGCAATCCCGTTGCCGCCGCGCAGATGCAAGCCAAAACCGGCGGCGACGATGATCAGAACGGCGGCTATCGCCGAAACCCAGATCAGACGCCCCGAAAAAACAATAGGTTCGGTTATGTCGGGAGCAGGCGCTTGCGACGGCTGGGCCTGCGTCGGTTTTCCGGCAGGCCTCTTCCGCGATCCGCCCAGCCCGCCTGATTTGCGTCGCTTGCGTGCCACCTGCCTAGTCCCTCAGCGCCGATCGCGAAGCGCGATGCAATCCTCCATCAGGACCCTATCATCATCGACCGGCCTGCAATCAAGTAAACTGGACGGCACCACCTTCGAAGCCTAGAAGGCCAGGTTGAACCGCGCTTGCGTCTTTATATTATAGACCGGGTAGTCCTTGATGATGGGCACTCCGAGCTCGAATGAGAGCGCGGCATTTTCCGCCAACTTGCGTCCGATTCTGGCATCGAACGGTAGGAACAGCCGGCCGGTCTGGCCGGTGATCGGGTCTCCAAAATTCACCCGTATGTCCGGGCTCGGGTAGAATGTGATGAACCATTGGTCCGGCAAGCCGACATTGAAAGTCGGTGCAATCTGCAAATTGCTGATGTTTCTTCTGATCGGATTGCCGGCGAAGCTGGCGTCGTATCGGAGGATCGGCTCGAAATAGCTGGCGGCATTGATCTCCCACACCGCATAGCGCGCGCCGACGATAGGCATGATTTGCCATTTTTCCGACCCGAAGGTGTCTCCGCCCGTAGGCGTGATCAAGCGGGCGCCAAAGCCGACCGCAAAGCGCTCGCTTAAATTATGGATGATGGCGGCCTGGACATTGGCGTCGCCCACGCCCATCAGATAATCGCCATTGGGATTGCTCGGAGAGACCGGATTCCGGGCGAGCACTGGCAGGTCGGAGCGCAGCGCCAGGATCCACATCGGCGCCAGATCGATCGAATGGTCATATCGAAAGTTGTTTGTCTCGGTGGTGACGCTGGCGCCGTCGCTTGCAGGTGCCGTCCTGTAAGTGGTCGTCATCTGAAACAGATTTGCCGGCGGCCGAAAGAAGTCTTCACCGGCATTTGCGCCTTGTTCGGGGGCTGGCGCCTGCTGGGCGGCTGCCGCGACGGGCGGCAAAATAATAAGGGTGCAAGCAGCGGCAAATGTTCGGACATTTGGCACCCCGGCGCAACTTCCTCGTCCTCCGGTCATGAAGGTACCCCTGAACACTCAACTATCTGCCTGCAAATCATCCAGATTGACTTGGCGGACCTGCCGAACTGCCCTCCGTATCTTCCGCGGATATAAAGCAGCGGGCGGCACGCTTACCGCCCGCTGCCGGATCAAACTTTCTTAGTTACCTGGCCCTTTGGCAGCCGCTTCGGCCTGCTCCATCCGCTTGCCCATCTCCGCCTTGATGGCATCGAGATTGAAGCTCGCGCCGCGCTGCATCGGCGGGAATTCGAGGAAGGTCTGGATTTCCTTGCCCATGATCTGCTGAACGAAAACGAAGCGCCAGAACTGATACTTGAACCAGTCGAAATATTGCTGCGCGCCGTCCTTTGTGCCGTTATTCGGCCAGCCTGTGCGCTCGAACGGATCGAGCCGCAGGTTGGTGATGTAGGGCACGTCAGGCTTGGTCTTCTCGCCGAGCCACCCGGCGGGCTGATCGATGAAGCGGAATTTGTAGTCGTCAATGCGCACCGCGCCTACAGTGCTTTCACCAAGGTAGAAAATCTCGTGTCGCGCGGACGGGCCCTTTCCGGTGATGGCGGTCAATTGGTTGTAGCCATCGAGATGGTTCTTATAAGTCCGCCCGCCGATTTCCTTGCCCTTCAGCAATTCCTCGGTGATGTTCGGATTACCAGCCGCGGCTACGAATGTCGGCAACCAATCCAGCCCGGAGAAGATGCCGTTCTGCACGGAGTCCGCCGGCACCTTGCCAGGCCAGCGGATGAGGGCCGGCACGCGGAAGCCGCCTTCCAGCACCGTTCCCTTGGACTGGGCGAACGGCGTCTGACCGCCATCGGGCCAGGTGAAGACTTCTGTGCCGTTGTCGGTTGTAAACACGACGATGGTGTTGTCGTCGACGCCCATGTCCTTGAGCTTCTTCATGACCAGCCCGACGTCGTCATCGACCTGGGCCATACCCGCTTCTTCCTCCGACCAGCCGTTTTCAGCGTTGCGCAACGCTTCGTACTTCGGCGACAAATGCGTCACAATGTGCATGCGTGTCGGGTTGAGCCAGACGAAGAACGGCTTGTTGTCCTTTTTGGCCTTGTCCATGAAGTTGATCGCGAGATCGCGGATCTCGTCGTCAACCGTCTCCATGCGCTTCGGATAGAGCGGACCGGCGTCCTCGATTTTCTGCATGCCGACTTTGCCCCAGCGCGGCATATCGGTGGGGTCGTCCTTGTCCGTGGCCCAGCTATGAATCATGTTGCGCGGACCGACGACATTCAGCAGGTTCTGCGGGTAGTTGGGATGCGCCGGATCCTCCATCGCGTCGAGGTGATAAAGATAACCAAAGAATTCGTCGAAGCCATGAACGGTCGGCAGGAACTCGTTCTTGTCGCCAAGATGGTTCTTGCCAAACTGGCCGGTCGCATAGCCCATCGACTTGAGAACTGTGGCGATCGTCACGGCTTCCGCAGGAAGGCCGACGGAAGCGCCGGCCTGTCCGACGGTGGTCATGCCGGTGCGGATCGGCAACTCACCGGTGATGAAGTTCGCGCGTCCTGCCGTGCAACTCGCCTCGGCATAATAGTCCGTGAACAACATGCCTTCCTTGGCGATCTTGTCGAGGTTCGGCGTTTTTCCAGCCATAAGACCTCGGTGATAGGCACCGATATTCCACATGCCGATGTCGTCGCCCATGATGACGACGATGTTCGGTTTTGATTGCTGCGCTGTGGCCGGGGCACACGCGACCGCCGTGGCGGCGATGCAAGTAGCCACCAGTCCAGCCCATTTTGTTTTCTTCATAGGCGCTCTCCTCTTCGTGACACGGTGATCCGCTCGGTTAGTTCTTGAATTGTAATCAGCCTAACCAAGTGGCCGACGACTTGACTTGGTCGCACGGTGAAGCGGAAAGCGATTTAAGATTTCTTCATCCCTTACGCAGAGCACCGCTTCTCCGTCACGTAAATTACATGGGCAAGCAACGGCCAACGGCTGGAGCATAGGCATAGCCCCACGGACATATTCGCGGCGCGACCACAACAGGCGCGACCACCACGGGCGCTACATACCCGGGCGTGACGTATCCGTATGGAACGCCGTTGCGCACACAGTAGCCATAGGGGCCGCGGTGGAAGCCAAGGCCACAGAAGCCTCTCACCTGCATGACCTCGGGCGCCGGCGCTTGTGCCGGCGCGATTGGAAAGGCCTGGGCCTCGATTGAAAAGATCGAAACCGCCACGCCAAAAGCCAAAATCGAAACTGTCCTTAACATTGGTACCTTCCCTTCATATTCACAGCGGGTTTGTCGACGGATCTCCGGTGTGGATGCTTTCTGACTCGAGGCGTCGTCACGTTTAATTATCTTTCTCCGAGGCCATCGATTGAACCTTTGCAATTGCATCCGCGCAACCGATTGAAGCAGTCGACTTGTTCTCAAGCAGGCAGGTGGCGATCCGCCCCTCCCCCGGCTTGATCTTTCCGCATACACCATTGATCTCAGCCTTGCAGGCAATAACGCCGTCCTTCAGGGCGTCGGCGGCAGCCAGTATGCTTGCGGCGGCCTCCTCCAGCGCAAACGCGCATTTCGGACTGATCTGGTCCTCGAAAGCTTGCATGCAGTAGACCATGCGCCCTTCGCCGGGCGTCACCTTGCTACAGTATTTCTTGATGTCACTCGCGCAGATGCTCTCGAGCTTTTTGACCCCGGCGTTAAGCTTATCGAGAATCGCTTTGCCGACAGTCGTCTGCGCGGAAACCGGGCTGGCTGACAAAAGGATGAGCAGAGGTAACACACCAAGCTTCGCCGGCAACTTCATGGTGATCTTCATCGAATGTCCTCTTTACGGCTTCGAGGGAAATGGCCTTGTTGTACGCGCCGTGACCCGAGGCTCAGGAACGCTCCCTCATGTCCTTATTGCGCCAAAGCGAGCGTGAGACTGGAAACTCCAAGCGAGAGATTGACCCCTACCGATCCTTCGACCGAAAGCGGTTGCAGTGCGATCGAGCGTCCCGTTCCGCCGAACAGCAGATTGGCGCCAACGCCAACGCCAACACCGACCGCGCCACTTGCGCCTACATAGGTGCCGGCAAGCTTGCCGTACATCGGTCCAGCGTTTGGCGCCAGAACGCCCCATGCCATGACGCCGCCCGCCGTGATCCCGACATCAAGTCCAATTGTGCCCATCACGCCGACATAGGCTTCAGGGGGAAACGGCCCGTTCGGGACAAACCGGCAGGCCATCCTTTGACGCGATCCCAGGATCAGGCCAATCGAAGGCGCCATTTTGCAGGTGAGCGTACCGGCCGCGGTCGTCGGCGTCTGTGCAACTGCTTGTGTCCCACATACCGTAGCCAACCCAATCAGCGTTGTTGCGATGAACGATTTGAGCATGACTGGCTTCCTGAATTGTCCGCTGGGCTTGTCGACGCCTGCATGCAGCGATGGGGATGCTGCAGTTTTTCGATCGGAAGCTGGATTAGCCGCCGAACCGCCAGTTCAGGCCGGCCCGGACCATGTTCTCTTTCAAGGTATTCAGGGAGGCTGCACCCACCCACATATATTCCAGCTTTGCGCTCAGGTTTGGCGTGATGCCATATTCGAGGCCAGCGCCAGCCGCCAATCCGGGATGCCAGGACGTCAACGACGAACATGCAACAATTGTCCCATTGTTGCAGGTGAAGCCAACGGTCTGACCAAAGGTGGAAACGTCATTTGTCAGTGCAAGGCCGAAGGTGCCGTAGAGCAGCAGGTTATCCCAGGCATAACCCACCCGGGTCCGGAGCGTATCAATCACCGAAACCTTCGAGGAAATTGTAGCAGTGCCGTCGAACACGCCGAGCTTGGAAACGGGACCCGTTCCCGATCCGCTCATGCTGGTCCAGTCGATGTCACCCTCGAGGCCCAACACGACATGGCCGCTCTGAATCTGCGCGCCGAACGTACCGCCCAGCATTCCGCCGCTCAGCGTGTAGTTGAACGGCACAAAGTCACTTGAGAAAAGTCCCAGAGGATTCTGCTGGCCGGTCGCGTAGCCGGCATTCACGCCGATGTAAATGCCAGTCCAGTTATAGACCGTCATGACCGGCGTGGCCTTGTACGGCGTCTGCTGCATTGGAAGGTCCGCGGCGAAAGCACCGCCGGATGTAATGGCAAGAGCGGCGGCAGCGATGACAAGCTTTTTCACGAGAATCCCCTACGCTAAACAGATTAAATCAAGCAAAGGCCAGCAACAGAGCCCGCCTTCGATATTGACTAGCCAATCAGTATCGCGCGGCCACCGGACCGCCGAACTTGTAGTTCACGCTGACAGTGACCATGTCGATGTTCTGGCTGACCGTATTGGCGATCGCAGCACAACCGGCGTTGCATGAGAACGAGTTGTTCGCGTTGCCCATCATCAGATGATTGTATTCGAGGCCGACGGTCCAGTTGGGCGTGATGCCGTATTGCAGGCCAACGCCGACGGTCGCGCCCAGTTTGTGCGATGACGCGTTATAGATGCCGGTTCCGGCGGCATTCTGTACCAGGAAATAGTTGTTCGCCAACGCACCGCCGCCCTTCAAGTAGAGCAGCGCGTTGTTCAGGGCGTAGCCGACCTGGCCTGTGAAAAGACCGACGCTGGTGACCTTGGCAGAATCGATCCCCCCCGGAGAGATGACGCTCGGAAGAGAGGCACGTAAGTTCGCCCAATCACCTTCGATTTCCGTGCCGAAGACGAACTGACCGAGCTGCCAGCGGTACCCTGCCTGTCCGCCGACCAGGCCGCCCCACTTGCTGTTGCAGCCCTCGACATTGAACCCGGCAAAGTTACCCCAGCACGCACGGTTCTCGGCGTAGCCGCCGTTCGCGCCGATGTAGAAGCCACTCCAGTCGTACATGTAAGGCATCACAACCGCCGGCGCTGCGGCAGGCACCGGCCGCTGCGGCAGATCTGCTGCAATTGCCGGAGCAGCCAAAGCGAAAATACCAATCGTACCCAGCAATAATTTCTTCATTTCACAATTCCCCAACTCTTCCTCGTGTTTCTTAGCTTGCCGACCAACCAAGCCGGCTTGATCCAGATCAACCGAGTAGCTCTCTGCCGAGCCCATCATTTAATTGTGGGCCGACTCCACGATAACTAAACGCCCATCTGGAGGGGCAAGACTATCCAGAATCAATCAAACACCTTGGCTTGCGATGAGTTGCTCGATTTTGTTGCTCGAATATCACCCTCGATTTTCCCGGTGCGGCACAATCTTACCGATACCAACAAGTGTAATTGGACCCGAAGGACAGTTGAGCGTAGAATGATGAACGCCATACATTTGACTTTCGACGATCCCCGCCAATATGAGCGGAGCATTTGTCCTGCGAAGGTCAGTGACCTTGTTCTATCCGAGGGTGGCGCCTTCGAAGCCACACTGACAAACATGAATGTGGGTCGTGTCTGGCTCCAGAGCGGCAGCGAATGCCTCGCACGAACGGCGCGCATCGCGATCGGGGCGTCGCAGCGATCGCTTATTTTTCTTGCAGACAGGCACGCCAGGTCGATTATCCAGTCCGGCAAAGAATTTGGTGCCGGCGAAATCGTCTCATTCGGGCAGCACACGAGCCACTTCCAACGAACGTACGGCCCAACTCGCTGGGCGGCGATATCACTCCTCCCCGATGATCTCCAGTCACTGGTGATGGCGACTGCCGGCAAGGATTTGGGAGCCCCGTCGACTTCGCTGCGCATGAAACCGTCGGTCGCGAGTTCTAGCCGACTACGACAGCTCCATTGTTCAGCGAAGCGAATGGCAATTTCAGGTAAAGGCATTCTCGGTCATCCCGAAGCCCGCCGATCGCTGGAACAGACACTCATCGCTGCGATGGTTGCATGCCTCACAGATGATACCGAACAAGCCTATAGCGCCCGACGGCATCGTCACCAGCAGATCATGCTGCGCTTCGGGGATTGGCTCGACGCCAATAAGGATCGCGCGGTCTATCTCGAAGAGGTCTGCACGGCGCTCGACACTTCAGCGCCGACCTTGCGACGCTGTTGCGAGGAACATCTCGGCATGAGCCCGATGCAATACCTCTGGCTGCGTCGAATGAATCTGGCCCGACAGGCGCTTCGGCAACGGCATTATGAGACGTCCGTGACGGCCATCGCCATGAACTTCGGTTTCTGGCACCTCGGCCGATTCGCTCAGGAATACCGATCTCTGTTTGGCGAGCCGCCCGGTGCGACGCTGGCCCACCATGATTCGCGCTGAAACCACGCCGGAATCTTTTTTAATCACACGCACTGGAGGAATTAAATGCGCAAACTCTTACTGCTCGCGACGACCGGTTTCGTGCTCGTCGGATCCGGCGCTCACGCGCAGGTACCACTGAGTGCTTACACAGATGCAAATGGATTTATCGACGTTCAGACCCTGATGTGTTCCCAGCTTGCAGGAACGTTTCAGGAGGATGCCGATATGCTTACTACATGGTACAGCGGCTGGTACAATGGCCTCGCAAAGAAGCACTACATCCATGTAACAAGAGCGAAGGTGTTCGAACACGAGGTCATTGTATACTGCAAGGCAAATCCAGGCGTTAAGATCATCACGGCGATCGACGTGCTGCTCAAGGAAGAGAGATTGTCGGGCGCATATAAATAAGACGGCGACCACGGGAATCTGTTCCGTCATTCACCACGCTAAACAGTGCAGCTTCCGGCGCTTCCCCTGGTCCATTCGCTACATTCCGTCGGTGAGGCCCGGCTCGGTGTCAACAATCTGCTGGCCGGCGCTGAGCCGCTGCTTGACCATGCTGACGACGGAAGTGATGTCTGAGAAAGCGCGGTCGTGGGCGTTGTCGCCTGCTTTCCTCAGCGCCGTGAGGTCGAGCACTTCAATTCGATCCTGGGCAAATTCCGTGCGATAGGGATCCTGTGAGGGATCGACTTCGCCCAGGCGCGGTTCGCCGCCCCAGATGGTCTTCGATAGGGCAAGCGCCTTGTCATCTTGCGAAACGAACAGGAAAAACCGGGGACGCTGCGTGCCCATCCTGCGGATCTGAGTCCGGAACACGTCGACATCGACATCGGGAGCGACCAGCATCACGTTCTTGACCTTGTCGGCGATGCGGACAGGACGGATGTAGCGCGAACGCAGTGCCTCGAGCGTGACCCAGTTGCCCATCGAATGCGCGAGCAGGTTGATTTCCGTCACATTTGGATTTCGATTGAGGGAATCGAGAAGGTCTTCGAGCGCATCGCGAGAATAATTGGCGCTCTCGCGGTCATATGTATAGGCGCGCAGCCTTGCCTCCCCGCGCGACGGCCACGTAAACAGAATCGGTAGTGCAGGAACCCCGGAGTCGTGAACGATCTGGGCCAGACGATAGACCGCATCGTCAAACCGGTTGTTAAACCCATGCACGAAGACCAGCACCTTTCCCTTGTGAATCGGCTTCACCGTCGCGGCGATCGCCGCAGTGAAGGCAGGCTTTTCGATAAAGTTCGCTGAGACGGTGACGAAGTTCTGCTTTGGGTCGCCTTGAGTCGATGCGGGCCATTGAATCTTGCCAATCTCGCGGGACGAGTCCGGCGGGATGGAGACCAGGATCGACGCATATGACACGGCATCGGCGCGTTCACCGTTGAACATCTCGCCTGCATCGGTAGTCGAGCGTGCCCGTGTCGTTGCGGCGAGCACGGCGACCTGGGAGGTGCCTTCCGCGCGCTCCGCGATGGGTATCAGCACTCCCTGAGCGGGCCGGCCGGCGCAAGCGCTGCACGCCGACGCCAAACCGAAGGCCACCGCCAGGGCCAAACGCTTACGCAAAATGATGTCAATACGCATAATCTGACAATCGATGCATGCCGGACATCACCAGATCCGGACCCCTCGGTACCATTAGTCCATTTTGCCAAGCGAAGGCGAAGCAATTCCCCGAAAACTCAGAGTCCAGCGAAAAACAACTCTTCCACGATTGTAGCAAGGTATGTGGGTCCGCAGACGGCGCTATGCTGCCGCTCGACTATTGCTAGCCGAGATTTCCGGTCAAGATTGTTCATGGGCGGTCAATTGGAGGCGAGATGCGGAACAAAGGCGTCTTTCACTGACAGCGTCGATGGGTAAAAGCCACCAGGCGGCGTCTTTTCTGCCGCCAGTGCCGGTTCGACCACAAAATTGAGGCTGATGACAAGATTTAACTCCTCGATTGACCGCCGACGATCAATCTGTCCAGGCGGCTTTGGTAGAAGTTCACTAATTGTATGATGACTATCTTAATATGGGATCTTTCAAACACGACCAAAAAACAAATAACCGTCGAACTTGAGCTATTGGCCCTCAAGAGTTGATCGGCGACGGCGGTTGCCGGCATTGTTCTGTTTTGTCAGTGCTCGACCTTCTCAGGCGACGCCTGAGGAGATGTTCGTTGCGCTATACTTTGTGGATGCTTTACCTGCTTCCGGTTGGGTTAACAATTCCCGCGACAGTCCGATCGGCGGATCTCCATGCTGCAGAACTTGGCGCAGCGGTGGTTGACGACTCCACCTCGTACCTTCTCACTCCGTTCAAGCTGGCCACTCAACCCAATCTCAAGCAGTCTGTGTTTGGGTTCGCCGGCCGCACGAACTCGGGAAATCTCGGCAGCACATTCGTCTATGGTGTCGAGGCGCCCGAAAGACTCTTTTATGATAACTACATCGTAGGCGGCGCCTACCAACGCGACTTTTTCCAGTTCAATAGCGGGCTGTTAATTGGTGCCGAATTTGGGCTTGCCGACAGATTCGGCCACTACGGTTCGTGCTGCGATACGATTGTTTATTCAGACAGCACGGTCCATTCGGCGGAATTCTGGGGCGGCGCCTCCTTTAGAACCCAAGGGATCGCATTGTTTGATACCGTCCGGATATCACCCGGCTTTGTGTTTGGACTAAGTCTCATCTCGAATCCAATTGGCCAGGAAAGCGAACATCAGATCGTTCATCAAGGAAGCGCCAAGGCTCTCTTCTACCTCGGCTTCGATCTTGCGTTTGCTCTGGCAAAAATGCCTGACACCGAATTGGTGTTTCGCATTCAGCATCGCTCCGGCGCCTATGGAACGTTAGGTGCCATGAAGGAGGGAAATAACGCCAATGTCGTCGGAATACGCCAACGCTTCTGATTGGTGCCGGCGACGACCACTCCTGAAACGGAGCGCCCTCATGTATTGAGTTGGATCAAGACCGACGCTGGTCCGCCGCACCGCTGCCTCAATCTATTTGGCGCCGGGGTCTGAAATCACGCGACTGGCCACGAGTTTGTGCCAGACGAACAGCACCACCAGCGCGCCAAGTGTTGAGGTGATGAAACCGGCGCCTTGATCTGGCCCATAGTGACCGATCGCCTGACCGATGAAAGTCGCCAGGAACGCACCCGCGATCCCGAGTACCGTTGTGAGTATGAAACCTGTCGGATTTTTCGGGCCCGGCGAAAGCAACCGCGCAATAATTCCCGCAACGAATCCTACAAAAATGATCCAGAGGATACCGCTCATTGCCATTATCCCTTCTTGATCGTCAGTCGCTGTTGCGGAGCGCAGAAAGAATTCGCGGGACGGACCGTGATTGATTAAAGCCAGCGGGGTACTTCCTGTTCTGTCGGTAAACGCCCGTCCGGTGTCATATGATTGATCACTTTCGGCAATTGCTGGCTGAGACCGGACAGCAGTTCTTCGCGCGACAAACCAGATTGACTTGTCAATCTGCTGATCTGATCCGCACCCAATGCCTTTTCCAGATCGGTGGCCGAAATTTGCTTGTTGGGTCCTGTGCCCACCCATGAGTTGGCAACTTCGGCGTGACCGCTCTGTTGAAACTGCTTGAGAAGATCGCCAAGACCACTGCTGAAAACGCTTCCCGCGGCACCGCCTGCAAGTAAGCCGCCGAGGCCGCCCTTGAGCAGATCGCCAAGCCCACCACTGGAAGAGCCGGCATTCGCTGTCGTACCGGGCAATTGTGTTGGTGCTGAACTCCCGGTCGGGTGTGTAGCCGGTTGGCTGCCGCCGAGGTGTTTGGCGGCCTTGTAGGCAAGCAAGGCGAGGATGGCTTTCGTCATGACAGACATGCCCTCGCCGCCTTTGGGGGCGGGTCGGCCTCGGGGGCCGTTCTGCATGCCATTGATTATGTCGAGCAGTCCCATTTTTCTCTCCTGTCGCCCTGAGAAGCGTCGCTGACCCGCCAATTTAGACCTTGATGTCGGCCGGCAGCTTGCCGCCATTCGCTGCAAGCTTGGTCAAGACTTGCTTATGCAGCCAGATATTCATCGATGCGGAGTCACCTGTGTCACCGGAATAACTGAGCTCTTTCGCGAGCTCTTTCCGTGCAGTCAGGCTCGAGTCGATATCAAGGGCTTTCATCAAATCGACGATCGACGTCCGCCATTCGAGTTTCTCGTTCATTGCGGCGACCGCCTTGTCGAGGACAGGCGCGATATCAATGCTCTGAACTGTTAAGCCCGCTGGCGATGATGAACCGGTAGTTGGCGTGGAGCCACCGGGGGCAACTGTCCCAGCCTTGGCGGCGTCGACTTTGGTGCCAAATACCGCACTCATGATATTACCAAAAATGCTCATCGTATTACCTCCCTTGACGAACGCGTTGACCAAAACACCACTGACCGTGGCTTCGGTTCGCTTGTCCGGGGCCAGCGTTATTTCCGCTCTTCCTTCAGAACGAAGTCGATGGCGTGAATGACCTTAATTTCGGGGTGTTGCTTGCAATATTGAATCACCAGATGTTCGCCCGGTTTCACCCTCGTGATGTGGGCGAAGTGCTTCTTCGCCAACCCGTTGTACCAACCGCTGTACCATGCGGCGAGCATATCGGCGTCTTCCTGGAAGGTTCCAGCTAGCTGTGCGCAGGTCAGCGCCTGAACGTCGATAAATCCATTCGCATCGGCGTAGGCCGACAACGGCACCTGCGCCTGGCTGCTGGATGCGCCGGCAAACATCATTGCGGCGGCGCCAAAGACGAGCGCGTATGCCGATTTCAACCTCTTCATGATTATATTTCCTCTCTAGCTTGGAACGCGCTCAAGATGACGCATTCTTGTCGTCATGCGACGCGATCGCGGATCGTCCTCGATCAGCGAAATAATTTGGCGTTTAGATCAGCGGCAGACCCGCACGCCGTTCACCCAGGCACAGGCGGGTGCAACGACGACAGGCCGCACGACCGGTGCGACGACTACTGGCCGACGCACGACGACGGCTCCACTTGGCCCGGCGCAACCGGCCCTGACGACACCGCGGGCGCAGACGACTGCGCTCGCCTCATTCGGACCAATTGCTACGGCAAAGGCGAACACAGCCAATACACCCATCATGAATTTCATTTCATGGCCCTTTCGTCATTGCCCCTTAACTTCAATTGATAGCACGGCCTCTAAGAGGACATTGTTCATGGGCAATCAATCAGGAGAAGAAATACGTGCTCCGTCGCCCGCACAGGCAAGTCCTCTTACGTCTCCCTACCCAGACCTTGCACTTCAATTCAGCTTCACTTCGACCTTCTCGATCTTGCCGTCGAACCTGAACGGAGCTCGATCGAAATAATCCAGGGAAACGGTCGAGCCGAGGTCAACGCCGACGTCGAAGGTTTCGCTCGCCGAGAACGCGGCCGGCACCGTTCGCTTGACGGTGGTCCGTGCGACTTCCTGCCCGTCGACCTTCAACACGACTTCGGCCGGAGACAGCGGCTTGGGGCTGTCAAGCTGGGTCGTGACCTCGATGTGTCGCTTGCCGGCAGCAATCTTGGCGGTGGAACGCGCAATGGAGCGCTCGATAATCATCGTGTTGTATTCATAGACGAGGTCGCCCTTGTCCATATACAGCGCAAGACCGCCGCCGGCGCCGCCCAACGCATAGAGCACACCGGAAGCATTTTCGCCGAGCTCGGCGTCGATCGTCACGGTGTTGTTCTCGCGACCCAAACCGGGCGCGGAGAACTCCGGCATACGCGTCGTGGTCGCGTCGAACCGCCAGTTCGTATACGGCGACTTGATGCGATCTTCCGGATGCAGGCGAAGCCAGATGCCAGCGCCAAGCGGATAGACCTTGTTGGCCCTCGCCTGCTCGTCAAACAACTTTTGCAGATCGGCCAGACGTTTGGGTTCCTGGCCCGCGAGATCCCTCGCCTCCGAAAAGTCCTTACTAATCTGGTAGAGCTCCCATCTATCCTTGGCAGAATCCCATGCGGCAAGGCCGGGGGCACCGGGCAACCACGGAACCAGCGGACCGAAGGCGGCGGCAATCCAGCCGTCCTGATAGATGGCGCGGCTGCCGTTGTTATCGAAGTATTGAACTTTCTTGCGCGTCGGCGCCTTGGGATCATTGAAGGTATAAGCAAGGCTGACACCGTCGATGGGGTCCTGGATAAAACCGTCCACCACCTTCGGCGGCTTGATGCCGACGATTTCGTATATGGTTGGTGCGATATCGTTGACGTGGTGGAATTGAGGCCGCGGGGAGTGATCAGGCTTGATGCCCTTCGGCCATGAGATCACCATCGGATTGCGCGTGCCGCCGAAGTGCGATGCGATCAACTTCGTGTATTGGAACGGCGTATTGCCTGCCCAGGCCCAAGCCGCGTGATACATGCTGTCGGTCTTGGAGCTACCCAAGACGTCAAGCCCGCCGATTTTGTCGAGCGCAGCGATCTGCTGTTCGACGGTATTTGGAATTCCGTTCTGTGCCAGCAATTCGCTGATGGTGCCGTTTTGGCCTTCGGCGCTCGCGCCGTTGTCGCCGAAGATGTAGATCACGATGGTATTGTCGCGGATGCCGAGACGATCCAGCTCGGCCACCACCCGGCCGGCCTGAACGTCGGCATGCTCGACAAAGCCTGCAAAGATTTCCATCAGCCGGCGCTGGAACGGGCGCTGCGCTTCAGGAATGCTGTCCCAGCCGGCCATCGATGCTGCGCGTGGGGTGAGTTTGGTATCGGCGGGGATCCAGCCCATCTGCTTCTGGCGGGCGAATACGCGCTCGCGGTAAGCGTCCCAGCCGTCGTCGAACTTGCCTTTGTACTTGTCGGCCCACTCCTTGAAGATCTGGTGCGGCCCGTGGCCGGCGCCGGGCGCCCAATACAGGAAGAACGGCTTGTTGGGAGCGAACGCCTGATGGTGCCGCAGCCAGTCGATGCCGTGCTGCGCGAGGTCTTCGGTGAGGTGATATTTCTCAGAGTGAGGCGGCTCGATCTGGTTGGTGTTCTCCACCAGCCGCGGCTCCCATTGCGACGTCTCGCCTGCGAGGAAGCCGTAGAAATAGTCGAAGCCGTGCCCGGTCGGCCAGCGATCGAACGGCCCCATCGAGGTCGTTTGGTCGGCGGGCGTATTGTGCCACTTGCCGATCGCCGCCGTCTTGTAACCGTAGTCGCGCAAGACTTCTGCCATTGTGGCGGATGTTTTTGGAATGATGCCGGTATACCCGTCCCAATCCACCGCGCGCTCGGCGATCGTTCCGTTGCCAACGCGCTGATGATTGCGCCCGGTCAGCAACGCCGCGCGGGTCGGCGAACAGATCGAGGTCGTATGGAAGGTGTTGTAGCTGATGCCTTGATCGGCGAGCTTGCTCAGCGTCGGCGTATTGACTTCACCTCCGAAGGTGGAGGCCTGGCCGAAGCCGACATCGTCCATCAGGATGATGAGGATGTTGGGCGCACCCTCGCGCAAATGGTTCGGCTGCGCTCGTCGTTTGTGAATCGAATCCTGCAACCTCGGTGCAGCGACGCTCGCCGATGGCTCCGGCGGAAATGGAAGCACCGAGCCGTCGGTCGGAGTATCGGTCTGCATTCTCTGCGCGCTCGCGGCATCGAGTGGCAAGAGTTGCGTGGTGCCAAGCGCAACCAGTGTCAGAACAATTCTTGCCAATCGCGATCTCATTTTGCTCTCCACTATGACTGCCATTCGCGCTTAAGACGATTTTCCGCCCGCAACGACGCCGATCGGCATTCCACTCAGCCAGCGATAAATCACGCCACCGAGGACGCCGCCGATCAGAGGCGCGATCCAGAAAAGCCAGAGTTGGCCAAGCGCCCATCCTCCGACGAACAGCGCCGGACCCGTGCTGCGTGCAGGATTGACAGAAGTATTGGTGACGGGGATGCTGACCAAATGGATCATCACGAGCGCAAGCCCGATCGCCAGCGGCGCGAAGCCAGCCGGCGCGCTGCCATGGGTCGCGCCCATGATAATGAAGAGAAACATCATCGTCATGACCACTTCCATGATGAAGCATGCGACCAGGCTGTACTGGCCAGGCGAATGCGCGCCGTACCCGTTGGAGGCAAAGCCCTTGCTGACGTCGAATCCAGCAGCGCCATTCGCAATGACAAAAAGAAGCGCCGACGCTGCGACGGCGCCGATCAGCTGCGCAATCACATAAGGCGCAATCTCTCCAGCCGGGAAGCGTCCGCCCGCGGCGAGCCCTACCGTCACCGCGGGATTCAGATGGCATCCGGAAATGTGGCCTATCGCGTAGGCCATCGTCACGACGCTCAGTCCGAACGCCAGGGCCACGCCGACAAACCCAATTCCCAACTGGGGGAATCCTGCCGCGATCACCGCGCTGCCGCATCCAGCGAATGTCAGCCAGAACGTGCCGATCGCCTCGGCAGCATACCTTTTGGCGTTCATATCGAGTTTCTCCCTAGATCAATGTTGCGCAGGATAAGATTTCTTCAGATACGAAATCTTCGTCGTGCCGATGGTGCCGTTGAACGCGAACGGCGCCTTGTCGAAATAGTCGAGCGAGACCGGCGAATCTGTATCCTTGCCGATGTCGAAGGTTGCATTCGAGGTGAAGTGCAATGACATCGCTGCTGGCACCTGGCCCTGGGCGACCACCTGCCCGTTCACCTTCAGCGTGACATTCATTGGGCCGCCAATGGGGCCAGCCAGTCTGGACTCAACCTCGATCTTGGCCTTGCCCGCCGGAAGTTTGTCCTTGGCCTTGATCCTGGTGCGCTGGACTTCGAACAGATTGAACTCGTAACTCAGGATGCCGTCCTTCACGAAGCACGTCACGCCGCCGGAAAAGCCGGCGAGGGCATAAAGCACGCCGTTCGCATTGGGCGGCACGTCAACGTCCATGCTCACGAGGCTATCGACCTTGCCAAGCTTGGGAGCGACGGGCTCCGGCATTCCGGCCATCGGGCCATCGAACGTCCATTCGGTGACGGGCGTGGAAGGCGCGTCCTCAGGATGATAGATCGCCGTGGACCACAGGCCGCCGCCGATCGGAAGGTTCTTGTTCTTCGTCGATTCCACGAGGAACAGGAGTTTCAATTCTTCGAGCTTCTGCGGATTGAACGCGGCGAGATCGTTCGCCTGGCTCCAGTCCTTGTCGATATTGTAGAGCTCCCACTTGTCGGTCAGCGGAGACCACTGCCTGATGCCCGGCGGCATCCCGCCCACCCATGCCTCACGCGGCCCGCGCGCGCTGGCAAACCAGCCGTCGTGGTAGATTCCGCGGCTCGCCATGATGTCGAAGAATTGCGTCTTGCGGCGTCCCTCGGCTCTTGCATCATCAAGTGCGTAACGCATGCTCACGCCTTCGATCGGATCCTGCTCGAATCCGTTAACGACGCGCGGCGGAGTAATCTTGGCAATCTCGTAGATCGTCGGAACGATGTCGATGACGTGATGGAATTGCGTGCGCGGCGTCGCGTCAGGCTTGATGCCTTTGGGCCACGCGACGGCCATCGGCTGGCGCGTGCCGCCGAAATATGCGCCCATGAGTTTGGTGCCTTGATAGGGCGTGCTTCCCGCCCACGCCCAACCGGCATGATACATGTTGTCGGTCTTCGGCCCGCCGAGAACGTCAAGCCCGCCGAGTTCCTTCAACGCTTCAAGATGCTGCGAAATCTTGGTCGGAATGCCGTTCTGCGCCAGCTGCTCGCTGATGGTCCCGTTGAGACCTTCCGACGAGGAACCGTTATCGCCCCAGATGTAGAAGATCAGCGTGTTGTCGAGCTTTCCTTCTCTCTCGATTTCATCGATGACCCGGCCGGCGTTGTAGTCGGCATGTTCAGCGAAACCAGCGAAGATCTCCATCAGGCGGCGCTGGAACGGCTTCTCATCATCGGGAATCGAGGCCCAGGAGGCCATCGTCTCGGGCCGCGGCGTCAACTGGGCGTCTTTCGGAATCCATCCCTTGTCCTTGGCGCGTTTGAACGCGCGTTCGCGGTAGGCATCCCAGCCGTCGTCGAACTTGCCTTTATACTTGTCCGCCCACTCCTTCATGATCTGATGCGGACCGTGAGCTGCACCCGGCGCCCAATACATGAAGAATGGCTTGTCCGGCTCGTAGGCCCTCTGTTCACGCAGCCACTTGATCGCGTCCTCGGCGATGTCGTCGGTGAGGTGATAACCTTTGCGCTTTTCTTCGGTAACCGGTGTCGTGTTGCGCACAAGCGTCGGTTCGTATTGCGAGGCCTCGCCGGCAAGGAAGCCGTAGAAATACTCAAAGCCGTAACCGGTCGGCCAATAGTCGAACGGCCCCTTGGAAGAGATCTGGTCCTCTGGCGTGTTGTGCCACTTGCCCCACGCGCCGGTGTTGTAGCCGTAGTCCTTCAGTACTTCGGCAACCATCGCAGAGGATTTCGGAACGATGCCGGTGAAGCCGTCGAAATCGTTGGCGAGTGCGGCGATCTGGCCGTTGCCGACGAAGGTCGCGTTGCGGCCGGTGAGCAGGGCCGCGCGCGTTGGCGAGCACATCGCGGTCGAATGGAAGCGATTGAAGGAGACACCCATCTTCGCGATGCGATCGAGCGTCGGCGTGTTGATCTCGCCGCCATAGGTCGAGGGTGTCGCCGGGCCAAGATCGTCCATCAGGATGATCAGGATGTTCGGCGCCCCGTGGGCGAGGTGCTTCGGCTCGACGCGTTTTTTATAAATGGAGTCCGGTATGGTCAGGCCGGGAGTGGAGGCGGATGGCGCGGGCGGGAACGGGAGAATTTCCTGCGCGCTTGCGATCGGCGAGAAAGCAACCGTAAGGCTGAGGATCCCTAAGAGTGCGCTTGCCTTATGATTCATATCCAGTCTCCTGACGTATCAGCGTCTTGACGAAGCCTTGATGAATTTTCTGCACCCGAAAACCGAGGACAAGAAGATCGAAATCCTTCACCCTCGGCGATCCGATGCGTCGGATCACGCCGCGCTATTTGCTGGCGCCGGAGGCGTTTTCGAGAGTTTTCAGTGCGTCATTGACGGTGAAGCTTCCCGGCTTCTGGCGCGGCGGGAAATCCTTGAAGCTGGCGATGAACTGCCCGACGATGTTCTGTGCAGGAACCGCATAGAAGGCGTGGCGATACCACCAGTTATTGTAGCCGATGCCTTCCTGACCGCGCTCGCCCGGATCTGATCTGAGATCAAAGACGAGTGGCCCGCGAAGCGTCTCGAAAGGCTTGCGCCAGACGTCGATGCCGGTCGCATTTTGGATCATGAAGTGCATTTTGAGATGTTCGTAGCGGATGGCGAGCAGGTCGCCATCGTCGCTGAAATAGAAAAATTCCTTGCGGACACCAGGCCCGGTTCCGGCAAGCAGCGCCGTCTGGTCGTAGCCATCAAGGTGAACCTTGTAGGACTGGTTTCCGGCCTGGTAGCCGCTGAGGAGTTTTTCCTTGACGCCCGGCGCGCCGACAGCGGCCAAAATGGTCGGAAGCCAATCCTCGCCGGCAAAAATATCGTTGATGATCGTTCCGGGCTTCACCAGATTTGGCCACCGGACCACGGCGGGCACGCGCCATGCGCCCTCCCAATTGGTGGCCTTTTCGCTGCGGAAGGGCGTTGAGGCCGCATCAGGCCACATATCGACCATCGGGCCGTTGTCGCTCGTGTAAACGACGACCGTATTCTGCGCGAGGCCGGACTTATCAAGGTAATCAAGCAGGCGGCCGACCTCGCCATCATGTTCAATCATGCCGTCGGCATACTCGCCGAGACCTGATGTCCGATGCTCGGCCCGCACATGCGTGAAATTGTGCATTCTCGTCGTATTGACCCAGGTGAAGAACGGCTTTTTGGCGTCCTTCGCCTTGTCCATGAACGCAACGGCTGCGGTCAGAAACTCGTCGTCGACAGTTTCCATCCGCTTTTTCGTCAACGGACCCGTACCGTCGATTTTCTGCGTCCCGTCGCCATTCGCCCAGCTGTGCAGCACGCCCCTCGGTCCAAATTTCTTTCGAAATTCGGGGTTTTTGGGATAGTCCTCGTTCTCGGGCTCCTCTTCCGCGTTGAGGTGATAGAGATTGCCGAAGAACTCATCGAACCCGTGCACTGTGGGAAGAAACTCGTCGCGGTGGCCAAGATGATTCTTGCCAAACTGCCCTGTCGCATAGCCCAGCGGCTTTAGAAGTTCTGCAAGCGTAGGGTCGGATTTCATCAGTCCCTGCGGCGCGCCCGGCAGGCCGACTTTCGTCAGGCCGGTTCTGATCGGGGTCTGTCCGGTGATAAAGGCCGCACGGCCCGCGGTGCAGCTTTGCTGGCCATAATAATCGGTCAACAACGCGCCTTCGCGGGCGATCCGATCGATATTCGGCGTGCGATATCCGACCACGCCGTGCGCATAGGCGCTGATATTGTTGGTACCGATATCATCGCCGAAGATGACGAGAATGTTCGGCTTCGTTTGCGCGGCTACCGTGTTGGCCGATAGCGCAAGCATGGAGGCGACAAGCGCTGCTGTCCAGGTTAACTGACGAAACACGGATCGCACTCCCTTACACAAGCTGAAGGCAAGTCTTTTGCGAGGCGGCGAAGTTGTAGAGGCGTCGGCCGCCGAACTTCGCGGCCGACAGGATTGATCTTGCGCGTACCCGTTACGGCGCCTGGCAGTAATCCCAGTACCCACTCATCTGCGACGAATCCGTCCAGAACCAGCACATGTTCGCTGCTGGAGCGACGGGAGCGACCCCCATCGACGATGCGACGATCAGAGATCCCAGTGCGACGCCGCCCACGATCGTTCCGAAGTATGGACGCGCACCCCACGCCCGAACGGGTCGTGCACCGACACCAACGCGAACGTTGCGGTTAACATTGACGTTGGAGCGCCGGTTGACGTTGACGTTGGTCCGACTGACATTGGTACGGCTGACGTTGGTGCGGTTCACGTGAGCGCCTGATCTCGCGCCACCAGCACGCCCGCCACCGCCTCGCGTTGCGCGGACCGCCAGGATCATGTCGTTGCCGGCCGACTGAATTCCGCTGTTCATCATCGGAAATGCGGCGCTTTGCTCGATCGTGCCGAGCGATAACACCGTACACAAAAAGGCACCGGCGAGAATCCTTACAGTTATCATTATATGCTCCCTGTCATCTTACTTTCGGCGCTGCTTGGCGAACGGCTGGCTTTTTTTGAGCTTGTAGCCTGGTACCGCGAGCCAAACTTAACCGTGGGCCAATTGAGCTAGATCAAGAGACTTGCTTAACAGGACCCCAAAATCACATTGATCGTGGACGATCAATTGGAGAGAAAAGTTGGATCAACTCGTCGCGCGTGATGACGTCCTCGATCAAGGCTGGCTTGGCCATACGCCATTGTCGTTTCGGCGCGTGGTTTTTGAGAGAAGTTCGCGGGAACAATTCAAGGCAGGCACGCGAGTTTACTCGATCGGTGATGAACCCGGCGGCATGTACGGTATCGTCTCGGGAGGGCTTGCGATCTCGATCGCGCCTGGGGATCAAGGACCTTACATCGCGCATTTCGCAATGCCGGGCACCTGGTTTGGGGAAGCTGCTGCTATTACGCGTCAGCCTCGAAGGGTCGGTCTAACCGCTACGCGGGATTCGGTGCTGCTGCATCTGCCTCTGCGAGCGATTGACGAAATCGTCAGGCTTGACCCCTCGGCGTGGCGGCTCTTTGCCTTGGTAACGATTGCACATCTTGATATGGCCATGGGCGGATCCGACGACTTGATGATCCGTAACCACGTTCAGCGCTTCGTGGCGGTTCTGCTCCGCATTGGCAATTGCCGCCGCTTCAATCGGCTGGACCCTCGGGAGATCGAAATCGACATAAACCATGAAGATCTCGCCTATATGGCCAACGTCGCTCGAACCACGGCTGGCGCCATCTTGCGCAAACTTGAAGCGGACGGCCATCTTGCGCTCTCATACCGTCGCATCCGGATTCTCGCACCGGATGCTTTGCGGGCAATGCTGCGGGATTAGGCTTGATCCGGAACGGTAGTGGGTTCGCTAAGGGTCTGGACGCGAAATTGCGTGGTACCGCTTTCTGCAAGAGGAGACTCACGCGACCCCGCGTAACTATCGGGACCAGTGTACCGCCTCAAATTGCTCAGGCAGGCAACGACCAATTACTGCGCGACAAAGCGGCACGGCCGTTTAGCTGAGCCAGCTTTGATCAAAATGACTTGGCATGCCGCATCTCAACCCAGCATTCTTTTCCTCGATTGGTCGCCCATGATCAATCTTAGCCGAAACCGTGTGCTACGCGGCTAGCGACGTTCGACCCGAAAGCAAGATGACGCGGATGATCAAGATCAACGTCGGTGTTCGGCAGGCGTTTTGAAATTCAGGCGGAACATGCGGTGCGAAAGACGGCGTGGATTAAGTGACGCCTGACCTACTTACCCAAACGTCCGGTCAAACCAGTACGAGAAGCCACATTGATCGGATCATTTCCTGTCGCAGCGGTTGCGTGGCGTCCCTAAAGTTCGCGTGGGGTCCAGGGAGACAAAATGACACCAATTACTTCACTGCATGAGGTGCGACCAACAAGTGACCAACAACTTGCCATGAGCGCGATGCTGATAAATCTCTTAGGCGAGCACGATTTCGAAAGATTATGCGTTGGAATTAAAATTGGCGACATCAATGAAAACGTTCTGCAGATTTTCGTTCCAGCGGAGAATCGCGCTGCCGACATTAAGCTCTACCACTCGGACGATTTCGCGGTCGCAGCCGAGTATGCACTTGGTCTGCCTCTTCGAACGGTAGACATAGTGGCAGCGGATCCTTCAATCCCGATTGGTGATAATAGATGACCGCGACCAACCGACGGCGCCCGACCGTAGAAATGCACCAGCGCAAATTGATAGTGATCGCCGCGATCTTTGCGGCGGCTGGGGTCGCGGTCGGCTTCGTCGCCGGAACGGTGGCCGTCGATGCTTTCCCCGTTTCAAGCAGCGCTATTCGCGGCGCCGGCACTTTTTCTACGGTAGCTGCCAAATCAACAACCTATGCAACCACCTTCCCAGAGCCAAACCGTGCAGCAAAGAGCAATCGCCTGAGAGTTCCGATTCCTGGTAACGAAGGCGGCGCCGGAATTGGACCAGCCACTAAGGACTGGGATAGCCCGTCTGTACAAAGCCGCGCACCAACCAAGAGTGAAGGAAAACCAGCGGCGCATTGTGAACCCGTCGTTAGCCCGCTTGCTGGTCCTGCCATCCTCGACATGCCACCGCGACGCTGCTTTGCTTGACCTGTACGCGCCTCAGAATTGCTCTACAGACAGCGATCAAGCACCGCGACATCGACACCTCGTTGCAGCTCGGCTGAGTGCTGAGGTGTCTTGCGCGCTGGATTTGGTCGCGGCGGTCGCATTGGCTGCACGTCCGATGTGTACCGCATACGACAGTTTCTGCCGGGAATTGCATAGACGCCGTCGAAATAGTGGGGAGAATAGGCGTTTCCGTCTAGGTGCGGGAGCCTCTTATGATCATGCAGTGCGACGCTAAGTTCATCACCATCTTGCTAATCGGCGGCTTGCTTGCTTGCGCATCTGACCCAGCGGCCGCGGACACTCTGAAGGGGAAAGTTCTCGGCGGCGGTCAACCCATTGCAAATTCAACCGTCACTCTTTGGACCGCAAGCGCGGGAGTGCCAACGCAACTGGGGCAGGCGCGAACCGGCGCAGATGGTATCTTTACGCTTAATTCAACGGGTGGGGCCGGTACTGGCACACTTTATCTGATCGCGAAGGGCGGCCAACCCCAAGCCAATGCGCAAGGTGGTGACAATCCGGCCATTGCGCTGATGACAGTGATAGGTGGCAACGCCCCGGCTACTGTTACAATTAACGAGATGACCACCGTGGCCTCGGTGTGGACCCACGCGCAATTCCTAGACGGCTCGGCGATCAAGGGGCCTCCGCTTAGCCTCCGTATCGCCGCTGGCAACGTCCCGAACTTCGTCGATCTTCAATCGGGTGGCTGGGGAGCAACAATTCAGGACCCGCTCAATAGCGGCCAGACGCCAACGATGGCCAACTTCGCCACGCTTGCTGATGTGATTGCCGGATGCGTCACGAGTGTGACACTGGATGCGTGCCCCAAGCTTTACGCAGCGACCATACCGCCAAAGGGTGACGCCCCGAATGACACGCTGACCGCAGCGCAGTCGATTGCTCGTGCTCCCTGGTACCAGCCCACGCGGGTTTTCGCTCTTGTTGATCAGTTCTATCCGATCCCGAAAGGCAAAAACCTTCGGCCCGTTCCGTACATGCCCTATCTCAACACTGCACCAAGCGCGTGGGTTCTGCCGCTCAAGTTCGATGGCGGCGGCTATCGCGCGGGCGGCAAAGCCATGTTCGACAGCGAGGGGAGCCTTTGGGTCGGCGACAACTTCACGGTCGGCTGGCAGGCGTCGGACAGTCTATGGCAGGGTCATGCCACCAAGTTCGCATCGAACGGCCGCCCGATTTCACCAATCACGACGGGCTTTACCGGCGGCGGAATGGAGGGCGGTACCTTCGGTGCCGCTGTCGATGCCAAGGACAATGCTTGGCTCACCAACTACGGCAGCAAGTCGATCACGGTATTTGACAAGAACGGCAAGCCGTTGACGCCGCCAGAAGGTATCACGTTCGATGGCAAGCTCGGTCTTATGCAGGGGGTCATCGTCACGCCAAGTGGAGACGTTTGGGTTCTCGGCATCGAGAAGAGCCAGCTCGTGTTCTTTCCTAAGGGGGATTTGGCCGCAGGCCGGATCGTTTGCGAGGGCGATAGCGCGGAGCCGTGCAAATCGTTCAAGGCACCATTTCACCTTGCCATCGACCAGCAGGACCGGATTTGGGTTTCTAATAGCGCGCTCGACCACGTTACACGCTTTCCCGCCGCCGATCCCAGCAAGGCCGAGAAATTCAAGACCGGATTTAACAATAGCGGCCTCGCCATCGACAGCCAAGGCAATGTCTGGATTACGGAGCGGTTCGGCAGCGGGCTGCTCGGCTTGGCCCATCTGGTAGATCTTGATGCACGCCTGAAGCTCGAGGGTGTTGCAAAGGCGTCTGATTACTTGACGAAGACTATGTCCGAGCAGAAGGGAGGTAGTGGCAGCGTCACGGTGCTGCGGCCGGATGGCACGCCATACCCCGGTTCGCCTTTCAAGGGCGGCGGTCTTCCCGGCCCATGGGCTGCGGTCGTGGACGGCAACGACAACGTTTGGATTTCCAACTTCGCAATGCCGAGCAGTCCAATTGTGCAGCTATGCGGTGTTCGCACGGAGAACTGTCCGCCTGGCATGAAGACGGGCGACCAGATTTCGCCGCCCGGAGGATATGTCGGAGGGGGCCTGCAATTGCAGACCGATCTTGCCATCGATCCGGCGGGCAACGTCTGGGTTATGAACAACTGGCAGGATATCGACAGCTGTTACCCCAACCCCAGCGAAGCACTTTCGACTCGCTGCGGTGGCCAAGGCGTTGTCATCTTTT
This sequence comes from uncultured Alphaproteobacteria bacterium, assembly GCA_963764405.1. Classification (GTDB taxonomy): domain Bacteria; phylum Pseudomonadota; class Alphaproteobacteria; order Rhizobiales; family Xanthobacteraceae; genus Bradyrhizobium. The sequence goes on from CAVXSU010000008.1 coordinate 30,492, forward strand.
ATGGGGTAGCCAAGCCGGTACGAGCGCCGCAGATCGGGCCGGCGAGGCAGCCGTAGCAGGCCGAAGGACGTGAGCAAAATTCGCGTGTCGTTGTTTGGATGACCGTTGACGATCCGTCCCGGCGGTTAGACCGGGACGGTGAGTGAGTTATAACGAAAGTGGTTGCGGGGACGAGATTCGAGCCACGGCCTGCCCGGCCCCCTCGGACCAGGCTGTTCGCATTCTGAAAGCCGGGTCGGCCTTGACGGTCTCACCTTCATGCGCTGGCATGGTTGTGATGGTCTTGCTGAATCCGGGTTGGGCTTTCACGCCACCAACAGTATGCCGAGCACGGCGAGAGCGCCCGAGGCATGAGCATGGACAAAATGCGCCTCCATCTGAAAGTTCTTGCCGCGGATGCGGTGCTCGCTCGGATGACGGAAGTGAAACTGCAGTAGCCTGTAACGCCTACCGCCAAAAGTGAGGAGGTTGCCCTTGGTGGCATTGAGCGCGCCATTCCACGACAGCGCGGCTGGACCCAATACGCTCGCGAGACGTCTGACGAGATGAGTACCGGACGAGTCATTGCCGTCGCGCGAGATGGCGAACATCGCTTTTCGAAGCAGACGACGACCGCAATCAAAATCGTGGCCGGCCTCGGCGTCGAGGGCGATGGGCATCAGGGGCCTCTTGTCCAACACCGGTCCCGCGTCAGGGTTGACCCCAACCAGCCGAACCTTCGTCAAGTTCACCTGATCCACGCCGAGCTGTTCGACGAGCTGGACTCGAAGGGTTTTCGCGTTCGTCCGGCTGAGCTCGGAGAAAACATCACCACGCGAGGCATCGATCTCCTCTCCCTGCCAAGGCGCACGCTGCTCCGAATTGGAGACGAAGCGGTGCTTGAGGTGACCGGTTTGCGCAATCCGTGCCACCAGATCGAACAGTTTCAGCCTGGCCTGCTTGCGGCCGTCGCGGAGCGGCGCGGCGATGGACGGCTCATCCGCAAGACTGGCATCATGACGGTCGTCAGGGCCGGCGGGACGGTCAGGCCAGGTGATCCAATAGAGGTTGAGCTACCCTCCCTGCCCCACGTGCCGCTGGATCGTGTTTAGCCGGCGACAGGAGCAAGCCCTCGGCGCGCCCTCGACATCGACCACATTCTTTGTCCGCGACACGACACACTCGCGACATGAGTTGCTGCTAGTCCCGATGAGAAAGTTCGGAGCAACGTCATGTCCGATGAAGATCTCAAACATCTGATGAACGCGCGCGAAGCGCTCGTCCAAAAGCGCCTGACCTTGGCCCAAACCATCGCGTCTCCCAGCGATATCTCCGACAACGCGATCCGGTCCATCGTTGAGGTTCAGCGGGCGATCGAAGTGGTCGACTTTGCGATCGAAGAGCTCGAACAGGCGGAATTGGACGAGGAACTCGAGAACGAGGAAGACTAAAGATCGCCGCCGTTCTCGACGCAATGCGCCGGCGAACTATTCACCTCGCAAAATGCTCCCAACTTCGGGATAGGGACACTAGCCGTCCGGGATTTGTGCGGCGCCCGGCCCTTGCGTCGGGGCGAAGCTGAGCGGCGCGCCTCCCACCGAGACTGGTCCGAAAGGCTTGGGCAGCCGGGATATTTTCTTGCGCGCCAACATGCGGTTGCGAGCCCGCATCTGGGAAATTGAGCCGGTCGTTTCCGTCATCACGGAATTCTGTAGCGTGTCGACCTTCACCGCCAGCGCGGAAAGCTGCGTAGAAAGCCTTTTCACGTCGGTTTGCCGAGCCGCCAGACTCTGCTTGAGGGAATCTAGGTTGGCCGCGCCACGCTGCAACAGGATGGTGTTTTGGTGAAGCGAGGCGTCGCTTTCCTGTAGCGCGACCAGGTATTGTTGGTGGGCGGACTGAATATCCTTCAGCGCCGCGATTATGATCGGATCCGGTATTGGGGCTGATGCATGGGGGAGCAGTCCGGCCAGGCTTGCAAATTTCGGTGAGGCGATGTCGAAGGACGGCAGCGTGTACATGGCCGCCGCGCCATTCAGGAGCAATGCGAACAACGACAGCAGCAAGACCGGCCTGCGGATGAATTGCCTGCTCCGCGTCACAGGCTTGATCTGCTTTGCCTGGTCCGGCGTCTCTGCGTCAGCCTGCGTTTCCGGTGACTCGGTCACCTGCATCAGCCTCGGATCGATGAAATAGCGGAGCCGCCGCGAGCGTCACTCGGCGACGACCCCTTTGCGCGCGAAGCCCATCCAAAACTGACCTAGATCATGGACTTTTAGGGTTAATAACCGGTTAGCGGCTCGACATTCCGAGCATCGGCACATCGCGGGGGTGCGAGCCCAGCATGCGCGCGCCGATCCAGGCGCGCCATCGGTCAAACTGCATTTGACTGACAGACTTGCTTCCCTCGCAACAACCCTCGGTCATCGCGTCTATCCGCCGCCCTCGTTAGGACGGCAATAGAAATTCGAACTGCCTCCCGACCTATTGTGCTGCGGAATTGCGTATGACACCGTCTCGCTGTCGGCTGTATGCTCTCGTCGCTGGCAGTGCGACCCGCTTCAAATATCTTTTAGGAGCCGCAACGGGAAGTTATAGGGGTGGTCGGGGTTTGCTTACCCGAGCCCAAGGGAGGAACAACATGACAGGATTTCGTTTGATGGGAGCGGCCGCGCTTCTTTTTTGCGCGCTGACAACACCAGCAATCGCAAAGCACCACGCTCGGCACGTCGTCGCCGGCCCGCACTACCCCGCCCAGAGCCTCTTTTGCGCAACAAGGGACGCCGGAAATCCCCACAGCAAGTATTGCGATTACATCGAGTGGAGCAAATGGCGGTCGCGTGGCGCCTGGGACAGCTCGCTTGATAACGCATGCTTGCAAAATCCGGCGTTCGTGCCGGGCGAGTGCAGCTTTGATGCGCAGGGGCGCGTGCTATTCGGGGCACACCCTTGAAGTAATGGTCCGCCTATCCAGCGCCCGGCGGCGGCAACGTAACGTCTGACGGCAGCATTCAAGCGGTTGGCGCGGGTAACGGGCCTGACGCCACCGCCGAAGGGTGATTGTCCGGGGATTCGGGCTCGGGGACCTATGATCGATCGGACGGCTGTTCGGGCACCTGGATCGGCAGCGGCGCTAAGCGCCAATCAAGTCACCAGACATTGTTGCCGAAAAAAAAACCCGGCCGCTGCTGGGCCACGACAATCCCCGGCGGTCCGAAATAATTCTTCGCCACCGACCTTCGTTTCCGTCGTTGCTCGTGGTTACGGAGCTCGTTCGGATTGGGACGCATCTGCGCGAAAGCTTCCCGCGTCTGGCTTTTCGCGGGCTCGGCGGCAGCACTCTTCGGCGGCGCGGGCGCTTCCGCAACAACGGCCGCCGGCGCGGGAGCAGGCGTAATGGTGGGACGCGATGTATCGAACACGACCCGTTCAGGCCATTTGTGATCGGAATGAATCCGAATGACGGAAAGATCGGCGGTGGTTTGTGAATTCTGTGGCGCCTTCGGAAGAGCCGGTAAGCAGGCACTGGCGATCAGCAGGAGCGTCAACAACGCGCCGCCGACGAAGACAAAATAACGCATCAGCGGCATCCGCCCACACTCCGTTCGCGACCCACCGCGGCGTGACTTCCCGGCCCAACCGGCCATCTCTTCATTTGTTCCTGGGAGCGGGAAAAGGTTCGACCAAACGGACCTGGTTTTGGCGCGCTCCCGGGACCGGCGCCGATGCGGAACCCGGTTCTACCCAACTATCTAGGTATGACTAGCCGAAACGGGAGAGCATTTCGCCTTTGCGGCGTTCACATTGACGAAACCGACATGCAGCCGCACAAAGGTTTTTCGGCTCTTCATGTTTATGACATCCGGAATGACACGCGAACGGTCGGTCAGATGACTGCCGTCTGGCCGCGAGAAGGCGCACGCAAGCTCGACGTTCTTCACCGCATAGCCATTCTCATTGCGAAGCGTCAGCGTCACCAGCGCGTTGGAGCCCAAGCCTCCCCTGCGCCAGGACTGCGACGAAATCGCCAGGCGATCGACCGGCGCTGGCTGCGCCGGCACGATCGCTTCCGATGTCAGGGGATCGAACGAAGGTTCTTTTGCGAGGCCAACCGTAGAGGTCGCCCCACCAGGTGCCGCCTGCGTGGCTGCGGCGACATGTATCGGCTTTTTCGTTGCCGGCGCCCAGGCGGAGCTCAGCAGAAACCATCCCGCCGCCGCAACAATTACGGCGATCGGCAGCCAACCAACCGCTGTCCGGAGGCGACTTTCGGACATGCTGTCAGCACGATCTGAATGATTTCCCCAGCCAAGGTTGGCATGCCCGCCGATTCCGGTCGAATCAATATTGAGAAATCCATCGGTCATGGTCGTGCCATCCGGGGGGACAAATCGTCCGGCATTCCTCACCGACACTTCAACTCACAGCCTGCGAATTTAGTTCCCGCTGAGTGTGGCATATCCGAAACAGTCGGCTTTCGAGCCTGATTGCGGAGGGATAGCCACACCGGTGTTGCGTCGCTAAAGTCCTGCGCGGCGAAAAACATGATCTGGAGCGAAAAAATGCCCGTGGTAACCTGGGACCATGTTCATCTGCGCAGTCCCGATCCCGAGGCGACCGCCGCCTGGCTTGAAGACATCCTCGGCGGCGAGATCATGCGCGGGCCCGGCCGCATCGACGTCAAGCTCGGTGGCGCCATGGTCTTTATCGCCCCCGTCACCTCAGGCGACGGCGTCAATGCGCCCCCGGTCACGCCCTATCAGGGGCTCGATCACTTCGGGCTGACCGTCAAGGACATCGACGCGGTCGCCGGCGAGATCAAGGCCAAGGGCGTCGAGTTCTCGAAGGAGCCGCACACGATTCGGCCGGGCGTCCGCATCTGTTTCATCCGCGGTCCCCAGGGCATTTCGATCGAGCTGCTCGAGCGCGACAAGAAATACGCCTAAAATCAAGTCCGAATGCCATCGAACTGACTGAAACGTGGTCATCCTGCGGCGTTGACGGCGGATGCCGCGCTTTGGCATAACCGACCGGTTAACGGGACCCGGCACCATAAAACCATGAAGAATGGGCTGTATTCGATCCATGTCGTCCTTCAGGACGGCCGTTCCGGCAAGGGCAGCGGCGTCGTCCTGTTTCGCGACGGCAAGATCCTTGGTGGTGACGCCTTCCTGTTCTATGTCGGCAGCTACACGGTGAAGGATAATATCTTCAAAGGCGAGATCCTGGTCCAGCGCCATACGCCGAGCCCGGACATTACCCCTCTGTTCGGCGGGACGGATCCGGTGGGAATTGGCGTCTCCGGCACGTTCACCGACACGGCGGCCAAGATGAGCGGCACGGCGCTGGTCGGCAAGGCCAGCCAGATCTTCACCGCCACGCTGCGCAAGCTTGCCGAGACTAACTAGGCGCACTCCACGCGATCGGAGGCTATTCCGCGGCCTGCTCCAGCGGCGCCACGCGCGGCAGAATCATCTGAACCCGCGTGCCGCGTCCGGGCTCGGAATCAAGGTCGAGCCGCCCGCCGAGGCGGCTGGTGACGATGCTATAGACAATGTGAAGGCCGAGACCGGTGCCGCCCTGATCGCGCCGGGTCGTGAAGAACGGATCGAAGGCGCGCCGGCGCACGTCCAGGCTCATGCCGCAGCCGTCATCGGAAAAGACAATTTCGACGTGGTCCGGACCGGCGGTCCGCACCTTGATATCAACCGTCCCTGCCCGGCCGTCCGGAAAGGCATGCGCCACGGAATTCAGGAACAGGTTGGTGAGCACCTGCCCATAGGGACCGGGATAGGAATTCATGGTGAGATTGGGTTCGCATTCCACTGAAAGCGTCAGGCGATGCTTGCGCAAGCCGGGCCGCAAGCTCAGCGCCACCTGCTCGGTGAGATCGCCGAGGTCGAAAGTCCGTTGGTCCGAGTAGTTGCGGTCAGCGGCGACCTGCTTGAACGAAGCGATCAACTCGGCTGCGCGATTGAGGTTGGCAACAAGCTGGGAGGACGCGTCACGGCTCGCGTCAAGAAAATCGGTCAGGCTGGACCGCCTGATCTCGCCGCGCGCGACTTCGGCGCCAAACAACGCAGTTTTGCGCTCCAGCGAAGAGGCAACCGTCAGGCTGATGCCGACGGGATTGTTGACTTCATGGGCGACGCCCGCGACCAGCCGCCCGAGCGCCGCAAGCTTTTCGGCTTCGATCAGCGAGTTCTGGGTTTCCCGCAAGTTGAGCAACGCGGCTTCGGCCGCATCCTTCGCCTGGCGCATCTCCTGCTCGTTGCGCTTGCGCTCGCCGATATCAAGCGCGACCGTCACGATGCTTTCGACGTGGCCCTCGGCATCCAGCAACGGCAGCTTGTTCACCAGCCAATGCCGAAGATGACCTGACGAATCTCGGTATTCCTCTTCGTAAAATCCGAGCTCCTTCGCCGTCGCCAGCACCCGCCGATCGTTTTCGTCGGTCTTTTTTGCGCCATAGCGCGACATCAGGTCCGACGTTGTCCGGCCGATCGCCTCTTGGGGTTCGATCCCGAGAATGCCGGCCATATAGCGATTCATCAAAAGGTAATGGAGTTGCTTGTCCTTGACGTTGATGATGGCAGGAACGGTATCGATCACAAGCTGCAACAGACGACGGCCTTCGGCAATTGCCTCCTCGGCGCGCCTCTGGTCGGTGATGTCGCGCACCGTGCCTTCATAACGAACGATTTCGCCGCTATCATCACGAACAGCCGTTGCGCTATCGGAGAGCCACAGGATCGAACCGTCGCGGCGCCGCACCTGATACTCGAACTCACGCACCATGCCGTCGCGCCGCATCAATTCCTGGTACTGCGCGCGTGCATTCGGATCGACATAGATGCCTCGCGAAATATCGCTGATGCCGCGAATGAGCTCCTGCGGCGAGCCGTAGAGCATCATCCGCGCGAGCGCGGGGTTGGCGTTGAGGACCTCCCCGCCCGGCGTCGTCACGTAGATACCTTCGACCGAGCCTTCGAACAGCTTCCGATAACTCTCTTCAGCCAAGCGCTGCTCGGCGAGAGCGCGGATCGCGGCCTCGCGCGCCGTGTCCGCGTCAACGAGCGAGCGGCGGAAAACTTCGGCGGCCCGCGCGATATCGCCGATCTCGTTCCTGACGCGCGTTGCGGGAATGGACGTATCCTTTTCGCCACCCGCCAGCGCGCGAATAGCCCTCGCAATGGCCTTGAGCGGACGCACCGTCTGGCGCACGACGAAAAGCGCTGCTGCGAGACCGATCAGGACTCCAGCCAGCCCCAGAAGAATGCTCTGCCATTTGTCGCTGGCGAGCGTGCGCGAAAAGTCGCGGGCGAGCACCCGGCCTCGCCGGTCGCCGAGGTCGCGCAGCAGATCGGTGACCCGGCCGATCATCTGCCCTTCGGTCCCCAGCACGTCCCGATCGAGCTGGGCAATCTGACCTTCCGTGCTGGCGATCGAGAGCACGGCATCGCCGTAGGCATCGGTCGCAGCACGGAGCTGGGCGTCATCGATGGAGAACGACTTCATCGCGCGGGAGGACTGTTCCGTCGCGGACGGGTCATGCGCCAAGAGCGCCGCCGCAAGCTGGTTCTGTATGCGAAACAGCTCGCGTGCGGTAGGACGGTCCGGAGTTTCCGAAACGGCCTGCTCGAACCGGGCGCGGACCGGCGGCAAGGCCGAGACCAGTTCCGCACGCCGAGCGATCAGTGCGGTGATCCGCTCCATCCCCTCGCGGTAGTTGGCGAGGCGCAGCGAAACGCCATCGATCATCTCCTGCTGCTCGGGAGCGAGCTTCAGCCGCGTATTCTTCAGCAAGGTGCTCAGCGATGAGGCCGCTTCCCAAACCCGGTCAGGGGGCGCCGCTGGATCCGTCACGAGGTCGCGCGCTGCCAAGCGCAATTCCTTGGTGCGGCGATCGATCTCCTCGGCGGCTTCGCCGAGGCTTCGCAGGTGCTGCAATTCGGCAAAGGTCGCGTCGATGTGGCGGATGGCGACGACGCTGGCGATGCTCGTCATGGCAATCATGGCGAGCAGCAGCGTGAAGCTGCCAAAAGTCAGCTGCTCGATCGAAAAGGAAGCCGACCGTACTCGTCGAACAAAGGCGGTAAAGGTTCGAAGCATCAAGCAACCTGCGGCGGTAATGCTCCCTTATACGCCGATTTGCCGGCGCTAGGGAAACGGGCCCGGCTGCGGTTTGCCAAGGCTCAATCGGCCGGAATACCGGCCTCCTTCACGACCTTGGCCCAAAGCACGATGTCGGATTTGATGATCCCTGCGAATTCGCCAAGCGGCGCGCTTTTCGCCGAACAACCCGCCAGATCGAGCTTTTCGCGCACCTCGGGTGCGGCGACCGCGGCCTCGAGCGCCTGGCTGATTTTTGTGACAGTGGGCAGCGGCGTTTTTGACGGTACCACGACGCCAAACCACGGCGTCACCTGCGCCTCGGCAAACCCCTGCTCCGCCATGGTCGGAACGTCGGGAAAGTATTTTGAGCGGCCGTCGCTGATCGACGCAATGACGCGGATCTTGCCGCTCTGCATCAGGGCCAGCGCCTGGTTGGTCGAGAAAAACGACGAGGTGAGCAGGCCGCTGGCGATATCGGCCACCATCTGCGGATAGCCGCGATAGCCGATCGGGTTGACGTCGATCCCGGCCAGCCGCTTGAACAGCTCAAAGCCGAGATGGCCGGTCGAACCCTTGCCGGGATGCCCGTAATTCAGAGCCCCGGGTTTCGACTTGGCGAGCGTGATAAACTCGGCAACGTTTTTCACCGGGAGCGAGGCCGGAACGATGAAGACATTCGGCGCCTGGCAGATCATCCCGATCGGAATGAAATCGCGCAGCGGATCCCAGCGCATCACGAGGTTGAGCGATGGGCTCGTGGTGAAAAACGTCGTCACCAGCAGCCACGTATAGCCATCGCCTTCGGCACGCGCGACGTCTTCGGCCGCGATCGAGCCGTTGGCGCCGGATTTCGATTCCAGAATGATCGAGGCCTTCCACTGCTCGGCCATGTGCTGGGTGACGATGCGCCCGAACACGTCGGCGACGCTGCCGACCGAATAGGGATTGACCACGCGGATCGGCCGGTCGGGGAAGCCGTCTTGCGCCGGTGCAGCAGCGAAGGAGACCACCATCAGTAGCAATGCCATCATCATGGCAGCGGGGCGTCTTGTCATCGTTATTCCACCCCTTCACATCTCGAACAGTTCGCCGTCGTAGCCCGCTTCTAGCGGAATGCGAAGCTGACGGCCGCCGTTCGATCGCGTCAGCACCGGCATCACGGTGACGACCGGCTTTCCTCTCGCGTCATCGAGCGCCACTTTCACGTTCGGCTGCTTGCCGAGCTTGATAAGATTGCGCGTGGTCGGAAACGGCAATTTGAACCGTCCGCTTTCGCCGCCAGCAACCGCCTCGCGCGGCGACAGCCAGAGCGAGTCGGTGGACTCCTTGCCGTCATGCGCCCCGAGTTGCTCGGGCGGGGCAGCCGCGAGGAAAAACCAGGTATCGAATCGCTTGGGCATGCCTTCCGGTGTGACCCAGTGGGCGTAAGGGACAAGTTCGTCGAGAGCGAGCACCATGCTGCTCTTGGCGAGCACGTCGAGAAACGTCGTCCTCCGCTCGGCCAGCGCCACGCGGTAACGCGCCTCGATCTCGGCCGCCCGCTTGGCCTCAACCAGGTCTTTCGAGCCGCGCGGGCGCGCCAGCAAAATGCCGCTCTCCTCGAAGGTCTCGCGGATCGCAGCGATCCGGAAACTTAAGCCGGCCTCATCGCTCCCCTCGCCGCCCGAATGGAGTTCGCTCCGCGCAATGATCTCGCGATCGGCAGCATCGACGCTGCCTCCGGGGAATACCAGCGCGCCGGACGAGAACTCGATCTCGTGATGGCGCACCATCATGAAGACCTCGATCTCCCGTTCCGCGCCGTCGCGCAACAGCAGGATGGTCGAGGCCGGACGCGCGGCGACAGCATCAGTCACGAAATCAGCCCGCGGCGCTCGATTGCGGCTGCATTTGCGCGCGGCGATCGACGCGGGCAACCCTCGACAGCAGATAGTCCACTTCCGCTTTCGCCGCAGGCGTGATGCTGGACCCCGGCTTGCGCTGCGCGCTGGAGGCGATGACGCCACGCTTTTGCAGCACGTATTTCCGCACCGCCAGCCCAATGCCGGGCTGCTGCTCGTAGCGGATCAGCGGCAGATGCGCGTCAAAGAGGTCGTGGGCAGCATCGCGACGGCCTTCCTTCGAGAGCTTCACCACATCGATCAGCATTTCCGGGAAGGCATAACCGGTCATGGCGCCATCGGCGCCGCGCTCCATCTCGAAATCGAGGAACAGCGCGCCGTTGCCGGTCAGGATAGATAGCGGCCGCAGCGAGCCGTCCTTCTGGAAGCCGCGCAACGCGGAAATTTTCTCAAGCCCCGGCCAGTCCTCGTGCTTGAGCATCGCGCAGGAGGGATTATCCATCACGATCTTGCGGATGACCGCGGGCGTAAAGATCACGTTCAGCGTCAGCGGATAATCCTGCAAACACCAGGGGATGTGGGTCCCGATCGCCTCTACCGCCTGCTTGAAGTAGCCGACGATCTGATCGTCGGTACGCAGCGTCGGCGGCGGCGCGATCATCACGCCGGCCGCGCCCGCATCCATCGAGGCGCGCGCCAGCGAACGCATGGCGGCAAATCCCGGGGCGGAGACGCCGACGATGACCTGCATGTTCCTGGCGCGCTTGATGAAGCGTTTTGCGACGTCCTCAGATTCGGCTCCTTCGAGCTTCGGCGCTTCCCCCATGATGCCCAGCACGGTGACGCCATCGCAGCCGATCTCGGCGTAAAACTCCGTCAGGCGGTCGATCGATTTCTCGTCGATCCGGCCATCGTCGTGAAACGGCGTCGGCGCGATCGCAAAGGTACCGTTGGCTTCGTGGGTCAGCTTTGTCATTTTTGCCTCTTGCTCTTCAAGTCCGCCGCAGCGATTTCTTCAGCTCTTCCTCGGAGAAGAAGATCTCCCTGGCATGGGTCACGATATCCTCGGCCTTCCAGCCGGCGAACGGCGGCTTCCAGCCTTCCATCTCCATCATCCGCATTTCGCGCACCCCGCGCGGGCCGGACACGCCGAGCACCTTGCCGGTCTGGTCGCCCGACAGCTCGCTGACCATATATAGCACGGCGGGCGCGATGCCGTCCGGCCCCAACGCTGCGCCCGGATTTTCCTTGTAGCGCGGCAAGTCCTCGGTCATCCGGGTCAGCGCGCCCGGCGCGAGCGTCCAGATCCGGATGTTGTACTTGCGGCCCTCGATCGCGAGCACGTTCGACAGACCCCAGATGCCGCCTTTCGCGGCCCCATAATTATATTGGCCGAAATTGCCGATCAGACCGGAAGTGGATGACGTGTTGACGATCACGCCGCCGCCATTCTCGCGCATCCAGCGAAACACCGGCTGGGTCACGCAGAACGTGCCTTTCAGATGCACCTTGATGACCTTGTCGAAGGCCGCTTCGGTGGCTTTGGGAAAGGACTGGTCGAGCAGGACGCCGGCATTGTTGACGAGAATGTCGGCGCGGCCAAAATGCCTGATCGCGTCATCGAACACCGACTGGCCGCCGGCCATGGTCGAGATATCGGCGCCGTTCGCCACCGCGCGGCCGCCCTCCGCCTTGATCGCGTCGACGACCTTTTGCGCCATCGAGAGATCGGAGCCTGAGCCGTCGCGGGGACCGCCGAGGTCATTGACGACGACCGCTGCGCCCTCGCGCGCAAACAGTTTTGCATAAGCCTCGCCAAGCCCGCCGCCCGCGCCGGTGATCAGCGCCACCTTGCCGTCCAGTAGTCCCATGGTGCCCTCCCTTGTCTCCTTTCGTGTCCCGGACGCGATGCAGCGTGAAACGCTGCGTCGCAGAGCCCTCAGCAGCGCACCGCTTGCGCGCTGCGCTGCGTCCGGGGCACGAGATCCCTCTATCCCAACACCGCCTTGCCGCTGCGGATCACCACCGCCTCGCGCGCCTTCACCCGCGCCTCGAATGAAATCACGTTGCCGTCCTTCCACAGATCGAGCGTCACGGTCTCGCCGGGATATACCGGCGAGGAAAACCGCGCGGCGTGCTGCCTGAATGCGCCCGGGTCATAGTCGGCATAGGTCTGCAGGATGCCGCGGCAGGTGATGCCGAAGGTGCACATGCCATGCAGGATCGGCCGCGAAAAACCGGCACGGCGAGCGAATTCAGGATCGCTGTGCAGCGGATTGCGGTCGCCGCAAAGCCGGTAGATCAGCGCCTGATCCGGCCGCGTCGAAATATCGACGGACCGATCGGGGCTACGCGACGGCACCTTGTGCGGCTCAGGCTGGCTTTCGGAGGGCCCGCCGAAGCCACCATCGCCGCGGGCGAAACGCGACGCGACAAGCGTTGCGAGTTGCTCGCCCTTTTCGTTCTTGAGCACGGTTTGATGCCGGATCACCGCGCCCTTGTCCTTGCCCTTGTCGAACACGGCGAGCACGCGTGAATCGACCTTAAGCTTTTCCGCCACCGGCAGCGGCCGATGGAAGGTGATGTCGCGCTCGCCATCGACCACCATCACCCGGTTGAGATTCATCTCGCCGGGGCTGGCACCCCAGGCCGCGACCGATGCAAATGTCGGCACGACCTTCAGCGGACGCGGGATCGCGGCGGCCTCGTTGACAAAGGCCAGTTCCTTTTCGTCCATGGGATCGGCGCCCATGCCGATGCCGTAGGCGTAGAGCATCACCTCGCGATCGCCATAGGAGTAGCGCTGATCGAGGTTCTTCAGCGCCATCAGCTCATCGTAGTTGATCGGCATCGCGTCCTTCCCTGAACATCAAAACCTCATGGTAAGGAGGCGCTTGCGCCGATTCCGGACGATGCTTTTCGCATCGCCTGGAGAACCATGAGGCCGCAACCTCTCATTTTTCGCCTCATCCTTCGAGACGCGCGCGAAGAGCGCGCTCCTCAGGATGAGGAGCTACACCGGCGTAAAGAACGGCAGAGGCGCGCCGTCGGTCGCCTTGAACACGACCTTCACCTTCTGGCCGATCTTCAGTTTCTCCATGTCGCAATCGACGAAGTTCGTCAGCAGCGACGGCCCCTCCTTCAGCGTCACATAACCGATCGCGTATGGGCCGGATGGTGACTTCCGCATGCGGCTAAAGGTGTAGATCACGCCCTCGCCCGAGCTTTCCTCCCACACGGTCTTATCGGAGAAGCAGAATGGGCAGATCGAGCGGGGAAAATAATGCGCTTCGCCGCACGCGGTGCAGCGCCTGATCATCAATTTGCCCTTGGCAGTCTGCTCCCAGAAATGCGCGGTCTCGGGATTGGTCACGGGCTTCGGATATTTTACAGCGTTGTCCATCACACGCGCTCCAGAATGCAGGTTGAGGCGGCGTGGCGAACGCCGAGCAATCCGCCGGTCCCATGCGCAATGGCGAGGTCGCAGTTCGGCACTTGCACTTTCGGATGCGCCTCCCCGCGCAACTGCCGCACCGCCTCGAGGATCTTGGTCATGCCGCCGCGGTTGACCGGGTGGTTGCTGCACAGCCCGCCGCCGTCGGTGTTGAACGGCAGCTTGCCGACGCCTGAGATGAGATTGCCGTCGGCGACGAACTTGCCGCCCTCGCCCTTCTTGCAGAAGCCGAGGTCTTCGAGCTGCATCAGGACCGTGATGGTGAAGCTGTCGTAGATCGAAGCGTACTTGATGTCCCTTGGCGTGACGCCGGCCTCTTCAAAGGCTCTTGGTCCCGACCACACGCCTGCGGAATAGGTCAGGTCGAGCGAATGGCCGCCGCGCGGGCCCTTCATCGCCTCGCCATGGCCGATCATCCGCACCAATGGCTTCTTCAGGCTCCTCGCAATCGCCTCCGACGTCACGATCAGACCGCCGCCGCCATCCGTGACGACGCAGCAATCCATCCGGTGCAGTGGATCGGCAATCATCGGCGAGTTGAGCACGTCCTCGACCGTGACCACCTCGGGCAGCATCGCGTGCGGATTGTATTGCGCATGATGCGAGGCTGCGACCTTGATCCAGGCCAGCTGCTCGCTGGTCGTGCCAAACTCATGCATGTGACGCATGGCGCACATGCCGTAGACGTTGTGCGTGGTGCCGCCATAAGCGAACTCGAAATCGACTTCGGCGCCGGTCGCACGTGGCGGCATTACCCCGGTGCGCGGTTTGCCGGCAAGCGTGATCAGCGCAATCGAGCACTTGCCTGCGGCAATCGCCTCCGCCGCGTGGCCGAGATGAACCAGGTAAGAGCAGCCGCCGGTATCGGTGGAGTCGAAATGGCGCACCTTGAGGCCGAGATAATCGACCATCGCCATCACGCCCCCCGGCGCATCGCCGGCGCAGAAATAGCCGTCGATATCGGCCTTGGTCAGGCCCGCATCGGCCAGCGCGCCGTGCGCGATTTCGGCGTGGAGCTGGGCGGTGGACTTGTCGGGAGCATGCCGGGTCGGATGTTCGTAGATCCCGGCGATGTAGGCCTTGCCCTTGATGGTCAATTGACTCTCCGCAGACGTTTCTTCTTTGCCCTGATTTCTTGGCCTGCCGGCGCCGCCTTGGCAAGCGGCGAATATTCCGCGGGGTGAGGCAGTATTCGCATAGCGTAGCGATCCCGATGCATGCCGAGATGCCGCGGCGTACTGGTGGGTGTGGATTTGACATTCGCCAACCGCCTGGCCGCGAATTCGTGACAACGGTGAAAACGAGCGACCGCTTTCCCGCGGCATATCACGCCCGGGTTTTGCATCATCATGTCCCTCCGGAAAAGAAGAGGGCGCAGGAAACGCCGGATGCTGGCCGCACCCGCAGATGGGGTAACGGGCGGCGGGGCCTTCCGAGCCGCGCTCGCTGCGGCGCTGTTTGATGGCGCGCGTCGCGCGGGTTGGGAGGCAGGCGGTCGTCCCTCACACTGATGGTGTGACGGAGTCGAGGACAGGCCTCGCTCCAAACATCAAGGAGAGACGACCATGGATTATTATGCAGGAATCGACGTGTCATTGGAATGCTCAAGCGTGTGCGTGGTCAACTCCAAAGGCAAGATCGTCTGGGAGACCAAACTGGCAAGCGAACCGGAGGTGCTGATCGGCTGGTTCGGCAGGCTGGGGTTTGTGCCCACCAGGATCGGACTTGAGGCGGGACCGCTGTCGCAATGGCTTTACGCGGCCATGAAGGAGACTGGCCTGGCGGTCGAGCTTCTGGAGACGCGGCACGTCAGTGATGCCTTCAAGGCGATGCCGGTGAAGTCGGACCGCAACGATGCACGCAAGATCGCGCAACTGATGCGGCTCGGCTGGTTCCGCCCGGTACACTGCAAGTCGATCACGGCCCAGGAGATCCGCGCGATGCTGACCGCCCGCAAGCTGGTGCAGAGCAAGCTTTTGGATCTCGAGAACAGCCTGCGCGGGATTTTGCGCGGGTTCGGGCTGAAGGTCGGCAAGACGACGCGGACCAGCTTTGCTGGACGGATCGAAGAGCTGGTGAAGGGGCACCCGGACCTTCAGACCATCGGCGAGGCGCTGCTGCGGGTACGCGCCGTTCTGCTTGCAGAGTTCAAGGGTTTTGAGAAGCGCATTCGGGCGACGTTGCGCCTTCATGAGAAGGCCAGGCTCTTGATGTCGACCCCGGCGGTCGGGCCGATCGTCTCGCTCACCTTTGCCTGCGCGATCGATGATCCCTCTCGCTTCACGTCATCCAAGCAGGTGGGGCCGTATCTCGGGTTGACGCCGAAGAAGTATCAGTCCGGCGAGACCGACTATACCGGCCGCATCAGCAAGCACGGCGACGCCTCTGTGCGCGAAGCGCTTTATGAGGCTGCCCATATCATGCTGACCAAGCCGATCAAGGGCTGCTCGGAACTCAAAAGCTGGGCGATGCGGATCGCCCGGCGCGCCGGCACCAACAAGGCCAAGGTGGCATTGGCGCGCAAGCTCGCGGTGATCATGCTCCGCATGCTCAAGGATAATGTACCGTTCAACCCGGCTGCCAAGGCCGCAATGGCCTAAAAGCACGGAGAACAAACCGGTTTTCGGGCGGGCCACCACACCAGGCTCTCCCCGAAGCGAAGTCCCTTCGCCGGGACGATGGACCAGATCAGACCGTCGCACGAGTTGTCGATGCATCCCACGATGTGATCACGCTGTCCGCAGATTGGCCGATCTGTTCCTCTCACGAACCCCATCAGGCGACGGCCTTGCGCCGATCCCGGACAGAAGCAAGTACCCGGCGAGTGGATGACGCAAAAAGGGGATTGACTAACCAAGGCCCGTTACAGAAGAAGCCTCGTGCGCAAAGATAGAAAGCACACGAGTTAGTCACCACAGGTTCGCCGGAGCCACTCCGGCATTCCCTGCGCGAATGGTTTTAACGGCTTCCTTCGTGATCTCCTCGGTGAACGGGCTTGATTGCCACCGTCATCCCTGAGAAGCGTCAGCTTCTTAAGAACTTGATGCCAGCGTCGCGGCATCGGGACCACACGACTTCGCCGTATGCGGCCGGCGTTTCGTCCGGCGCGGCATGAACCGCGCCTGACGCCATCCGCATCCATCGCATCCCGTGCCCAACGTTCGTGACGATCGCGAAGCGCCCCTCTTGGCGGGCTCGGGACGCGCGAAGAAGTGCCAGTGATTTGCCCGTCGTCACAAGGATGCGCGCCTGCGACAAGTTGGCACGACGGGCAAATCAGTTGGTTTTCCGACAGGTCAAAAAGATGAATGTCAATAATCGATCGCCGGTACGCGAAGGGAAAGCGGCCACGCGATCCAGAACTCCTTGATGCTGCGCGACAGGACCAGGAAGCCTGTGACCCGGCGCATTCGCGGGATCCGTTGGCTCGCACTCGCTGTGACGGTGAGGCGCCAGAGGCTGTTATTTACGGGCTTTTCGCCCGACGGCGCTAGTCGGAATGACGACGATTTGGGATCACGACGGGCCATTCGGGTGTGGCTTTCCCGTCCCAATTGCGCAAAAACACTGGAAAAATCGGGGTCGCAGGCTAAAAAACGCAAAAAACCCCGAGAAAAACTGTGCAGAAGCCTCTTCCCTTGCGCAAGGATCGTTATAGTCGTGACGGTCCGAATCAAAGGAGACACAATGGCCACCCAAATGTCGAAGTCACAGCTCGTCGAGAAAATCGCGACGACCACCGAACTTTCCAAGCGTGACGTGAAGAACGTCATGGATACGCTGACTGACGTCGGCCACAAGGAACTGAAGAAGTCTGGCGTCTTCCTGCTGCCGGGCTGGGCGAAGTTCGTCGTGGTCAAGAAGCCCGCCACCAAGGCACGCAAGGGCACCAACCCGTTCACGGGTGAAGAAATGATGTTCAAGGCCAAGCCTGCCCGCAAGATCGTGCGCGCACGGCCGGTGAAGGCCGCCAAGGACGCAGTCTAGGGAAAACTTCGGACCTTGAATTGAAAGGCCCCCTCAACGGGGGCCTTTTGTTTGGGTGAACGGAAAGCTGGACGCCCTGCATGGACGCGTTTTGCCCCCGGAAATTATCGGCCTTCCCCGGCGCGTTTGATCCCAACGGGAACGGTTCAGTGCCTTGAATTAAGTTTTAGCAGCGAGGAAGTCACGTATCATCGAGATCGTCGCCGCGGGATTCTCCTCCATGATCCAATGACCTGAGTCCGGAATAACACCTTCACGCACGTTGCTGGCCGCAAACCGGATTATCTCGGCCATTGTCGTGCCAAATGATTTCTCACCGCCGATTGCCAGCACTGGCATCGGAAGCTTGCCCTTCGCCAGGAATTTCTGGTTGTCGATAGCATCCTGATCGAACGCGGCGAACTGCATGAAACCGGAATGCATTGCGCCCGGCATCGCGTAAAGTTTCGAATAGTGAGCGCGGGCAGCTTCGCTGAAACGCGAAGGGTTCGCGGAAAATTCGTTCCAGAAGCGGTCGAGATAGATGCGCTCCCGGCCCTCCACCAGCCTCTCCATGTCCGGGCCGCCGAAGCGAAAATGCCAGAGCAGCGGGTTCTTGAGGATTTCCTCCCACGGCCCGATGCCGGGCAACGGTGCGTCGATGAGCACAAACCGCTTCACGCGATCCGGATACTGCGCAGCAAACGCATAGCCGACCATGTTGCCTATGTCATGCGTTACAAGGTCAGCGCGCTCGATTTTCAACGCGTCAAGCACACCAGCCACGTCGCCGCCCTGGGTCTTCTTGTCGAAACCTCCCTTGGGCTTGGAGGAGAGGCCCATTCCCCGAAGGTCGGGTACGATGACGGTATGGTCGCGTGCAAGCTCGACGGCCAGCGGTGCCCACATGTCGCCTGTCTCGCCATAACCGTGGAGCAAAACCACTGCCGGCCCTACGCCGCCCGTGCGCACGTAGATCGAGGTGTCGTTGGTCGCTATATCGATAGTCCTGAATTCTGGTGGAAAGGAGAACGCGTCCATGATGGCCTTCACTTTCTCGACGGAACGGTATCATTGCGTTCTTAGTCCACCATTGCAACGTCGAGATGTTGCTGCGAAATGCCGCCGCCAAACAGGGAGGTGTCGAAATGTCCGGATCATCGAACAACCCATGGCCTGATCTGTCGGTGTTTGATCTTCGGCCGACAACCGATGCTCTCCATCTCTGGAGCCAGGTGGTCGGCAAGGTGCGGCTGATGCTGACACCGTGGATCAATCATAGCTGGCAGGCGACCTTTTACCTGTCGGGCCGCGGTTTCACCACCGGACCAATCTTTGCGGACGGGTGCGCTTTCGAAGTGGAGTTCGATTTGTTGAGCGACCTTCTGCGGATCGAGACCGCGGCGGGCGAGACCAGACGCGTGAAATTGGAAGCGCAGAGCGTTGCCACATTCTACGAGGCGACGATGGTGGCGCTTGCCGAGCTTGGGGTGACGGTGGATATCTATCCAATGCCCTGTGAAATTCAAGACGCAGTCGCCTTCCGCGAGGATCATGCCCGGCGCGCCTATGACGGCGACGCTGCAGGAGCGTATTGGCGAGCCATGCTGCAGGTGCAGCGGGTCTTTTTGCTGTTTCGCTCGCGGTTTATTGGCAAATGCAGCCCCATCCATCTGTTTTGGGGCAGCTTTGATCTCGCGGTGACCCGCTTCTCCGGACGCGATGCTCCGCCACATCCAGGCGGCATGCCTCACGTGCCGAATGCCGTGGCTCGCGAGGCCTACAGCCGAGAGGTTTCGAGTGCAGGCTTCTGGCCCGGCATCGATCAGCCCGCTTTCTATAGCTATGCCTATCCCGTGCCCGACGGCTTCAACCTCGCCGAGGTTGAACCTGAGGCCGCGATGTTCGACACCCAGCTTGGAGAATTCCTGTTGCCTTACGACGCGGTTCGCTCCAGCGCGGATCCGGACACCGCGCTCCTGGTCTTCTTGCAAAGCACGTACGAGGCCGCCGCCAATCTTGCTCATTGGGAGCGGCCGCACCTTGAGCGCGCACAAGGCATGCTCGGTCGTTTGCCTCCGGGCTGCTAGTACCGCCGATCTGAAGTCCCTGCACCATGACCGGCGAATTCGATCGGGGACTTCCGATCGATAAAGCGGAACTAGAACCAATAAGTTAGTGCGGCGATGGAGCACGAACTTCGGAAAGCGCGCACCAGCGTTCTGATATCCTGGCGCAAGTGGACAACGCCAATCTCGATGAGGAATGCGGCCTCGTGTGGCGGTTCAACTCCGCATCATCGTCAGGCGCCCACGCCTCCTTCACCCGCTTCGCCGCGTAGTTTCATCGCGCGGCCGCCTCTACTCCCGACGGACTAGTCACTACGCTCCGGCAAAAAGACGCATTTCCACCCGCTTTGCCACGATCAATCGACAACAAGGTCCCGGCTTGAGGCGTGATGGTGGCAGCCCATGATTGAAAACAGAAACCCGGACGATTCCTTCACCTACGATCGGCGGCGGCGCTGCCCGCATTGTGCGGCGCTCTCCCGCCTCACTCATTCGCTTCTCAACTCCCAAGACGGCAATACGGTTCGCGTCTACCAGTGTATCGGATGCGGCAAGCGCATTTGGGACGAAGGCCCAAGATTGCGCGCCAGACTCCACTGACCGGCATACGTTGCATCCGTCTTCTTGAGCGACTGTCGGCGGTGCAATCCCTTTGACCTCGCGCGGGTGGCGGTCGAACTGAAGCATTCGAAGGATTGTCAGGTGAAATGCGTCTTCACCCCAGAGCGCTGGAACTTGACGATAACGGGGCAGGAAATATCCAGCTCCTGAAGGCAACATTGTCAGAGGAGTGAATATGACGATGAGAACACAGAGCGCCGTCGTGGTGAAGCCCTTCGATGCCAGCAAGCTCGAAGATGAAGTTCGGGAATCGGTTTACCAAAATCGTCCGTACCTGCAGACGAACGATCATGTGCCACGTGCCGTTTTGGCGCCGCCGGTCCCGGAATACGTCACCCACCGCGACGACGTGAGCGAGATCGGTAAGCTGTCGGCCGAGGCCATCGTCAAGGAATATGAGGAGACGGCCAAGGAAATCGAAGCCATGGGCGACGTGGTAAGAGACATGGTGAAGCGCTGCGATGAGCTCTCCGCGTCGGCGTCCTCGATGCTCAAGGACATCAGGATGACCGCCACGCGCTACCGCAAGGAGGGAAAGCGGATGTTCGCCGAGATCGAGTCGTGCTCGAGCGCGGCCGACGAGGTCCGCAAGCTGTGCGAAGGCTTCCGCGACAAGCTGGCGGCCAAAGAGAGCGAGGGGTTGAAATGACCAGCTACCGGGCGGTACCCTACCTTGTGGTAGCGGCGCCGCCCGTCATTCTGCTCCTCTGCATCCTGATGTGCGGCTGCTCGACGACAAGAACCGCGGCCGATCCGGTCGACGGCGCACGATCCTACGCCGACCCGGACAGCCGCGCCGGCGAAGAGCTGGTTCGTGAGCTGGACCGGCGCGCTGCGCGCGAAGAGTTGCGGCGCGTGATCGACCAGGCCCAGCGGTAGTTCTCCGCCCAGCCGAACTCTGCTCCCGCCACGTGACGTTCCTGCGCCGCAAGCGGCGAATTCGACCGGAATTGCGGGAAAGCGGGCACTGGAACCATTGGTTTGCCAGTGCTCTAGCCGGCCGTGTCGCTATCGATCAGGATCGGCAGGTTCGAAGTGTCGTAGGCATCGCCCAGAATTCCATGGTTGACCGCCCAGATGGCAGCCTGGGTACGATTGCTCGCGCCCAATTTTCTGAGGATCGCCTTCACGTGTGCCTTCACGGTCGGTTCGGCGATGTTGAAGAATCTGGCAACATGCTTGTTGGAATCGCCCCGGACGATCCGCTCCAGTATCGCTACCTCCCTCGACGACAATGGTTTCGTCGCCAGGAGCTCGGCCGCCGTCTCGGCGTTGATTTCGTTCGGGGCCGAAGATTGCGGCCGTTCCTCGGCCCTTGACTGGATCTCGAGCGACCAAAGGCGCGAGTCGATCAGGATCAGCCTTTCGTTGATGACCGCTTGAAGCGTGCTGACGAGGGCGTCCGGACTGACTGAGCTGAACAGTGCGGCGTTGACCCCATCATCGAGCGCGCTGGCAAGCGACCCGGGATCGCTCTCATCGGCAACAGCGACAACGAAGGCCAAAGGGTACTCGTCGCGAATCCTGCTGCAGATCAAAGCCTGCGTCGCACCGACGCCAACGATAAACAGAACCGGCCGGTCTCGCGGAATCTCGCTAAGATCGTCCAAGTCAATTCCGCAGCCGTGCGGATGAAAGCGGGTACTCGATAGTATTAGCCGCAGGCCTTCGCGGAAAAGGCCATCCCTTTGCAGGATGAACGTGGGTACGGCGGGCTCACTCGACATACGACAACAGCCGTTCCAATCGTTACGACTATACGCATCGTCTCTAGCCCCTGCTCACACCCGTTATAAGGCTACAACGGCTGGATTATTCGCGTATTAACATATGTTAATCTGATCGGGAACCCCGGCCGGCCATACTGAGCGCTTGCGGTAAGAGCTTGAACCAATGACGGCCATGCAGCAAAGTCGCGCCTTTCAGGCACGTTTCGGCCGAGGAAACGACGATTTGGCACGCCTTTTTTGGGTCCGTGCGGCGGCTCATTCCCAAGGACTAGTTCTAATGGGACAGCCTGGCTGCCGCGGCGCCTCGAACAATGTCAGCTGATGCGGGCACCTGAGCGGTATGCTGATCGGCACAAGCACCGCGGCTGATGCCGCTCGCTCGGCTGCGATGCGTCACCTCGTGGGAGCAAGGTAACGAAATTGCGTCAGCTACCGCAACCTACGCCACGTGGATACGATAGCGTCGCCCGATATTATTCGCCTTGCGGCTGCCTACTCCGCTGCGATCTGGCGCGGCGCGGGCGGCGGATTGGCCAGATCAGCCGCAAGCTGCGCATAACGCACCTGAGCGTCCCTCACCGCCTTTTCCTTCACCGGGCCGTAGCCGCGAATCCGATCCGGCAACGACAGCAACTCGACCGCCGCGTCATGGTTGGCCGCCGACAGGAGGCCCAGCACCGTTGCGACGTCCTTCTCGTAGCCGGCGATCAGGTCTCGTTCGAGCCTGCGATCGGCGCTATGACCGAAAATATCGAGAGGGGTGCCGCGAAGCCAGCGCATCCTGGCGAGCAGCTTGAATACCGGCATCATCCAGGTACCGAAGGCCCGCTTCTTCGGCCGCCCCAGCGCGTCCTTCCCGCCACCCAGAATTGGCGGCGCGAGATTGAAGCTGATCCTGAAGTCGCCGTCGAACTGGTCGCGCAGCTGTTGTTCGAAGTGGCCGTCGGTATAGAGGCGCGCGACCTCGTACTCGTCCTTGTAGGCGAGCAGCTTGGCGTAGTTGATGGCAACCGCGCGGGGGAGCTGCTCACCAAAACCGCGATCGAGCGCCGCGTCGCGCACCTGTTTCACCAGCGCCTGATACCGCGCGGCCAGTTTTTCGTTCTGATAGGCGGCAAGATGCGCGGTGCGATGGGCGATGATTTCATCGAGCGACATCGAATCCAGCGATTTCGCGGAGGTCGCTTCATCGTGGCCCTTCATCATCGCCTCGATCCGCGCCGGGTCGGCGGCGGCAAGGCGCCCAAGCCGGAAGGCCTGGGTGTTCATCTTGATCGCAACGCCATTCACCTCGATCGCCTGCTCGATCGCGGCCGCCGAAAGCGGCAACAATCCCCTCTGATACGCGTAGCCCATCATCATCATGTTGGTGGCGATGGCATCGCCCAGCAGCGTTTCGGCAGGCCGCGTGAAATCGACGAAGGCGGAGTCCTTCCGCAGCGCCGTCTCCAGCACGTGATTGACCTTGCGGGACTGGAAATTGAAATCGCGGTTGAGGATGAAATCCGCAGTCGGAATCACGTGGCTGTTGATGACGCCGGCCGTCCGGCTCAACTCGCACAGCGTCATGGTCTCTTTCGAGGCCGCCACGACCTCGTCGGCCGCGATCACGAGATCGGCGGTGCCGGTAACGATGCGCGAGCAGGTCACGTCCGCGGTATGTTCAGAGAGCCGGACGTGGCTCAACACCGCCCCGCCCTTTTGCGCCAGGCCCGACATATCGAGGATCATGCTGGCCTTGCCCTCGATATGGGCGGCCATGCCGAGCAGCGCGCCGATGGTCAGGACACCGGTACCGCCAACGCCGCCGACGGCGACGTTATAGGGTCGGTCGAGCGCGGGCTTTGACGCAGGCTCCGGCAACTCGCCGAGATCGCCAGCCGCTTTATTTTCGAGGCCGGACGGCGCGCGGCGGCGCAGCGTCCCGCCGTCGATGGTGACGAAGGACGGGCAGAAACCTTTCAGGCAGGAATAGTCCTTGTTGCAGGCCGACTGGTTGATCGTGCGCTTGCGCCCGAACTCGGTTTCCAGCGGCTCGACCGAGATGCAGTTCGACTGCACCGAGCAGTCGCCGCAGCCCTCGCACACGGCCGGATTGATCAGGACGCGCCGCGCCGGGTCCTCCATGAGGCCGCGCTTGCGGCGGCGGCGCTTCTCCGCCGCACAGGTTTGCACGAAGACGATGGCCGAGGCGCCCTTGACCTGACGGCACGCCTTCATCACGGCATCGAGTTCGTCGCGATGGGCGACCTTCGCACCCGGGGCGATATCCGCCACCGGATAGAGGTGCGGATTTTCCGAGACCAGATAGATCTCGCGGATGCCTTCGGCGTGAAGCTGGAAGGTGATCTGCTGCGGCGTCAGTTCGCCGTCGACATGCTGGCCACCGGTCATGGCAGTCGCGTCGTTATAGAGAATTTTGTAGGTGATGTTGGCGCCGGATGCGACGGCCTGCCGGATCGCGAGGCTGCCGGAATGGAAATAGGTGCCGTCGCCGAGATTGGCAAAGACGTGCTGTTCATTGGTGAAGGGCGCAACGCCGACCCACGGCACGCCCTCGCCGCCCATATGGGTGAAGGTTTCGGTGTTGCGGTCCATCCACAGCGCCATGAAGTGGCAGCCGATGCCGGCGAAGGCGCGGCTTCCTTCCGGCACCTTGGTCGAGGTGTTGTGCGGGCAGCCCGAACAGAAATACGGCGTGCGGGTCACCGGCGAGACCGCCTGCATCTGGGTCGCCTCGCGGCCGTTGAACCAATCGGCCTTGGCGCGCAGCATCTCGGCGATTTCGGGATTGAGGTTGAGGCGGAGCAATCGCTCGGTCAGCGAACTTGCCAGCGAGGCGACGGAAAGCTCGGCCGCGAAGGTGAGGAAGCGCTTGTCGTGCTCGTCCATCTTGCCGACGATGCGCGGGCGGACGTCGTCGCGCCAGTTGAACAATTCCTGCTTGACCTGGTTCTCGACGATCTCGCGGCGTTCCTCCACGATGAAGATCTCTTCGAGGCCGACGGCAAATTCGCGCACGCCCTGCGGCTCCAGCGGCCAGGGCATGCCGATCTTGTAAAGGCGGAGGCCGATCTTGGCGGCGACGTCCGGCGTGATGCCGAGTTCACGCAAGGCCTGACGAATATCCTCATAGCTCTTGCCGGAGGCCATGATGCCGAAACGCGCGTTCGGGCTATCCATGGTGATGCGGTTGACCTTGTTGGCGCGGGCAAAGGCGATCGCCGCAAAACCCTTGTAGTCCTGCAGGCGCCGGTCTTGGTCGTAGCGGTCGTCGGGCCAGCGCAAATTCAGGCCACCCGGCGGCATTTCGAAATCGGTGGGGATGATGAAAGGCTTCATCTCGTCGGAGAGGTCGACCTCGGCCGTGGTCTCGACCGTCTCCGTGATCACCTTCATGCCGACCCAGCAGCCGGAATAGCGCGACATGGCGATGCCGAGCAGGCCCATCTCGATCATTTCATGGATGCTGGAGGGATAGAGGTAGGGCATCAGCGCCGAGATGAACGCGTGGTCGGACTGGTGCGGAACGGTGGAAGATTTCGCGCCGTGGTCGTCACCGGCCAGACACAGCACGCCGCCGTCTTTCGCCGAGCCCGCCGCATTGCCGTGGCGGAACACGTCGCCACAGCGGTCGACGCCCGGCCCCTTGCCATACCAGATGCCGACGATGCCGTCGTAGTTGGCGCCCTTGGAGAGGTTAAGTTGCTGGGAGCCCCAGATCGCGGTCGCGGCGAGGTCTTCGTTCACGCCGGGCTGGAATTTGATGTTGTACTGGTCGAGGTGCTTGCGGGCGGCGAAGAGTTGCTGGTCGTAACCGCCGAGGGGGGAGCCGCGGTAGCCGCTGACGAAGCCCGCGGTCTTGAGCCCATTGGCGCGGTCCCGGCGGATTTGCGCCATGGGAAGGCGGACCAGCGCCTGGATACCTGTCAGGAAAACATGGCCGGACCCTTGGGTGTATTTCTGGTCGAGACTGATCGGACCCTGATTTATTCCCATTCCACCCTCTTATGAGCCCCGACTCTTTTGAGTCTTAGCTAGTCGCACGACTGATAAAAGCTAGTCTATGTCGGATTTTAAGCTTGCTGCATCACAAATCTACCGCTCGCCGACGGCCGGATACAAAACGCAATTTCGTACCTGTTCTGCCCCACTCCGATTAATCGTTGTGTCGCGGTAGGATGCTGTTACGAAACGACGTGAGGCGCACCGGGACGATTTCGCGCTATGCTGCACGCTATGGGTCAGCCCTCGACACAGCCACGGCACCGCAATGCACGAGCGATTCTCGTCGCCCTCGCCTTGTGCGCTGCATTCAAGCTTGGTCCGGCCGGCGCCGAGCTTCCCGCCGCGCCCTCGCCGGAAACCATCGCGAAGGGTAAGGCGCTGACGGAGGCCGGCGGCTGCGCGAGCTGCCATACCGCCGACCCCGCAAAACCGTTCGCCGGCGGAACGCGGATCGAGACGCCGTTCGGCGCCATCTATTCCGCCAACCTGACGCCCGACCTCAATACCGGGATCGGCCGCTGGACCGACGAGGCGTTTCTGCGCGCGATGCGCAATGGGGAGACCCCGTACGGATCGCGTTACTACCCGGTCTTCCCCTACACCCATTTCACCAAGATGACCCGGGACGACGTCATTGCCATCCGCAGCTTTCTCGGCACGCTTTCGCCCGTCGCCAATACGCCGCCTTCGCCCGCGCTGCGCTGGCCCTTGAACCACCGCGTGCTGATGCGGCTGTGGGATTATGCCTTCTTCCGGCCCGGCATCTTCGAGCCGGACCAGAGCAAGAGCGCGGACTGGAATCGCGGTGGCTATCTGGTCGAAGGCCTCGGCCACTGCGGCGCCTGCCATACGCCGAAGAACTTTCTCGGCGCCGAGAAGCAGCGCGAGCGCTTCACCGGCAGCATGGTCGACGGCTGGTTCGCCCCGCGCCTCGACGGCGCCGCGCGCGGCGGCTTGAAGTCGTGGAGCGTTGACGACATCGCCGAATATCTGCTCAGCGGCCGCAACGTGCATAGCCATGCCGACGGACCGATGGCGCAAGTCGTGCTCAACTCCACCTCGCATATGAGCGATGCGGACGCGAAGGCGATTGCGGTTTACCTGAAGGACCTCTCGCCCGCGACGCGGGAGCCATCCGTGGCGGCGCCACCGTCCACCCAGATGGCGAACGGCGAGAAACTCTACAAAGCCTCCTGCATCGGCTGCCACGAACTCGACGGAAGCGGCGCGCCGCGGATCTATCCGCCGCTGCCCGGCAACGCCAACCTGCAATCCGCCAATCCCGCAAGCGCCATCAAAATCGTGCTCGACGGCGCCGAGACGATCACGACCAATCGCGCGCCCAATACCGGATCGATGCCGCGTTACGCCGGCAAGATGTCGGATCAGGAGGTGGCCGACGTCGTCACCTATGTACGCAACGCCTGGGGCAATGCGGCGCCGGCGGCGACCGCCGACGAGGTGGCGAAGCTTAGAAAGTAAGCTCGCCCCTCATGGTGAGAAGCGCGAAGCACGTCTCGAACCATGAGAGGCATCTTGCGGGACGCGCGCAATGCGCGCTCCTCAGGATGAGGCCATGCGCCTGTTAAGCTTACTTGTCCTCGCCCGTGAACACGAATTTCGGCATCTCCCATTTGTAGCGGATCGCGAGCAGGCGAAGCGACATGCCAAGCACGAAGGTCAAGGCGGTCCAGACTTCGTCGTTCAGCTTTAATCCGAAAGCGGTGGCATAGAATAGCCCGGTGACGACGGAGACGCTGGCATAAAGCTCGGAGCGAAACAAAAGCGGCACGTCGTTGCACAGGATGTCGCGCAACACGCCGCCCGCGCAGCCCGTGATCATGCCTGAAACGATCACGATGGTGAGCGGCTCGTTCATCTGCCAGGCGACGTCGCAGCCAGCTATGGTGAAGACCACCAGCCCGATCGCATCCAGCACCAGAAAGGTCAGGTTAAGCCGGTGAACGATGCGGGCGATCAGCACGGTCGCAAAGGCGGCAAGCGCCGTGATCGCGAGATAGGACGGGTTTTCCACCCATGGCAGCGGATAATGCCCGAGCACGACGTCGCGGATCGTGCCGCCGCCAAGCGCGGTGATGCAGCCGAGGAAGGAGACGCCGACCCAGTCCATGCTGCGTCGCCCCGCCGCTAGCGCCGCCGTCATCGCTTGCGCGGCCAGCGCCACCAGCGAAAGCACATGCAACACTGTGTCGCCGGGAGGCAGGCCCCACATCTTGCCCTCACGCCCTGAATTTCATCGGGGTTCCATTCTGGGTGATCTCACGGCTGTGGGAAACAACGAAAATTCCCGGAACCCGTGTCGAAGGCTTGCCGTTATCGCCGAAACGACAGTGGAGGAATCCGGCCATGGCCACGAACAACCCCAACGATCCCTATGATCGCAACCATCTCAAGGATCCGACCAGAACCTATATCGACGATCGGCGCTCGCCGGCCGAAATCGACAACGATTTGCAGGTGGACCCCGAAATGGCGGAAGGCCCGGCCAGGACCACCCGGGTCGCGCTGTTTGCGATCGGCATCGCAATCATCTTGGGAGCCGTATTCTACGGGCTGAACAATTCGTCGCTGCATCAGCAGGCTTCGACGGCACCGCCCCCAGCCAACAGCCAGAAGAGCGCGTCGACTTCGCCGCCCGCTCCCCCTCCGGGCCTGCGCGACGTGACCCCCAACAGCCAGCCGGGCACGACGACCGGCGCAGCGCCGGGCAATTCGCAAGCACCCTCGCCCGCTTCGACAGCGCCCGGAGGCGCCAATACCAACAATGCCAATCCGGGCAACGCGAACAAGTAGCCGCAGCGCAAATCGCTCAGTCGGATGAGGCGCCAAAGCCTGCGGGCTCCGGCCGCCTCATCTCTTGATCGTCCGCCTCGTTAGCGGAACATCTTGTTCAATTCGCCGCCGGGATAGCCCTTGGCGAGTTCGGTGAAGGTGCCCTGCTCGGCAATCTCCTTGGCCGCGCGCATAAAGCCGGCCCAGGCGGTGCGGGCGAGCGAACCGCCCACGCTGATGCGGCGCACGCCAAGATCGGCGGCTTCCTTCACCGAAAGGCCGGAGGCGCCGATCAGGAGATTGACGGGTTTCGGCGCGACCGCCTTCACGACCGCTGATATTTGCTCCTTGGTCTTGATGCCCGGCGCGTAGAGGCATTCCGCACCGGCTTCGGCGTAGGCGCACAGCCGGTCGATCACCATTGAGAGATCGTCTTGTCCGACCAGAAAGCCCTCACAGCGGCCGGTCAGCAAGACACCGCTTTTGTCGGCATCGATCACGGCGCGCGCGGCCTTGATGCGCTCGATCGCGTGTGCGCGGTCGTAAAGCGGTTTTGAAGCATCTCCGGTCGAATCCTCGATCGACAGGCCAGCCACGCCGGTCTTGACGCCGCGTGCGACATTGACCGCGACTTTTTCCGCCTCGTGGGCAAAGCCGCCTTCGAAATCGGCGTTGACCGGCAAATCCACCGCCGCGCACAGCGCCGTCAGATGAGTGCAGACGTCGTCGACTGTCACGCGATTGTCGGCCTTGCCGATGGTCCAGGCAAAGCCCGCGCTGGTGGAAGCCAGCGCCTTGAATCCCATCTGGGCCAGCGCCTTGGCAGATCCGACGTCAAAGGGATTGGGAATCGGAAAGCAGCCGCTCTCATGCAGCTTGCGGAACGTCGCGCATTTGTCGGCCAATGAAATCGGCATCGGCGTCTCCTTTTCGCTGTTTGCTGGTTTTGCTGTTGGCTCTTGTCAGCCTGTTACAAGACTACCGCCGTGCGGCAGGCGGCGCCAGTGAACGGAACTACACTATGCCGTCACCTCCTACTGTCACTTGCTACTGTCACTTGCTGCTGTCACTTGCTGCCATCAGTTGGCCGTCACCTTGCGCAGGAACGTGCGTTCCTCTGCGAGGATGAACTTGTGTTCCTCGGCGAAGTTGAAATTCGCCATCGCCTCTTTGTCGTTGCGCAGCCGCGCACGATATTGCTCGTAGGCGGTGAGGCTTTCGAAGGAAATCAGGGCGAAGGCGATGTTGTTGGTGCCTTCGTGCGGCATCCAGTAACCGATGAGATCGCCGCCGCATCTCGGAATGATGGAAAACCAGTTTTTTGAATAGTCCTCGAACTTCGCGCGCTTGAACGGATCGAGCTGGTAGCGGATGAAAACGGTGACGGTCATGGGAACCTCCACTTGCTGTCGGTCAGTTTGATAACGGCGACCCTATCCGCTTGATCGACACCAATGCTTCGGCTAGTATCGAACTATGAAAGCAGGTCCCGATATCGCCATGGTCGCCTCTCTCGTCGGCGATCCCGCCCGCGCCAACATGCTGACCGCATTACTCAGCGGCCGCGCGCTCACCGCCAGCGAATTGTCCCAGGAAGCCGGCATCACGCCGCAGACCGCGAGTTCGCATCTGTCGAAACTCGAGGCCGGCGGCCTGATCGAACAGGAAAAGCAGGGCCGCCATCGCTATTACCGCCTGGCCGATCCCGATGTCGGCGGCGTGCTGGAGGGGCTTGCGGCGCTCGCCGCCCGGGCCGGCCACATGCGCGTGCGCACCGGCCCGAAGGATCCGGCGCTGCGCCACGCGCGCGTCTGCTATGATCATCTGGCGGGCGACCTCGGCGTGCAGATGCTCGACAGCCTGCGGCGGCAAAAGCTGGTGCGCCAGCACAAGCACGACATCGAACTGACCAGCGAAGGCGAGCGCTTCCTCGAAAGCGCGTTGCAGATCGATGCGGATGCGCTCAACCATCCGCGCCGCCCGGTCTGCAAGGCCTGCCTCGACTGGAGCGAGCGCCGCCATCATCTCGCCGGCACCTTGGGCGCGGCGCTGCTGAAGCGTTTCACCGAGTTGAAGTGGGCCGCGCGCGATCCCACACCGGGCAGCCGGGTGGTGCAGTTCACCCGCCAGGGCGAGAAGCGGTTTGCGGCCCTGTTCGGGAGCACTCAATAGGGCGTTGTTATCAAAGTTCGTCATGCCCGGGTTCATCCCGGGCATCCACGTCTTTTTGACTCGACAAGACGTGGACGGCCGGGTCAAGCCCGGCCATGACGACGGCGCAATAAAATCCTCTCGGAGTGTCTGATGATGCGTTCCTGTGCTGCGGCGGTCTTCGCCGCCCTTCTCACTCTGGTTCCAGCAACCACCCAGGCCGCCGAGCGCGAGCTTGCCAACCGCGAACCCTACGGCATCGGCCTCGAAGGGTTCCCCTATCCCTACCCCGTGAACCTGTTGCCGCTCGTCAACGACGGCGAGCAATTGCGGATGGCCTACATGGATATCGCGCCGGCGCAATCCAATGGCCGCGTCGTGATGCTGCTGCACGGGCGAAATTTCCCGTCAAGCTACTGGGCTCCCGAGATCAAGGTGCTCAATGAGGCCGGATATCGCGTCGTGGTGCCCGACCAGGTCGGTTTCGGAAAATCCTCAAAACCGTCGGGCGAGCTTCATTTCGACAACCTCGCCCGCAACACGATTGCGCTGCTCGATCATCTCGGGGTGGCGAAAGCCGACATCGTCGCCCATTCGATGGGCGGCATGGTCGCAGTGAGGATCGCGCGCGCTTTTCCCGACCGCGTCAACCATCTGGTGCTGGCCGCCCCGATCGGCCTTGAAGATTACCGGATGTACGTGCCGCCGACATCGACCGAAAAGATCCTCGAAAACGAGGACAAGCTCACCGCCGAAGGTTATCGCAAGCAGCTCGAGAACAACTATTCGCCAAAGATCCCGCCGGAGGCGATCACGCCCTTCATCGACGCCCGCTTCAACATCAAGGGCGCTGCCGATTATCGACGCTGGCTTCACGCCTTTGTCTCATCGGGGCAGATGATCTACCGCGAACCGGTCGTGCACGAGATTCCACTGGTCACGATCCCGACGCTTTTCATCATGGGTGCGGACGATCACAATGCGCCAGGCAGACCGAATGCGCCCGAAACGCTGCGGCCGAAGATGGGCCAGAATGCGGACTTGGCGAAAACGCTGGCCACCAAAATGGCGAGCGCCCGCGCCGAGGTGATCGAGAATGCCGGCCATCTGGTGTTCCTCGATGCGCCCGACAAGTTCAATGCGCTGATGCTGCCGTTCCTGGCGAAATGACCCTTCGCTATTCATAAAGGGTTCATATACGCCTCCCTAGCTTCGGTCGTCGGATATGTTATCGACATATGCGCCGCATTTTCGGCTTCAGGAAGGGGAAACAACATGAAGGTTCTGTTCGCAGCTGCACTCGTCGCAGCCACGGTTGCAGGTCTCGGCAGCGCAAGCGCCGCGGGCGGCTGCGGCCCCGGCTGGCATCGCGGGCCCTATGGCGGTTGCCGCGCGAACCGCGAGGTCGTCGTGGTGCCCGGCGCCGTCGTGGTCGAGCGCCCGGTGGTGGTCGCGCCTGGCCGCGTCTGTCCGGTTGGCTTTGTCTGGCGCTACGGACGTTGCCGTCCGATCTGATCGTTAGTTCGGCGAGAATGGAAAACCCCGCTGTTTATAGCGAGGTTTTTTGTTTGGCGCGCTTTGCAGCGCGACGGCGGTCAGGGAAGCAAAGGGCGGGACCCTCCCGCCCCTCGTTTTCATCTACCAGTTGCGGAAGCAACGGCGGCCGAACGGTCCGGAATGCCAGCCGGGCGGACAATTGAACATCGGGCGACAACCGCCATACGGGCCGCGATGCCAGCCTGGTCCGCAGCCACCGGCCACCGGAATGGTCGCGGCATCGCTCGCGGCCGCCTGGTCAAGCGGCGCCACCGGCATCGCCTGGGAAGCCGACATCGACACAAGACCGACGCCGATCGCGAACAAAGAAGCAGCAAGTATCTTCATTGGCATTCCTTTCTGATCTACTGCGGATCCCCCTCAGGCGACCTCACATGTGGTGGTGATGATGGTGCCAATGGTGGTGCCAGTGATGATGACGCCAATGGCGATGGTGCCAATGATGGTGGTGCCAGTGGTGATGGTGATGGTGATGCCAGTGCACCTGGACCGGCTTGATCTGATCGACTTCGTTCTGCGACACGACCGCCGGCTCAACGTTCGCCGCCGCCGGCGCGGTCGCATGACCCGAGATCGGCACTACGGGAGCGGCTTGCGCGCTTGCGGCAAGCACGATCGCGCCCGCGACCAATCCAGCACTGACATTCAAGAGATCCCCAAGTTTCATGAGTTCATGTCCCTTCCATGAGTTAGAGAGAGAGAGAGAAGACATTCAGTCTCGCCGCCTCAACATGAATGTTGGCTGAACTCGTGAGCGGTTGTGTCTACAGATGCGCAAAATGGTTCAAGCGCGGCGCAGAATCTTTCCGAACACGAACGCCTTGCGTGACAGCGCAATGAAACGTCACAAAGTCGAGGAGTGGACCACTAGACCCAGCCGCCACGCGCCATGATGGCAGCGCACAACAGAATGATGACGACAGCGGCAAGCTCGATGTGAATCACCATCTTGACGCGCCTGTGCCGCGCGGCCTCCATCGCCGGCGCCTGCCCTGCCCTGATCGCACCCCGCCAGGACAGGAATTCCATCGTCGGCACGATCGACAGCAGGCCGACGATCACGAACAGGCCGAACTTGGTGAGAAACGCGTGGCTGTGCCAGTAATAGGCCGGGCCCTTCTCGAAGAAGAACACGCGCAACAGCCCGATCGCCAGCAACAACCCGGCGGCAATGCCGAGCACGAGGTCCGTGGCAAGCAACCGTCGCGCAGAGGCAAGCGTCAGTTCCTGCCTGAGAAGCGTGAACTCGATCGCGATCGCGCTGACCAGCGTGAAGGCGCAGAGATGATGCAGGAAGGCAAACAGCGTGGACATGGCGGGCGCGTTCCTTGTTGCGTCGATGCCGCGAAGGTAGCACGTCATGCCCGGCCGTGTGCCGGGCATCCACGCCTTCCTTTGACGTTTCGGCATAGCAGGCAAGACGTGGATGGCCGGGTCAAGCCCGGCCATGACGACTGGCATTGAGGCAGCTGCAGGCGGACCAGTTGATTACATCAGCTTTATCGGCGCATCGCGCACGACCCGAAGGTCGATCCCGCCGATCAACTCCGACCGCAGCGCCTCCGCGGCGCTGATCGCAGCGTTGGTCTGGCGCAGCGTGCTGATATTGGACCCGAGCGACACGATACCCCCCAGCACCAGCGCAATCGATCCGAGCATGGCGACCGCACTGCCCCACAACAATCCAAGCACCATGGCAATCAGCAAGGCGACGCCGCCTGATATCGCGATCCTGGAAGCCAGAATGATTTTTCTGCATCGCTCCGCGGTCTCGGCGAGCCGCTCGATCCGCGCTTCGATCTCTGAGATTTCGTCGGGAGAATTGTCGTCGGTCATGAGACTCTGCTGGTCACGAAGGGCCTCAATCAGCGAAAACCGACCGCGAGTTCTACCACCTCGCGGTCGAGTCCGTTGAAGCCATGATGACCGCGAGCCTGACAAGGATCGCCTTCATCCACCCCACCTGAGAGCCAGCTAGCCCGCGCTTTCCCCGCCGACCAGCTAATGAAAGGCTCGACGCCTGCGGGTTTCGTGAACGCACAGCCATCTTCGCGATGATGGATGACAAGCGTGGGGGGCAGTGCCGACGGCGAACCCAGGATCGACATCACACTATTGGCAGTGCCGGAGTCCGGGCTTAGAAATCCCGAGGTCAGAACCAGCGCATCGGGGCGCGCGCCGCGGGCAATTCCCTGGGCCGCGCGACGCGTGCCGTTGCTCGTCGCGATCACCGTCACCGGGCGCTTGACCTCCGCCATATAGTCGACCGCACTCTTGAGATCGGTGCTCGCATCAGCCACGAGCACCGCGAGCCCGAGCGCGGTATAGGCGTGACGGGTGCGCACGAGCTGATTACCCAATAGCCCATGGATGTCGCCATTATCGCCTGCCCGGATGGCACCATCTCCACCCGGCAGCAAAATCACGCTGGCACGTGGCGCCGCCGGCTTGATCAAAACCGCGCGCGATCCTCCGATGGTGACAGTTTCGTCAGCATGCGCCAGCGCATCGGCAGCAAGAAGCACGCCGCCGAAACCGATACAGGCCAGCCAAGAATTCGTAACCGTTACAATTAGCCGGCGGGCGGATCGTCCCATGATACGGCCCCCTTACAACGGCAGATTGTCATGCTTCTTCACGGGAATCTCGACATGCTTGTCGCGCAGCATGGCGAGCGCGCGGACAATGCGGCGCCGGGTCGAGTGCGGCATGATGACGTCGTCGATATAGCCGCGCTCGGCGGCGATGAAGGGCGACAGAAACCGGTCCTCATATTCCTTGGTTCGCTCGGCGATCTTGTCGGGATCGTTCATGTCGGCGCGGAAGATGATCTCGACCGCCCCCTTGGCGCCCATCACAGCGATCTGCGCGCTCGGCCATGCGTAATTCATGTCGGCGCCGATTTCCTTCGACGCCATCACGTCGAACGCGCCGCCATAGGCCTTGCGCGTGATCACCGTGACCAGCGGCACCGTGCATTGCGAATAGGCGAACAACAGCTTCGCGCCATGCTTGATCAGCCCGCCATATTCCTGGGCGGTGCCGGGCAAAAATCCGGGCACGTCGACGAAAGTGACGATCGGGATGTTGAAGGCGTCACAGAAACGCACGAAGCGCGCCGCTTTCCGCGAAGCATCGCTGTCCAGCACGCCCGCCAGCACCATCGGCTGGTTGGCGACAAAGCCGACGGTGCGGCCCGCGATGCGGCCAAAGCCGGTGACGATGTTTTTCGCAAACATCTCCGAGATCTCGAAGAAGTCGCCCTCGTCCACGACCTTCAGGATCAATTCCTTCATGTCGTAGGGCTTGTTCGGGTTGTCGGGGATCAGCGTATCGAGCGAGAGATCGACGCGCTCGATGTCGTCGAAGCTCGGCCATTCCGGCACGCCGTCGCTGTTGTTCGACGGCAGGAAGTCGATCAGCCGCCGCATCTGCAACAGCGCCTCGACGTCGTTCTCGAAAGCGCCGTCGGCGATCGAGGAGCGCGTGGCATGCACCGATGCGCCGCCGAGTTCTTCCGCGGTCACGACCTCGTTGGTCACGGTCTTCACCACGTCGGGGCCGGTGACGAACATGTAGCTCGTGTTCTTCACCATGAAGATGAAGTCGGTCATGGCCGGCGAATAGACGTCGCCGCCCGCGCATGGGCCCATGATGACCGAGATCTGCGGGATCACGCCCGAGGCGATGACATTGCGGCGGAACACATAGGAATAGCCGGCAAGGGCTGCGACGCCCTCCTGGATGCGCGCGCCGCCCGCATCGTAGAGCCCGATGATCGGCGCCCTCGCCTTCATCGCCATGTCCTGAAGCTTTGTGATCTTCAGCGCGTGCGTCTCCGAGAGCGAGCCGCCGAACACGGTAAAATCCTTGGCGAAGACGAAGGTCTTGCGGCCGTTGACGGTGCCCCAGCCGGTGACGACGCCGTCGCCCGGAACTTTCGTCTTTTCCATGCCGAATTCGGTCGAGCGGTGTTCGACGAACATGTCGAATTCCTCGAAAGAGCCCTTGTCGAGCAGGAGCTCGATCCGCTCCCGCGCGGTGAGCTTGCCGCGGGCATGCTGCGCCGTGATGCGCTTTTCGCCGCCGCCGAGGCGCGCGCCCGCGCGCCGTTCTTCAAGGGTATCCAGAATGTCTTTCATGTCGTCGTTTCCAGCCCGTTCTGCGTCCAAAAAACCGGTTTAATCGCCTTCTAACATGCCCTTTTGCCGGCGGGAAACGCCTCGCCCGGCTTATGGCCGCCCATTCCGCCGCCTTATCGCCGGGGTCATTGGCAGTGCGGCGCCGCCCCCGTATCATCGCAGGCTTCGGAGGGACGAGGCCGATGACGGACAGTGCAAACGTGGAGACGACCGGGATCGTAATAGGCGGGCTTCGGACGCTGCTGCGGCTCGAGGGGCTGACGCTGTTTGCCGGAACGACGCTGGTGTATGGGCTCTGGGGCGGGCCGTGGTGGCTTTACGCGGTGCTCTTTCTGGCGCCCGATCTTTCCTTTCTCGCCTATCTCGCCGGACCGAAAATCGGGGCAGCGGTCTATAACGCCGCGCACACGACCATCATTCCGATGGCGATGTTGACGATCGGCTTCGGCTTCGCGCCGCCGTTTGTGCTGTCGCTGGCGCTGATCTGGTTGTCGCATATCGGCATCGATCGCGCGCTCGGCTACGGGTTGAAATACGGTTACGGCTTCGGCTTCACCCATCTCGGGCGGATCGGCAGGGACGCGCAAAGCTCCAAGGTTTGACACACAAACCGCCGGTTGTTCTATTCGCATTCATCCAGGCAAGAAGAACAACCGGGGAAACAATGCGAAGAGCCCTGCCCATGGCGCTCGCGGCCGTCATCGCTGGCGGCCCCATGGCGCTCACCGCGAGTGCGCAATCGCCGCCCTGGGAAGTCGCGGCCCGCGTCGAACTCTATCCGATCCCCTCGCTCACGCTGTCCGACCGGCAGTTCCTGACTGGCTCGGACGAAGGAAAACCGGTCACGGTCAGCGGCGAATTTCGTATCGCGCAAGGCTCCGGACGATTGCCGGTCGTGGTGCTGATGCATGGATCGAGCGGCGTCGGCGCGACCATGGATGCGTGGGTCCGCAATTTCAACGCGATGGGCATTTCGACCTTTGTGATCGACGGCATGACCGGACGCGGCTTGACGGTGGTCGGCCCCAACCAGGCCCTGCTCGGCCGCCTCAACCTGATCGTCGACGTCTATCGCGCGCTGGGAATCCTGGCAAAACATCCGCGCGTCGATCCCGACCGCATCGCGCTGATGGGATTTTCGCGCGGCGGACAGGCTGCGCTCTATGCAAGTCTCGACCGCTTCGACGGGCTCTGGAACCGATCCGGTCTTCGCTTCACCGCCTACATTCCGTTCTACCCGGACTGCTCGACTAGCTATATCGGCGACACTGAGGTGGCGGACAAGCCGATCCGCATCTTTCATGGCACGCCGGATGACTATAATCCCGTCGCAAGCTGCAAGGCCTATGTGGTGCGGCTGCTCGAGGCCGGACGCGACGTCGAGCTGACGGAATATCCGGATTCACAGCATGGCTTCGACGCCGGCCTGCTTGGCATATCCAGCAACGTCGTGTCGGCCAATGCCCAGACCGTGCGCAATTGCCACATCAAGGAAGGCGACGACGGCGTGCTGATGAATGCCGATACAAACGAGCCCTTCACCTACAAGGACCCCTGCGTGGAACTGAACCCGCATGTCGGCGGCAATCCAACGACGGCTGAGGAAGCGCGAAAAGCGGTGAGCGAGTTTCTCGCGGCGCTGTTCAGGCTGGGGTAGCTGCAATCGGCCTCATTCTTCGAGACGGCGCTTTGTGCCTCCTCAGGATCAGGGCGGACCCTCATGGTGAGGAGCGCGTTCTTCGCACGTCTTCCGGACCATGCTTCGCATCGCCGGGAGAACCACGAAGCCCCACAGATCCCGGGTTCGCCTCTGACGAGGCGCCCCGGGATGACGCTCGCTCGCGTCACTTCTCTCCCACCTTGAACGGCTCTTCCTTGCCGAGTGGTACGCTCTGTTCCGCCATCGCCAGCACCATCGCCACCATCACGTAATTACCGGCGACCGCGGTGAGGTCCACGATCTGCTGATCGCTGAACGCCTTCTTCGCCCGCGCAAAGGTCTCATCAGAGACCTTCTGCGTCGTGGTGAGTTCGGTGACGAAATCGTAGATCACCGCCTCGTCCTCGGCCATGCCGGACGGCCGCTTGCCTTCCTTCAGCTCGGCGATGATGTCGGCCTTGAGTCCGGCCTTGGCCGCGAGCGGCGCGTGCGCGAACCATTCGACCTGCGAACGCCATTGCCGGGCGATGATGATGATCGCGAGCTCGTTGAGCTTGGTCGGGACCGACGTTTCCCAGCGCAGGTAATGGAAGAGATCGAACAGGCGCTGGCCGAGCACGGGGCTGCGCATCAGCGGATTATACGGGCCGCCGATGCCGACGCTCGAAATCTTCAAGATCTGCTCGCCCAACGGCTTTTGCGCCTCGCTGAGCTGGTCGATGGTGAGCTGCGGAAAGCGCGGCTCCTTGCCGGTCGCGGGCGGCGCGAACATTGCGGCGACCCAGCCGCCGGCCGCGGCCAGCATCAGCGACGACATGAAGACTGCAGATTTCATGATTTCCTCCGGCTTGTTTTGTTGTTCTGACGGTCAAGGCGCCGAACTCTAATTCAGCATTACGAGACAAGCCAGAGTTCCGGGCGCTTGGCGCCCTTGCGTTAGCGCACGCGCCCAGACAGCCGCAGCACGAAGACCAGGACTTCGGCGACCGCCTTGTAGAGCTCGGCCGGAATTTCCTCGCCGAGCTCGACATTGGAGAGCGCGCCCGCCAGCACCTCGTTTTCCTCGATCGGAATGTTGTTGGCCTTCGCGACCTCGATGATCTTCTCGCCGAGGGTGCCCTTGCCCTTGGCGACCACGCGCGGCGCGCCAGTGCGATCGTAATGCAGCGCAACCGCAAGCTGGCTCTTCCTGCTCTCGCTCATGACGCCCGATCCAGAAAGTGCCCGGCCGCTGCCGGCGCCGTTGGCTGCGGCGCGCCGTCGCGGATCACGATATCGCCGGGCTTGAGTTCCGCGCGGCTCAAGGCTTGCGTCAATTGCGACACCCCTGCCCGCAATTGCGCGGCCGTCGCGGGCCGCTCGGCCCACATCCTGACCGAGGTGCGATCGCCGTTCAGCGCGACCTGCGCATGGACGGGCCCTGCGGGTTCGACATTCAGCGAGAAGCGCGCGCGCCAGGTGGCCTTGACCGCATTGGCCTCGCGCCCCGCCCCGTCGCGCGAAATATCGAACTGCGCCATCGCCGTTCCTTGCGGCGTGGCGAATGGAATTTCGAAGTTCCAGCGCGGAATCGAGGGATCGATCCGGGTCGTCGGCGGATCGCCGGCCTGACCGGGGAGCGAGGCAATCTGCAACAAGGTTTGCCGCGCGAGCGCGCCATTGGTGTCGTCGAGCAGATGCTGCAACGCGGCCAGAAGCGGCGTGTGCGCCGAGAGCGTGGCGGGCGCAACCGGTTGCGCCGAAGGCAAGGCGCCATTGATCGGTGGCGGCGGCAGGTTGCTGCGGGCGAACTCCGCATCATCGACCGTGCGCGCGCCGGCGATCACCGGCAGCAGCGCCAGCGCCTGGGCATTTTCAGAAACGAACTGCGACGGATTGGCAATGGCCAACGGAGAGGCCTGGATCATCTCCTGCAACAGATTGAGCGCTGCGCTCGAGGCCGCGGCGCGCGCAGCGTCTGCCGGTACCGTGGCCAGGCCTTGGCTTGCGGTGGCGAGTGCGACGATGTCGGCAAGCGCTGTCGGCGCGGCACTTTGGCTTGTGGCCGTTGCTGTCGCTGTTGCAAGGCCGGCCTGCGGTACCATCGAGGGCGCGCCGACGAGTATTTCCTGCGGCGCGAGTCCGGCAATGATCGCCACTGGCAAGGCCCCGGCCTGAGCGGCTAACTCGTTCGCCGCGACCGCGGCAGCGACGGTTGCCAATCCCTGCTGGAGCGCGCTTGCAGCGAACGAGCCGGTCGTCACGGCCGTAGCTGGTTCTGACAACGTCGCACCCGATGGCGTTGTCGCCTCGCTTGCCGCAGCGGCTTGTGGCGTCCCGGGCTGCGGTGTCGCCACGGAAGCCGGCACAGTCGCGCCGGTCGTCGTCGTCACATCAGAAAGCGCCGACGTCAGCACCTGCCGCAACACGATCAAGGCCGCCTTGAGATCGGGCACGCCGTTCGACAACGGCGCCACTCCCGATGCGAGCGAACTTTCCAGAAATAACCCGGAGGACTGGAACGCCTGCTTGACGGCATCGGCCGTGAGGTTCTGGTCCAGACTTGTCTGTTGCGCCAGCACCTGGGCAACCGCCCCGAGAACCTGCGGCGGCAGGTTCGGCAAGCTGGTTGCGGCATTGAGATCGGCGAAGAGCGGCGCGAGCGAGGTCTGCTGGCTTGCGGCCGTCTGCGCGGCCACGGAAACCGCGAGCGTCTCGAGTTGTGTGAGCGGGCTCGCAGGAATTGCCGCATCCGTCGTCGGATTGGCCGCAAGGCTCGTAGCCAAGGAGGGGGACAACGCGATGACAGGACTGGACGCCGCGGCAGCGCTGCCGTTCGCGCTCCCGGCCGTGTTCGGCTGATTGACGATGGCAAGTCCAATGCCGCTTGAAGTTTGCGAGACCTGCAATTGCAAGGTTTGGCCGGCCTGAAGCGGCACCTGCGTTGTCGCTTCGATGGTCTGGTTGCCGATGGCAACCTGCACCTGGTCGTTGCCGAGAAGTTGGATGACCTGCGCCGTGATCACCTGCCCCGCTTGCAGCACGATGCCGCTCGCCGGCACGCTCGACGCCGACGCTGTCACAGGCTGGAGAGTGGGAGTGATCGTGATCGCCATGATTCACCGGGGAACGACCCGGCGAGGCTAGCCCGCACGTCGTAAACCCGCCGTTAACCGAAGCGCGGCTCGCGGGGGCTTTTGATTGCGCATGATCTCCGCGCAAACGCGTTCCGCGTTTGTCGCGAGGGAAAACCGCTACACACTTTTCCGGATCATGCGCTAGCGCCTTGATGCAGCGCTTTAAGAACGCCGGCAGCCGCTTTGAAATCAACCAGTTTGGCGGCCCTTCGGGTCGCCGCTTCCTCGTCCACGCCCCATCGCTCGGCGTTCCAGTCCTCATCGACATGGGCCGCGGCCCAGGCCTCGTCGGGATCGATCGCGCCATGGAACAGCGCCAGCGCCAGCAGCGCCGATCCGGTCACGGTCGTGATCACGTGCACGGCCGCAATCCGCCAGGGATCCTCGGGGAGCGCCCCGCGTGCCGCCGCGATGGCCTGATCCGGCTGGCGGACATGCATCACGCCTTCCGCGAGCATGAAATGCGCGCCGAGCGCGTCCCTTGCCCAGGACAGGATCGTGTCCCAATGCTGCGCCTCGCGCGCCACCAACCCTTCGGGATGGCCAGCCCGGTAGAACAGCAAGTCGGAAGCGAAATACCTCGCGACATCGTCGGCCACGGCCTCGGCATGATCGACCACCCCATGGACCACGCTGTTGGCAAAGCGCGTGAGCGGCATGGTGAGGGGATCGATCACCTCACCTTGCGCGGTCCATTCCGCCGCGATCGTCTCCGCAAGCGGGCGCACCGGCACGACCACCGTGCGGCCGGACGGCGTCTTGATTGGCTTGCCATCGAGCGTGACGGTAAATCCGCCATCCGCCACGCCGACGCCAGCGTCCTTGTAGAAGCGCTTGCGCTGAACCGCGCGCGCGGCGCGCCGCGCCGCCTGCATCGGATTGGCGTCGGATTGGCTGGAGGCTTCGTCGAAGAGTTCGCGCATCGCTTTCCGGGCTCGCTTCCCGTGATATCCTCATTACGACAGCCACGGCGGCAATGAAAGCGATCAAAGGCGCATGACCACGATGACAGTGCTGCAGCGTATGGCGCTCGCGAGTCTTCTGCTTGCGATTTGCAGTGTCGCTGGCGCGTGG
Source organism: uncultured Alphaproteobacteria bacterium (assembly GCA_963764405.1). Classification (GTDB taxonomy): domain Bacteria; phylum Pseudomonadota; class Alphaproteobacteria; order Rhizobiales; family Xanthobacteraceae; genus Bradyrhizobium. Next base: position 72,768 of record CAVXSU010000008.1, read on the forward strand.
GCCGGGTTCCGTTCACCGGAATCGCTGGTGCGCAATGTCTATGCCTATTATGGCGACCGCACGTCGCTCCTCTCCAGCGGACTGCCGCACGATGCCGAGACCGCGCGGCAGTTTTTCGACCCCAGCCTGCGCGACGCCTGGCTTTCGTCAAATCAGACGCCTTACGACTTCCTGGTGCAAAGCGCGACCTGGAAACTGGGCACGATCTCGATTTCCATTCTACGCAGGCAATACGACAAGACCTACGTCACGGCGGGGTTTGACAATCAGGGCCGACCGGTGACGATGAACTTCATCCTTGTCAACGACGCCGAAGGCTGGGTGATCTACGATGTCGAGAGCCCCCACAATTCCTTGCGCGCGTTTCTGGCGCAGTACCGGAACTAGGTGGCCGCACTACCTGCTGTTGACACAGCCGCGCACATAGGTGTCGCGATCGCCGGGCGCCAATCCGCCGGCTGCGGCCTCATTCAGGCAGCTGTTGACCTTGTCGCTGAACGACGGCCGCGGCGCCGGCACATAGTTTCGCGATGGCAGTTCGTCCATCTTCGGCACCACCGGAACCTGGATCTTCGGTCCGGGCAAGGATGGCGGTTGTGGTTGATTGAGCGGCGATGTGCCGGGCGGAATGATCTGCGCGGACGCGGTTGCCGTATTCAGGATCGCCGCAGCGATAAGGCCGGTCGCGAACAAGAAGCTCTGCATGACGGATATGTCGGGATGCAGTGAAAGAACCGCAAGCGCTCATTCTTCCGGCGCGTGCTCGATCGGGTCGAAGCGGCTCGTGTCGAGACCGAGCAGGTTCCATGATTGGACCATATGCGGCGGCAGCGGCGCGGTCGCATCGATCACGCCGCCGCGCGGATGCGGGATCACGATCCGGCGCGCCAGAAGATGAAGCCGGTTCTGCAAACCTCCCGGCAACTCCCAGTTTTCCTTGTTGAAATATTTGGGGTCGCCAACGATCGCGTGATCGATATGGGCCATATGGGCGCGCAACTGATGCGTCCGCCCGGTGACCGGTTTGAGCGAAACCCAGGCGAGCTTTTGGGCGGCTGTTTCCACGACGGCATAATAGGTGACGGCGTGGCTTGCGCCCTCATCGCCATGCTCGGCGATCCGCATGATCAAATCTTCCTCGCTCTCTTCCTTGGCGAGAAAGGTCGAGATGCGGCCTTGCTTCGGTTTCGGCACGCCGGCAACCAGCGCCCAGTAGATCTTTCGCGCTGAACGATGGCGGAACGATCCCGTCAGCGCGCTGGCGGCAAAGCGCGTCTTCGCAATCAAAAGACAGCCCGCCGTTTCCTTGTCGAGCCGATGCACCAGCCGCGGCTTCTGCCCCTTGGCATCGCGCATCACTTCCAGCATCTGATCGACGTGACGCGTGGTGCCGGAACCGCCCTGCACCGCCAGGCCTGCCGGCTTGTTGAGTACGAGCACGTCGTCGTCTTCATACAGCGTCATCGCTTTCAGCACGGCGAGCGTTTTGGCGCCTGCTTCCGAAAGCTGCGTGGCCTGGCGCGGCGCCTCCAGCTTCAACGGGGGAATGCGAACGCTCTGCCCTTCTTCCAGCCGATCCTTGCTGTCGGCCCGCTTGCCGTTGACGCGCAATTCACCTTTGCGAACGATGCGCTGGATATGGGAGAACGAAAGGCCGGGAAAACGCGCTTCGAGAAAGCGGTCGACGCGCATGTTGTTCTCGTCGGCGGTGACGGTCACGGTCTGCACCTTGGTGGGCAGCAGCGCCGGTTCATCCTTTGGCGGCGTGGCTGGCGCGGGCTTCGCCGCCCGCGGCGTGGAGGCCGCAAACCGCTTGGGCGGCTTGTTGCCCGGCCGATGTCCATGCGGCCGCCCCTCGCTCGAGCGAAACGGCCGCTCGCCTTTCGCCCGGTCGGCGGAATGGCGTTTGGCCAGAGGTTTTCGGCTGCGGCGGCTCATGAGATTTTCGGCTCCAAAGACCGTCATTGGGTAACGCAAAAGCCGCAAATCGTCACGGCGAAATGAATACTAATCCGATGCCTAGTACCGCCGATCTGAAGTCCCTGCATGGCGAGCGGCGGGTTCTTCCAGCGACTTCAGATCGAATGCGGTACTAGAAAACAATAAATTTGCTAGTGCCCATTGGCTTTCCGAAGTTCGCGAAAAGGTGTTGCGGAGCCAGATTGCGAACTTCGGAAAGTGGGCACTAGTATCGGCCAAATTCGGCCGCCTGAACACCGGGAGCGTTTCGGAATGGGGCCAGCGAAATGGGTTTTGGCAGTTGTTGCGGTGATGACAGCCATATCAGCATGGGCCGCGCAAAGTCCGATGCCGCCGGACATCGCGCAAAAGCTTAGCCAGATGGGACGGGTGGTCGATCCGCCGGCCACCCGGCGGCTCTATGCGCCCCTGCAGCCCAAGGAGCCCTATTTCGGCGTGCGGATCGAGCGCGATCTCCAATACGGACCCGCCGAGCGTAACCGGCTCGACGTCTTCATGCCGCAGGCGACCACCTCCGGCCGTCCGGTGCTGATCTTCGTCCATGGCGGGGCGTTCGTCGGCGGCGACAAGCGGATCGCGGACACTCCCTTCTACGACAACATCATGCTGTGGGCGGTGAAGAGCGGCTTCATCGGCGTCAACATGACCTACCGCCTGGCGCCGCAATTTCCTTGGCCTGCGGGCGCGGAGGATGTCGCCTCTGCCGTGCAATGGGTGTCGAAAGAAATCGCCGAGCGCGGCGGCGATCCGTCCCGCGTCTATCTGATGGGCCACTCGGCCGGCGCGGTTCATGTTGCAAGCTATGTGTCGCATCCGGAATTTCACAAGGTGAAGAACGGCGGCGTGAGGGGCGCCGTCATAATCTCGGGCATCTACGACCTGACCGCAGGCCCGCTCAACGAACCCGAACGCACCTATTTCGGCGAAGACCCGTTCCGCTACGCTGGCGAGTCATCCCTGCCCGGCCTTGTGAAGACGGACATTCCGCTGATGGCTGTCAGCGCAGAACTCGATCCGACTGTCTTTGGCGGGCAGCTCGAGCGCCTGAAGGAAGCCACCTGCAAACGGCCGAGTGGTTGTGCGCGCACGCTGGTTTTGCCGCAGCACAGCCACATGTCGGAAGTCTATTCGATCAACACGGACGATACGCGGCTGACCGATCAGATTCTGGATTTCGTGAAGGCGGGGAAATAGTCGACAGCGTCGTCCCGGACAAGCAAGGCGAAGCCGAGCGCGATCCGGGACCCATAACCACCGTTGCTGCAGGTGGGATAAGATCGGAGCCGCGGCTCGCCTGACGTCCAATATCTGTGGATATGGGTCCCCGCGTTCGCGGGGACGGCGACGTGAGGAGCTTGTCGGTTGCGACGGCCGACGACGCGCCAAGATAATTCCAAAGAGCCCGACCGGGCTACTTGCCGCCCCTCTCCCGCCTGAGTTTAGCCCAATAGTCCAGGCGCTTGCGGATCTCGCGCTCAAAACCGCGGTCCGGCGGATCATAAAAAGTCTGCCGGCCGAGTTTCTCCGGGAAATAGTCCTGCCCGGAAAATGCGTCCGGCGCATCGTGATCGTAGTCGTAGTTTGCGCCGTAGCCTTCCGATTTCATCAGCTTCGTTGGCGCATTGAGGATGTGTTTCGGCGGCAGCAGCGAACCCGCCTCCTTTGCGGTGCGCATCGCCGCGCCAAAGGCCTTGTAGGCCGCGTTCGATTTCGGCGCGGTCGCGACGTAGATCACGGCTTGCGCGATCGCGAGCTCGCCTTCCGGTGAACCAAGGAAATCATAGGTGTCCTTGGCGGCGTTGCAGATCACGAGCGCCTGCGGATCGGCTAGGCCAATGTCTTCTATCGCCATCCGCACCAGGCGCCGCGCGAGATAGAGGGGGTCTTCACCGGCATCCAGCATGCGTGCGAGATAATAGAGCGCGGCGTCCGGATCGGAGCCGCGCACGGATTTATGCAGGGCGGAGATCAGGTTGTAGTGGCCGTCGGCCGATTTGTCGTAGATCGGCGCGCGGCGCTGCAGGATTGCCTGCAATTGCGTGGCGTCGAAGATTTCGCCGCCCCGCGCCGAACGCCAGACCTCTTCGGCCAGGGTCAGCGCGGCGCGACCGTCGCCATCGGCCATCCGCACCAGAACGCTGCGTGCCTCCGCATCGAGCGGCAGCTTTCGCGCTTCGACCTGCTCGGCGTGAACAAAGAGTTTTTCGATTGCCGCTGGATCGAGCGAATGAAACACCAGCACACGCGCCCGCGACAAGAGCGCGGCATTGAGTTCAAAGGACGGGTTTTCCGTCGTGGCGCCGACCAGCACCACGGTGCCGTCTTCCATCACGGGCAGGAATGAATCCTGTTGCGCGCGGTTGAATCTGTGCACCTCGTCGACAAAGAGCAGCGTCCCCTTGCCGGTCTCGCGCCGCGACCGCGCCGCATCGAACACCTTCTTCAGGTCGGCGACGCCGGAAAACACCGCCGAAATCTGCTCGAAATGCAGTTCGGTGGCGTCGGCCAGAAGCCGCGCCACGGTGGTCTTGCCGGTGCCCGGCGGTCCCCAGAAGATCAGCGAGCCGAGCGTGCGCGTCTCCAGCATGCGCGTCAGCGCACCGTCCGGTCCGAGGATGTGATCCTGGCCGACGACTTCGGAAAGCGTGCGCGGCCGCATGCGGTCCGGCAACGGATGCGGCGCGTCCTGCGACAGCCCCGCGGCGGCGAAGAGGTTGGCGCCTTCCTGTCTGGGCCTAGTGCCCACTTTCTGACGTTCGTGCGCCACCTCAGCATCCTCCTTTCACGAACGTCGGAAAGTCATGGGCACTAGCAAACTTATTGATGCTAGTGCCGCTCTCCCATTTGAAGTTCCTAGGCGGAACTCGCTGCTTGTAGTGTAGGAACTTCAAATGGGCGGCACTAGTGCTCATCCGCCGAGCGTGACGCTGATCTGCTGGCCGCCGCGCACCAGCTTGATCCGCCAGAGCCGGGAACCGTCCTTGGTCGCCTGTTCGAGATCGCTGGTCCTGGCGATCTTCTGATTATTCACGCCGAGGATGATATCGCCTTTCTGGAAGCCCACGTTGGCCGCCATGCTGTCATTGGCGATATCGGTCACGACCACGCCTTCGGTATCCGTGTCCAGATGCATCTCGTCGGCAACCGCGGGCGAGATGTTGGCAACTTTTGCCCCCTGGAACGGCGAGCGCGTCGTAAGCACGATCTCGCTGCGGCCGCCGTCGGGCGCGGTTTCGAGCGGCACCGACAGCTTGACCACCTTGCCGGCGCGCTGCACGTCGATTTCGGCGTTGCCGCCCAGCGGGCGGGTGGCGAAGCGGTAGTCGAAAGCGTTGGGATCATCGATCGCCTGCCCTTCGATGGCGACGATCAGGTCGGAGGGTTTCATCCCGGCGCGCGCGGCAGGACTGCCCGGCACGACGTTGGCGACCAGCGCGCCGTTGGGCAGGCGCAAGCCGAGCGTCTCGGCAATCTCCGGCGTCACCGCCTGCAGGCGCGCACCGAGCCACGGCCGCTTCACCGCCTTGCCGCCGTTCCGCGCCGAGGCCACCACCACGCGCACCATGTTGGCAGGGATCGCAAAGCCGATGCCTTGCGAACCGCCCGAGCGCGAGAAGATCGCGGTGTTGATGCCGGCGAGCTTGCCGGTCATGTCGACCAGCGCGCCACCGGAATTGCCGGGATTGATCGCCGCATCGGTCTGGATGAAGAACTGGTAGTCGGTGATGCCGACCTGCGTCCGCGCCAGCGCCGAAATGATGCCGTGGGTGACGGTCTGGCCGACGCCAAAGGGATTGCCGATCGCGAGCACGACGTCGCCGACCTGCAATTCGTCGGAATTGGCGAAGTCGAGCGTCGGGAATTTCTCGTGGACATCCTTCAGGTGCAGCACGGCGAGATCGCTTCTGGCGTCCTTGAGCACGATCTCGGCCTCGAATTCGCGCTTGTCCGACAGCGACACCTTGACCTGATCGGCGCCCTCGATGACGTGGTTGTTGGTCACAACAAGCCCGGATGGATCGACCATCACGCCGGAGCCGAGCGAACGCTGCATCTGCTCGGGCTGCTGGCCCGGGACGCCGAAGAAGCGGCGGAAGATCGGATCGTCGAGCAGCGGGTTGTGATTCTGAACGACCTTGGCGGCGTAGACATTGACGACGGCCGGCTGCACCCGCTGCACGATCGGCGCATAAGAGAGCCTCAGCTCCGCGGCCGACGACGGAACGCGACGGTCCTGGGACATCGCTGGGGCCGAGACCAACAGAACCAGCAATGCCGGGAAGAAGCGTACCGCGTTCATGAGGGAGTTTCCTTGGGAAATGGAAGTGTAAATATAGGCTTACGGCCTCCCGATTAGAAGTGAAACAAACATTCTCACGGCCTTCATGGGGGCGCTTTTGCGCTCGCCGATGAGGCGGCCCGGCTTGCAATTGACCCGGAGGAACCGCTTCTATAGGGACCGACCGCGAGCAAGCAAAAAGAGAGAAGCGCCAGATGAAAGCCGTCGGATACAAAAAGTCCCTATCCATCGAATCGCCGGACGCCCTGATCGATTTCGAGACCGCCAAGCTGGAACCGAAAGGTCGCGACATCCGCGTCGCGGTAAGGGCGATTTCCGCCAATCCCGTCGACTATAAGGTCCGCAAGCGCGCCGCCCCGCCCGAGGGCGAATTCAAGATCCTTGGCTTTGATGCCGCCGGGATCGTGGATGCGGTCGGTCCCGAGGTGACTTTGTTCAGGCCGGGCGACGAAGTCTTCTACGCCGGCTCGATCCTGCGGCAAGGCACCAATTCGGAATTTCACCTGGTCGATGAACGGATCGTCGGCCGCAAACCCAAATCGCTGTCATTCGCGCAGGCCGCGGCGCTGCCGCTGACCTCGATCACTGCCTGGGAGCTTCTGTTCGATCGGCTCGGCGCGGTGCCCGAACGAGGCGTCCTGCCATTGAAATCGATAAGCGGCCGACTGCAAGCACTCATCGATCAGTTCCCGCGCAAGGAAGATCGCACGCTTCTGATCATCGGCGGCGCCGGCGGCGTCGGCTCGATCCTTACTCAGCTCGCGCGCCGCCTGACCGGGTTGACGATCGTCGCCACCGCCTCGCGGCCGGAATCGCAGAGAATGGTGCCTCGCCCTCGGCGCCCACGCCGTCATCGATCACGCGGCTCCGATGAAGGCGCAGATCGAGCAACTGAAGGCGCCGCCGGTTGCGCTGGTCGCAAGCCTCACCAACACCGATCAGCATTACAAGGCGATCGCGGAGTTCATGGCCCCGCAAGGCGCATTCGGATTGATCGACGATCCGCCGGAATTTGTGGCGAGCGCGTTCAAGGGCAAGTCGATCTCGATTCACTGGGAATCGATGTTCACCCGCTCGTCATTCCAGACGGCTGACATGATCGGCCAACACAATCTCCTGAACGACGTCGCCGATCTCGTCGACAAGGGCGTGCTGAAGACGACGCTCGGCGAAAGCTTTGGCACGATCAATGCCGCCAATCTCAAGCGCGCGCATGCGCTCTTGGAAAGCGGCAAATCGCGCGGCAAGATCGTGCTGGAGGGGTGGTAGCAGGCACCATCTGTCTTTCGGTCGTCCTCGCGAAAGCGAGGACCCATAACCACCGGCGCGCATGGTTTGGAATGCTGTCAGCCAGATTGCGTCAAGGATAGATCACGCGGTATGGGTCCCGGCGTGTGCCGGTGACGACGCCCATTCGTTATCCTGCGCGCCTACTTGCTCTTCGCGGCCGCCTGGATTGCCTTCCAGTCGAACTTCTGGGCGAGCGCCAAGGCGTCATCCTCGGGAAGCCCGCTATAGGAGAAGCTGAACATCGCATCCTTGTCGAGCGCGACCACCAACGCGCCAGATTTTTGTGCGGTCGTGTAGGTCTTGAGCACCTTCATGCCCTGCACGGTATCCGTGAGCATATGGCCTTCGCTGGTCTTGAGGTTCATCCCGGTCACCATCGGCGCCAAGGCGCCGACCGCGGTCTGCCCCACCACGATCGAGACGTTGGCCTTTGCCGAACCCTTCTGGTATTCGCGGGTTGCCGTCGTCATGCTGCCGTTGGGCATATCCATCGACATGCCGTCCGCCTTCTTGCCCTGCCATCCGTCAAGATCGATCAGGAGCGGCGTCAGGCGCTGGAACGCCGGTTCGGCGCGCGCTGACACAATCGTCAACAGGACCGGCAGCGCCAGCAAAAAGGCAACGATAATCGAACGCGGCTTCGTCATGGCTTTCTCCCCAGCTTTTCCGTCACCATAGCGGCCGATCACGAACCGGAAAAGACGGCTGCCGGGGGTGTTAGCGCAAAAAAGCGCAGCTCGAGACGGTGTCGGCCCTTCGAGCGCCGCCGTCCAAACAGGTCCGCGCCTGAGGCCGTTACGCCGCCTCGGCTTCCTTCTCGGCCACGGGGCCGGAATCCTGGCCCTTGGCGTCGACGTCGCGATCGACGAACTCGATCACCGCCATCGCGGCATTGTCGCCGTAGCGGAAGCCGGCCTTGATGATCCGGGTATAGCCACCGTTGCGGTCCTTGTAGCGGGGCGCCAGCACATCGAACAGCTTCCTGACCTGATCGATGTCGCGCATCTCCGAAACCGCCTGGCGGCGCATGGCGAGCCCGCCCTTCTTGCCGAGCGTCACGAGCTTCTCGACGATCGGGCGCAGTTCCTTGGCCTTGGGCAGCGTGGTGACGATCTGCTCGTGCTTGATCAGCGCGGCCGCCATATTGGCGAACATCGCACGCCGGTGCTCGGCGGTGCGGTTGAGCTTGCGGTGAACCTTGCCGTGGCGCATTGAAGTAGTCCTTCTTTAGTTTGTCGCGACGGTTCGTCCGACACTGCTCAGGTGGGCTGCCTGCGTTCGCCCGTGGTGGTGGTTGAGGCCTCCATCCTTCGAGACGCGGCCTTGCGGCCGCTCCTCAGGATGAGGGGATACTTTCTCATGGCGAGGAGCCCCCGGCGGCGCTTGCGCCGTCCGGTGCGCGTCGCCGGACGATGCTATGCATCGCCGGGTGAACCATGAGGCCCCAACCTCAGTAATGATCCTCGAAGCGCTTGGCGAGCTCGTCGATATTCTCCGGCGGCCAGCCCGGCACTTCCATGCCGAGGTGCAGACCCATCTGGGCCAGCACTTCCTTGATTTCGTTCAATGACTTGCGGCCGAAGTTCGGGGTGCGGAGCATTTCGGCTTCCGACTTCTGCACGAGATCGCCGATATAGACGATGTTGTCGTTCTTCAGGCAGTTGGCCGAGCGCACCGACAGCTCCAGCTCGTCCACCTTCTTGAGGAAGGCCGGGTTGAAGGCGAGATCCGGGATGATCTCCTGGGTGACTTCCTTGCGCGGCTCCTCGAAGTTGACGAAGACGTTGAGCTGGTCCTGCAGGATGCGGGCGGCAAAGGCCACCGCGTCATCCGGCGTGATCGCGCCGTTGGTCTCGATCGTCATGGTGAGCTTGTCGTAGTCGAGGATCTGGCCCTCGCGGGTGTTCTCGACCTTGTAGGAGACCTTGCGCACCGGCGAATAGAGGCTGTCGACCGGGATCAGGCCGATCGGCGCATCCTCGGGGCGGTTGCGCTCGGCGGCGACGTAGCCCTTGCCCGAGGAGACCGTGAACTCCATGCGGATTTCCGCGCCATCATCCAGCGTGCAGATCTGAAGGTCGGGGTTGAGCACGGTGATGTCCCCGACGGTCTGGATGTCGCCGGCGGTGACGACGCCCGGGCCCTGCTTCTTCACGACCATGCGCTTGGGGCCCTCGCCCTGCATCTTGATCGAGATGTCCTTGATGTTCAGCACGATGTCGGTGACGTCCTCGCGGACGCCGGCGATCGAGGAGAACTCGTGCAGCACGCCGTCGATGTGCACCGACTGCACGGCTGCGCCCTGAAGCGAGGACAAAAGGATGCGGCGGAGCGCATTGCCGAGCGTCTGGCCGAAGCCGCGCTCGAGCGGTTCAGCGACCAGCGTCGCAAAACGGGTCGCATCGGTACCCGGCGTCACCTGAAGCTTGTTCGGCCGGATCAGTTCTTGCCAATTTTTCTGGATCGTCACTGTTTTCACCCATGGGCCAGTCGACTGGGGGACGAAGTCACTGGCGTTGGAGACCTCGCGGAACATCCGCGGCTTGCAATTTCAAAAACGCCGCGGGCAGAAAACTGCCTGCGCCTTCAAAGCATCAAACCCGCCGACGCTTGCGCGGACGGCAACCATTGTGCGGGATCGTCGTCACGTCACGGATTGAGGTGACGGTGAAGCCCGCCGCTTGCAGCGCGCGAAGCGCCAATTCACGGCCCGAACCGGGGCCGGCAACTTCGACTTCCAGCGTGCGCATGCCGTGTTCCTGCGCCTTCTTGGAGACGTCTTCGGCAGCGACCTGCGCGGCGTAAGGGGTCGACTTGCGCGAACCCTTGAACCCCATCGTGCCTGCCGACGACCAGGCAATGGTGTTGCCCTGCGCATCGGTGATGGTGATGGTGGTGTTGTTGAACGACGAATTCACGTGCGCGACGCCCGAGGCGATGTTCTTGCGCTCACGGCGGCGTACGCGAGTGGCATCCTTGCCCATCTAAAAACCTTTCCTTGCGATCTCAACGCCGCCGTAATGCCAGCGGCTACACCTTGGAGGCGAGTAGTGAGTGGCGAATGGCGAATAGAAAACTATTCGCTACTCCCTATTCGCTATTCGCTCTCTTACTTCTTCTTGCCGGCGATCGACTTGGCCGGACCCTTGCGCGTGCGCGCATTGGTATGCGTGCGCTGACCACGTACCGGCAGGCCGCGGCGATGGCGCAGGCCGCGATAGCAGCCGAGGTCCATCAGACGCTTGATGTTCATGCCGACGTCACGGCGAAGATCGCCTTCGACCATGTAGTCGCGGTCGATCACTTCGCGGATCTGCAGCACTTCCTGGTCGGTCAGCTGGTTGACGCGACGATCAAGCGGCATCTTGACCTTCTCCATGATTTCGGCCGCATTCTTCTGGCCGATGCCATGGATGTACTGGAGCGCGATCAGCACGCGCTTGTTGGTCGGGATATTCACACCGGCAATACGGGCCACGAACTTCTCTCCTGTCGCCGATTTCCCTTAAAGGGCAAACGGCCATCTCTCTGCTTCGGGCAGGGTGTTCACAAACGCGAACACGACGCCCTCCCCGCCCATGATCTCGAGGCCCGGCATCGTTTAAAGCTATCCGACTTGGATGCGGGCTTATTAATGGATGAAAAGCGGTTTCGTCAACCGTCTCCAGCCCTTAAGCCCGCCGTTTCCCTGCCTTTTTCGCAGCCTTTTTGGCGGGGTTCCTCTGGGCCTTGGCCGCCCGCTTGCGGGAAGGGGAAACGGCCTTGCGGGAGGACGTTTTGGCCGACTTTTTGGCCTTGGCCTTCCGAGGCGTCCGGGAACCCGCTTTGGCGGCCTTTCTGGCCCCTCCAGGGGCCTTTTTGGCCGGGTTTGAGGCCTTCCGGCCGGCCGCCTTTGCCGCCGGTTTGGCCGCCTTTTTGGGCGTATTGGGCTCGATGGCTCCGATGGCGGCCAGAATGCGGCCGATTTCATGGGTGACATGCTCGATGGTCATCATGCCATCGACGGTCAGCAATTTGCGCCGCTCGGAATAGTAGTGAATGAGCGGCTCGGTCTGGGTGCGGTAGCTCGCCAGCCGCTTGATCAGGACCTCTGGGGTATCGTCGACCCGGACCTCCTCGCCTCGCGCGCGCGTCTCGGCGGCGCGCCTTTCGACCCGCTCCAGAAGCGCGCTTTCATTGACGCGCAATTCGATCACCGCATCGAGCTTGAGGTGCTTTTGCTTCAAGAGCGCATCGAGCGCCTCGGCCTGCGGCACGGTGCGCGGAAAGCCGTCGAGGATGAAGCCTTTCGCCGCATCCGCCTGGTCGATGCGGTCGGAAATGATGCCGACGACGACATCGTCCGGCACGAGGCCGCCGCTTGCCATGATGTCCTTGGCCTTCAGGCCAATGGGCGTCTGCGCAGCGACGGCCGCGCGCAACATCTCACCGGTGGAAAGCTGGACAATGCCATGGCGGTGAATCAGCCGCTGGGCCTGGGTACCTTTGCCCGAGCCCGGCGGGCCAAGAAGGATCAGTCTCATTTTTCGTTTCGCCCCCGCTGGAACGCGATGCAACCAGCACGGGATTGCCGGCGCGCCCTCATTTCAAAAATCGCATGACTTCCGCACAAACGTCTTCAGGCATTTGTTGCAAGAACAACCCGCGCGGGCCTTGCGCTATCGCAAGCCTCTGGAATTCCGGATCATGCTTCCCGTAAGCCCGATCACGGCACACCGCAGCCGCAAAATCAATCGCCACGCCAACGGCGACTGCGATGCACTGCAAAAACGGAGGGCTTAGCGGCGGCGCCCGCGCAGCTTCGACTTTCGGATAAGCCCCTCATATTGATGGGCGAGCAGATAGCCCTGAACCTGAGCCACCGTATCCATGGTCACGCTAACGACGATCAGAAGCGATGTTCCGCCGAAATAAAACGGCACCGCGGCGTAGGAAATCAGGATTTCCGGGATCAGGCAGACGACGGCGAGATAGATCGCGCCCAGCACCGTAATTCGCGACAGCACGTAGTCGATATATTCGGCGGTGCGCTCGCCCGGGCGGATGCCCGGAATGAAGCCGCCGTGCTTCTTGAGATTGTCGGCGGTCTCGGTCGGGTTGAATACGATTGCGGTGTAGAAGAAGGCAAAGAATACGATCAACGCCAGGTAGAGAATCAGGAACAGCGGACGGCCGTGGCCGAGCTCGGTGGTGATCCATTGCAGCCATTCCGGGCCGCGGCCGGCGTTGAAGTTGGCGACGGTGGTCGGCAGCAGCAACAGCGAGGACGCAAAGATCGGCGGGATCACGCCCGAGGTGTTCAGCTTGAGCGGCAGATGCGAGGACTGGCCTTCGAACATCTTGTTGCCGACCTGGCGCTTCGGATACTGGATCAGGAGCCGCCGCTGCGCTCGCTCCACGAACACGATAAAGGCGATCACGACGACGGACATCACGATCACAAGCAGGATCACGCCCGTCGACATGCCGCCGGTTCGGCCGAGTTCCAGCATGTTGTAGATTGCCGAAGGCAGCTGCGCCACGATGCCGGACATGATGATCAGGGACACGCCGTTGCCGATGCCCCGCGAGGTGACCTGCTCGCCCAGCCACATCAGGAACATGGTGCCGCCGGTCAGCGTGATCGCGGTCGACACGCGGAAAAACAGGCCGGGATCGACAACGACGTTACCGGCGCCTTCCAGGCCCACCGCGATGCCATAGGATTGGAAGATGGCCAGCACGACGGTCAGGTAGCGCGTATACTGGTTCAGCGTCTTGCGGCCCGCCTCGCCCTCCTTCTTCAGCGCTTCCAGCTGCGGCGAGACCGTGGTCAGGAGCTGGATGATGATCGAGGCCGAGATATACGGCATGATGTTCAGCGCAAAGATCGCCATGCGGTGAATGCCGCCGCCGGCGAACATGTTGAACATGCCGAGAATGCCGCCGGCCTGCGAGTTGAACACCTGCTCCCAGATCTGGGGATCGATGCCGGGCAGCGGGATGTAGGTGCCGAGCCGGTAGACCAGCAGCGCGCCGAGCGTGAACCAGATGCGCTTCTTCAGCTCGTCGGCCTTGGCGAAGGCGCCGAAATTGATATTGGCCGCTAATTGTTCTGCTGCTGAGACCATCTTTTTAAGGCTTTCTCCGGCCGCCGATCACCCGTCCGGGCCCTCCGGGCCCAAGCGCTGACTATTATTTGGGGCTCGGCAACGATTAGTCCATCGGTCGTCCGGCTAATTCACGCCGATGCCTGCAGCCAATGACGCAGATGTTACGCCGCCTTGCCTTCGTCCTTCTCGGCCGGCGCCAGGATCTTCACCGAGCCGCCGGCCTTTTCGACAGCCGCGACCGCAGGCTTGGAGGCGCCATGGACCTCGATATTGAGCTTGGCCTTGATCTCGCCGCGGCCGAGCAAGCGGACGCCATCCCTGGCGCGCCTCAGCACGCCGGCCTTCACCAGCGTCTCGGCCGTCACCGTTTCCTTGGCGTCGATCAGCTTGGCGTCGATCGCCTGCTGGAGCCGGTCAAGATTGATCTCGACGAACTCAAGGGCGAAGATGTTGTTGAAGCCGCGCTTCGGCAGACGGCGATGCAACGGCATCTGGCCGCCCTCAAAGCCCTTGATGCGCACGCCGGAGCGCGCGGTCTGGCCCTTGCCGCCGCGGCCCGAGGTCTTGCCCTTGCCCGAGCCAATGCCCCGGCCGACGCGCATCCGCTTCTTGCGCGAGCCGGCATTGTCGGCGATATCGCTGAGCTTCATGGTTCAATTCCTTATCTCCTGAGCATGATCTTGACCGAAAACCGGTTCCCACTTTTCGGGATCATGCTTATCTCTCTATTTCTCGCCGACGACGCGGACGAGATGCTGAACCTTGGCGATCATGCCGCGAACTTCCGGCGTATCGCCCAATTCGGCGACGCGGCCGATCTTGTTGAGCTTCAGCCCCAGCAGCGTCGAGCGCTGCGAATGGTGGCGGCGGATCGGGCTGCCGGTCTGCTCGACCTTGATCGTCTTTGCGGCCTTGGCCATGGTCTTGAACTCCGTAACGCGCGGGTAAGGCGCGAGTGTTGTTAATCGGCTACCGCCGCTTCGGCGTCGCCGCCGACCCGGCGCGACTGCAATGTCGACACCTTGATGTTGCGGCGGGCCGCAACCGACCGCGGCAAATCCTGACGCTTCAGCGCGTTGAAGGTCGCGCGAACCATGTTGTAGGGATTCGACGATCCGATCGACTTGGCGACCACGTCCTGGACGCCGAGCGTCTCGAACACGGCGCGCATCGGGCCGCCGGCGATGATGCCGGTACCGGCCGGCGCCGCGCGCAGGTAGACGCGTCCGGCGCCGTGACGGCCGAAGATATCGTGATGCAGCGTGCGGCCTTCGCGCAGCGCCACGCGCGTCAGGTTACGCTTGGCGGCGTCGGTCGCCTTCCGGATCGCCTCCGGAACCTCGCGCGCCTTGCCGTGGCCGAACCCGGCCCGGCCCTTCTGGTCGCCGATCACGACCAGCGCCGCAAAGCCGAAGCGCTTGCCGCCCTTGACCACCTTCGCCACACGGTTGATGTGGACGAGCTTGTCGACGAACTCGCTGTCGCGCTCCTCGCGATCCCTGCCCCGTTCGCGTCCGCCGCGTTCGCGTTCACCTGCCATGGTGTTTTCCAATCCTTGAGGGGCTAAAGGCCCCTGTCCTCGTGTCCGTTGAAACCTTAATCCCTTAGAAGCTCAATCCGCTTTCGCGCGCGGCATCCGCGAGCGCCTTGACGCGGCCGTGATAGAGGTAACCGCCGCGGTCGAACACCACTTCCTTGACGCCGTTCTTGACGGCGCGCTCCGCCAGCAGCTTGCCGACCGCTTTCGCCGCATCGATGTTCGCACCGGTCTTGCCGCCGTCGCGCATCGACTTCTCCAGCGACGAGGCCGAAGCCAGCGTCTCGCCCTTCAGGTCGTCGATGACCTGAGCGTAGATGTGCTTTGACGAACGGAACACCGAAAGGCGCGGACGGCCGCCGCCGGAACGGCGCAATGCAAGCCTCACGCGTTGCTTGCGCCGGGCATTCGTAGATTTCATTCTCGACATGACCGGCTCCGTTACTTCTTCTTGCCTTCCTTGCGGAAGATGAATTCATCGGCGTACTTCACGCCCTTGCCCTTGTAGGGCTCCGGCGGACGGTAGGCGCGGATCTCGGCCGCGACCTGGCCGACGCGCTGGCTGTCGTTGCCGGTGATCGTGATTTCGGTCGGCTTCGGCACGGTGATCGAAATGCCTTCCGGAATCGGATAGACCACGTCGTGGCTGTAACCGAGCGCGAGCTGAAGGTTCTTGCCCTGCAACGCCGCGCGATAGCCGACACCGTTGATCTCGAGCTTCTTCTCGAAACCCTTGGTGACGCCCAGCACCAGGTTGGCGACTTGCGCGCGCGCCGTACCATACAGCGCCTGGGCGCGGTTGGTATCGTGGCGCGGCGCCACTTTCACCTGGCCGTTTTCGAACTTCACCTCGACGTCGTCGTGCGCGACAAAGGACAACTGGCCCTTCGGCCCCTTCATCTTCACCGTCTGCCCTTCGACCGTCGCGGTAACGCCCGACGGGATCGTCACAGGCCTCTTGCCAATACGTGACATGACTGAATTCTCCTCAGAACACCGTAAAGAGAACCTCGCCGCCCACATTCGCGTCGCGCGCGTCGTGGTCAGCCATGATTCCCTTCGGCGTCGACAACACCGAAATGCCGAGCCCGTTGTTGACGCGGGGCAGGTTCTTCACCGAGGCGTAAACACGCCGCCCCGGCTTCGACACCCGCTCGATCTCGCGGATCACGGGCTCGCCGTCGAAATACTTCAGCTCGATCTCCAGCTCGTTGCGTCCCGAGGAATGCTCGACGCTGGCATAGCCGCGGATGTAGCCCTCGGTCTTCAGGACTTCGAGCACGCTGGCGCGCATCTTCGAGCCGGGGCTCGAGACTTTGGATTTCGAGCGCATCTGCGCGTTGCGGATGCGGGTGATGAGATCGCTGATCGGATCGTGCGTGGACATGCGACCTCCCTCCTTACCAGCTCGACTTCACGAGGCCCGGAATCAGGCCCTTGGAGCCGAGTTCGCGCAGCGCGATTCGGGAAAGCTTGTTCTTGCGATAGTTCGAACGCGGACGCCCGGTCAGCTCGCAGCGGTTGCGAATCCGGGTTGGCGACGAATTGCGCGGCATCTCGGCAAGCTTCAGGGTCGCTGCAAACCGCTCTTCCATCGGCTTGGTCTTGTCGGCGATGATCGCCTTCAGCTTCGCGCGACGAGGGGCGGCGTTCTTCGCCATCCGCTTGCGCCGGTTGTTCTTCTCGATTGAACTCTTCTTTGCCATGCCTGGCTCCTTCTGGTTCCGCGTTTGAGAGGCTCTTTTCAGCGTCTCACTGCCGGAACGGGAAATTGAATGCGGCCAACAATGCCCTTGCTTCGTCGTCGGTCTGCGCGGTGGTGCACACCGTGATGTCCATGCCCCACGCTTCCCCCTGCACTTTGTCGAAATCGATTTCGGGGAAAATGATGTGCTCCTTGATGCCGAGCGAGTAATTGCCGCGGCCGTCGAAGCTCTTCGGATTGAGGCCACGGAAGTCGCGCACGCGGGGCAACGCGACGTTCACCAGGCGATCGATGAACTCGTACATGCGCGCCTTGCGCAGCGTGACCTTGCAGCCGATCGGCTGGTTCTCGCGCAGCTTGAAGGTCGAAATCGCGATCCGCGAATAGGTCACGACCGCCTTCTGGCCGGCGATCAGCGACAGGTCGGCCGCGGCAACTTCCGCCTTTTTGCGGTCGTTGACGGCCTCGCCCACGCCCATGTTGAGCACGACCTTGTCCAGCCGCGGCACCTGCATCGAGTTGGCATAGCCGAACTGCTCGGTCAGCTTGCCGCGAATCTTCTTGTCATATTCCGCGCGCAGCCGCGGGATGTATGCGGTCTCAGCCATCGATCTCTGCTCCCGAGCGCTTGGCGAAGCGCACCTTCGTTCCATCTTTCTGAATCTTGAAACCTACGCGGGTCGGCTTGCCGTCCTTGCCGACGATCGCGATGTTGGACAGGTGGATCGGCGCCTCTTTCGAGATGATGCCGCCCTCCTGGCTCTGGGTCTGCTTCTGGTGGCGCTTGACGAGGTTGATGCCGCGCACCAGCGCCTGGCTCGCGTCTGGACGCACCTCGAACACCTCGCCGGTGCGGCCCTTGTCGCGGCCCGACAGCACGACGACCTTGTCGCCCTTGCGGATCTTGGCAGCCATTACAGCACCTCCGGCGCAAGCGAGATGATCTTCATGTGGTTCTTGGCGCGCAGCTCACGCGGAACTGGCCCGAAGATACGGGTGCCGACCGGCTCGGCTTGGTTGTTGATCAAGACGGCGGCGTTGCGGTCGAAGCGGATGACCGAACCGTCGGGACGGCGGATGTCCTTGCGGACCCGCACCACCACGGCCTTCATCACGTCACCCTTCTTCACCTTGCCGCGCGGGATCGCTTCCTTGATCGACACGACAATGATGTCGCCCACGGTGGCGTAACGGCGCTTGGAGCCTCCGAGCACCTTGATACACATGACACGGCGTGCGCCTGAATTGTCGGCCACGTCGAGGTTGGTCTGCATCTGAATCATTGATGCACCTCGTCCTCTCATCTAGCTTCGCGCGAAGTCGCGCTAAAATTTTCCCGAAAGTCTCAACCCCGGCGAAGCCGGGAAGCTCTCTCAGGCCGTTTTCTGATGTTCGCCCCGGACCACGGTCCAGCGCTTCAATTTCGAGATCGGCTTGCTTTCCTCGATCCACACGGTGTCGCCCGGCTTGAACTGGTTGTTCTCGTCGTGCGCGTGATAGTTCTTCGAGCGGCGGATCGTCTTCTTGTAGATCGGATGGGTGAAGCGGCGATCGACGCGCACCACCACCGTCTTGGACTGCTTGTCGCTGACGACCACGCCCTGAAGCTGACGTTTCGGCATTGGACTGTTCCTTACTTCTTCTTGGCGCGCGCTTGCGCGGCGACCGTCTTGATGCGGGCGATGTCGCGGCGGGCTTCGCGCATCCGCGAGGTGTTTTCCAATTGCCCCGTGGCGCGCTGGAAGCGCAGGTTGAACCGCTCCTTCTTCAGATTGAGGACGGCGTCGTCCATCTGATCGGGGCTCATCGCGCGGATATCGGCAATTTTCATCTGGGCCATGGCCGTGTTCCCTATTCCGCAATACGCGCGACGAAGCGCGTCTTGATCGGCAGTTTGGCGGCGGCAAGCGCGAGCGCTTCCTTGGCGGTCTGCACCGGCACGCCGTCGATTTCGAACATCACGCGACCGGGCTTGATCCGCGCCACCCACAATTCAGGCGTACCCTTGCCGGAGCCCATGCGCACTTCGGCGGGCTTCTTCGATACCGGAACGTCCGGGAAAACGCGGATCCAGACGCGGCCGGCGCGCTTCATGTGACGGGTCAGCGCGCGGCGGGCCGCCTCGATCTGACGCGCCGTGACGCGGTCCGGCTCCATCGCCTTCAGGCCGTACTGGCCGAACGACAACGTCGCGCCTGAAGTCGCGGTGCCGTGGATGCGGCCCTTATGCGCCTTCCGGAACTTCGTTTTCTTTGGTTGCATCATGGCGTTAAGCCCTCAAACCTTCTGTCACTCTTTAGGCCGCAGCGGCATCGCGGCGCGGCCGTCCGCCATCGCCTTCGGCCATCTTCTTGTCCTGGGCCATCGGATCATGCTCGAGGATCTCGCCCTTGAAGATCCAGACCTTGACGCCGCAGGTGCCGAAGGTCGTGAACGCGGTCGCAACGCCGTAGTCGATGTCGGCGCGCAGCGTGTGCAGCGGCACGCGGCCTTCGCGATACCACTCCATTCGGGCGATTTCGGCGCCGCCGAGACGGCCCGAGCAGTTGATGCGGATGCCTTCGGCGCCCAGACGCATCGCCGACTGCACCGCGCGCTTCATAGCTCGACGGAACGCGACGCGGCGCTCGAGCTGCTGCGCGATCGATTCGGCGACCAACGTGGCATCGAGTTCGGGCTTGCGGATTTCGACGATGTTGATGACGACGTCGGAAGCCGTGATGTCGGCAACCTTCTTGCGCAGCTTGTCGATGTCGGCGCCCTTCTTTCCGATCACGACACCCGGACGCGCCGAGTGGATCGTCACCCGGCACTTCTTGTGCGGACGCTCGATCACGATCTTGGCGACGGCGGCCTGCTTGAGCTCCTTGTGCAGGATCTCGCGGATCTTGATGTCCTCGTGCAACAGCTTGCCGTACTCGTTCTTGCCGGCAAACCAGCGGGAATCCCAGGTCCGGTTGATGCCGAGACGCAGCCCGATCGGATTGATTTTCTGACCCATCGTATTCTCCCGCGCCCTTAAGCGCTCGCCTCGACCTGACGAACCACGATCGTCAGTTGCGAGAACGGTTTGAAAACCCGACCCGAACGGCCACGGCCGCGCGGGGCAAAACGCTTCATGACGATGCCGTTGCCGACATGCGCCTCGGCGACGACGAGATCGTCGACGTCGAGGTCATGGTTGTTCTCGGCATTGGCAATCGCCGATTCCAGGCATTTCTTGACGTCGACCGCGATCCGCTTGCGCGAGAATTGCAGGTCGGCAAGCGCCGCCGACGCCTTACGGCCGCGGATCAACTGCGCGACAAGATTGAGCTTCTGCGGGCTCACCCGCAGCATCCGTGCGACCGCCTTGGCCTCGTTATCCGAAAGGGCGCGTTGGCGCTTTGGTTTGCTCATCGCTTAATCCTCAAGCCTTCTTGGCTTTCTTGTCGCCCGAATGGCCGTGGAAGGTCCGCGTCGGCGAGAACTCGCCGAACTTGTGACCGACCATTTCCTCGTTCACCGAAACCGGCACGTGCTTCTGGCCGTTGTAGACGCCGAACACGAGGCCGACGAATTGCGGCAGGATGGTCGAGCGGCGGCTCCAGATCTTGATCACGTCATGACGGCCGGACGCGCGCGCGGCGTCCGCCTTCTTGAGCAGCGATCCCTCGATAAACGGGCCTTTCCAGACTGAACGAACCATGTCCGGCGCTCCTTACTTCTTCCGCTTGTGGCGGCTGATGAGAATGAATCGGTTGGTCGACTTGTTCGACCGCGTCTTCTTGCCCTTGGTCGGCTTGCCCCAAGGGGTGACCGGGTGGCGGCCGCCCGAGGTGCGGCCTTCGCCGCCGCCGTGCGGGTGATCGATCGGATTCATCGAGACGCCGCGGTTATGCGGACGGCGGCCCAGCCAACGCTTGCGGCCGGCCTTGCCGATCGAGATGTTCATATGGTCGGGGTTCGACACCGCGCCGATGGTGCCGGTGCAGCGGCCGTGAACCAGGCGCTGCTCGCCGGAGTTCAGGCGGATGATCACGTAGTCCTGGTCGCGACCGACGATCTGGGCGTAGGTGCCGGCCGAGCGCGCCAGCTGGCCGCCCTTGCCGATCTTCAGCTCGACATTGTGGACGATGGTGCCGACCGGCATGTTGCCGAGCGGCATGACGTTGCCCGGCTTCACGTCGACATAGTTGCCGGCGACGACGGTATCACCGACGGCGAGCCGCTGCGGCGCCAGGATGTAGGCCTGGGTGCCGTCGGTATACTTGACCAGCGCAATGAAGGCGGTGCGGTTCGGATCATATTCGAGCCGCTCGACCGTTGCCGGCATGTCGACCTTGGTGCGCTTGAAGTCGACGGTGCGGTAGGCCTTCTTGTGGCCGCCGCCGCGGAAGCGCACGGTGATGCGCCCCGTGGCGTTACGCCCGCCCGTGGACACTTTGCCCTCGGTCAACGCCTTGACCGGCTTGCCCTTGTAGAGGCTTGAGCGATCGACCATCACCAGCTGGCGCTGGCCCGGCGTCGTGGGATTGTATGTTTTCAGTGCCATGAGTACGCCGCCTTATAGTCCGGTGGTGACGTCGATGCGGTGGCCCTCTTCGAGGGTCACGACCGCCCGCTTCACATCCGACTGCGAGCCGAAATTGCCGCGGAAGACCTTGGTCTTGCCCTTGCGCACCAGCGTGTTGACGTTTTTGACCTTGACGTCGAACAGCTTCTCGACGGCTTCCTTGATCTGCGGCTTGGTAGCCTTGCTCGCGACCTTGAACACGACTTTGTTGTGTTCGGAGGCCATCGTCGCCTTTTCGGTGACGACGGGAGCGACGATGACGTCGTAGTAGCGCGGATCGGTAATCTTCATTTGAAGCGCGCCTCCAACGCATCAAGCGCCGCCTTGGTCAGCACGAGCTTCTCGCGGCGGAGAATGTCGTAGACGTTGATGCCCTGGATCGGCAGCACGTCGATATTGGGAATGTTGCGCGCGGCGATCGCAAAGCCGGTGTTGAGCTCGGCGCCGTCGATGATCAGCGCATTGGTGACGCCGAGGCCGGAGAAGTGGTTGACCAGCGCCTTGGTCTTGGCGGCTTCGAGCGCGGCCTTGTCAATGACGATCAGGCTGCCGTCCTTGGCCTTGGCCGAGAGCGCATGGCGAAGCGCGAGCGCGCGGATCTTCTTGGGCAAATCGGTCGCATGGGAACGCACGACCGGGCCGAACGCACGGCCGCCGCCGCGGAACTGCGGCACGCGGGCCGAGCCGTGACGGGCGCCGCCGGTGCCCTTCTGCTTGTACATCTTCTTGCCGGTGCGCCAGATCTCGGCGCGGCCCTTGGCCTTGTGGGTGCCGGCCTGGCGCTTGTTGAGCTGCCATTGCACGCAGCGCTGGATGATGTCCTTGCGCGGCTCGAGGCCGAAGATGCCTTCGGAGAGCTGGACCGAACCGGCCGCTTTGCCCTCAAGCGTTGTGACTTTCAGTTCCATCACGCGCCCTCCCCTTGGGCCGGCGCTTCAGCCGCCTGCTCGCCGTTGCCTGCGACCTTGAATTTGCCGGGCTTCGGCGCTTCCTTGGGCAGCGGCTTCTTGACTGCGTCGCGCACCGCGATCCATCCGCCCTTGGAGCCGGGAACGGCGCCTTCGACCAGGATCAGGCCGCGCTCGACGTCGGTCTGGACGACGCGGAGATTGAGCGTGGTGATGCGATCGACGCCCATGTGGCCGGGCATCTTCTTGTTCTTCCAGGTCTTGCCGGGATCCTGGCGGCCACCGGTCGAACCGATCGAACGGTGCGAGACCGACACACCGTGGGTGGCGCGCAGACCGCCAAAATTCCAGCGCTTCATGCCGCCGGCAAAGCCCTTACCGACCGAGGTGCCGGTGACGTCGACGAACTGGCCGACGACGAAATGGTCGGCCTGGATTTCGGCGCCGACCGGGATCAGCGCATCTTCCGACACGCGGAACTCGGCAAGCTTGCGCTTGGGCTCGACCTTGGCGACCGCGAACTGGCCGCGTTCGGCCTTCGGCATATAGACGGTCTTGCGCGCGCCCGAGCCGAGCTGAAGCGCGACATAACCGTTCTTCTCGGTCGTGCGGTGACCGACCACCTGGCAATTGCCGAGCTTGAGCACGGTCACAGGGACGTGCTCGCCGGTCTCCGTAAAGACCCGCGTCATCCCGACCTTTTGTGCGATCACTCCGGAGCGCATCTTCGTGCTTCCTGTTCTTTCTGTCCGCCGAAACAAGCGGACGGCATTGAAGGGTTAGAGCTTGATTTCGACGTCGACGCCGGCGGCGAGATCGAGCTTCATCAGCGCGTCCACCGTCTGCGGGGTCGGATCGACAATGTCGAGAAGACGCTTGTGCGTTCGCATCTCGAATTGCTCGCGGCTCTTCTTGTCGACGTGCGGCGAACGGTTGACGGTGAACTTCTCGAGCCTGGTCGGCAGCGGAATGGGTCCGCGCACCTGGGCTCCGGTCCGTTTCGCCGTGTTCACGATCTCACGCGTCGACGTATCGAGAATCCGATGGTCGAACGCCTTGAGGCGGATGCGAATATTCTGGCCGTTCATTGCCGTTGTCTTTCTTGGTGAGTGGCGAGTAGCGAATAGCGAATGGATCTAAACCACCCGCTACTCGCCATTCCCTATTCGCTTCTTACTCGATGATGCTTGCGACGACGCCGGCGCCGACGGTGCGGCCACCTTCACGAATCGCGAAGCGGAGCTTCTCTTCCATCGCGATCGGCACGATCAGGTGCACTTCCATCGCGATGTTGTCGCCCGGCATCACCATTTCGGTGCCTTCCGGCAGGTGCACGACACCGGTCACGTCGGTGGTGCGGAAATAGAACTGCGGCCGGTAGTTGGTGAAGAACGGGGTATGACGTCCGCCCTCTTCCTTGGTGAGGATGTAGGCCTCAGCCTTGAACTTGGTATGCGGCTTGACCGAACCAGGCTTGCACAGCACCTGGCCGCGCTCGACTTCCTCGCGCTTGGTGCCGCGGAGCAGCGCGCCGATGTTGTCGCCCGCCTGACCCTGATCGAGCAGCTTGCGGAACATTTCGACGCCGGTGACGGTGGTCTTCTGAGTGGCGCGCAGACCGACGATATCGATTTCGTCGCCGACCTTGATGATGCCGCGCTCGACGCGGCCGGTCACCACGGTGCCGCGGCCGGAAATCGAGAACACGTCTTCCACCGGCATCAGGAACGGCTGGTCGATCGGACGCTCCGGCTGCGGAATGTACTCGTCGACGTTCTTCATCAGCTCGAGGATCGCGTCGTGGCCGAGCTTCTTGTCCTTGTCTTCGAGGGCGGCGAGCGCCGAGCCCTTGATGATCGGAATCTTGTCGCCCGGGAAATCGTACTTCGAGAGCAGTTCGCGGACCTCGAGCTCGACGAGTTCGAGCAATTCGGGATCGTCGACCATGTCGCACTTGTTGAGGAACACGACCATCGCGGGCACGCCGACCTGCTTGGCGAGCAGGATGTGCTCGCGGGTCTGCGGCATCGGGCCGTCGGCGGCCGACACCACGAGGATCGCGCCGTCCATCTGGGCTGCGCCGGTGATCATGTTCTTGACGTAGTCGGCGTGGCCGGGGCAGTCGACGTGGGCGTAGTGGCGCTTCTGCGTCTCATACTCGACGTGAGCGGTCGAGATCGTGATGCCGCGCGCCTTCTCTTCGGGCGCCTTGTCGATCTGGTCGTACGCCGTGAACGTTGCACCGCCGGTCTCGGCCAGGATCTTGGTGATCGCCGCCGTCAGCGAGGTCTTGCCGTGGTCGACGTGACCGATGGTGCCGATGTTGCAGTGCGGTTTGGTACGTTCAAATTTTGCTTTGGCCATTTGACTCTCCGTTCAATCGTTAGCTGCCGCCAACGACAATCAGGCAAACTTCTTCTGGACTTCTGCCGACACATTTGCCGGCGCTTCAGCGTAGTGGTCGAACTGCATGGTAAAGGTCGCGCGCCCCTGGCTCATCGAGCGCAGGTTATTGACGTAGCCGAACATGTTCATGAGCGGCACCATCGCATTGATGACGTTGGCGTTGCCGCGCATGTCCTGGCCCTGGATCTGGCCGCGCCGCGAATTCAGGTCGCCGATGACGGAGCCGGTGTAGTCTTCCGGCGTCACCACCTCGACCTTCATGATCGGCTCGAGCAGGACCGACTTGCCTCTCTGCAGAGCCTCGCGGAAGCAGGCGCGCGTTGCGATTTCGAAGGCCAGCGCCGACGAGTCGACGTCATGGTACTTGCCGTCGATCAGTTGAACCTTGATGTCGACGATCGGGAAGCCGGCAACCACGCCGGAAGACAACACACTCTCCACGCCCTTTTCGACACCGGGGATATATTCCTTCGGCACCGCGCCGCCAACGATCTTGGACTCGAATTCGTAGCCTTTGCCGGGCTCGTTCGGCTCGACGATGATCGTGACCGCCGCAAACTGGCCGGTACCGCCGGTCTGCTTCTTGTGGGTGTAGCTGTGCTCCACCCGCTGGGTGATGCGTTCGCGGAACGCCACCTGTGGCGCGCCGATATTGGCGTCGACCTTGTAGGTGCGCTTGAGGATGTCGACCTTGATGTCGAGATGGAGTTCGCCCATGCCCTTGAGGATGGTCTGGCCGGATTCCTGATCGGTCGACACGCGGAACGACGGATCTTCCGCGGCAAGCTTCGCCAGCGCCACACCGAGCTTTTCCTGGTCGGCCTTCGACTTCGGCTCGATCGCGATCTCGATGACCGGCTCCGGAAATTCCATCTTTTCCAGAATCACCGGCTTGTTCGCATCGCACAGCGTGTCACCGGTGCGCGCTTCCTTCAGGCCAGCCAGCGCAACGATGTCGCCAGCATAGGCTTCCTTGATGTCTTCGCGGTTGTTGGCGTGCATCAGCAGCATGCGCCCGATACGCTCCTTGCGGTCGCGCGTCGAGTTGATGACACCGGTGCCCGAGATGAGCGTGCCGGAATAGATGCGGCAGAAGGTGATGGTGCCGACGAACGGGTCGTCCATGATCTTGAACGCGAGCAGCGCGAGCGGCTCCTTGTCGTCGGCCTTGCGCACGATCTCGTTGCCGTCCTCGTCGGTACCCTTGATTGCGGGCACATCGACCGGCGACGGCAGATAGTCGACCACGGCGTCGAGCAGCGGCTGCACGCCCTTGTTCTTGAAGGCCGAACCGCACAACACGGGATAGAACGCGCCGGTCAAGACGGCTTTGCGGATCAGCCGCTTCAGCGTCGCCTCATCCGGCTCCTTGCCGTCGAGGAAGGCAGCGAGGGCGTCGTCGTCGAGCTCGACGGCGGCTTCCACCATCTTCTCGCGGTATTCCTTGGCCTGATCGACGAGGTCTGCAGGAATGTCGACATAATCGAACTTCGCGCCGAGCAATTCGTCGTTCCAGATGATGCCCTTCATCTTCACGAGGTCAACGAGACCCTTGAAGTTGTTCTCGGCGCCGATCGGAAGCTGGATCGCGATCGGCTTGGCGCCGAGACGGTCGACGATGTCGGAAAGGCACTTGAAGAAATCGGCGCCGGTCTTGTCCATCTTGTTGGCGAAGACGATGCGCGGGACCTTGTACTTGTCGCCCTGACGCCACACGGTTTCGGTCTGCGGCTCGACGCCCTGGTTGGAATCGAGCACGCATACCGCGCCGTCGAGCACGCGAAGCGAGCGCTCGACTTCGATGGTGAAGTCGACGTGGCCGGGGGTATCGATGATGTTCAGCCGCTTGCCGTTCCAGAACGCGGTCGTCGCAGCCGAGGTGATGGTGATGCCGCGCTCCTGCTCCTGCTCCATCCAGTCCATCGTCGCGGCACCTTCGTGCACTTCGCCGATCTTGTGGCTCTTGCCGGTGTAATAGAGGATGCGCTCGGTGGTCGTGGTCTTGCCGGCGTCGATATGCGCCATGATACCGAAGTTGCGGTAGTCCTCGATGGCATGTTGGCGGGGCATGGTCTTTTCCTTCAGGGTCCTGACGTTTCGCCGTTACCAGCGGTAGTGCGAGAAGGCGCGATTGGCTTCCGCCATCCGGTGCACGTCTTCACGCTTCTTGACGGCGTTCCCCCGATTATTCGACGCGTCGAGCAGCTCGGCCGACAGCCGCTCCGTCATCGTCTTTTCATTGCGCTCGCGCGCGGCCGCGATCAGCCAGCGGATTCCCAAGGCCTGCCGGCGCACCGAACGGACTTCGACCGGGACCTGGTAAGTGGCGCCGCCGACACGCCGCGAACGGACTTCGATGGTCGGCATCACGTTTTCCAGCGCCTGCTCGAATACGGTGAGCGGGCTCTGCTTGGTCTTGGCCTCGATCATGCCGAGCGCGCCGTAGACGATGCCTTCGGCGACCGACTTCTTCCCGGCATACATCACCGAGTTCATGAACTTCGTAATGATGATGTTTCCGAACTTCGGATCCGGAAGCACTTCACGTTTTTCAGCGGAATGGCGGCGCGACATGTATTTCTTCCCGATTACTTCGGACGCTTGGCGCCGTACTTCGAACGGCGCTGCTTACGGTTCTTGACGCCCTGCGTATCGAGGACGCCGCGGAGAATGTGGTAGCGCACGCCGGGCAAGTCCTTGACGCGGCCGCCGCGGATCATCACCACCGAGTGCTCCTGAAGGTTATGGCCCTCGCCGGGGATGTAGCCGATCACCTCGAAGCCGTTGGTCAGGCGCACCTTGGCGACCTTGCGGAGCGCCGAGTTCGGCTTCTTCGGGGTCGTGGTGTAGACGCGCGTGCAAACGCCGCGCTTCTGCGGCGACTGCTGCAGCGCCGGCACCTTCTTGCGCGACTTCTGTACGACGCGCGGACTTGCGATCAGCTGGTTGATCGTCGGCATGTCAGCCTTCACCCTTCAATTCGCGCGGAACACAAGGCTCCGCAAAATCGTTTAAAGACCCTGAGGTCCCCTCACCGCTCCGTGCGGAAAGACCCGCGCAAAGCGAAATCGCGCCAACCGCCCATCCCTGAGCAGAAAGCGCTTCGACGCCACAGAGGACCGCAAAGTCAGGCTCGATCAGCGAAACCGCTCGAACCGCACCTGAGGTCATGCATCCGATCAATTCCGGGGGACGTGCCCACGAAAACTGAAATCGTTACGGCATTGCCTAGCTATATTCGACAGCGTTTGAGCGACATTCGTCGAGGTTGGTGCCCGCCACGAACCCCTTAAAACAAGGGACTATGAGGGTGGCCCGTTCCGACGCAAGCGAAGCTCACCGCCTGTCGTTGAGTGCGCGGGTTCTATCGGCGCGGGATCGCCAAGTCAAGGCGAAACAACATGGGATGAAGCACTTCTGCCGCTCGCCGCATGCAACTCATCAAGCGCGGCACGCGCGACCTGGGCCAGTTGGGGCAGCTGCTCTTCCCAGTGGAATTGCCGGAAATTTCGGTATTTTGATACCGCAGCCCGCCTCGGATGGCGACCGGACGACATCCGATGGCCGATCGGAGCCCGTGACAGCCTAATCGTCGTCCTCATCCTCGTCGTCGTCCTGCTCCGCGGCTTTGTGCGGCTTGGTGCTCTGGTCGTCCCAAAGCTGGCGGTACATGCCGCCTTTCGCCAGCAACTCTTCGTGCGAGCCGCGTTCGATCGCCCTGCCCCCGGAAATCACGATGATCTCGTCCATGTCGACCACCGAGGTCAGGCGGTGGGTCGAGAAAATCATGGTTCGGCCCCTGGCAAGCTTCATCAGCGTCTTGTTGATCGCGGCCTCCGTGGTCTGGTCGAGCGCCGAGGTGGCCTCGTCCAGAAGCAGGACCGAGGGGTTTCGCACGATGGCACGCGCAATCGCGATGCGCTGGCGCTGGCCGCCCGATAATGTATCGCCGCGCTCGCCGACCTGCGTGTCGTATTTCCGCGGAAGGCTCATGATGTAGCGGTGGATTTCGGCCTTGCGGGCCGCGTCCTCCACTTCCTTGTCGGTCGCGCCTTCCTTGCCGAGGCGGATGTTCTCGCGGATCGACATGTTGAAGAGCATGTTCTCCTGGAACACCACCGCCATGCTGCGGCGCAGGGAATCACGCGTCACCTTGCGGATATCGACGCCGTCGATGGTGACACGTCCTTCATCGGGCACGTAAAGACGCAGGATCAGGTTGAGTAGCGTGCTCTTGCCCGAACCGCTCGGACCGACGATCGCAATGGTCTTGCCGACATCGAGCTTGAGGCTGAGATTGTCGAGAACCGGCGTCTCGCTCCCCTCATACTGAAAGGTCACGCGCTCGAAGGAGATGTCGTGGCTGATGCGCGGCAGGTCGGGCGCGCCGGGCCGGTCCGCGCCGCGGGTCGGCTCGTCGACCAATTCCTCGATGTGGCGCACAGCCGCCGCCGACTGAATCGAGACCGGGATGAAGTGCATGATGTGGGCGATGTTGTAGGACACCTCCCAGAACGCGCTTTCGAATGTCACGAACGTTCCAACCGTGATCTGCCCCTTGGTCGCGAGATAGGCGCCGATCGCGAGCACCACGAGGTGCAGCAGCAACACCGAGACGGTCACGGTGCGTTCGACCATGGTCGACAGGAAGGCGGCGGAGGCGATCTTCCGCCGCGCCTCGTCGTTGCGCATGGTGAACCAGCCCAATGTCTTGCGCTGGAGCATGAAAGCCTTGACGACCGCCTGGGTCGCGATGCTTTCCTGCACCATGCCTAGCAGCGAGGCCTCATTGAGCTTCTGCTCATAGTTCGCCTGCACGGCCTTCGGCGTGATGATGCGCGGGCCGATCAGCGTGATCGGAAACACCAGAAGCGAAATCGCGGCGAGCTGCCAGTTCAGGAACAGCATCAGAATGATGCCGGCGATCAATTCGAAGAACGGCAGCGCGGCCGCACTGGCAAAGCCCTTGACCGTTCCCTCGAAGGCCGACATGTCGACCGAAAACCGCGACAGGATTTCGCCGCGCTTGGTGCGCTGGAAAAATGCCGCGGGCAAATTCTGGACGTGCTCGAACAGCCGCGTCCGCACATCCGAGATTAGCGCCGCAGCCAGCCTTGCGTCCCAGCGCTCGTACCAGATCGCGACGATCGAGGTGATGATGCCGGCCACGGCCAGCACGGAGAGAATCCGGATCAGCGCCTCGAAATCTTCCTCGCCGAGCGCATCGTCGATGAGAAACTTCAGGCTGAGCGGCATGATCACGTTGAACAGCGTCTCGACCAGAACGCCGAGGCCGACGAATGCAATCAGCTTCTTGTAGTTCTTCAGGGAGGGTTTGACGAAACCGTAGATCGTCGCGAGCGCGCCGGCGGCTTCGCGGGCGGTGTAGACGGCGAGTTCTTCATCGTCCTCGTCGTCGAGCTTATGCTCGTCGTCCTGGTCTTCGTCGTCCTCGTCTTCAACCGGCGGAGGTTTATTGCCTGCCACGCGCCCACCGGGCGCGAGCCGAGCGGCGAGCTTCTTCTCGACATCCAGGGCCGCCGCGGAATCCTCCGCGGAAGCTGCGACGGGTTCGCCTGACAGAGAAGGCTTGGAAGCCATGAAACCAACCGGTGCTGCACGGCCGGCATGACCGCAGGGCGAAATGGGGAATGTGCTATCCCCTATCCTAGGCGATCAGCGCGCCGTCAGCAAAATAATTGGCGCTTCCGCCACACGAGTAACCTTACCGGACGCCGCCACCGTCTACTCGACGTCGTCTTCAATCTTATCGAAGAACGAATAGCGCAGGCTTTCGGCGTCGGCATACCACTGGCCCGGTCCCTTGTTGGCCGCAAGCGTCGCCTCCCACAGCGCATCGGTGCAATCGTGGCGATGCATCGAGAGATCGAAGCCGTTGCTGAAGAAGAGCTCCGACCATTCCCACCAGGTGCCAAGCTTCTTGACGCCGCGCAGGAGATCGTAACGGTCGATCAGGGCGGGCACCATGTCCGAGGTGACCGAGCCGAACACAAGACCGGTCTTCACGACGCGGTTGAGTTCGCGAATGGCCGTGGGCACGCGGCTTTCGGCGACATGACACAGGCTGGTCTCGAACACGAAGTCGAACTCGCCGTCCTTGAACGGCAGATCGACGATCGATCCGAGCTTGTTGAACTTCTTCAATTCCTTCGGCGTCCTGGCGTGAATGGCGCGGTTGTTCTCGATGCCCCAGGCATCGACCCTGCGCGCGCGCAAGGCGCCAACCAGTTCGCCGCTTGCCGATCCCGCGATCAAGAGCTTGTAGCTGTTCGTCCGGTCCCAGACGATCCTGATCAGATCCATCAGATAGGCGGGATCGGTGAATTGGCTCCAGACCTGATGATACGGCCCGAGCCCGCGGTAGTTCTCGAAGTAGTCGCGATCGATCTTGTCGGACAGCGGCTTTCCGTTCGCACCGCGCGAGCGGCGCAGCCGCATCATTTCGGAAACAACGATATCGGTCGCCGCATCTGAGGAATCGAGCAATCCGTTCAGCGTCGAATTGAAGAGGTAATCGCCGACAAGAACCAGGCCCGGATGCCGCTTGGGGTCCGGCCGGTGGTTGGTCATCACGTCGCGCGCCGGCATCCCGCCAGGCAACGCGTTGACCGAAGACAGCCAGCGATGGGTCTTGCCCTCGATGAAATGATCGCGCGCATCGCCAAGCGAAGGCGGCAGCGACTTCAGCGCGGCATCGATCAGCGCCTTGTCGTCGAGATTGGCAAAGGCAAGCGCGTCGGAGCCCGCGATCAGCCAGTTGAGAACGCCGTGGCGGCCGACATCATGGCGGGAGCCTTCGTTATAGACGCAGCAGCCGCCGAACGCCTCCGACATGAACCAGGAGCCGGGGATCTTGTCGCCCCAGAACGGGGAATCGAACAGGATCGAAATCCGCAGATAATGCGCAGGCCGGTCGAAATAGGCGACGTGCTTGACCATGGACTTGCGCAGGTCTTCGCCGTCCCAGCCCATGGTCGCAAGCCAGGAGTGCGGCAGGCACATCAGCACGAGATCGAAATCCCGCGTCTCCGGCCCCTTGCCATTCATCATGTTGAGCTGATAGCGGCCGCTTGCGGTCTTGCCGACCTTGAGAACGCGATGGTTAAGCTGGATGTCGGCTTTGACATCCTCTTTCAGGCATTCGATCAGCTGCTCATTGCCGTTCTGGATCGAGTAGAGGCTGATATAGCCCTCGATATCCATCACGAAATTCTTCAGCGCATTGAGGCCATTGGTGTTGTGGCTCTCCGTCGCGATGTCGGAGCGAGCCATCACCTTGAAGAAGCGCTTTGCGGTGGCGTCATCGACCTCTCGATCGAGCAGCTCTTCCGCCGTGATGTAGGCCCAGGGGTGTTCGTTGTCGTGAGCGCCGATGCCTTCGTAATACTCGATCGGCGATACCATCTTGCTGCAACGTTCGCGGAAGGTCTCGATGGCGTCCGCCGTCTTCGCCCCGTATTTGCGGCGCATGCCCGCCACGTCGTTCAGCAGCTCGCCGTCGAGCTGAACCTGTTCGGCATCCATCGGTATGGTTTGCAGGCCGAAATGCTGGATCATCTCGCGCAACGGGTCGGGTCCCGTCATCGAGTAGTCGTAGATTTCGGCTACCCCGGCCTCGTAGATCGCAGGCGCAGAATCGAACCGGCCGGTGAGGATCTTGCCTCCCAGCCGATCGGACGCTTCAAAGATCGTGACGCGGCACAGGTCGCCCAGCTTCTTCTTCAGGTACCACGCGCTCATCAGGCCGCCGGGCCCGCCGCCTACAATTGCTAGATCCAACATATGTTTCCGGTTATTTCCGGCCCCCGCCGTCGTCGGCCGCCTGCCACCAGGCGCCAGACTTAAGTTATTTGAGAAGAAGCGCTTTTTTCCCTGAAGGGAAGATGAACGAGCCCGCCCAATGGACCAGAATAGTCAGAAAATAGCAAAAAAAGACCGGCTTTCGCCGGTCTTTCCGTAGTCTTGCGGGGCCGCTTGGAGCCTATTCGGCGGGCGGCAGGGCCAAAGGCTCGACTTCCGGCGCCGCCGGCACGATCGCAGCCTGCTTTTCGCGCTCGTCGAGGATCAGCTTGTCGCGCTTCATCGCGACCTCGCGGATCTTCGCCATCGAGGCGCCAGTACCGGCCGGTATCAGGCGACCGACAATGACGTTCTCCTTGAGCCCTTCCAGCGGGTCCACCTTGCCGTTGACGGCGGCTTCGGTGAGCACGCGGGTCGTCTCCTGGAACGAAGCCGCGGAGAAGAACGAGCGGGTCTGCAAGCTCGCCTTGGTGATGCCGAGCAGAACCGGCGTTCCCGTGGCGGGCTTCTTGCCCTCTTCTTTCGCCTTGGCATTGACCTGGTCGAACTCGATCTTGTCGATCTGCTCCCCCGAGATCATGTCGGTGTCGCCCTGGTCGGTGATTTCCACCTTCTGCAGCATCTGACGGACAATCACCTCGATGTGCTTGTCGTTGATGAGCACGCCCTGCAGCCGGTAGACCTCCTGGATTTCGTTGACCAGATAGGCCGCGAGCTCCTCGATGCCCTTGATCGCCAGGATGTCGTGCGGTGCCGGATTGCCCTCGACGATGAAGTCGCCCTTTTCGACGATGTCGCCGTCCTGCAGGTGGATGTGCTTGCCTTTCGGAATCAGGTACTCGCGCGGCTCCTCGCTCTTGTCCATCGGCTCGATCGAGATGCGGCGCTTGTTCTTGTAGTCCCGGCCGAAGCGGATGGTGCCGGCGATCTCGGCGATGATCGCCGCATCCTTCGGCTTGCGCGCCTCGAACAGTTCGGCCACGCGCGGCAGACCGCCCGTGATGTCGCGGGTCTTGGCGCTCTCGGTCGAGATACGCGCCAGGATGTCACCCGGCTTGACCTTGGCTCCAAGGTCAAGCGACAGAATGGCGTCGACCGACAGCATGTAGCGGGCGTCGCCGCCGCGCTGCAGCTTGAGGACCTTGCCGTCCTTCCCCTTGATGACGATCGCAGGCCGCAGATCGGCGCCGCCCCGCGTCGAACGCCAGTCGATGACGACGCGCTTGGCGATACCGGTGGATTCGTCGAGCGTTTCCGAGATCGACTGGCCTTCGACCAGATCCTCGAAACCGATCGTGCCTTCGACCTCGGTCAACACCGGACGGGTGTATGGATCCCATTCGGCGATGCGCTGGCCGCGCTTGACCGTGTCGCCGTCGTCGACATGCATGCGGGCACCGTACTGGATACGGTGGGTCGCACGCTCCGTGCCGTCGGCGTCCGAGATCGCAACCACCATGTTGCGGACCATCGCGACCGCATGGCCTTCGCTGTTCCTGGCGATCGCCCGGTTCTTGATCGTCACCTTGCCGTCGAAGTTCAACTCCACGAACGACTGCTCGTTGATCTGCGCCGCACCGCCGATGTGGAAGGTGCGCATGGTCAGCTGCGTGCCGGGCTCGCCGATCGACTGCGCCGCGATGACGCCGACCGCTTCGCCGTGGTTGACCGGCGTGCCGCGGGCCAGATCCCGGCCGTAGCACTTGCCGCAGATGCCGTTGACGAGTTCGCAGGTCAGCGCCGAACGGATCTTCACCTCCTGGATGCCGGCCTGCTGGATGGCGTCGACATGCGTCTCCTCCATCAGCGTGCCGCGCTTGACCACGACCTTGTTGGTTGCGGGATCGCGCAGATCCTCGCCCGCGGTGCGGCCGAGGATGCGCGAGGCCAGCGAGGCGACGACCGTGCCGGCATCAATGATGGCGCGCATCTTGATGCCGAGCTTGGTGCCGCAGTCATCGGAATTGATGATGCAGTCCTGCGCGACGTCGACCAGACGGCGGGTGAGATAACCGGAGTTGGCGGTCTTCAACGCGGTGTCCGCGAGGCCCTTGCGGGCGCCGTGGGTCGAGTTGAAGTATTCGAGCACCGACAGGCCTTCCTTGAAGTTGGAAATGATCGGGGTCTCGATGATTTCGCCCGACGGCTTGGCCATCAGGCCGCGCATACCGGCGAGCTGACGCATTTGCGCGGGCGAGCCGCGCGCACCGGAGTGGGCCATCATGTAGATCGAGTTGATGTCGGCTTCCGCGCCCTTGGCGTTCTTCTTGGTCGAGGAGATTTCCTTCATCATCTCCTTGGCGATTTCCTCGGTGGCCTTCGACCAGGCGTCGACCACCTTGTTGTACTTCTCGCCATGTGTGATCAGACCGTCATTGTACTGCTGTTCGAAATCCTTCGCCAGCGTACGCGTGGTCTCCACGATCTTCCACTTGCCGTGCGGCACCACCATGTCGTCCTTGCCGAAGGAAATACCGGCCTTGAACGCATTGTAGAAGCCGAGCGCCATGATGCGGTCGCAGAAGATCACCGTCTCCTTCTGGCCGCAGTGGCGATAGACCTGATCGATCACGCCGGAGATTTCGCGCTTGGTCATCAGCTTGTTGATGACGTCGTACGAAATTTTCGGCGACTTCGGCAGCACGTTGCCGAGCATGACGCGTCCCGCGGTGGTTTCGATCCAGCGCTTGACCGGCTTGCCCTCTTCGTCGGTGCCCTCCCAGCGATACTTGATCTTGGTATGCAGGTGGATGACCTTCGAGTGCAGCGCGTGCTCGATCTCGGACATTTCGCCGTAGAGCTTGCCCTCGCCGGGCAGCCCTTCGCGCATGATCGAGAGGTAATAGAGGCCGAGCACGATGTCCTGCGACGGCACGATGATCGGCTGGCCGTTCGCGGGATGCAGGATGTTGTTGGTCGACATCATCAGGACGCGCGCTTCCAGCTGCGCTTCCAGCGACAGCGGAACGTGCACGGCCATCTGGTCGCCGTCGAAGTCGGCGTTGAAGGCGGCGCAGACCAGCGGGTGAAGCTGGATCGCCTTGCCCTCGATCAGGACCGGCTCGAAGGCCTGGATGCCGAGGCGATGCAGCGTCGGCGCGCGGTTGAGCAGCACCGGATGCTCGCGGATCACCTCGTCAAGGATATCCCAGACCTCCGGGCGCTCCTTCTCGACCAGCTTCTTGGCCTGCTTCACCGTGGTCGACAGGCCCTTGGCGTCAAGCCGCGAATAGATGAACGGCTTGAACAGTTCGAGCGCCATCTTCTTCGGCAGGCCGCACTGATGCAGACGCAGCTCGGGACCGACCACGATCACCGAACGGCCGGAATAGTCGACGCGCTTGCCGAGCAGGTTCTGGCGGAAGCGGCCCTGCTTGCCCTTGAGCATGTCGGCAAGCGACTTCAGGGGCCGCTTGTTGGCGCCAGTGATGACGCGGCCGCGGCGGCCGTTGTCGAACAACGCGTCGACCGCCTCCTGCAACATGCGCTTTTCGTTGCGGATGATGATGTCGGGCGCGCGCAGCTCCATCAGCCGCTTCAGGCGGTTGTTGCGGTTGATGACGCGGCGGTAGAGGTCGTTGAGGTCCGAGGTCGCAAAGCGGCCGCCATCGAGCGGCACCAGCGGCCGCAGATCCGGCGGGATCACCGGCACCACGGTCAGGATCATCCATTCCGGCTTGTTGCCGGAATAGCGGAAGGCCTCGACGATCTTCAGGCGCTTGGCGAGCTTCTTGTGCTTGATGTCGGAGTCGGTCTCGGCCATCTCGCTGCGCAAGGACACCTCGAGCTTCTCGAGGTCGAGCCCCTTCAACAGCTCGCGGATCGCCTCCGCGCCGATCATGGCGGTGAAGGAATCCTGGCCGAATTCGTCCTGCGCCTTCAGGTACTCGTCTTCCGACAGGAGCTGGCGGTCCTTGAGCGAGGTCAGGCCCGGCTCAAGCACGACGTAGTATTCAAAGTAGAGAATCCGCTCTAGATCCTTCAGCGTCATGTCGAGCAGAAGGCCGATGCGGGACGGCAGCGACTTCAGGAACCAGATGTGGGCAACGGGCGCGGCCAGTTCGATGTGGCCCATGCGCTCGCGCCGGACGCGCGACAAGGTCACCTCGACCGAGCACTTTTCGCAGATGATGCCCTTGTACTTCATCCGCTTGTACTTGCCGCACAGACACTCGTAATCCTTGATCGGACCGAAGATGCGTGCGCAGAACAGACCGTCGCGCTCCGGCTTGAAGGTGCGGTAGTTGATGGTCTCCGGCTTCTTGATTTCGCCATAGGACCACGACAGAATCTTTTCCGGCGACGCGATCGAGATCCGGATCTGGTCAAAGACCTGAGCCGGCGTCGTCGGGTTGAACAAATTCATAATTTCCTGGTTCATCGTCTTCTCCTCGCGTGCCGATCGTCACCGGCAGCAAATTCGAAATTCATCATTCAGCCACGCGCGCCTTCAACTGAAAGCGCGGACTGCGAATACCCGGCGCGCGCCACGCGCCGGGTACGACACCTGTGCTTACTCGGCCGCCTCCGAGGTCGGCGTCGCGCCCACCTTTGAATTGTGCAGGTCGACGTTGAGGCCGAGCGAACGCATTTCCTTGACCAGCACGTTGAAGGATTCGGGAATACCCGCCTCGAACGTGTCGTCGCCGCGAACGATCGCCTCGTACACCTTGGTACGGCCGGCGACGTCGTCCGACTTCACCGTCAGCATTTCCTGCAAGGTGTAGGCCGCGCCGTACGCCTCCAGCGCCCAGACCTCCATTTCGCCGAAGCGCTGGCCGCCAAACTGCGCCTTGCCGCCCAGCGGCTGCTGGGTGACGAGCGAGTACGGACCGATCGAGCGCGCATGGATCTTGTCGTCGACGAGATGGTGCAGCTTGAGCATATAGATGTAGCCCACCGTCACCTTGCGGTCGAAGGCATCGCCCGTGCGCCCGTCATAGACGGTCGACTGGCCGGAGGCATCGAGGCCTGCAAGCTTCAGCATTTCCTCGATGTCGTTTTCCTTGGCGCCGTCGAACACCGGGGTTGCGATCGGCACGCCGTGGCTGAGATTGCGGCCAAGCTCCATCAACTCGCTGTCGTTGAGCGACTTGATCGTCTCCTCGTCGCCGTAGATCTTCTTCAAGGTCTCCTTCAGCGGCTTCACGTCCTGCTTGCTCAGGTAGGCATCGACCGTCTGTCCGATGCGTTTGCCGAGACCGGCGCACGCCCAGCCGAGATGGGTTTCGAGGATCTGCCCGACGTTCATGCGCGAGGGCACGCCGAGCGGATTGAGCACGATATCGGCATGGGTGCCGTCCTCGAGGAACGGCATGTCCTCGATCGGAACGATCTTGGACACCACACCCTTGTTGCCGTGACGGCCGGCCATCTTGTCGCCGGGCTGGATCTTGCGCTTCACCGCGACGAAGACCTTGACCATCTTCATCACGCCGGGCGGCAACTCGTCGCCACGCTGCAGCTTCTCGACCTTGTCGAGGAAGCGCTGTTCAAGCCCCTTCTTCAACTCGTCGTACTGCTTCCGCATGGCCTCGATTTCGGCCATCAGCTTGTCATTGGGGGATGCGAACATCCACCACTGCGAACGCGGATGCTCCTCGAGCACGGCACGCGTGATCTTGGTGTCCTTCTTGAAGCCCTTCGGACCGGCGATGCCCTGGCGGTTTTCCAGGAGCTCGGCCAGACGGCTGTAGACGTTGCGGTCGAGGATCGCCTGTTCGTCGTCGCGGTCCTTGGCCAGACGCTCGATCTCTTCCCGCTCGATCGCCAACGCACGTTCGTCCTTGTCGACGCCGTGGCGGTTGAAGACGCGGACTTCCACGATCGTGCCCTGCACGCCCGGAGGCACGCGCAGCGAAGTATCGCGGACGTCAGACGCCTTTTCGCCGAAGATGGCGCGCAGAAGCTTTTCTTCCGGCGTCATCGGGCTTTCGCCCTTCGGCGTGATCTTGCCGACCAGGATGTCGCCAGCGCGAACTTCGGCGCCGATATAGACGATGCCGGCTTCGTCGAGGTTTTTCAGCGCTTCTTCCGAGACGTTTGGAATGTCGCGGGTGATTTCCTCAGGGCCCAGCTTGGTGTCGCGGGCCATCACCTCGAACTCCTCGATGTGGATCGAGGTGAAGACGTCGTCCTTCACGATCCGCTCCGAGAGCAGGATCGAGTCTTCGAAGTTGTAGCCGTTCCATGGCATGAACGCGACCAACACGTTGCGGCCGAGCGCAAGCTCTCCGAGGTCGGTCGACGGACCGTCGGCAATGATGTCGCCCTTCTTGACGACGTCACCGACCTTCACCAGCGGCCGCTGATTGATGCAGGTCGACTGGTTGGAGCGCTGGTACTTCATCAGCCGGTAGATATCGACGCCCGACTTGGTCGGGTCGAGATCCTCGGTGGCGCGGATAACGATACGGGTCGCGTCGATCTGGTCGATCACGCCGGTACGGCGCGCGGCGATCGCAGCGCCCGAGTCGCGGGCGACCACGCCTTCCATGCCGGTGCCGACGAAAGGCGCTTCGGCGCGCACCAATGGCACGGCCTGACGCTGCATGTTCGAGCCCATCAGCGCACGGTTGGCGTCGTCGTTCTCGAGGAACGGGATCAGCGCCGCGGCTACTGAGACGAGCTGCTTCGGCGACACGTCCATGTAGTCGACCTTGTCCGGCGAGATCATGACCACGTCGCCGGCGTGGCGGCAGACCACGAGGTCGTCGGTGAAGCGGCCACGGTTGTCGAGCGCGACGTTGGCCTGCGCAACGTGATGACGGCCTTCCTCCATTGCGGAGAGATAGACCACCTCGTCGGTGACGCGGCCGTCCTTGACCTTGCGATAAGGCGTCTCGACGAAGCCGTACTTGTTGACGCGCGCGAACGTCGCCAGCGAATTGATCAGGCCGATGTTCGGACCTTCCGGCGTTTCGATCGGGCAGATGCGGCCGTAATGCGTCGGATGCACGTCACGCACCTCGAAGCCGGCGCGCTCGCGGGTCAGACCACCCGGGCCCAATGCCGACAGGCGCCGCTTGTGGGTGATCTCCGACAGCGGGTTGGTCTGGTCCATGAACTGCGAGAGCTGGGAGGAGCCGAAGAACTCGCGCACGGCGGCAGCCGCCGGCTTGGCGTTGATCAGATCCTGCGGCATCACGGTGTCGATATCGACACTCGACATGCGCTCCTTGATCGCGCGCTCCATGCGAAGCAGGCCGATACGGTACTGGTTCTCCATCAACTCGCCGACCGAGCGCACCCGGCGGTTGCCGAGGTGGTCGATGTCGTCGATCTCGCCCTTGCCGTCGCGCAGGTCGACCAGCGTCTTGATGACCGCGAGGATGTCTTCCTTGCGCAGCGTGCGCTGGGTGTCCGGCGCATCGAGATCAAGGCGCATATTCATCTTGACGCGGCCGACCGCGGACAGGTCGTAGCGCTCGGAGTCAAAGAACAGCGACTGGAACATCGCCTGCGCCGAATCCAGTGTCGGCGGCTCGCCCGGACGCATCACGCGGTAGATGTCGAACAGCGCATCTTCGCGCGTCATGTTCTTGTCGGCATGCAGCGTGTTGCGGATGTAGGGACCGACATTGACATGGTCGATGTCGAGAATCGGCAGCTCCTTGTAGCCCTGTTCGTTCAGCGCCTTCATCAGCTTGTCAGTGATCTCCTCACTGGCCTCGGCATGGATCTCGCCCGTCTTCGGGTTGACGAGGTCCTCGGCGAGGTAGTTGCCGACCAGTTCCTCGTCCGACATCCGCAGCGCCTTGAGCCCCTTCTCCTGGAGCTGGCGCGCGCCGCGCACGGTGAGCTTCTTGCCGGCTTCCAGCACTACCTTGCCGGTGTCGGCGTCGATCAGGTCGTTGACCGTCGAGTAGCCGCGGAAACGGGCGGCGTCGAACGGCACGCGCCAGCCTTCCTTGGCGCGCTTGAAGTTGATCTTCTTGTAGAAGGTCGAAAGGATCTGCTCGCCATCGAGGCCGAGCGCGAACATCAGCGACGTCACCGGAATCTTGCGGCGGCGGTCGATACGCGCATAGACGATGTCCTTGGCGTCGAACTCGATGTCGAGCCAGGAGCCGCGATAGGGGATCACGCGCGCGGCAAACAGCAGCTTGCCGGACGAATGCGTCTTGCCCTTGTCGTGGTCGAAGAACACACCGGGCGAACGATGCATCTGGGAGACGATGACGCGCTCGGTGCCGTTGACGATGAAGGTGCCGTTCATCGTCATGAGCGGGATATCGCCCATGTAGACGTCCTGCTCCTTGATGTCCTTCACCGACTTCGCGCCGGTTTCCTCGTCGATATCGAACACGATCAGGCGCAGCGTCACCTTCAAGGGCGCAGCGAAGGTCATGCCGCGCTGGCGGCACTCGTCGACGTCATATTT
The DNA here is from genome assembly GCA_963764405.1 of uncultured Alphaproteobacteria bacterium. Lineage (GTDB taxonomy): Bacteria > Pseudomonadota > Alphaproteobacteria > Rhizobiales > Xanthobacteraceae > Bradyrhizobium. The sequence continues at coordinate 113,745 of CAVXSU010000008.1, forward strand.
CGGCGGCTCGAATTCGTAGCGCACGAATTCCAGCATCGAGGTGCCGGAGAAATCCGAGATCGGAAAAACCGAGCGGAAAACCGCCTGCAATCCCTCATCGAGCCGCCCGCCGGGCGGCTCGTCCACCATCAGGAACTGGTCGTAGGACGCCTTCTGAACCTCGATGAGGTTCGGCATCTCTGCGACTTCCTTGATGTGTCCGAAAAACTTGCGAACGCGTTTGCGACCGGTGAACGTCTGTTGCGCCATCGTGGCCTCTCGTTTCGCCGCTCCCTCTGGGAAGCGGACCTTTCCGAAAGCGCGGGGTCGCCTTCGGAGTTGAATGTCAATTCGCCCTTCGGCCCAGTCGCCCTCATCAGGACTTCAAAATCCTAAATCGAAGTATCCGGTTCTCAAAGAACGCAAAGCAACGCGCGGAGCGCTTCAACGCACCCGCACGTCTAAAATTGCTTCGTTACGGACTGCAAAGCCCGAAATTGCCTATCTCCCAACGGCTTGCGATGGGAACTTACGATCCCGTCTGCCTGCCGTGCTTTCGTGCTGCCGACCCCATATGGGACGGCATTCGTGGAAATTCGAGGGGTATCCCCACCAATCCCCACACTTTCTCGTGTAGGACGCCCGCCGGGTGGAACCCGGCGGGAAACCCGCGGTCACGCGAATTACTTGAGCTCAACCTTTGCGCCAGCCTTCTCGAGCTGGGCCTTGATCTTGTCGGCTTCGTCCTTGTTGACGCCTTCCTTGACCGGCTTCGGCGCGCCTTCGACCAGGTCCTTGGCTTCCTTGAGGCCAAGGCCGGTGATGGCACGGACTTCCTTGATGACCTCGATCTTCTTGTCGCCGGCAGCGGCCAGAACGACCGTGAATTCGGTCTTTTCTTCAGCAGGGGCAGCGGCAGCACCGCCACCGGCCGGACCGGCAACTGCAACCGCAGCCGCGGCCGAAACGCCCCACTTCTCTTCGAGGAGCTTTGCGAGCTCGGCCGCTTCGAGCACGGTCAGGCTCGAGAGGTCGTCAACAATCTTCTGCAAGTCAGCCATTGATCTGTTTCCTTAAACGTATCGGTTCGAACCAGGGTTATTGTGTTTTGCGAGAGCCGTCAGGCCGCTTCGTCCTTGGAGGCATGAGCCTGAATGACGCGCGCGAGCTTGGCCGCGGGCGCATTCGACAGCTGGGCGAGCTTGGTCGCCGGCGCCACAAGGAGGCCGACAAGTTTGCCGCGCAGTTCATCGAGCGACGGCAGCGAGGCAAGTGCCTTCACGCCATCGACATTCAGGACGGTTTTACCCATCGATCCGCCGAGAATGACGAACTGCTCGTTCGCCTTGGCGAATTCGATGGCAACCTTTGGCGCCGCTACCGGATCGTTGGAAGTCGCGATCACGGTCGGCCCCTTCAACAAGGTACCGATGGCAACGACGTCAGTGCCTTCAAGAGCAATCTTGGCGAGACGGTTCTTCGCGACCTTCACCGAGGCACCCGCCTGCTTCATCTGCATGCGCAGCTTCTGCATCTGGGCAACGGTGAGGCCGGAATAATGAGCAACGATCGCGACGCTCGTGGTCTTGAACAGACCGTTCAGCTCCTCGACCGCGCCCTTTTTTGCCGCTCTTTCCACAGCAAGCTCTCTCCGGTTGGCGGTCTAAGGCGAGAAGCCAGGACCGCCGGGTTGCACCCATCGTCCCGCCCACTCACTGGACCCTCAAAAGACGCGAAGCCTTTCAACGATCCTCGGGCAGAACGATATTGAAAAGCCTGCCCTCCCGCGCCTTGATCGAGGGCCGCGGGACGTCGAGGTTCGAACCAAATCTCCTCAACTGCGGGAAACCCGCAGCATCGGAGCAAAATCTGGTCTTCACCCGTCTGTACAGGCTGAACTATTAAGCCATTGAAAAACTTACGTTTATCTCAGGCGCCTGTAGTCTTGGACAGGATCGGGACATGCAGGTCAACCCAGCCTGTCCCTGCCCGCTTCCCCAGAAAGCGACGGCTTTCCCTTCCTTTCGAGCCATCCACACGGAATGTCCTGAAAGGAAAAGTCTCCTATTCGTTCTCTTTCGGAATGCGAGCACAGTCGTGCCAGCGATTGCCAGCACGTCGGGAAGCGCGGTGTTTAACGGGTCTTTTCCGTCTTGCCAAGAGCAAATTTGCGCAAATTTCGACCTGGCGAAAATACCCCAAACTCACCCCGCCTGTCACATCCGGCCCCGCTCGCTCGTCTGGAACTTTAAAGAGAGGTCCTCATGCGGCGAGTATTGGCGGCAATTCTTGGGATTTTGAATGTCGGCAACGGCCTGTTGATGCTGCTCGCCGGCCCGTTCTGGTTCCAGGGCGTGCCAGGCGCGGCGGAAACCGGACCGTTCAATCCGCACTTTGTCCAGGACATCGGCGCGGCCTTCCTGGTTGCCGGCCTGGCACTGGCCGTTCGTGCCTGGCGCCCGGCCTTTTGGCCGGCAGCGGTCGCGGGCGCCGGCTTTCTGGCTGCCCATGGACTCATTCATCTGGCGAGCATCGTCTCTGGTCACGACCACCACGCCGCATTCGACGCTGTTGCCGTGGTGCTTCCATCGGCACTCGCGCTCTATTCCGGCCTACCCGACAAGGAGAAGATCATGCGCAGCTTTTTCGCCCGCCGCCTCTTGCGGCATTATGGCAAGCGCTATGGATACGACACAAGCTATCTCGACGTGATGCTCAGGGAATCGCCTGCCGCCTTCTTCAAATTCGCGCCGCTGATGAAGGCCTCCCGGCACCGGGAGGTGGTTCCCATCGAGGCGAGTTTTGCTGCCGGGCTTACCGGTGCGAAGGCCGAGGATTGCGGGCCTTGCGCGCAGCTTGTCGTCGACATGGCCCTTGAGGCCGGCGTGCCGAAGGACCAAATCGAGGCGGTCGTGCGTCGCGATGTGCGCGCCATGAATGACAACACGGTTCTCGCCTTCCGGTTTGCCGACGCGATCGTGCGGCGATCCGCCGACGAGGACGAGCATCGCGACGCCATTCGCACCCAATGGGGCGAGAAAGGTGTCATTGACCTGGCCTTTGCGCTTCAGATGGGACGAATGTTCCCGATGATGAAAGCAGCCCTTGGTTACGCCAAGGAATGCCGCCGGATTTCGGTTGGCGGAAAAGAGATCGATGTCGTCAAGCAGGCCGCGTGAGAACGATCCGATTGCGCCCTACCGCCGGCGGCTGCTCGGACTTGCTTATCGCATGCTCGGCAGCCGGAGCGACGCCGAAGACGTGGTGCAGGACGCATATTTGCGGTTCGTCGACGCCAAAGACGTTCGCAATCCGGAAGCTTTTCTCGTCACCATCGTGACGCGCCTGTGCCTCGATCGGCTCAAGAGCGCCAAGGCGCAGCGCGAAATCTATGTCGGGCCGTGGCTTCCCGAGCCGGTGTTCGACACGGACGGCCTTTCGACAGAAGCTGCGAGCGAACTCGCCGACGATCTCTCCTTTGCGCTGTTGCTCTCACTCGACCGGCTGTCGCCGCAGGAACGAGCAGCGTTTCTGCTGCACGATGTCTTTGACGTTCCGTTCTCCGAGATCGCAACCATGATCGACCGGAGCGAGCCTGCTTGCCGGCAACTCGCCACAAGGGCTCGCCGCGCGGTGCGCAACGAGCGACCGCCGCCCACTGAGGCGCCAGAAAGCCACGCGCAGTTGTTGCAGGCCTTCATCGAAGCCGTGGCGAGTGGCGACCTGTCACGACTGACCGGTTTGCTGCGCGAGGACGCCGTCGCGCTCACCGACGGCGGCGGGCGCAAAACGGCAGCGCTCAATCCGCTTCTGGGCGCCGACAAGATTGCGCGCTTCTTCATCGGCGTGGCCGGCAAGGCCGCCGGGCGCGAGATCCGCATCGAGCCCGCCGTGATCAACGGCAGCGTCGGCGCCCTGCTCTACATGGACGGCGAGCTCGATCACAGCTTGAGCATCAGCATCGACGGCGAGAAGATCGCGGCGATCTATCTCGTGCGCAATCCCGACAAGCTGCGCCACGCGCCTCTCCCGATGGCCCACTAGGCTTCTGGCCGAAATCAGCGCACCGGATAGGCCAGCGGCCGACCGGCAAAAAACGCCTCGAGATTGGCGATCACGCAGTCCTGCATCGCGGCATGGGAGTCGGATGTGTGCCCGCCGATATGCGGGGTCAGCACGACGTTGGGTAGCGCCGTCAACGGACCGGGCGGATGCGGCTCCGTCTCGAAGACATCGAGCCCGGCGCCCGCGACGACATTATCCTTCAGAGCCGCCGCGAGCGCTGCCTCGTCGATAACCGAGCCGCGCGCGATATTGACCACGTACCCGTCGCTGCCGAGTTTCTTGAGGATATCGGCGTTAACGACATGATGGGTTTCGGCGCTGGCGCGCACCGCGATCATCAAGACGTTGCACCATTCGGCCAGCGCCTCGAGGCTGTCGAAATAGCGATACGGCAGATCGTATTTCGTTCGGCTGAAATACCCGACCTCGGTTTCGAACGCGGCCATTCGTGACGCAATCTTGCGGCCGATTTCGCCCATGCCATAGAGGCCGATGCGGCGGCCGGGATTGCCCGGCAGCGCGCGCAACAGCGGCGAAGGCTTTGCGGTGGCCCAGCTGCCGTCACGCACGAAGCCGTCGGCCGGAATGATCCGCCGCGTAGCTGCCAGCATCAAGGTCACGGCAAGGTCGGCGACGCTCGCGGCATTCGCGCCAGGACTGTTGCCGACGGCGATGTTGCGCGCTTCGGCCGCCTTGAGATCGACACCGTCATAGCCGGTACCGTAGCAGATGATGGCCTTCAAGGAAGGCAACGTGTCCATGACGCTCCCGGGAAGCTGCGTGCCTCCGGCCGTGATCATCGCGCGAATGGTCGAAAGCTGTTCGGCGGAGAAGACCTCGGTCGGCGGCTTGCCGGCCGCGTCCAGCAGTTCAAAGCGCTCGCCGATCCGCACCATCAGCGCTTTGGGAAAGCGCGAATAGATCAATACTTCTTCTGCATTTTCACTTTCCGTCATGGCCGGGATTTGTCCCGGCCATCCACGTCTTATTACAGGTCATCGTCAAGAAAGACGTGGATGCCCGGCACGAGGCCGGGCATGACGAAAACGAATAACCTGTCCCCAAAAGAAAGAACGGGACCGGTTGCCCGATCCCGCTCTTCGTCTCGATCCGCCTTGCAAAACCTTTAGCCGAGAATGCTTCCCGGCTCGACCTTGACGCCCGGTCCCATGGTGGAAGAAACCGCAACGCGCTGGATGTAAGTCCCCTTAGAGCCCGCGGGCTTCGCCTTGGCAACTGCGTCCGTCAGCGCCTTGACGTTCTCCACGAGTTTCTCTTCCGAGAACGACGCCTTGCCGATGCCGGCCTGGACGATGCCGGCCTTCTCGACGCGGAACTCGACCGAACCGCCCTTGGCGCCCTTCACCGCACCGGTGACGTCCATCGTCACGGTGCCGATTTTCGGGTTCGGCATCATGCCGCGCGGGCCCAGCACCTTACCGAGACGGCCGACCAGCGGCATCATGTCGGGGGTGGCGATGCAGCGGTCGAAATCGATCGTGCCGCCCTGCACCTTCTCGACGAGATCTTCGGCGCCGACGACGTCAGCGCCCGCAGCCTTGGCTTCATCCGCCTTGGCGCCGCGCGCGAACACGCCGACGCGCAAGGTGCGTCCCGTTCCGTTCGGCAGCGTCACGACGCCACGAACCATCTGGTCGGCGTGACGCGGGTCGACGCCGAGATTGATCGCGATCTCGACGGTCTCGTCGAACTTCGCCTTGGCGCGTTCCTTGACCATTTTGATGGCGTCCGCGAGCGGATAGAGCTTCTCGCGATCGACGCCCTCGCGGGCCTTCTTGGTACGTTTTCCGATTGCCATCGCCCTTACCCCGCAACTTCCAGACCCATCGAACGGGCCGAGCCCTCGACCATCTTCATGGCCAATTCAACGGTGTCACAATTGAGATCCTTCATCTTCTTCTCGGCGATCTCGCGTACCTGCGCTTTCGTCACCTTGCCGGCCTTATCGCGGCCCGGAGCTTTCGAGCCGGACTCGATCTTGGCGGCCTTCTTGAGGAAGTAGGACATCGGCGGCGTCTTCATCTCGAAGGTGAAGGAACGGTCCGCGTAGATGGTGATGATCACCGGGATCGGGGTGTTCTTTTCTTCCTTCTGCGTCTGCGCGTTGAACGCCTTGCAGAATTCCATGATGTTGAGACCGCGCTGACCAAGCGCGGGACCGATCGGGGGCGACGGATTGGCCGCTCCGGCCGGCACCTGCAATTTCAGGTATCCGGTCACTTTCTTTGCCATTCTTCACTCCTGTTGTGCCGATCCGTGAAGACCGGCGGTTTCAGGTTCGTGGTCCGGTTCAAAAGCGGCTGGCAACCGCTTCCTTCCTCCCACGTCCTCTCTTGAAGGCGTTGCCGCCTCCACTTCCAATCAGGCCACTTTTTCGACCTGACCGAATTCCAGTTCGACCGGCGTCGCGCGGCCGAAGATCGAGACGGCGACCTTCACGCGCGAACGCGCCTCGTCGATTTCCTCGATGACGCCCGAGAACGAAGCGAACGGCCCATCGGCCACGCGCACATTCTCGCCGATCTCGAACGACACCGACGCCTTCGGCCGCTCCACACCCTCCTGCACCTGGTGCAGGATGCGCATGGCCTCAGTTTCCGAAATCGGCATCGGCTTGTTTTCCGCGCCGAGGAAGCCCGTCACCTTCGGGGTGTTCTTGATCAGATGAAAGGCCTCGTCGGTCAGCTTCATCTTGACCAGCACGTAGCCGGGGAAAAACTTGCGCTCAGCGTCGATCTTGCGGCCGCGGCGGATTTCGGTGACCTTTTCGATCGGCACCAGGACCTGCTCGAACAGATCCTCAAGCCCGCGCTGCTTGGCCTGTTCGCGGATCAATTCAGCGACCTTCTTCTCGAAATTGGAATAAGCGTGGACGATGTACCAGCGCTTATCCATCGTTTGCGTTGCGGTGGTTGCCATCAGTGGATGCCCAGAACCAATGTGACCAAATATCGGATGATCTGATCGGCGAAGAAGAAGAAGATCGAGGCGAACGCGACCATCACGAACACCATCATCGTGGTGATCATGGTTTCGCGGCGGGTCGGCCAGGTGACCTTGGCAGTCTCCGAGCGCACTTCCTGCAAGAATTTAAACGGGCTTGTCGCCATCGTCAGAAATCCACATCCGTCGTCAGACGAACTCAACTTGTTAATCTTAGGAATCCGAACAGACCTCTCACGCCCAGCCCTCTCTTTGAAGGTTGAGCCGGCACGCGGGCTCGATTGTTCGGGGATTTAAAAGCCGCGCCGGATATCCGCATCTCAACGGGCCGGCAGCAGGTGGCGGCTATGTACTGCGGACCGGGCAAAAGGTCAAGGTGCGAGGCGGCCGCACAAGGTTCAGACGGCCCTCCCGCTACGCCAGCCAAGCCTTTGATCTTGCTGGCGAGAGTAGAATAGCTCGAACTGCTGCAAGAGGATCAAGGCTGGGCGCAGCGCGGATGCGCTGGCCCAGCCCTGGAACGACCTTATGCTACCTGCCGTAGTAAACGACGGGCGCATGGCCGACCACGACCGGTGGCAGGGCACGCTGCCAGACGCGGCCGTCATCGAACTGGATGCGCATGCCGTCGGGCGAATAGACGGCACTCTCGCCCTTCGCCTCGATCCAGATCCGGCTCGCAGGCGCATTCCAGTCCGGCCAGGCGTGGAATGACTCACCCGTTTCCGTGGTGAGGTTCACGGCATCGCCGTTTTGCGTGACGAAGGTCGACGCGCCGATCAAGCCATCCCGGCACGCCTGAATGCACCGGTACGTGCCGGTGAGGTTGACCGTTTCGGCCGAGGCAGCCGTGACGGCGCACGCCGCCACGAGGCCTAGAGCCAGCGATATCAGTTTCATCAGGATTGCTCCCTCATTTGCATGACGATGAACCCGACAAAGCGGGTGTCGGACAATCGCCGGCGAAAGCCGTTCGTTCCCTTGTTCCCGGCGGTTCCAGCGGTGATGCTCAGCATGGAACAACAGTCCGCCTCTGGAGCGCGCTCCCTCGAAAACACGCTAGCGTTCGACAAACTTGTCCGCCGCCGACAGGACGACGTTTCCGCTTTCGTCTCGCGCCGTGAATGTGACGTCCGCGTTGCCGGACGTCTTCGCCGTCAAGGTGATGCGGACCGCTTCGGAGCCGTCGGCCGGCACCTCGATTGGAGCGAGCCGCTCGTTGCCGATGATCACCATTTTGGCCTCGAGGCCAGTGATGGAAAGCGTGTAGGCGTGACTCACCGATGATTTGTTCAACAGCTTGACCGTGTAGGCATTGCGCACCGAACCATCGGAGAGCTGGACGGCGAGTGGATCGCGATCATGCTGGACCGAGAGGGTCGCGGCCGTCTTGGTCTCGAAGGCGACCGCGATCGTTCCGGCAAGCGCAAGGCATGCCGCCGCAAGGCCGATGGTTTTGGGGCGCACCAGCCGGTTGACGGGCGCCTCGTTTGCCCGGCCACGTTCAATATTCTTCCAGCTTTCGTAGTCGATCAATCCGCGCGGCCGTCCGAGCTTGCCCATCACGCCGTCGCAGGCGTCGACGCAGAGCCCGCAATTGATGCAGGCGAAGTTCGGCCCCTCGCGGATGTCGATGCCGATCGGGCAAACCGCAACGCACTGGCCGCAGTCGACGCAATCGCCGGCGGGCTTTCCCTGAAGCCGCAGCTCCGCGGCCTTCTTCGCGGATGTGCGCTGCTCGCCGCGGTAATCGCGATAGTTCACGGTATAGGCTTCAGCATCCCAGATAGCACCTTGAAGACGCGGCCAGGGGCACATGAATGTGCAGACCTGCTCGCGGGCAAAACCGGCGAGGCCATAGGTCGTACCAGCGAACACCGCGATCCACATCAGCGCGTTGGGCGACACGTCGGCCCGTGCGAAGCTGCGCAGGAGTTCCGGCGCATCGGTGAAGTAGAAGATCAGCGTCCCGCCGGTGGCGAGCGAGATCAACAGCCAGGCTGAATGTTTCGCGACGATCTGCGCTATCCGTTTTCCCGTCAGCGGCGCGCCAATATTCTTCAGACGCTGCCGCCGGTCGCCCTCGATAAATCTTTCGACCAGCAGGAACAGATCTGTCCAGACGGTCTGCGGACAGGCGAACCCGCACCACAGCCGCCCGGCAATCGCGTTGGTCAGGATCAGGATCGTCGAGGCGAGCACCAGAAGGCCCGTGACGAGGTAAAGGTCCTGCGGCCAGATCTCGATGAAGAAAGCGTAGAGCCGCCCGCGGGCAAAATCGAGCAGAACCGCCTGGTCCGGCGCGCTCGCCCCGCGGTCCCAGCGAAGGAACGGCGTCGCATAATAGATCGACAACGTCAGCAGGAGGATGCCCCACTTCAATCGCCGGATCGGACCTCTGACGGCTTGAGGCGCGACCGGTTGCCCGGCTGCCGCAGCCAGCTTCGCGCGCGTCTTGGCGTGATCGATTTCGATGGTGATCGCCATGGATTGGATCGGCTTTCAATTGACCGCAGCGAAACCGAGCGAGGCTCGAATAGCTGGCGCGATACGCGACGGCGTCCACGGCGGCTCGAATGTCATCGCGACCTCGACAGACTTGACGCCGGGTATCCGCGCAGCACTTTCCGCCACCGCGTCCTTCAGGAAATCGGTCGCCGGGCAGCCGCGCGTGGTCGCGGTCATCGTAATGTGGACCTCGCAGCCCCTGACCGAGATGTCATAGATGAAGCCGAGATCGACGATGTTCTCGCCGAGTTCGGGATCGATCACGATGCGCAGCGCCTCCTTGATCTCGTCAGCCAGCATGTTGGTCATGATGGCGCCCTGACGGTCAGTTCGTAGGTTACGCCGTCCGGCGTGAAGCCGCCGAGCCAGTGAAATCCCCGCTTTTCGAGCTGCGGAAACAGGAACACCGGTTCGCGGCGCAAGAGGGCCGAGAGCGTCTCGCCGGGCTGGAGCTGCTCGGCCGCCGCAAGAATCCGCACCATGGGCTCGGGGGGGCTGAAATCGCGGCTGTCGAGCTGGATCGCCGGCTCAGGCCAGGCTTCGAAATCTGCGTTGGCTTCTCCAACATCCGCCTGCTCCGGTTTCGTCTGTGCGGGCGTGAACAGGATTTCCCACTCGCCGCCTTCGAGCGCCTGCGCCGAATGTGTAAATCCCCTATCCGACATGACAGCGAATAGCGGCACGGGTTTGAAAGTCGCGTACAGGCGGAGCCCCTGTCCCGGCGCGAGGCGCTCGAGTGCAGCCATGATGACCGAGAACGGCTCACCTCCGGCGCGCAGGATCGGGCGGACGTCAACGTCGATATATTCGGTCATGGCGTTCCTCTCTCAGTTTCTTGCGAACAACAAATGGGGCGCGACCGCGCCGCCCGGCAGCCGCAGCGGCCTTGCGACCTCGGCGAGCCGACGGATCCGGATGATTTCCCGAACGATGCCGATGACGCCAAGGGTCATCGCGGCGGCAGTGATGCGGAATAGAGTCGCTTGGCTCGTCAGCAGGGTTATCGTTCCGGTCCAGACCGCGGCGTAATAGATGATGAACCACTTCGCAGCTCTCGGCTCGGCGACAAGGTCCTGGACGCGAGGCGTCGGCGCCCGTCCCATCACCGGGCCGTAGGTCTCGAGCCAGGTCAGGAACGCCACGATCTTGTAGAGCTTGGCGAGGACGAGCCCGGACAGCCAGCCGAAGACGGCAAGGAAGACGAAGGCGCCGAGGTGAACGGTAAAAGTCTGGGTCGCCGCCAAAGTAACTCCCAGCAAGGCCGTCGCCGCCAGGCTTGCGAATGAAAGCGTCGCCATCCGCATGTTGAGCTCAAGCCGGCGACGTTCGCGGCTGCGATAGATCGCGGCGACATCGAGGCCATATAACGCTGCAGATACCAGACCCATCATCGCGGCCATCGCCAATACCGGGTCCAATTCTGCGGCGAAGGCGATCGCAACCAATCCACCGGTCAGGGCGACAGTGATTGCGAGCCCGCCGGCAGCAAGGGTCATTCCGCTCCTTCGGGTGTCGAGGTCAGGGGCGAGCATGAACATGGACAAGAGCCGATAGCTGACGCCCATCGCGGTCAACGCCAGCCAGCCCCCGATCCCCGCGATCGCGTGCAGCGGAACGCCCTTGGCCAAAATCATTTCGGCTGTCGGTCCCGCCCACCCTGCGAGGGCGAACGCAAAAATCCCGCCGAAGGCAACGGTGGCGCACAGCGAAGCGAGCCCAACGAGGACGAAGCGGGCCGCTCCGGACGGTCGCAGCAACGCGGACAATCCCAGATCCAGAACGACCAAGCCGAAGCCGCCCGCGAGCAGAAGCGCTCCCGATGGAAGAAGCCACGGCCGGCTCGTCAACCGTCCACCCAGCCCAAGGAATCCTGCGAGCAGCAGGATGAGACCGGTCGTCAGAAGCCCCAGGGCCGGCAACGCCCAATTTTCGAAGACCAAAGGTTTTGCCACAAGGACAGGAACGAACTGGAACAGCGCGCCGCACATCGCAATGCTCAGCCATCCGATGCACACCGCGTGCACCAGAACGAGCGTATCGGCAGCACCGAGATCGGCCGCGGGATAACCGATACCCGCAACCATCAGAGCAAGCGCGACGAGCAGCCACGCGAGCGCGACTGCGAAGTAGCTCATCGTCCATTTGGATATGCTCGCGCCGATCATCCGCGACCTCAGGGCTTTCGCACGCGGCAGAGCAGCGGCGCGTAGGCAAGCGCGAAACCGAGAAACGCGCCTGCCCAGGCGACGCCGGCGACCATCAGCAAGGGCATCGAATAGACGGGATCAAGAGCCGCACAGATCCGCGCCAGCGCAGCAACCACGATTGCGGCGTAGACGGCTTGTGTCGAAGCCGATGCCGACAGCGCTTGTCCAGTGTGGCCAAGCGAGGCGCGTGTCATGACTGCAATCGTCATCGAGCCGACGGCGCCGCCCGTCCAGGCGTGAATTCCGGCGCTCGGCACGACAAGCTCGAGGCACGAAAGCGCGCTCAGGAAGAAGCCCACCGGCACGAACGCGTAGGCGACGTGAAGGATCAACACGAGGCGATCGGAGAACGTTCGATAACCGGCCCAGCGAACCAGTCGAACGACATGGAAAAGGCCTGCGACGCCGAGCCCAGCGGCGACGCTGCGGCCCGAGGGTACGACAACCCAGGCAACCATCGCACCGGCGCCGATGAGCATCGCGATCGCATCGAAGCGGCCGAAGGGAGCGGGCAACCGTCCGGGGTCGCGACGAGCGAGCCAGTTGCGCGTGAAGCTCGGCACGATTCGTCCGCCGATCACGCAGACCAGCGTGACAACGAGGGCGATGCCGGCTCGCGACGAATACTCCGCGATGCCGTAGAGGTGAGCCTCAAGATGAAACGCGATATTGGTGAGCGCAAGCAGCGAGACGATGCCGACGACCTTCAGATTATTCCATTTGCGTCCTGCGACGATCTCGCGGGCCGCGGCGGCCGCAAGAAGCAGGAGGAAGGCGGCGTCAACGGCAAGCGCGATCTGCCAGCCGAGCAGCGCAGAAAACGTCGTCGCGAGCCTTCCGGCAAGCCAGGTGGAAAACAGGACCACTAGCGGCGCGCCCTGGATCGGCAAACGGCCGGTCCAGTTCGGCACAGCCGTCAGAAGGAATCCGGCGATCACCGCGCTGACATAGCCGAACAGCATCTCATGGACATGCCAATCCCGCACGGCGAACGCCGTAGGAATACGGGCATCGCCTGAAAATACCGCAAGCCACAGCGGGATCATCGCGCCTGCATAAATGGCGGCGAACAGAAAGAACGGCCTGAAGCCGTAGGAAAACAGCGCTGGCCCTCTATAGGCCCTTAATTTCTGCATCGTGGCCATGAGGCTTTTCCAATCTGGTTGCACCCTAGGCTGCCGCGACGGGCCGGTCTTTGCTGAAGCGCAAATTGCGACCGGTTCCCAACGGGGATGAGAAGACGTGGCAACTCTTGCGTTAGATCAAGGCGAGCGCATCGCTCTCGCAGCACACAGGCCTCATGAACAAGGTCTCGTATCGCGAGGACTGGCTCCCGATCGCACTCGCCCCCGAAGATTGCGACCTGGAACTCGGCGAGATCGGCGGGGCGGGAATTGAAGCGCTGCGCTTCCCGTGCCGTCGCAGATCCGGCGTCTGGTACAACGTGTGGACGAACGAGGCCGTGCTCATTCACCCGACGCACTGGAGAAACTGGCGGCGATAGATCGCTGGCGGCGATAGATCGCCATTTGGGAGCCTAAGGCTTTTCCGGGCCCGCCAGAATCCGGTAAATATCTGGAGTGATTCCGAGGTTTTGCGATAGCGCAATCTCGGGAAGGAATCCCGGATTAGAAGACGCCGGATTGGTCGAGAGGAAATCGATGGCTGCTGTGGATCGCTCCCTCGTCACGGGACTGCCGATGTTCGCCGGGCTTCTACCCGCCGAGCAGGACGAACTGCTGCGCGAGTTCTCGTTCGATCAGATACGCGAAGGGAACTGCCGTGTTCGATCAGGGCGGGGAAGCCGATCGTTTTTTCCTGCTTCTGCACGGTCATCTCCGGGTCGAGAAGACCACGCCGCAGGGGCAGCAAGCCGTCGTGCGCTACGTCTCGGCCGGCGAGCTGTTCGGCGTCGCGCAAGCGATGAACCTGACGCACTATCCGGCAACTGCGGTAGCGGCGGTGGACAGCATCGCGCTCGCCTGGCCATCATCGTCGTGGCGTCGCCTGACCGCCAAATATCCGAGCCTTGCCTCCAACGCGCTCCAGACTGTCGGCAGCCGCCTGCAGGACACTCAGGCGCGCGTCCTGGAAATATCGAACGAGCAGGTCGAACTGCGGGTTGCGCATGCGCTGCTTCGTCTCGCCAAACAGGCCGGCAAGAAGGTTGACGGCGGAATCGAGATCGATTTTCCGATCAGCCGCCAGGACGTCGCCGAAATGACCGGCACGACGCTGCACACCGTGAGCCGTATTCTCAGCAGTTGGGAATCCGAGGGATTGGTCGAGGGCGGACGCCAGCGCATCGTGCTGCGCAATCCGGAGCGGCTTCGTGCTCTCGCCGAACGCAAGAGCGACAGCTAGCCATCTCCGGCACTCTGCATCAATTCAACCGCCATTCGCCGTTGCGGTGGAATCCCCGCGCCTGGTCGATCCACGACAAGACCATTCTGTCCGGTTGAGCATGATGCCCTTCATCGAATGGATGGAGTGGAGAGCCGGATGCCGGCTAGGCTGAGCTATACGAGATGCTGGCTAAGGCCGTCCGCAATACGCAGGCCGAAAATAAGCGCCTGCAACAGGCTAAGAGAGTGAAGAAGTCCTAACTATAAAATGAGTTCGCTACTCACTCTAGCCGTATCGTTTCATCAGCCTTTTAGGGTGCTTAAGCAGCATACGCTTGGCCTTCGCCTCCGTACGCTTCTTGATCTCGGCTTTGATTTTTTCGATCAAGGTCGCCGCTTCTGACTTCTGAATCTTAAGGGTGGAGTTCACGTGCGCGCCCTCCGACAAACTCTGCTTATCAGGCTAGTCCAATTTGGCCACACACGCAAAAGCCGCCAAGGTTTCCCTCGACGGCTTGTGCCGTTGCGTTGCGCTTGCCTAGAGGTCTGCTGCGCCGAGCGGTGCTCGAACGTAGCCCAAGCCTGCTAGCCACAGGACGCACAGCCTTCATTTTAATGAGGCAGTCGATGCGTCGCCTGTATGTCGGGGCCAACGTATCCCCGATGTAGAGGAGATGTTGTCACCACCACCGATGCCGATCAAGCCAGCGATGCTGTCCTATATACTTGTTTTGCTCGTCGCGTCGCACTGGCTTCACCTTCCATCATCTCTAGTCAAAACTCTGTCGTTTAAGAAAGACAGGGTTTAGGAGACTGCGGTTTGCCAACGCCGAAATACGAAAATATTGGTATGGTCGCGTGAGCAACTAGCGAAGCGGACGAGCAAGTAAGATGCCTAGGCCGATGAAAGTCAAAATTTTCATGGATGAGAAGGCCAGCGTGATCGAAGAACAGATCAACGCTTGGCTAGATCACTTGGGCACAGCGACCATTATAAAAATGGAAACAGTAGTGACCGCGATAGCTGAAAAGCGAAATGACGGAACATATCCCTGCATCGTCGTGACCGTATGGTACGAGCCGCCAGATACAGTTTAGGACACCAGCCGACACCGTGCGCTCGCCGTGCGTCCCTTGCGAGAACGACACCACCACCACCCGGCCAAAAGCCCGCCAAGGCCGGCCAAAACGGCTCGTCCGTGCGATTTTCCGGCTACCGGGTGCCAAAAAGGGGCCACCAACGGCCTAAGCCCCGGCTTCCGGACGCCTGGGCCGCGCGCAAGGCGCCGATTTGGTTACCCCGGTCGTTACCCTAGAACAACTTTGCGATTGGTGGTCTTGGCTAAGTACTTGAAATCTTGGCAGGAGTGGCAGGGCTCGAACCTGCGACCCCCGGTTTTGGAGACCGGTGCTCTACCAATTGAGCTACACTCCTGTACGGACCGATGTCGCCGTCCGCTCGGCGCCGTTTCAAGCATAGGCTGATGCTCGATGGCAAGGCCGAAGCGCCCAATGCCCCACATGGAGCGCTCTTGTTCTTCCGATGCAGCCGAGCGAAAGATTAAAGTGACCGACAACGACAATAAATAAAGGGAGACCGTCATGTCCGCGCAAACGGCCGCAAGGCCAGCCGCCGCCCCTCAGACCCCGCCCTTGCCGGAAGCCAAGCCGGAATCGCTTGGATTGTCGCCCTTGCGCTTGCAGCGCATGTCGGATGTGTTCCGCCGCGAAATCGACAAGGGAACCATGCCCGGTGCGACCATCATGATCGCGCGGGGCGGCCAGATCGGCTGGTTCGACGCGCTGGGCAAGCAGAATCCGGCCGAAAGCCGTACCATGGCGCAGGATTCGATCTTCCGCATCTTTTCCATGACGAAGCCGATCGTTTCCGTCGGCGTCATGATGCTGCTCGAGGAAGGCCGCTTCCTGCTCGATGACCCGATCGCAAAGTTCATTCCCGAATTTGCCGCCCAGAAGGTCGGCGTCGAGAACAACGGCAAGCTCGATCTCGTGCCGGTGCAGCGGCCGATCACCATCCAGGATCTGTTGCGCCACACCTCCGGCATCACCTACGAGCACACCGGCAACGGCCTGGTGCAGCAGCTTTATCAGCAGTCGAGAGTCCGCAGCCGCAAGATCACGAACGCCGAGCATGCGGCCCTGGTCGCGAGCCTGCCGCTGATCTGCCAGCCGGGCGCCGAGTGGAACTATAGCCGCTCGACCGACATCCTTGGCTGCCTGATCGAGGTCGTCAGCGGCCAATCACTCGGCGCGTTCCTCAACCAGCGGATCCTGGCGCCGCTGCAAATGACCGAGACCGCTTTCCACACGGCAGCCGAGAACGCCCCTCGCCTTGCCGAACCCTTTGCGACCGATCCCTGGAACGGCGACAAGATCCAGCTCTTCAACATGCTGGAAAGGCCGGTGATGGAATCCGGCGGCGGAGGTCTCGTCTCTACCACCATGGACTATGCGCGGTTTGCGCAGATGCTGCTTAATGGCGGCGTGCTCGACGGTGTGCGGATCATCGGACGCAAGACCCTGGAGTTCATGGCGTCCGATCACCTTGATCCTTCGGTCAAGATCATGGGCACGCTGACCCAGCCGGGTCACAGCTTTGGTCTCGGCTTCGGCGTGCGCACCCGGGAAGGCATCGCGCCGTTCTCGGGCTCGGTCGCTCAGTTTTTCTGGAGCGGCATGGGCGGCACGTTCTTCTGGATCGATCCGAAGGAAGATTTGTTCGCCATCTTCATGTCGCAGGCGCCGGGCCAGCGCGTCTATACCCGCACGCTGGTGCGCAACCTCGTGTATGCGGCGATCGAATAGCTGCCACTTCATGGATAGAGCCGTCCCGGCCTTCGCCGGGACGGCAAAGAACGTCAGCTAATCGTGGCGCCACCGTCGATGACGATGGTCTGGCCGGTAGTAAAGGTGCCGGCACGCGAGGCGAGAAAGACCGCAGCGCCGGCGATTTCGTCCGGCTCGCCGATCCGAAGCAGGGGCGAACGCGCGGTGGAAGCCTTCAGCATCTCCGGATTTTCCCACAACGCGCGCGCGAAATCGGTCTTGATCAGGCCGGGCGCGATGCAATTCACGCGAACATTATACTGGCCGTATTCGCAAGCAAGATTGCGTGCGAGCTGCATGTCGGCCGCCTTTGAAATGGCGTAGGCGCCGAGCACCGTCGATCCCTTCAGACCCCCGATCGAGGAGATGATGGTGATCGAGCCGTCCTTGCGCTCGATCATCTGCGGGACGACCAGCGAGATCAGCCAGTGATTGGCGACGATGTTGTTGTCGAGGATTTTGCGGAACTGGTCGTCGGAAATGCCGGCTTGCGGGCCGTAATACGGATTCGACGCGGCATTGCAGACCAGTGCATCGATGGTGCCGAAGACGCGGTTGGTTTCCTCGACCAGATGCTTCAGATCATCCTTGGTGGATATATTGGCGGCCACCGAAAGCGCGACCTGTTTGCCGGCCCTGTCGTTGATCGCCTTGGCAACCTCATCGCACGCCGCCTGCTTGCGCGAGGAAATGACGACCTTTGCGCCGTGATTGGCCATGTGCTCGGCGATCGCGCGGCCGATGCCCCGCGAGGAGCCGGTGATGACGGCGACCTTTCCCGACATGTCGAACAGGTTCATGTGGCCTCCTCCAATTTTCTGACGACAATCAGGCAAGCTTGCTTGTCGTCACCTCCGGCCCCGCCGGTTGATGCATCGCCTTGTGCGCGGCGTCGGCGATCCATGGCTGCTGGTTCACCATTGGCAGCCGCCAGACGCTGACGGTTTGGCTCCTGATATGATCAAGCCGCGTCACCGAACAATTATCGATATCGAAGGCAAGGCCTTTTTCCGGCTGAGCGCCCAGTGCAAGGCCGATCGCTGCCTTGATCGTGCCGCCATGACCAACGGCGATCACGTCACAACCGGCGTGCTCGAGGTTGATGCGCTCGATCGCGCGGCAGACACGACTGTACAAGTCCATAAAGCTTTCGCCGCCCGGCGCGGGTTCGGCGATATCGGCAAACCAGTGACTGCCCGGCGGACGGCTCGCGAGAAAAGCGGCGCGGTTCATGCCCTGCCATTGCCCGAGATGTTGCTCGGCGAAGGCTGCGTCCTTTGTCATGGCCGCAGGTTTTGGAAAGCCTGTGTCCCAGATCGCTTCTGCGGTCTGATGGGTGCGCATCAAACTGCTCGCGACCCAGATCGCCTGGCGCGGCAGGACTTTCGCAACCGCCTCGAACACGTAACGATCGCTGGTATCGCAGGCGATGTCCGACTGGCCGTAGATGTTACCGCCGTCGCAGCGCACGGGCGCGTGGCGCACCCACCACCACCGTGTCGTGAGGACGCCTGGTTTCTCGGAGTTGGACATCGCAAAAGCCCTTCAATAATGTCGTGTCCTACGTCAGAGACCTTGTCGCCTCAAGTCACTTCGACGTTTCAAACCATGTTTGAATTCCGCAAGGCGAAAACGTCCGTGGATAAAGTTTAAGCAGGGAGAACACCGATGGGCCGGCTCGAAGGCAAATCCGTTATCATCACCGGCGCAGGCAGCGGCATCGGACGTGCGGCATCGCTGCTGTTCACGAAGGAAGGCGCCAGACTGATCGCGGTCGATCGCACCGAGGGGGTGAAGGATACCGTTGATCAGGTTCGTAAAGCCGGCGGCACGGCAGAGGCCGTCATCGCGGATGCCGGTTCCGAAAAGGACGTGATTGGATTCATCGACAAGGCGATTGCCACGTACGGCAGTCTGGATGCGATCTGGGCCAATGCCGGCGTCAGCGGCGGATTGGTGCCGCTAGCAGAGCAGACGGTCGAACATTGGCAGGAAATCCTGCGCATCAACCTGATCGGGCCGTTTCTCGCCATCAAATATTCAACCCCGCACATGATCAAGCAGGGATCGGGCGCGATCCTCTGCACGGCGTCGGTTGCCGGACTCAAATCCGGTGCGAGCGGTCATCCTTACGCGGCGAGCAAGGCCGGCGTCATCAGCCTGGTGCAAACCACGGCCTATTCGCTGTCCGGAACCGGCGTGCGGATCAATGCCATATGCCCCGGTCTGATCGAGACCGGCATGACCAAACCGGTGTTCGACCGCGCCAGGGAACGCGGCACCCAGGACAAGATCGGCCAGCTCAATCCGCTCAAGCGCGCCGGACAACCACATGAACTCGCGGCAATGGGCCTGTTTCTGCTGAGCGACGAAGCGTCCTACGTCAACGGCCAGGCGTTTCCGGTTGACGGCGGTCTCACCGCCTCGATGCCCTATACGGGCAAGCCGATCTAGCGGAACCGGCGTCGTTCGTCCGAGCTGACAAAGCTATGTCTCACCGGTTCGTGCAACGGACTGATGCGATATTGTCGACTCAAATCCGTTTGCAACTGCAAAAAACAGCGCCTTGACCCGATGTCCTCGCGTTCCGCGACCTCCGCCCGCATACAGCTAGCCGTCTTCTCGCTATTTGCGCTGTTGACGGTGGCCGTCTCGCTGTCGATCGACTTGAGCAAGTTCCAGGAGCGCGTTTCTACCCGGGAAGATCAGGCGATATTGCAGGGGATCAGCAACCCCAGTGAGCTCGAGAGCGCACTCAGGCAGCATCCATCAAACAGCGTCCTCCAGCTGATGGCGAAGTCAATAAGGGTGGCCGACAACACGAAAGCTGCAATCGACCTGCTGTCCGCCCAGATCGAACCAGCGCGACTTTCGAAGGAGCCGAATTTCGGCTCGGTGAGCCGTGACGAACTCAACTCCTTCCGCGGTGACCTGAGGACAGCGGAAGCAAATGCGCTGGGCTTTCTTCCGCGCTATGCCGCGATTTTCAAGGCCGAGCAGGAGCAAATCAGAAGCGCGACTGTTTCGTTTCATGTACCAAGGTCAATCGCCGACCAGCTCTTGGAAGGTATTGCGCAACGGCAGGCCAAGACGCTTGATGCCATTTCACGCGTGTTATCGGCCCGCGCCGACTACTATCGTGCTTACGACAAATACATCGCATTCCTGTCAAGCGAACTCGGCTCCTTCAAGATCGTTGGCGGACAATTCCTTTTTCCGCTTCAACGCACCGTCGAGCGCTACAACGTCGTGGCGCAGGCCATGATATCCGCCGGCAGTCGCGTCAACGAACTGGAAACTGACAGGAAAAAGCTGGAACGGCCGTTACCGGAAGAATGGGCCCAATTGACTGGCGCCAAGTAGCTAGTCACGGTCAAAATACCAATCGGAGCGACATATATTATGCAGCGCAGCAATGATCGCATACTCACCACCCATACCGGGAGCCTGCCGCGCCCGCCCGCGCTGACGAGGCTCTACGCCATGCGCTCACGCGGCGAGACCGTCGACTCCAGCGAGATCGAACGGGCCGGCCACGCGGCGTTGCAGGAAATCGTGCCAAAACAGATCGAAGCCGGCATCGACATCGGCAACAACGGTGAGCAGCAGCGCGAAGGCTTCTTTCTTCACGTCCGGCACCGGATGACCGGCTTTGGCGGATCCTGGAAGCGCTGGCCGCGCGCCGACGTCGAAGGCTATCCCGTGTTCAAGCGATCGCTCGAACAGCAGATCGCTGGCAAGGAGATGGTCAGCAATTTTGCGCCGCCGAAGGTGATCGGCGACATCAAATATGTCGGCGCCGCCGAGGCCATGCGTGAATGCACCGATTTCCGCGAGGTCCTGGAGCGGCGCAAAGGCGCCGGCGCGAAAGGATTTACAGAGGCCTTTCTCACCGCCCCCTCTCCCGGCATCGTGGTGGCGGCGATCCGCAACGAACATTACGACACCGAAGAGGCCTATCTCGCCGCGGTCGGTCGCGCGCTTCAGGTGGAATATGAGGCGATAGCCGCCGGAGGCTTTCTGCTTCAGCTCGATTGCCCGGATCTCGCGCTCGAGCACCACATCTCGTTTCAGGATCGGCCGATCGGCGATTTCCTCGATTTCGTCGAACGCGTGGTGGCGACCATCAACGACGCGCTGCGCAACATCCCGCGCGACAAAGTCCGAATGCACGTTTGCTGGGGCAATTACGAAGGGCCGCACGACCGCGACGTGGCGCTGGAGAAGATTTTACCGCTGATCGGCCGCATGAATGTCGGCGCGCTGGTGCTGCCATTCGCCAATCCGCGCCACGCCCACGAGGTGCGCTGCCTTGAGGGAAAGGCAATCGCCGACGACCAGGTCGTGGTCGCCGGCGTTATCGATTCCACCACGAACTTCGTCGAGCACCCCGAAGTCGTCGCCGAACGCATCGAGCGGGTCGCCAGAACGCTTGGCGATCCGAAACGCGTCGTCGCTGGCACCGATTGCGGCTTTGATACCTCAGCCGGCGCCGGGCGAGTGGCAGACGATGTGGTGTGGGCGAAGTTGCGTGCGTTGAGCGAAGGGGCCCGAATTGCATCGGGCCGCCTGTTTTGAAAAAAATGTCGTGAATCTTAAGCGAAAGCCGGCGGCTAGCCTTTGGCCGTTATTTTTCTTCGGCGACGTTTCGGAGCACAATCTCCGACAGGCGGACCACAAGTTTTCGCAGCCGTGCATTTTCTTCCAGCAACGACACGACGTCCTCGTCGCAATAATCGTCATCGGTAAAATCGTCTGGCCCAAATGACGTTCCATCAAGCTCTTTCAGTGCGTTGTGTAGCGGTTGTGCGGGTACCATGGCCAACTCCCCAATACTTTAAAATAGGCGAACATGACCCCAGTGCTTCCACCCGCAGTAAGAGTGATGTGAGTCGAGGGCGGATTTGAGACGAAAGTTGGAATCTGTTGCGGCGCATCACGTCGCCGCGGCGATCACGCGACGCGCGGATACCCATGCGTGCCTGGATTGCACCGCATTTGCGCCGCCACTTGGTCCGATTGCTTTAAGAACCCTGAAAGATATCGGACGGTTGATATCCTATGTTATCCGATAATGTGGCCTTCGACCGCGTAGAACACGCATAGCGCGAGGCTCGCCCAAACTGCCGCGCTGAAATAGAGCGACATCCAGGCAATTTCCTCTTTCCATTCGGAAAGATCGTGCGTGACGACCCAGCGCGTACTCACGTCACGAAGTCCCTCAATCGGCCGCAGGCGACGATTGCCCACAACAGCGTCCGCCCGCCAGCGCTTCAGATACATCGGCACATCGACGGTCATCAAAAATGCAAGGTAGACCACGATCCCAACAACGGAAATTGTAAGCACGACGCGGATCGCGCTATCGAACTCCGGAAACAGCCGGCAAAGCCCGACGCCGGCAATGAAGAAGGCGACCGCCCAGATCGAATTCTCGATCGCATTGAAGAGATAATTCGTGGTGATGACCGCATACCAGGAGAAACATTCTGCGATCAAAATCAGCGGCACGATCAGCCAGGCGGCGTTCACCGCAGTCTCCGCTCCCGTGAGCGTCCCCAGTTGCAGGAGGATCATCGTCCATTGCGCTGCGAAACAGACTTCCGCAACCGTCGCCACCGAGCGGCCGACGGCAACGCTCGACAGCCACGTGTCGAACAGGCAAATCCGCTGGACGTCGGCGCGCGGAAGCAGCGAGCGAAAGGCGCAGCCGAATACATAGGCCGCACTCAGGAGCAGCATAATCTCCATGCCCGGCACGCGGCCGGCAGAGCCTGCATCGTGAAGCTGCCGGTACATCAAAACCCACGCGGCGATATTGACGCCGCTGACCAGCGTGAGCATCGCCCACCACCAGGACACCGGATTCGACCAGGCCAATGAGCGTGACCGCGCCTGAAATTCCGACCGCATCGACAACTCCGCGTAACTCAACAGACATTTATCCTTATTAATTCTGTCATAAAATATGGCGAATCACGACAGGAAACTTGCCCTCCCGCACCGCAACTGCGGGGATCAACGCGGGCTCCGCGCCGCAAGGCGCCGGTCGCCACGGCGGCCATTTCGTGCAAGAAATCTGCTCGCGGACGCACTCGGTCACAGATGATCCGCGAGATCGTGGTCGGCGACACGCCGATCCTGGGAGGAATTATGTGTGAAATTTGCAGGCGTGGTTTCGTTCGCGGCGCGGCCGCAACCGGCTTGGCCGGCGCGGGCGGCATGTTTTCGTCGCCGCTGATGGCGCAGACGCCGCCCAGCGATGCCGGCTCAGCGCGGTTGCCGGCGCGCGGCGAGTTCACCATCACCAACGCCTACGTGATGACGATGGAGCGTGACTTCGGCGACCTCGCCGGCGCTTCGGTGCATGTGCGGGACGGCGAAATCGTCGCGGTCGGCAAAGCCGCCACCAGCGGCGGCGAGAAGATCGACGGCACTGGCATGATCGTGATGCCGGGCCTCGTCGAGACCCATTGGCACATGTGGAACACGATTTTTCGCAGCTTTGCCGGTGACAAAAAGGAAGAGGGGTATTTCCCGACAGTCGCCCGCTTCGGCCAGCAGATGACCCCCGACGATATTTTCCAGAGCACGCGGCTTTCGGCGGCCGAAGCTCTCAACTCCGGCATGACCTTCGTGCATTCCTGGTGTCACAATGTGCGGAGCACGGCACACGCGGAAGCCGACATCCGCGCTCTCAGCCAGGTCGGCATCCGCGCCCGCCATTCCTGTGGCTGGCCGCAAGGACTACCCGATACGCAATCGGCCGATCAGGCGCCGATCGAAACGCTGGCGAAGAACTGGAGCAGCTATTCCAACGAAGGGCTATTGACGCTCGGCATGGGGTGGCGCGGGCAATTTCGCGCCGGCCCGATCAAGCCGGAGGTCTACCAGCCTGAGTTCGACAATGCCCGCAAGCTTGGGCTACCGATCACGGTGCATGTCGCGGCCGCCGCGCATCGCGCGGTCAACCAGGTCGAACTGCTCTACAAGTCGAAACTGATGGGCAAGGACGTTCAGCTTGTGCACGCGCTCGCGGTGACGCCGGCCGAACTCGACATGATCGAGGAATCGGGCGCCTCGATTTCGACGTCGCCGGGCTCCGAACTGCGGATCGGTTACGGCTTTCCGCTGATCTCCGAAATACTGGCCAAGCGCATTCCAATCGGAATCTCGATTGACACCTCGGCCCTGACCGGAAGCTCCAACATGTTCGGCGTGCTCAAGCTCGCGCGCGACTGCGAAAACGTCCGCGCCGAAAGCGAATTCAAGATGACGGCGCGAAGAGCGCTCGAACTCGGCACCATCGAAGGCGCCCGCGCGATGGGGATCGACGAGCAAGTCGGCTCGCTCAAGCCGGGAAAACGTGCTGACCTGATCATGATCAGCCCGAACGCGCTCAACATGGCCGTGGTCACCGACCCGGCCCATCTCGTGCTGGAGGCAACGACGCCGGAAAACGTCGATACCGTGGTGGTCGACGGCCGCATCCTCAAGCGCGGCGGCAAGCTCACGGCCCTCGACGCATCAGAGGTGATCGCCGGCGCGCGGACGGCGCTCGCCGGCATTCGCGAGCGCGCGAATTGGCGATAAGCCGCACCCTGGCGGGCGCTTCAAACAGCGCCCGCCTTCTGCGCATATTCCCAGGAGGCTTTTGACAAGGGCACGGTGCGCGCCGCCGATTCCATCGCCTTGGCGCTCGCCGCGGTGCCGTCGCGGATGCGACCCGCAATGCCCTGGGTGATGCAGGCAAGCCGAAACAGGTTGTAGGAAAAATACCAGTTCAAGTCCGGAACCGCGCTGCCGGTGACGTCGCAATAGACCTGAGCGGCTTGTTCCAGCGTCGGAATGTTCAAAGCCTTAAGGTCGGCATTGGCGAGGCCCGGCATCGTCCACTGCATCAAAAGGTAGGTGAAGTCCGCCATGGGATCGCCGAGCGTGGAGAGTTCCCAATCCAGGACCGCGATCACCCGCGGCTCGATCGGGTGGAAGATCATGTTGTCGAGGCGATAATCGCCATGGACGATCGAGACGCGCTCCTGGCTCGGCACCGTGCGCGGCAGGAACTCGATCAGCTTTTCGACTTCCGGAATGTGCTTGGTCTCGGACGCCCGATATTGCTTGGTCCAGCGATCGACCTGCCGCGCAAAGTAGTTGCCCGGCTTCCCGTAATCGCCAAGGCCGATCGCCTGCGGATCGTAGGTATGAAGTTTCGCCAGTGTCTCGATCTTGTTCTTGAAGATCGCGTGGCGCGCCTCGCGCGCCTGGCTCGGCAGCGTCGGGTCCCAGAACACCCGCCCCTCTTCCATCGACATGATGTAGAAGGCGGCTCCGATCACGCCGTCGTCAGGGCAAAGCGCGTAGGCCCTCGCGACCGGAAAACCCTGCTTGCCGAGCGCAGAGATGACGCGGAATTCGCGGTCAACCGCATGCGCCGACGGCAACAGCTTGCCGAACGGCTTCCGCCGCATCACGTAAGAGCGCGTCGGCGTATCCAGCCGGTAGGTCGGATTCGATTGCCCGCCCTTGAATTGCAAAACGGTCAGCGGGCCCTGATAGCCTTCGACATGCTGCCGCATCCAGGCGTCGAGGCCGATCTCGTCGATCCGGTGCCGCTCCTCGACCGGCTTGGTTCCGGAAAATTCCTCGTCGCTTCTGACGCCTTCGGCCACGATGGTTTCCTCGAACTCTTTCTTCCGTCATTCCGGGATGGTGCGAAGCGACAAAATTGATATCAATTTCGCGCTGAGCACCAGACCCGGAATATCGAGATTCCGGATTCGATACTGCGCATCGCTCCGGAATGACAGCGGAGAGAGCCCCGCAGGCCCTCTTTAGCTCGCCGGAGCGTTGGCATACTTCCGAAGCTCGAGCCTGGCAATGGCACGGTTGTGCACCTCGTCCGGACCATCGGCCAGCCGCATGGTCCGCATTGAGGCATAGTCCCGCGCAAGCCCCGCATCGTCGGAGACGCCGGCGGCGCCGAAGGCCTGGATCGCCTGGTCGATGATCTTCAGCGCCATGTTGGGGGCTGCGACCTTAATCATGGCGATTTCGAGCTGCGCGGTCTTGTTGCCAACCTTGTCCATCATGTCGGCCGCCTTCAGGCACAACAGGCGGTTCATCTCGATTTCGGTGCGGGCTTCTGCGATCCGCTGCTCCCAGATCGAATACTCGACGATCTTCTTGCCGAAGGCCGTGCGCGAGGATAGCCGCTTCACCATCTTTTCCAGCGCTTCCTCGGCCTTGCCGATGGTGCGCATGCAGTGATGGATCCGCCCTGGCCCAAGCCGGCCCTGCGCGATCTCGAAGCCGCGGCCCTCGCCGAGCAACATGTTGCTGGCGGGAACACGGACGTTCTCGAGCAGAACTTGCGCGTGGCCGTGCGGCGCATCGTCGAAGCCGAACACCGGAAGCAATTTTTCAATGGTGATGCCGGGGGTGTCGAGCGGCACCAGAATTTGCGACTGTTGCTGATGCTTGGCCGCCTTCGGATCGGTCTTGCCCATCAGGATCGCGATCTTGCAGCGGGGATCGCCGACCCCCGACGACCACCATTTGCGGCCGTTGATGACGTAATGATCGCCGTCGCGCTCGATACGCGTCTCGATATTGGTGGCGTCGGAAGAGGCCACCGCGGGTTCAGTCATCAGGAAGGCGGAGCGGATTTCACCGTCCATCAGGGGCCGCAGCCATTTGCGCTTCTGCTCCTTGGTGCCGTAGCGGATGAACACTTCCATGTTGCCGGTGTCCGGCGCCGAGCAATTGAAGACTTCCGACGCCCAGCCGATATGGCCCATCTCTTCCGCGAGCGGCGCGTATTCGAGATTGCTCAATCCCGCGCCGCGGAATTCATCGTCCTCATGCGAGGACGGCGGCATGAACATGTTCCACAGGCCCTCGGCGCGCGCCTTCTTCTTCAGTTCCTCGACGACCGGGATGACCTTCCAGCGCGCACCCTCCTCGTCCTGCTGACGGTAGATCGGCACCGCGGGGCGGACATGATTTTTCATGAATGACTGCACGCGGTTGAGCCATTCGCGCTGGCGTTCCGACATTGTGAAGTCCATGGGCGTTCCTCATCGGCTGGATAGAATTGAATGGCGGCGACTGTCTCGCCACCGGCGGTGGTCTGCAAGTCCAATTCGACAAGCCGGGCAATGCGCCGGTTCGATGTGCCCGGGAAACGCGCCCGGGCAAATCCTTTCCGCATTGACATCACGACCTTCAAACCATAGTTTCATACAATTGTTTGAATTGCAATACGGCCCCTTCTTCATGCCTTCAGACCGGACCCGCGCGCTGATCCTGGATGCCGCCGAACGGCTCTATGCCGAGCGTGGCTTCGGCGACGTCACGCTGCGCGACATCGTGGCCGCGGCCGGCGTCAATCTTGCGGCGGTGAACTATCATTTCGGTTCCAAGGACGAACTGATCGCCGAGCTCTTTGTCACCCGCGGCATCGCCACCAACCGTGAGCGGCTCGCCGAGCTGAAACAAGCCGAGGCCGCCGGCAATGGATGTGCCGACGTGAGAGCGATCCTGCGCGCGCTGGTCGGCCCGACCTTGCGCGGTTGCCTGGGCGCCGCCAACGAGCAATCGACGGCCGCACATTTCATGATCCGCGCCTCGATCGAATCGGTGCCGCCGATCCGCCGCATCAAGAACCGCGAAATCGACCACTTGCGGAAATTTGCCGCGGCGATGCGCCGCGCGCTGCCGGATTGCGACGAGGCCGATCTGTACTGGGGCCTGCACTTCGCGCTCGCGATGGCACACCAGACCATTCGCGATACCGAACGGCTGACCAAGCTTTCCGAAGGCAAATGCGACCTCGACGACGTCGAGGCCCTGATCGAACGCATCGTTGACGCCGCAGCGATGACGTTGACGGCGCGCACGAGTGCGAACACAAAGCCAGCCCGAAACGAGGCGGCGAGCATGGCGGCCCGCCGCGCGGAAAAGCTAAGGGGTTGAGCGCGCAAAGCATGTTGACCGACATGAAATTCATGTCGCGAAAAAGGGCGTTCGCCACGCCCGATTGGTCGTCCACACAAACTTCCAATTGCAATAAAGCTGTCATGACGCTTCGACGAAAGTGTCATGACGCCCCGTTAGGTTCCCGCCGCTTTCACACTGGGGAGAACCTAAATGCATCAAACGACATACGCGCCGCGCAGCCGAAAAGTCGGACTGCTGGCTGGCGTAGCGGCCGCGGCGCTCGGCGTCTTGACGACAAGTGCCCGCGCCACCGATCCGGATAACAGCGCCGATCGCGTTCATACCACGACGCCGATCAAGCACGTGATCGTCGTGCTCGCCGAAAACGGCGGCTTCGACCACGTTTTCGCGACCTTCCGTCCCCGCAACGGCCAGCACATCGGCAATCTCTTGTCGCGTGGAATCGTCAACGCCGACGGCACGCCGGGCCCGAATTTCTCCAAGGCGAGACAATTCACCGTCACGCCCCAACTCAACTACTTCATCGCAGCGCCGGACAACAGCAAGACGCCTTATATGACGCTGCCGCCGCCTGACCTGGACGGCGTACCGTTGGCAGGCAGCGACACCAAGCCGCCACCCTTTGCCACCGTCGCTGCGGCCCAAGCCGCCGAGCCGAGCCTCGAGCCTGAGGACGCGGTGTTGCTGACCACCGGCGCCGCAACGGGATTGACGTTCACCCCTGAGGTGAACGGGGTTCGCAATCCCGACACCCGTATCCTCAACGTCACCAAACTTCCGAACGGGCCATACCAGCAGACGGCGAAGGACGCGCAAGGCCACGGCCTGCCCTACGATGCCTACACTGAAGACACCATTCACCGTTTCTACCAGATGTGGCAGCAGTCGGATTGCACCGTCCAGCACGGAACGCCCGAAAATCCGTCCGGCTGTCAGTCCGACCTCCTGCCCTACGTGATCACGACCTTCGCCGGACAAACCGAAGAAGGCATGGGAACGTCGATGGCCTTCTTCAACATGAACCAGGGGGATGCGCCGACGCTCAAGCGCTTCGCGGAGGAATATGCGATCGCCGACAACTATCACCAGGCGGTGATGGGCGGCACGGGGGCCAACCACATCATGATTGGCACCGGCGACGTCTATTTCTTCAACAACACGTTCGCAGAGAACGGCGTATTTAACTCCAACAGCTTCCAGCCCGTGCCGCCGCCGACCGCTCCCGGCTCGGTTCTCGGCCTGCCCCCGAGCGTGCAGGTTTCTCTGGTGGCCAGTCCAGATCCGGTGCCCGGCACGAACAACGTCTACAAGAACGACCCCGGTGCGTCGCTGGGTGAATATGTGAACTGCTCGGACCCGACGCAGCCCGGCGTTCCCGCGATCACAGGCTATTTGGCGAGTTTGCCCTACAAGAAGTCGCCGACGGCTTGCGCGCCGAACACCTTCTACGCGGTCAACAACTTCTTCCCGGGCTACCATCCCAACGGCACGCCGGCGAACCCGTTGTCGCCCAAGCAGGCCGCTGATGGCAGCGACTTCTTCTTCATTCCGCCGCAGAACGTACCGACCATTGGCGATGCGCTGAATGCGAAGAAGGTCTCCTGGGTCTATTACGGCGGCGGATTCAATGAAGCGGCGGCCGGCCAGCCCAACGCGTTCTGCCCGATCTGCAACCCGATGCAGTATGCCGCTTCGATCTACGGCAATCCCGCCCAGATCAAGGCGCACACCGCTGACATCGTCGACTTCTTCACCGCCGCTCACCAAGGCAAGCTTCCTTCGGTTTCCTTCGTCAAGCCGAGCGGCTTTGTCGACGGCCACCCGCAATCGTCCAAGCTGATCCTGCTCGAGGCGCTGCTCGACAACATTGTCGACCAAGTCAAGTCGAACCCGGAGCAGTTTGCGGAAACCGCGATCATCGTCACCTGGGATGAAAGCGGCGGCTTCTATGACTCGGGCTTCATTCAGCCGGTCGACTTCTTCGGCGACGGCCCGCGCGTGCCGTTGCTCGTGATCTCACCGTTTTCGCGCGGCGGGCGCGTGGTCCACACTTACTATGACCACGTCTCGATCACAAAATTCATCGAGCGCAACTTCGACCTGAAGCCGCTCAGCGCCCGCAGCCGCGACAATCTTCCGAATCCGATCATGGATGAGGACGATAACCGCTACGTCCCGCGCAATATGCCGGCAATCGGCGACCTGATGGAGATGTTCGATTTCGATCATCGTGGAGACCGGGACGACCGTGACTACGATCATGACCACAATGGCTAGCCGTCGCGACCGGGCGATCGGTTGAGACACAACGGGCGGTGCGGTGACGCACCGCCCGGTTCTTGCTTTGGGCACATCGGTTGTTGCGCATTCGTCTCCATCGACGCGCACATTGATGCGCCTCGTCGGCCGCATGGTTCGAGACGGCGCGGAGCGCCTCCTCACCATGAGGGTCTTCCGCTTCTGCACCTGTCACCATTTGCTCAGACCTCATCCTGAGGCCGCATCTCGAAGGATGGAACACGTCTCAACCTTCTCGCGGCGCCGCTCGCGCCCGAGTTTTGCGGATGCCCTCGTCAAAAGGGCGCAGGGAATGCCGGGTGTCCAATGCACCCGCAGCCTTGTGTGCAAAATGTGAAGCACACAAGCTTAACTCACCACAGGTTCACCGAACAAAGCCGGCATTCCCTGCGCGATGGTTTTAACGGTTTCCTTCGTAGTCTCCCCGGAGACCGGGCTTTTTGTCTCCGTCACCAGCGTGATGCGCAGCATCATCGCTCGCTTGATACCAGCGTCGGGGTATCAGGACGCTACGACTTCGCCGTCCGCTCATCACATGCGTTCGTCCTGCGCATAACAAGCGTCCACCGCATCCCGCCTCAACGTTCGTGACGATCGCGAAACGCCCCTTTGAAGCGAGGCGGGACGGGGCGAATCAATAGAGCTGCTTCTACCTCGGCGTGAAGCGGAATATTTTCCGCGAACCGGCTGGACATGTAGGCAAATCAGGCCGCAGCGCCGCTAGCGGCGGGCATCCACGTCTTTCTTTCCCCGGCAATCAAAGACCTGGATGGGGACGAAGCCCGGCCATGACGCAAGAGGCGAGCCCTTGCGGGGCACCGTACCGAACATTTTCCGGATCACGAAAGCCCGAGCATCGCCCGCGCTTCCGCCAGCGTGGCGACTGTGGCGCCGACGTCTTTGAGGATCTGCGCGGCGTGGGCCACGAGTTCGGCGTTGCTCTTTGCCAGCACGCCCTTGGACAGATAGAGATTGTCCTCCATGCCGACGCGCACGTGGCCGCCGAGCAGCCAGGATTGCGCCACCATGGGGAATTCGGAACGGCCGATGCCAAAGCCAGCCCAGATCGACCCTTCCGGCAACAGGTTGCGCGCATAGAGCATGGTTTCGGGCGACGGGTCGAAGCCGTATTTGACGCCAAGCACGAGCGTGCACAGCGGCGGGCCCTGCAATGTCCCCTCGGCAATCAGGTCGCGCGCCAGATGAATGTCGCCGGAATCGAATAGCTCCAGCTCCGGCAGCACACGCGCGCTGCGCATCCGCGTCGCCATCTTGCGGACATTCGGCGGCGTGTTGATCACGACCTGCCCACCGGAATTCATGGTGTTGAGGTCGAGCGTACAGATTTCGGGCTTGAGGATTTCGACATGCTCGACCCGTTTCTCCGGCACCATCAGCGTGGTGCCGGGCCCGGCGACCTTCGGGTCTTCATCCGACGGCACGAACCGCCCGCCCGGCCCCGTCGTCAGATTGATGATCAATTTCGGATTGCGCGCACGGATGCGGTCCATCACGTCGCGATAGAGATCGATCGACATCGAGGGGCGGCCGGTCTCGGGGTCACGCACATGGATGTGAGCGATCGACGCGCCGGCTTCGGCCGCTTCCAGCGCGCTGTCGGCGATCTGCTGCGGCGTGATCGGCAGATAAGGCGACTGGTCCGGCCGGGTGATATTGCCCGTGATCGCGCAGGTGATGATGACTTTGGGGTGCGGTTGATACGCCATGGCGCGGCGCCTTTATCGGCTTGATTGAGGTGGGGGATGGAATAGCGCGACAGAAGGCCGGAAGCGAGCCGCGGAGTTTGCGGGTCAGGCCTTCTTTGCGACCGGCTTTTTCTTGGCCGCCATGGCCTTCGCCTCGGCTGCCTTGATATCCTCGACCGCCTTCCTGATCGCGCGCGCGTAACTGTCGGCGGCATTCTCGGCGGTGACCTGCAGCCGTCGGGCCGCCGCTTCGGCAAGCAGCATCATGTCGCTGGCGGTTTGCTTGATGCGCGCCTTGGCCTGTTTAGTCTTGGCCTTGGCAGCCAGGCCCTTCAGCCGCGCCTGCCGCTTCTTCGCCTCCGCCATCAGCGCCCTGTGTTGCGTCTTTCCGATTCCGCGGATGACGGCATCAAGGTCGGTCTCGGCCATGTTTCAGTTCCTGAAAATGCGACGTGAATCCATTGCGGGGCAACCCCGCATCCGGTTTCAACCATATCGCATTTTCATTAGCCAGCGCCATTTCGCCAATTTCTGGCGACAAGGGCGGCCGCCCATCCGGGAAGGCCATGACGACGATCGGCCACCTGCATCATCCCGCCAAGCGCCACCCAATCCCGGAAAGCGCTCTCCCCGGCGATCGAGCCAAGCGGCCGAGCGACCGCACCAGCGTGTTTTGCCCATTCGATGTTTCGTTGGGCACAAAGGGATCGGTGAAGCATCGCGCACCAGCGGTCTTCGCCATCCGCGCCACCTGTGTCGTCATGGCGGGCGCGCCCGAGACATAAACCAGGTCGTTCGGCGACAGGTTCGGCAGATGATCGGTTGGACGTCCGCTGCGAATGGCTGACGAGACGTTCTGCAGCTCCGACACCGTTGGAATGATGGTGACGTTGGGAAACAGCGCCAGGCGGCACAACGCGGCATGCATATAGAGCGAGTGGAGCTTGCGCGCGGCAACCACGAAAATCAGCTCGCGCTTGGGCCGCTCCATGATCGCCGCGACCGCAACGGACCACATTGGCGCAAAACCGGTGCCGCTGGAGGCAAGCACGATGCCGCCGGCGTGGTTGGGTCTGAGAAAGGCATGGCCGAACGGTCCCGACACCTTGACGCGGTGTCCGACACGGATCGCCCCGCCGAGTTCGGAGGACACGAGACCATCGGGAAACCTCCGGATGTGGAAGTGCATCAGGCTTTTCCTCGGCCTTCCCTCCAGCGGGTAAGTCGGGCTGTAATTCCGGCCCGGGAATCCGAAGAACTGCACCTTGCAGAATTGGCCGGGAAGATAGGGAAACGGTTGCGGCAGCTCGATGTCGACCCCGAATACGTCCGGCGACAGGCGGACGATTGCGGCCACGCGGCCGGAGGTCGACACCTGATCGGGAACGCGTTCGGTTTCGATCTCGATGTCGGAGATGAGCCGAGCCTGACAGGCATGAATCATCTCGTCATCTTCATTCCGGCCACCGAAGACCCGCCCTTTGACGAGACGCACGCGGCAAGCGCCGCAGATCCCGCTGCGGCAGTCGTGAGGCAAGTCGACGCCGTTGGCGAGTGCTGCGTCGAGCAAAACGTCGCCGCATCTGGCCGGAAACGACTTTTGATTCAGCGTCACGTGGCAGTTCTTTTTCATTATTCCACCTCCAGCCGGATCGGCCTTACGTGCCGGGTATGCCTGATCTGACTATGATCAAAAGCGGCTACCCGCATGAAAATGCCGGTCTTGATCGGAACGTCGTATGCACTGCCAGTATCCAGACGCCGAGCGACTTCAAGCGCCCAACGTCCTGATGCCCATCGCGCCGCACATCGAACGTCAGCGCGATCGCCGGCAAATTCACCTGCGACAATGACCCCGGGAATCGTCGTGCCCACGGGAATGCGGGCGTCGTCGTCCGCGGAATATGGAACGGATTCCGATTCGGTCATGAACCAGCGGCTGCCATCCTCGTCGCCGTGATTTTGATCGAAGTCGACATGTCCCATCGCTGCAGTGACCGCCGCAAGGTCCTTGGGCAACCTGAGAGGGGCGATGAACCGGCGACCGCCGCGAACGTCTTCTTCAATGGTAAAATTGTCGCTGTAGTTGGCGGTGCCGGGATCGGGCGCGAAGCCGCCCTTATACGGAACGATGTGACGCGCTTGCATCGGCGTCGGCTCGAGCGGCGGGCCAAAATGAGAGTCGTCCATCCAACCGGTCGAACCGCTTGTCGCTTTCCACTCCCAGACATCGGCGTACCCCGCCGTCGAGAAATGTAGGCCCCGGCCGCTCAACGTTTCCGGTGCGCCTGCAATCGGATGAGGGCTTGCATGAAAGGTTCGGTCACCCGCGAGCGTCACATCGGCTGCGGTGAACAGCACCGAAAACTTGTCTTCGTTGAATTCGCGCTCGTCTCCGCTCTCAAGACCATCGTGAAGAACACGCCAGCCATCGGCCTCCTTGACGAGCGGAAGATGCTTGAGGGACCGAGTTGTATCTTCCCATATGAACAGGAAATAGGCCCAATTCTCATCGTGCACCGCGCGGATTTCGACCCTCGTCTCCCCTTTGCCCTCGAAGTTTCCTCCGCTGCTGGTCGTCACGAAGAACGGCACGGCCTTGCGCCAGGCCCGATCTGACGTGTCGCCGTCCAGAATAGGTGCGTTCGCATTGTCGATCCGGCGGATTTCCAGATGGTCGACGTTGAACCGGTCGGCTGCAAGGATGAACGAGGTGCCGGTTATCGCCACCGCAGCAGCCACCACGAGAGGATGGGCCTGGAGGGTGGGATACCGCTGCCTCCTCGGACGACCATTTTCCGCGCGCGCGTGTGCGCGCGGGGCCCGGGATTGCACGTCGCTACGCCTCTGCGCGGCGCCATGTGAGGGGTGGGCGGGCGAATGCGGCTGCATCGTCACCTCGGGGCCGGGCGGGATGTCATGCGCCGGCTCTGCCGATTGTTCGGCCAGCATCGTCAGCAACTCGATTGCATCGAGCTCTTTCGGCCGAGGTGGCAACAGCGTCGGCCGGACGATTCGAAGCAACTGCGACAATCCGGCGATCTTGAAATGCGTGAGTATATGGAGCGCGGCAAAGGCCAGTATCGCCCACGTCGAATACCAATGCAGCGCGGCTGCGTCATGTCCGGCCATGATCCCGAAATAGAGCGCGCCGCCGCTTGCCATCAACAGCAGCATCGCAATGAAGAACACCCAGCACAGGAAGACATTGGCGGCGCCCAATCGGGCTTCCCGGCGGCCGAACAATCCACGCAGGCGCGTGCCGTCGAGCCTGATGCGGCGGACGAGACCGGACCTGATCATGTAGATGGCATAGGCGAGCGCGACCGCAACCAGGATCGAGGCCGCCTGCATATGCAGCACCCATACGCTTTGCTGCGGCAGCAGGACGTCCAGCAGGTTGATCCAAAGACGGTCAGGCGTTTCGGTGGCAATGCGCAGCCCAGTGAAAAGCGCGACACCGAAAGCGCCGACGAGTAGCCAATGCAGGATGATCGTGCCGTAGTCGGTTTTGCGGTCTCTCATTCGCGAACTCCCTTCTCCGGGAGCTCGCTGCCTCGTCGCACCACATAACTCTCACGCCGCAAAGCGATATTGTAAGCGCCGAGCATCACAGCACTGCACCATATCGCGCCGATTTCCGATGTACCCCACCGAATTCGCGGCGAGAAGCCAAGCTTGCCAAACAAATGAGCATCCCCGATTCCCATTCGCCGTGCCGGCGAACAAACGATCCCTTCTGAATGGCGGCCCCCGCCGCGATATCTTGTGTATTCACATCGACCGGGTTTCAGCGTCTCATCTCGAGCGGCTTCCGGCCGTCGACAATTACAACGTCGCGTGTTTCTCAACGTGGTCGCAAAGCGCTGCGACTTCATTCCATGTCACGCCACATTCAATGTCGGCACGAATTTGCGCCGGGCTTCGTGGCGGCTTTCGGCCGACAACTGGGCCAAGCGCGAGAGAACTAAGGTAATAGCGTGGCTCGC
Organism: uncultured Alphaproteobacteria bacterium; assembly: GCA_963764405.1. Classification (GTDB taxonomy): domain Bacteria; phylum Pseudomonadota; class Alphaproteobacteria; order Rhizobiales; family Xanthobacteraceae; genus Bradyrhizobium. The sequence continues at coordinate 149,615 of CAVXSU010000008.1, forward strand.
TTCGGCGCTGCGGGAAACGCCGGATAATTCTGTAAAAATACGGAGCCGATGGCGTTCGACCCTTCTGTGCAACGACGACAAGCCATCGTTTCACGCACTTGCCACGATCATCACAAGGTTTATGCGTGCGCGTCGCATTCTCGCCGAAATATCGTCAGCATCGACCTTCAATCAAATCCGGCTGCGCATAGTGGCGGGGAGACGCAGTCATGAGTTTAACCCAGTCGGGAGCACAGAGGCAGATTTCAAGTTTGGGTCTTTCCAGCCTTCTTTCCTCGCCTGCATCTGATGACCCTGTCGCGCTTGGACTGCGCGACAGCGCGCGACGCATGATCGGCATCGCCGTGTTCAGCGGTGTCATCAACGTTCTGATGCTGTCAGGCTCTCTCTATATGTTGCAAGTCTACGACCGGGTCATCCCGAGCCGTAATCTGGCGACGCTGTTCGGCCTGTCGCTCATCGTCCTGTTCGCCTATCTCGTTCAGGGATATTTCGACGCGCTGCGGTCGCGGATGCTCTGCAGAGTGGCGACGCTTTTTGACGCCGGCTTGCAGCGGTCCATTCATACCGCGCTCGCTACGCTGCCGCTTCGCGGCGCAAGGCCCATGCTGATGCAGCAGCCGCTGCGTGATCTTGATCAGGTGCGCGGCTTTTTGTCCGGCATGGGACCGACGGCCTTTCTCGACATGCCCTGGATTCCGCTGTTTCTCACGGCGCTGTTTCTCTTTCATCCGGCGATCGGCCTGACGGCCCTGGCAGGCACGGTTGCGATCATCGCGATGACGCTGCTGTCGGATCGACTTTCGCGCGGCGCCGCCAAGGCGGCGATGGATTGCAGCGCGCAGCGGCAGGTATTGGCCGACGCCACGCAACGCAATGCCGAGGTGATCCGCGCGCTCGGCATGTCGAAGCGACTATCGGAGCTCTGGACGTCGGCCAACGAGCGCTATTTGCAGGAGAACATCCGCGCTACCGACGTCAATTCCAACCTCGGATCCGGCGCAAAGGTGCTGCGCTATGTGCTTCAATCAGGGATGCTCGGAATCGGAGCCTATCTTGTCGTGGCCGATCGCGCTTCGGGCGGCGTCATGATCGCCTCCTCGATCATGATGGGCCGAGCGCTCGCACCCGTTGAGGTCGCATTGGGATCCTGGAAGCAGCTCGTTGCCGCGCGCCAGGGCATCACCCGCCTGCGCGAGATCTGCAAGGCCACGGCGGCGCCGCCCGCCCCGCCAGTCGTGCTGCCGCGTCCGCGTCGGGAGCTTTCCGTCAAGAATCTCGTCGTCTGCGCTCCCGGGACCACGAAGGCCATCGTCTCTGACGTTTCTTTTTCGCTCCAGGCCGGGATGGGCCTGGCGTTGCTGGGCGCCAGCGCTTCGGGCAAGACATCCCTTTCCAGAGCATTGGTGGGAATCTGGCCGGCACAGCATGGCGAAGTCCGGCTCGACGGCGCCGCGCTCGACCAGTGGGGCGAGCATCTCGGCCAGTATATCGGCTATCTGCCGCAGGACGTGGAATTGTTCGATGGCACCGTTGCCGAAAATATCTGCCGCTTCGACACGAACGCCGGCTCAGAGGCCATCTTGAAGGCCGCGCAGATCGCGGGCGTACATGAGATCATCCTGCGATTGCCCGAGGGGTATTCGACCCGAATTGGCCAAAGCGGCATGTCGCTCTCGGCCGGGCAACGTCAACGGATCGGTCTGGCGCGCGCAGTATTCGGCGATCCCTTCCTGATCGTGCTCGATGAACCGAATGCCAACCTCGATGCCGATGGCGAGAACGCCCTGAGCCGCGCAATCGAGCAAATGCGGCGTAACGCGTGCATCGTGATCGTCATCTCCCATCGCCCAAGCGCGCTTGCCGCGTTGAACATGGCCATGGTGCTCTTCGAGGGCAAGGCGATCGCCTTCGGGCCGCGCGAAGAGATTTTTGCCCGCGTTCGAAACGGTTCGGCAAAGGCCGCAACCGGCGGAACGACACCGTCGCCGAGTCCGCGGGTGGCGCGCCGGCAGGCGGCCGAGAGCGCTTGAGCCATGTTGAGTGAAAACATCGCAGAAGAGATGGCCACAACGTCCGATCGTTGGGCCAATATCGGGAATGACGGCGGCGTGGGGCCGCAAGGCGCTGCGTTGATCATGGAGCTGCAGCGCCTCCGGCACGCCTTCGAGATCGAGGAATCGCGCCCCTCGTCGGATTCCGGGCGCGCGCCGTCTTCGACCGTTCATCGGAAGCCCGCCCGGTCAAAAAGCCGGAAGAAAGGAAAAATGGGACGAGCCATCGAGGCTTGCCTTGGGCAATTCGGATTGGCGCCCCCCGCCAAGCCGACACACGCAACCGATCCCAAGCGGGAAGCCGCTTTTGCTCCTCCGCCGCGCGGGGACAGACCCACCCGACGCTCCATCGATGATCGATCTCGAGCAGCATCAGCGTCGAAGGAACACATATCAATCGATGCAGATCGAAAGTCCCCGGATGGAACTTCCGCCCGTGGGTGGTGCAGGACGGTCACTCGCGGCAAACCGGCTGGTCGCGGTTTGCCAGAGCGGGCTGAGCGCGTCCGTTTCCTTTCTCCTCAATAGCGAGGGCGTGGCCGAGAGCGGCATTTCCAAGGATACCGACCTGGAATTTCGAACAGGCCGCTCCCTCGAACAGGAATTGCGGATGGGTCTTCGCGTCCTGCTCGTGGTTGGCCTGCTGGCCGGCGGCTGGGCTGCGCTGGTACCGCTGGCGGGCGCCGTGGTCGTGCCGGGAAATCTCGTGGTTCAATCCAATGTCAAAGCGATCCAGCATCCGACCGGCGGGGTCGTCGCCGAGATCGCCGTCCACAACGGCCAACGCGTGAGCGGCGGTGAGCTTCTCGTGCGCCTCGACGCGACCCAGGCGCAAGCCAGCCTTCAGGTGATCAGCAAACAGCTCGATGAGGCACGCGCGCGGATTGCCCGCCTGATCGCCGAGCGAGATGGGCTGGCGCAAATTATAGTCCCCGGCGAATTGGCAGATCGAGCAGGCGAAGACGTCATCAAGGCGCTATTGACATCCGAAGAGTCCCTGTTCAGGGCGCGCGGAAATGCGCGCCGAAGCCAGACCGACGTCTTTCAAAGCCGCATTTCCCAGCTCGGCGAGCAGATCGCCGGACTTGATGCCCAGGTCGAGGCCAAGACCAAGCAGCTGGACCTGATCAGCGGCGAGCTCAAGGGAGTGCAGGAACTTTTTGACAAGCAACTGGTGCCGCTGGCGCGCTTGACCGCCTTGCAGCGGGAGAGCGCGCGGATCGAAGGCGAGCGCGGCCAGCTGATGTCAGCGATCGCCGAGACCCGATCCAAGATCGGCGAGGCGCAGCTTCAGATTCTGAAGGTCGAACACGACTTCCGTTCCGATGTCGTCAAGGAACTGGGCGAAAACCAGGGCAAGGAGGCCGAGCTCGTCGAACGCAGCACCGCGGCTCGCGACGTCCTGGACAGGATCGAACTCCGCGCGCCGACTTCAGGCGTGATTCAGCAGCTTTCCGTTCACAGCATCGGCGGGGTCATTCGTGCCGGAGATACCGTCATGGAAATCGTGCCGGATCTGGATGACCTGCAGATCGAAGCGCGGTTACCGCCTAACGACATCGATCAGGTGCGAATGGGCCAGAATGCCTATGTCCGCTTCTCGGCGTTCAATCAGCGGGTGACGCCGCAAGTCAGCGGTAAGGTGTCTTACGTTTCGCCCGACACCAGCCGCGATCAGCAAACCAGCAGCTCGTATTTCACCGTCAGGGTTTCACTCCCCGACGACGAGCGTCGGCGGCTGGCGGGTCTTCAGCTCGTTCCGGGCATGCCGGCGGAAGTCTTCATGCAAACCGGAAGCCGCACCATGATGAGCTATCTCTTCAAGCCGATCGCCGATCAGATGCGGCGCGCTTTCGTCGAGCGATAGTGGAGCGGATTTGACATTCGCTACCCATCTAGCCGCGAGTTCGTCAAGCGAATGTCAAATCCGAAACTCCACTAGAAACTTGTCTTGCTAGTGGTCCCTAATTCTAACATTCGCAAAAGTGGCCACTGAGAAGGGATGTGAATGTTAGAATTGGACCACTAGGTCTCATTGCGGCGCTGATTTTGCGGATGCCGACCAGACCACGCGCCCTGCGAACATCACCGTCCGCTCCAGCGCACCCTCGGCCACCAGATCGTCGATCGTCTCCGCGCGGGCGATCAGCAAGTCCGCGCAGGCACCCCGGCGAATGCCCCAATCTGCGCCAAGGCCGATCATCTCGGCCGGGGCCGAACTGACCATCTCGAACACGGTGCGCAGGTCGGAAAGTCCGAACTGCCCGGCGAGCAAGGTCCATCGCGCAATCTCCAGGAGATCGCCCGATCCGGTGGGAACGAACGGATCCCCAATGTTGTCGGAGGCGGCCGCGACCGGGATTCCCGCCGCCAATAACTCCTTGACCCGCGTCAGTCCGCGTGGCGGAAGGCGCTCCGCATCGCGGCCCTGCAGGAACAGGTTCGCCGCCGGTAGCGTGACGACGCCGATGCCGGCCTCCCGCAGTTCGTCGATCGTACGCCGCGCCTCGTCAGGCGTCATTGCGCTCAAGGCGGAGGCGTGGCCCGCGACGACGCGACCGGCCATGCCATAGGCCCGCGTCATCTTGGCGAGTTCACTGAACATCGCCCTGCCCGCGTCGAGGTGTTCGTCGATGTGCATGTCGAGCGGCAGGCCGCTCCGTTCAGCGCAGTCGAACAGAAGTCTCAGGAAGGCGAGCGGCTCGGACGAAAACGCCGGCACGCCACCGACGGCATCGATCCCGAGATTGGCCGCCTCCCGCAGCCAGGCCGCGCTCTCCCGCAGCATCGAGGTTGCCCCCGACGTGACATGGCCGACGACCTGCATGCGCATGCGGTTCGAACACGCCTCGCGCAAGGCCACCATGGCCTCGATGCCGCGCACGCCGGTCTGTGGATCGATATTGGTGTGGCTGCGGATGGCGACGGTGCCGTGGACGCCGCACGCTTCGACCGTGCGCCGGGCGCGCGCGATCATCTGCTCTCTTGTCACCGATGGCGCCAGCGCGCGATAGGCGGCGGCCGCGCCCTCAAGCGTGCCGGAGGGATTGTCGAGCAAGGCGCGGGTCCGCGATTTGTCGAGATGCTGGTGCATGTCGACGAGGCCAGGCAGCACCAATTGCCCGTCGAGCGCGAAAATCTCCGCGTCGACGTCGGGCAATGACAGCCCGATCTCTTCGATGCGGCCGTCACCGCCGATCCTGATATCGAGATGTTCCGGCGTGGCCGCGCCGAAGCGCAAAACTCGCCCGCCGCGGAGAATCAAAGGACGGCGCATGCAGCTATCATCCCCATCAATTCGGGGCCGGATTGCCCGGCCAGACATGAATAACCCCGCTCCATCTACGCGATGAAGCGGGGTTCTGTCTTTCAAAATGCTGCTGCTATCTAGAACGATGCATAAGCGTTACGGAACGCGATGGCACCGGCCAGCGATCGCGGCCGCGTTCGCACGGCATGGCCGTCGTTGCCGCTTTGAACGATCCATTGGCCATTCTCCTGGCCAACAATCTTGCCGACGTGATGGCTCCAGACCACGATCGTGCCGACGGACGGGCCGCCTGCGTTGGAGCCGTAGTGCGCCCACGATCGCGCGAGGTTGTATTGAGGCCCGGGGTCGGCCCCGACCTGCTGGCGCATGTACCATCCGCACCAGGCGGCCGGCCGCCCTCCCACGCGCGCGTGCCTATAGCTTGAGTTCTCGTAAGCCGAATGCTCGTAATTGGAGTATCCAAATCCGGAACCAAAACCCGAGGACCCGAAACCCTCGGCAGATTGCCGGTGATGGGAATGGGCATAGTGCCGATAGTGGTGATGATGAGTTCGCGCCTCCGCACTCGTTGCGAATGCAAATAGCAATGCACTCGCGGCAACGACTCTACGCATACTGACTTCCTTCGTGCTGTTGAGGGGAAAGGGATCGCTTTGCGATCCGGGGCCGCGTGATCCCGGGAGGATCAGCTCGGTGCGGCCTGAACGATGAAGCCGAATTGCATTCGGCTGGTCCCCTTAAAGGAAGGGGATGTGGCCTGAATGCGGCAAAGGAATGCAGCAATAACAATGAGCTATGCGCTCATGCATGGGACGGTCTGGACACGTTTTCGCGAGCTTTATTAAGGCCGAGCTTGGCGGGTAACGGAGTGTGATTCACCGACGTTAACCAAACTCCGGCAGCAATACCTCCGGCGCGATCGGTGAAAATGCCCTCAAAGGCCGGTAAAGCTGACGCTCCGCTCGGAGCGCAGCAACTGCGCCGATGGAAGATAGCGGCTGCCTTCCTCGGCGAGAAACTCCAGCATGGCCTGCGCGGGCGGAAGCAATGTCTTGTCCGACCGACGCACCGCATACCACTGCCGCGTGACCGGCAGGCCCGCGACATCGAGAACGACGAGCCGCTTATCGGCTAGCTCGTTCGCTACCGTATGCAGCGAGATGAAGGCGATGCCGAGCCCGGCAATCACGGCCTGCTTGATGGTCTCGTTGCTGTCCATCTCCATGCCGATCTTCGGCTGCAGATCGCTGGCCTGAAAAAACTGCTCCATCAGCATGCGGGTGCCGGAGCCGCGCTCGCGCGTGATGAAGGTCTCGTAGGTCAAGTCCATGACCGCGAGGCCCGAGTCCTTGGCAAGCCAGTGATCGGCGGCAGCAACGACGACGTGCGGATGCTCGCCCAACAGCCGCTTCTCCACCGGCACGTCGGGCGGAGGCTGGCCCATGACCGCAATGTCGAGATCGTAGCCGCGCAGCGCCTGGCGAATGTCCTCGCGATTGCCGATCCTGAGCACGATATCGATCTTCGGATGCTGCTTCGAAAACGCGGCGATCGCGAACGGAACGAAGTATTTTGCCGTCGAGACCGCGCCGATCGAAACGCGGCCGCCGCTGCGGCCTGCGATCATGTCGAGCGTCTGCTCGCAGTCGACCAGCGCCGCTTCGATGCGTTCGCTCAGCGCCATGACCTCGCGTCCGGCATCGGTCAGCCGCATGCCGTCTCCGGTTCGCTGAATCAAGGGAAGACCGGCCAGGGCCTCGAGGTTGCGAAGCTGCAACGTCACCGCAGGCTGGGTGAGATTGAGTGACCGCGCGGCCGCCGTGACCGAGCCCATGGTGCGCACCGCGCCAAGCGCCCGTAGCTGCCGGATCGTCAGGTCGCGCCGAAAATGGACTGCCATGCTGACCTTTATAAGAAAGACTTTGGCCAAACCAAAGATATTGAAATTTTACTTATTACTCAATCCCGACCTTTCATAGCGGCGACCCGCACGACGATCTCCGGCTGCGCGGGTGATCAGGCAAAGCCCTCCCTGAGAAGGGCGCCACCGCAGGGAACGGACCAATGGACCACCAGCCCCCCACGTTGGACGCGTATCTCGACGGCGCCGCCGCCTCCATCCCCCAGGGAGTTGCTCTGGCGAAGGTGATCTCCCGCCTCGCCAAAGCGGCGATCGAACTGGCCGACCTGATCGCAGCCGGGCCACTTGCCGGCATCGAGGGCCGCTCGAGCGGCACCAATTCCGGGGGCGACACGCAGATCGATCTCGATATCGCAGCCAATGCCCTGATGTGCCGCGCGCTTCGCAACGCGGACGTCGCCGGGATCGTGTCCGAGGAGACCGAGCTGCCAGAGATCGTCGATTCCGAAGCCGGGCTTTGCGTCGCCATCGATCCACTCGATGGTTCGGCCAATCTCGCCAACAACATCTCGGTCGGCACCATTTTTTCGATCCGGCCGCGAATGCGCGACGCGCTCTCCTCGCTTTTCGAGCCGGGCACCGCGCAGCTCGCCGCCGGCTGTTTCATCTACGGCCCGCAGACGACGCTCGTGCTCGCGCTCGATGGCAGCGTGGATTTTTTCCTGCTCGATCGCATGAGCGGTGAATTCGTTCTGATCCGGCGCAACGTCCGCATTCCCAGTCACTCGCCGGAGTTCGCCATCAACATGTCCAATCGCCGCCACTGGAACGGGGCGGTGCAGGCCTACATCGAGCAATGCCTGCTCGGCGCGGGCGGAGAGCATGGTGAAGACTTCAACATGCGCTGGATCGGCTCGCTGGTCGCCGAGACGTTCCGCATCCTGGTTCGCGGCGGGGTGTTTCTCTATCCCGCCGACGCCCGCCGCGGCTATCGCGAGGGTCGGCTGCGGCTCCTGTACGAAGCGCATCCCGTCGCGCTGATCATGGAGTGGGCCGGCGGCGCCGCCTCAACCGGGCGCGAGCGCATTCTCGATCTCTCGGCACGCATGCCGCACCAGCGCACGCCGCTGATCATGGGGTCGGCTCGCGCAGTGCGCGAACTCGACCTGATGCACCTGCGGATTCAGCCACTGTTCGAAAGCAGCGACGCGCCATTGTTTGCGCGGCGCGGGCTGTTTCTCTGAAGAGGCCGAGCATGTCCCGACGGCACCCCATCATCTCCGTCACGGGCTCTTCCGGGGCTGGCACCAGTTCGGTGAAACGGACGTTCGAGCAGATCTTCCGCCGCGAGAAGGTGACTGCGGCCTATATCGAGGGCGATGCCTTTCACCGCTACGACCGCGCCGAGATGCGCCAAAGGATGGCGGAAGAGGGCGAGCGCGGCAACAAGCACTTCAGCCATTTCAGCCCGGAAACCAATCTGTTCGAGGCACTCGAGAAAACCTTTCGCGAGTACAGCGAGTCCGGCACCGGGCTGACCCGCCACTACATCCACGACGATGAGGAAGCGGGGCTCTATGGCGGCGAGCCGGGCACGTTCACGGCCTGGGCGTCCCTGCCCGGCGATTCCGAACTGTTGTTCTACGAGGGGCTACACGGCGCGGTGGTGACCGAAAAGGTCAATGTCGCGCAGCATGCCGACCTCAAGATCGGCGTTGTGCCGGTGATCAATCTCGAATGGATCCAGAAGCTGCATCGCGACCGGTCGCATCGCGGCTATTCGACCGAAGCCGTCACCGACACCATCCTTCGCCGCATGCCGGACTACGTGAACTACATCTGTCCGCAGTTCACCGAGACCGACATCAATTTCCAGCGCATTCCGACGGTCGACACCTCGAACCCGTTCATCGCCCGCTGGATCCCGACCCCCGACGAATCGATGGTCGTGATCCGCTTGAAGAATCCGCGCGGCATCGACTTCCCCTATCTGCTGTCGATGGTCCCGCACAGTTTCATGTCGCGCGCCAATTCGATCGTGATCCCCGGCTCGAAGCTCGATCTCGCGATGCAGCTCATTCTCACTCCGCTGATCCTGCAACTCGTCGAACGCAAGAGGCGCTCGCTATGACGGTCCATTCCACCGCTGCACTGGACAGCTTTCGCACGCAGCCGTCGCATGTTGCGATGGCCAACGCCGTGCGTTTCCTTGCCGCCGACGCGGTCGAAAAGGCGAAATCGGGCCATCCCGGCATGCCCATGGGAATGGCCGACGTCGCGACCGTGCTGTTCTCCCGCTTCCTCAAATTCGACGCCGCCGATCCGCGCTGGCCCGATCGCGACCGCTTCGTGCTGTCGGCCGGTCACGGCTCGATGCTGCTGTACGCGCTGTTGCATCTGACCGGCTTCGAGACGATGACGCTCGATGAACTCAAGCGCTTCCGCCAGTGGGGCTCGAAGACGCCCGGCCATCCCGAATACGGTCATACCGAAGGCGTCGAGACCACCACCGGGCCGCTCGGACAGGGGCTTGCCACCGCGGTCGGCATGGCGCTCGCCGAGCGGATGCTGAACGCGCGCTTTGGCGACGACCTGGTCGATCATTTCACCTATGTGATCGCCGGCGACGGCTGCCTGATGGAGGGATTGAGCCACGAAGCCATCTCGCTCGCAGGCCATCTGAAGCTGTCGCGGCTGATCGTGCTGTTCGACGACAACCAGATCACGATCGACGGCGCCACCTCGCTGTCCTGCTCCGACGATCAGTTGATCCGCTTTCTCGCCTCCGGCTGGTCGGTGCGGCGCATCGACGGTCACGATCACGATGCGATCACCCAAGCCATCAGCGAAGAGCGCGAAACCAATCGCCCCTCGCTGATCGCCTGCCGCACCGTGATCGGCCGCGGCGCCCCGACGCGCCAGGGCACGGAAAAAGCCCACGGCGCGCCGCTCGGCGCCGACGAACTCACCAAGGCCCGCGAGGCGCTGCACTGGCCGCACCCGCCCTTCGAGATTCCGGACGAACTGCTGGCGCGCTGGCGCGCGGTCGGCACGCGTGGCCGCATCGCCCGGCATCGCTGGATGGAGCGGCTCGAGCAACGCGATGAGTTCGGGCGCGAGGAATTCGACGATGCCCTCAAGGGAGAAGCCGGCAGCGACATCGGGTTTGCTTTGCGCGAAATCGAATGCCGCTTTGCGGACGACCGGCCGAGGATTGCAACCCGCCAGGCTTCGCAGCAGGTGCTGGAGGCGATCACGCAGGCCTCGCCGAACCTGCTCGGCGGCTCGGCGGACCTGACGCACTCCAATCTCACGCTGACGCGCGCGCAGCAGCCGCTGCGGCCGGGAGCCTATGGCGGCAACTACATCCACTATGGCATTCGCGAGCACGCGATGGCGGCGGCGATGAACGGCATCGCACTGCATGGCGGATTCATTCCCTATGGCGGCACGTTCCTGGCGTTTTCCGACTATAGCCGGCCGGCGATCCGCCTCGCCGCACTGATGGGCGTGCGCGTCATCCATGTGATGACCCATGATTCGATCGGGCTCGGCGAAGATGGGCCGACGCACCAGCCGGTCGAGCATCTCGCAGCCTTGCGCTCTATTCCTAATCTCCTGGTGTTTCGCCCGGCGGACGCCGTCGAGACGGCGCAGGCATGGGACTGCGCCTTGCGCGCGACGCGTCAGCCCTCGGTGCTGTGCCTGTCCCGGCAGGCGCTGCCCGTGCTCGATCGTGCCTTTGCCCCCGAAAATCCGGTGGCCCGTGGCGCCTATGTGCTGACGGAGCCCGAGCACGGACGGGACGTGACCTTGATCGCGACCGGATCCGAGGTCGCGATCGCGGCTGACGCGGCCACCCTTCTCGGCGCGCGCGGCCTGCGGGCGGCGGTGGTGTCAGCCCCCTGCTTCGAACTGTTCGAACGGCAGCCTGCCAGCTATCGCGCCAGCGTGCTCGGCAACGCGCCGCGGGTCGGCGTCGAGGCGGCGGTCGAGGGCCTCTGGCGAAAATGGATCGGCGAAACCGGCGAATTTGTCGGCATGGCCGGTTTTGGCGCTTCGGCGCCCGCGGGCGAGCTCTATTCCCATTTCGGCATCACGGCCGAGACGGTGGCCGCGGCCGCCGAGCGAGCGGTCACGGAAGCGAGGTCCGCAATTCCCCTGCCCGCATGACGGCACAACCGAACTTTCTGGAGTGAGACGATGGCAAAAATCACCTTGCGGCAATTGCTCGACGATGCGGCCGAACGCGGCTACGGCGTGCCCGCCTTCAACATCAACAACATGGAACAGGGGCTGGCGATCATGGAGGCCGCCGCCGCGGTCGACGCGCCGGTCATCATTCAGGCCTCGCGCGGCGCGCGCTCCTATGCCGGCGACATCATGCTGTCGCGGATGATCGACGCGCTGGTCGAGATGTTTCCGCACATCCCGCTCTGCCTGCATCAGGATCACGGCAACAGCGAAGCCACCTGCGCAACCGCCATCCAGCACGGCTTCACCTCGGTCATGATGGACGGCTCGCTCAAGGCCGACGGCAAGAGCGTCGCCGACTACGCCTACAACGTCGACATCACGCGCCGCGTGGTGCAGATGGCGCACTGGATCGGCGCCTCGGTCGAAGGCGAGCTCGGCGTGCTCGGCTCACTCGAACACGGTGTCGCTGAAAAGGAAGACGGCCACGGCGCCGAAGGCACGCTCAGCCACGACCAGCTGCTGACCGATCCCGACCAGGCCGTCGAGTTCGTGCGCGCGACGGAGGTCGACGCACTCGCCATCGCGATGGGCACCTCGCACGGCGCCTACAAGTTCACGCGCAAGCCCGACGGCGAAATCCTCGCAATGCGCGTGGTCGAGGAGATCCATCGCCGGCTCCCGAACACGCATCTGGTGATGCATGGTTCGTCGTCGGTACCGCAACCGCTGCAGGACATGTTTAATGCCTTCGGCGGCGAGATGCCCCAGACCTGGGGGGTCCCGGTCGAGCAGATCGTGCTCGGCATCAAGCACGGCGTGCGCAAGGTCAATATCGATACCGACTGCCGTCTCGCGATGACGGCCGCCTTCCGCAAGGTGGCGCAACAGTCGAAAAGCGAATTCGACCCGCGAAACTTCCTGAAGCCCGCGATGGACGCGCTGCGCGATCTCTGTCGCGAGCGCTTCGAGCAGTTCGGAACGGCGGGCAACGCAAGCCGGATCAGGCCGATCCCGCTTGCCGAGATGGCGCGGCGCTATCGCTCGGGCGCGCTCAAGGGCGAACGCATGACGGAAGCGGCCTGATGGTGGGCGTGGTGAAAACGCAAGGAGTGTCAGATGAAGCATGAATCGATCACGGTGCACGGCAAGGACCGATACAAGTCCGGCGTCATGGAATACAAGCGCATGGGCTACTATGAGCCGAACTATGAGCCCAAGGACACCGACGTCATCGCGCTGTTCCGCGTGACGCCGCAGGATGGCGTCGATCCGACCGAGGCCTGCGCGGCAGTCGCGGGCGAATCCTCCACCGCGACCTGGACCGTGGTGTGGACCGATCGCCTGACCGCGGCCGAGAAATACCGCGCCAAGTGCTATCGCATCGATCCGGTGCCGAATTCGCCGGGGAGCTATTTCGCCTATATCGCCTACGATCTCGATCTGTTCGAGCCGGGCTCAATTGCGAACCTCTCGGCCTCGATCATCGGCAACGTGTTCGGCTTCAAGCCACTAAAGGCGCTGCGGCTCGAGGACATGCGGTTTCCGGTTGCCTACGTGAAGACCTTCCAGGGGCCGGCGACCGGGATCGTGGTCGAGCGCGAGAGGCTCGACAAGTTCGGCCGTCCACTGCTTGGCGCGACCGTCAAGCCCAAACTCGGATTGTCGGGCCGCAACTACGGCCGTGTCGTCTATGAGGCGCTGAAAGGCGGCCTCGACTTCACCAAGGACGACGAGAACATCAACTCCCAGCCGTTCATGCACTGGCGCGAACGCTTTCTCTACTGCATGGAGGCGGTCAATCGCGCACAGGCCGCCACCGGCGAGATCAAGGGCACCTATCTCAACGTCACCGCGGCGACGATGGAAGACATGTACGAACGCGCCGATTTTGCCCGCGAGATCGGCTCCAGCATCGTCATGATCGACCTCGTGATCGGCTACACCGCGATCCAGTCGATGGCGAAATGGGCGCGCAGGAACGACATGATCCTGCATCTGCATCGCGCCGGCCACTCCACCTATACAAGGCAGCGCAGCCACGGCGTGTCCTTCCGCGTCATCGCCAAGTGGATGCGGCTCGCCGGCGTCGATCACATCCATGCCGGCACGGTGGTCGGCAAGCTCGAAGGCGATCCCAACACCACGCGCGGCTATTACGACGTGTGCCGCGAGGACTTCAATCCGACGAAGCTCGAGCACGGCATCTTCTTCGACCAGCACTGGGCCAGCCTGAACCGGCTGATGCCGGTCGCTTCCGGCGGCATTCATGCCGGCCAGATGCATCAACTGCTCGATCTCCTCGGCGAGGACGTGGTGCTGCAGTTCGGCGGCGGCACGATCGGCCATCCGCACGGCATCCAGGCCGGCGCCACCGCCAACCGCGTCGCGCTGGAGGCGATGATCCTCGCCCGCAACGAGGGGCGCGACTACGTGCACGAGGGCCCTGAGATCCTCGCCAAGGCGGCGCTCTCCTGCACGCCGCTACGCGAGGCGCTCGAGGTCTGGAAGGACGTCACCTTCAACTACGAATCGACCGACTCGCCCGACTTCGTTCCCACGCCCTCGATGGCGATGTGAAAAGGAGCTTCCGCAATGCGTATCACTCAAGGGTGCTTTTCGTTCCTTCCCGATCTGACCGACGAGCAGATCAAGAGCCAGGTTCAATACTGCCTCGACAACGGCTGGGCGGTGAACATCGAGTTCACTGACGACCCGCACCCTCGCAACACCTATTGGGAAATGTGGGGACTGCCGATGTTCGACCTGCGCGACGCCGCCGGCATCATGAAAGAGCTCAACGACTGCCGGCGCGTCTATGGCGATCGCTACATCCGCATCTGCGGTTTCGATTCGAGCCACGGCTGGGAGTCGGTGCGGATCTCCTTCATCGTCAACCGGCCGGCGCAGGAAGGCGGCTTCCGGCTCGATCGGCAAGAATCGACCGGCCGCAACATCCGCTACACGACGCGCTCTTATGCCGCCGATCGCCCCGAGGGCGAGCGCTACCAGTCATAAGGGTCGGTGATCATGGCTCATCCCAATCTCCAGGCCGTCGCGCGCGAAGGCGGCGCCGAATCCGCGCCCTCCTCCATCGACCTGCGGCAGGAATTCGAGGCCGTGGAGATCGCGCCGATCCTGGCGCAGCTCGACCAGGAATTGATCGGGCTTGTGCCGGTGAAAAGCCGGATCCGGGAGATCGCCTCGCTGCTCTTGGTCGAGCGCATTCGCCAGAAGATGTCGCTCGCCAATACCTATCCGACACTGCACATGTCGTTCACCGGCAATCCCGGCACCGGCAAGACGACGGTCGCGATGCGAATGGCCGGCATCCTGCACCGGCTGGGCTTTGTCCGCCGCGGCCATGTCGTCAGCGTGACGCGGGACGATCTGGTCGGCCAGTATATCGGCCACACCGCGCCGAAGACCAAGGAGATCCTGAAGAAGGCGATGGGCGGCGTGCTGTTCATCGACGAGGCTTATTATCTCTACCGTCCGGAGAACGAGCGCGACTACGGCCAGGAGTCGATCGAGATCCTGCTCCAGGTGATGGAGGCGCAGCGCGAAGACCTTGTCGTCGTGCTCGCCGGATATCGCGACCGGATGGAGCGGTTCTTCCAGAGCAATCCGGGATTCCGTTCCCGCATCGCCCATCACATCGATTTCCCCGATTATTCCGAGGCCGAATTGCTCGCGATCGCCGAGCTGATGCTGGTCGAGCAGAACTACCGGTTCTCGCCGGAGGCGCGGGACGCGTTCATCCGCTACATCGGGCTGCGCAAGACGCAGCCGCTGTTCTCCAATGCGCGGTCGATCCGCAATGCGCTGGATCGGATTCGGCTGAGGCAGGCCAACCGGATCGTCTCCCGCCTCGACCGTGTTCTCACCTCCGATGACCTGATGGCGATCGAGGCAAACGATGTGCTGGCCAGCCGGGTTTTCTCCGGCGGGTCGGACAATGCGAGGATCGAGCCATGAATCTCGAGCCGCTGTCAGCACTGCTCCGCCCGTGCAGCCTGAAGGATCGAATCGCCCAGGCGGCCACTTTGATCCTCGATGTCGACGGCACGCTTGCCGAGACGGAAGGAATCCACCGCCGCGCCTTCAACGCGGCGTTCACGGAAGGCGGTCTTGACTGGTATTGGGACCAGCGGACCTACAAGAAACTCCTGCGCACAACCGGCGGCAAGGAGCGAATCCAGGCCTTCGCCCGGACGCGCTACTCCAAAGTCTGCCTGTCCGATGCCGATGTCGTCACCTTGCACCGGCTCAAGACGCGGCACTACGGCCGGCTGATCGCCCAGCACACCTGTCGCTTGCGGCCCGGCGTGGCGGCCTTGATCCGCAATTCCCGGGCGCGCGGCCAGAGGCTTGCGATCGCGACCACGACGACGCCTGGCAATATCGACGAGCTGTTGTCGGTCGCGCTGGAGCCGAACTGGCGCAGCCTGTTCGGCGCCGTCGTCGCCGGCGATGATGTTGTGCGCAAGAAGCCGGCACCCGACGTCTATCTCGAGGTGCTGGCAAGACTTGGATGTGACGCACGCGACTGCCTTGCGATCGAGGATTCCGCCAACGGCCTGAAATCGGCCTCGTCCGCCGGAATTCCCGTGTTGATCAGCCGCAGCGAATATTTTCGCGACGACGATTTCTCAGGCGCGCTGGCGGTCGTCGACGAGTTGACCGAGCTCGCATAGCCATCCACTGAAGCGACGGCGCCGCGACAGGAATCGACGAACGATGTCAATTGAAACGACTGCGGCGATTGCTGTGTCAATAAGACTTCGCGCGGATGCACTTCCGTACATCTACGGTCATGTTGCTGAATTCACCTGATCGGAACACGTTGCCGAGAAGCCACAGGCGGCGAAGGAATCGTATCACCTGCGTCATCAGCGTAGAGACGCTTCGACTTGCAGCTTATTAGTGGTCGAGCAACGGCGAGCGCTCATCGCCTCAGAAGATGGATTTTGCTGCAAGATGAGTTTGGAAGGTCGAAGGTTCGATAACTCGGACCAAATGAATGAGGGGCGAATCAATCTCTCGGTTGAGAGCAGTGGGAGCCAAATACGGTGGCCCGAGAGCCCTCTGGAGTTCGGGAAAGATGAATTTGTCGTGTACCCCTCCCACGGCGTCGGCCAAATATCGGCGATCGAGGTTCAAACAGTCGCGGGGACGAGCCTGGAATTCTTCGTCATCTATTTTACGAAGAGCAAGATGAGGGCGCGCGTTCCGACGCGAAAGGCGGCGAGTATCGGAATACGCAAGCTTTCCAGTCCCGCCGCTATCGCGCAAGCCCGGCAAATCCTGAGCCAGGCAGCCCCCAGGGCACGGATCAATTGGACTCGATTGACGAAAGAATACGAAGCAAAGCTCAAATCAGGCGACGTCTTCGCGCTGGCGGAGGTGATGCGCGATTTGCATCGACGGCCCAACGAGGCTGAACAGAGCTACAGCGAACGGCAGTTTTATGCGACGGCGCTCGATCGGTTGTCTGGAGAAGTGGCTCTCGTGGAGCAAATCGCCGAAGAAAAAGCTGTCGCGGAGCTTGAGGGTTTACTGACAAGCAGGGCCGGCCGGGCATCGCCTGGCCGCCGTTGACGACCAGAGCGCTTCGCGCCAACCCTCGGACTTCATCCGGGGCCGGCGCTGCGGGTCAGCTGCTCGAACAAGACGTCCGGCACGTCGATGCGGTCCTCGGCAAGCCGGCGCCGGCGATCCTGCCGCGAGCGATCGAACGGCATCCGCACCGCATCGGCTCCCGCGACCGGCCGTGCGGCGCGCACGGCTCGCGCATAGGCCGACACATTCTTGGGAAAAGTGTCTGCCGGCCCCATCAGATCCGGGCGGATTGCCACCATCACGAAGCCGAAACCGGCGAGATCCGGAGGGATCGGCGGCGACCCCGCCATGATTCCAAGCAATTGCACAACGATACCGAGGCCGGACCCCTTGTGCCCGCCCCATGCGGCAAACGCGCCCGAAAGTGCCGCAGCCGGATCACGCGTCGAGTGGCCGTCGCTGTCGAACGCAACGCCTTCCGGCAACAGCTGCCCGAGCCGTTTCGCCAGCGTTGCCTCGGCATGGATGATCGCCGAGGTGCCGATATCCCAGATCACCGGCTCGTCGGCGCTCGGGAAGCCAAAACAAATCGGATTGGTGCCAAACCGCCCTTCTGTCGCGCCGTGCGGGGCGACCCAGGGCGAAGCGTTCGAGGCGATGATGCTGACCAAACCGCGCGCTGCCGCGATCTCGGCATAGTAGGACAGCATTCCGGTGTACCAGGTGTCATTTGCGCCGACCACCGCGATCCCGGCGGCCGAACCCTTCTCGACCGCGATAGCCGTGGCGCGGTGCGCCACGATGTAACCGAGATGATCGCCGCCATCGATTTGCGCCGAGACCGGCGTTTCATGCAAGATCCGGATCGGACGGCGGCGGTCGCCGGTGCGCTCTATCCGCTCGACGATGCTGATGGCGCGCGCGAGGCCGCCGTAACTCAGGCCCCGCAGTTCGCAATCGATCAGATGGTCGGCGATCAAGCCGGCATCTGCGGCCTCATGTCCGATCGCCGACATGACACGAACCACCAGCCGATGGGCTTCGTCGACACTGAGTTGCATGATCTATTCCAATATGAAGGCCGTTCCGCTGCTTTCGGGACGGAATGCGGGCCGAGCCATGAATAATCTCCGGCCTTGGCCCTCATTTCAATGTCTGCCGGGGCGTCGTGTCCGCCGCCACAAGAAACAATTCAAGAACATCGACAGTTGCTCGGCCAGGTGACGATCTCGTCGCAGCCTCAAACCTGGCTACCAATATGACCAAGGGCCATTGAATGGACGCGATCCACAGAACATTCGATCGCACCACACGGGGTTGATGAATCATGCCGCATCGGTTCATAACCGACCGCTCCGGCGATATGATCCGCCGCGGCATTTCGAAGGAAGTCTCTCGCGTGGCAAACATCAATCGACAGATTGCCGAGGAACTCGGCGTCCGTGAACAGCAGGTCGCCGCAACGGTGGAACTGCTCAACGGCGGCGCAACGGTGCCGTTCGTCGCGCGCTACCGCAAGGAAATCACCGGCGGCCTCGACGACGCGCAATTGCGCACGCTGGAAGAGCGCCTGACTTACTTGCGCGAGCTGGAAGACCGCCGCGCCGTGATTCTCGAATCGGTGCGCGAACAGGGCAAGCTCGATGCCGCTCTCGAAGCCTCCATCATGGCGGCCGATACGAAAGGCCGGCTCGAGGACATCTACCTTCCGTTCAAGCCGAAGCGCCGCACCAAGGCGGAGATCGCCCGCGAAGCCGGCCTCGAGCCGCTGTCGGATCTGCTGCTCACTGAGCCGCAGAACGATCCGAAGCAAGTCGCCGAACGCTTCGTCAGTCCCGACAAGCAGGTTGCTGACGTCACCGCAGCACTAGACGGCGCGCGCGCAATTCTGGTCGAGCGCTTTGCGGAAGACGCCGACCTGATCGGCGCGCTGCGCGAGCAGATGTGGTCGAACGGCCGGATGTCGTCGACCGTGCGCACCGGCAAAAAGACCGAAGGCGAGAAATTCAAGGATTATTTCGAATTCAGCGAGCCGCTGCACAAGCTGCCGTCGCACCGTATCCTGGCGCTATTCCGCGGCGAGAAGGAAGAGATCCTCGATCTCTCCATGCAGCCGGAGCCTGTGCCTGCGACACCCGCGCCGGCAACGACGCCGAGTTCCTACGAACTGAAGATCATGCAGCGCT
Organism: uncultured Alphaproteobacteria bacterium; assembly: GCA_963764405.1. Classification (GTDB taxonomy): domain Bacteria; phylum Pseudomonadota; class Alphaproteobacteria; order Rhizobiales; family Xanthobacteraceae; genus Bradyrhizobium. Next base: position 168,743 of record CAVXSU010000008.1, read on the forward strand.
TCGGCATCTCCGATCGGGGCCGCCCCGGCGACAAGTGGCTGGCGGAAACAGCGCGCTGGGCCTGGCGCACCAAGATCGAGGTACACCTTAACATCGACCTGCGGACGCGGCTGTGGACCGCCGCCGAGGAGGAAGGCGTGCGCGTGTTCGCCTCCAACCTGCGCGACCTCCTGCTGGCGGCGCCGGCCGGCGCGCGCGTCACCATGGGCCTCGACCCCGGCTATCGCTCCGGCGTGAAGACCGCGGTGGTCGACGCGACCGGCAAGGTCGTCGCGACAACGACGATCTATCCCCATGAACCGCAGCGCGCCTGGGATGCATCGCTGGCTCTGCTCGGCAAGCTCGCCGTGCAGCACAAGGTCGACCTGATCGCGATCGGCAACGGCACGGCCTCGCGCGAGACCGACAGACTGGCATCGGAGCTCGTCAAGCTGTTGCCAGACCTGAAGATGTCAAAGATCGTGGTGTCGGAGGCCGGCGCGTCGGTCTACTCGGCCTCCGCCTTCGCCTCCGAAGAGCTGCCTGAACTCGATGTCACGCTGCGCGGCGCGGTGTCGATCGCGCGGCGTCTGCAGGACCCGCTGGCGGAACTGGTCAAGATCGATCCGAAGGCGATCGGCGTCGGCCAATATCAGCACGATCTCGGCGAAACCAAACTCGCCCGCTCGCTCGATGCGGTGGTCGAAGACTGCGTCAACGCGGTCGGCGTCGACGTGAACACCGCTTCAGCGCCGCTGCTCGCCCGCGTGTCGGGCATCGGCACTACCCTCGCCCAAAGCATCGTTCAGCATCGCGACGCCAACGGCCCGTTCAAGTCACGCAAGGCGCTGAAGGACGTGCCGCGGCTTGGCCCCAAGGCGTTCGAGCAGTGCGCCGGCTTCCTGCGCATCAACGACGGCGAGGATCCGCTCGACAAATCGGGCGTCCATCCGGAAGCCTATCCGCTGGTGAGGAAGATTCTGCAAACCACGAAGAGCGACATCAAGGCGCTGATCGGCAATGCCGAAGCCTTACGCAAGGTGCAGCCGAAGACGTTTGTCGACGGTACGTTTGGTTTGCCTACTGTCACCGATATCCTGCGCGAACTCGAAAAGCCCGGCCGCGATCCCCGCCCTGCCTTCAAGGCTGCGGTGTTCATGGAAGGCGTCGAGAAGCTGAGCGACCTGAAGCCCGGGATGGTCCTCGAAGGCGCCGTCACCAACGTCGCCGCCTTCGGCGCTTTTGTCGACATCGGCGTGCATCAAGATGGTTTGGTGCACATCTCGGCGATGTCGAAGACCTTCATCAAGGACCCGCGCGAGGTGGTGAAGCCCGGCGATATCGTCAAGGTGAAGGTGCTGGAAGTCGACGTCGGCCGCAAGCGTATCGCACTGACGCTGCGCATGGACGATCCGGTCGGCGCCAAGGCCGATCGTCCGCAAGCCGATCGCGGCCCGCGCTTCAACGACCGGCAGATGACGTCGCGTGGACCGGCCAGACAGGACGGCGGTGGGAGCGCATTTGCGGACGCGATGCGCCGGGCCGCGGAACGCGGTGCAGGCAAAACGAAGTAGCGCTTTCCGGTGCGGCTAATCAGGCGCGGGTCAGGGCGCCTTCGGCGCTGTTGCGGACATCCAAGCGCGGCACCCGCTCCTCCTCCAACGTCCCAAGCATCGCGTTGCAGGCTCCCTCAGCTTCCGTGAAGCTGGCGAACGGTGATCCGATCACCTTGACCGCGCCCGTGCGTGAATAGAGCGGTCGCCACGATGCAAGAAAGCCATGTCGTCCGTGAAATCCGCGACCGGTCGGACTGGCAAATGTGATAACGAACGAAATGTCGGCGCTGCTCGCGCTCCAGACATCCATGTTCTCGAGAGCCTGACGGAATTGCAGAGACATGCAACACTCCTCAAACCCCAGCCCACTCTCCATTCTAGTGGTCAAATGTGACGTTTTTGGCTTCGCCAATTCCGTCTGATGCCTATTTTGCAAGCAGTTTCAGCGAAGTTTTGGGGAGCGGGGGCATGTCGTGGACGCTTCCATCGCGCCGGATTCGCCTAAGAGAATGCGCGAACTGCAGATAACTGAGACAACACCGTCAATTCCCGGAGTCGCTGTCGAGGCCCACCCTGTGCCGGTTCAAATGACAGATCGTTTCGCCGGGTCCAAAAAGGTGACGGATCGGCCTGTGGGTCGCGCCCTGCTGCGCCTACGTAACCCTCCCAGCTCGGGGACCGCGATCGCGACGACTTGATTCCGGCTATCGCAGACAACGGGGCGGGTTAGGCTGTCGCGAACCCGCCCCATTTTCTCACGCGGCCTTGGCGACCTTCTCCGGTCCCGCCTGTTCCATGGCACGCATATAAAGATCGAGCAGACTCTCGCGCTCGTCGCGCTCCTCCTGGTCTTGCTTTCGTAGTTTGATGATCTCCTTCAGGATCTTCACGTCAAAACCTTCGCCCTTGGCCTCCGCAAACACTTCCTTCTTTTGGTCGTTCAGCTCCTGCAACTCGGTGTCCAGATTTTCTATCCGTTCGATGAATGCGCAAATCTTGCTGCCGGGAATAGTGACGTCAGACATTGTGCCTCCCTGATAACTAGAAGCGCGAAAATGATCCCAAGGAATAACCAATGTGTTAACTTGGAAAAGCCGAGCCAAAGGGGGGCGACGGAGGCCTTGCGGCGAAGTGTTTCGCTACGCATGGTTTGACTGCCGATCATCTCGCAATCCGTTCCGGACGCGGTTGCGACGACAAATGTCGGGACCGGGCGGCCCGGCACGTGACTCGGCGCGAGGACCAGTCAGACAAAACTAGCAAAGACGAATGAGACCGCCACCACAAACCAGGGGAATTATATACTTGACAAGTATGCGGCCTATAATTCTGGAGGTAGCGGCGGCTTTGGAGGGTTTAGCATTTTGGATAGCTCTCCAGATGTCACCAAGAAGATCGCGGTTACAATTCCCGCTCCAATGCAGATGCGGATCAATAACGTGTCGAAACGCGCGTCTTGCGGTGTGATATAGACAACAATGCCCTTGGTTGTATGCGGGACGACTTGGCCGAATTGGGGAAGCGGAATCCGCGAGAAGCTTACATAATTCATTTCGCGAAGGCCCCACCACCAAAACGAACCCACCAATACGAGGGCCGCCAATTGGCCTGCTCGGTAGAAGATTGTTCGCCGAGAGAGCGTCATTTGGTCGATGGTTTGCGTGGTTCCGGCTTCATCTTCGCCAGCCGCTCCATCAGCTTGTCCGCGGCCGAATGCTTTTCGTCCGCTTCGATCTCGCAGGCCTTTTCGATGAAGGCTTTGGACTGCTCGGGGTCGTCTCAAGCATATAATTCCCCAAACTAGGACAGAGGGTCGATCTGGATGATCGCATTCGGGCTGAAGCGGTTATTCCGGCGCGCGGAAATTCCTGCTCTCCACTGCGCAATTGAGCTCCCGATGTGGAAAACAGTCTCTATTCAGTCTTCCGCCATACAAGTAGCTCAATTAGCTTGCCGCTTACGCAACTATAACGATCAATCATAATGACCAGGGAGGACGACGATGCTTCGACCTTGTCTTATTGGCAGGGCCATAGGCCTATTTGTCTTTGCTACGATCGCCAGCACGCCCGCCATGGCGAGCCCGTGCACCAATCTGCAATCTTCTCTCAGTCTCGAGCATACGGTGATCACCTCGGCCACCGACGTCACCGGCGGTTCCTTTACGCCCCCGGGCTCCGCACCGATCACCGGACTGCCACCGTTCTGCCGCGTGACCGCAACGCTGGCGCCGACCTCCAATTCCGTGATCAAGATCGAGGTATGGCTTCCGGAAACGAAGTGGAATGGACGCTTCCTCGGCACCGGCGGCGGCGGATTCCAGGGCGTCATTACCTATAGCGAGTTGGCGAACGGCATCATCGCCGGATTTGCCGCAGCAAACACCGATCTCGGAACCGGGGTCTCCAGCTGCAACCCGTTGTTTTGCGGCTCGGACGGCAACAAGGGCAATGTACTCGCAACCGATTTTGGCGATCCTGCCGCCCCATCGACAGGTTTGTTCGGCCACCCCGAGCGGATCAAGGATTTCGGCTACCGCGCGATTCATCTGATGACGGTGCGGGGCAAGGAAATCACCAACGCCTTCTTTTCGCGAGCCGCGCAAAAGGCCTATTTCGCCGGTTGCTCCACAGGTGGCCAGAACGCGCTGATGGAAGCGCAGCGCTTCCCGAACGATTATGACGGCATCCTCGCTGGTGCCGCGGCCTTCAACCGCACGCATCTGCATATCGGGGCAATTGGTGAGTGGCAAAACACTCATGCGAGCCCTGCCCGTTTCATCCAGCCGGGCCAGATGACGCTGATCAACAAGGCGGTGCTCGCGCAATGCGTCGGCCAGGACGGCGGTCCCAAGACCGATCAGTTCCTGACCGATCCGCGCGACTGTCATTTCGATCCCAAAGTCCTGCAATGCAGCGGCGGCAAGGTGCCGCCCGCATGCCTGACGCCGGACCAGGTCACCACGATGCACAACTATTATGCAGGTACCATCGACCCCGTGACCGGCGACGTCATCAACCCCGGCTACGAGCGCGGCAATGAGACCGACAATGTACTCGCGCTGGGACTCGCCTTGCAGGAAAACCTGCCCGAGCCAGCTTTCGATGGCCTGTTCTACTGGGTCTATGGCGCAGCGTTTGGTATTCCAACCAGTCCTACCAACTTTGCGAATTTCGATTTCCACAAGGACGTCGATATGGTGGATGATCAACTTGCCAAGGTGCTGAATGCAGTAAGCACGGATTTATCTGAATTCCGTGAACATGGCGGCAAGCTCATCATGTATCATGGCTGGGCCGACCCGCTGATCCCCTCGCAAACCAGCATCAATTACTTCAATGCCCTCGTGGAAGCAGGCGGCGATCATCCGGGGCAGGCGCGCTTAGACGACGACGATCCATCGCTGAAGCGCACGCAAAGCTATGCCAGGCTGTTCATGGTGCCGGGCATGTTTCACTGCTCCGGCGGACCCGGGCCCAACGTGTTCGACGCGTTGACCCCTCTCGTCAATTGGGTCGAGGCGGGCACGGCGCCGCAGACGATCACGGCTACCAAGTTCGTCAACGATACACCGCCCGCGGTCGAGATGACGCGGCCGCTTTGCGTCTATCCCAAGGTCGCGAAATATATCGGCAACGGCGCGACCAGCATCGCGGCCAACTTCACATGCATCACCGACGAGGCTGATTTCAACCAGACGCCGGCTCCGCAATTTGGACCGTGAGGCGCAGGGCCGCGCGCCGTGACGTGATGCCTGCGATCTGAGCCGCAGACGAAATCGGCCTCCCCTTTGCAATTTGGGGAGGCCGCCTTTCTCGCTCGAAGGGTAGCGCCGACCGGACTTTCAGGATGTGGCTTTGGGCCTGCGTCCGAATTCATCCTGACGACGTGCCCGCAAACACTGGACAGTGTTGGTGGGGAGCTATTCCGAATCCAATCCTCATCGAAGCGAACGGATGCGGCAGAACTCTCATAGGACAGCGCGCCGCCTCTTCGACCCGCAAACCTCTATTTTAATCGCGATCGAGTGGCGGTATCACGGCGCGAATCTCCGAAACAGTGTAGTGCTTGGCCTGCAGCGTCCACGCTGAATCGATTGCGGGCAACGCGCCGGCGAATGGCAAGAACAGAGTCAAATTCGAGACATAGAGTTTCTTGCCATCGAGCGAGAAAGCGAGGCTCGCGGGAAACAACAGGCCGCGCGCCACGCCGTCCTTGTCGAAGCCGTTGAAGTCGCCGAGCTTCGCGACCACCTTACCGGTCTTCTCGATGACGACGATCTCATCCTCCTGATTGGCGCAGATCCAGATATTGTCGCTGCGATCGATCGCAATTCCGTCCGGCGCATTGATGCCTGTAATGAAGACCGACGGCGTGCCCGCGCTACCGTTGCCGTTCACGGGAATCTGGATGATCTGGTGGAACGCTGTGTTGGCCACATAGAGCGTGGTGCCGGCATTGTTGAACTCGACCCCATTGGCGCCGAATGGCGGAGTAAGGCCAGTTCCCGGTCCGAGCAGCGGGCTTGTGGCCCAGGCGGTTGCCGCTCCGCCATTGGGCCCGGTCTTCCAGATCACGCCGTTGAACGAATCGGAAATGTAGGCGTTGCCGGCTTTATCGAAAGTCAGCGCATTGAGACCGGAGTTCGGGATCGCCGGAACGAAGACACTCGACGCACCGCTCGTCGGATCGACGCGCAGGACCGTGCCGGCGCCGAAATCAAGGACCAGCAGTGCTCCGTTGAGCGGATTGAACCGCAATCCGAGCACATGGGGGCTCGAATTTGCGATGGCGACCTGGCGCAGCAGCTTGCCATTCGGCCTGATAACGTAGAGCACGGCATTACCAGTCAGCGCGCCGTTCGCATTGAAGCCGAAAGTCGCGACGTAGATGTTGCCATCCGGACCGACCGTTAGGCCCTCAACGCTCGATGGCTGCCCCGGTGTCGCGTCCGGGAGCACCGTCAACACGTCCACATCGCCCCGATCCCAGGCGTTGGCGGTCGGCGCCGCCAAGATAAGACCAAGCAAGATAGCGGCGCACCAAATTCTCGTCATGTTTTCCTCCCTTTCAACACTGGATTTCTCAAATAAATCCTGAATTCGTAACACCAACCTCAATCGTCTTGGCGATACACCGGTCGTGTCTCTGTTCGCCGGCCAGCATAGCGTGACAATCTGCCAGTATTGCGCGATTTAGCTGACTAGCAACCAATATCGGCCTAGATCCTCCCTTATCCCGAACACGCTCGAGGGCCCCTGCTCGAAAAGCGAGGGCCCTCGACTATCGATCAAAGCGAACGCAGGAAATCCAGGATCGCTTGCTTGTCGGATACCCGCAGATGATTGAACGCATCAATCACTGCGTTTGCCTCGGAGCCAGGGGATCGATGCGCCTCGATCGCCTCAAGCAGATCGCTGGTCCGGCCGTCGTGAAGGAAGAAGATCCGCTGACCAACTCCCCACAATGGTGTGGTGCGGAATTCGCGTGGGCCGGCGAGGCCTTGACTGATGCCGTCGGCAAGACCCGCACCCATGTCATGGAGGAGGATGTCGGAATACAGATTGACGGGGCGATTTTGCAGGACCGCACTGTTCATAACTGGCGCCGTCTGCATGGTTGGCGTGTGGCAGAGCCCGCAGCCGGCGTCGTTGAACACACCCTTCCCGCGGACTGCGCTGGGGCTTGGACGTGGATCAGGTTGGGGACCGTCCGTAAAGCGCATCATGACCTGGAATTCCATCCAGTCAGCCAGAATGTGCAGCGGATTGTTGAACGACTGGTTGATCGCATCATTCGTCTCCGTGCGGGTCACATCGTTCGGCTCCGGCTTGTTCGGGCCGTTGCAGCCGGGATCTTCCTCCTTGGCAGTCGGGAAGAGCTCGTTCGTAATACCCATCTCGACGTTATAGGCTTCGCCGGCAAACATCGTGATGGACTTGTTCTGCGCCTTCCAGCCGAAGCGGGTTATGGTGGCATCGTTGCCGCTGCGGTTGGGACGTCCGGCAATTCCTAGCGCGGCGCGCGCCGAAACTGTTGCCGCCTGATGCGCCAGGATCTCGCGATCCTGGATCAATTCGATAAGGCCGAGCCCGAGCATTTGTAACGGGATCCTGAACGCTACATTGTGTTGCCGCACCTGCTTTTCGAAATCCGGCTGAACAAGACTGCACGAAGGAATTGTGGAGTCATGCTGGATGCCCCTTACAGTCCAAAGCTGATGCACGCCGCCGTCAACAATTGGATTGCCGTTGTTGTCGTGGATAATGTCACCGTTGGCGTTCACTTGGTATATGAACCGGACCTCGCGGATCGGTCCGTACTGCAGCTCAAAGCTCGGCACGATGTTCTGTTTGCCGAAACGGTGCGGGATCAGATTGAACTGCGGGTTCTCTGGTGGCCGAGCAGCTTGAGCACCAAACTTGGGGACGTCCACGGGGTTGGGGACGAGAAAGCCGCCCGAACCTCCCAGAGTCGGCTGGGCATGACAGGCAAAGCACTGATCGCCATTATGGCGCGCACCCAAGCCGTTGGAATTAGTCGTAAACTGCGGAAAGATGGGATCGATTTCCTTCAATCCATTGATTGGATTTGTGACCGCCGGCGCGCCGTCGGTCACCATCCCACAGTCGTCGCAGGTCGATTCCAGTTGGCCAGCGCGAAGAATGCCCTCATAAAACAAGAGCTTCTCATTGTTAGTGATAGTTGCTTCGGAAGGATTCTGGCTGATGAGCGGTGGTGGCGGGATTTTCTTGCCCTGAGCCTGAAGACCCCCGCCGGTATTATGCAATCCGCCTCTTACACCGGGATCCTTCTGCGCGAAGGAAGTGGTTGCCGAAAGACAAACAGACGAGAAAGTCGATAAAACAAAAAGCAGCCGAAAGAGACGCAAAGTCATTGCAATACTCCCTTTTCATAAAATTACATTCACGCTCCTGCTTGGTACCGCGCTGAAAAATGCCGCCGCAAAAAGAAGCGGTATAAGATCAGGATTGTTTCAGTCCTGCAACATTGTTTCTATCGAGAAACATTCCTGAGACGGCAGTCGTCACTCGTCGCAGATCCAAAAGCGCGACCTCTGGTAGATCTCAGATAGCGTTGGCACGTCGCTCAACTGCGTTGGCGCACGAGATCGTTTCGCGCAGACCGAGCTGACTCGCGAAAATGCAGGGGCAAGCTTGGAAATGGCTGAGATCGACTGGGATGCGCCAGCGCACACGGGGCCGCCAGTCGACAATTGCGCAACTTCATTTTGCGCGTTGCCATCGACCTCCATTACGATGGACCGCACTCGCAGCTGCACGCAATTTTTTGGGAATTTGCGCGAGCAATCCGCGACTTTTCGCATCGCATATGAACGCAGAGATTACCGCCAGCAATGTCGCTCGCGTTCATCCGAATGTCATCTGGTGTTCATTGACCTCACTGAATCTTGCCCGCTGGGTCATTGCAATCTAAGCTGAAAATGCTCAACCGCTCCCGCGCTTGCCGTTCTGGAAGCTTTAGAGGGGCGGATAACATAAGGGAGGCCGTTATGGTTCACACCGCAAGCGGTGCGCTTTCTCGCGTATATCACCCCAGAAAACACAAACTCGTTCAGCTCGGCATCGTAACCCTGCTCACGACCAGCGCGCTGGCCTTGGCTCCGGTTGCGCACGCGCGCATCACTAAAATCCAGATACTGAACAGTGGCACGGCCTTCGGCGGCCATTCGTTTGCCGGCGTCGGACAATACGAATTCATCACCGGAATTGCGACCGGCGAGGTCGACCCGAAAAATCCGCAGAATGCACTCATCACCGACATCCAGCTCGCGCCGAAAAACGCGGCCGGCCATGTCGTCTATTCGCATAATTTTTACATTTTGCAGCCGCTCGACCCGAGCAAGGGCAACCATAAAATGATGTACGAGCCGCCGAACCGCGGCGGCAAGACGTACCAGATGCTGAACAACACGCCGACCGGCACCAACGATCCGCAGGCGCTCACCGATTCGACCGTGCTCGATGATTCCTTCCTGTGGACCCGCGGCTACATCACGGCCTGGTCGGGGTGGGAAAACAATCTCGGGCCGCTGAGCGGTCTCACCGCAACAGCCTCGTTGCCGATCGTCGGCACCGACCCGAACAATCCGGTGACCGGGCCCGCCTACGAATACATCGTCACGGGTGCTGCGAGCTTCAGCCTGGTCTACCCACCGGCCACGACCGACAAAAGCAAGGCGGTCCTGACCCATCGCGTCCATCTCGACGATCCGCCGGTGCCAGTCGCGGCCGGCGGTTGGGACTACACCAGCGCGCCTGATCCCGTAAATCCGGGCAGCACGATCCCCAACGGGGCGATCAAGTTGAACCCGGGTCCCTTCGTCAACAACGACATCTACGAATTCTCCTACACCGCGAAGAATCCGACGGTGAACGGATTGGGACTGGCGGCGATCCGCGATTTCAACTCCTTCCTGCGCTTCGCTTCGCATGACGACTTCGGCACGCCGAACCCGATCAGGGGCCACATCGATCGCATCTACACCGAGACATCCTCGCAGCCGGCGCGAACGCTCAATGACTTCGTGCATCTCGGCTTCAACGAGGACGAGAGCCACCGGAAGGTCTTCGACGGCATGATGCAGTGGATTGGCGCCGGAGATGGGCTCAACATGAACTACCGCTGGTCGCAGACCAAGCGGACCAACCGCAACCGGCAGGAATTGCTCTACCTCGAGGGCCTCTACCCGTTCGCCAACGTGCCGACCTTTGATCCAATCTCGGGCACCAGCGACTGGCGCTACAGGCGGTGCGAAGAGACCCATACCTGTCCGCTGGCCACGGAGTTCTATTCGGCGAACGAGTTCTGGGTGAAGGCAGGCTCGCTGATGAGCACCGATCCGACGGGCAGATTCGATCTGCCCGATCATCCGCTGACGCGGAATTATCTCCTGTCGAGCAAGCAGCATGGCGGCGCCGGCGATCCAACGTCGAAAGGCGTGTGCCAGCAGTTCCTCAATCCGCTCGACTCCGCACCGGTGCAGCGCGCGCTGTGGACCGATCTGGACGAATGGTCGACGGCCGGAATCCAGCCGCCGCCGTCGCAGGTGCCGCTGCTGCGGGATCACACGCTGGTGCCGCCCAACCAGGATGCCGTCGGCTTCCCGCACATCCCTGGCGTCACCTACACGGGCCTGAAGACGACGCGCTATCGACTCAACTACGGGCCCAATTTCTACAAGACCTTCGTGCCGACAATAAACCCGCCGGTCATCACGCCGCCGTATGAGGACAACAAGGCCAACGGTCCGATCTATCCAAGCTATGTGCCAACGACCGACAGCGACGGCAACGACGTTGCCGGCATCCGGCTGCCGGAACTGGTTGTGCCGCTCGCCACCTATACAGGCTGGGGATTGCGCTCGGGTGTATGGGCAAACGACGGATGCGAGTCGAGCGGCCAATACATTCCGTTCCAGTCGACGAAGGCAGCGCGCGTGGCCGCAAGCGATCCTCGACCTTCTGTCCAGGAACGCTATCCCTCTTTCGACGACTATCGAGCCAAGGTTGTAGTAGCGGTGGACAATCTCGTCAGGAGCCGCTTCCTGATTTGCGACGATACGCAGGACATCGTGAACCGGCTGCTGCAGGCCGGACTCAAAGCCGGCGTTCCCGCGCCGGGAGCGGGCGAGAGTGCATCCGCTCCCGATCCGGTGCCCGCCTGCAAAGGACGCATGCCGCCACGTTACCACTATAATCTAGTCTACGAGCATAACGGTCATGATCATGACACTGACGACGGCCGCGCTCACTGAATACCAGGTCTGATTTGGCAAAGTACAGGTAGCGAGCTTAGGCACGCTACCTGTACAATCGAACGCTTCAGGGAATTTGCGATCGTAGCGATCGGCACACTTCCCCACAGAAGATCGTCGCGAGCCAGCGCCGAAGGGGCAGTCGGGAATGACACCGACATCATGTGAGCGACGACGGAGTCATGATGGGCACGCAGCCTGGACTTCGGGCGTGGCCTTTGAGTTGCGCTTGCGTTTCCGGGAGCCGAGGCCTACGCGGCCGCCCGGCATAGCGGCACCTTCCTATGGCGCCTTCGCTGACCTACTCGAACACATCCCATCGGCGCATGGCCGTGAGGCACATTTTGCATTCTATCGCAACGATAAGAACTTTTGAGGCAAGAACGCAAAAGAGACATGGTGGACGAAATGACCGTGATAGGCTACGCGGTGAGCACGATCGACCAGGACTTATCGAGTCAGAAGACCAAGTTGCGAGGTGCCGGCTGCAACGTCATTCGAGCAGAAAAGCGTAGCGGAGCGACGATAGCGAGCCGCAAGCAGTTGCGCACGATTCTCGAAATTCTGCGCAAGGACGATGTGCTGATGGTGACGCGAATTGACAGGCTGGCCCGCAGCATCTGCGACTTGCAAGACATTATCCGGGTGATCAAAGCCAAGGGCGCATCCCTGAAGACAACGGAACAGCCCATTGACACGCGGACTGCCGCCAGCAAGGCGTTCCTCGACATGATAGCCCTGTTTGCGGAATTTGAGACTTGCTTGCGAAAGGAACGCCAGCTTCAGAGCATCGCCAGGGCCAAGGCGGAAGGCAGGTATAAGGGCCGGCCGACCTCGATAGACGTCTTGAAAGTGCACGAACTCAAGGCGCAAGGCAAAGGCGTTACTGATATCGCCAGGGAGATGAATATTGCCCGGTCGTCCGTTTACAGGACGCTCAAGGAGGCCCGTGAACTGAACATATTGCGGCTGGGAGCCAGAGCTCGTCACCAAGCTCCTGAAGGGGGCGACCGCCGAGAGCCCGGCGAGACGCGGCGACGGCTCTGAAGGTAAGGTCCAGAAAGGGATCCTCACGCCGACAACGGCACTCGCCGTGACGACACACCGCCGCACTCCATGCCGGCGAACAGGCTGTCACATTTCAAATCCCGCTGACCTGGCGATCAACCGCTGCATCTCGGTCTGGCGTTAACCCAATAGGCTGCGCACCTTTTCCGTTGACGCAACCGTCTGCTAATGGTGAGGGACTGCCTAGTCGGAACCAGCCATGGCCGTCCCATTGCCGTTCGGTTTGTTATGCATTCTCTGCGCCGTGCTCGCCTGGATCGATATCCGCAATGGCATCATTCCGGACTGGCTCAATCTTGCTGTTGCGGGGCTTGGACTGGTCAGGATCACGGCAACGAGCGATCTCTCGGCCACGATGGAGGCCGTCGGCGAAAGCCTGGCCATCGGCGTCGCGTTCTGGCTGCTACGGCGGCTTTATTTTGCCTATCGAGGAGTCCAGGGGCTTGGATTGGGCGACGTCAAATTCCTTGCCGCTGCGGCAATTTGGGTAGGGTTTGCTGGAATTCCGCTTGTCCTTTTGATCGCGACGATGACGGCACTGGTCTGTGCCGGCGTCTTGCAACTCTCGGGGCGTGCGCTCAGCGCTCAAACCTCGCTGTCATTCGGACCGTTTCTTGCGGCAGGCCTGCTATTGACCTTTGCTCTTCAGGAATTCCGCTTTTGAGGAAATCGAGCTGCGATTACTGCCGTCCGCCCCGCCGTGGACGCACATCGGCTGGCACCAGCCTGGTGTCACCCGGTTCCTCGCGGACGACGATAGAGGGCTGCGAAAGCCCGGGCTGTGGCAAGGAGACGACAAAACTCTGCTGATCTTTCTGAAACGCCACCTCCCGGCCCTTGATCGACTGGAGTTTCCAGCCCTGAAAATCCTCGCCGAGCCTTAAACGAAGCACGGCCTTGGTCGCCTGGTCGACGAAAATTCCGAACTTGTCCTCGTCGCTTGCGATTGTGCCGACCAGCGAAAGCTGAGGTTGCTCGGGTTCCTTCGGCTTGGGCGGGGCGATCACCCTCGCCACCGTCACGGTCGAAGTCGGCATCGCCGGCGGTCGTCGCGAGGGTAGAAAAATCGGCCGCTCGCGCGTCACCGAAAACTGCTTGATCGGCATCGCCCACAACGGATTGGCGCTCAGCGAACGCTCAATAACCGGGCTGGGCGCGGCCGGCGGGATGGTGACCTCTACTATCGACGTCGTTGGCTCGCTCCAGGTCGAGGGCACCGAGCCATCCGTTCTCCCGTTACCGGCCTGTTCGTCGAAGGACTCGGGAGTGGCTGTGGTTGCGGATGCTCCAGCGCAAAGGGTCAGCGCAAGGACCACAATCCGGATTGGGTATCTCATTTTACACCCTGCCACTGTCCGGAGACGCCAAGAACAAGCCGTAACTTGCTCTCGCCGGCGCTCGCCACCTGGATATCGAGCTGGTCGATGAACAAGAACGGCATACCCGCTTCCAGGTCATAAAGCAGCGACTGCAAAGCAGATTGATCCAATTCGCAATTTGCGACCATGCTGACAAACCCGGCTTTGGCGTGCAGGCCCTGCACGTCGAGCTGCGACGACAGCACATTGCCGCCAGCTTTCGTCACTGCGGCGGCGACACGTTGCAGAAGTGCTGCGCCCGCGACCGTCACCGTTGCACCATCAAGAAAGGGCGACCCCGTCGGCGCGCCCTCCTCGGCCGATAGTCCTCCAGCGGCAGGGAGCTTGCGGCCCTCCAGCTGCTCGAGCATGGCGGCCGCGGCGGCCACCGACGACCGTTGGCTGAGGACGTCTGCAACAGAGCTGATGGCCACCGCCAACAGTACGATCACCAGCGCGGCGTATAACGTCGCTGCCACCGGCGGCGAGTTGACAAGCGACTTTCGTAAACTGGTGGCGAAACTCATGTATTCGATCCAAAGGACGGCGTGATGCGGGCTTCAATGTGGAACCGCTCACCCGGTTCGTTTTGTGCATGCGTGGTCGGCGCAAAGAATGTCGCGCGCGCGAACTGCGGCGATTTCTCGATCAGGCGGATGAGGGAGGGCGCATCCTGGGTCAGGCCAACCACCTGAACCTTGTCGCCATCGATCCGAAGTTCGGTGACATAGGTGCCATCCGGCAGCGCTTTCGATAGCGCTTCCAGCACCACCACACTCAAGGGGCTCGTCTGTTTGCGTTTGGCGAGGAGGCTGTACGCCGAACTTCCTTCAGGACCCAGGCGCAGCGCGGCCCGCCGCTGCGATATCCGGTTCGTCAATTCCTGCTGTTCGGAGTCGAGGCTACCACCGAGATAGGTGGCCAGAAGCAGCGAGGCGGCGGCCGCGGCTGCGGCAGTGAGCAACGCGGCACGAAGGATACGCGGTGCGTCCATGGCTCGCCCGGTGGAACTTCGCAGCGGTTGATCGAAGATTTTGATCTTTTCACTGGAATCATTCACGGCTGCAGGCGAGGCAAACGCAACGAGTGATTGCGCGTCGAGATTCGCTGCCAACGCAACAAGAGGCGCAAGCTCCTGCCTCGACGCCGCGGCCAGCGTCAGTTCAATCCTTCCCTGGGCGGTGGCCGACGGCGTGCTCCAGCCGTACGCGGCGTTATCCGCGGACCACGGTGTCAGACGATCGAGCTGCGTGCGGATCATGCCTTCGAGGAAATCCTCCGCCTGCTTGGGGAAATCGAGCCGTCGGAACAGAACCTGATCTGACGACAGCTCCGTTTCGACTAGACTACTGCGAAACGCCGCCAGCCAATCTGCAGGTAAGGATGGAATCGGCCGGCCATCCGAAATGCGAAAGGAAACATCAAAAAGCGCCTCGCCCTTTCGCGGCGAATTTAGCCTCGCCGTCAGCACGCCGGCGCTTTCCCCGCTGAGCACGATCTGCCGTCGGTGCGCATATCGGCCGATGGCGGAATCGACTGCGCGGGCCACGGCTGTGATCCACTCGCCGAACAAAGCTTTTGTTTCGGATATAAACGACATTACCTGTTTGCCTGTTTGAATTGCCGGCTACCAGTCTCCACCTCGTCCTGCCATAACAATACGCTGTAAGGGTCCTTGCCGCCGTCTTTGACGTTCTGTCCCTTGCCCTTGGAACTGTCCTTACTACCGGTACCGGCAAGCAAAATGACGGCTTCGGACGCGGTGCGACGGCCGTTGTCGAACCGCAGTGCCGTCAGCACGCGAAAGGCTTGCGTCTCCGGCACGGCGGCGCCCTTTGCGGGTCCTAGCGCCGCGGCGACCGCTTTCTGATCTCGCGGCAACGATTGCCGCTGCTTCAGAAAACCGTTAAGCACCTCGGGCGTCATTCCAGGCAGCGCGGCAATCACTTCCGGCGGGGCAATCAGGGCGTCAATATCGGCCGATTTGCTGAAGACGGTCACATAAGGCAGGACCCTTTCGACCAGCGCCGGCGAAGCGCCCAACACCAGGCTTAGTTCATTCATATGGTCAAAGGGCGCCTGTCTTGGAGAGTAGTCGAGACCCGCGGCAAGATATAGCGCCGCTTCATCGTTGGCCGCATTACGCTTGGATTTAGTTCGCCATCCGACGACGCGGTCGGCCAGTTCGCCCGCTGCTTTCTGCTCCGCACCCAGGACCTCGAACAGGTTGGAAAGCATCTCTTTCGACGCCTTGTTGAGATCGACCCGTGCCGCTTCCGAGGTGAAGGTGACGAAGGCTTCCGCGTTGTCCATCCGGAACCGGAACGACCCCTGCGACGGGCGCTTTTTTTCATCGACCGACAGCAACCGATAGGCAGTCAGTTCCAGACCGGCCGACACCAGCGCGTCCCTCTCAAGGTTTATATCGGTTGCTCCCAGGGCGCGCGCGGAATTGGAGAGGTAGACTGAAAAGATCACCGCAAGTGCCGACAACGCCACCAGAATCCAGAGCACGGCGACAATGACGAAGCCACCTTCGGACGATCGCGCCGTTTGCATGAGCCATCGCCTCATCGCGCGTTACCCTGCCCTGCCCCGCCCTGCTGCGAAGGGACGGACGAATTTACTTGCGGAACGTCGCTTTGATTGGCCGGTGCACCGTTACTGTCGCCTTGCACCGACGACTGCACGTGAATGGTTGCCACCGTCGAGAGCGTCAGGACGCGTCCGCTTGATGCGTCGCGCACCGTCAGCCTGACCTTGGCCGGCAACTTCTCCGAATCCTGCCAGCTGCTTTTCCAGGCGCGGTCCTCACCCGCATAGGCAAAGGACAGCCGGTACGGCGCGCGTAACAGCACGACGGGCTCGCCGAAATGAAGTTGATCGGCCAGCGTTGATTCCGGCGGCAACGGCCGGAACAGCGTTCGCGAGCGCACCGTCGCAAGCCCCTCCCGATCGGTGGCTTCGCCTAAGTGCACCACGTCGAGCCCGGGACCCGCATTCGGCCCGAGCGCCGTGCGCACGAAGGTGACGGACCGCTCGGAACCCATGAAGAACGGCCGGATCTCGCCGGCGCTTACTGGTATATAGAGAGCATCAGCAAGGTCGTCTGCAACCCGCTGCAATGTGATGCCGATCAGTTCACTGCGTTGAATGCGATTGAGGCCGCGATTCCAGTTCGGAAGCCACTGCGCGGTGAGGTTGGCGAGCGCCGAGAGCACAAGCCCCATCAACGCCAGCGCCACGAGGGTCTCGATCAGCGTAAAGCCGCCCTCTTTCGTCCGCGGTTTGGCCGGCACCTTCATTGCTGCGGCTGCCCGTGCATCAGGCGCACCGTGCTCAGGTCGATCACGGCGCCGGATGGCGAACGCACCTGGATCCTGACGAGCGCCGGAATCCAGGCGGCCTTGTCGCCTGCCGCACTCCACTCATCGCCCATCGGGCTGACATCGATCCGCCACCGATGATCATTGGTGCTTCCCGACCAGATTCCGACGCCGAGTTCCGCACGCGGCGGCACCTCCGCCGCCATCACCGAACGTGCCGTCTGCATCAGTGTCACGTGCTGTTCCAGCGAGCGAACCCCGCGCACATTGGTCGACATCACCGACCCGATCGCCACGATCGAGATGGCAACGACCGCAAGCGCAATCAGCACCTCGATGATCGTGAAGCCGTCGTCACGGCCGTCAATTGGCGGCGTTGCGCGAAACAATTTCGATCCTTCCGGTCAGCCAGTTGACGCGAACCTCATAGCCGACATCCTCGCGCGCCAGCGTCACGGCGCCGCCGCAGGACATGCCTGAGGCAAAGAAGCGGATCGTCGACAGCGCCTCGCGCTGGTCGCAGGTGCGCGGCAGAAGCGTCTCGAAACGAACGTCGTCGGGAATGCGCACCATGTCCGCGCTCGCACCCGACCGGATCACGTGGCTTCCGGCATCGATGAGCGTCGCCACCCCCGTTCCGCGCCTGATCGCGGCGTTGCGATCCTCTTTCAGGAGTGCCGCCGTCTGCAGCACATAGCCCTGCAGACGCGAGCGCGTGGTATGGTGCGGAAACACCGGCAGCAGGACGGCCGCCATCATGGCGATGAGCGCCAGCACGCACACCATTTCAAGCAGCGTAAAGCCGCGCTCGGATGATCTACTCATTTTTAGCGCTGACCAGGTGTTCGGTCGAAATGTCGGCGGCGATTCCGCTTCCGCCCTCCTGACCATCCGAACCGTAGGAGATGATCTCATAGGGGCCACGTTCGCCCGGCGACCGGTACACATAGGGATGGTTCCAGGGATCGTTGGGCAGGTTGCCCCCCTTCAGATACGGCCCGTTCCAGGACCCAACCCCTGATGTCCGCTGCACCAGCGCGGCGAGGCCTTCCGACGTCGACGGATAGCGGCCGGCATCGAGATAGAACAGGTCGAGCGCGCTGGAAAAGCTCTGCAGCTGAATCCGCGCCGCCTTGACTTTTGATTCATTGAGATAGTTGAGAACCCGCGGACCGATCAGACCCATGATCAGGCCGATGATGGTGATGACCACCAGCATCTCGACCAGGGTAAATCCGGCCTCACCGACGCGGTGGCGGCGCACGCGCTTGCCGTCTGCCGCAAAGAAAATGCCAACGCCCTTCAGCATCTGAATTCACCCTTCTTTTTATCCGACCAGTTGTGTGACCGACAGCAGCGCAGTCATGACCGATACGATCAGCCCTCCGACCACGGTACTGATGGTGATGATGGCGAGCGGCCCGATAATGCCGACAATGCGGTCCAGGCTGCGCTGCAATTTCGCTTCGTAGAATTCGGCAACCCGGCCCGCCAGCGCCGGCAACTGGCCGGTCTCCTCGCCGAGCCGCAGCATGCGCACCGCCATCGGCGGCATGTTGCTCGATGCCATCAGCGCGTCCGAAAGCTTGCCGCCGTGGCGGACGCGATCGGCGGCGGTCGCCCAGACCGCAACGTTTCCAGTCACCGCCATGATGTCGACCAGAATGCGCAAGGTCGCCGTCAGATTGACGCCGCTGCCGAGCAGCACGGCAAGGTTCCGGCAGAAAAGGCTGGTGCGATAGAACTGAAAGATGTTGGCGATACCGGGGGTTCGCGCCACAAACGACACCACGGCAGCTCGGGTCGCGGGCCGGCGAAACAGCCACCACAGGCCCGCGATGGCAAAGGCCACCGCCAGCAATACCGGGGTCGCATTCGCCCGCAGGAAATCCGACAGCCTGATGAAGGTGCTGAGCGCGGTGTCGGACTTGGCGCCGAAATCCTGCAAGACGGAAGAAAACTGTGGCAGCACGACCAGGATGAAGAACAGCATAACGCAGATCGCGGCGATCAGCACGAAGGCCGGATATTGCATCGCATCCGTCAGCTTGCGGCGCATGGCTTCGGAGCGCGCCCGCTCGGTGCCGAGCATCTCGAGCACCTGATCGAGAGTTCCGGAGACCTCGCCGACCCTGACGAGGGCGACGTACATCGGCGGAAACAACGAAGGGTGCGCGCCGACCGCACTGGCAAAACTCTCGCCGGCGAGGACCGAGGCCCGCAGCCGCGCGACCACCGGCCGAAGGCGGCCGACGTCGGCATCGTTTGCCAGGAGTTCGAGCGCGTCATCGAGGCGCGCGCTCGCCTTCAGGAGCAGCGCGAGGTCTCGGGTAAACGTCGTCACCTCCGCGCCACTCGGCCGGCCGAAAAACCCGAAGCCGTCCTCGGCGGCCGCCGCCTTCTTGTCCTCGACGGTTTCGATCGGCAGCAGGCGAAGATATTCGATGCGGCGAGCGACTTCCGAAGCCGTCGGCGCCGACAGCGTGCCATGCACGACCTCGCCGTTCTGCGTCAGGGCCCGATAGCGGAAATTCGGCACGATCTTGACCTCACCGCGCAGTGGTGACGCGAAGCAGTTCCGACGGCGATGTCAGGCCGGCGCGACACTTCGCGACGCCGTCGCCCACCATCGTCGTCATCCCCGAGCGGATCGCCACCTGATCGATCTTGTGGCCGTCGGTCTTTTCGCCGATCAGCGCACGGATTTGCTCGGACAGTTCGAGCACTTCGAACACACCAAGCCTGCCCCGATAGCCGGTGCCGCTGCAGCGTTCGCAGCCGCAAGGCGCATGAAGGATTTCTCCGGCGCGGAAACCGAGCTCGGCCAGCCGCGGATCTTCGGCAAGATCGGCATCGGCAAGCGCCTTTGGCGTCTTGCAACGCTCGCACAGTTGCCGCACCAGCCGTTGCGCCACCACCGCCCGCAAGGTCGAACGCAACAGATATCCCTCGACGCCAAGGTCGAGCAGGCGCGGCACCGCGGCTGCCGCCGATTCCGTGTGCAGCGTGGTCAGCACCAGGTGCCCGGTCAGCGCCGCATGGATCGCAACATGCGCGGTTTCGTTGTCGCGGATTTCACCGACCATGATCACGTCAGGGTCCTGGCGCACGAAAGAGCGCAGCGCCGCGGCAAAGCTCAGTCCGATCGCGGGCTTGACCTGC
This sequence comes from uncultured Alphaproteobacteria bacterium, assembly GCA_963764405.1. GTDB lineage: Bacteria > Pseudomonadota > Alphaproteobacteria > Rhizobiales > Xanthobacteraceae > Bradyrhizobium. Next base: position 188,991 of record CAVXSU010000008.1, read on the forward strand.
GCCTGGTTGACGCCGGGCAGATCATACTCGACCGGATCCTCGATGGTCAGGATTTTTCGACCGGGCTCGTTCAGGATCGACAGCACCGTTGCGAGCGTCGTGGTCTTGCCGCTGCCGGTCGGCCCGGTGACGACGATCATGCCGTGCGGCAGCTTCAACAGCCGCCGCAGCTTCACCTCGTCGGATGCGGAAAATCCGAGCCTTTCGACCACCAGGAGGTTGCGGTCCTTCGGCAGGATACGAATGACCGCCGACTCCCCATGCTGCATCGGCATGATGGCGACGCGAATGTCGATATCGGCGCGACCGACCCGCAGCCGCGCGGCGCCGTCCTGAGGTAAACGACGCTCGGCAATGTTGAGATTGGCGATGATCTTGATGCGCGAAATCACCGCCTGCGGCAGCACGCCTGGCGGTGCGGTCACCGGCCGCAGCAGGCCGTCGATGCGCATGCGAACCACGAGCCCGGCCTGGAACGGCTCGATATGAATGTCGCTGGCGCGAAGCTCGACCGCCTTCTCCAGGAGATCGTTGACGGCGCGAACCACCGGCGCGCCACTGGCAAGATCGCGCAGGCTCTCGATGTCGTCTTCACGCGGAAGAAGCTGGCTGCTCGCATCGGCAGCTTCAGCGCTGTCTTCGCCTAGACGGCGATCCAGCACGACGTTGAGATCCTCGACGGACGCGACCTTGAGCGCCACGCTTTGCCGGAGCACGATTTCGGCGGCGCGCTGCGCCGCCTTGTCGGTCGGATCGGCAACCGCAAGCACCGCGCCGCCATCGGCAGCCTGGTAGGGAAACATCAACGTATCGCGCAGAAATCGCGACGAGAAGGATTCGGCCAGCGGCTCGACTTCCAGCATTTCCTGCAAAGTCACGCGCTCGTGCTCGAAAAAGCGCGCCACTTCATCCGCCAATTCACCCCCTGGCAAATCAACAACCTCCCACAGCCTCTTTCGGGAAGCCAAGCCAAGCCAAGCGCCTTCCGGATCCTGAGCGGAGGCATCCGCATTACCCGTCGCAGCATTCGTCAAGCGACCGATTTGCCGAAGATGCTCGACGAACTGCAATGACTGCCGGCCGCTCATAGGCGCCTCAAGTCGAACGTTCTATTGCTGAAAAAGCCTCTGATGGATTTTATGAAATTGAACGCAGGATGCAAGCAAAGCCAATGCGGCAGTGCGGAAGTCAACTCGCTGGGTGCAATATGGGCCCTTAGTGTTCGCACTTAAGACTCCCATGATTAGGAAACCGAGGCGTGTCAGCGTCGTTCTACCGCCCAGTTCGAAGCCCATATCAAGGCCAGCCGCTGGCCTTCGACGACCTGGGGCAGCGACATCTTTTCGGCGACGGCATCGCGAAGCCTCTGGTAGAAGTCGCGCTCGCGCCGCGACGCCCTCGCGGTCGCGAGGTCCAGCCATTTGTAGGAAAGAATAGGGTCTTTCGGCACGCCGTGGCCCTTGTCGTAGCTAAGGCCCAATCGGCTCTGAGCGAAAGCATCGCCTTGCTCGGCGGCGCGCAAATAGAGATCGGCAGCGACGATGTAATTCTGCGGCACGCCGAAACCGTTTTCATAGCGAAAGCCCAGCCGTCCGAGTGCACGGGCACCGCGGTACGCAACTACGACCGGCTGGCCGTTGACTCCATAGTAGAGGTGCTCTGCGGCAACGCCGTTGCCGCTGGCTGCGCAGGTGAGAACCAGCGCAACCGCAGTGAGTGTTTTATTGAAGGTGTTGAGCATAGGGGCTGCTCGCACTGACGGTGCCGCGCAGCTTGGCGCGAAGTTCTTCGGCGACGGTGTGTGCGTCCATGCTGTCGCGAATGATCTGCGGGCGAATGAAGATGATCAACTCGGTGCGCGACTTCTGATTGTCCTGGTTCGAGAAGGCGTTCCCTATCCCCTCGATCTGGTCGAGCAGGGGAATGCCGCTCTTGGTCTCGTTCTTCTGGTCCTGGATCAGGCCGGCCAGAAGCACCGTTTGTCCGTTGGCGACGGAAATCTGGCTCTTGACCTTTCGCTCCGAGATGGTCGGGGTCAATGCCGTGGCCGCATTGGTCGAAGGAACGACGCTGCTGATTTCCTGCTCGATGTCCAATTTCACGTTGCCATCGGCGCTGACGCGGGGCGCGACGTGCAGGATGATGCCGGTGTTGCGATAGTCGACGGTGTTGACGACCGTGTTGTTGGCGGTCAGCACGGTCGCGCTGCCGGTCGAGATCGGAACCTGGTTGCCGACCTGGAGCGTCGCCGACTGATTGTTGACCACGACCAGCGACGGGGTCGACAGCACCTTTACGCCGGTGACGTTGTGCAGGGCGGTGAGGATCATGGCCGGCTGGGCTTCCTGGCCGACCAGGAAATTGAATCCGGGAAACGCACGGTTGATGAGGGTGGTGGCAGCCGTGCTGGCGGCGGTGCTGGCTGCCGTCACTGCGCCCGTTGCCGTTGTCCCTGCCGCGGTCGCCGCCGTTTGCGCGGCCGCGGCGGCAGGCGATACCGGCGCCACCGTCGATGTCGTGTTGAGCAGGGAGCCCTGGTCAGGCCGCAGCCCGAGGGCGTGGCTGGTCAGGAAGAACTGCACGCCGAACTGGAGTTCGTCGGTGAGGTCGACTTCCGCGATCGTGGCGTTGATGGCGACTTGCAGTTGCGGTTGATCCACCTGCCGCAGCGCCGATTCAATGATCCTGTAGTTGCCCTGATCGGCGTAGATCAGGAGCGAGTTGTTGGCGACGTCAGGAGTAATGCGGACATTTTGCAATATCGACTGTCCGCCCGCGCTGGGACCGTTTCCCTTGTCAAGCTGGCCCAGATTGCCGCTACTCGCACTGCTGGTCGGGCCGCCAAACCCCGAACCGAAGCCCGAGTTGCTGCGTGCGTTCAAAGCTGCGCCCAATGGCGACGAGGTATTGTTGACATTCGCATTACTGGCGCTGTTTACCGAAAGGCGATCTCCTGCGCTCGTCATCGTCCCCGATCCCGGCGCGATCTGGTTATCGGGGCTGTCGAGCAGGCTGCTGTTCTGGGATCCGCCGCCAAATATGTCGTTCAGCACGCGCGCGATCTGCTTCGCATCGCCATACTTCACCTTGTAAACGTGAACGCTGTTTCTTGTTGAGTCCGAACGGTCGAGCCGCTTGACCCAGTTTTCGACGGTTTTCAGGAGACCGGGCTTTTTCGTCACCACCATAATGGCGTTGAGACGGGCGACCGGCTGCAGCTTGACCATGTTCTGGCTCAGGCCGTTCTCGCCGGAGTCCACGATCTTTTCGAGCTCGGCGATGATGGGTTCGGGCCCGCTGTTGGCAACGGGGTAGATGCCGATCGATTGTCCCCGCATCCAGTCGACGTCGAAGCTGACAGCGGTTTCGACGGCGGTGCGGCGTTCCGGGCCGGTGCCTTGAATCAGCAAGAGATTGCGTGTCGTGTCGGCGCGGACGACGCCGGGCTTGGTGGCGAAACTGTCCATCAATTTGAGCAGCGTCTGCGCCGACACATATTGCAAGGGGACGACCGAAACGCCGTAGCCCGGTTCGGTATTGCCTGCGGAATCGACGTGGCCCGCGCCGATCGCGTCACCCACCGGCGTCAGACGATAACCCGAAGTGTCCCGAATGAGCGCCACACCGCTGATGCGAAGGGCATTTTCAAGGACGAAGACGATGTCCGACTTGGGCACCGGCCGCACCGACACCAGGCTCACCGTGCCCTGGACCCTCGGATCGATCGTGTAACCGGTCTGCATGATGTCGCCAAGGACGACCTTGGCGACGGTGGCGACCGGCGCGGCCTCGAAATTGAGGTCATAGCCGCTTCCGCTCGCCGGTGCCTGCGGATGCGCCTCGGCGATATCGGTCACCTCGGCGCCCTGGAAGACGACGGGCTGGGCCCGCGGACCGGCCGAGGTCGTCGACGTGCCGGCCTGCGTCGGATAGCGCGGCAGGATGTCGATCGATTTCACCTTGTCGATGACATCGATGTCGGTCGGAGCGGATGGACTATTGCCCATCGTCGCAAAGTTACACGACGTCAGGAGGCAAAAGGCACAACACGCGAAAACGAGCGCACAAGCTCCACTGAGGGATATCCGACGACTACTCTGAATCCCCACAAACGCCACCCGTCGCCATCCGAGATACAGGAGCTGCGAGCCCGCACGGCCGCGCTTAACAGATCGACCACTCCCAGCAAAAAACGCCAAACGGCTCCTTGGCGGTAAAGATTGTATTCTCAAGTAAGCCTTTCTGGCAAGAACGCTATTCCTAACTACTGATAATGAGTGGCCTGGAAGCCACTCCCCCCTCAATCGGCATGAGCTCTGACCCCTTCCCCGCCGCTATTTCGACACCCAGATCCCGCGTAGAGAAGGGCGAGACCGAGCGACACACCGATCTCCATCCGCCAAAGGCGAAAGGGCAAGGTGGCCTTCGGCGGGTTCACTTTGCGGCTTCGCAATATCTCATCTCAGCGGCTTCCCTGATGCCAATGATGTCGGCTTCGAGCACATTTGGCGAACGATCTTACAATCGTGGGACATGGAGCCTCCGAAGGCAGCTGAAGATGTCTGCCGATTCCCGACAAGCCCGGAGCCCGGCAGCGCCTTTGACGAAAGCGGCTGATCATCAGGTCCTGATGGACGACGGTGGCCGAGCGACAATTCGCACTCATCCAAGTTCCATCGTGCGACCGCGTAACGTAGCGCTCTACGGCCTCATCTAACTCATCGTCGGTTTCGTCCATCAATCTGATCTCAGGAACGAGCCGGCGTTCGTCAAAAATGCGCGCTGTCATTAACCTGCTGCACCATGGTATCGAAATTCGAAGCATCAGGCAGAGAAGCCAACCTTGGTATTGCACTACACCCACGGTTCAATCGCGAAATCCGTCATGCGCCGCAGCGAACTTTTTTATTGTGATACATATTTTGCGACATTGATCGCGGTTTGCATCGCGGCGTATCCCTACCAATGCTGCTCGCGTCGCGCCCGGAACCTGCATAGCGGGCGGCCTTTAGTCTGAGAGGGAGGAGGAAGAAAGGAAGCTGGAAGCAATGTTCATAGCGAGCGAAGTTGAGCGTATGGCTACGCCGCGCGAGCTGTTTCCGCTTCCGATCCGATCTGAGCGAACAGACGGTACAAACAAAATCGTTCGAAATGCGGTATAAAATCATAAAAAAGGGGAAACACCTATGCGAGGACCAGTCTTCACCATAGCTGCGGCCGGCCTGCTACTCTGCTCGCTGAGCGAGCCAGTAATAGCGCATTCCAAACCCTCCGCAGCAACCACAGCGGCCCGACAGAAGATATTCGGCCTTGATAACGTCGATCCAAGGTCCGGTGAGGTCCGCGACGATCGAGTGATCTTTTCCTGGCTGACGAACGCGTCGTTCGCGGTGGCGGTGAAGGGGCACGTTCTGTTGCTCGACACTTTTGTGACGCGTCTGGAGGTCCAGCCGGGCCGTACGCCGTTCGTTATTCAAGACCTCGTCGACCTTGATCCTGACTACATCTTCCTCGGTCATGGACATTTTGACCACGCCGACAACGCGGCCTATATCGCCGCGCAGACTGGCGCCGTCATCTTCGCGAGTCCGGAAACATGCGACAACATGGCGATCGATGCGCAGAACAACTTCAATCATCACTACACCAACGTGAAGACAGTCACTTGCAGAGGGATCACCTCGCGCGGTTCGCTGCCGGGCGCGCAGATCGTCCCGATCCACGATCTCGACCCGCAAGTAAGCATCACGGCCTTCAAGCACTTGCATTCCACCAATACCGGCGTCACCGACCCACACGCAGTGCCGGTTGCTGCAAGCTCCGCCGGGACATGTCTGCCGACGCCGTCACAGGGGAACACGTTTCCCTGCAATCTACAGGATCCGCGCGATCCCCAGCTGTTTCCAGCCGGGACGCCACTATCGACCGTGATGCAAATCGGCACCATCCGCCAAGGCGCTGGCGGCCCCATTGCACTGTTCTACGTGTTCACGGTGAAGGGTACCGAAGACGGTCGGGACCCGTTCAGATTCGTCTGGCACAACAGCACGGGTGACATCGAGGACAGCTGCGCGCTTCCAAACAACAATCCCGCAACGGGCCTCCCCTTTGAACCAGGTCAGGCCGCCAACGGCTGTTTCCCCGGCGTGACGGTGAATGGAAAGACAGTCGGGGCAAATCTGGCCTCAATCATGGACAACCTGGGCCCGGTAAACGTCCAGCTCGGCTCGGTGGTCAGCCTCGGCTTCAACCAGAACGGCGAGCGGGATGTCGTGGACTATATTCAACACGTGCGTCCGCGCTATTTCATTCCCAACCACGTCACAGCGGTCGCAAACGAAGGCTCCTCGCTGGAATGGAAAGTTGGTTTCTTCGACGCACTGAAGGCGAAGAACATACCGCAGCCGTCATGGCCGCAGATACTCTGGATCGTCGATCCCAATGACTACTTGCGGCCGATCGTTTTCGATCTCGATCACCCCGAAGACACTCGTTTCTAATCTTGTGAATGTGGACAGGCTAGCGGCGCCGGTAAGCCGCCAGCCTGTCCACCGCGATTTCCTTTCAAACGTTGTGGTACTCACAGATTGAACCTGGCCTGACGTCCCTCAGTGCAATTTGTCCTGAAGGGCCACGACTGTGGTTGCGCGCAAGAAGACCCGGTGGCTACGCCCGAAGGCTGCCTTCCAGCACGTCGCTCACACCGAGTTCAATGCTTGCTACGCCTCACTACGACCGTTGCTGCGAAAAGTCCTTGAGGCCCGAGCTCGCCCCAATCGAGCCGTCTCGGAAGGTGTCTCGCCGTAAGCTGCACGATATCTCGCCGCGAAATGTCCCATGTGCGAGAAACCCCACTTCAGCGCCACGTCTTTGACCGACAACATATTAAGAGGTGAGGACAATTCGGCCTGCGCCGCCTCAAGGCGGATCTCGCGCAAATAACCGAGCGGTGTAATATTTCGAAACCGGCGAAATCCATATTGCAACGATCGAACACTGGTCCCGGTTGCTTCAGCCACTTCGCTAAGAGTCAGCGGCTCGTGCATATTGGCACGCATGAAATCAACTGCGCTCATGATTTGACCCGACGTGGCATCCATTTGATGACGACGCAGGCGACTGCTCACGCCGTGCGGGAAGTTCAGAAAAACCAGTCGCAGAATGGACTCGCCGAGTAGCGCCATCGTTTTTTCAGAACGTAAGGATATATCATGCATGCCGGCGCCGACGGCTTCGCCCAGCGCTCTGAGCACCTTTCCTGCTGGACTGGCAAGATCAAGCTTCGGGCTAAGCTCGATGTTTTGCAGTGCGGTGCCCTCGAAAATACCGGAAAGGATTTTTTGCACGGCAGCCACGTCGAATTCGAGCGTGACGTGCCCGTGCTTGCCCTGACCGGAATATGAGATCGAGCCAACCTCCGGCACGCTCAGCGCGAGAGCGCATTCTCTATCGATTGTCACAGTCCGATTTCGAATCCGCGCAGTCATGGTTCCTGCGCTCGGCAGCACGAGACCAAGTCTCGCCTTCTGCTGTGCGAACCGGCATGTCCAGTCGATCTCGGACTCAACCTCCCACCAGGAGAAGCCGCCTGTCGACGCAAATTTGCCTTGCCAGCGAAATGCGCTCTGGCCGGTATTCAGCTCTATCCTTGCATGAGGCACGAGCCGATGGAACGTACCGAGAAACTTGGCAAAGCTTTCGTCGCGGCTGGAGAGATGGGCAAACATGAGGTCACGCCGGCTCAGGTGAGATTTCCGCCAACCAAACTCGCTAAATTCAATCCCAAACGCGCAACCTTGTCCAGTGAGCGCAATCCTTCATCCAATAGGTGTTTCGCTCCAAATCTCTTGGCCTTAGGATCGTTGGCCAACTCGCCAAGAAGCGTCAAGCCTAATCAATAAGGGAGGAACTTATGCCAGGCATGAAAGCTGTTGCACGCCTGTCGTTGATAGCCGCACTCGCTATCGTCGGCAGCATAACCGCGCTGCCGAACCGTGTGGCTGCTGAACGGCAGGTATCGCTACCAACGACATGCACGCAGCTGCCCGCCAAATTGTTGGGCGGCAATATCAAGTACGCGAACGCGCAGATCGTGCCAGCCAACACATCGCCTGGGCCGCAGTTCAACAACTTCACCGGCACGCCACCGAGTTCGGCAAAAGTCCCCGTCGCCTACTGTTTGGTGGTGCTGAGCTATAGCAGCACCCCCGCAAATGATACGACGCCTCAGAACATCACCATCTACGTCGGCCTGCCGCTCAACTCGATGGACGGCGGTACAACCGGTTCGACAGTTGACTCCCCCTTGAACTTCACCACGGTAGAAGGCAACTGGAACGGTCGCACCGAGGGTCAGGGCGGCGGCGGTTGCACGGGCAATACCAACGTCAATTCGGCGGGTGCTGTAGCAAACGGCTTTGTCGGATCGGGCACCGATGGCGGGCATGGCAATCCCACTGACGATCCTCACAACACGTGCCAGCAGGGCGTCCTCAGCCTAGGTCACCTGAACTACCAATATATTCAGGACTGGGTTTATAACGGACCCCAGCAAGAGATCGTCTGGTCGAAGAAGGTCGCCCGGCTGTATTACGGCAAGGCGCCGACCTACAACTACTGGAACGGCTGTTCGACTGGCGGTCATCAGGGCTATGCCTTGGCTCAAACGCTCGCCAGCGAATTAGACGGCATCCTCGCCAACGCGCCGGCGATGTACTGGACCCGTTTCCAGACAGCGCAGATGTGGGGCCAAATCGCGATGTTCGATATCGCCAATGAGGTGATTCCAAGCGGAAAGCTTGCGGCGGTACAAAACGCCGCGATCGTCGCATGCGACAAAAACGACGGTGTGCAAGACGGTATTATCGATGACCCGCGGACCTGCACGTTCAACGCGAAGGCCAATGTCTGCGGTCAGGCGGGCGCGCCAGCGGCTCCGAACTGCCTAACCTCAACGGAAGCCGATGCAGTCAACGTCATGTGGGACGGCCCGCGCAACGATTCCGGCAAGAGAATCTGGTTCCCGATCGATCGCGGTACCGACTTCACGTTCTGGGATGGAAATGTGCCGTTTGGCCTCGCGCCGGTGCAGTTTGGATGGGACCTGGAAAATCCGGCTTACTACAACGCGGGCGCTTTCCCGGGCTCTTACCCCGGATTCTGGGGAAACGTCGCGCTGAATTCGACGACACAACCTGCTGGCGCCGTAACAACCTACGCGGCGGTCGCTCAGGCCGGGTCGATCAACGTTGCCGATCTTACTGATACTTTCGACGACCTTGATGCATTCAAGGCGAGCGGCGGAAAAATGGTCACCGTCGTTGGCACAAACGATGGCCTGATCATGCCACGCGGCGTGATCAACTATTATCGGGTGATGGCTGCACGTTACGCAGGCGGGTTTGACCACGATCCGTTGATCGCTGCACGTTTCGCAGATGACTCTGACCACGATTCGCCTGGTCGGTTCCGAGGCATCCAGAAATTCTATCGTCTGTTCCATGCCCCCGGCGTGAGTCACTGCGGCCTTGGCATTCTGAACCATGGAAGCCTCGGGCCGTGGCCGCAGAGCGGGGCTGACTTCAATGCGGTGATCAACTGGGTCGAGAAGGATGTTGCGCCGACCCAAGTGATGGGGTCGGGCAACACGGCAGTGCCTGCCTTCGTCCCTGGGTCGCCCACCACGCTTACTCGTCCGTTGTGTCCATACCCGCAAACCGCGGTGTATAACGGCTCTGGGAATGTTAACGACGCGGCGAATTGGCAATGCGGAGGCGATCTGGAGAAGAACACTCCCGTTGGTACTCCGCTCTCGGGGCCACCCGGTCAGCCGGTAGCGTGTTACGACGTCCTCGCCAAATACAAACACGAGGTCCACGGACCGCTCGACTATGAGGGCAGTGGTGTCGACCCGGACATGTGCACTGGATCGCACCGACCTTGATTGGAATCCAGCAAGCAGGGATGGCTATCGTATGGTCGCTATCTCTGAAGGAAGAACGACGGCAGGCGTGCGCAGTGATGCGCACGCCTTTGCATCTTCCGGTGCGCGGGTTTGGAACGATTGGATGTCGGTTTGTCGGCAAATCGAACGGGAGTAGAAGTCACAGTAGCGTTATCTAGCGGCTGCAGCATCCGATTTCCCGGATCCGCGCTTGCGCAAGCGTTATCAAGATCGCTTCGCCACCACCGCTAACATCAGGAGGACTGATTCTAATGATGTCTTGGACGGCATCTGTACCCGCGAGGACTGGCGTGCTCAGCTCACTAGTGGTTGCGCTCGTCGTCACGATCGGACCGCACGCGTTTGCTCAGCGGCCGTCAACAAGCCCGTCAGTTCTATCGACCCAAGCAGCGCCGGAGGCGAACGCTGAACAGGCGCAGAAGCCAGCGCAAGCCGAGATGGTGCAGAACAGGCAGCAGCAGGCGAACGTGATTTTTTCACCTTGGGCAAGATATTGCGCCAAGGGCCCGGCGGAACGATCTTCCGAAATCAGGGCAAAGGAGGTCTGCTTCACCGCTGCGGACAGCCATCTGCCATCAGGCCAAAAGCTGGTTATCGCCCTGCTGATAGAGCCGGAAGCGGGCGATACGAAGCTGTTGCGTGTCACGTTGCCCTTGGGCGTGGCGCTAGTCCCTGGCGCCCGCATTGTAATTGACGAGGAAGAGGCGATGACTGCTCCATATGTCGCCTGCCTGCCCAAAAACGGTTGCATGGCGGATTACAAAGCCGACACCGATTTAATTGAGAAGCTGAAAAAGGGGCGGAGACTGGCGATCCAGGCCTTCGACAAGGGAAAGCCAATCAGCTTCACCTTGCCGCTTACCGGGTTCGCGAAAGCGTATGATGGACCTGCCGGCGATCCCACGGGCCTGAATGAGCTAAAGGAAGGCCTACCGAACGAACTGCAAGGTCATTCTGACAATCATCTCGACACGACCGGCGGCAAGTGACGACAAGCTTCATGCGTAGCCCAGCGATTTGCGTCCCGATTTCGAAGCGAAATTCCGCGCCGCAGCAAACTGGAGCGAGGGAAGTTCACTCAGGCTCTTGGCGGTGTAAGAACGGCCTTCTCGCTCGTGACACGGATACGGCGATAGCTCCCAGCGGTGCGGCGATTGGCCTCCTCCGCTGGCAAGTACGCGAAGTTCTGCTTGCCCTAGTGGCCGTCTGACTGCGGCATTTCCCTGCTTGCTTGGAGAGAATGTCATTCCGTAGATGCAAGGCGAACCGCGTCTGAGGGGCTAAAGCGCGATGGCTTTCGGTCTACTGCCATCGTTGCTCTACTCATTGTTCGCGCGTCATCTTAGTGGAAAGGCGACTCCCGGATCATGTAGCAGCGTTGGCACCCGAAGTCTTTGCTGCAGCCTGGGCCGTCGCCGACAGCGCGGGACCTGCATGTCCAGGCGCGTCGCACAGCCACGAATTTAGCCAGCTTTGTGGGTTCAGAAAACACAATTGCGGGCCCTGCAACGCACCCTACCAACCGCGTAGTCCAAGATAATGGACCCCAATGTGAACCGGTTCATATGCCATTGCACAAGATCGATTAGGCTTTTGGTTGGCCGCCCAAGACCGAGTGACGTTACTGACCTTTTCGAGGCGCGTTCACCGCTGCCACCACTGCTGGCGGATCATAAAGCGAGCCGACCGCATCAAGTTCTGCACATGGAGCGTCACAAAAGGCGACGGAATACAACCGACTGTTTTCAACCTCGACAGCACTGCGAAGCACTTTACCTCGATCAGCGTCAGGTGCCTCACACCTAAGTTTTTTTCTGCTGCGAGGATATCATTAGCGGGCGACTAAGTTCCTTGCGGTTGCAGCCTCAATGCATTTTAGAGGGAGAAGGTCATTTTAAGGGAGAACGTTCAATGAAAAGCCAACAGCGCATTGCCGAAGCCTCTCCATTGTTCACCCATGCTGCGCGAATTTCTGCCATTGGTGCAATCGCCGTATGTCTATCCAGTAGTGTGTCGCCGCTCGCGGTGGCGCAGCAGCCTGGCAACGGCGCGGACAGAGACCTCCCCGCCTTTGCTCCTGGCATGATCAGTCACATGCAGGCCATGCGGCAATTCAAAGACGCCACTCATAGCGTTCAAAAAGCTCCGCCGATCATCCCTAGGTTCGAAATCGACAATGATCCGATGGGCGCGGTCGCGACCTTTCAGCCCGGCGGAGCAACCTTCCCGGCCAACAATCCATTCTTCCAAAATCTTGGCACCAACGGGCGCACCTGCTTCACCTGCCACCAGCCGCAGACCGGCTGGACCGTCAGCGCGTCTGACGTTGCTGCCCGCTTCGCCGAAAGCAGTGGAACAGATCCGATCTTCCGCCTGGTCGATGGCGCGACCTGTCCAAGCGCCGACGTTTCGACCCCGAAGGCGAAGCGGCGGGCCTATACGCTGCTGATCCAGAAGGGCCTCATCCGCATCGGCCTGCCGATGCCGAGCGGCGTACAATTCGAGGTGACGTCGGTCGACGATCCTTACGCCTGCAACACGAACCCCGTGACCGGCCTCACGAGCCCGACAACCGGCATCGTGTCGATCTATCGTCGGCCGCTGCCATCGACCAATCTCGGCTTCCTCAGCACGATCATGGCCGACGGTCGCGAGCCCAATCTCACCAACCAGGCGTTGGACGCGACGCTTGGCCACGCCCAGGCGAGTACAGCCCCGACCGACGCGCAGCTCGCCGAAATCGTCGCATTCGAGAGCGGCATCTACACGGCCCAGGAGATCGACCGCGTCGCCGGTGTGTTGCACCGCGACAGCGCCCTCGGCGGACCGGTGGCGCTGTCGTTGCAGCCGTTCTTCATTGGTGTGAACGATCCATTCGGAAAGAATCCAACCGGCTCGCCGTTCACATCGAGCATCTTCGACATCTTCCGGCCGTGGCTCAGCGCGCACGGCGACGACGAGCACGATGTCGAGCGACGTCTGTCAATCGCGCGCGGCGAAGAGGTATTCAACACAACGAACATCAACATCACCGGCGTTGCGGGCATCAACGATGCCTTGGGGATGCCGAGCTTCCCGGGATTCTGTGGCACCTGCCACAGCACGCCCAATGTCGGAGATCATTCCGTCAAGGCGCCGCTCGATATCGGCATCGCCGATGCGGGCGCCAAGAGCCCGCCGGCACTCGACACCTCCGGCCTGCCCGTGTTCACCTTGAACTGCACGCAGGGGCCGCTCACCGGGCAGGTGTTCAAGGTTACGGATCCCGGGCGCGCGCTGATCTCCGGACAGTGCGCTGATATCGGCAAAATCAAGGGTCCCATTCTGCGTGGGCTCGCATCGCGGGCGCCGTACTTCCACAACGGTTCGGCCGCGACCTTGCGAGATGCGGTGAACTTCTATGACCAGCGATTCGGAATCGGATTTACGGAGCAGCAAAAAGCCGACCTCGTGAATTTCCTGAATACATTATAAAGCATCAGAGCGTTATGCCAAATTGGACGAGAGACCCCTCGAAGCGGGGGTCTCTGCTCCGAGTCCGCAATGGTCAATTCTGCTAAAAAAATCGGTGGGTCGATGGTGGCCGCGGCAAGCCTTCAAAAAGGCGACGGCCTTGTAGGCCGGTTGTGAGTTTAGACCGGTCGTGAGCCGGCTGCGCGCAAGAAGCTTGCGCGCAGCCGGCGTTCAGAATTTAGAGATGAGTGACAGGGCATTTACCGATGCTGCCGCGCTAGTCAAGAGCGTCATCATCGTCGTGATCATGATCTCCACCAGGATCGATGCAAAGGAAATTCGCTGCATCGTTGGTCATGCCGGATCCCTTGTACTTCGGAATTCTAGGATAAGCACAAAGAGGCCGGGTGCCACCGGCGGGAAAGTGCATTGCAATCCGCGGGTCGAACAGTCCGCCGGTTGATGGGAACGGCGAACTGGTGTTGTGATTTGCCGCTACTATTCGGTCCGGGGCGAGACCGTTTTCAACCCACGCAGTGATTGCGTCGAGCTCATTCACCGCAAAGTCGTTTGTAGCGGGACCACCGCCGCAATGAGCCATGTTCGGCACCATGAAAAGCCTGGCAAAGTCGCTCGCTTCGCCATCCATGTGCCTGCTCATGTCGCGATACCAGCGTGCGATGGATGCTCCCGAAAAGATCCCGTCATTGACGGAGGAGGAGACGATCAGCTTGCCCCCACGATGCCTGAACGGCTGCAGGTCAGTTGAAACTGCAGCCATGAAGTCCATCGAGCTCTCGGGATATGCTTTTGTCTCGGCAAAAATTTTCGGCGCGTCCGTGTCGAAACTATAGTGAAAAATGAAAGCTTCCTGCCCTGTCGAGCCGGCCACAGGCGTAACGACGGGAGGCGTCGTGAAGACCATTGGAAGCGCGCCAGCGCCAAGTGTCAGGTTGGCAGCGGTGTTGACGCCCGGAACGGGCGCCGTCACCACGTTCCACGCAGCCCAACCCAAGCCCGGTGCCGACGGAGGGTCCCAAATCCCTGCATCCCAAAACCAGTTAGAATACAAACGCTGGCCCTTCGAATTGACCGGTCCGGCGTAGATCCTCTTGAGCGCATCCACCTGGCCGCTGGTCAGGCACGTGCCGCCATGTGGCGTGCTGCCATGTGTGCCCGTTCCGCAAGTAAACGCAGCCAAGGTTGGGAATACCCTCTTGTTTGTGCAGGCACGGTAGTTATCGATGATTCCGTCGACCAGACCGTCGAGAGCGTCACAAGCGTTCAGGATCGCAGCCGATGCGACTTCAAGGTCTTGCGGCGGAAATGTCGCGGGGATGAAGGGTTGCCCGTTAACGTCCTGTGTTGTTGCCAGCGGGGCAAGCGCCTGTTCGTTCCAGGCTTCGGCGATCGCGGCTTGCGGAAGGTTGAAGCCGGGGTTTTGCGCAACGACACCATCGAACAGCCAAGGAGTTCTCTGCGATGCGACCATCGCATCGCGACCGCCGTTGGAACACCCCATGACATAGGAGTAGACCGCTTCAAGGCCGTAATATTCGGCAATGATCATCTTCGAAATCGTCGCGGTCTTTTCGATTCCGTTGTAGCCGTAATCGATGCGCGCCTGCTCGTCGACGGCGAAATGTTGCGAGCCACCGGCATTGGCATCGTCGTCCTGGTATCCGCCGACTGCGTTGGTAGCTTTGTCTTCGTGTCCGCCGTCGTCGGCCGCAACGGCCCAGCCTTGACTTAACTCGACGCCGGCGGCCCCTTGCGGGTCGGCATTGAGGCTGCCATCCGTACCGCCTCCGCCCATCATCTCAAAGCGGCCATGCCAGGTGTTGGGAAGATTGAGCGCGAAGCCGATGCCGTAGGTGAAATGATCGGGGTCCTGCGTGCTGGTCCGCTTGTTGATGATGCCGATGACGCTGCAATAGCCTGATTTCTGCGTCGCGCTCAGGATCTGCGTATTGGTCAGAGTGAGCCCAGCGAGGCCCGCGCAGGATCCCCGCGGAGAGACCCCTGCCGGCGGCAGTGCGCTCGCAGACGACATTGAACTTAGCGACAACCAGGTCGCGGCGATCGTCGATGTCAATAGCAGTTGCTTCATATCGGCACCTCCCAAGTTTGACAGAACAGAAGCGTTGGCCCCGCGAACGGCCGCCCGAGGAAAAAACGTCCCGCAGCGGCCGAGCGATTCAGCGACGTGATGGTTGGGAATCGAGCCCGGCGCAGCGGGAGCTGCTCGGCCGGCGATGAGGCCGCATTCGCGGCGAGGTCAACGCGTTCGC
This sequence comes from uncultured Alphaproteobacteria bacterium, assembly GCA_963764405.1. Classification (GTDB taxonomy): domain Bacteria; phylum Pseudomonadota; class Alphaproteobacteria; order Rhizobiales; family Xanthobacteraceae; genus Bradyrhizobium. Next base: position 204,699 of record CAVXSU010000008.1, read on the forward strand.
AGTCGCCCCGATACGGGGCAAAACCTTTCCGCCGCGCAGACACGGACGTCTCTCCCCCTGAACTGCTCTTCGATGGCAGCGATTATTGCGTTCATTCTGCGACCGTCATGTAGTCTAGTCAACATGAGATTTGTGAAACCTGAAAAGTGTCCCACCCAGAACACGAATTTTGGAGGCCTGGGCAACGAGACCCGATCGAGGAGCTGCTTTTCGTCTTGAAGGAATCCGACCGGCGGTTCAATTTGGCTTTTTTAAGCAGAGTTAAACAGAGAGAGCATTCACGCGATGCACACGAGGAGACTGCGGATCAAGGCGCGTCTAACGACACCCTCCGGCCCGATTGTACGTATGTCGAACACGACCCAGTCCTCTTCTCGAAAAGTGGAGATGCAGCCGGCGCGTTCCAAAACAAAAGCCGTCGCTCTGGGCGGCCTGTCGGAGTTTTTGGGCTATCGCATCCGCCGCGCCCAGTTGTGGGTATTCCGGGAGGTTAGCCAAAGACTGGCGCCTTTTGACATAAGTCCTGCGCAATTCTCCGTCCTCAGCGTCATTGATGCCAATCCGGGCGTCAATCAACTGGCGATCGCACAGGTCCTTTCGATCGAGCGCGCAGGCCTTGGGAGAATGGTCGATCACCTCGAACGGCGTGGCCTCGTGTCGAGGGCCGCATCTTCGATCAACCGGCGCTATTATGTGCTATATTTGACCGGAGACGGTGCTGAGCTTCTCAGCCGACTAAAACCAATAATCGCAGAGAGCGAGAAATCTCTTCTCAACAAAATTGGATCACGAGCCTACAAACAATTCCAGCGAACGTTGTCCGTCTTTCTGGATGAATGATGTCGTTTGCTCGCAAAAGTTGCTGCAAGCTGCCGCTTCAGACCGAACGTCTATTGCGCTGCGTAACCCGCAATAGTTGTCGGAGCTTTTGCCAAGCTATTGACGCTTAGCTGGCGGAAATTGCCGAGGAATATCGTCGAACCGTTCTGGCCGGGATGATGGCTCATTCCGCGACAGGGAATTTACGGCGTTAAAATTCCCGCGGATTCGCTTGCGTGCAGATGGGATCGCCTTCATCCTCGCGTTGCCGGCCAGACTGCCGGCAGAGGATGACCGGCGCCACAGAAGCTCGCCGGAAAATAGGCCGGTGACGCCGGCCTTGCAAAAAAGGGGAGAAGCCAATGAGAGAGCAGTTACGGCATTTCCGGCTTGGCGTAATCAGCGCGATGAGCGTCGCTTGCATCCTAGCTACCGCGTCGGTGTCGAATGCGGTCGAGTTGACGCCCCCTGTCGCCACGACGACGGGCACCTACCAGGGCCTGATGAACTTCCAGGAATTACCAGGAGATCCGACGAGCGGAGTGAACGTGTTCTTCGGTATCCGCTACGGCCAGGCGCCGGTAGGCACATTGCGCTGGAAGCCGCCCCAAGCGCCCAATCCTGGCCAGGGATCGATCGTCGCGGGAACCATCGGCCACACCTGCATACAGGGACGGGCAAGCAACTCCGAGGACTGCCTGTTCCTGAATGTCTATACTCCGTCCAATGCCACCCCGAGATCCAGGCTGCCGGTTTTCATTTGGATTCACGGCGGCGCTCTCGTCAACGGCGCCGGGTCCGACTACGACCCGTCGGTGATGGTTGCCAACAACAACATCATTGTCGTCACGATCAACTACCGCCTCGGGAGCCTAGGCTTCCTCGCGGCCAGCGTGCTGGAAGCGAACGCGCCCAACGCGTTCCAGAACGTCGGCGACGCAGGCAACTACGGCTTCATGGACCAACAATTCGCAATGGCCTGGGTCCAACGCAACATCGCGGCTTTTGGCGGTGATCCGGACGCGGTGACGATCGGCGGAGAATCAGCCGGCGGTCTCAGCGTCTCATCGCAGCTTGCCTCCACGAACACCTTCCGCGGTCTCACCGGCCGGGATCTGTTCCGCGGCGCAATCATCGAAAGCGGCGCGTACATGTATCATGACGTGCCGTCGCTCGCGACTTACCAGGCCCTGAGCAACACTTTCGCCCAGCAGGACGCCAACGCATTCTGCGGCGGCAGCTTGACCCTGGCTTGCCTCCAGGGACTGACTGCAGCGCAAATCTTCGCGAATGAAAGGGACTTCGGCGGCTTCGGCATCGCGCCAAATTTCGGCACGAAAATCCTGCCGCTTGACCTCCATACGGCGTTTTCGACCGGCCAGTTCAACCGGGTCCCGGTGCTCCAGGGCACCAACGCCAACGAGGGACGGCTGTTCGAACCGGCCTTCTTCCCCGCTGGGCTCGTCTTCCCTGGCGTCAGCACCGCCAACATTGTCGCCGCCGGCGGTCCGGCGAGCTTCGGCCTTCAGGTCCCGAACGGTCTGTGTGCGACGCCGCCGTTCGTCGGCCAGCCTGCGATCTGCACCTACGCACAAGAGATCGGGTTCTTTATGCAGACCCTCGTGACGGCCACACCGTCCAACCAGACCCCGACCTCGGCCTTCACAGAAGCAGTCGTCGCCGCTTCGATTGCCGCGGAAGGCGAATATCCGATCGCCAATTTCCACGACTTCGTTCCACAGACGACCGGGACGATCCCCGGCCTCAACAACAACTTCGGCGGCGGCAACGTCGACGAGGCGCTCTCGCAGATCTTCACCGACTTCGTGTTCGCCTGTAACGGTTTTGATTCAAACAGCGACCTGTCCAGGCACGTCCCTGTCTTTGCTTACGAATTCAACGATCCAAATGCCCCGAGCAAGGCCGGCGTCCTGGGCCCGGGCTCGAATAGCTCAGGCTTCACGACGGCTTCGCAGCACGCAGCCGAACTCCAGTATATCTTCAACTTCGGCTCGGCCTTCAACACGGCGCAAGCGACGCTGGCGACCGACATGAAGGCCTACTGGGCCAATTTCGTGAAGACCGGCGATCCGAACATCAGCAGCTTTAACCTCCTTGTCGATCTTCGGTCGCTGCACATTCAACCGCCGTTCTGGCCCCGTTTCAACCGGGACCGCGACGCGGACAGGGACGATCAGACGGTCCAGTCGCTCACACCGCCAGCGATGCTGACGCCGCGTGGGCCGAATCCGTTCAACACCTTCAGGGCCGAGCATTTCTGCGCGACCTGGCAGCCGTTGCTCACCTTCAACAACGGCAACGAGCCGCAGCAACCCTGATCGCAACTCCATCAGGCGATCGGCCGCGCCAAGCAATCGATCGCCAGAGCCTCGGAAGCCCTGCCTCACGGCAGGGCTTTTTTGGGCGCCAGCACGGGGGACTATGCCCAATGCCGTCTCTATCGGTCACGGAAACCCAATTTCATGAATCACACTGGGTCCCAGCGGATATTCGAACAAAAAGGAGGTCCCGCGGCCTGGAAGGCGCAGGACCTGGGGTTGGGGAGAAACGCTCTGTGGCAGTCTGACCGGCGTGACAATCCAGGCCGCGTGATTGCCGATCTTCCTTAAGCCGCCACGCCCGATGTCAACGACGTGTGGAAGCGTCTGATGTGGCCAGCAATTGCCTCGGCATGGTCTTCCAGCGCAAAATGACCCGTCTCAAGGATATTGAAGTCGACATGTTTCAGATCTTTCCGATACTGGTGGGCTCCGACTGGTGGAAAGATGATGTCATTCTTGCCCCATACGATCAGTGCCGGCGGCTGATGGCGTCGAAAGTATTCCTGCCAGTTCGGATAAAGTGGCAAGTTGGTCCGATAGTCGTAAAGGAGATCGGCCATCGCGTCCTTGTTTCCGGGACGCGCAAGAAGCGCGCGTTGCAATAGCCAGCTGTCGGGCGAAATTCTGGACTGATCTGCCACGCCGTGCGTGTAATTCCAGGCCAAAGCGTCGTCCGACATCGCGGCTTCGCGGATCTTCTCGAAGTTGCCCGGTGACGGATCCTTCCACAGCGTCTTCGCAAGAGCCCAGAAGCTGTCGGGCAGCCCCTCTTCGTAGGCGTTGGCATTCTGCACAACGAAGAAAGACACTTTTTCCGGATGGCGGCTGGCAAGACGGAAACCAACGGGTCCACCGAAGTCCTGCATGTAGATGCCAAACTTCGTCAGGCCCAGCTTGGCGGTGAACTTGTCGATGATTTCGGCAAGGTTATCGAAGGAGTAGGCAAACGTCTTACGGTCCGGCGCGTCGCTGTGGCCAAAGCCGGGATAGTCCGGCGCGACAAGATGAAAGTCGCCCTGCAGATGCTCGATGAGATCCCGGAACATGAACGAAGACGCCGGAAATCCGTGCAACAGAAGCAGCTTAGGCTTGTGACTTTGACCAGCCTCTCGATAGAAGATGTCAAGTCCGTCGATCTTGATCTTGTTATAGGTCGTCATTGTACCTCACAATTGCAGCGCGTCCCAAGAAGACCACCGGCATGATGGATCGATCGCGCTTGGTTCTCTCTCACCGTTCACGCCTTGGCCCGTGAACTATTCTCGCCGACCTCGTCAGGACGCCAGTCGTCGCTCAGGCCGCCACGCATAGGGTGGTACATCTCGTCACCACCATGCTGGGTGAACTCAACGTTGATCTGTTCGATCCGGAGGCCCAGTATGTCGATGCACACGTCGACGAGCGCCTTTGCCAGTTCGGCCCGCTGTTCCGACGGCCGCCCCTTTCGGATATCGCACATCAGCAGTGCCGCTTCGTACGGTTCGCCAGGCGTGCATCGCCAGATACCGCCCGACGTCAGTTCACGGATGGCAACGGAGATCCGGTTTACATCGGCCTGCATCTTGAGGGCGTAGATCTCGCCCATCTGCTTGGCGAGCTGCCGCTTCAGGTTCGGCGCATACGATCCGGAAACATCAAGCTGAAGATATGGCATGGACTTCCAACTCAGTTCGAAACGATGGATTCGAGCGCCTGGGCGACGCTCAGCAAACGCCAGTCCTGATCACGCTCTCCGACCACCATGAGGCCGACCGGCGCCTCGCCTGGTATGTGGATCGGGATCGTAATCGCCGGGCGATCGAGAAAGTTGAAGAGTGACGGATTTCGGAGAAGTTTCGCGCGGATACCGCCTTCGTCGCGCTCACACTCATCCATCGTCGGAGCGGTCGTACCTACGGTGGGAAGGATAAGAGCATCGAAGGCGAAGGTATCCTTGTCGAAGCGCGCAATCACATCCTTGCGCCACTCCTGCATCGCCGTATATTCCCAGGCGGCGATGGTTGCTCCCTTCTCTACGCGTCCCCGAACATTGGGGTCATAGTCATTTCCGCGCCGGTCCAGCAGTTCCTTGTGCCAGGCCAAAGCGTCGACATGCTCGATCACACCACATCCGTTTTTCGATTCAATTTCCTCGAAGTAGGTGAAGTTCGCATCGAACAATCCTGCGCCGGCTTCGGACAGGAGTGCGCATGCGCGCTGGAAGGCCCGAGACACCGCCGGATTCAGTTCATCGAGGACGCGCGTTTGCGGAACGGCAAGCCTGAGGCCCTTGATGCCAAGCGGCTGCAACTCCCGCCAAGGTTCACCCGAAATCGTGGCATAGACGAGAGCGCAGTCATGCACCGTTCGCGCGAGCGGCCCCACCGTGTCCAAGGTGACCGACAGGGGAATTGTCCCTTCCAGAGGCACACTGCGCTGCGTCGGCTTGAAACCGACGACGCCGCAAAGGGCAGCCGGCGCCCTGATTGAACCTACGGTATCCGATCCAATCGCCGCGACCGACATGCCGTCCGCGACCGACACTGCGGCGCCTGACGACGAACCGCCAGGAATTCGAGTGCGGTCCCACGGATTTCCCGGCGTACCAAAATGCGGATTGAGGCCCACGATCGAAAACGCGAACTGAGCCATGTTCGTCCGCCCAGTCAGCACCGCGCCGGCTGCCTTCAACCTGCGGACGACCGGTGCGTCTTCAGCGGCCGGCGGGGCGTCATCAAGAGCCTTCGTCCCGGCAAGCGTTACTTCGCCTGCGACATCCAGCATGTCCTTCACAGAAATCGGAATGCCGGCAATTGGCGAAGGCGCGTAACCGATCTTGCGGAGACCGTCTTGCGCTTTGGCGATCATGCGCGCCTCGTCGGCCCAGACCTTGATGAAGGTGCGCTTCCCTTCTCCGGCCGGATCGGCAATTTGCGCAAGGCAGTCTTCGGTGAGCGATTGACTTGACGCTGCACCGAAAGCGAAGGAACGAGCGGTCTCGAGGATGATCGATCTGCCGCCACCGATTTTGGATGGATGGTTACCTGCCAACGCATGTTGCATGATTTTTCCTTTCGGCGATCCGTGGCTAACCACGATCGCTTGGTAAGATCTGTCAGATCGATTGCTTCAAAAGCGACCAGATGGTGGATTGCAATCGCCGCGTTATCCCGCCGCGCTGGTCTCCGGCTCGCCGTACATAGCTTCGACAGCGGGATCGCGCCCGGAGGGCCGGAACTCACCGGGCCTGACCATCAGCATCGAGAGCATCCCAAGCGCCATGACCAAACCTGCGGCTACAAACATCGAATTGTATCCATACGCGCCGACAAGGTAGCCTGTGAGCGTGGGCGCGATGATGGAGGCGCTTGCGGCGAACAGATGCATGATCCCGCTATTGGTCCCCGTTCGCGACCGGGGAGACGTGTCGATGACCACGGTCCAGTACACAGCGTTAGGCAACGTGTTGAGAGCGTTTGCGATGGTCATAAGCGCGATGACGCCGGCAGCACTCTCGGCCCATGGAATGGCGATGAAGCAGAGACCCGCAAGGAGGAACGAAGTCGCCGCGAACCAGCTGCGCGCCATCACAAGACTGCCTGTCATGGACAGAATCCGGTCGGACAGCCGCCCACCGATAACCACGGTCAGGCATGAGCCGAGCCACGGAATCATTCCAACGTATCGAAGCGACGCAAGATCGTAATGGAATTGCTCCTGCAGGTATTTCGGCGTCCAGGTCAGCAGCAGAAAAGTGATGTAGAGGAAAGCAAAATATCCGATGGTATTGAAGATGAGCGTCGGACTTGCGAAAAAACTGAACCACGAAGGCGTGGCGGACTCTTCAGAGATGGGGACCTGCGACAGACCGGGAACGGGTTCACTGATCTTTGCGAGTTCTGCCGGATTGACGTGACGGCCGTTCTCCGGCCGATCGGAAAAAATCACCGCAAACAGCAGGACCAGACCAAGGCTGATCAGGCCGACCGCAGCGAACATGAGCCGCCAGTCCCCTGTAAATAACAAAAGGCCTACGGAGATCGGCGCCGTGATCATTGCGCCAACCGGCGTGCTCGCGAGTGTCAGCGAAGACATCAGGGCGCGCTCGCGCGGCGCGGCCCAGATCGAAACAGACTTGTTGATGGTCGAGAACGCAGGTCCCTCGGCAAAGCCGAACAAGACCCGGATGACGGCAAATCCCGTGATTGCCGAGCCGCCGAACAAGGCTATGCCGATCTCACCAGCATATGCGCTGGCGATCTCAAAGAGAGACCAGATTACGCCGGCGTAAATCCATACTCGACGCGGCCCCCAACGGTCGCTGAGTGTACCCCCCAGCACGGCGCCGAACATATAGCCGTAACCGAAATAGCCCAGTACTGAACCCCACTGGGATTTCGAGAAGCCATACTCCTTGATCAGTTGCTCCGACGTATATGAGAGAGCGCCGCGATCCACATAGTTTATGACCGCCATCAGGAAGAGCATCCCGATGATTACGAATTGAAAGCGGGTTGCCTGCTCGTCAGATCCCGCCGGTTCATGTGGCTTCATGGTTTTCCCGCTTCCCATCACTTGTCCTGATACATTTTGACTTTCGAATAGCCGGCTGATCGCACGCTCGCGCAACCAGCAAGAGATGCGGGCGAGACTCGCCCTCACGCCGGCACCCCCACTAGCGGGGAAGTGCCTGAGCTCCCTTGAATCCCAGCAACTGATCGTAGAGATCGGTGCGCCGATCACGCTGCAGATCGTTCAGTTGATTCCAAATCGGCGCAGTGCGCGCCTGGACGACGTCGATATCGGCATAAAGGATCGTATCCTCATCAGGACCCGCGATGCGGCCAATCGGCCACCCGTTGGTGCCGGCAATCAAAGAGTTGCCCATGAACCCTGCCCCGCGCTCGGCGCCGATCCGGTCTGCCGTTGCGATAAACACATTGTTGGCATGAGCTGCAGTCATCGTGAGATAGGCTGCCATGCACGTTCCGCCCGCATCGTAGAGCGGCGGCGGCGTCCATACCCATCCGGTTGGGATGCAGATGATATCCGCGCCGAGCTGACTGACGATGCGCGCCGTCTCCGGAAACCAGATATCCCAGCACACCAGAAGCGCGATACGACCGATTTGCGTGTCGAACACCGGGAAGCCTAAATTGCCCGGTGTGAAGAAGAGCTTCTCTTCGTTCCACAAATGGGTCTTGCGATACTTCCCGACGTAGCCCTCGGGCCCGACAAGGACAGCGGTATCGAACAGCTGCTGCCCATCTACTTCAGGCAGGCAGCCAACGATGTAGACCTGGTGTTCCTTGGCGAAGGCGACCCAGCCGCGAACAGTCCGTCCGTCAGGCACCGGCTCGGCGTGCGCGAAGGCTTCCTCGCGGGAGTTGAAGCAATAACCTGTAGTCGCCAGCTCCGGCAGCACAATCAGATTGGCGCCTTCCTTGGCCGCCTGCTGCAGTCGTTGACGCGTGGCCATCGCATTCGATTCAAGATTGTCCAGACCGACCTGCGGATTGAACTGAACCACCGCGACACGTACGGGGCTCTTGCGCTTAGTCGCTGCGCCCGTTTCGGCGGCTTTGGCAGCTGCGGCAGTCATTTCCATCATCTCCGGTTTAAGTTCTATCATAGAACCAGTTGCGTCGCCGCTTGTCTAGTCCTATTTTAGAACCAGCTTTGATTTGTTGCCGGAGGAGCGATGAAGAGAACAAGCATTGGACAGGTCGAATGCCCGGTCGCCCGGGCGCTGGACAAAATCGGTGACTGGTGGTCGCTCTTGATCATCCGTGATGCCTTCGACGGCATGCGGCGGTTCGGTGAATTTCAGCGGAGTTTGGGGATCTCAAAGGGGATACTCACGGCACGCCTCAAACACCTTGTCGCGATCGGCGTTCTGGAAATGGCTCCTGTTTCCGATGAGGATGGCTACCAGGAGTACCTCCTCACGGACAAAGGGCGAGATCTGTTTCTGGTCACCGTCAGTTTGCGCCAATGGGGTGAGGATCACTGTTTTGGAAAATCGGAACATCACTCGGTTCTCGTAGAAAAGGCCAACGGGCAGCGTGTACCGCGACTTGCGCTGCGCGGACGGGACGGTAGGGAAATCAGCGAATCCGCGACATTCGTCCGGAAGGTCGCGGATATTCCGCGTAAACCGCAGAACTCGAAAGGACGGCGCACTGCCGGCGCGTGATCAGACCGAGAGCATCTCGTGCAACAGTGCTTTGTCAGTCCGTAGCTGCTCGGTCGTTACCGAGCGGGCGATGGTGCCTCCGCTCATGAGATAGGCTCGCTGGACGAGCGAAAGACAGAAATCCAGATTCTGTTCGGCGATAAGAAGAGAAAGGCCAGTCTGCCGGTTGAGGTTGAGCAGCGAGCAGGCGATCTCATCGATGATCGATGGCTGAATCCCCTCGGTAGGCTCGTCAAGGAGCAGAACCTTCGGCCGCATTGCGAGCGATCTTCCGATCGCCAGCACCTGTTGCTGTCCGCCGCTCAGGGTCACCGCAAGCGCGTCCGCCTTCGACCGCAACATCGGAAACTCGCGAAACACGCCGGCGATGCTGTCGCGCGGCTTGTGCCCGCAGGCTAAGGCGGCCGCGGCGATATTCTCTGAAACGGTCAACCGCGGGAACACGTGCCTGCCCTGCGGCACATAGCCGAGCCCAAGTCGCGCGCGTCGCGAGGTGGATTGCGGAAGCAGGACGCCGTCGAGGTGAACCGTGCCCGAGACAGCACGGCAAAGTCCCGTCGCGTAGCGCATCAAGGTCGTCTTGCCGACGCCGTTACGCCCGAGTAGTGCTACGATTTCTCCAGCTTCGACCTGAAGGCTCGCGTGACGAACGATCACGGTCTGTTTATATCCCGCAGCAGCGTCACGAATTTCGAACATGCCTTCGCCTTCCGAGATAGACGTCGAGAACTGCCTCGTTCCGACGCAGATCCTCGATGCTGCCACGCTCAAAAACCTCGCCCTGGTGCAGAACGATGACCTCCGCGTCGAGCGCTCGCACAAAGTCCATATCGTGCTCGACGACTATGACCACGGCCGAAACGGCGAGATCACGTATCATCCTGGCGAGCTTGTCCCGCTCGACTTCGGTCATGCCAGCGGCCGGTTCGTCGAGCATAATCACCGCGGGTGACTGGCCCAGGACCATTCCGATATCGAGCCATTGCCGCTCGCCATGAGAAAGGTCGCCGGCAAGGTGTTGCGACTTTGACGCAAGGCCGAGAGCACCGAGCACATCGGCAACCCGGCGATCAGCCTTGTGCCGGTCCCCCTCGGTGCGATAAGCCGCAACCCAAAGGTTCTGCGCAACGGTCAGTTCATCGAAGACTTGGGGGGTCTGCATCTTCACGCCGAGGCCCGCCCTCGCCCGCTCAAATGTCTTCCAGGTCGTCACGCGTTCGCCGGCGAGCGTGATCTCGCCCTCGCTGAGGGCATGGGACCCCATACAGCAGCGCAGGAATGTGCTTTTGCCGGCCCCATTCGGACCGATCAAACAATAAACCCGCCCCGCCCGGAACGCGAGTGACACACCTTTTACCGGTGTGATGCCGCCGAACCGTTTGACGATCGCTCGCGTTTCCAGGCTGCCGTCTGGGACATGCCGCACGGAGCCGCTGAACTCGGCGCTCGACGGAGGCCTGCCGGCGCCATCGCTTTCGGCCGGGGACGGGAGCAACCGAACCCTCTTCGCGAGAAAAGCGCGAGCCGCGCCGATTACGCCGCCACGCACAAAAAGGACGAGCACAATCAGGCCCAGCCCCATGATCAGTGTCGTTTGCCCGCCGATTACGCCGCCGCCGAGCCAAAATGAAAGTCCGCCAACGAGTAGTGCGCCCACGAATGGACCCGCCAGCGTTCCGCGGCCCCCGACCAACACATAGATCGGAACAAGCAGGCCTTCCTGCACACTAAATACCGACGGGGTAAGATAGTTGGCCCAGTGGCCAAACAGCGCACCAGCAATGCCGGCGATACCACCCGCAAGAACGAAAACCAGAAACTGGATCTTTCTTGTATCGTAACCGAGCAGCTCAGTTTTTTCCGCATTGAGACGAACACAATCGACGAGAAGTCCGAACGGCGAGCGCATCAACGCAGCCGAAAGAAGATAGGCAACGCCGGCGATCAAGATGGTGCAAGCGAGCATTCCATTCGGAGTCAGCGGCGGCGCTGCGTCCGAGAATCCAAGGACGTAGGATGGAATCTCCGCCAGCCCGTTGTCTCCGCCGATCACCGCGTCGCCTACGGTCGCATGAAACGACACGGCGATTGTCCAAATGATGAGGGTAACGGTATAGGTCAGAATCGTGACCTGAAGAGCACCCATCCGCCCGAAAAAGATCAGCCATCCTATAAGAGCGGCACCGCATGCGCCCGCAAGCGCACCCGAGGGCAGCGACCAAATCAAGGTATTTCCCGTGAGCGGCGCCAGATTGATGGCAGCGATGCTGCCGACGTAGCCGCCGAAACCATAAAATGCGGTCTGGCCGAGACTAAGGATTCCGGCGCGCCCCCAGACCAAGTCCAGGCTCAGCCCCAAAAGCCCGAAGATGACCCAGGAAGTCGCGACATAGGCGAGATAAGGGTCGACATAGCGAGCCGTGGCCGTGAATGCGCATACGACGAAGAGGCCAGCCCAGACGCCCCGCCTTCCAAGCAAGGTGTCGAGGTTGGCACTCAACAGTTGAAGATTTGTCACCTCGGCACTCGTCGCGCGGCCGTTCAAAGCTTCAATCTCCATCGCAGAGAAATGCCTTGAGGGAACGAGGACAGCAGCACAATCGTGCCGCCGAAGAACAGGAGATCGCCGAACACTGCAGACCAGATACTGGCCGTGAGGTTTGCTAGCACACCGAGCACACCGCTCGCTACGACCGTGCCGCTGAGCGCCAACGGCCCCGCTACGACGACGCCCAGGAAGGCCTTCACCACAAAGGCAAAGCCCATTCCGGGAGTCGCCGGCACGATCGGCAGCAGGAGCGCTCCCGCAACGCCCGCAAGCCCGCTGCCGAGTGCGAAGGTCGCAGTGTTGATCCTCGCAAACTCGACACCGATCGCTGCAGCCATCTGCGGGTCCTGCACCGCGGCGCGAGCCATGATTCCGTAGTTCGTGCGCGTCAAGAGCACGCATAGCGCGGCGGTCAGCAAGACCGCGACGGCGACGAGCAACAACAGGTAGGATGAAATACCGTATGAGCCGATGGATACGCTCGGAAAACTGAAACCGATACCCGGAGTGACCGATCCGAAAACCATGACCGCGGCCTGGTAGAGAACAAGGCTAAGGCCCCAAGTCGCGAGCATGGTGTCGAGAATCCGGCTATAGAGGCGACGAATGATAAGCACCTCGATCAGGGCCCCGAACGCGGCAGTGACGCTGGCCGCGGCAATAATTGCAGTCCAAAATGGCAGACCCCAGCGCGTCGACAACAGCGCCGCATAGGCGCCGAGCATGATGAACTCGCCATGCGCCAGGTTGATCACTCCCATCAGCCCGAACACAACGGCAAGGCCGAGGGTGGCAATCAATAGTACCGCAGCGCTCGCGACCGCCGAGACCAGAGTGATCGCGATAACATCGACGTCCATAGCGCGCCCCCTCTCAACGCTTCGACGCATCGTCGAGACTGGTGAAATGCTTGGCAACCTCTGGATGCGCGATCAAATCACAGACCTTCTGCTCGAAGACGGGCGCAACTTCGCTGTGGGTCTCGATGATGTCGAAGTCGCGCTTGTCGTTTCCTTTGGCGATGAAGATGCTCTGCACCAGATGATGGGAGCGCGGATCGAGCGTGACGCTCCCGTTTGGCGAATCCAGCGCGAGCCCGCTTTCGAGCGCGGCGATGACCTTGTTTGTTTCGATGGAGCCCGCCTTCTTGACGGCCGAAGCCCACAGGAAAGCCGCGCTCCAGACATCGACCGCTTCGCCGATGATCGGATCCGTCGTCTGGAATTTCGCCTGCCACGCCTGTTTAAACGCATCGTTTTGCGGGTTTACCGCGGACGAAACGTATTCAGGCGACACCACAATACCGCGCGCGGCGTCAACGGAGAGCGCAATCTGCTGATTGCCCGATCCATAATTGGTCGAGACCAGCGCGATCTTCTGTTTCAGGCCCGCGGCTGCGAACTGCTCCAGGAATCCTGTCTGATTGGCTCCCACCGGGAGCGCGACGACAACGTCAGGCTTGGCCACCTGTATCTTCTGGATCGTCGGCGAATAATCTGTGACCGTTAGCGGTAGAATGTCCGTGCCAACGACCTCCGCTTGGTTGTCCACCGCATACTTCTTTATCCATTCGGTGGAGATGGTTCCGAAATTATAGTCGGGCGCCATCACGAACAAGCGGCGGCCGTACGTCTTGATCGCCCACGGGATCAGCACACCCAGTTGCTGAGACGCTGACGGGCCGGTGATAAAGGTCTGCTTGTCGCAGGCCCCGCCTTCGTAAAGCGACGAATAGAAATAGGGGATATTGGCTCGCCGCGCGATCGGTCGGATTGCCTCCCGAGCCGAACTCGTTAGCCCAGCGAACAGTGCGGAAATTCGGTCACGCATCAGTAGCGTATTGGCGTACTGCGTGTATTTTGCCTGTTGTGACTGGGCATCGCTCTCCACGATCTCGACCTTGCGGCCAAGCAGCCCGCCGTCCTGATTAATCTTTTCAACGGCGAGATGCAGGGCACGACTCTGATGGATGCCGTAGATGTTGAGGTCGCCTGTAAGATCGAAGATCGAGCCAATCTTGATCGGATCGTCGGCGCGCGTTTGTGGCGCTACCAGAAGACCGAGGCCCACCACCACGCCGCAGAGCACTTTTTTCCGCAGTCTCGGTGCCAACCTCCCCACCCTTCCATGGTGAAGCGTGGAGTAGAGAGATTGCAAGCTCCTTTGGAACGTCATTTTTGGTCTCCCTCTGATACGGTTCTATTATCGAACCATATCCGAGGGAGACTGTCTAGTCTTATTATCGAACTATAAGTGCTCACCTTGCGTGATAGCGAACTTAGCTGAGCCTTCGCCTAGCTAAGCAGCGGCGCCAACCTGCTTGCAGAAGCGATTGGGCTTCGCGGCCATTTCGCGAAGTTTGCCGGTGCACCGCGCTGCCTGATGAGTCACCAGCCTTTCTCGAAGCGGATAATGCGCACGGAGGCCATTCCATAACCGCTCATCGCGCCAAATCCAGCGTAGTGGATTCGCGCCGCCAACCTGCGCGACGAGCTATCGTTCACGTCGTTCCGTCACCGCGGATTCACCGAGAGCGGCGACGCGGAACTCAGCGACCGCGAGATCATGGCACAGGGGCGGCACAAGTCGGTCAAGGTGCTTCCGAAGTACGTTAAGCGCTCCGCACGACAGGTCACCACGGGTGCATTGAAGCGACGCGCAACGCGAACAAAAACCGATCAATGTCCGAATGAGCGGCCGCACTTTTGTCCGAATGGACTACCGACCATGCAACAAGTGCCTGAATT
>CAVXSU010000009.1:0-175689 GCA_963764405.1 uncultured Alphaproteobacteria bacterium
CCCGACACAATTCGAACGTGTGACCTTTGCCTTCGGAGGGCAACGCTCTATCCAGCTGAGCTACGGGCGCATGGCGGCTGATTTAGCCGATTGGCCCGTCATCGGCAATGGCCGACCAGCGCCTCCCCAAGGGGGCCGAAATGCTGGCGCAAACGCTGACTTACGTCGCCAACGCCTCGAGCGGCGGCTGGTAGGGAAGCTTGAGGCTTTTCGCCACCGCCTCGCAGGTCACCTTGCCGCGGTGGATATTCAGCCCGTCGCGCAAATGCGGATCACGCCGAATTCCCGGCAGCCCTTCGGAGGCAAGCGTGAGGCCAAACCGCAAGGTGGCGTTGTTGAGCGCGTGGCTCGAGGTCACCGGAACCGCACCGGGCATATTCGCCACGCAATAGTGGATGACGCCCTCCACCTCGAACGTCGGATTCTCGTGGGTGGTCGGATGAGACGTCTCGAAACAGCCGCCCTGGTCGATCGCGACATCGACGATGACGGCACCCTTCTTCATCGATTTCAGCATCGGACGCGTCACCAGCTTCGGCGCCGCAGCGCCGGGAATCAGCACGGCCCCGATCACGACATCGGCGGCGGCGATTTCCTGATCGATCGCCTCGATGGTCGAAAACCGCGTGCGCACGCGGCCCGCGAACATGTCGTCGAGCTCCTTCAAGCGCGGCAGCGAACGATCCAGGATGCTGACCTCCGCGCCGAGGCCTGTCGCCATGCGCGCCGCCTGCGTGCCGACGATGCCGCCGCCGATGACGACGATACGTGCGGGCTCGACGCCGGGAACGCCGCCGATCAAGAGGCCGCGGCCGCCGGCCGGCTTCCTCAACGCGGAGCCTGCGGCTTCAATCGACAACCGCCCTGCCACTTCGCTCATCGGCGCGAGCAGAGGAAGTCCGCCACGGTCATCCGTCACGGTCTCATAGGCCACCGCCGTGCAGCCCGAGCGCAGCAGGCCCTCGGCTTGCTCGCGATCGGGCGCGAGGTGCAGGTATGTGAAGAGAATCTGGCCTTCGCGAAGCTGCCGCCATTCGCCAGGTTGCGGCTCCTTGACCTTGACGATCATCTCGGCGCGCTGAAACACGTCTTCCGCGCTCCGTGCGATCGCGGCGCCCGCGCGCTGATAGATCTCGTCGGCCGCGCCAATTCCACTTCCGGCGCCACGCTCGACCAGGACGCTATGTCCGGCCGCCACATATTCGCGGACTGAAGACGGCGTCAGGCCGACGCGATATTCCTGCGCCTTGATCTCTCTGGGAACGCCTACCAGCATCACTGTCCTCCGCTTCAAGCCTTTATCTATCAACTAAGCAGCCCGCGTTTCCGGCAAAGGCCGGGGCACAAATCTCCGTTTGCGCTGTATTCCGGCGCAAAAAGCGAATACGATGCAGGAATCATGCGCAAACTTGACCGATCCGATATCGCATTGCTTCGGGAAGTCACCTCGAACGCCCGCAGTTCTCATGTCGAACTGGCCGAGCGCGTCGGACTTTCAAGCACCGCCTGCGCCCGCCGTCTGGCCGCCCTCGAGCAAGACGGCTTGATCGAAGGCTATCAGGCCGTGCTTGGCCTGAAGGCGCTCGGTCTCGGCACGACGGTGATGGTGCGCATCACCCTCGACAGCCAGAGCGAAGACGCGCTGGACACATTCGAGCGTGCCATCATCAAATGCCCGTCGGTGGTGCGCTGCTTGCTGATGTCCGGCAGCGACGACTATCTGGTCACGGTGATTGCTCGCGACATCGAGGATTTTGAACACATTCACAAGTCGCAACTGTCGCGCCTGCCGCGAGTGTCCCGCATCCAGTCGAGCTTTGCGATCCGCGACGTCGTCAACCGCTCGTTTCCTCCGGCCGCCCTCTTGCCGCCGGAGAAAATCCGCTGATCGAGAAAGGGCAGCGCGTACCATGGCAGACCGTTCTCGCTCGCCGCAGCCTGCAACCGCGGACAAGTCGTGGCTCGTTTTTCGCTCCCTCGCCGGCTACCGCGCCGCCTTTCTCAGCCGAGACCTGTTTGCGGGTCTGACACTCGCAGCCATTGTCATTCCCGAACAGATGGCGACCGCACGGCTTGGCGGCTTTGCCCCGCAGGTCGGGTTCTTCGCCTTTGTCGCGGGCTCGCTTGCCTTCGCCGCCTTTGGCAGCAACCGCTTCCTGTCATCGGGCGCGGATTCCACCATCACGCCGATCTTTGCCGGCGGCCTTGCTGCGCTTTCCGCCACAGGGTCGGCCGATTACACGACGCTCGCCGCAGCGCTGGCGCTGATGGTCGGGCTGATGCTGACGGTGGGCGGCATTTTTCGCCTCGGCTGGATCTCGGATCTGTTGTCGGTCCCCGTCACGATCGGCTTCCTCGCCGGCATTTCCGTGCACATCCTGATTTCGCAACTGCCGGTGATCCTGGGATTGCCAGCGCCGGGAGGCCCCATGCTCGAGCGCCTGGCAACGCTTGCCGAACATCTCAGCGAGGCCAACGCTTTTACGCTTGTCATCGGCCTTGGCGTACTTGCAATCATCGCTTTGTCCGAGCGGATCGACGCGCGAATCCCCGGCGCACTGATCGGACTTGTTTTAGCGGGCGCGGCCGTCGTGCTGCTGCATCTGGAAAATCGTGGCGTCAGCGTTCTCGGTGCAATTTCGGTCGAGATGCCGGCACTCGCCATTCCGGTCGTGCCGATTGGGCGCCTCGCCAGCCTGCTGTCGCTTGGCCTCATCATTTCGGTCGTTGTCATGGTGCAGACGGCGGCCACGACACGATCGTTTCCGACCGATCCCAATGAACCGCCGGACGTCAACCGCGATTTCATCGGCGTCGGCATCGGCAGCATCTTTTCCGGGGTGATCGGCGCCTTTCCCGTCGACGCGAGCCCGCCGCGAACCGCCGTGGTTTCCGAGACCGGAGGCCGCTCGCAGATCGCGGGCCTTGCCGCGGTCGCGATCGTGGTTGCTCTGCTGGCCTTCGGCACAGTGCTGCTGCACCGAATCCCAAACGCCGCCCTTGGCGGGGTGCTGTTGTTCGTCGCGCTTCGCATCATCCGGCTTCGCCAGATCATCGCGATTTTCCGGCAATCCCTCGGCGAGTTTCTTTTGATCCTGGTGACCGCGGCCGGGATCATCGTGTTGCCGATCGAACAGGGTGTGGGGATCGGCATCGGGCTGTCACTGCTGCACGGCATCTGGAGCACGACGCGCGCGCGCGTACAGCCGTTCGAACGCGTGCCCGGCACGTCGATCTGGTGGCCGGCAAGCGCGAACCTTCCTGGAGAGCAGGAGGCGGGCGTGATCGTTGTCGGATTTCAAGCCCCGCTGTCGTTCCTCAACGCCTATGATTTCCGGCGCGATATCCTGGCCGCGCTGACGTCCTCGCCGCGAAAAGTGCGGCTCATGGTGCTGGAAGCGACCGGCATCGTCGAGATCGATTTCACGGCGGCGCAGGTGCTGACCGACATCATCCGTCAGTGCCATGCCGATGGCATCGACTTTGCCATTGCCCGGCTCGAATCGAACCGCGCGCAAGCTGCGATGGTGCGCTTCGGCATCGCTGCCCTTTTGGGCCCGGGCCACGAGTTTCACAGCGTGGAAGAGGCGATTCGCGCTCTCGACGAGAAAACAAGGCCCAATTCAGGCGCTTAAGCCGGAACGATTTCCTTCCCGATCGGCCACAGCGCAATGCCGGCGAGCTTCAAATGCGCCCAGGCAAAGGGAATGCCGATAATCGTCACGGCCAGAATCACTGCCGTTACGAGATGGCCAAGCGCAAGCCACCATCCGGCGAGCACCAGCCAGATCAGGTTGCCGATCACCCCCAACACGCCCGTGCCGACGTCGGACTCGCCGGTCAGAAGGTCGCGCCGCACGGCTCGCTGCCCGAACGGCAACAGCGTGTAGACGGCAATGTTGAACGCGGCCCGCGCCCAGGGCAGGCCAATGATGGTGATCGCCATGATGATCGCGGCGACAACCCAGCCAGCGGCCATCCAGACGCCGCCAAACAGCAGCCAAAGGATATTCAGAAATATCGAGACCGGTTGCATGTGACCTCTCCGGAGCAAACTGCGCAGGCCGGGCGCGCGAGAATGGCATCGGCGCCTCTACGCGAAAATATAGCAAAGAAGACGCCGGGCCGGAATGACCCACAGCGTTATCGTAACGTCAGTCGACGTTCGTTGCCCAGATGCCGGGAAATCTCATCGGCGATAGCGGGATGCGCGTGCGGAATCGGCGTGGCGATTTTCCTGAACCGGCCGTGTTGCCTCACTGATACGCGACTCGCTGGCGGCAGGCGCGATCAGCTTGAGCTCTTCCAGGAAGATTGGCCTCGCGAAATAAAAGCCCTGCGCGTAGCGAATCCGCGTTGCCGCCTCCAGATAAGCTAGCTCCTCGAAGGTCTCGATGCCCTCCGCGATCACGCTCATGCCGAGCGCCTCGGCGAGCAATTCGATCGCCCGCAGAATGCCCTGGCTGCGCGGGCGACGATGGATGTCGGTGATGAAAGAGCGGTCGATCTTGATTTCGTCGGCGGTGATATCGGCGAGCGCCGACAGCGACGAATAGCCGATGCCGAAATCGTCGATCGATATGCCGACCCCGAGCTTGCGGAAGAGCGGCAGAACCTCCTCCTGAAACCGCCGCTTGGTGACGAAAGCGTCTTCGGTGACCTCGATCATGAAGCGCCGCGGGAAACCGGTTGCCTCCAGCGCCTCCGCGAACGAGCGCATGAAAGCGGGATTGTCCGCCTGCTTGGCCGCGATGTTGATGCTGATCGTCGTCGTCGATCCGAAGGTGTCGTTGATAAGGTCGATCGAGCGGACGATCTCCGCCAGAACGAGGTGGGTGAGTTCGTCGATCAGGCCGAGTTCGGCCGCAAGATCGATGAAGGTGCCGGGCGCCTGGATCACCCCTTCATCGTCGCGAAGGCGAACCAGCGCCTCGACGCCTTTGATCTCCTTGGTCCGGATATCAACCTTGGCCTGGAAGGCGCAGCAGAAACGCTTCTCGAGGATGGCGTGCCGCAGCGACTGCTCCAGCTTCATGCGAAGAAGCGCCTCGCGCTCCATGCCGCTATCGAAAAAGGCGGCCGCGCCCTTGCCGTCGTTCTTGACCCGGTACATGGCAATGTCGGCGTTCTGAAGCAGCGCGTCGTAACTGCGGCCGTGGTCGGGAAACAGGCTGACCCCGATCGACGTCGAGGCAAAGATTTCCGATCCATCGATGAAGAAGGGCGCCTTCAGCCGCTGCAACGTCGCCTCGATATAGTCAGCGACCTCTTCCTCGCTATCGACCGGGTTGAGCAGAAGCAGAAACTCATCGCCGCTGATCCGTGACAACATGTCGGTTTCGCGCAAGTGGAGCCCGATGCGCTTGGCGAACTCGACCAGCAGCGTATCTCCGGCCGAATGGCCGTAATAGTCGTTGATATGTTTGAAATTATCGAGGTCGAGAAAGGCAAGCGCGAAGGCGCAGCCGGGCTCGTAGCGCTGGATCAGGCTTTGCGCCCGATGCTCGATGACCCGCCGCATCGGCAGTCCGGTCAGCTCGTCAAAATAGGCCGACCGAAACAGATGGTCCTCAACAGCCTTCTGTTCGCTGATATCGGTCGAACTGGACAGCAACAGGTTGCGGCCCGAGATGCGAACCGGCCGATGCGCCGCGAGCAAAACCTGCTCCCCATTGCGGCCAGCGACAGGCACCTCCGAAACGGTTGTGCGCCCGGTGCGAAGCAGCTCAAGGCCTTTTTCCCGCCGCGCGCTCAGATGTTTCGAGCCGAAGTCGCCTGCCTGTTCGCTGGCCAATCCCAATTGCGAGGCGGCGGCCTCGTTGATCAGGATAAAGCGACCGTCTTCGTCTTGAACGGTGACGCCGGCCGGGAGCAGCCGGAGAACGTCCCGGAGCAGGCCCAGTTCTCCTTCAGCAGCGAATTCGCCGTCGGCGGACATGGCCGCGGAGGAAGTCGGATGAGGCGGCGGGTCTTGCATGGCTCCCCGACACTGACAAAGTCTCTTGTAGTATTGGTTAAGTGAGCCGTCGCGATTCGGGTGCGGCCGCTTTTCGAAACGAGCCGCCGCGATTGTTGTTAACGGAACGTCAACAAGGCAGATCCGGCTCAAGCGCCGCCCCGGAAGCGCGGCTTTGATCGCGACCCTCTGCTACGCCATTACGCCATCTACCATATTACGCCTTGGGGACGCGGCATCGCATAGTGCAATGGACCCCGCTCTTCAGGAAGCTGATCTCGGTCTTGCCATCGAATGGCCCGAGCGCCGATTCCAGCAATTTCGTGCCGAAGCCCGGCTGACCGACATCGCCAATCGGAGGCCCTTCGGTCTCATCCCATGCGATATTGAGCCGGCCATCGTTCACGGACCAGGAAACCTGGAGCAGGCCGCGCTCGGAGGAAAACGCGCCGTATTTTCCGGCGTTGGTCGCAAGCTCATGGAAAATCAGCGCAAGGCTGACGGCGAGCTTCGCCGGGAGAAACAGCCGCTCCCCGTTCAGATTGAAGCGGACATGGCCGTAGGGTCCAAGTTCGGATAACAGCAGGTCCTTGAGGTCGCAGCCGACGCCGTCGACCTTGGTGACGAGTTCGTCGGTCGCCGCGAGCGCGCGCAGGCGATGATCGATGCTGGCCCACACCTGCGGCTGGTTCTGCAACACCTGATGAAGCACGGCATGGACCGTCGATAGCTTGTTTTTCAGACGGTGCTGCAATTCGTCCACGACAAGCTTGCGGTACTCTTCTTCGCGGATCAGGCGCTTGGAAATTTCCCGCTGCTTGGCAGCGACCAAACGATAGTGCTCGACACCCCAGATCGTCAGCGCCGATACGATCGCAAAGATCGCGAGCAGCACCAGTCGCGGGAAGATGCTGCGCGGCGTGTCGCCAAAATCCATGGCCACGCCGAGCCCGCCGCCTACCACCGCGGTAGCAATGCCGATCCGATAGCCGCCCAGCGCGGTCGCAAAGAAGATGGCTGGAAAATACGGCGTGAAATATACGTCCGGCCGCAGCATCGCGAGAATCCACCGCGCGGCCGTCGAGAGCGCCAGGCAGGCGATCGCAAAACCGGCGCTGAGTGCGAGCGATGGCCGGGAGATTCCCTGCCAGCCTCGCCGGAACTCGTTGATCAGCTTTTGTGGAAGTCGCATGACGAACGGCTCTCAGTCGAAACTCAGGCCAAGCATAGCGGAAAAAGGACGGCGCGAGTGCTGGGCTGGCGACCAATCCCGTTCAATGTCGCGATCATGAGAGGGGTTCCGTCGCGTGGAATGCGAATGAGGTGAGAAGGGGCATCACAGCGCGCCGTCATGTGTGGCTTGCGTTACACCGGAAGGCCGGAGATATTTTATGGCGAGATTGTCAAAAGGAGGACACACGATATGGGAAGGCTGGATGGCAAGGTTGCCGTGATCACCGGTGCGACGAGCGGAATTGGCTTACGCACCGCCGAAATATTCGTGGCCGAAGGCGCAAAAATCGTCATCGCCGGCCGTCGTGCTCAGGAAGGGGAAGCGCTCGCAAAGAAGCTCGGCACCGCCTGCCTGTTCCGCCGCACCGATGTCACGGTCGAGGACGACATCCGCAAGCTGATCGATCAGGCGGTCGACAAATTCGGCCGCATCGACTGCCTTTTCAACAACGCCGGCGGACCGGCGCAGACCGGTGGAATCGAAGGACTGGAAACCGATCGCTTCGATGCCGCCATGGCGACATTGGTCCGCAGCGTCATGCTCGGCATGAAGCATGCGGCGCCGCACATGCGCCGCCAGGGCTCCGGCAGCATCATCAATAATGGCAGTATTGCCGGTCGGCTTGCCGGCTTTTCGTCCTCGGTCGTCTACGGCGCCGCCAAGGCCGCCGTCATTCATCTGACCAAATGCGTGGCCATGGAACTCGGCGAAGCCGGCATCCGCGTCAACAGCATTTCGCCGGGCGCGATCGCCACCGGCATTTTCGGAAAAGCCCTGGGGCTATCGACGGAAGCCGCCGAGAAAACATCGGCCGTGATGCGCGAGGCGTTCAAGACAGCACAGCCGATCCCGCGCGCGGGCCTGCCGGACGACATCGCGCATGCGGCGGTGTTTCTCGCCAGCGATGAGTCCACATTCATCAATGGACACGATCTCGTGGTCGATGGCGCCATCACCGGCGGCAGGAACTGGACCGCACAGCAACAGGGCTATGCGGCCCTGCGCGGTGCGTTCGAGGCGAATGCGGGTTAAGTGGTTACACCGTCTATCGCACTCGGCGTCATGGCCGCGAGAGAAAAGTCGTGGATGCCCGGGTCAAGCCCGGGCATGACGAAAAATGGGCGCCTACGTTACTTCCTCACACCGGCATCACCGTCACCCGCAAACCATTGCGCGGTTTAGGGATCGGCCACATCTGCCAGTCCGGCTTGCTGTTCTTCGGCAGCGAGACGTCAAGGTTTTGCAGGAAATGCCGCGCGAAGCACTTCGCCTGCATGTAGGCGAAATGCAGGCCCAGGCACATATGCGCGCCGCCGCCGAACGGCACAAAGGCGAAGCGATGCCGGTTGCGCTGCGCCTCGTCGGTAAAGCGCAGGGGATCGAAGGCATCGGGATCGGGCCAGATTTCTGGCATGTGGTGGGTGAACAGCGGGTTGGCGCCGACCAGCGTACCGGCCGGAATCTCATAGCCACCAAAGGCGAAATCGCGCGTCGCTCGCCGCGGAATGGACGGCACCGGCGGCCGTAGGCGCATCGCTTCCTTGAACGCCATTTCGGTCAGCGGCATCGCCTCAAGATGATCGAAAGACGTGGGCGCATCTGTCGCAACACCCAGCGCAAGAGCCTCGTCGCGCAGCTTCCGCTGCCAGTGCGGGCTTTCCGCCAATGCCGCCACAAAAGACGTCAGCGACGATGTCAGCGTGTCGTGCGCAGCCATCATCAGAAAGCTCATGTGATCGACGATATCCTGGGCAGAGAGCAACGCGCCGTCCTCATGGGTGGCCTGGCAGAGCTGGGAAAACAGGTCCTCGCCACCTTTGGCGCGGCGGATCGGGATCTGTTCGGAAAAGTAGGCGACGATGCGGGCGCGTCCCTTGACGCCGCGCGCCATCTGCGTGCCCGGCAAAGGCGTTCGGATCGGCGCGATGGAGGCTGCGACCATGTCCACAAATGCCCTGGTGATCTCCTTGACCTCGGGACCGATCGATGTGCCCAGAAACGACGTGGAGGCGAGATCGAGCGTCAGTTGCTTCATGGCGGGATAGAACAGCATGTCTCCCGGCTGTTTCCGCCATTCGGCCACGCGCTGCGAAATGCCGGCGTCGAGCGATGCGAGGTAGGATTTCATCGGCCCGGATTTGAACGCAACCGACAGGGCGCGGCGGTGCAGGCGATGTTCATCGAAGTCGAGCAGCATCAGGCCGCGCGGAAACAGGCGGCCCAAAATGGTTCCCCAGCCATAGGTAGAGGAGAACAGCCTGTTCTGATCGAACAGCAGGAGCTCGTTGGCCTCGGGTCCGAGCATGGTGATGCTGGTCTCTCCGAGGATGCGGTTGCGATAGACGAGGCCATACCTGGCCGCCATCCGCTCGACCTCGCCCTTGGGGTCGGCCAGAACCTTGAGCGTGCGGCCGATCACCGGCCAGCCTTCATCGCCCGGAATATGCGAAAGCGCCTGGCGATGCGGCGCGGTCAGCGTCATTGATGGGAAAGTCGCACTTTGCATCGACATGTCGAGGACTCCATCGGACCGAACGTTCCTGACGATACATCAAAACGCGTCAATCAGGCCTTTTGTTGTTTGGCCGCTTCCTTCTGCAAATCGGGCGCATTGATCGTGGGAATGGCGACACGGCCGGGACCGGTCAACTGCAAGGCTGCCGCGGCTTTCTCGTTTTCCATGATCTTGGCCATCACGGCCTGGCCCGCGCGGTCGAACACCGCGCGATTTTCGATCAGGAATTTCTGCGACTCGCGAAGCTTGGCGACGTGGCCGTTGATCTCGGGGATCACATAGCGCGCCACCATGTCCCAGCTGCGCCTGGTATTTTCAGGGTTTGCCCAGTCGTGAACGAAGCCGATGATGCTGCCAACGCCGCCGGACACCTCCATCAGCTTCCTGATGGTTTTGACGAGATCATCGGGCGTGCCGATGGTGGACGCGGCATTCTCGCCGCCGGCCGTCTTCTCCAGCGCGTCTTCAGGCGAGGTGAACGGCACAAGGCCGGGACGCTGCAGCGTCTTCACATTATACTCATTATGCCAGCGCATCAGCCCTGCGCCGGCTTCGCGCTGAGCCTGCTCGCGGCTTTCGGCGATGTGCCAGGACAGCAGAACGCGCCAGTCGGCGCGGCTCACGGTCGTGCCGTGTTTTTTCGCGGCGTCTTCGGCAAAGCTCCATTGTGTCGGCAGCGCCATCAACCCTTGCGTCGACATCGAGCCAAGCGAAATGATGCCGATGCCGTATTTGCCGGCGAGCGTCATTCCGGACGGCGAAATTTGCGAGGCGACCACGAAGGGCATTTCCTCCTGAAGGGGCAGGATCTGCAGCGCCGCATCGTTCATCGTGAACCAGTCGCTTTTTGCCGTCACCCGCTCGCCGCGAAACAGCCGGCGGATGAGCGCGATCGCCACGTCCTGGCGGTCGCGCTGCAGCATCGGATCGATGCCGAGCGTATGCGCATCGGAAGCGAGCGCGCCGGGGCCGGAGCCGAAGATGGCGCGGCCGCCGGTCATGTGGTCGAGCTGCACCATGCGCTGGGCGACATTGAACGGATGGTGATAGGGCAGCGAAATCACGCCGGTGCCGAGCCGGATGCGCTTGGTGCGCTCGCCAGCGGCCGCCAGAAACATTTCGGGCGAAGCGATCATTTCCCAGCCCGACGAGTGATGCTCGCCGCACCAGAATTCGTCGTAGCCAAGCGCATCGAGCTGCTCGACCAGATCGAGGTCGCGCCGGAATTGCAGCATCGGGTGCTCGCCGATCGGGTGGTGCGGGGCGAGGAAGGCACCGAATTTGAGGCGGGCCGTCTTGAGAGAAGACACGGGCGTTCTCCGGACATTTTCTTGCTTGCAGGAAGCCAAGTTATGGGTTGGGAAAGCTCAATGCAATCGGGGGCTTCTGCACCCGCGGCACGCGCCGCCATACCCAGTCAAAATCAGTCAATTCGATCGAATTTACAGCTCTTTACCGTTCGGCTAAGAGGGCGCTCAGTTTGTCGACGTCGAGGTTGGGATGTACTTGAGGCCGTCCAATTCCGCGCGCTCCCTTGAGCTGCCCACGCAGCGCAAGCGCGACCTCGTCGAGCATTTCGAGGCCAATGGCGACGAGCTTCAGCGCTGGCGCGAATTCAACGCCGCCTACCACGAAGACGACTTCAAGTTCATGCGCTTCTTGATTCCGCCGGGCAAACGGGTGCTGGAATTGGGCTGCGGCCACGGCGATCTCCTGGCGGCGCTTCAGCCTTCTTACGGCGTCGGCGTCGATTTCGGCGCGAAGACCATTGCCAAGGCCAACGAGCTGCATCCCGATCTCCATTTCGTGCTGGGGGACGTCGAGGATCCCGCTACGCTTTCCTCGATCGAGGGACCGTTCGATTACATCGTCATCGCCGACACCATCGGCATGTTCGAGGACATCGATGCGACCTTGCGGCTGGTGCATCATCTGTGCGCCCCGTCGACGCGCCTCATCATCTCCTACTACTCCCATTTGTGGGAACCGATCCTCAAGGTTGCGGAAGCGCTGGGCCTGCGGGCGAGGCAGCCGAAGATCAACTTCATCGCGACCGCCGACTTCCTCAACCTGATGGACCTCGCCGACTTCGAGGTCATCAGTGCCGAACAGCGACAACTGCTTCCGCAGCGCTGGCTTGGATTGGGTCCGTTCATCAACCGCTTCATCGCGCCGCTGCCTGGAATCCGCAAGTTGTGCCTGCGAACCTATCTGGTCGGCCGTCCGGTCCGGCTGTTTCCGGACCGGAAATTCTCGGCCAGCATTCTCATTCCCTGCCGGAACGAGAGCGGCAATATCGAGAGCGCGATCCGGCGCATGCCGCGATTTGGCGCTTCGCAGGAAATCCTGTTCGTCGAAGGCAACTCCAGCGACGGCACCTTTGCCGAATGCGAGCGCGTGCGCGAGGCCTACAAGGACAGCTGGGACATCAAGGTCCTCAAGCAGGAAGGCAAGGGCAAGGGCGATGCGGTGCGCAAGGGTTTTGCGGCCGCGACCGGCGACGTGCTGATGATTCTCGACGCCGATCTGACGATGCCACCGGAAGCGCTGCCGAAATTCCATGCCGTGATCGAGAGAGGCAAGGCCGAATTCGTCAATGGCACGCGGCTCGTTTATCCGATGGAGCAGGAGGCGATGCGTCCGCTCAACCTGATCGCCAACCGTTTCTTCGCCTATCTCTTCAGCTATCTCGTCAACACGCGCCTCACCGACACGCTCTGCGGCACCAAGGTGCTGTTGCGCAAGGACTACGAGGTGCTGGCGCGAGAGCGCGGCTACTTCGGCAACTTCGATCCGTTCGGCGATTTCGACCTGATCTTCGGCGCAGCGAAACAGAACCTGAAGATCGTCGAGACGCCGATCCACTACAAGGCCCGCACTTTTGGCGAGACGCAGATCTCGCGCTTCCGTGACGGCTGGCTGCTGTTGAAGATGGTGTGGTTCGCCTATCGCAAGCTGAAGGCAATCTAGTGTCCCGATTCCGAAGTTCGTCTCATATAGCGGAGCCACGATTCGAACTTCGGAATCGAAAGGACACTAGCAAAGATATCGAACTAGTGTGGCTTTGGTTCAGAAGTCCGCATGACCCGCGGCAGCGATGATGCGGACTTCTGAACCGCCATCACTAGGGGCCGTTCTCGCGGATCGCCCGATCGCCGCGTGCTCGATCATGGGACCAAGTCATGGCGAAGGAACTTTTCCCGATCGACCGGATCGGATCGGAGTGCCGCACACCCACTCAAAAGTCCCTTTCGCAGCCTCGAGTTTGAACATAAAGTCCTTGCAACCTGGGGGCTCTGATGAAGCGGGTAGTTGCGGTCGTTTTGTTATTGTCGGGTCTGATCTTCAGCGCGCCTTCGTTCGCCGCCGGGCCATTTGGCACGATACACGTCGGAAACTGGCGCGGCGGAGCCTACACCAGCGATGGTGATGGCACATTCTCGCATTGTGCCGCCCTCTCCAGTTACACCAGCGGGATCTCGCTGTTTGTAAGCTACAACGTGAAGAACCAGTGGCTTTTGGGGTTCGCAAGTCCCAAGTTTCACCTGACGAAGGGCGAGACGTTTCCGATCGACGTGACCTTTGACGGGGAGTCACAGGTACGTTTGTTTGGCACGGCCGTCACGGAGCAGCTCGTTAGCGCCATTATGGTCCCAAATGCGCTGCGCGATTTCAAGAAGGCGACCCTGATGGTTGCGGTTGCCAAGGGAGCTACATTTCAGTTCGCGCTGAACTCCGCTGGTATATTGCTTCCCGTCATTTCCAATTGCGTGACAAAGGTTAAAGCGACCGGCGTCGACCGTGCGGGTGATTTTTCAGTCGTCGCTTCTCCGAACCCATCCGGGGAAGCGAAACCGGTAGCAACGAACGGGCAAAATGCGCCGGACAACACCAAGCCTGACAAGCTGGTTGGCCGAAACGGTACTGGCTTCGTGGTCAGCCAGAGCGGTCACATTGTCACCAACAACCACGTTGTCGACGGATGTGTGGGCGACATTCAAGGCAACCTGAGCGGCGAGGCGCAGGTCCCTCTCAGGGTGGTCTCTACGGACAAGACCAACGACCTGGCCCTGCTACAAGGTCCGGCAGGATCGCTTAAGGGCGTCGCGTCGATCCGCGACAAATCGATCAGACCGGGCGACTCGGTAGTTGCCATCGGATATCCATATCATGGACTCCTGACCTCTGATTTCACGGTCACGACCGGTATCGTCAGTTCTCTGAGCGGGCTGTTGAACGATACCCGCTTTTTGCAGATTAGCGCTGCGGTTCAACCCGGGAACAGCGGCGGTCCATTGCTGGACTCGAAGGGGCAGGTCGTCGGCATCGTTGCCGCCAAGCTCAATGCGCTGAAATTTGCAAGCGCGACCGGCACCATTCCCGAGAATATCAATTTTGCGATCAAGCCGGGGGCACTCAGAGATTTTTTGGATAACAGTGTTGTGCCCTATCAAACCTCGGACGACAAAGCAGATTTAGGAACGGCAGATATCGCCAAAAATGCGCGCGATTTTACGCTCCTGGTTTCGTGCATGGCTGCGAGCGAAAAATCCAAGAAATAGCTTGGCCTGGCTTTGCCGTCGCAACTTGGACAGGTCGGCTTGGTCGGCCGCCGCCGGATGAAGTTTGATCGCCTTCGCCTGGCCCGCAGCTGATCATCTCTCGCGACGTATCGCCGCGCCATTCGGCTTACTGGCGCGGGAGTTCCCGCAAACCGGTTTTGATTTCGTTCAAATCGTTGAGCGCCTTGCAGTTCTTCAGAAGCGGGCCCACTTCCTTGTCGCCTTGCGCCTTTACGGTACGCAACATCAATGCCACCGATCTTCGCGCGGATTCTTCAAGCTCCAGTCTCTTTTCCGATTTCAGCGGCTTGGCAATCGCCGCTTCAACTTCCATAGTTGCTTCCTGGGCTTGAATGTAACTCTTCCTGGCTTCAACATTGGAGGTGAGCGTTGAGAGACCGCCATACATCAGCGAGCATTCGGAAAAACGGCGGACGAGCATTTCACGCAGCTCGACACCTTCGTTGCTTTGCTCGATGGCGTTGTTGAGCGCCGCGGTTATGTCCAGCGCGGCCCATGTGGTGTCGCCGCGGACAGCTTGTGCGTGGGCCAAGCGCGGCGAGACCAGCAAGGCCGATAGCGCGCCAACGATCAGCAACAAGATCACCCTGGGACTGTCGGACATCACTGAATTCCCCGATTTGATTTTGGGTCGGCTGCTAAAGGTCTTCTGAGGGTTCGTCAATACGGCAGGGTGCCCCACGCGGCGACACCGAAAGTAGCAAATTGGCTACTTCTGCCGCCCAAGCATAGCCGCGGATCATGATGCCGCGGGATCAATATCGTGCTCTGGCACGCTCGCCGGGCCGTTTTCGCTTCAGACGGCGGTCCAAAGGGCGGACGTCATGGTCGCTTGCCGGCTTCGGCGGGTGGAGCGGCGTGACAGTCCTCGCCGCCCGCCCCATGATCACGTCGGTTCTTGAAAAAAATCGCCCCGGTCGATCTCATGCTCGCGCTTGAAACAAGACGTATCAGCAAGCCTGCAGAGTAGCCGCCCTGGATAATGGCTCCGCGACGATGACAACGATCGCGGTATCTCTCCATGGCTCAGCGCGAGACTAAAAAGATGATCGCGGCGATAGGCAACAGGACGACGACGTGCCAGATCGTGTTGATCGGCGTCGGGAAGTTTGAAGCGCTTGCGCGGCGCGCCAGCATGACGCTCGCCGGCATGGTGTTGGTCAGCGCGCTGATGGTGCGGTTTCAATGGAGCAGCGACGCTTTTGTTGTGGCCTATGTGATCGTCTACGGAGCGGGCTCACTGTTCCATGCAGAGTGCCTCTATTCCCTGATCCGGTCTTTGCGGCGCCGCGCGGCGCGTGCGTGGCCAAGTGAAAATATCGAAGCAAGTGAAAATGCCAAAGTCGGAACGGTCGAGACCTGGGAAGGACGAATGTGGCGACCAATGTGCCAAATGCGAGCCGCAAGGCGGCTACAAAATTGCCTCAAGCCAGTCATCGTTTCGGTCGGAGCAGGGGGCAACTATTGGTGACGTACCGTGTATCGAGTGGGGTGGCGTCCGTGTCCAGTGAGCTTCAGGCGAAACTAGAGAAGTACGAGCGCAAGGCTGCGCGGTACGGAAAGGCGGCCCAGGACGCAACCAGCGTGCCGGACCGCGCCTTCTATCAGGGGCTCGCTTCCTACTGCGAGGATCTGGCTGGGAAATTTCGGCAGGTTATCGCAAAGCGGACTGACACGCCCCAGGCGGCCGAATGATCCTGTCTAGAGGCAGGCTTCAGGGCTGATCTTGGTCAACAGGTGGCGGATGACGTTGCGGTGGAGCTTTGCTCACGCCCACCTTTTGCCGAAGACGGGCGACTTCGGCTGATCGATTTTCCAATTGAAGAAGTCGCAATTGCCGGACCAGGCGTGGACTTCGACACCGCAGACTTCGCAGGCGAAGCTTCCGGAATGCCGCGTTGGATGCTGCTCCTTTGTTGCAGCATAAGACAGTCCGCAATTGGGACAGTCAAAAAACTCGGTGGTCCAGATACTGCCTGCCATGGCCGCGATGATGCTATGCATCGAGCAGGCGCGCCAGTGCGCTCGTTTTTCATGCTCAATGAGCTGCTACCCGACAATTTGACCCGGCAAATTGCCCAACAACGCTTTTTTAACTCACGTCCAAAAGAGAGCCCAAGCCATGTACATCGCAGGATTCGTGATTCCCGTGCCGGAGCACAAGATGGAGGCCTATCGCAAATGGGCCGAGAATAGCGCCGCGATTTTCAGGGAATATGGATGCGTCGAGATCGTCGAATCCTGGGAGGACAACGTCCCCACCGGCAAATTGACCGACTTTCGCCGCGCGGTGGCTGCGAAGGAGGGCGAGAAGATCGTCTTCACTTGGCAGGTGTGGCCCGACAAGGCGACGCTTGAATCGGCCGAAGCAAGGATGCACGACGACGAGCGTTTTGAGCCTTCGGGCGAAATTCCGTTCGACCCCAAGCGTCTTATCCTTGGCTGCTTCAAACCGGTCTATGTGATGGGCCGCGCATGAGACGTCCGTTTTGCGCGCAAGACGATACTGGTTTTTGAGCGCGCAGACGCGATCCATCACAAAAGCGTTCGGTCGGCACGGGAACAACGGCCTCGGAAGCTCGTCAATCCTGCGGCCGGTGATTCACGGTCGCGCAGCCGGCCTGCGCCGCATTTTTGTCAAGCATGCGTCATGCGTCCTCGGCATTGGCAATGAAAAATATTTTCCTGAGGACCGACAGCACACGGTCTTTTTATTTTGCAGTGCAGCAATTATCTGGTTTGAGGTGCGTCCCGATTTTCGGGCGAAGGAGCAGCCGGTGTCGCTTGCAAGAAACATAGAATTCCTGCGCCAATTTCCCCGGCTGCATGGATTGAACGCTTGGGATTCGATTGGCCTCCCCGCACTGCGCGGCAGCCCGCTGGTCGAGACCCGGCAATTCGGCACGAATCCGGGCGACTTGCGGATGTTTTCCTTTGTGCCCGCCAACCTGCCCCCGTCGCCCGCGTTGGTGGTCGTCATGCATGGCTGCGGGCAGACGGCTGCGGGTTATGACCTCGGCGCGGGCTGGTCGACGCTGGCGAAACACTACGGCTTTGCGCTCTTGCTGCCCGAGCAGCAGGCAAGCAACAACACCCACAGCTGTTTCAACTGGTTCAATCCGGACGACACCCGGCGCGGCCACGGCGAGGCCTGCTCGATCCGACAGATGATTGCGCGCATGGTGAGCCAGCACCGGATCGACAAGCACCGCATCTTCGCGACCGGGCTCTCGGCGGGCGGCGCCATGACGTCGGTGATGCTTGCGACCTATCCTGAAGTCTTTGCCGCCGGCGCCGTGATCGCGGGCCTCCCCTATGGCGTGGCCTCCAACGTGCGCGAAGCCCTCAACGGCATGCTGCGCTCGCCATCGCGCTCGGCACCCGAACTCGGCGATCTCGTGCGCAATGCCTCCAAGCATCGCGCGCCCTGGCCGCGGATCTCGGTCTGGCATGGCAGCGCAGATCGCACCGTCAATCCCGCCAATGCCGATGAGATCGTCAAGCAATGGCTCGATGTCCACCGGCTGCCGGCTGATCCGATGCTGGAAGGCACGGTCGACGGCCATCCGCACCAGATCTGGTGGAATGCCGATGGAGAAACTGTCGTCGAATCCTACACCGTCACCAACATGGCCCACGGCACGCCGTTGGGTAAGGCCGAGAACGACGAGCGCTACGGCAAGGAAGGTCCGTTTCTGATCGAGGCCGGCATTTCGTCCTCCTATCACATCACGAATTTCTTCGGACTGACCAACCGCGTTCCGAAGCTCGCTGAAGCTCGCTCACGCGCGACCGCTGAATCTCCCAGCGCACAACTGATCCCGCTGGCCTCGCCGATCTCGACGTTTGCACCCGACCTCGGCAAGATCTTGCAGCCGCTGATGACAGCCAAAGAGGCTCCGAAGCCGCCGGCAAAGTCAAAAGCAAAGCGGCGTCGTGCTTTTGATGTCGGCGCCGCCATCACCCGCGCCTTGACCGCCGCCGGCCTCATGAAATGAGAGCGTGCTGGCAGCGCGTGATCTCGCCGCCGGCCGGAGACCTCACATTGCGCCCGTGAGGAACGGATTGGTCATTCGCTCATGGCCGATCCGCGAGCCCGGCCCATGCCCGCAGATGAAGCCGACGTCATCGCCGAGCGGCAGCAGCTTTTCCTTGATCGAGTTGATCAAGGTGGCGTGGTCACCACCGGGCAGATCGGTGCGGCCGACCGAGCCGCTGAAGAGCACGTCGCCGACATGGGCAAAGCGCATGTCCTTGTTGAAGAACACCACGCTCCCCGGCGAATGACCGGGGCAGTGCAGGACATCGAACGTCAATTCACCGACTGAAACCTGGTTGCCCTCCTCGAGCCAGCGATCGGGCGCGAAATTGCGCACGCCTGACATGCCAAAACGCGCGCCGCTCTCCACCACATGGTCGAGCAGGAATTTGTCGGCGACATGCGGGCCTTCGATGTCGACCTTGAGCGCGTCGCGTAAATCGGCCGCGCCGCCGACGTGATCGATATGGCCGTGGGTGAGCCAGATCTTCTCGACGCTGACATTGGCCTGTTTGATCGCGGCCTGAATCTTGGGAACCTCGCCGCCGGGATCGATGACCACGGCCTTCGCCGTCGCCGTGCACCAGATCAACGTGCAGTTCTGCTCGAACGGCGTCACCGGGACGATCATCGCCCCGGCCTTCGCCTTGCTTTCGGATTGCTGTGCCATGCGTCGCACAATGCCGATTTTTTGCCTGCCGCCAAGGAAAAGTTCGGCGAGATCCTGGCCTTTATGATTGGAACATGATCCCGTCAACGGAGCGGATCGGCAGTTGAACCGGGGTTTTTCGAGCGCGCCTGGCCATCAAACGCATTGCCCCCTTTTTGATCGGCGTTCTATGCTCCAGGTCGATGGAATCATCCGCCCAGAAAGCCGTTCTCCTCCCCGCGCCGGACCGCCGCCAGTCCGAGACGGCGCTGTTGGTCGCGCGCGGAACCGCGCGGCTGTTGCATTCGCTGGGCTTTGCCAGTGTCGCCGAGTTGCCGCTGCCGTCGGGCCGGCGCGCCGACCTCGTTGCCCTCAATGACCGCGGCGAGGTCTGGATTGTCGAGATCAAGTCTTCGATCGAGGATTTGCGCGCCGACCAGAAATGGCCGGAATACAGGGCGCATTGCGACCGACTGTTCTTTGCCTTCACGCAGGAACTGCCGTGCGGAATTTTTCCCGACGAGACCGGGTTGATCATTGCCGATGCCTATGGCGCACACCTGGAGCGTCACGCGCCGGAGCACCGGCTGCCGGCCGCGACGCGAAAGTCGATGACCGTGCGGTTTGGCATGGCGGCAGCGCTGCGGATCAACCGCCTGGTCGATCCGCAAGGGCACCGCGAATTCTAAGTGTGCTCTATCGTGGCGCGCGCTTGGCCAGAATCCGCTGCAGGGTGCGGCGATGCATGTTGAGCCGCCGCGCGGTCTCAGAGACGTTGCGGTTGCACATCTCGTAAATCCGCTGGATGTGCTCCCAGCGCACGCGGTCCGCCGACATCGGATTGCTCGGCAGTTCGGATTTCTGATTGCCGCTGGCGAGCAGCGCCGACACCACATCGTCGGCATCGGCGGGCTTCGACAGATAATCCACCGCGCCGAGTTTCACCGCGGTCACGGCGGTTGCGATATTGCCGTAGCCGGTCAGAACAATGGCGCGCGCTTCGGGACGCTTGCGCTTCAAGGCAGAAACGACGTCGAGACCGTTGCCGTCGCCGAGCCGCAAATCCACCACCGCAAAGGCCGGTGCCGCCTTGGCGATCTGGTTCAAGCCGTCGGCCACGCTCTCGCAGGCCGTCACCGCAAAGCCTCTCGTCTCCATGGCGCGTGCAAGTCGCTCCAGGAACGGCTTGTCGTCTTCCACGATCAGCAGCGAGCGGTCGGTGTGCCCGGCGAGTTCAGCGATAGCGCTCAAGATAACGTTGCCCTTTCCCTCGATACCCTCAACATATGGCGTCAACCGTGGCACTGCCAAGGCCGCGGGCCCTTGATTTCACCCAGTCAGGTTAACTCCGCGGCCGGTTCCTTGACCTCAAAGCGGCTTCGCGGCCACACGATCTGCACGACGGCGCCGTGGTCCGGGAACACCCGGTTGGCGAACGAGACCTTTGCCCCGGTGCGTTCGAGCAGCGTGCGAGCGATGAATACGCCAAGGCCTAGTCCGGAGCGCGCGCCCTGGCCTTCTTCGCTATCGTGCCTCCGTGACAAATAGGGTTCGCCGATGCGCTTGAGCAGATCGGGCGCAATGCCCGGACCGTCGTCCGAAATGACGATTTCGACGGTCTCGGCATCCCACCAGGCATTCACCTCCACGCTGTTGCGGGCGAAATCAACGGCGTTCTCCAGGATATTGCCGACCCCATAGATGATGGCCGGATTTCTCGCTCCCGCAGGCTCGGGCGCGCCGGAGACTGCGATGCGCACCTTGATCGCCACACCGAAATCGCGATGCGGCGCCACGGTCTCCTCGATCAGCGTCGAGAGCGGCATGCGGTCGAACGGCGCTCCACTGGAGGAGAGCTGCGTGATCTTGGCGAGAATGTCGCGGCAACGCTGCGTCTGCTCGCGCAAGGTCTTGATATCAGCCGCGAGCTGCGGCTTGTCCTTGAGCCCCTGTTCCAGCTCACGCGAGATCAGGAAGATCGTCGACAGCGGCGTTCCGAGTTCATGGGCGGCCGCGGCCGCAAGACCGTCGAGCTGGGTCAGATGTTGTTCGCGCGCGAGAACGAGTTCGGTTGCAGCCAGCGCATCGGAAAGCTTGCGTGCTTCCTCGGCGACCTGAAACGCGTAGAGACTGGTGACGCCGATCGCGACCACGATCGACAACCAGACGCCGAACAGATAAATCGGCGGCAGCACCAGGGGATCGTCGCTGTCCCATGGCAGCGGGAAATAGAAGAAGACCAAGACCGAGGCGCAGGCAACCGCGAGCATCCCGAGCGCAATGGTCAGCCTGATCGGCAACGCGGTCGAGGAGATCAGAACCGGTGCGAGAAACAGGAACGAGAACGGGTTCTGCAAGCCGCCGGTACAGAACAAAAGCCCGGCAAGCTCGATGATATTGATCGCAAGCAGCGCCGCCGCAAACGACGGCTCGAGCCGCTCCATCGGATTGAACCAGACCTGAAGGACAAGGTTCAGCAGAGCCGAAAAGCCGACGATGGCCAGGCACGGCATGACCTCGACGTCGAATTCGAGGCCCTGCTCGACGATGAAGATCGCCGCCAATTGGCCGAGGGCGGCAAGCCAGCGCAGCCGCAGGATCGTGTCCAGGCGGATCTGGCGGCGCGGCAGACGGAAGTCGGCGGAGGCGGTGTCGGTCATGAGAACTGCCGAACCTTAGCCGCGCATGGGCCCCGCGACAAATTTCCTTGATCACGCCTCACGCGACTTAAGGCCACGGGAAGCCTTGTGTAAGGTGAGCGGATGGCTCAATGAACAGGCCGATGACACGCGATGGCACGATAAAGCCCGCGGCTGCCACGATCGACCGGCACGACGCCGCGGCGATCGACGTCGCGCATCTGGTCAAGGTCTACAAGACGACCCGCGCGGTCGACGACATCTCGTTCGCGATCGCGCGCGGCAGCATCACCGGCTTGCTCGGCGGCAACGGCGCCGGCAAGACCACGACCATTGCCATGATCATGGGGCTGGTTTTGCCGACGTCCGGGCGGATCGAGGTCCTGGGTCACCCGATGCCGGACGAGAGTGCGCA
The DNA here is from genome assembly GCA_963764405.1 of uncultured Alphaproteobacteria bacterium. Lineage (GTDB taxonomy): Bacteria > Pseudomonadota > Alphaproteobacteria > Rhizobiales > Xanthobacteraceae > Bradyrhizobium. The sequence continues at coordinate 22,031 of CAVXSU010000009.1, forward strand.
GGTGCTCGGCCGGATGAATTTCGAAAGCCCTTACGTTGATATGCCGGGACGGCTCACGGTGCGGCAAAACCTGACGATCTTCGGCCGTCTCTATTCGGTGGCAAATCTGTCCGCGCGAATCGAAAGGCTCGCCGCCGACCTCGACCTCGGCGACTTCCTCGACCGCGCCAACGGCAAACTCTCGGCCGGGCAGAAGACCCGCGTGGCGCTGGCAAAGGCACTGATCAACGAGCCCGAATTGCTGTTGCTGGACGAGCCGACGGCTTCGCTTGATCCCGACACCGCCGACTGGGTCCGGCAGCATCTTGAGACTTATCGAAAAGAGAACGGCGCGACCATTCTGCTCGCTTCCCACAACATGCTGGAGGTCGAACGGCTGTGCGACCGCGTCATCATCATGAAGCGCGGTCGCATCGAGGACGACGACAGCCCGGAGCAGATCATGGCGCGCTATAATCGCGCGACGATGGAGGAAGTGTTTCTCGACGTCGCCCGCGGCCGCGTTCAGGAAACGGCATCATGAGCCGGCTCTCTCTCTCAACTGGCATTTCGCCGCAGCGGATCGCGGCCATGATCCTGCGCTACTGGTATGTCCTGATATCGTCGTGGCCGCGGCTGCTGGAGCTGCTCTACTGGCCGGCGCTTCAGATCATCACCTGGGGCTTCATCCAAAACTACGTTTCGCAGAATGCGGGATTTTTCGCCCGCGCCGGCGGCACGCTGGTCGGCGCGGTGATCCTGTGGGACATCCTGTTCCGCGGCCAGCTGGGATTTTCGATCTCGTTTCTGGAAGAAATGTGGGCGCGCAATCTCGGCAACCTGATGATGAGCCCGCTCAAGCCGATCGAGTTCCTTCTTGCGCTCATGGCCATGAGCCTGGTCCGGCTTGCGATCGGGATCATTCCGATGACGCTGCTTGCGATCGTTTTTTTCGGCTTCAATTTTTACGCCATCGGATTGCCGCTGATCGCGTTTTTCTGCAACCTGATCTTCACCAGCTGGTCGGTCGGTATCTTCGTCTCCGGGCTCGTCCTGCGTCACGGTCTGGGCGCGGAAAGCATCGTCTGGACGCTGATGTTTGCCCTGATGCCGCTGGCCTGCATCTATTATCCGGTAACCGTGCTGCCGCATTGGCTGCAGATCATCGCCTGGGTGCTGCCGCCGACTTACGTGTTCGAAGGCATGCGGTCCCTGCTGACCGACCACGTCTTTCGCGCCGACCTGATGGTCGATGCGATCGCCATTAACGTTGTTCTGATCGTGGCCTCGTTTGCCGTCTTCTTGAGGCTCCTGCGCAGCGCCCGGCGACATGGCTCATTGATCCAGGTAGGCGAATAAAGTCCGGTAAAACCCCGGGTTTTGGCGCTCGCAACTTGCTAAGTCGCGCGCGAACCCCGATCTATTGCATTGACGCTTTGTTTTGCTTTTTGCACTATGCTGCGACGCAAAAGGAACGAGGGCGAAATGCCGATTGGCGAGTTTGGCGGCGCACCGCTGCAGGTAGGCGAAGGCAGTCCGGTGCTCACGACGCCGATGTACTGGATGTACGAAATGGCGCACGCCTCGCTCAATCCCGCGCGCGCCGTCACCGACGCCGCGAAAATCCTGTTTCAGAATCCACTCAATCCATGGGCCCATACCGAGGCCGGCAAATCGATTGCTGCGGCCTGCGAGTTGTTCGAGCGCACCACCCGCCGCTACGGCAAGCCCGAATGGGAAATCCACGATACCGACGTCAACGGCATCCGCACGCCGGTCGAGATTCGCAGCGTCTGGGAAAAGCCGTTCTGCCGGATGCTCTATTTCGATCGCAAGCTCACGCGCCCCTTGCGCGGCCCCCAGCCGCGCGTGCTGATCGTGGCGCCGATGTCCGGCCACTATGCGACGCTGTTGCGCGGCACGGTCGAAGCGTTCCTGCCGACGCATGAAGTGTACATCACCGATTGGGCCGATGCCCGCATGGTTCCGCTGGCGGCCGGCCGCTTCGATCTCGACGACTACATCGACTACGTGATCGAGATGCTGCACGTCCTGGGCGGCAACATGCATGTGGTCGCGGTATGTCAGCCTTCCGTGCCGGTCGTCGCCGCGGTGTCGATCATGGAAGCCGAGAATGACCCGTTTGTCCCGCTTTCAATGACGTTGATGGGCGGCCCGATCGATACCCGCCGCAATCCAACCGCAGTCAACAACCTTGCAGCCGAACGCGGCATCGATTGGTTTCGTCACCATGTCATCACCAAGGTGCCGTTTCCGCATCCCGGTGTCATGCGCGACGTCTATCCGGGCTTCCTGCAACTGAACGGCTTCATCAGCATGAATCTCGACCGCCACATGGACGCCCACAAGCAGCTGTTCCGGAATCTGGTGAAGGGTGACGGCGACCTCGTCGACAAGCACCGCGACTTCTATGACGAATATCTGGCGGTGATGGACCTTTCGGCAGAGTATTACCTGCAGACGGTCGATACCGTTTTCGTCAAGCACGCCTTGCCAAAGGGCGAGATGACCCATCGCGGCAAGCGGGTCGATCCGTCCAAGGTCCGCCGCGTCGCGCTGATGACGGTTGAAGGCGAGAACGACGACATTTCCGGGCTCGGTCAGACCGAGGCGACTCATACGCTGTGCAGTTCGATCCCCAACCATCGTCGTGTGCACTACGTGCAGAAGGGCGTCGGTCACTACGGAGTCTTCAACGGCTCGCGTTTCAAATCGGAAATCGTGCCGCGCATCTCCGATTTCATGATGTCGTCGTCGAATTTGAAGCCTTCGCTCGCTTACGCTGCGGAGTGAAGCGCCGCAGACGACAAAATCGGTGCAAAACCGCGCTTGCGCGCAAACATCGGCGTTCGCTGCGGATCTGCTAACCCCCTGAATTGGCCCCAGGAAACGCGAATCTCTTGCCCCTGGAAGTAATGAATCTTAATTCGTGATTTCAGGGCACCGACAGGGACTTCCTTAAGCATATTTTTTGGGTTCCGACCCCATTCTATAGGGCCGCTGACGGCGACAACCCCTGTATATTGGGCAAATGATTTGTTTTTGCGCCGAGCGATTTCCCTGGCGGCGGATATGGCAGAATCCGGGCGAGTTTCTAATCCCCGGAATAGCAGACATGGCCACTCGCGCGCTCCTTTATCGGCGGCCTTACGAACCTTCTCGCCTGTTGGTGAAACACGGCTCCCAGATCTATTCGGTCCGGCTGCGCCGGCACCGCCGCGCGCGCCGTTACACCTTGCGAATCCATCCAAGCGACCGCGAGGCCATCCTCACCATGCCGCCGCGCGGCACGATTGCCGACGCCAAGGACTTTGCACAGCGCCACGGCGGCTGGATCGCCGCGCGTCTTGGCCGGTTGCCGAAAGCTGCGCCGTTTCTGCCGGGCACGATCGTGCCCGTGCGCGGCGTTCCTCATCGAATCGTGCACCGCGCCGGTCAGCGGGGCACGGTCTGGACTGAAATTCGCGACAGCGGCGAGCGCGTGCTCTGCGTGGCGGGCGGCATCGAATATGCCGAACGGCGCGTCCACGACTATCTCAAGCGCGAGGCCCGCAAGGATCTGCAGAAGGCCGCAGTTGTTTACGCGCAGGAACTTGGCGTGAGGGTCAAGCGGTTGTCGATCCGCGACCAGTCGAGCCGCTGGGGTTCCTGCACATCGGCGGGTTCGCTGTCGTTCTCCTGGCGGCTGATCCTCGCACCGCCGTATGTGCTGGACTATCTCGCCGCCCACGAAGTGGCCCACCTCGTCGAGATGAACCACTCAGCGCGGTTCTGGAGAGTGGTGGCGAAAGTCTGCGACCATGTCGAACGCGCCAAGACCTGGCTCGATACCCACGGCAACGATCTCCATCGTTACGGCATCCAGGACTAAGCTGCTTCGGCTGTCAGACTGCTCCGGCGCCAGGCGGAGCTGCCGTTCTTTTGAGCGAAATAGCAACAGCGACCGATAATCACACCGTCATCACGTGCGTGTGCTGGGGACTTCACCAGCTATGCGCTTTTGGTCAGATCACGAATTGCGTATGGATGTTGTCACGCTTCGTGGGGCGTTGGATAAGTCGAACATGCTTGGGGGCAGGGTTTTAGGCGGGGCTGCGACGGCCGTCGTTTTCTTTAGTGCGACGGCCGCGTTTCCCGTGCTTGCCGATACCATGGAGAGCGCGCTGCGGCGCGCCTATCAGAACAATCCGCAGCTCAATGCCCAACGCGCGTTGGTTCGCGCAACCGATGAAAACGTCCCTCAGGCACTGGCCGGTTACCGCCCGAAGGTCGCGGCGACCTTGAGCGGCGGTTATCAATACACCGACCAGACCTCTGCCGCCGGTTTGGTCAAGACCTTCGCGGGACCGCAATCCCCGCACGCCGTCGGGCTCACCGCCACCCAGACGCTCTATAACGGCAATCAAACCGCCAACAAGACGCGCGCGGCAGAAAGCCAGGTGCTTGGCGCGCGCGAAAGTCTGCGGCTCATGGAACAGTCGGTGCTGCTGTCCGCCGCCACCATCTACATGGACTATCTGCGCGACGCAGCGATCCTCGAGGTCCAGCGCAGCAACACCAGGGTGCTCGAACTGACCTTGCGACAGACCCGCGACCGCTACAGCGCCGGCCTCGTCACCCCGACCGACGTCGCCCAGTCGGAAGCGCAGTTAGCGGCGGGCAAGAGCCAGGAGCTTTCAGCCGAATCCACGCTCACGACCACGCGGGCGAACTTCCGACGTATCATCGGCAACGAGCCTTCGAACCTGCAGCCGGCCTCGCCGGTCGACCGATATCTGCCGGCGACGGTGCGCGATGCGACCAGCATCGCCTTGGTCGAAAATCCCAATGTGACCTCGGCGATGTACGGCATCGACGTCAGCTTTCTCACCGTGAAAATCAACGAGGGCGCGCTGTTTCCGACCGTCACGCTGCAGGCCGCCGTTCAGAAAGGCTGGCAGCAGACCATCACGCAACAGAAGCTCTTTACCGCGTCAGCGACCGCGCAGGCCAACGTGCCGATCTACCAGGGTGGCGCGGAATATTCGCTGATCCGCCAATCCAAGGAAAATCTTGAGCAGCAAAGGCTCATTCTCGAACAGACCCGCGACCAGGCCCGCGCCGACCTCGTGACCGCATGGGGCCAGCTCGTGGCCGGCAAGGCGCAGGTCACGGCGGCCAAATCCCAGGTCGATGCGTCGGAGCTCGCCTATCTCGGCACGACCAAGGAAGCCCAGGTCGGTCAGCGCACCGTGATCGACATTCTCAACGCCCAGCAGACGGTGGTGAATGCCCGCGTCGCGCTGGTGACGGCCGAGCACGACCGCGTCGTTGCGTCCTATGTCGTGCTCAGCGCGATCGGCCGCCTGTCGCCGCAGGTCCTGCATCTTCCGACGACGACCTACGACGCCAGCGTTCATTACCAGCAGGTGCGCAATAACTGGGCCGGCGTCCGCACGCCCGACGGGCGCTAAACTTTCGGTGAACATCACCAGGCGTCATAGCGGTTCGACGAACGGCGTCGCGTCCGCTCGCCTATCCCCGGCCATCCACCTCTGACCGTAACGGAACCGACTGCGGCGGCGTGACGCCGGACTTCGCCACCCAAGAGCCGCAAACCCGTGCTCTCGTCCCAAGGCATCGCGACAGAAAGGCATCGCGGCACAAGCCCGCGCAAACAGGGAGGTGTTCAATGACAATGAGGCCGGACCCCACTTTTCATGCATCGCCCAGACTTGCAATGGAAGCCCCCGCAGAAAACGTCGCTTATATGCTGCTGCTCAGTCCGGATTTCTCAAAGCCGGATGCGCTCGCGGTCGTCGACGTCAATCCCTCCTCGCCGACCTACAGCCAGATCGTCCACACCGTGACGATGCCGAACAAGGGCGACGAATTTCACCATTTCGGCTGGAACGCGTGCTCGTCGGCCCTGTCGCCGATCGCGGGCCACGCCTTCGTCGAGCGTCGCTATCTCATTATCCCCGGGATCCGCTCGTCGCGCATCTATATCGTGGACACCAAGCCCGATCCCACCAAGGCGCGGATTCACAAGATCATCGAACCCGAAGAGGTGTTCAGCAAGACCGGTTACTCGCGGCCCCATACGGTCCATTGCGGTCCTGAAGGCATCTACGTGAGCACACTGGGCGGCGGCGGAAAGGATGGCACGCAGGGACCTCCTGGCATCTTCATCATGGATTGCGAGACATTCGAGGTGCTGGGGCGCTGGGAGATCGATCGCGGACCACAACAGCTACACTACGATTTCTGGTGGAACCTGCCGCGCGATTACATGGTGACGAGCGAATGGGCGCTGCCGCCGCAGTTCGAGAACGGGATCGTTGCCGAAGATCTGCTTGCTAACAAATACGGTCACCGGCTCCACTTCTGGGACTTGCGGGAGCGGCGCCACGTCCAAACCATCGATCTCGGCGCCAACCATCAGATGGCGCTGGAGGTGCGTCCCGCTCACGATCCGGTTCGTGAATACGGCTTTGTCGGCGTCGTCGTCGATACCACGAACCTGGAGGCTTCGATCTTTACCTGGTGGCGCGACAACGGAAAGTTCCACGCCGAAAAGACTGCGACCATCCCGCCTGAGCCGGCAGCGAAGGAGAAGCTGCCGCCGCTTCTCCAGGGCTTTGGCGCGGTGCCGCCGCTCGTGACCGACATCGACCTGTCGCTGGATGACCGGTTTCTGTATGTCTCCTGTTGGGGCACCGGCGAGATGCGGCAATACGACGTCCGCGATCCCAGAAAGCCGAAGCTTACAGGGTCCGTGCACATCGGCGGTATCGCCCGCCGCACGCCGCACCCGAACGGCAAGGCCTATGCGGGCGGGCCGCAAATGGTCGAAATCAGCCGTGACGGCAAACGCGTGTATTGGACGAACTCGCTCTACTCGACGTGGGACAAGCAGTTCTATCCCGACGGGATGCCTGGCGCTGCCGTAATGGCCAATGCGGGACCGAGCGGCGGGATCGAACTCGCCAAGGATTATTGGGTGAATTTTCCCGACGGATATCGGCCGCATCAGATCCGGCTCGAGGGCGGCGATTGCTCGACGGACTCCTTCTGTTATCCGTCGGCTTGAGATTTGAGCCAGGTCGACTGGACAGGCGCCTGGCTTTGGCTCGCCGTCATCGCGAGCGGCCTCTATCACGGCGTTAATCCGGGAATGGGGTGGCCGCTCGCGGTCTCTGCCGGGCTTATGGAAAAAAGCCCGCGCGCGCTGTTCCTGACACTCTGTCCGCTGGCGGTCGGGCACTTGCTGTCAATCCTCGTGATACTGTTGCCGTTCGGCCTTCTCCTCGGCCTCGCCGAATGGCGGCGCGAGATCCAGCTTGCTGCGGCCATTGTCGTCATCGGCTTTGGCGTCTTTCGTCTTCTCGACCGACGCCATCCGAGATCGCTGGCGAGGATACCGCCAACGCAACTCGGGCTCTGGTCATTCTCGATCGCGATCGCGCACGGTGCGGGACTGATGCTCGTGCCGATCTATCTCGGCCTATGCCGCACCGGCGCTGTCGACGACAGGGCGGCCGGCCGGCTCGCCGAAGGCAATCTCGGCGTCGCTGTTCTCGTCGCCATTGTCCATGTCATCGCAATGATCGGTGCCGGCGGATGCCTGGCCTGGCTGGTCTACCGCTACCTGGATTTGAAATTCGTCGCGCGGAGTTGGTTCAATCTGGAGACCGGCTGGGCGATCAGCTTGATCCTGGTCGGCGCGATCGCACTCGCGCTCAATCTCGTGGGCGATTAGACTCCCGATTCCGAAGCCCGGTTCGGGACACTAGTGTGGCGGTTCAGAAGTCCGCATCATTTATGCCGCAGGGTCGTCATGCGGACTTCTGAACCAAAGCCACGCTAGATCAATAGGTTTGCTAGTGTCCTTTCGATTCCGAAGTTCGAAACGTGGCGCCGCAAATGCTACGAACTTCGGAATCGGGACACTAGCGCCCGAACAGGCGCTGCATCAGCCAACCGTCAAGACCAGCGTCGGCCTGGGGGCGCACGGCGGTGCCTGCCGTCCGCACCGGTGTTGGAACCGGCGACGGCGGGGTGACGGCGCTCCCCGGACTTGCCGCCTGCGCGATGGTTGTGAGCAACCCACCCGGCGTTGATGCCGGCAGCGGCACCTGCGTCACGCCCTGATGCGCGGCCTTCATGAAACGGGTCCAGATTTCCACCGGCAAGCCGCCGCCGGTCGCCTTCCTGGTCGGCGAATTGTCATCATTGCCGAGCCAGACGCCGGTGACGAGGTTGGCGGTGTAGCCGATGAACCAGGCGTCGCGGAAATCCTGGCTGGTGCCGGTCTTGCCGGCCGCCTGCCAGCCCGGCAGTTCGGCCTTGTGCGCGGTGCCGGAGAGCAATGTCTCCTGCATCATCGTGTTCATCATCGCGACGTAATGCGGATCGATCACCTGGCCGAGTTGATCTGCCTGACGCGCGTAGAGAACCTTGCCATCGAAAGTGCGGATCCTGGTGACGACATGCGGCGAGACGCTTAAGCCGCCATTGGCAAACGGCGCATAGGCGCCGACCAGCTCGATCATCGAGACTTCGCTGGTGCCGAGCGCGATCGAGGCGTTGGCCTCGAGCTTGGATGAAATGCCGAGCCGATGCGCGGTGCGCACGACGTTCTTGGGTCCGACCTCGATCCCGAGCCTGACCGCGACCGTGTTGAGCGACATCGCAAGCGCCTGCGTCAGCGTGACCGGGCCAAAATATTGATGGCTGTAATTCTCGGGCTTCCATCCCTTGATATCGAGCGGCGCGTCCTGGCGAACCGTTTCCGGCGTAAGACCCAATTCAATCGCGGTGAGATAGACGAAGGGCTTGAACGCCGAGCCCGGCTGGCGTTTCGCCGTCACCGCGCGGTTATACTGGCTGTCGGAATAGTTGCGCCCCCCGACCATGGCGCGCACCGCGCCATCCGGCGACATCGCCACCAGCGCGCCCTGGCTGACATTGAACCTCACGCTTTTGGCCGCCAATTCGTCGATGACGGCTGCTTCAGCGACCGCTTGCAATTTCGGATCGATCGAGGTTTCCACCACCACGCTCTGCTCGATCTGGCCGACGAGATCGTCGAGCACCTCGCCCACCCAGTCGGCGACATAGTTGACCGTGCCGGCGCCGATGGGCTTGACGTTGTAGGAGGGATGACCGATCGAGGCCTGCGCCTGCGCTTCCGTGATGAACTTCGCCTCCGCCATCGCGGCCAGCACCGTCTGCGCGCGCGCTTCCGCGCCTTCGGGATTGCGATTGGGCGCAAGCCGCGACGGCGACTTGACGAGACCGGCGAGCATCGCCGCTTCCGCCAGGGTCACGTGCCTGGCCGACTTGCCGAAGTAGCGCTGCGCGGCCGCCTCCACGCCATAGGCTCCGGAACCGAAATAGACGCGGTTGAGATAAAGCTCGAGAATCTCGTTCTTGGAGTGCTTGCGCTCCAGCCAGATCGCAAGTTCAGCTTCCTGCAATTTGCGCTGGAAGGTGCGCTCCTGGGTCAGAAAAAGGTTCTTTGCCAATTGCTGGGTCAGTGTCGAGCCGCCCTGCGACACGCCGCGATGCAGGATGTTGGTGACCGCAGCGCGCAAGATGCCCCAGGGATCGATGCCGAAATGATGGTAGAAGCGGCGGTCCTCGATGGCGATGAACGCCTTCGGTAAGTATGGCGGCAGATCCTTCAGCGCGACATTGGCGCCGGGCATCTCGCCGCGACTGGCGAGCACACTGCCGTCGGCGGCGGTGATCTGGATGGTCGGCGGCCGTTTCGGAATTTCGAGCGACTGAATGGGCGGCAGATGCGCGCCGACCCAGACGACGAGACCGACCGCGGCGATCGTACCCCAAAGGCCAAGCACCGCGCCCCAATAGAACAGTCGACCAATCGGAAAACTACCGCGCGACTTCGATCGGCGCTTCGCTTCGCTGCGGCTCACACGCGGCTTCCGCTCGACCGGCGGCTCATCGTCGTCGTCGTCCTCATCGTCGTCAATCTTGCGTTTGGCTGATTTCTTCGGCCGGTCGTTGCCACCACCGGGAACGCGATCCTCGGGCGACAGCCGCAGGTCGGACAGCGCCGCGGCGAGGCCGAACATCGGCTCCTTGCGCCCGCCCTTCTTTTTCCGTCCCCACGCCATATACGCTCAACGCCCACGCACGCCCCAGCGCAACGTACCGATCCGGGTTTAAGGCCGTCTTAAACGATGGTTAATCGCAAGCGATATCGCCGCGCATAATGCCATGAAATGCAAGGAATTCAGCTTGGCTTAACCCTAAGGCGTCCCGGAATTTGGGCGCGTTTCCGCATCACGGATGAGACCGCGAGAAATTCGTCGCCGGCCGCCGCATGTTTTCATCCCCGTTTCTTGCACAGCCTGCCCCTGGCACGGGATCGCTTGATCCATGGCGGCAATAAGTTGCCGGACAGATCGAGAGCGCCGGACCCTCGGTCGTATAAAGGCGCCATAAGATGGCTCGCAAGCGGCGTGGATCGGGTTGAATTCGTAAGCCGAGAGGCTTACCTCTGGGCGCCATGGACGCCCCTATCACGGCCGAAAAATCTCTGATGTCCTGGTCGCGTCACCGGACAAACAACGCCAACGCGGCGCCGTTCCTGCCGATGAGCCGCGCCGAGATGACGGCGCTCGGCTGGGACGCCTGCGATATCGTGCTGGTGACGGGCGACGCCTATGTCGATCATCCAAGCTTCGGCATGGCGATCATCGGCCGGTTGCTCGAGGCGCAAGGCTTCCGCGTCGGCATCATCGCGCAACCGGACTGGCAGTCGGCCGAGCCGTTCAGGGCGCTGGGAAAGCCGCGTGTGTTCTTCGGCGTCACCGGCGGCAACATGGATTCGATGGTCAACCGCTACACGGCAGATCGTCGTCTGCGCCACGATGATGCCTACACCGCCGGCGGCGAAGGCGGCCGCCGCCCGGACCGCTGTTCCATCGTCTACGCCCAACGCTGTCGCGAGGCGTTCAAGGATGTGCCGATCGTGCTTGGCGGTATCGAGGCATCGCTGCGCCGGATTGCGCATTACGACTATTGGTCGGACAAGGTGCGCCGCTCGGTGCTGGCTGATGCGAAGGCCGATCTGCTCATCTACGGCAACGCCGAGCGTGCCGTCGTCGAGGTGGCGCATCGGCTTGCCGCGGGCGAAGCGCCGCGCGACCTCGACTCCGTTCGGGGCGTCGCGCTGTTCCGCCGCGTGCCGGACAGTTACGCGGAGCTGCACGCGGACGATCTCGACTCCGCCGACGAGGGCGCGGGCCGGCGCGCCGGCGATATCGTGATCCGGCTGCCGTCCTGCGAGCAGGTCGAAGCGGACCGCGAGGCTTATGCCAGGGCTTCGCGCGTGCTGCACCGGGAAAGCAATCCCGGCAATGCGCGGCCGCTGGTCCAACGTCACGGCGACCGAGACCTGTGGCTGAACCCGCCGCCGATCCCGCTCACGACCGCCGAGATGGACGCGGTCTACGATCTCCCTTACGCGCGCGCCCCGCATCCCTCCTACGGCGATGCAAAGATTCCCGCCTGGGACATGATCAAATTCTCGGTGACGATCATGCGCGGCTGCTTCGGCGGCTGCACCTTCTGCTCGATCACCGAGCACGAGGGCCGCATCATCCAGAACCGTTCGGAGGGCTCGATCCTGCAGGAGATCGAGCGAATCCGCGACCGCACGCCCGGCTTCACCGGCGTGATTTCCGACATCGGCGGGCCGACAGCCAACATGTACCGGATGGCGTGCAAGGATCCGAAGATCGAAGCGCTGTGCCGGCGCCCGTCCTGCGTATTTCCCGAAATTTGCCCGAACCTGAACACCTCGCACGACGATCTGATCCGGCTCTATCGCAAGGTGCGCGAGGTGAAGGGCGTCAAGAAGGTGATGGTCGCGTCCGGCATTCGTTACGACCTCGCGGTGAAGAGCCCCGAATATGTCAAGGAACTCGTCACCCACCATGTCGGCGGTTATTTGAAGATCGCGCCCGAACACACCGAGCGCGGCCCGCTCGACAAGATGATGAAGCCGGGGATCGGCGCCTACGACCGTTTCAAGGAGATGTTCGATGCCGCGGCAAAACAGGCCGGCAAGAAATACTACCTGATCCCGTATTTCATTGCGGCACATCCGGGCACGACTGACGAGGACATGATGAACCTCGCGCTCTGGCTCAAGAGGAACCGCTACCGCGCCGACCAGGTGCAGACGTTCCTGCCCTCGCCAATGGCGACCGCAACCGCGATGTACCACACCGGCGTCAACCCTTTGCGCGGCGTGCGCCATGGCGGCAGCGACAAGGTCAAGGCGATCACGGGCTTGCGGCAACGCCGACTGCACAAGGCGTTCCTGCGTTATCATGATCCCGACAACTGGCCGGTCCTGCGCGACGCCTTGAAGCAGATGGGCCGCGCCGATCTGATCGGCTCGCGGCCCGACCAGCTCGTGCCGGCGCACCAGCCGCCCGGCACCGGCAAGGCGGCCTCCACGCGACGGCCCGTGCGCGGCGGCAGGACGGAGCGGTTTACGACGAAGGGACTGCGAATGGGCAAGTGACGGCCCGCGCGGGAACCGTTGCCAGCCGTCTATTTGGACAAACTGCAATCCACCAGCAAGGGGGCTGTCGGCTGAAAGCGGCCGCTTGCGAACATTGTTCCTCTTCGAACGCGCAGCCGCAATTACTTTTTAACCGTACTCCAACGTTGGCCGGGACGTCCCGACCCAAGGCGTTAGACCAATCCAAACTGGCCGCACGCAACAAGCGGTCATGCTCCGTAAACTAATACGCTTAAGACAATATTCCCGGGTGAGCGCTAGGCTGACAGACCAGAAGATTTCAGTGCCTTCGCATTTTCTATGTTTGGATCTCGGATTTAGCCCGCTTCATGGCTGCGCCTCGCAACAAAACAGCGCGCTCCCGTAAAGCACGCGCGTTGAAAGCCCGACTTGCACTCGGCCAGGACGTGCTCGAGAGCGTCAGGCAGGGGGTCTGCGTCTATGATGCCGACAACCAGGTGGTCTTGCTCAACCGCCGCTTTCTGGAAGTGTTCGGCATGTCTGCGGATGTGGTCCGGCCCGGCATCAGCTACCGACAATTGCTCGAACATAGCGCCTCGTGCGGCCATATTGCGCCGGAACTGGTCGAAGAACATTATCAGGCGCGCCTCGCTTTGCTCGCCTCCGGAAAACCGTGCAACATCGAGCAGGAACTGCCGAGCGGTGTCGTCATAACGATGGAAGTGCGGCTGCTGCCTGACGGGGGATGGGTCAGCATCTGTGACGACGTGACCCAGCGCTCCAGGCTGGAAAAGGCCCTGCGCCTGCAGACCGAGCGCATCGAGCATGCGGTGGCCAATATGTCCCATGGGCTGACCATGTTCGGCGCCGACGAGCGGCTGATCGTTTGCAACCGGCAGTACCTCGAGGTCTATGGATTTGACCCCGCGATCGTCAAACCCGGTATCACCCACCGCGAGGTGATCGAACACTGGGTTTCAAAAGGAAATGCGCCGGGCAAGTCGGCAAAGGAGATCTACGACAGGCGCATGAGAGAGATTCGCAGCGGCTCCCGCGCTTCCTTTCTCAACCGCGCCGACGGCCGCGTGATCCAGTCGATTTCACGGCTGACGACGGATGGCGGCTGGGTCAGCGCCTGCGAGGACATCACCGAGCGGCAACGCTCGGAAGATGCAATGAAGCAGAAGAATCTCCTGCTCGACGCCGCGCTGGAAAACATGGCGCATGGGTTGTGTGTCTACGACAAGGACATGCGGCTGTTGGTCTGCAACAAGAACTATCTCGATATCTACGGCCTTGCTCCCGACGAAGCCAAGCCGGGCACACATCTGGCCGATCTCGTCGACAAGGTCAAACAGCACGGCGTCTACCCTGCCGATTTCAACACCGATCGACTGCTGGATGATCTGCGCAAGCGGCTGTCGGGACACAAGGATCTGGCGGCGGAGCGCCGCATGGCCGACGGGCGCCGTCTTGCCGTGCGCTATAGTGCGCTCGGCGACGGCAGCTTCGTCTGCACCTATGAGGATGTCACGGAGCGCGAGCGCGCCCATGATGAATTGCGCGAGCAGTACCGGCGCTTCGATGCGGCGCTGAACAACATGTCGCATGGCCTGTGCATGCTGGACAGCAATCTGCGCCTCATCGTCTGCAACCGCCGCTACATCGACATGTATCGCATGTCGCCGGACGTCGTGAAGCCCGGAGTCACGCTGCGCGAGATCATCGAGCACAGCTGGGCACTCGGCAACTATCCCAGCACGACCGCGCAGCGGCTCTTTGACGACCATGTCGAACGGTTGAAACAAGGCGCGCACACCCAGCACCGCCATCTCGGCGACGGCCGCATCATCAAGCTCAGCCACCATCCGATGGAGCATGGCGGCTGGGTCACCACCTATGAAGACGTCACGGAGCACCACAAGGCGGAGGAGCGCGTAGCGCATCTGGCCAAGCACGACGCGCTGACCGACCTGGCAAACCGCGTGTTGTTCCGCGAGAAGATGGCCGATGGCCTCAGGGACATTGCGCAGGGCTGCACTATGGCGGTGCTATGCCTCGATCTCGATAACTTCAAGACCGTCAACGACCGCCTTGGTCACGCCATCGGCGACGTCCATTTGCGCTGGGTCGCTGCGCGCCTGCTCGAATGCATCGGCGACGGCGACACCGTGGCGCGCCTCGGCGGCGATGAGTTCGCGGTTTTGCAGCGAGGGCCGCAGCCGCAATCGGCCGAGACGCTTGCCCGGCGCCTGGTTGACGTGATCGGCCGGCCGCCGCCGCTGGAAAACCAGACCCTCCATACCGGTGTGAGCATCGGGATCGCGATTGCGCCCGATCACGGCCTGGACCCGGACGAGCTGATGAAACGCGCCGACCTTGCACTCTATCAGGCCAAGGCAAAGGGCCGCGGGGCCTACCGGCTGTTCCAGCCCGATATGGAGGCGATGGCGCGGTCACGGCAGACGCTGGAAACGCAATTGCGCAAGGCGCTGGAAGCGGGCGAGTTTCACCTGGCGTTCCAGCCGCAGATCCGTCTCGGCACCGGCGAGCTGACCGGCTTCGAGGCCCTGCTGCGATGGCAGTGCGCCGGGCGCGGCGTAGTCTCGCCCGCTGAATTCATACCGGTCGCCGAGGAGACCGGTCTCATTGTGCCGCTCGGCGAATGGGTGCTGCGCAGTGCCTGTGCAACCGCCGCCATGTGGCCCGACTTCGTCAGGGTCGCAGTGAATCTGTCGCCGGTGCAATTCCGGTCCCGCGGCCTTGTTACGATGGTTGCAAGTGCCCTGGCGGCCGCCGGTCTTGCTCCACAACGGCTCGAACTCGAGGTCACCGAGACCGCGCTGCTTGAAGACGACGAGGCGACGGTTGCCGTGCTGCGGCAGCTACGCGGCCTCGGCGTGCGGGTGAGCCTCGACGATTTCGGCGTCGGCTATTCCGCGCTCGGCTATTTGCGTAAGTTTCCTTTCGACACGATCAAGATCGACCGCTCCTTCGTCCAGACGCTCGGCGAAAGCCACGAGAGCGCAGCGATCGTGCACACCATCGCGACCCTCGGCGCGAATCTGGGCGTGGAGACCACGGCCGAGGGCGTCGAGACGGCCGAGCAACTCGAACTCGTGCATCAGGCCGGCTGCACGGCGGTGCAGGGCTTCTATTTCGGCCGTCCGTGTCCGGCTGCCGAAATTGGCGGCGTGATCGAACGGTTCAACCCCATCAACCGCGTCGCGTAAGCGGCGGCGTGCACAACAAAGCGCTCCACAAAGCAGCCCATGTCCCCCAACGAACTGACCGCGCACCGGCGGACACGCGAACTCCGCAATTTCTGTGAGCGCGCCCTCTAACCAGCCGGGCCGCTATCCTCCAGGATCGGGCCGAACATTTCCCAGCGCTCGCCGTTGAAACGCATCATCTGCAACTGCTTGTTGACGCGATAATCGTTCGGCGTGGTGTTGCCGAGGATTCCGGGCAGCGCAAGATCGGCCTGGAAGTTCTTGATGTTGGTGGCCTGCCTGAGCACGTTTTCGCGGGTGAGATCGTCGCCGCTTTGCTTCAGCACGTGCACCATCAGCTGGGCCGTGCCGTAGCCATAGGTGTTGAAGCCCGAGTTCTTGTCGCCTTCCGGATAGTACTTCGCCATGAACTCGAAATATTTCTTCATGCCCGGATCGTCCTTCCAGGCCGGATCGAGCGGGTCCTTGCCGTAATTGACGCTGAGCACGCCTCTCGAGGCCTCAAGGCCCGCGGGCTGCATGACGGCGCCGACCGAGGTGGCATTGATGTCGAGAATATGCACCGGCTTCCAGCCAAGCTCGGCGTTCTTCTTGATCGTCTGCGCCGCAAATTTCGGGGTCGAGGCGGAAAACAGCACGTCGGCGCCGGCCGACTTCAGCTTCAGAATCTGCGAATCGACGGTCGGATCGGAGACTTCATAGGAAGCCTCCGCCACCACCATGGTCGCGGCCTTGTCGCCAAGCCCCGACTTGATGCCGTTGAGATAGTCGCGGCCCAGATCGTCATTCTGATAGAGCACGCCGACCTTGGCATCCGGATAATTCTTGAGAATGTACTGGCCGTAGATGCGGCCCTCGACGAAATAGTTCGGGTTGTAGCCGAGCGTCCAGGGATAGTTTTTCGGATCGGTGAATTTGGACGCGCCGGTCGCGGCGAAGAGCTGCGGCACCTTCTTGGCGTTGAGGTATTTCTGGACCGCGGCGTTGGAGGGCGTGCCGATGATCTGGAACGTCAGCAGCACCTCGTCGCTCTCGACCAGCTTGCGCACCTGCTCGACCGCTTTCGGCGGGCTGTAGGCATCGTCATACTGGATCAGGTTGATCTTGCGGCCGTTCACCCCGCCCTGATCGTTGATCATCTTGAAGTAGGCGGCCTGCGTCCGGCCGATCGTGGCGTAGGCGGAGGCCGGGCCCGAGAACGGCACGGTCTGACCGATCTTGATCTCGGTGTCGCTGGCGCCCGGATCGTACTTCTTTTGTGCATGCGCGGCGGGCGCGGCGAGCGCCAGCGCAAGTGCGGCCCCGGTGACGAAATGAAAAAGGCTCCTCATGGCGCTGCCTCTCCCTGATGTTTTTGATCTTGCCGACAATTCATCCATGGCTGATGGAGGTCACGGCCTGAGGCCGATACTGAATGAACGACCATGGCAAAGCAAGGCAGCGATCCTTAAAGCGAAGACCTAAGCCAGGAAGATAAATAGCAGCGCTAATACCGCTGGCGCGGCCTGCACGAACAGGATTTTCCGGCTGACGGAAACCGCGCCATAGATCCCGGCCACGATCACGCAGATGAGAAAAAACAGCTTGATCTGAAATGCGAAGCTGGCGTCCGGCTGTAACAGCCCCCAAATGAGGCCGGCGGCGAGGAACCCGTTATAGAGCCCCTGATTGGCGGCGAGCACCGCGGAATCGGCGGCTTTTTCCGGCGTGTTGGCAAAGACTCTCAAGCCAAGCGGCGTGGTCCAAAAGAACATTTCGAGAGCTAGAAAATAAACATGTAGCGCGGCGACCAGCGCCACTAGGATGTTGGCAATCGCGTGCATGAGACTCCCCTAGCGAGGCAACGAAGATGACAGGTTACATCGATCCGACCAAGGAAACTTTCGCCAAATTCCGCGGGAGCGACCGCCCCGGCCCCATTCACATGCTCAATCTGGTGAAGTTGCGCGAGCGCGCCGCCTATCCGGACGGACGATCGGCGTCAGGCGCGGAAGCCTATGCGGCATACGGCCGCGAAAGCGGCCCGGTGTTCACGCGGCTTGGCGGCAAGGTCGCATGGCAAGGCCGGTTCGAACTGATGCTGATCGGCCCGCAAGCCGAGTACTGGGACCACTGCTTCATCGCGGAATATCCTGATGTCGCCGCTTTCGTCGAGATGATCCGCGATCCCGTTTACCGCGATGCGGTCAAACACCGGCAGGCCGCGGTGGAAGACTCCCGCCTGATCCGCCTGAAGCCGCTGCCGGCCGGCAAGACGTTCGGCGAGATTCCCAAGGACTAAAGCGACGGACTATGCCGCGACCTTTTCGCTGGCGAGCAGATGCAACAGCGCGCTGCGGATCGCTGCCTGCCGCGTCGGCGCCGTGATCTGCGCGCCCAGCAGGTCCGTGACATAGAACACGTCGCGCGCGCGCTCGCCGAAGGTCGCCACGTGCGCGGAGGCGATGTTGAGGTTGAGCTTCGAGATCGCCGTCGTCAGCTCGTAAAGCAGACCCGGCCGGTCGAGGCCAGACACCTCGATCACGGTGTAGCGATCCGACCACTGGTTGTTGACGGTGACCTCGGGCTCCACAACAAAGGGCCGCGCCTTGCCGCGGCCGGCGGCGCGCCGCGCCACGACCTCCGGCAGGCGCAGCTTGCCTTCGAGCACATCCTCGATCATCTCGCCGATGCGGGTCGCCCGCCTGCCCTCGTCTTCGTCGCGGTCATATTCGCGCGTGATCGCGATGGTGTCGAGCGCGCGACCGTCGGTCGTGGTGTAGATCTGGGCGTCGACGATGTTGGCGCCGGCCGACGCGCAGGCGCCCGCAATGATCGAGAGCAGCCAGGGATGGTCGATCGCCAGGATGGTAAGTTCGGTGACGCCGCGCGCCTCGTCGAAGCCGACATTGATCGCAAGTTTGTCTCCGGCCTGTTCGCTGGCGCGCAGGAACCGCGCCTGGCGAATCTTGCGCGGCAATTCGACCTTGAGCCAGTACGCGGGATAGTGACGCCCGATATAGGCGTTGAGCTCCTGCTCCGGCCATTCGGTGAAGGCCTCGCGAAACTCCGCTTGCGCGATCGCCAGCCGCCGGGCGCGATCGACTTCCGAGAAGCCGCCGGTCAGGACCGGCTCGGTCTCATAATAAAGCGTGCGGATGAGCTGCGCCTTCCAGCCGTTCCACACGCCGGGGCCGACGCCGCGGATGTCAGCGGTGGTCAGGATGGTCAGAAGCTTCATCTGCTCGACCGATTGCACCACGCCGGCGAAATTCTCTATTGTCTTGCGGTCCGACAGGTCGCGCGACTGCGCCACCGTGGACATCGTCAAATGCTGTTCGATCAGCCATGCCGTCAATTCGGTATCGGCGGCGTTGAAGCCGAGCCGCGGACACAGGCGGCGGGCAACCTTAGCGCCGGCGATCGAGTGATCTTCGGGACGGCCCTTGGCGATGTCGTGCAGCAGGGTTGCCACGTAGAGCACGCTGCGATGTTCGGGTCTTATCTTGCGCATCAGATCGCTTGCGACGATGAACTCGTCGCTGCCGCCGCGCTCGATCTCCTGCAAGAAGCCGATACAGCGGATCAGATGCTCGTCCACCGTGTAGTGGTGGTACATGTTGAACTGCATCATCGACACGATCTTGCCAAAGGCGCGGATGAAATGACCGAGCACTCCGGTTTCGTTCATGCGCCGCAGCACGATTTCGGCGTCGTTCGAGGTGAGGATCTCCATGAACAGCCGGTTGGCCTCGGGATCGGCGCGCAACTCCGTATTGATGAGTTTCAGCGAACGCGTCACGGTGCGCATCGCGTCGGGATGGAAGGCGAGATTGTTCTTCTGCGCCAGGCGGAAGATGCGGATCAGGTTGACCGGATCGTGCTTGAAGACGTCGGGCGCGGCCAGATTGATTCGATTGTTGTCGACGATGAAATCGTCGCTGTCGGGAACCCGGCGCCGAACCGTGCTCGGCCGGAACCGCGCCATCACGCGGCTCAGCACCGGCACGGGCTTGGCCTGTTCGTTTTCGAGCTTGGCGCACAGGATCGCGGTGAGGTCGCCGACTTCCTTGGCGATCAGGAAGTAGTGCTTCATGAAGCGTTCGACGTCCTGCATGCCGGGATGCGACGTGTAGCCTAATCTCACCGCGATCTCGCGCTGCATATCGAACGACAGCCGCTCTTCGGCGCGGCCGGCGAAGAAATGCAGGTTGCAGCGGACCGACCACAGGAAATCCGCGCAGCGGCGGAAGGTGCGATACTCCTGCGCATCGAACACGCCGCGCTCGAGCAGTTCATCGGTGTCGCGGACCCGGTAGACATATTTGGCAATCCAGAACAGCGTGTGAAGGTCGCGAAGACCGCCCTTGCCGTCCTTGACGTTGGGCTCCACCAGATAACGCGATTGCCCCGCGCGGCGGTGCCGCTCCTCGCGCTCGGCGAGCTTGGCGGTGACGAACTCCGTGGCGTTGCCCTGCACAACCTCCTTGTCGAAGCGCGTGACGAGTTCATCGTAGAGCGGCCGGTCGCCGGTCAGGAAGCGGGTTTCGAGAATCGCGGTGCGGATCGTCATGTCACCACGCGCCTGCCGGATCAATTCATCGACCGACCGCGTCGCGTGGCCGACCTTCAACCCCATGTCCCACAGGCAATAGAGAATGGCTTCGGCGACCTGCTCACCCCAGGCGGTCTGCTTGTACGGGAGGATGAAGAGCAGATCGATGTCGGATTCCGGTGCCATCAGGCCGCGGCCATAGCCGCCGGTCGCCACCACCGCCATCCGCTCGGCGCCGGAGGGAATCGGGGAGTGATAGAGGTGCCGCGTCGCCGCATCGAACAAGATGCGGATGATCTCGTCCTGGACGAAGCACAGCCGCTCCGCGCAACGCCGTCCGTGCCTGTCCTTCAGCAGCACGGCCTGTGCCGTGGCGCGCGCCTCGATCATCTCGGCCTTCAGGAGCCTTGCGACAGCTGCGCGAAACACATCCTCGCGCCCGTGATGCTCAGCCGCCAGCGCATCGACCGCGGCCGTGATTCGCGCGGTCTCGAAACGCTCATCGGCCTCGGGGCGGGCCTCTTTGACGATATTATCCATCAGCCATTCCGATAATGGACGCCGCCAACCCTGTCACGAAACATTGCGTCAGGGCCGCCTGATCCCTAGTGTTCCCGTTGCTTTAGATAACATCTTCCGGGTTTCCCGCACGCCTGATCGGCAATTTCTTTTGCCGCTAGTGTGGCGCCTCTGACGTTCCTTTCAGTGTTGCGGCGCCCCCTTTAAGGGAACGTCAGAGTGAAAGCCACACTAGAAAATCAACATTTGCTAGTGTCCCTTTGGTTCTGGCATTCGTAAAAGTGCCCGCTAGCAATAGGATACGAATGTCAGAACCGGGACACTAGCGGGCGCCATAATCCGTTGGAAGGGAACAACGTTCGGTTACCCGAGCTGGATGTGGTGGTGACATCGAGACGGCGACCCTTTACACCGGTGCGAAACAGCCGGGAGAGAACAATGGACGCCGCAACCCTCCGCGCCACGCAGGCCCCGATCAAGGAAAAATACAAGTCCGACCCGAAAGCCGCCTTCATCACCTTGAAGGCCAAAGGCTCGATCGACAACGAAGGCATCGCCTGCAAGGTGGAGACCGGCCGGGCGCTCGCCATTGCCGGCCTGCATCCGGCAACCGGCGGCTCCGGACTTGAGCTCTGTTCCGGCGACATGCTCTTGGAAGCGCTCGTCGCCTGCGCCGGCGTCACCCTGAAATCGGTCGCGACCGCCATCGAAGTCCCGCTGAAGACCGGCAATGTCAGCGCCGAAGGCGATCTCGATTTTCGCGGCACGCTAGGGGTCGACAAGGAAGCGCCGGTGGGGTTTGCCGAAATCCGCCTGCGCTTCGATGTCGCCACCGACGCGCCCCAAGACAAGCTCGACCTCCTGCTCAAGCTCACCGAGCGCTATTGCGTGGTCTACCAGACCATCAAGAACGGCCCCAAGGTTTCGGTGACGATGCATCGGGTATAGCCCTACTCATCGTCGTCCCGGCCGAGCGAAGCGCTACCCGGGACGACAAGCAATAGAAATGTCCCCCGATCTTCATTTCATCCTCCTGCTCGCGCTGCGCATGGCGGTCGCCGCCGCCTTCGTGGTGACGGCATCCATCATCACCGAGCGCTCGGGCCCGGTGATCGGTGCGTTGATTGCGACACTGCCGATTTCGGCCGGCCCGTCTTACGTGTTTCTGGCGCTTGATCATGACGCGACCTTCATCGCCGAGGGCGCGCTGGCGAGCTTCCCGATCAACGCCGCCACCATGTTATTCTGCCTGACTTACGTGTTCCTGGCGCAGCAGCAGAATGCGGTGATCAGCGTCGGTGGTGCGATGGCGGTGTGGCTTGTGCTCGCCGCGATCGAGCGTCTGTTCTCATGGACGCTTCTCGGCGGCTTCGTTGCGAATGCCATCGCCTTCGGCATCTGCATTCCGACGTTCAGACGATTTCAGCACGTGACGAAGATGCCGCTGATCACGCGGCGCTGGTACGACATTCCGTTGCGCGCGACCATGGTCGCCACGCTGGTTGCAATCGTCGTCTCGCTGTCGCGCTGGGTCGGGCCCTTCGTCAGCGGCACGATTGCGCTGTTCCCCGTTGTGCTGACCAGCGTCACCATGATCCTGCATCCGCGCATCGGCGGCCCGGCGACAGCCGCGGTCATTGCCCATGGCGGCTTCGGCATGATGGGATTTTCACTGTCGTTTGTCGTCCTTCACTTCGCCGCATTGCAGTTCGGCTCCGCCATCGCGCTCAGCCTTGCGCTTGCGACCTGCGTCGTCTGGAATCTGGTGCTGTGGTGGCAGGGGCGGTGGAAGGTGGGGAGATAGTTCCTTATCCTGAGGAGCCGCAAAGCGGCGTCTCGAAGGATGAGGCCGAAAGCCGGGCCTCATGGTTCGAGACGCGCAAGTTGCGCTCCTCACCATGAGGAGTTGTCACTTCGGCAATTTCGCCTTCAGCGAATACAAGGCTTCCAGCGCCTCGCGCGGCGACATCTCGTCGGGATGCAACGCCTTGACCGCTTCAACGAGTTTGTCGGCCTCGCTCGGGGCTGCGGGCTCGGCGGCGGCGCGCGAGGGGACCGCGAACAGCGGCAGGTCGTCGGCGAGCGCACGCGCCGTCTGGCCGCGGTCCTGCGCCTCGAGTTTGGCGAGCACGGACTTGGCCCGCGCAATCACTGACGGCGGAAGGCCCGCGAGCTTGGCGACCTGGATGCCGTAGGAGCGATCCGCCGAGCCCGGCAACACCTCGTGCAGGAACACGACATTGCCCTGCCATTCCTTGACGCGGACGGTCGCGTTGAACAGCCGCGGCAGCTTTGCGGAAAGCGCGGTGAGTTCGTGATAGTGCGTGGCAAACAGCGCGCGGCAGCGATTGGCTTCGTGCAAGTGCTCGATCGCGGCCCAGGCGATCGACAGGCCGTCGAAGGTCGCCGTGCCCCGCCCGATTTCATCAAGGATCACCAGCGAACGCTCGCTGGCCTGATTGAGGATGACGGCGGTTTCCACCATCTCCACCATGAAGGTCGAACGGCCGCGCGCCAGATCATCCGCGGCGCCGACGCGCGAGAACAGCCGATCGACGGTGCCGATCCGCGCCCGCGAGGCCGGCACGAAGGAGCCGGCCTGCGCGAGCAGCGCGATCAGCGCGTTCTGGCGCAGGAACGTCGACTTGCCGGCCATGTTGGGGCCGGTCAACAGCCAGATCTGGCCCGATTGTTGTTGCGGCGCGGGCGAAAGATCGCAGGCGTTGGCAATGAACGGCTGACCGTCGCGCTTCAACGCCTGTTCAACCACCGGATGACGGCCGCCCTCGATCGCAAAGCACAGCGAGCCGTCGACCTCGGGTCGCACATAGTTGTCGTCGACCGCGCGCTTCGCCAAGGCGGTTGCGACATCGAGCGAAGCAAAGGCATGGGCGGCGGCGCGCAGATCCTCGCTGGCCGCGACCGCCAGCGCGCACAGTTTTTCAAAGATCTCCAGTTCCAGACCGAGCGCGCGATCACCGGCGTTGGCAATCTTGGCTTCGATCTCGCCAAGCTCTGACGTCGTGAAGCGCACCTGTCCGGCCAGCGTCTGGCGATGAATAAAAGTGGTATTGAGCGGCGGCGACATCAGCTTGTCGCCATGTTGCGCGGTCACCTCGACGAAATATCCGAGCACATTGTTGTGGCGGATCTTCAGGCCCTTGACGCCCGTGTCGTCGGCGTAGCGCGCCTGCATCGAGGCGACGACCAGCCGCGAGGCGTCGCGCAGATTGCGGGATTCATCGAGCGCGGCCTGATAGCCTTCGCGCACGAAGCCGCCATCGCGCTTCAATAGCGGCAGTTGTTCGGCCAGAGCGCGCTGAAATTCCCGCGCAAGCTCCCGCGACGGGCGGCGCAACGCCGCCATGACAGCCGCGATTTCCTGCGGCGGCTGTTCCATCCGCTCCAATTGCGCCAGCGCCTGGTCGGCGGCGAGGATGGCATCGCGCAGCCCGGCGATGTCGCGCGGGCCGCCGCGCCCGACCGAGAGCCGCGCCAGCGCGCGCGACAGATCGGGCGCCGCTTGCAGCGTGCTCCTGACGTCATCGCGCAAGCCACTATCGGCCACGAACGCCGCGATCGCATCGAGCCGGCGCGTGATCGCAGCGGTATCGGTCAGCGGCGCCGCGAGACGCTGCGCGAGCAACCGCGAGCCGGCGGAAGTGACGGTGTAATCGATGGCATCGAGCAGCGAGCCGCGGCGTTCGCCGGACAGCGTACGCGTCAGTTCGAGGTTGGCGCGGGTCGCCGGGTCGATTGCCATCGTGGTGCCGACCGCCTCGCGCGATGGCGGCGACAGCGGCACCCGCTTTCCGACCTGGGTGCGGTCGACATATGTGACGGCGGCGGCTGCGGCGGTCGCTTCCAGCCGCGACATCGCCGACAGCCCGTCCATGGTGGCGACAGCGAAGTAATCGCACAGCCGCCGCTCGGCGGTGGAACTGTCGAAGACGTCACGCGTCAGCGGCGTCACCGCCGGCCATTCGCGTAATGTTGTACCGATGTCGGTGTCGCCATAGAGCGCATCGCTGACGATGATCTCGTTCGGGTTGATCCGCGACAGTGTCGCGGCGAGTTCGCTGACCGAACATTCGGTGACAATGAATTCCGAGGTCGAGATGTCGATCCAGGCGAGGCCCAGCCGGTCGGCACCGCCTGAGCCGCGCAACCGCGCAATCGCGAGCAAATAATTGTTCGCGCGGGCATCGAGCAGCGTATCCTCGGTCAACGTGCCCGGCGTCACTAGCCGCACGACGTCGCGGCGCACCACGCTTTTGCTGCCACGCGCCCGCGCCGCAGCCGGATCTTCCATCTGCTCGCAGACCGCAACCCGGAAACCCTGCGCGATCAGGCGGTGCAGATAGTCGTCGGCGCGCTCCACTGGAACGCCGCACATTGGAATGTCCGCGCCCTGATGCTTGCCGCGCTTGGTCAGCATGATGCCGAGCGCGCGCGAGGCGATTTCGGCGTCTTCAAAGAACAGCTCATAGAAATCGCCCATCCGGTAGAACAGCAGGAGGCTCGGATTGGCCGCTTTGATTTCCAGATATTGTTCCATCATGGGCGTGACGCGCGCGGACCCCTCCGCGGCAAGCTGGGCGTCGGATGCAGGAAATGTCGGCTGTATCGTCATAGGCGGCGGAAACTACAGAATTTCGGCCCCCGATCCTATTCGGTTTCCCAATTCTATGCGCGTTTTCCACGCTCTCTACCCGCATGCCGGAACATGGCCGGCTTCCGCGGATGACGGCCCTCAACGAAAGCGGAAAGCGATCAATTGACCTGTTCCATCGCCGCTCCTAAAACTCGCCCTCAATCAAGGACGAACGGCGCAAGGAGAGAGCGATGGGTGAGGTATTTGTATGTGACGCGGTCCGGACCCCGATCGGCCGCTTCGGCGGTTCGCTCGCAAAAGTTCGCGCCGACGATCTGGCGGCAACCCCGATCAAGGCGCTGGTGGCAAAACACCCGACACTCGACTGGAGCCAGGTCGACGAGGTCTATTTCGGCTGCGCCAATCAGGCCGGCGAGGACAACCGCAACGTGGCGCGCATGGCGCTGTTGCTCGCCGGGCTGCCGGAACAGGTTCCAGGCCAGACTCTCAATCGCCTCTGCGCCTCTGGGCTGGATGCGGTCGGCGCCGGTGCGCGCGCGATCCGCGCCGGCGAGATCGACCTTGCGATTGCTGGCGGCGTCGAATCGATGACGCGGGCGCCGTTCGTGATGGGCAAGGCGACGGAAGCGTTTTCGCGCGCGGCCGAGATTTTCGACACCACGATCGGCTGGCGCTTCATCAATCCCTTGATGAAAGCACAATATGGCGTCGATGCGATGCCGGAAACCGGCGAGAACGTCGCCGAGGAATTTCAGATCTCGCGCGCCGATCAGGACGCGTTTGCCATCCGCTCGCAGCAGCGCGCCGGCAAGGCGATCGCGGCGGGGTACTTCGCCGAGGAGATCGTTGCCGTTTCCGTGCCCGGCGGCAAGGCCGGTCCGATCACGGTCGACAAGGACGAACATCCGCGCCCGGAAACCACGATGGAAGGCCTCGCCAAGTTGAGGCCGATCGTGCGCAATCCGGGCACGGTGACGGCCGGCAATGCGTCCGGCGTCAACGACGGCGCCGCCGCGATGATTCTTGCCTCGGAAGCGGCTGTGAAAAAGCACGGGCTGACGCCGCGGGCGCGCATCCTCGGCCTTGCTTCGGCCGCGGTGCCGCCTCGCATCATGGGCATCGGACCGGTCCCGGCGACGCGGAAGCTGATGGAGAGGCTGGGGCTGAAAATCACCGACTTCGATCTGATCGAGCTCAATGAAGCCTTCGCGAGCCAGGGCATCGCCTGCCTGCGTCAGCTCGGCGTCAAGGATGATGCTGATTTTGTGAACCCGCACGGCGGCGCCATTGCGCTCGGGCATCCGCTCGGCATGAGCGGCGCGCGTCTGGTCGTCACCGCCGTGCACGGGATGGAAAAGCGCGGCGGCAAGCGGGCGCTGGCGACGATGTGCGTCGGTGTCGGCCAGGGTGTCGCCATGGCGATCGAGAAGTTGAATTGAGATTTCCCTGCCGTCGTTCCGGCCAGCGACCCTCGTTCGCATCCACGATATTGGCAGCGACCTGAAGATACATTCACGGACCGGTGTTCCCGTCGGCCAGCAATCCTCGTTGACTTATCCATATCATTTGTACAGAAGTACAAATAATATGGATAGAAAATCAGCCGATGGGGAAAGGTCGCGCAAGCCGAACATGCGCGAAGCCATTCTCGTTGCCGCAGAGGAATTGTTCTCGACGAAAGGGTTCAGCGCCGTGACGGTGCGCGATATCGCGCAAGCTGCCGGCGCAAATCCGGGCAGCGTGACGTATCATTTCAGGACCAAGGACGAATTGCTCCTGGAAATCTACCGGCGTCACTGCAAGCCGATGAACCTCAGGCGCGCCGAGCTGCTGGCCGCCGCCAAGCGGGTGCGCGATCTGCAGGACAGGCTGGAGGCGATCGTCCGCGCCTACGTGCTGCCGGCTTTTTCTTCCGGCAGCGATCTCGCCGGCGGAGGGGCGCGTTTCACGCGGCTGCGCGCCATCATGTCGGCCGAGGGAAACGAAGTCACCCGGCGGATCATCGCGCAGACCTTCGACGACACCAGTCACGCCTTTATCGATGCGGTGCATGACTGTCTTCCGCACATCCCTCGCGCGGAGATCGTCTGGCGCAGCCATTTCCTTCTCGGGGCACTCTATTATACGCTAGTGACGCCAGAGCGCGTCTCCCGGCTGTCGCGCGGCGATTGCGACGGGGCTGACGCGGGAGATGCGATCGAGCAATTGGTAAGGGCGACTGTCGCTTCGCTGCAAGCGCCTGCGCTCGATCGCGTGGCGCCATCGAAGCGGCGATCCGCGGCACCAACCAAATCTCTCGCGGGCGAGCGTCACGCGCCAAGATGATGGGATTTCCGGTCCGTCCTGGGATCTTTGACGAGGAGAGATGAACTGAACGGGCGGGGAAGCTTGCAGTGCCCGCTGCCCTTGCCCGAGCGCTTGGGACCAGCAGCGTCGCTCCACCGCCCGAACTGAAGAGGAGATCACGTGATCATCGATGTGCACGGCCACTATACCACGGCGCCCAAGGCCCTCGAGGATTGGCGCAACCGACAGATCGCGGGCATCAAGGATCCAGCGGTCAGACCCAAGGCCAGCGAGCTGAAGATCAGCGACGACGAGCTACGCGAGTCCATTATCAATAACCAGCTCAAGCAAATGAAAGAGCGGGGCAGCGATCTGACCATCTTCAGCCCGCGCGCAAGCTTCATGGCCCACCACATCGGCGACTTCGAGGTGTCGTCGACGTGGGCCGCGATCTGCAACGAGCTGTGCTGGCGCGTCAGCAAGCTATTCCCCGACAATTTCGCCGGCGCTGCGATGTTGCCTCAATCACCCGGCGTGGATCCAAAGACCTGCGTGGGCGAGCTCGAGAAGTGCGTCAGGGACTATGGCTTCGTCGGCATCAACCTCAATCCAGACCCTTCCGGCGGACACTGGACCTCGCCGCCGCTTTCGGATCGTCATTGGTACCCGATCTATGAGAAGATGGTCGAGCTCGACATCCCGGCCATGATCCATGTCTCCACGAGCTGCAACGCCTGCTTCCATACGACCGGGGCGCACTATTTGAATGCCGACACCACGGCCTTCATGCAGTGTCTAACGTCGGATCTGTTTAAGGATTTTCCGACCCTGAGGTTCCTGATCCCGCATGGCGGCGGCGCCGTTCCCTATCACTGGGGCCGCTTCCGCGGCCTGGCGCAGGAGATGAAGAAGCCGCTACTCAAGGATCACCTCCTGAAGAATATATTTTTCGATACTTGCGTCTATCACCAGCCGGGCATCGACCTGCTCACCAAGGTGATCCCGGTCGATAACGTCCTGTTCGCCAGCGAGATGATCGGCGCCGTTCGTGGCATCGATCCGGAAACCGGATTCCACTATGACGACACCAAGCGCTATATCGAAGCCGCCGCCACACTCAGCGCGCAGGACCGGTACAAGATCTACGAAGGCAATGCGCGGCGCGTGTTTCCGCGGCTGGATGCTGCGCTGAAAGCAAAAGGAAACTGACCATGAGCGTTGCGATGAACGATCTCGGAATCGTCAAGCGCAATATCGACCGGGCGAACAGGGCTGCCGTCGAGAAATTGTCGCGCTATGGCGTCGCCACGATCCACGAGGCGATGGGCCGGGTCGGCCTGATGCATCCTTATGTGCGTCCGGTCTATGCCGGAGCCCGCATGTGCGGCACCGCCGTTACCGTGCTGCTGCAGCCGGGGGACAACTGGATGCTGCACGTGGCCGCCGAGCAGCTACAGCCGGGTGATGTCGTGGTCGCGGCCTGCACTGTCGACAATACCGACGGTTTTTTTGGCGATCTGCTCGCCACCAGTTACCGTGCTCGTGGTGCAAAAGGTCTCGTCATCGATGGCGGCGTGCGCGATGTGACAGATCTCACCGAAATGCAGTTCCCCGTGTTTTCGCGTGCGATCAGTGCTCGGGGCACGGTCAAGGCGACGCTTGGCTCCGTGAACATTCCAGTGGTCTGCGCCGGCGCAACCGTAAATCCGGGGGACGTGGTGGTTGCGGATATGGATGGAGTAGTCATCGTGCCCGCCCGTATCGCCCAGCAGGCTGCGGATGCGGCGGAAGCGCGTGAAGCCAACGAAGCGGACAAGCGCGAAAAGCTTGCGCAAGGCGTTCTGGGGCTCGACATGTACAAGATGCGGGAACCGCTCGCAAAGGCTGGATTGAGATATATCGATTGACGCACGGCGACTAGTGCCCACTTTCCGAAGTTCGTGTTACGTCTCAGCACGCTCCTTTCACGAACTTCGGAAAAGTCATGGGCACTAGCAAACTTATGGTTCTAGTGCCGCTTTTCTGTTTGACGTTCCTGGATCGAATTCGCCGCTCGTGGTGCAGGAACGTCAAATAGGCCTTCAAGAGAGTTGGTCAATGGCCGCTGACATCGTTGGCATTTCGTCGATGGCCACCCGTCAGATCCTGGCGGAGTGTTCCGCCACATACCAGCAAAAGACGGGACGCTCGGTAGCTATCGAGTCCGTCGGCGGTGTCGATGCGGCGCGCCGCGTCCGGGCCGGCGAGAAGTTCGATATCGTCGTGCTCGCCGACGACGCCATGAAGAAGCTCGAGGAGGACGGATTCCTGAAACCGGGGAGCCGCGCCGCCTTCGCCGATTCGGCGATTGCGATGGCTGTGCGATCGGGCGCCAGGCGTTCTGATCTCTCGGACGAAGCCGCGACAAGGGCCGCAGTTCTCGCGGCACAAACGGTTGGCTACTCCACCGGGCCGAGCGGGACGCATGTGCTCAAGCTGCTGAAAAAATGGGGTGCCGATCAATCGATGACGGTGCGTGTCATTCAGGCTCCCCCGGGCGTTCCGGTGGGCACCCTGGTGGCGCGCGGCGATGCCGAACTCGGCTTTCAGCAATTGAGCGAGTTCCTGGATGTGCCAGGCATCGATGTCGTCGGGGCCTTGCCTCGGGAGATTCAATCCTTGACCCGGTTTTCATGCGGGGTGTGCGCGCGGGCATCCAACGAAGCCGGCGCGCTCGGTTTCGTCAGCTATCTGGCCTCTGCAGAGACGGATGCATCGATACGGCGTCACGGCATGGAACCGACGCACCCAAGGTCATGACGTAACGGTCGAAACACTGAAGGAAGCGTTTATGTCGAAACCTGTTACGGGGCCGTTCGAGAAGACCCCCGGTTGGCTTGACTGGTATGCCGGTCCCTCGAAGCCGCGCTTCACGGTGCCGGTCGGCGCAGTCGACGCGCATTGCCATGTGTTCGGGCCGGGAGCCGAATTCCCTTACGCGCCCGAGCGCAAATACACGCCCTGCGATGCGTCGAGGCGGCAGCTCTACGCGCTGCGCGACCATCTCGGTTTCGCGCGGAACGTGGTCGTTCAGGCGACCTGTCACGGTAGCGACAACCGCGCGATGATCGACGCACTCATTCATTCGGATGGCAGGGCGCGTGGGGTCGCGACCGTAAAGCGCAGCGTCAGCGATGCCGAACTCAAGGCGATGCACGAGGCCGGCGTGCGCGGGGTTCGCTTCAATTTCGTCAAGCGGCTGGTCGATTTCACGCCGCGCGACGAGCTCATTGAGATCGCCGGCCGGATCGCAAGGTTGGGCTGGCATGTCGTGATCTATTTCGAGGCTGTGGATTTGCCCGAGCTATGGGATTTCTTCACGTCGCTGCCAACCACGGTCGTCGTCGACCATATGGGCAGGCCGGACGTCGCCAAGCCGGTGAACGGCGCCGCGTTCGAGCTGTTCGTGAAATTCATGCGCGAGAACCAGAACGTCTGGTCCAAGGTCAGTTGCCCCGAACGATTATCGACGTCGGGACCGCCGGCGCTCAACGGCGAGCAGAACGCCTATCGAGACGTCGTGCCATTCGCAAAGCGGCTCGTCGAGGCATTTCCGGATCGCGTGCTCTGGGGCACCGACTGGCCGCATCCCAATCTCAAGGGACACATGCCCGATGATGGTCTCCTGGTCGATTTCATTCCGCACATCGCCACCACACCTGAACTTCAGCGCAAACTTCTGGTCGACAATCCGATGCGACTGTACTGGCCCGAGGAATCATAAAGGAGGCACTCCGATGCCACTCGACAAACCCTACACGGACGTACCCGGCACGACCATCTTCGACGCCGACATGTCGCGGCAAGGCTATCACCTGAACCAGTTTTGCATGTCGCTCATGAAGGCTGAGAACCGCGCGCGCTTCAAAGCCAACGAGCGGGCCTATCTCGACGAATGGCCGATGACCGAGGATCAGAAGAAGGCCGTGCTCGCGCGTGACCTCAACCGCTGCATCGAGCTCGGCGGCAACATCTACTTCCTCGCGAAGATCGGCGCGACCGACGGCAAGAGCTTTCAGCAGATGGCCGGCAGCATGACGGGCATGAGCGAGGAACAATATCGCGAAATGATGGTGAAGGGCGGCCGCTCCGTCGAGGGTAACCGCCGCATTGGGGAGAAGAAGTGATGGCCCGTATCACCGCAAGTGTCTACACCTCGCACGTGCCGGCGGTCGGCGCGGCGATCGATCTCGGCAAGACCACTGAGCCCTATTGGCAGCCGGTCTTCAAGGGCTACGATTTCTCCAAGCAATGGCTGAAGGAGCAGAAGCCGGACGTGATCTTTCTGGTCTACAACGATCACGCCAACGCGTTCAGCCTCGACATCATCCCGACCTTTGCGATCGGCACCGCGCCCGAGTTCGCGGTGGCCGACGAGGGCTGGGGCCCGCGCCCCGTGCCCAAGGTCATCGGCCACCCGAAGCTCGCCTCCCACATCGCGCAGTCGGTGATCCAGGACGACTTCGATCTGACTATCGTCAACAAGATGGATATCGACCATGGTCTCACGGTGCCACTCAGCCTGATGTGCGGCCAGCCGAAGGCATGGCCCTGCCCGGTCATCCCGTTCGCCGTCAACGTCGTCCAGTATCCGGTGCCGTCCGGCCGGCGTTGCTTCATGCTCGGCAAGGCGATCCGCAAGGCAGTCGAATCCTATGAGGAACCGCTCAATGTGCAGATCTGGGGTACCGGCGGCATGAGTCACCAGCTCCAGGGGCCGCGCGCCGGGCTGATCAACAAGGAGTGGGATCAGGCTTTCCTCGATCGGCTGATCGCCGACCCGGAAGGGCTTTCCAGGATGCCGCACATCGACTACGTCCGCGAAGCCGGCAGCGAGGGCATTGAACTCGTGATGTGGCTGATCGCCAGGGGCGCCATGAGCGATGTCGACGGCAGCAAGGCACCACCGACGGTTCGGCACCGCTTCTATCACGTGCCGGCGAGCAACACCGCCGTCGGCCACCTGATCCTGGAGAACAAACTGACATGACCAAGGTCACCAAGGTCGCGCTGGCAGGCGCCGGCGCGTTCGGCATCAAGCATCTCGACGGCATCAAGAACATTGACGGCGTCGAAGTGGTGTCGCTGGTCGGCCGGAGGCTGGAGCCGACCAGGGAAATCGCTGCCAAATACGGCATCGCCCATGTCTCGACCGATCTCGCCGACAGCCTCGCACTGGAGGACGTTGACGCGGTGATCCTGTGCACGCCTACCCAGATGCATGCGTCGCAATCGCTCGCCTGCCTGAAGGCCGGCAAGCACGTGCAGG
This sequence comes from uncultured Alphaproteobacteria bacterium, assembly GCA_963764405.1. Classification (GTDB taxonomy): domain Bacteria; phylum Pseudomonadota; class Alphaproteobacteria; order Rhizobiales; family Xanthobacteraceae; genus Bradyrhizobium. The sequence continues at coordinate 55,034 of CAVXSU010000009.1, forward strand.
TCGAAATCCCGCTGGCCGATTCCCTGCAGGACGCGCAGGCTGTTGTCGACTTGCAGAAAAAAACCGGACTGGTCGCGATGTGCGGCCACACAAGGAGGTTCAACCCCAGCCACCAATGGGTGCACAAAAGGATTGTCGCCGGCGAATTCAACATCCAGCAGATGGACGTGCAGACGTTCTTCTTCCGTCGATCGAACATGAATGCGCTGGGCCAGCCGCGGAGCTGGACCGACCACCTGTTATGGCACCACGCAGCGCACACGGTGGATCTGTTCGCCTACCAGAGCCGTTCGCCAATCGCAAAGGCGAACGCGGTCCAGGGGCCCGTTCATCCGACGCTGGGGATCGCGATGGATATGTCCATCCAGCTAAAAACCGAAAGCGGCGCGATCTGCACGCTCAGCCTGTCGTTCAACAATGACGGTCCGCTCGGCACCTTCTTCCGCTATATCGGCGATACCGGCACGTATATCGCGCGCTACGACGACCTCTTCAACGGCAACGAAGAAAAGATCGACGTCTCCAAGGTCGATGTGTCGATGAACGGCATCGAACTGCAGGATCGCGAATTCTTTGCCGCGATCCGCGAGGGCCGCGAGCCCAACGCAAGCGTTGCCCAGGTGCTGCCGTGCTATCAGGTGTTGCATGGGCTGGAGCGACAGCTGGTTTAGGCTTGCCGTGACGCAGAAAAGTCGCCCCGCAACCCTGCCCATCACGGCGTGATCGGGCGCTGCCGGCTGCCTGCGCAGCGACAACGCAACCGTGTTGACGGCGCCGGCGCGACGCGTTGTGTTACAGGAGAGCCCGGGCGACCTTTACCGATCACCGATTTGTGATCAGTCCTTTGATTCGGCAGCGCTTTTTGACGGCCGCGAACCCATTGAACTGTGCCCGAGCGGCCACACTCAGCAGTTATATGCGGACACAATCTGCAACCTGGTTGTTACAGTTAGTTACATCCATTATGGCCTCAGCTGGGCTTCTTTCTGTACAGCTGAGGAAATCATGAAAAGACTTGTTTTGGGACTTCTGCTGACGTCGGTCACCGGCGCCGCCTACGCCGCCGATCTGCCTGCACCGCCGAGCGCGCCATACACCAAGGCGCCAATCGTCAGCCCCCTCACCAACTGGAGCGGGTTCTATATCGGTGCGATGGGTGGCTATGGCAGCGAGAACACCAGCGATCAGTTCGCAATCAAGGGCGGATTCGCCGGCGGTACGATCGGCTACAACTGGCAGTTCGGCCAGTTCGTCGCGGGTATCGAAGCCGACGGCGCCTGGGCTGACATCAACAACAGCGTGACCCAGGTTTTCCCTGGCGTGGGGACCCTCACCGCAACGGCGAAGGTCGATTCGCTCGCCACCATCCGCGGCCGCTTCGGCGTCGCGGTCGACCAGGTGTTGCTGTACGGCACCGCGGGCCTTGCGCTGGCGGACGCCAAGCTCGGCGCGATTGCTCCGGGCGTGGCTGTCAGCGACAGCCAGACCCTGACCGGCTGGACCGCGGGCGCCGGCATCGAGTGGATGTTCCTGCCGCACTGGTCGGTCAAGGGCGAATATCTCTATCGCAGCTTTAGCGGACAGACGTTCTTCGCAGCCCAGCTCCCGCCGGGCGTCCAGACCGGAACGCTGAACATCAACAGCGGACAGGTCGGCATCAACTATCACTTCTGATCGTGTAAGCGCGTCAGGACAACATACGAAGGGGCGCTGCATGCAGCGCCCCTTTTTGTTTTGGGCCGGCGTTTTTTCTATTCCATCACCGTGTAAATCGGGCGCGGCGATCAAGCGCCCTCCGCGGGCGGCGAAGCATTTGGCGTCTTGGTCCGGTCCTTCGCGGGCCATTGTTCGGACAGCGGAGGCAGCGGCGTTTCCTTACCGGTCATGCGCTCAACCGCAATCGCATAGACGGTGATGGCGTCGAGCCGCGGGAAGAATCCCTTGGGCCGATCCGTGTCCGGCTTGCCGTACTTCACCATCAACGTTTGGCAGAACTGCTGCTTGGCTGTTCGGTCCTCGATAATCCGAATCCGGCCGAACAGGCATACGCTTCGATAGGCGAGACCCGAATCGCACTCAAAGCGGCCGTAATCAAACACGCCTTCCTGCTCATCAACCTCAAAGCAAACGCGCGGATCCCGCTCGATGTTCGCGCGCAAATGTCCTCGAGTGCTCGTGGTGTGCAAACACACTTCCCCGCCAATCCAAAGGTACAACAGGGGGATGCAATATGGGAATCCATCCTCGCTAACTGTCGCCAGACGTCCGCTATGCCCGCGCGCAAGCGTCTCGCGCGCACGTTCATCCGGCATGACCCGGTCGGCGCGGCGGATTTGCGGCGTGCTCATGACCTAACCCCCTCTGCGTCCCCGCTCGAAAAGAGCCGGCATTCCGATTTCCTTGCTGTCCGAAACATGGTAGGAAAACGGTGGTCTTGTTGAAAGACCCACTTTTGCTCAACGAGGCATACCACTTTCCCGCCGGGCGATTGATGCTTTCGAAAGGCATCCGTGAAAAGCAGACGAAGCTGGGCAGAACTCTATGCGTTCGAAATAGACCGCGCGACGCCCGCGCCGGTGTTCCGCCAGATTTACCTCCAATTGCGGTCGGCGATTCTCTCAGGGGCGCTTCGCCCCGCCACTAAGCTGCCCTCGACTCGTGAACTCGCTTCACAACTTGCCGTATCGCGGTCCGCTGTGGTCTCGGCTTTCGAACAACTTCTTGCTGAGGGCTACGCAGTCGGCAAGAAAGGTGCAGGGACTTATGTTGCGTCGGATTTTCCCGAGCCGTTCGCGCCAGCTCCCCGCCGCAAGCAGCGGCCGGCATCGTCGTCGAGAGCGGTGGCCTTCTCGTGCAAGCCTGGCGGCGTCCTCGACGCGACCGCGCAGAATGACGAGCGCCCCTTCAACCTCGGCCGCACGCTCATCGACGCACGGACCGCCGAACTATGGCGAAAACTAAGCGCCCGCAGCCTGCGTTCGTTCGGACGACAGCACCTTGGTTATGACGATCCGCGCGGCATGGTCGAACTACGCCGGGCCGTTTGCGACTACTTGCAAGCCGCGCGCGGCGTGCGTTGCGAACCCGACCAGGTCTTGATCACGGCGGGCACCCAGCAAGCTCTCGATATCGTCATCCATGTCATGCCGGGGCGAGAGGAGCCGGTCTGGATCGAGGACCCCGGCTATTCGCTAACTCGCCTTGCGCTCGTTGCCGCGAAAGTGAAGGTCTGCCCGGTACCGGTCGACCAGCACGGCATTGACGTCACCGAAGGCATCCGCCGCGCACCAAAGGCACGCGCGGTTTTCATCACCCCCTCGCACCAGTTTCCGAAAGGTGTTGCGCTGTCGATGGCGCGCCGCCTCGAACTTCTCGCCTGGGCGCGGAAGCAAGGCGCTTTGATCGTCGAGGACGACTACGCCAGTGAATTCCGCTATGGTGGGCGGCCGCTCGCATCGCTCCAGGGGCTCGATGAAGCCGGGCACGTCATCTATATCGGAACCCTCAACAAGGCGCTGTTTCCGGGACTTCGGCTCGGCTATGCCGTCGTGCCCCTCTCGCTGACGCGGGCCTTCGTGACTGCGCGCTATCTGATGGACCGCCAGCCGTCGACCCTTTGCCAGGGAGTCGTAACCACCTTCATGGAGGAGGGACACTTCGCCGCCCACATCCGCAGAATGCGGGAAGTGTACCGCAAGCAGCGCGATACGCTGGTTGCGGCGATCAAGCGCCGTCTCGCCGATCACCTGACGGTCGATCCGCCAGACCAGGGCATGCATCTGGTCGCCTATACGCGGCGCGGACTTTCCGACATCTCGCTGCAGCGGGCGGCGCAGGAGCATGGCGTCGTGGTCCATGCCATGAGCCGCCTGTATGTCGAGGCACCGAGGCAATCAGCTCTGATGCTGGGCTTCAGCGGCTATCCGCATCAGCTCATTGCTCCGGCGATCGCCCGGCTGGCACGGGCCTTTGAACAGTAGACAGCCGTGGCGGGGCCTTGCGACCTCGGGCTTCGCCCGCGTTCTATTCCAGCACCGCGTGATCGGGTGCGGGCGTCTGCTTGCGCAACGCAGCCTTGGTCGAGCCGATCATGATGGCGAGCGGGATCGAGCACAGGATGAAGATCATCACGAGCTGGTAATCCTGCGAAAACGCGATGATCTGCGCCTGGATCTGCACCATCACATCCGCCATGGCGCGGCCCTTGTCGGTGCCGAGATTGATCATGCTTTGCACGTCAGGCATCTGCAGCGCCTGGTTGAACGGGTTGATGTGTTCCGACAGAATCGCGTAGATCCGCCGGCCGCCCTCGGTGAGTTGCGCGATCACGATGGAGATGCCGATCGAACTTGCGACATTGCGCATCAGCGTCAGCATCGAGGTGCCGTCGGTGCGCAGATGATTGGGCAGCGTCATGAACGCTACCGTCGAGAGCGGCACGAAGACGAGCCCGAAACCGAACCCCTGAATGATGCTGATGGTGACGATCTCCGTCGCGCCGGTCTGGTCGGTCCAGCCGGTCATGACAAAGAGCGACAACGCGGTGAGGGAAAGGCCCGCGACGATCAGCGTGCGCGCCTCGATGTAACGCATCAGGCGGCCGACCAGCATCATGGCGACGAACGTGCCGCAACCGCGGCTTGCGAGCAGCATGCCGGCGGTGATGATGGGATAGCCGATGACGTTTTGCAGGTAGGGCGAGGCCAGCGCCATGGTCGAATACAGCACGAGCCCCATCACCGCCATGAAGATGCAGCCGGTGAGGAAATTGCGATCGTTAAACAGCGAAAACTGGATGAAGGGGCGATCGGTCGTGAAGGAGTGCGCGAAGAAATAATAGAATCCGGCAATCGCCAGCATGAACTCGGCGATGATCTCGTTGGATTCGAGCCAGCCGAGCTGTTCGCCGCGGTCGAGCGCGACCTGCAAGGCGCCGATGCCGATGGCGAGCGCGGCAAACCCGAACCAGTCGAAGCGCAACTCGGTATCCTGCTTCGTCTCGTCCATGAACACCATCAGGCCGAGTACGGTGATGAAGCCGAACGGCAGGTTGACGAAGAACACCCAGTGCCAGGAATAGGTCTCGGTGAGCCAGGCCCCCAGCGAGGGGCCCATGATCGGGCCCATCATCACGCCCATGCCCCAGATCGACATCGCCTTGGCGCGCTCCTGCAAGGAGTACATGTCGAGCATGACCGCCTGCGACAGCGGCACCAGTGCCGCGCCGAACACGCCCTGGAGCAGGCGGAACAGCACCATCTGGTTGATGTCCTGCGCGAGCCCGCACAGCACGGAGGCGACGGTGAAACCGGCAGAGCAGATGATGAAGGTGCGCTTGCGCCCGAAACGGTTGGCAATCCATCCCACCGGCGCGGTCATGATCGCAGCCGCCACGATGTAGGACGTCAGCACCCAGTTGATCTGGTCCTGTGACGCCGACAGCGTTCCCTGCATGTAGGGCAGCGCGACGTTGGCGATGGTGGTGTCGAGCGCCTGCATGATGGTGGCGGTCATGGCGCAGATCGTCACCATGTTCCGCTGCAGGCCCGGAACGGTGCTCATCAATCTTCGTCTTGCTTTGCCGCGGCGCGCAGGCCCAACAGGATGGCGAGCGAGCGCTTGTGTCCGGTGTCGATCGTGGCATAGGCGCTCATGCCGGCTTTCAGTTTTTTCACCAGCGGATCATTGTTGTCGAAATAGATCCGCACCGGAATGCGCTGCACCACCTTGACGAAATTGCCGGTGGCGTTTTGCGGCGGCAGGATCGCAAATTGCGCGCCGGTGCCGGGCGAGAGCGACCCCACGGTGCCCTTGAAGACATGATCCGGGAACGCGTCGACCTCGATCTCGACCGGCTGTCCGACGGCGACATGCGTCATGTCGGATTCCTTAAGGTTGGAATCGACCCAGGGCTTTGCGACATCGATGATGGTGAAGACCGGCGAGCCGGCGACGACGAAGCGGCCGAGCTGGATCTGGTCGACGAGGGTCGCGACGCCGTCCATCGGCGCGCGCATCTCGGTGTGGTCGAGGTCGCGTTCGGCCTGCGCGAGCGCGGCCTGCGCCTGGTAATAGGGCGGGAAGTCCTCGAGCTTGAGGTCCGGGTTGCCGCGCAACTGCGTCAACGAGCTCGAGCGCTGCTGCTGCACGAAAGCGAGCTGCGCGCGCGATGTGACGAGGGCGGTGCTGGATTTGTCGAGGTCGAGCTGCGAGCCAAAGCTGCTCTTCGCCAGCGCCGATTTTCGGTCGACATCGCGCTGCTTGAGGTCGATGTCCTGCTGCATCAGCTCGGCCATCTGGTCGTAAATCTTGATGTTGGCGACGAGATTGTTGTAGCTCATCCTGGCCTGCTCGACCGCGGCTTTCGCACGGTCGACCGCGAGGCGGAACGGGACTGGATCGATCTCGAACAGCACGTCGCCCTTGTGGACGCGCTGGCCCTCTTTCACGACGACTTTGTCGATGCGACCGGAAATGTCGGGCGTGATCAGAACCTTCTGCGCGCCAACATAAGTGTCGTCAGTGCCGACATAGCGTCCGCCATTGAGATAGAACGTCACGCCGCCGATCACGGCGATGATCGGCAGCACCACGAGCAACAGGAAGCGGCGATAGCGGCGCATCACGGCAAGCAGCCGGCGGCGCGGTGCGCCGGCGAGCCTGTCCCGCGGCGCCTGCGCCGGCGCGCCCTTCTGCTCCGGCGGAAATTTCAATACGGGTTCAGCCATAGCGCTGTTCCTTCCTTGCATCTTCATCATCCTGAATTGCGTTACGGACATTTTCCTTGATCGCTTCCAGCTGGGTGAGAAGCCGCTGGGCCTCAGTGGAGCTGATGCCGTCCAGCGCCGTTTCCGTGATTTCGGAACGCAGGCCGCTCAGCTTGGCGAGCAGCGGCCGCGCCGCCTTCCGCAGGTAAAGCCGGTTGACCCGGCGGTCCGTCTCGTCGTCGCGGCGCTCGATCCAGCCATTGTCGCAAAGACGGTCGACCAGGCGCGTCAGCGTGATCGGCTGCATCTCCATCTGTTCGGCCAGTTCCGTCTGCTTCATGCCCTCGAAGCGCTCGACCTTGGTGAGCACCGCCCATTGCGCGCGGGTAATGCCGTAGCGCGCGGCTTTCCGGTCGGCATAGGCGCGCACCAGCCGCGCCAATTCGCCCAGCGTGAACAGCAGGTTCTTGTCGACGGAATCGCGCATTGTCCGGTGCCTCTTCATAAGCTTTGGATATAATAAGCTTGCTTATGAATTTTTCACCACGGCGGCAATGCGGCCCTGCCCCGCCAAATCGGCATGGCCAAGGAACCGCTAAGGCGATGGCGTCACAAAGGTTTTCCGCGGAACGGGATTTGGTTCGCGCCCGCGAAATGCTACGTTGACCAAATGAGGCTCGCCAGACCGACCTTCCCGGCACCCGATCACGATCATGGCCGCTGCACGGCGGATGCCCTGCGACATGCCGAGCGGGTCTGCGCCCGGCGCTCGCAGAAATTCACGCCGATCCGGCGCCAGGTGCTGGAGGCGTTGTTGTCCAGCCATCGGCCGCTCGGCGCCTATGAGGTGATCGAGGAACTGGCCAGGACGAAGCCGCGCCCGGCGCCGATCACGGTCTATCGCGCGCTCGATTTCCTGATGGAAAACGGCCTCGTCCATCGCATCGAAAGCCGCAACGCCTTTCTGGCCTGCGCGCACGACCATGATGAGACCGCGATGGTGGCGTTTTTGATCTGCGAGCGTTGCGGCCTGGTCGGCGAAGTTCCGGCCGCGCCCGTCGCGCAGAGCCTCAACGCCTCGGCGCGCGCAACGGGCTTCACGCCGAGGCTATCGATCGTCGAAATCACCGGCATCTGCGCGCATTGCCAGAATTAAGAAGAGAGCGACCAAGCTTCCCATGACTTCATACAAATCGCCGTTTTCATCGGCGGAGCGTTCGCTCAGCCCGCGCGCGATCGCGCTCATGCTAATGCTGTGCGTGAGCTGGGGTTTCAACCAGATCGCGGTCAAGCTCGCGCTGCCGGACATTTCGCCGTTATGGCAGGGCACGATCCGCTCCATCGCCGCGCTTCCCGTGCTGCTCCTGATCGCGCACGTCCGCGGTACAAAACTGTTCACGCGCGACGGCACGCTTCGCGCCGGCCTCTGGCTGGGCGTGATCTTCGGCATCGAGTTCGTGATGATCTTTCGCGGGCTGGAACTGACATCGGCGTCGCGAGCGGTGGTGTTTCTTTACACCGCACCGTTTTTCGTCGCGCTTGGTTCGTACCGCTTGCTGGGCGAACGGCTGCGGATCTCGCAATGGGCAGGGCTTGCGTTATGTTTCGCGGGCGTGGCGCTCGCTATCGGTGTCCCGCAAGCCGATGGCGATGCAAACGTCCTGCTGGGCGACCTTCTGATCGTCGGCGGCGGGGCGCTTTGGGCCGTCACGACCCTGCTGGTGAAGGCCACGGAACTGCGTCATGCCCCGCCGGAAAAGGCGCTGATCTACCAGGTAGTGATCTCGATCCCGATTTTGGGCATGGCGGCCTTCTTTTTCGGGGAAACCCTGAGCCATTTTCCCGGACCTTTGGCCCTTTCGCTGATGGCCTACCAGGCGTTCTGGGTGGTCGGCCTGACGTTTTTGCTCTGGTGGGCCTTGGTCAAGACCTATTCGGCCAGCAAATTGTCGGCATTTACCTTCATCACCCCTTTGTTTGGCGTCGTTGCTAGCTATCTCATCCTGCATGAGACGCTGACCCCCATCTTCGGGGCCGCAGCGCTGCTTGTAATTGCAGGGCTTTTTCTGGTTAACCGCACTAGTGCGGTTAATGTGAAGTTCCTATCGGTTTTGCGGTGATCACGCTATAGGAACTTCAAATTCAAAACCCGCGCTAGAAGCCTATATTTGCTAGTGCTTCTTTGATTCCGAAGTTCGCATGAGATGGGGCCGCGAATGCCGGCGAACTTCGGAATCGAAGCACTAGTCCGAGCAACCTTGTTGCCGCTGATCCGTTGCTGAACGCCACTAAAACCTGATATCTGACGCCCATGAACAAGCCCGAAAAATTGCCCCAAGACGACATGAGCTCCGACATCGCCGGCCCGAAGGCCAGACATAAGACCACCCAGGTCATGGTCGGCCACGTCGCCGTCGGCGGTGGCGCGCCGATCGTCGTGCAGTCGATGACCAACACCGACACCGCCGATGTCGACGGCACGATCGTCCAGGTCGCAGCGCTCTCGCGCGCCGGTTCCGAAATGGTGCGCATCACGGTCGACCGCGAGGAAGCGGCCGCTGCCGTTCCCCACATCCGCGACGGGTTGCGCAAGCGCGGCATCAACACGCCGTTGATCGGCGACTTCCATTATATCGGCCACAAGCTGCTCGCCGAATATCCGGCCTGCGCCGAGGCGCTCGACAAATACCGCATCAATCCCGGCAATGTCGGCTTCAAGAACAAGCGCGACACACAATTCGCCGACATCATCGAGATCGCCAACAAGAACAACAAGCCGGTGCGGATCGGCGCCAACTGGGGCTCGCTCGATCAGGAACTGCTGACCAAGCTGATGGACGAGAACACGGCGTCCGCCAATCCGCGCGATGCCCGCGCCGTGACGCGCGAGGCGATGGTGCGGTCGGCGCTGTTGTCGGCGGCGCGGGCGCAAGAACTCGGCATGCCCAAGAACAAGATGATCCTGTCGGCCAAAGTCTCCGCCGTGCAGGACCTGATCGCGGTCTATCAGGAACTGGCGCGCCGCTCGGACTACGCCATCCACCTGGGCTTGACTGAAGCCGGCATGGGCTCGAAGGGCATCGTCGCCTCGTCGGCCGCGCTCGGCATCCTCCTGCAGGATGGCATCGGCGACACCATCCGCATTTCCTTGACGCCCGAACCCGGCGGCGACCGCACGCTGGAGGTTCAGGTCGCGCAGGAACTGTTGCAGACCATGGGCTTCCGCACCTTCGTGCCGCTGGTTGCCGCGTGCCCCGGTTGCGGCCGCACCACCTCGACCACGTTCCAGGAGCTGGCGCGCTCGATCCAGGATTTCATCCGCGACGAGATGCCGACCTGGAAGACGCAATATCCGGGCGTGGAAGAACTCAACGTCGCTGTGATGGGCTGCATCGTCAACGGCCCCGGCAAATCCAAGCATGCCAATATCGGCATCTCGCTGCCAGGCACCGGCGAAGCGCCGGCTGCTCCCGTGTTCGTCGACGGCAAGAAATTCCGCACGCTGCGCGGGCCTGCGATCGCCGCCGATTTCAAGGCGCTGGTGATCGACTATATCGATCAGCGTTATGGCAAAGGCGCCAAGCTGCCGGAAACGACCGCGGCAGAATAATGCTCCGCGCCGCAAGGCGCGCTTATCCGGCGATTTTTGGATCGTAACCGTTTGAGGCGGCGCGAGGGGCCGGCGCGCGAACGCGCCTCAAGAAGCCTGGCCCGAGCAGGTGGACGATGTTCGTTGATCGGGGCGAAAGCAACGGACAGCCGGAATGGCACGCTTGTTAGCCGATGAGCGTACGAGTGAGCGTACGAGCCGAACTCCTGCGAGGCGCGTTGCGCCTGTTCAAGCACCGAGGCAAACGCCGCCTGCTGGATCTTGAGACGGCCCGCCGACGCTTGCGGCTGCTCGAGCCCCTCGTGCCCGGCCCGCCGGCTGGAACGCGCAACGAAACCCTTGATGCTGACGGCGTGGACGCGGTGAGGATCGCAACGCCCGGGGCACGCGACGACGCCTGCGTTCTGCATTTTCATGGCGGCGGCTATGTGATCGGCAGCGCGCCGCTGTACCGCGACTTTACCTGGCGCATTGGCGCGGCGGCGCGCACCTCCGTGTTTTACTTCGACTACCGTCTCGCGCCGGAGCACCCATTTCCAGCCGCGCTCGACGATGCGGTCACGGTCTACCGCTGGCTTGCGGGGCGTATCGAGCCGCGACGGATCGCCGTGGTCGGCAACTCCGCTGGCGGCGGCCTGGCGCTTGGGACACTCTACCGGCTGCGCGATGAGGGCCTGCCGCTCCCTGCCGCCGCGGTCGCCATCTCGCCATGGACCGATCTCGCTTTGACCGGGCCATCGCTGCAGAGCAATGCCGCGGCGGATCCGATGATGGACGTCACGCGGCTTCCTGCCTTTGCCGATTTCTATCTGGCTGGCGCCGATGCGCGCCATCCTTATGCCTCGCCGCTGCATGGCGACGCGTCCGGCTTGCCGCCGACGCTGATCCAGGTCGGCAGCGACGAGATCCTGCGCGACGACGCGTTACGAATGGCGGCGAGATTGCGGGAAGCCGGATGCGATGCCGAGATCGAGGTCTGGCCCCGCATGCCGCACGCCTGGCATCTCTACGCGCGCATCCTTCCCGAGGGCCGCGAGGCGATCGCGCGCGCCGGCCGGTTCGTGCAGGACAGGCTGGCGCGATGAGCCCGAGCACGATCGACGCGTCGAGGTTTCAGTCGCGCGAGATCGTCTATCTGAGCATGTCGAAACGCTCGGGCCATCAAGCGAACGCAGCCCTCCGTTGCACGATCCCGCTGGACCTGTTCACCATAATTCAACCTTCCTCGTGCACGTTCCCATCAACAGCTCCTTGTCTTTCAAGGAGATAGGCGCCGTCCAGGCGATACTTGGCGCATTTGGCAAGGAATTCTTGATGGCGATTCTTAATCTTCGAATCAGTGGCCGGCTTTATGCGGGGTTCGGCATCCTGATCGCTTCGACAGCGGTCCTAGCCGCGATCGGCTACTCGCAGCTCGGCACCATTCGCGAGTCCGTCGACCTGATGACGCTGCAGTCGAAGGTCTCCGTCCGGGTGGGCGAGCTGACGACGCACCTGCAAGCCATTCGCCGCGGCCTTCTGCGCTATTCGTTCGATCAGGACGACGCCTCGCTGGCGGACGCCGACAAGCGGATGAGCGCCGTCGTAGCGCTGCTCGAGGACGCCGCAGCAACGACGCGCTTCGAAGAACGGAAAGCCGAATACAAGCGCGTGATCAACGATATTGCCGAGCTGAAAGCCAATCGCACCGAGCTTGGCGACGCCGTCAAGCAGATGCAGGCGGGACGCGCCTTGCTGTTCACCGACGGCGACAAGATGGCCGAAGACCTCAACAAATTTGTTGCGGCCGCCGCCGGGACGCCGTTTGCGGCCGAGGCAAATGCGCTTGAGGAAAAGGGCTTGCTCGTGCGCGTCGCCAACTGGCGCATGCTCGCGACCCGCGAGGCCAAGGGCATTGACATCTTCAAGACCAATGTCGCCAAGGCGCAGCAGGAAATCGCCCAACTCGAAAAACTGGATCTGCCGGCGGGTCTCGCCACCCAGCTTGCCGCGGTGAAGACCGGAATTGCCAAATATGCCGAGGCCTTCCAGAAGACCGGGCCCAATATCGTTCGGGCCGACGAGCTCTATTACAAGGCCATCACGCCGGCGGTTGTGGGTGCGATCGAGAAGATGGAGAAAATAAAGTCCGAGACGGACGGGCGCTTCGTCTCGACCGTCGCCGAGACGGACGGCCGCATCGCCAACACGATCTCGGCCCAGGAAATGGTCGCCGGCGCCGCCGTGCTGCTCGGATTGGTGATCGCCTTCTTCATTGCACGCGGCATCATTCGGCCTCTTGCCGGGCTCACCTCGGGCATGAAGGAGCTGGCCTCTGGCAACTTCGACGTCGTGCTGCCTGGACTGGACCGCAAGGATGAGGTCGGCGACATGGCGCACGCTGTCTCCGATTTCAAGGTCAAAGCCGAACAGAAAGCGCGTGATGAAGCCGAAGCCAAGATCAGGCAGGACGAGGTCGTCGCACGCCAGCGCAAGGAGGACATGCAGAAGCTCGCCAACGGCTTCGAGGAGGCTGTGGGGGCGATCGTCCACACGGTTTCGACCGCCTCGAGCGAGCTCGAGACCGCCGCCCGAACGATGACCTCGCAGGCAGACCACGCGCAGGAGCTCGCCACCACGGTGGCCGGCGCTTCCGAGGAAGCGTCCGCCAATGTGCAATCGGTCGCCAGCGCGACGGAAGAGCTTTCCTCGTCGATCTCTGAGATCAGCCGCCAAGTGCAGGAATCCACGCGGATGGCCGGCGCGGCAGTCGATCAGGCCCACAATACGACCGCACGGGTCAGTGAGCTCTCCAAGGCCGCAACCCGTATCGGCGACGTCGTCGAGCTGATCAATACCATCGCCGGGCAGACCAACCTGCTCGCGCTCAATGCCACCATTGAAGCTGCCCGCGCCGGCGAGGCGGGTCGCGGCTTTGCCGTCGTGGCCTCCGAGGTGAAGGCGCTGGCCGAGCAGACGTCGAAGGCGACCGGCGAGATCAGCCAGCAGATCAGCGGTATTCAGTCTGCGACGGAGGATTCCGTCGGGGCGATCCGGGAAATCAGCGGCACGATCGAAAAACTTTCGGAAATCTCCGCAACCATCGCGGCGGCCGTGGAAGAGCAGGGCGCGGCCACCAAGGAGATCGCCCGTAACGTGCAGCGGGCGGCCACTGGCACACAGCAGGTCTCAGCCAACATCACCGACGTTCAGCGCGGTGCGGCCGAAACCGGCACCGCATCGTCCCAGGTGCTCTCGGGCGCGCAGACATTGTCGACCAACTCCGGCCGGCTCAGGTCCGAAGTCTCGAAATTCCTTGCCTCGGTGCGCGCAGCCTGACGGTTGCGCCTCGCGGCGGAGACGGTCTTCATGCAGGGCGACGGTGGTTCATCGCTCACGCCCCTCGCAATGAAAACCGCGAGCGACGGGCTCTACTGCTCCAATGGCCTTTCGACTATGATCGGAAAAGCCAATTGGGGGAGAGCAGTCGTCATGAGCGTACATTTCATCAATCGAGCCGGCGTCGCGGCGGCATTCGCATCTGCGTTGCTGCTGACGCTGGCTGCATCAACGATCGACGCGCGCGTCGCCGACGTGAAGGTCATGAGCACGGTTGCGCTGACGCCTGCGCTCGACGAGCTCGCAGCGAAATACGAGGCCGGCGGCAACCATCTGACCTTTGTCTACGGCACCATTGCCTATCTGAAGAAGAAGATCGACGAAGGCGAAACCGCCGACGTGCTGATCCTGTCGCACCCGGTCCTCGACGACCTGCAAGCCCAGGGTAAGGTTGCCAAGGACAGCATCGTCGACGTCGGGACGTCCTATGTTGCGGTCGGGGTGCGCGCCGGTGCGCCGCGGCCCGACATCTCGACGCCGGACAGGCTAAAGGAAGCGCTGATCGCCACCAAGTCGATCTCCTATGCCGATCCTGCGAAGGGCGGCGCCAGCGGTGTCCACATGGCCAAGGTCATCGATCGCTTGGGCATCGCTGATCAGATGAAGCCCAAAACGATCCTGGTGCCGGGCGCGCAAGCGGGCGAGCTTGTCGCCAAGGGCGAGGCCGAAATGGGCGTGGCGCAGGCCTCGGAAATCGCCGCCGTTCCGGGGACACAGGTGGTTGGCCCGCTGCCCGGCGAATTCAACAGCAAGATCACTTTCTCGGCCGGCATCGGAGCGACGAGCCAGGATCCCGCGGCGGCCAAATCGCTGATCGAGCTTCTGACCAGTCCGACCGGCACGGCCGTCCTCAAATCGAAGGGCATGGATCCGGCTTGAGGCGATGCAGCCTGGCGTTTGATCGAGCGCAAACACGAGAGGATTTTCGGCCGCAGCGTCAGTGAACTCCCTGCGGCCGCGCCACGCTGGCGGCGAAACAGCTTCAGGATATCGGCTTCGCCAATGTCACGGCCGTCGTGATGGATTTGGCGGAATGGCAGGCGAAGGGGCTTCCTTTCGTCAGGGACGGGTCCAAATAGGATCACACGGCGGCGCCGTTCTTTGCGCAGGCGCGAGCGCCCTTGCGCCATATCAAGCGCCGACGAGCGCGGCTCCAATAGTCTTTCGCGGTATTTCACCTCATCGGGAGGATGGCGTGAGAACAGCTTATTCAATCGCACTGGCGATCTTACTTGCCTGCATCCCCACGCAGCCGAGCCGCGGCGATGACGAGGGCGGACTCGTCGGAACCTGGCGGTTGCTGTCCTATGTTGTAGAGGTGCAGGCGACCGGAGAAAAATTGCCGGCCATGGGGGACAAGCCCAGTGGTTACGTCACTTTCCTGCCGGAAGGACGTGTCTTCTTCGTGCTGACGGGAGACGGCCGCAAGCCTGCCAAAACCGAACACGACAGGGCGGAGCTGCTCAATTCGCTGGTCGCCTATACCGGCACATACAGCACCGAAGGGAGCACCTGGACGACCAGCGTCGAGGTCGCCTGGAATCCGGAGTGGGTCGGCACCAGGCAGGTTCGCTCTTTCAAACTCGAAGGCGACCGGCTCGAGGTCCTGACTCCATGGCGAACGATGCCGAACTGGCCGGACAAGGGCATGACACGCAGCATCGTCAGCTTCGAACGCGCGAAGTGATCGGCATCGCGACACAGAGCGAGGCAGATCGCTGAGCATACGAAAAGAATCTCGCATCCGGATTTGGATGGCCTTCCCATATCGAATTGTCTATGCTGCGCAGATGGTGCGCTTGTTGTCTTTCGCAATTGTCGTCGTCCTGTCTCTCATTGCCGTGGTCGCGCAGGCGGCGCCGGCTCACAAGCGGCCGAAGCCGGTCTGGCATGGCTACGGTTTCCTGCCCGGCTATCATCAGCCGCCGAGCAACAGCCAGCCGCTTTATGCGCAAAAAGGCGCATTGCGGTATCTGGCGCGCCACGACAAGCGGCCCTGGTACATCGACCCGACGCCTGAATATTTCGGCTATGACGGCGAGTGGCATTATGTCGGCCGGCCCGGCATCTACCACGGCCGCTCCAACGGCGGCTCCTTTGGCCCATGCTGGACGTGGACACCGATCGGCCCGATCTGGAATTGCGGCTGACCAGTCGCGCTTCGGGCTCGGGGGCCCGAACAATCATTCCGCGTAAGCGCCGGCCTTCACATCCCCATCCGATCGAGGTGACAGGCGAACTGAACGCCTTGCGTCACGCGAGCGCTATGGAGTGAGGCTCCATTCGCAAAACGGGTGGAAATCGATTCGACCTTGCGGGAGAAATTCGGGGCGAGCGCCCAAAATGGATACGGCGCCGCTTCCAAGTTGGTTCCGTCGTGGTACTTTTCGATGAGCGGGCGGTCCCACTCGGGAGACGACAAGAGTCGCAAACAAAGAAGGGGAAAGAACGTGATCAAAGGCCTTTCATTCAGCTTCGCGCTCGCAATCGGCGTCGCCGCTATGCAAGCAATGAGCGCATCCGTAGCTTCGGCGAAGGAACTAAAGGTGCTCTCGGAGAGTACGACGACCGGCTTTGGCCACGTGGAATCGGTTGCCTACGACGCCAAGAACAAGGTCCTCTACACCAGTGATTTCGGCCCCGATCTCAAGCCGGCGGACAAGGACGGCAAGGGCAAGATCACCAAAGTTTCGCTGGACGGAAAAATCCTCGAAGACGGTTTTCTGCCCGCCAAGGGGCAGACGCTCAACAAGCCGAAAGGCATTTGGGTGAGGGGTGATCGGCTGTGGGTCACCGACATCGATTCGGTCTGGGTGTTCGATCTCAAGACCAAGGAGAGCAAGAAGCTCGATCTGCCCGGTGTCGTTTTCGCCAACGACCCGACCGTGATGGACGATGCGCTCTACGTCAGCGACAATCGCTCCGACCAGGTGGTGCGCGTCGAGCCTGCCGACTTCCTCAAATCGAAGGCCGATCCCAAGATCACGGTGCTGTTCAAGGACAAGGGGGTCTATCCGAACGGCCTCTATCCCGGAAAGCGCGGGACCCTGATGATGGTCGGCTTCAAAGGCAAGGATGATCCGCGCGGCATCTACGCGATGGCGCCGGGCAAGGATCCCGAGCTCGTGTCCGACAAGATCGGAATGCTCGACGGGCTTTACGTGATGAGCGATGGCGACATTCTGGCCACGGACTGGGTGAGCGGATCGCTGTTTCAGTGGAACAAGACCATGGGCGTGAAGAAGCTGGCGACCGATTTCAAAGGGCCGGCAGACCTCTGCGCCTATCCCAATGCCAAGGGGCTGATGGTGGTGGTGCCCGATCTGGTGAAGGGTGAGTTGCGCTTCGTGCAGCTTGGAAAGTAGATTTTATTTCGCTCGTGCCCCGTACGCGGCGCAGCGCGCACGTGGTGCGCTGCTGATCCGGGGCCCATCATCCCTCCTGTATCAAAGCATCATTTTTACGTGGGTCCCGGCAGCGGCATCATATGCCGCAACGCGTCCGGGACACGAGAAGATTGCGCTTGACCGCATTTTTTCCCACCGCAGCTGATTTGCCTGTCGTGCCATTGTGTCGCAGGCCAATTCACTTGTGACGACGGGCAAATCACGGGCACCTCTTCGTGCGTCCTGTACTCGCCAAGAGGGGCGTTTCGCGATCGTCACGAACGTTGGGTGCGGGATGCGGTGGACGCGACGGCGCATCGGACGAATGCGTTTGTCGTGGACGGCAAAGCCATGTGGTTCTGACGCCTCGACGCTGGCGTCAAGTTCTCAAGAAGCTAACGCTTCTCAGGGACGACGGTGCCGGGGAGAGCATGGAATAAGCCGTTAAAACCATTCGCGTGCGGGAATGCCGGGCTTGCCTGGCTTACCTGCGGTGACTTACTCATGTGCTTTTTCTTTTGCGCATGAGGCTGCGGGTGCGCCCAGCACCCGGCATTCCCGCGCGCCCTCTGATCTTTCCGAGGGCCGAAATTTGCAAGGACCCGGAGGCACTTGTCTCGCGGGAATGCTGAGTTGCGTCATTGCGGGGAGTCCAAGCTTAGCACCGCGGGCGCAAGTAATAAGGTTTTCGTCATTCCGGGATGCGCCGTAAGGCGCAGGCCCGGAATCCATAGCGCCGCCACTACGCCAGGAGAGATGGATTCCGGGCGCGCTCGTTTCACTCGCGCCCCGGAATGACAGCGAGGAATGGGATCTGGATTGCTTCGTCGCTTTCGCCACTCGCAATCACGGTGGAGCGAAAGCGCCGCGGGAACGACAAGTTGCGTTGACGGCCCGCATCACCTGCGCCAAGCTCGTGGAAAACCAAGATCAAATCCCGGAGGCGCGCCATGCTGCGACCGGAGGACAACCGGTTTCTCACCCAAAGCGACGCCGGCACGCCGATGGGCGACCTGCTGCGGCGTTTCTGGTTGCCGGTGCTGCTCGCGAAGGAATTGCCGGAAGCCGACGGGCCGCCGAAAAAGATCGTGGTGATGGGCGAGGAACTGCTCGCCTTCCGCAACTCCAGAGGCGTGGTCGGCGTCATCGATCAATATTGTCCGCATCGCGGCGCCAATCTTTGGTTCGGCCGCAATGAGGAATGCGGTATCCGCTGCGTCTATCACGGCTGGAAGTTCGACACCGACGGCCGTTGCGTCGACATGCCGACCTCCTATCCCGATCTCAACGCCAGGGACCTGATCCGCATCAAGTCCTATCCGGCGCGCGAATGGGGCGAGATGATCTGGGCCTATATGGGACCGCTAGGCGAGGTGCCCGAACTGCCGGCGCTGGAGATGGCGCTCCTTCCCGCCTCACACCGCTTTGTCAGCAAGAAATGGCAGGATTGCAATTGGGTGCAGGCGTTGGAAGGCTCGATCGACACTGCGCATTTCACCTTCGCGCATCTCGCCTTCGACAAGGACGAGGACGATATCCTCGACATCAGGAAGCATTTCATCAATCCGATCTCGCGGATGAACACCGACCACATGCGCTGGATCGCGGAAGACCCGCGGCCGGTGATCAAGATCAATCCGCATGACGCAGGGCTAACGATCGCGGGCGGGCGGATCGCCAATGACGACAATATCTACTGGCGGATCGCGCAATTCCTGATGCCGGTGCACTCTTACGCGCCGAGCGCGATGCCGGGCGACAGCATTTTCGGCCAGAGCTTCGTGCCGGTGACCGACACTACCTGCTGGATCTACACTTATGCCTGGAATCCGCAGCGCCCGCTGACACCGGCCGAACGCGAGGCTTATTCGCATGGCCACGGCGTTATCGCGGAAGTCGATGGGAATTATGTCCCGCTGCGCAACAAGTCCAATGACTATCTGATCGACCGGAAGCTGCAGAAGACGAAAAGCTACACCGGCATTAAGGGCGTATCCGAGCAGGATGCCGCCGTGCAGGACAGCCAGGGGCCGATCGCCGACCGCACGCGCGAACATCTCGGCCCCACCGATCTTGGCATCATGCACTTCCGTAAAGTTATCATGGAGGCCGCGCGGGCGCTCCAGCAAGGGACAGCGCCGCCACACCTCAAGCGTCAGCAGCGGTACACGGTGCGCTCCGGCGGCTGCGTGACGCACAAGGCCAAGGATCTGCCAGAGGTGATGGTCGAACGCTTCGGCGATCCCACAGGCTATGTCGGACAGCAATACGTCGCCGCTGCGGAGTAAGAATGCCGCGGCGCCAAAACAAGTGATCGGTCGCGCTTGAATGGCCTCGCGCAATTGCTGTTATGATCGGGGCCAGGCAGGAGAAGAGAGACCGAAGGGAAAAGAACCATGAGTTGGCAACCCTCGAACGATCCCGTCCTCGGCGATCCCCTTTCCTGCGACGCGCTGGAGCTCGTCATCGTGCCGCGCACCCGCGACCTCGGCGACGGCTTCGAGGTCCGTCGCGCGCTGCCGCATGGCAAGCGGCAGATGGTCGGCCCGTTCATCTTCTTCGACCATTTCGGCCCGGTGCAGTTTTTATCGGGCAAGGGCATGGACGTGCGCCCCCATCCGCATATCGGGCTTGCCACCGTCACCTATCTGTTCGATGGGGCCATCATGCACCGCGACAGCGAGGGCAACATCCGCGAAATCGAGCCCGGCGCCATGAACCTGATGACGGCGGGCCGCGGCATCGCCCATTCCGAGCGCACGCCGGACCTGCAACGCACGACCGGCCAGAAGATGCTGGGCCTGCAAAGCTGGATCGCGCTGCCCGAGGGCAAGGAAGAGATCGACCCGACCTTCCAGCATTATGCGGCGTCGGACCTTCCGACCGTGACCGATCGCGGCATTTCCGCGCGGATCATCGCAGGGAGTTCGTTCGGCGCGACCTCGCCGGTCGCGATGGTGTCGCCGTGGTTCTATGCCGAGGTCACGGCGGAGGCGGGTGTCAATATCCCGCTCGATGCCGACCATGAGGAGCGCGCGATCTATGTCGTCGACGGCGAGATCGAGATCGCGAGCGAGCGCTACGAAGGCCCGCGCCTCCTGGTCTTCCGCCCCGGCGACCGCATCACGGTCAAGACGCTTAAGGCCGCGCGGATGATGTTTCTTGGTGGAGATGCCCTCGAAGGCCCGCGCCATATCTGGTGGAATTTCGTTTCATCCAGTAAAGAGCGGATCGAACAGGCCAAGCAGGACTGGAAATCCGGCCGCTTCGCGCCTGTTCCCAACGAGCACGAGTTCATTCCACTGCCGGAATGAGCTCTTCTTATCCTGACCCCGCCGAGGCGGGTTCTCTTCGAAAGTTTGTGCGGCGAATTTGAAGTTCCTATCAGTTTCGCCGCAAGTCCGTCATAGGGGAACTTCAAATTCAAAGCCGCACTAGAAGTTAATATTTGCTAGAGCTCCTCTGATTCCGAAGTTCGCGTCAGAGGCCGCCCCAATAGCTTGCGAACTTCGGAATCGGAGCTCTAGGTTTGATGACCACCATGCTGGCGAGCGATTTGCCTCTCGAACGGATCGGGCGCGGCAAGGTTCGCGACATCTACGCTGTCGGCGACGATTTCGTGCTGCTGCTCACCACCGATCGCATTTCGGCCTTCGATATCGTGATGGCCGAAACCATCCCGATGAAGGGCGCGGTGCTGACGCAAATCAGCGCCTGGTGGTTCAACCAACTTGATGTCGTGGTGCCGCATCACATGATCACCGCGGATGCCGACGCGATCATCGGTGAAGTGCCTGCCCTGAAGGCGTATCGCGAGTCCCTGGTGGGGCGCGCGATGTTGTGCAAGCGGACGAAAGTGTTTCCGATCGAATGCGTGATCCGCGGCTATCTCTCGGGTTCAGCCTGGAAGGAATACGCGGCCTCCGGCACGCTCGCCGGCGAAAAGGTCGCCCCGGGTCTTCTGGAGAGCGGCCGGCTCGAGCCGGCGATCTTCAGCCCTGCGACCAAGGCCGAGAGCGGCCATGACGAAAACATCACGGTAGCCAGGATGCGCGAGATCGTGGGCAACGACGTCGCGCTTAAGCTTGAGCGGATGACCCGCGCGGTCTATTCGCTGGGCGAAAGGATCGCCCGCGAACATGGCATCATCATCGCCGATACCAAGTTTGAATTCGGCCGCGATGCCAACGGCCGCATCATCCTGATCGACGAAGTGATGACTCCCGACAGTTCGAGGTTCTGGGCGACCGACGCCTACAAACCCGGGCAGCCGCAGCCGAGCTTCGACAAGCAGCCGTTGCGCGACTACCTCGACGCCGAACGTCGCACCGGCCGCTGGAACGGCGAGGCTCCGTCGCCGCCACTGCCGGCCAGCGTCGTGGATGCGACCAGCAAGCGCTATCTCGAAGCCTACCGCCGCGTCACCGGCCACGATCTCAAGCTATGAGGCGGCCGGAGGGGGAAACGAACGCGTGAGCACGCAATCGATCAGTGTTCAATCGAGACTGCAACTGCGCGCGGTGCTCAAGGATATTCTCGGGGGAAGCGCCGCCAGCGTCCTGACCGTCACTTTCGGGCTCTCTTATTCGCTGCTGATCTTCGGCGGCTCGCTTTCGCCGTATCTCTCCTACGGCGTCGCCGCGACATTCATCTCGTCCGCCATTCTTGCCGCCGTGATCGCTCTCGGCAGTTCCCTGCCCTTTGCGATTTCCGGACCGGACAGTTCCACCGCCGCCATGTCCGGCATTCTGGCGTCCTCGATGGCCGAGCGCATTGCCGCGGCCGACCCATCCGCGCCAGTACTTCCTGCCGCGCTGATCACGCTCGCGGTGGCCACCGTGCTGACCGGTGTCGTGCTGTGCTGCTTTGGAATGACGCGCATGGGCCGCGCGATCCGCTATGTCCCTTACCCGGTGGTCGGCGGCTTTCTCGGCGCAACGGGCTGCCTGATCCTTCTTGGCGCGGTGCGCGTCATCACCGGCCAACAGCTGGAACTCGCAACGCTCGGCCAATTCGAGGACCTGCTCACCGTCGCGAAGCTCGGAGCCGCCTGCGTGATGGCGATCGTGCTTTATTTGACATGGCACCGCTCCCGCTCGTCATTCGGTTTGCCTGCCATTCTCGTCGGCGGCGTCATCGCGGCACATGGCCTGTTCTGGCTGGCGGGCATTTCCACGGCGCAAGCACAGGCTGCGGGTTGGACCTTTCAGCCGCCGTCCAGCATCTCCTTCATGTCGCCGTGGGATTTCGATGCGCTGCGCCACTATCCCTGGAAACAGCTGGCCGAGCTTTCAGGCAATCTGGTCGCCGTCATCTTCGTCACGGCGTCCTGCACGCTGTTCAACACGACCGGCATTGAAGTGGCGACCAATCGCGAGGCCAATCTGGAGCGCGAGCTCAACGTCACCGGCCTTGCCAACATCATCACCGGCGCGTTTGGAGGGTATACCGGCTGCATCTCGATCAGCCGGTCCGTTCTCAACTTCAACAGCGGCGGCACCGGCCCGCTGTCGGGGCTGACGGTCGCCGCGATCTCGCTGCTGATGCTGTTCTTTGCCCCGACCCTTCTCGGCTATATGCCGAAATTCGTGCTCGGCGGCCTTCTGATCTATCTCGGCGCGGACGCGCTTCACAAGTGGATCGTCCAGTCGCGGCGGCGGCTCTCCTTCACGGAATACCTTTCACTATTGGCGATCATCGTCATCATCGTGGAGTGGGGATTTATCGCCGGCATCCTGATCGGCGTGGTCATCGGGTGCGCGACGTTTGCCTTGAGCGCCTCGCGCATCGATTCCATCAAATTCTCCTTCGATGGCTCCGAATATCGGAGCTCGCTCGACCGCTCCCGCGAGCAGCTCGCGGTGCTCTCCGCGCACGGCGGGAGCGTGCAGGGCCTGAACCTGCAAAGTTATCTGTTTTTCGGTTCGGCCAATCGTCTCTACCAGCACGTCAAGGCGCTGCTGGCGCGCCACCCGGAATGCCGCTTCCTGATCTTCGACT
The DNA here is from genome assembly GCA_963764405.1 of uncultured Alphaproteobacteria bacterium. GTDB lineage: Bacteria > Pseudomonadota > Alphaproteobacteria > Rhizobiales > Xanthobacteraceae > Bradyrhizobium. The sequence continues at coordinate 78,115 of CAVXSU010000009.1, forward strand.
TCAAGCTGGTGACGGGCATTGACTCCTCCGCCGCCTACAGTTTCGCCCAGATCAAGCGCGCCGCCCACGACCGCGGCATCCGCCTGGTTCTGGTGAACCTGCAGGCGGCTGCGGAAAAGGCGCTGCGATCGAGCGAATTCATCTCGAACGAAGTCAGCATCATGCCGGAACTCGACCACGCGCTCGAGTGGTGCGAGAACGAGATCATCGCCCAGTATGAAGGCCACGGCGACGAGGAAGCCTCGCTGCGGGACTGGTTCGTGCGCATCCTCGGCACTGAAGAGGACGCAACCGGACTGGTTCGTCGCTGCGAGCGCCTCGAGGTTGACGCTGGCGACGTCATCGTGCGCGCGGGCGACCCTGCGAATTCCATGCACTTCATTCTCGACGGACGCGTCGGCGTGATGATTCCGACCGGCGACGGCGGGCTGACCCGGGTGCGAAGTCTCGGCCGCTACACGACCATCGGCGAGATGGGCCTTGTGGCCGGCGCCCCGCGCAATGCCACCATCCAGGCCGAGGTCGCAAGCGTTCTCTACGCCTTGAGCCTCAGCCAGTTCGAGGCGATCAAGACCGAAAATCCCGTGCTCAGCCAGAAGCTATTGACGTTTTTCGTCCTTGTCATGGCCGAGCGGCTGACCTTTGCCAATCGCCTGATCAGCGTGCTGAGGCGTTAGCAATGGCTCGATTTTGACCGGAACAGCCCAGGGAGTGCGTTGAGATGCTCGTCAGGCCGGCCTATGATCCGCACGCTTCCGCTTTCAATTCGTGGCCTCCCGTCTTGTAGGAGAAACACCATGCGCGAATTGCTGCTTACCGCAACTATTGCCGCCATCGCGGCTTCCGGCGTCACCTCTCCTGCTGCCGCGCAGGACACCACGGATCAAAAGCTCGGCAAGGTCCACTTTGAGACGACCTGCAACGAGGTGGCGCAGCGCCGTTTTGATCGCGCAATGCGCTATCAGCACTCGTTCTGGTATGCCGAATCCAAGGAGATTTACGAGGAGGCCATCAAGGCCGATCCGGGCTGCGCCATCGCTTATTGGGGCATCGCGCTGTCGCTCCTCAGCAACCCGCACAGCGCGATCCCCGCCCCCAATCTCCCGCTGGGGCTGGCGGCGATCGAGAAGGCAAAGGAAGTCGGCGCCAAAAGCGAACGCGAACGCGACTATATCGATGCGCTGTCGGTGATGTATGTCGATTACGCCAAGATCCCGCAGCAGGCACGCGTGCAGTCTTACTTAAAAAAGATGGAAGCGCTCGCCGCGAAATATCCTGATGACGACGAAGCGCAGATCTTCTACGCCATTACACTGAACGTGGCGGCTTCGCCTGCCGACAAGACCTATGCCAACCAGCTCAAGGGCGCGGCCATCCTGGAGCCGATCTGGCAGCGCCAGCCGCAGCATCCCGGCATCGCCCATTACCTGATCCATCTTTATGATTATCCGGCGATCGCGGCCAAGGGCCTGCCCGCGGCGCTGCGTTACGCCAAGATCGCGCCCAATGCGCCGCACGCGCAGCACATGCCGTCGCATATCTTCACCCGCGTCGGCTATTGGAAGGAATCGATCGCGGCCAACCTCGCGTCCGTTGAGGCAGCCAGGGCAGGCAAGGACTTTGGCGAGGAACTGCATGGCGAAGACTATCTCGTCTATGCCTATCTGCAGCTTGGACAGGATAAGCAGGCGCGCGCGGTCATCGACCAGATCGAGATGCTGCAGGTCGGCCCCGATTCCTTCGCCGGCGCTTTTTCGCATGCGGCTGCGCCGGCGCGCTACGTGTTTGAGCGCGGCGACTGGAAGGGCGCAGCAGCGCTCGACGTCAAACCGAACAAGTTTCCGCAGGCGATGGCGATCTCGCATTTTGCCCGCGCGCTCGGCGCGGCGCGCTCAGGCGACGTGGCCGCAGCAAAGCTTGATGCGGCCAAGCTTGTCGAGCTTCGCGATCGCTTGCGTGAGACGAAAAGCGATTACTGGGCGACGCAGGTCGACGTCGAGCAGCAGATCGCGAATGCCTGGATCCTGTATGCCGACGGCAAATACGACGATGCACTAAAGGCGATGAGCGCCGCGGCCGATGCCGAAGACAAGACGGAAAAAGCGCCCGTCACGCCCGGGCCGCTGACGCCGGCGCGCGAACTCTACGGCGCCATGCTGCTAGACCGCGGCATGGCCAAGGAAGCGCTGGTGGCGTTCGAGGCCACCAAGGCCAAGGAGCCGAACCGCTTCAACGGGTATGCCGGCGCGGCGCAAGCGGCCCGGGCGCTCGGCGACACCGCGGCGGCGAAAGCAAATTACGAAAAGCTGCTCACGCTTGCGGCCGATTCGAATTCCGACCGGCCCGTGCTCGCCACGGCGCGCACCTTCGTCGCGAGCAACTAAACATGGGAAGCCGGAGCGCCGTCATTGCCGTGGTCCTCGGCCTTGGGCTCGGAGCGCTTGCAGGCCTGTCGGCGTTTTTCGGCTGGCCGATGCTGGTCCAGAGTAAGGCGTTGACTCCGCCGATCCATCCAAAATTTGCCGAGGCGAAATGGCCGTTTCCGACCGATGAGTGGGGTGAAGGCAAGGCCTTCCGCTGCGCGCGCGCGGACTGCGGCGTCGAGGTCAATGTCTACATCCGTCCCAAGATCGGCTTTTGCAACTGCCTCACGGGCGTCTCTGATGACAATGAGCTCGATCGCCTCAGCGACTTCAACTTGATGGGCGGCAAGCCGGCCGTACTCGGCGAGGGTCACGAGATCAAGGTCGCCTGGATGAAGGGCCGCAGCCGCGCCTATGCCGTTTCCGAACCTTATCATGCGCCAGGTTCGGTGCTGGCAATTGCCTTCAACGACAAGTGCGACGCCATCGTTGCCACCGCAACCATCGCCCACGATGCGCCGAAGACGCTCGAACCCAGCATCATCGACTTCCTCAACAGCGAGACCGTCGTGCACTGGGCCGAAGTGACGTTGGGACTCTAGAAATCTGAACGACTCAGATATGTCTGCGATGGGAGACCGTCAGACGCCGGCCATCATCACGTATTTGATCTCGAGATACTCTTCGATGCCATGATGCGAGCCCTCGCGGCCGAGGCCGGATTCTTTGACGCCGCCGAATGGCGCAACCTCTGTCGTGATCAGGCCAGAGTTGACGCCGACCATGCCGGACTCCAGTGCTTCGGCCACCCGCCAGACGCGGCCGAGATCGCGGGCGTAGAAATAAGAGGCAAGACCAAACGGAGACTTGTTGCACATCGCAATCACGTCCGCCTCGTCCTTGAAGCGGATCACGGGGGCAACCGGTCCAAAGGTTTCCTCGCGCGACACCAGCGCATCTGACTTCACATCGGCAAGCACGGTCGGCTCGAAGAAGGTGCGACCGAGCGCATGGCGCTTGCCGCCGGTCACGACCTTGGCGCCGCCCTTCACGGCGTCCGCGATATGCCGTTCGACCTTATCGACCGCTTCCATGTTGATCAGCGGGCCCTGGATGACACCCGCTTCCGTGCCGTCGCCGATCTTCATCGCCGCGACCTTCTTGGAGAGCTTCTCGACGAACTGATCGTAGATCTTGTCCTGCGCGTAGACGCGGTTGGCGCAGACGCAGGTCTGGCCCATGTTGCGGTACTTCGAGACGATGGCGCCCTCGACCGCCGCGTCGATATCGGCGTCATCAAACACCACGAACGGCGCGTTGCCGCCGAGCTCGAGCCCGAGCTTCTTCACGCCGACCGAGGCCTGCTTGTAGAGAATCTTGCCGACCTCCGTCGAGCCGGTGAAGCCGACGAAACGCACCGCGGGATGTTCGCACAGCACGAGCCCGATCGGCGGCGCGTCCCCGGTAATGACGTTGAAGACGCCCTCCGGCACACCGGCCTTTTCGGCGAGCGCGACCAGCGCCAGCGCGCTGAGCGGCGTTTCGTTCGCCGGCTTGAGCACCACGGTGCAGCCGGCCGCGAGCGCCGGCGAGACTTTCCGGGTGATCATCGAATTCGGAAAATTCCACGGCGTGATCGCGCCGCACACGCCGATCGGCTGCTTGATGGCGATCAGACGCGCATCAGCGCGCTGGGTCGGGATAGTCTCGCCATAGACGCGGCGGGCTTCCTCGGCAAAAAACTCGACATAAGCGCCGCCGATATCGACTTCCCCGAGCGCCTCGAACAGCGGCTTGCCCTGTTCGGAGGTGAGGATCAGCGCCAGGTCTTCGCGGTTGGCGACGATCAGTTCGAACCATTTGCGCAAGATGTTCGAGCGCTGCTTGGCGGTGAGTTTTGCCCAGGCCGGGAAAGCGCGTTCGGCGGCCTCGACCGCGCGGGTCGCGTCCGCTGCGCCCAATTGGGCCACCTTGGCGATTTCAACGCCGGTCGCCGGGTTGTTCACCGGGAACTCAGGCTGTCCGACCCAAGTGCCATCGATGTAGCACTGCTCCCGCAGGAGCGACGGATCCTTCAGACGATCCCGCAAGGTCGGGGCGGATTGCGATGCGCGTGCGGCGGCGGGCGGGGTCATGGCGGTACTCCCTGGGATTTTCAGCTGTTGGCGTCATATAGGCCGAAACCGGCCACAATGCACCGCCCGCAAGCTCGCAGGCCGCATCAAACAAATTTGCAAGAGACAGGAAATAGCGGTCGGCGATCAGGCCGCGCCGCTCAGATAGGTTTCGCGCCGCCCGATCATGCGGTCCGCGGCCGCCTTGGCGTCCGCCTTGCTGGAGGTTGCGCAGGTGCGATATTCGAGATCGGGCGTTTGCGAGGGTCCCCGGCGGCTGAACCAGGATTTGGAAGCCGCCGGCAGCAACGCCAGCGCCTGCGCGACATTGTCGACCGCGCCAAACGAATGCAGCGCACCGGTCGCGGCAAAGCGAACCTCATAGATGCCAGGCGTGATTGGCGCTTCCAGGTTCTCGCCGCGCCCGGCCCGCGGATACCGCTTCCATTCGCTCCAGGTCGAGATCATCCGACTTCCCCTTCGGGTTTCTGCCACAATTCATATGAGCAATCGCGCAGCCAAGTGCAACGCGCACCCTGCATTCTTGCTTTGATGTGAACGCATTACTGAAAAAGCGGCACGGACTCTGACCTAAAATGGGTCACCAATACCGGCCTGACGCCGCTGACAATGCGGTCAGATTAGTCGAAAATTGCGGCACGTGTGGCGAGACGGAACACGCCATCCCCAATTTAGTTCCAGCCGTTCACGAGATCGCGACCGGAATGGGCCGCGCTTGCCGCAGAAAACACCGGGGAGGAAGATCACGCGCTTCAAATAAATAACCTGGAGGTGACCCCATGCAAAGCAAAGCCCAGATCGACCAAATGCTGCGTCAGAAAAGCGATGCCGTGGAAATTCCCGGCGTCGTGGCGGTGGCTGCCAGCGGCAGTGAGGTGATTTATGAGGGCGCGTTCGGCAAGCGCGACCTGTCCAAGCAAAACGCCATGACGACCGACAGCGTGTTCTGGATCGCCTCTATGACCAAGGCGATTACGGCGGCGGCTGCGATGCAGCTCGTGGAACAGGGCAAGCTCGCGCTTGATGCGCCGATTGGCAAGCTCTTGCCGGATCTCGCCGCGCCGCAGGTTCTGGAAGGGTTCGATAGCGAGGGCGAACCGATGCTGCGGCCGGCCAGGAGCGCCATCACGCTGCGCCAGCTCATGACCCATACCGCGGGCTTCTGCTACGACATGTGGAATGGCGACATGGGAACCTATCTGGCGAAAGCCGAAATCCCCGGCATCATCACCTGCCAGAATGCCGCGCTGAAAACCCCGATCGCTTCGGATCCCGGCACGCGCTGGGAATACGGCACCAATATCGATTTTGTCGGCAAGGCCGTGGAAACGGTCAGCGGCAAGCGGCTGGACGCCTATTTGAGCGACAATCTGTTTGCCCCGCTCGGCATGAGCGACACCGGCTTCAGGATGACGGACTCGATGCGCAAGCGTCTGGTCGGCATGCATACGCGGGAAGCGGACGGTTCACTGGCGACGTTCGAGTTCGAACTCGAGCAGAATCCGGAATTCCACATGGGTGGCGGCGGCCTTTACGGCACAGCCGGCGACTATATCAAGTTCACCCAGATGATCCTCAACAAGGGCCGCGGCAACGGCAATCAGGTGCTCACGCCTGAAACCGTCGCGATGATGGGCCAGAACCACATCGGCGAGCTGGTCGTGACCAAGATGATTTCGGCCGCCCCGCCTTACACCAACGATGTCGACCTCTATCCCGCCATGATCAAGAAATGGGGGCTTTCCTTCCTGATCACGACCGACCAGACCCCCGAGGGCCGCAGCCCCGGCAGCCTCGCCTGGGCCGGGCTTGCGAATACCTATTACTGGATCGATCCAGCCCGCGACGTCACGGGCGTGATCCTGATGCAGGTCCTACCATTCGCGGACGCAAATTGCCTGGAAGCCTTTGCCGGCTTCGAACGCGGCGTCTATGACGGGCTCGATGCAGCCGGTGGCCGAAAGGCGGCGTGAGCTTCGAAAATCTCTCCCCGCTCACAGCGGGGAGAGATATAGGTCGGGCTAGACCGGCAGGCCGTATTGCCGCGCCAACTCCTTGAGAGAAACCTGAGGCCGCGCGCCGATGTGCTGGATGACTTCGGCCGCGGCGAGTGCGCCGAGGCGGCCGGCATTTTCATGGCCGACGCCGCGCGAAAGGCCGAACAGGAAGCCCGCTGCGAACAGATCGCCCGCGCCCGTGGTATCGACGAGGCTTTCGATCGGAAAGGCAGGCACGGCCGTCACCCCGCCCTCTGAGGCGACCACGCAGCCCTTCTCGCTGCGCGTCACCACCGCAAGGCCGACATCGCTGCGCAATTGCTTGAGCGCGGTGTCGAAATCCGACGTTTGGTACAACGAGTGAAGCTCGGCTTCATTGGCGAAGACGAGATCAACCGTGCCTTTACGCATCAGTTCGAGGAATTCGTCGCGATAGCGGTCCACGCAAAATGAATCCGACAGCGTCAGCGCGACCTGGCGGCCCGCCTGATGCGCGATCGCGGACGCCTTCACGAAGGCTTCCTTGGCGCTCTTGGGGTCCCATAGATAACCCTCGAGATAAAGGATCGCGGACGCCGCGACCTGATCAGCGTCGATATCGGCCGGCATCAATTCCTGCGCTGCGCCGAGATAGGTGTTCATCGTCCGCTCGCCATCGGGCGTCACCAGGATGTAGGAGCAGCCCGTCGCGGGGCCGTCGGCGGCCGGCTTGGTCTCGAAAGCGACGCCGGCCGCGCGGATGTCGTGCGCATATAACCGGCCGATCTGATCATCCTTGACCTTGCCGACATAGGCGGCACGAGCACCAAGACTGGCGATGCCGACGATGGTGTTGGCCGCCGATCCGCCGGACATCTCGGTCGCCATCCCCATGTCGCGGTAAATCGCAGCGGCGCGGGCCTCGTCGATCAGCGACATGCCGCCCTTGGTCATGCCGTGACGGCTGAGAAAACCCTCGTCGGTCTGCACCAGCACGTCGAAAATGGCGTTGCCGATTCCGAGAACATCATATTTCGCTGCGGTCATGTATCCGTCCTGACGAGGCGTCCAGTCGACTAAGTGGTAGCCGCCTATCACGATCCCCGCGCCAGAGGCAAACTCAAATCAGCGCCTCTGCTATAGAGAGAGGCAATGATTCGCTCATTTCTCACGGTATCGACGGGCACATTGGCCTCGCGGCTGCTTGGATTTGCCCGCGATGCCATGGTCGCTGCGCTGCTTGGCGCGGGCCCCGTGGCCGATGCCTTTCTGGTGGCGTTTCAGCTCGTCAATGTCGTACGGCGCCTGCTGACGGAAGGCGCGTTGAACAATGCGCTGGTGCCGATCTGGTTCGGTATCAAGGAAATGAGGGGTGCAGGAGAGGCCGCGGCCTTCGCCGGCCGCGTGCTCGGCACCATCAGCACGGCGCTGGTCGTTGTAACCGTCACCGCCGGTGTGCTGATGCCATGGATCATCGCGATATTAGCACCCGGCTTCACAGGCGAATCGACCTTGCGCCTTGCGGTGAACGACGCGCGCCTGATGCTGCCATATCTCGCTTTTGCGGGACCAGCGACCGTGACAATGGCGCTGCTGAATGTGCAAGGCCGCTTCGCGCTGACGGCGTTCGCGCCGCTGTTGTTCAACGGCGCATTGATTGCCGTGATGATCGTCCTGATCTTCAAGGAAAAGGATGCGAGCGATGCGGCGTTCGCAATTGCTGCGACCGTCGGCATCGCCGGGCTGTTGCAATTGCTCATTCTGATGCAGCGATCGCGCGGCAGCCATTTCGCAACGCCGCTGCGCCTGACCTTTGATGCCGAGATGCGCGGCTTTCTTGCCCGGGCCATCCCCGGCATGGTTGCCGGCGCCGGACCGCAATTGCTGATCGTGGCCGGCGCCATCGTCGCGTCAAGCTCGCCGTCCGCCGTGTCATGGCTTTATTTTGCCAACCGCCTCATCGAACTGCCACTCGGCATCGTCGGCGTTGCCGTCGGCGCTGTGCTGGTGCCGGAGCTTGCACGCGCGGTGCATGCCGACGATCAAGACGCGATGGCACACACGCAGTCGCGCGGTCTTGAACTTGCGGCCGGGCTCGCGCTACCGGCAACGCTTGGCCTGATGGCGCTGAGCGAGCCGATCGTGCGGCTGCTGTTCCAGCACGGCGCGTTCACGGCGACCGATGCGCAAGGCACTTCTCAGGCCTTGATATGGCTCGCACTGGGCATGCCGGCCCACATGCTGATCAAGGCGCTATCGCCGGCATTCTTCGCCCGCGGCGACACGGCCACGCCGTTGTGGGCCACGCTCAAGGGACTTGCGGTGACCATTGTTCTGGCGATCGTGCTCGGCCGCTTGTTTGGCGTCCGCGGGATTTCGGTCGCGATCGCGCTCGGCGCCTGGAGCGGTGCGCTGTCGCTGATCCGACACGGCGTCACGACCTTCAGCTTCTCGGTCGACGCCGCGGCCCGCCGCCGGCTGCCGCGAATCATCGCGGCCGCACTCGTGATGGGAGGCCTGCTCTGGCAGCTCGCCCCGTTCGCGCTGGCATCGGCCGATGCGTCGGTAGCCGTAGATCTGTTGCTGGTCACATCGCTGATCGCGGCCGGAATTGTGGTTTACGGCCTGTCTCTGGCCCTGCTGGGCGTGATTAACTGGAACGAGGCGATCCGCGCGATCCGCCAAAGCGGCGCCTGAAAGCTTGCGCGCCCCGGACTTGCGTGGCAATGGACGGCCCACCGCCGCCGTCACCCCCGGGTCGGCGGCGCGATCCTGATTGAAGGCTTTCGGAAACTGGCCATGGCTGTTGTTGAACGGGTTTTTTCAGGCGTGCAGCCGACCGGTAATCTGCATCTCGGCAATTACCTCGGCGCGATCGTCAATTTCGTGAAACTGCAAGAGACCCATAATTGTCTCTATTGCGTCGTCGATCTGCATGCGATCACGCAAGCCATCGACGTGTGGGGCGGCCCGACCGAGCTCGCACGCAACACCCGCGAGGTCACCGCGGCCTTCATTGCGTCCGGGATCGATCCGAAGAAGCACATCGTGTTCAACCAGAGCCAGGTGACTGGACACGCGGAACTCGCCTGGATCTTCAACTGCGTCGCCCGCGTCGGCTGGTTGAACCGCATGACGCAGTTCAAGGAGAAAGCCGGCAAGGACCGCGAGAACGCCTCCGTCGGACTTTACGATTACCCGGTGCTGATGGCGGCCGACATCCTGCTCTATCACGCCACTCACGTTCCGGTCGGCGAAGACCAGAAGCAGCACCTCGAACTGTCCCGCGATATCGCGCAGAAATTCAACAACGACTTCGGCGACTCGATCCGCAGCCACGGCTTCAATGAAGGCCTGTTCTTTCCGCAGCCGGAGCCATTGATCACTGGGCCGGCGACGCGCGTGATGAGCTTGCGCGACGGCACCAAGAAGATGTCGAAGTCGGATCCCTCCGATTACTCGCGCATCAATCTCACCGACGATGCCGAGACCATCGCGCAGAAGATACGCAGGGCGAAGACCGATCCCGAGCCGTTGCCGTCGGAAGAAAAAGGCCTGGAGAACCGGCCCGAAGCCGACAATCTGGTGGGAATTTTCGCGGCGCTCTCAGGCCGCTCCAAGGCCGACGTGCTCGGCGAATTCGGCGGCGGCCAATTCTCCAGCTTCAAGAATTCGCTGGTCGAGCTTTGCGTTGCAAAGCTGTCGCCGGTTGCTTCCGAGATGAAGCGGCTGGTCGCGGACCCCGGCTATGTCGATTCGGTTCTGGTCGATGGCGCAGACCGGGCTCGCGCGATCGCTGACGAAACCATGAAGCTCACTCGCGACATCGTCGGCTTCATCCGGAAGCATTAGTTCCGTCCCTGGAAAATGCCGCGGCGCACTCAAAACGCCGCGGACAAGACATATTCAGGTTTTACGCAAGGCCCACTGTCGTCCCCGCTTGTCGGGGATGGCTGCGCCATGGCAGCATAGGAGCTGCTTGTTGCAGCTTCGGAACATGCATGGGCACCCAACGACGCAGCTACGAGACGGATCACAAGCCGAAATGTCTGGTTATTGTTGACGACACCGCGGAAGGAGACCGCGCGGTTCGCTATGCGAGCCGCTGGGCGGTGCGGGCCGGCGGCAGCGTGGTGATGCTTCGCATCGTCGAGATCGAAAACCAGAATCAACAGTGGTTGGGCGTCGCCGACATCATGCGCGCCGAGGCCATCGAGGACGCAAACGCCGCGCTCGATCGCGCCGCCGGTCGCGCCAATGGTATTGGGGCGATGACGCCAGAGCGTGTGATCCGCGAAGGCGACCCCACTGAACAGATGATCGACGTGATCGAAAAGGACCTCGACATCGCGATGCTGGTCTTGGCCGCCAATCCCGGCCCCGAGGGCCCGGGACCGATCATCACCGCGATGGCCAATGTCGTCGGTACCTTCCCGGTCCCGGTCGTGATCATTCCGGGCGACCTTAGTGATGCGAAAATTGACGCGCTTTCTTAAGGGTTTGGGCCGGATTTCCGCCCTTGACCGTGCTTTCCCCATCGCCATCTGATAGACAGAGCTCACACGCCGGGCTGGTGCGGTGGATTTGACATTCGCTAAGCGGCCCCCCTTGTTCGAAAGGCGAATGTCAAATCCGAAACCGCACCAGAATCAAATAGTTCTTCTGGTGTCCCTTTGGTCCTGACATTCGCAAAGGGGATGCCGCGAGCGAGTGCGAATGTGAGGGCCGGGACACCAGCACCGGCGATGCCGGAGAAATTCATGTTTATCCAGACCGAAGCCACGCCCAATCCCGCCACCCTGAAGTTCATTCCCGGCCGCACCGTGCTCGACGGCGGCACCATGGAGTTTCCGAACCGCGAAGCCGCCACCCGCTCGCCGCTGGCCGAGAGGCTGTTCGGTGTGCCCGGCGTGAGAAGCGTGTTTTACGGTTCCGATTTCGTCACCGTCACCAAGGATGATAGCGACTGGCAGCACCTGAAGCCCGCAATTCTGGGGGCGATCATGGAGCATTATATGTCGGGCGCGCCGCTGCTCACTGACGGTACCGCAGGGAGTGACGAGGCAGCAGACGAAGCCGACGAGTTTTTCGACGAGGCCGACGCCGAGACGGTCGACATGATCAAGGACCTGATCGAAACGCGCGTGCGACCTGCGGTCGCCAATGACGGCGGCGACATCACCTTCCGCGGCTTCAAGGACGGCGTCGTCTATCTCAACATGAAGGGCGCCTGCTCGGGCTGCCCCTCCTCCACCGCGACGTTGCAGCACGGCATCCAGAACCTGTTGCGGCATTTCGTGCCCGAGGTGACCGAAGTGCGGCCGATGTGAGAGATGCGAATAGTGAATAGCGAATGGCGAATAGGGATTGGCTCTGGGCCTCCACTCGCTATTCGCTACTCGCCATTCGCCTTACGTCCATGCTGATCCTCGCCATCGACACGGCGCTTGATGCCTGCGCTGCAGCGGTGCTCGACACCGAGGCCGGCCAATTGATCGCGTTGGAATCGCAGGCCATGAAGCGCGGCCATGCCGAAGCGCTGATGCCGCTGATCGGCCGCGTCATCGCGGCATCGGGAATTGCATTCACCAGACTCGGCCGCATCGCCGTCACCACCGGTCCCGGAAGCTTCACCGGGCTTCGGGTTGGCCTGTCGGCCGCGCGCGGCATCGCGCTCGCGGCCAATATTCCCGTGGTCGGCGTCACTACGCTTGCGGCCTATGCCGCGCCCGTCGTCAGCGAGAGCGCCGAGCATCCGGTGGTCTCCGCGATCGATGCGCGGCATGACCACGTCTATCTCCAGGTCGTCAGCGGCAATGGAAGCGCGCTGGTGCGGCCATGCGTGGCGCCGATGGCCGAAGCGCTCAACACCTGGCGGTTCGGCGCACCGTATCTGGTGGGAAATGCCGCAGAACTCGTCGCGGAGCGGTGGCCTTCCCACGCAGCGCCGCCGTTCAAAGTCGACATGCAGCCGGCCCCCGACATTTCCTGGGTGGGGTGGCTGGGAGCAGCGGTCGGCCCGAACACGGCGCCGGCCCGTCCGTTTTATTTGCGAGCCCCTGATGTCAAGCCGCCTAAAGACCCGCTCGCCGGCGGCGTGTTACCCGCCTCGGCATGATGACATGGTTCTCCGGATTCTGGGGTGACGGGCCGGCCGTGGTCGAACCGGCAAGCCAGCGCGACGCCGCGGTGTTTGCCCGAATTCACGGCGAGTCATTTCACCGGGGCTGGGGTGAGGATGAATTCGAACGCATGCTGAGCGAGCGGAACACAGTGGTCCATCGCTTGCGTATGGGACGCAAAATCGTCGGATTTTCGGTGTCGCGACTAGGAGCCGATGAGGCCGAGATCCTGTCGATCGCGGTGGCCGAAAGCCACCGTGGCCGCGGGTTGTCCAACGACCTGCTATTGACCCATCTGGGCCATCTCGCCGGCCGGGGCATCCGGACCGTATTTCTGGAAGTGGAAGAAAATAACCAGCCCGCCCGACGTCTCTACCAGCGGGCCGGATTTAGCGTCGTCGGCCGCCGCGAACGCTATTACCGGCAAAACGGCGGCGAAGCCCTGGATGCGCTGCTGATGCGGCGCGACTTGTCGTGACGTTTGAGCGATGGCAGAACGTGTTATGATGACTGGCGGCCGACCTGTGTTGACGATGTTCCGAAATGACGGTGCTTAAATCCAACCCCGCACTCAAGGCCTCCGGCATCGAGGCACGCTGTGCCGCGACCGGCATGCGCATGACCGAGCAGCGACGGGTAATCGCGCGCGTGCTGGCGGAAGCGGAGGATCATCCCGACGTCGAGGAACTTTATCGCCGTTGCGTCGCCGTCGACGACAAGATCTCGATCTCGACGGTCTACCGCACGGTCAAGCTGTTCGAGGATGCCGGCATCATCGAGCGGCATGATTTCCGCGAAGGCCGCGCCCGCTACGAGCAGATGCGCGACAGCCACCACGATCACCTGATCAACCTGCGCGACGGCAAGGTGATCGAATTCACCTCCGAGGAGATCGAGAAGCTGCAGGCCGAGATCGCGCGCAAGCTCGGTTATCGCCTGGTCGATCACCGGCTGGAACTCTATTGCGTGCCACTGGACGATGACAAATCCTGAAAGCGCGGCGCCCGACGCCGGTTCCATGAAGCCACGCAAACTCCATATCAAGTCATATGGCTGCCAGATGAACGTCTACGATGCGCAACGCATGGTGGACGCGTTGGGGCCGCACGGCTTCGTCGAGACCGCAAGTGCCGACGACGCCGATCTCGTCATCCTCAACACCTGCCACATTCGCGAGAAGGCGTCCGAGAAGGTCTATTCCGAACTCGGCAGGCTCCGCGTCATGAAAGAGGAAGCCGCGCGGCAGGGACGGCGGATGAATATCGCGGTCGCCGGCTGCGTCGCGCAGGCCGAAGGCGGCGAGATCATCAACCGCGCGCCCGTGGTCGATGTCGTGGTCGGGCCGCAGAGCTATCATCATCTGCCGGAATTGCTGGCCCGCGCCGCGCGCGAGGGCCGTGCGCTGGAGACGGAATTTCCGGCCGAAGACAAGTTCGCGTCTCTGCCACCGCCGAGGCCGGACGTCATTCGCGCGCGCGGCATCTCGGCGTTCGTCACCATCCAGGAAGGCTGCGACAAGTTCTGCACCTTCTGCGTCGTTCCCTATACGCGCGGCGCCGAAGTCTCGCGCCCAGTGGCCAGGGTCATCGACGACGTGAAACGTCTCGCCGATTACGGCGTGCGCGAGATCACGCTGATCGGCCAGAACGTCAACGCCTATCATGGCGAAGGGCCTGACGGCCGCATTTGGTCGCTCGGCACGTTGTTGCGTCATCTCGCCGAAATTCCCGGCATTGTGCGCCTGCGCTACTCGACCAGCCATCCCCGCGACGTCGATGGGACGCTGATCGCGGCGCACCGCGATCTCCCGTCGGTGATGCCGTTCGTACATCTGCCGGTGCAGTCCGGCTCGGACCGAATCCTCGCGGCCATGAACCGCAAGCATACCGCAGACGACTACCGCCGCGCTGTGGACCGATTCCGCGACGTCTGCCAACACATTGCATTTTCATCAGATTTTATCGTCGGCTTCCCGGGCGAGAGCGAAGAAGATTTTCAGGCCACCCTCGCTCTCGTCACACAAATCGGATACGCTGGCGCCTATTCGTTCAAATATTCGCCGCGGCCCGGCACGCCGGCGGCGGACATGCGGGAGATGGTGTCAGCGGACGAAATGGACGAGCGATTGGCGCGGCTTCAGGAATTGATCGACAGCCAGCAATCGGCCTTCAACAGGGCCGCGATTGGGACCACCGTCGACGTGCTGTTCGAGCGCCAGGCTCGCAACCCCGGCCAGATCGTCGGCCGCACCGCCTATCTTCAGCCCGCGCATGTGATGGCGCCGGAGAGCATCATCGGGCAGGTCCTGCCGGTCAAGATCGAAAGCCTCGAGCGTTACAGCCTGCTCGGCGAACTCGCATCTCCGCTGCCGACACTGGCCGCCGCGCCCGAAACAATGCCGGCAAATCGTCTTTCCGAAACGCGAATGGGAGCCTGAACCCTTGCCAAAAAGCGCATCGGATTCA
Source organism: uncultured Alphaproteobacteria bacterium (assembly GCA_963764405.1). Classification (GTDB taxonomy): domain Bacteria; phylum Pseudomonadota; class Alphaproteobacteria; order Rhizobiales; family Xanthobacteraceae; genus Bradyrhizobium. The sequence continues at coordinate 93,176 of CAVXSU010000009.1, forward strand.
CCGTCACTCGCTCCCAGCCGCAGACCTGACCGCGACATGCAAGTTCCGCCCGAAACCCAGTTCGTCATCGACTTCGACGACAATCGCGTCGCGTCCGCGCTGGTCGGACCCTATGGGCAAAACTTGGCAATGATCGAGCGGCGGCTCGGCGTCGTCGTCGATTCACGCGGCAATCACATCACCGTCTCAGGCTCCCGCGACGGCTGCGACGCCGCGCGGCGCGTGCTGGAGACGCTGTACACGCAGGCAAGCCAGGGGCACGACATCGCGCAAGGCGACGTCGAGGGCGCGATCCGCGCCGTGATCGCCCAGGGCTCGCTGTTCGAGTTCGACCCCAAGACCGCCAAGTCGTCGTTCGAGACCATCAATCTGCGCAAGCGCCCGGTGCGGGCGCGCACCGCGGCGCAGGATTCCTACATTCGCGCATTGAAGCGCCATGAACTCGTGTTCGGCGTCGGCCCGGCCGGCACCGGCAAGACCTGGCTTGCGGTCGCGCATGCCGCGCAGCTGTTCGAGCGCAAGGAAGTCGATCGCATCATCTTGTCGCGGCCCGCAGTGGAAGCCGGCGAACGGCTCGGCTTTTTGCCCGGCGACCTGCGGGAAAAAGTCGATCCGTACCTGAGGCCGATCTATGATGCGCTGTACGACCTGATGGATGCACGCATCGTCGAACGCGCGCTGCAAACCGGCGAGATCGAGATCGCGCCGCTCGCCTTCATGCGCGGCCGCACGTTGACCAATGCCGTCATCATTCTTGACGAGGCGCAGAACACCACATCGATGCAGATGAAGATGTTCCTGACACGCCTTGGTGAAAACAGCCGCATGATCGTCACCGGCGATCCGTCCCAGGTCGATCTGCCGAACGGTCAGGCTTCCGGACTCGCCGATGCCGTGAAGCTGCTCGACGGAGTGACCGGCATTGCCCAGGTCCATTTCACCGCCGAGGATGTGATCCGCCACGAGCTGGTGGCGCGGATCGTGGCGGCCTATGAGGGAAAGCCGCAACGGCCGGCACCCGACAAGAACTGACGCCTCGAACTCTCGAGCTACCGCCGCATACACAATTTCGAAACGATGGCACCGTCTGCCCTTCCGATTACCGAAATTCTCGTCACCGCCGAGTGCTGGCAGGCTGAGCCTGAGGCCGAGGCAGTGATCGAGCGCGCGATCGCGGCCGCCGCCGAGTTCGTCACCGCCGATGTCGGCGACGGGGAACTTGCGGTCATGCTGACCGATGACGAGGGCATCAGGACGCTGAACCGGAACTGGCGCGGCATCGACAAGCCGACCAATGTGCTGTCGTTTCCGGCCTTGCAGCCGCGCGGCCCGCGACGGGCGGACGATGCGCCGCGGATGCTGGGCGACATCGCCATTGCCTATGAAACGACGCGCCGCGAAGCCGACGAGGAGCAAAAGCCGTTCGGCCATCATCTCAGCCATCTCGCGGTGCATGGTTTCCTGCACCTGATCGGCCACGATCACGAGCAGGATCAGGAAGCCGAGACAATGGAATCGCTCGAACGGGAGATCCTGTCCCAGCTCGGCATTCCCGACCCCTATGCGGAGCGGATGAACTAAGAATGCCGGACTCCGACCCGATCCACGACAATCCGCGCAACACGCGCAACCTGCCTGCGGTCGTGCAGGAGGGTGAGCTCATGCGTCCCTCCGCGGACAACTGGCTGGTGCGCGCGATCCGCACCTTGTTCGGCTGGAAGGCGGGATCGGTCCGCGACGATTTGCAGGTCGTGCTCGACGCCTCGACGCCCGACGAGGTCGGCTTTTCCGCCGTCGAGCGCACCATGCTGCGCAACATCCTGTCGCTGCATGAGCGGCGGATTGCCGACGTGATGGTCCATCGCGCCGACATCGTCGCAGTCAAGCACGACATTCCACTTGGCGAATTGATGAGCCTGTTCGAAAGTGCCGCGCATTCGCGGCTCGTGGTCTACAACGAAACCCTCGATGACCCCGAAGGCATCGTCCATATCCGCGACCTTCTGGCGTTCATGACGGCGACGGCCGCAAAGCCGAAACCCAGAACCAAGTCGAAGAAGCCGCCTCCCGCGGGCCTCGACCTTCGCGCGGTCGATCTGTCGCTGCCGCTGTCGGAGGCCAATATTATTCGCAAGCTGCTGTTCGTGCCGCCCTCGATGCGGGCGATCGACCTGCTGGCGCAAATGCAGGCCTCGCGCATTCATCTGGCGCTGGTGGTCGACGAATATGGCGGCACGGACGGCCTGGTTTCGATCGAGGACATCGTCGAACAGATCGTTGGCGAGATCGACGACGAGCACGACAGCGACGAGCCGCCGGCCATTGTGCGGCAGGCCGACAATTCCTTCATCGCGGATGCCCGCGCGAGCCTCGACGACGTGCGCTCCGTGATCGGCGAAGAGTTCGTGACGGGCGAGGCCGGCGAGGAGGTCGAAACGCTGGGTGGCTTTCTGGTCAGCCATGTCGGCCGCCTGCCGGTGCGCGGCGAAGTGATCTCGGGACCCGGTAATTTCGAAATCGAGGTGCTCGATGCCGATCCGCGGCGCGTCAAGCGTCTGCGTATCGCCACGCAGAAGGAACGAACGCCGCCGCGCAGCCTGCGCGAAAGCCGCCGGCGCGAGGCCCCATCCGACGCCCCACAGCCGGGCGACCAGACGAACCCGCCCGGCGATGGAGCCGCCTCGTCGTGATCGTCGCCGGTAAGCTCCGCAGCCTCGCTCTCGCGGTCATCCTCGCATGGGGATGGAGGCGCGCCGCGATTGCGCTCGTCGGCGGCGCGCTTTCCTCGCTCGCGATGGCGCCGTTCAATGCGTGGCCCATTCTGTTTCTCACCCTTCCCGTTGTCGTCTGGCAGGTCGACGGCGCCGGTGCCGGGCGCTGGCGCGGCGTGCCCGCCGCGGCGCTGACCGGCTGGTGGTTCGGGCTCGGCTATTTCGTGCCCGGGCTTTACTGGATCGGTTATGCGTTTCTGGTCGACGCACAGACCTTCGCCTGGCTGCTGCCGTTCGCGATCCTGGGATTGCCGGCCTATCTTGCGCTGTTCATGGCCTTCGGCTTTGCGCTGGCGCGGTTGTTCTGGACACGGGATGCCTCGCGTGTGATCGCGCTTGCCGCGAGTTTGACGATCAGCGAATGGCTGCGCGGCCACGCGCTCACCGGATTTCCGTGGAATGCGCTCGGCTACGCCTTGAGCGAACCGCTCGCGCTGGCGCAGACCGCGTCATTGATCGGACTGTGGGGCCTGACATTTCTGGCCGTGGCGATTTTCGCAAGCCCGGCCGTGCTGATCGATGGCACGTCCCGCGGACGCAAGCCATGGATCGCGCCGGCCTCGGCGGTGGTCGTGCTGATCGCCATGGCGGTCTTCGGCACGGTCCGCCTGAGCCAGCATCCAGCCGTGATGTTGCCGGCTCCAAAGCTGCGGATCATGCAGCCCAATTTGCAGCAGGACGCGAAATTCAACTATTCCGCCAAGGCGGAGGTGATGAAGAAGTATCTCGCGCTGTCGGATCGCGCCTCCGGACCGCAGTCGACAGGCATGCGCGACATCAACATCCTGATCTGGCCGGAATCGGCGTTTCCGTTTTTCCTGACGCATGAACCCGAGGCCATGGCGCAGATCGCGGATCTCCTGCCCAAGGGCGCCGTGCTGATCACCGGCTCGGTGCGCGCGCCTGACGTGCCGCCGGGCATGCGGATCACGCGCGCCTACAACTCGATTTACGTCATCGACCATGACGGCAACGTGCTGTCGGTCTACGACAAGCTGCACCTGGTGCCGTTCGGCGAATTCCTGCCGTTCCAGGACTTCATGGAAAAAATCGGATTTGAACAGCTGACGAGGATTCAAGGCGGCTTCATTCCGGGCGTGCATCGCCGCAGCATGGAGGTGCCGAATGCGCCACGGATGCTACCTCTGATATGCTACGAAGCGATTTTTCCCGGCGATGTTGTCGACCGCAACGATCGGCCGGGCTGGATCGTCAACGTCACCAATGACGGCTGGTTTGGAATTTCCACCGGTCCCTATCAGCATCTTCAACAGGCGCGCCTGCGCGCGATCGAACAAGGACTTCCGCTGGTTCGTGCTGCAAATACAGGCATCTCCGCGGTGATCGATCCGTTGGGGCGCATCATCGCGCGGCTCGGGCTGGGCCTTGAAGGCGTTCTGGATTCGCCGCTGCCCGCCGCCATTCCGCCGACACCTTACGCAAGCGTGGGCGATATTCCGATCCTGATCATCCTTGCGGCCGGATGGCTGTTGGTGATCCGGCGTCGTACCGCAAAATAGTTCTGACCGCGTCATTTCAGCCACAGCTTCGCGCCGCGCAGGGTTTGACGGCATCACCGCCTCAGGCATAATCCCTCGTGATTTCCTGCTGCACCCTAGTGTGGCAACTCCGACGTTCCTTTCAGTGCCGCCGCGAGTTCTTCGAAGGAACGTCAAAGTCAAAGCCACACTAAAATCATCATGGTTGCTAGTGTCTCTTTGGTTCTGACATTCGTAAGAGTGCCCGGCTCACGATATGATACGAGTGTCAGAACCGGGACACCAGGTCCTGAGGAGCGTTGGTGATGTCGACCAAAGCGCCTAACCCTGTTGACAAATATGTCGGCAGCCGGGTGCGCATGCGCCGCATCATGCTCGGCATGAGCCAGGAAAAGCTCGGCGAGGCGCTCGGCCTGACATTCCAGCAGGTGCAGAAGTACGAGAAGGGCACCAATCGCGTCGGCGCGAGCCGCATTCAACAGATCGCCGAAATCCTTCAGGTACCGGTGTCGTTTCTGTTCGAGGGCGGCCCAAGCGGCATGGCGAACGCCGACGGCGCCAGCGAAGGCCCCTCGACGTCCTACGTCTCCGATTTTCTCGCGACATCGGAGGGACTGACGCTGACCCGCGCCTTCACGCGCATCGCCGACGCCAAGCTCCGGCGCAGCATCGTCGAACTGGTCGAACAGATCGCCGCCCACGAGAACGCGGACAAGCGCTGAACCACGCCGCCTGAACCGATCGCCGTCGCAAGTTCACCATTGCCGGGATGAACAATAGTGCTATTGAACCGACCGAACCGACCCGGGCCTTAGGCCCGTGCGCGAGTACGATTGAAGCGAACAAGGGGCAATATGCCGACGGCATCTCACTCCTTCGACACCAACGCGATCCTCGATGGCATCCGCCGCTGGGTCGAGGTCGAGACACCGACCGACGTGCCCGATCAGGTCAACAAGCTTGCAGTCGTGGTCGCCGATGGTTATCGCGGCCTGCCCGCGACGGTCGAGCGCATCGCCGGCCATTCCGGATGTGGTGATCATCTGCTCGTGCGATCGAATTGGGGGCAGGAGCAGCCCGGAATTCTGCTGCTGAGCCATCTCGATACCGTGCATCCGATCGGATTCATCGAGCGGCTGCCCTTTCATGTGAAGGGCGACAGCGCGTTCGGCCCCGGCATCTACGACATGAAGGGTGGCGCTTATCTCGCCTTCCATGCCTTTCGCGAGCTTTGCTCAAGCGGCGAACAATCGCCGCTCGGCATCACCCATCTCTACGTGTCCGATGAGGAGATCGGCAGTCCGACCTCGCGTGCGCTGATCGAGGCCGAGGGGCAGAAGGCGAAATACGTTCTGGTGACGGAGCCGGCGCGCGACGGCGGCAAGATCGTCACCAGCCGCAAGGGCGTCGCGCGTTTTGAAGTGTTCATCAAGGGCGTGCCTTCGCACGCCGGCACGCGTCCGCAGGACGGCCGCAGCGCCATCCGCGAGCTCGGCAATGTCATTCAAACGCTGGAAGGGATGAACGATCTGGCGCGCGGCGTGACGGTCAATGTCGGCGTGGTCAGGGGCGGCACCAAGCCGAACGTCATTGCCGAAGAGGCCTATGCCGAAGTCGATATGCGCGTTGCGATCCTTGCCGACGCTGACGAGCTGGTGCCGAGGATGTTGGGCCTGACCTCGAAGACAGAGGGCGTCAGCGTCCGGGTCACCGGAGAACTCAATCGTCCGCCGTTTGAAAAGAGCAACGCCGGCGCCGCGTTGTTCGAACACGCCAGGACGCTCGCCGCCGAGATCGGACTTGAACTCCACGACAGCTACTCCGGCGGCGGCTCCGACGGCAATTTCACCGCCCCGTTTACCGCAACCCTCGACGGCCTCGGGGTCGACGGCGAGGGCGCGCATACCCACTACGAGCAGATGTACATTTCATCGATCGAGCCGCGAACGAGGCTGCTGTATCGGCTCTACCAGACGCTGCGATGAGCGGGCGAAACGGCGATCACGACGATCGCAAGCTGCCCCCGGGGGAAGCGACGCCTCAGGGCCAACGCGCCTTTTTCGGCCGCCGCAAGGGCCACAGACTGCGCGCCCGCCAGGCCGACCTGATCGCGCATTTGTTGCCGCGGCTCGCACTCGACATCGCTAGCCCGCCTGTCACTGAGCTGACCGCGCTGTTCGACAGGCCCGTCGACAATGTCCGGCTCGAAATCGGCTTTGGCGGTGGCGAGCATCTGATCGCGGAGGCGCAGGCCTTTCCGGATACCGGCTTCATCGGCTGCGAACCCTATGTCAACGGCATGGCGAAGATCCTCACGCTGATCGAGGAAGGCAACGTCGGCAATATCCGCCTGTTCGCGGGCGACGCCTCCGAATTGCTGGCGTGGACGCCGGCGCGATCGCTGGCGCGGATCGATTTGATTCATCCCGATCCATGGCCAAAGCGGCGGCACTGGAAACGGCGCTTCGTGCAGGACACAACGATCGCCGCCATGGCGCGTGCGTTGAAGCCGGGCGGAGAGTTTCGCTTTGTCAGCGACATCGATGACTACTGCGCCTGGACGCTTTGGCATTTCACGCGCGCATCGGACTTCGTTTGGACAGCAGAGCGCGTACAGGATTGGCGCGAGCCCTGGCCCGGCTACACGATGACGCGGTATGGCCGAAAGGCGGAGCGCGAAGGCAGGACAGCGGCTTATCTGATTTTCAGGAAGATCGGCGAGGGCGGAAGCTGAATTGGCCGCAATTGCTCACGCCGTCTCGCGCGCCCGCCAGAAACTCACCACCCGCTCCGCGGTTGAAGGCGACAGCCGCACGAAATTCCCCCGTATATTATCGATGTCGGCCGAGGCGGGGATGCGCGCCGGCCCGAGCCGCAACAGCACCAGCGCGCGCACCGTCGGCCAGTCCAGCCCGATCGCTTTCGCGATGATCAGGATGGGATCATGGCGGTCGCCGGACATCAGGCGATCGACGGCTGAGATCGGCACGCCGGACATCGCCGACAAAGCCGCGACCGACTCTGCGTATTTGTAGGACCTGGCAAAACCAAGCAGGGCGTCCTCGTCCAGATCGCCGGCACGGTAGAGCGAAAGGATCGTGCGCTGTGCTGGCGCAAAGTCCCGTTGCTTCTCTGCCTGCTCCGCCTTGCCGGAAATCTCGCCCATGGCTTTGGCGACCGCCGCCTGCCGGGTGGGCTCGGCAATGTCGAACAGGCGGCGACGCACGACATCGACCGATCCCTCCAGAAGCTCCTTCAGCAGCTTTTCCGGCAGATCCTTGCGCTGTCCGACGGTGAGCGTCAGCATGCCGTCCTTGGCCGCGCGCTTGACCAGCGCCGAATAGCCGATCGGCGAAAACGCCGCCCCTGCATTGGCGGCGGCACGGCGGATGACATCGCGTTCACCGCGTTGAACCATCACGTCGGTCAGGCCGGGCGAAAGTTTCGGACGCTCCGTCATCGCGAGCAGATGATCCTGGCCCTTCATGCGCGCAATCTCGACCAGCGCCTGCTCGTCGAGCACCGGCGATCGCCGCAGCACCGGGCCCGCGACCGAGATATTGTCTTCGCGTGCAAGACGCCCGATCAGCATCGGCGGCGCGTTGGCGATCACGGACATGCGCTCGGCAAGGTCGGCGCGCGCCGTGATTTCGGTTTGCGGGACGATGCCGTTCAGGATGTGGTCGAACAGCTCGATATGACTGGGCTGGAAGCTCGCCGATCCCTGTACGAACAGTTCGGCAATGCCACGGCTCACTTTGGCGAGGCGCTTGGGATCGCCGCGCTTGACGATTTCGTCTAAGTCGGGGAACAGCGACGTAGCGACGGTCATCAAACACACCTAACCCGGCCTGGCATCGCTATCCCCCCGCACAGCAAAGCGGCCGCCGGCAATCTAGGTGGACATGGTGAAGGAAGGGTTAGGTTCGCGGGGCCGCCAGAGTCTGCAAAATTGATGGCTCCGGCCTCTTGCGGGCCTTGTAGGATTTTCGAAAAACCGCTATATCCGCCTCAACTTACATTTCTCATACGATCGCGTAGTGAGAGTGGGCCCCCTGGGACCCGCTCTTTTTTATTACCTGAACCGGCTTGGGTCCGAGTAGACCCGGGAACCTGTCAGGGATGCGCGAGGAAAACCACACGCACAACCGCCAGAAAGCCCATTTGACTCTGGATATGACCGATCCGACGCCTAGTTCCATTGAGACCGATCTGCTCGACGAGCCGCGGCTTGTGACCGAGCCGGGGGCGGCGGCGCGCGTTTCGGCCGTGGCTGCGCCGGTTCTGCACGGCTTGGGCTATCGGCTGGTGCGGATCAAGATTTCGGGCGAGGCCGGTTGCACCGTCCAGATCATGGCCGAACGGCCGGACGGATCGATGCAGATCGAGGATTGTGAGGCGATCTCGCGGGCGCTATCGCCGGTACTCGATATCGCCGACCCGATCGACCGCGCCTATCGGCTGGAGATTTCCTCGCCCGGAATTGACCGCCCGCTGGTGCGCCGCTCGGATTTCGAACGTTTTATCGGCCACATCGTCAAGATCGAGATGGCGGTCGCGCATCAGGGTCGCAAACGGTTTCGCGGGACACTGGCAGGCGTCGAGGGCGGCGCGGTACGGCTCAATCGCGACGACATCAAGGCCGATGAGGAAGCCGACGTACTGCTGACGATGGAAGATATTGCGGAAGCCCGGCTTGTGCTCACCGATGAATTGGTCTCAGAATCGATGCGGCGCGGCAAGCAGGCCGAGCGTGAACTGAAGCGCAGCCTCGGCCTCGAAGCCCCGGCGGCGCCGCACGCCGGCCGTCACAACGTGCAAGCGAAGAAGCCGGCCCCGAAGAATACCAAACAGCACCGCCTCGCCGCCGAAAGGGCGCGTCGAGGCGAGATCGATCCTGAAAGAGGAGACTAAGCCATGGCAGTCAGCGCTAATAAGCTGGAATTGCTGCAAATCGCGGACGCAGTTGCGCGCGAGAAATCGATCGACCGCGGCATCGTGATCTCGGCGATGGAAGACGCCATCGCCAAAGCGGCCCGCGCCCGTTACGGCAGCGAGACCGACGTTCATGCCGAGATCGACGCCAAGAAGGGCGAATTGCGGCTGTCCCGCCACATGCTGGTGGTCGAGACCGTCGAGAACGCCGCGAACCAGATTTCGCTGGAAGATGCCCGCCGTGCCAATCCCGGCGCGCAGATCGGCGACACCATCGCCGACACGCTGCCGCCCCTCGAATACGGCCGCATCGCCGCCCAGTCGGCCAAGCAGGTGATCGTGCAGAAGGTGCGCGAGGCCGAGCGCGACCGGCAATACCAGGAGTTCAAGGACCGCATCGGCGACATCGTCAACGGCATCGTCAAGCGCGTCGAATATGGCAGCGTGATCGTCGATCTCGGCCGCGGTGAAGCCATCGTGCGCCGCGACGAGATGCTGCCGCGCGAGGTGTTCCGCAACGGCGACCGCGTCCGCGCCTACATCTTCGACGTGCGGCGCGAAACCCGCGGACCGCAGATTTTCCTCTCGCGCACCCATCCGCAATTCATGGCAAAGCTGTTCGCGCAGGAAGTGCCGGAAATCTATGACGGCATCGTCGAGATCAAGGCGGTCGCCCGCGATCCCGGCTCGCGCGCGAAGATCGGCGTGATCTCGCGGGATTCGTCGGTCGATCCGGTCGGCGCCTGCGTCGGCATGCGCGGCTCGCGCGTGCAGGCCGTGGTCAACGAGCTGCAGGGCGAGAAGATCGACATCATCCCCTGGTCGCCGGACATCGCGACCTTCGTGGTCAATGCGTTGGCGCCGGCAGAAGTCTCCAAGGTCGTGATCGACGAAGACCGCGAGCGCATCGAAGTCGTCGTGCCCGACACCAACAACCAGTTGTCGCTGGCGATCGGCCGGCGCGGCCAGAACGTCCGCCTCGCCTCGCAGCTGACCGGCTGGGACATCGATATTCTCACCGAGCAGGAAGAATCGGAGCGCCGCCAGGCCGACTTCCAGAATTCGACGCGCGTGTTCATGGAAGCGCTCAATGTCGACGAGGTGGTCGGCCAATTGCTCGCCTCCGAAGGCTTCACGTCAGTGGAGGAACTCGCGATGGTCGATGTGCGCGAGCTCGCGGGCATCGAAGGCTTTGACGAGGAGACCGCCAACGAGTTGCAGAACCGCGCCAAGGAGTATCTGGAGCGGCTCGAGGCCGAGCTGGAGGACAAGCGCAAGGAGCTCGGCGTCGCCGACGACCTGAAGAAGGTGCCGGGCGTCACGTCGAAGATGCTGGTCAAATTCGGCGAGAACGACATCAAGAGCATCGAAGATCTCGCCGGCTGCGCCACCGACGATCTCGTCGGCTGGACCGAGCGCAAGGAAGGCAGCGAGCCGACCAAGCACGCCGGCGCGCTCGATGGCATCGAGATATCCCGCGACGAGGCCGAGCAGTTGATCATGAAGGCGCGCGTGCTCGCAGGCTGGATCAGTGAAGCCGATCTCCACAAGAAGACCGAGGAGGCCGAGGCCCCCGAAGGTCAACCGGCCTGACGCTGGGAGCCATGTCGCCCGCATGCTCGCCATTGCTGACCCCGAACCCGACTATGGACCGCGGACCAACAGGTCCGCGACCATGCGGATGTGCGCGGTCAGCCGCGAGGTGCGGCCGATCGACGAGCTGATCCGCTTTGTGGTCGCGCCGTCAGGCGAGGTGATCGCGGACCTGAAGCGCAAGCTTCCCGGCCGCGGCTTGTGGATTTCCGCATCCCGCCCGGCGGTTGCGGAAGCGGTGCGGCGTCACCATTTTACGAGAGGATTCAAGCGCGACGTCCGCGTGGCGGCGACGCTTGCAGCCGATACCGAGGCCTTGCTGGAGCGGTTCGCCGCCGAGGCGCTTGGGGTTGCCGCCAAGGCGGGACAGGTCATTTCGGGTTTCGCCAAGGTTGCCGATGCCCTCGAGCGGCGGGCACGGAGCCCGGTCAGGGCGCTGATCCATGCCAGCGACGGGGCCGCAGACGGAATCCGCAAATTGAACGCCCTGATCGGGCAAAATCGGACGGATGACGGCAAAGGGGCCGAAATCCTCATAGTTAATGTGCTGACTTCCGAGCAATTGGATTTGGCACTTGGGCGGTCAAATGTGATACATGCTGCCCTGCTCGCGGGCCCGACGAGCGACACGTTCCTGTCACGTAGCCAGTTGCTGGTCCGATACCGGATGGCGGACGAGGACAGAATCGCGGGCAAGAACACGAATTCGCCTACTTGAGACCGTGCCGACGAAGCACGACTAGACAGGATTGGGACTGCTGAATGGTTGATACCAAAACGCCTGGCGACAAGACGCTCAGTGTGCCGACCAAGACCTTGACGCTGAAGCCGCGGGTCGAGACCGGAACCGTGCGCCAGAGCTTCAGCCACGGCCGGACCAAACAGGTTGTGGTGGAAAAGCGCGGCAAGCGCCGCGTCGGAGGCGACGCGCCTGCCGCCGAGACCCATGCGCCCGAGCCGGCGACAACAGCCAAAGTTGCGGCGCCGGCACCTGCTGCCCGTACGGCAGCCCCCGCCTCGGCCCCGCGCAGCAATTCCGGCGTAGTGCTCCGCACCCTGACCGAGGACGAGCGCTCCGCGCGTGCGAGCGCCTTGGCCGACGCCAAGATCCGCGACGTCGAAGAGCGGCGGATTGCCGAAGATGAGGCCAAGCGCCGCGCCAGCCGCGAGAGCATCGAGCAGGCCGAGCGCGAAGCGGCCGAAGCTCGCCGCAAGGCGGAGGAAGAGCGTCACCGCCATGATGAAGAGGCCAAGCGGAAGGCCGAACTCGAAGCCAAGAAGCGTTTTGGCGAAGCCGAAGCCCGCCCGGGGACGGCACCAGTCCGTGCCGCTGCGCCGGCCGCCCGTCCCGCCATTCCGACCGCACGCGCGCCCGGCATTGCCGCCGATATTTCCGACGAGGATGAAGGTCCGCGCCAGATCCGGCGCGGCCCCGGCGCCGGCCGCCCCGCACCTGCCCCGAAAGCCAACAAGGCTGCTCCGCCCAAGCAGCGCGGCCGCCTGACGCTGGTCACCGCGCTTAACGCTGACGACGTACGCGAGCGCTCGATCGCCTCGTTCCGGCGCCGCACCCAGCGCCTCAAGGGACACCAAACAGCCGAGCCAAAGGAAAAGCTCATCCGCGAGGTGACGATCCCGGAAGCAATCGCTATCCAGGAACTCGCCAACCGGATGTCGGAGCGCGCCGTCGACGTCATCCGCCTGCTGATGAAGCAGGGCGCGATGCACAAGATCACTGACGTGATCGACGCCGATACCGCGCAGCTGATCGCCGAGGAACTGGGCCACACGGTCAAGCGCGTGGCCGCTTCCGACGTCGAGGAAGGCCTGTTCGACGTCGTCGACGATTCCACCGATACTGAACCGCGTTCGCCGGTCGTGACCGTGATGGGCCACGTCGACCACGGCAAGACCTCGCTGCTCGACGCGCTGCGTCACGCCAATGTGGTTTCCGGCGAAGCCGGCGGCATCACCCAGCATATCGGCGCCTATCAGGTGACGTCGCCGGAAAGCGGCAAGAAGATCACCTTCATCGATACGCCCGGCCACGCCGCGTTCACCGCAATGCGCGCCCGCGGCGCCAAGGTGACGGATATCGTCGTGCTGGTCGTGGCTGCCGATGACGGCGTCATGCCGCAGACGGTGGAAGCGATCAACCACGCCAAGGCGGCGAAGGTGCCGATGATCGTCGCCATCAACAAGATCGACAAGCCCGACGCCAGGCCCGAGCGCGTGCGCACCGAATTGCTGCAGCACGAGGTTCAGGTGGAATTGCTCGGCGGCGATGTCGTCGACGTCGAGGTCTCGGCCAAGAACAAGACCAACCTCGACCGGTTGCTCGAGATGATCGCCTTGCAGGCCGAAATTCTCGACCTCAAGACCAATTCGACACGCCCCGCCGAGGGCACCGTCATCGAAGCGAAACTCGATCGCGGGCGCGGCCCGGTCGCCACCGTGCTCGTGCAGCGCGGCACCTTGCGGGTGGGCGACATCATCGTCGCCGGCGCCGAGATGGGCCGCGTGCGCGCGCTGATTTCCGATCAGGGCGACACCGTCGAGGAAGCGGGTCCATCGGTCCCGGTCGAAGTGCTCGGATTCAACGGCCCGCCGGAAGCCGGCGACCGTCTCGCGGTTGTCGAGAACGAAGCCCGGGCCCGCCAGATCACGAGCTATCGCGCGCACCAGAAGCGCGAGAATGCTGCCGCATCGATTTCGGGCATGCGCGGCTCGCTCGAGCAGATGATGTCGCAGCTCAAGACGTCCGGCCGCAAGGAATTCCCGCTGGTCGTCAAGGCCGACGTGCAGGGCTCGCTGGAAGCGATCCTCGGCTCGCTGGAGAAGCTCGGCACCGACGAAGTCGCCGCCCGCATCCTGCATGCCGGCGTCGGCGGCATCTCGGAATCCGACGTGACGCTTGCGGAAGGCTTCAACGCCGCGATCATCGGCTTCTCGGTCCGCGCCAACAAGGAGGCTGCGGCCGCCGCCAAGCGCAACGGCATCGAGATCCGCTACTACAACATCATCTACGACCTCGTGGATGACGTGAAGAAGGCGATGAGCGGCCTGCTCGCGCCTACCTTGCGCGAAACCATGCTGGGCAATGCCCAGATCCTGGAGGTGTTCAACATCTCCAAGGTGGGCAAGGTCGCCGGCTGCCGCGTCACCGACGGCACTGTGGAACGCGGCGCCAATGTCCGCCTGATTCGCGACAACGTCGTCGTGCACGAAGGCAAGCTGTCGACACTGAAGCGCTTCAAGGACGAAGTGAAGGAAGTGCAGTCCGGCCAGGAATGCGGCATGGCGTTCGAGAACTACGGCGACATGCGGGTCGGCGACGTCATCGAGTGCTACCGCGTCGAAACTATCCAGCGCAGCCTGTAAGTCCAAATCTTACGACGCTTTTTCGTTTCGTCATCGCCGGACTTGATCCGGCGATCCATCCGCCGAAGGCGGTTCTTGAAATGAATTGATGGATGCCCGGGTCAAGCCCGGGCATGACAAGGTGAATTTTCATGCCCCGTCATCATCACAGGAGTTCGGCCGCCGGCGGCTCGCAGCGCCAATTGCGCGTCGGCGAGACCGTCCGCCATGCACTCGCCGAGATTCTGGCGCACGGCAATATTCACGACCCCGATCTCGCGGGCCACATCATCACCGTCCCCGAGGTGAGAATGTCGCCGGATCTCAAGCTTGCGACCGTCTACGTGATGCCGCTCGGCGGCCGCGACACCGAAGTCGTGATGGCCGCGCTCAATCGCAACAAGCGATTCCTGCGCGGCGAAGTTGCCCACCGCGTTAACCTGAAATTTGCACCTGAGATTCGATTTCGCACCGACGACCGGTTCGACGAAGCGGAACGTATCGAGAAATTATTGCGAACACCTGAGGTGCGGCGCGATCTCGCACCCGGCCAGGACGACCAAGAATGACTGCGACGACCGCCAACCGGGCCATTGAATCGGAAAGCATCGATGCGACGGCGGCGGAAAAGAATATCTTTTCCGAGACACGCGGCGACGCGCGGCGCGTTAACAACGATCCGCGCCGGAATCAGACGAAGCAAGGCAACCAGCCGCGCCGCGACAAGCGCGACGTCCACGGCTGGGTCGTGCTCGACAAGCCGATCGGCATGACGTCCACCCACGCAGTCGCCGTTATCAAGCGGCTGTTCTCGGCCAAGCGGGCGGGCCATGCCGGCACGCTGGACCCGCTGGCGTCGGGCGGTTTGCCGATTGCGCTTGGCGAAGCCACCAAGACAGTCCCGTTCGTGATGGACGGCCGCAAGCGATATCGCTTCACCGTGACCTGGGGCGAGGAACGCGACACCGACGACACCGAAGGCCGCATTGTCAGGACCAGCGACATCAGGCCCTCGGCTGAAGCGATCGAAGCGCTGCTGCCGCAGTTCACCGGCCTGATCGAGCAGATCCCGCCGCAATATTCGGCCATCAAAATTCAGGGCGAGCGGGCCTATGACCTGGCGCGGGATGGCGAAGCGGTCGAACTGAAGCCGCGCCCGGTCGAGATTCACCAATTAACCCTCGTAGAACAGACGGATAGCAGCCATTCCGTGTTCGAGGCGGAGTGCGGCAAGGGCACCTATGTTCGAGCCTTGGCCCGCGATATCGGCCGAATTCTCGGTTGTTTTGGCCATATCTCGGCGCTGAGGCGGACGCTGGTCGGCCCGTTCGTCGAAAACGACATGATTCCTCTGGAACAATTGGAGGCTTTGTGTCATAGAGCCGCGGCCGGCGAGGCTAGCCTCGCCGACGCGCTTTTGCCCGTTGAGACCGCGCTGGACGACATCCCGGCACTGGCCGTCACTCGGGCTGATGCGGCAAGGCTCCACAGGGGCCAGGCCGTTTTGTTGCGCGGACGGGATGCGCCCAATTGTAGCGGCACAGTCTATGTCACGGTGGCAGGCCGACTTCTCGCGCTTGCCGAAATTGGCAATGGCGAACTCATCCCCAAGCGCGTGTTCAACCTGACCGGGCTGACTGCCAGCCCGGCTCGCAACAATGGAAGTGTCTGACGATGTCGATTACCGCAGAACGCAAGGCGGAAGTCATCAAGAAGAGTGCCAACAAGGCCGGCGACACCGGCTCGCCCGAGGTGCAGGTTGCGATCCTGTCGGAACGCATCAACAACCTCACTGATCATTTCAAGAACCACGTGAAGGACAATCATTCACGCCGTGGCTTGTTGAAAATGGTCGCGACGCGCCGCTCCCTGCTCGACTACCTGAAACGGAAGGACGAGGCGCGTTACCAGGCGCTGATCGAAAAGCACAACATTCGCCGTTGAGCTTTTGGTGAAGTACGCGCGCGTCGCTTGGCGCGCGTTTTTGCATGATCGTTCGATCGCCGGACAGTATTCGGCTTTCGCAATCGATGATGCGTTGAGGGCAGGAAAACAAATCGTGCCCTCAATCGAACGTCCAGCGGCAATCCGGCTCGCTGGGCGAAACGGGCAAGGTGCCCGTGATTGAAGCGAAAGGATGGACGCCATCCTAAAACCAGAAACCATGGCAGGATCGCCGGATGCTGACAGCGCAGTGCGCGCAGCGTCTCGCCATCTTGCGCATGGTTTTTTGTTTTGTGGCGTCTCTATCTTTCGCAAACACATGAAAGAAGACTTCGATGTTCAATATTCATTCAGTCGAGATCGACTGGGGCGGACGGCCGCTCAAACTTGAAACAGGAAAGATTGCCCGCCAGGCCGGCGGCGCTGTTGTCGCCACTTACGGCGAAACTGTCGTGCTGGCGACCGTGGTCGCCGCGAAGACGCCCCGTGAGGGCGTCGACTTCCTGCCGCTGACTGTCGACTATCAGGAAAAGACCTATGCCGCGGGCCGCATTCCCGGCGGCTATTTCAAGCGCGAAGGCCGCCCCACCGAAAAGGAGACGCTGGTCTCCCGCCTGATCGACCGTCCGATCCGTCCGCTGTTCGTCGACGGCTGGCGCAACGAAACCCAGGTGATCATCACCACCCTGTCGCATGACATGGAGAACGATCCCGACGTGCTGGCAATGGTTGCCGCGTCTGCGGCGCTAACGCTTTCGGGCGTGCCGTTCAAGGGTCCGATTGGAGCTGCCCGCGTCGGCTTCGCCAACGACGAATTTATCCTCAATCCGACGCTTGACGAGATGACCGAAACCCAACTCGACCTCGTCGTCGCCGGCACCGCCGACGCCGTGCTGATGGTGGAATCGGAAGCCAAGGAACTCAACGAGGACGTGATGCTGGGCGCCGTGATGTTCGGCCACCGTCACTTCCAGCCGGTGATCAACGCGATCATCGAGTTGGCCGAGAAGGCGGCGAAGGAGCCGCTCGAGGTCACACCGATCGACAATTCCGCGATCGAAAAGGAAATGCTCTCCCTTATCGAGCAAGACCTGCGCAAGGCTTACGCCATTGCGGTGAAGCAGGACCGCTACGCCGCGGTCGGCGTCGCCAAGGAAAAGGTGATGGCGCACTTCTTCCCGGAAGGGCAGGAGCCGAAATACGACAAGCTCCGCGTCGCCGACGTGTTCAAGGAGCTGGAAGCCAAGATCGTTCGCTGGAACATTCTCGACACCGGCCGCCGCATCGACGGCCGCGACGTCAAGACGGTCCGCAACATCGTCGCCGAAGTCGGCGTGCTGCCGCGCGCCCATGGCTCCGCGCTGTTCACCCGCGGCGAGACCCAGGCGATGGTCGTGACCACGCTCGGCACCGGCGAGGACGAGCAGTATATCGACGCGCTGTCGGGAACGTACAAGGAAACGTTCCTGCTGCACTACAACTTCCCGCCCTATTCGGTCGGCGAGACCGGCCGCCTCGGCGGCACCAAGCGGCGCGAGATCGGCCACGGCAAGCTCGCCTGGCGCGCGATCCATCCGGTGCTGCCGCCGCACCATGAGTTCCCCTACACGGTGCGCGTGGTCTCGGAGATCACCGAGTCGAACGGCTCGTCCTCAATGGCTTCGGTCTGCGGCGCCTCGCTCGCGCTGATGGATGCCGGCGTGCCGCTGAAGCGGCCAACCGCGGGCATCGCGATGGGCCTGATCCTCGAAGACAAGCGCTATGCGGTGCTCTCCGACATCCTCGGCGACGAGGATCATCTCGGCGACATGGACTTCAAGGTCGCCGGCACCGACCAGGGCGTCACCTCGCTGCAGATGGACATCAAGATCGAGGGCATCACTGAGGAGATCATGCGCATTGCGCTCGGCCAGGCCAAGGAAGGTCGCATCCACATCCTGGGTGAGATGGCCAAGGCGCTGACGGCGGCACGCGCAGAACTCGGCGAATACGCCCCGCGCATCGAGACCTTCAAGATCCCGACCGACAAGATCCGCGAAGTGATCGGCACCGGCGGCAAGGTGATCCGCGAGATCGTGGAAAAGACCGGCGCCAAGATCAACATCGAAGACGACGGCACCGTGAAGGTCGCCTCCAACGACGGCGAAGCGATGAAGGCCGCGATCAAGTGGATCAAGTCGATCACCTCGGAGCCCGAGGTCGGCCAGATCTACGAAGGCACAGTGGTCAAGGTGATGGAGTTCGGCGCCTTCGTGAACTTCTTCGGCGCCAAGGACGGCCTCGTCCACATCAGCCAGCTCGCCGCCAACCGCGTGCAAAAGACCTCCGACGTCGTCAAGGAAGGCGACAAGGTCAAGGTCAAGCTGCTCGGCTTCGATGATCGCGGCAAGACGCGGCTGTCGATGAAGGCGGTCGATCAGGCGACCGGCGAGGACCTCGAGGCCAAGCCGAGGGCCGAGGCCGCGCCGGCGGCTGTCGCCGGCGAATAAGTTCGCGACCAAGTACACGCGACCAAATACACGCAACCAAGCGCAAATGAAAAAGGGCGGCTCAAGAGCCGCCCTTTGGTTTTGCTTGCGCGAAGCGGTCGTTACGCCGCGATGTCGAAGCGGTCGGCGTTCATGACCTTGGTCCACGCCGCCACGAAATCCCTGGCGAATTTCTCCTTCGCGTCCGCGCAGGCATAGACCTCCGCAAAGGCGCGAAGCTGCGAGTGCGAACCGAAAATCAGGTCGACGCGGGTGCCGGTCCATTTGGCGGCCTTGGTCTTGCGGTCGCGGCCCTCATAGGTGCCGTCCGCAGACGCGTGCCAGACCGTGCCCATGTCGAGCAGGTTCACGAAGAAGTCGTTGGAGAGCGTTCCCGGCCTCTCGGTGAAGACGCCGTGCCTCGACTTGCCGAAATTCGCGCCGAGCACGCGCAGTCCCCCGAGGAGCACCGTCATCTCGGGGCCGGTCAACCGCAAGAGTTGCGCGCGGTCCACCATCGCCTCTTCGGGCGCCATGAACTGGTGCTTCTTACCGATGTAGTTGCGGAAGGCATCGGCCCGCGGCTCGAGCGGCGCAAAGGATTCGACGTCGGTCTGATCCTGCGACGTATCCGCGCGGCCCGGCGTGAACGGCACCTTCACGTCGACGCCGGCATCCTTCGCTGCCTTTTCGACCGCAGCAGCGCCGCCGAGAACGATGAGGTCGGCGAGCGAAACCTTCTTGGCCGATTCCTTCTGGATCGCCTCGAGCTTGGCCAGAACGGTCTTGAGCTCGGCCGGCTCGTTGACGTCCCAATCCTTCTGGGGGCTGAGACGAATGCGCGCGCCGTTGGCGCCGCCGCGCTTGTCGGAGCCGCGGAATGTCGAGGCCGAAGCCCAGGCGGCCGAGACCAGCTGCGGCACCGTGAGACCAGAGGCGAGAATCTTCGTCTTCAGCGCGGCGATATCGGCATCGCCGATCAAGGGATGATCGACGGCGGGAATCGGATCCTGCCAGATCAAGGTCTCCTTCGGCACCAGCGGGCCGAGGTAGCGCGCGATCGGACCCATGTCGCGATGGGTGAGCTTGAACCAGGCCCGCGCGAAGGCGTCGGCGAGCTGGTCCGGATGCTCATAGAAGCGCCGCGAGATCTTCTCGTAGGCCGGATCGAAGCGCAGCGACAGGTCGGTCGTCAGCATGGTCGGCACATGCTTCTTCGACTTGTCGAACGCGTCGGGGATCGTAGCTTCGGCACCCTTGGCCTTCCACTGCTTGGCGCCGGCCGGGCTCTTCGTCAGCTCCCATTCGTTCTCGAACAGGTTCTTGAAGAAGAGATTGCTCCACTTCGTCGGCGTCTGCGTCCAGGTGACTTCCGGGCCGCCGGTGATGGCGTCGACGCCGATGCCGCTGCCATGCGTGCTCTTCCATCCCAGCCCCTGGTCCTCGATCGCGCCGCCCTCCGGCGCTGCGCCCACCAGCGACGGATCGCCGGCGCCATGGGTCTTGCCGAAGGAGTGCCCGCCCGCGATCAGCGCAACGGTTTCTTCGTCGTTCATTGCCATCCGGAAAAAGGTTTCGCGGATGTCTTTCGCCGCCGCGAGCGGATCGGGATTGCCGTTCGGCCCTTCCGGATTGACGTAGATCAGGCCCATCTGCACGGCGCCAAGCGGTTCGGCGAGCTGGCGTTCGCCAGAGTAACGTTCATCGCCGAGCCAGGTGCCTTCCGGACCCCAGTAAAGCTCTTCCGGCTCCCAGACGTCGGCGCGGCCACCCGCAAAACCGAACGTCTTGAAGCCCATCGATTCCAGCGCGACGTTGCCGGCGAGCACCATGAGATCGGCCCAGGAAATCTTCCGGCCGTACTTCTGCTTGATCGGCCACAGCAATCGGCGGGCCTTGTCGAGGTTGGCGTTATCCGGCCAGCTGTTCAGCGGCGCAAATCGCTGCTGACCCGCGCCGGCGCCGCCGCGGCCATCGGTGATGCGATAAGTGCCGGCGGAGTGCCAGGCCATGCGGATCATCAGACCGCCGTAGTGACCGAAATCGGCCGGCCACCATTCCTGCGAGGTCGTCATCAACGCAGTGAGGTCCTTGACCACGGCGCTGAGATCGAGGGTCTTGAACTCCTTGGCATAGTCGAACGCCTTGCCCATCGGGTCGGACAGCGTGGAATTTCGGTGCAGAACGGAAATATCCAGCGTATCAGGCCACCAGTCGCGATTGGTGTGGCCCTGCGCTCCGCCCGTAAACGGGCACTTCGTTTTGTCGTCCATGATCGTCTCCTCTTGTGGTTCGGGAGTTCCGCCCTTGAGGGCCAGCCGACGCCACTCTACGCAGCCCTTTCCATCAGGTAAATTAAAGATTAGTGATGACAGCGATAGGAAAATCTGATGATGCAAAGCTCATGACGCAAGCCCCATGATCAACGTCACGCTACGACAGCTTCGCTATTTCGACGCGTTGGCGCGCCACGGCCATTTCGGGCGCGCGGCGGAAGCCTGCGCGATCTCGCAACCGGCACTCTCGATGCAGATCAAGGAAATGGAGAAGGCGCTCGGCGGTGTGCTGCTCGAACGTGGCGCGCGGCAGGTTGCGCTGACGAAATTCGGCGAGGAACTGCTGCAAAGGGTCCGCGACATCCTGCGCTCGGTCGACGAACTCGGCGACTTCGCGCGCGCCTCGCGCGACCGCCTTGCCGGACGCCTGCGCGTCGGCATGATTCCGACGATCGCACCCTACCTTCTGCCAAAGGTGATCGAGAATCTGGCGCGGCTGCATCCGGAGCTCGATATTCACGTCCGCGAGACGCTGACGCCAAAGCTGATCAAGGAAGTCGCCGAAGGCCGGCTGGACACCGCGATCGTGGCGCTGCCGGTTTCCGAACCTTCGTTGACGGAGGTCGCGCTGTTCAGGGAAAATTTCCTGCTGGTGCGGCCCGGCGAGCATGAGGGGACGCCGGTACCGAGCCGCGAGAGCCTGCGCGAGATGAAGCTGTTGCTTCTGGAAGAGGGGCATTGTTTCCGCGATCAGGCGCTGTCGTTCTGCAAGATGCAGGCCCCGCCGCGGGAAGTGCTCGATGCAAGTTCGCTGTCGACGCTGGTCCAGATGGTCGGCGCCGGCATCGGCGTGACCTTGATTCCGGAGATGGCGGTGGCCGTCGAGACGCGTTCGGCCTCGGTGTCGGTTGCGCGCTTCACGAATCCGCAACCCTCGCGCACCATCGGCATGGTCTGGCGCAAGTCGAGCCCGCTGGCGCGGCAGCTTAGGCAAATCTCCGAGGTCGTGTGCCTGTCGGCCGGCAAGACCCGCGCGCGGCAGATGCGCGCGCCCGGCTTACGCGCGCTCACAGCCTGAGCATCGCGGCCATGTCCGGGTTCGAAATCAGAGCGGCCCGCACGGACGAACACGACGAGATCGCCCGCCTCTGGATGGAGAGCTAGGTTTCGACAGGCCTTGATACCGCAACAACTTCCCTGCTCGACAAGCTCCGTGCACGCATTCCAGTCGAGATCGAGAACGGTTGGAGTCTGTTTGTCGCCGAGGATGGCAGCAGGCTGGCTGCCATGCTGGCGCTGCATCTGCCGAAAAAATATCTCGACCAGCTCTTCGTCACGCCCGAGCATCAGGGACGTTCGCTCGGCCGGCTCCTCCTTGCCTTCACGCGAACGCAATTACCGGACGAAATCCGGCTGCGCTGTGCACGTGAGAATGAAAAGGCTTGGCGCTGGTATGAACGTGAAGGATTTGTATTCGAGCGCGAGGATATCTCGCCTGAAAACGGACTGACGATGAAATGCTATCGATGGAAGAAGACGACATAAAATCTGCCGTCGTCTTGACGCTCGCGTCGCACACGCTCTAGTCTTCGTTACCTTCCCTCGTCAACTCTCAGATCTCCGCCCATGCTCCGCCGTTTCGCTGTCGCTGCGATCATCCTGTCGTGCTTTGCGGCTCCCGCACGGAGCCAATCTCCTTCGAGTGCGGCCCCGTCCGGCAATCCCGTTGCCAAAAAAGCTGCGCCGAAGGCGAAAGCGGCAGCAAAACCGGCGGCCGCATCAACAGATAGCGGGCCCTGTCAGATCGGGGTCATTCCAGCGATTGGCGACA
Source organism: uncultured Alphaproteobacteria bacterium (assembly GCA_963764405.1). Classification (GTDB taxonomy): domain Bacteria; phylum Pseudomonadota; class Alphaproteobacteria; order Rhizobiales; family Xanthobacteraceae; genus Bradyrhizobium. Next base: position 115,853 of record CAVXSU010000009.1, read on the forward strand.
AGTTCGTCCTGGAGCACATTGGGCTTACCGTCTTCGGCAACGAATTCACCGATGCGCCGATCGAGTCCTGGGGCCTCGACGATCTGGTGGTCGCGCGCGCTCGCGCCGCGGCCCCTGGCAAGTCCGTCCGGCGGATCGCCTTTGCCAGGGACGCATTCGAACCCTTTTATCATCCTCCGAGGGAATTGTTCCGCGATGCGAGCCACGATCTGATCGACGTCGTCCGGCGGGTCGCCGCGAACACGACCTGCGAGCGCTATCTCGTCGTGGTTCGCTTTACCGGACAAGTCCCGGGGACAAATCAAAGCGCACACGGCATCGGCCTGCTGACCAATTGGGCCTCTGGCGCCTTCAAGAACGCTCAGTTGTTTTCCTTCATTGGCATCGTTGTCTACGACGGCCGGACCTTTGCCAAACGAGAAGACCCGATCGGTTTCGGGGCGAGGCTCGCTGCACACCTTTCGAATCCGATGAAGAGCGACTTCTTCGAGCCGCTCAAGGATTTCGAAGTTCCGGCAACGCCGGAGGCCGTAGCTGGCAACAGCCGATTGCGAGACGGCGCGCGCGCCATGGTCGCCGCAAAGCTGGACAAAGAATTGCCCGCATATCTTGGTGATAGTAACAGCGCGCAATAGCGCTCCCTGCGCGTCCACTCGGAAAGCGATGTCACTGGAGGACAGATCATCATGATGAAACTCTACTGGTCGCCGCGCTCGCGTTCGTTTTCCGCGCTTTGGCTGATGGAAGAAACAGGCGAGCCCTATGAGCGCGTGCTGACCGATATCTCAAAGGGCGCGCAGAAGACGCCCGAATATCTCGCCATCAACCCGATGGGCAAGGTGCCGGCGATTCAGGACGGCGAAACGACGCTGGCCGAAGCCGCGGCGATCTGCGCCTATGTCGCCGAGCGTTATCCGCAGGCGAAGCTGGCGCCGCCTGTCGGCGATGCGCTGCGCGCGCGATATTACTACTGGCTGTTCTTCGGGCCGGGCTGCATGGAGCCGGCGATGGTGCAGATCGCGACCAAGATGGAGATGAATCCGGTCGCGGCCGGCTGGGGCGACGCCCAACGCGTCTACGACGTGCTCGACGCGGCACTCGAAAAAGGGCCGTGGATCCTGGGCGAGAATTTTTCGGCTGCCGATATCGTGATCGGCTCCGGACTGAACTTCGCGGTGCGCCTGTTCAAGATGGTGCCGACGCGCCCGTCGTTCGATGGCTACCTCGACCGCTGCGCGGCGCGGCCGGCATTCCAGCGCGCCGGTGCGCTCGTCATGGGATAAAGATCAGCCCGAAGGGCGCGACCTAGCCTGGGACGACGCGGGGATCCACGTCCTGGGCGTAGTCGACGCCCGCGATGCCAAATCCGAACAGTCGAAGGAACTGGCTCTTGTACTCCGCGAGGTCCGCCAGTTCGCCGAGCGTCTCGGTGGAGAGCAGAGGCCAGCGCCTGCGCACTTCCTCCTGAACTTCCGCCGAAAGCTCCCAATCGTCGACCCTGATGCGCTGCGCCTCGTCAAGTTCAACACCCGGGCCGAGGCGGGTCCGGAACAGGCGATCGATCTGCTCGATGCAGCCTTCTTGGAGTCCGAGTTGCTTCATCACCTTGAACAGCACCGTGCCATAGAGCGGCACCACCGGAATGGCTGAACTCGCTTGCGTAACCACGGCCTTCAGGGCCACCACACGGGCCGAGTCCGGGCCGAGCCGGCCACGGATCGCTTTCGCCTTGCGATCAAGATCGACCTTGGCGCGGCCCAGCGTCCCTTTCCAGTAGATCGGCCAGGTCAGCTCGCTGCCGATATAGGTGTAGTTGAGCGTCCGGAAGCCCGGCGCCAAGACACCGGCGTCCGCGAGTTGGTCGACCCAGCGCTTCCAGTCTTCGCCGCCCATCACCGCGACGGTTGCGGCCGCCTCATCTTCGCTCGCCGGCGTGAGGGTCGTCTCGAAGACCTCGCCGGTTTCCGTGTTGAGGGTCTTGATTTCAACGGGAGCGCCGAGCGGCTTGATCGCCGAGCGATAGGTCTTGCCCGTCTCCGGATCTGTCCGTACCGGAGCCGCCATGCTGTAGACCAGCATGTCGAGCTGTCCGAATTTTTCGCGCACGCGGTCGATAAACGTCGTCTTCAGCTCGTCGGAGAACGCGTCACCCTCCAGAGTGAGGGGCGATCGTCCGATCTTCCTGGCTTCGATCTCGAATGCGCGGTTATTGTACCAGCCCGCGCTGCCCGTCCGGTTCGCTGTAGGCTCGCGCTCCAGCGACACGCCGATGGTCTCCGCGCTGCCGGCGAAGGTCGCAACGATGCGGCTCGCCAGGCCATATCCCGTTGAGCAGCCCAGCACAGCGACACGCTTGGGATAGTCAGCTACAGGGCCATGGCGAAGAACATAAGCGATCTGCTCGCGGACATTCTGAGCGCAACCGGCCGGGTGTGCCGTCGTGCAGATAAAGCCTCGCACGCGCGGTTCGATGATCATGCCCACCCCGTTTTGAATCGCTGATCACGCATCCAGCCGCCTGAACACCAACGTCGCGTTGGTGCCGCCGAAGCCGAAGGAATTCGACAGGACCGTGCCGATCTTGGCGTCGTCGATGCGCTTGCGCACGATCGGCATGTCGGCGAACACCGGATCGAGCTCGCTGATATGCGCGCTTTCGCAGATGAAGCCGTTGTTCATCATCAGGAGCGAATAGATCGCTTCCTGCACGCCGGTAGCGCCGAGCGAGTGGCCGGTGAGCGCCTTGGTGGCGGAAATCGGCGGGCACTTGTCGCCGGTCCCGAATACCTTTCGGATCGCCTCGATCTCCGGTGGATCGCCCGCCGGCGTCGAAGTCGCATGCGGGTTGATGTAATCAATCTTGCTGTTGACGGCGGACATCGCCATCCGCATGCAGCGCTCGGCGCCCTCGCCCGAAGGGGCGACCATGTCATAGCCGTCAGACGTCGCGCCGTAGCCGACGATCTCGCCGTAGATCCGCGCCCCGCGCGCCTTCGCGTGCTCGAGCTCTTCCAGCACCACGACGCCGGCGCCGCCGGCGATGACGAAACCGTCGCGGCTGATGTCATAGGGCCGTGAGGCGGTCGCCGGCGTGTCGTTATATTTCGAGGACATCGCGCCCATTGCGTCGAACAGCACCGACAGGCTCCAGTCCAGCTCCTCGCAGCCGCCGGCAAAGATGATGTCCTGCTTGCCGATCTGGATGGTTTCGTAGGCGTTGCCGATGCAGTGATTGGAGGTCGCACAGGCCGACGAGATCGAATAGTTCACGCCCTTGATCTTGAACCAGGTTGCAAGCGTTGCAGATGCGGTCGAGGACATCGCCTTGGGCACAGCGAACGGACCCACGCGTTTGGGCCCCTTGGTACGGGTAATGTCGGCCGCCTCGACAATGGTGCGCGCCGACGGACCGCCGGACCCCATGATGATGCCGGTGCGGATATTTGACACTTCCGATGGTTCAAGGCCCGAATCCCGGATCGCCTGCTCCATCGCGACGTGGTTCCACGCCGCACCTTCGGCAAGAAAACGCATCGCCCGGCGATCAATCACGGTGGACGGATCGAGCGAGGGCGCACCCTGCACCTGCGAGCGGAAACCCATTTCGGCATATTTTGCGGCGCGGGAGATACCGGACTTCGCCTCGTGGAGGCTCGACAGCACTTCCTGGGTGTTGTTTCCGATCGATGAGACAATGCCCATCCCCGTGATCACAACCCGCCTCATGACTGCCTCACCTGTCGTTGTCTTCTTCAATGTTGAGGGGCTGAACCAAAGGTCGCCCGAAGCTAGTGAAAGGTTCAGGTTCCCGGCAATGTGGCGCCCTGCTTAATGAGCCCAACTCTCAAATCCTTGGCGCGATAGATAATCTCGCCGTCCATGGAAAGCCAGCCATCGGCGATCCCAAGCCAGAGCTTTAGGCGCATGACGCGCTTGATGTCGACGTTGTACACAATCTTGCGGACGTTCGGCATGACCTGACCGGAGAACTTCAGGTCGCCCAGCCCAAGCGCCCTGCCGCGCCCCTCGCCACCGGTCCAGCCAAGAAAGAAGCCCACCATTTGCCACATCGCATCCAGGCCAAGACAGCCGGGCATGACAGGATCGTTCTTGAAATGACAGCCGAAGAACCAAAGGTCGGGCTTCACGTCGAGCTCAGCGCGGATCAAGCCCTTGCCATAGGCGCCGCCCGTCTGCGTGATTTCGGTGATGCGATCGAACATCAGCATCGGCGGCAGCGGCAGCTGGGCATTGCCGGGGCCGAACAGCTCGCCGCGGGCGCACGCCAGCAAATCTTCGTATTCATAACCGCTGCGCCGTTCCAGCATGGTGCCAGCCTTTGCTAAATGTCCCGATCGGTGGTTGGCGAAACGAACCCGCGGCTAGCGGGGATCGGTGCCCTCGGTGCGAATTGGCCCTGAACGCCGCAGCCCGGGAAACCCCGCGGCAGCCGGCGTTTGCCAACACCAATCCCGCGTTGGTCGAAACCGGCCGCTCTCTATCACAGGGCTGTCATGTGGCAAAGCAGGGTACCGAGGCAAATAGCCGCTTTATCGCGGCTCCGGAGGGCTTAACCTTGGGACGCTTCTAGTTGCGAGAAACTTGCATCTGCGGTCGATCCTCCTTATATTTCGTGGGAATATTTGTGGTTGCTTACAGAGTCTGACGTGGAAATGAGCGACAGCGGGTCAATTTTGAACGATGAATCGGCCGGTTCCGAGCCCAGGACAATCGGGCACGAGCCGACGTTGACCGGCTGTCCGTGGCACGACGTCAATGAAATGTTGCAGGCCGCCGGGCTGCGGCCGACGCGCCAGCGCATGGCGCTGGGTTGGCTGCTGTTTGGCAAGGGCGCCCGCCACCTGACCGCGGAAATGCTCTATGAGGAGGCGACGCTGGCGAAGGTCCCGGTGTCGCTTGCCACCGTCTACAACACGCTCAACCAGCTCACCGATGCCGGCCTGCTCCGCCAGGTCAGCGTCGACGGCACCAAGACCTATTTCGACACCAACGTCTCGGCGCATCACCATTTCTACCTCGAGAACAACCACGAGCTGGTCGACATCGAGGACCCGCATCTGGTGTTGCAGACGATGCCGGAAGTTCCCGAAGGCTATGAAATCGCGCGCATCGACATGGTCGTGCGCCTGCGCAAGAAGCGCTGAGTTTAATCCGTAAATTTTGATTGTCGTTCCGCGGCGCGAGTGAAACGAGCGAACTATGGTGCGCAATTGCGCACCTGAGAACCTCGAGATTCCGGATTCGATGGTGGCGCACCGCTCCGAAATGACGCTACGCGTCAATCCACCTTCTCGTCGGCGTAGACGCCCCAGAGCCGCTGCTGCTCGATCCAGCCGTCAAAGCCGTTGCCGGCGACATGGCACCATCCGGAAGCGCAATGCTTGACCTGTGCGACGACACCGACTTGCAGGCGCGCGCCGACGGCGCTTGACGCGTCGGCATGCTCGTAGAGCGAGGCGAGGTCATCCTTGTTCTTCATCGTCACGACAGCAGTGCGGCGGCCCGACAAGAGCGAGTGATAGACCCAGCCTTCCGCACCTTCGGAATCGCGCACGCGGCGCCAGTTCTCGAATTCCGCAGTGATCTCGACCGGCAGCCCCGAGCGGGTATAAACCCAGGCCACGTCATTGTCCTTGGTCGGGCCGGCGCGAACGTTCACATGGTCTGATTTGAGGCTGACGTAGCGCGGGATCGGCAATCCGCTGGTGCTGGTCGTTTCCTTGGCCGAAGCGGCCGAACTGGCCAGCACACCGAGCAAGCAAGCCAAAAGCACCCGCGAACACAAACGCCCCAACGCCATCAACGCGTCTCCCGCCGAGATCAGCTCAAATACTTCGAGCCGATAACACCCGCACCCATAAGACCCCAGATCCCCTGCCGGCCGATTGCTCTCGGCTCGAATCCGGTTCCTTCACAGGTTCTTGTTTTGGCCCCGCCTTCTGCTAGAGAGGACGGAAAGCCAGAACGAAAGACCCGAAAAAGTCCCGCTAAAGCTCCGACGGTGACGTCGGGTGCAAGCGGAAACGTCCGGACCATGCGGCAGCGCAGTGTCGAACACCCGGGTTAATGAGGTCTGAACAACCTCATGAGGGCAGGATATGTCGGTTAAGAAGAAGCCTCTCGTTGTCGTCACGCGCAAGCTGCCGGACTCGATCGAGACCCGGATGCGGGAACTGTTCGACGCCCGGCTCAATCTCGACGATACGCCGCTCACGCATGACCAGCTGATCGACGCGGTTCGCACCGCCGATATCCTGGTCCCGACCGTGACCGACCAGATCAACGAAGACGTGCTCAAGCAGGGCGAAGGCAAGCTGAGGCTGATCGCCAATTTCGGCAACGGCGTCGACAATATCGACGTCACCGCGGCGCATGGACGCGGCATCACGGTAACCAACACACCAAAAGTTTTGACCGAAGATACCGCCGACATGACCATGGCGCTGATCCTCGCGGTGCCGCGCCGGCTGATCGAGGGCGCCTCCGTACTCACCGACGGCAAGAACTGGGCGGGCTGGTCACCGACCTGGATGCTCGGCCACCGCCTCGGGGGTAAGAGGCTCGGGATCGTCGGCATGGGCCGGATTGGCCAGGCGGTGGCGCGCCGCGCGCACGCCTTCGGCCTCCAGATCCATTATCACAACCGCCGGCCGGTGGCGCCGCGCATCGCCGAAGAACTCGGCGCGACCTATTGGGAAAGCCTCGACCAGATGCTGGCGCGGATGGACATCATCTCGGTGAATTGCCCGCACACGCCGGCGACCTTCCATCTGCTGTCGGCACGGCGGTTGAAGCTGATCCGAAAAGACGCCTATATCGTCAACACCGCGCGCGGCGAGATCATCGACGAGGAAACGCTGACCAAGCTGATCGAAAGCGGCGACATCGCGGGCGCGGGCCTCGACGTGTTCGAGCACGAGCCAGCGGTCAGTCCAAAACTGGTGCGGCTGGCAAAAGCCGGCAAGGTGACGCTGCTGCCGCATATGGGGTCGGCCACCATCGAAGGCCGCGTCGAGATGGGCGAGAAGGTGATCATCAACATCCGAACCTTCCTCGACAACCACAAGCCGCCGGATCGCGTGCTGCCCAGCATGCTGTGAGGCGGCGCCTCCTCATCCGTCATTGCGAGCGGAAGCGAAGCACGAATACTTGCAGTCGGCTACTTTGCCCGCCGCAGTTCCCGCTTCCGCCAGTCGCCGACAAAGGCGATGAAGGCCGCGAGGGCAGGCGGCGTCTGACGCCGGCTCGGATAATACAGGAACGGTCCGGGGAACGGCGCGCACCAGTCCTCGAGCACGCTGACCAGCGCGCCGGATTTGACCGCCTCGCGCACATAGCCCTCGAAGGTGAGCCAGAAGCCGAATCCGTCGCGCGCCGTGCGTTGCGCGACGCCAGGATAATTGACGATCAATTTCGCCGGCGGCGACACCTTCACCGTCCGGCCGGCCTTTTCAAACTCCCATTCCTGCATCATGCCCCGGCCGTAGCGGATACGGATGCAGCGATGATCGAGCAGGTCCTTCGGATGCTTCGGCCTGCCGTGCCGCGCGATGTAGTCGGGAGACGCCACCAGCGCATAGCGCTGCGGCGGGGCGAGCGACACCGCGACCATGTCTTGCGCCAGATGTTCGCCATAGCGCACGCCGGCATCGAACCCTTGCGCGACGATGTCGACGAAGGTGCTGTCGCCGACGATTTCAAAATCGATCTGCGGATGGGCTGCGAGGAACGGCGCGACCATCGGCGCCAGCACGAGGTCGATCGCCGGCGGCGGGGCGTTAATCCGCAGCCGCCCCGACGGCACGCCGCGCAGGCCCCGCACCTCGTCGAGCGCGCCATTGACGTGCTGCATCGCCGGCGCAACGCGCGACAGCAGTAGTTCGCCGGCCTCGGTCAGAGCGACGCTGCGGGTGGTGCGGTTCAACAGCCTGACGCCAAGCCGCTCCTCCAGGCCGCGCAGCCGCTGGCTCAGGCTAGACACGGAAACGTGTTGGTCCATGGCCGCCCGGCGAAAGTTCTTCGCACGTGCAATGGCCACGAAGGCATCGAGATCGCGGAGATCCAGCTCGCTCATTGTTCAATATACTGAACAATCTATTCGCAACTGTCTATCTTATCGTTGCAATGAGGTCAGGCCATATGGGGCGCATCTTCAACGGCGCGGACGTTCCGCGCTCCATTTCGGGAGAACCATCATGGAACAGCGCAAGCTCGGCAAATCCGGCCCCGTCACCTCGACAATCGGCCTCGGCTGCATGGGCATGTCCGACTTCTACGGCCCGGCCGGGCGCGCCGAGAGCATCGCAACCATCCACGCCGCTCTCGAGGCCGGCATCACCCTGCTCGATACCGGCGACTTCTACGGCATGGGCCACAATGAGATGCTGATCCGCGAGGCGCTGTCCTCACGCAGCCGCGACAAGGTGCAGATCTCGGTCAAGTTCGGCGCGCTGCGCGATGTCGAGCGCAACTGGTCCGGCTACGACAGCCGACCCGCTGCAGTGAAGAATTTTCTTGGCTACTCGCTGCAACGGCTTGGCGTCGAGGCGATCGACGTCTACCGGCCAGCGCGGCTCGATCCGCACGTGCCGATCGAGGAGACCATCGGCGCGATGGCCGAGATGGTGAAGAAGGGCTACATCAAACACATCGGCCTGTCGGAGGTCGGCTCCGACACCATCCGCCGCGCGCATGCGGTGCATCCCATTTCGGATTTGCAGATCGAATATTCGCTGGTCTCGCGCGGCATCGAGAACGACATCCTCAAGACCTGCCGCGAACTCGGCATCGGAATCACCGCCTACGGCGTGCTGTCGCGTGGCCTGATCAGCGGCCACTGGACGAAGGATCGCTCCGGCGCGCGGGACTTCCGCGGCGACAGCCCGCGCTTCCAGGGCGAGAACCTCGACCGCAACCTCGCGCTGGTGGAATCCTTGCGCGCGATCGCCGGGGACATCGATGCGACGCCGGCGCAGGTCGCGATCGCCTGGGTCGCGGCGCAAGGCAACGACATCGTGCCGCTGGTCGGCGCGCGGCGGCGCGAACGGCTGAACGAGGCGCTCGGCGCCCTCGACGTGAAGCTGACCAGCGCCCATCTCGCGGCGCTTGCGAAAGCCTTCCCGCCCGGGATAGCTGCCGGCAATCGCTATCCGGACTCGCAACTCGCGCATATGGATAGCGAGAGGCGCGTGAGGGCTTAATTCACCTCGTCCCGCTTGCGGGGAGAGGGCGAAGGATCACCGATGCGCACTCAGATCGGTGATCACAAGCGCGTCGCCATTGAGCGGATTGAGCGGATCGCGCGCATAGCGCAGCGTCTCGAACCGCATCGACCGCGCATCCACCATCAACAGTCGCCCGACCAGACTCTCGCCGAAGCCGACGATTTCGCGGATCGCCTCCAGCGCCATCATCGAGCCGAGAATGCCGGCGAGCGCGCCCATCACGCCGACCTCGGCGCAGGTCGGCACCGTGCCGGGCGGCGGCGGCTCCGGAAACAGGCAACGGTAGGTCGGGTTGAACTCGCCCTCGACGCTCTTCTCATGGGCGCGGATCGTCGTCAGCGAGCCGTCGAACATGCCGAGTGCCGCCGTGATCAGCGGCTTGCCGGCCAGGAAGCACGCATCGGAAACGAGATAGCGCGTTTCGAAGTTATCGGACCCATCCAGCACCAGATCGTAACTGCCGATCAGTTCGAGTGCGTTGTTCGCATTTAGCCGCGTGGCGTGGGCAGCAAACCTGACATGCGGATTGAGGCCGGAAATGCGCTCGGCGGCGCTATCGACCTTTTGCTTGCCGACATCATAGGTATCGTGAATGATCTGCCGCTGCAGATTGGAAAGCGACACGACGTCGTCATCCACCACGCCCAAGGTGCCGACGCCGGCCGCTGCGAGATACATCAGCGCTGGCGCGCCCAGGCCGCCCGCGCCGATCACGAGCACGGATGCTTCCTTCAGGGCGAGCTGGCCGGGCCCGCCGACTTCGCGCAGCACGATGTGGCGGGCATAGCGTTCGAGCTCTTCAGAACTCAGCATGTCGCAAACTTACCTTTGCTTCGGCCATGAACCGCTGGGCCGTTGGTGCCGACCCAAGAGATGTGCTTAATTTGGCGAGCGTCAATGGATTTGAGTGTCATGAGATCGATGCTTTCAGCAACATTGATATTCGTGGCTGCAACGGCATCCGCGCAGGCCCAGACGACGCCCTCCTCTTCCGCCAAGCCAAAACAGGCCGCAGCTCCGGCGGCGCGCCCAGCCCCGCAATCCCCTGCGGAAACCGCCAATGCGATGGGTCAAAGCGAACGGATGACGATCCAGTCCGACCTCGCCTGGGTCGGCCAGTATAACGGCGCGATCTCCGGCGACGTCAGCGAGCGGATGGTGGAATCGATCAAGGAATTCCAGAAAGCCAATGGCGGCAAGCCGACCGGTGTGCTCAATCCGAAGGAGCGCGGCATTCTTGCCGAGACCGGCCGGCGGCGGCGGGAAAATGCCGGCTGGAAGATCGTAATCGATGCGCCGACCGGGGCGCAGCTCGGCATTCCGACCAAACTCGTTCCGCAGCAGACATCCGACGCCAACGGCACGAAATGGAGTTCGCCGAACGGCACCATCCAGGTTCTGCTGACACGGCGCAAGGAAGCGAACCCGACCACAGCCAGGCTCGCCGATCGCGAGAAAAAAGAACCGCCCGGCCGCACCGTCGACTACACCGTGGTCAAGCCGGAGTTCTTCGTGCTGTCGGGCCTGCAAGGCCTGAAGAAGTTCTACGTGCGTGGTACCTTCAAGGGCGATGAAGTCCGCATCCTCACCATCCTCTACGATCAGGCGACCGAGAACACGGTCGAGCCTGTGGTGATCGCGATGTCGAGCGCGTTCAATCCGTTTCCGGTGACCAGCGCGCCGCCAGCGAAAAAACCCGTCGAATACGGCACCGGCGTGGTGGTGAGCGAGGACGGCGCGATCGTCACCGATCGCCAGATCACCGACGGCTGTCTCGCCATCACCGTGCCTCCGTTCGGCAACGCCGACCGCCTCGCTGAGGACAAGGATCATGATCTGGCGCTTCTGCATATTTACGGCGCGCGCGGATTGAAGCCGCTTGGCCTTGCCCCCGATCAGGCCAGCAAGCTCAATGTCGAACTGACCGGCATTTCCGATCCGCAAAATCAGGGCGGCGGCCGCGCCGCCAGCACGGTCAAGGCCGCGATCACGCCGGTTACCGGCGGCGGCGATTTCGCATTATCGCCCGTGCCAGCCGTCGGCTTTTCCGGCGCGGCGGCGCGTGACGATAGCGGCAGGTTTGCAGGCCTAGCGCTGTTGAAGCCGGCGGTCGTTGCCGGCGCCACGGCAACTGCGCCCGCGCAGGCCGTGCTGGTTCCCGCCGAGGCCGTGCGCGAATTTCTCAAGGCGAACGGCGTGGTGACCACTCAGGGATCGAGTGACGCCGCAGCCGCCGTCGTTCGCGTGATCTGCGTGAGAAAGTAGCGGTTAGCTCGGAAACGGCGGATCGCCGTAGGGGTAGAACCGCTTCAGATCGACATTCGCATAAGGCAGCGCATCGAGATGCACCGTGCCGAGGAACGGCTCGGTCGGCTCGACCAGCAGGATGGTTTTGGCAAAGCCGTTGTCATGGAAGCCGCGGCGGAAATGCACGCGGGACTTGATCGCGAAAACATCGAAGGCGTCGACATCGAGCCCAAGCGGCTTGAGCGAGTCGGTCTCCATGATCTGCACGAGGTAGGTCGAAAGCACCAGCACATTGCCACGGCCGAAGGAAACCGTGACCCAGAACTGGCCCTGGCTTTCGAAGGCGTTGAGGATCGTCCCCTTGACGCGGACCGACATGCCGGCCGATTTATCGACGCGCCCGCCGATCTCCATGTCGAAGGCATCGCCCGCCTTTGCGCCTTTGGCCTTCAGTGTCGCAGTCGCGTCCTGATCGGCAATGGTGACGATCAGCGTCTTGGAAAGATCCTGCGCGATGATTTCCTTCAGCAGAAAGGTCGCCGAGCCCGAGCGGTCGCTGTAGTCGGCGAGGACGACGGGCGCAGCCTTCTCGGCGACGGCTTGCCTGGCGAGCCGCACACCATCAGCGATGCCGACCACCTCGGCCGAGGTCAGAAGCGCCTTGCGCCGGCGCCACGCGGCATCCGTCATGTCACGCGCGATTTTTTCGGCGAGTTCCGGCTTGCCGTTGGTCAGCACCTGAATGGTCATGCCGACGTCCACCACATCGGCGAAGGGAAAGCCGAAGAACACGTTCACATAGGCATCGACCTCGCGCGCCTCCCAGGTCAGCGCGCGCTGCACCAGATCCATCCATGGCGAGGCACCAGTCCATTGCAGCACGGTCGGCGAGATGATCGGCACCTTGCAGGTGACATGCGTTGGCCGGTAGTCGCCGCGGATCGCCCGCACCAGCATGCGCGCGGCGCGCTCGCCCTGCAGATAGCCGTCGTAGTGCGGAAAGTATTTCACGCAAAACGCCATGTCGGCCGACTCCAGAAATGCCTCATCCTCGTTGCCGTGCAGATCGAAGGTTCCGGCAATGAAGGCCTGCGGCCCGACCACCTCGCGCACCCGCCGCGCCAACTCCGCCTCCGGGCGTGCTACGCCGCGCACCGCCATCGCGCCATGCAGGCAGAGATAGACGCCGTCGAACGGGCCCTCGGTCACAAGGGACGCGATCATCTTGCCGGTGAAGGTCTCAAAAGCTTCCGCCGTCACCCAGCCTGATCCCATGTAGGTCTTTGGCCACAGCGGCGATTCGATTCCGACCAGTTCGACGGCTTCGAACTCGCGCGCCATCTTCACGAAGCCGCCCATGAAATAGGTCGGATCGAAGCTGAGCAGCGCTTCGCCTTTTGCCGGCGAGCCCGGATAAATGAAGTCGTCGAGCGTCGTGTCGTTCTTGAGAAACGTCACGGTCTCGTGGGAGAAGTGCAGCACCCCGATGCGGATCGGTTGAACCATGGATCACCCCCAACAGGCGCATATGCGCAACGTTTCACCGCCATTCCTATCAGCGCGCGGACGTCGCGCCAGCAGACCCAACAGAAAAGTGAGCGGTTCTGGACGGTGTTCACGTCGCGGCAAAGTTCGTTTGCGCGGTCTCGTATGCGCGGGTAACCCAAACCGATCTCGCGTCATCGTCACATTCGTTAACGCCTGTTAACACTTCGGTATTCGCTTGGACGTCACGAAATGTGCCATATTGCGACATCGTGACCGGTCGTCTCTGATTCGGACTGCTATGCTTTCGCAAGCGCCGTTGGATTGACCCGAACACCCTGAGCCAGAAGGCTCGGCATCCAGAACCGATGCACCATGTTCGGCGTATCCGCGGGACACGCACGCGCAGCAGTCACCCAAGGGAACCGTTGACGAATGCATACGATCGTTTTGGCCACTCAGAAAGGCGGCAGCGGCAAGAGCACGTTGGCCATCGGGCTCGCGCTCGCCGCCAAGGATGCCGGACAAACCGTGCGGCTGATCGAAACAGACCCGCAAGGCACGCTGTCGAACTGGCAGAGCCGGCGCGGCATCGCCGAGCCGATGGTCGAGACCATCTACAACGTCGGCCGCATCGAGGCCCGCCTGGGGCAACTCGCGCGGGGCGGCGTCACGCTCGTGGTCATCGACACCGCAAGCGGCGTCAGCGCGGTCACCGCGGCAGCCATCCGCTGCGCGGACCTGTGCCTCATCCCGGCGCGCCCCACCGTCACCGACATCGAGGCCTGCGCCGCAACGGTGAAGGCCGTTCGCGCCTGGCAAAAGCCGTTCGCTTTCGTGCTGAACCAGACGCCGGTCCGTGGCCGCCGCATCGACGACGCGGCGCACGCACTTGGCGGCGAGGCCGCCCGCGAGTTGAGCGATCTCGTGGCGCGGCCCTTCATCTCGATGCGCAACGATCACCAGGACGCGCTCGCATCCGGCCTTGCCGTCAGCGAATACGCCCCCTCCGGCAAGTCGGCGGAAGAGGTCCGTCAACTCTGGCGATGGGTTGAAGCGCGCCTGAACGGCGGCGCGCACGAGCGCGGTGCGCGTTCAGAGGCAACCTTTCCGATTGCGCCGGGTACGGCGCAAAGCGCGGAGAGCGCGCCCCAGCAAGCGGCTCCGGCCCGAGCCGACGGCCTCGCCCCTTGGGACGCGTGCCTTTAGAGCCAATCCGGTCTTGATTGAATCCAAACCGGGGCTCTGAATTTTGTTTTGACGCGTTTTCTTCACGCGAACCGGTACTACTTCGCTCGAAAACGCTCTACGATCTCCCCAGCCGGCTCGCACGCGTGACCTTCCATTTTTCGGCTTTGCGCTCGCCGTTGTGATGCGGAAGCTCGGCGTAGCCTACAAACTCCGCTCCAGTCTTCTGCTTGACCCGGCGCGAGCCGATATTCGAAGGCGCGTTGAGAACGTAGAAACTCTCGATGCCCAGTGTGTTGAACACGAAATCGTTCACGGCCTCGATTGCTTCCGTCATCAACCCCTGATTCCAGTACGGTTCTGCAAGCCAGAAGCCGCGGTTGCCCTTGAGACCTTCCGGCTGAGGCCGGAACGCGAGGCTGCCGATCGCCTGACCGTCGCCAGATCGGAGCGCCAGAACCCATTGATAGCTTTGCTCACCGGCCGCGATCTTCTCCAGCTGCTGGCGGATGAAGCTCTCGGCGCCATCTTCGGGATAGGGCCACGGCACCACCGACGCCAGGTGCCTGATGATATTCCAGTTGTTGAAATGGCGCTGGATCGCCGGCGCATCCGTCAGCGCGAGCGGCCTCAGGATCAGCCGTGGTGTCTGCAGGACCGGTGTATCCATCACTGCCATCATTTCTGACATTTCGGGCACCAGAAGGTCGAGCGGCCGTTCTGGTTAAATCGCCGGACAATTCCGCCGCAGCCCTCGGTCTGGCATGTCTCGCCCTCGCGGTCATAGACCTGAAACGAGTGCTGGAAATAACCGAGCTCGCCTGAGGTCTGGCGATGGTCCCGCAGCGACGAACCGCCGGCCTTGATGGCCTGGTTGAGCACGGCATGGATCGCCTCGACCAGACGACGCGCGTGCTCGGTGGTCTCGCCCTTTTTGGTCGCGAGTGTCGCCGCCAGACGTCGCGGCGACAGGTGCGCGCGGAATAGCGCTTCGCAGACATAGATGTTGCCAAGGCCGGCGACCACGCGCTGGTCGAGCAGCGCCGCCTTCAGGCTGGTCTTCTTGTTGGCGCAGGCGCGCGCCAGCATGTCGGCGTCGAACTCGTTGCCGAGCGGCTCGGGACCGAGACCCTCCAGCAACGGTTCGTCTTCGATTCTGGTCCGCGTGATGACCTTCATGTAGCCGAACCGTCGCGGATCGTTGAAGATGATCGCGGCACCTGAGGACATGTGAAACACCACATGGTCATGGGCGCGATCCTCAGCTCGGGGATGATGAAACTGACCCGGCATATGTCGGTTGTCGTCGTTGACGACGCGGAACGATCCGGACATGCCGAGATGCATCAAAAGCACGTCACCCGAGGAAAGATCGGCCATCAGATATTTGGCGCGGCGGCCCAGCCCGGTCACGGTTTGTCCCTCCAGCCGCCTCACGAAATCCTTCTGAAAGGGAAATCGCAGGTCCTTGCGGCGGACTTCGGCCTTGTTGATCTGCGCGCCTTCCATGGCCGGTTGCAGGCCGCGGCGAACGGTCTCGACTTCAGGTAATTCAGGCATTGGTCCCCATTCACACTCGTGCGGTGGAATTGACATTCGCTCCAGCGGAGCCGCAGGTCCTCAAGGCGAATGTCAATTCCAAAGCCGCACTGGTAACCATATTTGCAAGCGTCCCTTTGGTTCTGACATTCGTAAACGAACTTGCCGCAGCGGGATACGGATGTCAGAACCGGAACACTTGAAACAGTGACGTGATAGCGCCATTACGGCGGGGGCGCTATTGTCCGGGAGTGGAGTAGATGTGATGAGCCGACCGGACGAAACGACGCATTTCGGCTTCAGGGATGTCCCCCTCGGCGACAAGCAGATGCTGGTGAATGACGTCTTTCACAGCGTGGCGCGGCGCTACGACCTGATGAACGACCTGATGTCGGCGGGGCTGCATCGCGTCTGGAAAGACCTGATGATCAATGCGCTCAATCCGCCGCGCTCCGACGCCGCGTTTGCGCTGCTCGACGTTGCCGGCGGCACCGGTGACATCGCTTTCCGCGCCGCGGATACTGCGGGAAGCGGCTTCAAGGCGACGGTGTGCGACATCAATGCCGATATGTTGAGTGTGGGACGCGAACGCGCGGCCGCGCGACATCTCGACGATCGCGTCTCCTTCGTCGAGGGCAATGCCGAGGAGCTTGCATTCGCCGACCGCACGTTCGACGCCTATACGATCGCGTTTGGCATTCGCAATGTGCCGCGGATCGATCGCGCACTTGCCGAGGCTTATCGGGTGTTGCGGCCGGGCGGTCGTTTCCTCTGTCTTGAATTTTCCAGCGTCGACGTGCCGGGGCTCGATCGCCTCTACGATCTGTTTTCGTTCAAGGTGATCCCGCCACTCGGCCGAGCCGTGACGGGCGACGCCAACTCGTACCAGTATCTGGTGGAGTCGATCCGCAAGTTTCCAAAGCCCGGCGCCTTTGCCGAGATGATCCGTCATGCCGGATTTTCGCGCGTCACTTGGCAGAGCTTTTCGGGCGGCATCGTGGCATTGCATTCGGGCTGGCGTCTGTGATTTCGGCAACGATGCACATTGCGCGGGTCGTCCGCGCCGCTTTCGTGTTCGCTCGTGAGGGCGTTTTCGGCACTGTCGATCCCTCTCTGGTGCCGCCGCCCGGACAGTTGGCACTGAAATTCGCCCGGATGTTCGAACGATCGGGCGCCAAGTCCGGCGCGCGGCTGTCGCGCGCCTTGACCCGCCTTGGGCCCGCTTATCTCAAGCTCGGGCAATTTCTCGCCACACGCCCCGACGTCGTCGGTGTCGTGCTGGCGCGCGACCTCGAATACTTGCAGGATCGCCTTCCGCCGTTTCCGCAAGCCGAAGCCGAAGCGGTCATTGCGACGTCGCTCGAACGCTCCATTTCGCAGGCCTTTGCTAGCCTCGGCCCCCCCGTCGCCGCCGCCTCGATCGCGCAGGTGCATCGCGGCGAAGTCGAACATAAGGGCGTCCGCCGCGCCGTGGCGGTGAAGGTGCTGAGGCCCGATGTGGCCTCGCGTTTCCGCCGCGACCTCACTGATTTCTTCTTTGTGGCGCGCCAGGCCGAAATCTATTCGGCGGAAGCGCGGAGGCTGCGGCTGGTCGAGGTCATCAATACGATGTCGCGCTCGGTCGCGATGGAAATGGACCTTCGCCTGGAGGCCGCGGCGATGTCGGAGATGGCGGAAAATACCCGCGATGATCCCGACTTTCGCGTTCCCACCGTCGATTGGGATCGCACCACCCATAACGTTCTGACCATGGAGTGGATCGACGGCATCGCCTTGTCCGACCACGTCAAGCTCGCGCAGTCCAATGTCGACCTGCCGGATCTCGGGCGCAAGGTGATCCAGAGCTTTCTGCGCCACGCGCTACGCGACGGCTTCTTCCACGCCGACATGCACCCCGGCAATCTGTTCCTGGACAACGAGGGCCGGCTGGTCGCCGTGGACTTCGGCATCATGGGCCGATTGGGGCCGAAGGAGCGGCGCTTCCTCGCCGAAATCCTTCTCGGCTTCATCATTCGCGACTATCGGCGCGTCGCCGAAGTGCATTTCGAGGCCGGCTACGTGCCGTCGCATCATTCCGTCGACAATTTCGCGCAAGCCATCCGTGCCATCGGCGAGCCGATCCACAACCGCACGGCGGAAGAGATTTCCATGGCAAAGCTGTTGACCTTGCTGCTCGAGGTCACCGGCCTGTTCGACATGCGCACCCGCCCCGAACTGATCCTGCTGCAGAAGACCATGGTCGTGGTGGAAGGGGTGGCGCGCGGCTTCGATCCCAGGCTCGACATCTGGAAGGTCGCCGATCCCGTGGTGCGCGAGTGGATCGAACGCAATCTCGGACCGGTCGGCCGCATTCAGGGCGTCATGGCCGGCGCCGGCGAGCTTGGCCGCGTGGCCGCCAGCCTGCCCGCGCTCGCGACCCGAGCGGTGACCGTGCTGGAGCAGTTGGAGACCATGACACGGGAAGGCCTGACACTGTCAGCCGAGACGATTGCGGCGATGGGGAGGACCGAAGGTCGCAAGAGCCGCTGGCGGGCGATCGCGCTCTGGATCATCGCGCTCACCTTCATCGGCATCCTGTTCGCCATTCGCCAATTGTGATTGCATTGCAATCAAAGCAATGATAGCATTGCTATCGCAATTTTCCGCTGGAGCTGGCCATGGCGAGCCTGACCATCCGCAAACTGGACGATGCGGTCCGCGACGCCCTGCGCTTGCGGGCGGCGCGCAGCGGCCGCTCGGTCGAGGATGAGGTTCGGGTCATCCTGCGCGAGGCGGCGCACCAGGGCCCTTCAGCGACCCCACGCGCGCCGTCTCCAGGCCTATCGTCTCGGCCCGGCACCGGACTGGCGCGCATCACCCTGATCATCGGCGGCGGCATCGCGGCCTACAAGGCGCTCGACCTGATCCGACGGCTCAAGGAGCGGCAAATTCACGTTCGGTGCGTCCTGACCAAAGCGGCGCAGCATTTCGTCACGCCGCTGGCCGCAAGCGCGCTCTCGCATGAACGCTGCTACACCGACCTGTTCGATCCCGGCAGCGAATTCGACGCCGGCCATATCAAACTCGCACGCGACTGCGACCTGATCGTGGTCGCGCCGGCCACCGCCGACCTGATCGCCAAGATAGCGCATGGGGCAGCGGACGATCTCGCCAGCGCCGTCCTGCTCGCGGCGGGCGTGCCGGTTCTGCTTGCGCCGGCGATGAATCCTGCGATGTGGAACAATGCGGCCACCCAGCGCAACATCGCAATGCTTCAGCGCGACGGCCTCGCGATGATCGGCCCCAATGCCGGCGAAATGGCCGAAGCGGGCGAGGCCGGCCTGGGGCGGATGGCAGAGCCGTCGGAAATTGCTGATGCGGCCGAACGCCTGTTGCACCCGCCGCAATCGAGGCCGCTGGCCGGCAAGCGCATCCTGATCACAGCGGGCCCCACGCATGAGCCGATCGATCCGGTGCGCTACATCGCCAATCGTTCCTCGGGCAAGCAAGGGTTTGCGATCGCGGCCGCAGCGCAGGCCGCAGGCGCCGAGGTGAGCCTGATTTCCGGTCCCGTCGAACTCGATGATCCGCCCGGTGTGAGCGCGATCCATGTCGAATCCGCGCGCGACATGCTGCAGCAGGTGGAAGCCAATCTCCCGGTCGATATCGCGATCTTTGCCGCGGCGGTCGCCGACTGGCGCGTGGCGCATGAGGGCGAGCAAAAACTGAAAAAAACCGCCGCCGGCATGCCGCCGCTGCAGCTCGTCGAAAATCCGGACATTCTGGCGACGATCTCACACCGCAAGGACGGTCGACCGCCGCTCGTCATCGGATTTGCCGCCGAGACCGAACATCTGATCGAGAATGCAAAGACCAAACTCGCCCGCAAGGGCTGCGACTGGATCGTCGCCAACGATGTCTCGCCGGCGACCGGCGTGATGGGCGGCGATCGCAACACGGTTCATTTGCTGCGCCGGCACGGCGACGATGTCGAGGTCGATTCCTGGCCTGTCATGACCAAGGAAGAGGTCGCCGCCGCGTTGATCGCACGTGTCGTCAAGACGTTAAGCCAATCCCCATGAGCAGCTCCGTCAAAGTCGAAGTCTTGCGACTGCAGAACGGCGAGGGCCTCGCGTTGCCCGCCTATCAAAGCGCGTTGGCGGCGGGGCTCGACCTGCTTGCCGCGGTGCCGGAAGACACGCCAGTTATCCTCGCGCCGGGCAAGTACGCGCTGATCCCCACCGGCCTTTCGATCGCGCTGCCACCGGGTTTTGAAGCACAGGTGCGACCGCGCTCCGGATTGGCGGCGAGGCATGGCGTCACAGTGCTGAACGCGCCGGGCACGGTGGATGCGGATTATCGCGGCGAAATCGGCGTGCCCCTGATCAACCACGGCGATGTGCCATTTACGGTCCGGCGCGGCGAGCGCATTGCGCAGCTGGTGATTGCCTCGGTCGTCCAGGCGGAACTCGTGCCGGTGACAGCACTGTCTGCGACCGCACGGGGCAGCGGCGGCTTTGGCTCGACCGGACGTTAGAGCCTATTCGGTTCTGATTGAATCAGAACCGGGCTCCAAATTTTTGTTTTGACGCGTTTTCCTCACACGAAGGCGGTACCGCTTCGCCCGAAAACGCTCGAATCCCTAAAAGCCCGGCCGCATTTTTCTAAAAGGCGCGCCCGGATGATGTCTAATCCCCCATTTTTTGCCGGCATGATTCACGTTCACGAAATGGACTCTTACCCCCCGAGTCCCGTTGGCGATATTGTCGGTTGATTCGCGCACGGCGGGGGGATTCGCCGGGCTTGATGTCGTGCGGATTGGGGTATTCATGTCAGGCGTAGTCGCGGCGATGCGCCGGACCTTGCTGTCGTGCACCTTTCTCGCACACGGCGGACGGGCAGCGTTTGGAATTCTCGCAGGTGTCACCGGACTGGACCTGAGCCAGCCGGCGCAGGCGGCTGAGCTGCCTTTCGTGCACGTCATCAGCACGGTGATCGGCGTCAGTCACCAGGAGTTTGCCGCGCTGACGACGGCACTGTCGTTGCTCGGCTTTTCGGTGGTCTCCGCCATCCTTTTGATGCGAACGCGTCTGCGCGCGGCACGCACCGAGGCCGGGCTGCGCGGCGAAATCCAGAGCCTGCAAGGCGAGGCCGACCGTTACCGCGCGCTGTTGTTTGCCGAACCGCAGGTCCTGATTGCCTGGCCCGCGGGCGAGGATCGCCCGCAAATCAGCGGCGACGTCTCCTCGATGACCGGTCAGGAGCAGCCGCAGCGTGTTCTCGCGTTCGGGACGTGGCTCGCGCCCGGGCCGGCGCTGCAGATGGATCGCGCCGTCGAGACCTTGCGCGAAAGCGGCGAGGGATTCTGGCTGACCCTGACGGCCGCAAACGGCACCACGATCGAAGTCCTCGGCCGCGCCATCGGCGGCCAGGCCGTGGTGCGGATCCGCGAATTGTCCGGCGTGCGGCGGGAACTCGCGGAGACCAATCTCCGGCACAAGGCGCTGTTGCAGGAGACCGAAATGCTGCGCGGCTTCGCGCAAGCCGCGCCTTGGCCGATCTGGGCCAAGCGCGCCGACGGCACGCTCCAGTACGCCAACGATGCCTATGCCAGGGCTGCGGACGCCGCAAACGTTGCCGACGCCATCGACCGCAAGCTGGAGCTGCTCGACAGCGGCGATCGCGCCGACATGGAGCGCGCGCTGAGCGACAAGGCGGCATTTTCCGCGCGGCTGCCGATCGTGGTCGGCGGCGAGCGTCACTTTTACGACGTGCAGGCGCTCAAGGTCGGCGGCGGCAGCGTCGGCATGGCGGTCGACGTCTCGGAAACCAACGCACTGCGCGACGCGCTCGACAGGATGATGGAAGGTCATCGCCGCACCCTCGATCAATTGTCGTCGGGGGTGGCCGTGTTCGATGGCCGCAGGCGGCTTGCCTTCTATAACGATTCCTATCGCCGGCTGTGGGATCTCGACCGCGGCTTCCTCGACAGCAATCCGGACAATTCGAGCGTGCTCGACCGGCTACGTGCCGCGCGCAAGCTGCCGGAGCAGCCGGATTTCCGGGCGTGGAAGGCCAGGCTGCACGAAGCCTACCGCGCGGTCGAAGCGGAGAAGGACACCTGGTATCTGCCCGACGGCCGCGCGCTCAGCGTCGTCACCACGCCCAATCCGGAAGGCGGCGTCACCTATCTTTTCGACGATGTCACCGAAAGCCTCGACCTCGCGCGTCGGTTCGACGGACTGATCCGCGTCCAGCGCGAAACGCTGGACAATCTCACCGAGGCGGTCGCAGTGTTCGGCTCAAACGGCCGTGCGCAACTGTTCAATCCGGCCTTCGCGACCATGTGGAAGCTCTCAGCCGAGGCGCTCGGCGAACAACCGCATATCGATACGGTGGAGACCTGGTGCAAGCCGCTGTTCGACGATGCGCAGACCTGGCGCATCATCCGCGAGGCGGTGACGCGGATCGGCAACCGCGTCGCCGTACCGCTCAAGCTCGAGCGCAAGGACGGCAGCGTGCTCGACTGCATGACCATGCCGCTTCCCGACGGCGCCACCATGCTGACGTTCCAGGACATCACCGACACCGAGAATGTCGAACGGGCGCTGCGCGAGCGCAACGAGGCGCTGGAGACCGCCGACCAGATGAAGGTGGATTTCGTCCACCACGTCTCCTACGAGCTGCGCTCGCCGCTGACCACCATCATCGGCTTCGCGCATCTTCTGAACGACCCGACCACCGGGCCGTTGATGCCGAAGCAGGCCGAGTACCTCAACTACATCACGGCGTCGACCAATTCGCTGTTCGCCCTGATCAACAACATCCTCGATCTCGCCAGCATCGATGCCGGCGCGATGACGCTCGAAATCGGCCCGGTCAATATTCGCAAGGCCATCGACAACGCGGCGGAAGGCATCCAGGATCGGCTCGCCCACAACCATATCGAGCTTAGGATCGAGGTCGCTCCGAACATCGGAACCTTCGTGGCCGATGGCGGTCGCGTGGTTCAGGTGCTCTATAACCTGCTCGCCAACGCGGTCGGCTTTTCACCGCAGCATTCTGCGGTTACGCTGGCCGCCCGGCGCACCGACCATCATGTGATCTTCGCGGTGACCGATCGCGGGCCGGGCATTCCGCCGGAAGTGAAGGACAAGGTGTTCGACTGGTTCGAGAGCCACTCCAACGGATCGCGGCACCGCGGCGCAGGCCTCGGCCTGCCGCTGGTGAAATCCTTTGTTGAGCTGCATGGGGGCCGCGTGCGCGTCGATTCGGTCATCGGCAAGGGAACGACCGTGATCTGCGATTTCCCGATCGACCAGGCGGCGCATCGCAACGCGGCGGAATGACAACGCCTTCCACAATCACCGTTGCGCTGGCGAACGAGACCGCAACCGCAAACCTGATGGCCGATCTCGCGCTTCTGATCGGCCCCGGCGACGTCATCGCCCTGTCCGGCGACCTCGGCGCGGGCAAGACGGCCGCTGCCCGTGCGTTGATTCGCTATCTTGCCGATGACCCCGAGATCGAAGTCCCGAGCCCGACGTTCACGCTGGCGCAAAGCTACGATCTCGCCCCCTTCTCTCTGATCCATGCCGACCTCTACCGCATCGACGATGCGAGCGAGCTCGAGGAGATCGGACTGTCGCCGTTGCCTGACGGTGTGGTGGCCTTGATCGAATGGCCGGAACGTGCGCCGTCCGCGTTGCCGCCGGACCGGATCGAGATTGCGCTCAGCCATCGTCCGGCTTTGGGATCGACGGCGCGCGCCGCCGAGATCACGGGCCACGGCAAGGCCGCCGCCCAGGTCGCGCGGCTCGAGGCGCTGCGGCAATTTCTCTCCGGCGCTGGCTTCATCGACGCGAAGCGCCAGCGTATGCCGGGCGATGCCTCGACGCGCTCCTATGCGCGCCTCTATCACGACGACGAAGCCGTCATTGTCATGAACGCGCCCAGACGCCCCGACGGGCCGGCAATTTACGACGGCAAGTCATACAGCGCCGCCGTGCACTTGGCTGAAGACGTCAAGCCGTTCGTCGCCGTCGACAACGGATTGCGCGAACGCGGTCTTTCCGCGCCCGCCATTCATCACGCCGACCTCGATGCCGGCTTCCTGATTACCGAGGATTTCGGCCGTGAAAGCTTTGTCGAAGGCGAGCCGCCGCATCCGCTTCCCGAACGCTATGAGTTGGCAACCGACACGCTCGCCGCGCTGCATCGCGAGCCACTTCCCGAAACCTTGCCACTGGCGCCAGAGATCACTTACGCGATTCCCACCTTCGACATCGACGCGATGCTGGTCGAAATCGGACTGATGCTCGAATGGTATCTGCCGGATCGCGGCGCGACGCCGCAGAGCGAGGCCCGCGACGAATTCGAGGCGCGGTGGCGCGATCTGCTCGGCAAAACAGCTGCCTTGCCGAAAACCTGGGTGCTGCGGGATTTTCACTCGCCCAACCTGATCTGGCTCGCCGAGCGATCGGGTGTTCAAAAGGTCGGCATTATCGACTTTCAGGATGCGGTGCTGGGGCCGGCGGCCTACGACCTCGTCTCGCTCCTGCAGGACGCGCGCATCGACGTGCCCGAACAGCTCGAACTGGCCTTGCTGACCCGCTACGTCAAGGCGCGGCATGCGAGTGATGACAGCTTCGACCCGGCCGGTTTTGCGGAGAGCTATGCGATCATGTCGGCGCAGCGGAACACCCGCCTGCTCGGCACCTTTGCCCGTCTCAACCGGCGCGACGGCAAGCCGCAATATCTCCGCCATCAGCCCCGGATCTGGACCTATCTGACGCGCTCGCTGGCGCATCCGGTTCTGGCCGGTATCCGCGGATGGTACGAGGCAAACGTCCCGCCGCCGCAGATGTGATCAGCCTTTCCTGCAGTTTACCGGATATTAGCCGTCTGCGAGCTAATCTGCCGGGTACCCCTGCTCGCAAGCGTGACCTTATCTCAGGCGCGGCAGGGAAAGGCGGAGTACGTATCAGTGACAGAGCGACGCAGAGGTGAGCGTGTCACGTTCGAGCGGGGATTTGCCGCGCACATGATGGGCATCGACGGCACGTGGCGTCGCGACTGTGTCATGGAAGATGTTTCCGAGACCGGCGCCAAGCTGACGATCGAGGGCTCGGTCGAAGGCCTGCATTTGAAGGAATTCTTTTTGCTGCTGTCGTCGACGGGCCTTGCCTATCGCCGATGCGAACTCGCCTGGGTGAATGGTGACCAGATCGGAGTCAATTTCCTCAAGACCGGCGACAAGAGAAAGAAAGGTCGCCGGCCCGCCGAAGCGTAAACGCGCCGCCTGAATCCGTCTTATCATCGTCATATCGGGCGATTATGGCCGTCGGTTAGTCCGTGTGCCGCCCGAATCCCGTGATATGATTCCTAATCATCCAGCCTGCCCTCCTGAGATTCGGCAAGCCGGATCGACCCCTTCCTCCCGCCGGGAACCTTGAGTTCGAGAGCCGTCCCGAATGCCCGTCAAACCCGAAAAAGCCATGGTTCTCGCCGCTGGCCTCGGCCTGCGCATGCGCCCGCTGACGGATCACATGCCGAAGCCACTGGTGTCGGTGGCAGGCCGGCCGCTGCTCGATCACGTGCTCGGCAAGCTCGGCGATGCCGGCGTCACTGAGGCGGTCGTCAACGTCCACTACCTGCCCGACCAGATCATCGAACACGTCAAGGCACGCAAGCGGCCTCGCGTGATCATTTCGGACGAACGCGACGAGGTGCTTGGCACCGGTGGCGGCGTCGTCAAGGCGCTGCCGCTCCTGGGCGAGGAGCCGTTCTTCCACCTCAATGCCGATACGTTGTGGATCGATGGCGTGCGGCCGAACCTGACGCGGCTTGCGGAAGCCTTTGATCCCGCGCGCATGGATATTCTGCTGTTGATGGCGCCGACCGCCGGCAGCACCGGATACGAAGGCAGCGGCGACTATGCGATGCTGCCCGACGGCGCCCTGCGCAAGAAGAAGGAGCATCAGGTCGTTCCATTCGTCTATGCGGGCGTTGCGATCATGTCGCCTGCGATCTTCGCCGGCGCGCCAGGCGGCGAATTTTCGCTGACCAAGATATTCGATGCGGCCAACGAGCAGGAACGGCTGTTTGGCTTAAGGCTCGACGGCAGCTGGATGCACGTCGGAACGCCGGACGCGGTCGGTGCCGCCGAAGACGCCTTTCTGGAAAGCGTGGCGTAATCCGCGCATCTCGTTCCGGCGAGTTAGCTCCCCCAACAAGCCCGTGCCATGATACAGCCCGGTTCTAATTCGAATCAGGCGAACTATGCGCGTCCTCAGCGTTCCCTCCTCCGTTCCGTTCCTGCGCACCGTCGTCGCGGCGCTCATCGACGGTCGGCTGGTCGAAGATTTTGAGGCGCGCGCGCGGCCGGAGCGCCTGACGGAGGCGACGCTCTACCTTCCCACCCGGCGCTCGGTGCGGCTGGTGCGGGAAATCTTTCTGGAGGAACTTGGGCTGCAAGCCGTGCTGCTGCCGCGCATCGTCGCGCTGGGCGACATTGACGAAGACGAGCTCGCCTTCGCCGAAGACGACGATTCCTACGGCGGAACGAGTACGCTGGAGCTTCCGCCAAAGCTCGGCGACCTGGAGCGCCGGCTGACGCTCGCGAAACTGGTCGCGGCGTGGGCGAAGAGTTCCGCGACCGCGCCGCTGGTGGTCGGGGGCCCGGCTTCGACGCTCGCACTCGCCGGTGATCTCGCGCGGCTGATGGACGACATGGTCACCCGTGGCGTCGAATGGAACGCACTCGATGGGCTCGTGCCTGACGGCCTTGATGAGTACTGGCGCTATTCGCTCGATTTCCTGCGCATCGCCCGCGAAGCCTGGCCGGCGTACCTGGCTGAAATCGGCAGGATGGAGCCTGCTGCGCGGCGCGACCGCCTGATCGACGCGGAAGCCAAGCGGCTTGCCGCCCATCACGCCGGTCCCGTCATCGCGGCGGGTTCTACCGGCTCGATGCCGGCGACGGCGAAATTTCTGCACGTGATTGCGCAGCTGCCGCAGGGCGCGGTCGTTCTGCCCGGGCTCGATACCGATCTGGACGAAGCCTCCTGGCAAAGCATTGGCGGCGAGCGTAACGACGAAGGTCGGCTCATCGCGCATCCAGCCTCAAGCCACCCGCAATATGCCATGTATGCGCTGCTCGAGCGCTTCGGGCTTCATCGCGGCGATGTTGACATTATGAAGAACCCGGCGCCTTTCGGGCGCGAGGTGCTGCTGTCGGAGGCGATGCGTCCGTCCAGTGCGACGGCGCAGTGGCACGATCGGCTGGCACGGCCTGAGATCGCCGAACACATCGCAAGCGGCATGAACAATCTTGCCGTGATCGAGGCGCCCAATCCGGAAATGGAAGCGCTTGCGATCGCGGTTGCGATGCGCGAAGCCGCCCATTTGCAGAAATCTGCAAGCCTGGTGACGCCGGACCGCGCGTTGGCGCGCCGGGTGATGGCTTGCCTCGCACGCTGGAATCTCGACTTCGATGATTCCGGTGGCGACGCGCTGATCGAGACGCCAGCCGGCATCTTCGCGCGTCTTGTGGCGGAGGCAGCCAGCAGGGGTCTGGAGCCGGCGACGCTGCTGGCGCTGCTCAAGCATCCGCTATGCCGGCTCGGTGTTGCGGTAGGCAGCCATCATGCCGCGATCGAAACGCTTGAACTTGCCGTGCTGCGCGGTACGCGCCCGCAACCGGGCACCCGCGGGCTGGCCCAGGATTTTGCGCGTTTTCGCGCCGAGCTCAAGAAGTATCGCAACAAGGACGCGTCATTGCTGCATGG
Organism: uncultured Alphaproteobacteria bacterium; assembly: GCA_963764405.1. Taxonomy (GTDB): domain Bacteria; phylum Pseudomonadota; class Alphaproteobacteria; order Rhizobiales; family Xanthobacteraceae; genus Bradyrhizobium. The sequence continues at coordinate 143,325 of CAVXSU010000009.1, forward strand.
GTCGGAGAAACGGGCGCACCTGAACGATTCGGAACTCGATGCGGCCCAAGCGCTGATTGCAGCCTTGCAGGCGGCGCTCGCGCCGATGGAAAGCCTTGCGGCGGCGCGGCCCTATGACCTCGCGGAGATCGCCGTGCGCCATCGCGAGGTCCTGATCGCACTTTCAGAAAGCGCGGACGGCATTGCAGCAGGCTTCGAGGGGCAGGACGGCCTTGCGCTCGCATTCGCGTTCGACGACCTGCTCGCCGGCGAGAGGCGAAGCGGGCTCCTCGTTGCGCTGCCCGATTACCCCGACGTGTTCCCGACCGCCTTTGCCGATCGCGCGGTACGCCGCCCGGAAAAGCCGGGTGCGGCGCTTCACATCTATGGTCCGTTGGAATCGCGTTTGATGCAGACCGACCGCGTCATTGCCGGCGGATTGATCGAAGGCGTTTGGCCGCCGGCGCCACGCACCGATCCCTGGCTGAGCCGGCCGATGCGGCACGACCTCGGCCTCGATCTTCCGGAGCGGCGCATCGGCCTGTCAGCGCATGACTTCGCGCAACTGCTTGGCAGTGAGGATGTGATCCTCAGCCACTCCGCAAAGGCCGGCGGCGCGCCCGCGGTCGCCTCGCGCTTCCTGCATCGGCTGGAAGCTGTCGCCGGCGAAACACGTTGGGAAGCAGCCAAACAAGCCGGCCAACAGTATGTCGATTTCGCACTTGCGCTCGATGCGCCTGCGGAGGTGAAACCGATTGAGCAGCCCGCGCCGACGCCGCCGCGGGCAACGCGGCCGCTAAAACTGTCGGTCACCGCGATCGAGGACTGGCTGCGCGACCCCTATACCATCTATGCCAAGCATATCCTCAAGCTCGAACCGCTCGATCCCGTCGACATGCCGCTGTCGGCCGCCGATCGCGGCTCGGCGATCCACAATGCGATCGGCGAATTCACCAAGAGATTCGCCAGAGACCTACCGGAGGATCCCGTCGGCACGCTGCGCGACATCGGCCTCGCTCATTTTGCGCCATTGATGGAGCGCCCCGAGGCGCGCGCGCTGTGGTGGCCGCGCTTTCAGCGCATCATCCGATGGTTCTCCGAATGGGAGGCGGCCCGGCGCGCTCATCTCGCGGCGATCGAGGCGGAGATCAAAGGCGAGATCCCGATCCATCTCGATGACGAACGCACGTTCCATCTCTCCGCGCGCGCCGACCGTATCGAGCGCCGCGCCGACGGCAGCTTTGTCATCCTCGACTACAAGACGGGAACGCCGCCGACGGGAAAGCAGGTGCGGATGGGCCTGTCGCCGCAGCTCACGCTCGAAGCGGCGATCCTGCGCAAGGGTGGTTTCGCGGGCATCGATGCAGGTTCATCGGTCAGCGAGCTCGCCTATGTCAGGATCAGCGGCAACAACCCGCCGGGCGAACACAAGGCGCTGGAACTCAAGATCAAGACCAACGAGACGCCGCAACCGCCCGATCAGGCCGCCGATTATGCGCTGGAGCAGCTCGCGGCGCTGATTCGCAAATTCGAGACCGAGACCGAGCCTTATCGTTCGCTGAACCTGCCAATGTGGACCAACCGTTACGGAAGCTATGATGATCTCGCGCGGATCAAGGAATGGTCGGCGGCCGGCGGCCTGGGGTTGCCGGAATGGTGAAGGCAACGCGCACAATTCCCGCAGCGGTTCGCGAGAAGCAGGCCAGCGCGTCGAATCCTGCCTCGTCGTCCTTCGTCTCGGCGAATGCAGGCTCGGGCAAGACCCATGTGCTGGTACAGCGCGTGATTCGCCTCCTGCTCTCCGGCGTGTCGCCGGAAAAGATCCTCTGCATCACCTTCACCAAGGCTGCGGCCGCCAATATGGCCGAGCGTGTCTTCACCACGCTGGGCCACTGGGTCACGCTCGACAATGACGCGCTGGACGAAGCGATCCGCGACGCCGGCCTTCCCAATCCCGACGCAAGGTTGCGCAAGGTCGCGCGCGAGCTGTTTGCGCGGGCGCTGGAGACGCCGGGCGGCCTGAAGGTGCAGACCATCCACGCTTTGTGCACGCGGCTTCTGCAGCAGTTCCCGTTCGAGGCCAACGTGCCGGCGCGCTTCGCCGTGCTCGACGAGCGCGACCAGACCGACATGATGGAACGCGCCAACCTGAAGGTGTTTCTCGAAGCCGCGCGCGCCCCCGACAGCACCCTCGGCCGCGCGCTTCAGACCGCGATGGCGAGCGCTGCCGACGTCACCTTCAAGGACGTCGTGCGCGAGGCCTGCCTCTCCCGCGATCATTTCCTGGCCTGGACCGATTTCGCAGGCAGTGCCGAAGCAGCATCAGCGGCGATGTCTGCGGCTCTCGGCGTGTCCCCTGACGACCGGCTCGATGAGGTCGAGCGCGAGATCGTCGATGGGCCCTATCTGCCGCGCCGGCGCTCGCTGGAAATCGCCGACGCGCTCAATGCCGGCAGCAAACAGGACCAGAACCAGGCCGAACAATTGCGGTTTGCGCTCGGCGTGACCGGTACGGCGCAAGTGGACGAATATCTCAGCGTCTTTCTGACCGATAACAAGGAGCCGCGGGCCAACGTCCTCACCAAGGCGTTCACGAGAGAAAATCCATCTGTCGCCCGTCTGTTCGACAACGAGATCGTGCGACTCGCATCAATGGTCGAGAAGCGGCGGGCCGTGATCACCCGCGACCGCACCGAGGCGCTGCTGCATATCGTCATTGCGGCCGCTGCAAATTACCGGCGCGAGAAGGAAGAGCGCGGGCTGCTCGATTATGACGACCTGATCGACAAGACGCTTTTCATGCTCAACAAGATTTCCGCGGGCTGGGTGCATTACAAGCTGGATCGCGGCGTCGACCATGTCCTGATCGACGAAGCGCAGGACACGAGTCCGCGCCAGTGGGACATCGTCGAGCACATCATTTCCGAATTCGCCGCCGGCCACGGCGCGCGCGACGGCGTCCGGCGCACGGTGTTTGCTGTCGGCGACGAAAAGCAGTCGATCTTCTCGTTCCAGGGCGCGGCACCCCGCGAATTCGCCGAGCGCCGGCAGCGCTTCAGCTCGCGCTTCAAGGCCGCCGGCCTCGATTTCGAATCGATCTCGTTCACCTATTCGTTCCGATCCGGCGCGGGCGTCTTGCGCGCGGTGGAGAGCGCATTCGCAACGCCCGAGGTCTACAGGAGCATCACCACCGATCGCGACGGCATGCCGCCGCATCTCGCGCTCGACGACGCCGGCCCCAGCCTGATCGAACTATGGCCGCTGGTGGAAGCCGACGACCGCACGGACATCGAGGGCTGGCGCGCGCCATTCGACGGCGTATCGGTGACGAGTCCCGAGGTCAAGCTCGCCAAGCGCATCCAGGCCGAGATCAAGCGGCTCGTGGCAAGCGGCACCATGACCGGCCCGAAAGGCGCCCGACGGCCGCTCAGCTATGGCGACGTGCTCGTATTGGTGCGCCGCCGCGGCAATCTCTTCGACGCGGTCATCCAGGCGTTGAAGCATGCCAGCCTCCCGGTTGCCGGCGCCGACCGGCTGAAACTGACCGAGCACATTGCGATCATCGACCTGATGAACCTTGCCGATGCGCTGCTCTTGCCGCAGGACGATCTGGCGCTCGCAGTCGCCCTGAAGAGTCCGCTGTTCGCCCTCGACGAAGATGACCTGTTCGCGCTCGCATGGAATCGCAAAGGCTCGCTGCGCGAAGCGCTGGCGCGGGAGGCCGAGACAAATCCGAAAGTCCAGAATGCGCTCCGGCGGCTGCGGGAATGCGATCGCCGTTTTACGCATGAAACCCCGTTTGCATTCTACGCCTGGCTGCTCGGCGGCGACGGCGGCAGGCAGCGCATCCTGCGGCGGCTCGGCCACGAGGCGAACGATGCACTCGACGAGTTCCTCGAACTCGCGCTGAACTACGAGCGCAAAGCGCCCGCTTCGTTGCAGGGATTCATGGCCTGGCTGCGCTCGGCCGATACCGAGGTCAAGCGCGATATGGAAATCTCGCGCGACGAGGTCCGCGTTATGACCGTGCATGGCGCCAAGGGCCTGGAAGCTCCCGTCGTCATCATGGTCGACACCACGTCGTCGCCTTCCGACACGCAGCGCTTGCGATTGATCCAGCTGCCGCGCGGCAACGGTGGAAACGTCACGGTCTGGGCCGGCAAGAAAGCCGACGATCCCCAAGCAGTCGCGACGGCGAGAGAGGCGATGCTCGCCGATACCGAGGATGAATATCGCCGGCTGCTTTATGTGGCGATGACGCGGGCGGCGGACCGATTGATTGTCGCGGGCATCAAACCCGGCAACATGAACAGCATCCGCAAGCTCTGCTGGTACGATCTCGCCGACAAGGGCCTGGCTGCCTCCGGCCTTCAGGAACAGACCGTCGAAACGGACGATGGCCGGATCAGGCGCTACACGCGCCCCGAAGACGGCGAGCACGCGAGCGCCGAGGCTGCCGCGGCGATGACGAGCGCGGTATCCGAGTTGCCATCCTGGCTGCGAACGCCGCTGCCCTCACAAACGGCAGCTTCGGATCTGCTGCGTCCGTCCGACGCGGCCAGCGACACAGCGCGGCGCTTCAGATCCGGCGAAGCGCTCGCCCAGCGGAGCCGCGCCCTGCAACGCGGCACGCTGGTGCACCGCCTGCTGCAATCCCTGCCCGACGTCGCGCGCGGGCGGCAGCGCGAGGCCGCGCTGAACTTTCTCCACCGCAATGCCGGCGACTGGACCGACGGCGAGCGCGAAAAGCTCGCCACCAAACTGCTCGGGCTGATCGACGATCAGCGCTTTGCGGCCGTGTTCGGCGATGGCAGCCGCGCCGAGGTGCCGATCGTCGGCCGGCTGATGCGACCTGGCGGCATACCGGTGCTGGTGTCGGGGCAAATCGACCGCCTGGTGGTGACCGAAGCGGAAGTGCTGGTGGTGGATTTCAAGACCAACCAGGGCCCGCCGGGCACAGCCGCCGAGGCGCCAGCCGCCTATATCCGCCAGCTCGCACTTTATCGTGCCTTGCTCGGAAAACTTTATCCCCAGCGGGCCATCCGGACAGCATTACTTTGGACCGAAAGCACTGAATTGATGGAGATTTTATCTTCCGCGCTGGACGCCGAACTGGCATCCCTCGCCTAGGGAGCGGCAAAGCTTGACCCGGCAAGGGTGCGTTCATAGTTTGGACTGCATGATCCTAGTGTTCTGATTTTGACATTCGCACGGTGTTGCTGCGAGCGTTTTGCGAATGTCAGAATCAAAAGAACACTAGCAAACGTAATCTTCTAGTGCGGTTTTGGATTTGACATTCGCTAAAGGACTTGCGGCGATACCGAGCGAATGTCAAATCCACCGCACTAGACGGCGATTCTCGGAAGACGCCGCATCTCCTGAACCGAACGAGGTAGTACAATGGCGGTTGGCAAGGTTTCCGACACCGATTTCGAAGCCGAAGTGCTCAAGGCGCAGGGCCCGGTCGTGGTCGATTTCTGGGCTGAATGGTGCGGCCCTTGCCGCATGATCGCTCCTGCGCTCGACGAGATCGCCGGCGCGATGGGCGACAAGGTCAAGATCGTCAAGCTGAATGTCGATGAGAGCCCGAAGACCGCATCGAAATACGGCGTGATGTCGATCCCGACGTTGATGATCTTCAAGGGCGGCGAAATGGCCTCCCGTCAGGTCGGTGCTGCGCCAAAGGCGAAGTTGCAGCAGTGGATCACTGCTGCGGTTTGACGTTTCGCAATCGGATTGCTTGTGACGGCCGGCGAAAGCCGGCCGTTTTGCGTTGGAGATTACTTTGGTGGTGTGCCGTTCGCCGCAAGCACGTGGCCGGCGAGATAGAGCGATCCCGTGATCAGGATCCGCGGCGGCACGTCATAAGCAAGCTGGGCTACCGCCTGCAATGCGGCCTCGACGCTCGCAGCACTTTCCACCCGCATGCCAAGCCCCCGCGCAGCGTCCATCAGGCGATCGGGCGGCATGGCGCCGCCACGGCCCGGTATCGTAACCGCGATGATGTGGCGGGTGAGGCCGGCGAAATTGGCCAGGAAAGCTCTCGCATCCTTGTTCGCCATCATGCCAACGATTACGACCAATGGACGTGACACCCGTTCTTCAAGGTCACCCAGGGCAGCCGCCGTAACGCGGCCGCCTTCGGCATTATGGCCGCCATCGAGCCAGATTTCGCCGCCTGCGGGCCCCTGATCCGCCAGCGGACCGGCCGTGAGCCGCTGCATCCGCGCCGGCCATTCCGCATTCGCAACGCCCGCTTCAAAAGCCGATGCCTTGATCCTGAAGGCGTCGGTCGCACGCAACGTTGCAACGGCTAGTCCGGCATTATCGAATTGGTGGCGACCGAACAGCCTCGGCGCGGCCAGATCCATGAGGCCGCGATCATCCTGAAACACCAGGCGTCCCCGCTCGACGCTGACATGCCACTCCTGGCCTGCGCGATACAGCGGCGCACGCTGACGTCTCGCGCATTGCTCGATCTCGTCCAGTGCATCCGCCTCCAGATGTGCGCAAATCACCGGTATGCCGCGCTTGATGATGCCGGCCTTCTCGGCCGCGATCGATCGCAACGTGGGCCCGAGAAATTCAGTGTGGTCGATTCCGATCGACGAAATCACGCAGGCCGCCGCCGTCTCGATCACATTGGTGGCGTCCAGCCTGCCGCCGAGGCCGACTTCGAGCAGCACCGCATCCGCCGGATGCCGCGCAAACAGGTCGAACGCGGCTGCAGTCTCGATTTCGAACAGCGTGATCGGCTCGCCGGCATTGGCGCGCTCGCAGCGATCGAAGGCATCGGACAGCTCCGCGTCGTCGACGAAAACGCCGGCACCGGGATGCCCGAGCCGATAGCTTTCATTAAGTCGCACCAGATACGGCGAGGTGAAGGTGTGGACGCGATAACCGGATGCTTCCAGGATCGCGCGCAAATAGGCGATCGTCGAGCCCTTGCCGTTGGTGCCGGCGACATGAATGACCGGCGGCAGCTTGCGTTCGGGATGATCCAGCCGCTCGAGCAGGCGCTGCATCCGCTCCAGACCAAGATCGATGCGCCTGGGATGCAGCTGGGACAGCCGCGCGATCAGGTCGCCGCGCTGCGGTTGAGAAAAATCGCTCACGCTAGTGCCCACTTTCCGAAGTTCGTGTTCCGCCTCAGCACCCACCCTTCACGAACTTCGGAAAGTTAAGGGCACTGGCAAACTTATAATTCTGGTGCCGCTTTTCTATTTGACGTTCCTGGGTCGAGTTCGCCGCTTGCGGCGAAGGAACGTCAAATAGGCGGCGCTAGGGGCGCGGCCGGGGCCATCTCCGCGGCCGAGGGAATTGTGGCAGGCGTGCTCACGGGCACGACCGGTTTCGCTGCCGATTGGAGCGCCGGCGACTTGGTGAGCAAGCGACAGAGCCGCGCCAGGGTCGGACGCAGGTCATGCCGATGCACGACCATGTCGACCATGCCGTGGTCTTTCAGGTATTCGGCGCGCTGGAATCCGTCCGGCAATTTCTCGCGGATGGTCTGTTCTATCACGCGCGCGCCGGCAAAGCCGATCAACGCGCCGGGCTCGGCGATCTGCACGTCACCCAGCATCGCGTAGGACGCGGTGACGCCGCCGGTGGTCGGGTTGGTCAGCACGACGATATAGGGCAGTTTCGCCTCGCGCAGCATTTGTATGGCAACTGTCGTGCGCGGCATCTGCATCAGCGACAAAATCCCTTCCTGCATGCGGGCGCCGCCGGATGCTGCAAAGACGATGAACGGCGATTTCTTTTCGAGGGCGAGTTCGAGCCCACGCACGATCGCTTCGCCGGCCGCCATGCCGAGCGAGCCGCCCATGAAATCGAAATCCTGCACCGCGACAACGACGGCCGCGCCTTCGAGCCTGCCGTAACCGATCTTGACCGCATCGTTGAGCCCGGTGCGGGTGCGCGCGTCGCGGATACGATCGGCATATTTGCGTTCGTCGCGAAATTTCAACGGATCGGCCGGCACTTCCGGCAGCGCCACGTCGAACCAGGTCTCGTTGTCGAAGATCGACTTCAGGCGCGCGACGGCGCCCATGCGCATGTGATAGTTCGAGCCGGGAATGACGAACTGGTTCGCTTCGACGTCCTTGTAGAACACGAGCTGTCCTGAATCCGGACACTTGATCCACAAATTCTCCGGCGTCTCGCGGCGGAGCATGTTGCGAATCTTCGGCCGGACGACGTTGGTGAGCCAATTCATGTTGCGCTCCGAAATGCCTTCATTCGTCCGGACATATATGGCCCGCCCGACCGTGCCCGGCAAGGCGGCTTTTGCCTTGCGAAAAAATTGCGGTTTATTTCGCAGCCCTGACGCCGGCCGCCAGCGCACTCGTCAGTTCGGCCACGGCGTTGACGGTCTTAACCGTCGCCTTTCCGTCCGCATCGAGACTTCCGCGCAAGGCATCGACGAGCGCGGTGCCGACCACGGCGCCATCGGCATCGGCCGCGATGGCGCGGGCCGCTTCCGGCGTGCGAATGCCAAAGCCGACGCAAACGGGCAGTGACGTGTGCCGCTTGATGCGGGAGACCGCCTCGCCAACCACCTTGGAATCCGCGCTGGTGCCACCGGTGATGCCGGTGACCGAGACGTAATAGACGAAGCCGGAGGTATTGGCGAGCACCGCCGGCAGGCGCTTGTCGTCGGTCGTCGGCGTTGCGAGGCGGATGAAGTTCAAGCCAGCCTTCAGCGCCGGCACGCAGAGTTCGTCATCTTCTTCCGGCGGCAGGTCCACGACGATGAGACCGTCGACGCCAGCGGACTTCGCATCGGCGAGGAACCTGTCGACGCCGAAAATATAGATCGGGTTGTAGTAGCCCATCAGCACGATTGGGGTCGTGGCGTCATCGTTGCGAAAGTCGCGCACCATCGCCAGCGTTTTTTTCAGCGTCATGCCCGCACGAAGCGCGCGCAAGCCGGCCGCCTGGATCGAGGGACCATCCGCCATCGGATCGGTGAATGGCATGCCGATCTCGATGACGTCGGCGCCCGCTTTCGGCAGTGCCTTGATGACGTCAAGCGACGTTGCAGGATCGGGATCGCCCGCCATCAGGAAGGTGACGAAGGCGGAGCGGTTTTCTTTTTTCAGCTGCGCAAACCGCGCATCGATGCGGGTGGTCACTTCTTCTTCCCCCGCAGGATGTCGCCGACTTGCGGCACGTCCTTGTCACCGCGGCCGGAAAGATTGACCACCATCAGATGATCCGTCGGCCGCTTCGGCGCGAGCTCCATCACCTTGGCGATGGCGTGCGCAGGTTCAAGCGCCGGAATGATGCCTTCCAGGCGCGAAAGCAATTGAAATGCCTCGAGAGCCTCGTCGTCGGTCGCCGACAAGTATTTCACCCGGCCGACGTCGTGCAGCCAGGAATGCTCCGGTCCGATGCCGGGATAATCCAGCCCCGCCGAGATCGAATGCGCGTCCTGGATCTGGCCGTCGTCATCCATCAGAAGATAGGTGCGGTTGCCGTGCAGCACGCCGGGACGGCCGCCGGCGATCGATGCCGCATGCAATTGCGTCAGCCCGTGGCCGGCAGCCTCGACACCGAAGATTTCAATGGAGGGTTCGTCGAGGAACGGATGAAACAGCCCCATCGCGTTGGAGCCGCCACCGATGCAGGCGATCAGCGAGTCCGGCAGTCGGCCTTCCGCTTCCTGCATCTGCTTGCGGGTCTCTTCCCCGATCACCGACTGGAAATCGCGTACCATCATCGGATAGGGGTGCGGCCCCGCCACGGTGCCGATGCAATAAAACGTGTTGTGGACGTTGGTGACCCAGTCGCGCAGCGCTTCATTCATCGCATCCTTCAGGGTGCGCGTGCCCGATTGCACCGGGACGACCTTGGCGCCCAACATCTCCATCCTGATGACGTTGGGCTGCTGCCGTTCGACGTCGACCGCGCCCATATAGACGATGCATTCGAGTCCGAAGCGCGCGCATAGCGTCGCAGCGGCAACCCCGTGCTGGCCGGCGCCGGTCTCGGCGATGATGCGCTTCTTGCCCATGCGCCGCGCCACCATGATCTGGCCGAGCACGTTGTTGACCTTGTGGGAGCCGGTGTGATTGAGCTCCTCGCGCTTCAAATAGATTTTCGCGCCGCCCAGATCCGCGGTGAGCCGCTCGGCGAAATAAAGCGGTGACGGGCGGCCGACATAGTTCTTCAGATAGCCGTGCATCTCCGCGTGGAAGGCCGGATCGGCCTTGGCCTCGGCATAGGCCTTTTCCAGATCGAGGATCAGCGGCATCAGGGTTTCGGCGACAAACCGGCCGCCGAAAATGCCGAAATGCCCGCGCTCGTCGGGACCGCTTCGGAAGGAATTGGGGATGAGTTTGTTCATCGGACCATCAGCTCTTCGGTAGCACGCGCCGCGCGAATGAACGCGCGGATCATCTCGCCGTCCTTGACGCCGGGCGCACGTTCCACGCCGGACGACACATCCACGCCGCCCGCGCGCGTCACGCGGATGGCTTCCGCGACATTGCCGGCGTGAAGCCCGCCGGAGACCATGAACGGCAACGCCAGATCGAGCTTCTCCAGCAGATGCCAGTCGAACGCTGCGCCGAGACCACCGGGCCGCGTCGCCTCGCGTGGCGGACGGGCGTCAAACAGGATGCGATCGGCCACCTCGCGATAGGCGGGCAAGGCGGCGAGGTCGGCCGCCGTCTCGACCGGAAGCGCCTTCATTACAGGCAGGCCGAACTTTTGCTTGATCTCGCGCAGGCGCGCCGCGGTCTCCCCGCCATGGAGCTGCAACAGGTCGGGCTTAAGCGCCTCGACAATACCGGCGAGCGTCGCGTCATCGGCATCGACCGTCAGCGCCACCTTCGCCGCCCGGCCCTTGACGGCCTCGCCGAGACTGCGCGCCACCTCAAGCTTGAGATGACGCGGCGAGGGCGGGAAGAACACAAACCCGACCATGTCGGCAGCCTGATCCAGCGCGACGTCAAGCGTCTCGCGCGTGGACAGGCCGCAGATCTTGACGAGCAGGGACATGGTCCAAAGACAATGGTTAAGGAGCGACGCTGGGGCGCCGGATAAAGGCGTCTGGCGCGCCTTCTACAACGTCGCGCTTTGCTTGTCTCGCCGATATGTCACCGGCGGTATTGCGGCCGGAAGGCCCGAATCCCGCCGTTGGGAGGCCGCGACGCTGGCGCGCAAATCAGCCAGTTGACCACGCATGTCGCGGGCATCGGCCTCATGGTGCCGCGCGGCGCGGCGCCAGCGGCGCTGGCGGAACCAGGTCGCGCAGCCGCCGGCCACGACCCCCAGGATCGCCACTGCGATGATGACCACGAAGAGCGGCAGCGTGAGGCTGAGCCCGGGGTCGCTCGAATTGAAGGGATCGAACGAGACGGTGACCATGTGGCGGTTGGCCACCGCAAAGACCACGAGAATGACACCCAGCGGAATCAGGACGACCGCGTTGAAAAACTTGCGCATGATCCTCTCGCTCCTTGAATTCAGGGAGAACGGATCAGGCGCCGGCGTCCGTTCCTCCGCCCTCGCGGTTCAGCCGTTCGCGCATTTCTTTGCCGGTCTTGAAGAACGGAACGCTCTTCTGATCGACCGGAACATGTGCGCCGGTACGCGGATTGCGCCCCGCACGCGCCGGGCGGTGTTTGACCGAGAATGCGCCGAAACCGCGCAACTCGACCCGGTCGCCACGCGCCAAGGCCGCGACGATTTCATCAAGAATTGCGTTAACAATGTTCTCCACATCCCGCTGGTAGAGGTGCGGGTTGTGTTCGGCGATGCGCTGAACGAGTTCGGATTTGATCATCGATACGAGGACCCGGGGAACATACCGACTGCATTTCCGTGAAAATATGTTGAACTGTCAAGACGCTAAATGAGATTTGGCGCGGGCGAAAGCACGTGACAAAGGGTGTGGTGCGGTATTGTGACAGGGCCCGCAGCCCCAGATTGCAGTGCGGAAAACTCCGCCATCCGGTTCAATTGGCCCCTGCCGGCTGCCAGAGCGCGAGCATGCCCTCGAGACCGAGGCGGTCGGCGGCCTGCGTGATGCCGGCCAGTTCGATATGCCGCGCGACCGCACTCAGGCCGAACGCATCGAGGGTAACGGCGGCGGCGGTGCGCAGAAAAGTCAGGTCGCCGAAGCGCGGGCTAAGCTTGTAGTCGCGCACCGGCAGGTCTGGCTTGACGCCTTTTTGCGCGACCAGCCAAGCCACCGCGGTTTTCTCGTCACCCAATTGATCGATCAACTTGAGGTCGACCGCCTGACGGCCGGTGAACACGCGCCCGTCTGAAACCTTGTCAAGCAGCGCGTCATCCATTCCCCGCCGTTGCTTCACGAGGCCCTTAAACCAGGCGTAGGAATCCTTCACCAGCAAATCCAGCGCTGCGCGCGCCTCCGGGCTGGTCGGTTCAAAGCCGTTCGGCGCGGCCTTGAGCGGCGACGACTTCACCTCCTCGACCTTGACGCCGACCGTCTTCAACAGTTCCGAAAAATTCGGAAACTGGAACAGCACGCCGATCGATCCCACCAGGGAGCTTTGCTGGGCGATGATGTGATCGGCCGCGATCGCGGTGATGTAGCCGCCCGAGGCCGCCAGCCCCTCGACGACGACCACCAGCGGCTTCTTGGCCTTCAGTCGCGTCAGCGCGTCATAGAGCTGTTCGGAACCGGCCGTGGTGCCACCGGGCGAATTGATATGCACGATGACGGCTGCGGCGTGCGACTTCTCCAGCTTCTCCAGCGCCTCGACCCGGTCATGGTCGCTGCGGATCAGGCCTTCGATATTGACGCGGGCAATCGAGCCTGCCGTGGTCAATCCGCCGCGGCCGCCGGGCGCGGCGATCAGGCCAATGGCGACGATGGCCGCAATTGCGATCAGCGCCGCGGCGACACGCCAGAACGTCAGCTTGCGCCGGATTCTGCGGCGATCGACGATGACATCGGAGTCCAGCGACATCGAAATTCTCCCGAAACGGGCCTTGAGCGGGGTACGGGGTCTTTTTGCCGCATACCCTTAAAAATCCCGCGCCCTGATTACATCAATTGCTGCGCAATTTGAAGAAAACAAGACGCGTGGCGGGCGCAATCTTCGGGGTTGTCGCAACTGCCGTCATTGCGAGCCAACGGGTCGCGCGAATGCGCGCCCGATGACAGGCTTAGCGAAGCAATCCAGCCTCTAACACGTGATCTGGATTGCTTCGTCGCAGTTGCTCCCGTGCCAAACGCCTTGCGTTTGTCGCCGGCAATGACGACCCTGCAAACAAAAAAGCCCCGGTCGAAACCGGGGCCTTTGATTCTCGGATAACAAGCCGAATGGCTTACTTGTCGGTCCGCTGCTTGAGGGCGGTACCGAGAATGTCGCCGAGCGTCGCGCCCGAATCGGATGAACCATACTGCGCGATGGCCTCCTTTTCTTCGGCGACTTCGAGCGCCTTGATCGAGACCTGCACCTTGCGGGCCTTCTTGTCGAACTGGATCACGCGCGCATCGACCTTTTCGCCGACGGCAAAGCGATCGGCGCGCTGGTCGTTGCGATCACGTGCGAGTTCGGAGCGCTTGATGAAGGTGGTGAAGTCGGTGCCGACGATCTTCACGTCGATGCCGCCTTCCTTCACGTCGAGCACTTCGCAGGTCACGACCGCGCCCTTCTTGACGTCGCCCGGCTCGGCGAATGGATCGCCCTCGAGCTGCTTGACGCCGAGCGAGATGCGCTCCTTCTCGACGTCGACGTCGAGCACCACGGCCTTGACCATGTCGCCCTTCTTGAAATTGTCGATCACCTGCTCGCCCGGCAGCTTCCAGTCGAGGTCGGAGAGATGGACCATGCCGTCGACATCGCCTTCGAGGCCGAGGAACAGGCCGAACTCGGTCTTGTTCTTGACCTCGCCCTCGACGGTCGAGCCAACCGGGAATTTCTCGACGAACACTTCCCAGGGGTTACGCATGGTCTGCTTGAGGCCGAGCGAAATGCGGCGCTTGACCGAGTTCGACTTCGAGCACCTGCACCTCGACTTCCTGCGAGGTGGAGACGATCTTGCCGGGATGCATGTTCTTCTTGGTCCACGACATCTCGGAGACGTGGATCAGGCCTTCGATGCCCGGCTCGAGTTCGACGAACGCACCGTAATCGGTGATGTTGGTGACGCGGCCATGGAAGCGTGCACCGAGCGGATACTTCGCCTCGATGCCCTGCCACGGATCGTCGAGCAGCTGCTTCATGCCGAGCGAGATGCGGTGGGTCTCGTGGTTGATCTTGATGATCTTGACTTTCACCGTCTGGCCGATGGTCAACACCTCGGTCGGATGGTTGACGCGGCGCCAGGCGATATCGGTGACGTGCAAGAGGCCATCGATGCCGCCGAGGTCGACGAACGCACCGTAGTCGGTGATGTTCTTGACGACGCCGTCGATCACCTGACCCTCTTCGAGGTTCTGCACCAGTTCCTGGCGCTGCTCAGCGCGGGTCTCTTCCAGAACCGTACGGCGCGACACCACGATGTTGCCGCGGCGGCGATCCATCTTGAGGATCTGGAACGGCTGCGAGTTGTTCATCAGGGGCGCAACGTCGCGGATCGGGCGGATATCGACCTGCGAGCGCGGCAGGAAGGCGACCGCGCCGTCAAGATCGACGGTGAAGCCGCCCTTGACCTGGTTGAAGATGACGCCGTGGACCTTCTCGTTGTTGTTGAAGGCCTTCTCGAGCTTGCCCCAGCTCTCCTCGCGGCGCGCCTTGTCGCGCGACAGCACGGCCTCGCCGAGTGCATTCTCGATGCGGTCGAGAAATACCTCGACCTCGTCGCCGACCTTGAGGTCGCTTTCACGGCCGGGCCCGGCAAATTCGCGCAGCGCCACGCGGCCTTCGGTCTTCAGGCCGACGTCGATGACGGCCATGTCCTTTTCGATCGCAACAACCTTGCCCTTGATGACAGAGCTTTCCTGCAGGTGGCCGCCGGCAAAGGACTCATTGAGCATGGCGGCGAAATCGTCGCGGGTCGGATTATAAGAGGTAGCAGTCGAAGCCATTTGTTCTCCAGATGCGGGAAATTGCCGGCCACTCGGGGAAAGGGCGCATCATACGCACGCGCAGGGTCAGGGTTCCGCAAACTCTGACGACCGCCTCGCAACAGTTACGAGAGCGGGCCGGCTGTTGGCCTGCACGTTCGATGCGTTGATTTAGGTCCGGGGACGAATGGTCTCGAATATTCTGTTCGAGATATCGACTTCCAAGGCGATGGAGCGGGCTTTCCTCCAATGACGGCAGAGGCTCAAACCTCACGCCGGCCCGCTCGGACAGCCTCGACAATGTCGATGGCGGCCCGGACGCCGCCTTCTATATCCAAATGGGAGTTGTCGAGCAAGTAAGCATCTTTGGCTGGCTTTAAAGGCGCAACGGCCCGATTTTGGTCTCGTGCGTCGCGGGCCAGGATGTCGGCGAGAATAGTGGCCTCATCCGCCGCCTCGCCGCGGGCGCGGACCTCGATCGTCCGGCGACGGGCCCGGACCGAAGGCTCGGCGACAACGAAGATCTTCACATCGGCATTCGGGCAGATCACGGTGCCGATGTCCCGTCCGTCGAGGACGGCGCCCGGCGGCTGGCTGGCGAATTGGCGCTGGAACTCGACCAGTGCTGCCCTGACCCTGGGGATCGCCGAAACGATCGAGGCAGCAGAGCCGACTTCGTGCGCCTTGAGGGCCGGGTCGTCGAAGCTGCCGATATCAAGGCCCTGCGCGGCGCTCACCGCGGCAGCTTCATCCCCAAGGTCCGCGCCGCGGCTGATCAGCGCATGCGCGACCGCGCGATAGATGATGCCGGTATCGAGGTGGCGAAGGCCGTAATGGGCCGCAAGCCGTTTGGCGAGTGTGCCCTTGCCGGAAGCAGCCGGTCCGTCGATGGCGATGATCATGAGAAGTCCGCCCCAAGACCGCGCATCATCGCGATGAAATCCGGAAAGCTGGTGGCAATGAAGGCGGTATCGTCGACCTTGACCGGCTTGTCGGAGGCGAGCCCCATCACCAGCGCCGACATCGCGATCCGGTGATCCATATGGGTAGCCACGAGACCGCCGCCGGGGACATGACCTTTACCTTCGACAATCAGGTCGTGGCCTGCGATCTCGACCTTGACGCCGTTGACGCGCAGCATGTCGGCGGTCGCCGCCAACCGGTCGGATTCCTTCACCCGCAATTCGCTCAAGCCTCGCATGATGGTGGTGCCTTCGGCGAACGCCGCGGCGACGGCCAGCACCAGATATTCGTCGATCATCGAGGGCGCGCGCTCGGGCGGAACCTCGACGCCGCGCAGTTTCGAGCCGCGCACGCGCAGGCGCGCCATCGGCTCGCCCGCGTCACCGCGCACGTCGCTTTCCTCGATCGAGGCGCCCATCTCCCGCAGCGTCGTGAACAGCCCGGTGCGCAGCGGATTGGTCATGACGTCGGACAGGACGATATCCGAGCCCTCGACGATCAGGGCTGCGACGATCGGAAAAGCCGCGGATGACGGATCGGCGGGCACGACGACTTTCTCGCCGTGCAGCTCGCCTTGGCCGGTGAGCGCGATCTTGCGGCCGTGCTGGCCTTCCGGCGTCGAGACGATCTCCGCTCCGAAATGCCGCAGCATCAATTCGGTATGATCGCGGCTCGCCTCGTTTTCGATGACCGTCGTCACACCCGGCGCTGCAAGGCCTGCGAGCAGCACCGCAGACTTGATCTGCGCAGACGCAACCGGCGTCCGGTAGGTCATCGGCAAGGGATCGCGGGCGCCGGCCAGGGTCAAAGGCAGCCGGCCCCCCTCGCCGCCATCAGTCACTCTGGCGCCCATCAGTTCGAGAGGGTCGAGCACCCGCCGCATCGGCCGCGACCGCAGCGAGGCGTCGCCATCGAACACGGCCGTGATCGGGCAGCCCGCGACCGCCCCCATCACCAGCCGGCAACCGGTGCCGGAATTGCCGAAATCGAGCGGCCTTTCCGGCTGGGCGAAGCCGGCGACCCCGACGCCTGCGACCTTCCACGCGAACTCGCCAGTACGTTCGACCTGGGCGCCCAGAGCGCGCATCGATTTGGCGGTATTGAGGACGTCCTCGCCCTCCAGGAGGCCGGATATCCGGGTTTCTCCCACCGCCATCGCACCCAGGATCAGCGAGCGATGCGAAATCGACTTGTCGCCGGGAACGCGCACTTTTCCGGTCAAGGGACCGCTGAATCGGGCCTCAAGGGGCGTCTTTTGATCGGCGGCGCGATCCGAATGGGTCAAGATTGTGTCCTTTCGCGGCGTTCCAGATCTGCTGGAAGCGCCGGATTACCCGGGCCGACTTCTTCTGCAAAGCACTATTGACAGCGGCGCGCCAACTAGCCAAGTGAAGCACCGCTTTTTGAAAAATTCCCAGGACTCCGCACGTGGCCAAATCCGATCTCGGAACGAAACGCATTTGCCCGACGACGGGTAAGAAATTTTACGACCTCAACAAGAGCCCGGTGATATCGCCTTATACCGGCGAGGTCGTGCCGATTGCGCCCGTCGCGCCGGCCCGGGCGACAAGAAGCGATGCTCGCGCGCCCGCTGCCGCAGCCGCGGAGACGACGCCGGAGCCCGCAGAGGCTGAAGAGTTGGTGTCGCTCGAGGAAGCCGATGCCGAGGAGAACACCGGCAAGGTCAAGGCAGTCGTGC
This sequence comes from uncultured Alphaproteobacteria bacterium, assembly GCA_963764405.1. Taxonomy (GTDB): domain Bacteria; phylum Pseudomonadota; class Alphaproteobacteria; order Rhizobiales; family Xanthobacteraceae; genus Bradyrhizobium. The sequence continues at coordinate 160,958 of CAVXSU010000009.1, forward strand.
CTGAATCGGAAGACGACATCGAGATCGACGAAACGATCGAAGGTGACGATGATGACGACTCCACCTTCATCGCCGATGAGGAAGAGGGCGATGAGGACGTCACCGATATCATCGGCGACGTCGGCGGCGACGAGGAGACTTGAGATCGGCCCTGATCTGTGATCAGGGTCGTTGAGGTGCCGACGTGCGCCGCCCAAGGCGCGCGGTGCGCATGATCCGGAAGGGATCCTGCGCGAGGGCTGATGTGACGGGGCCATAGCTCAGCTGGGAGAGCGCTTGCATGGCATGCAAGAGGTCGGCGGTTCGATCCCGCCTGGCTCCACCAGCCTCCGCAGGCTTCGCCTGCTTCGGCTCGGCAAGCCATATCGTCGCGGAGGCTGCCGCGTCGTAGCCCGAAGGGCGGAGACGGGCGCCATGAAGTACGTCTATATCCTTGCAAGCCCCGATGATGAGCATTTTTACGTTGGCGTCACGGACGATGTGACTGAACGGTTGTTCAAGCACAACGCCGGCGAGGTCTCACACACGTCGAAATACCGTCCATGGCTTCTCAAGACCTACATAGCGTTCAGCAACGAGGAGCGGGCATTCGCCTTCGAGAGATATCTTAAATCGGGCTCAGGCCGTGCTTTCACGAAAAAGCATCTATAACCCCCTCACGCCCCCACCTTGCCATTGAGCCGGTCGCGCAAGGCCGTGATTTCGTTCCTCACCGCAGTCAGTTCGGCGACCGAGCATTGCGAGGCCGCGAGGATCGAGGACGGCATGGCGCGCGCCTTGTCCTTCAGCGCCTGGCCCTGCGACGTCAGGCCGATCAGCACCTGCCGCTCGTCTTGCGTTGAGCGCGTGCGCTTGATGAGCCCCGCCTGTTCCAGTCGCTTGAGCAGCGGGGTCAACGTGCCCGAGTCCAGGTACAGCCGCTCGCCGATATCCTTGACCGGAATGCCGTCGCGCTCCCACAGGACCAGCATCACGAGGTATTGCGGATAGGTCAGGCCGAGCCGGTCGAGCAGCGGTTTGTAGACGCGGTTGAACGCATGCGCCGCGGAATAGACGGCGAAGCAGATCTGGTTGTCGAGCCGGAGGAATTGGTCTGAGGCCTGCGGTTTTCGGGCCATTTTCGTTATCCCTGTCGTGATTCCCGGCCATTGTGGGCCGCCCGGGCCTCGCATTCAATTGCGAACAATTAAATGTGAGGCCGTGCTTTTTATATTGTACACAATCTAATTGTTTGCAATGTAGAGCGCATTGAAGCTAACCAACCCGACAGGAGAAGTCCGATGTCCGTGAATGTGCTCTACAAGACAAAGGCCAAGGCCACCGGCGGCCGTGACGGCCACGCCGCGACGCTGGACGGCGCGCTCGACGTCAAGCTGACCACGCCGAAGGAACTCGGCGGCCCAGGCGGCGCCGGCAACAATCCCGAACAGCTTTTTGCCGCGGGCTATGCCGCCTGCTTCATCGGCGCGATGAAGTTCGTCGCCTCGCAAGGCGGGCCGAAGGTGCCAGCGGATACATCAGTCACGTCGACGGTCGGCATCGGCCCGCGCGCGGAAGGCGGATTCGGCCTCGATATCGCGCTCGAAGTCTCGCTGCCGGGGATACCGCGCGCAGACGCCGAGGCGCTGGTCGCCAAGGCGCACCAAGTGTGCCCCTACTCCAACGCTACGCGCAACAATGTCGACGTGCGCCTGAGCGTGGTCTGATGTTTGAAGCGAAGCGACCCGACCGCACCAGGGACGGGCCGCTTTGCTCAAAAAGCATTGCTGCGGTTCGCGAAGCCCGTTAGCTCTCAAATCTTCCCATCACGAATTTGAGCAAGGGTTTTCGATGACTGAGACTGCTTCGGGCGCGATGACGGGCCTGCGCGTGATTGATCTCACGCGCGTGCTTGGCGGCCCCTATTGCACGCAGATTCTCGCCGATCACGGCGCCAACGTAATCAAGGTCGAGCCGCCGGCCGGCGACGAGGTGCGCGACGGGGGACCGCCTTTCCATGACGAGGATGCGGCCTATTTCGTCGGCATCAACCGCAACAAGCGTTCGATCGGGCTCGACCTCTCCTCCCAAGGCGTCCGCGCCGTTCTGATGAAGCTGCTCGAAGGCGCCGACGTCCTGATCGAGAATTTCAAGCCCGGCACGCTCGACAAATGGGGCATCAGCAACGACGCTCTCCGCGCGAGGTTTCCGCGGCTGGTTCACTGCCGGATTTCCGGCTTCGGCGCCGACGGGCCGCGCGGCGGCAATCCCGGCTACGATGCGATCATCCAGGCGATGACCGGCATGATCATGGCGACCGGCTCGCCGCAGTCGGGCCCGACGCGGATCGGCGTTCCCGTGGTCGACATCACGACCGGCCTTTATGCCGCGATCGGCATCCTGATGGCACTGTCGGAGCGGCAACGCTCAGGTGAGGGGCAGTTTCTCGAAACCACGCTGTTCGAGACCGGCCTTTCGGTCATGCATCCGCATGCGGCGAACTATTTCATGCACGGCAAGCCGCCTGCGTTGACCGGCAACGAACATCCGAACCTCGTGCCTTATGCAATCTTTCCGACCCGCACCGACAACATCTTTATCGGTGTCGGCAATGACGGCACCTTCAGCAAGCTGGCCAAGGAAATCGGCAAGGAGGAACTGGCCTCCGATCCGCGCTTTGCCCGCAACCGCGATCGCGTCGCCAACCGCGAGGCGTTGCGCGAAGAACTCGCCGCCGTGTTCAGCCAATATGACGCGGAACCGCTCTGCGATCGCCTGCTGGCCGCGGGTCTCCCCGCAGGTCCGGTGCAGTCGATCGACCAGGCCCTGACCAGCGCGCATGTAAGCTACCGCGGCGGCGTCGTCGAAAAGGACTGGTACAAGGGCGTCGCCTCACCGATGCGGATGTCGCGCAGCAAAGCAAGCTTGCGCAGCGTACCGCCCAAGTTCGGCCAGCACACCGCCGAGGTGCTCGCCGAGTTCGGCTATTCCACATTCGAGATCGAGGCGCTTTCGGCGAGCGGCGTGATCTCGAGCGAACGGCGGCGTTAACGATTTCCCGGTAACGTTTCGAAAAGGCCTTTTGGGGAAAGGTTTTGGCACCGTATCAACGGGTGCTTGAACACCCCCAAAATATGCCCATATTGGCTCTGATCGGAGGGTGAATCCACCTTCAGGTCATCTTGGGGTGCCGCAAGGGCCCTAAATTACCAAAGTCGCTTCGAGAGGACTTTGCATAAGATGTCTCGTGTTCCCTCGTTATCGAGTCCGTTTCTGCTGGGGTTTGACGAAATCGAGCGAGCGCTCGATCGTGTCGTCAAGGGCGCCGACGGCTATCCTCCCTACAACATCGAGCGATGCGACCGTGCCAATGGGCAGCCGGAACGGCTGCGCATCACGCTCGCGGTCGCCGGATTTACCCGCGACCAACTTGATGTAACGATTGAGGAAAACCAGCTCGTCATCCGTGGACGCCAGCAGGACGACAAGGCCCGGCAATACATCCATCGCGGCATCGCCGCGCGCCACTTCCAGCGCACATTCGTGCTGGCGGAGGGGATGCAGGTGCTGGGCGCGGATCTGAAAAACGGGCTGTTGTCGATCGATTTGGCCCGGCCGGAGCCGGAAAGGGTCGTTAAGACAATTGCTATCAATGAGCACGAATAATGGAACGAGTAGCGGACTCGACCGCTTGGACTTGAGAAGGAGTTGAGACCATGACTGAAGGTAATGTTGCTTTGGAACCGCGCGTCTCCCTGGAGGCGCTGGCAAGCCTGGGCGAGGGCCACATCGCCTATGTGAAGCAGATCCGCTCTGAGGACGTGCCGGGCCTGTTTCCGGAGGCGCCGGAGATCGCGCCGGGATTGAAACTCTTCGCGCTTCACGCCGCCGATGGCACCCCGATCATGCTGACCGACTCGCGGGAAGCGGCGGTTGCGAATGCGTGGAGCAATGAATTGCAGGCCGTCAGCGTGCACTGACGCGCGCGCCGCAAAGCGAATTTCACAACGGCGGGCCTGCCTCTGATGAAGAGGCGGTTCGCCGTTTTCTTTTTTGCCGCAATTTCCGCTGTCGTCATCATCCGCCAAGGCGGATGATCCAGTATTCCAGAGACAGCAGTGCTTGACCGAAAGGGTGTACTGGATCGTCCGGTCAAGCCGGACGATGACTACGGAGGCGGTGTCGGAATCGAGAGAGACGACTTTACGCCGCGCTCGCCGGCGGCAGCGCCAGCACCGAATAGATGGCCTGGGCCTCGCGTGAGGCGCGCAGCTTCTTCGCCACGTCCGTGTCACGCAGAAGACGGGCAATGCGCGCCAAGGCCTTCAGGTGATCGGCGCCTGCGCCTTCCGGCGCCAGCAGCAGGAATACCAGGTCGACCGGCTGGCCATCCATCGCCTCGAAATCGATCGGGCGCTCGAGCCTTGCGAACAAGCCGAAGATCTTCTCCAGCTTGGGCAGCTTGCCGTGCGGGATCGCGACGCCGTATCCCACCGCCGTCGTGCCGAGCTTCTCACGCTGCAACAGCACCTCGAAAATCGAGCGCTCGTTTTGACCGGTCAACTGCGCTGCGCGCGCTGCCAGTTCCTGCAGCGCCTGCTTCTTGCTGTTGACTTTCAATGCGGCGAGAATCGCCTCGGGTGCGACCAGATCGGTAATCGTCATGGGGCGTTCCGAGGTAAATTGCGAGGTAAGTGGATCGTCAGGTTGAGAGCAGACACCGGCGGACCAATGAGATGGCAAAAGCGGCCGCCCACCGCCGCGGTCCTAATTGGGTGGGCTTCTACTCCAACGCAAGAGCAGTGCCAACACCCGGAAGAGTACCGCCAAGCCATATCGTTAAGGGCGCGGACCATAGGGAGGGTCACCCCGCTCGTCAACGCCGATTTTGCCACATGGGAGAGAATTCCCCCTCGAATCGCATGACGCCTAGGCTCTTGTTTCGCCATGGTTTTTCCGCAAAGCGGACTCCCGCTTTGCCCCCTCCCGCGCGACTTTCGCCCCTTAGTCCGCAGCCTTCACCGACGGTGGATCGATCCAGCCCACATTGCCGTCGACGCGGCGATAGATGATGTTCACGCGGCCACTGGAGCCGTGCTGGAACACCAGACAAGCCGCGCCCGTCAAATCCAGTTCCATCACCGCTTCGGAGACCGAGAGCCGTTTGAGGGAGGTCGTCGCCTCGGCAATGATGACAGGGCTATAGCCGGTCACCTCCTCGTCGCCTTCGCCAGGCGCTTCGATCACATAGCTCGGCGCGTCGAGGGTTTCCCCTTCCATTGCCGCGACTGCCTGCGAGGCCGCATGGGCCTTGCGGGCCGAGCGATCCTTCAAGCGGCTCTTGTAGCGGCGCAGCCGCTTCTCGATCATCAAAAGCGCCTGGTCGGCGCTGGCATAGGCGTCGGCCGCGTTCGAGTCGGCTTCCAGCGTGATGCCGGAATCGAGATGAAGCGCGCAATCGGTGCGGAAGCCCGAGCCGTCCTTGCTCAGCGTGATGTGGCCGGAATAGTTGCCGTCGAAATATTTGCGCAAGACCTCGTCGGTGCGCTCTGAAACCCGTCCGCGCAAGGCGTCGCCGATCGAGATGCTTTTTCCGGAGATCCGCAGCGTCATGGTGTGCCTCGATCGCCTTTATGTCGTTGCGCGCACCGACACTATTCTGATTCCGACGGGACGCAAATCAGGCGGGCTGAGGGTCCTTGGACCGGTCTGGAGAAACGGCGGGCGCCGAAAGGGCATTGCCAAGCATACCTTGTTTGTCGCGCCGCCGCTGAACCGACGACGGGATCCGCATCGCCTCGCGGTATTTGGCGACGGTACGGCGGGCGATATCAATCCCGGTTGCGCGCAATCGTTCCACGATCGTGTCGTCGGAGAGGATCAGCGCCGGGTCTTCCGCATCGATCAGCTGCTTGATGTGGTGGCGCACCGCTTCCGCCGAATGCGCTTCGCCGCCGTCGGCGGATGCGATCGAGGCCGTGAAAAAGTATTTCAGTTCGAAAATGCCGCGATTGGTCGCCATGTATTTGTTGGCGGTGACGCGCGAGACCGTCGATTCGTGCATCTGGATCGCATCAGCCACGGCCTTCAGGTTCAGCGGCCGCAAATGCGCCACGCCATGCGCGAAGAACCCGTCCTGCTGACGGACGATCTCGGTCGCGACCTTCAGGATGGTGCGGGCGCGCTGATCGAGCGCGCGAACGAGCCATGTCGCGTTCTGCAGGCAATCGCTGAAATAGGACTTGTCGCCATCCTTGCGGATCGTCTTCGACAGCTCGGTGTAATAGCTCTGGTTGACGAGCACGCGCGGCAGCGTCTCGCTGTTGAGTTCGACATGCCACCCGCCATCGGGACCGGGCCTGACATAGACATCGGGCACGACGGTCTGCGCGCGCGACGAACCAAACTTCAAGCCCGGCTTCGGATCAAGCCGCCGGATCTCACCGATCATGTCGGTGATGTCGTCATCGTCGACGCCGCACAGCTTGCGCAATGCTGCGATATCGCGCTTGGCCAGAAGCTCGAGATTTTCAACAAGCGCCTGCATCGCGGGGTCGTAGCGATCGAGTTCGCGCAGCTGGATCGCCAGGCACTCGCTGAGCGAACGCGCGCAGATGCCGGGCGGATCGAATTTCTGCAACACGGCGAGCACCGCCTCGACATCGTCGGCCGATGCGCCGAGCCGCTCGGCGGCCTGTCCGAGATCAGGCGGCAGATAGCCGGCCTCATCGACCAGGTCGATCAGGTATTGGCCGATCATGCGCTGCGCGGGCGCCGTGAAGGCCACCGCCAGTTGTTCGGCAAGATGGCCGCCGAGCGTCACTTCGGCGGCGGCGAAGGCCTCGAGATTGTAGCTGTCGTCATTGGAGGCGCCGCCGCCCCATTCGGTATAGGCGGTGGGCGCAACATCCTGGGCGCTGCGCGCGGCGGCTTCCGCGGGCTCCTCCGAAAAGACGTTGTCGAGCGGGGTATCCAGGGTCTGTTCGATGTCGGTGCGGCTGCCGAGATCGCGATTGATCCAGTCTTCCGGGGCCGGCTCGAGCCCGTCGGCGACGACCTCGCCGGAATCGCCGGAAAACTCCTCGCCAGAGCCGCTCTCGGAACCCTCGGCCTGGCCAGCCGCCGGCTCACCGGCAACCGGCGCCTCAGGACCGTCGCTTTCCCGCTCAAGCAGCGGGTTTCGCTCCAATTCCTCCTCGACGAAGGCCGAAAGGTCGAGATTGGACAACTGAAGCAGCTTGATCGCCTGCATCAACTGCGGCGTCATCACCAGCGATTGCGACTGGCGGAATTCTAGTCTCTGCGTCAGCGCCATGGAGGCAAGAACTCGATTTCCAAAAACTTGGTCCAATTCTTGCTTAAACTAGTCGTCGGCCGATGTACACGGCTTAACTCAGCAGAAAAAAGTCTACTGCGCGGCAGGTTTAACGTTCCGGTCGATCCGGCGCAATCGTCCCCCGCCCGGCATCAGAGACGGAATTCTTCGCCCAGATAGAGCCTGCGGACGTCCGGATCGCTGACAATCTCGTCCGGGCTGCCTTCAGTGAGGATTTCGCCAGCGTAGACGATATACGCGCGGTCGGTCAGCCCGAGCGTTTCGCGGACGTTGTGGTCGGTGATCAGGACGCCGATGCCGCGATTGGTGAGGTGACGGACGAGGTCCTGAATGTCGCCGACCGCGATCGGGTCGATGCCGGCGAAGGGTTCGTCGAGCAGCATGTAGTTCGGACGGGTCGCCAGCGCGCGGGCGATTTCGACGCGCCGCCGCTCGCCGCCCGACAGCGCGATCGACGGCGTCTTCCTCAAGCGCGTGATGTTGAACTCGTCGAGCAGGCTGTCGAGTTCGGCCTCGCGTTTCCCGCGCGAGGGTTCGACGACCTCGAGCACCGCGCGGATATTTTGCTCGACGGTGAGGCCGCGGAAGATCGAGGCTTCCTGCGGCAGGTAGCCGATACCGAGCCGGGCGCGCTGGTACATCGGCAGCTTGGTGACGTCGTGGCCGTCGAGTTCGATAGCGCCGCGATCGGCCTTGATCAGCCCGGTGATCATGTAGAACACGGTCGTCTTGCCGGCGCCGTTTGGCCCGAGTAGCCCCACCGCCTCGCCGCGGCGGACATAGATGCTGACCCCGCGCACGACCTTGCGGGAGCCAAAACTCTTTTCCACGCTATGCACAGCCAGATATCCCGCACGCGCGGCCTGCCGCGGCGCGGCGGCGCCGCCGGTCCTTGGCGCTGGCTTTGGCGCCGATTTGGGCGCCGGTGGTTTGGCGGCTGCCTGGCGGGGAGGAGCAGGATTCTCGGCGCGGGGCAATTCGAGTACTGGCGCGGGCGCGGTGCGGGCGAGCGGTGGCGCATCGCGCAGCGGGCCTCTCAGCATGTCGCCCATGCCCTCGTTGAGCGCCGTGATATCCTCCCGCGAGCGGGCAAAGCCTTGCTTGCCGCGTTTTGCGGGGCGCCGCCGGAACATGCCGAGTAAATCCACCATCCCCGCTTCGTCCGAACCCAAGTTCCGCCAGTGCCGACTTTCCGAAGTTCGTGCTCCATCGCAGCACCCACCGTCACGAACTTCGGAAAGTCGTGGGCACTAGCAAACTTGTTGATTCTAGTACCGCTTCATCGATCTGAAGTCCCTGATCGAACTCCCCGCTTGTGGCGCAGGGGACTTCAGATCAGCGGTACTAGAGCCGCAGCGGCGATTGATTCGCCCGCCCAGCATGAATGAACGAAGGCTCCTTGCCCAGCAGACGTCCATTTCGGAAAGCGCGTGACCCCGCTTGGCTAGATACAGGTTTGGGGGACCTGCTTCAACCGCGCCCAGGCTTCACTTTATTCTAAGGCACTGCCTTACTTGGGTTTACTTGGAGCCAAAGACTGGGGCGCACCCGGCTGAGGGCTCGGCGGCGACGCGCCGGGGACCCCCGGTCCGGTGCCGGTTTGGCCCGAGGAGACAAACAGGCCCTGGACGCGGCCGGACTCCAATTCGACGCGTGAGACGCCGGTCGTCATATCCACCAGCAACCGGTCACCCTTGAGCACATTCTTGCCCTGGGTCAACACCACGCCGCCCATCATCGTGATCAGGTTGGTCTTGGTGTCGAACACCGCCGTTTCGCCGGTCACCACCTGATCCTTTTGCGTCACGATGACATCGCCCTTGGCCTCAAGCCGCTTGATCGACGATGCCCCGCCTGGCCCCGGCGCTGCCGATTGCATCGGCGCCGACTTTGTCGAACCCTTCGTATTGGAAGCCGCCGCTGGCGCCGCGGTCTGGTCCTTCAATTCGTAATAGACGACGAGAACCTTCGACGTCATGGTGGTGTCGCCCTGGATCACCTTCACATTGCCGGTGAAGGTCGCCTCTTTTTTCTTGTCGCGCATCTCGAGCGAGACCGATTCGATTTGAATCGGCTGATCGCGATTCTGCGAAAAGCCCTGCATGGCGTTGGGCACGCCGCTCACCGTGCTTTGCGCAGCCGCCTTTCCCGCAACCTGCGGCGCGAATGCAAAGGCCGCGCAAGCGATCACGGCGGCGACGTGGCCTTTGAGACTCCGTGTCTGAAACAGCATGATCGGATCACTTCGCATTGGAGGATTTGACCGGCCGCGATTTCGCAGAGTGGGGAGCCGGCTCGGGCGGCGGCGCATCGGGCGGCGGCGGCAGCTTGTCGATGTTCATCACAACATGGCCGTCGAAGCGGACGATTTCACCACCGCCCAGCACTTTCATCGTGTCGGCGGAAATCTTTCCATCGGCCCATTTGACGTCGACATGCTCGTCCGATGTCACCGTGTTCTTGTTCATGTCGACGAAAGCCTGGCTGAGCCACGCCTGATAGCCCGCCGTAGTTTGCACATAGATGTCCTTGTGCAGGTTGAGCAACTGCTGCTTGGTATCCATCAGCCCGTTGACCGCCTCCAGCGTGAGGGTTGACTGGTCTTCCATAAGCATCTTTCCCCGCAGCGTGCGCAGCTCGACGTGATCCGGATCGGTCAGGTCCTGGACCGCGGTGTTGGCCCAGACCTCATAGGGACGCCGATCGCTCGAATAGCCTGCCAAATGTGGCGATTCCATCGTCACCTTGGTGCCGGAGACTACGAGGTTGCTCATGTCGACCGGTAACTTCGGCAGCAGCATCCGGAACGGATTGAAGACCGACACCATGATGATGGTGGCAAGCGACAGAATCACAGCCGCCGGAACCGCAATCCGCAAAATGCGCACCATCCGGCTGTGGCGCGCCGCGACAGCAAAACGCGCCTCCATGCCGGCGGCGTCATATGCAGGATTCTGAATCGAATTCACGAGATCTGGGCTTCCGAAGTTCGCAAAGACCCGGCTATTTTATCCTGATAGCACGGGATCAGACACGCCCCTTTTTGCTGGCGGTGTAAGCCGGTGTGTAAGCTAGTATGTCCGAAAAGGGGCGAGATTCCACCTGATCAGGCGAGCAATTGCTTGGCAAACGTCAAGCAAGGCTCAAGCAAACGTCGACCACTCACACTCACACTCACACTAAGTCTTTCTCATAGAGTCCGGTGACAGCACAAGTGTTAGGAATGGGCGAAAATGTCCTCGCCTTCCCAGCCCTGCAGATCGAGCCGGGCGCGCGTCGGCAGGAAGGTGAAACAGGCCTGCGCCAATTCAAGGCGGCCTTCACGCGCCAGCATCGCATCGAGGCGTTCGCGCAAGGCATGCAGATGCAGAACGTCGGAGGCGGCATAAGCAAGCTGCGCGTCGCTAAGGGATGAGGCGCCCCAATCGCTCGATTGCTGCTGCTTCGAGATCTCGATGTTGAGCACCTCGCGCACCAGGTCTTTCAGACCATGGCGATCGGTATAGGTGCGACAAAGCCGCGAAGCGATCTTGGTGCAATAGACCGGCGCGGGCATCACGCCGAGGGTGTTGTAGAGCGCGGCGAGATCGAAACGCGCGAAATGAAAGATCTTCGTGACTTTGGGATTGGCGAGAAGCGCCTTCAGGTTCGGCGCATCATTGGCGTCCTTGCCGTGATCTTTCGGGATCTGCACCACGTCCGCGCTGCCGTCACCGTTTGACAGCTGCACGACGCAGAGCCGGTCGCGATGCGGATTAAGCCCCATGGTCTCGGTATCGATCGCGACTGCGTCGGTATAGCGGGTGAGATCGGGCAGGTCGCCGCGATGCTGGCGTACGGTCATGCGTTCAAGGGCCTCTGATCGATTCGGAGCTGGATTAAGTACTAGCGCCCAATATCGCCGGAAGCGAGCCGCGCCATGCGGCTTTGATCGGCAAGCTGCCGTCAACGGTGGGTATCGCGCAGCCCTCTCAATTCGCCTTATGGTCGGGCAATGTCGGAGGTTGCAGCCCACGGCTGTTGGCCCAGCTCCAGATTTTCGATGATTTTCTCGTCGCTCGGACCCGTCGGCTTTGGCGCGGGCGGCTCCTCGGAGAGCGCACGCGACGGCTTGCGATGGTCGGCCATGGAAAGTCTCCTTCCTCATTAGCCATCATGACTCCCACACAGGCCAAAATCAATATTAAGAGTTTGTTTTTGTTGTAACTTTTGCTCAATTAACCTGGTTGCGGGAACTTTTGTCGGCTTAGCGAATTGAGTAACTTGCTAACCTAACTCATTTTGGGTGGTTCTGATGAACGACGTACGTGGCGAACGTTTGCAGGTCATGCTTTCGCCGGAGGAGCTGGCCGCGCTGGACGATTTCCGGTTCAGGCATCGGATGCCGACGCGAGCCGCCGCCGTGCGCGAGCTTTTGAAACTCGGGCTGACGGTTGTGACCGACAGTGCCGCGGCCGGCATGAAATCCAGCAATTACGGTATCTTCAGCCGCGGCCCCGACGGACACAGGCAAGGCGACGGGGAGCCGGAGGGCGGAATCTAGCGTCCCGGTTGCGAGGTTCGTAGTCTTGTGCGCGTCCGCGTTCCCGACTTCGCAATCGAAAAGATTTTGGCAAACTTATTGGTCTAATGTTGTGGCTTTGGTTCAGAGGTCCGCATGACGACCCCTCGGCAGCCATGATGCGGACTGCTGAACCGCCATACGAGCGGTATAAAAAAGCTCAGTTTTGCAGAGTTTTTGAGCCATCCCGGTGACCCCTTCTGTACCGGTTTTTCATGCCGCAAAAGCTCGGCACCGCGGGTCGTGATAGAGGTTTGTCATGCCTGAAATGCCTCGTAGACGTCGCTCCGTGATCAAGGTCCATTCCCGACCGGTCATCGAGCCTCATCACAAGAACGGATGGGAGCTTGTCCTGTGGACAGGCAACGCATTCGATCATTCGACGCCGTTTCGGGCCATGCTGGCCGATATCGTCTCCGTCCTTGACGACGAAGCGCCGACGTCGGTTGAATTGCCGGGCTACGATGTCCTGGAGGATGAGGTCGAGGGCGTGCTTCACTTCGGCGATGAACAGGTCGGGATCTACTACGAGCACTCGCTCAGCTATCTTTCCCTGATAAGCGACGACGCCAATACGCTGAACGTGATTGCGGACCGCCTCCAGCCGCTGGTGGCGCTCGCGGCGTAGCCGGGCGCGAGTGCACGCGTTGATCGAAGGGGATGGTGCCCAGGAAAGGATTGTCTCCCAATCTCCCTAAGGCAAGCAAAATCAATTACTTAACGCCACCTCGGATGCTCGCTTTGTACCAAGCAAATGTGCCAATGTCGATAGCAGAATTCGTCTTCCCCAATACGCTGCCTACTTAGCTTGCTATGATCTTTGCCGCTCTGCTTCAGGCGCGCTCGCGCATTTAACGGAAGCTCGCGGCTGGGCCTAGCTCGTTCCCGTCAGAATGACCCCGGCTGCTCGCCCTTGGCGTCCATCATTCGGGCGCGAGATCGTGATTTGCCCCAGCACATCCGCCAGCTCGCGTTCCTGCCGCTGCTGTTCCGCGAACCGTCGAAACTCGGTCATCTCCGAACGGTCATAACGGCTAACCTTGAGGGGGGTGAGTTCTCTTTGGACCCAGAGATATTTCTCCGCTCTGTCGACACGCGCGAGACGGGGGGCTTGGCCATGAGGGCTGGGGCGGCAGGACCGAGATCAGGGGCAGCTTTTTTACGAGTTTAGCCTCGACCAGATGATCCCGACGGACCACCTGTTGCGAAGGATCAATGTGTTTGCAACAGCGGCTCTGGCCGATTTGCACCACCAGCTAAAGGCGTTCTACAGCGACATCGGCCGGCCCTCGGTTGATCCCGAGCTGATGATCCGTATGCTCCTAGTCGGTTACTGCTATGGCATTCGTCATGAGCGCCGGCTGTGCCAGGAAGTGTCCTTGCACCTTGCTTACCGCTGGTTCTGCAAGCTCGATCTCGACGACAAGGTTCCGCACCACTCGACGTTCTCGGTGAACCGGCTCGGCCGCTTCCGTGAGAGCGAGATCCTGCGCCATATTTTCGAACGCGTGGTTGCAGCCTGCATGGTCGCGGGCCTCGTCAAGGGGGAAGGCTTCGCGGTGGATGCGAGCGTGATGGAGACCAACGCCAGCCGCTATCATGGCAAAGCGCCGGACGAGCTAGTCGCCTGATTCATTCAGATTGCTGGGTAGAGGTGCTTGAGTTTGATGCGGGCATTGGGGGTTGAGAATTGCCAATTCGCCTTGGTGTGGTTGGCATTGCGGTCGTGCTCCCATGCGGCGATTTCCTCAACGAGGGTCTGTTTATCGGCAATCCGACGGTCGAGGCATTGAGAAGTGAGGACGCCGAGTTCGGACTCTGCCAGATCGAGCCAACTACCGTGCTTTGGAGTGTAGTGCCATTCGAAGCGCTCGACCAGTCGCCTGGCTTCGGCGGCCGGAAAGGCTTCGTAGAGTGATCCCTTGCTGTGGATGTTGAGATTGTCCTGAACCAGTACGACGGTCTTGGCGTGGGCGAAGTAGCGATCGGCCAATTCTTTCAGCACGTGCGCGTAGTCCACGGCGGTATGGCGATCGGTGACCTTGACGTGGCGCCAGCCTTCGAGCGGTGCAAACATCATGAAGATGTTGGCGGTGCCGTTGCGCTCGTACTCGTAATCGCAGCGGGCCGGGCGTCCCGCTTCATCGGGATTGGCAGGCGCGTCTCGGCGAGGAACTGCTTGGAGGTTTCGTCCAGGCACACCAGCGGGTAATCCGGATCGCGGGGCCGCGTGTAGACCGCCAGCACATCTTCCATGGCGGCTACGAACGCGCCATTGGCCTTCGGCGGGATGACCCAGCACTGCCGGCGATGGGGCTGGAGAATGTTTTTTTTAGTGCCCGCCCAATCGTCGAGTCGCTGGCGTGATCGACGATTTGCAGTTCCACGACCTTTTTCTCCAACAGTCGCAAGGTCCAGCGCGCGCGTCCCTTGGGAGGCTTGGAACAAGCCAGCGCAATCAGTTTGGCTTCTTTCTCGCCGTCAAAAATCCGTGCAATCGCCGGTGTCGCCCGTTGCTTGCGGCTCAACACGGCCTCGAAGCCTTCTTCCACCAGTTGCTTCCGGAGCCGATAAACCATCGATGCGGTGGTCTCCAGCGCCTTGATAATGCGGCTATCACTCCAGCCTTCACCGGCTTCCGACACATCGGCCTTCAACAATATCCGCGCCTTCAGCAGCCGCTGCGCGGCGCTCTTGCCTTTGCGTATCAGCGCTTCGAGATGCTCACGTTCCTCACCGCTCAGCCGCACAACATACTTCTTTACCGAAATCTCCTTCGCAGCCATGATTGCCTCCGCCGCATGCCATGCGGTTGAAGCAAATCACAAAATCATGGTCCTTGCAAATTGATTGAAG
>CAVXSU010000010.1:0-105585 GCA_963764405.1 uncultured Alphaproteobacteria bacterium
CACAAAAGCCGTCGATAACGGCCGAACCAGGCAACTTCCGCTTCGCCGTCAGAAGCGGACCTTGATGAGTACACGCCCCAGCAAATATTTATTTCTAGAGCGTTTCACATTTTGATGGAAGCGTATCCGGCGTTTTTGAAGTAGTTGCTGCATTCGTTGGGCTGGATGGTTGTGATGAGGCCGGCGATATGGCGGCAAATGTCGTCGATGGAGCGCTTCTGGGCGGAGCGCATCCAGTGCTTGATTTTGGCGAAAGTCTGCTCGATCGGATTGAGGTCGGGAGAGTATGGCGGCAGATACCAGAGCCTTGCGCCGGCCGCTTTGATCAAGCTGCGCAGGGCGGCCGACTTGTGACTACCGAGATTGTCCATGATGACGATGTCGCCCGGCTGAAGCTGCGGAACGAGAACCTGCTGAACGTAGGCTCGGAAGCATTCGCCGTTGATGGGGCCGTCGAACAGGCAGGGTGCGGTGAGGCGGTCGCAGCGCAAGGCGCCAAGGAAAGTCAGCGTCCGCCAGTGGCCGTGTGGCGTGAAGCTCCGCACCCGCTCGCCTTTTGGCCCCCATCCGCGCAGTGGGGCCATGTTGGTCTTGATCCAGGTCTCGTCGATAAAGACCAGTCGTCGAGGATCGAGCTTGGCCTGCCATGAGTACCAGCGCTGGCGTCTACGCGCGATGTCGGAGCGGGCTCGCTCGAGGGCGAGCAGCGTTTTTTTTGAAGCGCAGCCCTTCGCGGCGCAGAAACAGCCAAACTGCATTGTGGGAGACTTTAACCCCGCGCACGGCGAGTTCGTCCTTGAGGGCGTGAAGCGTCAAATGCGGAGTCTGGCTGATCCGTTCCTTGATGAAGGCGCGATACGGCTCAAGTCCCGGCTTACGGTGCCCGCCCATCTTGCCGGGCGCGACCGACCCGGTCGCTCGATAACGCTGCGACCACTTCACCACCGACGACACCGCAACCCCAAACCGCAATGCCACCGAGCGGCAGCTCTCACCCTTCGCAACAGCGGCAACCGCACGCTCACGCAGATCATTGGAAAGTGGTCGGACCATCGGATGCTGGCCTCCAGCCCAGCCAGCATCTTGAATCATATTCGCCCCAAATCCGGAATCCCTTCCGATTCAATCAAGCCGTGAACCGCTCTAGTGCAGTTTGGGATTTGACATTCGCCTCCCGGGTTTGCGGTGAGGCGCGTAGCGAACGCGAACTCCACACCACTAGCCGTCGCGTGCCGGCACGCGGGTAATCCTGGCGCCGAGCGCATTGAGCCGCTCGTCGATCCGCTCATAGCCGCGCTCGATCTGGTCGGCGTTGTTGATGGTGGAGACGCCTTCCGCGCAGGCCGCAGCCAGCAGCATCGCCATGCCGGCGCGAATGTCCGGCGAGGTCATCAGCGCGCCCTTGAGGCGGCTTGGCCCCGCGACGATCGCCCGGTGCGGGTCGCACAGCACGATACGGCCGCCCATCGCGATCAGCTTGTCGACAAAGAACATCCGGGATTCGAACATCTTCTCGAACATCAGGACCACGCCGGCGCATTGCGTCGCGGTCACGATCGCGATCGACATCAGGTCGGCGGGAAACGCCGGCCACGGCTGGTCCTCCAGCTTCGGCACATGGCCGCCGAAATCGTCCTGGATCTTCAGCGTCTGGGAATCGGACACGATCAGGTCGTCGCCCTCGGTTTCGCAGGAGATGCCGAGCCGTTCAAAGCCCATTCGGATCGAGCGCAGATGTGTGACGCCGGCGTGCGCAATGCGAAGCTTTGAGCGCGTCACCGCGGCAAGACCGATCAAGGAGCCGACCTCGATGTGGTCAGGCCCGATCGCGTAAGCGACCGGCCCGAGCGTCGCCGGCCCATGCACCACAATGGTATTGGTGCCGATGCCCTCGATACGGGCGCCGAGCGCGACCAGGAAGTGTGCGAGATCCTGCACATGCGGCTCGGACGCCACGTTGCGCAAAAAAGTGGTGCCATGGGCCGCGACTGCGGCCATCAGCGCATTCTCCGTCGCCGTGACGCTCGGCTCGTCGAGAAAGACATCGGCGCCCTTGAGGCGCGGACAGCGCAGTTCCAGCCGGCTGGACGCCGTGACGGTTGCCCCCAGCTGCTCGAAGGCCAAGAAATGCGTATCCAGCCGGCGGCGGCCGATCACGTCGCCGCCCGGCGGCGGCAACACCACCTCGCCGCAACGCGCCAGCAAGGGACCGGCGAGCAGGATCGAGGCTCTGATCCGCGCGCACAATTCCGGATCGAGATCGGCGGCGCGGATGCTTTTGGCGTGAATGGCGAGCGTATTGGGCTTCTGCCATTCGGCCGAGGCGCCGACCGAGCGGATCAGTTCCACCAGCGTTTCGGTGTCGCGGATGCGCGGGACATTGTCGAGTGTCACCGGATGCTCGGTCAGAAGCGCCGCGGCGATGATCGGCAGCGCCGCGTTCTTGTTGCCGGACGGCTCGATCGTGCCACTGAGCCGATGGCCCCCTTCGACGATGTACTGGATCGGCGGCACGTATATGTCCTCCCAACGAAAATCCTTGATCCCAGCTACCCCGGTTTCGGCTGCAAAATCAACGGAGCATCTATTAATGGAGTGGATTTGACATTCGCCAGCCGCCCTCAGAAGGCGACGTAGAAGCCGCTCTGAGTGTACGCCCGCCTCGGGCCACAGGCGGCCATCGCAGCGATGTCAGATAGACGCGTTGAATAGCGATTAAGATGTACGATCGCGGCGTGAGTCTTTCGTTTTTCGCGGCGTTCGGTGGATAGGATGTGATGACATGGCAAAGTTGGTCTTCGGATTGAACCAGTCCCTGGATGGTTATATCGACCACCAGGAATTTACGCCCGGCCCCGCGCTTTTCCATCACTTCATCGAGCAAGTGCGCGGCCTGACCGGTAGCGTTTACGGTCGCCGCATGTACGAGGTCATGCGGGTTTGGGATGAGGACCATCCTGAGTGGACCTCGGAGCTACGCGACTTCGCGATGGCATGGCGGAGCCAACCGAAGTGGGTCGTGTCGCGCTCGTTGAAGTCAGTTGGCCCCAACGCCACACTTGTCGCGAATGACGTTGAGGCAGTGATACGCGGGCTGAAGGCTCGGCTCGCCGGGGAGCTTGAAGTTGGCGGACCCGACTTGGCACGAGGCTTAAGCGACCTTGGTCTCATTGATGAGTATCGACTCTACCTCCACCCGGTCGTGCTTGGCCGCGGCAAGCCATTCTTCGCTGGCCCTCGGCCACCGCTCCGCCTTGTGGCCAGCGACTTGATCGGCGAGGACGCGATAAGGTTGACGTACGTTCCTGCCTAGACGGTGCGCTGCCCATGCCTGCTTCGGTTCAAAAGCCGTCGATGACGTCCGAGCTAAGCGACTTCCGCCTAGCCCTCAGAAGCGGACCTTTGCACCCTGAAAAATCCATATTTGTCAGTGGTCCTTGATTCCAACCTTTGCAAAGGTGCCTGCCTGACCCGCGTGCAAAAGTTGGAATCGAGCCAGCCACTAACCAAACCGCACGGCCGGCCGCGACAGGCCGAAATGGGAGCGCAGGGTCTCGCCTTCGTAAGCATCGCGGAACAGGCCGCGCTTGCGCAGGATCGGGACGACTTCGGCGATGAAGAGATCGAGCTGATGCGGCAGCACCGGCGGCATCAGGTTGAAGCCATCCGCAGCTTTGGTCTCGAACCAGTCCTGCATGATGTCGGCGATCTTTTCCGGCGTGCCCGTGACCGTAAAGTGACCCCGCGCGCCGGCAAGCTTGGCGAGAAGCTGCCGGAGCGTCGGCCGCTCCCTGGCGACAAGCGCAACCACCGCCTCGGTCCGGCTGCGGGACGCCTCGTTCTTGCTTGGATCAGGAAAGTCTTCCACCGACAGAGGCGCGTCCAGCGCGAGACGCGAAAAATCGTGACCGCCGAATCGTTGCGACAGGCGATGGCGGCCGACTTCCGGATCGGAAAGCCCGTCGAGCTCGGCGGCGTAGCGCTCGGCCTCCGCTTCTGTTGATCCAATGACGGGATTGAACCCCGGCAGGATCACGACATGCTGCGGATCGCGGCCCTCGGCGGCGACGAGTTGCTTCAGGTCCGCATAGAACGCCCGCGCCGTTTCTTTCTCGAGGTGCGCGGTGAAAACCGCCTCCGCATGACGCGCGGCAAACTTCTTGCCCGTGTCAGACGAGCCGGCCTGGACGAAGACGGGGCGGCCCTGCGGCGAGCGCGGCATATTCAGCGGACCCATCACCGGATAATGCGGGCCCTTGTGATCGAGCGTTCGTACCCGCCTGCGGTCGGCGTATCGCCCGCCTGCGCGGTCGTCGAGCACGGCGTCGTCAGCCCAGCTGTCCCAGAGGCCTTTGACGACCGCCATGAATTCCTCGGCCCGCTCGTAGCGATCGGCATGGCCGACCTGCCCGATATTGCCGTAATTGGCGCCCGCCTGCGGCGACCAGGTCGTCACGATGTTCCATCCGGCACGGCCGCGGCTGATGTGGTCGAGCGAAGCAAACTGGCGCGCCAGATTGTAAGGCTCGGTATAGGTCGTCGAGCAGGTGGCGATCAGTCCGATGCGGCTGGTCGCCATCGCGACCGCGGCGAGCGCGGTGATCGGCTCCAGCCAGTTGAAAGGCGTGCTCTCGACGTCGTTCCAGAGCCCAAGGACGTCGGCGAGGAAGATTGAATCGAAGCAGCCGGCTTCCGCCTTCTGCGCGAGCTCCACGGTGTAGCGGATGTCGGTCAGCGGCAATGGTGACGACTTCGGATGCCGCCATGCCGCTTCATGATGCCCGCGGCTCTGGATGAAGAGATTGATATGCATGTGCGGCATCGGACACCCCCCTTAAAGCTTCTTCGGGCTCGTTGACGCTATGTGGCTGCTCGGCGTGTACCGGCACCTTGGGGACAATTTACGGCAATCAAACAATCCGCGCGACAACGGGAATGCGAAGCGCAATCCCCGCAATCGCATAACAAAGCGTGCAGGCGAGCGAGCCGGTGACAAGAAATTTGACGAGCGCGGGCGCCGCCACGTCACGCCAGACCAGCGCGACGCCGACAAGGACAGGCGGATGAATGATGTAGATCAGGAAGGCGCGGCGCGCGAGGCGGTGCCAGACACCCGTCAGGCTGGCAAATCGGCGCTGGGACAGCGTCAATAATCCGAGAATGACGCCCCAGGCGACGAAGGGCTCCCAGAACGCGTAAGTGAGCGCCTGGAGATTCAGGCCCCCTTCGGCCGGCCCATGGAGCCAGGGCACAGTGCGGCCAAACAGCACCAGAAGAGGGAGGACAGGGAAAGCCGCCCACGCGATTCGCAGCCATCGTCTCCTTAGGTTTTCAGGAATCCGGTCGAGCCATTTCAGTTCGGCACCCATGCAGCCCGCCGCGAACAGCACGATGTAGGACGCGAAATAACCGAGCTGCAGGAACGCGACGTTCACGCCGACCGGCCAGACGAGCCGCAGCAGGAAGGCGGCGGCGCCCGTGAGCATGGCGGCCGCGAACAGAACCACGTTGGACGGAAACGGAATTATGACCGCCGCCTCCGCCTTGCGCGTCGTGCGCCACAATAGCCAGACCGCCGAGAAAATCAGCAGCGCCTCGACAAACCACAGCGGGCCCGGCTCGAGCTTGCCGTGGGTCCAGACGTAGGTAAAAACACCGACAAACGAATGGCCCTTCGCCGTCTGCGCCAATGCAATCGTGACCGGACTCAGGATCAGGACATAGAAAAGAAGCGGAATCCCGAGCCGCAGCAGCCGCTCCCTGATGAAGCCAGCCGTGCCATGACGCCGATGCGCTGACGGCGTGTAGTAGCCCGCCAGCAGGAAAAACAGGCCCATGAACCAGGCCTGGTTCGACGTGCAGAACAGGATCAGCAGCAGGCCAGTTGGAGAATTGGAAGGCGCGATTTCGCGGTAGTACCAGCCGCCGATGGCGCCATAGGTGAGCGCGGTATGATGAAGAACCACGAGCAGGGTGACGGCCGCGCGAAGCGCATCGATGCCGCCGTTGCGCTCCTTGGCGCCAGCTTTGGATGATGGGGCGTCTACGGCCTCACCGACGTGGGCCTCATGGCGAGCAAGCTCATCAAGCGATCCGACGGACGATCCGCTCATGGAAGGACGGATCATCGTGAACCGCCTTAAATGTCCACGTTGGCGCTGAGTGAATTTTCCTGGATGAATTCGCGGCGCGGTTCCACCAGATCGCCCATCAGCTTGGTGAAGATGTCGTCGGCCTCGTCGACCTCCTTGACCTTCACCTGCAACAGCGAGCGCTCGTTGGTATCGAGCGTGGTTTCCCAGAGCTGCTCCGGATTCATCTCGCCAAGACCTTTGTAGCGCTGAAGCTTGACGCCTTCGCGCCCGGCTTCGGTCACCGCCTCGAACAGGCTGACGGGACCGTGGATCGCGGTCTCGGCATCCTTCCGCCGCAACATGCCGGGCCGCGGATAGGCCTCCTGCAATCGCGCGGCATATTCGTCGAGCTTGCGCGCATCGGCGGAGCCGAGCAGCGCATTGTCGATGATGGCGACGTCCTTGACGCCGCGCACCGTGCGTTCGAACACGAAACCTTCGCCTTCGGTGAAGCGGCCGGTCCAACCGCGCTCGACCTCGTCGGCCAGGGCATCGAGGCGCTTGGCGATATATTCGGCCGCGGCCATCGCTTTCGGCGGGTCGCCAAAAACCTTGTGGCGCAGCACGCCGGCAATCGCCGCCTGCTCGATCACGCTGCGATTATAGCGGCTGTGCAGATTGTTCAGCGTGGCGCGGATGACGCGGGCGTCATCGATCAGCGCCTGCAGATCGCGACCCGAGCGCTCCTCGCCGCTCGCGAGCTTGAACACGCAATCGTCGAGGCCGGTCCGGATCAGATAATCCACCAGCGCGGTGTCGTCCTTCAGATATTGCTCGGACTTGCCGCGGGCGACCTTGTAGAGCGGCGGCTGGGCGATATAGAGGTAACCGCCCTCGATCAGGGTCGGCATCTGGCGGAAGAAGAACGTCAAGAGCAGCGTGCGGATATGCGCACCGTCGACATCGGCGTCGGTCATCAGGATGATCTTGTGATAGCGCAGCTTCGACAGATCGAAGTCGTCGCGCCCGATGCCGGTGCCGAGCGCCGTGATAAGCGTGCCGATCTGCTCGGAGCTCAGCATCTTGTCGAAACGCGCGCGCTCGACGTTGAGGATCTTGCCGCGCAACGGCAGCACCGCCTGGAACTCGCGGTTGCGGCCCTGCTTGGCGCTGCCGCCGGCGCTGTCGCCCTCGACGATGAAGAGTTCGGACTTGGCGGGATCGCGCTCCTGGCAATCGGCGAGCTTGCCCGGCAGCGATGCGATGTCGAGCGCGCCCTTGCGCCGCGTCAGCTCGCGCGCCTTGCGGGCGGCTTCGCGGGCGGCCGCGGCTTCCACCACCTTGCCGACGATGATCTTGGCTTCGGTGGGGTGTTCCTCGAACCAGGCGGCGAGCGCCTCGTTGATGACGTTCTCGACCACGGGCCGCACTTCCGAGGACACCAGCTTGTCCTTGGTCTGCGAGGAAAACTTCGGATCGGGCACCTTCACCGAAAGCACGGCCGTGAGGCCTTCGCGGCAGTCGTCGCCGGTCAATGCGATCTTTTCGCGCTTGGCCATGGCGTCGGCATAGCCGTTGACCTGGCGCGTCAGCGCGCCGCGGAAACCCGCCAGATGCGTGCCGCCGTCGCGCTGCGGGATGTTGTTGGTGAAGCAGAGCACGTTCTCGTGGTAGCTGTCGTTCCACCACAGCGCCGCCTCGACGCTGATGCCATTCGCCTCCGAATTGATCATGATCGGGGCCGGCACCATCGCCTTCTTGTTGCGGTCGAGATATTTGACGAACTCCTCGACGCCGCCCGAATAGTGCATCTCCTCGCGCTTCTCGACCGCATGGCGCATGTCCGACAGCACGATGTTGACGCCCGAATTGAGGAAGGCGAGCTCGCGCAGGCGATGCTCAAGGGTGGCGAAATCGTAATCGATGTTCTTGAAGGTCTCGCTCGAAGCGAGGAACGTCACCTCGGTGCCGCGCTTGCCGGGGGCATCGCCGACCACCTTCAGCGGGGCAACGGCGTCGCCATGGGCGAACTCGATGTAATGCTCCTTGTCGTCGCGCCAGATCCGCAGTTGCAGCTTGCTCGACAGCGCGTTGACGACGGATACGCCGACGCCATGCAGACCGCCCGACACCTTGTAGGAATTCTGGTCGAACTTTCCGCCTGCATGCAGCTGCGTCATGATGACTTCGGCGGCGGAAATGCCTTCGCCCTTGTGGATGTCGACGGGGATGCCGCGGCCGTCGTCACGCACGGTGACGGAGCCGTCGGCATTGAGGATGACTTCGACCGCGGTCGCATGGCCCGCGAGCGCCTCGTCGATGGCGTTGTCGACGACCTCATACACCATGTGGTGCAGGCCGCTGCCGTCGTCGGTGTCGCCGATATACATGCCGGGCCGCTTGCGAACGGCGTCGAGGCCCTTCAGAACCCGGATCGATTCCGCGCCGTATTCGGCGGGAACGGGGCTCTCGTTATCGGCGACCGGTCGCCGCGCAGGTTCTGTCATGTGGGGCCTTTGGAATCGGTGCGAATCAGCGGAGCAATACAGGCGCCGATTGGTGCTAGTTCTGCCATGAAAGGCGGGGCGCGCCTAGCGCAAAGTCTTGGCGTTCAAACTACTGAAAAGATGGGATTTTTTAAGGATTTTTCAAGCCCGCCAAAGGCCGTTTCCGGGACCTTGGAAAAGCGCGATTCGCGAGCCCTCCTGCCGCCCTTTTGGGGCAAGTTTTGCTTAGCCGCCGCGGCTGATCTGGCCGGACTCCACGGCGAAGACTTCACCGGACGAGCCGACGTCGGCGAATGCGGCGGGATCGGCGCCGGTCATCCAGACCTGCGCGCCGAGTCTTGCAAGTTCTTCGAACAGCGCGACACGGCGGGTAGGATCGAGATGCGCCACCACCTCGTCGAGCAGCAGCAGCGGCGTGATGCCGGTCATTTCCGCCACCAGCCCCGCATGCGCGAGTACGAGCCCGATCAGCAGCGCCTTCTGCTCTCCGGTCGAGGCATCGCGCGCCGGGATGTGCTTCGGCGCGTAGATCACCTGAAGATCGGTGAGATGCGGGCCATCCAGCGTGCGGCCGGCGATGGCGTCGCGCGGACGGTTCTCGCGCAGGATCTGGCGGTAGCGATCCTCCACGGAGGTTGCCGGTTCCGACAGCAACGCATTTTCCATCCAGCCATCGAGCGCGATCTCCGCGGACGGAAAGGCGGACGCGGCAGCCCGCGCTCGCAGCATCGCGGCCAGCCTCGCCGCAGTCTGTCCGCGCATGGCGGCGACCGCAACGGCGAGCTCCGCGGTTTCGCGCTCGATCGCATCGCACCAGTGGTCGTCGTAGTTGCGCACCTCCAGGAGGCGGTTGCGTGAACGCAACGAACGATCAAGTGCCGAGACCCTTGCCGAGTGCTCGCTGTCGATCGCAAGCACGAGGCGGTCGAAGAACCGCCGCCGCTCCGACGCCGGTCCCAGAAACAACCCGTCCATCGCAGGCGTCAGCCACACCATGCGCAAGTGATCGCCGAACGAGGTTGCCGAAGACACCGGTTCGCGGTCGATCCGGCAACGCCGGCTGACCGAGCTGTCTGCCATTGGCGGATCGATGCCGGTGCCGAGCGTCGCGAGCCCCAGCGCGCCCTCGACTTCGGCGGACACCGCCCAGGAGCCATCGCCCTGGTTATCGGCGACGTCTTCAAGATTGGCGCGGCGCAAGCCGCGGCCCGGCGACAAGAACGAAATCGCCTCGATGCAATTGGTTTTGCCGGCTCCGTTCGGTCCCGCCAGCACGATGATGTTGGCCTGCGTCTGAAGGCTCGCCGCGCGGTAATTGCGGAAGTGCGTCAGCGTGAGGCGATGAATGCGGGACGGGGTCATGGCGAGTCGTCAGTGCCGGGCGTTATCCGGCAATGACAAGGTATCACACTCGCATCGGCATCAGCACGTAGAGCGCGCCCTTGGAATCCTTGTCCTGCACCAGCGTCGGCGAGCCGGGGTCGGCCAGTCTCAGCACGGCGACCTCGCCTTCGATCTGGGCGGCGATGTCGAGCAGATAGCGCGAGTTGAACCCGATATCGAGCGGATCGGACGCATATTCGACCTCGAGTTCCTCCGTTGCACTTCCGGAGTCGGGGTTGGTAACCGAGAGCACCAGCCGCCCTGCGGACAATGAAAGCTTTACCGCGCGGCCACGTTCGCTCGAGATCGTCGAGACGCGGTCGACGGCGGCCTCGAAATCCTTCTTGTCGACGATGAGTTCCTTGTCGTTGTTCTGCGGAATGACGCGACCGTAATCCGGGAACGTGCCGTCGATCAGCTTCGAGGTCAGGACCACATTGCCGATGGTGAAACGGATCTTGCCTTGCGACAACTCGATTCTGACCTCGGCCTCGCTGTCCTCGATCAGGCGTTGCACCTCGCCCACCGTCTTGCGCGGCACGATCACGCCAGGCATGCTGGCCGCGCCCTTCGGCTGCACCAGATCGATCTGCGCCAGGCGATGGCCGTCGGTGGCGACCGCGCGCAACGTCGCCGCCTTCGCGGTGCCGGCGGAGTGCAGGTAGATACCGTTGAGATAATAGCGGGTCTCCTCCGTCGAGATCGCAAACTGGGTGCGATCGATCAGCCGCTTGACGTCGGAGGCGGCGAGCGTGAACGAATGCGTCATCTCGCCGGCGGCCAGATCCGGAAAATCGTTCTCAGGCAGCGTTTGCAGCGTGAAGCGCGAGCGACCGGCGCGGATCGCCAGCACCGAGCGGTCGCCGTCGCCTTCCAGCACGATTTGCGCGCCGTCCGGCAGCTTGCGCACGATGTCGTAGAACATATGCGCTGGAACCGTCGTGGAACCGGCCGTCGCCGTTTCAGCCGGCAACGTTTCGGTGACTTCCAAATCGAGGTCGGTGGCCTTCAGCGACAACTGCGCGCTCTCGGCCCGCACCAGCACGTTGCCGAGAATCGGAATGGTGTTGCGGCGCTCGACCACGCGATGCACATGGCCCAGCGATTTCAGGAGTTGCGCGCGTTCGACGGTAACTTTCATTGCCTTAATCCGCCTGGTCGAAGATGGAAAGCCCGGCGGCCTTCAAGGCCCGCCGCGGCGTTTGAACCCGAGGGACGATCAGCTGGATCAGATCAGCCCGCTCAGGGGGCCACAAAGTGGCGCGGATGGCTCTCAAGCGCAAGGGATGCGCCGGGCCGTTCCCAACTTTTGGGGTTTTTACGGGCCTGTTGCTGGTTTTTCCGGCTCCTTGCCCTCCCTCACGGGGAGGGCAAGGGACCTTTCATTCAAGGCTCGTTCTGCAACTGACGTTTGAGGGACTCGACCTCTTCCGACAGCGAGACGTCCTTGGCGACCAGTGCCTCGATCTTGCGTACGGCATGCAGGACGGTGGTGTGGTCACGCCCCCCGAAACGCCTGCCGATTTCGGGCAGCGAGCGCAAGGTCAGGGTTTTGGCGAGATACATCGCGACCTGCCGCGGACGGACGACGTTGGCGGTGCGCCGCGACGACAACAGGTCGGACCGGCTCACATTGTATTGCCGCGCCACCACCCGCTGGATGTCCTCGATCTTGATCCGCTTGGGTTCCTGCGGGCGGATCAGGTCGCGCACTTCGCGCTCGGCCATCTCCAGCGTCACCGGCTGGTTGTTCAGCTTGGAGTGAGCCAGGAGGCGGTTGACCGCGCCTTCGAGATCACGGCCGTTATGGGTGATGGAGCGGGAAAGATATTCCAGCACCTGCTCCGGCACGTCGAAGCTCGCATGATGGGCCCGCGCCGCGGCAACGCGCGACTTGAGAATGCCGAGCCGCAACTCCTCGCCGAGCGATCCCATTTCGACGACGAGGCCGCCGGCAAGCCGCGAGCGCACGCGATCATCGAGGCTCTCGAGATCGGACGGCGGACGATCGGCCGCGATCACTACCTGCCGGCCGGCATCGATCAGCGCGTTGAGCGTATGACAGAACTCGGCCTGGGTGGACTTGCCTTGCAGGAATTGCAGATCGTCGATCACAAGCACATCGATGCCGCGCAGGGCTTCCTTGAACGCGAGCGCCGTCTGCGTCTTCAACGCCGCGACAAAGCCGTACATGAACTTCTCGGCCGTCAGATACAGCACCTTGCGCTCGCTGCCGGAATTGCCGGCCCAGGTGACGGCCTGCAACAGATGAGTTTTGCCCAAGCCCACGCCGGCATGGATATAGAGCGGGTTGAACATCACGGGATCGCCGCGGCGGCCTTCGGCCACCTGGCGCGCAGCCGCATGCGCCAGCGTATTCGAACGGCCGATGACGAAGCTCGCGAAGGTCAGGCGCGGATCGAGCGGCGAACCGCCGAGCGCGTCGTGGTTAGCCGAGACCGGCGCGGTCGCCACCGAACGCAACTCGGCCGCCGGCCGGCTGTCCACGCGCTCGTGACGACGCGGGTCGATCTGCGGGACGGAGACGTCCTTTGCCGGCACCGCGGTGCGCATCGCGGTGCGCACGGAAAGATCGATGCGGTGCACTTCGGGCATTTCGGCCTGCCAGCAGGACAGGACTCGCTCCGCGTAATGCGCCTGAATCCAGCTCTTCAGGAAGCGCGTCGGAACCGAAAGGTGGACGGCTTCATCGTGGACGCTTTCCAGATCCATACGGGCAAACCAGCTCGTGTAGACGTCTTCACCTACGCTCGAACGCAGCCTTCCTTTCACACGCGACCAGCGATCCTGCTCGATATTGTTCGTCGTTGCCGGTTGGATATTTGTCATGCCGAAAAACTTCTCTTGGGTCTGGTGGAATTCTTTGGTGGATCCACCGTGCGTGCGCCGCACGGAGGCTGCCTTGCCCGAAACCTGCCTTAGCCAAAGCTCCGCCGCTCGGCGAAACGCCGTCCGGCACGTCTCTTGGCTTTGAGGAAGCTTCGCGAGGCTAGCGCGTACTTGACGGAGTGTCCGGAGCTCGCGCGAGGGGCCGGATGCCGGCCGCTATTGCAGCATTATCCAATGCCGCGATGTCAAACGCACTATCGTTCCAAATTGAACCGAGATCAGAATTTCCAATGATTTCGTAAGTCATGCTACCTCCCCCTCTCGCCGCAACCAGGCACAGCAAGTAGTCACTCCAAATCATCAATCCGACCGGCGATACCTGAAAGTCAAAACCTGTCAGCTACGCCACTCGTTCCGCCCGCCTTAGCTCACGTTGCCCGCTCACTTCGCTTTCCGCCGCCGTTGGTCATCGACTGTCTCGTATCTCTCTGTTTTCAGATGGCGAAAGGAACGCCTTGAGAAATTTCGACACAGATCTTGCGTACCCATATTGCTATGGGTTCAAACTCAACGATCGCTTGGAAAGCGTCGCTAACGCGCACACCGCCGCCGATTTGCACGTCCGCCCCGCTCCTTAATCCGCGCTGGTCTAAAGGTCGTGGGCGCCGCGAACGTTCTTAGATGTACATCAAGCTTCATTTCCCGCAACGAAAATGATTCAAACTAAAAGCTTGCAAAAACAACTTGGCGTTTGGCCAAACCGCGCCCGATTTTCCCGCGAGGCCGCAAGATTTTGAATCTGTGCGAAGATTCGAGACACGCGGTCGCTGTCACAATTCATGCCACAGCGCAAAATAAATTCATAAGTTGGTCATGTTTGGTCGATGCGTAAGGGAATTTTCAAACAACCCGCTGCCGCTATGCCGATAAGTGACTACGCAAACGCGTTTTTTTTTGCTCGTCGAACTAGGGTAACCTTCGTGCCGCATCGCGGGGTGATGACGCGGCGATCTCCCGGCAATGCAATTCTGCAACACGCAAGCGGCGCTTTCATTCTCCGTAAAAGCACTGGCTTTGCAAATGTCACAATCTGACAATGCGCAGACAGCGATTTCTCTCGCCGGAAAGTGCCGCGCAAAAACAAGAGCCCGGCGTTGCCGGGCTTTGATGTTAAAATTGGACCGCTAGCTCACTTCGCCAGCTTGGCAATCTGATGCGCAAGACGCGAAACCTTTCGGCTCGCGGCGTTCTTGTGAATGATATTGCGCTGCGCAGCCCGCATCAGCTCCGGCTCGGCAGTCGCCATCGCCTTGAGCGCGGCGTTACGATCGCCACGCTTGATCGCGTCTTCGACCGATCGCACGGAAGTGCGCATCTCGGTCCGGCGCGATTTGTTGATGACGGTGCGGCGGGCAATCTTGCGCGTCGCCTTCTTGGCGGAAGTCGTATTGGCCATGTTCTCAAATGTCCTTCGGCAGTGACCGATCGCGGGTGGGCGAACAATTGCCCACGGTTTGCCTGATCGACGCTGATTGGTTTCGGGTGCCCTGTCGAGAATGCCACACCGGAACTCTCGGGCTCCGGCAGCAACGCTCAAAAGAACAGCGGCGGCGGGATTGCGCCCGCCGCCAATTGAGGGGTCTTATAGAGCCCGCCAGGTGTAGCGTCAACGCCCTAACCCCGCTTGGCCGAGGCCCCGGAGCGGGTTCGGATAACCCCATAAGAGGCTGACGAGGTTGAATTTCCTGCGACCCGCCGCTAATGGCTGTTGGGGATCGGACACGAGCGAAGAGTGGGTGAAGGATGATCCGCGGCTTTTTCCGCCTGGTAGGACTGCTGCTGCTAGCCGGCGGGTTCGTCTTCATGGTCTATGACGGGGCGAGGTTTGTCGCCGACAATACCCTGCGCTTCACCCGGTTCGGCCAGTTCTGGAATGACGTTCATCAATCCAGCCAGCAGGCCTTCCGGGCCTGGCTCGAAGGTCTTTCGCCCTGGCTCTGGAATAACGTCGCGCGCGTCATCCTCGACCAGCCGGTGTTTGCCGTGATGGCGGTGCTTGGGATTTTGCTGATGCTGCTATTCCGACGAAAGAAGCCGCTGATCGGCTACTCCAGGGACTGAAAGCGCGCGTTATCGTCATGTAACGGGGCTGCCGGGTATCACGTAGAGCACCTATATTAATGGCTCGTCGCCGAGGCGTTCCTGCAAGGAGGTTACCCATGCTGTTCATGCGCAAGACCACCACATTGCCGAGCGCCGACGAGGCGCTGACGGGCCGGGCCGACCCTATCGCGACCGCAACGCGCCACTTCGTCAACGGCAACCCGTTGAAGCCGCCTTATCCCGCCGGTCTCGAGCAGGCGGTCTTTGGCCTAGGTTGCTTCTGGGGCGCGGAGCGCAAGTTCTGGGAGCTCGGCGACGGCATCTATGTCACCGCCGCAGGCTATGCCGGCGGGCACACGAAAAATCCGACCTATGAAGAAGTGTGCTCGGGCCGTACCGGACACACCGAGGTGGTGCTGGTCGTGTTTGATCCGGCAAGGATATCCTACGAGCGGCTGTTGAAGACGTTCTGGGAGAACCACAACCCGACGCAGGGCATGCGCCAGGGCAACGACGTCGGCACGCAATATCGCTCGGCAATTTATACGTCGAACGACACGCAAGCCGCTGCGGCTGCTGCCTCGAAAGCCGCTTACCAGAAGGCGCTGGCAGCCAAGGGGCTCGGCACCATAACGACCGAGGTCGAACCGGCAGGTCCGTTTTATTTCGCCGAGGACTATCATCAGCAATATCTCGCCAAGAACCCGGCTGGTTATTGCGGGCTGGGCGGGACCGGCGTGTCTTGCCCGCTTCCGACCGGCGTCACGGCCTGACGCCCGCAAACAACGGTTTGTTAACCATATCAGGCGCAAGACTGAGGCCGTCTCGCTGAAGAGGATGGCCTCGTGCGGCTCACGCGCGCGTTTTTGTTGCCGGTCACCGCTGCCATGGCCGCGCTCGCGGGCTGCATGCAGACGACCTACCCGGTGGCCTCGTCGAACAGCGACCTCGACGCTCTCGCCTATGGGCAACCTGCCTTGTATTCCTCTTATCCGGCGTCTTCTTACCCGTCGGCCGATTCCGGCGGCGCCATATCAGCGCTTCGCACAAGGTTCGCGAATTCGCCGCGCGACGCCTATGCGGCAACGCCGGCCGCGAACGCCTATGCCGCGACCCCTGCGCCCGCTCGCGATGCGCCTTATCATCTCGATGCCGGCGACAAGCTGCGCGTGGTCGTCTACGGCCAGGAAGGGCTCACCAACACCTATGCGATCGATGCCGGCGGCTCGATCACCATGCCCTTGATCGGCGCCGTCGCCGCGCGCGGCAAGACGCCCGCAAGACTTGCCGCCGATATCGCCGCCAAGCTTCGAAATGGCTATATCCGCGAGCCGTCGGTGGCCGTCGAAATCGAAACCTACCGGCCGTTCTTCATTCTCGGCGAGGTCACCGCGCCCGGGCAATATCCCTACGTGCCGAACATGAGTGTCGAGAGCGCGGTCGCGATCGCCGGCGGATTTTCGCCGCGCGCCAAGCGCGACAGCGTGACGCTGACGCATAATGCCAGCCGCACCGTCGTGCCGCTCGGCACCCCGATTGGCCCCGGCGACACCGTCCTCGTCGGCGAGCGCTGGTTCTGAGGCGTGTCATGCGCGGGCTTGACCCGCGCATTCATCAAAAAGGTTTTCTTCAGAAGCGATGGATTGCCGGGTCAAGCCAGGTCAAGCCCGGCAATGACAATCATCGCAAATGCTTCGCGAAGAAATCCAGGCTGCGCGGCCAGGCGATATCTGCGCTCTTTTTGTCGTAGCTGGCGCGCTCATCGCAGTTGAAGCCATGCTGCGCGCCCTCGTAGACATGGATCTCGACGTCGGGGCGCTTGCTCCTGATGGTCTCGACATCGCTCAAGGGAATACCGGCATCCTTTTTGCCGAAGTGCAATTGGGTCGGCACTTTGGGCTTGTCGTCGGCAAAGCGAACGATGGCCCCGCCATAGTAGCCGACCGCCGCCTTCAGACCCGAGAGCTTGGTCGCCGCGCCATAGGCGACGCTGCCGCCAAGGCAGAAGCCGACGATGCCGACCGGACCGACGTCCTTGACGGCATCGATGGCCGCCTGGGTATCGCGCAGCATCGCGGCCCAATCCGGATTGGCGACGAACTTGCGCGCCACCGCGACTTCATCCGGCGAATAGCCGCATTGGAAGTTCGGCTCGATGCGGTCGAAGATCGACGGCGCGACCGCGGCATAGCCTTCGGCCGCCAGACGGTCGCATATCGAACGGATGTGGTGATTGACGCCAAAGATCTCCTGGATCACGACCACTGCCGCCTTCGGCGCGGTCGCGGGGTCGGCACGGTAGCCGCCCAGTTGAAAACGATCCGAAGCCGTCAGTTTGATGTCATGTCCCACGATTTCACCTGTTCTTATGGCGTGCCATCTGCTCAATCTACGGCGAAGGAGCCGGGGCGCAAAACCACGCAGCGGCGCCCGCACGGGCTTGTGATGCCCTGGCTGGCCTGCTCTCGCCGGAGACTTCGCTCCCCGAAATTCCGGGGTGTAAAATTACGGCAACATGACTGCCGCAACGCACAACCAAGGTTTGACGTCCCGCGGCGGATTTTCATTGCCTCTGCGATAGATCGCTAGCATTCTCTGCGGCGGCGCCGGTCCGGTGGGTGCCATCCCAACAAGAAAAAAAGTGAGTTCCGCCGTAAGCGGTTTCATACACCGGCAGGGAAAGAAACCATGCCTAATCTCAATATCAATGGACGGAATATGTCCGTCGAGGCGGCGAACGATACGCCGCTGCTTTGGGTCATCCGCGAGCAATTGCAGATGACCGGCACGAAATTCGGATGCGGCGCCGGACTGTGTGGGGCTTGCACCGTTCACATCAACGGTGAAGCGGTGCGTTCGTGCCAGACGGCTGTGAGCGATGCCGTCGGCAAGAAGATCACCACCATCGAAGGTCTGTCGGCCAAGGGCGATCATCCGTTGCAGAAAGCGTGGATCGCCGAGCAAGTGCCGCAATGCGGCTACTGCCAGTCCGGCCAGATCATGCAGGCGGCCTCGCTGCTTGCGAAGAATTCCAACCCGACCAAGGAAGAGGTCGTCGCGCACATGGACGGCAATCTCTGCCGCTGCATGACCTATTCGCGAATCCAGAAGGCAATCATGCGCGCAGCAAGCGACATGCGCACCGCCTCCAACACCGGAACCGAGCGGAGGCCCACATGAATTCGCACGTCAAGCTCACCTCTCACGAGCCGGCCGACCTGAGCCGCCGCTCGTTCCTCGTCGGCTCCGCAGCCACCGGCCTCGCGCTCGGCTATTCCGCCGTTCCCGGCCTTCTCGGCGCGGACCAGGCTTTCGCCGCAGCCAATTTCGATCCGAGCGTTTGGTACTCGATCGCACCCGACGGCATTGTCACGGTCACCAGCGGCAAGGCCGATATGGGCCAGCACATCGCCTCCACCATGGCGCAGATCGTCTGCGAAGAACTCGGCGCCAACTGGAAGGATGTCCGCCTTCAACTCGCCTCCAACGATCCGAAGTACAACGATCCCGTACTCGGCGCGCAGGTGACCGGCGGCAGCTGGAGCACGATGATGAACTTCGATGCGATGAGCCGCGCCGGCGCCGCCGGCCGCATCGCCATGACGGAAGCGGCCGCGGCCATGATGGGCGGCGTGCCTGCCGGCCAGCTGGTCGTGAGAGCCTCGACGATCACGGATCCGAAGTCGAAGAAGTCCGTGACCTTCGCCGACGTCGTCAAGAGCGGAAAGGTCACCAAGACCTTCACGCCCGACGACCTCAAGGCGATCAAGCTGAAGACGCCCGACCAGTACACCATGATCGGGGTTTCGGTCCCGCAGCTCGACATCCCGTCGAAGACGAACGGCACGGCCAAGTACGGCATCGACGTCATGTTGCCGGGCATGGTCTACGGCAAGCTCGTCACACCGCCGGTGCGCTACGGCGCCACTGTGAAATCGGTGGACGACAGCGACGCCAAGAAGGTGCCGGGCTTCATCAAGGCCGTTACTATCGACGACAAGACCGCAACGACGACCGGATGGGTGGTCGCGGTGGCGAATAGCTTTGCCGCGGCGACCAAGGCGGCTCAGGCACTCAAGGTCACCTATGACGGTGGCCCCAACGCCCAGCTGTCGAGCGAATCCATCCTGACGGAAGCCAAGCGGCTTCAGGGTCTTGACGATTCCGGCTTCTTCTTCGTCAAGGATGGCGATACGGCGGCGGCCTTCGGCACGGCGGCCAAGGTGCTGGAGGCGGAATACACCACCAGCATCAACATCCATGCGCCGATGGAGCCGATGACGGCGACCGCCGAGCAAAAGGGCGACATCTGGCACGTCTACACCGGCAACCAGTTTGCGACGCGTTCCGGCGCGATCGCAGCCGGCGCCGCCGGGGTCGATCCGAAGTTCGTGGTGATGCATCAGCAGTGGCTCGGCGGCGGCTTCGGCCGGCGTCTCGAGGGCGACATGCTGGTGCCGGCCGTGCAGGCGTCGAAAGCCGTCGGCAAGCCGGTCAAGATCATCTACACGCGTGAAAACGACATGACGATGGATTTCACGCGGCCGCTAACGTTCCAGAAGGTCAAGGCTGGCCTGGACGGCAATGGCAAGCTGATTGCGATGAACCACGACGTGGTCGCGGCGTGGCCGACCAAGCGTTGGGGCATCCCGGCCTTCCTGTCGCCTTCGGTCGACAAGAAGGGCGCGCTCGACGCGTTCACGGTGAATGGCGCGGACTTCTTCTATACCGTGCCCAATCACAATGTCCGCGCCATCCTCAACGAGATGGCCCAGACCGCGACGCCCTCGGGTCAGTTGCGGTCGGTCGCTCCCGGATGGACCTTCTGGGCCGTCGAAAGCATGATCGACGAGCTCGCCCATTCGGCGGGCAAGGATCCGGCCATGTTCCGGATCGAGCTGCTCGACGGCAAGGGTGACAACAATGGCGGCGCGCAGCGACTGCGCAATGCGCTGCTCGCGGCCATGGGCCTTGCCGGCTACGGCACCAGGGAACTGCCGAAGGGCGAGGGCATGGGCGTCGCCTGCGTCTCCTCGCAGGAAAGAAAAACCGCAAGCTTCACCGCCTGCGTGGCCCATGTCGCGGTCGCATCGAGCGGCGAGGTCACCGTCAAGAAGCTGACGGTGGCGACCGATGTCGGCACGCAGGTGCATCCCGACAACATCCGTGCCCAGGTCGAGGGCGCGTCGTTGTGGGGACTGTCGCTTGCGATGTACGAGAAGGCGACGCTGAAGAACGGCGGTCTCGAACAGACCAACTTCGACAGCTATACGCCGCTGCGGATGAGCCAGACCCCCGAAGTCGCGGTGGCCGTGATCGCCAATGGCGAGCACGCGACCGGCGTCGGGGAGCCGGCGGTGACGGTGATCGCGCCTGCGCTTGGCAACGCGATCTTCAACGCCTCGGGCGCGCGCGTGCGCGCGCTGCCGATCACGGCAGAAGCGGTCAAGGCGGCGATGAAGGCGTAAACCCTTCAAATCGCGACGATACGGGCCGCCGGAGGACATTCCTCCGGCGGCTTTTTCATGCGACTGCCGAAGCTTCAAATTTTATCTTTCACAAAAGGCGCTCGTTCATGATTTCTCTTAAGCCCGGGGGAATGTGTTCTCGGTTAGGTTGCGGGTGATCAATCAGCGCCCCCATCGAACGAGGGTCCATGTCAGCTCAAGCCCCAACGCGCCGCCTGTTGCTGGCGTCCGACAATCGCGAACAAAGCCGCGAGCTGGAACGCATCCTTCAATCGGTCAGCGAAGTGCAGACCGTTTCGACGTCGGAGATTCCCGACGCACCGGCCGATCAGATCTCCGGCATCGTAGTCGACATCAATCTGCGTTCGGCCGAAAGCGTGCAAAGGGTGCGCACGAAGCTGAGCCGGGAATCCTACCGTGCGATGCCGCGCCTTTTCGTGCTGGCGGATGCGCTTCATCACGGCTCGATGCAGGCCTGGGCGCTCGGCGCCACCGACACGATTTCGCGCCCCTTCGACGCGGCCGGCATCCTCAAACGCATCCACGCCGCCTTCCCTAACAACCAGGGGTTTGATGCGTCCGAACGCGGCAAGACCCTGAACCGCGGCGTGGCGGCCGCCCATGACGTGATGGTCAAGATCTTCCACAAGCTGCCGGCGGGCGAGCCGCTGCGATTCAGCGACGTGGTGCAGGCCGAGAACAAGATCCTGAAGGCGATCAAACACTCTTCGCTGCGGGAATGGCTGACGACGGTCGGCTGCCACCATACGGACAGCTTCCGTCATTGCCTGTTCGTCACCGGCTTCGCCGTCGCCTTTGCACAGCACCTGCACATGCGCGAGGATGACCAGCGCCGCTTGGTGCGGGCCGCGCTTCTGCACGACGTCGGCAAGGCGTTCGTCCCCACTGCGATCCTTGACAAGCCCGGCCTGCTCAGCGAGCAGGAGACGGCGGAAGTGCGCAAGCACCCGCAGCTCGGTTATGACGCGCTGGCGGCCCAGGGCGGTTATCCGCCGGAAATGCTTGACGTCGTGCTGCATCACCACGAATTCCTGGATGGCACCGGCTATCCACACGGCCTGTCATGCAACGAGATCAGCGACATCGTGCGGCTGACGACGATCGTCGATATCTATGCAGCGCTGATCGAACAGCGTCCCTATCGCCTGCCCTTCACCCATGCGAAGGCGTTTGCCACCATGGAGAAGATGGAAGGCAAGCTCGACATGCACCTGCTGCAGGCTTTTCGGCCGGTGACCTTGGGCGCGTATTGAGGCGAGCCGCGCCTTGTTCGGCTCTCAGACGTAACCAAGCCAGCGCCAGTAGGTCGCGCCGAACACGAGCGTGAGCAGATAGGCCAGCACCGTGATCGCGATGCCGGTGCGGATGAAGTCGCGCGCGGCGAAGGTCCCGGTGCCGTAGCCGACCATGCCCTGCGGCGAGTTCACCGGCAGAATGAAGCCGAAGCTCACCACGAACTGCAGCACCAGCGTCATGCCGAGCACATTGATCCCCGGCGTCTGCACCTTCTGCAGAACCGCGATCACGATCGGGATCAGCGATGATGCAAGCGCAGTTGCGCTGGCAAAGCCAAGATGAACCACGACCAGGAACGCCGCCATCACAGCGAGAATGCCGAAAGCTGGAAGCTGATTGAGGCCGAACCCGTCGACAATGAGATTGGCCAGCCACTGCGCCGCCTGGGTCTGCAACAGCGCCGTGCCGAGGCTGATGCCGACCCCGAACAGCACGATCGTGCCCCACGGAATCAGCGGATTGGCCGTCTTCCAATCCATGACCCCGATGCCGGGGAGGAACAACAACGCCACCGCAATCGTCGTCGTGGTCGAGCTATCGAACGAATGCAGCACGC
This sequence comes from uncultured Alphaproteobacteria bacterium, assembly GCA_963764405.1. GTDB lineage: Bacteria > Pseudomonadota > Alphaproteobacteria > Rhizobiales > Xanthobacteraceae > Bradyrhizobium. The sequence continues at coordinate 22,259 of CAVXSU010000010.1, forward strand.
CCTCGGTCGCCCAGAAGCACAGCAGGACGAGCGAGAGCAACAACAGACGCCCTTCCTTGCCGGTCATCGGGCCGAGTTCGCTCAAGGCTTTCCCGACGGCCGTCTTGCCGCCCGGGATCTCACTCGCCTCGGGCGGCATCATCGTCATCATGATCCAGTAGAGCCCGACCGACATCAGGATCGAAAATGGGCCAGCCGCGATGAGCCAGCTCAACCAGGTCACGTCATCGCCGAGCATCTTCTGGATGAAGCCGACGGCAACCATGTTCTGTGCCGCAGCCGTCTTGATGCCGACATTCCAGATGCTCACCGCCTGGACCGTCGTGATCATCAGGAGCCCGGCGAAGCGGCTCTTCTTGTCGACGCCAAACGCGACAATGACGCCCATGATGATCGGAATCACCGCAGCCGCGCGCGCGGTTGCGCTGGGCACGAGCAAGGCGAGCACCGTGGAGACGACGATGGCGCCGATGACGATCCGGTTTGTTCGGGTGCCAACCCGCGACAGGATGATCAGCGCGATGCGACGGTCCAGCCGCGTGACCGTCATGGCCGCAGCGAGGAACAGCGCGGCGGCGACCAGCGTCAATGCCGTATTGCCGAAGCCGCTCATGGCGGTCGTCAGGCCCTGAACCGTGCCGATCAGCACATGTGGATTCGTGAGGCTTGGCGACATGCCAAGAAGCGTCGCCATCAGCGCGGCGATGACGACGGCGCTCACGGCATAGTCGAGAGCGTCGGTGACCCAGACCGCGACGGCGAAGCCGAATACCGCCAGCATCCGCTGACCGGCGATCGACAATCCCGCGGGCTGCGGCAGGAGGAGGATTGCAAGCAGCACCGCGGCTGCCAGCAGCAATCCCCAATTGGCCCTGAGCCAGGTTTGCCTGCCAAGCTTGCCCGAGCCGCCTGATAAGGCTTGATCTGCGATGGCCATGTCTAACCTCCCAGATCAATGATGGCAGAGCTCGCCAATGTGCCTTTGCGGTGGATCAATCGCGGGCGTTATGGAGTGTTGATCTGGATCATTCCCTGCCCGGCCGCGGCCGGTGTGGGGTGAGAAGCCCGCAGGCAAGTCCATTCGCCCGTCGACAACAAGGCCCGGGCGGCTGATGACGTCAGGCAGCGCGAGAATAACGGCTACTAGCTTTCGTAGGACGAGATCTCGATCAGGCTGCCGTCGGGATCGCGGCAATAGACCGACCGCAGCACGCCGCGGGCGCCCCGCTTCGTCACCGGGCCTTCCTCGATTGCCACGCCGCACGCCTTCAAATGCGCGACCACTTCATCCGGCGTGCTCGATGTGAGAAAGCACAGATCGTCGCTGCCGGGCATCGCGTGGTCGGCGGTGAACCACTCGACCTTGTCGGCTCCGCGCGGCCGCACATTGATCTTCTGCTGGCCGAACATCAGCGACGTCCGGACCGGCTTGCCGTGGCCGGGATCGAATACCCTGACCTCCATGCCCAGCACCTTCCGGTACCAGTCGACCGAGCGCGCCACGTCGGCGACATTGATCACGATATGGTCGAGTGCGCTGACTTTCACCGGCATCTCGCAATCCCTTCGTCGTATTCGATGGCGGAAGTACAGCGCTGGCCGCCTCACCTTTTGTTTGTTACAACGCGCGCTGCCTCCAGTTCAACAAGATCGGGCCATGAAAATTCGGCTCGGCGCAGGGAGAAAAACATGATGTTCCGCCGCACCGCGATGGCTCTGTTGGCATTCGGACTGGGTGCCCTCACTGCGTCGATCAATCCGGCATTGGCGCTCGACTATCCGACGCGGCCCGTGCGCTTCATCGTCGGCTATCCGGCCGGCGGTTCCACCGACATCATCGCCCGCTTGATCGGCCAGCGGCTCTCAGAGCGGCTCGGCCAGCAGTTCGTGGTCGAGAACAAGCCCGGCGCGGGCAACAATATCGGCACCGAAACCGTGGTCAGGGCCGATCCCGACGGCTACACGGTGCTGCTGGTGAACCCGGCCAACTTCATCAACACGTCGCTTTACGCGAACCTCAGCTTCAATTTCATTCGGGATATCGCCCCGGTCGCCTCGTTTCTTCGCGTGCCCAACGTGATGACGGTGCCCAAGGATGGGCCGGCCAAAACCGTGGCCCAATTCATCGCCTATGTGAAGGCCAATCCCGGCAAGGTAAACCTTGCCTCATCCGGCAATGGCACCTCGGTGCATCTGTCGGGCGAGATGTTCATGGCGATGACGGGCGCGAAGATGCTGCACGTCGCCTATAAGGGCGCCGCGCCTGCGACGACCGACCTGATCAGCAACCGCGTCCAGGTGATGTTCGACAACATGCCCTCGATCATCGGCCACATTCGCGGTGGCGAGTTGCGGGCACTGGCAGTGACCACGGCGCAGCGCTCGCCGGAATTGCCTGATGTGCCGACGGTCGCCGAGACCGTGCCCGGCTACGAGGCGAGTGCGCTGTTCGGCATGGGCGCGCCGGCCAAGACGCCGTCGGAGGTCATCGCCAGGCTGAACCAAGCGATCAACGAAGTGCTGGCGGAGCCCGAGATCAGGAAACGCCTGGTCGAACTCGGCGGCGAGCCGCTGATCGCCTCGCCCAAGGATTTCGGCGACATGATCAGGTCCGAAACCGAGAAGTGGGAAAAGGTCGTCAAGTACGCCGACATCAAGATCGAATGAGCATGAGCCGGAAAAGTGGAATCCGGTTTTCCGAAAAGCTCATGCTCAAAAAATGAGGACGATGCCGGCGATGAGGAGCGGCACCGGACGGTTCCGATGCCGGCATCACGGCATCAGGTGCCGTCAGCCGGGGCTGTTGCGGCCGATTCCGCCGGCTTGGCGGTATCCGCCACCGGCGTGGTCGACGGCTCGGGATCAAATCCGAACAGCTCGACGAGGAACTTGTAGTATTTCGGCATCTTCTCCTTCAGCTGCGCGCGCGTGTGCGGCTCGTGGAGGGATCCCTTGCCGGCCAGGAAAACGCTCGCCGTCACCGCGAAGAACTCCTGCGGGTTCGTCATCGCGTATTCGTCCTTAGGCAAGACGTTCTTGCTCACGGCCTGCGCGTACATCGCCTTGATACCGAGATTTTCCAATCCGCTGCCCATCAGCTTGGCGTGATAGGCATGGAGCAGCTCGTGCAGAATGACGGGATCCTCTGCATATTTCAGCAGGTTCGGACGCAGCTTGATCACGCCGGTGCCCGCATCCGCCGCGAGGTCAACGAAGTTCGGGTTGCTCCAGCTCATGGTGTTGGAGTCCCAGACCGTGAAGGTGCGGGTTCGCGCCGTCGACGTTTCCGGAGGGACCGAACCGTAGCAGGCGATCGGCGGGCCCATGTCGGTGCACGCGAATTCGCTGGCGATGATCGGAACGGTGTGGAAGAATTGCAGCACCTTCGGCGAGAGCCCGACGCTCTCGACCACGTCGAGCTGCTTCTTCAGGAGATCGACGATCGCCTCCTTGTCCTTGCGGTCCACATTTTCAGACAGATCGAAAATGTAGCCGCGATAGGTCTCGAAACCCGGAGGCACCTCTGTCGCAGCCGGCTCGACCGCGATGACCCGAGGGCCTGCGCCCGCGAAATTCGAGGCGAACGAAAGCATCAACACAACAGATGAAGTCAGAATCAGCCCGCGCATGGTTTTCCCCGCTTATTGGTATGTCGCGATCAATGAAGGCATCTCGCCCCACCGCTATTGACCGCATCATACAGAAGCGAACTTGCGACGCGGTTTCGCCGTTCGACCCAAGTTTCGTCGGGACGTTTCGGGATTATTAACCATGGGGGCACGCACCTCACGGCGGCGATGACGGAGGCGGATGTCCATCAGGGGGTGGAATGAACAGGCCCCCGCCTTGGCGCGCGAGTGGGGGAGCTCGCGGCAGAGAGGCGGAGGCCTGTATTCCGGACGTGTCGTTTCCGAGAACGACGCGCCAGAATTACGTCAGCGGACTGTTGATCGAGAAACTTTCCCGTTGGGCTTTGCGCCCAATCCGTTCACAGCCGCAATGGTAAGAGAAATGCCGGCTGCGACCAGGCCATCCTCGATGGCCGCGGCAGCCGCTTCGTCTTTCAAGAATCTGGAAATGGTGTTCACGCCGGGCCACCCTCGTTTCCGTCCAAACAATCCGTTCTGGATAGATAACGTGCGGGCTTCTCTCGCAGCGCTCGACACGATGAATAGCGCGAAGCGCTTGCTAAAATGCTAATCATCAAGGTTAAGAAATCCTCAATCCGGATCACAATCCCGGCGCGTCCCGGATCTCGACGCGGATTGGCGTCGGATTGAAACCGTTGCAGGGATTGTTCACCTGCGGGCAGTTTGAAATCACGAACAGTACGTCCATTTCCGCGGTCACATCGACATGATTGCCCGGCGCGGAGATACCGTCGACGACGGTGAAATTTCCAGAAGGGTCGATCGGCACGTTCATGAAGAAATTCAGATTCGAAACGATGTCACGCTTGGTGAGCCCGTGCTTCGACAGTTCGAGGATAAAATTCTCGCGGCAGGCATGCTGATACTTCGTCGCCTCGCCGAACCGGACGGCGTTGCTCTCGCAGGAGCAGCAGCCGGCGGAGGTATCGTGCCGGCCGCAAGTATCGGCAGTGATGGACGCCATCACGCGGCCCTTGTTGGAAACGAGCCGCGTGCCAAGCGCGATATAGGCGGAGCCCTGGACGCGCAGGGTGTCCTGCGAACTGTAACGTTCGGCGAGATCGTCGGCGCAATAGAGCAAGGCGTCGACCGCCTGCTGGCCCTCGCTGTCGATGATCCGCAACGTTTGCCCGCTCTTCAGGATACGCGACCACGGCCGTTCCGATGGGATATCGAAGGAATAGACGAGAGTGGTCATGGCTGCATCGGTCATGTCAGGGCTCCCTCAAGCGTACAGCCGGTCGGTGAAATCGAAAGCGCGCATGGCCTCGGGCGAAGCCGTTCGGCACAGATCGTCCGGCCGTGGCGCGGCCGCGCGATGCCTGATCAGGGTGACGGCGCCGCCGTTCCCTTGCGAGGGATTTAGCGGGTGAGCGCAATTGGAGGCGACCACAATCAGGTTCATCTCGGCGCGGAGATCGACAAGGTCTCCGGCTCGCTTGATGCCCTCCTTCCAGAGGAAGCGGCCGGCGGCATCGAGGGTGACCGGCGCGAAGAAGGTGATGCAGGGTGGAATGTCCCGGACGCCGAGGCCGATCTTGGAGCCGGCCGCGAGAAAATTCTCCTGCGTGTTGCGGCCGCCGGCGGCCGTCGACGCCAGAACCGAGGCCGGCGTCGAGCCGCCGACCAGAAGATCATGCGCGCCGCTGGTGTCTTCGATCAGCGAGAACACCACCCGTCCCATATCGGACAGGATGATCCGGCCCTTCGAGATCGCAGCGCTCCACTGCACCTTGATCGTATCGGCACAATTGATCCGCTCCGATGGATCCCCCTCGCGCCAGGCGAGCAGCGATACGCTGGCGCGGCCTGTGTCATCCGTGATCCGCAACCCCTCACCGCGTCGCAGAAGCAAGGTCGTGTACCAGCCGGACGGCACCGTCTCGCGATGGATCACCGCGTCAGGCGATATCGGCGCGCCGCCGATTGCCGTTGGCTCCGGCAATCCCTTCGGCGTCAACTCCTGACCGGCGGCGCGAAGTTCCTCATAGCGGCGGCGGTTCTCAGTAATCTGCTCCTGGGTCTGGGCCATGGTTCAACTCCAAAGGATTATCCGGTGATCGTGAAGTGCGCCTCGACCGGCTTTGCTGCCCTGCCGTTGATCGGCAGGATGTCTTGCGGGCAGGCCGAGAAGGCGATGACGAGGTCCATCTCCGCGCGCAGGCGGACATAGCCGCCCGGGATCGGCCGCGGCGGCGCGGCGAATTCCAGCGTGCCATCCCGGCCCCACGGAATATTCATGAACAGGTTGAGCGGGCTCGGCACCTCCGGAGGAATGAGGCTGAGTTCGGCCATGCCGGCAAAGAGATTGTCGGTGCAATTGTCGTGGTGACCTTCGACGCCGAGGAACGCATAGCGATAGCGGTCGCAGGCTGCGATCAGCGTATCGTGCACGCCGCCCGACGTGTCTTCCATGAAGGTGAGGATCGGCCGCCGCTTGTTGGTCCGCAGCACGTCGCCGGGCTTCGGAACGAGATGCAGGCTGTGGGCGCGCGTGTGCTCGTTCGACATGAATTCGGAAAGATCGGCGCGATTGAACGCCCAGGTATCGACGACCTGCTCGCCGTGGGTGTTGATGACGGTCACGACCTGCCCGGACCAGACGAAAGCGGCCCTGCCGTGGCGCGCCGGAATTTCGATCAGCTTGTCCATCTGTTCCCTCACGGCCTGAAAGCAATCAGGTCGATCTCGACGATGCCGCCGCGCGCCAGCGCCGTAACACCCACCGTGGTCCGGCCTGGCCGCCTGCCGTCGCTGAAATGGCTCGAGAAGATCGCGTTCATCGGAGCATAGTCGCGATTGAAATCGGTCAGATAGATGCGGGCGAAGACGACGTTGGCGAAGCTCATGCCGCAGCCCGTCAAGACGCGCGCCAGATTGTCCATCACCTTGCGGGTCTGGGCCTCGATGCCTTGCGGAACCGGCTTCGAGTCGTCGTCGGGATCGGTCGCCAGCTGGCCCGTCACGAAAACGAACGGCCCCGCCTCGACAGCGTGGCTGTACGGCGTGACCGGTTTCGGTGCGTCAGCCAATAGATGAAAGATCGGATCCATCGCAAACTCCCTGGTCCAACTCCCTGACGAACCCCCCTTCGAGGGCCTCTTCTTCAGCGTCTGGCGCTCGCCGTCTCTCCTGCATAGCGCTGGATGAACTGCCGCGCGCGATCGGTCTCCGGGTGAGAGAAAAACTGCTCCGGTGATCCCGTCTCGACCACGCGTCCACGATCGAGAAACAGAACTCGCGTCGCGGCCTCGCGCGCAAAACCCATTTCATGGGTCACGATCACCATGGTCATGCCTTCGCGCGCGAGTTCGCGCATCACGATCAGCACCTCACCGACAAGCTCGGGATCGAGTGCGCTGGTCGGCTCGTCGAACAACAGGAGGTCCGGCTTCATCGCCAGCGCCCGCGCGATCCCGACACGCTGCTTCTGGCCACCCGACAGCTTGGACGGAAACACATCGCGTTTGTCAGAGAGACCGACCTTTGCGAGCAGCGCCAGCAATTCCTCGCGGACCTCGGTCCTGGGCCGCTTCTGCACCTGGACCGGCGCCTCCATCAAGTTTTGCAGCACGGTCAGGTGCGGCCACAGCGCGAAATGCTGGAACACCATGCCGATGTGGGTACGGATTTGCGACAGTTCGCGGTCGCCCATGATGACCCCAGCGCCGCTGATTCCGACTTCCTTGCCGTTGAGATACACTTGGCCGGCATCGGGACGTTCGAGCCAGTTGATGCAGCGAAGCAGCGTCGACTTGCCCGAACCCGACGGGCCCAGCACGCAGACCGTTTCGCCCTTTTGCACCTGGAAAGAGATGTCGCGCAGCACTTCGAGATCGCCGAAGCGCTTGGAGACGCCGACCACGTCGAGAACCTTGGTGACATCCCGCATCGCGGTCCACTCCACTAGCGTCGCAGTGCCGCCATGCGATCGACCGCGCTCACGCCCGCTTCGATCACGAGACAGAGGCCCCAATAGAGAAACACAGCCGATATGAAGGCCGCGAACGGAACGTAGTGCCGCGACTGGATCGAGGCCGCCGCATGAGTGAGCTCGGGCAGCGCGATGATGGTGAGGAAAGCGCTATCCTTGACGATCTGGATCATCTGGTTGCCGATCACAGGTCCCGCCGCGAGCAGCAGCGGCGGCAGAACGATGCGGCGAAACAGCGACAGGCTGGAAAAGCCGAAGGCTATACCCGCCTCGATCGGCTCGCGCGGCTGGGCCGCCCAGGCCCCGCGCAAAATCTCGGCCATATAGGCCGCATTGTAGATTGTCAGCGCGACAAGCCCGGCCGTCCAGTTGTCGAGCCGCAAGCCCAGCGAGGGAAGCCCGTAATACACGATATAGGCCAGCAGCAGAAACGGCACGCAGCGCATGCCATCGACAAAGCCACGCACCGCCCAGACCAGCCAGGGCCGCGTCGACATCAGCGCCGGCGTCAGCACGAATCCGATCAACAGCGCCGCGACCGCCGAGAGCACCGACAGGATGGCGGTATTGCCGAGCCCGCTCACCAGCAGGCTGCGCTCGCTCCAGACGATGCCGAAATCATGGATCATGCTGCCGCGACCCCGATCTGACGCCGCTCGATCCAGCGCTGCAGCGAAACCAGCACGAACACGATCGGCACGTAGAGCGCGAGCGCGACCAGAAGCGGCGGCAGCGGATCGTAGGTCTCGGCGCCAATGCGCACCGCAGCCCGCGTGATATCGACGACGCCGAGCACGGCGAGCGCCGGCGTCACCTTGATCAGGAGCGACATTTCATTGGCGAGGCCAGGAAGGCTCGCACGCGCGATCTGCGGCAGCACGATGCGGCGGAATCGCAAGAGCGCGTTCATGCCGACCGACTGCGCCGCCTCGTATTGGTCTTTCGGGAAATTCATCAGCGATGCGCGCCAAACCTCGCAGTTGAATGCGGCTGTGCTCATGACCAGACCGACGATCGCCGCCGAGATCGGATCGACAGCAATCCCGATATTGGGGAGCGCGAAGAACAGCAAAAGCAGCAAGGTCACGAGCGGCGTCGCGCGCAGAATGCTGACATAGATGGCCACCACGCGCGCCACGACCGGCACATCGGCCCAGCGCGCTATCGCGAGCAAGAGGCCGACCGGCGAGCCGATCAGGATGCCGGCGAATGACAGCGACACTGTCACGACGGCACCCCGTACAATGGCCAGCAGATCGCTCCAACTCATGACCGGTCATCCGAACCCTGGATCAGAATTCGGGATCCCATTGAGCCGGCAGGTCGGGGAAAGAGTTGCCGAACCACTTCTTCTGCAACTCGGCAAAGCGGCCGGTTTCCTTTTCCTTGGCGATGAAGGCGTTCAGGAAATTGAGGAGTTCAGTGTTGCCCTTGGCAACGGCCCAGGCCGGAAACGACTTGCCGGAGACGGCCTGACCCAATTCGAACACGCCGGGCTTTTCGGCAACCAGCGTTTGCAGGTTGATGACGGTGTTGACGACGTAGTCGACGCGGCCGAGCGCCAGATCCTGGTAGGCTTCGGGATAGGATGTGTATTCGACCACCTTGCCGAGCTTGCCGCCTTCCTTCTCCAACATGGTGTTGAGCTCGGGCAGCCGCGCTAGCAGCGCGCTGCCAGCCTGCACGCCGACCGTCTTGCCGTTCAGATCCTTGACCGAAGTGATGCTCTTGTCGTCCTTTCGCTTCAGATAATAATGGGTGGCGTCCGCAATCGGGCTGGTGAAATCCAGCGACTGCTTTCTTTCCTTGGTGATGATCACGGCAGTGATTGCAGCATCGTATTTTCCGGTGCTGACGCCGGCCAGAATGCCGGTCCACGGCAGGATCTGTTGCTTGATCTCGAATGGTGCGGATTTTTTCATATCTTCGATCAGTTCATTGTCGAAGCCGGCCGGCTGGCCGTCCTTGACGAACTCGAACGGGCGGAAGTCGTCCTCTGTCGCGACAATCAATCCGCGCTTCTTGATTTCGTCCAGGCTGGCGGCTTTCGACGCGCCGGCCATGAGCGGCATCGCCAGCAGGGCGGCGGCCAGACCCAGGCCAAGGCGCCTGGACAGGGAAAAGCGGATCAGTGATGCGGTCGTCATGAGGAGACTCCTTTTTGAAAGATCAATCGAACGTGAAGCCGTGCCGTCGCAGATAGGGTGGGAACGCAGCTCCTTCGGCCTTTGCCGCCTGACGCGCCTTGTCCTCTGACCAGCCGTAGAAGCTCGCCTCGCCGAATTCGGCACTGGATCGCTGCTGATCCTTTGGGATGGCGTGGCGCGCGTGCCTGCGGTGGTCGTAATCATCGATCAAGGTCGCAAGCCGGCTGTCGTCGTAACCGTCGGAATGGGTCGTGACCTGGCGCGGCAGGCGCAGGCTGACAAAGCCCTCCGCCGCGGGATAACCGAGGCAAAGCCCGGCGACGGGAAACACGAGGTCCGGCAGATCGAGAATTGCAGCGACCTTGTCGACCTCGTTGCGGATGACGCTGATCGGACACACCCCGAGCCCGCTCGATTCCGCGCACAGGATCATGGTCTGCATCGCGAGCGCCGCATCGATGCTCGCGTTGAAGAAACCCTCCAGCGTGCCGTTTGCGACCGGCTTGCCGCGCAGCTCGCCGATGCGCTGGAGCCTTCTTGCGTCGCCAAGAAAGACAAAGAACACCGGCGCATTGCCGATCCACGGCATGCTCGGAAACAACGCCCCGATGGCGGCGCGCTTGTCAGAATCGCGCAGGCGCAGGATCGAGGCCTGCTGGAAGTCGGATTTTGCCGAGGCGCTGAGCGCGCAGGCGGTCAGGAGGTCGAGCAATTCTTCGCCCGGCATTTTTTCGCTGTAGCGCCGCACCGTCTTGCGCGACAGCACACGGCGGATCAGGTCGTTTCCTTCGGAACCCTCCGCCGGAGGACCTTGATCGCCGAACCGATAAGCGAGCATATCTGCGATCCCTTGCATCAGCTCGCCTCCTTAGGCCCACTGGACTTCAACCGGCGCGGTATCAGCCGTTTACGCGCTGATCAAATGAGCAAGGGACATGCCAAGCCGCCGCAAGCCGCGCGCTTTGAAGGCGAACGGCGCATGCAAATCACACCGATTGGGCCAAGTATCCTTGTCTTGCAGGGGAATCGTATCGGGAAGCAATGCTGCCACATTCGCGAGAAATACGAAGTGTGCTTCGTAATTGCGCCCAGCCGGCCGCGCTTCCGAGGGCCGGCCGGCTCCGGGCGGCGGCTTTTCAGGCAGGCTGCACAGATTCTAGCCGCCCGATCGCGCCTTGTTCCATTAATCGGGCGCGGGCGCAGTGTCAGCCTGCCGGCCACGCGCGGAAACGACCTTTTGCATCATCGCGATGAAATGTCTTTGCTCGGTTTTATTGAGACCTTGGAGGGTCTCGTGATGCGCCGCACGCGCCGACCTCTCGATCCGGCGCAGCAAGCGTTCGCCGGATCTGGTCAACCGGCACATCTGTGCCCGGCGGTCACGGCTATGCACCGCGCGTTCGATAAATTTGCGGGATTGCAAGCGCTTCAGCGCGCCTGTCGTGGTGGTGCGATCGAGCATGACTTCCGCCGCCAGTGTGGTTTGATCCGCGGTACCGCAGCGCGCCAACGCCGTCAGAAGGCTGTATTGCAGCGGCGTGATGTCGAAGGCGGCGCACTTCTGCTGAAACAGCGCGACATGGATCTGGTGCAGCCGCCGGATCAGGAATCCGGGCCGTTTCTCCAGTGGCCAAGTGCTGCCGCGCTGCCGCATTGCTTTACCAATCATGCCGTCCTCGTCTTCGTTGCACCGATTCGATGCAGCGCCATCTGATACAACCTCATCCGATACAACCTATGGCACGAATGTTGCTGCACTCAAAATACGAAGTGTACTTCGCATTCGGCCGGCTATATAATTGATAACAACAAATTCGCTGCCGGGAACAGGAGATCGACCATGTCCGTAAACACCAGCTTCGACCTCCTCTTGCGTGGCGGCCGCGTGATCGATCCGGCCGCGGGCGTCTACGGGCTGAAAGACGTGGCGATCCGCAACGGCAAGGTCGTGGCGATTCAATCCGATATCCTGCCGGCCAGCGCCCGTGAAGTCATCGACGTCACCGGCAAGATCGTCCTGCCCGGCCTGATCGATACCCACGCCCATGTCTATCAATATGTCACCGGCCGCTTCGGGGTAAATGCCGACATGGTCGGCGTGCAATCCGGCGTGACGACCTTGGTCGATCAGGGCGGCCCGTCCTGCATGACGCTGCCCGGCTTCCGGCATTTCATCGTCGGCCAGGCCAAGTCGCGCGTGCTGGCCTTTCTGTCGGCCTACCTGGTCGGAGGCCTCGAAGGACATTATTACCCGAACCTCTATAGCCCGGATTGCGTCGACATCGATGCCACGGTGAAGGCGGCAAACGCCAATCGCGACCTCGTTCGCGGCATCAAGGCGCATGCCGAAATCGGCGGCTTCGCCCGCTGGGGCATTCGCGTGATCGAAATGGCGGCGGAGATCGGACGCCGCGCCGATCTTCCGGTCTATGTGCATTTCGGCCAGCTCTGGGGGCTGCCGGCGAGCGGCACCAATGGCGAGGACGTCGATACCATTCTGGAGCGCGTGATCCCTTTGCTGCGCGCCGGCGATATTCTGGCCCATCCGTTCACGCGCCATCCCGGCGGCTTCGTCAATCAGAAAGGCGAAGTGCACCCGGTGATCCAGGCGGCGCTCGATAAGGGGTTAAAGGTCGACGTCGGCCATGGCAGCCATTTCTCCTATCGCTTGGCGCGCAAGGCGATCGACGCCGGCATCATTCCGACCACGCTGGGTGCCGACATTCACGGCTATAACACCCATGTTCCGGCGCCCGCCGGCACCCCCGACGAACACGCCGACGACGAGAACCATCCGTTCGCGGGCCAAGCCAAGTTCAGCCTGGTGCAAGCGATGAGCTCGATGATGGCGCTCGGACTTTCGCTCGAGCAGGTCGTGCCGATGGTGACCTCGCATCCGGCGGAAATGCTCGGGCTTGGGGGCGAAATCGGCACGCTGCGCCCCGGCGTCGAGGCCGACGTCACGGTGCTGGACGAAAAGCGAGGCCGCTACATCCTGCGCGACAACGAGAAGACCGAAGTGGTCGCCGACAGCCTGTTGCAGCCGGTGTTCTGCTTGCGGGCGGGCGTCCGTTATGATGCCATCGCCCCGATCCTGCCGCGCGCGGTGGCCGCTTAGCCGTTCCGCCAGCGGCTGACTTCTCTAGCGGGGCGGCAACGGGATGGCAGCCGGCGAACGCGGGTCTGAATCTGCATCAACCGCCACCGGAGAAGCCGGCCAGGGCGTCGGCGCCCGGCTGTTGCGCAAGGAGGACGACCGCTTCCTGCGCGGCCGCGGCCAGTTCGTCGCTGATATAAGACTGCCGGGTCTTCAGGATGTCGCGTTCGTGCGAAGCCCGCTGGCGCACGCGCGCATCAGGGCCATTCGCATCCCGGGCCAATATCGCGACGTCGTCTTCACCGCGGATGATCTGACCGATGTGAAGCCGATCCGGGCCGTCTCCGGCCTGCCCGGCTTCAAGATCTCGGAGCAGCCGGTGCTTGCGACGGCCAAGGTCCGGCATGTCGGCGAACTGGTGGCGATGTGCGTCGCGCCGACGCGCGCGGAAGCGGAGGATATCGCAGCCGCCGTCACGCTGGATCTCGAGCCGCTGCCTGCTGTCCACGGCATGCTCAAGGCGCGCGAGGAAGGCAGCGCGCTGGTGCACGAGCACTGGGGCGACAATGTTTTTCTCGAAAGCGTCTACGAGGTCGATATCAGCAGGGCCTTTGATGCGCCCATCAAGGTCAGCCACGAAATCTCGACCGCGCGCCAATGCATGTCGCCGCTCGAAGGCCGGGGCGTCGTCGCCACCTTCGATCACCGGCTCGATCAGCTCACGCTCTATACCGGCGCGCAGATGCCGCACATCGTGCGCAACGGGCTGTCCGACACGCTGGGCATCGAGCAGGGACGCATCCGCATCGTCTCGCCCGATATCGGCGGCGGTTTCGGCCACAAGGGAATTTTGCTGCCCGAGGAAGTCTGCCTCTCCTGGCTTGCCCTCTACAAAGGCCTCACCGTCCGCTGGATCGAGGATCGGCGCGAGCACTTGAGCGCCAGCGCCAACTGCCGAGAGCACCACTACAAGATCACAGTCTATGCCGATCGCGACGGCCGGCTGCGCGGCATCGATTGCGAGGCGACCGTCGATTCCGGCGCCTATTCTTCCTATCCGTTCTCGGCGTGCCTCGAGGCCGCGCAGGTCGCAAGCATCCTGCCGGGTCCCTATCGCATGCCGGCCTATCGCTGCCGGACCTATTCGGCGGCGACCAACAAATGTCCGATCCTGCCCTATCGCGGCGTGGCGCGAACCGGCGTCTGCTTTGCGCTCGAACTCATGCTCGATGCGGTCGCTGCCGAAGCCGGGCTCGAACCCTACGAGGTCCGCTTGCGAAATCTCGTCGGCCCCGACGAAATGCCGTTCGAGAATATCACAAAAAAACATTTCGACAGCGGCGATTACCCCCAAGCGATGCGGCGCGCGCTTGAGGCGGTCGATCTCGATGCAATCCGCAAACGCCAGAAGGGCAAGGAGCCGGATGGCCGACTGATCGGTTTCGGCCTGTCCGTCTATTGCGAGCAGGCCGCGCACGGCACGTCCGTCTATGCGGGCTGGGGCATTCCCATGGTGCCGGGGCATGAGCAGGCGACCGCGCGCATGACGCCCGACGGCGGGCTGGAGCTGCGGGTCGGCGTGCAATCACACGGCCAAAGCATGGAGACGACGCTGGCGCAGGTCGCGCATCAAATTCTTGGCATCGATACCGCCAAAATCCGCGTGGTTCACGGCGACACCGCGATGACGCCCTATTCGACCGGAACCTGGGGTTCGCGCTCCGCGGTGATGGCCGGCGGCGCGGTCGGCACGGCTTGCGAGATCATCGCCGAACGCGCCAGGCGCATCGGCGCAAAACTCCTGCAACTCGACCCGGCTTCGGTCACGTTGCGTAACGGGCGCATCTGCGGGCCGAACAGCAGCATCGGCCTGTCCGAGATCGCGCACACCTGGTACCGGCGGCCGCAGGATTTGCCGCCTGACGTCGATCCCGGCGGGCTGGAAGCGACCGGCGGCTACAAGCCGCAGCGCGACAGCGGCACGTTCAGCTATGCCGTGCATGCGGTCACCGTCGCGGTCGATCCCGATCTCGGCAATGTCGAGCTGCTCGACTATGTGATCGTCGAAGACGGCGGCGTGCTGCTCAATCCGATGGTGGTCGACGGCCAGATTTTCGGCGGGCTCGCGCAAGGCGTCGGGACCGCGCTCTATGAGGAAATGCCGTTCGATGCCGCGGGTCAGCCGCTTGCGACGACGCTGGCGGATTATCTCCTGCCGGGACCGACCGAGGTCCCCGAACCGCGCCTCGACCACATGGAGACGCCCTCGCCCTACACCATGTTCGGCGTCAAGGGCATTGGCGAAGGCGGCGCGATTGCGCCACCCGCGGCGATTGCCAACGCCGTGAATGACGCGCTCCGGCCGCTTGGCGTCAAGCTTCTGCATTCGCCGATCACGCCACGCCGGCTTGTCCAAGCCGTGCTGGAAGCACGCCAGTCGCAAGGCGAGATCGCATGAAAGCGGCGCCCTTCGCCTACGAGCGGCCGTCAAGCCTCGACGCGGCTATCGCGTTGATGGCTGAAGCCAAAGGCGCGGCCAAGATCATGGCCGGCGGGCAATCGCTCGGCCCGATGCTCAATCTGCGGCTGGTTCAGCCGGACCTGATCATCGACATATCCGGACTCGCCGAGCTCAAGCGCGCCGAACGTGATGGCGATGACCTCGTGATCGGCGCCTGCGTGACCCATGGCGATATCGAGGACGGGCGTATCCCTGACGTCGGGCGTCGCGCGATGCAGAAGGTCGCGAGCAACATCGCCTATCGCGCGGTCCGCAATCGGGGCACGATCGGCGGCTCACTCTCCCACGCTGATCCTGCAGCGGACTGGGTTTCGGCGCTGCCGGCGCTTGGCGCCAAGGTTCGGCTGCGCGGTCCGGCCGGGCCGCGCGACCTGACTGCGGAAGATTTCATGACCGGCGCGCTGGAATCGGCGCTTCAACCACACGAATTGGTGGAGGCCGTGCGTGTTCCCGTCATGCGTGCATCGGCGCGCTGGGGGTATGCGAAGGCCTGCCGCAAGCCTGGTGAATTCGCCCACGCCCTCGCCGCCGTGCTGATCGACCCGGAAGCCGGATCGGGACGTGTGGTGATCGGCGCGATCGAGGCACCGCCGATCGTCTTGCGCGACGCTTTAGTGCTGTTCGGCGGCAGGATCAACGGCGGCTTCAAGCAAGAGTTCGTGGCGAGCGAGGCTGACACTCTCTTGCTGAAGGCCGGCGTCACGGATGCCGCCGACCGGCATATTCACGTGGCAATCCTGCGCCGTGCGATCGAGGAGGCCGCCTCGTGACGACGATCGGCCTCACCGTCAACGGACGCGCGGTCTATAAGACGGTCGATCCGCGCACGCATTTGGCGGACTTCCTGCGCGACCAGCTCGACCTGACCGGCACGCATCTCGGCTGCGAGCATGGCGTGTGCGGCGCCTGCACACTCCTGCTCGACGGCATGCCGGCGCGCTCCTGCATCACGTTCGCGGCGGCTTGCGACGGCGCGCACGTCACGACGATCGAAGGTCTCGATGACGACGAGGTGGCCACCGAGCTGCGCGCCGCCTTCAGCCGCGAACATGCGCTGCAATGTGGTTACTGCACGCCGGGCATGCTGATGTCCGCCCGCGATCTCGTGCTTCGCCTCGAGACGTCGGACGAGCGCGCCGTTCGCCTTGGCATGAGCGGCAACCTGTGCCGCTGCACTGGCTATGTCGGAATCGTGCGCGCGATCCGCTCGGTGATCGACGCGCGACGAAGCCGCGGCATCACGCCAATTCCGGGGGCGGGACGCCGCGAGCTCGGACCCGTCGGCTCCGGCAACGGCGCAACGAGCATCTCAAACAGCGTCGCACGACCCGTGGCCGCACACATGGAAAGCGACGCCACGTTGACCGTTCCGGATTTCGTGCCTGACAAGACTTTCGACGAGCAATTCACCGTCGCGTTTCCGCCCGAAAACGTCTCCGCGATGTTTGGCGACCTCGCCCGGGTCGCGACCTGTCTTCCCGGCGCCACGCTGACAGCCGTTCCTGCGCCAGATCAGGCCGAAGGCATGATCCGGGTCAAACTCGGGCCGATCGCGGCGAATTTCCGTGGCGCGGTTCGAATCGAACGCGATCCTGCAATGCTCTCGGGCCGCATCATCGGCATTGGAAACGACCAGCGCAGCCGCTCGTCCACGCAAGGCGACATCCGTTACCGCCTGCTGCCGCTCGAAGGCGGGACGTCGACGCGCGTCGAGCTGTCAATCGGCTATAGCTTAAGAGGCTTTCTGGCGCAGATCGCGCGCGACGGGCTGGTGCGCGATCTTGCCAAACGGCTGACCGCGGAATTTGCCCGCAATTTGAGCTCAAGCCTGTCGGGCGCAGCCTCTGGACCACGGAAACAGATCAATGGACTCACGCTCACCTTCGACCTCCTGAAGAAGGCGATCGCGAGAGCCTTTCGAGGAGATCACGGCCCTTAGCCGGAATCGCATGGTCAGCTCATTGCTGCCCCGCCGACATTGACGCTAAATTCGCCCGACCAAGATCGACACTGCGGGAAATTTCCTGCCAAGAACGAGATCGGGAGAAAACGGCGATGATGGAAGGTTTCAAAAAAGAAACGCTGCATGTAAACGGCGTCGATATCGTTCTGCGCCACGGCGGCGAAGGGCCGCCGCTGCTGCTGATGCATGGCAATCCCTTCACTCATCTGTCGTGGAATCGCGTGGCGCCCGAACTCGCCAAACGCTTCACGGTGGTGACGCCGGATCTCCGCGGTTATGGCGACAGCTCCAAACCCGATGGCGGTGCCGACCACTACGCCTACTCGTTCCGCGAGATGGGCAAGGACATGGTCGAAGTGATGCAGACGCTTGGCTTCGAGACGTTTTCAGCCGCAGGTCATGATCGCGGCGCTCGCGTTTTGCACCGGATGTGCCTCGATCATCCCGATAGAATCAAGAAGGCGTGCTTCGTCGACATGCTCCCGCAGCATCACCTTCTCAATAATGTCACGTTCAACTGGGGCAAATTCTCCTGGCACTGGTTCTTCATGATCCAGCCGACGCCCTATCCGGAAACGATGATCAGCAACGATGCGGAATTCTTTCTCCGCAGGAAATTGTCGAAGACCGATCAAGGCACGAGCTTCTTCGTACCGGAGGCGCTCGCGGAATATATTCGCTGCATCAAGAACCCGCGCACGGTCTATGCGATGTGCGAAGACTATCGCGCGACCGTGTCCTGCGACCTCGAGATGGATACCGCCGACTTCAATACCGGCAAGCGCGTGACGTGCCCGACCTTCCTGCTCTGGGGCGCCACCGGCGGCGTCGGCCGCAATCACAATGCGAAAGACGTCTGGTCGAAATATGCGACCGACATTGTCGGCACGTTGGCTGCGCCTGCCGGACATTATGTGCAGGAAGAAGCGCCGAAAGAGACCCTGCAGGCCATGATCGGATTCTTTGCCGATTGAGGCGGCACGATGTCCGGCGTCTTCATCGTCGTGTAGTGAACTCGTCGGCGGCGCGGCGGCATTCCCATTTCGCGCGCTCCAGATCGGGCCGATCGTCCTCCGCTTGCGGATAACCGAGGCAGAGATATCCGATGAACTTCCACGACGTCGGCACGTCGAGGATGTCGTTGATGCGCGCAGGGTTCAGGATCGAGACCCAGCCGAGCCCAATTCCCTCGGCGCGCGCCGCGAGCCACATCGAAGAGATGGCAGCGACGACGGAATATTCTGTCGTTTCCGGCATCGTCATCCGGCCGAGGCCATGACCCGTGCGGCTTTCCTTGTCGGCGAAGACGGCAAGATGACCCGGCGCGTCCTCGAGCCCGGCAAGCTTGAGCGCCGCGTAGTGCGCGGCGCGTTCGCCCGAATAGGACCGCAATGCGTCCGCGTTGCAGGTCTTGAAATCCTCGATCACGGCGCGGCGTCTTGATGCGTCCTCGACGATGACAAAGCGCCAGGGTTGGCTTAGGCCCACCGAGGGCGACAGGCAGACGGTCTCGATCAACCGCTCGATCGCGCCTTCAGGCAACGGATCGCGGCGGAAGCGCCGCACGTCGCGCCGCCACACGAACAATTCGTGAAGCTTCCGGCGAAACGCTTCGTCAAATGCGACCATCGTGCCTCAACCTAAACTGCCGCCGCAGCCATCAGCAGAATGACGATCTCGCCGAGCTGCTCCAGCGCTCCCAGGATATCGCCGGTCTGTCCGCCAACTTGGCGCGTGACAAACCAGGCCCAACCCAATCCAACGAGCGACAACAGCATAAGTCCCAGGATCGCCTTGCCCAGACCAAGACCGAAAACGAGACACAGAAAACCGAGACCCACCGCGATCAGCGCGCTCTGCGAGGGCGCTTGTCCCGCCCCGGCGGAAAGACCGTCAGCTCGCGCCGGCGGGACCAACCACATGAAGACAGGCAATTGCGCGCGCGCCGCAGCATGTGACACCAGAAGCGCTGCCGCCACAGAGGCCGGTCCCGCGATCGTCGCCAGCGCACTCCATCGCAGCAGGATCGAGAGAGCAAGCGCGCAAGAACCGTACGTGCCGATGCGGCTGTCGCGCATGATCTCGAGCCTCTCGTCGCTGCCCTTGCCGCCGCCGATCCCGTCGGCGGTGTCCGCGAGCCCATCCTCGTGGATCGCGCCGGTCGCGAGAATGGTAACGACTAGCGCAAGCACTGCCGCTGGGTCGGTGGGCAGGCCTATCCTGCGGGCGACCGCGTAGACAACCGCCCCGGCGAGGCCAACCGCAAGTCCTGCGACAGGCAACGCCCAGCTCGCACGCGCGACCTCGCCATTATCCAGCTGATGTGTTGGGCCGACCGGCCAGATCGTCGAGAGCGAGACCGCAATTCTGATCTCCGTCACGATCCTTTCGAGAAGCTCGAGATAATTCATGCGAGCGAAACTTTCGAATAGCTATTTCAGCTTCATCGGCAGACCAGCGACGACGAATTCGACCTCGTCGGCGATATCGGCGATCGTCTGGTTCATGATGCCCGCCGCATCGCGATAGGCACGCGCCAGCGCGTTATCAGGCACAATGCCAAGCCCAACCTCGTTCGTCACCAGGACGACCGCGCTGCGCTGGCTCTTCAACGTACCCGCGAGTTCTGCGATCGCCTTCTGCCAATCGCGCTCTGCCTGAAGCAGGTTCGACAGCCAGAGGGTCAGGCAATCGACCAACCGCGCACCGCCGCCATCGGTTTCGCTCAGCGCCTTCGAGAGATCAAGCGGCACCTCGCGCTCGATCCATCCATCGCCGCGTCGTGCGCGGTGTCTGGCGATGCGCTCGGCCATCTCGTCATCGAGCGCTTCGGCAGTCGCGATATAAACAGGCCGCCCCGGAAGTACGCGCACGCGCGCCTCCGCGTGCCGGCTCTTTCCCGACCGCGCGCCTCCCGTGACCAGGACGACCGGCATGCGACCTCCCTATTCCTAGTGGAGTAGATTTGACATTCGCTATCCACCTAGCCGCGAACTCGCAAGGCGAATGTCAAATCCCGAACTCCACGAGAAACATATATTTGCTGGCGGTCCTACAATTCTAACATTCGCAAAAGTGGCCGCTGAGAAGGGATGCGAATGTTAGATTGGACCGCTAGTCAGCAGTAACCATCATTTGCGGGCAAAAACCAAGCGAATTCGGATGCTGAAGAGGCTTGCGCGCTGGCGGCTTCTTGCGCAACAGAAGGAGGATCAGCGCGGGAGAGCTGGCTTGGGATTTGCGGGAGCGATGGTGGTGGCGATGGCGATCGATGCCGTCCTTGGCTGGCCGGAGCGGCTGTTCCGGCTGGTCGGCCATCCCGTCACCTGGCTCGGCCGAATGATCGACTTGCTGGATCGCGCCGGCAATCGGGATTCTGATCCGCCCACGTTCCGTCGCGCGGCCGGTATCGTGGCAACATTGCTGGCGATTGCGGTCCCGACGTTTTTCGCATGGGCCCTTCAGGCGCAACTCGGCGCCGGATGGGGCCATATCCTCGTTGCAGGAATTCTGGTTTGGCCGCTGGTGGCGATGCGCTCCCTGCACGACCATGTCGCCGCGGTCGCGCATCCGCTCCGGTCAGATGACATCCAGGCGGCGCGCGTGGCGGTCTCGCGCATCGTCGGCCGCGATCCCTCAACGCTCGACAATGCAGGCATCGCTCGCGCATCAATCGAAAGCTTGGCCGAAAGCACCTCCGACGGCGTCGTCGCGCCGGTGTTCTGGGGAGCCATCTTTGGCTTGCCCGGCATCGTCGGCTACAAGGTGATCAACACGCTGGATTCCATGATCGGCCACCGCACGCCGCGTCACGAGGCCTTTGGCTTTGCGGCGGCGCGGATCGACGACGTCGCCAATCTCATCCCGGCGCGACTGACCGGCGTTCTGTTCGCGCTTCTTTCCACCGAGCGTCGAGCTGCCATGCGGTGCATGATCTCCGACGGCCCGCGTCACCGCTCCGTCAATGCCGGCTGGCCGGAAGCAGCGATGGCGGGCTCGCTCGGCGTGCGCTTGAGCGGACCGCGGATTTACCACGACGAAGTTGCAAACGAGCCTTGGCTGAATGCGGGCGCCCGCGACCCTACCGCCGGCGATATCGACCACGCCTTGAAACTCTTTCGCCATGCGATGCTGCTATCTTGGTTTCTGCTCCTTGTGCTGGCTCTGATATGAGGCGAAAGATGCCTGAGCACGGCGGAAATCTCGATCTGGCCCTGCAGCGTTTCGGCGGAGAGCTGCGGGACTGGATCGATCTATCGACCGGCATCAACCGAGAGCCGTATCCTGCGGGCGAATTGCCGCAGACAGTGTGGCGCGCGCTGCCGTCGAAATCCGCTCTGAATTCGCTGCATCAGGCGGCGCAAAAGGCCTATGGCACGATGGCGCCAGTTCTCGCCACCAATGGCGCGCAAGCTGCCATTCAATGGTTGCCGCAGCTTGCATCAAGCGGGGGGCTGCGAATTCTCGGTCCGACCTACAATGAATACGCGGCGGTGTTTTCGTCCGCCGGCAGGCAAGTGGCCGAGGTCTCCGATCTCGAGGCGCTCGCTGGCGCCGATATCGCTGTGCTCGCCAATCCCAACAATCCCGACGGCAACCGATATGGGCCCAGCCAGTTGCTTGCGCTTTTGCCACGCGTCGGCCGCCTCGTGGTCGACGAAAGCTTTGCCGATGCCCTGCCCCAACTATCGCTCGCGTCCTATGCAGGGCGCGAGGGACTTCTGATCCTGCGATCGTTCGGGAAATTTTTCGGGCTTGCCGGATTGCGGCTCGGTTTCGTCATCGGCGCGGAAGCTGACATCGCCGCATTGGCCGCGATGGCCGGGCCGTGGCCGGTTTCGGGAGCAGCGATTGCGATCGGCGCGCGCGCCCTGTCCGATAGCGAATGGACGAAGGCCACGTCGGCGCGTCTCGCGCGCGATTGTGAGCGGCTTGACGCAGAGGTGGCTCGGCTCGGCTGGGCGCTTGCCGGGGGAACTCCGCTGTTTCGGCTCTACGAGACCGGCGACGCAACACGAGCCCAGGAGAAGCTTGCGCGGTCGCATATCTGGTCGCGCATCTTTCCATATCACAGCGGCTGGCTGCGACTCGGGTTACCGGGCAACGAGGCCGAATGGGCGCGACTGTCCGCCGCTTTGGCCGGCTAACCCTCAGCGCGCCAGCGCAAAAAGTCCTTCGACATCGAGATGCGCGTCGATGTGATCGGCGAACGCATCGAGCGCGCTTTCCACTCTCGTTCGGTAACCCTGACCGGCAGCCGGAATATCCAGTTGCGCCAGGAATGCTTTTCGGAAGCCGTCCGAGGCAAACAGCCCGTGCAGATAGCTGCCATGAACGCGGCCATCCGACGACATTGCGCCCTCCGGTTCGCCGTTGAGGATCGCAAAGGCGCGCGCCCGATCCGGCCCCTCCGTGTGGCCGATGTGAATCTCGTACGCCTCGATCGGTTGCGCCGTTGAGGCGTGGGAAGCGCTCACACGTGTCAGGGTCTTTTGCGGCGTCATCACGGTCGAAACATCAAGCAGCCCGAGACCCGGCGTTTCCCCAGATGGTCCTTCGATTCCTTCCGGGTCGGCCACGATGTTCCCAAGCATCTGGTAGCCGCCGCAAAGGCCGAGCACATGGCCGCCGCGGCGGTGATGGGCGAGAATATCGATGTCCCAGCCTTGCGCGCGCAGAAAAGCGAGATCGCCACGCGTTGATTTCGAGCCAGGGATGATCACAAGGGCGCAATCGCCGGGGATGGCTTCGCCCGGCCGCACCATGACGAGATCGACCTCGCCCTCGAGCTTGAGCGGATCGAGATCGTCGAAGTTGGCAATCCGCGACAGTCCGAGAAACGCGATCTTGCGTTTGCCGGGCCTGCGCACCTCGTCGAGACCGAGCGCATCTTCGGCTGGCAATTCGTTGGCGCGGGCGAAGTAAGGCAACACGCCAAAACCGCGCCAGCCGGTTTGTTGCTCGATCAGCCGGTAGCCGTCATCGAACAAGGTCGGATCGCCACGGAATTTATTGATGATGAAGCCTTTGATCATGGCGGCATCATCCGGATCGAGCACGGTCTTCGTTCCGACGATTTGCGCGATGACCCCGCCGCGATCGATGTCGCCGACGAGCACGACGGGAACATCGGCCTTGCGGGCGAAGCCCATATTGGCAATGTCGGCGGCGCGAAGGTTGACTTCGGCAGGACTGCCGGCGCCTTCGACCAGCACGAGATCGGCGCGATCCTTCAGCCGTGAAAAACTTTCCAGCACGGGCGCCATGAGAGAAGGCTTCATGGCCGCGTAGTCACGCGCGCGCAAGGTTGCAATCCTTCGCCCCTGCACGATGACTTGCGCGCCGATATCAGTTTCGGGCTTCAGCAGGACCGGATTCATGTCCGTGTGAGGCTCGAGGCCGGCGGCCAAGGCCTGCAATGCCTGGGCGCGGCCGATCTCGCCGCCGTCGACCGTCACGGCCGCATTGTTCGACATGTTCTGCGGCTTGAACGGCTGCGCGCGAAGGCCGCGCCGTTTTGCGGAGCGAAGAAGCCCGGCGACGATGAGCGACTTGCCCACGTTCGAACCGGCTCCCTGGATCATCAATGCGCGGGCCATCGATCCGCCTTGTCAGAATTCCACGCCGGGCTGCGCCTTGATGCCGGAGCGGAATGGATGCTTGACCAGCGTCATCTCGGTGACGAGATCGGCTGCATCGATCAACTCCTGCTTGGCGTTGCGTCCGGTAAGCACGACATGCGTCATGTCAGGCTTCTGGCTTTTCAGGAATTCGACGACGTCGTTGACGTCGAGATAGTCGTAGCGCAGCGCGATGTTGATCTCGTCGAGCACGACCATGCGCAAGCTCGGATCGGCAATCAACGCCTTGGCTTTTTCCCAGCCGGCCTGCGCGGCGGCGATGTCGCGGGCGCGGTCCTGGGTTTCCCAGGTAAAGCCTTCGCCCATCGCGTGGAACTGGCAGAGATCGCCGAAATGACCGGTCAAGAGGCGCCGCTCGCCAGTATCCCATGCGCCCTTGATGAACTGGACAACCGCGCAGGGAAAGCCATGCGCGACGCATCGCAGGATCATGCCGAAGGCGGAGGATGATTTTCCTTTTCCCGCACCGGTGTGAACGATGATGAGGCCCTTGTCGCCGCTCTTGCTCGCCATGATCCGGTCGCGCGCGGCCTTTTTCTTGGCCATTTTTTCGGCGTGGCGTTGATCGAGCGAAGCCTCGGACGCGCCTGCTGTTTCGCTCTCGCTTGCGTCTTCGTCTGACGGCATCGGATCCGTTCCTTTGGCTTGACAACTCACGCCCACAGGCAAATGGTGGGCCCGCGTTGGTTCCTGTCCTACGACAGGCGAAGAGGGAATGCGATAGGGCTTAAATCCCTAGAAGCAGCCGCCCCCGCGACCGTGACCGGAGAGATGCCCGAGGCCACTGACCCCTTAAGGTCGGGAAGGCGGGGATCGAAGGGAAACAAACCCTGCTCCGCAAGCCGGGAGACCTGCCAGCGCATGCGTTCAAGACCGGCGGACGGGGTG
This sequence comes from uncultured Alphaproteobacteria bacterium, assembly GCA_963764405.1. GTDB lineage: Bacteria > Pseudomonadota > Alphaproteobacteria > Rhizobiales > Xanthobacteraceae > Bradyrhizobium. Next base: position 47,100 of record CAVXSU010000010.1, read on the forward strand.
TTCCGCGACGGGGAGCGAACCGTTGTGCACTTTCCGGTTCGCGCACCTCATCGCCTTCCGCCAAGAATTCGAGCTTGGGACTTCGAGGAGAGCGATGACCGTCACGCTACACGTCTGCATCACCTGCCGTGCCGGCCAAACGCTGCAAGAGGGCGAGACGACGCCCGGCGCGCGGCTGCATGCCGCGATCATCGACGCCGGCGCGCCCGAGGGTGTTCAAGTGGTGCCAGTCGAATGCCTGTCGGCCTGCAACCAGGGTTGTTCGGTCGCGCTCAGCGCGCCCGGCCGATGGTCCTATGTCTATGGACGCCTGTCGGATGCCAATGCAGGCGATGTGGTCGCGGGCGCCCTGGCTTATGCAGCCGCGCCAGATGGCATCGTGCCCTGGCGGCGCCGGCCTGAAATTTTCCGCAAGCAATCGCTTGCTCGCATTCCACCGATCACCTCGCCGATCGCCGTCACCCCGGAGGCCGCAGAATGAATACGCTCGCCAAGGTCCCCGTCACCATCGTGACCGGCTTTCTCGGCTCCGGCAAGACGACGCTGATCCAGCATCTCCTCGCCAACCCCAACGGCAAGAAGCTTGCCGTGCTCGTCAACGAATTCGGTAGCGAGGGCGTCGACGGCGATATCCTGAAGTCCTGCGCCGACGCCAATTGCCCGGCCGAAAACATCGTCGAGCTCGCCAATGGCTGCATTTGCTGCACGGTCGCCGACGACTTCATTCCGGCGATGGAGCAATTGCTGTCGCGGCGCGTCAAGCCCGATCACATCCTGATCGAGACATCCGGCCTCGCACTGCCAAAGCCGCTGTTGAAGGCGTTCGACTGGCCGGAAATTCGTTCGCGCATCACGGTCGACGGCGTGATCGCGCTGGCCGACGCGGAAGCCGTCGCGGCCGGCCGCTTCGCGCCGGATCCCGCCGCCGTCGAAGCGCAGCGGGCCGCGGATGAAAATCTCGATCACGAGACGCCACTGTCGGAAGTGTTCGAAGATCAGATCGCCTGCGCCGATATCGTGCTGTTGACCAAGGCGGACCTCGCCGGCCTTGCGGGACTTGAAGCTGCGAAAGCGGCGATCACCGCCGAGATGCCGCGCCGCGTGCCGATGCTCCCGATCACGGATGGCGCGGTCGACGCGCGTATCATTCTCGGCCTTGAGGCCGCCGCCGAAAACGATCTCGCCGCACGGCCGTCGCACCATGATGGCGAAGAGGAGCACGAGCACGACGACTTTGCCTCTGTCGTGATCGACCTTCCGGAACTCGGCGACATCGACGCGCTGATTGCCTCCGTGCAGCGGCTGGCGCGCGAGCAGAACGTGCTGCGCGCCAAGGGATATATCGCTGTCGAAGGCAAGCCGATGCGGCTGTTGTTGCAGGCCGTCGGCGAGCGCGTCCGCCATCAATACGACAGGCCATGGGGCGGAGAGCCGCGGCAGTCGAAGCTGGTCGTGATCGGCGAGCAGGGCGACATCGACGAGGCAGCGATCAGAAAAGGACTTGGCCTCTGATGCACGTTGTCTTTCGCGAGAGCCGCGGACTTGAAGAGACCGCGACGCCTAAGGACCTCGGCCAGGATCCGGCCGATCTGGTTGTGCTCTCGTTTTCGGACAGCGATCTTGCAACCTTTGCCGCCGGCTGGCGGCGCGGCCGCGGCGGTCTGCCCTCGCTGCGGCTTGCCAATCTCGTCGAGCTGCGTCATCCGCTATCCGTCGACACCTATATCGAGCGAACGTTGCCGCACGCGCGCGGCATCCTAGTGCGGTTGATCGGTGGCGAACCCTACTGGGCGTATGGTCTCTCCGCACTGCACCGTCTTGCGAAAGATCGCGGCATCGCGCTCGCTGCGCTCCCCGCCGACGGCCGCGACGATCCACGGCTTGACGAACTCTCGACGCTGCCGGCTTCCACGCTCCGCCGGCTGAAGAGGCTCTGCGATCAGGGCGGCGCGATCGCGGCGCAGGCTGCGATTGCCGAGCTCGCGCTGGCCGCAGGCCTGAAGGCCGATTCCGTTGCCGGCGCGACCGATATTCCTGAGATGGGATTCTACGATCCCGCCCATGGCGTCATGGCCGGGCCGCCTGGCTCTGATCCGCAGCCGCGCGCGCTGGTGATGTTTTATCGTTCTTATCTGACCGCAGCCGATACCGCACCGGTCGATGCGTTGATCGACGCGTTCAGGCGCAAGGGTTTCGATGCCTACGGCGCCTTCGTCACCTCGCTGAAGGCGGCAGGCGTAGCGGACTGGCTGAAGACGCATCTCGAATCGCGACCCCCGGCCGTCATCGTCAGCGCTACCGCCTTTTCCGCACTTGGCGATGACGGTACGGCGCCATTCGATGCGATATCTTGTCCGGTGTTCCAGGTTGCCCTATCGACGGCCCGTCGCGAGGATTGGGCGGAATCACTTCGTGGCCTGTCGCCGGGCGATCTCGCGATGCACGTGGTGCTGCCGGAAATCGACGGCCGCCTGTTCGCGGGCGTGGTGAGCTTCAAGTCGGCAGGTCAGCGCGATGGTGATCTGCAATTCGCGCATCTCGCGCATCGGCCCGACCAGGAGCGCGTCAACGCCGTCGTGGCGCGAGCGGCCGCCTGGCGCGGGCTTGTGGAAAAACCAGCCGGCGAGAAGCGCCTTGCCGTCGTACTCTCAAATTATCCCGGCCGCCCGCACCAGATCGCCCATGCGGTCGGGCTCGATGCGCTCACCTCGGCCGAAGCGATGCTGTCCGATCTTAGGTGCACCGGATTCGATGTCGGTCATGCGAGCGATCTCGGCAATCTTCTATTGCGTCGAGAACTCACGTGGGATGTCGAGAATTACCGCGCCGAGCTTACCGAGCTTCCGCTGGCCTTGCAGGATGACCTCGCCAACAGCTGGGGCGCGCCGGAAGACGACTCGAGCTGCCGCGGCGGAAAATTTCATTTCGCCGCGATTGAATGCGGCAAAGCCATCATCGCCGTGCAGCCGGAGCGCGGCGAGACAAGCGCGCGCGACGCCGATTATCACGATCTCTCACGCACGCCGCGCCATGCCTACGTCGCGTTCTATCTCTGGCTGCGCCGGCAAGGTTGCGATGCGCTCATCCATATGGGCGCACACGGAACGCTGGAATGGCTGCCCGGCAAGGCCGCGGCCTTGTCGCCGTCCTGCTGGCCGGAGGCGCTGATTGGCGCGACGCCGGCCATCTATCCCTTTATCGTCAACGATCCCGGCGAGGCCGCGCAGGCCAAACGGCGCATCGGCGCCGTCACGATCGGCCATCTCCCGCCGCCGCTGGTTCAGGCCGCGTTGCCCGAGCGGCTGCGCCGGCTGGAGCAGTTACTCGACGAATATTCGACCGCCGATGGCCTCGATCCCGCGCGGCGCCAGCGCCTGATTGCCCTGATCCGCATTGAGGCTCGCACCGCGGGCCTTGAAGACGATCTTGGCCTTGGACCGGCGGCCGCGCCCGCCGAAGCCATTCCGCGGATCGATCGCTTTGTCTGCGATCTCAAAGAAAGCCAGTTCGGTGACGGCTTGCATGTCTTCGGCCGCGGCGTCTGTGGCGAGGCGGAGCGCGATGCGGTGCTATCGGCACTCGCCGGAAAACGCGTCGCGCCCGGCCCCGCCGGTTCGCCCTGGCGCGGACGCCGCGATGTATTGCCGACGGGCCGTAATCTGTTCGCAATCGATCCTCGCGCCGTGCCAACGCCATCGGCGCATGCGCAAGGCATCAAGCTCGCCGAGGAGCTGTTGCGCCGACACTTGCAGGACCATGGCAACTGGCCGAAAGGGTTGATGATTGATCTCTGGGGATCGTCGACCATGCGCACTGCAGGCGAAGACTTTGCGATGGCGCTGCATCTGGCGGGCCTCGCGCCGCGCTGGGATCATGGCTCGGGCCGCGTGATCGGCTACGACATCGTTGCGCTGGGCGAACTCGGCCGGCCGCGCATCGACGTGACGCTTCGCGTCTCCGGCCTCTTTCGCGATGTCTTCTCGAACCTGGCCCAACTGTTCGAGGCTGCGACCGCAGCGCTCGGCGCGCGCGACGGCGAAGGCGACGAAAACCCCTATCGCGCGAAAACCTCGCGGGTATTCGCGCCGCGTCCCGGACAATATGGTGTCGGCATGGCGCGAGCGCTGGATGCATTCACGCCCGAATCGCGCATGGCGGCGGGCGAAGCCTGGCTGTCGGCGTCCTCCTGGGCGTTTGGATCCGACGGCGAGATGCGGCCGGACCGCAGTGGTATCGAAGCAAGGCTCGCTGCGTCAGATGCATTCGTGCATACGCAGGATTTGCCGGAAACAGACCTGTTGCTCGCCGCCGACTATGCCGCGCATGAAGCGGGCGTAGCCGCGGCAGTGGCCCGGCTCGGCGCCGCACCTCCATCGCTTTATCATCTCGACGCCACGCGTCCCGATCACCCGCATGCACGCGCGCTGACCGAGGAAATCGCACGCGTGGTCCGCGCGCGCGCCACCAATCCGGCCTGGATCGAAGGCATGATGCGCCACGGCTTTCGCGGCGCCGCCGAAATCGCCGCCACACTCGAACACATGGCGGCGTTCGCACATCTCGCTGATGCCGTGCCGCCGCATCTGTTCGATCTCTATTACGACGCAACTTTGGGCAATGATCGCGTGCGCGCCTTCGTCGCGCGCGAGAACGCTGCGGCGCTTTCGGCGATCGAGACCTGCTTTGCGCGCCTGCATGAGGCTTCACTCTGGAAGACCCGGCGCAACTCGATTGCCGCTGCGCTTGGAGCAACGTCATGAGCGCGGTTGCCGTCAAGGGCTGGTGTCCCGGCGCTTGGCAGCCGATGCGATCGGGCGATGGCTTCGTGGTCCGCATCAGGCCGCATGGCGGTCGGATCGATGCCGAGCAGGCGGCAGGCATTGCCGTCTTGGCTCAACGATACGGCAACGGCCTGATCGATCTCACCAACAGGGCCAATCTCCAGATCAGAGGCGTGTGCGAGGACGGTCAACTTCCGCTGATCGACGGATTGGCCAAGCTTGGTCTTCTTGACGCTGATCCCGACACCGAAGCGCAGCGCAATATTCTCGTGACGCCATTCTGGGCCGCGGACGATGAGACCATATCGATTGCGGCGGAGCTCGAGCACGCACTGACGAATGGCCCGATCGGTCTTCCCGCAAAATTCGGCTTCGCCATCGATTGCGGCAGTGAGCGCGTGCTCGCGGAAGCTTCCGCCGATGTGCGGATCGAACGCGACACCGATGGACGGCTCATGGTGCGCGCCGATGGCGCCGAATTTGGCCGGGTCGTGACGCGCGACGAGGTCATGGCAGTCGCGTTAGACCTCACAAGATGGTTCGTCGCGTCCGGCGGCGTCAACCAAGGCCGCGGCCGGATGGCAGCCCATGTCATGGCCGGCGCGAAGCTTCCCGAGGCGCTTGCGGGCCGCGCCTGGCCGGCGCCAAAGCAGGCTGCGCCGACGCCCGGCCTCACGCAGCGCGGCGCGCTGTTCGGCGTGGCTTTTGGGCAAATGGCTCACACGACACTGCAATGGCTGGCGAAGCGCGCACGCGGCTTGCGCATGACGCCGTGGCGCATGATCCTGGCGGAAGGCCTGCATGAGATGCCGGTTCACGAAGGCCTGATCATGCGAGCGGAAGATCCCTTGCTGCGCGTGGTCGTCTGCAGCGGCGCGCCGCGCTGTCCCGAAGCGCACGCCGATACGAGAATGCTTGCGGCCGCATTGGCGCCGCATCTTGCGGCCGACGCGCGGCTCCACGTCTCCGGCTGTGCCAAGGGCTGCGCGCAGTCAGGCCCGGCGTCGATCACCCTCGTTGCGACCGGCAAAGGCTTCGACCTCATCCGCGATGGCTCGGTGCAGGATGCCCCGACCGTCAGCGGATTGAGCAACGACGCCATCCTTGCAAACCCTTCTGTGTTGCAGGGAGCGCACTGATGCTGCACAGCTATGAGACCGACGGTGCTGCGATCTACAAGAAATCCTTCGCCATCATCCGCGCCGAAGCGAATATTGCGCGTTTCTCCGCCGACGAGGAGCCGGTGGTGGTGCGGATGATCCATGCCGCTGGCATGGTCGGGCTGGAAACGCATATTCGCTTTACGCCTGACATGGCGCGTATCGCGCGAGCCGCCTTGCAGCGCGGCGCGCCGATCCTTTGCGATGCGCGCATGGTCTCGGAAGGGATCACGCGTGCGCGGCTGCCGGCCAACAATGCCGTCATCTGCACGCTCGATGATCCCACTGTTCCCGCGCTCGCGCAAACCATGCGAAACACGCGCTCCGCCGCAGCGATCGAGCTGTGGCGGCCGCATCTTGGCGGCGCCATCGTCGCCATCGGCAATGCGCCGACCGCGCTGTTTCATCTCCTCAATCTGCTGAAGGATGAAAGCTGTCCGAGGCCCGCGGCCATCATCGGCTGTCCGGTCGGCTTCGTCGGCGCAGCTGAGTCGAAGGCCGCATTGCTGACCGATCCGCCGGCGCCGGCGCTCACCGTCGAGGGACGCCTCGGCGGCTCGGCGATCACGGTTGCCGCTGTCAACGCGCTAGCGTCGCGGAGCGAATAGCGATGGGCAAGATCATTTGCTGCGGCCTTGGTCCTGGCGATCCCGACCTGTTGAGCGTCCGCGCCGCACGCGAGGTGCGCCGCGCCCGGCACGTCGCTTTCTTCCGCAAGAAAGGCCATCCCGGCCAGGCGAGGAGCATCGTGGAAGGCATGCTCGCCGCGGACGCGACCGAATATCCGATGGAATATCCCGTCACGACGGAAGTGGCCTCCGACAGTGCCGAATATGCCCGCCTGCTCGACAGCTTCTATGATGAATGGGCCGCGCGGCTCGTGCAGCTTGCGCGCCACGACGACGTCGTCGTGCTCTGCGAGGGCGATCCCTACTTTTATGGCTCTTTCATGCATCTGCATCTCCGCTTGCAGGCACGGGCCGAGATCGAGGTGATCGCCGGCATCCCCGGCATGGCGGGCTGCTGGAATTCGGTCGGCCGGCCGATCGCGCTCGGTGACGACGTGATGACCGTCCTGACGGGCATATTGAGCGAGGATGAACTCGTTCACCGCATGCGCAACTCTGATGCGCTGGTCATCATGAAGACCGGTCGCAACCTCGACAAGGTCCGCCGCGCGCTTGCCTCCGCGGGCCGCCTGGCTGACGCTTGGCTGGTCGAACGCGGCACGATGCCGGGCGAGCGTGTCGCGCGGCTCGCGGAGGTCGCTGCCACCGAATGTCCTTACTTCGCGATCGTGCTGGTCTACGGCGAGGCGCGGCAGATGACGGCCGCCGAATGACGGGCACACTCACCATTGCGGGACTGGGACCGGGCAGCGAAGCGCTGATCACGCCGGAAGTCTCGGCCGCGCTTGGCGCCGCCACCGACATTCTCGGCTATGCGCCCTATGTCGCGCGCGTCGCGGCCCGCGACGGCCTCACTTTACATCCGTCGGACAATCGTGAGGAAATCAAGCGCGCCACCGAGGCCTTGCGGCTGGCCTCAGAAGGACGTCATGTGGTGATCGTGTCCTCCGGCGATCCCGGCGTGTTCGCGATGGCGTCCGCGGTTTTCGAGGCGCTGGAGGCCTCGCCGCGGTGGCGCGATCTTCCCATTCGCGTTCTGCCGGGCGTCACTGCGATGCTGGCGGCGGCGGCACGCATCGGCGCGCCGCTCGGTCATGATTTTTGCGCGATCAATCTTTCCGACAACCTGAAGCCGTGGGCAACCATCGAAAAGCGCCTGCGGCTTGCGGCGGAAGCCGATTTTGCCGTCGCCATCTACAATCCGCGCTCGGTGAGCCGCCCCGACGGCTTTGCGCGCGCACTTGAAATTCTGCGCGACGCGGGCGCCGGCGAACGCCTTGTGATCTTTGCACGCGCCATCAGCACGCCGGACGAGACAATCGAAACGGTGTGCCTTCGGGACGCGCGGCCGGAGATGGCGGACATGAAAACACTCGTCATCGTCGGCAATTCGGCGACGCGCCGTGTCGACCGCTGGATTTACGCGCCGAGGCAGGCCGGATGAGCAAGCCACTGCATGACCTCCGCCACGCTTTCCACCCGCAGCCGCTCGGGCATCTGCGGTCGCTGGATCATGATGACGGGCAGACCAAGCTCGCGGGCGGCATCGATCTTGGCGCGTGCGCCCATCCCGCCCGAGTTGCGCGACACGATCCATTCGATCCGCCGCGAGCGCATCATCTCCAGTTCACCGGCAAGCGTGAATGGCCCGCGCGAGACGATGAGGTCGGCATCAGGCAGCAGCAGCGGACCCTCCGCAGCATCGATGAAGCGGAGCGCATAGGCATGCTGCGGCATGGATGCGAACGGAGCGATATGCTGCCTGCCGATGGCGAGGAAAACATTCGCGCGTGCCTGCGGCAGCGCGGCCACAGCGGCGGCGATGTCATCCACCTCGATCCAGACATCGTCAGCCGTCCTGATCCACGGCTTGCGTTCCAGCGCGAGCAGCGGCGTTGCCGTTGCCGCGCAGGCGGCCAGCGCGTTGCGGCTGATCTCGATTGCGAAGGGATGGGTTGCATCGATCACATGGGTGAATTTTTCCTGCCGAATGAGATCGGCAAGGCCGTCCGTCCCGCCGAAACCGCCGGTACGGGTCGGCAGCGGCTGATTGACCGGAACCTGCGTCCGGCCGGCATAGGAATAGACCGCGTCGAGGCCCGCCGCCGCTGCTTCAGCCGCCAGCCGATTGGCTTCGCTCGTTCCACCCAGAATGAGAACGCGCATGGATAATCCCTGGCTGACCATCATCGGTATCGGCGAAGATGGCCTTTCCGGGCTGTCGGACGCAAGTCGAAAGGCGCTTGCCGACGCTGAGGCGATCTTCGGTGGAGAGCGGCATCTGGCGCTTGCGGATGCCGGCGCCCGCGGCCGTCCATGGCCGGTGCCGTTCGATGTCGGCGCGGTGCTCGATTGCCGTGGCCACGCAACGGTCGTGCTCGCATCCGGCGATCCCTTCTGGCATGGCGTCGGCAGCATTCTCGCCGAGCGGCTGGCGAAGAGCGAATGGATCGCGCATCCCGCGCCCTCAACCTTCTCGCTCGCCGCCTCACGCCTCGGATGGCCGCTCGAATCGGTGATCTGCCTGGCGCTGCATGCGGCGCCGGTCGAGCGCCTCGTGCCGCATCTGGCGCAGGACGAAAAAATCATCTGCCTCGTGCGCGATGGCAAGGCCGCGATTCAAATCGCCGAATGGCTGACAGCGCGTGGCTGGGGCGCCTCGCAGCTCTGGACCCTCGCCGCGCTCGGGGGCGCCCGCGAATCCATCACGCAGCATCGCGCTGACAGTTACGCGGGCGATGCCGGCGCGGCGCTCGTTGCCGTGGCATTGGAGGCCAAAGGTTCCAACGGGCTGCCGCGCAGCTGCGGCCTTGCCGACGCGTTCTTCGTACACGACGGCCAGATCACCAAGCGGCCGATGCGCGCGCTGGCGCTCTCAGTGCTCGCGCCACGGCGCGGCGAACGGCTGTGGGACATTGGTGCAGGCTCCGGTTCGATTTCCATCGAATGGGCGCTGCACGGAGGCTCGGCCATCGCAATCGAGGCGGGAGGCGATCGCGCGTCCAATATTCGCCAGAACGCCGACGCGTTCGGCGTGAGCCACCGGGTCACCGTCGTTGAAGGAACCGCGCCGGCTGCGCTATCTGGCCTGCCGCCGCCGCAGGCGGTCTTTATCGGCGGAGGTTTCGATACCGCGCTGTTCAAGATTGTCTGGGCGCTTCTCGCTGAAAGCACGCGGCTGGTGGCCCATGCGGTGACGATCGAGACCGAGGCGCTCCTGTCCGAACTGCATCAACGACATGGCGGCGAGTTGATGCGGATTGAAATTGCCCATGCGGGCCAGCTCGGCCGCTATCGCGCCTTCGAACCCGCGCGGCCGGTCGTGCAATGGAGCGTCGTCAAACGATCGGGAGACGGAGAATGACCCTGCACTTCATCGGCGCAGGCCCCGGCGCCGCCGATCTCCTTACCTTGCGCGGCCGTAATCTCATTGCTGCCTGCCCAGTCTGTCTCTATGCCGGGTCGCTTGTTCCCGAAGGCGTGCTGGCGCATTGCCCGGAAGGCGCGCGCATTGTCAACACGGCGCCGCTGTCGCTCGACGACATTATCGCGGAGATCGCGACAGCACATGCGCACGGCAAGGATGTCGCACGGTTGCATTCCGGCGATCTCTCGATCTGGTCGGCGATGGGGGAGCAGATGCGCCGCCTGCGCGCGCTCGGCATTCCTTATACGGTGACGCCCGGCGTGCCGGCGTTTTCTGCCGGCGCAGCCGCGCTTGGCGCGGAACTGACGCTGCCGGGGCTAGCGCAATCGGTCGTGCTGACGCGCATGGCGGGCCGCGCCAGTGCCATGCCCGAAGGCGAGCGTCTCGCCGCCTTTGCCGCGACCGGCGCAGTGCTGGCTGTTCATCTGTCGGTCCATATGCTCGACCAAGTGATCGCCGAGCTCACGCCGCATTACGGACGCGATTGCCCGGTGGCGATCGTCTGGCGCGCAAGCTGGCCCGACCAGCGCATCATCCGCGCCACGCTCGGCACGCTCGATGTTGCGGTTGCAGCCGAGCTGGAGCGGACCGCGATCATCTTTGTCGGCCGCACGCTGGGTTCGGAAGAGTTTGCCGAGAGCCGGCTCTATGCCGCCGACTACGACCGCCGCTATCGTCCGACCGGTCCCACGCCGCGATTTCCGGGGGGCTCCTGATGCCGCGCGGCCTCATCATCTCGGCGCCTGCCTCCGGCGTCGGCAAGACGACGCTGACGCTCGCGCTCGCGCGCGCTTTTCGCGATCGCGGGCTTGCCGTGCAGTGCTTCAAGAGCGGGCCCGACTATATCGATCCGGCCTTTCATGCGGCTGCAACGGGGCGCGTGTCCGTCAACATCGATAGCTGGGCGATGACGCGTGAGGCCATCGACGCGCTCACCGCGCGCGGCGCCAGCGCCGATATCGTTCTAGCCGAAGGATCGATGGGCCTGTTCGACGGCGTCGCCGCGCCCGGCGTCTCCGGCACCGGCGCCACCGCCGACATTGCGGCGATGACGGGCTGGCCGGTCTTGCTCGTGATCGACCCATCAGGACAGGCGCAGACCGCCGCAGCGGTCGCGGCGGGCTTACGCGATTTTCGCAGCAACGTGGGCCTTGCCGGTGTCGTTCTCAACCGCGTGGCCAGCCCACGCCACGAAGACCTCGTGCGGCAGGCCTTGGCCGACGCAGGCATTCCCGTGCTCGGCGCTTTGCCCCGTCATGCCGCGATCGAGCTGCCGAAGCGCCACCTCGGTCTGGTGCAGGCCGAAGAGCAAAAAGGCGTCGATCGCCTGATCGGCGAAGCGGCGCGCTTCATCGTCGAGCACATTGATCTGGACGCGGTGCTGCAGTCGGCAGCCGACTGGTCGCCGAAACCAGCGTTGCGGACCAGCACTCTCACGCCGCCTGGCCAGCGCATTGCGCTGGCGCGCGATGCGGCATTCTCCTTCATCTACCCGCATATGCTGGAGGCCTGGCACACGGCCGGCGCCGAAATTTCGGCGTTCTCGCCGCTGGCTGACGAGGGTCCCAACATCAATGCAGACGTGTGCTGGCTGCCGGGCGGCTATCCCGAACTGCACGCCGGGCGGCTTGGCGCCAACAAGGGATTTCAGCGGGCGCTTGCTTCCTTTGCCGAAACGCGGTCGGTTCACGGCGAGTGCGGCGGCTATATGGTGCTGGGAAGCGCCTTGACCGACGCCGACGGCGTACGCCACTCGATGACGGGATTGCTTGGTCTCGAGACAAGCTTCGCCAGGCGGCGCATGCATCTCGGCTACCGGCTTGCGGAACTCTCATGCCCCATTCCGGGCTATGCACCCGGTGCGCGGCTACGCGGCCATGAATTCCACTACTCCACCATTCTCGCGCAGTCTGACACGCCGCTCGCGGTGGTGCGCGATGCGACCGGCGCTGTGATTACGGAAACTGGGTCGCGGCGAGGCAATGTCACCGGCACATTCTTTCATCTCATCGCGGAGGACAAATGATCTCGTCAGCCGCGCCGGAAGCAGAAATCACGCTTTCATTGATCGGGATCGGCTGCGGCGATCCCGATCAGCTCACGCTGGCTGCGATCCGCGCCATCAATGCGGCCGACCTCATCCTCGTCCCGCGCAAGGGCGACGAGAAATCCGAGCTCGCCGATTTGCGAAGGACCATTTGCAAGGACGTCCTCACCAGCGACACGACCTGCATCGTCGAGTTCGACTTGCCCTCGCGGGACAGGGGCAAGGCCGACTATCGCAAGGGTGTCGACGAATGGCACGATGCCGTCGCCGCTGCATGGTCGAGAGAGATCACGAGTTCATCTCGGATATCACGGCCGGGTCGCGCTGCTGATCTGGGGCGATCCCTCGCTCTATGATTCAGCGTTAAGAATCGCGCGGCGGCTCGATCCTGTGCCCATGCTCGAGGTCGTGCCTGGCGTCACGTCGATCCAGGCGCTTTGCGCCGCGCACGCGGTCTCTTTGAACGAAATCGGCGAGCCTTTTCTGGTCACGACCGGACGGCGCTTGCGCGAGGATGGCTGGCCGGCTGGCGTGAATACCGTGGCGGTGATGCTGGATGGCGGCGCCGCATTCCAGTCTCTCGATCCGGCTGGAGTAAACATCTGGTGGGGCGCCTATCTCGGCATGGCAGGCGAGATTCTGATAGCGGGCGCGCTGGCCGAAGTCGGTCCAGGCATTGCCGCTGCGCGACGCGACGCGCGCGAACGCCATGGCTGGATCATGGACAGCTATATTATGAAACGCAGCTCATAAGGCAGACCGTATGCGTCCTGAATGGGTCCATCAAACATGTCCCGTGATCTCCGCCGCCCACCGCGAGGCCGCACTTGCGCGCCAGGCTCAACTCACAAAGCCGGCCGGCTCGCTCGGCCGGATCGAGCATCTCGCCTGCGAGCTTGCCGGCCTGCAACAGACGGAGCGGCCGCGCGCCACGACGGTGCCGATCATCATCTTTGCCGGCGATCATGGCGTCGTCGCACAGGGGGTGTCGGCCTATCCGCAGGAAGTGACGATCGCCATGATGTCGAATTTCGCCGGCGGAGGCGCGGCGATCTCGGTGCTGGCACGCGAGCTCGGCTCAAGCCTCGAGGTGGTGGACGCAGGAACCCTCGCACGTCAGCCGATTCCCGGCATCATCACCGACAAGCCGCGTCACGGCAGCCGCGACTTCAGCAAGGAAGCTGCGCTGACGCCCGACGACGTCGCCTTCGCCCTCGAATGCGGGAAACGTGCCGTTTCGCGCGCTGGCGCGGCGGATATCCTGATCTTCGGCGAGATGGGAATCGGCAATACCACGGCTTCTGCGGCGATTGCGTCGGCGCTTCTTGGGCTGAACGCCGAACAAACCGCCGGCAGTGGGACCGGCGTCGACGCCAAGGGGCGCGCGCTGAAAGTGAATGTGATCGATCAGGCGCTCACGCGTCACGGACTCAAGCGGAGGGATGTTTCCGTTGAATACGTGCTTTGCGCGGTTGGTGGTTTGGAGATCACCGCGATCTGCGGCGCCATCATCGCGGCAGCCCAACGCCGCATCCCGGTTCTGGTCGACGGCTTTATCGTCTCGGTCGCGGCACTCGCGGCTGCGCGCCTCAATCCTTCCTGCCGGCCATTTCTGCTGGCTTCGCACCGATCGGCCGAGCAGGGACACCGGCTGGTTCTTGAGGCGCTGGGCGCGCGGCCGCTGCTCGATCTGGATCTCCGGCTCGGCGAAGGATCGGGCGCCGCGATTGCACTGCCGCTGCTGCGCCTCGCCTGCGCGCTTCACAACGGCATGGCGACGTTCGCCGAAGCCGCCGTTCCAGATCGCGCATAACCGGCAGCTTAAAGAAATTTCTGGTTCACGGACACGACGCGCCAGGCACCGTTCGGCCGGTCGATCCGCGTCAGCGACAGCGGATCGATCACAAAGCGCAATGCGGCCTCCGGTTCGACATCAAGCGCAACGCAGAGCGCGGCGCGAATGGTCCCGGAATGCACTACTAGGATGGCTGCGCCCGTCTTGATCCGATCAAGTCCAAATCGAACCCGGACGATCTGATCCGCAAAACTTTCCCCACCCGGCGGGATCGATCGAGCCGGGTCGTTCCAGAATTTGGCATAGGCCTCGCCAACGGCAACAGCGAGATCGTCATGCCGGCGGCCGGTCCAGTCACCGAAATCCTGTTCGGCGAACTCCGGCATCAGCGCGGGATCAAGCTGCAAGGCTCTCGCCGTATCGACCGTTCGTTGCGCCGGGCTTGCGTAGGCCTTGACCTCTTTCGGCAGATGCGCACGTAACCGGTCGAACGAATCACGATCCCTGAGGTCGGCCGGAGCGCTTGGGGGCCAGATCGTTCCGTGCCTGCCGTCAACCGTTGCGTGGCGTACCAGCCAAAAACGAGTGCCCCCGCACATCTCGAAAATCCCACCCTCTTCCGCCGCATCAAGGCTATCAAACGGCAGACGCCGTGTATCGCCGCCATCCCTCGCTCCGCAAGCGGCAGGCGTCGCACGATCCGCAGCCAAAGCCCCATGTGTGGCGTTGGCTTCGGTCACCCTGGTAGCACGAGTGCGTCTTTTCGACGATCAGATCGATGAGCGCCTCTCTCCCCAGCTGTTGCGCCAGCTTCCAGGTCGCGGCCTTGTCGATCCACATCAAGGGCGTCTCGATCGCAAGGCGCGCCTCCATGCCGAGGTTGATGGCGACCTGAAGGGCCTTCATGGTGTCGTCGCGACAATCGGGGTAGCTGGAATAGTCCGTCTCGCAGACGCCTGTAACAAGATACTTGAGCCCACGCTGATGCGCGACGATGGCCGCAAACGTCAGGAACACGAGATTTCTGCCGGGTACGAAGGTCGACGGCAGTCCGTCGGCGCGCGTGCCGAACGGCAGATCGCCGGTGAGCGCACTTACGCTGACCTCCGCGAGAGCGCCGAGGTCGACGAGATGGTCCAGGCCGAGCTTTTGCCTCCAGGAAGGCGTGATCGCGGAGAGACCCGCGCGCACATCTTCGCGGCATGCCATCTCCACGATGTGGCGTTGACCATAGGAGAAGCCGACCGTTTCCGCACTGTCATAACGCGACAGCGCCCAGGCAAGGCAGGTCGTCGAATCCTGTCCGCCGGAGAAAAGAACCAGCGCGCTTTCGGGCATCACTCTGGCTTTCAATCATTGGCCTCGCCGGGCGGCAGGTCTGGAGGCGAGCCGGACAGGGGGCATACGGCCCGCTGAAATTCAGGCGGCGTGAGCGCGTAGCATGTATCCCAGCCCGCGTACATTGGCGATGCGGCTGGGCAGCCCGTGATCGTCGATTTTCTTTCGCAGATTGCTGATGTGGGTATCGACGACGTTGGTCTCGACCTCGAACTCGTACTGCCAGACATCCTTGAGCAACATCGCGCGCGTGATGAGCTGGCCAGGTCTGCGCAGGAAATACTCCAGCAGCTTGAATTCGCGCGGCAGCAGATTGAGTTTTGCGCCTGCCTTGAAGGCCGTCTGATCAAGCAGGTCTATTTCCAGATCGTCGATGCTCAGTCTGGTCGTGCTGATCTCGCCAAGGCGGCGCAGCACCGCCTCCACCCTCGCAACAAGTTCCATCATATAGAACGGCTTGACGAGGTAGTCGTCCGCACCTGCTCTCAAGCCTTCGGCGATCTCATCGCAAGACGACGAAGCCGAGATGATCAGCACCGGAATCTTGAGGCCCTGCTTGCGCCAGAGCTCCAGTGTTTTCAGGCTGTCGACGCCGTAGAGCATGCGGTCAAGGATCAAAAGCGCGGCACCATCCATCCGCGCCGCCTCCGCAGCATCGGCCATAGGGACCCTGCGCACGAGATGGCCGGTCCCCTCGAGTTCGGCCTTGATCTCGCTTGCCAGCTCCTCCTCGTCCTCGACGAGCAATATGGTCGAGGCACCGACCGAAGGCCCTTTGATCAACGGCTTTTCTCCCTTCCGTTAGGGCGAACCGCGCGTGGAAACGATGGGGTCTGGTCGACCGAAGTAAAACTTAAGATTTCTTTATGGTGTGAGTACGCGCGCCTGGCATTACGGGCCTGACCGAGCTGGTGCGCGTCGAAATGATCCGGGAGCTCCATCCGCAGGTCAATCACCCATGCGCAACGGAGCATAAGCAACATAGGTTAACCGGCGCACGGGTCACGCGCCGCTTCGACATTGGCTGTTCGGTTTCGGATAGGGCAGGTTGAGTGACCGAATGGCGTCCCGTCATCCGTCAGAGCAGCGCGCACAGCTATGAGTCCAAGGGCCATGCTTCGCTCGAAAATGCTCTAGATCTGCGGCCCCGACTGAGTCAGCTCGCGCTCGGCGCGGAAGACATTGCTGTAGAGATTGGCGATCCACTGCCGCCCGCTCGACGTCATGTTGAGATAGCGGATCGCAGCCGGAATCTGGGGCGCAACGTTGTTCCAGTAGAATTGGGGATACTTGTAGACGACGTCGGCCGGCGTTTTGTAGCCCAGCGTCTCGTTGAGGCCGATCTCCTCGAACTCGTAGAACAGGGCATTGGCCTTGCGCATATAGTTGGGATCCCCGAGCTGACCGATCAGGTCGGCGGCACGCAGCAGCAAACCTTCCTCCTCGTTGAGGTCGTCGGCGGTTTCGTTTTTCGGAGATGGGTAGGGAAAGCGGGTGTATTCGATCGCGTGGGCAATGCGATCCGCATCAAGATAGTCGACGGTGTCAAAGCGCTCTATGACGAACAGCTTGGAGCGGTCGACATGATAGGGCGCCATCGCGGCGTCGGAAGACCCGATCGGCAGGCGAATGGTGCGCCCGGTGACGTCGGCGACATAAGCCCCCTCGCCATCGCCTTGCACCACGCCGCGTACATAGCCGATGTCATGGGTGAGGCACGCCAGGATGAAGTTGGAATAATCGCGCGGTGTCGTGGGCCGCATCAATGATCGCCCCATCAGGATGTCGTGGCCGACGAGCGTGACCAGCATCGAGTGCTCGATATTGTGATACAGCGCATCGCTGTTGCCGATGCATTCCAGTGTCAGCCTGGAAATATAAGGGAGGAAGTCGGCAAGATTTGCGTGAGACGAACGAAACCGCCCGCGCGTCTCCGCCGCCAGGAAGCCGCCCAATGCCTGCGCCATCACTTCCGGAACTGTGATCATGACAAAGCCGATCACGGTTATGAGCCGTGGCCGAGGCTAGCACCTCGTGACCACCTGTCCATAGGAATTCGTCAGCTAGGTGCCGGCTGGCCTGGCTGGAGCGGCTACGGCCGCGATAGCGCCGCATCTGCCGCCACCCACGAACGTCAAAATTCGATCAGGACTTTCAAGGCATGCGTCTCGGCGGCGGCGCCAAATGTCTCATAAGCTTCCAGGATCTGGTCGAATTGGAACCGGTGCGTGATGAGCTTGGCGGCGTCGATCTTGTGCGATTGCACAGTCTTCAGCAGCATTGGCGTGGTGACGGTATCAACCAGCCGGGTCGTGATCGAAATGTTTCGGTCCCACAAACGCTCCAGATGCAAATCCGCTTTTGCGCCGTGAACGCCGACATTGGCGATCACCCCGCCCGGCGCCACGATATCCTCGCAAGTCTCGAAACTGGCGGGAACGCCGACCGCCTCGATCGCGGTATCGACGCCGCAGCCGCCGGTCAGCTCCAGCACTTTCCCGGCGGCCCTGCCGTCTCTGTTGTTGATGGTAGCTGACGCGCCGAAACGCTTCGACATTTCGAGACGGTTGTCGTCAAGATCGATCATGATGATACTGGCCGGCGCATAGAACTGCGCCGTCAACAGCGCCGCGAGACCGATCGGGCCCGCGCCGACAATAGCCACGCTGGAACCTGGCTTGACCTTGCCGTTGAGGACCCCGCATTCAAAGCCGGTCGGCAGGATATCGCTGAGCATCACCAGCGCATCTAGACCGGCCCCAGGGGGCACGTGATAAAGGCTCGTGTCGGCAAAGGGCGTCCGCACGAACTCAGCCTGTGTTCCATCGATCTTGTTGCCGAGGATCCAGCCGCCGTTCACGCAATGAGAATACATGCCGCGCCGGCAATACTCGCAGGTGCCGCATGACGAAATGCAGGAAATGATGACCCGATCGCCGGGCGCGAAGTGAGTGACCGCGTTGCCGACGCTGTCGATCACACCGACACCCTCGTGGCCGAGGATACGGCCAAGCGGACAGGTTGGCACGTCGCCTCTTAGAATATGCAGGTCGGTTCCGCAGATCGTCGTCTTCAGGAGTTTGACGATCGCATCGGTCGGGGCGTTGATTTGCGGCTTCGGCCTTTGCTCGAGGGATTTGTTGCCAGGACCGCGATAGACGAGCGCCTTCATCCCGTTCTCCTCGTCGCATTTCGGTTGTCATAATCGCAGCACGGTTGCGAGCCGCGTTGCGCCAGGTCAAGCGGCGAGCACGGAGGGTTTGAGGCAGGTCAAACGCGAGGGCGTCCGACAATGCGAAGCTGATTTTCATTATGGAAATCAAGGCCAGCAAAATGCAACGATCCGACGAGCTGACAGACAAGGTGCCGACCGGGCAAGCGTCACCCCCGCTCGCACCGCTGGATTCGCGGCACCTGCCGGCTGTTCTGAAAACACAGCCCAAACGACCATCCTCGTGGTTCTGGATCGCGCTCCTGATTGTGCTGGGCGGCGCGGCTGGCGGCGGATACTACGCCTGGAAGCAGGCACATCCCCCGCTTCCCTCCGGGATCAGCATGGGCAACGGCCGGATCGAAGCTGACGAGGTCGATATCGCCACAAAGTCCGCCGGCCGTGTCTCCGAGCTGTTGGCCGATATTGGCGACAGGGTCGCCGCCGGCCAGGTCCTGGCAAGGATGGACTCGGCCGATATCGAGCAGTCGCTCTCCAAATCGGAAGCCCAGATCAGGCAGGCCCAGCGCGCCGTCGACGAAGCACAAGCCAATCTGGTTCAGCAGCAAACGCAAAAGACGCTCGCCCAGCAGGAAATGGACCGCGCCAGAACACTGCTGAAGAACGGCTGGACGACGCAGGAGATCGCCGATCAGCGCCAGCAGGCGCTCGATGGCGCGACTGCAGGCCTTAGCGCGGCAACCGCCAGGGTTATGGTGTCCCAGCACGCGCTGGAAGCTGCCGAGCACGATGCAGGCTTCTACCGGGTCGAGATTGCGGACAACACGCTCGTCGCACCCAAGCCGGGACGGATTCAATACCGGCTGGCCAACATCGGTGAAGTTCTGCCGGCTGGCGGCAAAGTCTTCGCCATGCTGGACCTGTCCTACGTCTACATGGACATTTATCTTCCGACGCTCGAAGCGGGCAAAGTCAAGGTTGGCGCGGACGCACGGATCGTTCTCGATGCCTATGCCGATCATCCCATTCCGGCAAAGGTCTCGTTCATCGCGAGCCAGGCGCAGTTCACCCCGAAGACCGTGGAAACCCAGAGCGAACGCGACAAGTTGATGTTCCGCATCCGGCTGCGCATCGACCAGGAGCGCCTGCTCGCGCATGCCGATGCGGTGAGAAGCGGATTGCCGGGCGTGGGTTACGTCCACTGGGATCCGGCTAACGATTGGCCCAAGAACCTGCAGGGCAACCCATGACTGGCAGCGACGATGCCGTCGCCGTGGTCACTGATTTGTCCCATCTCTACGGCTCGGTGGCGGCGCTCGATCAGGTTTCGATGTCCCTGCCCGCGGGCCGGTTGATCGGACTGATCGGCCCCGATGGAGTGGGCAAGTCGTCGCTGCTTGCGATCCTGGCCGGTGCACGGCAGATCCAGCGGGGCGAGGTGCGGGTTCTGGGCGTCGATATCGCGGGCGCCGCGGCGCGCGCCGCGATCTGCCCGCGCATCGCCTACATGCCGCAAGGACTTGGCAAAAATCTCTATTCCGACCTGAGCGTGAAAGAGAATATCGAATTCTTCTCCAGGCTGTTCGCGCAGTCTCGCGAGGAACGCGCCTGGCGCATTCAGGAGCTGTTGGAAAGCACCGGGCTTGCACCGTTTGCCGATCGCCCTGCCAAAAAGCTTTCCGGTGGAATGCGCCAGAAGCTCGGGCTGTGCTGTTCGCTCATTCATGACCCTGATCTTCTGATCCTGGATGAGCCCACGACCGGGGTCGACCCACTGTCCCGCCGGCAATTCTGGGACCTGATCGATCGTCTGCGCGGCCGCCGCTCCGGCATGAGCGTTATCGTCGCGACCGCCTATATGGAGGAGGCCGAACGTTTCGACTGGCTGATCTGCATGAACGGCGGGAAAATCCTCGCCGCAGGCTCGCCCTCCGATCTCAAGGCCAGAACCGCAACGCAGTCGATCGAACAGGCTTTCGTTGCTCTTCTCCCCTATCGACACGATGGCACCAGCTTTGCCGCAACCAAGCCGCTGCTGGATTCAAGCGCCGAGCCTGTCATCGTCGCGAGACAATTGACCTGCCGGTTCGGCGACTTTACGGCGGTCGACCGTGTGAGCTTTTCGATTTCTCGCGGAGAGATTTTCGGATTTGTCGGCTCGAACGGATCGGGCAAGACAACCACGATGAAGATGCTCACGGGACTGCTGCCGCCCTCCGACGGCGAAGCGCTGATCTTCGGTCAAACGATGCAGGCCGGCGACCTCGCGGCCCGGCGCCGCGTCGGCTACATGTCGCAGTCTTTCTCGCTCTATAGCGAACTGACGGTCCGCGAGAATCTCTCGTTGCATGCGCGGCTTTTTCAATTGCCTCGCGCCTTCGCCAGCAAGCAAATCGCGGAGCTGGTCGAAAAATGCGGTCTCGCTGACAATCTCGATCAACTGGCCTCCGAGCTTCCCCTCGGGATCAGACAGCGCCTGTCGCTTGCCGTCGCCGTGGTTCACAAACCGGAACTCCTGATCCTCGACGAGCCAACCTCGGGGGTCGATCCGCTGGCGCGCGACCAGTTTTGGACGTTGCTGATCGATCTGTCGCGAAATCAGGGCATCACGATCTTCGTATCGACGCATTTCATGAACGAAGCCGCGCGATGCGACCGCCTCTCCCTCATGCACGAGGGACGAGTGCTGGCGACGGGCACCCCGGCTGAGCTGGTTGAAGCGAAGCGAGCGGCCGGCCTCGAAGACGCCTTCATCAGCTTTCTCGAGCACGAAGCACCGACGACGGCTGCCGCGATCACGGTTGAGCAAGCTTCTCCGACCAGGCCGGCAGTCGATCAGGCAGATAGCCGGCCGCGGAGCCCTGCTTTCAGCTTCCAGCGATTGTTTGCCTACACGATTCGAGAGAGTCTCGAACTGCTGCGCGACCCCATCCGCCTGGCCTTCGCGCTGTTCGGCACCGCGCTTTTGATGATTGTCTTCGGCTTCGGGATCTCAACCGACGTCAACAATCTCAGCTTCGCTGTACTCGACCGCGATCAGACACCGGAAAGCCGCGCATATCTGGAGGAGCTCAGGGGGTCTGCATATTTCGTCGAGAAGCAGCCGCTCACGAACTATGCGGACATTGATCGGCGCCTCAAGAACGGCGATATCGATGCAAGCATCGAAATTCCGCCGAATTTCGGCGTGGACCTCAAACGAGGACGTCCGGTCTGGGTATCGGCCTGGATCGATGGCGCGATGCCCTTTCGCGCGGAGACGATCCGCGGCTATCTGGAGGGCATGCACCAGCTCTATTTGAGGGACCCTGCCGTCAAGACAACCCAGCCGGCAGCGACACCACCGGCCGACATCGAAGTCCGCTTCAAATACAATCAGGACTTTGACAGCATCTTCGCGATGGTCCCGTCGACGCTGGCCATGATGCTCGCCTTGTTTCCGGCCATCCTGATGGCGCTCGCCGTCGTCCGCGAAAAGGAGCTGGGATCGATCACGAATCTCTACGTGACCCCGGTAACGCGGCTCGAATTCCTGCTGGGCAAGCAGCTGCCTTATGTCGTCGTCGCCTTGATCAACTTTATCGTCATGTTTGCGATGGCGATCTTTCTCTTCAATGTGCCCCTGAAGGGCAGCTTTCCGGCGCTTCTCGTCGGCACAACCATCTACGTCTTCACGACGACGGGTTACGGCATGCTGATTTCGACCTTTTGCAAGTCCCAGATCGCCGCGTTGTTCGGAACGGCCATTCTCACCATCCTGCCGGCCCAGCAATTTTCCGGCATGATGACGCCGGTGTCCTCGCTGTCCGGCATGGCTCAAATCATCGGGCGTTGCTTTCCGATGACCTACTACCGCCCGATCAGTGTCGGCACCTTCACCAAGGGCCTCGGATTTGCCGATCTCGGATCGAGCATACTGATGCTGGCCGTCTTCATCCCCCTGCTGACGACGATCAGCCTGCTATTGCTTCGAAAGCAGGAGCGTTAGAATCCGATGCGAAGCCTCAGCAACATCTTCTGGCTCGGCACCAAGGAGCTGCGCAGCCTGCTAAGCGACTGGGTACTGCTGGGTCTGGTGATCTATTCCTTTTCGCTCGCCGTGATCAGCCAGGCGCAAAGCAATTCCCAGGAGCTGTATCACGCGTCGATCGGGATCGTTGACGAGGACCAATCCGAATTGTCGAGGCGGATAGCCCACGCGTTTCTGATGCCCTACTTCAAGCCGCCCGTCGCGCTTTCCCAAGGCGACGTCGAGCATCTGATGAACATGGGCCAGTACACCTTCGTCGTGGATATTCCGCCAAACTTTCAGCGCGACGTGTTGGCCGGCCACCAGCCGGAGATTCAGGTCAACGTCGACGCGACGGCCATGGTTCAGGCCGGACTGGGTTCGGGCTATGCCGAGCAAATCATCAACACTGAAATTGCCCAATTCCTGTCCCATGCGGAGTCTGTTCCATTAACGCCAGTAAATCTTGCAATCAGAATTGCGTTCAATCCGAACGTAGCGACCGCCTGGTTCACCAGCGTGATGGGAATCATCTCTAGTGTTACGCTTCTGGCGATCATCCTGGCCGGCGCGGCCCTTGTTCGAGAACGCGAACATGGAACGATGGACCATCTGATGGTGATGCCGCTCACGCCCTTCGAGATCGCGATGTCGAAAATCTGGGCCAATGGCTTCGTCATCGTACTGGCCATTGGCCTCTCGCTCTATTTTGTTGTACGCCTCCTCCTGGGTGTTCCAATCGCCGGCTCGATCCCGCTGTTCTTGTTCGGCGCAATCCTCTACCTGTCCTTTGCCACCTCGCTCGGACTATTTCTGGCGACGATTGCACGTTCCATGCCTCAGCTTGGCCTTCTCTATATGCTGGTCGGCGTCCCGATGAACGTGCTGTCCGGAAACGCGACACCGCTCGAAAGCATGCCTCGGTGGCTCGCGATCGCAATGCAGGCCTCGCCCTCTACCCATTTTGTGTTATTCGCCCAGGCGATCCTGTATCGAGGCGCGGGCCTTGACGTGGTGTGGCCGCAGTTCGTCGCCGTTGCTGGAATCGCGGCGCTTTTCCTGATCCTGACGCTTCTTCGTTTCCGCTCGGCGCTCAGTTCAGCATCGGCTTGAGAAGCGCTAATCCGAACGACGAGCCGATATTCGCAGGCCCGTTTGCGAAGGATCAAGCGGAACGCGCGGGCTCGCCGTCATGATCATGCCAGGGCTTGCTCGCCCACATGTGGCGCTCTGGTCCGTACAACATGGAGATATCTTGACATGCCGGAAAACCATTCAGAGCTGGATCAAATGCGAAAGGCGTACATTGCTGCGGTCGAGCGATGGATCGACGCCATCAGGCAAGAGGAAGCCCTGGCTTCCGTCAATCATACGGTTGCCGAAGTGGACAAATGGGAAAACGCCCATTTCAAGGAAGATGAACTCCGAAATCGCGTCAAGGCGGCGAAGCACAAGTACGAGAACGCGCTGCGCGAAGAGTTCTACGGCTTCTGAATCGCCGGTGTCTCGAATGAAGAAATCCAAGCAGGGATCGCGGCGCTCCAGGTCGCGGTCCCTTGTCGTATCTTTATTCCTGCTCCGGGGACGTTTTCGCAGACCTGAACCTGGCTTTCCTGCAAGCCTCCCGCGAACGATCAATGGACCGACGCGGTCCAGGTGATCAGGTTGCGGCCAAGGTCGGCAAAAGCGCGATCGAATGCCGATGCAGCCTTCGACGGCGTCAACCCATCCAGCGGGGCCGACGTTTCGAAGATACGCGCCGCCCTGACTTGTCCGGCCTCGTTGATGACCTTGGCCGAAAGGGCAATGGTTGCCTTGGCGGCCGGATCGGTCGAAATCTCGAATTGCCGCAGATCGATTGCCAGCCGTGTTCCGCCCGGAGCGGCCGGATCGGCTCGCACCGGTGCATGCGCGATGTCGTAGTTCTCGAAGCTCTGCAGCAGCTTTGCCTGGACAAGGGCCGGAAGGCTGTCGCTCCATTGCGCGTTGTCGAATGCCTCATGCGGTTCTTCGTCGGAGGCAAATAGAAATCGCTGCGTTTGAAGGCGTGCGGTCGCGGTCGGCTCGGCGATCGCGAGGCCCGCTTGCAGCGGGACCTTTGGCGCCTGAAAGGTATCCACGGCGCGGAGGTCATAGACGACCTTGCGTGGAGGCGGGGTGGCTCCGGTCATTTTTTCGAGGCCGGAGACGATACCGTCCAGTTTCGGTGTATTGCGCGCCAACCCGTCCGTGAAGGTGCTCAAATTCGTGATCGCGTCGTGCAGCGGCGCGGCGTTGTCCGACAGCACCCTGTCGACCTTGCGCAGCGCATCACGCGCCGCCTGCGTCATGCTTTGGCCCGCGCCCTGCTCGGCGACCAGCGCGCCCTGCACCGGCGGAGCAGCCGGATTTTCGCCGCCCTCCAGGGCAACCACGGGCACGCCGGTCAGGCCCTGAAAGTCGAGGCCGACTTTTGTGTCGGCGCGAACCGGCGTATTTTGCGCGACAGCAATGCTCGCATGAACGTCATGAGGATGATCGGCCACGATCTGAAGCGCGGTGACCTCGCCGACGCGAATGCCGTTAAAGAGAACGCCTGCTCCAACCAGCAGGCCCGGAACCGGGCCGCTGAAGACGACCTGATACGTGTCGCGCTTGCCAATGCCGCCGGTATTGTTGAGCCAGTAGACAAAGCCGAATACAGCTGCGATCGCCGCCAGCACGAAGGCGCCAACAATGACATAGGGAGCCCGGGTTTCCATCATTCTCTCTCAGTTGGCCTCAAGATGAAGCATTTGCGCACGCGCGCCGTGAAAATAAGCCCGCACCCAGGGATGGTCCGATGCTAGCACCGTCGACAACGGCCCGAGCGCGACGATCTTGCCGTCGGCAAGCGCGGCAACGCGATTGCACACGGCCGCGAGCGAGTTCAGATCGTGGGTGATCATGAAGACGGTAAAGCGCAGCGTTTGCTGCAAGGTCTTGATGAGTGCGTCGAATTCTCCGGCGGCGATCGGATCGAGCCCTGAAGTCGGTTCGTCCAGGAATAGAAGCGCAGGATCGAGCGCCAACGCGCGGGCCAGCGCCACACGTTTGGTCATTCCGCCCGAAAGCTCCGCCGGAAACTTGTCGCCGTCTTCGACGCTCAAGCCGACCATTTCGAGCTTGGCATTCGCGATCTCGTCGAGCAGCGCGGGCGACAGGTGCGCCGCTTCGCGCAAGCGGAAACTGGATGTTTTGTCGCGCGTTCAGCGCCGAGAACAGCGCGCCCTGTTGAAACAGCACGCCGCGTCGACCGGCGCTGTCGGCGGCGGCGTCTGCAAATTCGATCGTGCCGGATTGTCTGGGCAACAGGCCGATCAAGGTCCGCATCAAGACTGACTTGCCGCCGCCGGATGCGCCGACCAAGCCGATGATCTCGCCCGCTTGCACGTCGAGAGAAAGATGGTCGATCACGGTATGTTGGCCGAACCCGACCACGAGGTCGCGAACGCTGATGGCGAAGGTCTCATCGGGCATGGCTACATCCCGATCGACGCGAAGAATATCGCGAACAGGCCGTCGAGAACGATGACGAGGAAAATCGATTTCACGACGGATGTCGTCGTTTGCTTACCGAGCAACTCGGCACTTCCCTGCACGCGCAGCCCTTCGTTGCAAGCGACAATCCCGATCACCAGCGCCATGAAGGGCGCCTTGAGGATGCCGACCTTGAAGGAGGTGACCGAGACCGCCTCGTGCAGGCGTTCGATATAGATCGCCGGCGCCATGTCGCCATAAAACTCGGCGACCAGGCCGCCCCCGTAGAGTCCGGCCATCGATCCGATGAAGGTCAGGATCGGCAAGGCGATCACCAATGCCGCGACCCGCGGCAGGATCAGCACCGAGACCGGGTCGAGACCCATGGTGCTCAGCGCATCGATCTCTTCGCGCATTTTCATCGAACCAAGCTCGGCGGTATAGGCGCTGCCGGAGCGGCCGGCGACCATGATGGCGACGATCAGCACGCCAAGCTCGCGCAACACCAGGATTCCGACCATATCGACGGTGTAGGATTCGGCGCCGAACTTGCGGAAATGAAAAAATCCCTGCTGGGCGATGATCGCGCCGATCAGGAAAGTGATGAGCGCCATAATCGGAATCGCCAGCCAACCGACCTTGTAGAGCTGATAGACCGTCGGCGTCAGCCTGAGGGTACGTGGCCGCCGCAATACACCAAGCAGGGCGATTGCGACCGCTCCCAGCATCTGCAGGAAGCTTGCGCTCTCGGCGGCAATCCCGCGCCCGATCCGCTCC
Organism: uncultured Alphaproteobacteria bacterium; assembly: GCA_963764405.1. GTDB lineage: Bacteria > Pseudomonadota > Alphaproteobacteria > Rhizobiales > Xanthobacteraceae > Bradyrhizobium. Next base: position 73,733 of record CAVXSU010000010.1, read on the forward strand.
ATGAAATCGAGGACGATGTTGCTTCGCCGCCGAGAAGCCGGCTGTTCGCGGTTGACGCCCTGAATCTCCCGCATCAAGCCTGCCTGGGATGCGGACGCACCGGCAAGCGCAACCTCCGCCGAGGCTGAAAAACGCCGCGAGAGTTTCTCCAGCAGCCAGGCTCCGACCGTGTCGAGCGCGGTCACCTGACCGATATCGAGCGCTGCGACATCCGCCGGAAGCGGCCTTGCACAGAGCTGTTCCAGGGCCTCCACATGATCGAGCGTCCATGCACCGCTCGGACGGAGCGTCACACGTCCGTCATGTGCCACCATCAAATCGGGCTGATCGGTCAAGCAAGGTTCTCCAATTACTTTGAAAGCGTAGACGAGTGCTTCAATCATTCCTTGATACAGCGCAATAGCGTCCTTTGCGACATTTGATGCACATCAAGGCCGAATGAGGCATTCTGCCCTAGATCTAAATTATAGGGAAAATTGCTATGTCGACACGCCATCTGATCGGCCACTTTCGCATGCTCTGGCGCACCGAGCGCGCTGTCGCCGAACTGCGGCTGAAGCGTCTGTTGACCAATCTCGGCCTGCAGGCGCTTGCCATGCCGATCGCCGCTTGCGCCCTGCTCCTGTTCGAACTCGCCGCCTATTTCGCGTTGGTGCAGCGATGGGACGCGATCTCGTCCGCGGTCGCGCTGGGGACATTTGATCTCATTCTGGCCGGTTCGATCGTCCTGCTTGCGGCTCGCCGGCCCGCCGGGCGTGAGCTAAACTTGGCTCAGGAAGCGCATCAGCAGGCGATTTCAGCTTTCGAGGAAGACCTGCATGGTGGCGGGCCGATACGCGCCGCTGTCGAGAGCGTCATCATTCCGGCGCTGCTGCCGCTCATTCCGGTGGTGATCGAACGGCTGCACAAGCACAAGGCCGAAAAAGCCGAGAACGAGGCGGCCTGAATCACCGGTCAACCGACCGGGCCGTCGCGCTAGGCTGTCGTACGCTGGAGCGGACGGACGCCTTCGCCTGCCCCATGTCTGGCGAGATCCAGCGATACGACCGCGATGCCGGCGTCCTGCGCGTCGCTTCCGATACTGAACCCCAATTCGCGGCACATGGTCAGCATGGTGGCGTTTTCGCGGAGCACCTGACCGCTCAGATATTTCAGCCCTTCGGCCCTGGCATAATCAATCAACAGCTGCATGAGCGCCCAGCCAAGCCCGTGGCCCTTGAGGTGTGATGCGATGAGAATGGCATATTCGGCGCGTTCGTAGCGCGAGTCCGAATGGAGCCTGGCGACACCCGTAATTTCGCCCTTGGCATCGAGTGCCACGAACGCCATCGAACGCGCATAATCGAGCTGGGTCAGCCGCGCGGTAAATTGATGCGAAAAGTCCTTGACCGCATGAAAGAAACGAAGCCTGAGATCCTCAGGTGAAACGCTGGCCAGGAAACCCGCAATCGCCGGCTCGTCCTCGGGCCGCAGAGGGCGGACCGCTACAACCTGGCCGTTGCGAAGCTTGAGTTGACCTTCCCACTGGCTGGGATAAGGCCGAACGGCAAATCTGGTCTGTCCGGGAGATAGTCTTGCCGGCTGTTGGATCGCGACGCGTGCATCGAGCGCCAGCACGCCATTCTCGTCTGCAAGCAAAGGGTTGATATCGAGCCCGATGATCTCGGGGCAGTCGGCCGCCATCTGGGACAGCTTCACGAGCGTGAGCGGGACCGCGTCCGGGGGCACCCCCGGCACATCGCGATAGGCCGGCAACAGCCGAGCGACCGCGGTCCGGTTGACGAGACCATTTGCCAGATTCATATCGAGCGGCGGCAGCGCCAGCGCCTTGTCCTTGACGATCTCGACTGCCGTTCCCCCTCGGCCAAAAACGATGACCGGCCCAAAGGTCGGATCGTCGGCAATGCCGAGGATCAGTTCGCGCGCAGCCAGGCGAACGATCATCGGCTGCACCATCACGCCATCGATGCGCGCATCGGGTCGCGCGTTCCGCGCCTTGGCCATCACTTCGGCGGCCGCCTCGCGAACCTGTTCTTTGGTCGCAAGGCCAAGCTTGACGCCGCCGACATCGGATTTGTGGGTGATGTCCCGCGACAGGACTTTGATGGCGACGGAAAGGCCCTGCGCGAGAAATGGAGCAGCCTTCGCGACCGCCTCGTCGGGCGCCTCCGCCGACAACGTCGGCACCATCGGGATGGAATAGGCCTCAAACAGCCTGCTGATCTCGAGCGGATCGAGCCAGGCCCGTCCCTCGGCGAGCGCCTTTTCGACCGTTTGCCGCGCCGCCTTCAAATCAGGCGTAAACAATGCAGAGACGTTGGGCGGGGTCGCCATCATCAACTCTCTCGCCTCGCGGTGCTTGACGAGATGCATGAAGGCGCGCACCGCGTCGTCTTCGGTCGGAAAATGCGGAATTTCGGCCTTGTCGAAAATCGGGGCCACGAGCTGATCCGTACCGACCCAGGCGGCCAGGACCGGCTTGGCTCTACCGCGCGTCGCGCGATGAGCTTTCACGCGTTCGGCCACCGCCTCGGCGATACCGTCGGCCGGGGCGACTGCGGTCTCGACATTCATCACCAGCAACGCATCGCTGGATGGATCGTTGAGCAGGACATCCAGCGCCTTGAGGTAACGCTCGACATCGGCGTCGCCGGCAATGTCGACCGGATTAGCCTTCGACCAGGTCGGCGGCAGTGCGGCGTCCAGTCTTGCGCATACTTGCGGATCGAGAGGCGGTGCTGCGCCGCCGAGCTCCGCCAGCCGATCGACTGCCAGGACGCCGATGCCTCCGCCGTTGGTCAGGATTGTCAGGTTTTTGCCGACGGGCGCTTGAACGTGCCGGCCGAGCAGCTCGGCGCAGTCGAACAGCTCACGCAAATCGAACACCCGCAACAGTCCGGCCCTGCGAAAAGCGGCGTCGTAGACGGCATCCGACCCGGCGAGCGCGCCGGTATGGGTTGCAGCGGCCCTGGCTCCCTGCGCCATCCGGCCGGATTTGACAACGACAACCGGCTTGAGGCGCGCGGCGGCGCGGGCAGCAGACATGAACTTCCGCGCGTCCTTCACTGCCTCAAGATACAGGAGAATCGCGCTTGTCCTGTCGTCGAGCGCAAAATAGTCGAGAAGATCGGCAACATCGACATCAAGCTGATCGCCGATCGAGACGATCCCCGAAAAGCCGACGGCTTTTTCCGCACCCCAGTCGATCATCGCAGCAGCGATCGCGCCGGATTGCGAGATCAGGGCCAACGACCCCGGCAGCGGATGCCGCGCCGCAAAGCTCGCGCTCAGTCCGATATTCGGGAACATGATGCCGAGGCAGTTTGGACCGACAATTCGCAGACCATGCGCGCCGGCCAGCTGCAAAGCGGCTTCAGCGATCGATCCGGGTCCATGTCCAAGGCCGGACGAGATAATGACGGCTCCCTTGACGCAGAGCTCTCCAGCCTGGCGAATGACGTCCGGAATCGACGGCGCCGGCGTCGTGATGACGATCAGGTCCGGCACAAACGGCACTGCCGCGAGATTCGGACAGGTCTTTCGTCCGCCGATACTGTCATAACGGTTGTTGACGACAGCGATCTCGCCTGCGAACCCGCCCTGTACAAGGTTCTGAACGATGATCGTGCCGATCGACCCGAGGCGCGGGCTGCCACCGATGATGGCGACCCGCTTTGGAGCGAAGACAGTTTCAAGCCCGAAAGTCGACATGTCAGGCGGTCGCGGAAGGAACAGCCGCAGGGAATTGCAACGGCACCGAACGCGCCATCGCTCGCATGATATCCTCGCGCGCGATGATACCCAGAAGATTTTTCCATTCGTCGACGACAGGCAGGCTCTTGACGCGATGTCTGATCATCAGTTCGAGGACCCGCTGCAAGTGGGTGTCAGGCTCGACACTAACAACACTGGTTGACATCACTGTGTCGACCCTGGTCGACATACCGTCCTTGTAGTGGGGCACGAGCTGATCTTCGGTGAAGGCGAACGGCTTCAGCGCATCCAGCTTTGACACGATGCCGACCAAAGTGTCGTCCTGCACGACGGGATAGGCATCAAAATCGTCGGCGGCAAAGAGCTTATAAAGATCTCCAACCGTGGTTTCCGGGGTAACGCTTCGGACCGACCGGGTCATGGTACCCCCGGCGGTGTCCTGGAGAAATTCGTACATTGCTGTTTTCCTTCAAAGGGTCGCGCCGCCATATGCGGCGGCGCGCCGATCACGTCAGGCCGCGGTCTTGATCTCGATCTGCTTGCTCTGCTTCGGCGCCGGCTTTTTCACCGTCACCTTGAGGACGCCATTGGCGATCTCGGCAGAGATATCCTCCGCCTTGACGCCTTCCGGCAACTGCAGCGATCGCGAGAACGAGCCGAAGCTGCGTTCGAGGAGGTGATAGTCCCTCTGCTTTTCCTCGCGCTCGCTCTTCTTTTCGCCGCGAACGGTGAGAACATTGTCCACGAGACCGAGCTGGATATCCTTTGCCTCGAGCCCCGGCAATTCAGCGGCGACTTCGATCGCCTTGTCGGTCTCACTCACGTCCATGCAGGGAACCGTCGAATGAGCCGTGGCCAGGTGCGAAAAATTGCGGCTCAAGCCGTCAAACAGACGCTCGATCTCCTGCTGCAAAAAAGTCAATGGGTTGTTCTCCTGTCGCCCAAGCGGATGCTCGACGCCGGTAGGAACCACTGCTTTGCTCATGCCTTGCCTCCTGGGTGAACCGGAACTAGCAAGATCTTCTTACGGCGCAGGCCGGAGAGCGGCTTTGACGGAGATCAAACCGGGCAACGACATTGGTAATCAGACTAAACTTGTTACGGCGGGATGCAGGTAATATGTACGCGATGGTTCTTTCAGCACGCGGCGAGAGATTGACGCCGCAGGAGCGCCTCGACCCGACACCCGGGCCGGGCGAAGTCCGCATCCGGGTAGCCGCCTGCGGCGTTTGCCGCACCGACTTGCATGTCGTGGACGGCGAACTGCCGGACATTCCGTATCCGATCATCCCGGGACACGAAGTCGTCGGCAGGATTGATACGCTGGGGGCTGGCGTCGCCGATCTGACGGTCGGCATGCGCGTCGGCGTGCCGTGGCTCGGCTTCACGTGTGGCGAATGCTTTTACTGCCGCGCCGGCAAGGAAAATCTTTGCGACCGCCCGAAGTTCACCGGCTACACGCGGGACGGCGGCTTTGCCAGCCACCTGGTGGCCGATGCGCGGTACTGCTTTGCGCTCGGCGAAGACGGCGATGATGCCGCCCTCGCCCCCTTGCTTTGCGCAGGCCTCATCGGCTGGCGGTCGCTGGTCATGGCGGGTGAAGCCCGCGCGATCGGAATTTATGGCTTTGGAGCCGCCGGGCACATCGTGTCTCAGGTCGCGCGCGCGCAGGGACGGACCATCTATGCCTTTACCCGCCGCGGGGACAAGGAAGCTCAGCAGCTCGCGCTCTCGCTTGGCGCAAACTGGGCTGGAGCCTCGGAAGATATTCCGCCTGCGGAATTGGACGCTGCGATCATCTATGCCCCGGTCGGGCCTCTGGTTCCTCAGGCGCTTCGTGCCGTGCGCAAAGGCGGGCGCGTCGTTTGCGCCGGCATCCATATGTCGGATATCCCGACTTTTCCTTACAGCATCCTCTGGGGCGAACGACAGGTCGTATCGGTTGCCAACCTGACCCGCCGCGACGGCGTCGACTTCTTCAACGCCATAGCCCACGCCAACATCCGCACACACACCACGGTCTTTCCGCTAGAACAGGCCAACGAAGCGCTCGCTTGTCTGCGCGACGGCAAGCTCGTGGGCGCGGCGGTGTTGCGTCCATGACGCGATCCGGAAAAGTGACGCCCGGACAAGCCCAGGAAGCGGTCCTCGCGTTCCTGGACAATTTTGAACCGAACTGTAAGCGCGTCGACACCCATGCGTCCATCGTGTTTCTCGGAACCGATCGGGTGCTCAAGGTCAAGCGCGACGTCCGCCTTCCTTTTCTGGATTACTCGTCGCTGGAGAAGCGCAAGCACGCCTGCGAGGAAGAGCTGGTCGTCAACCGACGCTTCGCGCCGCAGCTCTATCGGCGGGTCGTTCCGATTACGCAAGCCGGCAGTGGTCTCGAAATCGACGGACACGGCCCCCCGATCGAGTGGGCCGTCGAGATGACGCGGTTTGATGAGAGCAAGACGTTTGATCATCTGGCACGCGCCGGCGGCGTCACGCCCGAACTTGCCGAGGCGCTGGCCGCCACGCTTCGCGATGCCCACAAGCAGGCGCCCGCAGCGGACGGCGCGCCGTGGCTGGGATCGATCTCAGGCGTCATCGATCGCAACACCCAGACTTTTCTCGACGAAACCGAGCTTCCGCGGCAAGCAGTCGAGCAACTTGACGCGCTGAGTCACGAGAGGCTCGGAGATTGCCGCAAGCTTTTGCAGGCACGGTCAACGCAAGGCCTGATCCGCCGTTGCCATGGTGACGCGCATCTCGGCAATATCGTCCTTATCGACGGAAAGCCTGTGCTGTTCGATGCAATCGAGTTCGACCCGGTGATTGCAACGACAGACATCCTTTACGACCTCGCCTTCCCGATCATGGATTTCTGCCATTTCGGTCTGACGTCCTGTGCGAACAGGCTGCTCAACGCCTATTTGCAGTCAAGCTGGCGCGAGAATGGAAACGCGCTCGCCCTGCTGCCATTATTCCTGTCGATGCGCGCGGCCATCCGCGCCAACGTGCTCTTCACCAAGCGGCGCCTGTCGCCGGATCATGACCATGACGGAAGGGATGGAAGGGCATATTTCGATCTCGCGCTGCGGCTCGTCAAATCCGCCCGGCCATCGTTGATCGCGATCGGCGGCAAATCCGGCACCGGAAAGAGCGTATTGGCCCGCGAAATCGCACCCCTGCTGCCGCCGCTGCCCGGCGCTGTCCTGCAACGCTCCGATGTCATCCGCAAGGAATTGTTCGGACTGGAGCCGCACACCTCCCTCCCGGGCACCGCCTACACCCCGGAGGTCAACGCGCGCGTCTACGAGACGCTCCTTGAGCGCGGCCGGCAAATTCTCGCCCAGGGATTTTCGGTCGTTGTCGACGCAGCCTTCCTGAAGGAACCCGAACGAAGGGATCTATCAAAGGCCGTCGAGGCGACCGATGCCGAGTTCTACCCGATGTTCCTGACCGCCGATCTCGGTGTTCGCCTCAATCGCATCCGGTCGCGCAAGAACGACGCCTCGGATGCGACGCCGGAAATCGCCACGGGCCAGGAAGACTATGATATCGGCGAAATCAGCTGGCCGACCATCGATGCCTCAGGCTCGCCCGCGCAAACGCTCGAGCGCGCCGGGCCCATTTTTGACGCCGGCCAAGAATGATCGCCCGCTCAATGCTGCAAGACATAGGATCCCGGCGCGTCCTGCAGCGTCCGGCCTGCGTCAAGCGAAGGCGGCGCAACGGGCGAGCCGGAATGCGCGGCGAGAAACCGCACCCACTCTGCCCACCACGATCCTTCGTGTGAGGCCGCCAGCTTGATCCATTCGTCGGGACCGACATATGGATCGCTCGCCTTCTTTGTCATCATCTGGTAGCTGCGATCGGCTTCGTCCGGTGCGGCGACAATTCCTGCATTATGTCCGCCATTGGCCAGCACAAAGGTAGTGTCGGCCTCCGCAAGGAAGTGGATCTTGTGCACCGACCTCCACGGCGCCACATGGTCGCGCAGGGTACCGACGACGAACATCGGCTTGTGGAGATCGGATAGCGCGATCGGCTTGCCGTTCACATGATAGCGGCCTTCGGCCAGATCATTGTTCAGGAAAAGCTCACGCAGATACTCCGAGTGCATCCGATACGGCATGCGGGTGGCATCGGCATTCCACGACATCAGATCGCTCAGGGGTGCGCGCTCGCCGATCAGGTAGTCATGCACGACGCGCGACCAGAGCAGGTCGTTCGACCGCAGCATCTGGAAGGCGCCGGCCATTTGCGTCGGACCGAGGACGCCGCGCTGCCACATCATGTCTTCGAGAAAGGCCACCTGGCTTTCATTGATGAACAGCGTCAGCTCGCCGGCCTCCGTGAAATCGGTCTGGGCCGCAAGCAAGGTGACCGAGCGGAGGCAGCCCGGACAATCGCGTTCCAGCTGGGCGACGGCAATCGACAGCAGTGTGCCACCGAGGCAATAGCCGGCGGCGTGAATTTGCCGATCCGGCATGATTCCCTTGATGGCCGCGACCGCTGCATCGATCCCGCGCTCGCGATAGTCTTCGAGGCCCAAATTCCTGTCCTCGGAGGTCGGATTTTTCCAGGAGATCATGAAAACGGTGAAGCCGTTCTGAACGAGATTTCGCACCAGTGAATTGTGCGGCGAAAGGTCCAGTATGTAATATTTCATGATCCAGGCCGGCACGATCAGCACAGGCTCGGGCCGCACTGTCGGCGTCGTCGGAGCATATTGAATGAGCTCGATCAGCTCATTGCGGTAGACGACCTTGCCCGGGGTCACCGCTACGTCCTTGCCAACGGCAAATTGCTGATCCGGCCCGCCGCCACCGAGCAGCTTCAGCCAGTCCTCGACCCAGTTGTGGAGGCCATACAGGAAGTTGCCGCCGCCGGTCTCCATGATCTTGCGCAGCACCCTCGGATTGACGTTGGCAAAGTTCGTCGGCGCGAGCGTGTCGAGACACTGGCGCTGCACGAAATCAACAATCGCCGCATCGGAATGTGCGAGGCCCCGGACACCTGATGTCGTCGAGTGCCACCAATTTTCGCTCAGCAGGAACGCCTGGGCCAACAGATTGAAAGACGGCAGCTCCCAATCGCGGCCGGCAAAGCGACGATCGGTCTCTGGCGGCTTGATGATGGACCACGGCAGAAACGTTGCGTGCTTGGGCGCAAAGGCATTGACGATATCCATGGCATGCTGGACCGCCTCCCCTGCAAGCTCGGCGGATTTTCCCGGCGCCGCCATGAGATGGAGCTGCCAATCGGCAAACGCCAGTGCGACGGCCGCCGGAGAAAGGCCGCCGGTCAGCCGCGCGACGGTTGCATGAAACGCGCGGTCGGCCAACTCGGCAGCAACGGAGATCGGCGACGATGCCTCGGCGACTTCAGGAGGCGGCGATTCCACGCGCTCTTCGGAGTTCGGCAATCGGGTGACTGATGCAGGGGACGACATGAATGAACTCCTTCTAGAGGCAATCGACGGCTTCAGGCCCGCGGCTCGGGGAGACCGAAATGCCTCCGGCCGATCGCGACGATTTCTTCATCGGTCGGATGATCGTTCGGCTCCATCCGAAGCGCGATTTTCGGCCGCGACGATTGTAAGTGGCGCATCAGAGCCGTCTTCTCCGTCCCAGGCCCGAGGATCAGGACATCGTCGCAAGGTTCGATCGCTTTGGCGACCGTTGTAAGGAACTTCTGATCCTGCTCGACGTGGCCTGAACCGATGGCACCAGCATGATGGTGAAGGTGAGGCGAATCGAGATGGGCGTGTACGGTGCTGGGGCTAACGCCGGTCAGACCCATTGTGAATATTTTCGCGGTCAGATGATCGATCCAGACCACGGCCCGTCGATGAATTTGGTTGGCTTGCGAAGACGTCATTCTGCTGCTCTTCAGTTTTGTGCCTGCTTTCAATAGGCCACCCGTCGGGCATGGACTTTGACGTGCATCAAACCGCAGATGACCGGCCAATGCTTTGATGGCTTCCGAACCGAGGGAAAAGGTCATGTACAGGAATTTGCTGGTTCATATTCCGACCGAACGTTCGCCACGCCCGGCGATCGATGCATCGGTCTCTCTGGCGATGGCTTGCGAAGCCGCACTTAATGCCTTCGCCGTCGGCTATGAATCGGTCAACGACGTTCCGTTCGTCGCCGAAGGCGGGGTTGCCATGGCACCGCTGTTCGAGGCCCAGCACACGCGCGCCCTGGAGGCCGCCAACGCAGCGCTGGCGGTCTTTGAAGTCGAGGCAAAAGCCGCCGGCGTTAAGTATAAAAGCCGAGCCTTGGGCGCCTCGTTTGCCGAAGCCGCGGCAATCATCAGTGCCAATGCACGGCTCAGCGACCTCTCCGTGGTTTCGCAGCCTGAGCCGGACCGGGAGACGTTCGACAATCTTCTCCCGCAAACAATTCTGCTCCAGGCCGGCGGCCCGCTGCTGGTCATTCCCTACACCTTTCGCGGCGCGCTTCGGACCGATCGCATCGGAATATGCTGGGACGGCGGCCGGCTTGCGGCGCGAGCCCTGCGGGACGCCATGCCGCTCATCGCCCGAGCCAACGCTCTTATCATTCTGAGCGTCAATGAGCCGGTCTCGATTGAAGCATCGCCGGATCATCTGCAGGCGCGGCTGGCAGCCCTCGGTTTGCCGGCAAAGGTCATCGCGCTCCAGGCAGACCATTCCACGATCCAGCCGACGATCCTGTCTGCGGCGGCCGATGAAGGGCTCGATCTCCTGGTCATGGGCGGCTACGGCCATTCCCGTCTGCAGGAAGTGATGCTCGGCGGGGTCACCCGCGACATGTTCCGTTGCATGACGGTACCGACCTTGATGTCGCACTGATTGAATGACGCATGCGACGAGCATTCACAATCTACAGCGTTCTCGCTTTACTCGTTGCCGCTTACAGCGGCGTTCCCTGCCTCGCCTCCAGCGCTCAACAGGGCAAGCGCCTCGCGCTCACCTATTGCGCGAAATGTCACGCCATCGACCGGGTGAGCCCGAGCCCCCTGAAAGTTGCCCCACCCTTCCGGACGCTGCACGAACGCTATCCGGTCGGAATGCTGGAGGAAGCGCTGGCCGAGGGCATCGTCACGGGACATCCGACCATGCCGGAATTTCGCTTCGATGGCGATCAGATCGGCGACTTCATTGCCTTCCTGAAGACCCTGGAATGACGCAACAGGCAAGCCTCGCCGGGATTGCGGTAGGTCAAAACGAGATCCGACTGCGAGGCCTATGCTGGCTTAGGTTCAGTGGAGACAAGCGATGCGCGCTCACCAAATCATGACCAAGGACGTGATGACCGTCACGCCACATACCTCGATCGAGGATGCCGCCAGGATCATGCTGCGGACGCATGTCAGCGGCTTGCCCGTACTCGACGACGCCGGCAAGCTGGTCGGCATCGTCTCGGAAAGCGATTTCCTGCGCCGCAGCGAGATCGGCACCGGACGCAAGCGGCCGGCCTGGCTTCAATTCCTGATCGGCCCCGGACGAGCGGCCACCGATTTCGTGCGTGAGCGCGGCCGCAAGGTCGAGGATGTCATGACGGAAAATCCGATTACCGTCGGCGAAGAGACCGCGCTCGAGGAACTGGTGCGGCTGATGGAGAAGAATGGCATCAAGCGGCTGCCGGTGATGAGCGGCAATACGCTCAAGGGGATCGTCACACGATCGAACCTGCTCCAGGCCGTCGCCAGCATGGCGCATGAAATTCCGGATCCGACGGCAGATGACGATCATATTCGTGAGCGCATCACCCGCGCAGTCAATGCGACCGACTGGCGCCCGATCAGCTTCGAGGTGACGGTGCGCAATGGCGTCGTCCACCTGCACGGCATCATCACGACCGACAAGGCCCGGCAAGCCACGGTCGTGGCTGCTGAAGATGTCAGCGGCGTCAAGGAGGTCCACGACCACCTCTGCTTCGTCGATACCTATTCCGGCTTCTACGTGGAGTCTCCGGAAGACATGGAAGCTGCAAAATAACTTCCAAAGCAGACTGCGAGATGCTTGGCCGTCGTGTGACAGAGCGATCCTTGATCCAGGTCTTGGCGAACCGACTAGTTCACGCGATGCCGATCTCGTCTGGAGGTGAGGAAAATGCCTACCGAATCGATTGTCATATCAATTGGCGTATGCGTTGTTTTTCTGCTGTTCGCCTTTGCAGTCGCTTGGGCTGATCACAGCGTGAGCCAATGGCTTCGCGATAAGGCGTCAGCAGAACAGGCGGCAAAGCCGCCGCATCGCGAGGTGGTTTGAAGCCCGGTGGCTTCGCCGAAAGGGATACCGCCCGATCTTCGCAAACAAATTGGCGCCGCCATGATCCAATGTGCCAGTCGCGGCTCGCGAACCTTCATCGATTTCCAGAAGGCGGGGACAAACGCCCTCGCCGAACTCCTTCGCCCGCCAAAGCTCGACTGGTTTGGCCTCGGCCGGCTATTTCGCAGACGGTGGGCAGGGCGCCTCAGGTACATCCCGACCTGATCTGCGCCCCGCCTCTTTGGCACACCAAAGACAGCCTTACGCGTTGAGCCGGTTCAGTGCCGGGCGATTGCGGAGCTGGATACGCCGGGACGTCTCGAGCGCAATGGTGCCGGACTGCACGAACTGGCTGAACGTGCGTGACACTGTTTCGATCGTCAGTCCAAGATAGTCGGCAATGTCCTGGCGCGACATCGGCAGCTCGACCGCGGCACCGGCCGAGTTGCGGCCGGCCATTTCGAGCAGGAAGCCGGCGACGCGCTCTTCGGCGCTCTTGATAAGGGCGAGCGAGTGTTGCTGGACGCGTTGAAGCTCCTGGACCGTCAACATCCAGAGCTGCCGGGCAAGATCCTTCTGGTGCTCGGCGCGGGCCATCACCGCACTGCGCTTGGCAACCAGGATCTGGGTATCAGAGATCGCTTCCGCCGACGACGAATGCACCTCTCCGGCCTCAACGCCGAAGATATCGCCGGGCAGATAGAAAGCGCCGATCTGACGCCGGCCGTCGTCCAGCATGCGGTAGGTCCGCACCGTGCCGGAGATGACCTGATAGAGGTATTCGGCGGGCTCATCCTCGCCGTAGATCTCGCTGTTGCGGGCAAACCGCATTGGGGCGCCCATCAGGCACAGCGGACCTTCGATGGCGGCCACGGTGACTGCGCGAGCATAGATGGCGGGCTTGGCGGTTGCGACGGCGGTGAGCATGGCAAAACTCCGGGTTCGATTTGATGTTCGTGAGTTTGCCGTTTTCCGAAAAATCCGAAATTCAGGTCGTCCCCCTAAGTATAAGACCGGAGAGCTCCGTAGAAATACGGAGTTTACGGCGTTGAGGAAGATCAAGGCGCGTCGGCTGCGGCCAGCAAGAATCGCAAACAAGGTACTCAAGAAGTCGATCGTCATGAAGAAACTTGCGGCAGCGCTATTCCGGCTTCTCGATACTTCGCGATGGCGTGATATCGAAACGGCGCCGTTCGGTCGCGAGCTTGAGCTCGCGATAATCGATGGCGAGATGCGCGCCGTCGGCGGCTTCTGCCTTCGTCATGGAGACGACTGGCTCGACGCGGAAACGCTCAAGCCTGTCAAGGCGACCGCAACGCATTGGCGCTTCCGGTGGCCCGTGATCTTCCCGGTCAGTTGTTGCTAGGGGCAAGCAATGCGAGCGCCGATCAAAGGTGCAATAGCGTTTTTCATGAGGGATAGGGTCGGCCGGCGCCAAAAGCGCGCCGATTGGGCACTGCTTCTCGGCTGGGCCGGCATTGCGATTGCGCTGTGCATTCTGCTGTGGTTTCTGCTGGCCGCTCGATGACTGGTGGTTTGATTCTAACATTCGCATCCCTTCTCGGCAGGCACTTTTGCGAATGTTAGAATCAAACCACTAGACCGGATCGTCGTCGGAGATAGCGCGCCACGCTGCACCGTCAAGATCGTCATACTGACCGTTCTTCAACGACCAGAGAAAGCCGGCAAGGCCGGCAGCGCCGAGCAGAAGCGCAAGCGGGACGAGGATGACCAGGACTTCCATCAGGCCGCTCCTTTGGCACGGATACGCGCGCGCAATGCATTGAGGATGACCAGCAGCGAAGAGCCCGACATTGCCGCGGCCGCGATCAACGGCGTCGCCAGCCCAGCAATGGCGAGCGGCACCGCGAGCGCGTTGTAAATCACCGCAAACCAGAGGTTCTGCCGCATCAGGTGCCGTGCCTTGCGCGAAATTCCAATTGCCGCCTGAACCGGTGAGAGCTGCTCGCCGAGAAACACGGCGTCGGCCACCGACTGGCTCATATGCGTCGCCGAGATCGGCGATATCGACGCGTGAGCCGCCGCCAATGCCGGCGCATCATTGAGGCCGTCGCCGACCATCAGCACCTTGAAACCCTGGCGCGCCAGCTCGTTGATCCGCGCGACCTTGTCGACCGGCGTCACCTCGGCGCGCCATTCGCAAATTCCGAGCGAGTCCGCCGCCGCCCGCACTGCCGGCTCCCTGTCGCCTGACACCACCTCGATGCCGCAACCCTGCTTGCGAAGTGCCGCGACGACCGCGGCGGCATCGGCGCGCAGACGCTGCCTGACCGCGAACACATGGCAGGAGGAACCCTGCCGGAACGCGACCACCGATGCCTCGGGATCGCGGCTCAGAATCGCATTTGCCGCATCCTCGGCACCACAATAGGACGGACGTCCAAGCCTGACCTCCATTCCGTCCAATGTACCATGGACCCCCTGGCCCGGCTCTTCCTGGAAACCGGCAAGCGGTGCGGTCGCCTTTGCCGCACGCGCAATGGCTGCGGCGACGGGATGACGGCTCGACAGCGCGACGCGGCCGGCAAGAGCGAAGACATCGGCTGGAATTGCGGCGGCGTTTGCGACATCGAGCTCCGGCAGCGTGAGCGTGCCGGTCTTGTCGAAGATGATGTGATCGACCTCCGCGAGGCGTTCGATCGCATCGCCGGAATTGAGCAGGACACCGGAGCCGAACAATGCCCCGGAAGCCACCGTTTGCACGGCCGGAATGGCAAGGCCGAGCGCACACGGGCATGTAATGATGAGCACCGCGATAGCGGTTATGATCGAGTCATGCAGGCTCGCGCCTGCGATCAGCCAGCCGATCATCGTCAGCAGCGCCGCGGCGTGCACGACCGGCGCATAGAGCCGGGAAGCCCGCTCCGCCAGACGCAGATAGCGGGAGCGCGATTGCAGCGCGTTTTCGAGCAGGCGCGAGATTTCCGAAAGCAGCGTCGCCTCCGAGGCAGCCGAGACGCGCACGCGCAACACCCCGGTCCTCACCAGCGTGCCGGCATAGACCGGACTGCCGGCCGTCACCGTCTTTGGCAGCGTTTCGCCCGTGATCAGGCTCTGGTCGATCTCGGATCGACCGCTGACCACGTTTCCGTCGACGGCCGAGCGCTCGCCAGGCCGTAGCAAGACGATGTCTCCCGGCAGGATGGCGGCAACGGGGACGGTGACGATCTCGCCGTCATCGACGAACTTGGTCGCGGTTTCTGCCTTCAACGCGGCGAGATTGCCGGCGTACGCGCGGGTTTTTCGCCGCATGTTCTGGTCGAGGTAACGGCCCGCCAACAGAAATGCGATTAGCATGATCGCAGCGTCGAAATAGGCGTGCTCGGCATGCGTCGCGGTCTCGAACACCGACATCGCGAGCGCGAGGGTGATTCCGATGCTGATCGGCACGTCCATGTTGACGCTGCGGGCGCGCAGCGCCCTGAGGGCCGAAGAGAAGAACGGCTGGGCCGAATAGGCGGCGGCGGGCAGCACGATCAGCGCTGACAGCCAGTGGAAGAAATCGCGCTGTTCGGGCAGCATGTCGCTGACATTGCCGGACCACACCGGCACCGACAGCATCATCACGTTCATCGCGGCGAACGCCGCCACACCAAGGCGGCGCAACAGGGAACTTGCGCGCTCCGCCTCCTGTGTTTCGGCGCCGGCCCGCTCGAACGGATAGGCCTTGTAGCCGAGTTCAGCGAGGCGATCGACGAACATCGCCGGGTCGATCGCGCCTGCCTTCCATTCCAGCGCCAGACGGCGATCGGTCAAATTGACTCGCGCTGACGTCACGTCAGGAATCCTGGACAGATTGCGCTCGATCTTGGCCATGCAGCCTGCACAGTTGATGCCGTCAACCGCAAGGTCGAGATGCACGAGCCCTTCGCCAGCGCTCCTCAAATAGTGAGAAAAATCGAGCGTCGATTGCATGATTGCGGTCCGCTGGTCAGTTCAAAACGATACGGTTGTGCGACAGGAACAGCCGCTTGCCGCCGGCGATGGCTTCGATCACCAGATCCCATTGGCCTGGCGCCACGCCCCGCGCCGTACCGCGATAGTCGCCCTCCCCGCGCTCCGCGACGCTCAGCGGCTGATCAGCCCGGCGATCGGTCGGGCGTTCGAGATAGCCTGAGAAAGCCAAACCGGTAAGTGGCGTCCCTCCGGCATCCTTGGCGCGAAGCGTCAGTGTCGCGTTGCCGTCCGTCTGGCGTTCGACATGGGCGTCGACCTTCCAGCCGCGGGCGTTCTGTTCGTGAGCGGCGTTGATTTCCTTCTGATATGCCAGGCTTGCGCCATAGGCGCTGTCGACCTCGGTGCCCGGCAAGGTCGAGATGGCGAACCGCATCATGAGCACATTGACGCCGATGACGACCGTGAAGAAAGCCAGAAGCGTGATCAGGACAAATCGTCCAGTGATCGGCCGCGCGGTAGTCCGGGTAGATGACGCCATCTTTCGATCCTTTTTGGCTTCAGGGCATCACGAAATGGTCGGTCGCCGAGGTTACTTCGCCCAATCCGACGTCTGTGACGCGGAATTTGATCGGGACCGTCTTGTCCGCTTTCTCATTGAACGGTGTCGTGACCAGCACGCGCAGTTCCGTCGTTGTATCGCGGCCAAGGACGATCATGGGCCGGTCCGGCGTCACCGAGTCCGTGCCGACAACGTGGATCTGCGCATCGGCCGGGCCATCGATATCGACGGCGACCACGCGATCGAAGCCGCGTTTGTTGAGAAAGCGGAGCGTATAGCCGTTGCGGATCGAGCCATCAGTGAGACGCACCGCGACCGGATTTCGATCGTGCAGCACGTTGAGATCGAGCAGCGATCGCGTCAGCAGCGCATAGAGCATCACCGCGCAGACGGCGGCGATGACGGACGCATACACAAGGGTCCGTGCGCGGACCGGCTTGAAGATTTCCGCACTCCCGGCGACCCGCCGCTGAACATTGATGTCGTTGTCGTAGCCGATCAGGCGGGTCGGCCGGCCGACCTTTTTCATGACGCTGTCGCAGGCATCGATACAGAGACCGCATTGAATGCAGCCGAGTTGAGCGCCATCGCGAATATCGATGCCGGTTGGACAAACGGCGACGCACTGATTGCAGTCGATGCAGTCGCCGATTTTCTCGCCGTGCGATCGCAGATCGATTGCCTTTTTGACCGAACAGCGCGGCTCGCCGCGGTCATACTTGTAAGTGACGTTCAGCGCCCACTCATCGGTCAGCGCCGCCTGGATCCGCGGCCACGGGCACATGTAGACGCAGACTTGCTCACGCATGTAGCCGGCAAGGACATAGGTCGAGGCGGTGAGAATTCCGATCCAGATATACGCAACTGCCGGCGCCTGGAACGTCGCAAGGTCCTTCACGAGGGTGGGCGCGTCCGAAAAATAGAGAACCCAGGCGCCACCGGTCCACCAGGCGATCATCAGCCAGAGGAAGTGTTTGAGCACACGCCGCGCCAGGCGACCCGCGGTCAGCGGGGCAGCATCGGCCCTGATGCGCTCGCGGCGGTCACCTTCGGTCCAGCGCTCGACGGCGTAGAAGAGATCGGTCCAGACGGTCTGCGGACACAGATATCCGCACCAGATCCGCCCGCCGAGGGCGTTCATCAGGAACAGCATGACCGCGGCGAGGATCAAGAGGCCGGTGAAATAGTAGACTTCCTGCGGCCACAGCTCGATGAAGAAGAAATAGAAACGGCGATTGGGAAAATCGATCAGGACGGCCTGATCGGGCGCGCCGAGGCCGCGATGCCAGCGTACGAACGGGAGCAGATAGTAGACGCCGAGGCAAAAAGCCATCAGGCCCCACTTGATCCTGCGGAACGTGCCGGAGACCTTTTGCGGATAGACTTTCTTTTGGGCCACATAGAGTGGCCCGTCCTCGTCAAAATCCAAATCGACCGGCAACACTGGCTGGTTCATCGTGAAAACTCGCAAAAGAGGTCTCACACTGAACTTAAGGGCGACGACGGGCGCCGCCCTTGAGGTACATCAACCCGGTGTGGCGGATCAGAAGTCCGCATCATTGCTGCCGCGAGTTCGTCATGCTGACTTCTGAGCCAAAGCCACACTAGATCAATAGGTTTGCTAGTGTCCTTTCGATTCCGAAGTTCGAAACGTGGCTCCGAAAAATCATACGAACTTCGGAATCGGGACACTAGGTCAGGTAACACTTTTTTCCGAACCGCCTATTTGCCGCCGCCCAGCGAATGCACGTAGACCGTCAACACCTTGATGGTGATGGGGTCGAGGCGGCCGATCCAGGCCGGCATGACACCGGCGCGGCCGTTGGCGATGGTTTCTACGATGGTCGCCTGATCCGATCCGTAGAGCCAGATCTGGTCGGTGAGATTCGGCGCTCCCATTTCCTGATTGCCCTTGGCGTCGTTGCCATGGCAGGCGGCGCAGTTTTCGGCGAAGATCTTCTTGCCTGCCGCCGCATTGAAGCCGGGCTCGGTCGACAGTCCCGACAACGAACGGACATAGTTGGCGACGGTGACGACCTCTTCTGGCTTCAGGATGCCGTCACGCCCGAAGGCGAGCATCTGGCCTTCATGCGCTTTCGGATTACCTGATCTGGCTCCGAACTGGATGGTCTGGCTGATCTGCTCGAGCGAGCCGCCCCAAAGCCAATCGTCGTCATTGAGATTGGGGTATCCCTTGGCGCCCGTCGCGCCCGTGCCGTGGCACGGTGCGCAATTGTCGGCAAATACCGTCTTGCCGCGTGCCCGCGCCAGCGAAAGCAGGTTGGGATCCTTCTCGATGTCGGCGAGAGAGGCGGAGGCCAAGACCTTCATCTTGTCGCCTCGTAGGGCCTCGAGCTCGGCGAGATCCTTCGTCACGGCGGCGCGATTGGTGTAATGCAACACGCCGGTGGTATATCCGCTGACCAGCGGCCAGGCCGGATAAACCACCCAATAGCCGATGGCCCAGAGGATCGTGGCGTAAAAGGTCAGCACCCACCAGCGGGGCAGCGGCGTATTCAGTTCCTTGATGCCGTCCCACTCGTGGCCGGTGGTCGTCCGGCCGGACACGTGATCGATATCGTGATGCTCACTCATGGTCAGTCAGTCCTCCCGCAGCGGCATTTTGGCCGCGGTATCGAAAAGCGTCTTGTTACGAGGACGCAGGGCATAAGAAACGATGGCGATGAAAATCACGACAAACACCGGCGTCCAGAACGTCGTCACGAGTTCCGACGCCAGGTTTTCGATAGAGACGATCGCTTTCATGTCGAACTTCCTCAGCGCAGGTTGGCTTTGTCGTCATAGAGCTTGAAGTCGACCAGCGTGCCCAGCATCTGCAGATACGCGATCAAGGCGTCGAGCTCGGTCGGATTGCCCGGCCTGCCGTCGAAGTTTCGAACGGCTGCTTTCGGGTAGCGCTTCTGAAAGGCGTCGGCGTCGGCGTTGTCGGGGTCGACCTGCGCCAAGAGGTCGGCCTTTGCATTGGCGATTTGCTCGTCGGTATAGGGAACACCCACGGCGCGGCTCGCACGAAGATGGGCCGCGATGTCGTCGACCTTGACTTCCGTCTCCGCCAGCGCCGGATATCCGGGCATGACGGATTGCGGCACGATCGCGCGTGGATCGGTCAGGTGGCGAACATGCCAATCGTCGGAGTATTTGGCGCCGACGCGCGCAAGATCAGGGCCGGTACGTTTCGATCCCCACTGAAACGGATGGTCGTACATGCTTTCCGCGGCCAGGGAATAGTGACCGTAACGTTCGACCTCGTCGCGCAGGGGCCGGATCATCTGGGAGTGGCAGAGATAGCAGCCCTCCCGCACATAGATGTTGCGGCCGGTCAGCTCCAGCGGCGTATACGGCCGCATGCCGTCCACCACTTCGATCGTGCTCTTGAGGTAGAACAGCGGCGTGATCTCGACGAGACCGCCGATGGCGATGACGACGAGAATCCCCACGATCAGGATGATCGAATTTTTCTCGAATATCTTGTGTCGATTCCAGACGGACATGGGAAAACCTATTCGGCAGGCTGGAGGAGGCCGGCGGCATGCTTTTCTTCGGCTTCACCGGCGTTGACCGTCATCCAAAGATTGTAGGCCATGATCAGCGCGCCGGTCAGGAACAGCGCTCCGCCAGCCGCGCGGATAATGTAGAAGGGGTGCATCGCCTCGACGGATTCGATGAAGGAGTATTCGAGGAAGCCGAGCGAGGTGTAAGCGCGCCACATCAGGCCCTGCAGGATTCCGGAGACCCACATCGCGGAGATGTAGAGGACGATGCCGATCGTCGAGATCCAGAAGTGCCAGTTGACGAGCTTGAGGCTGTAGAGACCCTTGCGGTCCCAGAGCCAGGGTACGAGGCAATACAACGCGCCGAACGAGACGAAGCCGACCCAGCCGAGCGCGCCGGAATGCACATGGCCGATGGTCCAGTCGGTATAGTGGCTGAGCGAGTTGACGACCTTGATCGACATCATCGGACCTTCGAAGGTGGACATGCCGTAGAAGGCGACGGACACCACCATCATGCGAAGCACCGGGTCGGTGCGCAGCTTGTCCCACGCACCCGACAGCGTCATCAGGCCGTTGATCATGCCGCCCCACGACGGCATCCAGAGCATGATGGAAAATGTCATGCCGAGCGTCTGCGCCCAGTCCGGCAGCGCCGTGTAGTGCAGGTGATGCGGGCCGGCCCAGATATAGAGGAAGATCAGCGCCCAGAAGTGGACGATGGAAAGCCGGTAGGAATAAATCGGCCGCTCCGCCCGCTTCGGAATGAAGTAGTACATGATGGCGAGGAAGCCTGCGGTCAGGAAAAAGCCAACCGCATTGTGGCCGTACCACCACTGGAACATGGCGTCCTGCACGCCACCCCAGGCGATGTAGGACTTGGAGCCAAGGAAGGAGACCGGCAGCGCGGGATTGTTGCCGAGATGGAGCACCGCGATCGTCAAGATGAAGGCGAGGTAGAACCAGTTCGCCACATAGATGTGCGGCTCCTTGCGCTTCATCAGCGTGGCAACGAAGACCAGGAGATACATGACCCAGACGATCGTCAACCAGAGGTCCGCATACCACTCTGGCTCGGCGTATTCCTTGGATTGCGTGACGCCGAGCAAATAGCCTGTGCCGGCAATCAGGATGAAGAAGTTGTAGCCAAGCACCACAAACCACGGCGCGAGATCGCCGGCGAGTCGCGCACGGCAAGTCTTCTGCACAACGTAGAATGACGTCGCGATCAGGACGTTGCCGCCGAAGGCGAAAATCACCGCAGAGGTGTGCAAAGGCCGCAGCCGGCCGAACGTGGTCCAGGGTAGATCAAGATTCAACGCCGGCCAGGCAAGCTGCGAGGCGATGATCAGCCCCACCGTGAATCCCGCGATGCCCCAGAACATAGCGGCGACACTTGCGAATTTGATCGGCCCGAGATTGTAGTTGGGCCGGCCATTGATCTCCTGGGGCGGGTCTCCGGCGGGGCGATCGTAATATCTGTTCAGGATGGCGAAGGCCGCGAGCAAGCTCGCGCCGCAGCCCAGCGAGGCGTGGAAGGCGAACGGCGCATCGTGCGCAAGCGCTGCCCCAAGCAGACTGAGAAATGCAAGCGCGAGAAAGAGAGGAAACAGAGTCGCCTCACCGATCGTCATCGATTTCGAGGCGGTAGACGTCTGCGTCATGGCGCGACTTCCTTCGGCATGAGAATAAAATCAGCAAAACACATGCGGCGAGTGCACGGTTTGATCGAGATCAAGAGCGCTTGGCGGGAAAGACCAGCACTTGCGCCGAGCGGGCCTGACGGGCTTCGCGCGCGAGCATTCGGAGCGTCGATTCGTTGGGACAATATTTCGACGGGGTCGCCATGCGCTTGTGCCTGATATCCCTGGCGCAGCGCCGCTTTTCCACGCATTGGCTGCAGACGCGCCGCAAGTCGCGCAGCTCGTCAGGATGCGAGGCGGCAAGCGCTGCTTCCGGGAGTCCCGCATACGCAAGACGCTTGTTGAGCGAATTGAGCGAGCCGGATGGCGTGGACATCAACGCGGCGAGTTCGGCGGAAGACATATTCAGGTCACACGCGACCGCCGCGAACTCCCGGGAATCGAGCCGGCTTACCTCGCGCCATTTGGAAAGCGTGGATTTGGCGCAGTTGAAGAAGCTGCCGAAAAATGATTCGGCAGGCGGGTCGGCTGATTGCGTCAACATGAAGGTCCCCCTTTTGGGGATCGCTTAGTTCGGTGAGGGGGACGGTTCGTTGATCTGGATCAAACAGCCTTGCTGAATTGCGCGGTCTCGGGCCGTCGATGGCTGTCAAAGGCTGCCGCCACGATCCGGACGACTGGTCGGCCCGCGTCGGTCACAATCAGTTTCGTGCCCTCGATCTCGAGGAGACCGTCACCGACCATCGGGGCCAAAATCGACAATTCCTTGCTGAAATCGACGCCCGGCGCGACTGAGGCGAGATCGACGGAGAAGTCGCACATCAATCGCTCGATCAGTCGCCCTCGCCGCCGGTCGCCGGCATCAAGGCGGCAGCCGCGTATGGATGCCAAGTTTCTCCGTTCAATGGCGTTCACGTATTTCGGCACATCGGAGATATTTTGCACAAAACCTTCGGCAAAATTCGAAATCGAGGATGCGCCCAGGCCCAGCAGGACCGGCCTGTCGTCGTCGGTATAGCCCTGAAAGTTGCGGTGCAGCTTTCCTGACGCCGCCGCCGAAACCAGTGAGTCGGCGGGTTTTGCAAAGTGATCGATGCCGACACGCGCATAGCCGTATCGGACCAGTTCCTCGGCGATCAGCTCGGATTGGTCAATCCGCTCGTCGAGCGAGGGCAGGCCTGCCTCATCGATGCGCCGCTGGTTGGCCCTCAGGCTCGGCAGGTGGGCATAGCCGAAACACGCGATCCGATCCGGCTCCATCGCGCAGACCAAGGCGCAGGTCTCACGGACTGAGTCCAGGGTTTGCAGCGGCAGCCCGTATATCAGGTCGAAATTGAGGTTCTGAATGCCGGCCGCGCGAAGCCGTGTGACGGCGGACTCGATCACCGAAAGAGGTTGGATGCGGCCGATCGCGGCTTGAACCAGCGGGTTGACGTCCTGCACGCCGAGGCTGGCACGGGTGACGCCGAGCGCGGCAAGGCCATCGGCAAACCCGGCCGACACATAGCGCGGATCGAGTTCGATCGCATGCTCGACAGCCCCTTCAAACGGAAAGCGGCGGCCGAGGACAGCCAGAACAGATCGCAGGCCATCGAGCCCAAGAATGCTCGGTGTTCCACCACCCCAATGCAGCCGCGCGATATCTGGCACTTCCCTGATCAACTCGGCGACGAGGCCGATTTCGGATTCAAGCGCTTGGCGATAGCGGGAAACCACCTCATCGCGTACCGCCATCTTGGTATTGCAGCCGCAGTAAAGGCAGATCTCGCGGCAATAGGGCACATGCAGATAGACGGATATGGTTTCGCGTCTATCCAGTTTGGCGAGCCAGGCCTTGTGATCGGTCGCCCCGACCGCCGGCGAAAAATCGGCAGCCGTCGGATAAGACGTATAGCGCGGGACGTTCTTCCCGGCGTAGCGGCGTACGGTTTGGTCCACGGGATCGCCCTGGGTTTTCTCGTCGCGCTCGGAGCTATGGCGCCCGGGCGGCGGCCAACATGGTCGGTGACCTCAACTCCACGGCATCCGCAAAAATCGTCCAGTCATGGACGTGCTTCTGTCTGCAAAAATCCGCTTCCGCCTGCTTGACCGCTTCGGTCAGCGAGGAGGCCTGCACCGAAAATGCAGCCTGGCAAGCACGATGCTCGTGTCCGGTGTCATCGCAGACTGTCTTGATGAAACGCACATCAAACAACAGCATATCGAACTCTCCTATTTCGAAGCATCCTGCCGCAGGTCAGTGAATCCGACATTGACGAAAATCAATCAGAGACGTCGTGATCTTCGGTCCACCTGGTCGCAAGGATCGCAAAGGCGATAATTGCGGGAATTCCCAGCAGCGCAACGATAGGGCTCAGCTGGCCGTAATAGTTTGCGACGAGCAGCCCGACGATCACCGCGGGAAGACCTAACAGGAAGGTCACAGAGCGAACCATGGAATCACCTCACCGGAAAAGATACGGCATTTAGCCAGGCATCCTGTTGATCCAGCTCAAGAGATCCCGGCCCAAGGCTGGCAATATATTTTCAACAAAGAGAGATTTTCGTGGCCACCTTGGACATCATGGCGCTGATCGAATTGACGGCGCTGTTCGCAATATTCGCAGTTGCGATGGCGGGAGCCGAGGCGCTCCTCCGTCGGGATACCGCCGCTCGCGTCAACTTGGAAACACCACACAGACGCAAACGACGCACTTTCTAGGCCGGCGGGGTCTCGGCGGGCAATTCAAGATCGATCAAATCGCTGGAAGTCTTATCCATTTCACTTCCCAGTCTTTCCTCTGCTGCTTCCCAGATGCGCGAAGCAATTTGTGGTTCGCGATCCATCAAGCTATGCAGGTCAGCAGCATCCAGCGCAAGAAGACGCGTCGGCGTCAGTGCCTGTACGGTCGCCGAACGCCGGCTTTGGCGCAAGGCGGCGATCTCGCCGAAGAAATCGCCGGCGCTGAGCCGCACATGCCGATGGCGCAACCTGATCTCGACCTCACCGTCCACGATCAGATACATCGAATGGGCAGGTTCGCCTCGCCGGACAATGACGGCTCCCTTCTCCACCTTTTGAGCGCGCAGTATCTTCATCACGTCGGCGATCTGGGTCGCGCTGAGCTGATTGAACAGCGGAACCCTGGCGACCAGCCCCCAGGTCACGACGAAGTCTCTCCTGTGCACCTCGCTGGCGAATGCGGTCGCGACGATACCGACCGGCAGTGCGACCATCAAAAGACCTGCGAAGATCGTCACCCCGCCGATCAGCCGGCCCACCGCTGTTATCGGCACGGCATCGCCGTATCCGACGGTCCCGAGCGTAACGATAGCCCACCACATCGCGTCCGGAATGGTGCCGAATTTTTCCGGTTGGACAGCACCCTCCGCCAGATGCATCAGCGCGGCCGCCATCAGCGTCGCACCGCACAGGATCACAAAGCAACCAAAGAGCGCGCGGCGTTCGGAATAAAGGGCTTCCAGAAGCGAACGCATCGCCGGCGAATATCGGCCAAGCTTGAAGAAGCGAATGAGCCGCAGGACCAGCACGATCCTGAGATCGGTGGAAAGAAACGAAAGCCAGAACGGCAGGATCGCGGCAAAATCGAGCAGGCCGGCCGGGCTGATCGACCATCGAAGGGCAGCCCGGATCGCGCCCAAACGCCGCCACGGCGGATGCTCGACCGCAATCCACAGCCGCAGCGCATATTCCAAGGAAAAGACCGCGAGCGCGACATATTCGAGAGTTTCGAGCAGGCGCCCGTGTCGCGCTGCGACGGTCGGCACGGACTGCATCACCGTCGCGACCAGCGTAGCGACAATAATGCTTATCAACAGCCAATCGGCGGAGGCGCTGAGCCAGCCGACCTCGGCGCTTTGATCCAGGATCAGATACAACCGGCGCCGCGTGTGACGTTGAGAAGAAAGCACCGCCGTCTCGGCCTCCGCCCGCGAACTCTTAGGCCGAACGATCAAGCCGGGTGGACGTCGTAAAACCGAGCAGCTGATAAAGCGGGCAATACCTCAGGACTGCGGTCACGATCAGAACAACCGCGACGATGATGCCTGGAACCGATCCGGGCTGAAAGACGCCATCCTTTGAAAGATAGGCCAGAATCCCGATTCCGAGCACAGACCGGATAACCAGATCGATCACTCCAACATTCTGCTTCATGTCAGACCTCCAGATAATTGTAGTCAGTTTGGACGCATCGGATCTCCGCCGCCTTGACATTCATCAAAATGCCTGCCGTCGCGCAAAAGCGGCATCTGTTTGATCTCGGTCAAGGTTGTCGGGTGCGGTCGCCCGATAATATTAATCCAATTTCTTCGCATGAGGCAGTCATGAAGTGTTTCCACCAGACAGTTCGGGACATCATTTCCCGCCCCGCCCGGACCGTGGCTCCTGAAATGACTCTGGGTGATCTGTTGCGCCTGTTCAGCTCGCATGATCTCGATGCCTATCCCGTTGTGCATGGAGAGAAGCTGGTCGGGATTGTTTCGAAGGTGGATTCCATCAAGCCTTTCGCCGCGAAAGTCGCGACCAAGGCTCTCGATCGCGATGCGATCATGGGAACGACCGTCGAGCAGATCATGTCTCCAGCTGTCGTAACGGTCAGACTGGAAGCAACGCTGGAGCAGGTCCTCGATCTTATGGCGGCTCACGGTTTCGCGAGCTTTCCGGTTACCGATCGCAACAATCGCGTGGCAGGCATTGTTGGCCGGGACGATCTCGTCCGCGCCCTCGCACAGAGCACCTGGCACGCATCCTTGCCTTTGGACCTTCGGCCTGTTGGTTACGCCATTGCGTAGCCGGCAAGGACTCCGCCTAAAGTCCAGCCGCCAGGGCGATGCGCATCAATTCGGATACGCTACGCGCCCCGGTCTTGGCCATGAGATTGGCCCGATAGACTTCGACCGTGCGCGGGCTGATGCTCAATTCGTGAGCGATGACTTTATTGATCTTGCCGGCGACGACCCCCTGCAGCACGTCGCGTTCGCGGGGCGAGAGTTCTGCGAGCCGCGCCTGCGCCTCGGTGCGGGCCGAGCTATCATTGTCGTTGAGCGGATGAGCGTTCAGCGCCGCGCGAATGGCATCGAGGAGCACGGCGTCATCGAACGGCTTCTCGATGAAATCGACAGCTCCCGCTTTCATGGCCTCGACCGCCAATGCGACGTCGCCATGCCCGGTGATCAGGATCACGGGGCATGGGATGCCGTCGCTCTTGAGCTTGCGCACGAGCTCGATGCCATTCATGCCCGGCATGCGGATGTCGGAGACAATGCACCCCGGAGCATTGCTCGCGGCCCTGGAAAGGAAGGCATTCGAGGATTCGAATGCCACAGTCTGAAATCCATTGACGTCGAGCAGGAAAACCAATGAATCGCGCATCGCGGCGTCATCGTCGATGACATGAACCACGGTCTTATCGGCCATTATCCCGCCTCCTGTTCGGCAAACGGTAGCGTGAATTCGAAGACGGTTCCACCGCCTTCATTCGCCCGGGCAGAGATGCGGCCGCCGTGCGCCTCAATGATGGTTCGGCAGATCGAAAGTCCGACGCCCATGCCGTTCGCCTTGCTGGTGATGAACGGCTGAAACAGGTGCTGAGCGATCTCCGGGCTGATACCCGTGCCCGTATCGGCCACGGAGAAGAAGGCAAACTCGCCGTCGCGCTTGGCGTCGATCGACAGCTCGCGGCGGCTCGTCGTTTCCATGGACTCTATGGCGTTCCGGATCAGGTTAAGCGCGACCTGCTGAACCTGGATCTTGTCGACGATGACGTCGGGAAGCTCGCGATCGCAGCGCAACGAGACCCGGACGCCCTGCTCTCTTGCGCCCACCAACGCTAGGGCCGCCGCCTCTTCGAGCAGCGTGGCGGGATTCTCCAGCATATGCTGCGTTTCGCCCTTGGCGACAAACTCTCTCAGCCGCTTGATGATGTCGCCGGCGCGAAGGGCCTGCTTCGAGCTTCGGTCAAGCGCGTCACGGATTCTGTCCCTGTCGACGGGCTCGTTCTTCAATAGCGTTGCCGCCCCGCGGAGATAGCTGGTGATCGCAGACAGCGGCTGGTTCAACTCATGCGCCAGCGAGGATGCCATTTCGCCCATCGCGGTCAGGCGGGAAACATGAACCAGTTCCGATTGCAGCTCCTGCATGCGCCGCTCCTGGCTTCGCCGCTCCGTCAGATCGCGAATAAAGCCGGTGAAAAACTTTTCTGAGCCGACCAGGGTCTCACCCACCGCCAGCTCCATCGGAAACGTCGAGCCATCCCGGCGCTCGCCGACGACAATTCTTCCGATGCCAATGATCCTGCGCTCGCCAGTCGCGAGATAGCGATGCAGGTAGCCGTCGTGCTCTTCTCGATAAGGAGAAGGCATCAGGATCGAGACATTCTTTCCGATCACTTCAGCGGCCGACCAGCCGAACAGGCGCTCGGCGGTCAGGCTGAATGACAGCATAAGACCATTCCTGTCGATGACGATCATGGCTTCCGGCACGGTGTCCAGAATCGACTGGAGCTGGGCCTGCCGATTGCGGGCGTCTTCCGTTTTGTGCAGCAGGCGGTTGCCGATATAGCCGAGGACCGGTCCCAGGACCGCGAAGAAGGCGACATCGATCAGATTTGCGGGATTGGCATAGAGCTCATGCCCGAGGAAAAACGCGCTGATCCCCAAGCAAAGGACGGTGGCGAAAAGCGCGGGACCTGCGCCGCCGGCAAAGGCGGCATAGACGATGACCGGAACGTAAATCACGGTAAACGCACGGTCCTCGAAATAGCCCTGGAGGACCAACAGAAAGCCGAATGCGACCATCGCGGCCAGGGCCGCCAACCCGTAACGAAGCCAGAACTGGCGCTGCCTGATCATCGACAAAGCCAATCAGCCCGGAACCGGGCAGAAACTATTCCGCTTTTCATCTGATTCTGGTCTCGAAGATGACGGTGGCGGGACTGGGAAACAGCCCCCTATCGGTGATATTATGAATCAAGAGCATCCCTCGCCACGGGCGCCTGGCCGGCCGCTCTTTCGTAAGAGGCTACCGTGGATAGAACAGTTGCGGACCTGAACATCGAGCACTTTCGGAAACTACTTTCATCCGAAGTCGATCCGGTCAAGCGGCAAACGCTCGAACGCCTGCTGGCCCAAGAAGAGGCCAAGCTCAAGCAAGCCCAGGCCGCAAAGAAAGGCTCCTCGGACAAGGCTTAGGCCTTTCCCGTCCACAGCCTCCAATGGGTGGGGCTGACGACGACGCGCTCCGACGACGGCACCTTGAACCAACCGCTGGCGGTCCGGCGGCAGGCGAAGACGAGTGCGTACACGCGATCCCCTTCGATGACGGCAAGCTCGAGATCCCGGTTGAACGGAGCCGTTGATATTTCCTGCCAAACCAGCTCGTCGTCCATCGTATGGGGTCTTTCGCAGCCAATTTGCATCAGGAAATAGAGGTGGTGCCAAGCGATTCCGCGTCGATCGCTCTTCAGCCGCAGTCGCTCGGCCAAACAAGTCTAGAGACTGACACGGCCGGTTCTTTGACCTGCGTCAATCATGGTCCTAACGCGCCAATAAAAGCGATCGTCCGGTTGACGCGGATCAAAGGGCAAACGGCGATGCGCGCTCATTATTGTTGATGAGTTAACCGGAGTATCGCCCCTTGCGTGCACACGAGATCATGTCGCGGCATGTGGTCACCATTGGCGACGACGCCTCGGCCACCGACGCCATCAAAACCATGTTGTCTCACCACATCGGCGGGTTACCCGTTGTCGACCGGACCGGAAAACTCGCCGGCGTGCTCTCGGAAGGCGATTTCATCCGTCGCGTCGAGCTTGGTACGGAAAAAAGACGAACCCGCTGGCTTTCGGCATTGGCCGGCGCAGATCAGATCGCCCTTGATTTTGCCCGTCAGCACGGTCGCAAGGTCGGCCAGATCATGTCGCCAAAGCCGATTACGATCGGCGAGGACACAACCCTCGAGCAGATCGTCCGGCTGATGGAATCCTGCAACGTCAACCGCTTTCCGGTCATGCGCGGTGACGAGATCGTTGGGATGGTCACGCGCAGCGACTTTCTCTCCGCTCTCGCGAATCTTTCGCTCGCCGCCGTTGGGTATTCGGAGAACGACAGGCAAATTCGCGAATCGGCCCTTGCTGCCCTATCAGACGCCCCATGGCGGCCGTGCGGATTGAACGTGACTGTTCATGAGGGCGTGGTTTCTCTGAGGGGAACGATCCGGAGCGACAACGCCCACAAGGCCGCTATCGTGGCCATCGAGAACATTCCGGGAGTGAGGCGCGTCGAGGATCGTCTGTCAAGAATAAGCCCTCCGCCGCCCGAGGAAGACTATGGCGGCGGCGATTTTGTCTCGTTGCAGTCGGAACCCTCAACAGCCGATGACGAGCCGCTGTGACGCGACGTGATGCCTTACGCGGCCACGACCGCCTTTTCCTGAAATTGTTCGAAAGCCCCGATTGCATCCGCCGCATACATCAAGGACGGCCCGCCGCCCATATAGACGGCCATGCCGAGCGCCTCCTCGACCTCCTGACGTGTCGCGCCGAGCTTGACCAGCGCCTCGACGTGAAAGCCGATGCAGCCGTCGCAATGCGCGGCCACGCCAAGCGCTAGCGCGATCAATTCCTTGGTCTTCTTGTCGAGCGCCCCGTCCCGGGCGGCAGCCTGCGCGAGCGCCGAGAAACCCTTCATGGTGTCAGAAATGTCGCTGCGAAGCTTCCGCAGGTTCGCGGAGATGTGCCTCGTGATTTCCGGATAGTTTTTGTCCATCGTCGTCTCGCTTTTTCCTTGCCGTTGCGGGCCGAGTGCCGTGCGCGGGCATGAACAATATTCCGGCGGATGCGCCACCAGTGCCTTGATCTGGATCAGAAGATTTCATGGGACCCCTCTCTGGTAAGACCTGATGGGAACTTCCTTGCAGCCGGAACGGTTCCCATGAGGTAGGTTAGGCCACGACGGCCTAAAGGAGCTTGAACTTGAGCGTTGCCTTTACCAAGGAAGAGAGCGCGGAAACGGCGTCCGAGACGCTGCTTCCCGACCGTCCGATCTCGCCTCATCCCAATCTGGTGACCGAACAGGGCCACAAAGCGTTGGAGTCGCAGCTCCAGGCCGCTCGCGAAGCTTATCAGGCGGCGCAATCGATTGAAGACGTCAACGAGCGACGGCGGCAATCAGCGGCTCCGTTGCGCGATGCACGATACTTCGCAGAGAGGGTTCGTACGGCCCAGGTCATGCCAACGCCGACCTCGACCAGCACGGTTGTCTTCGGAAGCACGGTAACCTTCCGCCGGAAGGATGGACGGATACAAAAATTTCGCATCGTCGGGGAAGATGAAGCGGATCCCAAATCGGGATCGATCTCCTTCGTGTCACCGGTCGCAAGGTCTCTGATGGGCAAGGCCGTCGGAGACGTCGTCGGAGCCGGACATCAGGAAGTCGAGATTGCGGCCATCGAATAGCATCTCTACCAGGCGAGAATTCCAGTTACGATGGCAAGGCCAAGGCCGGTTACAACCGGAACGGCTGCAAGCGTGCTCAAGGTCAGCACCACGATCTCGTGTTTCGTATCCTGATCCATGTCGAACTCCGCATCCCAAGAACATAACGCTTGATCGCCCGAGAGGTTTCCGCCGCTCATGGTCTACTTTTTGATTGACTGACTGGTCCCTATTCATCGAAGAACCGGGTACGCTAACGCGAACATGGCCCGACGGCATCGAATGAGTGGCGGGAAGAATTGTCGGTGAAGGAAACGGCCGGGGATAGGATAGTAATGGGGGTCACCGGCGTGATGCTGCTGGGCATCGCCGCCTTTTTCATTTGGCCGGCATATGAACATCTGAAGGGCGAAGCGACGGTCTACCGGATGTTCTGCACGTCAGATCGCAAGGATGGCGGTCCCTGCGGTCTCAGGAATGAACTGACCTCGACGACCGAAACTTACAAGGCGTTTCCCGACCAACAAAGCGTCATCGTTTGGATAGGCAACGATGCGCCCTCGAAACTCAGCAATTGCGCCGTGCGCGACGCGCTGAACTGGCACTGCACGAGAACGGACAAGCGGGGTAACACGGTCGACCAGTCGATGGCGGAAGGGGAGCTTTCCGAGACGGTCAATGGAGACGCTTCGCCGGGCTTGACGCTTTTCTATCAGACACCCCGCTGGCGATGGTGGCTGGTGAAGTTGTTGGAGACGTCCGGATTAAGAAAGTAGGACCGGCGTCCTTAACGATCAGCTGGCGCGCCACGGCCGATGAAGATGG
>CAVXSU010000011.1:0-15969 GCA_963764405.1 uncultured Alphaproteobacteria bacterium
GGGCAGCCGCGAGCATCGCGTGCCTTTGGCGCCGCGCTCGCTCGAGATCCTGCGCGAGATGCAGAAGTGGCGTAATGGCGATTTCATATTTCCCCGACGCCGCTCGGGCAGGCCACTGCTGCCCACCGCGTTGCTGGTGAAGATGCGCAGCATGGGCGTTGCCGATGCCACCGCGCACGGTTTCCGCAGCACGTTCCGCGATTGGGTCAGCGACAGCACGAATTTCCCGAGCGAAGTCGCCGAGCTGGCATTGGCCCACGTCGTCAGCGATGCCACCGAGCGGGCTTACAGGAGAGGCGATGCGCTAGCGAAGCAATTCCAGCTCGCCGATGCCTGGGCCACATTCTGCGCGCGGCCGTCGATCAAGACGGACGGCAAGACGGTGGTGTCGATTCGCGGTGGCGCGAAATGACCAACGCGGAGGCCCGCGATCTTTCCCGGCCCGGGCTCGCCCGCAAAGCCGCGATCCGCCAGGAGCTTCATGCGTTGCTGGCGCGCTCGGGTGTGTGGGACATGGGCGAGGTCGACAAGCTGCTCGACCTGTGGGCCGAGACGGCGCCCAAGCTGGTGTCAGACCTTCGCCGCGGTGCGCGGCAACGACTTACTGCACGCGCCTTGTTGGCTGCGCCGAGATTGATCGATGCCAATCAGCGCGCGCTCGCAGAGAGGTGGGCCCGCACGCGCCCGCCTGACGTGCGGGTTGACCCTGTGAGGGGGCTCGCTGCCGAGTGCGCGCGCATCCTGACCGACAAATGCCCGAAGCAAAAGCGGACGTTGAAACTGCATTGTCACGCCGCCGGCCTAGTTGACGCGTATCTAACCGGCCGGCCTGGCCGCAATCTCGAACGCGAGTGCAAAGCGGTGCGCGCGAGCTGGCGCACGGTCAGGGAAACGATCGTTGGAATTAAGCCGCGACCGAAGCTACGGCGACGGCGAACACCGCGGCGACCGCGTAACCTGTGACCGCGAACATCGCGCGTCGATTCATTTTTGCCGTCCTTGCTGGTGCGTTTTTCAACTGCGACATGTGTCGCAGTTTGCGGCCATTTCGCCAAATCAGAAATGGCTGAAATGTTGTGCGGCGGCAGCGAGTTGCGCTCAGCTAGGACACATCTCCCCTCGATCTGTCCTGCAATAAATATTCTGCAACGGCGCCAACCGACTGCACACGCTAAGGCACTGATGCCGGATTAGCTCGGGATGCTCCGCATCATGAGCCGCCGTAAACTTCCATGAAAGCTCGCGGAAGAAACCGAATTGAATCGGCCGCGCACGCGCGAATTCAGCGAAGGAACGGAGACGACGGCGATGACCCCTAAATCAAAGCAGCGGAAATCGAAACTGAAGCGCCCCCGCGTGACGCAGCGTCCCGATGCGCTCGCGTTCACGCTCGCCGGTTTCCAGGCGATCGGCGGCTGCGGCAAAACCATGGTGTACGAGCTTGCGAAGAATGGGACGCTTGAAGTTTTCAAGGATCCGATCGGCCGCACGCTAATCACCGGCAAATCCGCGCGTGCATTTCTCGGCGTCAAGGAAGAGGAAGCCGTCGCCTGAGAGGGCACCGCCGACCTTAGGCAAGTCGGCGGCGCTAAATCATTCGATCTGGGCAAGATCAAAACCGAGAGAGGGGAACTCCCCGGCATGAAAGCATATACAACCTCCGTCGCCCCGGCGCCAGTCGGTCGCGCACCCCGCCAAGCCGGTTCCGACGCAAAATCCGCGCTTCGCGACGCATTCTTGTCCGCACTGGTTCGCCGCGTGCCCCGCGGCGGCACCGTCACCCTCCCGACCGGAATCGTTGACTGCGGCGAGCTCGGCCGCATTTTGGCCGCGCTCGATCGCGCCCAGGCAGAGGGCGATCGATGATGCAGAAGATTTCCCGCGCGGCGTTTCACGACATCACCGGAGGCGCGTTCGATCCACCGCCCGGGCTGGGCTTCATGCTGTCAATTCCGGGCTGCCCGCCGGAAGGCATCACCACCGAACGCGGCTGGTTCCGGCACGGCGCCGATTTTCTCGGCCTGGTGCTGATCGACAATATAGATCGCGATTTTTCCTGGATGGCCTTCGAGCAGAAGCGGCAGTCGGTTTACTGCCCCTTCGACCTGGGCGTCAGCCTTCCGACCTTCGATGCCGCAGCCTCGGCAATGCAACGCGCCATCGATCGCGCCCGCGGAGGCCGCCGATGACCGAGCGCCAACGCTTGCCCAACAGGCGCCTCAACGAATCTTTCGACTTCCATTGGCGTGGCATGAGTTTCACCGCCACGTATGGCCGCTTTCCAGATGGCCGGTTGGCCGAGATCTTCCTCACCAACAGCAAGGTCAACACCGACAGCGACACCGCCGCCCGCGACAGTGCGGTGGTGTGCTCGATCGGGCTGCAATTTGGAGCAGATCTCGAAACGATCCGCGGCGCACTGCTCCGTGACAGTCAAGGCGCGCCCTCGGGGCCACTTGGAATCGCATTGGACGCGATCGCGGCGATGGGAGGCCACCGATGATGCGGTGCCCCTGTTGCAACGGATCCGGTGAGATCGAGCCCGCGTCTCCCGTGCCGCTCACGCCGATGGAATTTGCCGTGTGGGACGCGGTGCGGCGCTCGAAATACGGCCTCGATGCTTCAGCGATCGCGCGCCAGGTTTACGCCGATCGAATTGACGGCGGCCCGGAGTTCGCCAGGACATGCATCTATCTCGCGATCAAGAGCGCTAACCGCCGCCTGAAGGCGACCGGCCAACAGATTGTCTCCAGCAACCGCAACCGCGGCTCGACCTACAGGATCCAGCACATCGGAATTTACCCCGCAACCGCCGCGCCTGCGGACTGTCTTGGCGCGGCAAAACGATGAAAAAGGAAACGACGATGGTTACGAAGCGTAGCAACACCGCAACGAAGCAAACCGCACCGACGATCGACCAGCCGATGGTTTCGGAGACTCCGAAGACGACAACCGCCGCACCGATGCCGCCGGAAACTGCCGCCAAACCGCCGGCAACGGCTCCGACAGCCTGGGTGCCACCCAGGGCCAGCGACGGCTTCGATGCCGTGCTCGACGCCAACGGCAATCGCAGCATCATCCGCGGCATCAAGATCAAATTCACGAATAACGCCGAGTGGATCGACGACGCCGGCGAGGTGATCCCACCTGATCGCGAATTCCTTGTCGTCGAGCTCACCAAGGTGGTGCAGAAATGGATTGACGCCCTGCCGGCCGAGCAGCGCATCCTGGAACCTCACGAACCTTTCCCCGACGTCGAACGGCTCAATGCCGAGGTGCCACAGTCGGAATGGACGGAAAAGTTCGGCAAGCTTGTCGGGCCCTGGCAAAATTCAATCGCGCTTCATCTGTTTGACCCGAAAACGCTCGAGGGATTCACCTGGCCGACCAGCACGGCCGGCGGCTTCAGGTGCATCGACGAGCTGCAGGGCCGCGTTCGCCGCGCCCGCAGGCTGCAAGGCGACAACGTCTTCCCGCTGGTGACGCTCGCCGACATTCACATGAATACGCAGTTCAGCGGCCGGCAGCGCCCGCACTTCAAGGTGCTGCGCTTCGTCGCGCTGGGCAGTGCCACCGAACAGCAATCGCTGCTGGCGCCCGCCGACAAGGTCCCGCCGATGAATGACGAGATCCCGTATTGAGCCGGGGCGACACAAAATAAGCGAAGGAATCCAAATGGACTTTCCCGGCCTGCACCTGTTGGACTACTTTATCACCGAGCGCCTGGCGGTGGCGCGCCGTCGCGCGCTCGGCGAGGTGGTGCCGGGGCCTGCCGCTGACTCATACCCGTTCTCGCCCGATCCGATCTTCCGACATAACCGCTTCTGCCACGTGGAGCGCGAACACGACGCGGTCACGGGCTGGATCCGCGATAATTGGCGCGAGCCCTACCGCGATGATCCGGACGGCTGGTTTCTCATGGTGGTCGCGCGCGTTGGCGGCAACGAGCCGCGGACGCTTGCCCAGATCATGCCGCCACTGCCGTGGGACCGCGAGTGCTACCTCGCCGAATTTGCGGCGAAAGGGCTCAAGGTTGGTGTGCGCGGATACGAACCCGGCATCAGCCGTATTAAGGGCATGCCGAACCACGAATATCTGGCCCACTACCTCTTCGACCCACTATGGGCTGCGCGCGAACAGGTCCGCCCGCGGCCCGGCGACAGTTGCCAGGACTTCTACGGGCGCCTGCGCGCCTTCCCTGGCATGGGTACGTTTCTCGCCGCGCAGGTCGTCGCCGACGTGAAATTCACGCCGCCGCTGTGCGACGCGCCGGACTGGCGGACCTTCGTTGCCCCAGGGCCGGGCAGCCGGACGGGGCTTAACATCGTACTCGGCCGCGCCCCCAAGCCGCCCTTGTCGGATGCGGCTTGGCTCGCGGCACTTATAAGCTTGCGCACTGCAATTGAGCCGCGGCTAACAGCGCTTGGCTTAAAGCTCTCGAATTCAGACCTGCAAAACTGCCTTTGCGAGACGTTCAAGCTATATCGCGCCCAAACCGCGCGGCCCCGGACCGAGGGCACGGCGCCGAAACGCGCCAGGCGGAAACCGTCGGCACCGTCGGCGGCATCGATTATCGAGCCGCTGGCCCCGGTGCCCCGTGCCTTGCCCGCGCTCGCGGCAGCGCGTGATCCGGCTGCGGCGCACGTTCTCTTTCACGACATCGAGACACGCTCGAAGGTCGACCTTAAGGAGTCCGGCGCCTGGCGCTACGCGTCCGATCCGTCGACGGATGTGTGGTGCATCGCCTACGCCGTCGACGCCGAGCCGGTGCAAGTGTGGGTCCGCGGCGATCCGGTGCCGGTCGAGTTCATCGAAGCCGCCCGCAACCCGAATTGGCTCGTGGTTGCGCATAATGTTGCATTCGAGCGCGCACACGCGCACCACATCCTTGGGCCGCGCTACGGCTTTCCAGAGATCCCGCTGGAGCGATACCGCTGCACCATGGCGATGGCCCTGGCCTGTGCGCTGCCGGGCAAGCTGGAGAAGGTCGCCGAGGTGCTCGGGCTCGAACACCGCAAGGACACCGAGGGCGCGCGACTGATGCGGCTATTAAGCCGGCCGCTGCCGGACGGCACGTTCATTGAAGACCCGGCCTTGCTGGAACGGCTTTACGCCTACTGCGCAGGCGACACCGAAGCCGAGCGGGAGCTTTATCGATGACCCTGCCACCTCTCCCCGACGCCGCGCAAGCGCTCTGGGCACTGGACGCCACAATCAATCAACGCGGCTTCTACACCGACGGGCCGTTGCTGGAGGCCGCCGCGGCGCTCGCCGACAATGCCAAAGTGTCGATGCATGAGGAAATTGCACGCATCACAGACGGCGCCGTCGAGAACACGGATAAACTGGCGAAGTTGCAAGCATGGCTCGCCGGGCGCGGCTGTGCCGTGAAAGATGGCCAGAAGGGCACCCTGAAGGCGGCGCTGCGGCGCAAGGATCTCGACCCCGTGGCCCGCCGCGCCATCGAGCTGCGGCTCGCCAGCGCTCACGCCGTCAAAGTTGACACCATGCTGGCCTGGCGCTGTTCCGATGGCCGGATTCGCGGCACGTTGCAATTCCACGGCGCCGGCACTGGACGCTGGGCTGCACGTGGCGTGCAGGTGCAGAATTTCGTCCGCGACGACGGCACCGTCGACGCCAAGATTGCGGCAATCATGGCCGGCGACCTCAGCCGCTACCCGGAGCCGCTAGGGGCGATCGCCGATGCGGCCCGCGGCGCGATCTGCGCGGCGCCAGGACACCGCTTTTTGATCGGGGATCTCAGCGGCATCGAGTCCCGCGTGCTGGCCTGGGTCGCTGGCCAAGCCGACAAGGTCGCGCAATGGCGCAAGTTCGACGAGACCGGCGACCCGCGCGTTGAGCCGTATTTCATCCTGGGCAAAGCCTGCGGGTTTTCCGACGAGCGGGCGCGGCAGGGCAAATTTGTTGATCTAGCTTTCGGCTACATGGGCGGCGTCGCGGCCTATGCCGGCACCACTTACGAAGGCGATCCGTCGACGGAGGCCGAGCGCGAACAGTTCAAACAGACCTGGCGCCGGCTGCACCCTCACATCGTCGCCTTCTGGTACGCAACCGACCGCGCCGCGATCAAGGCGGTGCGTACGCCGGGCAGCGTGCACACCGTCAAGTGTGTCAGCTTCCAATGCGTCGGCGATTTCCTTGAAACGACGCTGCCATCGGGCCGCATCGTGCGCTACCCGTTCCCGCGCATAGAGACCAACCGCTTCGACGAGCCGTGCGTGATGTTCAAGGATACCGCGCGCGGTCAATGGGGCGACTGCAACTATGGCCGCGGCGCCTACGGCGGCTTGTGGACCGAGAACATCGTGCAGGCCATCGCGTGCGACCTGTTGGCCGAGGCGATGCTGCGGCTGGAGGCGGCGGGCTACCCGATCGTGCTGACCGTGCACGACGAAATCGTCTGCGAGGTGCCGGACGGCTTCGGCAGCCTGGAGGAATTCAAGCGCCTGTTCGTCACGCCGCCCGATTGGGCCGCCGGCATGCCGATCGCGGCCAAGGTGCGTGAAGGGTTGCGGTTCAACAAGCCGGCCGCGGCCGTCGTCAACGGCGAAATCGCCGTCGAAACCGTCAACGTCGAGACCGCCGTCGAAACGGTCGAAATCGCCGACAAGGCGCCGGATCTAGTTGAGCCCGATGTGCCCCCGCCCGGCGCGGCCGAAGTGTTCGATGACGCCATCGCTGCTGCTGCCGATCCCGATCGATCGGAAACCGCCCCGCCACCACCCACGTGGGGGCAGATTCGCGCTGCATTCGAACGGACGTCAACTAAATCGCCGGGCCTCGGCAACGGGCGCGCCAACGGCAACGGCCACGCCCCGCACGCTGGCAAGGGCAACGGCTCGACCAGAGCCTGGCCGTCGCTTGCTGATCTGATCGGACAGCCGCTGTTCAGTGGCAAAATCAGTTGTCCGTTCCACGATGACCCTACGCCGAGCTGCCACATCTATCCCGATCATTTCCATTGCTACGGCTGCGGTGCACATGGCGGCCCGCTCGAATGGTTGATGACGGTCGAAGGTGCGACGCACGACGCGGCACTGTACACGCTCGAAACATGGAGTGGTCCCCGCGCATGCGCGGCTGCCGAAGAGAAAGAGGGGGATGCAAAGACTAAGCGGATGCTGGAGCTTGCCGGCCAGCTCTGGGGCGCGGCGCAGCCGATCGCGGGCACCCTAGCCGAGCGCTACTTGGTCGAGACTCGCAAGCTCGATCTCATGCTGTTACCAGACATCGACGCGGTCTTACGCTTCCATCCGAAATGCCCGTTCAACGGCAGCAACCGTAAGCCGTGCCTGATCGCGCTGTTCCGCGACGTCGCGACCGACGCGCCGGCCGGAATCCACCGCATCGCGCTGACCGCGGACGCGCAAAAGATCGACCGCATGATGCTCGGCAGCTGGCCGGCGCCGCGGGCCATCAAGCTGTGGCCGGCCGGCCCGACGTTGGCGATCGGCGAGGGTATCGAAACGACGCTGGCGGCCGCCACCCGCTGTTCGTTTCGCGGCGCCCCGTTGCAGCCCGCCTGGGCGATGGCATCGCAGGGCAATCTGGAACTGCTGCCACCGTTCGCCCCGGTCGAGCAGCTGATCGTGCTGGCCGACAATGATGCCCACGGCCAGGGCCAGGCGGCGGCCCGCAATTGTGCGCTCACTTGGCAGCTGGCCGGGCGCCAGGCGGTGCTGCTGACGCCGCAGCTGCCGGACAGTGATTTCAATGACGTCGTGAGGGCCTGGCAATGCAGCTGATCGAACTCGATGAAAGCCTGGTGACGATCGAATATTTCCACCCGCTGATGAACGGTGGCGCCGCCGCTGCAGGCTTCGATGCCGCCGCTGCAGGCTCCGATGCCGGCACGGCAGAATCGACGGCGCCGATCGACCTATGGGGACAGCTCGACACGCCGGCGTTGCCGATCGGCTTGCTGCCCGAAGTGATCGAGCGGTTCGCAATCGAGGAAGGCCGGTTGATGGGCGCCGATGCCGGCGGCCTGGCGCTCGGCGCGCTCGCCGTCTGTGCCGCAGCACTTTCGGATCGCATCCGATTGCAGGTCAAGCAATACGATCGAAACTGGACCGAGCCGGCGCGGATTTGGGTCGGCCTGATCGGCCCGCCCAGCACCAAGAAATCGCCGATCATCGCTCGCGTGACCGCGCGGCTGAAGCAGCTCGACAAGGATTTGTGGCGCGACTATCTGGCGGCGCAAGCCACCTACGACGCGCTGCCCGGCGAGCAGCAGAAAACCGCCGAGCGGCCGAAGCAGCGGCGCCTGCGGCTCGAAGACACCACCGTCGAGGCCGCGCTGGAGGTGTTCAAGGACAGCCCAGACGGCGTGCTGTGCATTCAGCCCGAATTGTCGGGGTGGTTCGGCGCGATGGACAAATACACCGGATCGCACGGCGCCGCCAAAGACCGCAGCGTCTGGCTGTTGGCCTATGACGGCGGATCCTACGTGATCCACCGCATCAAGCGCGGCGCCGGCCTGGTCGAGAATCTATCGGCATCGCTGCTCGGTGGCATCCAGCCGGATCCGTTGCGCAAGATCGCCGACGAGACGGTCG
Source organism: uncultured Alphaproteobacteria bacterium (assembly GCA_963764405.1). Taxonomy (GTDB): domain Bacteria; phylum Pseudomonadota; class Alphaproteobacteria; order Rhizobiales; family Xanthobacteraceae; genus Bradyrhizobium. Next base: position 8,580 of record CAVXSU010000011.1, read on the forward strand.
ACGACGGATTGCTGCAGCGGTTGATTCCGATCGTGCTGCACCCCGGCGCGGTCGGCACCGACGAACCGAACCAGCATCTGGCCAGCCAGCGCTATGACGATCTGATCAACCGGCTGCACTACAGCACCCCGCCGCCCAACGTGCTGCGCTTCAGCGCCGCCGCCCAGTCCGTCCGCGCCGAGCTGGAGCAAAAGCATTTCGAACTGATGCTGATCGAACGGATCAACAAGAAGCTGGCCTCGCACATCGGCAAATATGACGGGTTGTTCGCGCGGCTGTGCGTGCTCTGGCACTGCATCGACGGCGGCGGCCAGGAGATCGCCGAAGCGACCGCGCGCCGGGTCGGCGAATTCATGCACCGGTTTTTGCTGCCGCACGCGGTGGCGTTCTACGCCGACATGCTTGGCCTCGCCGACAGCCACGATCGCCTGAAGGCGGTCGCCGGCCACGTCCTGGCGCACAAACTGGAGCGGGTCACCAACCGCACTGTGCAGCGCGGCGACCGCACCATGCGCGGCCTGACGCGACAAGACACCGAAAAAGTGTTCGAGCAGCTCGAAGCGCTCGGCTGGCTCACCCGCGTGCCGGGACCGCGGCCGGCGCTGCCGCCGCACTGGCTGGTCAATCCTGAAGTGCACCGCTTGTTCGCCGAGCGCGCCAAGCGCGAAGCCACCGAGCGGGTGCGGGTCGTCAACTTGATGCAAGAGCTGGTCGCGCAAAAGCGGGCCAGCCGGTAACCGAGGGAGGAGAGCAAATGAACATTGAGATGGTGGTGCGCGCCAAGGAAGTTGCGGAAACGGTGCTGATGCTGCGTGACCGCTGGCCACTGACGTTCTGCTGGCCTCCGCAGCCGCTTAAAGTCGGTATCTTCGAGGATATCCAAATCGAGATCGGAACCGACCCGTGGCTGCTCAGCCCGGCGCTCAATTACTGGGTCAAGCAACCAGCCTATTTGCTGCAATGTGCCTGGCCAGGGACGCCGCGGTTTGGCCTAGATGGCCGGATTGCCGGCGTGGTGACCGAGATTGACGCGAGCTATGCGCGGCGACAGATGGTGCGGGCGCTCGGCTGGGCGGCGCCTGGGGAAACGCGATGACGAAAATGGGAGGTTGCGTCGTCAATGTCCCCCGCGCGCGTGGGTAGAATTAGAAAAAACCAGAGAGAGAGTGAACACCTGTTTCTACCCGCACAGGCGGGGGACATTGACGACACAACTCTGGTTTGGGGTGGTGAGGCCCTCTACTCGTCTTATGCATCGCGCACATAGCGGCCGCAAAATTTGCCACCCATCGCGAAAAAAATCTGCGGCTGCCTCCGACCCTCAACGGGAGCTGATTTACCCACAACCCAAAATAGTTTTGCGCGGCGGTTTTCGGCGGCAATTTCAATGCCTTGCGGGCGATAAGTGCGGATACTCCCTCCGCTTGTTTGTCCTGATTTTGCAATGCTTTTTCCGCCACCCCCTAATTGCGCCCCCTATTCCCGCTAGGAAAACCGACGATTTTCCCCTATGCTCGCCAATCAGTTGCATCATCGAGTCTCACGGCTGGTTTGGATGCTGAAAACGTCAAGGGATCGTCATGACATTGTCGGCTGGTGGTCAATCCGTTGTTGGTGGCAAGCCAGCTCGCACGCGTTCCAGCGTGTCGAATGGGAAGACCCTCTTGCCAGGCATTGATGGCAGATCGCCAGCGGCACGGCGCTACAAAGATATCTGCGCCGCGTTGGTCGCCGACAGTGGCGGTGTTGATCGTTGTAGTGAGGCGCGGCTCCAACTCATTCGCCGTTTCTCCGCAGCGTGCGTGATGGCTGAGGAAGTCGAAGCCGCGCTGGTCAATGGCGAAGAAATTTCAATCGCAGAACATTCGTTGCTGAGTTCGACGCTGGTGCGCCTCGCACAGCGTATCGGTATCAGCCGAATGCCAAAAAACGTCACGCCTCACTTGCACGACTACCTGGAACAGCGGGCAGCAGTGTCTGACAACGAGGCGGTGGCGTGAAACACGCTGTCACGATCCTCAACGCGGTTCGTGACAAAAATCTCTTTGCGCCGTGGTTCCGTAAGCCCGAAACGTGGGCGAGTTGGTTCTCATTTCTTGCCGCGCTGTTCGCGTTGCCGATGATGCCGGAACAACTGGCGACCTTTCAGCAATGCACGGGGCGTAATGCTCCGCCAGCCATACCGTTCAACGAGGCATGGCTTGTCTGCGGGCGGCGTGCCGGTAAGTCCTTTATCCTGGCACTGGCCGCCGTTTTCCTTGCGACCTTTAGGGACTATCGACAGTTCCTAGCTCCCGGCGAGCGCGGAACGATTACGATCATCGCCGCCGATAGGCGACAGGCCCGTGTGATTTTTAGATACATACACGGACTATTGAATGGCGTGGCGATGTTGAAGCTCATGATCGAGCGCGAGACCGCTGAAGCCTTCGATTTGACCAACTCTGTCACGATTGAAATTCAAGCTGCTTCTTTCAGATCAACGCGCGGCTACACGCTCGTTGCCGCCCTTTGCGATGAAATCGCTTTTTGGAGAAGCGATGAGTTTGCCAATCCCGACCGGGAAATCCTAGCCGCGCTGCGTCCTGCGATGGCGACCATTCCTGGCGCGATGTTGCTCTGCGCCTCGTCACCCTACGCAAGGCGGGGAGCGTTGTGGGATACCTATCGCCGCCACTTCGGCGGGGACAGCCCGGTCTTGGTCTGGAAGGCCCCTACCCGCACGATGAACCCAAGCGTGCCGCAGCGCGTAATAGATGAAGCAATCGAGGCCGATCCCTCATCCGCCGCCGCCGAATACATGGCGGAATTTCGGACTGACGTTGAAAGCTTCATTTCCCGCGAAGTGGTCGATGCCGCCGTCATCCTTGGCCGCTTTGAACTGCCACGCATCGATGGCGTGGCGTACCAAGCCTTCGTCGATCCCAGCGGGGGATCATCCGACAGCATGACGATGTCTATCTCCCACATGGAAAACGACTGCGCCGTTCTCGATCTGGTCCGTGAGCGCAAACCGCCTTTTTCGCCAGACGACGTGTCGAAAGAATTTGCCGACACCATCAAGTCATATGGCATCGCCAGTTGCCGAGGCGACCGATACGCAGGTGGTTGGCCGCGCGAAAGGTTCGCGACGTATGGTATTGATTATGTCGCAGCCACGCAGCCAAAGTCAGATATTTATGTAAATCTGCTGCCCTTGCTCAACAGCGGGCGCGTCGAATTATTGGACCACCCTCGCCTCACTGCACAGCTCTGCGCATTAGAACGTCGTACCGCGCGGGGTGGCCGTGACTCCATCGATCACGCGCCTGGTGCACACGACGACGTCATCAACGCTGCTGCCGGTGCCATCGTTCTCGCTGCGCAGCGGACGATGCAAGCAATTCCGTTGGTCGCGCCGATTATCGTTTCACTCAACGAACCAATCGTTCCCGGCCAATCGGCCACCGCCGCCTTCTATGAATACTACGGCGGAAATGCACATCGTTGGAACTGATGGGATCATTACCGTGAGGTCTGCTTCACCTCCCGTAAGCAGGCATCACGAGCTTGGCTACCCATGTCCGAAAAGTGCATGTGTGGACGGCTCCGGGTCGGCAAGAGCTTTCTTCACGTTTTGCAGCATTGGTCGGTGCAGCCATGTGTCCGGCCTTTTGACGCGGTTCATGTCACCGCTGGCCATAATGCTCTCCGCGGATCAGGTCCCGATCAAACTCCCGCATTCGACGATGCTTTGGCACGAGTGGGTTGTGCTGATCGCCGGATCGACGCGGTTCTTGTCACTGATCATTTTTCGGCAAAGGAAGCCGCTCTTGGCGGTGTCCGTTGCAGGATCTTCGAGATCATGCACCGCAACGCGCTCGCCGCGACGGATTTCTTCCGCATCCCGCCGAACCGCGTGATCGAACTCGGGTGCCAGACAGAGATTTAAGGCGGTGTTTTTGACGCCGCGAATAAAAAGTTCCGGCGAACTGATTTGACGAAGGTCAAAGGCCTCTGAGGGCATACGGGGTTAATAATCCATCGGATAGCCCGTGCTTCGACATTAACGAGCGCTGAAAGGTTGCAAATGGAACCGATTACGAGCGCGTTGCTTACGACCTCTATCAATTGAACATGACTCAGGCGTATCTGGAATCGGGGCAGACCAATACGGCAGCGCCCGAGTTCTTCGTGCGCAAGCTGCCGGCCCAACGCAGCTTCCTCATGGCGGCAGGGCTGGAGCAGGCGTTAGAATTTTTCGAAAATCTGCGGTTTTCAAAGGATGAGCTCGTGTGGCTGGAAAAAAGCGGCAGGTTCAGCGCCAGCCTGATCGACTATCTTGCTATTTTTGCTTCAGCGGCGACGTTCACGCAATGCCCGAAGGAACCGTGTTCTTTGCGAACGAGCCAATCGTGAGGATCACAGCCCCACTGCCACAAGCCCAGCTGATCGAGACCCGTCTGATCAATGTGCTGCATTTCCAATCGCTGATCGCGTCCAAGGCGGCGCGGATGGTAATGCTGGCTCCAAACAAACTCCTTATCGATTTCGGGTTACGCCGCGCGCATGGGGCGGAGGCCGGCTTGATGGGCAGCCGAGCTAGCTACATCGCCGGCTTTGCAGGGACCGCCACGGTGCTCGCCGAAAAGTCATTCGGCATTCCAGTTTACGGCACGATGGCGCACTCGTTCATTCAATCCTTCGATAATGAATCCAAGGCATTCGAGACTTTCGCCCGCGCGCGGCCCAACAATCTAGTGTTGTTGATCGATACCTACGATACCGTGACAGCGGCCAGAAAAGTAGTGGCGCTTGCTCCGCGGCTGCAGGCTTTGGGAATCAAGGTCGCCGGCGTTCGCCTTGATAGCGGCGATCTTGTCGCGCTCTCCAAGAGCGTGCGCCGGGTTCTTGACGAAGGCGGCCTCAAGGATACCACGATTTTTGCGAGCGGCGGCATCGAGGAGGACACGTTGGCTGCATTTGCCCGTGAACGCGCACCGATTGACGGCGTCGGAATTGGCACCAGCCTTGCGACCTCATCGGATGTGCCTGCCCTCGACTGTGCATACAAACTGCAGGAATATGCAGGGTTGCCGCGCCGCAAGCGCTCAACCGGGAAGGCGACGTGGCCTGGCCGCAAGCAGGTCTGGCGGAGCTATGGTCCGGACGGCCGCATGGAATCGGATATCTTGTCAACCGAGGATGATAGGCACGATGGCAAACCGCTGATCCAACCCGTGGTCACGGGGGGCCGCCGCGTGGGTCCGCAACCGTCGCTCGACGATATTCGCGCGCATGCGCGGCAGGAATTGAGGCGGCTACCCGCAGGGTTGGAGACCCTCGCGCCCCCCACACGTTATGCGGCTCAGGTGGCGCCAAGCCTCGAGCGACTCGCGGCCGCCGTCGATTCCCGAATGAACCCCGACTGAAGCTTGGTGATGAAAAATTCGACGGTATTCTTATCGTAGTTGACGTGCAGAATGACTTCTGTATCGGCGCCGCGGTTGCGGAAGATAGACATTGATCTGGCGCAATAATCCTCATGAATTCTTCGTTAGATTCATTCGATTATCCGCAGGCTGACAAAATTCCGCGTTCCTTGTCGCAGAAATTCGAATCCCGGAGACTTGAGGGATGGCACACAAACAAATCCTGTTTCATTCCGCTGCCCGTGAAAAGATTTTGCGCGGAGCCACGCTCCTTGCCGATGCGGTACGAGTCACACTCGGACCGAAATCGAAATCGGTCTTGATTCAAAAAGGCTGGGGCGCGCCGATCGTCTGTAACGACGGTGTCACCATTGCCAAAGAATTCAATCTCCAGGACGCGGAGGAGAACCTCGGCGCCCAGGTGCTGCGTCAGGCTGCGGAAAAGACCGGAGAAGTCGTCGGCGACGGTACAAGCACCTCGACCATCCTTGCACATGCAATTCTCGCCGACGGCATTCGCAATGTGGTGGCTGGCGCCAGCGCGATCGACCTAAAGCGCGGCCTCGACCGGGCCACGCGAGCGGCAGTGAAAGCGCTGCACACGATGTCGCGTCCCGTGAAAACGAAGGCGGAGAAAGCCCAGGTCGCAACGATCTCGGCTCATAATGACCCGGCGGTAGGTGCGCTGGTAGCCGATGCCATCGAGAAGGTCGGCGGCGACGGCGTAATTTCGGTAGAGGAATCCAAGACCACGGAAACCACGCTGGATGTCGTCGAGGGCATGAGATTTGACCGCGGATTCATATCACCCTATTTCGTCACCGACGCCGAACGCATGGAGGCGGTGCTCGAGGATCCATTTGTGCTGCTCTGTGATCATAAGATCGGAGCTCTGCGAGATCTGATCCCGTTGCTCGAGCAGGTCGCCAAGTCGTCTCGCCCGCTTTTGATCGTCGCCGAGGATATAGAGGGCGAGGCGCTTGCGACCCTGATCGTCAACCAGCTCCGTGGAGTGCTTAAAGGTTGTGCTGTCAAGGCACCGGGCTTCGGTGATCGACGCAAGGCGATCCTGGAGGACATGGCAATTCTCACCGGCGCACAGGTCATCTCCGATGATCTAGGATTGAAGCTGGAGAACGTGGCGTTGCAACAGCTCGGGCGAGCAGCGCGCGTGGTCGTGGACAAGGAGAATACGACGCTGATCGGCAGCGGTGGCGACCGGGCCAGGATAGACGCCCGCACCGCACAGATTCGGCGCGAGATCGAAAAGACGACAAGCGACTACGATCGCGAAAAGCTCGAGGAGCGCCTTGCCAAATTGTCAGGCGGTGTGGCCGTCATACGTGTGGGTGCTCCGACCGAAGCTGAGATGAAGGCGAAGAAGGAGGCACTCGACGACGGCATCAATTCCAGCAAGGCGGCGATCGCCGAGGGGATAGTGCCCGGCGGTGGTCTGGCGCTTCTCAAATGCATCGACGCGGTGAACCGCGAGGAAGCGGCCTGCGAAGGCGACGAGAGGACCGGCGTTCAAATCCTGAAACGCGCGTTAGAAACTCCAGCCCGGCAAATCGCCGAGAATTCGGCCGTCGATGGCGGCGTGGTTGTTGCACGCATGGTGGGTGGATCAGGCAATTTCGGCTTCGACGCGGCTCGAAAGGAATACGTCGACTTGGTCGAAGCCGGCATCATTGATCCTGCCAAGGTCGTTCGCACCGCGCTTGAAAATGCGGTCTCCGTAGCCAGTGTGCTGCTATTGACCGAAGCGACGATGACCGAAATTCCCGAGGCGAAGCGGGAACGGCTGGCCGAACCGGAACTGGCCATGTGATCGGGGTGCGCCAGGTGCCCCGCCGAGCCTACCTCTTCAGCAGCACGCGCAATTCGGAGAGCGGTCGTGTGTTCAGTACATCGTTCGCCGTGAGCCAGGCGCGACGCGCCTGATCGATGCCGAAGCGCATGCATCGGAATGCGTCGATTGA
>CAVXSU010000012.1:0-132626 GCA_963764405.1 uncultured Alphaproteobacteria bacterium
ACCGGATTTCGGCTATCCCGGCGCGTGGCTCGGCTGCACCCAGCCCGGCGGGCTCGCCATCATCCATGTCTATGCCGGCGGACCGGCGCTCGGGCCGATGGGAAAGACCGAGGCAGGCACGGCGGCGATCGATCACGTGTCACTGTCCTGCTCCGGCTATCGCTCCTATGTCGCGCGCTTTAAGGCGGCCGGTCTCGACTGGCGTGAGTTTATCGTGCCGGGCACCTCGCTATGGCAGTTGTTCGTCTATGACCCCTCCGGCGTGCAACTCGAGCTCACATTCGAGTGCGGCGGGGAAGGCGAAGAGAAGCCAGACATGTCGGAGGGACGCAAATACGTCGCCGGGGCCAGCTTCTTTGACAAGGCAAAATACCCGAAACTCGCTTGAGGCGATCGATCACCCTTTTGGATTCCTTCGGGTGCCGTAGCCGGCCGGCGAGATCAGGTATGCTCTTTGCCGGTCAGTCCAATGAAAAAGCCTCAGACCGGGGCTGGCAGGCTGAGGCTCTTCCTTGGTGGTCCCTTTATAAAAAAGGAGACCCCGCAACCGTACTCCCATTTTGTAGATACGTTGCCGCGTTTTCTTGAATGGCTGGTAGGCAAATTCGCTGGCACCTTCAGGTTGTGCCGTAGTACCTGTTGGTAGGGCGATGGCAGGCATTGTAGGCGGCAATCGTCGCAGATATCTTCTTTGCCGGATGGAGGCTTTGACGAGCTTTCGGGGTTGGCGACCATGACTGCGATTGCGTCGGTCTCCGGTTCACCGAAACCCGCTCAGGCCAACTTCGCCTGGTTTTGCAATTGTGACCGGCGGCATCACGACGCTACACCGGAATCGCTGCGAGCGTTGCCAGTCACCACGCTGCCACATGCGCCTGTCCCCGTCCGTTGAAAGGATAAATTGGAGCAAAACGATCGGTTTTGCTTGCGCGCCTTGAGCCTCACGCAACAGAGGCGACCTGCGGCGTTGTCATCAGGATTGCGCGCCGGTCGTGAATCAGGTTTTCGAGGCGATGCGCGATGACGTTCAGGGTTGTGGCGTCGACGCCATTTTCGCCGCCGGCCTCAGCCTTCAGGCGTTCGGCTCCAAGAATGTTGTCGATCTCATCCTCGATGCCCAACAGTTCTGTCTCCGAACGAGCACCGCGTATTCGTCGGGAGAAACCGTAAAGCGTGTCGAGAGGTCCCTCCCGGAACGGGGGCTGTCCAACACCCAAAAACTTCCAGGCGGCCGCAAGAAGCGACGCAAGACCACCCAGAAACATCGGACCCAGATAGATATAGTTGCTGTATTCGTCGATGAAGCTTTGCTGGGTTCCGTTGTAGAAGGCGGCGGCACCGGGATGGACAGGAAGATAAGCGTCGGCGTCCAGGCTGGGTGCCGTGATTTGCGCAAAAAGCGGATTTTCGCGCAACAGCTCTCGGCGAACCTTCATGATCGATTGAGCGAGGTTCGTCGCGGCGTCCGAGTCGAGACTTTTTTGGCGGCGAGATACAGCGACGTCCGCAGAGTGGTTACATCGTCTTCCGGTACCGGAGGAGATCCGCGCAACGTCCCCTTGGGCACGTCGAAACTTTCATAGACGCGATTGGCCTCGGCGATAGCGGCGGCCGACTCGAATCCGATCAGAACAGGCAGCGCTTTGGAGCTTTGCGGGAAAAATCCCTTGACCAGCGTCAGATATTTTTCGGTCAGCGGGATGGCCACGAGCAAGGCGGCAACCTGCTTTGACTGGACGGCCCGGCGTGCGTCCGGCAGGTCCAGAGATCTGAAAGCCACCCGGTTGCGGGCGAGGTCGTAGGTCTTGCTCAATACCTCGACAATCCTCGCGTTCGCCTCGCCTCCGAGCACGCCCACGGTTCGGCCCGAAAGCTTTTCGATGCTGTCGATCGGCGAACCCGGCGGTGCGATGAGGAGTACGGTCACGTGCGCCAGAACGACGATCGCCTGCGCCTGAGACAAATCGCCGACATCGCCGCGGACGACAGCGAGGTCAACCTTTCCCGCGGCGAACGATTTGGCGGAGTCGACGGCGTTACCGGTGTCGATAACCTTCAATCGGACGGGCGCGCCGTCAGTGACCAATTGACTAGCGATTGCCGACATCGCCTTGGCTGCTTCACCATCCGCGGAACCAACCGCCACCGTCAACGTCAACGGATAGGTATACCAACGATATGCCAGCAGGCCCGCGCCGACGCAAAAAACCACAACGCCAAGGAGCGATGCCGCGCGAAGCCAGAATGGCATCTTTGTCGAGGTCATGAACTTGCTCCTTCCGGCTATCGCTCTGGCGGGTTAGCAGGCAATCGAATCCGCGAAACAGCCGGCGAGACAAAGGGGCCGCCGGGTGGGGGCGGCCCCCGGCTCGCGGATAAGACGAGCCTTGGTTCGCGGCCGTCAGGTGAAGCGCAGGGGGTCGTTAGCTTCACAGGCCGCAACCCACGAGCACTCTGCAGCGTGAGAATGCAACGGGATTGATCTAGCTCAATGAATTGCGCGACCCCCGTTGAGTGGTGACGACCCGGCGGGCCTCGCTACCGCGCCATTGGAGGCCGCGCGTTATCTTCACGCGGTTCAATCGCTCCCGCCAAAACGTGATCGTCGACTTTGACTTAAATCAACTACCCGCACTGCAGCAAGGTTTGTATGGCACCCCAAGCGAGATTGGAGAATGTCGATGGAAACTCCAAATGCGTCAGCACGTCCCATTTCCGGGCTTGTTGCCTCGGCGATGGAATACATGGTCGATGCGGGTCAGCGAAGTGTGCTGTTCCTCGACATCATGCGCCGACGCGGTGATCAGTACCGCGAACATATCGCCCAGTCGGCGCCACATGTGCTGCAATATGCCGTCGAATTGATCATCGACGGACGCAAGCTCGAAGAACCGGTCAATTATGCGCTGGTTCGCATTATTCCGCCGAAAGGCGTCGAAATCGATCTCGAGCGACGACCGTTCGTCGTGATCGACCCGCGCGCCGGGCACGGGCCTGGAATTGGCGGCTTCAAGGCGGACAGTGAAATCGGCATGGCCATGAAGGCCGGCCACCCCTGCTATTTCATCGGCTTCTTGCCCGAACCGATGCCGGGGCAGACCATCGAGCGCATCGCGCGTGCCGAGGCCCAGTTCATCGAGAAGGTCATCAGGCTGCATCCCAAGGCCGATGGCAAACCTTGCGTGATCGGCAATTGCCAGGCCGGCTGGGCAGCGATGATCCTGGCGTCGTTGCGGCCGGAACTTTTCGGACCACTGATCATCGCCGGCGCGCCGCTGTCCTATTGGGCGGGCGTGCACGGCAAAAATCCGATGCGCTACTCCGGCGGGCTGCTGGGAGGAAGCTGGCTGACCGCGTTGAGCAGCGATCTCGGCGCCGGCAAGTTCGATGGCGCCTGGCTGGTGCAGAACTTCGAGGGCCAGAATCCCTCGAACACGCTGTGGAGCAAGCAGTACAATGTCTATTCCAAGGTCGATACCGAAGCCGACCGCTATCTCGAATTCGAGCGCTGGTGGGGCGGACACGTCAACCTGAACGCCGAGGAAATCCAGTTCATCGTCGATGAACTCTTCATCGGCAACAATCTCGCCGCGGGCAAGATCGAGATGTCCGACGGCCAGAAGGTGGACCTGCGCAATATCAAGTCGCCGATCGTCGTATTCTGCTCCGAAGGCGACAACATCACGCCGCCGCAGCAGGCGCTCGACTGGATCCTCGATTGCTATACCGACGTCGACGACATCAGGGCCTACGGTCAGACAATCGTCTATACCGTTCACCCAAGCGTCGGGCACCTCGGTATTTTCGTGTCGGGTGGCGTCGCCAAGAAAGAGCACGCCGAATTCTCCAGCAACATCGATCTGATCGACGTGCTTCCGCCAGGACTTTATGAAGCGACCTTCGAGGCCAAGAATGAGGAGACCAGGAGTTCCGATCTCGTGGCCGGCCAGTGGGTGATGCGCTGCGAAGCACGCACGCTCGATGACATCAGAGCAATGGGCGGAAACTCCGCGGCGGACGAGCGGCGCTTTGCCGCCGCCAAACGCGTCTCGGAGATCAATCTGGCGGCTTACCAGAAATTCGTCCAGCCCTGGGTCAAGAACATGGCGACGCCGCAGGTAGCGGAAATGATGCAAAATCTGCATCCGCTGCGGCTTCAGTACGAGGCGTTCAGCAGCCGAAATCCGTGGATGGACGCGGTGAAATCGGCCGCCGAAAAGGTAGATGAGAACCGGAAACGTGTATCGGCGGACAATCCCTTCGTCGCGTTTCAGGAGCAGATGTCCAGGCAGATCGTTCACGCGCTGGATAGCTGGCGCGACGCGCAGGAAGCAATGAGCGAGATGACTTTCTTGAATGTCTATGGCTCGCCTTTGTTGCAGGCGGCCTTGGGGATCGATCCGAAGTCAGAGCCATCTCGTCGTCGCGAGATGCCGGCCGAGCATCGCGCGTTGCTCGAGAAGCGAGTGGCCGAGCTGAAATCCAGGATCGGCGAGGGCGGCATTCGCGAGGCGGCCATCCGCAGCCTGCTCTATATCGGGTCGGCCCGTGGCATGGTCGACGAGCGCAGCATCGAGGCGCTTCGCCAGGTTCGCCGCGACTATAGCGGTCCGAAATTGACGTTACCCGAATTCAAGATGCTGGTGCGCGAGCAGTTCTTCATGCTGCTCCTCGATCAGGAAGGGGCACTGGCAGCGATGCCGAAAATGTTGCCCGACGACATCAACCAGCGACGGGCAGTCTTTACGGCGATGCGTGCCGTGCTGTCCGTCGTCGGCGAGATCTCCGGCGAACGTGCACGCCGCCTGCAGCGGATCGCCGCCCTGTTCGGCATTGATGCAAAAGAGGAGAAAGCGGCGATCGTCGCCCCTTTCGATCCCAAGGCGAAGGCCTCCTAACGCAGATCGGAACCATCGGGAGCAACATCATGTCAGTCGACGCAGCGCGCGCGCAGTTCCCCAGCAAGTATGACCGGCTGATTGCCGCCGCAAAGGCCGTGCCGCCGATTCCGACCATCGTGGTGCATCCCTGCGACGAAACCTCGCTGCGTGGGGCGGTCGATAGCGGGCAGGCCGGCATCATCCAGCCGATCCTGGTCGGACCGGAATCCAAGATCAGGGATACGGCGAGAAAGTTCGGCCTCGATATCGCGAATTTCGAGATCGTCAACGTCTCGCATAGCGAGGAATCCGCGGCCAGAGGAGTCGAGCTCATTCATGCTGCCAAAGGTGAAATGCTGATGAAGGGCAGCCTGCACACCGACGAACTGATGCGCGCCGTCACGGCGAAAGCCGGCGGACTGCGTACCGATCGGCGCATCAGTCATGTGTTCGTGATGGATGTTCCCGCCTATGCAGAAACACTGTTCGTGACGGACGCCGCGATCAACATCTTTCCAGATCTCGACGCAAAGCGCGACATCATCCAGAACGCCATCGATCTCTACAACGAGGCGGGTTTCGGTAACCCGCCGCGAGTGGCGATTCTGTCGGCGGTCGAGACCGTCACCACCAAGATTCCGTCGACGATCGACGCGGCGGCGCTCTGCAAGATGGCCGACCGCGGCCAGATCACCGGCGGCGTGCTCGACGGGCCTCTTGCATTCGACAACGCCATCGATGTCGAAGCAGCGCGGATCAAGGGGATCAAGTCCGAGGTTGCTGGCCGGGCGCAAATCCTGGTCGTTCCCGACCTCGAGGCCGGGAATATGTTGGCGAAGAATCTCGCTTACTTCGCCAAGGCCGATAGCGCCGGGATCGTGCTCGGCGCCAGGGTGCCGATCGTTCTCACCTCGCGAGCGGACTCACCGCGGGCCCGGATGGCGTCCTGCGCCGTGGCCTCGCTCCATGCCCACGCGCGACGCCGAAAAGCTCCAGCCGTCGCCGCGTGAGCGTCATGGATACCATCCTCGTCGTCAACGCAGGATCCTCCAGCGTCAAATTCCAGGTCTTCTCGGTCGAAGGAGAGGGGAAGTTACGACGTCGGATCAAGGGCCAGATGGATGGTATCGGCAGCCGGCCGCTCCTGAGAGCGAGCGGCGCGGCAGGCGAAGCGCTGATTGACCGCACCTATCCGATCGAGGTTGTCCCGACCGTTCCGGCAGCCATGGGCATTGCTGGCGAATGGCTGCGGGGCGAGCTCAGCATCGACCCGATCGCGGTCGGGCATCGCGTCGTCCACGGTGGACCCGACTACGACAAGCCGGTCCTGGTCGACCATCGCGTGGTGGCGAGCCTCGAACGCTTCGTCAGTTTGGCGCCGCTGCATCAGCCGCATAATCTGGCGCCGATCCGCTCGATCCTCGCCCGTTTTCCGGCATTGCCGCAGGTTGCGTGCTTCGACACTGCCTTCCATCGTAGCCATGGCGCGCTTGCAGACCATTATGCGATCCCGCACGGGCTTCACACGGAGGGCGTGCGGCGCTACGGCTTTCACGGGTTATCCTACGAATATGTCGCTGGCGCCCTGCGACAGGCCGCGCCCGACGTCGCGAAAGGCCGGGTGATCGTCGCTCATCTCGGCAGCGGTGCCTCGATGTGTGCGCTCAATGGCGGACGAAGCGTCGAAAGCACCATGGGTTTTACCGCTCTGGATGGGCTGCCGATGGGAACACGGCCCGGTCAGCTCGATCCCGGTGTCGTGCTCTATCTTATTTCCGAGAAGGGGATGTCGGCATCGAATGTGCAGAATTTCCTCTATCGCGATTGCGGGTTGAAGGGGCTTTCCGGCGTCAGCAACGACATGCGCGAGCTGGAGGCCAGTCCGGATCCCAAGGCGAAGTTGGCGATCGACTATTTTGTCTACCGGATCGGTCTCAACGCCGGCATGCTCGCGGCCGCCTTACAGGGACTTGACGCCTTCGTCTTCACCGCCGGCATCGGCGAGAACTCAGCAAGCATCCGTGCCCGCGTGATGGAACAGCTGGAATGGCTCGGCGTCACGCCTGATCCAGCCGAGAACGCGCGCCATCGGCGGCTGATATCGCGCTCCGACAGCCGCATTCCGGTCTATGTCGTGCCGACTGACGAAGAGTTGATGATCGCCCAGCATACTCTATCGCTGCTTATGAACGGGCGGTCGGCGACTCCAACAGAAGAGAGGGTGTCATGATCCCCGTCTTTCCCGATACCAAGGTTGCCCTGAAGGGCAAGAAAGGTCTCGTTGTGGGCATCGCCAACGATCAGTCGATCGCCTGGGGTTGCGCGCGGGCATTTCGCGCGCTCGGCGCCGAGCTCGCAGTCACCTACCTGAACGAGCGCGCCAGGAAGCACGTCGAGCCGCTCGCGCAGGCGCTGGAAGCGCCGCTCTTCATGCCGCTTGACGTCATGGCCGAGGGACAGACCGAGCAGGTGTTCGAGCGGATCGCGAAGGAGTGGGGGCAGCTCGATTTCCTGCTGCACTCGATCGCGTTCTCGCCGAAGGACGCGCTGCATGGACGCGTCGTCGATGTTGGCCGCGAAGGCTTCCTCAAGACGATGGAAGTGTCCTGCTGGTCATTCCTGCGGATGGCCCATCTCGCCGAACCGCTGATGAAGAACGGCGGCACCATGTTTACCATGACCTATTACGGCAGCCAGATGGTGGTCGAGAACTATAACATCATGGGCGTGGCCAAGGCGGCGCTGGAATCGGCCGTCCGTTACGCGGCCGCGGAGCTGGGCCCGAAGGGCATCCGTGTGCACGCGATCTCGCCCGGCCCGCTTGCCACGCGCGCGGCCTCGGGTATCCCCGAGTTCGATGAGCTGATGGACAAGGCGCAGTCGAAGGCGCCGGCGCGCAGTCTCGTCAGCATCGACGATGTCGGCAATGCGACGGCATTTCTGGCGCTTGACGGCGCCAAGCTGATCACCGGCGGCGTTCTCTACATCGACGGCGGCTATCATATCATAGACTGAATAGGCTGCACGTAGTCGTGGTGCGCCCGGCGCCGCGTTCAGCGGTAGTGCAGGGCAATCAAGTCGGCGACGCAGGCCGGCTTCGTGCCGCCTTCGATCTCGATCGCGAGATGATAATTCACGCGCAGACCATCCGGCGGCACGTCTTCAGCCTGCGCTACCGTAACCCGACCGCGCAACCTCGACCCGGCAGCTACCGGCGCCAGATAGCGTATGCGGTCGGCTCCGTAGTTGAGCGTGCTGCGCAGGCCCTTCAATCCGATGACCGAACGGACGAAGAGGGGAGCGAGTGCGAGCGACAACAGACCATGCGCGATGGTCTTGCCGCCGGGCATTTCCTTCTTCGCGCGCTCCTGATCGACGTGGATCCATTGCTCGTCGCAAGTGGCCTCCGCGAAGCGGTTGATGCGATCCTGAGTCACCTCGAGCCAGTCGCTGACGCCGATCTCGGTGCCGACGGCGGCCTTGATTTCGTCGAAGTTGCTGAAAATTCGCATGCGGATGGCCTGCTCAGAGCTTCATTTCCGGGACCTCGGCAGGAACGACAAGTTCGGCGTCGGTCACTGCCTGGACTTCGCCGACGCTGACACCGGGTGCGGTCTCGATCAGCGTCGCCTTGCGACCGACGAAGCCGATCACTGCGAGATCGGTGACGACCAGATCCACCGGCCGCGCCGAAGTGAGCGGCAGGGTGCATTGCCTGACGATCTTCGATTTGCCCTTGGCGACGTGCTGCATGGCCACGATGACTCGTCTGGCGCCGGTGACCAGATCCATCGCGCCGCCCATGCCGGGCACCATCTTGCCGGGGATCATCCAGTTCGCGAGATGCCCGTGCGCATCGACCTGCAAGCCGCCGAGCACGGTGACGTCGACGTGGCCGCCGCGGATCAGCCCGAACGACATCGCGCTATCGAACGTGCTGGCGCCAGGCAGTGCACTGATCTGCCGTCCGCCCGCATCCGTGAGCAGAGGATGCGCCAGTCCCTGCTCGGGAATCGGCCCGGTGCCGATCAAGCCGTTCTCCGATTGGAAGAACACCTTCAGGTCGGGCGAGACGTAATTCGCGACGAGCGTCGGAATGCCGATGCCGAGATTGACGAGATTGCCGGACTTCAGCTCCTGCGCGACGCGGCGCGCAATGATTTCCTGTGCGTCCATCGTTCACCCGTTTGGGTTGGTGATGAGATAGTCGACCAGTGGCGCCGGTGTCATGACATGGTCCGGCGCGATGACGCCGACGGGCACGATGTGCTCGGCCGTCACGATTACGGTGTCCGCCGCCATCGCCATCACCGGATTGAAATTGCGCGCGGTCAGCGCATAAGCGAGGTTGCCGAGATAGTCGGCCAGGAAAGCATGTACCAGGGCGAACTGCGCCCGCAGCGCGGTCTCGAGCAGGAACGGCTTGCCGTCGACTTCGATCTGACGCTTGCCTTCGGCAACAAGTGTGCCGACGCCCGTGGGCGTGAGCACGCCACCGAGTCCGCAGCCGCCGGCGCGAATGCGCTCGGCGAGAGTCCCCTGTGGAATGAGATCGACGGCGACCTGATTGGCGAGCATCTGCTGCTGGGCCTTCGGGTTGAGGCCGATATGGGTCGCGGTCAGACGAGAGACGAGCAGCGCATCGAACAGTTTGCCGACACCCTTTCCGGGTGTTGCCGCGTCGTTGCAAATGATGGTCAGACTGCCCTTGTGCTGCCGAACCACTTCGTCGAGCAGGCGTTCCGGGGTCCCAACGCCCATGAAACCGCCGACCATGATACTGGCGCCGGCCGGAATCATCGCAACGGCTTCCTCGACGGAAACAGCCTTCATGAACCTGAACTCCGCTCAGTTCGGCGGTGGAATGTTGGCAGGGGAGAGGGCCGTCCCTTTGATCTGTATCAAAGGAACGCAAGTTCGAGGGTCTGAAATGCAATGATGCTGGCGCACAAGCTCATAGGCACCGCCGCAGTGGTCGCAGCGCTTGGTCTTGCGATCATGGCGACGGTCTTGATCGTGAAGCGGACCTATCCCCTTGGAATCAGGGGCGATCGGCTCGACGTCGTCGTACGAGAGTGCTCGGAACTGGGTTGGCCGTATGGATGCGATTGGCAGCAGCATGGTGCATCGCCAGAGCCAAAGAAACATCCGCGGCCCGGGCGGCGGGACAAGCATCTGCGTTGCCGCGATTTCGGAAATTGCTGACCACAGAGGCCGCGCGCCAAGCGCGGGCTTACACGGTCGAGGCCGCGTCCTGCCTTCGCCGTAGTTTGCGTAACACTAGCAGCCGAACTTCTGCGATCTCGTCCACTCGAAACAATTGGGCGAGGGCCGCATAGGCGCCGATGCCGAACGTGCAGAGCAGGGTGGCGCGGCAGAGCACGGTAGCGATCTGCATGCCGGGAAGCCATTGCCACAACTGGGCGCGAACAAGGAAGCTCAGGCCAGTCGCGGCAAGAGCTGCAACGCCAAGCCGCAATGCGGCCTGAAGCATTCCCTTTGATCCCTCGAGCGTCGTGCCCCTGGCAAGTGCCTCGCGTTCGAAGCGACGGCGCTGCAGCCAGCCCAGCACTATCACATAGATCATGATGGCGGCCGAGCTTGCGATTGCAAGTCCGATCGCTCCGGCCTGCTGGCGCAGCAGGACATAGAACGGCGTCATCACTACAGCGATAGCGGTGCCGAGGAGCGTAGGCAGCCATGTGCTGCCAAGTGCGTAGAACCCACGGCTGATCAGTGTCTGGGCGGCCCAGCCACTCAGGCCGATGCAGAGAAAGGCCAGCACCGTTGCCGTTTCTTGCGCATCAACCAGGGTAAAGCGGCGGGCGAACAGACCCCAGATCAGATAGACGGCTTCGTAACCGGCGGCGGTGAGGCACACTTGCGCGGCGAATGTCAGCAGCAGCATCAATCGCACCGCCCGGCACAGGAGGGAGTAGGCCTTCACGACGTCCCCTGAGGCGACCAGTTCGCTGATGGTCGGATAGGAAGCGACGCCGACCGCCATCCCGAACATGCCGATTGGGACCTTCATCAGGGTCCGGCCGTACTGCAGGTAAGCGAGGGTTCCTGCCGCGAGATAGGAGGCCTGATTTTTGACGATCCACTCATCCACGATCACAATCGAAAAGCCGATCATGATCGGCAGCGATAACCAGAGATAGCGCCTCAAGTCGGTATCGTTGAACGAAAGCGCAGGCAGCCAGCGCATCTTGCTCTTGATGCACCCATAGAGCGGCAAGGCGAAGGGACCTGCGATCGAGCCCAACAAAACACCCCAGGCAAAGCCCTCGGCCCCCAATGCAGGATAGTAGGCGCCCACCAGGCCGCCGATGATGATCCCAGCGGAATACACCAGCGGCGCGAGAGCAGGCAGCGCGTGAAGATTTTGAGCCTGCAGCGCGGCGGAGAGCAGTCCCCCCACGACATGGAAGAACTGGGCCGGCAGGATGATGCGCGTGAGGCGAACGAGTGTGTCGATATCGCCTGGGTCCCCGAAGCCAGGCGCAACGAGCCCGGCAAGCGGCCGCGCGAACACCATCAGAAGCCCTATTGCAACTGTGCCGACCAAAACGATGAAATTGGCAATGATGCTGAATGATATCCAGGTGCGTCTCTCATCTCCCCGCTGCAGGTGCCCCAGAAAGATCGGAATGAACACGATCGACAGTGCACCGGCCGCCAGCAGGTAGTTGAGAAAATCCGGCAGCGTAAAGCTCGCGAAATAGAGATCAGCCTGACGGCTCGCACCGAGCGTGCGGCCGATGATCAGCTCGCGAATGAGCCCCATGACGCGGCTCAGAAAAATGGAGGCCGCCCAGATCACGGACGCTATGACGACGACCCTTGCTTGCCTGGCGGGTTCTTGTTGTTCGGCCAAAGCTGGCGTCCGGGCTCAAGGGATTGATGGATCTTGTTCGCAAGGGACGCTCGAAGGCCCGTTGACATAGATCAACAGAAGCTTCGACGGCGCGATCGATAGTTTTTTGTTTGTTTGATCATTCCACGAAAAGAGGTAATTCCATGAGGCGTCTGTCAATTGTCATCGGCACCATCGCCGCATTGGCGACCAGCGGTGCGTCCGCCCAATCCGTCGATCTCACCGGCACCTACAGGTGCATCCAGATGTGCCGCGGTGATATGCTGGCTTATGTTACGCAGAACGGGCCCTCGCTCAATCTCTTGACCGAGGCCGGCGTCGCAACGCGGGCGTGGCCGGACTGGTACGCTCCCGCGAGCCGCATCTGGATCGACGTCTACAACATCAGCGCGGTCTATACGCCGGACGGCATGGCGATCCAGTTCGACAACGGGACGATCTGGCAGCGCTACGTGCCGCCGCCTCCGCCGCCGCTACCCATCCGCCGTATAACGAAGTAGGAGCGCACTGCAATAGTTTGGCGTTTTGCTCGCATGCTGGATTTGGATAAATATCAGCTGCTGACGCTCCTCGCGGTCGTTCTGGTTGCGGTCCTTGGTGCGGGTGAAGTCGGGCGCTTGCTGGGGACGCGCGCCGTCGGCCGTGGTGGCGGCGACGTCTCGACCCTTGAAGGGGCAACCCTGGGCCTGCTGGCCTTGATGATCGGCTTCACCTTCGCCATGGCGTTGTCGCAATTCGAGGCTCGGCGGGATGCCGTCGTCAACGAGGCAAACGCAATCGGCACGACCGCCTTGCGGGCACGGCTGTTGCCGGAGCCAAATCGGTCGGAAGCGCTCAAATTGCTGAAGGAATATGCGCAAGTCCGGCTGGAAGTCACTCAATCGATGCTGAATGCATCGGTGTTCAAGAGCGCGATCGTTCGTTCCAATCAGATTCAGGAGACGCTTTGGCAGAATACGATTGCCGTCGCTGCCATGAATGCCGCCATCGTTCCGACCGGCGTCTTCATCCAGTCGCTCAATGAAATGATCGACAGCCAGGCGAAACGCTTGGCCGCCATATCAAATCGGGTGCCGAATATCGTGTTCCTGGCGCTCTACGGCATCGCCATCGTTGCGTTTGCCTTTGTCGGATATGCCAACGGGCTTGAAAAGCGGCGGGTGCGGCTTCCGACCTATTTGATGGGAACGATTGTCGCGTCGGTCATCTTGCTGGTGCAGGATCTCGATCGGCCGACGGCCGGCTTTATCAGCGTCAGCCAGCAGCCGATGATCGATACGATCGCGAGCATGGCCTCGTACCCGGAGTGACTTGCAATCCGACCACGCGAACATTCCAGGAGCTCGCGGCTTGAGATAGGTCAAGGAGCGGAGGTCCGCAGCGTGACAACTTTTGTCGAAGCTTGGGAAAAGCTTCTTTCGATCTGTCCTGAATGAGGGAGTACGGTCATGCGCGTTCCCGGGAAGTCACTTGCGTATACGTTGGGAGCAGTCCTGATTGCCGGACAAACGGGTATGGCAACGGCGGCTCCTCTGCCGACCCATCTCTCCGCGATGAAGTCCGCCGTTGAGGGGCCGACCCAGGTCTATTGGCGCGGCGGCTGGGGAGGTTGGGGCTGGGGCGCGGGTGCCATCGCTGGCGCGCTGATCGGCGGAGCCATTGCAACCAGCGCTTACGGCTATTATGGCGCACCGGCCTATTACTACGGTAATCCCTATCCGTACGCCTATAACGGCTACTACGCGCCGTACTATGGTGGCTATTACGCGCCGTATTATGGTTACGGTTATTATGCTCGCGGTTATTATGCTCGCCCCTACAGGGTCTACGCTCCGTACTACGGCTGGCGCCGGCCTTACTATCGTCATTGGTGAGGCATCAACGAACGCTTGCTTGTTTGTGGAGCCAGGGGGCGCCGGGTCTGCGGCTTGTAGACGTCAGCGCGGAGCATTGGGCCACGTCGACACAAACGGATCATTTCCAACGTTCTGGCGGCACTGTCCATTGCGCCAGATGTAGCCGACCGCGCAAGCATGGCTCTCGGGAACCCCGGTTTGATAGAAACGACAGTGGCCGTGGGCGTCGCGATACAAACCTGCACCGCACCCGCCCGCGGCGCTTGCGTCTGTCCCCAAGAGCAACGACGAAAGAAAGAGTATAGCGCCAGCAAGCGAACCTCTCGTCATGATCACCTCCACGGTCGTGATACGGAAAAAATAAAAGGCGTGGTGTTGTTGCCTGTGGCTTGGCGCACGTCAGCCTTTATCAAGCTCCCACTCCAGCGCCCCGGACCCGAAGGCGTCGACGCTTATTCATCGACGTCCTGCTCGCAGATCTTTTCCGGTGCGCGGAAGTCGAGGAGCCGCCGCCACCGCCCGCTAAAAGCGCTCGGCAACAAGTTTCATTCCCTTGATTGAAGCCTGGTCGTTATAGCGGCCCTTGTCAGAACGGGGCGGTAGTTTGACCCGCTCAGCCTTGACGCGCTTGGAGGGAATGCTTTCCAGAAGATGCGAAATGCAATTGAGTCTCGCCCGCCGTTTGTCGTCCGAACGAACAATATACCAAGGCGCATGTTTCGAATGGGTCGCCTTCAGCATCATGTCGCGCGCTCGGGAATAGTCGTACCAGTGCCGGTAAGACTCGAGGTCCATCGGGCTTAGTTTCCATTGGCGAAGCGGATCGTCGATGCGGGCGCCAAATCGCCGTTCCTGTTCTTCCTGGCCGACTTCGAGCCACAGCTTGATGAGGATGATGCCGCCATCGGTAATGTATTTCTCGACTTCCGGGCAAAGCGAGAGAAACCGCCGGTGTTCCTCCAGCGAGCAAAAGCCCATCACGTATTCCACGCCGGCACGATTGTACCAGCTGCGGTCAAAGATCACGACTTCGCCGGACGCCGGAAAATGCGCCATGTATCGTTGAATGAACATCTGGGTCTTTTCGCGGTCGGATGGCGCGGGAAGCGCCACCACGCGGAACACGCGCGGGCTGACCTTTTCGGTGATCGCCTTGATCGTGCCGCCCTTGCCGGCGGCATCGCGCCCCTCAAACACGATGATGACGCGAAGCCCGCGTGCCTTGACCCAGCTCTGGAGATGGCAGAGCTCGACCTGGAGCTTTCGCAGTTCGCGCTCATAGGCCTTGCGTTTCATCTTGGAAGCATCGTGGTCCTTCTCTTCAGGTTTCCTTGCCATTGCCAATCAACTTCCAGGTCAAAGAGAGCCAGCGTTATTTCTGGCCCCAGCTAAGGGTGATGCCAATGTCGCCGGGCATGCCGCCCGGAAAATCGATGATCTGGTAGGCAATGCGATAGCCGCGCGGCTTGAGATGGTCGGCCCAGAGTTGAAAGATTTCCTTGGGAATGCCGGTGAGGGTGTTCTCCCAGCCGGGCTCCATCTGATTGATGGCGCGGCCGCGATCTGCACAGACGTCGTTGGGAAACCGATAGACCTGCACCTGCGTCAATCCGTTTCTCACTGCGCGCTGGATGACCCTCGCCGCAAGCTTGACTTTCTCATCTTCAGACAGCCCTGACGGCTGACTAAGCTTTTCGATAAATTTCCGCTTCTCCGTTTCGGCGGCGGCCAGTTGCTTTGCCTCCTTTTCGGCTCTTTCCGCCTCCTTCAACGCGGCCTGCTTCTGGATGTCCTTGGCGGCCGGTATCAGGTCATCGATCTTGGACATGATCTTTCGTCCCTCCCGGCGCTCTTGAAACAAACCGAAGTCATCGCGCCTCATGCGGAATTTACCGAATACTAAAGAGATTTAGTCGCCGATGGCTTGAGATAGATCAAAGCAGGATGGGGCTAGCTTTGCAGGTGTAGTCCG
This sequence comes from uncultured Alphaproteobacteria bacterium, assembly GCA_963764405.1. GTDB lineage: Bacteria > Pseudomonadota > Alphaproteobacteria > Rhizobiales > Xanthobacteraceae > Bradyrhizobium. Next base: position 15,589 of record CAVXSU010000012.1, read on the forward strand.
ATCGACGCCTTTCGCAGGAGGCGTCAGCTTGATCTTTTTGAGGGGATCGTGATGCGTGTTCTTGCAGGTGCGGCGGTCATTGTTTTGTCCGGAGTAACATCCGGCCTTTTCGCTCAATCCAATCCGGGCGCAACTGCAGTTCCCGTGGGGATCGTGACGGCAGAGAAAAAGCCCGTCACCAAGTCTCTTGATTTTGTCGGCCGCGTCGACGCCATTCAGCGGGTCGAGATCAAGGCGCGCATCACGGGTTATCTGGAAGAAGTCGCCTTCAAGGAAGGCGATCTCATCAAGCAGGGAGCACCGCTCTACTCCATCGAAAAGGGCCTCTTCGAGGCCGCGGTCGGTCAGGCCGAAGGCGCGATGGAGAAGGACAAGGCTGCCAAGGCGCTGACCGAAATTCAGCTTCAGCGCGCGGAGGAGCTGTTGTCCAAGGGATCGGGTACGCCGGTCGCCCGCGACCAGGCATTCGCTGCTGACGAATCCGCCAAAGGTTCTCTTCTCATCGACCAGGCTAATCTGCAAACCGCAAAGATCAATCTCGGCTACACCGAGATCACCTCTCCGATTGCGGGCAAGATCGGCAAGACCAACATTACCAAGGGTAACGTCGTAACGCCGCAAAGCGGGCCGCTTACCGTCATCGTCAGCCAGGATCCGATGTACGTGACCTTTCCGGTAAGCCAGCGCGAATTCCTGCAACGCACACAGCAATTCGGCAAGAGTATCGATGTCTCCGGCATCAAAGTGGCACTGCGGTTTGCCGACGGCAGCGTCTACAAGCAGCCGGGCAGGATCAACTTTGTCGACGTCACCGTCGACCGCGCCACCGATACGGTGCTGGCGCGCGCCTCGTTCCCGAATCCGGATTTTGCCTTGATCGATGGCCAGCTCGTCCGTGTGGCGCTGGAGAGCGGCGCTACGGAGGAAAAGATCGTCATTCCGCAAGCGGCGCTGATTTCCGATCAGGAAGGAGTTTATGTCTTCATCGCGAGCGATGGCAAGGCCGCAATACGCAGGATCAAGCCGGGCGGCGCGAGTGGAACCGGCGTCGTCGTGGAGCAAGGCCTGACCGGAGGCGAACAAGTCGTCGTCGAGGGAATTCAGGGGATACGCCCGGACATGCCAGTCCGCGCGACGGTCTTGCCGCCATCTCCCGACAGGAGCTGATGCGATGTTCTCCGCGATTTTTGTCGACCGTCCACGGTTAGCGATTGTCATCGCCATCGTCACCACGATTGCCGGCGCGCTGGCCTATATCGCGATGCCGGTGGCGCAATATCCCGACATCGTGCCGCCGCAGGTGTCGGTCACGACATTTTATCCCGGTGCCAATTCCGCCGTGGTGGACGCGACCGTCGCCCAGCCGATCGAGGCACAGGTCGTCGGCGTCGACAAGATGATCTACATGAAGAGCACGAGCGGTGACGACGGCAGTTACACGCTCACCGCTTCATTCGAACTTGGCACCGATCCCGACATCAATACGGTCAACGTCAATAACCGGGTGCAGACCGCGCTGTCGCTGCTGCCGCCGGAAGTTCAGCGGCAGGGGATCAACGTCAAGAAGAAGTCGACCGCGATCCTCGCGTTTATCACGGTCTATTCGCCGAAGCACACCCACGATCCGCTGTTCCTGTCGAATTATGCCACGATCAATCTTCTGGATTCGATCAAGAGCACGCCCGGCGTCGGCGACGCGTACCTGCTTGCCGCCCAGGATTATGCGATGCGCGCCTGGGTCAAGACGGACCGCCTGACCGGGCTTAATCTCACCGTCAACGATATTATCACCGCCATTCAATCGCAGAACGTACAGGCTGCCGTGGGACGTATCGGCGCGCGGCCGATTTTCAACGATCAGCAGTTGCAGCTCAATATCCAGACCAAAGGGCGCCTGAGTTCCGTCGAAGATTTCGAAAATATCGTCATCCGGACCAGTTCTGACGGCTCGATATTGCGACTGCGCGATGTCGCGCAGCTCGAACTGGGCGCCGCCAATCTTGACCGCGACACGCGCTTCAATGGCGACAACGCCACCGCAATCTCGGTCTACCAGTCACCCGGCGGCAATGCGATAAACACCGTCAATGCTCTGCGGGCAAAGCTATCCGAACTGGAGAAGCGCTTTCCCGAGGATCTGGCCTGGGCGATCCCTTACGATCCGACGATCTTCGTGAAAGACACCGTGCACGAAGTGAGGAAGACGCTGTTGGAAGCCTTCGTTCTCGTGGTGCTGGTGGTCTTTCTGTTTCTCGGAAATGTCCGCGCCACATTGATTCCAACCATTGCCGTTCCGGTAAGCCTGATCGGTGCATTCATTGCACTCAAAGCCGTCGGCTATTCCGCCAACACCGTCTCGCTGCTCGCCATCGTTCTGGCGATCGGAATCGTCGTTGACGACGCCATTGTGGTCGTCGAGAACGTCGAGCGGGTGATGGAAGAACACCCCGAGCTCTCGCCCGCGGAGGCGAGCAAGCGAGCCATGGCGGAGATTACGGCGCCGATCATCGCGATCACGCTGGTTCTGCTGTCGGTGTTTGTGCCGATCGCCTTCATTCCCGGCATCTCCGGCGAATTATTCCGCCAGTTCGCGGTCACGGTCGCGGTAGCAATGCTGCTGTCCGCTATCAATGCCCTGACGCTTTCTCCGGCACTGTGTGCCATCCTGCTCAGTCCCCATCACGGGCCGAAGCGTGGCATCATCGGAAAGTTGATGCGGGGGATCGACTGGGTGCGCGACCAATACGGCGCGGTTGTCGCGCGACTGGTTCGGTTCTCGATCATTGGGCTCGCGATGGTGGCGGTGGCCGGGGCGGGGACCGCTGGTCTCTCGAAAGTCACGCCAACCGGATTTTTGCCGGAGGACGACCAGGGGGCGATCTTCGTCATCGTCCAGCTGCCGGGCGGCGCCTCGGTCGGGCGCACCTCAGAAGTCATGCGCCAAGCTGAGGCGATAGTAAAGGAAGATCCGGCCGTCGGCGAATACACCTCGATCATTGGCCTGAACTTCATCGATAACTATTCGCAGCCGAACGCTGGCTTCATGGTGGTCACATTCAAACCGTTCGATGAACGCAAAAGCGCCGACCTCGGCGTTCGCGAAGTGATCCCTCGGCTACGAGCAAAATTCCGCCAGATCCAAGGTGGCACCGTGGTGCCGCTGGCGCCGCCGCCGATCGTGGGCCTCGGAACAGGCGGAGGTTTCACCTATGTGCTCGAGGACTTGCGCGGCGGCGATCCGAAGGAACTCGCCCAGGTTCTGCGCGGAGTAGTCGTGGCGGCTAACCAGGACCCGCAATTACGCGGCGTATTCTCGACCTTCTCGGCGACCAATCCTTCGATCAATCTCGACATCGATCGCGACAAGGTGCAGGTGCTGGGCATCCAGCTCAAGGACGTGTTCCAGGCGCTCCAGGCTTCGCTTGGCGGCTACTTCGTCAACAACATGAACCTGTTCGGCCGCACCTGGCAGGTGCAGGTGCAGGCGGAGGCCGCCGACCGGTCCAGCATCGACGACATCGGCCGTATCAATGTTCGCAGCGCGGACGGAAAGATGATTCCGATGCGAAGCCTTGCCGAGATTCGCATCGTGGTCGGGCCGCCGGCTATCATCCGTTACAACAACCTTCGTGCGGTCACCATCCAGGGCGGGCCTGCGCCCGGTATTTCGTCCGGGCAGGCGCTGCATGCGATGGAGCAGGTTGCGGCGAAAACGCTGCCCCCGGGATATGCGGGTGAATGGACCGACACGGCATTCCAGGAGAAGCGCGCCGAAGGCAAGACAGCGATCATCCTCGGCTTCGCCGTGCTGTTCGCTTACCTCTTCCTGGTGGGTCTCTACGAGAGCTGGACCATCCCGGTGCCGGTTCTGCTGTCGGTCGCGATCGGCATCCTCGGGTCGTTCGGCGCCATCGTCCTCACCGGTCTGACGCTCGATCTCTATGCCCAGATCGGCATGGTCGTGCTGATCGGTCTTGCGGCCAAGAACGGCATTTTGATCGTTGAGTTCGCCAAGGAGCAGCGTGAGAAAGGTGTGCCGCTCCTGGAAGCGGCGACCGAAGGCGCGCGTTTGCGGTTCAGGCCGGTGATGATGACCTCGTTCGCTTTCATCCTGGGCCTTTATCCGCTGGTCGTGGCGTCCGGCGCATCCGAGCTTGCGCGGCGCGGGGTTGGCACGCCGGTGTTCGGCGGAATGATCCTTGCGTCGTTCATCGGAATCTTTGCGATCCCGCCACTTTACGTCACGTTCCAGGCAATTCGAGAACGTTTGCGCCCCGGCGCCCGGCCGGCGCCGCCGCCACCACAGACGAAACCGGCGCCGGTGGCACCCGAGCACGCCGCGGCGGAATAGGAAACAAGTCAGGTCATTCAAGGAGATTGAGAATGCGTAGATTGATTGCTGGGGTTGACGGCCAGTTTGCTCTTGCTCTCCGGCGAGGCGTTCGCATTCGACCTTTCCGGAGCCTGGACCTCGGACCGCGAGCTTTGCGACCATGTCTTCAACAGGAAAGGAAAGGCCGTGAGTTTCGCCGAGCTCTCGGACCTCTACGGCTCAGGCTTCATCGTCGATGGCGATGCAATCACGGGCAAGATGGCGAAATGCAGCATCAAATCGCGAAAGCAGGACGGAGACGTAACAACGCTGGTCGCCAGTTGTGCCACCTCCATCATGACCGGCAACTACGACTTCAGCTACAAGGTCCTCGATGACAATACGCTCGTGCGATTGTTTCCTGATATCAATAACATGACGGTGCAATACGCGCGCTGTCCATTTTAGGTGCAGGTCCAGCGGCGCGTCGGGATGAGTTCTGCGAAGCGGAGAGCCGCGTTGATCGACATCTAGGGTCGGCAGGAGAACGAAAGGCAACCTGACATCCGGGTAGCCAGGTTGACCACTTATGGAGTGCGGTGATGCGCGATTTCATCAAATGCCGTCTGTTGGCTATCGCTGTTCTGTTGGCGACCTTTGCTCCATCCTTGGCGCAGACGACTGCGGATAGCTCCTCCTCTCAATTGCTCAAGCCTGAGCAGCTCGAAGCCCTGGTGGCGCCGATCGCGCTCTATCCGGACGAGTTGCTGGCGAACGTGCTTGCCGCATCGACCTATCCGCTGGAGGTGGTGCAGGCCGATCGCTGGCTGAAAGAGCGCGAGAATCTGAAGGGTGACGCGCTGAAGGCCGAGGTCGACAAGCAAGCCTGGGACAGCAGCATCAAGGCGCTGGCCCCGACGGCAGACATGCTCACCATGATGAGCGACAAGCTCGACTGGACCAAGAACCTTGGCGATGCCGTGCTCGCGCAGCAGGCGGACGTGATGGACGCGATCCAGCGGTTGCGCACCAAGGCCTACGACAACAAGAAGCTCACCACCACCAAGCAGCAGAAAGTCAGCGTCCAGACCCAGGAGAGCAGGCAGGTGATCGTGGTCGAGCAGGCCGATCCGAACACAGTTTACGTGCCGTACTACGATCCTGCCACGGTGTACGGCACCTGGCCTTACGCAGACTATCCGGCTTACTATTTCGGCTATCCGGGCTACATCGGTGCTGGCGTCATCGCGGCCGGCATTGCCTTCGGGGCAGGCTGGGCAATCGGGCGCTGGGGCAACTACTGGGGCGGTGGCGCCAACTGGGGCAACCGCAATCTCTATGTGAACCACTACAACAGGATCAACAACGTCGGAAACAACTGGCAGCACAATCCGGCGCATCGCCAGGGCGTGCGTTACAACAACGCGAACGTTGCGCAGAAATTCGGCAACAGCAACCTGAAGGCGGGCGCCGCTGACCGGATGGATTTCCGCGGCCGCGGCGGCGAGCAGGTGCTTCGTCCGGGCGCCGGTGATCGGGCCGGGGTTGCGGATCGTGCCGGAGAGCGCGCCGGCGATCGTGGCGGTGAGCGCGCCGGCGCCGATCGTGGCAATCGTCCAAGTACCGCGGATCGCGCCAAGGGTGGTGGCGGTCGTTCGGACACTGCGGATCGCGCCAAGGGCGGCGGTGAACGCAAGGCCGCGACCAACCGCGGCAGCACCGCAGCACGTGGTGGTGGCAATGCCCTGAACGTTTCGTCTGGTCGGGCGGCAGCCGCGGCATCGGCACGCGGTCAGGCGAGCTTTGCCAGTGCCGCAGGTGGCGGCTTCCGTGGTGGTAGTGGCGGCATGTCTGCAGGCGGTGGAGGATTCCGCGGTGGCGGTGGCGGTCGCGGCGGCGGCGGTCGCGGCGGCGGAGGTGGCCGGCGTTCCGATATCGCGCTAAAGCACGACGTCGTGCTGCTCGGCCATCTCACCAACGGCCTCGGCTATTATCGCTTCAGCTATATTGGAAGCGCCAGGGCCTATGTCGGTGTGATCGCTCAGGAGGTCCAGGGCATCATGCCCGACGCGGTCACGCGCGGCAGCGACGGCTATCTCAGGGTCTATTACGAGAAGCTCGGTCTGAAATTGCAGACCTACCGCGCATGGCTTGCCGGCGGCGCAAACATCCCTGCGGAGGTGGCGCCATGACGATGCTCAAGTGGCTCTGTCGCGCCGCCGTGCCGACAATGCTGGCGCTTGTTGTCCTTTCGCCGGCGTCTCGCGCGCAAGAGTCCTATTCCTCGCCCGCGCAGGCTGCGGCCGCGCTTGCCGATGCGGTCAAGGGTGGTTCGAGCAAGGCCATCCTCAAGGTGCTCGGCAAGGACGCCGATGACATCGTTGCGTCTGGCGACGAGGTCGCCGACGCGGACATGCGGCAGCGTTTCACCACCGCCTACGACGCCAGGCACTCGATCAAGGCGGAGGGAAACAGCAAAGCCACGCTGATCGTCGGCAACGACGATTTCCCGTTTCCGATTCCGCTGTACAATACCAAAAACGGCTGGGAGTTCGATACCAAGGCCGGGCGTCTGGAAATTCTCTACCGCCGCATCGGCCGCAACGAGCTCGATGCGATCCAGACCTGTCTCGCCTTTGTGGATGCCGAGAACGAATATGCCGAGAAGGATCGCGGTCAGGGCGTTGGCGTCTACGCGCAACGTTTCGTCAGCAGCCCCGGGAAGAAAGACGGCCTGTTCTGGCGCGACGATGGTGACCCCAGCCCGCTCGGCGAACTTGCGGCAAAGGCCTCGAGCGAGGGATACAAGCTCGAAGGCAAGGGCGCGCCCTATCACGGTTACTACTATCGAATTTTGAAGGCTCAAGGATCGGACGCGCCCGGCGGCGCGCTCAGCTACGTCGCGACCGGCAAGATGATCGGCGGCTTCGCGCTGATCGCTTATCCGGCGGAGTACGGCAACTCCGGCGTCATGACCTTCATGGTCAATCACGCCGGCACCGTCTATCAAAAGGACCTTGGCAGGTGGACCAGCGTCCACGCCAGGCGCATGACCTTGTTCGATCCGGACCAGACCTGGAAGAAGGTGGACGCCGCAAAACCGTGAGGGAAGTTGCATCCGGCCATTCAGGCTGGTCTGAAACAGCGTGAAGGCGGGTATCGTCGATCCGCAGCACGCAGGGTACTCTGACGTCGCGAGATCTACGGTCGGCCGTTCAGCCCGGGTGCCGAGGGCTGTGGCACAGAACCAACGGCCAAGTGCGCAGCGTTTCTATCATATTGTGTACGGGCCGGCTCACCGTGATGGCCGCTTTCCTCAATGCACCGCGGCATAGAGGATCTTGTCCTGGGTGGCAGCGGCCGCGTCGAACTCCGCAACGATGCGACCGGTGCGGGCCACCAGAATCCGATCAGAGACGGCGAGGATTTCCGGCAAGTAGGACGAGATCACCACAACCGCCTTGCCTTCGTCGGCGAGCCGGCGGATTTCCGCATGGATATGTGGGATCGTGCCGACGTCGACGCCGCGCGTCGGCTCGTCGAAGATGATAATGGAAGGATCCTGCACCAGCGTCTTGGCGAGCACCACCTTCTGCTGGTTGCCGCCCGAGAGCTCGACGATCCGCGCCTTCCGCTGCAGCGCATTGATCTTCAGCCGCTCGACCCAGTAGTTGGCAAGTTTGCTGCGACGGGCGCGTGACAACAGGAAGCTCCAGCCACTTCGGGTGGCGAGATTGCCGATATAGACGTTGTCGTCGACCACCATGGTCTCGAAGAAGCCGTTGGCCTTGCGGTCCTCGGTGATGTAGGCGATGCCGTCATTGATCGCCTGCCGCGGCACGCGGTAGCGGATCGGCTTGCCGCGCAGCCGGATTGTGCCGCCGTTGATGAGGTTGCGCTTGAGCGCGCCATAGATGACCTTGGCGATTTCGGTGCGGCCCGAGCCGATCAGACCGGCAATCCCGACGACCTCGCCGGCATAGACCGAGAACGACATGTTCTTGACCGCCATGCCCATGGTGACGTTCTCGACGGTCAACACCTTCTCGCGGCGGTGCGTGGTCTTTTCCTTGCGGCCATAGACGGCCTGCGCCACCTCGCGGCCGACCATGTGCTGGACCAGGCTATCGCGGGTCAGTTGCTTCGCAGGCGCCGTGATCACGAGCTTGCCGTCGCGCAGCACGGTGATGCGGTCGGCGATTTGGAGCGATTCCTCCAGCGCGTGAGAGATGTAGATGATCGAGACGCCGCGTCCGCGCAGGTCGCGCACGAGGTGGAAGAAATGCACGATCTCTTCCGGCGTGAGACTCGCGGTCGGCTCGTCGAAGATGATGATGCGCGCCTTGTTGTAAATGGCGCGCGCGATCTCCACCATCTGCTTCTTGGCTGTGCCGAGCAGTGCCACGGGCGTCGCCGGATCGACATGGAAATTGAGCGACTGCAACAGCTGTTGCGCCTGGATGTTGAGCGTGCGGAAGCGCGTCAGCAGCTTTTCGTTGCCGAGTTCGATGTTCTGCGCCGCCGTCATGGTCGGCACCAGGCTCGTCTCCTGATAGACCATGCAGATGCCGGCCTTCAGCGCGTCACGCGGTTGCTCGAACTTCACTGGTTTGCCGTCGAGGATGAATTCCCCCGAGGTAAGCTGAATGGCGCCGGCGATCGCCTTGCACAGCGTCGATTTGCCCGCGCCATTCTCGCCGACCAGCGCATGAACTTCGCCGGGATAGAGATCGAAATTGACGCCCTCGATCGCGTGAACGCCGCCATAAACCTTGCTGCCCCCAACGATGCGCAGCACCGGCTCGCGCGTTGTGCCGGTTGCGGTGGTTTCGGTCGCAGACTTGGTCGCCATCGCGCCATCGCTCATCGCAGCTCTCCCTTATGGAGGAGCAATTTGCCGGCGCCGCGCGCGGCGATCACCACGCCATATTGCGTATCGCAGGCGCCGGTCACGCCATGGAAGCGGCCGCCGGCCCGGCTGTGCAGGCTATCGGTGGCGTTGCCGTCGCCATCGAGATGCACCAGGAGGCCGTAAGAGCGCGGCGGCGCCCAAGGCTTTTGGATGCCGAGCGCCTTCACACCGCCGATCTGCATGGGCTCGAGGCAATCGTTGCCGCCGGCAAAGGCCGGTGCGATCCAGTAATCCGGCGCCATCGTCTCGATCATCTCTCTCCGGAAGTCGTCTTCCTTGAGCACGAATTCGATCAGGTGCGTCCGCCGCGCAAACATCCCAAGGAAGAAGCCGCCATGGGCATCGCGGTGGAGCCGCGCCGGATAGCCGGGCAAGTTGCCGGCAACGACTTCGCGCGGGCCGATGCCACTACCGGTCAGCGCAAAGCGGCTCAACCGATGCGCCCAGCTCTCGGTGAGCCACAGGCTTTTTCCGTCGGCAGAGACCGCGACACCGTAGGGGTAGGGCAGGTCGCAGAGCAGCATCTGCGGGTTTTCGAGCGACGGGCCGCACATGACAAGCCGGCCATTGCTTCGTTTTTCCATCAAGTCATGGCGCCACTCGCTGGGCGCGCGGCCGGTAGAGCCTTCGACCATGAAGATGCGGCCATCCGGCGCCGCGGTGACCGCCGTGAGCCCGGCGAAGCCGCGGCCGTCGGCGGCCTCACACCAGCGCCGATTGGGACTGGCCGGATCGAGCGCGGCCAGACCTCGTCCGGTGACGCAGACCAGAAGCCTCCCATCGGGATGCATCGCGAGCCCGCCCGCATCGCTCTCGAATTCGGCGACGAGCGTGCGCTCGCTAAGGCCATTGCCGCCGAGTTTGAAAACCTTCTTGCCGGCGGAGACGTAAACGCTGCCGTCCTTCGCCGCGATCACGTCGTCAAGGCCGGGCAGGGGATCGCCGATCGGTGTGCAGGCATCGAGCCGGTCGTTGGGGCTGAGCGCGCCGTCGAGAGGCGGAATCGCGTTCTGTACGCCGTCCCGGTCGATGACGCTGCGGATGTCGCGCAACAGATGATCGAACATTCCCATCGCGGGCTACCTCGGCACGCGGCTCTTGCCGCCCCAATAGGCGTCATAGCCGGTCCATGTCTCGTCGACGCCGTCGAGCTTGATGCGGCCGATCCGGTTGTTCTCGAGGCCGCCGAGATAGAGATATCCCTTGTGCTCGCGCATCGAGGTGAGCGTCGAATGCGCGATGCCAGTCGGATCCCACCAGGATTCCAGCGCCTCGCCGGCTTCGTTGAATTTCAGCACGCAGCCGTGGTTGAGCGCGGGCGCCAGCCATTCGTCGGTCGGCACCTGCTTGACCATGCGCAGGCGAAAGCCCGGCTTGCGAGCGGCGAGGTCGAAGGTCGGCGTGCGGATGCCGACCAGCGCCAGCCAGTAGTTGCCGTCGGAGGCGCGGTTGATGTTATCAGGGTTGCCGGGCAGTTCGTCGATCAGGATTTCGGTCTTGCCCTTCTTCGGGCCCCCGATCCAGTAGCGGAAGACCTTGCAGAGCGAGGTGCTCGCGATCAGCACCGATTTGCCGTCATGCGAAACGCACACGCCATTCGGGAAATAGAAATGGTTGATCACCGTGCGCGTGGTCCTGGTCGCGGGATCGTAGCAGACCACGCGTCCGTTCGGCCGCGCCTCGAGAATATCGAGCGTGTTGGTCGTCATCTCGTAGCGCGTGGTGCAGTCGCTGAAATAGATCTTTCCGTCGGGCGCGATGTCGAGGTCGTCGGCCATGCGCAGCCGTGAATCGTCGTTGAGCTTGTACCAGGTGCGGTTGGTCTCGTCGGTGACCTTGAAGATGCGGCCGCATCGGCGCGACGCCGTAGACGCCCATGCCGGCGACAGCGACGATCAGGTTCTCGTCGCGGTCGAACTGCATGCCGAGCGGCCGCCCGCCGATATGGGCGAACACCTCGCGTGTCTCGAAATTCGCCCCGGAGAAGCGGATGATGTTGCCGTCGCGCGTTGAGCCATAGACGCGGCCCTGGCGGTCGACGATGACATCCTCCGGTCCCTCGACCTGATCGAGGCCGATCGCCTGCGCATTGATGAGACGGTCGTTCTGCGCGTAGGGCGAATTCGCGCCCGGCTGCACCAACGGCGCCGGCGACAGCGCGACATAGGCCGGATTGACGTAGATCTTCTGGATCGCCTTGCCGCGATTCTTCGACCATTTGACGTCGATGCCGACGGCGGCGAGCAGGATCAGCCCCGTCACGGCCGAAGTGACGTAGCCCGGGATGCCCATGCGGACGAGGCCGTTGATCAGAAGGAAGATGATCAGCGCGCCGATCATCGCGCGCCACACCGTGCCTTTGCCGCCGGCGAGCGAGACGCCGCCAAGCACCACGGCGGTCAGCGCCTGAAATTCCCAGCCGACGCCGGTTGTGGAATCCGTGCTCGCCTGCCGCGCGGCATAGAAGATGCCGCTCGCCGCGCACAGAGTGCCCGACAGCACATAGGTCACAAACAGCATGAAGCGAACGCGAATGCCGGCATGCCGCGCCGCCTTGCGGCTGGCGCCGATTGCGGTCAGGTGCCAGCCGTAGCGCGAGCGCGACAGGAAGATGTGACAGACGAGCAGCACGACGAACAGCGTCGCGGCGTTGATGGGAATGCCGAGCACGCTGCCGCCACCGATAAAGTCCCAGGCGTCGCTGTCGACCGAATTGGTGGCGAACACCTGCGCATAGCTGGTGTTGAGGAGGTTGACCGAGGCGCGCAGGATGATCAGCGTCACCAGCGTGGTGAGAAACGGCCGCGTCTTGAGAAAGCCGATCAGAAGACCGTTGATGCTGCCGAGCGCGGCGCCGACGCCGAGCGTCGCCAGGATGACGCCACCGACCGGCCATTCCCGCACCAGCAGAAAATAGAGGGCGGAGAAATTGCACAGCGCGAAGATCGCGCCGACTGAAAGGTCGATGCCGCCGCTGATCAGGCAAAACCCCATCGCCAGCGCAACAAAGCCGAATTCGGCGAACAGCCTAAGCAGCGACAGCGTGTTTTGCGCCGAAGCGTAGTTAGGAATGGTCAGCGCGAAATAGAGCCAGAGGCCGATCATCACCGTAAATGGAATGACCGGCTCGAACCACTGCTTCAGCAAGAGTTCGGACAGCAACAGACGGGGCGAGAACCGCCGCACCGACGCCGCAAGCGCATCGACTGTCGACATTTTCTAGGAACGCTCCCTCAACGCCGCCCGGCGCGCGTTTGTTGCGCGCCGGTTCGTGACTGAGTGGCTAACTCTTCTTGGGAAGCGCGAAGCAGTTGGCGCCGGTGGCGTTGGTCTTATCGAGCCAGATCGGCTGCGTGTAGTATTCGAGGTTCCTGCTGCCGGCCTTTTCGCCAAATTCCAGCAGCGTCATCGCCGCCATCACCAGGTCGTGGCCCTGTTCGGTCGCCTTGTAGCTCAGGAATTTGTAGAAATTGCCAGAGTTGACCTGGTCGCAGTCGAGCTGCGAGCCTTCGCCTGACGCGTAGACTTTCACCTGGTCGATCTTGCCGGCGTTGCGGATCGCCTGCGCCGCGCCGGATTCCATAATGCCCCAGAAGCCGATGCTGGCGCACAGATCCGGATGCTGCTGGATCACGGTCGCGGTGACGTTGAGCGCGGTATTGGCGTCCCAATTGGCCGCCTGGTTCGAGACGACCTTGATATTGGGGTCCTTGTTCAGGACCTCCATGATGCCGCCGACCTGATCGACGCTGGCGGCCGCGGTCAACTCACCCTGCACGATTTGCACCTTGCCGGACTTGCCCGAGCCCGTGCCGCACTGTTTGACGACGTCGGTCGCGAGCATTTTCCCGATCTCACGCCAGTCGGCGCCGACAAACGCGCCGGACTTGTAGTTCGAGGACATGTTGATCTGGATGACGTGTGTGCCTTGCTGCTCAGCGCGCTTTAAATCCTTCATCAAGAGCGTGACGCTTGGATTTTGCACGATCAGGACGTCCGGCTTCTGATCGACCAGCGCGGTCAGCGCCTGCTGCATGGCAGCGGGGTTGTTGTTGGGATCGCGCACCTCGAATTTCATGCCGCGCCACTCGGATTCCTCCTTCACGACGCGGCCCCACTCGTCGGAGAGAGGCACGCCCAGCGCGATCGGCAAGTAGGCGATGGTCTTGCCCTGCAAGGCCTTGTCAAAGGATGCGCGGAGCTCGCGCGCCGTCTTGGTGCCGCTCTCTTCCTGCGCGCCTGCCCACATTGGCAGCGCGGCCAATGCGGCGCCTGCGAACAGTAATGTCCAGATCTTGCTTGTCTTCATTGCTTCCTCCCTGTCGGCTTTTGTTTAGTCATGCGCACTTCATTTCATTTCGAAATCAGTCGCCTTGCCGCGCGGTCTCCTCGTCGCGGGGATGCAGCCAGTTGTCGAGCACGATCGCCGCCAGCAGCACCACGCCCTTGACGATGTTCTGCACCTCGCTGTTGACATCCATGATGGTGAAGGCGTTGAGCAACGTTCCGATCAGGATGCAGCCGACGACGACGCTGAACACGCTGCCGCGGCCGCCGATCAGGCTGATACCGCCAATCACGACCACCAGCACCACGTCGAAGATCATGGTGCCCTGTGTGATCGCCATCTGCATGCTGCCGGTCGTGCCGACCCACACGAAGCCGGCGACCCAGGCGAGGATCGCGACCAGCACGTATTCCAGCACGATCAGCGGCCGCAGCGCGACGCCGGAGAGCCGCGCCGCTTCCGGATTGTCGCCCTGCGCGTAGATGAAACGCCCGATCGAGGTGCGCGACAGGAAAAGCTGGATGACGATCGCCGCAAAAGCGAACACGAAAATCGGAACCGGCACGCCGAACAACCGGCCGGCTCCGAGGAACATCAGCCCCGGCGCATCCTTGGGCGCGTAGACGACCCACGCCGGCGCAAACCAGAAGGCAAGGCCATAGATGACAAAGCCTGCAGCAAGCGTCACGAACAGGGCAGGCGCCTCGACAAAGGCCACCATCACGCCGTTGATCACGCCGATCATCACGGCAAGCGCAAGCGCGATCAACACAGCCGACGGTACCGAAACGCCCTGTTGCATCTCGATCAAGGCAATCGACCAGGATCCCGCCATGATCGCGATCTCGCTGAGATCGATGCCGCGGCTGATGACGATCAGACCCATGCCGAGACCGAGGATGCCCAGTATCGAAATACTGCGCAGCAGGTTGAGAAGGTTCGAGATCGTGGCAAAGCCGTTGAGCGTGAGGCCGAACACGATAACCAGCGCGATCGTGATCGCCAGCACGATCTGTTCCTGGTTGGTCTTTCCGATGCGGAAGCGAGGCAAACGCACGCCGGCAAACGAGTTGACCGTTTGCGACCCTGTGCTTTGCTGCGGCGAAGCCATCGTCCCCTCCCGCTCTTTTCGCTGGAGTTTAAGAGTAGCGCTCGTTCGCGGTCAAATGGGAGTCGAAACGGGAAAACCCGTGGCTTTTTCCGCTCCGTGAAATTCTCGAGCATGCCTGGCAAGTGGGTGCACCAGCTGGAACGCTTCTCATTGCTCGAAAGCATAGGTTGACGCGGCGTAGTATTCAATCCGCGTGGGCATACGCGTTCCGGAAGACATGTCGATGGTCGGTTACGATGACATCGAGATCATGGCGGAGCTTCCAATACCGATCACGACGGTGCGCGTCCTCAGTGATGAGGTGGGCCGCCGTGTCGCGCGTCACATCGTTGCCCGCGTCGAGGGTTCAGATATTCCGCAAGAGTTCGAGTGCGACGCCGAGATCGTCGTGCGCGCCTCTTCGGGTCCAGCTCCCGCCTGATCCTGACTCGGCCGAAAGGTTCAGGACACCTTAGCGGCTTCCCGAGCGTGGATTCTCTCGCGGAGTCAGCGGTTGGCCCGTCTGCGAGATAGAACATCGGGCGAGTTCCCTGGCACGCGGCCAAATGCAGCGATCGATGACCACTGTCCTGTCGCTGTCATGCCGCGCTGATCGGGAGCAAAAGCCAGGGCCCCGCTTTGCAGCAACCCTCTTCGCCTGTACGATCGCGCCAACAAGTCCGCCATTCAGCGGTCGCTAAGCAAGGGGAGGATTTTGATGCATCGCAACATCATCGCCGTGCTCGCGCTCGTGTTGTGGGGAGCGGGACTCACCGCCGCCGCGGTGGCGCAGCAACCGGTGAAGCTCGGTGTCCTCAACGACCAGACAGGACTGTATGCGGATCTGACTGGCATGGGCTCGGTCCACGCCGCGCGCATGGCGGTCGAGGATTACGGCGGCAAGGTGCTGGGCCGGCCCATCGAAGTCATTTTCGCTGACCACCAGAACAAGCCTGACATCGGCGCCAGCATCGCGCGGCAATGGATCGAGAGCGACGCCGTCAACGTGATCCTCGACCTTCCCAACTCGGCCGTGGGGCTCGCCGTGCGCGAAGTGACGCGCACGCACGACGCCGTCGACATCAACACCGGCGCTGCCACCTCGGATCTCTCTGGAAAAGCCTGTTCGCCGCACGGCGTGCACTGGAGTTTCGACACCTACGGCCTTGCGGCGACGACCGGCCGGGCATTGGTGAAGCAGGGTGGGGATACCTGGTTTTTCATCACCGCCGACTACGCATTCGGGCATGCCCTCGAGCGCGACACCGCGGCGTTCGTCGCAGCTGGCGGCGGCAAGGTGGTGGGCGCTGTGCGCCATCCCCTCAACACCTCCGACTTCTCGTCCTATCTGCTGCAGGCGCAAGCCTCGAAGGCGAAGATCATCGCTTTCTCGAACGCCGGCGGCGACACGATCAACGCGGTCAAACAGGCCGCGGAATTCGGCCTGGGCCGCGGCAAAGACCAGCGCCTGGCGGCGCTTCTGCTGCAGTTTCCCGACACCCACGCGCTTGGCCTCGAGGCGGCGCAGGGCCTGGTCGCGACCGAGACGTTCTTCTGGGACCTCGACGAGACGACCCGCGCCTGGACCAAACGCTTCCTCGCCCGTAACAACGGGAAGCCGCCAAGCATGATTCACGCCGGGACCTACGGCGCGACATTGCACTACCTCAAGGCGGTGGCGGCAGCCGGCACGACCGACGCCACCAAGGTCGTCGCGAAAATGAAGGAACTGCCGATCGATGACTTCTACACCAAGGGCACGGTGCGCGAGGATGGGCGTGTGATGCGGCCCTATTACCTGCTGCAGGTGAAGAAGCCCTCGGAATCCAAATATCGCTTCGATTATCTCAAGCTGCTCGCCACCGTGCCGGCCGAGGAAGCGGCGCGCCCCCTGAGCGAGAGCGCGTGCCCGATGGTTAAGCACGGCTGAGTTGGGCAGAAGGCCCTCGGGTCAAGCCGACACGGCAGAGAAGAAGCTGCGGGGTGGCGTCGACAAGGTGGCGAGCCGACCGGATTCCCTTTTCGCTGTTCGCGCCGGAGTTGGCTCGAACGACGCGCTGGAACGTTCCTGCCGGAGCGCGCCGATAATCTATCAGCTGCAGTTCGCGCTGACCAAAGCGGAGGTCGTGAAACTCGCCACGACTGGGTAGGCTTTGTTTGGAAACGAATGGCCGATCGACGAGCACATATGAGGTCGCGATATGCTCGGGCATCGATCGTGGAGAGTTCGCTGCTGCTTTACCGACCAAGTCGCCCGGTACGACGCGAGCTCGCCCGGTACTACAATGTCGTACCGGTCGTTATCGCGATATCGCCGCAACCAAACGTGCTGCGTAGGCAAGTGCTTGAATAGAAAGGAAAATGATTTAATTGTGATGCTCTGAGCGACTGTCGGTCCAAAAACCAGCAATTACCTGCCAAGACATAAAGCGAAATAGCATCAATATGTTAGCGCGTCGATTTTCCGCCGCCCCCATGATGGATTGGACCGGGAGATCTCAAAAGGAGAAGCGCATTCAGTAGTTAAGCCAAGTGTCGATCGGTCATGTCGTACCAAATGAAGTACCGTTGCGGGATCGAAGCTTCGATTAGCGAGTAATGTCGCGCTTCCGCGTTGGCCCGGCGGCTACGGCGTAACGCAGTGTCGTATCCAAACTGTTGGTTAGGCTGGCGCGCGGGCGGCTCGGATATGGGTAGGATCCAATTCGAATCCGCCCAGTTTCTGGGGGCACAGCGGAGATCGCTACGAACAATTCTGGCTTCGCCTTTGAGCGTTACGCAGTCTCCCACCCATTGGCACTCAATCTGCCAGCAAGTCGCCGATCAGCAAGATCAAGTCGCAGCGAAAGTCATCCGCCTGCTTCCCCGTCGCATCCTCGATCCGGTGGTAACACGCGTTATTGCCGAACGGCCGATTCTCGAACTTCCCGTTACGGTCCTGGATGAGCTCGACCTGAACCTTTCTGGCGAGAAGGTTGAACAGGACTTTTGCCTTTGTCTCGGAGCACGAGAAGTACATCGCATTTCCGTTCTGCTCAACCGCGCTGCTTCCGATCGCGTCTCTCATGCAGTCGCTGATGCCGGACGATGTCACCGCTTGCGGGCCGATCTGGGCGCTTGCGGACGTCGAAACAAGAAGAACGGAGCCGATGGCAATTATGCGTAGCATGGTGATCTCCAAGGGAAAGAAAGCGGCTAGGCCGTACCAAATTTCGTTTCCACCGCGACGCCTGCGCTCTTGAGGAAAGCGGTAGGCAGGATGCCCCCTGCGCAAACGATGACCGCGTCATTCTTCAGCATGACGTGCTCGCCTCGATACTCGATCTCGACAACCGTTCGGCCGACGCTCCTGACGGTGGACTGCAGGTAGATATCGAGACGGCCGGAGTTTGCCGCGGCTTCCGCCAACGCGCGGTTCCTTGGCTTTGCGCGCGAAAAGGAATCGCTGCGATGGGACAAGGTGACGGTAGTCCCGGGCTGCTCTGCGATGCTGACCGCAGCTTCCAGCGCGCTGTCTCCACCGCCGACGACCAGCACATGCTGATGCTGATATTGCTGCGGATCGATCAATCGGTAAACGACTTTTGCCTGCTCCTCGCCCTCGACGTTCAACTTGCGCGGCGTGCCGCGGCGGCCCACGGCCAGCAACACTGCTGAACTCCTGTACGATGCCCGGCTCGTTCGAACCTCGAATTCGTCGCCGGATCGCACAACGGCCTCGACCTGCTCGCCGTAATTGATTTTGAGGCGGGTCTTGCGCACGATATCGAGCCAGACCTTTAGAAGGGTTTCCTTGCTCACCTCCCGGAATTTCAGCGTGCCGACCAGGGGGAGGGTTGCGGGCCTGGTCATGACGAGCTTGCCGCGCGGGAAGTGTGCGACAGTACCACCGAAGCTGTCCTGCTCGATCGTCAGAAAACGCAACCTGTGCTCGATGGCGGCAAGACTTGCAGAAAAACCTGCTGGTCCGGCGCCCACGATGATGACGTCGTAGGCCCCGGACCGTCGATTGCGCTGCAATTTTCGTACGGAATCGATAGCCTGGCGTCCTTGTTCGATCGCGTTGCGAATGAGTCCCATCCCGCCGAGTTCGCCGGCGATGAAGATACCAGGCACGTTTGTTTGAAAATCGGGCGCAACGTTTGGAATGTCGATGCCGCGAGTTTCCGTACCGAAAACCAGTGAAATCGCATCGCGGGGACAGGCCTCCTTGCAGGCGCCATGACCGATGCAGTGGCTTGGCTCAATGAGTTCAGCCTTTCCGTTGATGAGGCCCAGAATGTCACCTTCGGGGCAGGCGCGGACACAGGCGCCGCAGCCGATGCATCTGAGCGGATCGATTTTCGGATGCAAGGACGCCGGCTCCAGAAGGCCGGCGTCGGCGGCCGCAGCCTTGGTCGCCCGACTTCGCGCTTCGGAACGCGCGCGGGCGCCGACGTAGAAAGCCCAAATAAGCCCGACGGCTCCGGCGTAAACGGCAAATTCGGGATACAAACTCATCGAACGAGATCCAGCGATGTCCGCCCCGGGCGCCGGAAAACAGGGCCGTGTGAGTCGTCGAGTACGGCAAGCCGCGTCGGAAGCGATCAGAGAAGTTGCAACCGTAAGGATCGGCCTCGCTCTTTGTGTGGCATGACGGGGCGCAAATCTTGACAATCGGAAGGCGTCACGCTGGGCGACGAATGTCGGCGCTCTTCGATGGGCGGCGAGCCGTGGTCGCTCGGCCCGCCGACCTGCGATTGCGCGTGAGCCTGGCCAGCAAGACGGTTACGTTCATCATCGTGGCCAGGATTTGTGTCTTATAGGCAACATAGAGTCCGAAATCGGGCACCAAGGTCAATCAAGGTGGCGCGCCGTTCGTTTTACGTAACGGGATCATTGATCGGTGCATTCGTGCAATGGGACATATTGGAGGAGTTGGCGACTTCGGAAAGTTTGCCCTGCTTCGCCATCTGATGCAGGGTCGCCGCCTCGCGGTTTGCTTCTGTCTCGGCAGCGCAAATGACGAGGAAGGAGATCGGGCCAGGTATTTCGAGTATCTGCGTCAGCCCGATAGATTTCGGCACCTGGCGCCGGAGTTGTTCGGCCAACTGATGCAGTTTGAGGCAAGCCGCAGCAGCGGCGCTGATCCTTTGGCCGCGCTGCGATCGAGCGGAGTCCTGGGAGACGCGATCTTCATCCGGCACAAGGTGCCCAAACAGGCCGCCCTGCGGGAGGCATGGACCGAACTGCTGGTCAACTCCGTGGGCGATGCCGATCTAGTTTACCTCGATCTGGAACGCGGTATCCAGGGAAATCGACTGACCAACCGACATATCGCGCTTGCCGAGATTGCGGCCCTGAGACTGAAGAACCGCGTACTCATCATCGGACATCGCCAGTCGGGCCGCAGAGCAGAGGTCAAATATCTTTTGGATCGGATGAGGTCGCTCGGATGCGACTTTGTCGAGATCGTGCGCCTACGGCTCGTCACATCCTATCTTTTCGTAATCCTGGATCAGGACGAGTTGATGAGAGACGCGACGGCCAATTTTGTCAGAAGGTGGGGAAACTGGGTCAAGTCCTATCGATTCTGAGATCCGGCTGTGGATCATTTCCTGCCGCCAGGGTCAGGCCATCCGCGAAGACAGCCGGACATCTTCGGGCTACCTCAGCAACTTCTCGATCGCCGCGTGCCCGGACGATGCGGCGATATCGGTTGCAGTTTCGCGCTTCTTATTCCGCAGATTTCGATCTGCACCAGCATTCAGGAGCGCGATGACGACATCGGCCTGGCCTTCCTGGCTACCGATCATCAGCGCGCTATAACCGAATTTATTCCGCTGATCGGGGCGTGCTCCTTTCTTGAGCAGCAGGCGAACGATATCGGCCATGCCGGATTTGGTCGCCAGGATCAGCGGCGTATTTCCGCTATTCGTGGGTATATCGATTGCGACGCCGTCTGCGAGCAGGAGCCGCGCCGCATCACGCTGGCCGTTCTGGAGCGCGACAAGCAGTGGCGTTCGGCCATCGTTGTCGGCGATGCGCTGATCGGCCTTGTGCTTCAAGAGGGCCAATATTGCTCCCGAGTTGCCATGACCGGCGGCCAGCCACAGCGCCGTACGACCTGCACTGTCGCTGGCATTGACCGACGCTCCCCTGGAGACAAGGACATCGAGAAGATTCAGAGGGCAGGCGGACGCCGCGAGCATCAGCATGGTAGTGCCGCCATCAAGGATCGTCGCGGCGTCACCTCCGCGATCGGCGAGAAGCCTGGCAGCTGGCTCGTGGCAGCGCCGGACCGCCAAACTCAGCGCGGTATCGCCCTTCCGGTTTCGGCCGCCGGCCATCGCCCCTTGCCCGATCAGGACGTCGACGACATCTGCATATCCGCCACTGGCAGCAAGCATGAGCGGATTTTCGCCGGAGCGGTTGTCCGTGTTGACATTCGCCTGGGCCGAAAGCAGGAAACGAACGGTTTCGACCTTGCCGGCCGCAGCTGCGAACGCAAGCGCGGTGTTGCCGTCGTCGTCCCTTGCTCCGATGTTGGCACCCGCCGCAAGCAGTCTCTTCACCGCTGCGGTTTGGCCACGTCTGGCGGCATCGAGCAACGCCGAGTCCTTCGCGGGCGAGCGCAGGGCTGCACTAAGTGCATCATTTCCTTTCGGCACGGGCGTCGCCGTAGGCCTGGGTTGAGCGGGCGGTTGCCCTGCCAGCACAGGCAGAGCCTCGACGGTAACCAGAGCCGCCACCGCAAGCGATACGCATCGAAGAGATTTCGCTGACATCATGGGTCGATAGCTGGCTTCGAGACCAAACTCCGCAGCGTTCCGGGCGTGCGAATTCGGCGCTCATTCTCTCCAATCGATTGCGGCGGAATCGTAGCTTGGGCGCGGCAGTGCGCGGGCGCGCCGCGCCACAAAACGGTACGGCTTTTTTCAAGCTGTCGCCTATCTCCAGAGATCGGATTGCTCTCGTTCCAGTCGCGGCGTGGTGGGCAAAGAAGCTGCGGCTGGACTTGAAGGGGGAGCAATGACCGATTCCGCAATTTCGGAGTCACCAATCGCGCATGGGGCGACGCGACCCCGGGCACGGGGCGCGACAGCATCACCCCGCGAACGAACCCGGCCGAAGCCCCGGGTTGTCGCAGACCGGCGGCAGTCCGGTGTCGTCCCGATTGCATTCAGCATTTTCGTCGCTGCCGTCCTCTGCATCGGCTGGCTCGAACGCGACGAAAACGGTCTCACGCCGGAAAGCGGCCTTGGATATTGGCTAGGCATAGCGGGCAGCGGCTTGATGATCCTGCTGCTGCTTTATCCCTTGCGAAAGCGCATCCGCATGCCACGCATGCTCGGATCCGTCGCCTTCTGGTTTCGAGCCCACATGGTGCTCGGCATCGTCGGGCCACTGCTGATCATACTGCATTCGAATTTCAGATTGGGCTCCATCAACAGCAACATGGCGCTCGCCGCCATGCTTGTCGTTGCCATCAGTGGTGTCGTCGGCCGCTATCTCTATGGCAAGATCCATCTCGGGCTTTACGGCCGGAAGGCGGAAGTCAGGGAAATCCTGGCCGACGCCGATGTGATGAAGCAGATCGTCGGCAACGACCTGGCTGCGGCGCAGCGAGTCGTTGTTGCGCTGAATGCGTTTGCCCAACGCGGCATCGCCGGGCCTAAAGGCATTATTTCCGGCCTCTTTTTGCTCCCCGCCATCAGTCTGCATGCGATGGTGCTGCGCGGCCGCCTTATGCGCGAGGCGCGTGCGATTGTCGCGAACGAGGCCGAGCGTCTTGGATGGTCGTATCGAGTACGTCGTCAACAGGTCGCGCTCGTAGCCGATCACATCTCGCTTTACATCCGGGCGGTGAAGAAAGCAGCAGCGCTGGCCTTTTACGAGCGGCTATTTTCGCTTTGGCACATCTTTCATCTGCCGCTGTTCGTTCTGCTCGTGGTCGCGGCCACGGTTCACGTCTTTGCAGCACATTTTTTCTGAAGTCTTGGAGCGTCGCGGGTGACCCGACGACTGATAGGCATGGCGATTGTAAGCGTTCTTGTAACTGTACATGCGCCAGGCGCTCGCTCGCAGAACTTGTTTGAAAAATTGGTCCTTCCCGGGCCCGTTGTGGAGGGGCACGCCAAGCTCGAGAAGGACTGCGGCAAGTGCCACGAGCCGTTTTCCCGCAAGTCACAGACGAACCTGTGCCTTGCCTGTCACAAGGAAATTGCCGCGGATCGCTCGGCGGGACAAAGATTACACGGACGCCGGCTGGATGCGATGAAGCAGGACTGCAGCCATTGCCATGTCGACCATGTCGGGCGTGACAGCGATATCGTTCAATTCGACCGCGAAACCTTCAATCACGCGTTCACGAATTTTACCCTGGAGGGCGCGCACGAAGCGGTGGCGTGCGGGGGCTGCCACGCAACGGCGGTAAAATTCCGCAATGCGCCTGGACATTGCATTGATTGTCACAAGGCGGCCGATCCGCACAAGGGGCGCCTGGGGGAGATGTGCGACAAGTGTCATGGTGAAGCCGAATGGCAGCACACCAAGCCCTTCGACCACGGTGCAACCAAATTCCCGCTCCGCGAGGCCCACCGTGCTGTTTCCTGTTTCGCCTGCCACGGCGGCGAACGCTATAGCGGAATCGGGACGGCATGCGTGAATTGCCATCAGATCCAGGACGTTCATGCGGGACGTTACGGGGTCGCGTGCGAGAGCTGCCATAGCGAAGGCAAGTGGCCGACGATTCACTTCAACCACGACAAGGATACGAGGTATCCGCTGCGGGGCGCGCACGCGGCGGTCAAGTGCGATTCCTGCCATACGGGCGATCTCTATCGCGCCAAATTGGCGACGACCTGCATCTCCTGTCACCAGAAAGACGATCGGCACAAAGGACAGCTCGGCGCCAAATGCGAACAATGTCATACGGAGGTCTCCTGGCGCCGAGCGACGCCGTTCGATCATGACCTGACCAAATTCCCGCTCACCGGAAAGCACGCCAACGTGCGGTGTGAGGGGTGCCACCGATCACCCGACTTCAAGAACACGCCGTCGAATTGCGTCGCGTGTCACCGCGACAACCATCACGAAGGTCGCCTCGGTCCAGGCTGCGGGCTCTGCCACAACTCCGTCAGCTGGAAGAAGTGGCGCTTCGACCACGACGTCCAGACAAAATACCCGCTGACGGGCGCGCATCGCGGTCTCAACTGCCACGCCTGCCACGTCACCCGGAATGTCCAGAGCGTCGTCGCACCAACGGATTGCTACTCATGCCACCGTCAGGACGACACGCATCAGGGTTCATTCGGGCGGGCCTGTGAACGCTGTCATACCACGGTCTCTTTCAAACAAGTGGGCAGGCGACAATGAAAGCGGAAAAAGCCGAGGTGTGTGAACGAAGCGGATTGCAAGGCGCCGGTCCGCGGCGGGACATTTGCCGTCGATCACCCGATTACAAGCCTATCCGTTTGCCGGAAACAAGAACGGCATCCGCGACCGGTGATGTTCATCGTCGGATGGTGAATATACTGCCGCGGTTACAGCGTTTCGTGCATATCCTCACGAAGGGAAGCAGCATCAGCGAGGATCTTGTGCAGGAAACCTGCGTGCGTGCACTGGCGCATCTCGATCAATGGCAACCGGGGTCGAGGCTCGATAGCTGGATGTTTCGGATTGCGCGCAACCTCTGGATTGATCAAGTGCGGTCGGAGAAATTCCGCGGCGAGGTCGTGGATATCGAAGTCGTCGGCCACTTGTTAAGTTGTGACGGCCAGCGTCTCGCCGACAATCGTCTCATTCTTGAAGAACTGAGGAAAGATATCGCTGAATTGTCGATGGACCAGCGCGACGTGATCAGATTGGTCTGGTTCTATGGCATGTCGTACAAGGAAACAGGCAAGCTGCTGAACCTGCCCCCGGGAACAGTCATGAGCCGCATGGCGCGCGTACGAGGTACGCTGCAGAAGTTTATCTAGCGTCCCGGTTTTGACATTCGTTATCTTGTCGCGGCGGGCACTTTAACGAATGTCAGAACCAAAGGGCGCTAGTAATTCTATGGTTCTAGTGTGGCTTTTGACTGTGACGCTCCTTTGAAGAGGTAGCCGCGAAACTGAAGGAGCGTCGGTGTCGCCACTGTGGATCCGTTCGACCAATGATCGAGTCGCTCCTGGGGGCTCTCACAGAGGCATTCACGGGCAAGCCAGAGAGCGAAACTGACTGTATCGCCGTCCGGCCGCCACTGCGACGATCTGAAGCTTTTCGCCGCGGGCGCAAACGAATGTACCATTGAACGACGTGCGCGTCGTAGCGCCGTCGGAAAGACCAACAAGCCGGGCGACGCTGCCCTTGACGTCGTCCGTCGCCGCCAGCACGTGGGCTCTGCCCGCATACACGATGACTGTCAGAGGCGACGCCGACGCCGCATCCGCGGCCCAGCCCCGAATTGTCACGCGTTCAGTATCGATACGTCTTATTTCCTCGATTGCACCCTTGATGTCAGTGGTACCGCGCAGGCCAGCGGTTTGAACCGCCGCCATCAAGCTTGTGGCGTCCAGGACGGTGGCATTGGCCAGGATCGCGGCCTCTGGCGGCAGCGGCTCACCTTTCGTCAGCCACAGCGCCGCAAAAAAAGCGAGCGGTGCAGCGACTGTTGCCGGAATCCACGTCAACAGCTTCCGAGTGATGTTCAATCGCTTTGCGCCCGCTCCCATTTTGGGCGGAGGTCGTCTAGGTCCCGTCTCAAGTGGGTCGTCCGCCGGATGCGCGGCCGCATCACTTGTCCGGATCTCCCGAACGCCGCGCGGTCGTTGACCCTCGCCTCCGCGCGGCTTCGGACGAAGACGCGGTTCAATCGCCTGCATAGACGAACACCATCGCTGCTTCTCGATTAGGGCCATCCGACGCGGCCCAGAGGTGCAATCCATCTTCTCGTGTTATCGGCTTCGGCAAGTTTGAGGACGGAAAAGGCCGCATCATGGCCTCGGCGCGGCAAAGCCGGGCTGCGGGTCATTGCGGCGGTGCGAGTGCGACCGGTCGTGAGCCGCGCGCGTGAAATTCGCTTGGTCGAAGAGACAATGAGGGTGAATCCAGCCCGGCGCCATTTGCGACGTTGCCTGGAATAATTTGGCTCGTCGTTCGTTTGCAGAACGGCACCAGGGTCACGCGCCACGAAATGGCCTGATCGGATTCTCGATCTGGTCCAATTCGAATGGTGCCTTCCGGGGTAACGCTCGGGAGCGATAGCTCGCGGGGACTGAGGCGTTTCCGGATCGTGTCGCTTTCCGAATTCGCCGCAGATCAAGAGCAGTCGGTGCCGGCTTCGGTACCGTACGAATCAAGATCGAGCGCTGAGTTGGGCGGGCGATGACTTTGAGAGTTCCGGTGCGCCCTCGCGTGGGCGGCAAGTTGTATGCATTACCGTTCTCGCGACGCTTGTGCGCGAGGCCAGAGGCATTTCGATCGAGTCCGAACTCCAGCGGCGTCGGGTCCCCAACAAATCACATTGCGAACCTCCGAGGCCGGAGACGTCTCGCAGCTTTTCTTCAATCGCGAGCGAGAGGTACCGCGACGGTACCGAAGACCAAAGGAGGTCAATCAAAGTCGCGTTTGAAGCCTTCTGCACGAAGCCTGTAGGGCAACAGGCGGACGGTCCGGGGACAAATGGGGAGCGAATGGCGCTGATCTCACGGAGATCGCTGGTTGTGGCGTTGTGGGCTATCGCGATTGCGGTCGTGATGGCCGCGGAGCCTTGTCGGGCGCAATCGGCCGCGACGTCGTCCTTTAATCATTTCACGACCGGATTTCCGCTTACGGGCGCGCATTCCAGCGTGGATTGCAGTTCGTGCCATCTCGGCGGACGTTTCAAGAGCACGCCGAGGGCGTGCTTTGCCTGCCACAACGGTACGAGCGCGCAAGGCAAGTCGCAGGCCCATCCGAAGACCTTGAATTTCTGCGAGGGATGCCACCAGACATCGGCCTGGGGCAACCTACCCTATATCGATCACGTGCAGGCGACTGCGGCTTGCGCCGATTGCCACAATGGCACGATCGCGCTCGGCAAGCCTGCCAATCATGTCGTCACGGCTGCGCCCTGCGACGGATGTCACAAGAGCACAGCGAACTTTGCCGGCGCGACCACGTTCAATCACGCAGGCATCGTTGCAGGCTGCGCCAGCTGCCACAACGGCGTCACGGCGCTCGGCAAGCCGGCGAACCACGTTCCAACGATCGCACCATGCGAGAGCTGCCATAAGAGCACGGTGACTTGGTTGGGAGCCGCATTCACCCATGCGGCGACGGACGTGAACTGCTCCGCTTGCCACAATGGCAGCGGCGCGACGGGCCTGACCACACCGCCGCACATCCCGGTGACTGGGGTCCAGTGCAGCAATTGCCACGTCAACACCGCGCCGGGCTTCACGACCTACACAATGAACCACCAGGCGGTCAGTGCCAGCCGCTGCGATTCCTGCCATAACGGTTCGTACGGCGGAGAGGGGACCAAGGGGGCGCAGGGAACTGCCTCATTCCCCGGGCACGTTGTGACCAACGGTAGCGACTGCATCACCTGTCACGCCAGCGCCGCAACAAGCTTCACCAGCTGGGCGGGCGGTGCATTCACTCATGCCGCCAGCGATACCAATTGCTCGAACTGCCATAACGGCGCCACGGCAACCGGCCTCACCACACCGCCGCATGTTCCGGTCAGCGGAGTTCAATGCAGCAACTGCCACACCAACACGGCGGCGAGCTTCACGACCTACACGATGAACCATGCAGCGGTGAGCGCCAGCCGCTGTGATTCCTGCCACAACGGCTCTTATACCGGCCAGGGCTCTAAGGGCGCATTCGGGACGGCCTCATTCCAGGGCCATATCGCCACCAACGGCAAGGACTGCGTCACCTGTCATGCCAGTGCGGCGACCAGCTTCACCAGCTGGGCGGGCGGGGCGTTTACCCACGCGGCGACCGACACCAACTGCTCGAGCTGCCACAACGGCACCACGGCGACCGGCCTGACCACGCCGCCACATATCCCGGTGACTGGTGTCCAATGCAGCAACTGCCACACCAATACGGCGCCGAGTTTCACCACCTACACGATGACACACTCGGCGGTGCAGCGCCAGCCGCTGCAACTCCTGCCACAACGGCTCCTACACCGGCCAGGGCACCAAGGGTGCGCTCGGAACAGCCTCGCTGCCCGGTCATGTCGCCACCAACGGCAAGGACTGCGTCACCTGTCATGCCAGCGCCGCGACCAGCTTCACCAGCTGGGCGGGCGGGGTATTTACCCACGCGGCGACCGACACCAATTGCTCGAGCTGCCACAACGGCACCACGGCGACCGGTCACACTACGCCGCCGCATATCCCGGTGACCGGCGTTCAGTGCAGCAGCTGTCACACCAACACCGCGCCGAGCTTCACCACCTACACGATGAACCATTCGGCGGTGAGCGCCAGCCGCTGTGATTCCTGCCATAACGGGTCGTATACCGGAGAAGGCACCAAAGGTGCGCAAGGAACGGCGTCTCTTCCTGGCCATATCGCCACCAACGGCAAGGATTGCGTCACCTGTCATGCCGGCGCTGCCAGCAGCTTCACCAGCTGGGCGGGCGGGGTGTTTACCCATGCGGCGACCGACACCAACTGTTCGAGCTGCCATAACGGTACCACGGCGACGGGCCTGACCACGCCGCCGCACATCCCGGTGAGCGGGGTTCAGTGCAGTAACTGCCACACCAACACGGCGGCGAGCTTCACGACCTACACCATGACTCACTCGGCGGTGAGCGCCAGCCGCTGCGATTCCTGCCATAACGGGCCGTACGCCGGAGAAGGCACCAAGGGTGCGCTCGGTACGGCCTCATTTCCGGGCCACGTCGCCACCAACGGCAAGGACTGCGTCTCCTGCCATGCCAGTGCGGCGACCAGCTTCACAAGCTGGACTGGCGGGGTGTTTACCCACGCGGCGACCGACACCAATTGTTCGAGCTGCCACAACGGCACCACGGCAACGGGCCTGACCACGCCGCCGCACGTCCCGGTGAGCGGAGTCCAGTGCAGCAACTGCCACACCAACACGGCGGCGAGCTTCACGACCTACACGATGGCACACTCGGCGGTGAGCGCCAGCCGCTGCAACTCCTGCCACAACGGCTCCTATACCGGCCAGGGCACCAAGGGAGCGCTCGGCACGGCCTCATTCCCCGGCCACGTCGCGACCAATGGTGCTGACTGCGTCACCTGTCACGCCGTCGCCGCCACAGGCTTCACCAGCTGGGCAGGCGGAAAATTCACTCATGCCGCTACCGATACCAATTGCTCGAGCTGCCACAACGGCACCACGGCAACGGGCCTGACCACGCCGCCGCACATCCCGGTCAGCGGAGTCCAGTGCAGCAATTGCCATACCAACACGGCAGCGAGCTTCACGACCTACACGATGACTCACGCGGCGGTGAGCACGAGCCGCTGCGACTCCTGCCACAACGGCTCGTACACCGGAGAGGGCACCAAGGGTGCGCAGGGAACCGCTTCATTCCCCGGCCACGTCGCAACCAGTGGCAAGGACTGCATCACCTGCCACGCCAGCGCCGCGACCAGCTTTACCAACTGGGCGGGCGGTGCATTCACTCATGCCGCCACCGACACAAATTGCTCCAGCTGCCACAACGGCACCACGGCAACGGGCCTGACCACGCCGCCGCACATCCCGGTGAGCGGAGTCCAGTGCAGCAACTGCCACACCAACACGGCGGCGAGCTTCACGACCTACACGATGACTCACTCGGCGGTGAGCGCCAGCCGCTGCGACTCCTGCCACAACGGCTCCTATACCGGCCAGGGAACGAAGGGAGCACTCGGTACGGCCTCATTCTCCGGTCACATCGCGACCAATGGCGCCGACTGCGTCACCTGCCACGCCAGTGCCGCCGCGAGCTTCACCAGCTGGGCGGGCGGCGCGTTTACCCACTCCGCCAGCGATACCAATTGTTCGAGCTGCCACAACGGCACCGCGGCGACGGGTCTCACCACGCCGCCGCACATCCCGGTGAGTGGGGTCCAGTGCAGCAATTGCCACAACAATACGGCAGCAAGCTTCACGACCTACACGATGAACCATTCGGCGGTCAGTGCCAGCCGTTGCAACTCCTGTCACAACGGCTCCTACACCGGCCAGGGCACCAAGGGCGCGCAGGGAACGGCCTCTTTCCCCGGGCACATAGCGACCAATGGCGCCGACTGCGTTACCTGTCACGCCAGTGCCGCGAGTAGTTTCACCAGCTGGACGGGTGGAAAGTTCACCCACGCCGCCACCGACACCAATTGCTCGAGCTGTCACAACGGCACCACCGCAACCGGCCTCACCACGCCGCCGCATATTCCGGTGACCGGGGTCCAGTGCAGCAACTGCCATAACAACACGGCAGCGAGCTTCACGACCTACACGATGAGCCATTCGGCGGTGAGTGCCAGCCGCTGCGACTCCTGCCACAACGGCTCCTACACCGGCCAGGGTACCCGGGGAGCACAGGCCAAACCTGGCGATCATCCCAAGACGACGGCTGATTGCGGCACTTGCCATAACACGACGAGCTTCAATGACGGTGGCGCTTCCAAAACCGCGGCGAAGTCGGCCGCGACCTCAACAACAGCCGCGGCGACGCCTACGACAACCACCACAACGCCGTCCGCGCCGGCGAAGGCGACCGCTTCAACCACAACTGTGACGGCAGCGCCGGCCGTGACGAACAATTCGGCAGCTGCGACCACCACCGCAACCCCCAGCCCACAAGCAACAAACACGCCCAAGGCTGCGGCCGCAACCGCCGCGCCAAATCTGTCACCGTCGACAGTTGCCCCAAGCGCAACCACGACCAACGGACCGGCGAAAGCAGCCGCACCATCCGTTGCGGCGGCTCCGAACGCCGCGGCCACAGTTGCCGGCGGTCAGGGCAATGTGGTGGCGACGCCTGCGGCGTCCGCTACGATCTCCAACGCAGCGGCAGCAAACGCGCCTAAGCCTGCTTCGGCGGCGCCGGCAACTGCAACTGCGGCGCCAAGCTCCGTCAGTTGCGCCAAATGTCTCGTCCGCGATGACAGTCCCGAGCGTGCTGCCGACTGCCGCGCCGGCAGCTGCTCCCGCGATCGCAGCGGCCCCGAACGCAGCCGCCACCGGTGCCGGCTCGCCGGGCAATCCGGCAACGACACTTGCGCCGCGCATCAACCCTGCCACTCCTGGGCCGATGCGCCGGAAATTCCGGGGCATCAAGCACAAGCGCGGCGACATCAGGTCCTGCCAAGATGACGCACGCCGGCATCACCGGCGGCTGTGCGGCCTGCCATAACGGTGTGACCGCGCTCGGCAAGCCGGCCAGCCACATCGTTACCAATGCGTCCTGCGAGACCTGCCACAGGAGCACCGTGACCTTCGCCGGCGCGCAGATGAATCACGCCGGCATCGTCGCCAACTGCGCCAGCTGCCACAACGGAAAGACGGCAATTGGAAAGCCGGCAAACCACATCGTTACGAACGCGGCTTGTGAGACCTGCCACAGGAGCACGGTGACATTCGCAGGCGCCAGGCTCGATCACAGCCGTATCACGGCGCCCTGCGCGAGCTGCCACAACGGCAGGATGGCGACGGGCACTCCGCCAAGGCATTTCCTTGCGGCCTTGCCATGCGACACCTGCCATCGAACGGTGTCCTGGACGCCGGTGGTCTATCGGCACACGTCGGCAGCATTCGCGAATCACGGCCCCTCACTTGCTTGCGCAAGCTGCCATACGTCGAACGCGCAAGTCGTTCCCTGGAGATTCCCGGCGATGAAGCCGGATTGCGGCGGCTGTCACGCGGATAAGTATCGACCAACGTCGCACGTCAAATTCAGCCGGCCGGTCAAGGTCTACTACACGGTCATGGAGCTCCGGGACTGTGCAGGCTCCTGCCACATCTACACCGACAGTACGCAAAGAACGATCCAAACGCGGCAAACCGGTGTGCATCGGGCGATTGGAGGCGGATGGTGATGCCTCGAGCCGTCCAACGCCCTTGTCTGGCGATCATCCTCGCCGGTGCGGCGCTGCTCAGCGCGCGGGAGGCTTCGGCCGAGCCCGTCATCGATCAGGCCTTGTCGGACGCACAGATGGTTATTCAGAAGGGCTGCGCGATACTCAAGGTCAATTTCAATGTTCGTATCCGCTATGCCAGTCACTTTCCGCTCGACCGGGGCGATGAGCTTCATGTCACGGTCAATCCAGTTGACCGCAACCTGGCCGCCTCGTTCCTGACATTGAAACGTGAGGCCGCCACTGTTCCCGACAACAAAAAGGCCGGCATTATTTCGATCGTTCTCGAGCCCGCAAACCCCACTGGCCCTGTGCTGCGGGTCAACTTCGAGCATCCCGTCAATTATCGGGTCGCTCCCGATCCCGATACCCAGAGCATCGTCATCGCCATTGCCGGAGCGAAGCCGTCTTCGGCGTGCAAGCCGGTCTTTCCGGGATCGGCATTGATCGCATCTCCCGGCAGGCGCGGCTCCGGCAGAATATCCGATCAGGACCTGAGATCGGTCGCGGCCTGGATGGATGAAGCAAGAGCCGCGTTGCGCAAGAACAATCCCCGCGGAGCCATTCAGCTGTTCAGTCGGATTCTTTCCTATCCCGAGAACCAATACAGCGCGGAAGCGCAGGAATTTCTGGGTGTGGCCTATCAGAAGAACGGCCAGCTCGCTGAAGCCCGCAGCCAATACGAAGACTATCTTCGTCGTTATCCCATCGGCGAAAGCAGCGATCTGGTCAGGCAGCGGCTTTCCGGAATTTCCACTTCGAATGGCGAGCCCAATGCGCCGCTGCGCGCGCCCGCCGCAATGCTGCCGGCCGGAAAGTTCACGCAGAGCCAGGAGACGACCTGGACGCTGGTGGGAAGCGCGTCGTCATTCTACATCCGCGACGACAGTTTTACCTCGGCGCGCGATCCATCGCTGGCTCCGGATCCAAACGCGGATCCGGACACCCACCGCGTGCACCAGAACGAAATATTGTCCAGCCTGGACGCAACGGCAACCTGGAACAACGACCAGACCAAGGGAAAAATCCGGTTTTCCGGCAGTGAGGAGCATATGTTCGACGGCGGTTCGAGCGATCTCCTCGGTATTGCGGCGCTTTCGGTCGACACGCTGGTCAAGGACTGGAACCTCCGCTCGGTGTTCGGCCGACAGATCCTGAATACGGATGGAGTGCTTGGCCGCTTCGACGGCGCGCTAGTAAGTTGGCAGCCCCTTTCGATGTTGCGGCTGGATGTGGTCGCGGGCTCCCCCGCTGTCAGCCGCTATGATTTGCCTTTCAAGGACGACAAATACTTCTATGCAGCGGGTATCGGTCTCGGCCCCTTCTTTGGCGGGTTCGAAACCACGCTTTATGCTATCGAACAACGCGACCGCTGGCTGGTGGATCGCGAGGCCATCGGTACGGACACGCGCTACTTTGATGAGAACAAGTTCGTGTTCGGCAATATCGACTACGATGTTCACTTCAATCGGCTGAACGCAGCGATTTTCTCGGGCTCGTGGATCCTTCCGGACAAGTCGACGATCTACGGCGGCGCGGACTATCGCAGAACGCCGTTTCTTTCGATCTGGAATGCGCTGCTCAATCAGCCGTTCAACACGCTCTACGACATGCTAAAGTTCAACACCAATGAACAGTTACAGCAACTCGCGCTTGATCAGACCCCCATCTACAAGTCGGCGATGATCGGCTTTTCGCATCCTCTGAACGACAAGCTGCAAGTCAGTGCAGACGCGACCGTCGTCAGTTTGACTCAGCCGATTGTGCCGATTGGCCTCGATCCGTCGCTGGCCTCATTGCCCGCCGGCAATGAATACTATTACTCGGCTCAGCTGATCGGAAACAACATCGTAAGAGATGGCGACATGTACATCGCTGCGCTGCGCTACTCGCAGATGACGACATCGAACCTTTACGTGCTGGACTTCAACACCCGGTTTCCGACGACGCCGGACCTGCGTATCAGTCCGCGCTTGAGGCTCGGCTATATGACCGGCATCGGGACGGCTTTGACGGAATACACCGTGCTTCCTTCGGTCCTGGTCGACTACCAGTGGACCAAGAATCTGAGCCTCGAGTTTGAGATTGGCGCGCAATGGACGAGCACGCTTCAGCCTGGGGTCAAGAGTCAGGATACCGAGATCATGGCAACGTTCGGCCTGCGCTACGATTTCTATACCGACGGCAACAGCAAGCCGGTCGATGACAAGAGCAAGTTTGGAGCGCCCGCCGCGGCAGCGCTCTGCCGGTACAGCGCCCGCCCTGATGGCACCAATTGTTCTCCAACGTCGACAATCTCAAAATGAGGCGATGGATCTGGATGATTCCGAGACTGAGTCCATCGAATGGTTGGCGATCGGATGGCGATGCCGAGCAAGAGGAGTAATGCATGATCGTGTGGCTCACTCAAACGATCGCGACATCCGCGATAGCGGTATTACTGTCGTTGCTGTTCGTGCGATGGTTCAGCCGGATCCCGACGCAGCTGCCCGACGAGATCGGGGCATGCCTGGATCACTTGGCGAAGGTGGAAAGCGATCTTCGGCGTGGCCTGATCGACGATCCCGCTGCCGAGGCAGCCCGCCTGGAAATCAGGAAACGTGCTTTGTCAAGCAGCGGAAAATGGCCTCTGCTGGCCGGCAGGCCTGAATTTGCTTTGGCTTGCGTGGCCGGGATCGCGATGGCCGGCGCCGCAGGGCTATATGCCACGACGCGGGATACCGACGTCTCCGCGATGCCGGGTTCGACCGCGGTACGGGAGGCGCGCGCTTCCGTCCCGGAGGACGCGCCGGCTGTGAAGCGCCTGGCTGACGCGACGCAGACGACAAGCTCGGCAAACTGGTGGCAGCCACAGCCGCCGCCGCAATCCGGCCTGCCATCGGTCGAGGAAATGATCGAACGTCTCGCGGCACGGTTGGAGAAAAACCCGGGAGACGGGGAAGGCTGGCGCACGCTCGGTTGGTCCTATTTCAATATCGGCAGGTTCTCCGAAGCGAGCGATGCCTACGCGAAGGCGATCGAGCTTAATCCCGGCAACGTGGAACTCAGGACGTCCCGCATTGAAGCGATGATCCGATCGTCTGACGGCAAGGTGACGACTGCAGCCGCCAAGGCAATTGAAGATACACTCAAGATCGATCCCGAAAATGCGCGGGGACGTTTCTTCAGAGGATTGGCGAAGGCGCAGAGCGGCGACAAGGCCGCGGCGCTGGCTGATTGGGATGACCTGCTTGGCAAGGTAAAGTCGGACGAGCCCTGGCTACCTGAGCTGAAGAGCAAAATCGGCGAGCTCGAACGCGATCTCCATGCTGGCGCGCCAACGTCTGCAGCGGAATCGAAACCGGCGACGTTGGCAGAACTGTCCGGAACCTTGAAGGGTGAGGCCCAGCCGTCTCCGCCGATCGAGAGGGGACCGAGCGCGCAGGATTTGCGGGCCGCAAAAGCGATGTCGGCGGCCGACCGCTCGGCGATGATCCGCAATATGGTCGACGGTCTTGCCAGACGCCTGGAGCAATCACCGCGTGATGCGGAAGGATGGATCAAGTTGATCCGCTCGCGCACCGTGCTCGGTGAGACAGATCAGGCCAAAAAGGCGCTCTCCCGTGCAATCGAAGTATTCACTGATGATGCCGGGCAGCGAGACAGGATTGTCGCTGCTGCGCGCGAAATGGGAATTGAAGAGTAGTAGCTCGCGGCATCGCCTGGTGCACGAGATCGTCCACGCATGCCTACGTTTTTTTGCGCTATTACCGCCGCGAGCTAGCACGCTCCATCGAAGTGTGCTTGCCTGCCTTGCGCTCTGGCCGGCAGTCGCTACGGCGTGCGTCGCGCAAGCTCATTTCGCCTCGACGGAGTACCTTCCGCGATTGCTACGAATTGGGCTCGACCTGTCGCGGCTTGCCCATCAACAGCAGCTGGAACGGCACGGCCGCCGCCAAGGTGCAGCGCGGCGCGAGTGCCATCATAACTCCTGTGCGGCAGTTGGCGAAGCCGTGTGGCAGTGCTGCCCGCTGAACCGGATCTGAAGATCGAATGCAAACTCACCACGTTTTTTCTGGAAACCAGTTCGAGCTCACATCTCGTCGCGCTTCTTTGAAGAGGTTTCTGGCAAGGGAAACAAGCCCCAGTGAGAACAAGCGGTGTGTCGCTGCAGCGTGGCAAAAATTAGGTTACCCCTGAGGGTTTTTGACGGAGCCCATCCGCCTCCCCATATCCCGCCTCCGGCGTTTGAAGCCTCAAGCGAATGAATCATGATCAGTTCCTTTTTTGCATTCATGTCCTGCGCCCGAGGCTTCCGGCAACCAGAATGACGAAATGCCGTCGCCTCGACGCGAAGCTTGCCTTTCGAAAGGCGCAACCAGTTTTCCGCCTCAGCCAGCCAGAGCGCTCGGTGCGCCGGCTCACGCTCCGCTAGCTGTTTGCATAATACAGCACGCGAATTTAGCTCCAGCTGACTGGTCATGGGCACCCCCCCTGCCTGGCAGTTCATTTGTTCCGGCCAAACTTACGACAGGTACCGCTGCCGGGACTATTGCCCCAAGGATCATTGTCCCCGTGGCGCATCGACTTAATCGTCAATGCGATAGGAAGCGATGGCAGAGATGCCCATCGAGAACTCTAGGTCGGGCCCCGTTGACTTCTTTGGTTCAATGAAACAACCGGCGAGGTGCCAGACCTGCGGGGGAGATGCAAGCGCAATGCTGTAGGAGCGTCAGTGATTTCGGGCTACGATCGCAAAATCAGGATGGTGTTGCTCGAGCTGAGCCGTTCTCATGCGCTTTACCAAGCCAAGGGATTTCCGCTCTATACCAAGCGCCACCGGGGGCATCGCTCGTCTGGCATGCGCCCGAATGCGTAAAGCGGGTAAGGGGATGGCGAATGTCGTCTCCGAGGCAGGGTTGACCGTCGCGGAATTAAAAGAACCATCCCTTCGCCTAGAGGTGCGCACGCAGATCAAGGTGCTGGAATTGGCAGCACGCGAACTTCAGGATGAGTTTCTGGGATTTCATCTGGCGCGCAATTTCGACCTGCGTGAGATCGGCCTGCTCTACTACGTTATGGCATCTTCAAATCAACTTGCGGATGCTCTCAGCAATGCAGAGCGCTATTGCAGAATCAACAACGAGGGGGTCCAATTGCGATTCCTTTCCGATCGGGCAGCAGTCATCGCGCTCGATTACGTGAATGTGGATCGATTTTAGGATCGGCATCAGATAGAGTTTTGGCTCACGACAGTAATGCGTCTATGCCGGCAATTGACAAACAACCGGCTAGCGCCACGAAGAGTGAGGGTCAGGCACCCGTCGAATATAGATCGTTCTTGGCAAGCGATATCGAGTTCGAAGCTGACGCTGATGAGATAGTTTTTCCGTCCCTGGTCGCTTCTCTTCCGATTGTTGGAGCTGACACATACCTGAATAAGTTGCTGCGCCGATACGCGGAGGAAGCACTCGCGCGCCATCCCAATCCCAACAGCGTCCGTGCGAATGTGGAGCGAGAGCTTCCGCAGCTACTGCCTCGTGGCCGAGCCAACACTTCGGAGGTCGCGCGTCAACTTGGTCTTAGTAACCGTACGCTGTCGCGCTCGCTCCTGGCCAGGGCGTAACCTTTAGCAAAATCCTGGAGGAGCTAAGGGCTGCTCTCGCCAGGCGCTACCTTCGAGATCGCGCATTGCCCATATCGGAAATTGCTTGGTTATTAGGATACCAGGAGTTTGGCTCCTTCTCGCATGCAAGAGATGGATCGGAATGAGCCCGAACCAATTCCGGTCATCAGGCCGGCTGCGCGATAAGAGGACGGATGGCTCCCCGTAAGGGCGCCGTTTGGAAGAACAGCGACGATGATCGGGGGCGTCTAAATCAGAGCCGGTCTATCCCATTCTCAGTCCACCAGGCGACTGGAAGAACTCCCGGAATTCTCTGTGGCGGTTTTTGGCGAAAAATCGCGAAACGTTGGCGCGAAACAGCAAGATTTGATCGGGTGTTTCGATAAGGATCGCGCCGACGACCTTACCGCATTCGAAACTGAATCGACATCTTGGTAGAGCTCGACCATGGGCCGTGACGAAATATTATTGTCGCTTTCGCTTGTTTGGCTTTTTGCTCTTGTGGGTGCGGCGGTCTGGGTACTGTTTTGGACATAAGGGTCCGACCATGACGAGATTATCGTCGCTGAAGCCAAAGCGCTTGATCTTGCGGGGATAGCCAGACTCAATTGGCGACAGGCCTTCCATCTTTTTCGGCGTGTCGGATGCTAACTGGCCGGCGTCGCGCGATCGGAATGGCTGCATCTGTTGCGGCACGCGGACCGCTCGGATCAACAAGTACGGGCGGTCGCTGAGGCGCACGAGTAACGGTCCGCATGTAGACGTGGCGCCATTGATTTGGATCAACGCCGGCGCTCTTGGCTCAGTCGCATTATTCGATTGGACCTCCAAGGAATCCTGTATGCCTGGAAAAAAAACCGAAAACTTGCTGCCAGATGCGCGGGATGTTCAAAAGCAAGCAGCCGCAAGGGACTCGGAGAAGGCGGACAATTACGTGCGACTTCTGGCCGAAGCTGAACTGGAAAAAAGAGCTCTGACCGAGCGGCTTGGTGCAGCAACCGCTGTGTCCGAAGGTGACAAGATAAAGCTCACCGCGGCAATCATTCGACGAGCGGCTCAAAGCGGGCTTGGCGAAGTTCAACTATATCGGTTCTCGGATTCGCTCTGCACAGACGGCGGCCTCGCCGTCAGCGGGCGCGCGCCGGGTTGGGAAGATACACTTACGGGGGTGCCGAGGGATATCTATGATATTTGGGCGAGGTACCTGCAACCGCGTGGATACCAGATTCGATATATCGTGAATAAGCTGCCGGGTAGCCTGCCGAAAAATGTCAGCATCGTCGTGAGCTGGGACGATTGAACCGATTGCACGGAGAAACCTGACCAGGGTATTTCAAGACTTTTCTTTAAGCAGAGTTAGGTATTGCGGCTCTCCATTTTCGGCATCTACGTCAGTTAAGAACAGCCGAAGCTCTTTGAATCGGCTCGATAAGAGACGGCGCTGGGAAAGGTTTTGTAAGGTACGCCGCGCAACCGGACTGCAGTGCCGCGTTGCGCGTCGCATCGCTGTCATTGCCCGTTATGAAGATGACCGGCAACAAAACACCCCGCTCGCTCAACCGCTGCCTCAACTCAATTCCGGAACCATCACCCAGATTGACGTCGAGGATTATGCAAAAAGCGGCATCAAGATCGGCTCGGTTCTGAAAGGATTCGACAGAATCGAAGAGCACGACCTTGAAGCCATATTGTCTGAGCAGGCGATGAAGACTCTTGAGCATATCAGGGTCATCATCAACAACCAGCACGGATTTTCGATTCGGCAAGATGAATGCCTTTATATCCTGCGCACTTGGGCGTCGGTTCTCAGTGTTCTAAACTTTTACTCGGAGTTCTCTTTGTACACTCATATCGCGAATCTTCATATTGTCCCCAGGGACAGGCGAAGATGTCCGCAAGCGTACATAGCGTTGTTATTTAACGGTCGGTCTCGGGTGCATGACTACTCTTAAGGCGCTCTGCGATTGAGACGAGTTCCGCTAAGGATTGCACCTCCATCTTTTCCA
Organism: uncultured Alphaproteobacteria bacterium; assembly: GCA_963764405.1. Lineage (GTDB taxonomy): Bacteria > Pseudomonadota > Alphaproteobacteria > Rhizobiales > Xanthobacteraceae > Bradyrhizobium. Next base: position 54,862 of record CAVXSU010000012.1, read on the forward strand.
TCACTTTGTGGCGATGAGCCTTGATGGTCCGCACCGTCGTCCCCAGCTGGGCCGCAATTTGTTTGTTCATCTTGCCTCGAACGACGAGATCGAAAACCTGTCTCTCACGCGGGGTCAGCAACCCCACGAGGTTAAGCAAGCGATCCAGCTCGCCGCGCTGATCACGCTTGGCTTGATGAAAAGCAATCGCCCGTTCAATTGCTCCAAGCAGCTGTTCGGACTGGACCGGTTTGGTCAGAAAGTCCTGAGCACCGGCCTTGATTGTCTGCACCGTGGTTTGAATATCCGCATGGCCGGTCAGAAAAACGATCGGCAAGGTCGATCCCAAGTCGATCAAGCGGGCTTGCAAGTCCGGACCGCTTAGGCCCGGGATGCGAACGTCGAGAAGGATACAGCCAGGGCCGCTCTCATCCGGCAGGTCGGTCAACAGCTGTTGTGCGGACGAATAGGTTGCAACCTCGTAGCCGGCCTTCTTCAGTCGGCGTTCGACAGCCGTCCGAAAAGATGGATCGTCATCAACGACATGAACGCAACCTGGCAATTCTCCCTCCTGCGGCCTAGCCAGAGGTGAAGAGACCCGGAGCATCGTACCACGGACGGGTCCGTCTCTCTAAAATGCGGAGGCGATCTATCAGCAAATGATGCCGCACATATTGACCTGTCCCTAGGGACAATGGCTCCTAAGACAATGGTGGCCACAACGAGGCCTGTTGTAAACCATTTCTTACCCGACGATTGCGCCGCATTTCAAAAAGACTGGTTAACAATAGTTTATCGAAGTGGGAGATACTCCATGTTTGCTAGTCTGGGCGGAGACAGAGTACCGGCGCAGTTTGGAATGCCCGGGCGGCGGGTCAATTTTAGCGAGTTCAGTTACGAAAGAGACGAACAAATCTTCGGCGAGAGTGAACCGGCCGACTATGTCTATCAAGTGACGCTGGGAGCGGTGCGAAGCTACAAGCTTCTCCTGGATGGTCGCCGCCAGATTGGCGCCTTTCACCTGGTGGGCGACATTTTCGGTCTGGAGAACGCTTCGGTTCACCACTTTACAGCCGAGGCGATCGACCGCACCAAGGTCCGTTTGGTAAAGCGTCAGAGTCTGGAACTCATAGCGAGGCAGGACGTTCTGGTCGTACGCGATCTGTTGGACACCATCAGTGCCAGCCTTCAGCATGCCCAAGACCACATGTTGCTGCTGGGACGCAAAACTGCGTTGGAGCGGGTTGCTGCCTTTCTATTGGAGATGGACAAGCGATTAGCGATCGCCGGGTTTTTTGCACTTCCCATGAACCGACGCGATATCGCGGACTATCTGGGACTTACCCTGGAGACTGTTTCCCGGGCACTTCACCAACTCAACGCTCTAGGCGTTCTGGAATTTCTGAGTTGCAACCAACGCCAGATCGTCCTTCTGGACCGCGATCGGCTCACCAAATTGGGATCGTAGCGAGCGGACAGTGTCCGAGTATCATCGCAATCGTCGAACGAGGTTGGATAGCGCGACTGCAAATAGCATCAGCGCAAGGTACTGATTGATATCAATGCCCGATCTGAAACTGGCAGCGCAGAATTTCTACGGAAGTCAAAGCAGCCGATGGGTCGCTCAAGTTGGCTAGACGCACAATTTCCGATCATTGGTTCGTTTCGGTTGAAGCGAAGAGACAATGGCGACTTGTTTCCAGACGGGTACTCGCAAGACAGACCAAAACATTTCCGACCGAGAGCGAGGCCAAGCAATTTGCGAAGGCTATGCTTTCCGACGGAATGAAGATCATGGCGGGCACGTTGCATCCTCATCAGCCAATGCGACGCATCATAGGATCCTCAGAAATCGATCAATGGATTGAGGGAGAAGGAAGTCCCTGATGTCTGTTGTTTGGAAAATTAGGCTGCTCGGATCGGCTGTCGGCCATTTCGTTGGGAGTGGCCGCCTTTGATCCGCCCCGATTTCTACGCAAACCGGTACTGGCATGGCGAAGCGAGAAGAGGGCAGATAGATCGCCCGCCCGCATTTGACTGCTCTCGTTTTGATGTTGATTGCGCTGTTTGGCAATATTGCCGTATTTTTCACGCGACTTTATTATCCTGTCACCTTCCACCTCCATATATTGGCTGGCGCATGGTTGATCATCGCGAGCACTCTGGGAATTGTGGTCACTCGGGCCGTGTTCAGGCAAGGCCATGTTACATATCATCGAATTGTCGGAGCGATCCTTCTGTACCTGTTGATCGCAGTGGCCTTTGCAACACTGTTTGCTTTTGTCGGCCTGTCAATCGAGGGGGCTATCAAAGGGATAGCCTTTGACGATGATCGATCACTCGCCAGCGCGCTTTTCTATATGAGCTTTGTTACGCTGACATCAACTGGCTACGGCGACATCGTTCCAGTGCATCCGTTCGCGCGAAGTATATGCAACATCGAAAGCGTGATTGGCCAACTTAATCCGGCGACGCTTTTGGCAAAACTCGTTACCCTCGAATTGAGAGGGCCAGTCCGGTCATGACCACGGTATCACGGGGCTGGGTCCTTCGCTCGCCTCGCGAGTGGCGTATGGTCTACCCAAAAGTGGGTCCCTATTCGAAATCAAGGTAGGACACTGATTCAGGATGCGTCGATGCTCACGCAGCATCACGGCCGACGCTTTGCGGCGGTCGCTCCAACTCGGCTTCCAGGTCTAAAACGATATCGCGTAGCAAACGTGCCGCGAGCGGATCGTTGGTCTCTTGCTCCATCGCTCGATAGCGCGCCAACTGATTTCTGCGCTCCTTCGGACTTTCGTAGTCAGTCATGGTGACGTCCCCCGTGCTCTGACCCCCAGCGCGGCTACATTGGCTCCTCGAATTGGGGAATTATTGCGGCGCGGGAATGGGAACCAGCGAAAGAGACGCATCGTCGCCCAAAGGTTCCAGCGACCACAAGGACTAGACACCACTATCCTTTTGAGGCCTCGATTAGATACATGCCGAAGCTATTCGCGCCCGACGTCTCACCGAAAACCCAAGCCCGTTTTTAGGATCCTCCAATTGAGTGGCCATGAGGACAATAGCGTCCCGTGGAAATCTTTGATCTGATGGCGGGCACCGTGCTGGAGCGGCTCTCCCGAGCATAGGACAGCGCGAGCCTTCGATGAGGCTGCTCCGTCCCCCCCCAGCGGAGCAGCCTCGTCGGGGTGCCAGCCGGCAGTGGGTAAACCCAAGGCGAAGGATCCGCGACTACTGGCGGCGTCAATGGACGACGTGAAGATCCAGTTGCGTAAAACTTCGGGCAGCTTGGTGCTGTATGCGCATGGGTTTGTAATCTTGCTACCCTATTGTAGAGCGAACTGTTCGAACGCTTGGCCGAGCGCCTAGCGTACTTGCAAGGCAAGTAATGCGCACGATTGCGAGAAAAGCCGACGAGGCGTAACAGCCGACCGCTCACCGCGCATTTGCATGCTCATGCCGGGTCGAAGTGCACTTTGGGGCATTGGCCCGTGGGGCAATGGCCCGACAACGGCACCCGTCGTAAGTTCGCCCAGGCTATGCATCTGAGGCGAGGCTTGACGAGCATGATTGTCTTACAACGAGGGAGCCTTCTATGAATCTCTTCAGCGTTAAGCGAATGTTTTTGGCTGCTGCAGTCTTCACGTTTGGATCTTTGGGGTCGGTGGAGTGGACAAAATGCGACGGTCCTTCGTTGGAGTTCATTGGGGGAGATTTGACGGTTACGGGATCCACCGCCAGCGCCGGTGAGGTGAGCGGACATGTCCGTCGCGCTCCCTGCATCCTCGTCCGGTTCTACGCCCCTCAACAAGCCGCATGGGTCGACCACGTGGCGGATCGTGCCTTTTGACCGGCCTCAGCTCCGCCTGAGGCCCAATCTGCGGTGGACCTTTGTGACACCCTGCGCGATCAGTCCTTGCAGACCGGGGGGCAACCACGAACCCGGAGCCTGGTCATGGAAATCCCTCTTGACTTTGAAAGAAGGTTAGAGCGGCGGTGGGCCGCCAGATTTTTCCGCAGCAAACCCATCGCCCTGAACCGAATGCGTCGCCCGGTAACAGAAAAATACCCGCTGGGTCGCCCGCTAGCGAGAACCGATCAATGGTTTGGGCAGCGTCAAGAAGCCGACGCTCTCTCGAGCGGTTCGATCAGCGAACTCGCAGAGAACAGCTTTGTGAGATAGGCGAGGCATCCGGATTGAAGGGCAGCCTTGCGAATGGCGGGGTTGTCTTTTCCAGTCATGTAGATGACCGGTACAGAAATGTTGGCGGCTTTGAGACGGTGCCTCAGCTCGATGCCCGACCTATCGCCCAGACCGATGTCGAGCAGGACGCAACCCCCCCGTCGAACTCCCAGTGATTTGCGAAGGCTTCCGCCGAGGGAAACAGCTGGCGTAGCCCAGCTGCTGCAGCAGCCGTGCTACGCTCGTCAACATTGAGGCGTCGTCATCGACGACAAGAACAAGGTTGCGGTTCGACAAGCGCGCTGGCTTTGCAGGCATGTTTTTCTTATCGGGTAGGAGGTTAGACCAAATTGTCGGGGGTGTCAGTCCGGTAGCGGAACCAGCCACCAGGCTGCCGACCCGCTCGGCAAGGGAGACAAGCTCGGGCAGGGACCGGACTTGCATTTTTTCCATCGGCCGCTGGCGGTGAAAAACTTGAGGACGAGCTGAATGCTTCGAACGAAGGGGACGGGAAGTCGTTTGATATCCGAAAGACGACGTCGAGCGCCCGCAGAACGGAGATTGTTGTCTGATGATCTTCATGTTTTTTGCCGCGGGGATTGCTGCGATCTTTTTCGTCTGCTCGCTGATTGCCCTGCACTGCGGCAGGACTTTGGGCCTGCGATATCGAAAACACGAAGGGGCCGACAGCATGGCCGGGCTTGCCACGGTCGAGGGAGCGATCTTCGGTCTGATGGGATTGCTCTTGGCGTTTACGATCTCTGGTGCGCTGCAACGCTTCGACGACCGCCGACAATTAGTGCTCCAGGAGGCGACGGCGGTCACCACTGCCTATGACCGACTCAGCCTGTTCGAAGGGGATATCGCCCGCGAACTCCAGAACCAACTCAAGGAATATGTCCTCGCGCGCGTTGACCTATATCGCATGCGGCACGATTTCTTGCTCTGGCAACGGGTGGAGGAGTTTTCTCGTGAGCAACAGAACCAACTGCTTCTCCACAAGAACAACCTTTGGAACGCCGCCGTCGCAGCCTGCCCAAAGAGCGCGTACCAACCTGCGTGTTCATTCGCACTACCGGCGCTGAATAGCGTGTTTGAGGTCGCGAGAATGCGTGCTGGTGCAAGCGAAAAGCATCCGCCGCAGATCATCTATGTGATGCTCTTCGGTCTTGGTCTTGGATGTTCGCTTCTTGCCGGCTTTGGCATGGCCGCGAGCCCTGCGCGCAGCTGGATACATATGGCTTTGTTCGCCGGGACGATGACCGTCGCGCTCTATATCGTCACCGATATGGAATATCCACGCCTTGGCCTCATTCGCATAGAGGCTTTCGATCATTTCCTGGCGGATGCTTACCGCCAAATGCAATGAAGGGATGGCGCATTCGTCGGCCTCGATCCATCGCGAGGCTAAGTCAGCCCGTCACATCTTCATTCCATCGACCGCGCCCATGCCCGCGCTTGAGTGTGCTGAAAGTGTCCGCCAAGCGCAGTTATTCGCCAAATCAATCCGATCGCCTCAATGGCCTGAGGCGTTCACAGTGATTGCTCGCGGCCTCTCGCCTCTCAAGGCTTCAAGAAGTTCTTCGGCCGAGAAGGGCTTGATCAGGACAGAAACACCTTGCGCAGAAATCGAGAGCGTCGTTTGCGATCTGACATCGCCGGTCATCACAACGGCGGGGACGTTCTCGCCAAGGGCGGCACGCAGATGCCGAATGGTCTCGATACCATCCGATGATCCACGAAGGTTGTAGTCACACAGCAGTACATCCGGACGCAGGCGCTGCTCTCTGACAAGAGTCAAAGCTTCCGTCGCCGTCGCAACAACGGTGACGTCAACCGCTCGCGTCTTCAACAGTCTGCCAAGCGCCGAGCGAACGGAAGCCTCGTCCTCGATCACGAGAACGCAGCCCAGGAAGGCATTATCAAGAGGGTTCGCCGGCGGCGCTGCTTCCGGCACCTTGACACCGGATCGACCGCGCGGAACCTCAATAAAAACCCCCGTACCTTTCCCGGGGACTGAGCGCACCTCGACCCTGTGATCCAGGACTTCTCCGAGCCGTTTCACGATCGCAAGGCCCAACCCAAAGCCGCCCCGCTCCGCGCCGTCGGCCCCCTGATAGTACTCATCGAATATATGCGGGAGCTGGTCTTCGGTAATACCGATGCCGCTGTCCCAGACTTCAATGCGAACATTGTCCCCGGCTCGCCGGCATCCCAGCAGAATTCGTCCCCTGTCGGTGTATCGGATCGCATTCGACAACAAATTGCGGATCATCTCCGCGAGCATGCGCTTGTCGCTGCGAATGATGAGCTCGGACCGGACGACGCACAATCGAAGCCCTCTTTCCTGCACGGGCGCGCCGAAGTCTCCAGCAAGCGGCTCGAAGATATCACTGACCGAAAACTCGCTAGGGGATGGACGCAGGATTCCTGATTCCAGCCTGTTTACGTCGAGCAGGCTCGACAGGATGCCGGTCATGGTTTCGAGCGATTGCCCGATTCCAGTGACAAGCTTGCGTGCCTCCCCGCTTAGACGGTGCGGCTCTAGCGCTGCCTGTAGAAGTTTCAGGGTCTGCAATGGCTGTCGCAAGTCATGGCTTGCGGCGGCTAGAAAGTTCGATTTGGCGTGATTGGCCAGGTCTGCTGTTTTCCACGCGAGCGAAACCTCCTCGTCGAGACGCTTGCGCTCGGTGACATCCGTCATGAGTCCATGGATGCGCACAGGTTTGCCGGCCGGATCGAACTGGACGCTCGCAATCTTTTCCAGCCAGACTTCACCGCCATCCGGCCGCCGGTAGCGGAATGCGATCGAAGTCGATTGCCCGTTCGGCTGAGCACCTTCGAGGCAGGATACCAGCCGCGGCTGGTCTTCGGGATGTATGTGTTGTCGCCATTCAGTCTCGCGAAGAACTTTTTGCGGGTTGAGACCGAGGATTCCGGTCGCATTCTGGCTGAAGCTTATTTTGTCGGCCGGCACGTCCCAGTCGAAGGCCATGACGCTGCCGACCCGCAGCGCCTCCTGTAAGCGGGCTTCCCTCTCGAGTATCGCGCCTTCGTGAAGTCTCCGCTCGCTAAACAGCGCCGCAAGAACCAGTGCGCCTAGTGTGATCGCTAGGATGGTAGCCTGGGACCCTAGCACACGCTCTTCGATCGACAGGTCCAAGTTCCCGAAAATGCCGATTGCAAAGGTTGTCGTCCAGACAATTGTGATGGCAATGATGAACGTGGCCACCGCGGTGAATACCGGACAAAGGCGAGCTGCGATCCAGAGCAGAACTGGGCAGAGCGCGCCAATCGCGAGCTCCGCGGTCCAGGGCTCAGTAGGCAGGAAAACCAGCAACGCGCATCCGAGGGACACCGTGGCAAGCGCCAAAGCACCTTCCATGACCTCGTGCCGCGGCGGGAGGTTGCCCGCGAACGACCCTAGCCCGATCACGAGCGGTGCCACCGCGATGATCCCGATCGCGTCAGAAGAGAACCAGTGAAACCAGATCACTGGCGGGGACGCGGCCGACCCGTGAAACAGTACAAAGCCTACCGTACCCGTAATGCCGGAGAGGCCCGTTGAAACAGCGGTCGCGGCAAATAGCGCCAGCACCCTTCGCAGTTCACTCAATTCGAAAGGAGAGCCGCAAAAGTGATGGATCAGGCCCGCCACGATGACGGTGTCACCGGCGTTCGCAACGGCAGAAAATGCCGAGCTCCCGATGTTGCGATCGCCGAGCAAATTGGCCGCGATTGTTGCAGCTACTATCCCGACGACGACAGGCCACCGAGCCGCAGAACCAAGGACGATCAAAATCCCCGAAGCCACTCCCGCCGCGGGCCAGAATACGGCAACACCGTCGATCGGCTGCAGCAACGCAAGGCTCAGCCGCGCGGCGGCAAAATAGGCCAACGCTACTCCGATGGTCAAAATAACGCTTGCCCCGCTTGCGAGCGGGTGGCGCGCCAAGATGACCGTCTGTTTTGCGGCAGTGCCCAGTGTCTCCTCCACTCGCCAGAATCCCGTTACACCTCATTTCCAAGCTTTGGCAACTTTGCCGCTACCAAGCGCGGCAGCGCCGGCCAATATAGGCCTGCATCTCCGATAACGCCACAAGCGGCCGTTGGGGAGGGATGCGACATGGTAAAACGTTTCACCGCAGATAAATAACAGGAGCGTCGGCACGAATATTGGGTCCCAATTCGAAATTGTCCTCTCCCCGGGAGGCGGCGTAAGAATTCTAGAGCGGCCAGCGACAGACGGCGAACAAGCGGCGCCCAGCTAGCTATCTTGGCGCCTTCAAGTCGTCTGCATTCTTTGGGTGATCCGATTCCGAAAGAGGAAGCCTGATCCGAAAAGACGCGCCGCCGTGAACCTGATTTCTTGCCGTTATGAGCCCATGGTGCGCTTCAATAATGGTGCGCGCGATGGACAGTCCCATGCCCATGCCTTCCGGCTTGGTGGTGAAAAACGGGTTGAATACCTCCTTAATTTTGTCTTCGGGAATGCCCGGCCCGCGATCCGACACGGATAGCTCGGCAAAGTTCTCGACGCCCGAAGTCCGAATGCTGATGGTGCGTTTTTCGGGAGGCGTATCCTTCATCGCGTCGATCGCATTGACGACCAAGTTAATTATGACTTGCTGGAGTTGGATGCGATCGCCGATGATTGCGAGTGCGATCGGCGCGAGGAAACTGATCAATTCGACTTTTCGTCCAACGGCTACTGCTGAAAGAAGATGGACTGTTTCTCGCACCAACTCGTTTAAGTCGAAATTTTTCGGGTCGAAGGGTGCCTTTTTCAGTAGGCTCCGCATTCGCCGAATGACCTCGCTGGCGCGTCGATCATCATGCAAAATATCCTTCACGATATCCTTGAGTTCAGCGATGTCGGGCGTCGGAGATTTCAGGATCGCGTCCGCGGTCTCCGCGTTGGTCAGAATGGCGCCGAGTGGCTGGTTTATTTCATGAGCAATTGAGGCGGTCAGTTCGCCAGCCGTCGAGAAACGGTTGACGTGGGCAAGTTCTTTCGTACGCTGCGCCGACTGTACTTCGGCCCGACGACGCCGACGATGCGCGTTCAGCAGAGCCGAGATAAGCCCAGCTTGCGCAACAATTACGGCGGTGATCAGCGCGATTTGCCAGGAGTAACGCCGCCACGCAGTTGGCTCCCGAAACACGACTTCGCTCCCCAGTGGCAGGCGGCTCTCGCTGATGTTCCAGCGCTTAAGTTGTCGCCAATCGTATTTCAGGGCTGAGAGTTCGATCGTAGGAGGCTTGATGCCACTTGCCTTCTCGCCGCCCAATATTCGGACGGCAACAGCAGCAGTCGGTCGCGCAGCCTCGGTCGGTGAAAACATCGGGCCGCCAACAACCTGAACCCCATCATTAACGCGAGCCATGTCGTTCGTAAAAATCGGAGCGTTGGCGACCTCATAGATGCGCTTTATTGGCTCCTTGTCTCCTTGGACGGCCCCTGCGCCGTCTACCATCATCTGCTGAAAAAAGATTGCACTGTGCGGTGGCAAATTCGCAACCTCTTTCAAGATCTCCGCGAACGGCTGCTCGTTGTAAAAGAGCAATTCAACCTTGTTCTTCTCGATCAGTGGTTTCAGTTCCCGTTGCACGTCGCCAACCCAAAATCGTTCAGCGGGAGAGTTTCCGATGATCATCGCGATGGTCTTCGTCTCCGGCAACAGCCGCAGAATGTTTTCGACATAAGCCACATGATCGTTGCGCAACCCAACCACGGTGTCTTGCTCGGACAACATGGATGGTTCAACCCGGCGCGCGTCGACTGCTGCGAGCAGCATCGGCGTTGTCGGAAACAGGTCAGCCCTGTGTCGCTGGACGAAGCGAGCCGCGGGTCCACCAAGAGCGACGATCAAATCGGGCGGTCGTTGAGCATAGAGCGCCCTAAGGTACTCAACAAAGTTGGGCTCAGCAGCGTTGTTGCCATCCCTAACCGTAACAAGGGAATATTCTTGAATGTTCAGCGGCCAGGGCGACTGTCTGATCAGTTCCGTGCGGATTTCCCTGCCCCATACGGTCCACGGCTCGAAACTCTGGCCATACGGATGAAGGACCAGGATTTCTTTCGGCTGAGCGGCAGTCTCGCCAGACTTAGGCTGAGCGGCAGTCCCGCCAATTGAGACCAAAAGAAAGACGGCGACGGCAATCCAAAGATTGGCCAGCCACTTCATTCTCAATGTGCACGATGATGCGGCTAAGCGGCCTGCATGGGTCGCGATCAGTCGGTCCAGGATTTCCCGCCGCCCGATTACAGCATCCAAGGTAGCTACCTCACCGGACCCAAGAGTACGCCTCACCAGTACGTGACTATGTTGGCCAACAAATTGAGGTCACTCGCCGTCTGCGGCGTATAGATCACCGGCGTGGGATTGTTCGTGTACCCGAGCCCGATTCCCACGCGAATACCAGGCACAATGGGCGCATAATATGCTGCGGTTATCGAAAAATTGCCGGAATGCGTGAGTTGGCCGCTCTGCAATGCAGTATCAACCAGAAAGTGGCTAAAGACATTTCGGGAAACGACCACGGACACCATATCGCTCGGCCGGGACGGCAGAAGGCCTATCCCGTAGAGGCGAAACTCGTAGTACTGGCTGATGCGATTGAATTCCGGCGGCGCGTACATTGCGCTAACGCCAGCGTACCACCCCCTTGCAGCCTGACCTTCTACCGGCGCCAGTTGGACAAATTGTTGATCCGCCAGAACGTAGCCTGCGTAATTCCCGGTATTCCGCCCGCCAAATTCGAAATCGACGTAGCTGCTTGTGTTGAATATCGGTGCGGCACGCACCCAGCTCGCAAGCTGGCCGGGGGCCGCCTCCTTGCGATAACCAAACTCGTTGATGACGAGAACCCCGCTGTTCGGCGTAGACCAGTTCAGGCCGGTTGGGTTAGCCGTCTTCTCAGCCACGGGACCATCCGGACTGCTCGCCACCTGTACGCCGAACTTGTCGTAAAGCCCATCGGGACCATTGACCTTGATGTTGATCGCCGGTTTCGTCAAAGCATAAGCGCTAAGGCCAGCCTCGACCGTAATTGATCCGCTCGGTCCAAAGATGCTGGACGACAAATTGCCTGCCAGAAAGGGCCCCCAATACTCGAAGGCATTGTTCAGATATCCAACCTTCAATTCCACCTGCTTGTTCAGGAAGGTCTGATAATAGCTGAGTGTCGCGAGGCTTAATGCGTTCGGACCGCCGGGATCCCATGTGTCGTAATTGTAAATTCCGCCAACCACGATCTGCCCATCGGAAATTCCGTATCTGCTGAGGTCGTAAGTCATCTGCATCACGTTATTCGTGAAGAAGGTTGGCTTCTGACCGTTATAGACCTGCTGGCCGAGCGTGGTCCGTTCCGCGGGCAGCATGTTATCCCAAAAGTTGTTGTTGTTGTAGCCGATGTATCCGATCCCGAGGGCTGCAAGACTTGATCGAATGCCCGCAAAATCAGGGTCGATGGTATCCTGCGGCCCAGGCAGCGCTACGATGAGCCCCTTGATCCGAAGGGCCTCGAAATCCGGCGATGATGTGGGTGGAGCGGTCCAGAGCGCTGTATTCTCCGCCAGTTCCGCCGCATGACATGTCGCCCGCAGAAGGAACGCCGCCCCGCAAATCGAAAACGTGATCGCTTTCAACATGGTCAAGGCCCAATCGGAACGCAATTGGAGCACAAATATCCCTATCCCAAAAAGCGAATGGCCGATAGCAGGTATTAACGTAAGTCAAATCCAAGTCCGTTTGAACGGTTACCAATCTCCTTGCGTGATGCGCCTAGCGAGAAGATTCTCCATGCCGTAGCACAACAAGCGCCTTCAGCCTTGGCGCGCGTGGCAGGGATTTAGTCGATGCAGCGAAGGTCTGGGCAATCTTGAGAAATACGCCCGGCGCACCGTCGGCATTGCCCGCGGAACTCGATCCTCAAATCCGGCTGGATTCGCGACATGGGAGAATTTTGCGGCTTGATGCTGAGCGAAAACAGCGTCGATGACCTGCTGGGGCAGCGATATATTGACATTGTGCCGCGCTGAACTCCATTTGCGTTCCAATTGAGCCCTGACCCTTCGACCATGTAGAGGGAGATCACGTTTTGGATATGTGCGGCATCCTAGACGTACTGATCGCGACCCATCGAGGCCGCACGGCTGAAGCGGCTTGCTTATATTGGATCGCCGCCGCTGTCGTTCTCTTGGTCTCAATCGGCGAGACCGCCGCTCAGCCTAAGTCTGGGGAAAATTCCGAATTTGGACTCACTATATTTGGCGCACGGTTTGCCCGGCCGTCACTTCTCCGCTGGGACACTGACCCTTGGGGCAATAGCTCCAGCGTAGGCTGCTATCGTAGTTTGGCGGGGTCAAAACAAACGCTTGGGCAGGTGAGCAATGAACAGACAGCGGGAATATGTGGGCAACGTTACGGCAATATCGATGAACGATGAACTGCGCGCTCGAGAAGTCTCTTCCGTACAAAGCTCGATGTGGGATGATCCTAAGGATGTGATTGAGGCTGCCATTCGTTCGGAGTTTGTCAGCTATTCGAAGAACGTTGACCCGGATGAGAGAATGTACCGGATCGCGCCGAAGGAATGCTCGCAATTGGCCATCGCCGTAATTCTCGGATTGGAGGCGAAGGGCTTTCGAATTGTGAAGCAAGCAACCTAACGCCCAAGGCCAGTTGCGGTCGCGCGGACTCTAGGAACTGGCTCATGAAAAAGGTTCACCCAGAAGAAGACTTCGAACCTTTTCGGAAGCAGCTTGCCGAAACCACCGATCCCAAAAGACGGCAGTTGAGAAGGTGAAAGTTCAATGCTTGTGATTATTCCGGAATTGAGTCCGCCCGATTGATTCTTGATCGGTCCAGATTGGCTGTTGATCGGTCGTGTGGGGTTGGGCTCGTAACCGCCGGCAAATGGCCTGGAAAGGACCAGCATGGGTTGGCAACCGTCATTATGACGAAGAGATTCCGTAGCAATCCTCCGCCCAGCAAGTCGGAAAATATCAGAATGGCCCCTGAAAGCATTGCGAGAATCCGCGGACTTCCAAGCTGAATACGAGGGTTCGATTCCCTTCACCAGCTTCAATCTATGGCCTTAGCCTGTCGACACTTGCAGACCCACGATCGCCCGGCGCGTTATGCGAGCGTCGGATCTAATCGTACGCTCGTAACATCCTCAGCAGAGCCGTGCTTCGGTGAAGCGCGGGCAGAGCGGTGGGCTTGTCAGCGCGGAAAGCCACTTCCATCCGGCATATTTGTCGCCGGTTTGACGCAAGTGCGTATAGCGTTTGAGACTCGTCCAGGAGCGATGACCCGATACAGACGCTACTTGAGGGATATTTCGACCGATTTCAAACAGCCTCGAGACACCATCGTGACGGAGATCGTGCAGATGCAAATCAACGATGTCGAGCAACTGACAGACGCGGGTAAAATTCGCTCCGATGGTATCACCACAGAACGGGAAGATTTCTTCGCGCTTCTTAGGCATTGAAAGAACTATTTGGAGCGCCTCTGGTGGAAGGTCGCACCAGACGTCATTTCCAATCTTCTCACCGGGGTTCTTCATATCCCGGACCAAAACACGACTTCCCTCTACGTCGAGGTCTTTCCATGAGATCCTCGTCATCTCCTCGAGGCGGCGGGTTGAGAAAATCGCAAAGCCTATCATCTTCTGCATCGGAATGGACGCCGGTCGGCGCTTCGACCTTTCGCCGAAATACTCCATGACCTTGTCGAGCTCTTCGAGGGTCGGCCGCCGATCGCGCTCGCGACTCTTGGTCGCGATACCAAGGCGCTTGGCAACGACAAACGCATCGTTCATTGCGGACTGATCAAGCGGGTACGCCCATGCAGGTTTGGCAACAGCAAACACAGCGGCCAGGTGCGATAGATAGTTGGCAACGGTCTGCGGCTTGACTTTGACCACGAGTTGATTGGCAAAGGCGATTACGTCGACGCTTGCAATATCCGAACATCTCTTGTTGGCTATGTCATAGGTCTTGATTGCCCGCAGAACCTGCGCCTTTGTGCGGCCGATCTTCTTAATGGACTCGTTCGTATATCGGTCGATAACTGCGGCCAAGGTAGGGTCGGGCGCCTGCAGACGATCGAGTGCGCCGGGCTTGGCAAGTTCCTTCTCGCGCCTTTCGAGCCAAGCAGAGGCCGCCTGCTTCCGATCGAACGTTCGGCCCTCTCGATGAATGACCTTGCCGGCGCGCTTGATAAGGAGTTGAGCCTGGTATCCAGTTGAGCCGTCGGCTCGCTTCCGTGGTATGACCGTTCCCATTGCTGAAAATCCGAATTATCGGTACTGCACGAGGCGCTTCGGTACTGCACCGCAGTACCTGCGGTAGGAAAATGGGTGAAAATGGGCGCCAAACGGGTTAAAATGTGAAACTAGAAAATCGCTGTAAGCATCTGAAATGACCGAAAAATCTACGAAATCCTACGATTTACTTTTCTCCGTCGCGCCCATGATGGATTGGACCGATCGGCATTGCCGGATGTTCCATCGTCTGATGACGCGGCGTGCGCGGCTGTACACGGAGATGCTGACGTCAGGCGCGATCATTCGCGGCGATCGGCGTCGCTTGCTGGCGTTCGATGAACGCGAACATCCCGTGGCGCTTCAGCTCGGCGGCTCCGACCCGCGCGATCTCGCAACGGCGGCAAAAATCGGCGAGGACTTCGGCTACGACCAGATCAATCTCAATGTCGGTTGTCCTTCGGACCGGGTGAAGGAGGGCCGTTTCGGCGCCTGCCTGATGGCCGAGCCTGCGCTGGTTGGTTCCTGCGTGGCCGCAATGAAGGCAGCGGTCGCGATACCCGTGACGGTCAAATGCCGGATCGGCATCGACGACCAGGACGCGGAAGCGGCACTCGATACGCTCGCGCGTGCCGTCGTGGCAGCCGGCGCCGATGCGCTGATCGTGCATGCCCGCAAGGCCTGGCTCAGCGGATTGTCGCCGAAGGAAAATCGCGACATCCCGCCGCTCGATTACGACAGGGTGTATCGCCTGAAAGCGGCGATGCCGGATGTGCCCGTCATCATCAATGGCGGCATCGGCAGCCTTGCGGAAGCCAGGCAGCATCTTCTCCATGTCGATGGCGTCATGCTGGGGCGCGCGGCCTATCAGGAGCCGTGGCGGCTCTTGAATGTCGATCCCGAGCTGTTCGGCGATGCGGCGCCGTGCGCCTCGATGAAGGACGTCTTCCAGGCAATGATGCCCTATATCGAGCGCGAGCTGGCCGCAGGCACGCGGCTGCATGCCATCACACGGCATTTCGTCGGCGCCTTTCACGGCGTTCCGGGCGCACGCGCGTTTCGCCGGCATCTCGCCGAGCACGGGGTGAGGGCAGGGGCTGGCGTCGATGTGTTGCGTGATGCCATCGCGCTGGTTGACGCGCCAGCTTCGATCGCGGCCTGAAGATTTACGGATAGCCGCGCAGCATCAGGCTGTCGGCGCGCACTTCCCAGCTTTCCAGCCGGTCCAGAAAGCTCATGCCCAACAGGTTGGTTTTCATCTGCCCGTGCGGCACCACCAGCGCCGGCACCGAGCGTTCGACGAGCTTGCCGATGGCGAGCCGATCGAGCGTCAGCCGCGCCGCCTTGGTGTGGCCGCCCGCAGTCTCGAGATCGACGTCGTATTCGAGCAGCTCAAGCGGAAGCCCGGCCGCTTTCGCCGTCTCATAGGTGAGCACGACGGACGTCGCGCCGGTGTCGATGACCATGGGAGCGGCAACACCATTGATCTTCGCCTGCAGCGCGAATTCGCCGCCTTGCCCGCGCGAAATCTGCACGGCCCGGGTTGCGGCCCGCGGGCGCAGGAAATCCGAGACCGTGTTCGAAACCGTGCTCTTGGCCCGCGCGATCTGGTTGGGGTCGCCATAGGCGACGACGGCCCCGGCGGTCGCGATCAATACCGCAATCATCAAAAGGACGCGGCTCATCGCGCGCCTCGTGCGTCGCTCAGCCGGCCGTCGAACGCTTTGCCGGCTCGATCCGCTGCAAACCTGCATCGTCCATGCGCGCGGGCAGCTCGGCCATCACGCCGAGCCGTTCCGCGCTCTCCATGCGATGCCAGCGCGCGATTTCGCCAAGCGTACGCCCGCAACCGAAGCAAAGGCTCGTTCTGGGATCGATCATGCAGACTGCGATACACGGCGTCTCTCTGCTCATTTTTTGATTTTGAAGCGGAATCCATTGTTTGCCAAGCGCGCCTCACAATCCGGTTCCGGCGCTCAGGATCGGCTTGTTGCGGTTGACAGTCGCGGCTTCGGACGTCCGCGTGCCTGGATTGTCCGGCTGCAACGGTGGAGCGTCCTCCGACATCGGTCCGAGCGCCGACATCACGCGCTCGGGCGGGAAGGTGACGATCACTTCGGTGCCGATCCGGATCTTGGATTTCAGCGTGAAGGTGCCGCCATGCATGTCGATCAGGCTTTTCGCAATCGGCAATCCAAGGCCCGCGCCCTGTTCGGCCGACTTGATCGAATTGGAGCCTTGGCCGAACGATGCCAGCACGATCGGGATTTCTTCTTCGGCGATGCCGGAGCCGGTATCCTTGACGGTGAGATATTGGCCGCCGGAGGCGGTCCAGCCGACTTTCAGCCAGATCTCGCCGCCTTGCGGCGTAAACTTGATCGAGTTCGACAGCAGGTTCAGCACGATCTGCCGCACCGCGCGCTCGTCGCCCCAGATGCGCGGCATGCCCTGTTCGAACACCTCGTAAATCGCGATGCCGCGATTGGAGGCGCGCAGTTTCAAGAGATGGTGGCAGTCGGCGACGACATGCACCAGCGAGACTGCCTCCTCGTTGAGCTCGTAGCGGCCGGCCTCGATGCGCGACAGGTCGAGAATCTCGTTGATGAGGTTGAGCAGGTGAACGCCGGAATTGTGGATATCGGCGGAGTATTCCCGATAGACGGCAACGGCATGCGCGCCAAAAATCTCGCTCTTCATCACCTCGGAAAAGCCGAGAATGGCGTTGAGCGGCGTTCTGAGCTCATGGCTCATTTGTGCGAGAAAGCGTGATTTGGCGACATTGGCGGCTTCCGCGCGGTGACGCGCCTCGTCCGAGATCGCCTTGGCCTGCTCGAGTTCGCCGATCAGCGCGTCCTTTTCGGCGCGTGCTTCCAGGGTTGCCAGCGTCGCCGAATGCAGGCGATGCGCCAGCAGGGCAAAGTATCCTTCGGCGGCGAGCGCCAGCAACGCCAGCACGTAATTGTCGAAGGTGCCGCTGAGCGCGAAATTGCCGGCGATCGCCGCTGTCACCGGCGCAGTCGCGGCCAGCGCAGCGATCGGCAGGCTTGCGGCGAGCATGCTCGACACCGCGACCACCAGCAGCATCAAGAACATGATCAGCGCATTGGAAACCGCATCGAAGCCGGAAGGGTAAATCAGTAGCGCAGTCCAGCCGAGGCCATAGAGGAGATCGAGGACGATGAAGCGGGTCCGCCACTTGCGCGTTGCCGCCGACAGGGAAGGCTGGGCCGCAATGAACTGGCCGCAGCTGCGGATGATCGCGGTATGAATGCAGAGCAGGCCGCAGGTCCATGCCGCGGCCGAAACCGGCGGCATCCAGAAGCCGAACAGCACGCCCGACGCCACCACCAGCAGCATGACCACATAGGAAGCGGACAGGCGGGTCTGGGCATATTGCCGGAGCAGTTCGCTGTCGAAAGCGGGACGAGTTCCGCTTGAGGACGTTAACCGGTCGCGCGCCTCCCGCACCCGCTGTGCCGCGGCGCGCCGGCTGGCGACAGGCGCGACGGCAGGCGGTTCAGCCGGAAGCTGCACGACCTCTGGCTTTTCAGCGGAATTACTCATCAAACAACACAAATCCTGCCCACCGCTACCCAACTAGCGGGCGAGCTTTTGCATTGTCTATCTGTGCCGCCAAATTCTTAAGAGGTGGCTTAAGAAGATAAAAATTCTCCTTAACGAGAGGTTAAGCGAAGCCTTTTGGGATCGCGCTGCAGCACGACGGAGTTGCGGCGGCCAGTCAAGGAACGCACGGTTCGCCGCCAGTGGTCCGATTCTAACGTTCGCATTCCTTCTCAGCGGTCACTTTTGCGAACGTTAGAATCAAAGGACCACTAGCAAATACAGGTCTCTAGTGGAGTTTTCGATTTGACATTCGCTTTCCGGACTCGCGGCGGGGTGGGTAGCGAATGTCAAATCCACTCCACTACCATGTTGGCGAACATATTCCTGTCGGCGCGCAACAGCCGGTTACCCGAGGAATATCGGCTCCGTAGCGGTGTCGCATGTTCATTGGGGCTGTCACCAAACAGGAGAGATGCATGGCGAAAATCGCGATCCGCTTCTTGATACTCTCGATGTTTACGACCTCGCTGCTGATCACTCCCGTCGTCGCGCCAGTCGACGCGGCGACGACCAGCAGCAAGCACGTCAATAAGAAGAGGGTAAGGGTCACGCATCAGAGCCCGAAAGCTGCCGATCCTTATGCCAGCCCGTTTTCCTCGAACAAGTACGACGAAGACTTTGATCGGAGAAATGCCGGGGGCGGAGGCGGCTATTGAAACCCACGGTGACTTCCGCGAGCCTCGGGGGGTCTATCGCGCAGAATCCGGCCGCGGGATTTAAGAGGGCATAGTCCATCGTTCGCGCAAACGCCGCCCGTGCGACCACGCTCCGCTCGGGCGGCGTCGCGCTTTCAGGCCTGCTCGAGGAGGCCCAGTTTGCCCGCGACCCACTTCGTGGTCGGCGCCTGGATCAGGATCGTCATGAGAATCGCGATGAAGGTGACTGAGGCGATCATCTGGGCGCCGGGCGCCTTCATGCCGACCAGGAGGCCGGCAAGTGCGGCGGGAATGACGCCTGTCTCGCGAGTCCAAGACATGAACAACATCTCGTTGAAGCTCCACTTCGCTCGGCGGTCGGGCAGCGCGCAGAGGAAAACGGTCAGTGGCCGCGCGATCAGCATGAGGACGGCCACAACCGCGATGCCGCTCCACAAGTGTCGGCCCATGAGAGCAAAATCGACCTGCGAGCCCAGAAGAATGAAAATGACCAGGCGCATGATGAAGGCGGTGGTTGCCACGTATTCGTCGAGCTTTTGCGCCTCTCCCGCTTCCATCTGAAAGCCGAAGAAGTCTTTGTTTCCCAGCACGATTCCGAATACGAACACCGCCATGAAGCCGCTTGCCTGCAGGCCATCGGCGGCAAAATAGGCGCCGATGACGGCGACGAGAGTCACCACCGGCCCATACTCCGCAAGGAAGGCCCATCTCTCGTGGGCGATGAGCAGGGCGGCAAGAGAGCCGAGGACGCAGCCGGCAACGATGCCCACGACCGATTGCTTGAGCAATTCAAGCAGCGACGAGACAAGCGAAAATTCACCAGCTCCGGTCGCAATCGCCAGCACACCGAAGGTGACGATTGCGCCCATGGCGTCGTTGAACGCGGACTCGCTCATCACGGTTTGTGCCACCCGGTCGCGAATCTTTACCTGTCGAAAGATCGGGACCAGGGTCGCCGGATCAGTCGAAGCAAGCGTCGCTCCGAGCAACAACGCCACCACGAGCGGGCTGCCCAGTACAAAATAAGCGGCAATTCCGGTCACGGCCGCGGTGATGACGACCCCGACGGTAGCGATCACCACAATCGTGATCCAGACCCGCTTCAGAACCTCGAGCCGCAGCGATGCGCCGCCGTCAAAGAGAATGTAGCTCGCCCCGAAAAGAAGAACGATCTGGTTCAGCGCGGAATCCGCTTCGATGTTGACCAGCCCGAGCGCCCCCGGTCCGACACCCATTCCGACGATCAGAAACAGCGCCACGTCCGGAATTCTGATTTTTTGAGCCAGAAGTCCAGCGAGAGTACCAATGGTCAGGATGAGTCCGAATTGAAGCAAGGTCTGCTTGGCAATCTCAACCGAACTCACCCCCGTCCTCCAAACGACTTGATGGGAACTCCCAAACCCCTCGTTACGACATGCAACAACGTTGCCGCCCTGCGGACAACAGCATCGTTGCCTGTCAACGCTCTAGCCGCGCCAGAAGGCTCGACGTATCCCAGCGCTTGCCGCCCATCTTCTCCACCTCAGAATAGAACTGGTCGACCAGCGCCGTCACCGGCAGGTGCGCGCCGTTGCGGCGGGCCTCCGCGATGCAGATCGAGAGGTCCTTGCGCATCCATTCCACCGCAAAGCCGAAATCGTATTTGTTGTCGTTCATGGTCTTGTAGCGGTTTTCCATCTGCCAGGATTGGGCCGCGCCCTTGGAGATGGTTTCGATCACGGACGCAATGTCGAGGCCCGACTTCTTCGCAAAATGGATGCCCTCCGAGAGGCCCTGGACGAGACCTGCGATGCAGATCTGGTTGACCATCTTGGTGAGCTGTCCGGCGCCGGCGGGGCCGAGCCGTTTGCACATGCGGGCATAGGCGGCGATGATCGGTTCGGCGCCGGCATAGGCGTCCTCGCTGCCTCCGCACATCACCGTCAGCACGCCGTTTTCGGCACCCGCCTGTCCGCCCGAGACCGGCGCATCGACGAACTTGAAGCCGGCCTTGGTGGCCGCCGCATCGAGTTCGCGCGCGACTTCGGCGGACGCCGTCGTGTGGTCGACAAAGGTCGCGCCCTTCTTCATGCCGGCAAATGCTCCGTCGGCGCCGATCGTGATGGCGCGCAGGTCGTTGTCATTGCCGACGCAGGCCATGACGAAATCCTGCCCCTCGGCGGCGGCTTTCGGCGTCGCTGCCGTCTTGCCCTTGAATTTCTCGGCCCATGCGTTGGCCTTGGCCGGCGTCCGGTTGTAGACCGTCACCTCGTGGCCGCCCTTGACGACGAGATGTCCTGCCATGGGAAATCCCATGACGCCGAGACCGAGAAAAGCGACTTTAGCCATTTGTGCAATCCTGGGGTTTTGCCGGCGCAACGCTGGGCCGGGCCTGATCGTGAGGGGGACGGTAGGCTGGTTCGGCTTTCGCGAAACCAACTCCGCCTTGACCCGCGGCCTGAGGGCATTGCCGCAGACGTCGGCAACGCCGCCATTTGGCGGGCGGGCTGGGTTTTATGCTAGCATGGCCGGATAGTCGAGTTTCAAAACAAAAAAGGGAGAGAGATCATATGGGCATGAGCGTAGGCGTGCTTGATCATTTCAATATCCGGACCCGCAAGCTCGCCGATACCGTGCGGTTCTACGAGGACGTCCTCGGCCTCGAAAAGGGCGACCGGCCGAATTTCGCCTTTCCCGGCGCCTGGATGTACAGCGAAGGCAAGGCGGTGGTCCATCTGGTCGATATTTCGCCGACCGCAGAGGCGCAAAAGCCGGATTCCGGCGTTGTCCATCATGTCGCTTTCGTGAGCCAGGGCTTTAACGCCATGAAGGCGCGGCTGAAGTCCAAGAACATGCCGTTCGATGCGCGGCAGGTTCCGGGCGGCGACCTTTGGCAGATCTTCGTCAACGACCCCAACGGGGTGATGATCGAACTGAATTACGAGGCCGCCAAGGAGCAGGGCGGATCAGCTCCCACGATGCGCACCGACGACCCCGGCAAGCGGTAGCCTTTTCAGCTGAACTGCTCTAACGGTCGCATCCGCAGGTGATCAGGAGATGCCCCGTGGGCGTGACGCAACAACAGGTTCAGGACGCTCTCGCCAAGGTGGCCACGCCGCGCGGCGTGGCCTTGACCAATGCGAACGTGCTGTCGCCGATCTCGGCCACCGACGGCAAGGTGTTCTTTTCCATCAATGTCGAGGCAGCCGAAGCGCGCGCTTGGGAAAGCGTGCGCGCGGCTGCTGAGTCCGCAGTGCGCGCCATTCCCGGCGTCGAGGTTGCGATGGTCGCATTGACGGCAGAACGCAAGGCAGGCTCGGCCCCGCCGCCACAGCCGCACCGCCATGCGCCGGGCGTGCAGAACGTCGCGGCCCACCGGCCGCCGGCGGGCGGGCCCTCGCCGATGTCGAAGCAGGCGGAAATTCCGGGCGTCGCGGCCATCATTGCGGTCGCTTCCGGAAAGGGTGGCGTCGGAAAATCCACCACCGCGCTCAATCTGGCACTGGGTCTTCGCGATCTCGGCCTGCGCGTCGGCCTGCTCGATGCCGACATTTATGGACCATCGGTGCCACGGCTGACCGGCGTTCGCGAGAAGCCGCAGCTCAACGACGATCGCAAGATGATTCCGCTTCAGAAGTTCGGTCTTTCGATCATGTCGATCGGCTTCCTCGTCGAAGAGGAGACCGCGATGATCTGGCGCGGGCCGATGGTGATGTCGGCAGTCACCCAGATGCTGCGCGATGTCGTATGGGGCGCGCTGGATGTCCTAGTGGTCGACATGCCGCCCGGCACCGGCGATGCGCAACTCACGCTCGCCCAGAACGTGCCGCTCAAGGGCGCCATCATCATCTCGACGCCGCAGGATCTGTCGCTGATCGACGCGCGGCGGGGACTGGCGATGTTCAAGAAGGTCAATGTGCCTGTGCTCGGCATCATCGAGAACATGAGCTATTTCCAGTGCCCGCATTGCGGCACCCAGTCCGACATTTTCGGCCACGGCGGCGCGCGGCGCGAGGCGGAGCGTCTTGGGGTACCGTTCCTCGGCGAAATTCCGCTGCACATGTCGATCCGCACCACCTCGGATGCCGGCACCCCGGTCGTCGAGAGCGAGCCCAAAGGGCCGCACGCAGCGATCTACCGCGCGATCGCGGCGAAAGTCCGCGATGAGCTCGATCGCCCACTTTCCGAAGTTCGTGCCCCGTCTCAGCACCCACCTTCACGAACTTCGGAAAGTCATGGGCGCTCGTAATCTATGCTTCTAGTAGCGCCGCTTTCCATTTGAAGCTCATGGAGGAGTTCGCCGCTTGTGGTTCAGGAGCTTCAAATGGGCGGCGCTAGCGCGCCATCGCGGCGGCCTGACAAAGACGGGATAGGCCTATCAGACTTTCGTTTAATCAGTGGTTTGTCGGGGTCGCCCCGTTTTGGCTCGACCGGCATCCATGTTAAAGCCGAGCCGAAGAAGAGTTCCGATGAATCGGGACATGCCAAGGAGATGCATTAGATGAAGCGCCGTGATTTTCTGAAGGTTTCAGCCGTGGGAGCCGCCGCAAGCGCCGTGGCCGCGCCGGCGATTGCGCAATCCTCGCCTGAAATCAAGTGGCGTATGACATCGAGTTTTCCAAAATCGCTCGACACGATCTATGGCGGCTCGGTGGAATTCGCCAAATACGTCGCCGAGATGACCGACAACAAATTTCAGATCCAGGTTTTTGCAGCCGGCGAGATCATTCCGGGCCTGCAAGCGCTCGACGCCGCCTCGAATGGCACCGTCGAGATGTGCCACACCGTCTCTTATTATTATGTCGGCAAGGACCCGACCTTTGCGATCTACGCTTCCGTGCCGTTCGGCCTGAACGCGCGCATGCAGAACTCGTGGTGGTACCAGGGCGGCGGCAAGGAGCTCGGCAACGAGTTCTTCAAGAAGTTTGGCGTGATCGGATTCCCTTGCGGCAATACCGGCACCCAGATGGGCGGCTGGTTCCGCAAGGAGATCAAGACGGTTGCCGATCTCTCCGGCCTGAAATTCCGCATCGGCGGGATTGCCGGCCAGGTGCTGCAGAAGGTCGGCGTGGTGCCGCAGCAACTGGCGGGCGGTGACATCTATCCCGCGCTTGAAAAAGGCACGATCGACGGCGCCGAATGGGTCGGCCCCTATGATGACGAGAAACTCGGCTTCCAGAAGGTCGCCAAGTACTACTACTATCCCGGCTTCTGGGAAGGCGGCCCGACCGTCCACGCCTACTGCAATCTCGAGAAGTGGAATTCGCTGCCGAAGAACTATCAGGCGATCGTCTCCAGCGCGGCGACCTACGCCAATACCTGGATGGCCGCGCGCTATGACATGCAGAACCCCGCGGCGCTGAAGCGGCTGGTCGCCGGCGGCACGCAGCTCCGGCCCTTCACCAACGAAGTGCTGGAAGCCTGCCTGAAGGCGACCAATGAATTGTGGGCGGAGATCTCTGCCAAGAATGCCGACTTCAAGAAGTCGATCGATGCGATGCAGGCCTATCGCTCCGACGAATATCTGTGGTGGCAGGTCGCCGAATACACCTTCGACAGCTTCATGATCCGCTCGCGCACCCGCGGCTAACGCATGATCCGGAAAAGTGTGTTGCGAGTTGTCCCTCGCGACAAACGAAAGCGCGCCAAATAGTATAAGTATTCCACTTTAGTCGGTGATCGATGAGCCCGGCGTCATAGTGACGCCGGGCTTTTTGCATTGCGACATGCGAGTTAGACGTGGAAATCCGGGTTCGGATGTTTCATGCTTGTCGACGCCAAAGGCCTCGAAACGAAGGCTGGCGCACATCATCAGAGGGAAGGAAGTTCAATGAAGCGTAGAGACTTTATCAAGGTCACCGGAATCGGTGTGGCCGGAGCGGCGAGCATTGCTGCGCCGGCGATCGCGCAGTCGATGCCCGAACTCAAGTGGCGGATGCCGACAAGCTGGCCGAAATCGCTCGACACGCTGTATGGCGGCGCCGAGATGATGGCCAAGATGGTGGGCGAAGCCACCGACAACAAGTTTCAAATCCAGACATTTGCGGCCGGTGAAATCGTGCCGGGTTTGCAGGTTCTCGACGCCGTGCAGAACGGTACCGTCGAGATCGGCCACACCGCCTCGTACTACTATTTCGGGAAGGATCCGACCTTCACCTTCGGCTCGTCGGTGCCGTTCGGGCCGAACATGCGGCTGAACCAGGCCTGGTACACGCTGGGTGGCGGCAAGGAGATCCTCGACGAGTTCTACAAGAAATACAACGTCACCTCGCTGCTTGCCGGCAATACCGGCTGCCAGATGGGCGGCTGGTTCCGGAAGGAGGTCAAGACCGTCGACGATCTGAAGGGCATGAAATTCCGCATCGGCGGCTTTGCCGGACGGGTGTTGCAAAAGCTCGGCGCTGTTCCGCAGCAACTGGCGGGCGGCGACATCTATCCTGCGCTGGAAAAGGGCACCATCGATGCCGCCGAGTGGGTCGGCCCCTATGACGACGAGAAGCTCGGATTCTACAAGGTCGCTCCTCACTACTACTATCCCGGCTGGTGGGAGGGGGGACCGATGCTGGTTGCTTTCGTCAACCTCGACAAGTGGAACGCGCTGCCGAAATACTATCAGAGCGTTCTCAAGCAGGCCGGTCATTATGCCAACAACTGGATGATGGCCAAGTACGACCAGGCCAATCCTGCGGCGCTACGCCGATTGCTGGCCGGCGGCGCGAAACTGCACGCATTCTCGCCGGAGATCATGGAAGCTTCTTTCAAGGCGGCGAAGGAATTGCACAGCGAGGTCTCCGCCGGCAACGCTGACTTCAAGAAGGTGTATGAGTCGCTGACAAATTTTTCCAACAACGGTTACGCCTGGTTCCAGGTCGCCGAGGTCGGTTACGACTACTTCATGGCGCGTCACGCCCAGCAGAGCTGATTGCCATACTGCCAAGGAAACGCCCCGGAGCCTTCGCTCCGGGGCTTTCTGTTGCGGCACTGCTTGAGTTCGAACCGCCGGATCAATTTTTCGGCGGACCAAAATCCAGCGGCGGAAGATCGATCTGCGGCACCTCGATCTTGATCGAGTTCGGATCGACGGTCGACAGGCCGCCCTTGTAGTGCATCACCATCGCCGGGAACGTGATTACCAGCAGCACCATGATGACCTGGATCACCACGAAGGGCACCGCGCCCCAATAGATCTGCCCGGTCGTGACGGGCTCCATGCGCTTGCCGGTCACCCGGTCCGTGTAGGGATCCTTCGGAGCGACCGAGCGTAGATAGAACAGCGCGAAACCGAACGGCGGATGCATGAACGAGGTCTGCATGTTGACGCCAAGGATCACGCCGAACCAGATCAAGTCGATGCCGAGGTGTTCTGCCGCTGGGCCGAGCAGGGGGATGACGATAAAGGCGAGTTCGAAGAAATCGAGGAAGAAGGCGAGGACGAAGACAAACGCGTTGACGAAAATCAGGAAACCAATCTGGCCGCCGGGCAGCGAGGTGAGGAGGTTCTCAACCCAGACGTGGCCATTGACGCCATAGAAGGTAAGCGAGAACACGCGCGCGCCGACCAGAATGAAGACCACGAAGGCCGAAAGTTTTGCCGTCGATTCAGTTGCCTGCCGGACCAAGTCCCAGTTCAGCCGCCGCTTCGCGGCGCCGAGTATGAGCGCGCCAGCGGCACCCATTGCGCCGCCCTCGGTCGGCGTCGCCACGCCGATGAAGATGGTGCCCAACACCAGAAAGATCAGGAACAGGGGCGGCACCATCACAAACGTTGTTTGCTGCGCCATCTGGGACAGGAAACGAAATCCCGTAAGTTTTTCGACGATCCAGTTCAGCACGGCCACGAGAAACGCGAACACAATGCCATTGAACATGCTGAGAACGACGAAATCGGCGCCATGCGTTTCGGAGTTTCGCATCATGAACCAGCCGAAGACGCAGCTCGCAAGGAAGAGGGCGCCCAGCGAAAGCAGCCCGCGGCTGCCATCCTTCTCGCGGAATCCGATCGCGTCTTTCGGAAGTCCAGGAACCGCTTTCGGGAAAACGAGCGTGACGATGAAGGCATACAAGGCGTAGAGGCCGGCGAGCACGAGCCCTGGAATGAAGGCGCCCTCGTACATGTCGCCAACGGACTTGCCGAGCTGGTCGGCCATCACGATCAGCACCAGCGACGGCGGAATGATCTGTGCCAGCGTGCCCGAGGCCGCGATGATGCCGGTCGCCACGCGCCGGTCATAGCCGTAACGCAGCATGATGGGCAGCGAGATCAGACCCATCGAAATCACGGAGGCCGCCACCACACCGGTGGTTGCGGCGAGCAACGCGCCGACGAAGACGACGGCATAGGCAAGGCCGCCGCGGATCGTGCCGAAGAGCTGCCCGATGGTGTCGAGCAAATCCTCGGCCATGCCGGAGCGTTCGAGCACCAGCCCCATGAAGGTGAAAAACGGAATCGCAAGCAGCGTGTCGTTGTTCATCACGCCGTAGACGCGCTCCGGCAGCGCCTGCAGGAAGTCGGGGCGGAATTCGCCGAGTCCGATACCGACCACGGCGTAGAAAAGTCCCACCGCGCCGAGCGAGAATGCCGCCGGATAACCGAGCAAGAGCACGATCACCAGCGACGCGAACATGATCGGCGCCAGATTTGCAATGATAAAAGCAGTCATTTGAATCCCCCGCGACCGCGCTCGCGATCAGCGTTTTTCGATCGCTTCGACGAGATGCTCGACCTCGGCCTCGAGCGCATGAACTTGCGCGGCGTGCGGGTCCGGAATGAGGCCGCGCATCACGGCGATGCGTTTGATGAGTTCGGAGATGCCTTGGACAAACAGGAAAGCGAATCCGATAATGATCAGCGATTTCGCCGGCCATTGCGGCAAGCCGCCGGCGTTGCTGGATTGTTCGTTGATCTCGTAGGAGCGCATGAAGAAAGGGCCGCCCGTGATGATCATCACGATGGTGAGCGGCAGCAGGAAAAACGCATGCCCGATGAGGTCGATGATGTCGCGCAGGCGCTTCGGCAGCAGGTTGTTGACGATGTCGATGCGGATATGTTCGTTGTCGAGCAGCGTCCAGGGTGAGCAAAGCAGGAAGACGATGCTGAACAGCACCCACTGCAACTCGAGCCAGGAATTGGACGACGTGTCGAAGACTTTACGAACGATCGCGTTGGCGGCCGAGACGATCACGGCGAGCACAATCAGCCACGCCAGGCGTTTGCCGACCCATCGTGTGAACGCATCAATTCCGCGGCTCAAGCTCAAGAGCGATTGCAAGGCGGTCCCCCAACTGCGTGTTGTTTCTTCGCCGTCTTGGCTGCGCCGAGCGCAGCGGCCTATTCGGCCGCGCGGACTGAAGAATTGGGCGCACCATTTCAGCGCGGCGTGACGCCGTCAACCGGAAAATGGGCAAATTGACGCGGGATCAAGCGGTTGCGGGCAGGGCCGGGGACGGGACTTCAACCGCCGGTAACGCTCATGTGGCGGCTGACGCTTGGCCGGTTGTGCCGGCGGTCGATGATGAAGTCGTGCCCCTTCGGTTTCATGCCGATGGCGCGGTCGATAGTGGCCGCAAGCAGCTCGTCGTCCGGCGAGGCACGTAAGGGTTTGCGAAGGTCGGACGCATCCTCCTGGCCGAGGCAGGTGTGGATGGTTCCCGTGCATGTGATCCGCACGCGATTGCAGGATTCGCAGAAGTTATGCGTCATCGGCGTGATGAAGCCGAGCTTGCCGCCGGTCTCGCCGACACGGACATAGCGCGCTGGGCCGCCGGTGGTTTCATCGAGATCGGTCAGCGTGTAGCGCTGGGCGAGACGCGCGCGCACCAGCGACAGCGGCACATATTGATCGATGCGGCCGGCGCCGATCTCGCCCATCGGCATGACCTCGATCAAGGTCAAGTCCCATGCCCTTGCCATGCGCCCACTGCATCAGCGAGGGGATCTCGTCCTCGTTCATTCCCTTCAGGGCCACCGCATTGATCTTCACGGCAAGCCCCGCCGCGCGCGCGGCTTCGATGCCGGCGAGCACCTTGTCGAGATCGCCCCAGCGGGTGATGGCACGGAATTTTTCCGGATCGAGCGTATCCAGCGACACGTTGATGCGGCGCACGCCGGAATCGGCGAGCTCACTTGCAAAACGCGCGAGCTGCGAGCCGTTGGTGGTGAGCGTGAGTTCCGACAGCGCGCCCGAGGTAAGGTGGCGCGACAGCGAGCGCACCAGCGACATCACGTTGCGGCGGACCAGCGGTTCGCCGCCGGTCAGGCGAAGTTTCCTCACGCCCTTGGCGATGAAGGCAGAGCAAAGGCGGTCGAGTTCCTCGAGCGTCAAGAGGTCGGCCTTGGGCAGGAATGTCATGTCTTCCGACATGCAATAGAAGCAGCGCAGATCGCAGCGGTCGGTGACGGAGACGCGCAAGTAGGTGATCGTCCGGCCGAACGGGTCGGTCATCGGGCGCGACAGCGATGCGGGAGCAGGGGACGCAACTAGGGTCATCAAGTGCCTTCGGGCTTACAGCCTTGGAATTCGGGGACACTGGCCATGCGCGGCTTACGGCCACGCGTGGTGGAGCGTTACCCCAATCTAGGCACGATGAATACCCCGCACAATCCGCACAATGAGCCGGATATGTCTTTGTGCGGTGCGAGGAATTCAGCGCTGGGGCGGCGGGGCGGCGCCGGCATCGGCGGGATCCGCATCAGGCGCGGCGGCGGGCTTCTTGCGCTTCGGACGCATCGCCCTGGCCGGCTTCGGCGGCGGGCCGACGGGCCGCAATTCTGCGAATACCGGGTTCGGCGAGACCTTGAACGTGTCGGCCGAGAACGTGCCGCCCGACTCCTTCGTCACCTGCACCGGCACGGTTGCCGGTTCGCGGCCCGGCATCGCGTAATTGACGGTGAAGCCGGCCTCGGGCGGGGTGACGCTGACGGCGCAGGGGGTCTTGCAGCCCGGTCCGATCGAGGTGCGCGCATCGGCACCGGGCGGCGTCGATTCAAGCTGCACTTGAATCGTCGTCGGCGTCGATTTGAAGTAGTTCCAGCTGTCCGTTGAGAAGGATGAGCAGCCGCCGAGAGTGATGGCGGCAACAGTCATCGCAAGAGCACGACGCATGATCGACCTGTTCAGGTCACGATCCGGTTGGGTGAGGCCGGAGGCGTGATCCCGTCTTGAATTGTCTTAAGGCATGTCTGTCGCGCAAAGCCCTCGCATGTTCCTGCGAGGAACCGGTCATCGTCCCAAGACCATTCCACCGGTGCGGCCAACTGCCACATTCCCCGGCGCGACCATAGGGGCCTCGGCAGACCGGCGCAACCGGTAGGGTTAATAGATGGTTAACACCTGTGGCCAGAAACGAAAACACGCTCAGAAACAATGCGTTAGGCCGGAGAGTGAGCTCCAGCCTGTCAGAGGCCTTCGAGCGCCCCTTTGAGTTCCCTCATGTGGTGGATGACCCGATCCGGCTTGAGGTCGGCGATGGGAACTTCGGTGTAGCCGAACGAGACCCCGATCACGGGCACGCCGGCGCGCCGGGCCACCCCGACATCGGTGCCGGCGTCGCCCACCATGATCGTCCCGGTCAGCGCGCCACCGGCGCGCGCCACGGTCTGGCGCAGAATGGCGGGGTCCGGCTTGGAAACTCCGAAGGTGTCGGCGCCGCATATGGCGGCAAATCGACCGCTTAAGCTCAGCCGGTCGAGCAGGCGCCTGGACAGCCATTCCAGTTTATTGGTGCAAACCGCGAGGCGATAGCCGTCGCCTGCAAGCTCGTCGAGCGCGGCCTCAAGACCCTCGAAGGGCCGCGAACAGTCCGCGATATGCTCGGCATAGTGGCCGATGAAATCGTCCATCATCCGCGAGAGCTCGGCAGGGGTCACCTCGCAGCCCTCGGCTTCCAGGCCGCGCTCGACCAGCTTGCGCACGCCGGCGCCGATCATGTTGCGGGCGGAGGCGAGCGGCACGGGCGGAAGGCCCTCGCGGGCGAGCACGGCATTGAGCGCATTGATCAGGTCGGGTGCGGTGTCGACCAGGGTGCCATCGAGATCGAAGACGACGGTGCGGGGAGGGCTCATGCCAGACCGCTAACGGGTGGGGCCCGATCTTGCAAGCTGCAAGTATTTCTCGCGGGAAACACTCAGAATTTCCCGATTTGGCCGCCGGATTTCGCCGCATGCCGCTGTTCCTCACCGCAAAACGGGGCTAATAGTCCGCCCGAAACAGGACCACTAGCAAAAACAAGTTTCTAATGAAGTTTCGGATCTGACATTCGCTTGACGAACTCGCAGCTAGATGGGTAGCGAATGTCAAATCCACTCCACTAGCGGCGGCGCGACGGGGATCATTGGCCACGTGAACTTGGATGAGCTGAAACGCCAGGCGGCAGCGCGCGCGCTCGAATTTGTCCAGAGCGGCATGAAGCTCGGGCTCGGCACCGGTTCGACCGCCAAGCATTTCGTCGAGCTGTTGGGCGCGCGGGTGCGCGACGGCCTCGACGTTGTCGGCGTGCCCACGTCGGAGGCGACGCGCCACGACGCCCTTCGCTGCAGAATTCCCCTGACCACGCTGGACGGCATCGACCGGCTCGATCTGACGGTCGATGGGGCCGACGAGATCGATCCCCACCTCAATCTGATCAAGGGCGGCGGCGGCGCGCTGTTGCGTGAGAAGATCGTGGCGGCGGCCTCCGACCGCATGATCGTGGTTGCGGACGATTCAAAATGGGTCGAGACGCTCGGTCGCTTTCCGCTGCCGATCGAGGTCGTTCCGTTCGGCATTGGGGCGACGCAGCGGGCCATCCAGGCGGCGGTCGCCGATTGCGGCACTTCCAGCCAATTAGTGGTGAGAAAAGGCCGCGACGGTCACGCTTTTGTCACCGATAGTGGCCACTGGATCGTCGACGCCCATCTCGGCCGCATCCCGGATGCGCCGCGTCTGGCGCAGTCGCTCAGCTGCATAGCGGGCGTCGCAGAGCATGGGCTGTTTATCGGTCTGGCCAGCATGGCGATACTGGCTGGCAGCGACGGAATTCGTGTTGTTGAACCGCGATAAATAAGATTCGCGATCGAGGAGAACAAAAATGAAGAGTTCATCGAAAATCCTGCTGGCCGCCGGCCTGGCTTTGGGTCTGGCGTTTTCGCCGCTGCCGGCGAGCGCGCAACAGCCCGCAGCGCCGCAGCCGCAGCTCAAACCGGTCTCGGCCTCGGCGATGCAGGCGGCGCGGGATCTGCTCGCGGCGAAAAATGTCGGCCAGGTTTACGCCGGCGCAGTCCCCAACATCATCGAGCGCGCCAAGGCCCAGCTTCTGGCCAACAACCTGAATTATCAAAAGGACCTCAACGAAATCTCGGTCACCATTGCGCAAGCGAACGCGGGCAAGGAGAAGGAGATCGCCGAGCAGATGGCGAAGATCTACGCCAACGATTTCACCGAGCAGGAGATGAAGGATCTGACCGCCTTCTACAAGTCGCCGCTCGGCCAGAAACTGCTGACGACGGAGCCGAAGTCGATCCAGGCCAGCATGAACTTCATGGGCCAGTGGGCGCAGAGTTTTGGCGAGTCCGTCGTCGCCGAGTTTCGCGCCCAGATGCAGAAGCGCGGCAAGCCGCTCGGCTAGGAGCGCGTTAGCTCCGGCCATCGGGGAGAAGGAGCCCACTTTCGTCGCGGCCACAGCTCACCTACATCTAACTCCTCGCCCACCTGGAGCCTCGGGACCGCCATGGCCGAATTCGACACCGATCTGTTTGTCATCGGCGGAGGGTCGGGCGGCGTGCGCGCGGCCCGCATCGCGGCCCTCCACGGCGCGCGGGTGATGATCGCCGAGGAATACCGAATGGGCGGCACCTGCGTAATCCGCGGCTGCGTGCCGAAGAAGCTCCTGGTCTATGCCTCGCATTTCCACCAGGAGTTCGAGGACGCGGCCGGCTTCGGCTGGACCGTCCCGCAGCCGACCTTCGACTGGGCCACCTTGATCGCCAACAAGGACAAGGAAATCGCCCGCCTCGAGGCGGCCTATACCAGCAACGTGGAGAAGTCCGGCGCCAAGGTCGTGAAGACCCGCGCAGTGCTGGAAGACGCGCACACGCTTCGGCTCGCCGATGGCAAGACGGTGCGCGCCAAATACGTGCTGATCGCAACCGGAGGCGCGCCGAACCACGGCGAGTTGATCCCCGGCATCGAGCACGTGATATCCTCCAACGAAGCGTTTCATCTGGAAAAGCTGCCGCGGCGCATCCTGATCCAGGGCGGCGGCTATATCGCGCTCGAATTCGCGTGCATCTTTGCCGGCCTCGGCTCCGACGTGACGGTGGTCTATCGCGGCGACAACATCCTGCGCGGCTTCGACGAGGACGTTCGCAGCCATGTGCGCGGCGAGATGGAGAAGGAAGGCATCACCATCCTCACCGGCTGCACGGTGACCAGGGTCGATAAACACGCCCACGACTTCACCTCGCATCTGTCGAGCGGCTCGAGCATTGCATCCGACCAGGTGATGTTTGCGATCGGCCGGCATCCGAACGTCGCCAGTCTCGGTCTCGAGAAGGCCGGCGTCGCCATCAATCCGAAGAACGGCGGCGTCGCCGTCGATGGGTTTTCGAAAACATCGGTGGACAACATCTATGCGATCGGCGACGTCACCCACCGCATCAACCTGACGCCGGTGGCGATCCGCGAGGGCCACGCCTTTGCCGATACCGTGTTCGGCAAGCGCGAGGTTCGCGTCGATCACGCCGATATTCCGACCGCCGTGTTCTGCCAGCCGGAAGTGGGCACTGTGGGCCTGACGGAAAACCAGGCGCGCGAGAAACTCAGCCAGGTCGACATCTACAAGGCGACGTTCCGGCCGATGAAGGCGACGCTGTCGGGCCGCGACACCCGCATGCTGATGAAGCTCGTGGTCGATGGCGCGAGCGACCGCGTGGTCGGTGTTCACATCGTCGGCGATGGCGCGGCCGAAATGGTCCAGGTGCTCGGCATTGCCGTGAAGATGAAGGCGACCAAGGCCGATTTCGACGCGACCATGGCGCTGCACCCGACCGCTGCGGAAGAGCTCGTCACCATGCGCACGCCCTTTGCGCGCCATGTCCGCGCCGCGGCGGAGTAGGGTATTTGCCGTTGCGTCGTCCAAGTGATGGTGTCATGACATCAGCAGCCCCGCCGCCCAGCTTGCAAGGAAGATCAGCGCAAACGGGATCCACGTTCCGATCAGGCTTCGGAACATGTCGTAGCTTCGCTCGAATAGCGGGGCCACGACCAGAGCATCAAGCGCGACGATCAGCCCGGTGACCACAGTCGCCCGCAACAGGGGGCCGCAGGCCGGATCGGTCCGCGCATGCGCTATTGATAAGCCGAAAGCCATCGTCGGTGCCGCGGCCAGATGAACGCGGAGCGCGGTCTGGAGCGTCCACAGACGGCGTCCGACCGCCATCACCGCTCCACATGCACCCCAGAGCAGCAGCGCAAGCCCGATCAGATAGCTCCACACCATTGGCCGTCACCCCACAGATCGTTGAGCCGCCGTTTCGACGCGGCTCTTGCCGTCCGGCTTCCGTCACGGGCCTTGTCAGGGACCCTGGGTGACCCACGCCGACGAGATGATTCCACGGGAATCCAGGGCAATCTTTTAGCGTTGAGAGAGTCGCGCAACGTGTGCGCCATCGCTTTGGCGTCGCGGAAATCGCGCATGAGATGGTCCTCTGCATAAACGAACGGAAAACGTCAGTTGCTTGCGTTGCTGACCCGTTCGTTCGGGCAAAGGAAGCCTTGATCGGCCCGATACATTCGCCATACCCGGGAGGGTGCAAGCAGCGGGTTGTATCTACCCTCCCGAAAATGTGCGCCGAAGGCGCGGTGATTGTCAATGTTGATCAGCGATCAACATTGTCGTGCCTCTGATCACGCGATCGGCATTGCCGTGCGACGGCGGAAGGCAGTCGTCAATCTTCCAATCCTGCTGCGTCAAACCCTCATGGTGAGGAGGCCCGTCAGTGCCGTCTCGAACCATGAGGCCAACAGCACGGGCCTCATCCTTCGAGACGCGCGCAAGCGCGCTCCTCAGGATGAGGGTTTAACGCTGCTTGTGACGCAGTAATACTACCGCGACCTCCGGCCGATCGCGACACCCAGAAGAAAAGCCACGCACAGCGAACCGAGCGGCGCTTCCCTTGCGACGTTGCTCAAGATGCTGAGCGGCATGCCGGGCTGCCGCCCGGCGTCGATCACCCCTTTGATGCGGGCGACCGCGCTCTTGAGGGTCTCGATCGCGTCCGGCTGCGATGTCTGCGCGATGACCGCATCGGGGTCTTCGAACATCGGAGGCGACAGCGGAATGTCATCGCTCACGGTTTTGATCTCCAAAGCGAATGCCCCTCAGGAGTAGTATCGGCCCCGCGGCTGCCGGCGGCGCGACGGGCGCGTCATCCACAGCGCCAGCGCGAAGCCGATGGCGCCTGCGGTGACGATCGATCCGAGCGGATTGTCCTGAACCTTCCTGGCGAGCGCCTCGGAGCTGTCGCGAATGGTATCGCTGTTGTAGAAATCCTTGGCGTAGCCGGTGGCGGCGTCCGCGGCGTCGCGCGCCGCATCCCTGGCCTGGCCGTAGATATCCTGCGCCTTGCCGGCCATCTCGCGGGCGCGGCCGCCGAGTTGCGTCTCGGGGTTGCCGGTTGCGTCGCCAAACGCCTTTTCTGCTTTTCCTGCCAGATTCTCGGCGGTGCCTGTCATGCGATCCTCGTTCATGGGATGACCTCTAAAGACGTTTCTCGGGGGACTTTTGTTGGCGAGATAACGGACCTTGCCCCTAACGGTTCCTTGGCCTCGCTTCGACTTCGCGCAAGACGGCGCCAAACGCCCGCTTTCACCTTCCCACGTCGGTGGACGGCAAGCGGGGCGAGGGAGCGGATCTCCCGTGCAGGAACTGCGTTGCGATTTGAGGCGTTGCCCGGGAGCGAGGAGCGGCCCATGCGCAGCAAGAAGAAATCAGAGCAACGAACGAACAGCAAAACGAAAGCCAGGCAGGCAATCATCGGAAAATCCGCCGTCGTCCTTGCGGTTGCAAACCACGCGGCGATGGGTGTCGCTCTCGGACTTGTCTTCGCGCTGATCCTGGTCTCGACGCCGTTCTTCGGCGTACTCCCCCTCATCAGGGTCAGCGACAATCCGCAAGCGACGATGGCGACGCTTGTCGGCACCGCGGCGCTGATGTTCGGCGTCGGCGCGGCATTGACCGGCTTCATCCTGATGATGGAAGACGCGGAGCCGCGGCGCTAGCGAATGCGCAAGGCGTGAGGAACCATGAACATCCGTCCGGCTTGTTGAGACATGACAACCGGGCGCGACGATGAAGGCTCCTGCTGCTGGAACATTGCGTAGAGACAAGCCGCGCAGCTTTTCCGCGCTGCTGCGATCTTACGCTGATGACGTGAAGCGCTGGGCGGCACGGCTCGCCACAGGCTATGGCATCGCGGCCGCGCTGCTGCTCGGTGGCATCCTTGCCATGTTCGGCGCCATCGCGGTGGGCGCGATCGCGCTGTTTCATTTTATCGCGCTCCATTACGGAATGAATATTGCCTTCGCCGCGCTCGGCGGCGGACTGCTTTTGCTTGGCGTGATCCTGCTTATCGCTGGCCTTGCCATGATGAAACGGCGCGCGGCGCCGCCGCCGAGACCGCAACGGCAATTGCGCGCGGCAAGGCAGATGCTGGTCGTGCCGACGATTTCGCGCGCTGTCGCAGCCTTGTCCCGAAGCGATGCCGCAAAGCCCGATACGACCACGCAAGTCTTGCTGGGTGCCGCGGCGATCGCGGCGGTCGGCTGGATCGTCGCCACGCGCCTGGGATCCTCGGCGCCGCCGAGCCAGGTGCGGCGGTGAGCGGGCGGCCCCATCTGTTTACAAGCCATCTCGCCCTCGTTGCCAGCACCGTTCTCGCGACCGTTGCCGTTCAACGCCATCTCGGACGATTCCCGCCGAGCCGCGTGAGCTCAGACGATGCGCCGCTGTCCGCAACGCCGGCCAGACATCAGCTCGCCGTCGCCTCGGCGTCCTGGAAAGACATCCTGAAAGGCACTTATGCCAGGATCAATCGCGACCGCATCCTCGCCAACGCCGCCGGCGTGGTGTTCTACGGACTGCTTGCGATCTTTCCGGCGATCGCGGCGCTGGTGTCGTGCTATGGATTGCTGGCCGATCCCTCGACGGTTTCCAAAAATCTGCAAAGCCTCTGGGTGATGTTGCCGCCCAACTCCTTCACCATCGTTCAGGACGAGATCACGCGCGTGCTGGTGAAGGCGAACTCGACGCTCAGCGTGGCATTTTTCTTCGGCCTGCTGCTCGCGATCTGGAGCGCGAATGCGGGCGTGAAGGCCGTGCTCGACGCGTTGAACGTCGCCTATGAGGTGGAGGAAAAGCGCGGCATCATCCGCCTCAACCTGGTGTCGCTCGCTTTCACGCTCGCAGGCCTCGCCGCCATTCTGCTGATGGTCGGCGCCGTCGTCGGCGTTCCGCTCGCGCTCGAGCGGTTGGGCCTCGGCCGCGATGCGCAGGCCTTCGTCCAGATCGGCCGCTGGCCGGTGCTGGGCGTGGCACTCCTGATCGCGCTGCTCGTGCTTTACGGCTATGGGCCAAGCCGCCCGAGGCCAAAACTGCGCTGGCTTGTGTCAGGCGCCATGCTCGCCATCGTGCTGTGGCTGATCGGCTCCGAACTGTTGTCGCTGTACCTTTCAGATTTTGCAAACTACAGCGCGACCTACGGCTCGCTCGGCGCCGCCATCGGTCTCATGAGCTGGATGTGGCTCTCCGCCATCATCATCCTGGTCGGCGCCGAACTCAATTCGGAGATCGAGCGCTGGGCGGCGCTCAAGAGAGCAGTCAAGTCTTCGTGAGATGTGAGGGCAATCACACGCGCTCGCGCGCGTGAGGTCCATGTTGGACGCAATTGATGACGGGGACGCATCAAGACGCAATGCCCACAACGCGAGGGGCGCGTGCCCCAAACGTCCAACACATGGAGACTCTCATGCGGAAGACAACTCTTAGCATCTTCGGCGTGCTGCTGATCTCAGGATTGGCGGTTCAAATGGCAGCAGCGTCGGAGCACCACCGGAACAAGGCCTACTTCGGCCGCGACATCTCGGAGTTTCGCAAAGCCTATAATCAAGTGAACGAGCCGGTCATTGTCGCACCGCGCGTGCTTGATCGCATCGATCCGTCGAGGCCCGGCGGCGAAGATCCGACGCTGAATCCTTCGGGAAGCTGATATTCTCAAGGAGCGGAATAAGCGCGAACGCCGGCCACAAAGCCAGCTTCGCACGGATTGATGTCCGCTAGTTAGCGATACCCCACCCTGAGGCGGGTGGGGTATCCGCACTCCGCGGTTGATGGATGGTGATATCCGGCAACACGTGCTGTCGGCAGCACGGGAAGCAACCCACGCCACGCCGTAGGCAGAAATCGACATACAATGCCAAACCGGCAATCCGGTCTACCTGATCTCCGTCAGAGACGCGGCGATTGTCCTCGCGCCAGGACGACCCCTGCGCGCACTGGAGGAGATCCGAACCGGCGATATATTGGTGAATGCCGATTTCGGCGCGGCGTAAACGGAAGACGTATTCCTCAGCCATGTCAGTGCACGGGCCATCGAGGCTGTATGCCTCTTGATGGTTGATTCTCTTGATTTCGAAACGCTCATGCAATTCATCCCATGATGCCGCTTCGTCGGCGTGCAGAACCGTTTCCTTCGCGCCGCGGACGCGAATGAATGAAGCAGCCTGACTTTCCGAATTGAAAACCGCGGGGACGGAATTGCCGCCTCGCTCACGTACGCCGAAACAACCCGGCGCCTGCCGCTCTGGTTCCGAGCAAAATGGGGATCACGAAGTTGTTCTTTCTGAGTAGCCGGTTTGACGCAGCCGCCGAAAGAACCGCCATCGGCCTCAGCCTCTTGCCTTCGTAGCCGATCAGCCCTTCCGTTGTTCGGGCGTCCACGACTCAGGCGCATCGATGCGCTCGCCGAAGCCCGCAGCCATCAGATCGCGCCGGTCGCGGTTGGCGAGGTCAACGGCGCGGTTGAGCTTGTCGAGATTCCCTTCGCTCAATTTCAATGCACTGAAGCCGCTCCAACGCGGCCTCGCTGGCATTCTTCATGAACGGCAGGTTGTGTCCGCATTGTTCGGACAGGATCGTCGAGCGTGTGAGGGCGGCATCCCGGCACTTTACTTTGGCCGAAGCCGCCGGTAACCAGCTCCGACTGCCAACAAAAAAAGGCCGCTTCGTCAGGCGGTCTTACTTCGAAGCGTCTGGCAATTTGACCGGCACGAACTGCGACTTGCTGATCACCTTCGGGGCGCCATCGGGGTAGGTCATAGGCTGCGCGGCGACGCGGCTGATCAGCGTTTCCAACATCAGGAAGAATTTCTCGGCCAGCATTGGACCATCCTCCATTGCTTCCTGTTGGTCTGCAACCCCCATAAACCCGTCTCATGAAGTCGCGCGAACGTGAATTCCGGTCCGCTTCTTGCGACGTGCTGTCGCAGTCAAGGCGGCCTCATGGTTCGAGACGCCGCATCAAGTGATGCGGCTCCTCACCATGAGGTCGAAATCGAGCCACAAATGATGGCCTCATCCCGAGGAGGCGCGAAAGCGCCGTCTCGAGGGATGGAATAGGCGGCGGCGCCCCGGAATGACAGAAAGGGCTTGAAAGCACGGCTTGCGTCTATCCGCGAAAGGGCACGCCCTCGACGGCCGGCCGGCGGAATCCCATCGCGATCCATGCACGGAGCAGCTTCAGCATGAACTTGCCGGAATGACCGCGATAATTGGCCATGTCGTTGGCCAAGGCCGCGCCTGCGGGCCGATCCGCTGTCATCATCCGTAGCGTCGCCGGCGGAATGTCGGCGCCGAGGCGGGCGCGATAGAGCGTGAGCCAGTGGCCTTTGGTGAAGTCCAGGAACATGGCCGTGTTGCAACAGCGCGCGAACATCCGCCGGGTCGGCGAGTCCGCCCTTAACCGCCGCTCCTCCAGCAGGTCGCCGCCGCTGACGCAGCGCACCCGGTCCTTGCGATAGAGCACGTAGTCCGTGCCGCCGTCTTCAGTGAGGACGGCGTCGGCATCCACGTCCGCCTGATGGAGGCGGCCTGCCTGCTGGCAGCTTGTGCAATAGCAGATGCTGCGCAGGATCCGCTCGCCGGTAATCTGGAGTTTGACCTTGCCGCAGCGGCAGGTGGCCGAAATCAACCTTGGCGGTGTTGTCATGGCGAGTAGAGATCTCTTGTTGATGAAGCCACGACGTTTGAGACCATGAAAAGGAGTCAGGTCTGCAAAAGAATTCGCCGCCGGATCACTCCGCCTGCGTCGCACCCGCCGTCTACCCCTCGCGGCAAAAATATTCCGCTTTCGGCGACGGGCAAATCATTTCTAAGGATTCGCGTACCGGGCCCGCTTCAGAGGGGCGCTTCGCGATCGTCACGAAACGTTGGGCACGGGATGCGGTGGACGCGAGCTTGCCGAAAGACGAACGGCTTGTCGCGGACGGCGAAAGCGTGTGGTCCTGATCTCTCGACGCCGAGATCAAGTTGCCGATGATGCTGGCGCATCACGGCGATGACGGTGACAACAAAGCCCGATCACCGGTCCGATCACCGGGGAGAGCGCGCCATAGGCCGTTAAAACCATTCGCGTGCGGGAATGCCGGGTTGTCCTGGCGTAACCGTGGTGGCTTGCTTGCGTGCTTTTTTCATTTGCACGCAAGGCGGGTGCGCTTGGCGCCCGGCATTCCCCACGCCCTCTTGTCGAGAGGGCGGCGAGTTGGGCCTCAACCCGGGTGCGATTGCATCGCGGGAGGGCGGGCGTGTGCTCGTTTAATGGCCGTCATTCCGGGGCGCGAGTGAAACGAGCGAGGCCGGAATCCATTTCTCCAGGTGTTGTGCGGCCCGATGGATTCCGGCCCTGCGCCTCCTGCGCAAAATAGCTTCGCAATTTTGTCGCAACGGCGCATCCCGGAATGACCAAGGAGGCAAGCTTGCGTGACAGCCGCGCCGCTACTCCGCCTCCAGCCACTCAGCCGCGCCAGAGCGTGTCGCGGTGTTCGGGGCGGAAGAAGCCGGGATGGCCGATCTTCGGCACGTCGGCGTCCCTGGTCGCGCGGTCAGGTGCCTGGCGAATGTCAAATCTACTCCGCTGCAAAGGGGAATTTGATATGTTCCGCAAAGGGTTGTCGGCGGGGCTACGGCCAGAACTTGAACAGCGTAGCAGTTTGGCGACACTTCCAGTCTAATAGCAGTCGACTAGCGATTGGCGGTCAGCCTGTGTATATAGCGGCCCTCCGCGCCTCGCCTTAAGTAGCGGTTTCCGTTCAAGGAGTTAACGTCATGTCGAAGCCCTGGACGCCGGATGGCTGGCGCACCCGGCCGGTGAAGCAGATGCCCCAATACCCCGATGCGAAAGCCTTGGCGGATGTCGAGGCGCAGCTTGCGACGTTTCCTCCGCTGGTTTTTGCAGGTGAGGCGCGCAACCTGAAAAAGGCCTTAGGCCGGGTTGCGGCCGGCGAAGCGTTCCTGTTGCAGGGCGGCGACTGCGCCGAGAGCTTTGCCGAGCACGGCGCCAACAACATCCGCGATTTCTTCCGCGTGCTTTTGCAGATGGCGGTGGTTTTGACCTATGCCGGCGCGGTGCCGGTGGTGAAGGTTGGCCGCATCGCCGGGCAGTTCGCGAAGCCGCGCTCATCGCCGACCGAGACCGTCAACGGCGTCGAGCTGCCGAGCTACCGCGGCGACATCGTCAACGACATCGCCTTCACGGCCGCGGCGCGCACCCCCGATCCGCAGCGCCAGCTGATGGCGTATCGCCAGTCGGCGGCGACGCTCAATCTTTTGCGCGCATTCGCCACCGGCGGCTTCGCCAATCTCGGCTCCGTGCATCAGTGGATGCTGGGTTTCCTGAAGGATTCCCCGCAGTCGCGGCGCTACAAGGAGCTGGCCGACCGCATCTCGGATGCGCTGAACTTCATGCGCGCCTGCGGCCTCGATCTCGAAAGCCATCCCGAGCTGCGCGCGACCGATTTCTACACCAGCCACGAGGCGCTGCTGCTCGGCTACGAGCAGGCCTTCACCCGCGTCGATTCCACGACCGGCGACTGGTATGCGACCTCTGGCCACATGATCTGGATCGGCGACCGCACCCGCCAGCTCGACCACGGCCATGTCGAATATTTCCGCGGCATCAAGAACCCGATCGGGCTGAAGTGCGGCCCGTCGCTGAAGGCGGACGAACTGTTGAAGCTGATCGACGTGCTCAATCCGGACAACGAGCCCGGACGGCTGACGCTGATCAACCGCTTCGGCGCCGACAAGATCGGCGAGTTGCTGCCGGGCCTCATCCGCGCGGTGAAGCGGGAAGGGCGCGTGGTGGTCTGGTCGTGCGATCCGATGCACGGCAACACCATCACCGCGACCTCCGGCTACAAGACGCGGCCGTTCGACCGCATCCTGTCCGAGGTAAAGTCGTTCTTCTCGATCCACGCGGCGGAAGGCACTCATGCCGGTGGCGTGCATCTGGAAATGACCGGACAGGATGTCACCGAGTGCATCGGCGGCGCGCGCGCCATCACGGATGAGGATCTCAACGACCGCTATCACACGGCCTGCGATCCTCGTCTGAACGCCGAGCAGTCGATCGACATGGCTTTCCTGGTGGCTGAACTGCTGAAGCAGGAACGCGCCGGCAAGACCAATCCGATGCCAGCCGTCGCGGGACTTTGATGCTGCGGCTCTGGCGGGCCACGATCAACACGCGTAACGGCCTGATCTTCGCGATCCGCTCGGAGCAGGCCGTGCGCGAGGAGCTGTTCGCGCTTGTCGTCTCGCTGCCGCTGGCCTGGGTGATCGGCGCGTCGTTGATGCGGCGGATCGAGCTCGTCGCTGCCGTGGCGATGGTGCTGATCGTCGAACTGCTCAACACTGCGATCGAAAAGCTCTCCGATCGCCTCACCACCGATCACGATCCGCAGATCGGGCGGGTCAAGGACATGGGCTCGGCGGCGGTCGGCGTGGCGCTGCTCACCGCGGGCCTGTTCTGGCTGTTTGCGCTCGCCGAGCGCATGGGCGTCATCTAAGGCAGTCGATTGCGGATTTCCCGCACCCAAGGCACGATCCCTTCATGACAGAACGCGCCGATCAGTTTTCGATTACCCTGGCCCAGCTCAATCCGACCGTGGGCGACGTCACCGGCAATGCCGCCAAGGTGCGCGCGGCGCGCGCGCGCGCCAGGGCCGACGGCGCCGACCTCGTGATGCTGTCGGAATTGTTCATCGCCGGCTATCCGCCGGAGGATCTGGTGTTGAAGCCGGCGTTTCAGGCGGCCTGCCGGGCCGTGGTCGAGGAACTGGCGGTTGAGACCGCCGACGGCGGACCTGCCGTGTTGGTGGGCACGCCCTGGGTCGATGACGGCAAGCTCTACAATGCCTGCGCGCTGCTCGACGAGGGCCGGATCGCGGCGATCCGCTACAAGGTCAATTTGCCGAATTACGGGGTTTTTGACGAAAAACGCGTTTTTGCGCGCGGCCCGGTGTCGGGCCCGATGACCATCCGCGGCGTCCGCGTCGGCGTCCCGATCTGCGAAGACACCTGGCTCGAGGAATCCGAGGATTACGAGAACGTCGTCGAATGCCTCGCCGAAACGGGCGCCGAAATTCTCGTGGTGCCGAACGGCTCGCCTTACGCGCGCGGCAAGACCGACATCCGCCTGTCGATTTCGGTGGCGCGCGTCACCGAGAGCGGGCTGCCGCTGATCTACCTCAACCAGATGGGCGGTCAGGACGAACTCGTCTTCGACGGTGCGTCATTCGCGCTCAACGCCGACCTCTCGGTCGCCGCGCAACTGCCGGCCTTCGAAGAAAGCATCACGACGCTGCGCTGGACGAAGGAGCCGGATGGCTGGCGCTGCAACGGGCCGGTCGCAACACTGCTCGACGGCGACAGGGCCGATTACGCCGCCTGTGTTCTCGGCCTGCGCGACTATGTCGGCAAGAACGGGTTTCCCGGCGTTTTGCTCGGCGTCTCCGGCGGTATCGACTCGGCGCTGTGCGCGGCGCTCGCGGTCGATGCGCTGGGCGCCGATCGCGTCCGCGGCGTCATGCTGCCGTTTCGCTTCACGGCGCAGGTATCGCTCGATGACGCGGCGAAACTCACAAAGAATCTCGGCATCCGCTACGAGGTGTTGCCGATTGCGAAGGCCGTCAACGGCTTTGAGGAAATCCTGTCGGGTGTTTTCGCCGGCCTGCCGCGCGACATCACCGAAGAGAATTTGCAGGCGCGCGCCCGCGGCACGCTGCTGATGGCGATCTCCAACAAGACCGGCGCCATGGTCGTCACCACGGGCAACAAGTCGGAGATGTCGGTCGGTTACGCGACGCTCTATGGCGACATGAACGGCGGCTTCAATCCGATCAAGGATCTTTACAAGACGCAAGTGTTTCGGTTGTCCGCGCTTCGCAACGCGTGGAAGCCCGACGGCGCGCTCGGCCCCTCGGGCGAAGTCATTCTGCCCAGCATCATCACGCGGCCGCCGACCGCGGAGCTGCGCGAGAACCAGACCGATCAGGATTCGCTGCCGCCTTACGAGGTGCTGGATGGCATTCTCGAGCGGCTGGTCGAGCGCGAGGAGCCGTTGGCGACGATCATTGCGGCGGGTTTTGACCGCGAGGTTGTGGCGCGCGTCGATCGGCTGCTCAACATCGCCGAATACAAGCGCAGGCAGGCCGCGCCCGGGGTCAAGGTGACGCGGCGCAATTTCGGACGCGATCGCCGCTATCCCATCACCAATCGGTTTCGTGATGACGGCAAGCCGCTGCCCACGCCT
Organism: uncultured Alphaproteobacteria bacterium; assembly: GCA_963764405.1. GTDB lineage: Bacteria > Pseudomonadota > Alphaproteobacteria > Rhizobiales > Xanthobacteraceae > Bradyrhizobium. The sequence continues at coordinate 99,401 of CAVXSU010000012.1, forward strand.
GACGACCGGCTAGTCTCACGCGCAGGTCGCGCCTCGGACGAGGCGTTTGAGGGCTAGTGCGAGTTATTCTGAATGAAAGTCGGTCCGACCGTCCGAATCTGCTTGCTGTCGGACGAGGCGTTCGAAGCAGGCGGGGCGGTCGGCGTCGCGGACGGCTGATCGGGCGCCGCGGTAGCAACCGAGCCCTTCTTGCCGGGCACCGGGCTTGCCTTGGTCAACGGCCGCGACATCTTCTTCGCGCTCTCCTCAGTAACGATGATGTCGCCCTGTTGCTCGGCAGCGGCCTTGTCGTCGATACTCTTGAGCGCATCGGCCCAGCTCTGACCGGCGGCCTTGCAGGAGCAGGAGGGATTGAACTCCTGACGGAAGTGGAAGGCGTTGGCCAGGGAAGTGTAGGGCTGACCGCTGACCGATACGGCCTGGTTCATGTCTTCGCCGGGGTTGCGGTAGGCATAGAGGTTGGCCTCGGTGGCCGGACACAGCGCCTTGCAGGTCTTTTCGTCGTCGGGAAATCTCGCCGGTGTGGTGGCGAACGAGATCGGGAAGTAGCCGCCGTCGCAGGTGCGGACGCAAACGGTGCGATAGGTGCCGGATGCCGGACCGAGATCGGCAGGCGGCGCGCCCGGATTACTGCCGATGCCGTTGCCGAACAGGTTGTTCAGGAAACCGCCGGGCCCCTGCTGCTGCTGCAAGGCGCTGGCATATTGCGGCCCGCAGTTATTCTGCGCGAGCGCGAGGAGCACCGAATGGCGCTGGTTTTCGCGCTCGCCGCCGCCAAGGCCGCCGGTGCGCAGACGCTCCAGATTGGTCGTGATCTGGTCGAGGTTTGCGCGCATCTGTTGAATTTGGTTGTTGACCGGAGTGCATTGCGCGTTCTGGCCATTGAACAGGGAGAAGAAACCCGAGCTCTCGCAGCCCATCCGCTTGGCCTGCAGGGTGACACGGTCAAGCTCCGCCTGCTGCCTGGCGGCGGAATCCTGGTAGCGGCGGATCTGGTCGTCCCTTGCGGGGTCGCCGCCGCCGCGATCGATCATGGCGAGCTGCGCTTCGAGCCGCGGGCACATCGGATTGACGGCGCCTGGTGGAGGCGGCGGATTCATCTGCTGCGCACCGGCGTCATTGCCGAGCAGCAGTGCGGCGAGAAGCGTTGCAAAAGCGACAAGGGGTCTGGAATAGGCGACGATGAATTTTTCAGGCATGTCCCGCCATCAGGGCAACAGGGGCGGGACCTTGGGCCGCGCCGAGGGCTGCGACCAGAGCCGCACGTACGATCGTTGGGGCCGTCCTTTACCCGCTTCTCGGGGCGACGTCACGTCGTTTCCGCGGCAATAGTGCGGAGGTTCTCCCACTCGGCGGCATTTCGCCGCTATCCCAGTCAAATTCCAAAACCGTCTTGGAATCCACGACTTGCCCGTATTCCTTTCGAGCCGACATTCGGAAAAAAATCGCCGCTAATCGACCAATGTCGGATCAGGAAACAAGGCCTTCAAAGCGAACGGTTGGGTGCCTAGCGCTGGCAGGTGATCGCGATGTACTCGCCGCAGGCCGAGTGGCCGCAGTTCTCGCCTGCTTTCGGAACGGAGCCGGTGATCTCGTCCGGATCGACCCGGCGGTAGGCAGTGGCCTGGGCGAAATTCCGCGACCGGCAATAGGATTCGGCGGCATGGGCGCCGCATTTTTCGCCCCTCGCCAGACATTGGTCGACCCCGTAGCCGTCGGCCAGGTCGGAAATGATAAAAACGCGGCTGTCGGCCCAGGCGGCGGAGCCAGCGGAAAGTACGCAGCAGGCAAGAAACGCTGAGATCGATCGCATGGGACACACCGAGGGAGAGGAGAACGGTCGCAGGAGCGGGAGAATAGGCGGGATAGGTAAAGAATGATTAACCTTGGAGGGCCGGTGACTTGGTCACCCAAGGCGGCTTTTCTGAGGCCGCGCGTCCATCCTCTTGACCGTTTTCGCCGGCTGGCCCATGGTAATTTCCATGTACGGTCTCCTCGCCATTTGTGGCATTTGCCGCGAGATTATGAGCTAGCGATTCGCTGGCTGAGGCCGTCTTTTCTCAACCGAGATCAATGGACGCCCGGCCGGCAGGGAACGGGTGCCCATGTCCACGCAACTGCGCCTTTACGATACGCTGACCAGAGAGAAGCGCGCGTTCACGCCGCTCGATCGCAGCAACGTGCGCATGTATGTCTGCGGGCCGACGGTTTACGACTTTGCCCATATCGGCAATGCGCGTCCCGTGATCGTGTTCGACGTGCTGTTTCGCTTGTTGCGGCATCTCTATGGCGAGAACCACGTCACCTACGTCCGCAACATCACCGACGTTGACGACAAGATCAACGAACGTGCGGCGCGGGATTTTCCCAAGCTTCCGCTGAACGAGGCGATCCGGAAAGTCACCGAGCAGACCGCCAATCAATTCCATGCGGACGTGGCCGGTTTAGGATGCTTGGCGCCGACCTTCGAGCCGCGCGCGACCGACTTCGTGTTGCCGCGCGCTGATGGCAAGACCGACATGGTCACCTTGATCAAGGCGCTGGTTGCACGCGGTCATGCTTATGAAGCCGGCGGCGAAGTTCTGTTCGATACGCAATCGATGCCCGACTATGGCGCGCTGTCGGGCCGCAGGCTTGATGAACAACTGGCCGGCGCGCGCGTCGCTGTCGATGCGCACAAGAAGAACCCTGCGGATTTCGTTCTTTGGAAACAGTCCAGCGAACATGAGCCGGGTTGGGACAGCCCATGGGGCAGGGGCCGTCCCGGCTGGCACATCGAGTGCTCGGCCATGAGCGCGGCCTATCTCGGCAACGTCTTCGATATTCATGGCGGCGGGCTCGATCTGATCTTCCCGCATCATGAGAACGAGATCGCGCAGTCACGGTGCGCGCATGGCACCGCGACGATGGCCAATTACTGGATGCATAACGGCTTCCTCGAGGTCGAAGGCGCAAAGATGTCGAAGAGCCTCGGCAATTTCGTCACTATCCGGGAATTGCTGAACGACTGGCCCGGCGAAGTCCTGCGACTGAATATGCTGAAGACGCATTATCGCTCGCCGATCGACTGGACGCTCAAAGGTGTCGAAGAGAGCAAAAAGGTTCTCGATGCCTGGTACGAGATTGTTGGCGACGACACGAAGGCAGAGGGCGAACCCGACGAAGACGTGCGCGCGCAATTGGCCGACGACCTGAACACCTCAGGAGCAATCACGCGGCTTCACGCCGTTGCTTCCAGCCGGGTCGGGGCGTCGGGGCAGGCTCAAATCGATCTTAAACGGAAGCTTAAGACGTCAGCGATGCTGCTCGGCTTGCTCGGGAAAACCAGGAAGGAATATCTCGACAGCAATCCCAGGAAGATCGAGGTGAATAAGATTGTGGTCGATGCGCTTATCGCTGATCGCACGGCCGCGCGCGCCCGCAAGGACTTCAGGGAGTTCTGATCGCATTCGTGATGAATTGGCGGCCATGGGCGTCGTGATCAAGGATTCCAAGGAAGGCACCACCTGGGAGATCGCACAATGAGTGCGCCTGCGCTGCGGCCATTCCTGCCTGCCGACACGCCGATCCTGGCTGCGATCTTCGTTGCAAGCGTCGAGGCCTTGACCGGTGACGACTATGGTGAAGCGCAGCAGGAAGCGTGGGCGGCGGCCGTCGATGACGAGGCGAGCTTCGGCCAGCGTCTGGCTTCCCAGCTGACGCTGGTGGCGACGGTCGACGGCGCACCTGTCGGCTTTGCGTCGCTGAAAGGCAAGGACCACCTCGATCTGCTCTATGTGCATCCTGGTGCGGTTGGGCAGGGCGCTGCGGCGGCGCTGTGCGAGGCGCTGGAAAAATTGGCCGTGGCACGCGGCGCCAGGAGCCTCATCGTCGATGCTAGCGACAACGCGGCCGAGTTCTTCGCCAAGCGCGGCTATGAGGCCCGGCAGCGTAATACGGTTTCGCTCAACGGCGAATGGCTCGCCAACACCACCATGCAGAAGCCCCTCGGAGACAGTGTCGGAGGGCCGAAATGACCCGTGAGCGGCTTTATCTCTTTGACACGACGCTGCGTGACGGGGCGCAAACCAATGGTGTCGACTTCACGCTGCATGACAAGCAGCTGATCGCGAAAATGCTCGACGAGCTCGGTGTCGACTATGTCGAGGGTGGCTATCCCGGTGCCAATCCCACCGACACCGAGTTTTTCGCGGAGAAGCCGAAGCTTTCCCATGCACGCTTCACGGCGTTCGGCATGACGCGCCGGGCGGGGCGCTCGGCCTCCAACGATCCCGGCCTCGTGGCGCTTTTGGAAGCCAAGGCTGACGCGATCTGCTTTGTCGCGAAATCTTCCGCCTATCAGGTGCGCGTCGCGCTCGAGACCACCAACGAGGAAAACCTCGCTTCGATCAGCGACAGCGTGACCGCAGCCAGGAAGGCCGGCCGCGAGGTGATGCTCGACTGCGAGCATTTCTTCGACGGCTACAAGGAGGATCCGGTTTTCGCGCTCGCCTGCGCGAAAGCGGCCTACGATGCCGGCGCGCGCTGGGTGGTTCTGTGCGACACCAATGGCGGGACCATGCCGCATGAGGTCGAGATGATCGTCCGCGCAGTCACCAGACATATTCCGGGCGATCACGTCGGCATCCATGCGCATAACGATACCGAGCAGGCGGTCGCCAATTCGCTGGCGGCGGTCCGAGCCGGGGCGCGGCAAATTCAGGGCACACTCAACGGTCTCGGCGAGCGTTGCGGCAATGCCAACCTGTGCTCGCTGATCCCGACGCTGCGCCTGAAGGACGAATTCTCAACTCGCTTCGAGACCGGCGTGACCGATGAGAAGCTGAAGACCCTGATAACGGTGTCACACACGCTCGACGATATGTTGAACCGCGCGCCCAACCGCCACGCACCTTACGTCGGCGAGAGCGCTTTCGTCACCAAGACGGGCATCCATGCATCCGCAGTTCTGAAAGACCCGCAAACCTACGAACATGTTTCGCCCGATGCGGTCGGTAATCATCGCAAGGTGCTGGTGTCCGACCAGGCCGGTCGCTCGAACGTCATCGCCGAACTCGATCGCGCCGGCATTGCTTACGACAAGAACGATCCGAAGCTGGCGCGTCTGGTCGAGGAATTGAAAGAGCGCGAGGCGGCAGGCTACGCCTATGAATTGGCCGATGCCTCGTTCCAGCTGCTGGCGCGGCGAACGCTCGGCCGCGTCCCCGATTATTTCCGCGTCGAGCAATTCGACGTCAATGTCGAGCAGCGCTACAATGCCAATGGCCAGCGCGTCACGGTGGCGATGGCGGTGGTGAAGGTCGACGTCGACGGCGAAAAGCTGATTTCCGCGGCCGAAGGCAACGGCCCCGTCAACGCTCTCGACGTGGCGCTCCGCAAGGACCTCGGCAAATACCAGAAATTCATCGAAGGCCTCAGGCTGATCGACTATCGCGTGCGTATCCTCAATGGCGGCACCGAGGCCGTGACGCGGGTTCTGATCGAAAGTGCCGACGAGCAGGGCGAGAAATGGAGTACGATCGGGGTGTCGCCCAATATCATCGATGCTTCGTTTCAGGCGCTGATGGATTCGGTCGTCTACAAGCTCGTGAAATCGGGCGCGCCGGCGTAAGGAACGAAAGTTCATCCCGGGATGTTCCGAAGGACCAGACCCGGAATCTCGAGATTCCGGGTTCGATGCTACGCATCGCCCGGATAGACGTCTAAGGATGTTAGATGATTGACCACATCTCCGTCGGTGTCAGCGACCTCGAACGCTCCACGCGGTTCTATGAACTGACCTTGGCGCCGCTCGGGCTTGCAAAGCTTGTGACGCGGCCGGGGACCGCAGGCTTCGGCAAACGTTATCCGGAGTTCTGGATCAACCTGCGTGCCGGCATGACGCCCGTCGCGGTGGAAAGCGGCTGCCATGTCTGTCTGCGCGCAAAGTCCGAAAGCGACGTTGACGCATTTCATCGGGCGGCGCTCGCCGCCGGCGGCAGTTCCGATGGAGCGCCTGGCCTGCGTCCGCATGATCGTGTGCGTTACTACGCGGCGTTCATTCGCGATCCCGACGGCAATCGGATCGAGGCCGTCACCTTTCCAGTCGAGGAAACCGGCGCGCCGCGATAGGTAGCCGCTACAGGCGCCGGGCGATTTCCGGCTCCATCTCGGCTGTACCTTCGGGTGCGCTTGCCGCCGCCGCCTGCAGTCGCGGCAAAATATCCTCGACCCGCTCGGCCTTGAGGATATCGACAGAGAGATTGGCCCTGATGAATTGAGAGTCACGCATGTGCGCGATCAGCGCCATCAACGGTTCCCAGAAGCCGTCGATGTTGGCGAGCAAGACCGGCTTCGAATGACGCCCGAGCTGCTGCCACGTGAGTTGCTCAACCAGTTCCTCGAGCGTACCGATTCCGCCGGGCAGCGCCACAAAAGCGTCCGCATGTTCGAACATCAGCCGCTTGCGCTCATGCATATCGGGCGTGACGATCATCTCCTGCACGCGCTTGAGCGCATTTTCCTTCGCCGTCAGAAAGCCTGGGATGATGCCGGTGACCTTGCCGCCGTGGTCGAGCACTGAAGTTGCCACCGCGCCCATCATGCCAACCGAGCCGCCGCCATAGACGAGGCGAATGCGGTTTTCGGCGAGCGTCTTGCCGAGCGCCCTGGCGGATTCGATGAAGAGGGGATTGGTGCCAGCTCCGGAGCCGCAATAGACACAGACGGTGTTGATCTTGCTCATAGCAATCATGTGGCATTGCAGCGTAAACCAGTCAAACCCTAAAGGATTCGCCCGCCGAACAAAATTCCGGCAAGGGTCGAGAATGACGGGAACAATTTAATTCCTGCGAGGCTGTACGCGCCGCCTAAACGCTCTATATGACAGCGGAATGCGAGCAAATCTGAAAAGGCGCGGGCCGAATCGGTCCGCCATATCGCGCCGGGCGGGGCTGCATGGCGCAGCCTGATTTCAGCGCGCCGGTTCATCCGGCGGCATCTCCCGACAAATCTATCGGACAGGCGACCCTGGCCGGGACGCTGGCACATCTGTGGCCCTACATCTGGCCGGGCGACCGTGCCGATCTGAAGATGCGGGTGGTCTGGTCGGTGGTGCTGTTGCTTGCGGCCAAGCTCGCAACGCTGGCGGTGCCCTTCACCTTCAAATGGGCGACCGATGCCTTGACCGGCGCAGACAGCGCGCCGGTGCAAGCCTCGAATTGGATGCTGTGGGTCGTCGCCTCGCCGATCATCATGACCGTAAGCTACGGCGGCTTGCGCGTGTTGATGGGGGTGTTGACCCAGTGGCGCGACGGAATTTTCGCGCGCGTGGCGATGCATGCCGTTCGCAAGCTTGCCTATCTCACCTTCGTTCATATGCACGAGCTTGCGCTGCGCTTTCACCTGGAGCGCAAGACCGGCGGCTTGACGCGCGTATTGGAGCGCGGCCGCAACGGCATCGAGACCATCGTGCGGATGGTGATCCTCCAGCTCGTCCCGACCATCGTCGAGGTTGCGCTCTTGATGGCGGTGCTGTTGTGGAAGTTCGACTGGCGTTACGTTGTCGCGACGCTGATCATGGTCGCGGTGTACATGTTTTACACCTACATCGCGACCGAGTGGCGGATCGGCATTCGCCGCAAGATGAACGATTCCGACACGGAGGCAAACACCAAGGCCATCGACTCGCTTCTGAATTACGAGACGGTGAAATATTTCAACGCGGAGGAACGCGAGGCGGCGCGTTACGACCGTTCGATGCAACGCTACGAGCAGGCAAGCGTGGACGCCTATACCTCGCTTGCCGTGCTCAACGCCGGCCAGGCCTTCATCTTCACTGCCGGACTCACCGCGACCATGGTGATGTGCGCGTTCGGGGTGCGCAGCGGGCAGAACACGGTCGGCGATTTCGTCATGGTCAACGCCATGATGATCCAGCTCTACCAGCCGCTCAATTTCATGGGCATGGTGTATCGCGAGATCAAGCAGGCGATCATCGACATCGAGAAGATGTTCAGTGTGCTGTCGCGTACGCCCGAGATCAAGGATGTTACTGGCGCCAAGCCGCTGATCGTGACCTCGGGCACTGTGCGTTTCGACAACGTGCAGTTCGCCTACGAGGCGGATCGGCCGATCCTCAAGGGTCTCAACTTCGAAGTCCCGGCCGGCAAGACGGTCGCCATCGTCGGACCGTCGGGCGCCGGCAAATCGACCATCTCGCGCCTCCTGTTCCGCCTGTACGACGTTTCGAGCGGCCGGATCACGATCGACGGTCAGGATATCAGCAGCGTCACGCAGGCCTCATTGCGGGCTTCCATCGGCATGGTGCCGCAGGACACGGTGCTGTTCAACGACACCATCCGCTACAACATTCGCTACGGCCGCTGGGATGCGACCGACGCGGAAGTCGAGGAGGCCGCGCGACTTGCACAGATCGACGGCTTCATCCGGATGTCGCCGAAGGGCTATGAAACACAAGTGGGCGAGCGTGGCTTGAAGCTGTCGGGCGGAGAAAAGCAGCGCGTTGCGATCGCGCGCACCGTTCTGAAAGCACCGCCGATCCTCGTGCTCGACGAAGCGACCTCGGCGCTCGACAGTCACACCGAGCGCGAAATCCAGGATGCGCTGGAGCGCGTGTCGCGCAACCGCACCTCGCTCGTGATCGCCCATCGTCTCTCCACGATCGTCACGGCTGACGAGATCATCGTGCTCGATCAGGGCCGTATTGCCGAGCGCGGCACCCATGGCCAGCTTTTGGCGAGCGGCGGGCTTTATGCCAGTATGTGGAACAGGCAGCGCGAGGCCCAGGAAGCGCGAGAGAAACTGGCGCGGATGGCCGACGAGAACGAGGCGCCCAACCGCGAGCCGCCGCCGGTTGAAGACTCGCTGGTGACCCCGGCGGCTGCCGAGTGATTTTGCGGCTTTCTCCCTTGCAAGGGAAGGGGCCCCGCCCTAGTGAGTGGATTTGTGAGTTCACAAGCCGTCAGTGAATTTTGATGTCGATCGCCAATTCCATTCGCGCGCAAATCCCGACAATTCATCCGGAGGGCTATCCCTTCATCGGCGGCTTTGCCCTCGTGAGCCTGATCCTGTTCTGGCTGTGGTCGCCATTGGGGTGGATCGGCACGCTTCTGACCGTCTGGTGCGCGCTGTTTTTCCGCGATCCCGTCCGGGTGACGCCGGTGCGGGAAGGTATCGTGGTGGCGCCCGCCGACGGGCGTGTCTCGATGATCGTGAGCGTCCTGCCGCCGGCCGAGCTCGGGCTGGGCGACAGGCCGTTGCCGCGTGTCTCGATCTTCATGAGCGTATTCAATTGCCATGTGAACCGCAGTCCGGTTGCGGGACGGATCGACCGCGTCGCCTATCGGCCGGGCAAGTTCATCAATGCCGAGCTCGACAAGGCGAGCGAGGACAATGAGCGCAATTCGCTGGTGATCTCGACCACGAACGGCCGCATCGGCGTGACCCAGATCGCGGGCCTGGTGGCGCGGCGGATCGTCTGTTTCGTGCGGGAAGGGCAGATGATCGGGGCGGGCGAGCGCTTCGGGCTGATCCGCTTCGGCTCGCGCCTGGACGTTTATCTGCCGGAGGGAACGGTCCCGCTTGTGGCAGAGGGCCAAACCGCAATCGCCGGCGAGACCATTCTGGCTGATTTCAGGCTCAGCGATCAGGGCCGGACTTACCGCGGCAGTTAACCACGGTCCGAACGTCCCTCCCGGATGGTCGGTGCAATGGCGAAGGCAGCCGCCGCTTGCTATATGTTTGAGACCATGCCGATTGACCCCAAATATCTTGAACTGCGCCGCCGCCGGTTTCGACCAATTCCAGTGCGCATGCTGGTTCCCAATTTCATCACGCTGCTGGCAATCTGCGCCGGTTTGACGGCGATCCGCCTGTCGACCGAGGGGCGGATGGAGCTCGCGGTAGCGGCAATCGTGTTTGCCGCCGTGCTCGACGGCATCGACGGCCGGGTCGCGCGCATGATCAAGGGGCAATCGAAGTTCGGGGCCGAACTCGACAGCCTTGCCGATTTCGTCAATTTCGGCGTGGCGCCGGGTTTGATGCTGTATTTCTGGCAACTGCATGAATTGCACAACGGCGGCTGGATTGCCGCGATGGTTTTTGCAATCAGCGGCGGATTGAGATTGGCGCGTTTCAACGCGACGATCGATGATCCGAACAGGCCGGCCTATGCGGCGAACTATTTCACCGGCGTTCCGGCGCCTGCCGGCGCGATCGCCGTACTGCTGCCGATTTACCTGGCATTCCTGGGGGTGCCGAAACCTCCGGCCGCCGTGACGGCGGTCTATACCTTCGTGATCGGCTGCCTGATGGTCTCGCGCCTGCCAGTCTTCTCGGGCAAGACGGTCCGGATGCGCGTGCCGCCGGAGATGGTGTTGCCGGTGTTCGTGTCGGCGGTCTTCTTCATCGCGCTCCTGATCGGCTATCCCTGGTATATCCTTTCCATTGGCACGGTGATCTATCTCTTGAGCCTGCCGCTTGGGTGGAAATCCTACCGCAACCACCAGCGCAAGGCCGAAGCGCTGACGACACCGACAGTTGTTGCAAGTCCTCCTGACGATCCGCCGTCGCCGTTCCTGGCGGCGGTCGATGACGACGACCGGCCGGCACGGCTGAACTGATCTCCTGTCCCGGTTCTGACATTCGTATCTTCTCGCAGCATTTCTCCAGATGAAAAAGCGGGCGCTTTTGCCGATCGCGCCACGGTCGGTTATATGCGTGGAGGACAATCCTGCTCTATCCGAAAAATCCTGGAGACCGCCGTGACGAATTCCGCCCCCGCGCCATTGCCCGTTGCCTTGCTTGAGGTGCTGGCGCGCTATGATACGCCCACGATCTGCAATGCGATGGAAGTGGTCGCGCCCGAGCGCCGCCTGGTCGGCTACACCACCAAGCCGTTGGTCTGTCCGTTTCCCACCCTGCCGCCGATGGTCGGTTATGCACGGACGGTGACGATCCGCTCGGTGCTCAAGTCCCAACTCCCGGCCGACGAACAGGCGCGCCGCCGCATCGCCTACTACGAATATATGGGCACCGGCTGGGGGCCGCGGATCACGGTGATCCAGGACGTCGACGGTCCCGACGTCGGTTACGGCGCGTTCTGGGGCGAGGTGCAGAGCAATGTGCACAAGGCGCTGGGCTGCCTCGGCGTCATCACCGACGGCTCGATCCGCGACATCCCGCAATGGGCGCCGGGTTTCCAGGCGCTTGCGGGCTCCATCGGTCCGTCACATGCCTGGGTTCACGCCGAGCACTTTGGGGGTGAAGTCCGCGTCGCCGGCATGACGGTGCGCACGGATGACCTCATTCATGCCGACCAGCACGGTGCGATCGTGATTCCAGCGGATCTTGCCGCGAAGATTCCCGATGCCGCCGAACTGTGCGGCCGCCGCGAGGCGCCGATCCTCGAAATCGCGCGAAGCAAGGATTTCAGCCTCGAGAAACTGAAAGAAGCGCTGAAGCGTTCTGCCGAAATTCACTGACGCCTGGTCCGGCGGCATTTCAGCGCGATAGCGCGACTTCCTGGCCTGCGTTGGTCTTGCAGGCCGCAAGCGCCGACGCGCAGATGAAGGCTGATAGGGCGGCGGAACGGAGAGCCGTGGCAAGCGTCACGTGAGATTGCGAGCGGCCGTTATGGTTAGCAGAATCTTGCCGGCAGACGAACCCGCCGACGCATCGGCGCGTCGTCCTGTACTGAAGAATGGAACGGGCTTCTCGTCCGTAGCTCCGCGATCTTCCGCAGCTAGTGGTCCAATTCTAACATTCGCATCCCTTCTCGGCAGGCACTTTCGCGGATGTTAGAATCAAAGGATCATCAGCAAATATAGGCTTCTAGTGGAGTTTCGGATTTGACATTCGCTATGCGAGTTCGCGGCTAGGCGGGTCGCGAATGTCAAATCCACTCCACTAGCATTCTCAAAACGGCTTAACCTTTACGCCTCTTTAATGGCCGCCCCGTAGGGTTTGAGTGCGCGGCTCGGAGGGGGCTGCGCGACCGTCCAGGACGGCCGGTCGTTCGCGTACGCGTTGGAGTCTCCCATGGATATCATGACGGGCGCCGGTCTTGTCGCCGGCATCATTGTCATCGCGACGATGATGCTCCTGGGTGGCGATCTGCATCTGTTCGTCAGTGAGCATGCGATCATCATCATTTTCGGTGGTTCGATTGCGGCTACCATGATCCGCTTTCCCCTCGGCGTGATGTTGCATGGTCTGCCTCTCGGCGCAAAATTCGCCTTCACGATGAGCCGGCTGTCGGCGCGCGACCTCGTTGACGAGCTCGCCCGCATTGCCGAAATCGCCCGCAAGCAGGGACCGGTCGGCCTGGAGAAGGTTGAGACCGACGAGCCGTTCCTCGCCAAGGGAATCCGCTTCATCGCCGACGGTTACGACATGGAATTCATTCGCGACAATCTCGAACGCGACCGCGACAACTTCCTGATGCACCTCGATGAGGGCAGCAAGATCTACCGCGCCATCGGCGACTGTGCGCCGGCCTTCGGCATGATCGGCACGCTGATCGGCATGGTGCAGATGTTTGCGAACATGACCGACCCTTCCAAGCTCGGTCCGTTCATGGCGACCGCGCTGCTCGCAACACTGTACGGCGCGCTTGTTGCGAACCTGTTCTGTCTGCCGATCGCCGACAAGCTTCACGGCAAGCTGCTCGACGAAGAGACCAACCGCACCCTGATCATCGACGGCATTCTGATGATCCGGGATTCCAAGAGTCCGACGCTCGTTCGTGAAATGCTTCTGGCCTACCTGCCGGAGAAGCACCGCCACGAGGAGGGCGAAGAGGCGACCGCATAGTTTTGCGGACCGCTAGTGCCGCCTATTTGAAGTTCCTGCACCACAAGCGGCGAATTCGATCCAGGAACTTCAAATAGGAAAGCGGCACTAGAATCAAAATGTTTGCTAGTGCCCATGACTTTCCGAAGTTCGCGAAAGTGGTTGCTGCGATGGAGCACGAACTTCGGAAAGTGGGCACTAGGGCGGAAGATCGATCATGGCCAAGAAGAAACGTGGTGAAGCGCATGCCGGAGGACACGGCTGGTTCGTGACCTTCGCCGACCTCATGGGTCTGATGATGAGCTTCTTCGTGATGCTCGTCGCCTTCTCCACCATGGACAACAACAAGCTCAAGATCGTCGCGGGTTCGATGCGCGAGGCCTTCGGCGTGCAGACCGACGTGCGCTATTCCGGCATCATCGAATCCGATGGTCTGCCGACGCGGCCTAAGCTGAAGAACGTCGACCACATCTCGCCGGACGAGGCCTCCAACACCCCGACGCCGGACGAGCAGGACCGGAACCAGGTCGCCGGCGCGCGGCTGAAGGTCGATCGCGAATTTGCGCTGGCCTCGGCTTCGCTGCGGCAGGCGCTGCAGGACATGCCGGAGATGACCGAAATCTCCAAGCACATCATGTTCGAGGAAACCAAAGAGGGCCTCAATCTCGAGATCGTCGATCAGGACGGCCGCTCGATGTTTGCGGAAGGTTCGAAGGTGCCGTTTGAGCGCACCCGCCGGCTGATCCAGAAGCTGGCGGCGCCGCTGAAGGCGACACCGCTTCGGGTGGCGATCGCAGGCCACACTTCCGCCGGCTACATTCCAACCCGGAGCGACTATGGCGCGTTCGACCTGTCGGCCGACCGGGCCAACGCCGTGCGCCAGATCCTCGAGCGGGAAGGGCTGCCGCCCTCCCATATCTTCGCCGTGTCCGGCAAGGCCGACACTCAGCCGTTGTTTCCCGACGATCCCTCGCTTTCGGCCAACCGTCGCGTGACCATTACCTTGATGCGTGAAAATCCGCCGCTGCCGCCAGGCTTGAAGCCTTGATAACAGCTACCTAATTACCATTGGCTCGACTGAGATTACCCCTATCTAGCAACTGCAAAATTTGCATGCCGTAGCCTTAAAATCGGGCTAGGCTATGCAGCGGGCGCACGGCTATAAGCCGCGTCGTTTTGCGACCGCGCAGTGAACCTCGTTGAGGCTCCCCACCTAATGACCAGTGATGTTGTAGCTCCCGCCTCGGAAACGACGGCGGCCAACGGCCATGGGGCCACCCATTCCACGGCCAGCCTGAAGGCCCTTTTGATCGGCAGCATCGGCGTCGTTTATGGCGATATCGGAACAAGCCCGCTCTATGCGCTGCGGGAGGCGGTGGTGGCGGCCGGCGGGCCGTCGGGCACAGTCGCACCTGCGGCGGTACTGGGTGTGGTTTCGCTGATCCTTTGGGCGCTGATCATCGTCGTGACGATGAAATATGTCGTGATCCTGCTGCGCGCAGATAATCACGGCGAGGGCGGAACGCTGGCATTGATGGCGCTGGCGCAGCGGGCGGTCACCCGTGGCGCCGCCACCATCGTTTTGCTCGGCATTATCAGTGGCGCGCTGTTCTATGGCGACGCGGTGATCACCCCGGCGCTGTCGGTGCTGTCGGCGATCGAAGGCATCAAGCTCGTCACTGAGGCGCTCGATTCCTATGTGGTGCCGGTGACGGTCGTGATCCTGCTGGCGCTGTTTGCCGCGCAGTCGCGCGGCACCGCCCACGTCGCGGCGTTCTTCGGGCCGATCATGTGCATCTGGTTCGCCGTCATCGCCATCGGCGCGATCATGCCGATCATGCGGCAGCCGGAGATCTTCCTGGCGCTCAATCCCGCCTATGCCGTCTCCTTCATGCTTCATCACGGCATTATCGGCTTCGTCACGCTGGGTGCGGTGTTTCTGGCCGTCACGGGCGCCGAGGCGCTCTATGCCGACCTCGGCCATTTCGGCAAACGGCCGATTCAGACGGCATGGCTTTTCATCGTGCTGCCATCGCTCGCGCTGAATTATCTGGGGCAGGGCGCGCTTCTCATCGCCGATCCCAAGGCGATCGAAAATCCCTTCTACCGCATGTTTCCGGACTGGGCGCTGATCCCGATGGTTGCGCTTTCCACCGTTGCGACCGTGATCGCGAGCCAGGCGGTGATCACCGGCGCCTATTCGCTGACGCAGCAGGCGATTCAGCTCGGGCTATTGCCGCGATTTGAAATCAGGCACACCTCGGAATCGCAGTTCGGCCAGATCTATATTCCACGCATCAACCTTCTGCTGTTGGTCGCCGTGATGCTGCTGGTGCTGATGTTCCGCTCCTCCAGCGCGCTGGCTTCGGCCTACGGCATCTCGGTGACCGGCACCATGGTCGTCACCGGCATGATGGGCTTCGTCGTGATCTGGCGGGTATGGAGGTGGTCGCCGATTGCCGCGGCTGCGCTGATCGCGCCGTTCCTGTTTCTCGATCTGACGTTCCTGGCCGCCAACCTTCTGAAGGTGCTGGAAGGCGGCTGGGTTCCGCTTGCGCTCGGCGGCGTCGTGATGCTGCTGATGTACACGTGGCGGCGCGGCAGCAGGCTGTTGTTCGAGAAATCGCGCAAGCTGGAGTTCCCGCTGGCCGACCTCGTGGCCATGCTGGAGAAACGCCCGCCGCAGCGCGTGCCTGGCACGGCGGTGTTTCTGACCAGCGATCCCATCAGCGCGCCGACCGCATTGATGCATAGTCTGAAGCACTACAAGGTGCTGCACGAGAAGAACGTCATCCTCACCATCGAAACCGCCGCCACTCCGCGCGTCGACCCCTCCGAACGCGTCCGGCTGGAACAGGTCAGCACTACCTTTACGAAGATCACGCTACGTTTCGGATTCATGGAGTCGCCGAACGTGCCGAAGGCGCTGGCGATTGCGCGTAAGCTCGGCTGGCAATTCGATATCATGTCGACGTCGTTCTTCCTGTCCCGCCGGGCGCTGAAGCCGGCGGCGCATTCCGGAATGCCACGCTGGCAGGATCATCTGTTCATCGCGCTGAGCCGTACCGCCAACGATGCGACCGACTATTTCCAGATTCCGAGCGGCCGCGTGGTCGAGGTGGGAACACAGGTCACGGTGTAGGCCGAGGCGGGCGGCAATTGGCCTTACCGGGCGCTTGATTTTCGTCGCGCTAAAAGCGACGTTGGCGGCCGAAAAATGCGGCCGGTTCGGGTGGAGGAGTGAGTGACGGATCAAGGGCATCAAGTTCACGATTTGGCGGCTGAGGAAGTATCCCGCGGCATGGCCGAGGGACGCTATCTCCTGGTCGACGTTCGCGAGCCCAACGAAGTCGCGGTCGATGCCTACCCCGGCGCGGTGGTGGTGCCGCTGTCGAGCTTCGATCCGCAGGCCATTCCCGATCCGAAGGGCAAACAGGTCGTGTTCGCCTGCCGTTCTGGCAAGCGATCGGTGACGGCTTCGCTGGCGGCGCAGGCGGCGGGATTGCCGTACGACAAACACCTCGCGGGCGGGATGCTGGCCTGGAAGGGTGCGGGTTTGCCGACCAATTCGCCCGGCTGATGATCCCATGACTTCCCTGAACAAGGTTTTTGGCGATCTGCCGGTCACCGTCTTTGAGGCGATGTCGCAGCTTGCCCGCGACAACAACGCCATCAATCTTGGCCAGGGATTTCCGGACGATCCCGGTCCGGAGGACATCCGCAAGGCCGCGGCCGACGCCTCCATGAATGGCAACAACCAATACCCCTCGATGATGGGCATTCCGGAGTTGCGGCAGGCGATTGCGTCCCATTATCGGCACTGGCACGGGCTCAAGCTCGATCCGATGACCGAGGTGATGGTGACATCGGGCGGCACCGAAGCGCTGACGTCAGCGATTCTGGCGGTGGTCGAGCCTGGCGACGAAGTGGTCGTCTTCCAGCCGGTCTATGATTCCTATCTTCCGATTATCCGCCAGGCCGGCGGCATTCCGCGCCTGGTGAGGCTCGAGCCACCGCACTGGCGGCTGACCGAGGAGGCGCTGCGGAGCGTCTTCAACCGCAAGACCAAGGCGGTTCTGTTCAACAATCCGCTCAATCCCGCCGCCGTCGTCTATCCGCGCGAGGACCTAGAACTGTTGGCGCGATACTGCCAGGAATTCGACGCGATCGCGATTTGCGACGAAGTCTGGGAGCACGTCATCTTCGACGGGCGGCAGCACATTCCGCTGATCACGATTCCAGGCATGCGTGAGCGCACCATCAAGGTAGGCTCTGCGGGGAAGATATTTTCGCTCACGGGCTGGAAGATCGGTTTTGTCTGCGCCGCGCCGCCGCTGCTCAGGGTTGCGGCGAAGGTGCATCAGTTTCTGACCTTCACCACCGCGCCAAACCTTCAGGCCGCGGTCGCTTACGGTCTCGGCAAGCCGGACGAATATTTTTACGAGATGCGCAAGGACCTCGCGCGCAGCCGTGACCGGTTGACGAGCGGGCTCGAAAGCCTCGGCTTTCCGGTGCTGCGCTCGCAGGGCACTTATTTCCTCACGGTCGATCTGTCGCCGCTCGGCTTGAACGAAACGGACGAAGCTTTCTGCAAACGGATCGTCACTGACTACAAGGTTGCGGCCATTCCGGTATCGGCTTTCTACGAACAGGATCCCGTGACGACGGTGGTGCGATTCTGCTTTGCCAAGCGGGATGCCACGCTCGATACCGCGCTCGAGCGTTTGTCCGATGCGGTGCATCGCCGATAGCGGAGAATGAGAATGTCCCGCCGGCGCGTCGCGCTCCCGATCCTCTTGGTTACCGCCGCGGCGCTGTTGACGTTGCCGTCCATCGTGAGGGCCGAAGACCGCACGGTCAATTTTTACAACTGGTCGAGCTATATGGCGCCGGGGGTGCTCGAGGATTTTACCCGCGAGACCGGCATCAAGGTCGTGTACGACACCTTTGATGCCAATGAGACGCTGGAGACGCGTCTGCTGGCCGGCAAGTCGGGTTACGATGTCGTGGTGCCGACGGCCTACTTCCTGCAACGCCAGATCAGGGCCGGGGTATTTCAGAAGCTCGACAAGTCGAGACTGCCGAACCTCGCCAACGCGTGGCCGGTGGTGACCGCGCGGCTCGCGACCTACGATCCGGGCAATCAATATGCCGCCAACTACATGTGGGGCACCACCGGCATCGGCTACAACGTCAAGATGGCGGAGAACATCCTCGGCTTCGGCGCCAAGATCGACAGCTGGGACATCGTCTTCAAGCCGGAGAACCTCGCCAAATTCAAGGATTGTGGCGTCCATATGCTGGACTCACCCGACGACATCTTCCCGGCGGCGCTGAATTATCTCGGTCTTGATCCGAACTCGACAAAGCAGGCGGACCTGGAAAAGGCCGCCGACCTCGTCAGCAAGATCCGTCCCTTCGTTCGCAAGTTTCATTCTTCCGAATACTTGAGCGCGCTCGCGACCGGCGAAATCTGTCTGGTGGTCGGCTGGTCGGGCGACATCATGCAGGCGCGAAGCCGCGCCGCCGAGGCCAAAAACGGGATCGCGATCGGCTATGCGATTCCGAAAGAGGGCGCGCAGATGTTCTTCGACAATCTGGCGATCCCTGCCGATGCGAAGAACGTCAACGAGGCCTACGAGCTGATCAACTTCCTCTATCGGCCCGATATTGCCGCGAAGAATTCCAATTTTCTGTCTTACGCCAACGGAAATCTGGCGAGCCAGAAATTGCTGGATCCGAAGATCCGGGATGACAAGAACATCTATCCGGACGAAGCCATGCAGACAAAACTCTTTGTCATCACAGCGCGGGATCCGGCGACGCAGCGCATCATCAACAGGCTCTGGACCAAAGTGAAGACGGGGCGCTAGGGTCTGGTTTACCGCCAGCGGCGGTGCAGCCAGAGCCACTGATCCGGATATTCGCGAATCCATCCTTCGACCACCGACGTGATCGCCTGCATGGTCCCCTGGACATCGATCTGCCCTGAGGCATCGCGCACCGGTTCGATTTCTTCCGACAGTTCGGCGCGGAAGCGATGACCGGGCAGGCGGATGATCCGCGTGCCGTGAATCGGACAGTCGATCTGCCGTAACAGGCGCGCCAGCGTCGGGTTCGCTTTGGTCTTGCGACCGAAGAAGGTCACGTCCACGCCATTGGTGAAATACTGGTCCACCAGCATCGCGACGTGCTGGCCGTTGCGCAGCGCTTCGGCCATCTTCAGCGGCGCGTCACGGCCGGCCGGGATCAGCGTTCCCATTTTCACGGCGCGCAATTTCTCGATGATCTCGTTGGCGGAGGCACTGTTGGGTCGGCGAAACAGGATGGCGGCATCCAGCCCATGGGCGACCGCCGCGACCGCCGGCAGTTCCCAATTGCCGAGATGGGCTGCGAAGATCAGCGCGGGCTTCTCGTCGAGCCTCAGCTTGGCGAACAATTCATGCGTGCGCGGTCCGATTTCGATCCGGCTCTTTTCGGGAAACGCAGGATCGTGCTGCCAGATATGATCGAGATGGGCAAACTCGGCCCCCAGCCGACCAAGATTGTCCCAGACGCCGGCGAGAATGGTCTCGATTTCTTCGCCCGATTTCTCGGGAAAGGCTGCCGTGAGGTTCGCGCGGCCAATCCGTTGTTCGCGCATCAAGGGACCAATGAAACGGGTCACGCGACCGAGAAAGTCAGCGGTCTTGATCGGATCGAAATAACGCAGTGTCCGCAGGAGAGAGATGGTCACAGCCCCGACCAGCGCTTCCACGATCGGCTTGGTCGCGTCGCGAATTTTTGCTCTGGCGCGAAGCAGCAGGGGGGACATCAGGGATCAACGATGATTAGCACGGCAAGCGTGCCGGCGTTCTGAGGGATATGGCGCGGGCGCGAAAAATCGCCCGTGCTAAACCGGTTCACGGGTCAGAATCAGCGAGGCATTCTGACCGCCGAAGCCGAAGGAGTTCGACATCACCGTCGTGACGCGCGCGTCGCGGGCCTTGTTGGGGACCACGTCGAAGGGAATGGCGGGATCTGGAATCTCGTAGTTGATGGTCGGCGGAATTCTCTGGTGCTCCAGGGTCAAAAGCGAAAACACGGCTTCAACCGCGCCAGCCGCCGACAGCGTATGGCCGACCATCGACTTGTTCGATGACACCGGAATTTGCTTGGCGCGTTCGCCGAACACCGAGGAGATTCCGAGATATTCCATCTTGTCGTTCTCGGGAGTTCCGGTGCCGTGGGCATTGATGTAGTCGATCTGCTCGACATCAATTCCCGCGTCCGCCAGTGCATTGCGAACGCAGCCGATGATCGGCTTGCCGTCGGGACTTGATCGCGTGCGGTGGAAGGAGTTGGCGAGTTCTCCGCAGCCGGTGACGACCCCGAGAATCTTCGCACCTCGCGCAGTGGCGGCCTCGAGGCTCTCCAGCACCAACGCGCCTGCGCCTTCGGCCATCACAAAGCCATCGCGGTTCTTCGAGAACGGCCGCACGGCGGCTTGCGGCGGATCGTTATGGGTCGACAGGGCCGACAAAAGCGAAAAGCGTACCAAGGCTTCCGGATTGACCGAGCCGTCGGTCGCGACGCAAAGCGCGGCATCGGCTTCGCCACGCCGGATCGCCTCGACCCCGAGCTGGATGGCCGTCGCACCCGAGGCGCAGGCGGTGGATAGTGAAATCGGCGAGCCCTTGGTGCCGAAGACCTCGGCAAGATGATCGGCAACCGAACCGAAAAGAAACCGCCGATGATAGGCCGTATAACGTCCCCCGCCCGAGACTCGCAGCATGGCGTCATAGTTGATTTCGGTCTCGGAGCCGATCGCGCGTCCGAGCTCTTGCCGTTGTGGCCACTCCACCTCCACAGGCGCGACGGCGAGGAACAGGGGGCCGGGAAAATCGCCCCTGCTGCCGATGGCAGATTGCGCGATAGCCTCTTCGGCCACGAGTTCGCCAAGTCGTTCGGCAAGGTCCGTAGATGAGAACGGCTCGACCGGAATGAAATCGACCGTTCCTGCCATGGTCGTCTTCAATCCCTCGGTCGGGAAGCGCGTGATGGTGCGAATGCCGGATTCGCCGGCTGTCAATTTTTTCCAGTTTTCGGCTTTACCTGCGCCGAGCGAAGTGACCACGCCCATGCCGGTCACGACGACAATCGGCCTGCCGAACTTATCGCGCGTCGCTATCATGCTGTCCCCCCGAGCTCACTAGTGGAGTGGATTTGACATTCGCTACCCACCGCGCGGCAGACTGTCAAAGCGAATGTCAAATCCAAAACTCCACTAGAAACCTATATTTGCTAGTGGTCCTTTGATTCTAACATTTGCAAAAAGTGCCCGCCTCAAGGGGATGCAAATGTTAGAATCGGACCACTAGATCGCTTCGACCAGTGCCATGCCTTCGCCGCGCCAATGACCCGTCCCGATGACGACAATCTGGGAGGGGCGCTGCGACATTTCAACCTCGACAGGGGACCGGCCGTCCGGCGGAAACAATTTTCCGCGCGACAGCGACAATGCCGCCAGGGCCAGTCCGAGCTGGAATTGCGCTTCCATGATGTGCCCAAAGGCCGTTCCGGTCGCGCGCACCGGAAGCTTCGAATGGGCCTTGAGGAACGCGAGCTCTTCGGCTGTGGCGGGTTCGGCGCCTGTCGCTCCGGTAATGATTGCGGCGTTGTCGCCGATCTTGCCGAGCTTTGCCCACAGCTTCTCCAGCGTCGAGGTCACGTCGCCGGCATGCTTGCGGCGCGACATGTCGGCGACGACGTTGACGAGCCGGGCAAACGGCTTGGCGCCGCGCGCTTCGGCGTGAGCCTTCAATTCGATGACAAGGAATGCGCCGCCGGAGCCCAATGCGAAGCCACCGGGCTCGCCGCGGTCCCAGACGCTTGCGAACTTGTTCTTCAGGTTGAAGCCGCCGAACTCGTAGAGAACGAGCAGATCCTTGCGTTCGCCGTTTTGCGATCCGCCGATCAACGCAATGTCGCTTTGGCCGGCCGCGATACGGGCCAGGGCAATCTTGGTCGCGTCGACGCCGGCCGCCTCCTCGCCCATGAAGGTACGGGATGAACCGGTGACGCCGTGCACGATGGCGATATTGCCGGCCAGAAGATTGGAGAGCTGCGCCAGAAACAGCGTCGGGCGCAGATCGCTCATCAGCCGTTCGTTGAGAAAGCCGGGCGCCGAATTGCCCTTGGCTTCAAGGCTCAGGATGTTCGAATCGACCGCCAGGTCGCGTTCGCCGCCGCCGGCAGCGACCACCATGTCCATGCGCGAGAGGATTTCCCTGTTGCCCTTGACGCCGGCGGATTCCAGCGCGAGCCCTGCGGCATAGGTGCCGATCCGCTGCCAGGCTTCCATTTGGCGCTGATCGCCTTTCTTCGGGATCTGCGCGTCGAAGTTGAGAGGTGCGAGGGGGTGCACGACGCAGGGGGCAAAGCCCTTCTCGTCGACATTGATGCGGTGCTGATTGAGCGCCTCCCAATGTGCATCCAGACCCTCGCCGAGCGAGGTCGCAAGGCCGATGCCGGTGATCCAGACCTCGGTCGCAGGCTTGGTCTCAGTCATGGGTTATCGCCTGCTGCGGAAAACCGACGCGCTCGGCAACCGAGTTCATGAATCCGCGCATGTCGGAATTGGGGAAGGGAATCAGCGTGAAGGTGAGCGTCGCGTTTGCCCGCAGCTTGCCGCCGACCCGGATCTTCGCCTCGGTCAGGGCATAGCCCGAGCCTTCGTGGGCAATTCCGGCTTCAATGGTGATGAGTTCGCCAGGGAACACCGAGCCACGCACCTTGGCGTCCTTCACGGCGGCGAGAATCGGCATGCGCTCGAACTTGAGCAGGCCGAGCAGAAGCCAGCCGGAGGCTTGCGCCATCAATTCGATCAACAACACGCCTGGCATCAGCGGATAGCCGGGAAAGTGTCCCTCGAAGATGGTGCTTTGCGTCGGAACCTGCGCTTCGACGACAATCTTCTTCTCGCCGATATTGAGGTCGACGATGCGATCGATCAGGTGGAAGTATTCAAGTTGCATCGTCAGGCTAGTGTCCCGATTCCGAAGTTCGTAGCATTGCGCGGCCCCACGTTTACGAACTTCGGAATGGATAGCGCACTGGCAAACTCATTCATTCAGTGTGGCTTTGGTTCAAAAGTCCGCATGACGAGCGCGCGGCATCAATGATGCGGACTTTCGAACCGCCACGCTGGACTAGGCGCTGGCGCTCTTGGCCGCGACCAATTCGTCGATCCGGGCGCTCAAGTTTTTCAGGACGAAGTATTGCTCGGTGGTTGCCTTGCCGTCGTTGACTTCCTGGGTCCACTTTTCCAGCGGCAGCTTGATTCCGAACGCCTTGTCGATGGCAAAGGCGATGTCGAGGAAATCGAGACTGTCGATCCCCAGGTCGTCGATCGCGTGGCTTTCCGGCGTGATCGTATCGCGCGGTATGTCGCAGGTTTCAGCGATAATCGTTGCCACCTGATCGAATGTAGAGGACATCACTAAGCCTTTGATATATTAAAGATAAACCCCAAAGAGGCGGGATGGCGGCGGCCCAGCCCCTGATCGGCCCTATCCACCACCGGAGCCGAAAGCCCGTATATCGGAGCGCAGCGGCGAGTTCAATGGAGGTGGCCAATGCCTTTGGCCGCCGATTTCCAGTGGCAAAGCGCCGATTAGCCGAAAACCACGAAGGAGCGGCAGCTAGCCGGGCACGGCTAATTAATTGGCACGGCAATCTGGACGCAATCGTGGCGTCCCATCAGGACGCAATCCTGGGTCCGGCGCAGATGGGCAATACTCACAGTCAGCCATATGCCGATCGCCAGCAACGCCACGGTGAATGCGAAAGCCGCTACGTTCGCCAGCATCCGCTGCCGATAGTCGTCCACTTCGTCGGGCACGCGCTCGTAGCGCGATAAATCGTTGGCGACTTCCAGCCTGCGAACAAACGGAGGATGATTTCCGCGCTGGGCAAAGGGGGATTCAGGGCGCGGCCGGAACTGGAGCACGCGGTGCTCGTCTTCCGCCGGGGCCGATGCAATGGGTCGCTGGGGTCTCACGGATGCCAGCTCCAGGATGGCGCCTTTCCCCTTAGCACGCCTGCGTTGTTTCCCGAAGTAAAAATAAAAATAGCGGCCAGCGTGGTGGGTTGGACTTCGCGTCAGCGGCAAAACTCACTCGCTCACCGTGTCGTGGAACCTGCCGTAGTCGATTCGAACCCGGCTCCCCTCAAGCTCCTCGAGAATATCGACATAGCGTTGGTTAAACCGGATCTCGGTATGATCGTAAGATTTGCGGGCATGGATGGTTTGCGCCGCAACAACGTCATAGCCAGACACCACGACCACAAGCGATACGCTGGCCGCCTTCATGCCGTCGGCATCGAGCTCGTTGAGCGGGCTCGCTTCGTCGAGCACATGAAAGAGCGTCCAGGTCAGTGCGAGCGCCGGATGCTCGTTCTTCTCCAGCGAAAGCTCCGTGAAGCGACGCAAGGCATGGCCGTCGCCGTTGACGATGTTCTGCAGCACCCACAGCCGCGCGGTTGCGTTGCCGATGATGTTGTGGCGCTCGTTGGCGATACGCACCATCAGGGTCCGCTTTCCTTCCCGTCGCGAGATGACCGGATTGTTGGCAAACAACAGACGCGCATGTGGCCGCGAGAACCGGGCGAAGATCAGTCCGGTCATGACCGACATCGAGAAGATGCCCGTGAACAGCTCGATTGTCGCGATGAAGTGCCCGTAGTGGGTTTGCGGATGCATGTCGCCGTAACCGGCGGTCGAGAGTGTCTCGATGCTGAAATAGAGATAGTCGATGTAGTCGCTGTGCGTGACGTTCGAGACCGGATTATCGCCAAGCCAATAGAGAAAGCCGAAGATCGTGTTGAAGACGATGAAGACGAGCGCTGCGCCGGCGATAAAGGCCGGCCATGACGCCGTCATGCAGCGGTGACTGATATCCGCCCAGAAATTAAGCCGAAGTCCTTCGGCGACGATCTCGCGACCGCCAAGCCGGACGACTGACGGTTTCGATTTTCGATCCTTCAGACTGCTCATCATCTCTCTAGGGTCTCTCGATGGCCGGTGCTGCCAGCGGCCTAAAAGCTCGCGACGACGTTGCGGGGCTGCCTGCGCCTGGCGGCCATGTTGCAAGCCTTTCGGGGCGGTCCGCACCCGCTCTGCGTGCCGCCAAAGGCGATTGATCGCCGGTTGCATCATGCCATAATCGAATGAACGGCAACGGCATATTTCACAATCCGACAGGGGGATGTCCAGTCATGTCGAACGTCCGCGAACCGATGATCCATCCGATTCCGATTATGTCGCTTCGTCCGACCCAGATGACGGTCGGGATGAGGGAGGTGAAGGAAAAGCGCAAGCGCTGGCGCGAGCAGAAAAAGAACAAGCAGGCGGAGTCGCTCGGCAAACACATGATCCCGGTGGTTAAAGGACCGGACAAGCGCTACTACGTGGTCGATCACCACCATCTGGCGCGCGCGCTTCACGAAGAAGGCGTGAAAGACATTCTCGTCACCGTGATCGGCGACCTTGCCATGGTTGAAAAAGACGCATTCTGGGGCGTGATGGACAACAAGCGCTGGGTTTATCCCTACGACGCCAAGGGGGAGCGCCGCCACTTCAAGGACCTGCCAAAGTCGATTGGGGATCTCAAGGACGATCCTTTCCGAAGCCTCGCGGGTGAATTGCGGCGGTCCGGCGGTTTCGCCAAGGATACAACGCCATTCAGCGAATTTCTCTGGGCCGATTTCCTGCGGCGGAAGATCTCGACCAAGGTGGTGGAAGAAAATTTTGC
Source organism: uncultured Alphaproteobacteria bacterium (assembly GCA_963764405.1). Classification (GTDB taxonomy): domain Bacteria; phylum Pseudomonadota; class Alphaproteobacteria; order Rhizobiales; family Xanthobacteraceae; genus Bradyrhizobium. Next base: position 124,987 of record CAVXSU010000012.1, read on the forward strand.
AAAGGCGATGGAAAAGAGCCTCGAGCTCGCCAAGAGCCCGGATGCGGTCTATTTGCCCGGCTGGTGCGGGCCCGCGTCGGAAGGTTAGCCGCCGCCGTCTGCCTTACGCCTTAGGCAGCCGCCCCATCAGATAGAACTCATCGTTGGGCCGCATCGCGCTGACGTTGGCGATCCGGTTGGAGAGCGCGAAAAACGCCGTGATCGCAGCGATGTCCCAGATGTCGTCATGGGAAAATCCGTGAGCCGAAAGCGCGGCGAAATCGGCGTCGGAAACCAGCTGCGCCCCCCGACTCACTGTCATGGCGAAATCGAGCATCGCGCGCTGGCGCGGCGTGATGTCCGCCTTGCGGTAATTCACGGCGACCTGGTCGGCGAGACGCGGATTCTTCGCGCGAATTCGCAGGATCGCGCCATGCGCGATCACGCAGTACTGGCACTGATTGGCACTGGAAGTTGCAACCACAATCATCTCGCGCTCGGCCTTGGTCAGGCCGCCATCCTTTTCCATCAGCGCATCGTGATAGGCAAAAAAGGCGCGAAATTCATCCGGTCGAAAGGCCAGGGTCAGGAACACGTTCGGAATGAAGCCGGACTTTTCCTGCACCGCGAGCAGGCGCTCGCGAATGTCTTCGGGCAGGTCGTTGACCCGGGGGACCGGGAAACGCGAAATGTCAGGCTGTGTCATGTCGAGGCTTCCGCTCAATGGAAGCTCGACAATAGTCTTTGGACCACGCTCGCGCAAAGCCTGTCCGCGGTTCCGATCTTCACGCAGATCGGAAATTTCAGCGCAGCGGCTTCTTCAACAGCGAGAAGCGGTCCGGATCGAGCCCCAGTGACGGTTGCAGCATTGGCGCTTCCACGGTGTTGACCGTGCGCGAGACCGGGCGTTCGCTGAGGGTCGGATCGTTCGCGGTATCGCGGTTTGACGTGGCCCCCCGCCAGCGGTCCAGCACCGCGCTGACAAAATGCATGTCGTGGCCGGACGTGGCCGACGGCACCGTTGATATGGTGGCTTCGCCGCGCGGCAGCTGATGGACCGGCACTTCCTTGAAGCGCAAACGCGTAGGCAGCGCCACGCCTTCGCCGAACGCGAGCACTTCGCGTGTTCCGAGCGAAGGAACAAAGGACAACAGGTTCGCGGCCGCGTCCGAGACGGCCGAGCGGAGCAGCGCCTGGTCGCGCTCGTTGGCAAGGCGCATCGTGAACAGCGTGTTGCACTGGGAAATGATGGTGGCATCGAGCTCGGCGGGACGCTGCGTGATGAGTCCGAGATACACGCCGTATTTGCGGCCTTCCTTGGCAATGCGCGACACGGCCTTGCGGGTCGGGCCAAAGCCGACATTGCGGTCGGCGGAGGCGTAGCGATGCGCTTCTTCGCAGACAAACAGCATCGGCGACACGCCGTCGCTCCAGAGGCCGAAATCGAACGCCATGCGGCACAGCACCGAGACCACGGAATCGATGACTTCGGCCGGGAAGCCGGCAAGCTGCATCACGGTCATCGGCCGGCCTTGCGACGGCAGGCGGAACAGGTGGCTGATGACCTCGGCCATGGTGTCGCCGCCGACATTGGCGTTGTCGAACATGAAGGCATAGCGCGGATCGTTGCGCACGGTCTCAATGCGCGAGATCAGCTTGTGATAGATGATTCGCGAAGAGCGATTTTCGAGTTTGCCCATCCGCTCGTCGATCAGCGAGATCAGGTCGACCAGCCGATACGGCACAGGCGTATCGAGGGTGTAGCCGCCCCCCTTGGGATCGGCCCGCTTCAGTCCCATCCGATCGGTGTTTTGATATTGCGTGTAGATGGCTTTTGCGACCGGAATGACTTCGGCGAGAATGTCGAGCTCATCGGGCACGCCGGGCCGTCCGGCGAACAGCACGTCGACGATTTCTTCGAAATTGAACAGCCAGAACGGGAGCTTCAGGTTGCGTGGGTTGAGCACCAGCGCCCGGTCGCCGAAGCAGCGGCCGTATTCGTTATGAACGTCGAGTAGGAAGACCCGCAACGTCGGCCGCGATTTGAGAATCTCGTTCAAGAGCAGCGACACGCCGGTCGATTTACCCACGCCGGTCGATCCCAGCACCGCGAAATGCTTGGAAAGCATTTCCTCGATATCGACATAGGCGATGACCGACGGGTCCTGCTGCAGCGTGCCGATATTGATCTGGTCCGAACCGCTCGGCGCGTAGATGGTGCGCAATTCCTGGCTGTTGATCAGCTCGGCCGCATCGCCGATGGTCGGATAGTTGGTGACGCCGCGCTGAAACTTCTGGCGCTCCGCCGTCCCGTAGATTTCGCCGAGCAGGTCGACGGAGGCGCTGGCAATGTAGCTGTCGGATGTCGGCAGGTTTTCGCACGACACCTCCGTGATCATGGCAACGATGACGGAACTGGCGCAGCGGATGCTGATGAAGCGGCCCACCGTTGCCCGCACCTCGGCCGGCCCCATCTTCCCGGTAGCAAGCAGGCCGACCCGCGCATGCGAGCCGCGCACCAAAATCACCCGTCCAAATGATGTCACGATAGCTGAACCCGATCCGTCACGAATTACGCCCTCTGAGCGCCAATATGACGACTGTCGCTGGACAAACGGTTAAGCCGCCTCGGGCAATAAGTCCGGTTTCGGTGTTGCAAATTTGTCGTTTGGCGCCTGCCGGACTTCGACCGGAGGCCCACGCCTTGACAAACATGAGAAATTTGGCGGAGGCCCGCCGCCCGCCATTGCGCGAGAAGATTAGTAATTGATTTACCAGTTGCGGAGGCCCCACGACCGGCACGAAGCCTCGTCGGGTCCTTTTTCGGCCTGTTCTTCGCCGTCATTCTTTCAATCGTGACGCATATCGCGATTGCGGTGGCCGTCGTCGGCTATTCCTGGCGCCCGACTGGAAGCCGATCGTCTGGACCGAGGAGGAACGAAGGAAGGGGCAGGCGTGGGGGCTGAAAACCATCGGGTCCTTCCATACCCACGGTACTCCGCCGGTCTGGTGCCCTCTTTCCGAAGTTCGTGAGACATCGCGGCAACCTCTGACGCGAACTTCGGAAGGCAAAGGGCACTAGCAAATTTATGATGCTAGTACCCGCTTTCGATCCGAAGTCCCTGGGAAGAACTCGCCGCTTGCAGATGCAGGGACTTCAGATCGGCGGTACTAAGGCCATGAGCGGTTCACACCGTATTGACTTGGCGGACCGCCTCGCATCGCGGCCGTCGGCTCGGGCTGGCTTCCCGGAGGAGCCGCCCGCTGCTATCGTCGGGACGATCGAAAAACGGCTCGATCGAGCCAGTTATCCAAGAACAACATCAACGGGGAGTATTTTCGATGAAACGCCGGTCTATGATTGCCTTGCTCACCTTCGGCTTCGCCGCGCTGGCCTGGTCGCCACAGGCATCGAGCGAAACGGGATGGGTCACGTTGTTTGACGGCAAGAGCCTTGACGGCTTTACCAAGACCGGCGACGCCAATTGGCGGGTCGAGGACGGCATGATTGTGGCCGACAAGGGCAACGGCTTCCTGGTCACCAAGAACGAATACAAGGATTACGAGATCAGGGCTGAGTTCTGGGTCGAAGCGGATTCCAACAGCGGCATCTTCATTCGCTGTACCGACCCCAACAAGATCGGCGCCGACAACTGCTATGAGGTGAACATCTGGGATGCGCGCCCCGATCCGAGCTACGGCACGGGCGGCATTGTAAATGTTGCCAAAGTCAATCCGATGCCGCACGCAGGTGGCAAGTGGAATACCTACGAAATCACGGCGAAGGGAGCGACGCTCACGGTTGTCCTCAACGGCCAGAAGACCGTTGACGGTGTGCAGGACTCGAAATTGGCGAATGGGCACATCGCGCTCCAGCACGGCCTCGGCAACAAGGACGCGAACGGCGTGGCGAACGACAAGGGCGTGGTGAAATTCCGCAAAGTCGAGATCAAGCCGCTCTAGAGGTCCAATTCTAACATTCGCATCCCGTTTCAGCGGACACTTTTGCGAATGTTAGAATCAAAGGACCACTAGCAAATATATGTTTCTAGTGGAGCTTAGGATTTGACATTCGCTTTTCCGAATTTGCGGCTAGGCGGGCAGCGAATGCCAAATCCGCTCCACTAGCATTTTCGCCGGTCATTCGGCGCGACACCAAACAGAAATCACCCTCGCGTAACAAAGCGCGAGGGTGATCTTTTTTGAGCCAGTCATCTAGCCCACCAGATCGCGCGTCAAATTCCGGCGCGATGCCACGTCCAGGAATGCTGCAGCGTTCCGCCGCCTGGCGCAACGATCTGCCCTTCGCCGGCCCATTGTCCGGGTGCAACTTGGTGTGCGTTGCCGGCGTGATGCCAGACCCCGCCATATGGTCCGGTGAACGTGCCGCTGCTCTGGCAGGTCCCGTTCGTACATTTTCCACCGCCTTCGTAGACGCCGCCGTGTGGGCCGGTCCAGCGTGTCGACCACCCGGGCTAACGCGAAACGCCGAAGCCGCCACCGATGAGGGCGGGGCCTGCCAGGGACAATGTGGAGGTCTCTAGTGGAGTGGATTTGACATTCGCTACCCACCTAGCCGCGAGTTCGGAAAGCGAATGTCAAATCCGAAACTCCACTAGAAACATATATTTGCTAGTGGTCCTGCATTAACATTCGCATCAACGCCGCCGAGGCGGGATCAATGCTTCATCGCTGTTCTCGGCTGTCATTCAAGGGCTACCGCCGGATCGGCCGAGCGCCGTGGGCGATTGAAGGTGGCATTGCCGTTCGCACGGGATATTGCCGGCCGGCCTGCCGATACGCAATTTGTTGCGGGGCCGATTTGCCGCTTGCGCCTCGCGCCCGCGTAAGGCAATCGCCGGGATGAATCGGCAAGCTCGCTCCATTCTCGTTGTCGACGATGAACGGGTGTCCTTCGGTGCTGCAGGTCGTGCTTGACCCGCGAGGGCTTTCGCGTGCAGGAAGCCAAGGATCGCCGACCGCGCGGCGGATCATGGCCGGGCAGGGGAGCGTGGAACTGATCATTCTCGACATCATGATGCCGGGCGAGGACGGGCTTTCGTTTTGCCAACGCTTGCGCGAGACGCAGGATACGCCGATCCTGATGGTTTCGGCGCGCGGGTTGAGCATCGATCGCTCGATCGGGCTGGAATTGGGCGCCGACGATTATTTGCCAAAACCGTTCGAAAGGCGGGAATTGGTCGCGCGGGTCAAGGCGATCTTGAGGCGCGGGGGAGCTTCGCGGGGCAGCAGGTTTCGTGTTGACAACCTAATCGTTGATCTCAGCCGGCGCGCGGTGCTCGACGCGCACGATGCGCCGCTGTCGCTGACGTCGGGCGAGTTCGAACTGTTGCGCTGTTTCGTCGACAGGCCCGGTCGTGTTCTGTCACGCGATCAGTTGATCGAATGGACGCGCGGCCGCAGCGCGGACATGTTCGATCGCAACATCGATGTCCAGATGAGCCGGCTGCGAAAGAAGCTGGTCGAGCGCGGCTTTCCGGAGGATGGATTCAAGACGGTCCGCAATGCCGGCTATATCCTCACGGCAGCCGTGGAAAGCGTGCCGTGAAGGGACGCCGCATCCGGTTGTGGCGGGTTTTCTTCTGGATCGCGGCCATCGCGCTCCTGCTCGAGATATTGGGGCTGACCTCGACCTTTGTCGAAATGCGCCGCCAGCGCGTCGGCGGCGCCGCCGGGCTCGTGCCCGACCAGATCGCGGCGGTGGTGCGTCTGTGGCGAAGTCTCGACGAAAGCCAAAGAAAAGACGTTCTGACCGCGATCTCAGGCGCCGGATTGGCCTATCGGGTCACGTCGGAGGCACCGGTCGAGTCTCCCCGAGATGCCCATGTGCGCGAGGTGGAGGATGCCGTTCGAAAGCGGCTCGGCTCTGAAGGCACGACTGACGTCGTTGCGCTGATCCAGTCGCGCCGTTTTGGCCGCGACAACCGCGCCGTGAACTGGGCGCTATCGACCGAGCCGGTTCGGGTTTATGTGCGCCTGCGCGCAGGCGAGTGGCTGGCAGCCGAGGTCCGCGGCGATCTGCTGCCGCGCTTTTTCGGCCTGCCGACAGGATTCTGGCTCGGCATCATCGGCCTTCTTCTCACCGGCGGCGTCTTGATCGTGATCCTGCGCGAGGGGCGGGCGATCGAACGCATTGCGCATTCGCTCGAGGCCTTTGCCGCAACTGGCGCGCCGGAGCCTATCCCGATCCGCGGCTCGCCGGAGATCGCCGCTCTCGCCAGGCGCACACTGCGCATGGAAGAGCAGGTGGCAACGCTCCTCAACGAGCGCAATGTCATGCTTGGAGCCATCGCCCACGACATCAAGACCTATGTGCAGCGGCTGAAACTTAGATTGGATATCCTCGACGATCCCAATCAGATCGAAAAGGCCATGCACGATCTCGATGCGATGGACAAGCTCGTCGAGGATGCGCTGCTGGTCGCAGTCCATGCCAATCCGCTGAAAACCAGAGAAGCCGTCGAACTGTTCGCCCTGGTTGCAGACGAGGTCGAGGTTGCGCGGATGACGGGCGGCCAGGTCACGCTCGATCGGGAGCGCTCCGGGCCCTTTTTCGTGGCGGGCGATCGCGCAGCGTTGTCGCGCGCGCTGTCGAATATCATCGGAAATGCGCTCCGCTACGGCAGTGCCGCGCATGTGACGGTCAGCAGCCAAGGCCCGGCCGCCGAGATTGTCGTCGACGACGAAGGGCCGGGAATTCCTGCCTCGCAGCGCGAAGCCGTCTTCAGGGCCTTTCATCGTGCCGAATCCTCGCGCAACCGGTCGACCGGAGGCACGGGCCTTGGGTTGGCAATCGCGCACAGCATCATCGAGCGGCAGCATCAGGGCGTCGATCGAAATCGACAGTGCGCCCGGCGGAGGAGCCCGGTTCAAAATTCGCCTTCCGCGGATCAACGCGTAACGTCTGAACTCGATCTGCTTTGGCGAGATCTGGGCCTGCGCGAAGCGGACAATAACCTCGAATGCAAAGTGAATTGCCCTGGTTGGATACGGGCACTAGCCTTGTGAGAGTGATAAAGGCGGCGGATGTCGGCGATGGAGAAGGTCTCGGTAGCAGTCATTGGGGCGGGAATGGGTGGCCTTGCGACCGCCGCGGGACTGACGCGAGCCGGACTGAAGGTCACGGTCTATGAGCAGGCCACGAAGTTCGCGCGCCTGGGAGCCGGCATCCAGATCGGCTGCAACGCCATGAAGGTGCTGCGCCAGTGGGGCCTCGAGCCGATGCTGCGGCGCCAGGCGTTCTACCCGCGCTCATGGAACAACCGGGAATACGACACGGGCAACATCCGCTTTGACATGATTTTCGGGCCCGTCGCCGAAGAAAAGTACGGAGCGCCTTATCTTCTGGCGCATCGCGGCGACCTGCATGCGGCGCTGGCGAGCGCGGTCCCGTCCGAACTCATTCGTCTCGACCACAAGCTCGTCGGCATCGAACAGCTTGCAGATCAGACGGTCAGGCTTCGGTTTGCAAACGGCGAGAGCATCATCGCCGACGCGGTCGTAGCGGCAGACGGCGTTCATTCCTTTGTGAAGGACGAGTTGTTTGGACGGCAGTCACCCAATGTCACGGGGCGCATCGCCTACCGTACGGTGTTTCCGGCGTCGCTTCTGAACGGCTACGAGATCGACGACTGCACCAA
>CAVXSU010000013.1:0-105264 GCA_963764405.1 uncultured Alphaproteobacteria bacterium
CGGTCGCATTGTCACGGCAATAAGATCCGCCGGTGTCGAGTTCATTGACGAGAATGGTGGGGGAGCCGGCGTAAGGCTACGGTCGCCAGGTAAAACTAAATCCGCAGGCTAAGCCTCGTCAGCTGCTTCATCGCCAAAATTCAGTTCAAGCTCAGTTGTCAATATTTGGGTCAACACCAATTGCGACGGGCACTTCTGAGCACAAACGGCTCGGGTTGCGCAGAGCGCATGCTGCAAACAATTTGGCTACCTGCCGCGCCTCTCTTCCTGAAATCGCACGTTTCGACGTGGCCACAAGGATCGCGCCGTCTCGATCGCCTCGATAAAGCAGAGGGAATCCAGCTGGAGCCTTTGCCGCGTGCGCACCGGGTCTTCCCCACAACTTTGGGTCAGTTCCCGTCATCGACTTTGCAGCATCCCACGGGTTAATTTCGTAGCTTAACAATTGCGTAAGTTTCTTGGTTTAAAAACGGAGCTGGCAATGGATGTTACCGGAAACGGTTCATTCTTTTGTCGGCTAGTCCTGCCAAAGCTGCCGGGGACGGTGGTTCGAAGCGAGCTAGAACTGCAGATCAGCAAGAGGGTCCGGGGACGGGTAGCCCTTTTGTCGGTTAATCTCAGAGCCTCCGGGGACGGTTGCTCGGATTACGCCGCGAAATGCAGACCGACGATGGGATGACTGGAGAGGGTGCATCTCTTGTCAGCTAGTCTTGTCCGGCCGCCGGGGACGGTGGGTGTATCGAGCCTAGAACATCGGAAGTGGGGTCCGGGGACGGGTAGCCCTATTTCATCGATCAGTCCTGCAAGAACTGCCGGAGACGGCGGGTTCCGCACGACATAAGCTGCCGTGATACGGCGGCGTTCTCAATCGTTACATGATGCGCAACGACCATGCCGCCCAGGCATCGTCGCACAATCCCGTGACACCATCGAGCACCTCTCCCGAGCGCTTGACTTGGTTTGGTGGGAAAGTTGTGGCCACAACGGCGTCGCGCATCAATCAGCAACAGAGCGAGCAAAAGCTTCGCGTAAATTTCGGAAAACAAAATGCCATCAAATCAGAAGTTCACCGCTGACCAGATCAAGGAATTGGTCGGCACGCCCCGCTTGATCCAAGGTGAAAGCGAAAAAGCATATTGGATGTGGTGGGAAGCGTTTGCCGAGGAGCGCAAGCCGGAGTGCCTCTCCGACTGGCTCGATGTCAACCAGTTGGCGACAAAACATTGGGAGCAGGAACGTTTGAACCGGTGCAATACCGCCCTCGTCGATAGCGCGTTGCGGCCTGCCTTGACACATTTGCTGAGACCCTTCGTCAGTGCGCTGTCCGGTGGTTGTATAACCGTTCCGGAAAAGGTTGCTCGCGACTATTATGCAGACGATGAGGAGGCGAGGGAAAAGGTCGCTGACTGCGGAATTACCGATGATCATATCCTGGCCGAAGCAGTTCAGATGCGGGGCAAGGAGCTGCTTCTATTTGACCGAATGGACAACCACCGGGCGAATGCTAAACGCGCGCTGCAAAAGGAACTCGATCGGCGTTCTGACGCCCGTCGCAACGCCCCACCTCGAAATGCGGATGAGGGTCAAGACTGGGGGTCGACATTGGATATCAACTTGGACGCACTTCAAAACTAGGATCGGGGGATATGACCCGTGACCTCAGAAAGGCAAATCGCAGCTAACCGTGCCAACGCCAAGCGTAGCACCGGACCCAAGACAGCGGCTGGAAAGCAAAAATCCAGCCGCAACGCCTACCGGCATGGCCTCTCCCACCCGGAGCCGGCAGGTTTGTCGCCCGCCGGCGAACTGGAGATGCTTGCTGTCGCGCTGGCCGGCGAACAAGCAACTCCAGAGCGACTGACCGCAGCGGCAGAATTCGCTGGTGCCCAGGCGAAGCTGGCGCGGATCCAAGCGATCCGCGCTGAACAATGGGCCAAGATCGACCTGGATGACGGAACGGACTGCAATATGAAGAATCTGAAACGGCTGGCTTCGTTGGATCGGTATGAGAGGTATGAACTCACCAAACGTCGCAAGGCATCAAAAAAATTAAATTAGCAGATTCTGCGGGTTCCTGCTTGGCAAAACGGACCCAATGTTCGAATGACGATCCCATCGGATGCCGGACGGGATTGGCATCGGGAAGCGAGGGGCCGCCGTCGGCGAAATTTCACAGCGACAGCAGCGGTTTCAGTTTGGCTCTGACTTCTTCAAGCACCGTGGTGGGCGCCGTGCAGATAAAGCGGGACCCGCGCTTCGCCCACGAAATGCTGCGCAACTGGTCGGCTTGAACGACGCCTTGGATGTCGTCGATACCCGCAATCGAAACTTGGAAACTCCAGTCACGGTCGCGCCGCGTGATCGGGCATGCGACGCATCGGCCGGTCAATTCATTGAAGGCGCGCGGCGAAAGCACCAGCGCAGGCCTTCTTCCAGCCTGCTCGTTGGCGATGCCCTGAAGAAAGTCGAGCCAAATGATGTCACCGACTTCTGGGCAATAGGCCGCCAAGCTACCAAGCCTCGTTGCCGCGTGGTTTGCCCCAGTCGACCTCCTGCGGCACGTTTTCCTTGGTCATTCCTCTCAGCAATTCCTCCAGCGCATACGTCGGCTTGCGCTTGGGCCGTCTGATCGGCCGCAGCACCAGCGCGCCATTCTCGATTGCGATCTCGGCATGTTTGCCTACGCCCACTTTTAGCGCCTCCGCCACGGTCTTCGGAATCCTCACGGCGATGCTGTTGCCCCATTTGCAGAACTCAACGAGCATGGCAATTTTCCTTCAGTAGATACACAGTATATACTCACAAGATGCGCGTACTGCAACCCAGTCGGGCAGGTTCCAGAAGCCTCACCATCCGCGTGCGAACGGTGGCGGGGGCCGCCTCCGGAGGCCAAAGCAGAAGCGCGCGGATAGGGTCCGAATCGGAGGAGGAGTGCCGCATTGAAACCTGGCGTCCGGGATCACGGGTGTGGAGTTCACCGACGAGAACGGTGGTGGCCGAGGAGTACGTCTTCGGAAGCCGCTGAAGCAGATGCGGTGAGAAACGACGCTCGACCGCTAACGTTAGTTAACCCGCGCCATCGGTCGGCGCTAGCGTGCTATCCCTGAAATCACCAAACGACGTATTTATGGAAAAATACAGTCTTAAGTTGAAGGCATGCTGCTTTGCAGACGAAGCCAAAAGTTATACGCAAATACAGCCGGTTAGATTCACGGTTATCGAGCTGCGGCTAGGCGTGATGACGAGACGGCGCGAAATGTAAGCCCAACCGGTCTACCCGACCGGTTCTGAAAGCAGTCGCTGCTCAAGCGCTGAGATTGTTTCTCTCAGGTTATCTCGGCGTGCCGTCATCATCCGGGCGAGGACCGGATAGGCAGCGTTGAAAGGATCTGCCACGCCGGCAACTCCTTCCTCTCTGGCAATGTCGCTTTCGAGGAGACGAACTCGCCGATCGAGTTCATTGATTAAAGCCTTAACTTTTGTCGCTTCTTTGCGCGCGGCATCGCTGAGGCTCCCAGAATGATACTGATGTTTCATCTGTTCGATCCTGCAGTCCCTATCCGGGACAACAATTCGTTCCTGGCTTACTTAGCCTTCAGGGATCGCAAGAATCTTGCCAGCGCGGCAGCCTGCCTGCTGGCAAATCGGCCTCGACAGGCGCTGATGGGCTTGGAAGGGGAGGTCTCGAGCACGCTTCCCGATTACGAAGCCATTGCAGACTCTCTCGATTGCCGCAGCTGCGGTTTACCAAGTTCTTACTACTGGCGGGTACTTTTGAGGTGAGGAGCCGGGTTTCGAAATCGTCGCCCAACTCAGCGAGTGAGAACAACCTCAAATGGACGATCGACGGTCCGACGATAGAACGAGAACCTCAAAACCTGCGTCGATATTTTTTGGCAGGCAAACGAGCGAACCCGCGTGCGATGTCGAAATCACGGATCTCGGAAACAGTGGTGCCGGTATTTACAAGTCAGGGAAGGCAATTCTGCCACTGACATTCGACTTGTCATTGGACAATCTGCGGCGACGGTGCCGCATGGTCTGGCGCAGAGGCAATTTTTTCGGCGTAACGTTTGAAGATCAGATTTCAACGACTGGAACTGAACCAGAAGTCGCCGACGTCGTTTTCGAGGGGCCTGCGTTTTCGGTATTGGCCGATCCGCCGCAGCTTGCAAGCCGTGACAGCGACGAAACGCTGGCGGAATTCGCATCGAAGATTGCCGACAACAATGAAAGTCGATCGGACGTTCGTTTTACGATTGGAGTAGTCGTTGCGCTGGCGCTACCAGTCATCATCAGCTTAGGGGCGTACATCGCAACGACGGTCGCCTTCAGGGTTGGCTGACGGCCGAGGCAGTAAACCGCCGTGTAGCCTTTCAATTGCCGGGAAGCGTATCGCAAGACCTTTCAAGAAAAGGGCTGTGGCTGCGAGACTTCAGATGATGGATTGCGATCTCAACGAGATCGAGGCAGTCTCCTGCGAGACTGCAGCAATGCCGAGTTCAACTTGGCCTTTTCTGATTTCTTTCATCGGCCAGATATGCATTTCTCTTCGCCGATGGACGAAAGGCGAAATGCCCTGCATCTGCCTTGCGCGTGCGTTTGCTTGCGGGTGGTCGGCTGGACTCGCTTGCAAACCATTCAGCAATCTTGACTTGCTCTCGCAGCCGCTGCAGCTCGGCATATCGCGTCGAAATTTTGGTCGCAGGTTGTGGTTCATCCGCGATGTGGTCATCTGCGGAAAGCGCAGAAGAGGGCGTCGGGAATAAGACGGTCGGACACCTCTGGACCGCAAGGTCTCTCAAGGCGCCCACCGTGCCGCGAGAAGCGCCACAGTCGCCACAGTAAACGATGGCTTCCCGTGAGGATTTCAGCGGTTCTTCGATCTTAATCGAGAGGCAACCGCAATTGGTGCAGACGACCTGAAACCCGATGTGACTGTTCATGCAATAACGCTCCCATTTAAAAAATCTAGAGAATATGATCTTGACGTAGAGCAATGTCGCAAGCAGTTGTTGCGCTCGAATGACAGCTAAGTAAATTTCGTGGGGGCTGCCAAGCTCCGTAACTGTGCGTCACGGCATAAAGATTGATCAGCTGGTGCCTGCCCGTTAGCCATCGGAACGAGAGCCAGCAGCGGTAACATACGAAGCCGCTCCATGACTGCCAACACGATCTGGCACTCCGTAAAGGAGAGTTCAACTCCAACAAGGCCTCGACGGGGTATCCTCTTGGCGCGCCAGGCGTTGGCTATGGTGACGCCACCAGCGTAGATAGCTGCTCGACGGCATCGCCACGTTCTGATGCGTCAACGACCTGGAAAGCAGCTAAGTCAATTGCGAAACCAGTTCCGTGGTCAGGTATGGAAGTCGCCTTGGGATTCATCCCATTGCATACGACTTACGTTGAGCTTCTTTCGGCGCCATTCGCGCAGATTAAAGCAAAGCAGGAAGAGGCCTGCAGCGATGAAAAAGATGGTCAGTAAATCCAACAATACGGGGATCATGTAGCCCGGCATCTGCACGATTAAGGCCAATAACAATGATGCATCTGATGCCGCGGAGGGAGTGGAGTCAATCGGGTGAGAGCCATCTGGCCCCGGCGATTTTTCGGAGCGCGCTGATAGCCACGCCCGATCTCCGGAACGCGGTTAACCCTGTTTTGATCGCGCGCGCCGGAGGAGGGGACATCCCGCTACCGCCTGACCGGCAAAGGTGCAATTGTTGATAGGAATCTCGATGTTAGGTGGAAAACGCCAGCCACAATCCGATGCCCAATCCGACCCAACCCGATGTCCTCGATCGCATGATCGCTCGCCTGGAGGAGGCGAATGCCAGATCTCACAGGGAACCGTCGCGCGCTGATGAAAAGCCTTCAATGCCGGGCCACGATGACAGGCATCAACCACGGCATCGCCTGCCTGCACCGAGGCGACGGTCATCGTGGGCAAGGCCGTCGTTTGTTGCTGTCATTCTATTGCTCATTGCAGCACCAGTGTTTCTGGCGAGCTCTGCGCGGGAACCCTCTTACCTGGATGGGATGAAGTTGACTTTCGTCCGCTGGGTCAACGCAGCGGTCCTGCAAACCGGGTCCCGGACGTTGCCGCAGGACAGCGCTGTGCCAGCCCCGTCAATCCCGCCCGAAATCGAGCAGCGGCTTCAAGGGATGGCAGATGAACTCGCGGATTTACATCTGCGCATTGGGCAAATTAAAACCAGCCAGGACCAAATGAGCGCGAGCGGTGCGGAGACTGCGGCACAGCTCAAGAACGATCGGGAACAAACGATGCGCGACAATGCAAACATTGTCGACCAGCTAAAGGCAACTCAAGAACAGCTAAAGGCCACTCAAGCACAATTGGCAGAAGTCGTATCGTCCGAAGTCTGCCAATTCAAGCCGAAAGCTTTATCGGCGAAAGCGCGTGTCGCCACTCTCACTGAGCCCGCGTGCGCAGAGTTTGGTTCGTTGACCACTTCACTTGCAGTTTGCGTCCACGACTGCTCGCATCCTTGATCGTCGGCGGCACCGGGCAGTGGCCAAACTGAAATCGGAGGCCTACTCAACGTCGTATAACCGCTGCAAGCGTTCTGTGATGATTTCAAAGAACCCCTGCAACTCGGGCTTGTTGCGGACTGGGCCGGCAGCAACGCCAAACATCATCATCGCATTCCAAGGCATACCATAAACGGTGATGTTGACCCCTTGTTTGGGGCAGCCCTCGACCTTCCTCAGGTCTTCGAGGATCATGGCCTGAAGTTCCTCGGCGGTTTTCGTCTGCTTGGTGAATTTCGGTTCGTCCATGACACCTCGGTGGCAAATCACCGCGTGGCCGCCGATCAAAGCACCCTCGACAAGCCTGGTTTCGACAAAACATTTCCTTGGATGCGCCAAACCGCCTTCATAGTTCTCCCTGTCGAGCGTAAGGTACTATAAAAGGGAGTTCCGCATCGATCGCCCATTATTGGTTGACCAGATGCAATTTGAGGTATTTTCCCTCCGTCCAATCGCGGAACATTGGACGGCTATTATTTGGTCAGTTAATTGCGCGTTGTTCTTCGATCCTGCGTGGAGTTTATCATGCAAAAGACCAGCCGAAAGCCGCCGGTCCTTGCAGGAGATGACGTCGTAACGAACGTCGTGCGGCTTCCGCGTAAAAGCGCTTCAACTCTCCGGGACGACACGGCACCTCCCGAAGAAGTTGCGAGATTAGCTGCATTGATGGATCGCGTCTCAAATGCTGTCAGGCAAATGAGATATTTCAGCCTGGCTGCGAAGCGGTTCACCTATCGACGAGTTAACGTCATCTGCGACGCGCGCGGGATTTATTCTAAGGGCTGAATACCCGCAGCTGCGGGAGTCCTCGTTCGAATGGGGAGCTGGTGCATCAGATCTGCTTTTCACTGCCTCATATCGGGATCCCGCCCGGGCGTCGATCGTCGCGCAATCGCAAGGGGATATTTTCGGCTTGATTCTGACTGCCTATTCCGAAATCTCGACCATCTCGGTGGAAATCAATCCGACAATTGAAGACAGGGAGCTGGGTGAAAACGCCCTCTTGTTTCGTGATATGCTTCTGACATTTCCCGGCTTCGAGGACGTGCCAGCCTGGACAAGGTATCCGGAAATTGCTGCGCCCGAAGCGGGCGGCCTAGTAGAAATGTGGCGCGATGGCGTTTCCCTCGCCTCCGTAGTTGGCCGGACTTGGAACTCGATCTCAGAGCGACTATCGACTGCCTGGAACGCGTTGCGGAACCGTTCGTAGTTCTCCTCACAGTTTTCATATGTTGCGGCGCACACAGGTTGCGCGCGCCGAGTTCCATCGGAACTCTGGAGCTACCCTGCGGGTTGTGCCCCGTCGCAATGACGAATTTCGAGGTCCAGTTGATTGTCGCGGTCGAAATCAATTTCGCGCTTTGGATCATGATCGCTTGCCTTGCGATCAAAGCATCTCAACTCGTTCAGGTCTCTGAGCTGACTATCGCGGGCGAACTCCAGCCGAAAAGGGACTGCCGGGAACAATCCTAGGGGCTCAGGCTCTGCTCAAGCATATCTGCCATTCAGATTATGCATCCGCCTATGGCCCGCAACTGGGGCGGGCGCTCTCCAAACGGCGTCCACACACCTAAACCCGGCTACGCTCGGCGCAAAGGGGTTACCAGCCCAGCAGGAGATGACTGTCTTTTGACACGGCTTCCGTGGCTTTAGCCAGCTCTGAAACTCGGCTGAGGGAGACCGGTTCGTCCGGCTTACCGGGTTGCTTTTCGCTATCGGCGGGCACAAGGGAAGCCGAAAACGGGGCCAATTCAGGCGATGCAATTTCTCCGTTGGGAGACAGCCGAGCCACCAATCGACCGCAGTCCCAGAGCTCAATCTCATGCCCGTCATGGAGCTGCTTGGCCGCTTTCAATGCCGCGGCGTCGTCGGGGTGATTACTCGAAAAATCCTTGGCCTTGATAAAGCGATGGCCATCGACTCCGAGGATATAGGCTCGATAATCTCGCATGACGCCGCTCCCTTTAATTTCCGGGAACAACACTACTCCTGATTTTCAGTTCCAAATTGGGCCGTCGGGTGGCCGAAATAGGCCATGGGACCGGAAGGCGTTACCGGTAGCCTGCGATAGGGCGCCAAAATTGGCCATTCGCTGCGCTTTAAAATTAAATCCGCGGGGCGCGGCCCGCCGAATCGAGGGCAGGGATACTTTCAGGGGATATGTTTAATTCACTTCAAGTTGGTGATCTTAATACCTGGAGAGCATTTCAGGCGCCAAAACACCTCCGTTTGCAGGAAAACGGCCCGGGAATGGTCCGTTCCACAGGTCACACAGAGCCTTTATTCGGTCCCCCTGAACAAGCGAGAGTTTCGCGATCGATAATCTAATGATAAGGAGGGTTGCAGCGATAGTGTTAGAAGTTTGTTAAGTATTGGGCAGTCCCTTGAATTACTCTGGTAGCGTCGACGCCAAGCCGCACACTGATGACCTTGGCGCTAATTTAAGGGGCTTTACGCACGCAGAGGCGGTTCACGGCGCCAAAGCGCCTGTCGACGCCATTGTCGTTTCCGACGCGCAATTGCTTTTCAGCGCAGAATTCAAGCGATCCGGGGTCGACCTCGTTCTGTCCGGCGACGGCCGGGAAGTTGTTCTGCACGACTACTTCAAGGGCCAGACGCGCGCGCCGATCGCCTCGCCCGACGGCGCTCACTTAACCGGCGATATCGTCACCGCGCTTGCCGGCGAGGTTCAGCTTGCGCAGGCCGACGGCAGTGCCGGCGCCCACACCGTCATCGGCCATGTGACCAAGCTGGTCGGCAGCGCAACGGCCGTCCGCAACGGCGTCTCGATCATCCTCAACAACGGCGACAACGTCGAAAAAGGCGACGTGGTCGCGTCCGGATCCGATTCGACGGTCGGCATCACCTTCATCGACGGCACGGTGTTCGGCCTGTCGTCGAACGCGCGCATGGTGCTGAACGAGATGGTCTACGACCCGAACGGGTCGAACAATTCCTCGCTGCTGAGCCTGGTGGCCGGCACCATCACCTTCGTCGCCGGCGAGACGGCGAAACACGGCGACATGAAGGTCGATACGCCGGTTGCGACCATGGGTATCCGCGGCACGGCCGTGCTGGTCGAGATCGACTTCACGGTGCCGGGAACGACGCCCGATGCGAAATTCCAGGTTCTGGTCGAGCCGGACGGCACGACGGGCTCCTACATCCTGTTCGACAAGCAGACGCTGACGCCGCTGGCCGTCGTCGACCATGCCGGGATGCAGATCAATATCTCCAACGGGATCTTGAGCCAGACGCTGGTGCCCCTGTCGCCTGAGATTCAGCAGCTCATCAACGATGTGTTCTCGCTGAAGTTCACCGACAGTTCGAATACCAAGTCGATCGAGCATTTCACCGATACGATCACCCCGACAAACGCCTTCGGGCAGCTCAAATTCGCTGGCTTGACGCCCGGCGTGCCAGTTTCGGTAACGATTACGACGCTTGATACGACGCCCCCCAACAGCATTCCGGGCGCGCCCCCAATTCCAATCCCTCATTTTCCCAATGCGTTGCACGTTGCCACGACCAACGGCATCATCGTCCAGCGCGCCGGTGCCGCCGGAGCCGGGCAAGACACCATCTCGGGCACGATCAATTTCGTCGACGGCAACCCCACCGATCGTCCGACCGTTTCGACGCAGTTCCGTTCCGTTACCCTTCAGAACGCGCAGGGACAGGACATCAGCCGCGACGTTGACGCGCAACGCAGCTCGACGCCAGGTCGAGGCGGCGCTGTATCCTGGCCGCCAATCCCGGCAACAGCAATAATGGGGGCGACAGCTGGACCTACAGCGTTCCCGCCAGCGCGCTCAGCTCCCTTCCCACGGGCGAGCACGCTGACGCTGACCTACAACGCGACGGTCAATAACAATTTCGGACCGGCTGACGAGACCGTCACGGCTCCGATCACGATCACGATCAGGACCTCCGGCGAGATCTGGAGTGAGACCCACGAGATTGCGTCACCGGCGCCGGGTGACTGGAGCAACGGCGCGAACTGGCAAACCGGCGTGGCTCCGAGCCCAACCGATGACGTCATCATCGTCACCGATCCGGCGCAGAGCGGGACCCCGTTCTATCCGGTCACGATCAAGTCTGCCGAGGGCGGCGGCGTGCCGGCGTTCGCCAACTCCGTGACCATGAACGATCTGGGGGAGATTCCCCCGGAACTCGACAACTTCAATACGCTCACGATCGGTAGCGGCGGTCTCCACCTGAACGCCGATTCGATTCTCAGGAACTTCGGCAATCGATCAGCGTCGGTGGCATCGCTGAGATCCTGCAGAACAGCGTGCTGCAAAATTCCGGCTTGCTGACTCTGGAGCAGGGCGGCGATTTCAGCGGACCATAGCAGCATCACCAATTCCGGCACGATCGAGATCGCCGGCGGCACGCTCAATGTCGAGGTCGATATCGCCAATTCCGGGGCGTGATCAATGATCGACAACGGCGCAATACTGACGCTCTCGGGCGCGATCATTGATGGCGGCACTATCAATGGCCCCACCGACTTCTCGTTCTTCAGCAGTATCGACGTCACCGGTCCAAGCACGATCAGCAATGCCAGCCTGAACGATGGCGGGGTGACGATCGCGAGCGGCGTCACGCTGACGCTGGACAACGATACGGTGAACGCGACCACGTTCAATGACACCGCAAGCGGCGCCACCATCCAGATCGACAACGGCACGGTTCTGACGCTGACCGGCGTCGCCATCAATGGCGGCATCATCAATGATGGCACGGTCACCGGCACCAGCGCCGCAGCCTTCGGCAGCATCGAGATCACCGGTTCGAGCACGATCGACAATGCGAGTCTTGAACAATGGCGTGGTGACGCTCGCAAGCGGCGTCACGCTGACGCTGGACAACGACACGGTGAACGGGACCACTTTCAATGATACCGCAAGCGGCGCCACCATCCAGATCGACGACGGAACGGTTCTGACGCTGGCCGGCGCCACCATCAATGGCGGCATTATCCATGACGGCTCGTCCGGCGGGACTGGCGAGCCGGCCGTGTTCGGCGCTATCGCAGTGACCGGTCCGAGCACAATCAGCAACGCGTTCTTGAGCAATGGCGAAGTGACCATTGCGAGCGACGTTGCGTTGACGCTCAGCAACGATATTGTCACCGGCACGACGTTTTTCAGCGCCAGCGGCACCGCCTTCGAGTCCGCGATGGTTGGCACCATCGGCGGCGCAATCGACATCGGTGGTGCCGTCACTTTTCAAAGCGGCGTGTCGGTGAACGGTGGCGCAATGTCGATCGCCAGGGGGGCGACACTCGACATCGAGAATCCAGTAACGGGCATCGGCGCTACCTTGCATGACGTCGACGTCATCAATTCGGGAACTATCCAGGTCGATTCGGCGGGGCCGGGAACAACTGTCATCTCGCTTGGGCTCGATGGTGGCACCACCGTGACCGGCGGCACGCTGCTCATTCACGTCAACTTTCCGATAAACGGAATTGAGGGCGCCGTTGAGATCGGGACGGGCGGCGCGACGTTCAACAATGTCACGGTCGAAGACAACAATGTTCTGACGATTGACGGTGGCGTTGCGCTCACACTCGACGACAACACTGTTTTCAATAACGGTAATCTGGCTATTGGCGCGCTGGGCGTGCTGGACGTCGAGCAGGGCCCGGGCGCGCTTTCCGAAGGCACGCCTGACGCGACGCTGGACGGGGTCGCCGTGGCCAATGGCGGCAATATTGAAGTCGGAATGGCGGACACCGGTGCCCCAATCCTGCTGCTTGAGGGCGGCACCACCGTCAGCAATGGCGCGATAACCGTCGGATTCGCCGGGACGCTCGAAGTTGGAGCGGGCGGTGCCACGCTTGACGGTGTCGCCGTCGACAACAACAACTTTCTGAGCATCGACGATGGCGTGCCCCTTACACTGACCGACAACACTGTCATCAGTCACGGCGATCTGACCATCGGTGCGCTGGGCATGCTCGACGTCGAGCAGGGCCCGGCCGCGCTTTCAGAAGGCACGCCGACCGCGACCTTGGACGGTGTCGCCGTTGCCAACGGCGGCAATATCGAAGTCGGCACAACTGGCGCCGGCGATGCGATCCTGCTGCTTGAGGGCGGCACCACGGTCAACAATGGTGCGCTAACGGTCGGATTAGCCGGGACGCTCGAGATCGGCGAAGGTGGTGCGACGTTGAACGACGTCACGGTCATCAACGGCAATGTCATCGAGGTTCTTGCGGGTAACGTCCTCGACGTCGATTTCGGCACCACCCTCGTTAACTTCGACGCCACCGTGACAGTTGACGGCGCCGCGACACTCGATCTCGACGGTGCAGTCATCGCTGGCGGCACCCTGAGCGGCGATGGCACGATTGAGACAATGGGGGGCGTCAACACTTTCGATGATGTCGCAATCGCCAGCGCGACGACCGTCGATATCACCGACAATACGGTTCTCGACCTCACCGGTTTGATTACGAATAGTGGCGTAATCGCCCTGAACTCGTCGGGCGATGCGACGGAGCTGCAAGTTTTCGGCGATGCTTTGCTTGAGGGGAGCGGCCAGATTGTCCTGACTGATAACGCCCAGAACGCTATCGTGAGCGACGGGTCGGCGGCAACGCTTATCAACGCGAACACGATTGCCGGCGCGGGTACGATCGGTGATTTTTTCTGACGCTGGTAAACGATGGCGATATCGATGCCACCGGAGCAAACGCGCTGATCATCGATACGGGTGTCAACACGGCCACCAGCGCCGGGCCGGAAGGCAGTCACTGGTTGATCGGCAGCCTTGAGGTCACGAATGACAGCACAGGTGTGCTGGAAGCCTCGTCGGGTCACGTCCTGCAGATCAATGACAATGTCCTGAACAACGGGCTCATCCAAGCCGGCGACCCAAGCGGCACATCGACAGCAGTTGTCAACGTTGCGGGCAATATTAGCGGAACCGGATCAATTGAGATCTTCGACAACGCGCAGGTCGAGATCGGTGGCTCGGTGTCCTCTGGCCAGACCGTGACATTCGAGGTTGCAAATGGAAGCGCGGAGTTGATCCTCGACGATCCACAGGGCTTTCAGGGCGTGGTCAAGGGCCTTGTCGAGGCGCATCCCGAGTCTGCCGAGAACTACATCGATCTCAAGGGTTTTGCATACACCTCTGAGACGCACGTGGTATCGGCCTCGTTCGATTCAGCTACCGACGTCACTGCAGTCACCATCACAAACGGTGGCAGCGCAAACAATCTCACGATCAATCTTGCTGGAAATTACCAAAATGGAGGTCTCGAGTTTGCCAGCGATGGAGCTGGCGGGACATTGTTTTCGGATCCGGCCCATAACGGCGCCGTAACGATCAACAGCTACACTACGCTGGACGTCGCTGGCCCAAGCAACGCGGCGGTCAGCTTTGCGAACGCCAGTGGCATCAGTGGTGAGCTCGTACTGGAGAATTCCTTGGCCTTCACCGGTTCAATTGCCGGATTCTGCCGGGGACGGGACAATCTCAAATTCGGATCTGATAGATCTTGCCGATCTCAACATCGCGAATGTCGCCAAGACCAGCTATACCGAGAGCGGGAACGATCAAGGCACTCTGACTCTGTCCGGTGCCAGCGGACAGGTGCTCGACAGCATTACGTTCGACGGACATTTCCAGCTGGCGAATTTCGTCCTTGCGAACGATGGTAGCGGTCATACGCTGATCATCGACCCGCCTGTTTCGTCCGGAAATCCAGCTTTCGGTAATGGCATTGGGCCAGCAAACGTCAACTCAGGCTTTGTTGTGAGTGACGCTGGCCTTTCTCCGAATTCTCTCGTCATGCACGATCCGGGGCCGACGACTGAAAGCAATACGACTGCAGCAAAACCAATGTGGAATAGTTTTGCAGGCAGCGACAATTTCGTGTTCAAGTTCGCGAGTGGTGCCCATGCCGCGATGGCGGACTTCCATCCGCTGTCCGATATGCTGCCGTTTGGTAATTCGTTATTTGCGCAGAGCGTGCAGGCTGCCTTGAACGCTCCGCACGATGACTTCGCCAACACGGCTATGGACCTTAGCGGTCATGACACCTCGAGCGAGCTCCATAAGGTGCTGCTCCACGTCAGTGACTTCCACGTCGTCTAGACGACCTGTTCTAAATATCCAAAATCAAGCGCTTGGCGAGCAGTTCATCTGTTTCAGCCGCCAGCCTGTTTGGCTAAGCTGCAGCGATTGCGCTCGAGGCCTCAATCAAGGCGTCATGCCGCCACTATTTGTGGTAAAAGCGTCGCCATTGCGCGAGTAAATTCGGACGCCTGTGGTATTAACGTAACGTGACCAGTGAAGTGGCTGACTACTATTCTCTGATAAAGAAAGCTGTTGCCCGACTTGATCCAGCGTCATCGCGGGAAGGCAGGTGGGCGATATATGAGCGCGCACGCGCAGCGCAACTGGCTCAGCTGCGTTCCATCAGCCCGCCTCTTTCCGAAGCCGAAATCAGTCGCGAGCAACTGGCGCTGGAGGAGGCCGTGCGGCGAGCCGAGGCTGAGGTCGCTCAGCCCGCTCGTGATATGCAGGTCCCAGCAATGAGTGATCTGGTGGCGGCTGCCGACGAAATTGGCAAGCCGATTTCACGTGCTCAAGATCGCGCTTCGGTTGGCCAGGCAAAGGTGTTGGCTAACCCCTTCTCGCCAGTCTCCACTGTTGAAATACCGCTTCCCATGATCGTCAAGGGTGGGGCAACCGGCAGACTGATCAGATACTGGCGCTGGCGCGCGCACACACCACGGATTTCAGCACCCAAAAGGGTTGGCGGGCGATAGTAATTTCCTTGCACGTTGATCTTTATTTCGCGCTATAATGGGTTTTTTAGGCTCATTATGAATGCCATTGAAATTATGTTAATTTCTTTCGGGTGCATATTTAATTGTTGCGCCGTCGCTTTCCTGTTATTGGACGATCACAAGAGAAGCTTGCAGAAGAAGAACTTCAACAAGAATCTTGAAGAGATCGACTATCATCTTAATCGCGCGCGGACGGGTAGAACTACTCACCACTGAACGCCGTTTTGCGCAGAATGACGAATGTGATGCTACAGAAACTGGTGACTGCGGCCGCCTGGGCCTGTCTTGCCTTCATTGTCTTTGCAACTCTGTCTTCCATTCAGGCACGACCTGTCATAGCCGGCGGTCTTTTCACCGCGGTTGAGCGCTTCGGCGCTTACGCTGTTTTCGGACTTCTACTGTATTTGGCCTATCCGCGGCATCTCACGTTCGTCTGCATCATGGTGTTTGGGAGCGCAACCGTACTTGAATTGCTGCAGAATTTTGCTCCCGATCGCCACGCGCGATTGTTGGATGCGATAGAGAAACTGCTGGGAGGAGCGGCCGGCTTGCTGTTGGCAGGCATTCTCCAATCGACTTTCTGGTCGAGAGTCATCAGCGGAAACGGTCGGGCGCAATGAAGCTAGCTTGCGTTGCGAGTTCGGATTTCGCCATCAATTTGCTTCCCGTTTTGCCAAAACGAACCCAATTTCGCCACTGAGCCGAGTTCAGGATTTTGCTTGGCGATTGCTAAGGATCAACAATCCCTTGGCCTCGGTGAGGTGCTGTGTGGCTGCGCGCAACGCCATTGAAAATCGGCTTGAAAGACCTAGATAATTGCCTCTCTGTTGCGCGTCAGAGTTGTCGGCGACAGCGAAATAGGAACTGATCCAGTTTGCTCCGCGTTCACATGCGTTATTTCAGGCGCTAGTAAACTCCGGTTAATCGAGGCGCTAGTTTTGGCCTCGGCAGGATTAGTGGTTCTCGTGAACGAGGCAGAGCGATTATGCGATTGCTTTTGGATCGCCAGTCGTTCGCATCCTCCGAAGAGGAAATCGAACCTAGAGTGAGATCAAATGAAAGCTAATGACCTTAGTTCAATGTCCGTGGACGAGCTTTGGACCTTGCATGAGGAAATCAGCTCGGTTCTGGCGAAAAGGCTGGCTGAGGAAAAGGCGGCATTGGAAAATCGGCTGCGCCAGCTGCGGCCCGCAAACACGAATGACCGTCTTCCGCGTGCGAGGCGGCCTTATCCGCAAGTTTTTCCCAAGTTTCGGAACCCGGCGCATCCCGCTGAGACCTGGTCGGGTCGTGGAAAGCAGCCCCGCTGGCTGACGGCCCAGTTGAGGTCTGGAAAAAAACTCGACGACTTCCTTATCCAAGCCTCCTCGAGCCGCGTGAGACGATCAAGCGGCGGTCGAAAGAGGAGCCGCGCCTAGCCGGGATTGATTCTGGAGAGACTGAACAGTCCGGCGCGGCCTCAGCATCAGGCTTTTCCGTGCGCAAGTAAGTACCGCGAGCCGGCGGTGCGTCCTGTTGGCGCCGCGCCGCCGCGACACTAACAATTCCGAGTGCTCGGCACTGCTCACGTCAAGAAGTTGCGAGAAGCTATAACTCGTTAACGATTTAGTTTTAGGTTGCAGGGCGCTTTTTTAACCTCAGACTTTTCCGTTAGCAAGTAATAGCAATGATTTATCTGGTTATTGCAAGAGCCGTTGGGTTTCAACGGCAGTGTGGGGGGAGAGCCTTGCGGTCTGCTCCGCAGCATCGGCTGTTCGAACGAAGACATCCGAAAAGGCAACTCGGGGCACGACACGCCATCTCGTCCGTACGAATCCAGTTCGATCATCCCGAAAGGGGCAGCACATGAGCTGGAACAATCGAAAATCGGACCGTGTACAGTTTCAACGCTCTTTTCCGGCAAATCTCATGGGCGTCGATGGCACGTGGCGACGTGCCTGCGCGGTGAAGGATGTGTCATCCACCGGGGCAAGACTGGAGATCGAAGGAACGACTGACGTGCTGCGGGCCAAGGAGTTCTTCCTGGTCCTGTCGTCCACGGGACTCGCCTTTCGGCGATGCGAGTTGGTCTGGATCGACGGGACGACCGTCGGCATCCGTTTCCTCGTCAACAAGTCAAACAAGAAAGGCGCGCAGCGCCCTTAAAAAAGTTGCGAGATGAGGCTAGTTAGACCGAGTGAAGCTCCGGTAGCCGGCGCTCGTCCAGTTGGGCTGATGCTGCCTGTTTGCGTGATTGGAAGAAGCTCAGAACTTCCTGTGATGTCTCGACGTTCAGCTGTGAAAATTGCGCTTTCATGTCTTCCAGGTCGCTCGCCTTGATGCGGTGCTCCTTGGCACGCAGAAACAGCAGTGCCATCGCGGTTTCCCATTTGAAGTCATTGGCCTTGGCCAGGACGAGTGTCATGTCTGTATTGGCAAGAGCCCGTTCAACGGCAGAAACGGGGAGCGAGCATAACAGCGACAGTCCGACCGTCGCCTCTTCGATCTTGTGAGCTCGGGCGTATTCAAAAACAAGAGTCTCGCTCAGCTCGCCAAGCTGATGACGGGCTGTGACGGTTCTCTTGGCGTTAAAGTAACTCTCACTCGCCGGGCCGAATTTTGACTGCAGTGCGCCTGCGACCTCGATGACGGATGATTGAACTTGCCCAAACAGGTCCGGACGCTCTTGCATCAGCTTTTGTTTGACGTCAGCGGAGGCCTTTGCAATGAGTTGCTGAAACATAGGCCTCGGAATGTCCTTCCGCACGCCCAGGCTCTCGGCGAGGATGGAATCGTCTGCCGACCGCCTTATCGCATGCAGAAAGCCGAAATTTGAAAAGTGGGCGCCGTCATTGACAGCGACCGATTTCAGAACCTCGCCATTGCCGCGCGTCACCAGTTCGTCGGTCACGTCGGTCGAAATCGATTTCCGTTTTGAGATTGCCAGAAGATGCGACTGACCCCGGGTTCTGATGTTCTGGATCAGAGTCTTGGCATCGAGCCGATCGAAGTGCTCAAGGATTGGTCCTGCAACATCGATGCTGTAGTCGAACGCGAGTTTCTTGACGACACTGATCGGTGCATGGGGCGCATTGGCGAGACGTTTGGCTAGCTGCGCACGCGCAGCGACTTCGATAGCGTCGGACAGCCTTCCGATGACTTCTCCGAATGTCCAAATCTCGTCTTCGGCGTAGCTACCGACCATGAGCATATCTGTGGCGTACCACAGCGCTTTCTCGCGGCTTTCGGCAGATCCCCGCAGAACAGCTTCGTCCAGATCCTTGAGAAGCAACTTTGATGAAAGCGTCATGGGTCTCCACGGCGGTGTGGCGGTCCCGGCAACCAGAATATCTCTTTAAATATCCGGGGAACCTAAGAGCTTTCTGTTAATGCAGCTTTAATGGCTTGAGCCCTCAAGCCTCCTCGCAACCAGTGACAGTCGGTGCCTTGAACGAGCTCGAGAAAGGCAACTGCTAAATCAAAGTTACTCAAAAGATCGAAATTTGAATAATCTTCGATGGAACCGGGGTCAGTTGTTTTCATAGCTAACGACTAGGGTGGGCCCTAAGTCCGACCGCGCCCTGCGCGAAATGCGAAAGTGCCCCAATGACAATGATCTATTCTCTCCTCAGTGAAGTCCAGAATGGGGACTTCTCCAAGTCAACAAAACGACAGGTCAAGGCACTTGTTCGCATAACCGACTTGTTTGCGGCCGGCTCTGGCAATTATTCGCGGGACCAAATCGACCTGTTCGATAACGTATTCAAGGCGCTGGTTGAGGTCATTGAGCTAAAAACACGTGTTAAGCTCGCCCGACATATCGCGACATCTTCGGATGCCCCTGCAGCGCTGGTTCGAGTGCTCGCATTCGACGACGAGATAGCCGTGGCAGGTCCGGTTCTCAGTCAATCAAATGTGCTTAGCGATGACGACATCGCGCTCAGCGCACGCTCCCAGAGTCAGGGCCATCTTTACGCAATCGCGCAGCGTCCGGTCCTTGGCGAAGCAATTACCGACATCCTTATCGAGCGTGGTGAATGCCAAGTCGTCCGCGCCGTCGCGAAGAATGCAGGCGCGCGCATCTCGGAACGTGGCTTTCGTGACCTGATCCTGAGAGCCGGCGATGACTCTGAGCTTGGCCTGTTTATCGGGTTGCGACGTGATATTCCGCGGCATCACTTCGTCAGGCTGCTCGAAATTGTTTCGGCTGAAGTGTGCAACAAGATTATTGCAGCAGATTCGCAATTTTCCGGCGCGGCACGTGCCGCGGTGACCGAAGTCATTGATGAGATCAACGAGGGGGTACGCAATGCGTCATCAGATCACGCTAAAGCAAGGACAAAGGTAAGGCGGCTCAAGTACTGGAAAGAGCTTGGAGAAGCCAAGGTGCATGCGGCGGCGCGCGCACAGGATTTCGAGCAGACAATTCTGGCCCTATCCATTCTGGCGAGATGCCCGATAGAGGTTGTGGAAAGAGCGGTCCTTCTTGAGAATCCTGGTGCCGTTCAGATCGTCGGAAAGGCTGCTGGCTGCACCTGGCCAACCGTCAAGTCTCTTTTGCTGATGAGGGCGGCGGGTCGTAGATTGTCAAAAATGGACCTCGATCGAGCGCAGGAGAATTATGAACGGCTTCACGCGAAAACTGCAAAGCGCGTGCTAAAATTCTATGAATCAAGACAAAATCTGTCGGAGGCTGCGAACCCCATGATTTCGGCCGCGTCGGCGAGTGTGCCAGCTCTCACCAGCCGTGGTCCCGGGAAACCTCGAAATGATGACTGCAGTTCGCTTTGTAAATCGTTCCGCGCTGCGGTTTAAGAAAACTGAGACCTGCAAGTCGTTTTCCGTACCTGTGTCCAGTGCGGCGTTTTTACGGCGCGAAGCGCCAGGAGAGCACGGCGTGAATTATTTGGTGCTTTCTCTGGTTTGGCCGTGAGCGGCTTCGCCAAGCTTAGGGCTAATGTGCCTGGAAAATATGCGGACAACAGATCCACGAAGGACCGGCCTCTCATCGAAGAGCCGCGATGCGGTTTGCTCGATTGTTTCGCGCAACAAAAGGAACTGCGCCATACGCGCGATGGGTTCCGTACCTTTCGTCCCGGCTAGTTCGTCCAGCGCAGCGTCGCTGATTTGACAGAGAACGACCTGGTCGTCGTTCAGCATGGAGAACCTGAACGCCAACCGCTCCTCGTCGTGTCCGAGGAGTTCGTAAGGGATCAGCGGCATTGGCGGATTTCCCGCATACGGGTACTACCGGCAATTGAGACTGCCTCAGCTTGGCTTCCGGATCAACAAGCTTCGATTGGACGGGGCAGGGGCTGGGCTACGGTCTCTGGGCTATTTCCTACGCAACCACGGGGCGCGGGTCTGAATCCTACTCACTCACGATCTAGCCGAACAAGCGACGCCACCAACTGGATTTCGGTGGTCGCAGAATGTCAGCCAATGCCTTTAGGCCCGCACCCTGAAGGTCGACATAGGTGTGCCTGCCAGAATTTGCCGACACGATCATCGCATCTGCAATCAGCTTTCGAAGCTCACGCGTGTCCTTGTCGGCTGGAATCTTTTTAGAGACGTATTCGAGCGCGGCAGTCATGTTGGCAATTGTGTTATGATCAAACCCGATCAGCATCGCGCAAACCCGAAATCAGTTAGCCTGAACGTACCAGCGGCATTGCGATGTGCGCTGGTATTTTGTTGCTTTCCCGAAATGCCATTCACTGTTGGATAAAACCCGATTGCAAATTTTGCCTGAACAAACCGGCCCTTGGAATTTCTTGGCAGTGTGCTGAAGATGTGGTCGGATTTCCTGTTCACGGCTGTTCCACGTCGAGCCCTCGTTTATAAAAACGGCTCCGTCGTGTTCACTCGACGGAGCCGCTCACACCAAAAGGAGGCCCTTCTCCAGTCCCTCCACCAATGATTGTTCCTCAAAACCACATAGTTTCTGTTAGCAAAGAATACTAACAGTGCTTTAATTTTCCTGCCGCGAGTGATGCGGGACTTAAGAACGTTTCCCTCCGAAGGGTGCCGCTAAAATGGGTTTTGCGTTGGCCGACGCCTCTCCCTTGGCTTGCGACGATCAGGACATTGCAGTGTCGATAGGATCTGACTGCCGCCAAAGCGCGGCTTCATACCGGCTCAGGGGCCGCCTTTCCTGGTCCCCGGCATCGTGGCTTTCGCATGGTGCGGAAGCCCGATCGGCGACCTGGTCGAGCCTGGCTGCAAACGCCGCCTCAACCTTCTGGGCATCCGATGTCGAAAGCCGGTTTTTGAGCGGGAGAACCCGATGTGCCCAAGTGGCAAGGGCCTCCGGCTCTCGGAGCTTTGACAGTTCGGCAATCAGTTGGCCTTGAAGGTCGGCGGAGGCGTCCAGCGGCAGGGGTGCTGGTTTTGGTCTTTTCCGCTCGGGTCCGCTTGTCGCGAGCCTGCAGATGGCCGGCTAGTCAAGTCGATTTGGTCCAGGCTTGAGCGATCCGTCTAGGACCTCGGCAGATAGTGCGGGTTGAGGCAGATCGGGCGCATCAACGTCGTCGTCGCCGGCAATCCCGACCAGCGTGAACAGACCATGGCGGCGGCATAGCTGAGGGCGGCCCCTAACCGATGTGGGGCAGCCGCCACACTTGCTTCGGAACCAGCGCTCAAGTCCAAATTTGCGCTGAACGAAACCATTTTCTGCGGCTACGAAATACTCCTGAAACAGAGGAGAACCTAAGTTTCCATTGTTTATGCATCGACCGGTTGATTAAGGACACTTTTCCATGTTCGAGTTCGTCGTGACGATCCTTGCATTGTCCAGCGCCAGCATTTTTTTCGCTCATATGGTCGAGGCTTTCCTGACGCGGTGATAGCGCGCCACATGCCAAGTCGCCGTCGCAATTCCGCCGCTCAATTGATCGCCGCTATTGCAATCTCGACATCCCGGCCTCGATCTCACTGAGATCACTTTCGATGAGCTCTATCGAGCTACTGACGTCTATAACCGTTATCGCCTGAAGTTTCGCGCGTAGCATTTGCCGATGCTCCCGAAGCTCTTCCATCGATTTTCGGTCCTTGAGAGTCACATAGGCATCAACGATCAACTTCACAGATTCGGACATTATTCACTCCCACATCGACTTAACAAATGACCTGCCCGCGGATTTCGGCCCAAGACAGGAGGCGCTGCAGCCCCTTTTACCAAGCCACGAGACAACGGGGCAAAGCAAAGATTGCCCCAATTCATGAGTTGATCTTTTGGACTCCAATCGCGAGCTCACGCAAGCGGGGGGCCGTTTGCCAATTAAGATGAAAGCTTTCAAACCGCCGGACTAAACATTTGTTGTGGTGCGGCAGGCCGTTTTGGAAAGACGGTAGCTCCATGATCAAGCAAAGACGGCGCCGCGAACATCGATCTCCTGTTCCCAGAGAACGCTTGAGACGGATTATGTCCGAGCTCGTCGCCTTGAGGAGGCAAGTCGCTCAAGCCGAGAGCGGACAATCAGTGATGCTCGGCGATCACTTGCTGGTGCGAAATGTGCCTGACCGTCGTTGCAACGGCAAAGATGCTCGCCGCAGCAAATAGACCGGCCAGAGCTGAAAGAATATAGCGACTGTCCACGGTACCCACCCCGAATACTCGATACAAAAGGCAATATTGAGTGCCAACGTGGACAGGAAGTCAATCGGTAACAGGAGGGCCGTGAGGCTCGCAGTCAGTGCTTTTGCTTGTGCGTCGGCGCTCGCTCAATCCGGATATGAAGCGTACTCAACTCCGAATAGACATTGCCTTCCAAATCGAGGACGACGTCGACGGACCTGCCATCGTTCATCGCAGCTTCGCCCCGCCAGATCCCGCGGCGGTCCTGCACCAAACCGGAAACGTTCAGATACCCCTTGGCTTCAATCCGTGCCCGTGCCTCGTTCTCGTTGAGGCTCGCAGCGCCTGGCAATGCCGGCCGGCGGTTTGGACGCTGGGCTTCGAATGGCTCCAATGCTGAATAATACGGGTAGGGAGTGCCGCTATAACAAGAACTGGTAGGATTAAATGAGAACCAGCGGTACCGACGCGGGCCCTCCGATCGATAAGGCCAGTACGACCGTCCGTAACAGGGGCTGAGCGGAGCCGTAGCGAAGGCAGATGGCATCGTCGGAAAAGTAGCGTAGGCAGACGGTGGGGTACGCTGGGTCTGAGCCAGCACGGGCCCGCTCGTCAAGGTGATCACTACAGCTGCAATTGCAGATCTCATGCTGTGGCCTGCATCGCAAAACGATCTCAATCCATCTGCCAGATGTGAGACGGCAGTGGCAATATAAGCTCCTTTTGTCGAACCGCCAGCAATGAAGCTGCGCGGCCGAACACCTTCCCGAAGAGAAGTTCCAATCAACCTGCATCACCCGATGCCTGAGACACTCGCCGACGATATACTTCAATCGTCATCCAGATGGAGATGCTGGTACACGCGTGGAAAGATCGACAACCACGGACGAGAAAGCGTTAGTCGCCGTGCTGAGCAAAAACTTTCATATCGATGGCAACCGCCCGCATACCGATGAAATCGGCGAACTCTGAGCAACGACATCCGCGCATGGGAGACGGCTCTGAGAACGGTCCGCGATATAGATCAAGGTTTCCTGCGGGCGACGAATGGCGGGAGGGAGAAGTAAGGCCGCCTCGCTAGGCGGTCTCTCCCTCTCACGTCGCCGTTGCTTGAGGGCCACCGGCTAACCTGCCGCACCAGCAGGCCGGACACGTGATCGCGCCCGACCAATGCTGACTCCGCCAGAATGTTTGTGCCAGGGCGGCCACGCGGGATCCGGTGCGGTCGTCGTCACGCGCTTACCGAAGACAGTAATCCGCGCCCCGCAGTGAATGACTGGGCTAGGTCAACCGCCGCGAGCCGGCCCTGCTGCGTTAAGCGGAAATTAACCATAACTGGGCAGTTTGCCTGAGCAGTCCACGCACCGTGATGGGCAACAGGCGCACCCAAAATGGCCAGACGATTGGCATTTGCGTTCGCGGCAGCGTTAGCTCTCGGCGGCTGCTGTCACGATATCAGAGCCTACGTTCCGCCTTCGAATGCTCTGGCGGAGTTCGGCCCCATTCCGAAACCCAGCCATGTGAAACGGATACGATCTCGACATCCGCGTAAGACGACGCTGTCTTCTTACGACGCCTCTCCGAGGGAACATGAGCTTTCCAAGTTGGAGCCACACTCAAAGGAATGGGATTCGGCCGTAGATGCCATTAATCAGGCCGCTGACGATGAACTGAGAAAAAAACTGGTCATCTGCCGAGGTTGTGAACAGCCAGTGGCAGAAGATCAGCTGAGCGCAGTTTGGCCCACGCGAGCTGCCGAGGGTTATCTATCACTCCAAAGGACGATAAGATCGCTCTCTTTGCCGGAGGCTGCTCCAAGCGGCGGCCTGCAATAAGGCGTAATTCAGTTGGATGCCTCATGAAGAAAGCCGCCGCTGGGTTGAGATCAGCGACGGCTTTACTCAGATATCGTGACCGGCCAAATGGTCACAACGATAGTGCGCTCGAAACCGTTAACTTGAAGTTATCGCGTCAGCCATCCGGGCTCCGGATCGGAAAGGTAGCATCGCACTGTGATTTGAATCAAAAACCAGCTGCCGTCAAAACGAGACTGTTATCTCCGCCAAAGAGCCCGATCAGCGGAGTCCCCGTTATGAGTAAAGCGAATGCTGGTTTACGCACACGTTTGGAGCAACTCAATTCGTATCAGCTGCAGCTCAAATTCGATCGTGCCGAGCTGGAAAATCATTTCCTGCAAATGCGCTTGGTTGAAGGGCGGCTCCAGCTAGAAAGGATGAAGCGCTGTTGCTCTCGGCAGATCCAATTGTTCGGCTGTATAAACGCTGGCACCTGCGAACTCGTGCACAGGCTCCCGTCGTCAACCCAGGTCGCAGGAGAATGGCTCGAATAGTCGCATGGTCATCGTTGCGGAGTGTTGTTGCTCCAATAGCGCATTGCGGTTGGGCTTACCTTCGTTTTGAGAAAGTTTTGATGGCGATCGATGTTGCGTTTGTGGGCGCGCAGGCGTCCAGCCCTGTCCGTCCGTCAGCGCTGCTCCCGTAGAAACAACTTTACCAGGATCACCACCAGAACCGCGCGCGTTCGGTGCGAAGTCTCTTTGACAATCCCCCCACTTGAAACCGCCTTCTTGCGGAAGTCGGGATGTTTGCCGTCACTCGGCTGTCTGTCTGGCTTGACGGGCGAATAGGTTCTCCGCACGCGATCTCCGTAAAAATACGGAGTTCAACAAGGCTGTGGAAAACTCTAATATGGGTAGTGGCGGGACTGAATTTCATTCCGGATCCATTTTCGCCGGCAGGGCCGTTAAGAGGCGGCTCCTTTTTTTGGAATTTCGGCGCCACAAAGTGAACTAGTACACAGATGCCCGGCTCGTTCTTCGCTTAAATGTCCGTAGCCGGGGGAAGCGTATGCCAGACCGGTAGCGTCTTTTTGTGGAGTTCGAGTGATGATGAGGGCAGGGAAGGCCGTTTCAGAAGAGAGCCTGCAGCGCTTGTGGTCGGAGATCGCATTGTTGCGGCAGGAGATCGAGCAAGCCCAGCGCGATCGGGCAGCATCGCAAGTGCAGTTGGGGGCCCTGTTGAAGTCGGGCAAGCCCGGCTTCACGAAGGGTCTCTCGATCGGAACAGAGCCGTAGGACCGTCGCCAACTCGCGCGGGCTGGTTGTTGCCATACCATTTTAGGCATGGCTGATCAGTGAAGCCATGCCACCGCCAGCTTGGCTGGGCGGCATCGGTTGTGTTTTTGGCTAACCCAATTGTTGCACAGCTTGCAGCGCGCAGCACAAGATCATGCCCCAAAGGGCAACATTGACTTCAACGGCCACCCACATTGTGTGTCCCCCCGGACAGGCGACGGGAATCCTCGAGTCGCGTCACCGCCAAATTCAAAGACCATTATGTGAAAAATGTGGTTCGCAGATGCGAACCCGGGCGCTCAGTCAGCGCTCTGTCTTTCTCTCGGTTGTGAGCCAGGACACAGACTCTCACTTGCCGAGCGGTTAGGAAATGGCCCCGATGGCGTTAAGCGCGGGTCCCCTACCTTCCGCTGCGCTAGGCCATCGGCGGCCCCGTCGATCCAACCCGGCGGGGCCGTCTCACTTCACTGTGCGTCCCTGCGTCATTCGCGCTTTGACCCAGAAAGACCTGCTGCTCTAGAACCGGATGCTCATGCGCTATGCCAGCGATCAATTCAGTTGCCCAAACGCCGGCAAACGAGCTCTGCAGTTGGTGACGCGACGAGAACGATCCTCTCATGCAGGATGAGTAAGTGGGGCTATTGCGATCGCAGCGGCGCTGCTCCCCTGAACCGGATCGACCGCACGAACGACGTGCAGCCTAGGCGCGCAACAAATTCTTCCGACAGATTTGGGCTGCGGAACAGGGGACGGACGAACTGATGGGATCGTGAGCGGCGAGAAGCCTCTTCGGTGAGCTGGTCGAACTCGCAGCCGGTGTCGCGCAGGTTGCAGAGAGGTAGCGCGAAACAATATATCAACTATAAATTGTATATTTCAACTTTTTGCAAGAGCGAACCCAATTTTCTTTATCGGAAAACATGAGCTTAGATTTTGGCTCGTGAGAAGGATGATGCGCTGCGGTGAAACCGGACGCCTGCGCAGCGCTATAAGACGCAGCGCTCAGGCCGTCCGTCTTGCCAAGAACGGGAGGGAGCGGGTAGAAGGACCGCAACTACCTTTCGCGGGTTTTGAGCCTTCTCATCCGCGATAGCTGCCTTCCAGCATAAGATATTGATATTGTTATAAAATATTGGGGAATGGTGTAACGGTAGCACAACAGACTCTGACTCTGTTTGTCTTGGTTCGAATCCAGGTTCCCCAGCCATCCGCACGTCCGGCACCTCTTTCATTCACGACATTCAAACCCTGCGGCTCTGCCGCCGAGCCTTCTCCGCGGCGCGAGAGTTCTCGAGCGAAGCATGCCCTCGGACTTGATCTGGGGGTACCGGTTCGCGTGAAGAAAACGCGTCAAAACAAAAGGGTAGAGCCGGGTTCTGATTCAATCAGAACCGAATAGGCTCTAGACGGCCGTAGCATTGCCCCTGCCAGGGGGGCGTGCAATGCTGAAAGCGTCAAGAAAAACAGGGGATGTGGACGGTTGCGCCGGCTGCGATCAGGTCTTCAAGCCTGACGTCGGCGATACCTCCCGGAGGCGATCCAAGATGAGTTTCAGGCGTTGTGTGGGGCTGGTGTGTGCGGCCGCGGTTTCGATTCTACTGACGGGCAGCGCATTTTCACAGGAAAAGACGGTCAAGATCGGTGCAATCCTGCCACTCAGCGGCGGCGCGGCGAGCGCCGGTGAGCATACCAAGGCGGCGATCGAGGTCGCGCAGGACATCATCAATAACGCCCATCCGGAGTTCGGCAACTTTCCGCTCGCTAAGAACGCAGGCCTCGCAGGTCTCGGCGGCGCCAAGGTCGAGGTGGTGTTCGGTGATAGCCAGGGCAGCCCGGCAACTGGACAGAACCAGACGCTGCGCCTGATCACGGAAGAGAAGGTCATCGCGGTCACCGGCTCCTATCAATCCGGCGTCACGCTGACGACGAGCGCGATCGCCGAAAAATACGGAATTCCCTTCGTCAACGGCGAGTCGGTCGCCGCCAACCTGACCGAGCGCGGGTTCAAGTGGTTCTTCCGCACCACGCCGATTGCTTCCGACATCGCCAGGATCGACTATGACTTCTTCACCGACATGAAGGCGGCGGGCATCAAGACAGACAGCATTGCGATCGTGCATGATACCACCGAATACGGCGTCTCCGTCGCCAACGTCATCACCAACACCTTCAAGGAAAAGGGCCGGGCGATTGCGCTCGATATTCCCTACGCGATCAACGCCACCGATGTGCAGAGCCAGATCTTGCAGCTCAAGGAGAAGAAGCCCGACGTCGTGATCATGATCGCCTACACGACAGACGCCATTCTCTATCAGAAGACGATGCAGGCGCTCGACTACAAGCCGACGATCCTGATGGCGGACAACTCCGGCTATTCCGATCCGTCCTTCGTCAAGGCCGTCGGCAAGATCTCGCAAGGCGTCCTCAATCGATCGTCCTGGAGCATTGGACCCGCCGGTTCGCCGACCGCGCTGATCGCGGACATGTACAAGAAGAAGACCGGCTACGACATGGACGACACCACCGGGCGCGCGATGCAGGCGTTTTTCGTGCTTTGCGACGCCATCGACCGCGCCGGCTCGACCGAGCCCGCCAAGATCCAGGCGGCGCTGAAAGCGACCGACCTGAAGCCCGATCAGCTGATGATGGGCTATAAGGGTGTCAAGTTCGACGAGAAGGGTCAGAACATCCTGGCCTCGAGCCTCATCATCCAGTTGCAGGATGGAGAGCATTACGTCGCGGTGTGGCCGAAGGGGAGTTCGGACAAGTCGCCGATGCTTCCCTATAAAGGCTGGTAAGATTTTTTCCGGAGCGGCGGTGACGCCGCTCCAGTTCTTTGTCCATAGCCGAAATCCGATTTCTGAGAACCCGATCCCTAAAACCCCACTGACCGCATGTCCTCCACGCTCCTTCAGGTGATCGCAGGCGGTCTTTTGCTCGGTGCTGTCTACGCCCTGTTTTCCTCGGGCCTCACCCTGGTGTGGGGCATGATGAACATCGTCAACTTCGCCCATGGCGACTTCGTCATGCTCGGCATGTATGTGGCCTTCGTGGTCTGGACCTTGTTCGGGGCAGGGCCCTGGGCCGGGGCGCCGCTCGCCGTGCTGGTGCTCGCGACGCTTGGTGTGGTCGTCTATTTCGCGCTCATCCGCGGCATCATGAAAGGGCCGATGCTGGCGCAGATTCTCGGCACCTTCGGGCTTGCGCTGTTGCTGCGCTATTCCGTGTTCTGGTGGTTCGGCGCGAACTTCTCGTCGCTGCCTGAAAATCTCGTCGGCGGCACGTTGGAGTTCGCAGGGCTTCGCATTCAGGCGTCGCGCCTGCTCGCAGGCGTCGTCGCACTGGTGGTGACGCTCGGTCTGCACTTCCTCCTGACACGCACCGCGCTGGGATCGAAGATGCTGGCGGTCGCCGAGGATTCTACTGCCGCGCAACTGATGGGCATCCGTCCCGACACCATGCAGGCGATTGCTTGGGCGATCGCCGCCGGAGCAACGGGCCTTGCCGGCGCGCTGATCGCAACTTTCTTCTACATCGTGCCGACGGTCGGCGAGACCTTGGGAATTGTTGCCTTCGTCACGGTTTCGCTCGGCGGCTTTGGCAGCGTGCCCGGCGCGCTGGTGGCGGGCCTTCTGATCGGGGTCATCGAATCCCTGTCGGCCTATCTGATCGGCGCCGTCTACAAGGACATGGTGGTCTACGCGCTGTTCCTCGGCTTCCTCTGGTTCCGGCCGCAGGGCCTGATGGGCAGGGTTTGATGCGGCGGGCGGCACTCGTTTGGCTTTCCGTCCTGCTCGCGGTCATCATCGCCTATCCGCTGTTGTTCTCGACGCCGTTTCAGCAGCGGCTCGGTGCGCTGGTGCTGCTCTATGCGATCGCCGCCTCGGCCTGGAACATCGTCGGCGGCTATGCCGGCCAGGTTTCGGTCGGCCATGTCGTTTTCTTCGGCTGCGGCGCCTACGCGGCGATGGGCGCATACACCCATTTCGGGTGGTCGCCTCTATTGGGCATCCCGATTGGAATCGTGGTCAGCGTCGCCATCGCCGCCGTCATCGGCGTGCCGACGCTGCGGCTGTCCGGTCATTATTTCAGCATGGCGACGATCGCGGTTGCCGAACTTTTCAGGCTGATCGTCACCAACACGCCCTGGCTCGGCGCAGGCGTCGGCTTGAGCGGGCCGACGGTGCCGCGGAACGTGTTCGATCTCTCCTTCATCTCGGCGGTGCCGTATTACTATCTGTTCCTCGCCATCCTGATCGTCACCCTGGTCATCACCTGGTGGATGACCAACAGCCGGATGGGATTTTACCTGCGCGCCATCCGCGATTCCGAGCGTGCGGCACGTTCGCTCGGCGCTCCTGCCAGCCGGACCAAGCTTTATGCCTTCATGCTGAGCGCCGGCCTCACCAGCGTCGCCGGCGCGCTTTACGCGATGATGTTCGGCTTCGTCGACCCCGAGTCTGGTCTTGGGCTGTTGATCTCGGTGAAGGTGCTGATCATGGCGGCGCTCGGCGGCGCAGGCCTTCTGTTCGGGCCGTTGGTGGGGGCCGCGATCCTGGTGCCGCTGGAGGAGATCTCCAACAGCCTGTTGGGGGGCAAGGGCGCCGGGCTCACCTTTGTGGTCTATGGCGCGATCATCGTGCTGATCGCGCGCTTCCAGCCCGGTGGCATTCTTGCCCTGATTGAGCGGCTTTGGTCGCGCTGGAGCGTGCGGAGAATGCCTGCCGAAGCCGCGCCGAAGGGTGTTACCGATGTTCCTTGAGGCGCGGGAAGTCACCATGACGTTCGGCAGCTTCAAGGCCGTCGACAACGCGTCCATCGCCGTAGAGCAGGGCGATATCCTCGGCCTGATCGGGCCGAACGGCGCCGGCAAGTCCACCTTCTTCAACTGCCTGACCGGCGACCTCAACCTGACGTCCGGCGTGGTGCTGTTCGAAGGGCAGGACATTACGGCGCTTGCACCGGAGGCGCGGGCTGGAAAAGGGCTCGCGCGCACCTTCCAGGTGCCCCAGACCTTCGAAGGCATGTCGGTCGTCGAGAACGTGATGATCGGGGCGTTTCTCCGCCACCCTCGCAAGTGGGAGGCCGAGGCCCGGGCGCGCGCCGTGCTGGAGCGTGTCGGCATGGGCCGGTTGGCCGATACCCCGGCGCGATCACTGGGAACGCCGGGTCGCAAGCGGCTGGAAATTGCGCGTGCGCTCGCAACCGAGCCCAGGGTGCTGCTGCTGGACGAGGCGATGGCGGGGCTGACCCAAAGCGAGGTGCGGCTGGCGATCGATCTGGTGCGCGACATCCATCGCTCCGGCGTCACACTCGTGATTGTCGAGCACATCATGGAAGTGATCATGTCGCTGGCGACGCGTGTTCTGGTATTCCACCAGGGCCGGGAGATCGCGCGCGGCAGTCCGCGCGAGGTGACGAGCAATCCGGCCGTCATCGAAGCCTACCTCGGCAAGCGCGCCGCCAAGGCGGCGGCCTCCCACACCCCGATCGAGCTGATGGGAGGGCCTCCACTATGACGGCTCCCTTGCTCAGCATCGCGCATCTGGAGGTTCGCTACGGCGACCTGATCGGCGTCTCCGACGTTTCACTCGACGTGCCGGAGGGCAGCGTGGTCGCGCTGCTCGGCTCCAACGGCGGCGGCAAGACCACGGTGCTCAATGCCATCGCCGGCCTGATCCCGCTGCACGGCGGTCGAATCGAATTTCGCGGTCGGGGGATCGGCGGACGTAGCGCCTTCTCGATCGTGCGCGAGGGGCTCGCGCTGTCGCCGGAAGGCTGGCGGCTGTTTGTGCAACAGAGCGTCGAGAACAATCTGAAGCTCGGAGCGACCCCGCTGCGCGACAAGCGGCGTGCGGCCGCGCTCCTGGAACGGGTCTACGACATTTTTCCCAAGCTGGCGGAACGGCGCACCCAGCGCGCCGGCACCATGTCGGGCGGCGAGCGGCAGATGCTGGCCGTCGGCCGCGCGCTGATGAGCGACCCAAAACTTCTGATGCTGGATGAGCCGTCGCTTGGTCTCGCGCCGGCGGTGGTCGAAGCCATGTACGAGACCTTTGGCCGGCTGCACCGGGAGGGATTGACCATTTTGCTCGCGGAGCAGTCGATCGAGCTCGCCCTCGAAGTCTCCGATTTCGCGACCGTCCTTCAGGTCGGCAAGAGCGTTCTGTCGGGCAGGGCGTGCGATCTCGCCAACGATCCGCAGGTGCAGAAGGCTTATCTCGGGATGACATAGCGTTTTCAAGCGAAGCATGCCCTCGGACTTGCCGCCTTCGCTAACGCTTCGGCGGCCGAGCGAGCTGGTGGCCCGGCGAAGCCTTGGCGGAGACGGGATCCGGGGGGTGGGAACCGGTTCGCGTGAAGAAAACACGTCAAACACAAAGCGCGGAGTTCGCCCGCTGATC
Organism: uncultured Alphaproteobacteria bacterium; assembly: GCA_963764405.1. GTDB lineage: Bacteria > Pseudomonadota > Alphaproteobacteria > Rhizobiales > Xanthobacteraceae > Bradyrhizobium. The sequence continues at coordinate 32,419 of CAVXSU010000013.1, forward strand.
GCAACCGCGTCCGGCTTACTTGATCTTGTCGTAGATCGCCGTGAAGTCGGTGAGCGACATCGGGATCGCAATGGTTTCCTTCGCGAGATCCTGGAATACGACCTTGAGCTGCTTGCCCGCTCGCAGCGCGTTCAGCAGTTCCGGGGAGACCGGCAAGCTCGCATAGCAGCCCCTGTTCTCACAGGTCTGGATCGGAAGCTCGACGCTCTTGCCGTCATCGACCTGCAATTTCGCACCGGCTTGTAGATTGAGCCCGAGCGGCAGCTGCACGAGCGCGACCGGCGCTCGCGTATCTCCGGGCACGCGAATATTGACCAGCGCGACCAACTGCCCGGTCTTGGTGAGCACCGCGCTCTGCTCCATCGCGCATTCGAGAGGCGCATCGCGGCCGGGGCTGGAGCACCGGGCGATCCAGCCCGGCGGCGCCGGCGCTGGCGCAGGCGTGGCGGAGGGCGAGGGCGTCGGCGTTGCCTGGGCTTGCGGCTGCGCCTTGGCCTTGGCGCCATCCTTCGCATTCTTGGGTCCATGCTGGGCGAACGAGACCCCCGCGAATGCGAGCGCGGCAAGGGCGGCGACAATGGCTGTTTTGAACTTCACCGACCGGTCTCCGGGACAGATTTCGCACGCGATCTAGAGCTCTCGATTCCGAAGTTCGCAAGCTAGTGGGATGACCTCTGATGCGAACTTCGGAATCAAGGGAGCTCTAGCAAAGTATAAAATTCTAGTGCGGCCTTTGAATTTGAAGTTCCTACAACAACTCGCGGCGAAACTGAAGGAACTTCAAATTCGCCGCACTAGGCGCACGGAACTATTCGGCGGCTTCCTTGACGGCGCCGCGTTCGGAAAGGTCGTGCCTATCGCCGCTCTTCGAGCGGCCCCAGTTGGAGAACGCGTTCGAAAGCTTGTCAAGGTAGAGATAGACGATCGGCGTCGTAAACAAGGTGAGCGCCTGGCTGACAAAGAGGCCGCCGACCATCGCATAACCGAGCGGCTGACGGATCTCCGCTCCGGTGCCGGTGCCGAGCATCAGCGGCACGCCGCCGAGTAGCGCCGCCATCGTCGTCATCATGATCGGGCGGAAGCGCAACAGCGCCGCCTTCTTGATCGACTGCTCCGGCGTCAGGTGCTCGTCGCGTTCGGCGGCGATCGCGAAATCGACCATCATGATGCCGTTCTTCTTGACGATGCCGATCAAGAGGATGATGCCGATCAGGGCGATCAGGCTGAAGTCGTATCCGAACGCCATCAGGATCGCGAGCGCGCCGACGCCGGCTGAGGGCAGCGTCGACAGAATGGTCAGCGGGTGGATGTAGCTCTCGTAGAGAATGCCGAGGATCAGGTACACGACCACGAGAGCAGCAATGATTAACAGCGGAACGGTGCCGAGCGATTGCTGGAAGGCCTGCGCAGTACCCTGGAAGCTCGAATTGACGGTCGACGGTACTCCGAGATCTGCCATCGCCCGCTGCACGGCTTCGGTGGCCTGCCCGAGCGCTGCGTTCTGCGCGAGATTGAAGCTGATCGTGATCGCCGGGAACTGGCCCTGGTGGCTGATCGAAAGCGGGCGGACGGGGACGCTGGTCCAGGTTGCGAACGCCGACAGCGGGACCTGATCTCCCGTCGTGGGCGATTTGATATAGAGCTTTTCGAGGGTGTCGAAGTTGCCTTGCAGCTCGGGGAGGATCTCCAGGATCACGTGATAGCTGTTGAGCTGCGTGAAATACTGCGTGACCTGGCGCTGTCCGAACGCGTCATACAGCGTGTCGTCGATCAACTGCGGAAGGATGCCGTAGCGCGAGGCGGTATCGCGATTGATCTTGAGTTGAAGTGTCGTGCCTTGCGATTGCTGGTCGGTCGCGACGTCGCGCAATTCGGGCAGCGACTTCATCCTCTCAAGCACCTTCGGCGCCCACTCGTTGAGTTCATCGAGGTTGGCGTCCTGGAGCGTGAATTCGAACTGCGTACGCGTCGCTCGACCGCCCATCCGGACGTCCTGCGCCGCCTGCATGTAGAGGCGAGCGCCCTGAACCTTCTCAAGCTTGGGGCGCAAGCGGGCGATGATCTGCATGGCGCTAGCATCGCGTTGGGCAAGTGGTTTCAGCGTGATGTACACGTTGCCATTGTTGCCGGCGCGGCCATTGCCGCCGATCGCCATCGCCACCGTCGCCACCGCCGGGTCAGCCATGACAATAGCGCCAAGCTCCTCCTGCTGTCGCACCATATTCTTGAAGGAAGTATCCTGCGAGGCTTCGGAGGTGGCGGTGATCAGGCCGATGTCCTGCTGCGGGAAGAAGCCTTTCGGAATGATCGTAAACAGGTAGACCGATAGCGCGAGCGTCGCGAAGAAAATGACCAGCGTGGTCCGCCGCCAGCTCAAGGCGATATCGAGCCCGCGCTCATAGGCGCGCAGCATGGCGTCGAAACCGCGCTCGCTCCACTGATAGAACTTTCCATGTTCCTGATGTTCGCTGTGCGGACGCAGGAAGCGGGAGCACATCATCGGCGTCAGCGTCAGCGACACGACCAGCGACACGAAAATGGTCATCGCGAGCGTCACCGCGAATTCGCGGAACAGGCGGCCGATAATGCCGCCCATCAAAAGGAGCGGGATCAGCACCGCGACCAGCGAGATGGAGATCGACAGAATGGTGAAGCCGATTTCGGCGGAGCCCTTGAAAGCGGCCGCCAACGGCTTTTCGCCTTCCTCGATGTAGCGGGTGATGTTTTCCAGCACCACGATGGCGTCGTCAACGACGAACCCGACAGCGATGGTCAGCGCCATCAGCGACAGGTTGTCGAGCGTATAGCCGAACACCCACATCAGCGCGCAGGCGCCGAGCAGGCCGAGTGGAACCGTCACGGCCGGGATCACCGTTGCCCAGAAGCTGCGCAGGAAGACGAAGATGACCATCACGACCAGGAAAATGGTCAGAAGCAGAGTGAACTGAACGTCCTCGACCGCGGCGCGAATGGTTTGAGTCCGGTCGCTCATGATGCCGATCTTGATCGCGGCCGGGATGCCGGCCACCAGGCGCGGCAGCAGGGCCTTGATCTTGTCCACGGTCTCGATGACGTTGGCGCCGGGCTGTTTGTAGACCACCAGGAACACGCCGCGCTGGCCGTTGGCCCAGGCCGCCTGCTTGGCGTCTTCCGGTCCGGTCACCGCCTGGCCGATGTCGCGAATCCGCAACGGTCCGCCGTTGCGATAGGCAATGATGACGTCGTTCCAGTCCTTGGCATCCAGCAACTGGTCGTTGGCGTAGATCGTGAAGGCGCGCTTGTCGCCGTCGACGTTGCCCTTGGGACTGTCGACCGTCACGTTCGCGATCTGGGCGCGCACGTCTTCCAGCGAGAGGCCCTTGGCGACCAGTTTGGCCGGATCGACCTGCACTCGGATCGACGGCTTCTGCTGGCCGCCGATGTTGACTTGAGCGACGCCGGATATCTGGCTGATCTGCTGGGCGAGCTGGGCGTCAACGCTGTCGCTGACCGTGGTGAGGGGCAGCGTGTCTGACGTCGCCGACAACAGCAGGATCGGCGAGTTTGCCGGATTGACCTTGCGGTAGGTCGGAGGTGAGGGGAGGTTTTTCGGTAGCTGGCCGCCGGCCGCGTTGATGCCGGCCAGCACGTCGTTGGCGGCGCCGTCGATGTTCCGGCTGAGATCGAACTGGATGGTGATCGAGGCGGTGCCGAGATAACTCGTCGACGTCATCTGGGCGATGCCCGGAATCTGCGCGAACTGGCGCTCCAGCGGCTGCGCCACCGACGAGGCCATGGTTTCAGGGCTTGCGCCCGGCAACTGCGCGGTGATCTGGATCGTCGGGAAGTCCACTTGCGGCAGCGGCGCGACCGGCAGCAGCGGGTAGGCCACGAGACCGACGAACAAGATCCCGGCCATCATCAGCGAGGTGCCAATGGGGTATTTGATGAAGGGGGCGGAAATCCCCTGGTGAACCCCTTCGTTCATTCCTGCTGCGCCTTCGATTGCGCCGGATTCGAACTGGCCACGGCAATGCTGACGAGCGTGCCCGGCTGAACCTTGAACTGGCCGGTGGTGATGACCCGTTCGCCGGGTGAAACGCCTTCTTCAATCACGGACTTGCCGTCGATCGACTGGCTGACCGTCACCTTACGGAGTACGGCCTTGCTGTTCTGGTCGACGGTGAAGACATAAAGGCCCTGGGTGCCGTGTTGGACCGCTCCATCCGGGACCACTTTCGCATCCTTCAGCGTCCTGATCAGAAGGCGCGTGGAGACGGACTGGCCCGGCCACAACGCGTGGTCCTTGTTTTCGAACACAGCCTTGAGGCGGATGGTGCCGCTGGTGGAGTCGACCTGATTGTTCACCACTGCCAGCTTGCCTTCGGCAAGCGGCCGCTTGCCGTCGGTGGTTATTGCAATGGTTTTGAGGGGCGTTGCGCCCTGCGCGTCCTTGATGTCCGGCAGCTGATCTTCCGGCGCGGTGAAAATCACCGCAATCGGTTCGATCTGCGCGATCGAGACGATGCCGGTCTGCGCCGCGGCATTGACGACGTTGCCGATATCGACCTGACGCAGACCGACGACGCCGGAGATCGGCGCCTTGATGTCGGTATAGTCGAGTTGGGTCTGTGCATTGTCGATTGCGGCTGCGTCGGCTGCGATCTGCGCCGTCAGCTGCGAGACGCTGGAGCGCTGGGTATCAAGCTGCTGGCGTGTGGCGAATTCGCCCAGTTTGATGTAGCGCTGCAGATCGAGATTGATATTGGCGAGGTTGGCCTCGTCCTGCTCCTTCTTGGCCTTGGCCTGGTCGAGGGCGGCCTGATACGGCCGCGGGTCGATCTTGGTGAGGAGATCGCCCTGTTTGACGAACTGGCCTTCGGTGAACGCAATCTTGACGATCTCGCCGTCGACCCGGGGTCGAACGAGCACCGTGTTGAAGGCCTGAACGGTCCCAAGGCTGGTCAGATAGACCGGAAAATCGGCCTTCTCGACCGTCGCAACGCTGACCCGCACCGCAGCGCGGGACCCTTTCGCCGCACCGTTAGCCGCCGTTTCCTGGTTTTCGCCGTGGAAGCGCTGCCAGCCGTAATATCCGAGCCCGGCGACGACCAAGGCCAGCAAAATCCAACGCGTTGTCCGCGATTTGTTCATGTCGGCCTTCACGACTTAAAAAAATATAAGTAGCGAGTCTTGCCTATAGTGCCTAGACGGTTCAGATATAATACGCGTGCACTTAATGTGTAAACACACTAACCTTTGAGAATCCTAAACATTTGTCAATCTGAGGCCGCCTGAGCCAATGTCGCTCGACCTGAAGAAGCAGATCGTCTCGCAGCTGGTCGAAACGTCTCGACTTTTACGGAATTACATCGACACCCGCGCCAAGACCCGCGGCACCACCCGCGCGCAATGGATCGTGCTGTTCCGCTTGCGCGAGCAGGAGGGCCTGTCCCAGGTGGATCTGGCCGATGTGCTGGAGTTGCAGCCGATTTCGCTGGTGCGCCTGCTTGACCGGCTGGTCGAGCAGGGCCTCGTCGAGCGCCGCAGTGATCCACGGGATCGGCGCGCCAACCGTCTGTTCCTGACGAGAGCCGGACGTCGGCTTGCCGACGATCTCGACAGCCTGCGCGATGCCATCGCGACCGATGTGTTGCAGGGGGTGCCGACGGCGGCGCTTGAAACGAGCCTCCAGGCCTTGCGGGATGTCAAGGACCGCATCAAGACCTTAGGCGATCCGGCCAGCCACGAGGCAGCCGAATAGTCAGCAAAACGCGAGATCCTCAACGAGGTCCGCGGCCTCGCTATCGCCCGTCTTTCTCCTGAAGCCAGGCGTCATAGACTGGCTCCTGCGGTCCGCGCTCAAACTCGGGAAAATTTCCGAAGTCGATCGGGATAATTCCCGATCCCAAATGGAATTCGTCTAACTCACGCACTGGCTACTCGACGCCGCGGCGGAAATGCCTTTGAACCAATCAGACGAGGGAATCCGGGAAGTCGGGCGAATGTTCAGACCAGTCCTCAAGCTCGGCGTTGTGCTGACTTTCGTAGCGATGAGTGGGGCTGCGTTCGCCCAGCAGAACACGGTGGGACCGGATCAGAAAGTCTTGACCGCGACGATGGCGCCGGCCGGGCAACAGAGCGCCGCGTCCCCGCCTGCAACGGGTTCCGCTGGCAATGCGGTGGCCACGGCCGATGCTGCGAGGCCCTCGAAGCCCATGCTGCATGAGTTGTCGCCGTGGTCGATGTTTCTTTCCGCCGACATCATCGTCAAGGCCGTGATGATCGGCCTTGCCTTGGCATCGCTGGCGACGTGGACGGTCTTCATCGCGAAGATGATCGAGCTCACGCTTGTTCAGCGCGCCTTGCGAGCGGCGTTGCGCAAGATCGCGGACTCAAGGTCGCTCGCGGAAGCGCAGTTTGCGCTCGGCTCAGGCGGCACCATCCTGTCTTCGCTACTGGCCGCCGCGATGCGCGAGGCACGGCTGTCGGCGGGTATTTCCAGCGACGCGGGCGTGAAGGAGCGTGCCGCGTCGAGCTTTGCCGAAATCGTTCGCGCGGAGGCGCGGCGGATCCGGCTTGGCATGGGTGTGCTCGCTACCATCGGTGCGACATCGCCCTTTGTCGGACTGTTCGGCACGGTCTGGGGCATCATGAACAGCTTTATCGGCATCTCGAAATCGCAGACGACCAACCTCGCAGTGGTGGCTCCTGGTATCGCCGAGGCGCTGCTGGCGACCGCGATCGGTCTGGTGGCGGCCATTCCGGCGGTCATCATCTACAATCACTTCGCGCGCATGACGAAAGGTTACCTTGAACTGGTCGGCCGCGCCTCGGGCGCCGCAGGGAGGTTGTTGTCGCGCGATCTCGACCGCACCCATGTCAGTGCGCCAGGCCGCGTCAATACGCGCGCAGCGGAGTAGGGCAGGAGTAGGATATGGCCGTCTCGATCGCCGATAGCGACCTCGATGACGACGCCGATTTCGGCGAGACGCACGACATCAACGTCACGCCCTTCATCGACGTCATGCTCGTGCTCCTCATCATTTTCATGGTGGCCGCGCCGTTGTCGACGGTCGACCTGCCGATCGATCTGCCGTCCTCTACCGCAGCGCCGCAGAAAAAGCCGGACAAGCCGACCTACATCAGCATCAAGCCGGATCTTTCGCTTGCGATCGGCGAGAAGCCGGTCAAGCGCGCTGAGCTGATCTCAGCGCTTGACGCTGGCGCCGATTCCAATCCCGAGCGCCTGGTGTTCGTGCGCGCCGACCGTGGCGTCGCCTATGGCGACCTGATGGATGTGCTGGAACTGTTGCGGCGGGGAAATTACCGGATGAAGCTGGTGGCGCTGGAAAGTGTTGCGGAACCGGCATCGCCTGCAGGAGCGGCAAGGCCCTGATAGAATGAGCGAGCTTGCGCGAGAGCAACGGTCGCCCTGGCGGCTCTGGACGATCGCGGCGGTCGGCGCCATCTCGTTGCATGTTGCCGGCGCAGCGCTGGCCCTGGCGCACCTGCATCCCGGTGACGATGACGAAGGGCTTGCATTCAATACAACCGTCATCGGCATCGACCTGGAGTTGCCGACGGCCGAAGACACCGAACTGCCGCCGGGTCCGGACTCCGACGCCTCCATGGCATCTCCCGAACGCGCCGAACAGAAGGCCGAGGTCAAGCCGACCGATCTGCCGAAAGAGACGCCGAAGGAAAGCGACGAGCCCGATCGCGTCGTGACGCAGAACGAAGAGAAAAAGCCGACCGAGGACGAGCCGAAGACCGAGACCGTGCAAACCTCGGCCTCACAGGAATCGGTGGCGCAGGAAGCAAGCGCCCGGCAACACGTCGAAAGTGCGCGCGAGGCCAACGCGGCCGCGGCGCCGAACATCGGCATCGGCAAGGACAATCAAAAACTCACCCGTGATTGGGGGAAGCGGATCAGCGCCTATTTCGAGCTGCACAAGCGCTATCCGAAAACCGACAAGATCCGGGCGGCAAAAGTGAAACTGAGCCTGGTCATCAACCGTCTGGGTCATGTGTTGTCGGCTGCGGTCGCGGAATCCTCGGGCGATCCGCTGTACGATGAAGCGGCGCTCGACATGGTCCGCCGCTCCGATCCGGTGCCGCGTCCGTCTGACGAGTTGAAGCTGACGGATGACTCTCTCAGCTTCAATCTGCCGGTCGATTTCAAAGGCAGGAGATGAAAATGCCGGCAGACTTCCTGCCGGCATTTTGTTTGGCCTGAAATCTCCGTCAGCTTTTCTTCTTCACCAGCGGACACACGCTCTTCTCGAGCGGCAGGAAGGCTTCGTCCGCAGGGATGGTGGCGACCAGTTTGTAGTAGTCCCACGGATATTTCGATTCCTGTGGCTTCTTCACCTCGAACAGATAAGCGGGGTGGATCTTGCGACCATCGGCGCGGATAAAGCCCTTGCCGAACAGGGGATCATCGGTCGGCATTTCCTTCATCTTGGCGACGACCTTGACGCCGTCATGTGGATTGCCGCCGAGCGCCTCAAGCGCCTTGAAGTAATGGATCAGCGACGAATAGACGCCGGCCTGCACCATGGTCGGCGGATTCTTCTTGAAACGTTCCGTGAAGCGCTTGCTGAACGCCCGCGTCTGGTCATTCATGTCCCAATAGAAGGTCTCGGTGAAATTCAGGCCCTGCGCGACCTTCAGTCCGAGCGCGTTCACGTCGGTGATGAACATCAGCATGCCCGCAAGCTTCTGCCCGCCTGCGACGATGCCGAATTCCGCCGCCTGCTTGATGGCGTTGGTCGTGTCGCCGCCGGCGTTGGCAAGGCCGACGATCTTTGCCTTCGAGCTTTGCGCCTGCAGCAGGAACGAGGAGAAATCCGAGTTGTTGAGCGGGTGCTTCACGCTGCCGAGCACCTTGCCGCCGTTGGCGACGACAACTGCGCTGGTGTCGCGCTCGAGCGCCTGTCCGAAGGCATAATCGGCGGTGAGGAAGAACCAGGTGTCGCCACCCGATTTCACCAGCGCCTTGCCGGTGCCGTTGGCAAGCATGTAGGTGTCGTAGACCCAATGCACGGTATTGGGTGAACATTGCGAGCCGGTGAGGTCCGAGGAGGCCGAACCTGAGTTCAGATTAACGACGTTCTTCTCCCGGGCGAGGTTGGCGATCGCAAGTCCAACGCCCGAGCTTGCGAGATCGACGAACACGTCGACCTTCTCCACGTCGATCCACTGCTTGCCGATGTTGGTGCCGACGTCGGGCTTGTTCTGGTGATCGCCGGAGATCAAGTCGATCTTCCAGCCTTTGGCCAGGAGCCCGGAGTCCTCGATCGCCATCTGCGCGGCAACCGTCGACCCTGGGCCGCCAATATCCTGGTACAGGCCCGATTGATCGCCCAGCGCGCCGACCTTGACGACCTTGTCGAGCTTTTCCTGTGCCAACGCGCTGCCCATTGACGCCAAGCCAAGGGCAAGCACCAGTACCGCCGATCTGAAGTCCCTGCACCACAAGCGGCTAGTTCGATCAGGGACTTCAGATCGATAGAGCGGTATTGGAGTCAATAAGTTTGCTAGCGCCCATGACTTTCCGAAGTTCGTGAAGGTGGGCGCTGCGATGGAGCACGAACTTCGGAAAGTGGGCACTAGCGCTGCGATTGATTGCTTCATTCCGGCTCCCCCCGATTTGCCTTTGTGGGAGCCATTATGTCGGGGGTTCGACCTGCCGCCTAGTGTGGCGACCCCGACGTTCCCAGGCAGTTTTGCAGCGCACTCTTCACACGAGACCGCCGCGGCAAATTGGCCCGCGTCACCGCCATAAGTAGCGGAGCGCCGTATAGACGACGGCCAGACAGACGAAGATCAGGGCGACGGGAAGCCTTGGTCTGGCCTGCTGCCCACCGGCAGGCCTCGGCCGCTGTGCGGGCGGCCGTTTGAAAGCGGTGACGTTATCGCCCGCCTTGGGGGTATCGGCCGCGCGGGGTTTGACCTCGGGCGCCGGGCCTGCGCCGCCCATCTCCTCATAGTAGGTTTGATAGATGAGCTGGATAGCGGCCTCCGAGGCTTCTGCCTCGCTCTTTTCCTTCAGAAGCGCCTTGTACTGATCAAGGAAGGCCTGCGCCGTCTGGGGCAGGGAGGAGGTTCCATTCAGCTTCGCCATCATGGTCCAGGTTGCGAAATCGGCTCTCGCCCTGGTGTCGGCGCGTCGCGCGATCATCATGTTGGCTGCTTTGATCAATCTGGTCTCTGCTCCTTGCGGCGGCCTTATCGGGCTATCCGTTTCCGGTGACGAAAAGTATCAGCCAGATCACATAACCGGTTACGGCGCGTAACACCGTCGAAATAACATTAAGATTTAGACCGAACTGCGAACCGGCTAGCGGAAGCACGATCAACAGCCCGATCAGGATCAGCATCCCGAACGGTTCCAGCCGTGCCAGCGGCACGGCCAAAGCGCGCGGCAGCAGTCCGACCGCGACGCGCCCGCCATCCAAAGGCGGGATCGGCATCATGTTGAAGATGGCCAGGATCACGTTGATCTGAAGCGCGTTTTTCAGGTTGTCGAAGGTCCATTGCGCCGCATTGGCGGGCAGGATGTCCAGGACATGGAACCCCGCTGCGGCTACCAGCGCCAGCGCGATATTGGTGGCGGGACCTGCGAGCGCTACCCACACCATATCGGTCCGCGGGCTTCGAAGCGCACGAAAGTTCACCGGCACCGGCTTGGCGTAGCCGAACAGGAACGGCGAATGCGCTATCAGCAGCATCGCCGGCATGATCAGCGTGCCGAAGGGGTCGATGTGACGGATCGGGTTGAAGCTGACGCGGCCGAGTTGCCAGGCGGTGTTGTCGCCAAGGCGATGAGCGACAAAGCCGTGCGCCGCCTCGTGGAAGGTAATGGCGATGATGAGCGGCAAGACCCAGACGGAGAGATCGTAGAGAGTGACGTTCACGGGCTCGTCTCCGGAAGGCGGCGTGATTCTCCCTTCACGCTAGCACGCCGCATAGCAATTGGTGCCCGTCGGGCGGGCTTATTGTAACCGGAATGCTAAGTTGGGCCTTCCGGATACCGCGGCAGGCCGTCATCCAGCCTGACCCAGGCGATCTTTTCCGAAACCCAGATATGCTCGGTCGGCGCAAAGGCGTTGCGGTCGTCGAAGGTCGCAAGCGCAATGCCAGCCGCCGTGCCGTTGCGGCGCCAGGAGAACAGCCGGGTGCCACAGGCCTTGCAGAAAACCCGATCGAGGTGATCCGAGGACGGGAAGCGGCCGGTATCGCCTCTCACCGTGATGGCGCGTTGGTCGTAGAGCGCGCGGGCGAAGAAAGGCGAACCCATCGCCTTCTGGCACTTGCGACAGTGACAGATGCGCACGTTGATCGGCTCGCCCTCGCAAGTGAAGCGAACCGCGCCACAGAGACATCCGCCTTCTTGGACCATGGACTCCCTCCCAACCTCCTCAGGGTGAGGAGATGAATAGTTAGTAAGTGGCGCGCCCGCCGGAAATATCGAACACCGCGCCGGTCGAGAACGAGCAATCCTCCGAAGCAAGCCAGGCCGCAAGTGCCGCGAGTTCTTCGACCAGCACAAAACGATTCTTCGGAATCTTCGACAGCATGAAGTCGATATGCTGCTGCGTCATCTGGTCGAAGATCGCGGTCTTGGCGGCGGCGGGCGTCACCGCGTTGACCATGATGTTGTATTTCGCGAGCTCCTTGCCGAGCGATTTCGTCAGTGCGATCAGGCCGGCCTTCGAGGCCGAATAGTGCGCGGCGTTCGGATTGCCTTCCTTGCCGGCGATGGAAGCGATGTTGACGATGCGGCCGTAGTTTTGCTTGATCATGGTGGGCACAATCGCCTTGCAGCAGACGAAGGGCCCATCGAGATTGATGCGCAGCACCTTGCGCCACTCGTCGAAATCGGTCTCCCAGACCGTCTTGTTGACGCCGGCGATGCCGGCATTGTTCACGAAGATATCGATCTTGCCGAAGGCTTTCAGCGTTTCCTCGCGCGCTTTCTCTACGGCGGCGAGGTCGGTGACGTCGACCTTGACGGCGATGACGCCGTTACCGACTTCTTTGGCCGTCTTCTCGGCCAGCGTCTGATCATTGTCCCAGATCGCGACCTTGGCGCCGGAAGCGACAAAGCGTTCGGTAATCGCGCGGCCAAAGCCTTGTGCCCCGCCGGTGACGATGGCGCAGCGGCCGTTCAGATCGATCTTGTTCATTGCCATGTCCTTTTGATCAGAGCGTCCAGCCACCGTCGATGATATGCGCCACGCCCGTCGTGAACGCGCTTTCGTCACTGGCGAGATAGACCGCGAGCAAAGCGATCTCTTCGGCGGTGCCGAGCCGTCCCATCGGCTGCCGGGCGATGAACATCTCGCGCCCGCCGGGACCGGCGGCCGCCGCACGGCCGAGCATCGAGGGCGTCTCGATCGTGCCCGGGCAGATGCAATTGCAGCGAATGCCCTTGGTGATGAAGTCCGCTGCAACCGCACGGGTCAGCGCGGCGACGGCGGCTTTGGTCGCGCCATAGACATAGCGGTTGGGCGCAGCCTTGAAGACGCCAGCCGCAGAGGAGATGTTCACGATCGAGCCGCCGCGGCGTTCCAGCATTGCGGGGAGGAAATTGCGGATCGTCCGATGCATCGATTTGACGTTAAGGTCGAAGGAAAAGTCCCAGTCCTCATCTGAGCATTCGAGCACGGTGCCGTGGTGCACGAAGCCGGCCGCGTTCAGAAGGATGTCGACGCCCCCGACGCGTTTCGCCATGGCGGCGACCGCGGCGCTGTCGCGCGCATCGAGGCGGGCGACATCTTTCACGCCTTCGGCGGCCAGCGTCGCCAATGCCTTTTCGTCGATGTCGGTGGCAAAGACGCTCGCGCCCTCGCGCGCAAAGGCAATCGCCGAGGCGCGGCCGATGCCGGCCGCGGCTGCGGTGACGAATGCGCGTTTGCCCTTCAGGCGGTCTGACATGGTTTTCTCCCTTGATAGTGGTGTCATACGCGGGCGTGACCTGCGTATCCATGTTCTTGTCAAAGCGATGGATTGCCGGATCAAGTCCGGCAATGACGGATCGAGCTAGTGATTATCCCTGGCGACGCCGAACTTGCCGGCGATGTCGTGGTAGCGCGTGGCAAGCTCCATGCAGGCCCCGGTGGATTGCTGGCCGACCGTCGAGCGGTAGAGCTCCTGCCATGGCGTCTGGTTCGGCGGATAGGGGAAGCCGCCCCTGGCCTTCAGCTCCGCGTGGCGCTTCTTCACCTCATCGTCGGAAATCAGGATATTGGCGCTGCCCTTGTTGAGGTCGATGCGGACCTTGTCACCGGTTTTGAGGATGGCAAGCCCGCCATCGGCGGCCGCTTCCGGCGAGGCGTTGAGGATCGATGGCGAGCCCGAGGTGCCGGACTGCCGGCCATCGCCGATGCAGGGAAGGGACAGGATGCCGCGTTTGATCAGGGCGGCCGGCGGCTGCATGTTCACCACCTCGGCGCCGCCGGGGTAGCCGATCGGCCCGGTGCCGCGCACGAACAGGATGCAGCGCTCATCGATATCAAGCGAGGCATCGTCGATCCGCGCGTGATAGTCCTCCGGCCCCTCGAACACGATGGCGCGGCCTTCGAAGGCGTTGGGATCTTTCGGATTGACCAGATAGCGGTCGCGGAATTCCTTGGAAATCACGCTCGTTTTCATGATCGCGGAATCGAAGAGATTGCCGCGCAAGACGATGAAGCCGGCATCCTTCACCAGCGGCTTGTCATAACTGAAGATGACATCGCCATCGGGCCTGGCCGCCTCGCGGCAATTGTCGCCCATGCTGTGGCCGTTCACGGTCACCGCGTCTTCGTGAATTCGCTTGGCCTTCATCAATTCGCGTACCACCGCCGGCACCCCGCCCGCGCGATGGAATTCCTCACCGAGATAAAAGCCGGCCGGCTGCATGTTGACGAGCAGCGGAACGTCAAGGCCGAAAGTCTGCCAGTCATCGATCGAAAGCTCCACGCCGATGTGGCGGGCGAGCGCGTTGACATGGATCGGCGCGTTGGTCGAGCCGCCGATCGCCGAATTGACGACGATGCAGTTCTCGAACGCCTTCCTCGTCAAAATGTCGGATGGTTTCAAATCCTCCCAGACCATGCCGACGATACGCTTTCCGGTCTCGTAGGCGATCTGGCCGCGCTCGCGATAGGGCGCGGGGATCGCCGCACAGCCGGGCAGGGACATGCCGAGCGCTTCCGCCAGCGCGTTCATGGTCGAGGCGGTACCCATGGTATTGCAATGGCCGATCGAGGGCGCGGACGACGCCACGATGGTCATGAACTGTTCGTAGTCGATCTCGCCGGCGGCGAGTTGCTCGCGCGCCTTCCAGACCACCGTTCCCGAACCGGTTCGCTGGCCCTGGTGCCAGCCGTTCAGCATCGGTCCGCCGGACAGCACGATAGCGGGCAGGTTGACGGTTGCAGCCGCCATCAGGCAGGCCGGCGTGGTTTTGTCGCAGCCTGTGGTCAGAACCACGCCATCCAGCGGGTAGCCGAACAGCACTTCGACCAGGCCGAGATAAGCGAGATTGCGGTCCAATGCCGCAGTCGGCCGCTTTCCCGTCTCCTGAATCGGGTGCATCGGGAATTCCATCGCGATGCCGCCGGCGGCCCGGATGCCTTCGCGAACCCGATGCGCCAGCTCGATATGGTGGCGGTTGCACGGCGACAGGTCGTTGCCGGTCTGGGCGATGCCGATAATCGGCTTGCCGGACTGGAGTTCTTCCCTGGTCAGGCCGTAGTTGAGGTAGCGCTCAAGGTAGAGCGCGGTCATCCCGGGGTTATGGGGGTTGTTGAACCATTCGCTGGAACGGAGTTTGCGCCTGGTGACGCCGGTTAGCGGCTTGTTCATGATTTCTCCCGCAGCGCACACGCCTTATTTTTGTGCGCATCTTCATTTGGGCGCGCCGTTTTCGCATGTCGTCGTGCGCTTCGCAACGGCGCGGCATTCCGACGGCTTTCTACGACTTTGATCCAAGGACATGTCAGCAAAAGTCTGATATGACGCGACTAAATGAGGGCTGCCGGGCGTGCATCGGCGGCCGGATCGGGTATTCGGGAGGAGAGTTTATGTCGTCTGTGCATATCCGCGATGTGCGGAAATCGTTTGGCGGCTTCGAGGTCTTGCACGGCGTCACGATTCCGATCGAGGACGGCGCTTTTGTCGTCCTTGTTGGCCCTTCCGGTTGCGGCAAATCGACCTTGCTGCGGATGCTCGCGGGGCTCGAAAACATCACGTCGGGGACGATTTCGATCGGCGACCGCGTCGTCAACAACGTGCAGCCGAAAGAGCGTGATATCGCGATGGTGTTCCAGAACTACGCGCTCTATCCGCATATGACGGTCGCCGACAATATGGGTTTCTCCCTGAAGCTCCGCGGCGCCAATCCCGCCGAGATCAAGAAGGGAGTCGCTCGCGCCGCCGAGATCTTGGCGTTGACGCCGCTGCTCGACCGCTATCCCCGGCAGTTGTCGGGTGGTCAGCGCCAGCGCGTGGCGATGGGACGGGCCATCGTGCGCGATCCGCAGGTGTTCCTCTTCGACGAGCCCTTGTCCAACCTCGACGCCAAGCTGCGCGTGGCGATGCGCACCGAAATCAAGGAACTGCACCAGCGGCTGAAGACCACGACGGTCTATGTGACCCACGACCAGATCGAGGCCATGACTATGGCCGACAAGATCGTGGTGATGCATGACGGCGTCGTCGAGCAGATCGGATCGCCGCTCGAGCTCTACGATCGGCCGGATAACCAGTTTGTCGCGAGCTTCATCGGCTCGCCGGCGATGAACTTCCTCAAGGGCAAGGTCAAGGCGAACGGCAGCGTCAGTTTCGAGGGGCCGAACGGCGTCAAGCTGCCTTTGGCAACGGCACCCGCCAATTCCGACGGAAGACCCGCGGTCTATGGCGTGCGGCCGGAGCACTTCACGATTGCCGACGACGGCGCGGAAGCCGAAATCGTGGTGGTCGAACCGACCGGATCGGAAACGCAAGTGTTCGCCAATCTTGGCGGCGAGCAGGTCGTCGCCGTGTTCCGCGAGCGCCATCAGTTCAATCCCGGAGACAAGGTCCGGCTGAAGCCCAATCCATCGGTGGTCCATCTGTTCGATGAGGCCACCGGCAAGCGAATCTAAAGGTCGACCGATGCAACGGTCGACAGAAAAGCCAATCAAGAAGGGAGAAAATGGACAATGAGTGATTTCACACCGGATCGGCGCTCTCTGCTGAAAGCGGGCGGCAGTTTGCTGACGGTCGCAGCGACCATGTCGGCCGAACAGCTGCTCGGCTATGCCAGTGCGTGGGCGCAAGCCGCGCCTTGGAAGCCGGAAGCCGGCGCCAAGATCAACCTGTTGCGCTGGAAGCGCTTTGTTGAGGCCGAAGACGTCGCGTTCGTGAAGATCGTTGACGCCTTCCAGAAGGCGACGGGCGTCACCATCACCGTTTCCAACGAATCCTATGAAGACGTTCAACCCAAGGCGTCGGTCGCGGCCAATGTGGGGCAGGGTCTCGATATTGTCTGGGGCCTTTATTCCCTGCCGTTCCTGTTCCCAAACAAATGCACCGACATGAGCGATGTCGCCGATTATCTTGGCAAGAAGGGCGGCGGGTGGTCGAAGACCGGCGAGGCCTACGGCAAACTTGACGGCAAGTGGATCGGCGTCCCCGTCGCCGTAACCGGCGCGCTCGTGAACTACCGCATCGCTGCGATGGAAAAGGCCGGTCACAAAGAGTTCCCGAAGGATCTCGCCGGCTTTGCCGATCTTGTCAAGGGACTGAACAAGAACGGCACGCCGGCCGGAATGGCGCTCGGACATGCCTCCGGCGACGCCAATTCCTGGCTGCATTGGGCGCTGTGGGCCCACGGCGGCAACCTGATCGATGCGAACAACAAGGTGGTGCTCAATTCACCGGAGACTGCCAAGGCGCTGGAATACGTCAAAGGCCTTTATGACAATTTCATTCCGGGCACTGCGTCCTGGAACGACAGTTCCAACAACAAGGCTTTCCTGGCGGGCCAGCTCTATCTGACCGTCAACGGCATCTCCATCTACGTCGCCGCGAAGAAGGACAATCCGCAAATCGCACAGGATATGAACCATGCCCACCTTCCGCTGGGCTTGGATGGAAAAGCCCGCGAACTGAACCTGGGCTTCCCGATTTTGGTGTTCAACTTCACGAAATTTCCGCAGGCCTGCAAAGCTTTCACGGCTTTCATGATGGAACCGGCTCAGTTCAATCCGTGGGTCGAAGCGGCGCAAGGCTATCTGTCGCCGTTCCTGCTCGATTTCACCAAGAACCCGATCTGGACCGCCGATCCCAAGAACACGCCGTTCCGCGATGTCGGCGAGACCTCGCTGACCCCGGCGGGTGTCGGCAAGATGAGCGAGAACGCAGCCGCAGCGATTGCCGACTTCGTCGTGGTAGATATGTTCGCGAACTACTGCACCGGTCGAGAGGATGTGAAGACCGCGATGGCCTCGGCAGAGCGTTCCGCCAAGCGCATCTTCCGTTAAGATCAATCCTCGGCGCGGCTGGATGACCGGCCGCGCCAAGGTAGTGCTTTTGTTGACGGCCCGGGTTTCGCCCGGCACGGAATTGGAACGAGATGACGACGCTTCAGACATCTGCACCGGCATCGGCAGGGCGCATCGAAACCCCCTCCCTATGGTCGCGGCTCAAGTTCAACCGCAACGTCACGGCGTTTTGGTTTATGTTGCCCGCGGCCGCGTTCCTGATCCTGTTTCTGGCCTATCCATTGGGCCTAGGCATCTGGATGAGTTTCACCGATCTGCGCATCGGCCGCGCCGGCGTTTTCGTCGGCCTCGAGAATTACGAGTGGCTGTGGGACGACGCCATCTTCTGGCTCTCGGTGTTCAATACGCTGCTCTATACGATCGTGGCGAGCGCGATCAAATTCGCGGTCGGCCTCTATCTCGCGCTGCTGTTGAACCGCAACATGCCGTTCAAGGCGCTCATCCGCTCGATTGTCCTCATCCCCTTCATCGTGCCGACCGTGCTCTCCGCGATCGCATTCTGGTGGATCTATGATGCCCAGTTCTCGATCATCTCCTGGTCACTGATCAGGCTTGGCCTGATCGAGCAAAACATCAATTTCCTCGGCGATACCAACTGGGCGCGCGGCAGCGTGATCTTCGCCAATATCTGGCGCGGCGTGCCGTTCGTCGCGATCACGCTGCTTGCCGGTTTGCAAACCGTCTCGCCCTCGCTCTATGAGGCGGCGACGCTCGACGGCGCCACCAACTGGCAGCGCTTCCGCTACATCACCTATCCGTTGTTGACCCCGATCATCGCGGTCGTGATGACGTTTTCGGTGCTGTTTACCTTCACCGACTTCCAGCTGATCTGGGCGCTGACGCGCGGCGGTCCTGTGAATGCCACGCACCTCATGGCCACCTTGAGCTATCAGCGCGGCATCATTTCGGGGCGATTGGGCGAGGGCGCGGCGATTGCGACTGCCATGATTCCGTTCCTGTTGGCGGCGATCGGAATTTCCTGGTTCGGTATGCAGCGCCGCAAGTGGCAGCAAGGATCGAGCAATGACTGATTCCGTGCTTCCGACCAAAGGTTCAGCCGGCGGCGTAACCGCAGGCGCCACCGTCGGTGCGACCGATGATAGCGAGGGCATGAGCTACCTGGAGTCGCTGCCGCGCCGCGTGATCACGCTTTATCTGCCGCTCGGTCTCATCCTGCTTGTGCTGCTGTTTCCATTCTACTGGATGGCGCTGACGTCGATCAAACCCGACGAGCAGCTGATCGACATGAACACCTACAACCCGTTCTGGGTGGTTCATCCGACGCTCAAGCACATCGAAAAGCTGCTGTTCGAGACGCAATATCCGCGCTGGCTCTGGAACACGATGTATGTCGCGGTCGGCGCCACCACGCTCTCGATCATTGCAAGCGTACTTGCGGCCTACGCGATCGTCCGCCTGCAATTCAAGGGTGCGGATACCGTCGGCGTCCTGATCTTCTTCGCTTACCTCGTCCCGCCATCAATCCTCTTCATTCCGCTGGCTTCGGTGATCCAGGCCTATGGCCTTTTCAACTCGCCGCTGTCGCTGATCCTCGTTTATCCGACGATTCTCATTCCCTTCTCGACCTGGCTGTTGATGGGTTACTTTAAGACCATTCCTTATGAGCTTGAGGAGTGTGCGCTGATCGACGGCGCTTCGCGCTGGCAAATCCTCACGCGCATCGTGGTGCCGCTGGCGATCCCCGGCCTGATCTCGGCCTTCATCTTCTCCTTCACGCTGTGCTGGAACGAGTTCATCTACGCGCTGACGTTCCTGCAATCGACGGCGAACAAGACGGTGCCGGTTGCGATCGTCAATGAGTTTGTCGACGGCGATATCTATAAATGGGGCTCGCTGATGGCCGGCGCACTGGTCGGCTCGCTGCCGCTCGTCATCCTCTACGCCTTCTTCGTCGAGCATTACGTGTCGGCGATGACCGGCGCGGTCAAAGAGTGACACCGGAAAATCAGTTCTGACGTCATCGCCTGCGACAAACGCGAGGCGTTTGCGCAAGGGAGCATGGCGACGAAGCGATCCAGCTTGTTCCTAATTCCCGGATTGCTTCGAGGAGCCCGTCATCGGGCCGGCCGCGACGCCGGACCCGTTGGCTCGCAATGACGGATCGATAGCGAGGAGCGTGTTGTGCATATTCTGGTTCTGGGCGCGGCCGGCATGGTCGGCC
Source organism: uncultured Alphaproteobacteria bacterium (assembly GCA_963764405.1). Classification (GTDB taxonomy): domain Bacteria; phylum Pseudomonadota; class Alphaproteobacteria; order Rhizobiales; family Xanthobacteraceae; genus Bradyrhizobium. Next base: position 52,120 of record CAVXSU010000013.1, read on the forward strand.
GCAAATTGGTGGATCGCCTCGTCACCGACGGCCGTCTTGGCAACACCAACATCACCAAGATGACGCTGCACGACGTGGTGCCAGCGAAGAAGCCCGAAAAGACTGCCTTTCCGGTCGAAGTCCTGTCCGGAGACTTCGCGGTACCTGGCGTGCCCGAAAAGTTGGTCGCAGGCCGTCCGGACGTCGTCTTTCATCTCGCGGCGATCGTTTCGGGCGAGGCAGAACTTGATTTCGACAAGGGCTATCGCATCAATCTCGACGGTACGCGGATGCTGTTCGATGCGATCAGGCTTGCGGGTGGCGGCTACAAGCCGCGGGTGGTCTTCACGTCGTCGATCGCGGTATTCGGCGCGCCGTTTCCGGACGCCATCGGCGATGAGTTCTTCAATACCCCGCTGTTGAGCTACGGCACGCAGAAGGCGATCGGCGAGCTCTTGCTCGCAGACTATACAAGGCGCGGTTTCATGGATGGTGTCGGCATTCGCCTGCCGACCATCTGCGTTCGCCCGGGCTTGCCGAACAAGGCGGCCTCGGGTTTCTTCTCAGGCATCCTGCGCGAGCCCCTGGCGGGCCAGGAGGCGATCTTGCCGGTATCGGAGGACGTGCGGCACTGGCATGCCTCGCCGCGTTCGGCGGTCGGCTTCCTGATTCATGCCGGGACCATGGACACCGCAAAGATCGGGCCGCGGCGCAATCTGACCATGCCCGGCATTTCCGCAACCGTCGGCGAACAGATCGCAGCGCTGAAGCGCGTCGCGGGCGAGAAGGTTGCAAGCCGGATCAAGCGCGAGCCGGATCCCTTTATCGTCGGCATCGTCGCCGGCTGGCCGCGCAACTTCAATCCGAAGCGGGCGCTTGAACTCGGCTTCACGACGGCCGAAAAATCGTTCGATGATATCATCCGGATTCACATCGACGACGAATTGGGTGGTCATTTCGCCGCCTAACAGGAACACGGGAGAACGACCATGACAGCCAGCATCGTCGGATGGGCGCATACGCCCTTTGGCAAGTTCGACACTGAGACCGTCGAGAGCCTGATTGTGCGCGTCGCCAATGAGGCCTTGAGCGACGCCGGTATTGCAGCCGCCGACGTCGACGAGATCGTGCTCGGGCACTTCAATGCCGGTTTCTCGCCGCAGGATTTTACCGCAGCGCTGGTGCTGCAGGCCGATCCGCATCTGCGCTTCAAGCCGGCCACCCGGGTCGAGAACGCCTGCGCGACCGGCTCGGCCGCCGTGCATCAGGGCATCCGGGCGATCGCCGCGGGCGCGGCGAAAATCGTGCTCGTCGTCGGCGTCGAACAGATGACGCGCACGCCGTCCGCCGAGATTGGACGCAATCTTCTGCGCGCCTCTTATCTGCCGGAGGATGGCGACACGCCGGGCGGCTTTGCCGGCGTGTTCGGCAAGATCGCGCAAGGCTATTTCCAGAAATACGGCGATCAGTCCGATGCGCTCGCCATGATTGCGGCGAAGAACCACAAGAACGGCGTCGCCAACCCTTACGCGCAGATGCGCAAGGATTTTGGCTTCGAATTCTGCCGCGCCGAGAGCGAGAAGAATCCGTTTGTCGCAGGTCCCCTCAAGCGCACCGATTGCTCGCTGGTGTCGGACGGCGCCGCTGCGCTGGTGCTGACCGATGTCGAGACCGCAAAGAAGATGGGCAAGGCGGTGAACGTCCGCAGCGTCGCCCATGCGCAGGATTTCCTGCCGATGAGCAAGCGCGACATCTTGCAATTCGAGGGTTGCTCGGTTGCCTGGGCTCGCGCGCTGCAGAGGGCTGGCATCAAGCTTTCCGATCTCTCCTTTGTCGAGACCCATGACTGCTTCACCGTCGCCGAATTGATCGAATACGAGGCCATGGGCCTGACGCCACGCGGTCAAGGTGCCCGCGCCATCAAAGAAGGCTGGACGCAGAAGGACGGCAAACTGCCGGTCAATCCCTCCGGCGGATTGAAGGCCAAGGGCCATCCGATCGGCGCGACCGGCGTCTCCATGCATGTGATGACGGCGATGCAGCTTGCGGGGCAAGCGCCCGAAGGCATGCAGATCAAGGGCGCAACGCTCGGCGGCGTTTTCAATATGGGTGGTGCGGCCGTCGCCAACTATGTCTCGATCCTGGAGCCTGCGAAGTAGGGCTTTGAGCGATGAACATCGCTGAATGGCTCGCGGCAACGGCCAGGCTTCGTCCGGAAGCGCCGGCGCTCCTGACCGGTTTTGATCTCGACGCCGACTACCGGACCTTTGCCCGGCGTGCGGCGGCCATCGGCGCGGCGCTGGCGCGTGACCATCGGATTGCTCCCGGCGATCGCGTCGCACTGTTTGCCTCAAACTGCACGCGATACCTCGAATGCCTCTACGGCATCTGGTGGATGGGCGCGGTTGCTATCCCGATCAATGCCAAGCTGCATGGCCGGGAGGCCGCATGGATTTGCAGCGATGCTGGCGCGCAACTCGCCTTTGTCTCCGATGACACCGTCGAAGCGCTCAGCGAAGCGGCAGCCGATCTGCCGGCGTCGATGCAGATGCTGTCGCTCGATAGCAACGCCTATCGCAAGATGCGCGAAGGCGAGGGCACGTCCACGCCGCTCGCCCGCGAGGTCGATGATCTCGCCTGGCTGTTCTACACTTCAGGCACGACCGGACGGCCGAAGGGCGTGATGCTCAGCCACGGCAATCTGGTCGCGATGTCGATGTGCTATATCGCCGACGTCGACCCGGCGACGCCGAAGGACGCTTCGCTCTATGCGGCGCCGATTTCGCACGGCGCGGGCCTGTATAATTTCCCGCATGTGCGAATGGGCGGACGGCACGTCGTGCCGGAATCCGGCGGGTTCGATCCGGACGAGGTGCTCAATCTCGCACGCAATCTCGACAACGTCGTGATGTTCGCAGCACCAACCATGGTTCGTCGGCTGGTCGATGCCGCCAAGCGCCGCGGCGAAAACGGCGAAGGCATCCGCACCATCATCTATGGCGGCGGCCCGATGTATCTCGCCGACATCCGCGATGCGATCGCTATCATGGGTCAGCGCTTCGTGCAGATCTATGGCCAGGGCGAATCGCCGATGACGATCACTTCGCTCGGCCGGGAATGGCACATGAAAACCGATCATCCGCGCTACCTGGAGCGGCTGACGTCAGTCGGCACTGCGCAGAGCGTCATGTCGGTTCGCATCACCGGCAAGGACGGCGAGGTGCTGGCGGCGGGCGAGACCGGCGAGGTCGAAGCCAAGGGTACGGCCGTCATGCTCGGCTACTGGAACAATCCGAAAGCCAATAAGGAGACGCTGAAGGATGGCTGGCTGCGTACCGGAGACGTCGGTCGGCTGGATGAAGACGGATTCCTCACGCTCTCCGATCGCTCCAAGGACGTCATCATTTCCGGCGGTACCAACATCTACCCGCGCGAGGTGGAGGAGGCGTTGTTGACGCACGCCGATGTGCGCGAGGTCTCGGCGATCGGCGTGCCCGATCCCGATTGGGGAGAGGTCGTCGTTGCCTGCGTCGTGCTGGAAGTGGGCGCGGCGCCCGATGATACCAAGCTCGATGCGCACTGCCTGGCATCGATCGCGCGCTTCAAGCGTCCCAAGCGTTACGTCTATCTCGATGCCTTGCCGAAGAACAACTACGGCAAGGTGCTGAAGACCGAGCTGCGGCAGATGATGCGGAAAGAGGACCGATAAAGGATAAAGCCCGACGGCAGTGCCGCCGGGCTTCAGATCTTATAGCCGAGCTTCGGTTACCGGCGAGCCTCGTGCTCGTTACCGGCCATGTCCTCGACCTTGTCGTTCAGACGACGCGCCTGCTCGATCAGGTCCTCGGTGGTGTCGTCGAATCGGATCCGCTGATTGCCAAACGCCGCCCCGTTGAGGAGAGCGATCATCTGGGCCGCCAGCGCGTCGCGTTCAGTGGTGACCGCGCCGATCTTGGCCAGGAACGCGTTGTAGGTGGCGTCGTCGCTGGTGATCGCCCGGTTGGCAGCCACGAGGCTGTTGACGCCGAGCGGTCCCTTCGTTGCGTTGATCTGCTTGTAGGCCTGAGCCAGTGCCGTGTAGGCGAACAGGCTGTCCTCCAGCGAGTTGGGCAACGCATGGCGCTCCAGGTTCTCGACCAGCACGCGGCCGTCATGGACGTAGTCGTCCTTCAGGCCGGTAAGAGCCATGACGGTCGGACGCAGATCGGTGTGATCGGAGAACACACCGTCAAACCGGCCTTGCTTCGCCACGCCAGGGCCAGCCATGCCAAACCAGGTCCGGGTGATCTGCTTTTGGAAGTCGCCGTGGCTCCAGGCAAAGCCACCCTGCAAAGCGTTTTCCTCGGCGACACAGGCCGGCGCGTGAGAGCAATCAGTGCCCTGGCCGGTCTTGGAGCTCGACGTCTCGATGAAATAGTTGTCACTGCCGAACATCGTGAAGGTCGGCACGCGGTTCGCTGGGAACGGAACCATGTGCAGAAGATTCATTTCTGCCCGGTCAGCCAGCAGCAGCGACAGCTTGTCGTTGTTGTTGGTGATCGGATTTGTGACGACGAGGGCGTCAAGATCGTGCTCCAGCGTACGCGTCACCTTATCCGTCGGCGCCGGGTTGCCGGTGATGTAGACGGTCGGCGCATCGTCCGAGTGAACCAGGAACGGCGTCGTGTTCTGCCGCTGGGTCAACAGCAGCCGGTCGAGGAAGGTGTCGATTTCGCCGACATGGGTGTAGGTGCAGGGCACGTGGATCCCATCGCAATTCGCAGGCGTCGGCGCGCTGCCGACGAAATGATCGTTCTCGTCCGCGGTGACGACAAACAGCGTGTTCTCCTTGGTGATGCCGTCTGCCGCCAGTCGCTTGAAGAACTTGTCGAACGCCTGGTCATAGACCTGGAGCTGCTTGACGTAAGCCGCTTCACCCGGGCCGAACGTATGTGCGGGGCTCAGCGATGATCCGAGCTCATTGTCATGGGCGTCGGAGATATAGAAGTAGACCACGGGAACGCCGGCTTCCAGCATGGCCGCGACATAGCCCAGTGACTGCGAGGCCGTCGGATCAAAACCGGGGAAGCCGGGATTGGGAGGAGTGCTGCCGTCGGCGATCGGCTGGCCGTCCAGATCGAGCACCACGGGACCGCCCGCGATCGCCGGCGCGACATACTTGTTGCCGTAAAGAGCGTTGAATCCAGTGTAGCCACCCGGCTCGTCGGGCAGCACGTCGGGCTTCGCGTGGGGGCTGGCGTTGCATAGCGCGCTGTTCTTGGCGCAGTGGATCGCGATGCCTTCAAAGTCCGCGACCGCCACGGCGCCGGTTTCCGCTGCTTCGGGCGAGCCCGCGCCGAAGACCGTGACAACGTCGGAGGGGATGCTTTCGAACTCGATATTGGCGGTGGAGAAGCCGCCAACGTCGCAGCCCGCGCGGGTGAACGGAACCCATGGCGCCGGAGCGTTCTTGCCCTTTTCGTTGATCAAATTCAGCTGGCCGTCCTTTGACGGGGAGGTCCAATAGGAGAATCCGCTCTGGAACCCGACCGAGCCGTCCGGCCTGAAGAAGCCGTAGCTGTTGGCAACGGTAAAGCCGAACCGGTTGCCGTAGAGGCCGGTCAGCGTCGTGACGATGTCCTGGGCCGTATGCGAAATCAGCGGCGTGAAGTGATTGCCGCTCACGGTGCCGTTATCCTGCAGGAAGTTGAGCAAATGCGGCATCTGCTCAAGGTCCGATGGCACATTGGGGTTGTCGCGGCGCAGATGGACGTTGTCAAACGTCAGCATCACAACGTGCTTGATGCCGTTGCCCAGATGGCACGACGCCTGAACCGGTGATTTTGCTTCCGCGGAACCAGAAACGAACGCTGCGGCAGCGGCGGCGACGAGCGTTGTCGCCAGCGGCTTCATCAACGGTGGCGTGAACGAAGTCGAGGTACCCCTCAACCAAGTTTTCAATCTTTCCATTCTTCTCTCCCGACGTCGGCGTGTGAAAAATGATTCCGACGGGAGGTTATTTATGTTGCGAGATGTTTCGGTGGCTTGACGCATCGATGACCGTTGCACGTCATCAACATGAAGCAGCGCGCGTGCGGCTCGCGCGCGCTTGAAACACGATTGTCGCAAATCTGAAAACTAAGTTGATCGCGATCGCCAGCCGCGTCGAGACGGAATTTTACCACGCTCGATCGCCTTGAAGGGCCGGCAGGGCTGCGCACAATCGGAACTTGTGGCCGGTGCGGACAAGATCATGACTGTTGTGGTGGTGCGTCAGAATGGGCGGTGCGCAAGGGAGAGGAAATTCCACAGCTAATTCAATCCGATTTAGGATGCATGCGCCCATACGCGTGCGGACCTTGATATTGACAGCGGCCTGACGTTACTAGGCTGTCACAATCCAAGATCGCTTATTCCGCCGGGGAGAAATGCTACTCATGGGGCCGCTGGAAGGCGTCAAGGTCATCGACATGACGACCGTGCTGATGGGGCCCTATGCCACCCAGATGCTCGGGGATTACGGCGCCGACGTCATCAAGGTCGAAAGCCTCGAGGGCGACGTGACGCGGCTGATCGGTCCGACGCGCCATCCCGGCATGGGGCCGGTGTTCCTCAATACCAACCGCAGCAAACGCAGCATTGCGCTCGACCTGAAAAAGGCGGGCGGCCGTGACGCGGTGCTGCGGCTGATCAAGACCGCCGACGTCCTAGTCTATAATGTGCGGCCGCAGGCGATGGCGCGCCTGCAACTCGGCTACGACGTCGTCTCGAAGGTCAACCCGCGGCTGATCTATGCTGGCGTATTCGGATTCGGTCAGGACGGCCCCTATGCCGCCAAGCCAGCTTATGACGACCTGATCCAGGGCGCGACCGCGCTGCCGGCGCTGATGGCGCAAACGAGTGACGGCGTACCGCGCTATGTTCCGAACGCGCTGGTCGATCGTATCGTGGGGTTGACGGCCGTCGGCGCCATTTGCGCGAGCCTCGTGCATCGGGTGCGCACCGGACGCGGCCAGCGGCTGGACATTCCGATGTTCGAAACCATGGCGGGCTTTGTCATGGGCGACCACATGGGCGGGCTGACCTATGAACCGCCGCTCGACAAGGGCGGTTACGCGCGGCATCTGTCGCGCGACCGCAGGCCCTACAGGACCGCCGACGGCTATATCTGCGTGATCGTCTATAACGACAAGCAGTGGGCGAGCTTCTTCGAGGCAACCGGGCGGGACGACCTGCGGCAAAATCCGAAGTTCGCAACCTTCGCCGGCCGCGCGACCAATATCGATACCGTCTATGCCGAACTCGCCCGCATCTTCGAGGCGAAAACCACCGCCGAATGGATCGATCTGCTCACCAGGGCGGATATTCCGGTCATGCCGATGCACGATCTCGAAAGCATCCTGCAGGATCCGCATCTGGTGGCTACCGGGTTCTTTCCGCTGGTCGATCACCCGAGCGAAGGCAAGATCCGCAGCATGAAGTGTTCCGCGCGATGGTCGGAGACCCCGAGCGAACCGTCGCGCCTGGCGCCCCGCCTGAACGAACACGGCGGCGAGATTCTCAAGGAGGCCGGTTTCTCCAGCGAGGAGATCGCAAACCTCGTGCGTGACGGCGCCACATCAGCGGTCTGACACCATGGATTTCGCACTCAGCTCAAATCAGGAATCGATCCGGGACGCGGTCGCAAAAATCTGCGCGCGTTTCGATGATGCCTATTGGCTGAAGAAAGACAAGGAAGGCGGCTATCCAGCCGACTTTCATCGTGCGCTCGCTGATGCCGGCTGGCTTGGCATTTGTATCCCCGAGGAATATGGCGGCTCGGGCCTCGGCATCATGGACGCCGCGATCATGATGCGGGCGATTGCGGAATCGGGCGCCGGCATGTCGGGCGCCTCCGCCGTGCATATGAACGTGTTTGGGCTCAATCCCGTGGTCGTGTTCGGCACCACCGAGCAATGCGAGCGAATGTTGCCGCCGATCGTGTCTGGCGCGGAGCGGTCCTGTTTCGCCGTCACCGAACCCAACACCGGGCTCAACACCACGCAGTTGAAAACCCGCGCGGCGTGCTCGGGCGACAAATATATCGTCAACGGCCAGAAGGTCTGGATTTCGACCGCGCAGGTCGCCGAGAAAATTCTGCTGCTCGCGCGCACGACGCCGCTGGAAGAGGTGAAAAGTCCGACCCATGGGCTGAGCCTGTTCTATACGGATTTTGACCGCAGCCGTATCTCGGTGCGGGAAATCGAGAAGATGGGCCGCAAGGCGGTCGATTCCAACGAGCTCTTCATCGAGGATTTCGAAATTCCACTTGCCGATCGCCTCGGCGAAGAGGGGCGGGGATTCGAATATATTCTGCACGGCATGAATCCGGAGCGCATCCTGATCGCAGCCGAAGCGGTTGGGCTTGGTCACGTCGCGCTGTCGCGCGCGGCCGCCTACGCCAAGGAGCGCAACGTCTTCAACCGTCCGATCGGCAAGAACCAGGCGATCCAGCATCCGCTCGCAAAGAACTGGATGGAGCTCGAGGCGGCCTGGCTGATGACGCTGAAGGCCGCCTGGCAGTACGATCAGGGCCAGCCTTGCGGGCCTGCGGCCAACGCGGCCAAATATCTCGCCGGAGAGGCCGGCTTTCACGCTTGCGAGCAGGCGGTGATGACCCATGGCGGCTTCGGCTACGCCAAGGAATTTCACGTCGAGCGATACCTTCGGGAATCGCTGATCCCCCGCATCGCCCCGATCAGCCCGCAGCTCATCTTAAGCTTCATCGCTGAAAAGGTGCTGGGCTTGCCGAAATCGTATTGAGGCGGCTGTCTTCCCACGAAAAAATCACAAGGCGCAAGTTTAAGGATTCATCATGACCCGTCTGAAGGCCGCGCTTGACCCGCGCTCCGTCGCCATCATCGGCGCCTCGGAAAATCCGAACAAGGTCGGCGGCAGGCCCGTGCACTATCTCGACAAGTTCGGCTTCAAGGGGAAGATCTTTCCGATCAATCCGTCGCGCGGCGAAGTGCAGGGCCACAAGTGCTACAAGAGCCTCGGCGATCTGCCCGAAGCGCCCGAGATGGTGATCGTGGCGGTCGCCGGCGACAACGCGATCGGCGCTGTGGAAGATTGCGCCGTCCACGGCGTCAAAGTCGCCGTCGTGATGGCCTCCGGCTTCGGCGAAGTCGATGCGGTCGCCGGCAAGGCGAAAGAGCGGCGAATGGTCGAGGCTGCGCACAGGGCCGGCATGCGCATCGTCGGCCCCAATTCGCAAGGGCTTGCGAATTTCGGCACCGGCGCGATCGCAAGCTTCTCCACCATGTTCATGGACATGGATCGCGCCGAAGGCCATGTCGCGATGCTAAGCCAAAGCGGCGCGCTGAGCACGGTGCCGGTCGGATTTTTGCGTCAGCGCGGCATCGGCGTGCGCCATACCCATGCGACCGGCAACGATGCCGATATCACGGTCGGCGAGCTTGCGGTCGCGGTTGCCGAAGATCCCGAAGTCAAACTGCTGCTGCTTTATCTCGAGAGCATCCCCGAGACGAAATATCTGGAGGAACTCGCCGAGGTCGCGCTCAAGCGTGACCTGCCGATCATCGCGCTGAAATCGGGTCGCTCGGAAGCCGGACGCCAGGCGGCGCAATCGCATACCGGCGCGCTCGCCAATGAAGACCGCGTGGTCGATGCCTTCTTCGAGCAGCACGGCATCTGGCGCGCCCCGGATATGCGCGGCCTCGTGGAAGCAACAGAACTCTACCTGAAAGGCTGGAAGCCGCAGGGAAGACGGCTGGTTGCCATCAGCAACTCCGGCGCCGTCTGCGTCATGACCGCCGACGCCGCCACCAATGTCGGCATGCCGATGGCGAAGCTCTCGGCGGAGACCGACAGGAAGCTCAAGGGAATCCTGCCGAGCTTTGCCACCACCACCAATCCGATAGACCTGACGGCGGCGCTTTTATCCAACAGCCGTTTGTTCGGCGACATTCTTCCTGTCCTCGCCGAGGACCCGGCGGCCGATGCGTTCCTGATCGGCGTTCCCGTGGCGGGCCCCGGCTACGACGTCGAGGCCTTCGCCCGCGATGCCGCCGCTTTCGGCAAACAGACCGGCAAGCCGCTGGTGATCGCTGCAACGCAAAAGAGCGTCGCCGATCAATTCGCCGCCGAAGGTTCTTCCGTGTTCCCGACCGAGACCGAGGCGGTCACCGCGCTGCATCAATTTCTGGCGCATCGCGAACTGATGGCGCGCACCAAAGCGCGCCGAGTGCCGCCGCAAGAGGCTCGCGCGCCATGGCTACCAGCGGCAACAACGACGATGCTCAACGAGGCGGATAGTCTTGCGCTCCTCGCCGAGCGCGGCGTTCCCGTGGTGGCGCATCGGCTGTGCCGGTCCCGTGCCGAAGCGATCGCTGCGTTCGAGAGCATCGGCGGTCCGGTCGTGGTCAAGGGGTGCTCGGCCGATATCGCGCACAAATCCGAGCTAGGATTGGTCAAGCTTGGCGTGGCAAGTCGCGAGGAGGCCGGCGAAGTCTGGGCCCAGATGGAGGCCATCATCCGCAAGCACGGTTCGCGGTTCGACGGCGTCATCGTCGCGGCGATGGCGGGTGGCCGCCGCGAGATCATGATCGGCGCGCATCGCGATCCCGTCTTCGGTCCCGTTGTCGCGGTTGGCGATGGCGGCAAGTATGTCGAGATCTTTCGCGACACTGCGTTGTTGTTGCCTCCTTTCACGAAGCAGGAGGCGAAGGCGGTGCTGCAGAGGCTTAAGGTCGCGCCGCTGTTTGCAGGCGTCCGCGGCGAGGCGCCGATGGATGTCGATTCCCTCTGCGACGCCGTAATGCGGATCGGCGGGTTGATGCTTGATCCATCGGCGAGGGTCGTCAGCCTCGATCTCAACCCGGTGCTGCTCGACAGCGCCGGCAAGGGATGTGTCGTCGTCGACGCGGTTGTCTTTCAGGGATAGTGCAGAAGGACCTCTCGGACGCGGTCGCGAACGCAACGAAGCAACCCCCCAAGGCTACGCGGAACCATCGCCCCGGATTGCCTCGTCGCATTCGCTCACCCCGCACGGGCTGGCGGTGGATGATCACCGCCAGTAGAAGACGACGCTGGCGATGACGAGCATGGCCGTCACCGCCATCATCTGCGCGAAAACCTCCGAGGTCGCCCGTTTGGTGGCGTCCTTCATGCCGTTCTCCCTAGACTCGGGCCTGGGGAGAACCCGGATTCTGGACGTGAGTCATCGTTGCCCGCGAAGGCCCGACGACCGGATGGATTTACTCGGAACACCCCTCGACGAGTATCCGCTTTGATTGAGTCCCCACTCAGCGAATATCGACGGGTGTAAAATTCGTTTAGCATTGAGGCGGCAATTTGGCCCGCCTGCAGCGGGTTTATGCGGAAGCCAAGGAATTTTGGAAGCGCATTTGGCTCGCGCCGGCGTCGTTCGCCGTTGATCTGATCTCGTCGGCTGGATAGGGTCGCAGTGTCCCAGTTCTGACATTCGTATCCCTTCGCATCGGGCACTTTTTCGAATGTCAGAACCAAAGGGACACTGGCAACTATATGATTTTAGTGTGGCTTTGACTCTGACGTTCCTTCGAAGAATTCGCCGCGACAATGGAAGGAACGTCAGAGTCGCCACACTAGTTCAGCCCGAAAACCAAGTCCGAGGTGGTCCATGGCCCGCATCGACTATTGCGATACGTCGAAATCGAACGAACGCACCAAGGAAATCCTGGGCAAGAACCGCAACGCCAACATCTTTCGCATGATGGCGCACTCGCCGAGCTACTTCGAACAGTATTGCCGGCTGGGCGGCGCTATCCGTCACCGCGGCGAACTCGATCCGCTGGTACGCGAACTCGCGATCACGCGGACCGGAATCCTGTGCGAAGCGCCTTATGAGATCGTCGCGCACAAGCGCATCGGCAAGAATGTGGGCGTGACCGACGAACAGAACGAAGCGCTGGAGAACTGGGAGGCGGCGACCTGCTTCAACGACGTGCAGCGTGCGGCGCTCGCCTTTACCGACGAGATCATACGCCTTCGCCGCCCGACCGACGCAACCTTCAAGTCGATTGCCGCCAAATTGTCTCCGGCCGCGCTCGTCGAATTGCAGCTCGCGGTTGGCTTCTACATCATGACGTCGAAATTTCTCGAAACCTTCGACATCGACTTGCAGCCTGTCGACCAGGTGGTGTGAGAGACTTTTTCAAGTCTGAAGAATTGCGACGACCTGTCCTTCGCCGACCAGATCGTCGACGTTCACCAGGATCGATTTGACGGTACCGGCCGCGGGCGCTGCGGCTGGTATTTCCATTTTCATGGCTTCGACGACGACGACATTGTCGCCTTCGCCGACACGGGCGCCTGTTGCTGCGGCGAGCGCGCAGACGCGGCCGGCGACTTCGGTGACGATCTCGAGCTCTGGCATTACGGGTTCCATGTTTCGCTATGCGAACAGGGCGCATGTTTTTCAACGCACCGATATCTTCGCTTGCAGTTGTCGCATCAGACTGCCTGAGCTAGCTTGTTCAACAAAATGAAATTTAGTTCCGCTATGCGGAATACGAGGAGAACGGCATGGGGCGGCGCTCAGAGCGGCTGAGCAGGCAGGGGGGGCTTGCGCATGAAGTCGCCGGCGAGGGCGATGTCATCCAAGTGGTGTCGCGTGCGTTCGACATCCTGCGTTGCTTCGAGGGACACGAAGCAAGGCTCGGCAATCTGGAAATCTCCAGCCGCTGCGGATTGCCGCGTTCGACCGTCTCGCGCCTGACGCACACGCTGACGCGAATGGGCCAGCTTGTCTATCTGCCGCGCGATCAGAAATACCGCATCGGTCCGAGCGCAGTGGCGATGAGCACGTCGATGATGCGCGGCCTGCAGTTGCGCCACCTGATCCGGATGCGCTTGCAGGAAGTTGCCGAGCATTTGCCGGGCACCGTCGGCTTCGTCATTCCAGACCGCTTCCATCTCGTCTATCTCGAGGTTGGCCGCGCCGCCAACGCGATCGGGCTCTCCTCGACATCAGGCACGCGTATCGCGATCGCGAGTACCGCGGCCGGCCACGCTTATGCGGCGGCGCTTACGCCGGAAGCGGCCGAAGCCTTGCTTTCGGATATGGAGCGCGAGCTTCCGGAAAGCGCCAGACTGTTGCGGCCGCATCTCGATGCGGACCGCTACTCGCTGCGCGAGCGCGGTTATGTGACCAGTTGTGGATTGTGGAGCCCGCACATCAACGGGCTGGCTATTCCGCTCTGGTCACCGCAATATCAGACCTATGTCGTGGTCACGATCGGTCTTCTTTCCAATATTTTTGATGAGATGCGCCTGCACCGGGATGTCGCGCCAAGGATTCTGGAATTGAGCGTGGCCATTCGATCCCTGCTCGAGGACGGCGAAAGCGCGCTGTTTTCCCAGCGCGGGCAAAGCGCGCCGCTTTAGTCGCCTCCTCGCGATCATCTCATTCGTTTCGGAGAAAAAATAACAATGAACTGGAAGCCGGAGCTTGACGAACTGGCCCGGCGGGAGGCCCTTGCACGGCAGATGGGGGGCGCCGACAAAATCAGGCGCCAGCACGATCAGGGCCGGCTGACCGTTCGCGAACGCATCGACGGTCTGCTCGATCGCGACAGCTTTCACGAAATCGGCGCCGTGTCGGGCACCGGCGAGTATGACGAAAAGGGCGAGCTGACCAACGTCACGCCGGCCAATTGCGTCTTTGGCCGCGGCAGGATCGACGGCCGCACCGTGGTCGTAGTCGGCGATGATTTCACCGTGCGCGGCGGCTCGGCCGACGCGTCGATCTCGGCGAAGCCCTTGATGGCCGAGGAGATGGCGCATGATTTCCGCCTGCCGATTATCCGCCTGATCGAAGGCTCCGGCGGTGGCGGTTCGGTGAAAACCATCGAGACCAAGGGCGCCGCCAACTTGCCGGGCGGCATCGGTGGCACGCGCTGGTACGCTTACACGACCGCCAACCTGGCGCGCGTGCCGGTGGTCGGTCTTGGATTGGGTTCGGTGGCGGGCCTTGGTGCAGCCCGGCTCGCCGCCAGCCACTACTCGGTGATGACGAAGAACTCCGCGATGTTCGTCGCCGGGCCGCCCGTGGTGAAGCGGCTGGGCCAGGACCTCGGCAAGCAGGAACTCGGCGGCGCCGACATCCAGACCAGGGCCGGCAGTGTCGATCAGGCGGTGGAAACCGAGGAAATGGCTTTCGCCTACGCCCGGCATTTCCTGTCCTATCTGCCGTCGTCGGTGTACGAATTGCCGCCGACCATTGCCGGCCACGACGATCCCGAGCGTTCGGAGGAATCGCTGCTGTCGGCCGTGCCGCGCAATCGCCGGCAGGTCTACAAGATGCGTCCCATCATCAACGCCGTCGTCGACAAGGAATCATTCTTCGAGATCGGCGCCAATTTCGGCCGGCCGATCATCGTCGGGCTGGCGCGGCTTCAGGGCAGGGCGGTGCTGGTTTTGGCCAGCGATCCCTTTCACTATGGCGGATCATGGACCGCGGACGCCTGCCAGAAGGTCGTCCGCTGGGTCGATTTCGCCGAGACGTTCCATCTGCCAGTGGTCTATCTGATGGATTGCCCCGGCTTCATGATCGGGCTCGAAGCCGAGAAGGCCGCCACCATCCGTCATGGCGTGCGCGCGATGGCTGCGGTCAACCAGTCGACTGTTCCCTGGTGCACCGTCATCGTGCGCAACTCGTTCGGGGTTGCTGGCGTCGTGCATCAGCCGGCCGACCGGTTTTCGATGCGTTACGCCTGGCCATCGGCCTATTGGGGCTCGCTTCCGCTCGAGGGCGGGATCGAGGCGGCCTATCGTGCCGACATCGATGCGGCGGAAAATCCGCAAGGAAAGCTCGCGGAGATCGAGGAGCGGCTCAACAGATTGCGCTCGCCGTTTCGCACCGCGGAGAAGTTCTGGGTCGAGGAGATTATCGACCCGAGCAAGACCCGCTCGCTCCTGTGCGAATTCGCGCGGCTTGCCGAACCGCTGCGCTCGGCGGGGCCGCCGGCAAAGATGACGACCAGGCCTTGAAGGTTCAGGCCGCGGCGGTCTTCGCCGCAAGCTTCCTCGGCGCCGGTCGCGAGATCCCGAGCACGATCACGGCCGCAATCACGCACAGCGCTCCGGCAAAGAAGAAGGCCGGCAGGTACGTTGCAAGCAGCGTGCGTGACAGCCCGGCGCCGGAGGCCGCAAACGCCGCGCCGATCTGGTGGCCGGCAAAGACCCAGCCGAAGACGAGATTGGCCCGCTCGGCGCCGAAGCGCTGCGCGGTCAGGCGCACTGTGGGTGGCACGGTCGCGATCCAGTCGAGCCCATAGAACATCGCAAACAATGACAGGCCGTAGAACGAGAAATCGGTGAACGGCAGCATCAGGAGCGACAGGCCGCGCAGGCCGTAATACCAGAACAGCAGCCAGCGGTTGTCGTAACGGTCCGACAGCCAGCCGGACATGATGGTGCCGAAGAAATCGAAGATGCCCATCGCAGCAAGCAGGCTTGCCGCCTGCACCTGCGGGATGCCGTAATCGAGGCACATCGGGATCAGGTGAACCTGGACCAAGCCGTTGGTCGAGGCGCCGCAGATGAAGAAAGTCGCAAACAGGATCCAGAAAACCCGCGTTTGCGATGCATCGCGCAGCGTCCCGAGCGCAGCCGCCATGATCGGTGCGTTGCTGGGCGGAGGTGCGGCCAGCGGCTCGGTGCCGTGATCGCCGAACGGGCGCAGGCCGACGTCACTCGGCCGGTCGCGCATCAGCATCAGGACCGCGAAAGCGGCGACCCCCAGCATGATGCAAACGAACGACAGCGCGATGCGCCAGCCCATCCGTTCGGTAATAGTGGCGAGCAGCGGCAGGAATACCAGTTGCCCGGTAGCGACGCTCGCGGTCAGGATTCCGACCACGAGGCCGCGCCGCGCATTGAACCAGCGCGCGGCGACGGTTGCGCCGAGCACAAGAGCGGTCATCCCCGTGCCGATGCCGATTACGACGCCCCACAGCAGCAAGAGGTGCCAGACCTTCGTCATCGCAAGCGAAGCGGTCAGTGCCGAAGCCACAATCAACAGCGCCGCCAGCGTGACGTTGCGCAGGCCATAGCGGTTCATCAGCGCGGCCGCGAACGGCGCCATCAGCCCGAACAGAATGAAGCGGATCGAAAGCGCGGAGGAGATTTCCGCCGTGGTCCAGCCGAATTCGCGCTGCAACGGCACGATGAAAACGCCGGGCGCGCCGACCGTGCCGGCGGTGATCAGCGCGGTCAGAAAGGTGACGCCGACCATCACCCAGCCGTAATGAAGGTTATGGCGGGCGAGCGCAGAGGAGAGCCAGTTCGAAATCAATGTTGTCCCCGGAAGAGTTCGTTATGCGCGCATAGTGACGCGGTCGTTGCGTGACCGAAAGGGCTAAGTTCCCTCATTTTCGGACATCGCCATCAGGATACGATCCGTTCGACCGCGATCGCGGTGGCCTCGCCGCCGCCGATGCACAGCGCGGCGACGCCGCGTTTGAGGTTGCGTGCTTCGAGCGCATGCAGCAGCGTAACGATGAGGCGCGCGCCGGTTGCGCCAATGGGATGGCCGAGTGCGCAGGCGCCGCCATTGACGTTCAGCTTCTCGCGAGGGATTCCAAGATCGCGTTGCGCGGCCATCGCGACCACAGCGAACGCCTCATTGATCTCGAACAGGTCAACGTCGCCGACGCTCCAGCCGGCCTTGTCGAGCACCTTGCGGATGGCCGGGATCGGTGCCGTCGTGAACCATTGCGGTTCCTGGCTATGGGTGGCGTGGGCCTTGATCTCGGCCAACGCAGGGAGTCCGTCCCGTTCCGCCAGCGCGCGCTTCGCGATCACGAGCGCCGCGGCACCGTCGGCATTGGCCGACGAGGCTGCCGGGGTGATGGTCCCGTTGGGGCGGAAAGCCGGCTTCAAGCCGGGAATCTTGGCAGGATCGACCTTCAGCGGAATTTCGTCATTGCCGAGGGCGCGCGGACCGCTCTTTTCCTTGATCGTCAGAGGTACGATTTCAGCCTTGAACACGCCGCCTTCCACCGCCTTGCGGGCGCGCGTCAGCGTCTCCATGGCATATTCATCCTGGGCCGCGCGCGTGAACTGATAGGCTTCCGCGGTGGCTTCGCCGAAATCGCCCATCGAGCGGCCGGCCTCATAGGCGTCCTCGAGGCCGTCGAGCAGCATATGGTCGATGATGCGATCATGGCCGACGCGATATCCGCCGCGGGCCTTCGCGAGCAGATAGGGCGCGTTGGACATGCTCTCCATGCCGCCGGACACCACGATATCGGCGGAGCCGGCATGGATGATGTCGTGGGCGAGCATCGTCGCCTTCATCCCGGAGCCGCAAACCTTGTTGATGGTGGTGGCACCTGTGGCATCCGGGAGACCGGCGCCGCGCGCGGCCTGCCTCGCGGGGGCCTGGCCCTGTCCAGCAGGCAAGACGCAACCCATGAACACCTCGTCGATCCGCTCAGGTTTCAGCCTGGCGCGCGCGAGCGCCGCCTTGATGACATGTGCGCCGAGCTGGTGGGCGGAAAACGGCGTGAGCTCGCCCATGAAGCGGCCGAGCGGGGTGCGCGCGGCGGAGACGATGACGACGGGATCGGAGGTGGCGGCCACAGTGATCCTCCATCAGGGATGCTGAACAGATTACATCTATCATATTATACTGCATCGCAAAAAATGCAATGAGCGGCCGCAATGACAAGTACACATGGGATTGATGACAAAATATCTTCAATCGCGTGAACTCACCGCTTCCGGTTGATGAATTCCTGCATCAGCCGCTTCGGCTCGTCAGTCAGGAACGAGCGGCCGAACGCGCCGATGCTCAGGTTGACGGATTCGGTCAGCGGCAATTCCTCCCACTGCCGAAGCAGGGCTTTTTGCGCCCGCAGCGCTTCCGGTCCGCATTGCAACAACGCCGCGACCACCTTCTCGACCGCCGCGTCGAGGCCGCCCTCCACGGCGACGAGATCGACCAGTCCCCAGGCGAGCGCAGTGGCGGCGTCGATGTTCTCGGCCGTCATGACCAGCCAGCGCGCGCGGCTCCAGCCGATCAGACGCGGCAGCAGCGCCGCGTGGATCACGCTTGGAATCCCGACGCGAACCTCCGGCATCCCGAATTTCGCATCATTTGCCGCGACGCGAAAATCGCAGGCTGCGGCGACTTCCAGCCCGCCGCCGAGGCACCATCCGGGCATGCGCGCGATCACAGGGGTCGGGAAGTTTCGAACCGCTTCGCAGAGATCGCGCAATCCGGTGATGAATGTCTCCGCCGACTTCTGATCTAGGCCAGCCATCTCCTTGATGTCAGCCCCGCCGATCATGCTCTTGGGGCTTTGGCCCGCCAGGACCAGAACGCGAATTTGTCGGTCGGCTGCCAGCGTCTCGAGCCCTTGCCGGACAGAGCGGATCACGTCTGATCCCAGAATATTGAGCGGACCCGCGTTGCAAATCGTCAGACGCACGATCCCGCGCGAATCCCGATCGACGCCGCAGTGGGGGTTGAGCATCTGCATGGAGCCCTCATTCCCTAAGCAAACAAGAATCCCAGTTCCCGGGCGAAAGCTGATTTTGTCAAGTTGCAGCGGACCTCCTTTTGAAGATTCCTGATGCTCAAAAATGTGATGGGGCAGGAAATGAAATTCGCCGATCGAGCGAATTAAAGGTGCAGTGTCCGCCAGCGGGTGCTAAAAGACGGTCGGCGCTATTATATGATTTCAAACATATCATGAGACCTCGATGCGGTATTCCAAGGAACACAAGTTTCAGACGCACGCCAGGATCGTAAAGCGGGCCTCGGTCAAGCTACGCGAAAAAGGAGCCCATGGCATCGGCGTCGCCGATCTCATGAAGGAGGCCGGCCTCACACATGGCGGGTTTTACGCCCATTTCAATTCGCGGGATGCCCTGGTCATCGAAGCCTTCACCCATGCGATGGACCGCTCCACCGAACATTGGCGAAAGCAGACGGAGGCGGCGCCGGCGGAAAAGCGCTTGTCGACGATTGTGAACAGCTACCTCTCGTCCCTTCACCGCGACAATCCCGGCCAGGGCTGCGCGGTGCCGACGCTTGGGGCGGAGATTGCGCGCGAGAGCACCAAGACGCGACGGGCATTTGCCGCGCGGATGCAGCAGATGATCGAGATGCTGGCCAAACAGTTTCACGGCGTGCCGCCCAAGACCGCCCGGAAGCAGGCGATGTCCGCGATGGCTACGATGATGGGCTCACTCGTCATGGCTCGCATTGCCGGGAACAGCGAATTGTCCGACGAGATCCTCAAGTCAGGCCGCGACGCCATCCTTGTGCGCGCAAAGCCGGCGCTTGCGAAGAAATCGGCCAGGAAGACGGTCGCATCCGCCTGAGGCGGTGAGGCCTATTCGACATTGGTCTTACGGCTGCCAGGGTGATCCAAACCGGCGTTTTCGCGCATTCCTCCCGCGCGGAAAAAACCTTTTCAAACAGATCAAAGCCTGCAACATGTTCAGGAAAATCGGCGCGCGGGTCCGTATAGAACCGAAAACGGGTCTGGAGCGGGCCAATCACGGGATTCCAGGAGGAACGCATGCGTATGATAGGGCACTTCATCGGCGGCCGCGAGGTCGCGGGCACATCGGGCAGATCAGCGGATGTTTTCGAGCCGATGACCGGCGACGTCCAGGCCAAGGTGGCGCTGGCCTCGAAGGCCGAGGTTCGCGCCGCTGTCGAAAATGCGCGCGCGGCACAAGGCGAATGGGCTGCAACCAATCCGCAGCGTCGCGCCCGCGTGATGATGAAGTTCCTCGAACTGGCGCAGCGCGACTACGACAAGCTTGCCGACGTTCTGGCGCGCGAGCACGGCAAGACGGTTCCCGATGCCAGGGGCGACATCCAGCGCGGCCTCGAGGTCGTGGAGTTTGCGATCGGCATTCCGCACCTGATGAAGGGCGAATACACCGAAGGCGCGGGTCCCGGCATCGACATCTATTCGATCCGCCAGCCGCTCGGCGTGGTCGCCGGCATCACGCCGTTCAATTTCCCCGCGATGATCCCGATGTGGAAGTTCGCGCCCGCGATCGCCTGCGGCAATGCGTTCATCCTGAAACCCTCCGAGCGCGACCCGGGTGTGCCGATGATGCTGGCGCAGCTGATGATCGAGGCAGGCCTGCCGCCGGGTATTCTCAACGTCGTCAACGGCGACAAGGAAGCGGTCGATGCGATCCTGGACGATCCCGACATCAAGGCTGTCGGTTTCGTCGGCTCCTCGCCGATTGCGCAGTATATTTATGAGCGCTCGGCCGCGAGCGGCAAGCGCTGCCAGTGCTTTGGCGGCGCCAAGAACCACGCCATCGTGATGCCGGATGCCGACATGGACCAGGCGGTCGACGCCTTGATCGGCGCGGGTTACGGCTCGGCGGGGGAGCGCTGCATGGCGGTCTCGGTCGCCGTTCCCGTCGGCAAGACCACGGCCGACCGGCTGATGGAAAAGCTGATCCCGCGCGTTGAAAGCCTGAAGATCGGCACTTCGATCGACCCGTCGGCCGATTACGGCCCGCTGGTGACGAAGGAAGCCGTCGAACGCGTCAAGAACTATGTCGAGATTGGCATCAAGGAAGGCGCGACGCTCGCCGTCGACGGCCGCGGCTTCAAGATGCAGGGCTATGAAAAAGGCTTCTATATGGGCGGCTGCCTGTTCGACAACGTCACCAAGAACATGCGCATCTACAAGGAAGAGATCTTTGGGCCGGTGCTGTCGGTGGTGCGGGCCAAGGACTATGCCGAGGCGCTCGCGCTGCCGTCGGATCATGATTACGGCAATGGTGTCGCGATCTTTACCCGCGACGGCGATGCGGCGCGTGATTTTGCCGCCAAGGTCAATGTCGGCATGGTCGGCATCAACGTGCCGATCCCCGTGCCGATCGCGTACTACACCTTCGGCGGCTGGAAGAAGTCGGGCTTCGGCGACCTCAATCAGCACGGCCCGGACTCGATCCGCTTCTACACCAAGACCAAGACGGTGACCTCGCGCTGGCCGTCCGGCGTCAAGGAGGGTGCGGAGTTTTCGATCCCGACGATGAATTGAGTGTTTCCGTCATTGCGAGGAGCGCAAGCGACGAAGCAATCCAGACTGTTTTTCCGAGATGGATTTCTTCTGGATTGCTTCGCTTCGCTCGCAATGACGGTGAGGTCAAAGCGATTGGCCAAGAGCCGAGGGAAACTCTAGCGACGCATGCAATTCGCACTCACCGAGGACCAGATTGCACTTCGCGAGATGGCGCGGGACTTTGCCGCGCGGAAAATCGCGCCGCATGCGATCCGGTGGGATGAGGAGAAACATTTTCCCGTCGATGTGATGCGCGAGGCGGCCGCGCTCGGCATGGGCGGCGTCTATATCCGCGACGATGTCGGTGGCTCGGCACTGACCCGCTTCGATGCCGCGTTGATTTTCGAGGCGCTGGCGCAGGGCTGCCCAACGGTTTCGGCCTTCATCTCGATCCACAACATGGCGGCCTGGATGATCGATGCCTTCGGCAACGACGCCCAGCGCAGGCTTTGGTTGCCGAAGCTGTGCGCGATGGACTATCTGGCAAGCTATTGCCTGACCGAACCGGGCTCGGGTTCGGACGCCGCCGCGCTCCGCACGCGCGCCGTGCGTGACGGCGACCATTATGTCCTCAACGGCCAGAAGCAGTTCATTTCCGGTGCGGGTAGCGGCGACCTCTATGTCGTGATGGTGCGCACCGGCGAGGGCGGCGCGAGCGGCATTTCCGCGCTCGTGGTCGAAGGCGACACGCCCGGTCTCTCGCTCGGCGCCAATGAGCGCAAGATGGGCTGGAACGCGCAGCCGACGCGGGCGGTGATTTTCGAGAATGCGCGGGTGCCGGTCGAAAGCCGCCTGGGCGAAGAGGGCATCGGCTTCAAGGTCGCCATGGCGGGCCTCGACGGCGGCCGCATCAATATCGCGGCCTGTTCGCTCGGTGGCGCGCAGAATGCGCTCGAGCGCGCACTGGCGTATATGAAAGACCGAAAAGCCTTCGGAAAGCGTCTCGACGAATTCCAGGCCTTGCAGTTCCGCATCGCCGATATGGCCACCGAACTGGAGGCGGCGCGGACCTTCGTCTGGCGCGCCGCGGCGGCACTCGACCGCAAGGATCCTGATGCCACCATGCTCTGCGCTATGGCCAAGCGCTTTGGTACCGATGTCGGCTTCGAGGTCGCCAACCAGGCGCTGCAATTGCATGGCGGCTACGGCTATTTGAGCGAATATGGCATCGAGAAGATCGTGCGCGATTTGCGCGTGCATCAAATCCTGGAGGGCACCAACGAGATCATGCGGCTGATCGTGGCGCGAAAGATGATCGAGGGCGCGCGATGACCGCGCCCCCGTCTTCACCCTCTCCCCTTGCGGGAGAGGGTGCCGAGCGCCAAAAGCGCGAGGCGGGTGAGGGGGCTCGGCCCCTTACGAATACAGCTCGCAAGTTGCGGTCGCGAATGACCGATGCCGAAGCGAAACTCTGGTTCGCTTTGAGAGATCGCCGTTTTCAGTCATTCAAGTTCCGGCGTCAGGTTCCCATTGGGTCTTACGTAGCCGATTTCGTCAGCTACACATCCCGATTGGTTGTGGAAGTAGATGGCGGCCAGCACGCGGAGTCCAGACGCGATGCGGCGCGCGACCGGTGGCTCGCGGAAAGCGACTTTCGGGTGATGCGTTTCTGGAATAACGAAGTGCTTTCCAATCTGGAGGGAGGTCTTACCGTCCTGGCTGCCGAACTCGCCAATACCCCTCACCCGTCGTCTCGCTTGCGCTCGACGCCACCCTCTCCCGCAAGGGGAGAGGGAAAAGAGGAGGGCGCGCGATGACCGCGCCCGCGGCGGCAGCGGAGGCCGAGAGCGATCTGATCGTGCGGCGCGAAGGGACCGCCGGGATCATCCGGCTGAACAGGCCGAAAGCGCTCAATGCGATGACCTATGAGATGTCGCAGGGCATCGACGTCGCGCTTGACCGGTTTGAAACCGATCCGGCCGTATCGGTCGTGATCCTGGAAGGCGCGGGCGAGCGCGGCCTGTGCGCCGGCGGCGATGTCCGCGGACTTTATGAAAGTTCGAAAGCCGGCGGCGATCTTGGCAAGGTGTTCTGGCGGCAGGAATACGTCATGAACGCGCGGATATCAAAATACCCAAAGCCCTATGTTGCGTTCATGGATGGTCTCGTGATGGGCGGCGGCGTCGGGCTGTCAGCCCATGCGCGCCATCGCGTCGTCACCGAGAAGACGAAACTGGCGATGCCGGAAGTCGGGCTCGGTTTCTTTCCCGACGTCGGTGGCACATGGCTTTTGCCGCGTTCGCCCGGCGAAATCGGCACCTATTTCGGATTGACCGGTCAGACCATGAACGGGCCCGACGCGATCTTTTCGCGTTTTGCCGATGCGGTCGTGCCGTCGGCGAAACTGCTAGCGCTGCGCAACGCGCTGACAGAGGTCAGGCCGGGCATCACATCGAATGAAGTCGACAAGATCATCGCAAGCTTCGCCACGGGCGAGACCGCCGGTCCCATCGCTGCGCGGAAGGCCGACATCGACCGCTGGTTTGCGTGCGACCGGATGGAGGATATTTTTGCCGAGCTTCGACGCGCCGGTTCGGAGCTCGCGCAGTCGACGCTCAAGATATTGAACGAGAAGTCGCCGCGCGGCATGGTCGTGACGTTGAAATTGCTACGGCTGGCGCGCAATGCGACGTCGCTCGAGGAGTGCCTGGTGCGGGAATATCGCGCCGCGCTGGAAGTGTTCCGCAGCGATGATTTTCGCGAAGGTGTGCGCGCGGCGGTGATCGACAAGGACCGCAATCCCAAGTGGTCGCCGCCGCGAGTCGAGGACGTCACGTCGGAAATGCTCGCGCCGTATTTTGAGGAGATCGGCGCCGACGAACTGGTGTTCCAGGCACAAGGATAGAACGAAGCGGAGGGATTTGAGATGGCCAGCATTGCATTCATTGGTCTCGGCAACATGGGTGGTCCGATGGCGGCCAATCTGGTCAAAGCCGGCCACAAGGTCGTCGCCTTCGATCTCGTTGGTGCGTCGCGCGACCAGGCCAAGGCGGACGGCGCAGATATCGCGGAGAGTTCGGTCGCAGCGGTCAAGGGCGCGGAGGCCGTCATCACGATGTTGCCGGCGGGCAAGCATGTGCTTTCGGTCTGGCAGGAGGTGGTGCCGGCGATGGCCAAGGGCGCGCTCATCATCGATTGCTCGACCATCGATGTCGAAAGCGCCAAGCAGGCGCACGCTTTGGCCGCCAAGCACGGTGTAGCCTCGATCGACGCGCCGGTGTCCGGCGGCACCGGCGGCGCCAAGGCGGCGACGCTGACCTTCATGTGCGGCGGCGCGGACAAGGCCTTCGCGGCGGCGAAGCCTGTGCTGGAAAAAATGGGCAAGAAGATCGTTCATTGCGGCGGCGCGGGTGCGGGGCAGGCGGCCAAGATTTGTAACAACATGATCCTCGGCATTTCCATGATCGCGGTGAGCGAGGCCTTTGCGCTTGCCGAGAAATTGGGATTATCGCATCAGGCGCTGTTCGATGTCGCCTCGACCTCATCCGGGCAATGCTGGTCGCTGACGTCCTATTGTCCGGTGCCGGGTCCGGTTCCGGCGTCACCAGCCAATAACGACTACAAGCCTGGCTTCGCCTCGGCCTTGATGGTGAAGGACCTGACCCTGGCGCAGGATGCGGCGAGGGCGGCCGGGGCGGCAACCCCGCTCGGCCAACACGCGCAGGAAATCTACAAGGCTTTCGATGCCGCCGGAAACGGGGGCGTCGATTTTTCCGGGATCATCCAGCACGTCAGAAAATTGGCGGGCAAATAGAGCGCGAGATATGACCACCTTTCAGGAAGCGCGCGCGTTCCTTCTGAAGAACAGGACGGACTACGTTAGGGCCGTTGCCGATTTCCGCTGGCCTGATGCTGTCCCATTCAACTGGGCGCTGGACTGGTTTGACGCGGATCTGGCGCGCGATCCGCAGAGCCGGGACCGGCCCGCGCTCTGGATCATCGATGCCGGCAGTCATCGCGAAACCAAGTTGTCTTTTGCCGTGCTGTCGCGTCGCTCCAACCAGGTCGCAAATTTCCTGCGTGCGCAGGGCTTGAGGCGCGGCGACCACCTGTTGCTGTTGCTCGGCAATGTCGTCCCGCTCTGGGAAACCATGCTGGCGGCGATGAAGCTCGGCGTGGTCGTGATCCCAGCCACTACCTTGCTCACGCCGGACGAGTTGCGCGATCGGCTGGATCGCGGCCGCGCACGGGCCGTGGTGGCCACGCAAGACCAGATCGCCAAGTTCGCGGGGCTCGGCAGCGAAAAGCTGGTGCGCGTTGTCGTCGGCGCCTCCACGCCGCAGGAAGGCTGGCTTGCGTTCGAGACGTCGGCCGATTTTCCCGAAGATTTCACGCCGGACGGTCCCACCGGACCCGACGATCCGATGCTGCTCTATTTCACGTCCGGCACCACCGCGAAGCCGAAGCTGGTGCGGCATAGCCAGCGCAGCTATCCGGTCGGCGGGCTCTCGACCATGTACTGGCTCGGACTTCAGCCGGGCGACATTCATCTCAATATTTCCTCGCCGGGCTGGGCCAAGCATGCCTGGAGCTGTTTCTTTGCGCCCTGGAACGCGGGCGCGACCGTGTTTGTGGTCAACCAGCCGCGCTTCGACGCCAAGGGTCTGCTTGCAACCATCGCGCGGTGCGGCGTGACGACGTTATGTGCGCCGCCGACGGTGTGGCGGCTGTTCATCCAGGAGAAGCTTGCCGACTTCAAGGTTTCGCTGCGCGAGGTCTGCGGCGCGGGCGAGCCGCTCAATCCGGAAGTGATCGACCAGGTGCGCGCGGCCTGGGGCCTGACGATCCGCGACGGCTACGGCCAGACCGAGACCACGGCGCTCGCCGGCAATTCGCCGGGCCAGACGGTGAAGGTTGGATCGATGGGCCGGCCGTTGCCGGGCTATCGCGTCGAAGTCACCGATATCGACGGGCACGCCGCCAGGGAGGGCGAAATCACCTTGCGGCTCGGTGCCGAGCGCCCCGCGGGTTTGATGCAGGGCTATCAGGGTGAAGACGGCACGCTCTCGGGCGCTGATGGCGAGGTCTATCGCAGCGGCGACGTGGTATTCGTCGACGAGGATGGCTATTTCACTTTCGTCGGCCGTTCCGACGACGTGTTCAAGTCCTCCGACTACCGCATCAGCCCATTTGAGCTCGAAAGCGTGCTGCTCGAGCATGAGCTGGTTGCGGAGGCAGCCGTGGTGCCGAGCCCCGATCCGATCCGGCTCGCGATCCCCAAGGCCTATGTTCTCCTGGTGCCGGGCGCAGCGCGTTCGGCCGACACGGCGCGATCGATCTTCGTGCATCTGCACGCGCGGCTGGCACCGTTCAAGCGTATCCGGCGAATTGAACTCGTGAGCGAATTGCCCAAGACGATCTCCGGAAAAATCCGCCGCGTGCAGCTGCGCCGCCTCGAGAGCGACAACGTCAGAAGCGATGCGCTGCGCGGCGACGAGTTTCGCGAGGAAGATTTTCCGGAGTTGCAAAAGGTGCGCTCCGCCGGTTCAGAGAAGATGGAATAGAGAATAAGGAATGAATGAAGTCTGGAAGAAGCCACCGGTCTCGCTTTCGGCGTATCAAGCGATGGTCGGGCAGGAAATCGGCGTGTCGTCCTGGCACCTGGTCGATCAGGGTCGGATCAACCTTTATGCCGACGTGATCGAGGATCATCAGTTCATCCATGTCGATCCCGAGCGGGCCAAACGCGAGACCGCATTCGGGACCACGGTGGCTCACGGCTTTCTCACGATGTCGCTGCTCAGCATCATGTCCTATGAGGTGATGCCAGTCATTGAAGGCACGACGATGGGCGTCAACTACGGCTTCGACAAGCTCCGCTTCATCTCCCCGGTGCGATCGGGCTCGCGCGTGCGCGGGCGGTTCAGGCTGGTGGAAGCGAAGCTGCGCAAGCCGAAGGAATTGCAATCGCACACCAACGTCACAGTCGAGATCGAGGGCGAGGAAAAGCCCGCTCTGGTGGCCGACTGGATCGGATTAATCTATTTCGCCTAGCGCCCTCCTCATGGCCGGGCTTGTCCCAGACATCCACGTCTTGTAGCAAGCCAAGAAAGACGTGGATGCCCGGCACATAGGCGAGCGACGCCGTTCTTCGAACGGCTATGGCCGGGCATGACAAAGAAGCAGATTGGGAATCTAATATCATGACAATCAGGTTTGACGGACGCGTCGCCATCGTCACCGGCGCGGGCAATGGTCTTGGCCGCGCGCATGCGCTGGGGTTAGCTGCCCGCGGCGCCAGGGTCGTGGTCAACGATTTCGGCGGTTCGCGCGACGGCAGCGGCGGCTCGCTGACGCCGGCGGAGGCCGTGGTTGAGGAGATCCGCAAAGCCGGCGGCGTGGCGATGGCGGATGGCGCAGATGTCTCCAATTTCGAGCAGGTGCAGGCGATGGTCGATCGCGCCACCAAAGAATGGGGCAGCGTTGATCTGCTCTGCGCCAATGCCGGCATCCTGCGCGACAAGTCCTTTGCCAAGATGGACCTCGCCGATTTCGGCAAGGTGATCGACGTGCATCTCACCGGCACGTTCTACTGCTGCAAGGCGGTGTGGGCCGGCATGCGCGAGCGCAATTACGGCCGTATCGTCGTCACGACCTCGTCGTCGGGCCTGTTCGGCAACTTTGGTCAAGCCAACTATGGTGCGGCGAAGGCCGGCATCGTCGGCCTGATGAACGTGCTGGCGGAGGAGGGGCGCAAGAACGACATCCGCGTCAACACGATTTCGCCGACGGCGGCGACGCGGATGACGGAGGAGTTGTTGCCGCCACAGGCGCTTGCGCTGATGAAGCCGGAGGCGATCACGCCGGCGGTGCTTTATCTGCTTGGCGAGGATGCGCCGACCCGCACGATCATGGGCGCGGGCGCCGGCTCCTTTGCGGTGATCAGGATCATGGAAACCGAAGGCGTGAATTTTCCGCAAAGCCAATGGACGCCGGAGGCGATCGCCGCGCATTTCGAAGAGATCGCCGACATGTCGACGGCGAAAGCGCTGGAAAATGCGTTTCAGCAGACCAACAAATATGTCAGCCAGGCCGCGGCGCGCGCAGGGGTGAAGCTGTAGGTTCACTCGCACTGGTCCGGCCTTGAACTCCGCCGTCGTGGCCGGGCTTGACCCGGCCATCCGCGAAGGCCACAGCAAGCAAGACATGGATGCCTGGACATAGGCGAGCGGAAGCGACGCCGTTCTTTCGAATGGCTATGTCCGGGCATGACAATCTTTTCCGGATTGAGCGTTGAATGTCTTCAACCACCATTGACGCCGCCGTCATCGGCGCCGGCCCCGCCGGACTGATGGCGGCGGAGGCGCTGGCGCAAGGCGGCGCAAAGGTCACGGTCTTCGACGCAATGCCGTCGGTGGGACGCAAATTCCTGATGGCCGGCCGCGGCGGACTCAATCTCACGCATAGCGAGCCACTGAACACGTTTCTAACCCGATACCGGAAGGCCGCGCCGAAGCTCGCCACTGTCATCGAAGCCTTTCCGCCGGATCGCTTGCGGGCATGGTGCGAGGCGCTGGGCCAGCCGACTTTCGTGGGCTCCAGCGGGCGGGTCTTCCCAAAGACCATGAAGGCCTCGCCATTGCTGCGCGCCTGGCTGCGGCGCCTCGACGCGATGGGCGTCACATTTTCGCTGAGTCATCGCTGGGTCGGGTGGGACGATCATGGACGGCTGCTGTTCCAGACGCCGGATGGCTCGCGCGCTGTCGACGCCCGTGCCACGGTGCTCGCGCTGGGTGGCGCCAGTTGGCCGCGATTGGGGGCCGATGGCGGCTGGGTGAAGAGTTTGCGCGACAAGGGCATCAGCGTTTCGCCGCTGAAGCCGGCCAATTGCGGATTTGCCGTTCACTGGTCGGATGTCTTTCGCGATCGCTTTGAAGGCGCGCCGCTCAAGGGCATCGCGCTCTCGTTCGGCGAACGCAGCGTTCGCGGTGAGGCCGTGATCACCCGCGCCGGCATTGAAGGCGGCGCGGTCTATGCGCTCTCGGCCGAGCTGCGGGACGCCATTCTCGCCTCGGGGAGCGCCACCCTGCATGTCGCACTTCGGCCTGATGTCGCGCCGGGCGACCTGATCAGGCGGCTGTCTGCGCCACGCGGCAAGCAGACATTTTCGAACTGGCTGCGCAAGGCCGCGCAACTCTCACCGGTGGCCATCGGCCTGTTGCAGGAGGCGGCGATCACCTCTTCAGGTTCGCTTGCAACGTTGTCGACAGAACAGCTCGCCGAGCTGATCAACGCGCTGCCGACCAAGCTCGTTGGCATCGCCCCTATCGCGCGGGCCATTTCGAGCGCGGGCGGCGTCGCATTTGACGAACTCGACGCGGATTTCATGCTCCGCCGTCTGCCCGGAATGTTCGCCGCCGGCGAAATGCTCGACTGGGAAGCGCCGACCGGCGGCTATCTCCTGCAGGCCTGCTTTGCGACGGGAGCGGCTGCGGGGGAAGGCGCGGCCAAATGGCTCGGGCAAGCCGCATCATGACCTGGCGGTCCTAGTTGCGATATCCGTGATCAGACCACGCACGCCGAAGACGCCCCAACCGTGCCGACTGCGGTCCAGCTGCTATCGTTTCATATCAAGTTCGCTTTGAAGGCACGAAAGCGCGCTCGCGTTTGGGATTGATCGCCAGAGGCGCTATCGCGATCAGTGCTGCGACGGCGCCTAGCGCGAACGGCCCGGCGTTCGAGACACCGGCAACAAGCCCTCCCAATGGGCCGCCGACAGCAACGCCCAAGTCCCACGCGGACGTCACCGCACCCACGGCCGCGGTACGTTCGCGCGGATCCGCGGCTTCCGTTACAAGGCTCGTTACGCTCGGAATCAGCAGGGAAAGTCCGGCACCTGCCACCGCTGTCGAGGTGAAAGCGAGCCACTCCGCATGTGTGAGTGACAACCCGGCAAGTCCGACGGACTCGATAAGGAAGGCTGATAGAAGTACCGGCCTCCCGCCGAAGCGAGCGGCATATCCGCTGCCCAAGAAGCGTGTAATCATAAACGCGACGCCGAACACGCTGAGCGCGAAGTTTTGGCCCGCAAAGTCGAGAGCCGCGAAGCGCGGGACCAGAAATGCCGCGATGACACCATACCCAATGCTGGAGAATACACCTGAAGCACCGGGCACCCATGCTGCCCTCGGAAACAAGGCGCGGCGGATATTCGTGTCGCTGGACGACACACGACCCTCAGGCCGTGTCGATGCAACCAACACCCAGGCCAGCATCGGAATGACGCTCGCGGCAATCCAGACGCCGCGATAGGTGCTGATGGATAATATTGCGGTTCCGAGCATTGGCCCGGACGCCAGCCCCATCCACATCGCCAGGCCAAAATGCCCCGCGACCTTGCCGCGCTGTGATTGCTCTGTATGCGTCAGGATCCAGCCGACGGACCCGGTGAACAGTGCGCCTTCGCCTGCCCCGAGAAAGAGGCGGGCAAGGACCAGGCCGGGCAGGCTGGTCGCAACCACGTGGCCGATGCCACCGATCAGGGCAAGCACGGCTCCAGCCATCGCCACGCGACGTCCACCGCTTTGATCGGCAAGCCGTCCCGAGATTGGGCGGGAGAACATGGTGGCCAGAGACCCGATCGTCACAGCCAGGCCGGCGGTGACCGCATTCGCTCCCAACCGCTCGTGGGCATAGGCCGGCATGATCTGGATCGTCATGCCAATCGCACCGAAGCCGAGGAAGGTGGCCGACCAGAGGCGCCAGTAGGGAACAGGGGTTGCGGACGGGTGATTGGCGGCTTCGGAAATGGTCATGGCACCTCGCGCTTCATCGACGAGGTCCCTTTAAGCGCGGGCGCTAACATGCTACAATTCAATAAAGATGATCGAGAATATGCGAGATATTTATGAATACACATGACCTCGTCGCCTTCGTCGCGGTTGTGGAGACCGGATCGATCGTTGGGGCGTCAGTGCGGCTGAATCTGACGCAGCCGGGTGTGACGCGGCGCATCCAAAATCTTGAGGAGATGTTGGGTGCAAAACTTCTGGACCGGATGTCCAAGCCGTTGAAGCCGACTTCGGCGGGACACGCGGCCTATGAGCAAGGCCGGCGGGTGTTGCGGATGATCGACGATCTGAAGTCGGGCGTGGCCGACGACGGCGTCGTTCGCGGCGAGTTCAGGCTCGGCTTGACACCGTTCCTGTCGGAGGCAGGTCTTTCCGCGCCGCTCGACGGCGTGCGTGCCGAATGTCCCGAACTCGCCGTCCGCGTCGTTTCCGGATGGTCGCCGCATCTGCTGGAGCGCATCGGGCGCAACGAACTGGATGCGGCCGCCGTCTGCCTGCCGGACGGCGTTATGCCGCCCGCCGATCTCGTCGCCAGCGATCTTGGTGTTCAGCCCGTTGTGTTCGTGGTGGCGCGCAACATGACGATTCCGGCTACGGTCGATCTCGAATATCTCTCGCGCCTGTCGTGGGTCATCAATCAAGACGGTTGCGGGTTTCGCGACACGGTCCGGCGTCGTTTCGAGGCAGCCCACCTGCCCTTCAACGTCGCGGTCGATGCGCTGGACAGTGAGCTTCGGCTGTCGCTCGTGGCCCGCGGCCTCGGCATCAGCCTGGTGACGCCGGTCGGATTGAGGCGCAGCGCGTTCCGCAAGGAACTCAAGCCGGTCAGGGTGCGGAATTTCAAGCCGAAGGTCCGGGCGTGGCTGGTGCATCGCGCGCCTGCAGGGCGGCTGGCAAAGCCGATCAAGGCATTTCGCGACCGGCTCGATCGCGAGCTGCAGACGCTGGCCCGAGGTTAGCCGGCGCGGAGGCTAGCTAGCTAGCGCAACTTCCCTCGCGCCTCGACTTTCAGCGTGCCGAGGATTTCGTCGCCGCGCACCATCACGACCTCGTCCATCATGTTGACGACGACGCAGACGTGATTGGGCACGATCCGCACGACGTCGCCGACTTCCGGCCTTGTGTTGCTGCGGGCGAGGTCGAGGAAGCCATGTTCTTCGGCGAATTTCGCGATTCTCGCTTCCGGATGTTCGAGGATCAGCCCGTGGCCGTCGAGCCCGCTGCCGGTATCCGACGTCAGCGTTTTCGATCCGGCGTCGAGAATGCCGCGATCGGGACCGGCGCGGCTGACCACGGTGGAATAGATATGAAGCGCGCAATCGTCCCAGCTGGCGACGCCGGCCGCAACCTGCATCCGGTCGTTATAGATGTAGGTGCCGGGCCGATGCTCGGTTGCGCCCTTGAGCTTGCCGACATTCTTCAAGTTGGGCGAGCCGCCGGTCGAAACCATCGTCGCATCGAGCCCGAGCGCGCGCACGCCGGCCAGCGCCTCGTCATGGAAGTTCTGCGCTTCGGCCCAGCCGGTCTCGGTGGGGTAAAGCATGAAGCCGGCAAAGACGAGACCCTTGGAATCCGCAATCTGTCGCGCCAGCGCGATCGCTTCCGCCGGCGTCTCGACACCCGCACGCTTGCGGCCGGTGTCGCATTCGACCACGACCGACAACGGACGCCCCGAGGCGGCCGCGGCCTGCGTCAGGCTTGCCACGACCACCGGATTGTCGGCCGCGACCGTCATGTGCGCCTTGGTTTGAAGGGCGCCGAGACGGGCCATCTTCTCTTCGCCGAGCAGGTTGTAGCTGATCAGGATGTCGTCGATGCCGGCCTCCGCCATCACCTCGGCTTCGCCGATCTTTTGGCAGGTGATGCCTTGGGCACCGGCCGCAATCTGAAGCTTTGCCAGCATCGGGCTCTTGTGGGTCTTGATGTGAGGACGGTTGGCGACGCCGGCCGCCTCGACCGTCTTTTGCACGCGCGCAATATTGCGTTCGACACGATCCATGTCGATCACGGCAACCGGCGTGCCGTATTCGCGGGCGATCCTGGCGGCGAGGGGCGTGGTCATGATGGTTCTCTTTCTTGCGCGCATTCTAAACGCAAAACCGGTATCCACTTTTGCTGAATACGCGCTTATGCCTGTTCTATCTCTTCGCGTAACACTTCAAGTTCCAGCCATTTGTCCTCGGCCGCCTGCAATTCCTCTTGCGCTTTAGTCATGGCCGCTGACGCCCGGTCGAATGTCTTGCGATCCCTGCCGTAGAGATCGGGATCGTCCAGCGCGAGACGATGCTTTTCGATCTCGGCCTGCAATTTGGCAATGGCTTTCGGCAGGGTTTCCAGCGCATGCTTTTCATGGAACGAGAGCCGGCGTTTCGGCGCGGGAGACGACGCTGCCTTGGCCTCCTTCTCGGCGTCTCTTTTCTCGACGACGACTGTTTTCGCGGTCTCGCGCTTCAGATCCGCCCCGCGCTGCGCCAGCATGTCGCTATAGCCGCCGGCATATTCGATCCAGCGGCCGTTCCCTTCGGGCACGATCACGGAGGTCACGACACGATCGAGGAAGTCGCGGTCGTGGCTGATCAGGATCACCGTGCCTTCATAGTCGCCGAGCATATCCTCGAGCACATCGAGCGTTTCGAGATCGAGGTCATTGGTCGGCTCGTCCAGCACGAGCAAATTGGACGGTTTGGCCAGCGCGCGCGCCAGCATTAGCCGGCCGCGTTCGCCGCCGGATAGCGCTTCCAGTGGAGTCCGCCGCTGCTCCTCCGAGAACAGAAAGTCCTTCATGTAGCCGACGACATGCTTGGGCTTGCCGCCGACCAGCACATGGTCGCCGCGCCCACCGGTCAGGGCTTCGGCCAGCGTCGATTTCGGATCGAGGCTTTCGCGGTGCTGGTCCAGCGTTGCCATCTCGATATTGGCGCCGAACCGCACGCTGCCCGAGTTCGGCGGATTGGCGCCGGTGAGCATTTCGATCAGCGTCGTCTTGCCGGCGCCGTTGGGACCGACGATGCCGACACGGTCGCCGCGCTGGATGCGGATCGAGAAATCATCGACGATCTTGCGCTCGCCATAGGTTCGACTGATGCTTTTGGCCTCGATGACCAGCCGGCCGGACTTTTCCGCTTCTGCGGCGGCAAGATTGGCGTTGCCGGCCGTGCCCCGATAGTCGCGCCGTTGTTGCCGCAAGGCCACGAGATTGCCGAGCCGCTTGACGTTGCGCTTGCGTCGGCCGGAAACGCCGTAGCGCAGCCAATGTTCTTCGTCGACGATCTTGCGGTCGAGCTTGTGTTGCTCGCGTTCTTCCTCGGCCAGCACCTCGTCGCGCCAGGCCTCGAACGAGGCAAAGCCACGATCGATCTGCCTGATCTTGCCGCGGTCGAGCCAGGCAGTCGAACGCGACAGGTTGGAGAGAAAGCGGCGATCGTGGCTGATGATGACGAGCGCGCTGCGGCGGCTGTCCAGTTCGCTTTCCAGCCACTCGATGGTGGTGAGGTCGAGGTGGTTGGTCGGCTCATCCAGCAGCAGGATGTCCGGGGAGGGCGCCAGCACGCGCGCGAGCGCGGCACGGCGCGCTTCGCCGCCGGAGAGATGGGCGGGGTCTTCGTCGCCGCGAAGCCCGAGCTGCTCCAGCAGGTAGCGGGCGGGATAGCGGTCATCGCCCGGGCCGAGCCCGGCCTCGACATAAGCGAGCGTGGTGGCGTGGCCCAAAAAATCCGGCTCCTGCGGCAGGTAGCGGATGGTTGCGCCTGGTTGGACGAACCGGCTGCCGTGATCTGGCTCAACGAGACCGGCTGCGATCTTCAACAGTGTCGACTTGCCGGAGCCGTTGCGGCCGATCAGGCACACGCGCTCCTCCGCCGACACCGACAGTTCGACGCCCGCCAACAGCGGCGTGCCGCCGAAGGTGAGCGAAATATCTTTCAACTGAATGAGCGGCGGGGCCATTGGATCTGGTTCAGCCTTGGTGCGAGCCGGGCGCGTCCGCCCGGCGGCGCTGAATGCGACGGATGGTTTGGTCGAGCGCCGATAGGAAGGTCGAGCGGTCGCGGGCGGCGAAGGATTTCGGCCCGCCGGTGATTTCTCCCGATGAACGCAAATCCGTCATCAGATTTCGCACCGCCAACGTCATGCCGATCGATTGTTCCGTAAACGGCTTGCCGTTTGGCGCGATTACCTCGGCGCCCGATTTCACGCAGCGGCTGGCGAGCGGAATATCCGATGTGATCACGATGTCGCCAGGGCCGGCGCGGGCTGCAATCCAGTCATCGGCCGCATCCATGGCAGATCCCGCCGCGATCCGTTCGATCAGCGGATCCTGCGGCACCCTGATGAATTGCCCGGCGACCACGCTGATGGGGAGACGATGCCGGGCCGCGACACGGTAAATCTCCTCCTTCACCGGGCAGGCGTCGGCATCGACATAGATGCGGGTGGGATTTGCGGGCGTTGTCATCGATAACGGACAGATAGGGATGTGAGGCCCGCGTGGTACCCCATCCCCGCATAAATGGCGAGCCAAAGCCTGCCCTTGCAAGGGTAGTTCCGCGGCGTACGATGGCGGCGAGGCACACGCCAGAAATGACGGAATGCGGAATGACCAACGCCATCCAGACCTATCGCGTCGAGGCCTACAACACCGCCAAGTTATCCGAAAACAAGATGCACGACGACGCCGTCGCGCGAAAATTCGGCTTCAGCGGCGGTCTCGTTCCGGGCGTCGATGTCCTGGCCTACATGATGCATTTGCCGATCGCAAAATGGGGCCGCGGCTTTCTCGAACGCGGCCTGATCGAGGCGCGCTTCCTCAAGCCGGTCTATGACGGCGAAATCACCGACGTTAGGGGCGAGGAAAAGGACGGTGTGATCGGAATCGAAGTCGAGAGCCGCGGCGAGCTCTGCGCGACCGGGACCGCGTCGCTTCCAGCCGCGCTGTCAGCTATTTCCGTTGCCGACTATCCGGCCACCGCACCGGTGTCCGAGCGCAAACCGGTTAGCCCGGCGTCCTACCAACTTGGCAAATGGCTGGGCTCGATGCCGCGCACCTGGGCTGGCGAGGCCGCGGACGAATATCTCGACGAGGTGCGCGAGCGTGATCCGATTTTTTCGCGCGAAGGGCTCGGCCATCCCGGCCTGTTGCAGCGGGTGATGAACAGGGTGCTGGTCGACAATGCCATCCTCGGGCCATGGATTCATGTCGGCAGCCGGATGCAGTTGCTGAACGCCGCGCGCCGCGGCGACGAACTGACCGCGCGCGCGCGCGTCACCGACGTCTACGAGAAGAAGGGCCACCGCTTCGTCGAGCTCGATGCGCTTGTCATCGGCAATGGCGTAACGCCGCTGGCACACTGCAGGCATGTTGCGATCTACCAGCCGCGCGAGCAGGCGGCAGCGTAGCATCTAGACCAAGCAACTCGTGTCCTGGACGCAGCGTGCAACGCCGCTCCGCAGAGCCGGGACCAAAGCAGCAATGGACCTCGGATCAGCAGCGCACCACGCCGCTTCCCCGCCGCGTTGCGCAGCATCCGGGGAGCGCGATCGGCATAGCGAGGTGTAGCAAACCTCACGCCACCTTCGCTTTCGCATCCCTGATCGCGCGCCAGACGCGCTCGGGCGTCAGCGGCATGTCGATATGGGTGATGCCGAGCTCCGACATGGCGTCGAGCACCGCATTGGCCAGCGTCGACAGCGAGCCGGCGCAACCGGCCTCGCCACAGCCCTTGGTGCCCAGCGGATTGGATTTGGCGGGCACGGCATGGTCGCCAATCTCCATGTGCGGGATGTCTCCGGCGCGCGGCAGCGCGTAGTCCATGAACGAGCCGGTGATCGGCTGGCCGCTCGCGTCGTAGCTGACATGCTCCATGAACGCCTGACCGATGCCTTGTGCGACGCCGCCATGCAGCTGGCCGGCCACCAGCATCGGATTGACGATGGTGCCGAAATCGTTGACGCCGGTGTAGCGCACGACCTCGACGATCCCTGTCTCGGGATCGATCTCGACTTCGGCAACGTGGCAGCCGTTGGGGAAGGTCGACGGCACCGGCTGCGTCGTGTGATCGACATCGAGCGAGGAGGGCACGCCCTCCGGCATCTTGCCTTCGCGCAGGCGGCGCGATAGTTCCAGAATGTCGATCGAGCGGTCGGTGCCGGCGATGGTGAACTGGCCGTCGGCAAATTCGATGTCGGCTTCGGCGGCTTCCATCAGATGCGCCGCGGCGCGCTTGCCTTTCTCGATCACCAGTTTCGAGGCCTCGACGATCGCCATGCCGCTCGCCGTGATCGAGCGCGAGCCGCCGGTGCCGTTGCCGGTGTGCACGAGATCGCTGTCGCCCTGTTCGAGCTTGATGCGGTCGAAGGGAACGCCGAGCTGGGACGAGAGCACCTGCGCGAAGGGTGTGGCGTGGCCCTGGCCGTAATCGAGCGTGCCGGTGATGATCTTCACCGAGCCGTCGTTCTCGAACACGATCTTGCCGAGTTCGACGTTGGGCGGCGCGGTGACTTCAAGGTAGGAGCCGACGGCGATGCCGCGCAGCTTGCCGTGCTTGCGGCTTTCCTTCCTGCGCCTGGCAAAATTGGCATGATCGGAAATTTCCAGCGCCTTCTCGAACACGCCCTGGAAGTCGCCGCTGTCATAGACCATCCCGGAGGAGGCGTTGAACGGGATCTGCGCCGGCTTGATGAAATTGCGCTTGCGCAGCGTCAGGCGGTTGATGCCCATCTCGTCGGCGGCGCGATCGATCAGGCGCTCCATGAAATAGTTGGCTTCAGGCCGGCCGGCGCCGCGATAGGCGCCCATAAGCGTGGTGTTGGTCAGCACGGTCTTGATATCGACGGTCATGACCGGCGTCCGATAGACACTGGCGATGTTCTTCCCGATATTCAGCGACAACGGCTGCGGCGCGACGCCGGTGATATAGGCGCCGAGGTTGCCGTAGCCGGAAACTCTTACCGCGAGGAACCTGCCGTCGGCATCAAGCGCGAGTTCGCAATGGATTTTTTGCGCGCGGCCGTGGCTATCGGACAAGAAGCTGGTCGAGCGCTCGTCGGTCCACTTCACCGGCCGGCCCAGCGCCTTCGCCGCATGCAGGATGCAGACATATTCGGGGTAGTTGATGTTCTTCATGCCGAACGAGCCGCCGACATTGGCGGTGAGCAGGTGCACCTTGTCGTTCGGCACCTTCAGGATGTTCTTGGCGAGCCCGACGCGGTTGGCTGCCACCCCTTGCGTCGGCACCTGGATCGTAAACCGCTCGCTCGCTCTGTCGTAGGAGGCGAGCGCCGCGCGCGGTTCCATCGCCACGACGGCGACGCGGTTGTTGAGGATGTCGAGCTTGGTGATATGGGCCGCGCTCCCGAAGGCGGCTTCGACCTTCTCGGCATCACCGAAATGATAGTCGAGCGCGACATTGTTGGGGATGTGGTCGTAAAGCTGCGGCGCGCCGGGCTGGGCGGCTTCCTCGGGATCGGTCACCGCCGGCAGCGGATCGATGTCGACCTCCACGGCTTCCGCGGCATCGCGGGCCTGGATCAGGGTTTCTGCCACCACGAAGGCGACGGGATCGCCGACATAGCGCACCTTGTCCGTCATCAGCGCGGTGCGGTTGGTCTGATGCAGTGGCGTGCCGTCGCGGCTTTTGAGCGGCAGCGCACAGGTGAATGGCCCGTAGCCGGCGGCAACCAGATCGGCGCCGGTCCATAACCCGAGCACACCCGGCATGCCGCGGGCGGCCTCGGTATCGATGCGGCGGATCACGCCATGGGCGTGGCTGGAACGGACGATCCAGGCATAGGCCTGCCGGGGCAGGTTGAAATCGTCGGTATATCTGCCCTTGCCGCGGACCAGCGTGTCATCCTCCTTTCGAAGGACGGGCTGCCCCACCCCGAATTTTTGCAGTGCGATGGCGTTTTCGAGGGAACTGGCAGGCGTGTGATCTTGCATTGAAATTTCCCGAAATCGCCGGTTTTTGGAGGTTTTCCGTCCCATTCCAGATAGACCACGGCGTTCCCGGGGACAATGTCTGATTGGACATGGTCCCATGTAGGCTGTTGCACTGCCCTTGCCAGCGTCCTCGTCACTGCTAGAGTCGGTTCCGAAACAGACATTCCTCGTCGGCTATTTGGCCGGGGAAAGACATTTGGATGAAGGACGATACGCGCCCTCGCGACGACGCGGCGTCGCGCGAAGGCTCGACCATACCGGTCGCGGCGGATGCCGCGGAGGCGAAGTTGGCGCCCGGAAACGAGGTGTATGCCGCGCTCGATCTCGGCACCAACAACTGCCGCCTGTTGATCGCATGCCCCACCGAAGACGGCTTTCGCGTGGTCGATTCGTTTTCGCGGATCGTGCGCCTCGGCGAAGGCATTTCGGCCACCGGCTGCATCAGCGAAGCGGCGATCGAGCGCGCGATCGCGGCGCTCGCGATTTGCCGCGACAAGATCAAGTCGCGAAAGGCAAGGCGGCTGCGGCTGATCGCAACCGAGGCCTGCCGTGCCGCCTCGAACGCTGAAGGCTTTCGCGACCGCGTTGCCGCAGAGACCGGCATTCGCCTCGAGGTGATCGACCGCGAGACCGAAGCCGCGCTGGCCGTGATCGGTTGCTCGCCGCTGCTCGACCCAAAAGGCCGGGGCGCCATCCTGTTCGACATCGGCGGCGGGTCCACCGAGCTGGTGCGGATCGAGCGCGATCCCTTCGCGCGGGAATCGACGCCGCGCATCAAGGCCTGGATGTCGATCCCGCTCGGCGTCGTCACGCTCGCCGAGCATTTCGGCGGCCGCGACGTCACGGCGCAATCCTATGCCGCGATGACCGCCGAGGTCGCAAAGCACGTCGCGCCCTTCGCGGCCGAGCACAGCCAGGATCTGGCCGACATGCACCTGCTCGGGACCTCCGGTACGGTGACGACGCTGGCCGGCATTCACCTCAAACTGTATCGCTACGACCGGCGGCGGGTCGACGGCATCTGGATGAACGATGCGGAGATCTCCGCGACCATCGCGCGTCTCTTGCGCATGAGTTACCACGAGCGCTCCGCCAATCATTGCATCAGCGTCGAGCGCGCCGATCTCGTGCTCGCCGGTTGCGCCATTCTCGATGCGATCCGCAACGCCTTCCCGCTGCCGCGGCTGCGCGTCGCCGACCGGGGATTGCGCGAAGGCATGCTGGTGGAGATGATGCGCGAGGACGGCGCGCTGAGCGGCAGCCGATGACTTCACTGGCCTCATCTTTCGAGACGCACGCCAATGCGTGCTCCTCAGGATGAGGTTCTCAGATCTAGGATCAGGAATTCCACCCTCATGGTGAGGAGCGCGGTTAACCGCGCGTCTCGAACCATGAGGCCCCGAATAGCAAGATCGATATGGCCAAAGACACGACCGGGCGGCTGCACGTCACCGTCAAGACCGGCGGCAAGCGCAAGCTGTCCTCAAAACTCTGGCTGGAGCGGCAGCTCAACGATCCCTATGTCGCGCGCGCCAAGCGCGAGGGTTTTCGTTCGCGCGCCGCTTACAAGCTCACCGAGATCGACGACAAGTACCGTCTGCTCAAACCGGGCATGACCGTCGTCGACCTCGGCGCCGCGCCGGGCGGCTGGAGCCAGGTCGCCGCCAAGCGGATCGGGATCGCCAGCGGCAAGGGCAGGGTCATCGCGATCGACCTGCTGGAAATGCCGGAAATCGCCGGCGTCACCTTCGCACAGCTCGATTTTCTGGCATCAGATGCGCCGGAACGATTGATGGCAATGATGGACGGCCGCGCCGATGTCGTGATGTCCGACATGGCGGCCAACACCACCGGCCATCGCAAGACCGACCAGTTGCGCATGGTAGGTCTGGTGGAGACGGCCGCGGCCTTTGCCGGAGAGGTGTTGAAGCCGGGTGGCACCTTCCTCGCCAAGACGTTTCAGAGCGGTGCGGATGCCGAGCTGATGGCGCAGCTCAAGCGCGACTATGCGAGCGTGCGCCACGTCAAGCCTGCGGCGAGCCGGCAGGATTCGTCGGAGCGTTACATGCTCGCGACAGGGTTTAGGGGTGGTGCGTAACCGCGTTCCTGCAGCGCAGCGCGAGTGCCGCATTAAGGCACGTCGTCTATGGGGTTCCCGCGCGGTGCGCTGCTGATCCGGGGTCCACGCAGCCACAGGTCCCGGATCTCCGGATCTTCGGAGCAGCGTTGCACGCTGCGCCGCGTCCGGGACGCGGAGGAGGCGTCACCCCAGCTTCTGATCCCGCGCGTCCTGGGTGCCCTGGCTCGCGGCCTTGACCGCCTCCTTCGCCGCGCCCTTGCGGCTGGAAATCTCGACCGCCTTGCGGCCGGAGATTTCGTGACCGGCATCGTCGGGCATCCGCCAGAACAGGAAGGCCGACATCATCGATATCACAGAGACCACCAGAAAGGCCGGCGCGAAGGCGTCCGCGGTCAGCTCCTGCACATGACGGATCCACAGGGTGGATTCGACGCAGAATGCGCCAACGGCGACGCCGGCGGAAATCGCGAGCTGCTGGTTGACGCTGACGAGCGTGGTGGCGCGGCTCATCATCGGCGGCTCGACTTCGGCATAGGCGACCGTGTTGATCGCGGTGAATTCCAGCGAGCGGAAGAAGCCGCCGACCACCAGGATGATCACGATCAGGAGCAGCGGTGTCGCGGCGGTGAATAGCGCGCAGGCGCCGAGGAAGAGCGAACTGGTGACGGCGTTGACCGTCATCAGGTTGCGGAAGCCGAAGGTGCGGATGAGGCGCGCGGCCAGCGTTTTCATGCCCATGGCGCCAACGGCGGTGCTGAAGGTGACGAGCCCCGAGCGGAACGGGGTGAGGCCGAAGCCGACCTGCATCAACAGAGGCAGCAGAAAGGGGAGCGCGCCGACGCCAAGCCGGAACATGAAGCCGCCGACGATGCTGGCGCGCATGGTCGGCAATCGCAGCAGGCCGAAATCAAGCACAGGCGATGCGGTTCGCCGGGCATGGATGACATAGAGCGTCATCGAGACCGAGCCGATCGCCACCAGCGAGGCGACGACGCTCCACGGCAACAGATTGAGCCCGGCGACCGAGAGACCAAAGGCGATGCCGGCGAGCCCAATGCCGGCCAGCACCATCCCGTAGAGATCAAATCGTTCGGGGTTCTCGCTTCGGATCGGATCGATGAAGCGCAGCGCCATGAAGATACCGAGCAGACCGATCGGAATATTGATCAGGAAAATCCAGTGCCAGGAGAAATAGGTCGTGATGAAGCCGCCAAGCGGCGGTCCGATCACGGGACCGACCAGCGCCGGCACGGTGACCCAGGCCATGGCGTTGACCAGAGCGCTCTTGTCGATCGAGCGTAACAGGACGAGGCGGCCGACCGGCGTCATCATCGCGCCGCCGATGCCTTGCAGGATGCGCGCGATCACGAAATCCGTCACCGAGCCCGAGAGCGCGCAGCCGATCGAGCCGGCCATGAACACGGCGATCGCCGTCGAGAACACCAGTCGCGCGCCGAAGCGGTCGGCGGTCCAGCCGCTCGCCGGGATGAATACGGCAAGCGACAACAGATAAGAGGTGATGGCGAGCTTGAGCGTCAACGGGCTCGTTCCGATGTCGCCGGCGATTGCCGGCAGCGACGTCGAAATGACCGTCGAATCCATGTTCTCCATGAACAGGGCAGTCGCCACGATGAGCGGTATGACGCGTTGCTTGTTCATGATGAGATGAGGAGAGGAAAAGAGAAGTCCGGGAGGGGCGGGCTGTACCATTACGCTCGTTGGGCGACTACGGCGAAAATGTGTCTGGAACTTTTTGCTGCCCCATGTGTTAAACGCGCAACTTCAAAAAAGCTCTTGTGGTGGAACCGCAAACATCCCTTGTTTTTGGCGCGATTCGCGCCGAAACCTTAACAAGGTACCGTGTGCATAGCTCCTCTGCGCTTTATGCCTGATATGGGGTTGTGTAATGGGGGTCATTGTGACACTACGCCGACATCGAGCCGCAGAGCTCATTTTCCCAGTCAAATCTTGAAGAAGGAAGAACCCGCACATGGGGTTTCGTTTGCTGTTGTCTTTCTTTGCGATTCTCTTGGCACTGGCGCCGGTTGAGGCATCTGCTGAAGGAATTCTGCATCGAGCATCGTGCTCGGTCGTTCGCTACTACGTAGCAAAATATAGCGCCGAGATGGCTGAGGCCTATGCGCGGAGCAAGGGCGCAACCGACGCGGAAATCGCTGCCGCACGGCGCTGCCTTGAAGGCGGATCGTCGCGCGTTCGCACCGCGCAGGAATCGCACTACTGATAAAAAGAAGTGAGGCTGTGGGATGCACTTGCGCCCGCGGCTCTTTTCGCCGCCGCATTGACGGTGGTTCTGGGGCCTTCCGCAGGAATGCGGGAGGCCCCTTTGATTCGTCATGGTGGCGTGCTATCGACCACCGCCAACCCTACTGATGGGCCTGATTCGACGGCGAAGCCCGCTCCGCCGTCGCATTGGCTCATCCCGGATTTTGATGGAGTTGGCGATGGCGCAGGTGCAGGGATTTCAAGCGATCAGCGAAGCCTTCACGTTCGATGACGTGCTGCTGAAACCTGGCCTCTCCGACATCCTTCCATCGGAAGCCGACATTCGCTCGCGCATCACCCGCGCCATCCCCCTCAATATTCCGATCATGGCATCGGCCATGGACACCGTCACCGAGGCGCGCATGGCGATCGCGATGGCGCAGGCCGGCGGCGTCGGCGTCATTCACCGCAATTTCGATCCCGAAGGCCAGGCGGCGCAGGTGCGCCAGGTCAAGAAGTATGAATCCGGAATGGTGGTCAATCCGCTCACCATCGGACCCGATGCGATGCTGTCGGATGCGCTGGCGCTGATGAGCGCTCACGGATTTTCCGGCATTCCCGTCGTCACCGGCGGCGGCGACGGCAGGCCGGGCAAACTGGTCGGCATCCTCACCAACCGTGACGTGCGCTTTGCGACCGATCCGAAGCAGAAGATTTCCGAGCTGATGACGCACGAGAATCTCGTGACCGTGCGCGAGGGCGTCAGCCAGGATGAGGCCAAGCGGATGCTGCACAAGCATCGCATCGAGAAGCTGCTGGTCGTCGACGAACAATACCGTTGCGTCGGCCTGATCACCGTGAAAGACATGGAAAAGGCCGTCGCCCACCCGCTCGCGTCCAAGGACGGGCAGGGCCGCCTTCGCGTGGCGGCTGCGACCACGGTCGGCGCTGACGGTTTCGAACGCACCGAGCGGCTGATCGATGCCGGCGTCGATCTGATCGTGGTCGACACCGCGCACGGCCATTCGGCGCGGGTGCTGGAAGCGGTCAACCGCATCAAGCGTCTCTCCAACGCGGTGCAGGTGATCGCCGGCAATATCGCCACCAAAGAGGGCGCCCAGGCGCTGATCGATGCGGGCGCGGACTCCATCAAGGTCGGCATCGGCCCCGGCTCGATCTGCACCACCCGCATTGTTGCCGGCGTCGGCGTGCCGCAACTGACCGCGATCATGGATGCGGTGGAAGCGGCAAAGAAGGCCGATGTGCCGGTGATTGCCGACGGTGGCATCAAATATTCCGGCGATCTGGCGAAGGCGCTTGCCGCCGGCGCCGACATCGCCATGGTCGGCTCGCTACTCGCCGGCACCGACGAGACGCCGGGCGAAGTGTTTTTGTGGCAGGGCCGCTCCTACAAGGCCTATCGCGGTATGGGCTCGGTCGGCGCGATGGCCCGCGGCTCGGCCGATCGCTATTTCCAGCAGGACATCAAGGACACGCTCAAGCTCGTGCCGGAAGGCATCGAGGGGCAGGTGCCCTACAAGGGACCGGTCGCCAACGTCATGCATCAGCTCGCCGGCGGCCTGCGCGCCGCGATGGGCTATGTCGGCGCGCGCAATCTCGTCGAGTTCCACGACAAGGCGCAGTTCGTGCGCATTACCGGCGCGGGATTACGCGAGAGTCATGTCCACGACGTCACGATCACGCGCGAGTCACCCAACTATCCCGGCGGGGCGTAGCTGAAAATCCCGTCGTTCGTCATTCCGGGGCGACCCAAGGGGCCGAGCCCGGAATCTATTTCTCCTGGCATTCCCGCGCGCCTGATGGATTCCGGGTCCGCGCGCCGCGCGTCCCGGAATGACGGCGCCGCCGCATACGCATCATGCAACAGGGGCTATG
This sequence comes from uncultured Alphaproteobacteria bacterium, assembly GCA_963764405.1. GTDB lineage: Bacteria > Pseudomonadota > Alphaproteobacteria > Rhizobiales > Xanthobacteraceae > Bradyrhizobium. Next base: position 97,099 of record CAVXSU010000013.1, read on the forward strand.
GGGCTGATCTGCCTTCCATAGTACATGCAAGCGCGCGGCGCAGCGCCGCTTTAGAGAACGTTTGCGATGTTGCAGCAGGTCAAGGCCGAAAAACCGGCGTCGCCGATCAGCGACGGCTTGCCGCCCGAGCGCCGGATCTGGGCCGTCGTAGCGATCTCCGTCGCGGTGGGGATGGCTTCCCTTGACACCGCGATCGCCAATATCGCCTTGCCGTCGATCGCCACCGATCTGAAGGTGAGTCCGGCGGATGTGGTTTGGGTGGTCAACGTCTATCAGATCGCGCTGGTGGCGACGTTGCTGCCGCTCGGCGCTCTCGGGGAGATCGTCGGTTACAAGCGAATTTATCTCGGCGGCCTCGTGCTGTTCACGATTGCCTCGCTCGGATGCGCCTGCGCCTGGTCGTTGCCGAGCCTGTTGATCGCGCGGGTGCTGCAAGGCCTCGGGGCCTCCGGTCTGATGAGCGTCAATTCGGCGCTGATCCGCTTTGTCTATCCGAGCCGGATGCTCGGCCGCGGCTACGGCTATAACGCGATGATCGTTGGCACCGCCTTCACCCTGGGGCCGACCATTGCATCCGGCATTCTCGCATTTGGGACGTGGCCGTGGCTGTTTGCGGTCAACATTCCCTTCGGCCTGGTGGCGATGGCGATTGGCATTCGCACGCTGCCGCCAACGCCGCGCGCCGGACACGGATTCGATTTTCTCGGCGCGGCGCTCGCCGCGATGTGCCTCGGTCTTGTCATTCTCGGCATTGGCAGCGCGGCGCACAGGGCTCCGCTCGGCCCAGTCGTGGCCGAACTCGTGGTCGGGCTGGCGCTTGGGCTCACCCTGATCCGCCGTCACGCCGACCATCCGGCGCCGATGCTGCCGATCGACCTGTTCGGCCGGCCGATGTTTGCGCTCTCGGCCGCTACCGCCGTCTGCTCGTTTGCGGTCCAGGGGATCGGCTTCGTCTCATTGCCGTTCTACTTTGAGGACATTCTGCACCGGAGCCAGGTCGAGACCGGCTTCTTCATCACCCCGTGGCCGCTGGTGGTGGCGATCATGGCCCCGGTCGCCGGCCGCTTGAGCGATCGTTATCCGGTCGGGCTGCTCGGCGGCGTCGGCCTCGTCCTGCTCGGCATCGGCATGACGTTATTGGCAACGCTGCCGGTTGAGCCCAGCGTCGCCAATATTGTCTGGCGCATGGTCATTTGCGGACTCGGTTTCGGCTTCTTCCAGACGCCGAACCTGCGCGCGATCATGTCGAGCGCGCCGGCCGGGCGCAGCGGCGGGGCCAGCGGCATCGTCGCCACCGCGCGTCTGACCGGACAAACCACGGGTGCGGCGCTGGCGGCGTTATGTTTCGCGCTTGCGGGCCGCGACGGCGCGACGGTCGCGCTGGCGCTCGGTGCCGGATTTGCCGCGGTCGGCAGCGTGATGAGCTTTTTGCGTTTGACCGTGAAGGCGCCCAAGCCCTGATCACCTGGAGATGAGTTCGTCCAGGCTCACATTGACCTGACCGGATGCACGCACGTGCCGGACCTCGAAACTGTCGGGGCGAAACCGGTACTCGACAAGGCCGGTCTCCTTGATGCCGATGATATCCTGCCTCCAGTCAGGGACGATGAATGCGACCGACGGCGCCCAGACGTGCCTGATGCGCCGAAACGTGACGTCACGGCGCTGATGCACATGTCCGCTGGCAACCAGCCGCACGTCATGGGCACTGAGCAAGGCAACCAGTTGCGCGCGCACCGGCTGCGGCACAAAGCGGATTGCGGTCGAGGCTTGCTCCGGATCCTCCGCCGTATGCAGGAATAGCGGCTTGTGCAGGAACAGCGCGATCGGTTTTCCGTTCGCGCCTGCAAGCTGCGACCTCAGCCAGTCGTCCTGCTCCTGCTCGCTCGCGATGCCCGTATTCATGATCAGCGAGTTCAGCCCGATGAAGCGCCAGCCAGCGGCCTCGAATTGCCAGCGATCCTCGCCGAAAACCGAAACGAAGGCGCCGCGCAATTCCTCGGTCGCGGGACAGGAGGGCGCCACACCGACGGCGGTCGGGTTGTCACCGATGTCGTGATTGCCGGGCAGGTAGCGGCAATCGACCGGCAGCGCGGCGTGCAACGCCAAAGCGAATTCCATATCGGCGCGGCTGGTCGGGCCGTCCCACGACACGTCGCCGCTGTTGACGACGAGATCGGGTCGGCTCGTGTTGATATGCGCGCTGACGCGGTGGAAATTCTCGGTCAGTTTCGGGAAATTCCGCGACAGATGCGTATCCGAAATCTGGGTCAGCCGAAATTCAGTCATTGTTTGAAATCCCGCGCGTCACGTCGGCTTAAGCTACCCCCGCAATGTGACTGATTTACCCGCGCCGCACGCTGGCGCCGCCATCAACCGGCAATGTCACGCCGGTGATGAAGGACGCTTCATCGGAGGCGAGGAACAGCGCCGCATTGGCAACGTCCCATGCGGTGCCCATCTTGCCGCGCAACGGCACCTGAGCGTCGCGCATCGCCGCGACTTCGGCGCGGGTTTTCCTGAAGGCCTTGGCACGGGTATCGACCGCCATCGGCGTATCCATCAGGCCCGGCAGGATCACATTGGCGCGGATACCGTATTCGGCGTTCTGATAGGCGAGCTGTTCGGTGAAGGCGATCATCGCCGCCTTGGTCGCCTTGTAGGCCACATAGGGATAGACCGTGATCGCCGCCATCGAGGAGATGTTGATGATCGCGCCGCTTCTTTGTTGGCGCATGATCGGGATCGCGTATTTCGCTGACAGAATGCAGCTCTTGAGATTGATCGCGACGCAATTGTCGATCGCGGTTTCCGTGATCTGAAGCAGTTCGGCGTCACCGCCGGCGAGGCTGACGCCGACATTGTTATGGAGGATGTCGAGGCGGCCCCAGCGCTTGGGCGCCTCCTCCACCATTGCCCTGATGTCGCTTTCCTTGGTGACATCAGCTTCGAAGGCGACGGCTTTACCGCCTTTGGATTCGATCAGACCGACCGTTTCCTGCGCGGATGCGAGATTGCGGTCGACGCAGAGCACTGACGCGCCCTCGCGCGCAAAGGTGATCGCGGTGGCGCGGCCGTTGCCCATGCCTTCGCCGGGGCTCTGGCCTGCCCCGACCACAATGGCGATCCGATCATTCAGCCGCATGTCGTTTCACTCCCGCAAATGGATGCTCGAGCATCTTCTTGTTGCGGTGAGCTTACTGGAAGTGCCGGGCGGTTGTTAACTCAACCCTGATGCGCTTCGGGCGCGGAGCGGGTGGTCCGGTCCATCTCGGCGGCGAGCGTTTTGGCCCGCTCGGTCGCTTTCTGCCACTGCAATTCGAACTCAGAGGCGGGGCGGACCCTGGCGATATGGGCGATCGCTGCGTTGCGCATGTCGTAGATCACGAAAGCCAGCAGGCTCAAGCCGAGTGCAGCCGCAAGCCCATGCCGGATCATGTCGCGATAGCTGCGATAGCCGGTCTGGAAGTAGATCGCGAGCATCAGCGCCACCGTCACCGCCGCGGCGACGCCTGCGAGCGCCGGCATCAGCAGGCCGCTGCCATCGTCGATATCCCGGTCGGGCCAGATCGCTGACGGGTCCGTCAGGGATTGCAGCAACTGATGGAACAGGAGCGTCATCTCGGCGGCAGCGCTGTGGAGCGGTTCGAGGTTCATCGGGGCCTCTCAAAATCTGCAAAGGGAGACGAACGCGATAGACTGACCATTGGTCGCCTCGGCCAAAGTCGGGGTTCAAGCGCCGGGAGCGAATTTGGCGGGAGCGGATTTATTGTCAGGCCGCCAGCTCGCCGCTATAGCGGGCAGGGGTGAGAGAATTGAGGGGGCTGAGATGTCGATTCCGAGTGTTCTGTTGCCGGTCTTCGTCCAGATCGGGCTTACTTTCGCGCTTCTGCTCGGCATGGTCGGCGCCCGCCGCTCGGCGCTGGTGAGCCGGGAGACCAAGATCAGGGACATCGCGCTCGGCCAGCCGGGCTGGCCCGTCCGCGCCACCCAGATCGGCAATTGCTACCGGAACCAGTTCGAACTGCCGCTTCTGTTTTACGCGCTGATCGCGATCGCGTTGCCGATCCGCCACGCCGATCTCGTGATCGTGATGCTGTCCTGGGTGTTCGTGGTGACGCGTTTTGTGCACGCGGGGATTTTCGTCAGTTCCAACGACCTTGGCCGGCGCTCGTCGGCCTGGCTTGCCGGCGTGCTTGTGCTGCTCGCGATGTGGGTCTATTTCGCGCTGAAGATCCTGCTTCTGATTTGAAGCGCTTGTGACTCCAACCGAAAGATTTGCATGACCCCCGCAGCGCGGCTTTCCGCCGCCATCGAGCTGATTGACACCATCGAAGACAATCGTGTTCCCGCCGCCCAGGCGCTGAAGGAGTGGGGCACCGCGCATCGCTTTGCCGGCTCGGGCGACCGCGCGGCGATCTCGGGCCTCGTCTGGGACGTGCTGCGGCGGCGCGCCTCCAGCGCCTGGATCATGGGCGAGGACACCGCGCGAGCACGGCTGCTCGGCATGTTGAGGCTCGAGCGTGGTCTCTCGACCGACGCCATCGCGCAGCTCTGCGACGGCAGCCGCTTCGCGCCAGCGCCGCTGAGCGACGCCGAGCGGACCGCGTTGTCCTCGAATTCGCTTGAGGGTGCGCCGTCGCATGTCGCCGGCGACTACCCGGAATGGCTCGATCCACATCTGACGGAAATGTTCGGCGAGGACCGCGTGCTGGAGGCGGAGGCGATGGCGAGCCGCGCGCCGCTGGATCTCCGCGTCAACACGCTGAAGGCCAAACGCGACAAGGTGCTGGCCTCGACCGCGCATCTTAACACCGGGCCTACGCCATGGTCGCCGAATGGGCTGCGCATCGAGCTTGCGGCTGACGCCCGCAATCCCGGCATTCATGCCGAGGAAGCCTTCATCAAGGGGCTGATCGAGGTGCAGGACGAGGGCTCGCAGCTCGCGGCATTGTTGTCGGCGGCAAAACCCGGCGAGCAGGTGATCGATCTCTGCGCCGGCGCCGGCGGCAAGACGCTCGCACTGGCCGCAATGATGGGAGGAAAGGGCCGACTGATTGCAACAGACAGCGACAAGCGCCAGCTCGCGCCGATCCATGAGCGGCTGTCGCGTGCGGGCGTCCACAATTGCGAGGTGCGCACCCCCAAAGGCGAGGGCGATGCGCTGTCCGATATCCGCAGCACAGCCGACCTCGTCATGATCGATGCGCCCTGCACGGGAACCGGCACCTGGCGGCGCAATCCCGATGCCAAGTGGCGCATTCGGCCGGGTGCGCTCGAGGTTCGCCTGAAGGCGCAAGGAGAAGTGCTTGATCGCGCGGCGCATCTCGTCAAGCTGGGCGGGCGCATCGCCTACGTCACGTGTTCGGTGCTGCCGGCCGAAAACAGCGCGCAGGTCCGCGCGTTTCTGGCGCGTCATGGCGAGTTTGCGGCCGTGCCGCCGTCGGAAACCGTCACCGTGCTCTGGGACAAGGCCGAGGATTTCGCCGCCGCCACGCTGCAATCACCCGAGGGACTCCTGATGACGCCGCGCCGCACCGGCACGGACGGGTTTTTCGTGTCGGTGCTGCGGAAGGGGTGATCCCTTCCGCCGTCATTGCGAGGCGCGCCAGCGACGAAGTAATCCAGCCGTCGTCATTCCGGGATGCGCCGTCGCGACAAAATAGCGAAGCTATTTTGCGCGGAAGGCGCAGGCCCGGAATCCATTTCTCCCAGCATTCTTGCGGACTGATGGATTCCGGATTCGCTCGTTACACTCGCGCCCCGGAATGACGGAAAGACGTGGATGGCCGAGACAAGCCAGGACAAGTCCGACCATGACGGCGAGTGTCATCCCACCGGATAATTGCCCGACGCCTGCCTGATCAGGCCGGCATCGTCGAGCCGCAGATACTCGCAGACCTGCTTGCCGAATTCGTCGTGATAGAGCAGCGCGACGCTGTCGGGGCTGACGAAGGCCTCGATCAAGGTGAAATGCAGGTTGGGGCGGAACGTCAGCGCCTTGCTCCAATAGGCCCGCAGATTGTCCTTGCCGCGCAGGGTTCCGCTGTCGTCAAATCCGAGCGCGGCGATCTTGGGCGAAGTCATCTCGCTATCGTCGCTGTAGAGCGAAAGAATCCGATCGAGATCGCGGCTGTTCCAGGCGTCGATCCACTCCCGCGCAAGCGTTGCGAGATCGGCAGGGGCGTGATGCCTGGCCATCAGTTTCCTCCTGATTTATTTATGTCAGTATTACTTACCTATATCGATTTGTCCATACCTCCGCTCCGTCATTCCGGGCGCGAGTAAAACGAGCGAATCCAGAGTGACGGCCTATCGTGCCGCGTTCCCCGGACGCAGCGCAGCGCCATAAGCGCGTTTACGCGCGTCTTCGACACGCTATGGCGGTGCGCTGCTGATCCGGGCTCCATCGTCCTTACATCAACCGTTATGTGGGTCCCGCTCAGCGAAGCAGCGCCCCGTGCTGCATCGCGTCCGGGACATGAGCCCGCCCACGCCCCGGAATGACGGGGAGGGTGGGGATAGGCGGCCTTCGAAGGGTTGTCTGACCGTCGCCGCTGGCGTACTTCCTTGCAATGACCTCCGCATCCAGGACCCAGGAGTCGCTGCCGCACCCGGCACCGGCGCATGAGAAGATTCTGATTGTCGACTTCGGCAGTCAGGTGACGCAACTGATCGCCCGCCGCGTGCGCGAGGAGGGCGTCTATTCCGAAATCGTCCCGTTCCAGAAGGCGGAAGAAGCCTTCCTTCAGATGAAGCCGAAGGCGGTGATCCTCTCCGGCGGCCCGGAATCGGTGCACGAGAAGGGCTCGCCCCGCGCCCCGCAGCTGATCTTCGACTCCAAGGTTCCAGTGCTCGGCATCTGCTACGGCCAGATGACCATGGCCGCCCAGCTCGGCGGCGAGGTCGAGGGCGGCCACCATCGCGAGTTCGGCCGCGCCGATGTCGAGGTGAAGGCGTCGAGCCGGCTGTTCGAGGGCACCTGGGGCGCCGGCGAGAAGCATCCGGTGTGGATGAGCCATGGCGACCGCATCACCAGAATGCCGCCCGGCTTCGTCGTCGCCGGCACGTCGGCGAATGCGCCGTTCGCGGTGATCCAGGACGAGACGCGAAAATATTACGGGCTGATGTTCCACCCCGAGGTGGTGCATACGCCCGACGGCGCCAAATTGCTGCGCAATTTCGTCCGCAAGGTCGCAGGCCTGACCGGCGACTGGACCATGCGCGCCTTCCGCGAGGAGGCGATCGAGAAGATCCGCAGCGACGTGGGCCGAGGCAAGGTGATCTGCGGGCTTTCGGGCGGGGTGGATTCCGCGGTCGCGGCCGTCTTGATCCATGAGGCGATCGGCGACCAGCTCACCTGCGTGTTCGTCGATCACGGGCTGCTTCGCCTCAAGGAGGCCGAAACCGTCGTCGACCTTTTCCGCCATCACTACAACATCCCGCTGGTTCACGTTGACGCCTCGAAGCAATTTTTGGGCGAGCTCGAAGGCGTCACCGACCCCGAAAAGAAGCGCAAGACCATCGGCAAGCTCTTCATCGACGTGTTCGAGGCGGAAGCCAAAAAAATCGGCGGCGCGGAGTTTCTCGCGCAAGGTACGCTCTATCCCGACGTGATCGAGAGCGTGTCGTTCACCGGCGGCCCATCCGTGACGATCAAGAGCCACCACAATGTCGGCGGCTTGCCTGCGCGCATGAACATGAAGCTGGTCGAGCCGTTGCGCGAGCTGTTCAAGGACGAGGTGCGCGCGCTCGGCCGCGAGCTCGGTTTGCCGGATATTTTCGTCGGCCGGCATCCATTCCCGGGGCCGGGGCTCGCGATCCGCTGCCCCGGCGACATCACACGCGAAAAGCTCGACATCCTGCGCAACGCGGATGCGGTCTATATCGACCAGATCCGTAAAGCGGGTCTGTACGACGAGATCTGGCAGGCCTTCGCCGTGCTGCTGCCGGTCAAGACCGTCGGCGTGATGGGCGACGGGCGAACGTATGACTATGTCGTCGGCCTGCGCGCGGTGACCTCGACCGACGGCATGACCGCCGACTTCTACCAGTTCGACATGAAATTTCTGGGCGAGACCGCAACCCGCATCATCAACGAGGTCAAGGGCGTCAACCGCGTGGTCTATGACGTGACGTCAAAGCCGCCGGGGACGATCGAGTGGG
>CAVXSU010000014.1:0-17878 GCA_963764405.1 uncultured Alphaproteobacteria bacterium
TCAACCCAATGCAATCGGGACATATCTCCCCTTCATCATAGCCACCCAAATCTCTCCTCCATCGCCCTGCGCGTCCTGACCGTCGCGTTTCGAGTTCGATCTCGACGTCGTCCCAGCGCACGATGCCGCCATGGGCAATGTCGTGCTTGAGCTTCACGCGATGCGCGAGCCCGATCGGCAGCGCACCGGCCGCAAGACTCGCGGAAGCCGGCATCAGCTTTCCCCACACCGTATAGCCGCCTTCGCCATCGAGCATTTGGCCGGCGCGCAAGTTCTGCTTGGCGACGGCCGCGACATCGCCGCGGAAACCATGCGGCTGTCCGGTCGGCTCCTTGCGTAGCGCTGCCGACAGGATCGAGATGTTCAATTCCAGCCCGATCAAATGATAGGGCTTGTACATCGCCGCGTAGCGCCCGCTGGCGTCGTCTTCAGGCCGTACTGCCTGAAGCAATCCGCAGCATAGTCGTTCGGCGCCTCAAGCACGACGTAGACGCCCCAGCGCAGATCGCGGAACACCGGCCGGCCGTCACGCTCGAGCGACGACATGACCTCCACCACGCCGGATTTTTCCAGCACGCCGCCTCGCTCCCGCGGCCGCATCACATGCGGCAGGTCATCGACGCCGCAGGGCGGAAACAGCAATCCGCTGGAGGGAACGTCCAACCCCGTCGCGTTCGCAATCGCCGCCATCTCAATGGCGGATTTGGTGCCGTCGAGAAACGAGTTGAACATCTGCGGGTTCATGCCGGCCGACTGCGCCTCATCGGCTGAAAGGCCGTAGTGAGCCCACACGCCCGCTGGCGTCACGTCGTGATAGGCTGGCAGGTATTTGGTGCCCTTGCCAGCGGCGACGACGTGGAAACCGGTCGCGCGCGCCCAGTCGACCATCTCGGCGGTGAGCGCCGGCTGGTCGCCATAGGCGAGCGAATAGACCACGCCTGCCTGTCGCGCTTCCTCCGCAAGCAGGGGGCCTGCGAGGACATCGGCTTCGACATTGACCATGACGATGTGCTTGCCGTTGGCGATGGCGGCGCGCGCATGGCGGATGCCGACGGCGGGATTGCCGGTGGCCTCCACCACCACCTCGATATTCCCCGCGACCGACTTCGCGCCGTCAGCGGTGAAGGTGGTCGCGGCGATCAGCTCTTGCGACCAGCCGACCGTGCGGCATGCCTCGCGGGCGCGCTCCGGATCGAGATCGACGATCACGGGCACGTCGAGGCCCGGCGTATGCGGCACCTGCGACAGAAACATCGAGCCGAATTTGCCGGCGCCGATCAGCGCCACGCGCACGGGTTTTCCGGCGGCGTGGCGGGCTTTGAGGAGGGAGGAGAGGTTCATGGGAAGGGCCTCGTGTCCCGGGCGCGATGCAGCGCGGTTTGGCGATGCACCGCAGAACCGGGACCCATGAAAAGATGAAAATGGGCCCCGGATCAGCGGCGCAACGTTTCACATTGCGCCACGTCCGGGGCACGATGAAAGCCTACTCCGCCGCCTGGCGAGGCGCGCGTGCGAGGCGCAGCAGCGCGTCGTCGGCAACCGTCTCGATCGGGGTGAAATCGCGATGGGCGATGTAGTCCGGCCGGGTCGGGGTGCGGATGTAGTTCGAAACCGCGTTCAGCGTCAGATAGACGATCTTGCGCGGGTAGGGCGTGATATTGCCGGCCGAGCCGTGGACCAGATTGCCGTGGAACATCAGCAAGCCGCCGGCCTTGCCGGTCGGCGCGACGATACCGCCTTCCTTGACCAGCCGCGTCACAGTTTCTTCGTCCAGCGTCCACAGTGGGTACGACGTGGTTTGCAGATCGTGCGAAGCCTTCAGGTCGCCGGCGTGCTGGCTGCGCGGCACCAGCATCAACGGGCCGTTGATCGGCATCACCTCGTCGAGGAAGATCGCGATGTTCATGGCGCGCGGCTCCGGCATGCCATCGTCGCGCTTCCAGGTGCCGTAATCCTGATGCCATTGCCAGACGTCGCCGGTGAACGCCGCCTTGGCGTTGATCTTGAACTGATGCATGTAGACCTTCTCGCCGAAGACCTGCTCGACCGGCTTGATCATGCGCGGATGTGCACCCAGCAGCCGGAACGCTTCGTTGTAGAGGTGCGCGGCAAAGGCGGTCCTCGGCGCGCCGCTCTTCTCGCGCCACACCTCGGGCCGGTTGGCGTCATAGATGCTGACCGCCTCCCGCGCGAGAAGTGCGACTTCTTCCGGGTTGAACAACTCCGGAAGGAACAGCCAGCCTTCGCGGTGAAAATCGTCGATCTGCTGCGGGGTAAGCTTCATGGCGGTTCCTCTCGCGTATCTTCGGGCGAAGCCCATATTGTTCTCTTGCGCGAAGAATAGCACTTGGCGGCAGGCCTGCCAGCCGTGCTGTCAGGTGTTGCGATGCAGAAATCGGGTGGATCGCAACAATCTCCAAGCCTAGATTTGGGCCCAAGAGGTAGATGGGTCCTGCAATTGGAGCGAACCATGACCGACCAGCATTTTGCCCTGTTCGACACGCCGATCGGCGTCTGCGGGATCGAATGGGGTCCGCGCGGCATCAACGGCGTGCAGCTGCCGATGGGCAGCGACGAGAAAACCCGCGCCCGCATCCGCCAGCGCCGCGGCGACATCGGCGAGGCGACACCGCCAGAAGCGGTGAAGCGCGCCATCGATCGCATCATCAAGCTGCTCGCCGGCGAACGCGATGATCTCAGGGACATCGTGCTCGATCTCGACGGCGTGCCGGAATTCAATCGCGGCGTCTACGACATCGCCCGAACCATTCCTCCGGGCCAGACCATGACCTATGGCGACATTGCCAAGCGTCTCGGCGGCGTCGAGCTGTCGCGCGACGTGGGCCAGGCGCTCGGCCGCAACCCCTGTCCGATCGTGGTGCCGTGTCACCGCGTGCTGGCGGCGGGCCAGAAGCCCGGCGGATTTTCTGCCAGGGGTGGTGTGACAACCAAGCTGAAGATGCTTGCGATCGAAGGTGCTGACGTCAACCACACGCCGAGCCTGTTCGATTGAGCAGATCGCCCTCTCTGAGTTCTCCCTCCTCCTGAAAGGGGGAGGTGAAGAGGCGCACCGTCAAACGTGACTCAGCCCACTGCCTCGCAGCTGAACCCGTTGCCCTTGCGGCGGATCTTTCCGGTCGAGGGCGAGGGAAAATGCGCGGTGCAACAGAGCGTATCGGTGTCGCAATAGCGTTCCAGGAAATCCTTCCGCGTCGTGGCCGCCTGCGCCGGATCGACGTCGAACCGTGGCGATAAATCCGGGTGCCGCAACTGGAGCGGTGAATGCATCATGTCGCCGACGAAGACCGCGTCGTCCCTGGCGCGACCCAGAGCAAAGGCGACATGCCCGGGCGTGTGGCCCGGCGTCGGCAGGATGCGCAGGTGATCGCCGACCGCAAAGTCATTGCCCACGATGTCGGCCTGCCTGGCATCGACCACCGGCAACACGCTGTCGGCGAACGGCGGCACCGGTGTCTTGGCGTGCTGCTCGGTCCAGTAATCGAATTCGGCCTTGCCGAACAGATAGCGCGCGTTCGGAAAAGTCGGCACCCAGCGGCCGCCTTCCATCTTCGTGTTCCAGCCGACGTGATCGACGTGCAGATGCGTGCACATCACGAAGTCGATGTCGCCGACCGAAAGGCCTGCGGCGCCAAGCACCCGCAGATAGGTGTCGTCCGTCTTCATGTTCCATTTCGGACGCAGCGGCCGCGGCTTGTCGTTGCCGATGCAGCTGTCGATCAGAATGGTGTGATGCGGTGTGCGCACGACATAGGACTGAAAGCACAGGATCAGCGTGTCGTTCTCGTCGATCGCTCGTGCTTTGAGCATCCAGTCCCGATCCTCGGCGAGCACGTCCGGCGCGAGCTGCGGAAACAGGTCGAGCGCCGGGAGGAACGTGGTTTCCTGCTCGATAATGCGATGGATGGTGAAGTCGCCGACGTTGAATTTGAGACTCATGGCCGCAGCCTCCGAACGTTACGCCTCGATACTACGCCTTGACATTACGCTTTCGGCGGCAGGGAGTTCTTGACCGAAGGCCTCTCCAACATCCGCTCGTGAAACGCATCGAGGTTCGGATAGGCCTTGCGCCAGCCGCAATCGGCGTAGCGAAAATCGGCATAGCCGAGCACGCAGGTGAGCGCGATCTGGACGATGTCAAGCGGACGCGACAGCACCTCCGGCTTGTCATTGAAGCGCGCCATGCCGCGCCAGGCCCGGTTCCAGTGATCGCCCGCCCACCCCTCCCAGTACAACTCCTTCGGCCGCACCATCCGCTCGTAGCGGCACAGCAGCATGGAATTGAGCATGCCCTGCAGCGTGGAATGGTCGCTCTTGACCTTCCAGCGGTCGGGCCCGCTCGAGGGGATCAATTTCCCGCCGCCGGCGAGCTCGTCGAGATATTCGACGATGACATAGGAATTGAGGATCACATTGCCGTCGTCGAGAATCAGCACCGGCAGCTTTTTCAGCGGCGTGATGTCAGAATATTCGTCGTTGGCCTGGGCCGGCGCCACCGTCGTCGGCACGAACTCGATCTTGTCGATCAGGCCGAGCTCGATTGCGGCGATGCGAACCTTGCGGGCGAACGGGGAAGCGGGGGAGAAGGTGAGTTTCATGGGCGGGGTCCTGGTAAGTGAAGCGAACTTTTGCCATTCGTCATCACCGGGCATAGCCGTTCGAAGAACGGCGTCGCTTGCGCTAGCCTATGCCCGGTGATCCACGTCTTACTTTCTTTCTCGGCAAGAAAGACGTGGATGGCCGGGGTCAGGCCCGGCCATGACGGAAAGAGACGCGGACGTCGCGGCGTTTACGCCGCGATGATTTCCTGGCGCTGCTCGCCAAGCCCTTCGATGCCGAGCGTGACGACGTCGCCGACGTTGAGATATTTCGGCGGCTTCATGCCCATGCCGACGCCGGGCGGGGTGCCGGTGGCGATCACGTCGCCAGGCATCAGCGTCATGATCTCGGACAGATAGGACACGATCTTCTTGACGCCGAAGATCATGGTCGCGGTTGATCCGGTCTGGCAGCGTTTGCCGTTGACGTCGGCCCACATCGGCAGCTTCTGCACATCGGCGATTTCGTCCTTGGTGACCATCCATGGGCCAAGCGGGCCAAAAGTGTCGTGGGACTTGCCCTTGGTCCATTGCCCGAGGCGCTCGATCTGGAAAAAGCGCTCGGAGACGTCGTTGCAGACGCTGTAGCCGGCGACGTAATTGAGCGCGTCGGCCTCGGAGACATACTTGGCGCGGCTGCCGATGATGATCGCAATCTCGACTTCCCAATCGAGCTTAGTCGAACCGCGCGGCTTTTCGACCGCGTCGTTGGGACCGCACAGTGAGCTATTGGCCTTCATGAAAACGATGGGTTCAGTCGGGATCGCAAGGCCGACCTCATTGGCATGGTCGGAATAATTGAGGCCGATGGCGATGAATTTGGGCGACCCGCCGACGGCCGTGCCGATCCGTGGGCTACCGCTGACCGCCGGAAGCGAGGCGGGGTCCAGCGCCGCGATCTTGCTCAGCGAGGCCGGCGAGAAGGCGTCTCCGGCGAGGTCTGCGACGTGCGCCGACAGGTCCCGGATTTGACCGGATTTGTCGACCAGGCCGGGCTTTTCCTTGCCCTTCTCCCCGTAACGAACAAGCTTCATGTCTCACTCCCTGACTGGTTTCTCAAAGCTTGGGACGCTTCATGGAACAGGGAGCCGCCAAATTCAACTGCTTAGGCGCATGGCCGATTGCTGCCCTCTGCGCGGGGGGCAGCCCAGGATAGAAGCTAAACGCCTGCTGCGATGAATTTGAAGGCATCCCCGTCGCGCCGGATATGGCCGGCGTCGAAATGGCCGCCAATGATCAGCACCGGCCGATCGGCAAAGCGGGAGAACAGCTCGCGCCGGGTCGGGGCCGACTGTTGAGGGTTGGAATCCGCGGTCGAGGACCAGTCGAGGTGTGCCATCTGGCAGGGGTGGTGGGCGACGTCGCCCGCCAAGACGGCCTCTTCACCGGCTGAGCGGATATGAAGGCTGACATGGCCGGGACTATGGCCGGGCGTCGGGATCAGCGTGATCTCGTCGCATATGCTGATATCGCTGGCGATGAGGTCGGCTTGTCCTGCCGCGACGATCGGCGCCACGGAATCGCGAAAGATTGCCGCCTTGTCGGGCTCCGTGCTGTGGTCGCGCCAATAGGCGTATTCGCGCATCCCGAACAGATATCGCGCGTTCTCGAAGGTCGGCACCCATCGCTTACCGATGAGCCGGGTATTCCAGCCGACGTGATCGACGTGCAGATGCGTGCACACTACGGTGTCGACGCTGTCAGGCGCAAAGCCTGCTGCGTTGAGGTCATCGAGGAATGCGCCCTGGCGGTTATTCCAGGTCGGTATGGTGCGATCCTGCTTGTCGTTGCCAAGCCCGGTATCGACCACGATCCGCCGCGTCGGCGTTTGCACGACGAGTGCGTGGATCGACATTTTCAGCCGGCCGTCTTCCGTGGCGAAGTGCGGGATAAGCCACGGCAATCGCAGGATGTCCTCACGGCTTGCCAGCGGCAGGATGAAGCGCGTGTGGCCGACCGTTTCCAGTTCGACCACCTTGGTGATTGTGACGTTTCCAACCTTCCAGTGCATCCGGTGTTTCCTTCAAGGCCTTGCAGCGGCGCGCCGGATGAGACGGCTGGGCCGGTGCAATCGACAGCGCTTAAAGCGTGCCGGGGAAGGCGCCGCCATCGAGCAGGATGTTCTGCCCGGTGATGAAGCCCGACTTGGCTCCGCAGAGGAATGCGCAAGCCAGGCCGAATTCCTCGGGGTCGCCGACGCGGCCGGCCGGGTTGGCCTTGCCGCGCTCGGCGATCATCTGCTCCACGGAAACGCCGCGCTTCTCGGCTTCCGCCTTGGCGACGGCGCCGCGCAGCCGGTCGGTGTCGAACGGACCCGGCAAAAGTCCGTTGATGGTGACGTTGTTGATGACCGTCTTGCGCGCAAGCCCTGCGACAAAGCCGGTGAGGCCGGCGCGTGCGCCGTTGGAAAGGCCGAGCACCTCGATCGGCGCCTTCACCGCGGCCGAAGTGATGTTGACGATGCGGCCGAACTTGCGCGCCATCATGCCGTCCACCGTCGCCTTGATCAGCTCGATCGGCGTCAGCATGTTGGCGTCGATCGCCTTGATCCAGTCGTCGCGAGTCCAGTTGCGGAAGTCACCGGGCGGCGGCCCGCCGGCATTGTTGATCAGGATGTCCGGTTCCGGGCAGGCCTTCAGCACGGCCGCGCGCCCCTCGGGCGTGGTGATATCGCCGACGATCTCGGTCACGGTCACGCCGGGATTGTTCTTGCGGATCTCGTCCGCGGTCTTTTTCAACGCCTCCGCGCCGCGCGCGGTCAGCGTGACATGCACGCCCTCATTGGCCAACGCGATCGCGCAGGCGCGCCCTAATCCCTTGCTCGATGCGCAGACGATGGCGCGGCGGCCCTTGATGCCCAGATCCACTGTTTCACTCCCGTAAAATCGTCAGATGGTTTTACGCACCGACATTAGCCAACCTCGCGCTCCCTGATAAGGGGTATGGCTTTGCGCCAGCCGAAATGGTCTGTATCAATGCTGGCATATCGCGATCTTGGGAAAACGCCATGTCCGCTTTGTTTGACGTCAGCAAGGAAATCGTCCTCATCACCGGCGCTTCGCAGGGGCTCGGGCGGCAATTCGCGCGCGTGCTTTCTGCGCATGGGGCCGCGGTGGCGCTGGCAGCGCGACAGACCGGCAAGCTGAAGAGCCTCGAAGAGGAGATCAAGGCCAGGGGCGGCCGTGCGGCGGCGGTTGCGATGGACGTCACCGACAGCGCGTCGATTGTTGCAGCGCTCGATGCGGCGGAATCCGCGCTCGGCCCCATCACCGTGCTCGTCAACAATGCCGGGATCGCGATCGAGAAGCCGGCGATCGAGCAGACCGAAGCGGACTGGGACGCCGTGATCGGCGCCAATCTCAAGGGCGCCTATTTCACTGCGACCGAGATGGCGCGGCGGATGATCGCGCGCAAGCAGGCGGGCAATATCGTCAATGTCGCCTCGGTGCTCGGTTTCGGCGTGATGAAGTTTCTCGCGCCCTACACGATCTCCAAGGCAGGCATCGTGCAGGCGACGAAAGCGATGGCGCTGGAGCTTGCCGGCAACGGCATCCGGGTCAATGCGATCGCGCCCGGCTATATCGATACCGAGATCAATCACCATTTCTGGTCGACGCCGGGCGGCGAAAAGCTGACCAAGCGGATTCCGCAGCGACGCGTCGGCGCCGAATCCGATCTCGACGGCGCGATCATGCTGCTTGCTTCGTCCGCCTCGCGCTACATGACCGGTAGCGTGGTGACGGTGGACGGCGGGTTCCTGTTGACATGAAGTCCTCGTCGTCCCCGGATAGGCAAGCGAAGCGAGCGCCGATCCGGGACCCATAACTACCGATATTGATGGTGCGTCGAGCTGAAGGCCACAGCTTGTCATAACTGAAGCACATTTGGTTATGGGTCCCCGCTTTCGCGGGGACGACATGGCTTGGTACTTAATTCGCCCGCATCTCCGCTCTGATCATGTCGGCGGCTTTTTCGCCGATCATGATGGCCGGCGCATTGGTGTTGCCGCCGATCAAGGTCGGCATGATCGCGGCGTCGGCCACGCGCAGACCCTCGAGGCCGTGAACGCGAAGCTTGGGATCGACCACCGCGAGCGGATCGCCAGCGCCCATCTTGCAGGTGCCGACCGGGTGATAGACGGTGTCGACGTTCTTGCGTAGCACGTCGCGGATTTGCGCGTCGGTCTCGACGCCTGCGGTGACCGCGTCGGTCTTCTGCAGCGCCTTGAGCGCGGGCGCGTCCAGCAGGCGTCTTGTCGTCCTGAAGCCCGCGACCATGGTGTCGAGATCGCTCTCCTCGCCAAAGAAATTCGGGTCGATCGCGGGCGCAGCAAAAGGATCGGCGCTTTGCAGCCAGACGCTGCCGCGGCTTTTCGGCCGCAGCACGCAGACGTGGCATGAGAAGCCGGTGCCCCAGCGTGGCTTGCGGCCGTGGTCAGCGACCATCGCCATGCAGAAGTGCAGCTGGATGTCGGGCAGATCGAGGTCCGGCCGCGTCTTGAGGAAGCCGCCGCATTCGGCGACGTTCGAGGTCATCGGTCCGCGCCGCTCGCGCCGGTATTGCGCGATGCCCTTGAAGATCCGCGCAATGCCACCGAACGACAACCCGGCAAAATGGGGCGCGTCCGACGTGAAGCCGAACACGAAGTCCGGATGGTCCTGCAAGTTCTGTCCGACGCCCGGCAGATGATGCACGGAGGCAATGCCGTGTTGGGCGAGAGCGGCGGCATCGCCGACGCCGGAGAGCAGCAACAGTTGCGGGCTCTGGAATGCACCGCCGGAAAGGATCACCTCTCGCCGCGCGCGGATCTGTTTCAGCTCCTTGCCTTGCCGATATTCGACGCCGACCGCGCGCCTGCCTTCGAACAGGATGCGGGTGGCCTGCGCCTCGGTGATGACGCGCAAGTTGGCGCGGCTTTTCATGAAGGGATGAATGTATCCGCGCGCCGCGCTCCAGCGCTCGCCGTTCTTCTGCGTCAGCTGGTAGGTGCCGAGGCCTTCCTGCTCCTCGGCGTTGAAGTCGTCGCGGATACGGAACTGCGCTTCCCGTGCTGCCTGGAGGTAGATTTCGCGGACCGGGTTGTCGCTTTGCGAACCCGTCACATGCAGCGGGCCGCCCTTGCCGTGATAGGGCCCGTCGAGTTCGGAATTGTCTTCGGAGCGTTTGAAATAGGGCAGCACGTCCGCGTAGGACCAGCCCGTGTTGCCGAGCGCGGCCCAGCCGTCATAGTCCGCCCTGTGGCCGCGGATATAGACCATGGCGTTGATCGACGAGGAGCCGCCAAGGCCTTTGCCGCGCGGCTGATAGCCGACGCGGCCGTTGAGGCCCTTCTGCGGCACGGTGTCGAACGCCCAATTGTTGGTCTTGCCGGCGATTTGCAGGATCATCGCGCCGGGCGTGGTGACCACCCAGTTGTCGTCGGTGCCGCCGGCTTCCAGCAACGCAACCGATGTCGAGGGATCCTCCGACAGCCGGCTTGCGACGGCACAGCCACCGGAGCCGCCGCCGACGACGATAAAATCGAAGCTGTCCATGCCCCGTCCCCCTCCCGCTCTGGTGTGATTTTTGCCGGGAAGGCTGGCCTTTTATGGATGGTCTGGCAAGGGCCTCGTGCGCGGCCGCTAGCGGAATTTGGAAAGCGGCGTCGGACGGTTGCTTCACGTGAATGGAGCGGAAGGCGAGTTACGTCGGCGCCCGCAAGCCGGATGAATTGGCCCAGTCATCGAGGTGAGCTGCGGTGTCGGCCTGGCGCGCCTTCCTGAGCATCTGCTCCCTCTCCGGTCCCGGCGGCAACCGCGAGGCCTTTTCGCGGGCGTCTTTTGCAAACGACGCAAGGCGATCTTTCAAGGAATCCGCTGTTTGAAGTTGACGCCTGAGCATGGCGTGTCCCTCGTTCTTGTTAAGGCGGGAACACAAGCTAGTGGCCCGATCCCGAAGTTCGTAGCACTTTACGGAGCCACGTTTCGAACTTTGGAATCGAAGGACACTAGCGAGCTTATTAATCTAGTGTGGCTTTGGTTCAGAAGTCCGCATGACGAACCCGCGGCGTGCGGTGATGGCCCTCATGCTGAACCGCTTTCGAGCGCGACGCCATCGATTTAATTCACCCTTCGCGCGGAAACTTTTTGAGAATGATGATCGTCACTCAATTTGTGTCAGTTGAGCCATTTCGATCTTTGACGCTGGGTAACGGAGCGCGTGCGATGTGCGCGACATCCTCTCGCCCCGCGCACTGACCAGACCGCCCGGATGTTCGAGTGCCAATGCGGCGAGCGCAACTGGCAGGAGCCGTCGGAGGATTGGGGCGGCCGAGACTGATGACGTCACGCATGTGGGCGCACTCAACGCCTCGGAATGCGGGCCCTTGGCTCTCGCGAGTGCGGCCGCACCTCTTCTCATCTGCGCCCGCGACGGAGCGATGGCGGCAAGCCCGGTCTTCTAAAAAGCGGCTGGCGACAGCGGTTGCGGCCAAATGAGCGGCGAAAGGCCCGATTTGGTCGATTCTGGCCGTCACAAAATCCATAAAAAGTCCCCGCTCAGCCCTTTCCAAAGCGGGCGGGCGTTGGTACATACCGCCCGCGACCTCATGGCCTTCAGAGGCCACGGGTTGCCTTCTCAGGAAGCCTCTGGACGGAAGCGGCGCCCTTGGGCGTTGACCCAGCCGTTTCGGCTTTTCTGAAAGGTTAAAAGGATTTATCGCGGGGTGGAGCAGCCCGGTAGCTCGTCAGGCTCATAACCTGAAGGTCATAGGTTCAAATCCTATCCCCGCAACCAAATTCGGATGACGATCCAGAATGAGCCCGCCGCCTCGGCGGGCTTTTTCATGCATTACGGACCTTTTTCAAGGATTGAAGGGAAACCGTTGTTTGACGGATGGCAAGGAAGCGAGCCTGGTAAGTCATCAGCCGAATAGTCGGTCATGATCCGGTGCTCAGTTTCGCGTCTGCCCGTCGACCATCGCTTGTGCCGCCGCCATGAGTGCCGCACCAGGGCCCTTCGGGCCGCCAAGGGTCTGGCTGACCGCATAAGCGCCTTCGACAAGAAGCAAGAGACCGTCCGCCAGGAGCTTCGGCTTTGGCGCGCCGAGCGCTTCGGCGATTGCCGTGAGGCGGCGGCGCCACTCGCGCTTGTTGGCCTCGACCACGCGATGGCCGGGATGTGAGGGGTCGGGAAACTCGTTCGCATAATTGATGAACGGACAGCCGCGATAGCCGGCCCGCGTGGTGCGGCGCGCGAGAAGATCCATGATGGCGTGGAGCAGGGCGCGCGGGTCATCGGCAAACGGCGAGAAGCGCTCGTCCCACTGCCGCCAGAACTCGACATTGCGCTGTTCGAGGTAGGCGACGATCAGATCGTCCTTCGATCTGAAACTGCGGTAGAGGCTGATTTTCGCCACGCGCGCCTCGTTGACGATCGCCTCGACGCCGACTGCGCGAATGCCCTTGCGATAGAACAGGTCGGCCGCGACCGCCAATACCCGCTCGCGTGCCGGCTTTTCTTCCGCGTTCTCCGCCCCGCGTCTCGCCGCTGTGGCCATGTCGCGCCTCTAACCCCTGCTGCCGGTGATTTCGCTTGACATGTAACCGATCGGTTCGTACTTGTCACGATTGTTACGAACCGGTCAGTTACATTAACTTTTGCGCCCTCGCGACCGCGTTTGGAACCAGGACCGCCAGCCATGCAGGGAAGATCGTCGTGAAGCACTTCATTCTCGAACTCGAGGGCGAGCATCTCGAGCCGCTCGCAGCCTTCGCTCACCTCCGGCCGTTCCGTCAGGCCTTCCTGCAATCCGGCTACGACCACGGCCATTTCCTGTTCTCAGGGCCGCAGATTCCGCCGCGTGCCAGCGTTCTCGCGGCTCGGGCGGAGTCGTGGGAAGTATTGGAGGCGTTGCTGGCGGAAGAGCCGTTCGCCAAGTCCGGCAAGATGCAGTTCAAGCGCGTGCTGCAATACGATCCCGTGCAGCATCAGCCGCTATTGAAACCGTGGTTCGCGGGCGCAGCCGCCGGGGAGATGGTCGCATCTGCGGCTGCAATCGGCTCAAGCTTCGGGCAAACGCATTTTCTGCTCGAGGGCGAGCACATCGTGCCGTTCGAACGGCGCGCGCCGGAACTGATCGCGGCCCATCGCGCCTTTCTCCAGGCCGGCTACGACAAGGGCGATTTTCTGCTCTCCGGGCCGACGATTCCGCCGACGGGAGGCGTACTGGTCGCGCGGGCCGCCTCACGTGCAGCGCTCGACGCCATGCTGGCCGAGGAGCCTTATTGCAAAGCCGGTGTCATGCGCTTTTCTGCCGTGACCGCGTTTCAACCTACGATGCATCAGGCCGCGCTGCGTCCCTGGTTCGGTGTGGAGGCGAAGGCGGCATGACGCAGCCACGAGAAAACCGCGGAGCCCGCCGATGACCGAAAACACTGATGCCCAAATCCGCCACATCTACGACCGTTGGCACGAAGCCATCGTGCAGAATGACGTAGACGGCCTGATAGCGCTCTATGCAGAGGATGCCATATTCGAAACGCCTGCGATCCTGGTAACGCTGAGGGATCGGACACAAGGGGTCCTGCGGGGAAAGAGCGAGATCAGGCCGTTTTTCGAGGCGGGATTTCGCAAGCTCGGAAACGAACTCTCTCGCTGGTATCGCACCGGACTGTTCTTTTCCAACGGACGGCAACTGACCTGGGAATATCCGCGCGAGACCCCGCAGGGCGACCAGGTGGATCTGGTCGAGGTCATGGATGTTGCCGACGGTCTGATTGCCCATCACCGGGTTTATTGGGGATGGGTCGGCTTCCAAACCCTCGTTGCCGCCCTGAACAAATCTGGATGAGTTCAGGTCGAGGTTTGGCAATGACGAACAAAGTCATTGCCTATCGCACCGACGCGCATCCTGGGCAGAGATCTTGCCGGCTAGCCGCGACGAAGACCCGCTCGCGTCGCCAAGGAGAACTTCAATGTCACGCATCGCGATTCCGACTTTGGCCGAGGCGCCGGCTGAGACTCAGGCGACCCTCCAAGGGGTCACCAAGCGGCTCGGCTGGACGCCGAACCTGTTCCGGCTGATGGCTCTCGGCCCGAACACTCTTGCCGCCTTCGTGGGCCTTTCGGGGACGCTGTCCAAGACCCTGGACGTCGCGACGATCGAATCCATGGGCATGGTTGTCTCGGAAGGCAGCGGATGCAAGTACTGCCTGCAGTCGCACATCTTCCTGGGGACGCGGCTCGCGAAGCTCGACATCGTGGAGCTCGAACTCAATCGCCGAGGCGGATCGCGCGATCCGAAGCGCGCTGCCGCCGTTCGCTTCGCCAGGGCCGTCGCTGACACGCGTGGCAAGGTGAGCGACCAGGACCTCGCCGATGTGCGCAAGGCGGGTTTCACCGACGCCGACATCGTCGCCATCGCCGGCCTCACGGCCCAGTTCCTGTTCACCAACTTCATGAGCAACATTGCCCAGGCCGAGCTCGACTTCCCTGCGGTCCCGACATCCCGCTCCTCGCTCGAAGTTCCGTCGGACACTCCTCAGTAGTTGAGGCGCACCAGCACGTCGTTGATGGCGTAGGGTCCGGCAGCCGCCGCGTCGCAGCCGCCGCGTCGCGCGAAGATGCAGGCAGTGCCGTCGTTGCCCATGTCAGCGCAGCTGCGGCGCGAAAAATCCGCAGGCAACTCGCCTGCCGCATCCGGCGGAGCGAGGATGCGGTTAAACGCCGCTTCGTGCTCTCTTGCCAAAGCGCCAAGCCGTCCCCCGGCTAGTGGATCGTTCATCTGGAATGCGTATAGGGGCGCATCGCCGGTCAGCCGTTCATGCCCGGGCAGCAGGTGGTACGAGGTGATGTAGATCGCAGCTGCGCACAGGCCGGCATCGCTGCGCAAGTCCGCTGCCAGCCGGGCCATGCCCATGCCGCGCGTCCAATTGTCCTGCATCGGCTTCGTCGCTTGCGCGAGCCCGAGCGAGATGAACATCCAGCCGCCGGCCACCACAGGCAGTGCCGAGCGGCGCCATGCTGGCTTCTCGCGCATCATCTGGACCCAATCGGCGGAGCCGAGCGCGGCAGCGATGATGAGCAGGACGATCGACAGGAAGATGAAGCGGTATTCCTTGTGTGCGATCGAGCTGTGAAACCCGATATTGACGACCGCGGCCACGATCAGCAGCGGGACATGCCGCCAGCCTCGCCAGAGCGCGCATAGCAGGAGCAGCGTTGCCCCCGACCAGATCACCAACTCCAGGCCGAGATAGACGATCGCCGGTGACACGCCGAACTCGGACGCCCGGTCGTGCAGCAGGTTCTGTTTGATGTTCAGGATCAGCCATTCAAACGGCGTAACGCCGTGTGCGAGATCCACCATGGCTGCCGGCAACAGCGCCACGAGCCCGCCGGCGACCATCGGGATCGCGTTTCGCCACTGCTTCCAGCACGCCCCGAACGCGAATACGGCCACGGCCGGCGCGTACTGAAATCGCCACACCAAAGCGAGCGCGAGGAGTCCGCCGCCGATGGCAAGTCGGTTTTGCGAAGGCGCCCCTGCCAGCAGCAACGCCGCCGGCACGATCAATGCGGTCGCCAGAGGTTCGCTGAGGGTGTGCGGGGCGAAATAGACGATCTCGAACCAGATCGCGGCAACGAAAGCTGCCACGATCGCATGCATTCGCGAGACGCGTGCGCCGAAAAACCAGGCGCTGATGACGATCGACAGCGAGGCGAGCGCAACAACCAGGCGACACGCGATGAAGGCGCCTTGACCGCCGGGCGCGAGCCAATCGCCCACGAAGACCGGTCCCTCGAACAGCGTCGGCAAGAACCAGCTGCGAATGCCGTCGCGCCATTCCCAGGTGACGATCCCGTCATGGCCGAGCATGCGCCATGCCGGCTCCAGATACTGGAATATCTCGTCGGGATGCGTGATATTTGGCCAGAAGGCGAGCGGCAGGCGGACTGCCAAGGCAAGCAACAACACTGCAGCCAGCGGATGAAGCCATCCGGCGGGTGTTCTGTCGTTGACCGCGGGGGCGGGCGAGATGTCGGCGCTCGTACTCGTCATCCTTCCGCCGGCCGTAGGTCAGGAGGGGTTAGCCCCGTGGGGCGGCATATCAACTGAGCCCGTACCTCTTAGCCCCCTAACCCTTAAGGATGCGTGACTAGTGGAGTGGAGTTGACATTCGCTACCCACCTGTCCGCAAATCCGGAAAGCGAATGTCAAATCCTAAACTCCACTAGCGGCGATTTCCGCGCCGGGTGCCGTCGTTGCATTTGGAGGGCCCCAAGACAGATTACCCGCCGGAGCGATCTCGCGACAAGGAACGCAACAAGGTAACGAGCTCTCTTGTAGCAGCCTGCCGCGAAATACCCGCGGCAGCGAACTCCTCATCAGCAATCGCGTCACAAAGCCGTTCGATCGTAAGGAGCGAGGCGAGCCGAGCCGCTCGGCTCTTCGCCGCGAAACCCGATACGCGGCCGGCCATTGCCCGCATTTGGGCATCCCGAGCTCTTGTACGTGCGGCCAGCACTCGGGGATCGCTAACTGTCAACATCCGGAGCGACCGGCGAAACACGCGGTGCGCGCGATGATGATCGACGAGTGACCGGGCATAACTTTCTATGCTGACTGCCGCTACGATCCCCTCAATTCCGGCGTCGGACCAGGCTTCATAGGTCGCGATAAAGATTTCCAGCTTGTCCGCGAAGTGCCGGTAAAAGGTTTGGGGCGCATAGCCGGCGCGCTTGGCGATGGCGTTGCTGTTGGTGCCATCATAGCCATGATCCTCAAATTCGCGGAGCGCCGCCTCGATTAGAGCCTGCCGCCCGTCCCCTCGCTTGCGCGCCATTCGTGTTATCCGCCACTTCGCCTTTTTTGATCCAGATTGACAGAAAGTGATATACGTATCACATTAGCTTCAGATTTGGGAGAAGCAAATGTCGTTGCGCGCCGCCGTCGGGGTTCAGGCCCAGTTTTTGTTCATCGAGGCCGGTGGGACGGTCGTTGCCGTCAAGCGACAAGGCCAAGGACAGCCCGTCATCTGTCTTCACGCCACGGGACATGGCGGACGTGACTTCGAAGGATTCGCAGCGGCGATGACCGGCAAGGGATTTGAAACGATCATGGTTGATTGGCCGGGGCAGGGAGCGAGCCCGCCGGACGAAGGGAAAGTGCCGGCCAGCGCGGCGCGCTACGCGCAAATACTGCGCGCCCTGATTCTCCAGCTCGGCCTTTCGCAGCGGCCTATCCTGCTCGGAAATTCGATCGGTGGCGCCGCGGCATTGTCCCTAGCAGTCGAACAGCCTCAAATCGCCAAAGGCCTGGTCCTGTGTAATCCGGGAGGGCTTGCGCCCCTCACCTTCGTCGTACGGCGTGGAATCAGCGCGATGATCTGGTTCTTCAGTGAGGGAGCGAGGGGCGCAGCATGGTTCGATCGCGCGTTCGCGCTATACTACGACAGCCTGGTCCTGCCGAGCGCCGCAGCCGCTGAGCAACGCGCACGCATCGTCGCCGCCGGACGCGAGAACGCCGCCGTGATGCGAGACGCCTGGGAGAGTTTCCGCACTCCCGAGGCGGATCTTAGAACTGCCGCGCAAAGGCTCCAAGTTAGTTGCCTGTTTGCCTGGGCAAAGCTGGATCGCATCGTCGCGTGGAAGGCATGCAAACCGGCCGTCGACGCTATTCCGGGCGCTCAAGTCCAGATGTTCGACGGGGGGCACGCCGCTTTTCTGGAAGATGCGGACGCCTTCAATCGGGCCTTTATCGAGTTTGCAGGCCACCTGCCGTCCAATCTTTGAAGGCCGCGTTAGGCGGGGGCAGGATCTGGCTGGCGCAGATAAGATCAGCCTTCGGGCGACAGGAGCAGACCGTTGAGTACCAAGGACTTCCCCGAGTCCACCTGGGCGGTTGCGGCCCGGGTGGCCGCCCTGCTGCGGACACAGGGCGCCGGACAGGAACCGCGTCATGGGCCAGCAGCGCTTTCTTGAGTAAGCAGTAGTTTTCTTAGACGGAGGAATTCGTGGAGTCAAGCTGACCCGCAAGAGCCAGGACGCGCTGTCCACCGCTGTGCGGCGCGCCGCGGCGGACGGCAGCCCGCAGGTCGACCCCCTGCACCTGCTGCTGGCTCCGGTCGAGCAGGCGGACGGCACGACCACCGCGCTGCTCCGGGCGGTCGGCGCCGACCCGGCGCTGGTCGCCAGGCGGGCCTGGAAGCGGCTGGCCCGGATGCCGCGTGCCCGCGGCGCCACGCTCAGCGCCCCGGACATATCCCGGCCACTGCGGACCC
>CAVXSU010000015.1:0-79110 GCA_963764405.1 uncultured Alphaproteobacteria bacterium
CGCTTATTTGCAACTCGGACTTGTCTGCGTGATGGTGCTCTTGGGAGCGCTGATCGCAGCGGAAACGCTCATCATTCGGCCCATCCACAAGCTCGTGGCGGTCGCACGGCGCTTTGGCGAGGGCGAATGGTCGGTGCGCGCGTCCAATGGCCGCCTGCCAGCGGAATTTGAGCCGCTCGCGCGGGCCTTCGACAGGATGGCGAGCCAGCTTTCGCAGCGGGAACGTGAGCTGCTCGCGTCCAACGACCGCCTGACCGTGATGGCATCGGTCGACATGCTGTCAGGTCTTGCGAATCGCCGAGGATTTCAGAGCCGGCTCGATTTTGAGTGGGCGAAGGCCCAGCAGGCTGGCGCCGAACTGTCGCTGCTGATGATCGACGTCGACCATTTCAAGCTGTTCAACGATACCTATGGCCATCCCGAGGGCGACGCCTGCCTCTCGCGGATCGGCGAGACGCTCAACGAGATCGCGGTCTCGACGGGCGGGTTTGCCGCCCGCTACGGCGGTGAGGAATTCAGCCTGCTGATGCCGAACGCCACGGCGCGCCGTGCGCTCGAGATCGGCGAGACAGTGCGGGCGACGGTCCAGAACCTCGCAATCCTGCATGCGACCTCCAACCATCAGACCGTCACGGTCAGCGTGGGCGTGGCCTGCCTTCGGCCAAACCAGGTGCTCGATCCGAACGATCTCCTGGAAGCTGCCGACGCCAGCCTCTATGTCGCCAAGCGCCAGGGCCGCAACCGCGTCGCCGAGCACGGCCTTGCGCAGGCGGGCGAGAACGGCGGCGCTGTCGCCGCGCTCGCCGGCTAACCCGCCACGTTACAATCGAGCAGCTTGGTTACAATCGAATCGGCGATCCTGTCGCGCGCCCCGTTGACCGCAAAGCCGCTTTTATGGCCTAGTCCGCCGTCTTTATAGACGGCCCGAATCCAGCAAAAGCCACGCGATTCCATGAGTCCCGAACGCTATAACGCCCGCGAATCCGAACCCTATTGGCAGCGCCAATGGGACGAAAAGGCGATCTTTGCCGCCAAAAACGATGATCCGCGGCCGAAATACTACGTGCTCGAGATGTTTCCCTATCCGTCGGGGCGCATCCATATCGGGCACGTGCGGAATTATACGCTCGGCGACGTGCTGGCGCGCTTCATGCGCGCCAAGGGATTCAACGTGCTGCATCCGATGGGCTGGGATGCGTTCGGGCTGCCGGCCGAAAACGCGGCGATCGAACGCAAGGTGGCGCCGAAGGCCTGGACCTACGACAACATCGCCGCGATGAAGAAGCAGTTGCGCTCGATCGGCCTGTCGCTCGACTGGTCACGCGAATTCGCGACCTGCGATCCCGGCTACTACAAGCACCAGCAAAAGATGTTCAACGACTTCCTGCGCGCAGGGCTCGCAGAGCGCGAGAAGCGCAAGGTCAACTGGGACCCGGTGGACATGACCGTGCTCGCCAACGAGCAGGTAATCGACGGCCGCGGCTGGCGCTCGGGCGCGATCGTCGTACAGCGCGAGATGAACCAGTGGGTCTTCAAGATCACGAAGTACTCGCAGGAACTTCTGGACGCGCTCGACACGCTCGACCGCTGGCCCGAGAAAGTGCGGCTGATGCAGCGCAACTGGATCGGACGCAGCGAGGGCCTTTTGATCCGGTTCGCGCTCGACGCGGCGACGACGCCTGCCGGCGAGAGCGAGCTTAAGATATTCACCACCCGCCCCGACACGCTGTTCGGCGCCAAGTTCATGGCCATTTCGGCCGATCATCCGCTGGCGATAGCCGCGGCTGCCAAAAATCCTGATCTCGCCGAGTTCATCGCCGAGATCAAGCGCATCGGCACGGCACAGGAAATCATCGACACAGCCGAGAAGCAGGGTTTTGACACCGGCATTCGCGCGGTGCACCCGTTCGACCCGAACTGGAAGCTGCCCGTCTACGTCGCAAACTTCGTGCTGATGGAATATGGCACGGGCGCGATCTTCGGCTGCCCGGCGCATGACCAGCGCGACCTCGACTTCGTCAACAAATACAATCTCGGCAATGTCCCGGTGGTTTGCCCCGAAGGCCAGGATCCCAAGACCTTCGTGATCACGGACACCGCCTATGACGGCGACGGCCGCATGATCAATTCGCGTTTCCTCGACGGCATGACGATCGGCGAGGCCAAGGAAGAAGTTGCGAAACGGCTGGAGACGGAGTTGCGTGGCAATGCGCCTGTCGGCGAACGGCAGGTGAATTTCCGCCTGCGCGATTGGGGCATCTCGCGCCAGCGCTATTGGGGCTGCCCGATCCCGGTCATTCATTGCCCGAAATGCGATGTCGTGCCGGTGCCCGACAAGGACTTGCCGGTGGTGTTGCCGGAGGACGTGAGCTTCGACAGACCGGGCAATGCGCTCGACCATCACCCGACCTGGAAGCAGGTCTCCTGCCCGCAATGCGGCGGCAAGGCGGTGCGCGAAACCGACACCATGGACACGTTCGTCGATTCGTCCTGGTATTTCGCCCGCTTTACCGATCCGTGGAACGAAAAGGCGCCGACTACACGCTCAGTTGTCGACCGGCTGATGCCGGTCGATCAGTATATCGGCGGCGTCGAGCATGCGATCCTGCATCTCTTGTATAGCCGCTTCTTCACCCGCGCCATGAAGGCGACCGGGCACATCGACATGAAGGAACCGTTCGCCGGCATGTTCACGCAAGGCATGGTGGTTCACGAGACCTACCAGAAAGCCGACGGCAGCTACGTCACGCCGGTGGAAGTGAAGGTCGAGAGTATTGGCAGCGATCGGCGCGCGACCCTGCTGTCGACCGGTGAGCCGATTGTGATTGGTCCGATCGAGAAGATGTCGAAGTCGAAGAAGAACACGGTCGACCCCGACGACATCATCGCGACCTACGGCGCCGACGTGGCGCGCTGGTTCATGCTGTCGGATTCGCCGCCCGACCGCGACGTGATCTGGAGCGACGAGCGCGTCCAGGGCGCGTCGCGTTTCGTGCAGCGGCTGTGGCGCCTTGTTCATGAAGCCGCCGCGGCGGGTAGGGCGGCGCCTGCGGCAAGGCCGGCGGCGTTCGCAGCTGACGCGACTGCCTTGCGCAAGGCGGCGCAAGGCGCCCTCGACAAGGTTTCCGGTGGCATCGAGCGGCTGCACTTCAACGTTTGTCTTGCCCACATCCGGGAATTTTCCAATGCGCTCGGCGACATCCTCGCCCGCCCGGAACAACCCTCGCCGGACCTCGCCTGGGCAATCCAGGAGGCCGCCGTCATTCTCGTTCAACTCTTCGCGCCGATGATGCCGCATCTGGCAGAGGCATGCTGGGGGGTACTCGGCCAGACGGGACTGGTTTCAGAGGCAAATTGGCCCAAAATCGAACGAGATTTGCTGATTGAAGAGACCGTCACGCTGGTGGTTCAGGTCAACGGCAAGAAGCGGGGCGAGGTTACGGTTGCGCGGACGGCCCAGAACCTGGAAATTGAGGCTGCCGTTTTGGCGCTTGATGCGGTAAAACAATCCTTGGGGGATAAGCCGGTTCGCAAAGTGATCGTAGTCCCCATGAGGATCGTGAATGTCGTCGGCTAGCATTCGAATCGTTGCCCGGCTTCTCATTGTCGCTGCCATGGCAGCGCTGACAGCTGGCTGCTTTCAACCGATGTATGCCGAGCACGCGGACGGCACGCCAGCCCTGCGGGAAAAGCTGATGGGCGTGGATCTCCCGCCGCTCGACGTGCCCAACTCATCGCGCGACGCTCGGCTCGGGGTGGAAATCCGCAATGCGCTGGCATTCAAGCTTTACGGCAACGCGACCGGAACGTCACCCACGCATCGTCTGGTGATCAGGATCCAGACCACGCGATACACGCTGATGACCGATGTGAATACCGGGCTGCCAACCAGCGAAAATTACGGCATCAACGCGCAGTTCAACCTGATCGACATCGCCACCAACAAGTCGGTGATGACCGGAAACACCGCCTCGCGCGTCTCTTACGATGTTCCCGGCAGCTATCAGCGTTTTGCCCGTGCCCGCGCCTTCCGCGACGCCGAAGATCGCGCCAGTCAGGAAATCGCCGAACGTATTCAGACACGGCTTGCCTCGTTCTTCTACGCAGGCGCTTGAGACGTTCCGCCTCGGGGCTTCCGGTTAGAGGCGAAGTGGTCGGGCCATGGTGGCGCTGCGCGGAAGAGAGATCGATACTTATCTGGCGCGGCCGGATCCGGCGCGGCCGATCATCCTGCTTTACGGCCCCGACGCCGGCCTCGTGCGTGAGCGCGCCGAGGCCTTGCTGGCATCGGCGGTCGACGACCCCAGCGATCCATTCTCGCTCGTGAGGCTCGACGGCGACGAGCTCTCGGCCGAACCGTCCCGGCTGGTCGATGAAGCGCTGACGATTCCGCTGTTCGGCGGCCGCCGCGCCATTCGTGTCAGGGCCGGCTCGCGCAGTTTCGCCAGCGGCATCGACGCGCTGGCGGATGTGCCGCTGAAGGATTGCCGCATCGTGATCGAGGCCGGCGAATTGCGGGCCGAATCGCCGCTGCGCAAGGCCTGTGAGCGCGCCAAGAGCGCGGTCGCGATCGCCTGCTATCCCGATACCGAGCGCGACCTGACGAAACTGATCGACGATGAGCTCAAGCCCTCGAACCTGCGCATCGCTTCCGATGCCCGCGCCGTGCTGATGGGTTTGCTCGGCGGCGACCGGCAGGCGTCGCGTAACGAATTGCGCAAGCTCGCACTCTACGCCCATGGCAAGGGTGAGGTGACGCTCGACGACGTGATGGCTGTCGTAGCCGACGCGTCGGAGCTGAAGATCGACCCGATCGTCGACGGCGCCTTTGCCGGGAACGCAGCCGCGGTCGAGAGCGAATTCGCCAAGGCCATGGTGGCGGGCACCTATCCGGGCGTGATTATCTCCGCCGCCCAGCGCCAGGCGGCATGGCTGCACAAGTCAGCACTTGCGATCGCGGAGGGGACACCTGCTTCCGCCGTGCTCGACGGCGGATTTCCAAGGCTGCATTTTTCACGGAAGCCAAGCGTCGAGGCTGCGCTGCGCAATTTCGATGCGGCGCGGCTCATGGTCATCATCGATCAACTGGCCACGGCCGCGCTTGACATGCGCAAGCAGGCGACGCTCGCCGCCGTCATCGCACAACGCGCGCTGCTCTCGATTGCGGTCAATGCGAAGCGACGCGGCTGACGTTTCTTAAGCCTTCGAGCTCAGCCGCTTGACGACCTCATCAAGCTGGTCGAGATCACGGTAACGGATGTGGACAATGCCGCCGGGATCGCGGTGATCGATGCTGACCGCAAGACCGAGTGCGTCGCTGACGGTTTTCTCCAGCGACACCGTGTTGGGATCTTTCGTCTTGCCGCCCCTCGCCTTCTGCGGCTTGCGCTCCGGCACGCCCTCGTCGTGGGCCAGCGCCTCGGCCTGACGCACGTTGAGGCCCTCGTCCACGATCCGCTTGGCGGCGGCGATGGGATCGGGCACGCCGATCAGCGCGCGGGCATGACCGGCCGATAGCTGGCCGAGCGCGATATAGGCCTGCACCTCCGCCGGCAATTTGGTGAGCCGCATCATGTTGGCGACGTGGCTGCGGCTCTTGCCGACGATCCGCGCGATGTCCTCCTGACTGCGTTTGAACTCGTTGGCGAGCGCGTGATAGCCCTGCGCCTCTTCCATCGCATTGAGGTCTTCGCGCTGAACGTTCTCGATGATGGCGATCTCGAGCGCGTCGGAATCGCTGACATCGACCGGCGTGATTGGAACCTCATGCAACCCGGCAATCTGCGAGGCGCGCCAGCGGCGTTCACCGGCGATGATCTCGAAGCGATCCTGCGCACCGCGCACCGGCCGCACCACGATCGGCTGGATCACGCCGTGCTGCTTGATCGAGTCGGCGAGCTCCTTGAGCTCGACATCGGCAAATTCCCGTCGCGGATTGCGCGGGTTGGGCTTGAGGAATTCGATCGGCACCTTGCGCTGCGCGCGCGGCCGTTCGACATGCGCGGCCTCTCCGCCGACATCCCCGATCAGACTTGCAAGACCCCGCCCCAGTCGCGAACGCGCTTCGTCCGCCATCGCCAGCTCCCTTGGATTCAACTCAGCCGCTCCCGTTGCCTGCCGTCATTCCCGGCCGCACGACGTGCGAACCCGAAAATCTCTCACTCCACTCTCGATTCATCTCCTTGCGGATCCCGGATCGAGCGGCCGCCGCGCATCGTCCGAACAACGACAAGGCGACTGGCTCAATGCGTGCGCAGCTCGCGCTCGCGCTGAATGACTTCCGTGGCGAGCTTCAGATACGCATCGCTGCCGACGCATTTGAGATCGTAGACCAGGACCGGCTTGCCGTAGGACGGTGCCTCGGAGATGCGCACGTTGCGCGGGATCATGGTGTTGTAGACCTTGCTGCCCATGAACTGGCGTACGTCGGCGACGACCTGGTTCGACAGGTTGTTGCGCGAGTCGAACATCGTCAGCACGATGCCGTGGATGGAGAGATTTGGATTCAGCGTCGAGCGCACCTGCTCGACCGTCTGCAGGAGTTGCGACAGTCCTTCGAGCGCAAAGAACTCGCACTGCAACGGCACCAGGATCGCGTCGGATGCAGCCATCGCGTTGACGGTGAGAAGGTTGAGCGATGGCGGGCAGTCGATCAGAACGTAGGTGTAGTCGGCATCCGGCGAGACGTTGTGATTGAGCGCCGCGATCGCATCGCGCAGGCGGAAGGCGCGGCCCGGGGTGGTGCCGAGTTCAAGCTCGAGGCCGGACAGGTCCATTGTCGAAGGCGCGATGTGCAGGCGCGGCACCGCCGTCGCCACCATCGATTCCCGCAACGCGGCCTCGCCAATCAACACGTCGTAGGTCGAGCAGTTGCGGTTGCGGCGATCGATCCCGAGCCCGGTGGACGCATTGCCCTGTGGGTCGAGATCGACGATCAGCACGCGCTCGCCAATCGCAGCGAGTGCCGTGCCGAGATTAATCGCCGTGGTGGTCTTGCCGACACCGCCCTTTTGATTGGCTAGCGCCAGGATACGCGGATGGCCCGGCTGAGTCTCCGAACTATCTTCTTGAAATAACTTATCTATTTCATTCATAGCGGACCGCCATCGACGCTTGGGGACGGGTTGAGGCGCTCGATTCGATCGAGCTCGACGATCCAGCCGTGCCCCCCCGTGCGGCTGGAATGAAGGCGAGGTTCAATTTTCCAATATTTAGTGGCCTCGGTCAATTCCACTTCTACATCTTGGCCCTTGAGAAACAGGGCTTTCGCACCCTTTTTGACCAAAGGTTCCGCGAGACTGATGAGTTGATGTAGCGGAGCAACCGCCCGCGCGGTGACGCAATCGACCAGGCCCGCCAGCCTATCCACAGTATCCTTGATATCCGCAAGATGGACAACCGCAGCAGCCCCCGTCACCCGCAAGGCCTCGCGCAAAAAGGCCGCCTTCTTGCCATTGCGCTCGATCAGATGGACCGCAGCACCTGGCGTACCGGCGAGAGCGCACGCCAAAACCATTCCGGGAAATCCGCCGCCGCTGCCGAAATCCACCCAGACCTTGGCAGTCGGGGCCAGGTCCAAGAGTTGCAGCGAATCGGAGACGTGCCGGCTCCAAAGCATCGGCAGGGTGGATGGTGAGACAAGATTAGTCTTCGCCTGCCAGATCTGGAGCAGGTCGATGAAACGATCGAGCCTAGCCACTGTTTCACGTGAAACAGGCGTCAGCGCGAGTGCCGCGGCACGGTCGGCCGCAAGGCGCTGCCCGCGCGGCTCTTCGGCGGACGACTTTGACTGTGGACTGCGGGCGCTCATCGCGAATCGCCTTGTTTCACGTGAAACACCTTAACGGTTACCCGCGTCCGGCCGAGACTCCTGTGGACGTTTTCCGACGGGCTTCGCGCTTCAGGTAGGCGGCCAGAATTCCGAGCGCGGCGGGTGTGACGCCATCGAGCCGGCCCGCCTGCCCCACTGTGCGCGGCTGCGCTGCCTTGAGCTTGGTGCGGGCTTCATTGGACAGGCCCGGGACCTCGTCGAAATCGACCCCTGCCAGAACCAGACCTTCATCGCGCCGGAAGGCTTCGACGTCCGCGACCTGCCGCTTCAGATAGACGTCGTACTTGGCATCGATCTCCAGATGGACCGCGATGGCTGGGTCAACGGCCGACAGCTCCGGCCAGATGGCGCCGACCTGGTCCCAGCCCACGTCCGGATAGGCAAGCAGCTCGAAAGCCGAGCGGCGCTGCCCGTCCTTGTTGAGAGAAAGTCCGTGCCGGTCCGCTTCGTTCGGCGTCAGCGTCAGCGAACGCGCCATCGCCTTCGCGGCATTCAGCGCGGCCATCTTGGCGCGGTGATGCGAAGCCCTGGCCGGTCCGATACATCCGAGCGCAATTCCCTTGTCAGTCAGGCGCTGATCGGCGTTGTCCGCGCGCAAGGTCAGGCGATATTCGGCGCGTGAGGTGAACATCCGATACGGCTCGGTAATTCCTCGCGTGACTAGGTCGTCGATCATGACGCCGAGATAGCCGTCGGCACGATCGAATACGATCGGCTGCGAGCCGCCGGCCGAAAGCGCCGCGTTAAGGCCCGCGACGAGCCCCTGTGCCGCCGCTTCCTCGTAGCCCGTGGTGCCGTTGATCTGTCCGGCCAGAAACAGCCCCGAAAGGCGCCTGGCCTGAAGGGTCGGATCGAGTTCACGTGGATCGACGTGGTCGTATTCGATCGCGTAGCCCGGCCGCACCATCCGCGCCCGTTCCAGCCCCGGGATCGAAGCCAGGATGCCGAGCTGAACCTCCTCGGGCAACGAGGTCGAGATGCCGTTGGGATAAACCGTGCTGTCGTCGAGGCCCTCCGGCTCCAGGAAAATCTGGTGGCCGTCCCGGTCGCCGAAGCGGACGATCTTGTCCTCGATCGAAGGGCAATACCGTGGTCCGGTGCTCTTGATCTGCCCCGAATACATCGGCGAGCGGTGCACGTTCGCCCGAATCACCTCGTGAGTCGCCGCCGTCGTTCGGGTGATCCCGCACTGGATCTGCGGCGTCGTGATCTTCGTGGTCATCGTCGAAAACGGCTCGGGCGGATCATCGCCCGGCTGCATCTCGACCGCCGACCAGTCGATCGTGGTGCCGTCGAGACGCGGCGGCGTCCCGGTCTTCAACCGCCCCAGCGTGAAGCCGATCTCCTCGAAGGACGCGGAGAGGCCAAGCGCCGGCGCTTCACCGACTCGGCCAGCGGGCCAGTTCTTTTCACCCAAGTGGATAAGGCCACGGAGAAAGGTCCCGGTCGTCACGACCACCGCCGCTGCCGAGAGTTTGCGACCATCGGCGAGGCTGACGCCGGTGAGCCGCCCGTCAATCACCAGGAGCTCATCCGCTTCGCCTTCGAGGACGGTGAGATTAGCGCTCTCGCGGATCGCGGCCTGCATCGCGGCCGCATAGAGCTTTCGGTCGGCCTGGGCGCGCGGCCCGCGAACAGCCGGACCCTTGCGACGATTGAGGACACGAAACTGGATGCCGCCGACGTCCGCCACCCGACCCATCAAGCCGTCAAGCGCGTCGACCTCACGAACGAGGTGGCCTTTGCCCAAACCGCCGATCGCAGGATTACACGACATCGCGCCGATCGTAGAGAAGCGGTGCGTCACCAGCGCCGTTCGCGCGCCCATCCGCGCGGCGGCACTTGCGGCCTCGCAGCCGGCATGGCCACCGCCAATAACGATCACGTCAAATGGATTGGGCTGGGAAATCATGCGGCATCTTCTATACCGCAGACATCAAACCCGGAAGTGACAAAGGACGATCTGTTTCACGTGAAACATGGATCGGATTTAGGGAAAGTCCGAATATATTTTCATTATTTCCCTATACAGAATTCATCGAAAATCTTTCCTAAGACATCGTCGACGTCGACCCGACCGAGCAGACGGCCCAGCGATTGCGAGGCCACGCGCAGTTCCTCCGCGGCCAATTCGTCACCCCGTCCAGCGACCGCCAGGCAGCGCCGAAGCGCATCGACAGTTTCCTGCAGGAGTTTCCGCTGCCGCTCGCGACCGATCAGGCCATTTTCGCTCAATCCAAAATAATCGTGCGCGAAAACCGTCAGCGCTGCGACCAGCTCGGAAATGCCGTCGCCCTGACGGGCGGAAATTCGGAAAGCCCTGCCCTGCCCCGCCTTATCTTCGTGCTTCATCCCTCGCGCCCGATCGGCCGGATCGAGATCAATCTTGTTGCGAACGATCCATGGATCAGCAGCCGTCGTCTCGATCTTGCCCACACTCCGCTCGTGCTCGGCATCGGTTACCCACAAGACGAGATCCGCCTCTGCGGCACGCGACCGCGCCCGACGCACACCCTCCTGCTCGATCGGGTCGTCGGTCTCGCGAATGCCGGCGGTGTCGATCACCGTTACCGGATAGCCATCGAGATCAAGCTGAACCTCGATGACGTCGCGCGTGGTGCCGGCGTGCGGCGACACGATCGCGACATCGCGCCGCGCCAGCAAGTTGATCAAGGTCGACTTGCCCACGTTCGGCGGCCCTGCGATCGCAACGATCACGCCGTCGCGCAGACGTTCGCTCCGCCCCTGCCCTGCAAGGACATTCTCGATCTCGGCAAGCAAGGACCTGATGGTCGCCAGCGCCGGCGCCACCAGCTCAGCCGGCACATCACCCTCGTCGGAGAAATCGATGCCGGCTTCGATCAAGGCCGACGCCTGGATAATTTGCGCGCGCCAGTCACGCGCCCGGTCGCCAAGCATTCCCTGCAGCTGGCGCAACGCCTGACGACGCTGCCGATCGGTGTCGGCGTGAATCAAGTCGTCAAGCGCTTCCGCCTCTGTGAGGTCGAGCTTGCCGTTCTCGAAGGCCCGTCGGGTGAACTCGCCGGGCTCCGCGGCCCGCATGTTTTCGAGCCTAGAGAGCGCCGCAAACAGCGCGGCCAGCACGGCGCGTCCGCCGTGGGTATGAAATTCGGCAACGTCTTCCCCGGTCGCGCTCGCCGGGCCCGGAAACCAGAGCACGATCGCATCGTCGAGGGCCTGCCCCTCACCGTCGCGCAGCAACACACGTGTTGCGATTCGCGGGTGAACCGCCCTGCCCGCCAATGTTGTGATCGCGGTTTTTGCTTGCGGACCCGACGCCCGGACAATCGAGATAGCGCTCGGCGGCCGGCCGGATGAGAGCGCAAAAATGGTCTGCTCGCGAGGATGCATGCCCTATTTGGTGGGCGGCCATCGGAAAGGCAATCAAATTTGAGCCTTGCCGAGGCCCGAAGCATGAATGCTGCGGCCCTAGCCGCGGGAATTAATCCAAGAAAAAGGCGCCCCTGCTCCCGCAAGGACGCCTCATGCTGGGCCAATGGCCTAGTTCTTATGTATTCATCGACTCGAAGAATTCCGCGTTGTTCTTGGTGTTGCGGAGCTTGTCGAGCAGGAAGTCGATGGCGTCCATCGTTCCCATCGGATTGAGGATCCGCCGCAGCACGTACATCTTCTTCAGCACCTGCGGATCGGTGATCAGTTCTTCCTTGCGTGTGCCCGAGCGCGAGATGTCGATCGCCGGGAAGGTCCGCTTGTCAGAGACCTTGCGATCGAGAATCAGTTCGGAGTTACCGGTGCCTTTGAATTCCTCGAAGATCACTTCGTCCATGCGGCTGCCGGTATCAACCAGGGCGGTCGCAATGATCGTCAGTGAACCACCCTCCTCGATGTTGCGCGCGGCGCCGAAGAACCGTTTTGGTCGCTGCAACGCATTAGCATCGACACCACCGGTCAACACCTTGCCGGATGACGGCACCACCGTGTTGTAGGCACGCCCCAGCCGCGTGATCGAATCGAGCAGGATCACGACATCGCGGCCGTGCTCGACAAGGCGCTTGGCTTTCTCGATCACCATCTCGGCGACCTGAACGTGGCGAACGGCCGGTTCATCGAAAGTGGACGAGACCACCTCGCCCTTCACGGAGCGCTGCATGTCCGTGACTTCCTCGGGTCGTTCGTCGATCAGAAGCACGATCAGATAGCATTCGGGATGATTGGCGGTGATCGAATGGGCGATGTTCTGCATCAGCACGGTCTTGCCGGTGCGCGGCGGGGCCACGATCAAAGCGCGCTGGCCTTTGCCGATCGGCGCCACGATATCGATCACGCGTGCCGAAAGGTCCTTTCTTGTGGGGTCCTCGAGTTCGAGGCGGAAGCGTTCGTCCGGGAACAGTGGCGTCAGGTTGTCGAAATTGACCTTGTGCTTCGACTTTTCCGGATCTTCAAAATTCAGCGTGTTGACTTTCAGCAGCGCGAAGTAGCGTTCGCCTTCCTTCGGACTGCGGATATGGCCCTCGATGGTATCGCCGGTGCGAAGCCCGAAGCGCCTGATCTGCGACGGCGAAACGTAGATATCGTCGGGGCCGGGCAGGTAGTTGGCGTCCGGTGAGCGCAGGAAGCCGAAGCCGTCGGAGAGAACCTCAACGACGCCTTCGCCGATAATGTCGATCTCCTGGATCGCGAGCTGTTTGAGAATGGCAAACATCAGCTCCTGCTTTCGCATGGTGCTGGCGTTTTCGACCCCTTTTTCCTCAGCGAAAGCGACGAGTTCCGCCGGCGTCTGGGCTTTGAGGTCTTGGAGTTTGATTTCCCGCATTGGGATGGTCCTGTGGAGTGCTTAAGGGAGGAAAGGAGGCAAGATGGCTACTTGGAAATGCGGAGCCTGAAGTCAGGAAGTCCGCAGGTCTGAGCAAGGAAAGGGCCTGGAAGGCTTCAAACCTGATGCAGCGGCCGGCCCAAAGAGGGAACCGGGACGCAACCACATCCGCCTGCGTAGGGTGGGAATAACTGCAATATAGAAAATCGCCCGAGTTTCCGCAAGACGGCTTGATAGCGTCGCTCGATCAGGAGACTGGGTTTAAAACGGCTTTACGACGACTAGGATGACGATTCCGATCATCAGGACGGTCGGTACCTCGTTGATTACGCGATAAAATTTATGTGACCTCTGATTCCGGTCGGCGGCGAAATCCTTGACCCAGCGGACAAAAAAGCCGTGGGCACCCGAGAGAAGCAGCACCAGAAAGATTTTTCCGTAGATCCACCAGTTCGTGAAGAACCAGCGGCCGGCCCATGCGAGATAAAGCCCCGCCAGCCAGGTCACGATCATCGCCGGGTTGATGATCGCCTTCAGCAACCGCCGTTCCATCACCTTGAACGTCTCGGACTGCTTCGAGCCGGCTTCGGCCTCGCTGTGATAAACGAACAGCCGCGGCAAATAGAGCATGCCGGCCATCCATGAGATGACCGCGATGACATGCAGCGCCTTGATCCACTCGTACACTTGGATCTCACCTATTTTGAAACGCTCGAAACATCACGATGCTCGCAACTCGTGAACTGACCATACCAAGCTGAAAGACCGCTTTCTTTCAACTTGGTGAGACATATCCGTGAAGCGCTCTTATCTAAACTAATAATTTTAGAATCTTAAGGTTTGAGTCTACGTAGCGGTGAATTGGACCCACACAACGAGACCCGGTCATTTTCAGACCTTGCTCACAGCAATCGACAGTTTCCTCCCAAGTTCGCCTGGTCGCCGTTACGTTCGATCTTTCAATCCTTTGGCTCGCCGTCCTGTCCGTTTATAAAGAGACAAATCCACAAAACCCCACTAACGTCGTGATACCGAAATTGAGTTATCCTCACCGGGAGCCTTGTGAAGAAAAAGGCCGGTTATCCCCGAGCAGGCGAAACGGCCGTCATTCATCAAGATAAGCTCCACAAGGATTCACAGACTACACAGGGTTCTTCGTGTCCCCGAGCAGCAACTATTTTCATCTGCATCTCGTATCCGACTCGACCGGCGAGACCTTGATCACGGTGGCGCGCGCGGTCGCCGCGCAGTACACCAATGTGACGCCGGTCGAGCATGTCTATCCGCTGGTTCGCAGCCAGAAGCAGCTTGATCGGGTGATCAGCGAAATCGAGGAAGCGCCGGGCATCGTGCTGTTCACGCTGCTCGAAAAGGACCTGGTCTCGAAACTTCAGTCCAAGTGCCAGGAGATCAACATCCCGAGCCTGTCGATCATTGGACCGGTGATGCAATTATTCCAGGCCTATCTCGGCGCGCCGACGTTGGGCCGGGTAGGGGCCCAGCACACGCTGAATGCCGAATACTTCAAGCGCATCGATGCGCTGAACTACACCATGATGCACGACGATGGTCAGCACGTCGAAGGCCTCGATGAGGCCGACGTGATTTTGGTCGGTGTATCCCGCACCTCGAAAACGCCGACCTCGATCTATCTCGCCAATCGCGGCATCCGCACCGCCAATGTGCCGCTAGTGCCTGGCATTCCGATCCCGCACCAGCTGGAGGTCCTGACCAAACCGCTGGTCGTTAGCCTGCACGCGACACCGGAACGTCTGATCCAGGTCAGGCAGAACCGGCTGTTGAGCATGGGTGACCACGATAACGACACCTATATCGATCGTCAGGCGGTGGCGGACGAGGTGGCTTTTGCGCGGCGGTTGAGCGCCAAGTTCAACTGGGCGCAGCTCGATGTCACCCGCCGTTCGATCGAGGAAACGGCAGCCGCAGTCATGAAACTATTTTCCGACCGGCAAAGGCAGCGGCTCTCCGAATGACGCTGTGGCGCGGACAACAGCCGTTGATATTGGCGTCGCAGAGCAAGGCGCGGCAGGCGTTGCTCGCCAACGCCGGCATCGAATTTGAAAGCGATCCAGCCGACATCGACGAACGCGCCGTTCAGCAATCATCAGGTCTTGCCGCGCCGGGTGAGGTCGCAGGCGTTTTGGCGGGAGAGAAAGCCCGCACCGTCTCAAGCCGTCGTCATGGCCACTACGTCGTCGGCGCCGATCAGATGCTCGTGTTGGGAGCGCGCATCTTCAACAAGCCCGCGGGGAGGGCGCAGGCCGCCGATCAATTACGCGCGCTTTCCGGCCGGTGCCATGAATTGCATTCCGCGATCGCGGTGGCGCGCGACGGGAAGCTGCTGTTCCAACATGTCTCGGTCGCGCGCATGACCATGCGAGAGTTGAGCGATGCCGAAATCGAGACCTATCTCGCCGAGG
This sequence comes from uncultured Alphaproteobacteria bacterium, assembly GCA_963764405.1. Classification (GTDB taxonomy): domain Bacteria; phylum Pseudomonadota; class Alphaproteobacteria; order Rhizobiales; family Xanthobacteraceae; genus Bradyrhizobium. Next base: position 15,068 of record CAVXSU010000015.1, read on the forward strand.
CCGGCGACGCGGTCACATCCAGCGTCGGCGCTTACCAGCTTGAGGGGCTCGGGGTTCATCTGTTCGAGCGGATCGAGGGCGACCACTTCACCATTCTCGGCCTGCCGCTGTTGCCGCTCTTGGCATTTTTGCGCGGCGAACATTTGTTGGGTTTTTAAAATGATCGTCCTCGGATTGACCGGCTCGATTGGGATGGGAAAGTCGACCACCGCAAACCTGTTCGCGGAAGCTGGCGTTCCCGTCTATGACGCGGATGCCGCCGTTCATCGGCTCTATGAGGGCGAGGCGGTCGCCGCCATCGAGGCGGCGTTTCCGGGCACGACGGCGGGCGGCAAGGTCGATCGCAACCAGCTTTCGGCACGCGTTGTGCACGATCCGGCTGCGATGAACAGGCTCGAGGAGATCGTTCATCCGATGCTCCGCGCATCGCGGCAGAAATTCCTCAGGGATGCCGCAGCGTCCGGCGCGTCGGTGGCCGTGGTCGACGTCCCTCTGTTGTTCGAAACCGGCGGCGAAAAGCGCGTTGATGCCGTGGTCGTGGTGACGACAAACCCGGAACTTCAGCGCGAGCGGATTTTCGCGCGTCCCAATATGACCGAGGAAAAGCTCGGTGCGATCCTGGCACGGCAGATGCCGGATGCCGAGAAGAGGAAGCGCGCGCATTTCGTGGTGGATACGTCGCACGGTCTTGATCCCGTGCGGGCGCGGATTCGGGACATTCTGGCCGAGGCTGCTAAAATGACGCCGGGACGATCCTGATTCGTCTGTTCTCGTTTGTCAGTTCTTGGCGGTTCCTTTTATTCCATGCGCGAAATCGTTCTCGATACCGAAACCACCGGCCTTGATCCCCTGCGCGGTGACCGCCTGGTCGAAATCGGCTGTGTCGAGATCTTCAACCGCATGCCGACCGGGCAGACCTTTCATCGTTATTTCAATCCCCAAAGGGACATGCCGGCGGAAGCTTTCGCCGTGCACGGGCTCTCGACTGAATTTCTTTCCTCAAAGCCGCTGTTTGAGGAAGAGGTCGAGGACTTCCTGGCGTTTATCGGCGACGCGCCGCTCGTGATCCACAACGCCTCGTTTGATATCAGCTTCATCAATGCCGAGCTCGATCGGCTCAAGCGGGTTCCGATCTTGCGGGACCGGCTGGTCGACACCTTGCTGCTGGCGCGGCGCAAACACCCAGGCGTCTCCAATCGCCTCGATGATCTCTGCTCTCGCTATTCAATCGACAATTCGCGGCGTACCAAGCACGGCGCGCTGCTCGACGCTGAGCTCCTCGCCGAGGTCTATGTTGATCTGATCGGGGCGCGGCAGTCGCAGTTGATCCTGGCGTCGGAATCGCGCGAAATTCGCGTCGCCGGCGTTGGCGACGTGCTGCGACGGCAGCGCGAGATTCCCCTCGCGCCTCGAATCACCGAGGCCGATCGCGCCGCGCATCGGGAGTTTGTTCTGACGCTTGGCGACAAGCCGATCTGGAGCGACTTTCTGCCGGCGACAATTCAGGCGGAAATCAGCTCGGCTTGACTCAGCTTGGCTTGACCTGCGCCGCCTGCATCTGCGCTGCCTGGCGCTCCATGTTCTGGCGGTACAGACCGACAAAATCGACCGGATCGAGCATCAGCGGCGGGAAGCCGCCATCGCGAACGGCGGTTGCGATGATCTCACGGGCGAACGGAAACAGCAGGCGCGGGCACTCGATCATGACCAGCGGGTGCAGATTTTCCTTCGGCACATTGAGGATCCGGAACACGCCGGCATAGATCAGCTCGAAGCTGAACATCACCTTGCCGCCGTTTTCGGCCTTGCCTTCCACCGACAGCGCCACTTCATAGTCGTTTTCAGCAACGGTATTGGCGTTGACGTTGATCTGGATGTTGATCGCCGGCTGCTGCTGTTGTGGCGCCAGCGAAGCCGGCGCGTTCGGGTTTTCGAACGACAGGTCCTTGGTGTATTGCGCCAACACATTCAGCTGCGGAGGAGGGGCCGCCTCGGGGGGCGAACCATTGCCGTTGGTCATGTGAATTTCTCCTGGAGCGGTTTGGCGAGCGGAGCCGTTTGTCGCATCCGAATTCGCCCAAAACGGGAAGCGCGAGGCGAGTGGCTATCATAGGCCTGCCTCTTTCTACAAGGACGACCGTTAAGACGGATCGCGGGGCAGGCGCCGATTTTGTCGAATCGATCTGGAAGGGAACGAGTGGGGTTCCTAAATAATTGAATATGCGCGATTTATAGCCACCCTCGGGGTTTCCCCCCGCCTCCGAAACGCGCTAGAATTCATCGATCGGCAAGCTGACGAAAGCCCGGAATCATTGGCCACACAACTCATCGGGTATTTCCCGTCAGCAGATGCCATTGGCCGGCCAAGGTTTCGTGCCTACATGCGGCTGAGCCATTGATGATGTAATGTCGGCCAGCGTCGTCTGTTCGAAAAAAGCAGGCACTCGCCCCAAAGGCCGCTCTACCGCCGCCTCCACTGCCGGCGCCTAGAATTAGAAAGCGAATTCGACGTGGATATTTATACCATCATCTTCCTGGCCTTGGCCGTGTTCATCTTCCTGCGCCTGCGCAACGTCCTCGGGCAGCGCACCGGAAGCGAACGGCCGCCTTACGATCGCGCAGCGCGCAATATTGTTCAGGGTGCCCCGGACAGCAACGTCGTTCCGATACCTGGAACCGTGATCGACCAGGCCCCGATAGCGCCGACGGCCGACGTTGCACCGCCCACCGATCGCTGGAAGGGGATTGCGGAGGCGGGAACGCCGCTCGCCCAGGGTCTTGACGCCATTACCGCGCAGGATTCATCGTTCGACCCCCGACACTTCCTTAGCGGCGCGCGAAGCGCCTATGAGATGATCGTGCTGGCCTTTGCCAACGGCGACCGGCGCTCCCTGAAAGATCTGCTCTCGACCGAAGTCTATGAAAGTTTCGACGCCGCCATCAAGGATCGCGAGCGGCAGGAGCGAAAAACCGAGACGCGCTTCGTTTCAATCGACAAGGCCGAGGTTGTCAGCGCCGACGGCCGCGAACGCAATGCGCAGCTCACGGTCCGCTTTGTCTCGCAGATGATTTCGGTTACGCGCGACAAGACCGGCGCCATTGTCGACGGCAACCCGGACAAGGTCGCCGATATCACCGATGTCTGGACATTCGCCCGCGACCCGAGTTCGCGCGATCCTAACTGGAAGCTGGTTGGCACTGGCAGCGCCCACTAACCGCAAGCGACGCCTTGTCGCCGCGTTCGGCATAGTGGTTCTGGCGCTGTCGGTCATCCCGCTTGCAGCGATGGCTGCACGCAAAGTGCGTTCATCGCTCACGGCTCACACGCATTCGCAAGTGCCGGCGCCCCGACAGATTCCCTATCCAAGGCTCGATTGGCCACTGGTGGTCAATGGCGGTCAATATACGCCGCTCGCCTGGGCCGACGTCTCGGGCTGGGCCCTGGACGATCACGTGCAGGCCTACAAAGCCTTCCGCGTCAGCTGCGCCTCGATTGCCGCGCAAAAGAACCCGCCGGACGATTCCAAAGCGCTCGGTGCGTCCTTGCGCGAGCCTTGCCGCGCCGCAAGGTCCCAGGAGCTCTCCGACGACGTCAAGGCGCGCGCATTCTTCGAAGGCAATTTTCTCCCTCTACAGATATCGCGGCTCGGCGAGGATGTGGGCTTTGTGACGGGCTACTACGAGCCGATCATCGAGGGCTCGCGAACACAGACGGATGCCTTCAATGTGCCGGTCTATCGCCGGCCGTCGAATTTGTTCGTGCGCGGTTTCACCCAGGATTCCCCCAGCCTGCCCAACAAGGGCCAGGTGTTTCGCAAGATCGGCCGTCGCAAGCTCGTGCCTTACTACGATCGGACCGAAATCGAGGACGGCGCCATCGCAGGCCGCGGGCTCGAAATCTGCTGGCTCAAGGATCAGACCGATCTTCTGTTCGCGCAGATCCAGGGATCGGCGCGTGTTCGCCTTCAGGACGGCTCGACCATCCGCATCAACTACGACTCGCATAATGGATATCCCTATACAGCCGTTGGCCGCATCCTGATCGACCGCGGCATCATTCCGAAAGAGCAGATGTCGATGCAGAAGATCAGGGAATGGATGGAGCAAAATCCTGATGGGGCCAACGACGTGCGACGGCAGAACCGCGCCTATGTGTTCTTTCACGAGGTGCCGCTTTCCGACAAGGACGAAGCGGTCGGGGCACAAGGCGTGCCACTGACACCCGGGCGGTCGATCGCGGTCGACAATTCGCTTCACGTCTACGGCACGCCATTTTTTATCGCAGGTGAGCTGCCGATTGACTCGCCGCAATCGAAAACGCCGTTCCGGCACTTGATGATCGCGCAGGATACCGGCTCGGCCATCACGGGTCCCGCGCGCGCCGACATCTATTATGGAGCGGGTCCTGAAGCGGGACGCATATCCGGCCGCTTTCGCCACAACATGCGGTTTGTCATGCTGGTGCCGAAGAGCCTCGATCCCGTCGCACGCGGCCGCAAGATGCCTGTGCCGGACCCGCGCCCGTCGGCGAAGATCGCAAAACTGTTTCCGCAAAGCGAAACTGCGCAGGACAGGTCGAAAGTGCCGGCCAATGGCGCCAGCCCAGCCATCGCTCCCGCGACCACGGCGCGGGCGGGTGAGAAGGTGCCGCTGCCGGAGGCGCGACCCGTGATCGAAGGCGAGCGCGTGGACCGCCATCGTCGCCGGCTTTTGCGCCGCTACCACTAGCGGAGTGGGTTTGACATTCGCTACCACTAGAACATGAAGCGACCGCCTCTCATACCAGACCCGCCGCGCCGCAAGCGAACCTTGAGCGACGAGGAGCATGCGTTGTGGGAGAGCGTGGCCAGGCAGATCAAGCCGCTGCGAAAGAAGCACCGCGCGATAACTGCGCTATCGGCGCCGCCATCGGCCGAAGCACGGGCCGCCGCCAAGATCGCGGTTCATCCGAAGCCGGTCCCTTCCACCGTCCCCCAGCCGAAGAAACCGTCGGCGCCGCCGCTCGTGCCGCTCGGCCGCCGCGAGCGATCGCAGTTGTCGAAGGGCAAGAAGGAGATCGAAGCCCGTCTCGATCTCCACGGCATGACGCAGGCGCGGGCGCATCGCGCGCTGTCCGGCTTCCTGCATCGGGCACACGGCGACGGCCTCACCTTCGTGCTCGTCATCACCGGCAAGGGAAAGGTCGGCGCCGAATCCGAACGCGGCGTGCTTCGCCGCGAGGTGCCGCAATGGCTGAGCCATCCGGAATTTCGAACGCTGGTGGTCGGCTTTGAGGAAGCTCACGTCGGCCATGGCGGCGCGGGCGCACTGTATGTGCGGATCCGGCGATCGCGCCTTCCATAGCGCTTTCGAGCGAAGTGGGGGTCTTGATGAGCGCTACAGGATGAACCGGCTCAGATCGGCATTCCTGGCGAGATCGCCAACGTGTTTTTGAACATATTCGGCGTCGATCCGGATGGTTTCTCCATGGCGATCCGGCGCGGCAAAGGAAATGTCGTCCAGTACACGCTCCATCACCGTTTGCAGCCGGCGCGCGCCGATGTTCTCGACCGTCGAATTGACCGCAACTGCAATATCGGCGAGCGCATCGATCGCGCCGTCGGTGATATCGAGCGTCACGCCCTCGGTCTGCAGCAGCGCGACATATTGCTTGATCAGCGACGCTTCCGGCTCGGTCAGGATCCGCCGCATGTCGTCGCGGGTGAGCGCCTCGAGTTCGACCCGGATCGGCAACCGTCCCTGCAGTTCCGGCAACAGGTCCGATGGCTTTGCGATATGGAACGCGCCGGAAGCAATGAAGAGGATGTGGTCGGTCTTCACCGCACCGTGCTTGGTCGAGACCGTGGTGCCTTCGATCAAAGGCAACAGGTCGCGCTGCACGCCCTCGCGCGACACCTCGCCGCCGACGCGCCCGTCGCGCACGCAGATCTTGTCGATCTCGTCGAGAAACACGATGCCGTTGTTTTCGACCGCGGCGATCGCCTCGAGCACGAGTTGATCGTTGTCGAGGAGCTTGTCGGCTTCTTCGTTGACAAGAATTTCGTGCGAACCGGCGACCGTCAGCCGGCGCGTCTTGGTGCGGCCGCCGAGCTTGCCGAAGATATCGCCGATCGAGATTGCGCCCATCTGGGCGCCCGGCATGCCCGGGATTTCGAACATCGGCATCCCGCCCGAGGCCTGCGTCTCGATCTCGATTTCCTTGTCGTTGAGCTCGCCGGCACGCAGCTTCCTGCGAAAGGAGTCGCGTGTCGCGGCGCTTGAATTGGCGCCGACCAGCGCATCGAGCACACGTTCCTCGGCGGCGAGCTGCGCGCGGGCCTGCACGTCCTTGCGCTTGCGCTCGCGAGTCTGCGAGATCGCGACCTCGACGAGATCGCGAACGATCTGCTCGACGTCGCGGCCGACATAGCCGACCTCGGTGAATTTCGTGGCTTCGACCTTGATGAAGGGGGCGCCTGCGAGTTTGGCCAGCCGCCGGGCGATCTCGGTCTTGCCGACGCCGGTCGGTCCGATCATGAGAATATTTTTCGGCAGCACCTCTTCGCGCAATCCCTCGGCGAGCTGCTGGCGCCGCCAGCGATTGCGCAAGGCGATGGAAACAGCGCGCTTGGCGTCGGTCTGGCCGACGATGAAGCGGTCGAGTTCGGAGACGATTTCGCGGGGGGAGAAGTCAGTCATTGCTTCTAGCTATGTGTAAAATGCGGCTGGAACAAGCGTCGTTTTCACGCGGTGGCGATCACGGATCGCGGATCATCAACAGTGCAGTCCCGTCGGGCGTTTCGACGAGGCGCTCGCGGCGAAACTCGGCTTTCTCATAGGCCCGGATCGCTCGTACGTTAGCGGGATCCGGATCGGTAACGACGCGCGGCGTTCCGTTCGTCAGTAGCCGGTCGGCAAAGGCGCGAACAAAGGCCGAGCCATGACCGCAGCCCAGCATGTCAGCCTCGCCGATGAATTGGTCGAGCCCGCGGGTGCCTTCGGGCTGTGGGCCAAACCCGGTGTTCCAGGCGCTCAGATTGTAGCATTGCAGATAAGCAAACTCTCTTCCGCCGGCCGCGACGATGAACTGCGCCATATCGGGATGGCTGAGGTCGCCGCTGACGAGCTCGAACTGCTCGGCAGGGTTGTGCCACCATTCGCGCACATGCGGCCTCTCCAGCCAGCGCTTGATGGTCGGCAGGTCGTCGACCGACATCGGACGGAACGCATAGGCCGTCATGCCTGGTGGTCTACTCCGCTAGCCGGCTTGCAGCATCTCGATGGTGACGTTGCGGTTGGTGTAGACGCAGATATCGGCGGCAATATCGAGCGCCCGGCGCACGATCGTCTCGGCATCCTTGTCGGTCTCGGCGAGCGCGCGCGCCGCCGCGAGCGCATAATTGCCGCCCGAGCCGATCGCCATCACGCCGCCCTCCGGCTCCAGCACATCGCCGGTCCCGGTCAGAACCAGCGAGACGTCCTTGTCGGCGACGATCATCATCGCCTCCAGCCGCCGCAAATAGCGATCGGTCCGCCAATCCTTGGCGAGTTCAACCGCGGCGCGGGTCAATTGGCCGGGATATTGCTCAAGTTTGGCCTCCAGCCGCTCGAACAGGGTGAAGGCATCAGCCGTCGCGCCGGCAAAGCCGCCAATGACGTCGCCCTTGCCGAGCTTGCGGACCTTCTTGGCGTTGGACTTGATCACGGTCTGGCCAATCGAGACCTGGCCGTCGCCGCCGATCACGACCCTGCCGCCCTTGCGGACCGTCAAAATGGTCGTGCCGTGCCAAACCGGCGTCTCAGAAGCTGATGAATGCATGAATACCTCTTAACCTAGCCCCATTTAGGGGCAGGCGAGCGGGGTTACAACTCGGGCGCTCTCGATCAGGTAAGCCTCTTGAGCGCGCGAGGAGGCCGGATTCCAGTCACCATAGGCGGAAGTCGTCCATCCGAAACGGTTTCCCGCAGTAGCGAAGCGTGGAACGGCCTGTTAAAAGAACCGCGTTTTCGGCCAATGGGTTGGTCTAGAAGGGATGCTCATGCGCAGCGCCACCATCAAGCGCAAGACGAAAGAGACCGATATCGAGGTGACAGTCAACCTCGACGGCACGGGCGTATCCAGTGTTGCCACCGGTATCGGCTTCTTTGACCATATGCTTGATCTCCTGGCGCGCCATTCCCGCATCGACATATCGGTGAAAGCGGCAGGCGATCTCCACATCGATCATCACCACACAACCGAAGATGTCGGCATTGCGCTCGGACGGGCGGTGAAGCAGGCGCTCGGAACCATGGCCGGCATCACGCGCTACGCCAGCGTCCACATGCCGATGGACGAGACCTTGTCTCGCGTGGTGATCGATATCTCCGGCCGGCCGGTGCTGGTGTTCAAGGCCGAGTTTCCGCGCGACAAGGTCGGGCAGTTTGATACTGAACTGGTGCGCGAATGGTTCAACGCCTTTGCAATGAATGCCGGGGTGACTTTGCACGTCGAAACCTTATATGGCGAGAATAGCCATCATATTGCCGAGTCCTGCTTCAAAGGCTTGGCGCGCGCGCTGCGGTTGGCGATTGCCATCGATCCGCGCGCAGCAGGCGAGGTGCCATCGACCAAGGGTCAGCTCGGCGGCTGATCCCGCGCTTCTGGGCGGAGTGTAAAAATGCCGGTCTATACCGTTCACGCCCCGGTGGCGAACAACATCGATCTCGGCGCGACCGATCGCTTTGCCTTCGTGCGTGACGGCTTTCATGTATGGGCCGCCATCTTCGGCGTGGTGTGGCTCGCCTGGCATCGCCTCTGGCTGGCGATGATCGGCTGGATCGTGCTTATGACGGTGATCGATATCGCGCTTGTGAGACTTGGCGTCGACGCCGGGATCGTGTTTCTTGTCGATGTGTTGCTCGCATTGCTGCTCGGCTTTGAAGCGGCAAGCCTGAGGCGCTGGACGCTGTCGCGGCGCAAATGGCGGCAGCTTGATATCGTCGTCGCCGACGACGAGGAAGCGGCCGAGCGCCGGTTCTTCGATCGCTGGACCGCAAGGCAAAATATGACGGGCAACGACCAGCCGGCGGTCGATCGCGGCGGGCCACCGCCGACGCGGGATATTCCCGGCCAGGCGTTCTCGCGGCCGCCGTCACCGCCGCGCGACGACGATATCATCGGCCTGTTTCCGGAACCGGGAGCGCCGCGGTGAGCGTTGCGATCGTCGATTACGGCTCCGGCAATCTGCACTCGGCGGCGAAAGCCTTCGAGCGCGCCAGCCGCAGCATGGAAACGCCCGACAGGATCGTCGTCACCCGGGATCCCGACACGGTCTATCGCGCCGATCGCATCGTGCTGCCAGGCGTCGGCGCCTTCGCCGATTGCCGCCGCGGCCTCGATGCGCTCGACGGCATGGTCGATGCCTTGACTGAAGCCGTCCGAAACAAGGCGCGGCCATTTTTCGGCATCTGCGTCGGCATGCAGTTGATGGCGACGCGCGGAAAGGAATACGTCACCACCGACGGCTTCAACTGGATCGCCGGCGACGTCGAAAAGATTTCGCCGCGTGACGAGAACCTGAAGATCCCGCACATGGGTTGGAACACGCTCGATCTGGTGCGCGAACACACCGTGCTCGAGCGGTTGCCGCTGGGACCGAAGGGCCGTCACGCCTATTTCGTGCACTCCTATCATCTTAATGCCGCCAATGATGCGGATGTGCTGGCGCGCGCCGACTATGGCGGACCGGTGACGGCGATCGTCGCCCGCGACACCGCCATTGGCACACAGTTCCACCCGGAAAAGAGCCAGCGCTTCGGGCTTGCTCTGATCTCGAACTTCTTGAAGTGGAAGCCGTGATTCTCTTTCCCGCCATCGACCTGAAGAACGGGCAGTGCGTGCGCCTCGAGCAAGGCGACATGGCGCGCGCCACGGTGTTCAATCTCGATCCCGCGGCGCAGGCCGCACACTTTGCGGCGCAAGGTTTCGAGTATCTCCACGTCGTCGATCTCGACGGCGCCTTTGCCGGCAAGCCGGTCAATGCGCTAGCCGTCGAGGCGATGCTCAAGGAGGTCACCCTGCCGGTGCAGCTCGGCGGCGGCATCCGCGATCTCAAGACGGTCGAGGGCTGGCTCGAAAAGGGCATCACGCGCGTCATCATCGGCACTGCGGCGGTGCGCGATCCGGAACTCGTGAAGAGCGCGGCCAAAAAGTTTACCGGCCGCGTGGCGGTGGGGCTCGATGCGCGCGACGGCAAGGTCGCGGTCGAAGGCTGGGCAGAAACATCCGAAGTCACCGCGCTCGACATCGCGCAGCGGTTCGAGGATGCCGGCGTCGCCGCAATCATCTTTACCGACATCGCGCGTGACGGCCTGCTGAAGGGTCTGAATTTGGAGGCCACGATTGCGCTCGCCGATCGGATTTCCATTCCCGTCGTCGCCTCCGGCGGATTTGCATCGATCGACGATGTGAAGGCGCTGCTCGACCCGCGGGCCAAGAAGCTCGCCGGCGCCATCGTCGGCCGCGCGCTCTATGACGGACGTCTCGATCCTGCCGCTGCGCTGAAGCTGATCCGCAGCGCGCGAGCGGCAGCGTAGCGCATGATCCGGAAAAGTAGGTACCGGTTTTCCGAAAAAGATCATGCGCAAGAAATCCAGGAGAGCCCATGTTCAAGGTTCGCGTGATCCCCTGCCTCGACGTCAAGGATGGCCGCGTCGTCAAAGGCATCAACTTCGTCGACCTGCGTGATGCCGGCGATCCCGTCGAAGCTGCGATCGCGTATGACGCCGCCGGCGCCGATGAGCTTTGCTTTCTCGACATCACTGCCACCCATGAAAACCGCGGCATCATACTGGATGTGGTCCGCCGCACCGCGGAAGCCTGCTTCATGCCCCTGACCGTCGGCGGCGGCGTGCGCACGGTCGATGATATCAACACGCTGCTGCGCTCCGGTGCCGACAAGGTCTCGATCAACTCGGCCGCGGTTGTCAGACGCGAATTCGTCAAGGAGGCGGCCGAAAAGTTCGGCGACCAGTGCATCGTGGTCGCGATCGACGCGAAGCGGGTGAAGCGCGCCGGCGGCTCGGACCGCTGGGAGATCTTCACCCATGGCGGGCGTAAGGCCACCGGCATCGACGCCGTCGAATATGCGCAGGAAGTGGTGTCGCTCGGCGCCGGTGAAATCCTGCTGACCTCGATGGACCGGGACGGCACCAAGCAGGGTTTCGATTTGCCGCTGACGCGGGCGATCGCCGACAGCATACCCGTGCCGGTCGTTGCCTCCGGGGGGGTCGGCAATCTCGACCATCTGGTCGATGGGATCCGCGAGGGGCACGCGACCGCCGTGCTGGCCGCCTCGATCTTCCACTTTGGCGAATTTACCATTCGGCAGGCCAAGGACCACATGGCCCGCGCTGGCTTGGCCGTGCGGCTCGATCCCTGACGACTCTTTGTGACAGAAGTGCTACATGTCGGGGGTAGCCGGGGCCCCCGATATCCGGCGCATGCGAGCCTGAAGTTGAGTTTGAAGTGATGTCGCGTTTTTCGCTCCACGACCTTGCCGAGACCATCGACGCCCGCGCGGCGTCAGGCGGCGAGGCTTCGTATACCCGCAAGCTCCTCGACAAGGGGCCGGAACATTGCGCCAAGAAGTTCGGCGAGGAGGCGGTGGAAACCGTGATCGCCGCGGTCGGTACCAACCGCGACCATCTCATCGCGGAAAGTGCGGACGTGCTGTTTCACCTGCTGGTGCTGTTGAAGTCGCGTGGCGTCAGGCTGCAAGAAGTGGAGGCGGCGCTGGAAAGCCGCACCGGCATGTCCGGCCTTGAAGAAAAGGCCGCGCGCAAGCGCGACTAGTTGGGCTGGATAGGCGTCATGGATATCAGGGCACCGGATCAGCAATATAATCCCTACCGGATATTTACCCGGGAGCAGTGGGCGCGCCTTCGCGACGATATGCCGATGACGCTCGAGGCCGGCGAGATCGCGCGGCTTCGCTCGATGCACGACCGGCTCGATCTCAGCGAGGTCGAGGAAATCTATCTGCCGCTGTCCCGGCTGTTGTCGATCTATGTCGACGCCATGCAGCGGCTGTTTGTCGCCCAGCGCCGCTTTCTCGGCATCCAGGACCGCAAGATGCCTTACATCATCGGCGTTGCGGGCTCGGTCGCGGTCGGCAAGTCCACCACCGCGCGCGTGCTGCAGGCGCTGTTGGCACGCTGGTCGCCGCGGCCAAAGGTCGATCTCGTGACGACCGACGGTTTCCTGTTTCCCAATGCCGTGCTCGAGCGGCAAGGCCTGATGCAGAAGAAGGGCTTTCCCGAAAGCTACGATCTGCCGCGGCTGTTGTCGTTTTTGAGCGACATCAAGGCCGGACGGGGAAAGGTGCGGGCGCCGGTCTATTCGCATCTGACCTACGACATCATCCCCAACGAGTGGAACGAGGTCGATCGGCCCGACATCCTGATCGTCGAGGGCGTCAACGTCCTGCAGACCGGCCGTCTGCCTCGCGACGGCAAGGCTGTGCCTGTCGTGTCCGACTTCTTCGATTTCTCCGTCTATATCGACGCGGAGGAGCCGGTGCTGCGCGACTGGTACATCCGCCGCTTCCTTACCCTTCGCGATACCGCCTTCCACGATCCGAAGTCGTATTTCCACCGCTACGCGCTGCTGTCCGACGATGAAGCCACCGCGACCGCGATCGCGATCTGGGAACGCACCAACCTCGCCAACCTCGAGGACAACATCCTGCCGACGCGCCCGCGCGCGACGCTGATCCTCAAGAAAGGCGCCGACCACGTGGTCGAAACGGTGGCCCTGCGCCGGCTTTGATCTTCTCCCTCATTTGAGCGCGAGCGGCCGTTCCTCGTCCAGAAATCCCATCAGTTCATGGAAGAATTGCATGCGGTTCTTTTCCAGCATCACCGTATGCGTCCCTTCCGAAAGCTCGATCAGCCGCTTGTAGGGCGTATGCGTCAGCTGCGCGAAATGGCCCTGCGCCTGATAGCTCGGTAGGTCCGCATCCCATTCGGCATGCAACAACAATGTCGGCACCGTGATCTTGCCGGGATCATAGAGCGCCTTGCCGGCGCCGTAGGTACTCGCGCTGTCCTCCATCACGCCGTTCGGGGCGCGCAGCATCGGCGGATTGTGTTTTGAAGCTTCCGGATCGGTCGCCCAGGTCGCCGACGCCCAGGCCTCGAACACGCCGGGCGGAATTAGGCCGGCCTGCTTGTCCTCGGCGACGCCCTTCAGCCAGCGCGCCTTGGCGGAGTCCTTCGACACCAGTCGGTAAGCGCCAAGCGGCGTTGCCGGCGGCACGGCCGGTTCGTTGCGAATCCATTGCGGCGCGTACAGCACGAGCTTTTCGACCTTGTCATTGTGCTCGGCGGTGTAGGAGCCGGCGATCGAGGTGCCCCACGACCAGCCCATCACGTTGATCTTCGACACCTTGCGCTTGTGCAGGATGTAATCGACCGCAGCACCCAGATCGTGGGCGGCGACCTTGGTCGACACGATCGGCTTGTTGGCTTCCGCCGGCTGGCTCATCTCGGGCGGGCGGGTGGAGTGACCGTATCCCCTGACGTCGACGAGATAGACGTCGTAACCGCGCATCGCGATCAAATCCATCATCGACACGTCTTCGATCGGCAGGTCGAAGGCGGTTTCAGCCGGATAGGTCGCGCCGTGCACGAACAGCAGGATCTTGTCGGGCGAGCTTTCGTGGCCGGCGAGATGCTTGTTGCGCACGAACAGCTCGATGCCCGGATCTCCGGACGGGATCATGCTGTCGGAGCTCTCTACCTTCGGCGCCTCGGCGTTGGCGCGAGGCCACAAAGACATGCCGGCAAGAACTGCCGACATCAGCAAAAAGGAAAACCGCAAAAGCCCGCCGCGCATCGAATGCCTCCCGCAAAGTTTTATTGTTGGCAGAATGCTCGATGGAATCGGCAGTCGCTGTCAAGAGAAGCCCGTAGAGGGGCAGCGCTGCGTCAGGCGACCGTCGCGCCGAGACCGGCTAGTGTAGCGGCTCAAAAGTCCGCATCATTGATGCCGCGCGTTCGTCATGCGGACTTTTGAACCAAGCCACACTAGATCAATAAGCTTTGCTAGTGTCCTGTCGATTGCCAAGTTCGTAAAGTGGGGCCGCTTGTTGGGACGAACTTGGGAATCGGGACACTAGCGCTTCGGCCAGCTTGTCGCGGTCGAGTGGCTTGACCAGGAAGCCGTCCACGCCGGCCTCGAAGCAGGCATGGCGATCCTCGACTAGCGTGTTAGCGGTCAACGCCAGGATCGGCGTCCGCTTGCCAGTTTTCGCAGCTTCATGGCTGCGAATGCGTTTGGTGGCCTCGATGCCGTCGAGGCCCGGCATTTGGATATCCATCAGCACCAGGTCATAAGGCGCGCCGGCCGATTTCGCGGCCAGCCAGGATTCCAGCGCTTCCTCGCCGTTGGTGGTGATGACCACCTGATGCCCGAGCCGCGTCAGCAGCGAACGCATCAACAGCGCGTTGATTTCGTTATCTTCCGCAACCAGCACCGAGACGCCGCGTGGCGTGACGGATGAGATGGCCTCGGCGGGCGCGGTCGAGGACTTCGTCGACGAGGTTTGGCGCGGAAACTTCCGGCGCGCTGGCAAGCCGCGCTGCGAGCGAGGTAGCGCGCAGCGGCTTGACCAGATAGCCAGTCAGCGCCGAGGCCGCGGAGAACTGCTGCTCCTGCCGCGTCGCCGGCGTGAACATCACGATCCGCTGGGTGGCGAAAGGCCGTGCCGCCGTCGCCAGCGCCTCGACCTTTTCGGTCCCGAGCGCATGGTCGAGCAGCACCGCATGCCAGCTTCGCTCCGGCAGCAGCGCGAGCGCCACGTCGGAATCGGAAACGACGCAGGTCTGCCCGCCCCAGCGCTCCAGCCGCCGTGCCACCAGCGATGCCTCGATGCTCTGCGGCGCCACCAGCATCACCGACTTGCCGCCGAGATCGGGCATGGCGAACGGCTGCGGCGCGTCGGCGCTTGCGACAAGTGGAATGCTGACCTCGAAAGTGGAGCCCTTGCCTACCTCGCTCTCCAGCGTGATGCGGCCGCCCATGCGCTTGACGATGCGCTCGGAAATGGAGAGGCCGAGCCCCGTGCCGCCATAGCTGCGCGCGATGCGCTCGTCGGCCTGCTCGAATTCGCGGAAGATGCGCTCTCGCGCTTCCGGCGCGATGCCGATGCCGGTGTCGCGCACGATGAAGGCGATTTCATTGGGCCAGATGCCGGGCTCGACGATCAGCGCCACGCCGCCGGTCGCGGTGAACTTGATCGCATTGCCGGCAAGGTTGAGCAACACTTGCCTTAAGCGCGCGGCATCGCCGATAACCTGCGCCGGCAGGCGGTCGTCGACGTAAGCCGCCATTTCCAGCTTGCGCGCCTGCGCCCGCGGCGCCAGCAGCTCGGTGATGTCCTCGATCAAGGCGGCGAGCGCGAAGGGGCGCGATTCCAGATCGATCTTGCCGGCCTCGATCTTGGAATAATCGAGCAGTTCCTCGATAAGCGCGAGCAGCGCATCGCCCGACGTCTTCACCGCCCTCGCATAGGTCATCTGCTCGCCCGACAGCGCGGTGTCCAGCAAAAGGCCGCTCATGCCGATGATGCCGTTCAGCGGTGTGCGGATCTCGTGGCTCGCCATCGCGAGGAAGCGCGACTTGGCACGGTTGGCGGCATCAGCGTGGTCGCGCGCTTCGGCCAGCGCGCGCTCGGTCTGGGTGCGGTCGGTCACGTCGCGGCCGACGCATTGCAACTCGGCAGGCGCGCCGGCATCGAAACGAACCAGCGCTTCCCGCCAGGCGATCCAGCGTGGACCAAGCGGGGTCTCGATGCGCTGGTCGTGAATTTTCGTGCCGTTGGATTCGATTGCGCTTTCGCCTTGTTCGAGCACGGTGAACTGGAAGCGGCTGCCGACCAGCGCGGCGCGGTCCCGGCTGGCCAGTTCGCAATAGGCATCGTTGACGAAGGTGATGTTGCCCTCGGCGTCGCGCAGCACGATCAGGTCGCCCTGCGACTCGAACAGGCTGCGGGCGCGATCGGCGGCTTCCTGCAGTTCCCAATTGCGGTCGGCCATCGCCTCGTTATGCAGCGCGATCTTGCGCAGCTTCTTGCGCACGAAGCGCAGCCGCATGCTGAGCGTGGCGAGCCCAAGGCAGGCGAGCGCAAACAGGAAGCTGGCGCCGATCGCAAAATTGTTGGCGTCGTAGCCGGAATGCTCGGAGCGGCTGCCGGCGATGAAGCCATAGGCGCCGCCGAAGGTCGCGGAGAAGATCACGAACGAACGGACGGTCCATGTGAGCCACGGATGACGCCGCGCGAAGCGGCGCAGGTGCAGTTTGATCCGGAGCATCCGCGCCATGGCCGATCTACCCAAAAGTTTCGCGCTTCGTTCGTTGGTTTGCGAAGATGCGGCCTTCGATCTTGCGAAGTGTTTTAGGGCGCGCCGGTTCCGCATGCGCGGTGCGAATAGGGTTGACGAAGTGTTAAGCCAGGTGTGCGTGCTGCTGGCGCAGGATTAGAGAGACGCCGCTCGCTGAGGATGTCCCGATATGCCGGCGCCGACCACGAGCGCGGCCGCGTCGCGCCGGCTGAAACTCTTCGAGCGGACGAAGATTCGATAGTCCGCCGGCCCGTCATGCGTCAGATAGATGACGGGTGTGCCGCTTGCGGCCTTGTCCTGAATCGAGACGCCGTGCGTCGCGGGATTGGCCTCGCAGGCGCTCGTCTCCTCTGCATCGGTGTCGTCGGCAATCGCGAAGTCGGCCGTCGCCGCACTGTCGGTGATCTGCACCCTGACCGTCGCGGCCGCGGGATCCTCGGTGAAGGCGACATGAAGGTCGGCGTGCCAGGGCAGGTCGGCGATTTCTACGGACGTGTTGGCGACCGCGATGCAGGGATGCGAGGTGGGGATGAGGCGGTCGCGCGCGAAAAACGCGGCTGCAGCCAGGGGAACAGCCAAGGCGAGGGCCTTTAAACGCAACTTGGAACGCAACATGGATACCGCCTGTACGTACCATTTCGCCCGAGGCAGGGAGTCATGGTTCGTGAAGCGTAAATAAAACAGGTTACCGCCGGGTTGACGGCGGGCGTGCCTCGCGCGGTCCAGCGCATTCGTTTTCACATCTCAAACAGCGAGGCTTTATCATTCCGGGGCGCACCGTCAGGTGCGAACCTGGAATCCATCGCGCCGCACGAGCGCCGGGAGAAATGGATTCCGGACAGCCGCTGCGCGGCTTCCGGAATGACGACGCTTCACTTATGGCGCGCCTCGTCATTCTCGCGCAGCAAATCGCCTCCGAGCCATTGCAAATAGACACCCTCCAAAATCAGAGGGCGCAGGGAATGCCGGGCGCAACAATGCACCCGCAGATGGGGTAACGGGCCTCTTGGCCCTGCGGGCGGTCGTCCCTCACATGATGGTGTGACGGAGTTGAGGACTGGCCTCGCTCCAAGCATCAAGGAGAGACGACCATGGATCATTATGCCGGAATCGATGTGTCCTTGGAACACTCAAGCGTGTGTGTTGTGGACGGGAATGGCAAGATCGTTCGCGAGACGAAGGTCGCGAGCGAGCCGGCGGCACTGATAGGCTGGCTTGGTTCCCTGGACTTTGGGCTTGGGCGGATCGGGCTGGAAGCGGGACCGCTGTCACAATGGCTTTATATGGCAATGAAGCAGGCCGGGCTTGCGGTCGAACTTCTGGAGACGCGGCACGTGCGCGATGCGTTCAAGGCGATGCCGGTGAAGTCGGACCGCAATGACGCGCGTGGGATCGCGCAATTGATGCGGCTTGGCTGGTTCCGGCCGGTGCACTGCAAGTCGATGGCAGCCCAAGAGGTGCGGGCCATACTGACAGCACGCAAGTTGGTGCAGAGCAAGCTTCTCGACATCGAGAACAGCCTGCGCGGGATTTTGCGTGGCTTTGGGTTGAAGGTCGGCAAGACAACGCGGACAAACTTTGCCGGTCGGATCAGGGAGCTGGTCAAGGGCCACCCGAACCTGAAGACAATCGGCGAGGCCCTGCTCTCGGTGCGCGCCGTATTGCTGGGTGAGTTCAACGCGTTTGAGAAGCAGGTGCGCGCGATGTCGCATTCAAATGCAAACGCCAAACTGCTGATGTCGACACCGGCAGTGGGACAGATCGTGGCGCTGACCTATGTTTCTGCCATCGACGACCCGGCGCGGTTTCGATCGTCAAAACGGGCGGGACCGCTGTTCGGGCTCACACCAAAGAAGCACCAATCCGGCGAGACCGACCGCTCAGGGCGGATCAGCAAGATCGGCGATGCCGCGGTTCGGGCAGCGCTCTATGAGGCCGCCCACATCATGCTGACCAAACCAGTCAAGGGATGCTCGCGGCTCAAGAGCTGGGCAATGCGGATCGCCAGGCGCGCCGGCATGAACAAGGCGAAGGTTGCACTGGCGCGCAAGCTCGCAGTCATCCTGCATCGCATGCTCGTCACCGCAACACCATTCAACGACGCTGCCGCGGCGGCCTGATCGGGAGGCGCAACACAGTTTTCGGACGGGGTCACCACATCAGGCCTTGCCCGAAGCGAAGTCCCTTGCCGGGACGATGGATCAGGTCAGGCCGCCACGCGAGTTGTCGACGCCATCTCTAGATGCGATCACGCCTACCGCAGATTGGCCGACCGATCCTCTACGAACCCCATCAGGTGACGGCCTTGGTGCCGATCCCGGACAGAAGCAAGTCCCCGGCAAGTGGATCACGCAAAAAAGGGATTGACTTATCGAGGCCCGTTACAGAAGCCTCGCGTGCAAATGAAAAAAGCACGCAAGCAAGTCACCGTAGGTCCACCGAACACGTCCGGCATTCCCCGCGCGGCTGGTTTTAACGGTTTCCTTCGCACTCTCCCCGGGGATCGGGCTTTCTTGCCCCTCCCGGCGCGATGCGAGCATCCCGCAAACTTGATATCAGCGTCGAGATGTCAGGACCATGCGACTTCGCCGTCCGCGACAGGCGCATTCGTCTCTTGCGCGCATCGCGTCCACCGCATCCTGCGCCCAACGTTCGTGACGATCGCGAAACGCCCCTCTTAGGCAGAGCGCAGGACGTGCGAAGAAGTGCCCGTGATTTGCCCGTCGTCACAAGCGAATTCTTCTGCGACAAATCAACACGACGGGCAAATCAGCAACTTTGTGCGCCATCGTACGCGCAAAGATGTCAAGGCCCTCTCGTCATTCCGAGGCGATGCGATATCTCTCCTCCGTCATGGCCGGGCCTTGACCCGGCCATCCATGACGAGTGTGGGTGTGCCGACTGCAGGATGAAATCACGGCAATCCATTGCATCCGTGTTCGCGGAATCCCGTCCTCTCCTTGAGGCGCTCGTAGTAGGCGGCGACGGCCGGATAGTCCGGCCGCTCGATCGGCGTCATCAGCCAGCGATTGACCGACAATCCAAGCACCACGTCGGCAAGCGTGAATCCGCTGCCCACGACGAAAGCGCGGGTCGAAGCAAGACGCCGCTCCAGGATACCCATCATCGCATTCCATGTTGGCGATACTGGCGGCAATCTGCTCGGGGTCCTGAAATGCGGGGTCGCGCCAAATTAGCCCAATGAAAGCATAACGCCACGACGTATTGAGGTCCGTCGCTCCCCAATCCATCCATTGCTCGACGCTGGCGCGCTCGCGCGCACCTGCGGGCAACAAATCCACCCGGCCATGTTTGGCGGCGAGATAGCGGCAGATGGTGTTGGATTCCCAGAGCACGCCCTCTTGATCCTCGATGACGGGCACGAGGCCGTTCGGATTCATCGCCAGGAATTCGGGGATGTTGGTGGGTGCAAAGCCGGTGCCAAAATCTTCGCGCTGATAGTCGATGCCGATCTCGCGGCAGGTCCAGAGCACCTTGCGCACATTGATCGAGGAAGCGCGGCCGAGAATGCGAAGCATGTTGTGATTTTCTCTTGAAAGGTTGTGCGTGATGCTATGCAGCGTGCAACACTGCTTCGCAGAGCCGGGACCAATGAACACGAAGTCGGTGCGACGACCATGGACCCCGGATCAGCAGCGCACCACGCTACTGTCGTAGCCGTTGCGCGGCATCCGGGAATGCCGTCATGGGCGTCCGGTCTCACGCCGCGCGCTGCAAATCGTCCGCGAGCGCACGATAGGACAAGGCCTCAGCAAGATGCAGCCGCGTGATGTTTTCCGCGCCGTCGAGATCGGCGAGCGTGCGCGCCACCCGCAGCACCCGGTGATAGGCCCGCGCCGAGAGCCGCATGGACTCGGAGGCCTCGCGCAGAAGTTTTGTGCCCGCACTATCCGTCTGCGCGATCGTCTCCAGCACGGCCGCCGGCGCTTCCGCGTTGGTGCGGATATTTGGTAGCCCAAGCGCGGCATAGCGCGCGGCCTGGATGTCGCGGGCGGCCGCGACGCGCGCGGCGACTTCCCTGGAGCCTTCCGCCGGCGGCGGCAGGATCAGATCGGCCGCAACAATTCGGACGGCGACAGCGGCGGCAGGATCGAAGGCAGGCGCGCGGCGAGCATCGATTTGCCCGCGCCGGGCGAGCCCATCATGAGAAGGTGATGCCCGCCGGCGGCAGCGATCTCGAGCGCGCGCTTGGCGCTCTCCTGGCCCTTGATATCGCGCAGGTCGAGCTGGCTTGCCGGGGCCTCATGCACCTTCGGCGTCGGCCGCGACAGCGCCTGGCTCCCGCGAAAATGATTGGCCAACTCAATCAGCGATTGTGCGGCCACGATCTGGATGTCCGGGCTTGCCCAGGCGGCTTCCGCGCCGCAGGCCGCGGGGCAGATCAGTCCTTCCTCACGCGAATTTGCCCCGATCGCGGCCGGCAGCACGCCAGCAACCGGTGCAATCGAGCCGTCGAGGCCGAGTTCGCCGAGCACGGTGAAGCCACTCAATGCATCGGGCGGAATGGCGCCGATCGCCGCCATCAGGCCGAGCGCGATCGGCAGATCGTAATGGCTGCCTTCCTTTGGCAGGTCGGCCGGTGCGAGATTGACGGTGATGCGACGCGCGGGCAGCGCCAGCCCCGAGGCGATCAGCGCCGAACGGACTCTTTCCCGCGCCTCCGACACCGCCTTGTCGGGCAGGCCGACGATGGCAAAGGCCGGCAATCCTGGCGCGACCTGCACTTGCACGTCGACGGCACGCGCCTCGATCCCCTCAAACGCGACGGTTGAAACCCGCTGGACCATCAGCCCCTCCGCGAAAGAGGGTAGCGGAGGCGGATAAAGAGTTCAAGAACATTAAGGGAACAAATGCACCGAGCCAGCACGACTCGACGCTCAAGCTCGCATGACGGATCGCGAATCGGTCTAGAGGAAAATCCGCGCGGGTCGCGGGTGCAATTCCGCGAAAGCTCTCATTCCGAGAGCTCTCATTCCAGCGGCTGCACCGGCGGCATGGCTGTTGCGTTCCTTGGCGCAGGTGGCGGCGATGGCGCAGCCTGCGGTGCTGGAACAGGCGATGCAACCGTCGCAGTATGGATTCGAGGGGCAGGCGCGTTTTCGCCGGTAGTCGCGGCCGGCTCCGCCGTCGCGGGCCTGCGGGCCTGCCTGTAGTGGCTTGATCGCCGCAATCCCCAAGCGTTCGCAATCGACGGTCCGGCCGCATAACCCACAAAAGCACCGGCCACTGCGCCGACCGGTCCAAGCACGACGGCGCCCGAAACCGCGCCGAGCGCAGCATCGCCTGCGCGTTCCTGGGCCGTCGCGGCCGATGACAGCATTGCCACGGCAAAGGCCAAGCCGATTGTCTTCTTCATTTAGAAATCTCCACTTGTCAGCACATCGGATGGCGACAAGCCTGATGTCAGCCAGTTCATTGAACTCACCATGAGTCATCCAACTATGTGACTAGAATTGGACGCATTCGCGTCGTCGCGCTCGTTGTGGACGAGTTCCTGCCGCACAAGATTAGCGGGATAAAATGGGTTTTTCGCGGGCCACGCCTCGACTAACATGCAGGCGAATTTATTCACCCAAAAGCGGGACGAGGGAACACGATGTCAACCCGACCAGATGACGGCTTCGCCTTGATCACGCCGGGCCAGACCTATCTCGGCAAGCAGGGCATCGTTTATGGCGCGGGCGCGTCCAAGGAGACGGTTGGCGCGCAAAAGATCTGCATGAACGTGATGCCGATGCCGCCGGGCGCGGTGGCGAAGGCGCACTATCATAAAGACATCGAGACCATCGCCTACATGCTCGAAGGCGAATGCGCGGTCTATTACGGCGATCATCTCGAGAGGCGCGTCGATGTGCGCCAGGGCGAGCAGTGCTTTTGCGACGCCAATATTCCGCATGCGCCGCGCAACGAAAGCGGCAAGCCGTGCACGTGGATCGTAGTGCATTCCTCCGGCAGCGATCAGGACGGCATCGTGCTGTTGCCGGAGCTCGACAGGGAATTGGCGGAGCGGCTCGCCGAAAATATCTGATCCGTCTCGGAGCCATGAGACCGCCGCGAGCTTTTGATTTAAAGGAGGGGTTCTCGTTTTCCGCATTTCGCGTTTTGGAGGGTCCGATGTATCGTCTCGCGCTCCTGTTCTTGCTGGGATCGCTTCTCCCGGCGCCTTGTCTTACACAACAATTTCCGATCATCCCCGGCGGCGCGTTGCCTGTTGCCGCGATCGAACTGGACAAGATGCCGTGGACAAGAATTCCCGGTATCGGCGCTGCGCAGGAATTTGCGACCATCGTTGGCGACCGCGCGAAACCGGGACTCTACATTCAACTTGTCCGATGGCCGCCTCACGCGGTTCTCAAGGCGCACTCGCACCCCGATGACCGCTACGTGATGGTGCTGAGTGGCACGTTCTATCACGGCATCGCCGATAAATTTGACGAGAAGAAACTGGAAGCGCGCCCCGCCGGCAGTTTCTTCACCGAGCCAAAGGGTGTTCGTCATTTCGGGATGACGAAGGACGAGGGAACGGTGCTCTATTTTGTCGGCACAGGCCCGTCGACAACCGACAATCTCGAAAAATGAATCTCTGAGCCGGCCGCAGAACTCAGTGGCCGGAGGGTGTGAAGCTCCTGGCAGCGATCAGGACGGCATCGTGCTGTTGCCGGAGCTCGACGAGGAATTGGCGGAGCGGGTCGCGGCGAAGGCGTGATGCGCAATGGCCGGAAGGGGCCATTTCTACAGAATCACGAGATGGGGCGCGACCGAACTCACGATGGAGGTGTGCTCCCTCTCCCCTTGTGGGAGAGGGTTGGGGTGAGGGGTGTTTATCAAAGAACCCCTCACCCGCCCGACTTCGCTGCGCTTCGCCGGGCGACCTCTCCCGCAAGGGGAGAGGTGGACGAGTTCGCTGACAAAGCGGTTCAAGCAAAATCACTTCGCCTCATCTGGCGACGTTCTCTCACCTCACAGCGTCATCTGCATCGGCTCGGGGACGTAGTGGAATCCCTCGGCCGTCTTGGCGACGTGGCCGACGCCGGGCCAGGGGTAGTGATAGGCGAGCACCGGAATCTTGTTCGCCGCCAGCATGTCCAGCATCTTCACGCGGCTTTCGGCCGCCTGCTTCGGATCGGTGTCGAAGGAAAACTCCATCCGCGGCTTTTCCATCAGGAGGATCGGATGGTGGGTGAGGTCGGCGGTGTAGGCGAACTGCTTGCCTCCCGACGAGATCATGAAGATGGTGTGGCCGACGGTGTGGCCCGGCGCGGCCAGTGCGGTGACGCCGGGCAGGAATTCCTGCTCGTTCCTGTAGAACACGATGCGGTCGCGCACCGGCAGCAGGTTCTTCCTGGCCTGGTCCACGAAAACCTTCAGCTTCGGGCCGGCCTTGTCGTAATCGGTCCAATAATCGAGATCACTTTCCGCGATGTAGAACTGCGCGTTGGGGAACAGCACCTTCTTGTTGTCGTCCACCACGCCGCTGACGTGATCGATATGGCCGTGCGAGAACACGACGGCGTCGATGTCTTCCGGATTGATGCCGGCTTCCTTCAGGCTTTTCTGCTGGCGTCCCGTGGCCGGGCCAAAACCTTGCGCCGAGCCCATGCCGGTATCGAACAGCACGAGCTTGTTGCCGAGGTTCACCACCGGAGAGTTCTGTTCCAGCACGACATCGGCGGGCGACAGGAAATTGTCGGTGAGCATCTTGCTCATTTCGTCGTCGGAGACGCCGGTGAAGGTGCCCTTGGGATTGCCGAGATCAAGCTGCCCGTCGGAGACGACCGTCACCTCGGCATCGCCGACGTTGAAGCGATAGAAGTAGGCCGGCTGCGTGCCGACTTTTGGCGCTTTCGCCCTCGCCATGTCGCCCAACATGGCTGAGGCGCCGAGACCTGCGCCCAACGCAAACAGGGACCTTCGCGAAACATCTGATGTCACGTCTTCCTCCCTCGCACTTATGATGATTGTTGCCCCGGTTGGCGGGTAGCCAAAGGTACATCAAAAGCTGCGACGACTTTTTGACATTTGGAAGGCGCGAGTCATCCCCCCGCAAAGGGAATGGAGAAGAAAGCGCCAGAATCTATTTCCCGCCGCGCTTCTTCTCGATCACGTCCCAGATCCTGGCCGCGATATCCGGTCCGCCGAGACGGGAAATCGCGCGGATGCCGGTGGGAGAGGTAACGTTGATCTCGGTGAGGTTGCCGTCGATCACGTCGATGCCGACGAACAGAAGCCCGCGTGCGCGCAAGGCGGGTCCCAGCGTGGTGCAGATCTCGCGCTCGCGATCGCTGAGTTCGGTCGCCGTCGCCGCGCCGCCACGCACCATGTTGGAGCGCAGATCATCCGCCGCCGGTACGCGGTTGACGGCGCCGGCAAACTCGCCATCGACCAGGATGATGCGCTTGTCGCCATGCTTCACATTGGGAAGGAAGCTCTGGATCACCCAGGCCTCCTTGAACGTGACGGCGAACAGGTCGAACAGCGAGCCGAAATTCATGTCCTGCGGCATGATGCGGAACACCGCAGCCCCGCCATGGCCGTGCAGCGGCTTCATCACCACAGCGCCGTGCTCGTCGCGAAAGGCGTTGATCTCCTCCAGATCGCGCGAGATCAGCGTCGGCGGCATCAGCTGCGGGAAATCCATCACGAACAGCTTTTCCGGAGCGTTGCGCACCGCGGCGGGGTCATTGACCACAAGCGTCTTCGGTTGCAGCCGTTCGAGCAGATGGGTCGAGGTGATATAGGCGAGATCGAACGGCGGGTCCTGCCGCAGCAGGATCACGTCGAAGGCTGACAGCGACTCGCGCTTCGGTTCGCCAAGCGTGAAGTGGTCGCCGACATCGTCGCGCACGTTGAGCGCCTGCACCGGCGCTACCACCTCGTCGCCTCTCAAGGAGAGTTTATCGGGCGTGTAATAGGACAGTCCGTGGCCGCGCTTCTGCGCTTCCAGGAGCAGCGCGAAGGTGGAATCGCCGCGGATGTTGATGCGCGCGATCGGGTCCATCTGGACGGCGACATTCAGTTTCATGGGCGGGGTCCGTCAGGTTTTCGGGCCTCTTGGTTCGAGACGGCGTTTAAGCGCCTCCTCACCATGAGGCCGGTCTGCGTCACAAGGGTCATGCGGAAATACTTACGGGCTCGCATCGAAGGCTGCCATCACATGGCGGGGAAGGCGGCGCGGCGCAACCAGCATGGCGTCGAAGCGCAGATCATAGCTCTCATGTTCGGGATGCGCCATCAGCCAGATTTGCGCGGCAGCGATGATGCGCGCCTGCTGGCGCGGCGTCACCGCGTAGGCCGCGTCATCAAGATTCTCGCGCGCCTTGACCTCGACAAAGGCGACCAGATTGCGCCGTCGCGCCACGAGGTCGATTTCGCCATGTGGCGTGCGGAAGCGCCTGGCGAGAATCCGGTAACCCTTGGCAATCAGGAAGGCTGCCGCGCGTGATTCGGCTGATAGTCCCGTGCGGAAAGCTTCAACGCGCGCAGGCGAGGCCGGCTTCGGATCGCCCTTGTCAGCTCTCGCCATGCTTCTCCTTGCTCAGTTCGAGCGCGCGGGCATAGATTTCGCGGCGCGGCCGCCCGGAAACTTCCACCGCATGGGCGACCGCATCCTTGACGCTGTCGCGGGCTAATCTATCGCGAAGGAGATCGTCGACTTCTTCGCCCGTCATGACCTGGCTGCCTTCGGCGGCGGGTGCGATCACGACGACGAATTCGCCGCGCGTCTCCAGCGTCTCAGCCGATTGCGCCAGCTCGGGGAGCGTCCCGCGGCTGATTTCCTCGTGCAGCTTGGTCATCTCGCGGCAGATCGCGGCATCGCGAGTGCCCATGGTGGCGGCGAGGTCGGCGAGCGTTTCCTGGATGCGGCTGCCCGATTCGAACAGCACCAGCGTCGCATCGAGCCGCGCAAGTTCGGCAAGGCGCGCGCGCCGCGCGGCCGCTTTCGGCGGCAGAAATCCCTCGAAGAAGAAGCGATCGGTCGGCAGCGCCGCCAATGACAATGCCGCCAGCACTGATGAAGGGCCGGGCAGGGCGGTCACCGTCAAGCCCGCCGCGCAAACCTCGCGCACCAGCTTGAAGCCGGGATCGGAAATCAGGGGCGTTCCGGCGTCGGAGACCAGCGCGACGGAGGCACCTTCTGCAAGCTGTTGCAGAATTTTCGGCCGCGCGGCTGCGGCATTGTGCTCGTGATAGGGCGTGAGCCGCGCGGTGATGCCGTAACGCTCGGTGAGGCGGCGGGTGATCCTGGTGTCCTCGCAGGCGATGACGTCGACGCCGGCGAGCGTTTCCAGCGCCCGCAGCGTAATGTCGCCGAGATTGCCAATGGGCGTGGCCACCAGGTAAAGGCCGGGCGAAGGCTTGGGCGCGGTCAACCTCTCGCCGCCAATGGCATAGCCGCGCTTGTCGGCCGGCTCTGCGACATTGGGCGGATTGGTCGAAACGGCTTTTGGGCGCATAATGGTATATAGAGCAGGAGAGGAAGCGTGCGAACCACGGCGAGGGGTCGCACTGCCAGATCAGGACAGGACAGACCGGCACAAGTGGGTTCCTTTCGCGGGAAGCGAAAGGGGTGAGCCGCGACCGGACCCACCCCTGGACGGCTAAAATCCTTTTGTTTTGGTTAACGATTTCGCCGACAATATGCCTGAATCCACGCCTTCTGATGGGGCGAAGTCCTGGCCTTTGCGAGGCTGGACAAGAAAGAGATGTAACGGTGGGTGCGTTCGATCCCAATTTTCAAACGGTGAAATCCGGAGCGGCGGAGAGGAGAACCGGGAAATCCGGTCTTTCGGCGACCCGCAGGTCTGCGCTGGGCCTCATTCTCGGCGCGCCGCTGCTCGGCGCCTGTTCGAGCGTCCAACAGAGCATCAGCTCGTTTTCCGTTTCCAACCCGTTCTCATCGTCGTCACCGCCGCCCGCCGCCGGCGCGCCACAACAAGGCCTCGCGGTCGGCAACGGCAGCGTCAAGGTCGCGCTGATCCTGCCCTTGTCGGCCGGCGGCAATGCAGCCGTCGCCGCGCAGTCGATGAAGAACGCCGCGGAAATGGCGCTGGCGGAATTCCTCAATCCCAACCTTCAACTCTTGATCAAGGATGACGGCGGCTCGGCGCAAGGTGCGCAGCAGGCCGCCCAGCAGGCGGTCGACGAAGGCGCGGAGATCATTCTGGGGCCGCTGTTTGCGGCTTCCGTGCCGGCAGTCGCGCAGGTCGCGCGCGGCCGCGGCATTTCGGTGATTGCGTTCTCGACCGATTCCAGCGTCGCCGGGCACGGCGTCTATCTCCTGAGCTTCCTGCCGGAGTCCGACGTCGAGCGGATCGTCGGCTTTGCCAGCGCCAGCGGCAAACGCTCCTATGCGGCGATGCTGCCCGAAAACGCCTACGGCAACGTTGTCGAGGCCGCCTTCAAGCAGGCGGTGCCGAAACGCGGCGGCCGTGTCGTCGTGTTCGAAAAATACGGCCCCGACCGCGCCACCGTGGCGCGCAATGTCGCGGGGTCGCTGGCATCAGCCGATACGCTGCTTCTGGCCGACGATGGCGAGGTGGTCGCGCAAGTGGCGGACGCGCTTGTCTCGGCCGGCGCAAACTTCCAGAAGGTGCAACTGCTCGGCACCGGCCTGTGGGACAATCCGCGCGTGTTTTCAAATTCGTCGCTGGAGAACGGCCTGTACGCGGCGCCGGATCCGGCCGGCTTCCGGTCTTTCGCCAACCGCTACAAGAACAAATATGGCGGCGAGCCGGTGCGAACCGCAACGCTGGCCTATGACGCTGTGGCGCTCACGGCAGCGCTGTCGCGCACGCAGGGCGGCAAGCGCTTCGCGCCCGAGGTGCTGCAAAATTCGTCGGGCTTTTCCGGCATCGACGGGCTGTTTCGTTTCCGTGCCGACGGCAGCAACGAACGCGGCCTTGCGGTCATGAAAGTCACCTCAAAAGGCCCGATCCCGGTCGCGGGCTCGCCGCGAAGCTTCGGGGCGTAAGCAAAGCGTTTTCGAGTGAAGTGGGTACCGGTTCGCGCTCAAGAAAACGCGCTAAAGCAAAGGCTTAAGCGGCCAGATCCGCCACCACCGCATCGAGCACCGGAAAGCCCGCCTGCGTCACGCGCAGCCTTCCCTGGCTGTCGACGGCAATGGCGCCTTGCTCGCGCAACAGCGCGATCCGGCGTGGATCGAGCGGCCGGCCGGCCAGCGCCTGGTAGCGGCGCGGATCGATGCCTTCGGCGAGACGCAATCCCATCAGCAGGAATTCGTCGGCGCGCTCCTCGCTGTTGAGGACATCATCGACCACGACGCCATGACCATTGCTCTCGACACGCATCAGCCACGCCTCGGGGCGCTTCTCGGTCGAGGTCGCGTGCCGGACGCCATCAATATCCAGACGGCCATGCGCGCCGGGGCCGATCCCGGCGTATTCCTGGCCGCGCCAGTAGACGAGATTGTGCCGGCATTCGGCGCCAGAGCGGGCGTGGTTCGAGATTTCATAGGCGTTCAGCCCGTGGCGATCGCACACGTCCTGCGTCACGTCGTAGAGTTCGCGCGCCAGCGCTTCGTCAGGCGTCTTGAGCTTGCCTGTGGTATGCAGGCCGAAGAACGGCGTGCCTTCCTCGATCGTCAATTGATAGAGCGACAGGTGCTCGGCGGCCTCATGAATCGCAAGCGTCAACTCGCTGGTCCATCCTTCCGCGGTCTGGTCGGGACGGGCATAGATCAGATCGAAGGAATAACGTTCGAACGCGCGCCGCGCGATCGCGACCGCATCGAGCGCCTCGCGTGCACTATGCATTCTTCCGAGCGTTTTCAGCGAGGCATCGTCGAGGGCCTGCACGCCGAGCGAGACGCGGTTGACGCCGGCCGCGCGATAGCCGGCGAAACGCGTCGCCTCGACGCTGGTGGGATTGGCCTCCAGCGTCACCTCGGCACCAGGCGCAACGCGCCAGTGTTTGCCGATCGTCTCAAGGATCGCGGCGACCGTCCGCGGCTGCATCAGCGAGGGCGTGCCGCCACCAAGAAAGATCGAGGTCACCTCGCGGCCCGGCACACGCGCAGCCGTGGTTTCGATCTCGCGGGCAAAGGCGCGGGCAAAACGATCCTCATCGATCGCGGCGTGCCGGACATGGCTGTTGAAATCACAGTACGGGCATTTCGACAGGCAGAACGGCCAGTGCACGTAGACACCGAAGGCCTCCTGCCGGCCTTGCGCGCTCGTCCCTCTAGTCAAGGCAGCGCTCCGCCAGTTTGACGAAGGCGCGCGCCCTGTGAGAGAGCCCCATACCGAGCGGCGGCAGGCCGTGCTTTTCGATACTGCTCATCTCGCCGAAGGTGCGCGCGTGGCCGTCGGGCAAAAACATCGGATCGTAGCCGAATCCGGCGGTGCCGCGCGGCGGCCAGACCAGCGTGCCGTCGACGCGCGCCTCGACTTCCTCGACATGGCCGTCCGGCCAGGCGACGCACAACGCCGAGACGAAATGGGCCCTGCGCCGCGCGGGCTCGATCGCGCCGCGCTCGGCGAGCAGGTGCTCGATCCTGGCCATCGCCATGTTGAAGTCTTTCGACGGTCCGGCCCAGCGCGCCGAATAGATACCGGGCGCGCCGTCGAGCGCATCCACCACAAGGCCGGAATCGTCGGCGAAGGCTGCCAGCTTTGCGGATCTGGCCGCCGCCGCGGCCTTGATCTTCGCGTTCGCCGCAAAGTCGTCGCCGGTCTCTTCCGGCTCGACGAGACCAAGCTCGCTCGCCGAGATCGCGGTGACGCCGTGGGGCGACAGCAATTCCCGCATCTCGGCCAACTTGCCGGGATTGTGGGTCGCGATCACAAGCTGGCCGTTGATGCGACGATGCATATTGCTAGCTCATCAAAATGCGGGAGCTCACGCCACCGCCATCTTCTGCAGGTCCACAAGCCTCGCGACGCCTTTCTGCGCCAGCGCCATCAGCGCCAGGAACTCGTTTTGCGAGAACGGTGTCTTCTCGGCGGTGCCCTGCACCTCGACGATGCGGCCGTCGCCGGTCATGACGAAATTGGCGTCGGTCTCGGCGGTGGAGTCCTCGGCATAGTCGAGGTCGAGCACCGGCGTGCCATTGTAGATGCCGCACGAGATTGCTGCGACATGATCGCGCAGCACCTGCGACTTGATCATATTGCGCGCCTTCATCCAGGCGATGCAGTCGGCGAGCGCGACCCAGGCGCCGGTGATCGAGGCGGTGCGTGTGCCGCCATCGGCTTGCAGCACGTCGCAATCGACCGTGATCTGGCGCTCGCCGAGCGCCTCGAGATCGAGGGTAGCCCGAAGGGAACGCCCGATCAGGCGCTGAATTTCGACCGTGCGGCCGCTTTGCTTGCCGCTTGAGGCCTCGCGGCGAGTGCGTTCCAGGGTCGCCCGCGGCAGCATGCCATATTCAGCCGTCACCCAGCCGCGGCCCTGACCCTTGAGCCAGGGCGGCAGGCGCTCCTCCAGCGTCGCCGTCACCAGAACTTGGGTGTCGCCGAACTTCACGAGGCAGGAGCCTTCCGCATATTTCACCACGCCGCGTTCCAGCGACACGGCGCGCAATTCATCCGGCGCTCGGCGGCTTGGACGCATGAAAATCCTCCGAAATTAACCAATGATATGGTCCGGCGTGCTTGTAGGAGGCCGGTTGCGACGCGGCAAGGCTTTTCCTTGATCCGAGCTTGTCAGCGGGCGGCAGGAGAGACAAATTAGGGTGGGAGCTTGAGGAGTTTCGATTTTGGCTCATCACGAACCGATTGGCCTGATCTCGTCACATACAGGGCTTGCCCAGCTCAACGAGCGCTCGCGCGACATCTTTCGCCAGATCGTCGAGAGCTATCTGGCGACCGGCGAGCCGGTCGGCTCGCGCAACATTTCGCGCCTGATAGCGGTTCCGCTGTCGCCCGCCTCCGTGCGCAATGTGATGGCCGATCTCGAGGCGCTCGGGCTGATCTATGCGCCGCATACCTCGGCCGGACGGTTGCCGACCGAGGTGGGCTTGCGCTTCTTTGTCGACGCCTTGATGCAGATCGGCGATCTCACCGAAACCGAGCGGCAATCGATCCAGAGCCAGCTTGCCTCGGTCGCCAACGCGCAATCGGTGGAGGCCGCACTCGGCGAGGCGCTGAGCAGGCTCTCCGGGCTCACGCGCGCCGCCGCCGTGGTGCTGACCGGCAAATCCAATTCGCGCCTGAAACATATCGAGTTCGTGCGGCTGGAGCCCGAGCGGGCATTGGTCGTGCTGGTCAGCGAGGATGGCCAAGTCGAAAATCGCGTGCTGGCCTTGCCGCCGGGCGTGCCGTCCTCGGCGCTGATGGAAGCGACCAACTTCCTCAATGCGAGGATCAGGGGCCGGACGCTCGCGGAAGCGCGGCTCGAACTCGAGACCGCGCTGGTGCAGGCCCGCGCCGAGCTCGATCAATTGACGCAGAAGGTGATTGCGGCGGGAGTGGCGAGCTGGTCCGGCGGCGACAACGAGGATCGGCAGTTGATCGTGCGCGGTCACGCCAATCTGCTCGAAGATCTCCACGCGCTCGAAGACCTCGAACGCGTGCGCCTCTTGTTCGACGACCTCGAAACCAAGCGCGGCGTCATCGATCTGTTGGGCCGTGCGGAGAGCGCCGAGGGCGTGCGGATCTTCATCGGCTCGGAGAACAAGCTGTTTTCGCTGTCCGGTTCGTCCACCATCATCGCGCCCTATCGCGATGCCGCGGGCAAGATCGTCGGCGTGCTGGGGGTGATCGGGCCGACCCGGCTCAATTATGCCCGCGTGATCCCGACCGTGGACTATGCGGCGCGGATCGTCAGCCGCCTGCTGGGCGGCTGACCGGGGTCAGTGTCCCACGATCGGCGCTTGATTTTCGGCCGCCAAAGCACGATATCCGCCCCAGCAATCCAACCATCTAACGCAATTGAAGACGATTTCGAAAAGGGTGTCGCATGACCGATCCAAACGGGCAGAACGACAATTCGGCCAGTCCCGAGCAAGGAGCGGAGCCCGTGGTGTCCAAGCCCTATATCATGCCTGACGATCCCGAGCCGGGTTCGGTGGAGGCGCTTGCCAGGGAGCTGGCCGAGGCGCGCGACAGGACGCTGCGGACGCTGGCGGAAATGGAAAATCTTCGTCAGCGCACCCGGCGCGAGGTGGCCGATTCCAAGGTCTACGGCATCACCGGCTTTGCCCGCGACGTGCTCGACATTGCCGACAATCTTCAGCGCGCGCTCGATGCGGTCCCGAGCGAGACGCGTGAGTTGGCCGATCCGATGTTGAAGACGCTGATCGAAGGGGTGGTCTTGACCGAGCGTTCGCTGCTCAGCGCGCTTGAGAAAAACGGCGTCAGGAAATTCGATCCCACGGGCGAGAAGTTCAATCCGAATTTCCAGCAGGCGATGTACGAGGTTCCCGACCCCTCCGTCCCTGCCGGCACGGTGGTGCAGGTGGTTCAGGCCGGCTACATGATCGGCGAGCGCGTGCTGCGGCCGGCGCTGGTCGGCGTGTCCAAGGGCGGCGCGAGGACGGCTCCGGCGCCCGCCAACGGAAATGAGCAGCAGTAATCGGCACGCCGGGCGTTGATGCCTTACGAATTTCAAACCTCATCCTGAGGAGCGCGCATTCGCGCGCGTCTCGAAGGATGTGGCCGGTATTGTGGCCTCATGGGTTCGAGACGTCGCTGACGCGAACCATCACCAGGAGGGTTAGGCACCTTTACGACACCGCGATATCGCTCGATTGGATACGCTTCACGCCGGCTTTCGCCATATCCGCCCAGGCTTTCGCAAGCGAGCCCTGGGTGTCGATGCCGCGGCAGGCATCCTCGATGACATAAGCGTCAAAGCCGGCTTTTCGCGCATCCAGCGCCGTCCACGCCACGCAGAAATCGGTGGCCAATCCTGCGATGAACAGGCGCTGCAGCTTGCGTGCCTTGAGCCAGGCGGCAAGCCCGGTCGTCGTCTTGCCATCGGCCTCGGTGAAAGCCGAGTAGCTGTCGACGTCCTTGTGATAGCCCTTTCGCACGATGAGCTCGGCCTGCGGGATCGACAGATCCTTCGACAGCGATGCGCCATCAGTGCCCTGGACGCAGTGATCGGGCCAAAGCACCTGCTTGCCGTAGGCCAGATCGATGGTCTCGAACGGCTTCTTGCCGGCATGGGACGACGCGAAGGAAACGTGGGCCGGCGTATGCCAGTCCTGCGTCATCACGACATTGGCGAATCCCTTCGCGAGCCGGTTGATGACCGGCACGACCTGATCGCCGTCCTTCACGGCGAGGCTGCCGCCCGGCAGGAAGCAGTTCTGCACGTCGATGACCAG
Source organism: uncultured Alphaproteobacteria bacterium (assembly GCA_963764405.1). Taxonomy (GTDB): domain Bacteria; phylum Pseudomonadota; class Alphaproteobacteria; order Rhizobiales; family Xanthobacteraceae; genus Bradyrhizobium. The sequence continues at coordinate 48,744 of CAVXSU010000015.1, forward strand.
CAGCGCCGATGCATCATCGATCTTGATCGCGGCCGCCGCCGTTGCCGGCCGCGAGTCGATGGCGGCCACGGCGAGACTGCCCAACGCTGCGAGTGTCCTTCTTCGGTCAATCATGCTGCACCTCCCTCTCGAAAGGGGCGATGCTAGCAAATCCGCGACCCGGTGGAAGGTCAAAGAAGTGGCGCGAATGCCAAATCCGCTAGCGCGGCTCAATCCCGTCGCGGACGGCGCGGAAACGCGGAAATGCCGTTTCCCACTGGTCGCGCGGCGCGCTGCCGATGACCCGCAAGGCGCCCTGATTGCCGAAGCGCAGCCACTGCACCAGCGTGACCTTCGTATCGTTCCGGCCGCTGGTCGCATCGATCCGCGTTTCATAGCCGGCCATGCCCTCGATGCGGACCGGCTCGGACATCGTGATGCGCCCAGAGTGCATGCCAGGAATGGCGCGCGCGGCCTGCTCGGCAATACGGGCGCGATCATCCGGCTGCGTGGGCGTCGCGGCCATCAGGCCGATCACCATGAAGGGCGCGGCCTCATAGCCTGCGGTCTCATCGCCGTCGGCGAGAAGTAGCGCGCCGGTTGCGCCAAGCGCCCGCACGTTCTTGAAGTCGCCGAGATTGGAAACCTTGAACGGCATCAGCGCCAGCTGTTCGTCGACCGGAACTTCCTTGCGGATCACGGCGGTCGCCAGCATCTGGCGAACCGCATCGTCGCTGTAGATCCTGGTGGCGTTCTCGGGGACCTGGACGTCGACATAGCCGGAGAAGGTGCCGCCCGAGAGAATCATCGCGTAATGGCGCACGACGCCGGACGCGTTCTTGGCGTTATCGACCGTGTAATAGGCGGTTCCGGCGCCGGTCTCGAGGCTTTCCGGCTTGGCGCCGGCAGCGATCGCCGAATTGGTCTTGAACGTGTTCATGACCTCGCCATAGGCGGATGCCGGCAACTCTGCGATCAGCACCTTGACGCTCTTGTCCTCCGTCTCGAAGCCGGTGAAGGCCTTGGCGGGGACAAGTCCCACCAGAGGCGTCATCCCGATCCGGGCTCCCGGGGGGAAAACCTGGTCGGCGGCAAGCGCGCCACCCATGGTGACGGCAAGCCAGGCAAGGGCGGAAAGCAGTCGGAGAGAGGTCATCGGCGATGTTCTCGGATCATGTTTGGGGCCGAATCCCTTTCCGGCCGGGGTCGGGTTTTAACGGGTTTGCCGCGTCCGCAACAGCGCCATCGCGGCGCCAGGGGAAGGGCGTCCCCGGGGCCTAGCCCGAAGCTGTCCCGCTTTGCAACGGCCCCGGCCATGGCTTCTCATGCTCGCCTCTTGTCCTCGCCCCCGAAACTATCTTTAAGGTTTTGCTGGCTTTTGCGGGCGAAGGTTGCGCTCTCCTCCTTGCAGGGGATGTGCCCCCTCCTATATGAGGCTCACCGTCGCAATATCGCGAGCATTTGATCGTTGGGGGTCCGGATCAGGGCGCCGTCAGGGCCTTAAGCCGACCTGCCGCAGACAGAAGGACATAGGGACCATGGGAAAGGTCATTGGGATCGATCTCGGCACCACGAATTCGTGCGTCGCCGTCATGGATGGCAAAAACGCCAAAGTCATCGAAAACGCCGAGGGCATGCGCACGACCCCGTCGATCGTCGCTTTTACCGATGATGGCGAGCGTCTCGTCGGCCAGCCGGCCAAGCGCCAGGCGGTCACCAATCCCGAGCGGACCTTCTTTGCGGTGAAACGCCTGATCGGCCGCCGCTACGACGATCCGATGGTGGAAAAGGACAAGAAGCTCGTCCCCTACAAGATCGTCAAGGCATCCAACGGCGACGCCTGGGTCGAGGCCGACGGCAAGACCTATTCGCCCTCGCAGATTTCCGCCTTCATCCTGCAGAAGATGAAGGAGACCGCAGAGGCCCATCTCGGCCAGAAGGTCGAACAGGCCGTCATCACGGTTCCCGCTTATTTCAACGACGCCCAGCGCCAGGCCACCAAGGACGCCGGCAAGATCGCCGGCCTTGAAGTGCTGCGCATCATCAACGAGCCGACGGCGGCGGCGCTCGCCTATGGTCTCGACAAGACCAAGTCCGGCACCATCGCGGTTTACGACCTCGGTGGCGGCACGTTTGATATCTCCATTCTCGAAATCGGCGACGGCGTGTTCGAGGTGAAGTCGACCAACGGCGACACCTTCCTCGGCGGCGAAGACTTCGACATGCGCCTGGTCGGCTACCTCGCCGACGAGTTCCAGAAGGAGCAGGGCATCAACCTGCGCAACGACAAGCTCGCGCTTCAGCGCCTGAAAGAGGCCGCCGAAAAGGCCAAGATCGAATTGTCGTCGACCACGCAGACCGAAATCAACCTGCCGTTCATCACGGCGGACCAGACCGGTCCGAAGCATCTGACCATGAAGCTGACGCGCGCCAAGTTCGAGGCGCTGGTCGACGATCTCGTGCAGAAGACCATCGAGCCCTGCCGCAAGGCGCTGAAGGATGCCGGCCTCACCGCCGGCGAGATCGGTGAAGTGGTGCTGGTCGGCGGCATGACCCGCATGCCGAAGGTGCAGGAGGTCGTGAAGCAGCTGTTCGGCAAGGAGCCGCACAAGGGCGTCAACCCCGACGAAGTCGTGGCGATCGGCGCCGCGATCCAGGCCGGCGTGCTGCAAGGCGACGTCAAGGACGTGCTGTTGCTCGACGTCACGCCGCTGTCGCTCGGCATCGAGACGCTGGGTGGCGTGTTCACCCGCATCATCGACCGCAACACCACGATCCCGACCAAGAAGAGCCAGGTGTTCTCGACGGCCGAGGACAACCAGAACGCCGTCACCATCCGCGTCTTCCAGGGCGAGCGTGAAATGGCGGCCGACAACAAGATGCTCGGTCAGTTCGACCTGATGGGCATTCCGCCGGCGCCGCGCGGCATGCCGCAGATCGAGGTGACGTTCGACATCGACGCCAACGGCATCGTCAACGTGTCCGCCAAGGACAAGGCGACCGGCAAGGAGCAGCAGATTCGCATCCAGGCCTCGGGCGGCCTGTCCGAATCCGACATCGACAAGATGGTCAAGGATGCCGAAGCAAATGCGGCCGAGGACAAGAAGCGCCGCGAGGCGGTCGATGCCAAGAACCACGCCGACGCGCTGGTGCATTCCACCGAGAAGGCGCTGGCCGAGCATGGTTCGAAGATCGCCGACACCGAGCGCCGCGCGATCGAGGACGCCGTCAGCGACCTGAAGGAAGCGCTGAAGGGCGACGATGCCGAAGCGATCAAGGCCAAGACCAATACGCTGGCGCAGGCCTCGATGAAACTCGGCGAGGCCATGTACAAGCAGCAGGCCGAAAGCGATGCGGCCAAGGATGCTGCGAAGGACGACGTTGTCGACGCGGAGTTCACCGAAGTCGACGACGACAAGAACAAGAAGTCTGCTTAAGGGCGACGACAATGACCCCCACGTCTTCCGAGTACGCAACTTCGCGTCTCGAAAGGGTGGGGGTTATTTTTCGTTAAGCCGAAAGCGGCATTGTGAGCCGCATTCCTTCGGGATGAGGATCCGGGCGGGTTTGAAGGATGTCCACCAAACGCTGTTACTACGAGACCCTTGAAGTCGACCGAAGCGCGGACGAAACCAAGCTCAAGTCGGCCTTTCGCAAGCTCGCGATGAAATGGCATCCGGACAAAAATCCGGGCGATGCCCAGAGCGAGATCAGGTTCAAGGAAATCAACGAGGCCTACGAGGTCCTGAAGGACGGCGAGAAGCGCGCCGCTTATGACCGGTTCGGCCATGCCGCGTTCGAGCAGGGCGGCGCGGGCCCGGCAGGCTTCGGCGCCGGCTTTGCTTCCTCCTTCTCCGATATTTTCGAAGACCTGTTCGGGATGGCGAGCCAGCGCTCCCGTGGCGGCCGCGAGCGCGGCGCGGACCTGCGCTACAACATGGAAATCTCGCTCGAGGATGCCTTTCAGGGCAAGACCGCACAGATCGAGATTCCGGTCTCGGTCACCTGCGAGGCCTGTTCAGGCATTGGCGCCAAGGCCGGCACCAAGCCCAAGACCTGCGGCATGTGCGGCGGTGCGGGCCGGGTGCGGCAGGCGCAGGGGTTTTTCACGCTGGAGCGGACCTGTCCGGGCTGCCAGGGTCGCGGACAGATGATCGAAGAGGCTTGTCCGTCCTGCTCGGGCACCGGCCGGGTGACGCGCGAACGCACGCTCTCGGTCAATATTCCGCAAGGTGTCGAGGATGGCACGCGCATTCGTCTCGCCGGCGAGGGTGAAGCGGGCCTGCGCGGCGGGCCTCCCGGTGATCTCTATATTTTCTTGTCGCTGGCGAACCACGAATTCTTCCAGCGCGATGGTGCCGACCTGCATTGCCGGGTGCCGATCTCGATGGTGACCGCGGCGCTCGGCGGCGAGTTCGAGGTGCCGACCATCGACAAGGGCAAGACCAAGGTGAAGGTGCCTTCCGGAACCCAGTCCGGCCGCCGCTTCCGCATCGCGTCAAAGGGCATGCCGGTGCTGCGCTCGCGCCAGACCGGCGACATGTACGTTCAGGTCGCAGTCGAGACGCCGCAGAATTTGACCAAGAAGCAGCAGGAATTGCTGGCCGAGTTCGAAAAATTGTCTTCCGGTGCAACCCAACCGGAGGCTGCGGGGTTCTTTGCCAAGGTCAAGGACTTCTTCGGCAATCGCGCCAGCACGTAAGTCGCGTTGGTGCAATTTGCCTACGCGCAAAACGCAAGTGAGTGCAGTCTGTTATCGCGAAGCTGATATGCCTTCGACCACGCGCCGCAAGGCGCGTTTTGCTTGACCGGATCGCTGCGTAGCTATACGTCTTTATGACTATTTTCTGACACTGCCGCGAAAGCGGTCCCGCCTGGTAGCGACATGCCATTGCAATCGTCCGCGCGTGCGTTGAAAAAACCCCTTCGTCTCGATGACGAAGTTCGTTTTCTCCGATCGTGGATCGAAAAGCCGCTTCACATGGGAGCAGTGATGCCGTCGGGCAAATTGCTCGCGCGCACCATGGCTCAATATGTCGAGGTCGATTCGAAAGGCCCGGTCGTCGAGCTTGGCCCGGGGACCGGCGCAATCACCAACGCCCTGATCGAGCGCGGCGTCGACCAGAAGCGTCTGGTGCTGGTCGAGTACAATCCGTCCTTTTGCGCGCTGCTGCGCGACCGCTATCCGCAAGCCAAGGTGATCCAGGGCGATGCCTACCGGTTGCGGGATTCCTTGCGCAAGGAGCTGGGTGCGCCGGCCCGTGCCGTCGTCTCCGGCCTGCCGCTGGTCACCAAGCCGATGCAGATCCGGCTGCGGCTGATCCGCGATGCCTTCCTGGCGCTCGCACCCGGCGCGCCGTTCGTGCAGTTCACCTATTCGGTCGCGCCGCCGATTCCGAAATCGCTGCCGGGCGTTTCCACAGAAGCCTCCGAGCGCGTCTGGATGAACCTTCCGCCGGCCCGTGTCTGGGTGTATCGGAAGGGCTAGACCGCCCCCTGTCCCGCGTGGCGGTTTTGCGGGACATTTAAATCATGGCTGCGCTGAAAATCCTGGTGATCCCCGGCTCGACGCGGACCGGCTCGCTGAACGCGAAGCTGGCAGCGGTTGCCGCCCATCAATTCGCGCAAGAAGGCGCGCAAGTGACGAAACTCTCGCTCGCCGACTTCCCCCTGCCGATCTATGACGGCGACCTGCAAACCAGATCGGGCGTGCCGAAGAACGCCGTCGACCTCAAGCGGATGATGGGCGCCCATCACGGCGTGCTGTTGGTGACGCCGGAATACAATTCGTCCGTGCCGCCGCTGCTCAAGAATGCGATCGACTGGGTCAGCCGCGTGCACGATGCGCATGAGGCCCGCGGACAGGTATTTCGCGGCCGTGCCTTCGCGCTCGCCGGCGCCTCGCATAGCCGGCTCGGCGGCGCGCGCGCGATTGCCGCGCTACGCCTGATCCTGTCGGCCTGCCACGCCCTGGTGATCCCGAACCAGCTCGCGCTTGCCTTCGCGGACGAGGCCTATGACGATATGGATCGCCTGAAGAACCCGCCCGATATCGAGGCGTTGTTCGCCATGGTGCGGCAACTGATCGATGTCTCCCAACGCCTGATGTGAGGTCACATGCCACTCGCCGCCATCGCCCCGAAAGACCGGCTGATCGTCTCGCTGGACCTGCCGGGGCTTGAGCCGGCGGAGGCGATGATCGAGCGTCTTTCCGACAGCGTGACCTTCTACAAGATCGGCTATCAGCTGGTGTATGCCGGGGGCCTGCCGCTGGCCCGGAAGCTGCGCGATGCAGGCAAGAAGGTGTTCATCGACGTCAAGCTGCATGATATCGGCAACACCGTGAAGAGCGGCGTCGAAAGCCTGTCCGCGCTCGGCGCGACCTTCGTCACCGTGCATGCCTATCCGCAGACTATGCAGGCCGCGGTCGAGGGCCGCGGCAATTCGCCCTTGCAGATCCTCGCCGTCACCGTGCTGACCTCCTACAACGAGGCGGATATGGAAGCCGCCGGCTACCGGCACGGCATCGCCGATCTCGTCGCCATCCGCGCCCGTCAGGCCAAGGCGATCGGCGTCGAGGGCCTGGTCTGCTCGCCCGAAGAGGTGGCGGCGGTGCGTGCAATCGTCGGCGACCAGATGAGTTTGGTGACCCCTGGCATCCGGCCCGCGGGTAGCGCTGTCGGCGACCAGAAGCGCATCATGACGCCGTCGCGCGCGATCAAGGCCGGCGCCGACTATCTCGTGGTCGGACGGCCCATCATGGACGCGGCCGATCCGAAGGCCGCCGCGGACGCCATCCAGGCCGAGATTGCGCAGGCGCTCAACTAAGAAGGAGACCCAACATGGCAAAAGGCTACTGGATCGCGCGCATCGATGTGCACAACCCCGAGGGCTACAAGGACTACGTCGCGCAGAACGGGCCGGTTTTCGCCAAATACGGCGGCAAGTTTCTGGTTCGCGCCGGCCGGCATGTGTCCAAGGAGGGCTCCTCGCGCACCCGCAACGTGGTGGTCGAGTTCAAGGACTATGACACCGCGATCGCCTGCTACAATTCGCCGGAATATGTCCGCCTCGTCGCGCTCCGCAAGCCGCATTCCGAAGGCGATCTCGTGATCATCGAGGGGTATGACGGGCCGCAGCCGGGAGAGTGATCGCCGTCCGCGGAGCCTGATCGGTTGCCGGAACTTCTAGCTGCGGCTATACGGCGGTCAGAGGTATTTTCATGTCCGAGATGCGCTTGATTGTTGCAGGGGCCGGCGGCCGTATGGGCCGGGCGCTAACGCGCGTGATAGCCGAGACCAGCGGCGCCGTTCTGGCCGGTGCGCTGGAGGCGCCGGGGTCGGAACTGCTCGGCAAGGATGCCGGCGTGCTCGCCGGCCTGCCCGCCAATGGCGTCGAGCTGTCGGCCGATCTGTGGTCGATGTCGGCCAATGCCGACGGCATTCTGGATTTCACCGTACCAGCGGCGACCATCGCCAATGTCGCGATCGCAGCCCAGCGCGGTCTGGTTCACGTCATCGGCACGACGGGGCTATCCGCGTCGGATGATGCCGTGATCAAGAGCGTGACCTCGCGCGCCATTGTCGTGAAGTCGGGCAACATGAGCCTCGGCGTCAACCTGCTCGCGGCGCTGGTCAAGCGCGTGGCGCAATCGCTCGATACGTCGTTCGACATCGAAATCCTGGAAATGCACCATAAAGGCAAGATCGACGCGCCCTCGGGCACCGCCTTGATGCTGGGCGAAGCCGCGGCTGCCGGGCGCGGCATTGCGCTCGAAGGACATTCGGCACGGGGACGTGACGGCCATACCGGCGCAAGGCGCGCCGGCGACATCGGCTTTGCGTCATTGCGTGGCGGCACCGCCGCCGGCGATCACAGCGTGTTCTTTTCGGGGCCTTCCGAACGGCTGGTGCTGTCGCATCACGCCGAGGACCGCGCGATCTTCGCCCATGGCGCGTTGAAAGCAGCACTCTGGGCGCACGGCAAGAAGCCCGGGCTCTACACCATGGCCGACGTGCTCGGCCTCAACAATTTCTGATCGGTTCAAAGCGGAAGTCCTGACATGAGCGATCGTCTTCTCGTGCTGGTGCGTCACGGCCAGAGCGAATGGAATCTGAAGAATCTTTTCACTGGCTGGAAGGACCCTGATCTGACCGAGCAGGGCGTTGCTGAGGCCAACGAGGCCGGCCGCAAGCTGAAGGCGCAGGGCCTGGTGTTCGATGTTGCGTTTACGTCCGTATTGACACGCGCGCAACACACGCTCGATTTGATGCTCGCCCAGCTCGGCCAGACGAAGCTTCCCGTTCACAAGCATCTCGCGCTGAACGAGCGCGACTACGGCGATCTCTCCGGCCTCAACAAGGACGATGCCCGCAAGAAATGGGGCGAGGATCAGGTGCTGATCTGGCGCCGTTCCTACGACGTGCCGCCGCCCGGCGGCGAAAGCCTGAAGGATACGCTGGCGCGCACGCTGCCTTATTATGTGCAGGAGATCCTCCCCTGCGTGCTGCGCGGCGAGCGCACGCTGGTCGCCGCCCACGGCAACTCGCTGCGCGCGCTGATCATGGTGCTGGAGAAGCTTTCGCCGGAAGGCATTTTGAAGCGGGAGCTCGCAACCGGCGCACCCATCATCTATCGCCTGAACGCGGACTCCACCGTCGCATCCAAGCTCGATCTCGCGTGAGCGATGATGTCGAGATAATTGCTCTGGCCGCCCCGGTCGGCGATGGTGCGCTGGATGAATTGGCGGACGTGCTCGCCGACTGCGTCGCGGGCGGCGCCAGCGTCAATTTCATGGCGTCGTTTTCGCAACGTGACGCGCGCGCCTTTTTCACCAGGGTTGCGGGCAGCGTCGCGTCCGGCCATACGGTGCTGCTCGCAGCGAGGCTCGGCGGCCGAATCGTCGGCACCGTGCAGCTCGGGCTCGACACGCCGCCGAACCAGCCGCATCGCGCCGACGTCAAGAAAATGCTGGTGCACCGCTCAGTGCGCGGTCGCGGCGTTGGCGCGGCGTTGATGGCGGCCGTCGAAGGCGAAGCGTTCAAGCGCGGCCGCTGGCTGCTCGTGCTCGATACCGTGCCCGGCGAAAGCGGGCACCGGCTTTATTTGCGCGCGGGCTGGCAGCAGAGCGGAATCGTTCCGGACTACGCGCTGTTTCCGGATGGCCGGCTCTGCGACACCGCGATCATGTGGAAGCGGCTGAAGTAGTGAGTGACTGCAGGCCTCGGTCATCATTCCCGGGCGATGCGCGCATCGAGCCGGGAAGCCATTTCTCCCGATATTCGAGCGGCGCGATGGATTCCAGGCCTGCGCCTGACGGCGCATCCCGGAATGACGATGCTACTACACCCCCACCTGTCCCGCTTCCCAGCCCATGATCGCCTGTTTGCGGGTGAGGCCCCAGTGATAGCCGGTCAGCGCACCGCTTTTGCCGAGCGCGCGATGGCAGGGCACCACGAAGGAGATCGGGTTCTTGCCGACCGCAGCACCGACCGCACGTGACGCCTTCGGCGACTCGATCTTTTTGGCGATGTCCGAATAGCAGACCGCGTGGCCCATCGGAATTTTCAGCAGCGTCTCCCAGACCCGCACCTCGAAGTCGGTGCCGATCAAGGTCACGCGCAACGGCTGATCCGCGCGCCACAGTTTCTTGTCGAAGATGCGCTGGGCCAGTGGCGCCGTCGCAAGATAGTCCTCGATATAGATCGCGCTCGGCCAGCGCCCCGTCATATCGGCCAGCGCGGCCTTCTCGTCGCCCGCATCGGCAAAAGCGAGGCCTGCGAGACCTCGATCGGTCGCCATCACCAAGGCGGTGCCGAAGGGCGAGGGATGAAAGCCGTAGCGCATGGTCATGCCGGCGCCACCCGCCTTCCATTCGCCGGGCGACATCGCCTCGTGGGTGACGAACAGGTCGTGCAGCCGGCCCGGGCCTGACAGGCCTGAATCGAGCGCGGCATCGAGCACGCTTGCGGAGTCGCGCAACAGGTTCTTGGCGTGATCGAGCGTCAGTGCCTGCATGAAACCTTTCGGCGTCAGCCCCGCCCAGCGGCGAAACAGGTGGTGCAGCTCGTCCGGGGTGAGGCTTGCCGCATCTGCCATCGCCTCGATGGTCGGCTGCGTGCGCCAGCGCTCGGAGATGAAGGCGATGGCGCGGCGCACGGAATCGTAATCGCGTAGCGCCGCGTTCTGGGCGCCTGGCTTTGCCAGGCGGAGATCGTTCATGGCGAGGGTCATGGCGTCATTCATGGCATCGTTGATCATGCCATGGATGTAGGCCGGGGGCGTTGTCCAAACCACCCGATTTCAGACGGCATAGCTTTTCGAGCGAAGTGGGAACCGGTTCGCGTGAAGAAAACGCGTCAAAACAAAGGGCGGCTAATGGATGGGATTGTACGTCACCCCGCGCCGGGCGGCCTGGAGCGCGGCCATCAAGGCATTGGAAAAGTTGGCCTTTTCCTCGGCACCCAAGTAACTGGCAATGGCGATGCGGCGGCCCCTGGAGACCAGGTAAAGCCGCTCGATGCCGAATTCCGCGTGTGTCTCGCGGTCGAGCTGCACCCACAGCGGATTGAACGTGAATTCCATCACATGGCCGCCGTGGCTGATCCGCCGCACCGAAAGTTCTGACGGCGTGAGACGAATCTCCTCGTACGCCTTGGCGCGGCGAAAATACACGCGAAACGCCCAGTGGATCGCGAGCACGTCGAGGCCGAAAAACCCGAACACCGGCCATGCGCCCATCAAGAGGAAGGCCATGCCGGCGGCAAAGCTCACCACGCTGACAAAGGCCATCAGCACCAGGAAGCCGGTCCGGTTGAGCGAGCGGTGCGGTCTCAGCCGCGCCGAGAACAGCTCCGCTTCGTCAGAATCAAAATCATTGCCTGGTGTCATGACCTGTCAGTATATCCTAACTGGAGCATGTCGAAAATCACGCGCCGCCCCGCCGCAAAATCCGAGCCTAAATCGAAGGCAGTAACCGCTCCGCGCCCGACGAAATCCCGCAAGCCGAAAGTGGCTGGTCCCAAGCGCACGCCGGCTGCCAAGAAACCAAAGCCCTGGACCGAGGCCGAGGTGCGCGAGGCGTTCGAACGTTTCCGCAAGGCCAATCCCGAGCCGAAGGGCGAACTGGAACATCTCAATCCCTTCACGCTGCTGGTTGCGGTCGTGCTGTCGGCGCAGGCGACAGATGCGGGGGTCAACCGCGCCACCCGCGCTCTGTTCCCAATTGCCGACACGCCGCAGAAGATGCTCGCGCTCGGCGAAGAAAAACTGCGCGACTACATCAAGACCGTCGGCCTCTACCGCACCAAGGCGAAAAACGTCATCGCACTCTCGCAAAAGCTGATCGATGAATTCGGCGGCGAGGTGCCGCGCACGCGCAGCGAGATCGAATCGCTGCCCGGCGCCGGACGCAAGACCGCCAACGTCGTGCTCAACATGGCCTTCGGCGAACGCACCATGGCGGTGGATACGCACGTGTTTCGCGTCGGCAACCGTACTGGTCTCGCACCAGGCAAGACGCCGCTTGAGGTGGAGCTAGGACTGGAGCGCGTCATCCCAGGCGAATTCATGCTGCACGCGCATCACTGGCTGATCCTGCACGGCCGCTACACCTGCCTGGCGCGTCAGCCGCGCTGCGCGGTCTGCCTGATCAAAGACCTCTGCCGCTGGCCGGAAAAGACGCTGTGACGTTCTCGTCCTCAGTAACCGCTTCACCGCTCCGATTGGATCTTGTCGCGGGCAGACACGCAGCCTAGGCTTGCTCCCAAAGCGCCAAGGCCCGGAAAGGGTCGCGGATCAAAAGGGGAGAGATGCCATGCGGCTCGGGCTTGCGCTGGTTTCTGCGCTGTTGGTCACGGGATTGGCTGCGCACGGGGCGCGCGCGCAAATTTCCGATGACGTCGTCAAGATCGGCGTGCTCAACGATCAAACCGGGCTTTACGCCGATCTCGGCGGGCCAGGCTCGGTGGTCGCGGCCAAAATGGCGGTTGAGGATTTCGGCGGCAAGGTGCTCGGCAAGCCGATCGAAATCGTGTCCGGCGACCACCAGAACAAATCCGACGTCGGGGCTGCGATTGCACGCGAATGGTTCGACGTCGGCAAGGTCGACATGGCGATCGGCTTTGACCATTCGGCGGTCGCGCTTGCGGTCTCGCAGCTCGCCGCGGAAAAAAATCGCATCGCCATCGCAGGCGCGGTCGGCTCGACCGCCTTTACCGGCAAGTCCTGCACGCCGAACGAAGCGTCCTGGATCTATGACTCTTACGCGCTGACCACGAGCCTTGCCAAAGCAGTCGTGGCGGAAGGGCGCGACAGCTGGTTCTTCCTTACCGTCGACTACACCTTCGGACATTCGCTGGAAGCGGATGCGACGGCGGCGGTAAAGGCGGCCGGCGGCAAGGTGCTCGGCAGCGTGCGGCATCCGCTCAACACCGCGGATTTCAGCTCGTATCTGTTGCAGGCTCAGGCCTCCGGCGCGAAGGTCATAGCCTTCGCCAATGGCGGCGGCGACATGGTGAACGCCACCAAGCAGGCGAATGAGTTCGGCTTGACGAAAAACCAGACCATCGTTTCACTCCTGGTATTCATCTCCGACGTGCACAGCATGCAGCTTCAGGCAGCCCAGGGGTTGAAGTTCGTCACCGCGTTTTACTGGGACCGCAACGAGGAGACCCGCGCCTGGTCGAAGCGGTTCTTCGACAAGTTCGGGAGGATGCCGACCATGCCGCAGGCGGCGGTCTATTCAGCGATCACCCATTATCTCGGTTCGATTGCCGCAGCAGGCACCGATGAGGCCAAGGCGGTGATGGCGAAGATGCGCGAGCGCCCGGTCAACGATTTCTATGTCAAGAATGGCCATCTGCGCGAAGACGGCCGCCTGGTGCATGACATGTATCTGGCGCAGGTGAAGACGCCGGCCGAATCCAGGGGGCCGTGGGACTATTACAAGGTCTTGTCCACCATCCCCGGCGATCAGGCGTTCCGCTCGCTCGCGGACGGCGGCTGTCCGCTAGTGCGGTGAATTTGAAGTTCCTATCAATGTCGCTGAGATTTCGTCATAGGAACCATCGTCCGAGCCGTTAACGCCCGGCGTAGTAAACATCACGCAGGACGTTGGTCTCAAGCTCCAGATCCGCCAGTCGATGCTTGACGACATCGCCGATGCTGACGATACCGACCAGCTTGCCGTCGCGTAGTACCGGCATGTGGCGTACCCGATGTTGCGTCATCAGATTCATCACGCGATTGACACTCTCGTCCGGGGACACGGTGGTCATGCCGTATTGCATGATTTCCCTCACAGTCATCGACCCGGCTGTCTCGCCATAGCGAGAAAACGCACGAACGATTTCACGTTCGGAGATGAGACCAAGAACTGCGCCCTCACTAGCCACCACGAGAGCACCAATATTCTTTGCGCAGAGCCAGTCTGCCGCCGTCTTGATGCTGGCTTCCGGAGCTATTGTTGTGACGTCAGTGCCCTTCCGCCGCAGAATAGTTTCGATGGTCATAGCCTCCTCCCATCGTGTGGCCCCGCCGCCTATCTCGCCGACGCGACCGGCAAACCAAACTAAACAAATGTTTAGTCGAACTGAGGAGATTCAAGGGCGCTGGCGCGAAATCCCGGTGACGTACGGTTTACCGGGGGATCGCCGACGTAGCCGTGACTTGCGCCTTCTTCACCTCAGGGCCACAAGGCGGCAAGTGCGTACCGAACGCGATCCTTTTCAAATTGGGTAAGGGTGAAGAATTGGAAGCATTCAACCCCCGCATCCAATCCTGATTGCCTTTTCTGAACGTGAAGGCGTATGGTTTTAAGAGTTCGCAAGAATAGTGGAGTCAGACCCATGATGCAGACGAATTTGAGAAACGTTGCGATAGCAACCTCGACCTTCGCATGTGTGTTCCTGCTCTCCTTCGGCTGGTCTGCGCAACGCGGCATCTCGCTGTCGATCGAGAGTGCTCAGGCGCAGATCGACCGACCCTTGTTGTCCCCGAGCGTTGCCCGTCGACACGACTGGCGGGCTGCGTACGGTTACGGTGACGGTCTGGCGACCGGACCTTGGGACTACTATGGTGGTAGCCCTTGCGATTACGAGCGCACTGGTGGGGGCTACTACCGTGGCGCTGGTTGGGATAGGTCCTGGTCGTGGGCCCCAGGGGCTTACTGCTGAGGCGCCCCTTGGTAAGAGGCTATGATCACGGTTGCGATCCACTGATCACCGTAGCGCTCGGCCCCACTGCGGACCCTAATTTTTGCCAATTCGTCACGGGAGGAGTGCAAGATGAACACGAGGGGTCGGAAATCGCGAGCGCATCACTCCCACTGCGCCTGTTGCGGCCTGTCCTGGTCGCGACGCGGCTTTCTCGCAAGCCTCGGTGCAGTTGGCCTCGCCTCGGCCTTCCCGACCGTTGCGGCGCACGCGCAGACAAAGCCGACGCTGATCGATACGCATCTTCATTTTTATCCGCCCGAATATCAAAAGCTCTGGCTCGGTTACGAAGACGCGCATAAGCAGCCGCACTTCCCGGGTCAGGTGGCATGGACCCGCGAGAAGCTGGTCGAGGACATGGACCGCAAAGGAATACGGACAGGCGTTCTGTCGCTCGCCTCCACCCCCGGCGTGTGGTTCGACGTCGGCCCTTCGGAAGCGGGCCGGCTCGCGCGCACCTGCAACGAGTATGCGGCGGAGATGATGCGCGACCATCCGGGCCGCTTCGGCCTGTTCGCGACCTTGTCGATGCTGGACGTTGATGCCACTCTGAAAGAGATCGAATATGCCTTCGACACGCTGAAGGCGGACGGCATCGGCCTGCAGAGCAACTATGGTGACAAATGGCTCGGCAATGCCGCCTACAAGCCGGTGCTGGAGGAGCTCAACCGCCGCAAGGCCGTCGTTTATGTGCATCCGCTGGTCGCGAGCTGCTGCAGCGCGCTCAGCGTCGGCACCTTTCCGGCAGTCATCGAAGTGCCGCACGACACCACCCGCACGGTGACGAGCCTCCTGCTCAGCGGCTCATTCGCAAGATATCGCGACATCAAATGGCTGTTCTCGCACGCCGGCGGCACGATCCCGATGATGGCCGGACGGATCAATTCGTTCTATGGAGCGCGGCCGAACCTGAAGGAATTTGCGCCGGAGGGGATCGAAGGTGAACTACGCCGGCTTTATTACGACACCGCGAACGCCGCCTTCGCGCCATCCATGGCGGCACTGCTCAAGCTCGTGCCCGCCTCCCAGATCACCTACGGCACCGACTATCCCTATTTCGGCTTTGACCAGTTCGCGGAGCTGCAGAAGCTCGGCCTCCCGGCGACAGATCTCGACGCCATTGGCCGTGAGAATGCGACGCATCTCATTCCGCGGTTGCGCGCTTAATGTCGACGGCAGCATCTGGCGTGAATGCGACCTCCGGCGTGGCCGCAAGTTGATCCTACCGCGCAAACCATCACCTATCAAATATCTGCGTGCGAGATCGCGCGGTGTGTTGATCATCATTTGCGTCTGCTAGTCTTGCCCGACCAATATTGAATTGTCCGCTGAGCGCACATGACCAAGACACGCGTCACCCTGACCTTCGACAACGGCCCTGTGCCCGGTGTCACCGAGCGCGTGCTGGAGATTCTGGAGCAGGCGCGGATCCGCTCGACATTCTTCGTGATCGGAAAGAATCTCGACAAGCCCGCGGCCGCAGGCCTCATGAGACAGGCGCACGCGGCTGGTCACTGGATCGGCAATCACACGCTGTCGCACACGGTCGCCTTGGGCGACCGCCGGGAGCGGGATTATGCGGTAAGTGAAATCGAAGGCGCGCAAGCGCGCATCGGAACTTTCTCGCAAGCCGAAAAGCTGTTTCGACCCTACGGCAACTCCGGCCGTCTCGGGCCGCATCTGCTAAGTAGGGCCGCCCTCGAACACCTCCTCGCGCAAGACTACCGGACGATCATCTGGAACAACGTGCCCGGAGATTGGAGAGATCCGGACGGCTGGGTCGAGCGCTGCATCGCGCAAGTTTCGCTCGAAAGCTGGAGCGTCGTGGTGCTGCATGACATCGAAGCAGGTTGTCTGGTGCGCCTTCCGGAACTGCTTCGCCGGCTGGAGGATCTCGGCGTGACGTTCGAGCAGGAGTTTCCTGACTCCGTCACGCTCACGCGGGGAGGCCGGATCGCCAACCTGCCGGAAGGCTACGTCGCGGACTAAGCAACAGGCGATCAGGCCGCGGGCAATCGCGTCTTGCGTGAGGGCTCAATCAACTCCGGCCGCGGCCCGCTCAGGCGCTTGTGCATGTGAACCATGAAGGCCATACCGAACAGCGGCGTCGCGAGATTGACGACGGGAATCGAGACAAAGGCGGCGATGAAGAGCCCGGCCATGAAAACGGTCGCGGCATTGTCCTTGCGCATCGCCTTGGCTTCCTGCGGCGAACGGAAGCGCATCGCCGCGAGTTCGAAATATTCCCGTCCCAGAAGCCAGGCGGTTGCGAGAAAGAAGATGATGAAGCCCGCGCCGGCAAGCAGCACGAACGGCAGCGCGATGAGATAGACGAGGATCGTGAGCAGCGCGGTCTTGACGCCTTCGGGGATCGCAATGCCGAGCGGCAGCGGCATGCCGGGCCGTTCCGCCGGATAATACTCCCGTTCGACATGGTCGGCGACCTCATCGACAAAAAGGCTTGCGACCAGCGAGGTGATCGCCGGCATCAACAGCACCGCGCCGAACACCACGCCGAGGCCGGCGGCGATCGAGACGATCCAGGCGAGGATATCGAGCGGTGTCTGATAAGAGGGCCCGAGCGCCGCCTCAAGCCAGACCTCACCTGACGTCGCGAGCCAGCTTAGCAGCCGCTGCAATCCGATCGCCAGTACCGCAATGAGCACCAGCGCCAGACCGATCGATCGCCACAGGATCGAGCGCATCGGCGGCGACAGGATTTGCGACAGCGCCTTGACGGCCGCGTCAATCATCTAGTGTCCATTTTCCGAAGTTCGTGCCACGCCTCAGCACCCACTTTGCCTTCCCACGAAACTCCCGCGAGAGGTAGACATGTGGGCCGCGTTCGGCAAGCCCCGTTGTTTGCAGCCGTTGCTGCCGGGGCGGACCGGCCGCGCAGGTCAAAATGGCGATGGTGTGACGGGCGCTGCGGTGGCGTCTTGCGCGCTATTTACGAAGCTGGAAGCGGCGCTTCTTCGTCAGCCGCTTCAGGAACAAGCGGCGGTGCTGGGAACGCTTCTGGAAACACACCGAACTGGCCCGCTACCTCCGGGAGCGGCTTCTGTTTATCGGCCCAGTGCAGAGCGGTGTAGTCGAACCCGGTGATGATGGTCGGCTTGACGATTTCGAAATAGGGCGAGATGTCGAAATCGCGCGGCATATAGAGCGAGGAGTCGCGGATATGCAGGATCTCGCGGCGCGCTTGCCGCGAACCGGCGAGCGTGATTCTGGGCAGGATCGGGTAGCGCACGGCGTCGAAGGCCTGCGCGATCAGGGCCGAGCAGATGATCTTGGTGGGATCGCCGGAACCAAACGCAATCATCCGCCGCCGGAAGCGCTGCGGGATCGGCAGCGGAATCAGGAAGCGCATCAGGTCGAGAATATTCTTGGTGTCGTAGCCGAAGCCGATCCGGTTGATAGCATAGCGGCACACAGTATAGCGGTCCTCGTAGGACAGGCCGACCGGCCGGCATAGCCGGGTGTGATAGCTGAAATATTTCGACAATGGCGCCGAGGCGACGCCCTCGCCGATATTGGCCTCGATGAGCACGTGCTGCTCGCCGTCCCTTTCCACCGCGCCGTCGACGGGCCCGACGTAAAGCGCGGCGTGCGACCAGGTCGATTGTGTCAGATACTTGATGATGCCGGAAACGCGGTTGTTGCCTTCGACCAGGAGCACGTCGCCCGGCTGGATAATGCCGCGCAGATGATCGGGGTCGCTCGGCGTGAACGGCTCATAGCCGGGCACTTCCTTCTGAAGATAGGAAGCGATCAACTTGCCCACGGTGTCGAGCATTACGCCCATAGTTCCCCCCAAGCAGCTTTTCGGCCGCTTTTTTCAACCAATAACATGGTCGAAAGCCGTTGCAATTTGGTTCATGCAAAAAGCGCTTCAATCATGATTGATTCACCATGACGGTTGCCGCCAATGCCGGGATGCGGCAAGCTTGAAAATCCTGAAAGTCGGTGCGTCGTGCGGCCCCCTGGTTACGGACTCCGGAATCGATAGGACATTAAAAGAATTATTGATCTAGTGGAGTGGTTTGACATTCGCTCCCCCCGTAGCCGAGAATTCGCGATGCGAATGTCAAATCCAAAACTCCACTAGAAACCTATATTTGCTAGTGGTCCTTTGATTCTAACATTTGCAAAGTGCCTACCGCGCCGGGATGCAAATGCTAAAATCGGACCACTAGCGCGGCTTTGGTTCAGAAGTCCGTATGACAAACCCGCAGCGGCAAAAATGCGGACTTCCGAACCGCCACACCAATTGTTCACTCTGTTTTCAAGAATCCCGGACCTGACATGGCGATCACGCGGCGCGAATTTCTGGCGGCCTCCGCCGCCCTCGCAGGCTTGCCGGGCCTTGCGCGCAGCGCCAGGGCGGCGCCCGTGCCGCGTGAGGCTGACATTATCGTGATTGGCGCAGGCGCCGCCGGCATCGCCGCAGCGCGGCGTGTCCAGGCGGCCAATCGCAAGGTGATTGTGCTGGAGGCTGATTCCCGCCTCGGCGGCCGTTGCTGGACCGATAGCGCCACCTTCGATGTGCCGCTCGATCGCGGCGCACGCTGGCTGCACAATCCCGAGACCAATCCGATGATTCGCCTGGCGCGCGGTGCAGGCCTCGATATTGCCGCCGCCCCTCTGGGGCAGAAGATCCGCGTCGGCCAGCGCAACGCGCGCGCCGGCGAAATCGAACAGTTTCTCGCTGCCCTCGTTCGCGCCAACCGGGCCATCGATGATGCCGCGCGCGGCGGCAAAGCCGACACCGCCTGTGAGTCCGTGCTGCCGAAAGATCTCGGCGACTGGGCAGGCACGGCGGATTTCGTGCTCGGCGCCAACGCGGTCGGCAAGGATCTCCGCGATGTTTCGGTGATGGACAAGGCGCGCGCGCAGGATCGTAATGCCGCGATCGGTTGCCGCCAGGGTTTGGGCAGGCTGATCACCACGCTCGGCGGGGGTTTGCCGGTGGCCCTGTCGACCCCGGCCAATCAAGTGATCTGGAACAACCACGACGTCGCGGTGGAAACGCCGGCCGGCAAGATCGCCGCGCGCGCCGTCATCGTCACGGTTTCGAGCAACGTGCTCGCGGCCGGCAGCATCAGGTTCGCGCCGGAGCCGAAGCGTCAGTTGGAGGCCGCAACAAGGCTGTCGCTCGGCAGCTATGACCGCATCGCGCTGTGGCTGCCGGGTAATCCGCTGGCGCTCGCGAATGACGACGCGGTGATCGAGCAGAGCAATTCCACCCGCACGGCGTTGCTGTCGGCCAATATCGCCGGATCCTCGCTGTGCCTGATCGATGTCGCCGGCTCCTTCGGCCGCGATCTTTCCAGCCAGGGCGAGCCGGCGATGGTCGCGTTTGCGGTGGAATGGCTGAAAAAATTGTTCGGGAGTGATCTGGTATTGGCCGTGAAAAAATCCAGCGTCACGCGCTGGAATGCCTCGCCGTTCGTCCTCGGCGCCATGTCGGTGGCAGCCCCCGGCGGCGAGCCATCGCGCAAAATTCTCACCGAACCATCGGGTAACCTTTTCCTGGCGGGCGAGGCCACCCATGAGACGCTGTGGGGGACGGTCGACGGCGCCTGGGAAAGTGGCGAGCGCGCAGCGGAAGCAGCCCTGCGCAAGATCGGCGCGCTCAGTGAGCCGGCCGCGCCGCAGCGTGCGCCCTCCCAACGCCGTCATACGCGCTGAGCGCCATCCAATTTGATCCTCTTGAGCGCTATCCGCGCAGGAGGCCGCCAGTCTTCTTGCCGACCTCCGCCACGATCCTGGCCGCCACCGCGTCGATCTCCTGATCGGTCATGGTCTTCTCACGCGGCTGGATCGTCACCGCGATCGCGACGGATTTCTTGCCGTCGTCGATGCCCTTGCCTTCATAGACGTCGAACACGGTCACGCCGGTGATGAGCTTTCTGTCGACGCTCTGCGCGGCGCGCAGGATGTCGCCGGCCTTCACGGCGCGGTCGACGATGAAGGCAAAGTCGCGCGACACCGGCTGAAATGCCGATAGCTCGATCGCCGGTTTGGCGCGGGTCGGGCGCTGCTTGGCTTCGGGGATCCGCTCGAGGATCACTTCGAAGGCGATCATCGGACCATCAGCGCCGAGTTTTTCCAGCACGCGCGGATGCAATTCGCCGAAATGGCCGAGCACGTTTTGCGGCCCGATCTGGATCGTGCCGGAGCGGCCGGGATGCAGCCAGCGTGCGCCGCCCTGCACCACCTGCAGCGCGGCCACCGGCGCGCCGGCGGCCGCAAGCACGGCAAACGCATCGGCCTTGGCATCGAATGCGTCAGCCGTCGCCGAGCCGGTCCAGCTGCGCCCGAGGCCGGCCTGCGACGCGAAACCATGGCGAATGCCTGCGGCCGCCGTGAGTTGATCCTCCGGTTTGTCGCCCAGGAATACCTGGCCGACTTCGAACAGGGCAACATCGGCCAAGCCGCGATCGGAATTGGCCTGTGCCGCGGCGATCAGGCCCGGCAGCAGGCTCGGCCGCATGTCGGACAGATCAGATGCAATCGGATTGGCGAGCGCGAGTTCTGCCTTTCCGCCGCCGAACAGGTCGGCCTGCGGCTTTGAGATGAACGACCATGTCACGGCTTCGACCATGCCGCGCGCGGCGAGCGCGCGCTTGGCGCGGCGGGTACGCAACTGCATCGGCTTGAGCACCGGCTTGCGCGGCGCCTCGCCCCGCTCGAACGGCGTCATCGGCACCTCGTCGACGCCGACAATGCGCACGATTTCCTCGACGATGTCGGCCTTGCCATGCACGTCCGAGCGCCAGGAGGGCACCGCGACCTTCACCAGCGGGCCTGTTCCGGCCAGCATGAAGCCGAGATGGCCGAGGATGCGCTTCGTCTCCGCAAAGCCGACCTCAATCCCGGCGAGACGCTTGACCTCCGTCAGCGGGAATTCGATGACGCGATCGTCGCCGTAGGCCTTGCCGGCCACCACGTTCTCCGACGGCGTGCCGCCGCAGATGTCCATCACGAGCTTGGTGGCCATTTCCAGCCCCGGCACCATGAAGGACGGATCGACGCCGCGCTCGAACCGATAGCGCGCGTCCGAATTGATGCCGAGCTTGCGGCCGGTCTGGGCGATGTTGATCTCGTTCCACAGCGCCAACTCGATCAGCACGTCGGTGGTCTGATCCGAACAGCCGGAGGCTTCACCGCCCATGATGCCGGCGAGCGATTCGACGCCATGATCGTCCGCGATGACGCACATGGAGGTGTCGAGCGGGTAGGTACGGCCGTCGAGCGCAAGCAGCGTCTCACCGTTGCGGCCACGGCGCACCACCAGATTGCCCTTCACCTTCGCCGCGTCGAACACGTGCAGCGGCCTCGCGCGGTCATAGGTCATGAAGTTGGTGATATCGACCAGCGCATTGATCGGGCGTAGTCCGATCGAGGCCAGGCGCTTTTGCAGCCATTCCGGCGACGGGCCGTTCCTGACACCGCGCACCAGCCGCAGCGCAAAGCCGGGACAGAGGCTTGCGTCCTCCACCGTCACCTTTATGGGACAAGGAAACTCGCCCCTGATCGGCTTGATGGCTGGATCCTTGAACTTGCCCATATCGGCGGCGGCAAGATCGCGCGCGATGCCGTGCACGCCGGTGCAATCTTGTCGATTGGGCGTCAGGTTGATCTCGAACACGGGATCGCCAAGCCCGGCCCATGCCGCGTAAGCCGCGCCGATCGGCGCATCGGCGGACAGCTCCATGATGCCGTCATGGTCTTCGGAAATTTTCAATTCGGCCGCCGAGCACAGCATGCCGCGGCTCTCGACACCGCGGATCGTGCCGATGCCGAGCGTGATATCCTTGCCGGGGATGTAGGTGCCGGGCGGCGAGAACACGCTGATCAGCCCCGCGCGCGCATTCGGCGCGCCGCAGACGACCTGGACCGGCGCGGCGCCGCCGCCGGTATCGACCATGCAGACGCGCAGGCGATCGGCATTCGGATGCTGTTCGGCCGAGATCACGCGCGCGATGGTGAAGGGTGCAAGCTGCTTCGCCTTGTCCTCGATGCTCTCGACCTCGAGCCCGATCATGGTCAGCTTGTCGGCGAGCTTCTCGACCGGCTCATCGGTGTCGAGATGTTCCTTCAGCCAGGAGAGGGTGAATTTCACGAGCTCAACCCTCCCGCCAGGGTAGGGATGTCGAGCGGCTTGAAGCCGTAATGCGAGAGCCAGCGCACGTCGCTTTCGAACAATTGGCGCAAATCGCTCATGCCGTATTTCAGCATCGCGATGCGATCGATGCCCATGCCCCAGGCAAAGCCCTGATAGGTGTCGGGATCGATGCCGCAGGCGCGCAGCACGTTGGGATGCACCATGCCGCAGCCGAGAATTTCCAGCCAATCCTCGCCCTCGCCGAAGCGGATCTCGCCCTTGTCGCGCCGGCACTGGATGTCGACCTCGAGCGAGGGTTCAGTGAACGGAAAGAACGAGGGCCGGAAACGCATGTTGATGTGGTCGACCTCGAAGAACGCCTTGCAGAACTCGTGCAGGATCCATTTGAGGTGACCGAGATGCGAGTGCTTGTCGATGACGAGGCCTTCGACCTGGTGGAATTGCGGCGTGTGGGTGGCATCGGAATCGATGCGGTAGGTGCGCCCCGGGCAGATCACGCGGATCGGCGGCTTCTGGCCAAGCATGGTGCGCACCTGCACCGGCGAGGTGTGAGTACGGAGCAGCATGCGCGAGCCGTCGTCCTTCGGATTGAAGAAGAAAGTGTCGTGCATCTCGCGCGCCGGATGGCCTTCGGGGAAGTTCAGCTTGGTGAAGTTGTAGTCGTCGGTCTCGATGTCAGGCCCTTCGGCGACGGAAAATCCCATATCGGCGAAGATCGCCGACAGTTCGTCCCAGACCTGGCTGAGCGGATGAATGCGGCCCGCTTCAGTGGGCGTCTCACGCACGGGAAGCGTGACATCGACGGTCTCCGACGCCAGCCGTGCATCGAGCGCGACCGATTTCAGCACCTCGCGCCGCGCGGTCAGCGCGTCCGTCACCTTGTCCTTGGCAAGGTTGATCGCAGCACCTTGCGTCTTGCGCTCGTCCGGCGACATCTTGCCCAGCGTCGCGAGCAGGGCCGAGATCGAGCCTTTCTTGCCAAGCGCCGCCACACGCACGGCTTCTAGCGCGGCTTCGTCGGATGCCGCGGCGATCTGGGTCAGGATTTCCTGTTCAAGCTTTGCGAGGTCGGACATGGCAATCCCTTTTTGCTAGGACGCTAAGCCGATGCTCCTAGCCCGTCATGCCCGGGCTTGTCCCGGGCATCCACGCTTTTCAGGCTCACGACAAGGAAGACGTGGATGGCCGGGCTAAACCCGGCCATGACGACTTCAAGAACTTCTCAGAAGCCCGATGGTGCTTACGCAGCCAGCGCTGCCTTGGCCTTCTCGGCGATCGCCTGGAACGCCGCCGGCTCGTTGATCGCGAGATCGGACAGCACCTTGCGGTCGACCACGATGCCCGACTTGGACAGGCCGTTGATGAACACGCTGTAGGTCATGCCGAACGGCCGCACCGCGGCGTTGAGGCGCTGGATCCAGAGCGCGCGGAAGGTCCGCTTCTTGCGCTTGCGGTCTCGGAAGGCGTACTGGCCGGCCTTTTCCACCGCGGGCTTCGCGGCGCGGATCGTGTTCTTCCGGCGGCCATAATAGCCCTTGGCGGCCTTGTAGACTTTCTTGTGCTTGGCGTGTGCGGTCACACCGCGTTTGACGCGAGACATGACGGGCTCCGTTGACGAAGGAAATGAGGTGACGGATCGCCGCGCGAACGCGGCGTAGGGTTAAGCGCGATCAGGCGTTCGGCAGGAAGTATTTCTTGACGTTGTCGCCGTCGGTCTTGAACAGCACGCGCGTGCCGCGCAGCTGCCTGATCTGCTTCTTGGTCCGCTTGATCATGCCGTGGCGCTTGCCACGCTGGGCGTGCAGGACTTTGCCTGACGCAGTCACCTTGAAGCGCTTTTTAGCGCCCGACTTGGTCTTCAGCTTGGGCATTTGGCTCTCCTGAAGGCCGCAGAAAAAAGCGCCGAAAACGGCGCCCTGGCGGCCAAAATGCTCGTTAGAGCGTTGAAAGTGCTCAGGTTTTTGTGTCGTTCGACAAAACCCGCACGCTCATCGCCACGGCAGCCCTTGTTCAGCCGGGCGATGAAGGCCGCGCTTATGACAGAACAAGGCTCTTTTGGCAACGATGAACCGTCAAATCGGTTTCGTCGACTGATGACAGGATGCGGTCGTCGCCGTCGCCACCCTCATGACCAGGGCAGGACACCATGAGCATCTCAGCCAGATCGATCAGGCCTTTTTCGAATTTCAGACGCGCGCGAGTGATGCCGCGCACTTTTGCCCTCACGGCTCTGGCTCTTGCTGCCGGACTGTCGAACCCGGCGGCCGCCAGGCCCCGAGCGGGCGCCTATGACGGCAACTGGAACGTGACATTCACCACCCGCGCCGGCAATTGCAGCGCCACCAACAGCGCACCCTTCAACGTGGCGGGCACCCGGGTTTCATCGGCCGGCGGTGGTAAGGTCACGGGCGGCGTCACGCGTGGCGGCACGGTTGCCGTCAACATATCGGTCGGCCTGTCGCACGCGAGCGGGAGGGGCCGTCTCTCCGGCAATTCCGGCGCCGGCCGCTGGAAAGGCGTGATTTCGGGTGACCGTTGCAGCGGCACTTGGCAGGCGAGCAGAACCTGAAGCCGCTCTTCGCAACTTCGCCTGACGCGCCACCGCCCCCGCGCGCAGGGATGGTGAGCGATCAGGTGTTTTCTCGAATCAGCGAAAGGGTTCAGCGCGGCGCCAGAACCATCACGACCTGGCGGCCTTCGAAGCGGGCGTCCTGCTCGACCTTGGCAAACTCGGCAACGTCGGTCTTGATCTTGTCGAGCAGCTTGGTGCCGATCTCCTGATGCGCCATTTCACGGCCGCGGTAGCGCAAGGTGATCTTGACCTTGTCGCCTTCCTCGAAAAAGCGCTGCATGGCGCGCATCTTCACGTCATAGTCGTGATCGTCGATCATCGGCCGGAGCTTGATCTCCTTGATCTCGACGGTCTTCTGTTTTTTGCGGGCTTCCGCCGCTTTCTTCTGCGCCGAATACTTGTACTTCCCGTAGTCCATGATCTTGCAGACGGGAGGCGCGGCGTTCGGCGAAATCTCCACGAGATCCATTCCGGCTTCGATCGCCTGTCTGATAGCGACGATCGTCTCGACCGTGCCTTGGTTCGTGCCGTTCTGGTCGATTAGCTGAACCGTTGCGTTGCGGATCTCATCATTGGTGCGCGGCCCGTCTTTGGCAACGGCGGGCGGGGCTCTATTGGGACGGCGAATGGGGTCTTCTCCAAAGTTGTGAACGAAGGTTGTAGTTTGAAGGAATAAGGCTTCGCGGGCAAGCCAACTTGCTTCCAGAGCGCGAAAAAGCATCAAATGCGAGGCATTTTGGCCACGGGAAAGCTTGTCTCGGCGGCGACATAGGACGCTAGGGTGGTTTCCGCAAGCGCCATAACGCGCTAACCGGGCTCGTTCCGCTCGCGCACAGAAGTTTTCGGAATGACAATCGCATGACCAGCCCCGCAACCGACCCGCAAACCCCCGTCTTCATCGAAGTCGGCGAGGCCGGCGCCTGGCGCCGGATCGCGGTCCGCGTCCGCAACGGCGCATCGCCCGGGCTTTTCTGGCTCGGCGGCTTCAAATCGGACATGCAGGGGACGAAGGCGCTGGCGCTCGATGCGTGGGCGGCCGAACGCAACCGCGCCTGCGTCCGGTTCGATTATTCCGGCCACGGCGAATCCGGCGGGGACTTCGCCGAGGGCACCATCGGGCGCTGGCTGGCGGAAAGCGTCGCGGTCTTCAACCAGTTCTGCGAAGGCCCGCAGGTGGTGATCGGCTCCTCGATGGGCGGATGGATGGCGCTGCTTCTGGCGCGCGAATTGGCCAAGCATCCGGCGTCCCGCGCCTCGCTGAAAGCCCTGGTCCTGATCGCGCCTGCGCCCGATTTCACCGAGGAGTTGATGTGGAAAGGTTTTTCGCCTGACGTCCGCGGCCAGATCGAAACGACCGGCGTCTGGCTCAGGCCTTCCGAGTATGGCGATCCCTATCCGATCACCCGCAACCTCATCGACGAAGGCCGCCAGCACCTCTTGCTCGGCGGCACGATCGAGATCGGATGTCCGGTGCATATCCTGCAAGGCGCGCAGGATCCCGATGTGCCGTGGAAACATGCTTTTGCGCTGGCGCACCGGCTGCCGGCCGAGGATGTCGTGCTGACCATGATCCAGGACGGCGATCATCGCCTGTCGCGGCCGCAGGACATTGCGCGCATTCTGGCTGCGGTCGCCGAGTTCGGTTAGGCTCCTCTCGTCAGGAGAAAGCGCGATGACCACGGAAGACCTGCTGCGCGCCTTTTGCGACGCCGTCGAACAGCGCAACGGCAAGGCCTTTGCGGAATTGTTTGCCGAGGACGGCGTCTATCACGACGTGTTCTACGGCGCCTTCGAGGGCCGCGCTAAAATCGCCGAGATGATCGACGAGGTGTTTTATCGCAGCGCGATCGATTTCCGCTGGGACATGCATTCCCCGCTCAGCGACGGTGAGAGGCTTTATGCGCGCTATACCTTCAGCTATCGCTCGACGTTGCCGGAGGCGAAAGGCGCGCGCGTGATGTTCGAGGGTGTGGCGATGATGACGCTGCGCGAGGGCAAGATCACCAGCTATCACGAGGTCGCCAACACCGCGCCGGCCTTCGTTGACCTGAACTTTGCGCCGGAACGCATCGTCAATATCCTTAGCCGGCAAGGCGCTGCGCTGAAGGCGCGGCCGGAAATGCGGCGGCATCTTGCTTGAACGGCTGCTGTAGGCGGGCCGCTCGCGAGACAGCTAGGTTCAGAAATCGAGGTCCACGTAGGTCCGCGACGCGGGCACGCCGGCGAGCCACTCCGAGAGCAGCGGGCGGAACGAGGGCCGCGACTTGACCCGCGCGTACCAGGCCTTTGCCGCATCGTCCTCGCTCCAGGGCACGTCGCCGAGATAATCGATCGCCGACAGATGCGCAGCTGCGGCAAGGTCCGCAAAACTGATGCGGTCGCCGGCCAGATAGTTTCGCGTCCGCGCCAGCCAGCCGATATAGGCAAGGTGATATCGCACGTTCGCTTTCGCCGCACGCATCACGTCGGCGGATGGCGCGCCCCCGCCATCGTTCTCGCTCATGAAGCGCTTGTAGATGCGTTCGGTGACCAGCGGACTGGACGCTTCCTCGAAAAATTTTTCGTTGAACCAGCCCATCAGCCGTCGCACCTCGATGCGCTCGGCCATCGCCTGCGGCAGCAGCCGGTGTTCGGCCATCTCGGCGCCAAACGTCTCGTCGATATATTCGGCAATGACGCCTGCGCCTGGAATGGCGCCCTCGCCCTCGGCGATCAACACCGGCGTGGTGCAGGCCGGGTTGAGCGCAAGAAAGGCTTCGCGCCGTTCCCAGGGCCGCTCTTCCACCAGGCGCAGATCGATGCCGAGCTCGCCGAGTACGAGGCGAATGAAGCGCGAATGAGGACAGAACGGATGATGGAACAGCGTGAACATGAAGCCCTGAAGATTACCTAGCTGGTGGTCAAACTATAGTGTGGCGGTTCAGAAGTCCGCATCAATTGTGCCGCGGGTTCGTCATGCGGACTTCTGAACCAAAGCCACACGAGAACAATAGACTTGCTAGTGGCCTTTTGATTCCGAAGTTCGAAACGTGGCTCTGAAAAATGAAACGAACTTCGGAATTGGGACACTAGCCGGGCTTTCGACCGAGGCAACCCTTCAGTTTTTGGCCTTCAGTTTTTGCGTTTTTGCCGTTGCGGCCTGCAGACGAATAAGCGAGAAGAATCCGGCCATTTTCCGCCGTTACCGCTTCGACGGTCCCCGAATCGCTTCGACGGTCCGCGACCGATCGCGGACCGCGCCAATCACCAATCTGACAAAAAGGGCTCTCCATATGCTCACTGATTCGTTGCGGGCGGTCATTCTCGGCATCGTCGAGGGCATCACGGAATTCCTGCCGGTGTCCTCGACAGGTCATCTGTTGCTGGCGAACCGCTTTTTCGGCCTCGGTGAAGGCGCCTTCTGGAACAGCTTTATCGTGCTGATCCAGCTCGGCGCGATTCTCGCGATCGTCGTGATCTATTTCGCCAAATTGTGGAAGATCGCGCTCGGCATGTTTTCCAATCCCGACGACCGCCGCTTTGTCGTCGGCCTTTTGATCGCATTCCTGCCGGCGGTCATCGTCGGATTGATTGCCGGCAAATACATCAAGGAACTCCTGTTCAATCCGTGGGTGGTCTGCTTCTCGCTGATTGTCGGCGGCGCGATCCTGCTCTGGGTCGATCAGCTCGACCACAAGCCGCACGAGCACGACGCGACGAAATTTCCGTTGCTCACCTATTTGTGGATCGGCGTCGCGCAGTGTCTTGCGATGATCCCCGGCGTGTCACGCTCCGGCGCCAGCATCGTCGCGGCGATGCTGCTCGGCGCCGACAAGCGCGCGGCGGCGGAGTTCTCGTTCTTCCTCGCGATCCCGACCATGATCGGCGCATTCGCCTATGACTTCTACAAGAACCGCGCCGAGATGACGACCGATCATCTGGGCATCGTCGCGATCGGGTTCGTGGTGTCGTTCATCGTCGCCATGATCGTGGTGAAAACGTTCCTCAGCTATCTCACCCGACACGGCTTCACGCTGTTTGCGTGGTGGCGCGTCGTCGTCGGCACGCTCGGCCTGATCGCGCTCGCGCTGGGGCACTAGCAGTTCCTCATGGTGAGGAGGCGCGTGCCCGAGCAGGCCGAGAGGTAGCGAGGCCGTTACCGAACGGCACGAAAACAAATAAGGACCCGCCGCTGGACGATGCTTCGCATCGCCAGGAGAACCATGAGGCCGAACTCATCCTTCGAGACGCGGCGAAGTCGCCGCTCCTCAGGATGAGGACTGCCCAAGATGATAAGATCGCTACGCGCCCTTGTGCGTGAACTGGCCGGCTTTGCGGAAGCGCCAGAGATATTGCGGCGCGATGGCCTCCAGCGAATCCGGCGCGATGCCAAGCCCCTCCAGCGTGAGGCCCGCAGTTTTCGCGGCTTCCGACACCACGTTGTCGCCGCGCAGAAGATCGACCTGATCGGGCGTCAGCCGGAAAGCGGCTGGCGCAAACTGCAAAAACAGCGCCTGAAGTTTTGCCAGTCCAAACGGCAGCGACACCAGCATGCGCTTTCGTTCGGTGATCGAAAGGATCATTTCCATGATCTCGCGCATGGAAAGCACTTCCGGCCCGCCGAGTTCGTAAGTGGCGCCTGCCTTGGTCTTGCCGTCGACCGCATCCGCGATTGCGGTCGCGACATCGCCGACATAGACCGGTTGCAGCCTGGTCGCTCCGCCGCCGATCAAGGGCAGCGCCGGCGAGATCCGCGCGAGGCTGGCGAAGCGGTTGGTGAAATCATCCTCCGGCCCGAACACGACGGAAGGGCGGAAGATGGTCGCCGAAGGCACGGCCGCCAGCACCGCCTGTTCGCCCGCCGCTTTGGAGCGGCCATAATGGGAGGTGGAATGGACGTCGGCCCCGATCGCCGAAACATGGACCATCCGCGCGCCCGCGGCCGCCGCCGTCTTCGCAATGGTGCCCGCGCCTTCCGCCTGCACAGCGTCGAAGGTCTGCGCGCCGCTCTGCGCCAGAATGCCGACGAGGTTGATGGCGACGTCGGCGCCCCGCATCGCCGCCGCGACGGAGGCCGGGTAACGCAAGTTGGCCTGGACCGCGTGGATTTGTCCGACCCTGCCGAGTGGTTGAAGGTGACCCGCGAGCTCCGGACGCCGCACCGCGACCCGAATGCGGTAATCGCGCTTGCACAGCGAGCGAACCACGGACCGGCCCAGAAAGCCCGACCCGCCAAAAACCGTGACCAGGGTTTCCAGATTCGATGCCATGTTCTTAAGCCTTTGGGTCCGATGGGGCCGAGATTCAGCGATTTGCCGATACGCCATCGCCCGATTTCTGTACAGTTTTTTCCGCTCGCAGAATGCCAATTTGACAAGCGCGCGACCGAACCTTAACTAGCGGCCCCATGCCCAGGTGGCGGAATTGGTAGACGCGCTGGCTTCAGGTGCCAGTGACCTAACAGTCGTGAAGGTTCGAGTCCTTTCCTGGGCA
>CAVXSU010000016.1:0-32343 GCA_963764405.1 uncultured Alphaproteobacteria bacterium
GCGCTCGGACTTATTGAACGTCGCCAAAACCATTGCGCCGACCATGAAGCCGGTAAACCCAGTGCTCAGCATAACGATTCGGATCGCGTGTTCTGGGTACAGGTAGAACCGAGCCAGGACCCTCTCGTCCAGGAGTGATCCGACCAGCCACCCCGCGCCCATGAGCGCGAGCCCGTTCCCAAGTGCCCCAACGCCCGACGCGCGATACCAGCTCAAATCCTGAGAACCCAGATAGGAACAAAGAAGACCGAGGGAGATCGTGCAAATGAACGGAGTTATCGTTCCCGGCAACCGTTCAACAAACTGACTGAAGACATCCTGATATCCCTGGCCCTCCATCAACGCGGGCACGAGCGGAATGCTGATCCGCACAGCGATTGACAGTCCCACAACGATTAGGGCAGCCAATAACACCTCAGCAATAGGGGGGAATGCCGTTCGGTCTCCCTCCTGGCGTTCAATAAAACGTTGCGCGACTACGATGGCGCCCAAGACAGCGAACCCAATCGAAACGCCGAAAGTTACTGCGATGGTTAGGGCCGTTCCCATTTCGATCGGACGTGTACCCGGCATGTACATCATCATGCCGACGCTCAAGAGGATCACGAGTAGAATCGTTGCCGCCCATTTATCCGCTCCAAATCTTGGTGTTGGGCGGGCATTAAAACCCATTTCAGCAAGACGCTGGAGTCGCCCATTGTGCGTCATCTCACAAAAAAGGACATAACGCGCAACGAGGTTGCAAGTGAGGTTCGACACATCTGCAATGTTACAATTCAAAGCCTCTTTCAATTCTCGGGTTGGATGCGAAGACGTGAAAAACGCAAGGCCAGTTCGCATCAAGTCTTCGTATCGGCCTCCTGCGCGAGCGGCCACAGTGTCACCGAGTTGGATGATTCTCGCGTAGGCGGATCGGCTATATGAGTTCCGAGCAAAATCGGGCGTTGTGCCGTTGTTACCCGGCCCAACGAATAGGTTGTACAATGCGATAGCCCTTGTGAAGCGAGCGGAAAGCGTGTCATCCCTCCTAAAGTTCAACGCCCGCGAACCGATGTTCTCGCAAACGACCTTTGTGATTTGGTCGCGAAGCTTCTCCGCCGGCTCAAAACAGGCGTCTTGCGCAAGTTCGATTGCGAGTTCATCGGCTTCGCGAGGAATTGCGGCCAGCTTTATCCAGAATACCCGCGCTGCCGAATTGATCCGCGATATCTGACGGAATTGCGAAGAAACAACTACAATCAATGCCGCCACAATCGGAGCATATTGGTCGAGTTCAGCTTGCGCCTGAGGATTCGCTTTTGCCAATTTTTCGCCAAGCCAGTCGAAACCAATGCTACCTTGGAAAAGACCGATCATGACTAGACCCCAGAGGGGATGAGCAAGGCGAAGTAGAAAATCATACCAAGGAAGAACAGAGCGAAAGTCGTACCAGAACGATTTGTGGGCGGTTGATTGAAGCGCGTCCAGGCAGCCACATAGAGTGCCAGGATGGCGATAATCCACTCGCTTTTCGTAACGATTTCACGAAGGATAGTCATGTCACGCTCTCCCGCTCAGTGGGCGGTGCCTGGACATTGACGCTGCCCTTGCCAAAACAACACAATGGGCGACGGCGCGCGTGATGGAGACGTGCGATGCGCGTCAATCGCGCGCGTGCCTCAAACAACCTTTGAAAATATAGGAAACAACAGAGACGACATGTGAAGTGGAACACAGTCTTGGCAGAAATCTCGTCCTACGGCCCCCATCGCCTGGGGTGCGTGTAGTTGCCGTCGATCGTCAGTGTCGCGGAGGCGGCGTACGCTCATTCGCAATTGGAAGACGCCGGCCGCTGACTGACTCCATTTCTCTAAGAACGATCATAGAGGTGGGGCCTACCTGCGACTGATAAGCATTGCTGCCAAAGCTTATCAGTTAGGCCAATTTCCTCGCACTGTTTACATGAACGATGAATGTATCCTTTTTGAAGAAAGCGGGTTGTTGAGGCCCGCTTCCTTCGCGTTCACTTTTTCAGTGTGGTCCTATTTGCCCATTGTCAACGCCTCTTCCCACGTCGGGCACGTGCGGGATTCGACCGGGGTTTCGTAGCGCTGATAGTTCTCCTTGCTCACAACGGTGGGCTTGAGCAGGATTTCCGACACAACCGGCTGCTTTCGCAGCGCCCGCGTCGCGATGATCGTGCCGATGCAGCCTTGGAGGAAGCCATTGTAGTCGCCGCTCGCGAGCAGCTTGCCGGCTTTGATCGCATCGACCGCCTCCTTGGTGCCGTTGAAGCCGATTACCTTGGCGGTGCGATTGGCGCCTTCAAGCGCCTCGATCGCCCCCATCGCCATCGCATCGTTGGCTGCAAGCACGCCATCGATTTGCGGATAGGACTGCAGCAAGTTCTCCATGACCTGGAGCGCCTGCAGCCTTTGATAGTTTCCTGGTTGTGAAGCAAGCAGCTTGGCGGCGGGGTTCTCCTTCAGAGCATCGTTGAAGCCGCGAATGCGATCGGTATTGGTGAGCGCGCCCTTCACACCTTCGAGGATAATGAAGTTGCCCTTGCCGTTCATGGCCTTCAGAAGGTAACGCGCCGTCTCAAGCGCAGTCGAGTAATCGTCGGCGCCGACGAAGGCGACGAACTTTCCGCCGGAAGAGCGGTCGGTAATGTTCACCACGGGAATATTGGCGGCGTTGATCTTCTCGACGCCCGGCACCAACGCCTTGTAGTCGACCGGCGTGAACACGATGGCATCCGGTTTCTTCACCACGACGTCTTCGATCTGGCTCATTTGCTCGGGAATGCTGTCGGGCTTGGTTGGAATGTAATGCAATGTCTTGACGTCGAGCGCTCTTGCCGCGGCATCGGCGCCGACGCGAACGGCCTGGAAATATGGATTGGTCTGGTTTTTGGTGAAGACAGCGATGGTTTCGCCACCGGCCAATGCTGCTGTCGAGACCATCGCCGCAAGCAGCCCGCCAAGTGCTGCACTAATCCCTTGTTTCATGTCGCCTTCCCCTCCTCGCTCGTTTTGGTTTCAAATCACAGCCTGCGGCGGCGCGCCTTCATGTCGAGCCAGACCGCAAGGATCACGATCACGCCGGTCGCCAGCGGCTGCCAACTCGTATTGACCGACAACAGATTGATTCCATTCACGACCAGCGTCAGGATCAGTGCGCCGACGAAGGTACCGAACACACTACCGACGCCGCCAAATAGCGACGCGCCGCCGATCAGTACCGCGGCAATTGCAGGCAGTGTCAGACTTTCACCAATGTCGGCCTCAGCCGAATTCAACCGCGCGACAAAGATGATGGAGGCAAGGCCGGCCATGGTGCCGGAAACCGCGTAGACCAGGAGAAGGCGCCGCGACATCGGAATGCCTGAGAGACGCGCCGTAACCGGATTGGCGCCAATCGCATAGATCTCCTGTCCCCAGATGGTTCGCTGGGCGAAGATCGTTCCGATCGCAAGAAAAAGTACGAGGAGGTAAACCGGCGCGGGAAGGCCGAACAGATAACCACTGCCGATCTGGCGAAAGGCGGGCGGAAAGCCGTGAATGACCTCGCCGGCCATATACCAGTAGGTCAGGCCGTTCAGTACCCAGAGCATGCCGTACGTCGCGATGAAAGACGGAATACGCAGGGCCGTGACCATCACGCCGTTGAGCAGGCCGACGCTTGCGCCGGTCGCGACCCCGGCGAGTACACCGAGGGCCGGTTGGCCCGTCTTATGAATTACCGTGCCGGCGACACAGGCTGAAAGCGCGACATTGGCGCCGACGGAAAGATCGAGCCCCCCTGTCAACACCACTAGCGTCAGGCCGGAAGCGATGAAGAACAACAGGCTCGCCTGTCGTAGCACGTTCAGGATGTTCGTCAGATAAAGAAATGAGTTCAGTCGAGACCGCAAGGACGGCGCAGATCAAAAGCGCCGCCAGCAGCCTGTACAGGATCTGCAGGATGTCGTCCGACAGGAACGCTCGCGGCGCGACCGGCTTTGCGACGTCCGTCATGACCGGCTCCGCAATCCGTCGAAGAACAGGGCGAGAATGACCAGCGCGCCGACGCTTGCGACCTGGATCGAGGACGGCAGCGCCAGGAGATTGAGGCCGTTTCGCAGGACGCCAACCGCCAAAACGCCAAGCGCCGTCCCGGCAGCCAGCCATTGCCGCGCTCGAAGGAGGTTCCTCCCACCGCGACAGCGGCAATGGCGTCGAACTCAAGACCAAGGCCGGCGGTCGGATGCCCGGCGTTCATGCGCGCCGTCATCAAAAGACCGGCAAAACCCGCCATCGCGCCGCTGATGGCGTAGACTGCGATCAACAGCCTGGTGGGTGACAGTCCGGCATAGATGAGAGCCTCGCGGTTTCCGCCGAGCGCAAAAATGTAGGTGCCGAAACGCATATGATAAAGCAGAGCGTGGAAAATGAGGTAGGCGATCAGCCCAATGACGATGGGCAGCGGCACGCCGAAGGGGGCTGCGAGATAGACCTCGCTGACGCTGCGCGGGATACCGACCACGCTCTGGCCATCGCTGGCGATCAACGCCAGTCCCTGCGCCATGCCGAGCGTTCCGAGCGTCGCCACGAACGGTGGAATATTTAGCCCGGCGACAAGGTATCCATTCGCCAGGCCAAACAAGGTGCCCACCGCAACGGCTGCGAGAAGGCCTTGCAGCACCGATCCGGTGGCCAGCGACACGATGGCGACGATGATCGAGGTGAGCGTCACGACCGCCCCCATCGAGAGGTCGAGCCCCTCCGTCATGATGACCAACGTCATCGGCAACGACAGCAGCAATAACAACGTCGACTGCACCAGCACGTTGGCAACATTGGTCGGCGAGATGAAGCCAGGTGCCAATGCGGCAAAGACCACGATGAGAAGCGTCAGTACGATCGCGACACCTGGGAGGCGTCGCAGCGGATGGAGGAAATCGCGGGGGCCGCCTCAACCATGGTGCATTCCCAGCCGGACGATATTCTCTTCGGTGAGTTCGGCCCGCGCCAGTTCACCGGCGATGCTCCCCTCCCGCATCACATAGGCGCGGTCGCAAACATGGCAGATTTCAGCTTGCTCTGACGAGATCATAAGCACCGCGGCGCCTCCCGCCACCAGCTGATCGATCAACGCGAAGATCTCGGCCTTGGCGCCGACGTCGATCCCGCGCGTCGGTTCGTCGAAGATGAAAAGCCGGGCGCCCGCGGCCAGCCATTTGCCGATCACGACCTTCTGCTGATTGCCGCCCGAAAGAAAAGCAACGGTCTGACGCGCACTCGGCGTGACGATGCGGAGTTTCGCGATCAGATCGTCCGCGACGCGCCTGGCGCGGCGGCGCTCGAACCAGCCGGATGGAAACAGCTTGTGCAGCGCCGAGAGCACCAGATTGTCGCCGACCGAACGCATCAAGGCGAGGCCTTCGCTCTTGCGGCTCTCGGGAATGAGCGCAATGCCGAGCCGGGCCGCCTCGTCCGGGCCACCCTTCTTTTCGCGGCCGTTAAAAACGATCCTCCCTGCGTTGATCGGATCGGCACCAAAAATCGCCCGAGCGACTTCCGTTCGCCCCGAACCGACGAGCCCGCAGAGCCCGACTATCTCGCCTTCGCGCACAACCAGGCTGATATCGGCGATTTCGCTAGGCGCCGAAAGCCCCGTCACTTCGAGCAGCGGCTTGCCCGGCGTTGCCGCGAAGGTTCTCGGATAGGTCATGTCAATGGTGCGACCAACCATCATCCGTACGAGTTCGTCGGGGGTCGTGCTGACGGGATCGACCTCGCCGACGCTGTGGCCGTCGCGCAGGACGCTGATGCGATCGCCGAGCGCGAATACCTCTGCTAGCCGGTGCGAAATATAGACGATGGCAACGCCATCGGCCCTTAACCGGCGGATCAGGCCAAACAGAAGCTCGGTCTCACGATCCGACAGCGCAGCCGTCGGCTCGTCCATCACCAGAATGCGCGCGTTCTGGCTGACGGCTTTTGCTATCTCGACCATCTGCTGCTGCGCGACGCCGAGCTTCGCCACGACCACTGACGGGTCAATATCGAAGCCGATGTTTTTCATCACCCGCTGTGCATCTCGATATAGCTTGCGGCGGTCGATGGTACCGGGAACCCGCCCTTTCGGCTCACGGCCCAGGAAAATGTTCTGGGCGATATCCAGATATGGCACGAGGGAGAATTCCTGGAAGATCACGGCAATGCCGAGACGTTTCGCATCTGCGCTGGAGGCGATCGCGACCTTTTCGCCGCGATAGAAGAATTCGCCCGAATCCGCGCGGTAGGCGCCGCACAGCACCTTCATCAGGCTGGATTTTCCCGCGCCGTTCTCGCCGAGCAACATGTGGACCTCGCCGGGCCGGACCGCGAACGAGACGTCGTCCAGCACCCTGACACCTGGGAACGACTTGCAGATGCCGCGCAACTCGAGAAGCGGCGCCGAACCGATCCGCGACAACCCTTGAAAGGGAGGAAAGCGCATCACGCTACGTCTCAGCCCGAGATGGTCTTTAGCCCTCGGTCTCGAGCCCGGTCGGCATCGGCACGTTTTCGGGTGAGAGTTTTGTGCCGGCCGCGAGCGCCACGGTTTCCAAGAGCGCCGCGAAATCCTTCTCGAGGTAGGCGGCTCCGTCGGGCTTGAGCTTCACTGCGCCAATATGGCCTTGCAGCGCCTCGCGCGTAGCGGCCGTCACCGGCATGGCGACGTCAAGATCGCGTCCGGCCTTGAGACCAAGATCGAGGTCCTTGCGCAGCAGCACCGGCGTAAACGTCGTCGTCCAATCGAGATTGACCAGCGCATTGCTCTTGTATTTCGTGAAGACCGAGCCAAGCACGCTTGAGTTCATGAAATTGAGGAAGGCGTGGCGCGGCACACCGGCCTTGTTCGCGAGCATGGTGATCTCGGCGAGATTCTGGATCACGGCACCGAGGAAGACGTTGTGGGCGATCTTGCAGATGCGCGCCAGTTCTCCTTCGCCGACATAGGAGACGCCGGCCGGCGCGATGAGCTTCAGATAAGGCAGCACCTCCTCGAAGACTGAATTCGGCCCGGATACGACTGTCGACAGTTTGCCGGCCTTGACACATTTTCCGTTGCCACTGACGGGTGAGCTGAGGAATTCGCAGCCTAATTGTTTCACCCGTGCGCGGATCGCTTCGGATTCCTCGACATCGATCGAGGAACAGTCGACCACGATTTTCGGAAGCGGACCGGAGCTACCTGTGAGCAAGCCGTTCTCACCGAAGCAGACCTGCTCCAAGTCCTTGCCCGTCGACACCATGGTGAACACGACTTCGTTGGCCGCAAGCTGCTTGGGCTGATCGACAATCTGCCCGCCCTTGCTGGCCAGCGGTTCGGCCTTGGCACGCGTCCGGTTCCAGATCTTAACCGAATGTCCGGCCTTCAACAGTCGCTCGGCCATCGGATAGCCCATACGCCCTGCGCCAATCCAGCCGAGGGAATGTCTTGCCATCTTGGTCTCCTCACATCTTCTGTTTTTTTGTCTTCTATTTTTTGGCGTTTAGTAGCGGTTGGCGATCGGCAGCTCTTCCGCCGGGAATAGCGTGATCACCTGACAGCCCTTGTCGGTGACGACGACTTCCTCCTCGATGCGGGCGGCGGAGAAGCCGTCCTTCGCCGGGCAATAGGTCTCGAGCGCGAATACCATGCCGGTCTTGATCTCCATCGGGTTTTGCAGCGACACCAGCCGCGAGATGATCGGGCGCTCGTGCAGCGCCAGGCCAAGACCATGGCCGAACTGCAGGCCGAAGGCCGCCATCTCGCTGGGAAAACCAAAATCCTCAGCCTTGGGCCAGACGCTCGCGACCGTGTCGGTCGAGACACCAGGCCTGATCAGCGAGATCGCAACATCGAGCCATTCGCGGCATTTCTTGTAGGCATCGTGCTGCGCGGGCGTGGCGCGTCCGATGTTGAAAGTGCGGTAATAGCAGGTGCGATAGCCCTGATAGGATTGCAGGATGTCAAAGAACGCCTGATCGCCCGGCCGCAGAATACGATCGGTGAAATTGTGCGGGTGCGGATTACAACGCTCCCCGGAGATCGCATTGATCGCCTCGACGTCATCGGAGCCCATCTCGTAGAGCATCTTGTTGGCAAGCGCGACGATGTCGTTCTCGCGCACGCCCGGCTTCAACGCCTCGTAGATCGAGTGATAGACGCCATCGACCATGGCCGCAGCCTGGTTCAATAGCATGATTTCATCGATGTTCTTGATCTCGCGCGCATCCAGCATGACCTGTTGGCCGTCGACGACCTTCATGCCGGCCTTCTGCAACTCGAAGAACATCGCGGTTTCCGCGATGTCGACGCCGACGGGCATGTCCGCCACGCCTGCGGTGCGCAACAGGCTCATGACTTCCTCGGCATGCGCCTTCATCAGCCCGACCGCCGGCGGCACCGTGCCGCGCATGCCGAGCATGCCGGCACGGCAATTCTCGGGCAGCAGCCAGTCGCAGTTGATACGATGATGCACGGCTGCCGAGCCGAAATCCCACACGATCGGCTCGCCGTCGCCAGCGAGCAGCGCAAAGCGACAGAGCTTGTCACGCTCCCATTCGCCGATCTTGGTGCCGGAAACGTAGCGGATGTTGTTGACGTCGAACAACAGAAGCGCGCCGCATTGCGATGCCTTCAGCGCCGCGCGCGCCCGTGCCAGCCGATAGTGACGCAAGCGATCGAAATCGATCCGGCGTTCGAAATCGACCGATATGTGGCCGTGCGAAGGTATCGCCCGATCCCAACGCCAACGCGGGTTCAGATGCTCGGGACGAATGAGATGCGGCTTGAGCGCGTTTGGTTCAGTCATGGGATTTAACCGGTTGATCCTAAAGGAATGATGCCGCCAGCTTATGGGCTCATCTTGTTGGTGTGCAATACAAAATCCGACGTTAGACCGTTCTGGCAGCCAGATAGGCTGGAAAAGGAGCGGATCCGGGTGCATACTGGAAAAATGAAAAAGCCATGGAAGATCGTCGCTTGCATTCCCGCGGTGGACGAAGCCCCCGGGTACCATGAGTATTTCGTCGTCAGGGCGACCGATCCGCGTGCCGCCCTGGTAATCCTGACAAAAACTCGCGCGGACCTGTTAGACGTTCTCTGCGAAGTGAAGGGTGAAGCCGGCCGCGATTGCCTGGATTGGCTTGAGCTTAGCCATAGGGACGTGTTTTCAATCATGGCGTTGCCATGAGCCACCCGCGCTACCAGACGTCACCGAGACGCCTCGTCAGTTGATTTTGATCACCGCGAATTCGGCCAAGGCCTCGGCACAAATAGCTGGCTCTCTCCCATCTAATCGCACCGATGAGATAATCGAGCAGAACCACTTATGCTGCAGTGCACGACCCCGGCTTTGAGCTATCTCGAGCCTCGTGAAGTGATCCACAGATGTTGCGTCAACGGTCTTCAAGGCCGATCGTTGTCCGATCCAAAATTATACTCAGTTCGCTGGGTTTTCTTACGCTTTTCGGTGCGCGCTCCTAACAAGCGGCCCTTACCACCGCACTTCTTACAGGGCTGAGGATGGATTTGTCGGCCCGGTTCTATCGGCTGCGTAACAGCTGAAATCCCCTATTGTCGTAAGCGTCGCAGTTGATCTCTTTTTGATCCTTCTCAATCCTCTTCCCGTATTCTCACCAATTGCGAGGATCGCCCTCAGTCGCGTCTCGCGGTTGCCCGTCGTTGCAATACAAACTCGCGCAATACGTGACGCTGGATCTTGCCACTGCCCGTCATCGGCAATTCACCGAACCGCTCGACTGACTCCGGCAGTTTGTAGTCGGCGACCTGATCACGCAGGAACGTGACAAATTCATCGAGCGTGGGGACCGCGTCGCCCTTGGGAACGACGCAAAGGCAATTGCGTTCGCCAAGGCGAACGTCTGGCACACCGATCATAGCAACCTGCAGGACCTGCGGGTGAGTATACAGGATCTCCTCGACCTCGCGCGGAAAGAACTTCTTGCCGCCGCGGTTGATGACCTCCTTGCTGCGGCCGGTGATCTGCACATTGCCGTCGGCGTCGACGACACGGCCGAGATCGCCGGTCCGGAACCAGCCCTCCGGATTAAAGGCCTGCGCGTTGGCGTCGGGGTTGTTGTGATAGCCAAGATGGATCGATGGGCCGCGCGAGGCCAGCTCACCGATCTCGCCGCGCGGGACGTCATTCCATTCGGGATCGACGATGCGCAGCTCCATGGCGCGCACCGGCCGACCGATGGTGCCGTTCACCATCTCCGGATCGTCCGCGAAGCGTGTATAGGTCTGAAAGCCCGCCTCCAACATGCCGTAAAGTTCAATCAAATGGCCTTTCATGCGCTTCTGGTACTCGCGGATCGTCTCGACGGCCGCGGACGCGCCTCCCGTGATGACGACACGCAAGGACGAAACATCGAAGCCCTCTGCGCCCGGCGCGTTGAGCATGCCGACGAGGCCAGCCGGCGCGGTCGGGATGTAAGTCACGCGCTCGTTCTGGATCAGTTCGAGCGCAGCGCGCGGTGTGAAGCGCTCCATCAGCACGAGCGTGGCACCGGCCAGGATGCTCTGCAGCAGGGTGATATAGCCCCAGTTCAATCCGAGCGGCAGAAATGCCAAAAACACCTCGCACTCGGTAACCTCCATGTCGGTATTGAGCAATTCGACCGCGTAGAGCGTAGTGTTGAAACTATGCAGCGCGCATTTTGGATTTCCTGTCGTGCCCGACGTGAAGCACATCCGGCACACTTCATTGGGATCCATGTGCACCCGCTCAGTCGCGGATATCGGGGCGCTAGCGGCGACGCCGGCCTCGAAGTCGTGCATACCATCGGCCGCCCCGCCGACAACGATCAGCCGCTTCACTTCCGGATTTGCCTGTTGCAGCCCACGCGCCATACCGGCGTAATTGAATTCCTTCCACTCCTTCGGAAACACGTAGGCTGAACTGCCGGAGAACTTCAACATGTAGTCCAGCTCGCGTACACGAAAATCCGGATTGACCTTGTTGGCGATGGCGCCGACCAGCTCGAGCGCGATGAAAGCGACGGCGAACTCGATGCGATTGGGAAGCTGAACCGTAACGACGTCGCCCCGCTTGATTCCGATCGAACGATAGAATTGAGCGGCTCGCTCGATCTTGTCCTTCAGCGCGCCATAGCTGATGGCCCCCTTGTGATCCTTGATCGCGATGCGGTCGGGATCCGCGGAGGCTCGCGCGGCGAGAATGTCGAACACCGTCTTCTGCATCCAGAGCTTTTCACGGGTATATTTCGCGGCGAGCTCATTCGGCATCATGTTGACGTAGGCCATGGCTTCCTCCTCAACGGACGGCGCGGAACAGCCCACCATCGACCGGAATCACGGTTCCGGTGATGTAGTTGCCGCGCGGAGATACCAGCAGAGCGACAAGGCTCGCGACGTCGCTGACGGTACCGATGCGGCCGAGCGGGACTTCCTGCTCCAGTTCGCTGCGCATCTGCTGTGCCGGCTTGTCTCCGGCGGAAAACACCTTCTCCAGCCGTTGCGTGTCGACATAGCCCGGACAGATGGTGTTGACGTTGATGCCGAAGCGCGCGACCTCGAGCGCCAGCGTCTTGGCATACCCGATCACCGCACCCCAGCTTGCGACCGACAGGCCGAAGCGCGGGATTGGCTGAATGGCCGAAATCGCGGTGATGTTGAGGATACTTCCACCGCTCGTCTGCATGATCGGCAGCACGCCGCGGCACATGCGGGCGACATACATGAAGTTCTGCTCGAGGGCCTTTTGCCAAGCCACATCATCGAAGCTTGAGAGATCGCCGAGCGGCGGCGCGCCGTCATTGTTGACCAGGATATCGATGCGACCAAACGCGTCACCGACGGTCTTGACGACACGCTGACAGTCAGCCGCCAACCGGCAATCAGCCTGAACCGGCAGAATCTCGGCGCTGGTTTCCGCAGCCATTCTTTCGGCCGCGGCGCGCAAGTCCTTTTCCCGGCGAGCGGTAATCGCAACGCGCGCGCCTTCGCTCGCCAGCAGATGCGCGATGCCGTAACCGATTCCCTGGCTGGCGCCGCCGACGATGGCGCACTTTCCGGCAAGATCGAGGTTCATGGCTTCAGGCTCTCAAAGAAGGCGGTCGCGTTGCGATGGAAGATTCCTTCCAGAACGTCCTCAGGGTATCCCTGTGCCTTCCAATCGCTGATCAGCCGTTCGTAGCTAAGCAGCGGATAGTCTGCGCCAAACATGATGCGGTTCTTGAGCCGGCGCGGAATCTCGTGGCGCAAATCGGCAGTATGGTATTTCGGCGACCAGCCGTGCAGCTCGTACCAGATGTTCCGCTTATGCATCAGCACCGCGATCACTTCGGCCTGCCACGGCCATCCCGGGCGCGCTGCAACGATCTTTAGATCCGGGTGAGTCGCCGCCACCCGATCGAGATGGCGAGGATGACAGTCATCGAGAATGACGCCGCCGCCGCCGGGCAAGCCCGCGCCCAGTCCGGTCGTCCCGACAAAGATCAGGACCGGGATGTTGGCTTCGATGCAGAGCTTATATAGCGGATCGTAGATTGGATCGCTGGCCGGCGGGCTCAGCGAAGCGGAGACGCCGAGGCCGAGAAAGCCGATGCGCTTGTCGATGCAGCGGCGTAACTCCCTTAATCCGGCTTCACCCGAACGGCGCGGATCGATGTGAATCCAGTGGCCTAGGATGACGTCGCGATGCCCGGCTTCCGTCGCAAACGCGTAGTCGTGCAGCGCCTGCATCTCCTCCATCGGCAGGAATTTGGCGAAGCCGAAATCGAGGATGGCCTGCACGCCGCTTTCGCGGAAGTATTGCGCCATCTCGGCCTCGGTGTGATAGGTGACCTTCGAATTCCAGGTCGCCTTCTGCTGGTCCCGCTCCGCCGGAGTTTGCAGCGGATAACCGCGCTCGGTGCCCCAATGCGAGTGCACGTCAATGATTTTCATAGATGGGACACTCCGAGATAGGAACGTTGAATGCGATCATCGGTCAAGAGCGCAGCGCTCTCACCTTCGGCGGCGACGCAGCCGTTCTCCAGCACGTAACAATAATGAGCGATCCGAAGCACCTTGCGCGCATTCTGTTCAGCGATAAAGACGGTGGTACCGTCGCCATTGATCCGTTTGACGATATCCAGGATTAGATCGAACGTCTTGGGCGCAAGGCCAAGCGAGGGCTCGTCCAGCAGCAGGCAGCGTGGCCCCGACATCAGCGCACGCCCAACCGCCAGCATCTGCTGCTCGCCGCCGGACAGAAGCGCTGCCGGTTGCCGCTCGCGTTCGCGCAGGATCGGAAACAGCGCGAACACCTCCTGCATGCGTTCCTGAGCGGCGTGGCCTGCGACGAGGTAAGCGCCCATCTCCAGGTTTTCACGTACGCTCATCTCGCCAAAAAGATGACGGCCTTGGGGCACCTGGATCAGACCGAGTGCGACGCGTTGGTCTGACGACCAAGCCGTGACATTACGGCCGGCAAATTCGATGCTGCCGGCCTGTCGGGTGGCAAGACCGGAAACCGCACGCATCAGCGTGGTCTTTCCGGCGCCGTTGGCGCCGACGAGGCCAACGATCTGCCCCTCTGCAA
Source organism: uncultured Alphaproteobacteria bacterium (assembly GCA_963764405.1). Lineage (GTDB taxonomy): Bacteria > Pseudomonadota > Alphaproteobacteria > Rhizobiales > Xanthobacteraceae > Bradyrhizobium. Next base: position 13,568 of record CAVXSU010000016.1, read on the forward strand.
TCTCAAGGTTGATATCGCGCACCACCCGAATCCGGCCATACCCCGCCGTGAAACTGGTCAAACGCAGCGTCATGCGGCGTCTCCCAGATAGGCTTCAATGACGGCAGCGTTGGCCTGCATCTCAGCGGGCGTTCCGCTGGCGAGCAACCGCCCCTGATTGAGCACCGTGACATGCTCGGCGAGGTTCATCAGCACGCGCATGTTATGCTCGACGACGACCAAGGTGATGCCATGTTCGCGAGCAAGCTTGCGCATCGTCGTCACCGCTGCTTCGGCCTCCGTCTCGCTCATGCCAGAGACAGGCTCGTCGAGCAGCAGCAACTTGGGCTCGGCAGCGAGCGCGCGAGCGATATCGACACGTTTTTGAATGCCGAATGGCAAGAGCCCGGCAGGCACATCGGTGTAGGCAACCAAGTTAAACGCATCGAGCAGCATTCGAGCCCGTTCGCACGTCTGTCGTTCTGATGCCTCCGCATTTCCGAACCTGAGAGCCGCGGCCAGCAAGCCATAGGGTTGATGCCGGTAAAAGCCCGTCAATATGTTGTCGAAGACGCTCCGGTCGCCGAACAATTCCACGTGCTGGAATGTCCGACCAAGCCCGAAAGACGAAATGATGTGCGGCGCAACGCCCGAGATCTCCCGCCCGGCGAAGCGGATGGATCCCGATTGCGGGATCACCATGCCGGTGACGGCATTGATGAGTGACGTCTTGCCGGCGCCGTTCGGGCCGATGATGCCGTGGATTTCGCCGGCGCCAACCGTCAGCGATACCTCTGTGATGGCCACGACGCCGCCGAAACGAACAGAAAGCGCGTCGACCTCAAGGAGCGCCATAGATCGGCTCCTTGGCTGATGGCTTCGTCGATCGCAGTGCTTGAAGCCGAGCGGCGATACCGACCAGTCCCCGCGGCAGGAATAGCAACGTCCCGAGCAGGATGAATCCGTAGATCAGTTCGCCGTATTCCTGCACGCCGCGCAGCGCCTCGGGCAGCGCGGTGAGCAACACGGCACCGGCAATCGAACCCGCGATCGAACCAAGGCCGCCGACCACGATAAAGGTGATGTGCTGGATCGACGTAACGATACCGAACTCCGGCGGATCGATGAAACCGACGACGCCGGCCAGCAGGCCGCCCGCAAATCCTGCAAAGGCGGCATTAAGCGCGAAAGCGATCACCTTGACCTGGGCGACCGGGATGCCGAGCGCTTGCGCCGCGAATGGGCTTTGCCGTACGGCGTCGAAGGCGCGGCCATAGCGCGAGCGCCGGACGTTGTATCCGACCGCGACGGCACCTGCGGTCAATACCAGTACAAAGAAATAGAGCGAAACGTTTGACTGAAAACTGAAACCCATGATCTCCGGCCGCGCTACCTTGAGCCCGCGAATGCCCCCGGTGTAATCGGGAAACTCCTCGATCACGATGCTGACCAGCTCCAGGAAGCCGAGCGTCGTGAGCGCGAGGTAAAGTCCCGATAGCCGCCGGGCCGGATAGCCAAGCGCAGCTCCTAGCAGCGCCGATATGACGACGCTTGCCGGCAATGCGAACAACGTCGGCAGCCCGAGGAGGCTCGTAAACAGCGCGGTACAATAGGCGCCGATTGCCATGAAGGAGGCGTTGCAAAGCGAGATCTGTCCGCAATTGCCGCTGAGCAGATTGAGCCCGATTGCGACGATCACGTTGATCATCGCGAGTTCAGCCAGATAGAGGTAGTAACTGGTGGCAACCAGCGGCAACCCCGAAAGCAGCGCAACGCCAAGAAGAATGAGCAGAGCGCGCCCACGCATCACTATACTCGTCGTACGCTGGAGGCGCCGGCGAGCCCCTGCGGCCGCAGCAGCAACAGCAGAATGAGCACGCCGAACGGCACCAGGTTCTTGAAGGTGGCGCCGAAGAAGGCCCCGGCATAGGTCTCAAGCAGCCCGAGCAGAAGGCCGCCCGCCACTGCACCGCCAAGGCTCGAGAAGCCGCCGATGACGGCTGCAACCAGTCCCTTGAGAATAAGATGGCCGATCTCAGGATTAATTCCGATCACTGGCGCGAGCAACAGGCCGACAAATGCGCCGAGCATAGTCGATAACGCCCAAGCCGCCGAGAATACCGAACCGATGCGAATGCCCATCAGCCTGGCCGCAACGGAATCAAGCGCGGAGGCCCGCATCGCCTTGCCGAATTTGCTGTAGGTGAAGAACAGAAAAAGCGCGGCAACCACCACGATGGTGCTGGCAATATAGACGAGATAGGCCGGATTGAGCCGCAATGCGCCGAGCGCCAGCGGCGGACCTATAAAAGGCGCGTCGATCGAAAACGTGTTGTCCTGCCAATGCAGGCGGATCGCCGCCTTGATGATGAAGCCGATTGCGAACGTTACGATCACCAGCGTGAATTCGGACTGGTGCACGATGGGACGGATCAAGAGCCGCTCTATCGCCGCACCAAGCACCGCGGCGCCGATCAGAACCAGCGGTACGACCGCTAGATAAGGTAGCCCCAGGCCTGAAAGGATGAGGGCAAGATAGGCGCCGAAAGTGACGATCTCGCCCTGGGCAAAGTTGACGATCCCGCTGGCCTTGAACGGCAGCACCAGGGCGAGCCCGACCAGCGAATAGATGCTTCCGATGCTCAAGCCCGACAACGCAAGCTGGAGGATGATCCGCCAGGTCATATGGCCGCTCTCACCGCGTCACTGGTAGCGCTTGAGGATGTCGCTCTCGCGCTTGCCCTCGAAGGGGACGGGCTCCCATTCACCGTTCTTCACCTGCATGGCCTGCAAACGCAGATTGCCGATGTGATGCTTCTTTGTGAAGGTTCGCGGCGAAGCGATAGCGCCGACGCGATATTCATGCGTGGCTTCGAGCGCGTCGATCAACTTGTCCGTTGTGAGATCCTTGCCCGCGCGTTTGAGCGCCTCCGCGACCACATACATGTCGGAATAGGAAAGGACGTCAAAGACGTTTGGGCGACCGGCCGGCAGGTTGGGATATTCCTGCTTCCATTTGGCGACCCATGATTTCATTTCCGTATTCGACGAGGACGGCAATAGCGGGAGCAGCGCAAAGCCGCTCGCGCCTTCCGCCGCCTGCTTCGCGACGTTCAGAAGATTTTGATCGACCATGGTGGTGCCTAGGAAGAACTGCTGGTTCATTCCCAGCTCCCTGGCCTGGCGCATGGCGATCGCCGCTTCCGCCGGATTGCCGAAGATCGCGATGACTTGCGGGTTGGTGCCCTGGATTTCCAGCAGTTGCGGCGTGAAATCCTTGTCGCCGATGTTGAACTCGGCGCGCTTGACCGGCGCGATCTGGTACCAGTTCTTCAACTGGGCGGTCAGCGCATCGCCTTCGTTCTTTGGATATTCTTCACGACCGCTCAGAATCGCGATCTTCGTCGCCTTGAGATAGTCGTGCAGATATTCGGCGTAGAGTTCGCCATAGCGCGGGACTTCTGTGGTGCCGCCGCGGAACATGTTCCGGGCGAACGGCCAGGTGACGCCGGGCGCTGAGGCAAAGGACACGTACATCACGCGGCCGTTTTCGCGCACGAAGTCGATCGCGCCAATCGTGCCGTTGCTGCCGGCAACGCAGAAGATCGTGAACACGTGATCCTGATCAATTAGCTTCTTCACCGCTGCAAGCGCTTTGGTCGGCGAGTGCCCATCATCCTCGAAGGTCATCGAAAGCTTGCGGCCATTGATGCCGCCGGCTGCGTTGATTTCCTTGATCGCGAGACTGGCGCCATCGCGGCCGGCAAGCCCGATATAGGCGGCGGGACCGGTGATCGGGCCAAAGGCCCCGATGGAGATCGTGTCGGCGCTGACGCCCGGTTCTTCCGCGCGCGCCTGACCCGAGCACACATAAGATAAGGCAGCCGCACAGAGCAGGCCGCAAAGCCTCTTCCCAAACATGCTCCCCTCCCGTATATATTTTTGTTCTGACTGAGCGCTCAGTCAATTCTAACCGGCTCGAAATGTCAACAAGGGCGCGCAAGTCAGGCCAAGAGAACTGCGATACACAGATGAAAGCAGCAACCGTGCGCGCCAATGCCGTCCGCTCCATCCCCACCAACACCAAAGATCCCGAACTCATTCGCGACCGGCGCGACCAGCTGATCCGCGCGGCGCTCGAGGTTTTTCAGGAGAAGGGTTTTCACGCGACGACGGTTCGCGACATCGGCCGTGCGTCCGGGCTCACCCAGGGCACGATCTACAACTATGTGCGTTCAAAGGAAGACATTCTCTTCCTGGTTTGCGACCGCGTCATCGCCGAGTACATCTCGAGCATGGAACGGGCCGTGGCGGCGACGGGCGATCCCGCCGCGCGTCTTCGCGAGGCGTTGCGCGGCGTCACGCGGGTGATGATCGAACAGAGCAGCACAATCCTGCTCGTCTATCACGAGAGCCACAACCTCGACCGCCGCTCGCTGCACAGTCTGCTTGCCCGCGTGCAGGGCTGGATCAACCAGTTCGAGGAGCTCGTCGCCGAAGGGCTTGGCCGCGAACGCCTACCCAAGGCCAAACGCGGCCTGCTGACCAATATCGTGACCTTTCTTCCCACGCTCATTGCGTTGCGCGGCTGGTCGCTGCCAAAAGACCTCACCGACGATCAGTATACGGATGGGCTCGTCGAATTCATGATGAAGGGTTTGGGTCTGGATTCGAGATCCGGCAGAGTGTGAAGGCGGCCCCCCATGCCTCCCTGTCTATCTTAAGGCGACCGATATCAAGCGACGAGGTCTCACTTCCCCGGCGGGAACGCTGCGATCATATCCAATTCGACGCGCGCGCCGGGTGTCGAAAGCTGATTGATGCAGATGGTGGTGCTGGCGGGTGTCCACGATCCGAAATATTCCTTCAGCACAGCCACCATGCCGTCCTGATCGCGAATATCGGTCAGATACTTCGTCACCTTGACGACGTCAGTCCAGGTCAGGCCCTGGTGTTCGAGGATCGTCTTGATCGTCTCCATTGCACGGCGAGTCTGATCCTCGATCCGATTCGGATGGTCGTGCTCTGAGATTACGTGCGGATGCTTGTGATAGAGCGGCGACGGCGTTGCGCCGGAAATGAACAGCAGGCCGCAGGGACTTTCGACCCGCATCGCCGGCGCATACGGCATGTCGACCCGCCGCTCCGGCTCAGTCTGGATCTCCTGGAGGTTCGGGTTGGTGGGCGAAGCCTGAAAGGCGGGTTTCCTGGTCATGTCAGCTCCGAAGGTCAAACTGCGGTTTGCGGCGGCACGGCGCCCGATTTGGCGACACGCGGGCGCGGCCGCCCGCCATCGGCCAACGCCACGATCACCACGATCTCGTCCGGCCGAGGCGCATTGGGGACCATGACGCTAAGCGTGTCAATTTGATCGAACGACCAGACGTCGTCCTTTTGGCCCAGCGGAATATCGATCGCCGAGCCGACGCCTCCGATCTTCACATTGGAGGGAATGATCGCCTGGCCGCCGCCGATAGCCTCACGCATCGGCTTGCCCATCCGCGGGTGTAGGATCGCAGCCGCATGCTCAATATCGCCCGACGTGCCGACGATCGCCGCCTTGCCGTAGGAGATTGCGGGGGCCGGCAGCAACGCCTTCGCTTCCATGACGAGCAGCGCGCCCAGATCAGCTCCGAAGGCAACGAGTTCGGAAAGATCGTCTCGGCCCTCGTCGGCCGCCGGGTTAGCGATGACCGCGCAGGCCGCAGCCCGCGTCACCGGCTTTAGAGCAGGCAAGCCGCCCTCCGCGAATACCACGTCCTTGCAAAGCCAAATGCGCCTGATGTCCATATCAGCCTCCGATCAGCAGTTCAAAGTTCTTTTCCAGCACCAGCCGCGCCTGCTCGGCCGGCAGCGCGTTCTTCACAAAGGTGACGGGATGCGGCTCGCCGAGCGGAAATGGCGCGTCGCTGCCGAGCAGGATCTGTTCGACCGGTATCACCTCTGCAACGTAACGCAGCATCGCCGGCTCGAAACAGATGGAATCGACATAGAGCTGCCGCAGATAGTCGCCGACCGGCTGGGTCAAGGTGCGCTGAAGCAGCGGGTTGGTATCGACCTCGCGCTGCATCCGCGCCCGCAGCGCCGGGCTGAACGCGCCGCCATGGGCGCAGACCAGCTTGAGCGCCGGCCACCGGTCGAGGAAGCCCGAACAGATCATTTTCAGGATATTGATGGTGCTGTCGAACAGGTAACCCGCCACGATGGTGAGCTCGAATTCGCGGGTGCGATCCTTGCCCAAAGGATCGGCGGGATGAACGAACAGCGGCACGTTCAGATCGACGGCGGCCTGAAAGATCGGCGTGAACCTCTCGTCGTTCAGATAAAGCCCGCGAACGTTCGAAGCGACATGCCCGCCGATGAAACGATGGTCGCGGACGCAGCGGCGGAGCTCCCGTGCCGCTGCTTCTGGATCCTGCATCGGCAGCAAGGCCCAGCCGCCGAAGCGATCGCGATCCGGCGCGATGGCCTCCGCGAGAGCGTCATTGAAGACGGAAGCGGCCTCGCTCGCGAGAGGCGCATCGAGATGATAATCGATGAACGGGGTTGCCAGCGACAGCATCGCGCGCTCGACGCCGTCGCGCTGCATGCGCTCGAGCTGCTTTTCCAGGTGGAAGAAAGTCGTGTTCAGCCCGAAATGCTTGCCGCGGATATCGAGATCCACGGCATCGCCCTCCTGCCGTTTTGTCGTAATGACGAACTCCGGCCGCGATAGCGCAAACCTGAAGAATGCATCCGGAACAAAATGACAGTGAATATCGGTGATCATGATCAGAGTCCTAAATAAGCCGTCCTAAGCCGTTCGTCGTTGAGAAGCGCCGGTCCCTCACCTTCCATGGCGATCCGTCCGTTTTCGAGCACATAGGCACGGTCGGCGGTCCGCAGCACATGGTGAACGTTCTGCTCGACGATCAGGATGGTCAGACCCTTGCGGCGCAGATCGGCGATCAGGTCGAACAGAAGCTTCACATAGATTGGCGCGAGCCCTTCGGTCGGCTCGTCGAGCAACAGCACCCCCGGCCGCGCCATCAGCGCCCGGCCTACCGCCAGCATCTGCTGTTCCCCGCCGCTCATCGAGCCCGCGATCTGGCCGCGCCGCTCGGCAAGCGTCGGCAGCAACCCAAACACCTCCTCGAGCGATTGCGAGAGCACGGCACGAGCCGCCGGCACATAGGCTCCGAGTTCGAGATTCTCCAGCACGGTCATGAACGGAAACAGCCGCCGCCGCTCCGGAACCAGCACGAGCCCTTTTGACGGCCGTTCCCAGGGCGGAAGCTCCTGGATGGCAGTCCCGTCGAGCAGCACCTCGCCATCGCAGGCCGTCCGCAGGCCGGCGAGCGAGAACATCAGCGAGCTTTTTCCGGCGGCGTTGGCGCCGACGAGACCGACGATCTCGCCTGTCTTCACGACAAGATTGATGCCATGCAGAACCTGCATCGCGCCATAGAATGCATCGAGATTCCTGACCTCAAGCAAGCTGCATCTCCTCGCCGAGGTAGGCCTTAACAACCAGCGGATCACGCGCGATGGCAGCGGGAGCGCCTTCGGCGATCACCTGCCCCCGATTGATCACGACCATCCGCGTTGCCGTCTTCATGATCGCGTAAAGCACATGTTCGACCCAAATCACCGTGATACCGCGTGCCGGAAGGCCGGCGACGATCTCGGTCATGGCGCCGATCTCGGTCGGGGTCAGGCCGGCCATGATTTCGTCGAACAGCACGAGCCTTGGCTGCATCGCGAGTGCGCGCGCCACCTCCAGCCGCTTCAACAATCCCACCGTCAACTCGCCGGCGGACCGGTCACGGTACGGCGCGAGCCCAAGATCGGTCAGCGTTAGCTCAGCGAGCTCTCGCGCGGCGGCAACCGACCGTTCGCGCAAGAAGGTGCTGATCATCACGTTCTCGGTGACGGACAATTGCCGGTAAGGTTTCGGGATCTGGAACGTGCGAGCCACGCCGGCGCGCGCCATCTCATGCGGCTTGCTTCCGGTCACCTCAGTTCCGTCGACCATGATTGTTCCGCTCGACGGCGGCATGACGCCTGCGATCAGATTGAACAGCGTGCTCTTGCCGGCGCCGTTCGGGCCGATCAGTCCCAGCAATTCGCCGGGCTGGACGGCAAAGGATACGTTGTCGACAGCGCGGGTCGCGCCAAAGGTTCGACTGACGCCTCGGACTTCGAGCAGCGGGCTCATCGTTGCGACCTTCGCTGGCGGAGTTTTTCAAGCGCGCCGGCAATACCAGAGGGGAAGTACAGCATCACCACGATCAGGCCGACGCTGTAGATCACGAGATGGAGGCCTGCGGCGGCATTACCGAGACTTGAGCGCAACAGTTCCGAAAGCGGCGTGATCAGGAACGAGCCGAGGATCGGACCAACCGCCGTCCCGAGCCCGCCGACGGCCGGCAACAGGGCAAACTGGAACGACAGCTCAGGCGAGATCACATAAGTCGGGTCGAGATACAGGAAGTATTGCGCGAACAGCGTGCCCCCTGCCCCGGTCAGCGCCGCGCTCAGCGTCATTGCCGCTGAGCGGACCACAAGCGGGTTGATGCCGGCCGCGGCTGCCGCCTCGTCATTGTCGCGGACGGCAAACAGATAGAACCCGAAGCGCGATGCTTCCAGCCACCGTGTGACCGCATAGGCCGCGATCAGATAGACCAGCATCAGCGCCTCATAGGCCGTCTTCGAGCCCAGTACCATGTTGGCAGGATCCGGCATCGGTGGAATCGACAGCCCCTCGGCGCCGCCGGTGATGGCAGACCAGTTCAGTGCAAGGATCCGCACAACTTCGGCAAATGCCAGCGAGGAAAGAATGAAGAAGGGCCCCTTAAGACGTGCACAGATCAGCGAGAGCGCCGCTCCAGCGACAGCCGCGGCAGCCGCTCCGACGAAAATCCCGAACCACGGCGTGACATTGTAGTTCTGAAACAGGATCGTCGAAGCATAGGCACCAATGCCGAAGAAGGCGGAGTGACCGAATGAGATCAAGCCGGCATAGCCTCCGGCGATATTCCAGGCCAGGGCCAGCCCTGCAAAAAGAAACGAGAGCACGACGACGTCCTGCAGTGTCGGCGCCAGCCCGAGCGCTACCCAGGCCACGCAGATCGCAAGCAGAACGATCTCGAACCAGGAGATCCGGCCGCGCCGAGGCAATCCGGAAATGCGCGACGTAGCTGGTTTGGCCGACATCGCCGTCATTTAGCGCTACTCATTCATCCCCAGCGTCGCCGCGCCCTTCTGGCCGAGCAGACCGTTGGGACGGAAGATCATGACCAACAGGAAGAGCACGAAGAAGAACAATTGTCCGAGCGCCGGCGCGACATAATAGGCGCTGACCGACTGCACCACGCCGACGCAGAAGCCGCCGAGCAGCGCGCCCTCGATGCTGCCCATACCGCCGAGCACCACGATGACGAACGCAATCAGCACGAAATTCAGGCCGACAGTTGGAAACACTGAAAACAGAGGCACCATCACGCAGGCCGCAAGTCCGACCAGTGCCGACCCCGCCGCAAAGGTGATGAGAAAGATTTTTGGAACGGCAATCCCCATCAGCTTGGCCGCTTCGCCGTCCTGCACCGTGGCGCGAATGGCCTTGCCGAGAAACGTGTGCTTGATCATCCACTGCAATCCGGCCGTGCAGCACAGCGTAACCGCAAAGCCGAGCAGCAATTCGCCTTTGATGTAGATATGGCCGATCGAAATGGATCGCGCAAAGATCGGCGGCACGTCTCGGAGGTCGGCGGTCATTGCCATCAGCGCGATATTCTGCAGAAAGATCGACAGGCCCATGGTGGCGAACACCACGACCAGATGCGGCTTCTCGATCGCCGAGCCGATCACGAGCCGGTAGACAAGCGCGCCGAACAGAAACATCGCAGGTACGACGGCGACGGCCGCAAAATAGGGATTGACGCCGAGCAGTTTACTGAACGCCCAGGCGCCGTACATCGCGATCATCAGGAATTCGCCATGGGCAAAATTGACAACGCGCAGCACGCCGAAGATCAGCGTCAGCCCCATACTCATCAGCGCATAGATGCTGCCGATCAAGAGACCCGAGATAACCAGCTGGATGATCGTGGTCATGGAGGCATTCCGCCAGCCGGATACAACACGTCAACCGCCGAACCAACCCTCAACGCTTGCTCCACTCCGGCAGCGGCACCATGATTGGCTGATGCGTGGCAAGCTCGGGCGGATAGACTTCTTCGTTACCAGTCTTGGTCCATTGCCAGACGCCGATCGAGGCGCGAAGATTCTGACCCGCATCCTTCGGATCATCGGGCCAGTCGAAATTGGTAAACTTGATGCCGCTACCGTTGACCAGCGATCCCGCCGGCAGGTCAAGCTTGAGCGCGATGTCGCGCAGCTCGTCAGGCTCGAAGGTTTTGGCCTTGGGCAAGACGTCGGTGACGAGTGCCCAGATTGCCGAAAACCCGGCGGTCGCGTGCCCGGCCGGCGGCCGGTTCATCTTGGCCTCGTAACGCTTGTAGAATTCGTCAGCAACTTTGCGCGTTTCAGGCGCCAGCACAGCTGCGTTCACCTTGGGCGGAAAATCGGCGACGAATATGCCGTTGACGGAATTGCCGATTGCCCCCCGCAGATCGGGCGACGAATAGCCGGCGCTGACGCCGATGAACGCCGCGACGTTGAAATCGAGCTCTTTGGACTTGCGCTGAAACAGCGTCGCGTCATTCGGGAACGAGATTGCAATTAGGATGTCGGGGCCGACATCCTTCAGCTTCTGTACGATCGGCGTCATGTCGGTCGCGGTCTGGTCATAGCCTTCGTCAAAAGCGAGCTTGATGCCCTTGGCTTGCGTATAGGCACGAATGCCGTCGCCGACGGACTTTCCGAACGCGCGATTCTCCCACAACAGTGCGATCTTCAGCGCGCTGACCTGCTTGTCGAGCTGCTTTGAGAGATCGTTGATGATGAAATCGACCGCGGCCTGGCCGTATTTGCGCGCGGGCGCACCGACCTGGAATGTGTGCTTGAAGCCGCGGCGGGTGATGATTTCGGCGGCGCCGGTCGTCTCCCAGTGGAATACGCCGTGACGTTCGGCGGCCTGGCTCACTGCGATTGCGATCGGCGAAGCAAACGAGCCGGTCGTAATCTTGATGTCATCCTTGGTGATAAGCCGTTCAGTCTCGCTGATCGCCGCATTCGGTGTGTTGGCGTCACCTTGCAGATATTCGATCTTGCGGCCGTTGATTCCGCCCCGCTCGTTGATCATGTCGCGGGCGATCTGCATCGCTTCCCAGTTCTCGAGGCCATTCTTGGCAAGTGGACCGGTCAACGGCAGCAGGACACCGATGCGGATAGTGTCCTCAGCCTTGGCGGGAATTTGCAGGACCGCAAGCAGCAGAGATGCCAGAACGATACAGGTTCGCGTAAGGCTCCTCATGATCAGCTCCGGTGCGTGGCAATCGCAACAAAAGCCTAGCGCCCACCCTTACATGCATCAATCGAATTTTTGCGATATGATCTATTCAATAGTCGTATAGCTTAATCGAGCTGGGACGAGGCCATGGATCTGCGCAGGATCAGATATTTTTTCTCGGTCATTGAACACGGCAATCTCTCCAGCGCCGCACAGTCGCTGCGCGTATCGCAGCCGACGCTCAGCCGCCAGATCCAGGCTATCGAGGAGGAATTCCAGATCCCGTTGTTCGTGCGCGGCGGCCGCGGCATGCTGCTGACCGAAGCTGGCAAGCAGTTGCACGAGGGCCTCCAAAGCATCGAGCGACAGCTACGTCTACTCAAAACCAATGTAACCGCGGTCTCACTCGAACCGTCGGGCGAAGTGGCACTCGGGATTCCACCCTCGCCGCGTGGCCTGCTCGCGGTGCCACTGGCCAAGCAATACAGCACGGCTTATCCGCGGGTCGCGATCCGTCTGGTCGAAGAGACAAGCGGTCAATTGCGCGACCTCGTGGCGAACGGCATCCTCGACCTCGCCATCACCAACACGACCGAACCAGCGCACGGCATCGTATCGCAGGTCCTCGGCCGCGAGCGTCTTGTTTTGGTTGGCCCTCCAAACGCCAAATTGTCGTTACGTAAGGAAACTCCTATCACTGCGCTTGGCGATCTCCCCTTGATCCTGACAATGCGGCCAAACAGCCTGAGGCTGATGGTCGAAGACCGGCTCGGAGCGCACAGTCTCGTGGCAAACGTACGGTTCGAGGCGAACACCCTGCCTCTGATGACGGATTTCGTGAGCGCCGGGCTTGGCTACACGGTCCTACCGCTATGCGGTGTCCGCGATCTCATTAAACAAGATCGTGTCTCTGCAAGCCCCATCGCCGACATGTCCGTCACCTGGTTGGTGGCCCGGCCGAAATCTCGTCCGCTCGGCGGCGCCGCCGAGCGCTTTCATGACATTCTTTGCGAATTCAGCCGAAAGCTCGTCGCCAAGGGCGTCTGGCAGGAGGCATAAACGCACCCAGCAAATGTTATGGGAGAGGACTGACAAGGATTTCGTTTTTCCTTGTCGGGCGGCGAACGGCCCCTCCGCTTGCGAGCAAAACGTTATCAGTGGCCACCGAAGCTCACGCTGACATGCTGAAGCGTCGAACGCCTCATCGAAGAGGTGCGCTCGGTCGGGAAATCCCTCAAATTCTCGATGTCGACCTTATGCTACGGCCGGATGCGCGTCTGGCCGTATTGATGGACATAAGATAGTCGTGATCAGACGCGACGCATTTTTCCAGGAAGTTCACTACGGCCTTGATCCGGCCAATGTGGAGGAGGTCCTCGTGCACGGAGAGCCAGATATCTCGGACTGAAAAATAGTTCGGCAGGATCGGACGGAGCTCCTTGTTGTGAGCTGCCACGTAAGACGGAAGCATCCCAACGCCAAGGCCCCCCAACGCTGCCATGTATTGAGAGACTAGGCTGGTGCTTCGAAACACGACATGCGTTGGACGCAGAATATCGGACAGCCAGCGGTTCTCCTTTATATGGATGTGCTCGTCTATGAAGTCGATGAAGCTATGCGCCTCCAGATCCTTCAGATCTGTTGGCACAGGGTTCCGCTGCAGGTAGCCGTTTGAAGCGTAGAGGGAGATCTTGAATTCGCCGATCTTCTTGACCGAGAGCCTGCGCCCCTTCGGCTTGAAGAAGCTAATGAAGATATCGGCCTCCCGCCGGGTCATGTCGAGAAGACGCGTATCGGTGATAAGTTCGATCTGGATCGAGGGGTAGGCTTTATTGAATTCGGCGATGCATGGCGTCAGATACATGCTACCGATGCCTTCCATACTCGCGATCCGGACTGCACCGGCTGCATCGGTGGCCTCTTGCCCGACGACGCTCTCCACGATCGCGTTGGCATTATTCTCCATTCCCTCCGCAAATTGCAGCAGCCGAAGGCCGGCCTCGGTCAAGGCAAAACCGGCCTTGCTACGTTTAAACAGAGTTGTGTTGAGGCTGCGTTCGAGTTCCCTGACACGGCGACTGACGGTCGTGTGGTCGACTTTGAGTTTTTGGCTCGCTCGAATCAAATTACGGGTCCGCGCAACCTCCAGGAAGAAGATGACATCATCCCAATTGTAGCGAAGCGAGCGCCCAGCCGTCACCGTGTTGGCCTTCCGAGATTAACCATTCGAGCAAGGCTACTCTCGGGCATTACAAGCGTAACGGCAATGGTCAGGCCGCGATGATCGGGGCATAGGTCTCGACAAGACGGTTGGCGAACATATCGACTTTGGGGATCATTAGCTTTTGTCGGCAAACCGCCAGATCGATGTGCTTTGGCATCACGGCGCCGAGTTTTAGCACGCGGGGCGCAACGACGTTGATATCCCACAGCGGAAAGCCGTTCGGTGGGATGACCACGCTTCCGCCCGGATATGGCGAATCGACCCGGTTGGCTAAGACCACAGCTACGCGATTGTCCTCCGCGCGGGGGATGGCCAGAAGCTCCCGTTCGAACGGTTCGCGAAGTGATGCCGGCCAGAGGATAATGTCCGCCGCTGCGATCGCCAGGCAGCGCGAGGTCTCAGGGAATACCGCGTCGTATCCGGACATCACGCCGATCCGTCCGAACGGCGTGTCGAACACGGGATAGTCATTGCCGGCCCTCGCCCACGCTCTTTCCTCGGCCGTCAAGTGAGTCTTCCTATAGCGGCCCACGTTCTCCCCCTGCTGGCCTATAAGAAACGTCGTGGAGTAAAGTCCAGCGGCCGTGCGTTCAACGCTGGGCAGCGCGATCAGGCACCGGTACTTGGCCGCGATCGCGGCGGCCTTGCCAAGCAGCCCGGAGGTCTGATCAGCCAGCGAAGCAGCCTCAGAGGCGGTCGGAATTGCAAACGGACCGAAGGCATATTCGGGTAGCACGAGTACCTTGATGCCGAGCTTGGCGGCGTGATCCACCATTTCCAGCACCTCGTCCGGCCCACAATCCCGGGTGACATGCATTTGGACGGCGGCGACCTTGGTAACTGCCGCCGCGGGCACGAGCGACTTTTCGGCGAGCTTATAGACCGGCGTCTTTTCATACGGAACCGCCATGATGCCATATGTCTCAGGGCGTCGGTCGGCGATCTTGTCGTTTGCGGTATAGATCGATTTATCGGCGGCTGCTTCGACATCGATGGTGGCGACCGCCATTCCGTGGGTGTCGTAGGGTACCTTGGAGAGCACGCGGCCCTTCGGATCCACGATCATGCTGCCGCCGGGATAGTAGATGGAGCGCTCCCAACCGGCCTTGGTAGCGGCAACGAGCCACATGCCATTTTCATAGCTTCGCGCAGGCCCCCACATGTCGGCCTGATCCATGGCAAAGAAATTCGCCATGTCGACGATGACCTCGGCCCCCTGCATCGCCATCGCGCGGAAGATTTCGGGAATCCGGCCATCAAAGCAGATCAAGAGGCCGATACGGCCGAGATCGGTCTCGACGACGGGGCAGCCTCGCTCGCCGAACGCAAACCAGTTCTGATCATGGGTGGCGAGGAATTGCTTGTGATAATGGCAGGCGACCTCGCCGTTGCGGCCAAGCAAAATACCACTGTTGAAGATTTTTTCCTTCGCCGAATCCCATTCCGTGATTCCGCTGGCGATGTAGATTCCATGCTTCTTCGCGAGCATCGACAAGGCTTTGACAAACGGACCATCAGGAACCGTTTCTGCCAAGACGCGGCAATGCTCGGGTGAGTCGAATAGATATCCTGTATCCATACATTCGGGGAAGACGACCAGTTCGGCCCCTTGCCGCACCGCGTCTTCGACAAACCTGCCTACGATCGCAATGTTGTGCTCGTAATCTCCGAGGCGTGCGAGCGTTTGTACCGCTGTGGCGCGAAAGCGACGCTTCGTCATGTTGATCTCCATTTCACAACTAGTCTCTCTTGACCTCCCGCCAGAAGCGTTCGAGGCAATGCCGTTTCAGCGCGATAAACCGATCGCCTGTCGTCACATCGAGATCTCGTGGCCACGGCAAATCGACGCCGACAACCTCGGCGACCCGTGTCGGCCTGCGCGTCAAGAGCACGACCTGATCTGCAAGCTGGATCGCCTCTTCCAGATCATGCGAGACCAGCAGCGTCGTGGTGCGCATCTTCATGAACATCTTTTGAAGGCGCTCGCGCATGAACAACGTCATTTCATAGTCAAGCGCGGAGAAAGGCTCGTCCAGAAACAGCACCTCTGGCTCGGTGACGAGTGCCCGCAGGATCGAAACGGTCTGTTGCTGGCCACCCGACAGGGTGTACGGATAGGCATGCAGGTCGAATGGCACGTCGAAATCGGCCAAGAGTTTCTCGACGCGGCGACGGCGCTCTTTGCGCTCGACACCCAGAACCTTCAGTGGATAGTGGATATTGTCGATTGCCTTGGTCCAGGGAAAAAGCGCCTCGCGGTAGTTTTGAAAGACGTAGGAGATCTTGGTGTCGCGGATCGTTTGCCCGTCGTAGAGAACCTCGCCCGCGTCCATCGGCATCAGACCCGAAATCATGTTGATCAAGGTGCTCTTGCCGCACCCATTGGGACCGAACACCGAGATGAACTTCCCCATCGGAAGATCGATGGAGAAGTCGTCGTAAATGGTGGTGCCCTGGAATGCCTTTCTGAGGCCCCGCACGGTGATATAGGCCTGCCTCACCCGCAGCCGTTGCTGTGGCGCCCGATCAGCAGCAGCTGCCCGGCCGGAACTTCGGATCGGCGTCACCTTTCCCATCGCTCGTTCGCTCAGTTGCCGAGGTCGGATTTTGCAAGGATTTTATCGTGGACATTCATCGGGCCGCTCATGACGCCCTCTTTGATGAAAACATCGATAAGGGCCTGGTAGGACTTCATGTCGGTCTCGTTCAGGTCTTTGAAACCGCGTAGATAAGGCTGTGCTAGCAACGCCAATTGATCAGCCTTGATCGGCGTGTATTTGGGCAGGATTGGCTTGTATTTCTCGAAATTGGCATTCACTAGATCGGTGGCCTGGTCGATAATCTCCACGACCTTGCGCGCGGTCTCAGGGCGTTCCTTCAGGAATTTCGCGGTCATGATAGCGGCGCCGGAATAGAAGGGATCGGCAATAACGCTTGCGACCGGATTGGTCACAGCGCGGACGGCTTTGCCCGACGCGACCGCGATCGATCCGACAGGCTCGAGCGAAAGCGTCGCGTCGACCGTCCCGCCGACGACAGCAGGCACCTGCATGGCGACGGCGAGGTCAACTAGCTTGACGTCCTTGTCGGGGTCGAGCCCGGCGGCGCGGACCATATGGCGCGAGATCGTTCTCCATTGGATTCCCGGGACGTGCCCCAGTGTCTTCCCTTTGAGGTCGGCAAAGGTCTTGACTGGGCTGTCGGGTTTCACGATGAGCCCGTCATTTATTCGGTTAACGGCAATGCCTCCGCCCTGCAGGCCGAATACCTTCAGCTTCCCGGGAAACTTGGACTCGGCAATCATGGCGATGCCGGCGGCCGCGCCCGGCGGACCGAAATCGGCGCGCTCCGCAATCAGCGCGTCGATGATCTGGTTCGGCGCCTCCATCTTGGTAGAGATGATTTCGATACAGGCCTTCTCGAACAATTTCTCCTCGAGGGCAACGTAATAGGCCGTGGTTTGCATGATCGGCAGCCAAACCGCCGTAACCTTCTCAGTCTTATCGCAAGCGGCTTGGGCGCCGGAAGCGCAAAACCAAAGCGCCGTGACCGCAATCGCGAGAACCCTTGTGGCTGACATCGTGTTTCCCCTATTGTCGAGCCGCTTCTATTTGCCCGACCAATGAACCAGTGAGCGTTCGATCAGCAAAAGTGCGAGATTGAGCCCATATCCCATCGCGCCTGCTATCAGGATCGAACCGTACATGTCGGTGAGCGAATAGGAGATCTGTGCATCGATGATGCGGTGTCCGATGCCATCGGTCGCTCCGATGAACATCTCCGCGACGATGATGACGACGAGAGCCAGCGAAACCGCCGTCCGCAGTCCGACGAACGTTTGCGGCAAAGTTTCGAAGAAAATTACATCCTTGAAAACCCGGAGCGACCCGGCGCCCATCGAGCGAGCAGCGAGGATCCGGGTCTGGCGAGCATTCATGACGCCATAGGCGACGTTGAAGACAATGACGAGCCATGCGGCAAACGCCGCGACGGCGATCTTTGCGAAGTCGCCAAGACCGAACAGCAACAGAAAGAGAGGAAAAAGCGCGGTGGCTGGTGTCGAACGAAAAAAGTCGATCAGGAATTCGACCGAGCGATAGATCGCAGCTTTCGCGCCGAGCACGATCCCGACCGGCACACCGGCGACGACCGCAATCAGGATCGAGTAGCCGACGCGCACAATAGTATGGATAAAATCGTTCGTCATCTTTCCCGCAGCGATACTCGCGCCGGTGTCGCGCAGCGTATCGATCGGAGAAGGCAATAGGTCCTTGTTGATGAGCGCTCCCTTGAACGCGACCCACCACAGAAAGATGAGCAGAACAGGACCAACAGCTAATTCGGCAGCTCGCCTGAGCTTTGGATTTTCGAGTGCGCCGACAATGTGTCGCATGGCGAGCTCCGATCAGCCATCGCACTGACGGCCGTCAGCTGCGACAATGAGATTGTTGGCGCGCATGCGGCAAAAGGAAATGCCTAGATGTGCAACCGGCCTTGCAAAAATACATATCAAAATTCGTTCTAGCGCCTGATCAATTTGCAGGCTTGCCTTGCTCAGAAAATAAGCAGCGCTATCAAATGAGGAACTTCGAGAACAACTTCGCCCACGCCCAGCGACGGGGCGCCGGCTGCAGCAATGGAAGCTTAGGGGTGCCTCTCCGCGGCGTTAATCGGCGAAGAAAACAATCGAAGTAGACGAAAATGAAACGGCCGGCGCTCAAGCTTTTGGCTGATGTTGAAGCCGAGGCCGATATCTCCAGCTGTCAGACTTAGGGCAAAGCCGTCACTTTCGCCGGAACGAATTTCTTATCAGTTTCGAACTGACTACATTTCTCTAAAACCGACTCCACTTGGCAGAAAGCTTGCTAATGGCGGCAACTGATAAGGAAAGAAGAAAAACCTTATCAGTCCTGACTCTGTTTGTGGCCAAAGCTGATCAGTTGAATGAACGTCCACTTCTCTCCGATGATCCTCGATCGTTGACCGCGTCCGCCAGCCGGCTTAATTGGCCTAGACTTCCTATACTTTGGCAGTTTTGGCGATGTGCGGATTCCCGACGAGCTGAACGGGGTCTGTTTGTGTGTGGCTCTGCCGTCAAATCTTCGTCGAAAAGTGGGTAGCTGTAACTAACAACTCAAGCTCGTCCGGATCAGCAAGAGAAGGTTGGTCTTGAAACTTCCG
>CAVXSU010000017.1:0-118105 GCA_963764405.1 uncultured Alphaproteobacteria bacterium
CATTGACCCGTAGCAGCCCTTGAGCCGGTGCCAGTGCTTAGACCGCTTGAACCTGGGGTACCCTACTCCACCAATTCAAGGTCTCCGCGACATCGGCGCGGTGCTGACGAGGCAAGATATTTCGACTATCCTTCAAGGCGGACCATCAAGGCGGGGCAGGACAGGGCCCACGAGAGGAGATCGATGAGCACAGTAAAAAACGCTCTGGCCCAGAAGAGTGGCGCCCTGATCCATGTTCGTTCCGGCGACATGGTCGTCGAAGCCTTGCGCCAGATGCGCGACAACCGGGTCCGGTCGGTGCTGGTCATCGACGACGACGTGCTGGTCGGTATCGTGACCCAGGGTGACTGCGCCATCAAAGTGCTGCTGCCCGGGCTCGATGCGAAGCAGACGCCAGTGGGCCAAGTGATGACGGGCAACCCGGTGACGGTCAAGCTGGACGATCGGCTGGACGGCTGCATGGCAATGATGGCTGCGCGCGGTTTTCGCCATCTGCCAGTGCTGGACGCCGGCAAGGTCGTGGGCGTGATCTCGATCGGAGACGTCGTCAAGAACATCATCCGGGATTTGGAGCACAACGTGGGCGACCTGATGGGTTACATCATGAAGGACGGCCCCGGGGGCTGACAGACGAACCGCGGTGCCGTCGCCCCCCGCGTATGTCTGCTGGCACGAAACGGACCAGCGGGGTCGACGCGTCGATGTCCGTTGATCAGGGGTAGATCGGAGTGCGCCGGGAGACCGGCAAGGAGTAGATGGTGCAAGTCCATCACGATGAAGGAGTAGCGAACCGCATCGACCCCGAGTCATGCGCCAATACCCGTGAGGGTATTGGCGAAGCGTTGACATGGGAGCGCATAGGCCAGCCATTGAGCCGCGAAAGTACCCTCATCCTGGGTGCCGACGTCGTTCCGGTGACGGAAGGCAACACGGATGGGCGCGATAACGCGAGCGCCCAGACGGCCCGGCGTGGTCTTAGACACTGGCATGTGCGCACGCTCATTGCTTGGGAACCGGGAGATCTCATGGTCGGCCAGCGCCAGCATGCGTGCTGCACTGGCCCGCGTCGGGAAGGCGAGGAGCCGTAGCCGATGATGCACGATCATGAGAAGTCTGACTCCGCCATAGTAGCTGTGAAGCCGACGAACAAAGCCGGGCAACCGGCTGCGGAGTTGGTGGAGCCAAGGGCGGAGGCCGAGGAGAATGTGAGTCAGCAAAGCACGGGCCGGGCACAGTACCGGGGAACCGTGTCACAGGCGCTGGAGCGCATACGGCAAGTTGCAAGGCAAAGGAAGAAGGAGAAGTTCACCGCGCTCTTCCATCACGTCAGTATTGATCATCTCGAGGGGGCATTCTCTGAACTCAAGGAGAATGCGGCAGCTGGAGTGGACGGGCTGACATGTCGGGACTACGAGCAGCACCTTGAGCGCAATCTTGAGGACCTGCATGCCCGCGTCCATCGGGGAGCGTATCGGGCACTACCGTCGCGGCGCGTTTACATACCCAAGCCGGATGGTCGGCAACGCCCGATCGCGGTCGCCGCCCTTGAGGACAAGATCGTCCAGAGGGCCACGGCTGCGGTGCTGAGCGCGATCTACGAGGAAGATTTCCTCGGGTTCTCGTATGGGTTCCGACCCGGACGCAGCACGCACGATGCGATGGATGCGCTCATGGTCGGGATCACCAGCACAAAGGTGAACTGGATACTGGACGCCGACATCCGCTCGTTCTTCGACACGGTGAGCCAGGAGTGGCTCATCAAGTTCGTGGAACATCGCGTCGGCGACCGACGCATCATCCGCCTGATCCAGAAATGGCTCAAGGCAGGCGTCTTGGAAGACGGGATCCTGACGGTCAGTGACAAGGGGACCGGGCAGGGATCGGTGATCTCACCGCTTCTGGCCAATCTCTATTTACACTACGTCTTCGACCTCTGGGCTGAGCGCTGGCGACGGCGTGAGGCCGCGGGCAACATGATCATCGTGCGCTACGCCGACGACCTCATTGTCGGCTTCGAGCACGAGACCGACGCCCGTCGCTTCCTCGACGAGATGCGTAAGCGGTTACAGGAGTTTGCACTGTCGCTTCATTCGGAGAAGACCCGGCTGATCGAGTTTGGACGCGTCGCGGCGGCAAACCGCAAGCGGCGCGGGCTCGGTAAACCGGAGACCTTCACCTTCCTGGGCTTCACCTTTATCTGCAGCAAAACTCGTCGGGGCAAATTCCAAATAAGACGGAAGTCCCGGCGGGACCGCATGCAGGCAAAGTTGCAAGCCATCAAACAGGAATTGCGACGGAGCATGCATCAGCCGATTCCCCAACAGGGAAGATGGTTGCAGCAGGTCGTCACCGGCTACTTCAACTACCACGCGGTGCCGACAAACAGTTCGACACTGACCGCGTTCCTATTCCACGTTACCAATCTCTGGCGACGCACCCTACAGCAGCGGAGCCAGAAAGACTGGACGACTTGGGAGCGGATCAAGCGGTTGGCCGACGACTGGCTCCCGAAACCGCGAATCCTTCATCCATGGCCAGAGAATCGCTTCGCCGTTAGACATCCAAGGTGGGAGCCGTATGCCCGAATTGGGCCCGTACGGATCTGTGCGGGGGGCGCGAGGTAACTCGCGTCCCTACCGCGAAAGTAAAGCCCACACAGTCGAAATGACGCGATTGACCCCAAGCCGGACCTCGCTGCGCCTGCAAACATATTCCTCGCGCCGCGCTCTATGAGGCGTAAACACCGATTTGCAAAATGGTTGGTGGCTGCATACATCAGCAAAAACATGGAGGGGAAATTATGTGGATAATGCACTCCGACTGCTTCCTGTCCATCGTCAGCAAGGGCTGCGGCCCGACTGAGTTGCTTGTACGAGCCCGGCGTAATGGAGACCTTGAGAAGGTGTTTCCTTCAGCCAAGGTCATCAGGGATGCGGGCACGGATTATCTCTATCGGGCAGTTCTGCCACGCGATGTGGTGAAACAGGCCCTAGCCGCAATGATCGACCATATCGATTACCCGAACTTCAAGGAGAGTGTTGAAGACAGGTCATTGCATGCTGCCTATGTCGGGGTCTGGTGTGCAATGGCAGGACTACAACATCCGCCGCCAGACATAGAGCGGGCGACGCTTGTGAGGTCAGCCCTAACATCGAAAAACACACTTTAGCCTCTGCCGGAACACCATTTGCTACGCCTCGCATTTTGGACGTGGGATGTCCGTGTCCGATTCCGGGGGGAGTAGCGGAAGTCGCATTCAGGACCGTCAGTTCGCCTTTTGAGCCTCAGGCGACATCGGGCTGTACCCAGGCGACTGGTAACTGAGGCTCCTCGGCCTTTAGAGTATGTGCTAAATTTGAGCCTGGCACGATCCCTGTCTTCGGCCCGGAACCGTTGCGCCATGACCGATTATCGTAATCCGGCATGGACCGAGGAAAGCTGCTTCCGCGGTGGCCTTGACGATGTCATTATCATCCCACTTGTTTTTGTCACGCTCGCCGCAAACACAATCCTGCGTTCCATTCTTTCGATCTTGATACGGCTGCTCGACTACGCCTTCCCTTTAGCGATGCAGATCGTCTGGCTTCCGCTCATCGCGGCCAGGGTTCTTGGCAATGTCATCGTTACTGCCATAAACGGCGCATTGCGCCTCCTTCCCCTTTCCGAGGCGAAGCGTCGACACTGGAGCCTGTCGATTCGCCGGAGCTGGTCGCGGCTCAGGCGGAAGATTACCTATCGGGCGTTCGAACGAGTTGTGCATGACGCCTTCGAAGGCGGCATGGCTTGGGTGTTCGGGAAATGCCGGCATCTCACGCCGAACACCGCATTGCTCGTGATCATGGGCGCGGTACTTTGGCTCCCGCTCTCTTTCGCAATTGCAACGGCGATGCACGCGGTATTGTTTGCCAAGATCGCGTCCTGGCCAGCTTGGATGCAACTCTTGCATCCGTTGGCAACGGTCATCGCGAAGAGCAAGCTTTTGGTACTGCCGGTTTACCCGGCAGCTTGGCCACAGGCCAAAAACAATCGGTTCGTTCAGCTCGTATTCAAGGGTTATGAAACTCTCAAACGCGTGTATGTGATCAAAAAGGTCGGTTTTCGCTATCGGCAGGCAGAGATCGCCCGCATCGCGGCGGTTGAGAGGTTCGAGCGCAACGTCGGCATCGCATCGGCGGTTAGTTGGCTACGCAAGGCTCATGTCGCCGAACATTTAGGTGTCGAAAAGCCCTCTCAGAAATTGAGTTCGTTCTTCTCGCGATGGTCAATTAAGTTCTCGGCCGAATACTACGAAGCGAAGGAACGGCAAGCCTCAGGTGCTGCCCCATCATTAAACAACAGCAATCCATAAACACTAGATGATCGTCAATCTCAAAACTATTGAGGTACGGAGCATTACCTGGAAGCAGCAGTCCGCTGCTCGACTGCGCCAAGATCGACGGCTGGCGGGCAGCGATGCGCCCATGCTCGCTAGACTGTATGTCCCCTCCACAAAATGAGGCGACTCACCCTCGATGTTGCAACGAGGGTTACCCGGATGGACCGGGCAGAGCCTCAAACAAGGAGGGCGAGTTGTGGGGCATCAAACCGAGGCCTTTGTCGGAATCGATACGTCGAAATCGCGTAACGCAGTAGCAATTGCCGATAGTGGCCGTGGCGGCGAGGTCCGGTATCTCGGGGAGTTTCCCGCCACGGAGACAGCGATCCGAAAGCTTGCGGCAAAGCTCGCGGCGAAATGCTGTCATTTGACGTTTTGCTACGAAGCGGGGCCGACAGGATATGGCCTCTACAGACTGCTCAAGAGCCTCGGCCATGACTGTCTGGTGGTGGCCCCCTCGCTCGTTCCGAAGAAGGCCGGCGATCGAGTGAAGACGAACCGGCGCGATGCGTTAAGCCTCGCCAAGCTGTTGCGCGCGGGCGAGCTCACTGCGGTGTGGGTGCCGGACGAACGGCATGAAGCCATGCGCGATCTCTCGCGCGCCCGTCTGGCAGTAAAGAAGGACCTCCAGGGCAAGCGCCAACAGATCTCGTCATTGATGCTGCGGCTCGGACGCATCTATCCGGGCAAGACAACGTGGGGACCAGCCCACATGAGATGGCTGATGGAACAGAAGTTCCAGCATCGCGAGCAGCGCATCGCATTCGAAGAGTTACTTGAGGGGATACGCCAGGAAAGTGAGCGGATGGAGCGTTTGGAAGATGCCATCCGCCAGGTAGTACCCGAGTGGTCGCTCGCCGAGATTGTCGCGGCCCTGCAGGCGATGCGGGGGATTGATCTCATTGCGGCAGTGGGGGTGCTGGCCGAGATTGGTGATCTCTCCCGCTTTCAAAATCCGCGCGAGCTGATGGGCTATCTGGGTCTGGTGCCCACAGAAGACTCGACTGGCGACAAGGTCAAGCGAGGCGGCATCACCAAAGCCGGCAATGGGCGAGCGCGACGTATTCTTGTAGAGGCGGCCTGGAGCTATCGATACCCGCCGCGCGTCAGCCGAGACAAGCAGCCAAAGGTGGAGGCCGCACCAAGACGCGCGCGCGAGATTGCGTGGAGGGCGCAAACCAGACTGTGCGGGCGCTTCCGCTCACTCGAGCGGAAAGGCAAGCGGCGAACTGTAATCGTCACGGCGATTGCTCGAGAGCTATCCGCCTTCATTTGGGCGATCAATCGCGAGCTCATGCCACCTCGACAGGCGTGACGTCGTTCGGGGGCTGTGGACCGCTCGAGTTGTGAGATGCGCTCGCGCACAGCCCTTGTTTGTTGCAATCATGATCAAGGGGGACAGTCGCAGACATCAATCGTGCAGAGGTGAAGGTGGGACCACGGCAGGGGAAATCCTGAAACCCATTATGTGGCCGATCATCCGATCGACGCCCGACGCTAGACCAAGGACAGCCCCAGACGAAAAAGCGGAAATGCGGTATCCAACCCGCGCATCAGAGTCTGTTCACCGACGTCTTTGGGTCCCGCCTTCTCCTCTGCACGATCTATCGTTGCCAAGAACTCCACGATAGTCCCCGTGGAGATGGGAAACCGTGCGCTGTGTGCTTGACTGGGGACATCAGAATGGGATGGCCCGGCCGTGCTCAGCGGCCTAATTTGCTGGACTGTGGCTGGGAGGCGTGAAGCAAAGCTCAAGGAGCATGCGATGCGCACATCTCAGAAGAGAACTGGAATCGTCACCACGATCGGAATCGACATCGGCAAGAACACCTTCCACCTCGTTGGCTTTGACCAGCGGGGTGCCATCATTCTGCAGCAGAAGGTGTCACGCAGTCAGCTCGAACGCCGTGTCGCCAATATTCCACGTTGCCTGATCGGCATGGAGGCCTGCTCGGGCTCCCATCACATCGGTCGGCAGCTGGCTGAGATCGGCCACGATGTGCGTCTGATCCCAGCCCAGTACGTGAAGCCGTTCCTCAAAGGGCACAAGAACGACTACCGCGATGCCGAGGCGATCGCGGAGGCAGTGCAGCGGCCCACCATGCACTTCGTGACGATCAAGACGCCGGAACAGATGGATTTGCTGGCTTTGCATCGCGTGCGTTCACGTCTTGTCGGACGGCGGACGGGCGTGATCAACCAAATCCGCGGCTTCCTCATCGAGCGCGGCATCACGGTGCGTCAGGGCCCGATGCCCTTGCGCAAGGCGCTATCGGAAATTCTAAGCTCAGACACTGGCGCGCTTTCGCCCAGAATGGTTGGCCTCATCGCTGACCTGGCCCAAGACTGGCGTCGGCTTGACGAGCGCATTGCAGCCGTGTCGGCCGAAATCGAAGCGCTGGCGGAGCAAGACCACAGTTGTCAGCGCCTGATGACCGTACCTGGGGTCGGGCCGATCATCTCGAGCGCCGTGGTGGCGGCGATCGGCAACGGCACCGGATTCAAGCAGGGCCGCGACTTCGGGGCTTGGCTGGGGCTCGTGCCGAAGCAGGAGTCCACAGGAGACCGCACGATCCTGGGTAAGATCTCCAAGCGCGGCAACAAGTACCTGAGGACACTGTTCGTGCAGGCTGCGCACGTTATCCTGGCGCGGCGGCCGAGCGCCGCGATGCGTGGTTTGTGGCCCTGGATCGAGCAAGCTTCAAAACGGCTGCACCGCAACATGCTGGCGATCGCGCTTGCCAACAAGCTCGCCCGCATCGCCTGGGCGGTAGTCGCGCGCGGGGGCACTTACCAACCGAGGATCACCGCCCATGCAGCATGACAAAGGCTCGCTCAGGTTCACCACGGGGATGACCGCCACCCCTCTCCACCACCCTCGCTCGCCAGCTAGGGCGAGCGAGCGACGGTGGCTCCGAGGGGATGGCTTCACGTGATCCGGCTGACGTCAAACATCAGAACGGAGACTGAGTAGTTTAGTATCGACAGCTTTCCCACCGAGGTCTGCGAGATGGAATGAAGAGATGGACGAACGGTCTGCCCGGCGCAACCAAGAGACTGGGTGCCATGATGGCCCAACGAGGTCTTTCCGCTAGTCAGCCTCGGATGCGCGCGGATACCCATGATGGCCCGGAGCAAATGCTCCACGTTAGAGGCCTGATACATTGTTGCAGCTCTCACGTTCGTCGGTCTTGGAGCTTCTGTCTTGCAACGCACGGCCGGGCCATACATCATGGCACTTTTCGGACATCGCGCGATCTCTGATTTGAGTCCGCTTTCGGGGGTGAAGCGGAAGTCGGAAGCGCACTGCATGGTGCGGGCGCAGAATGAGCGAAAGGGGGCTCAGCATAAGCTCAGCCAGAACCGCAGCTACGTGGTAGTCGGATAAGACAATAAACCGTTCCAGAGATGTGGTCGTTTATTTTGGGAACGGGCCCAGAGCACTAACGGTTGCCGTAGCATGGAGGATTTTGCCATGCTTGTCTTTTACCTACCGATCATAATCTTGGAAGCGATGTTCGATGTGCGCAAGGTGGAGCGGGAGCCAACTGGTTTGGCCCCGCCCAGATCATCAGAATGAAGGATATTCAGGCGCACTTGGAAAAACTTCGCGCCGAGACCACCAACTGCGAATTGATCGCTAAACTTGCAACTGACACAGCAAAGCGAGACTTGTTTACTAGGCTCGCCCAGCACTACAGGGTTTTGGCCTCTGAGGTGGAGCGCGCGATCAAGACTGCAGGCAAGAAGAATGCAAGCAAGAGTGATTAACTGGGTTAGGAACTTTCGCGGCGTTGGAAAGTTGCTTGGCTCGCGCGGATCAGCAGTCCGCACGAGTGACAACCATGATGCGATGCCCGCAGAGCAAAGATGAAGCTACGTTTGGTCAGCGCCTTGCCAATGAAGCTGAACGCGCTCGAGAGCTAGCGCACGCTTTGCCTCCAGGAAAGAAACGGGACGCTCTCCTGGAAAAAGCCCGCTTGGCCGATCTCGGTGCACGCGTCAACGGCTGGCTAGCAGGTCCCGAACCAGCGACAGGTCACCCATTGCGTCGCGCGCGACCTAGCTTTCGAAAGTTGGCGGCGAGAGGTCTTGATGATGGTCGGCGAATGTCGTCCCTTGTGAAGGGTTTCGGATGCCGGCCGCTTGAGAGACGGCGTGGCATATTCGGCGGCTGGCGTCCGAAAGCCTCCAAGGGAGGAAACCGCGCTTAAGGGAACGTCAGCCGTTCCGCAGGCGCTATGGGGATTTGAGTGCCGCGGGCGAGATGGCTGATTTGGATCGAGCCGATGCCACGAGTTGGGCGACGGTGAAGCAGCTGATGAATGCGTGGCGGGTGGCGTCGAGCTCTACAAATTGTCTGACGATTTGGGGCGATGGGGGGACATGTGGGCGCGCGTCGCCGTGGCCGATCGAAAGCCAGCGAGCGTGGGGGGCACATTTGCAGGACTGTGATGCGGTCATGAGGTGTCGATCCTGATTCGGTTCGTTGGAGGTGTAGACTGATGCCGCGGCGTTGCACCTCGTTCGAACACCTCGATGATGATCATGCGACCGCCGCAGCATGGACAAGTCGGTTTTCTGGAATCGACGGCGGCAGCGGCGCGGCGCTGGCCTTCAGATTTTGCAACTGCGAGCAGCTCACGGGCGCGAGCGATGTTGTCGGCGCAAGTGCCTTTGGCAAACAGGCCGTAGTGGCGGATGCGGTGCAAGCCTTTTGGCAGCACGTGGATGAGGAAGCGGCGGATGAACTCGAAGGTGGCGAGCGTCATCTGTTGGTATCGATCGCGGCCTTCGACGCGGTAATCCTTCCATTTGAAGGTGACGCCGCGCTCGTCGAAAGCGATCAGGCGGCTGTTGGCGATGGCCACGCGGTGGGTATAGCGCGACAGATACGCCAGCACCGCCTCGGGTCCGCCGAATGGCCGCTTTGCATAGAGGACCCATTCGGCCTTGCGTAGCGGTGCGAGATAAGCCGCGAAGGATTGCGCCTCGGCGAGATGAGCGTGATCGCCGAAGAAGCTCAGGCGTCCGGCTTGGTGCGAGGCAATGAGCTTCTGAAGGAACAGGCGCCTGAACAGGCGGGGGAGCACGCGCACCGGCAGGAAGAATCCCGGCCGGCAGGAAACCCAGTGCTGGCCGTCGGGCGAGATGCCGCCGCCCGGGACAATCATATGCACGTGCGGGTGATGGGTGAGCGCTGATCCCCAGGTGTGGAGCACGGAGGTGATGCCGATCCTGGCGCCGAGGTGCTTCGGATCGGCGGCGATCGTCAGCATGGTCTCGGCCGAGACCTTGAACAAAAGATCATAGATCACGGCCTTGTTCTGATAGGCGATGTCGGCGACGGCCGCAGGGAGCGTGAACACGACGTGATAGTAGGGCACCGGCAACAGGTTGGCTGCGCGGTCGGCAAGCCAGTCCTTGGCGGCGGCGCCTTGGCACTTCGGGCAATGCCGGTTGCGGCAGGAGTTGTAGGCGATGGTGGTGTAGGCGCACTCCGCACAGCGCGCGACATGGCCGCCGAGTTCCGCCGTGCGACAGCGCTCGATCGCCGACATCACCTTCAGTTGGTCGAGGCTGACATGGCCGGCATGGGCTTTGCGCCATGCTA
Organism: uncultured Alphaproteobacteria bacterium; assembly: GCA_963764405.1. Lineage (GTDB taxonomy): Bacteria > Pseudomonadota > Alphaproteobacteria > Rhizobiales > Xanthobacteraceae > Bradyrhizobium. The sequence continues at coordinate 9,990 of CAVXSU010000017.1, forward strand.
CGCCATGGCTGCGGAAGATATCCGCAACCTCCAAAGCCGGGCGCGACACAAGCGCCTTGGCGTCAGCCGGGTGGCCGGATCTCCTTGAGCTTGAGCGTGATGTGTTCCAACGGGCTCATGACCTCGCTGATTGTCTTGGTGGCGACGCGGGTATAGAGCGCGGTGGTGTCGAGTTTGGCGTGACCGAGCAGCACCTGGATGACGCGGACGTCGATATTTTGCTCCAGGAGGTGGGTGGCGAAGCTGTGGCGCAAGGTGTGCAACGACACGCGCTTGTTGATCTCCGCCATCTGTGCTGCTGCATGACAGGCACGATTGAGCTGGCGCGTGGTCATCGGCTGGGCCGGATCGCGGCCCGGAAACAGCCATCGCTTTGGCCGAGCAGCCGCCAATACGTCCGCAGTAGCTCAAGAGCTGTGGCGAGAGCATGACGTAACGGTCCTTGCCGCCTTTGCCCTGCTCGATCCGGATCACCATCCGCTTGGCTATCAATGTCGGCAACCTTAAGAGGACCACTTCCGATACACGCAGTCCGGCGGCATAGACAACGGTCAGTGCCGTACGGCTCTTAAGGCTTGGGACTGCCTCCAGAAAGCCGCACGACCTCGTCGGTGCTCAGCACGACCGGCAGATTGCGCGGCTTACGCGCATACATGCGTACGGTGACGGTGTCGTGCCGCAAGCGTCACCCGTAGAAAAACCGCAGCGCGCAGACGATCTGGTTCAGCGCCGGCCACGGACATCCCCGTCGCAACCAGATGAACCTGGAAGCGCGCGGATGTCCTCCAGATCGAGGCGGTCGGGCGAACGGCCAGAAATGCGGCTCAACTTCGCTACGGCGTTGAGGTAGGATTGTTGCGTCGCCGGTGACGGATTGCGGACCGTCATGTCTTCAATCATGCGGCGGCGAAGTGGGACTGCCTCTCAGCCATGGAAATACTCCTGTCTGAAGGGTTGGGCTTCGAAAACCCGCATCCTCTCAGACAGGACGCGCCAGCTCGATAGTCGCCCAGCCTCCTTCCTCAATTGCCGCGCTAGCGGCTTCGTTGTGTGCCGGGCATGCTCAATAGCTCGGAAGTGAAAGTCTTCCACCCAACCTGATGGAGGTGAAGGGTTAGTGAAACGCAAGGGCTGCCGTCGCGAGGCGGGGTCTGAAGGAAGCGTGGATCAAAGGTGCGAGCCGATGAACAAAAACCGGATATGAGGCGCAAGCGTCGGACGAGCGGGCGACACATCGCGAAGTCCAGATCCATCAAGGATGCGAAGCGTAGATCCGGCGGTTGTGCACCGAAGGCGATTGAGCTTACCCCGGGAGATCTGCCCGGTGTCGCCCTCGGGCGACTGAGACGACCGCGAGGCCGTCTGACCACCGGGCAGAAGTCAGCTGAGGGCGTATTAGGTCAGGCTGTCGGCAAAGCTATTGAGGCACTCCAAGGCCGAAAGGTGGAGAAACAGATAGGCGGAGCCGGAAACGATGGCTGAAGGCCCGAACGATTGAGAGAGCAAGTAGGACTGATATCTCGTGAATAGAAAGCGGCAGAACAACCAGCAAGTGCTGGCCTTGGAACCGAAGGACCGGGGTGAAGCCCCGGCGCGCGGTGACGGGGAGACCGAACCATTCATGGCGAAATCAGCAACCGAAAACTCGGCTTTCACAGAACAACTGATGGAGGAGGTATGCGGCCGAGAGAACCTCGAAAGAGCGTGGAAGCGTGTTAAAAGGAACAAAGGAAGCCCCGGCGTTGATGGGATGACCATCGACGACGCGAAGGCTTTCCTGCGTCAGCACTGGCCAAACATTCGGTCTCAGCTGCTCGACGGGAGCTATCGGCCGCAGCCGGTTAAGCGGGTCGAAATCCCGAAGCCGGATGGCGGGGTCAGGAAACTCGGCGTCCCCTGTGTCGTCGACCGCCTGATTCAACAAGCCGTGCTGCAAGTTCTCCAAGAGCGATGGGATCCGACGTTTTCGGAGCACAGTTTCGGATTTCGGCCAGGGCGGTCCGCCCACCAGGCTGTAGCCCAGGCACAGCGTTACGTCGCCGATGGCTACAACGTAGTGGTTGATCTCGATTTGGAAAGATTTTTCGACCGAGTTAACCACGACATCCTGATGTCGCGCGTCGCCGCACGGATACCCGATAAACGCGTGCTCAAGCTTATCCGGGCATTCCTGAATGCCGGGGTATTGGAAGATGGTTTGGTCCGACCGGTGGACGAAGGGACCCCGCAAGGCGGTCCGCTCTCGCCCTTCCTCAGCAATATCGTGCTCGACGATCTCGACAAGGAATTGGCTCGACGTGGTCACCGGTTCTGCCGTTACGCGGATGACTGCAACATCTATGTTCGCAGCCACCACGCCGGCGAAAGGGTGAGGGCCTCGATAAGCCGGTTCCTGACCGACAAGCTCCGCTTGAAAGTCAACGAGGCCAAAAGCGCGGTGGCGCGACCCGAGGAACGTAAGTTTCTCGGATTCAGCATTGCGAATGACGGGAGCGAGCGACGCATTGCGCCGAAAGCCCTCGACAAGTTCAAAGACCGAATCCGGGAAATCACATGCCGGACGCGAGGGATCAGTTTGCAGCAGATGATCGCAGACCTCAGGCCATACCTCATCGGATGGCGAGGGTACTTCGGCTTCTGTCAGACCCCGCGCGTGCTAACGAACCTGGAAGCCTGGATCCGCCGGAGACTGCGGTTGTATCTCTGGCGGCAATGGCGGAACGGGCATAACCAATTCACGGAGCTTCACCGCCTCGGCATCGCGAAGTTCGCCGCATCGGTCGCTGCCGGTTCACCGACGGGACTCTGGCGCATGTCCGGACACCCGGCGGTTCAACACGCCCTACGAAATCATGTGTTCGATTCTCTTGGTCTCACCCAAATCTTAGTGCCTGTGTCGGCTTAACTCGATCGAACCGCCGCGGTACGGACCCGTATGCCCGGTGGTGTGGGAGGGGTGGCGTCGCGAGACGCCCCCCTATCCCGATGTGTGCCGGGCATGCTCAATAGCTCGGAAGTGAAAGTCTTCCACCCAACCTGATGGAGGTGAAGGGTTAGTGAAACGCAAGGGCTGCCGTCGCGAGGCGGGGTCTGAAGGAAGCGTGGATCAAAGGTGCGAGCCGATGAACAAAAACCGGATATGAGGCGCAAGCGTCGGACGAGCGGGCGACACATCGCGAAGTCCAGATCCATCAAGGATGCGAAGCGTAGATCCGGCGGTTGTGCACCGAAGGCGATTGAGCTTACCCCGGGAGATCTGCCCGGTGTCGCCCTCGGGCGACTGAGACGACCGCGAGGCCGTCTGACCACCGGGCAGAAGTCAGCTGAGGGCGTATTAGGTCAGGCTGTCGGCAAAGCTATTGAGGCACTCCAAGGCCGAAAGGTGGAGAAACAGATAGGCGGAGCCGGAAACGATGGCTGAAGGCCCGAACGATTGAGAGAGCAAGTAGGACTGATATCTCGTGAATAGAAAGCGGCAGAACAACCAGCAAGTGCTGGCCTTGGAACCGAAGGACCGGGGTGAAGCCCCGGCGCGCGGTGACGGGGAGACCGAACCATTCATGGCGAAATCAGCAACCGAAAACTCGGCTTTCACAGAACAACTGATGGAGGAGGTATGCGGCCGAGAGAACCTCGAAAGAGCGTGGAAGCGTGTTAAAAGGAACAAAGGAAGCCCCGGCGTTGATGGGATGACCATCGACGACGCGAAGGCTTTCCTGCGTCAGCACTGGCCAAACATTCGGTCTCAGCTGCTCGACGGGAGCTATCGGCCGCAGCCGGTTAAGCGGGTCGAAATCCCGAAGCCGGATGGCGGGGTCAGGAAACTCGGCGTCCCCTGTGTCGTCGACCGCCTAATTCAACAAGCCGTGCTGCAAGTTCTCCAAGAGCGATGGGATCCGACGTTTTCGGAGCACAGTTTCGGATTTCGGCCAGGGCGGTCCGCCCACCAGGCTGTAGCCCAGGCACAGCGTTACGTCGCCGATGGCTACAACGTAGTGGTTGATCTCGATTTGGAAAGATTTTTCGACCGAGTTAACCACGACATCCTGATGTCGCGCGTCGCCGCACGGATACCCGATAAACGCGTGCTCAAGCTTATCCGGGCATTCCTGAATGCCGGGGTATTGGAAGATGGTTTGGTCCGACCGGTGGACGAAGGGACCCCGCAAGGCGGTCCGCTCTCGCCCTTCCTCAGCAATATCGTGCTCGACGATCTCGACAAGGAATTGGCTCGACGTGGTCACCGGTTCTGCCGTTACGCGGATGACTGCAACATCTATGTTCGCAGCCACCACGCCGGCGAAAGGGTGAGGGCCTCGATAAGCCGGTTCCTGACCGACAAGCTCCGCTTGAAAGTCAACGAGGCCAAAAGCGCGGTGGCGCGACCCGAGGAACGTAAGTTTCTCGGATTCAGCATTGCGAATGACGGGAGCGAGCGACGCATTGCGCCGAAAGCCCTCGACAAGTTCAAAGACCGAATCCGGGAAATCACATGCCGGACGCGAGGGATCAGTTTGCAGCAGATGATCGCAGACCTCAGGCCATACCTCATCGGATGGCGAGGGTACTTCGGCTTCTGTCAGACCCCGCGCGTGCTAACGAACCTGGAAGCCTGGATCCGCCGGAGACTGCGGTTGTATCTCTGGCGGCAATGGCGGAACGGGCATAACCAATTCACGGAGCTTCACCGCCTCGGCATCGCGAAGTTCGCCGCATCGGTCGCTGCCGGTTCACCGACGGGACTCTGGCGCATGTCCGGACACCCGGCGGTTCAACACGCCCTACGAAATCATGTGTTCGATTCTCTTGGTCTCACCCAAATCTTAGTGCCTGTGTCGGCTTAACTCGATCGAACCGCCGCGGTACGGACCCGTATGCCCGGTGGTGTGGGAGGGGTGGCGTCGCGAGACGCCCCCCTATCCCGATCCTTGAGGGCAAAGCGGACGTGGCGCTTTATGAGAAACGCCCTGGTGTTGCTGTGATTCCAACATTCGCAATAGCGCTGCCCGCAACGGTCGGCGAATATTAGAATGGGACCATTGGCGGCGCGGTGATTTTATTCCCGAAAATCTCCCGATATTTCACGCGCCTCGGTGTCTTGCGTTCTTGCATGGGTGGCGCAACACTTCGCCTCGCTATGACGATCCGTGAAATCAAGCCCGACGTCGATCGCGACAGCCTGCTGGCCGGCGCGCAGTTCGCCGACGCTTTCCGGGTCACGGTCCCGGACGCGGCGCTCGATGCGCGCAGCGCGGCCGAGCGAATATTTGGCCGGAGCCCGCGCTGGGTGAAAGCGCTGCTCGATCTGCGCAACTGGATCGTGGCGCCGTTTGGCTTGAAGGCCTCGGCCGAGCGCGAAGCCAAGGCCGGGGGGATGGTCGGGATGTTTCCGGTTCTCAGCGAGACGCCGGAGCGGCTTGTCGCGGGGTTCAACGACCACCACCTGGATTTCCGCGTCGTCGTGGACGTTGCGCCTGCGGGCAGCGGCCGCGACGTGACCGCCACCACCCTGGTTCTTACCCATAACTGGTTCGGCCGCGCTTACCTCACGGCGATCATGCCGTTCCATCGCATGATCGCCAAAACCCTGCTCGGGCAGGTTTCTCGAGCGTAGTCCGGCAATAGCGCCGCCGCCGCGCGGCCATGCGACGGCGGCCATTGAAGAAGTGGCGCGGGCGATTTAGGCTTAGATGAATCGCGAACAATCACGCCAAGGGATCAACGATGGCCGAGGAAACCGCCAAGCTTGCCGCCTATGTTGCCGGGGTGAAATTCGACGATATCCCGCATGAGGTTCGCGAGCGCGCCAAGTCCTTGACGCTCGATTTCCTCGGCAGCGCTATCCGGGCCCGGCGCGATGCGGAATCCACGCCATCGCTGTTTAACACACTGGAAGCGCTGGCGCTCGACGCACGCGGCGACTCCACCGTGTTCGGCGACGACCGAACCTGGACGCCGGCGGTTGCCGCGTTGCTCAACGGCGCGCTCGGCCATTCGCTTGATTTCGACGACACGCATGCGGATTCCTCGCTGCATCCGAGCGCGCCGGTGGTCCCGGCCGCGTTCGCGGTCGGCGAGCTTGTCGGCGCTTCGGGCCGCGAGGTGGTCACCGCCATCGTCGCGGGATATGAGGTTTGCTGCCGGCTCGGCAACGCGCTCGATCCGACCTCGCATTACAAGCGCGGCTTCCACCCGACTGCGACCGCCGGAACCTACGGTGCCGCGGCCGCCGCCGCAAAATTGTTCGGCCTGTCGAAGGACCAGATCGTCGCGGCGTTCGGTGTCGCCGGCAGCCAGGCCGCGGGCTCGCTGCAGTTCCTGGTCAACGGCGCCTGGAACAAGCGCTACCAGGTGGGTGCCTCCGCGATGAACGGCGTGATTGCGGCGACGCTCGCGCGCAACGGCTTTGTCGGGGCGACGGAGTCGATCGAGGGCAAGCACGGCCTGCTCACAGGCTATAGCGACAACGCACATCCGGAAAAGGTCATTGCCGATCTCGGCAAGGTCTATGAAACGATGAAGATCGGCGTCAAACCCTATCCGAGCTGCCGCTACACCCATGCCGCGCTCGATGCGCTGATCGCGATGCGCAGGGAGCACAACCTGACGCCGGACCAGATCAAGCGCGTCGAGATCGGGCTGCATCGCAACGGCATCACGCTGACCGGCGATGCCGCCACCAAGCGGCATCCGACCTCGGTCGTCGGCGGACAGTTCTCGATGTTCTTCACCGGCGCGGTCGCGCTCGACCAGGGCAGCTTCGGCTGGGACGACTACGACCGGCTTGGCGATGCCGCCGTCGATGCGCTCGCCGACAAGTTCGACGTAGTGCAGGACGACCGGCTTGAAGCCGGCCGCAAGCATCCCTTCGGCGCCCGCGTCAGCATCACCACCGACGACGGCGTCCATGAACGGATCCATGACGATCCCTCCGGCGAGCCGAATTCGTTCCCGGATGCGCAGGCGATGGCGCAGAAATTCCTGACGCTTGCGCGCCCTGTTCTCGACGGACGCGCCGATCAGCTCGCGGACGCGATCCTGTCCCTGGAGCGGTTCGAGCGCATCGAGCAGGCGACGCATCTGGGACGGCAGTAATCGATCCCGGCGAGGGGAGCGGCGGGCCAGAGGCAAATGACAGCGACGCACACCTCGGGGCACACCTTCGTGCTCGTTCACGGCGCCTGGCATGGCGGCTGGTGCTGGAGCCGCGTTGCCGATTGTCTGCGCGTCGCCGGCCATCGGGTCTTCACCCCGACGCAAACCGGGCTCGGCGAGCGCAGGCATCTGTTGTCGAAAGACATCACGCTCGACACGTTCACCACCGACATCGCCAACGTGATCGAAGCCGAAGAGCCGAACGATATCGTGCTGGTCGGGCACTCCTTCGGCGGCAACGCGATCAGCGGCGTTGCCGATCGCATGCCCGAGCGAATTCGACATCTGGTCTATCTGGACTCGCTGGTGGTCGAGGGCGGCAAAGCGCCGTTCGACAATCTCGCGGCCGAAGTCGTGGCGGCGCGGCGCAAGGCGGCGGAGGAATCAAGCGGCGGTGTCAGCCTTCCCAATCCGCCGCCGTCCGTCTTCGGCGTTCTGGACACGGCCGACGCCGAATGGGTCAGGCGGCAGCTGACGCCGCATCCGCTTTCGACCTACACCAGCAAGCTGAATCTCAAGGGGCCGGTCGGCAACAATCTGCCACGCACCTACGTCCATTGCACCAATCCGTCCTACGCGGCGCTGCAAGCCTCGCGCGACTGGGTCAAGGCGCAGGCCGGCTGGCGCTGGGCCGAAATCGCCACTGGCCACGATGCGATGGTGACGGCGCCCGATGTACTGGCGCGTCTGTTGATCGATATTTCGAATTGAGGATCGCACGCCCTGCTCACGGCAGCTCATCGCGAAACTCGCGGTTCGCGAGGCTCGCTTCCTCCAGATCGAGATCCCGTTCGATGTGCCGCCGTGCTTCATCGGTGATTTTCCCGTCGCGCAGCAGAATGTGAATGAATTTCCGTTCGGCTGCGATCAACTCGCGGGTCAGATCGGTCCCCGCCGCCGAGAGCAGCCGCCCTTCCGGATCAAGCGAGGTCGGCAGCTGACTGACGCGGGTCTCGTGCCGTGCGCGCAGCAGTCGCACCACCTCCTCTGACAATTCCCGGTCCTCGGTGATGGACTCGAGCGATTTGAGAGCGGCATCGAGGGCGTCACGCCGTGCGCTGACCTCGGATTCAAGTTCGGCGAAGCGCTCGCTGCGGCCGGTCTGGGCGACACCGAGCCAGCGCACCACCGGCGCCAGCCCAAGGCCGAACCCGACCAGCGTGATGAAAATGACGCCGAAGGCGACGAACAGGATCAGGTCGCGTTCGGGGAAAAGGCTGCCGTCCGGCAGCGCATAGGGCAGCGCCAATGCTGCGGCCAGCGACACCGCGCCGCGGACGCCAGTGAACGACAGCACGAACGCCCATTGCCATGGCGGCGCCGGATCGCTCCGGCGGATACGCTCGATCATCCGCGGCAGATAGATCGCAGGAAAAGTCCAGGCAAAACGTGCGATCACGATCATCATGGTGACGAGCGCGGTTGCAATCAGGATATCGTCGAGCGGAAACGTCTTGGAACGCTCGTACAACAGCCGCATCTCGAAACCGGTCAGCAGGAACAGCAAGCCCTCGATCAGATAGATCACCAGGTTCCAGAAGAAGATGCCTTGCAGGCGCGTCGCAGCCGAGATCAACAGTGGTCCGTTCCAGCTCATGTAGAGGCCGCAGGCGACGGTCGCGATCACGCCGGAGCCGCCGAAATGTTCCGGCAGCCAATAGGCCACGTAGGGTGTGATCAGCGACAGGGTGATCTCGATCTGCGGATCGCGCGCCCAGTGCCGCGCCCGCAATGAGAGCCATCCCACGGCGATTCCGAACAGCGTCTCGCCGACGACAATGGCGGAAAACTCGCCGATGGCTTTGGGAAGCGAGAACAGGCCGGTCGAGATCGCGGCGACCGCAAAGCGATAGAGGATCAGCGCGGTGGCGTCGTTCGCCAGTCCTTCACCCTCCAGCACCACCATGATCCGGCGCGGAATGGCGAGCCTGCGGGCGACCGCCAGCGGGGCCACGACATCCGGCGGTGCGACGATCGCGCCGAGGAGGAAGCCGACGTTCCACGGCAACGCAAGCAGGTAATGCGTCGCGGCGGCCACGGCGAAAGCGGTAAAGATCACGCATCCGACCGACAACAGCACGATCGGGCGCAGATTGAATTTGAACTCGCGCCAGCTCATGGCGACCGCCGCGGAATAGATCAGGGGCGGCAGCACCAGCAGCAGGATCAAGTCCGGCGGCAGTTCCGCCGACGGCATGCCCGGCACGAAGGCGAGCGCGATGCCGGCGAGCAGCAGCAGGATTGCGGGCGCGACCTCGAGGCGCCGCGCCAGCAGCGCGGTTCCGGCGAGTACCGCGAGCAGGATCAAAAATAGCTGAAAATTGGCTTCCACAGTCGTGGACGCTCACTCCTTCAGATCGTAGCGGTACGACTTGGAGACGATCTGCCAGCCATCGGGCAATTTCATCGCCACCAGATAATCCGTGAAATAGCGCGGCGGCCACTGGCAGCGCACCTTGACGAAAGCGGTGTTCTCGTCGGAACGATCGATCGTGACGATGAAGTCCTCCCGCGCCTTGCCTTCCGACTTGGCCGACGGCAACTTCCTGAGGCGCTCCAGCCAGTTGGGCACGCTGATCACCTTGAGCTCGCCTTTTTCCAGCCAGCGCAGGTCGGCGGAGGGGTGAAACATCGCGCCGAGCTTTTCGGTGTCGCATTCATACAGGCCGTCAAAATAGTTCTGCACGACGGCTTCGACACTGGACCGATCATAGCTCATGGTCTTCCTCCCGGTTCGACGGTTAAATCGCGCTGGCGGCGATATTGACCATCAGCGCGAGCAGCGCAGTATTGAACACGAATGAGATGATTCCGTGCACGGTGGCGATGCGGCGGATCATCCTGTCGGTGATGCCGACGTCCGACACCTGCGCGGTCATGCCGATCACGAAGGAAAAGTAGACGAAGTCCCAGTAATCGGCGTGGTCATCCTTGTCGCCGCTCGGGAACTGAAGGCCGCCCGCCTTGCCGCCGCGGTAATATTCGTGCGCGTAATGCAGCGCGAACGCCGTATGCACCGCCGCCCATGACAGCGCGACCGTCGACGTCGCGAAGATCAGTTCGGCCGGTTTGTGCTGGCCCTGGCCGAGCTCGAACACGATCGCGGCCAGGCTTGCGAAGGCGCCAAGCGCGGTCAGTAGCGGAATCACAAAGCGGCCGTCGTCCTGCAGCGCCGCCATGCGGCGGATGGTGGCGAGGTTGCTGAGCCCCATCATGATGTAGACGAGAACGATATAGAGCGCGACGAAGGTATCCCAGCCGATCAACAGCCGCGTGACCAGCCGGAGCGAGGTCGGCACCAGAAAGAACGCGGCGACGCCGAGTACGATCGACAGGAATGTGCGCGGCCGCGCGTAGACGACGCGGACGGCCCTCGGCATTTTCCGGAAGCGAAGAAGCCGTTGCTCGAAATCTTCGCCGCTCATGGGGTCTCTGGCTGCTCTAGTTTTTGCGTTCGGCAACAAAGCGCGCGGCCGCGCGCAGGACGTCGCCGCGCGGGCCGAAGATCGACAGCGCCTGGTCGGCGCGCGCCAGGAGATCGCGAACGCGCTGCTTGGCGCCGTCGATGCCGAGCTGTGTGACAAAGGTCGTCTTGCCGAGGGCTGCATCCTGTCCGGTCTGTTTTCCGAGCGCTGCCGCGTCGCCCTCGACATCGAGCAGGTCGTCGGCAATCTGGAACGCCTCGCCCAGCGCGCGGCCGTAATCGTCGAGCGCCTGATATTCCTTTTGCGAGGATTTTCCGAGAATGGCGCCGGCGATGCAGCCGAAGCGTAACAGCGCGCCGGTCTTCATCTGCTGCAACCGCGCGACGTCGACCGGCTCGCGGTCGCAGAAGCGCCCCTCGCCGGCGAGATCCAGCATCTGCCCGCCGACCATGCCGCCGATGCCGGCGCATCGCGCCAGCGCGCGCGTGAGCAACAGCCGCACGGTCGGATCGCTGTGGATTTCGTCGCGGCTGACGATGTCAAAGGCGAGCGTCAACAGGCCGTCGCCGGCGAGGATCGCGGTCGCATCGTCGGTCTTCTTGTGCAGCGTCGGCCGGCCGCGCCGCAGGTCACTGTTGTCCATCGCCGGCAGGTCGTCATGGATCAGCGAGTAGCAATGAATGCATTCCAGCGCTGCGCCCGCCAGCAGGGCAGCCTCGCGGGAAACGCCGAAGATCGCGCAACTCTCCACCACCAGGAATGGCCTTAAGCGCTTGCCGCCGCCGAGCGTCGAATAGCGCATGGCCTCCATCAGCCGTTTCGGCCGTGCGATCTCGTCCGGCTCTAGCGTATCGCCGAGAAGCTTTGCGAGCAGCGCTTCGGTGTCGTCGGCGGTCTGGTCCAGTCGCTTCGCAAAATCGGTCGGTATAGTCGTCATCCAGAAAAAGCTCCCAATCGAACGGGCCGGACAATCGTTGATGATGCCCTTCGCGTCAATTGCGCAGACACCTTCCTCAGGCGCCTTAAAACCGTTGGAAAAGTAAGGAATTATCAGCCAGATAGTGGTCGAGACGACAGGTCCAGCCAGAAAATCGTTAATTTTGCGCATTGCCCGAAAGCTGTTCCTCGCGTTGCTGGCGCTCCTGCTGGCCGTGCTCGTGCTGCCCTATCTCGTGGCGCCGCTCTATCGCACCGGCCACCCTGCCTCCGCTCTCATGGCCTGGCGCTACCTGAAAGGTGCCCCGGTCTCGCGGCAGTGGGTCGATCTGTCCGCCATGGCGGCGCCCCTGCCGCGCTCGGTGGTCGCCTCGGAAGACGCGAAATTCTGCAACCATCGCGGCGTCGACTGGGGCGCGCTTCGCGAGGTGATCGACGACGCCGAGGACGGCGAGCCGTCCCGCGGCGGCTCGACCATCACCCAGCAGGTGGCCAAAAACCTGTTCCTGTGGCCAGGCCGCAGCGTCGTCCGCAAGGCGCTGGAATTGCCGCTCGCGCTCTGGATCGACTTCGTGCTGCCGAAACCGAGAATTCTCGAAATCTACCTCAACATCGCCGAGCTCGGCCCCACCGGCCAGTTCGGCGCGCAGGCCGGTAGCCTCTATGCCTTCGGCCACGGCGCCGCGACGCTGACGCCGCGGGAGGCGGCGCTACTCGCGGCAATCCTGCCCAATCCGCATATCCGCAGCGCCCGCAATCCGGGGCCGGGCGTGCGGCGTCTCGCCGGCATTTACGTGGCTCGGGCCCATGCCGCTGAACTGGCCCGCTGCTGGGGTGAGAATCGGATTTTTTGAGCGGTTTTTACCGATTTTGAACCTAGCAAAACCAGGCATCATCCTCTATAAGCGCGGCCTCATCGGCATTTTGAGCTTGCGCCTTTGGCGCTTTTGCCGCCCGTTTCGGGACGATGCCACCTTTCGGAATCAGGATTTGAGAAGGACACCGATATGGCTGTTCCCAGGAGAAAAACGTCGCCGTCACGGCGTGGCATGCGCCGCTCGGCCGATGCCTTGAAGAAGCCGACCTATCACGAGGACAAGGATTCCGGCGAACTGCGCCGTCCGCATCACCTCGACCTCAAGACCGGCATGTACAAGGGCCGGCAGGTGCTGAAGAAGAAGGAATCCTGATCCGCAGCTGTTGACCGGATCAGGCCAGCAAGCAGACAGGAACGGCTGCATGCGGCGAGGCGTTGGATCGCTTCGTCGTTAGGAATGACTTAAAAGGCCTTGCCGATGTCGATGGTCGGTTTCCCGCTGCTTCTGATCCCGCTCGCGATCTACAACATCATCGTGTTCTTGATGCCCGGCGTCTCGCTCACCGAGACGCTGGTGAGCATACCGCTGACATCAGGCGCGTCCTGGGCGCTGACGCTGAGCGACGTGCTGGTCGCGCTCGGCATCCTGATGCTGCTGCTCGAGGTCATCAAGGGCGCGCGTCCCGGCGCGAAATATCTCACCGATCATTTGCTGTCGCTGATCGTCTTCGGTGCCGCGCTGGCTGAGTTCCTGCTGTGGCCGCGCTTTGCCAATTCGACCTATTTCCTGCTGACACTGCTCGCATGCACGGATTTTCTCACCAGTGTGGCGCTGCGCGTCCGCCGGTCGCCGGCGGCAGCCGGCACACCACGCAGCGTGCGGCGCGCCGCGCCCGAGGTCATCCATGAGCCGGTCAATTCCCGCACCGCCGCGGTGCCGCCGGCCAACGAAAGCACAACCCCCGCGGCGACGCCTGCGCCTGCTGAACCGACACTCACCCATCCTGAGCCGGCATTCACCCATCCCGAGACGACGGTGGTTACGCCCGCGACAGAACCTGCCGCTGAAACGAAGCCCGGCAGCGGCGAATCACGCCCGCCTGAGGCGGCGCATTAATCTTCCTGTGTCGCAACCCTCATCGTCTGAAGTTCAGACCACCTGCCGCATGCGGCTGCCCGCGCCTTGCGGCGGCGTCGGATGCGGCCCGTAGGCGACTTGCGCGTCCGCCATGCTCGCCCGGCGCATGCGGCGGGCTTGCGGCACCCGCTCGGCTTCCGCGATCAGGTGCGTGACAAAGACCGGGTCGGGCGCCCAGCGGTACCAGCGCCTGCGGGATCGCCGTTCAACGAAGGTGGCCAGCGGCACCAGCGCGCGGCTGGCCGGTTCTGCGGCGGAAGTCGCGTTGTCGTCCGTTACCGGCGGTGTCTGATCGTGGGCCATCGGGATAACAGCTTCCCTGCTGAACTGTTACATTTTGGGACATCTCGTCCTCTGTTACAGTCACCCTCGCAAGGACCATGCCGCTCCCGCTAGTGCCGCCCTATTTGAAGTTCCTGCAGCACAAGCGGCGAATTCGACCCAGGAGCTTCAAATAGGAAAGCGGCACCAGAATCAATAAGTTTGCTAGTGCCCATGACTTTCCGAAGTTCGTGAAAGGTGGGTGCTGAGGTGGTGCACGAACTTCGGAAAGTGGGCACTAGTTTTCTTCCCAACTCAAATGCCGGCATGGTTTCCGGAATCTTTATGAACTTTACATAAGCTTGGCGCTCAACTGGCCTATCTCTTGGAGAATCAATCCGACCGTGAACCGGAACGGCGGAAACCGGTTTTCCATCGCGACAAACGCGCCAACCGTTGGCGCGGAGAGCCCGCAAAGCAGACGTGAAACCCTGACCCGAAACGAGGCGACCTTGAGCGAAAGTCTCCCACCGGCCGATCAAATCCTCGCCTCCCTCGGCCAAGCCGCCTTTTCCTGGGATATCGCGGCCGACCGGCTGGTCTGGAGCGAGCACGTCGCCGCCGTCTTTCCGGATATCCCGCTTGAGCGGCTCGCCACGGGTAAGGAATTCTCCGGCCTGATCGAGCCGCAGGGCTCGGTTCGAACTGATGCTCTCATCCCGTCGCCCGCCGCGCAGAGCGGGGAGGGTGCGCCCTACCGAATCGAATATGGCGTGCGGGCCACGACCTCGGCGCAGGTGCAATGGATCGAGGAGACCGGCTGCTGGTTTGCCGGAAGCGACGGCAGGCCGATGCGCGCACAGGGCATCGTCCGTATCAACAACGAGCGACGCGCCCGCGACGAGCAGCTTCTGAAGTTGTCGCGCAACGATCCTCTGACCGGCGAGCTCAACCGTACCCATCTGATCGCCTCGCTGGCCGAGGTCATCGAGGAGGCCGTACGCTTCCGCACCAACTGCGCATTCATGCTGATCGGCATCGATCATTTGGCGCGCGTCAACGACGCCTTCGGCTTCGATGTCGCGGACGCCGTCATTTCGGAAGTGGCGGGGCGTATTCGCGTGCGGCTGCGCGGCGGCGACGTGCTGGGGCGCTTCTCCGGCAACAAGTTCGGACTGGTGCTGAAGAACTGCACCGTCGACGACATGAGCATCGCCGCCGAGCGGTTTCTCGCCGCGATCCGCGACGAGGTAGTGCCGACCAAGTCCGGTCCCGTCTCGATCACAGCCTCGATCGGCGCGGTCGCGGTGCCGCGCTATGCGCGCAGCGCCGATGAAGCGATCAACCGGGCGCAGGAAACGCTCGATGCCTGCAAGAGCCGCCGCGCCGGCTCGTTTTCGCTGTGGCGTCCGAATGTGGAGCGCGACGCCCAGCGCCGGGTCAACATTCGCGTCACCGACGAAATCGTCACCGCGCTCAACGAGCGCCGCATCACCATGGCGTTCGAGCCGGTGGTCGAGGCCCGCGCGCGCAATGCGGCGTTCTATGAGTGCCTGGTCCGCATGGAGCAGGACGACGGGCAGGTGCTGCTCGCGCCCGACATCGTCCCGGTTGCAGAAAGGCTCGGCTTGATCCGCCTGGTCGATCATCGCGTGCTCGAGCTCGTCGTCGCTGAACTCGCCGCTTCGCCCAAGGTCGAGCTCAGCCTCAACATCTCGCCGGAAACCACCATGGATCCGGACTGGTGGACCTCGATCGAGTCGCTGATGGCCGCGCATCCCGGCGTCGGCGAGCGGCTGATTGTCGAGATCACCGAAACGGTGGCGATCCAGAACGTCGATGATGTCCGCGGCTTCGTGACGCGGCTGAAGAATTTCGGCAGCCGGATCGCGATCGACGATTTCGGCGCCGGCTACACGTCGTTCCGCAATTTGCGCAAGCTCGGCGTCGACATCGTGAAGATCGATGGTGCCTTCGTGCAGAACATCGCGCGCTCGGCCGACGACCGCGCCTTCGTTCATACGCTGATCGACCTGGCGCGGCGGCTCGACATCAAGACCGTCGCCGAATGGGTGCAGGACGAGGAAGCCGCTCAGCTGCTGCGCGACTGGGGCTGCGATTACATCCAGGGCCGCCTGATCGGGCTCGCCTCCTCGCAGCGGCGCTGGAACGCGCCGGCTGCGCCGGCGCTGCCTGCGGCGGGGTGAGCTCTCGACCGTTCCAGCCAGGCTGCGACTTCCTACGGTGAAATTTTCCCGTTGCACCGACGGGCAAATCATTTGTACGCCTTCGCGCATCCTGTCCCATCAAGGAGGGGCGGCTCGCGATCGCCACGGACGCGGGGCAGGGTGCGGTGGCCGCTGTTTCCTCGCAAGGCGTGCGCGGAGGCACGGACGGCGAAGCCGTGTGGTCCTGACGTCTCGACGCTGACGTCAACTCGCGACAATGCTTCGCATTGCGCGGGGATGGTGACAAGAAGGCCCGATCACCAGTCCGATCACCAGGGAGAGCACGGAGTAAGCCGTTAAAACCATTCCCTGCGCCCTCCATCTCGGAGCGAGCGCCTGATCGCAACAACTCGGACGCGGAAACGCGGCGCGGGAAGGTGGGGCTGTGTCCGAAACAAACCGCCGTCATTCCGGGGCGCGCTTAAGCGCGAGCCCGGAATCCATTTCTCCCAGCACGCTTGCGGCGCAATGGATTCCGGGTTCGCACCTGACGGTGCGCCCCGGAATGACGTGGCAAATACTGACGGGCGAAGATGATGCGAACGTTGAGGCTCTGCCCCTGCTGCGCAGGGTTGAAGAAAGACCTACTCTTCCTTCTTCGGTTCCTTCGACATGCGATCGAGGCGATCCTGCATGTCCTTCATCTGCTTGCGCAGGTCGTCGATGTTGTCGTCCGGCGAAGGCTCCGCAGCCTTCTCGGTTTCGCCCGGGCGTTGCGGCACGAACGGCTTGAACATCGAGAACGTCTGCTGGAACAGTTCCATGTTGCGGCGGACATGCTCTTCCAGCGGTGCAAAGGGCGTCCCGCTGAAGGTGTCGGTAAGCTGCTTGCGGAATTTTTCCTGCTCGCGCGTCAGCGTGTCGATCGACTGCTCGAGATATTTCGGCACCACCATCTGCATGCTGTCGCCGTAGAAGCGGATCAATTGCCGCAGGAACGTGGTCGGCAGCAGATTCTGTCCGGCCTTGTTTTCCTGCTCGAAGATGATCTGCGCGAGCACCGAGCGCGTGATGTCTTCACCGGTCTTGGCGTCGTAGACGAGGAAGTCCTCGCCTGTCTTGACCATTGCAGCGAGGTCCTCGAGCGTCACGTAGGTGCTCGTACCGGTATTATACAGCCGCCGGTTTGCGTATTTCTTGATCGTGGTGGGTTGGTCAGATTTCGCCATGGGGCTCACACAGAAAGGCCGAAAATGGGAACCCTACCGGGCCGCCGGAGGGCTGAGGCAACGCATTGCAGCAAAGGTAAGCATTTTCAATGCGGTTCGGCTACCGTTTTGTGCGGCACGGTTAATCCGAAGGCACGGAAACCGCTTGAGGAAAGCGCAAGTGTCGCCATTTTGAGTGCAGTGCCGTTGACATGCCTCAATGACGTTAACAGGATGCGGGGCGAGATTGGCTCGCCAAACTGTTGGCCCGCCCCAAAAAGACCCTCAAGCTCAGGAGAAGAACCATGTCAGACGATGTCGTCATCGTCAGCGCCGCCCGCACCCCGGTCGGCAGCTTCAACGGCGCATTCGCAACCATGCCGGCCCATGATCTCGGCGCCGTTGCCATCAAGGCCGCGCTGGAGCGCGCCGGCATCGAGCCCGCGCGCGTTTCGGAAGTCATCCTGGGTCAGATCCTGACCGCGGCTCAGGGCCAGAACCCGGCCCGCCAGGCCTCGATCGCGGCCGGCATTCCGGTCGAAAGCCCGGCCTGGGGCGTCAACCAGCTCTGCGGTTCCGGCCTGCGCACCGTGGCGCTCGGCTATCAGGCGCTCCTCAACGGAGACTCGGACATCGTCGTTGCTGGCGGCCAGGAATCCATGAGCATGGCCCCGCATGCGCAATATCTGCGCGGCGGCGTCAAGATGGGCAACGTCGAGTTCATCGACACCATGATCAAGGACGGGCTGTGGGATGCCTTCAACGGCTATCACATGGGCAACACCGCCGAGAACGTCGCCAAGCAATATCAGATCACCCGCTCGCAGCAGGACGAGTTCGCGGTCGCCTCGCAGAACAAGGCCGAGGCCGCGCAGAAGTCCGGCCGCTTCAAGGACGAGATCGTGCCGGTGACGATCAAGACCCGCAAGGGCGACATCGTCGTCGACAAGGATGAATATCCGCGTCACGGCGCCACGCTGGATGCCATGATCAAGCTTCGTCCGGCCTTCGAAAAGGACGGCACGGTGACGGCCGGCAATGCGTCGGGCATCAACGATGGCGCCGCCGCCGTCGTGCTGATGACGGCCAAGCAGGCGGCCAAGGAAGGCAAGAGGCCGCTCGCGCGCATTGTGTCGTGGGCGCATGCCGGCGTCGATCCGAAGATCATGGGCACCGGCCCCATTCCCGCCTCGCGCGCCGCGCTGAAGAAGGCGGGCTGGAGCATCGGCGATCTCGACCTGATCGAGGCCAACGAGGCCTTCGCGGCGCAGGCCTGCGCGGTCAACAAGGACCTCGGCTGGGATACCTCCAAGGTCAACGTCAATGGCGGCGCGATCGCGATCGGCCATCCGGTCGGCGCGTCCGGCGCGCGCGTGCTGGTGACCTTGCTGCACGAGATGCAGAAGCGCGATGCCAAGAAGGGCCTCGCCACGCTCTGCATCGGCGGCGGCATGGGTATTGCGATGTGCATCGAGCGCAACTGAATGTGGCGCGACTGAGTGCGTGAAGGCGTGCGGCTGAATCATGGCGTGTGCGTTGCACGCGTCTAAAAAAGGTTCAGCCGCTGCCGATATCTTTTCCTTCGCAACCGCACATGACTCACTTAAAGGAAACGCCCGGCTCGTGCCGGGCGTTTTGTTCTTGATGTTCGTCAATCGGCTCGCATAATTCGAAAGCTATAAGAAGAACATCTTCAAACGGCCAAGGGAGGTTCCGACATGGCACGTGTTGCATTGGTGACGGGGGGAACGCGAGGTATTGGCGCTGCGATCAGCAAGGCCTTGAAGGCTGCCGGCTACAAGGTCGCCGCCAACTATGGCGGCAACGATGCGGCGGCGGAGAAGTTCAAGGCCGAGAACGACATTCCCGTCTACAAGTGGGACGTGAGTTCGTTCGAGGCGTCCAGCGCCGGCGTCAAGCAGGTCGAGCAGGATCTCGGCCCGATCGAGGTGCTCGTCAACAATGCCGGCATCACCCGCGACGGCGCCTTCCACAAGATGACGCTCGAGCAGTGGAGCGCGGTCGTCAACACCAATCTCGGTTCGCTGTTCAATGTCACGCGCCAGGTGATCGAGGGCATGCGGTCGCGGAAGTTCGGCCGCATCATCAACATCTCCTCGATCAACGGCCAGAAGGGTCAGTTCGGCCAGGTCAACTATTCCGCCGCCAAGGCCGGCGACATCGGTTTCACCAAGGCGCTCGCGCTTGAGACCGCCAGGGGCGGCATCACCGTCAATGCGATCTGCCCCGGCTATATCAACACCGAGATGGTGCAGGCGGTGCCGAAGGACGTTCTTGAAAAGAGCATCCTGCCGCTGATCCCGATCAACCGCCTCGGCGAGCCCGACGAGATTGCGCGCGCGGTGGTGTTTCTCGCCTCCGACGACGCCGGCGCCATCACCGGCTCGACGCTGTCGATCAACGGCGGTCAATATATGGTGTGATAACGCAGGCGTTGCGCAGCAGCGTCGATGCAGATATTTCGTCATGCCCGGCCAAAAGCGCGAAGCGCGTCTTCGCGCAGATGTGCCGGGCATCCACGTCTTCGACTTGCGATATAGCAGGAAGACGTGGATGGCCGGGACGAAGGCGAGCGGAAGCGACGCCGTTCTTCGAACGGCTATGCCCGGCCATGACGGAGGAGTAGTGCCGCTGCAATGACCTCCCGCACCGCGACCCTGATCGGACTCTCCGCGATCCTGATGTGGTCGCTGCTTGCCGTCCTGACGGTCGCGACAGGGACAATGCCGGCCTTTCAACTGGCGGCGATCACCTTTGCGATCGGCGGGCTGGTCGGGCTGTCCACCTTCATCCGGCGGCCCGAGGCGTTGTCGGCGCTGCGGCAGCCGCCAGCGGTGTGGGCGGTCGGCGTCGGCGGATTGTTCGGCTATCACGCGCTCTATTTTCTCGCGCTGCGCTTTGCGCCGCCGGCCGAGGCCGGACTCTTAAACTACCTGTGGCCGCTCTTGATCGTGTTGTTTTCCTCGCTCCTGCCCGGCGAGCGGCTTTTGGCGCATCACGTCATCGGCGCGCTGGCAGGTCTTTGCGGCACGGTGTTGCTGCTGGCTGGCAACGGCCTGTCTGGTTTTGCGCCCGGACAGCTTCCCGGTCTCTTCGCCGCTTTCATCGCGGCCTTCGTCTGGGCGAGCTATTCGGTGATGTCGCGCCGGCTCAAATCTGTGCCGACCGAAGCGGTGGCCGGATTTTGCCTCGCCACTGCGCTGCTCGCCGCGGTGATGCATAGGCTCATCGAACACACGGTATGGCCGGAGTCCACTGGGCAGTGGCTTGCGATCGCCGCGCTTGGCGTCGGGCCGGTCGGTGCGGCGTTCTATACCTGGGACATCGGCATGAAACGCGGCGACATCCGCGTGCTGGGGGCTGCGTCCTACGCGACTCCGTTGCTATCGACCGCGTTTCTGATTCTTGCCGGCTTTGCCAGGCCGAGCGCCAACATCGCGCTCGCCGCTGTGCTGATCGCGGGCGGCGGATTGATCGCCGCGCGCGACCTGTTTCGCAGGCGCTGAAAGGTTCTATCCGGGATGCCAGCCTTTCGGCGCCAGCTCGAATTTTGCAAAATCAAATCCCGGCGCGACCGTGCAGCCGATCAGCGTCCAGTCGCCGGTGCTATCGGCTGCTTGCCAGGCGTGCGCTGGGACGGTGGCCTGCGGCACCTCGCCCGCGATGAGATCGAGACCAAGTTTGATGCTGCGCGCGCCGCTGTCATCGGCGATGCGCAAGGTCAGCGCATCACCGGCATAATAGTGCCAGACTTCCACGGCATCGATGCGGTGCCAGTGCGAGCGTTCGCCGCGGGCCAGGAGAAAATAGATCGCGGTCGAGCGCGAGCGGCCGTGATCATCGATGTCGGTGTCGCGAAACGTCTCGCGATAGTGGCCGCCTTCCGGATGCGGCTTAAGGCCAAGCCGCGCAATGATATCGGCGGCGGAAGGCGGCGCCATCGTCAGGACTTGTTCTTGCGTTCGCGCAGTTCGCCAAACACTTCGGCGGCGCTGCGGTCCTTCATCCGAACGCCGGCGGCAACCGTTGGCTCGTCCGCGCGCAGGAAGACGTTGGCTTTCTTTTCCTCGCCGAGCAGCGTCGGAACCGTCGGTTTGTTCTCAGCTCGCAGGCGCTTCACTTCCTCGGCGCGCGCCTTCAGCACAGGATTGTCCGGCTCGATGGTGAGCGCGAATTTGATGTTGGAAGCGGTATATTCATGACCGCAATAAAGCTTGAAGTCGTCCGGCAACGCGCGCAGCATGAGCAGCGAGTCCCACATCATCGGATAGGTGCCTTCAAACACCCGTCCGCAGCCGATCGAGAACAGCGTGTCGGCGGCAAACAGCGCCTTTTCATTGTCGAATACGTAAGCGACATGGTCGAGGGTATGGCCGGGCGTTTCCAGCACCCGTGCCAGGAGGCTGCCGATCTTCAGAACGTCACCCTGCCTAGTGCGCAGATCGGCATTGGCGATCTTGGTCGACTTGTCGTGAGGCGCGACGACGCGGCAGTTGTATTTCTGCTTCAGCTCGGCGACGCCGCCGACATGGTCGTGATGGTGATGGGTGATGAGAATGTCGGTGAGCTGCCAGCCCTCGCGCTCGAGTGCTGCGATAATGGGGGCGGCTTCCGGGGCATCGATCGAGGCGGTCGCCTTGGTCGCGGGATCGTGAATCAGATAGCCGAAATTATCGGACAGGCAGGGGAACAGGCGAATTTCGGCGGCCATGATACCTCCGTTGTATTGGCGGTCGCTTCCTCAGATCCTGAAATAGGGCGTTAACGCCGAATGAGCAATGCGCGATTGGGCGCTCAATTCGGCCGCGTCTCATGATAAGATTGCGGACCATGTCGATCGATGTCATCGATTTGAGAGATTTCTATTCGCAGCGCCTCGGCATCGTGGCGCGGCGATTGATCAATCGCGGCATCCGTGCCCGCTGGCCGGAGGCCGAAGGCCAGCGCGTGCTGGGCATCGGCTATCCGACGCCCTATCTCGGCCTGTTTCGCGATTCGTCCGAGCGCTGCATCGCCTTCATGCCGGCGGCGCAGGGCGTGCTGAAATGGCCGACGTCGCGGCCGACGCTGGCGGCCCTGGTCGATGAATTCTCGCTACCGCTGCCGGACTCCGCGGTCGATCGCATCCTGCTGGTTCACGCGCTGGAAATGTGTGACGACCCTGAGGGGCTGTTGCGCGAGGTATGGCGGGTGCTGGCGCCTTCGGGCCGCATGATGGCGGTCGTTCCGAACCGGCGAGGGGTCTGGACCCGCACCGACAACACGCCGTTCGGTCACGGCCGTCCCTATTCGCGCTCGCAGATCACGGAGCTCTTGCGGCAGACCTGGTTTACGCCGATCGGCTGGGGTGAAGCCCTGTTCGTGCCGCCGGTCGGGGCTGGCTGGTTTCTGCG
The DNA here is from genome assembly GCA_963764405.1 of uncultured Alphaproteobacteria bacterium. Taxonomy (GTDB): domain Bacteria; phylum Pseudomonadota; class Alphaproteobacteria; order Rhizobiales; family Xanthobacteraceae; genus Bradyrhizobium. The sequence goes on from CAVXSU010000017.1 coordinate 32,512, forward strand.
CTCGGCGATGGCGTGGGAGCGCGTAGGCGCCGCGATATCGATACCGTTCGCGGGCGTCCATATCGTGGAAGCGACAAAGCAGGTTTACCGCGCGATTCCTGCACACCGCGAGCGCACGCGCCTCATACCGGCGCTGCCGCCGGTATTGGTGCCGTCGTCATTCCAGCGCGGCCAGCGCGCTCCGCGCGAGAGCGTGCTGGGCTAGCTATTCGTTGCCGGGATTGAAATCGTCGCTGGGAGCAGCGGGCGCCGCAGCCATGCCCTCTGGACGCGGCCCATGCGGGCGACGGCGACGGCGCGGAAAGCGTTCGCGCTCGCGTTCCCCGCCATTACCGTCGAAGCCGCCGTTGATCTGCGGCTGCGGTCCGGTGATGAAGGAGGGCAGGCGATCGACGCCGCCATTGTCCGGCATCGAAGGCTGCGGCGGCTGATATTGCGGCTGGTTGCGCTCGCGCTGCTCGCGATGTTCGCGCGGCTGGTGCTGATGCTCACGCGGCTGATATTGCTGATGGTCGCGCTGGCCGGTGTCGCGGGGGAAAGGCTGCTGTTGCTGCGGCACGAATCCCGGCTCCTGGCCGAAGCTCGAAAAGCCCTCATCCTCCTCGCCATCCTCCGAGATCATGTCGGCATCCGGCCGGGGTTGCTGCGGCTGATTCTGGCGGAGCTGCTCTTGGGCTGCTGCAATCAGGCGGAAGTAATGTTCGGCGTGCTGATAGTAGTTTTCCGCGGCGACCGGATCGCCGGAAGAGCGCGCGTCACGCGCCAGCTGCACATATTTTTCAGCGACGTGAGATGCCGTGCCACGGATTTTAATGTCTGGTCCGTTTGATTCGAACACCCGAGTCATCGGGTTTTGACCACGCCGGTTATTATTGTTGTTATTATTCCGGTTGCGCATCCGCTTGTTGTTTTGACCGTTTCTCATATTGTGCCTTTGATCCAGCCCTGAAATTGCCCTGCTTTCAAACTCCTTCACCCGAGGTCGATGGGCTTTGGGAGCCTAGTTACTTCCACTGTCGCGCGCTGCCTGATCCGGCTCCGTGCGATTTCTCGCGTGGCCCGAATCGAAGCTGCCGCTTATTTCCACACAGATCTGCTGTACGTCGCAGTCAACAAAGACGCGTTCCCCACCAGCCCAGCGCGCGTCGCCGGCCGCATCAAATCATTCCGCCTGCCAGAACAAGCACAGGTTTCGAGCGTGATTTTTCAAGCGCAATAACAGGCTTTCGTTCACTTTGCGGTCGCAAGCAGCGCAGCTTGCCTAAGCTATCGCGCTCAAAAGGACCTGCGTTTTGGAACCTTTTCACCCGGGTCGGGCTCTCATTTTGAGAACTCTGGCCTCAATCCGTATCCGTCTACGGGGCCAGTAACCCTGGACTGATGTTGAGCGGAACGTAGTCGCTCCGGAGCAATATTCCAAGAGGTTTTTTTGCATTCCAATCAGGCCTTATCGGGACAGTTTCCGGCCTGCCACAGCCCGCGGGATTCCCGCCAAGTCGGCCTTTGGCGGGCCTACCGACGTTAACCCTGATGCCGCCATTAGCTGCGAAATAGGGCCGCTTTGGCCGCGTCCGGCTTCCACGATCAGTGTCCCTCCGGGCGCAAGCAGTCGGGCCGAGTCCGAAATGATTTCGCGGTAGGCGGTAAGGCCGTCAGCACCTCCATCCAACGCGCTGCGCGGGTCAAAGTTGCGCACCTCGGGGGCAAGTCCCGCGATATCCGCCGAGCGGATGTAAGGCGGGTTCGACACGACCAGGTCGAATTGGCCTGACAGGGCCGCCGTGTAGTTGCAGGCGACGAACGCTGCCCGCGGAGCGAGATCAAGGCGGCTCGCATTGCGGCTTGCGGTTTGCAAGGCCATCGGGCTGATGTCGGTGCCGACGCCCCTCGCCTCAGGCCACTCGGACAAGAGTGCAAGCAGAATGGCGCCTGAGCCCGTGCCGACATCGAGGATGCGCCGCGGTTGGCCACCGAGCTCGCCGCGCCATACCTCGAGCGCGAGTTCGACGACCGTTTCGGTGTCGGGTCTTGGCACCAGCGTCGCCGGAGACAGCTGCAACGGCAGGCCCCAAAACTCCTTGACGCCGAGGATGCGGGCGACGGGCTCGCCCGCAAGCCGCCGTTGCATGAATTCCAAAAGTCGGTGCGCTTGCTCCGGCGTGAGCCGCCGGTTTGCCCCGGTGATCATGCCGGTGAAGTCCAGCCCAAGGGCGTCACCGACCAGCAAGCGCGCGTCGAGTTCAGCGGACGTGATACCGCCGGATTTCAGACCAGTCGCGAGCGCGCGCCGCGCTTCCCCGACGGTTTTGTCGGCAAATCGATCGATCACATGCATCCCGAAACTGGGCTAGAGCCTATCCGGTTTTGATTGAATCAAAACCGGGGCTCTAGATTTTCGTCTTGACGCGTTTTCTTCCTGCGAACCGGTACCCACTTCGCTCGAAAACGCTCAAATAGCTGCAATCGTTGTTAGCCGAAGTCGGATACGGCGTCGATATTGTCCACGCACGCGGCCGTCGATCGCCACCTGCGCGGCGTTATCGGCAATTCGGGCTTCAGGGAGCAATTGGCGCCCGGCTAGACACCGAGGTAGCGTTGCAAGACCTCAGGCTGAGCCTTGATCTCCTGCGCCGGCCCCTCGTGAACAATGTGCCCATTGTTGATGATATAGATGCGCTGAGCGAGCGCGAGGGTCGCCGCCAGGTTCTGTTCGACCAGCACGATGGTCTGGCCTTCGGCCGCGAGGTCGCGGCACGCGGCCATGAGGTCCCGCACGATCACCGGCGCCAATCCTTCAAACGGTTCATCGAGCAGAACGACCTTCGGATCACGCACCAGCGCACGCGCGATCGCAAGCATCTGCTGTTCGCCACCCGAGAGATCAGTCCCGCGATTGCCGCGGCGTTGCTTCAGGCGGGGGAACATCTCGTAGATCCGATCGAGCGGCCATCGTTTCGAGGCGGTGATCCCCGCGAGAACGAGATTCTCTTCGACGCTCAAGCTGCCGAAGATCCGGCGTTCCTCGTGAACAAGCTGCATGCCCGCTTGTGCGATCTTGTGGCTCTTGCGGCCCGCCACGTCGATGCCGTCAAAGACGATCGAGCCGGCCTTCGGGGTCACCACCCCCATCAGGCTTTTTAGCGTGGTGCTTTTGCCGGCGCCGTTGCGGCCCAACAGGGCGACGACCTCGTTGCGTTCGACGCGCATCGAGACGTCGAAGAGGATATGGGAGTCCCCATAGTAGCTGTTCAAACCGTTGACTTCGAGCAAGCTCATGCGGCGAGCACTCCGTGCACGCCACCCAGGTAGGCTTCCTGGACCGTCGAGTTGTTCTTGATCTCCTGTGGCGTTCCCTCGACCAGGACGCGGCCCTCCTGCAGAACGGTCACGCGCTCGGCAAGTTCGAACAACGCGTCCATATCATGGTCGATGACGATCATCGTGCGGCCCTGGCTGATCGATTTGAGCAGCTTGACCGTTTCGGCGCGCTCGCGCGGGCTCATGCCGGCGAGCGGCTCATCGAGCAGCAGCAGGCTCGGGGAGGTGGCAAGCGCCAGCCCGATTTCCAGGCGGCGCTTTTCGCCATAGGCGAGCGCGGAGACCGGGGTATCCGGCCGCGAAGCCAGATTGACCAGATCAAGCGTTTGCTCCACGCGCTCGGAGAGGCCGGGAATTTTCTGGATGCGCCGGAACAGATCGAGGCGGAAATTGCCGCGCAGCGACGAAAGTGCCGCGATCGTGAGATTTTCCCGAACGGTCAGGCCAGTGAACAACTGATTGACCTGATAGCTCTTGGTCAGGCCGAGCTGGCACACGTCGGTGACATTCATTCCGGTGATGTTGCGGCCCTCGAACGTGATGGTGCCGGACGTGGGGCGGACCTCGCAGGTCAACATCTTGAAGAAGGTTGTTTTGCCCGCGCCATTGGGGCCGATGATGCCGCGCAGTTCGCCGCGGTTGACCGTAAAGTCGATATCGCTGTTGGCGAGCAGGCCGCCATATCGCTTCGTCAGTCCCTTCGCCTGCAAGACAGGGCCGGCGGCATTTGCATCGCCGCGAGGTCTTGCCGGCGTGGACGGTGCGGCCGGCGGCCGCGTGAGGCTCGCCTCGGCGGCCGGTTGCTCGTCTTCGGCCGTCACGCTCGCAGGCCGTGCGGCGTGTTTCGGTTTTGCAAGGGCCAGCTTGCCGATTACGAGATCGTAGAGGTTCGCAATTCCGCCGATGATGCCGCGACGGAGAAAACAAACGAGCAACACGAAAACGATGCCAAGCACGAGCTTCCAGATTGCACCGAGCCCGAGGGTCGCCTGGAGAAAATCCTGCAGGTAGAGCCAGACCGCCGCGCCAACCAGCGGGCCAAACAGTGTTCCGCGGCCGCCGATCGCCGTCTGCATCACCAGCTGGCCTGAGGTGTCGAAGGTAAACGCATCGGGCGGCATGAAGGCCTGCAAGACCCCAAGCAGCCCGCCGGCAAATCCGGCATAGGCGGCGGCAATGACAAAGGCTGTCAGCTTGTAGCCATGGATATTGTGGCCGACCGCGCTGGCGCGCAGCGGATTATCGCGGATCGCGCTGAAAACGGCGCCGACCGGTGAGCGCACGATACGCAGCGCGATGATGACACCCACGAAGTAGCAGACCGCCAGGAACTGGTAGAGCGTCCAGCTGGTGGCGAATTCGAGCCGCGTGAAGCCGAGATTGAAACTCGGGGTCGGTACGCCGGGCAATCCGTTCTCGCCGCCGGTCCAGTCCGACAGCGGATTGAACTCGACGAAGAAAAATACCTCGGCGATCGCAACCGTGATCATCGCAAAATAGATGCCGGTACGGCGCAGCGCGACCAGGCCGACGAGATAGCCCACGGCTGCTGCCGCGATCATGCCGATGATGAGGGCGAGCAGGACGTTGGGAAACCCCGCTCGCGTCAGCAGGTAGGCGGCCACGAATCCGCCAGTGCCGTAGAACGCCGACTGACCAAATGACAACAGGCCAGTGAAGCCAAAGAGAATGTCGAAGCCGATGCCAAACAGGCCCCAGACCAGGATCCGGTTGACGGTGTTGGGCGCAAAGCCGAGCTGCGGCAGCAGGAATGGTGCCGCTATCAGGCCTGCAGCCGTCAGGGCCTCGATCAGAAATGGTCGCTGTTTCAGCATGAAGGGAACGCTTTCATTCGCGGCCCTGCGTACCAAGCAAGCCGTGTGGCCGGAGCACCAGCACCAGCGTCATTGCCGCAAACAACATGACGTAGGCGTAGCCGGGGTTGAACATGGAGGTGATACTGATGATTTCGCCGGCGATCAGGCCGCCGAGGATGGCGCCTGGAAACGAGCCGACACCGCCGATCACAACCACCACGAAGGTCTCGACCAGGATGTCGTCGCCGACGCCGGGCGTCAGCGAAACCACGGGGGCGTTGATGATGCCGGCAAAGCCTGCGGCCATGGCGCCGATTCCGAACACGATCATGAAGATCCGGTAGACATTGATGCCGAGCGAATTGACCATGACCGAATCCTCGATGCCGGCGCGCACGATCATGCCGAGCCTTGTGCGGTACAGCACGACGAAAAGCGAGCCGAGCGCGACAGCAACGATGCCGACGACCGCAAGGCGATAGGTCGGATAGAACATGAAGCCGAGCGAGGTGATGCCCTGCAACGCCGCCGGCGGCGGGACCATCTGCGACTGGCTCCCGAACAGGAAGCGCACGATCTCGACGAAGCAGATGCCAAGGCCGAAAGTCACCAGCAGCTGATCTTCGTGTGGACGGCTATAGAAGTGACGAATGATGACGCGCTCCATCGCCACCCCGACCAGCATCACAAACAGCGATCCGGCGGCCACGGCGAGAATGAAGGATCGCGTATAGTCGAATACGACGTAGCCGGCGTAGCCGCCGAGCATGAACATCGCGCCATGGGCAAGATTGAGAACGCCAAGCGTGCCGTAGATGATCGTCAGGCCCGAGCTGATGAGCGCGAGCAGCGCGCCGAGCGCCAGCCCGTTGAAAAGCTGCGAGACGAAGTTCGGCCAGTTGATCATGAATTCAATCCACGTTTTCGCGGATCGTCAGACACAAACAAAGCCGTGGGCAGTGTTGCTCTGCCCACGGCGTCGCTGTGATAACGAACTCAAGTATAGTCGCCGAGATGACAGCCGAAGGCGTCCGGTTTCTGCATCAGGCCCTCGCCGGGAACGATCTCGACGATGTCGTAATAGTCTTCCTTGTTCTTCATGTCCTTTTCCATCTTGCCCCTGACAATGATCACGGGGCGGACGCACTGATGATCTTCCGCGCGATAGTGGACATCACCGACGAATGAGGGAAGAGTTTCGCCCCGCTCATAGGTCTTGATGACGTCCGGCGGATAGAAGCTGCCGGCTTCCTCGACCATCCGCGCCCAGTGGGCAAAGCTGATGTAGGCGTTCTCGGCGCCCCATTCGGGCTTGTAGCCGTACTTCTTGCTGAACTCGTCGTTGAACATCTTGGCAAGCGGGTACTTGTCCTCGAGCGTCCACCAGTAGTCGGTGGCCGCGTAGACGCCCTGCATCAGGCCGCCGGTTTCGCGGGCGATGAAAGGAACCTGATAGGGAACGACGAGCTTCATCTTGTCGAGCACGCCGAATTGCTTGGCTTGCTGAATCGACAGCACGGCGTCGTGTCCCCAGTTGACGTTGATCAGCACGTCGGCGCCGGAGTTGGCGACGTTGAGGAGGTAGGACGAGTAGTCGGGCGCGCCGAGCGGCGATACCTGGTTAGTGACCGTCGTCCAGCCCGCCTCCGTAAGATGATCCTGCATCGACTTGGTGACGGTGTGGCCGTAGGTGTAGTCCGGCGTCAGATATGCGGCCTTCTTGTTCTTCCCGAATTGCTTGACCAGCACCGGCGCAATCGCCGCTGCCGCCGTCTGACCGAAGAAGTCCTGGCGGAACCCGTAGCGGACGCAATCCTTGCCCGTAGTGTCGTTCGAACCGGAGATGCCGCATACGAAGAGCACCTTTTCGCGCTGCGCGAGCTTGTTGAGCGCCACCGCGACCGCACTGGAAGTGCCGCCGCTGATCATGATCGCCTTGTTCTCGCTGATGAAGCGCTGCTGCGCCTGCACCGCGTCGTTCGGCTTGGCGGCGGAATCGGCGACGCCGAACTTGAGTTCCTTGCCGAGCACGCCCTTGGTGGTTTTCGGCGAGATCTTCTTGATCAGCTCGTTGCCGCTATTGATGTGCTCGATCGCGAGTTGATAGCCCTTGAGCTCGTCCTCGCCCTGCACGGCATAGGTGCCGGTCCGCGGAACCGAGATGCCGATGAACACCGAGGAACCCGACGCGCCAGCGGGATAGGTGCCGATCGCGGCGTGGTCCTCAGCGAAAGCCGGCATGACGATGGGAACCGGCAGCAGGGCGCCGCCCGCCAGGCCGGCCCCGACCTGCAACAGCGCGCGGCGCGACACGCCCGGTCTCATTTCCTGGCGCAATCCCTTGTTATCCATGGTCGGTCTCCTCCCGTGATTGTGTGATTGTTGTCGCGCACAATTAATCCGCCGCCGGGTATCGGCGATCGGTTCACGCGTCGTGGGCTGCATGGCGCAGTCTATTGCCGTTAGAATTGCGCTCCCAGCAATTCTGTCAATGTCACTTTGGTCGAAGAATGTTGCGATAATATCGGTATACGATATATCTTGGTTTTATCGTCGGGTCCTCTCTTTAGTCGTAGTGCAATCGCATGGTCCGAAATCGGCAGGCCGAAAGGCGAGACGGCGCTTCGCGAGAACAGGCTGAAACTCGCGATGAGAACGTTTCCACCTCGTCGTCCGCAGGCCTGAGCGTTCGCGCGATCAACGTGCTCAAAGAACTGGCGCCCGAATTGATCGGGGAAACGCCGCCAAAGGGTGAATGGGTCCCACCTCGCGATCTTCTTCGGCAGCTGACCGGCCGGCAGTTGGCGACCGCCCGAAACTGCGGGCCGCAGACGGCGCGCGAAATCATCGAGTGGGCTCTCAGCAAGGGCGTGTCGATCAGCTCGCCCCGTTACGCCGGCAAGTCCCTGTCGGAGGTGTGGCACAGTCTCGCCTCGCGCGCGTCGGCCGGGAGGCTGACCAGGGCCGAGATCACCGAAGCGCTGGAAAAATCAATTCGCCGCAAGAGCGTCCGCATTCCGGTCACCTTCCAGATCATTCTCCTGGAGATATTGAGCTCGACCTACGACCCGCCGCCGCTTCCCTGAGGCCCGCGGGTCTTTGAAAATCAAGCGGTAATCGTCGCAGACGGGATAGTTCCGCCGCACCAGCCTTGATAGCGTTGGCCTGCGGCTCGGGTGATCCGGCGGGTCGAACGAGGCAGGGGCGGTAAAAAAATGGCTCGATCCAAGCGGCGGCGTCAGCCGCCAACGCGATCACGTGTCACGAAGGTCAAGCGCAACGGCAAAGCCCGCGCGGTCGACTACCAGGCGCTCGCGCAGTTTCGCTATCAATTGCGGGTCTTCCTCGCCTTCAGCGAGACGGCTGCGGCGCAGCAGGGACTGACGTCCCAGCAGCATCAGGTACTCCTTGGCATCAAAGGGTTCGTCGACCCCGGCCCCCCGACGGTCGGCGACGTCGCGCGGTTCTTGCTGATCCGGCATCATTCAGCCGTCGAGCTCATCAAGCGCATGGAGAAGCGCGGCCTGATCAGGCGGACTTCCGATCCCGAGGATGCCAGGCGCGTGCATCTGCGACTGACGGCGAAGGGCGAGCGGAAACTTCAGGCAATCTCGAAAATGAATCTCGAAGAGCTGCGTCGCGCGACCAGCCCCGCTATGGCGCGACTGTTGAAGTCCTCGAGCAGTCTCGCAAGCCGTTGAGCGCGCGTAAGTCCAAAGGCACGCGATCGTCTGATTAGAATCGGACTCAACTCGTTTGTTTGACGCGTTTTCTTCACGCGAACCGGCTTCCACGTCGCTCGAAAACGCCTTAGGCCGATGCACCCTGGGCTGCGAGCTGCGCGGCCTGGTGCTCCGTCGTCAGCGCGTCGATCAATTCGCCGAGCGCTTCACCCGAGATCACCTGCGAAAGCTTGTAAAGCGTCAGATTGATGCGGTGGTCGGTGACGCGTCCTTGCGGGAAATTATAGGTACGGATGCGCTCGCTGCGGTCGCCGGAGCCGACCTTCTCCTTGCGGTCGGCGGAGCGCGCCGCATCGATGCGCTGGCGTTCGGCGTCATAGATGCGGGAGCGCAGGATGTTCATCGCCGATGCGCGGTTTTTGTGCTGCGACCGGCTGTCCTGCATCATCACCACAATGCCGGTCGGAAGGTGAGTGATGCGGATCGCGGACTCGGTCTTGTTCACGTGCTGGCCGCCGGCGCCTTGCGCGCGCATGGTCTCGATCCGCAAGTCCTCGTTCTTGATGTCGACGTCGACATCCTCGACTTCGGGCAGCACAGCGACCGTGGCCGCCGAAGTGTGGATGCGCCCTTGCGTTTCCGTGTCGGGAACGCGCTGCACCCGGTGCACGCCGGATTCGAACTTCAGTTTGGCGAAGGCGCCGCGGCCCTGCACTTCGGCGATGATTTCCTTGTAGCCGCCGACCGTACCTTCGCTCGCCGAGATAACTTCGACCTTCCAGCCCTGCAAGCTGGCAAAGCGCTCGTACATCCGGAACAGATCGCCGGCGAACAAAGAAGCCTCATCGCCGCCGGTGCCGGCGCGAATTTCCAGCACGACGTTGCGGTCGTCCATGGCGTCCTTCGGCAGCAATGCGACGCGGATCTCCTGCTCCAGGTCGCCAATGCGCCCCAGCAATGTCACACGCTCGGCTTCCGCCATGCTGCGCATTTCAGGGTCGGTTGCCGCATCCGCGAGCAGGCTCTCGGTGTCGGCGAGCTCGCTGCGCGCGGCGCGATAGGTCTTGACGGCATCGATCAGCGGGTTGAGTTCGGCGAGCTCGCGCGTGATCCGCACATAGTCTTCGGAACTGACCTGGCCCAGCAACTGCGCCTCGAGAGAGGCGTGGTGCGCGAGCAGAATATCCAGTTTGGCTTCGGGGAGCATCGACATCGGGCGGTCTCGGATAGATGCGCTTTCGGCAATAGGGGCGGCGGAGCGGCGAAGAAGCCCGCTACAACGCCAGCCCTTCGGCCTCGGCGAATTCGGTAAGCTTCTGGCGGATCGACACGCTGCCGGAAGGCGCGTCGAGGAGCGAGTTCATGAGTGCTTCGGCCTTCCTGGCATCGAGATCGAGAATCATCGCCTTGACGGGGCCGTGTCCGGTCGCCGACAGCGACAGCGAGCGGTAGCCGAGCGCAATCAGCGCCAGCGCGCCGATCGGCTTCGACGCCATCTCGCCGCAGAGTGATGCGGACTTCTTCGCCGCATTGGCCTTCCGCACGATCTCGCGCAGCACCCGCAGAATCGGCGCCGATAATGTATCGAACCGCTCGGACACCTTGGCGTTGCCGCGATCGACCGCAAACAGGAACTGAAACAGATCGTTGGATCCCACCGAAATGAAGTCGACCTTCTTCAAGAGCTCGTCGAGCTGGTAGAGCAGGGCAGGCACTTCAAGCATGGTCCCGATGTCGATGCGCTCGGGCAGTGAATGTCCGTGCTGACGCAGATAAGTCAGCTCGCGCTCGACGATGCCCTTGGCGGCATCGAACTCGGCGACTTCCGTGATCATGGGAAACATGATGCGCAGGCTTCTGCCACCGCCAGCGCGCAGCAACGCGCGAATCTGGCCGCGCAGCAGGCCGGGGCGGTCGAGCCCGAGCCGGATCGCGCGCCAGCCCAGCGCCGGATTTTCCTCAATCACGCTCTCCATATAGGGCAGCGCCTTGTCGCCGCCGATGTCCAGGGTGCGGAACGTCACGGGCTTGGGGCCGGCGGCGTCGAGCACGGTGCGATATAGAGCGAGCTGGTCGCTGGTCCGGGGCAGGCTCTGGCCGACCATGAACTGCAATTCGGTGCGGAACAGGCCGATGCCGGCCGAACCGGTGTCATCGATATGCGGCAGGTCGATCGCAAGCCCCGCATTGATCAGGAGTTCGACCGGCTGACCATCCTTGGTCACGCAGGGCCTTTCGCGCAACGCGAGATATTGCGCCTGGCGGCGGGCGCGAAACCGCACCCGCTCCGCATAGGCCGCCTCGATCTCGGCCGACGGGCGCACGTAGATCGAACCGGAGGTGCCGTCGACGATAATAGCGTCGCCCGGATCGGCGATGCCTGGCGCGTTCGGCACCTCGCCGACGGCGGGAATGCCGAGCGCGCGCGCCACGATCGAGACGTGAGAGTTGGCCGTGCCTTCCTCCAGCACCAGGCCGCGCAGCCGCTTGCGGTCATAATCGAGCAGCGCAGCCGGACCCATCGCGCGTGCGATCAGGATGGCATTGTCGGGCAATTGTTCACGTGACGGCGCGTGGTCCTGTCCGACCAGTTGCCGCATCAACCGATGACCGAGGTCCTCGAGATCGTGCAGGCGATCGCGCAAATAGGGATCGGTAGAGCGCAGCATGCGCGCGCGGGTGTCGGACTGAACGCGCTCGACGGCGGCCTCGGCGGTGAGGCCCGTGGCGACCGCCTCGTGCAGCTTGTGCGACCAGCCGTGATCGTTGGCGAACATTCGATAGGCTTCGAGCACGTCGCGATGCTCGCCGCCATCGGCGACGTCGCCGCGTTCCAGCATGCGATCGAGGTCGGCGCGCAATTTGGCGAGAGCCGCATCCAGCCGCTTGATTTCCTTCGGCAGGTCCTCGGCAATGTAGTTGGTGATGACGACGCGCGGTTCGTGCAGCACGACGTGGCCGAGAGCGATGCCGTCGGAGAGGATCGCGCCGGTCTTGTGCAGGGAATGCCGCGCCGCAGGCTCGGCGCCCGGCTGGGCCAGCGCCGCCAGTTCGCCGGAGGCGATCATCTCGGCGAGCACCATCGCGGTGGTCTGGAGCGCCTCGACCTCCTCCTCGACATAGGTGCGCTTGGCGCGGTTCTGCACCACCAGCACCCCGAGAGTATTGCCGGCGCGCAGGATCGGCACGCCGAGGAAGGAGTGATAGATTTCCTCCCCGGTCTCGGGGCGGAACGAGAAGGCCGGATGGCTCTGCGCGTCGTTGAGATTGAGCGGCGTCGCCTCGCTCGCGACAAGACCGACCAGGCCCTCATGCGCGCTCAGCACGGTGCGATGCACGGCGTCGCGGTTGAGGCCTTCGGTGGCGTAGAGTTCGAGCGTGTTATCGACGCGCAGGACATAGACGGAGCAAACCTCGGCCACCATGTTGGCGGCGATCAGCACGACGATCTTGTCCAATCGTTCCTGCGCGCTGACCTGCTCCGCCATAGTTTCGCGAAGCCGTCTCAACAGGACGCGGGGGCCTCCCGACGCGCTTCGCATTGCCTCAAATCCTCTCCCATCAGACCAGCCGACCGGGCGGCCGGAGCTGGCGTCGAGCTCAAAACACAAAATATATTCGTTCGGCGGTGCCGCGAACCCGAGCTTATTGGCCGAATCGCACCGCGAAAACAGTGGCACAGTTCACAATCGGGCTCAGCTTCAGGCCGTATACCGAATTGGGCTTTATTTTGCCAAGCAAAAGGCCTGCCAGCGTGACGGGATCGACAAATCCGTACACAGCGGCTGATGCGCCAACTTATGTTGCAGCCGCTAAGAGAATTGTTTCTGCTTCTAGACCTGATCGAGGCCGTAGAGCGTGTGCAGCGTACGCACCGCGAGTTCGGTATAGGCGGTGTCGATCAGCACGGAGAACTTGATTTCAGACGTGGTGATGGCGCGGATATTGATGTTGCGCGCCGCGAGTGCTGCAAAAGCCTTGGCGGCAACACCGGCGTGGCTGCGCATGCCGCTGCCGATGACCGAGACCTTCGCCACATCCGTCGCGGTGTCCAGCCGGGCATAGCCGATCTGGTTCTTGGCCGATGTGATGGTGTCGCGTGCGCGGGCGTAGTCGGAAGCCGGCACCGTGAAGGTGAGGTCGGTGGTCTTGCCGTCCTGGGACACGTTCTGCACGATCATGTCGACGTTGATGTTGGCGTCCGCCAGCGGGCCGAAGATCGACGCGGCCACCCCCGGCTTGTCCTCGATCTGGCGAATGGAAATCTGCGCCTCGTCCTTGGAAAAGGCGATGCCGGTGACAACGTGGCTTTCCATGATTTCCTCCTCGCTGCAGATCAGCGTGCCGGGCGGCTGGTTGGCATGCGGATCGATATCTTCCGGCTTGTCGAAACTGGAGCGGACGAAGATTGGCATGTTGTGCACCATGCCGAGTTCCACCGAACGCACCTGAAGCACCTTGGCACCCAGCGAAGCCAGTTCAAGCATGTCCTCGAAGGCGATCCGGTCGAGCCGGCGGGCCTTTGGAACAACCCGCGGGTCGGTGGTGTAGACGCCGTCGACGTCGGTATAAATGTCGCAGCGGTCGGCGCGGATGGCGGCGGCAACCGCCACTGCCGAGGTGTCGGAACCACCGCGCCCGAGCGTCGTGATTCGGTTAGTCTGTGGATAGATTCCCTGGAAGCCAGCGATCACGGCGACTTCCTTACGATCCCCGAAGCGGTTGACGATCTCGCTGCCGTCGATGTCGAGGATCCGCGCCGAGGCATGCGCATCGCTGGTCTTGATCGGAATCTGCCAGCCCTGCCAGGAACGCGCCTGGATCCCGATCGCCTGCAGCGCAATGGCGAGCAGTCCCGCGGTGACCTGTTCGCCGGACGCGACGACGGCGTCGTATTCGCGGGCGTCGTGCATGGGCGAGGCTTCGCGGCACCAGTCGACCAGCTCATTGGTCTTGCCGGCCATCGCCGACACGATCACGGCGACGTCGTGGCCGGCATCGACCTCGCGCTTGACGTGGCGGGCGACGTTGCGGATGCGTTCGATGTTGGCGACCGATGTGCCGCCGAATTTCATCACGAGGCGACCCATACGCCTGGAGCTCCGATTCCGAAGTTCGCAAAATTATAGCGGCGACCTCTGATGCGAACTACGGAATCAAAGGAGCTGTAGCAACTTGTTGATTCCAGTGCGGCTTTGAATTTGACATTCCTGTCCCGAATTTGCAGCGACACCGATAGGAACGTCAAATTCGTCGCACTGGTGTATTCTCCTGCGGATTATTAATAAAATCGGCGCAAACGCTCGCGCGCGAGGCTCGAAACGCGCGTATACATAGCGGCGAGGTCAGGGGCAAGCCCGGTTCCTGCCGGATTGTTGAGTTAATTGAGGCTGTTGGTATGGCGCGTTACATCGACGAAATCCTGCAGCCGGGCGAAAAAGTGCTGTATTCGACCAATGCACACTGGATCTTCTACCTGCAGGCCATCGTGGCCTGGCTCGTGGTGTTGGCGCTCCTGATCGTATCCTTGACGGTCGCCGCCGCCATTCCGCCGGCGGTCCTGGCCTCGCTGGCCGGGGCGGCGGTGATCGCCGTGGTGGCCGTCTATTATACAGTGAGGGGCTGGTTCCACCGGCTCACCACGGAAACCGACGTCACCGATCGGCGGGTGGTGCACAAGACCGGTTTCATCAAACGGCGCACCTTCGAGATCGCTCTCGACAAGATCGAGAGCGTCGACGTCGAACAGACCATTCTCGGACGCATCTTCAACTACGGCGACGTGACCATCATGGGCGTGGGCGAGGGTAAGCAAACAATTTCGACCATTGCCTCGCCTTTGGCGTTTCGCAGCGCCATCACGGCACATTAGGGGCGGCGGATGGCCATGCAACCGAGCCCTCCCGTCTCAGCCGCCGCATCGACCGTTGATCCGGCCGAGATCGCCAAGTTCTCGAAACTGTCGGAGCAGTGGTGGGACCCCAAGGGCAAGATGGCGCCGCTGCACAAGATCAACCCGCTGCGGTTGACCTATATTCGCGACGCCGCCTGCCGCAAGTTCGACCGTAACGTCAAAAGCCTGAACTGCCTGTCGGGCCTGCGCATCCTCGATATCGGCTGCGGTGCGGGCCTTTTGTGCGAGCCGTTGACGCGCCTGGGTGCGCAGTTGATCGGCGTCGATCCCTCCGCCAGCAATATCGCGGCCGCCAAGCTCCATGCCGATCGGGGCCACCTGTCGATCGACTATCGCTGCACCACCGTCGAGGAGATGGACGTGCGCGAGCGCTTCGACGTCGTGCTGGCGATGGAAGTGGTCGAACACGTCAGCGACGTCGGCATGTTCATTGGCCGTTGCGCCGCGATGCTCAAGCCCGGCGGGCTGATGGTGGTCTCCACGCTCAATCGCAACTGGAAGAGCTTTGCGCTCGCGATCGTCGGCGCGGAATACGTTCTGCGCTGGTTGCCGCGCGGCACCCATCAGTGGGAGAAATTCGTCACCCCCGACGAACTTGCACGTCACCTCCTCGATAATCGGCTAACCATCGCCGAGCAGACCGGCGTAGTGTACAGCCCCTTCGCCGACCGTTGGGGTTTATCGTCCGATATGGACGTGAACTACATGGTGATCGCCGAAGGCATCGTCTGACCCTCGCCTGCTTCCACTTTCTCGCTCCCCCATTCGCTGATGTTCACCACCGCTTCGCTCTGGATTCCCTTCACCGTGACCGCGGCGGCGGGTCAGGTGGCCCGCAACGCCATGCAGCGCCAACTGACCGGACCGCTCGGCACCTGGGGCGCCACCAATATCCGCTTCCTGTTCGGCTTTCCGTTCGCGCTTGCCTTCTTTGCGGGCGTATTGATCTTTACGGGCGAAGCTCTGCCGCAGCCGACGCTGATGTTCTGGCCATGGCTTCTGCTCGGAGCCATCTGCCAGATCGTTGCGACCGGGCTGATGCTGGTGGCGATGAACGAGCGCTCTTTTGTGGTCACGACCGCCTATCTCAAGACCGAAGCGATCCAGACCGCGATCTTCGGCTTTGTCTTTCTCGGCGACCACCTGACCGCCTTGAAGGTGCTCGCGATCGTGATCGCCACCGTCGGCGTCATCATCACCGCGTTGCGGGTGGGCGGCGACAAGGGTTTTTCCGATTGGCGCCCGACCGTGATCGGCCTCGTCTCCGCCGCGGCCTTTGCGCTCTCGGCCAATGGCTATCGCGGCGCCATCATCACGATCCACAGCGCCTCGTTCGTGACGGCCGCGACCTATACCCTGGTGTTCGGGCTGTTCGTCCAGACCCTGATCCTGACCGTCTATCTGCTCACGCGGGCCCCCAAGGTGCTCAACTCGATCCTGAAGCTGTGGAAGCCATCGCTGCTCGCGGGCTTCATGGGCGCGTTCGCCTCGCAGTTCTGGTTTCTGGCGTTCGCGCTGACGGCGGCTGCCAATGTGCGGACGCTGGCGCTCGTGGAGGTCCTGTTCGCGCAAGGCGTCGCATACTACTCGTTCAAGCAGCCGATTTCGGCGCGCGAGCTTTTTGGCATCGTGCTGATCGTGATCGGCGTCGGTCTGCTGGTAGCCGCCTAACCCTTGAGGGCAATCAGCACGGCACCGCCGGCGATCAGTGCGATTCCGATCCACCCCTGGATCGAAGGCCGTTCGCCGAGAAAGGTCACGCCGAACAGCGCGACCAGCACCACGCTGAGCTTGTCGATCGGCGCCACAAGCGTGGCGGGGCCGAGTTTCAACGCGCGAAAATAGCAGAGCCAGGACGCCCCGGTGCCGAGCGCCGAGAGCACCAGAAAAAGCCAGCTTTTCGCCGAGACTGGTCCGGGGCTCGTCAGCTGCCCGGTTGCGAGGAGGATCAGCGACAGCGTGATCAGCACGATGGCGGTGCGGATCAGGGTGGCGAGGTCGGAGTTGATGCCTTCGACGCCGACCTTGGCAAATATTGCCGTGAGCGCGGCAAACACCGCCGACAGCACCGCCCAGATTTGCCAGGAGGTGCTCATGATTGGGCGCCTAACGAAAATTGGAAATGATCTTGGGCAGCGTGGTCACAAGAGGGCCACAGAGCGCCGGATTTGCAAGGTGAAATATCGCATCCGAGATTGCCTCTGCATGGTCGGGCTCGAACTGAATGTCCTCCCGGCCCTCTACAAGATTGGCCCATTCCTCCAAAACGCCCGCGCCGAACTCGCCGGCAGCAAACCTATGCAGGATCGCTATGACGTTATCCTTCGTCAGAGTGATGATGGGATGGTCCACGTCCCAGGGAAATGATTCGAGCGCCACCTTCAGCCGCGTCACGGGTTCATTGAACTGAATGAGCGAGGAAAGGACCGCCTGCCGGTTCATAGGTATGGTGCCTTCGGCGTTGCGGAGCGCGAGTTAGTTCCGGTCGTCCGGCAAGGTCGGCAGCGGCATGACCTCGACGCCTTCGTCGATCAAGGCCTTCGCTTCATCCGGCGAGGCCTCGCCAAAGATCGGGCGATGCTCGATATCGCCATAGTGCATCTTGCGGGCTTCGTTGGGAAAGCGCTCGCCGACATTGTCGGCGTTCTTGACGATGTGGTCGCGCAATTCCTTGAGCTTGGCGCGCAGCTCGCGCTCCTGTGCCATCAATAGCGGCGTCGACGATGAAGGGGGGATCACTTCGGCGGACGCGGTCGGCACAGAGGCTGCCGGCACCAGCGCCTGCTCGGTGGCAGGCGCCTGTTCGCGGCCCTTCTTGCGGGCGATCCGCGGCGCCATGATGGCGCGCTCGACATCGGTCGAGCCGCAAAGGGGGCAGTTCACCAGCTTGCGTTTCTCCTGGGTCTCATACGCGGACGAACTTTGGAACCAGCTCTCGAAGGCGTGGCCGTTCTTGCAGCGCAGATTGTAATGGATCATGCCGACCCCGCCGATCCCCGCACGACGTGCAGATAGTCCGGACCGGACTTCGGATCGGCGACGGAAAAGCGCCGGCCATGTTGCAGCGACGGCACAGCCTTGCGCGCGGTCTCGACCAGCGTGGGATCGATCTTCGCCATGAAGACGCCGGGCTCGACGCCGCCCTCGGCCAGCACCTCGCCCCAGGGCGCTATGATCAGTGAATGGCCGAACGTCTCGCGCTTGTTTTCGTGCAGGCCGCCCTGCGCTGCCGCGAACACGAAACAACCGTTCTCGATGGCGCGGGCGCGCAGCAGGGTGTGCCAATGCGCCTCGCCGGTTTTCCGGGTGAAGGCGGAAGGCACGGTGAGGAAGGAGGCGCCGCTTTCGGCCAGCGCACGATAAAGCGCCGGAAAGCGAACGTCGTAGCAGATCGTCAAGCCCATCCGGCCCCAGGGCAGGTCGGCGATCACGGCGGTCTCGCCCGGCTGATAGTTGGCGGATTCGCGATAGCTCTCGCCGTCGGGCAGTTCGATGTCGAACATGTGAATCTTGTCGTAGCTCGCAATCACATGACCATCGGGCCCGATCAGGAACGAGCGATTGACCGCACGTTCAGGAGAGGCGCGAAGCGCGAGCGAGCCGATATGCAGATGAATTTTCAGTTCTGCCGCCAGCGCGCGATAGGCCTTCAGCGAAACATCGTCGGCTTCGTCCGCCAGGTGCTCGAACAGCGCCTTGCGGTTCAGCTGCATCATGTTGCTGACTTCCGGCGTGAGCACATAGTCGGCGCCCTGGGCGGCCGCCTGACGAATCAGCTTGATGCCCTGCTCAAGGCTCGGCGCGGGCAACAGGCCCGTGCGCATCTGCACCATGGCGGCGGTAAAGGAGCGATCAGCGCTCATGGATTGACCTCTTCGCCGGTAAGCAGGGCGTCAAGCTTGCCGGCACGGTCCAGCGCATACAGCTCGTTGCAGCCGCCGACATGTGTCTGGCCGATGAAAATCTGCGGGAACGTCGCGCCATTACCGGCGCGATCGTACATCTCTTGACGAACGTTCGGGTCGGTTGCCGTGTTGAACTCGGTGAAAGCTGCGCTCTTGCGCGTCAACAGGCTTTTGGCCGCGGTACAATAGCCGCAGCCGGGACGGGTATAGATTTCAATCGCAGCAGCCATGACGCGCGCTCTAGAGCTCCGAATTCGACCAATTGAAAGAGTGGCCGATTATATGGGAGTTCGGTGGCTATCCACAACCCGGGCAAAGACCAGCACGTCGACGCTGGCTGCTTTTGCACGCAGCAGCGCCCGCGCGCAGGCGTCCACGGTGGCTCCCGACGTCAACACGTCGTCGATCAGCACCACGCGGCGGCCGGCGACGATGTGCTGCCGGTCGGGCACAACCTTGAATGCGCCCTGCACGTTGCTGGCGCGCTGCGGCCGCGACAGGCCGATCTGCTGCTCGGTGCGGCGGATCCGGCGGAGCGCCTCGGCCGCGACCGCAACGCCGGTTTGCCGCTCGATCATGCGCGCCAGCGCGCCCGATTGATTGTAGCGGCGGCTCCATCCTCGCCGCCAATGCAGCGGTACGGGAACGAGCACGTCGGCATCATCGAGCAGTTCCCGTCCGGCCCGCGCCATCCAGCGGCCCATCGCCGGCGCGAGGTCCGTGCGGTCCTGGTATTTCAGGGCATGCACCAGCGTCCGCGCCACGTCGTCATAGCGCACGGCCGCGCGGGCACGTGCATAGGCCGGCGGGCTGGCGATGGCCTCCATCGAGAGCATGTCCGGGCCGGGGTCGTAGACAAAGGGAATGCCGAGCCGCGGGCAGAACGGTGGCGCGATGAAGGACAGCTTGGCCCAGCAACCCGGGCAGACGCCTTCGCCTTCAACCGGCTCGCGGCAGGCCACGCACAATGTCGGCAGCGCAATGTCGAGCGTCAGCTTCGCCGCATGCGACCACGCGCTCCGGCATGCAGCGAGAGCATCGTGGAGATGCGAGGAGATGGAGCGGGAGGGCTCGGCGTCCATGGGCTGAAGGCTAGCGCTTCATCGCCCACGTCTCAAGAGAAACGCGGAACGCGCCCACTCAGTGATATCGAAGTGCCTCGACCGGATCGAGGCTGGCGGCCCGCCAAGATGGATACAATGTGGCTATGAAAGACAAGCTGAGCGCCATGGCCACGATGGCGCTAGTCTCGCTGAAATCGATTTCGGCCGGTAGCTCGGATAGGTAATAAAGTTCCGGGGGAAACAGCTTGG
This sequence comes from uncultured Alphaproteobacteria bacterium, assembly GCA_963764405.1. Lineage (GTDB taxonomy): Bacteria > Pseudomonadota > Alphaproteobacteria > Rhizobiales > Xanthobacteraceae > Bradyrhizobium. The sequence goes on from CAVXSU010000017.1 coordinate 52,462, forward strand.
TATTGGTCAGCCAGGACAGGAATTGTCGAATCGGCTCGATGTTTAGACAAACGATCACGCCGACCAGGAACCCCGTCAATGTGCCGACTACGCCGATCGCGGCGCCTACGATCAGGAATACCCGCATAATCGATCCTTGCGAAGCACCCATTGTCCGCAGGATCGCGATATCGCTCCCCTTATCCGTTACCAGCATGATCAGGCCCGAGATAATGTTGAATGCCGCAACGAGGACGATCAGAGCAAGGATCAAAAACATCACGTTGCGTTCGATCTCCAGGGAGTTGAAGAAGGTTGAGATTCGCTGCCGCCAGTCCACCAGAAAAACCGGCCGTCCGGCGGCTTCTGACACGGCCTTGCGATAGATGTCGATATTGTCTGGATGGGCAGTGATGAAAACCTCAATCGCGCTCACATCATTTGTGCGATTGAAGTAGGCCTGCGCCTCTACCAGCGGCATAAACACAATCGTTAAATCGTATTCCGACATATTAATCTTGAAAATCGCCGCCACCTTGTATGGCTTTACGCGTGGGGCCGTGCCCGTCGGGGTCGCCGCGCCCTTCGAGATTAGGGTGATCCGGTCACCGGCGTGAAGCGACAACTGATTGGCAAGCCGATAGCCAATGGCGACACCCTGGTTTTCGTCAAAGTTGTTCAGCGATCCCTCTTTGATGTCCTTTGCGATCGAGGTGAGGCTGTTGAGATCGTCGGCTCTGATGCCGCGCACGAGCACGCCCGCGGCGTTGAACGGGGAAGACGCCAGCGCCTGCCCATCGACGACAGGCACCGCAAGGCGCACGCCTCCGACTTGGTTGATGCGCTCGGCGACATCCTTCCAATCTGTTAGAGGCGTCTCCAGCGGCTGAACCAGTAGTTCGCCGTTAAGGCCGAGGATTTTGCTCAATAGCTCCTTACGGAAGCCGTTCATTACCGCCATCACAATGATCAGCGTGGCGACGCCTAACATGATGCCGAGAAACGAAAGGCCAGCAATGACAGAAATAAATCCTTCTTTGCGACGCGCGCGCAAGTAACGTCCCGACAGCAGCCATTCAAATGGTGCGAAAGGAGGACTCCAAACCGTCGCGCCGGGCAGATTGGCGATCGGATGTAAGAACGAGAATTCGGCGTCCATGGGCTGAAGGCTAGCCTCGGACATGCCCGCGCTCAAGCGGCGAGAAGGGGTTGAGCGGCCTTGCTGAAGCTCTTGTCCGTCGCTAGCTGAATAAGGTTGCGATTGATCTGACGAAGAAGCGGATCGCCATGTTCAGGGTTATTCTTCCTCGCCCCTACCAGATCGAAGTTGCCAGACTTCGTCAGACCGAATTTCATAGACTTCGCAGGCAACTCGATCAGGTGCATCTGGCCTGGGTGACCGAGTGGAAACGAAGGCAGGATGAATTCAGGATCGAGAACATTCGCTTCCGCCATGATCCCTCCTGGAATATGCGGATTTTCAGCTTGCAGGCGGCCCGCGACGGCAAGGTCTGGTTCTGGCGGGCCACCCGCTTGTTTCTGACCTGGGGCGTGGCATCGATCTAGGAAGCGCTAGTGGAGTGGATTTGACATTCGCTACCCCCGCGCCGCGCGCAGGCGTGAGCCGGGCTGGTAAGCCAGCCGGCTGTGACCGGCACAATAGGGCAGGCCGCCAAGCGGCTGGTTGCCGCAGAAGCAGAAACCCTCTTCGCCGGGGCTGTTGATCGGCCAGCGGCACCTCTGTTCGCTCAATTCGAGCAGGGAGCAATGCTGTTCGCTGGGGATGGTCTGGTCCTCTTCCGCAGGCGGCGCTTCCCCAAACAGTTTCCGCAGTATGCGGTACTGCAGCCTCGGCACCGAGCGCGGACGGCTGGTCTTCGGGCTCGCCCGCCGCAAGTCGGGCTTCTTTTCCCGCGTCAGATCGAGGCGGGACAATTTGCCGATCACGGCGTTGCGGCTCACCCCGATTTCGTTGGCGATTTCACGGCACGACAGGCCGGCCGCGAAATGGCTCTTGAGGAGTTCGATGCGATCGGTCGTCCAGGTTGGTTCCTTGGCGGGCATTTGAAAGTCCTAAACTAATGAGCCGTCACGCCGGCTCCCCCTAGGCCTCCCAGTTGCCGATCCGTCCCGAATGCCGCGCTTTACGAGGTCTTCCCGTTGTCGCGGATCGAAAGCAGCCCGTCCTTGATGGCAAGACGAATACCCTCCTCGATCAGGGTCCTCGCCACGCCTGGTACGCTTGTCCCGTGGGTTCCCTGTCTGACCAGCTTCTCGAGGTAGGTAATGGTCGAAAGGGCCAAGGTGACTGGAACACGGTCGGTTTCGGCTTTTTCTGTGGCCATGCAAAACGCTAGCCTCTCACGCGGGTACTGAAAAGTATCTATTAAGAGTCTATTTACACCAGAACGGGGCTCCTTGTCAGCCCACCATCGCAGGCTTACCAACCCGCATGGTTTACGAGCCGGCCGCCGCCCCCCTCCTGTTTGACCGCACCTTGTTGCGGGCTCGCCTTGCACGGGCGCAAAGACTGGGGCTGGTGACCTTCTTGCTGGACCGCATCGCCGAGGACATGGCGGAGCGCCTGACCGCCGTATTGCGGGATTTCAAGAGCGCGGCCGAGATCGGCACGCGCGGCGATCAGATTGATCGCGCGCTCGCAGGACGGTTCGGTCAGCTTGCGCGCGTCGATCTGCCGGAGCGGGAAGCCGACCCGCTTCGGCTTGAAGCGCAATCGCTCGATCTCGCGCTGTCCGCGCTCGCCTTTCAGTTCGTCAATGATTTGCCCGGTGTGCTCGCGCAGATCCGCCGCGCCCTGCGTCCGGACGGATTATTGATCGCGGCCATGATCGGTGGCGATACGCTGACCGAGTTGCGGCAGTCGTTTGCTGCGGCGGAAGCGGAATTGGAGGGCGGCGTGTCGCCGCGAGTCGCGCCCTTCGCCGACCTGCGTGACGCAGGCAGCCTGCTGCAGCGGGCTGGTCTGGCGCTGCCCGTCACCGATGTCGACCGCATCGTCGTGCGCTACGACAGCGCCTTCGGCCTGATGCACGATTTGCGGCGGATGGGGGCGACCAATATCCTCGTCGAACGGCGGCGGACACCGACCCGCCGCGCCACGATGTTGCGGATGGCGCAGATCTATCAGGAGCGCTTTGCCGATTCCGACGGCCGCATCCGCGCCACCTTCGATGTCATCTGGCTGTCGGGCTGGGCGCCGCATGACAGTCAGCCCAAGTCGCTCAAGCCGGGATCGGCGAAAATGGGGCTGGAGCAAGCGGTGAAGCGCAGCTCTGACCCTCATGGTGAGGAGCGCTGAGCGCCCGAGCAGGCAGAGCGACGCGAAGGCCATTAGCGAACGGCGTCGACATAAGATATTGCGCGTCACCGGACGATGCGTTGCATCGCCGGGTGAACCACGAGGCACGACTCGCGGCCATCCTTCGAGACGCGCAGGCGCGCCCCTCAGGATGAGGAGTTTCATGACATCAACAGATCGATGAGGTACGGGATCAGCGGGATGTCCGCCGGCGGCATCGGGTAGTCGCGGAGCTTGTTGGCGCGCACCCAGGCGAGGTTTTGGCCCTCCCGCGCGACCACATCGCCCTCCCAGCGCCGGCAAATATAAAGCGGCATCAGGAGATGGAAATCGTCATAAGCGTGGCTCGCAAAGGTGAGCGGCGCGAGACACGCTTCCCTCACGGTGATGCCGATCTCCTCGTGAAGCTCGCGAATTAATGTCGCTTCCGGCCGCTCGCCTGCCTCGAGCTTGCCGCCCGGAAATTCCCACAAGCCCGCCATCGCCTTGCCCGCGGGCCGCTGCGCGATCAGCACGCGCTTGTCGGCATCGATCAGGGCGCAGGCCACGACCAGGGTCAGTTTGATGTCAGTCATGTCTTGCCTGCAGAACCAATCGATAGTCGTGCGAGGGGGCGCTCACGCGCTTGCCCTGCGTCCACCATCGCGACAAGGGATACTTGACGGCTGTTCGCCTGGCCAGAGCACGATCTTGAAAATCGCAAAGGCGATCATTTGGGCGGCTGGTGCGTCCTGCTTGGCGACAACGAGTTCGGCCGCAAGACGGCCGTTTGCCCAAGCTTCACAAAGAAGCGGCAATTAACCCATCATCGCTTCTCGCGATGCTAACAGGTCTTTTGCTGCAAGTGTTGGATGCAGGTACACGTCGTTGAGGTGGACGTGAATTTGACGTCATAGTAGGCGGGGCCAGTCGAGTTGGCCGGGCTGTCGGTTGAACAGCGCGGAAACAGCCAATAGCTGTCCTGAAGATTTACGGTCCCGCTGATCGCAAACCCGAGATTGGGTGTATAGGCGTAAATGACCTCGCTCACTATGAACGAAACCTGGTCGTTTTGATTGTTTAAATTGTTTGCATTGCCCACCGTTCCATTGAGCGATGTGGGCACCGTCAAAGCTGGGTAGGCCGGGGCTCCCGTCACTGGGTTTGCTGCCGAACTGCTGAGGTTCGATCTCCCCGGTGAGAAGCTTGATCCGTTGTACGACTGACTCCATTGAAGGGTCAGCTTGCCAGTGGCGTCGCTGGAGATTTCGGACACCGTGACTGTCAGCAGCGACGTGCTGCCATTGCTGACGGGATACGGCGCAATGGTCGTCGTCGCACCGGTCAGAATGTTCTGCATCTGAGCCGTGCTGAGCGACGTGTTCTGCGTAACCATGTCAGCGACCGAGTGTGCAGTCGCGCTGACCTTGACATTGATCGCCATGCCGTCCGCGAGTTCGACGCCGCCGACGTAGAGCAGTAGCATGAACGGCACCACGATCGCGAACTCCGTCGCGGCCACGGCATCGGCGTCAGTCGAAAATTTCCTTGCGCGAAATGACAGGGTCATAGGCTGATACCTCTAAGGATTGGCCGGCTCGTTCTGGAATGCGGAGGATGCCATGATCAGCCGGCTGCCGTTGGCCTGATTGGCCATGTTGAAAGCGATCGGCCCGAAGAAAACCGGCCAGAGATACATCACGCGAACCACAACGATATCGCCGGCATTTCCCGGATTGAATTGCCAGGCATTGTTGACATTCCCGCTGCCGTCATAGGTCAACGTCGGCGTGCTGGCGTTAGCTGAGGACCACGCGCTTGCGACCTGCACATCGACCATCAAGCCGGTGCAGGTGAAAAGAGCGGCGGCGTTATTGCAGACGGTCTGGTGAAATGCGGCCACGGCCTGGGCCTGGGTCAAGCTCGCATCCGCTGACTGCACCTGCCCGGTCAGAATTTGACGGGCCGATTGCCGTACGGCATTTTCGAGCAGCGACTGCGCAAAGAAAAGCAGGAACGTCTGGACAAGGGCGGCGATCAGGGCGAGAAACGGCGCAGCAATCAGTGCGAACTCGACCGCCGTGGCGCCCTTTCCGTCCCTGATAAAGGCGCCGAAGAGATTGCGGCGCCTTTTTCCTGCGATGATTTGCACTTGGGCCATGGCTTTTCTCAGTGCGTGAGGCTGGCGGTACTTGAGGCGACCTTGATGAACAGGTCTGTCAGCGCCTGCGTGATATCGCCGCCGGTTTGAACGTCGGAGAAGAAGCCAGGCGAGGCGCAAGCTTGCAGATTTTGTGCGATCGTGCCGGTTGAAGACTTGGGCTCGTCGTACTTGTCTACCCAGCTCATGTACCAGCTGTCCGTAATGTTCTTGCTGGGGCCGAGATTGATGAGTTGAAGGTACTCCGTGTAGAGGATCGCGATCTTGATGCCCCGGTTCTTGATGGTCGTGCACATCGTCGTGTCGAGCGGCTGCTGGCAGCGCTTGTTGGAGGCGAAGGTCGCGTTTGGGCAAGTTGTGGCGATCTTGTCTTCGACGCCGTCGGTGACGAGGAAAACCACTTCCTGCGGCGTATCGTTCGCCGCGTTGCTGCCAAGGCCGGGGGTAGGCATGATGCTGTTGAGGCTGGTGAGCGCGCCGGCGATATCTGTGCCATTGTCGGTCTTGCAGTTGGTTGTCGTAACGACGCAGTTCTGGTAGACGACCGGCATCAGCGAAATATTGTTAACCTGGGTTCCGGCTGACGTCGGGGTGGTCAGCGTCGCCAATGTGTTCAAACCCAAGTCGAACGTATAGAGGGCCGCTTTGTAGGTGGTGTTGTTCAAAGCCGACATGCACTGCATGACGCCGCCCGAAATGCCTGTCTGCGGGCAGTTCGACCATGTATTGAGCAACTGGTTGAGGGCATTTGACACGAGATCGATCCGCAAGGTGATATTGTTGGCCCGTGCGATCGCGAGGTTGTCCTTGGTCCCGCCGTCGTGACCGATATTGGTTTCATGACAGGCGAAGCCGCAATTCTGCGAGGATGATGCCGGCTGTTTCGCGGGCGCGGTGGCCGTGATGAGATTATTGATGTCGGTCAGGGTCGCGCCGATCCCCATCGACGGCGAGTCATCCATCAGCAGATAGAAGTTCATGTTGGGCGCGCTCCCCGCCTGCGCTGACGCCGAGCCGCTGATCGGCCACGACACGTTGTTGAGGAGCACTTTGGGAAAGTTGTTGAGGGACGCTGCATTGTACGACACCGAGACGGTGCGCTGAAGTCCGACGTCCGTGACGGTGATCGTCGGCGTCGGTACCGCGACCAGGCCGGGGGCGAGGCTGTTTGCTGTCGACATGAAGATGGCCATGGCGGTGTCGGAGGCCACCGTATCGGTTGCCATCAGCATGGCGGGCCTGACGGCCGCGATTGCGGCTGCGTCGGCAGCGGCGTCCAGTTGCCCTTTCTTGCGCAGCGCCTGGGTGAAATCGAGCGTCATGCCGAGCAGAAAGATGATGGGAACCATCGTGAGCGCAGCGATGACGGCGACGTTCGCCTTGCGATCTCTGGCAAAGCGAGACAACCAAGCGCGGAGCATGACCTTCATCCCAATCGCCTTAGGTTCCAGCAGGGCAATGCTTTGGTGTTCAAAGGCTGAGGACGGAAGAAGACTCCAAAGAGACCCCTCCGCACTCTCGGCGATAGGGAACTTTGAAGAGGGGCCGTTAAGCAATGCTTACGCGGATCGCGTGAACACGAGGCGGCCGAAAATCGCCGCGACTTGATCAAGCAAGATCGTTAACCGATGCTAAATGCAGCTGGTAAAATTGACGTCATTCGTCCGAGGCGCGCCCCACGCCGCGCGTGGCTCGGAATGACGAACCGGCTTACGACCGGTAGTCGCCGTTGATCGCGACATATTCCTTGGTGAGATCGCAGGTCAAAACGCGATCGCGGCCCTTGCCGAGGCCGAGCGCGACCTTGATCGCGATCTTCGGCTGCTTCATCGCACTTGAGACTTCCGCCTCGTCATAGGACGGATCGCGCGCGCCGCTTTTCGCGACGCGGATGCCGTTGAACGAGATCGAAAGCTTGTCGCGATTGGCCGGTTCGCCGGCCTTGCCGACCGCCATCACGACGCGGCCCCAATTGGCATCCTCGCCGGCGATAGCGGTCTTCACCAACGGCGAGTTGGCGATCGACATCGCAATGCGGCGCGCCGAGGTTTTCGAGACCGCGCCTTCCACGGTGATCTCGACCAGCTTGCGGGCGCCTTCGCCGTCGCGCGCCACCTGCTCGGCGAGGTCGGCCAGCACGGCATTGAAGGCCTTCGTGAACGCCTTGAGGCGCGGGTCGCTGGCGCGGCTGACTTTCGGCGCACCATGTTGTGCGGCGGCTCCCGTCGCAAAGGCGAGCAGCGTGTCCGAGGTCGAGGTATCGCCATCGATGGTCACGGCATTGAAGGTATCCTCGACGCCTGCCTTCAACAGCGATTGCAGCGCGCCTGCGGTGATCGGCGCATCGGTAAAGATGAACGACAGCATGGTCGCCATGTCGGGCGCGATCATGCCGGCGCCCTTTGCCATGCCGTTGATGGTCACTTTCGCCTTGCCGAGCTTGACGGTTGCGGTCGCCACCTTCGGGAAGGTGTCGGTGGTCATGATTGCGCGGGCCGCGTCCATCCAGCCATCCGGCGTGGTCATGGCTGCGAGCTCGCCGAGCACGCCATCAAACTTGGTGGCATCGAGCGGTTCGCCGATCACGCCGGTCGATGCCAGAAACACCTCTCCAGGCTGGCAGCCGACCGCTTTCGCGGCAATCGAGGCGGTCAGCGCCGTGGCCTGACGTCCGGTCTTGCCGGTGAACGCGTTGGCATTGCCGGAGTTGACGACAAGAGCTCGGGCGCTGCCCCGCGGAAGCTTTGCGCGGCACCATTCGACCGGCGCGGAGGCGCATTTCGACTGCGTGAAGACGCCCGCGACCGTCGTCCCCTTGTCGATCACCGCGAGCAGCACATCGGTGCGGCCCTTGTAGCGGATGCCGGCGGCCGCGGTTGCGAGCTTCACGCCCGAGATAACGGGCATCTCTGGAACATCGGTGGGAGCGAGAGGAGAAACGGTGGAGGACATGGTGAGCGCACCGGGCGGGTGGAAAGGCGGGAAGCGCTCTCTATCACCTTCGCCGTTAGGAAGGGAGGGGATGCTGCCGCACTGCACTCTCGTCCATGCTGAACGCAGAGATTGCGGTGCAATCGCTCTTACCGTTGTTCCGAGATGGTGCGTGAGCACCAGACCCGGAACCTCGAGATTCTCAGGTGCGCAAGTGCGCACCATAGTTCGATGCTAACGCATCGCCCCGGAATGACTTCGTCACTTCTTTGCGGGCGCCATCTTCGAGTCCGCCGGCTTGGCGGCGTCGGGCGCAGGCGTGTTGGAGGCCTGGTCCATCCGCTCGACCTTGGCGGATTCGCGCAGCTTGGCCACGTATTCGGCCTGCGCCTTGCGGGTGACGTAGGTCTCGATCTGCGGCTTGACCTGCTCGAAGTCCGGCGCCTTGCGGTTACGCTTTTCCTCGACCTTGATGACGTGCCAGCCGAATTGCGACTTCACGGGATCGGAGATCTTGCCGGGTTCGAGAGAAAAGGCGACGGCGGAAAACTCCGGCACCATCTGATCCTTGGTGAAGAAGCCGAGGTCGCCGCCATCGGCCGCGCCGCCCGGATCCTTCGACTTCTCCTTGGCGAGTGCCGCGAAATCGGCGCCTTTCTTCAGCTCGGCTTCGATCGCCTTTGCCTCATCTTCGGTCTCGACCAGGATGTGCCTTGCATGCACCTCCTGCTCGCCGGCGATCTGCTTGGCGGCGTCCTCGTACACCTTCTTCATGGTATCGTCGGTCGCCGCCGCCTTGCCTTCAGTTCCCAGCAGGTTGTCCATCAGCAGGCGATTGCGCGCGAAAGCCAGACGCGCCTTGAAGTCCGGGCGGTCCTCGATCTTCTTGTCTTCGGCGGCCTTGGCGACAATCTTCATGTCGATCAGAAACGCCAGTACGTTTTCCTTCTTGGTCGCCGGATCCATCTGCGCGAGGCTGGCGCCGAGCTCTTCTTCGGCAAGCGTGACATCGCTCTGACGGATTTCAGAACCGTTCACCTTCGCGAGCACGGGGTTGTCGTCGGCACGCAGCGGCTGGCTCGCGAACAGGGCGATCGCAACTGCGCCGGCCGCGGCGGCAAGGCGGGCGCGTTTCGCGTTTGATGACAAAGTCGTCATAAAAAATCCTCATCTCCAAAGCCACGTGGCTGTTGCGGCGGGGGGTCATTTCGGGCCGCGACACTCGCCCAATCGCGTGGCCTTGGCAACGCGAAAAGTCTGTCAAAATGATGAAATTGGCGAAAGGAGCGTCTGCCTCTCCGGGCCTCTTGCCGGCTGGCCAGCCGAGCCGCGAGCAGGGCTCGGCGGTCGCTTGCATAGGTTCTTGCGCCCTCGGTGGTAAAGGCCGACCCGACGGCCGATGGCAGCAACCCGGAAGCCCTCCGCGGCGTTGACAAGGCGGCGTTGACAAGCCCTGGGCCCAGCCATATCTCTGCCGGACCTGAGTCAATGGCGATAGCGCTTGTTTTGCCGCGTTTTGGCCGTTGAACCCCGGATCGCTGAACTCCCACTCATTCGACGGACAATCCCCGGTCGGGGTCGGTCGTTAATGCGTCACGATGAGTTGATTGACGGCGGTCCGACGACCTCACGGCAGCTCTGCCGAAGAACAGGAAGTTGGCATGATCGGTGCGCTCGCCCGCAAGTTTTTCGGTTCCGCAAATGACCGGCGGGTGAAGGGATACCAGAGCCGCGTCGACGCCATCAACGCGCTGGAGGGCGAACTCGTCGCGCTCTCGGACGAGGCGCTGAAAGCGCGCACCGCCGAATTCCGCAAGGAACTGGCCGAAGGCAAGACGCTCGACGACATTCTGGTTCCGGCCTTCGCGACCGTGCGGGAGGCTGCCAAGCGCACGCTCGGCCAGCGGCATTTCGATGTGCAGTTGGTCGGCGGCATGGTGCTGCACGAGGGCGATATCGCCGAAATGAAAACCGGCGAAGGCAAGACGCTGGTGGCGACGCTGGCGGTCTATCTCAACGCACTCGCCGGCAAGGGCGTTCATGTCGTCACCGTCAACGACTATCTCGCCCGCCGCGACTCCTCCTGGATGGGGCAGATCTACAGCTTCCTCGGTATGACCACCGGCGTCATCGTTCACGGCCTCGACGATGCCGAGCGCAAGGAAGCCTACGCCTGCGACATCACCTACGGCACCAACAACGAATACGGCTTCGACTATCTGCGCGACAACATGAAGTACCGCCTGGAGGACATGGTCCAACGCGGGCATTTCTACGCCATCGTCGACGAAGTCAACTCGATCCTGATCGACGAGGCACGGACGCCGCTGATCATCTCCGGACCACTCGACGACCGCTCGGATTTCTACAACACCATCGACACCTTCTTTCCCAGGCTCGACAAGTCTGACTACGACGTCGACGAGAAGCAGCGCACGGTGACCTTGACCGAAGGCGGCATGGAGAAGCTGGAAACGCTCCTGCGCGACGCCGGTCAGCTCAAGGGCGATTCGCTCTACGACGTCGAGAACGTCTCGGTCGTTCACCACGTCAACCAGGCGCTGCGCGCCCATACGCTGTTCACGCGCGACAAGGATTACATCGTTCGCGACGACGAGGTGGTCATCATCGACGAGTTCACCGGACGCATGATGCCGGGCCGGCGCTACTCGGAAGGCCTGCATCAGGCGCTTGAGGCCAAGGAGCACCAGACGGTCCAGCCAGAAAACCAGACGCTGGCTTCGATCACCTTCCAGAATTACTTCAGGATGTACGAAAAGCTGGCGGGCATGACCGGTACGGCGGCGACCGAAGCCGACGAGTTGTTCGACATCTACAAGCTCGAGGTCGTGGAAATCCCGACCAACGTGCTGGTGGCGCGTCTGGATGAAGACGACGAGGTCTACCGCACCCAGGGCGAAAAGTATGCCGCGATCCTGTCCGAGGTCGAGCGCGCCAATGCGCGCCTGCAACCGGTGCTGGTCGGTACCGCCTCGATCGAGAAGTCGGAAGTGCTGGCCGAATATCTCAAGAAGCACGGCTACAAGCAGATCGACTTCGGCAACGAAAGGGCGATGGAGAAGCTTTACGCCGCCGCTCGCGCCGGCAAGCCGGCCAAGCTGTTTGCGGTTTTGAACGCGCGCTTCCACGAGCAGGAAGCCTATATCGTGGCGGAGGCCGGTGTCCCCGGCGCGATCACGATTGCGACCAACATGGCCGGCCGCGGCACCGACATCAAGCTCGGCGGCTCGCTCGATATGCGCGTCCAGCACGAGACCGCCGGGATCGCCGACGAGGCCGAACGCAAGGCGAAGATCGAACAGATCAAGGCCGACGTCGAACGCTTCCGCGACATCGTGCTGAAAGCCGAGGAAACTATCGAGATCGAGCCGGCCAAGGGGTCGAAGCCGGCCAAGAGCGTGACCAAGCCGGGCGGCCTCTACATCATCGGCTCCGAGCGCCATGAATCACGGCGCATCGACAACCAGCTTCGCGGCCGCTCCGGCCGGCAGGGCGACCCCGGCCGCTCAAAGTTCTTCCTGTCGCTGGAAGACGACCTGATGCGGATCTTCGGGTCCGACCGGCTCGACAGCATGCTGACGCGGCTCGGCCTGAAGGAAGGCGAGGCGATTATCCATCCCTGGATCAACAAGGCGCTGGAAAAGGCGCAGCAGAAGGTGGAAGCCCGCAACTTCGACATCCGCAAGAATCTTCTGAAGTTCGACAATGTCCAGAACGACCAGCGCAAGGTGATCTTCGACCAGCGCATTGATCTCATGAAGGATGAGAGCGTCGCCGAGACGGTTGCCGACATGCGCCGCGCCTTTGTCGAGGACGTCGTGACCAAGCATGTGCCCGAACATGCTTACGCGGAGCAGTGGGACACCGCAGGCCTCAAGGAGGAACTCAAGCGCGTGCTCGACGTCGATCTGCCGGTCGACGAGTGGGCCAAGGAAGAAGGCATCGCCGACGAAGAGCTTTTGACGCGCGTCGAAACCCGCGTCGATGAGCACATGGCCGCCAAGGTGGCGCAGTGGGGCGCCGACGTGATGCGCTATGTCGAGAAGACGATCCTGCTGCAGACCCTCGATCATCTCTGGCGCGAGCACCTGATCATGCTCGATCACCTGCGCCAGGTGATCGGCCTGCGCGGCTACGGCCAGCGCGATCCGTTGCAGGAATACAAGGCTGAAGCGTTCAACCTGTTCGAGACCATGATCGCTCACCTGCGCGAGGCGGTGACGGCGCAATTGATGCGGGTCGAGATCGTGCCGCCCGAGCAGCCGCCACAGCCGCTGCCCGCGATGGAGGCGCACAAGTTCGATCCCAATACCGGCGAAGACGAACTGGCGTTCGCCAACGCGTCGCTAGTGCCGACTGCGACTGCCAACCGCGATCCGAGGAATCCGGCGACGTGGGGCAAGGTCGGCCGCAACGAGGACTGCCCCTGCGGCTCCGGCAAGAAATACAAGCATTGCCACGGCAAGTATGTGTGAGAGCTGAGGCCCTCACGCATATTTTGCGGATTTCCCGAATCGATCTGATTCGCTGCGATCGACAGATAGTCGGGCGGCTACGTTGACGGATTCGTCGATGCCGCACTCGATTATCATGCATTGGTTCCGACTGGCCTGCCCTTCATCAACCTGAATGTCACGGACACGTGCGCTCTTTCCTAACCGGCGGCCCGAGCGCCGTCACACGGTCCCCATAGGCTTGATGGCGCAATTGGCCCCGCGATGCGGGAAGACGGGATGCCGACGAGTCAGGTCTAAAGGGAGCGATAACCGTGCGATCAAACCAGGTGATCGGGCTTTGCTTCAGGGCGATGACGGCGCTGCTGCTGGCGGCGCTGATATGGACGGGTGCTCGTGCGGCCAACGATGCGCCAGCTGTCGCTGCGCAAACTGGCATCACCATCAATCTCTCACACGACCTAGTTCGGCTCGGCATCGCGTCCGAAAATCTGGCGCCCGATAGCCCGAAGACCGACGCGCGACCGTTGTTTCAGGCTACGCTGGCTTACGCGCACAGCCATTCGGTTGGTTTGATCACTGTGGATCGCGGCGCCTATTACTTTCTGACGCCGCAGACGCCGCAGATTTATCTGCAGTTCTCCGTGCTCTCAAATTTGACAGTCGATCTGGCAGGCTCCACGATCTTTTTCGCCCATCCGTTGCTTCGGGCGTTCTTGCTCTCCGACTGCACCAACGTGGCGCTGACGAAGTTCAGCACCGAGTTTCTGAATCAGCCTTTCACTCATGTGCGGTTGACTGCCGTCGATCCGCTCCGCCGCAGCCTGACCTATGCCACGCTACCCGGCTGGCCCGACCCGGTGACGTTCAACGGGCTGACCCCGCCTGATTCCACCACCGGATCGTTGGAGCTGTGGGCGATGGTCTTCCGCAACGGGGATATCGTGGCGGCTACATCGCGCATGCACGTGGTTCAGCCGATCGCTGACGGCGTTCTCGATCTCGTGCAGGACAACACGCCGTGGACGCAAAGCGTCACGCTCTCGACGCTCAATCCCGGGGATATTGTCGTGGTGACCGTGCGCGGCGGCTTCGGCCCGGTGACGGTGGTCGGCAGCGATCACATCACGATCTCGGATGCAACCATTCATGGCTCGAGCGCAATCGCCGTGCTGTTCATCTCCTCCAGCCACTCGGCCGCCGATCGTGTGCGCGTCACGCCGCGGTTTCGTGCTGACGGCTCCGACCTCATTTCCTCTAACGCGGACGGAATCCACTTCTCGAGCACGGGGCCGGACAATCACATTCGCCACAGTTTCGTGACGCGGACCATGGATGATGCGCTGGCTATCGACTCGCGCGACCTCGCCACAGTTGTGAGCCAAGCCGGGCCGCGGCAGCTGACGGTGGAGCGGACCGCATTCCTGCGCTTTCCCGACCGGCGCAGCAGTGACTTTCGTTGATCCTGTTACTTCCGTGGAATCATCCAGCGCCGTCGTCGTGGCGCAAACCCCGGCGGATGCCACGCCGCCCGTCTTCAACGGTCAGGTCACCCTCACCTTCGACCGTGACCTGCCGAACCTTGCAACAGGCGCCGGCATGGCGGTTGCTGACGCCGCTGCGCGCGGCGCAGGATCAAGCATTGAGGACAATGTCGTGCCGGAGGTTCCGTTTGGCAGGGGCGTCTGGATCGGCGGCGCCGATGGCGTCAGTATCGCGCGTAACCGGATTGGACGCACCAGCAATGGCGGTATCGCGGTGACGGATTCGACCATCAATTTCCCGACGCCAGCGTCGCATGACATCGTCATTCGCGATAACGCGGTCCATGGCAGTTTCGGCCCGATGGCCTCGGGTTCGGGCACGCAGATTGCCGTTGGCGCGATCATGGTTGCGCCGACGAATAACAAGGGTCAGTTCGCGGCGGCAACGCCGGACACCAACATTTCCATCGAGCACAACGAAGTCGTCAACTCGGGACGCTCAGGCATTTGGGTGAACGGGGTCAATGGCGTCTCCATCAGTGACAACTTCGTCATTGGCTGGGATCGTCATCCGGAACTGCCGTTCTTTGGTATGAATGCGCAAACGCAAGCGCAATTGCTGCAAGACTTCAAACAGCCATTGGTCGTCCACAACAGTCAGGACGTCGAGACGCGTGGTAATGTGACGCGGCAAAGTACCGGAGTAAATTCCGGCGAGGCATCGGAGCAACCATGAACAAGTCGCGGCGAGGTCAGCGCCCCACCTTGAGCAGCGGAATACTGTTTGCCTCGGGCGGCGCCGGCATCTGTTTCAAGTAGGCATAAATATCGGCGGCGTCGCGGTCGGAAACGATCGCGGCCTCGTAGGGCGGCATCTGGTTGACGGGATGACGCAACTGGTTGAGGAAGGCATCGAAGGGCAATTCGGTGCGCGAGACGCGCGGGCCCGTCATCAGCGCGCCCTGGCCTGCGAGACCATGGCATTGATAGCAGCCGGTCTCGCGGTAGAGGGTCTTGCCGTGCTCAACATTGCCGATTGAGCTCGAAGTCTGTTGACTGGCGGACGGAGCGATTGCCGGCAAGAGAGCGAAGATTGCCGCAGTGATGAGGCTGACGTGCTTCACGCTTTCCACCCTCAGCGCGGCTGCGTGACGACGTCGATCAGCGCAGGCTGACCGGATTTGACGGCGGCAATGCCCTTGCGGAAGGCATCGGCCAAATCTCCCGGGTTCTCGATCGGCCCGATACCAAGTGCGCCGTAGCCCATCGCGATCTTGGCGTAATCGATGTTCGGATTGTCGATCGTCGTGCCGATGCTCGCGTTGCGTACGCCGCGATTGTGCCGGTTTGCCATGCGCTGGACGTGCATGGTCTCCTGATGATAGGCGCGGTTGTTCTGGATGATCGTGAGGTAGGCAATGCCGTGGTGTGCGGCGGTCCACAGCGTGTGCGGCGCCATGTTGAACTCGCCGTCGCCGGTGACATTGACGACGACGCGTCCGCCGGCGTCGCGATGCGCCAGTGCCGCGCCAAGCGCCGCGACCGGCTGGTAGCCGACGCCGTAGCCGCCCGAGCCGCCGATGAAGCGGTAGTGCTTTTCCAGCGGCCACAGCCGATGCGGCCATCGCGACGAGAAGTCGCTGTCGGAGACCAGCGCCCAGTCTTCCTTCTGCAATTGCCCCCATAGCTCCATGTAGAGGCGCGCGGTCGAGATCGGTCTCGCGTCCCACGCGAAGGTTGCTTCCGTTCGCGCGCGGTCGATCGCGCTGTGATAGGCCTGCCGCAGTTTGTCGCCCCGCATCTCGTTGGCGCTCTTGCCGCTTGCGCTCGTTTCCCGCCGCACGGCTTCAATCAGGAACGGCAGCGTTGTTTGTGCGTCGGCCGTGATGTTGAGGTCGGCGCCGAAGTAGCGCTGGAAATCCTGATAGTTGGAATGCACCAGCAGATCGTGGGTCGAGATGCTGATGACCTTGACGCCCGCCTTGACCCTGGGGATGTCGGTTCGTTCAAGCTGATCGCGCATCGAATTGAGCTGGCCGAACAAATCGACGGGTTCGAGCGAGAGGATGCAATCGGCCTGCGCGATCAGCGTGCCTGCGCGCTCGGACTGGCAGAGATAATGCGTGTTCGGCATGTTCATGCGCGCGCGGTTGTCGATCACCGGCGCCTGCAACAGCTCAGCGAGCCGCACGAGATCGTCCATGGCACCCTGCGAGCGCGCATAACGATCGGCGATGATCACGGGGTTGTCCGCGGCCACCAGCATCATGGCGGCTTCGCGCAGCGCGTTCGGATCGCCCGCGGCTTGCGAAGGCGCGGTCAATCGCGGAATCCGCAAGCGGCGCGCCTCGCGCTCGGCAAGCGGATCTTCCTGCAACTTGCTGTCGGCGACCAGGAACACCGGTCCGGCCGGCTCCGCGCAGGCAAGTGCGTAGCCGCGCACGGCCGACTCGGCGAAGTGCTGAAGCGACATCGGATAGTCGTCCCATTTCACGAAGTCGCGCACGGTGGCCGCGCCGTCCTGCACGCTGTGGAACCATTCGACGCCGGGGCGGCGTTCGTTGAGGGGGCCGGCATTGCCGGTGAAGACCAGCATGGGCACGCGATCGCAGTAGGCGTTGTAGATCGCCATCGCCGCGTGCTGCGTGCCGACGGTGCCGTGCACGATGGCGGCCATCGGCTTGCCCGCGACCTTGGCATAGCCGTGCGCCATGCCGACCGAGACTTCCTCGTGCAGGCAGGTCAGCCATTCCGGCCGCTTGTTTGCGCCGTAATCGATGAAGCTTTCCTGCAAGCCACGGAACGTCGAGCCGGGGCAGGCTGCGATGTAATCCAGACTGAGCGTCTTGCAGACGTCGACCATGAAATCGGAGCCGGTCTTCTCCGTGGTCAGCCGCTCGACCTCCGCAGGGTGCTCGCGCTCCCTGGATTGCGTGGCTGCGGTGGGTAGCGGCGTCGTGGCGCCCTTGCCTGATTCGGAAGTTTGCGCGCCTGTGGCTCTGGGAGCAGCGATCGTGGCTCCGCCGGCGGCCATCACGCCCGTCAGAAATCGACGGCGATGCAGGCCCTCTTCCGATTTGGCCATGAGCTTTCTCCCGCTTTTTCGACGAGCCGGGCTCATCGCTTTTTATTTAGTGCGGGAGACTAGCGCATCGAAAACCGTGAGGCGAGGACGCCGGTGATCAAGGGCGCGCCGTTCACAGGACTGCGGGACGGTTCACGGCGCCGCTCGCCTGGGGACGGGCTTACTTCGTTGCTGAGAAGCGGCTGTCGAACGAATTCGTCGATACGATCGGCTGAGCACCCGCCACCAGGCTGTTGCTGGGAGTGGCAGGCGATGCGACCGCAGCGGTTTCGGTCGGCGCGGGCTTGGCCGCCGGCTTGGCGGAAGCCTGCCTGGTTTCCTTCGCCGGTTTGGACTTGGCGTCGGCAACCTTCGGCTTGGCCGGCGCCGGAGGCGCAGCAGCGGCGGAGGCGTCAGCCGTCGCAGAGCCACCAAGGCCAACCTTGCGGGCGAGACTCGAGAAGAAACCTTCGGACTCGCCGCCTTGCGCGGCTGGAGCTGCCGCCACGCGGGTCGACGAAGTCGTCGAGGCGGAGCCCAGCGATGCCGCTAAGGGTTCCTCCGACGACGTCACTCGTCCGCGCGGCGGGTTGACCGTGGCTGGAATGGTCCCAGGCGCCCGTTCCGGCGCCGCGAACAGTGACGGGCCCGAACCGCTTTCCGAAAGACCGGTGTTGCCGTTGGGAACGTGGGCGGCGAAGACCCGATTCATGCCGCCGTCGATGCCGGTATTGAGCTGGGCGACCGGCGTACCCTTCGTCACCAGCTTGTCGAATTCGGCCTGATCGGCGTCCTGCTTTTCGCGCACGGCTTCGGCGACCTCGTCCGGAATGACATAGGCCGGACATTTCGCCGAAGCCTCGAAGGCCAGATCCCGCTTGGCGTCCGGCGGCTTCACGGCGTCGAACACATATTTCTTCTCGCAGAAATCGACCCTCGGCTCCTGCCGCGTCACCTCGAAATGATCGTTGCCTTCCTTGATCATCTTCCAGAACGCCATGTGCGGGCTGTTGCGATGGCGGGCAAAATTCAGCGGCGTCATCCGGAATGGATAGGCCTGGAACTGGAACGACTTCTGGCCGCCGAAGAAGGATTCGCGGCCCAGCGAATAGATCTCCGCAATCTGTTCATCGGTCATGGCGTAGCAGCCGCGCGACGAGCAGTCGCCATGGACCATCAGCTCCGAGCCGGTATGACCGAGCGCGCGGTCATAGGCATTCGGATAGCCGGTATTGAAGGAGAGATAGTAGGCCGAGGTCGGATTCATCTGTGCCGGCGAGATCGCATAGAAACCTTCCGGCGCCTGGCGGTCGCCTTCGCGAACCTTCGGCCCGAGGTCGCCGGACCAACGGCAGATCGGGTAGGTCTTCAGCAGCGCGAAACGCCCGGTGCGGTCCTGTTTCCAGACCTCGAGCTCGGCCTCCTGCTTGAACAGTCGGATCAGGATCGGCGATTGCAGATCCATGTTCTTGGCGTCCATTGCCGCTACGAGCTTGGGCGGGACGGGCTGATTGGCCTTGGCGTTGGTTGCGAGAGAATTGATCTCGTCGCTGTTGCAGCCGGCCAACAGCACGGCCGCTGACAGCGCAGCAGAGGTCATGAGCCCGCGAATCAAAGAGCGGCCGATCAATGTAAAGCTCCACACCCAACGGGCAATTCTCGCACCCCAAACTCGCGCAGACGCCCTGAAGCCATTGAATAAAATCTTATCCTTAAAGCCCTCGCCCTCGCAAGCCGAGGAACTCTTATGACCTGTGCCCTCCCCCGGCATAGTGAAGGAAGCCTAAACGGGCTGCTCAAGGCCTAATTGCGGCCGAAATGGGGCTCCGCGACCCGCGCCCTTCCGGCGACAGCAGGCATGTCAGAACTGTCTTCGGCCGATGTCGAGGAATTTCTGCCGCCGCTGCTTGCGGATCGCTTCGGCATCGAGCTGCTTCAGTTCATTCAGCGTCTGGGCAATCGCCTCGCCCGTGCCTGCGATCATGGCGGCAGGATCGCGATGCGCGCCCCCGACCGGCTCCTTGAGGATTTGATCGATCACGCCAAACCGCAGCATGTCCTGGGCGGTGATCTTCATGCTGGTCGCGGCTTCCTGGGCCTTGGTTCCGTCGCGCCACAGGATCGAGGAGGCGGCCTCCGGCGAGATCACGCTGTAGATCGCATGCTCGAACATCAGCACGCGGTTGGCGGTTGTGATGGCGATGGCGCCGCCGGACATCCCCTCGCCGGTGACGATCGCGACGTTGGGCACGCCAAGCGACAGGCACGCATCGGTTGAGCGCGCGATCGCTTCGGCCTGGCCACGCTCCTCCGCGCCGATGCCGGGGTAGGCGCCGGCCGAATCGACGATCGACAGTACGGGAATGCCGAACCGGTCCGCCATTTCCATCAGGCGGACTGCCTTGCGATAGCCTTCCGGGCGCGCCATGCCGAAATTATGCTTGATGCGCGACTCCGTGCTGGCGCCTTTTTCCTGGCCGATCACGCAGATGCTTTCGCCGCCGAAGCGGCCGAACCCGCCGACCAGGGCTTCGTCTTCGGCAAACTTGCGGTCGCCGGCGAGCGGGGTGAATTCCGTAATCAGCCCGCCGATGAAATCGGTGAAATGCGGCCGCTGTGGATGGCGCGCCACCAGCGTTTTCTGCCACGGCGTCAAATTGGCGTAGAGATCGGCCAGCGCTTGGGCTGCCTTTTCCTCGATCCGAGAAATCTCCTCGCCGATGTCGCTGCCCGACGCCGCAAGCACCCGCAATTCGTCGATCTTGGAGTCAAGCTCGGCAACGGGTTTTTCGAAATCGAGGTAGCTGCGCATCTGATCCGGCATCAAATCAATATAGGGACGAAGCCACCCTGGAGTTAAGTTACTCCTGGGTTGCGCGAAGAAAGCACGCATCTTCAGATATTTAGCGTGCGCTCCAACGCCAAACGAAGCTCCCTTCGGCTGATCATGCCGTCAGGAGGTGAGCGGAGATGGCTGTTTCGGGGGAGAAGCCGCCGAAGTCAAGCAGGCTGGCCGGAATCAACAGGGCACGGCGCTGTGGCAAGGCTGGTCAGCTACTTTTCGGCCAGCGGATGCAGGTCGCGCACCAGACTTTTCAGCCGCTCTTCGACGACATGGGTGTAAATCTGTGTGGTCGAAATATCGGTGTGGCCAAGCAGCGTTTGCACCACGCGCAGATCGGCGCCGTTGTGCAAGAGATGGCTTGCGAAAGCATGCCGCAACACGTGAGGCGAGACGAGCCGCGGCGCGAGGCCGGCCGAGGCGGCGAGTTCTTTCAGGTCGCGTGCAAAATGTTGTCGCGTCAAATGGCCGCTCTCGCCAAAGGAAGGAAACAGCCATTTCGAGGAGGCCGGATTCTTCTGCTTCGACGGCTTGAGCGCCTGCATTGCTGCGAGATAGTCGGCCATCGCGCGGCGCGATGCGTCGTTGAGCGGCACCAGCCGCTCCTTGTTGCCCTTGCCGCGCACCACGATCATCCGGGCGTCGCTGCGCGATGCCGATAGCGGCAGCGCCACCAACTCGGAGACGCGCAAGCCCGCGGCATAGAGCACCTCGAGCAGGCAATAGAGCCGCAGCGCGCGAAGCCGCTCCTGGGGCGATGCTGCCGCTTCTTCGGCCAACACTTTCGCCCGGGTGAGCAGGCGATCGACATCTGATATCGACAGCACCTTCGGCAGACCGCGACCCCGCTTTGGCCCCGACAAGATCGCCGCAGGATCGTCGCTGCGAACTCGTTCGTTGAGCAGGAAACGGAACAGGTGCCGCATCGCCGACAGCCGCCGCGCCACGCTCGAGGATTTAAATCCCCTGACGTCGAGGTCGGCGAGATAGTCGCGCAGCGCTTGTGTTTCGGCGCCGGCAAAGTTCTGGCGGCGGGAGGCCAGAAACCCCGAAAAATCGGTCAGGTCGCGGCGATAGGCATCAAGCGTATTGTCGCCGGCGCCCTGCTCGGCCGCGAGCATATCGAGGAACAGGTCGATCAACCTGCCGTCAGAGGGTTTGGCGCGCATCCGCGAACCCTAGCTCCGAAATTCTTGACCCTCTCTTGCTTACACCGGTCCGCGGCACCTATTTCTTGAGGAACTTGTCCGGGTGCACATTAATCGTCATTTCGCGGGGTTTCGGGGCGACGAAGTTTGCCAGCGCAAAAATCGCCCCATAGGCTACCCCCACAATGATTGCGACCACGGTTAAAAACCGGAACAGGCTCGGCATGGGCTAACGGTTCGATTGTTCGCCTGACCAGGCGAATTAACCCTCGGATTCGTCGGGATTGTCCTGATTTGGACTACCATCATGTTCCACATTTCGTTGCAAGGCTTTATGGCTTCGCTCGTCCACCACTAGCAACGGTGTTGGCCGGGGTAGTATGGTCGCCCGAAACGCCCCTGGTGTGGCGTCACTGACGTTCCTTTCAGTTTTGCGGCGATCTCGTGGACGGAACGTCGGGGTCAAAGCCACCCTGGAAACCTTTCTTTGCTAGTGTCCCTTGGTTCCGAGATTCGTAAACGAGCCTGCCGCAAGAACGAATACGAATGTCAGAACCGGGACGCTGGCCGCCATCATTGATCAGGGAAATGTCCGACGCCATCTTGCCAAATGCCGCCAGCGCCACCCACGACGCCGAGGTTTCGGCCGCCTTGGGCCAGCGCTCGATCGTGCTGGTCGGGATGATGGGGGCCGGCAAATCCACCATCGGCCGTCGGCTATCGGCCCGGCTCGGGCTGCCGTTCCTCGACGCGGACGCCGAAATCGAACTGGCTCACCGCTTGTCGATCCCGGACATTTTCGAGAAATATGGCGAACCCTACTTCCGCGACGGTGAGGTGCGGGTGATCGCACGGCTGCTCGAGAGCGGCCCGGCGGTGATCGCCACCGGCGGCGGCGCCGTCATGCGGCAGGAGACCCGCGATCGCATCCGCGAAAAGGCGATCTCGATCTGGCTGAAGGCCAGTTCCGACATCATCATGCGCCGGGTGAAGCGGCGGTCCGATCGTCCGCTGCTTCGGACCGCCGACCCGGAGGCGACGGTCGAGCGGCTGATCCGCGAGCGTGAGCCGGTTTACGGCCAGGCCGACGTGACGATCTGGTCGCGCGACGTCCCGCACGAGAAAATCGTCGATGAATGCATGGAGGCGCTGTACGGCAAGCTTTGCGGCAGCCATATCACCCTGGGCCAGGATAGACTGGGCACAACCCCATGACCGTGCCGCTGAAACATGGCGAGCCCATTACCGTCGATGTTGCGCTCGGCGATCGCGCCTATGACATCCTGATCGGCCGCGATGTCCTCGCCTCGCTTGGCAAGCGCGTGGCTTCGTTGCGGCCGGGAGCGCGCACCGCCATCGTCACCGACCGGAATGTTGCCAGCCATTGGCTCGCCAGGACCGAGGCGTCGTTGTCGGAGGCGGGGATCGCGACCTCCCATGTCGTCGTCGGGGAAGGCGAGGGCTCCAAGAGCTATGCCGTGCTCGAAAAGGTGAGCGAGGCCTTGATTGCGGCCAGGATCGAACGCGCCGATCTCGTGATCGCGCTCGGCGGCGGGGTGGTCGGCGATCTCGCGGGTTTCGCGGCCGCGATCCTGCGCCGCGGCGTCGACTTCGTGCAGGTGCCGACCTCGCTCCTGGCGCAGGTCGATTCATCCGTCGGCGGCAAGACCGGGATCAACTCGCCGCAAGGAAAGAATCTGATCGGTTCGTTCCATCAGCCGATTTTGGTGGTCGCAGACACCGCCGTGCTCGACACGCTGTCGCCGCGTCAATTCCGCGCTGGTTACGCCGAAGTTACCAAGTATGGCCTGCTCGGCGACGAGGCCTTCTTCACCTGGCTCGAAAAGAATCACGCCGACATTTTTGCTGGCCACACCGCGCGCGAGCATGCGATCGCAACGTCGTGTCGCGCCAAGGCCGCGATCGTCGCGCGCGACGAGCGTGAGAATGGCGAGCGGGCGCTGCTCAATCTTGGACACACTTTCGGCCATGCGCTGGAGGCCGCGACCGGCTTTTCCGACCGGCTGTTTCATGGCGAAGGCGTTGCGGTCGGCATGGTGCTGGCCGCGGAATTTTCCGCGCAGCTCGGGATGATCGGCGAGCAGGATGCGATGCGCGTCAAGCGTCATCTCGCAGAGGTCGGCCTGCCGACCGCGTTGCAGGAGATCGCAGGTTTCGCGCAGGAAGGTCTTGCCGATGCAGACGCGCTGATGACGCTTATGGCGCAGGACAAGAAGGTCAGGCGAGGCCGGCTCACCTTCATTCTGCTTCAGGCAATCGGCCGCGCCGTGATTGCGCCTGACGTTGAGCCATCATTGGTTCGCGATTTTCTGAAAAGCAGGCTGGAACGACGAGGCTAAAGCCCGGCAACCGAATAGGCTGGAATGGACTGGATCACGTTTTCCGTCGTCGTGGTTTGTCTTCTGATGTCGGCGTTCTTCGCCGCCAGTGAGACCGCGCTGACCGCTGCTTCGCGTGGCAGCATGCTGCGGCTGTCGAAGCAGGGCAACCACGACGCCGACATCGTCTCGAGCCTGTCGGCAAGGCGCGATCGATTGATCGGAGCGTTGTTGCTCGGCAACAACATCGCCAATATCGGCGCATCGGCGCTCGCCACCGGCATCCTCACGGCGTGGTTCGGCGAAGTGGGCGTGCTCTATGCCACTGCCGTCATGACGGTCGTCGTGGTGATTTTCGCCGAGGTGCTGCCCAAGACGGTCGCCATCAACGCGCCGGACCGGGTCGCGCTTGCCATAGCCCGGCCGATGCGGGCCATGATGGTGCTGCTCGGACCGCTGGTCACGGTCATCGAAGCCGTGGTGCGCCTGCTGCTGCGGCTGTTTGGCGCCACCGCCGGTCACAACCAGCCGCTGCTGTCGCCGTTCGAACGCCTGCGCGGCGCGGTCGATCTGCTTCATCACGAAGGCAAGGTCGAGAAGCAGGACCGCGACATGCTCGGCGGGCTCCTGGATCTGCGGGAGCTGCAAGTCTCGGACGTGATGGTTCACCGCACCGAAATGGTGATGATAAATGCCGAACTGCCGGCGGAAGAGCTTGTGCGGGAAGTGCTCGCGACTGAATACACGAGAATCCCGCTATGGCGGGAAAAGCCCGAAAACATCATCGGCGTATTGCACGCCAAGGATCTCCTGCGCGCGATCCGCGCCTCCGAGGGCGACACGTCGAAAATCGACGTTACCACCATCATGCTGCCGCCCTGGTTCGTGCCGGAAATGCGTCCCGTGTCCGAGCAGCTCAAGGCCTTTCGCCGCCGCAAGAACTCACTTTGCGCTCGTGGTCGACGAATATGGCGAGGTCGAAGGCATGGTGACGCTGGAGGATATTCTGGAAGAGATTGTCGGCGATATTTCCGATGAGCACGACGTCGTGGTCGCCGGCGTCCGCGCCCAGCCCGACGGCTCGGTGGTCGTCGACGGTTCGGTGCCGATCCGCGACCTCAACCGTGCCATGGACTGGCACCTGCCCGATGAGGAGGCGACAACCGTTGCGGGCCTTGTGATCCACGAGGCGCGCTCGATCCCCGAGCGCGGCCAGAGTTTCACCTTCCATGGCTTCCGTTTTCGTGTATTGCGGCGTGAGCGCAACCGTATTACGGCGCTTCGGATCGTGGCGGTGCCGCGCGAGGCGGGAGTGACGGAGAAAAAGCCTCGACGGGCCGGGAAGGCCTTCTAATCGAGGATGTCAAGATCAGCCGACCGGATTCGATTGGCGACGGCCGAGCTAGCTTCTTTCGCCCGGCGCCTGTGCGCTGATCGCCAGCGCATGCACGCCGCCGGCAAGTTCCGCCGCCAGCGTCGAATTAATCATGCGGTGGCGTTCGACCCGGCTCTTTCCTTCGAAGGCATTAGACACAATATACACTCTGAAATGTGTCTCGCCGCCTGGCCTGTGGCCAGCATGGCCTTCATGAAGATGTGATTCATCCGAGACGTCGAGGCTTTCCGGCGAGAAAGCTTCGCGCAACTTGTTTGTGATAGTGGTTTGGGTGCTCATGGTTGCGGCAATACGTCGCCGATCATTTTTCGTCAATGGCGCTACGGAACTGAAGGGTTTCGCAATGTCAAGACTTGAAGGCGGAAGCGTTGCGTAGTCAAAGACAGCATGCCGATTGATTCATCCAAATTCTTCGACTCCATTCGCATCAAGCCGACCAAGGTGAGTGCGAAGCGCCAGGCGCAGACCGGCGTCGAAGCCATGAATTGCGAATGGGCGGGTTGCCAGAACAAGGGCTCGCACCGCGCGCCGAAGGGCCGGGAAAATTCGCGTGAGTACTGGCATTTCTGCCTCGAGCATGTGCGCGAGTACAACCAGTCGTACAATTTCTTCCAAGGCATGAATCCCGATGATGTCGCACGCTACCAGAAGGATGCGCTGACCGGCCATCGCCCGACCTGGAAGATGGGCGCCAACGGCGCCAAGAAAGGCGATGCCGATTTCGCCGAGGCTTCCGATCCTTTTCATATGTTCAGCGAGCTCAATGGCCGCGGCCGCTGGCGGCCGGGTCCAGGTGCGCAGGCAAAATCCGAGACGCGCAAGGTCATGAACGCCGAGCGCAAGGCGCTCCAGGTGATGGGGCTTACCGCTGAGGCGACGCTTGACGACGTCAAGGCCAAGTACAAGGCGCTCGTGAAACAGCACCATCCCGATGCGAATGGCGGCGACCGCTCCACCGAGGACCGCCTGATCGAGATCATCAAGGCGTATAATTATCTGAAGACAGTCGTCCGCACCTAGCGTGCATCACGGCTTTCCGTGATCGGATTGAATTGCGGGCTCTCCGCCGCGTCGGCGCCGGACGACCCAGCTCACGAACCCAATGATCAAGGCGCCGGCGATCACCGCAAGCACCCAGTAGTGCTTCGCAGTCCCGGCGTAGGGTGCAAAGCCGCCATAGCGGTGCAGCGCCGAAACCGCGAGCACGCCCGGCAGCACATGGGCCGGCGCCCACAGCAACACCGCCGGAATATTGACGGCAAAGAACATCGGCGGTCTCATTCCGAGCGCGCCTGCGGTGATCGGGACAAAGGCCCTGATCGGCGGGACGAAGCGCGCAAAGAACACCGCAAGCGCGCCCCAGCGATGAAAAAACGCTTCGCTCTGCGCCACCACACGCGGATAGGTCGAAAGCGGCCAGGAACTGAGGATCTCGCGCTGCTCGCGATGTCCGAGGCAAAACGCCGACCCGTCGCCGAGCAGGGCGCCGGCAATGGCCGACAGCAGCACCCATTCCAGCTTCAACTCGCCACCCGGAATGAGCGCGCTCAGCGCAAAGATGATGGTCGAACCCGGTATAACGGAGCCGACGATGGGAACTGCCTCCAGCAGCGCTGCCAGAAACAGCGTCAGATAGGCGAGTATCGCATGCGCCGAAACAAACGAAATCAACGGATTGATCAACGAGGCCACGAAAATCCCTATATTTGGGGTGGTTGCTGCGTGCGGCAGGCCTATCACAACTCGCCAGAGGGCTGGATAGTGCCGCTTCTGTCCCCCTATCGCATGAGTCGCGCGAGGTCATGGCCTGGATTTGACGGGATTCGCAGGGCAGCCTTCCAAAAACCGTGACCAGCCACTATCTACATGAAAACCCAGCGGAACTTTGATTGCGGCGTGGGCTTCTTCCTATCGCCGCTGTCTGATAGGTTGCGGCGACTAACCCATCCGCAGCTACGCCCGTAAATCTGGTTTCGGGAGCGCGCCCCGTAACCTCGGAGGATCAATGACGACCGCCGCCATGACCACAGCCCAGGAGCCCGCAGGCATGCCCGACATGAAGGTGTCGGTGCGGCAGGTTTTTGGCATCGACAGCGACCTTGAAGTGCCGGCCTATTCCCAGGTCGATCCGCACGTGCCGGACGTCGATGCGGATTATCGCTTCGATCGCGCCACGACGCTTGCGATCCTGGCGGGCTTTGCAAAGAATCGCCGTGTCATGGTCACGGGTTATCACGGCACCGGCAAATCGACCCACATCGAGCAGGTAGCGGCGCGGCTGAACTGGCCGTGCGTGCGGGTCAACCTCGACAGCCATATCAGCCGTATCGATCTCGTCGGCAAGGACGCGATCGTCGTCAAAGACGGCAAGCAGGTCACCGAGTTCAAGGACGGCATCCTGCCCTGGGCTCTGCAGCACAACGTCGCGCTGGTATTCGACGAATATGACGCCGGCCGTCCCGATGTGATGTTCGTGATTCAGCGCGTGCTGGAAGTTTCCGGCCGCCTGACGCTGCTCGACCAGAACAAGGTGATCAAGCCGCATCCCGCGTTCCGGCTGTTTTCGACCGCCAACACGGTGGGTCTCGGCGACACGTCGGGCCTCTATCACGGTACCCAGCAGATCAACCAGGGCCAGATGGACCGCTGGTCGATCGTGACCACGCTCAACTATCTCGCGCATGACGAGGAAGTCGAGATCGTGCTGGCAAAAGCCCACCACTATCGCACCCAGGAAGGCCGCGACATCGTCAACAAGATGGTGCGGCTCGCCGATCTGACGCGCAACGCATTCGCCAACGGCGATCTGTCGACGGTGATGAGCCCACGCACCGTGATCACCTGGGCCGAGAATGCCGACATCTTCGGCGATATCGGTTTTGCTTTCCGCGTCACCTTCCTGAACAAGTGCGACGAGTTGGAACGGCCGCTGGTAGCGGAATTCTATCAGCGTTGCTTCAACGCGGAGCTTGCCGAATCGGCGGTCAATGTGGCGCTGAGCTGAACAATGCCGTCGATTGCCGTCGAGCGTACGATCGGCGAAACCAAGCGCGCGGTACTCGGCGGCCTGATCCGTTATAACGAAAAGAAGATGGGGAAGCCGCGATACCGCCGCTTCGCCGTCTCGCTTCGCGAGAAGAAAAAGATCGTCGGCGGCATTGTCGGCGAGGTCTGGATGACGGTGCTGTTCATTCAGTTGTTCTGGATCGACGAACGCTTCCGCGGCAAAGGCGTGGGGACGAAGTTGATCCGGAAGATAGAGGCCGAGGCCCGCCGTTTCGGTGCGGTGCGGTCTTACGTCGACACGATGAGTGTTCAGGCGCCGGGCTTTTACCGCGCCTGCGGCTACAAGGCGTTCGGTTCGATTGACGGCTATCCTCACGGCGTGACGCGCCACTGGCTGACGAAAACACTATGACGACATCCAACCCCAAATTCCGCTCTGGCCCCAGGGAAGCGCCAACCGAGCCGTTCAAGCGCTCGGTGACGGCGTGCCTGCGCGCGATCGCGAAAAAGCCGGAGCTGGAAGTGTCGTTCGCCGCCGAGCGGCCGGGGTTGTCGCCTGGCAAGGCCCGGCTGCCGGAGCCGCCGCGCAAGATGTCGAGGCGCGATGCCGCCGTTGTGCGCGGGCATGCCGATTCCATTGCGCTGAAGCTTGCCTGTCACGATCCAAAGGTTCACCGCAAGCTGATGCCCGGAAATCCGCAGGCGCGTGGGGTGTTCGAAGCGGTCGAGCAGGCCCGTGTCGAGGCGCTCGGCTCGCGGCGGATGTCGGGGGTTGCGAAAAACCTCACCGCGATGCTCGATGATCATTTCCATCGCGGCAAATTCGACGAGATCACCGACCGGGCCGACGCTCCGCTCGCCGATGCGCTGGCGATGCTGGTGCGTGAGCGGCTGACGGGCCTCGCGCCGCCGGCGGCCGCGCGCAAGATGGTCGATCTCTGGCGTCCGTTCCTGGAAGACAAGATCGGCACGCGTCTCGACCGGCTCGATCGCTTCGCCGAAGACCAGGCGAAATTCGGCGATGCGGTGCATGATCTGCTGTCGGCGCTTGAACTCGGCGACGACCGCAACGCCGAGGCAGACGAGGACGAGAACCAGGACGACAGCCGCGACGGCGAGAACGACCAGTCCGGCGCGGAAGGCGCGCCGGAATCCGACGCCGCGCAGGAGATGAGCGCGGATCAGGCGCAGGCGACCACCGAAGAGATGTCCGATAGCGCGATGGAGAGCGCGCAGGCCTCGGCATCCGACACGTTCGACGACGGCGAACTCGGCGACGACGAAACACCAGGTGAAGCCACGCGGCCGAATTCGCACGGCAAGAACGAGCCGCGCGGTCCGGAATACCACGCGTTTGCCCCGAAGTTCGACGAGGTCATCGCGGCCGAAGATCTGTGCGACCACGACGAGCTTGAGCGTCTGCGCAGCTATCTCGACAAGCAGCTCGCGCATCTGCAAGGCATCGTGGCGCGGCTCGCCAATCGCCTGCAGCGGCGCTTGATGGCGCAGCAGAACCGCGCCTGGGAGTTCGATCTCGAGGAAGGCATTCTCGATCCGGCCCGCTTGCCGCGAGTCGTGACGGACCCCTATCATCCGCTCTCCTTCAAGCATGAAAAGGAAGCGACGTTCCGCGACACGGTGGTGACGCTCTTGCTCGACAATTCCGGCTCGATGCGCGGCCGCCCGATCACGGTTGCCGCGACATGTGCCGATATTCTGGCGCGCACGCTCGAGCGTTGCGGCGTGAAGGTCGAAATCCTCGGCTTCACCACCCGCGCCTGGAAAGGTGGGCAGTCGCGCGAGGCGTGGCTCGCTGCCGGCAAGCCGGCCAATCCCGGCCGCCTCAACGACCTCCGGCACATCATCTACAAGGCGGCGGACGCGCCCTGGCGACGCGCCCGCAAGAATCTCGGCCTGATGATGCGCGAGGGGCTGCTGAAGGAAAATATCGACGGCGAGGCGCTCGATTGGGCGCACAAGCGGCTGCTTGGCCGGGCCGAACAGCGCAAGATCCTGATGATGATTTCCGACGGCGCGCCGGTCGACAACTCCACTCTGTCCGTCAATCCCGGCAACTATCTGGAGCGGCATCTGCGCCATATCATCGAGGAAATCGAGACCCGCTCGCCGGTCGAACTGATTGCAATCGGCATCGGCCACGACGTGACGCGGTATTATCGCCGCGCCGTCACCATCGTGGATGCCGAGGAGCTTGGCGGGGCGATCACCGAGAAGCTCGCCGAACTCTTCAGCGAAACACATGGAGCCGCGCCCGCCGCCGCCACGCCTCGGCGTCGGCTGCATTCGTAGTCTCCGCGGGATGATCCTGCGCGAAAAGGCGGGGCCCGGCCTGCCGGGTTCGCGCCGCGGCTTCCTCAAAATGATGGCGGCAGGCGTCTCGAGCGCGGCCACTTCGGGTATCGCCAGAGCGCAATTCGTTCCTCCGGCAGCATCGTCCGGCCCCGCCGGCGCTACGGCAGCCGATGCGCCGGCATCGATCGAGGTCAAGGCCCGGCCCATCCCCTGGTTTGATCGCCACGACCATGACCGCGTGCGCTTCGGCGCGCTGGAATATCGAAGCGGGCTTGTCCTGACGTCGCCCTTCCCGCATTTCGGGGGATTGTCGGGTTTGCGGCTCGATCCGAAAGGCGAACGCTTCATCTCATTCAGTGACCGCGGCCACCGGTTCACCGGGCGCATCGTGTACGAGGGCCGCGCGATGACGGCGCTTGCCGATGTCGAGTCGGCGCCGATGCTGGGCCCAGATGGAAAGCCCATCACCGCACGCGGCTGGTACGACTCAGAGTTCGATCGCGATCGATGGGTCGTTCGTGTACATCGGTCTTGAGCGCGCCAACAAGGTGCTGCGCTTTGATTTCAGTAAGGGTTTTATCCGGGCGCGGGGTGAGGTCGTGCCCTTGCCGAAGGCGGCAAGCCGGCTGCCCAACAACAAGGGGCTGGAAGCGCTGGTGTTCGTTCCGACGGGCCAGCCCCTAGCGGGCACGCTGGTTGCAATGTCCGAGCGCGGCCTTGATGCAGAGGGAAATCTCGTCGCGTTCCTGGTCGGAGGCCCGACGCCCGGACAGTTCAGCGTCCGCCGCACCGACGATTTCGACATCAGCGATGCGGTCCTGCTGCCGGCCGGTGATTTCCTGATATTGGAACGGAAATTTTCCTGGCTGTCGGGGATCGGCATTCGCATCCGGCGGATTCCGCTCACCGCGGTGGCGCCCAATGCCGTGGTCGACGGTCCCGCGATTTTCGAGGCAGATCTCGCCAATGAGGTCGACAACATGGAAGGCATCGACGCCCATATCACGGAGCAGGGCGAGACCGTGCTGACAATGGTGTCGGACGATAATTTCTCGATGATCCAGCGTACGATGCTGTTGCAATTCATGCTGGCCGGGTGAGGGTCGAACCCGAGGCCAGGGTCCGCCGACCAATAGGCATGATTGCGCGCAGCGTCATTCTCGCCGCTTCTGTCCTGTTCGCTTTCGCGATTGCGCCTTCGCGCGCCACCAGCAACTACGAATATGCCGGGGGCGAATACGCCGTGATCCGCGCGGGTCTCGCGCCCGACAAAAAGATGTCGCTGGCCTCTCACGGCGAAGGCGAGCTTGGGGACGGCGATTTTCACGTCTGGCTGATGTCCGAGCCCGGGCACCGACCGATCATGGCGCTTCCCGATATCGGCTCGGACAACAACCTCGATACCGCGCCGGACGCCTATCATGCGTTCTGGTCGGAGGACGCCGGCCACGTGGCTGTGGCCTTCCGGAGCGGCCGCCACGAGGTTGCGCTCAATCTGTACAGCATCGAGGGCGGCCGCGCGCGGCTGCTTCGCGCACCCGACCTGTTCAAGGAAGTCACGAGCCGCGGCGTTGCCGACCGGGACGACCGCCGCCAGCTCATCTCCGCCATCGGATGGCGCCGCGGCAACCGCATCCTGCTTCGGGAGTACCAGACGTTTATCGTGTCCGACCCGGCCTTTTTGCGCTTGATCGGCGCATACGGCCGCGTCAAGGAAAAACTCGACCGCGGCAGGCTGCTTGTCGAATTCGCCGCCGAGGCCGAGTGCCGCCCTGACGGCGAACATGGCTATCGCATCGTCAGTCTCAGGCCCGCAAATCCGGACCGGCCGCCCGAGTGGTGAAGCCGCGGGCGCGCTTGCGCTTGAACGCAAAACTGTGCACCTCTTCGCCGAGTTCGAAGGCAGCGCGTGGGGTGATGGATGCGTGGTGTTGCGCGTTGGGTATTGATTGCAGGCGGGATGCTGTTGGTCACGACGGCGCGAGCCGACGGCTGGCCGTCGCGCCTGATCAAGGCGACGATCCCGTTCGGCGCTGGCAGCGCCGCCGATGTCGTGCCGCGCGTCGTGTTCGATCGCCTTTCGGCTGAACTCGGCCAGGCCATCGTGGTTGAAAACCGTCCGGGCGCCGGCGGCACGATCGGCACCGCCGCCATCGTGAAAGCGGATGCCGACGGCTACAACATCCTCGCGCAATCCTCGGCGCTGTCGATTTCGCCTGCGATCTATCCCAAATTGTCCTTCGACATCACGAAAGACCTGGCCTCCGCGCTGATGATCGGCGTCAGCGCCAATGTGATGATCGTGCCGGTGTCGCGGCCATGGAAGACTGTGCAGGACTTCATCGCCGACGCCAAGTCGAGGAGGCCTGGTTCGATATCCTTCGGCTCGGCGGGCGTCGGCAGTGCAACCCATATCAGCGCCGAGAAATTCCGCCTCGCAGCCGGGATCGAGACCACCCACGTGCCCTATCGCGGTGGAGCGGAAGCGGTTGCCGACATTCTCGGCAGCCGAATCGATTTCTACTTTTGCCCGCTCGCAACTGCGCTTCCACTGATAAAAGAGGGACGAGTTCGCGCACTTGTGATCTCGACGCCGAAACGCGCGGTCGATCTGCCTGATGTGCCGACCCCCGCCGAAGCCGGCCTGAAGAATGCGGAAAGCGTGTTCTGGCTCGGCGTTTTCATGCCTGTGAAGACACCGCGCGACATCGTCGAGAAATTCTACAATGCGGGAACAAAGCTTCTCGCCGAGCCGTCTATGCAGGAAAGCCTGCTGAAACTCGGCGTCGAGCCGTTCCCGATGACGCCTGCGGAGATGGATGCCTTCGTGGCACGCGAGATTGCCGACAATCTCGCGCTCATCAAGGCTGCCGGCATCAAACCCTAGTGCCGCGCCATTTGAAGTTCCTGTTCGTGAAAGGTGGGGGCTGAGGCGGAGCACGAATTTCGGAAAGCGGGCACCAGACCGTTGCGTTTCCGGAAGCCCGTTCCACGCATTCGACATTCGACGGCCGTCATCGGGGTGAACTATAGATCGTTGTAGACGAGTCATTTCCGATGCCGGACACGATTTCATGAGCGCCCTGTTTTCCCCGATCCGTCTGCGCGACCTTGAGCTGCCAAACCGCATCATGGTGGCGCCGATGTGCCAGTACTCGGCCGAAGACGGCAAAGCGAACGACTGGCATTTCACGCACATGAATACGTTTGCGCTGTCGGGCGCGGCGATGTTCTGCGTGGAGGCGACCCATGTCGAGGCGATCGGCCGTATCACGCCGGGATGCCTCGGGCTGTGGAACGACGCCACCGAGGCGGCGCTGCGGCCGGTCCTCGCTTCGGTGCGCAGGCACTCGACGATTGCGATCGCCATTCAGCTGGCGCATGCGGGGCGCAAGGGATCGAGCCACAGGCCTTGGGAAGGCGGCCAGCAAATTCCGCTCGCCGAGCGGGGATGGCAGACTGTCGGGCCTTCCGAAGTCGCGCACAAGGAGGGGGAGCTGAAGCCGCTTGCGCTCGACGCCGTCGGGCTGAAGCGTGTCCGCGACGCGTTCGTCGAATCGGCCCGCCGCGCCAACCGTCTCGGCATCGATGCCATCGAGCTGCATTGCGCGCACGGCTATCTCCTGCACCAGTTTCTGTCGCCGATCTCCAACCGCCGTACCGACAAGTATGGCGGCTCGTTGCAAAACCGGATGCGGTATCCGCTGGAAGTCTTCGATGCCGTGCGCGGCGTGTTTCCCGCGAAGAAGCCGGTCGGCATCAAGGTCTCCGCGACCGATTGGGTCGAGGGCGGCTGGGATATCGAGCAGACCATCCAGTTCGCTACGGAATTGAAGAAGCGCAATGTCGACTGGATCGATGTTTCGTCCGGCGGGGTGTCGTCGCAACAGAAAATTCCGCTGGCGCCCGGTTATCAGTTGCCGTTCGCGCAGGCGATCAAGGAAGCCACCGGTGTGACCACGCTGGCGGTTGGCCTGATCACGGAGGCGAGCCACGCCGAAGACATCGTCGCGTCCGGCAAGGCCGATATGGTCGCGCTCGCCCGCGGCATGCTTTATGATCCGCGCTGGGCCTGGCACGCGGCGGCTGAGCTTGGCGGCGAGGTCTATGCTCCGCCGCAATACTGGCGCTCGCAGCCCGCCTCGCAGAAGACGCTGTTCGGCGAAACCACCTTTGGCGCGCGGTAGGGCCGTGCCGGTCGTCCCCCGCGTGCCGCCTGCGGTGCTTCGCTGTTGTGCAATCCTGGGCATCATGGTTTTGATTGGCGGGGCGGCCTCAAGTGCGGAACAGACAAGCGGGACAGACGTGATAACTGCGGCGTTCGATATCGAAGCCCATCGCGGCGGCCGCGCGCTGTTTCCGGAGAACACGCTGGTCTCGTTCGCGGGCGCGCTCTCGATGGGCGTTTCCACGCTGGAGCTCGATATCGGCGTGACGCGCGATGGCGCGATCGTGATCTCGCACGAGCGCGGCCTCAATCCGGACCTCGCTCGGGGCGCCGACGGCAGCTATGTCGCCGCGCCCGGTACGCCCTTCGTCAAGCTCTCGCTCGCGGAGGTGAAGCAATTCGACGTCGGGCAAATCCGTCCCGGCAGCACCTATGCCGCGCAATTTCCCGACCAGCACGCGGTGCCGGGAACGAAAATTCCGACGCTGAAGGAACTGATCGATCTGGTGCGGCGCTCCGGCAACAAGGAGGTGCGCCTCAACATCGAAACCAAGATCGACCCGAACCATCCGGACGAATCGCCGCCGCCCGAGCGCTTCGTGGTGCTGCTGCTCGAGCTTCTGCGCGCCGAGCAATTCGAAGACCGCGTCATGGTGCAATCGTTCGACTGGCGGACGTTGCAGCTCGTGCAGCAACGCGCGCCCAAAATTCCGACGGTCTACCTGACGCTGCAAGTGGGACGCGAGCCGACGGTTTTTCCCGACAGGGCATCGGAATGGACCGCGGGCTTCAATCCCACCGACCACGGAAAATCCATTCCGCGCGCGATCAAGGCGGCGGGCGGCGCCATCTGGTCGCCGTATCGGCGCGACGTCACGCCTGAGCTGATCGCCGAATCTCATGGGCTTGGCCTCAAGGTCGTGGTGTGGACCGTGAACCAGCCGGCCGATATCGCGCGCCTGATCGAGATGGGCGTCGACGGGATCATCTCCGACCGGCCCGACCTGTTGCGGAAGGCTGCGGGCGAAAAGGGCATTCCCCTGCCTGCGGCGTTTCCGGTGAAGCCGTAGGGTCCATTTTCTTCGGTCGGTTGCCGCTCACTTCTTCTTCATGTCCGCGAGCGCGCGCAGCGCAGCCAAGTAGCCATGGGGCCCGAGCCCGCAGATCACGCCGGTTGCGGCATGAGAAATCTTCGAGTGCCGATGAAGCTCGTCGCGGGCGTGAATATTGGAGATATGCACTTCGATCACCGGGCCTTCGAATGCCTTGATCGCATCGACCATCGCAATCGAGGTGAAGGAATAGCCGGCAGGGTTGATGATGATGGCGTCGGCATCCCGCCGCGCCGACTGAATCAGATCGACCAGCTCGCCTTCATGGTTGGATTGATGAAAGCTGACGGCAAGCTCGAGCGCGGTCGCCTCGCGCTCGCAATTCTGCCTGATGTCCTCAAGCGTCGTGGTGCCGTAAATATGCGGCTCGCGCACGCCGAGCAGATTGAGGTTTGGGCCGTTGAGAATCATCACCCGTGTCATGGCATGCCTTTCCTATCTCTAATGAATTCACATCCCGAACACCGCGACCGCGCGGATCGGTGACGCAGTGCCGCCGCGCCATTTCAGCGGCAGCCCGATGAAAGTGAAAGGACCCGCCCCGAGCAGCATCTCCAGGTTGCAGAGGCTCTCGATATGGGTGATGCCGAGCTCGAAGCAGGCCTTGTGAACCAGCAAATTCTCCCGGCCTTCCGGGCCCGGCCGCATCGAATCGATGCCGAAATGCGCCACGCCCTTTTGCGCCAGCCATTCGGTGGCCTTCACGTTCACGCCGGAATTTTCGGTCGCGTACTCCTTGCGCGGAAACGTCCGCTGATGGTGGCCGGTGCAGAGCAGCACGGTGCCGCCCTTCGGAACGCCATGGCCGGATTTCTCGACGGCCTCTTCGAGGTCGGCGGGCGTGATCTCGGCGCGCGGCGCGATATGGCGCAGGTCGATGCAGATGCCGGGCACGATGCATTTCTCCAGCGGATACTGGTCGATGCTCTCGCCGCGCTTGTCGAAATGCAGCGGCGCGTCGATATGAGTTCCGCCATGGTCGGGCATCGAAAAATACATCGAGGCGAGCCCGTGCACATTGCCGCCGTCGGCAAAGGATTCCTCGTGCGTCTTCCACACACCGTGAATGATGGCGGAGTGGCCGGGATAGTTCGGAGTGCGATGATAGAGTTCGCGGCTGAGGTCGACGATCTTCACAAGGGGTCCTTTCCTGAAAGGTTGGCGTCGTCCCTACCTTCACAGGGAGAACGTTGGAGCTCTGCTCTTCATTACCATGTCCTAAGATCACACCGGCTTGATGCCGGCCTTGGCGATCACGTCATGCCATTTGGGCACTTCGCTCTTGATGTATTTGCCTAAAGCCTCCGAGCCGTGGGCCACGACCTCATAACCATTGTCGCGCAGCTGCGCGATGACATCCGGCTTCTTCAGAAGCTCCATCGATTTCGATGCCAGCCTCGTCACGATGTCGGCTGGCGTCCGGGCCGGCGCAAAAAAGAACTGGGCCGTCTCGGCGATAAAATCCTTGTAGCCCAGTTCGACCATGGTCGGCACGCCGGGCAGATCGATCCAGCGATGCTCGCCGGTCACCGCGAGCCCCTTGAGTTCGCCGGACTGCACGAAGGGCAACGCCGCCGGCAGGGCGGAGACCGCCATCTGCGTGGTGCCGGCAAGCAGTGCCTGGATCGCAGGCGCCGCGCCGGAAAACGGCACGTGGGTGATCTCGACGTGGCCGACGATCTTGAGCAGTTCGGCAGAAAGATGCGGCGTGGTGCCGGCGCCGGGGCTTGCGTAGTTGAGTTCGTCGGGCTTGGCCCTGGCGCGCGCGAACAGCTCGGTGATCGAGTTGATGCCGAGCTTCGGCGAGACCACGATCACGTTGGGCGTGGTACCGAGTTCGGTGATCGGGGCGAAATCCTTGAACGGGTCATAAGGAATTTTGGCAAACAGGCTCGGATTGACGACGTAGGCGCTGGAGGCGACCAGCAGCGTGTAGCCGTCCGCTTCCGCGTGCGCCACGTATCCGATCCCGATATTGCCGCTGGCGCCGGGCCGATTTTCGACGATGACGTTGCCGCCGATTGCATCGCCGAGATTCTGGGCGAGAATCCGCGCCATGATGTCGGTCGGGCCTGCGGGCGCAAACGGCACGATGATCCTGACCGGCCGCTCGGGATAGGCGGCGGCGAAAGCCGGCCGGGCCCCAAGCATCGGCGCCACTGCCGTGCCGGTCGCAAGACCTGCCATTTTCAGAAATTGCCGGCGCGAGGGCAGGGTCGTTGTGCTGGCGCGCATCGTTTTCTCCCGTTTTTCTTTATTTCAGCACATACGCCGGTGTGGTGGAAGCGGGACATGCGTGGCCTGCTTTCGACGGTGCTGCGTCATTCCGGGATGCGCCGGGACGGCGCAGGCTAAAGTGCGCAATTGCGCACCTGAGAATCCATGACGCCGCAATCGCATCGGGAGAAATGGATTCCAGGCTCGATGCTTCGCATCGCCCCGGAATGACGACTTTCGTTCTTGGCGCACCTGCGCATTCCCGCGCAGCCAATCGCCTCCGGGTCATCTCGATCCCTCCGAAGGAGGGCGCAGGGAATGCCGGGCGCAACAATGCACCCGCAGCCTTGCGTGCAGATAAAAAAGCACGCAAGCAAGTCACCGCAGGTCCACCGAACACGTCCGGCATTCCCCGCGCGGCTGGTTTTAACGGTTTCCTTCGCACTCTCCCCGGGGATCGGGCTTTCTTGCCCCCGTCATCTGCCGATCACAATCGGCCGACTTGACATCAGCGTCGAGATGTCAGGACCATGCGACTTCGCCGTCCGCGACAGGCGCATTCGTCTCTTGCGCGCATCGCGTCCACCGCATCTTCCGCCCCACGTTTAGTGACGATCGCGAAACGCCCCTCCTGGCGGGCGGAAGACGCGCGAAGAAGTGCCCGTGATTTGCCCGTCGTCACAAGTGAAATGTTCTGCGACAAATCAACACGACGGGCAAATCAGGTGAGGCGCCGAAAAAACTGTCAAGTCATTCTTAGTCGTATGGCGCAGCTGTCGGCTCTCCGGAGTTGAGCAGATTCTTCTGATCGCCCGGAGCGTTGCTGATTTTAATCCAAGGCTGACACCGGGCCGATTTGAGGCGGGCAGCATGCGTTTGCGTGATTAGAAGCGCCGAGCCAGGCAACCGAAACGCATAGCTCGATATCGTGGAACTGATGTAGCCTCTCGTCCATTGCGGTTGTGGAGTTGGGGATGCCAGTCAAGCCGCCGCCAATTATGGAAAGAGATCTTACAAGGGCCCGTGAAATCGCGCGTTCGTGGAGGCCTCTGGACCAACTCTCTCCTGCGGACACCGAGATAGTCGTAAGAGCAATTGCTCAGGGCATTGCGGAGGGACGCAAGTATGGTCTGGAGATTTGCGCAGGCCTTCCTCAAACCACAGCGCATGAATGATGTGTGGAAGGCAATCGAATGAACCGATCCACAGTCGTCAATGCTGCTGATGCGATAAGCGCGCATATCCTGGCAGATAATGACCGCCCTCAACTGATGAAGCGCGCCTCATGAGGACATTGAGGGGTGGCAGTCTGCCACAGGGCATTTTTTCCGGTCCTTGCAGCAATTCCGACATCCGATTCGAACGTTTCCATTAGAGGAGATGGCCATGGCCGCACAAATCGGCACGGCTGTTGATTTTTACGAGCGTCATCCGATATCGGCTCAGATCATCCTCACCAAGCTGGAGGCAGCGCGCGGCACGCTTGACGGCTTGCGCCCGGACGAGCTGTTCCCGCACGATCAGGATCACTATGGCGGCACCGCCGCCAATGATGCACTGGCCAAGTGCGCGCATATCGGCTCCGGCACCAAGGTCGTCGACTTGTGCGCCGGTCTCGGCGGTCCGGCCCGCTATCTGGCGCATTCCTACGGAGCATTTGTCACCGGCGTCGAACTAACGCCTGCGCGAGTTGCAGGCGCTTCAGAGCTGACACGGCGTGTTGGACTGAACAAGCAGGTCCAGGTCATCGAGGGTAATGTCACCGCCCTGCCACTGCCTGACGAAAGCCAAGATGCGGTCGTAAGCCAAGAAGCCTTGTTCCATGTATCAGACCTCGCGCGTGCCTTGGGCGAGGCACATCGCGTGCTGCGACCGGGTGGACGCATCGCTTTCACCGACTGGATCGCTCATGGGCCATTGTCAGCCGCGGACAAACAGCTTCTGTGGGATGGCATGGCGGCGGCAACCCTCATCAATATCGACCGGCACGCGGAAATGCTGTGTAGCGCTGGTTTTGAAATCGAATCAATTGAAGACGAGACGGACAGATGGGGCATTATTCTCGCCGAGCGCCTGCGCATGTACCAGAAGCTGCGCGGAGAGGCCGAGCAAGCCGGCGCACCGGCCGGCCACGACGACTTTTACAAATCGTATGTGCTGTTCGTCAGCCTGGTGCAACAGAAGATCATGGGTGGCGCCAGATTTGCTGCAGTCAAACCCGCCTGACGCGAGACCGGTCAAACTCAACGTAGATCGTGCGCCCGATGCAACGCGCCTCTCGGCAGTTGAAGGGC
Organism: uncultured Alphaproteobacteria bacterium; assembly: GCA_963764405.1. Lineage (GTDB taxonomy): Bacteria > Pseudomonadota > Alphaproteobacteria > Rhizobiales > Xanthobacteraceae > Bradyrhizobium. The sequence goes on from CAVXSU010000017.1 coordinate 92,689, forward strand.
GTAGAGGCGGCATGTCTGCCCCTCTCCGGCGTTGCCTTTCCGTCGGTACCGGTGACACAGCGGACGTCAAGCGAGCGAGCCATGACTGTGGGGCCGGACCATGTCGGGCCGCGCGGCTTCAGGAAATGACAGATGAATCCATCAACCCCGCTTGAGGATTTTCTTCGCCGCTTCTTCCGGCCATCGTTCGCCGAGCGGGCGGACGCGAACGCGCGTGCCGTCATCGGCGTTGATCAGCGCATGCGAGGCGATGTCGTCGTTGATCTCGAACAGCCGCAATTCGCTCGTCGGCAGCCATGTTAGGGTCTGGTCGATGTCGCCTGGAAAGATCTGCCAGCTCGATCCGTCATGCAGTTTGACGATGTGGCTTTCGGAGTGCTCGAGGATCTTCATCGCGAACCTTTCACGAAGGCTTTTGGCATTTCGGGCTATGCCGGCCGCGTCGGCGAATGGTCTACTCCGTTGCCGGCCTGACCGCTCGCAATGCGGGTTGGAGCGGACTCACCGTCGAGCCAATCCTGTTCGTCTGCCAGTGCCCGCCAGGCGGCTTCCATTCGCTTGTAGCGGTTGAAGGCGGGCTCGCTCACCGTGCCCTCCGCAAGATGGGCGCAGTTCTCGGCGTTTTCGCGGAAAATCTCTGATTGCTTCATGGTGTTCTTCCCTTCGTTGAAGGATAGCTATGCAGGCGGAGTGCGATTGCAACGAAGTTCCAATGAATGATCGGTAACGGTCGATCGCTTCGCGCCCGTCACAACGTTGCGACCGCTCATTGGATTCAGCTCTCGTTCATCGAGGCGAGCGCCGCATGCAAAACAAAATAGCCGGGTCTTTCGACCCGGCCATTTCAAATTCAACCGTCAATGATCAGGCGAGCCGATCAGCTCGCTTTCGCGACCGGCGCGCTGCTGACCTTCTTCTCGATCTGGCGCTTCAGCTCGAGCGCGCGCGGCGAGAGATTGGTCGCGCGGGCCTTCAGCAGGAAGGCATCGAGGCCGCCATTGTGATCGACGCTCTTGATTGCGTTGGTAGAGACGCGCAGGCGCACGTTGCGGCCGAGCGCATCGGAAATGAAAGTCACGTTGCACAGGTTCGGCAGGAAGCGCCGCTTGGTCTTGATATTGGAGTGGCTCACCTTGTGACCCACCTGCGGGCCCTTGGCCGTCAGTTCACAGCGCCGCGACATCGTCGTAAATCCTCTTCCATCCTGGCTCCCGCCCGTACCTTACGGGGCAGCGCCAAGGGTCAAAATCATGTCCGTCTTGGGAACCGCGGACGTATAGGGGCAGACGGCTTGAGCGTCAAGATTGAAGCGGCGAGAACCCCCTTTTTCGGGCCTGTTTTGCCGGCATTTACCGTCTTCCTCATCATATAAACGGCGTATTCCCCGCCAAGATCAACCGTCCCGTGCTATGGCATGGATTTGAAGGCGCTGTTTGGCGCAGCTTTGGATGAGATGAAACACCGATCCCGCCCTGTCTCGAGGACTGTCGCTTCCGTGACCAACTCTCGCGTCATCTCATCCCGGCAGGCCAATTGGGCGCTGCGGGCACTAACCGGATTGTGCGGATTGGCCGTCGCGTTCGGCATGGATGCCTCACCGGCTTTGGCGCAAGGAAAGCTCGAGGCGCAATACGAAGCGACGCTCGCCGGCATTCCCGTCGGCCGGGGCGCCTGGAACATTGACATCACGGACGATCAATATTCGGCGGCCGCCGCCGGCGGCACGGCGGGTCTTCTGAAAACGTTCACCTCCGGCTCCGGCGCGGGCTCGGCCCAGGGACGCGTGGTGAATGGCGCGCTGGTCTCGACCAACTACAGCGCATCCACCACCACGTCGAAGAAAACGGAAGCGATCCGCATGGTGCTCAACAACGGCACCATCAAGGAATATGCGATCGAGCCGGAACCGCCGGTCGATCCCGATCGCATTCCGGTGACGGACGCACAGAAGAAGGGGGTATTCGATCCGATGACCGGCTCGATGCTGCGCGTGCCGGGCACGGCCGACCCGCTCAGCCCGGAAGCCTGCCATGCAAGTGCCGCAGTCTTCGATGGCCGCATGCGCTACGATCTGAGGCTTGACTTCAAGCGCATGGAAACCGTGAAAGCCCAGAAGGGCTATCAGGGCCCGGTCGTCGTGTGCGCGATCTATTTCACGCCGGTCGCCGGGTACATCCCCGATCGTCCCGTGATCAAGTATCTCACCGCCGCCCGCAACATCGAGATCGCGTTCGCGCCGGTTCTGGGAACACGCATCCTGGTTCCCTACCGCATGGTGATTCCGACGCCCTTGGGCGTGGCCATGCTGGAGGCCACCTCGTTCATTACGACACCGACGCCGCCGCGGGTGGCCAAGACGAATTGACGGCGAAGCCGTCATTCCCGGATGGTGCGTAAGCACCAGACCCGGAATCTCGAGATTTCGGGTTCGCTCGTTCTCACTCGCGCCCCGGAATGACGATCACGACGCTCACGAATCCCTGTTGACTCTTCCTCACTTCTGATTCAACTCGAGACCGCCGCGCAGTTTAAGAATTTCGTCGTCAAACCGTCGCTTGAGGGCCGGCAGTAAACTTGATCTAGTGCCGCTAAAGCCTATCTGCGCGATATGTTGCGGTGAACGAAGCAGGACGATCCCAGGAGTCAGCGATTCGGGCGCGATTCGTTCCGTACCCGTTCCGAAACTTAAATCCCGACCCCGGACGCGTCGCATTGTGAGACACTTTTAAGGCCGCGCGCGTTCCTTCGCAGTCAAGATCAGCTACACCCTTCGCGCACGCTCCACACCTCGAGAAGCCCTTTAAGACATGGCTCTTTCGTCACCTCCGCCGCCGCTTGCCGGCGGCAAAGCTCCCGGCTCTGGCGTCACCGCCGTCCTCGGGCCGACCAATACCGGCAAGACGCATCTCGCAATCGAGCGCATGCTGGCGCATTCCTCCGGCATGATTGGCCTGCCGCTGCGGCTATTGGCGCGCGAGGTCTACAACAAGATCGCGGACCGTGTGGGGCCGGATGCCGTCGCGCTGGTCACCGGCGAGGAGAAGATCAAGCCGCCAAAACCGCGGTTCTGGGTTTCCACCGTCGAGGCGATGCCGCGTGACCTCGACGTGTCATTTCTTGCCGTCGATGAAATCCAGATCGCGGCTGACCTCGAGCGCGGCCATGTTTTTACCGATCGCATCCTGAACCGGCGCGGCCGCGACGAGACCCTGCTCCTGGGTGCTGCGACCATGCGCGGAATCATCGAGCGGCTGTTGCCCGGCGCCAATATCGTGACGCGGCCACGCTTGTCGCAGCTCGAATTCGCCGGCGACCGCAAGATCACGCGACAGCCGCGGCGGACCGCCATCGTCGCCTTCTCGGCGGATGAGGTCTATGCGATTGCCGAATTGATCCGCCGTCAGCATGGTGGTGCTGCGGTCGTGCTCGGATCGCTGAGCCCACGCACGAGAAATGCGCAAGTCGCGATGTTCCAGAACGGCGACGTCGATTATCTCGTCGCCACCGACGCGATCGGCATGGGCCTCAATCTCGATGTCGACCATGTGGCGTTCGCCTCCGACCGTAAATATGACGGCTATCAGTTCCGCCGTCTCAATCCGGCCGAGTTTGCCCAGATTGCGGGCAGGGCAGGGCGTGCCACCCGGGACGGTACTTTCGGCACGACCGGCCGTTGCGCGCCGTTCGAGCCGGAACTGGTCAATGCGTTGCAGAACCACACCTTCGAAAGCGTGCGCGTGCTGCAATGGCGCAATTCCAGGCTCGATTTCTCGTCCCTCGGCGCGTTGCAGGTGTCGCTGGCGCTTAGCCCCGGCCATGAGGCGCTGACCCGCGCGCCGATCGCCGAAGACGTGCGCGTGCTCGATCACGTCGCGCGTGACGCCGATATCAGGGAGATGGCCCACGGTGCGGCCGCGGTGGAGCGGCTGTGGGACGCCTGCCAGATCCCGGATTACCGCAAGATCGCGCCGGCGGCGCATGCCGAGCTTGTCACGAGCCTGTTTGCATTCCTGATGCAAAAGGGGTGCATCCCGGACGCCTGGTTTGCCGCACAGGTCGATCAGGCCGACCGGATCGTCGGCGATATCGACACCTTATCGGGCCGGATCGCGCAAATCCGCACCTGGACCTTCGTCGCCAACCGTCCGGACTGGCTGAAAGACCCCGAGCGCTGGCAGGGGATCACGCGCGAGGTCGAAAATAAATTATCCGATGCGCTGCATGAACGGCTCACGGAGCGTTTCGTTGATCGCCGTACCAGTGTATTGATGCGCCGCCTGCGGGAAAACGCGATGTTGAATACGGAAATTGGAAAGACTGGCGAAGTGATCGTAGAGGGCCACGTGATCGGCCGTCTGGACGGTTTCACCTTTGCACCTGATGCGGCGGAGGCCGGCTCCGAGGCCAAGGCGTTGCAGGCGACCGCGCAAAAGGCGCTGGCCGGCGAAATCGACGCGCGCGCCGAAAAGCTTTCCGCTGCGCCCGACGACCAGTTCGTGCTGACGTCGGACGGAACCATCCGCTGGACCGGCGATGCGGTGGCGCGGCTCACCGCGGCCGACGATGCGCTGCATCCGCGTATCCGCATCATTTCCGACGAGCGTCTGACCGGCGCGCCGCGCGAGGCGGTGCAGGCGCGGCTCGACCTGTGGCTGAAGACCCATGTCGAGAAGCTGCTTGGGCCGCTGTTCGAACTGAGCAAGGCCGAGGACATCACCGGTATCGCGCGCGGCATTGCATTCCAGCTGGTCGAGGCGATGGGCGTGCTCGAGCGCGCGAAGATCGCCGCCGAGATGAAGGATCTCGATCAGCCCTCGCGCGCCTCCTTGCGCAAATATGGCGTGCGCTTCGGCGCCTATCACATTTACATTCCCGCGCTGCTCAAGCCGGCGGCGCGCGCGCTGGCCTCGCTGATCTGGGCCTCGAAGCAGACCAACATCGATCTGTCCGCGCTGTCGGGCGCGCAGCACCTGGCCGGGAGCGGCCGGACCTCGTTTCCCGTCGACAAGGCGTTGCCGCGCGATGCCTATCGCGTGCTCGGCTACCGCCAGTGCGGCGAGCGCGCGGTGCGCGTCGATATTCTGGAGCGGCTGGCCGATCTCATCCGTCCCGCGCTCGCCTGGCGCGAAACCTCGCCTGGCGAAAAGCCGCCGGGTGCGTTCGATGGCCGCAGCTTCGTGGTGACGCAGGCGATGACGTCGCTGACGGGGTCGGCGGGTGAGGATTTCGCCTCGATCCTGCGCGCGCTCGGCTACCGCATGGAGCGCCGTCCACCTCCGCCGCCGAAGCCGGCCGTGGTCGAAACGCCGCCTGCGGGCGAAGCTGCGCCGGCGGAGACTTCATCTGAGACGACGTCCGAGGCGACGATGGCGGCCGAAGCCGCGGCTGAGCCTGTTGTCGACGTCGCTGCGAGCGAGGCTGTGTCGACGGTTACCACTGATACGGGTACTGATGTTGTCCCAACGGCGGAGTTGGGGCCAGCACCGGCCGCGGAAGAGGTGACACGGGCTTCATCGACGCTGCTCCCTCAGGTCGATTTCGCGCAAACGCGGGACATCCTCGACGTCGCAACGATTGCCGAGGAAGCGGAAGTGGCGGCGGCCGAACCAGCATCGACAGAAGCCGCGCCTGAAACGGCTAACACGAGCGAGACCGCCTCGGCGGAAGCGGCAGCAACACCCGCCGAACCCGAACTGGTCGAGGTCTGGCGTCCCGGCGGCCGCTCCGATGAGCGTCGTCCACCACGCCATGATCGCAAGGGACATCGCCGTCACCAACGCGCTGGCGATGGTGCATCGGCTGCTGCGGCGGGCGGCGAAGCGGCGGCCGGCGAACAGGCTGAGGGCGCAGGCCGCGAGCGCCATCGGCATGGGCGGCGCGACCGTCATCGCGATTTTCGCAAGAATCGCCCCGACCAGCCGGCGGACGGCGCCGTTGCCGCCGATGCCGCACCGGCCCGCGAAGGCCGCGAGAACGGCCGGCCGCGCGATCGCGTTGAAGGCAAAGAGCGCAACGACAAGGGACGCGAGGACCGCAATGCGGGCAAATTCCGCAACCGTGATGAGGCGGGCCGCGACGGCGGGCGCGACAAGGGGCGTGAGCGAGGACGCGACCGTGGCCGGGAAAGCGGCCCGTCGCACCGGCAATATGCGTCGAGCGCGAGCCCGCGCGACCGTGATCGTCCGGTCGATCCCAATTCGCCGTTCGCCAAGCTCGCCGCGCTCAAGGAGCAACTGACGGCCGGCCGAAAAGATTGATCCTTTCCGTTCGGGTATGTTGTGGAGCGCCAGCGTCTGGACAAATGGCTGTGGCATGCGCGCCTGGTCAAAGCGCGCACCAGCGCGGCCGCGCTGGTCGAGGCCGGCCATGTTCGCATCAACGGGGTGCGCGAGACCTCGCCCGGTCACGCATTGAAAGCCGGCGACGTCGTCACGGTCGGGCTCGACCGCTCGGTGCGCGTGCTCAAGGTGGTCGGATTTGCCGAGCGGCGGGGCGATGCGGCTAGCGCGCGCGTGCTTTATCTCGATTTGCAGGGCTAGTGGAGTGGATTTGACATTCGCTATTCACCTCGCCGCGAGTTCGCAAAGCGAATGTCAAATCCCAAGCTCCACTGGAAACTTATATTTGCTAGTAGTCCTGTAATTCTAACATTCGCAAAGGCGGTCGCTGAGAAGGGATGCGAATGTTAGAACTTGGACTACGAGCGCAGAATAACTATCTGCTGCGATGGGGCGTCTGGGGGCGGCGATACGCAAAAGCGCCTGCCGGATCGCAATTTGCTTCCCTTGCGGCGTACAGGTTCATGGGGTAGGCAACCTACGCAAAACTGACCCGTTCCGGAGCCCTGGATGACTTACGTCGTCACCGAAGCCTGCATCAAGTGCAAATACACCGATTGCGTCGAGGTCTGCCCCGTGGATTGCTTTTACGAGGGCGAGAACATGCTGGTGATCCATCCGGACGAATGCATCGATTGCGGCGTGTGCGAGCCGGAATGCCCGGCTGACGCCATCAAGCCGGATACCGAGCCGGGACTGGAAAAGTGGCTGGAAGTCAACAGCGAGTATGCCAAGTCCTGGCCGAATATTACCCAGAAGAAGGATTCGCCGCCCGACGCCAAGGAGTTTGAGGGCGCCGAAGGCAAGTTCGAGAAATATTTTTCTCCTAATCCCGGCAGTGGGGATTGATCCCGACCCCGTAGTTTCGCGGCTATACGCGCCCCGCTTGCGGTCGTAAGATGGCTCCAAGCTTAACCCTGTTGCACATCTTTTTGCCCCAAATCGCCATGCAAATGGCGCTTGGGGGGCATAAACCATTGATTTTTGCGGGAAATGTGCTATATTGACGCATTAGCTAGCCGAACCCGTCAGCCCGCTCGTCGGCCCCCATGGGTTCCCGTGAAAACATCGAACAGGGGCGTGGCAGTTCCGCGCGCAGGCTGTGTCACAGAAAACGCGTACAAAGAGTACTTCGAAGGCTTCCAGAAAAGCCGCCGCGACCATTAGTCGGGGCGCAACCAAGGGCCGCGCCCAGGCTTCTGCGAAGAAGGCCAAGGCGACGGCTGCCAAGTCCTCCAAAAACAAAAGAAGCTCAATGCCAAGCAAGACTGCCAAGACTGCCGCGAAAGCGACTGGTTCGAAGACAACTGCTTCCAAGGTCGCTGCTTCCAAGACTGCTTCCCACAAGGCTGCCCCGCCGAAGACTTCCGCGGCCAAGACTTCCGCCGCCAAGACGTCCATGGCCAAGGCTCCGGTCAAGGCGCAGGCCGCTGCAAAACCCGTTGCCGCGGCGAAGCCTGTGGCGGCTGCGCCGCGTATCGAGGACAAGAAGCCGCTGACCCAGCGTCAAGGCTTCAAGACCAACGAATTCGTCGTCTATCCGGCCCATGGCGTCGGCCAGATCCTCGCCATCGAGGAGCAGGAGATTGCGGGCGCCCGGCTCGAGCTGTTCGTGATCAATTTCATGAAGGACAAGATGACGCTGCGGGTGCCGACGGCGAAGGTCGCCAATGTCGGCATGCGCAAGCTGTCGGACCCTGTGCTGGTGAAGAAGGCGCTGGAGACCTTGAAGGGCCGTGCCCGCGTCAAGCGCACGATGTGGTCGCGCCGTGCCCAGGAATACGAAGCCAAGATCAATTCGGGCGACATCGTCGCGATCGCGGAAGTCGTGCGCGATCTCTATCGTTCGGAATCGCAGCCGGAGCAGTCCTACAGCGAACGCCAGCTGTATGAAGCCGCGCTCGACCGCCTGTCGCGCGAGATCGCGGTCGTCCAGCATGTGACGGAAACCGAGGCTGTGAAGGAGATCGAAAGCCAGCTCGCCAAGAGCCCGCGCCGCGGCGCCAAGGCCGAGACCGATGCTGAGGCGGAGGGCGAAGGCGACGAGGCCGATGCCGATATCGACGGCGACGACGCCGCTGTCGCGGACGAGGCCGCGTAAAGCTGGTTTCAAGCAACGATTTGTAAAAGGCTCGGTCCACAGACCGGGCCTTTTGTTTTGGGGGCCCGCTAAGGCGTTGCCCGAATATATGATCGGACGATTGTGATGTCGTCCGACGAGAGATGAGGCCTCGGGCGGTACTCGATCGAACCGCTAAGCTCTTTCGCTGGAATTTCGATCCGTAGCCTGTGCGAATCCCAAACCATTGTCGGCTCGGGCGGTCGGACCGGATATCCATCTTGCTCGACATTTTGAACAAGAAACCACCCGCGATCTGTAGGTGTGGGAGATTTGTCTATTCTCACCGAGTAGAAGGACGTCTCTCCCATATTACAGTCCTTCTTCAGCAGACTGGCTTTGTAAGCTTGGTCGTTGGACCAAAGATGGGAGGTCACGCTCGTGACGCAGTTCGATTCCGGAAGTCTCGAAATGTAAGACGTGAGGTAGACGGTCAGCGCAATGCCGCACAAGAGCAGTGCAAACTTTGCCAATGTCTTCATGGCTGGGTGCAGTTTTCGCCGGCGTCAATCCACCACGATCTTGACGCGGTCGCGCGGCTTGACCTGGGCGTGAGCGTCGAGCCCGTTGATGATACGGAAGCGCTCGGCCGGCCGGTCGACGGCCGCCATGCGGTGGGACAGCGATTCCACGGTATCGCCGGGCTGCACGTTGATCACCTTGATGCGCAGGGGCCGCGCCGACTGGATTTCATCGAGCGTCAGCCGGCGGAACGAGTTGACGGTCTCCCGCGCGTTGCGCTCGCTTTCGGTCGTCTTCTGCTTGGTGGCGAAGATGAAGCGATAGACGTCGCTGCCGAAGCGCAGCGCATAGACCTTGAACTGCCACTGGTCGCCGCTGGCAACCGCTGACGCCGCCGGAAAACCGCTGATGGTCAGGTCCTCGGTCGAGGCCTTGTCGACGTTCTCCATCCACCCCGAATTGAGATAATCGGAAAGCGACTGTTCGGCCGGCACGCGCACCACGTCGAAGCGCATCGCCTGCGCGCCGCCTTCGCGCACGCCGATCACCGCCTGCGCGGTGTTGTCGAGCGTGAAGTTCTCCGGCGCGGTGAAGGTGAAGCCAAGCTTGGGATGCAGGAAGCGCCGTCCGCGCACAAAACCTTCGCTCGGGTCCTCGCCGTAGACGATGTTGTCGATCGCGGCGAGATAAATGTCGCGTTCGCGTTCGTTGGTTTCCGGCGAGGTATATTGCCGCGCGCTGTTCTGCGCGTTGGCGATGCGCTCCGGCGTTGCCGGATGGGAGGACAGGAAGTCCTGCGCGCGCGGATCAGCCGACGCCTTGCCCGCCTTCAGCTCGGCATTGCGTTCCATCGCCGTCAGGAAGCGTGCCGCGCCATAGGGATCGAAATGCGCATTGGCCGAAATCCCGACGCCGATCTTGTCGGCCTCGAATTCCTGTTGCCGCGAGAAGCTCGCCATCGTCAGCTTGGTTTTCGCAAGCGCCAGCGCCGTGATATCCGGGTCGTTGCCCATGTCGGAGACGACGCGGGTTGCCACCGCCGTCTCGCGCGCCTTGTCCTCGCGGCTGGCGGCGTGCTTGGCGAGCACATGCGCCATCTCGTGGCTCAGCACCGAGGACAGTTCGGAGGTGTCGCAGGCGAGCGCGACCAGGCCCCGGGTCACATAAAGCTGGCCACCGGGCAGCGCGAAAGCATTCACCGCGCCTGAATTGAGGATGGTGACCTTGTAGCCCTGGTCGGGCCGATCGGACGCCGCCACCAGCCGATCGACGGTCTTGCCGATCAAGGCTTCGAGCTTCGGATCGTCATAGCCGCCGCCATAAGACGTCAGGATGCGCTCATGCTCCTTTTCGGTAGCGGGGCTGCTTTGGACGACCGTGCGCGTGGCCGGCTTGGTCGGGCTCGGCGAGGCGGAGGGCAGCGCGGTCTGAAAGCGGCTGATCTCGCCACAACCCGCAAGCAGGACCGATGCGCCGAACACGATCGGCGCAGCCCACATCCGCACGCCCCCCTTTGGGCTCATTGTCGCCTTGCGTTGTCCCACACCGCCCACCACGACGCCACGAAGGTCTTTACCAGCCATTCAATTCTAACATTCGCATCCCGTCTCGGCATGCACTTTCGCGCATGTTGGAATCCGGGGACCACGGGCAAATCTATCGTCCAGCCGAGTTTAGCATTTGACTTTCGCTTTCCGAGCTTGTTGCCAGTCGGGTTGCAAGCGCCAAATTCACTCAACCATAAGATTATTTCCCGCCGAGCAGCTCAATTTGTTCGGCCCGGAGCACTTCAATTCGTGGGCCGGACCGCGTCTCAACAAACCCCCGGACACGAATGCGCTTGTTTTCCAGCGACTTAGGCTCAAGGCCTGCCGCCGCCAAATGGCTAAGCGCCTGCCTTGGGATAGTCACAGCGAAGTCCCGTGTCCAGCGACGTCCAAAATTCAGATAGGTGGTTGCCCCTGCTTGCCGGACGGACAAGACCTTGCCCTCGACCAGCATAAAACGCCCGATCCCAGCCGAAATATCGCCCGGACTTTCGGTGTTTTTTATGGCCGTGGGATCAGCCCAGATGCCTCTTTTGGCCTCACGCGCCGTCGCCTCGGCCGCCAGCAGCGCGGCGGCGCAGTCCCTGTCGGCCACGTCGGCCGAAGCAAGGGCCGCGCCTTGCGCCAGAAGTTCACGCTGCACCAAGATCTCGTCCGGCAGCAGCCAGACAAAGGCGCGTTCACGGCCATAGCGGTCCGGCGTATCGTCTTCTTCGCTTAATCGAACGTCGCGTCCGACGAGCATCGCGGCGAGCGCCTGTGCTTGAACGGGGTCCGCCTTCTCAGCTGAAGTCTGCGCGATCCCGGCAAGGCGCACCTCGCGCCCATCCGCGAGGCGAAAACTCCGTGCATCGATCACGGCGCCGACGTGGCCCTCGCCCTGTTGCTCGAAGGCGCAAGGCGTCGCGGACGCTGCACACGCGGTGATGATGGCGAACGCGCTCGCGATGCGGGAGATTGCTGTGATCAGCCCAAGAAGCCTGTTCGACATCGTGGATACGTCTCGCCTCCGGTGCGTGCACCTATTCGTTCCGTCTGACGGAACGACGTCAAGCCGCACGGCTTGCCGCTGCTGGGGCCTTACGGCATGATTGCCGTAATAGAAATTGCGGGTCTACCGCAGTGCGACAAGATTTTTCAGGGAGGTTTGTATGCGACGGGTTCTTTCCGGCTTTCTCGGCCTGGTGTGTGCTGTGGTCACGACTGCAGCATTTGCGCAAGGCAAGCCTCCGCTGAAGCTCGGCGGTATCCTCGATATGTCCGGGCTCTACGCCGACATTACCGGTCCGGGCTCGGAGACCGCCGCGAAAATGGCCGCGGAAGATTTCGGCGGCGAGGTGCTCGGACGCAAGATCGAGATCCTTGCAGCTGACCATCTCAACAAGGCGGACCTTGCCGCCAATATCGCCCGCGACATGCTCGACAACCAGGGCGTCGAGATGATCTATGACGTCGCGGCGTCGGCCACCGCACTTGCCGCCGGCGAGATCGCGAAGGCCCGCAACAAGATCGTCATGTATTCCGGGCCGGGCTCGATCCGACTTTCCAACGAAGCGTGCGGCCCCTACACGATTCACTACGTCTTCGACACCTACTCGCAGGCCAATGTCACCGGCCTTGCCGCGGTCAAGCAGGGACTCGACAGCTGGTTCTTCATCACGGTCGATTACGCCTTCGGCCACGACCTCGAGAAGGACACGGTCAACGTGGTGAAGAAGGCCGGCGGCAAGGTGCTGGGCGATGTCAAGCATCCGCTCAACACGGCGGATTTCTCGTCCTATCTCCTGCAGGCGCAGGCTTCCAAGGCCAAGGTGATCGGCCTTGCCAATGCGGGCGGCGACACCATCAACACGATCAAGCAGGCTTCGGAATTCGGCATCATGAAGGGCGGCCAGAAGATTTCGCCGCTGCTAGCCTTCATCACCGATATCGACGGTGTCGGGCTGGAGACCGCGCAGGGCCTGCTGTTGACGGAAGCCTTCTACTGGGACCTCAACGACGACACCCGCGCCTTTTCCAAACGATTCATGCAGCGGGTCGGGCGACCGCCGAGCGGCGCGCAGGCCGGGGTCTATTCCTCGGTCACCCATTATCTGAAGGCGGTGAAGGCCGCCGGCACCACCGATGCTGCGCCGGTCATGAAGATCATGAAGGAGACCCCGATCAACGACATGTTCGCCAGGAACGGTCACATTCGTGAAGATGGCCGCATGGTGCACGACATGTACCTGTTCGAGGTCAAGAAGCCTTCGGAATCGAAAGGCCGCTGGGACGACTACAAGCTGGTCGAGACCGTTCCCGGCGACCAGGCCTTCCAGCCGCTCTCGGAGTCGCGCTGCCCGCTGGTGAAGAAGTGACGCGGCACGCGTCATTCCGGGGCGCGAGCGATAGCGAGCGAACCCGGAATCCACTTATCAGCACGTTCGGCGGCGAAATGGATTCTCAGGTGCGCAATTGCGCACCATAGCCCACGCCTTGCATGCGTGTCCCGGAATGACGGCGGAAAACAAATAGCAACGAAGGCGAAAACAATGACCACCGAAACCGTCCTGCAACATCTCGAATCCGGCCTGCTGACCATCACCATGAACCGGCCCGAGCGGCGCAACGCGCTCAATGTCGACATGACGCTGGGCCTGGTGGCCGCGGCCAAGCGCGCGGCCGAGGATCACGAGGTGCGCGCCGTTCTCCTGAAGGGTGCGGGCGGTACGTTCTGTGTCGGCGGCGACGTCAAGTCGATGGCAGACGGCAGCCGGGCACCGATGTCGTTTGAAAACCGCATGGTGAACTTGAGGCGCGGCATGGAAGTCTCGCGCATCCTGCACGAGATGTCGAAGCCGGTGGTGGCGCAGCTCGATGGCGCGGCGGCCGGCGCCGGATTGTCGATCGCGCTGTCCTGCGATTTTCGCGTGGCTTCGGAATCGGTTAAGATCACCACCGCCTTTGCCAAGGTGGGCCTGTCAGGCGATTACGGCGGGACGTATTTTCTCACGCAAATGCTCGGCAGCGCCAAGGCGCGCGAGCTTTATATGCTGTCGCCGATCCTGTCGGCGCAGGAAGCGCTCGGGCTCGGCATGGTCACGCGTGTTGTGCCTGATGGCGAGATCGATGCGGCTGCGCGCGAGCTAGCGATGTCGCTTGCCGAGGGCCCGACGATCACGCTCGGCTATATCAAGCGCAACATCAACAATGCCGAGCGGCTGCCGCTGGAAACCTGTTTCGATGCGGAAGCCTTCCACCATTCGCGCGCCAACGAGACGGCCGATCACAAGGAAGCGGCGAAAGCCTTTGTCGAAAAGCGCAAGCCGCAATTCCAGGGGCATTGAGGCAATTGCCGACGCCTTAGAATGCCGAAAGTCGTAGTCCCCGCGAACGCGGGGACCCATACCCCCAGTTGTTGATAATTGGAGCTGGTCTCTCCACCCAGGACACGGGGTATGGGTCCCTGCTTTCGCTGGGACGACGCATCGATAGATAACCTCACCGCCCCTTGAAGTTGGGCACGCGCCGTTCCTCGGTGGCTTTGACGCCTTCCTTGAAGTCTTCGGTGGCGCGCAGCCGCGTCTGTTCGGCAAGCTCGTGATGGGTGGCGGCGAGCACGCGGTCGGCGAGGCCGGCGCGCATCGTGGCGCGGGTCGACAGCAGGCCGAGCGGCGAGCACTCGGCGATCTCCTGCGCGAGCTTCAATGCCCGCTCGCGGACCTGATCCTGCGGCACGCATTCATTGGCGAGGCCCATGCGATAGGCTTCCTCGCCGGTCACCCGGCGCGAGGTGTAGAAGATCAGCTCGGCGTTGTTCTTGCCGACCAGTTCGGGAAGCGTCACCGTCAGCCCGAAGCCGGGATGAAAACCGAGCTTGGTGAAATTGGCGGCAAAGCGCGCTTCGGGGCAGGTGATGCGGAAGTCGGCCGATACCGCGAGGCCCAAGCCGCCGCCGATCGCCGCGCCATGCACGGCCGCCACGATCGGCTTCTGGCAACGGAAAATGCGCACGGCCTGCACATAAAGATGCGCGATCGGGCCGAGGCGCGAGGCGGGATCGGTCTTGGCGCGCGCCTCCTGCTCCTGCCGCGCCGGATCGTTGAAGTTGGCGCCGGCGCAGAACGCCTTGCCTTGCGCCGCCAGCACCGATGCGCGGATCTCGATATCGTGGTCGAATTCCTCCAGCGCGTCCGCGATCTGGTTGATCAGCGAGATATCGAAGAAATTCAACGGCGGCCGCCGGATCTCGATCAGGCCGACATGCCCGATCTTCTCGACGCTGATATCCTTGGTGGTGCTCATTTCATGTCTCCGTAAGTCACAAATATTCCCGCGTCGGGGACGATCTCTCTCGCGAGAGAGGGTGGCAGAGCGCCGCTGCTTCACGAGCAGTCACGAATTATCTCAGGCCCAGTCCGCGCGCGATGATGCCGCGCAGCACCTCAGTGGTGCCGCCCTGAATGGTGAGTTTTGGCGCGGTCTTGATCGCAAAGGCCACCTGATGCTCCAGCGTCTCGCGATTGGAGACGTTCTCGTCGATGAAGGCGGCGAGGTCGCGCACCCGGTGCGGCAATTGCTGTTCCCAGATGGTGCCGATGTCCTTGACGATCGAGGCTTCCACCACCGGCTCCTTGCCGGCCTGCAACATGCCTGCCACCGACACCGACATCCGCCGCATGGTGTGGAGTTGCGCGACGAGCCGCCCGATGCCTTCGGCGGCGCGGGTGTCGGGCGAGGGGCCGACCGCGCGCACGAGCTCGGTCAGCACATAGTAGGTTTCCAGGAAGCGCTCCGGGCCCGAGCGTTCATAGGCGAGCTCGGATGTCGCCTGCTTCCAAGCGCCGTCGATCTCACCCAGCACATGATCTTCGGGAATGAAGGCGTCGGTGAAGACGACTTCGTTGAATTCGAACTGTCCGGTGATCTGGCCGATCGGGTTGACCTTGATGCCCGGCGTCTTCATGTCGACCAGAAACTGCGTCAGGCCGTGGCGGCGGTTTTCCTTTGATGGCGGCGAGGTACGGAAGATCGCGATCATGTAGTCGGCGATGTGCGCCGACGAGGTCCAGATCTTGGTGCCGTTGATCAGGAAGCCGCCGTCGGTTCTTGTCGCCTTGGTCTTGGCCGCGAACAGGTCCGAGCCGGAATCCGGCTCGCTCATGCCGATGGCAAAGCAGACCTCGCCGGCGCAGATCCGCGGCAGGATGTCCATCTTGATGCGCTCGTTGGCGTATTTCAGAAGCACTGGTCCGCTCTGGCGGTCGGCGACAAAGAAGCGCCGCGTCGGCGCATTGGCGACGCGCATTTCCTCGGTCACCACATAGCGTTCCAGATACGACCGCTCGTGGCCGCCGTATTTCTTCGGCCAGGTCATGCCGAGCCAGCCGCGCGCGCCGACGCGGCGGGCAAATTCCGGCGCGTCATTGTCTTCCCGGTTGGGCTTGAACGGGCTGAAGGTGCCGGCGGCGATTTCTTCCGCAAGGAAGGCTCGCACCTGCTTGCGGAGCTCGACGCATTCGCTCGGCAGGCGGATCGGATCGAAACGAAGGGCTGCGGTCATTGAAGTAAGTCCTGGAATTTCGGCAGTCAGAATTCAGCGCGAAGCCACCAGCGGCCACAACTCGTCGGCGCCGTTTGCCGCGACGCGCTTGCCGAGTTCCACGGCCCAAAAACTCTCGGTGCCGAAATCGTCGCGCCAGGCCAGCGCCCGCAGCGTATAGCGATGCAGAATGTGCTCGATCGTAAAGCCGATCGCGCCGTGAACCTGATGGGCAATCGCGGCTGCTTTCTCCGCCGCTTCCGAGCAGCGGATCTTGGCCGACGCCGCTTCGAGGAACGCAGCGTCGGCGGGCGCGCCGCTGGCGAACGCATCGGCAGCCGAAGTCGCGGCCGCAAGCGCCGCCGCCGATTCACCGGCAAGCTTCGCCAGATTGTGCTGTACGGCCTGAAATTTCGAAATCTTCTTTTCGAAGGCGACGCGTTCGTTGGAGTACTTAACGGAAATGTCGAGCATCGCTTCAAGGCTGCCGGCGATCTGCAAGGAGCGCACGACCGCGCCCATCAGCAGCAGCGAGGTGAGGTCGAAGCCTTCCGGTGCGGGCTTGATGGCATCAGGGGCGACGCGATCGAATGTCACGGTGTCGCTGTTGTCGCCGCCGAGATTGAGGCTGGATTCGATCCGGCATTTGGCGGCATCGACCAGCGCGATCGATGCTTTTCCATTGTTGTCCTGCGCGAGCACCGCGATGTGCTTCGCGTCCCGCGCGAAGGGGATGCTACGTGCGCGGCCCGACAGCGTGCTATCGGCGCCAAGCGTGATGCGATCCTTGGGGCTTGCGGGCGCCACCGTCATTTCGCCTTCGGGCGAGGCGATTTTGGCCTGCGACAACAGCCAGCCGGCGAACATCGTCTCGGCGAGCGGCACGGCAAGTGCGAAACGGCCGGCGGCGCCGAGCACGGCAAAGCCGTCGGCCAGCGAGGCGCCCGAACCGCCATGTTCCTCGGCAACCCACGACAGCGGCAGGCCAGCCTCGCTCAGCGCCCGCCACAGCGGCGCTTTCCAGGTGCCTTTCTTGTCGCTGTTGATGGTTTGGGCGTCGGCCAGATCGGTGAATATCCTCTCGGCGGTCTCGACGACGATGTTCTCGGCTTCCACTACGGCGTTCCTCTGGAGGGCTCTTGTTGGTGGCCATGATGGGGAAAAGGCTTGAGCCTGACAAGCGTTACTGTTCGCAAAGGCCCCTGCGGGCCCGGTACGAAGCGCTACGCGGGCCGCGTGCGGCTTATTCCGCGCAATGGAGTTTCTCCTCGCGCATCCTTGTGCTAGAGCGCCATAAAATATCTGAAAACCAGTCGAGGAAAATGCGATGTCGAAAGATGGTTTGTGCGCTGTTGTAACCGGCTCTGCCTCGGGCCTTGGCGCCGCGACCGCGGCCATTCTGGCGAAGGGTGGCGCGCGCATCGTCATCAACTATTCCTCCAGCCAGAAAGAAGCGGAACAGACTGCCGATCTTTGCCGGAGTGCCGGCGCCGACGTGGTCGTGGTTCAGGGCGATGTCTCGCGCGACGAGGATTGCCGGAAGATCGCAGCCGCAGCCGCGGCGTGGGGGCGGCTCGATGTCTTGGTCAACAATGCCGGCACCACCAAGCACGTTCCGCATGGCGATCTCGATGGCCTGTCATCGGAGGATTTTCAGCGGCTGTTCGGCGTGAACACGATCGGGCCGTTCCAGATGCTGCGTGCAGCGCGTCCCCTTCTGGAAGCCGGCGCGAAGGCATCTGGCCGCGCGTCGTCCGTCGTCAATGTCTCTTCCGTTGCGGGCATCAGCGGCATCGGCTCATCGGTCGCCTATGCGGCGAGCAAGGGCGCGCTCAACACCATCACACTGTCGCTGGCGCGCGCGCTCGCACCGCTGATCCGCGTCAATGCGGTATGTCCCGGCTATATCGACACGCCCTGGTTCACCAAGGGCCGCGGTGTCGAAGGGGCGGCGAAGGTCCGCGATTCCGTGGTCGCCAAGGTGCCGCTCAAGCGGGCTTCTTCGGCCGAGGATGTCGCCAACGTGGTCTGCTTCCTCGCGCTGCCGCAGTCCGGCAACATGACCGGCGAAATCGTCCGCATCGATGCCGGCGCGCATCTGATTACCTAGCGGCGCAAAGTCTATCCGGGGCGCTGTCGCGGCCAGCGTCCCGGAATGAAGCCCTACCTGTTGAAGTCCTTGACCACGCCGCTTGCGACCAGCCTGTTCCAGATGAACAGAACGACCAGCGCGCCGATCGTGGCGGTGATGAAGCCGGCGCCCTGGTCCGGGCTATAGTGGCCGATCGCCTGACCGATGAAGGTGGCGAGAAACGCGCCGGCGATGCCGAGCACGGTGGTGAAGATGAAGCCGCTCGGGTTGTTCGGTCCCGGCGAGAGCAGCCGCGCAATGATGCCGGCGATAAAGCCGACCACGATGATCCAGATGATGCCGCTCATAATCGTCCTCCCTGAAACGCCAGATCAAAATACCGCAGCGAGCCGCTTCGCTCAGAGCCGGCCCGCCAGTTCCTCACCCGACGGCAGCCGTCCATCGGGGGTGAGATGATTGATGACCTCGGGCAATTGCTGGCTCAATCCGTTCAGCAACTCCTGACGCGACAGGCCGCTTTGCGACATCATATGGTCGATCTGATCGGAGCCAAGCGCGTTTGCCAGATCGCCGGGCGAAATCTGCTTGTTGGGTCCCTGGCTCACCCAGGAATTGGCGGTGTCCCCCTGGCCGTTTTGCTGGAATTGCTTGAGCACGTCGCCCAATCCGCCGCTGAGGACGCTACCCGCCGCGCCGCCCGCGAGCAGGCCGCCAAGCAGACCGCCGAGACCTCCGCCGCCCAGGCTGCCACCCAGTCCTCCGCCGGGGGCCGGCGATGGTGTGGGGGCCGGCGCCGTCGTCGAGGGCGAGGAACTGCCGCTGATGTGTTTGACGGCCTTGTAGGCCAGCAGCGCCAGGATCGCCATGGTCATCGGCGACATTCCGCTGCCGGATTGTGTGCTCGGGGTCGAGGAGCCGCGCGGACCGTTCTGCATCCCGTTCAAGACATCGAGTAAGCCCATGGTTCTCTCCTGCGAGTGTCTGCCCTGTGCCCCCGATGGCAAACATATCGGCGCGGTATGACGGTTACAAGGCGACAAGCCACTTGATGTCCTGGAGGCAGCGGCCGCAAAGTCGCGACTTGCTTGCAGTTCAGGCGGGGCATTCAATGGTGCAGGATCGGCCGATTGTGGTGGCAGGCGCCGGCAGCATCGGCTGCTTTGTCGGCGGGCTCTCTGCTCACGCCGGCCGCCGCGTCGCGCTGCTGGCGCGTCCGCGCATGATCGCCGAGGTCGAGCGGTTCGGGCTGAGCTTGACCAACCTGGAGGGCTCGTCCTGGCATGTGGCATCTGGGCAAATCGAGCTGTCCGACGATCCGAAGGTGCTGACCGACGCCGGCGTGGTGCTGGTCACCGTCAAGAGCGCCGACACCGCGGAGATCGCCGATCACATCGCCCGCTACGCGCCACCGGATGCGGTCATCGTCAGCTTGCAGAACGGCATTGCCAACGTGCCGCTGCTGCGTGCGCGGCTACCGGACCGTACGGTGCTTGCCGCGATGGTGCCGTTCAACGTGGTCGCCGCCGGCGAGGGGCGATTTCACCGCGCGACCTCGGGCGATATCGTGATCGAGCGCGACGCGGCCGAGACCGCCGCCCGGCTTTCCGTTCCCGGACTCGCGATGCGCGCCAGTGGCAACATCGCGGGCGTGCAATGGGGCAAGCTCATCGTCAATCTCAACAACGCGATCAATGCGCTGTCGGGCCTGCCGCTGCGCGAGCAACTGTCCAGGCGCGATTGGCGCAGATTGTTCGCCGATCAGATCGCCGAAGGCCTGATGGCGGTAAGAGCGGAAGGGATCGCTCCGGCATCGCCGACGCCGGCGCCGCTCGGCTTTACGCCGCACCTGTTGCGGCTGCCCGACGCCCTGTTTGCGATTGCGCTGGCGCCGGCCATGAAGATCGATCCGCAAGCGCGTTCGTCGATGTGGGAAGACCTGGAACGCCGCCGCCGCACCGAGATCGATTATCTGCAAGGCGTCATCACCGCCATCGCTGGCCGCCGCGGGCTGAAGGCGCCGCTGTCACGCCGCATCGTGACCCTGATCAAGGAGGCCGAAGCCAAAGGCGAAGGCTCGCCGCGTCTGACCGTGGAGCAGATCCGCGCCGGTGTTTGATACGATTAGCCGGAGCCCCCTTGCTTGGGCTTGAGCGGCTTGCTGGCCGGAGAGCCGAACAAGGCTTTCTTCAGGTCATTGATGCGTTCTGAAAGCAGCGGCCACTCGCACGAAAAGGAATCCTTGGGGCAGTTGGCCGGTTTGGCCCGCTTGGGCTCGCCTGTCGTCTTCGACGGCGCCGGTTTGGCGATACTGGCGGTTGCGACCGGCGGCCCTTCAACCTCGCTCTTCAGCGACGCCTGCTGCTGCAACTGCCGCTGTCTGGCGGCAAAGGCGGCTGCGATGCTGTGGCGCCGCTGATTCTCGAGATAGGCAGCGTATTGCTCGTCGATCTGCTTCTGCTCTTCCGGCGTCGGATTGGGGCCCGCAATATCGAAACTTCGGTTTTGCATGAAGTCGAAATAGGTGTAGCCGCCGCCGGGCTTGCGGCGTCCGGCGAATTTCGCGTTGCATTCGCGGAGCGCTGCGGTGCGCGCTTCCTTGGCTGCGGCCTTCTCGGCGATATCAGCACATTCCTCGAAATCGGCAGGCGTGTGCGACCACCACTGCGCCCGGGCCTGCGGTGACAGAAACACCGCGCAGCCGATCGTCGCGGCCATCAGAACGACCTGGTTGCGTGATGCAGGCAATGGTGACATCCGGTAGTGACTGCAAGGGAGGGTAGACACTGCAGATTGTCGCCATTCTTGGCCGCCTTGTCGACCCTGAAACGGACATTTGCACGCCCCGATCATATGTTCGTGGCCGACCAAAAAATCAGTTGCCTGAAAGCGTTGCCGTCCTGATTCGAGCAGCTCTCGCCGCCGGACTGCACCCGAGCAGCGATCATCGTTCCGGCGCCTCATGCACGGCCCGCGCAGGATCACGCCTGTTGTTCCTGCTTGAGGCGCTCGCGGTAGGTGCGGGTCTTTTGCCGGTTGCCGCATAGCGCGGATTGGCACCAGCGCCGCGTCCCGGGCTTGGAGCGGTCGAAAAAGACCCGCTTGCATTCGTCGGACGCACACATCTTGAGCCGGTCCAACGTGGCGTTGGCTGCGCCGTCGTAGAGTTCGGCGACGATGGCCGAAAGCCCGGCCATGGCATCGGTTCCGGCCGGCGCGAGCTTCAATCCCTGTTTGCCCGCCGCGGTCACCCGCAGGGGAAAGCGTTCCATCGCCTTCCCGAGTGCGTCGCCCACGGAAGCGTCGCGCCGTCGCGCTTCGAGACCGCGTTCAAGATAGTCGCGAACGGCTCCGCGCAACGCCAATGCCGCGTCGAACGTCGCATGGGATGGAGTCTTGCCTCCCTCGCCGAGCTTGTGACGCGCCATCCACGCGCCGAGGGCCGCCGGATCTTCCAGCTCGTCAGCCTGCGCGTGCTGTACGCCGTGATGAACAAAGTGACGTAAATCCAGGCTGTTCGCGAAATCGTAAGTGTTCGCCAGCGCGTCGGGAACGTGGAACCTGCGCGATTCTTTCGACATGCCGTAGAATTTAAGTCCGGGCGGGGGTTGAAACAAGACACCAGTATAATAGTTTTATTGGTGTCTACAGATGATATCGCTATCCGATGGTGAACCAAGGACCCCGGCAATGCTGCGCGTCAAACATCGTCCAACCTCCACCGAGGAAGACCATCGCCTGGACGCCTCACATCTCTACGCGGCTGATGAGGGCTCCATTCGTTACGACGGATGGCGGATCGTCGCCGTCTGCTTTGTGATCGCGACGTTCGGCTGGGCGTTCGGCTTCTACGGCCAGAGTGTCTATCTCGCCGAACTGCATCGGCAGCACGGCTGGGGGGCATCGCTGATCTCGGCCGCGACGACCTTCTTTTACTTGGTTGGGGCGCTGCTCGTCGTTTTCGTCGCTGAAGCGGTTAGGAAATTCGGACCGCGAAATTGCCTCCTGGCCGGAACGAGCGCGATGGTGGTCGCGGTCGTTCTGATGGGGCAGGTCAATGCGCCGTGGCAGCTTTATCTCGCGGATATCGCGCTTGCCTTCGGCTGGGCAGGCACCAGTCTCGCGATGATCAGCACCACGCTCGGCCTCTGGTTCGATCGAAAGCGCGGCATGGCGATCAGCCTCGCGTTGAATGGCGCGAGCTTCGGCGGCATCGCCGGCGTTCCGTTGCTGGTGATTGCGATCGGCCAGCTTGGATTTCCCCGCGCGATGATCGTGGCCGCCAGCGTCATGCTCGTGGTGGTCGTTCCCATCTTGTTGATCTTTGTCAGGCGGCCGCCGCGACAGGTGAGCGGGCCCGCCGTGGCCGGCGATGCGCCATCGTCTGCGCACATCCGCGCGCGTGCCTTGCGCGATGTCGGTTTCATGTCGGTATCAATCGCCTTCGCGCTGGTGCTGTTCGCGCAAGTGGGCTTCATCGTCCACCTGATCGCGTTCCTCGATCCCCTGGTTGGCCGTTCCAGCGCAGCTATTGCGGTCGGACTGTTGACGGCAATGGCGGTCGCGGGGCGTGTCTTGTTTTCGACCGTGATCGACCGGCTCAACCAGCGGCTCGCGTCAGCCCTTTCCTTTATCAGTCAGGCGCTGGCGCTTCTCGTCGTCATCAATTTCCGCAACGAGACACTGCTGATCGCGGCTTGCGCGGTCTTCGGCTTCTCGGTCGGCAATCTGATCACGCTGCCGTCGCTGATCGTGCAGCGGGAGTTCGATGCGCGTTCGTTCGGGGTTTTGATCAGCTTGCTCACCGCGATCACGCAGGTGACCTATGCCTTTGGGCCGGGCGTGATCGGCGCCCTGCGCGATCTCTCGGGCGCCTATACGCTGCCCTTTTACGGCTGTATCGCCCTGGAACTGTTGGCCGCCGTCCTGATTATGATCCGTGGAAAACCGGCAGCGCCGGGGTAGTCGTTGCAGGCCTGGCGTCCAGAACTGGCCCGTCCCCGCTGCCAGGAATACATGATAGACTGAGGCTCCCCTAGGCGGCCATGTCGCCGACTGCGCAAGGTGAGCCGGATGTTTCTCCTGTTTCTTCGTCATGGCAGTGTGGCCGCGCTGCTGGCGGCCGTTGTGCTCGAAGGGGTGGCTTTCCTGGCAGGCCTGATCGAGCCGTACTTCGCCCTGATCCTGCTCGGCGCGCTGTTATTCTACCTCAGTGAATACGGCATGCACCGGTTTGCCTTTCACGCGCCACCATTGCCGTGGCCATGGTTGCGCAAGCTTCAGCACCGTCTGCATTACGATCACCATGTCGAGCCCAACCGGCTCGACCTGCTGTTTTTACCCATCTGGTTTCTGGTGCCGAATCTCGCTGTCGCGACCGCGCTGGTCGCATTGACGTTCGGCGCGGAGCCCTCGTTGTCGGCGCTGTTCGGAATGATGCTCGCGATCCTGCATTATGAATGGGTGCACTACGTTGCCCACATCCCCTACCAACCGAAAACCCGCTTCGGCCGCTGGCTCAAGCAATACCACCTGCGCCATCATTTCATCAGCGAGAAGCACTGGTTCGGTGTCAGCAATCCGTCGCTGGACCACGTTTTCGGTACGTTTCGCGAGCCCAGCGACGTCCAGAAAAGCGATACGACCCGCAAGCTCTATTCTTAAGGCTTAGCTGGATTCATGTGGCAGGCGAGGCGAAACCCGCCTGCCAGCCGTGAGTTACGCTCCCGCCGTCAAGCCGCCCGGATGTTGGAGAGGAATTTTCCGGTGACGTTCTTGAGCTCCTCGGATTGTGCGCTGAGCTGACCGGCCGCATTGCGTACCAGCGCCGAGGCTGCACCAACCTGATCCGATGCTTCGCGCACGCCGAAGATGTTCTGCAGGACGTCCTGCGTTCCCCGCGAGGCCTGTTGCACGCTTCTGGCGATCTCCTGCGTTGCGGCGCCCTGTTCTTCCACGGCGGCGGCGATCGCATTGGTGATTTCGTTCATCTGGCCGATCGTATCGCCAATCTCGCGGATTGCGCTGGCGGTCGAACCCGTCGCATCGCGGATGGCACCGATCTGGCTCGTGATTTCCTCGGTCGCCTTGGCGGTTTGCGCCGACAGCACCTTGACTTCGTTGGCGACGACGGCAAAGCCCTTGCCCGCTTCTCCCGCGCGCGCCGACTCGATCGTCGCATTGAGCGCAAGCAAATTGGTTTGTCCCGCGATCGTCTGGATGAGGGCGATGACCTCGCCGATCTTCTGCGTGGCGTTCACGAGACTTCCGACCATGGCTTCGGTTCGCGCCGCCTGGCCCACGGCGTTCTGCGAGATGGAGGCAGACTGGGTCACCTGCCGACCAATCTCGCTGATCGAAGACGACAGCTCCTCGGCCGCCGCCGCGACTGTTTGAACGTTTGCGGCGGTCTGCTCGGCGGCGGAGGCGACTTTCGTTCCTTGATCGGTGACGCCGTCGGCGATGGCGGTCATCGACGAGGCCGAGTTTTTCAGGTCGCCGGCAGCATGCGCCGTTCCACTGACGACGCCGCCGACGTCGCGCTCGAACTCGTCGGCGATCTGGGCGAGGACGTCGCGGCGATCCTGCGCCGCGCGCGCCTTCGACTCCTCCTGCTCCGCACGAAGCCTCGTCGTCTCGGCCAGGTGGTCCTTGAAGATGTGGAGGCTCCGGGCGATCTGGCCGATCTCGTTCTTCCGGTCCGTGAACGGGATATCGAAACCGAGATTGCCCTTGGTCAGTTCGTCCATGGCGCTGCACGCCCGCGCGAGCGGGACAACCACGCCGCGGCCAAGCCAGAACGCGACTAATACGGCCACGGCCAGTCCGGCCAGTCCGCCGATGGCGGCCCACAGCGCGCGATGAAAGGCGACCGCGTCGATGTCATCGACGTAAGCGCCGGCCTGGATCGCAAGCTGCTTGTCCCCGCTGCCGTAGGAACCGACGTAGGACAGCTTGCGAAGTTCCTTGCCGCCCGAGGAGCGGGGCGCCAGATATTCATCGAAGCCACCTCCCGAACGGGCCGTTCGCACGATGTCCTGAATCAGCAGCCGGCCCTGGCTATCCTTGAACTCCCATCGATTCACGTTCACGTATTTGGGATTGCCGTGCACATAGGTGATGCCGGCATCGGCGTTTCCCGCGCCGTAAATGCCGACATAGTCCAAATTTTCGCCCCAGCGCATCGCGCCGATCGAAGCGAATGCGGTTTGACGTGCCTGATCGGGCGAGATCTTGCCTGCTTTGGCGTCGTCATCATAACGGGCGAGAATCTTCTGCGCCGCTTCCACGAGATTGCGCACCGTCGTTCGCCGCTCGTCGAGGACGGTGTCGCGCAGCACG
>CAVXSU010000018.1:0-742920 GCA_963764405.1 uncultured Alphaproteobacteria bacterium
GAACGGCTTTACATAGGACGGTGGAATCAGGCGCACTGTATGGCCCAGCTTGCTAATCTCACGAGCCCAGTAATGGGCGCTGGCGCAGGCTTCCATCGCGACCAGACACACGGGCTGCCGCGCTAGGAAAGCCAGCACCTTGTCTCGCCGCAGTTGTTTGCGGAAAACGACGTTGCCGCCGGCATCCGCGCAATGCGCCTGAAAAACATGTTTCGCCAAGTCCAATCCAATCGTGCTAGTTTCGTTCACGGGCGCTTCCTCTCTTGTGATGGTTCAACACCTATCATTTTGGCACATCGATGCCGTCGAGGGGCGTCCACCCCATCATATCATGCCGCGCCTCGCTGCCTGTTGACGGTTGCGCGCCGCCCGGTTGCGCCCGAGCGCCGCCAGTGTGGCGCTGGCGGAAGCATGCCTGGTCGAGATCGAGGAGCTGCGGGATCAGCATGGCCGGGTTGATGACGAACCGCGCCATCCCGACATTTCTTCGAGACAATCCTGGCCGATCCTTCGATAGCGCTTACGATGCCCCGCCACCGCACAGGAAACCGCACCAGATACGTGCGCCTCTCGTTCGTGACCGGGCGTGCGCATCGCGATTTTCTCGACTGCATCCGACAAACA
Source organism: uncultured Alphaproteobacteria bacterium (assembly GCA_963764405.1). Lineage (GTDB taxonomy): Bacteria > Pseudomonadota > Alphaproteobacteria > Rhizobiales > Xanthobacteraceae > Bradyrhizobium. The sequence goes on from CAVXSU010000018.1 coordinate 625, forward strand.
GTCAGGGTGGGACCTCAGAAGTTACCGGTGATCCGCACGATGGAGATCAGAAAGAGCTGACGAGAGAGCCGAGCACAATGACCGCGATGCGAGCGACGGTCGCGCCACCCTTGATGAAGCCGCTGACGAGAACGGCGGCATTCATCGCGCCGTTCAAAGGAAAACCAGACCAGCGTACCATTAGACGACATCGATCCTGGTGCCCCTATTGCGTCGCACTCGGTGAGTCAGGCTTCCTGACCTACCATCGCGCGCGTCACCAATGTCCGCACCGCTGCTCGGGGCGAGCTCAACTCGGGCATCACGAGCCACAAGGAGCCGATAACGTCGAAAAAGTCGAAAACCGAACGACTTAAGAATCTCGCTAAGTCTATCTCTAAGACGTCACCAGCTCTGTCAGGCCGATACGAAGGTCCGCGGTCGTTTTTGTATGAAACGATGTCGTCGCCGCGTGTGACATGCATCATCAGCGGACCAAAAAAGTTTCGCTCGTCAGCGAAAAGAACTTTCTCGACACTGTCAGCTAAAACCGAAAGTGGCAAAATCCAAATGACAACCTTCTGGTTTGATGACAAAATCAACTCGCGGCAAGGCTGTTGGCGATAGCGAGCTTCGGAGACCGTTCGCAGATGACGCCTTTATTCCAAGCTTCGGAAAAGCCGGGAAACCTCGCGATGACGTATGCTGCGGCATATGCTGCGCGCAGCATCGTTTGGGTGGTCGTATATCTGCTTTTCATTTTCCTTCCCCTGTTTGCGCTCCTCGCAGGATCGCTGCCGCCAGCGCGCGATTTTTGGACGGAGTTTTCAGCAGCGCTCGGCTATTCCGGATTGGCGATAATGGGCCTGCAGTTCGGACTCACGGCGCGCTTCCGGTTTGTCACCGAACCGTGGGGTGAGGACGTCATCTATCATTTCCACCGGCGGATTTCGCTCTTCGCCGTCGCGCTGGTGGTCGTGCATCCTCTGATCATGTTTGCAGTTCACCCTGAATTACTTGCATTCCCCCAATCCGGCGAGGTGCCCTTGGGCGCCGTGTTCGCCTTTCTGTCCGTCTTCTCGCTGCTCGCATTGGTGGTGACCGCGTTGTGGCGGGCTAAGCTGAAAATTCCTTATGAGCTGTGGCACATCACGCACATCGCACTAGCAATCATCGCCGTGACGGGCGGGCTTCTCCATATGGTGGGGTGGAGCTTCTATTTGGTGGACCCCTGGAAGCGATCTTTGTGGATCGCTCTCACGATCTTCTGGATCGCACTGCTGTTTTACGTACGGATTGTCAAACCGCTGTTCATGCTGCGTCGCCCCTATCGCGTGCAGGAGGTGCGCCGTGAGCGCGGCAGTACGACCACGCTGGTGATGCGGCCCGACGGCCATTCCGGCTTCCGTTTCAAGCCAGGCCAGTTCGCCTGGCTCACCGTGTGGGGGAGCCCGTTCAAGTTCACGGCCCATCCATTTTCATTTTCGTCCAGCGCGGCGGCGTCGGATGGCCATGTCGAGATATCCATCCGAAATCTCGGTGACTTCACCCGCGAGATCCCCAAGGTCCCGGTCGGCCAGCGTGTTTATCTCGACGGCCCCTACGGGGCCTTCACCATCGGCCATCCCGCGGATATGCACGTCCTGATCGCCGGCGGAGTCGGCATCACGCCGATGATGAGCATGATCCGCACACTCGCCGATGCGGGCGACAAGCGCGCCGTGGTCCTGCTTTACGGCAGCAAGGATTGGGATTCGATCACCTTCCGCGAAGAGCTGGACAAGCTCAAAGAGCGGCTCGACCTGACGGTTGTCCACGTCCTCGCCGCCCCCCCGGCTGGCTGGACTGGCGAGCATGGCTTTATGACAGCCGAAGTCATGATGCGACATCTGCCACGTCCATACGCGGACCACGAATATTTCATCTGCGGACCGGGCGTGATGATGGATGCCATCGAACAGGCGCTCGGTAAGCTGGGAGTCCCCATTTCGAAATACCATTCCGAGCGCTACAGTTTTGTGTAGGGAGGTACCCATGCGTCGACTGATTGCCGACCGTCTGGTGTTCGCCACCGGGGCCGCCGTAATCATCCTATCCGCCCTGTTCGCGCTTTCGCGTGTGGTCTGATCGCCGAAGCGAAATATCGCGATGCTTCCCCACAATCGAGCATCGCCTGAACCAGATCCCTCGCTTCGGTGGATGACCGCGACCCAGCAGCGTCGCGGCGTTAGCAATCGGATGAGATGCGTCATGAGTGAGCAGGCCCTCGGATTGACAGGCATCGTGGTTGGCCTCGGCTTACTTATCTCTCTCGCGTTTCGGGGTTTTACGTTGCTATTGGCCGCGCCCGGCGCTGCGATCGTCGCTGCAGCCTTCTCACGAGAGCCGATACTCGCCAAGTGGACCTTGACCTTCATGCAGGGCACGGGAGGCTTCATCACAAATTTCTTTCCCCTGTTCCTCCTCGGCGGCGTATTCGGCAAGCTCATGGATGACAGCGGAGCCGCTCTTTCGATCGCGCGTGGCATAACGGAGCGGCTTGGCGAAGAGCGTGCGGTCCTGTCGGTGGTGCTGGCCAGTGCCGCACTCACGTATGGCGGTGTCAGCCTCTTCGTCGTTGCCTTCGTGGCATTCCCGGTGGCGGCGGCGTTGTTCCGGCAAGCCGAGGTCCCGCATCGGTTGATCCCGGCGGCGATTGCGCTTGGAGCCTTCACCTTCACGATGACGGCATTGCCCGGCACCCCGGCTATTCAAAACGCCATCCCGATGAGGTATTTCGGCACGACCCTGTTTGCGGCGCCCATCCTCGGCATTCTCGCCTCTGCCATCATCCTGAGCTTCGGGTTGTGGTGGCTGCGGGTGACGGAAATGCACGCGCGAAAGGCAGGCGAGGGCTACCGTTTCGCGCCCCTCGCAAACGTCGATGAGCAACTCATTCGGGAACGTGCGGCGAATGCGGATAATTTCGACCAGGCAGAGCTGAGGCACGGCCATCGAAGCGAGCAATTGCCGTCATTTGCACTGTCGGCAGCGCCCATCCTTATCGTGCTCATAGTCAACCTCATCATGAGCCTGGTTGTGTTGCCGCGGGCCAATACCGCCTTCCTGGCAGAGCCGCGCTTCGGTGAAACCTCGCTCGCTGCCGTAAGTGGGGTGTGGTCCGTCGTGACGGCGCTGGCGATAGCTTCGCTGGTCCTTGTGGCAATCTTGCGCGGGCGTCTGCCGCACCTGCGCAAGACCCTCGACGCCGGTGCAAATGCTGCGGCGCTCCCCGTTCTCAACACCGCAAGCCTGGTTGGTTTCGGTGCAGTGGTGGCGGCTTTGCCGGCCTTCGCCGTGGTCCGAGACGGAATCCTGGCGATACCCGGCGGTCCGCTCGTGTCAATTGCCGTCGCAGCCAATGTGTTGGGGGGCATCACCGGCTCAGCTTCCGGCGGATTGACCATCGCACTGAATGCCCTGGGTGAGACGTATGCCGAGCTTGCTGCCGCTGCGGGCATTCACCCGGACCTGATGCATCGTGTGGCCTCCATCAGCTCCGGCGCGCTTGCCATGCTGCCACACAACGGGGCTGTCGTGACCCTGCTCGCCATCTGCGGAGCCACCCAGCGCGGCAGCTACCGCGAAATCATGATGGTCGGTCTGATAGGTCCACTGATCGCGCTGGCCGTGGTTGTGGCACTGGGCAAGTTGTTTGGAGCATTTTGACGCCGTGACGTGGCGAGGCAAAATGTCGATCGAGTGAGTGGATATGATGGCCGCGCTGGTTCTACGAAGTCTTTGAGCTTTGCGAGGCTTAAGTCACCGAGACGGAGGCGAAGAATGGGCGACACCGCCACCATCGCTTACTGCGGTCCCGCTGCGGTGCCGGGCGATCTATTGACGCGCTGGAATTTCGATCCGCTGCTCATGACAGCACTTGCTGCACTGGCAATTGTCATTGTAAGCGGTCGCGTTGCCAATGCCCGCGCGGGCTGGGCCTCTCTCTTGCTGATGATGACGATCTTCATCTCGCCGCTCTGCGCGCTGTCTTCGGCGCTGTTCTCCGCAAGGGTGCTGCACCATGTGCTGTTGATCGCGTCTGTGGCGCCGCTTCTGGCGCTCGCCTTCCCGGTGCGGCGCATGCCGTCACCACCGCTTGCCGCACTCGTCGGCCTTCACACGATCATCCTGTGGGTCTGGCATATGCCAGCACCCTACGGATGGGGGCTCGCCAGCGTACCTGCCTACTGGCTGATGCAGGCCTCCCTTCTCCTCAGTGCATGGTTGCTTTGGCGCGCGATTTTCTTTTCGATGGCGCAACCCGGCGCGGCACTTGTCGCGCTCGTGGCGACGGTCGGACAGATGGGACTTCTGGCTGCTTTGATCGTCTTCGCGCCGCGGCCGCTCTACGCGGCGCATTTTGCCAGCACCGCGGCTTGGGGAATGAATCCGCTCACTGACCAGCAGTTGGCTGGCCTCCTAATGTGGGTGCCGGCGTCCCTGCCCTATCTCGGGATAGGACTCTGGTTGGTTTGGTCGAGCTTGCGGCCGGTCGAGCCAACCGCATGACAACCTTGCTCAAATTTATCCATCTCGGCACGATCGCCATCTGGTCGGGTGGATTGATCGTTCTACCGTTTCTGTTTCGGCAGCGCCAGGGCATCGAGGTAGGACCTGATCTCGATCGATTGCATCGGCTGACACGGTTCGTCTATGTGGGGATGACCTCCCCGGCGGCCTTCGTCGCCATCGGCAGCGGAACCGCGCTCATCTTCCTCCAAAACACTTTTCTGGAGTGGTTCTCCCTGAAGATGGTGCTCGTCGGAATCATGGTGATGCTGCACGTCGTCGCCGGATTGACTCTCATGCACCTGTTCGAGCCCGCTGGCCACTTCGGCCGCTTCTCCTACATTGCTCTGACGGTCGCCTATCTTGTGCTGATCACGGCGATCATCGGGGTCGTCCTGGGCAAGCCGCACATCGATTCAAACCAATTCGCCAAGAATTTATTCACGCCCGGCGGGCTGCGTCAGTTCTTGGGCGAAACCAGAATACCGATGCCATGATCAAACACGAGCTTGCCGCCATGCCAGCCTGTGAAACCCGCCATCACCGAGGCGAGACCCGAGAGCGCGAGGCCATGCGGCAGGATCGATTCTGGGTAGTGCAGACGCAGCCCCCAGTTCGCCCCTGTGATTGCGACCAGCGTCATCGCCGCAATGGCGTGGGACCAGCTCGCCTCCCGCATCCGAATGCCAGGCACAAGCAAGAGCTCTCCGGTGCCAACAATGCTGGCCGCGACACCAGTCAAGAAAGTGAAACCGGCTGCCCAGAGACCAACACGCTCCCAGAACGCGTCGCCAGACCACCAGTAGAAAACATCGACGCCAAAAGTGGCGATCACGAACGCGATCGGGAAGTGCACCATCATGACGTGGATGGGATGGCCGACCAGCGCGACCGCGGATCCAGTATCAAGCCGGAGAAGCTCCAGCATGACGGGACTTTCTCTCGTTGCGGCGGGTTCGTCGTTGCTCTTTACCATGGTGCCAATTCTCCATGTCCGAGGCAGACTTTCCGTCTGGATCATAGCGCTCTCCGCGCGGGCGTCTATATCGGATCCTTCGCGGCACTCGCCGGCTGTACAGGACCTCTATCGACGCTTGATCCCGCCGGGCCAGCCGCAGCGTCGATCGCGACTTTGTGGTGGGCGATGTTCGCGGGTGCCGTCGTGCTCTTTGTGCTCGTTACGGTCCTCTTCGCGCTGGTGATCTTGCGCCCGGGTTGGGGAGCACGAATCTCACCCACGCGCTGGATCGTGCTCGGCGGGCTGTGCCTGCCGGCGCTCGTTCTGATGCCTCTCGTTGCCTATGCGCTGGTCACGGGTGAGCGGCTCTCGCCGCGACACACCGACGAACCGCTGCGGATCGAGGCGGAAGCACGGCAATGGATCTGGACGTTCCGTTATCCCGGAAACGGCGGCATCAAAACGGAGGGTACGCTGCACCTGCCCGCGGGCGTTCCAGTTGACGTCGTGGTCACGAGTTTCGACGTCATCCACGCGTTTTGGATTCCACGCCTCGCCGGCAAGATCGACGCCGTGCCCGGACACACAAATCTGCTGCGCATCCAGGCTTATGTGCCGGGCCGCTATCAGGGGCTGTGCAATGAATTCTGCGGCAGCGGCCACAGCGGGATGCGGTTCGACGTCATCGTCCATCCAGCAGCGGAATTCTCGACCGCGATCGCCAAACCCGACGCAACCGGGAAAGTAGCGCAATGAATACCTCGATCGAAGACGCACCAAATCCCGGCACCGCGATAGGACTGCACCGCCAACTCGTGCAGATCTGGGCCACGGGGCCTGGGCTGCAGCGACTTGCGGCGGTTAACCACACCGTCATCGGCGTGCGCTTCATGGCGACGGCATTTGTGTTCTTCGCAATTGGCGGCGTGCTCGGCATGTTGGCTCGGGTACAACTCGCGACGCCGCAAGCGACATTCATGGATACCGAGACCTACAACCAGGTCTTCACCATGCATGGGTCAATGTTGCTGTTTCTCTTCGCTATACCCATGATCGAGGGTATCGCGGTCTACCTTACACCCAAGATGCTCGGCACCCGAGACTTCGCCTTCCCGCGACTGACCGCCTACGGCTATTGGTGCTACCTGTTCGGCGGTACCATCCTCACCGTCGCCCTCGTCGCCGGTGTCGCGCCCAACGGCGGCTGGTTCATGTACACGCCCTTGAGTTCGAACGTCTACACACCCGGGATCAACGCCGACGTTTGGCTGCTCGGAGTGACCTTTGTCGAGATATCGGCGCTCACACTGGCCGTCGAGATCATCGTATCGGTCCTCAAGATGCGAGCGCCGGGCATGTCGCTCGACCGCATGCCGATCTTCGGCTGGTATATGCTGGTCACGGCATTGATGATGGTCGTGGCTTTCCCGCCGCTGATCCTGGGCTCGACCCTGCTTGAAACCGAGCGCGCCTTCGGCCTGCCCTTCTTCGACCCGACGCGCGGCGGAGATGCGCTGCTCTGGCAGCACCTGTTCTGGATCTTCGGCCACCCCGACGTCTACATCATCTTTCTACCCATGGCCGGCATCCTGTCCACGATGATCCCCGTCTTCGCCAACACGCCCCTCGTCGGATACCGGGCAATCGTGGTCGCAATCATCGGCCTTGCCTTCGTGAGCTTTGGCATCTGGGTCCACCACATGTTCACCGTCGGAATTCCCCATCTCGCACTCGCCTTCTTCTCTGCGGGGTCGGCGATCGTCGCGGTCCCGACCGCGGTGCAGTTGTTCGCCTGGCTCGCCACGCTGGCTCATGGCCAGCCGCGTTGGAACGTGCCGATGCTCTACATCTTCGGCTTCTTTTCGACCTTTGTCATAGGAGGCCTGACGGGCGTGATGCTCGCCGTCGTGCCGTTCGACTGGCAAGCGCATGACACCTATTTCGTCGTCGCCCATTTCCATTACGTGGTCGCTGGTGCCCTCGCGTTCCCGTTATTGGGGGCGCTCTATTATTGGCTGCCGCTTCTGACCGGCCGCACGGCAGTTTACCGGCTTTCTATTCCTGCTTTTTGGCTGATCTTCGTGGGCTTCAATCTGACGTTCTTCCTGATGCATCTGGTCGGCCTGCTCGGCATGCCCCGGCGCATCTATACTTACCCCGCAGTCGAGGGCTGGGTTTGGCTCAATCTCCTGTCTTCTCTGGGCGGGTTCATCATGACGATCGGCTTCGCGCTGGTGGTGATCGATCTCATCGCTCAGATCCGCTATGGGCGCCGGGTCAGGCGCGATCCCTGGAGGGCAGCGACGCTCGAATGGGCCATGCCGATCCCGCCGACCCCCTATGCCTTTGCCTCGCTCCCCAGTATCGACACCAGGGCCGACCGGATCGCCGCGGGCGAACTTGCGCCTTCGCTGGCGCGTGGCGAGGGATATCTCGGATTTGCGCGAAACAGCTGGCAGGAAACACTGGGCGTTCACATTACATCCGGGGTGCCGGAGCAACTGATCGTGCTGCCACGCGCGACCTATCTGCCGCTGTGGACGGCGCTTTGCACGGGCGCGGCGGTGCTGGCCATGTTGTCCAAGTTTTACTTTCTGGCGCTTTTCATGACGCTCGTCGTAGCCGGTTTGTTTGTGCGGTGGGGACAGAACGCCGGCCATTCCCGCGACTACGGTTCCCTGCCGGTCGGTAGAGGCCTCAGCCTGCCGCCACACACGGAGGTGGCCAGCGCTCCGCCCTGGTGGGCACTCATCTTCGCACTGGTTGCCGACGGGACGCTATTCACCTCGCTGGTGTTCGGGGTGCTCTATCTCTGGATCTCTGCACCGAACTGGCCCCCGCCGGTGACGCCCGCGACCAACCTTCCACTCGCTGTTGTCAGCGTGATGGCTCTGTTCGTCGCAGCCGCCGGGGCGCGCGGCTCTTTGCGCGCCCAAGAGAGCGGACGCGCGCCACAGGCCTGGATCGGACTGGCGGCCCTCGTGCTGCTCGCGGCGATAGGCGCGGCGGTGGTTCTGATCGGGAACGTTACTCCGCATCCGCGCGAGCATGCGCTCGGCGCGACGGCCGCCGCGCTTTTCGGCTACGTCGTATTGCATGCCGGCATCGGCCTGCTTTTCCTTTTCAGCAATTTCACGCGTCTTGCCACCGGCTTCATATCGCCCCAGCGCCTTGTCGATCTGCGCTTGACTCGGCTCTGGCTTGACTACACGGCGGTCACAGGTGCGATTGCGATCGGTCTTGTGTTGGCTTTGCCCACGCTTGTGGGCCTCTTGGGAATGCGACCGTGATGGTGCCCTGCCCCGGGAAACGGAATGGGGGCGCCAAAGGCGGAGGGCTGGTCCAATGAGCGTGCATCCCGTTCCCGCCTACCGGCTATGGCTTCTCGTGCTGGGCTTCGGCGCGTGGTGCAGCGCCCTCATCACCGTTTATGTCCTCCATAGTGTGGGCTGCGCTTTCGCCTGGTCGGCGGTCACAATCCGCCTTAGCCTCGGCGTGGCCATCCTCGCCCATCTCGGCTTGATCGGAGGGCTGTGGCGCAACTACGCGACGCCCCCTGCGGACCCAGCGCTCAATCCGACCGACTTATTCCTCCACTGGGTGATCGTGTGGACCTTGCTTGCGGCCGTCGTGACCATTGTTTGGACCCTCGGCCCAACACTGCTGCTAACGAGTTGCACTTAAGCGCGAAAGGGATAGGTGATGACGACTGTAATCAAGATTGAAGGCGACGCGCCCTATTTAATCCCGCATGTGGATCATATCGCAGCAATTGCCCACGGCGAAAACGTGGATTTGACAATGTACGTGGCGTTACCTGGGCATACGGAGTTGGAACCGATTTATGTGCAACTGAGTGTCCCCGCTGCAGACTCTCTATTGGCTCAGCTGTCCCGGGCCATAGCAGAGAGCGCGAAGCACCGTTCAGGCAGTTAGTCATCGCCACTACACGTCTTCGCAACGCACCTGATGTTACTGAAGGAGCCGAGTGCGAAGACGCGTAAATTCGTCGTCGCTGATCGAGCCTGCCTTTTTCAGCCGATCGAGCGTTTCGATTTCATCTGCGGCACTAAAACCAACTACGCGTCGAAGCTCTTCACGCGCCTGCTGAGCCTGCTGCATGTTGCGCTCCGCCATGCCCTTCCTTGCGAAATCAAATAGGCAAAGATTCCAATATTCGGAATCAGGAGCAAAACGATCACCCAGTTGCCTTGCCCCAGCCCGAGATATCGTGGCGTCGGAAAAGGTCGCCAACAACCGAAATAAGTAGCCAAAAACACATGATGAAGACAAAGATCGTGAGTACGTCCATGAAGAAGTTTCGATAGGCCGATCGGGCCTAATTTTGGTGCGCGGCTTGATACCAACGGCTGGCAGCGCGGTGCGATTGTGTGTCGGGCGAAGCGAATACAACTCCGTAGCCAGCCATTAACACCAGCACCCACGAGCAAAGTCTATTCGCGCAGCGCTCAGCTCCTCTTGGTCATGAGATTGCCGAGGGATCCTTCGTCCTCATTTCGGCTTCCTGCACACGGGCTCTCATCGAAACATTCAGAGAACATCGCCAACTCGTCGCACGGCGTGCGACGAACGACCACAAAAAGCGTCGCACGAGACCCGTTTTGTTCTCGGCGACCAACGTCCCAATCTATTGAATATGAGAGATTTTTGCTTGGTGGGCGCACCAGGGCTCGAACCTGGGACCCGCTGATTAAGAGACACGCGACTATCGTTGATTTCTCAAGAGAATTTTTCCAACCGAGTCAAAATTCGAGCATTAGAGTTCAATGGCTTACAGCGAAAAATCCAACCAGCGTGACGAGCCAGTGCTGACCGATCCAAGGATCTGATGCGTCGGGGGTTCGAGTCAGTGGAGCGCTACAGAGCTATCGCCAATTTTTGGTGACGGCCGGGTCGGTCAGGCGGCGGCGGTTTCGGGCTGACGGTCGGTTGGCTTGGCGATGACCTCAATCCCGTCGTTGAATGTCACACCGAGAACGAGTTTTGGCAACTGGTTGTGTCCGTCGAGCCGTCGCCAGCTTTTCTGTGCGCCCTCGAGCAACTTGAAGACCATGGCGAGCGCGGTCCTGTTGGACAGGCAGCCCTTCGATCGGATCGTGCGGTGGCGCACGGTGGCGAAGGTGCTTTCAATGGGGTTTGTCGTCCTCAGGTGTTTCCAATGTTCGGCCGGGAAGTCGTAGAAGGCGAGCAGCGCATCTCGATCCTGGCTCAGGCAGTCCGCCGCCTTGGCGTATTTCAGCGCGTAGCTCTCCACGAAGGCGTCGAACGCCAGTTCGGCGATGGCCTTGGTTTCGGCCATCCAGATCTCCTGTAACGCGCGTTTGGCCTTGGGCTGTTGGCTCATCGGCAACTTGGCGAGCACATTCGCTGTCTTGTGCACCCAGCAGCGCTGCTCGCGCGTTTTCGGCCAGACCTCGCCTGCGGCTTTCCAGAACCCGAGCGCGCCGTCGGCGATGACGAGCCGCGGCGACACCTCGAGCCCACGCCGCTTCAGATCGAGCAGCAGGTCGCGCCAGTCCTGCGCATTCTCGCGGGCGCCATCGGTAAATCCGACCAGCTCCTTGCGGCCCTCCGGCGTCGCGCCGATCAGAACCAGGATGCATTGCTTTTCGTCTTCGAGGCGCGCCTGGAGATGAATGCCATCGGCCCAGATGTAGACATAGCGCTTGGCCGACAGATCGCGCTTCTGCCAGGCGGCGTGCTCGTCGAGCCAGCCGTCCTTCAGCCGGCCGATGGCGGATGCCGACAATCCGGCAGCGTCCTTGCCGAGCAGCGCAGCCAGCGCCTCGGAGAAATCGCCGGTCGAGATACCCTTCAGATATAGGATCGGCAGCAACGTCTCGATCGACTTCGACCGGCGCATGTAGGGCGGCAGGATCGACGGAGAGAACCGGATGCGGTCGCGATCGGCGGCGGCCGCCTCGCGATCGCGCACACGCGGCTGGCGGACGGTGACCGGACCGATACCGGTCATCACCTCGCGCTCCGGCAGGTGGCCGTGGCGAACCACGCGCTGGTGCCCGCCCGTTGTCTTCAAATCGGCATGCTTGCCGACAAAGTCCGCGACCTCGGCCTCCACGGCCTGGGCCAACAGGACACGCGCCCCGTTGCGCAAGATTGCGGTGAGTTGGTCGTCGACGTTTCCTGGCTGAATCAGCTGGATAATGTTATCTTTGAACACGGCATATCGCTCCTTCGGTGGAGAAGTGGAGGCGTCAAGCACCCCCACGATATGCCGCCTTTCCGATTCACGCCGTCACCAACTTTCGGCGATAGCTCGCGCTACATCGCAGAACCCACTATTTCGAAAGCTCTGTTCTGCCACAGGCGGGCGGCCTAACCTGTAAGGTGGCGTCTTGATGGTCCGCCAAAAGCCGCCCCTTTTTGCGCGGTTCATCGCCGCCTAAAGTGGCGCCCGCACAGGTCCAAATCCCAGACACGTATCACCATTCTTGCGATTGGATTCGCGCCGCCGTGTCCGAGATTTCGCGAGGGGTCTATGCCGGCGCCGAGATAAGCGACAGTGAGATCACGGGAGGGATTGTCGAGCGCCATGCTGAAATGGTCGATCGAATGCAGCGCAATGTAAACACAAGGTTTCCCAGCGTCGCATGTCGTTCGGAACGACCGAGCGTCAGTGGGCAGAGCGTATCTTCCAAAGTGTGCAATTTTGACCAGACTCACAGTCGCATTGTTGGTGTGGTGACGAGGTACTCCTTGTTGACCCGGGCCGGGCTCAAGACGGGCTTGCTGTCAGACTCAGCCTGACATCGGTGCCGCGCTCGCGACCCGCTGCTCGTGGATCCCAGTCAGCGGTGCTCACCTTGAGTGAAGCTGGGATACTCTGATTAGCCGATGTCACCGTAAACGTGACCTTCGGGCTTTGAAGACCACATTGTGAGGCACTGTACTTCACAGAGCGGAGCCAGCGATGGACAATTCGAGCCCTTCGTCCAAGGCGCGACTGGGGATACCCGGCCTCGATGATATTCTCCTTGGCGGCTTGCGCAGAAATCGCCTGTTTCTGTTCGAAGGAAGCCCAGGAACGGGAAAAACCACGTTGGCCCTGCAATTCCTGCTCGAATGGGCACGGATCGGAGAGAAGGGGCTTTACATCACGATTTCGGAAACCGAGGCGGAGCTGCGAGAGACTGCAGTCTCTCACGGCTGGTCGCTTGGCGACGCCATCGATATTTTCGAGCTTGTGCCGCCGGAAAACCTGCTCAACGAAGAGCAGCAGCAGAGCTTGCTGTACTCCTCCGACGGTGCCGTCCGAGATGTGGTTGGAATCCGGAGTAGCGTGATCTCCGACATGATGAAGCTATCTGATTACGCCGCGAGGTCAATTGGCTGATCGATGGGCTTTGTGGCGAGCGTTTTCCAGCCATCGACCTTGCGCATGTTGATCTGGCCGGAAGCAAGCAAAGCCCAGAACAACATGGCTGCGGTGTCCGCCGATGGTAGCACGGTCTGTGTCTTGATGCGCCGCTTGAACTCTTCGTGCAGCCGCTCGATGGCATTCGTGGTGCGCGCGCTCTTCCACTGGCTCGGTGGCAGTCGCGTGAAGCTGAAGAGCCGGTCGCCGGCTTCCTGCAGGCTGTCGGCCACCGCACGATGCTTGAGCCGCCACTTGCGGATGAAGGCCTTGCGCCGCGCCTCGATCTCCTCGCACGTCGCCGCGTAGATCATGTCGTTGTAGTCGGCGGTGATCTCTTCGTGCAGCCGTTCAGGCGCATGTGCCAGCAGGTTGCGGTGCTTGTGAACAGTGCAGCGCTGGACCGGCACGCCATCCCACACCGCGGCGATCGCAGCATCGAGCCCCGGCGCGCCATCGACGATGAGGAATTCGGGCCGCCGCAGCCCACGCCGGATAAGATCGTCGAGCACGGCACGCCAGGCTTCGGTGCTCTCGCTGCCCATGGCCTTGATTGCGAGCAGGATCTTCTGGCCGTCGGCGCGCACACCGATGACGACCAGCAGCGAGATCGCTGTCGCCTTGCGATCGAGCCGCACCCGCACCACGGTGCCGTCGAGGATCAGCCGCACGATGGGCTCTTCGGTGAGCGAGCGGGCATTCCAGGCGTCCCAGTCGCTCTTCACCTTGCGCCACACCCGGCTCACCGTGTCCTTGCCGACGGCGCCAGCAAACAGGGCACTGAGCGCGCGCCGCACACGGCGCGTGTTGGTACCGGCCAGGTAGCAGCCGGCGATCAACGCATCGGCGGCCAGCGTGCGGCGCTGGTAGGCCCGTAGCGATTGGCTCTTCCACTCGGTGGTCTTGCCGTCGGCCGTGTCGAGCCGCGCTCGTGGGACCGCGATCTCAACCGGCCCGAAGCTGCCGATCAGCGACCGCGGCCGGCTGCCGTGCCGATGACCCGTCATGCCGGGCGTTCCCTCGCGGCCGGCCTTCTTGCTCCGTTCGTAGCGTGGGCGCGCAAGGGCCGCATCGAGCTCGCTGCGGATCAATTCTTCAATGAATTCCCGCGCTCGTTCCCGCACCGCAGTTTCGATCGGATCGAGCCAATCGTCGAAAAGCTGGGGAGCCGTCTCTCCTTCAAACTGCGCGGAATGCGTCTTCGTGATATTGCTGCTCATGGCGTGGTCTCCGGTCCGGCGCTTCAACGCCGGATGATTCGAGGTTGATCACCTCGGAGACTACGCCACCTTCAATTCCTACCAACCCCGCGACGGGACCCCTCCGACCTCGAGCTTGGAGAGACGACAAAACGCATATTCGAAACAATGGAGCGCTACAAGCCAAGCCGCATGGTCCTGGACAGCCTTTCGGAGATACGGCTGCTCGCGCAGAGTTCGCTTCGCTATCGCCGTCAGATTTTGGCCTTGAAGCACTCATTCAGCCGGCGCGACGTAACCGTGCTGCTGCTCGACGACATGACTGCGGAAACGGACGACAAGACCGTTCATAGCGTCGCCCACGGCGTGGTGAGGATGGAGGAACTGGCCCCCGACTACGGCGCGGAACGCAGGCGATTGCGCGTTACCAAGTATCGGGGCCAACCGTACCGCGGCGGATACCACGATTTTACGATAAAGACCGGCGGAGTGCATGTCTTTCCTCGGCTGGTCGCCTCCGAGTATCGCGCGCGGGTGGAAACTTCCGTCCTTACCAGCGGAATCGACGAGTTCGACAAGCTGTTGGGCGGAGGGATCCAAAGCGGCTCGAGTACATTAGTCATCGGACCCGCTGGGACGGGAAAGTCGCTCATCGTCCTTCAGATGGCGGTAGCAGCGGTCAAACGCGGCGAGCGCGCAGCGGTCTTCGTCTTTTGATGAAGAGCTGGGATTGCTTTTTGCCCGGTCAAAGGGAATGGGCATCGACCTCGAGGCCTTGCGTGCGAGCGGAAGCCTCGTCATCGAGCAGATGGACGCCGCCGAAGTATCACCCGGAGAATTCGCCCACCAGGTCCGTTCGTGCGTGGAACAAGACAATGTTCGTACTGTGGTGATTGACAGTCTCAACGGCTACCAGAACGCTATGCCGCAGGAGCACTTCCTCATTCTGCACATGCACGAGCTGCTGCAATACCTGAACCGGCAAGGCGCGGCGACTTTCTTCACCGTTGCCCAGCACGGGATGGTGAGCGATATGATGGCCTCGGTGGACGTCACCTACCTCGCCGATACCGTTATATTGCTTCGGTATTTCGAGGCGATCGGGCAAGTGCGGCGCGCAGTTTCCGTGCTCAAGAAACGTACCGGTCGTCACGAAAATACGATCCGCGAATTCAGCATCGACCGGAATGGGCTCAAGATTGGTCCCCCGATCGACAAATTCCAAGGCGTTCTGCGCGGCGTACCGCAATACGTCGGTGCCCACTCCCCCGTGATGGACCAGAAACCTTGAGCGCGGTGCTAAATCACTCCTCTGAGCGCGCGCTGATCGTTGCGCCGCAGGGTCGAAATGCATTTATTGCAGCAAGAATTCTTCGCGAGGCGGGTCTCGTCGCCGAGATATGCGATGACCTGCCGAAGTTTCTTACGGAACTGGCACTTGGTGCCGGTGTCGCGGTGTTGACCGACGAGGCGATTCACAATGCTGACATCAAGGGTCTCGCAAGTTGGGTCGGCTCGCAGCCTCCATGGTCAGATTTTCCTTTCATTCTTCTTACCGAACGGGGTGGCGGATTTGAACGAAATCCAACGGCAAAAAGGCAAATGGAAGCATTGGGCCATTTGGCATTCTTGGAAAGACCGTTTCACCCGACAACATTCATCAGCATGGTAAAGACCGCCCTGCGAGGGCGGCGACGGCAGTACGAGGCGCGTGCTCGGCTCGAAGCTTTGCATGAGAGCGAAAGGAACGCGCGGCGTGCTGAGATGGAGCTACGCGGGCTGAACGAAACATTGGAAACTCGGGTTGCAGAACGTACCGGCGAGATCGAGGCAGCCAACAGACAGCTTCTCGCCCAGTTCGAGGAACGCGAGCGAGTGGAATCGACCCTGCGCCAAATGCAGCGGTTGGAGGCAGTGGGTCAGCTGACGTCGGGTGTCGCCCACGACTTCAACAATTTGCTTACCGTAGTGCTCGGGAACCTCAGGTTCGTTGACAAAGGCCTCACCGGCGTTGCCGATGCGAGGTTGAAGCAGCGGCTTTCTCACATCCGGTTGGCGGCCGAGCGCGGCGCCAAGCTCACATCGCAGCTGCTGGCGTTTTCCCGCCGCCAGCGCCTCGAGGCGAAGCCCGTCAATCTCAACGATGCGCTAGCGAATATGCGCGATTTGTTGCAAAGCGCGTTGGGTGGCAGCGTCGCAATCAGCACGATATTCGGGCCCGGTCTTTGGTATGCCCTAATCGATCCGACGCAGATAGAGCTGATTGTTCTCAATCTCGTAATCAATGCGCGGGACGCAACTGCGGTCGGCGGCAGCATCACGCTGGAAACCGGCAATGCAACCGTGGACTCGGCCGAAAAGCCGGAGGAGCCGCCGCCCGGCGAGTACGTCGTGATATCCGTGACCGATACCGGCTCGGGCATGACAAAAGAAGTACTCGCTAAAGCCTTCGAGCCGTTTTTTACCACCAAGGAAATCGGCAAGGGCTCGGGGTTGGGGTTGAGCCAGGTGCTCGGCTTCGCAAAGCAGTCCGGTGGCGGCATGCGGATCGATACCCGCATGGGAGAGGGTACCTCGGTGAAGGTCTATTTGCCCCGCACGATTGACGCTGCAGAAGCATCGACGGTTTCCGTTGCGCCGATCCGGCTGCACCACGAAGGTGCAGTTATTCTTCTCGTGGACGATGACAGCGCGGTACGCGAGGTTACGGCATCCATGCTTCGCGAGTTGGGCTATGTGATCTTGGAAGTGGGCAGCGGCGGAGACGCGCTCGATCTCTTGGGCGGGGCCAACGTCGATCTTGTCGTGCTCGATTTCGCCATGCCCGGGATGAACGGCATGGAGGTCGCCAAGCAAGTGCACTCGAGATTTCCGAATCTGCCCGTGTTGTTCATCACCGGCTTTGCCGACCAGTCCGCGTTGGGAAAAGTTGACGACGCCGGAATCATCAAGAAACCGTTCCTCGGCGACGAGCTCGCCAACAAAGTTGATGCTGCACTGGGACCCGTTAGCCTCCCCTCAGGCAGCAAGCGCGTTCCGCTGAATGCGGCGCTATAAGCGGATAACTCCGTCCGGCCGCGTAGCCCTTGTCGAGGCCTGCACTTTCAGGGTTAGTGCGTCCAAGCGACCGGAGCGAAGAACCGACGTCAGGCAACCTCCAAGATAGAAAGTTTCTCCAACAGCAGCTGCCCATGATTTTGGTGGCCATATGACGCCGATAGACCTGCTTTGAAGCGTTGCGCCACGAGAGGTAAAAAGCAGCGGCCCCATTCGAGCCGCCGCTCTTCTCGTTCGCTATTGGCACGGGTGCCTCAGACCGTCATACCCCAGGTATGTCCCCGAAGCCGGATCGTAGGACTTGTAACGCTGAGCACAGTAATCGGGATCGCCATTCTGGCCGCCTGAGACAACATAGGATGGGCCACTGTCATACCCGCCGCCATCATAGTAACCATTGTCGGCGTAGCCGTCGCCGTAGTATCCGCCATCGTATCCGCCGTAGCCATATCCGAGGGCACTGCCAACCGCCAACCCTCCGACAAACCCCAAGCCTTGACCGTATCCGTGGCGATAACCGCCACCGGCAAACCGTCCACCGCCACGGCCGGCGAAGTTGTTGCCGCCGTTAAAGCCGCCGACGTTAGCCTGCGCACCGCGGAAGCCGCCGACGTTAGCCTGCGCGCCGCGAAAGCCGCCGGCGCTCATGCCACCGCCGCCGCCCATGCCCATGCCGCCGCCGCGCATCCCACCGCCGCCGCCCATGCCACCGCCACCACCGTGACCGCCACCGCCGCCGCCACCGTGACCGCCACCACCACCGCGAGCCATTGCTGGCGAAGCAACCGCGAGCGCGAGCACGAGTGCCGTCGCTCCAATCAGTTTCAAATTTCTCATAGAAATCTCTCCTTTTTCGGGAGAGACCAAATTCTCTCCTTCTGCTGGAGAAGGAGCAACGACAGCGGGTCCTCATCGTTCCGAAGGCGGCGTCACGTTAGCTTGCGTGAGCCTACTGCAAACAGGCGCAATGCCTCAACTATCTCGCTCGGCCGCCTGGATGGCCTCGATCGCGCTCGCCGGCTTGTATAATTCAGCTCACAAAATGATAGATTTCGTTGAGGCCAATCGCTCCAGCGACAATCAGGTAAATTGCGACGATATAGTTCAATAGAGCCGGGACGACGAGGATCAAGATACCAGCCAAAAGTGAGATGAGCGGCGTGATATGAGCCACAGTGAGAGACATATCAAACTCCTCTAATTTGCGGGTTAAAGACGAGTCTGCTGTATCACGGAACACGACCGAAATCGGGTGACAGCCGGCTTCTTCCGGACCATCGAATGGAGATTCCATACCTGCAGGTGAACGAGGATGATCAATATTGCTCAGATTTGCGATGACAAGTGAGACATGAACATCCTGATCGAGACGCGTCATGAAGCCCCTTGCCTGACGCAATTCCGCACATCGTTGCTACCTAGTCGACGGACCTTTACCAAAGTCCCTCCTAACTTACTGTAGGGTCGGGCGGCAGCCAGCACAATTAATCCTTCACTTCGCGAGCCGCTTGCGGATCGACAGTAGTTCGCGGCGTCGCTTTGCGCTCGTCTTGGGATAACTCATTTTGAGTTCCTCGAACGTATCGAGGACGATCTGGGAGACGATCAGCCGGGCATTCTCTTTGTCGTCAGCGGGAACGACATACCAGGGCGAATCGCATGTACTTGTAGCACTGAGACATTGCTCATAGGCCTTCATATAGTGCTTCCAGAATTTGCGCTCTTCGATATCAGCGTTGCTGAACTTCCAATTCTTCTCCGGCTCGTCGATGCGCACCAGAAATCGCTTCCGCTGCTCCTCTTCCGAGAGGTGAAGGAAAAACTTGATGATACGAGTACCGTTGGTGTGAAGGTGCCTCTCGAGATCTACAATCGAACGATACCGACCGTGCCAGACCGCCTTGTCGTCGCCTCGAGTATCAGGGATCCCTTCGCCGAGTAGAATTTCGGGATGCACGCGGGCAATCAGAACCTCCTCGTAATAGGAACGGTTGAAAATGCCGATCCGCCCGCGTTCCGGAAGGTCGCGGGTGGTGCGCCAAAGAAAATCGTGCTGCAGTTCACCGGCGCTGGGATGCTTGAAACTGAACACCTGGCAGCCCTGCGGATTGACCCCCGACATGACATGCCTGATGGCGCCGTCTTTTCCTGCCGCGTCCATAGCCTGGAAAATCAGCAACACGGCATGACGATTGGACGCGTAGAGCAACTGCTGTTGCGAGCTCAATTCTACGACGTGATCGCCGAGTAGTTTTTTGATATTGATCTTTCGATTTGTATACGGGATCGACCAGGGTCGCCCACTTCTTGAGGTTGACATCATCTCCTTCCTGCACCCGGAAATCCTTCGAATTCATCTTCATCTTCGTCCTGTTCTCTGCTGAGGGTGGTTAGCGGCGCGTTGCTATTGCGGAGGTCGTCCTGGAGCTGGTCCGGGCGACACTGGCAATGGGTGGGCGGCTCGCTCATCGACCGGAGACGATGAGCTATCTGCTTTAGGAAATCCCGAGACGGGAAAATATCGGAATCTTCACCAGATCCAAGCCCAACGTCAAAGCCACGGCCGCAGCAAGCGTGCCAGACGCGAGGACCGCCGTCAGAACGAGTGGAATGATTTCATCAAGCGGCATCTTGAGAAACCAGGCGTAGACCACAAGCAGCGCGATGACGACGCCGTTGGATGCGGCGAGATTGCGCACAACGCGCAGCACCGCCTTTTGCTGAGAACTTGCGACATGGGCAGTGCGGACAAGCTCTGCGGTCCGGCTGAACTTGGTGCGCAACCCAATCGCCGTGACCTCAGCTACCGCCTCGCCTCGTCGCACCAGCGCCCCGCATAGATGTGGACACCTGCGCCAGCTTCGATGGAGACACCGATTCTCCCGTGAGCATGGATTGGTCCAGCAGGACTTCGCCCGCGGTGAGGCGCACATCCGCGGCAACCACGGCGCCCAGTGAAAGCTTCACGATGTCGCCCGGTACCAGTTCAGTAGCGGGTATTGTTTTCCATGCGCCGTCGCGACGGACCGATGCGTTCAGTGCAAGCCGCGACTTCAGCGCAGCAAACGTTGCCTGTGCGCGGCTCTCCTGGAACAGCCCGAGCGCAGCAATTGAAGATTAAAAGGGCGGCGATGATCCCGGCCTCGACATACTTGCCGAGCGCGAATTCGAGTACGATAGCCGCCTCAAGCATCCATGAACAGGCGCCCAGAACTTTTCGAGCGCCATCCGAAACGGCTGCACGCTGGTATCCGGCATCGCATTTGCGCCGAATTTATCCAGTCGGCGGTGTGCCTCATCCGCCGTTAGGCCCCTGTGTGGGCCAACATCGACCGCATCAGCAGATTTCGAAGGTACAACGTTTTCAGCAGACAAGCTCGTGGTCGCCGACATGGGCAAATCCGAATACGGCAACTACTGCCGGTTACCCCGTTCAAGAGTCCGGCCGAAACTAATCGGCCTGCCGTCTCCCGGTCAACTTTGCGCCAAGTGAGGCCAAGCCTGCAGGATACTTGGTTGAAGGAGCCTTCTGCAATTGCTCGATCTCCCGAGCTTGCGGCCCCCAGCCGAGGACAGATCTGGGCGGCCCCCCGCCGTGCTGGGCCGCGCTCGCGATCACGAGCGCGGCGATAATGGGTCGACAGGAAACCTTGGACTATTTCCTTCGCTCTCGGTCGCGGTTTGCGAATCAGCCCGCGGCGGCGACAGCAGGCGCCGCCGTCTTGACACCTTGGTGCACGTCGAGGCTCGAGGGATTGACGGTGCCAAGAATCGTCTTAGCGCGCGCGACTTCCGCCGCAGGACCGTGTGCCATTACGAGAAAGCGATCGGTCTTCAGTGCGGTCTCGTATTGCAGCACGCTGTCCTTTGGAATGCCGATACTGTAGAGCGCCGCGCCGAGCGCGCTCAATCCGCCGACCAACACGGCATTCTCGATGCCACTCACCACGATTGCGGCGAGATAACCAAGCACCACGACATGTCCCACGACAGGAATTGCCATGAACAGCCCGCCGAGGAACAGGCCCCAGAAGCCGCCCCAGAAAGCACCACGCGTGCCCCAGAACTTGACCCGATCACCGGCATTGTAGAATCCGATGACTTTCTCGTCGGTATGATATCCTTTGCCGACAATGCTGAGATTCTTCATTTCGAAGCCGACGGCACTGAGCTTTTTCACCGCTGTTTCGGCAGCGGCATGGTCAGCGAAGACCGCAACGACTGTGTCGATATTTTCCATCGGAGTATTCCTTGGGGGATGAGTGCGGGCGCCGTTGGGCGCGGCAACTCTCGGGGGATAGGCAGAAGCGACCAAATCTTTATTTTGTTGAGGCATGTCACTCTGTCGGGCAACGCCGTGTCAAACTCTTTACCAATGACCTCTACGGCGCCCCCAGTATCCGCCGCCGCCAAACAAGAGCACCAATACAACGATAATGAGGATCAATTCCATCGGAAGTCTCCTTTTAAGGTAACGACTTCAAAGAGCGAACAACCCGCCGTTGGTTTAGTTCCATCTCGTGCGGAGAGACAAGCTAATGGTTGCGGATTAGTCTTCCGGTTCTGAGAATCGTCGGAGGACTGGCAGTCACCGGAGCAAGCACAACAAGAAGTGGCAGGCAGGAAGCTAAGGTGGCGCGCCGCGTGCCATATTGGCCTGACGATATGCTATCCGTCCGGCAATCTTTTGATCCTTTGGCGGGCGGGTCTATGGTTTTTCACGATTGTCGAACCAATGGACCCGCCTGCGCGATTGCGCTGTTGCTAAATTAATTGACGCAGGTCTTGTCGGCTTTCAAAGCCGTCTCAGCTGCTGCCTTTGTTGAATGAGCAGCACCGATGACCTTCACTTTGCCGCCGGCAACGGGCTGGGTCTCGACGATTTCACACTTCATGGTCGCGGTATCTTGAGCCAGGTAGAACGATTGCGGAGCTTGGCCGACGGTCTTTTCCGGTCCGGCCGCGAACGAAGGTGTTGCGAGTGCAAGAATAGCGACTGTCGCTAAGAGAACCTTTTTCATGGTGTCTACCAGTTGTCGTGCGTCCAGTATTCGGACACAGACCAATAGGCGCAACCCGATAAGGTTCCGGTCAAAACGGGTTTGTTTGGGCCCTGCCAATGATTTCGGTTCGAGAAGTCTCGTGATCTCTCTCACTCGACGCAATCGTGCTTTTTGCGACCGCCGATTTCTGCCGATGTTTCACTCGCACCGCAGAACAACATTCAACGGCTCGCATAGTCTGTTGCGAGCGCAGCCGTTGCGGGCCCCAACGCGGTGAAGGTCGTGCCGTGATCCGTGAGCTAGATGACTCCTACGATACGCTCCTCGCGAGCGCTCTATCGAGCGCCGGGGGCTAGACAAAGAGCGCGTCGGCCGGCGCTCTTCGCGCCATCTTATTTGCACGCCGGGCTCGTTATTCAAACCTTTGATCCCATATCTATGTGTACCCCGCCATCGAGGTTGGCCGAATGCGCGGTGACTTCAACGAAAGGGCCCGGCATGTTCAGATCTCAGCAGTATCGGGCAAAAGCAGCCGAGTACGGGGAGCTGGTTAAGAGTTCCGGCGGTTCGGACGAAAGCCGTAGTTTTCGAAAATTGCAGGAGCGTCTCGTCTCGCTCGCAGAAAATGAGCAGAGGCTAGCGGACAATTATCACGATGCGCTGCAAGTCGTGGAACAGGACCGATCGCGCGGCGCAGCTCTTGCGGCTGAAGAAGAGCACGTTCTGCGGTGTCTTGGCGCGGCCATCATCATGCAATGGAACAGCTTGCCGACGACGCTGCAGCGGGAGATCTTCGACACCGCCGGATCGGTCGGAAAATTTATTGGAGACAGCGGAGCTCCGTGGTCAGATCGCCCGATTTCTGCACAAGCACAAGAATGATTCCGGCTGCGACAAACTTCCGGACGCCGCGCGTCGCGATGCAACGCTGGGCACCTCGGCTTTGTCGCGGTGGGACAATGAGGGAGGTGCAGTTCACGAGGGGCTGGCGAAAACGATTTGACGCCTGCAACAGGAGAAACTCGATGTCGCTTATGCAATCCAGAGTCGATGATGGCCCCCATAACATGGACGGGCTGCGAATTTATGCCCAGGATGGCTCTCGAACAGTCGAGGCTTTCATAAGCCGCAAGGTGATGGACGTATGGGCCAACTCGGTCGGGCACCTTGGAGGAAGACAAAGCCTGTTCCGTGATCAATACAATGCGCTTGGCAAGCTTAACTTTGCAGCGATCCAGCGGATTGTGAGCACGAAATATCAGCGAGGCGCCGCGTTCAACCGCCAACATCCCTTTGTCGAGATTCTATTCTCGGACATTACCGAAAGCGGTGAGACCTTGGATCTTAGCGAACTGGTGCGCGAGCCTTTGCCGCCCGCATTTCACAGGCTAACTTGAGCGAGATAAGCTAAGCGAAGATCAGGGAACCACCCGTTTCTAGACAACCGGCGTGAACTCATTCCGGGTGCGCCGAGGCTTGATATTCGCGACGACCTTGACGTGTCGAACTCAAGATGAAATTGCCGCTAGCTGATCGAGGCTGGACGTAAGGGGAAAAGATCGGGGATTTTGTTGGAGTGAGCAATATTGACCAGCAGGTCCGGAACTTGGCGCGCATGGTGTCACCGCCCCTTATCGGCATCCATCGGTGACTGAGAGTGCGGTAACGTTCCCGCCTGATTTATGGGCGTGCATAACATGCAATTCCAATATCCCACGTAAATCGATCTGGCTCGCCGGCCACGAGCTGAAGTCACCAACCCGGGCGAGTGACCCCTGAAAAAAGGACGCCATGGAAGAATTCGTGCACTGCGAAAACCTGACAATCTTCAGAAGGCAGCTCGCTCTGGCCAAAGATGACGTCCAACGGCAATTGCTCTTGAAGCTGCTAGCGCAGGAAGAAGCGAGAGTCCCTGTCGCGACCAGATAACCGCGCCACAATCCGAAGGCTGGCACTAAGTAACTGGTGCGTCGCGCGACCACTGTCACGAATTGCCCATCCCGAACATTGGGAAAGAATCTATTGCAGCTCGGATCGCGTCTTGGTCGCTGCATCGTAGATCAGGACCTGCAACATTGGAAACCTGCCAAACAGCTCAGCGCCGGCTTCTTGAGCGGCCGTTTCGCTATCGTAGTGAGTTGAAGTGGCCGTCGACCACCAGCGTGAAGCCATCGGCCGGCGCGACATCGGCTCTTTGAACGTTTCTCGTCTGAAGCTCGTCGGCTAATGTAATCGTCTTTTTCATTGGGCGCCTTCATATTGTTGCAGAATAAATGGCCCCCGATTTCGGGGCCACTATCCCTACATCGCGTCGTGATGATGGTGACGATGATGTCTGCCGTTGGCAACGGGACGACGCGCCTAATGTTCCGCGACACGAGGGAAACAGCTCAAAAGCCTTCGATCCTTGTGCCCAGCCGTCTCAGTCGTCCCTCATTATCTCAGGCTTCTCGTACAAGACCGCGTTCAAGAGCGAACTATGAACCTCGATCTTTCCGTTATAGGTGATGAAGCCGAGCTTGCGAAACTTGTTCATGAAGAAGCTGACGCGTGAGCGGGTGGTGCCGATCATTTCCGCCAAGGTCTCCTGGCTGACATTGGCCACGATGGGCTGCGGCGTGCCTTCCTTTCCGAAATTTGCCAGAAGCAGGAGAAGGCGCGCGAGCCGCTTCTCGCTCGAATTGAATAACTGGTCGATCAGATCTTCTTCGATGCGGCTGTTCCGGCTGAGAAGATACGCTATGAACAACTCGGAAAACTTTGGCTCGCTTTCAAGCGCTGTCAGCATCGCGCCTTTCGTGATCGAGGTGATCAGGGATTCTTCTATCGCCATCGTTGTCGAAATCCGCATGGGATGGCCGTTGAGGCATCCTTCGCCAAAGAACTGTCCGGCTTCCAGGATGCCAACCACCGCTTCCTTGCCCTGCTCGGAGACGACGAGAACCTTGATCCTTCCCTTTTGACTATAGAAAACCGTATCAGCGGCGTCCCCTTGCGAGAACACGACCTGGTTCTTGTCAAAGTTCAATATGGCTCTGCCCTCGCCGACCTTGGCAAGAAAGAGTTTTGGATCAAACAGGGTTTTCGCCGCTCTCGGCATGAGGCCGTCAAAGGCTGATGAAGAACCCTTAGTCTAGCAGGTTAAGCGCCATGCGCGTTAGACAAATTTGTTGCTGCCCTGGGCTTATCTGAAGTCCGCGCCAACCAAATCGTAGCGGCTCTTCCGATGTCGCGTATGCACCTCCGCGGCCGTCCGGAAAATCAGATCGCGATGCGCATCGAATGCACCAAGAAAGCCTTCTTCGTCACGCTTGAGACGAGGCTCTACCCGCTCAAGAGCGTCGACCGTGACAAAGAACGAATATTCAATCGCTGTTTCGTATCCCCCAAAAACGTACAGCTTGCCGGGTCCGGTCATAGCTTCGACTGTGATTGGGAAATTGAAGGGTCATGGACATCCTTCCGATCGATGAGAAGGCCGGGCTCGTTCGTGAAGTCTACGAAGCCATCCACGAAAGAGCGCGGCAATATCTCGCTACATGCGCTCAGTGCAGCACGATCGTCTGTTGCCGGTCTCTCATGAGCGCGGTGTCCAGCTCCGTTTGGCTGATTGAGAAGGACTGCATTCGCCCTTGCGCGGCTGAGATCGCTGGCGTCTGAAATAGCGTTGCCACTCGCCGATAGGCGGTCCATGACAGTCCCTCGATCAGTTCGTCGTCAAGGAGAACGACATATTAACCGGGGGGCTGAACGCCCTCTAGGCTCTGAAGCATGAATGGACTTCTGAACGAAACAGTGGTCCGCGTTGTCCTGATGGTCAAGATGAAATCTCCTGGACGAACCTGCATTGGCGGTAGCCGTGTTACCGACGTAAGCACCAGTCTGCAGCGGCTTTTGAAGCTATCGGTTATCTTCTGTAGCTGCTGAGCAAAATTGCTCAGGCTCGCCGGCAGAGTGCTGCTCGAAGAGTTAGGGGAGGCATTTAGAACCAATGTTGCATGGAGCACTTGGTGACTGGCGACCGGATGTAATGCTCACCCATCACGTCCGATGAAATGACGGCCCCAGTTCGCCCCCTCGCACTGGGGCCGTTTTCCTTGGCGCTCCGGATCGAAGCCGATCCCAACGGCTGATTAAGGATGGAAATGTCAGCGGAGGGCGTACGATACCCACGCGCCTTTGTTTTGGGAGAGTGAGCCGCCGCCGACGTTCGCCCATATGCCGCTCGCTACGAGCAGCAGAGCCAGACTTAGTCCGAGTATTTGCTTCATTTCCAAACCCTGCATTGGACTCACGAGCCTTGGCGAGCCTGCTGACTTGACTCAGCCGGGCTTTTTTTGCGTTTTCGGGGCGCGGCAAAGCGTTATCGGCACCTTTGAGCTGGTTGCTTTTGGGCACGGCCGATGCGGCCTGCGAGCGAAATCTGGCGGCCGAGCGCCGCTCAAACTTTTTTTGAAGGTGAAGAGGAACAGCATTCATAGCCAAAGCTCCGCGTTCGTCGACGGCCAAGTCTCACGGCCTCAACGCGCTCGATCGATTAAGGTTCGCATCGGGGCTCACCAAGGCATTGCCAGTCTCGCCCAGCGACCATCGAGAACCTAGAGTCTGCCGTGATCCTAAACCGGCGCACGCAGGCTGGAACACGCCCACTTCATCGAATAGGTTTCGGTGTCGACCTTGTCGACGTGATTGCAAATCACGCCCTGAAACGTGCGAAGCTCGAACCCGATGCGCGAGGGCTTGACGTGTGTCAGTACCATTGGCCCCAGACATTTGGGACAGGTGTGAGACTGATTCGCTATACGAACTGGATCAAACGAGACAGCAAGGGACAGCATTGATACTAACTCAAAAGGCGGGAGCGTTACCGAACTCTCGGTCATCGATAGATGCCATGATGGGACGATAATCAAATAAGCATGGGATCAGGGCTATCCCGGCGCTGTTCAATTTTGCTCATTCTCGAAAAATTAACCAGTTGGAGCCCCATGGAAAAGCACAACGCCGCCAAGCCCGATAACGCTTGGCGGCGTTGGATCAGGTCCGGACAGCGCAATCCTCCGGTATTTGGCATAACCGCGTATTTGCACTGCGTCGTCTGTTCAAGATTGCTCACCTTCAAACCGAGCACTGTCGCCGGAAACAGACCGTTCTTCACATTCGATCGCTCCGTCAGCCCAATCGAGCAGCGACGGTTGAGTGGCAAGAGCCTTGTAGGCACTACGATCTTTGCAGGCTGACTTCTGTGCGCACGGGAACGTAAGCCGACCTTGTCGGTTGGTTCTATGGAATTTCATATTAGGGAGTGTGCGCCATGGACAGCGATCGGATTGCCGGCTCGGCGAAAGATTTCGCCGGTAAGGTCGAGGGCGCTGTCGGCGACCTCGCCGGCGACGCAAAGACGCAGGCTGCAGGCCGTGTCCGCGAGGCGAGAGGTTCGACGCAGAACCTATTTGGCCAGGCAAAGGATGCCACGCGCGAAGCTTCAGATGCCGCCGTCAGCTACGCGAAAGACGTTTACGAGAGCAGCGGCGATACTTTCCGTGACGGCTCGCAAGCGATTGCGAACAAGGTGCAGAAGAATCCGCTCGGTTCCTTGTTGATCGCGGGCGGAATCGGCTTCGCGTTGGCGTTAGCGATGAAGCGCCCACCGCGCCGTTAGACATTGCGGCTAAATGGCCGCATCGGAACGGTTCACCCTAGGATCGGTTGGCTGGGAGAATAAATCGTGAGCGATGACATTCCGCTGGCCCCCTCCACCCATGAAGGCTTGGATCCCGTTCCAGAACCGAAATCCACTATCGCAGAACTCTCCGAAGTTGTGAAAGGGACAGTTCATCGCGTTAGCGGCGCGATGGACGCGGGTCGACAGCCCGGGATGCCGTTAAGCATCTTGAGTAACGTCGCGCGCGAAGCGCCTCTTGGCTCGCTGCTTATCGCGTTCCTGTTGGGAGTTGCCGTCGCCCGCCGCCATTGATGGCGGAGGTTTACGTCCGGGACTGTCTGTTGGAGGTGTTTATGCTAAGAATCTGGCGGGTCGCCGAAGCTCGTGCCATATGGGGCCGATCAGACGGCTTACCTCGTTGTGGACAGCTTCAACGCGACTGGCACCGTCTATCGCGAAACCGAGGTCGAACGGACGGACTTCGAAACCATCGTAGCCGATTTCTTGGCCGGCCAATTTAATGATCCGGTCCGCGTCATTGCCTTCAACACACTCGAGCATTGGTCGGACGACGTTTCGGAAGCGATTGCGACCGAAATCCAAACCCGCTGCGATATCGAAGGTGTCTCCGTGCCCGAGCATATCGGCGACTTCGTGGATCGCTACTGGCGCCCGAATCGCCAACTCACGCTGAAGCTCACCTGGCAGGCTTACGATACGCCGGGCAAGACCCAACAGGCAGCATCAACGCCCAAAGCACGCCGAGTTGAGTAATGTTTGGCCGCGTCGCACCAGACTAGAAACTGGAGATTGCATCCGTCAGCGCAGGGATCAAGGACCTGCCAAGCTTGCATCGGAAGGACAAATGTTGGCATCGGAGCAGATCTGCTGCTCGGCGGCTACGCTCCGGCCGATTTCATCGGATCCTCAGCCGATACTTTGTAGACGTGCTCGCACTTGGAGCACTCGAAAATCCGCAGATCAGGCCCGTCGCAACCGGGTTGGATGCAGGTCAGCATCATGCGACCCCGGCACATCGGGCAGAATGGCCGCGGTATCGGAATGAGCGATGGATCGGGACGGGTATACATTTCAGGCATGTGACGCTCCTGAGCATTTGGCGGGAACATGCCGCCTCCCCCAAGCCACCGATAGCAGCCAATTCGTCGGCCGCCGCGAAGCGAGCATGTTGCGCTCCACTGTCCGCTGCTGTTCAATATTGATCACATGCCGAGAAAAAACCTGCTCGGCTCATTTTTGTTGAAGTCAGAATTGCAGCCCTCAATTCCGGTTCTAGTCTCGGTCTTTCGCGCAGTTGCGGGGGACTCGACCGTGAAGGCTGGATCCGGATTGAGCAATATTGCTCAGCAAGACATTCAGACACGGATCAACATTAGTTGGATGACTTCCTGGCAAGGAGCCAAAAATGAATCCGATCACCGCATTTCTTACGATCGCCTGCCTCGTCATCGGCGCAGCCCTCGTTGCGACAGGTTACCTCTTTCCAGGCGTCGTCGTCGTGGTTGTCGCGATCCTCGTCGTCTCGCCAAGCCATCGATCGTGTCGCCCAGATCTCGCTGCGCGAGATGATCGGCTCGTCGATGCTGTCAGCGCTTTTGTCGGAGCGGACCGCCGCAGATGAACTGCCGCAGAGCCGGCAAGTTCGTCGAAGCCGCCATGATCTATGCCCGTTAGCCAGCAGCCCTCCACCTCCACGCCATAAGATATAGTGCCGATCCGCAGAATGACGAGGCCAGGCGCAACTATTTGCGGCAGTCAGCATCGAGCGGCATTGCAATCCGCTTCCAGCGTCGCCATTTGTAAGTTGGCGAAACCGGATCGCTCCAACATCGTTCCCCTTCACGCCAAGCTTCGGCTACGTCGGATGTTGTCAGCCTACCGTCTCCGCGCTATCGGCGTGTGCGTCGCGGGACAGGATGGCCCATCAAAGATCGATGCTCGTGCGTAGTGCGAGTCTCGTGCACCGACAACTGATCGGCACCGACCAAATGATTGAGTTTCCGAACCATAGTCGTTCATATGACCGTACGCGGCGTGCCGTGCGATTTTGGGGGCACGACAGCGCAATTGAGGCATCGTTCTTCATAAACGAAGACGCGCTGAAACAAATTCAACCAGATGCTGGTTACGATGAGTTGGGTTTTCTGCACGCGTTCGATTCCAATCGTGACTTGATATGCGCCGCCGCTGCCAAGGTGTACGTCCGTGGCAGCAGGGGCTCTTACGATCTGGTTGCCGCAAATTTTTAAATCGATCCTGCTCCTGCAACCTCGGCCTGATCAGCGAAACCGTTCGACGAATGGCGAAACGTCAGGTAGCGACAAAACCGAGTCTGCACCCGATCATTTATTCTTCCTGTGGTATGGAGGATTTTTCCTTGTCGCGTTTGTCGCGATCGGGGCTTTTTCGTTCGCGGAACGGTTGCGAGGAACGAACGACCCTCGCCTGGGAAAGTCGGGATCGATCACGTCAGATGCCGACTGAAGCGTTCGACCTATGCCATTTGAGGATGAGTTCAAAAGAAGAAGCCGCGGACTGCTCCGCGGCCTTCTTCATAGGACCTTTCGTCATCCTCTCAGTAGCGGTCGGTCCCGATTCCAACGCTCACGCCGGGTGCGCTGAGGCCGATACCGCCGTGGTCTTCGTAGCCCCGCCGCTCGATGTAGCGCTCGCGAGGAGCATATCCGTAATCATCGCGCCCGTCGCGGATAACAACATGGCGTTCACCACGTTCGCGCCAGCAGCGGCCGTCTTCATTGCAGACCATGCGAACGTTTTGAATATTGCTCTCCGGTGCGACTGATACATTTGCGGAAAGCGGGGCGGCCGAAGCAGCGGTCACAAGAAGCGTACTTGCCGCGGCTGCCAGAGTAATTGCGAAAGCTTTCATAGGACTTCTCCAGAAGTGATTGTGTCAGTAACCCAATCGGCTTGCGACAAAATGGTTCCAGGAGCGGAGCTCGTCGGTGACGCAACGTACACGACCCGAGCGGAATGAAGAGACCAAAGTCTATATCAAGCACCACCGACCTTAGGCTTTGACCGCCTAGCAGTTAATTCAGCCATCTCTCTCGAATACTTCGCGATCATGGCGACCCGCTTGCTCGTGAATTCTGCAATAACGCTGAAAATTTCAAAGGGCGACCTGATCGCCACAAGCCTCTGGCTGAATTCAAGAGCAAATTCCACGTTGGCTTGAGCCATTTCCAGAATCTTTGCTTGATAAGCCTGCACGTTTGCCGTGGCTGAGGAGGAATCAAATCCTTTCTCTAAGTCCTTATCCCTCATCATGTGGGTGAAGTCATCTTGTGAAACGGTCGACGGATTCTCAACATGGAGAGCTTCCTGGGTTAAGTCGTTGTGAAGCTCAGGAGGCGAACTCGGTTGAGCCTGCCGCGACAGGGCGGAGTGGATTGTCTTTCGGGCTTCTTACAATAGCCTGCTTTGTCCGTTGGGCCCGCGCGGCTATGTTCGGGCTGCGAGCGTGCTTTGACGCCGTTGTCAGTTTACGTTTGCTCATCTGATACTCCCTGACGAGTGGCGACCACAACGGTCCTTCGTCTGAAGAGAACATGCGATCGAGCCTAGCGTTCCAGCCCCAGCTTAATATGGGTTCCCATGCAATTCGCATGAGCGATGCTGCCCATGAGAGCTGAGCGGCGGCTGACCTTCGGTAGTCCCGTGATGGATGTTGCCGCTCAGGTCAATACATGGCTCACTTTCGCCCGGCCTGCGCGCTCCGACATAATTCCCCAGCGGATAGTCAATAAGCGTCGCCTCAGTTGGCGTCCTTGCCCTCGCATAACTCGCATTTCGCGGGGTAGATTTTTTTGCCGGTTCCGCTGGCTGCCCACCGAAGCGAAGCCCGTTCCACTGCATCATGGGCAGTATACGCTTTGATCTTTGGGGTCATATCGAACACTTTCATAACAGGTCACGGCCCTCCCCCGGTCTATCAGGCTTCAGCAGGTCCGATCTGCTTCTTGCAATCTCGGCGTTAGGCCCAAACAGGAACGGCCCGAGTCCCGCACCGATCTCGATGAGGGGCGCTCCGCTTCGCTCGCCATCAGGCCGATCACATCAAGCTCGCCGTCGCTGTTCGATTTTGCTCACTCCTATTCGAAGCGCCAGTTATGTGGCCCCTCGGAAAGCTTGATTCGATCAGCGCATCTTGCCGGAGCGAAAAAGCTGATTTCAGGAGGCATACATCCAATTCAACAACGGCTCATGTTCCCGACCTCCTCCTGCGCCTTGACGCCGGGCCGCACGCTGATCCTTGCGAGCTCGCGACGCTCATCGTCTGTCAGCTGCCAATCCTCGCACTGGCTGCAAAGCTGCGAGAAAACGCCGTGTAATTTGCTTCGGGCCACCTTGACGAGCTCGGTATCGTCGAATTCGCAAGACTTCAGGAAAATTGGCAAGGCAAAACTGGTCTGATGGCTTTCGAGTTGAAACGTCAAGCGAAGGTCCTCGCCGCGTTCATTCGGCGAAATTATCTCGATGCGTGCGATCTTTATCTTGAATGCATTCATGGGCATGACCTTGCTTGATCGACCTTGAAAACGATTTTCTCCGCACCGGCAGGAAGGACTTGTAAGTCGTACCAGGCGAAGCTTGGCCCGATTCGCTTCTGGCTCGGGCGAGCGGACATCTTTAGCGCGCATCATGAGGCCCCAATCGGGCCACTGGCGACATCACGAGATCGGGTGCCGACCGAGGCGGCCTTACTCCTCTGGGAGCGAATGCTCGAGGAAAAAACGAAGCATTTCACTTGTCGCGTTCGGTCCCCGCGGATCAGTGTAGGAGCCCGCGGGGCTGCCTCCCGACCATGCATGTCCGGCTCCATGGATATTCCAGTGCTCCAACACTCCCTGTCCGCTCGTGTCGCTCAGGATCGTGCGGGTATAGGCGTGCCCTCCAGGAACCTGCCCGCGATGCACCTTCTTTCGTGTGCTCATCGCTCCCACAGACTGCTCAAGAATCTGACCGCCGTTGTTGGGGTGCACGGTCGTGTCGCGATCGCCGTGAAACACTATGGTTGGGACAGGGGACCAGTCACCTGAGATTACCTTGTGATCGGACCGGCCTTGTCGCATCGCGACGAGTGCAGAGGGAAGGTCTGTGGCAGACCCGCACGCGAGGCCAGAATGGATACCGATTGCCGCGTACAGATCGTTATATGTTGCTCCCATGATTGCTGCAGCGGCGGCGCCGGCCGACAGCCCGCCAACGTAGACGCGCTTTCGATCAACTGAATAGTCATCCATGATTTGGCGAGTGATGCCCGCGATAAGTGAGGGTTCGCCTCTGCCTCGCTGCTGGTCGGCTGTACGAAACCAGTTCCAACATCTTGCCGGGTTTGCCTCGCTGGGCTGGGCAGGATAGACCACGAAGCAATTATGCTCCTCTGCGATAAAGTTCATCCTCGTGCCGGCGGCGAAATCATCCGGCGACTGGGTACAGCCGTGAAGCATGACGACCAAAGGAAGCGGTCGCTCCTGATAGCGGCTTGGGATGAAGAGCTTGTAGGCACGGCTTCCCGCGGGACTGCTGTACGTGCTTTCGATGAATCGGGCGCCCTCCGGCACGACGTTCGGCGTGGACAGTGGGGCGCGCTTGATCTCGCCTCGCAGTGCGATCCATGAGCGACCCTTCTTGCGATCCAGTAATGCCCCGAGCATCCGCGGTTGTGCGGAGGTGGCTGGCTTTGATTGGGGATTACTATCCGTCTCCTCAATAGCATTGGTCTTCGCATCAAGGATGAGAGGCTCGCGGTGTGTGAGAGCGATGCGACCACCCGTGCGCGATTGCGCGTCTGACTCAGGCTCACCGCGAAGCATGCGCTGAAGGAGCGCGGTGGCCTCAACGAGTTGGCCCGCGCGCGTGAGACGTGTTGCCTCCCGAATGATGTCCTGGTTCAGCATCGCCTTCACCGTGTCCTGTCGGCGAGGACGGCCTTGACCGCCGGACTGGCGTGCAATGCGCCCAGCACGGAGACCGAGGCAATGGTGGCGCGAGCAAGCTCGGGCGTGACATCTTGCGAGATGCTGGCAAGGCCCAGAACATTGATGTGCAGCATCTCGCCGGCGCGCTGCGCCGCTTCGAGATCCTCGCGGCTGTAGTTTCGCAGCCCGAGGTCCAGACTTTTGCGGGCCGTTGACTGTCTTACGACGTCGGCGTGACGTTCGAGCTGGTTCCGGATCGCCGTCCGGATGAAATCGGTACGGTTCGAGTAGAACCCTTCCTGAACCATTAGATCCACGTGACCAAGGTCGACATAACCAATATTGATCGTGATTTTTTCGCTCTCAGGCGGCCTGGGTCGAAGCTCCCGAATATTATTCGCCATTGCTCTGACCATCCATATACAATCTACACAGATGGTATATGGATGGTCATGAGATCTTTTCAAGGAGTCGCGAAGGGCGAAAGAAAAGACCCACCGGAGCGGGCCTTTCAATGTTACTTAGCGAAGAGCGCCACTGTATCGCCCTGCCGCTCCTTGCGAAGCTCCTCGGCGCCGTAGGGTTTGCTGGCGGGGTCGAATGATTTCCACCCGGCCTTTTGCCAGGCGGCACTTCGGTCACGCATGTTGACGGAAGACTCGTTCAATATTGCATCGAGGCGGGAACGGTCCGCATCGGCCACTCGTGCCGACACCAGCGTGCCGCCACGACGGACGCCCTAGGCATAGGAGTGAGCATCCTCTTCCGAAACGCCAGCCTGCGTGAGCGCTCCGACAATACCGCCGGCAGCTGCTCCTGCGGCTGCGCCAACCGCCGTCGCGGCCAGCCAACCAGCTGCGACAACGGGTCCGAGGCCGGGGAGGGATCGCCGGCAAGCCGAGCCCGGCAAGAAGGCCGGCAGTGCCACCCACGCCCGCACCAATGCCGGCGCCTTTCCCAGCACCCTCGGCGCGATCGTCGATGCCATCGCGGTCGCGATCCACCTTCTTGTCGGTGTTGAACCAGCTGTCTGAATTTTTGGCGAGTATGCATATGTCCGAGTGCGGCACGCCTGCGGATTCGAGGCGTCGAACAGCCTGCTGAGCGTCATTGTGGTTGTCGTAAAGACAAGAAATTGTAGCAGTCATGCTAAACCTTCCTTACTTGGCCGTATTGACGTTGCCTTGAAAATCGACGCTGACCGCAGTGGCTGACCCCGGCCTTGGTGGCTTTGTCGCGCCAGACACCATTGTTGTCCTTTCGGTCACGTTGGTGTAGCCCGCATCCTCGATCTTCGACTTGGCCTGTCCTTCGGTGAATTGATTGCGACCAGCCACGGGAGCGTTGGAGTTGTTTTGACCGGGGCTATTGACCGCGCTGTTGTTCGGCCCTGACTGCGCTGGCGGATTTTGTGCCGAAGCCATGGTAGCCGCCAATAATCCAATGCAGATGAAGAGCAGTGAGCGTTTCATAGTTATCTCCAGAGTTCAGGTGCGAGCCCAATCTCTCGTCGCCGTTAGTTCCTCGACCTGTGACGTTAAGTGGATTTCCGATCGCTCCAAATAATCCGCTGGCCCCAGCAGTCATCGACCACATTTGGGAGCCGCTAGTACCGTTGGCGTGCATGTTTTCGGGAGCCGACGAATCCCTTTCGGAGCCCGCGGCTACGGGCCGCTCGTGTATAGCGATTCAGCGCGGGATGCGGGAATGGAGTTGCATATCGCACTTCTGGAGCGCCGCAGTCATCGGATTCACGCACCACAAGGGACAAGGAGACACGCCTTAAAACAAAAGCCGCCCGGCGTTACACCGAACGGCTTTTCCTCGCGTCTCCCAGTCTCCTGGTTCTGACGCTGGGATCTAACGTGGTTTCTCACGCTTTAATCCTTGCAAGCTTCCCTTTGCACATCGCCGGCCCCGCATGGAGATGAGACGAACGGGGCGCTTGTCCGAGCGCTGCACTCTTGCGTGATTGGCAGGATCCAACGGTCCCAAGGACTAGCGTCGGAGGTTGCGACGGCTCGCCAACTGAGGCTTGAGTCGGAACTTAGCCGGACGCGCGGGATTGCCCCATGCAATCCCCCACACCGCGGAGAGTACCATGGCGAAAATGAAGAAGCTCGAAGACCTATTTCACGACACTCTCAAAGATGTCTATTTCGCTGAAAAGAAGGTTCTCGCGAGCCTGCCGAAAATGGCAAAGGCCGCGCAGCATGCCGACCTCAAGGCTGCTTTCAAGAAACACCTCGGCGAGACCGAAGGTCAGATCGATCGCCTAGAGCAAGTGTTTTCGGAAATCGACAAGAAACCTCAGGCCAAGACTTGTGACGCCATCGTGGGTATCGCAAAGGAAGGTCAGGAGATTATGGACGAGTACGAAGGCATGCCCGCCCACGATGCGGGGTTGCTCGCCGCAGCGCAGGCCGTTGAACACTACGAAATGACCCGCTACGGCACGCTTCGTACCTGGGCCGAAGAACTCGGTTACACCAAGTCGGTAAAGTTGCTCCAACAGACCCTTGACCAGGAACGTGCGACTGACGCCGCGCTGACCAAACTTGCGAAAGCCGTCATTAATCTGGACGCTGAAAAAGACCAAGCAGCGTAATTGAGTGGAGCGCCGCCTCACCAAATACGGCGACGTCCGTTTGCCTGATATGTCGGCTTCAGGCTCGGCAGGTGGAAATTGAGCCGGTGCCGGCTGTCGCCTGATTGGCTGGCCGGCGCAGGGCTAGATCCGCACTCGTTCGGCACACATTCATCGTGCCGAACAAGGGCTCCCCTCATTTTACGGGCGTACGACGATTTCGCGAACCTTCTTCGAGGCTGACGCCTCGAGATCAACACCGACGATCCATCGTGCGACGGCTGTATCGCATATACCATATGGACAATGATCACCCTCTAGTGCGCCATCGCGATTTCACCCGACAGTTGCTCGCGCTTTGCGTCGATCCGCAACATCACGACAACGATTGCGCCCGCCAGCGCGCACCCTGCCAGCAATAGAAGGCCCGCGGTAAAATTGCCGGTCAAATCCTTCAGATAACCCATCGCGTACGGACCGGCGAAACCTGAGAGATTTCCGAGCGAGTTGATCGCGGCGATGCCGGCTGCCGCCGATGCTCCCGTCAGGAAACTTGACGGCAGCGGCCAAAACATCGGGGGAACCGCAGAGACGCCGATCTGTGCAAAACAAAGCAGCGCCATGACGATGACGGCGTTGGAAACGAAACCTGCCAATCCGATCCCAAGCGCCGCCATTAGCAGCGCGACGGCGACGTGACCCTTTCGTTCCATGGTCCGATCGGAATGACGACCGAGCAGCACCATGCCCGCGGCGCCGAAGACAAAGGGCAGTGCCGCAAGCAATCCGGTCTGGGTATCGCTTACGCCAAAACCCTTGATGATGGTCGGCAGGAAGAACGCCACTCCATAACTTGCGGCATTCAGGCAGAAATACACCAATGCGCACATGAAAATGCGCGGATCCGTGAGCGCCTGTCCCAAGGACAGGTGCTCGACCTTCTCCTTGTTTAGCTTCTCGGTGGCCTGCACGTTCTCCAGCCACGCAATCTCATCCTGCTGCAGCCAGCGGGCCTGGCGCGGCAAATCGGTCAGATAGATCAGGACGCCGATGCCGACCAAAACCGACGGCAACGCCTCGAGAATGAACAGCCATTGCCAGCCCTCCAACCCCCAGCCTGTCAGGCCAAGCAGCATCCCGGAGATTGGTGATCCGATGATGGATGATATCGGGATCGCCAGCATGAACAGGCTGATGACCCTGGCGCGGTAAACCGCCGGGAACCACAAGGTCAGATAGAAGATGATGCCTGGAAAGAAGCCTGCCTCGCAGACGCCGAGCAGCAGGCGGAGAGAGTAGAAAACACCCGTCGTCGGAATTCCGATCGTTTCCGATATCGATGGGATGAATGCGAAAGCCGCCGAGACGATCCCCCACGTAATCATGATGCGGGCGATCCAAACACGCGCGCCGACTTTCTCCAGAAAGATATTGGATGGTACCTCAAACAGAAAATATCCGACGAAGAACAAGCCGGCGCCCAGTCCAAAGGCTGCTTCACTTAAACCGAGCGCTTGGTTCATGTGCAGCTTGGCAAAGCTGACATTGACCCGATCGAGATAAGCCACGAAATAGCACAGGATCAGGAACGGAATAAGCCGCCACATAACCTTGCCAATGACACGCTTCTCCACGTCTTGCATGGCGCAGCCTCTCGCTCGGTAATCAGAGTTCCATGTTCAAAGCCGGCGGCGTTGCGAGCAGAAAAGGACTGGCAGCGCCTACGTTCGATTGACCGCCCGATCGGCGCGACGAGGGACGGTTACTCTACAACCGGCCGGACTGCACCCTTTTCGCCGGCTGCTTCTCATTTGGGTTTTTGTTGTTAGCATTGGACCAGTCACTCCTTGGGACGAGTAACAATATTGAACGGGACCAAGGTCGTTAGGTTCCAACACTCCGTCTCACTGGCCTGTCTTGATTGGGTATGGAGCAGCGTGCCGGACAGACATATCCGCCTATCTGCTCACTATCACTGCCATGAATACTGCGGTGGGAGTTGCGACGGCGGTTGCGATGTACCTCTGCGGGCTAGGAGACCCTTTGTTGTGGGGAGCCGCCGCCTTCCTGCTCAACTACGTTCCAATTCTGAGGCCGCTGTTGGGAGCCGTCATCTTCCTGCTGGCCGGACTGTTGAGTTTTGACAGCCTGTGGTGGACCTTGCTGCCGGCGGCGCTCGACTTCTGCATCCACCTCGCCGAGGGGGAAACCCTGACTCCCCTGCTACTTGCGCGGCGCTTCACCCTGAACCCCGTGCTGATCATCTTGTCGATGGTGTTCTAACCATAAGCACTCATAAGCACGTGTTTAAGAGCGAGCTTAAGAGCGGTTGATGGGTCAGATTTCGGTGCTTTCGGGGCCGGAACGCCGGCGGCGTTGGAGCGAGGATGAACGGCACCGGATCGTTGCGGAAGCCTTTGCGCCGGGATCGTGTGTGGCGCAGGTTGCGCGGGATCACGATATTTCGACGGGTCTGATTTACACCTGGCGTCGCCGGCTTCGCCAGAACCTTGCTGACCAGGGATTTGTGGAAGCCGCGATGGAAGCGGAGCCGATCAAGGAAGTGGCGCCGTCCGGTGAAGTGATCGTGGTGGAACTGACGGGGAGCGGGCGGATCAGGATTTGCGGGTCGGCGCCGCCCTTGCTGGTGTCGGCGGTGTTGAAGGCGCTGCGATGATTCCGATCCCTCTGGCGTGCGGGTATGGCTGGCGACGGGCGATACCGATATGCGGCGCGGCTTTCCGAGCTTGGCTTTGCAGGTGCAGGAGGTCTTGAAGCATGACCCACTGGGGGGTCATTTGTTTTGCTTCAGGGGGCGCCGTTCAGATCTGATAAAAATCATTTGGCACGATCTCAGGGAGCATGCCTGTTTACAAAAAGACTCGAAAGAGGAAGATTTATCTGGCCTTCGGCGGCCGGTGCAGCAGTGACGATCTCTCCGGCACAGCTTTCTTACCTACTGTCTGGGATCGACTGGCGAAATCCTCAAGAAACATGGCGTCCAACGCGAGTTGGATAGCATTTTGCGATTGAACCTACCGGGAAATCTGATTTACTGGCTTCATGAGTTTGAAGCCGGAAGATCTTCCTTCGGATCTTGTCAGCGCCCAGGCGGCGCTGTTGATCGAACGTGAAGCGTTGCGGGCTGAACGCGAAGCGCGGCTGAGGGTCGAGGTCGAACGCGATGCGGCCGCGGCGAAGGTCACCCAGATACAGGCCGAAGCCATCAATTGGCAAGCCGAAGCGGCCAACGCGCGGGCGAAGCTGTCGGACAACGAGGCGCTGGTCGCGCATCTCGAGCTGCGGATCGAGAAGCTCAAACGCGAACTGTACGGGCCGCGTTCCGAGCGCACGGCGCGGCTGATCGAGCAGTTGGAATTGGAACTTGAAGAACTCGTCACCACGGCGAGCGAGGATGAGCTTGCCGCGCAGGCCGCGGCGGCGAAGGCGCAGAGCGTGCGCGCCTTCACGCGCAAGCGGCCGGTTCGCAAGCCCTGGCCGGACGGTATCGAACACGAACGCGTCGTCATCGAGGCTCCGACGAACTGCGCCTGTTGCGGCGGATCGCGGCTGGCGAAGATCGGCGAGGATGTGACCAAGACGCTGGAGGAGATCCCGCGTCGCTTCAAGGTCATCGAGACGGTGCGCGAGAAGTTCACCTGCCGCGATTGCGAGAAGATCAGCCAACCGCCGGCGCCGTTCCATGCCACGCCGCGCGGCTTCATCGGCCCGCAGTTGCTGGCGACGATCCTGTTCGACAAGTTCGGCATGCATATCCCGCTCAACCGCCAGAGCGCGCGCTTCAAGTGCGAGGAGATCGACTTGCCGCTGTCGACGCTGGCCGATCAGGTCGGTCACGGGACCTTCGCCGTGATGCCGCTCTTCCACCTGATCGAGCGCCATGTGCTCGCTGCCGAGCGCCTGCATGGCGACGACACCACCATCCGCATCCTGGCCAAGAGCAAATGCACAACCGGGCGGATCTGGACTTATGTGCGGGATGACCGGCCCTTCGCCGGGCCTGCGCCGCCGGCGGCGGTCTATTACGCCTCGAGCGACCGACGAGGCGAGCATCCCCAGAAGCATCTGGCTGCCTTTGCCGGTATCCTGCAAGCTGATTGCTACAACGGCTTCGAGCCGCTGTTCGATCCGCTCAAGAAGGTACTGCCGATCACACCGTCGTTTTGCCTGGCCCATGCGCGGCGAGGCTTCTTCGAGCTGGCCGACATCGAGAAAAACGCCCGGGAAGGCCAGAAGGGCAAACCCATCTCCCCGATCGCGCTGGAGGCGGTCAGGCGCCTCGACGCGCTGTTCGAGATCGAACGCGCAATCAATGGCCGCAGCGCCGACGAGCGGCGTGCCGTGCGCCAGGAGAAGAGCAAACCACTTCTCGACGACATGCACACCTGGTTGCTCCGCGAGCGCGAAACCCTCTCGCGCTCTGCCGAGGTCCTCAGACCGATCAACTACATGCTCAAGCGCTGGGCCGACTTCGCTCGCTTCCTCGATGATGGCAGAATCTGCCTCAGCAATAACGCGGCCGAAAGAGCATTGCGTGGCATTGCTCTGGGAAGGCGCAACTGGACCTTCGCCGGTTCCCAGCGCGGCGCCGATCGTGCCGCCGTCATGCTGACGATGATCACGACCTGTCGCCTCAACGACGTCGATCCCAAGGCCTGGCTCGCCGACGTCCTCGCCCGTATCGCCGATCTGCCCGCATCGCGTCTGCACGAACTGCTGCCATGGGAATGGAAACGCCTGCGCCAAACCGACAAACCCGCCGATCAGCAGGCCGCCTGACCTTCACGCAATGCCCCGCCATCATAGAACTCGCCGTGCCCGCGCGCGTGCGTCAATCAGGCGGTTCTGGTTCTGGATGTGGGGGGTGCCTGGCGCGATATTGGCCGTTCCAATCCCGGCCATCCTGAAGATCGTCAGCGATCGCGTGCGCCCGCTAAAAGCTTTGGGGCACGTCCTCGAAGGATAGTCGCAGTATCGCGTCTCGGCGTGAACGACAACGGGCTTGTCGGTCGCTCTGTGCGTCACCGCGTTTCCGAGAAGGTTGGAGAGGAGCTGGCCGATGCGGATGCGATCGCAGTTCATCGGCTCGTCGATAGCAAATTCGGCTTCGATTACCCGGCCGGGCGAAGCCAGTCCCAGTTCGTCGACCACCTGGGCAAGGACAGGCTCCAGCGGCGCTCTTGCATCGCCAGGATGATGCCGCCGCCCAGCCGACCGCGCGAGTCGAGGACGTTGTCGATCATCGAGGCCATGCGCATTACCGTGGTCTGCATCATGACTATGATCTGGCGCTCCTTCTCACTCTGGACAGTTCGGTCGAGGATCCTCCCGCCGGCGCTAATGGAGGCGAGGGATTGCGAAGATCGTGACCAAGCACGGCGATGAACCGGTCGCGCAATTCGGAAGTTTCGTGCTCGAGCCTCAGCACCTCTTGCGTAGCCTCTTCGGCGGCAATTGCCAATTCTCGAGCGGATCTCCGACACGCTTGAACCATCGTCCGATCGACGCCTTAATCACGGACGTTCTTATCTTCGGTACGCGAATTTCCGTTTCCATGAGACCTATCCCCGAGTCTTCAAGCGGCGTGACTTCACTTCAATAGGCGCACGATACTAGTCTTTGGCAATGTCTTCCGTTGTCCACGTTCGATCGGCTCAATGAACAAGCCGGCACGGCCGGTGGCAGGGTCACGTTAGTTTTGCTTCTCATTTACGATTTGCGTTAACAGCTTGCGTACTCGTTCATCGTGAAATGCCATTCCGAAAAGAGCCAGAACGAGCTGACCGGGCGGAAGATCCTCGCCGCCCTTTGCCTGCCGGATGAACATTTCCATCTCACCATTTTCGCGAATGACGATAGCCGCGTCGTTGGAACGGAGATCAATGCGAGTCGGCCGTATAGCCCGAACATTCTCAACTCATGTTTCCGTTTTCCGCCAGATGGCACACTTTCCAATTCGCGGAAAGAATATCAGAGAGGCAAATCTCGTGGCTAGACTACTTGAAAGGTAATTCGCGGCACGCCAATAGGCGCGCACTTTCGGAGAGTTCGGGTGTCAAGACTCGAGCATCGCGGTCTCTCTCAGGCGTCATTTGGCGCGCTAAGGCATCGATGCGAACTCTCGCGACACGCGATGGGTTAAAAGCGCCGTTCTGACCGTCGCTTCTACCCCAATTGCCGGAAGTCCTGCGCGTCGGTCGCTACTGCGCAAGTGTGCATGTTGATCTTCATCAATACGACATCCGAAGAGTGGGCAACTATTGATTTGCCGTTGCGGCCTCTCGGGATACGGTCGAGATCGTGACTATCCGGAAACTTGGGAGAAAACGACATGAAACGAGATGAGACGATCGAACGGATCATTGAACGTGCTGTTCAATCGGCTCTCGTTGACTTTCCAGATGCTGGAAACGGGACGACGTGGCCGCAAAGTTACAAAGAACCCGCTGAGTGCAAGACCATCGCAACTGCTGTTCTTGCGGCTCTCAAAAATGCAGGTTACAAAATTACGCTGGAATCAAACTGACGGGCCACGCGGAATGTGCGGTTGGTCTGACAGCACTTCAGGCGGAGGGACAAGTTCAGCTATGAGATGCCGGCGAGCTTCGCGCCTCTGAGCGCTTCGCTCAGACACCGGCGCCGCGTCCTGCTTCGAACCCGCCGCCAATTTGTCAAGTCGCTCGACTAGCCCTTTAAGGTCTTGAACACACTGCTCAATGCGAGCCCTAAGCGCGGTACGTTCATCTTGACTGAGCGACAACAATGTGAATTAGCCCAATCTCGATTAATTGTCGCCCTGATTGCATCGATATCGCGTAACAGCATTTCTTTTTCGGTCATTTTACCATCCAGCAGTGATTGGCCATCAAGCGACATCTGGTCTTGGTGCATGTTTGATCCGTCGAGCGGACACACCGGCCGGTAGTTTCCTAATTTGATTTTTTATCGACCAATGGTGGCTTGAAAATCGCGATGGGCCACGAGCGGTCCTTGCCTGAACCGCTGGCTTGAATGGCAATCATCTCCTCTGCCAAGTCGGTTCAAACTAGTCGCCTGATTTATTCAGATTGCTGGGTAGAGGTGCTTGAGTTTGATGCGGGCATTGGGGGTTGAGAATTGCCAATTCGC
This sequence comes from uncultured Alphaproteobacteria bacterium, assembly GCA_963764405.1. Classification (GTDB taxonomy): domain Bacteria; phylum Pseudomonadota; class Alphaproteobacteria; order Rhizobiales; family Xanthobacteraceae; genus Bradyrhizobium. The sequence continues at coordinate 44,135 of CAVXSU010000018.1, forward strand.
CTTGGTGTGGTTGGCATTGCGGTCGTGCTCCCATGCGGCGATTTCCTCAACGAGGGTCTGTTTATCGGCAATCCGACGGTCGAGGCGTTGAGAAGTGAGGACGCCGAGTTCGGACTCTGCCAGATCGAGCCAACTACCGTGCTTTGGAGTGTAGTGCCATTCGAAGCGCTCGACCAGTCGCCTGGCTTCGGCGGCCGGAAAGGCTTCGTAGAGTGATCCCTTGCTGTGGATGTTGAGATTGTCCTGAACCAGTACGACGGTCTTGGCGTGGGCGAAGTAGCGATCGGCCAATTCTTTCAGCACGTGCGCGTAGTCCACGGCGGTATGGCGATCGGTGACCTTGACGTGGCGCCAGCCTTCGAGCGGTGCAAACATCATGAAGATGTTGGCGGTGCCGTTGCGCTCGTACTCGTAATCGCAGCGGGCCGGGCGTCCCCGCTTCATCGGGATTGGCAGGCGCGTCTCGGCGAGGAACTGCTTGGAGGTTTCGTCCAGGCACACCAGCGGGTAATCCGGATCGCGGGGCCGCGTGTAGACCGCCAGCACATCTTCCATGGCGGCTACGAACGCGCCATTGGCCTTCGGCGGGATGACCCAGCACTGCCGGCGATGGGGCTGGAGAATGTTTTTTTTAGTGCCCGCCCAATCGTCGAGTTGCTGGCGTGATCGACGATTTGCAGTTCCACGACCTTTTTCTCCAACAGTCGCAAGGTCCAGCGCGCGCGTCCCTTGGGAGGCTTGGAACAAGCCAGCGCAATCAGTTTGGCTTCTTTCTCGCCGTCAAAAATCCGTGCAATCGCCGGTGTCGCCCGTTGCTTGCGGCTCAACACGGCCTCGAAGCCTTCTTCCACCAGTTGCTTCCGGAGCCGATAAACCATCGATGCGGTGGTCTCCAGCGCCTTGATAATGCGGCTATCACTCCAGCCTTCACCGGCTTCCGACACATCGGCCTTCAACAATATCCGCGCCTTCAGCAGCCGCTGCGCGGCGCTCTTGCCTTTGCGTATCAGCGCTTCGAGATGCTCACGTTCCTCACCGCTCAGCCGCACAACATACTTCTTTACCGAAATCTCCTTCGCAGCCATGATTGCCTCCGCCGCATGCCATGCGGTTGAAGCGAATCACAAAATCATGGTCCTTGCAAATTGATTGAAGCGAGCGACTAGCCACGCAATCATCCAGATTAGTGAATGTGACTGGCTCCAAGTTCATCGTCGTGTCCTCGCGTTGTGTTCCGCTACAACAGCTGCCCTTACCGCCTCCAGCGGTGACGTAACTGGCGGCACATGCAGCACGGCAAAAAGCCGTCGCTTATCGCTACAGTCTATCGAAGGTGGACCATTCAAGGGATGCGCGCCCGCTTTTGGCGACGAGTAGAATCGAACGATAGCTTGCACGATAGTTTTGTCATTCAAGCTCAAAAACTGTGCCGCAGCAGCGCCATCACGACAACCATAACGATAAACGCCGCTGGTACGACGATCGGTGGCACGAACCATTTGGCCATCACGGCACCTCCGGAAAAATGAATTTCAGCATCTGCATCATTCGAACACGATCTTTATGTGGGATGATGCCCAGTGCGCCATTGACCTAGGTCAACGCTGTCGCCCCTATTGTCGGCTAATGGGACGCTTCGGCCGTGCTCCTGCCCCGCCAGCGGCCCGATCGTCGAGTCGAAGATGATGAACAGATCCTCCGACGGCTTTCTTTGCCGCGCATTTGCCTGCGACTTGCAGATGTAAAAACTGGCCGCATACGAGCTTCATACGAAAAAGAAAGAGAGTATTTCAGCGGCCTACTAGATCGTGAGACCGAAGCAGGACAGTTCACTCACGGGAAATTCGGCTCTTTATCTCAGGAACCTAAGCCATGGGAGGACATTGACGTAGATCAAAGCCGCCGTTTCTCCGTGTTGTTGAGTACGAACTTCAACTCCAATCGTCCGGCGCATAGTGAGGTAGTGGATAATTAATTGCAGACCATTCGCGGTGATGTGCGATGATTACATTTAAGGTTGTCAAAGAGCAGCACGGCTGGGCCATCCGTATGGATGACCGCATGATTACACCCTTCTGGTCGAGAGATTCGGCGATCCGAGAGGCGAACTGTTTGGCCCGCGCCATCCGCTGCCATGGCGAGTGCGCGGAAGTAATTGTCGAAGGTGCCATCCCGGGCGAGCTGCTTACGAAGATCATAGATACAAGATCCGTCTCGGCTTAAGGCCGCTCCCGCTGGGGGTGTGGGATGCCGGCGTGGCTAGCGGCCAGGCCCAATTGAGGGGGCCGAGCATGTTTGTCGAGATCGATGACTTCGTGGGCCGGCGCAGACGGCGCCTCAAGAGTGCGTTGAACTTGCGGTTTCGGGTGGGAGCACGTGGACCGTCCCCGCCGTGGGACGACGGAGCTCCCATCCGTGCCGAGCTGTTTAGTGTCGACCGGCTCGAAGAACACGCGCATAGCCTAGCCACCGCGCAAGCCGTTATGCCTGGCCACGTGAAAGGCGCCCCGTTGTCGGTGAGGCTTGCCGATAACGAAGGCGTACTCTTGGCCGCTTACCGCAATGTCGCCAAGGCTGTCGATGCGGGAGCGGCCATCACTCCGACGGCCGAGTGGCTGATCGACAATTTTCACGTGGTTGAGAAGCAGATCCGAGAGGTCCGGGTCGATCTGCCACCCGGCTATTATCGGCAGTTGCCCAAGCTCGCCAGCGGACCGTTCGCGGGGTATCCGCGCGTGCTCGGCGTGGCTTGGGCGTACGTTGCCCACACCGACAGTCTCTTCGACCCGGAGGTGCTACGCCGCTACCTGCGCGCCTATCAAGAAGTGCAGCCGCTGAGAATGGGCGAACTTTGGGCAGTAGCGACCACCTTGCGCATCGTGCTCATCGAGAACCTTAGGCGGATCGCCGAGCGCGTTGTCGACAGCCGAGCCGGGCGCGGCGCGGCGGACGTCGTAGCGGACCGGTTGCTGGGGACCGGCGGCCGCGTCCTCGAACCAGTTGAGGCCGTCCTTCCGCCGCATCCCCAAACAGCGTTCCCCGACAGCTTTCTCGTGCAATTGGTCCATCGATTGCGCGATCAAGATCCGAGCATTGCGCCGGCACTAGAGTGGCTCGACGAGCAACTGGCCCGGCAGGGAACAACTGCCGAAGCCGTCGTCCGTGGCGAGCACCAGAGGCAGGTCGCCGGCAGCGTCACCGTGCGTAACATCATCACCAGCATGCGCCTCATCACGGAGGTCGATTGGACGGAGCTGTTCGAGCGCATCAGCCTGGTCGATGACGTCTTCAAAGCTGGCAGCGCCTTCGAGCTAATGGATTTCCCGTCGCGCAATCTCTATCGCACTGCAGTGGAACACCTCGCACGCGGCTGTGAGCTCACTGAATTGGAGGTAGCCCACGCGGCAGTAGAGATGGCGAGGCGCACGCTCGAGACGAGTGTCGATGACGACAATGTCCGCCTTAAAGATCCCGGTTACTATTTGATCGCGGGCGGACGAGCCGGGTTCGAAGCGGCGATCGGCTTCAAGTCGTCTCCGATTAGCTGGCCGCGACTGGCCTATCGCGCCCTGGGAATCGGCGGTTATGTCGGCTCCGGCGCGCTCGTCGCAGCCAGCGTACTGGCCGTTCCGCTATCTGTCGCCGCATTGGGTGGTCTGGAGTGGAGATGGTTGCTGCTGCTCGGGATTCTCGGATTCGTCCCAGCGATCGACGTGGCCGTTGCAGTCGTCAATTACCTCATCACCCGAGGTTTCCGCGCGACATTGCTGCCGGCGCTCGAACTGCGTGGCGGTGTCGCGGCGGACCTGCGCACTCTCGTCGCCGTGCCGACGCTGCTGACCTCGCTCAAAGAAATCGAGGAGCAGATCGGCCGGCTCGAGATCCACTACCTGGCAAGCGCTCAGGGCGATCTTCATTTCGCACTGCTGTCCGATTGGCGCGATGCGCCAAGCGAGCACGAGGACGGTGACGATGAGCTCTTGGCCGCTGCGAAAGACGGCATGGCGAGGCTGAACCAACGCTACGGGCCTGCACCAGGGGGCGACCGCTTCCTGCTGTTGCATCGGCGGCGCGTGTGGAGCGAATGCGAAGGCTGCTGCATGGGGTGGGAACGAAAGCGCGGGAAGCTGTGCGAGCTCAATCGGCTCTTGCGAGGCGCCAAGGACACCACATTCGTAGCTCCCTCTACCGTGCCCGGGAATGTGCGCTACGTCATTACGCTCGACGCGGACACGCGGCTTCCGCGCGAGACGGTCGGACGGCTCATCGGGAAGATGGCGCATCCTCTCAACCGGCCGCGCTTTGACGCAGATCTGGGGCGAGTCGTCGAAGGATACGGTATCCTGCAGCCGAGAGTCACGCCGGCACTGCCGGTGGGACGCGAAGGCTCGCTCTTTCTGCGCGTGTTCTCTCGCGCAACCGGCATAGATCCTTACGCTGCAGCGGTCTCGGACGTATACCAAGACCTCTTCGGTGAAGGCTCATATACGGGCAAGGGCATCTACGACGTGGACGCCTTTGAGGCGGCGCTACACCGACGCGTGCCCGAGTCAACGCTCCTCAGCCACGATCTGTTCGAGGGGATTTTCGCCCGCGCCGGCCTGGTCTCTGATGTCGAGGTGGTGGAGGATTTTCCTCCTCGCTATGACGTTGCCGCTCTTCGCCACCATCGCTGGGCGCGAGGCGACTGGCAGCTGCTGCCATGGCTCTTCGGACGTGGGCCCAGACGTCCTGATTATCGGCCGATGTCGGGTGTTCCCGCGATGGGCCGCTGGAAGATGCTCGATAACCTACGGCGGTCGCTTGCTGCGCCGGCGATTGTTGTGGCGCTGATTGCAGGATGGGCTATGCCGCTTGAAGAAGCGGCGCTCTGGACCGGTTTCATTCTTTCGACGATCGTCCTGCCGCCACTTATTCCCGTAATCGCGGAGTTCGCGTCGCGTCGCCCCGGCGTGACGCTGCGCAGTCATGTTCGGGCTCTGGGCGCGGACCTGCGCCTTGCCCTTATCCAGTCTGGTCTGATGATCGTCTTCCTGGCTCACCAGGCTTGGCTGATGGGTGACGCAATCGTTCGCACCCTGGTACGGCTCGCCATCACGCGCCGCAACCTTCTCGAATGGGTCCCTGCGGCCCACGCGGCGTTCGGGCCGAGTCCACGCGTGCTGGGTTTCTACCGCCGAATGTCGGGGGCCTTGGTCATCGGCGTTGTGGCCATCGGCGCGGCTTGGTTCTGGGGACGACAAACGTGGCCCCTGGCCGCCGTGTTCGCGGGAGCCTGGTTCGCCTCTCCGACCGTCGCACTTTGGGCGAGCCTGTCGCCTCGAGTCTTGGGCCGGCGTCCGCTGGCCGAGGCAGACGCGCATAGTTTGCGTCGTATAGCCCGAAGGACATGGCGCTTCTTCGAAGCGTCGGTCACACCGACCGACAACATGCTTCCGCCAGACAACTTGCAGGAAGCTCCAGAGTTTGTGGTAGCCCACCGCACATCGCCGACCAATATCGGCCTCTATTTGTTGTCGGTAGTATGCGCGCGGGACTTCGGATGGATCGGGACCCTCGAGGCCGTAGAGCGGCTTGAGGCGACGCTCGCGACCATGGGTCGGCTGACGAAGCACCGGGGCCACTTCTTCAATTGGTATGATACACGTGACCTGCGTCCGCTCGATCCGCAGTATGTGTCCTCGGTCGACAGCGGGAACCTTGCGGGACACCTGATCGCGCTCGCCAATGCATGCCGTGAGTGGAGCACCTGGGCCACAGCGGAGCAGCAGCGCATCCAAGGCGTAGCGGATGTTCTCGACCTGGTCCGGGATGAGGCTTGCCGGTTGCGCGACCTGCGCAAGTCCCAGGCGGTGTCATGGCGGCGGCTCGATGACGAGATCGGACGGCTGGCTTCTAGCCTGCTTCAGACGAGCGCCCACGCCATTGATATCGAACAGCGGTTCGCGGAACTTTCCGACCAGGCCGCGATCCTGGCCGACGCCGTCCATCAGACCGTTCTCGAAGAAAGCGACCAGGCGGGCGCGGACCTGCAGTTCTGGGCGGATGCAGTAGGTGCCTGCATAGAAAGTCACCGGCGCGATCTCAATGCGACTAGCGCAGCCTCGCTGCAGGCGCGGCTGAAGTCGTTGGCGGAAGCCTCGCGGGTGACAGCGCTGTCCATGGAATTCGACTTTCTGCTCGATCCGGAGCGGCTGCTGCTCGCAATCGGATATAGGGTGCCTGAGGGCGAGCTCGATCCGCGCTGTTATGACCTTCTCGCCTCGGAGGCGAGGCTCGCAAGCTTCTTGGCCATCGCCAAGAGGGACGCACCGGCGCGGCATTGGTTCCGGCTGGGCCGTGCGGTGACTCCAGTAGCAAATGGCGCAGCACTGATCTCGTGGTCGGGCTCGATGTTCGAGTACCTGATGCCTTCCATCATCATGAAGGCGCCAGCCGAGAGCTTGATCGAGCAGACCAATCGGCTGATTGTCCGCCGCCAGATCGAGTATGGAGCGACGATGCGGGCGCCGTGGGGCGTGTCGGAGTCCGCATACAACGCGCAAGATCTGGAGTTCACTTACCAATACTCAAACTTCGGCATTCCAGGTCTCGGCCTGAAGCGAGGGCTCGCGGACAATGCCGTGGTCGCTCCCTACGCCACCGCCCTGGCGAGCATGGTCGACCCTCACGCTGCCGCGCAGAATTTCGAGCGGCTCGAGGCCCTCGGCGCCGGCGGCCGTTACGGTTTCTACGAGGCGCTGGACTTCACGCGAGCCCGAGTCCCGGACGGAGATCGCGTAGCCATTGTGCGCGCTTTCATGGCCCACCACCAAGGCATGACGATCACTGCGATCGCCGATGTCCTGCTGGACGGCGTGATGCGAAACCGCTTCCATGCCGAGCCGATCATTCAGGCGACAGAGTTGCTTCTGCAGGAACGCGTGCCACGCGAGGTCACGGCGACTCCACCGCTGGTCTCGGATGTGACGTCGACGGCCAGGATCCGCGAGATCGAAGGACCCGGCACTTGGCGAAAGGCCAGCCCGTACAGCGCTACACCGGCCACGCAGCTGCTGTCGAACGGCCGCTACTCCGTGATGCTAACCGCGGCCGGGTCCGGCTACAGCGCTTGGCGCGACCTGGCTGTGACGCGCTGGCGAGAGGACGCCACCTGCGACGATTGGGGCTCGTACGTCTACTTAAGGGAGGTCGCGAGCGGCAAGGTCTGGTCGGCAACCTACCAGCCGATCGGTACCGAGCCCGAGGCGTACGAGGTCACCTACAACGAGGATCGCGCCGAGTACACCCGTCGGGACGCGGCGTTGGTGACCAACCTGGAGGTGCTGGTTTCCGCCGAAGACGATGCAGAAGTGCGCCGCGTGACCATCTCCAATCTCGGCGGCCAACCGCGCGAGATTGAGGTGACTTCCTACGTCGAACTGGCTCTGGCGTCGCAGGCCGCGGACGTGATGCACCCCGCGTTCTCGAAACTGTTCACTGAGACCGAGCATCTCGCCGGCCCCGGCGCCATATTGGCGACGAGGCGGCGGCGGACGCCAAACGAGCCCGAGGTCTGGGCTGCGCACCTGGCGGTCGTCGACGGAATAGCGGCGGGAAAGCGCGAGTTCGAGACTGATCGCGCGCGGTTCCTGGGTCGCGGCGGCAGCATTCGCGCACCGGGCGCAGTGATGGGTGGCCGGCCACTCTCCGGCTCGACCGGCGCGGTGCTCGATCCGATTTTCGCCCTGCGCCGGCGGGTGCGGATCGCGCCGGGCGCGACGGCACGAATCGACTTCTGGACGATGGTCGCCTCCTCCCGCCGGGAAATCCTCGATCTTGCCGACAAACACCACGATGTCGGCGCCTTCGAGCGCGCCGCCGCGCTCGCCTGGACGCAAGCCCAAGTGCAATTGCACCACCTCGGCATTACTCGCGGCGAGGCTGGGCAATACCAGCGTCTGGCCGGTCACCTCATTTACGCGGCGCCCGTGCTCCGCGCGCCGTCGGAAATCATCGAAAGCGGAAGTGGTGGGCAGCCGGGCTTGTGGAGCATGGGCATATCTGGCGATCTGCCGATTATCCTGGTCCGCATCTCCGACATCGACCAACTTAACGTGGCGCGCGAGGCGCTCCAAGCGGTGGAATATTGGCGGATGAAGCGGCTTGCGCTGGACTTGGTTATCGTCAACGAGCTCTCCTCCTCCTACGTTCAGGATCTCCAGATCGCGCTTGAGACGCTGGTGAGGGCCAGCCAGTCCCGGCCCCAGATTGGAGAAGACGGGCCAGCCGGGCATACCTTTATGCTGCGTGCCGATCTGACCTCGCCGGAGGCCCTGAGCCTTCTTCGGTCCGTCGCGCGTGTTATCCTGGTCGGAGCGCGCGGACGGCTCGCAGATCAGCTTGAGCGCGCGCCCGAAGCCAGGCCTTTGCCCCGGGTCACAGCACAGCGTGCTCTGCCCGCTTCCGAGCTCCAGATCTCGCGACGGCCGCCTGGCGTGGAGTTCTTCAATAGCCTGGGTGGCTTCGCCGAGGGCGGCCGCGACTACGTAACGATCCTCGGGCCGGGCCAATCGACGCCCGTGCCGTGGATCAACGTGATCGCCAATCCCACCTTCGGTTTCCTGGTGTCTGCGGAAGGCGGCGGTTATGCCTGGTCCGTGAACAGTCGCGAGCATCAGCTGACGCCGTGGTCCAACGATCCAGTCACCGATCAACCGGGCCAAGCTTTCTACCTTCGGGATGAGGAGACCAGACATCTCTGGAGCCCGACGGCGCTGCCGATCCGGGACGAGGCGGCCACGTATTCGGCGCGCCATGGGTGGGGTTACAGCCGTTTCGAGCACACCTCGCACGGCATCGCTGCGGATGTACTCGAGTATGTGCCGCTTGCCGATCCGCTGAAGATCTCGCGCTTGAGAATGCGCAATCTTTCGGGCCGCACCAGACGGCTGTCGGTGACGGCTTACGTGGAATGGGTTCTCGGCGCGTCCCGGGGCGCGGCGGCGCCATCGATAACCACGCACATCGATCCGGAAAGCGGGGCGATGATTGCAACCAACCTGTGGAATCCGGCCTTCGCGAGACGCACCGCTTTCGCGGACCTGGCCGGGCGCCAAACGAGCTGGACGGGCGATCGCCGGGAGTTTGTCGGCCGCAACGGCGCACTCGCCTGGCCGGCGGCCCTGATCAACGGAACTCCGCTGTCGGGACGGATCGGCTCCGGACTCGATCCCTGCGCCGCTCTCCAGACCACGGTCGATATCGAGCCGAATGGTGTTGCCGAAATCGTCTTCTTCCTTGGCGACGCCCAGGATCAGGCGGAGGCGCGATCGCTGATCGCGCGGTATCGTCAGGCCGACCTAGATGCCGTGCTCGCCGAGGTCCGCAGATTTTGGGATGAGATCGTCGGCGCAGTCCAGGTCAAGACGCCGGACCGGTCGATGGACATCATGCTCAACGGCTGGCTCGTCTACCAAACGCTCGCCTGCCGCGTCTGGGCGCGATCGGGTTTCTACCAAGCCAGCGGCGCCTATGGCTTCCGGGACCAGTTGCAGGACTGTATGGCGCTCGCCACGATCCGCCCATCGATAACCCGCGAACATCTCCTCAGAACCGCGAGCCGCCAGTTCGTCGAGGGCGATGTTCAGCACTGGTGGCTTCCGCACTCAGGCCAGGGAGTGCGAACGCGCATATCGGACGACCGCGTGTGGCTCGCCTACGCTGTTGCGCACTATGTGAGAGTCACTGCCGACGCCATCGTGCTCGATGAAGTCGTCCCGTTCCTGACGGGCCAGGCGCTGCAGGCGGGCGAGAGCGACAGCTTCTTCCAGCCGACCGTCTCGGACGAGACCGCCAGCCTCTACGAACATTGTGCCCGTGCGCTGGACGCGAGCCTGATAGTCGGCAACCATGGCCTTCCGCTGATCGGCAGCGGCGATTGGAACGATGGCATGAACCGCGTTGGCGAAGGCGGCCGCGGCGAGAGCGTCTGGCTTGGCTGGCTGTTGCACGCAGCCCTCGATGCCTTCGTAAGCATCGCCAATGCGCGCGGCGACACGACGCGGGCGGCGAGTTGGCGCAAGCATATGCGGGCGCTGACGACTGCAATGGAAAGTGAGGCTTGGGACGGGGACTGGTACCGGCGCGGTTGGTTTGACGACGGCACTCCGCTCGGCTCGGCGACGAACGAAGAGTGTCGCATCGACTCTATTTCCCAATCCTGGGCGGTGATCTCCGGCGCGGCGCGGCCCGACCGAGCAGCCCAAGGTATGAGGGCCGTCGACCGCGAGCTGATTCTGCATCACGACGGGTTGGCGTTGCTATTCACGCCGCCCTTCGACCGCTCCCCTCTCGACCCTGGTTACATCAAGGGCTATCCGCCTGGTGTCCGCGAGAACGGCGGCCAGTACACGCATGCCGCTCTCTGGTCCGTGATGGCCTTTGCGGACCTCGGAGATGGCGACAAGGCGGCAGCGCTCTTCTGGATACTCAATCCGATCAACCACGCGCGCACGCGCATCGATATGCACCGCTACAAAGTGGAGCCCTATGTGGTCGCTGCTGACGTTTACGCCGCACCGGGCCATGTCGGGCGCGGCGGCTGGACCTGGTACACGGGCTCGGCCGGCTGGATGCAGCGCGCCGGCATCGAATGCATCCTTGGACTTCGCATCGAAGGCACTGCTCTGCGTCTTGATCCCTGCATTCCCAAGTCCTGGCCGCGTTTCGAAATCATGCTCCGCCACGGCTCGTCACGATACGAGATCGTGGTCGAGAACCCGCAAAGCGTGCAGCAAGGCATCGCGGCGGCGGAGCTCGATGGTGTGAAGATCGCCGCGCGGCCACTCTCCTTCGCACTCCAAGACGACGGCACCATCCATCGGCTCCAGGTCTGGCTGGGTTAGCGGAGACCAAGTACCAATCGCGGACAGCGCCGCCGTCGATCTTGATGTGCTTGCGGAAACGATCCTCGCGATCGCCCGATCGGCACTAGGAAAATTGGGATTGCTGCGGCAGCAGCAGTCGTAAGGGCGAGGAGCATAGTGATGCGCGCGAACGTGGCCCACGCGCAATATCATCATGGCTGGGGATGGGGCGGGTTTGCCGCCGGCGCGGCCGCTGGCGCAATTCTCGGCAGGATATTGGCTGCGCCTAGTAGCGGACCACGGCAGTACACTTTTTAGCTTCCGCTATGGCGTCGTGGTCGCGCAACTGCGCGTCCCAATGACAAGCAGTCGAGCGCACACTCTGGAGTGAGAGCGCTGCCCGACCACTCGACCGCGCTGTATGGCTCGCCCCCCAGTGCTTTTTCACTAAAAAAACGCGTACATCGTGTGTCGGTGTGGCGGCGACGGACTTTTCCACGTCAATCCACCGCTTCGTCGGTGGATGTTCCCGCATTTCGCAGGAGTTACGATCACCGCAAAAACTGAGGTTGCCGCGTTGAACGCTCGTTGCCGCTTACGATACGATTTGGGCTCCGTTCGCAGAATGGAGTTCCGAACAATGGGCATGATCGCAGAAAGGGAAGTCGGTAGGTTTTACGCCGAAGATGATCTGGGCAAGCGCTACACTGTCGTTCGATGGCAGGACATGATAGTCTTCCGGCCATCAAGCCGAGCCGGTAAGGAGAATCCCCGGCAGAGTTCGCCACAACGGGTGAGCAACTCGACAGTCGCGCTAATGGCAGCCTCCTGATCGTGAACGACCGATACGGTCATCCGCATGGTCGAGTGAACCAAGCAACAATCATTCACGGCTGTGGCGCAGGGCAGCCGCTGCTGCGGCACTGCCGCGGAAGAAACTCCTTGCGGGTGTGCTTTTGCTTGCCCGGGAACTGCCTCAAAAGAGCGCCTGAATTTTCGCCACAACGCGATGTTTTTGGTGCGACGCGCACGATTCGTTTTGGTGTGATGGTAATTTCCGAGTTTGCAGTTTGACCGTCAACCAGCAGCTTTGTTCTTGATTGTGCCAATGATGGCAGCGAGTATGGCGCCGTCGGCGATCGCCTATGAGACGATGCCTGATCGACCTGTTCGCTTAGGCTTTGAGGGAGCCGCTCTCGTGCCAGTGCCACCAGAGCACGATGCCGATTGCCAGTGCCGCCATCGAAATCAATGCCACAATCAGAGCTGAAGCTTCGATCCACGCCGCCGCCGGAACGCAGAGCGCCATGATGATCCCAAGAAGACAGATCTGCCAGGAAAGGATATGAACACCTGCGGTAAAGGTGCCGAGCGCTAATAACATGAGAACGGCGAGCCCATTGGCATTGCGCATCGTCTGGACGCCAGGCAACAGGATCATATTCATCACGAGCAGGAACGCGGCCCAGTGCAGAGCCTGCGTACCTATTAATTGCATTCGCACTTTTTTATCGTAGGCACTGGACCATCCGGAGCCGACACAGACCACCCCGATCACCGGCACCAAAAGCTCCCATTAGCCCATGATCCGTTGTTTCAGCAGACTCGTATAAGCAACGCCGAGCAAGGTCAGGATCAACACAAGGCTGAACGGTAATTCCCTTATCCAGAAGCTGACGTGTCGCCCGTTACTGACGACGGTTTGCGGGCCTGATCGCGCATCCCGGGGGTCCGCATCCATGCTGCTCATGCCGGCTGCTCCGCTCCGGTCGTTCTCTGGGTCGAATTTCTTTTGCGTATGAAGGGAGAAACCGACTTCCGGCGACTTCTCCGACTGACTGTTTGATCAGGCAGCTCGCTTGAATGCGTCGCGCGCCGCCTGATTGGCGCGATCGAACGCAGCGCGGGTTTCCGTCAAGACCGCCATAAGCGCGGACCACGACTGTGCCCCCATCTGCTCCATCTGCTTTTGGAGTTTTTCCTCCGCAGCGGCAGCGTCGGCCTGCATGCGCTTCACGGCTGTATCAATTTCCGCCTGACGCGCGGTGGCGAATTGCTTGGTATCGCCGGCAAGCTTATCGACAGCTTCGCGCCACGCCTTCAGTTGGGCCGCAGACTGAAGCTTGAATGTCGCCCGCTGCTGCTCGACCTGCTTGCTGAAGTTCTCGACGTATTTCTTGACCTCGGCCTCGAACGTATTCCACTCCGGCTCAAGCTTAACCTTAGCGCTCATCCACGCGGCCTCGTTGGCCTGCGCCTGCTTCTTGACGGTATCTCGGAAAATATCACGACCTTTGCGCAGGTCGGCGAGTGCCTTGTTGGCCTTCTCGCGGGCATCTGCCTGAACCTCGCCAATCCTGCTTTCAAGCGACGTCAGTACAGCCTCCATTTCATCCAGTCGTTCCTTGGCCCAATTTACATAGAAGTGGATGTTGCTCGGCGCCTGCATTGCTCATCTCCATACTTGATCTTTTAAGCCCATAAAGCCCATTAACATGCCTCCCATTTTTCCTCTTGATATGGGTCAACAGATCTCAAGGTGATCGAATGCGTCGTTCCGATGGTGCACAATGAAGATATGCTTGCCGAACCCGGATGTCACACGTGACCTTTGCCGCGGCGGTCGAGAACGCGGTCGCTTTGAGGGGCGCTCTCCGCGCTCGGAGTACCGTTTGTCTACTCGACCGGCAACACCGATCAGAGTTTGAGAGACGGCTCCCTTCGATCGGCCGGTGCTAAGAAAGCCATTCAAATATGAAGAACTGGCCGTAACTCCGCGATCTGACCGATACTAGTCCCGGCGCCTGACCAAACAATTCTGGCGTTATTTCCAAATATCGCTTCGACCTGAATCAGACCCTTGTCAGCGCAACTTGATCTCGGTCAACAACCGGCGCCTCCCGTTGGCTAATGTTTTTAGAGCCATGCAGATGAGCAAGGAAGTTGGCTCCTGGCAGGACCGAGAGCAAACAGATGCAACGGATTGTGCCTTTTCCTACATTCGAGCATCCTGCGCGAGTGCCGACGGTCAAGAGGGGGATCGCGGTGCGCTGGTTTATTAGCGCGGCCGCGGCGCTCATGCTGGTGGCCGCGGCCGCGGGCGTCTGGTGGTCCGTAGGCGGCGGCCCGGCAATTCGTTATGTGACGACGCCCGTCACGATCGGCCCGATCGCCCGCAGCGTTAGTGCAACCGGCGCAGTCAACCCGGAGCTAACGATCATCGTCGGAACTTATGTATCCGGCGTAATTCAGGAACTGAGCTGCGATTACAATACGCAGGTCAAACGCGGACAAACCTGTGCGAAGATTGATCCCCGCCCGTACCAGAGCATCGTCGATCAAGGGAAAGCGAATCTCGCCGTCGCCAAAGCACAGCTGGAGAAGGACAAGGCATTGCTCACCTATGCCAAGGGCAACCTGGGACGCCTCACGATTCTCGTCCAGACGAACGCCGTATCGAAAGATGCCTACGACAATGCGAAGAGCGTGTACGATCAGGCTGTGGCGCAAATCACATTTGACGAAGCCACAATCCAGCAGCGCCAGGCAGTCCTTGACGCGGCACAGGTCAATCTTGACTATACAAATATCATCTCGCCGGTCGATGGCACAGTCGTATCGCGCGCCGTAACGATGGGACAGACCGTCGCCGCGAGTTTCCAGACCCCCACGCTCTTCCTTATCGCGACCGACCTTACCAGGATGCAGGTGGATGCCAATGTAAGCGAAAGCGACATTGGCGGCATCAAGAACGGCAACACGGCATCGTTTACCGTCGACGCATATCCCAAGCGTGCGTTCGAGGGAACAGTAACTGAGGTGCGCCAGTCCCCGCAGACCGTGCAAAACGTCATCACCTATGATGTCGTCGTCAGCGTCGACAATTCCGATCTGGCGCTCAAACCGGGCCTGACGGCCGCCACAAGGATCATTATCGATCGGCGCAGCGACGTGCTCCGCGTTCCGAACCAAGCCTTGCGCTATGTTCCGACCGGGACCGTGCCAGGCGAAACGAAGCAATCGCGCGTTTGGGTGCTGCGCGACCGGACGCCGGCGCCAGTCCAGGTTACGGTCGGACTGGACGACGACGACTTCACAGAAATTGTGCAAGGCGACCTGAAGCCCAATGACAGGGTGATCGTCGCGGAGCAACGGAATTCAACGCAGGCCCGTTCCAGCGTGCCGCGGCCTCAACTCTAGCCGCAGCTGGCAAAGCAAACAGCGATGGACAATACATGACGGAGCCGGTCATCAGGATTGAAGGGGTGTCGCGGATCTATCATGTCGGTGATATCGATGTTTGCGCACTTCGGGACGTAAGCCTGATCATCGAGCATGGCGAGTTTATCGCCATCATGGGGGCGTCGGGATCGGGCAAGTCGACACTGATGTCGGTTCTCGGTTGCCTGGACCGGCCCACCAGCGGCCGTTACTGGTTCGACGGCATCGACGTGGCGCAGCTCGCGGAGCCGGATCTCGCCGGCCTACGAAGCGAGCGGCTTGGTTTCGTGTTCCAGAGCTTCAATCTGTTGCCACGAACCAGCGCCATCGACAATGTCGCCTTGCCGCTTCTGTACGCGATGTCGGGCCTCGGCCATGCGCGCGTGCGCTTCGAGCGGGCGCGGACGGTTCTCGACAAGCTTGGACTGCGCGATCGCGAGCGCAATACGCCGGGTCAATTGTCGGGTGGGCAGCAGCAGCGGGTTGCAATCGCGCGCGCTCTCATCAACCAGCCGAGCCTCTTGCTGGCGGATGAGCCGACCGGCAATCTCGATACGCGCAATTCGAACGAGATCATGCAGACGCTCAGTTCTCTCAATCGGGAACAGGGTGTCACCATCATCGTGGTTACGCACGAGCCTGACATCGCGGCCTTTGCGGATCGCGTGCTGACGATGCGCGATGGCCAGATCATCTCAGACGTGAAAAACGCAAGCCGCGAAAAGGCCGCGCGGCCAGCAGCTAGGCTTGCGGGCGAATCGGTCCGCACCAAGGGGCCATCGGCCTACGTCGGATTATCGAACGCTTCTTGGCCCTTCGTGTGGATGGTGATGACAGCGGCGGCGGAAGCAATTTGGCGCAACAAGATGCGTTCGGCACTGACCATGCTCGGGGTCTTTATTGGCGTCGCCGCACTGATTGTCATGGTGTCCGTCGGCCAAGGGGCCAACGAGGCGGTCCGGAAGGAGATCGCGAGGCTCGGGACCAACCTGGTGGTTGTTCTGCCGGGCGCAGCCACCAGCGGGGGCGCGCGCGGCGGCTCTGGAAGCGCTTCGACCCTGACCGTCGCCGATGTCCAGGCGCTCCGGCGAGAAGCTTCCGCCGTCGGGGAAGTAAGCTATCTCATCCGCCAAGCGGGGCAGATCCGCTTTGCGAACCAGAACTGGACTACAGGCATCCAGGGTGTGAGCTCCAATTACCCGCCAATGACGAACTGGCAAATCGCCGCTGGGCGGGCGATCACGCCGGAGGATGAGCGCAACGCGGGGCTTGTTGCCGTGCTCGGCGAGACCGTACGCAGGCAACTGTTCGGCACCTCGCAAAATCCGATGGGCGCCATGGTGCAGGTGAAAGGCGTATCGCTGCGGGTAGTCGGAATTCTCGAGACGAAGGGACAGACATCTTTTGGTCAGGACCAGGACGATCTGATCATGGTTCCGTTCACGACGGCGGAGCGCAAGATTCTCGGGGTCGCAGCACCAAGTCAGCAACAAACCGCCGTCAACTGGATTTATCCGCCACCGCCCAACCCCTACGGCCTTCAGCCGCGCCTGATCGGGTTTGTGAACCAGATTTACGTGCAGGCGGTAGACCAGACCGCCATCCAAACGGCGATCAGCCAGGCCACTGACATTCTGGCGCGCCGTCACCGCATCCGTCCGGGCACCATGAATGATTTTTCCGTACGAAATCTCAGTCAGATCGCGGAGACTGCGGAAGGCAGCAGCCGCATTATGGCGCTACTGCTGGCGGCGGTGGCTTCGATATCGCTGGTCGTCGGCGGTATCGGCATCATGAACATCCTGCTCGTCTCAGTGACGGAGCGGACGCGGGAGATCGGACTGCGGATGGCAATTGGCGCGCGAAGACTGCATGTTCTGCTCCAGTTTCTTGCGGAGGCAATATTTATCAGCGTCAGCGGCGGCATCATTGGAATTGCCATCGGCGCCGCGTTTTCGGTCGCCATTTCGGCCATCACCGGCTGGCCGGCGCCGATATCGCTGGCTGCCATCGCTGGAGGGTTCCTGTTCTCAGCAGCCGTTGGCATCTTCTTCGGCTACTACCCCGCGCGCAAGGCCGCCCGGCTCGATCCCATCGAAGCGCTGCGCTATGAGTGACGCATCGCGCTTCAATAGCAGCATGTTACGCAGGGTTCGAAGCCAGCGTCCGAAACCACAAATACCTTTCTGCTGGCCATCTAACGTCATGCTGATCGCGTCGCCTGTGAGACGATGCCTCATCGACCTAGTTCGCTTAGGCTTTCCGGGAGCAGCTCTCGTACCAGCGCCGCCAGAGCACGAGTGCCGCCATCGAAATCAATGCCAAAATCAGAGCTGAGGCTTTTGCCTCAGTGCCGTTTCTCAGCCGACGATCCTGGCGTTGAAATGCCCTCTCCGTCTGCCTAGACGGTCTGCTGGCTAACGCTAATTTGGTCCATAGCCTTAGTCAGGCTTAAGCGCTTTCGAAACTGCCGCTATGAAGTTCTTGTGGTGCTTCTCCTCCTCAGCGGCAATCTCGCGGTACTTGGTAGCAGCCCCCTTATCACCATTAGCTTCGGCGCGTTCGGCTAGTTTCACATAATTATCAGTGTAGTCGTTGTACTCACTTACGATGGCATTAGCTAAATTGTTCCAGTCCTCGCTCACCAGCCCGTACATCTTCGCTTCCGCAAAGAAGTGCTGCTCCTCGAATTTCGCGGTCTCTTCGAGAAGACCAGCTAGCGTAAGCTTGCCGTTCTGCCGTGCACGCTCTGCGAATGCCCTGTATTTCAAGATGGAGTACGCTTCTTTCTGCATCGCCACTTCCATGTCGCGTCGGGTCTGCGGCTTGATGTCGTCCGCAATAGCCGCACCTAGGGACAGTAGCATGGCGCTGGCTGTTGCAGAAATAAGAACAGTTGTCATCCAATCCTTCATCAAAGCCTCCTCTTGAGCGCGCGATATTTCGTATGCTCATGCTCATGAACACATGTCCAGGGAAAGGCGTATTGACTTGTATCAAGTAAAGCGTTTGCAACTCGACACGCGTTACGCGGTTTGAATGTCGGTTTGCGTCCGACCATGGGATTCCACTGCCAGAAACGCTATGAACTCGCATTGTCTTATCGAGCCTTGGACGCCGTATTTGTCAGACTGTCGGTTCAAGCCGATTCAGAAGCGACGTTTAATACCCGCATGACTCTTCCGCAGGCGCGCTTCGATTAATCCGATACTTGTGACGCCGACAATGACGACGTAAGGCACGATCAATCCAACTGCAAAATACGCCGCGACTTCGTGCATTTCGTCGATCCTGGTCGTGCCCCAGACGGAATAAGTCACAAGCATGATCAAGAGAGCGCACAACGGCAATGCCGCCAATATCACAAACAAATAAGCGAGCGTTTTGCCGAGCCTATTCGCGTCTTGCAAGCTCGCTTTGATCGCGCCCGGACTGTACCACATCGGTGGAGTGTGACCGTCGTTTAGCTTCACGAGCAGCCAGAACAGACTAGTGGCGAGAAGGACGGCAATCGCATAGCCTATCATTACATGCGTGTGCGGGTATTCCTCGCCTGTTAAATACGCAATGATCAGTGCAACAGCGCGATACCGAAAAGTTGAATGAGGATATCCCAAATCGCGTCCGAACGTTCTTTTTCGGTTTGGTCGTCCATATCCCACCTCGTTGCATCATCTGCAAAATGAATAGGATGCGGGCGGTGGACCTGTGTTGACCTGTATCAATTGGGAACTCATGCCTTCTGGATCCTATTTTAAGTTGTGCGGCATTGATCGAGATCAAGAACGGCGAGCTGTTTAGCGGGTCAAATCAACAGGCTTTCTCAAATTTGGAGGAAATGTTGTCCAGCCAAAGCGCGGTGACCGGGACTTCTTGCAATACGATCCGACAACGATTTGGCTGCATTGGACGACGGTTGGTCTTATTATCGTTTTGTGGCTCATTGGTCAGACGGCCGATTTGGTGCCGCGCGGCCCAATCCGCGCCGGTCTATGGTCCATCCATGTGGCATTCGGATTTATCACAGCGTTCGTCCTCTTGACGCGCGTTGCGTGGCGGGCACATTTCGGGCGCGAGCTACCGCCAGCCGATACCGGTGTTCTGTACTTTATCGCAAAAGCGACGCACTACACCCTGTACGCTGTTCTAGCTGCGGTCGTCCTACTGGGCATCGTTGACGCATCATATCGAGGCTTCAATGTGTTCGGCCTCTGGTCCGTGCCGCAGTTCGGGACTGGCGACGCTACGACCAGGCACAGCATCAATGAATGGCATGAGCTTGCGGCCAATTTAATGCTCTTCATCGCTATCGTTCATGCGGCGGCGGCACTCATGCACCAGTATGTGTAGCGCGATCACCTGCTTGAACGCATGAGGCCGTGACGGATACCAATGTATTGGCAAACGACAGTAACTGCGCCCTTTGATCGCGATCTGCAACTAGCCGTGATCAGCGGGAGGGCGGTGCACAAGCGTCTTCCCGTGCCGTCGTGTCCTGCGCGGTTGGATCAACGCAACCACGAGCGCATCGTGCGTCCAACACACTGGCGCGAGTGGGACGACGTTGTCAGCTCCCCTTTTGCGTACTCGACTTCGTCAGGGCGGCAAGCTTCTGCTCTTCCTCTGACAACTCGCGCTCGATGACGGCCCGCTTCTTAGGATCTGTTTCCGTTTCAAGCAAGCGTCTGAAGTGTTCAATGTTTGCTTTTGCGATCCAGTTCGGCATTGCGAGTTCTCGCCCATTCACTTTACTTGAGTTTAGTTGCGAACGCCGCTGGCGCAAGTTGCCAGATGCGGCACCGTGTCGCGCCAAGGAGGCTACCTTTTTCACGCTCCCGCCAACCGCACGATCACGTGTCCATACGGTCAACACCGGACCGGCGAGGCCAATCGCGATTGCACACATAGCGGGCTCGAGTTGGGGAATGGCCTAAATCACTGGCCTTGCTTGATAAGCCCGATTGCGACGCGGAAGAACTGAGTAAGCAGCATCGGCGCGAGGCTGCAGCCCGCGACGATGCTCCACATCGTCTTCGTTAAAGGCTCAAGGTGCAAGACCTCTGCCATCAATGGCCAATAAGGCGGGATTGCAAGGAGCGCTCCGCAGAAGCCAAGCGCAGCCCATACCCATGGATTGCGCGTGATCTCGTTAAAGATTAGGCCAGAGCGACTGCTGCGCATGTCGAAGACGTGCCAGAGCTGCGCGAAGGCGATCGTGAGGAATGTAATGGTGACCACGGACTTGCCGGTCCAGCCAGCCGGAAGTGCGAGGCCGAGCGCTGCGAAAGTCGCTCCCGCCAGTAGAATGCTCTGCAGGATGATCGCGGTCCATTGCGGGCGACCCAGGATCGGCTCCTTTGGATCCCGCGGTGGGCGCTTCAGGATGTCGCGCTCGCCCTCACCCAGCGCTAACGCGAAGGCTGGGAACACGTCCGTCACGAGATTCAGATACAAGATCTGTAGCGGCAAAATCGGCAGCGGCAGTGCTGCCGCGATCGCCGTGCCGACCACAACGACCTCGGCCAGATTACAAGACAATAGGTATGCCGCGAACCGGCGGATGTTGCCAAAGATGATGCGCCCCTCCCGGATCGCCGCGACGATCGTGGGGAACGCGTCGTCGAGCAGGATCATCGCCGCTGCCTGGCGCGCGACGTCAGTGCCGCGCAGCCCCATCGCCACTCCGATATCGGCCTGCTTTAGCGCCGGCGCGTCGTTAACGCCATCGCCAGTCATCGCTACGATTTCGCCGGATTTTTGATAGGCGCGTACGATCGCAAGTTTTTCCGCCGGGGTCACGCGGGCGAAGATACCGACTTGCTTGAGCTCCTGTGGATGCTTCTCGATAATCTGTTCTATGTCACGACCTTCGGCTACATCGCTGTCGCTGAGGCCGACGGCGCGGCCGATGCTGCGCGCCGTTACAGCATGATCGCCGGTCACCATGACCACACGGATGCCAGCATGCCGGCAGTCCTGAATTGCCTGCGGGACATCGGCACGCGCAGGATCTTCGAGGCCAACGAGACCCACGAATACGAGGTCGTGATAGGGCTCAGCATCGGCCGAGACCTCGAATTTGCTGGCGCAGGCGAGCACACGCAGGCCGTGATAACCAAGGTCGGAGACGCGCTCCCTCCACTGTCGCTGGGCGGTCTCGTCCATTGGCGCTTCGCCGTCCTCGGTGAAGGTGTTGTCGCATGCGGCGAGCACGTGCTCCGGAGCCCCCTTAACGGCGTAGAGGAACGCGTCGGCTTGCTTGTGCACGGTCGCCATCATTTTGCTGGAATTATCGAACGCGTGCTTGCGAGCGATCGGATATTCGTGCAGCAGCTGGTGCCGTTTCAAGCCTGCCGCTCTGCCAGCCTGCAGCAGAGCGATTTCCATGGGATCGCCACTGTGCGCCGTCCCGGTAGGGCCGAGCGAGGCATCATTGCAGAGCACGGCGATCCGCAACAGATGTTGCTGGAGCGCGTCGCCTGTGATTTCCTCGTTGCCTGCGGTCTCGACCTCGCCCAACTCGACCAATAGCCGCCTGACCGCCATCCTGTTCTCGGTCAGCGTGCCGGTCTTATCGGTCAGGATCACCGTGGTCGCTCCCAATGTCTCGACCGCGGCAAGCCGCTCAACCAACGCATTCTGGCGCGCCATGCGCCACATTCCGCGTGCGAGCGCAAGAGTCGCCACGATCGGTAGGCCTTCGGGAATGGCGGCTACCGCGAGCGCGATCGACGATTCGACCACAAGGAACGCATTTTCCCCGTTTGCCAATCCGATAGCCGCTATGACAACGATCAAAACTCCGACCGCCCAGACGAGCTGTCCCGACAACCGCGCGAGTCTGCGTTCGAGAGGCGAACTTTCCGGCTTTGCTTCCTCGACGAGACGAGCAATTCGGCCGAGTTCAGTTTGCGATCCAGTCGCAACGACTACGCCGACGCCGCTGCCGCGGGTCAGGGCCGTGCCCCTCAACAGCATCGACGTGCGCTCTTCGATCCTCGCATCTTCCGCAACCGGCACCGGCGACTTGTCCACCGGCACCGACTCGCCCGTCATGGCCGACTCATCGACGGCAAGGCGGGAACCTTCCATGATACGCAGATCGGCGGAAATTGCGTCCCCTCCCTCTACGAGCACGACATCGCCAACGACGAGGTCCTCCGCCGGGAGCATGCGCGTATGCCCATCGCGGCGCACGCGCGCCGACGTTCGGCCGAGCGCGCGGAGCGCTTCAATCGACCGCGCCGCCCTGATTTCCGTCACAAAGCCGATCATTGAGTTGAGCGCGAGAACTACGCCGATCGCTACCCCCTCTTCGATCTCTCCGAACCAGAAGGCGAATGCAGCCGCTGCCGCGAGTAGGTAAACAACCGGGCTCTGCAACTGGTGAAGAAGTATCTTGAAGGCGCCAATCCGGTTCCGCACAGCGATCGTGTTCGGGCCGAAGCGGGCGCGGCGCTCCGGTGCCTCATGCTCGGCGAGCCCTCGCTCCGCATCGACTTCCAGCATGCGAAGAATTTCTGCGGCCTGGCGCGCATGTGCGCGAGCGACGAGTTGGGTCGGCTCAGATAGTCTCATGACCGCGCGTACTCCGGGCTGCCTATTCTACGGAAAAGAAGGGTACAAGGGATAGTCGTCTCGGGCGGAGCACTTGCGACCCAGGAACAGGTGCCGCGTGGATGGCTATACGCTGGCTTCTTGTACGCTCGATAAGCGCGTGAGCTTGCCTCTGTTAAACCTCTCCGGTCCAGAACAGCTTAGACGTCCATCGGGACGGTTGCTAACCCGCAAAATACTCGCCGGATCAGCGCCAAGTGCAGACCTGTTTGGCTGTGCTGCCGATCGGCTCATCAAAAAAGGCACTGCGACCGTATTTGCCAAGCACTGCGAGATCAACATCCTCATCCACGTATCGGCGTATCAAGTAGCTCGGACGTCCGTGCTAAACGATCCTAAAATGCTGGCGCCATTCGCGCGCTGGCGCGGCTGCAGCATCGGCGAAGTCAACGCACGCCTTCTTATCGTATCTGCGCGGGGATTCTCCGTATCCGAATGTAGCTAGGTCGAAACATCGTATGCCGTGAACATTCTCCTTGCTGCGCCCAAGTGCTCTTTTTCCCTAGAAAACGCATTGATTTTGATCAATGCCTCGAGGTTCCACATGCAGTGTAAGAGAAAGCCGCCAACGATCGGAGTCGATCGACCTACGTCATTTATTCGCCAAGAGAGCGGTCTGGAGGAGAAGACCATGCGCACGGCACTAAGCAAATTTTGGATTGCTGCGGCAGCGGCGATCGTAATCGCGGGGAGCACGATCATGCTGCCGAACGTGGCTCACGCGCAATATCATCATGGCGGGGGATGGGGCGGGTTTGCTGCCGGCGCGGCCGTTGGCGCAATTCTCGGCGGGATGTTAGCGGCGCCCTACTACGGTCCAGGTCCATACTACTATCCGGCGCCGGGCTACTACGGGGGCGGCTACGAGGCGGATGCCGTGCGGTACTGCATGCAGCGATTCCGATCGTATGATCCAGGCAGCGGGACCTACCTTGGCTACGATGGATATCGGCACCCATGTCCTTGAGGTGAGTTTGGAATGGTCAAAGACAAGTAGTGGAGCATGTCTGCTAGTGCCACCGCAGGCGGCGAGCTGGATATCTGTCATAGGCTGGCGTAGCGAACCACAGTACTCCTAATGACAAGCGGTCGAGCGCACACCCTGGGGTGAGTGCGCCGCCCGACCACTCGACCGCGCTGTGTGACTCGCCCACAGCGCGTTTCCGATAAAGACGCGCGTACATCGCGGTGTCGGCATGGCGGAAACGGACTTTTCCACGTCAATCCACCGTTTCGTCGGGGATCTTCCCGCATTTCGCAGCGGTTGTGATCAACATAAAAACTGAGATTGCCGCCGTAAACGCTTCGTCCTCACGCTCTCCACTAAGGAGTAACATGCAAAGCAGGCTGCTGGTACGCGAAGTACTGCCTTTTGTCGCCGCTTTTGTTGCGTTGGCTGCTGCCGCACTCCTGCTCGATGCCCTGCTGCATTTGAGAGGCGACATTTGGGTCGGCCGCTACCTGGGTATTGCGGGCATCTCGCTGATCATCGCCTCTTTCGGATACTCCTTGCGCAAACGTCAACTGATCGGGGTCGGGAAGCCTCTCGTCCTTCTGCATATCCACGAGCGCATGGCGTGGTTCGGGTCCCTTCTGATCCTGGTTCATGCAGGCATTCACTTCACGGCGGTCCTGGCCTGGCTCGCTACCATGGCGATGCTCATTAATGTTGGAAGTGGCTTGACCGGCAAATTCCTGTTGCAGCGGGGGCGCAAGCGGCTCGAGGAGTCCAGGGATTACTTCCGTGAGCGGGGCCTGTCCGCGCCCGAGGTTGAAGACCGCTTGTACTGGGACACTCTGGCCTACGCGGCCATCACCAAATGGCGGGTGGTTCATCGTCCTATCGCGCTCGTCTTTGCCGTTCTGGCCACAGTGCACATCCTGAGTATTTTCCTGTTCTGGGCCTGGCGATGACCCGCTGGATCATGATCGCATCGAGCGGCTTGTTGGCGGTTGTTATCGGGCTCGCCGTTGTCTACCCGAGCACGATGATCAGCCCAGGTCCTCTGGTGACCGCTCACTCTGAACTCGCGGCGGACTGCTTCGCCTGTCATGCGCCGTTCCGTGGGCCATCCGCCCAGCGTTGCATGACTTGTCACGCTCCAGCCGACATAGGAAGACAGACAACCAAGGGCGTTGCGATTACGCTAACCAGCGGCAGACCACCATTCCATGAAATGTTGGCCTCCGAGAACTGCATTGCCTGTCATCGTGATCATCTGGAGCCCTTTTTCGCGGCTTCCAAGATGACGCGATTCGATCATTCACTATTGACTTCGACCGTACGCAACAAATGCACAACATGCCATGCAGCGCCTGAGGACGAGCTCCACCGCTCTCAGACGGCCACATGCTCCCAATGCCACGACCAGTACGGATGGAAGCCCGCGAAATTCGATCACAGCAAGTTCTTTGATTTGGACAAGCATCACGATGCGGGTTGCACAACGTGCCACAGCAACCACAACTACAAGGAATACACGTGCTTCGGATGCCACGAGCATCAATTGGATCGAATACGCGCAGGGCACCAGAAAAAAGGGATTCATAGCATTAGCAACTGCGTCTTGTGTCATCGGGACGCGCACGAACGCGAGCGATAGTCGGCATCGCCCTTCGACTGCAACCTCCGCTCGTCCGGATAATCGAGCCGGTGAAGAGCGACTTCGGCAAAACGTCAGGCTCTTTGCGGCGAAGTCGCGGGCGGCTTCGCCTCGTTTGAAGAACCCCCCTGACGAGACAACGGAGATCTTGGAGCGATTTCCGCCTTCAGACCGCCGAGTTCCGATCTGGAGAGTTCCAGTCGCCACCCATACGCGTCCAAGACATCCTGGACGATGGCAAGCCCCAGGCCCGCACCACCGCCTCGCTCGTCGAGGCGGACGCCGCGCTCCAGCACGCGTGACGCTTGGGACGGTTCGATGCCTTGGCCATCGTCTTCGACGACAAGGGACGGCCGTCTTTCATTAGTTGTGATCCGCACGCATGCTGCGGCGTGACGAGCGGCGTTCTCAAGCAGATTGCCGATGACCTCCGCAAGGTCGGTCCTATCGAGCGGAACATGCAGCTCGTCGCCGACGAAGTCCTCGAACCTTAGCCGCGCGCCGTTCGGAGTGCGCGACAGAGTCGCTACAATCGACCGAACCAGCGGCTTCACGGAAGTGGACGCTGCGGGACCGCCCCTGCCGTGTCTGCGAATCCTGGCCCGCGCGAGCTCGCGGTCGACATGGCGGCCCATGGCTTCGCCAACGGCCTCGATATCGCAGGCGATGTCGCGTTCGCCCCGTTCCCGAAGACGAGACGCATCAGCAGCAAGAGCGGCGAGCGGCGTCTTCAATCCGTGTGCTAGGTCGGCCGCCCGACCGCGCGAATTTTCGATCTCGCGTTCCTGTGCATCGACCAGCGCGTTGACTTCCTCGACCAGGGGATGGACTTCGGTCGGAACCGAGGACCGCAGATGCCGCGTCCGCCCCGCTCTGATATCCGCAACGCCACGCCGCAACGTGGCCAGCGGACGCAAGCCGATTCCGACCTGGATCCAGGTCGCGAGCGCCTGAACGAAGCCGAGCAAAACGAGCGCGATCGCGAGGTCCTTGGCAAACGCGAACGTCGCCGCCGATACCCTCGCGAGGTCTTCGGCGACGGCAAGGCGGACGATCATCCCGTTCGCGGAAAGCGTGATTGCGCGCTCGGCTACCAGCACGCGCTGCCCCCCCGGGCCCTCGGCTTCGTGCTGGTGCGTTTCGCCAGGCTGGAGCCGATCGAGCGGGAGCTTCATCGCGGAGTCCCACAGCGAGCGCGAGCGCAGGAGCTGCCCGCTGTCGTCGCCGACTTGCCAGTACAATCCGGAAAGCGGCTCGGCGAAGCGTGGATCGACCGGCGTCTGCGTCAACACCAGCTTGCCTTGCGCGTCGACGTCGATGCCCGCAAGAAGTTGCTTCAGGTGGACATCGAGATCTTGGGCCAGGGTGCGTGAGACATGTCGCTCGAACACGACGACGAGCGCGCCCCCGGCGATCACAAGCGCGATCAGAATCGCGACGATGCCGCCGGCCACGAGCCGAAGCCTGAGCGAATGTCGGTTCACGCGGGCAACTCCGGCATCAGATAGCCGAAGCCGCGCCGGGTCTCGATCGCGTCGGCGCCCAGCTTCTTGCGCACGCGCCCAACCAACACCTCGAGCGTGTTCGAGTCGTGCTCTTCGCCATGACCGTAGACGTTCTCGTCGAGTTCCTGCTGCGAGATGACCCGCCCGCAGTTACGGAGGAGATGAGCGACCAGCCTGTACTCGAGGGGCGAAAGCGTAATTGGTACGCCGCGGCGGGTCACCTTCATCTGTCGTTCGTCGAGCGTGACCTCGCCCGCGGTGATGACCGAGGAGCCATGCCCGGCCGAACGCCGCACGATGGAGCGCAGCCGCGCCTGCAGCTCCTCCATTCGAAACGGTTTCGGCAGGTAGTCGTCGGCGCCGGCATCAATTCCGTCCACCCGCTCTGCCCAGCTTCCGCGCGCGGTGAGGATGAGGACAGGCATACGGCGGTCATTTGCACGCCAGCGCTTCAGAACCGCGAGGCCATCCATCCCGGGTAGGCCTAGATCGAGAATCACGGCTCCATAGTCCTCCGTATCGCCGAGGAACCAAGCGTCCTCGCCGTTGGCGACGGTTTCGACCACGTAGCCGGACGTCTCGAGCGTGCGCGTAACATCTGACGCGATCCGCGGGTCGTCCTCGACAACAAGCACACGCATCATTTCTCCCTGGTGCGCTCGACTTCGCCGCTGCGCGCATCGACATGGATCTCGAACAGCCGTCCTTTGCCGTCGACCACGCGAAATTCGTAGGTCCAGGCGCCTGCCTCGCGTTCGAGCTTCACCCCAACTACCTCGCCGGGAAGCTTTCCCCTGACGATGTTCACAATGTCCGCAAGGGGACGGATTTCGCCGGCCTCGACGGCCTGCCGGGCCTCGTCTTGATCGCGCGCGACGGCGGTACCTCCGCTGCCGGCCGCCAGAATGACGGCGAGGAATGCAAAAAGTCGAATTCGACAAAGTTGACGGGCGCTGAAGCTTTTCATGACCGGAAGATATGTATGCCAAATCGGACCTGACAGATTGCTGACCTGGCTCAACAGGCGCCCGACCGGCCCGTTCTGCCAGTCTGCGCGCTATGCCGGACGCATGGTGCGGCGGCTGTTTCAGGAGAAGATATCTATGCGCAATATTCTCATTTTGACCGCGGCTGTTGCCGTTCTCACCACTGCGGCCACCGCTCAAGCCGGCAGCCTCGGCAAACCGTGCACATCGGCCCCCGAGGCCCAATGGCTGCCGATGCAGCAGTTGCAGACCAAGGTCGAGGCTCAGGGCTACAAGGTTCAGAAGGCCAAGATCAAGAACGCCTGCGGCGAACTCTACACGCTCGACAAGAACGGCAACCGGGTCGAACTATTCGTCGATCCGACCAACGGCCAGATTGTCGGACAGATGTGACGGTTCGCAAATGAGAACCGTGAGCAACACGATCGGAGCCGGCGGCGCGATGCCGCCGGCCATGGTCAAAGTCTGGGATCCATTCGTGCGGGTCTTCCACTGGGCCCTGGTCGTCGCCTTTGTGGTGGCCTACGCCACCGGCGAGATCGAGCGGGTCCACGTAGCCGCCGGCTACATCATCGCTGGCCTCCTCGCAGCCCGCATCGTTTGGGGCTTTGTCGGTCCGCGCCACGCGCGCTTTTCGAACTTCGTTCGCCCGCCGCGCGAAGCACTCACCTACATTCGGGATGTCGCGATGCTCAGAGCGCGCCGCTACATCGGGCACAACCCCGCTGGCGGCGCTATGATTGGCGCGCTTCTGGTCGCGCTGGCCGGCACGTGCGTCACGGGCTACATGATAACGACCGACGCCTACTGGGGCTCTAAGTTGATCGAACAGGTCCACGAGTTCCTTGCCAACCTAACCGTGGGCCTCGTCGTAGCGCACGTCCTCGGCGTGCTGTTCGCAAGTTTCGAGCATCGCGAAAACTTGGTCGCGTCCATGATCACCGGCCGCAAGAGGGCTGCTCCGTGAGCAGCCCTTTCGTAACTCAACTCCCGCAACCAGGAGTCCCTTGCCACGACCCCACCCCGGCAAGGTAAGGTCCCCTTGCCGCCGCATTGTGGAGAACGCTGCATGCTTTTCTGAGAGGCTGAAAGAGCGGGCTGCGCTATTTTCATTTGCCGGACTTATTCAGGTCAAATCGTCAACCATGCAATTCGAAGAATTCAGTCGATATGTGGTTGAGTTTTTGCGCGGTCACGAAGGTTGGGCCGCGCCAATCGTCTTTGCGCTGGCATTCGCAGAATCGTTGGCTTTCCTCTCGTTGATCCTGCCATCTTGGGCCGCGCTCGTTGCAATCGGGGCCGTAATGAGAACAGGCGGCATCGACTTTGTCCCGGTCTGGATCGCTGGCGGACTCGGTGCTGCATTCGGCGATTGGCTTTCGTACTGGCTCGGTATCAAATTCAAGAGGTCGATCGTCGGCATATGGCCATTCTCAAGTTATCCACATTTGTTGCCCAGGGGCGAGGCCTTCATCAGGCGCTGGGGCGTTCTGGCAATCTTTATAGGGCGCTTCTCGGGACCGCTGCGGGCTTCCGTGCCGATCGTCGCGGGAATTTTGGCGATGCCACAGTGGTCATTCCAGCTTGCAAATTTCAGTTCCGCCTTTGTGTGGGCAGCCGTTCTGCTGAAACTCGGCGACGTCGGGACCACCATTTCCGTTTGGTTATGGCGAAAGCTCTCAGGAGGTTTTTGACGTGAGGGGCCACCAATAGTCTGCACTGGAGCCGTTCACGCCGACGTGGTCTTGGCCATCAGGGCATGCGGATGAAATGATTTGCCGAGGCGTAATCCGATTAGCCCTGAAGTTTTCACTGGCATATCTAGACGAGTTCTCTTTACTTCTGATTTTGGGACCGGCGTCGTTACGAATACGGCGCTTTCGTACAGAGCAGTCTTCTGACCTTATCGCCGCTCGTTTCGGGGCTTGACCGCTGTACAACTAAGAGAAGTGACCGGACTGGCCGTCACCGATCAACGACCAGCCGGGCGCTTTGCTAGTGCATTGCGTAGCAATGTCCCCCGCCCTTGGCCTTTACACCTGCCTGGCACTCCTTAAGCGATTTGTATTCGCAATCCTGAGGAACAGAACTGCTTCTAAATTGGGCGCAATATTTACGCGCTTCTGTGGCACTTGCGGGTTGCATTCCACTTACGGCCGCAACGACGACGATGGCTGTCGATAAAGCAAGTAAACGCTGCATGACTGACCTCGTTCTGATGCTAATTGGTGAATTGGCCATTCATTCTGCGTGTCGGTCAACGAGATGCGTTGATCTGAAATCAAGGGCGCAGCACTTCGCCTGTCTGCACCTAATTCGCAATTGCACATTTGACGATGGCTTGTGACCAATATATCCAACAACGGAATTCATATGCCCGCCACGCCTCACATCGAGAAGCATTTCACAGCATCCGAATCCGTGCGCGACGTGGTGATCGGATTGCCGATGGCCTGACCGTGCCGTTTGCGTTGGCGGCCGGCCTTTCGGCCGCGGTCGTCAGCACGGACGTGATTGTCACTGCCGGACTTGCCGAAGTCGTCGCCGGTGCATCGCCATGGGACTCGGTGGCTATCTTGCTGCGCGGACGGGTGCTGAGCATTAGGCAGCCGAAGAAGGCCGCGAGAACTACGAAATAGATCACCTCCACGAAAAGAAATCGACGAGGTTAAAGCGATCTTCCAAGAATATGGACTGAGAGGAGACGTGCTGCAGAACGTGGTGCATGCAATCGCAGCTGATCGAAAGCGCTGGGTCGCCTTCATGATGCGCTTCGAACTGGGCCTCGAACGCCCCGATCCAAAACGAGCACCGATTAGCGCTGCTACGATCGGAGGCTCTTTGCCGGCGGGGACTAATTACGGTTCTAGCACGAGGTCGCGGTTGACAATGACGCGCACTAGAAACCCCGGCCGGACCGTCAGCGTTGGCTGAATATTGAGATGGTGCCGTCCGAGATGTGGTTGGAATCCGGAGTAGCGTGATCTCCGACATGATGAAGCTATCTGATTACGCGGCGAGGTCAATTGGCTGATCGATGGGCTTTGTGGCGAGCGTTTTCCAGCCATCGACCTTGCGCATGTTGATCTGGCCGGAAGCGAGCAAAGCCCAGAACAACATGGCTGCGGTGTCCGCCGATGGTAGCACGGTCTGTGTCTTGATCCGCCGCTTGAACTCTTCGTGCAGCCGCTCGATGGCATTCGTGGTGCGCGCGCTCTTCCACTGGCTCGGTGGCAGTCGCGTGAAGCTGAAGAGCCGGTCGCCGGCTTCCTGCAGGCTGTCGGCCACCGCACGATGCTTGAGCCGCCACTTGCGGATGAAGGCCTTGCGCCGCGCCTCGATCTCCTCGCAAGTCGCCGCGTAGATCATGTCGTTATAATCGGCGGTGATCTCCTCGTGCAGGCGCTCGGGCGCATGTGCCAACAGGTTGCGGTGCTTGTGCACCGTGCAGCGCTGGACCGGCACGCCGTCCCACACCGCGGCGATCGCAGCATCGAGCCCCGGCGCGCCATCGACGATGAGGAATTCGGGCCGCCGCAGCCCACGCCGGATAAGATCATCGAGCACGGCACGCCAGGCTTCGGTGCTCTCGCCGCCCATGCTCTTGATTGCGAGCAGGATCTTCTGGCCGTCCGCGCGCACGCCGATGACAACGAGCAGCGAGATCGATGTGGCCTTGCGGTCGAGCCGCACCCGCACTGCGGTGCCGTCGAGGATCAATCGCACGATCGGCTCTTCGGTGAGCGAGCGGGCATTCCAGGCGTCCCAGTCGCTCTTCACCTTGCGCCACACCCGGCTCACCGTGTCCTTGCCGACGGCGCCGGCAAACAGAGCACTGAGCGCGCGCCGCACACGGCGCGTGTTGGTGCCAGCCAGGTAGCAGCCGGCGATTAACGCATCGGCGGCAAGCGTGCGGCGCTGATAGGCACGCAGCGATTGGCTCTTCCACTCGGTGGTCTTGCCCTCGGCCGTGTTGAGCCGCGCCCGCGGGACCGCGATCTCAATCGGCCCGAAGCTGCCGACCAGCGACCGCGGCCGGCTGCCGTGCCGATGACCCGTCATGCCGGGCGTTCCCTCGCGGCCGGCCTTCTTGCTCCGTTCGTAGCGTGGGCGCGCAAGGGCCGCATCGAGCTCGCTGCGGATCAATTCTTCAATGAATTCCCGCGCTCGTTCCCGCACCGCAGTTTCGATTGGATCGAACCAATCATCGAAAAGCTGGGGAGCCGTATCTCCTTCACCCTGCGGGGAATGCGTCTTAGTGATATTGCTGCTCATGGCGTGGTCTCCGGTCCGGCGCTTCAACGCCGGATGATTCGAGGTTGATCACCTCGGAGACTACGCCACCTTCAATTCCTACCAACCCCGCGACGGGACCATTGAGATTCTGCTGAACGACTTTCTGTCCGGTCTGGTTGAGGCTATCGCTGGACCCACGACGGAGCGCCGTGATGACGTCACTGTTGCTGCCAGCACCGGTGGTAGATCCAAGCTCGCTGCCGACGCCGAGCAATGTCGAGAGAAGCGCGGCCTTGAACAGGGCACCCCAGTGATTGTCGACCACATCCTCAAGGCCGGAATAACCGGCGGCATCGGCGCCAGACTGACGCTCGAGGATAATGGAGCGGCCGTTCGGCATGATCAGACGGGTCCAGACCAGCAGCACGCGCGACTGGCCGGCCGCAATCTGGCTATCGTAGATGCCAATCAGCCGCGTACCTTGCGGTATGAGAAGGAAACGTCCGGTCGGGCTGTCATATACATTTTCCGTGACCTGGGCCGCGATCTGACCAGGGAGATCCGAACGAAGCCCTGTAATGAGAGCTGCAGGAATGATCGTTCCCGACTGGATGACAAAGGGAGACGCAGGACGCAAAATCCTATCAGGCGCCGTGGTTCGCCGATCAACATTAGCGTTGACGAACAGCAGTTTGCGATCCTGCCCGCTCTGAGTGAACGTTTCATCCGAGGATTGCCCAGTGTTGTTGGCTGTCGCCTGCGATGGGGCATGTGGGGGCGCGACGGATGCTGTTGTCGACGCAAATAGTCTGCTGGTCCGAGCCGCCTCAGTTTCCTGATTGGCGCGCTGCTGCTCGGCATCAAGGGCGAGCGGCGCGGGTTGGCCTTCTGCTGTTCCGGTCCGGTGCTGAAGGTCCCCGGGCAAAGGCGGCCCGAGTTTTGGGATATTGGGCGCAATCCCCGCATAGTCTTGTGGCAACGTTGTCAGACCGTCTGCGACGTTGTGATGATCCGTGCTGTAGAGCTCGTCGACCAGGAACAGAAAAACATCACGATCCGAAGCGTACAGTGTGGTCGTGCTTTTCGTGATGTCGACGTGCGGGTTGTAGACACCCGTCGACCAGTCGAGCACACCGGGCACCTTCCAGCGTGTATCACCGGTGCCGTTGCCGGCGATCCGCTGCACGGCCGAAACCAGTTCATGGTCATAGATGCGCCCGTAGTCTGGGCCAGTGACCGCGCGCAGCTCAACACGTCCGTCTTCGACCTCGAGCGTCTTGATTTGTTCGGCGCGATGCGACGAGAGTCCATATTGAAGGTTGATCGCAGCGAGCGGTGCCGGGAGCTGACGCAAATAAGTGGACGGCGCACCGACCATGGTCGTGAGCTGCCCGAAGCTCCAATGGGTCGGTGCGAGCGGCACCTCCTCGCTTGGCAACAGCAGCGTCAACCGCTCCACGTCAGCGCGGCTGGCTTCCACCCGAATCGCCGTGCTCTCGACCGTACGGGTCCTGCTTCGCTCGGCGCGGCCGCGCACCGCAGCGTGCAGTTCCGCGAGTGACAGATACCGCTCGTCCGCCGGCCGCGAGAACCACTCGGAAGACACGCGGCCAAGCCGCTCTCCACGGTTCACATCCACTTTGTAGCCACCACGCTCTCCGCGCGGAGCATCCACCACATTCAGCTGGGTCATCGGATATCTCCATGACGGGCGCCGCAAGCCTCTCTCGCGACCTTCAACCCGTCAGTGCGCCAAGCGCAGCCCTCTAACTCTCTGACTGAAAGGAGGATCACACTGAGTTAGAGCTAACTACCGAACAGCTCCGAGGGGTGAGAAACCCCTCCCGCCACACGGTGCAGCGTGGGGCGTGAAGCGAGCGGGTGAGGCCGACCGGGTGCTTCCGGGAGGCCGTAAATCAGCAGAACCCGCTAAAGCCGGGCGTGAGGGGACTTCCGATCCCAAGAGCGGCCCGGCCAGCGAGTCCGCCAAGGAGAGGGAAACCGAACCGATGGCCGAAGCCTCGTCAAGAGGGATCTCACCAACTCGGAAGTGGGTGAGGCAGTCGAAAGACTTGTGGAGCGCCGACGCGCGATTGATCGAGGTGCGCGTCAGGGACATCGGGAAACCCGAGGTCAGCAACCGGGAAAGCCTGCAAGGCCCGGATGGCCGGAATCCACACGGGGTAAAGTCGGCTCCTAAAGCGGACAAGGAGCGACGGTGGAACTTGGGAACCCGCCCGCGTTTCCGCCCCCTTCGGGGGAGCGGATGGCCGAAGCGACCGGCGAACGCGCGAGGCGGGGGCGGAGCCTGCGTAGTAGTCCGAGGGCGGGAAAGCCGTCCACATGGCGAAGGCGGGCAGTGGATACATTTTGCAAGCAGGAGATGGACGTCATGTCCGACGCGGTGAATACCGGGTTCATTCTCGACATGCAGCGCAAGCTGTATCGGTGGAGTGCCGCGGACCCCGACAAGAGGTTCGCGGATCTGTTCAATATCGTATGCGACCGCGGAACGCTTGCTTCATGCTTGGCAACGGCTGGCCCGTAACAGGGGCAGCAACACGCCGGGCACGGATCGGCGTGACGCGGAAGAAGGTCGAAGAGCGGCCCGATGGCGTCGCAGGCTTTCTGGAGGACATCCGGCAAGAACTGCGACAAGGAACCTACCGGCCCGAACCTGTCCGGCAGACGGCTCATCCCGAAGCCGGGCAAGCCGGGAAAGTTCCGCCCATTGGGCATTCCCACGCTCAAAGACCGACTGGTCCAAATGGCGCTCAAGCTGGTGCTGGAGCCGATCTTCGAGGCGGATTTCTATCCGACCTCGTATGGCTTCCGGCCCGGCCGAAGCACCCATGACGCACTCGCAAGAGTGCGGCATAGGTTGAACCCGACATCCGCCGGTCCCTCGCGGACCCGGTACGTGATCGAGGGGGATATCAAGGGCTGCTTCGACGCCATCGATCATCACGTGCTGATGGATCGGGTGCGACGCCGCATCCAGGACCGCAAGGTCCTGCGGCTCGTGCTCGCCTTCCTGAAAGCCGACATCATGATCGAGGGCAACCTTCGGCATCCGGTGACCGGCACCCCGCAAGGGGGTATCATCTCGCCGCTGCTGGCCAACGTCTATCTCACGGCCATCGACGAGAGATACGGGCGCTGGATTCCCAACCCGCGTGACAAGACCCGCGAGCGGGCGCAACAGCGCCTGCAATCCGACTACGAAACGTGGTCGGCCGGGCTTCTACGTGGTGCGCTACGCGGACGACTTTGTCGTCCTCGTGCAGGGAACACAGCGAGGATGCCGAAGCGAGAGCGTCAGGCGCTGGCGCAATTCCTCAAAGAGGAACTGCGCATGGAGTTGTCGATGGAAAAGACCAAGATCACCGATGTCCGGGAAGGCTTCGACTTCCTGGGCTATCGGGTCGCGCAGAAGAAGATGCCGTCAACCGAGACGGCACGTCGGCATGCTCTTCATCCCGAAGAGCAAGTCGCAGCTTCTGCGCGACAAGATCAAGGCCAAGGTGAGGGAAACGCCAACCGGCCGAACCCTCGCCGACCTCATCGACGACCTCAATCCGGTCATCATCGGCTGGCGCAACTACTACCGATATGCCTCGCGGGCATGGAAGGAGTTCGCCAAGCACGACTGGTGGCTGTACTGGCGCCTGAAATCCTGGCTCGGCAAGAAGCACGGCAAAGCATCTGGAAGGAAGCTGCGCCGCCATCTACGCCGAGCCAGGACGCGGGAACGCAAGCGGATGGCGGATCGGGCGACAAGAAGCTCGCCCGGTTCGCCGACGCCAAGCGGCTGCGCTACCCGGATCGGGGCCTACGCATACCGAACGGATGGAACGCCACCCAGGACGAGCGGTTCCGCAAGGGAGCCGACAAGTTCTGGGAGGCGACTCTACGCCCTCGCATCATTGTGAGGGCCACCCGTGGCTGAAGCCACGCATGGAGAGCCGGATGCGGGGAAACTCGCACGTCCGGTTCGGAGCGGGGGATGAAGAAACCTGCCTCGGCAACGGGGCAAGGCGCTTCATCCCTACTCTACCGGAAAATTCGGCCCTCCTCTCACTCTCTTGAGGTCGATCCGCCCCAAGCGAGACTCCCGTCATGCAGCACTGCAGAGGCATTTCGGGCGCAAGCGCGCAAGAAAAGAGGCAGCCGTAGGAGCGTCAGCATAGCGCCGCCACTTGGCGGGACGCGGGACGACGTCGCGAGACCGGTTAACAAGGCACCCGAACGCGGGACAGTGATAGCGACGCCGTCAAGCAGTGACGGCGTGGCCCGCGGGCGAGTGCCTCCGGCGAGCAACTCAACAACAAACTTCACGCGCGTTGTATCAATTTGCTTTCGTGGTATTATCGCAATGCTGCGTATGTCGATGCACGACGTGCGCAATCACTGAGTAACTGTCATAGAGGACCACATGGCCAAGAAAGCGAAGAAAGCAAAGAAGACCGCGAAAGCCACCAAGAAGGTGGCAAAGAAGACGTCGCGGAAGAAGTAGCGACGAGAAAGTGCTGCTCCGGATCGAAATCCGGGCCTAAATAATTCTCTTCAGGTATCTGCAAGGGCCTCCACAAGCCTTCAGGTCTCGAGGAGACAAGAGCAAGATCGGACCTTTGTGCAGACGGCGGCGGCTGCATAAAGGTCCGGTTTTTATTGGCCCCGTCGCCGAGGGCGTGAAAACTGCTCTTGTACAAAGGATCGACGCCGCGAGACCGCGACGCGAATGCGGTGCGGTTTCACGAGAGCCTGGTCCGCGTAGGCGGACGCGCCTCCTTGCGACATCCGCATTGAGCCGCTTAGATTCCCTGAAGTGAGATTTCCTCCCGGGTCTTGGTCTGCGCGTCGTAGATTCTGACCAAGAGCTTGGGAAAGCGCCTCTTCAGCTCTTGCCCACCAGCCTTGGCCCCGTCCTGGTTGCGAATTCTGCTTTCATCCGGCCATCAACTTCGAGTGCATAACCTCGATCGGGCAATTCGGGGGGAGCCGCAACCATCTTATTCCTTCGCGCATTCGAGCTGACAGACAACGATTGCTTAGCGTGAGTCGCCAGAATAGCGCTAGCACTGCCGAACCCTCGATTGGCCGGGTTGTGGACGACTCAGCCTTTCCTGCCAAAATTGGTTCGCACGCGATAGGGATTTTCTGGCAGGAGAGAGGAATGCTGCTATCGCGAAATGCAGCGGTAGTTGGCGGACCTAAACTGATTTATGGAATTCCACTTCCATCATCTGTCATTCCAACGCCCTGACCTGTCGCAGCATTAGGATACTCTTACCGACTTGCTGCATTCCGAAAATTGATCATAGGCCTGTCGTAAGCTCATAAGCGAAAACAACTGCCCCGAGACAACGCCGCCACGGGTTGGCGCCCTTGCTTTTGACCGACTCAGACCCATGTCTTCTTAATCCAACTGACCCAAGTTCAGGACCAAGCAATCCAAGCACGCATGGCGTTGATCGTCTGCGCAAACACCTTCGATCGGCTGTTCGCCGGGATTCGGTTTGATGAATTGGACGGACCCTTGCTGCATGTCTACGCCGCTGCACATCTCGATCAAAGCTTCAAAGATAATCGGGCAGGAAGTTGAAGTCGTCGTAGTGATGCCCAAAGTACTTCAGTGAGATCTAAAAGCGCGACATGACGTCAGTCTGCTGACCGCAACCGGCGCATAGTAAACTCGATCGAGCCGTCCGGAAGTTCACGCCAGCGCTCCACCTTACTCATGTAGGCCGCGTTAGGATAAGATTTCAAGAACGCCCTCGCTTTGGCACGCGCCTGTTCGCGGGGCAGCGAAAACGTCTCCCGCACGAATCCGTCGGACTTTACTTGCTTCGCCATGCGATCGGCGAGATCTCGCGGTCGAAAAGGCATGTCGCAACTCCAACACATAACGACGCCCTCCAATATATGGCCGGCGACGTTGAATCCGAGTCCTTTGGACCCTTGATCAAGGAACAAACGGCCCCTCCCGGGGATTCGTCCGCGTAGGGAGTTCAACATGCTTGCAACGAAAAGGCAGCGCCCCGTAGTCCGAATGCTAGACCGATGGGCGATTTTCGTGTTGCTTGAGGTCGGCGCAATCAAAGAATGCGAAGAGCACGGTTGGATGAGGGACCGCACTGATCCGCACGCGCGTGAGCTAGCGTTTGACCTAGCTCGCCGGCATCCGCCGCCCGGCGTTTCGTCGCAAGCCGCCAGCGTCGCGATCGCGGAAGCGCTCGATTCGATCGGGGATACCTGTCCGGAGTGCCCAGCCGAGGAGGCTTGATCGATGGACGAGGCCCATCCACATCAAGGTCGCAATCGGCATCCCTTTTAAGCCGACTTCCGCCGCGGCTTGGCCGCCGGCTTCTTTGCCGCAGCCTCTTTCGCCAGCTTCTTGCCGGGGATGGGCATAAGCATTTCTTTTTGGTCGGCCGCCGCGTTGCGCGGCTTTTTCGCCGACTTCTTCGGGCTCTTGGTCTCCGGCGTGCCACCGCCGACGCTGCGCTTCAAGGCCTCCATCAAATCGACCACGTTGTCGCCGCGGGGCCTTTCCTTCGGCGTGATCGCCTTCCCGGCGCGCTTCTGGTTGATGAGATCGACGAGGGCCGTCTCGTACTGGTCCTCAAATTTGTCAGGCTCGAATCTGCCCGATTTCTGATCGACGATATGTCTTGCGAGGTCGAGCATATCCTTCGTGACTTTGACGTCCTGGATCTCGTCGAAATACTCCGCCGGATCGCGCACTTCGTAGGGATATCGCAGCAGCGTTCCCATCAAACCTTTATCGAGCGGTTCGAGCGCGATGATGTGTTCGCGGTTGGTCAGCACCACACGACCAATTGCGACCTTGTCCATCTCGCGAATGGTTTCACGGATGACCGCAAAGGCGTCGTGGCCGACCTTGCCGTCCGGACGCAGGTAGTAGGGGCGGATCAGGTAGCGCGGGTCGATATCGCTGCGATCGACGAACTCGTCGATCTCGATGGTTCGAGTCGATTCCAAGGCGACGTTTTCGAGCTCCTCCTTCGTCACCTCGATGAAGGTATCGGTGTCGACCTTGTACCCTTTGACGATGTCCTCGTTGGCGACCTCCTCGCCGGTGTCGGCATCGACCTTCGCGTACTTGATGCGGTGGCCGGTCTTTCGGTTCAGCTGATTGAACGAGACCTTCTCGGATTCCGACGTGGCCGGATAAAGCGCGACGGGACAGGTGACGAGCGAGAGGCGAAGGAAGCCTTTCCAGTTCGCGCGGGGGGCCATGGACGCGGTACTCCACAAAATTGGCGGTTCGGACTCAAGACGAACGGCGGACCATGGTTCCGACATCCTCCACCCCCTCCACCAGAAGATATTTTTGGGCTTCCGCCTTTTAACGGACTCGACATTTGTTCATGTTACGTTCTAATTGTGACATGTCCGACCGACCCGCGAGCTGGCGCATGCCGACCCGAAAACAGATGGATAAGCTGGCTGCCGAGCATCCGGCGCCGGCCGTTGCGGCTCCGGATGCTCCCCTTCCCGACGAATACTGGGATTCGCTGCTCGAGGATCCCCGCGCCGGCGCCGGCGTCCGGATGCGGCAGCGAAAATTGTCGGAAATCCAGCGGCATGTGCTGCGGGTCTCCCGCCGGCGCTGCGAGCGGGTCGTGGAAATCCAGACCGTCGATGCGGTCAGACTTTATGGTGGCAATGCGGTCTGGAAGGATGTCGCGCAGCGGCTGCTTGACAATACGTGTCTGCAACGGACCGGAAGATATGAAGAAGACGGGTGCTGGCCGGGGTTCGAGAATTCTTAGCTAGTTGGTGTTTGCAAAAGTCGTTCGCCATTACCATTGCTCGCGCCATGGGGGTTCCCATTTCTTTCGGACACGCAATCACTGTAGTCAGGATATTTCATGGCCAAACTCGACGGGAAGATCGCTCTCATCAGCGGTGGCACCTCCGGTATCGGTGCTGAGACCGCCAAACTCTTTCAATCCGAAGGCGCAACGGTGGTCGTTACCGGCTCTAGCGAGCGCTCGGTGGACGCTGCCAAGTCAGCGTTGCCCGGTATCGAGGTTTTGGTTTCGGACGCCGCCAACGTAGCCGCTACAAAGGTGTTGGTCGATCAGGTCAAAGCCAAGCACGGACGCATCGACGTCCTATTCGTCAACGCCGGCATCGCAAAGTTTTCGCCGATCGCCCAGATCGACGAAGCGTTTTATGATAGCCACTTCAACATCAATGTGAAGGGCGCGTTCTTCCTGATCAAGCACGCCATCCCGGTCATTCCGGACGGCGGCGCGATCATCCTGACCGCCTCGGTGGCAGGCGCGAACGGCGGCCTGGGTGGCAGCACGGTCTATGGTTCGACCAAGGCGGCGCTACGCTCTTTCGGCCGCACCATCGCCAAGGAGTTGACGCCGCGCGGCATCAGGGTCAACACCATAAGCCCCGGTCCGATCGTCACTCCAATTCTCGACAAGGGCGGTCTTACGGCGGCTCAGAAAGATAACTTTATCGACGGCGCCAAGACCCGCATTCCACTCGGCCGCACGGGTACCGTCGCCGAAGTTGCCGCCGCAGCTCTCTACCTCGCCGCCGATGCCACCTACACTACCGGCGCTGAACTATTCGTCGACGGCGGTTTGATCGACCTTTAGGTCCGTCGGGGCTGCCGATCCGTTTTGCGCGCTTGGATGCTAGATGGCCCCGAAACATCATTCCACGCCCTTGTCCGGCGGCGACCGCAAAGCCCTGAACAAGGAGCTGGGCAAGGCGCGTGCCATGACCAATATCCTCGCCGCGCAATCCGCCGAGATGAGGACCAAGGCCGAGACCATGCTGCAGCAGGCCGACCGGCTGCTTTGCGAATCGTGGAACGAGCGGATGTGGTCCGATGGCGAGCCGATCGATCCGTCGCCGACCATCGACGAAGCGATCAACGGCGGTTTTCCGTGGCTGGAGATCCAATGCTCCCGCTGCAAGACGCCGAGCGACGTCGACCTCGCCGCCATGAAGCGCCCGCCGACCACCTTCGTGCACGCCCTTGCCCGTTGGAGCGCCTAAGGGTGCATAGGATAACTGCGGGGTTTCGACGGGCTCACCCGCGTATCGTCGCTCGATGGCCTTCAAACCGCGAACGTGAGCGTTCAGCACGGCCATTGAAGGCGGCAGAATAAGGCAACTTGGTTGATACTGATCAATCTTCCGGGTCGCGTGTCAGACCAAGCTTGATGTTATGATATGGCTCAAGGTTGAAACCGCCCCATTCGACCGAGACTTGGGAGTGTCCGTTATCGAGGACGATGGGAAAATCTATCCGGTCATTTTTCCCTGCCGTCGTGTTCTTGGCGGCGGCTGGACGAAGGCTGCCACTGGCGGGCCAATAACAATTCACCCGACACATTGGCGAGAGTGGGAAACGAAGTAAGGCCAGCATACTTGCTGCCCCGTTTTTGCTCGGCGGTTCGCGGAATCGAAAGGGGCCGCATTAGCGCGACCCCTTGGCCGGTTAAATTTGTCCGTAATGAAATCCCTCCTCCGGCAAGAGCCATCATAGAGTTTTCCACAGGTGCCGAGGATTCCGTAGAAACACGGAGCTCCGCAAGAAAACGGCCCCGGTGTACTGGCCTGTTTCGACCCCTAATGGCCTACTTTGATTTTTGATTTGCGAAGGATTAACCATAATCGGGCAGAATGAGAGCATGCTGGGTTCGAGCAAGCTAATCCAAGACTGGACTCGGGCCGAGGCAGAGCGGCTTTTGCGGCTTGCGAAAAGAAGAGCTAGCGCAGTGCGTGCAGCCCGACTGCTTGGACGCCGAGTTGGCTCTGTACGTCGGCAGGCTAAACTCCTCGGTATCGTGCTCTATAAGAAGTAAGGCCGCCTCGGTTGGGGGCCTCTTTCATTTGCCAGCTGCATATCGCTCGGGGCACCGCCCCGGGTCTCAAAGCCTGCGTCCCCATTCTATCCGGCCTGACACCGCACACCTTAAGACGAGGCCGTGCTCCTTGCCTGCCCACGCCGCCCGCGCTTGAATATGGGCATGCCCAAACTCACCCGCCGCCGATCACCAGACGCTCGCAAAGATTGCTGGCACGTCTATTTTGGCGACGTGCGTGTCGGCACCATCGCCATCCGCAGCGGCATTCCCCATGACCAAGACCCTTGGGGCTGGTCGTGCGGTTTCTATCCCGGCTCGCATCCGCGTGAGCATCAAAGCGGCACGGCCGAAAGCTTCGACCAAGCCCGCGCCGACTTCGAAGCCGCGTGGCAGAAATTCCTAGCCAACCGCGCCGAGGCTGACTTTCAGGCATGGCGGGATCACCAAGCATGGACCGCCGAGAAGTATCGCCGGTTTGATCGGGGCGAGCGCATGCCGCACGATTGGCGGCCGAGCGCATGAAGTTCGTCGAACCCAGCGCCTTCACTGATCCCGATGCTAGCCGCTCGCCGGTTGGTTGATTGCGATCACGAAAGCGAGATCATCGCAAGACTGTGCGGGCGGAGCTGTAGCGCTACCACGTCCTAGCCATGCGAACCATTTTTTTCCTTGACGTGAAGGACCAAGGCGTCACCCGGGGGTTTTGCTGTACATCCAAAGCTATTCGCCTGCTTGCTTTTGGGTGCGACCGCTACACAACCCGCAGGCGTCGGCGGAGTTGATCTCGGTGCCTCTGACGCAGTTTGCGTCCCCGAGACATAAGCGTTGGATAGGTAAAGCTCGGTCTTCGGCCCAAGGAGGATAATTCCGAAGGCGGCGAGTATCAGTCCCAGTCTCATGCTAGCCTCCGCTTTCCGCTTTTGTTGTTGCCACCCGCAAACAAAGCCTATGGCTATAGGTAGCCGGAGGAGGAAGCCTCAGAAAATTCGGGTCAATACCCTAGGGTGAGATACGGAGGACACGCGATAGCCCGCGACGTTTTTGCTCGTGCTCTTGGTCAAAGAAAATAATCGTCCACGCCCGAGGTGGAGGTCAACGATGCCCGGCTGACGCCCCTTGCGCTATATCAATGCGCATATTGGACCCTGCTGCGATGTTGTTCATTAATGCAGCCAGTGGATCACGTATGCGACTCTATTATTTCGATATGAAAGATGGTGCGATAGCTAGAGACACGGTGGGCTTGCGGTTTGCCACCACGGCGGCCGCGATTGAGCACGGCAAGCATTTGGCGCGGCGACTTCGGGGCGATCCACGGATCGACGACCCCGATCTCTACATCAGAGGATCGACGAGTCGGGGGCAGAGGTTCACCGTGAGCTAGTCTACAAAGGGAAGCAAACGTCCCGGGCCTCGGGGTGATCCGGGTTTCAAACGTTCCGGTTGGGAACGTTTGCCTACGGTGGCCACATCGCCCCGCTTCTGCGTCGTATTCGTCAGCGAGCCGACTCAACCCGCCAGCTTTCTCTCCGGCTGTTCGTTGAGAAGCACCCGGCCATGGCGCGGGTGATGGAGTCATTCGGATGACCACGATCAGCATCCTCGGCAAATTCCTTTAATCTTGCGGTCGAGGATGGCGTTTTC
Organism: uncultured Alphaproteobacteria bacterium; assembly: GCA_963764405.1. GTDB lineage: Bacteria > Pseudomonadota > Alphaproteobacteria > Rhizobiales > Xanthobacteraceae > Bradyrhizobium. The sequence goes on from CAVXSU010000018.1 coordinate 87,660, forward strand.
CTTGTCCAGTGCATCATTCGGATTGGCTAAAGTGCTCCCGCTCCCAGAGGGCGCTTGATCGGGTCGAGGTTGGCGATGACCAATCGGTGCCTGCGGAATTGTCGAGCTTGCCGCTCCCGGTGATCCTTGGTTCTGTGCGACTGCCGCCGTGCCGCCACCCAACAGCGTTAGGACCATCGCCGCAATCAATTGCATTCTGGGTATTTTGAACGCCCGCATGACATTACCTTTTCTTGTGGGGATGCAGAACCATATCCGCCGTGGAGAAAAGCAACTTTGTTTTAGGTCAAGTGTTCGCCGTCTTCTGGATCGTCCCTAAACTGGTCGGAAGATTGAGGGGCTTATTATGGCCGAGGGCGGTTGACTAAGATCGGTCCGACTTAAGGTCTGTGCGATCCAATGGCGGCCTCAATTTCCCGAGGAAGCGGCCGCCTTTCGTCCATAGCTCAACACAATCACCTAGTTGTCGAGCCCATTCGAGTGCCGCCTTATCGTTGCTGGCGGTAAAATCTCTCGACCAAAGAAACTGCCCACCCGGTCCACTGATATAGGCGAAATATTCTACCTCGCCACTGTCGGAGTCCGAATTGCTGGCCTTGGTCGGAGTTCGTTCGTGCCTCATCACTCTCAACCCAACAAAATGTTTGAGTCGAGCCGCCACGTTAAAAAACGTTTTAGACCCTGTCTGTCCGGTATCCGACGTAGCTCAAGCCGGATCAAATTTGCCAAGCCCGCACCCCATCCGGTCATTCAGATTTTTTAATTGCCCGCACGAAAAATCTACATTTAGAATGATCGCGGAAACTATGGGTTTGCGTTTGGAGGAAGCAAAATGGGAGTTTTTCAGCCGGAATTTATTGAACTGATGAAGTCTGTTTTGGAGGAAGCAACGGTACGGCTTCCCGAAGCTAAACGCACTTCGACCATCAAAGCTGACATGGCATCTGCAATTTTGACTCTTGCATCTAAAGGGGAGCGTGACCCAATCGCGCTCAGAGCGGCAGCACTTTCCATCGTCATTGACTGCACGCACTATTCGCACGACATCTCGCCGGAACGGCGGGCTGTGTGATCATGGAACGTCCAAGGTTTCTCTCGCTCAAGGATCGGCTTGCGCTCTACGCAGATGATTTACGCAAGCGGGCTGCCTTGCTGCCGCCCGGCATCGAAAGAGAAGCTTTGCTCAAGAAAGCCCGTCAGGCAGACACCGAGTCCGAACGAGACGATTGCAACAACTCGCCGGGATTGCAGCCGCTGAAGTAGGGTCACCTCCTGCGGCGATGGATAATTAGTATCAAAAGGCCGGGGGCCCGTGAAGGACTATCAAGCGTCAATTGAAAAGCTTCGAAGGGATGCCGCTGAGGCTGCGCTGATTCGCGACTTGGCCACAGACAGTATCAAGCGAGAGATGTTCGACAAACTGCACGAGCATCTCAACCGCCTCGCCGACGAAGTCGAGAAAGCCATGAAGCTCGGCAAGCCAAAGTAAGGGCGCTATCCAGCTCAATTGACTGAGGCTGATCGGACCGTAAAGAGGTAAGAGCTGCCAGAGAACTCTGTCATCACCCGTTGAAAGGCTTGAATTCAATCCAACCGCAAACCCCATCGTTGCTGATGGCAGAAGTTGGTGCGGGATCGGGAAACGTTCGCCGATTCCGCTTTACGCGAACCCTTTGATTTCGGTTCGAATTGCTGTCATAGCGGCCCATGGCCAAAGCAAGAGTAACTTTCAAGCCTGTCCGAATTGACGAGGGCGACTGGAATATCCTTGCCGAATATTCGGGTGTAGAGCCAGTCCACATTAAGGGTTTCAAAAGCAAAACCGAAATCGAAGAGTGGATGAACGGCAATCGCCGTATCGCTTGGCTGCGCTCTCAGGGGTACGCGAAATAGTCTTGCCGCTAGCAGGGCCAATCCATAGGCGTGAACTTCGCCACCGCTCCATTTCTTCGCGGAGTTTGTCGGCATAGCGAACGCCCGCTGACGTGCTTCGTAGTTGGTCTTATAGATTTGATGTGCGCAGCGTATGCATACGACGAAGACCGCCTGATTGACGCACGCGCGCGGGCACGGCGAGTTCTATGATGGCGGGGCATTGCGTGAAGGTCAGGCGGCCTGCTGATCGGCGGGTTTGTCGGTTTGGCGCAGGCGTTTCCATTCCCATGGCAGCAGTTCGTGCAGACGCGATGCGGGCAGATCGGCGATACGGGCGAGGACGTCGGCGAGCCAGGCCTTGGGATCGACGTCGTTGAGGCGACAGGTCGTGATCATCGTCAGCATGACGGCGGCACGATCGGCGCCGCGCTGGGAACCGGCGAAGGTCCAGTTGCGCCTTCCCAGAGCAATGCCACGCAATGCTCTTTCGGCCGCGTTAATGCTGAGGCACATTCTGCCACATCGAGGAAGCGAGCGAAGTCGGCCCAGCGCTTGAGCATGTAGTTGATCGGTCTGAGGACCTCGGCAGAGCGCGAGAGGGTTTCGCGCTCGCGGAGCAACCAGGTGTGCATGTCGTCGAGAAGTGGTTTGCTCTTCTCCTGGCGCACGGCACGCCGCTCGTCGGCGCTGCGGCCATTGATTGCGCGTTCGATCTCGAACAGCGCGTCGAGGCGCCTGACCGCCTCCAGCGCGATCGGGGAGATGGGTTTGCCCTTCTGGCCTTCCCGGGCGTTTTTCTCGATGTCGGCCAGCTCGAAGAAGCCTCGCCGCGCATCGGCCAGGCAAAACGACGGTGTGATCGGCAGTACCTTCTTGAGCGGATCGAACAGCGGCTCGAAGCCGTTGTAGCAATCAGCTTGCAGGATACCGGCAAAGGCAGCCAGATGCTTCTGGGGATGCTCGCCTCGTCGGTCGCTCGAGGCGTAATAGACCGCCGCCGGCGGCGCAGGCCCGGCGAAGGGCCGGTCATCCCGCACATAAGTCCAGATCCGCCCGGTTGTGCATTTGCTCTTGGCCAGGATGCGGATGGTGGTGTCGTCGCCATGCAGGCGCTCGGCAGCGAGCACATGGCGCTCGATCAGGTGGAAGAGCGGCATCACGGCGAAGGTCCCGTGACCGACCTGATCGGCCAGCGTCGACAGCAGCAAGTCGATCTCCTCGCACTTGAAGCGCGCGCTCTGGCGGTTGAGCGGGATATGCATGCCGAACTTGTCGAACAGGATCGTCGCCAGCGGACTGCGGGCCGATGAGAGCCGCGCGGCGTGATATGGAACGGCACCGGCGGTTGGCTGATCTTCTCGCAATCGCGGCAGGTGAACTTCTCGCGACAGTCTCGATGACCTTGAAGCGACGCGGGATCTCCTGCAGCGTCTTGGTCGCATCCTCGCAGATCTTCGCCAGCCGCGATCCGCCGCAACAGGCGCAGGTCGTCGGAGCCTCGATGACGACGCGTGCGTGTACGATACCGTGCGGCCAGGGCTTGCGAACCGGCTGCTTGGCGTGAAGGCGCGCACGCTCTACGCCTTCGCCGCCGCGGCCTGCGCGGCAAGCTCATCCTCAGCAGCATTGGTGACGATCTTCGTCCCGCTATCACGAAAGCGAGATTATCGCAAAACTGTGCAATATTGCTCAGCTGCGCGGCCATTTTCCGATCTATTTTACTTTGGGGGCTCGTCGATAAACGAGGCGAGCCATGTTTTTCCTGACCGCCGACGAGGTGTTTCTTACGGTTGCCGTCATAGGCGTCGTCTTCCTAGTCGAGATCGGTATCTTCATCCTTGCGGGAATGATCTGAAGCACGGTGGCATCCACCCCGCAGCGGCGGGATGAGCCTCAAACCAGCGGCTACATCGACACGAATAGGCCCGTCGTACGGGAACAACTGCAGAAGGCAGGCGTGCGACTTGCCCACCTTCTTGACGTTGCGTTCGCAAACTGACCGTCCGGATGGCGCAATCTTACCGACCGGAAAGACCGACGCCGCAAGCTGGCCGAATGCTACCAACCATCCAGCTCAACTTCCCCCTCCCTCTCCGGGCCCCCCCCACCCCAAAACGAGGGGGCTCCCCCCCCCCCCCCCCCCCTTACCTTTCCTTTTTTTTTTTTCTTTCCCTTCTCTTTTCCCTCTTCGCCTCGCTTTCCTACTCCTCTTCCTGTTAAGTTCCGTGGCGTTGGTCTCCATCAATCGTATTGGGACCCGCAGCCATGGGACCTAAATCTGGCTCTTCCGGCCTATTCCGCTTGAAGGACGAAATGGTCTTACGGTGTCCGAGGTTTTCCCACCTTTCGGCTCGCACCAACCATTTCCAGCTATGCTCGGGGTCGGCTTTGGCCCGCTGACGGCACAATAGCTCCATGTGATGGCAATTCAAAATGTCGTGCATGAGACACCTCTCCAGCGGCTTATTGGTTGTGCTTGTGTTGAAGTCGATCGATCTCGTCCTTTAGATGAAGCTTCTGACGTTTCAATTTCATGATCTTCAAATCTTCTGAGGACTTATGCTTTACTGCCTCACCAAGAGATGCGTCCAACGCATGATGCCGTCGCTCAAGCTCGGCAAGATGAGCTTTGATCGTCATATGGCTCTCCTTTTCTACTTCTGTTTAAGACTCAAGATATAGGCGATCAGGTCCTTTGAATCGCCGCTCGAAATCATGAAGTTTGGCATGTTCCTGTGGTTGGAATGAAGAAAGACATTCAGGGAAATCCCAGTGGTCGAGGGCAGGTCAGCAATGCTCTGGAAGCTCGGAGGATCAGCCTTGTCTGAAAGCGTCATCGGCAGAACACGATGGCATGAACTGCAAAGCGTCGTAGCAAGCTGGCGACCAGACGCTGGATCATCGTCAGATGGCTGAGCGAGAACTGGCTGTTGAGCTGAAATCGCCGAGGCGACGAGGCACGACAATAACACCCGATGCATTTTGAACATCACCTGCTATGCAGAAGGTAGGACCGCCACCTCTTCCACTACCAGAGGGCCGCTGAAACGGGTCTCTGTTTCAATCGTCCAACCCTCGTCCATCAACTCCTCTTCCGAAAGAGTCATAAGCCGTTCGCATTCTTCTGCTGGCAGCTCCTTTGGAAAAAATGAAGTCTCTTCGGACCCATCTAAAACGTCATGTTCTTCGAATTCAAATTCTTCAAGGATGTCCACGCCCTCGTCCGGATTGTAACTGCTCAAGTCCGGCAATTGGTCCACCACAATCCAACCCGAGCGATAGACCGTCAGATGTTCAATCTTCAGGTCACCCCTTTTCCAAATGTCTATGTCTACAACGGACTGACTAATTTCAGGGCTGATTTTCCACGCCGTCTTCTGCGTCGATGTTTTCTTAGCTCGCATATTGGCAGCCGTATTTGCTGGCGTGCTCCTGCCCGGCTTTTGCTTTTTGACTGTCTTCTTAGCTGGTGATGTTTTAGCGACGGCCTTCCTAGCCGCAGACTTTTTTGCCGTTTTTGCTTTCTTAGCAGTTGCTCTAGAAGCAGGCCTCATCGTCTTTTTTGCCCTCTTCGCCTTCTTCTTAATTCTTACGGCCATTGGTCGTGCTCCTCGAATGCGATGATTTGACCATCAATCAAAATAGCCATTCCGCTCAATTCAAGATTGATCTGTGTCAAGCGCATTGTAATGAAAAGATCGGTACAGTTGGTTAGAGTTTGCCGCTCCGAATAGGTCGGACTTATATCCATGAAGGTTCTAGTTGTTCTCGCACATCCGGAGCCTTTGAGCTTCAACGGCGCGATGTTTCGTACGGCAGTCGAGACGCTCACGATGGAGGGGCACGAGGTTGAGACTTCTGACCTTTATCAGATGGATTTCGATCCCGTTTCAGGACGGCATAACTTCACGACGGTCAAAGATCAGACTTACTTCAAGCAGCAAATGGAGGAAATGTACGCGACGGAGTTTGATGGCTTTGCTGACGATATAGAAACGGAGATTGAGAAAATAGAGTGGTGCGATCTTATGATCTGGCAGTTTCCGCTGTGGTGGTTCGGATTGCCCGGAATTCTCAAGGGTTGGGTAGATCGGGTGTTTGCAATGGGACGGACCTACGGCGGTGATAAACTCTACGCCAATGGCGTGTTCAGGGGTAAAAAAGCACTGCTTTCACTAACGACAGGCGGTCCAGCACCTGCTTACGTCAAGGGCGGTTTTCAAGGAGACATCAACACCATTCTTCGTCCGGTTCAGCGGGGTATGCTTCAGTTCGTGGGTTTTGAGGTTCTTGCTCCGCAGGTAAATTATGGACCTGTCAGGATGGACGACAGCGAAAGGAAACAGTTGCTAACTGCCTATGCCGCCCGTCTGAAAGACATTGCCGACGAAACACCGTTTGATGTTGGCATCTATTGAAATTCACGAAAACAGTCGTTTCTCTTGTATTCGGTTCAGGTAATTCAACAATCGCTAGCAACGATTCGTATATGAAACTGTGAGCGCTTTCGAGCGGTGACGAGTGAGCGACGAGTTGCGCGAAATGATTTTTACGAATTGTCGATGAGGTTCCCTTGATTAGCCTGCGACGAGGGCGGCTGCATTCTTCTTCGCCCCACGATAAGCAAAGAAGCCGAGCCCGAACAAGCCGCTGAGCATCATAAACCACGTAGATGGAAGGGGAGTTGCGCTGACTTGAGCGACTAAAACCGGACCAGTAAACGAAACATAATAATCAAGCCCAGAAGACGCTGTCGAATAAGCGAATGTATTTACAGATGGATCGAGCCGGTTGCTAAAGGCGAACTTGGCGCGGATCTCGTGCAGCACGTCAATGCAGCAATCGGATCGGCCGCTGGTATCATCCTTTGGGAGTTGAAGCGCACGAAAAATTGGAGCGATGGCTGGCTCCCGAAGCTTCGCGAGGATCAGCGCAGATGCGGCGCGGACATCGCGCTTATCATTTCACAAGCCCTGCCAAAACACATCGAGCACTTTGATCTGATTGACAATGTTTGGGTGGCTCATCCTCGTTATGCTCTGCCAGTCGCCGTGGCGCTGCGGCAGTCCTTGATTGAGCTTTCCAACTTGCGGCTTGTCCAGCAGGGCCAGGAAACGAAGATGGAGCAGGTCTATCAATACCTGACCGGCATTAAATTTCGCCAGCGCGTCGAAGCCGTGATCGAAAAATTCAACGACATGCGCGCGGATCTCGATCGAGAGCGGAAATTTATCGCCAAGCAGTGGGCGAAGCGAGAGGCCCAGATTTTGGCCGTGGTCGACTCCACAGTCGGATTAGTGGGCGACCTGCAAGGTATCGCTGGCAAGGGTATGCCTGAGATTAGTAGCCTCGAGTTGCCGTTGTTCGATGGCCCAGAGACGGACTGAAACTGACTTTTTTCACTCGTGACAGACCTCCGAGTGCCGGTCGTCGGTGCGCAGATCTAAGGAGCTGCGGCGGAGTTATGGTCGAATGAAAGCCTGCCGGTCGACCGACGGGGCTTTTCCTTGGTTGTTACCTTAGGTGTTACCTTGACCAAGTAAGGACAAACTAATCAGCGGGCGAGTGATAGGTTTTTCATTGCAATTTCCTGGTATTAACTGGTGGGCGCACCAGGGCTCGAACCTGGGACCCGCTGATTAAGAGTCAGCTGCTCTACCAACTGAGCTATGCGCCCGGAACCGGTCCGGAAAATGGGCCATCGCAAGAGGGCGTCGTTTAGCAAAGCGACCTTCCGATGTCCAGCAAGCCTGTGGGCTTTTTCCGCCTCCCTATGCCCCGCCTAAGTGGCGGAAACTGCCCCGGATTTTGGCGTCCCCGGCCACGGAGAGAGGGGGTGGCGGACAGGCCTCGCAATGGAGGGGCGGATTGGCGGGGCCCAATTCACGGGGAGGAGCGATGCGCGCGCCCGGCGAAGCTCCCACGCCGCAGGCAAAAGAGCCGCCGGATGACCCGGCGGCCCTTTCTTCACAATGATGATGCCGATCGACGAATGGATAACGAGCGTCATAGCGTTTTCGAGCGAAGTGGGTAGCGGTTCGCGCGAAGAAAACGCGTCAAGACAAAATCTAGAGCCGCTCGGAGTCAGGCCCGCGATCGCGATCGCCGCCGAACCTGTGCTGGAAGCGCTCGCGCCAGCCTTCGCCGTGATGGTGGTGGATCAGCATGGCGAGCCGCCGCTTCTGGCCGTCGTCGAGCGTCTTGTAGAGCGGATCGGCGACATCGGCGATCTTCTTCAGTGCAGCCGCGGTCGCAGCCATTCGCTCGGCGCGATCGCGCAGGCGCGTCACCGGATCGGGCGTTGCCTGATCGTTGCCGGCGGCGGCCGCTGCTTCCCGCGCCTTGGCGCGATCGATCCTGATCTTGACGAGATCGCGCACCGCGCTCTCGACCGGCGCCCAGAGCTTTTCCTGGTCCGCGGTCAGCTTCAGTCCGGCATGGACACCGGCGATCTTTGCGTCGGCCAACGCTGCCCGGTCTTCCGCGCTCAGCCTGCCGTGCCGCATGAAATCGATATGGTCGGCAAACATCTCGATACGGTCGCCAAACCACTGATGCTGGGCGTACACCGCGGTCGTGCCGGCAATGGCGAGAGCGGCGATGCCGGCGATAGCAAACTTCCTCATATCAACCTCCCTTGAAGGCGACCGGAAGCATGGGCAAAGGCGCCTCCGCAATCAACTTACAGTTCGGCAACTGAGCCCTCTCTTACCAAGATTTAATTCCGTTCACGATTGGAAACACTCGCAATCGTGACGATCAAAATTGATGTAGATCAAGTTCTTCTCAAATCATGCCGAGCAGCCGCGGCAGCCACAGCGAAATCTCGGGCACGTAGGTGATCAGCCCGAGGAAGACGAGCATCGCCAGCAGCCAGGGCAGCACGGCGATTGTAATCTCGCTGATACCCATCTTGGCAATGCCGCTTGCAATATAAAGGTTAAGGCCGACCGGCGGGTGGCACAGCCCGACTTCGGTATTGACGATCATCAACACGCCGAGATGCACCGGGTGGATGCCGATCTTGGTCGCCAGCGGATAGAGGATCGGCGCCATGATCAGCAAGATCGACGACGGATCCATGACATTGCCGGCCGCGAGCAGGATGACGTTGACGACCAGCAGGAAGGTCCAGACGCCGAAATGCTTGTCGATGATCCAGGCCGCCATCTCCTGCGGGATCTGCTCATGCGTCATCAGGAAGGAGAACAGCACCGCGTTGGTGATGATGTAGAGCAGCATCGACGACATGCTGGCGGCCTGCAACAGCACCTTGCCGACCTCTCTCAGCTTCAATTCCTTGTAGACGAACACGGTGATGAAGAACGCATAGGTGGCGGCGACCGCGGCCGCTTCCGTCGGCGTGAAGATGCCGCCATAGATGCCGCCCAGTACGATTGCAATGAGGGCAAGGCCCCAGACGCTCTCGCGGAACGCCTTCACCTGTTCGCCAAGCGTCGCGCGCGGCATCTTCGGATAGTCCCTGCGGCGGGCGATGAACCAGGTCACGACCGCCAGCATCAGCGCGAGCAGAATGCCGGGCACGATGCCGGCCATGAACAGCGCGCCGATCGAGGTATTGGTGGAAACGCCGTACAGCACGAGGATGATCGACGGCGGCACCAGGATGCCGAGCGCGCCCGAGGTCGAGATCACGCCGACGCCGAAACGTTTCGGGTAGCCGTGCTCGACCATCGCGGGCAGCATGATCGAGCCGATCGCCACCACGGTTGCGACACTCGAGCCGGAAATCGCGGCGAACATCGCGCAGGCCGCAACGCCGGCGAGCCCCAACCCGCCCGGCAAATGGCCGACCAGCGAGGTCGTAAACGCGATCATGCGCCGCGCCACGCCGCCGCGCGTCAGGAACGTGCCGGCGAGGATGAAGAACGGGATCGCCATGATGCCGAAATTGTCGAGGCCGGAGAAAAGCTTCAGGCCGACGCTTTCGATCGGCACTTCCGTCATCGTGAACAGGAACATCAGCACGGTGAGGCCGAGCGAAATCGAGATCGGCATGCCCGTCAGCATCAGCGCAAACAGCAGGCCGAAAATGAGAGCCGCGCTCATCAGGCTTCTCCCAGCGCAACCGGCGCTTCCGGAGACGTGACCTCGATGCCGTCGACATTGGCCGCATCGTGGTGCGGCAGCTCACCGGTCCAGAAGTAGCTCCACGACACCTGGAGGAAGCGGAAGCACATCAGGTACGAGCCGAGCGGAATGCAGGCATAGACGATCCAGCTCGGGATCTCCATGTCGGGCGAGACCTGGTCGGTATGCATCAGCTCATAGACGAACTTGGCGCCCATGGTGCCGACGATCGCGGTGAACGCCACGCCGCCGAGCAGCCCGAACAGGATCACCCACTTGCGGGGGCCGTCCTCGAGCCGCTTGATCAGGACGTCGACGCCGACATGGATGCCGGTGCGCACGCCATAGGCCGCGCCGAACTTCGCCATCCAGATGAACATGTAGATGCAGAGTTCCTGTGACCAGGCGAGATTGATCCAGAACAGGTAAGGATAGAGCAAAGGCACATCGACGAGGTAGCGATGCACCACGGTGACGAAAGTGATCAGCGTCGCCGCGCCCATCAGGCTCGCGATGATGATCTCCTCGAGCCTGTCGAGAATGCGTAGAAACACCTGGCCCCCCTCGAAGCCGACCGGAAAAGCGGCCAGCGGAACGTCTATCTATTACTCGTCATGGCCGGGCTTGTCCCGGCCATGACGAATACGGAAATAGCGCGTCGTTCTGGCGCGCTCGTCCAAAGCAGAGCCGCCTCAATTCATCGGGCTGCGGCCCGTCTCCTTCAGGAATTCGTCGATCAGGGGCTGGCCGACGCGGTTGGCGACCTCCTTGTAGACCGGCATCATGGCCTTGCGCATCGCCTCGTTCTGCTCGGCCGTGAGCGTGATGATCTCGGTCTTGCCGGACTTCTTGATCTCGTCCAGCGCCTCGTCGTTTTCCTTGGCCGACTGGCCGTTGCCGAAGTCGGTCGCTTCCTTCATCGCTTTCGCGCATTGCTCGCGGATGTCGGGAGGCAGGCCGTCCCAGAACTTCTTGTTCACGACCACGACGTAGCCGATATAGCCGTGGTTGGTGACGGTGGCGTACTTCTGCACCTCGTGCATTTTCTGGGTGTACATGTTCGACCAGGTGTTCTCCTGGCCGTCGACCACTCCGGTCTGCAGCGCCTGATACACGTCGGAGAACGCCATCACCTGCGGGATCGCGCCCAGCGTGCGGAACTGCGCTTCCAGCACCTTGGAGGACTGGATGCGGAACTTCATGCCCTTGTAATCGGCAGGCGCGATCAGCTTCTTGTTGGCCGACATCTGCTTGAAGCCGTTGTCCCAGTAGGCGAGACCCGTCATGCCCTTGGAATCGAGCAGCTTGAGCAGGCGGGCGCCCAGCGGACCGTCGGTGACTTTGCGAAGGGTCGCGAGATCGGGAAGGATGTAAGGCAGGTCGAACACCTCGAACTCCCTGATCCCGATCGGGCCGAACTTGGAATTCGACGGCGCCAGCATCTGCACGGCACCGAGCTGCAACGCTTCCAGTTCTTCCTTGTCCTTGTAGAGCGTCGAGTTCGGATAGACTTCGACCTTGACCTTGCCGTTGGTGTATTTCTCGGCGAGCTCCTTGAACTTTTCGGCGGCCTTGCCCTTCGGCGTATCGGCGGCCACGACGTGGCTGAACTTGATCACGATCGGCGCTTGCGCCGCAGCCGGTCCTACAAATGCCAATGCGGCGACGGATGCCGCCAAAATCAGCTTACGCATGTTTCCTCCCGCTCAACTCGAATTGGGGAAAGAGCGCTATGCACCGCTTCCCGCAGTCCTTTTTCGTGGTTCGCCGCACCTTTTAGAGAGAAGGCGGCGGAAAGGCCATTGCTCGTTAGCAGGGTGGTGAAGACAGATGTTGTGCAATGCAACAAAGACAGCGGGATCGTGCCGAGCTCTTGGTTCTCGGTCGTCATTCCGGGGCGCACCGCTAGGTGCGAGCCCGGAATTTATTTCTCGTCACGTTCTGCTGCACGATGGATTCCGGGTCTGCGCCTACGGCGCATCCCGGAATGATGAAGAGATAGTTGCACGCACACACCCTCGCCTTCCCGCGGCGCGTGTCGCCCGAGTTTTGAAATCATCGCTCCGCCCAGACAGAGGGCGCAGGGAAAGCCGGGTGCTCCGAGCGCACCCGCAGCTCCGCGTGCAAAAAAGAAAGCACGCAGATAAGTCCACCACAGGTCCACCGGAGTTCCCGGCCTTCCCTGCGCGACTGGTTTTAACGGCTGCTCCGCGCTCTTCCTGGTGATCGGGCTTTCTTGCCACCATCGTCAGCGGTTCGTCCCGCCAACTTGATATCAGCGTCGAGATATCAGAACCACGCGGCTTCGCCGTCCGCTTGCTCATGCGTTCGTCTTTTCGCACGACAAGCGTCCATCGCATCCTGCACCCAACGGTTCGTGACGATCGCGAAGCGCCCCTCTTGATCGGGCACAGGACGCGCGGAAACGTGCCCGTGATTTGCTCGACGCCACAAGCGACGCGCCTGCGGCACGTTAACGCGACGGGCAAATCAACATGCGGCGAGGTGAAAGGCTGTCAATAGTGACGTGATCTCACGCCGATGCTGTTCAGCGAAATGCCCATTGAGCGAGTGAGTGCGGCTGAATCGATTTGGTGATGGACAGTAGGCGCTCGGGTCAACAGTACTTACCGATGTTCTCCCGGCTGGCGTCACCATCGCATGCTAAGATTGGCCCGCGAGCGGATCGATCGCCTTGCAGGGAGAAAACCATGAAAACCCATTATATAATCGCATTGTCAATGCTTGCAGGTTTCGGCCTTGGCACGGTCGCGGTGCAGGGACTTCATGCTCAATCCAAGGCGCCCATATACCAGGTCACCGAAGTCGAGATCATGGACGCGCAAGCGTATTTGAACGACTACGCCCCGAAGGCAAGGGCCGCAATCCTGGCTGCTGGCGGCAAGTTCCTTGCTGTCGGCGGCAAGACGACGGCTATTGAGGGAGAACCGCCCAAATCTCGCGTTGTCATCCAGCAATGGGACAGCATTGAGAAAATCAAAGCCTATCGCGATTCAGCGGCCTTCAAAGAACTCATGCCGCTCCGCGACAAGCTGGCAAAATTCCGCACCTTCGCCGTCGAAGGCGTTGCGCAATAGCAGCAAAATTTATGTTTAAGGCCGGGGCCGCCGCAGTTGGCGGCCTCTTTTGTTCAGCGTCTGCATCATTTGTCCGCAGTCTGCCCCTACGCCACACATGTGCATTCAGGCATGCAGGTCGTCGCCCAGGCGCTGGCTCGCGTTCGGCGGCCCGTCGGCCGCGCAGGAAAATGCCGTCAAGCGAACTCTACGTCTAACGCGGCAAAATACGAAAACAGCCTTGCCTGCGCCCACAGGTTGCGCTTGGATGGAGGCGGGCCTGGGGGAAATCAATGAGAAGACCGGCTGTGCTAGCGTTCACGCTAGCCTTGGTGGGCTGCGCGACGATCACCAAAGGAACAACTCAAACGATCGCGATCGATACGCCGGGCGTTCCCGGAGCACAGTGCACCATCCAGACGCCGAGCGGTCCGCGGGTCTTGGCTACGCCGGGCAATGTGACGCTCGACAGGGGATCGGCGGCGCTGCCGATCACCTGCACGAAAGAGTGCTACGTCATGGGGTCGAGCATGATCCCCTCCAACACCGAATCCATGGCGGCCGGGAACGTCATCCTTGGAGGCGTGATCGGGCTTGGGGTGGATGCGGCAACGGGTGCCATGAACAAGTACCCTGACATGGTCACAGTTGCGATGTCACCCGACCCGGCATGCGCGCCTCGGCAACCCCGACGCCGTAGTCGTCAGCAAAGCGACCAAACCGACTGAGACTCGGCAAACGAGGAAAAATTGCTATCGCGGAACTCTTGGAGCCGCAGCGCCTGCTGCTGTAAACTCAAGCCTCGGTAGCGCAGCTATCCCCAGCCACGAGACGTAGCGGCTTTTCCTATCCGCAAATCAGCGGAATCATAGGGCATGTCGACCAAATCACGCGAGCGCATCTACGGCAGTTCGATCCGCGCCTCGGCGGAGCGTGCCAGGGAAACGCGGAGGATCGCAGACCAGGCCGCCGCCAAGGCCTGGAACGACCGGATACTCGGCTATCAGGGACCGGCGCAGCCGTCGCGCGTCGCTCAGTCCGGCGCGTTGACGCGCGGAGCGACCCACCGAAACATGGTGCGGCCGAAGGCGGCGGCGAGGCCCGCGAAAATGATCGCCGTTCCGATGTTCCACATCAGGATCATCACAGTGGCATCCATGATGTGAAAGACGGACAAGGCAGTCGCCGTGATGGCCGCGACCGCAAGGCTGCCCATGATGGTCACCGCCGTCGGCCGCAGCGGCGCCGCGTAACGCAACATCACAAGCAGCGCCAGCGACAAAGGCAGGCTCGTCAGCACGAGGGTCGCAAAGCAACGCGCGGCCTCGCCCAGGCCAATCCCCTCGGGCCCGATCGATATCCAGCCGGTGAGGCACTGATAGCCGATATTGGAAAACCACAGGACCAGCGATGGCAGCGGCAGAATGAGCCAGAGCCGCGAGCGATCCGGAAGGCTGACGAGAAAGGCCGCTACGGCCGCCAGCATGCCGGTCAGCGCGGAGGCCACCAAGCAGGACGACGAATGCCGGCTCGCGCAGACGGTGCGGCGAGGTCGGGCCGGATCCCCTGACTGACGGCAAGCAGCGTGAGGATGATGGCGGCCAGCAGGAGCCAGCCGAAAGCCCTCATCAGCGGAGGACGCAGCCGCCGCACCGGCGTCAGGTTTGTGGAAAGGGATGCGATGAGATCGGGTGTCTTGATCATGGCTCGTTCCGACCAACCAGGATTTTTCGAAGGTTCTTCAGGGCACGATGGGTATTGACCTTGAGCGAGTTGATGGACATTCCGCTTGCGCGCCGCCGCGTCCTTCAACGACATCTCCTTGAGTTTGAGCAATTGGATTGCCTGTCTGTTGCGCTGGCGGAAGATCGTTGATCGCTTGTTCCAGCTCGCGCCGGTTCGATTTTCTCTTCAATATCCGCGTGAGCATCGGCAAAGGCCTCGTGCTCCGGCTGCGAGAGCCGTCTCCCGGCGCTGGTAGCGGCTTCGCCGCCGCAGCCGATCGATCGAGCGCCGGTCGGCAACCGTCACGAGCCACGGTCCGAACGGCCGTGTCGGGTCGTAGGTGTGCCGGATGGAATGAATGGTCAGCAGAATGTCCTGCACCGCATCTTCGATGTCATCGGCGCTGCGATGCCGCCGCGCCGCGAGCGAGCGCAGGTAGGGCGTGATCTCCTGCAACAGCCGCTGATAGGCGGCGCCGTCGCCATCCTGGGCGCGGGCCATGAGAATGGCCCAGTCCAGATCACGGTTGGACGGCTCTGGCGTCGATATCGACGCGCTCGCCGCTGGCGACGAGTTTCAGGATCGGCGTCTGGCTGCCGCGGTCGCCGGTCATCGAGGAAAGGCTCCAGGAGGCGTGCGATCAATCGAACAAAAGCAAGCCATGAGATGGTCGAGCGAGAGCCGGCCGGGTCCGAGCGCGATGAGCGCGATCGCCATGCGCCGCCCATGGCAGATGAAAGTTTGCCCAGCCTTCCGGCACGACGAGCTGAATGACGCCCGTCATCACCAGAATGGCAAGCGCGCTGAACCGCGTCGCAAGCCCCACGACGAGTAGCACGGGCAGGACGATCTCGGCGAGGCCATCGAGCCAGGCAAGGAAAAGCGGAAACGGGAAATCATAGACGTGGCCGAACAAATGGAGCTTGAATTCGTCTTCGAAAAGATAGGCGGCGGCGGGCGACAGCGCCAGGAAACCATCCCACTTGGTCAGTCCGGACCAGAAGAAAGGGACAGCCAGCGCGATGCGCAGCACGGGCGGTGCCAGCGACCGACGCCAGCGCGGGCAAGCCAGTCGACAATCGCCCACACGACATTCTCGGCAAGAGCGTGCATGCGCGGCCATCATTCACCTTGCCTCGTGTCCGAGATCGTAACCGATGAGTGCGCCGGCCTGCATGAGATCGAAGAGATTGCCGGCGAGATTGAAGCCGGGATCGACGATCAGGGCGGCTTCCAGGGCGGCGATGCACCGACCTTCCCTCCGCAAGCGCCTCGATGAATTCCGGACTGCCTTTCGGGATCAGCCGGACCTCGACATCGTGTCCCGGACGAAGCGACCAGCGCGTCCTCGCCGCAGCGACAGATCGACCGGCGCGGGGACGCCACCTTCCACATTCATCTGCCATATCGTCAGCGCGGGAAACCGCGAGCGGACGATGCGAAGCGAGGGATGAACGCGAGAGCCGCATCCGCGGCAGCCGGTCGGGGCGCGATCGCCGCGAATGTCGCAAGGCTCGATCGGTGGCGCCTCAGCCTGCATGATAGGCCTCCGACCAGGCGCGCTCGATGCGCGCGACATCGGCCAGGTATGGCAGCGTCATGGCAGGCTCGAACCGACCGATGAAATCCGGAAAGCCCGCGCCATAGTCGAGCATGATCGGCGAGCCCGGCGGCTCTTCCGCGACATAGGCGCGCGCCATGGCCAGAAAGAAATCCGCGCCGACGATGCGATGCACGGCCGGGAAGGCCGTCACTGCAGCGCCTGCGATCAGGCCTGCCACAACGTTGTTTCGGTAGACGGCGAAACGTCTCGAGCTGGGCTCTCCGTCCGGCCCGACCAGACCGGCCGGCGGCGGCAGCTCGGGATCGAGCAAGGCGGCCGCGAATTCGCGCTGTCGTTCGGCAAGCGCTGCATGTCAGGCGGCCTCCGAGCCGGCGAGGAGCATGATCGCTTCGGCGCGTTCGGCCTCCTGCTTGAGGATCGGCCATGCCGGCACGTCCGTGTCCCACTCGATCAGCGTGGGCACCGGACCGATGCGCCTGACGGCGTGAGCAAAAAGGCCCCAGACGATTTCGTCGACGGGCCGGTCATGGGTATCGATCAGCAGCGGCCGCCCCTTTTCGTCGACCTCCCTGGTGTAACCGGCGAGATGGATCTCCTTGACGTGAGCAAGCGGAAAATCGTCGAGATAGGCGAACGGGTCCCATTGCTGATTGGTCGACGCGACGTAGACGTTGTTGACGTCGAGCAGAAGCCCGCATCCGGTGCGCCGCACGACTTCGGCGATAAAGGCGGTTTCGGAGTAAGTGCTCTCGGCGAAGGCGAGATAGGTCGAGGGGTTTTCGAGCAGCATCTGACGGCCGAGCGTCGTTCTGCACCTCGTCGATATGATCGGCGACGCGGATCAGCGTCAGCCTTGGTGTACGGCACCGGCAGCAGGTCGTTGAAGAAGCCGGCATCGTGCGACGACCACGCGAGGTGCTCCGAGAACAGTCCCGGCTCGATAGCGCTCGATGAGCTGCGCGAGGCGCCGAAGATGCGTTCCGATCGAGCGGCCGGTCCGCGCCGATCGACAGCCCGACGCCGTGAAGCGAGAGCGGGTACCGTTCGCGGATCGCCGACAGATAGCGGTGCGGCGGACCGCCGGCGCCCATGTAGTTCTCCGCATGGACCTCGAAGAAGCCGATATCGGGAAGCGTCTCGATGATCGTGCGATAATGCTCGGCCTTGAGGCCGACGCCACCGCGCGGCGGGATGCGATCCTGCGATGGCGACAAGGGAAAGCGACACGTGCCAACTCCGCAGCAAGTTGCAGGAAACGGAGCGGGCGCGCCGCCCGCCCCGTTGATCGGCGATCAGGCCTTCGGCGTCAGGCTGCCGTGCGCCCTTCGGCGTGTTCATGGTCGTGCAGGTGCCCTTGGGCTCGAGCTTGAAGGCGTTGCCTTGGTAGTCCGCGCTGCTCGTTCCGGCGCAGGTCGTCCCGCCCCGGCGAAGCAATCGTTCTGGCCCTTGAGGGCAACGCCGAAGCACTTCTCCATCTTGCCGCCCTCCATCGCCTTCATGGTCTGGGCCTGCTTTTCCTTCATCATCTTTTCCATGTCGCCTTTGCTCATTTGCGCCGTGGCGGACGTGGTGGCCAGCGATCCAAGAGCGACGGCGAACGCGCCGGCGACCATTGCGGAAAGCATAGGATTGGACATTCAACTTCCTCCGGTGTTCGGGTTAACCATGCGAAGCGCAGGGTCAGCAGTCGGGCAAGCCAGTTGCCCCGCCTGACAAGCCGTTCGCTGCGGCCAGCGAAAAGGTTACGCCGCGCCGTTCGGCAGAATCATCTGTTGCGGAAGTATTCGACGAGATCGTTTGCCGCCGACGACGACCAGTCCGCAGCGCCGGGCATATATCCGACGATCAATCCCGCGCTAGTACCGCCGATCTGAAGTCTCTGCACCACAAGCGGCGAATTCGATCAGGGACTTCAGATCGATAAAGCGGTACTAGAATCAATAAGTTTGTGAGTAGCCCATGACTTTCCGAAGTTCGTGAAGGTGGGTGCTGCAATGGAGCACGAACTTCGGAAAGTGGGCACTAGAGACGAGATAGGTGATCGGCATCCCGTAAAGCGCAAACGGCGCATTCCTGCGATTCTCGCTATCGGACGATGCGACATATCCGTTGGGATCGAGAAAGACCGGCAGGCTTCGCAGCCGAAGCGCGTTCACGAAACGCTCAACGGCCTGGCGATCGCCTCTGTCTTCCGATGCAAGCACATGCACGTTGCCACGCCAGACATTCGCGTACTGCCATTCCAATATCGGCAGTTCGATTCGACATGCCGGGCACCAGGAGGCCCAGAAATTGACAAGCACCGGTTTGCCGCGAAGCGAATCCAGATCGAGCGTGCCGCCTTCGAGCCGGAACAGGCGGATGGAGGGCAATTCACGTTGAGGGCGGAGGATGGTGAACTGATATCGGCCGGACTGGAACGCCGGCACATCGTCGGCCCGTGGCACCGCCGCCGCACGAGGCATCGATGAAGCCACTGCGAGAGCCAATCCAGAGAGGCAAATCTGCCGCCGTGGCCGGCAAATGTCGCTCGACCCGAGTGCCGCCATATCCGTTCGATGTTTCGCCGTCGCCGGACTTGTTCCGTGTCAGGCGGCAATCTCTTCGATCTGCAGCGTCGGGGAAGATGGCGACACGGCGGGGCGAAACGCAATGAAGGGCAAGAGCGGATTCGGCAGCCAGTACATCCATCCCACAAAAGGCTCGCGCGTCCCGTCGGGAAGCCGCAGGTCGAGCCAGACATAGAGGAACTTGTAGATGCAAAGTCCCGGCATCCAGTTCGGCCGCAGCGACTTCGTCTTCAGATATTTCCGGCTGATGTAGTAGTTTCCTTCAAACGGCATGATGCCCCAAACGCCCAGCGGGCCTTCGGCGATGACCTCGCCGCTTGGCCGGTGTGTGATGCGGATTGATCGCAGCCGGGCCTTTGTCGTCATGCACGCTTTTCCCTCGCTCTTCCTCCGGGACACACTCCATGTTTCGCACTATCACGAGCGAAGGTTACCTGCGTGGATAAGCGCTCTCTGCGCGGAAAAGGCGTTTCTTGATCTCGAGCAACTCCCGTCCAGGAACATGATCGCGAAGCGCCCCTCTGATCGGGCACAGGACGCGCGGAAATCCGCCCGTGATTTGCCCGACGCCACAAGCAACGTGCCTGCGGCAGATCAACGCTGTAAAGCGATACGTGGATGTCAAGCAGATCATTTGGTTCCGGAACTCAAGCCTCGGTAGCGCAGCTATCCCCAGCCACGAGACGTAGCGGCTTTTCCTATCCGCAAATCAGCGGAATCATAGGGCATGTCGACCAAATCACGCGAGCGCATCTACGGCAGTTCGATCCGCGCCTCGGCGGAGCGTGCCAGGGAAACGCGGAGGATCGCAGACCAGGCCGCCGCCAAGGCCTGGAACGACCGGATGCTCGGCTATCAGGGACCGGCGCAGCCGTCGCCGACGATCGGCGACGCACTGAATGCCGGTTATGGATATCTTGAGGTTCGATGCCTCGGCTGCGACACGCACCAGACCGTCGCGCTCGATATCATCCGGCGTCCGAAGGCGACGCCGATCCACGAGCTGGAGCGCAACATGCGCTGCAAGGATTGTTCGCGCCTTCGAGGCTATCCGTACAAGCGGAGCCACCTGGTCGCGCTGCGGCCGACAAAGATATCGGCCAGCGATCCCGCATCAACGTGGTGGCCGGGCGAGCGATGAACTCTTGAGCCTAGCCGTGATCGGTCCGCACGTAGGGACCCGCCTGGATTCGGCGGATGACGGTCGGAAGGTCCTCCTCGAAATTGACGAGGTGCTCCTTGCCGAACAGGATTGCCGATCCGCTGCTCTGTCCGGGTTGGACCATCAGGATCTGGTCGAGATTGACCAGGACTTCCCTTGCAGGCGGTCCCGGTCGTTTCAAAACGATAAAATCAGCCACAGCTCGCCTCTAGAGCTCCGATTCCGAAGTTCGCAAGCTATCTGCGCCACCTCTGATGCGAACTTCGGAATCAAAGGAGCACTAGCGATTCAGGCCAAAGGGGTTCAGCCCCGCGATCACTATAGATGATTCTATGGGTGGCTGGCACGGCAAGCCGGTCACAATTCAGGATTGTCATGCGCGGGACCGAGAAGGAAGATAAGGCTGCCCGGACGTGAGCCGTCATTGCGAGGAGCAAAGCGACGAAGCCATCCAGGAGATATTCCAGGCGGCATCAAAAAATCTGGCAGAGCGATCTCCACGATCGCCGAAACTGGCGTTGATATAGGTCAACGCCGCGGGCGAATTGCCGAGTAGGGTTAATTTTATCGGGGCTGCCACTCACCTTCCGGAGTT
This sequence comes from uncultured Alphaproteobacteria bacterium, assembly GCA_963764405.1. GTDB lineage: Bacteria > Pseudomonadota > Alphaproteobacteria > Rhizobiales > Xanthobacteraceae > Bradyrhizobium. The sequence continues at coordinate 108,319 of CAVXSU010000018.1, forward strand.
TTACGTCATGCTCGAACAGGAAACTCACATCGATCAAGCGAAGAATGCATTCGCGCCCATGCTGACTGCCGCACAGAAGCAGTTCGACACACTCACCCACGCTCAATCAGAGTGGGCGAAAAAGGCCGCTGAAATCAACCAGTACTGGGCCGAACGTGGACGAGCCGAAGGCGCCATGGTTTCCGAATTTGCGTCCAAACTGGCGACCGCCCATTCAATCCCGGACGCCATGGCCGCCTGGCAAGAATGGAGCCGCCAGCGTTTCGAGAGGATGGCCGAAGACGGCAAGCATTTCGCCGCTGATGTTCAGGACGTCATGAAAGCGGGTGCTGGCTTGCTGAAGAATGGCGGCGGCGATTGAATCGGCGGATCGGCGAGTAAGCATGGTGAGCAGGGCGACAGCCTCCCGCGTTTCGGGGGCGTCGCCGGCTCCGCGCTGCGGCCCCACGCCGCTCACCACTCAAGTGCGACCTGCGCAGATTGTCGCGGCTCACATGGCCGGCATTGGCTTTTCAATGGCCTTCGTCATTGGATTGACAACGACGTCTGCATTGGCGCTGCAGGCCATGTTCGTCGCGCGTTGAATTCAATCACCGACGCATTGGCGCGGCCGCTAGTGGTCCGATTTTAACGTTCGCTTCCCTTCTCAGCGAGCACTTTTGCGAACGTTAAAATCATGGGACCACTTAGTAAATATCTGTTTCTAGTGGAGCTTAGGATTTGACATTCGCTTTCCGATTTTGCGGCTAGATGGGTAGCGAATGTCAAATCCACTCCACTAGCGCTATCTTTGTTGAATGCGGCTGAGATATTCGACCAGTTGGAGAACACTTGCCCGGATGTATGTTTCCTGGGGATACGGAATCTCCGGAAAGCGCCTGGCGGCGTCGGCGGCGTATCGTGCGCCCCAAATGGGCATGTCAGGCGGGCCGTGACTTGAAATCTCTATACGCCCGTCAATGACGCCACTGACGCGCTCGGCAGGAAAAATTCCTCCGTTGGTCTTGGCCAGCAGCGTCAGGTCTGGCGGCGCGACTTTCAAGGCCTGACCGAAAACGCCGTCCCCTTTCGCATCCAGCCCATGGCAGATAGCGCACCTCGCCTCATACTCCCTCTGCCCGCGATCGGTCGTTGCGGTCTCGGCAAATGCCGTCGCATGCGCCGATAACGTGGAGACCGATATCAGAATGACCAGCCTCGCGATCTTCATGATTTTCTCCATGCACCAGCCGGCCCGCGGGCGTTGATCTGCGACGAGGAGCGCGACCTTGGGATGCGCGAGGTGGACTGACAAAAGCCCTGACAGCACGCTGGTGCCGCGGACTGAGTTTTTTAAAGATAGAGGCCCGATAAGAGCTTGATTTAGATCAAGTTTGGGCCAAAGCGATCCGCGCGCACCCAGCCCTCGGATGCGAGAAAACGTTCGAAGGTCTCGAACCCGGTCTGGCTGGCCGGGTCCGTGATGGGAACCATCAAGATGCGCTGGGAGTTAGGCAGCGGGCCCACACCCCCCTGCCCCTGAGGCCCAGGCCGGCCGCGCTCTCGATACGTCGAGGGCGCGGCCGTCTTTCTGTCATCCCCAAATAGTTCGCTCTGCGGCGGCTTTCGCATTCGTGAAAACCGTTGGCCTCTCGCTGCTGCCGGTTGTGACGCAAGCGGCATGACGAACGCTCGCTTTCCGAATCTCGCGCGCCGATTGGCCAGAACAGCCGAGCCGAGGCGGACTTACTCCTCTTCCCTTGGGAACGGCTCGACGGTTTTGCGGCCCAGAAAGGTGATTGGCATCGGATCATCAATCGCCTTTTCAATTTCGCCGGCCAGGACCTTGAAGTGGGCCGCTAGCCTTGCAAACAGCTCACGCTTTTCCGGATCCGTTGCCAGGTCGCGGATGATCTCGCATTCGGATATTTGAACGCGCAGCTTCTCCAAATAGGACTGAATATCCTTCATCAACTGCCCAGAGGTTGGTTTACGTCGGCGGCTTTTCGGCGAACGCGGCAACACGATCCTTGAGAGACGTCGTCTGCTCGAAGCGTTTCCGCTCAGACACTGGCGCTCTCTTGTCAGGTGGAGCGAGCGCAACCCGTGCATCACCGCGCGTGACCTGCGCAATCAGAGTGCCGCCCGTTTCGGTGTATGGCTACTCATTTATCTTCTTCCCGCTGCGAAACTTTTGCCGAAAGGCTCAAAATTGGCCAACGGCTCAAGCCGCAAGCTTTGCACAAGATTAGTCGACGAAAGCAGTTCATCCTCGATCGAGACGTCGCGGCCAGCGACCGCGGCGCATCGGGACTAGTTCGTCTGCGCGCCAAAAAATGGCGCAATCACAACAACATCCGAAAGCAACCTGAACCATGCTCCCCAGACCTGCCCCTTGGGGGAGAGCGACGGATGGCCCCGGATTTTGGTGATGCATGCCGGGGCCATCCTAACTCGCAAAGCATTCCGTCATCTCCTGAGCACCATTGTCGAAATTGCGGGCCGAGCTTCCCGGTACGATGCTAGTGGTCCAATTCTAACGTTCGCTTCCCTTCTCAGCGGGCACTTTTGCGAACGTTAGAATCATAGGACCACTAGTAAATATATGTTTCTAGCGGAGTTTAGGATTTGTCATTCGCTTTCCGATTTTGCGGCTAGGTGGGTAGCGAATGTCAAATCCACTCCACTAGCGCATCACGCGACAAATCGCGCCCGCTTGATCTCGATCAAGTCCCATCCGATAAACCATGGCATCAGGTCATGATTTGGACGGGGGATCGTTGAAGCGATGGCCACAATCACACCGCTCGTGATGTCGCTCGCAGCCTTCGCCTGCATTTTCGCAGGCACTTTCCTCGGCATATTCATCCGCAGGAGATTGCCCGATCACCATCTGAGCGGCGACACCAAGGATGTCGTCAGGCAGGGCACGGGGCTGATCGCAACCCTCGCCTCCCTCGTCCTCGGCCTACTGATTGCTTCGGCCAACGGCAGATACGAGACCGAAAGCAGCCAGATCAAACAGATCATCGCCAATCTCATCCTGCTGGACAACGCGCTTGCTCAGTATGGGCCGGACGCCGAACCGGTCCGCACGCAGATGCGGAGCGACGTGGACCTCATGGCGGACAAGATATGGAGCGAGAGTCGGCCGGCTTTGGGTGACCCAAAGCCGTTTCAGGCGGGTTCGCTCGGGCTTGCGATCTTCAACGAAGTCCTCAAGCTGGCGCCGAAAAACGACGCGCAGCGTTTCTACCAGGCGCGGGCGATGGAAACGCTGGTCGACATCGGCAAGACGCGCCTTTTGCTTTACGCCAGCACCACGGGCTCGATTCCGCTTCCTTTCCTGGTCGTGCTGGTCGGCTGGCTGGCGCTGATTTTCGCGAGCATCAGCCTGTTTGCGGAAAGCAATGCGAGAACGATTGCCATTCTCTGCATCTTCTCGTTCGCCGCTTCCGCCGCGATCTTCCTGATTCTGGAGTTGAGCCAGCCCTTCCTCGGCTTGATGATGATTTCGGATGCGCCGTTCCGTCATGCGCTCGCCGCGTTGCCGCGCTAGAGTTCCGATTCCGAAGTTCGCAAGCAATCGCAGCAACCTCTGATGCGAACTTCGGAATCAAAGGAGCTCTAGCAACTTATTGATCTGTAGTGCGGCTTTGAATTTGAAGTTCCTGTAACGAGCTCGCAGCCAGACTGATAAGAACTTCAAATTCGCCGCACTAGAGTTCGCCTGGAATGCCCAAGTTGCGAGAACCGAAGCACGTCCCCGGAACTCAACCGCGAGCTGCATGTTGAGATGCGGCCGGCGCCGCTTCTCGTCCAGTGCTCACAGCAGAGGAGAATGACATGAGATTGTTCACCGCGACGCTATTGGTCTCGATCGCCCTCGGCTTTGGTCTTTGCGCGGACGCTGCGCAGGCGGCCGATGGCTGCGGAGTAGGCTGCCAAGCCGCCATCAATGGCGGCTGTGTTGTGAACGGCTGGCAAGCCGGCGCACCGGTCTGGAACGAATGCCCCGCCGGCGCTCGCTCAAGGCCGCCCTGCGGTTTGTACTACTCCTGGCGCAAGCACTCCCACACCTGCATGCGCGTGGATTGAGGTGATCACCTCGCCCCGCTTGCGGGGAGAGGTCGCATCGCATCGAAGATGCGATGCGGGTGAGGGGGAGTTTCCATAGGCGCCGTTGCGATGATTTCGAGGACGGCCGCTACCGACCTGCCCCTCATCCCAACCTTCTCAGCGCGAGCTTGCTCGTGGCGGCCCCGCTTGCCCGCCGCGTCGATCAGAGACAAGGTCCCGTAATGGCGCCGCGCGCTACAAAAAGAGGCGGCTCGTCGCCGCCTCCCGCTCGTTGCAAGCAACGATCTCAAACCTAGTGGTGATACCAGTCCTTCGAAGCGTAGGGACGGCACTCGTAGGGACCGACACCCGGACGGCATTCGTAGTCGCCCCAGGCGCTCGAGGCGTAATATGGGCCCTCATAGCCCGGCTCCGCTGCATAGGGACCTGCCCCGAACGGAGCGGCAGCGATGGCACCGGCCGTGCCGATGGCGCCGGCGGCAACCGCGCCCGCGGTATTCACAGCACCGGCTGCGACGTCGGCTCCGGCCTGGACCGGGTTCGGCCCATAGTAGCGACGTGCCATGCGCCGTTCACCGTAATAGCGGGGTGCCATGCGCGCTTCGTTGCGAGGCGAAACGCGTGCGCCATGCCTTGCAACATGCTTCGAGGCCATCTCGCGGCTTTCCGTCGCCTGCGTCCGCGCATGCTCCTGTTCCTGCGCGCTCGCGCTCGCGACCGACAGCGACACGCCGTGCTGCGCGGACCAGCCGAACGACAGCATCGTCACGCTGGCGAAGGCGGCGGCCGCAACCGCAATTTTTCCTGAACTCATCTGGTTTCTCTCCTTGCTGACTGCCCCTCCGCCCGAGGCGTTCGCGCCTTCAGGCCGCGCGGAGAACGTCCCGCCGGAACGTAAAGTTCCAGGTTCCATCGCAAATCGGTGATTTTGCGAAACGGGGAACGTCATTGCGAGGAGCCAAGCGAGGAAGCAATCCAGAGCTACAAGGGTCTGGATTGCTTCGCTAATGCTCGCAATGACGGGGCACGCTTGTCCCGGACGCGTTGCGGCACGCAGTGCCGCTACGCTGAGCCGGGACCCACATAACGATTGGTCTTGCATGATGGACCCCGGATCAGCGGCGCACCGCCAAAGCGCTGCACCGCGTCCGGGGAACGCGGCAGTCACCCCGCGGCTTGCGCCGGGATATCGCGCTGGCGCTTCATGACGATCTTGTTGAGCGCGCCGAGATAGGCTTTTGCGGATGCGACCAGCGTATCCGGATCGGCCGCGCGCGCGGTCATCGAACGGCCCTCATGCGCGAGCCGTACCGACACTTCGGCCTGCGCGTCGGTGCCTTCGGTCACCGCATGCACCTGATACAGCTCGAGCTTTGCCTCATGTGGCACCAGCCGCTTGATGCAGTTGAACACGGCATCGACCGGACCATTTCCCTCTGCTTCTTCGATCCTGATCTGGCCGTCGACATCGAGCTTCATGGTCGCGCGCTGCGGCCCATGCGTGCCCGCGATCACCGTCAGCGAGGTCAGCTTGATGCGGTCGTGCGAGGCTGCGATCTCCTCGTCGAGCAGCGCCTCGATGTCCTCGTCGTAGATGTCCTTCTTGCGGTCGGCGAGCGCCTTCATCCGAACGAAGGCGTCCTCGATCTGGTTGGCGCCCAGCTTGTAGCCCATCTCTTCCAGCTTGTGGATGAAGGCGTGGCGGCCGGAGTGCTTGCCGAGCACGAGTGACGACTGCTTCAACCCGACCATCTCGGGCCGCATGATCTCGTAGGTGGACGCATCCTTCAGCACGCCGTCCTGATGGATGCCGCTCTCATGGGCAAACGCATTCCGCCCGACGATCGCCTTGTTGTACTGCACCGGAAACGACGTCGCCGCCGACACGAGCTTCGACGCCGCGGTGAGTTTCGTCGTGTCGATCCTGTTCCAGTACGGAAACTTGTCGTTGCGCACGCGCATCGCCATCACGACCTCTTCGAGCGCGGCATTGCCGGCGCGCTCGCCGATGCCGTTGATGGTGCATTCGACCTGGCGCGCGCCGCCGGCGACGCCCGCCAGCGAATTCGCAACCGCCATGCCGAGGTCGTTGTGGCAGTGGACCGAGAAGATCGCCTTGTCGGAATTCGGCACGCGCTCGATGAGCGTGCGCATGAAGTGCGTGTATTCCTCCGGCACGGTGTAGCCGACCGTGTCGGGAATGTTGACGGTGGTGGCGCCGGCCTTGATCACGGCCTCGACGATGCGGCAGAGGAAATCCATCTCCGAGCGCGTGCCGTCCTCCGCCGACCACTCGACATCGTCGATCTGGTTGCGGGCGCGGGTGACGTTGGCAATCGACTTCTCGATCACCTGTTCCGGCGTCATGTTCAGTTTCACGCGCATGTGCAGCGGCGACGTCGCGATCACCGTGTGGACGCGGCCGCGCTTGGCGAACTTCACGGCCGCGGCACAGCGGTCGATGTCATCAGGGTGGGCGCGCGACAGGCCGGCAATCACCGCGTTCTTGGCGCGGCGGGCGATTTCGCTCACTGCCTGGAAGTCGCCTTCCGAGGTGATGGGGAAGCCGGCCTCGATGATGTCGACGCCCATGTCATCTAACATCTCGGCGACCTCGAGCTTCTCCTCGAACGTCATGGTGGCGCCGGGGCACTGCTCGCCGTCGCGCAAGGTGGTGTCGAATACGAAGACGCGGTCCTTTTCGGACTTCGGAGCTTGGGTCATCTGCTTGTTCCTTTGGGTCGGTCGCACTGCCTGGGTCTGAGCGCGCGATAAGGGTTTCTCGGGTAGCGATCCAACGAACCCCTGAGTGCCCAGGCGCGTATCGCCCAGACGGCCCTCAGGGGCCGATAAGAAGCAGAAGCTCGCCGAGAAGGAGGGTGGGCAGCGACGCAGGCAGAATCGCATTCCGGGCCAAGGCGGTGGCCGCCTGCCCCTGGTTTCCAACGATTTCGCCGGGAATCAGCATTGCCAAACCCATTTGCAGCCAACCTTCGGGCAAAACCATTGACGCTTGGTTGCGAAGATCGCAGCTACACGGCCCGTTCTAGACGAGTTCGGCGGAAAATCGCAATGCCAAAAGAAGGGCAGCGGGGTTGACCTAATCCGGCACCGGTCCGCGAATGCACTCCGGCTTCCCGGATCGTCCTATTTGCCGGCTTTACCGCCCGAGCGCGAGGTTGACGATTTGGTGGCGCGGCCCGCCTCCGGCGGTTTGACGCTTCCGCCGGCAGCGACCGGCACGACCTCGCGCAGTGTGACGACCTGCGTCTGCAGATTGACCGCAGCCTTGGGATTGTTGGCGTCCAGCAACTGCTCCTCGCCGAGGCCGACCGCGAGAACCCGCTTGGACGAAATCTTGAACGTCGTCACCAGCGCGTCGCGGATCGCCTCCGCCCGCCGCTGGCTGAGTGCGAGGTTGTTGTCGCGCCGGCCGGTCGCATCCATGTGGCCGACGATGAGGAACGCGACCGACATCAGCGCCGGATCGGTCAACGCATCGGCAATGCGCGCGATCGCGCGGTAGGACTCCGGGCGGATCACCGGCGTATCCGGGTTGAACTGGATGTCGAGGTTGATGTGCGGCAGCTTGTTGAGCTCCCGCGAAAGCGGCGGGCGCTTGAGCGCGATCGCATCGGTGCGCGTCTTGATGCGCTCGGTTGCCTGCTGGCGAAGCGCCGGCACGTCGAGATCGGAAGGCGCCTGGAGGCCGGAGAGCGCGCTGATCATCGCTTCCGTGGTCGGCGCCTCCTGCGGCCAGGCAGGCGCGAGCGTCCCGGCAGCGATCCAGAGGGCAGCCGTGAGCGCGACAAGGATGCGAGCAGCGGAGCGGCGCGGCATCAGCGATACCCCGCCTGGCCCAGCGCCTGGTTGCATCCCCAGCCGAGGCTCTTGGTCGGCGCCTTCAACAGGCAGGCGATGGTCTCGCCCGGCTTGCCCTGCGTCTCGGCGCATATCTTCTGCTTGTCGCGCTCGCACGCCTTGCCGACCGCCGAGCGCGCGGCGATGCGCTTTTGGATTGCATCGAACGCCCTGATGTAGTCGGCGCGGCACTGTGCCGAGACGCTGTCGCCGTTTCGCGACAGGCATTCCCGCAGGCGCGGCGCGTCGAGACTGACGCCGAGGCAGTTGGCGTCGATGTCCTTGCCGCAGCTTTCCGCCAGGATCGCGGTCGAGCTTTCGAAGCTCGCGGTTTCGGCGGCCATAGTAGCCGACGTGGCGGCTGAGACGGCAAACGATACCGCAGCGATCGCGGCCAGCAGCGCAAGGAGAGGAGCCCGGGACATGGACTTCATCTCACCTGATGCGCCGCTGAACCGTCAAGGCCGCAATAGGGCCAAGCTGTGTTTAAAGCGGGATCAACGGCAGCTTAGGGCACCAGGCAGCGGATCGTGCGCCGCCCGTCCGCGGCCACCTCGACGCGCCTGTGCGGACAGGTGACATAGCCGCGCACATCAACATTGTAGGTCTGCGACGGATAGGGAATCGCCTGGTGTTGCGGGTTGCTGCCGAGCCACCCGGCCGCGCCGACGCCGGCAAAAAACGGAGCGCCGGTGAAATTGCCGGGGAAGGCGCCGTTGGTCGGGAAATCGCGCTGGTCGTCGCGGTTGTCGTAGAAGAAGAAGCTTGCCGTATTGCCGTAGCGCTCATGCCCCGGGCCATAGGCGACCTGGGCATGCGCCGAGGCGCTCGCCATCACGGCCACGAAGGCCGCCAACAGAATTTTGGTTCTCACGCCCATACCTCTCACCAGCCCACGAATGGCGGCTTGGCCGTACCCCAGTCGCCCTTCCACCCCGTCAGCCGTCCCCCTCGGAATTGCAGATAGAGCCCGTCGCTGCGGATCGTGAGCGCACTGCCCTTGACGTTCGGCAGCGCGAGCAGGAGTTCATTGCCGCGACTGCCGCGAACGTAGCTCAAGGGCACGCCGAGCGCCGCGGAAGCTTCATCCTCGCTCATGCCGAACATCAGCGGCGCGCCCGAGGGCACCGCCGGCTGCGCCTTGTAGGCGGCAGTCGGCGCGATGTTCGAAAACAGAATTCCCGCCGCCACCAAAGCGACATGCCCGCGTCGCCTCACCGGGCCAGAGCTTCTCATAAAATCGTTCGGGAGAAATTTCAAAAGGCTTTGCGACATGTCATCAATCCGTCTCTCTTCAGGCGCCTAGTGCCCACTTTCCGAAGTGGGCACTAGCAAACTTGTTGATTCTAGTGTCGCTTTATCGATCTGAAATTCCCGATCGAATTCGCCGCTTGTGCTGCAGGACTTCAGATCGGCGGTACCGGTTTGTCCGAATCAAACAGTCGCATCCGAAGCGACAGTTGAAATGTTAGATTCAAAGTATCAGGCGCACAATGAGAGGGACGGAAAAGACACGCGGAGGGCAAATCTGCACCGGTCGCTTGACTTCCATGCAGACGCATTTAGAAACGATTAAGCCCTCCTGAGCATAGTGGGTTTGAAGACCGTATCGGCACGGCGGCGTCGACGGCCTTCCGGATCGTTCAGAGCGAGCGATCTCGCGAAAAACCCCGCTCCCAAAAACCAGCGCGACCACCCGGGGCCCCTTTGAGAAGGGGGGTCTCCCACGTCTTGAGACGAGGACGCGACGGCGATGCGACAGGATCAGTGGAAGTCCCAGGTGCTTCAGGAATGGGATCGTTGGCTGCAGGCGCAGCCGATCGAGGAGGCAGCGCCAACCGCCCGCGATACGCTGAAATTCTTCTGCGAGCTTCAGGACAGACGCTCCCCGCTCTTGGATTTCCGCCCTGGCCGGCGTGACAAATGGCAGATCATCCATGCCTGGCTGTACCATGCGGGGCGCGTCGCCGACTAAGCGAGACGCGTAGCAAACCGATTTTTCTTCGAACTATGTTTGGTGCTGTTCTTTTCAGCTCTCCCCGATGGGAAGAAGCATAGGCCGCCTGAGGCGGCCGTCCCCAAACAAGAACGCCGAAGCGAGGCTTCGGCTATGCCGCGATAGCGATCCGGGTGAGGCGGCGTAATTTTCCAGAGAGACCTTACCCCCCCGCCCCAACCCTCTCCCGTCACAAGTCGGGCCTGCCCGATTTGGGCAGACGATGGTGCGCAGCCGGGGTAAACTCCGGTCGCGCGGGAGAGAGAGCATCCCTCCCTCGCGGTTCTATTCGAGAAATCTCTTTAACGCCCGATCCGCGGCCACCCGGCCGCGAATTTCTCGAGCGGCCTGAGGGACTGCTGGGCCCATTGGCCGTAAAGCCCGCATATCCTTTCGGAGTGGACGATGAAATTGGTATAGGCCTGCTTTGCGAATTCACCCTGGATTTCGATCGCCTCATCGAACGAACGCATCGCAATCAGCCGCTCGACCAGAGAACGCCCGTTGAGCCACGATTTACGCGTGTATTCGCCATAAGCCTGCGCGATGGCGGAAAGACTGGCCGCCTGCGGTACGGGATCGCGCCTTTCCGGGGGAAGCACCTCGCCGTTCAAGGCCGCTTCCGGGACCAGTTGCTCTGCGACATTTTCCTCGCGGGCTTTTTCCTCTTGGACCTTTTTCTCTTGGGCTTTTTCCTCTTGGAGTTCTTCCGATGCGACCGCAACCGGCGCGGTTTCCGGCGCGACATCGAGTGGCGCGACATCTGGCACGACTTCCGCCGCTGCGAGTTCGACCGGCGTCGTATCGACCGGCGTGACATCCACCGGAGCGTCCTCAAGGCGCGCGATCACGGGGCTGGCGGGCTCGGTATCGCGCGTGACCTGATTGGGCTGCGCCTGATCGCGCAGGATTTGCGCCTTCGCTCCGGCTTTCGCCGTCTTTTGTCCCGACGTTTTGCGGCTGCGCGTGCGCGGCTTGGCGGGTTTTCCGTCCTGGTTCGTTGGCATGATCACACTCCCCTCACATGCGGTTGTAGAAGCGGCCAACAAACGCCTGTGCGGGTTGGCTTGGCATTCGCTTCAGTCTGGCCGCGAGTCCCCATCGCGAACGCCAGACCAAAAACCGCACTCAAAACTTATATTTGCCGGTATCTGTTTGGTTCTGACATTCGTAACAGCCCTCGCTGCAACACATACGAATGTCAGAACCAAGACATCAGGACTTCGCCCTGATTGCGTTGGAATCGCGGTTCTCGCTTGTTCGTTGCGCGGCGTTGATGTGGTCGTGCTGTTCCGCACCCGGAGAATTACGGACCGAAACGCAATTGGCCCCCTCGAGGAAAGCTCGAAGCGGCCAACGCGAAAGTTTTTGGAAGATTTCTCGTTATCAAGACGCCTGATCGCGCTGCTCAATCTCTTCCAGCGAGGCTCGCAATTCGGCGACAACCTGGTTGTAATACTCGTTCAGTCGCGCAGAGCTTTTCAGCTGCACCTGAAGCATCTCCGAGCGCGCGGCCGCTTCCGCGGGATCGGTGGCGATGAAATCGTCTTCCGACATCGATTGGGGGTTGCGTGCCATTTTTACTCACTCACCTGATGGGTACGAGCGCTGGGTACCACGAGAGGGCGACAGGTTTTGGGGATTAATGGGGCGCTTCCTAGCCACTTCTGGGGATGAACAAGGCCAAACTGCGAAGCTCTGGCCTTATTTCTTTCAGCTTTGTTTCGACACCGCGTTCACGGCTGGGCTCGCTTTCATGGCGTGAAAAAAGAAAGCCGCCTCGTTGAGGCGGCCTTCCGTTCAATCCGGAAAATTGGCGAGGGCTTGGAGCTCCTCGTCAAGTCCTCATGGCGAGGAGCGCCCCTTGGCACGTCTCGAACCATGAGGCCACGATCTCGGCCTCGTCCTTCGAGACGCCGCCCTTCATTTTGCACCATTCGCTACGGCCTCGCTGTAGCTCGGCCTGCTCGGGTGCCCGCGGTGGCTGCCTTGGGATGAGGGGATGGCTTACCCGTGACGCCGAGAGTTAGCCGCCCGCCTCACACTTCTTCATGAAGGAATTCTTGGCCGCGCCCGCAAGCTTCTTGCCGTCGGAGCTCATCGCCTTGGTCTCGCAGCTGTCATGCATGCACTTCTTCATGAAAGAGGTCTTGGCTGCACCCGCAAGCGGCTTGCCGTCCTTGCCCATCGCCTTGGTCTCACAGCTTTCCTGCGCAAAGGCCGCGCCGCCGGCAAATGCGACGACGATGCCCGCCAGCATGATTTTTCTAAACATGTTGTTTCCTCGAGATGATGACCAGTTCCCCGATTTGATCCCAGACCATCGTTTCCGGCAAGGGAAAACGAGAGCTTCAGTCTGGCTTTCGCAAAGCGCCTGCTTTCATGGCCAGAGGACCGGGCGTGCCGCAGCACGCGGGGAGCCTTACGCCTCCCCGAGCACGATTTCGGCGAAGACCGTTCAGTACACGTCCGGCACGAAGCGCTGCGACGACTTCCTCGGCCGCCTGTAACCGGTATCCGGCTGACGCGCCGGCAGCTCGATCTCGACCGGCCGCATGTCCTGATAGGGAATCTGCCGCAGCAGATGGCGGATGCAATTGAGCCTTGCGCGCTTCTTGTCGTCGGAATTGACGACATGCCACGGGCTCTTCCTGCGGTCGGTATGCGCGAACATGATGTCCTTCGCCTTTGAATACTCGACCCAGCGCTTGCGCGATTCCAGATCCATCGGGGATAGCTTCCAGCGCTTGATCGGATTGCGCATGCGGTCCTGAAACCGCCGCTCCTGCTCGTCGTCGTTGACCGAGAACCAATACTTGACGAGATGGATCCCCGAACGGATCAGCATCTCCTCGAAAATCGGACAGGCACGCAGGAATTCGCGATATTCCTCCTCGCTGCAAAAGCCCATGACATGCTCGACGCCGGCGCGATTGTACCAGCTTCGGTCGAACAGAACGATTTCGCCACGCGTCGGCAACTCGGCGACATAACGCTGGAAATACCACTGGCCCCGCTCGCGCTCGGTCGGGGTGCCGAGCGCCACGATGCGGCAGATGCGGGGATTGAGGCTTTCGGTGATCCGCTTGATGACGCCGCCTTTTCCCGCGGCGTCGCGGCCTTCGAAAATGACGGCGACCTTCAGGCCGTGCAGGCGGACCCATTCCTGCAGCTTGATGAGCTCGAACTGCAGATGGGCGAGCTCGTCGACGTAGCTGTAGTCCTTCGGAGGCCTGCGGGCCCTCGGCCGGCCGGCGGCGTGCCAGTATTGCTCGACCGCGCTGATTTCTCTTGCGTGGCGCCGCACGGACTTCTCCACCCCGGCAGTCTTGCGCTTTCTGACCATCGGCTTCCCTGGAATTCCGCTCTTCAGTCTTCGCTCAAATGGCAAGCGCAGCAGCGGCGATGATATCCGACCCGGCGATATGATTGGCGGAATCAACTTTCGCGCGGACAAGCCCGGCTGCATTGAGCTGGATCAACGCCGGCCGTCACCGGCGTTTGGCAGCCTTTTTGCCCACGCGGGTCGGCTTTTTCGCAACCCTCTCTTTCGCAACCCTCCTGCCTTCGTTCTCGAGCGCCTTGCGCACTTGCACAAATTCCTCCTGCGAGGCCTTGTCGACGCGGGGAAAGTGCAGATTGAGTTGTTCGAGCGTGCGTACGATGGCCGAGCCGATCACCACGCGGGCAAACCATTTGTGGTCGGCGGGCACCACGTGCCATGGCGCGTAGGGCGTCGACGTACGGCGGATGATGTCCTGGTAGGCGGCCATATAGCGCGGCCAGAACGCGCGCTCCGTCACGTCATCCATCGAGAACTTCCAGGTCTTCGCGGGCCGCTCCAGCCGCTCGAGAAACCGTTCGCGCTGCTTCTTCTTCGAAATGTTGAGGAAGAATTTCAGGATCAGGGTGCCGTTGCGCGAAAGATAGCGCTCGAACGCGGTGATATCCGCAAAGCGCTCGCGCCAGAGCCTGGACGTGATCAGCTTGTGCGGAAGCTTTTCCCTCGCGAGCAGGTCGTGATGCACCCGCGCCACCAGGCATTCCTCGTAGTAGGAGCGGTTGAAGATGCCGATGCGTCCGCGTTCCGGCAGCGCGATCATGGCGCGCCACATGAAATCATGGTCGAGTTCGTGGCTGGTCGGCTGCTTGAACGACGTCACCTCGCAGCCCTGCGGATTGACGCCTTCGAAAATGCTCTTGATTGCGCTGTCCTTGCCGGCGGCGTCCATGCCCTGGAAGATTACGAGCAGCGACCAGCGGTCCTGCGCGTAGAGCCGCTCCTGAAGATCGCTGAGGAGCTTGCGGTTGGTCTCCAGGATTTTCTCACCCGCCTCCTTGTCGAGGCCGCCCATCTCGCCGGTCTTGTGCGACTTCAGATGAAAACTACCTCTGCCGTCGAACCGGTACGGAGCGACAAATGGCGTCAACCGCTCGATGACGGACGGCTTGGGCGTTGCCTTCGATTTCTTGCGCTTGGACGTCTTGCTCAGGGGCTAGAGCTCCGATTCCGAAGTTCGCAAGCTATTGCAGCAACCTCTGATGCGAACTTCGGAATCAAAGGAGCTCCTGCAACCTATTGTTTCAAGTGCGGCCTTGAATTTGATGTTCCTATGACGAATCCGCAGCCACACTGACAGGAACTTCAAATTCGCCGCACTTGTCCTGAAAATTGGGCTTCGAGGAACGCGCTGACAAAACGCGGCATCGCCGGCACTATATCGGAAGCTTCACGCACGAGATGAACGGTACGCAATTCCGGCTCGATCTCGCGGGCGAGATAGGCCTCGACCTTTGCCTGCAGCGCCTCGCCCGTCATATCGACACGCAGGATCCGGATCATCGCGATCGACGGGCCGGTCAGCACACAGGTCCAATATGGGTCCATTCTATAGTCTGATTCGGAGAGGCCGGTCTCCTCGGCGACCTCGCGGACAACGCTGCCGGCAATGTCCAGCGCGCCATCCTTCACGTCGCCGCGATCGGGCGTACCGGCGGGAAAATAGATGCGCCCGGCATTGGCCGTGTGCGCGGCCATTTCGCCGAGCAGAAACGCGCCGTCACTGGCTCGCAGCGCGCCCATCCCAAAGCCGTTGAAGACGCTTCCGTCCGGAAAGCCCCAGTCGCGCCAGGCCAGAAAGCTCGCAAAATCCGTCTCGAAATAATCGGCGGCGAGGTGCTCCTGGTCGCGCACCGCATTGCGCCCGAGCAGGACGCGGCCGTTCCAGATCGCGGGCCTCTCGCGCCGTCTCTCGGCAAAATGTGCGTCGATCTCGTCGCGTCGTTCGTCCGCGAAGGACCAGGCGAACGGCTTCACTTTCAGATCAAGCGTCGTGATGCGGAGAATTTCCAGCGTCATGCCCGGTGTTTTCTCACGCGCCGCCGCTCTTTGGAAGGTTACTTACCCTGGGCGGTATTCCCACGGGGAGCAAATGTTGGGATCGCCCACTGTCTGGTAGGAATCGACGACGTCTCCGGCCATGGCGATGTGGATTGTGCATCCGTTGAGCGGCTGCCCCTTGAACCAGGTGTAGATCTTTCGTCCCTCTATCGTTTGCTCCCGTTCCGGTGGACCAAGTCTGACCTGGACGGCGCTAAGCGGCTGCCCCTTGAAATCGTTTCTGGCACCGTTGAAGCCCGGGCTTGTCATCGAGCAACCGTCCGTGGCCATGACAGCCAGGATCAGGAGATGGCGCATTCGTCTGACTCCGTCGTGGGATCATCGATCTGGCGAACAAGAGGGTGCCCCAGTTGTCCTTCTTATAGCCGACGTCAAGTGGCGGTGAAAACGTGGTAGTTATTTCCACTTGTTTCGCCCGGCGGCAAAGCGCGCCCCACTCTCCGCTTCGGCGCCCTCCCCAACGCCGCGCGACGGGGTGGGATCGGATCGTGACGCATGCGCCTTGCGCATCACTTCGCGTTCGAGCCCGTCGTCTTCCTTGCCGCGTCGACGAACTTGTCGGTGTAGGTCTTGGTCACATCGATATTGGCCTTTGCGACCTCGGGCGAACTCAGGCTGAACAGTGCAAGCACCGCGTCCGCGCCCTTGGGGTCCATCTTGCCGTTTCGCGAATACATGGGAATCGTGTTCTTCAGCGCGGCGAGATAGAGCTCGGTGTTCTTGCCGACCATCTCCGGCGGCATCTTCGCCATGATCTCCTCGGCCGAGTGCGAATGGATCCAGTCGAGCGTGGAAAGGATCGCCGCCGTCAGAGCCTGCGTTTCCTTCTCGTGGCCTGCGATCCACGCCGCCGTCGAATAGAGCGCGCCGCCCGGATATTCGCCGCCGAAAACGTCGAGCGTATCCTTGGCGGTGCGGGTGTCGGAGAGAATCCGCAAGTCGGGGTGGCCGCCTTGCAGCACGGTCACGGAAGGGTCAAGCATCACGGCGGCATCGATCTGGCCCTGCTCCATCGCCGCGACCGCCGTGCCGCCGAGACCGACGCCGATCACGGCCACGTTCGTGGGATCGACGCCGTTTTTCTTGAGCAGATATTTCAGAAAGAAATCGGTCGAGGACCCCGGCGCGCTGACGCCGACCTTCTTGCCGGCGAGGTCCTTGATCGAGGTGATCTCTGACGTGTGCTTCGGCGACACCACCAGCACCTCGCCGGGATAGCGGTCATAGACCACGAACGACACCAGCTCCTGGTGCTTGGCGGCGAGATTGACGCAATGGTCGAAATAGCCGGAGACGACGTCGGCGCTGCCGCCCAGCACCGCCTTGAGCGCATCCGACCCGCCCTTGAGATCGACGAGGTCGACGGCCAGTCCCGCCTTGTCATATTCGCCGAGTTGTTTGGCCAATACCGTCGGCAAATAGCAGAGGCAGGCGCCGCCACCGACTGCAATGGTGACCTTGCTTTGCGCCGATGCCGGCGCTGGAAAAATAGCGGGCGCGGAAATCACGGCGATCGCCACAAGTGCCCCGGCCAGTTTTTCGAGCATGGTTTTCATGATGTCCTCCCGGCAAATCCTTTAAGAATTGCAGGCACAATAGAACAGCGGGCGGCACAAGAGAAGGTGGACGAAAGACGGGCAATCGGCTGCATCCGTCATTCCGGGGCGCGAGTGCAACGAGCGAACTATGGTGCGCAATTGCGCACCTGAGAATCCATTCATCGACACGGGCTGCGGCGGGATGGATTCCGGGCTCGCACCTGACGGTGCGCCCCGGAATGACAAAGCGACTATCCCCGCACCTCGGCGGAGGTGCTGGGCCGCCAGACCAGAAGACGGCGCTCGACCAGAGTGACGAAGACATCGATCAGGATGACGAAGGCGGACAGCACGAACATGCCGGCAAAGACGCCGGCGACGTCGAACACGCCTTCGGCCTGCTGAATCAGGTAGCCGAGCCCTGCGGCCGATCCCAGATATTCGCCGACCACGGCACCGACGACGGCGAAGCCCACCGACGTATGCAGCGAGGAAAACATCCACGACAGCGCCGAGGGCCAGTAGACGTGACGCATCAGCTGCGCCTCGTTCATGCCGATCATGCGGGCGTTGTCGCGCACCGTGGTCGAGACTTCCTTGACGCCCTGATAGACGTTGAAAAAGACGATGAAGAAGACGAGCGTGACGCCGAGCGCCACCTTCGACCAGATACCCAGGCCCAGCCACAGCGCGAAGATCGGCGCCAGCACGACCCGCGGCAGCGCATTGGCCATCTTGACGTAGGGATCGAACACCGCGGCGACGAGCGGCTTGCGCGCAAACCAGAAGCCGACCGCAACGCCTGCGAGCGATCCGATCGCAAAGGCAAGGATCGATTCCCACAGCGTGATCGCGAGATGCTTCCAGATCACACCGGTCGCGAACCAGTCGATGATCTGGCTGCCGACCGCAACCGGCGTCGAGAAGAAGAACGGCGGCAATACCATGTGGCCGAGGATCGGCACGGTGGCCAAGAGCTCCCAGAGCGCCAGCGCCACGATTGCGACCAGCACTTGCAGGAAAAGAAGCGTCACGCGGCGCATGTTCGATAGATCCGAAAATTTGACGGTTCGTCATGGCCGGGCATTGCCGTTCGAAGAACGGCGTCGCTTCCGCTCGCCTATGCCCCGGCCATCGACGTTTTTGGTGATGCGAGCGAAGACGTGGATGCCCGGCACAAGGCCGGGCATGACGGTTTTGATATTACGGCTTGGAGAAAATGCCGATCAGGCCGGTGGCCTGCTTGACGTGGCCATCAAGCGCCTTGATCGCTTCATCGCGGGTGAGCCCGGGCGCGAGCGCGGTCGGCTCGAGGTCGGTCGCCATCAGCGTGAAGGTGTAGTGGTGCACGGGGCCGGGCGGCGTACAGGGACCGAAATAGTTCGAGAGCTTCATCAGGCTGGTGCCCCCGACATATTTGTCGCTCGGCTTCGACACTTCGCCCTCGGCAAAGCCGGTGACGGTCGCGGGGATGCCATAGGCGACCCAGTGGCTGACGCCGCCGGGCGGACGCCCCTCGGGATCGAACATCAGAAGCGCAAAACTCTTGGTGCCTGCCGGCGGATTGGACCAGTTCAGCGCGGGCGACACGTTCTCGCCGACGCAGTTCGGGTTGGACTTGTTGTTGCCGGCGTTCTTGACCGCCAGCCGTTCGCCGTCCTTGAAGCTCGGCGAGGACAGCGTGAACACGCCGTCCGCACGGGCCGGAGCAACGCTCGACGCCACGAGCGCCACGGCGCCGGCCAGAATTGAACCACGTAGGAACATGACATCTTCCCCTTTTTGTTTGCCGTTGATTATCGTGCCGCTAGTGGACCACTAGGCGCCCGTTTGGCGCGCGGAGTGTAGCGGCGGGTTTGGCCAGATCAAGCCGAGCTGTGATCTGACTGGCCATCGTGACAAAGGCGTGAACCGCGTAGTCGTTTTTCGCGATGTGCAAAGACGCCCCTTAACCATAAGCAGCCGTCGCGACGGGTCCGCGCCTTGTGCGCGATTGCGCACAGGGCGGGCCGGCGAAGCGAAGTCAGCCACCGCCCGCGACGTTCGTGGACTGCGCGTAGCCCTTCAGCACCTCGTCCTTCAGCGCGTCCCAGATTTCCCGGTGCAGGTCGTGGAAGGCCTGGTCGAGCTTGACCTCGGTGATGTCGCGCGGGCGCGCGAGGCCGACGCGCCAGTCGCCGATGATGCGCGCGGACGGGCCGGCCGACATGATCACCACGCGATCGGCAAGCGCGATCGCCTCCTCCAGATCGTGGGTGACGAACAGAACCGCCTTGCGGTCGGCGCTCCAGAGATCGAGCAACAGATTGCCCATGATCTGGCGGGTCTGCGCATCGAGCGGTCCGAACGGCTCGTCCATCAGGAGAATCTTCGGGTCGCGGATCAGGACCTGCGCGAGGCCCACGCGCTTGCGCTGGCCGCCGGAGAGCATGTGCGGATAGCGGTGCGAAAAAGCGCCGAGGCCGACCTGGGCGAGAAAGCCCTGCGCGCGTTCCAGCGCCTCGCGGCGCGGCACGCGGTCGATCTCGAGCGCAATCGCGACATTGTCGATCGCCGTCTTCCAGGGAAACAGCGCATCGGCCTGGAAGAGATAGCCGGCCTGGCGGTTGAGGCCTGAAAGGGGGCTGTCGAAAATCCGCACGCTGCCGCCCGCCGGCGCGAGCAGCCCCGCCGCCACGTTCAGCAAGGTCGATTTTCCGCAGCCGGTGGGACCGACGATGGCCACGAATTCGCCCGCCGCGACCGAAAGATTGGCCTTCTCGACCGCCGTGTAGACGCGGCCCTCGGCGAGGCGAAAGGCCACTGTTGCGTCCTGCAGCGCGACCGCCGTGGACGTCTTGATTGTCGTAACAGGCTCTCCCACCCCGGATGTCCTTTTCACGCTTTGGCCAAGCCTTAGCGCCTTCGAACGATAAGTTCAACGCGAGGCCGCGACGTGGTACTTGGTCTTTGCTCGCCCCCCGAGGGTTGGCAGCCTAGAGTCAGATCGAAATGCCGGATGCTTCATTGATCACCTTCGACCACGTGGCCAAGAGCTTTGATGGCGGCCGCGGCGCGAAACCTGTCTTGGCCGTCGACGATGTTTCGCTTCAAGTCGCGGCTCGCGAATTTCTCGCCATCGTCGGCTCTTCCGGCTCGGGCAAGACCACGCTGCTGCGGCTCGCCAACCGCCTGATCGAGGCGGACCAGGGCCACATCACCATCGAAGGCGAGGACGTGCGCAAGGCCGATCCGGTCAGCTTGAGGCGGCGCATCGGCTACGTGTTTCAGAGCGGCGGGCTGTTTCCGCATATGAGCGTCGCTGCCAATATCGGCATCACGCCAAAGCTGAAGGGCGAGCGCGAGGCCGATATCGCCGCAGGCGTCGGCGAACTGCTCGATCTCGTGCGGCTCGATCGAGGCGAATTTCGCGATCGTTTTCCGCACGAGCTTTCCGGCGGCCAGCGCCAGCGCGTCGGCGTGGCGCGGGCGCTCGCGGCGAAACCGAAGATCGTGCTGATGGACGAGCCCTTCGGCGCGCTCGATCCCTTGACGCGCGACGCGCTCGGCGACGACTACCGCGCGCTCCACAACAAGCTTGGGCTGACCACGGTCATGATCACCCACGACATGACCGAAGCCATTCTGCTCGCCGACCGTATCGCGGTGATGCGCGGCGGCAAATTGCTGGCGCAAGGCACGCCATCGGAGCTCGCGCAAAGCGCCGACGCTTACGTCGTCGAGCTGTTGCGCACGCCGCGCCGGCAGGCCGAACGTCTCCACGCGCTGCTGCCGGGGGGCGGCGCATGACCCTTCTCGACGATCCGCGCTGGGGCGAGGCCTTCGGCCACCTGCCGGACTACCTCGGCAGCCATGTGCGGGTCAGCCTCGCTGCGATCGCGCTCGGGCTTGTCGTATCGCTGCCGCTTGCGATCGTCGCGCGCAACCGTCCGGTGATGCGGGCCCTGCTGCTGGGGCTCGCCAGCATCGTGCAGACGGTGCCGGGACTGGCGCTGCTCGCGCTGTTTTATCCGCTGCTGCTCGCGAGCGCCTCGCTGACATCGAAATGGTTCGGCTTCGGCTTTTCCGCGTTCGGCTTTCTGCCGGCGGTGCTCGCGCTTGCGCTCTACTCGATGCTGCCGGTGCTGCGAAACACCATCACCGGCCTGCGCGGCATCGAGCCCTCCATCCTGGAAGCCGCTGAAGGCGTCGGCATGACGCCGCTGCAATCGCTCACGCAAGTCGAATTGCCGCTGGCGCTGCCGGTGATGATGGCCGGCATCCGCACCGCCGCCGTCTGGGTGATCGGCACGGCGACGCTGTCGACGCCGATCGGCCAGACCAGCCTCGGCAACTACATCTTTGCGGGGCTGCAAACCCAGAACTGGGTGTTCGTGCTGTTTGGCTGCGCCGCCGCCGCCCTGCTCGCGCTGGCCGTCGATCAGTTGCTCGCGCTCACCGAGGCGGGCTTGCGCGGAAGGAGCAGCCTGCGCGTGGCGCTCGGCGGCACCGCGCTCGCAGCGCTCGTCGCCGCCACGCTCGTGCCGTCGCTGGCGCGCACCACGCCGACCTATGTCGTCGGCGCCAAGACCTTTGCCGAGCAATATGTGCTCGCAGCGCTGATCGGGCAAAGATTGCAGGACGCCAGTCTTGGCGCCACGACCCGCGCAGGCCTCGGCTCCAATGTGATTTATCAGGCGCTGGTGAACGGCGATATCGACGTCTATGTCGATTATTCCGGCACGCTGTGGACCAACCAGTTTCATCACATCGGGCTCAAGCCGCGCCAGCAACTGCTGGCCGAGCTGAAGACCGAGCTTGAGCGGCAGAACGTGACGCTGCTCGGCGAACTCGGCTTCGAGAACGCCTATGCGCTGGTGATGCCGCGAACGCGCGCCGAAAAGTACGGCATCGCTTCCGTCAGCGATCTCGCCGCCATTGCGCCGGCGCTGTCGATTGCCGGCGACTACGAGTTCTTTTCGCGGCCGGAGTGGACGGCGCTGCGCACGGCCTATGGATTGAATTTCCGCGAGCAGCGCCAGATGCAGCCGGACTTCATGTATGCGGCTGTCGCATCCGGCGAGGTCGATGTGATCGCAGGCTACACCAGCGACGGACTGATCGCGAAATACGATCTCACAACCCTCAGCGATCCCAAGAGCGTGATCCCACCCTACGATGCGGTCGTGCTGATCGCGCCGAAACGCGCCCAGGATCAGGCGCTGCGCGAGGCGCTGCGTCCGCTGATTGGCAGAATCGATATCGCTGAGATGCGCGAGGCCAACCTGAAGGCCGCCGGCGGCGACGGCAATGCGTCACCGGACAGGGTCGCGCAATGGCTCTGGGAGAAGATCAATTCGGGCAAGAAGTAAAATAACGACGCGCGATGGAGCGATCTCCACCGCGCGTCGAGCGTACCGTCAGAATCCGCGACGACCCAGGCAGTTGGTATCAACCCTGTCATCCCAGCCGCCGCGCGCGCGCCAGGCGCTCCAGGCCATATAGTCCTCTTCCTTGCTGTAAGGGTTGCCCGGTTCCTGATAGCCGCAGACGCCCGCCGGGGCATACCCTTGGGCATAGTTACCGGCAATATGGCTAGTCCTGTGCTGCGCGAACGCAGGCACGGCGAACGCGGTGGCAGCGGCGACGGCAGCAATGCCGAGAACTGAGATTTTGGTCATGTCTGTTCTCCTCATAGTCGTCTCAAGATCAGGTGCCGCGCACGATCTGAGAAAAAGCAAAGCCTTTCGGCCGCACCAGGAGCGACTCCTGGCGCGATGATCGTGCTCAAGCAATTCACAAGACAGGGGACCCGTTCGTGACCATCTTCTTAGTCTCGCATCGCCAATCGGGCTTGATGCATGGAGACGAACCGGTCGACGGAACTGAATCTACACCCGAGACTCCAAGCCCCAACTAAAGAATCATTTATTGAGGTCTAAAATATTCTTGATGATTCCCCTCGGCGCGGAACCATTCGCGGCCAGCGCGGATCGCCTGCCGGTTGTAATTGGTTAACGCCTTCAATGCGCGATCAGAAGCGGAACCGCGGCCTCTCGTAACAACGAGCGGGAAACGCCGCCAAGGACCATCTGCGCCGCTCTCGCGTGGCTGTAGGCGCCGATGACGACGAGATCGGCGGCGTGCTGTTTGGCGCGATCCAGTATCACGCCCGCAACCGGCGCACCGTTCGAGGCCACCTGCTCGACGGCGACCTTGGCGCCATGCCGGCTGAGATAGTGTGCGATATCGGCGCCGGGCTCTTCGCCGTGGCGGGAATTTTTCTCCGGATCGACCAGGAGAACGGTGACGGACTTCGCCGACACGAGAAGCGGCAGCGCATCCGCGATCGCGCGCCGCGCCTCGCGGCTTGCGTTCCACGCAACCACGACATGTTCGGCGGCGGCAGATCCGGTCCAGGACTCCGGCAACAGGATACAGGGCACGCCGGTGGCGAGCAGCAACGTCTCCGCGCTCCAACCGTTCGGCAATCCGCCGTTGCCCGGATGTCCGCCGGCGACGACGAGGTCCGCATGCAACGAATTCAACACGAGGTCGTCGCTGAACTCGGCCTGAACCAGCGGACGAAACTCGAAGCTGATCTCTTGCCGGCCACAGATTGCGGACAGGCTCTGTTTCGCCAGTCCGATCGCTTCGTCCTCCCTGGCGCGATGCTGGGCGATCACCTCGCGGACGGCGGTGTGGCCCAGCACGAAGGATTCCGCGGCGCTGCCGCTCATCAGCGATGGCACGGCATAAAGCCCGATCAAATGCGCACCGTGACGGCAGGCGAGCCCCGCAGCGAACGAGACTCGCGCCTCCGCGGACGGCGACGTCCCGATGAAAACGGCAATGCTTTTGAACGGCATGATAGCTTCCCTTAGCGCAACGCCAATTCACATAGCCTGCCGACCATGTCAGCACATTGATCAATCTCAATGGCAGATTGAGCCGCGGCAGGCGGACAAGCGGCCCGGGAGGTCTTGCCTGCGCCCCAAAAATCCGCCCTCGTGCGGGCCGGCCGGCGGCATGCGTGAAATCGCTTGCACTGCCGCGGGCGATATGACCGTAATTTCAAGCTTGGGGAAGCCGGTCGTGGCGGTGGATATTCGAAACGAATGGCGGGCCGGCGGGGCAATTTCCGAGAGGGCAGGATGATTTTCAAACGGTTCTTTGCAATGGCGGCCGCGACCGCGATCTTTTCGATGGCGGGCGGCTTGACCATGGCTGGCGGCGCCTCGGCGCAACAGGTTCTGAAGGTCGGTTCAACGCCGACCGGCGCGCCTTTCACCTTTCTCGACACCAAGACCAACACCATCCAGGGCCTGATGGTCGATCTCATCACCGAAATCGGCAAGGACGCCGGATTTTCCGTGCAGGTCGAGCCGATGCAGTTTTCGACCCTGATCGCGTCGCTGACGTCGAACAAGATCGACATCATCTCGGCGGCGATGCTCGCCACCGCCGCGCGCAAGGAGATCATCGACTTCTCCGATCCGGTCTACCCTTACGGCGAAGGACTGGTCGTGCCGAAGTCCGACACGAAGAATTACAATAGCGCCGAAGACCTCAAGGGCGAGGTGGTGGGCGCCCAGGTCGGCACCGCCTATGTCGATGCGCTGAGAAAGACCGGACTTTTTGCCGAGGTGAAAGTGTACGACACCATTCCCGACATCCTGCGAGACGTGAACACCGGCCGTCTCAAGGCCGGTTACGCCGACTATCCGATCCTCGCCTATAATCTCAGCCAGGGCCTGTTTCCCGAGGTGCGGCTGGTGACGTCCTACAAGCCGATGACCGTCGGCACGGTCGCCATCGGCGTCCGCAAGAGCGACGGCGAACTGCTGAAGAAGATCAACGCCTCGCTCGCCAGAATGAAGGAAAACGGCACGGCGGCGAAGATTCTCGACAAATGGGGCCTTGGCGCCAAAGGCGGATGAGTTCCCCTGATCGATGGAAAAATTCCTTCACGATGCCACTGAATTCTTTCCGATCCTGCTGCAGGGCGTCGGCCTGACGATTGTCGTCACGCTCGGCTCGCTCATCCTCTCGACCATTCTCGGGATGATCTGGGCCTTGATGCGCGTGTCCGGCTTCCGCGCCGCAAGCCTGATCAGCGCAGGGCTCATCAACCTGATCCGCGGCATCCCGATCATCGTGCTGTTGTTCTATCTCTACTTCGTGATGCCGGATTTCGGCGTCACGCTGACCGCGCTGCAGGCCGCGATCCTCGGGCTCGGCATCGCCTATTCGGCCTATCAGGCGGAAAACTTCCGCGCCGGCATCGAGGCGATCGACAAGGGGCAGATCGAGGCCGCGCAGGCGATCGGCATGGGATGGTGGCTCACCATGCGCCGCGTGATCCTGCCACAGGCGGTCCGCATCGTGCTGCCCCCCTACGGCAACATCATGATCATGATGCTGAAGGATTCCTCGCAAGCTTCCACCATCACGGTGGCGGAGCTCGCGCTGCAAGGCAAACTGATCGCCTCCTCCACCTTCAAGAACACATCCGTATTTACTTTGGTCGCGCTGATGTATCTCACCATGAGCATCCCGCTCATCCTGCTGGTCAGGCATTTCGAGAAGAAAATGGGCTAGTGGAGTGGATTTGACATTCGCTACCCACCGCGCCGCAAACTCCCAAGGCGAATGTCAAATCCACTCCACTAGATACTTAAATTTGCCAGTGGTCCTTTGATTCTGACATTTGCAAAATTGCCCGATGAGAAGGGATGCAAATATTAGAATCGGACCACTAGTGTCGGGACACCAGCGGCGATGATCGAGCTTCGCGACGTTCACAAGAGTTTCGGCAACAACGAGGTGCTCAAGGGCATCACGGCCACCGTCGCCAAAAGCGAGGTCGTCTGCATCATCGGCCCGTCGGGCTCCGGCAAGTCGACCATCCTGCGCTGTATCAACGGGCTGGAGAGTTATGACGCCGGCGATGTGCTGGTCGAGGGCACACGGGTCGAGCGCGAGGCATCGTCGATCGTCGGCATCCGCACCAGGGTGTCGATGGTGTTTCAGCGCTTCAACCTGTTTCCGCACCGCAACGTCCTCGAAAATGTCATCGAGGGCCCGATCTATGTGAAGCACGAGAAGCGCTCCGAGGCGATTGCGCGCGGCCAGGAACTGCTGGCGAAAGTCGGTCTTGCCGACAAGGCCGATGCCTTTCTGGGAGAGCTTTCCGGCGGCCAGCAGCAGCGCGTGGCGATTGCGCGGGCGCTCGCGATGCAGCCGAGGGCGATCCTGTTCGACGAGCCGACGTCGGCGCTCGATCCTGAACTGGTCGGCGACGTGCTGTCGGTGATGCGCAAGCTCGCCGAGGACGGCATGACCATGCTGGTCGTCACCCATGAGATGGGATTTGCCCGCGACGTCGCCGACCGCGTGCTGTTCATCGATGGCGGAGTCATCGTCGAACAGGGCCCGGCGAAATCGCTGTTGAGCCAGCCGCAGCAGGTGCGCACGCAAGACTTCCTGCGCCGCGTGCTGCATCCTTTGTGACCCATCGATGACGACAGAGACGAATTCCCTCCCTTTGCCGCCGAGCCTCTACGCCGCGACCGCGGTGCCGCCGCTGCAACTGCCGCGGCTCGAGGCCGACCGCAACGTGAAGGTCGCTATCATCGGCGGTGGCTTTGCCGGGCTTTCGACCGCGCTGCATCTCGCCGAACAAGGCGTCGAGGCGATCGTTCTCGAGGCCAGGGAGCCCGGCTGGGGCGCTTCCGGCAACAATGGCGGCCAGCTCAACCCAGGTCTGAAGCTCGACCCCGATACGATCGAGGCCGCGTTCGGGCCGGACCTCGGGTCGCGCATGATCGCCTTCTCCTACAACACGCCGGTCTTCACGCTCGAGCTGATCCGGCGCCTCGGTATTGCCTGCGATATCAGGCAGAACGGCACGCTGCGCGCCGCCTATCACGAGAGCCACGCCCGCGCCGTCGAGGCGACTGCCGAGCAGTGCATCGCCCGCGGCATGCCGGTGCGATTGCTCGATCGCGACGAATTGCGGAAAATGACCGGCACGGACCGCTACGTTCGCGCCATGTTCGATGCGCGGGGCGGCGACGTCCATCCCTTGAACTACGCGCGCGGCCTGGCGCGGGCCGTGCTTGCGGCCGGCTCAGCAATCTACGGCGAAACGCCCGCGACCTCGCTCTCGCGCGAGGGTGCGCGATGGCGCGTTGAGACCCCGCGCGCCACGCTGCGCGCCGATCAGGTCTTGATCGCCACCAACGGCTTCACCGGCAATCTCTGGCCCGGCCTTCGCCAGACCGTCGTGCCGCTGTTCTCTTCGATTGCCGCCACCGCGCCGCTGCCTGAGGCGGTCGCGCAACAGATCATGCCGGCGCGCCCGGTGCTTTACGAGAGCGGCCATATCACCGTCTATTACCGCGTCGATGCATCGAACCGGCTGTTGATGGGCGGGCGCGGCCCGATGCGGTGGATCCGCGACGCCAACGCCGTCGCCTACCTCATGCGCTACGCGGAGCGGCTGTGGCCCGTCCTTGCCGGCACAGCCTGGACCCATGGCTGGAATAGCCGGCTCGCGATGACCGCCGATCACTATCCGCATGTGCATGAGCCCGCGCCCGGCGTGCTCGCTTTTCTCGGCTGCAACGGCCGCGGCGTCGCGCTTGCGACCGCAATGGGGCAACAACTGGCGAAGCGCCTGGTCGGCGGCGAAGCGGCCCGGATCGACCTGCCGATTACCCCGATCCGGCCGATTCCCTTCCACGCGGCATGGCCGGCCGCCGTGCGCGGCGCAGTGCTGCTTGGGCGGGTCCGCGACCGGCTCGGGCTTTAGTCGGACCCACGGACGTCACAATTCTGACACACGCAACATCTGGCCCGGCGAGGCGGAATCTCGACGCAACCCTGCCTTTCTTATGCCACAAGCTGAGCTGGATTGCGGTATCGGCCGGGCGATGCGTGGCGCCGGCGGCGCCGTTAACCATAAAGCGCCCTCTGTCGACGAAGCTTTTTTGACGCGCCGGCGCGAAGTCATCTTTTTGCCCCACTAAATCAACATCATTTTTGCGCGGTGAAATTGGTCGATCGTACTCCGCAGCAAGATTTCGCGACGGGAAGTTTCGGCCGGGGGAAACGAGTAAATCCTGTAGCGAGAGCGCCATGGGTACGCTGTACGAGTTGCTGGGGGCTCTTCCACGAGACGATGCGGAGAGCCTG
Organism: uncultured Alphaproteobacteria bacterium; assembly: GCA_963764405.1. Classification (GTDB taxonomy): domain Bacteria; phylum Pseudomonadota; class Alphaproteobacteria; order Rhizobiales; family Xanthobacteraceae; genus Bradyrhizobium. Next base: position 136,352 of record CAVXSU010000018.1, read on the forward strand.
AGGGTTGCGTTTCGCAAGGCGGTCAAGGGCGCCCATCCGGACCTGCGTCCGGATGATCCCGATGCGGCGATCAAATTCCGTCAGATCGTCCGCGCCAATGAAATCCTTTTGGACAAGGATCAGCGCGCGGTCTACGACCACCTGCTGATGCTCGCACAGCAGGAGAAAGATCCTGCTGCGGCCCACCCGATCGCAGCGCGGATTCACAAGATCGCCTCCACCGTGCTCGCGCTCACGTCACTCTCCCTGGTGACCGCCGGCGGCTACTTCCTGTTCATGCACATGTCGATGGCCTGGGTCGCCCCTGTCGGCGGCCTCTCGATCGCCTCTTACGCGCCGGCCTCAAATTCGGCGGGCAATAGCGACCTCAAGACGCGGCTTTCGGCGAGCATCGCCGCCGTCAGTCCCGCGGATGCGCCGGACCCGGCCGCTGTGAGCGCCTTCATCGCCGCCAAGGCCGAAGGCACCGCCGCAAACGGCCATAGCGCGGTAAACGCCATGGCGATGGCCACGGCCGATGCCGAAGGCGCTTCGCCGCCCAACAGCGCGCCGGTGGACGGCGCGGCGGACCGTGCGAGCATCCTGCGCCCGCACGACATTCTGACCCTCCGCACCGACGATGTGGGCGGCGCGCCCGCCGAACCGGAGCATGTGGCGCAACTCGACCAGACCTTCACCACGCCCTATGTCGACCGCGGCATCCTGTTCTTTCGCGAAAGAAAGGACGGCCACCCCTTCCCCGACCTGCCGCTTTTGAAGCGGTCGGAGAAACCGGGCCATCCGAAATCGCTGGCGGCGAACGACAAGGGGCATCCCGACGAAAAGGTGCATCCCGACGCGCTGCCGAAGACTGTGCCGCTGCCGGTGCCGCGGACCGCGCTACGCTATCTGGCGCCGTCGCGGCAGGAGCCGTGGCGACAGCAGGAACCGTGGCCCGCCGCTGGCGGCTCCTAGCAAGAAAATCTAGAGCTCCGATTCCGAAGTTCGCAAGCTATTGGGGCGACCTCTGATGCGAACCTCGGAATCAAAGGAGTTCTAGCGACTCATTGATTCTGGTGCGGCTTTGAATTTGAAGTTCCTACCACGATCTTGCGTCCATACTGATAGGACCTTCAAATTCGCCGCACTAGCCGACCTCGAGCAGGATCTCGGCCAGACGGTCCGGGTGATCGACCATCACGTCATGTCCTGAGGCCACTTCGTAGGTCTTCCAGCCCGGCGCCGCCTTCATCCTCGCGAGCGTCTCGTCAAACACCGGGCTCTTGAAGCCGGTCGCGCGAACATAGGTCTTGCGGGCGATCTTCTCGCGGCTGCCTGTGGCCACAACCTTCTCCACCACGGCCGCAAGCGGATGCGGCGTGCACTTGGCATCGACCCAGGCGCGGTCCTTCTCGTTGACATTGAAGGCCGCGGCCGGCACCGGCTTTGCAACGAGATCGCCGCGCGCCACCGCGTCCTCCAGCGCCTTGCGCGGTCCGGGATTGGCGAGCGAGATCAGGCTGTCGCCGACCTGCGGCACGAACGCGTCGAGATAGACGATCGACGCCACCTGGTCTCCGATCTGCTCGGCCGCTTGCGTGATCACGAAGCCGGCGGAGGAGTGGCCGACCAGGACGACGTCCTTCAGGTCTTCCCATTTGATCAGCTTCGCCACGTCGTTCGCATGGGTGGTCAGGTTGACGTCCCTGCTCAACAGATGCGAGCGGTCGGCGAGGCCCGTCAGCGACGGCGCATAGACCTTGTGCCCCTTGCCCGCGAGAAGATCAGCAACGCGACGCCAGCACCAGCCGCCATGCCAAGTGCCGTGAACCAGCACGAAGGTTTTGGGCGAGGTTTGCGCTTCAAGTCGCGCGCCACCTGCGGCCAGCGCGCCCGCCGCCGCAAGCCCGCCGAGCGCGGCGCGCCGCGTCGCTCTCAAAGATGATGCCGCCATGAGGTCCCCTTCCCGTTTTTTTCGAATTGTGTCGCGAGAGTCCAGCGCCGTCAGTTACTCGCTGCTGCGCCGGAATACCGAAAACTGAAACCGCTGGGTCGCATTCCCCGGCGTCGCGTGATCGTGCCTGAGGGATTCGATCAGCGTGAACGCCTCGCCCATTTCGCGCGCCAACCCTTCCGCGTCATAGCGGTTGACCGGCAATCCGCTGCATTTTTCCGGACCGTCTGACGCGAAGGTCGCGATGACGGCATGCCCTCCAGGCCGCAGTGCCTGCTTCAGCCGCGCGATATAGGCGGCGCGGTCTTGCGGATCGACCAGAAAATGAAACGCCGCGCGGTCGTGCCAGATGTCGAAGCGCCGCGAAGGATTCCATTCCGTCACATCGGCCGCGATCCAATGCACTTCGCTGGCACGCCGGCCAATGCGCAAGCACGCGAGATCGAGCGCGGCCTGCGAGATGTCGAGCACCGTGACGCCGCGGAAGCCGCGCTCCAGCAGATGATCGACGAGCCGCGAGGCGCCGCCGCCGATATCGATGATGTCGGCATCTCTTCCCGGTGCTATCACCTCGATGAGGTCGAGCGAGGGCGCGGGATTGTCCTGAAACCAGCTAACGGTGGTTTCGTCCCTTGACGTGTAGACCTTCTCCCAATGCGCCTGCCGGCTTGCCTCTGCCATGAACGAACGCCTCACTCGCCGAGCAGCTTGGCCGAGGCGAGATCGGCCTGGGCGCGGGAATCGCCTTTGGCCTCGTAGGCGAGGCCACGGGTCTTCAACGCCCTGCCGTTATTCGGGTTGAGGCGGATCGCGTTGTCGAGATCGACGAAAGCATGGACGTAGTCGTCCTTCTTGAAATAGGCGAAGCCGCGCTCGGTGTAGTAATCCGACAGCGCGTGGTCCTTGCCGAGTTTTTCACTGCCGCCGGCCACGATCGCATCTGCACTCGGGCCGAGCTTGATGGCCTGGCCGCATTCGGTGATGGCGGAATCGTAGGCCTTCCTGAAATTGTAGATCGAGCAGCGGTTGAAATAGGCATCTGCATATTTTTTGTCGATCTTCACGGCCTCCGCAAGGTCGGCGAGCGCAGTATCGTAATCTTCCTTGGCGCGCCGTTCGACGCCGCGATTGAGATAGAGCCGCGCCAGCACATGGCCGCTGTAATGCTTGGACCCGATCGCGCGCGAACAGGCTTCGATTGCGGCATCGCCGGATTCGTTGGTGCAGGCTTTTGCATCGTCGGCGGCCTTGACGCTGACGGTGCCAAGCAGCAACAGCCCGGCGGCAAGCGCGCAGACGTGGTGAGCCCGAAATCCCTTGACCATGGCTTCCCTCCCCGCCCGGATTTTTTCTTTCCGGATCGACTGTCAACATAGCACGATGGACGCGGACGAAAAGCGGGATATCCGGCAGGCCCACGACGTTCATTTTGGCCCCCAAGCGAATGTGAAGTGCTTGAGAGAGCCGGCGTGCCAGCGCGTGACCTATACTTTGGCCGAAATGATGCAGGAGCTGATGAATGGGCGTTCAGGGTGTCTCGATCGTGTTTACGACTGAAGACATGGCGCGGTCCGTAAGGTTCTACGTGGAGCAGCTTGGCTTCACCTGCACCCTGCAACTGGAGGGCTTCGCCCGCGTCCGGCTCGGTGCGGCGGACATCATGCTGGCGCTCCCCAATGCCCATCGGTCCTGGCGAGGCCCGGAGTTTAGCGGCTCGATCTATCTGGACGTCGACAATGTCGACGAGCTCTGGGACTCTCTCAAGACGCGCACCCGCATTGTCTATCCAATCGAGACCATGGAGTATGGCTTGCGCGAGTTCGGCGTACTGGACGACAACGGCTATCAATTGTCCTTCGCCCAGCATATAGCAAGCTGAGCTCCCGGCGCCCGTTCCGGGGACGATGGCAAGATGCGGCCTACCAGTTCGCCGGCGTGTTGCGATATGCACCGGCTCGGCCGATTGACCCTTTCATGCCCCCTTTAAAAAGGTCTACCATCCGCCTTAATCGAGGGGGCGCTATGGATTCGATTCCCGATCTTCGTCGGGACTGCGCAGATCCCATAAAATTGGGGGCGATCTCTGCTCAAAGGACTTCTCACTTTCAGCCTGACCCGGCGTCCGCTGGTCCTGCTGGGCCTGCTTGCGTTCGTCGCCGCGGGCGTCTTCGCATTCTTCAGGCTCAACATCGAGGCCTATCCCAATCCGGCGCCCGTGATCCTGGAGATCACGGCGCAGTCGACCGGCCTGTCCGCCGAGGAGATGGAGCGCTACTACACCATCCCGATCGAGGTCGGGCTGGCGGCGACGCCCGGCGTCGACGTCATCCGCTCGACGTCGTTCTTCGGGCTGTCGTTCGTGCGCGTCGTGTTCCAGTACGGCGTCGACTACTATTTCGCGCTGACGCAGACGGCGATCAACCTGCAGCAAAACGTCAGCCTGCCCGGCAACGTGACGCCGCAAATCCAGGGAACGAGCCTGGTCGGCGAAATCTACCGCTATGAGCTGGTCGGCCCGCCGCATTTCGGGTTGAGCAATCTGCGCACGGTCCAGGACTGGATTTTGCAGCGGCGGCTGCTGTCCGTGCCCGGCGTCGTCCAGGTCAACACCTGGGGCGGCACGACCAAGGAATACGACGTCGACGTCGACCCGCGGAAGCTCGAGGCCTACGGCGTGACGCTGCAGCAGGTGATCACCGCGCTCGGCAATGCCAACGTCAACGTCGGCGGCCGCACCATCAATATCGGCCAGCAGTCGGTGAATGTTCGCGGCGTCGGATTGATGGACACCGGCGGCGAGGCGGACCTGACGCAAGGCTACAAGGTCCGCGACATCGAGAACGTCATGCTCGCCTCGCCCAACGGCCTGCCGATCTTCATCAAGGACGTCGCAAGGGTCTCGGTGGGCTATGTGCCGCGGCTCGGCAAGGCCGGGCGGGACTATTCCGACGACGTGGTGGCGGCGATCATCATCATGAACCGCACGCTGCACACCAATGACGTCATCAAGCGCGTGCGCGCCGAGATCCAGAAGATCAACAGCGACGGCAGCCTTCCTCCCGGCCTCAAACTGGTCCCGTTCTATGACCGCTCGACGCTGGTCGGCGTCACCACCTCCACGGTGCTTCACAACCTTCTGTTCGGCTGCCTGCTGATCTTCCTGGTGCAGTGGCTGTTCCTCGGCGACTTGCGCAGCGCCGTCATCGTCGGCGTCAACGTCCCGTTCGCGCTGTTCTTCTCCATCATCATCCTCGTCCTGCGCGGCGAGGACGCAAACCTGTTGTCGGTCGGCGCCGTCGACTTCGGCATCATCGTCGATGCCGCCGTCATCCTCGTCGAGAACGTCTATCGCAACTTCCAGTCGACCCCCGAGACGCGGCAGGGGCTGTTGCAGCATCTGGCCGAGAAGCGGTGGGGCGACGATCCGACCAGCACCGGACAGCCATCGAGCGATGCGACCTGGACCGACCGGCTCCGGCTGATCCTGATCAGCGCCTTGCAGGTCGACCGCGCGGTGTTCTTCTCCACCGCCATCATCGTCGCGGCCTTCATTCCGCTGTTCACGATGCAGGGCGTCGAAGGCCAGATCTTCGGCCCGATGGCGCGCACCTACGCCTATGCGCTGGTGGGCGCGCTGCTGGCGACGTTCACCGTCACGCCATGCCTGTGTTCGCTGCTGCTGCCCGCGCATGTCAGCGAGGTCGAGACGTTGGTCGTGCGCGGCTTGCGCCGGATCTACCAGCCCGTGCTCCGATGGTCGTTGCGCAGGAGGCCGGTCACGATCGCGATCGGGCTTGTGTTCCTTCTCGTCTCCGGCTTCCTCGGCTCGCGGCTCGGCAGCGAGTTCCTGCCGACGCTCGAGGAGGGCAATTTATGGATTCGCGCTTCGATGCCGCCGACCCTGTCGCTTGAGGCCGGCATGCCGTTCGTCAACCAGATCCGCGAAATCCTGCTGAAGCACCCTGAAGTGATCACGGTAGTTTCCCAGCATGGCCGCCCCGACAATGGCAGCGACGCGGCGGGCTTCTTCAACGCCGAGTTCTTCGTGCCGTTAAAGCCCTTCGACGAATGGCCGCCAAACTTTACCAAGGAGAAGCTGATCGAGGAATTGCAGGCGGAATTCTCCGAAAAATTCGTCGGCATCAACTTCAACTTCTCGCAATATATCCAGGACAACGTCGAGGAAGGCCTGTCGGGCGTCAAGGGCGCCAACTCCATCAAGATCGTCGGCCCCGATCTGACGACGCTGGAGAAGATCGCCAAGGACGCCATGGCGGAGATGGCCAAGGTGCCCGGCATCGCCGATCTCGGCGCATTCTGGGTGCTCGGGCAGCCCAACCTCAACATCAAGATCGATCGCGAGAGAGCGGCGCGCTATGGCTTGAACGTCAGCGATGCCAATGCCGTCGTGCAGGCGGCGCTCGGCGGGACAGTGGCGACCAATATCCTCGAGGCGGATCGAAGTTTCGGCGTCGCGGTGCGGCTGGCGCCGGAATACCGCAACGACATCGACAAGGTACGCAATCTCAAGGTCGGCGTTCAGACGGCGAGCGGCACCGCCTTCATTCCCCTGAGCGACTTCGCCTCGATCACGCTGGACACCGGCGCGTCCTACATCTTCCGCGAACGCAACCAGCGCTTTGTGCCGATCAAGTTCTCAGTGCGCGGCCGCGACCTCGCCGGCGCGGTGGAGGAAGCGCAGGAGCGCATCAGCAAGAACGTGAAGCTGCCGACAGGCTACCGCATCGATTGGGCCGGCGAGTTCGAATGGCTGCAGCAGGCCAAGAAGCGGCTTGCCATCATCCTGCCCGTCACTTTCGTCTTCATCATGGTGCTGCTCTACGGCCTGTTCAATTCGTTCCGCAACAGCCTGCTGGCGCTGCTCGGACTGCCGTTCGCGATCTCGGGCGGCATTCTGGGCTTGTATGTTTTCGGGCTGGATTTCTCGATCTCGGCCGCGATCGGCTTCATCTCGCTGTTCGGTGTCGCCGTCATGAGCGGCATCCTCATCATCCACGGCTACTATCGGGTCGCCGACAGGGGCGTCGCCCCGGAAGACGCCATGTTCCATGCCGTCAATGAACAGATGCGGCCGATCCTGATGATGACGCTGTCGGCCTGCATCGGCCTGCTGCCGGCTGCGGTGTCGACCGGGATCGGCAGCCAGGTGCAGCGGCCGCTCGCCACCGTGATCGTGGGCGGCATGCTGATCGGGCCGATCATGTTGCTGATTGTCGTGCCGGCCTTGCAGAGCTATTTCCTCGGACGCGAGGCACACACCGAACCGCGCCCGCAGCAGCAGGAAGCCGAGCAGACATGAGAGAGGCGCGATAAATAGAGAGCCGCGACAAATATCGGCCGGCTTGCCGCGAACCGGCTTTCAAAAATCCATTCCGAGAGGGGCCAAGTTGATCCATGCCCTACTGATGGGGATCATAGGCCGCTCTCGGGACGGTGTTCGTGGGTTGCCGCTACGCTTTGGCCCGAACCAGTGCCTCGGCGATCATCGCGGCACAATTTGCAGGTGGAGTCATCGAACCTCCTCTGCTTCGGCCAACGTCAATGTTGGTCACTGCTTTAGGTTGGTAGCGAAGCTTTGATTTGTCAATGTTCCCCATCATAGAGACAGCAATGCTGCCGTATGGCGGATTGCTTCGCCGCTGCGTGGTGGCATAACTGCGGCCGAATCAGGGAGTACGTGATGAAAAACGGGATTCTTTCTGCCGCTGCGTTTTGTGTGACGGTTGCGCTGGCGGCAGAACCGTCAATGGCTCGGCAACCGCGACCAATCCCGCAGCCCGCCATCAGCACCTATTGTGCGACCATCGAGCCGGGAAATCCTTTCAGCAAGGTCTACGATTATCAGGCCTGGAGCGCGTGGCGCGCGCGCGGCTTGTGGGACGATCGTGGCTCCAATGCTTGCACCCGCAATCCGCTTTATTCCCCGCCGGGGACGTCGCCCTACAAGCGGGACCCCTATCCGAACCCGAGCTGGTTCTAGTGGTCCGATTCTAACATTCGCGTCCCTTCTCAGCGGCCGTTTTTTGCGAATGTTAGAATCAAAGGACCACTAGCAAATATATGGTTCTAGTGGCGTCTAGGATTTGACATTCGCTCTCCGAACTCGCGGCCAGGTGGGTAGCGAATGTCAAATCCACTCCACTAGCTAGCTGTGCAATCCCGGCGCCTCGTGACCGGAGCGCGCGACATATTCGGTGTAGCCGCCGCCATATTGATGGATGCCGTCCGGCGTCAGCTCCAGCACGCGGTTGGAGAGTGCGGCGAGAAAATGCCGGTCGTGCGAGACGAACAGCATCGTGCCCTCGTACTGCGACAGCGCCGTGATCAGCATTTCCTTGGTCGCCATGTCCAGATGGTTGGTGGGCTCGTCGAGCACCAGCAAGTTCGGCGGGTCATAGAGCATGATCGCCATCACCAGCCGCGCCTTCTCGCCGCCCGAGAGCACGCGGCATCGCTTTTCGATGTCGTCGCCTGAAAATCCGAAGCAGCCGGCCAGCGCGCGAAGCGAGCCTTGTCCCGCTTGCGGAAACGCGTCTTCCAGCGACTGGAACACGGTGCGTTCGCCATCGAGCAGGTCCATCGCGTGCTGCGCGAAATAACCCATCTTCACGCTGCCGCCTAACGCCACAGTGCCATCGTCCGGCTCGGTCGAACCCGCGACGAGTTTGAGCAGCGTCGATTTGCCAGCGCCGTTGACGCCCATCACGCACCAGCGCTCTTTCCGCCGGATCATGAAATCGAGCCCGTCATAGATGACGCGGCTGCCATAGGCCTTTTGCACGCTTTTCAGGCTGACGACGTCTTCGCCCGAACGCGGCGCTGCCGGAAAGTCGAACGCAACCGTCTGGCGGCGGCGCGGCGGCTCGACCCGTTCGATCTTCTCCAGCTTCTTCACCCGGCTTTGCACCTGCGCCGCATGCGATGCGCGCGCCTTGAAGCGCTCGATGAACTTGATCTCCTTCGCCAGCATCGCCTGCTGGCGCTCGAACTGCGCCTGCTGCTGCTTTTCGGACAGCGCGCGCTGCGTCTCGTAGAATTCGTAATCGCCGGAATAGGTCGTGAGCGAGCCGCCGTCGATCTCGACGACCTTGTTGATGATGCGGTTCATGAACTCGCGGTCATGCGAGGTCATCAGCAGCGCGCCCTCATAGTCTTTCAGGAACTGCTCGAGCCAGATCAGGCTCTCGATGTCGAGATGGTTGCTTGGCTCGTCGAGCAGCATCACGTCGGGGCGCATCAAGAGAATGCGCGCCAGCGCCACCCGCATCTTCCAGCCGCCCGAGAGCGCGCCGACATCGCCCTCCATCATCTCCTGGCTGAACGAAAGCCCGGCGAGCACTTCTCTCGCGCGGCCCTCCAGCGCATAGCCGTCGAGTTCCTCGAAACGATGCTGCACCTCGCCATACTGGACGATGATTTCGTCCATCTGATCGGCGCGATCAGGATCGGCCATCGCCGCCTCCAGCGCCTTCAGTTCCAGCGCGACCGCCGCGACCGGCCCGGCGCCATCCATCACCTCGGCAACCGCACTGCGTCCGGACATCTCGCCGACGTCCTGGCTGAAATAGCCGATGGTGATGCCGCGATCGAGCGAGACCTGGCCTTCGTCCGGCAACTCTTCGCCGGTAATCATCCGGAACAGCGTGGTCTTGCCGGCGCCGTTGGGGCCGACGAGGCCCGCTTTCTCGCCCTTCTGAAGCGCGGCTTGCGCCTCGATGAAGAGGATCTGGTGGCCGATCTGCTTGGAAATATTGTCTAGTCTGATCATGCGTCGCTTGAGGTCCGAGAAGGAGTTTTCGAGGGAGTTTTCGGGCCGCTCTTAGGCGATATGGATGAGGAGTGGAAGGGGTGTTTGCGGACCGGCGCAAGCGCGGTTCCGTTGATTCAGGTCAATACGAGGTTGAACGCCTGTTGCTACGCAGGAACTGATCAACCTGGGAAAGGAGATCAATTATGTCACATCGAAAAATTATCCCGCTCGTGGCATCCGCTATCGTCGCCATCGGTTGCATGGCGATGATTTCGACCGACGCCCTCGCCTATCGCGGCGTCGGGCGCGCCGGCGTTGGCCGCGTTGGCGTTGGGCGCGTTGGCTATCATGGCGGCGCTTATCGCGGCGGCGTTTATCGTGGCGCGGCTGTACGTCGCGGAGTCGCGGTAGGCGTCGGGGCGGCTGCCGTCGGAGCGGCCGCTTATGGGGCTTATGGGGCCCAGCGTTGCGGATACTATCCCTACCCGGCCTGCTACTAACGGTTCAATTCTGACATCCGCATCCCTGCGCAGCGGGCACTTTTGTGAATGTTAGGATCAAGTGGTTGCAAGCGCGCGGTGATGAAGGCCGCGCGCAACCACGACAGGACCGATAAGCGAGCCCTGCGGGACAGCTCTGGATCAGCGACTTAAGCCGAAGCCGCCTCCGGCTCGCCTTCGTCTTCCCAGCCGGACGTTTCCAGTCCGCGATTGAGCGAGCGCAACGGCCGGATCACGAGCCGCTCGAGGTCGTACTGCTTCTGCCGCTCGACGAACTGCACCGCAAAGCCGGAGGGGAAAATCCGCACGACGCGGCCGACGCAGGCGCCGATGGCCAGCGGCGTGCCCACCTCGAACTCCATTCCGGAAGAGACTGAGACGCCGGCAACCGACATGTCGATGACAAAGCATTCGTGAACGGCGCCGTCGGCGAGCGTCAGTGTCGTATGCGATTTGGCCGGGATGATGCGCGCCGCCCTCCTCTGCTCGAGGATGCTTTCTGGGTCCCTCTGCTTCTGTTCGAGCCAGACCAGCTTGTTGGCGATCCTTTGCCGCGTCGCGTAGGTCACGTCGAGTTCGAACAGGAACGAGCCGGGCTTGGTGTCGCTGATATGGCCGTCCAGCTTGCCGAAATCGCGGAAGTAAGAGGTCAGGTAGTCGCCGACCTTGCCGACCACCGGCACGTCGACGATCATCCGGTATGGCGACACGCGGTTGGTGCGGCAGGCGAAGGTTCGCAGCCGCCCTTCCGGGTCATACCAGTTGGGCAGCGTGTAGTGCCCGTCAACGGCGACCTCGACGCCGCGCTGCTTGAGAAATTTTTCGGTCGACACGACAAATCCCCCGACAAACCCAAACTCCTTAACAATCGATTTCATAAGCCATGCAGATGAACGAAGCCGGTGCGCCGGTTACCTTTCGGCTCCTATCACTATCAAATTACTACTGATTTCAGCTTGAGGTCGAAGCGGAAATCGGCTCTCGCGGCAGGGTAGTAGTTTTAGGGGGTCGCTTACGACCGTCGCGAGAAAAGGGTCGTGGGAGTACAACCGTACGGTCGCCGCCCGTCGCGCAGGCAGGCCTCATCCCCGGCTGGGGCGCCTGGCGATCCCGTCGATGAAGAGGTCGACGATCGCTTCGGCCGTGCCTTCCGCCTCGCTTGCGGCGACGCCCCAGCGCGGGAAATGGCCGTCAATGTTCATCCGCGCGAACCCATAAACCAGCGCGCGGGCGGCGATCTGCACGAGGCCCAGCTCGTTCAGGCGCAACTGGCCTTGGGCGAGAGCCTCCTTCAGCGTCTGCTCGACCATGCCGATGATCTCGGCATTGTCGCGCACCAGATCGGCCGACTTGTCGTAGTCGAACAGCCTGCCGCTCGAAATGATCTCGAAATGCGCGGGGTTGCGCATGGCCCAGCGCAGGTAAGCGATGCCGAAGGCACGCAGCCGCGCCAGCGGGTCCCGGTGCGGGGCTTCCTTCAGTGCCGCATCGATCTCGGCCCGGAAACGCCGCTGTGCCTCGATCGCCACCGCCGTCATCAGCGCCTCGCGGCTTTCGAAATGCCGGAACGGCGCGCCCGGCGAGACGCCGGCGCGCCGCGCGGCCTCGCGCATGCTCAATTGCTCGACGCCGCGCTCCTCGACCAGCCGAAAGCTGGCCTCGATCAGGGCGCGGCGGAGATCGCCATGGTGATAGGGCCTTGGCTGCGGCGTTCGACGCCTAGGCTTGGCTCCGATTTTGGCCTTGCGTTTTGGTACGGCGGGCATCGCCACTCATAGCATCAAGCAAACGTGAATGTAAGCGGTGATTACACGATTGACCATCGCGGCATGTCTAGATGTAACTGGTGATTACATATCAATCGGGAGAGACAACATGCGTGGTAACTGGTTCGAAGGCTGGCGCCTGTTCGCGGTCCTGATGCTCGCGCTGAGTGCGCTCTGCCTCTGGCTCGTCGACATTAGCGGACTGGACGTCGACGGCGTGCGCATGGTGATCCGCTTCACCGCGAAGACCTCGCTGCTGTTCTTCTGCCTCGCTTTCTCGGCCGCCGCGCTGTGGCGGCTCTGGCCCAACCCCTGGACACACTGGCAGCGGCGTAACCGCCGTTACCTCGGCGTGACGTTTGCGGGCTCGCACGGCATTCACGCGATCGCGGTGGCCGCGTTTGCCGTGATGGACCCGGCCGGTTTTTCGGCAGCGACGTCCGCCCCCACTTTCATCTTCGGCGGCATCGGCTACGCCATCATTATCGCCATGACCGCAACCTCATTCAGCCGCACCGCCATAGCGATCGGTCCACGCGCCTGGCGAATCCTGCATCTTGGCGGCGGCTATTTCCTGTGGGCGCAGTTCATGGTGTCGTTCGGCAAGCGCGTGCCCGGCATGCCGCTCTACGCGCTGTTCTTGATCCCGCTCTTGGCCGTGATGGTGCTGCGGTTGATCGCGATGACCTCGTCGCGATCCCCGCGCCGCGCGGATCTGACGCCGGCGAACTGACCAACTCGGTTAAGGCTGCTCGCCCGCGAGCAGTTCGACATATCGCGCCGCCGAGCGTTGCACGGCCTCCGCACCGCCGCGCATCACTTGCCGCCCGGGAAAGGCGCCGTAAATCCGCTCAAACGGCCAGGGCTTCAATGTGTCGGCGATCCGGCGCACTGTCACGGCCGACAACGGCATCATGTTCGGATAGCTCCAGAGAAACGAGACGCGGTTGAGGTCGGCCGCCACCTGAACAATGTCGCCTGAGAGAAGCGCGCCGCGGCCGCCGGCGCCATCGGCCCAACGCAGCACGGTCCCGCCTGCAAAATGCCCGCCGAGCCGCAGCAAGGTGACGCCGGGCGCGAGGACAAGCGTCTCGCCTTCCCAGAGCCGGATGCTGGAATCCGCTCGCATGACCCATTCGGCGTCCGTCTTGTGCAAATGGATCGGACAGCCGAATGCGCGGGCCCAATCCTGCATGCACGAATAATAATGCGGGTGCGAGATCGCGATGGCGGCCAGGCCGCCAAGGGCGCGCACCAGCGCCTCCGTCGCGTCATCGAACAGCGTGATGCAATCCCAGAGAATATTTCCCTGCTGCGTGCGCAGCAGCAGCGCGCGCTGACCGATCCCGAAACTGGGAGCGGTATGTATCTCGAACAAGTCGGCCTCAAGCAATCGCCAGACGTTGGCATGGTTTGACGCAAGCCGCGCCGGCGTGGTCCAGCCCTGCCCGCTTGATGGGACGAACTGCCGTTCGTCTTCACAGATCGGACAGCGATCGGGCGGCCCGACCGCATCCGGATAAGACGTTCCGCAGGTGGTGCAGATATGGATCGGCATCGAGTGCTCCCTCAAGCGTCGACGAAGATCGCCGCGTTTCAGCTGCTCGAAGACAACCCAAGCCGCCTAGCGATGAACCTGTCGAGCATTCGCTTCGGCAGCACATCCACCATCATCTGAAACAGGGGATCGGGCGCGATCTGGTATCGCGTTTTCGGTTTCGCCGTCGTGAGCGCGGTTGCGATGATTTCGGCGATCCGTTCCGCCGGCAATCCCTTGGCGGCCACTTGCAGCATGAAGGCGCGGATCTTTTCCAGCGCCGGAAAGAACGGCGAATTCCGGTAGACGGAAACGCTGAGGTCCTCCACCTTGTCCCAGATCGGCGTCTTCACCGCGCCGGGTGCTACGATGACGACGTCGATCCCGAACAGCATCAATTCGCGGCGAAGCCCTTCCGCCAATCCTTCGATAGCGTGCTTGGAAGCTGAATAGGCCGAGACCAGGGGGTTGCCGTGTCGTCCGGCAAGGGAAGAGACCATCACGATGCGCCCCTTCGGTCCGCGCAGTGAGGGATCAGCGCCGAGCAGCGGACCGAACGCCTGGGTGACGATGAAGGGCCCGATCACATTGACGTCAATCTGGCGGCGGAATTCCCCGACGGCGAGGTCGAAGACGGGTCCCGCAACCGCGATGCCGGCGTTGTTGACGAGGGCGGCGAGCGTCTCGCCGCCGAGCGCCTCGCGAACCTCGCCTGCTGCCGCCCGTATCGCCGCTTCGTCGGTGACATCGAAAACCAACGGACTGAAGTTCACGCCGAATTCATTGCGCAAACGCTCGGCATCCTGCGCCTTGCGGACGCTGCCGAACACGCGAAAGCCGCGTTCCAGCAGCAGTTTGGCGGTGGCCCAGCCGATGCCGGTGGAAACTCCGGTGATGACGACGCTTCGCATGAGCACCCCTTCTTCCGGTTGGCGACAAAGTCTTGTAGACTGAATAGCAGCTGATGTCCCGACGCAATCGACAGTTGAGCTGCCCGCGCGTCGTCGCGATAGTGGAGTGGATTTGACATTCGCTACCCGCCTGGTCGCAAGTTCATCAAGCGAATGTCAAATCCAAAACTCCACTAGAAATTCATATTTGCTAGTGGTCCTTCTAATTCTAACATTCGCAAAGGCGGCCGCTGAGAAGGGATGCGAATGTTAGAATTGGACCACTAGGTAACCGCGAGCAGACCTGAACCATGCCTCCCCTGCATTCGGCCGATCCGCTCCAGCGCTTTCCTGTCTTTGATACTTCCTGCTCGGACGAGTTCCGGCACGCTCTGCTGACAAGGTTCGGCGTCAGCCGCGCCGAAGTGAAAAAACCGGCAAGTCTCTCGGCGAGAGGAAACCTGGTCCAGCTTCAAAGCATCGGCCTGGTCTACGGCCGGTGCAGCAACGACGTCGCCGTCGATTATCCGGAAGCCGAGCGGTTTCGCCTGCTCACGGCCCTGGTCGGCAGGGGTCATGCGACCATTGGAAAGAACGCGATCACGCTGGACGCCGACCGGTCCTGCATCATCTCGCCCGGTCAGGATGTCGCGCTTTTGGCCGAAGCCGGTCATGAATGGTTCAACTTGCGGATCGATCCCGGCGCGTTCGAAAACAAGCTGGCTTGTCTGCTCGGCGCGCGGCCGAGCGGCAAGCTCGAGTTCGCGACCGCCGCCGACAGAAACTCCCCGCGCTTTCAGCAGCTCTGGCGGCTGGTCCTTTTTTTCGCGCAACAGCTCGACGCCGCCTCCGGGCAACTGCCGCCGCTCCTGCTCCGCGAACTCGAGCAGACCATCCTGGTCGCCTTCCTGACGGCCAACCGGCACACCTTCAGTCATCTGCTGGAGCGCGATCCCGCCGATACGCTGCCGTCGCACGTGCGCCGGGCGGAAGAATTCATCGAGGCTCATTGGGACCAGGCGGTCACGATCGAGAAGCTCGTCGAAGCAACCGGCGTCGGCGCGCGGGCGATGTTCCGGGCGTTCCAGCAGAGCCGCGGCTACTCGCCGATGGCTTTTGCCAAGATGGTCCGCCTCCGCCACGCCCGCAACATGCTCTGCAGGCCAGGCCCGGAAGCTTCCGTCACAGCGGTCGCGTTCGTGTGCGGCTTCGGCAATCTCGGGCACTTCGCCCGCGACTATCGCCAGGCGTTCGGCGAGCGGCCGTCGGCGACGCTGGCACGGGCCGCGCGGCTGCAAGTCTGAGTTCATCGGTCGGCGTCGCCTCCGTCGTGAGACATCCCGACATTCATGGTTCGACTGTTATCGAAACATCATATCCGGCTTATGCGGCACAGTGGCGGCAACGCCCAGCCGGCTGAGCAGCAAGTCGGCTGAAAAGTTGGAGAAGATCGATGGCCAAGCAAGTGATCCGCGTTGAACCCCTGTCGACCTGGCTTGAACGGGTGAAGGCGCCCGCCTCCGTCGTCACACGGCACGGCGATACGATCTATGTGTCGGGGTTTCCGCCATTCGATCCCGCAACCGGCGAGGTTGCGAAAGCGCCGATCGAGCGGCAGACCGAACTGGTGCTGGAGCAGCTGAAACTCTGCGTGGAGACCGCGGGCTCTTCGCTGGACCAGGTCCTCAAGTGCAACGTCTATTGCACCTCGGCCGAGAAATTTTCCGCCGTCAACGCGATCTATGCGCGGTATTTTCCGAACAGCCCGCCGGCGCGCATCTTTGTCTGCGTGCCGCAATGGTTCGGCGCGTTCGATATCGAGATCGACTGCATCGCGGCGGTGTAGAGGTTCGCTCGCGTCATGGCCATCCCTCGAGACGGCCAAGATGCCGTCGTCCCCACCAAAGCAGGGACGACGGCTTCTTGCGTTGATTTCTAGTTCTTCGTCTTGTCCACCCGCGCGCCCTTCTTGATCATCGAGATCGCGCTTGCGCGATCTCGCAACCAAAACGTGGATCAAGTATCAATGGTCGAATCGATCATCAGCCATTCCAGATCGGCTTCGCGCGAAAGAGCCGCCAGCACGTCATCGAGAACGCCCATCTCAATCCAGCGATAGTAACGCCGTTTCACGGATTGATAGTTGCCCAGCCGCTCCGGCAGATCACGCCAACGTCCACCAGAACGCGCCATCCACAACAGCGCATCCAGAAACCGACGGTTATTGGTACGAGGCCCGCGCTTACCCTTGGTCCCGCCAGGCACGAAGCCCCTGATTTGTTCCCACTGATCATCCCGAAGAGCGTCACAATCCATCGCCGATCTCCAAAAATCAGCGTTGAATTTGATTTGCCCTCGCTTGGGAATTTGAGGGTTCTGTGAGGTAGCGTGGCAGGCGTGAGCCGCCCGCTCTGTTGTAGCGTGCGACCTCATAGAAGCCGGATAGAACGAAGCCGCGGAGTTGCGGGGCGCTATGGCGATAGTGCAGCCGGCGCAACTGCGGAGAAGGCGCGCCTGTGGTCGCCGTGCGTCGGCGAGATATTGATCGGACGGAGCGGCGCCATTGCTCGGGCGAGAGCACGATGCCGCGAGCGATTTGCTGTGCTGGGACGCGCGGCCGAACGAAGGACGGAGGGATCGGTGACGAGCGCGGCCACGGCGACATCGGACGTTGCCACCGAGAAGGTGATCATGGAAGGGGTGGATGGTGCAGGCGTGGGTCATGACGTGTCACAACGAAACGGCTGGTCGCGCGCGCCGGCTCGCGGGACGACATCGACGCGCCGCATGGTGCAGCCGCAATGTGGGCAGACGGGGATCTCGCATTTGACGAGGGGATCGCCGCCGGCTTCTTGATCGGCCGGAGCGTTGCGGACAGCAAGGAGTTGACGGCAAAGGGCGATTTTATCGTTGCGTCCGCCATTGGCGAGGAAGCCATAATGGCGGATGCGATGGAAGCCGTCCGGCAGGGTGTGCAGGAGAAAGCGACGAATGAACTCATCGGCATCGAGCGTCATCACTTGGCTTTGCGATTCTGCCGATAGTCCTTCCAGGAAAAGCTCACCTTACCATCGGCGAGTGAGACCAGCGACTGTTGGCGATGGCGACGCGATGCGTATAGCGGCCGAGATAAGCCAGTACCTGTTCGGGCCCGCCGAATGGCGGTTTGGCGTAGACGACCCAGTCGGTCCGTCGGAGCTGATCGAGCCGCTGGGTGAACGCGGCGGGATCGGCGAGATGGACGAGATTACCAAAAAAGCCTAACTGGCCAGCCACGAAGGCAGCTTGCAGCTCTTGCAGAAACAGGCGGCGGAACAGCCGAGAGAGCACGCAGACCGGCAGGAAGAAGCCGGCCCGGCAAGCGACCCATCGTATGCCGTCGAGCGAAGGTCCACCACCAGGCACGACACAGTGGACATGCGGATGGTGTTGCAGGGTCTGACCCCAGGTATGGAGGACGGCGGTCATGCCGAGCTGGGCACCGAGATGCTTGGGATCGGCCGCGATGGTGGTGAGCGTCTCCGCCGCGCACCGGAACAGGATGGCATAGACCACCGCCTTGTTCTGGAAAGCAATCTCTCTGGCCGGCGCCGGCAAGGTGAAGACCACGTGGAAATACGGCACGGGAAGGAGTTCGGCTTGCCGCTCGGCAAGCCATTGCGCGCGTGCCGCGCCCTGGCACTTCGGACAGTGCCGATTACGACAGGAGTTGTAGGCGATGCGCGTCGCACCGCAATCGTCGCATTGCTCGACGTGGCCACCGAGCACGGCCGTCCGACACGCCGTGATGGCGCCCATCACGCGTCGCTCGACGCGGCCGAGGTGACCAGCGTGCGCCTGCCGAAAAGCTTCGCCGTGGCGGCGGAAGACGTCCGCCACCTCCAAAGCCGGAGCCATGATGCCCGATCAGCCGGGCGGAACGATCTCCAATCGCAGCCGGTCAAGCGGACTCGGGGTCTGGCTGATCGTTTTGGTGGCGACCTGGGCGTAGCGTGCCGTGCTCTGTAGACTGGCATGGCCGAGCAGCACCTGGATGACACGAATGTCGGCGCCGTTCTCCAGAAGATGGGTCGCAAAACTGTGCCGTAGTGTGTGCACCGTCACGCGCTTGTTCAGACCGGCTGCGATGTGGGCCGAGCGGCACGCCGCGTGCAGCACGGTCGCATCAAGCGGCCGCTCACTGTCGCGGCCGGGAAATAGCCAGCGTGTCGGTTGGGTTAGCCGCCAATAGACCCTTAGAATCTTCAGAAGCTGCGGCGAGAGCATGACGTAACGGTCCCTGCCGCCTTTGCCTTGTTCGACCCGGATTACCATCCGCTGGCTGTCGATATCCGCGACCTTGAGGAAAACCACCTCCGACACGCGTAATCCGGTGGCATAGACTGTCGTCAACGCTATGCGGCTCTTTAGGCTCGGGATCGCCTCCAGAAAGCTCACCACCTCGTCGGCACTCAGCACGACCGGCAGCTTGCGTGGCTCCCGCGCGTAGGCGATGCGCTCCGGGATCGTGCTGTGGCCGAGCGTCACCCCGTAGAAGAATTGCAACGCACAGACGATCTGGTTGAGTGCAGGCCACGAGATCCCCGTCGCCACCAGATGAACCTGGAACACGTGAACGTCCTCCAAGCCCAGATGGTCGGGCGATCGGGCAAAATATCGGCTGAACTTCGAAACCGCGTTGAGATATGATCGTTGCGTCGCCGGCGACAAATTGCGGACCGTCATGTCCTCGATCATGCGTCGGCGGAGAGGGCTCACCTGGGCCATCGGAAAACCTCCTGTCTGAAGGGTTGGGCTCTGAAAACCCGCAATCCTCTCAGACAGGAGGCGGCCGTTACCACCTCTCCTCAAATGCCGCGCCAGCGGCTTCGTTCAATCCCATATCCTTAAATTGTCACCACGACCTAGTTCTTGGTCTTATCAACCAAGGCGCCCTTCTTGATCCACGGCATCATGTCGCGAAGCTTGGCGCCAACTTCCTCGATCGGGTGCGTGGCGAGCTTGGCGCGGGTTGCCTTGAACGAGGTCTGGTTGACCTTGTTCTCCAGCATCCAGTCGCGGGCGAACTTGCCGCCCTGGATGTCGGCGAGAACCTTCCGCATCTCCTTCTTGGTCTCGTCGGTGATGATGCGCGGGCCGGTGACGTATTCGCCGTATTCGGCGGTGTTGGAGATCGAGTAGTTCATGTTGGCGATGCCGCCTTCATAGATCAGGTCGACGATCAGCTTCACTTCGTGCAGGCACTCGAAATAGGCCATCTCCGGCGCGTAGCCGGCTTCGACCAGCGTCTCGTAACCGCCCTTGATCAGTTCGACCAGGCCGCCGCACAGCACCACCTGCTCGCCGAACAGGTCGGTCTCGCATTCTTCCTTGAACGTGGTCTCGATGATGCCGGCGCGGCCGCCGCCGATCGCCGAGGCATAGCTCAAGCCAAGATCATGCGCGTTGCCCGAGACGTCCTTGGCGATCGCGATCAGGCAGGGCACGCCGCCGCCGCGCTGATATTCCGAGCGCACGGTGTGGCCGGGGCCTTTTGGGGCGATCATCAGCACGTCGAGATCGGCGCGCGGATCGAGCAGGTTGAAATGCACGTTGAGGCC
Organism: uncultured Alphaproteobacteria bacterium; assembly: GCA_963764405.1. Lineage (GTDB taxonomy): Bacteria > Pseudomonadota > Alphaproteobacteria > Rhizobiales > Xanthobacteraceae > Bradyrhizobium. Next base: position 156,349 of record CAVXSU010000018.1, read on the forward strand.
GTGCGCGAACACGAGCGCCGCGCCCTTCTTCATGTTGTCGTGCAGGTGCTCGCGATAGATGTCGCCCTGCAACTCGTCGGGGGTGAGCATCATCACGAGGTCGGCCCACTTGGCGCCTTCGGCAACTTCGAACACCTTGAAGCCGGCGTTCTCCGCCTTCTTGGCCGAGGCCGATCCCTTGCGCAGCGCAATCGCAACGTCCTTGACGCCGGAATCCTTCAGGTTCAGCGCGTGGGCGTGGCCCTGGCTGCCGTAGCCGACGATCAGGACTTTCTTGCCCTTGATCAGGTTGATATCGGCGTCGCGATCGTAATAAACACGCATTGGTCGTTTCCTTTGTGAAGGGGGCCGAAATCGGCCGATGGATCAGGCAATAAGGTCAGATGGACCGCCGGTCGCCCTGAATTTCCCGCGTGGTCTAAAACATTTTCCGCATGGGGGTAAACCCTCTTCTCGCATCATTTCAGACCCTCTCATTCCATGAAGACGGGGTAGAGCGAGGCCAGGAGCAGCGCGGCCATGGCAAGATTGAAGGCGCGCACGGATCGGGGCGAGGTCAGGAAAGGCCGCAGGGCGCTGCCGAACAGCGTCCAGATCGTGATCGAGGCGGTGCCCATCGCCAGGAAGGTCAGGACCTGGATCACGATGTTGAACGGGAAGCCGGCGATTGCCGCATAGGCTGTGATGGTGCCGATGATCGCGACCCAGCCCTTGACGTTGACCCACTGGAACATCGCGGCCTGCCAGAAGGTCATCGGGACGCGCCCGGTCTCACCCGGCTTCGGCGGACCCGACATCGCGATCATGATAGCGAGATAAACCAGATACGCCGCGCCGGCATATTTGAGGATGACCTGCAAGACCGGGAAGGCGATGAAGATCGTGCCGAAGCCCAAGCCGACCGCGCCGACCATGAACGCAAAGCCGATGACGACGCCGGTGATGTGCGGCAGGGTGCGGCGGAAGCCATAAGTGAGGCCAGAGGACATCACCATGATGTTGTTCGGCCCCGGTGTGAAGAACATCACCGCGGCGAACAGGATGAAGGCGATCAGAAGCGAGGAATTCTGCATCGACTAGTGGTCCGATTCTAACATTCGCATCCCTTCGCAGCGGTCCCTTTTGCGAATGTTAGAATCAAAAGGACCACTGGCAAAATCGACGTTTCTAGTGGAGTTTGGGATTTGACATTCGCCATCCGAACTCGGGGCCAGGTGGGGTACGAATGTCAAATCCACTCCACTAGACCTCCACCGCTTTCGGCAGCGCTTGCGCGCGCCTGGCGAACAGCATGACGGCGATGCCGCCGACAACCGTCAGCATGCCGGCGAGGCGCAGCCGCCCGAAGGTTTCGCCGAACACGATGCTGGAGGCGGCGGAGCCGACGAACGGCACCAAGAGCGCAAACGGCACGACCTGCGCCGCCGGATGATCGCGCAGCAGCCGGCCCCATAGCCAATAGGCAAAGCAGGTGGAGACCAGGCCGATGCCGAGCAGGCAGAACAGGACCGCAAGCGACATGCGCGACAGCTCATGCCAGGTCGGCTGCACGCCGTTTTTCGCCACCGCCAGCGCCAGCAGCGGCACGGCTGCGACCAGGCACAGCCACGCGAACAGGTCGAACATCGGCGCGCCTTGCGCGCGCCGCAGCAGGAGATTGCCGGCTGCGAAACTGACGGGCGAGATCATCAGCACCGCAAAGACCGCGGCACTGAATTCGTAACCGACGGTGCCGCAGATCATCAGGAGGCCGGCCGCCGCAATGGCGATGCCGAGCGTTTGCATGCGCGTCGGCCGCTCGCCAAACAAGATCGCGGCAAAGGCAATGGTGAACAGCGCCTGGCTCTGCACGATCACGCTGGTGAGCCCGACCGGCACGCCGCCAGCGATGCCGTAGGCCTGCGCGAGGAACTGGCCGAGAAACAGGGTGAAGCTGATCGCGATCAGCGTCGGCCAGGATACGTTCGGCCGTCGTACAAACAGGCACGGCACCGCGGCAATGGTAAAGCGCAGCGCCGTCATTAGCTCCGGCGACAATTCGTCGAGCGCGATCCGGCTCAGCACGAACGCGCTGCCCCAGATCACCGCGACCAGGACGGCGAGAAAGACGTCGGCAGGTTTCATTGTTGATTTTTCTAGTACCCACTTTTCAAAGTTCGTACCCCATCTCAGCACCCACCTCTTACGAACTTTGAAAAGTCATGGGCACTAGCAAATTTACGATTCCAGTGCTGCATTTCTATTTGAAGTTCCCGAAAGAATTCGCCGCTTGTGACGCAGGAACTTCAAATAGACGGCACTAGCCCTGCCCGCCGTGTTTCGGTTTCCGCAACAGATAGGTGCCATGCAGCGGCGCGTGATAATCGGCCGAGACGAGCTCGAAGCCGGCATCCACCAGCATGCGCTCGATCACCCAGCCGAAGGTCGAATATTCGTCGCGCATATGGGTGATGACGCTGTCGCGGTTGAAATCGTGGTTGGAGATCGAGAATTCAGCCCACTCCTCGACGTCGCGCTCGCTGCCGTCGGGCGTGCGCACAAACACGATGTCGCGCAGGTAGAAATTCGCGCCGGGCTTGAGCGCTGCGAAGATACGCGCCATCGCCACCGCCTTCCAGAAATCCGGCAGGTGGTGCAGCGTGAACTCGCTGACGATCAGGTCGTAGCTTTCGGGCTGATAGGCAAAGCTCAAGAGCCCCGCCGACTGGGTGCGGATCGCGACCTTGCGATCCCTGGCCTCGACTTGCGCCAGCGCCAGCATGGCCGGCGAAATATCGACGGCGTCGACCTCGGCCCCCATCAGCGCCGCCTCGCAGGCGATCAGGCCATTGCCGCAGCCGATGTCGGCGACCCGCCAGCCTGGCTTGACGCCCAGCATGGCAAGCGCGGCGCGCGCATGCAGATCGCTGTCGCCGTGACGGTCATAGAGCGAGGCAACCGCGGAATCGATGCCGATCTTCCGGCGTTGGTTATAGTACCAGTCGCGCGCCAGCATGGCTTACATCCCCTCGGCTCCGCGGCCGATGGCGGCGACGCCCGTGCGCGACACTTCCACCAACCCGAGCGGGCGCATCAGGTCGACGAACTGGTTGATCTTCGACGAATTGCCGGTGATCTCGAACACGAAGCTTTCGGTGGTGGCGTCGATCACGCGCGCGCGGAACGCCTCGGCGAGCCGCAGCGATTCGACGCGATGCTCGCCTGACCCGCGCACCTTGACCATCGCGAGCTCGCGCTCGATCGAACGTCCGGTCAGCGTCATGTCGACGACGCGATAGACCGGCACCATGCGGTCGAGCTGATGCTTGATCTGCTCGATCACCATTGGCGTGCCCGTCGTGACGATGGTGATGCGGGAGAGATGCTTCTGGCTTTCGGTTTCCGAGACGGTAAGGCTTTCGATGTTGTAACCGCGCCCGGAAAACAGGCCGATCACGCGGGCGAGCACGCCCGGCTCGTTCTGCACCAGCACCGAAAGCGTGTGCGACTCGTTCGGCGCCTTTTGCTCTTCCATGAAATAGGCGGATGCGGGCTGGTTCATTGGTGTCCCCCTTTTCCCGTCATGCCCGCGAAGGCGGGCATCCACGTCTTTCCTTCCGCGGAAGAGAAGACGTGGATGGCCGGGTCAAGCCCGGCCATGACGGCTGAATATGTGCTGCACTGAACGCGCCTCATGCGATCATCACCTTCCTGGCAGGCGCGTCCGCCATGACCCATGTCCTGAACAACTCGAAATCGATATTGCCGCCAGAGAGCACGAGGCCGACGCGCTTGCCGGCAAGCTTCGCCCTTTCCTGGGTAGCGGCGGCGAGCGCGGCTGCGCCCGCGCCTTCGGCGAGGTTGTGGGTATCGGTCCAGTAGCTGCGGATCGCACTTGCGATTTCGTCGTCGGTCACTTGCACGATACGCGATGCGCCCTTGCGGATGATTTCAAAGGCATCGGGATCGGGAATGCGGGTTGCCACGCCGTCGGCGCGCGTGTTGCTCGAATTGGTGCGGACAATCGCGCCGGCCGCAAACGACAACGCATAGGACGGCGCCTCGGTCGACTGCACGCCGACGATTTCGGTTTTCAGCCCCAGAAGATCGCGCGCCAGGATGCAGCCGGAAATGCCCGAGCCCTGCCCGATCGGCACGTAGAGCACGTCAAGGTCCGGCGCCGCGCGATAGAGTTCGAGCGCGTAGGTGGTTACCCCAAGGCAGAGGTCGCGGTGGAATGAGGGAACGATCTCGAGCCCGTCGCGCGCAGCGTGACGCCTCGCCTCATCGCGCGCGGCTTCAAAATCCTCGCCATGTTCGATCAGGCGCGCACCGAACGCCTTCATCGCGCGGTTTTTCTCGACCGAATTGCCGTGCGGCACATAGATCGTCACCGGCAGGCCATAGCGGCCTGCCGCAAAGGCGAGGCTCTGACCATGATTGCCGGTGGTCGCGGAAATGATGCCGGAGACCTGCGGCCGCTCGCGCTTCAGCCGGTCCATGTAGACCAGGCCGCCGCGCACCTTGAAGGCGCCGGTCGGCGTGTGGTTCTCGTGCTTGACGATGACATGCGTGCCGAGGCGGTCGCCAAGCAGCGGCCAGGCATGCGCCGGCGTCGGTGGCACGCCTGCGCGAACGATCTCATGGGCGCGCTCGAGTTCGGCAAGGCTAAACATGCTCATACCAGCGCCCTGCCGCTCGCAAAGGCATCCGCCGTCGCCTCGTCGTTGGCTTCCGCCGGCAACAGCATCTCGTTGTGCGCCTTGCCGGACGGAATCATCGGGAAGCAGTTTTCCAACGCCGCGACGCGGCAGTCGAACAGCACCGGCCGCTTGACCTTGATCATCTCCTTGATCGCGCCGTCGAGGTCGCCGGGCTTGGTCGCCTGAAAACCGACGCAGCCATAGGCGTCCGCGAGCTTGACGAAATCCGGCAGGGCCTCGGAGTAAGAATGCGACAGGCGATTGCCGTGCAAGAGCTGCTGCCACTGCCGCACCATGCCCATATACTGGTTGTTCAGGATGAAGATCTTGATCGGCAGCTCATACTGAACCGCCGTCGACATTTCCTGGATCGTCATTTGCACCGAGGCATCGCCCGCGATGTCGATGACGAGGCTGTCGGGATGGGCCACCTGCACGCCGAGCGCAGCCGGCAGACCATAGCCCATGGTGCCGAGACCACCTGAGGTCATCCAGCGATGCGGCTGCTCGAAGCCGAAGAACTGCGCCGCCCACATCTGGTGCTGGCCGACCTCAGTCGTGATGTAGACGTCTTTGCCACGGGTGGCCTGGAACAGCGTCTGGATCGCGAATTGCGGCAGGATCACATCGTTGTTCTGCTTGTAGGACAGCGAATTGCGCGCGCGCCATTTCGCGATCTGCGCCCACCAGGCCTTGATGTCGGGCTTCTTCGCCTCCGCCCTGAACACGGCCAGGAGATCGCCGAGCACGTTGGCGGCATCGCCGATGATCGGCACGTCGACGCGGATGTTCTTGTTGATCGAGGACGGGTCGATGTCGATGTGGATCTTCTTCGAGCCCGGCGAGAATGCATCCGTCCGCCCGGTGATGCGGTCATCGAAGCGCGCGCCGACGCACAGCATGACGTCGCAATCATGCATCGCCATGTTGGCTTCGTACGTGCCGTGCATGCCGAGCATGCCGAGCCAGTTCTTACCCGAGGCGGGATAGGCGCCCAGCCCCATCAGCGTCGAGGTGATCGGAATGCCGGTAACCTCGACCAGCTCGCGCAAGAGCTTTGAGGCCTCGCCTCCCGCATTGATGACGCCGCCGCCGGAATAGATCACCGGCCGTTTTGCGCCGGCGAGCAGCGCGACGGCTTTCCGGATCGCCATCGCGTCGCCCTTCACGCGCGGCGCATAGGACACATGCACGTCGGACTTGCGCGGCGGATGGTAGGTGCCGGTGGCAAACTGCACGTCCTTGGGCACGTCGACGACAACCGGTCCCGGACGCCCCGTCGTGGCGACATAAAACGCCTCGTGCAGCACCTTGGCGAGATCGTTGACGTTGCGCACCAGCCAGTTGTGCTTGGTGCAGGGCCGCGTGATGCCGACGGTGTCGCATTCCTGGAACGCGTCATTGCCGATCAGGTGCGTCGGCACCTGCCCGGTGATGCAGACCAGCGGAATGGAATCCATCAGCGCGTCGGTGAGCGGCGTCACCATGTTGGTGGCGCCGGGCCCTGAGGTCACCAGCACGACGCCCGGCTTGCCGGTCGAGCGCGCATAGCCTTCGGCGGCGTGGCCCGCGCCCTGCTCGTGCCGGACCAGGATGTGCTCGACCTCGCTCTGCTGGAAGATCTCGTCATAGATCGGAAGCACGGCGCCACCGGGATAGCCGAAGATGTGCTGTACGCCATGATCGACAAGCGCGCGCACGATCATGGCGGCTCCCGTCATCTGGTTCGGATCGTGGCTGTTGTCACTCATGACGTATTCCTTGGCTGGCTCCGGAAGCGCTGTTTTGGGGCGAAGTTCTCGTTGACCTGGGTTTGGGAAATAAAAAAGGGCCCGAAGAGGCCCCATGCGCACCGCCTGAATTTGGATGGCACCTAGCCATCCCCGGCGATGCGCCTGGGTACTACGGCGATAAGGAGTTTGGTAATAATATTGCGCATAGGACCGATTATACTTCCCAAAGGTTGCGCGAACATACTGGCTCAAGGCCGGAAGTCAAGCCGGAGCCCGCCGATCACGCTCAATTGCAAGTGTAACCGGCTTGGCGGCATTCGGCGAGGGTGAATTTTAGGTTTCTACGCGGAAAGCACGTGAGAGGGCGCTCCTCCCTCCACATCGTCATTCCGGGGCGCGCGCGAGCGCGGAATGACGACCTACGTTGGGGTGACCGCCCCCACCCACGTCCCCGCCGCCTCCGGCTTGACCCATTCGAATTCGCCCAGCTGGTGCCGAAACCAGGTGAACTGCCGCTTGGCGTAATGGCGGGTGTCGGCGCGGCCGATCTCACTCGCCTCTTCACGCGTGATCTCGCCCTTGAGATGCCGGATCAGCGCCGGCACGCCGTGCGCCTTCATCGCGGGCAACAACGGATCAAGTTTGCGCGCGGCGAGTTTTTCGACCTCCTCCAGCGCGCCGTTTCGAAGCATCGTCTCGAACCGCGCATCGATGCGCGCATAGAGCACGTCGCGCTCGGGCGCAAGAAACAGCGCGCGGAAGGTGCCCGGCGGCAATAGCGGCGGCAGGCCTTCGCGGTGCCAGTCCGTAAGCAAACGCCCCGTGGCCTCGATCACTTCCAGCGCGCGCGCAATCCGCGTGCGGTCGCGCGGCTTCAAGCGCTCCGCCGAAACCGCATCGCGCCGCGCAAGCTCCGCATGCAGCGCCTCGACGCCGTCGCGCTCCAGACGCGCACGCACGGCCTCGCGTACCTCAGAAGGAATCGGCGGCACCGCCGAGAGCCCGCGCGTCAGCGCCTTGAAGTAAAGGCCGGAGCCACCGACAAAGATCGGCAAGCGGTTGCACGCACGCACTTCGGCCAGGACCTTCGCCGCATCGGCCACCCAGGCGCCTGCAGAAAAATTTAACCCCGCGTCGACATGGCCGTAGAGCCGGTGCGGAACTTCCGCTTCTTCCTGCGCCGACGGACGCGCGGTGAGCACGGAGAGGTCGCGATAGACCTGCATGGAATCGGTGTTGATGACGACGCCGCCAGTTGTTCGCGCGAGCCCAAGCGCCAAGGCCGACTTGCCGCTGGCGGTCGGCCCTGCGATAAGCACGGCAGTCCTGTCGTCAATCGCTGAAGTCATGTCGCTCGTCGCCACGCTGATCTGCAATCCTGCCAATCCCGCCCTCGATAGCACGGTGCTCGAGGGCGCGCGCGCCATTCTCCCCTCCCCCGGCCAGGCGCAATGGCTGTTCGACGAGGTCGCCGCCGACATCCCCTTCGGCGATGGCCACCAGGACATGGCCGCCATCGCCCAGCGCTTGCGCGAAGCGCGCGAGGATCTGCCGATCGACATCGTCGTGCAGCCGATGGCCGCGCGGCGCAAGAAGCTTTTTCTCGCCGACATGGATTCCACCATGATCGGTCAGGAATGCATCGACGAACTCGCCGACTTTGCCGGGCTGAAGGCGTACGTCGCCAAGATCACCGAGCGCGCGATGCGCGGCGAGATTGAATTCGAACCCGCGCTGCGCGAGCGCGTGGCGCTGCTGAAGGGATTGTCGGTCGACGTCGTCGACAAGGTGATCGCCGAGCGCATCACGCTGACATCAGGCGCCAGCACACTGGTCGCAACCATGCGCGCGCACGGCGCCTATACCTGTCTCATCTCCGGCGGCTTCACCCTGTTCACGCAAGCGATCGCCAAAAAACTCGGCTTTCAGGAGAGCCGCGGCAACGAACTGATCGTCGCGGACGGCAAGCTGACTGGCGAAGTCAAGGAGCCGATCCTCGGCCGCGCCGCCAAGCTTGCGACGCTGATCGAGCTGCGCGAGAGCTTCGACCTCGACAATATCGACACGCTGGTCGCCGGCGACGGCGCCAACGATCTCGGCATGATCGGCGAGGCCGGCCTGGGCGTCGCCTATCACGCCAAGCCTGCGGTTGCAGCGGCTGCCGCCGCGCGCATCGACTTCGGCGATCTCACCGCATTGCTCTACGCGCAAGGCTTTCGGCGCGATGAATTTGCGGACGCGTAGATCAAAGGCCGAATCGTCGAGAACAATTCAAGCGACCTCACGGCGCAATCCGCAGCTTGAACCAAGCGAGAAACTTCATGTCTAAAACTTGGGGCAATGTTGGCATTGAGTGCCAATCTCGGGCATCACGAAGCAATGAGTTGCAAAACGGCTGGAGTTGCGTTTGAACCAGTTCGGGTCGGGGAGAGTCCAAGGAGGCGAAACGCGGTCGCGAAGCTTGCGATCGCCAAATCGTCACCTGAAGGATCTCTCTCATGCAACGTCCCGTCGTTAAGACTCTTCTCGCCACGACCGTTCTCGCCTTCGCTCTTCTGGAAGGCGGCGCCATGGCCGGCGAACTCCCCACATTCGCAGTCTCGTCCTTCCCTGCCACGCCGCTCCAGCTTTCGGTGACGGGATCGGCTGATGTTCGGGAGCAGGCCGCGACACCTGCGCTCATGCACGGCGGCATGCCGGCCTCACCGCATCAGCTTGCCGTGCTGACGCCGCGTCACCGCAAAGTGAGCGCGGCCGACCAGAGCACGGTCGGCGCGGCGCGCAGCAACTGAGCTGGAAGGTCGCTACCGCGAGGTGTAGCCAGGCCCACTACCGTCATGCCCGGGCTTGACCCGGGCATCCACGTCTCGCTTTCTTGCTGTGGCGACAAAGTCGTGGATGGCCGGGACAAGCCCGGCCATGACGAGATTTGCGCCAGCGAAAACTCCTACTGCACGCTGATCGCGACGAAGCGCAGTTCGCCATCGGCGTTCGACACCAGAAGCAGGACGGATTTCTTGCCATCCTTCTTCAGCTGCTCGACGCGCTTCTTGATGTCGGCGGCGTTCGCGACCGCCTCCTGCGCGACCTCGACGATCACATCGCCGGCAGAGAGCCGCTTGTCGGCGGCGTCGGATGCATTGTCGACGCCGGTGATGAGAACGCCCTTGACGCTGTCCTTGATCTTGTAGCGGCTGCGCAGATCCTTGCTCAGATTGGCAAGATCAAGCCCGAGCGCCTTTTGCGTCACCGGCTTTTCCGGCTCCGGCGAAGATTTCGCAGCTGCCGGCTGCGGCTTGTCGTTATCCTCGAGCCGGCCGAGCGTGACGCGCTTGGTCTGCTCCTGCCCCTTGCGGATAACGACGACATCGACCTCCTTGCCGACCGCGGTATCGGCGACGACGCGCGACAGATCCTTCGGCTCCTTGATGTCGTGGCCGTCGAAGGTGACGACGACGTCGCCGGGTTCGATGCCCGCAGGCTTTGCCGGCCCCTTGTCGTCGACGCCGGCGATCAGCGCGCCGCGCGCGGGCTTGATGCTGAGGCTTTCGGCGATTTCATCGGTGACCTGCTGAATTCGCACGCCGAGCCAGCCGCGGCGCAATTCGCCGAACTGCCGGAGCTGATCGACCACGCCGGCCACGGTCTTCGATGGAACCGCAAAGCCGATGCCGATCGAGCCGCCGGTCGGCGAGATGATCAGCGTGTTGACGCCGATCACTTCGCCGTCGAGGTTGAACAGCGGCCCGCCGGAATTGCCGCGATTGATGGCGGCGTCGGTCTGGATGTAGTTGTCGTAGGGACCCGAGGCGATATCGCGGTTGCGCGCCGAGACGATGCCCGCGGTCACGGTGCCGCCGAGGCTGAAGGGGTTGCCGATCGCTATCACCCATTCGCCGAGACGCAGCTTGTCGGAATCGCCGAACTTCACCGCCGTCAGCGGATGCGGCGGCTTGAACTTCAGCACCGCAAGATCGGTCTTCTTGTCGACGCCGACGATCTCGGCCTTGATCTTGGTGCCGTCGTTCAGGATCACGTTGATCTCATCGGCATCCGCAATGACGTGATTGTTGGTCACGACCACGCCCGAGGGATCGATGATGAAGCCCGAGCCCAGCGAGTTGGTCTTGTGCGGCTGCAGGTCGCCGCCCCGCTGGCCGGGGCCGCGCCGGTTCTTGAAGAAGTCGTCGAAGAATTCTTCAAACGGCGAGCCCGGCGGCAGCTGCGGCATCGCGCCACGGCCTTCGCCGGGACCGCCCTTGGCCTCGACGGTTTGGGAGGTCGAGATGTTGACCACCGCATCGATCACTTTCTCAGCAACATCGGCGATCCCATCGGGTCCCCGCGCCATTGCCAGCGCAGGAATCCAAAGGGCCGCCGCTCCAAGGCATGCCGCCGCCAGCATGGGGCGCAGGCCACGGCGCAAGGCATTGGTTGCAACGGTCATATCGGTTCTCTTTTTTCGAAGGAGCAAATAAACTTTGAAGTCACAGTGCGCCCGGAAGGGGTGGCCACGCAAGCTTTTGACGCCACCATTTCGGCGAAAAACAGACGGTGCTGACGAAGGCGGCATCTACAACCACATATCCACTTCGTCGTTCCGGGGCGATACCAACGGATCGCGCGAATGCGCGCCCGATGACAAGCTCCGCATCAAACCACGGTGTGCGGTTGCACACCAGGGAACCTCGAGATTCCCTGATGCGCAATTGCGCATCTGATGTCTGGTGCCGACGCACCATCCCGGAATGACATGTGTTAGCGGCGGACCAGCCAGATCAGGATCAAGCCGACCACCGCCGAGCCGATGCCGGCCGCCCGCAGGATATTATCGGGTGTCTCCAGCGCGCTTTTCATCGCGCGCTTGAGCCAGACGGGCGCGGCCGCGAACATCAAGCCTTCGATCACGAACAGGATACCCACACCGATGAGGAAGTCGGCGAACGCTATGGACCTCATCGGATGGAAACCTCCCGCTTGAAATTTTTTTTATCTTCCGAGGCGAAGCTCGCCTCGGCATCACTTGAAAAACTTTACGGCTTGGCCGACGCCGCCGGTGGTGCTGCCGCCGCGGCCGGCGGCTTATTGCCTGCGGCGCTGCCGAAGAAGCGGAAGAAATCCGATTCCGGCCGCAGCAGGAAGCGCGTATCATTGCTCTTGAAGCCGGTCTCATAGGCCGTCATCGAGCGATAGAACGCGAAGAAGTCGGGATCCTTGCCATACGCCTCGGCAAACAGGCGGTTGCGCTCGGCATCACCCTCGCCGCGGATCTGCTCCCCCTTCGAATTGGCCTCGGCCACGATCACGGTCGCCTCGCGATCGGCGTTGGACTTGATCTCCTGCGCCTTCTGGTTGCCTTGCGCGCGGAACTCGGCGGCCTCGCGCTGGCGCTCGGTCTTCATGCGCTGATAGATCGCCTGGCTGTTCTGGTCGGGCAGATCGGCGCGGCGGATCCGCACGTCGACCACCTGAATGCCGTAGCTGTTGGCCTCGTGATCGAGCTGGTCGCGGATTCGCGCCATCAACGCTTCGCGCTGGTCACGCACGACCTGGATCAGGGTGACCTCGCCGAGCACGCGGCGCAACCCGGAGTTCAAGAGAGTCGTGAGCTGAAGATTGGCGGCCTGGATCGAGCCGACGCTCTGGTAGAAATGCAGCGCGTCCTTGATGCGATAGCGCGCAAACGCATCGACCACGAGCCGCTTCTGGTCGGACGCGATCACTTCCTGCGCCGGATTTTCCAGATCGAGAATGCGATTGTCGATCGGGATCACCGTGTCGATGAACGGCGCCTTGAAATGCAGGCCGGGCTCGGTGACGACCTGCACCGGCGCGCCGAAGCGCACGACCAGCGCCTGCTCCGTCTGCTGCACGGCGAAGACCGAGCTGTAACCGAAGATGATCAACAGCAGCAGCAACAGCAGCAACATGATGCCGGTGACGGGAGATCTCATCGCGTGCCTCCCGTGCCTTGCTGCTGGCCAGCCGGCGTTCCCTGCCGCCGCGTCGTCAGTTCGTTCAGCGGCAGATAGGGCAGAACGCCCTGCCCCGCCGCTCCGCCGTCATAAACGAGCTTGTCCGTGTTGCCTAGAATGCGTTCCATCGTCTCCAGATAGATGCGTTCGCGCGTGACGTCGGGCGCCTTCTTGTATTCTTCATACACTTTTAGGAAGCGGGAGCTCTGGCCCTTGGCTTCGGCGACCGCCTGCTGCTTGTAGCCTTCGGCAGCCTGCGTGATCTGGGCCGCACGGCCCCTCGCTTCCGGCACCACCTGGTTGGCATAGGTCTGCGCCTGGTTCTGCAAACTCTCGAGCTCGGTCTTGGCGTTGGTCACGTCGTTGAAGGACTGGATCACGTCGGCATTCGGTGGATTGACGTTACCCATCTGCAATTGCTGCACCAGGATGCCCGAACCGTAGCCGTCGAGGACCCGCTGCATCAATTCAAGAACCTCCTGCTGGATCTTGTCCTTGTCGTTGGTCAGAATGCCCTGGATGTTCGAGCGGCCGACCACTTCGCGCATCGCGCTCTCGGCCACCGCCTTCACGGAGCCTTCGGGATTCTGGATGTTGAACAGATAGTCGGCGGCGCCGTTCGGCTTGATCCGCCACAGCACAGTGAACTGCACGTCGACGATGTTCTCGTCGCCGGTCAGCATCAGGCTTTCCTCGGGAATGTCGCGCCGGCCGTCACGGCTCGCGCGCCGTGAGGTGTCGTCGGAGGCAAAGCCGATGTTGAGCGTCGAGACGCGCAGCGCCTTCGGCAGCAGAACGGTCTCGATCGGATAGGGCAGATGGTAGCTCAAGCCAGGGCCGACCGTGCGCACGTGCTTGCCGAAGCGAAGCACCACGCCGAGCTCTTCGGACTGGACGCGGAAGAAGCCCGACAGACCCCAGGCTGCAAGCACGACGAGCAGCGCAAGGGCGATGCCGATCCCGCTGAAGTAACCGCCCGGCAGGAACTGCTGCATGCGATCCTGGGCGCGGCGGAGAAGGTCTTCGAGATCAGGCGGCCTCGGGCCGCCACCGGTCGGCTGCGGTCCCGAGCCCCACGGCCCCTTCGGACCGGTACCCCAGGGGCCTCCGCCCTGATTCTTCCACGCCATTCAAATCTCCTTCAAGGCCTCGGGGACGGTCAAACCTCTGCCCCGCAAGAGGCCGCGGGGGCTTTATAGGGGACGGCTACCTCCCTTACAACGCGCGCCTTTGGCCCGGCACAGCTATGCCGAAGGCCCCGATTGTCAATGTAAACATTAGCCGATGCGGTTAATGCCGGCCGCGAGGCTTATGCGGCGCTTATACATAACGAATGAAAAAGCCGCGCTGTCGTCAGGACCGGCTGCATTTTCGCTCCGCGCCACCTCTTCCCAGACCGTCTTATCTATTGGGACAAAACGGGTATCGCCCGCCGGATTGGCATGGACTTCGGTGACTTCCAGCCGGTCGGCCAAGGCCATGCATTGGGCGTAGATCTCTGCCCCGCCGATCACGGCGATTTCAGTGACGAAACGCCGCAGCGCTTCGCCTTTGCCGACGGCCAGGGCGTGGTCAAGCGAGGTCGTCACGATGGCGCCGCTCGCACGAAAATCCGCATCCCGCGTCATGACGATGTTGGTGCGCCCGGGCAACGGGCGGCGCAGCGAAAGGAAGGTCTTGCGGCCCATCACGACCGGCTTGCCGATCGTCAATGCCTTGAAGCGCTGCAGATCGGTCTTGAGGCGCCAGGGAATGGCGCCGCCGGCGCCAATCACGCCATTGTCGGCGACGGCAACAATGAGCACGATCTGCATCAGCGCCCTCCTTTGGCGAGCGCAACAAGCGCGGGACCCTCGACCTTGCAGACGGTCCATTCGTCGAGCATGACCGCGCCGAGCGATTTGTAGAACGCGATCGACGGCGCGTTCCAGTCGAGCACCGACCATTGCAGGCGCGACCAGTTGTTCGTCACGCACTCTTTTGCCAGATGCGACAACAGCGCTTTCCCGATGCCCTTGCCGCGCAAGCTCGGTCGCACGAACAGATCCTCCAGATAGATTCCGGAGCGGCCCGAGAAGGTCGAGAAATTGACGAACCAGACCGCGAAGCCTGCGACCGCCCCGCTCCATTCCGCGATATCGCAGAATAGCCGCGGATTGTCGCCGAACAGCGCGTCGGCGATCATTGTCTCCGTCGCTTCGACCTCGTGCGAGAGCTTTTCATATGCGGCGAGTTCGCGGACCAGCGAAAGCACGGTGCCTGCTTCATCGGTGCGCGCGCGACGAATGAGGAGAGACATCTAGCTGCGCGCCTCACCGATCAAACCGCGACCTCGGCCTTGATGTGCGGATGCGGGTCGTAGCCTTCGAGCGCGAAGTCCTCAAAACGGAAACCGAAGATGTCCTTCACGTCTGGATTGATCTTCATGATCGGCAGCGAGCGCGGCGCGCGCGTCAGTTGCAGCCGCGCCTGCTCGATATGGTTGGAATAGAGATGCACGTCGCCGAACGAATGCACGAACTCACCCGCCTTCAAGCCGGTGACCTGCGCAACCATCATGGCGAGCAGAGCATAGGACGCGATATTGAAGGGCACGCCGAGAAACACGTCGGCCGAGCGCTGATAGAGCTGGCACGAGAGTTTGCCGTTCGCCACGTAGAACTGGAACAGGCAATGGCACGGCGGCAGCGCCATCTGGTCGATCTCGGCCGGATTCCACGCGCTCACGATCAGCCGGCGCGAATCCGGATTTTTCCGGATCATCTCGATGACGTTCGAAATCTGGTCGATCTTGCGCCCATCCGGCGCCGGCCATGACCGCCACTGCGACCCATAGACCGGTCCCAGATCGCCATTGGCGTCGGCCCATTCGTCCCAGATGGTGACGCCGTGGTCGTGCAGATATTTGATGTTGGTGTCGCCCTTCAGGAACCACAACAGCTCATGGATGATCGCCTTCAGCGGCAGCCGCTTGGTGGTCAGCATCGGGAAACCCGCCGCCAGATTGAAACGCATCTGGTGACCGAAGACCGAGATCGTGCCGGTGCCGGTGCGGTCGGACTTCTCGACGCCGTCGGCCAGGATTCGTTCGAGCAGGTCGTGATACTGGATCATATGCGTTCGCGGGTGCTTCGGATGGGCGTTCGTCGGACCGGCGAGTTTTAGCGGCCGGTTGCGCCGTTCGACACGCCGATTCGGGCGCCGATACCCTCTTATACCTGAAAAATGAGTATCCGAGCCCGCCCGGGCAAGCCGGAACCCGGGCGATTTCCCTCACCCGATCAGGCCAACAAAGCCGAGACAGCCGCCGGCAACCAGCATCCAGAGCGGATTGAGTTTTGTCACCGAAGCCAGCACCGCCGCGCCGACCGTGACGAGCACCGCCACCACGGTTCGGTCCGAGGTGTGCGCAAGGATAAAGCCGCTCGCGCCCATCAGCCCGATCGAGAGCGGCACCAGCGCGGCCTGAACGATGCCGGGCCAACGCGCCTCGCTCGCGCGGGTCAGGAAGCGGCTGACGATCAGGGCCAGCACCGCGGTCGGCACGCACATCGCAACCGTGGCGACCAGCGCGCCAAGGAGCCCAGCCACCGAATAGCCGATCAGGGTGACGATCAGGACGTTCGGCCCGGGCGACAATTGCGCGATCGCATAGACGTCGGTGAACTGCTTGTCGGTAAGCCAGTGATTTACATCGACCGCCACCCGATGCATTTCCGGGATCGCGGAATTGGCGCCGCCGACGGCAAACAGCGACATCGTCGCAAACGTCAGGGCCAGCGCGAGCACCGGATTGGAATCGGAATTCATGCCGCCTCCTTCCGCACCCACCAGGTGATCGCGATCGAGATCGGGATCGCCACCAGCAGCACCGCCGCCAAGGGCAGGCGCAACAGGCCGATCGCGATGAAGACCGCGACCATGACCAGCAATGCAATGACATCACGCCGCTTGATCAGCGGCGTCATCATCCGGAACACCACCGCGAGCATCAACCCGATGGCCGCGCAGGCGACGCCCGACAGGATGCGCCGCAGCGCATCGATCTCGCCATAACGGTGATAGAGCATGCCCATCACCACCATGATCAAAGCGGGCGGGCCGACCAGGCCCGAGAAGGCCGCGACGGCGCCCGGCAGCCCGCGAAGGCGCGAGCCGAACACGAAGGTCAGATTGACGATGTTGGGACCGGGCAGGAAATGGCAGAGCGCAAAGGTTTCGTTGAACTCGTCCGCCGTCATCCATTTGTGCTGGTCGACGATGCCGCGCCGCGCCCAGACCAGCACGCCGCCAAAGCCCGCCAGCGACATTTTGGCGAAGGCGACAAAAAGCACCAAAAGGCTGGGCGGTGACTTGGCAAGATCCGGCGCTGGGATAGCGGCCGATGACGAACCCGGGGGCATGAGCAAGCTTTAGCGAGGCGAAACAGACCGGCCAACCCTCATTTGCCGCCTATCCACCCTCCAGAGATGAAGGTTTCCTCAAAACCATGTGTTTCAACCGGTTTTCCGGCACTGTCTTTCTCAACCTTTGCCCCCTATATTGGGTGTGCCGGCTTGCCGGCTATGGAAATAAATGACCGTCGCAATAAACCATTCGGACCCGGGGGCAGTACCCGGCGCCTCCACCAAAACCCGTTGTTTGGCATGATCTTCTTCGGAAAACCGGCACCCACTTTTCCGGATCATGCCAGGCGATAAAGGCGGGTTTCGGCGGGGGCGAAACAGGATCGACGAGGGCGTAAAGGGCGCGTTTTTTCTCGGTATGGTTCCGCCGATATCGGGCCATGCAATAGTTGCAAACGACAACTATGCTCCGGTTGCTCAGGCTGCGTAACGCAGTTTGAAAGACCACTTTAAAGTCCTAGCGGGTTAAGCTCCGCTAGGCGGGGTTCGGAGGCACCTGGCAACAGAAGCCTCCACTTTCCCTTTTCCCTGACTGTTGGCTTAAGGGGTTCCGAGGCTACTGACCTGCGCTAAAGAGCGGGGTACGATAGTGGAACTCTTCCCGAGTCGGGCGCGGCGGCCGCCGGCTTCGCGGCAGACCTTCAAATTGGGCGACAGGACAGATCATGGCGACCGATCACATCCGATACGACGTACTGGCCCGCGACGCATTGCGCGGCGTGCTGCGTCGCGTGCTGGCGGATGCCGCCGAACACGGCCTGCCGGGTGACCATCACTTCTTCATCACCTTCGCCTCGACCGCCGAGGGCGTGAAGTTGTCGCCACGCCTTCTGGCGCAATATCCGGAAGAAATGACCGTGATCCTCCAGCACCAGTTCTGGGATCTCGTGGTGACGGAGGACCGCTTCGAGGTCGGCCTCTCGTTTGGCGGCATTCCGGAGCGCCTCGTCGTTCCCTTCAGCGCGATCAAGAGTTTCTTCGATCCGTCGGTGCAGTTCGGTCTGCAATTCGAAACCGCCGATGCCGCACCGGCAGCCGCCGACGAGGACACGACGGCCGCGCCAGCCGCAACATCCGCGCTGCCAGCGCCGGCGACGGAGGGCAAGGACGAGCCGGAAAAGCCCAGCGAGGGCGCCGAGGTGGTGCGGCTCGATCGCTTCCGCAAGAAATAGGGCGCGCGGCGGCGCCTGATCAATCGCGTGCAATCGAGTGTGATCATGGCCCGAGCGAAAGCGTCTTCCCCGTCCAAATCGACCCGTACCGAGACCGACAGCTTCGGTCCCATCGAGGTCGACGCGAGCCGCTACTGGGGCGCGCAGACCGAACGTAGCCGGCAGAATTTTCGCATCGGCCGCGACCGGATGCCGATCGAGATCATTCGCGCGCTTGGCATCGTCAAGCTGGCCGCCGCCGAAACCAACCGCGACCTGCGCCTGCTCGACCAGCGGCGGGCGCGGGCCATCATTCGCGCCGCGCGCGAGGTGATCGAGGGCCGGTTCGACGATCATTTTCCGCTGGTGGTCTGGCAGACCGGCTCCGGCACCCAGACCAACATGAACATCAACGAAGTGATCGCCAATCGCGCCAGCGAGTTGCTCGGCGGCAAGCTCGGCGCGAAGTCGCCGGTGCATCCCAACGATCACGTCAACATGAGCCAGTCGTCCAACAATTCGTTCCCGACCGCGATGCACATTGCGGCGACGATTGCCATCACGCACGACCTCTTGCCGGCGCTGGCGATGCTGCACCGCGCATTGGCCGCCAAAGAGAAGGCGTTCGCTCATATCGTCAAGATCGGCCGCACCCATACCCAGGACGCAACGCCCTTGACGCTGGGACAGGAATTTTCCGGTTACGCCGCCCAGGTCGAGCATGGCATCGCGCGGATACGCGCAGGCCTGAAGGAGCTTTATCCGCTGGCGCAGGGCGGCACCGCGGTCGGCACCGGCCTCAACTCGAAACCGAGATTTGCAAAGACCTTTGCCCGCCACGTCGCCAAGATCACCCGCCTGCCCTTTGTCAGCGCCGCCAACAAGTTCGAGGCGCTCGCCTCCAACGACGCCTATGTGTTCGTGCATGGCGCGCTGAATGCCGCGGCCACCGGCCTGTTCAAGATTGCCAACGACATCCGCCTGTTGGGTTCAGGCCCCCGCTCCGGGCTCGGCGAACTGATCCTGCCCGAGAACGAGCCGGGCTCCTCGATCATGCCCGGCAAGGTCAACCCGACACAGTGCGAGGCGGTCACCATGGTGTGCTGCCAGGTGTTCGGCAACCAGGCGGCGATTACAACCGCAGGTAGTCAGGGCCATTTTGAACTGAACGTCTACAAGCCGCTCCTGGCATATTGTATGATGAATTCCATACAACTGATGACCGATGTGGCCCGTTCTTTTACGGAGAACTGCGTCGAAGGAATACAAGCCGACGAAAAACGCATCCAGGAACTCATGGAGCGTTCACTGATGCTGGTGACGGCGCTCGCCCCGAAGATCGGCTATGATAACGCCGCCAAAGTGGCCAAATCCGCTCATGCCCGGGGCACAACCCTGAAAGAAGAGGCTGTTAGGCTCGGCTTTGTTTCTGGCAGCGAGTTCGACCGCTTGGTGAAACCGCGCGAAATGACGCACCCGGGATGAAGGACGCATGGCGCCATGCGACACGACAACAAATCGCCAATCGTCTAAAGAATTATGCTTGATTGGCTTTTACCGCGGCGCTTGGCCGTGGTAGAGCAAAAATTATTTCGAAAAGATCGACACACAACATTTTGTGATCTGACTACATAATGGGGAATTTCATAATGAGGATCGGGCTGGCTTGCGCGTATCCGGCAAATTTTAGAGCGATTGATCTAGCTCAAGGCCGCGCGGCTTCATTGGGTCATGGTGGTGATTTACTGGTCATCATATGCAAGCGTCGCGGCAATCTGAACAACCATGTACCCCTTCGGTCGGCTTCGGGCCGGCGTTTTGCATGACGGGGGCGGACATGGGGGATTTGGTCAATCTAAAGCAATTCCGGAAGCGCGCCGAGCGCGAACATGCGGAACGGGAAGCCGCTGCCAATCGCGCGCGGTTCGGCCGCACGAAGTCCGACCGTGCGAACGAGGAAGCGCGAACCGAGCGCGCCCGCGAGCTGCTCGATCAGCATCGCATCGAGGACGGAGACGCATCATGAAGTCGCCCGTCGTGAAGCGATCGATCGTCGTCGCAGGTCACAAGACCAGCGTCAGTCTCGAAGAAGCGTTCTGGAACGGCATGAAGGAGATTTCCGGCCTTCGCAACGTCACGCTTTCCGAACTGGTCGGCGAGATCGACAGCAATCGCCAGCAGGGCAATCTGTCCTCGGCGATCCGGCTTTTCGTGCTGGATTATTTCCGCACCCGCGCCCAGGCGGCGGGGGGAGCCGCGGCTCCTCCGGCGGCGGAGGCCAGCCCGCGCCACGATGGGCCGACGCAACCGCGCACTTGAAGCGGCGTTGGGTGCGAGCGGCCCCTATTCCGTCTTCATGTTCAGCGCGTGGCAGCCGTGCAGCGCGCCAGGTGCGGGGCGAGCGACCGTGTGATAGGCTTCGGCGCGTTTTCCCGACCGGAGCACACCGATGTTCGACGGCACGACCTCAGTCAAAAGCAGGAAAGATGGTCCGTCGCTTCAGACCGCGGTTCCAATTCTCTGCGTCAGGGATCTTGAGCGTGCGCTTGAGTACTATCGCTCTACGCTCGGCTTCGAGGTCGGCTGGATATTCGGGGATCCTCCGGAGCTTGCCAGCGTTTGCAGGGATGAGGTGGAATTCAACCTGTCGAAGGCGGATGAGAGCGAGTTTCATCTCGCTCGCGTCTATGTCCATGTCGATGACGTAGACGCCTACTACAATCACATTGTCGCCAAGGGAGCCCGAACGACGTACCCGCTTGAAGATCGTTTTTACGGTATGCGCGACTGTAGGATTGAAGACCCTGACGGTAACCAGATTTCTTTTGGCGCATCGATCGTAGGCTGAGTGACGCGGAGTTATTCCGTTTTCATGTTCAGCGCGTGGCAGCCATTGCAGCGCAGGCGCAATTCCTTGAGCTGGGCGCTGAACTCGTCGGGCCGTTCGGCGCGGCTGGCGTTCCAAGCGATCTTCGAGGCCTCGCCGGCGCGCGTGTAGAAATCGGAAAAATTCGACCAGATCGCGGGATTGGCGAAGGTGTCGGTAGCGGGATCGCGCGTCGCACCCTCCTTCCATTGATTGGTCGACGGCGGAAACAGATGCGGAAACGCCATCAGCAAGGTCGAGATCACTTCCGCATGCTCCTGCGCGTCCGAAAGCTCGAGCTTGCCCTCCGGCGCGAGCATCGTCTCGATCTCGTCCATGTCCATGTCGATTTCGCCCATCACAATCTTGCGGGCGAAAATCGTGTCTTTGGGCGGCGGCTGATCCTGGGCCAAAGAGGGCGTGGCCGCGATGGCAAGGACAGCCACGGCCGCGCACGCTCGCACGCGACCCGATCGAACGCAGCGGCGCATCAGGGCAAATCCCTGTTCCAGGCCCATTCTATTCAAGACCCGGCTTTTCCTGGTCGCGGATGTTGGCGGGGAACACTTCGCCGGTCGAAAGCAGCTTCATCTCCCGCAAAAGTCCATCCTTCTTGCCGGCCTCACGTTCCGGATGGAAGGTGACCTCGATCTCGTCGCCCGGCTTGATGATATCGCGCCGCCATCCGCCGACGCGCGTCAGATTGCCGGGGCTTGTGGTTTCCATCAGCCATTCGCTGGGCGCTTCATCCGGACTGGGAGAGCCGTTGATGGTGATCGTGACGTGCGGGTTGACCCAGCGCATTTCCACGACCTTGCCCTTCATCGTCAGCTTTTTCGAGAAATCGAACATCGCCGCGGAATGGTGCGCGGCCACTCCGGTGATCCCGGTGGCCAGAACTGCAAGCACGGCGAATGCGCCGACCGTCTTCAAAAGTTGTCGCATGATCATCTCCTGACTTTCTTCTTGCCGGCTATTTCGCCGGGACGGCCGTGGTATGGCCCCATTCGGATTTCTGGACGGGCACAAAGACGTGGTCGCCATCCGCATTGACGCGTTCGACCAGATCGCCGGTGGCGCAGACGCCTTCGACGATGTCGAACTTGCGCGCCCGCTGGCGAAAGAAGATGCGCGTGGTCTTCCACGGTTGGGTGAGGAGATGCGGCGCGATGATTTCAAGGTCGTCATGCAGGATGTCCTTGTCGGCGAGATGAATCCGCTCGATCACGTGCATGTCGCCGTTATTGGGCAGGCCGGCCGCTTCGCTGACGGCGAGCGGCGCTTCGGGGACAATATCGACGGTGTCGACGACCAGCGTGTCGCCATCCCAGTGACCGATCGAGTGACCGTGGAAGGTCGGATCGAGATGCTCGGGATGGCCCCGTCCGTCGGTGTAGATGCGGCGGAGACGGTTGCCGTCGGATTCCCCCAGCATGGTGACGCGGCCAGGCGTGAACAGGATTTCCATGGCGTTGTGGGTGACCAGCATCCACGACGGATGCGCCTCGGGCAGACAGTTGCCGAAGATCAGCGTCGGCCGGCCGGCCTTTTCTTCCGCGAACATGCGCGCGATCTTCCTGGCGGCCTCTTCATTCCACGGCGGCGGATTGCTCTTCACCTGCGCATCCTGATCCGTGATCTTCGGATTCCAGACGCCGCTCCAGTCCGGCAGCTTGGCGAGATCGGCCCAGTCCTGCGCCGTCGGCGGCGGGTTGATCACCGTGGGCTCTTTTTTCGGCGATTGCGCGCCGGAAATCGAGGGCGCGAGCAGCACGGCGACAAGAGCAGCAGAGGCAATACCGAAGGAAGCGGATGTCACGTTCATTTCTCCAAACGCCAGGAAGATTCTACCGAAAGGTATCCAGAACCTATTTCATTGGGAAATCAGTGCATCGTGAAGCCCGTGCCGCGGCCGAGCGAAACCACGGTGATCCAGACCAGAAGCGAGACGCTGGCCGCGGCCTTCGCTGCCACCGGCGGCGTCGCCCCCGGCGCTTCCCATCGCTCGATGTCGCGCACGCCAAAGAAATGAAACATCGCCATGTTGAGGCCGGCCAGCACAAGCATCACGAGCTTGGCCTGAAACAGGCGATTGTGCGCGTAGTGAGTTGCATCAGATGAAAACATCAGCGTGCCTGATATCGCGGCGACCGCGAACGCGCACCAGGTGTAGGGGATGATGTCGTGCATCAGCCGCTTCGCGCTGATGTCGAGCGAGGCCACGCCCAACAGCCGCAGATCGACGATCGAGATGGTTCCGACCACCAGCACAATCGCCAAAACGTGAACGGACTCGATCCACGGAAACAGGATGTCGTTCTCGGCGATCGTGATGGCGATCGGCGTCGACTGCAACCATTGAAGCGCGCGCTCAATCTCCACCGAAACAATTCCTGTGCTGTGACATGCTCGAATCCGTCATGCGAAATAGGCAATCCAGCGTCCGGCGAAGATGATCGAAGACCACAGCAGGATCGAGACGATCGCGAGCGTCACTGCCGCCGCGCGCGGCCCTTTGACGTCGCCGAAGGCGGCGTTGCGCCGGTGCAGAAATTGAAACACCAGCGTGACGGTCAGCGCCCCGATCAGGAGCAGCATCTTGAGTTGAAAGGCCGGGTTCTTCAGCGAGCGCGCCGGCTCCGCAGTTATCATGATGATGCCGGTCGCAAGCAGAAGCAGCAGCGGCCACCAGATCAGCGGCAAGAACCGCGCCTTGACGGCCGCAACCGGCCGGCTCGCCCAGAACACGCCGATCAAACGCAGATCGATCATCAGCGCGGAACTCGCCACCATGGCAATGCCGAGAATGTGGATCGTCTGCACGGTCGGCACAACCCAGCCGGCAGCCTGTATGGACTGGCTCAACGCCGTCTGGTCGATCCAGTGACAGATGTCGTTCAGCGTCATGTTGGCAGGCTGGCTACCCAAGAAATTTCCGCGGCACGGTACCTTCGGTCTTGAGGCCGGAAAAGACGCGTTTTTCACATGGACGCATGCGACGGGCCGTCATGTCGCCGTCAAGCACGGGCTGCCTCCAGACGCGGCGGTTTCAGAACGCGGGCTGTGTTGCTGCGACGGGCGGCGTCAGCGCCAGCGGCGGCCGTGGTTTTGCCGGACGAGGGGCGGGCCGCACCTCGATCGGCGGCGGCAATGGCGGCGGGACCTGCTGGCTCACGGGCTGATTGCTCGCCGCAGGCGCGCCCGGCAAGCTGGCCGCAGGCGGAGCGGCCGGCGGCCGCGGCGCGCTGAGCCTCGGCCTCATCGTGGGCGGCAGCGCATGCGGCGCCTCGGCGGATGGCGGTGCGGATGACGTGGCATCCGCCGGGCCCCCCGGCTGCGGCGCGATAGAGGCGGGCTTTGCCTCGCCGCGCTCGATGGAATCAAGCCGCCTGGTTTCGCGGTCGATCGCCCTCACCGCGAGCCACGACGACAAGGCCGCGACATCGACCGTCCGGTCGAGCGCATCCGGAGGGCCGGCGGCGAAAATCTGGATTTCCGGCGGGCTCGCCTGCCCGGGTCCGGCGCCAGGCGCTGCGAGCGCGGCGCGTATATCGGCCTGGTCTGCGGGAATGTCGTAGCCGCCGGAGACGATGGCGCGAACGCCCTCGGCCTCCAGCGCAGTGGCGCCGACCCGAAGCCGGCCGTCGCGGATCGTGAACGGGATCTGCGCCGAGGAGACCAAAAGCGCGCCGCCCGACAACGCGGGCTCCACGATCTTGCGCAGGCGCTGGTCGTCGATCGGCTGGCCTGCGTCGCCGGCGCGGATCGCGACATCGAAGGCGCGCGGATCGAGACCCTTGATGCGGGCGGCTTCCAGCGTCACGGTGCCGCTTCCTGAAATCGCGCCGATCAATGCAGAGGCGCTACGGCCTTCGCTCGACAGCGTCATCTGCGCCGACGTGCGACCGGCGGGCACGGCGAGCGTGCGGTAATGCAGGGCAGAGCCGTCGACACCAGCAAGCGCAATGCGGGCATTGAGCGACAATCCGCCGGCGGCTCGTCTTGCTTCAAGACTGCCGCTCGCCTCGCCGCCCCCGATGCCGCCCTTCAGACCATCGATGATCAGCGATTGGCCGTCGCCTTTCACGGTGCCGCTGAACGGATGCAATTCGCTGCCGCCCGGCAGCACGCCGCGCAGCGCCTGAAATGCAATCTGTCCGCGCCAGTGCTTCAGAAAGCCGCTGCCGAACGGCTCCGACGCATCGCGGCCGGCCGCACCGATCGCAAGGCCCAGGGCCGGACCGAGATCCAGCGCGTCGAGGCCGAGTTCGCCTTCGACCTTGCGCTCGCCGTCGAGCGTCATCACCAGCCGGCCGCGCAGCCGCGATCCCGCCATTGTGCCGTCAATGTCATCGAAGGTCGCCTTGCCGTTCGCCAGGGCAATCCGCGAGCTCAGACTGACGTCCTGCGCGAGCCTGTCCGACGGCTTGAGGTCGAACAGCGGCGCAAGGTTGAGGACGCGACCCTTGAGCGAGAGGTTGGCCTGGATAGCCTTGAGATCCATCGACTTGAACGGATCGGCCGTGCCTTGGGCCTCCACCTCAAGGCCGACGCCGGTGAGATCGAGTTTGACGCGAAGCGGCATGCCCCACGCGCCGCTGATCGAGCCCTGAAGCTTTCCGGGCCCGTCGCGGGCGGCGATCACGCCTTCGAGCCCAAGCAGGCTCAGCAGCGATGCGCCTTGCTCCGACGCTATCCTGGTGTCGAGGGTGACCTCGCCATGCATGAGTTTGTCGACATCGGCATCGCGCAAGCTTGCGCTGCCCGGCTTCGCCGCAATCGCAAGCGAGCCCTTGAACTGCGGCGCGTCGAGTTCGATCGAGGCGTGCGCGTTGGTGCGATCGGCGCGGCCGGAGTCCTTGTCAATGGCGAGCGCGAGCTTCACATGCGCCGGGCCGGGGCTGAGCTTCATGGCGTTGAGCCGCGCGGCGAGTTGCGGCCATAGCGGCGTGACCGCGCCCGCAATCTGCGACAGCGACGACGCGCTCGAATCGAGCGTGAGCTTGCCGGTCGCGTCCGCACGATCGAAGGCGCCCTTGCCCTCCAGCATGAGGCCCGTGGCCTCGCCGATTTTCAGCGACTCAAGCGTCCATGTCTTCGGATCGTAGCCAAGCTTCGCAGCAAACGGGTGCAGGTCCTGACCGGCGGAGATGGCGTGGTTGATCTGAAGCGAAAGTCTTGCCCGCTCCGGCCAGTCCGCTTGAGGGCCGAGTATGCCGCGGGCGAAGGCGTTCGCAGAATCAAGGTCGAGGCGCTCGGCCTTCAGCGCCGCATCGAGCGAGATGCCGTTTGCGGTGTCGTGCGTGAAGGCAATTCGCCCTGTCACCGCGCCGCTATCGAGCTCGCACCTGACGTTCTCGATCGCGACGCTGTTGCCCGCGATATCGACATCGCCGTTCAGGCGAAACGAATTCTGGCTGTGAGGGCTGGCTTCGCTGCGCCCCTGCAACCAGATCACCAACGCATCAGGATCGGACAACTCGATCGAGAGCGCGCCCCTGAAATGGCCGGAGGTCACATCCGCCGCACGGCCGCTGAGCGCGACGCGGGTTGAACCGGGTGCACGGACATCAAGGCGATCGATCGTCCATGATTTGGCGTCGGTACGCAGCTCGGCGTCGAGATTCTGCAGGCTGCGTCCGCCCAGCACGATCTGCTCGGTTGCCAGTTCAATCTTGGCCGGAATGGGTGAGGCCGGGAGAGCCGCCATCAAGCCACGCAAGGCCGGGAGAACCCGAACCGCTTCGGCCGCGTTGTCCTTGCCGTCGCCGGGTTTGTTGCCGCCGGCCCTCGTGCCACTGGCGGCGGGTGCAACTTCCCTGGCGACGAAGCGGTCGGCGTCGAGTTGCCGCGCCGACAGCGCCGCGTGAAAGAGCGGCGAGGCTCCGAAGCTGATGTCGCCGGTGCCGGCAAGCTTGAGCGCGGCATCCTCGGCGCCATAGCTTGCCTCGATCTGGTCGAGTTTGGCGGCAGCGTGGTCCGCCTTGATCTTCGCCGACACCCGCCATGGCGCGCTCGGCTCGGCGCCCTTGTCGCCCTTGGCGCCGGCGGTTGCCGCCCAGGTGATGGCGCCTTCAAAGCGGGGGCTGCGCCCCTCGAAACTCAGGAGGCCATCGAGATCGGCCGAAACCGGCCGCTGGCTGGACTCGACCACAAGATGCAGCCGGGTACTGTCGCCGTCGGGGCTCTGGCCGGACGAAACGCGGAACGGATAGCGGGTGCCGGATACGGTGAAGCTGCCGTCACCACGCAGCGAGCCGGCGAGCGAACGAACGTCGCCGGAAAACGCGATATCGTTGAGCTCGAGCGTGCGGCGGCTCAGCGCGTCGTGCAGCGCGGCGCGGCCGGTGAGATGCAGTCTGTCGATGGCGAGCGAGCCCAGGTTGAACTTGCCGTTTCCGGCCGGCCAGTCGATCGCGCCTTTCGGGTCCAGCCCAAGATCGAGCGCCATGCCGCCGATGCTGAGTTCGGTGGCGCGCCATTCGCCGCGCATCAGCGAGCCGAGGCTGAATTCGACGTCGAGCTTGTCGGCCCGCACCTTGCCGAGATCATTGGCGCCGCCGACCACGACCGAGCGTAGCCGCAAGGTCGGCGACGGCAACAGGCGCGCCTCCAGCTCGCCCGCAACCCGCACCGGCGCGCCGATCACCTGCGTCGCTTCGGCCTCGAATTGCGGCCGGAACTGATTCCAGTCGACGAAAAACGGCCCGACCAGCGCGGC
This sequence comes from uncultured Alphaproteobacteria bacterium, assembly GCA_963764405.1. GTDB lineage: Bacteria > Pseudomonadota > Alphaproteobacteria > Rhizobiales > Xanthobacteraceae > Bradyrhizobium. Next base: position 183,883 of record CAVXSU010000018.1, read on the forward strand.
AACCAGCGCGATGATGAAGGCTATCGCCAATCCGAGCAGCGTCGTCTGCACGGTGTCTCCTTGTGAGGACGCGGATCACACATTACGGGCGCATTCTGCGCCATGCTCCCGCATCGAGAGTTCAAGCAAGCGGCAGGCCGCCATGGCCGGAGTAGGGCCATATATAGAGTGAACTGTGGCGAAGTCACAGCGTCAGATGACCGCGACGGCTCATCGGTGGGCCGGGTACCGCCGGCCTGAGCCCCCGCAACTCAGGCGATCACAGGCCTGTTCCATCGGCATGATGGACGTTTCGAAACGTCGACGGCGAAAGGCCGAATTTTCTTTCAAATGCGAGACTGAGCCGGGTCGCCGAGCCCATTCCGATGCGATCAGCAATGACCTTCAACGGAAGGTCGGTCGCAAGTAAGGTCCGCGCCTTTTCCAGCCGGGCGTTGAGAATGAATCGGGCTGGCGTCTGCCCGACCGAAGCAACGAATTTCCTGTAGAAGGTGCGCTCCGTCAGCCCGCAACGGTTCGCCATCGCTGCGACGTCGATCGGTAGACCGATCCGGCTTTCAAACCAATTGATCAAGTCCGCGAAGGGCGCGCCTGACGCGATCTGGGCAGTCAGCACCTCGCTGAACTGCGACTGGTATCCCGGACGCCGAGCGTACAGTACCATGAACTTCGCCACCCTGTCGGCAACCAGCCGGCCGTGGTCTCGCTCCACCATCGCCAGTGCCATATCGATCCCGGTGGAGATCCCGGCGGAAGTCCAGATATTGCCGCTCACGATGAAGAGCGCCTCTCGGTCCACGGATACGTCGGGGAATTGCGCCGCTAGATTTTCGCAATCCGCCCAATGCGTGGTGACCCGGTGCCCGTCCAGTTCACCCAACTCTGCAAGAACATAGGTGCCGGTGCAAACCGACCCGAAGCGCTGGCACTCGCGGGCGCATCGCTTAAGCCATCGACGCGTGACGGCCGGCGCGATGCTGTCGCGCATCGCCGCAAGTCCGCCGCCACAGACAAGCACCGTATCGACGGTCTTCGGCGACACGGACTTGATTGCCAGCGCGGCAATCGAAACGCCGCAAGAGGTGGCGACCAAACCCCCGCGGGGCGAGACCACCTTGACGTCGTAGAGCGGTCGGCCAGTAGCGTGGTTCGCGATGCCGAAAACCGACGATGGCCCGGCCACGTCGAGAAACTGGCAACCGTCGAAGGCGAACAAGACCATTTTTCGAGGTATCGTCATTTGGCAGAAAACAGCATATCTTTTTCATTTCTGCCAGTGCGAAATTTGGCTATCCGGTTTGTACTTTCCCTCGGCCCAGGGGTGCGGACGTGAAAATGACGATCTGCGAATTTCCCGACGAAGCTCCGCGAAAAAGGGCCGCCTGGGATGCGCTTGTCGCCCAGGTTGACGCCGAAAAGCCGGATCTGGTGGTGCTGCCGGAGATGCCGTTCTGTGAGTGGATATTCGCCGGGGACGCTTTCGACCAGGATCTGTGGAAGAAGGCGATCGCCGCGCATGACGAGATGATCGCCGCGTTTGGCAGCCTCGCCTGCAAGGCGGTGATGACATCAAGACCGACCGAGCGAAACGGGCTACGGCTCAATGAAGCGTTCATCTGGACAAATGAGTTCGGCTACCGGCCGACGCGAAGCAAATGGTATCTGCCCGACCTCCCGGTCGCGCGGGAAAGCCTCTGGTTCGATCGGGGCAACTGGCAGTTTGGTGTCACGCTTTACGATCAGCTTCGGATCGGTTTCCAGCTTTGCAGCGAAATCATGTTCCCGGAGCACGCCCGCGACATCGGGCTTGCTGACGCTCACCTGATCGTCCACCCGCGCGCCAGCGGCGCGGGCCGGCGCTGGCGCGTAGCGTGCGAGATGTCGGCGATCGTGTCAGGCTGCTATGTCGCTTCGGCAAATCGGCGCAGCTACGACCGCAGCCTGTTTACCGGCAATAGCTGGCTATTTTCGCCGGACGCGGCCTTGCTTGGCGAGACTTCGGCGGACAAGCCATTCGTCACCGCCGAGATCGATTTGGCGGCAGCCGAGCGCGCGAAGACGACCTACCCGCGCGACATGCAACGCGTCTATTACGGCTCGGCTCCAGCCTCGACACCACAATCAGCGACCTTTAGTTCCTCGCAATGGAGCAAGAGAAAGCCCATCCTCTAGACAGCGATCGATTTCACGACCTGGAGGTCAAGGATAGCGCTCGGTGTCAAGCAGATGATGGAAGCCGCGAACGCTGCGGTGTTCGCCCGCGAGCCGCACCGGCGTGCCGATCACCAGCTGGCAGGCAGTCGCTTGAGGCCGCGTAATACGAAGGTCGGACGCCACTGCGGATTATCCGCGTCATCGAGCCGCAGGTCCGGCAGCCGCCTCAGCAGAGTCGAGATGGCGATTTCGGCCTCGATCCGCGCCAGTTGCGCGCCGAGGCAAAAGTGGATGCCGCCGCCGAACGACAGCGGGCGCACATTGGGCCTCGTGATGTCGAGCCGTTCCGGGGAATCGGGATAGACCTCCGGATCGCGGTTGGCCGAGCCGAGCAGGCAGAGCACGGTTTCGCCCTTGGGGATCTTCCGCCCGCAGAGATCGTCGATGTTTTCCAGTGTCACCCGGCCGGTCATCTGCACCGAGGAATCGTACCGCAGGAATTCCTCGATGGCATTGCTGATCAGTTCCGGCTTCGCCTTCAGGAGCGCAAGCTGGTCCGGGTTGCGGTGAAGCGCGAGAAGCCCGTTGCCGATCAGATTGACCGTGGTTTCATGGCCTGCGCCAAACAGGAGGATGATGTTGGCGGTCAGCTCCTCGTTGGTGAGCTTGGAGCCGTCCTCTTCGGCCTGCACCAGTTGCGTCGTCAGGTCGTCGCCGGGCTGCTTGCGCCGCAGCTCGAACAGCTGCTGGAAATACATCTGCGCCATCATGTTGGCGGCGTTTCCTTGCGCGATTTCGGCAGGCGAGAGCGGCACCGGATCGAGAATGCGGCCGCCATCGCGCGTGCCGGCATAGAACGTCTCGCGGTGCTCCTCGGGAATTCCGAGCATGTCGCAAATGATCGTGACAGGCAGGCGAAAGGCAAAATCCTCGATCAGGTCCATGCGCCCGCGCGTCATCACGCGGTCGAGCGTCTGGTCGACCACCTCTTGAATGCGCGGCCGCATGTCCTCCACGCGCCGCGCCGTGAAGGCCTGCACGACCAGTCCGCGCAGGCGGGTGTGATCCGGCGGGTCCTGTTGCAGCATCCAGTGGCTCATCGAACGGAAGATCGGCTCTTCCATGATCTTCGGCCCATAGCGTCGCACCGAGCGCTCGACGAAATCCTTGCCGAAGCGTTTGTCGCGCAGGATGCCGCTCACGTCCGCGTGACGGCTTGCGAGATACATTCCATGCGGCGTGATATGCACCGGGTCGACGCGGCGCAAGAGATCGTAATGCGGATAGGGGTCGCGGATGAAATCGGGCGACAGCGGATTGAACAGCGGCGCGGCGCCTGCTGCCTGGGCATGCTCGTTCATGGGCGTCTCCCTGTGGTTTTGCCGGAATATAAGGGGACTAGCGATCCGGTTCTAGCACATCAAGATCGCCGCAAGCCGATCACAACACTCAAATCCGGTGCAGCCGGCCGGCGACCGCGCGGACCTTGCCGGGCGATGCGCGCCAGATGGCGAGCGCGGAAAGCGCGCTCATGCCGATCGCGATCAGGAAGGCGAGCGAGTAATTTCCGGTCACGTCATGCAAGATGCCGGTCACCAGAGGCCCCACCGCGCCGCCGGCAAGGGCTGCAACCTGGATGGTCCCGAAAATGCTGCCGTAGTGCTTGCCCTGAAAGATTTCGACCACGATCGCCCCCATCACCGAGGTGAGCCCGTAGCCGAGCGCGCCTTGAGTGAACACCATGAAATAGATCAGCGCCAGCGAATGAAGCTGCGACAGCGCCATCAGCGCGGCAAAGCAGATCGCAAACCCGGCGCAGCCGATGGCCCAGACCCATTCGCGTCCGATCCGGTCCGAGACGTGACCAAGAAAAATCTGGCCGGGAATGCCGAGCGTAGAGACCGCGCCCAGGGACCACACCGCGACCGCCGGGCTGAAGCCGATATCGAGCAGGTATTTGGTCTGATGCACCTGCACGGCGTACCAGATGTAAAGCCCGGCAAAATAGCCGAATGCGATCCACCAGAAACGCGCAGTGCGAATTGCGCGCGCGAGTGTCCAGTCGGTATTGGCCCAGGCGGGATCGACGATATTCGAGACCGGCTTTGGCGATGAGGCCGAAGGCGCGGCGTCGCCATCGGGCAAAAGGCCCAAATCTTCGGGCCGCTTGCGCAAGAGCAGGTTGATCGGCGCAAGCACGATCAAAAGCAAGAGCCCCATCGCGGTGCAAGCGGTGCGCCAGCCGCCGTGATCGATCATCACCTGCACCCACGGCAGCAAGGTGACCGAGCCGACGCCGACGCCCGCGAAAGCCAGCCCGATCGCCAGGCCGCGGCTGCGGTGAAACCAGTTCGGCAGATAGAGCGATTGTCCGGTATAGCCGAGGCAGATGCTGCCGGCGCCGACGAGGACGCCGATGGTCAGATAAAGGTGCCAGGGCTCGCTCGTCAGCGGCGCGAGCAACAGGCCGCTCGCCATCAGCGCCACGCCAAGCTCCATCACGCTGCGCGGACCAAGGCGATCCATCAGGCGTCCGATCAGGGGACTCGCAATCGCCGACACCACAAAGCCGAAGGAGAAGGCCCCCGCCGTCACGCCGCGGTCCCATCCGAATTCGCCGAGGATGGGTGGAAACAGCAGGGAAAAGGCAGTGCGCGCGTTGACGCCGATCGCCATGGTGACGAAGGTCACCGCGATGATGATCCAGCCATAGAAGAACGGAAGCCGCATCGGAGCCCTTGGCGTCTGGCGGAAAAACTATATCCGTCATTGCGAGCAAGGCGAAGCAATCCAGTCAAAACCTAAGCGAAGAGCTGGATTGCTGCGTCACTAACGCTCCTCGCAATGACGAGGGGGAAGGAGTAGGAGTCAAGCGACGTTCTCGCTTAGCTCAATGACCTGGGAGGTAAAAGATGGCACTTAGTGTCAAACAGATGATGGAAGCCGCCAACGCTGTGGTGCCGAAGATCACGGTGGCTGAAGCGCGCGAGAAGATCGCCAAGGGCAATACGCTGATGTTGGACATCCGCGACGGCACGGAAGTGCAGGCGAGCGGCAAGGCCGCCGGCGCCGTTCACGTCTCGCGCGGCCTGCTCGAATTTCGTGCCGATCCAGACTCGCCCACCCACGACAACAATTTTTCGCGGGAGAAAGTCGTCCTGATCTATTGCGCCTCCGGTGGCCGCGCCTCGCTCGCCGGAAAGCTGCTCAAGGACATGGGCTACAGCGAGGTCTACAACATCGGCGGCTTCAAGGACTGGGCCGAAAGCGGCGGCGCGGTCGAGAAATAATCACGCATGATCCGGAAAATTGGGACCCGGTTTTCCGAAGAAGATCATGCGCAACAAGGATCGCGCGCTACGACTCCAGCAGCGGATGATCTCGCAGCACCTCCTCGCGGATGGACGGCGCCTGGATCGCGCGGAACAGGATTCGCGCCGTCCGCTGGTCGTCGGCCATCAAACACAGATCGATGATCTGGCGCACGGCGGAGTCGCGCAGCAGGTCGTCGGCGATCTTCATGGCGGTTTCCATGGCGGCGCGCGACGCGCGCTCGTAGCGCCGATATTCGTCCTGCCGGTTCTCGCTATCCGGCGCGCCCGCCTTCGCGGCGCAGTCCGAGGCAGCACTGCAGATATCGCGGATGCGGTGGGCGGCTTCGATATCCCCGATCGGCCAGGCCACAGGCTCTTCCCAAACCTCCTTTGGTTTGGGCCTGTTGAACCAGCGCATCGCCATGACGCATCTTTCAGCTTTCAGCCTTGTCCGCGGATGGTCGGCGCTGATGGATTCACGCGCCGCACCGTGATCGGCGAGCCATCGGATTCAAAGCGCAATTCATATCTCTTGCCGCTCCTGTCGGTCGCGGAGCAGACGACGCTGGAGACGTGAAGGCTGGCGAAATTGCCGAGTTGCACGCACCGGCCCGCCGACTTCACGACGATCGGTACCGGCAGGCCATCGGCTTTCGGATGGGTTTTCGAGTTGATCAGCATCCGGTCGACTGTCAGGTCGTACAGGTTTTCATTGGTCCGCCGGCTGTTTTCTCCGGAAAACGAGATGATGTGGCTCTGGTCCGAGGGATCGTCCAGCGCGACGGTGAAATAGGCCCGGCCCCGCACGCTGTGGGCATAGGCGACCGTGCGGCAGGGAAACTCGCGCCCCGCAATCTTGAGCGTGCTGCATGTTCCCGTCATCAGCGCGAACAAATCCGTGTCCGCCGCCTGCGGCTTCAATTCGTCCGCGGCATCGTCCGCATTGCTCGCGGGCGGTGGCTGATGTGGCTGATTTTGCGCCGACGTCGCGTTCGGCGCCGACGGACTGACGTCCTCGGCCACGGTCGACATCGGCGCCAAGAGCATGAGAACGAGGGCGGCGAAACTATTTCGAGCGAGACGCATTATCGTGACCGCAAATGATTTCATCCAATTGAAGCTGGAATGATTTTCCCGGGATTGAAGATGTTCTGGGGATCGAGCGCCTGCTTGATCGCACGCATGGCCTCGATCGCCTCGCTGCCGAGCTCGCCCTTCAGGTATTTCTGCTTGCCCTGCCCGATGCCGTGCTCGCCGGTGCAGGTGCCGTCCATCGACAGCGCCCGTTCGACCAGGCGATGCATGAACTCGTCCCCGCGCGCCATCTCGTCGGCATCGTCGACGTCGCAGAGCAGCGAGCAGTGGAAATTGCCGTCGCCGACGTGGCCCACGATCGGCGATTGCAGGCGCAGCCGCTTCAGGTCGTCCTCGGTTTCGGTGACGCAATCGGCGAGCCGGGAAATCGGCACGCAGACATCCGTTGCGACCACGCCGGCCCCGGGACGCAGCGCCTTGACCGCCCAATAGGCGTCGTGCCGCGCCTGCCATAACCTGGTGCGGTCCTCGGGCCGCGTGGTCCAGGTGAAACCGAGGCCGCCGCATTCGGAGGCGATCTCCGCGAAATTCTTCGACTGTTCGGCGACGTCGGCCTCGCTGCCATGAAATTCCAGCAACAGGAGCGGCGTCTCGGGCAGCGACAGTTTCGAATAGGAATTGCAGGCCACCACCTGCTCGGCGTTCAGCAATTCAATGCGCGCGACCGGAATGCCGGTCTGGATCGCCATGATGGTTGCCTGGCAGGCGCCGCGCACACTGTCGAACGAGCACGCCGCCGCCGCGATGGTTTCGGGAATGCCACGCAGGCGGATGGTGAGTTCGGTGATGATGCCGAGCGTACCTTCGGCGCCGATGAACAGGTGTGTCAGATCGTAGCCGGCGCTCGACTTCTTCGCCCGCGTGCCGGTCGTGATGATCTCGCCATCGCCGCGCACGACTTTCAGCGCCAGCACATTCTCGCGCATGGTGCCGTAGCGCACCGCATTGGTGCCAGAGGCCCGCGTCGCAGCCATACCGCCGAGCGACGCATCGGCGCCTGGATCGATCGGAAAGAACACGCCCTGGTCGCGCAGATATTCGTTCAGCGCCTTGCGGGTGACGCCCGGCTGGATCACGCAGTCCAGATCCTCAGGGTGGACTTCCAGCACCTTGTTCATGTCGCGGAAATCGACGCAAACGCCGCCGGCGGGCGCATTGACCTGCCCTTCCAGCGAGGTGCCGGTGCCGAACGCGATCACGGGAACGCTATGAGCGGCGCAGACGCGCACGACGTCCTGCACGTCGGCCGCCTCCTGCGCAAACACCACCGCATCCGGCGGCTGCGACGGCAGCCAGGTCGTGGTATGCGCGTGCTGTTCGCGCACGGCCTGGGAGGTGACAAGGTGATTGCCGAAGCGCGCGGCAAGTTTTTCGACCACGGCCGCGACCGCCTTCGGGTCAGCGCGCTTCGGGTTGTTGGTCATGGTAGAAGCCAAAGCAAATTTCCGGTTCTTAAGGCCAGGCGAGTTGGCGAATGTCAAAGCCGCCCCACTAGGGGAAATACCGTGGCAAAGGATATATAGGGGGTCAAGAGATGTTCGCTCGCGAGGCAAAATGGACACCATGACGACACATTCTAGCGGCGGCGGAGCAACGCATGCCGCCCCCTTTCTGTCCTCGGTGATGCACATCGAGCCACAATGGATCGATTACAACGGCCATCTCAACATGGCCTATTATAATGTGATGTTCGATCGGGCGATCGACGAGCTGTGGCTCGTGCTCGGCATTGGCCCGGACTACAAGACGTCACGCGGCAATTCGACCTTCACCGCCGAGTGCCATGTGCGCTATTTGCGCGAGATTCACCTCGGCGACCCCGTGCAGGTTGCGATTTACCTGCTCGCCGCCGACGACAAGCGCCTGCATCTGTTCGAGGAACTGCGTCACGCGACGGAAGGATGGCTGTCGGCGACATCCGAAACCATGACACTGCACATCGACATGGGCTTGCGCAAGACCGCGCCCTTCCCGGCGGACGTGCGCGCGACGATCGATGCGGTGGCTCGCGCCCATGCGCAAGTGCCGCGCCCGGAAGGAATCGGCCGCAGCATCGGCATGCCGGTGAAGCGATAGTGCGGCTGCTCTGATCTTACCGAGAGCTGCAATGAACATGCCTCGCGAATTCCATGACTTCTGTAGCCGGTTTCACCAGGACGTATTTCTCGTATATCCAAAATTGGAAGATGCGATTGACGCTGCATTAACCGGGCTCGATAGGCGACAAAGAAAGGTGCTTGAACTGTTCATCGCTCGTTGCTCAGTAGCGACATGCCGGACGACGCACTCGGCGATCTTTGGATACGTGCTGGCGCCGACTTTCATCTACGGGGTGCGAAGCGCTTTTTCATCGAGATACTGGATCGATTGGCGAGACAGCGAGCCACCGATTAGAGTGATAGTGCTCCTCGGGGCGACGGGATCCGGGTCCATGAACCGGATCACTCACCCTGCGTCACCCACGCCGGCAGCCGGTCGAACCAGGGCTGCGCGATCTCAAGCTGATGCGCGAGTTGCAGAAGCTGCGCCTCCTCTCCCATCCGTGCGACGAATTGCACGCCGAGCGGCAGCCCCCCCGCGGTCCAGTGCAGCGGCACGCTCATGGCGGGCACGCCGGTGAGATTGGCCAGTTGCGTGAACGGGACATATTGCAGGTTGTCGCGCGCGATCTTGTCGACGATTCCCTCGAGCACGCCCAGGCGCGCCAGCAGCGCGAGCAGGCCGGTCCGCTCCAGCAGGTTCAGCACCACCTCTTCCGCGGTCGAAGGATCGCCTTGTCCGTGTTGAATCGCTGGATGCGCCACCGTCGGCGTCAGGAACAGATCATAACGCGCATGAAAACGCGAAAGCGCCCGCGCGAACTCGTTCCATTTGCGCAATTGCATCGTCAGTACGCCGGCCGAGGTCGCATTCCCGAGCGCTGCGGTCAGGCGCGTCAGCAGTTCGAAATCATCCCTCTTGGCGCCGGTGGCGCGGGCCTGGGCGACGAAAGCTGCAACCTGCCCGAAATAAATGTGCAGGAATGCCTTCGCGAGCGCAGCGCCATCGATCTCGGGGGAGGCCTCCTCGACCTCGTGGCCGAGGCTCTGCAACAGCTTGGCCGCGCCGTTCACCGCGGCGGCCGCCTCGCCGTCGACGTCGGTTCCGATCGGTGAGGCGCAGGAAAATCCGATGCGCAGGCGCGGCGGATCGCGCTGCATCGACTCCGCGCAGGGTTCGCCCGGCCGCGCAGCGCCAAAGGGATCGCCGCCCTCGCCGCCGGTCATCAGGTCGAGTGCGGCGGCCGTGTCCCGCACGCTGCGCGACAGCACGCCTTCGCTGCTCGCCCCATACCAGACCTCGCCTTCCGCCGGGCCGGGCGAGATGCGCCCGCGCGAGGGTTTCAAGCCGAACAGCCCACAATAAGCGGCGGGAATTCGGATCGAGCCGCCGCCATCATTGCCCGCGGCCATCGGCACAACGCCCGAGGCGACGGCGGCGGCCGCACCGCCGCTCGAACCCCCGGGTGTGCGCGAAAAGTCCCACGGATTTTGCGCGCGGCCGAACAGCTTTGAATCCGTCACGCCCTTGAGCGCAAATTCCGGCAAGTTCGTCTTGCCGAAAATGACGAGACCCGCCTCCAGAAAACGCCGCACCACATGCGAATGCGTCGGCGCGACCGCGCTGGCCATCGACCGGCTGCCGAAGGTGGTCGGCAGGCCCGCATAATCCTGTGTGCAATCCTTGATCAGGAACGGGACGCCGGCGAAGGCCCCTCGCGGTGGTTTGGCAAGCTGGGCACGCGCCTCGCTTTCCATCATCCGGCAGATCGCGTTGGTCTTCGGCTGCGCCCGCTCGCTCTGGCGAAGCGACAATGCAAGCAGCTCGTCGGCGCTGACTTCGCGGCGCGCGACGCACTGCGCAAGCCCCACCGCATCATGCTTCAAATATTCGGAAAAATTCATGGCCCCCTCCCGCTCCTTCTGCGGTCCGGGGCCATCCTAGCTCGAACAATGGCAGGCGCTAGTTGTTGCGCCCAAAGTCACCCAACATATTGGCCAGCAGCATCAGCCAGCACCACCGGCCAGCGTCAAACAGGCGCGTCAGATGCGTCTCCTGCCCCGCGCGACGCCGACCACGGCGGAGATGATAAACAGCACCACCGCAATGAAGAAGATCGCCTTGGCGATTTCGATGGAAGCGCCCGCAATGCCGCCGAAACCAAGAATACCGGCAATCAGCGCGATGATCAGGAAGGTGACGACCCAGCCTAACATGACGACCTCCGCCTGAATTCGTAAATTGCCGCGTCGGCGCGACAGGCGCTGACGCATTTGCTGAAATAATCGTCGCTGGGAACAAAAGTTCCGGCTCTCCTGGCGCGCGTCGAATCGAAAAATCTCGCCCCAGCCGGGAACAAATGGCCGGTCGTTTGAGACGGGATAAGTGCTGTCAAACGCGCCGCCACGCCCTATATGTCCCTCGTTCCTGTTATGAAGTCTCCCCTTTGCCGCCCAACTGGTCCATCTTGGGCGGAGGAACGAATCGCGACATGACCGAGCCCAGCCACCTGCCCCGTCCCGACGTTCCCGAGCACCGGCCTCTGGCTGGTGGAATTGCCGCGCGGGCGCGGGCCAGCGCCATGCCGGCCTATCTGTCCCGCCTCAATCCCGAGCAGCGCGAGGCAGTGGAGACGCTCGACGGCCCCGTGCTCGTGCTGGCGGGCGCGGGCACCGGCAAGACCCGCGTCCTGACCTGCCGCATCGCCCACATCCTCAGCCAGGGCCGGGCGCGGCCCGGCGAGATCCTCTCAGTGACCTTCACCAACAAGGCCGCGCGCGAGATGAAATCGCGTCTCGGCGAGATGCTCGGCCAGGCGGTCGAGGGCATGCCGTGGCTCGGCACCTTCCACTCCATCGGCGGGCGCATCCTGCGCAGCCATGCCGAGATGGTGCAGCTGAAATCCAATTTCACCGTGCTCGACACCGACGACCAGGTGCGGCTGCTGAAGCAGTTGCTGCAGGCCGAAGGCATCGACGACAAGCGCTGGCCGGCGCGGATGCTGGCGGGCCTGATCGACGGCTGGAAGAACCGCGGCCTCGGCCCACCGCAGGTCCCCTCGGGGGAAGCTGCCGTGTTCGCCAACGGCAAGGGCGGCAAGCTCTATGCGGCTTATCAGGAGCGGCTGAAAATTCTCAACGCCGCCGACTTCGGCGATCTCCTGCTGGAGAACATCCGCCTGTTCCGCGAGCACCCGGACGTGCTGCGGCAGTACCAGCATCGCTTCAAGTTCATCCTGGTCGACGAGTATCAAGACACCAACGTCGCGCAATATCTCTGGCTGCGGCTGCTCGCGCAGGCGCCTTCGCCGAAAGCCGTGGCAGCAGACGCATCTTCCAGCCCGTCATTGCCGGGCTTGACCCGGCAATCCATCGATTCTTCACAAGATGGATCACCGGGTCTCGATGCTGCGCATCGGCCCGGTGATGACGAAAAGAATAACGTAGCGAAGCAAGCTCCCCCGAAAAACATCTGCTGCGTCGGCGACGACGACCAGTCGATCTATGGCTGGCGCGGCGCGGAAGTCGACAACATCCTGCGCTTCGAGCACGATTTTCCGGGCGCGAAAGTCATTCGCCTCGAGCGCAACTATCGCTCGACCGGCCATATCCTCGCCGCCGCCTCGCATCTGATCGCGCATAACGAAGGCCGGCTCGGCAAGACGCTGCGCACCGAGGATGTCGACGGCGAGAAGGTCACCGTGACCGGCGCCTGGGACTCGGAAGAAGAGGCCCGCGCCATCGGCGAGGAGATCGAAGAGCTTCAGCGCCGGAAGGAGAACCTCAACGAGATCGCCATTCTGGTGCGGGCCTCGTTCCAGATGCGCGAGTTCGAAGATCGCTTTGTCACGCTCGGCCTGCCCTATCGCGTGATCGGGGGCCCACGGTTCTACGAGCGCGCCGAAATCCGCGACGCGCTCGCCTACCTGCGCGTGGTCAATTCACCGGCCGACGATCTTGCCTTCGAACGCATCGTCAATGTGCCCAAGCGCGGACTGGGCGATGCCACCGTGCAGATGCTGCACGACCACGCCCGCAAGCGGCGCCTGCCGCTATTCGAGGCCGCCCGCGCCGTGGTCGAGACCGACGAGCTGAAGCCGAAGGCGCGCGGGAGCTTGCGCGATCTGCTCTTAAGCTTCGAGCGCTGGCGCGCGCAGGCGGAAGTGACCTCGCACACGGAGCTCGCCGAAGCCGTGCTCGACGAAAGCGGCTACACCGAGATGTGGCAGAAGGACCGCTCGGCGGACGCCGCGGGCCGGCTGGAGAACCTGAAGGAGCTGGTGCGCTCGATGGAAGAGTTCGAGAACCTGCAAGGTTTCCTCGAACACATTTCGCTGGTGATGGACCGCGACGGCGGCGCCGAAGAGGAAGCCGTGTCGCTCATGACGCTGCATTCCGCCAAGGGGCTCGAATTCGACAACGTCTTCCTGCCCGGCTGGGAGGAAGGCCTGTTTCCGAGCCAGCGCACCCTCGACGAACAGGGCCGCGCGGGGCTGGAGGAAGAGCGGCGGCTTGCCCATGTCGGGCTGACGCGTGCGCGCCGCCGCGCGAAAATCTATTTCGCCACCAATCGGCGCATTCACGGCACCTGGTCGACCACGATCCCCTCGCGCTTCCTCGACGAGCTGCCCGCGCACAATGTCGAGATCACGGAGTCGAAGGGCGGTTCGGGCTGGGGCGGCGCCGGCGGCTATGGCGCCTCGCGCTTCGACAACCTGGAATCCTTCGGCTCGAGCTACGCCACGCCCGGCTGGCAGCGCGCCCAGGCCAATCGCGCGCGCGGCAACGGCGGGCGCCAGAACTACGGATTCGAGGAGCGGCAGTCGTCATACGGCTCACGTGACAGCGGCGGCTTCGCCAAGCAGAAGCGCGCGCCGCTGGTGATCGAAGGCGAACTGATCGCGAAATCCACCGGCACGACCTCCGACTTCAATCTTGAGGACCGCGTGTTTCACCAGAAGTTCGGCTACGGCCACGTGGTGAAGATCGACGGCAACAAGCTCACCATTGCTTTCGAGAAAGCCGGCGAGAAGAAAGTCGTCGACAGTTTTGTGGAACGGGCGTGATCGTCCGCCAGCCGCGAACTCTCCGATATGCGCGACAAGAATTCGAGAGCTCACGCGTCTGCGCGCCTCGCTTATGATTGCCAACATTAGATTTTGAAGGCAAAGCGCGTCGCCTGTTCCCTGTTTCGCAGCGCAGAATTTAGTTCCGCTGAGTTTCGCGCAGCGGAATCATTCTGCCGCGCAGCGGAATTCGCTGTCACAACTTGGTCGTTTCATCTTCCCATCGTCAATCTGGCGTTGACCCGCAGAAAAAAACAAGGCTTTAGCAAAAGCCCGCGCCTCTGTTCGTTCGACGAGGCTCGATCAAACAAGATTGTGTATGCAGGAGGAGGAAAGGTCATGCTCGGAAAGAGACTCGTTTCCATTCGACGGCCACAAGATGCTGTGCGACGGCGATCACCGCGGTTGAATGCACTCTGTTCGGCGCTCGTGCTCGGCATCACTGCTGCGTCGACTGCGCCGGCGTCCGCGGCGCCGCCAATTGCCGTAGGGCCTGACGGCATTTTCGAGGGAAAGCTCGACAGCACCGGTAACATCAAGGAATTTCTCGGCATCCGCTATGCGCAGCCGGTGACTGGAAACCTGCGCTGGAAGGCGCCGCAGCCGGTGAAGCCCTCGTTCATTCCGCAGAACGTGACCCAGTTCGGCAACCATTGTCCGCAGGCGGCCTCACCATTCGGCAACGCGTCGAACACCGAAGACTGCCTGTTCCTCAACGTCTACGCGCCCAGGGGATTCGACATCGCGCTGCCCGTGATGGTGTGGATCCACGGCGGCGCGCTCGTGGTCGGCGAGAGCAACGAGTACGACGCCAGCAAGCTCGTTGAGCGCGGCGTGATCGTCGTCACGATCAACTATCGGCTCGGTGCGCTCGGTTTCCTTGCTCACCCGGCGCTGAGCGGCGAGTCGCCCGACCACATCTCCGGCAACTACGGAATCGAGGATCAGCAGGAAGCGCTGGAATGGGTACGGCGAAACATCATCGGGTTCGGCGGTGATCCGAGCCGGGTGACGATCTTCGGCGAGTCCGCCGGGGGCTTAAGCACGTTCACCAACCTGGTGTCGCCCACGGCGAGCGGCCTGTTCCATCGCGCGATCGTCGAAAGCGGCGCCTATATGCAGACGCCGCCGACGCTGGCGCAGACCGAAGCGGCCGGAACGGCATTCGCCACCGCCGTCGGCTGCAACCAGTCGACGCCTGCCGCCGTGCTGGCGTGCCTGCACGCGTTGCCGGTCTCGACGATTCTCGCCAACCAGGCCCTGACATTTCCGCCCGGCAGCCTCGGACCGGCGCCGAATGTCGACGGCAAGGTGCTGACGCAGTCGATCGGGACCGCGCTCGGCTCGGGACATTTCAACCGCGTACCGCTGATCAACGGCACGAACCACAGCGAGTGGAATCTGTTCGTGGCGCTCGACTTCGACCTCGCCGGCCACCCGGTCACCACGGCCACTTACATTCCGGCGATCCAGGCGACGCTCGGCGTTCCTGCGGCCGCCGCCGCAGGGATAGCCGCCCTTTATCCGGCTGCTGCGTTCCCGACCCCTGACCAGGGCATTGGCAGCCTGGGGACGGACGCGATCTTCGCCTGTCCGGCGCATTTCGCGGACGAACTCACCTCGCCCTTCGTTCCGACGTTTGCGTATGAGTTCAACGATCCGAATGCGCCGCAGAACTTCCTGCCGCCGGTAAGCTTCCCCTACGGCGCGTCGCACGCCTCGGAGATTCAGTACCTCTTCCCGGAAGCCAACCCGTCGGGGGTGGGTCTCAACCTTCCGCAGACGCCGCTGAATGCGAGCCAGCAGCAGCTATCGGACCACATGGTCGGTTACTGGACGGAGTTCGCAAGACATGGCGATCCCAATGGCTTCCGACCCGGACAACCGCGGTGGCCGCGCTTCACGCGCGCCAACCAGGTGATGCAGTCATTCGTGCCGGCGACGCCGACCACGGAGACGAACTTCGCAATCGCCCATCAGTGCGCCTTCTGGGACGCTGCGTCGGGCCGTACCTTGCCGCCCGTCCCGGGTCAAAGCGCCTCCAGCAACTGAAGGCGAGCGGTCTCGGCCGAACAAGATCCCGTCGCGCGGGCCGCGACGGGATATCGGTTGGCGGCTCGGGTCAGCTCTCTGCCGTCAGAATCACGTCGTCCATGACAAGGGCGTCGATACCGGACTTGCGAAACGTGACGATCGCATCGGTCGGCGTGCAGACGATCGGCTCGCTGTCGTTGAAGGACATGACGGGTTAACGAACTTAACCAATTCCACGGCATTTTAACGAATTTTGATCGACAATACTTTCCAGCGATCTTTACCGAAAACTTGCGCGTACCGTCTATTCTCGGCGACCGATGAGGTTTCGCCGAAGGATTTGGCTGCCCCAATGAGCTTAGAATTCAAGACGGTCAAGAAAGCCGAGCCGACGTCGTTCATCGACGACCTCGAGGAAGCGGTTGCGCGCGGCACCCCCGCCAGCCGCGCGCGTGCGTTGTGGCATACCACCGACCTGATGATCGCCGGCAATTTCAGCGATGATGAAATCTGGACGTTCGGCGAGGTGGTCACGAGGCTGGCGGACGAGATCGAGGTCGCGGCCCGCGCGCAATTGTCCGCAAAGCTGGCGCACTTTGACCAGGCCCCGGTCAACATCATTCACAAGCTCGCCTTCGATGACGCGATCGAAGTCGCAGGTCCCGTGCTGCGCGAATCCAAGCAGCTCGAGACTTATGCGCTGGTGGCCAACGCCTGCACCAAGAGCCAGGCGCACATGCTGTCGATTTCGCAACGCGAAACGCTCGAAGAACGCGTCACGGACGAACTCGTCAAGCGCGGCGACCAGGAAGTCGTGAAATCCGTCGCCAGCAACAACGGCGCCAAATTCTCCGACTTCGGCTTCCTCAACATGGTCCAGCGCGCGGAGGGCAATTCCATCCTCGCCGAGCAACTCGGCCTGCGCAAGGACATCCCGCGGCATGTCTTCCAGCAATTGATCGCGAAAGCGACTGCCGACGTCAAGAAGCGCCTGGAGCGCGAACGCCCCGACATGGCGCGGCAGATCCAGTCCTCGGTGAGCGAACTCGGCGGCGAGTTGCAGTCGAAATTCGGTCCGGCCTCGCGCGGCCACTTCGTCGCCAAGCGCGTGGTGACGACGCAGCACCGGCTCGGCAATCTGAACGAGGCCAGTATATCGAGCTACTCCCGCTCGCACCGGCTCGAGGAAGTCACGATCGGCATGTCGCTGCTTTGCTCGCTGCCGGGCGACATGATCGAACGCGTGCTGCTCGACAAGAATCGCGAGATGCTCCTGATCCTGTGCAAGGCGCTGGGTTTCTCGTGGGACACCACGATGTCGCTGTTGTTCCTCGGCGCCAAGGATCACCGGATCACCGCCAACGATCTGCGGACGCTCGAAAACGATTACGACCGGCTCAACAGCGAAACCTCGCGCAGCGTTCTGTCCTTCTGCCAGTCGCGCAAGGGCGGCACCCCGGTCGATGCGGGCCTCAAGGCCGCGCTATACGCCTGACGAGGGGAGGCCGGCAATGAACGCTATACCGTTTGGCAAAGGCGTGCCGGCTTTCGGCAAGGCGGCCGGGCAAGGTTTCGGCCGCAAGGGCGGCGCGGCGGATTCATCCGAGGCACCGAAGCAGGACGGCGGCGCGCTCGATACGGCGCGCACGGTGCTGGAGGCGGCAAACGATTTCAGGGATGAGGCAACCGCTGCGGTCTGCCGCCGAGTGATCGAGGCGAGCATGAACGGCCAGCAGCCGACGCTCTCGGACCTGCGCATCATCAATAATTATTTTCAGTAGGGTAACTCCGCCTCTCCCCGCAGACGGTCCGCAGGCGGGAGAGGTGAAGAAAATCACTTCTCCCCCAAGACATCCCCAAACAGCACCCAGGACTTGCCGTCGAACCGCGCCATCTGGATCTGGCGGATGGGCGTGACGTTGTTCGGATCGGTATAGACTTTGATGCCCGGCAACAGCAGCGGCATCTCGACGGCGTCGAGCCGCTTGGTCTGCTTGATGATGTTCTCGCGGGAAAGATCGTCGCCGCAATTCTTCAGCACCAGCGCCATGATCTGCGCCACGGTGTAGCCCTGCACGTTGTAGAGATCGCCGGTCGATGCGTTCGGCTGGTACTTCTTCATCCAGGCGAACCAGTCCTTCAGCGCGGGATCATCCGCCCACCGCGCGTCGTTGGGGTCCTTCAGATAAAGCCCGGTGACGACGCCGACCGAATTATCCAGGCCCGCGGGCTCGAGCACGGCAGAAAACGAATTCGACACCGACGGCAAGATGATCAGCGGCTTCCAGCCCATGCTCGCCGCTTTCTTGATGGCCTGGGCGGCGAATTTCGGCGTGGCTTCGGCAAAGAAAACATCCGCGCCGGATTCGCGCATCGTCACCATTTGCGAATCGATGGTGGGATCGGCGGTGAGATAGGTGGTCTCCGAAACCAGTTGATTGATGTGTTCGCCAAGTCCTTCCTTGAATCCGCGCACATAATCCTTGCCGGCGTCCTCGTTCGGAGCGATGACCGCGATCTTCGCGTCCGGCCTGGTCTTGAGAATGTACTCGGCGTAGAGCCTGCCCTCGAGTTCGTAGGTCGGGTTGAAGCCGACGGTCCAGGGAAAATGCGCGGGATCGTTCCAGCGCGTGGCGCCCGACGATACGAAGATCTGCGGCACGTGTCTGGCATTGAGATATTTCTGCACGGAGATGTTCGGCGCGGTGCCGACCGACGAGAACATCGCCAGCACATCATCCTGCTCGACCAGCTTGCGGGTCTGCTCGACGGTCTTGGCCGGCGAGTAACCGTCGTCGAGGGTAAGGAATTCGATTTTGCGCCCGTTGATGCCGCCCTGGTCGTTGAGCATCTGGAAGTAGGCGGCCTCCGCGCGGGCAATCGTGCCGTAGGCGGAAGCCGGCCCGCTATAGGGCGCGGTGTTGCCGAGCTTGATGGTGGCTTCGGCCGCGCCCGCCGCCTGGGGCGCAGCGACAAAGGCCGTTGCAAGCAGCGAAATAGCGCACAAATATCCTGATGCTGACATCATGCTGACAAAGCCCTGGCGTTTCCGCTAAACCGGTTATTTGACCGGCTGTTTTTGATATCTTCCCAGCAACAAGATATGCGCTGGCCGCCCGTGGACAACCGGCAAAAGCGCCTCGCGGGATTGCGCAAAAATTCCTTCCACTTATCCGGGGTCCGGTGTACGCACCGCTCCACTTTTCACGCCCCGGCATCCAAAGACCTCCCTCTCGAAACCGCCATCGCCATGCCTTCCATCATTTCCGTCTCCAACGTCTCCAAGACCTACGGCTCCGGCTTCAAGGCGCTGAAGGACATCAATCTGGAGATCATGAAGGGCGAGATCTTCGCGCTGCTCGGGCCGAACGGCGCCGGCAAGACCACGCTGATCAGCATCATCTGCGGCATCAACAATCTCTCCGCAGGTCGCATCACGGTCGGCGGCCACGACATCATCTCCGACCCAAGGCCAGCCCGCAGCATGATTGGCCTCGTGCCGCAGGAACTGCACACCGACGCCTTCGAGACCGTGTGGGGCACCGTGAGCTTCAGCCGCGGCCTGTTCAACAAGCCGAAGAATCCCGCCTACATCGAAAAGGTGCTGAAGGATCTGTCGCTGTGGGACAAGAAGGATTCGAAGATCGTCACGCTCTCCGGCGGCATGAAGCGGCGCGTGATGATTGCGAAGGCGCTGTCTCACGAACCTGAAGTCTTGTTCCTCGACGAGCCGACCGCCGGCGTCGACGTTGAATTGCGCAAGGGCATGTGGGAAGTCGTGCGCGGCCTGCAGGCGGCCGGCGTCACCATCATTCTCACCACGCACTACATCGGCGAGGCCGAGGAGATGGCCGACCGCGTCGGCGTCATCAACAGGGGCGAGATCATCCTGGTCGAGGACAAGGCGAACCTGATGCAGAAGCTCGGCAAGAAGCAGCTCAAGCTGCACCTGCAGGCGAGCATCGACGCCATCCCGCCGGCACTTTCCGCCTACGGCCTCGAACTGTCGAACGGAGGCAACGAGCTGGTCTACAACTACGATACCAGAGGCGACCGCACCGGCATCACCAGCCTGCTCGGCGACCTCCGCAATGCCGGCATCCGCTTCGCCGATCTGGAAACCAACCAGAGCTCGCTGGAAGATATTTTCGTCAGTTTGGTAAAACAGCCATGAACTTCCGGGCCATCCGCGCGATCTACAGGTTTGAAATGGCGCGCACCTGGCGCACGCTGTTGCAGAGCATCGTGTCGCCTGTGGTGTCGACCTCGCTTTACTTCGTCGTGTTCGGTGCTGCGATCGGCTCGCGCATCACTCAGGTCGAAGGCGTGAGCTACGGCACCTTCATCGTGCCGGGGCTGGTGATGCTGTCTGTGCTGACGCAGAGCATCACCAACGCCTCCTTCGGCATCTATTTTCCGAAATTCGTCGGCACCATCTACGAAATTCTCTCGGCGCCGATTTCCTATTTCGAGATCGTGCTCGGCTATGTCGGCGCAGCCGCGACCAAATCGATCATGCTTGGCCTGATCATTCTCGCCACCGCCGGCCTGTTCGTGCCCCTGCACATCCATCATCCCGTCTGGATGCTGACTTTCCTGGTGCTGACCGCGGTGACCTTCAGCCTGTTCGGCTTCATCATCGGCATCTGGGCCGACGGATTCGAAAAACTGCAGATGATCCCGATGCTGGTGGTCACGCCGCTCACCTTCCTCGGCGGCAGCTTCTACTCGGTGAACATGCTGCCGTCGGGCTGGCGCACGATCACGCTGCTCAATCCCGTGGTCTACCTGATCTCTGGCTTCCGCTGGAGCTTCTACGAGATCGCCGACGTCAGCGTCGCCTTGAGTTTCGGCATGACGCTCGCGTTCCTCGTCACCTGCATGATCGTGGTGGCGTGGATCTTCAAGACCGGCTACCGGCTGAAGAATTGACCCCGAAAAAGATCCCGGGCGCGCGACCCGGGATCCGGAAGGTCTAAAACTCAGTACCGATAGCAACGCCAGTGGCCGTAACGGTTGTAGTAGCCACGGCAACGCGGTCCCGGAATTCCGAGAATACCGTCGACCGCGCCAACAGCGCCGCCAACACCGGCGCCGACAGCTCCGCCAACCGCCGAGCCTACGGGGCCCGCGACGCGGCCACCGTCATAAGACCCCTGAGCAGCGCCTCGCTCCATACCGCCCACGACGCCCTGCGCATGCACCAGATGGGGAATCGCGATCAACCCGAACGCCAACGCCGTGGCCGCCAGCCAACGCGCAAGTGGCGCATCGACAGAACAAGTCAGAGCCTTGATCGACTTTTCCTTCTTCACCATGTCAATTCCTCATCCCATGAATGTGGGTCGATAACGCTGACGTGACATTCTGGTTCCGCCTTCATGCGACGTGGCGAGGTCACGAAGACGAACGCATCACATCGCTTTTGCCGCGGCTTTTGCCGTTAACGATGCGAGACGCGATATCGTGATTCTGGCGATGCGAGAACGCTACTGGAACCATAGCGGGAATTCAGGCATATTAACGCAGTGGGATGGGGTGCGGTGCGTAGTCAAAGGCCGGAGGCCAAAGATAAAATGCGTTCCCTTCTCGTTGCTGCAACGACCCTGATGCTGTTTGCCGCGGGCGCTGCCCAGGCCAAGGTCTCCATCACCGTCGACAAGGATGCACAGATGATGACCGTCGCGGTCGACGGCGTCGATCGCTATCACTGGCCGGTCTCGACCGGCAATCCGTCGCACGAGACGCCGAACGGCGCCTTCCGCACCTTCCGCATGGAAGCGGACCACTTCTCCAAGGAATTCGACGATGCGCCGATGCCGCATTCGATCTTCTTCACCAAGATCGGGCATGCGATTCACGGCACCGAATCCGAACGGAGCCTCGGCTTGCCGGTCTCGCATGGTTGCGTGCGGTTGTCGCGCGCCAATGCGACGACGCTCTACGCGCTGGTCGAGCAGCAAGGCGTGCTCAACACCACCGTGACGCTGACGGGCTCGTCCACGGTGGCGCTCGCCCGCAAGCGAGGCAACACCGCGGTTGCGCGCGCCGAACCCGTGCAGCCTGACCAGCAGTATCCCGGCCAGCAGTATCAGCAGCAATATTCGGACGCCGGCCAGCCGATGATGCTGACGCCGCAGCCGCAATTTTTCCCGGGCTACCGTCCTGTTCAGCCGCAGCAGCGGGCCAATGACGGCTACATCTATCCGGCCGATGGCAGTTCGACCGACCAGAGATATCCTGCGCCACGAGGCGTGCGGCGCGCCTCTGACGGTCAGGCCTACTACCAGCAGCAGCCGCCGCAGGGCTATGACGCCTACGGCAATCCCTACCAGCAGCAGCGCAGCACCTATCAGCAGCAGCCGCGCTACTATTATCCGAACTGACGATAAGGCTAGTGGAGTGGATTTGACATTCGCTACCTACCTTGCCGCGGCTTCGGCATGCGGACTTCAATAGGTTCGCTAGTGTCCTTTCAATTCCGAAGTTCAAAACGCGGCTCCGCAAAATGATACGAACTGCGGAATCGGGACACTCGGAATTGGCGACGTCAACCCAAACCGCCTGATGCCTTGTCCGTTGCCTTGGGCGCGAGGTGCTCAGAGCTCGGCGGGCGGTTTCGCGCCGCGCAGCCGGCACGATGTGTTACAGGTGAGCATATTGCCCCTCATGCAGAGCCTGCATACATCGACACATTGGTTAAGCTGCCGGGCGTCGTAGTTGGCGTAGTGCTGGGCGATGCAGGAGCGCTGCTCGGGAGTGTAGACAGGCTCCTGCGAACAGGCCGCAAGACCCGCCGCCAGCGCCATCAGGCAAAGCAGACGTCGCAATCGCACGGCACGCTCTCCTCCGTGAGCGCATTCGGACCGGTAAAATCTTCGCCGGGCCAGACTGGCTGTTCCCACAATACACGGCAGGCATAACGAATTCTGCAAGATCGCGTTCAAAATGAGCGCAAAACAGTCGGCCGAAGCCGCCCACCGGCCGACAACAGGCTTCCACAAACGGGTGGAATGGTTAAGCGATGCGCCGGACCAGGGTCCCGATTCCGAAGTTCGTAGCATTTTGCGGAGCCACGTTTCGAACTTCGGAATCGAAAGGACACTAGCGAACCTATTGATCTAGTGTGGCTTTGGTTCAGAAGTCCGCATGACGGAGCCGCGGCAAAAATGATGCGGACTTCCGAACCACTGGCGTTGGCGGGAGGAAACCGCAAACACAAATCCTTGACCGGTGACAGCCCGGAGCGTGCTAGAATGATGCAGCGCATCCGAGGGCCTCTTGCAGGCCTCGCAAGGATACAGGTCACCTGGCCGCAACATGTCTCTCCCGGACGGTTTGAAAGCGAATCCGGCTTCCGGCGCACGGAAGAAAGGGTCGCCGTTTCTGCTCATCGCCGCAGCGCTTCTGATCTTCGCGGCGATTGCGGGCGCGGTCTTCCTGTTGTCGCGGCCTGCCACCTTGCGCATCGCGGTGGGACCGGCCGGCAGCGAGGATCAGAAGCTGATCCAGACTCTGGCTCAGGCGTTCATCACCGAGGGGAGCCCGGTCCGGCTGACGGTGGTCACGACCGCCGGCGCCGTCGAGAGCCTCGGACTTCTCGCCGCCGGCGAAACGGACCTCGCGGTTGGCCGCGCCGACGAGGACATGCCGAAGGGAGCCGGATCGGTCGCGATCCTGCGCAAGAACGTCGTGGTGCTGTGGGCGCCTTCCGGCGCGCCGCGCAAGAGCGGTGGCAAGAAAGACACCAAATCGAAGATCAAGGAGATCGCCGATCTGGAAGGACATCGTGTCGGCGTGCTCGGCCGCACCACGGTCAACGTATCGCTGCTCAAGGTGATCTTGAGCGAATCCGGTCTCAACCCCGACAAAGTCTCGATCTCGCGGTTCTCCACCTCGCAGATCACCGAGATGGTGAAAGATCCCTCGATCGACGCCTTCATGACGGTGGGTCCGCTCGAGAGCAGGATCACCGCTGATGCCATCACCACCACCGCACGGTTGCGCGGCGAGCCGACCTTTCTCGCCATCGACGTCTCGGAGACGCTCGCCCACAAGCATCCGCTCTATGAGTCCGAGGAAATTCCCGGCAGCTCCTTCACCGCCTCTCCCGCGCGCCCCGACGACACCGTCGAAACCGTGGGCGTCAACCACCTGATCGTGGCGCCGAAGTCGCTGTCGGACACAACCGTCGGCGCCTTCACCCGGGCGCTGTTTGCCGTCCGGCCCGCGCTCATCAGGCTTGATCCGGCCGCATCCAAGATCGAGAAGCCCGATACCGACAAGGATGCCGCCATCGCGGCGCATCCGGGCGCGGCGGCCTATATCGACGGCACCGAGCGGACATTTCTCGACAAATACAGCGATTACTTCTGGGGCGGCATCTTGCTCTTGTCCGTGCTCGGTTCGGCAACGGCATGGTTCCGCCACTACCTGAAGCGCGACGAGCGCTCGCTGACCGGCGCGCACCGCGACAAGCTGCTGGCCCATATCGCACAGGTGCGCAAGACGGACTCCGTTGAAGAACTGGACGCGCTCCAGGAAGAGGCCGACGAGTTCTTACGCGAGACGCTGGAATGCTACGACGACGGCGCGATCGAGGAAGGCGATCTGTCCGCCTACGCGCTGGTGCTCGAGCAGTTTCATCACGCCGTGGCCGACCGGCGCGCGGTGATCGCCGGCAGTCCGGCCGGCCTGCCCCGCATTCGCGCCTCGTGAAAAAGGCGCCGGCGCGCTGGTTTATCGGAAGATTCGCTCCATCTCTCTGGCCTCGCTGATCGCTCGGCCTGCTCGGGTGCATGCGCCTCCTCGGGGGAGGTCGTTACCGGGGCTCGATTTAGACACTCGTGGTGAGGAGCCGCGCAGTTGCGCGGCGTCTCGAACCATGAGGTCGTATCCAATCGATGCCGCTTCAGAACCCGATCAGCCGGCGGATGATACCTACCGCGCTGGCGTGGTAGCGGTGATGATAACGGTGCCGCGGCGCAGGCGCGGTCTCGTCCGAAGTCGAAGCCGATGCCTGGACATCGCGCGCCGGCCCGATCAATTCAAACTGCGCCTTTTGCTCGTCGCTCAGCTGGCCGTAGAGATCGTCGAGCGCCGACTTCACGGTTTCGACCGCCTGCAACATCGCACTCAAGCGTCTTTCAGACGCCGCGAGCCGCGCCGGCGGCGTCAGGGCCTCGTTGGGCTCGCAGGTGCCCTTGAGCATGTCGGCGGCCTGGGCGGTCGCATCCTTCAAATTCTTCAAACTCGCTTGCTGGGCCTCGGTCGGATGCACCTTCCGCGCGATCTCGGCCGTCGGCCAGTCGGTCACGCCGGACTGTCCGTTGCCACAGGCCTGCGTCATGACGCCTTCGTTGTTGCGGCCACGCCGCTGCTCTTCGCCAAGCGCCGTCAAACGCTGCTTTTGCTCGTCAGTGAGCACGCCGTAAAAATGATCGAGCGGCGGCTGCATCAGTTGGACCGCCGAGATCATGGCCTCCAGCCGCGTTTGCATCGCCTCCAGCCGCGCGGGCGCGGTCGAGGCAACGTCCTTCGGACAGGCGTCCCGGATCATCTGGGCCGCCTTGACCGACGCATTGCCGAGATCATCGAGCGCCTTGCGCTGGTCGTCATTCAGATTGAGCGCCTGCTGTATCCGATCGATCGGAAGGCCGGCGATGTCCTGCGTGTCCTCGCCGCACATCTGCGCCAGCTGGTTCGTTTCGTTCGACGCTGCCGTGCCGCGCGACGACGATGATCCGGCGCCGCCGGTGGCGCCGCCATAGCCGGCACCGCCATAACCATAAGGCAGATAGCCGGCCAGATCGTCATAGCCGTAGGGCGCGAAGATGCCGGCATAGATGTCGCCATAGCCGTAATCCCACAGCGAGGGGTCATAACCCCACATCGCGTAGTCGGAGAGATCGTAATAGGCGAAGGGCCAGAACAGCGGGCCGACCCAGCCATAGCCGCCATTGGCATGACGCCACCAGCCGCCATTCCGCCCATGGCCGCGCCATCCGGCGGTTGCTGCAGCGGCCGAAATGTTCGCGCGGGATGCGGGATTGTTCAGCGCACCGTGGTTATGCAGCGCGCCGGCCACTGCACCCGCGGCGAGCGCATGGTGAACGGCGTTGGCGCGGATCGCGCCTTGATGATTGAGATGGCCGCCCATGTTGTGATCGAGTGCGGCGCGACTGTTGCGGAAACTGCTGCCGCCGGCTGCTCGCGAGAAGGCGGCTTGGGTGTGGACCCCGCCGGCAGCTCGGCCACCGAAATGCCGACCGCCTCCTGCGAAGTGCGACGCGCCGCCGTGGACGCCGGCAAAATGCCCGCCCCCACCGTGGAAGCCTCCAACTCGGGCGCCACCAAAATGCCCGCCGCCTCCAGCGAAATGTCCGCCGCCGCCATGGAAGCCGCCGAAGTGCGCGCCACCGCCGCCGTGGAAACCTCCGCCACCACCGTGGAAGCCACCTCCTCCGCCACCATGGAAGCCGCCACCACCGCCACCATGGCCGCCACCGCCGCCACCGCCTCGTCCGGCGGCATGGACAGTGGTTGACAGCGCAACCGACAACACGACGACCGGCAACCATTTGACGCTTGACATGGCACTCCTCCGACCTGGCTTTGCTGCCGGTATCGCGCAAGTGCGTGTTGCGCGCACGGCGGCACAATGTCGACAATTTGTCGGAAAACGCGCGGCTTGCCCGGCGGGTTCCAGGCTTTACGGCCTGGAGTTTAAAAACGATTTCAGAATCGACCGTAGTCAGGCAGCTATTCGCCGTCGCGAAGGCGCCGATACACCGCACCCAGCACGTTGCAATAGTCGTCGGTCCAGACGCGCTGGTTGGCCCTGGCCTCGGTTTCTTCCCACTTGTCCGATGACGCGAGCGCGCCGACATCGGCTTCCGCGCGCGCCGACACCACGACATTGGTGGCAAAAATATATTCGTCGTCGCGGCCGGAATCTTCGTCATAGACCCAGCTCTTCAGCCCGTTGGCATTGGCAATGCCGACGACGACGCTCGCCAGCTCCAGATGCCGGTTGGAGACGTGCATCAACACCGCGCCCTGCGGGCCAAGCTTGTCCTTGTAGATCCTCATCGCCTCTTGTGTCGCGAGGTGGATCGGAATCGCGTCCGACGAGTAGGCATCCACAATGATGAGGTCATAGACGCCGTCGGGCTCGCGCGCGAAGGTCAGCCGCGCGTCGCCGATCACAGGCCTGAAATCCGGCTGGCAACTCCGGATATAGCTGAAGTATTTCGGGTCGCGCGCGGTATCGACCATCGTCTGGTCGATCTCGAAGAACTTCCAAGTCTCGCCCGGCCCGGCGGCGCAGGCCAGCGTGCCGGAACCGACGCCGATCACCGCCGCCTTCAGCGGCGCGCCTTTGCGCGCGCGGATCGCCGATATCGCCTGCCCGATGCCGCCGTCCTTGTGATAGTAGCTGATCGGCTCGGGCCGACCCCCGACCGGCGTGCCGTCGGCATTGGCGAATTTCTGGGCGCCGTGAATCGTGGTGCCGTGCATCAGCACGTGGTATCGGCCGCTTGCGGTCGTCACGATCTTGTGGACGCCGAAAAAGCTGCGCACGGTGTCGACCCGCCCGTCGTCGGCGGGATAGATGCGGACCAGCACAAGCGCGAGCGCGGCAACGGCGGCAAGTTTCAAGCGCGCGGTGTCGAAAGCGAGTGCCAGCAGCATGCCGACGACGGCGACGCCGCCCGCGACGTAAACGCGATGGTCCTCGAGCCACTCGAACGCCTCGCCTTTCATCTGCGACGGCACGATCAGGACGAGCGCAATCACCACCGCGAGAAGCCAGAGAAAGCGGCTCACACGCGGCCAGCGTTCGTGCCCGCTCGGGCGGCAGAGCGTCGCGAGCACGATCAGGATCGGATATTCCGCCACCCAGGAAAACACGTTCGGCGCAATCAGCCCGGCCAAGAGCCCGCCGATCATGCCGCCGAACGACAGCGCGACATAGAAGCCGGTGAGATATGTCGCGTTGGGGCGCGTGCGCGCGAGTTCGCCGTGACAGGCCATTGCAATCACGAAGAAACAGACTTGGTGGCCGCCGAGCGTCAGCAGCAAGTTCTGTTCGCCGCCCACGGCAAGCAGCACGATGACGCCGGCGATCGCCACCGGCTGCGCCCACAGCACCCATTTGTGCGGCAACCAGGGGCGCGACTGGAACACCAGCACCCAGGTCAGGAGATAGAGCGAAAGCGGGAGCACCCACAGCAAAGGCGCTGCGGCGACGTCGGTCGAGATATGCGCGGTCACGGCGATCAAAAGGCCCGACGGCACCGCGGCCAGAAAGACCCAGCGCACGCGTGTGCTGAGCGCTGGCGCGGGCGCATCGTTGTCCGCTGCTGCGCCTCTGGTCAGCATCGCGGCCGGCGATCGCCACAACAGGACCCCACAGGCCGCGATCAGGACGATCAGAACACCGTAGCCACTGGTCCAGATCAGGTTTTGCGTCCTCAGTGTGAAGATCGGCTCGAACACAAACGGATAGGACAAAAGCGCGAGGAAGCTGCCCACGTTGGAGGAGGCATAGAGAAAATAGGGATCGGCGCCATCGGGATGACCGGTGCGGACGAACCAGGCCTGCAGCAGCGGATTGTTCGCCGCGAGCGCAAAGAACGGCAGGCCGATCGAGGCCACGAACAGTCCGAGCAGCCAGAGAGCGTAGCCAGAGGTCGGCGGTTCACCGAAGCCGGCCGCAATGGTGAGCGGCAGCGTGAGGAAGGCGATGACCAACAGCGCCAGATGCACCGCGAGCAGGATCAGGCGGTTGCTGATCCGCATCAAGAGATGCGCATAGACGTAGCCCGCCAGCAGCAGCGACTGGAAAAACACCATCGCCACCGACCACACCGCCGGCGAGCCGCCGAGCCGCGGCAGCACCATTTTGGCAAACAGCGGCTGCACCGAAAACAACAACAGCGCGCTGACGAAAATCGCCGCCGTGTAGACCAGCAGCACCAGCCGGTTGCGCGAGACGGCCGGCCGGTCTGTGACCAATTCAACAGCGGACATGAAGACTCCGGGTCGTGGAGCTGGGAGGGCGGCGCAATGGAGCATAGGACGCCGATGCGGGCAATCCGAACCCGATCAAACCGCTGTGCTGGCGAGCGAAGTTTCGCTATGTAAAATCCGTCATCGAAGTCATAGGCGCGCGACCTGAAGCCCACATGAACGAAACCGACGTCGTCATCATCGGAGCCGGACACAACGGCCTCACCTGCGCGGCCTATCTTGCCGCTGCGGGCCTCAAGGTGCGCGTGGTCGAGCGGCGCAAGGTCGTCGGCGGCGCGGCGGTCACGGAAGAATTTGCACCGGGCTTCCGCAACTCGGTCGCGGCTTACACGGTGAGCCTGCTCAACCCCAAGATCATTTCCGACCTGAAGCTCGCCGCGCATGGCCTCAAAATCGTCGAGCGCCGCGCGCAGAATTTCCTGCCCGCACCCGACGGCAGCTATTTGCTGACCGGCGAGGGCCGCACGCGCGAGTCTCTCACGAGGCTCAGTCCGCGCGACGCCGAGGCGCTCGATGGCTTCAACCGCAAGCTCGAAGACATCGCCGACGTGATGCGCGCATTTGTGCTGCGCGCGCCACCGAACCTGGTCGAGGGCTTTGGCATCGGCGCGATCCGCGAAAGTTTTAACGCACTCGGCACGGCGAACATTCTGCGCAGGCTGTCGCTGGAGCAGCAGCGGATGCTGCTCGATCTCTTCACGCGCTCGGCCGGCGAGATGCTCGATGAAGTGTTCGAGAGCGACCTGATCAAGGCCCTGTTCGGTTTCGACGCCATCGTCGGCAATTATGCGAGCCCTTACCACGCCGGCTCGGCCTACGTGATGCTGCATCACGCCTTCGGCGAGGTGAACGGCAAGAAGGGCGTCTGGGGCCACGCGATCGGCGGCATGGGTGCGATCGGCGAGGCGATGGCGCGGGCGGCAAGAGCAGCCGGCGCCGAGATCACGTGTGAGGCCGGCGTCCGCGAGGTGATCGTCGAGCGCGAACGCGCGACAGGCGTCATCCTCGATAACGGCGAGACCGCGCGCGCGAGATACGTCGCCTCGAGCGTCAATCCGAAACTGCTCTATACCCGCCTCATGCCGCCGGACGCGCTTCCGGAGGATTTCCTCACGCGCATGCGGAACTGGCGCAATGCCAGCGGCACCTTTCGGATGAACGTGGCGCTCTCGGCGCTACCCTCCTTCACCGCGCTGCCGGATGACGGTGATCACCTCACCTCAGGCATCATCATCGCGCCCAGCCTCGCCTACATGGACCGCGCCTGGCACGACGCCCGCGAGAGCGGCTGGAGCCGCGCGCCTGTGGTCGAGATGCTGATCCCCTCGACGCTCGACGACAGCCTCGCGCCGGCGGGCCGGCACGTCGCGAGCCTGTTCTGTCAGCATGTCGCACCTCGACTGCCCGATGGCCGCTCCTGGGGCGACCATCGCGAGGAGGTCGCCGACCTCATGATCGCGACCGTCGATCAATACGCGCCGGGCTTTGCCAAGAGCGTGATCGGTCGCCAGATCCTCTCGCCGCTCGACCTCGAGCGCCAATTTGGCCTGCTGGGCGGCGACATCTTTCACGGCGCGCTGACGCTGAACCAACTGTTCTCGGCGCGCCCGATGCTCGGCCACGCCGACTACCGCGGCCCTTTGAAGGGACTTTATCACTGCGGCGCCGGCGCCCATCCCGGCGGCGGCGTCACCGGCGCGCCCGGCCACAACGCCGCGCAGGTGATCTTGCGGGATCACCGGGCGCTGTTTGGATAAGCTGTGGACGGGCTGTGGATCGAATGTGGATGAGTTGGGGACGACGACTTGGTAGCGCGTCAGTACGCGCTACCGACGACTTATGAGACCCTTACCCCTCCGCCAGCAATTTCAGCACCGCGTGGAAGCTGAGGCTGCGCGCGCCCACCAGCGTGGTGCCGTAGACCTCGGACGAGTCGCCGGAAAAGGTTCCGGAAAATCCAGTCGAAACCTCCTGCCCGCCGAACAGCGGCCGGACAAAGGGATCGTTGAACGGCGTGTGCTGGTTGGTGACCAGTTCGCCCTTCCAGGTGCCGTCACCGACGCTGTAGCGGCCGACCGACCAGAAAAAGGGACCGCCGCCCAAAAGCTCGCCGTCTTTGAGAATGAGAACCCCACTGTCGCGGCCCCTCACGCCGTCGAGCATGTGGATGTGGATGGAGTAAAGGCCGTTCCGCATGGATCAGATCGCGGCTCCAAATGCTGACATCAGATGCAAGCGGCGAGACCCGCGCTTTCAGTCGTGGGATTTGCGAGGCGGGTTTGGCAAGCTGTTGAAACGTCGCAGTATGTTCAGTGCATGGCTTTGTGGATGAGCTTTGCGTTGGCTGTGAGGTGGCGTGGATAAAATAGCGCCGTGCGCAAATCGAGACTGCGACCGACAGCGGCGCTTTGCACGCGGCTGTGGATTACGGTGACGCCAAGCCCCCGGCGCGGCCACGACGGCACATTCGCCGTCCAGACAATCCATTAACAAATTCAAAATGAAGAAATGCCGGCGTTAACCAGAACTTAACCAGCCGGGGGATCAGGCCTTGAGACGAGATGCAGTGCGGGCGGCCTGAGGCGGTAGATGAAGCGCCTCAAAGGATGGTTTGAAAACCCCAGCTATACCCTTGCATATTAATCTGTTTTTAACCAACAGATGATGCGGATGCCGCATCACGCGCCAGGAGCAACGGGCCCAAGGCGCCTCAGGCAGGCCGAACCTAGAATAACGGGGTGAACGAAGCCTTAAACTGCGCCATACGAACAGGCCCACTCTTTACCCCCGAAGTTCCATGACCTCGACTCTTACGCCACAAACCCACCGCGCGACGTTTGCCATCGGCGACGAGGCCACCGCCCGCCGCGTCTCGGATCTCCTGACCGAAAGCCTGCTCGAGGGCGAGGCGGCAGTCGCGGCCTTCGAGGGGCCGACCGGGCGCTGGGACATCACCGTGCATTTTGCGCAAGCCCCCGACGAGCAGGCGATCCGCGGCCTGGTCGCATTGGCCGCAGGCGAGCAGGCCGCGCAATCCCTGACGTTCGACACCATCGAGCCGAAGGACTGGGTCAAGGTTACGCTGGAGGCGCTGGTGCCGGTCCATGCCGGACGCTTTGTCGTCCATGGCCAGCATGACCGGGCAAAAGTGGCGCCGAACGCATGGGGCATCGAGATCGAGGCGGCGCTCGCGTTCGGGACCGGCCATCATGGCACCACGCGTGGCTGTCTCATCCTGCTCGGCCACGTCCTGAAAGCTTACCGGCCACGCCGTGTGCTGGACCTCGGCACCGGCACCGGGGTTCTGGCGATCGCCGCCGCCAAGGCGCTGCAGACCCAGGTGCTGGCGAGCGACATCGACACGCTGTCGGTGAAGGTCGCTGCGGAAAATGCGCGAGCCAACGGCGTCGGCCCCTTCGTGCAGGTCACCTGGGGTAATGGTTTCTCCGCTCCCGGCCTGCGGGAGAAACGGCCCTTCGATCTGATCCTCGCCAATATCCTGGCCAATCCGCTGCGGCAGATGGCGACGGCGATGTCGGCGCATCTCGTCGGCGGGGCGCGGGTGATCCTGTCGGGGCTATTGTCGGCCCAGGCGCCGGCCGTCATCGCGGCCTATCGGGCGCGCGGGCTTGTGCTGGAACGCCATGTCCGGATCGAAGGCTGGAGCAGCCTGTTGCTGCGCAAGGTGTCGTAAGGATCTCGTTGGCATCGCCAGGAGAGCCATGAGGCCACAATCCGGGCCTTCATCCTTCGAGACGCGGCGCAGGCGCCGCTCCTCAAGATGAGGAACTGACGTTGGGGCTCTAAACTCGATGCTTTGTATCGCCCTGGAATGACAATCTGCTATTTCGCCGGCTTTTGCGGCCGGTCCGGCTGACCGGCATTTTCCGAATGAGCCACGCGCTTGACGCGCGCCTCGACGAAACGGTCCAGAAATTGAACGATCATGCTGCGCGGCTTTTCCGCAGCGGGCTGGGCGGAAGGTACGCGGCGAAGCGGCGGCGAAATCTTCTCAAAGGTGAAGACGGGCATGGTTGATCCCTCGACGCTGGTAGCGAACGCCCTTGGAACTGCCTTGGAAATCCACCCAAAGATTGCTTCGAAACGTTCCATGACGCAGACGTCAGGAACTCAGACGTCACGAAACGTTCAATCCCGTCTAACGCAGGTGCAGCAATTCAATCACAATAAATTCCAAATCGGAAGCAAATTGAGTCGGTTACCCCATACTCCCCCTGAAGGTGTTACTGTTATCCAATGTTTGAAGCGCTGTTCCAGACCTTCGAAGAGCCCGAAAGTGGCGTTGCGCTGACCGCGCGACTATCAGCATTCCGCGAAGAGCTGACACGGCACAACCTGACCGGGTTCGTGGTCCCGCGCGCCGACCAGCAGCAGAACGAATATGTCCCGCCCTCGGAGGAGCGGCTGGCCTGGCTAACCGGCTTCACCGGCTCGGCTGGAATGGCGATCGTGCTTGCCCGCGAAGCTGCGGTCTTCGTCGATGGCCGCTACACGCTGCAGGCCGGCAAGCAGGTCGACACCAAGGCCTGGGCCGTCGAGTCCCTCGTCGACCCGCCGCCGGACACCTGGCTGGCGCAGCATCTGGCCGCCGGTGACCGCCTCGGCTTCGATCCCTGGCTGCATACGAGTGCCTCAGCCGAAAAGCTCGCCGGCGCTTGCGCGAAGGCCGGCGCTGAGCTCGTCGCCGTCGACACCAATCCGCTCGATACCATCTGGACCGAGCGCCCGGCCCTGCCGCTCGCCCCGGTCAACCTGCACGGGACGCAATTCTCCGGCGAAGTAGAAGCCGACAAGCTGAAGCGCATCGAGGCCGAGATCACGAAGCTCGGCGCCGACGCGCTCGTATTGTCGGACAGCCACGCGGTCGCCTGGACCTTCAACATCCGCGGCGGCGACGTCGCCCACACGCCGCTGCCCTTGTCCTACGCACTGGTGCCGAAAAGCGGCCGGCCGACGCTGTTCATCGATCACCGCAAGCTGTCGAACAGCGTGCGCGATCATCTCGAGCAGACCGCGACCGTCGTCGATCCCGGTCTGCTGACGCCAAAGCTGGTTGAACTATCGAAGAGCGGCGGGTCAATCGCGCTCGACGGAGCCACCGCCGCTGATGCATTGACCCGCCTGATCACTTCGGCCGGCGGCAAGGTGATCCGCGGCGGCGATCCCGTCGCCTTGCTCAAGGCGGTGAAGAACGCCACCGAAATCGCCGGCACCCGTGCGGCGCACCGCCGGGATGCCATCGCGCTCGCGCGTTTTCTCGCCTGGGTCGACCAGGAAGCGCCCTCCGGCAACCTCACCGAGATCGACGCGGTCGAGGCGCTGGAAACGTTTCGCCGCGACACCGGCGCGCTGAAAGACGTTTCGTTTCCGACGATTTCGGGCACCGGGCCGAACGGCGCCATCGTGCATTACCGCGTCACCCGCAAGAGCAACCGCCGCATCGCGCGCGGCGACCTGCTTCTGATCGATTCCGGCGCGCAGTATGAGGACGGCACCACCGATGTCACCCGCACGATTGCGATCGGCGAGCCGACATCGGAGATGCGCGACCGCTTCACCCGCGTGTTGCGCGGCCATATCGCGATTGCCCGCGCGCTGTTTCCCGACGGCACGTCAGGCGCGCAGCTCGACACGCTGGCGCGGCAATATCTGTGGCAGGCCGGCGTCGATTTCGAGCACGGCACCGGCCATGGCGTCGGCAGCTATCTCTCGGTGCATGAAGGTCCGGCGCGGATTTCCAAGCTCGGCACGACGCCGCTGAAGCGCGGCATGATCCTTTCCAACGAGCCGGGCTACTACAAGACAGATGCCTTCGGCATCCGGATCGAGAATCTCGAGCTGGTCGTTGCCGCCGAGGTTGCCGGCGCCGAGAAGGCGGTGAACGCGTTCGAAACCCTGACGCTGGCGCCGATCGACCGCCGCCTGGTCGACCTCAACATGCTGACCGGCGACGAGTTGAGCTGGCTTAACGAATATCACGAGCGAGTGCGCCACGCCGTGCGCGGCCATGTCGACGACGCCACCAGGGCCTGGCTGGATGCGGCCACCGCGCCGCTGTCGCTTTAGGCCGCGAACGTCATACCCCGACGCCTCCGCGGTCATAACCCGCGAAAGCGGGATTTCCAGTACGCTGCGGCCTTTCAATGAACAACAACTGTCTCTGGAATACTGGATCACCCGCGTTCGCGGGTGATGACGGCTAGGGCAACGTATTTACTGCCTCCCAACCATTCCCCCATGACATTCCCGATTGCGCGCCACGCATCCCGGAAAACGAATAGCCGCATTCCGAAACACCGCGTTTGCGCGAGCCCGAATGACGCTAGAAAGCAGAGGATGCGTACCGGATCGCCTCGTGGTCTGATCACGCTGTCGCTTAAGGAACTGGACTTTTGATGCATGGTGTCGTCGGCAGATCATCCGCACTGACCAACAGCACGGACGCCGTCAATACGCGGATCATGCTGTTGCTGCTCGTCGCCATGACGGGCGTGGCGCCGATCTCGCTCTACATGCTGGTGCCGGCGCTGCCGCTGCTCGTCACGAGTTTTGCGAGCGACATTTCCATCGCGCAGATGACGGTGTCGCTCTACATGGTCGGCATCGCCTGCTCGCAGATCCTGATGGGCCCGTTGTCCGACCGCTTCGGACGGCGCCCGGTCTTGCTGGCCGGCCTCGGCCTGATGGTGGTGGCGAGTGCGACTTGCGTGTTCGCGGAGAGCCTGCCGCAATTGATCGTCGAGCGCTTCTTCCAGGCGCTCGGCGGCGCCACCGGCATGGTGGTGAGCCGCGCCATCATCCGCGATCTCTACGGCCGCGAACGCATCTCCTCGATGATCAGCCTCGTGATCGCGGTGATGATGATCGCGCAGATGCTGAGCCCCTTGACCGGCGGCCTGATTGAGGCCGCCTTCGGCTGGCGCGCGATCTTTTATGTCATCACTGCCGTGTCTATTGTTGTCGCGGTTGCGATCGCGCTTGTCTTGCCGGAAACGCGCCGCGTTCGGCTCGTCACGTCGAGCTTCCGCGGCGATGTCGGCAATCTCGTCACCAGCCGCGCCTTCATCGGCTATGTGCTGTGCCAGGTGCTGGCGTCTCAGATCATCTTCGCCTTCGCCGGCGGAGGCCCCTACATCGTCGTCACGCAGATGGGCCGCACCGGGGCCGAATATGGCGCTTGGTTTGCGACCACCGGACTTGCGTACCTGATCGGCAATCTCTTCTGCGTGCGCTTCTCGCCGCGCTACCAGCTCGAAAAACTGATCTGGTTCGGTCTCGCGCTGCAACTGTTCGGCAGCCTGTTGAACCTCGTCTGGGGCCTTACGGGCATCAACCAGGTCCCGGCCTGGCTGTTCGGCACGCAGATGATCGTGATGTTCGCCAACGCCTTCGTGATGTCGAACTCCGCCGCCGGCGCCATCAGCGTCCGCCCGGAGGCGGCCGGCACCGCGTCCGGCGCGATGGGATTTCTGCAGATGGGGCTCGGCTCGTTGCTGTCGCAGTTCGGCGCGTATCTCGGCGGCCATTTCACCACGCCGGCGCCGCTCAACGCCGCGGTGTTTGCGCTGTCGCTGGCCTGCGCGTCCACGATGGTGTTCATCATTCCCCGCCGCAACGTGGTGGTCAGCGAGGAACTGATCGAACAGGCGGAGGAAGAGAGCGGGATTGTGTGAGGGCTGTGCCCGCGCACAACCGTGGGTGAGAAAACCGCAACGTTCCCGCGCGTTCGGCCAACGATATCGACCCCCGGCCTGTTGTATTGCAGCTACAGCCAAGGCGACCAAATCGCCCTAGGTTGCCGGGCACGAACATCGACTCGGGTTCCTGCCATGAAAAAACTCGTGCTTGCTGCGTTATTCGCAACCTCTGGGGCTGTTACCGCCGCCGCGGCCGATCTTCCCGCGCGCACCTACACCAAAGCGCCGCCTCCGCCCCCGGCCTATAGCTGGACCGGCTGCTATCTCGGCGGCAATGTCGGCGGCGGCTGGGGCAATGAAACCGGCGACCGTGGCACCCTCAATGCGGGAAATGCCACGTTGAACGCCGGAATTGGCGTGCCAGTCGCGCTCGGCACCGGCGCCAGCGGGGCGATCGGCGGCGCGCAGATCGGGTGTAATTATCAGACCGGCGCGTTCGTGTTTGGTTTCGAGACGGATATCCAGGGCAGCGGTATCAGCGGCAGTTCATCGGTCCTTTCGCCGAGCATCGCCGGCTCCGATCCGACCACCGCCACCGGAACGGAGCGGCTCGACTGGTTCGGCACCGCGCGCGGACGAATTGGATTTACGCCGATGAACGATCTCCTGCTCTACGGAACCGGCGGCTTGGCCTATGGCGGCGTGAAGAACAGCGCCAGCCTGGTGCTTAACCCGATCGGTGACGGCAACTATGCCGGAGCAACCAGCCAGACCAATGTCGGCTGGACCGCGGGCGTCGGTGCGGAATACGCTTTCGCCGGCAACTGGTCGGTGAAGCTGGAATATCTCTATCTCGACCTCGGCTCGTCCCTGGTGCAGATGACCGACCCGGGACGGCCGAACACATTCATCGGCTATAGCTTCCACCACCGCGACAACATCGTGCGCGCCGGATTGAACTATCATTTCGGCGGCCCGGTCGTCGCGAAATACTGATCGGAACGGCGGGGCGAGCGGGAGCGTGTGAGGCTTACTTTCACCTCTTCCCGCGTTGCGGGGAGGGGGAGCACTATTCCCCCACCATCTTCAGCCACTCGTCCTCGGTCAGCACCGTGACGCCGTGCTTCTTGGCGTCTGCCAACTTTGAGCCGGCGCCGGGACCGGCGACGACATAATCCGTCTTCTTCGATACCGAGCCCGCCGCCTTGGCGCCGAGACGCTCGGCCATCGCCTTGGCCTCATCGCGCGTCATCTTTTCCAGCGAGCCCGTGAACACCACCGTCTTGCCGGCTACGGCCGAATTGCTCTTCGGTTTCTCGGCGTCAAGGATCGTCACCTCGCGCGTCAGCCGCTCGACAATGCCGCGGTTATGGCTTTCGCCGAAATAGGCCTTGGTGCTGGCGATCACGGTGTCACCGATCTGGTCGAGCGCATCCATTTCAGCAATGGCGTCCTCGTCGCTCTTGGCGACCTTCAGACATGCATCGTGAAAGGCATCCCACGAGCCATAGCCGCGCGCCAACGCGAGTGCCGTGGTCTCGCCGACATGGCGCATGCCGAGCGCATAGATGAAACGCTCCAGCGATATCTTCCGCCGCTCCTCGATCGCGGCAAAGAGATTGCGCACGGAAGTCTCGCCGTACCCCTCGATCTCCTCGAGTTTCAGTTTGGCGTTTCGCTTTTGCAGCGTGAAGATGTCAGCGGGCTCCTTGACCCATCCTTCTTCGAAGAAGAACTGGATCTGCTTCTCGCCGAGTCCCTCGATATCGAAGGCACGGCGTGAGGCGAACAGTATCAAGTGCTCGATCTTCTGGAACGGGCAGGCGAACTCGCCGGTGCAGCGGGCGCGCGAGCCTTCCTCGCCGGTCGCGGTTTCCTCGCGCACCACATCGGTGTGCAGCGGACACGGGCACTTCTTCGGGAAATGAAACTCTTTCGCGCCCTTGGGTCGCTTGTCGATCACGACGTCGACCACTTGCGGAATCACGTCGCCCGCGCGCTGGATCACGACCGTGTCGCCGATCCTGATGTCGCGCCCCTCGCGCAATTCCTCGCCCTTGTTGCCGATGCCGCGGATGTAATCCTCGTTGTGCAGCGTCACGTTCTGCACGATGACACCGCCGACGCCGACCGGCTCGAGCTTGCCGACCGGCGTGAACGATCCGGTGCGGCCAACCTGAATCTCGATATCGCGCAGCACGGTCATGGCGCGCTCAGCCGGGAATTTGTGCGCGATGCCCCAACGCGGAGTGCGCGAGACAAAGCCGAGGCGTTCCTGCCAGTCGATGCGATCGACCTTGTAGACGACGCCGTCGATGTCGTAGTCGAGTTTGGCGCGCTGCTCCTCGATCTTGCGATGAAACGCGATCAATTGCTCGACCGAATGGCAGATCCTGGTGAGCGGGTTGGTGCTGAAGCCGCACTGCTCGAACCACGTGATCATGCCGGACTGCGTGTCCTCCGGCATGTCAGCCATTTCGCCCCAGGCGTAGGCGAAGAAGCCGAGCGGACGCGAGGCGGTGATCGCAGGATCCTTCTGGCGCAGCGAGCCTGCGGCCGAATTGCGCGGATTGGCGAAGATCGTGTCGCCCGCCGCCTTCTGCCGTTCGTTCAGCGCGAGGAACGCCTTCTTGGTCATGTAGACCTCGCCGCGCACCTCGCAGACTTGCGGCACCTTGCGCCCTTTCAGCTTCTTCGGCACGTCTTCCAGGGTGCGGATATTGGCGGTGACGTCCTCGCCTTCCGCGCCGTCACCACGCGTCGCCGCGGTGACGAGCTCGCCATCTTCATAGCGCAGCGACATCGAGAGGCCGTCGATCTTTGGCTCAGCAGAAAAGTCGATCCGCTCGTCCTCGGACAGCTTCAAGAAGCGGCGGATGCGGCCGACAAAATCGACGACGTCACCTTCCGCAAACGCGTTGTCGAGCGAGAGCATCGGCACGGCGTGGCGGACCTTCTTGAACTTGCCGGATGGCGCCACGCCAACCTTCTGCGACGGCGATTCGGGACTGACGAAGTCCGGAAAGCGCTTCTCGACCGCATTGAAGCGCTGACGGAGCGCGTCATACTCGGCATCGGTGACCGTGGGCGCGTCGTCCTGATAATAGCGCCTGTCGTGCTCCTCGAGCTCCAGCGCCAGGCGCGTGTGCTCGACCTTCGCCTGCGCCTTGGTGAGGTCGGCGACGTCGGGAAGCTTTTTGGGTTTGGCTTTTGCTATCATCGTCGAAAATCTTGGCTCGTCATTCCGGGATGGTCCAAAGCGACAAAATTGATATTCAATTTTGCGCTGAGGACCAGACCCGGAATCTCGAGATGCCGGGTTCGCGCTAAGCGCGCCCCGGAATGACAGGTGAAGTGGGGCAGTCGGCGACAATCATGGCTTACTACGTCTATATCCTAGCAAGCCGGAAGGATGGGGCAACCTATGTCGGCATAACCAACGATCTCGTGCGCCGGCTTTACGAGCACCGGCAAAAGTCTGTCCCGGGATTCACGAAGGACCAGACCTGGAATCTCGAGATTCCGGGTTCGTGCTTCGGACGCCCCGGACTGACGTTGCAAAAGCCTACGCCGTCGCTGCCTTGAGCAGCCGTTCGGCAGCCGCCCTCGCCTCGGCGGTAATTTCCGCACCGGCCAGCATGCGGGCGATTTCCTCGCGGCGGTGGTCGGCGGCAAGCATATTGACGCGGGTGGCGACCCGCTTGCCCTTGTCGAGCGCGTCCTTCGAAATCAGCAAGTGCTGGTCGGCACGGGCGGCGACCTGCGGCGCGTGCGTGACCGCCATCACCTGCACCTTGTCGGCCAGCCGCGCCAGCCGGGCACCGATCGCGTCCGCCACCGCGCCGCCGACGCCGGTGTCGATTTCATCGAATACGAGGGTCGGCGCCGAGCCGCGGTCGGACAGCACGACCTTGAGCGCCAAAAGAAAACGCGACAGCTCGCCGCCGGAGGCGACCTTCATCAGCGGCCCCGGCTTGGTGCCGGGATTGGTCTGCACCCAGAATTCCACGCGATCGTAACCTTGCGGGCCGGGCGAAGCGGGATCGGAGTCGACCTGCGTGGTGAATTTCGCGCGCTCGAGCTTGAGCGGCGCGAGCTCGGCATAGACGGCCTTGTTGAGTTTTTCGGCCGATTTGATCCGCGCCGCCGAGAGTTTGGCGGCAGCCGAACCATAACGCTTGTCGGCCTCGACTGCTGTGGCCTCAAGCTTCTTCAACTGATCGGCGCCGGCATCGATCAGCGCGACATCAGCGGCATATTTGGTCGCCAGCGCCGCAAGCCCGTCGACCGGCGTCGAATATTTGCGCGAGCCGGCGCGAAGTGCGAACAGCCGCTCCTCGATGCGCTCAAGCTCGGCCGGATCGAAATCGGCCGCCGCAAGCGCGGCCGACAGATGCTGATCGGCCTCCTCCAGCGCATTGATCGCGATGTCGATCGCCTTCACCGCAGGCTCGACCAGCGCCGGCGAATTGCCCGCGCGGCGTTCGAGCCGGCGCACGGCCGCCGACAGCGCCGCCACCGGCGAGTGATTGCCGGAGACCGCTTCCTGCGCCTCGCGCAGGTCGGCCGCGATCTTCTCGCCCTGCATCATGG
Organism: uncultured Alphaproteobacteria bacterium; assembly: GCA_963764405.1. Classification (GTDB taxonomy): domain Bacteria; phylum Pseudomonadota; class Alphaproteobacteria; order Rhizobiales; family Xanthobacteraceae; genus Bradyrhizobium. The sequence goes on from CAVXSU010000018.1 coordinate 224,871, forward strand.
TGGTGCGGCGGGAGGCAAGCGCCGTTTCCTCGCCGTCCTTCGGCGCAAGCTGCTTCAGTTCGTCGGAGGCGTGCCTCAGGTAGTCGGCCTCGCGCGCGGCGCGCTCCATGCCGGCGCGATGTTCGTCGAGCGCCCTGTTGGCGTCGCGTCGCATCTCCCAGAGCTTTTCCAGCGCCGCGACATCCTTCTCAAGGCCTGAAAATGCATCGAGCAGGCGGCGATGGGTCGAGGCGTCGACCAGCGCGCGCTCGTCGTGCTGGCCGTGGATCTCGACCAGCGCCGATCCCAGCGCCTTTAGCGTCTGCACGCTGATCGCCTGGTCGTTGATGAAGGCGCGGGTGCGGCCATCGGCAAACTGCACCCGGCGCAGGATCATCTCGCCGGTGTCCTCGAGACCATTTTCCGCGAGAAGAGTTGCGGCGGGGTGGCCCTTCGGCACGTCGAAGGTCGCCGTCACGTGGCCCTGCTCGGCGCCATGACGAACGAGACCGGCATCGCCGCGGCCGCCGAGCGCAAGCGCAAAAGCGTCGAGCAGGATGGATTTGCCCGCGCCGGTCTCGCCGGTCAAAACCGCGAGCCCCCGGACAAACTCGATATCGAGCCGTTCGATCAGGACGATGTCACGGATCGACAGACGCGCCAGCATGCGAGGATTGTTCCCAAGTTCCGACTCGATGGAATTGGAATTCCATCCCACCTCTTTGTTCGGCGCAACCTGTTTGTCGAAAACAGGATTATGCCTTGCCGATACCGAGCGCGCGGAACGCCTTGGAAATATAGGAGCCCGTATTCTCGCTCGGCTCGACTCCGCCGGATTTTACAAGATTATAGGCGTCCTTGTACCAGGGACTGTCGGGAAAATTGTGCCCGAGCACGGCCGCCGCGGTCTGCGCCTCGCCGACGATGCCGATCGCCATATAGGCTTCGGTCAGGCGCGCCAGCGCTTCCTCGACATGGCGCGTGGTCTGGTAATGGGTCACCACGGTCTTGAAGCGGTTGATGGCGGCGGTGTAGTTGCGCTTTTGCATGTAGTAGCGGCCGACATTCATCTCGCGGCCCGCGAGCTGGTCGCGCGCGGCTTCGAGCTTCTGCTTGGCGCTGACGGCATATTCAGAGGTCGGATATTTCCGCACCACTTCCTCGAGCGCGGCGATCGCCTTCTCGGTCCGGCCCTGGTCGCGGGTGACGTCATTGATCTGGTCGTAATGCGAGGCCGCAATCAGGTATTGCGCATAGGCCGCGTCCGGACTGCCCGGGTGCAATGTGACGTAACGGGTCGCGGCGCCAATGCAGTTGTCATAGTCGTTGGCCTGGTAATAGGAGTAAGCCGACATCAGCAGCGACTTGCGCGCCAGATCCGAATAAGGATGCTGGCGATCGACTTCCTCGAATTTCTTGGCGCCGCCCTTCGGGTCGCGCTTCTCGTTGGTCAGGAACAGACCTTCGTTGTAGAGCCTTTCCGCGGGCTCCTCGACGAAGGTGTCGTCCTTCTGGGTGACCTTGTCCCACAGTTCGGTGGCCGAACTGCACGCACTGAGCACCGTGCCGGCGACGGCAAGGCCTGCGACGACACGCAGCAGCCGCGCGAGGGCGTCAACGCTCCCACGGTTGGAAGGTCGCTGATGTGTGAGCGCCATACGCTTTGTCGACATAAAGTTCAGACCTGACGCCTTTCGAGCGTGATGCGAGGGCGCGGCGAAGACCGGAGCAAAGCGCAGGTCTCCCAAAGCGTCGCCCCGGCCTGTTTAGCTAAAACAAGTCCCTTAACCAACCGGATACGCAGCTATTTCGCCCGGATTAAGGCGGATGCTGATCGGGAAAAACACGTGGTTTGATGCAGGAAGCAGCGAATACCGCTTCAAACGAAAGGCTAGTGGAGTTGGATTTGACATTCGCTCCCCACCTAGCCGCGGGTTCGTCGAGCGAGTGTTAAATCCTAAACTCCACTAGAAACATATATTTGCTAGTGGTCCTATAATTCTAACATTCGCAAAAGTGCCCGCTGGGAAGGGATGCGAATGTTAGAATTTGACCACTAGGAGCGAAAAACGACGTTTCAGGAAACGTCGGGACCGTAGGCGGGAGCCACCATGCCGCCGACCATGCCGCTGCGAACTTCCGCGTGCGTGCGGGGACGGCGGGCGGTCTCGGCCTCGACCACCCGCCAGGCGGTGCGATCGGCCAGAAGCGCGGTCAGTACCGCATGGTTGAGCTTGTGGCCGCCGCGGCTCGAGCGGTAGGTACCAAGCAGCGGCAGACCAGCGAGTGCGAGATCACCGATCACGTCGAGCACCTTGTGCCGCACGCATTCGTCGGCATAGCGCAGGCCCTCGGTGTTGAGCAGGCGGGTTTCGTCGAACACCACCGAATTCTCGAAGGAGGCGCCGAGCGCAAAACCCGCGCTCCAGAGTTGGGCGACATCGTTGACGCAGCCGAAGGTCCGGGCGCGCGCGATTTCGCGGCGGAAGCGTTCCGCGCTGAGGTCAAGAATGTAATTCTGACGGCCGATCACCGGGTTGGCGAAATCGATTTCGACCTCGGCGCGGAAGCCGGATGCGTTGGGCCGCAGCTCGCCGAAGGAATCACCGATCGCGACCTGCACCGGCTTCAGGACCTGGATGAAGCGGCGCGCTGCGGATTGGGAAACGACGCCGGCCTGATCGATGGCGGCGACAAAGGCAGCTGCGCTACCGTCCATGATCGGCACTTCGGGACCATCGACCTCGATGGTGGCGTTATCCACACCCATGCCGCGCAGCGCGGCCAGCACATGCTCGGCGGTAGAAACCAGCGGCCCCCGATGGTCGCCGAGTACGGTCGCAAATTCGGTGGCAATCACCAATTCGGCGACGGCCTGGACCTCACGGTCGCTGCCATCAAGGCCGGTGCGGACAAAAATAAAACCCGCATCCACAGATGCAGGTCCAATTGTCAGATTGACCGGTAGTCCGGAATGGACGCCGACACCCGTCACCGTAGCTTGCGAACGCAGCGTTGTCTGCCGGTCGAATTTCATACAGAAAGCCCACACTGACTTACCGTGAGACCGGGCTGACGTCCCCATTTGATGTCAGTCCGACTCAGTGGTTCCCCAAGTCACAGTTGAGAGTAATCATTGCCTTATTGCCCGCCAACTCACGCTTTTTTACCGATTGTTACCCCAACTCTGCCGTATTCGCGCCAAGCCTCGCCCCAATCGGCCATCGCACGGGGCTGCCGAATACCTCTCATCTGGATCCTGGCTGGTCTGTTTAACATTTCAGTTTCAATGGCTTGGATGGATTTTTGGGCCTACGTCGCGGACAAAAAGAAGGGCCCCGGTGATCAGACCGGGACCCTTTTCTGCCGCCGAGATTGAAGCAGGCTTCACGTCACCTGCCGCCGCAGGAAGGCGGGGATATCCAAATGATCATCGCCGTGTGGCGCCGAGGTCACAGGTGCGGGGCGACCGTGGGCGTCCAGGCCTTGAGGAGCTTGCCGCGGCGCATACTCCGATACCGGAGAATGAGCCGCGATTTGCTGGGCGACGGTGCGTTGAGCCTTGCGGTCGGGCAGAGGCGGCATTGACGACATCGCTGGACCCGCGGCGGGGCGGCCTGCGATCGGCGGCTCATTTTCCTCGTCGCGGCGGCCAAGGCCGACATTGGCCAGACGCTGCAACAGCGACATTTTGGCCTTCTGCGGGTGCTCTTCCTCGATTTCCCCACGGGCCTGCCGGATTTCGGCCTGGGCCGGCATCGGCAATTCCTCGAATTTCGGCATCCGCGGCGCGCGGATTGGCGCACGCTCGGCTGCCTGCGGGATGAAGGTCTCCGGCGGCGGTGATTCGGGGGCCGGCGCGGCCCTTACGTCCGGATCGGGAAACAGTGATGGTTTCTGCGCGATCGGGCGAACGGTGACGTCGCCGTAGGCAGCCGACTGCAACGGCGCCGCGGCGACCGGGGCCTGCCCGCCGTCGGTCGAAACGGCAGCGGCAATGGCCGCCAGCGCCGCGCGCTCGACATTGGTGCCGGGACGCGGCGGCGTGCTCGGCGCAGCTTGCGCGGTATTGGAACCTTCAAGCTTCTGGGCGCGCTCGGCGAGCCGCGCATTGTCGGCGCGAAGCCGCGCGGTCAGTTCGGCGAGGCGAGAATCCGGTCCCGACGACGCCGCGGGCGCAATCGGCGTTGCCACGGACGCGGGCGTGGCACCGGTCGTGCGCGAGATCTGCGCCTGCTCGATGCCGGTGGCGACGACGGACACGCGGATGACGCCGTCGAGCGCTTCGTCGAAAGTCGCGCCGACGATGATGTTGGCGTCCTGATCTACCTCCTCGCGAATCCGGGTTGCGGCTTCGTCGACCTCGAACAGCGTCAGGTCCTTGCCGCCGGTGATCGAGATCAGAAGGCCGCGCGCGCCCTTCATCGAGGAATCGTCGATCAGCGGGTTGGCGATGGCGGCTTCGGCGGCGGTGAGCGCGCGCTTGTCGCCGGAGGCCTCGCCCGTGCCCATCATCGCCTTGCCCATCTCTCTCATCACGGCCCTTACGTCGGCGAAGTCGAGGTTGATGAGGCCTTCCTTCACCATGAGATCGGTGATGCAGGCGACGCCCGAGTAGAGCACCTGGTCGGCCATCGCGAAGGCGTCGGCGAAGGTGGTCTTTTCATTCGCGACCCGGAACAGGTTCTGGTTCGGAATGATCAGCAGCGTGTCGACCACCTTGTGCAGCTCGGTGATGCCGGCTTCCGCGGTGCGCATGCGGCGCTGGCCTTCGAAATGGAACGGCTTCGTCACCACGCCGACGGTCAGGATACCGGCGTCCCGCGCTGTCCTGGCGATGACGGGAGCAGCCCCCGTGCCGGTGCCGCCGCCCATGCCGGCGGTGACGAACACCATGTTGGCGCCGGAGAGATGATCGCGGATCTCGTCGATCACCTCCTGCGCGGCGGCAGCTCCCACATCGGGCTGCGAACCGGCACCCAACCCTTGCGTGACCTGGGTGCCCATCTGGATGATGCGCTGCGCCTTCGACATCGTCAGCGCCTGCGCGTCGGTGTTGGCGACGACGAAGTCGACCCCCTGGAGGCCGGCCGTGATCATGTTGTTGACGGCGTTGCCGCCGGCGCCGCCGACGCCGAAAACGGTAATCCGGGGCTTCAGCTCATGAATGTCAGGAGGAGTAATATTGAGTGCCATGGTTGCCTCTCGGGTCACGCGCGCGTGGGTTCGCCCCGGCCTCTCGCCGCGGGTGTTGGTGAAAATTCGGGTGTGCGGAAAAAATTCATCAGAAGCCCTCTCGAAGCCATCGTCCGACTTTTCCGAAATAGCCGTCGCCGTCGGTCCCTGTCAGGAGCTGCCGTGTGTGCCGCGGTTCGACATGTTCAAGATGAGCGTATTGCGGGTAGACCAGGAGGCCGGCCGGAACCGCGAAGGAAGCGCCCTTGGCCTCGTTGGGCAGCCGGCTGAAGCCGAGCGGCCGGCCGATTCGCACCGGCCGGTTGAGGATCCTGGTCGCCAGTTCGAGCGTGCCTGTGAGCTGCGCGGCGCCCCCGCTCAAGACCACGCGGGCTTTCGGTTCCGCCGCAAAGGGAGAATCCGCCAGCCGGTCCCTGACCATCTCAAAAATCTCCTCGGCACGATGCCGGACAATGTTCGCGATCGTGGCGCGTGACACCACCTGCGGAACATCCAGCTCGTCGTCGCCGGCAGACGGGACGGACATCAACTCGTGTGCGTCAGACCCGCCGGTCAGCACCGTGCCATATAACGTCTTGATTCGCTCGGCATCTGCAATGCACGCCGAGAGTCCCCGCGCCAGATCCATGGTGATGTGGTGCCCGCCCAGGGCAAATCCGGAGGCGTGCATGAACCGGCCGGCGGAATAGGTCGCGATCGTGGTGGTTCCCGCCCCCATTTCGACCACCGCCGCCCCCAGGTCGGCCTCGTCGTCGGTCAGGACCGACAGGCTGGCGACGTAGGGGCTGGCCGCCATCGCCTCCACATTCAGGTGGCAGCGCTCGACCACCAGCATCAGGTTCTTGACCACGGTGGTATCGGCCGTGACCACATTCATGTCGACGCCGAACTGCCGCGCCACCATGCCCTTGGCGTCGCGGACGCCCTTGACGCCGTCGATCGCGTAGCTGATCGGCAGCACGTGCAGCGCGGTGCGGCCTTCGGCGGTCGCATGCCGCATGCCGGCGGAGGTGACGCGCGAGACGTCGGCGGATGTCACGGCCCCGCCCTTGATGTCGGCCGCCGCCTCGACCAGCTGGCCCTGGAGCCGTCCGGCGGAGACCGACAGCAAAACCGATTCGACGTGAACCTTGGCCATATCCTCGGCCGCCGCAACCGCCTGGCGCACGGCCTGCTCGCACGCGGCAAGATCGACGACGGCGCCGGCCTTGACGCCGCGCGACTGGATCTGGCTGTAGCCGATCAGTTCGACGGCATGGCTGCGGCCGCGCAAGGCTTCGCTCGGCGCGCATGGCTTCAACCGCGCGATCATGCAGGCGATCTTGCTGGTGCCGATGTCGAGCGAAGCGACGAGCGCGGTGCGCTTGCCTGACATCGGGCGCGTCTTCGGCGCCTGGTTGCGATCAAGGCCGCTCATGCGTCGCCGACTTTCTTTTTCGGCTCTTTCTTCTTGAGCGCGTCTTCGCGGGATTTCGCCGCGTCGTCGGACAATTGCACGACCAGCCGGTCCGGCAGGCGGAGATCGATCGCGACGATGTCCTTGGAGAACAGGTGATCGTCCTTGTCGAGCCTGCTCAAGGTGGCAAGCGCATTGCCGACGTCGTTTTCGGGCAGGCGAATGTCGAGGCCGTCATTGAGGCGCAGGTTCCAGCGCCGTTCGCCGACGAGCGTCGCAGCCCTGGTCACCGCATTGACCTGCGGATAGTGGGCGAGCAGCGCCAGAAAATCCCTGGCGCGCCTTTCGGCGCCCTTGCCCACCACCAGCGGCAGCTTGAGGAAGCGGTCAGGCACGTAGTTCTGCAGCACCGCGCCATCCTCCGAAATCACGAACAGGCGGCCGTCGTGTTGCCACAGCGCAAACGGCGCCCGTTCGGTGATGTCGATGCGCAACTGGCCGGGATAAAGCTTCAATACGGTTGCTTCGCTGATCCAGGCGTCGGCCTTGAGTTTCTCGCGGACCGCTGATGCGTCCAGGAACAGAAGCGAGGAGCGGCCGTTGACGCCGCCGATGGCGAGCACCTCGTCCTGCGACAATTGCTTGCGGCCGTTAATGGCGACGGAGGTGATCCGGAAACCGGCCGAATTGGCGAGCGCATTGCGCGTGTCGCTCACGCTCGTGAGGAACGCTTCGAGATGGCCGCCCTTAACGATGCCAAGACCGGCGCTTGCCGCGAGCAGCAACAGCGTCGCCGTAAGGCCGGCGCGGCGCGGCAGGCGCCCGACAAAGGCGATGAGACCGCTTGGCTGTTCGTTGCGCGCCGTGCGGCGCGTCTTGACCGGAGATGACACGGCGGGCGGCGAGCGAGGGCGCAGCCGCGCGCGCAGGGCTGCCGCCGCGCCAATGACGGCGTCCATCAGACCGGTCTGTTGCCTCGGCGATCGCTGTGACCGGGCGAGACGTCCTCCACCATCCATTACTCGAGCTCGTCAACCGTTGTGCCCGCAAACAATTGCGGGGCGAGCGCATCTGGCGGCGCGGCCGTGCCGGGCTTGAGCGTTCGACCCCCCGCTCAAGAAGATCGCGGATCCCCGCGCGTGCCGAGAGTTCCCAAACAGCACGCGCCCCGGCGGCCAGGCGCAGACGCGCCGCCGGCGTTAACCTTCGGACTTCCTGGTAAACAAAGGGTAAATTTCGCCGGCCCAAGGCCCGATTTGGCGTGATTTGATAAGGCTTTGGTAAGTAACGTTAGGATTTTCGTAACGCTTGAGCCGGTTCCCCCGAGAAGGGGCCAGGCCTTACCCCCGCGCCCGCCGCTCCGCGATCGCGATCTGGCCTTTGAGGAATTCGGCGAATTCGATGCCCTGCGCCTTCAACGCCTTCGGATAGAGCGAGGCCTTGGTGAGGCCCGGCAAGGTGTTGGTTTCCAGATAAACCGGTCCCTTGTCCGAGACGATGCAATCAGTCCGCGAATAGCCGGTGCACGACAGCGCGAGGTGCGCGCGCAAGGCCATGTCCATGATCGCGGCGTTGATATCTGACGAAAAGCGGCCGGGACAGATCTCCTGTGTCGCTTTCGCGAGATATTTTGCGTGGTAGTCGAAGCCCGCCCCTCCTTCGGCCGGGATGATCTCGATCGGCGGCAGCGCAATCACCGAGCTATCCGCCTGCTCCAGCACGCCGCAGGTTGCCTCCGTGCCTGATATGAACGGCTCGATCACGTACTCCTCTGTTCGAGCGGCGTTGCGGACGGCGACGATATCCTGCCTGGAATTGACGAAGATCAGCCCGTAGCTCGAGCCATCGCGCGCAGGCTTTGCGATCAGTTTGCCATGCTCGGCGAAGGCCGCATCGATGTCGGCAAGCGCAATACCATCAGGCGAATGAACGCCTGCAATCGCGGCAAAACGCTTGGCCTCGACCTTGTCGAAGGCGAGATTTGACGCGGCCGAACCCGAGCCGGTGAAGGCGATGCCGCGCAGTTCGCACATCGCCTGCAGCTCGCCATTCTCGGCGCGGCCGCCGTGCAGCCCCAGCACCAGGAGACGGCCGTCGGCCTTGGCCCGATCCATCGCCTGCTCGATCGAGGAACTGACGCGCGCGCCATCCGGCTTGAAGGGATCCTCGAAGGGGCGCGCATGGGAAACCAGCGCCTTGCCGTTCGTCTCATATACGCTGTCATCGGCTTCCCAGAACCACAGATCAGCCTCGGGCAGCGCGGTATGCAGCGCCTGCGCGCTCGCCACCGACACCAGCCGCTCCTTGTTCGTGCCGCCGAACAGAATGGTGATCCGCATCAAGTTCTCACTCTTACCACCTAAAGAGAAACCCCGATCCGCTTGATTTCCCATTGTAACTCGATTCCGGAATTTTCCTTCACCCGCGTGCGAACCGTTTCACCCAGCGTCTCAATATCGCTTGCGGTGGCATCGCCCGTGTTGATGAGAAAGTTGCAGTGCATGTCCGACACCTGCGCAGCCCCGACGCGAAGACCGCGACAGCCGGCGGCATCGATCAGCTTCCAGGCGCTGTGGCTGGGCGGATTCTTGAAAGTCGAGCCGCCGGTCTTCTCGCGGATCGGTTGCGCCGCCTCGCGATGGGCCTGCACCTCGTTCATGCGCGCGCGGATCGCTTCCGCCGTTGTAGGCCTTCCCTGGAAGCGGGCCGAGGTGAAGATAAGGTGCGGATCGACGCCGGAATTTCGATAGACGAATTTCATCGCGGCATTGCTGAAGACGTGTTTCTGGCCATCGCGACCAATGCCTGTCGCCTCGATCAAAACATCCTTGGTCTCCGCGCCGTTGGCGCCGGCATTCATCCGCAGCGCGCCGCCGATCGTGCCGGGAATGCCGAAGTAAAACTCCAGCCCGGCGAGGTCAGCGGCGGCCGCCGCTTCCGCGACGCGCTTGTCGAGCGCCGCCGCGCCCGCCGTCACGACGTCACCATGCGCGCGCGCCTCGCCGAAGCCGCGCCGCGGCAAGCGGATGACCACGCCCGGCAAGCCGCCGTCACGCACGATCAGGTTGGAGCCGACGCCGACGACGTAAACAGGCAATTCCTTCGGCAGGTTCTTAAGAAAATAACCGAGGTCATCCTCATCCGCCGGCGTGAACAACACTTGCGCCGGCCCGCCGACGCGAAACCAGGTCAATTCAGCCAACGACTGGTTCGCGGTGAGCCGCCCGCGCAGCTCGGGCATCGCGGCTTTGAGGTCGGGCGTGAGGTCGGGGAAGGTCATTGAATCTCAGGCAAGTTGGGAAACCATACACCTCGACGAAGTAGCGAACCCATGTTTGGCCCGACATGGTTCTGATCGAGATCCTCCACGCTTTCTACTTCTCTCCAGCCTTCGACCATTCGCTCGTTCGCGGGGAGCGCCGACACCAGTGCCGTCGCTTGTGACGGAAGCGACATGGCGTCGTCCCAACCGTGAGCCGTAATTCCAAATCCAGGCCCAGCTCGATTCTCGCCTCTGAGAACGATCCAGTAAATCTTCACCCCAGCGCCTTCAATTCGCCGGGCAACGCGTAAGCCCATTGCGTGATGCTGCCGGCGCCCAGGCAGACGACGAAATCGCCGCTGCCGGCCAGTCCCTTGACGATGCCTGCGAGGGCACCCGCCTCGGGCAGCGCGATCACCTCGCGATGGCCGTGGGCGCGCAGGCCCAGCACGAAATGATCGCGGTCGATGCCTTCAATCGGTCCCTCGCCCGCCGCATAGACCTCCGCTACCACGACGGCGTCGGCATCGTTGAAACAGGTACAGAATTCCTCGAACAGCGATTGCAGGCGCGTGTAGCGATGCGGTTGCACCACGGCGATGATCTTGCCGTTGGTGGATTCGCGCGCGGCCTTGAGCACCGCCGCAATCTCGACCGGGTGATGGCCGTAGTCGTCGATGACGGTGACGCCGTTCCATTCGCCGGTCTTGGTGAAGCGCCGCTTCACGCCGCCGAAGCCCGCCAGCGCCTTGCGGATCGCCTCGCCGGAAAGCCCGAGCGCATGCGCCACCGCGATCGCCGCCGTCGCGTTCAGCGCGTTGTGGCGACCCGGCATCGGCAGGGCGATGTCGGCAATCTCATGCGCCGCATCGCTCTTGCGGTCGCGGATCACGACCTTGAAGTTCGAACCGCCGCCCATCGGCGCAAGATCGACCAGCCGCGCATCGGCCTGCGGATTTTCGCCGTAGGTGATGATGCGGCGATCCTCGATCTTGCCGACCATCGTCTGCACCACGGGATGGTCGATGCACATTACGGCAAAACCATAGAACGGCACGTTCTCGATGAAATTGCGAAACGCGTCCTGGATCGCGTCGAACGTCCTGAAGTGATCGAGATGTTCGGGGTCGATGTTGGTGACGATGACGACATCGGCCGGCAGTTTGAGGAAAGTGCCGTCGCTTTCATCGGCCTCCACCACCATCCAGTCGCCGGCGCCGAGACGCGCGTTGGAGCCATAGGCGTTGATGATGCCGCCGTTGATCACGGTCGGATCGAGGCCGCCGGCATCGAGCAAGGTCGCGACCATGGTCGTCGTCGTGGTCTTGCCGTGGGTGCCGGCAATCGCGACGCAGCTTTTCAGCCGCATCAGCTCGGCCAGCATTTCGGCGCGCCGCACCACGGGAATGCGGCTCGCCCGCGCCGCCATCAATTCCGGATTGTCGCGCTTGATCGCAGTGGAGACCACGACCACGTCGGCGCCATCGACGTTGTCGGCGTTATGGCCGACCGTGACCTTGATGCCTTTCTGGCGCAGGCGCGTGACGTTGGCGCCTTCGGAAGCGTCCGAGCCTTGCACCGTGTAGCCGAGATTGCACAAGACCTCGGCGATGCCGCTCATCCCGATACCGCCGATCCCGACGAAGTGGATGGGTCCGATCTCGCGCGGCAGTCTCATGAAGGTTCCCCAGCAAGCGGCAGCGCCAAGGCCAAATCAGCCGCCGGTGGTTACTGGATGCCCCGCTTTCGAAGGCGCTGACAAGCATCTTTTTGGCGGCAGTTGCCTAAATCCCGGCGACTTTTACCACCAGATCGGCCAGCCGCACCGCGGCATCGAGCCGGCCGGCCTGGCGCGCGGCTTCCGCCATGACAGCAAGTCTTGCGGGTTCGGCGGCGAGCGCCGAGATTTCCGACGCCAGGCGGTCGGGCGTGAATTCTCCTTGCGGAATCCGCGAGGCGCCGCCCGCCTGCGACAGCACGCCGGCATTGGCGAACTGGTCCTGATCGATCGAACCCGGCAGCGGCACCAGGACCGAAGGCCGGCCTATTGCCGCGAGTTCCGACACCGTGCCCGCGCCCGAGCGCGAGACGATCAGATGGTTCGACGCAAGGCGAGCCGGCAAGTCCGTGAAAAACGGCGCGAGCTCCGCGTTGATCTTGAGCCGGTCATAGACCGCGCGGACCCTCGTCATGTCCTCGTCGCGCACCTGCTGGGTCAGAACGAGCCGGCCCCGCAGCGACGGTTCAAGCCTCTCGATCGCGCCCGGCACGATGTCAGCCATCACGCGCGCGCCCTGGCTGCCGCCGACCACGAGCAGCCGCAACGGACCGGCCGTATCCGGAGCTATGTATGTCACACCCGCAGCGGCGAGGATCGCGGGGCGCATCGGCATGCCGACGGTCGTGGTTTTCGAAGCGAGTTGCGGATCACGGTCAAGCACGCCGGGCAGCGACGTTGCGATCGCGCTGACGCGGCTCGCGAGGAAACGATTGGCGCGGCCGAGCACCGCATTGGCTTCATGGACGATGGAGGGAATACGAAGCAGGCGAGCGGCGATCAGCGGCGGCAAGGTCGGATAGCCGCCGAAGCCGATGACGGCCGCAGGCTTCAGCTTGCGCAACAGGTAGATCGCAACCGCCATTCCGGCGGCGAGCGTGACGCCGGTGCGGGCCAGCGAGATCGGATTGCGGCCGCGCACGGTCTCGCTCGGCACCACGTCGATGGTGTCGCGGGTGAACAGGCCCGAGTAGCGCAGCGCGCGCGCATCGGTCGCCAACCGCACGCGAAAGCCGCGCCTCATCAATTCCACGGCGAGCGCTTCGGCGGGAAACAGATGGCCGCCGGTGCCGCCGGCGGCCAGCAAGATGAGGGGATCATTGGCCATGATGGCCATTCCTATACGCAAAATGCCGTCATTGCGAGGAGCGCGAGCGACGAAGCAATCCAGAATCTTTCTACGGCTTAAGATTGGATTGCCTGGCTCACGCTCGCAATGACGGGAGAAAGCGCCGCGCTTACGCGTAGCTTTGCGCGGAGCTGGCGTTCATCAATTCCAGCTCCGTGCGCGGCCGTTGCCGCGTCAGCGCCAGCAACATGCCGACGCCATAGGCCAGCGATACCATGGAGGAACCGCCGTAGGAGATGAACGGCAGCGTCATGCCCTTGGCCGGAATCAGTTGCAGGTTGACCGCCATGTTGATGGCGGCCTGCACGCCGAACAGGATGGCAAGGCCGGAGGCCGCAAAGCGCGCGAACATGTCTTCGCTTTGATAGGCTCGCGACAGCGCGCGGAGCACAACGAATGCGAACAGCGCGAGCAGCACCAGGCATAGCATGATGCCAAACTCCTCGGCGGCCACGGCGAAGACGAAGTCGGTGTGGCTGTCCGGCAGGCTGCGTTTGGCGATGCCCTCGCCCGGCCCCAGGCCAAACCAGCCGCCATTGCCAAAGGCTTCCATCGCGGTGTCGACCTGAAACGTGTCGCCCGAGGCCGGATTCATGAAGCGCTTGATGCGCCCCGCCACGTGCGGCACGAACAGATACGCGGCGAACAGCCCGGTGCCCGCGGCGCCGGCCAATCCCAGCACCCAGATCATGCGCATGCCGGCGATGAAGAACAGCGAGCCCCACACCATCAGGATCAGCATGGTCTGGCCGAAATCGGGCTCCATCACCAGCAAGGAGACCAGCATCATGAGAAGCACCAGCGCCATCGAAGTCGCCGGCATTTCCGGCCGCTTGGTCGATTCCGCAAACAGCCAGGCGGCGAGCACCACGAAAGCAGGCTTGGCGGATTCGGACGCCTGGATGTTCACCCCGAGCAAGGTGATCCAGCGTCGCGACCCCTTCACCTCGGGCCCGACCAGGAGCGTGAGCACGATCAGCGCCACGCTGACCGCAAAGACGATCAGCGCGGTACGGCGGATCTGTTGCGGAGAGAGAAACGACACGCCGATCAGCACGGTAAAGGACGGCAAGAGAAACATCACGTGATGATTGAAGAAGTGGAAGGGATCGAGCCCGATCCGGGTCGCAACCTGCGGGCTTGCCGCGAGCGACAGGATCACCCCGCCCAGGATCAGCGCGATGATCGCCGCCAGTTGCAGGCGATCGACCGTCCACCACCAGTCGCTTAAGGGGTTGCGCTGTTCACGGGAGAGCATGGGCGTTCCCAACGATAGAGAGACGCCCATTGGTCGCCTAGGATGGTTTCCAAGGGGTTAATGGATTCGAGATGTTTTGACGCTTGCTGGCCTCGTGCCCCGGATGCTGCGCAGCGCGAATGCGGGTTCGAAGGAATTTAGGAAAGCATCGGCAGCGCGGTGCTCTGCTGATCCGGGGTCCATTCGGAATTTAGGTCCCGGCTCTGCGTGGCGGCATTGCATGCCGCAACGCGTCCGGGACACGAGACCTTCACACCACCGGCTTGACGCCGGGCAACGCCTGGACGAGGTCGCGGAATTTGGCGCCGCGGATTTCAAAATTGCGGTACTGGTCGAACGACGCGCAGGCCGGCGACAAGAGCACGACGGCTTCCTTTAATCCCGACGCCTCCGCATCGCGCGCGGCGTGTTCAACGGCGACGTCAAGCGTCTGCGAAATCTCGTGCGGCACCTGAGTCCTGAGCGTGCCGGCGAATTCCGCCGCTGCTTCCCCGATCAGGTAGGCCTTGCGGATGCGCGGAAAGAATTCAGTAAGGCCGGTGATGCCGCCGGCCTTGGCCTTGCCGCCCGCGATCCAGAAGATGTCGGCGAATGACGACAGCGCATGCGCGGCGGCGTCGGCGTTGGTGCCCTTGGAGTCGTTGACGAACAGCACGTCGTTGCGGCGGCCGACCTGCTCCATGCGGTGCTCCAGGCCCGGAAAGCTGCGCAATCCCTTCTGCAGGACATCGCCGGCGACGCCCAGCGCGATCGCGGCAGCCGAAGCGCAGGCCGCGTTCTGCGCATTGTGCAGCCCGCGCAGCGAACCGATGCCGCCGATCCGCGCGACCTCGCTGCGCGCGCCGCCGGCAGCGCGACAGACCACTTCATGATCGACATAAATGCCATCGGGCAGCGGGTTCTTCACTGAAATACGGACCACGCGCTTGCCCGCCTGCTCGATCCGGTCGGCGCTCGCGCGGCACCAGATGTCGTCGACGCCGATGATGGCGGTGCCCTGCGATTGAACGCCGGCAACCAGGCGCTCCTTCACCGCGGCGTAATGTTCGAGCGTGCCGTGACGGTCGATATGGTCCTCGCTGATATTGATGAGGATGCCGACGCTCGGATCGAGCGAGGGCGCGAGATCGATCTGGTAGGACGACATCTCGATCACATGGACGCAGCCCTTGCGCGGCGGCTCCAGCGACAGGATCGCGGTGCCGATATTGCCGCCCATCTGGGTGTCGTAACCGGCGACGCGCATCAGATGCGCGATCAATGCGGTGGTGGTCGATTTGCCGTTGGTGCCGGTGATCGCGACAAACGGCGCATCCGGCGCGTGGCGCTGACGCTCGCGGCAGAACAGTTCGATGTCGCCGATCACCTCGACGCCGGCCGCGCGCGCCTCTCGCACACTCCAATGCGGCGCGGGATGCGTGAGCGGCGCGCCGGGCGTCAGGACCAGCGCGGCAAAGCGCGACCAGTCCACCGTTCGTAAGTCAGCGGTGATGAAACCGGCTTTGGCGGCTTCCGCCAGCCGCTCGGCGCCGTCGTCACCGGCGACCACCTCCGCGCCGCCCGCTTTCAGCGCATGACAGCTCGCCAGCCCCGAACCGCCGAGGCCGAACACCGCGACCGTCTTGCCTGAAAAGGAGGTGACGGGAATCAAAGGATCACCGCAGCTTCAGCGTCGAGAGGCCGGCGAGCGCCAGCATCACCGAGATGATCCAGAAGCGGATCACGATCTGCGGCTCGGTCCAGCCCAGCTGTTCGAAATGGTGGTGGATCGGCGCCATCTTGAAGATGCGCTTGCCGGTCAGCTTGAAGGAGGCCACCTGCACGATCACCGAAACCGCCTCCAGCACGAACAGCCCGCCGATCACCGCGAGCACGATCTCGTGCTTCACCGCAACCGCGATCGAGCCGAGCATGCCGCCGAGCGCCAGCGAGCCGGTATCGCCCATGAAGATCGAGGCCGGCGGCGCGTTGAACCAGAGGAAGCCGAGGCCGGCGCCCAGCACCGCGCCGCAGAGCACGGCGAGCTCACCGGTGCCGGGCACGTAGTTGATTTGCAGGTAATCCGAGAATACCGCGTTGCCGACGAGATAGGAGATCATGCCGAAGCTTGCGGCTGCGATCATCACGGGAACGATGGCAAGGCCATCGAGGCCGTCGGTCAGGTTCACCGCGTTCCCCGCGCCGACGATGATGAAGGCGCCGAATACGGCGAAGAACCAGCCGAAGTTCAGCGCCACGTCCTTGAAGAAGGGAATCACCAGCGAGGTCGAAAACGGCTCGCGGCCGAGCCGCACCAGCGCAAAGCACGCCGCGAGCGCGATGACCGCCTCGAGCAGCAGGCGGATGCGGCCGGCAAAGCCGCTATGGCTCTGCTTGGTGACCTTCAGATAGTCGTCATAGAAGCCGACAAAGCCGAAGCCGAGCGTCACCGCCAGCACGATCCAGACATAAGGGTTGAGCGGGTTGGCCCACAATACGGTCGAGACCACGAGCCCCGACAGGATCATCAGCCCGCCCATGGTCGGCGTGCCCTTCTTGGTGAGATGGGACTGCGGGCCGTCGGTGCGGATCGGCTGACCCTTGCCCTGGCGCAGCCGCAAGTGGTCGATGATCCACGGGCCGAACAGGAACACGAATAGCGCGCCTGTCACCATCGCGCCGCCGGTGCGGAAGGTGATGTAGCGGAACACGTTCAGAAGGCTGTGCAACCCTGCGAGGCCGGGAACGGTGTTGGAGAGATCGATCAACCAGTAGAACATTGAGATTCGCCTATACCGCGGCGTCGTCGAACGCGGCCTTGCCGGGGAAGCGCTTTTCGAGCGCGGTGACGATGGTTTTCATCTTCGAGCCGAACGAACCCTTGATCATGATGGCATCGCCGGCGCGAATGGCGGCGAGAACCTGCGCCTCCAGATTCGCCGCGTTATCGGCATAGCCGCCCCGCTTGCCCGTGGAAAGGGCGTCCCACAGGTTACGCATCAGCGGGCCACAACAATACACGAGATCAACATGATGGGTCTTGATGGCGTCATTCAGGCCGGCATGCAATTCGGCGCCGCTCGCACCCAATTCGAGCATGTCGCCGAGCACCGCAATGCGCCGTCCCTGCGGACCAACCTGCGCCCTGCCAAGGACGCTGATGGCCGCCGCCATCGAGGCCGGGTTGGCGTTGTAGCTCTCATCGATCAACGTGATGTCGCCGCCGGGCAGGTTAAGCGTTTGGCGCACGCCACGGCCGGCCGCTGGAACCAGCTGCGACAGCGACAGCGAGGCGAGCGCAAGATCGGCACCGGCGAGCGACGATGCGGCCAACACCGCGAGCGAGTTCATCGCCATATGGCGTCCGGGCATGCCGAGCTTGTAAGTGACCTCATGCCCAAGGATTTCGGCATGCACGGCCGAGCAGGTCGCATGCAGCGAGAGATCCATGAGGCGCGCTTCGGCCTTTTTGTCTGCGCCGAAAGAGACGACGCGCGAAATCCCACACTCCTTGGCGCGGCGGCAGAGGCGCTTGAACTGCGCGTTGTCGCGGTTGAGCACGACGGCGCCCTCAGGCTCGACGCCTTCGAAGATTTCCGCCTTGGCGTCCGCAATCGCCTCGATGCCGGAGAAGAATTCCAAATGCACCGGCTCGACGGTGGTGATGATGGCGACATGCGGCCGCACCATTTTCACCAGCGGAGTGATCTCGCCGGCGTGATTCATCCCGATCTCGAATACCGCAAACCGCGCTTGAGCCGGGCAACGCGCCAGCGACAACGGCACGCCCCAGTGATTGTTGAAGGACGCCGCCGACGCGTGCGTCTCTCCCTGCGCCGAGAGCACATGCAGCAGCGCTTCCTTGGTCGAAGTCTTGCCGACCGATCCGGTGACCGCGATCACTTGTCCTTGCAACCGCGCGCGCGAGGCCAGCGCGAGATCGACGAGGCCTGCGAGCACGTCGTCGACGATCAAGAGCGGCGCGTCGGGCGGGAATTTGTCGCGTTGAGCTTTTTCCACGACCGCGAGCGCGGCGCCCGCTTTCAGCGCGGCGTCCACAAAGGCGTGGCCGTCATGCACCGCGCCTTTGATTGCGAAATAGGCGTCGCCCGGAGCAAGCGTGCGGCTGTCGATGGAAATGCCGGTGATCGCTTGCGGAAGCGCACCGTTGATTTCGGCGCGCATCGCCGCCTGCATGGCTTCCGACGTCCATAACGGCAAAGCGTTCATGCCACCCTCTGTGCCAACGCGGCCGCGACCGCATCGTGATCGCTGAACGGCAATACGCGATCGCCAATGATCTGGCCGGTCTCGTGGCCCTTCCCCGCGATCAGGAGCACGTCGCCCTTGGCGAGACCGGCAATGGCCCGCGTGATTGCCTCATTGCGGTCGCCGATTTCCTTCGCGCCTTTTGCGCTCGCCAGGATCGCCGCGCGGATCGCAGCAGGATTTTCGCTGCGCGGATTATCGTCGGTAATGATGACCTCGTCGGCATTGTCGGCGGCAATCGCGCCCATCAGGGGACGCTTGCCCGCGTCGCGGTCGCCGCCCGCGCCGAACACGACGACGAGCTTTCGTTGCGTATAGGGCCGCAGGGCTTGCAGCGCCTTCGTCAGCGCATCCGGCTTGTGGGCATAATCGACAAAGATCGGCGCGCCGTTATGCTCGCCGACCCGTTCCAGCCGGCCCTTGGCGCCTTCGAGCCGTTCGAGCGCGGCGAAGGCAGCATCAGGCTCGCTGCCGGTCGCGATCACAAGGCCCGCGGCCACCGCCGCATTCTCGATCTGGAACTCGCCGACCAGCGGCAGATGAACGGAGTAACGGCGTCCGCGATGTTCAAGCTCGAGCCGTTGTGCGAAGCCGTCGATGGAACTCGCGGCAACGCGAATCCCCTCGCCTCCGCCATCGCCGTTATGGCCGACCGTGATCGTCACGAGCTTCCTCTGCCGCGCGACCTCGATCACCTCACGCGAGCAATCGTGATCAGCCGAAATCACGGCAGCGCCACCATCCATCACGAGATCCCTGAACAGCCGAAGCTTGGCCGCAAGATAATGCGCGACATCGGGATGGTAATCCATGTGGTCGCGCGAGAGATTGGTGAAGGCGCCGGCATTCACGCGGACGCCGTCGAGCCGGTATTGATCGAGGCCGTGCGACGAAGCTTCAAAGGCAAGATGCGTCACGCCCTCGCACGCGATCTCGTCGAGCTCCCGGTGCAGCGTGATCGGATCGGGCGTGGTCAGCGAGCCGTACACCGTGCGTTTTGGCGAGACCAGACCGATGGTGCCGATGCTAGCGGCTTCAAACCCGAGTTGCTGCCAGATCTGGCGCGTGAAGGCCGCAACCGACGTCTTGCCGCTGGTGCCGGTCACGGCGGCGATGGTCGCGGGTTGTCTGGAGAAAAATCTTGCGGCCGCCAGCGCCAGGGCGCGGCGCGGATTTGAGGTCGTCACAAACGGCACACGGCATCCGCCGGCTGGCGGATGGTTGCCGGCAATCGCTACGGCGCCCGCCGCAATCGCCGCGTCGATGAAGCGCGCGCCGTCTGTCTTGGCGCCGGAAAGCGCGAAGAACAGATCGCCTGGTTTGACGGCGCGGCTGTCGACCGCAAGGCCGGAAACCTCGATCGCGCCTGCCTGGGCCTGCCGATCGATGGTGGCGTCACCGCCGAGGAGATCGGAGAGCTTCATAGTGTTCCATTCCGGCCCAAAGGCAGCAGAATCATTATGCCCAGAACCGAACCACTACGCCTTACCAGTGGTCCGATTCTAACATTCGCGTCCCGTCGCAGCGAGCACTTTGCGAATGTTAGAATCACTGGACCACTAGCAAATATCGGCTTGCTAGCGGAGTTTTGGATTTGACATTCGCCTTGTAGAGCCATGGCCGCGTGCCGGGCGAATGTCAAATCCACTCCGCTAGTTTGTTGTCCTGGATGCCGCAAGAATAAGGCGGTCGGACGGCGGCAGGTCGAAGCGCGGCTCGACGTCCAGCAGGGGCGCGATCCGGGAAATCACGTTGCCGGCGGTTGGCACCGCGTTCCAACCCGAAGTGATGAAGCCATAGGTTTCCTTCAAGGGCTGCGGCTCGTCCAGCATGATCAGGATCTGGTAACGCGGCTTGTCGACCGGCAGGATCGCGGTAAAGGCCGTGAGCACGCGTTTCTTGGCATAGCGGCCGTTGATGACCTTCTCCGCCGTGCCGGTCTTGCCGCCGATGTAATAGCCCTTGACGTCGGCCTTCCGCGCGGTGCCGACCTCGGCGTTGAGGCGCATCAGGAACCGCATCTTCTCCGACGTCTCCGGCTTGATCACCCGCTTGGCCACTTGCATCGCCTCTTCCTCGCTGCGCTTGAGGAAGGTCGGCGGAATGAGATAACCGCCATTGACGAGCGCGCTGACGCCCATCACGGCCTGCAAGGGCGCAACCGCCATGCCGTGGCCGAACGCAATGGTGATGGTGTTCAGCTCGCCCCAGTGATGCGGCACGATCGGCGAGGCGCTCTCCGGCAATTCGGTGCGAAGCCGGTCGAGCTGGCCCATCTTGCGCAGGAAAGCCTTGTGCGCTTCCACGCCTTGCGACAGCGCGATGCGCGCAGCACCGACGTTGGAAGAGAAAGTGAAGACTTCCTTCATGCTGAGGAAGCGGCCTTTCGGCTCGTCGTCATGGATCGCAAATTTTCCATAGTGCAGCGGCCCGCGTGCATCCCACATCGAATTGAGATCGTATTTGCCGGTGTCGAGCGCCATCGCCAGCGTAAACGCCTTGAAGGTCGAACCCATCTCGTAGACACCGGTCGTCAGGCGGTTGATGCGATCGGGATCGTGCGCCTCCTTCGGATTGTTCGGATCGAAATCCGGCACCGAGACCATCGCCATCACTTCACCGGTCCTGACATTGGTGACGAGGCCGCTCGCCGCCTTGGCGTGGAACTTTTCCTTGGCTTTGAGCAATTCGTCGCGCAGCGCGTGCTCGACGCGCAAGTCCACCGACAGTTCGATCGGCCGCTGCAGGCGGTCGGTCGCAAAGCCGGCGCGATGCAGATCGGCCAGACCATTGTTGTCCAGCCACTTCTCCATCCCGGCGATGCCCTGGTTGTCGATGTTGACGAGGCCTATCAGGTGCGCAACCTCGTTGCCGGTGGGATAGACGCGCTTGTTCTCGCGCAGGAAGCCGATGCCGGGAATGCCGAGGCGGTGAATTTCCTGCTGCTGCTGCGGGGTGATTTCGCGCTTGAGCCAGACAAAGCCCTTGCGTCCCGAGAGACGCTCGCGCGTTTCGATGGTGTCGAGATCGGGCAATGTCGCGGTGAGCAACTCGATCGCCTCGTCCTTGTCGATAATGCGGCGCGGCTCGCCGAACAGGCTCGGCGCCTTGACGTCGGTTGCGAGAATTTCGCCGTTGCGGTCGACGATATCAGGCCGGGCGGTCGCAATCGCGTCCTGGCTTGCGCCGCGGCGCGAGCCGTGGCTGTCCGCGCCGGTCGCAAACATCACGAGCCGGCCGCCGATCACGGCATAGACCGCGACAAAGGCCAGCATCACAAAGCCGACGCGGGCGCGCGCTTTCACGGCGCGATCGACGTTGCGCCCGTACAAGAGGCTGCGGACCAGCCGCCGCCGCCACGGTTCCTGGGATTTCAGGGCGAGTGCGCGACCGGTCATCGCGGCGCCTCCCGCGGAGTTGCCGGAATCGACCCCGTCGTCACCGGCGCATCGGTGGACGCCTCGATGGTCTCGACCAAGGCGCCGATCGGGTCGGGTTCGCCAGGCTTGACGAGGGTCGGCGGACGGTC
This sequence comes from uncultured Alphaproteobacteria bacterium, assembly GCA_963764405.1. Classification (GTDB taxonomy): domain Bacteria; phylum Pseudomonadota; class Alphaproteobacteria; order Rhizobiales; family Xanthobacteraceae; genus Bradyrhizobium. The sequence continues at coordinate 246,645 of CAVXSU010000018.1, forward strand.
CGGCAGGTTCTTCAGGGAATCATATTGATTAGCGTTGAGCGGCTTCAGCGCCAGATGCCGCTCGGCCAAGCCTTGCAGCCGCAACGGCGAATCGAGCCTGGCCCATTCGGCGTGCAACACCGCGATCGCATCGCGCTCCTCGCGGATTTGCGCGCGCAGCCGCAACACGCGCTCGGTGCGCTCGGTCGATTCCATCTTGATCCGGTAGACATAGGCCGCCGCGAACACCAGGGCGCCGATCACGAGGAGATGGATGATGCGCATGCCGCTAGCCTCCCCTCATCACGCTGTCGAGGGTCGGCCAGCCCGGCAGGCTGCCTGCCGGATGGGCCGGCGCTTCGGTGCGCATCGCGGCTCGGAGCTTGGCCGAACGCGCGCGCGGATTGGCCGCAACTTCGTCGTCGCCGGCCATCACCGGCCGCTTGGTGAGAATGGCAAAACTCGCCGGGCGGTGCGCGGTCTCCGGCTGATGCCGCGAGCCGCCGCCGACCTTGGCGCGCTCGTTGAGGAAGTTCTTGACGATGCGGTCTTCCAGCGAATGGAACGACACCACGACCAGCCGGCCGCCGGGCTTAAGCACGCGCTCGGTCGCAGATAGCGCCAGATGCAACTCGTCGAGTTCGCCATTGACGAAGATTCGCAAGCCCTGGAACGTCCGCGTCGCCGGATGGATGTCGCCCGGCTTTCCGCGCACCACTTTGGCGACGAGATCGGCGAGTGCGCGCGTCGTCGTGATCGGCGTTTCCTTGCGCGCGGCGACAATTGCGCGCGCTACACTGCGCGAATGACGTTCCTCGCCGAAGATATAGATGATGTTAGCGAGATCGGCCTCGGAGGCTTTGGCGATCACCTCCGCGGCGGTCGGGCCGCTTGGCCCCATCCGCATGTCGAGCGGGCCGTCGGCGCGGAACGAAAAGCCTCGCGCCGCCTCGTCCAGCTGCATCGACGACACACCGATATCCATCACGACGCCGTCGACCGCGGTGACGCCTTGCGCGGCGCAGATGTCGGCGAGGTTGGAGAAACGGTCCTCGACAAGGGTCAATCGCCCGTCCGAACGATCGACCAGTTCGAACCCGCCCGCGATGGCCGAGCGGTCACGGTCGATCCCGATGACGCGTGTCTTGGCGATGTCGAGGATGGCGCGGCTATAGCCGCCGGCGCCGAAGGTCGCGTCGACATAGAGTCCGCCATTGCGCGGTTCCAGCCAGGCGAGCACCTCCCGGCCCAGCACCGGAATGTGGCGCGGACGGCCTGCCGCCGGCCGGCTCATGCCGGCGCTCCCGGCGAAGGCCGGATGATGATTTGGAACTCGGGCGCAAAGGGAGCCATGACGCCTCAAAAACGAGCTTTTCGCCGGCCTTCCCGATGTCGAGGGCCGGCGGCCGGGCGGAATTCGAACTAGTACCGCCGATCTGAAGTCCCTGCACCACAAGCGGCGAATTCGATCAGGGACTTCAGATCGATAAAGCGGTACTAGAATCAATAAGTTTGCCAGTGCCCATGACTTTTCGAAGTTCGTGACGGAGGGTGCTGCGATGGAGCACGAACTTCGAAAAGTAGGCACTGCGATACCAAAGGACACGTCAAACCTATGCTTCCCGCACGCCCTGTGCCGGAGGTAACGACCCGACCCTGAAGCGCACCCCTGTGCGGAAACCGTCAGGCCGGCGGCGCCAGACGGCCTTCCGGAACAATCGGGCGCAGTTCTTCACCACTTAGTAACGACAGGTAGCGTTAAGAAAGCGTTGAAGATCGCCAGACTTCGCGCCTCCAGGCTCGACCGCGACGTTCCCGCCGCTCCGTTACTCCAGCCGCGATCAGGGTGGCTCGAAGTGATGCGTCCCGCACACAGTCAGCCAAAATGCTCTGCCGAAGTCCGCCGGCCGATTGCGCCGCGAGCACCGAGGGAGAATAGTGCTGCGATTCTTTTGAAAAAAGTTGATTGCCGTTCTCTTGCCGGGTTTGAGTATTGATGTGTCGCTTGGCGGCATTAGTCGTCCTGATTCGAAGCGGCGTGCCACGCCGCTGCCCCGGCCCATCGCGGATATGAAGACCTTCACCCCAGACACTTCGATCGCGTCCGACGTCATTCCGTCAGCGAATTTCGGCGAACGCAACATGGGCCGCCTGCCCGACATGATTCTCCTGCATTACACCGGCATGCCGGACGTGCAGGGCGCGATCGCACAGCTCTGCACTGCGGGCACTGACGTCTCCGCGCATTACATCGTTCTTGAAGACGGCCGCATCGTCCAGTGCGTACCGGAATCCAAGCGCGCATGGCACGCCGGCGTGGCGTCCTGGGCCGGCGAGGATGACATCAATTCCTGCTCGATCGGGATCGAGATCGTCAATCGCGGCCATGACTGGGGCTATCCCGAGTTCCCGCTGCGCCAGATCGCAGCCGTGATCGCGCTGTGCCGGGGCATCATGCTCCGTCGCAACGTGCCCTCGCATCGGGTGCTGGCGCATTCCGACGTGGCGCCCTCGCGCAAGAAGGACCCCGGCGAGAAGTTTCCCTGGCATTCGCTGGCGAATTCCGGCGTCGGCCATTGGGTCCAGCCGGCGCCGATCGTGCGCAGCGAAGGGCTGAGGCTGGGCACCATCAGCGATGAGGTGCGCGGCCTGCAACAGGCGCTGGCGCGATATGGCTACGGCCTTTCAATCACCGGCAAATATGATACGGCGACCATGGAAGTGGTCACAGCCTTCCAGCGCCACTTCCGCCCCGCCAAGGTCGACGGCATCGCCGATCATTCGACACTTGTCACGCTGCAAGCGCTGCTCGCGAGCCTGCCGGTCGAAGGCGCGGTGGCGGCAGCCAGGTAGCCGGCGAATTCGGCCCGTCGCCGCCGTTGACCGGTCTAATTCGATCACTGAAGGATGGGGCTGTTCTGCAACTACCGAGGACAGCCGTGATCATTCGTGAATGGCGCGGGCGAGCGGCCGGGTCCAATCCCGACGCTTACCCGAATCACTTTCGCTCAACCGTGATGCCCGAGCTTCGCGGATTGCCGGGCTTTCTCGGCGCGCATCTTTGTCGCCGGCCGCTCGGCGACCGAATCGAATTTCTCGTGCTGACGACCTGGCAGTCGATGGACGCCATTCGCTCGTTCGCAGGCGCGGACCCCGGCAAGGCCATCGTCGAGCCCGGCGGAGTGGCGGCGCTCCTCGATTTCGATGATCGCGCGCAGCACTACGAGACGATCGAAGGCATCTGAATTTCGAGCCGAGAGACAGGCTATGCCGGCCGAGCCGGCGCAAGGCTCGCACTCCTTGCGAGCAATTCCGGCAGGACTTCGCCGACCCGATGCAACGGCCGCCTCAAGAGTTCACCCAAAGCCGGATCGGTCTCCTTCAATTCCCCGGCCGCGCGCGAGGCAAAACCGGTCGTGAGCGACTGCGCCAAAGACGGCGGAAATCCTTTTGCGATAAGGCCAGCCGAGAAATCGGCACTCGAGATCGTGCGCCGGACGATGGTGCGTCCCATCGCGCGGCTGGCGATGGAGGCAATCGCCGCAAAGTCCAGCGCTTCGGGGCCGGTCAGTAGAATACGCTCGGGCAGATCTCCCGTCGACAACAGAAGCCTGGCGATCCCTTCCGCGAGATCGACGCGCGACACCCAGGCCGTCGGACCATCCTGGGGAAGGGCAAGATCGCCTGTGAAGATGCTCTGACCCAAAAACGTCGGCAGGTTTTCGATATACTGGCCGTTGTGCAGGATCGTATAGGCAGCGCCGCACGAGGCGAGATAGGCTTCGGTGTCGTGGTGGCCCGCTGCGACATCGAACACCGATCCAACCCGTTGCACGATCGAGGTGTAGAAGATGTGTTCGACGCCGCAACGTATCGCCGCATCGATCGCGTTTCGCTGTTCCTGAAACCGCGCCGCGTTGCCGGGCGTGCGCGTCGAGATCAAGAGCACCCGGCCGGCGCCGGCAAAGGCGCGGTCGAGCGATTCCGGCTCGTTGAAATCGCCCCGCCGCACACGGATGCCGACATCCGCAAGCTCCCTTGCCTTCTCGGGTGATCGCACGCTGACGCCGAGTTCGAACGACGGCACAAATCGCCGCAACTGCGCGACGACATCGGAGCCCAATCCCCCGGTTGCGCCGGTGACGACCACTTCGCGAAAATCATCCATGACACCTTCCTCTCGCCTTGCGTGCTGCGCCGAGAGATGGCGTCTCCCGCCGCAACACCGCAATCCTGCGAGGGGCGGATGATGCATTCGGAAAAGCCGATCAATGCCGACGCGACCGCTATCTTCGCTGCGCGGACAACTCGGCCTTCAACGTCGCAATCAGGGCTTGCAGCGCCGCGGGCATCTGCCGGCGACTCGGATAATAGAGATAGAAGCCGACCGGGCGCGGCCGCCAGTCTTCGAGCAGCGGCACCAGCGTCTTCGCCGCGATATGCGGTTGCACGACATGATAGGGAATGCGACCGACGGCCAGGCCATCGAGCGCGGTGCGCAATACCAGACCGCTATCGCCGGCGATCAATGAGCCCGTGACATCGACCTCGAGCGCCTTGCCGCGTCTCTCAAAAGTCCAGCGTTGCGGCTGGTTGCTGGCAAGTTTTAGCCTCGTGCAATTATGCGCCCGCAGCTCGCCCGGCTCTTTCGGCGTGCCGTGGCGGCGGAGATAATCGGGCGATGCGACCACCGTCGGCTGGGCATCCTCGCCGACCCGCACCGCGATCATGTCACGCTCGACGCGATGACCGGGCCTAATGCCGGCATCGAAGCGGTTGCGCACGATATCCGTGAGTGCACTGTCGACGATGACCTCGAGCGTGATCGCTGGATACGCTTTCAGAAATCGCGTGAGTATCGGTTCGATGATCGTCCGCGCAGCCGGGCCCGGCACGGTGATTCGCAGATGCCCCGCCGGACTACCCCGGAAGGCATTCACCGATTCCAGAGCGGCATCGAAGTTCTCGAGCAGTGGCCGCAGCTGAAGCAGGAGCCGCTCGCCGGCCTCGGTCAAGGCGACGCTGCGCGTGGTGCGGTTGATCAACCGCACCTCAAGGCGTTCTTCCAGGGCGCGCAGGCTCTCGCTGAGAGCGGAGCGGGACATGCCCAGCTGAGCAGCCGCCTTTGCAAAACTCGCCTGCTCGGCAATCGCGACAAACGCGGTCATCTCCGCGATGCTGGCCTTTTTCATTGTTCGTAATCTCCGACCGAGTTGTCAAGATAATGCCGGATTGCCGAACAGACGGCAACGGCGCAGGTTGCGCACGTGGCGCCGCCATCGGCGTGAAGGCGCTCAGTCTCAATGAAGGAATGCCTGACGTCATGGTGTCCCGATATCATCCCGCGCTCGTCGTCCTGCACTGGGCGCTGGCGCTGCTCATCATCGCAGCGCTCGCGCTCGGCGCGCTCGTGATGGTGAAGATTCCAAGCGCCAGCCCGATGAAGCTTGAGGCCCTGCGCAGCCATATGTCCGGCGGCATGGCCATTCTCGTCCTGATGCTGCTGCGGCTCGCCATCCGCACGCAAACCGCCCATCCCGCGCCCGCAAGCGCCGGGCATCCACTGCTTGATCGGCTCGCCTGGGTATCGCATCGGCTGTTTTACGTCACGGTCGCCGCGATGGCCGGCAGCGGCATCGTCATGGCCTTGCAGACCGGCCTGTTCGATATCGTCTTTGCCGGCCATGGCAGCGTGCCGCCGGATTTCTGGGCCTTCCCGATCCGCTGGGTTCACTTCGTGTTGTCACGGGTCCTGATGGCCTTGATCGCCATCCACTTCATCGCTGCGCTCTATCACGCCTTCGTGCTGCGCGATGGCCTGCTCGGCCGCATGTCTTTCGGCCGGCGCAAGATCGCGGCTGAAAGCTCCCACACCACAAAGGTCTAGGTCATGAATCATCTGGTACCGGCGCAGGCCGGCGCACAACTCGTCACGCTTGTGCTCTTCATCACATTGACGCGTTGGTACGTGGTGCCGTGGCTTACCACGCGTCCACGCGCGGAGGCGCTGATGGCGCTTCTCTGGGTCAGCGTGTTCCGATACGTCGCCTTGCAGGTCTTCGTGGCGCAGCGCGACGGCTTTCCGATCTCGATGGGTGGTGCGCTCGAAATCGTCATCGGCGACGTCGCGGGCGCCGTGATCGCATTTTCCGCGATCGTCCTGCTGCGCCGAAAAGCTCTTGCCGGGGTGATGCTGTGCTGGCTGCTCGTCGCCGAGACCACGATCGACACGTTCCTCAACATCCGCGGCGGGATCGAAGAACATCTGATGGGCGCCGCGAGCGGCATCACCTGGATGATTCTGGTATTCTTCGTCCCCGCCGTGATCGTCAGCATCGGCCTCCTTGCATGGCAGCTCGTGACGCGCCGGCACGAACCACTCGCCAAAGGCTTGCGGGACGATACACCCTCGCTGGCCACCCATCGCTTGCAGGAGCAATGACGATGACCGGTCGCATCGTTCCCTGGGCCAGCCGGGCGGTGATGTTCGCCGCGCTCGTGGTGCTCAGCCTCATCAGCAACAAGTTCATCCGCCATCCCGTCGATGCGGCCGCCGCTTCCGACATCACGCTCGGCTCGCCGCTCGCAATCACCAATCTGCGAGCGAGCTTCGGGGCGTTTCCGCTCGGCTGCGCATTATTCCTCTTGGTCTGCCTCGCGACCACCAGCCTGCGCAGGACCGGGCTGGTGTTCGTGATGCTGATCATCGGTACCGCGCTTGCGGTTCGGATTTTTGGCGTGATCGCCGACGGCACGCTGGTCGAGAGCTTGCGCCTGCTGACGGCGGAGACCGTGCTGTTCAGCCTCAGCCTTGCGGCCTATGCCGGCGAACGGCTGGCGATTTCCGCCAGTCGCCGCGCATAAAGTCGCCTCAGCGGTTCGAGTTGCGTCGCCTCGGTGGCGGCAAGATAGGCCTCACGTGCCGCCTCGTGCCGGGCAAGCCGGCGCAACAGGTCGGCGCGCACCGCCGGCAGCAGTTCATAGCCGTCGAGACCGCCGCGCGCCTGCAGGGCATCCACAAGATCAAGTGCGCGCGCCGGCCCGTCGACCATCGAAACCGCGGCGGCGTGATTGAGCTCGATCACGGGCGACGGGCTGATCCTGAGCAGCACTTCGTACAAACCGGCAATCTGCTTCCAGTCGGTATCGCGAAAATTTGGCGCCTGTGCATGCAGCGCGGCGATCGCCGCCTGGACCGCGTAGGCCTCGGGACGGCCCGGCAATTGCAGCGCGTCTTCCACGAGCTCCAAGCCCTCGCCGATCTGCGCCTGGTCCCAGAGCGCGCGATCCTGTTCCTCCAGCAGCACGACATCGCCACCCTCCGTCTGTCGCCCCGCGCGGCGCGCATCGTGCAACAGCATCAAGGCGAGCAGGCCCTTGACCTCGCGACTGTTCGGCATCAACGCATCGAGCAGGCGCGCGAGCCTTATCGCCTCACGCGCGAGATCGGGCCGCATCAAGGCCTCGCCCGACGTTGCGACATAGCCTTCGGTAAAGACGAGATAGATCACCGCGAGTACGCCGCGCAGCCGCGGGCCAAGCGCGTCGCGCTCGGGTACCTCGTAGGGAATGCCGGCGAGACGGATCTTCTGCTTGGCGCGCACGAGGCGCTGGCCCATCGCGTCCTCGCTCACGAGAAAGGCGCGCGCCACTTGCGCTGTCGTCAGCCCGCAGACCGTGCGCAACGTCAGCGCGACCTGGACCTCCGCGGCGAACGACGGATGGCAGCAGGTGAAAATCAGGCGCAGCATGTCGTCGTCAAGTGCGGCACTGTCCTCTTCCGGCAGAACTTCCGCATTGAGCAGGGCCTCGTGCGTCAGCTCGGCCTGTTTCTCGCGAAACGAGATTTTCCGGCGGATGCGGTCGATCGCCTTGTTGCGTCCGACATTGACCAGCCACGCCCGCGGATTTGATGGCGGCTCTGCGGCAGGCCAGCGTTCCAGCGCCGCCGCAAAGGCTTCCTGCAACACGTCCTCGGCGAGATCGAAATCGCCGACGAGGCGGATCAGCGTTGCGAGCGCCCTTCCCGCCTCGTCGCGAAAGATTTTTTCGATCTCACTAGCTGTCATTTCTCACCGTCATTCCGGGGATGCTGGCGAAGCCAGCATCCCCGGAATCTGGATCTGTGGCGTGAGATTCCGGATTCCTTCTTCGGACGCTCCGGAATGACGGCTTCGCCGTCAATTATAGATCATGATCGGCCGGACTTCGATCGAGCCGTCCTTGGCGTTGGGAATTCGAGCCGCCAGCCCGATCGCTTCGTCGAGATCCTTGGCCTCGACCAGATAGTAGCCGGCGAGCTGTTCGCGCGTTTCGGCAAACGGACCGTCGGTGGTGAGGATCTTGCCTTCACGCACCCGCACGGTGGTCGCGGTCGTCGTCGGCTGCAAGCCGTCGCCCGCCTTGAAATGACCGCTCTGGACGATGGACTGCGTATAGGCGCCGTAGTCCGCCATCGTTTTCTGGCGGTCGGCGTCGGTCATTTTGGCAAGCCCGGCTTCGCTGCGATAGATCATCAAGAGATATTGCATCGCTTTACTCCTTGTAAATCGGCGTCATCGCCGACAACCAGTCGCACAGCACTGCCCTCAAACGACATCTTCACGATAATTATTTTTGGGCCCCGGTCCGGCCTCTAACGGCTTGACGTTGGCTGTCATAAATCCCATCCCTTCCCTGTCAGTCGGCCGGACGGCCGCTCCCTTGCGGGAGAGGAAAGTCCGGGCTCCATCGACATACGGTGCCGGATAACTTCCGGCGGGGGCAACCCCAGGGAAAGTGCCACAGAGAACGAACCGCTTCTTCCCTCTCGGGAGGCAGCAAGGGTGAAAAGGTGCGGTAAGAGCGCACCGCGGGTCCGGCAACGGAACCGGCATGGTAAACCCCACCGGGAGCAAGACCGAATAGGGATGGCAACGCGGGACGTTCGCGAAAGCGATAACGCGCGCGGGAGCGATGTCAGGCTCGCTGTCCGGGTTGGTTGCTCGAGGCCGCGCACAAGCGCAGTCCCAGAGGAATGGCCGTCACGTCTTGTCTGCGCGAGCGGACAAGGCCCTACAGAACCCGGCTTACAGGCCGGCTGATGCTGATAATGAGGGGTTCGGCGCAAATGCGCCGGACCCCTCGCCATGTCCGGCCTCTCAAGGGCCGGGTGTGTACCGGGCCCGGCTTTGCCTTGCGGACGCCATATCCTGGCTTTATTGCTGAGGCGAACGGCCGGCCTTCCGGTCAGGGGGAACCGCTTGAACCGCGCATTGTCTTGCATCCGGTCCGGCGCCGCGTTGGCCGCGCTCGCAATCGCCGTCGCCGGCTGCGCGGCGGCGAATAATGCGACCTCGGCCCAGGCGTCCGCCCAGGGCGAGCAGTCGTACAAGACCATGTACGGCATGACCAGCGACGGGCCGACCACCGACCTCTACACAGAACTGTTTGGTCCGCGCCAACCGCCGCCCGCGCCTGCAACGGATGTTGCCTCAGCGCAGCCGGTTCAGCCGGTCACGACCCAGCCCATCACTCCGGTTCAGCAAGGTCAGCCATATCCGGCGACTGCGCGCCCGGCTCAGACCGCAACCACAACAGGCCGGCCAAGTCAGAATCAAGCCGCCGCCGCAGGCCGCACGCCGCAACCCGGCTACGCCCAGCCGGCTCCTGTCCAGCCCGCTCCGGTGCAGGTCGCCCAGCAACCGGCGCCGCCTGCGCCTCCGCCAGAGCCGGATGTGCCAACCGCCTATGGCATCACCGCCAACGGGCCGACCACCGACCTCTACACCATGATCTTCGGACCCCGGCGCAGCGACGGCCAATAGGCTTGTCGCGATAGCTCCAGTAACCTCGCCTGTGCAGTTTGACATTCGGAAACGAATGTCAGAACCACATCAGCATGAGCATGATGACAGTAGCGGTGCTGTTGTTCGGCGCGCTTGCCGGCGGCTTCGTGTCGGGCCTTGCGGGATTTGGCACCGCGCTGATGGCGCTCGGGATCTGGCTGTATGTCGTGACGCCGGACGTTGCGGTCCAGCTGGTGCTGATCTGCTCGATCATTGCGCAAACCTGGACCATGCCGTCGATCTGGCGGTCGATCGACTTCAGGCTGGTGTCACCCTTTCTCGTCGGCGGTCTCGCTGGCGTGCCGATCGGCACGTGGCTCGTCGCCTATGCCGATCCGCGTCTGTTCAAGCTCACCTTCGGCATCTTCCTTCTGGTGTTTCCCGCCGCGCTCTATCTCCAGCGCAAGCCGGCGGCCTTGAAGATCGGCGGATGGGCAGCCGATACCGGCGTCGGGTTTGCCGGCGGCGTGCTCGGCGGCCTCGCAGGGCTCTCCGGTCCGATTCCCATTCTGTGGGCGAGCATGCGCGGCTTCGGCAAGGACGAGCGGCGCGGCCTGTTCCAGACCTTCAACTGGACGATCCTCACCGCTGCCTTTGTCGTGCAGGCCGGCTCGGGGCTGGTGACGCGGCAGACGATGTGGCTCGCGCTGCTGGTGCTGCCGGCGACCGTCGGCGGCGCCTGGCTGGGCACACGCACCTATCACGCGCTGAGCGACGGCAATTTTCGCGACGTCGTGCTTGGGCTGTTGTTCCTCTCCGGTATCACGCTGGTGTGGAGCAGCATCGGCCAGCCTTTTTGAACGTTCGCTTCAGAACTGGAAGTACAGGAATTCCAGCCGCTGCCACATGCCAAACAGCGAGATCGTCAACGCGAGCGCCGATAACAACGCCCATGTGAGGCTCGGCCGCCACTGCGGCCACGTCGTGGATTCCGGCGCTCGGCGATATTCGCGATAGCGGAAGAGCTGCGGAACGTTTGGAAGAGCAAGGGCGATCGCCAGCGACAGCGCGACAGCACCGCCGCCGATCAGGAGCAGCGGTCCCTCGCCAATCAGGATCGGCAGATCCATCACCCGCAGGATGCCAGGCGAAACATAGGGCGAGCTTTCCGCCTCAACTCCGAACAATGCGCGTAACATGGCCCATGCGGCGGCTACCGTCCTGGCGCGAAAGAACACCCAGGCAACGACGACCGCGACAAACGTCACCGCCCACGATGCAGCTTGCGCCAGGTGGTTGGAAGACGACGTCTTCACTGCGGCGCCATGCGCTTTCTGCCAGAGATGGTTGATGCTGAGAAAAAGGCCGTGCAGGCCGCCCCAGATCAGGAAATTCCACCCCGCCCCGTGCCACAGCCCGCCGAGCAGCATCGTCAGCATCAGGTTGACGTAGCGGCGCGGCTCACCCAACCGATTTCCGCCGAGCGGAATGTAGAGATAGTCGCGCAGGAAACGCGACAGCGTGATGTGCCATCGCCGCCAGAAATCGATGATCGATGCCGCCTTGTAGGGCGAGCGAAAGTTCACCGGCAGGCGGATGCCGAACAACAGCGCGAGCCCGACCGCCATATCGGAATAGCCGGAGAAGTCGAAATAGATCTGCAAAGTGTAGGCGAGCGTCGAAAGCCATGCCCATGACGTGGTGACGCCGCCGCCGGCATCGAGATGCGCAAACACCGGCGAGACGAACTGGGCAAGATTGTCGGCGATCACCACCTTCTTGAACAGGCCGGCCACGAAGATCGCCATCCCCCTCGCCGCCAGCACGGCAGAGCGCGACGTGCGGGAGCGCTTGAACTGCGGGATCATCTCGGCGTGATGAACCAGCGGGCCCGCGATCAGATGCGGAAAGAACGATACGAACAGCGTGTAGCTGACGATGTCGCGCTCGACCTTCGCGCCGCGCATCACATCCACCAGATAGGCAATCTGCTGGAAGGTGAAGAAGGAGATCCCGAGCGGCAGCACGACGTTGACAAGCGGCAGCGGCGCGCCGGTCAGCACATTGACGCTGTCCAGGATGAAGTTCGTGTATTTGAAATAGCAGAGCAGCGCGAGATTGAGCGCCACGCCGAGCATACCGATGATGCTGCGGCGGCGCGGATTTTCCATCAACAGCCCGAGCGAAAAATTCGCGGCAATCGAGGCGAGCAACAGCAGGAGATAGACCGGCCGCCACGCGCCATAGAAAAACAGCGAGGCGCCGGCGAGCACGAAAATGCCCGCGCGAGGCGAATGCCGGCGGGCGGCCGCAAAGGCCAGCACCACGGCGGGCAGAAACTGGAACAGGAACGTGTAGGTCGAGAACAACATCTAGTGGTCCGATTCTAACATTCGCATCCCTTCTCCGCGGCCACTTTTGCGAATGTCAGGATCGAAGGACCACTAGTAAATTTATGTTCTAGTGGAGTTCAGGATTTGACATTCGCCATGCGAGTTCTTGGCTAGGTGGGTAGCGAATGTCAAATCCACTCCACCAGCGCAGCTAACGCCTCAACTGCGACACGAGGTAGCGCGTATAGATGGGCACGCCCGAGGCATTGACGTGCATCTCGTCGGCGTAGTTGCCCTGCTCCAGTCCCGGGATCGAGGGAATATTCAGGACATCGAAGCCGCAGGTACCGCCAGCCTCCATCAACCGCGCCGCGACCTGGTCTTCCTTGTCGCGCCATGCGGCATCGTGCGAGCGATCATAGCGCGGCGCCCATGGCGGAATGACGACGATCACCTTGCGTGCCAGTTTCACCATGTCGCACAGCGCGCCGACCTCAAAGCGGGCCTTGGGCCCTGCGATGTTCCAGTTGGCGTAATGCGGATGAGAACCAATATCGGACGGCCACCGGTCTTCGGGCTGCGTGCGATCGATGATGCCGACTCCGAACGCCGGCGGCTGCGGTGCCAGATTGGCCACATCCTGCTCGGAGGCAAGACGCGACGCAAAGGCCTCGCGGATGAAACGGATCAGCGTGCCGACACGGAGCGGCAGGAACGAAACGATCTCGCTCGCGACGCCAAGCCGGGGAAGCACGTCCTGCGGATAAACCGCTGCCGAACGAACGCCCTCGTTGAACAGGAACGGCGCGACGCTGACGACGACATGCGCGCTTTGAAACACGTCCGGTTCGCGACGCATCGCCGCGAGCAGCGCCAATGGCTCGCCGGCGTCATAAGCAATATTGACCGCTGATCCCTGCGGCTTGCCGATCAGTTGCGCGACAAGACGCGGATCGACCTGGTATTCGGTGCGACTCTCTCCGCCAAAAATCAGTTCGGGATGCGAGGCGAGCAGCGGCAGCTTGACCGCGAGCGACACAGGAATGTCGTCGTGAACGCGGTTGGCAACACTCAGCAGGCCCGCCAACACGACGAGCCACGCGACGGCCGCGAGCGCCAGCGAGGCCGCGATCCATCGCGTGGACAAAACCTGCACGCGCCGCAGCGGACTTCGATCCGCCTTGGAAACGCCTGGTGGAGTGGATTTGACATTCGCTACCCAATAACCGCGAATTCGTGATGCGAATGTCAAATCCAAAACTCCACCAGAAATCTATATTTGCCAGTGGTCCTTTGATTCTAACACTTGCGAAAGTGCCTGCCTCACCGGGACGCAAATGTTAGAATCGGACCACTAGTGCCCACCTTCCGAAGTTCGTGCTCCATCGCGGCACCCACATTCACGAACTTCGGAAGGTCATGGGCACTAGCAAACTTATCAATTCTAGTACCGCTTTATCGATCTGAAGTCCCTGATCGAATTCGCCGCTTGTGGTGCAGGGACTTCAGATCGGCGGTACTAGCGTCATGCCGGCCGTTCAACCACGGATTCCCGCTTCAGACAACATCACGCTTTATTCGAGGGCACCATCATTTGCGGGAAGCGAAAGCGAAGCGGATTTCAGTGCGCATCCGCCGGCGAAGCCATCGCGGGCGGCTTCTTCAGCAGCATGACCATCAAGCTGAGACCGAGGTAAAACAGCGCCAGCATGAAGAACGCATCGCCGTAACCCATCACCACGGCCTGGCGATGCACGATCTGCGACAGCTGCTTCAGCGCCATCAGCGCTGCATCGCCCATGCCTTGCAAGCGCTGGGTGAAATCGTTGAGCGTCTCGGTCGCCGTCATGTTGCCCCAGGTGACGCGGTCCTGGAGGCGGGAGATGTGGAGGTCGGTGCGGTCGTTCAGCACCTCGTTGATGATCGCGAGCCCCACCGCGCCGCCGAGATTGCGCGTCAGGTTGAACAGGCCGGAGGCGTTCTTCACCCGGTCGGCTTCCAGGGTGCCAAGTGCGATCGTGTTGGTCGGCACCATCGCGCACATCATGCCGACGCCGCGCAGGATCTGCGGCAGCAGCAATTCGTAGAAATCGTAGTCGCGGGTGATCCAGGTCATCTGATAGGCGCCGAGCGCGAAGACGATGAGGCCGAAGGCGATGATCAGGCGCGCATCGACCCGCTGCATCAGCCGGCCGACGATCGGCGCCATCAGGAACATGGTGATGCCGGAGACGAACATGGTCTCGCCGATCATCAGCGCGCTGTAGCCGCGCACCTCGGCGAGATAGCGCGGGTAGATGTAGGTCAGCCCGTAAAGGCCGATGCCGATGCAGAACGAGATCAGGCAGCCGACGGCGAAATTTCGGTTGGTAAAGGTGGTGATATCGACGATCGGCTCTTTCGCCGTCAGCACGCGGTAGAAGAACGCGACGGCCGAGACGGCGCAGATCGCGGCGCAGACGGCGACCGACGTATCCTGCAGCCACTCATATTGCGGCCCCTCCTCGAGCACGTATTCGAGCGCGCCGAGGAACCCGGCCATCGTGATCAGGCCGAACCAGTCGAAACGCTCGAGCAGCGCGAAATTCGGCTGGTCGAAATCAACCAGCGCCAGAACGCCGACGGTGATGATGACGCCCGGGACGACATTGATGAAGAACAGCCAGTGCCACGACATCAGGTCGGTGATGATGCCGCCGACGGTCGGACCTATCGTCGGCGCCAGCGTCGCGACGAGCCCGATGATCGGGCCAACTATATAGAACTTGGAGCGCGGAAACACTGTATAGGCCGAGGCAAACACGGTCGGGATCATGCCCGCGCCCAAGAACCCCTGGATCGCGCGCCACACGATCATCTGCTCGATGGTGGAGGCAAAGCCGCAGAGGAAGCTCGCCACCGTGAAGCCGAAAGCAGAGATCGCAAACAACAGCCGGGTGCCGAGCGCGCGCGACAGAAAGCCGGAGAGCGGAATCGCGATCACCTCGGCGATCAGATAGGCGGTCTGCACCCAGGAAATTTCGCTCGAGCTTGCCGAGAGGCCGGCCTGGATGTCTGACAGCGAGGCCGAGACGACCTGGATGTCCAGGATTGACATGAACATCCCGAACACCATGATCAGAAACGCCACCAGCCGCCGCGGCTCGATACGCTCGGCCGGGTCGGCGCTGATCATCTCTGGGCTGGCGGTCGTGGCGTTCGCCATGTTCGGTTCAACCTGTGGCCTCATGGTTCGAGACACTACGCAAGAGGCGTGGCTCCTCACCACGAGGCTCTCGCGCCAAGCTACCGGCCTCATCCCGAGGAGGCGCGGGCACCCGAGCAGGCCGAGCTTTGGCGAGGCCGCCGCGAACGGTGCGTCGAGACGAAGCGCCGTCTCGAGGGATGGCGCTCGCAATGACGACGGGCGGCATTTGTCTCTTCCCTACTGCGGATGGATCATCGTGGGCGCGTCGAGATCGGCGTCGCTGTCGGCGTCCGCCGCGCCCTGGGTGGTGTCGACGGTGGCGTAGACCGACATGCCGGCGCGGAGCAGGTTCTGCCGCGCGACATCCTTCGGCACGCGAATGCGGACCGGCAGGCGCTGGACGATCTTGGTGAAGTTGCCGGTGGCATTGTCCGGCGGCAACAGCGTGAACACGGATCCCGCGGCCGGCGAGATGCTCTCGACAATGCCTTCGAACTTGCGATGGCCATAGGCATCGACCGAGATCGTCACCGGCTGGCCCGGCCTGATCCGCTTGAGCTGGGTTTCCTTGAAATTGGCGTCGATGAAGACGTCATCGAGCGGCACCACATTGCCGAGCCGCTGGCCGACGGCGATGAAGTCGCCGGTGTTCGCCATGCGGTTCGAGAAGGTGCCATCGACCGGCGCGCGCACCCGCGTGAAATCGAGATCGCGTTCAGCCTTGGCGAGCGTGGTCTGCAATTCCATCAATTGAGCTTGCGCTTCCGCCTTCTGCGCCTTCGCCACTTCGACATTGTCACGCGAGGCGTCGTAGGCCGCCTGCGCCGCCTTCACCCCGGCCATACCCTGGTCGCGGCCCGCCTCGGACTGTTCGAAGGTGGCGTGCGTAGCATAACCCTTGGTATTCAGCGTCTGCTGACGGTCGTAATCGAGGTTCGCCCGCTTCAAGCCGGCCTCCGCGGAAGCGAGTTGCGCCCTGGCCTGCTCGGCCGCGCTCTCCTGCGCCGCCACCTGCCGACCGAGCCGCTCGATCGTCGCCTGCTGGGTCGCAATCCGGGTGCGCGCGGCATCGACCGCGATTTTGTAGTCGCCGTCGTCGATCCTGAAGATAACATCGCCCGCATGCACCACCGCGTTGTCGCGCGGCAGGATCGCCGCGATGTGTCCGGACACCCGCGCGCCGAGCATGGTATTGTTCGTGCGCACATAGGCATCATCGGTCGAGACATGAAACCGTCCGACCAGGAACCAGTGCACGCCATAGGATGCCGCCGCCAGCGCCAGCAGGGCAATCGCGCCAAAGAAAATCGGTTTGCGCTTTCCGCTCTTTGCAGGCGCGACTGCCTCCGCAACCACCGGCTTCGCGATCGCCGGGCGTTCCGGCATCTCCTCGGCGCGGCGGGCAGTCTCGTCGGACAGATGGGCGCGAATGGAATCGGCGACATCAGCGGAAGGCTCGCCACCTGCCGAGTCCTGCTCGGCGCGCACGATGCGTGCGGCCTGATCTCTGGCTGCGGCCATCACCGCCTCCCCCTTCCAAATACGCGACTGAAATGAAGGCCGGGACGACCGGCCTCAGTATTCCCAAACTATCATTGACCGAACCGTTCGGTCAATGTATATCTTACTCCAGATAACCTACGAGGAATACCCTTCAAAGTTGTTCCCGCATGCCAAATCTTCCCGAAAGCTAAACCAATGGTTGCAGAAAACCAGCAATCCCTCCGTCTGGCGGGCGAGGCCAATTCCTCCAAGCGGCGACAAATCCTCGACGGCGCGCGCAAGGTCTTCATGGATCTCGGCTTCGACGGCGCCAGCATGGGCGAGATTGCGCGCGCCGCCGCCGTTTCCAAGGGCACACTCTATGTCTACTTTGCCGACAAGAACCGGCTGTTCGAGGCGATCGTCGAGGAGGAAAGCCTCGAGCACGGCAAGCTCGCCTTCAACTTCGATCCCGGGCGCGACGTCACCACGACGCTGATGGAGTTCGGCCAGGCCTATATCCAGGTGCTGTGCCGGCCGGGCGGCGGCTCCGCGATCCGCACCGTGATGGCGATCGCCGAGCGGATGCCGGAGGTGGGCCGGCGCTTCTACGATAATGTCATCGCGGTCACGATCGGGCGGCTTGCCGCCTATCTCGAAGCGCGCGCGCGTTTGAGCGAGGTCGCGATCGACGATTTTCACCTCGCCTCCGCGCAATTCATGCAGATGTGCCAGGCCACGCTGTTCCAGCCGTTCATCTTTCAGGCTGCGCCTCTGCCCTCGCCCGCACGCATCGAGCACGTGGTCGCGAGCGCCACGCGGATGTTCCTGGCGGCGTATGGCACGAAGAGGGGTTGAGGGCATCGGGTCGCTTCGCAGCCTGTCGTCCCCTCGAACGCGGGGACCCATGATCACCGGTCTGAGTGGTTGCGCCGAGCTGCGGCGACCGTTTTCCAACCAGCAAAGCCCGTGGTTATGGGTCCCGGATCGCGCTCGGCTTCGCCCTCGCTTGTCCGGGACGACGTGAAATGAATTAGTCACACACCTCTCCCGCTCCCGCGAAGCAATTGCTCCCGGGTCGTTGCCAGACAACGTCCCTCTCAATTCAGAGGGCGCAGGGAATGCCGGGTGCGCGCCGCACCCGCCTCGTGCGCAAAGATAGAAAGCACACGAGTAGTCACCACAGGTACGCCGAACATTTCCGGCACTCCCTGCGCGAATAGTTTTAACGGTTTCCTTCGTGGTCTCCCTCGTGATCGGGCTTTCTTGCCACCATCGCCAGCGGACGATCCCGCCAACTTGATATCAGCGTCGAGATATCAGGACGCCACGACTTCGCCGTCCGCCTCACGCGCACTCGTCTGTCGCGCCAGAGGCGTCCATCGCATCCTGCGCCAACGTTCGTGACGATCGCGAAACGCCCCTCATTGCGGGCGCGAGGACGCGCGGAAAACTGCCCGTGATTTGCCCGTCGTCACAAGCCAACTCCCTGCGACATGTTGGCACGACGGGCAAATCACCTCGCCGCTCGCTCACACCACGACGGATTCTGTCAAGTACGTCGCGGCGTGAGATTCCGTCATTGCGACTGAGCGTTCAGGCCGCAGCCCGCCTTCTCGTTGCCGCCTCCGCCTCGTGCAGATAGGTCGTGAAGCCATCCTTCGCCGGCGGAACGGAATTGAACAGCATGAGTGCGCTGACCTGTCCCCGATGACCTATGCCGTGGGTGATCACATGCATGAGCATCTCCTCACGACTCATGCGACCCGGCGCGCCGTCCGTGAACGAGAAGTCGATCTGTTCCGCCAATTGGTCGCGATCAAGCGCCGATACATAATCGATGTACTCCCGATCGCTTTTTCTGATGTCTGCGGATAAATCTTCCAGCGCCGGGAGTTCGTCTGCATTGGCGGACGTGTAGGCGTGAGTTCTTCCTCTCACATGCGCGGCGAAGATCCGGTCGACGATGTGACTGTGGCTGAGGGCCTTGATGGCCAATCCGGTGATTGGGGATTGGTCGCCAATGCCAGCCAGCCTGGTCAACAGTTCGTCGTTAGCCCAGGCTTTGCATCGGAACAAGCGCTGCAATGTATCCTGCACGTCGTGGATCTCCCATGGGTTTGCTCGTGCGCGTGTTGCACGAGGCATTGCCTGAATTTCGTCGTTGGCGGATAATACGAGCAATCACTCGCTTTCGATACTCGCATTTGGCGGCGTGAAAAATGGCGCGCAGACCGCTCACAAAAGCCAGGAAAGTTGCCTCTCAGGAGCGATCGCGCGCGACGGTCGAGGCGCTGGTTGAGGCAACCGCTCGCATTCTCGTTAAGGACGGCTTCGACAAGGCCAGCACAAATCGCATCGCGGAAGTGGCGGGGGTGAGCGTCGGCTCGCTCTACCAATATTTCCCCGGCAAGGAGGCACTCGTCGTCGCCGTCATCGAGCGCCACCAGGAGCAGATCATGCAAACGGTCCGGAGCGAGCTGGCGGGAGTCCTGGATCAGCCGGTGGAGAAGGCGGTGCGCAAGCTCGTCGCTGCCGCAGTCAAGGCGCACCGGGTCGATCCGAAGCTGCATCGTGTGCTTGCGGAGCAGATTCCGCGCGTAGGCAAGCTCGAGAAGCTGGAACGCTTCAATGGCGAGAACTACACGCTGTTCAGGACGTATCTTGAGAGCCACCGGGACGAGCTCCTCGTCGATGACCTCGAACTCGCATCCTTTGTATGCGTGACTTCGATTGAGGCGTTAACCCACAACGCAGTGCTGCACTATTCCAGGATGCTTTCGGACGAAACGATGGAAGCCCTCACCGACGAGAGTGCGCGCCTCGTGAGCAGGTATCTGAAGGGCTGATCCGGCGCCCGCGACACGTTCGCACGACGGGCAAATCACTCGGCCCCTGCCTCCGCCCGCCGTCAAAGTTGGTTGATCAATTTTGACCTACATCAAGCGATCCCTCTCGAAAAAGGCTGACAAAAAATCCTGCGCTCGAGCGCCGATTTCGCGGCGAAATGCTCTTCATGAGGTCCCATGATGAACAAACGTTTTCTCGTTATGCTGGCAGCTTGTGCTTGCCTGCTGGCCCCGGCCGCCGAGGCTCGCTCTCCCTATGACGGACAGTGGGACATCACCTTTGTCACGCGAAGCGGAGACTGCAATCCGGTTTACACCTATTCGGTCAGCATCGAGAACGGCGTGATTTCGTCGCCTGCCGTTCAGACCTTCCGAGGCAATGTCACGAATGCAGGGATTGTTCACGCCGCCGTTGCCGTGCAGGAAAAGCGCGCGTCCGGATCCGGCAAGTTGATGAGCGCTGTGGGCCGAGGGACCTGGACGGGTTATTCCGGCGACCAGCGCTGCACCGGAGCCTGGACAGCCCAGCGGGTCTGGTAACCCCATCACGTTCTCGTTCGCCCCCGGTTGACGCATCAAACGTTTCTGCGCCGGCGCGCGCGGCAGCCGCAAGTCAATGGAATCGCCAGGGCAATTCGCATGCCGGCGGAACAAAGGTCGTCCCGGTGAATTGCCGCCTGGCGTTTTCCGGGAAGGACTGAGGAATGGGCAATGGGTGGTGCACTGCGGTGCTCACCGCCGTATTCGCGGCGGTGGTCATTCTTCTCGGACTGAAATTCGTCGATCAGCGCAAGCGGGAAGAGGCCGCACTGCTGCTCAGAAGCCTTGCAATATCCCAGGCGCATGCTGTGCCGAGCTACAGCCGGCCTGACGGATTTCCCAAGAGCACGCACGAGCGCGCGCACGCCTTTCAGCGTCGCGAGCCAGCCGCGAAACCTCATTCGGCGGTGGAGTGAAGCATCAGCTTCTGCACCCGCCAATTGGCGGTCTCGGCGGCATAGATCAGGTTTTCCGACGGGCAGGCGATCGCATGCGCACCGGAGAATTCCTTCAACTCGCGTCCGGATTTGCCGATCACGCCCAGCACCTTGCCGTCAAGCGCGACCTTGAAGATGCGGCCTGGAAAGGTTGTTTCGCCGACGAACATCACCTGGTTGGGTCCGGGCGTAATGCAGATCGAATTGGGCGCGCCGATCACTTGCGAAAGGCGGTCGCCGGTCGGGGTGTTGCCGTAGACGGCGCGTGTGGTCGTATCCGGCGGCACCGTAATCGAAAACATCCGCAGGAACTTGCCGTCGGTATCGAACACCTGGATGCGGTGATTGGAGCGGTCGCCGACATAGACGTTGTCGTTGTTGTCGATGGCGATCGCGTGCGGCAGATGAAACTGGCCCGGCCCGGTGCCCGGCTCGCCCCATGACTTCACCCATTGGCCATGCGCGTCGAACTTGGCGATGCGCGAATTGATATAGCCGTCGCTGATGTAAGTGTTGCCGCGAGAATCCCAGGCGACATCAGTCGGCTCGCGGAACAGGCCGTCGATCGGCGGCAGCGGCGGATTGACATGTTCCCATGGCTGCGCGTTGTCGGCGGATTCCTTGCGGCGGCCGAAGACCCACTGCACGCGGCCGGCCGGATTGAACCTGACGACCATGTCCGAGCCCTTGTCGATGGCCCAGATGTTGTCGTCCTTGTCGATGCGAACGCTGTGCGCGAAGGCCCAGGCATAGAGGCCCTTGCCGATCTCGCGGACGAAATCGCCCTCGGCGGTGAATTCGAGCAACTGCGCGGCGGTCGGCGCATAGGCCGGACCATTCGCGCTGTTGGAGCGCGTGAACACGAAGACGTGGCCCTTGGAGTTCACGGCGACGCCCGGCACCTCGCCGAAATTCATGCCGTCCGGCACTTTTGGAAAATCCGCGACCGAATCGAACGGGATCTGCCGAACGCCCTCCTGGGCACGGCTCGGCCCGGCGAGATGCGGCGTTGCCATCAGCACGAGGGCTGCTGTCATCAGCGCTTTCACGACAAATTCCTCCCTTTATTATTGTCCGCGACATTATTGTCCGCGACGCGGCTTGGCCGCTGACTCTATATCATCGATCCGTCGTCGCAGCGTGCACGGGGACGATGGATAGTGATGATTTAGAACATACCTCCACCCTCCCGCGCCGAAAATGCGATCCCTGACCCGTCGTTCCGGGCAGCGAAGCGCGACCCGGGCACATACGCCGCGGCGGACATTTTGAAAAATGCTGGTCGACGGGCTTCGCTCGCGCGCGCAACCTTTGATTTGGCGCAAGGCTGTGCTGCCGAATCCCGCTTTATTGACGGCAATTCCCGCTGGATTCTAGCTTGAGTTTCCCATGAACTTCTTTTTGAAGCCGACCAAGCAGACCTATCGCCTTGTCGATAAAGAAGGTGAAGATGCTCGTGGTGGCATGCTCGCCGCGATCAGCCGGCTTCAGCCTCACGAAGCCTGCGCCAAAATGGGATCGACGCCGGATGGGCTCATCGACGCAGAGGCGACAGCACGGATCAAGAAATTTGGGCCCAATCTCGTTGCGCGGGAGCGCAAGCCCACCATCCCCGAGGAGATCTGGAACCGTGCGCGCAATCCGTTGAACGCATTGTTGTTGACGCTGGCGGGGGTCTCCTATTTTTTGGGAGATGCACGTGCTGCAATCGTGATCGCAATGATGGTGGTGCTGGCGATTACAACAGCGTTTATCCAGGAGCACCGATCCAACGAGGCCGCAGCCCAATTGCGCGCCATGGTTCACACGACCGCGAGTGTCAGGCGCAGGCCGGGAGGGCCGGATGATCCGTTCTCCGAGATTCCCATTGACCATCTCGTACCTGGCGATGTGGTGCGGCTTTCCGCCGGAGACATGATCCCGGCCGATCTGCGCCTGCTCGAAGCCAAGGACCTGTTCGTCAATCAGGCCGTCCTGACCGGCGAATCCATGCCCGCCGAGAAGCACGCCCAGCCAAGCGTTGCCGAGTGCAAGGATCCATTTGACCTGCCGAACATCTGCTTCATGGCAGCGAATGTCGTGTCCGGCTACGGTACCGGGGTTATTTTGCGAACCGGCCGGACTACCTTTTTCGGGCAGCTGGCTCACGAGATCGCCGGCCGGCGCGTTCCAACAGCCTTTGACCAGGGCATCAACAGGTTCACCTGGCTGATGATCCGCTTCATCCTTGTGATGGTTCCTACCGTTTTCCTGATCAACGGCCTCACGAAGCACGATTGGCTGGAGGCTCTGCTATTCGCGGTGGCCGTGGCGGTCGGGCTCACGCCGGAAATGTTGCCGATGATCGTGACGGTCAACCTCGCCAAAGGCGCGATCGCCATGTCGCGCAAGAAGGTGATCGTCAAGCGCCTCAACGCCATCCAGAATTTCGGCGCGATGGACGTGCTGTGCACGGACAAGACCGGCACACTGACCCAGGACCGGATCATCCTGAAGCGGCACATTGATATCGACGGAAACGAGTCCGATGATGTGCTCCAGTACGCCATCCTGAACAGCCACTTCCAATCGGGACTGCGAAACCTTCTGGACAAGGCGGTGCTCGCGCATGCCGAACTCGATCAGGAGTTTCGCGTCGAGGAAGGGTATTCAAAGGTTGACGAGATCCCCTTCGACTTCACACGCCGCCGGCTATCGGTGGTGGTCGCGCGCCGCGACGGAAAGCATCTCCTGATCTGCAAGGGCGCAGTTGAGGAGATCTTCGCCGTGTGTTCGAGCTATTGCCTCAAGGGCGAGGTCGGCCGTCTCGACCCAACCCATTTCGAGGAGGCCAAGGAGCAGACTATCGCGCTCAACTCCGACGGATTTCGCGTCGTCGCCGTGGCCTACAAGGAAATGGACCCTTCGAAGACAGCCTATTCGATAGAGGACGAGGCGGAACTGACGCTACTCGGCTACATCGCCTTCCTCGATCCTCCGAAGGAGAGCGCCAGGGAAGCAATCGCGGCTTTGGCCCGGAAAGGCGTCCAGGTGAAGGTCCTGACGGGCGACAATGAGGTCATCACGCGCAAGATCTGCCACGAAGTTCAATTGGAAGCGGGCGAAATCCTGATGGGCAGCAGCATCGCGAACATGAACGATGCCGAATTGGCAGAGCTCGCGGACCGTACCACGGTCTTTGCAAAGCTCAATCCCGCGCAAAAAGAGCGGGTTGTCCGTGCCCTTCACGCCAAGGGACATGTGGTCGGATTTCTCGGCGACGGGATCAACGACAGTCCGGCGCTGAAGGCCGCTGATGTCGGGATTTCCGTGGACACAGCGGTCGACATCGCAAAAGAATCTGCTGACATCATCTTGCTCGAAAAGAGCCTGCTCGTCCTTCAGGAGGGTGTCACCGAGGGCCGCAAGGTTTTTGCCAACATCACAAAATACATCAAGATGGGTGCGAGCTCGAATTTCGGAAACATGTTCAGCGTGCTCGGGGCAAGCATCTTCCTGCCGTTCCTCCCCATGGCACCCATCCAGGTGCTGACCAACAACCTGCTCTACGATTTTTCCCAGACAACCATCCCTACCGACAACGTCGACGAGGAATATCTGGCATCACCACGGAAGTGGGACATCGGCAACATATTCAAGTTCATGATCTTTATTGGACCGATCAGCTCGATATTCGACTATGCGACTTATGGAATGATGCTTTTTGTTTTTGATGCCTGGAACAATCCGTCCTTGTTCCAGACCGGCTGGTTTGTGGAGTCGCTGCTGACGCAGACGCTGATCATTCACATCATCAGGACGGCGCGAATTCCCTTTATCGAGAGCCATGCAAGTCCGTCGCTCATTGCGACGACCGTGATTATCTGCGCGATCGGGGTGGCGCTGCCCTTCACCTGGGCGGGATCGGCCCTGGGCTTCGTGCCTCTGCCGTGGAGATATTGGCCGCTGGTCGCAGCCATGCTGGTGACTTACGCGATGATGACACACCTCGTGAAGGTTTGGTTCACGAAGAGATGGGGACTTTAGCAGGCCGCGGGACATTTTCACGGATGCGTCGATACGCAATGCCTACCCGCAACAGGTCCACACCCTCACATTGGGGCGGTTTGCTATTGGGGCCGCAACGGCGTCGGGGCCTGCGGACGCGCGCTTGCATGCGATGAGGCAGGCGTTGCTGCGGGCTTGCGCGCAGCAGAAGGAGGTTGCGGCTGCGGTTCCGGCGCCGACGTCCTGGGCCGGAGGTTTTGTTGAGTAGCCGTGGCGACAAGTTTGGCCACCTGCTCCTGGTTCGCTTTGAGGAGGTCGGCGTTCCTCGCAATGTCGCGCCCCATCTGCTGCTGGTTCTCCTGAATCTGCTCGACGGCTTTTGCATTGTCGCTAACCATCGCGTTCAGCAACTCGATCTTTCGTTCCAGATCGGCGAGATCGCGGGCCATTGTCTCGAGCGACTTCGCCGGCTCGGGAGATACCTGGACCGCCGTCGGTGTGGCATCATTCGGCTTGATCAGTGCCGGAGGTTCCGCTGCGGCCAGCTGAACGATCCGCTTCGGCAACGTAAGAGCTGAAACGAGTTGAGGCGCCCGCCGCTCAACCGCATCGCCATAGGACGACTGCGAAAGCAAAGCCGCGGCAACGATGTACGCCGCAAGCAGCAAGCCTACGATGCCGCGCAGCCAAGGCCTGCCCCTGGACCGCCGAGGATGAGAACGCGGAGTTGCCTCACGCCCATGTCCGGAGAATCGATTTCCCATGCGCGCGATCTGCTCGTCTGCGCTCTTGATCTGTTCATAGGTGTGCGCGAGCTGTTCGTCGACGCGTGACATCAAGGCATCACGCATCTGTTTGATGTCCGTCGTGGTATCCATGGGTGTCGCCACCAGTTCGACCATCCCTGATTTCTACCACCAGATTCCCCGGTCCTTCTGTGACCAAACCAAGACCGTAAGGTGAAAAGATGGAGCCATTCGCCGCCACGACTTTCGGGAACCCGGAGGACTCTTCGTGCCGACCGCCATTTTGCGCCCGAAGCCGGCATAGCAGACATCGCAATACTACCCCAACAGGCAGCGCAATGCAGCTTCGAGGTCGGCGTTCCTGAAGGGCTTGGTCAAGACAAGTCGGTCATCGAATGCCGCATCAATGCCGGAGGCGCCGTAACCGGTTGCGAAAACAAAAGGGATGCCTTTCGATTTGAGTATCGCTGCGATCGGCATCGTCCTTTCTCCGCCAAGGTTTACATCGAGAATTGCGGCGTCGAAATTTGCTTCCTCGATCATGGCAACCGCCCGTGCCGTATCGGCTGCAGGCCCCAGCATCGCACAACCCAGTTCCGTCAGCATGTCCTCGATGAGCATTGCGATTATGGCTTCGTCTTCGATGACAAGCACCCGGAGCGCTTTCAGCTCCCGGATCGTCATAGGCCCGCCTCAGACAGCAACGGGCCTGCCAATTTTGCCAACGGCGCACGTATGTGGCAGATGACCCCGGCGGGGTGATACGTGATTTTGGCTTCGCCGCCGAGCTGGCCCGCCAGTCCCCGACTGATCAGACGCGAGCCGAACCCCTGACGCTGTGGTTGCTTCACAGGCGGTCCGTTCCGTTCGCGCCATTCCAGATAGAGCCAGGGTTGCCCTTTTTCATTGTCGACGGCCCACGTGACGCTCACTTCCCCGCTGCCCGATAGCGCCCCGTATTTGACGGCATTGGTCGCAAGCTCGTGGAGAGCCATTGAAATAGCCAGCGAAGCTGCCGGCACGATCTTGATCCTGGGTCCTTCTATGCGGATCCGGTCGTTGTTTGCGAAGACGCCGAGCGCCCGCGACACGATATCGTGGAGGACTGCGCCCGACCAATTCTGCTGGGTCAGGATGTCATGAGCCCCTGCCATTGAGATCAGCCGCGCTTCGAGTGCCTCGTTCACATGCCGATCGATGCCGGCGCCCGCCAGCGTCTGCGCTGTCACGGATTGAATTGTGGTGAGAGTATTCTTGACGCGATGATTGAGTTCGTTGATGAGCAATTCGCGCTGCGTTCGGGATCGGACCGTCATGGAAATATCGCGGAAATAGCAAACAACCCCGAAGCGCCCGTCCGGCATCGTGATGCGGTGAATTTGCCATTCATAGTATTCGATTTGGCCGCGGTCGGCGCGCTGTTCACTGCGCTCCGTCTCGATATGAGATTCACCAGTCTCCAGCGTATGGTGAAACAGATCCACGAGTTCCATCGCGTAAGGTTCGAGCCAAAGGATGCGCATAACCTGTTCGAAATCGCGGCCGACCACATCGATATCACCGAAAACCGGTATGGCGGTCGGATTGACCTCCACGATCCTGAAATCAGCGTTTACGACGTACACGCCTAGCGGAGCCCGGTTCAGCAGCGTTTCGTATTGAGCGGTTCGGCGTGACAGCTCATCCGCGCTTTGTTCGAGCCGGCGCGTCGCCTCGCGCCGCAGCTGAGCGACCTTGAGATTTGCGTTGACTTGAGCAAGGAGCTCGCGCGCCGAGAACGGCTTGATGAGATAGTAATCGGCCCCTGCCTCCAGGCCTTCGATGCGCGCTTCCTCACCGGCACGCGCCGAGAGCATGATGACGGGAAGGTCACGCAACGTGGGGTCGGCGCGGATCGCCTTCAACAGCCCGAAACCGTCAAGGTTTGGCATCATTGCATCCGTGACCACAAGATCAGGCGGCTGCCTTTTGATTGCAGCGAGAGCAGCCAATCCGTCTGCGGCATCGACGACATCCCAATGCCGGCCAAGCAGACTTTGGAGATACGCTCGCATATCGGCGTTGTCATCGGCGACCAAAACGCGGCCGGGCTCACTCGAGCGCGCCAGGTCCGAAGGCGGCGAAGCCGCGGGGCCGGCGAATTCGTCGCGGGACTCTTCGGGCAACCATTGCAGTGCCTCTTGCACGATGGCTTCTACGCGCAAGGACGTCGTCGGATCTCCGCTTCCCGCATCGATCTGCTCGGGAGGCAGATGAGCTGAGCCGAACGGAATGGTTACGGCAAACGCGCTGCCTGATCCTTCCCTGCTTTCGACGGCTATCGAGCCGCCATGCAGTTTGACGAGTTCATGAATCAAGGCGAGGCCAATGCCCGAGCCTTCGAACGATCGGCTCCTTTGGTTCTCGACACGATGGAAACGCTCGAACAGATGCGGCAACTCTTTCGCGGGAATGCCGACCCCCGTGTCGCTGACGATCAGTTCCGCGCCCGAGCGATCGCGGGTGTTATTTACGCCAACGGTAATCGCCCCTTTGAAAGTAAACTTGAAGGCGTTGGATAGAAGATTGAGGACGATCTTCTCCCACATATCTCGATCGACAAACACCTCGCCGGCAAGCTCCTCGCATTCGATTTCGAGACAAATCCCGGCACGTTGGGTCGCCGAACGGAAATTGGAGGCCAGATCGGACGTCAAGGCCCGAACGTCCGTCCGCCGGAAGTTCGCCTTCACGCGACCGGCTTCTATGCGGGAAAAATCAAGAAGCGAGTTGACCAGCCGAAGAAGGCGCAAGGCATTGCGATGAGCCACCGTCAGCCGTTCCCGTTGCGCCTCCGGCAGCGATCCGGTCTCACTCAAGGCATCGTCGAGCGGCCCCAACATAAGTGTGAGGGGAGTTCTGAACTCATGGCTGACGTTGGAGAAGAAGACCGTTTTCGCGCGGTCGATTTCAGCCAACGCTTGCGCGCGCCGACGCTCTTCCTCATAGACCCTCGCGCCGGCGAGTGCGGCCGCAATCTGACCACTGGCCAGATCGACGAAATTGGCGTAGGCGCCATCGTACGTGCGATGCGGGTTCAGCGCCGCGATGAGATAGCCAATGGGCTGTTCCTGGCCCTGCGGGGCAATCGGCACGATGGTGGCAAACTTGGGCGGGCGGTGCCAGGGACCGCGCGGCAGTTCGCCGAATTCAGGACCGAGCTCCACGACAGCGTTACCGACTTTCCAGGGACAGTCGGGCAGCAGGATTGATGGCGCCGCGGAATGACCCTCCTGGATACCGATAGCGCGGACCAACGCGAATTCGTCCTCGCCGTTCTTCAAGTAGACAAGGCTGAACGGGAGGTCCCGGGTTGCAGCAGCGAGGCCTGCGGCGATCGCATCAACGACCTCGGCCTCGGAACGGGCTGCGGTAAGTCCGCTACCCAGAGTGCTCAAGGCGGAAAGGCGGCGCTCACCGACAATCCGCTCCGTCACTTCAGTAACGACGCAGAGCATCCCGGCGATACGTCCATGATCGTCGGAAAGCGGACTGTAGGAAAAGGTATGGTAGGTTTCTTCGGAAAAGCCGGACCGCTCAAGAAACAACAAGAGACTGTCGTCCCATGTTGCAGCGCCGGTTTTGAGAACGTTGTCGATGCGCGGACCGATGTCCGGCCAGATTTCCTGCCACACCTTGTCTGAGCGCGAGCCAAGAACCCAATCACGCTTGATGCCGACGGTTGGCAGATAGGCATCGTTGCAGAAGAAGGTCAGCTCGGGCCCCCATGCCATCCACATCGCGTAGCGTGAGGTCAGCATGATCCGAATGACTGTCTTCAGGCTTTGCGGCCAATCCGCGGGCTGACCAAGCGGTGAGGCAGCCCAATGGTGCGCACGCATCATGCGCGCCACCTCACCTCCTCCCGTCAGAAAGCTCAGCCGGTCGGCCTGCCCCAATCCGTGCATCTCTTCCGCCCATTCAAACCTTACTTAACGCAAAGTCGTCATCCCGGTTCCAACTTCCGGAACCAATGATCCATCAGATACTTGCGGCTTCACTCCCCTTCAGCTCGGGAGACCCGGAACTGGACGCTGCCCATTTGCATTCTAGGTGGATGCCCGAGGGCTTTGGCCATGAAACAGGTTTTCGATCAGCTCCTGAAATTCCTGCATGACGGGATTGCCGCGATCTTTCGTTTCGTCGAGCTGATCTGGACATGGTCGGTCGACCAGATCACGCGACTTGCGAGCGTGCCGTGGCAGCAGTGGCCGTTCTGGAAGCAACTGTTGCTGGTCCTGATCCTGGCAGGCGTGGTCTGGGCGCTCTACCGCGTCGGCCGCGAGCTGTTCTTCGCAGGCGCGGCGATACTGGCCGCCTTCGCCGAACTGCTCGGCGTGCTGGTGCGAACGCTGCCGCATGTCATGCTGGCCGGCATCATCGCACTTGGCGGCGTATGGATCATCAATCACCTCGACAACTCGCTGGTGCGAATGCCGGCCTGGCTGCAGGCCGGCGATCAAACCGCGCCGCCCGAGAATAGACCCGAGAATAGATCTGAGAATCGCCAGAGCAGCCCGTCTTCGCCGCAGCCAAATAGTCCGCCGCAAGACAAGTAATTCGCCGGCATCCGAGACCCCACGGCCATCAACGTCCGTGCGGCCGGCTGTTGCGGACCTCAACTTCGAAATCGCGCAATCCCGGGAAGGGCCAACAGCGGGCTACGTGACGCGGTGATTAACCCTCGCGTCCGCAAAGCAACGTCCAATGACATCAAGCGGCTTGCAGTCGCTTTCCAACTTCCGATCTGGCGCGTTCTGTCCCGGCTGACTTGGTGGTGCCTTGTCATTCGCCTGAGATTTAATCGGCAACCTGTCACTCTTGGTCGCGCGATTGGCAATTTGACCCGCAGTTGTTGCAGCTTTCGTTGTTTCCGACTGAAAACCTGCGGGTGAACTCGGCGAGGGGATGACCTGGTGCACCGCGATGGTACTGGCGATGCCCACGATATAGGTCAGCGAATGCAACGTGAGTATTTTGATAAACATGATGCTACTCATTAACTCAAATCAATTCGTGAGACTGCAATTCACCGATTGACGTGACTGCGGCTCACCCGATTCAAAAGGGCAGAGCCGCTCTTGCAAGGTGCTCATCAGCACCGCCTTTTCATGCTCTCCAATGAATCCGCTGGGTTCAGGGGCATTACCGCCTCGCGACCCAGTTCTTTAACGCGATTGGCAATGGTTCAGTAACTGGTGGGATTACTAGCTGGTAGATTTTGCGAGAGTTAAGCGACCCAAACCGGACGCGCCGCGTCGCGCAGTGAAAACCCTCAGGGGATGGCCTTCGCACAAACTGGACATCCCCTGCTGATCGACGCCGAAGCATCCTCAATCCTCGTTGTCCTCGGAGCGTGCACGTCGCCGGTCTACGGCATCGCTCATCTCGTGGACGACAAAGATCGCGAGGGCCGACATGCGCTGCCTCTGTTCCTGGCTGAGCGTGTTATAGAGCGGTTGCCAAGCCTCGGCGAGCTTATCCAGATCGGCTGAGCGTTGGGCCAATGCTTGCGAGCGTCGTTGCAAAAAGGCGATAGGGTCACGATTGCGCAAGGCTTCGATACGGCCCTCGTCAACCCGTCTACCCACCGTTTCCTGGATTTTTGCAACACGGGCATTCCGATCCTCCGCACCGGCGCGAATAGCGCTTTCTACCGCGGGCCAGTATTTCTCCTGCTCGGGCGTCAGCTGCAACGCAGCCTTGACGAGATCAACCCTCATATCCGTGAGCGTGTTCCGGTCGGTTGCATTCAGCCGCTGCGGTGTTGCAGGAGACGAAGTCTGCGGTGATTGCGCGGTGGCAATCGAGAAGGAGGTAAGGAAGAGTGCCGTTGTTCCGATCACTATTGTTTTCAACATCGGTGATCTCCTTGGGTGAATCTGCCCCAAGTTCACCTTATTAAACGCAGCCCGGACGTCGCTTTGACCTA
Source organism: uncultured Alphaproteobacteria bacterium (assembly GCA_963764405.1). GTDB lineage: Bacteria > Pseudomonadota > Alphaproteobacteria > Rhizobiales > Xanthobacteraceae > Bradyrhizobium. The sequence goes on from CAVXSU010000018.1 coordinate 277,923, forward strand.
CATCAAATGAACCGGCCGCGCCGCTATCTCGAACATGCGGACATCAATCCATCACTCGTATCACGAGCGGAAGCCAATACCGCCGACCACTCAGGCCGCTTTGCCGCCGAAAGCAGACTTCGCGCTGATCAGGTTGGCTTTCCCGGGCGGGGCGCGCTTCAATCGATCGCTTCGAGCATTGGCCATTTCCACGGAGAGGGAACGGATGAAGCTGGCCGCCGTCCCCCGAATGCAAAATCCGCCGAGAGCAATGACCGCGGCGCTTTCAACCGTCGAACAGCGAGCATAGACTTCTCCACCTGCGCCTCGCTTGCCGCGGCGCGGCGAAAAACAAGACGACAAACGACAAAAGCAAAAGGGAGAGAACGGATGCAGCCAGGAGGCACGACGACCCTGCTCGCGGGCACAGTAGCGATTCTTGCTGCCACGGCGGCGCAGGCGCAATCGGCGGACCCGATCAAGATCGGCGTCATCGCCGAGGTGCAATCGATTGCCGGCGCGGCGACGCCGGGCGGCGCGCAGATCGCCGCCGACGAGATCAACGCCAAAGGCGGCGTGCTCGGGCGCAGAATAGAGATCGTGACGTATGACAACAAGAGCTCGTCTGCGGATTCAGTCCGCGCCTTTCAGCGCGCGGTCAGCGAGGACAAGGTTTCCGCCGTCATCGCCAGCTATATCAGCGAAGTCGTGCTGGCGCTCGAGCCTTGGGCGGCGCGGCTGAAGATGCCGCTGATCACGCCGGGCGCTGCCTCGAACGAGATCACCAAAGCGATCCATAATGACTACGACAAGAACAAGTACACCTTCCACGGCTACCTGACCTCGGCGGCGCAGGCGCAACTCGTCTGCGATGCGGCCAAGGATCTGCTGGTCGACAGCCTCAAGCTCAAGAGCGTCGCGATCATGAGCGAGGACGCCGCGTGGACCAAGCCGCTCGATGTCGGCTACGAGGCCTGCCTGCCGAAGGCGGGATTGAAGGTGGTCGAGCACATCCGCTTCTCGCCCGATACAACCGACTTCACGCCGATCTTCAACAACATCGAGGGCAAGAAGCCCGATGTGATCGTCACCGGCATCTCCCACGTCGGCGTGCAGCCGACGGTGCAGTGGAAGAACCAGCAGGTGCCGATCCCGATGTTCGGTATCTCGGCGCAGGCGTTCAGCCCGACCTTCTGGAACGACACCAATGGCGCCGCCGACGGCATTCCCACGCTTGCGGTCGCCACCTCCGACGTCGCGGTGACCTCGAAGACAAGACCTTTCGCCCAGGCCTTCAAGGCCAAATACGGCAGGCCACCGGCTTATACCGGCTACACCGCCTATGACGAAGTTTACATCATCACGGAGGCGATCACGCGCGCGGGCTCGACCGATCCCGACAAGATGGTCGCGGAGATGGAGAAGACGAAGTACGAAGGCACGATCGGCAACATCGAGTTTTACGGCAAGGACGACGAATTCACCCACGGTATCAAATCGGGCCCCGGCTATGTCACGGGCCTCGTCTTCCAGTGGCAGAACGAAAAGCAGGTCGCGGTCTGGCCGGCCAAAATCGCCGAAGGAAAGCTCGAGTTTCCGAAGTTCGTCAAACTGTCCCAGTAGCTCGCGTACGGCTTGCCATGCCCCCAGTCCGCTTGCTGGAAGCCGGCGGACTGGGCGGCCGCAAGCGAAGGGAACACGGACCAAATCCCGTTTCTCTCCAATCGTGAAGGCCCGCGCGGCCGGCGCGGGTGGACCTTTTTGATGAGGATTGGAACCCAAGGTCGTATTCGGCGTTTCCAAGGGTTGAGTTGGTTCCCGGGGGGAAACGATGTTGCTTGTCCATATGAGGGAGCGGCTATTTCGGTGTGAAAGGTTTGAACGCGCCATCTGGGCCATGCTCGATGACACAATTGCCCTGCTGGGGGCCGAATATGGCGATCTTCAACTGCTCACGGGGCAACAATTGGTGATTGTGGCTCAGCGCGGTCTTCCTCCAGATTTCCTGAGAACTTTTCGCCGCGTCAGTAGAGATGATGGATCGGCGTGCGGCCGAGCGTTGCTGGCTGGAAAGTCCGTTGTCATCCCGGACGTCGAGAAAGATCCGGAGTTTTCGATTTACCGCAATATAGCGAGACGCACCCACTTTCGCGCTGTCCAGAGCACTCCTCTGATTGCCCCAGACGGACGGCGGCTGGGAATCGTATCAACGCATTTTGCCAACCCTCATCAACCTTCGAAGATCGAAATGGAAACCCTGCAGACGTACGGGACGACGGCTTCGCAGTACGCCTTCGAGCTGCTGGGTGACAGGCCGCTCGATCTGACTGCAAATCGAATGAATGAAGCGCTGTACGACAGCTTCGCCGTGCCCGGTTAAATCGGCGCAGCGTCCGCCCTGTTACCGTGAACAGACATTCTGAACGGGGGGAACTCGAGGTCAGCTTGTTGCGACGAAAGAACACGAAGAAGCGGGCGTAGCCAGTGCGGGCTTCTTCTTTAGTGCAATGTAACCATCGTCTTTTTTTTGCTGATGCCGGGAACTTTTGGCATGTGTCCACTTTGACACTTCTGCAATGCACGGCATCGCCGGGGGAAGTTTTGTCGGAACTGCCAATCGTCCTTGTCGTCGAAGACGACGAGGCTATCCAACTTCTGGCCGAGGACGCCTTGCAAGAAGGCGGCTTTGAAATTGCTGTCGCCGCCACTGGAGAGGAAGCGGTGACCCTCCTCCAGGGCGGCGTCATCAAATACCGGGCGCTTGTTGTCGATATCAACCTGTTGGGAAAGATCGACGGCTGGCAGGTCGCACGAGCGGCGCGGAAAGCCGATCCGAATTTTCCCATCATCTACATGTCTGGCATGGCAGCCGACCAATGGCCGATAAAAGGTGTACCGAACAGTCTATTGCTGCAAAAACCGTTCGCACCCGCGCAGCTCGTAACGGCGGTCTCCCAACTGCTGAATGCCAGCCCGCCCCTGGGTACTGACATCTGAGGAGCGACAAGATGCGTCGGGCATCGTTGCTGCTGGTCGAAGACGAAGCGCTCATTCGGATGATGCTCGTCGAGATGGCCGAGGAGCTCGGGCACAATGTCATCGCCGAGGCAGGCAACGTCGCAAAGGCGCAGTCGCTTGCGGAAATCGAGCAATACGATCTGGCGATACTGGATATCAATCTGCAAGGTACCAACGTGCAACCGGTCGCCGAGATTGTCAGGAGCCGGGGCCTGCCGTTCTTCTTCGTGAGTGGCTACGGCTCGGGAGGTTTGCCGGATGGCTTCGAGGGAACGCCGGTCCTGACCAAACCTTGCAGCATCGAACTTCTCAAGCGCACCATCGAGAGTCTTCTCTCGAACGGACAGCCGCTAAATGGCTGAGACGTGAGCGGCAGGCCGCGTTCAAATCGAACTGAACCTGGCAAGTGGGTCGCAGCGACCGTGCGCCGATGGATCGTGAAGGAAGGCGCCGTCCCCGCATCAAACCTGTCCAAGTACCTTGCACGACGGCGGTGTCCGGCGCGAAACCCAGCGCGAGAGCTGCTGGGCGTCCATCGATGGAGCAAACAGGAAGCCCTGGCCGATGTCGCAGCCGGTCTGCTTGACCCGCGCCAGCGTTTGCACGGTCTCGATTGCCTCCGCGACGACCTTCATGTTGAAGGCACGGGCCAGTCCCACCGAAGCTTCGATGATCTTGATCAGGTCCTCATCGCCCTCACATCCCCTGACGAAGGACTGGTCGATCTTGAGTTCGCTGAAGGGGAGCCGCGCCAGCGCGGATAGCGAAGAGTAGCCGGTTCCGAAATCATCGATGGCCGCACCGATGTTCTTGATCCGGAGCCGGACCAGTATATCCATGGCGCGGTCGACATCCGCCATCGCCGTGGTCTCGGTGATTTCCACGATGAGACCGTGCGCGGGGAAGTCCTGCCGTTGCAGGACAGCCTCGATGCGTTCGGGAAGCGTCAGGTCGGACATCAGTGCGCCCGACACGTTCACCGCAATCGTGAAGTCGGCATGCCGTTCGACAAGCTGACGCGCCTGCGACACCGCAGAACTCAGGACATGCTCGGTCAATTCAGCCAACAAACCGCATTGCTCGGCGGCCGGAATGAAATCCGCCGGCGACACGACGCCGAGGTCGGGCGTTTTCCAGCGCGCGAGAGCCTCGGCGCCGACGACCGCGCCGGTTGTGAGCGCCACCTTCGGCTGGAACTGGACGGAGAACTCACGCTGCACGAATCCCTGGAGTATGCGCTCCCGCGGGATGACCGAGCTGAACTTTGGTTCTTTCGCGCAAGCCTGACCTTGCGCCGGCAAGAGCAGAGCGTCCCTGAGCTGATCGAGGTTGAGTGGCTTGTTCAAGGACGCAGTGAATGAAAGGCCCAACGCCTCGACGACACGGCGGGTCGAGTTCACGATTCGCTCGTCGCATCCGCTGATGACGACGATCGACATCGCGGCCGGCGTCCGCTCCGCGGCAATTCTCAAAAGCTCGATACCATCGTGCTCTCCGAGGGAAAGGTCGAATGTCATGACATCGAACCGTTCCTGTCGAAGCAGCCCTGCCGCCACCTCGAGCGAGGACGCCGCGATCGTATCGTAGCCGAGCCTGGCGCCGACTTTTCCGATCACGGTTCGCTGGACGAGGTCGTCATCGACGACGAGAAGGCGCCCGATCGATCGCCTGGTATGACGGGCAAACTCTCGCAAGGGGCACCTTTCTTAACGCAAGCTTCGTAAAGCGCCCCGCGCCGAATCTGACACGTCTTCGCGCCGTTCATCCACCGCCAAACTCAGACACATCCCGCCGGCCGTCAGGCCGCGCGTACCGAGGCGAGGAACTTCGACACCTCGGTATGGAGCCTGCCGGAGTTGGTCGAGAGGGTCTGCGCGGCCGAGAGCACCTGCGAGGAGGCGGAGCCGGTCTCCGCCGCGCCGCGCTGCACGTCGGCAATGTTGGAAGACACCTGCTGGGTGCCCGTTGCCGCCTGCTGTACGTTGCGGGCAATCTCCTGGGTGGCCGCGCCCTGCTCTTCGACGGCGGCCGCGATGGCCGAGGAAATTTCCGAAAGCTTCTCGATCGTGCCCGTGATTTCGCGGATAGCGCCGACGGAGTCTTCCGTCGCCGCCTGGATGCCCGAAATCTGCTGGCTGATTTCGCCGGTCGCCTTCGAGGTCTGTTCGGCCAGCGCCTTCACCTCGGAGGCCACGACGGCAAAGCCGCGCCCGGCTTCCCCGGCACGCGCTGCCTCGATGGTCGCGTTGAGCGCGAGCAGGTTGGTCTGGCCCGCAATGGTGTTGATCAGATCAACGACATCGCCGATCCGCGTGGCGGCCTTGGATAGCTCGCCGACCCGCGCCGTCGTGCGGTGGGCCTGCCCCACGGCATCGGAGGAAATCCGCGTCGATTCCTGCACCTGGCGGCTGATTTCGTGAATCGACGACGACAGCTCTTCGGTCGCGCTGGCGACCGACTGCACGTTGGCGGACGCTTCCTCGGAGGCGCCGGCCACCGTAGTGGCCAGCTCCTGCCCGCGATCTGCGGTCGAAGTCATCGACCGCGCCGCCGTTTCGAGTTGGCCGGAGGCGGAGGAGACCGCCTGAACGATCGCTCCGACGGCTTGCTCGAATCCGTTGGCGAGCTTCTGCATCTCCTCCTTGCGCTGGCGTGCAACCACTTCGTCCTGCCTGATCTTGGCTTCGGCCTCGTCGCGCGCCTTCTCCTCGGCTTTGACCTTGAATTCGGAAACCGCATGCGCCATGTCGCCGACCTCGTCCTTGCGGTCCAATCCCGGCAGCACCACGTCGAAATTGCCGGACGCCAGTTCCTTCATGCCCGACGTCAATCCGGCGAGCGGCCCAATGATGCCGCGGGCAATGAAGAACCCGATCACCAATCCGATCAGGACTGCCGCCCCCGCCACGATTTCCTGCAGGGTTATGGTGTTGCTAATGCGGCTATCCGTCTCGGCGATGACCGAGATGAAGCTCTGGTCGCTGGCGGCCTTCATCCGGTCCATTTTCTCGATTGCGCCGACGATCGCCGGTGTGATGGACTTGTAATACAGCTCATCGGCGCGAACGATGTTCGGTCCGGTCTTCATGAAGGCCTCGCCATATTTTGCAATTCCTGTCTTCACCTGAGCAAGCTGCGCGGCGAGGTTCGCCGGCAATTCGATTTTCTCGATACGGGCGACCTCCTGCTGCGCCTTGGCGAGATTGGACTTGAAGGTATCGATACCCTTGGCCTCGCGGGTCGCCAGCATCCGCCAGTTGGCGACACGCACGAGGAGGCCCTTTTCCAGGAGCGCATTTGCCTCGACCGCGATCGGGGTCCCTGCGGCGGCTGCGACGAATTTGTTGAGGTCTTCGGCCATCTTGTCGCCGTCGGTGAACAGCAAAGCGCGCCCCGCCTGCATCTGCTTGACGGCCTCGCCGAGCGCCATGCGGCTGGTCTTCAACTCGGCCACATTGTCGAGTGTGCGCTTGAACTCCGCTTTCCGATCTTCGAAACGAGCCGCTGCGGCGGCCTGCTCAAGCAACGCGGAAACAGCCCCCAACCGCTTGTCGGCGTCCGTCAGCGACGCCTCGTCCTGGTCGAACGAATAGCGCAGGACACCCCGGCGAATGGCCTGCAGATGCGTCGTGATTTCGCCCACGCGAACGGTGTTCTTCGACTGAGCGCTCAGCGCATCAACAGATTCACTGATGGCGCCGAGCTGCCACATTCCGATCCCTGCGAGTGCCGCGATGAAAAGGATCAAAAGACCAAAGCCCGCATAAAGCCGGCCACTGATTCGAAGATTGAAAATCGCCACGGCAAGACCCCCAAAAATAAATACTGCAAATGAACAGAACGGCGCCCTGTCCTCCCTGAAGGACACGGACCACGCACTCGAACCTCGCTGATTGACTTTTATTTGCGATGAACGCACCTATCGGAATCGTGCAAAGGAACGCCCGTAATTTTCCGGGGGTCGATGACCAACGTCGGTCATTCGATCTCGAATCAAACCGATGACGGTATTTGCGCGCACCACACACCGTCGCCGTTCGTCGAATTCTCAGGGAACTGCACGGTCTCTTTACCGATCGGTGCTTGGATCGAATTTGTAACCGCACCCCATTTCGATCAGCCCATTCCAGAAAAAATGACTGCAGCAGCCCCTCCTCTCTCCCAGGACTCATTGATCGGCGAACTCGAGACCGCGGTCCGCAGCGGGTCGGCGGAGGCGCGCGTCACCAAGCTCAGGGAAGTCACCGCCCTCTTTCTGGCCGATGCGGCGTCGCTGACCGAAGAACAGGTCGAAGTCTTCGACCAGGTGCTGAGCAGGTTGATCGCGCGCATCGAGGTCCGCGCCCTCGCCGAACTCGGTGAATGTCTCGCGCCGATCGACAACGCGCCGGTTGAAACCATCAAGAAGCTTGCCTGGAATGAGGCCATCGCGGTTTCAGGGCCGGTGCTGACGCGATCGAAGCGTCTGACGACCACGGATCTCACCGAGATCGCGCGGGTGCGAGGCCAGGAACATCTGGTGGCCATCTCGAAGCGAGAAACTCTCGAACCGCCGGTGACCGACGTTCTTCTTGATCGAGGCGAGACCGAGGTGATCCGGACGCTGGCGACCAACAACGGCGCCCGATTTTCCGATGCCGGTTATGCCACTCTGGTCGAGAAGACCGAAGGCGACGACATTCTGGCGGAAGCGGTCGGATCGCGGCTCGACATTCCCCTGCGGTTGCTGAAGGATCTGCTCGCGCGCGCGACCGAGGCGGTCCGCGACAGGCTGCTTGCGCTGGTCCCGGAGGAAAAACGCCGGCAGATTGCCGACATCCTGTCGGCCATGTCGCAGGCGATAGCCGGTGCCGCAACGAACGACGAATATGCGGCCGTGGAACCTTCGATCAAGGCGATGCAGAAGGTCGGGCGCCTCAACGACAAGGCCATTTTCGACTTCGCACGCGCCGGTCAATTTCCGCGGGTCGTGGTCGGTATTGCGATCATGGCGTCGGCCAGGATCGATGTGGTCGCCGAAATCCTCGCGGGCGTTCGCAACGATGCCGTCCTCGTGCCGTGCAAGGCGGCGAAACTGAGCTGGCCGACCGTCGAATCCGTCCTGCGGATGCGACCGACGCAGAAGCCGGTATCGGATCAGGTGATCGGATTGGCCACAAAGGATTACGCGAGACTCTCAGCGGAAACCGCGCAGAAGACGCTGCGCTTCCTCCAGGTCCACGCTACCGTTTCCAGGTGATTGCGGTCGGATCTCGAGATCCCTCCCGCCGGTGAGGGTTTTTGAAGGCATCTCACCGAACGTCTCCTTGTAAAGATTGGAAAACTCGCCCATGTGGCGGAAGCCATGCGCGAGAGCGCTTGCTTTGACGGTCAGCCCCGGTCCGCCGCGCCGCAGCTGGTCCCTCACCATCCAAAGCCGCTTGAGGCGCAGATAGTGGGCCATCGAGAGGCCGCAAATGCCTTGCATCGCATTGTGGAGCGTTCGCTTTGAAACGCCCACGTCTTCCGCGAGCGTTCCCGCATCCATTCTCCTGCCCGGATTGAGCCAAAGCAGATGATCGATCTCATTCACAATCGCCTGGTGGCTATTCCGGAAGATCTGGTGGTCTCTGGACGCAATCTTGCCGGCAAGCACAGCCGACTCGAGTTCGGCGAGGAGCAGACGTTCGGTTGCCATTCGCGCCGCCGGGGCTTGCATCAGTTCCGGCTCGTGGGCGGCGCCTTCCAGCAGCCGGCGGATCAGAAGCTGAAAAACGATAAGCCGATCTTCGGGAAGCTCAAGCAGCAGGTGGCCATCGTCCAGACCTTTCAGATCCAGTGCCTCCTTGCGGAACGAGACGATTGCGACCAGCCGACCTTCGGGCTCGTGGACGGTGCACGTCGCAGTTCCGCTGATCAGCAACAGTGATTGTCCGATATCCCGCCCGTTGATGCGCGCGGACGAAACACCGTCCATCGGGATGACGACGAGACAGCGACCCGGTATCTCGTAGCCTTTGATGATCCTTGGAAAAGTTCGCACCAGCGACAAGGAGCCGAAGGCAAGAAAGAGACAGGCCCGAGGAACAGAATAGTTGCGCGAATGAAGCGGCATGCTCTGCGCCCGAACATAACGCTCGCTCATTCTAAAAGAATCGATATTCGGATATTGCACCAGCGCAAGCGAGGATGAGGCATTCAAACTCTTGAAAAGCATTGGCGATGACGGCTGGCGTTGAAAATCTGTTTTGAATCCGCAAGCACCCGAGCCGTCACTATTGGTTCGCCGCTTTTCAGATCCCCAACGGGAATATGATGAATGTCATTACATTATAAGCAGAATCGGTATCCGATAATTTGATTCTGATCAATTGCCGGCGAGACGCCGACAAAATCAGCGCAACAGGGCGTCCTTCGCGCGAGGGTTCCCGGATGTCCGATCCCGTCCCGCGGCCGGTCGGCTTTGGCCCCGGAGGCGGACCCGCCTGCTGGTCAGCGGAGCGGCTGAGCCCGTTTCCGCTGTCGACGCGCAGCAGGATCGGGCTGGCGCTGGTTTGGCGCCACTGCCGAGTTCGATCGGCCCTTCACGTGATCGATGAAGGCGCGGAGCTTGGGCATCATTTGCCGGTTGCCGGGATAATAGAGAAACACGCCCGGCGCCGTGGGCGCGAACCGTTCCAGCACGGATGCGAGTTTCCCCGCTTTCACCGCGCCTGCGGCGAGCGGTTCCGGCACCTGCGCAAGACCCAATCCTGCAGCAGCAGCCGCCAAAGTTGTCGGAATGTCGTTGGCGATAAAAGGTCCTGAAACGATGACGTCGATCGCCTCATTGCCGCTGACAAAGGACCAGGGCGCGATCGAGCCGTTCGAGCGGCGCACGCGCAGGCAGGCGTGGTGGCGCAGGTCGTCGATACGTTCGGGTCGCGGCCGGCGCCGCAGATAGTCGCGGCTGCCGACGACAGCCAGCGGAAACGGCTGCGTCAGACGCACCGCGATCATGTCGGCCTCGATGAACTGGCCGAGCCGGATGCCGGCGTCAAATCCTTCACGGGCGATATCGACCAGGTCAGCGCTTGCGGAGATCTCCACCTCGACTTCGGGATAGGCCCGGGAGAAGGATGCGATCGTATCCAGCAGGTGCGGCATCACCGCGCGAGGCGCCGCGAGGCGCAACAACCCGGCCGGCCGCCGTCCGAGGTCTCGCGCGTCGGCGCTCGCGGTGAGCAGCTCCTCGAAGGCTGGCTTTGCGCGTGAGAGAAATCGCGCTCCCGCTTCGGTCAAGCCGACACTGCGAGTGGTGCGAATGAAGAGAGCAGCGCCAAGGCGCGCCTCGAGTGCGCGGACCGCCTGGCTGATGGCCGATGGAGTCACCCCGAGTTCGGCGGCTGCCTTTCGAAAACTGCGGTGCTGGGCGACGCTCAGAAACGCCTCCACGCCGTCGAGCGCGCCTTGTCGGACTGTGAAGTTCTGCTTCATAGCCCGTCGACATTATAGCGGATAGTCGTCCATGGGAAGCAGCCGTATATCCGCAACTCGCAAATCGGAAAGTCACGACAGCATCGAGGCCACGCGCGATGGGTGAAACCAAAGGGAGTAACACGATGCGGGACGCAACGCTTTCCCGGCGCAACATCCTCGGCGCGGCGGCGGGCGCGTTTGCGGTCGGCGCCGCGTTGATGGACCGTTCGCAGGCCGTAGCGCCCGAGGCGAGCGCGGCAGCCCGCGATACGTGGGCGGATCCGGCGATGCCCGCCGTGACGCATCGCCTCGTTGAGGCGAACGGCATCCGGATCCATGTCGCCGAACAGGGCACCGGTCCCATTGTCGTTCTCTGCCATGGATTTCCCGAGTGCTGGTATTCGTGGCGCCATCAGCTGCGCTCGCTGGCCGAAGCCGGCTTCCGCGCCGTCGCGCTCGACCTGCGTGGCTATGGTCGAAGCGACCATCCGGACGAAGTCGAGAAATACACCCTGCTCCATTATATCGGCGACGTCGTGGGCCTGCTCGATGCGCTCGATGTCAAACAAGCGGCCATCGCCGGCCACGACGTGGGCGCGGCGATTGCCTGGCAGGCCGCATTGATGCGCCCGGATCGTTTCAAGGGTTTGATTGCGCTCGGCCCACCATTCCGGCCGCGGGCGTTTGGCGGCTCGGTGAGGCCGACCACGCTGATGCCGCGGAACGAGGACGCGGTGTTCTACCAGCTCTTCTTCCAGACACCCGAGGCCGAAGCGGCACTCGGGCGCGACATGCGCCGCATGTTCCGCGCCCAGTTCTACGCTCTCTCCGCCGACCGTCCGCCATCCGCGGGCGGAGCGTTTGCTGCGGGGATGGTGCCGCGCAAAGGTGTTGCCCTGGCCGACCCGGCGTCCTTGCCGGCCTGGATCACGGAGGCTGACATCGATGTTTACGTCGAAGAACTCACCCGCAGCGGATTCCGCGGCCCGTTGAACTGGTGGCGCAACATCGATCGCAGCTGGGAGCTCCTCGCCGCCTTTGACGGCGCGGCGGTCACCGTGCCGGCGCTCTTCATCGTCGGCAGGCGCGACTTCCTTGTCAGCGTGTTTCAGGAGTCCATCACCGAGCAGTCGAAATTCGTTCCGAAGCTCCGGCCGACGGTCATGCTGCCGGACTGCGGACATTGGACCCAGCAGGAACGACCTCGAGAGGTCAGCGCCGCGATGATCGAGTTTCTGCGGCAGTTGTAGGCCGCTTGCGTATCCCTGTGTGACCGGCTTCGCCGGTTCGCAGCCGTCCGAAGAACAACCGACCATCATGATGAGGTGAACCGATGAAATTCATCCTGCCGTTTCTCGTTGCAGCGCTTCCGGTAGCGGCCGCTGCGCAATCACAGCCCGCGCAAGGCCCGGGCGCGCCGGCAGCGATGCTGCCCAAAACCACCGCAGTGATGGTCATTCTGACCGCCAGGGAAGGCGTAACCCGACAGCAGATCATGGCCATCATGCCGTCCGAGATTCGGGAAACGGTGAAGCTTTATCTCGACGGAAAAATCCGACAGTGGTATTCGCGCAGCGACGGCAGAGGGGTCGTCTTCCTGATCGACGCGAAGACCGAGGACGAAGCGCGCGTGGTCATGGAGACGCTGCCGCTCGCAAAAGAACATTTGATGGATCACGAATATATCCCCCTCGGACCCCTGATGCCGCTGAAGGCATTGATGGGCCCGGCGGCACCGCAGCAGTGACGCTTCTCCGCTCGTCGTTGCGGCTGAGTGGAAAACCTATTCGCGCCGAGGCAGGCTGGCATCTCGGAAACGGCCTTATTCCCTGTCGCGCCTCAGAACCTTTCCGGTCCTGAGATGAATGAAATGGATGCCGGCGCAAGCGAGGCATCTTCACCGATTCATAATCATGGTCGTGATCCGATGTAACCTGGATCCGATGCTGCACGCTCTGGTTGGTGACCGGGCAGGTGAAGAGTATGTTTTTCATTCCATCCTGATAATACATCCTCGCGGTCCCGCTCGCTTGACCGGGTCCTTAATGGTCCAAAGGCAACCAAATCACCGACGGCCTGACGTTGGTACTCCGGGTTCCTACTTAGGTGCCCCCGGATAGATCCCGGTCGCGCGCCTTGCCGACCCGATCGGCGGCCTGCATGGCGGCCTGCTCGTCAAGGAGCCGTGAGGCGATGCAGTGACGCCCGACGTCGCAAAGATGCGTTTTCAGCAATCGCTGGGGCGAGACGCGCTCACCAGGCCATTCTGAAGAATCCAAGGCGCGCGCTTTCCGCGGCAAACCTCAGCGAGGGCCTGCCTCTGATCACCGCGACGTCGCGCTTGTGCGAATGCCTTGCGTTGATCTTCCTTGGCGCGTCACCGCCAGCTTGCGCCGGCCGGACCGGAACGATTTGTGCGAAGCTCCTGCGAACCGCTGCCTCCGGTTGGGCAACAGTTGCCTCTGCAACGTTAACCTCCGGCCTCGCGGGAATCGAAGGCATGATAGTCGGCCGGGTGGTATCAAACACGATTGCTTCCGGTCCCTTCCGCTCCGAATGAATGCGAATCCGGGGCGACTCGGTTCCGGACGCGATTCCTGTTGTCGATGGCCTAGGAAGCAAGGCATCCGCGGCGAACAGCAGCGCGAGCAATACGCCGCCAACCCTCAGGAAGTACGACCGCAGAGGCATTCCAGCGTCTTGCGATCCGCGCGGACAATACGATCGGCCGGGACGCCTGCTCACGATGACCTTACCTCCGGACCGGCAACACGAATTGATTCGATTAAAGCAATGTCGGGGCGAAATACTTGCGCGAGATCAAGGCGGCCTGTCATTCCGGAGGGTGGGCTGATTGTCAACATCACGGCAACGGCCGCGCCGGCGGTAATTTCACGCGCCCGGCGCCCCGACGCGAAAGCCATTCGCCTCAAAGCCGATCGTCGCTCACGCGTCTGCGCATCTGCCGGCAGAAACCTTCAACGAACTGCGCAAGCAACTCGAAATTCACGAGGAGCTTTTCGGCCTGGACCCAATCGCCCGAGCCGGGATCGAAGGAATCGAGCAAGCGCCTCTGGCGGTCTGCGCGATTGCGACAAGCTACGGCCTTGTTTTCAGCGAACTCGAGTTGCTCCTGATCGCGGCCCAGCTTGTCCTCGTCCTCGATCAACAATTTGCTGATCGTTGATCTGTGGTGGGCTGGGACGTCGTGATTGTTCAACATCTCCAGATAGTGATCGATGTTTGCACGCGCGACGAACTTGTCCATGACGCTTACTCCCCGGACCGCGGCTGCTAGTTCCAGTGTGTTCCAGTAACAGAAAACCTGCGAGTCACTTCTCGGTCAGCCGACATTACAGTCACAGGCTGTTCGTTGCTTCTAAAACATTGTTTGCGAAACTGATTTCTTTGCGTTTGAGAGGCCTGCGGCAGGTTCACAGCGGCCCGATTCCGCCGCCGGCCCGCCTTGCTGACGGAAAGCGGACGGATCGGTGATCAGCGGGCAATCGAAGCGATTGACATCAGCCTGGCCAGCCAGCCCCTGTTGTTTGAAGTTCCGGCGGAGCGTGGAGCGTCGATCGGGCGCTCTGTTTCCTCGAGGCGATCAGCGAGCGCCTGATGTCGCGCGGCACTGCCGAGCAGGGCTTCGGCGATCCGGGAATTGCTGAAGCGCGGCCTTACCGCCGAAGGATTTCTGGAAGCCGATGAAGCTCAGAAGTCCAAGGACTTCTCGGTCCTCGAATAAGCGCGCCCGATGCGGCAAACCTTCAGGCGAGCAAAGAAAGGCCGCCCAAAGACGGCCTTTCCAGTAGTGGGCTGGAGGGGGGTACTCCACACTCGGGGGGAACGAGTGCATCCTTTCAATAACTCTTCCCGTCACGAGCGCCTTTGATACAGATCAATGCGCATGGCCTTGGCATTTCGCGCGTTGCGCCCCGCCACGCAGGCACCTACCCGCCACTCTCCTCCGCATCGTCGGCGTGCAGGGCGTCCCTTTCGGATTGAAGGTCTTTGACGGCCTCGGCGATCAGCACCAGCGCAAACTCGTCTTCGATATTCGCCCGCAGGTGTCGAAAGCTGACAAGCTCCCTGTCGATCGCGTCGCACCTGTCGCACATGGCGTGTCTCCCTGCCAGTGCGAGGTAACCTAACGAATGTTAGTTCGTTCCTGTTTTCGCAGAATTTTCAGGCCACTGGCGCTCAAGCCAGTCGGCCATCGCGGCGTACTCGCGCGCCATGGCTTCCAGCTCTTGTCGTGCGGCCGAGGAAGAAGAAAGCGCCGCCTGTTGGCGGCACATGAATTCCAGCGAACGATAGGATTCATTCCGAAGAGGCATCGGGCTTGCTTAGCGGGGAACTCCGCGGCGGGAACTTACATGGGATAATTTACGGCCTGATTGAGTGTGGACATTTTCGTCCATCGACCGTCAGCCTGATGTCGAGCAGTTGCCCGTTGCGCCTGACCCAGAGATGGATCGTATCGCCGGGCGCGAACGCGGCGATCGTGCCTTTGAAATCAACCCAGCTTCGTAGCGGGTTCCCGTTGATCGAGGTGAGAACGTCCCCCGCCTCAATTCCGGCGTGCGCCGCCGGGCTGCCCGGCAAAGGATCTTTGAATACCGCGCCATAGCTGGCGTCCATTCCAAGGCTCTCGGCGAAACTTTTCGGCACCGGCCCGACTCCGGCGCCGATCCACCCGCACATGACAGGACGCGGAAGTGAATTGCGGCTTGCCGCCGTCGCCGGACGCGATCCCGGCAGGCCGAACGGGAACAGCAGCAAGGTGAGCGACGCAATCACGATGGCGCGCAAATGTGCGGCATTCCGAGGCATCGGCCACTCTCGTTATTTGTACGTCTTCAAGTATTCGACCATGTCGTCCACATCCTTCGGATCGTGCAGACCGTCGAATGGCATCCGATTGCCCCTCACCTTTCCTTGCGGATCGGCGATGTACTCACGCAGGTTAGCTTCATCCCAAACGAGATTCGCCCATTTCATCGGATTGGAATAGCGAAAGTCGTCAAGTGCGCCTGACTTGCGCCCGAGCACACCCCGCAAGCTTGGCCCCAGCGCATCCGGCTTCTCCTGATGGCACGCGGCACAGGCGGCAAAGAGCGCCTTGCCATGCTCGGCGTCTGCGGCAACCGCAGGCGTGATCGAGGCCGCGAGCAGCAGCGCGCCAGGAATGATCGAAATACGTCGCATGGAATTCCTTCATACGAAAAGAAATCGCAATCAGACCGGCACAAGCGGGCCCGGTTTTTTGATGTAGCGCTGCGTGATCGCCTCGGCCGACCAGTAAGCCAGCGCGCCGACGAGGCCGGTCGGATTGTAGGACGCATTCTGCGGGAACACCGAGGCGCCGACGACAAAGAGATTGTCGGCGTGCCACGCCTGCAGATAGCGGTTCACCACGCTTGTCTTGGGGTCCGAGCCGGTGATCGTGCCGCCGGTATTGTGGGTCGATTGGTACGGCACGACGCTGTAGTTGCCCCGCCGCACCGATGCCGCGCTCATCTTCGTCGGGTTCATCGCGCGGGCGATCCGCTCCATGGCGGCGCCGATATACTCCACCAGCCTGTGATCGTTGTCGCGGAAATTGTAGCTCATCCGGATCAGCGGCCGGCCGAGCACGTCCTTGTAGGTCGGATCGAGGTCGAGGAAGTTTTCGCGGTGCGCATAGCTGCAGCCTGACGCACTGATGTTGAACGCGTGGTTGTACCATTTGGCTGTCGCCTGCTTCCATTCGCGGCCCCAGCGCGGCGTGCCCGGGGGCACCGGACGCGTCTGAATCGGCCGGCCATTGGTGGTGCCGGCGGCGATGATCGCGCCACCGAAAAAGCCGAGACCGCCATGGTCGAAATTGTCGCCGTTGAAATCGTCGATATTGGTGGTGTGCGCGCCCGAGGCCATGAACGGGTTGATCACCTTGTCCTCGAAGAACACGGTGACGGTGTTGCCAGAGAGCTGGTAGCAATAGTTGCGCCCCAAAGCGCCTTTACCGGTTGAGGGATCGTACTGCTCGCCGATTCCGGCGGTCATCATCATCAGGTTGTTGTTGAACACATAGGCGCCGAGCACGACGATGCCTGTCGGCTGTTCGTATTCCTCGCCACTGCGCGTATCGACGTAGCGCACGGCCTTCACCTTCTTCGCCTGCCTGTCGTAGACGAGTTCCTTCACATAAGCGTAGTTGCGCAGCTCGAACTTGGGATCGGCCAGTAGATTCGGCAGGATGCAGACGTTTGGCGATGCTTTCGCGTTCGCTTCGCAACCGAAGCGCTCGCAATGGCCGCAGAATTCGCAGGCGCCGAGCGTCAACCCTTCCGGATTGGTGTAGACCTCGCTCGCATTCGCCGAGGGCCCGGCGAAGGTGCTGTAGCCGAGATCCTTGCACGCCTTTTCCATGATGGCGCCGGCCATCGTCTGCGGCA
Source organism: uncultured Alphaproteobacteria bacterium (assembly GCA_963764405.1). Lineage (GTDB taxonomy): Bacteria > Pseudomonadota > Alphaproteobacteria > Rhizobiales > Xanthobacteraceae > Bradyrhizobium. The sequence continues at coordinate 294,794 of CAVXSU010000018.1, forward strand.
GCGGCTTGTTCGGATATTCGTTCTGGCGCGGCCCCTCGAACATGTTGCCGCCGGCAATCCTCTCGCCGCGCAGATTGCCGGCCTTGCCCGAGACGCCGCAAATCTTCTCGAAGTGGTCGTAATACGGCTCGAGTTCGTCGTAGCTGACCGGGAAATCCTCGATCGTCATCTCGGCGGGTATGGCGTTGCTTCCGTAACGCCGGGTGAGATGGGTCCTGAGATTGTGGTCCGATGGCGAGATCCGCCATGTCAGGCCGTTCCAGTGCGCGCCCGCCCCGCCAAGTCCCGTGCCCGGCAGGAACGAGCCGAGCCTTCGGATCGGCAACGCCGTCTCCGAGTGCGAATGCCGGAACGTGACCGTCTCCTCCTGCGCATCCTGAAAAAGCTCCTGACGGACGGCGTATTTGAGATCGTCGCGCACGTTCGGCAGCGTGAAGTCCTCGGACGGCATGCGCTTCGCGCCGCGTTCAAGGCCGATTACGCTCAGTCCGGCCTTGGTGAGCTCGCGGGCCATGATGCTGCCGGTCCAACCGACGCCGATCACCACCGCATCGACTTCCTTGAGTACGGTTGTCATGGTGCGGCCCCTCTCACGAGAAATCCGCGATCGAGCGCGGTGGCTTGTCGTAGGTCTTGCCGAGATATTTGCGGATGTCGTGGCGGTAGGTCGCGGGCAAGCCCGGATATCCGACCATCTTCCACGAGGCCATGTCGCGGTTGCCGCCGTAGATTGGGTCCGCGAAGAAGCCTTCCATGGTGATCTGCAACAGCGCGTTGAAGAACATCGCACTGCCAAAACCGGTGAATTCGGCCTTGCCTGCCTCCATCGCCTTCAGCGCGGCAGTCCTCTGCTCTTCATTGAGCCGATCGAAATCCTTGCCGAAAGCCTTGCGCGTGTACTCGTTGGCGGACGCGACGCCGGCGCGGAAGAATTCGCGGGGGTTGAGCGGGAGCTGATAGCCCTGTTCGGGTTTTCCTTTCGGAAACGGTCCCTGCCGGTAGAGCCGCGCGCCGCTGCCATAGGCGCCCGCGAGCTGGCGATCGATGAAGTTGGCGACGCCGCAGTCGCTGCCCGAGGGCGAGAGCTCGTCGGGCGGGATGATCGTATCGGCCGCGGCCGCGAAGAAGGCATGTTCGGTTGCGGTCAATGTCAGCAGCGGCTCATCCACTGGCGGTGCAGCCGGTGACGCCACAGGCGGTGTGGCAGACGATGCAACGACTTGAGCCTGCTGCGCCTCCGCGAGCTTTGCAGGTGCGAGCGCTGCCGCCGCGCCGGCAGCTGTCAGAAATTCACGGCGCCCGATTTTCGGGTCTTCTGCCATGACCGTCCCCCCCGATTTTTAGTTGATTATTATGCGTGCACGAGCCGCTCCGGATTCTTGTTGATCGACAGGTTAGCACCGCTCAGGCAGGCAGCAAGCATTTCCATCGCAAAGGTTTGCATAGCCCCATTCGCTTGCCTGATACGAAATTCGTCCAGCACGCCCCGCGAGCGCGGCCTTCGCGTCGAGCGGGCCGCAAAAGACGCGCTCACGCTCGACCCTGTGATTGCAGGCCTTTCGATCCCTCAGACAGTCGATTCCCGCGCGGCGCCAGTAGTCCAAGGCCAATCGCGACGAGGAGAAGGGCCGGTACATCGCCCACCAGATGACCGCGCTCAGCCGCGTCGCCGAACGACTGCATGGCCATGATGGCGGCGTGGACCACGCTCGACCACACCGTGAACCAGATGATGCTGCGATGCGCTCCGGGATCGCGCGATGCAAGCAACAGGAACACGCCCAGCGTCGCGTACACCCCGACGATCATCGTGAGATAATGGGAATGTCCGTGCCCCCAGGTCCAGCCGGAAGGCCAGACGATGCCCAAAGGATAGATTCCGAAAATGAAGATTGCGCCGGTTGCAATCAAGGCGACGCGCAGCGCCGTCGTGCGGTTGGAGTCCGACATTTGATATTCCCTTCTAAATCACAAAGTCCAAAGTTCTTCGAGCGGCCGCGCCGGGCGGCAAACACCGCCCGGCGTGCGGCCTACCTGCTGGTGCAAATCGACGTCGCAAGCTCCCGCTCGTAGCGGGTGAGCGAGTAGCCGCTCGTGGCGTCCGCAAGACGGAAGTCCTTCAATTCGTCCATGCCAGCCTGCGGCGTCGACCATACCATCACGCACTGGACGAGCAGCCTGGCGCAGAGCAGGACGCATCGCCGGTTCGAACCGGCGCTACTCAGGAACGGCATCACCGGACCCTCCCATTTCCGCCGGAAAGTCTTTCAGTTTCGGCAGCCCGTCCTTCATCGGCAACACCGTCTCGGAGTAGTTGACGTGCAGCGCGGGCACGAACTTCAGGGTGGGAATCGTTGCCGCATAAACGTCAACAAGACCGAGCTGCGGGTGATCCGTCATCAGGTGTCCGCCGCATCGTTTGCAATATTGACGGAGGCTCGCCTGCGTCTTTGCAAACTTGCCGAGAAATTCCGCTCCCTTCGAGATCCGGACATTCTGCGGCTTCCACAGCGTGAACGCGTTCACCGGCGCGGCCGACCAGGAGCGGCAGGATGAGCAATGGCAGTAACCCATGGCTTCCGGCGTGTCCTGCACCTGGATTTCCACGGCGCCGCAAAAGCAATTGCCCTTATGCGTGATCATCTTCAAGCTCTCCTCTTTTCACGTCGACGACGTGTTCATGCGCATCTCCTTGCTCGCTTTTCGCGCCGAACAGAATGATCGCGCGTGCGTATCTCTTGATCGAGCCTCCGGGTTTTGCTTCACTCCTTCTCTCAGTTGCTTGAATTCCTTTGCTGATCCTGGACTGCTTTTGACCGAGCGTCCGGATTGCTTGACCGGGCGTCCCGATCAGGCCGAGCGTGTTTGCACTCGTTCGAACCGATCGCGACCTCTCGCGACAGAATAAGGACGATCCAGACCCAACCGCTGGCCGGGAAACAAGCGATGGCCGAAGACGCCCTCTCCGACGTGCTGAAGACCGTGAGGCTCACCGGCGCCACCTATTTCGACGTCGTCGCCGAGGCGCCCTGGTCGGTCCACTCGCCGGCACGCAATTTGATTCTGCCGAGGGTGCTGCCGGGAGCCGATCACCTCATTGCGTATCACGTGGTGACGGCCGGCCGCTGCTACGCCAGCCTTGTCGACGGCGAGACAATCCCGCTCGAAGCGGGCGAAGTGGTGGTTTTCACCAACGCCGATCCGCATATCATGTCGAGCCACGCCGGAATGCGTGCGGAGCCGCCGACGGCCGACTTCTTCGATATGGCCGACGCCGGCCGCCTGCCGTTTCGGGTCAACCTGGTGAGCGAGGGCGGCGCTTCGGCCAAGCTGGTGTGCGGATATCTCGCCTGCGACTCCCGTCCTTTCAATCCGCTGCTCGAGGCGCTGCCGCCGATGCTGAAGGCCGGCGACCCGCGCAGCAACGACACCGGCTGGCTCGGCCAGTTCATTCACTTCGCGGTTGCCGAAGTCGCCGACAAACGCGCGGGCAGCGAGAGTGTGCTGACGAAGCTCAGCGAACTGATGTTCATCGACGTGGTGCGGCGCTACATCGAGACATTGCCGCCGCAGAAGACCGGCTGGCTCGCCGGCTTGCGCGATCCATCGGTGAGCAAGGCACTGGCGCTGATTCACGCGCGACCGTCGTTCAGCTGGACGATCGAAGGCCTTGCACGGCAGTGCGGGGCATCCCGGAGCGTCTTTGCCGAGCGGTTCGTGCAGCTGCTCGGCGTGCCGCCGATGCAGTATCTCGCGCGATGGCGCATGCAGGTCGCCTCGGACATGCTCAATCGCGGCAATCTGAACATGGCGGCAATCGCCTCAGAGATCGGTTACGAGTTGGAAGCCGCGTTCAGCCGCTCGTTCAAGCGCATGATGGGCGTGACGCCGTCGGCCTGGCGGCAGGGGACGCGATCGGCGGCGCCGTAGGCTGCGGCAGGACGATCCGCTGGCGCCGAAGACACAATCAGGATGCTCGGACAAGAAGTCCGGCATTCCGATCATTCCGCATCGGCGGCAACCAGCATAATAGTCGCGTCAGGTTGAAAGCGGCGCGTGCCGCGATACGCGGCTCACCGTCACCTTTCGCGATGCTGAACCTCAGAGAGGACAATCATGACCACAACTATTGAACGCTCCCAAGCTCTCGCCGATCAAAGCTCACCGGATCTGAAGGCCGTGAAGGCAAGACAGCAGGCAGCGTGGTCATCAGGCGACTACGCCGTCATCGGCACGACCTTGCAAATCGTCGGTGAACGACTGGTGGAGAGCATGGATTTGCGGGCGGGCCAAACCGTGCTCGACGTCGCCGCAGGCAATGGCAATTTCACGCTGGCCGCAGCCCGCCGCTGGTGTGAGGTCACTTCGACCGACTACGTCGAATCGTTGCTGGCCAGCGCGCGCAGACGCGCAGACGCGGACGGCCTTCCCGTTCAATTCGAGATCGCGGATGCGGAGAATCTGCCTTTTGCGGATGGGTCCTTCGATGCCGTGGCTTCAACGTTCGGCGCAATGTTCTGCCCGGACCAGCACCGCACCGCTGCCGAACTCCTGCGCGTCGCCAGGCCCGGCGGCCGGATTGGATTGGCGAACTGGACGCCGGAGGGTTTCATCGGCCAGCTCTTCAAGACCATCGGCAAGTACCTGCCGCCACCGGCCGGCGTGGCATCCCCGGCCGTCTGGGGCACGCGGAACTGGCTGAGTTCGGCATTCGGCGCAGAGGCATCCGCGCTTGCCGTGAAGCCGCGTCATTTCGCATTTTGCTACCGTTCGCCGCGGCACTTCCTTGGCCTGTTTCGCGAATATTACGGGCCCGTGCTCAAGGCCTTCGAAGCCCTCGACGCCATCGGCAGGGAAACGCTTTCGCAGGACATCATCGACCTGATCGGACGCTTCAATACATCCGGCGACGAAGCGATGGTCGTACCCGGCGAATACCTGGAAGTCGTCGTGACAAGACGGTGACCCAAATGTTGCGGATCGCCGGCCCAGCCGAAGAGCGGACGCCGGCGATCTTCAGCCGAACGGACGCCCCGAGGCAGGCCTCCTCATTATCTCACCTCGGTCATGACCGGCCCCAGACCCGATACGGCTGCGCTCACATGAACTTGGGAAGCACCTTGGTCCACAAGGCTTCCGTCGATTTCATCAGCTTCGCATGCGGCACCAGCGCATTGTAGGTGTAGCAGAACAACCAATCGACCGGCTGCCGCTTCATGTTGGCTTCGAGCGCCCGCGTGACCGTATCGACGGTGCCGACCAGCGCGTAACCGAGCTCGATCGATTCCTTTGCCGTCGCAAACTGCTTGGTCTGCGGGTCCATCAGGCCGCGACGAAAACCAAACGGCTCGAACCACGCCTTGCCGGAGAACTGCCCGGAATCCGCCCACAGCGCCATCGCCTCCTCGTCGGTGTCGGCGATGATGACATCGCGCAACAACCCCGTGCCCTGCCCGCGCGGCTTTCCCGACACCTCGGCGTACAAGTCGTAGAGCGGCGAGGCGTAGGCCTCATGCATCGGCGGCAGGATCGCGGTGACTCCCTCCTGCGCGGCCCAGCGAATGGAGTTCGGCGAGGACGCAAACGGCAGGAATACCGGCGGATAAGGCTTCTGCAACGGTTTCGGCACCACGCCGACCGATGTCAGCATGCCGTTGTCGACGCCCTTGCCGTATTTCACCGTGGTCTCTAGATCCCAGGGCGTCGCGCCGGCCGGCACCTTCCAGTACTTGCCGTTGAAGGTCAGCATTTCCTCGGTCCAGCATTTCTTGATGATCTGCCAGTTCTCCTCGAACGCCTCGCGGTTGGTCTGGTCGATCGCATCATGATGGTGCGGCAGGGTGCCGGAGACGCCGTGCGTCTGCTGCGCCATGATGTCGACCCAGCGCCGCTGGTAGCCGCGGGCAAAGCCGGCGCAGGCGCGCCCGCCGGTCATGTGATCGAGCATCGCAATGTCCTCGGCGACGCGGATCGGGTTGGCGGCCGGCAGCACGATGCCGAGCTGGCCGACGCGGATGCGCTTGGTCTGCATCGCGAAGTAGAGGTCGAGCAGCACGGGGTTGTTGGAGACCTCAAAACCCTCGATGTGAAAGTGGTGCTCGGTAAAGCTCACCGAGTCATAGCCGAGGTCGTCGGCCAGCTTGACGAGTTCGGTCAGCTCTCTCAGCATACGCTGATAGAGTTCGGGCCTCGTCGCCGCCATGCCTGCCTCGATCTCGGCGCGCGAGCCGACGCTCGGCAGGCAAAATATCGATGCCTTCATTTTTGTTTCCTTCCCCGTCCCTGTTTGTTCGTCATGTCGTCGCCCTTGAAGAGTGTGGCCACCTTCGGCGAACCCTTGACGATCGCCACTATATCGCGCGTCATGCCCCTTGTGACCGCGCCGGGAAAGCGGGGCTGGTATTTTCGTATCTCCAACGCGGTGATCCGCCGATGTGGGCCGTCGAAACGCTGAAGCAATGGCACGATTTCTACCTGCTGGTGGGAACGGCAGGGGCAACCTTGCTCGCGCTTCTATTCGTCGCCGTCTCGCTGGGCGCAGGCTTTCTGACCGACGAGCGCCGCGCGGGGACGCGCACCTTCTTCAGCCCCGTCGTGATGCATTTCACCAGCGTTTTCTTCGTATCTGCCATCGCCCTGCTGCCGTGGCATCACGGCAGCTCGCTCGCCGCGCTGATCGGCGTCACGGCGGCGGTGGGCGCGATCCTCTCGACCTGGATCACGATCCAGGTCGTGCGCACCGACATGACCAACTATGTCGAGGACTATCTGGCCTATGGCCTGTTGCCCTGCCTCGGCTATCTCGCGCTGCTGGCGGCGGCCGTGTCGATATATCTGGAAAAGGATTTCGGGCTCGATGCGCTGGCCGGAGCTCTTCTGCTGCTCGCGATCGTCAGCATCCGCAACGCCTGGGACCTCACGCTCACGATGGCCCGCAGGCAACGCGGGCAGGATTAGAGCCTGTTTAGCAAAACTAAGAAGGCTCTCGTCTTTTGGACCGTCATTGCGAGGAGCGGCAGCGGCGAAGCAATCCAGAATTTTTTCTGCGGCCGCAACTGGGTTGCTTCGCGGAGCCTGTCAGCGGGCGCGCATTCGCGCAACCCGTTGGCTCGCAATGACGGCTCTCCGTCAGCTCGCAGCGACGGCGGGGCGCGCGGCGCCATCTGCGGCGGCCGCGGCATCGGGGTCGGGCGTGCCGCGCAGCTTCTCGCGATAGGCAGGATGTTCGGTGCCCATCAAACGATCCCACCAGGTGAAATAGAGGCCGTAATTGTAGTGGAAGGTCGCGTGATGGAGATCGTGGTGCGTGGTCGAGTTGATCCATCCGAACCAGCGGCTGTCGGCGAGGGAACGCGGCATCAACTCGACGCCGGCATGGCCCATGACGTTGCGCACGATCATGAACGCCATGAACAGAAACAGCCCAAGTGCGTGCATCGGAACGAGCAATAGCCAGAGCGGCGTGAAGGCCGCCATCAGGACAGCCTCGGGAACGTCGAAGGCATAGGCTGCAAAGGCCGTCGGCGTGACCGAGCGGTGATGGGTGCGGTGGAAATAGGGATAGAGACGCGGCAGGTGCATCAGCCGGTGCGTCCAGTAGAAATAGGTGTCGTGGGCAAGGATCATCGCCGCCACGCTGATCGCGAGATAACCGATTCCCGCCTGTTCGAAGTCGAGATAGATGGTGGCAATGCCGTGCGTGGCGGCGTACGTAATGGCGACGCCGTTCAGCGAGAAGATGATTCCGGACCGCAGCGAGGCCAGGATTTCGCGGCGAACGTCGTCCTTTGACGCAAACCTTGCCTGGATCTTGCGAAACTTGAGACCGGCGTTCCAGAACAGTTTCAGGATCAGCGCCAGTCCGCCGGCCGCGACAAGGTAGCGGCCGACATCGAGGATGAGCATGTGGGACCAGATTTGCCAGAAGCTGGCAAGTACATCGAGGAGGGTCTGCATGGAAGGCTCCGTTCAGGGGGCGAAAACGAGTGCAACCCTGAACGCAGCGGCGATAACGTGCTCGCCGAAGTCTTCCGCCGGACTGGCCGAATTCGAAATCGGCTAGCCGATTCTGGACAATTGCCCCTATTCGGCCGCCAGACGGCCGTTTTGGCCTAGTGTGGCGGTTCAGAAGTCCGCATCATTTGTGCCCCGTGTCCGTCATGCGGACTTCTGAACCAAAGCCACACTAGATCAATAGGTTTGGCTAGTGTCCTTTCGATTCCGAAGTTCGAAACGTGGCTCCGAAAAATGCGACGAACTTCGGAATCGGGACACTAGTTGCTCGCGCCTGAATTCACTCGGCGTCATGCCGGTCCTGGACTTGAAGGCACGGTTGAACGGTCCGATCGACTGGAATCCGGCATCAAGCGCGATAGTCAGGATCGGAACCGCCTCCTGCGCCGGATCGCCGAGCGCAGCAAAGACCTCGTCGAGCCGATAGCCGTTCAGAAAGGCGTTGAAGTTTCGGTGGCCGAGCCGCTGGTTGATCAGCCGCCGCAGCGCGTGCTCGGCGATACTGAGCCTTTCCGCCAGGCTGCCGATCGACAACCCCTCCTCGCGGTAGGCCTTGTCGTGCTCCATCAGCCGGCGCAGCGCGGCGAGCTGGCGGGCATCCTCCCCCTCGTCCGATCGCTCACTGATACTTGCCACGGCGGGCGGCCGGAGCGCCGCTGCAACGAGCGGTTGCTGGTCGGATTGACCAAACGGAATCACCGAGCCGTCGCGATTGACGGCCAGCACCACGAGCGCAAACACCATCGCAATCACGAGAACGCCAGCGCTGATCGCCGCGGCCAGCGCCGGACCGCCGCTGCCGTACGGGAAAAGGATCTCGGAGGCAATGATCGCCGTCGCGTAGAAGGCGATGACCACCACCAGCACGCTGCGCAGCCGGCGGCGTTGTTCGACAAGATCGAGCGACCGCCCGGCCAGCGCATACCATGCGCCTACCGCGTTGCAGGCGAGCCCGACCATGCTGAAGCCGATGCGGGCGGCCGGCGTAGCGATCCAGAAACATGAGGCGCCGATTGCAACCACTGCAAGCCACGCCAGCGCGTGCCACCACGACGGCCTGAAGTCGTCGTCGAACAGGGCTGCGGCAAACAGGGCAAAGACCACGGCATTTCCCATCGCGACGATGCGCAACGGTATCAGCCAGGCCGGCAAGGCGGCTGCAAGCTCCGAAGCCGAGACGACGGCGTAACAGGCCACACCCAACGCAAAGAGCGCCGCGAAACGCGCGGCCGGAATACGCCGCGCATCGCGCAGGAGAAGCAACGCGAGCAGAATCAGGAGAGATATCGTCGCGCCGCGCAGTGCCGCTTCGACAATGAACACGTCAGGCTCCCCGAGAATTTGCCAAGAAGCCTAGCAAAAAGGCTTAACCGGGGCGAGCGCCTCGAAAGCACGTGATATCGCCTTGCAGAAATCAGATCCATTAGGCCTGGTGCCCACTTTCCGAAGTTCGTGTTACGTCTCAGCACGCACCTTTCACGAACTTCGGAAAATCATGGGCACTAGCAAACCTATGATTTTAGTGCCGCTTCGCTATTTGACGTTCCTGGATCGAATTTGCCGCTTGTGGTGCAGGAACGTCAAATAGGCGGCACTAGCCCGCGGAAGGCCAAACGTTAATCAAATCATAAAGCCTCTTCGTTACTTTCCCCCGAACTTTTGCCTGATCGGATTTTTCTTCGACTTTGGCCAGCCCAAAAGCTGCCCCGGTTTTTTCGAAGCCCAAGAGGCGCCTGATGGAAACGGCAACATTGCAGTTGCTCGCGGAGCTGGATACGGCCGATGGATGGCCTGCCGAACGCTGGGCCGCCGTGCTGGACCGGACGGCGAAATTGTTCCTGTGCAGCGCCGAAAAGCTGTCGGCGGCACAGATTGATCTTTTCGACGGCGTCGTTCTCCGATTGCTGGACCGGGTCGACACGCCGTCATTGGCGCGGTTGAGCCAAAAGCTCTCCGAGACCAAATACACGTTGCCGCAGGTCACCCGCCGGCTTGCCTTGGACGCGAGCGAGTCCGTGTGGGCGCCTATTCTGAAGTCCCCTTGCATACCGCATGGAGTCCTGCTCGAGGTCGTCCGATCATGCGGGCCCGTCCACCATGTCGCGATCGCCTCCCGCCAGTCGATCGATGCGCCGCTGAGCGAGGCATTGATCCAATGCGGGCTCGCGCCGGTTCACCACGCGCTGGCGGAAAACCGGGGCGCCCGCATGTCGGAAGCCGGCTGGGCTCGTCTCGCCGAACTCGGACAGAGCGATCCGAAGCTTGCGGCAAAGCTTGCGCGCCGGGGCGACATTCCCAGCCCGTTCAAGCGCGACCTTCATGCCAGGCTGGAGGATGCGCAAATGCGCATGCTCAACGCGAGACCTCGCATCCTGCGGGACCAGATCGAGGACACCGTCGCATCCAATGCCGCAACCAAGATGCCTGAACCAGAACCCGCGGATCTTGCACGCGCTCAGGCCCGAATGCAGGAGCTCAGCCGCCAGGGCAAGCTGAGGGATTCCGCCGTCAATCGCTTCGCGGCCGCGCGCGAATATGTCGAGGTGGCCGCGGCGCTCGCCTTGCTGACGGGATCGCCGATCGAGGTCATTCGAGCCCTGATCGCCGGCGACAACGTGGAGGGTCTCGTCCTGGCCTGCAAGGCGGCCAGATTGACCTGGGGAACGACGAACATGGTCGTGATGAACCGCCCTGGCTTGCCGCCGGTCCCGGCCGACGAACTGCAAAAGGCCAGGGAAACTTTCATGTCGTTTTCGCTGTCGGCGGCGCAGCGCACCGTCCGATTCTAGTTCGACAGCTCTACGAGAGCGCTCGCTTTTCCGGCGAACGGACCGGGTTATTTTTCGATCTTGTTGTGAAGCTGCCAGAACCGCAGCGTCCTTTCGGCCGTTTCCCCGCCAAGCTTGGCGTAGTCCCGGGCGGCAAGCTTCAACGTACCCTCATCGATGCGGTATTTAAGGCTGCGATTGCAAAGGATCGCCTCGACTGTCGGCCAGTTCAGTGACGCTGCCTTGCACGGGATGAGAACGAGATCGGCGCGAGGCCCTTCCAGCACTTTCATCATGAGCTCGGTCGGGGCGCTGTTGTTGAGCGCGCCCAATGAGGCAGCGACCTCCTCCAGCCTCTTGTGCGCAGCAAATGCGGCTATTGCGGCATCGTTCAGCTCGTTGAGGCCCTTCATTCGTCTCACGACGGCTTCGGCGCGGCCGAAATCGCGAGAGCGCGGAGCCTCGCTTTTGACGGTATCGGCAATCGTCGCCAGCACGCGCTTGATTTCATCCTGAAGTTCCGGCGGCGCAATGCTCATGAGACGCGCCCGAACGGCCTCGGTCGCGCGTTGCAGGAGATCGCGGAGAAACTTGAGCGGAAGGTCGGTGCGCAGACCGAGAACCTCCGTGAGCTCCTCGTCGGCTTCGGCGTGGGCAACCATGCCGCGGTAACCGGTCTCGGAGAAACGGGCAGTGGTGTTGTCGGCGAGCTTGCGAATGACCCGGCGCTCGCCTCGCTCGACCAGCACATCGGTCACGACCTCCGGAAGATCCGCGCGTCCCGAAATCGCGAACAGGTGATCCTGGCCCTTGCTCTTTGCAATCTCGACCAGCGTGCCTGCCGTGAGAACCCTGGAGTTCGCCAGCACGGTCTCGGCCACGGCGATCTGGTCATCCCAGGCGAGGCGCTCGACCACACCCACAGGCGCGCGCTGCAGCGGAGCGAGCCGGGTCCCGAGTTCGGCCTTCACCCTGCTTTCGACGCGTTCGACGAGATGGCAGAGTACGTCGTCGAAGACCTTAACCTGCGCTTCACTCAGGCGCTCGGCATCATGCAGGAACAGATCGGTGACTTGCCGCAGCGTTTCGATGCGCCTGGCGGAGGAACCACTCCTGACCGCCTCTTCGAGTTCGTCAATAATGGAAGCCGGCTGCATCGCATTCCCTTGTCAGAAACATCCTGAAATCTGCAAAATCGGAATCGTCATCGTAACACCGCCGGTCAACCGAAGCCGAACAGCGAACGACCAAGCATATTGGCCGCATCTTACAAGCCGGTTAATTGCAGTTTCGTTGCGGCACCTCTGCGGCACTTTGCGGCTGCCGAACGCAAAACACCACGCCGTAGCGCGATAACGGCCCTCTCACGGCCAGGCAGCCGCCTTTGGCAATCGCAGCGGTTCGCCCCCGCCGGACATTTCTTCGGCCAACACGCCGTCCTCGATCTTGATGATGCGATCGGCGAACGAGACGATGCGCGGATCGTGGGTGACCACCAGCACCGCGCGGTCGCGCTGGTGCGCAGCATCCGCGAGGATGCGCATGATGGCGCGGCCATTGTCGCTGTCGAGCGCGGACGTCGGCTCGTCGGCGAGAATGACGGAGGGATTGGCGACGAAGGCGCGCGCGATCGCAACCCGCTGCTGCTCGCCGCCGCTTAGGGTTTCCGGCAATGACTTGGCTCTTTTCTCAAGCCCCACCAGGCCGAGCGCATCGCGCGATTTTCTTGCAGCGTCCCTGCCGTGATGGCCGCGAATGTCGAGCGCGAGCTGGACGTTTTGCTGGGCTGTCATGGTCGGAAACAGATGATACGACTGGAACACGAAACCGATATGGTCGCGGCGGATTCGCGCGAGTGTCTCCTTGTCGGCGCCGGAGGTCGAGGTGCCGCAGACGGTCAGCGTACCCGAGTTCGGCGTCAGCATGCAGCCGAGGATCAGGAGCAGCGTCGTCTTGCCGCTGCCGGATGGTCCCATCAGCAGCGTGAGCTCGCCCTTGCGCAGGAAGAGGTCGATGCCGCGCAGCGCCTGCACCTCGCCGGCGCCGCGGCCCAGCGTCTTCCTGATCTCCTTGGCTTCGATGATGACGTCACTCATCGCATGAAAACCGAGGCGGGATCGATGCGAACGACGCGGACAATGGCGACGATGCCGGAGGCCACGCACATCACGATCGTAAGAAGGAACAGCGCGGCAACGAGCCATGGCGCGATCACGATCGGAAGCGCGCTTCTTTCCGTCATCCTGACCGCCACGTAGCCGATTCCCGCGGCGATAACGAAGCCGATCACCGCGTTAAGCAGCGCCTGATAGATAATGACGTTATAAATATAGTTGTTCGACGAGCCCATGGCGCGAAGCGTCGCGAATTCGCTGAGGTGATCCTTGGTCGAGGAATAAAGTGTCTGTGCGACGATCACGGTACCTACGATCACCCCGAGCAGGGCGCCGGCAAACAGCGCAGCACCCGCGCCGGTGCCGAACAGCCAGAACGACTGGCTGCGCCTTCGGAATTCAGCAGGGGTGAGCACTTCGGCGTCGTTGCCGATGCGGTCGCGGATCGCCTGTATCGCATTGGCGCGATCGGCATCCGATTTGAAGCGAATGATCAGATCGTTGGCCTTGCTCGGGAACGTGCCGGTGTAGAAGCGAGCGTCCTTCTGATCGACAAAGACGTAAGGCGTTGTGGTGAACGAGCGAATCCCGTCGGTCAACGCGAGCACCTTGACCTTGTGACCGCGGATCTCGGCGGTATCGCCGACCTTGTTCACGCCGAGCCGATCGAAATAGGTGCGGTCGACAGCCACCGTGCCCCACTGCGAGAGCGTGCGGATGTCCCCTTCGACCACGTTCCAGGGCGGCAGGGCGTCCGCCTTCAGGTCGCTTCCGACGATGAAGACCGGCGTGGTCTCGCCGGTCGCGAGCCGCCAGTCGGAAAAGCCGATCACCAGCGGCACCACCGAGGCGACGCCGTCCACGGAGACGACCTTGTCGCGCAGCTTGACGTCCAGCAGCGACGGATCCTCGAAGCATTTTGCGCCCTTCGCCACCACCCAGAGGTCGGCATTGGCGTGATCGATCATGGTGGTGACCATGTGGGCGAAGCCGAAGAACAGGCCCATCTGCACCATCACCAGCACGACGGAGAACACGATTCCGATGATGGTCGCGATGAAGCGCAGCCGGTCGTGGAAAAGGTTGCGCGCCGCAAGCGTCATGACCAAAGACATCGAGCGTTCCTTACTGCGGCCTTTTGCGAGTGGCTGGGCGATTAGCGAACGTCAACTCCACTCCACTGGTCGGCGACGGCGGCGGGCGGCCGCGCCGAGGCTTTGGCCGGCGTCTTGTTCGGCGCCTTCGCGACCGCTGCGACAATAGCGCTGGCGCCCGCGCTTGTCAGCCAGCTCAGCACGAGCGCCGTCGAAAACACGAGAATCATCTTCGCCGGCGCGTTCAGCGTCACGCCGACAAACGCATATCCCAGCCACAGCACGAAGACATAATGCACGAGATAGATGCCGTAGGCATTTTTGGAAAGTGATTCGAGCAGGCGGTCACGCGCGCGCAACAGGCGCAGCGCCATTCCGAGATAGGCCACCACCCCGGTCGCACAGGCAAACGGAAAGGCCGCTGCCGAGGCCAGCCTGTCAACGGGCGGGCTCGCGTTCCAGTCCGGCAGGGTCAGCGATGTCGAGCCGCCCCACGCACCCATGCAGATCACGGCGACTGCCAGCCAGGCGAGCCAATACCGCGCAACGGGTCCGTCGGTGCGCAGCACGCTGCGATCCCAGCCGTAGCTGCCGATGGCAAAGCCCGCAAAGAAGTAGACGAGGTAATGCAGCGGCCGGCAATATTGAAAAGAGAGAAGTCCGATGTTGCTCCACTCCCATGGCGTGAAGGCAAGCGCGAGCGGAATGTAGGCGAGCGCCGACAGGCCGGTCAGGCTGGCGACGAAGATCAGCGGCCGATCACGCAGCCGCCCCACCCAACGGCTTAACGCGTCGCCCGATCGCGGTGCGAAGTGATACAGCGCGGATGCAAGCGCGCTCGTCACAAAGACCTGCCAGAGAAACCATTGCGGGCCCGAGGGCCACATCGGCAAGGCGCGCCAATGCTGCCAGAACGCTGATAGCGACGGGTCGGCCGCGGTCAGGCGATACGAGGCGTAGTAGGCGATCGGGCTGAGCAGGCAGACCGCCAGAATGAAGGGAACGCCGATGCGCCACCACCTGTTGGCGAGATAGGCCAATGGGCCCTTGCGTCCAAGGCTTGCCGGCGCGAACAGGCCCGCAAGAAAAAACATCAGCGGCATCAGCGCGATGTCTTGCCAGGCGCAAAACAGATCAAAGCCGAACCATCGCTCATGATCGATGATCGGGAATGCGATCCAGCGATAGGGTTCGGCATCAAAGGCGAAGGGCTGCGCAGGTTGCGATGCGAGATATGGCAGCGCCGAATGGAAGGCGACCACGATCAGGATAACCACCGCGCGCAGGTTGCTGAACGGCACATTTACGTTCGAGGTCATGTCGCGCCACAGCAAAAAAGCTTCAGGTGCTGAAAAATCAACCGGGGAACACCACTCTTGGTTCCAAGCACGACTTTGCGGCGGCAAGATATCGACGAGCCCAAGGCCGAGCGATGACGTGCTTGGGGCGCATTTTGCGAACAGCATCGCCGCCGCGCGCTGGGCGATCAAGGCCTTAAATTTTCTTTAGAGGGTTTTCGAGCGAAGCGGGTACCGGTTCGCGTAAAGAAAACGCATCAAAACAAAAATTTGGAGTCCCGGTTTTGATTCAATCAAAACCGGATAGGCTCTAGGGCGCGAAAAG
Organism: uncultured Alphaproteobacteria bacterium; assembly: GCA_963764405.1. Lineage (GTDB taxonomy): Bacteria > Pseudomonadota > Alphaproteobacteria > Rhizobiales > Xanthobacteraceae > Bradyrhizobium. The sequence continues at coordinate 310,406 of CAVXSU010000018.1, forward strand.
GTCGATGGTCTCCTGCAGCGCAGGCGAACCGGTCAACCCCCCTTCGTCACATCGATCACCGCTTCGGCAAAGGCTTGCGGGGCTTCCTGCGGCAGGTTGTGTCCGATGCCGCCGGCAATTGTCCGGTGCGAATATTTTCCTGAAAACATTTTTGCGTAGGCCGATGGCTCCGGATGGGGCGCGCCATTGGCGTCGCCTTCCATCGTAATTGTCGGCACGCCGATGACGGGGTTTTTGGCAAGCTTCTGTTCGAGGTCGTCGTATCTGGCCTCTCCTTCCGCCAGGCCAAGCCGCCAGCGGTAATTGTGAATTACGATCGCGACGTGATCGGGATTGTCGAAGGCCTTTGCGCTTCGCTCGAAGGTCGCCTCATCGAAATTCCATTTCGGCGAGGCGAGCTTCCAGATCAGCCTGGAGAATTCGCGGCGATACTTCTCGTAACCTTCGCGGCCCCGCTCGGTCGCGAAGTAGAACTGATACCACCATTGCAGTTCAGCCTGCGGCGGCAGCGGCATCTTTCCCCCTGCCTGGCTGCCGATCAGATAGCCGCTCACGGAAACGAGCGCGGTGCAGCGCTGCGGCCAGAGCGCGGCGATGATATCTGCGGTCCGCGCGCCCCAATCAAAGCCGGCAAGAACAGCCTTCTCGATCTTGAGCGCGTCCATCAGCGCGATGATGTCCTCGGCGACCGCCGACGGCTGGCCGTTGCGCACCGTCGCATCGGACAGAAACGCCGTCGTGCCGTAGCCGCGCAAGTACGGGATGATGACGCGATAGCCGACGGAAGCCAGGATTGGCGCGACATCGACGAAGGCGTAAATATCGTAAGGCCAGCCGTGCAGCAGGATCACCGGCTTGCCATCCGCAGGGCCCGTTTCGGCATAGCCGACGTTGAGGAGGCCCGCGTTGATCTGCTTGAGCGCGGCGAAGGACGTATTGCCGCCGGTCTTGTTGAGTCCTGTTTGTGCGGGCGCCGACGTCTGGGCTTGAGCGGATGCGCTCAAAGCAAATTCAGTTGCGGTAACCGCGATGGCGGAGGCTTCCAGAAAACGGCGGCGGTCGATCCGGTGGGACATGACAGCTCCCTTCGGTTGCGTCGGCTGATTGAGGGAATGTTATATGAAATCATGTCGTCATTGCGAAGTGCGTTGGCGAGGACGCAATCCAACTTCCTTCCATCGTCATTCCGGAGCTCGAGCAAAGCGAGTGAACTCTAGGGTGCGCAATTGCGCACCTGAGAATCCATTCCTTATCACATTCGAGCGGCGCGATGGATTCCGGGCCTGCGCCTGACGGCGCATCCCGGAACAACGAAAAGGAGGCTTGGCGCCCCCTACTCGTCCTCGAATTCGTCTTCCTCGTTCACCCGCTCGCCACGCTTGCGCGCAGAAGCGGTCTTGTGGGTGCCGAGCGACCCCGTCACCGGCACCTCGCGCGAGGCATAGGGATTGCGCTGCATGGCGCGCGCGGCGACTTCCTCGCCGGAAGCCGCAGCCGGCTCGCAGATCAGACGCCGCGAGGCGCGACGCATCAGGTCCACATGGATGTGGTCGTAGTGATAGGCATTGGAGCCCGGCGCGAGCACGGTGGTGAATTGCTGGCATGCGCCGGCTTCAATATCGCGCAGAAAGCCCTGCTCCTCCGGCAGGCCGCGCCAGCCATCCTTCACCGTGATGCGGCGTCCGTCGGCGAGCGTGAAGGCGGCAATGTCGAGCGCGTTGCCAAAGGCGTGCTCGGAAATATGCGCGTTGGGATTGCCGTTCATGCCGCGGCACGAATAGGCCGAGATCTGCTTGATCTCGGCTACGCGGCTGCCGAACCAGCGCTGCGCCGCCGGCTGCACGGTCTCGTCGAGCCAGTGATCGAGCACGGAGACAAGCGGACACGCCAGCGTCGCAGCCGGCCTGACCGCGACGGGCCCCGAGGCAACCGGCTGCATCGGCCCCGGCCCCAGCCGCGGCGGCTGATAGGACGGCGACCCATATGAAGGATAGACGGGAGCAGAGGGCAGCGGCGCTTCGACACGCCCCGGCGAGGTCGGCGCGTAGCGCTCGCGTGGGTCAACACGCGGCGGCGCGTACGGTGAAGACGGCCCAGCCTGCCAGCCGCGCGGCGAACCTTCGCTCGGCAAACGGATGTCATCTTGTTCAGCCGGCACGCCGGGCGCGCGCAAGGAAACCGGGCCGTGCGATGGCGCGCCGTAACCAGGCGCGCCATAGCTCGAGCCTCCGTAACTCGACCCGCCCTGGCTCGCCGCCGGGTACGGCTGCTGCTGTTGATAATAAGGTGATGGCGGCGGCGCGGGTGGCGGAGGCGGCTGACCAACCGGCCAGCGCGGCTGGTTGCCGATCGCAGCCGGCGGGCGCAGGTCCTCGTCCGCAAAGCCGAACGTGCCTGAGCTTTCGCCGAGTGCGGAAACCTTGAGCGGGAAATCCGCGCCGCAGGCGCCGGGGCCCGAAATCGGATTGATCCGAACGATATCAGGGCCTTCCTTGACGCTGCCTGATTTGAGGCATGCCACCTCGGCCTCGGCCCGCCACGGCTCGCGCTCCTCGGAGAAAAATCCGCGGCCACAGCCTGCCAACGATACAAGGACGAAGGAGCCGACGAGATACCAACTAACTCCGCGCGTCATGCGGAGAACTTCAACGAATTTATTTAAGGACTTATCAACGCCTTGATTTCACAACTCTTTAACCACGCCGCGACCGATGTTGCGTCGCGACGGTGCGCCGCACGGACAGCAACGCTGACTTTTTTGTCATGAAACGGATCGCTAGCTTCGGCGTTGTGGGGATCAGGCTTTCCTCAGGAGGGTTTTGAGATGACCGCGCGTCCTTTCGTCAGCAGATTGAGCGTCTTTACCGCGTATGCGGCGATCGCGCTTGTCGGCGCAATCGTGCTTGGCGTGCTCTAGGACTTCAAGATCATCGAAAACTTGAACCGGCGGCTGAACCGACAGCCGCCGGTTTCATTTTGTGCAGCGTGGCCTCATTTGCGCGCATATCCTTGAACCGCTGCGCGAAACATCAGGCGGCCACACCGCTGGCATTCCTGAGTACTGCCATCGACAATCAACTGCTTCGTCCCACAGTCCGGATGGCATACCGCGTACGCGACGTGGACTTCTTTCCACGTTCATACCGCATTCAGACGCGAACCGTCTCAATCCCGGCACAAAGACACTCCTTGCCGGACCGGAAGCGATCGGCAAAAGTGTTTCTGAACAGGCGGGTTGAAGGCGGGGCATGTACCTTTCATCGATGGGTTCGCGTGAGGGCGGACAAAACGCGGCGCGACGATGGTCATCAAAGGTACTGGCAGTGTTCCTCGGCCTCGGATTGATCGCCCCTGCCTTTGCTGACGCCGTTCCCGACACGGCCGAAGATGGCGCCATTTTGCGGGCCGGCACCACGACGGTCCGCCTGTCGCAAGCACAGCCGACACCCGCCCCCTCGCCTCCATCAGCCGCTCCTTCCGCGCAGCCGCCTTCTTCTGCCCAGCCTGCGGCATCGGACGAGCCGATCGGCAATGTCGCGACGCTGACGGGCACGGCGAGCGTGATCCGCAACCAGAATACGCTTCCACTGAAGCTGAAGGACGACATCTATCTCAACGACACGCTGGTGACGTTTTCGGACTCCACCCTCGGCGTCACCTTCAACGACGCCACGACCTTCAATCTCAACGCCAACGCATCGATCAAGGTGGACGACTTCGTCTATCAGGAGGGCGGCCAGCAGAACTCGGCGCTGTTCGACGTCGCCAAGGGGACGGTCGCGTTTGTCGCTTCCGCCGTCGCCAAGACCGGCAACATGAAGATCACGACACCAACCGCAACGCTCGGCATTCGCGGCACCACCGGGCTTGTCGAGGTGGACGGCTCGGGCGCGGGCGCGCACAACATCAAGCTCTATCCCGATCCGGATGGCCATGTCGGCACCATCGATGTGGCCGACCGCAACGGCGCACGGCTCGGCACGCTCACGCGGGGCGCGAGCGGCTTCACCATCCGCCCCGGTGCCGGCGGCCGCTTCACCGCGGCGCCGCTTGCGATTTCGCCGCGAGAGGCTGCGCGCGACCAGGGCATCGTGCGCCAGGTGCATGCGGCGCAGAACGTCGGCCGTCAGGTGGTCACCGAACAACGCGCGCTGCGGCGGGCTAACCCGAACCGGACCAACCCGCAGGGGCAACCAGGGCAACGGCAGAACAACCTGCAACAACGGCAGAATAACCTGCAACAGCGCGGCCCGCAGCAACCGGGCTCACCCAACAACCGCACCGGCCAGCAGGGCCGGCCGGGCCAACCGAACCGGGCCGGCCAACAAGGTCAACCGGGTCAGCCGAACCATGCGATCGAGCAAGGGCGGCCGGCGACGCCGAACCGCGCCGGCCAACGAGGTCAGCCGGGTCAACCGAACCGCGCCGGCCAACAAGGTCAGCCGGGCCAACCGAACCACGGCGGCCAGCAAGGCCAACCGGGTCAGCCGAACCATGCGATCGAGCAAGGGCGGCCGCAACAACCGCCCGCCGCGCAGCGGCCGAACGCGCCCGAGTTGCGTCAGGGCGGGTCGCCGAGCCGGGGAGCCGCGCCGCGGCGTACGCCGCCGCCCAAGAAGCCGCCGAAGGAGAAGAGGCGCTAGGTCTCAGACGTGGCCGTCCTTCGAGACGCATCGCCATTGGCGATGCTCCTCAGGACGAGGTCAGAGCAAGACCCTCATGGTGAGGAGCCGCGGTCTTGCGCGGCGTCTCGAACCGTGAGGCATCGATCAATCTAGCTTTGCGACAGCGACCACGGAGTTGGAGCGGAATCAGCTTGCGCGCCGCAACCAACTGCGCAGGCGTTGAATCACGCCGACGCGCAGGGCTAGCTCTTGGATGGCCGCGCTATCCTCAAACGATATCGGATCAGCAGACATCTCACTGGACGCGATCGCATCGGCCTCGACTGGCGGCTCGAGCGCTTCCTCGATCTCCGGCCCGATCGCGGCAGCGGACGATGCATCGACCGGCTCCTGCTCGACGAAACGAGGTGCGAACTCGATGACCGGGACCGTTTCATCCGCCAGCGGCGCAGGTGCGACAGGCGAGCGCGAGACCGGTACCGGTTTGGGTGCAACGATGCGCCGGCGCCGCGATCTTTCCGGCGCGGCCGGCTTTCGTTCCCTGGAGCGCCTCGCGGATTCCAGCGCGAGAGGTCCGACATTGGCGAGAAAGGCCCGCTCGTGGTCGCGCGACAGCCGTTCGACCGCCGCTTCGAGCGGCAACCAGTCGACCGCGGTCACGTCGTGCATCAGCTCGCGGGTCGGCTTGCCACTGGTCTCCATGCGCCAGTAGTGGACGATCTTGGAGCGTCCGCCGGCGTCGTAGGCCAAAGTTCCGAGAAATTCGTGCACGGACACGTCGTGCCCGGTCTCTTCCAGCACTTCACGCTCGGCGGCATCGCGCGGCGTTTCGCCGTCGTCGAGCTTGCCCTTCGGCAAGACCCATTCGCTGCCCTTGCGCAGGCGCACCACCGCGATCAACGGCGACCTCGCCTGCCGCAGCACAATACCTCCCGCCGCCAGAACAGGCGATCGCGCCATCTCCTAGACCCTTGCGAAGTTTTTGAGTCCGATCAACTCATGTTTTTTATACGGCAGAAGTTCCACAAAATCGACGACGGATTTTATTTCGTTCGATCCGCGAGAATTCCGTCCCTTCACGGCCTTCGCAACAGCGGCTGGCCGACCTTGATGTGCTCGCCCTCGCGAACATTGGGACAGAACTCGAAACGATCCGGTGTCAGCACGATGATGGTCGAGCCATGCTCGAACCAGCCGAGTTCGTCGCCCTTGTGCACGGACACGTCGCATGGATAGACGGTCGGCCCGCGCGTTTGCGCATTCAGCGTGCGGTCGATGCAATGCAGGCGGAGGCTTGCCACCAGGATGGCGGCGACCGGCACAATCGTCAGCGCTTCGCCCGAAGCGAGGCGCGTCTCGATCACCGCGCGCTCGTTCTTGCAGAACAGCTTTTCGACCCGCTTCAGCGCGATCGGGTTGACGTTCCAGACATCGCCGCTGATGAAGGTGACGCGATCGATCGCAACATCGGCCGGGGCATGGAAGCGGTGATACATGCTCGAGGTCAGCCGCAGCGTGACGAAGCGGCCGTTGCGGTGGGTCTCGACCAGCCGGTCGTCGCCCAAAAGATCAACAAGCGAATAGTTCGCGCCCTTGATCTGGAAAAGCGCGGTATCCTCGATGGCGCCATGCGCGCCGATGATGGCGTCGCTCGGGCTGGTCACCAGGTGCGGATCGGGATCGAACGGGCGCAGCCCCTCCTTCAACTCGCGGGTGAAGCAATCGTGCAGGCTCTTGAACTCCGTCTTTTTGGCCTCGGAGAGGTCGAGATCGGAAAACAGCCGCCAGAGCGCGATCGAGGCGGCGCAGAGTGCCGGGTTCTCGATCTTGCTGAACCAGCCCATGAAACGCGTAACGGCGGCGCGCGGAATCCGGTTGGTCAGGAGGAAATTAACGTTCTCCTGTTCCGTCAGGGCTGTGATCAGGCCCTTGACTGTCATGAATCTGTTAGATGGAGGCGCTAGCGCTTCAGGCATGGATTCGTCTCTCCCAATTCTCTCTTTGTCCGCGGCAGCGGTGGCCGGCGCCGCCGTTGCTTTCCCCAAGGTCAAGGCGCGCATCGCGCTGTCGCGCGCCAAGCACCGCTCGCTGGCGGGACATTCCAAAATGTCGCGGCGCGTGGCGCGGCTGTTGCCGTTCTACGAATTTGCCGGCGACCAGTATTTCAGCGCCGACGGTGCGCCGGGCGAAATCGCCACCCAGCGCAAGGACGCTTTTTTCGCGCTGGCGAAGCTTTACGGCGAACGCTACGCCAAGGGGCGTGGGATGACGGCGGAGGCGGCAAGCCGGATCTCCGACCTGCAGTTCACCCGCGCCTATCGCGTGCCGTTCCAGTTCTCTCGCCTGGTGCAGCAAAACCTCGGCACCTCCGCCTTCATGGAAAAGTCCTCCGGCGTCACCGTGACCGACGTCGACGGCAACGTGTTCTACGACCTCACAGGCTCCTACGGCGTCAACATCTTCGGCAACGACTTCTATAAAGAGTGTATCACTGAGGGCGAGAAGCGCGCCGAAAAGCTCGGTCCCGTGCTCGGCAGCTACCATCCCGCCGTCGCGGACAATGTGCGGCGCATCTGCGACATCTCGGGGCTCGACGAGGTGTCGTTCCATATGTCCGGCACCGAAGCCGTGATGCAGGCAGTGCGGCTGGCACGTTATCACACCAAGCGCACGCATCTCGTTCGCTTCGCCGGCGCCTATCACGGCTGGTGGGGCGACGTGCAGCCGGGCGTCGGCAATCCCGTTTCCCCGCACGAGACCTATACGCTCGCCGAGATGTCGGAGAGGACGCTGCACGTCTTGAGAACGAGACGCGACATCGCCTGCGTGCTGGTCAATCCGTTGCAGGCGCTGCACCCGAGCGCCAATGCGCCCGGCAATTCCTCGCTGGTCAATTCCTCGCGAACCGCGCATTTCGACCGCGAGGCCTACACCGCCTGGCTGAAGAAACTGCGCGAAGTCTGCGACCAGGCCGGCGTCGTGCTGATCTTCGACGAGGTATTTCTGGGTTTTCGCATCGCCGCCGGCGGCGCGCAGGAATATTTCGGCGTACGCGCCGACATGGTGACGTACGGCAAGAGCCTCGCCGGCGGCCTTCCGATCGGCGTGGTCTGCGGCAAGAAGGAGCTGATGCGCCGCTTCAGCGACGATCATCCGGCCGACATCTGCTTCGCCCGCGGCACCTTCAACTCCCATCCCTACGTCATGACGGCGATGGACGAGTTCCTGTCGCGTCTTTCCAGCCCGAACTTCCGCGCCATCTATGACGGGCTGGACGCAACCTGGGACGGTCGCGCCAGGCGGCTTAATGCGCGCTGTGAAGCGGAAAACCTTCCGGTTCGCGTCGCCAATCTCTCCTCGGTCTGGACGGTGCAGTATACCGAGCCGTCCCGCTACAACTGGATGTTCCAGTATTACCTGCGCGCCGAGGGACTCGCCCTGAGCTGGGTCGGCACCGGCCGATTGATCTTCAGCCTGAACTTCACCGACGCGGATTTTGCCGAAGTCGAGCAGCGCTTTGTCGCAGCCGCTGAAAAGATGAAACGCGACGGCTGGTGGTGGCATCCGCCTGAGCTCACCAACAAGGGCATCCGCCGCCAGATCCTCAAAGAGATGATCGCGAGCAGGTTTGGCAGGCGGTGAGCCTGCCTCCGCTCTTCTCCCTCCCCCTTGCGGGGAGGGTCGACGCGAGTGAAACGAGCGTCGGGGTGGGTGTACAAGCAAAGACCCCCCCACCCTGACCTTCGCTTTGCTTCGGTCTTCCCTCCCCGCCACTTGCTGCGCTCGTGTGGGGAGGGATAAGAAGTCGTTCATGACATCCACAAAACGCAAATGCCCGGCACGAGGCCGGGCACCGCAGGAGTCATAACCACGCAAGGCTTTAAATCTCAGGCGTGGTTTTCGACGAGTTCGTTGTGCTCGAGGATATCGAGGCCCGGATCGATCAGTTCCCCGCGCAGAAGCGCGAGCGGCGCCTTGCAGTAGAGCTTGAAGTCGTTGAAGGGGTCGGTGAGGATCTTGGTCATCCAGACGAGGCCGGTCTCGACGTCACGGATGAAGAAGAGCTGCACGGTGCGGAACAGAAGACCGCCGATGCCGACAACGAGCCAGATCTTGGCGACCTGCCGCATGAAATCGGCCGGCGTGACCCAGGGCGAGACCAAGCCCCACAGTGTCGGATCGAAATACAGCACGACCGGCGAAGCAGCCCAGATCGTCATCAGCACCACCTTGCGGCGCAGGTTGTAGCCAACCTTGATCTCTTCCTTGTGCTCGTGGGTCGCGTCGTTGAGATGGTCGTAGCCGCGCGGCTCGAAGAAGAAGTGGCCGGCCTGGCGCGAGGTCATCGAGACCAGCCAGCCGATCAGCGCCGACATCAAGGGGTCGAAGAACATCATGACATAGCCGATCAAAAAGCTCACTGCACTGACGAAGTGCAGGCTCTGGTTGATCCGGCTGTGGTGGTAGTAGCGATGGTCATCCCAGCGCTGGATACGCAGCTGCTCCAGGAAATTCTTGATCATGGTCATCCTCGGGAAGAAGTGAGTCGATGGAAATTTACAGGATTTCGATGTCCGGTGTGTGACATCATCATAATGTCACACACGATCACACGCGGCACTGTCATAATTCATGCGGGACGAGATTCCGCCGACCGCGTCAGTGCGGTTTGACGACCTTGCGGATGCGGACGAGCGAGAAATGGCCGAGCGGCGGAATCAGCCGACGTTCCACCAGCTCGACATTTTTTGCGCCTGACAGCCAACGCGTGTAGCGCGACCAGGCGAATTCGGCGGTGCGGAAACCGAGCCGTCGCACCACCGGCTGCAAGCCCTGCTCGATGACGCGACGCAAGCCGTCATCGGCGCTGACGCGGGTAAGGATGATGAGTTCGCCGCCCGGCCGCAGCACGCGGGCGAATTCATCGAGCGCGGCTTCCGGATTTGGCACAGCGGTAACTACATACTGCGCCATCACCACGTCGAAGGAGTTGTCGTCGAATTCGAGCTTCTCGGCATCCATCACCGCGAGCCCTTCGACATTCTTCAGCTTCTGCTCGGCGACGCGCTTCCTCGCCTTGTTGAGCATCGCTTCGGAAATGTCGGTGCCGAAAATGCGAAGGTTGGGGGAATAGAGCGGCAGCGAAATGCCGGTGCCGACACCGACCTCGAGCACGCGGCCGCCGATCTTGTTGGTGGCCTGGATGGCGGCGTCGCGGCCCTTGGAGAACACGCCGCCGAACACGAGGTCGTAGACCGGCGCCCAGCGGTCGTAGGCCTGCTCGACCATTTCGCGGTCGAAGTCGAGTTCGGTGCCGTCCAGCTTGATGCTCTCTGCCATCGTCGTTTTCTCGTTTCCTTGTGAGGGGCCGATCCGGCGTTGCCCGATCCGGCGTTTGTTGTGTGGTCCTGCGTCCTAACCACCCACTGCATGACTTTCAGTTGCGATTGTGACCGGCCGCAGCGACCGGCTCGGGTACAACGCACTCAGATTACCGATGAACTGACGCGCGCTGTTCTCCCAGGAACGCTCCAGCGCAAACTGGCGACAGCTGTCGCGCGACATCGTGAGCGCGCGCAGGCACGCGGCTCCCAGCTCGTTGTCGAGCGCGCCGATCGGGTGGTCGGCGATCACATCGATTGGCCCCGTGACCGGGAACGCCGCAACCGGCGTGCCGCAGGCGAGCGCTTCGAGTTGCACGACGCCGAAGGTGTCGGTGAGGCTCGGGAACACGAAGACGTCGGCAGCCGCCAGGTGCGCGGTCAGGTCCGCGCCTTTCTTTTCGCCCAGAAATCTCACATTGGGGTATTTTTGCTCGAGCTCGCGCCGCTGCGGCCCGTCGCCGACCACGACCTTCGAGCCGGGCAGATCGAGTGACAGGAATGCCTCGATGTTCTTCTCGATCGCGACGCGTCCCATGGTCATGAAGATCGGACGCGGCAGATCAAGCGCTGCCGGGTGGTCCGGGTTGAAGAGGTGGGTGTCAACGCCGCGGCCCCAGAAGGCGAGCTTGCGGAAGCCGCGCGCGGAAAGCTCATTATAAAGGGAGGGCACCGCGACCATGGTCGTGGCGGCCGCATTGTGGAAGTAGCGCAGCACCGTGTAGGGCACTGTCGCAGGAATGATCGAGCGAACCGCGATATATTCGGGAAAGCGCGTCGTATAGGAGGTGGTGAAAGCAAGGGAGCGCCGCCGGCAATAAGCCCGCACGGCCCAGCCGATCGGGCCTTCGGTCGCGATGTGGATTGCCTCGGGATTGGCGGCCTCGATGCGACGCGCAATCTCGCGCCGGTTCGGCCAGGCGATCGGCAAACCCGGATAGGTCGGCAGATCCATCTGCGGAAAACCTTCGGGCGTCAAGAATTGAATATCGCCGCCGAGCGCGCCGGCTGCGAGCTGGAGCGAAGTCAATGTGCGGACCACGCCATTGACCTGCGGGCGCCACGCGTCTGTCGCGATCAAGATTCGCATCGGCTCGTGCCCGTTTTCCGAAGTTCGTGTTGCACCAAATGGGCGGCACTCATGCCTTCCAATTCAGCCTTGCTGATTCCTTGAGGCGCGACGTTGCGTCAGAGATATTTCAAGCGTGTGACGTCATAGAGGTTAACGAGCCAGATTTCGCATAAGGCCCATGCTTTCGCCTTTCATGACATTCAGATGAAACAATTCATGATGGCTACGACGCCATGTTGGCTGACACGCGCAGACACCCCGAAATGATTTGCGGGCGCCGCCTGCTTCGGTGACACACCGAAAAGCGCCAGGTTCGGAAGCCCGTATTGAGAACCGGCAACCACGATGCGGATTTCTGGAGCTGCTAAAAATGAGGAGGCGCGCGTCCCCGGCGCCCTTCTTGCGCTTTGGGCGCGCCAATTCATCAAAATAATCGATTGTTTTGAGGCATGACATTCGTTGGACCGATTTATCACGGCCCGCTAGCCTCTGTTCAGTCAACACACAACAATGCCACGCGCATTTGCGATCGCTTCACCGTCATCGCAACGATCGCGGCAGGAGATATCAAATGTCCTTCCAAGCCAAACGCATTACTGTCACCGGCGCGGCCGGCCAGATTTGCTACTCGCTGCTGTTCCGGCTTGCGAGCGGCGCGCTTTACGGGGCGAAGCAACCGATCGTGCTCCAGTTACTCGACCTGCCTCAGGCCCAGGCCGCCGTGCGCGGCGTGGTGATGGAGCTTGAGGACTGCGCCTTCCCCTTGTTGGCGGATATTGTCGTCACGGACGATCCGGCCGCCGCCTTCCGTGACGCCGACGCGGCCTTTCTGGTCGGCTCCCGGCCGCGCACAAAGGGCATGGAACGGCGCGACCTGCTGGCGCTCAACGCCGACATCTTCAGGGTTCAGGGACGTGCCCTCAACATGGCGGCGCGCCGCGATGCCCGGGTCATCGTCGTCGGCAACCCCGCGAACACCAACGCCGCCATCCTTGCCGCGAACGCTCCGGATTTTCCGCCCGAGAACATCACCTCGATGATCCGCCTCGATCATAATCGCGCGGCATCGCAACTCGCCGCAAAAGCTGGCGCCGACGTCGGCGACATCGAGGGCGTCGTGGTCTGGGGCAATCACTCGCCGACCATGTTCGCCGACTGGCGCTTCGCGAAGGTGAACGGAAAGAGCATCCCCGCGCTGATCGGCGACGACGCATGGTATCGCGACACGCTGATCCCGACCGTCGCGCAGCGCGGCACCGCCATCATCGAGGCACGAGGCGCTTCGTCCGCGGCATCCGCCGCCAACGCAGCCATGGATCACATGCGCGACTGGATCTCAGGGACGGACGGACGCTGGGTTTCGATGGGCGTTCGCTCCGACGGCAGCTACGGCATTCCCGAGGGGATCGTCTGCGGGGTGCCCGTCACCTGCGCCGGCGGAACATACCATCGCGTGACCGGGCTGCCGATCGACGATCTCGCGCGCCGCATGATCGACCGCAGCACGGCCGAACTCACCCAGGAGCTTGCCGCGGCGCAGTCATCCGGCAAGTAGGCCGGCGGCTTTCTCAACCACCTCAACGGAGAACAAGGACATGGATACGGTCATCACAAAGGACGGCGTGAGCATCTTCTACAAGGATTGGGGCAAGGGCCAGCCAATCGTATTTCATCATGGGTGGCCACTGAGCGCGGACGATTGGGATCCGCAAATGCTGTTCTTCCTGGCGCAGGGCTATCGCGTGATCGCCTATGATCGCCGCGGTCACGGCCGCTCCAGTCAGGTGGCCGATGGCCATGACATGGATCACTATGCGGCCGACGCCGCGGCGGTGGTCGAGCATCTCGACCTGCGCGATGCGGTTCATGTCGGGCACTCGACGGGCGGTGGCGTTGTCGCCCGTTACGTGGCGCGCCATGGCGATGGCCGGGTGGCGAAGGCGGTGCTGATGTCGGCGGTTACGCCGATCATGGTGAAGACACCGGACAACCCTGACGGCCTGCCCATCGAAGTCTTCGATGGGCTCCGCAACGGTCTGGCGGCCAACCGCGCGCAGTTCTTCCGCGATGTGCCGGCGGGTCCATTTTACGGTTTCAACCGCCCCAACGCCAAACCTCAGGAAGGCGTCATCGCGAACTGGTGGCGACAAGGCATGATGGGTTCGGCAAAGGCCCACTATGACGGCATCAAGGCATTTTCGGAGACCGATCAAACCGAGGATTTGAAACGGATCGACGTACCCACGCTCGTGATGCACGGCGATGACGATCAGATCGTTCCGTACAAGGATGCGGCGCTGCGATCGATCAAACTGCTGAAGCACGGCACCCTGAAGGTCTATCCCGGCTTTCCGCACGGCATGCTTACGACCCACGCCGACGTGATCAACAAGGACATGCTGGAGTTCATTCGCAGCTAAGAGGCCGTGGATCGCTGGCTGGTTCGACCTGAAAGGCGCGTCGGAGACGCGCCTTTCGTGCATTTCCGCCCCGAAACAATCCGACCACATTGCCGCCCGGCTTTAAGCGCTTAACCTTTCCCTATGCCAAGCCGCTCCACTGGCGTCCACCCGCCCGGCCCTGTAAAATCCTCAATTAAATCAGTGCGGCGAATTTGGAGTTCCTATCAGTGTCGCGGCAAGTTCGTCATAGGAACTTCAAATTCAAAGCCGCACTGAAAATCAACAGGTTGCTAGAGCTCCCTTGATTCCGAAGTTCGCATCAGAGGTCGCAGCAAGGGTTCGCGAACTTCGGAATCGGAGCTCTAGTCCCGGGGGGACGATGCGGCTTAAGATCATTCTGCTCGCGATCACGGTAATCGCGGCCTCGTTTTTCGTCAGCCTGAAGGTGATGGATTGGGTTTCGCCGCCCGGCGGCCCTCGCCCGGCCGCCGTCGCCGATCTGCCGCCTTTGCCACCGGCCCCGCGCAGTTCGGTGATCCTCGCCCGGGTCGCTATCCCCATCACCGCAATCCGCGACGCGGCCGACCGCGGCGCGCCGCGCAACTTTGCCGGCAAGGCCGACAATCCGGTGTCGCAGGTCCTGCAAAACGCCGACATCGGCTGGACCGCCTCGCGCGGGCCAATCGGCGTCAGCGGCGGTCAGGATGCGCTGACGCTGAACACGGCCCTGACCGGAAAGCTGAACGTCACGGGTTCGCTGGCGGCCAAGACAACCGGCGCGGTCGGAGACGCCATCGGCGGCCTGCTCGGCAGGGATGTCGGCAGCAAGATCGCGAACATCAACATCAAGGCGGTCAACGCCAATGCCGAGATCAAGGGCAATGTGACCGTGACGGCGCGGCCGAAGTTCGGCGCCAACTGGCGCATCGAACCGAACCTGAGCGGCCAGGTCACTCTCGGCGACACCGGCGTTTCGGTGGCGGGCGCGCGCCTCAACGTGCCCGCGCAGATCAAGCCGCTGCTCGACAAGAACGTCGCCGAACAGATCATCGCCGCGGAAAACCGCATCCACAGCGATCTGTCCTTCGAGCGCAATGCGCGCATTCAATGGGCCAAGGCCTGCCGTTCGATTCCCTTGCAGACCGCGAGCGCATCGACGCCGCCGCTCTGGCTCGAATTGCGGCCGACACGCGTGATAGTCGTGCAACCAAATATCAGCACCACGGCGATCACTATGACGCTCGGCATCGAGGCGGAAACCCGAATCACGCCAAAGCAGACGACGCCGCTGTGTCCGTTCCCCGAAAAGCTCTCGGTCGTGCCGCCGACGCAGCCGATCGTCGCGATCGACATCCCGATCGACATTCCCTTCACCGACGTCGACAAGCTCGTCGAAGCGCAACTGATCGGTCACACCTTCCCGGAAGATGGATCGGGTTCAGTGAACGTGACCGTGAAGCGCGCGCAGGTTTCGGCCTCCGGCGACCGGCTGCTGATTTCGCTCCTGCTCAACGCCAAGGAGAAAAACAGCTTCTTATCATTCGGCGGCGAAGCGGCCGTGCATCTCTGGGGCAAGCCGGTGCTCGACAAGACGAACCAGATCCTGCGGCTCGCCAATGTCGAGATGGGCGTGGAATCTGAAGCCGCTTTCGGCCTGCTTGGCGCGGCGGCACGCGCCGTTATGCCGCATCTGCAAAAGACGCTGGCCGAGAAGACCACGGTGGATTTGAAGCCGTTCCTGGGCGATGCGCAGAAAATGATCGGAAGCGCAGTCTCGGATTTGCAGAAGAACGAAGGTAGCGTGCGGGTGACGGCTGACATCACGAACCTTGCGCTCGCCGACATTGCCTACGATTTCGAAAACACTGCGGCTGATTGCAGAAGTCTCCGGCACCATCAATGTCACGGTGGCATCGCTGCCCGGGCTTTGAGAGCTTGCATTGCAAGTCGGCCTTCTTCCCCTCTCCCGCAAGGGGAGAGGGGAAGAGACCGCTGCGCCGCTTTTTCAGTCTTTGCGGCCGCTCGCGAAGCCGGGTAAAACACCCGGCATAAACAACCATAAAATATCCAGGGAGAAATAACCATGAAATCAGTTGCAGCGACGGTGCTGAGCGCTCTCGCTCTTGCCGCATCATGCGGGGCGGCGCGCGCGCAGATTTCCGACGACGTCGTCAAGATCGGCGTCTTGACCGACATGGCGAGCCTTTACGCGGATGCCACCGGCAAGGGTTCGCTCGTCGCCGTGCAGATGGCGGTCGCCGATTACGGCGGCAAAGTGAAGGGCAGGCCGGTCGAGGTGATCTCCGCTGACCATCAGAACAAGCCCGACATTGCAATGTCCATTGCCCGCAACTGGTACGACAACGAGAAGGTCGATGCGATCTTCGATGTTCCGACCTCGTCCGTCGCGTTGCCGATTTCGGCGCTGACGCGCGAGAAGAACAAGATCAACATCAATTCCGGTGGCGGCACGTCCGACCTGACCGGCGTCGCCTGCTCGCCCAACACGGTGCACTGGACCTACGACACCTATTCGCTTTCCAACGTCGCCGGCAAGGCGATGGTCAAGCGCGGCGAAGATACCTGGTTCTTCATCACCGCCGACTATGCCTTCGGCATGGCGCTAGAGCGCGATGCCGCCAATGTCGTCAAGGAAAACGGCGGCAAGGTGCTCGGCGACGTGCGCCATCCGCTCAACAATTCCGACTTCTCCTCCTTCCTGCTCCAGGCCCAGTCTTCCAAGGCCAAGGTGATCGGCCTTGCCAATGCCGGCGGCGACACCCAGAACGCGCTGAAGCAGGCGGCCGAATTCGGCATCACCCAGGCCGGACAGAAGATGATCGCCCTGCTCACAGAAATCACCGACGTGCATTCGCTCGGCATCAAGGCGACGCAGGGGCTGATCGTGACAGATGCATTCTACTGGGACACGAACGACGAAACGCGCGCCTTCTCCAGGCGCTTCAACGACAAGGTCGGCCACATGCCGACCATGATCCAGGCCGGGCTCTATTCGGCCGCCATGCATTACCTGAAGGCGATCGAGGCGATCGGCACCGACGACTCGCAGAAGGTGATGGCGCAGATGCGCGCCACGCCGATCAACGACTTCTTCGCACACGGCGGCAAGATCCGGATCGACGGCCGCATGGTCCACGACATGTATCTGTTCGAGGTCAAGAAGCCCGATGAGTCGAAGGGCGAGTGGGACCTCTACAAACTGCTCGCCACCGTTCCCGGCGATGAGGCCTTCCGTCCGCTCGACAAGGGCAATTGCCCGCTGGTGAAGACGAACTGAGAATTGCAGTTCCGGCTAGCCAACCGTCATTGCGAGCGCTGGCGAAGCAATCCAGCAGGTGCCACGGACAGATTCTGAATTGCTTCGTCGCTTGCACTCCTCGCAATGACGCAGAGCAAAAACGCGCCCGGCAAAACCGGACGCGCTTTTTTCGCTCGAACATCCAAGCCGGACGGCTTTCGTCAGTCTTCGAATTTGAACGAGATGTTGAGCTTGGCGCGATAGGCCTCAATCTTGCCCTTGGCATCAAGTTGGAGGTCAAGCTTGACGACCTCGGCCACGCGAAGATCTCGCAGAGATTTGCCGGCCCTTTCGACGGCGGCCGAGGCCGCCTTCTCCCATGATTCCTTGCTGGTACCGATCAGTTCAATGACCTTGTAGACGCTTTCGCTCATATCATCCTCCCGTTCGGTATTGAGGCAGGAGGCAGCACCTCCGCCGCCGGGAAGACTAACATCGGGATATCGACGCTGAAAAGGCGCCACGCGCTCTATAAAAAAACGCGCCCCGGCAAAACCGGGCGCGCTATATTGTTATCGTTGTTGAATCGGTCCTGTTCCCGCTCATTCCGAATATTTGAACTCCGGCATCGCCTTCAGCTCGTCCTTGTTGGCATTGAACACGGCATGATCAGGATACCAGGGATTGGCCTTGCTCGTGGCTGAACCGCCTGTACCCGCTGAACCGGTGGTGGTGGTCGGTGGACGGGTCATTGCTCCGCCGGCTCCGCCTGTGCCGCTGCTGGCCGTGCCGGTGTAGGCCACGGGCTCGTTGACGAATTTCACCTTGTCGAGCGGCACCGCCACGAAATGCTGGCCAACGCCGAGGAAGCCTCCGACGCCGATCACCAGGGCCTTGATGTTTCCGCCCTTGTCCATCAGCAGATCATTGATGGAACCGAGGCTCTCATTTTCATCGTTGTAGACCTTCAGACCGACGACCTTCGAGGCGCGCCAGTCGCCCTTGAGCGCGGACTTCGGAATCGTCGCTCCGGTGGCGTGATCGCCGGTGGTGGCAGTCGGGGTTTGCGCCGAGGCAATCGTTGCAAGCAACGCCGTACTGGCCAACGCGGCCGTAACTGTCTTTGCAAACATTGTTTCCTCCTTGCTAAAGGTGGAGAGGAAACTCGGTCCTGCTTGTTGCAGTTCCGCGGTTCCCGTAATTTTCGGGTGACCGCCGAGAGAACCGAAGTTGGTTACGAGTGCAGGAACTTCAACCGGCGGGCGCGGCGACGCGAAACTCGATCCCGTGCAGTTTGATCGTCGGCGCCACGCCGAAATCATTGCCGCCGAAGACGCGCATGCGCCGATCGAGTTCACTCTTGGAAATGTCGAGCGGAATCTCGCACATCGAAACATAGTTGCGGCGCGAATATTTCCGGCTGGCCCATTTGACCGACACCGCCGCCGGCAATGCGGGATGGCAGGCCAGTTCTCTCGCCATGCGCCAGAACAGGAAGGCGAGGTGCCCATAGGCAATGCCCTCGAGGCTGCACACCGAGGTATCCGGCGGAATCTGAAACAGTGCGAGATCAAGGATCGGTCCTGCATCCACCTTCTCGACCATCAAGTGGACGGTCGCGCCGAATTCGTCGGCCTGGTTGTAGAGCGCAAAATGCGCCGGCGCCCAGCCGGGATAGCTCGGTGGCCCGGGGTGGAAATTGACCGCGCCATAGCCGATCTGGTCGAGGATCGATTTGGGTACGATCACCGGCGTCGCGAATGCGATCAGGCGCGCGCGTCGCAGCACATCGCCGCTCAGCGCAAACAGTTGCTCGGCGCTTTCGATCGCGAGCACCCTGATCGCAGGATTATGCCCCAGCAGGGCCGGCGGCAGCGCGGCCCGTTCAACCGGGCCGGTCAGGAGAATGATGGTGTCAAACATGCAATCTTGGGGTTTTGAGCCCGGAGCCACGAGGTTAGGGGTTTCCGGGCTCATCACCGTATGTCAGAATTAAAATGGCCCTAAGCAGTTGACGATCCGCGGAATGAAGTTATTGCCCCCTGTTGCGGGGTCGATTCCGGAAACATACCGAAACAAAAATGGTGGTTCTGTTGCCCGAAATCTCGGGCAAAGGATTTGGATGCCGACCGTGCCGCCGAACATCCTTGTCGTCGAAGACGACCGCGAGACGCGAGCGCTGATTGCGAAATATCTCCGCAACAACGCCTGCAACGTCACAACCGCCAATGACGGGCGCGAGATGGCCCGCGCCATGACCGACCATCGCGTCGATCTCGTCATTCTCGACGTCATGCTGCCTGGCGAAGACGGATTGAGCCTGTGCCGCAAGATCCGCAGCGAGTTGCAGGTGCCGATCATCATGCTGACCGCGCGCGGCGAGGACGTCGACCGCATCCTCGGGCTCGAGATGGGCGCCGACGATTATCTGGCGAAACCGTTCAACCCGCGTGAACTGCTGGCGCGCATCAATGCGGTGCTGCGCCGCCAGGCGGCCGCGCAAACCGCGAGCGCCGTGATGGGCGCAACCGCGCTGATTTTCCAGGGCTGGCGGATCGATTTTCGTCTCCGCGAATTGCGCAACCCCGCCGGCGCGCGCGTGGCGATGACATCAGCGGAATTCGACCTGCTGCGCGCCTTTTGCGAAAGGCCCGGACGCGTGCTCTCGCGTGACAGCCTGCTCGACCTGACGCAGGGCCGCAGCGCCGGCTCGTTCGAACGCTCGATCGACGTGCTGGTGAGCCGGATCCGCCGCAAGATCGAAACCGATCCGCAGGATTCCAGCATGATCAAGACCGTGCGCTCGGGCGGATATCTGTTCACGCCGACCGTGGAGGCGGCGGCCGCCCCTCACGATGGCGTTAAATGAAGCTCGCCGATTTCCTCAACCTGCGGACCATCGGCGGCCAGATCACGGCGCTGGTGATCGCTTCGATCGTCGCCATTCATGTGATCCTGACCTGCCTTTTCCTGCTCAGCCGTCCCGAGCAGCCGGACCCCAGTATTGACCGCGGCCACGCCCAGTTTGCCGCGTCGGTGCTGCTGCTCGGCGCGGCAGCCCCCGCCGACCGCCCCCGCCTGATGGCCGATCTCGCCCGCGCCTTTCCCAAGCTCGACGTCCAGCCGCTGTCGGCCGGTCCCGTTCCCGGGGTGAGCGAGCCGGACAGCCTTGACCTGCGCGGCCTGCACCGGCGGCTTGACAGTTCCTATCGCATCTTCCCCCTGCCCGATGAAAAGAAGCACCACAGGGTCGGTATCGCGCTGCCCGACGGCGCGATGATTTCGGCGCGCATATTGCCCGATCAAAGGCCGCGGCCGTTCTGGATCGGATCATGGGTGGCGACACTGTTGTTTGCGATCGTCAGCGTCAGCATGCTGAGCCTGTGGGCGGCACGCGCGCTGACGGCGCCGCTCTCGGCCTTCGCCAAGGCGGCCGAGAATTTCAGCGTCAACGGCGCGGCCGCAAGCCTGCCCGAACGCGGACCGGAAGAAATCCGCTTCGTCGCGAAGGCGCTGAACCGGATGCGCGAACGCATCACGGCACTGATCGACGACCGCACCAAGATGCTGGCGGCCATCAGTCACGACCTGCGCACGCCGATCACGCGGATGCGCCTGCGGGCGGAATTCATCGATGACGAAATGCACCGTCACCGCATGATGAGCGATCTCGACCAGATGCGCTCGATGCTGGAATTGGTGCTCTCGTTCCTGCGCAACGACCGCAAGCTCGAGGCCATGACGCTGGCCGACATCGCATCCACCTTGCAGCTCGTCGCCGACCAGTTCGCCGATTTCGGACACAAGGTGACGTATCAGGGCCCCCAGCACGCGATGGCGACCGTGCGGCCGGACGACCTGACGCGCAGCATCACCAACCTCGTGGAGAATTCCGTCAGATATGGCGGGCTCGTCACGATCCGCCTTGCGACCTCGGCCGATAGCGCGACCATCGAGGTCGAGGACGACGGTCCGGGCATTTCCGACTCGCGCAAGGACGTGATGCTGGAACCATTCGTGCGAGGCGACGACGCGCGCAACATGGACGAGACCGCCGGCTTCGGGCTCGGGCTTTCGATCGCCCGCGCCATTGTCCTGGCGCACGACGGCAGGCTTTCACTGCACGATCGTCAGCCGCACGGACTGATCGTGCGCATCAAGTTGCCGATCCGGCAAACCGGCCAACAAGCAGCGGAATAGCGCGATGAAATGGCTCGGCGTTAGGCCGCGAGCGCCTCGTCTGCATCGAAATAGGCGACCGCCTCGAAGCGATAGTCGCAGGCCATGCAGCGCCAGAGATAGAATGTACGTCCCGGCTCGCTCTCGACCCATTCAGGCAGTGAAATCGATCTGCCGCATTGGGCGCATGGGTTTTCGCGAGGCAACGAACGGAATCCGGTCCCGGCCATGGCACATCTCTCCCGATTTTATAGAAGGCTTGTAGAAGGTTTTAGAAGAAGACCTGGAAGCAGGTCGGACAGGGTTGCTGTCGGATAACATGCTTCTGACGCGATGCTGAACGAACAATCGGGCATTTCAACGGCAGCGTCACCGCGACGCGTCGCCGCGATGAATTATTTTTTTTCTCGCCCGTCAGGATTTACTTCGGCGTCACCGCGGGTTCCCTGGCATGCAATGCGCCAGGCTTGCGGAGGTGGATTGTGGCAATGTCGTCGCTGTACACCTGCTGCCAGCCATCGACGTGATCGAGCAGCTTGGACACGGCGCTTTGGGTGCGCATCAGCGTCGCCTGGATCCGATGCTCGTCCAGCAAGCGGAACAGGCTATCCGAATCGCTCAAGCCGGATGCCCTGTGCTGCTCGACAAAGAACGTCTCGCCATAGAGCTCGGTGCGTCCATCGATGAAGGGTGCAACGCTGCTTGCGATCAGATAACCGCCGAAATCATAATCGTTGAAGACGCGCTCCACGTTGAGCTTCTTCAGTTCGGTGACGGCCTGGACCGGCAAATTGGCGGCATTGGGCGCGAAGCGATGCATTTCGGCAAAGCTCAGCGTTCCCGCCGCCAGCACGACGGCGAGGCCCGCCATCATCACGCCGCGGATCGGCGTGCCTGAAAGCGAGGAGGTCGTTGCCCTATCGCCGATCTGCTGCGAGAGCGGATTTGCGAGGACGAGCGGCGCAAGGAGCGCGAGAATCTCCGCCCCGCGCCCCTGCGCCAGCGCCATGTGAACAAGGCCGACCAGGATCACGACGCGCATCGGCGGCACGACGATGCCGCGGTAGAGCGCAAGGCCGATGGCGCCGAGCAGGCAGATTTCGAACGGATGCACGCTCGAGAAATCGGCGGCGTGCCATTCGGTGATCAGCGGCAGCGCGCTGCCGAGCGCCAAGATCTTGCGCGATGCAAGCAGCGTCTCCCACCCATACGGGGTGCAGCAGCTCATCGCAAGCGCGAGCGCGGCGAAGACCGCCCATTGCGCCGCAAGCCGTATCCGCTCGCTGGCTTCTGCGTTCATCAGGCAATCGAGCGCGATCGGCGCGATCATCATCAGGCCAAAGACAAAGCCGCCATGAACGTTGGCCCACAGTGCCATCAACGGCAGCAGCAGAAACGAAGGCGCCTCGCGCCGGTCGGCGGCCGCAACAAGTTCGCCGATCCACACGACCATGATTGGCAGCGCCAGCACGTGCGGGCGCGCCAGAAGATGCGGCGCGGTCAAAGCGATCGCCACCGCGACGAAAACGAGCGCGGCGCTATCGCTTAGAATTCGAACGAGATATCGCGCGAGCAGCGCGAACGTCGCCGCACTGGCCACGGCGGCCAGCACCACCGGACCGGTCCAGCCGAACCACGCGAAAACCTCGGCGTAGAGCACCTGCGCCAGCCACTGCGTCGAAATCCAGGGCTGCCCGCGCATGGTGAAAGAGTAGATGTCGGTATGGGGGACTGCGTGATGATCGAGAATCCATTGCCCGACCGCGATCTGCCATTGCGTGTCGGGATCGTTGAGCAGGCGATTACCGCTCACGACAAGCACCGCATAGGCGACAACGCCGACCCAAAGCGGCAGCGAGCCGCGGACGGCTTTGGCATCTGGCGCAATGTCGGCGGCCAGGGTCATGGCGGAGTCCGGCAATTTCCCTTTGAATTGAGCATGACCTTTTTCGGAAAACCGCTGCACACTTTGCGCTAACGCGGCCCTTCGGGTCCCGGATCATGCTGATTTGCCGCCAATTGAAGCACGCCATGCCATAATTCCCGGTAAACCGGGCAATGCCGGATTCGAAGGGCCGAGGCCGGTTTTCCGCCACATCCCTGCCGCCTCTTTCACATTTGATGCGAACCTAGCGGCCCGATTCTAACATTCGCATCCCTTCCCAGCAGGCACTTTGCGAATGTTAGAATCATAGGGCCACTAACAAATATATGTTTCTAGTGGAGTTTCGGATTTGACGTTCGCTTTACGAACTCGCAGCGAGCCGGGTCGCGAATGTCAAATCCGCTCCACTAGCCCGGCCTTCGGCCGAAAGGTTGCCCCTTCCATGAAGCGTCTGTTAACCCTTACTTCGCTTGCCCTGGTCTCATTCCTGGCTTCGGCACTTGTCTTCCCGGAAGCGGCCTTTGCCCAGCGCGGCCAGTATCAGGAGCTGGTCGCCAAACACGCGCAGGCCAATGGCGTGCCGGTCGCGCTGGTGCATCGGGTGATCATGCGCGAGAGCCGCTACAATGCCTCGCTCGTCGGTCGCGGCGGCACGATCGGCCTGATGCAGATCAAGCTCGCGACCGCGCGCGGCCTCGGCTACACCGGCTCCGCCGAAGGCTTGCGCGATCCCGACACCAATCTCGCCTACGCGGTGAAGTATCTCGCCGGCGCTTATCGCGCGGCCAACGGCGATCACGACCGGGCCGTGCGGTACTATGCAGGCGGCTATTACTACGTCGCCAAGCGGCAGCGATTGGAACATACAAAACAACCGCAGGCGGCAAGCGAGTAGGTTTCGTGTCCCGGACGCGTTGCGGCATGAAATGCCGCTGCGCAGATCCGGGATCCATCAGCGTTCCCGAGCCCGATATGGACCCCGGATCAGCAGCGCATCACGCCGCTCCGCGGCGCGCTGCACTGCGTCCGGGGCACGCATGCAGATCGTGCGGGGCTCGGAACAGGGGATACCGCGTTGACACCCCGCATCAGGGGTCTACATTAAGGCTGTTCCGAGGGGAGTTCCGATGAGGAGCTGAGAGACCGCACCCTCTGGTTCCGGACTGATCCAAGGATCATGTCCACTGGGATCAAGAGACCGCGGTGACCCTTTGAACCTGATCCGGGTCATGCCGGCGAAGGGACAGGGATGTACCAGAGTTCGGCCAATCCACGGGGGCAATCCCCGATTTCCGTCACCCCGATTTCTGTGATCGGCGCAGGCATCGCGGGCGCGTGGCAGGCGTTGCTGCTCGCGCAATCCGGCCGCAGGGTCACTCTACACGAGCGCGGTGACGCCGCGATGACGCAATCCACGAGCCACTGGGCAGGCGGCATGCTCGCACCTTTTTGCGAGGCCGAAAGCAGCGAGCCGGTGATCGTCCGCCTGGGTCTTCGTTCGCTCAAGCTGTGGCGCGACTATTTTCCGAAGACGCCGTTCAACGGCTCGCTGGTAGTGGCGCATGCGCGCGACCGCGCCGACTTCGAACGTTTTGCGCGGCTGACGAGCGGCTATCAACGGCTCGATGCGCAAGGCCTGGGCGAAATCGAGCCCTCGCTGGAGGGACGTTTCCGCGACGGACTTTTCTACGCCGACGAAGGCCACGTCGAGCCGCGAAAAATCCTGCCCGAACTACACGCGCGCATTCGCTCGCTCGGCGGCAGGATCGAGTTCAACAGCGAGGTCGAGCCGGATGATGTCCAAGGCGAACTAGGCGGCATCGTGATCGATTGCCGCGGGCTTGCCGCGCGCGACGCTCGAAGCGACCTTCGCGGCGTCAAGGGTGAACTCATCCTGATCGAGACCGGCGAGGTCGAACTGTCACGCCCGGTGCGGCTGATCCATCCGCGCTTTCCGCTCTATGTCATCCCGCGCGGCGAAGGGCGCTTCATGCTGGGCGCGACCTCGCTGGAAACCGAGAGCGCCGGCATCAGCGTCCGCTCGGCGCTCGAACTTCTCGGCGCGGCCTATTCGGTACACCCGGCCTTTGGCGAAGCGCGCATCCTCGAATTCGGTTCGGGGCTTCGCCCCGCCTTTCCCGACAACCTGCCGCGCATTGCGATCGACAACGACAAGATCGCGGTGAACGGGCTTTACCGCCACGGTTTCCTGCTGGCGCCGGCGCTCGCCGAACTCACGCTCGGCTATGTCGAGCGCGGCACCATCGACAACGAGGTGATGCAATGCGTGTGACCATCAACGGCGAGGAACGCGAAATCGTCGCGATGAGCGTCGCCGGGTTGCTCGGCGAGCTCGACTATGAGGGCACGCATTTTGCGATCGCCGTGAATTACGACGTGCTGCCGAAAAGCCGCTGGGCGGAGACGCAGCTGAAGGCCGGCGACGAGATCGAAATCATCACGCCGCGGCAGGGAGGGTGATGGAATGAGCGCACATCCTCTCCCCACGTCGTCCCCGCGAAGGCGGGGACCCATAACCACCACCGGCTATGATTGCGAAGAATGTCACCCCGCGCGCCCAAACGATCGGCCGCGGCGTATGGGTCCCGGCTCGCGCTTCGCTTGGCCGGGACGACGAGGATAAACCGATGCTCACCTTCTATGGCAAGACCTTCTCCTCCCGCCTCCTGATCGGCACGGCGCTCTATCCCTCGCCCGCGATCATGCAGAACGCCATCCGCGCTTCGGCTGCCGAGATTGTCACCGTGTCGCTGCGGCGCGAGGCCGCCGGCGGCAAGACCGGCGACGCCTTCTGGAAACTGATCCGCGAACTCGAAGTGACGGTGCTGCCGAACACCGCCGGCTGCCGCAGCGTGCGCGAAGCCGTGACCACGGCAAAGCTCGCGCGCGAACTGTTCGGCACCTCCTGGATCAAGCTGGAAGTGATCGCCGACAACGACACGCTGCAGCCCGATGTGGTCGGCCTCATCGAAGCCGCGGACATCCTGGTCAAGGACGGCTTTGAGGTGTTCCCCTATTGCACCGAGGATCTGTCGGTCGCGATGCGTCTGGTCGACGCCGGCTGCAAGGTGGTGATGCCATGGGCGGCACCGATCGGATCAGCGCGCGGCATCGTCAATCCCGATGCGCTGAAATTATTGCGCGATCGCCTGCCTGGCATCACGCTCGTGGTCGACGCGGGCCTGGGCGCGCCGAGCCACGCCGCGCGCGCTCTCGAGCTTGGCTATGACGCCGTGCTGCTCAACACGGCCATCGCGAAGGCCGCCGATCCGATCGCGATGGCGAAAGCTTTTCGTCAAGGCGTCGAAGCCGGCCGCGCGGCCTTTGACGCTGGACTGATGGAAGCGCGCGACTTCGCCTCCCCTTCAACCCCTGTCGTTGGGACCCCGTTCTGGCATGCCGTATCCTGATCGCCACGCGTATCCTGATCGCTTCTATCCGGTCGTCGATAGCGTCGCCTGGGTGGCGCGGCTAGCGCTGCTTGGCGTCGGCACGATCCAGCTGCGCGCCAAGAACCTGAACGATGCCGACGCGCTGCAGACAATAAAGGATGCGCTCGACGTCATTCACGGCACCAGCGCAAAGCTCGTCGTCAACGACTACTGGCGCGCGGCGATCAAGGCCGGCGCCCAGCATGTGCATCTCGGCCAGGAAGATCTTGCGGAAGCAGACGTCCCCGCTATTCGCGCCGCCGGGCTCACGCTCGGCCTTTCGACCCATGACGACGAGGAACTTGAGAACGCGCTCGCCGCAAAGCCCGATTACGTCGCGCTCGGCCCGATCTTCCCGACCACGCTGAAGTCGATGCGCTTTGCGCCGCAGGGCATTGCGAAGATCACCGAGTGGAAGAAGCGCGTCGGCTCGATTCCGCTGGTTGCGATCGGCGGCATCAAGCTGGAACACGCATCCGAAATCTACGCCGCCGGCGCCAACTCGATCGCAGTCGTGTCCGACGTCACCCAGAACGCCGACCCCGACGCGCGCGTGCGCGCCTGGCTCGCCGTGAAGGAGGCGGCGTGATGGTGACCGCCAAGCCCACTTCCGTCAGTAAACTTCCCGTTGTCATTCCGGGACGATGCGAAAGCATCGAGCCCGGAAATCCATGTGCGGTGAAATGGATTCTCAGGTGCGCAATTGCGCACCATAGTTCGCGCAAACGCGCGCCCCGGAATGACGACAGATCATAAAAGGAGGACCCCATGAACATTCGCTCCAATCCCGACACGACCGTCCCCGCCGTGACCACGGGCCCGCTGCCCTCCTCGCGCAAGATCTTTGCAACGCCCGACGCGGCGGCCGACCTGCGCGTGCCGCTGCGCGAGATCATCCTCTCCGAAGGTGCGGGCGAGCCAAACCTTCCTGTCTACGATACTTCCGGTCCCTACACCGACCCGAACGTCGTGATCGACGTCAACAAGGGCTTGGCCCGCCACCGCACCGCCTGGGTGAAGGAGCGCGGCGGCGTCGAGCAATATGACGGCCGCACCATCAAGCCCGAGGACAACGGCAATGTCGGCACGGCGCACGCCGCCAAGGCCTTCACCGCGCACCACCAGCCGCTGCGCGGCGTCCATGGCCACAAGATCACGCAGCTTGAATTCGCCCGCGCCGGCATCGTCACGAAAGAGATGATCTACGTCGCTGAGCGCGAGAATCTTGGCCGCAAAGTACAGCTCGAGCGCGCGGAAGCAGCTCTCGCCGATGGCGAAAGCTTTGGCGCCGCGGTGCCGGCCTTCATCACGCCGGAGTTCGTGCGCTCCGAGATCGCGCGCGGACGGGCGATCATCCCTTCGAATATCAACCACGGCGAACTCGAGCCGATGATCATCGGCCGCAACTTCCTCACCAAGATCAACGCCAATATAGGCAACTCCGCCGTGACCTCGTCGGTCGAAGAGGAGGTCGATAAGATGGTGTGGGCGACCCGCTGGGGCGCCGACACCGTGATGGACCTTTCGACCGGCCGCAATATCCACACCACGCGCGAATGGATCCTGCGCAACTCGCCAGTGCCGATCGGCACCGTGCCGATCTACCAGGCGCTGGAGAA
Source organism: uncultured Alphaproteobacteria bacterium (assembly GCA_963764405.1). Taxonomy (GTDB): domain Bacteria; phylum Pseudomonadota; class Alphaproteobacteria; order Rhizobiales; family Xanthobacteraceae; genus Bradyrhizobium. The sequence goes on from CAVXSU010000018.1 coordinate 338,280, forward strand.
GTGCGACGGCGATCCGGTGAAACTGACCTGGGAGCTCTACAAGGACACGCTGATCGAGCAGTGCGAACAGGGCGTCGACTACTTCACCATCCACGCCGGCGTGCGCCTGCCCTATATCCACTTAACCGCCAACCGCGTCACCGGCATCGTCTCGCGCGGCGGCTCGATCATGGCGAAGTGGTGTCTGGCGCATCACAAGGAAAGCTTCCTCTACACGCATTTCGACGAGATTTGCGACCTCATGCGCAAATACGACGTCTCCTTCTCGCTCGGCGATGGCCTGCGTCCGGGCTCGATCGCGGACGCCAACGACCGCGCGCAGTTTGCCGAGCTGGAAACGCTCGGTGAACTCACCAGGATCGCGTGGGACAAGGGCTGCCAGGTGATGATCGAAGGCCCCGGCCATGTGCCGATGCACAAGATCAAGATCAACATGGACAAGCAACTGAAGGAATGCGGCGAGGCCCCGTTCTATACCTTGGGCCCGCTGACCACCGACATCGCGCCGGGCTATGACCACATCACGTCCGGCATTGGCGCCGCGATGATCGGCTGGTTCGGCTGCGCGATGCTGTGCTACGTGACGCCGAAGGAGCATCTTGGGCTACCCGACCGCAACGACGTCAAGACCGGCGTGATCACCTACAAGATCGCGGCGCACGCCTCTGACCTCGCCAAGGGCCATCCGGCGGCGCAGCTTCGTGACGACGCATTGTCACGCGCGCGCTTCGACTTCCGCTGGGAGGACCAGTTCAACCTCGGCCTCGATCCGGAGACGGCGCGCGCCTTCCACGACGAGACACTGCCGAAGGAAGCGCACAAGGTGGCGCATTTCTGCTCGATGTGCGGCCCGAAATTCTGCTCGATGAAGATCACGCAGGACGTGCGCGACTATGCCGCGACGCTGAACGACAAGGAGCAGGGCATGGCGCAGATGAGCGCCAAGTTCAAGGAAATGGGCGGACAGGTCTATCTCGACGCGGAGAGGGTGAAGGAGAGCAATCGGGTGTTGTGAGGCACCTTCTCCTCGTCATGCCCGGACAAAAGCGCGAAGCGCGTTTTCGCGCGAGACAACCCGAGCATCCATCCAAAACAAAAGGCCGGGCGCAACAGGCTGTGTGGAAACGAGAGGCTCCGGTGATCCGGGGCCTTTTTTTTCATTTTTAGGGTCAGGCGAGCCTGATCTTGAGGCTTTGCGGGCCGATGAGATTGATGACCCGCATGATGTTGTAGACAAGAACGCTGAGGGCGGCTTCAGTCTTGACGTTGGTAAGGCCTCGGGTGAGGAACCTGCCGCCAGCCGTCATCCGCTTGATGGTTCCGAACGGGTGTTCAGCGGCGCATCGCCGCTGCCGCATGAGATGTGGATCGGCTTTGACGCGGGCATTCATGCGTTGAAGCGCGTCCTCGTAAAGGTGTCTTTAACGAAGCGGCGCTCGACGCTGGTGCATCTCGGCTTGAGCGCGCAACCCGAACAATCGTCGGCCATATACAAGACGCTCTGCTTTCTGGTGAGGATTTGCTTGCGCACCAGTGTTCGGCCCGCCGGACAACGAAAACTGTCGGTTTGCGGCTCATAGATGAAGGCCGTGCGGTCGAAGAAGTCGCCTTGATTGTTGACGGCCCGGTTCGCTGGCACACAAGGCGTGATGCCATCGTTCTCGCAGGCTGCCGCGTCTGCTCCGTTCGAATAGCCAGCGTCCGCCACCACCGTGAGCGTATCGGCCGCAACCGCATCCTTCGTCGCCTTGGCCATCGGATGGAGCAGCCGGTTGTCGGTCGGTTCGGTTGTAACCTCATGGTGGACGATCAGCCCCGTCGCAGCATCGACCGCCGTCTGGACATTGTAGGAAGGAGGCTTGGAGCCTGCCCCTTTACCCATCGGCCGCGCATCGAGCTCACCTTCTACAAGACTGGTCCGATCTTCTGCCTTAAGTCGCGCCGCCAGAGTATCAAGCTCGATGCGGCGTGCCCTGAGAGCCTTGAGGGCCGCAGCCGTCTGTTCCGCATCGCTGTCAGCCGGCTCGCTCGAATCGATGCTGTCGAGGTTGGCAAGATAAGCCGCAATCTGTTGATCGATCCGGACGGCCTCTTCGGCGACCTTGCGTTCGCCCATAATCCGCTTGGCGCTCGCCACCGCCCGGAACTTCGAACCGTCGAGGGCCACCAGACGGGCCGCAAATAGTCCCTGCTCGCGGCAGAACAGCACGAAGGCCCGGCATGTCCCAACGATCCCGGCTGCATTGTCCCGCCGAAAGTCCGCAATTGTTTTGAAGTCGGGGACATGCTGCCCCAACAGCCACATCATTCGACATTGCGCCGGCACTCGCGTTCCAGCTTGCGGCTCGAACGAACCTCGTTGAGTTACCCGCAGATGGAGAGCCAGAAGATCGTGCGGGTCATAGCCGGGCCGCCCGGTCGCCGCCGGTGTTGCTCGAACCAAGCCGAGCCCGAATATATTGAGAACCATCAACAAAGCCATCGATAATCCGCACCGCCGCATCAGCGGCAACGTAATCATCGATCCGTGGCGGCAAAAAACTCGCCTGGTTACGGTCCCCACCTCGAATGTATCGATGAAAAAGGCCGCATCATTGATGATGCGGCTATATATCTCATTTGCCCAGATCTAACACAGCCTGGATCGGCCGGGCTTTTGGTTGCGGCTCCCGCTACTCAAGATAGTATCTGTGTGATAACCACCGTGAGGCTAAGCGTGAGCGACCTATGCGATTTGAAATCTTACCGGGCTTGCCTGCTTCCGGACCGCCGGCGCTCTATTTTACCGAACGCGGCAAATTTAGCGAAGGACTTGTCATACGTTTCTATCCACGGGAATCTGAGTTGTGGGTCGGCAATTTTCTCGGCGCGAGGCTCACTAGATGCAGTACTGCTTTGGAGCACCCCAACGGAAGCGACGTCATCGTTGTTGCACAAGATGAGACGTGCTTCATGAACCGCGAGACTACACCATTCACCAACATATTGCCGGCAATGTCGAAAACGTCATTCGGGTTCCATCGCTCGGGTTGGTCCTGCTTCAAAATATGGTCGACTTCATCGCTATCAACTCGAACAATACCGGCTGGCGAAGCGAGCGTATTTCGTGGGACGGCTTCCGCAACCTCAAGGTTTGCAACACTGACTTGTTAGGTGAGGCTTATACCCCAGTAGAAAATGCCTGGGTGCCGTTTAGGCTTGACTTGCTGACGGGCCGTTGTCCTGACGCCGTATATCAAAGGGAAATCGCAAGAGCCGTGCGGCTAGTCCCCAAGTCAGATTAGCGATCGGTCACGGCCTCGCTACTGGCGCGAGCCACTCTTTACCACACCGCGAGCTTGTTAGCGCCACCATCAAGATGAGCACCGCCGGGCATCAGGCGCCCGGTGAAAAAGTAATGTCTGCCAAAGAGATCAGAGGCGCACACCGCCCTCGCCTCTTCTCCATCGCATCCCTGACCGTCTCGCCGACGAAGGGGGCTGCGCGGGCAAAGGCCTCGCCGGTGTCGCCGCGAAACGTCACGGTGCGCTTGAACGGCAGCTTGTTGGCCTCGGGGTCGAGCAACTCGGATTCCGGGCGCGCACCTGGCGGTGCGGCCGGGAATGACGGCTGCTGATTTGCCCGTCTGTCCAGCCCAGCAGCGAAAAATATTTCGCTTAACCCGACGGGTAAATCAGCGATACCAGCTCGCCCCGTCTCACCCGATGAGAGGGGCGGCTCGCGATCGTCACGAACGTGGGTAGAGATGCAGTGGACGCGGACCTCGCCAGAGAGACGAACGGCGTGGCCTGCGGACGGCGAAGTCGTGTGGTCCTGACGCCCCGACGCTGGCGTCAACTCGGTGACGATGCTCCGCATCGCACTGGGGATGGTGGCAAGAAAGCCCGGCTCACCAGGGAGATCACGAAGGAAACCGTTAAAACCATCGCGCAGGGAGTGCCGGATCGTTCCGGTGGACCTGTGGTGATTAACTCGTGTGCTTTCTATCCTTGCGCACGAGGCTTCTTCTGCGGGTGCGCCTGACGCACCGGCATTCCCGCGCGCCCTCTGATCTTTCCGAGGGCCGAAATTTGCAAGGACCCGGGGCATTTGTCTCGCGGGAATGCGGCCTGACGCCCCACGCTGTCTGACGCGTGAATCTGATGACCGGCAAGATCGGATGATCCTGCTCTCGCCTGACGCTGTCGAGGTGCGACGCGGCTTCACCTCTTCTCCATCGCATCCCGGATGGTCTCGCCGACGAAGGCGGCGGCGCGGCGATAGGCCTCGTCATTGTCGCCGCGAAACGTCACGGTGCGCTTGAGCAGCAGTTTGTTCGCCTCGAGATCGAGCAGCTCGACGTCGCCCCACTGCACCAGCGTGCTCATCTTGCGGATGCCGCCATAGACCACGAAGCGCGCGCCGGAGCGGCGGCCGGCGGCGATAAAGTTGTCCGGGCGCATGTTGATGGGCGTGCAGGGCGACTCGCCGCATTCGAGAGGCAGCACGCGATAATTGGCCTGCGCGCCGAGATCGGCGCGGACAAGTTCGGCGAAATGCGCCACGCGCGCCTTGTGCTCCGCGCTCTGGTCCCTCACCTCGCCGGAGGTATCGACAAAGTCGAAATCGGCAACCGCGACCGTAAGCGGAGTTGCCGCAAGCGCGCGGCTCATCGGAAGTGACAGCGCGGCAGCCGCGCCGATCGCTGCGATTGCAACGGCTGTTCGATTTGCCCTGCTCATGTCAGGTCCTCCTAACCTCACCGGGCCGGCATGATAGCAGAAATGCCACGCATCCGCTCCATCCCAAGCAATCACGCGCTTGCTACTGGCGCGGGGCACCCTTTTGCCGCACGACAAGCCCGTCGGCGCATCATGCGAAGCCGCCAGCGGCCGCCATGAAGCGCCTGGGGACCCCTCACTCAAGGAGACTTTCATGCGTCGTGCTACCGTTCTCTGTGCTGCAGCCACTTTCGCTATGTCCGCAGCAGCGATCGCCCGCCCGATGCAGCAACAGGAGTCCGGCTATTACGTCATCCGCTGGGACAACACCGGCGTCTGCCAGATCTGGAACACAGAGTTGCAGGAGAAGCCGATACACTTCCTGTCCGACTATCAGGTCGTCAGCAAGCCGGTGCCGACCTTTGCGGCTGCAGCGGACGTCCAGGAAAAACTGCGGTTCGCGCGTCGCTGCACGCTGTGATCTTGCGAGAAACGTGCGCCTCATGGTGAGGAGCGTAGCGTCAGCGGACGTTATTACGTATCGCCGCGAGAACCATGAGGCCGCCTTCATCCTTCGAGACGCATCGCGTTCGCGATGCTCCTCAGGATGAGGCGGCTGGCCTTGCCCGCTCCCCCATGATACTAGCGCCATCACGCGGGGCGGCTCATCATGGACGGCGAATTTCGTCTGCAGGATTATCTGGCGCGGATCGGCTATGACGGCCCGCTCGCGGTCGATCTCGCCACGCTGAAAGCGCTACAGCTTGCGCATCTCGATGCGATCCCGTTCGAGGCGCTGGACCCGCTGTTGCGCCGTCCGGTCAAACTCGATCTCGCGTCCGTGCAGGCCAAGCTCGTCGATGGTGGCCGCGGCGGATATTGCTATGAGCATAATCTTCTGTTGCGCGCCGCGCTTGCCGCGATCGGCTTCGAGGTTACCGGACTTGGCGGCCGGGTGCGCTGGATGTCGCCGCCCGAGAGCCCGCTCGGGCCGCGGACGCACATGATGCTTAAGGTCGATTTGCCGACAGGCGCGCTCCTTGTCGATGTCGGCTTCGGCGCCTGTCTCCTGGACGCGCCATTGCAACTGAAAGCCGATATCGAGCAGACGACTGCGATGGGAACGTACCGGCTCACGCAATCCGACGGCCTGCTCTGGCTCAATGCGAAACGGGAGGGTGGCTGGCGCACGATGTACGTGTTCGACCTGCATCCGCAGCTTCAGGCCGACTACGAACTCGGCAACTGGTTCACCTCGACCAACCCGACCATTCCCCTCACCACGCGGCTGATCATGGAGCGGCTCTCGGGCGATCGGCGCTATCGGCTGGTCGATCGCTCGCTCTCGACCGAGGCGCGCGATGGCGAGGTGGTCAGCGAGCGCACGCTTGGAAGCGCCGGTGAATTGCGTGACGTGCTGCGCGAGACCTTCAAGGTGACGCCGCCAGTGCCGGCGGAGGAGGTTTTCAGCAGGATTGGCCGGTGAGGCCGACGAATCTCCCTACGTCGTTCCCGGCGAAAGCCGGGACGACGCAGGCGGCAAGACGCTGTCTGGCCTCTCAGTGCAGCGAAATCGCAAGCCCGCTCAGATCCGCGTTCGCCATCAATCCGACCTGGGTGCCAGAGAGTTCGAGCACGACGCCCCTGGCGTTGGTGAGCAGGATGCCGCGCACGCCGCCGCCGACCACGATGCCCGCGCCGCCTGCCGCATAGACGCCCGCGATGTCCGACGGCCGCCAGATATTATGGACGACGCCGCGCAGGTAGGCCTTCGATCCGCCGAACACGAGACCATAATCGATCCCGCCGACCCCGAGCGAATAGCGGCGGCCGTGGAAATCCAGGACGCCGCCGCCGCCGTTGCCGCCGATGATCCATCCGCCCTTGTAGATCGTGAGTTGCACATACCCGTCATCGGCGCGGGCTGAGGCCGAGAGGCTCACGAACGCGACGAGCGCAAGGACGGCAATACGAAAGGCGGATGACAATTTCATAGGTTTTCCCCCGAGGTTGCGATCAAATGATCGAATAGGCGGCGGACCTTAGCCGATAGAAGAAGCCGAGAAAAAGGCATTGGCGCGTAGTGGGGTGGATTTGACAGGCGCGCGATCCTATCGTGACAATTGGGGAGCAGCCGGCAACGGGAGACGAAAATGCATCATTTCACACCCCTGAGCGGTCTCATCGGCGGGGCGCTGATCGGGCTCGCCTCAGCGCTCTTGATACTGTCGGCCGGGCGGCTGGCCGGCATTTCCGGCATCCTCGGCGGCTCGTTGACCACGAGCAGCGACCGTGCCTGGCGCCTCGCCTTTGTTGCCGGGCTCATTGCAGCGGCGCTGATCGGACCCTTGTTCGGCACGCCCGGCGCCGCGCGGCTCCCCTCTGCAAATCTCGCGCTGTACGCCGCCGCGGGCCTTCTGGTCGGGTTCGGCAGCCGGATGGGCAATGGCTGCACGTCGGGCCACGGCGTCTGCGGCTTCGCGCGCTTTTCGGCCCGCTCGATCACCGCGACGCTGGTCTTCATGGGCGCCGCGATCATCACGGTCGCGCTTGTTCGCCACGGTTTTGGAGGGTAGCAAGATGGCGCTCATCGTCACGAGCTTTGGCTGCGGTCTTCTGTTCGGACTGGGACTGTTGATCTCCGGCATGACCGAACCCGACAAGGTGCTCGGCTTCCTCGACTTCTTCGGCGCCTGGGACGCCACCCTGGCCCTTGTCATGGCTGGTGCAGTGGCCGTCGGCGGGGCCGGCTTTGCGTTGGCGCGGCGCCAAAAGGCGCCCCTGCTCGCCCCCGCTTTTGCCTGGCCCTCGCGCAGCGAGATCGATGCCCCGCTTCTGATCGGCTCAGTGCTGTTCGGGATCGGCTGGGGCCTTGCCGGAATCTGCCCGGGTCCGGCGCTGGTGAACCTCGAAGGCCTGAGCGCGCCGATCGTCGCCTTCGTGACGGCGATGATCGTCGGCATGTTCGGCTATGAGCTGTGGCAGCGGGGTGGAGCAGCGAGCGAAGGCGCTGACAACGCGGTCGCCGCGACGGCATCGGACGGGTGAATCACTCCCGCCGCGCAACGCCTTGCCAGGGAAGGCTATCACCGTCATGGCAGGGCTTGACTTGGCCATCCACGTCCTTGTCTCGCGAAAGAAAGGTAAGACGTGGATCACCGGGACAAGCCCGGTGATGACGACAATGATCACCGGTCTGGTTACTTCTCTTCCGCTTCAAGCCGGTTGTATTCCGCCTTGACCAGTTCGTGAAACATGTCCTTGTCCAACACGCCGGACTTGCGGAAGGGCGCGGCCGCGAGCGCATTGACGATGGCATCGTGAATTTCGAGGCCGCCCTCCGAGTGCTTGACCATGCCCCACTTGATCAGCTTCTTGTCGCTGACAACTTCGGTGAAATGCTTAAGGCGGACGCTCAGGCTTTGAAACTCGGCAGCGTCCGGAAATTCGCGCTGCACGGCGCGCAAGCCGCGGACGCTGTTGGGCTCAGCCGGACTTGACGCCTCCGCGCCGCCGGCTACCGGCTTTTCAACCAGCGCCATCTGGTAAACGCCGAGCGCCTGATGCAGCCGTTCCGGCTTGACGGGGCTTACTTTCTCTTCGCCGGCACTCATGAACATGACCTCGCTTCTGCCCGCCCTATGCGCCAAGGAAATACGTTTTGCAACCTCGACGACGTCATTTTGAAACCGTTTTGAAGCCCCTGTCGATTGAACCGGTTCCACAGCTGCCGACACTCATGGGCATTCGGGTCGATCCCCCCGATCCGGAAAGCACAAATCGCTGCTGCGAAGGGCCCTTCAGGAAATCCCGGCGGAGCATCAGCCCATACTCGAGGAGATAATCATGCATCACATCCGCACCGTTGCCGCTGCCGCCGTTGTTGCTGCCACCGCTTTTGCCGCCACCGGCCCGGCGCAAGCCGCCCCCTACCATGTCATCAAGTACGCGGACACCGGCTACTGCCAGGTCTGGGACAACGGCAGCCCGACCATGCCGTGGCCGACGCATTACACCGTCATGACCCATCGCCAGCCGACCCTGGAACGGGCCGTCTCAGTCAAGGGCTGGCTGCTGCACAAGGGCTACTGCGCGCTGTAAGAAGCGGCATGATCCGGACCCGCGGGGCCGCATTAGCGCAAAGCGGGCACCGGTTTCCGAAAACACCATGCTCGAATAACAACCAGTTCGATCGGCGGAACGATGGGCACGCAAGCGCGTTACGCTTCGTGCCCATCTCTTCCTTCCAGCGGTCCGATTCCGACATCCGGGAGCTTTTGATGCTGCATCAGTTTTCCGCGATCGACATCAGCTTCATCGGCGAACAGGATGGGGCGCACGAGCGGCGGCTCAAGGAAGCGATCACCGTCCTGCTCGATCTCAACGCAAGCGTGGCGCGGGCCTATCTCGTGCATACCAACGGCGGCGTCCTGCTCGGCCTGCTGCGGCATGACAAGACGGAAAACGGCAAGCTCGCCTTGCAGATGGACCGCGCCTTTGGCGCCCTGTTCAGCACTTCGGCCCATCTCGACGTCGTCTTCCTCGACGACGAAGGCGACGCCAGATTGCGCAAGAGCTGCCGGCCCTTCTACCACTACACCGCCCGCTATCATTAGCGGTCAGATGCCGACGTTCGCATCCCTTCCCGGCTAGCATTTTTGAGACCACTAGCGCGGCGGCATTTGCCGCGCCCTCATCAGCGCCTCGTGCGCGGCCGAGATCCTCAGAAAGGCTTCCGCGCTTCCGCCGGCATCCGGATGCGCGCGCTTGGCGAGCAGCTTGTAGGCGCGATGAATTTCGCGTTCGGACAGGCAGCCGTCGAGCGGCAGCCCCAGCAGCTCGCGGAAGCATTCTTCAGCGGTCAGGGATTTGGACGCCGCCTGCCGCCTGCCGAATTGCGGAGCGGTGAGCGCGGCCAGCACGTCGCGAATGACGCCGAGCCGCCGGCGTGCCGCAACACAGGTTGCGTGATCGGCTCCTTCCTGCGCCGCGGCTCGCAAAATCGGCAAGGCCTGGGAGGCTGCCTGGCGAAGCGCCTCGTCCTCGCTTACGTTCGCGATCTGCTGCGCAAACCGCACCGCCTCGCCATAGTCGGGTTCATGCGCCGACCAGATGCGATCAAGGTCAAGCTTCCATTCCGCTATCCGTCGATCCATGGCGAAACACCGTGACCCATGTGACACTATGCGGAGGTAAGGCTTTCCGTTCCGTTTCTCCTCAATTCGAATCGATATGTCGAGAAAACGCTGCGACTGCGGCCGCGGAATGTTAAGCTTTCAAGAAACGAGCAGCGGAGGACATCAGCGATGCCGGGCCTTCTGGAAAATCATATCGCCGTCGTCACGGGCGCGGCCTCGGGCATCGGCCGCGCGATCGCGGCCGGCTACGCCCACGAAGGCGCGCAGGTCGTTCTTCTCGACATTGACGACAAGGCGGCCGAGCAAGCGGCGGAAGAGATTCGCCGTGCCGGCGGCAGCGCTTCGAGTTACCGGCTCGACGTCGTCAGGCGTGACGACTGCGTGAAGGTTGCAAGGCTCATCGGCGAGCAGGTCGGGAAGGTCTCGATCCTGGTCAACAACGCCGGCATCAACCGCCGCAACGCTTTTGCCGGCGAGGCATCGGCCGTCGTCAAGGACTGGGAAGATATCATCTCCATCAATCTCAACGGCGTGTTCAACGTGACGCATGCCTTCCTCGAGCCCTTGCGCGCAGCCAAAGGGCGCATCGTCAACATCGCCTCCATCCAATCCTTCGTGCATGTGCGCACGCCGAATTCGCCGGCCTACACCGCCTCCAAGCATGGCGTGCTCGGCTTCACTCGCGCGCTTGCCGCCGAGCTCGGCAAGTTCGGCGTGCGCGTCAACGCGATCGGCCCGGGCCTGATCGAAACGCCGCTCAATGCCGCGGTGCGCGCCAACAATCCGGAGCTGGTGAAGATTTTCATCGACCACACGCCGTTGGGACGCGCGGGCAAGCCGGAAGACATCGTGGGGCCGGCGATTTTTCTCGCCTCCGACCTCTCAGCCTACGTCACGGGGTCGATCGTGATGGCGGATGGTGGCTACCGGACGATCTGAACGTTTTGGAGAATACGGACTTTCTCGCCCACGCCGCGAGGAACAGGCCAAGCGCGATAATCGCCACGCCGCCCGACATCAGTTCGAGCGCGCGGATGACGAAGGCCGTCTCGACCTTCCACAACGGTTGCGGTTGCTCGGCAAATGCGACGGGCACAATGAGAGGCACGGCCATTCGCTCAAGAGCGAATGCGACGGCAAAGACCGCCGTAAATACCCAAAAAACCCGCAAGCCGGATTTCATCGCCGCATCTCGCATTCGTGCCATCGACTTTGTCTGACACGGCCGGCTGGAGACACGATTGATGTTGATCAACCGCGCGCGATAATTGCTGGCCTCCTTCATCGTCTGTAAGATTCAAGCAAGGTTCATTAGGAGGAACGCCAGTGGCGAACAGCTTGATCGGCCGCCAGGGGCCGCCGGGACCACAGGGACATCCGGGCCGGCCCGGGCCAGAAGGCCCGCGTGGCAAGCCGGGTCCGCAGGGCAAGCCGGGAAAGCCAGGACCGCAAGGCGCGCGTGGCGAAGCGGGGCTGCAGGGCAAGCCCGGCGTTCAGGGTGAAAAGGGGCCACGCGGCGAGGTAGGTCCGCCCGGTCAATTGCCTTCGATCGATCAGGTGCTGCCGTGGCTGCATCTCTTGTTCGATGCCTACGAAGATTACAAGCGTCAGCGCGAACGCGAGGCGATGGAAACCGCCGAGCGCGATGCGACGACGCAACTGGCCTTCGCCGAGCAGGATCACGACGAGGTGCTCTTCGACGAGAGTGATGGTCCCGAAGACCACAACGATGGGAAACGAAAGAAGAAGGATAAGAAAGACAAGAAGGACAAGAAACACAGGCGCAAGGACAAGAAAAAAGACAAGAAGTGACGTGCTTCGCCGATAGTGGTCCAATTCTAGCATTCGCATGCCGGAGTTTAGGATTTGAAATTCGCTTTACGAGCTTGCGGCTTGATGGGTGGCGAATGTCAAATCCACTCCACTAGCCGAAGCGCAGCCGTGAACGCTCCTTCGCCTTCTCGGCTTCAACCGCCCGGTCGCGCGCCGGCGCGTGCGTATGCAGCGATGTCAAGAGACGATGCGCGGCGGCCGAAACCTCCTCGACCGCGCGGTCGAAAGCGGCTTCGTTCGCCTGCGACGGCTTGTTGAAGCCGGACAGCTTGCGCACGAATTGCAGAGCGGAAGCCTGAATTTCGTCGTCAGTCGCCGGCGGCTCGAAGTTGAACAGCATCTTGATGTTTCGGCACATTTGGTTCTCCATCGTCTAGCGCTTAGAATAGTCGCCACGTCCGCCCAACGGTCAAGCTTACAAGAGCCAATATAGAGGCACTTTTCCGATGCGCCACATCCTCCGCTCCGCGCTTTCAGCCATCCTATTGTCAGCCCTTCCGGGCGCGGTCGCGATCGCCGGCGACTATCCGGCGCCGAGGCAAGGCGACTTCATCGCGCAGGATTTCAAGTTTCACGATGGCGAGGTGATGGCCGAGCTGAAACTGCATTACACCACCGTCGGCGAGCCGACCGGCCAGCCGGTCCTGGTGCTGCATGGCTCCGGCGGCTCGGCCGCGAGCATGCTGACGCCAGCGTTTGCCGGTGAGTTGTTCGGCGCCGGCCAGCCGCTCGATACCTCGAAATATTACATCATCATTCCCGACGGCATCGGCCACGGCAAATCGTCAAGGCCATCCGACGGGATGAAGACCGCGTTTCCGAAATACGACTATGATGACATGGTCGAGGCGCAATACCGGCTCGTCAGGGAGGGCCTCGGCATCAGGCATTTGCGGCTCGTCATCGGCAACTCCATGGGAGGCATGCAAACCTGGCTCTGGGCGGAAAAACACCCCGACATGATGGACGCGGCGGTGCCGATGGCCTCACAGCCGACGGCAATGGCGGCGCGCAACTGGATCCTGCGCCGGATGATGCTCGAGACCATTCGCAACGATCCCGATTACAACAATGGCAACTACACAAGCCAGCCACGCATGATGAAATATGCGGTCGCGGCCTACGGCTTTGCGACCTCCGGCGGCACGCTTGCCTATCAGGACCTGGCGCCATCGGCGGAAAAAGCCGACCACATGGTCGACGAGCGGCTGGCCGCGCCGATCGCAACCGACGCCAACGACTTCATCTATCAGTGGGAGGCATCGCACGACTATGATGCTGCCGGCGGCCTTTCGCGCATCGAAGCGATGCTGCTTGCGATCAACTCCGCCGACGATGAACGCAACCCACCGGAGACCGGAATAACGGCGGCCGCAATCAAACAGCTCAAGCACGGCAGTCTCTACGTGATCCCGGCGTCCACGGGGACGCGCGGCCACGGCACCACGGCGAGCGCAAAATTCTACAAGGAACAGCTCGAGAGGTTGCTGGTCTCGGCGCCGGCGCGCGCGATGTGACGCTGGCTGACACCGCCCTCCCTTTCGCGCCGCATCAATTCAGGTTGCGGTGCCAAACGCATATTATTTGAGCGTGCATCCGAAGAACGTCTCGGGCCTAATCGCACTATCGGATTCGCCAAATGCGTCTGGAGGATCGAATGCGAAAGCTCGCACCCATCGCCTGGCTCGCCGCGTGTTGCGCGCTCGCAGGAAGCGCGCTCGCCCTCGACAACGGACAATATGAAAATGTTCCGCCTGATATTCGGGCCTGGTTCAAGGGCGTGATCGCGCCGAACGGCGTGCCCTGCTGCGATATCTCCGACGGGCACCGCACCGAATATGACTATCACGAGGGCGCCTATTGGGTGCCGATCGAAGGCCAGTGGATGCAGGTGCCGGCGCACGCGATCATCCGCGACCGCGGCAATCCAGTCGGCGAAGCGGTGGTGTGGTATGTCCACCACCGCGGCGGCATCATCATCAGCTGCTTCGTGCCGGCGGACGCGGTGTAAACGTGCAAAATCTGCACATGACCGCTTCATGACAGGCTGCTAGCTTGGGCACAAATCCGCCGGAGCAAAAGCCGTGACCGACGTTACATCCGAAGACCTCGCAACCATCTACGCCAAGCCGACCGCACGCGTGATCGCGAAAGCACGGCCGGCGATCGATAGCCATGCACGAAGATTCATCGAGATGTCGCCGTTCTGCGTGCTTGCCACCTCAGGCAAGGACGGCAGCGTCGATGCCTCGCCGCGCGGCGGCCATCCCGGCTTCATCCATGTCGACGGACCCAGCCAGCTTTTGATGCCCGATCGCCCCGGCAACAACCGGATCGACAGCTTCAAGAACGTGGTCGAAGGCACCGGGCTGTTGCAGCTGATCTTCTTCGTGCCCGGCCTCGATGAGACGCTGCGGGTCGGCGGCAAAGGCGCGGTGACGACGGATCCGGCCCTGCTTTCGGCGATGGAAGAATTCGGGAAGCTGCCGCGCGCCGTGCTGCGCGTCGACGTTGCCGAGGCCTATTTCCATTGCGCCAAGGCCTTGATGCGCTCAAAACTGTGGTCGAAAGACACGCAGGTCGACCGCGGGACGTTTCCGTCGATCAGCCAGGTCATCCACGACCAGACCAGCCTCGGCGAGCCGGAAACGCAGGCCGAAGTCGTCGCGCGCTACAAGACGCAGTTGTAGCTCTCACCTCGTCGTCCCGGGCAAGCCAACGGGTCGCGCGAATGCGGGCCCGATGACAGGCTCCGCTGCGAGCCGAGACAGGCCAATGACGTTGCGAAGGGCGTCGACCAGAGTGCCCTGTGATCAATTCGGCGGTATGGGTCCCCGCTTCCGCGGGGACGACGCAGAGTTGAGTGGCGAAAGCTCAGTGCCCTTCGCTCTCGAGCCCGCCCACATGCTTCTGGGTGTAGAGTTCAAGCCCGATCCGCCCGATCAGGTCGATCTGGGTTTCGAGGAAATCGATGTGATGTTCCTCGTCTTTCATCAGCTTCTCGAACAGGTCGCGTGAGACGTAATCCTTCACGCCGTGGCAGTGCGTTGCGGCTTCCTGGTAGAGCAGGCGCGCGCTGATCTCCGCGGCGAGATCGCACTCGATGACTTCCTTGACGTTCTGGCCGATCCGCAAGGGATCCAGCACCTGCATGTTCGGAAAGCCGTCGAGGAAGATGATGCGATCGATGAGGCTGTCGGCGTGTTCCATCTCCTCGATGGATTCCTTGCGCCAAACCTTCGCCATCTCGAGCAGGCCCCAATTGTTCAGGAGCCGGTAATGCAGCCAGTACTGGTTGACGGCCGTGAGTTCGTGGCGCAGTCCCCTGTTGAGATATTCGATGACCTTGGCGTCGCCTTGCATGATGCCTTCCTCTCCGACCCGTCAATGGGTCGCTACCGTTTCATGCTGTAGCGCATCATCCGCCAAAGCTTAAGCGGTTTGGCAGGGTTGTGAATCGCGCGATGGCGGAAGCGGAGAGGGCGGCGGCCGGTTTCCGCTTTCAGCCGACAGTTTCGAGCGAGAGGTCGCTATCGGCATGCTGATGCTGCGCCGCGTGGCTGTGCGGACAACCGGCGCAGCAGGCCTTGGCGCAGGCGCCCAGCGCTTCGTCGATGATGGTCTTGATGGTGCGAGCGCAGCGGCCGCACTCCGCACTGCAGCCGAGGCAGCCATAGAGCTGCTTGGCGTTGCGGGGAAGGTCTTGCGAACTCTCGACGGCACTACGGACATCGTGGTCGCTAAGGACGTGGCAGGAACAGACGATCATTAAGCCGGGAGGTCCATTGGTGATGCAGCGCCTTCGATATGGGAGCAGGCCGCAAGATGCAAAGGCAAAAGCGGAGTTTTGAAGCAATTCCAAACTGATAGACGGTTCACCTTGGAATGAATCTAAAAAAGCTGCATTGAGGCAGATCAAACGATCTTAGTAGAGGCCCCCACCGCCGTCGCCCCCGCCTCCGCGCAGCCCAGCCTTTCCCCGCCTTAGTCATGCAGCACGATCCAGCCGAGCAGGGCCGCGCCGATCACAACACTCAGCGACCAATAGCTGGTCCCTCATCGCGCTTGTCCCCCAGAGCAAGCTTCAATTGTGCACCGCACAATCGTTTCCGAAATGTGCAGGATTCGGCCGGTATTATGACGACGCCGTTCATTGATCATTCAAGTGGAATATGGGAACCTTTTGCCGGATAGACCGCTTTAAGCGCAGTCCCGTGATCAATCAGAAAGGTGATGCCATGAGGAAAACACTGGTGGCGCTTGCCACTGTCGCCACCTTGGCCTTCTCGGCTGCGAGCCCGGCCCACGCCCAGCGCGCCCTTGGCGCCGCGATTGCCGGCGGCCTGATCGGTGGCGCGATCGTCGGCGGCGCGGTTGCCGCGAGCCCCTATTATTATGGCCCCGGCCCGTACTACGGCTACGGCCCTGGTCCCTATTACGGCGGGCCGGCCTACGTCGCCGCCGAGCCCTACGGCTGCTACTGGCAGCGTCAGCGCTTCTGGGATGGTTACGCCTGGCGCTTCCGCCGCGTGCAGGTTTGCGACTGAGCTTGTTCAGCTCAGGCCATTCATCTTCATTAAATCAGGCGAGATGGTCCCCCATCTCGCCTGATTTTCGTAGCATCACGGGAATGTTGGCCCGAAAAAACCGCTTTTTGGGCCAATGTCCCTGAACAGGGGTTGGCGGTTGTGCGCTTGCCGGGCGGCAGGGTACATTCCGGTCTCCGCGTACGAGTCGAACTTACCCCCTTGTTATCCCCTGGCGCTTGAGAGGCGCCGCATCTCCAGGAGAGTTCAAGACATGAAGAAGACGTTTGCTGCGCTCCTCGCGGCCGCAACGATTGCCGCAGCACTCAGCGCGACCCCGGCCAACGCTCAGCGCGCGCTCGGCGCCGCGATTGCCGGCGGCATCATCGGTGGTGCAATCGTTGGCGGCGCTGTGGCCGCGAGCCAGGCGCCGGCGCCGGTCTATGTGGCTCCCGGCCCCTACCCCTGCCGCTGGGTGCGCGAAGGCTTTTATGACGCCTACGGCAATTACCGCTACCGCCGCGTGCAGTACTGCGACTGACGGCAAGCGCGCCTTGATCTTCGAAAACCCGGTCCTCGCGGCCGGGTTTTTTGCTTTTTGCCCCTCATCCTGAGAGTCTCGACTCAAAATGGGCTCAGCATTTTGGAGACATAGCAAGGCGTCGGGTCAAGAGCCTGAGATGGGCTACGAGAAGCCAGGCGACTTCGGTTGAGGCGGAGCCTTCGAAATCCCTGGCGAGGCGTCGACATCTTCCAAACCAGGCGAAGGTGCGTTCGACGACCCAGCGTCGTGGTAGGAGCTGGAAGCCTTTGACCCCAGTCGGTCGCTGAACGATCTCGATGGTCCACGGCCCGCAATGGGAGAGCGCATTGATGAGCTGTTTTCCGCGATAAACCCGGTCTGCAAAGATATGTCGAAGCTTGGGAAAGCGATCACGCACGCCCTCCAGCAAGGGGACCGCACCATGGACGTCCTGAACGTTGGCGGGATGAACGTGGACGGCAAGCAAGAGACCATTGGTATCAGTGACGATGTGCCGCTTGCGTCCGTGAACCCGTTTGCCCGGATCGAAGCCGCGGGGGCCGCCGGCTTGTGTCGTCGAAGCACTTTGGCTGTCGATGACCGCCGCCGTCGGTGTCGGCTTGCGACCGAGTTTTCGCCGTGCCTGTCGGACCAGAGCCCTGACGATCCGGTGCCATCGGCCAGTATCGCGCCAAGCGTAAAAATAGGCTTGAACCGTCGAATATGGTGGGAACTCGCTTGGCAAAGCCCGCCACTGGCAGCCGGTGGATAGAACGTAGAAGATCGCCTGAACCACCTCCCGCAAATCGACCTGCCGTGGCCGCCCGAGCCGCCGTCGTCGTGGCATCTTCCGGGTAATCAGCGCCCACTCCGCATCTGTCAGATCGCTTGCGTAACGCAGTCCACTACGCTGATACTGCATACGAGTGATTTTGGTCCACGGCATCGTGCCCTCCCTCGAATCTTCGCAAATCCGATGGAATCACAGTCGACCAAAATCACTCACCGATTTTTCGGTCAGGCTCTGAGGAGCGGCGTAAGCCGAAAGACTTCACCGTGCCGCCTCGATCAAACGCAGCACCGCCTCGCTCGGCCAGCAATCGACTTTCAGTCCAGCCTTCTTCTGATAAGCGCCAAGCGCGGCGCGCGTGAGCATGCCGGCCTTGCCGTCGATCTTGTCAGCGTAGAGGCCGATGCGCGTTAGTCCGCGCTGCATCGCCTCGACATCTTTCGTGCGCAACTGCATCGACGCCGACCATGGGGTGGCGAAGGGAAGCGGGCTCACCATACGATCGGCGAGATGGCCGACGAACAGCACGTAGAGGTCGGAGAAGTTATACTCCTTGATCACGAAGTAGTTCTTCGTGGCCAGAAACGACGGGCCGTAGATGCCTTCCGGCTGCAGCAACGAGGCCTCTTCGGCCTGCTCGGTCGCGCTCAAGCGTCGCCCGCGCACCGGCACAAAGCCGTCGCGCAGCCATTCGCGAAGCGGCTTCGTCACTTCCGGCACGCCTGACGTGCAGTCGACATTTGCGGGCGGCGTCACCTCGTAGGCCCAACGCACGCCCTTCTGCCATCCCTTGTTGACGAGTTGCTCCGCGGCCGATGCCAGCGCGTCCGGCACCGAATGCCAGATGTCCTTGTGGCCGTCGCCATCGAGATCGACGGCATGCTTGTAAAACTCGGACGGCAGGAATTGCGTCAGACCGGTCGCGCCCGCCCATGACGCACGCAGGTCCTTGCGTGTCACCTCGCCATCGTTGATCAGTTTCAGCGCCAGGACGAACTCGTTGCGGTAACTATCCTTGCGCCGGCCGACATAGGCCTGCGTCGCCAGCACGCGCAAACCGTCATAGGGCAGCGTGTAGCGGCCGAAATCGGTCTCGCGGCCCCAGATGGCCAGCACAATTGTCGCCGGCACTCCGAATTGCCTCTCGATACGATCGAGCGAGGCGCGATACTTCGCCATCAGCTTTTGGCCCTCGGCGGCGAGCCGCGCGATCGAGGCTTCCTTGATGTAATCGGCTGGTACCTGCACGAACTCGGCCTGCGACGGCGCGCCGGTGGCAGGCCTGCCCGGCAGGATCAGGTCGGGCAGCTTGTAGTCGGGTTCGAGGTTTGCGGTCTCGCGATCGAACGTGGCGCGCGAGACGCCGGCGGCTTTCGCCTCCGGCCACAGCGAGGCGATAAATTGCGTGAAGGCGGGATCGGGCGCGGCGTGGGCGGGAGCAGCGATGATGGCAATTGTCATTGCGAGGAGCGTGAGCGACGACGCAATCCAGATTGCCTTGCCAGTGAGTTTTGCTGGATCGCCTCGCGGAGCCTGTCGTCTCGCGCGCATTTCGCGCGACCCGTCGGCTCGAAATGACAAAAAAGGGTTCACCTCGTCAGCTTCTTGTACTTCACCCGATGTGGGATGACGGAATCCTGACCCAGGCGGCGCATCTTGTCCTTCTCGTAGTCCTGGAAGTTGCCCTCGAACCATTCCACATGGCTGTCGCCTTCGAAGGCGAGCATGTGGGTAGCGATACGGTCGAGGAACCAGCGATCGTGGCTGATGATCACGGCGCAGCCGGCGAAATCCTCCAGCGCCTCTTCGAGCGCACGCAAGGTATCGACGTCGAGATCGTTGGTCGGCTCGTCGAGCAGCAGCACGTTGGCGCCGGACTTGAGCATCTTGGCCAGGTGTACGCGGTTGCGCTCGCCGCCCGAGAGGCTACCTACCTTCTTCTGCTGGTCGGCGCCTTTGAAGTTGAACGAGGAGCAATAGCCGCGCGAATTGACCTCGCGCTTGCCGAGCAGGATCAGCTCGTTGCCGCCGGAAATTTCCTCCCACACCGTCTTGTTGGCTTCGAGATCGTCGCGCGACTGGTCCACGTAACCCAGATGCACGCTCTCGCCGACCGTGATGGTGCCGGCGTCCGGCTTTTCCTGCCCGGTGATCATGCGAAACAGCGTGGTCTTGCCGGCGCCGTTCGGACCGATTACGCCGACGATGCCGCCCGGCGGCAGCTTGAAGCTGAGATTGTCGATCAGCAGCCGATCGCCATAGCCCTTGGTGAGCGCCTCGAAATCGATCACGTTCTGGCCGAGACGCTCCGCCACGGGAATCGTGATCTGCGCGGTCTGCACCTGCTTTTCGGATGCCTGCTTCAGCAGATCTTCATAGCGCTGGTAACGCGCCTTGGACTTGGCCTGACGGGCCTTGGGGGAAGCCGCGATCCACTCCTGCTCGCGCGCCAGCGTGCGCTGATGCGCCGCCTCTTCGCGGCCCTCCTGTTCGAGCCGCTTCTGCTTCTGCACCAGCCAGGACGAATAGTTGCCCTCATAAGGGATGCCCTTGCCGCGGTCGAGTTCGAGAATCCAGCCCGTGACGTTGTCGAGGAAGTAGCGGTCGTGGGTGACGATCAGGATCGCACCGGGATAGTTGCGCAGGTGGCCTTCGAGCCAGTTGACCAACTCCGCATCGAGATGGTTGGTCGGTTCGTCCAGCAGCAACAGCTCCGGCTGGTCAAGCAGCAAGCGACACAGCGCGACGCGGCGGCGCTCGCCGCCGGAGAGCTTTGTCACATCGGCATCATCGGGCGGACAGCGCAACGCGTCCATCGCCTGATCGACCTTGCTGTCGAGATCCCAGAGGCCAGCCGCCTCGATCTCGTCCTGCAGCTTGGTCATCTCGTCTGCGGTTTCGTCCGAATAATTGACCGCAAGCTCGTTGTAGCGGTCGAGGATCGCCTTCTGCTTGGCGACACCCATCATGACGTTCTCGCGGACGGTCTTTGGCGAATCGAGCTGAGGCTCCTGCTCGAGGTAGCCGACGCGCGCGCCCTCGGCGACCCAGGCCTCGCCGGTATAGTCCTTGTCGAGGCCGGCCATGATCTTGAGCAGGGTCGATTTGCCCGAGCCGTTGACGCCGAGCACGCCGATCTTCGCGTCGGGGTAGAACGACAGGTGGATGTTATCCAGCACCTTGCGGTTGGGCGGATAGGTCTTGGACAGACCCTGCATGAAATAGACGAACTGGCGCGCCATCGAGGCCCCTGAAAGCAAGAGAATTTTAGGGATAAAGCTTGCGCGTCATGTAGCCGCGCAGACCCTAAAGGGCAACCGCGGCCGCCGGTTTTCCATCTGTTCACCAGTAGGAACACGGATCGGGACAATTGAAACCTTCTTTTAATAAGTTGCGCCCGAAACTCCCGTCAGCACCCCGAAAAAGGTGCTTCGCGCGTCAGAAGACGCCGGAAAAAAGACAGGATTCGTCATGGCGACCATCGATTCGGCTTCGCTTCCCACCCCGGCAGACCGCCGCGACGGACACAGCCATCCCTTCGCCGGAATTCGCGCCTTCTTCAGCGCGTTCTTCGCCAAGGCGTTCGATCCCTACCGCCCGGAGCTGTACTATATGCGCGGACCCGGTCCGGCCTGCCGCGCCAAGCAGGCGGCCGCCGTTCGGCGCGCCAACTGACCGCCTTTTGACGCTCGATTTGGCGACCCCCATATCGGTCAACCCGCAGTTTTGATGACGATGGCGCTTGCCTGAGGAGGCGCGGCGGGCAACCATGCGCGCCTTCCAAAGAGGCGGTGCCGATGGAGCGCCGTCCATGACTGATCGAAATGGACCTTCCCCATGACGCGGCTGCGCTGTGCAATTCTCGACGATTACCTCAACCTCTCGCTGGCGGTCGCGGACTGGTCCAGGGTCGAGGATCGTATCGACGTCACCGTCTTCAGGGAGCCGTTCGCCTCGGCGGATGTCGCGGCAAGCGCGTTGAAGGATTTCGAGATCATCTGCGCGATGCGCGAACGCACGCCATTCCCGCGCACGATGTTCGAACGCCTGCCCAAGCTGAAGCTCCTGATCACCTCGGGCATGCGTAACAATTCGATCGACATGGCCGCCGCCAAGGATCGCGGAGTTGTCGTGTGCGGCACGCA
This sequence comes from uncultured Alphaproteobacteria bacterium, assembly GCA_963764405.1. Classification (GTDB taxonomy): domain Bacteria; phylum Pseudomonadota; class Alphaproteobacteria; order Rhizobiales; family Xanthobacteraceae; genus Bradyrhizobium. The sequence goes on from CAVXSU010000018.1 coordinate 359,935, forward strand.
CTGGCCGCGCGACCCGACGGCGCCGCTCGCCATGGGACTGATCCTTGAACTGACCCGCAATATCGGCCGCGAGAATGCCCGCATGCACGCCGGCGAATATTTGCAGAAGCATGTCGGGATCGAGATTGAGGGCAAGACGCTCGGCGTCATCGGGCTCGGCAAGCTGGGCGCCAAGGTTTCGGGCCTTGCGAAGGCTTTCGGCATGAACGTGATCGCCTGGAGCCCGAACCTCACGGCCGAGCGCTGCAAGGAAGTCGGCGTTACCTACGCCACCAAGGAAGAACTGTTCTCGACCGCCGACATCATTACCATCCATGTGGTCTTGAGCGACCGCTCGCGCGGCCTGGTTGGCGCTGCCGATCTTGGGCGCATGAAGCCGACGAGCTTTATCGTCAACACCGCGCGCGGACCGATCATCGATGAGATGGCGCTCCTCAAGACGCTGCAAGACCGCAGGATTGCGGGCGCCGCGGTCGACGTGTTCTCGGTCGAGCCGCTACCGGTCGATCATCCCTTCCGCAAGCTCGACAACCTCGTGCTGACGCCGCACCTTGGCTACGTCACGCAGGAAACCTTCATCGCCCACTACAACCAGATGGTCGAGGGCATCGAGGGCTGGTTCAAGGGCGAGCCGGTGCGAAAGTTGGCGTAAGCGTTCGCGGGAAGCGGGGTCAGGCGGTCTTGGGCGTGAACCTCTTCACGGGCAGGGAAATCGTCTTCTTACCGGACTGAAATGTCACCGTGCCGTTCGTTCCGTCGATATTGGAAAATTGGACCTTGCCGAGCAGGACGGCGTTCTTGACCACGTCACCGACCCCCTGTCCGCTATTGCCGTCAACAGTGTATTTGACCTGCGCGTCCCGCCCGTTGATCGAGGTGACTTGAAAGCTGACGGAGTGATCGACCGTCGCGCCTGTCCAACTTCCGACCAAAGGATTGGTGGCGGTTGCGGGGCCGGCCGCCTTGCTGAGAATCGCGGTCTGGGTCCCCGACGATGCAACCGACCCTTGCGGTGTATACGAAAACTCGAACGCCGCTTGCTTGCCGTCCCGCGTGGCGATCGTCACATTGCCGAATGTGATGGAGTTCTGGCTGACGGTAGCGGTGCCGCGCTCGGTGTGCCCGTTATGAGTGTATTCGACCTGCGCCGTGTCGCCGTTGATGCTCACAACCTTCAATTCGACCGCCTGGTGGGTCTGCTTGGTATTACCCTTCCAGTCACCGAGCAAATTGCTCTGGTGATAGAGCTTCTCATTGACCGGCGTAATCCGGCTGGCGCCCTGGCCCGTCGCAGAAATTGCGCTCACCGCTCATTTCCTCCGGCGCCCCCGCAGGACCACCAACAAGCTGAAAAATAAATGTCCAGCCCATCATTATGAAGCAATCGTAAACAGCACCTTACCGGGCAAGATCACCGTCGTCCCGGCGCACGACGAATGGTTAAAAAAGGCGCGCCGTTGGCGCGCCCTTTCTCAATCTCACCTTTGCGGGCTAGCGCACCGTTACCGCGGGTGGCAACGGCGGCACGGCGGATGGCGGGGCCATCCCGGGCACGTTCGGCGTTGGCGCGACTGGGCTTGCTGCAGGTCCTGCGTTCGGTCCGAGCACGGGGGCGGCGGAAGCCGTCGTGGTGGTCGAAGCTGGCGGGTTGCCCGGCCAGACGACGACGCGGGTGCCGACCTTGACGCGATCAAACAGATCCGAGACGTCCTCGTTGAGCATGCCGATACAGCCCGAGGAGACGAACTTGCCGATCGTCGACGGCTGGTTGGTGCCGTGGATGCGATAGACGGTATTGCCGAGATACATCGCCCGCGCGCCGAGCGGATTGCCGGGACCACCGGCCATGAAGCGCGGCAGATAGGGCTGGCGATCGATCATCTCCGGCGGCGGATGCCAGTCCGGCCATTCCGCCTTGCGCGTGATCTTCTGCACGCCGGTCCAGGTAAAACCGTCGCGGCCGACGCGGACGCCGTAGCGGATCGCGCGGTTATTGCCCAGCACGAAATAGAGATAGGTGTGAGGCGTATCGACGATGATCGTCCCCGCCGGCTCCTTGGTGGCGAAACTGACTTCCTGCCGGCGCAGGTTCGGTGGCAGGCTGACCGGGGCTGCGTCCGGCTGCTCTTCCGGCGGCAACAGCATGACCGACTTGTTGTCCGGGCCGCCTTGTGGCGGCTGCACGCCGCCGGTCACATTGGCAACGGCACCGGGCGGCCGCGCCTGGGCGTCACCAGCGGGTGGCGCGCCGGCGGGCCGGTCGGCATAGATCACCGCCGGCGGATCGGTGCGGCCATAGCGCGGATCATCGGGCGACATCACCGGACCGGAATAACCTCCGGGCGGCGGCATCGGACGGCCATAACGAGGATCGTCCGGCGACATCACCGGGCCGGAGTAATTCGTGGGCGGAGCGCCAGCCGGCCGGCCATAGCGTGGATCATCCGGCGACATCACCTGACCGGAGTAGGCCGGCGCCATCCCGGGAGCACGGCCATAGCGAGGATCGTCGGGCGAGGTGATCGGCTGATCGTCGGGATAGACCGGACGACGGCTGTAGCGAGGGTCGTTCGGAGATGGCACGGCGCCGGGCGGCGAAAGCCCGCGTGGCCCTTCGTCGTCCTCGAGCACGTCGTAGTCCATCGGACGCGGTGGCGCGGCGCGATAATCGGTCGGATACGGCGGATAGGGCTGCGGCGTGGGCGAATAGACGCCTCCCGGCGGCGGATAGCTTTGCGCCGACGCAAGGGAGGTTCCCACAGCCTCCGCCGTCAAAACGGCAGAAACCGCGGCACAAATCGTCAGAATGCGATTGTTCATCATTACTCTTGTATAGCCCCAAGGCGCGACCGGACCGTTAACGGCAGATGACCGAAGATCGCGGCGCATTCAAGACAAAGTAACCCGTATCGTTGCCGGATACGACCCCTTCAATATCCAGTTTTCTTGGCCGTTTTGGCTGTTTTGGCCCGCGGGCGCGAGTTCCCGTTCATCAACCGGCCCGCCGTAAGGCAATCGTCATGAGAACTACGGCGGCGAGGCCACAGACGTTACCGATTTCAGATGGCGCGCGAGATTTAACGAGCGGCGCGAATCCGTTGAGTTATTGTTGTGCATGCGTGATTCGTCGCATTGGTGTGGTGGATTTGACATTCGCCTCAGCGTTGCCGCGAGTTCTTGATAGCGTATGTCAAACCCGAAACCACACCAGAATTGAATTTTTTCAGGTGACCTCTCGGTTCTGACATTCGGTCAACGAACCCGTTGCGATGAGATAAGAATGTCAGAACCGGGACGCCAGCGCGCGGCAGATCTGCCTCACCAGTGCTCTTGATTTTCAACGCCCGCATCCGGCGGGCGCTTTTGCGAATCAAGGACAGTTGGCAAAATCCGACTTCAGTGGCCACCGCGTTCCCGTTCGCCCAAGCTTTCGCAAGATTCCGCGCGCCCATGCTCCCCGGTTTTCGTTTCCTCTTCGCAGCGATCATGTTGTCGATGTCGCTCCTCATTTTCGGGCTGGGCGCGGCGGCGCTGTTTCGCGCCGCCCATGAATCCTTCGCCAGCAACTCATCCTGGCACGCGACGCCCGACGTCCCGTTTGCCCAACGTCCGGATACGACGCTGGCGATGCTCGCGACCTTGCGCGTCGAACCCGTGACGGCGAAGCCGGCCGACCCGCCTAAGGTCGCCGCCGCTCCCGCCGGGCCGACGGAGGCGATCACCGGGCCCATGACCAACGACCAGGTTGCGGCCTTGCCGCCTGTGGACGCCCCGCCGGCAGAGATCGCAAGACCTGTCGAGACGCCGACACCAGCGCCGGATGCCGAAAATCCGCCGGTGTCGGAGCCAGCGCCCGTCGCGCCCGTCAGCCTCGAGGCGGCCAATGCCGGCGAAGCGAAGACCGCAGCAACGACCGACGAGACGAAGACCGCGGCGGTTGCGGCTTCCGATGCGACATCCTCCAAGGGCGAGCCGGCCGCTCCGGTGACAACAAATTCGCCGACCGTCCCGCCCGACGCGTCAGCCGCGCCCACCACGCCAGCTGCTCCGGCGCCAGAGGCGGATAGTGCTGCGGCGAAAATTGCAACCCTCGGCGGGCCGCCGGTCGACATCGCCGACGCCGAGCCGGATTCCGAGAGCCGAACGGCGAAAGCCGGTCACGCGCAAGCCAACCCCGATGAAAGCGCGATCAGGAAACGCCAGCAGGCGCGCCGCGCGGCACGCCGGCGCAGGCTCGCCGCCCGGGCGCGGCTCCTGGCGCAACTGCAGTTGCAAGCCAACCCCTTCGCCCAGCCGCCCTTCGTCCAGCCGCCCTTCGCCCAGCCACCCTTCGCACAGCCGCAGCAGAGCTTCGCGACGGCCGCGCGGCGCCAATAGGCGAATCAGGCCGGGCCGGTCGCGATCGCCGGGCCGTCGGCCTTGCCCCATTCCGACCACGAGCCGTCATAGAGCGCGGTATTTTCCACGCCGAGCCGATAGAGCGCGAGCGTCAGCACCGCCGCCGAGACGCCGGAGCCGCAGCTCGTCACGATCGGCTTTGCGGTATCGACGCCGGCGCCAGCAAAGGCTTTCTTCAGATCATCGAGCGGCTTCATCGTGCCGGTCGCCGCGTCGAACAGGTTGTTGTAAGGCAGGTTGAGCGCGCCCGGAATGTGGCCCGAGCGAATGCCCGGCCGCGGCTCCGCCGCGCGTCCCTCGAAGCGATCGGCAGCGCGCGCATCGATCACCTGCTCGGCGCGGCTTGCGACATTGGCGATCATCTGTTCGATCGAACGGACGCGCTTCGCATCATAGCCGGCCCTGAAGGTCGCAGGCTTTGCCGTCACCTCGCCGCTTTGCACGGGTCGCCCTTCGGTGCGCCACTTCTTCAGGCCGCCGTTGAGGATGCGGACGTCGCGATGGCCGTAAGACAGAAACATCCACCACGCGCGCGGCGCGGCGACCCAGCCGCCGGCATCATAGATCACCACCGTGTCGCTGTTTGAGACGCCCAGCGCGCCGACATCGCGGCCGAATTGCTCGGCGCTCGGAAACATGTGCGGCAATGGATTGGAGTGATCCGACACCGCATCGACGTCGAAATAGACCGCGCCTGGAATATGCGCGGCAAGATAATCATCCTTCGGCAATGGCAGGATGCCCGGCAGCTTGAACGTGGCGTCCAGCAGCCTGACGTTGGCATCGTTGAGATGCGCGGCCAGCCATTCGGTGGAGACGAGCGGGTCAGTGGTGGTCATTGGATGGATCTCTCTTGTCACTGTCGTCATGGCCGGGCATAGCCGTTCGAAGTACGACGTCGCTTCCGCTCGCCTATGCCCGGCCATCCATCTTTCTTGAAAGGATGGACACGCGGGTCAAGCCCGCGTGTGACAAGCTATCAACTCTTCGGCTTCTTCGGTTCCCATTTCTCGGTCGGTCCGCCGGCGTCGCGCCAGGCGGCAAAGCCGCCGGCGATATGCGCAACCGGCCTCAAACCCATGTCCTGCGCGGTCTTGGCCGCCAGCGCCGAGCGCAATCCGCCGGCACAATGGAAGATGAACTTCTTGTCCTCCTGGAAAATCGGCTTGGCGTAGGGGCTCAAAGGATCGATCCAGAACTCCAGCATGCCGCGCGTGCAGGAAAACGCACCCGGAATTTTCCCCTCACGCTCGAGTTCGCGCGGATCGCGGATATCCACGATCACGACGTCGTCGCTCTGCGCGGCCATGATGGCGTCCGCGGCGCTCAAGGTTTCGATCTCGGCATTGGCCTCGTCGACCAGGGCCTTGATCCCGCGATGGATGTTTTGGGGCATCGTATCGGCTCCTGCTATCAGTCATTCCGGGATGGTCCGAAGGACCAGACCCGGAATCTCGAGATTCCGGGTTCGCTTCGCGCCCCGGAATGACGGCGATTTATCTTGCTATCGCACCAGTTCCTTCATCGCGTTCTCGAGCCCCTCGATCGTGATCGGGTACATGCGGTTGGCAAAGATGCGGCGGATGATGGTGGTCGATTCCGAATAGTCCCAGTGCCGCTGTGCGACCGGATTAAGCCAGACCGAATGCGGATAGGTGCGCGTGATGCGATCGAGCCAGATGGAGCCGGCTTCCTCATTGACGTGCTCGACCGAGCCACCCGGCACCATGATCTCGTAAGGCGACATCGAGGCATCGCCAACGAACACCACCTTGTAGTCATGCGGGTATTTGTGCAGCACGTCCCAGGTCGGCGTGCGATCGGTGAAGCGTCGGCGGTTTTGCTTCCACACGCCCTCATAGAGGCAGTTGTGGAAGTAGAAATATTCCATGTGCTTGAATTCGCTCTTCGCCGCCGAGAACAATTCCTCGACCTGCTCGATGTGCGAGTCCATCGAGCCGCCGATGTCGAAGAACACGAGCACCTTCACCGCGTTGCGCCGCTCGGGGCGCATGTGCACGTCGAGATAGCCGTGATTGGCGGTCTCCTTGATCGTGGTGTCGAGATCGAGTTCATCGGGCGCGCCGGTGCGCGCGAATTTGCGCAGGCGGCGCAGCGCGATCTTGATGTTGCGGATGCCGAGCTCGACATTGCCGTCAAGATCCTTGAACTCGCGGCGGTCCCACACCTTCACAGCGCGGTAATTGCGGTTCTTCTCCTGGCCGATGCGGATGCCTTCGGGATTGTAGCCGTGCGCGCCAAACGGCGACGTGCCGGCGGTGCCGATCCACTTGTTACCGCCCTGATGCCGGCCCTTCTGCTCTTCGAGGCGCTTGCGAAGCGTTTCCATGAGCTTGTCCCAGCCCATCGCCTCGATCTGCTTCTTCTCTTCCTCGGTCAGGTACTTTTCGGCGAGCTTCTTCAGCCATTCTTCGGGGATGTCGGCCTTCAACATCGCGTCCAGCAGGCTCTCCAGCCCCTTGAACACCGTGCCGAACACACGGTCGAACTTGTCGAGATTGCGCTCGTCCTTCACCAGCGCCGCGCGGGAGAGATAATAGAAGTTCTCCACCGACTGCTCGGCGAGGTCGGCGTCGATCGCCTCCATCAGCGTCAGATATTCGCGCAAGGTCACCGGGACCTGCGCCTCGCGCAGCGATGTGAAGAATTGCAGGAACATGGTTTTCCACATTGCCCTGCCGCCCGCCCCCGTCAAGGGGCTACTGGCGCGGGTCAGGGCGGCCTGCACGCGACCGCCAAGCCTAGACCTGCATCGCTTTTCAACTAGAATTGGGCTCCAACCATTCGAAACGGGGCTGCCATGGGTCTTTTGGGTGCCATCATCATCGGCGCGATCGCCGGCTGGCTGGCCGGCAAAATCGTGCACGGCGCCGGCTTCGGGCTGATCGGAAATATCGTGGTCGGCATTATCGGCGCGCTGGTCGCGGGCTGGGTGTTGCCGCAGCTTCACATCGTGCTGGCGGCCGGCATGCTCGGCGCGATCCTTGATGCGACCGTCGGCGCGGTGATCGTTCTCGTCATCCTCTCCCTGATCAAGCGCGCGTGAAACAAGCTCGCAATTCCTGCGGCGGCTTTCCGCAGGCTACAGCGATGTCCTGCTCAAGATTCAACAAATAAGGCGGATACCTGATGAAATTTACCGGTACCAAGGATTATGTCGCGACCGAGGACCTCAAGGTCGCAGTCAATGCCTCGATCGTGCTTGAGCGGCCGCTTCTGATCAAGGGCGAGCCCGGCACCGGCAAGACCGTGCTGGCCGAAGAAGTGGCGAAGGCGATCAAAGCTCCGCTCCTGACCTGGCACATCAAGTCCACCACGAAGGCGCAGCAGGGACTCTATGAATACGATGCGGTGTCGCGCCTGCGCGACAGCCAGCTTGGCGACGCCAGGGTTTCCGACATCTCCAACTACATCAAGCGCGGGAAATTGTGGGAGGCATTCACCTCACAACAGCGCCCGGTGCTGCTTATCGACGAGATCGACAAGGCCGATATCGAATTTCCCAACGACCTCCTGCTCGAACTCGACCGCATGGAGTTCTTCGTCTACGAGACCGGCGAGAACATCAAGGCCGCGCTGCGGCCGATCGTGATGATCACCTCCAACAACGAGAAGGAATTGCCGGACGCGTTTTTGCGGCGCTGTTTCTTCCACTACATCAAGTTTCCCGATGCCGACACCATGGGCCGCATCGTCGACGTGCATTTCCCCGGCATCAAGAAGCGTCTTGTCGAAGAAGCGCTGCGCATCTTCTTCGAGGTGCGCGAGGTGCCGGGCCTGAAGAAGAAGCCGTCGACGTCGGAACTGCTCGACTGGCTCAAGCTGCTCCTCAATGAGGACATCACGCCGGAAAGCCTAAGGGAACGCGACCCGCGCAAGCTGATCCCGCCGTTGCATGGCGCGCTCTTGAAGAACGAGCAGGATGTGCATCTGTTCGAGCGGCTGGCATTCCTGAGCCGACGCGAGGTGTGACGTCTAGAGCGCCTAACCCGCAGGGCCACAGGCCGGCATTTCCGACACCAGATCGTGCCCCGGTACCACCGTCCTCATGTCGACATCCTCCGCCAGCGTCACGTAACCATCGGTCTCCGGCGTGCGCAAATAGGTCGTGAACGGGACCGCGCCGGAAGCAATCTCGCCGCTTCGGCAGGCGTCCGGCACGACGTTGATCTTGAGTCCGCCGCCGCGGCTTCCTTCCTGCTTCTTCCTGAGAAGATCATCGCGAAACGCCGCAAGCTTGCTCGCCTCCGCCGTATCCAGCCGGTAGGCGAAAACGCGCGCACCGGCGTCAACTTCCTTGCGCAGCATTGCAAGCTCGGCGGGATCGGAGATTTCGCTCAGCACGAAATCCTGCGTGGTGTCGGCGCCGCCCGGGAGTTGCACGGTGAGCCGCAATCGCAACTTGTCGCGCTGGGGTTTGATCGATGCCGCGAGCTTCACCGCTACGCGCAAGCCGACCGGGTCCGTGGTCTTGAAATCGATGCGGGACAGTTTCAGCATCGACGCAACCGGCATATTCCCGCAGCCAGTTAGGAGAAGCCCCGCCATGCAACTTACCCCCAGGCAAAAGATTCGAAAATTCATACTCACCTTGCTTGACCACGATTTCTTATTGTTTTACGATAATTAAATAATAAGTAAAGCGAAACTCAAGGCACCGCCCCCATGTCCAGCGTCGAACTGCACCTCACCTCGCCTGCTTTCGACCGTCTCGTTCGCCTCTCGCACCTCATGGAGATCGCGATCTCGATCGGGATTGTGCTGATCGGTGGCCTCGCGCTTACCGCCACGATCATCCCGGACTGGACGCGCAATATCGCGCTCGCCAAGCTTGGCGAGGCCGGCGAAATCCTGCCGATTACTCCGCTCGGGCAGTTCGCCGCCGGCATCGTGCTCGCCGTTCCCGTCGGCGTGATGATCTTCGGTCTCTTGGCGGCGCGGCGCATGTTCGGCGAATTTTCACGCGGCGAAGTTTTTACCGAAAGCGTGGCCAACCAATTGCGCATCTTTGCCGCAAGCGTGCTGGCGCAGGCGCCGCTTGGCCCGCTCACCGCGGCCGGCTTCTCGGCCGCCCTCTCGCTCGGCAACCCACCGGAGCGGCGTTTCCTTGCGATCGCATTCTCGACAAACGACTACTTCGCGCTCATCGTGGGCGGCGTGCTATTTGCCACTGCGACGCTGATGCGCGAGGCCGCAAGGCTTGACCGTGAAAACAAGAGCTTCGTGTAACCGCTGAAGTGACCTTGAGGACTTCGTGCCGATTGTCGTCAATCTCGACGTGATGCTTGCGAAGCGCAAGATGCGCTCGAAGGAACTCGCCGAGCGCATCGGCATTACCGAGCAGAATGTTTCGTTGCTGAAATCCGGCAAGGTGCGCGGCGTGCGTTTCGAGACGCTGGAGAAGATCTGCGAGGTGCTGGACTGCCAGCCGGCGGATATTCTGGAATATCGCCGCGACGACGCCGACGACGATTCGGTGCCGTCATTAACGTCTGCTCGGCGCAAGGCCTAAATCCCGACAACCGCCTCCAGCGGCGCCTTGCCGCGAACGAGGTCGCTCGCCTTGTCGGCGATCATCTGGGTCGACGCGTTGAGATTGGCCGAAATCATCCGCGGCATGATCGAGGCATCGATCACGCGCAGACCCTCCAGCCCATGCACGCGCAACTGATCGTCGACCACGGCCCATGACGCATCCACTGGGCCCATGCGGCAGGTGCAGCCGGGATGGAAGGTCGTGGTGCCGCGCTTGGTCGCGGCCTGCAGAAATTCCTCGTCGGTCTGCACGTCCGGTCCTGGGAAATCCTCGTAATCATAATAGGGTTTCAGCGGCTCCGACTTCAGAAGCCGCCGCGCCAACTTCATGCCGGCAACGACGATGCGGCGGTCAAGCTCGGCGGTGAGATAGTTGGTCTGGATAATCGGCTGTGCGAACGGATCGGCCGAACGGATGCGGACATACCCTCGACTCTCCGGCCGCTGCTGCCAGGACGTGACGGTCATGCCCGGCAAATCCTCGAGCGTGCCCTGCACGCCCTCCTTGTAGCTTGCCGGCGTAAACGTCAGTTGCAGGTCCGAGCTTTCGGTGGTCTCGCCGGAATGCCAGAAGCAGTAGACCATGGTCGGCGACAGCGACAGCAGGCCGCGCCGCGTCGTCACCCATTTGAAGGCCTCGCCGATCAAGCGAAGGCCCTGTCGCCGCTCGTTGATGGTCTTGATGTTCTTGACGCGCGCGACGGAGCGGGGCGCATAGTGGTCCTGCAAGCCTTCGCCGACGCCCGGCAGGGCGTGGCGCACCTCGATGCCGTGCGATTGCAACAGCTCTGGCGAACCGACGCCGGACAATTGCAGAAGCTGTGGCGAGTTGTAGGCGCCACCGGAAAGAATGACTTCCTTCGCCGCGCGCACTTCGTGCAGCGTGCCGTTTCGGCCGCCGCGCCGATAGCGCACGCCGACCGCGCGCTTGCCCTCGAAGACGATTTCGGTGACATGCGCATGCGTGCGCACGTCGATGTTGCCGCGCTTGAGCGCCGGATGCAGAAAGGCGGTGGCAGCAGAGACGCGAAGGCCGTTCTTGATGGTGCGCTGGGCGTAGGAGACGCCTTCCTGGATTGCGCCGTTGTAGTCGGGATTGCGCGGAATGCCGAGCGAGATGGCGCCCTCCATGAAGGCCTCGCAGAGCGGGTCATTCCAGTCCATGGTGGTGACGGTGAGATTGCCGCCGCGGCCGCGATAGGTGTCGTCGCCCGGGCCAACGCGCGTTTCTAGCCGCTTGAAATAGGGCAGCACGTCGGAATAGCCCCAGCCGCGGTTACCGAGTTGCGCCCAGGTGTTGAAGTCCTGGCGCTGGCCGCGGTTATAGATGTGGCCGTTGATCGAGGACGATCCGCCGAGCGTCTTGCCGCGCGGCGCATAGATGCTGCGGCCGCCGGTCCATGGCCCCACCTCCTGCTGATAGGCCCAGTTGACGCTGCGCATATGGAACGTCTTGATGAAGCCGGCCGGCAGGTGAATGTACGGATGCCAGTCGCGCGGCCCTGCCTCGAGCACGCACGTTCTCGTGGCCGTATCTTCGCTCAGCCGGTTGGCCAGCACGCAACCTGCCGAACCCGCGCCGATGATCACATAGTCGAACGTATCCATGATTTCTATTCTTGGGTTACCGCGGTTTTTCATTCAATTGAAACGTGAGATGCGCCTTCGCCGTTGGCCATTCCGAGGCGATGATGCTGAATACGACCGTGTCGCGCAACGTGCCGTTCGGCGCGATCTGATGGTTGCGCAAAATGCCATCCTGCTTTGCGCCCAGCCGCTCGATGCCGCGCCGGCTCTGCTGGTTGAAGAAATGCGTGCGGAATTCGACCGCGATGCAGTCGAGCTTTTCGAACGCATGGGTCAAGAGCAGCAACTTGCATTGCGTGTTGAGCGCGGTGCGCTGCACGCGCCTGGCGTACCAGGTCGAGCCGATCTCGACGCGCCGGTTGGCCGCATCAATGTTCATATAGGTCGACATGCCCGCAACCTGCCCACCGGCATCGAACACCGTGAACGGCAGCATCGAGCCTTTCGATTGCAAGCCGAGCCGGCGATCGATCTCCTTCGCCATGTCTTCGGGCTTCGGAATCGATGTATACCAGAGCTTCCACAGTTCGCCGTCCGTCACGGCCTCGGTCAGCCCGCCAAGATGCGCGTGCGACAGCGGCTCGAGCCGCGCATGCGTCCCCACAAGCGTTACCGGTTCAGGCCAGGGCATCAAACTCTCCTTCCTCATTCTGAGGAGCGCTTTCAAAAGCGCGTCTCGAAGGATGAGGCCCATATGGTGGCCTCATGGTTCGAGACGGGTCGCTAGTGCGCCCCTCCTCACCATGAGGATCGTAGACAGCCTCACTCATCGATTCAAAAAATTCAGCGGCAGGCCGGGCCGCGGCCAGTTCATCGCCACGAGTTCACCCTTGCCGGACAGCGTGATATAGGCCGTCTTCAGCTCCGGCCCGCCGAACGCTATATTGGTGGTGACGCGATCGCCGGTCGGCACCTGTTCAACCAGCGTCCCGTCCGGCGCGATCACCGAGATGCAGCCCGAGACGAGCGTTGCGACGCAGACATTGCCGTTCGCCTCGACCGCAAGCGAATCGAACATCTGATAGCCGCCCAGCCCTGCGATCGGCTTTCCTCGCTCGCCGCGATAGATCACGTCGCGCGGTTTCACCACGCCGGGCTCGGGAATTTCGTAGGCCCACAACCGCGCGGTCGGCGTCTCCGCGATGTAGACGGTCTTTTCGTCCGGCGAGAGACCGATGCCATTGGCGGGCAAGACGCCATGCACGCCCTCGACGATGTCAGTCATGCCCGGCTTGAGATAATAGAAGGCGCCGACATCCATCTCGCGCGCGCGGCGCTTGCCAAGGTCGGAGAACCACAAACCTCCCAGTCTGTCGAAGACAAGATCGTTCGGCCCGCGCAGTGCGTGCTCGCCGCATTTGGTCACGACCGTCTCGACCTTGCCGCTCTGCAAATCGACGCGCTGGATCGAGCCGCCAAGATAGTCATCCGGCTGCGGCCCCGGCATGATCATGTTACGGGTCGGAATCCAGGAGAAGCCGCCATTATTGCAGATGTATATCTTGCCGTCGGGACCGAGCGCCGCGCCGTTCGGTCCGCCGGGAATTTCCGCGATCACGTCCTTGCGCCCGTCGGGATGGATGCGCGTCAGCCGCTGCCCGCGGATCTCGACCAGCACCACGGAGCCGTCCGGCATCGCTACCGGGCCTTCCGGAAATTCCAGGTCTGTCGCGAGCACGCGCAGTTCGGCCATCAATTCCCTCCCGGCTTTTCTTTTCGCAACGTTAGGGCAAAGCGACAGTCGCTTGCAAGCAACCGCGACGCATCTGCCGCGCAATGCGGGATTGCCGGGAGATATCGGTCAATCTATCCCTGGACCGGGACCCAGATCTCGAAACCGCCATTGCCGGTGACGGGATCGAAATTTTCGTCGTAACGCTCGAAATTCGGTGCATCCGCAATCTTCAGGCCGGACGCCGGCAGCCAGTGGTTCCAGATCGTGTTGACCGTGCGGCGAATGGTCGAGATGTGCTCACGGTCGGTGAACACCGCAAAGCGGGCTTCCGGAATCCGCAGGCGAAAGAACGGCCGCGGCAGATCCGTGAAGTCGGAGACCTCGACGCCCGCGATATAGTCGAAATTGCCGGCATCATCGCCGTTGCAGCAGACACCATAGGCGACCTTGCTGACGCGGTGGGGAATATCGTCGACCACCTGATGAAAGCGCTGCCACTGGCTCGGAATCGCGGCGCCGTTTTCGTGATTGTAGCGCTCGCCGATGCCGGCGATCAGCAAGGGTTTCGTGATTTCGAAGCGCGGGGATGCGAGATTTTTGGTGAGTGATGAATCCATCTGGATCGGCTCCTGAAGCTTGAGGTCCTCGATGCACGCAAGAGTGCGAACCGCTTCGGGCGTGAGCCCGAATTGGTCGCGGAACGCGCGGGTGAAGGCTTCATGGGAGCCGTAATCCGCATCCAGGGCCACGTTAAGAATATCCGGCGCGCCGGCCGCAAGCGCCCGCGCCGCCTCGCTGAGACGGCGCGCACGCACATAACGCATCACCGAAAACCCGGTGGCGGCTGCAAACGCCCGCACCATGTGAAAGCGCGACACACCGGCCACGCCGGAGATGTCGTCCAGCGTCAGTTCGCCGGCGAGATGACTTTCAATGAACCAGAGCGCTTTCTGGGCGGGATTCATGGGACCAGATTCATGAGATCAGCGGACTCCACACGAAGCGGGCGCCATGATGCGCGAGTTTCGCGCGCCGCGTTTGATCGCCGTTGCGCTCCGCCGGCGGCGAGGCAAAACTTACTTGGCGCCCTCCTTCGCAGGAGCATCCTTGCCGGTTCCGTCCTTGCTCGCATCCTTGGCTGCCGTATCCTTCGACGGTGACGTATCGACCTTCTTCGCGCCGTCCGCCGTCTTGGCCTGTGCCGCCTTCAGATCATCCAATGCCCTCTGCAACGCCACGACGTTGGCTTTCAGCGCTTCGATCTGCGCCTTCGCGGCATCCAGCTTCTGCTGATGATCGAGGCCAAGCCTGACCATCGCCTTCTGCAGGAACTCGACATTGCTTTGCAGACAGCTGGTGCGCCGTTCCATCGTCTTTTCGACGGTGCAGATCTCGATGCCGGGAACATCCTGCGCATGGGCGATGCTCGCGCCGAGCCCGAAGGACAGCAAGCCGCAGACGAAACGGCCGATCATCGAAAACCTCGTTTCCATTTGTATCACGCGGTAAACTTGTTGAGAGCGCAGCTTTCGCCTGTGGATGCTACCACACTGCCACCCCAATCGCGCGTTGAGCTTGCATGCCACAAGCGGGCCAGCGCCCGCCACAACAGGAACGGAAGCGGGACCGGGAAATGGCAACGCGCGAAAAACGGCTGGCGCAATTCGATGGCGAGGGAGAGCCGCCGCCGGATTTGCCTGTCCAGGTGTTGTGCGAGGACCAGAGCGGTACCTATGAGCTGCCGTTCGCCTGCCGCTTTGTTGACGGGACATGGCACAATCACGAGTCCGGCGATGCGCTCGAGGCCAATGTGATCGCCTGGCGGCGGCGACGTGGCTGACCTCGCCGCATCACGCCTGGAATGTGTATCAAAATGCGACGTGAAAACGCATCGCCGTTAATGGTCGGAACGCTGGCGGAACGAATCGCGCCCGAATCAGCCAAATCAGTATGTACGCCGATGTTCACGGCTAGATGTCGTCGGCGGTCGCGCAAGCCGCACTAGATCAAGCCTGGCGGAATCGTGCAGCTGCCGCGGCGTGCGCGCGAAAAGTTAACGAGCCGCGACGGCGCGCCGTCTAATAATCCACCTCGAGCTCTTCGATATCGGTGGGCTCGGCCTTGGCCGCCTCGATCCATTCCTGCATCTCCGGCATCGCCATAATGACGTCGGCGTATTGCTTCAGCCGCGGTTCGAGCTTCACGTCGTAGGTCATGAAGCGCGTCACCACCGGCGCATACATCGCATCCGCCATGGTGCGCTCGCCGAACAGGAACGGCCCGCCCAACTTCGCCAGGCACTCGCGCCAGATGGTGCAGACGCGGTCGATGTCTCCTTGCGCGCGCGACCAGATCTTGAAGTTCGGAAAATGTCCCTTGAGATTGACGGGCAGCGACGCCCGGAGCGTCGTGAAGCCGGAGTGGATTTCACCACAGATCGAGCGGCAATGCGCACGTTCGACACGGTCCTTCGGGAATAGCCCAGCATCGGGGCGGACCTCGTTGAGATACTCCGCGATTGCGAGCGTATCCCACACCGTCGCGCCGTCGTGCCGCAGGCACGGCACCAGGATGGTCGGCGACAGCAGGAGGATTTCGGCTCGCGCCGAAGGATCATCGGGCGCGGTGACGATCTCCTCGAATTCCAGCCCCGAAAACCGCGTCAGCAGCCAGCCGCGCAGTGACCAGGACGAGTAGTTCTTGCTGCTGATGGTGAGTGTCGCCTTCGCCATGGGGGCCCTTCCCAGCCTTGATCTGCCAGTTTGCGCGGTTTTTGCGGGTTTTATTGTTTTTTCAACAGCAAATGACGTGCCAGTTTTTTGGGCTGTTTGACTTCCTCGTGGCTTCATTATTGCATGGCAACATGGGCTGGGGGGTCCTCCTATGACATCAATGCTGTACCAGGCGTATCAGAACCATGTGGACCTGACGGCCCCGTGGCGAAACGGGGCGGCGCACGCGCTGAAATATCTCAATCTGCTGCCGCAGGGCATCTCCGAAAAGCTCTTCCGGCGCCTGGCGGCCGCCCTCGAGCTGATCACCCGCACGTCCCTCACCTATACCCGTCCGGCCTACGGCATCGACAAGGTGATGGTGGGCAATCAGGAGTACGAGGTGACGGAGGAAGTCACCTTCGCCACGCCGTTCGGGTCGCTATTGCACTTCAAAAAGGAGCACGCGCCCGAGCAGCCGCGGCTGTTGCTGGTGGCGCCGATGTCGGGCCATTTCGCGACGCTGTTGCGCGGCACCGTGCAGACGTTGCTTCAGGACCACGACGTCTACATCACCGACTGGCATAACCCGCGCGACATTCCGCTGCGCCACGGCCGCTTCGGTCTCGACGATTACACCGAGCACCTGATCACTTTTCTCGACAAACTGGGCCCGCGCGCGCACATGATGGCGATCTGCCAGCCCTCCGTGTCGGCGCTCGCCGCGGCGGCGATCATGTACGAGGACAATCACCCCGCACGCCCAGCCACGCTGACGCTGATGGCCGGCCCGATCGACACCCGCATCCAGCCGACGAAAGTGAACGAGTTTGCCAAGAGCAAGCCGTTGAAGTGGTTCGAGAGCAACCTGATCAACTACGTGCCCCTGCAGTGCAAGGGCGCGTTCCGCCAGGTCTATCCCGGCTTCGTGCAGCTTACCGCCTTCGTGTCGATGAACCTCGAACGGCATATCAAGCAGCACATGGACCTCGCCAATCACCTCGCGAAGGGCGAGAAGGAAAAGGCCGAATCCATCAAGACGTTCTATGACGAGTACTTCGCCGTGATGGACCTGCCGGCGGAGTTTTATCTCGAAACCGTCCGCGACGTATTTCAGCATCATCTGTTGCCGCAGGGCAAGATGAGCTATCGCGGCCGGCCGGTGAATCCCGCCGCCATCAAGCGCATGGGGTTGATGACGGTCGAGGGCGAGAAGGACGATATCTGCTCGGTCGGGCAAACGCTTGCCGCGCAAGAGCTCTGCAGTAGCGTGCGCGCCTACCGGCGGGTGCATCACCTGCAGGCCGGCGTCGGGCACTATGGCGTCTTCAGCGGCAAACGCTGGAACAACGAGATCTACCCGCTGCTGCGCGACTTCGTGCATGTGAACGCTTGAGTCCAGCTCAAGCATATCTTCCCACTGTCATTGCGCGGAGCAACGCGACGAAGCAATCCAGTATTTTCCAAAGCTGGATTGCTTCGCTTTCGCTCGCAATGACGGGACAGGTCGTGTTCTTCGCATTTGACCTTGGCGACAGGCTCGCATAATCCTCGGCAAAACAAGGCCGCCCCGGGAGGATTTTTCATGCGTTTCCGATCCCCGCATTTTCACAATGTCGCAATCAGCATTGCCCTATCGCTCTTGCTGGCTGGCGTGGCGCAGGCCGCCGAGGTGCATGTGATGATTTCGGGCGGACTATCGGCCGCGTACAACGCGCTGGTGCCGGAATTCGAGAAGGCGACCGGCAACAAGGTGGTGACGGCGTACGGCCCGTCGATGGGCACAACCGTCAATGCGATCCCGGTGCGGCTTTCGCGCGGCGAGCCCGCGGACGTTCTGATTTTGGTCGGCTATGCGCTCGACGACCTGATCAAGCAGGGCAAGGCGGTCGCCGGCAGCAAGGTCGATCTCGTCAATTCCAAGATCGGCGTCGCGGTGAAGGCAGGCAGCCCGAAGCCGGACATCTCTTCGGCAGACGCGGTCAAGCGCGCGCTGCTGGCGGCAAAGTCTGTTGCCTATTCCGACAGCGCGAGCGGCGTCTACGTCTCGACCGAGATGTTCGACAAGCTCGGCATCGCGGCCGAGATGAAGGACAAGGCGAAGAAAATTCCGGCAACGCCCGTGGCCGAAATCGTCGCGAAGGGCGAAGCCGAACTCGGCCTTCAGCAGATCAGCGAATTGAAACCGGTTGGCGGCGTCGACATTGTCGGTCCGCTGCCGAACTCTTTGCAGAAGATTACGGTGTTCTCCGCCGGCATCGCCACCGGCTCGAAAGAGCCCGAGGCCGGCAAGGCCCTGATCAAGTTCCTAGGCTCGCCCGCAGCGCGCGAGACGATCATCAAGAGCGGGCTCGAGCCGATCGAGGGCGGGAAGTAGCTGCGTCCACGGGGAAGGTGCGCTCCCTCGCCCCGCAAGCGGGGAGAGGTGAAAGCGCAGCAGTCGCTTGAACAAAGCGCATCACTTCGCGCGCAGTGGGGTGTCCTTCAGCCCGTTATTGTCGAAGGCCGCGCGCAACAGGCCACTCGATATGGCATCGGCCATGAACTTGCTGGCATATTCGAGCGAGAGCGGGTGATTGAGCGGCACGGCGACCGCCGTCACCGTCTGCTTGAACGTTTCATCCAGCACGCGCGAGCCCGGAATCTTCTTGGCGAGCGCATTGAGCTGGTCGCGCGACAGCGCAAAGGCGTCGACCTTGCCGTCCTTGAGCAGATTGAAGATTTCATCGAAGGTCTGATAACCCGTGACCTTGGCGTTCTTCAAATGCGCGACCGCACCCCGCATGGTGGTCGTGTTGTTGACCGCCGCAACGTTGACGCCCACCTGATCGAGCCTTGCAAAATCCTTGATCGTCGAACCGGCCTTTACGATGTAGGTGGCTTCCGCGACCTCATAGATCGGGCCGAATGCGATCTTCTTGGCGCGCTCGGCATCCTCGGGCAGGAAGCTGACGTCCCAGGCGCCAGTGGCGGCCGCGTCGGTGATCTGCCCCGAATTCGGATAGGCGACATATTCGACCGGCAATCCCAACTGGTCGGCCATCGCCTTGCCGAGGTCGACCGGCACGCCGGCATAGCCGTTTTCCGTCTTCGTCGACCAGTAGGCGCCGCCCGCGGGACTGATCCCGATTGCGACCCGCAGCTTGCCGGTCGGCGCGATTTCATCCTTCAAGCCGTCGGCACTGGCTGAGCTGCTCATCATGATCGTAACCCCGAGAATGAGACCGCCAACGCTCGACCGAAATAGATGACGCATCACCTTGGCTCCCGCGGCCCGCTGTTAAGCGCTGGGCCTTGAAAAGTTATTATGACCGATCGGGAGAGGCCGCAACACCATGCGTCGAATGAAAATTCGCTGAGGCAGCCATTCGCCTCAGCCCGTGCGCTTGGCCGAGAGCACCGGCGCAAACAGTTCGCGGTTGGCTCGCCAGGCGCGGCTGTATTCGAGGATGCGCGCGGTCTCGTTCGCGACGCTTTCGCCGAGGATGTCAGCGAGCAGATGCAGCGTGGTGTCGATGCAGAGCGTTACGCCGCCACCGGTCACCACCCCGTCCAGCCGCTCCACCAGCATCGCCTCGCGCACGTCAATATCAGGATAAGCCTCGCGCATCACCGCGATCGGCGGCGTCTCCGGCGGCACGACCTCGATCTTGGTCGTCGCCGACCCGCCATCGAGCACGCCGCTCGCCGCGAGGATCAAGCCACCGGTGCAGACCGAGGCGATGCGGGATGAAGCGTGGACGCGGCGGATGTACTCGAGCGTTGCGGACGCGTTCGCCTGCGCGGCCCAGCCCGGGCCGCCGGTGACGATGACGACGTTGCAAACCGGCGCGTCGTCGATGCCGTAGTCGGCCGTCACCTTCAGTCCATTCGCAAGCGCAACGGAGCCGGCGGAGGGCGCGATCGTGCAGATCGAGATTTCCGGCGCGATCCGGCGCGCCATCGACAGCACGCCGAAGGTCGCAAGGTCGATCGGTTCGACACCGTCATAGATGAAGATGCCGAACCGCATGGCGCAATCAATCTGCGAGCGGTTTGCCGCGGGTCTCGCGTGCCGCCAGCGCCGCCGCGAGCGTAATCAGCGCCAACACGATCATCATGATCGAGACACCGCCGGTGCCGCCGAAATAGCCGACCATCGCGGTCGCAATGATCGGCGCAAAACCGCCGCCGATCGCAGCCGAAGTCTGGAAACCAAACGAGGCCCCGCTATAGCGCACGCGGGGCCCGAACAATTCGGGGAAGTAGCAGGATTCGATTCCGAACATCATGCCGTGGCCGAAATTCATCGCAATCATGATCGCGGTAAAGATCAGGGCCGTGCTCTTGCTGTCGATCATCCAGAACAGCGGAAACGCAAAGGCGACCGTAAAGAGCGCGCCAAGGATAAAGAGCGGCCGCCTTCCGATCTTGTCGGACAGCCATCCGAATAATGGCAAGGAGATCAGTTCGAGCAGCGCGGCATAGAGCACGGCGTTGAGCATCATCTGCTTCGGCAGGCCGAGCCTGCTGGTGGCGTAGCCGACGATGAAGACCGAGAGCATGTAGACCCAGGACACTTCGGAAAGCTTCAGGCCCACCGCGATCAGGAAGTTTTTGGTGTTCTTGCCGACGGCCTCGCCCACGGGATTTTTCGAGAGGTCGTCACGCGACTTGAGGTTCTCGAACACCGGCGTCTCCGGCACGCGCGAGCGAACGAAGGTTCCGACCCCGAGCAGCACGATGCTGATCAGGAATGGGATGCGCCAGCCATAGCTGGCAAAATCGGCTTCCGGCAGCTTGGCGACGAGCCCGAACACCAGTGTCGCCAGCACGAGGCCGATCGGGAATCCGATCTGCACGAAACTCGTGTAGAAGCCGCGGCGCTCGGCTGGCGCATGTTCCAGCACCATCAGCGAGGCCCCGCCCCATTCGCCGCCGAGGCCGACGCCCTGGACGATGCGCAGGAGCATCAACAGGATTGGTGCGAATACTCCGATCTTCTCGTAGGTCGGCAATAACCCGATGCAGAAGGTGCTCAAGCCCATGATGAAGAGGGTCAGCACCAGCATGGATTTGCGGCCTAGCCGATCGCCGAAATGGCCAAACAGCGCGCCGCCAAGCGGCCGCGCCAGAAAGCCGACCGCATAGGTGCCGAGCGCGGCGAGCGTGCTGGCCAAGGGATCGAAGGTCGGGAAAAAAGCCTTGTTGAAGACGAGCGTTGCCGCCGTGGCGTAGATCAGAAAATCATACCATTCGATGATCGTTCCAAAGCAGCTCGCAAACACGATCGAATTCATTTTCGAGCGCTCGACAGTACCAATCGGCGCCGCGGCAATAACGGTCATGGAACCTCCGCATAAGACTGAAAATACCTTGCAAATCCAATGCAAGCACTATGCCGTGCCGCTCCCCCCCTTTCCATCCCGATCCGGGACAAATAGCGGGCCTCATTTGATCCTTATTGATCTTTCGCAAGCTTCGGCTGTACCAGATCAACGCAGCCTAGTAGCTGGTGTCCTGATTTCGACCGGCAGGATGAGGGCGGCGGCGATGGTCGCCAGGCACAGGCCGCCAAAGGCGTGCAGCATGGTGACAAATCCGCCCTGCTGGTAGAGCCAGGCCACGAGGCCGACCGAAACACCCGCTGCGGTAAAGCCGACGAAATAACGCACGGCATAGGCGCGCGAGCGCCATTCCTCGCTGGTGTATTTCCCGACCATGGCGTCGTTAACCGTCACCTGCCCGAACGCGCCCATGACGATGCCGATCGAGGCGACGATGAGCGGAAGATTGGACAGCTCGGCCGCGGCGTACAAGAACGGCGCCAGCACGAACGACAGCGGCAGCGAGACCGCCTTCAGCGAATGCCGATCGAGCAGCTGGCCGATGGTGTATTGCGTCATCGCGCCGAACACGTAGACGCCGGCCGCGATCACCCCGAGCAGCGCCGGGCTTTGCGTGAGACCGCTCAGTCGCTCGGCAAATAGTTTCGGCAGCGCCACCGTCACCGCGTTGAAGGTGGTCGAGATCGCAATCACGACGATCAGGAGCGCCAGAATGACGCGCCACATGTCTTCCTTGGCGACGCGCGCTTGCGCCGCCGCCTGTTTCGCACTGGTGCGGTCCTCGTGCTTCACCAGCGCCACGAAGCAAAGCCCGATCAGGATGGTGATGCTGCCCGGCAGGATGAAGGCCCAGCGCCAGCCGAGGTATTGCCCGATGACCCCGGTCACGAGCGCGGACGAGGCCACGCCGAGATTTCCGAACACGCCATTGATGCCCATCTGGCGCCCCAACGCCTCGGCATAGGAGACGATCATCGCGGTGCCGACCGGATGATAGATCGAGGCGAACAGGCCGATCGACAACAATGCCGCGCCAAGTTGCAGCGGCGTGCTGACGAGGCCGACCGAAATCATCGAGACGCCGATGCCGATGAAGAAGATCACCATCATGTGGCGGCGGCTCCAGCGGTCGCCGAGCCAGCCGGTCAGGAGCGATCCCGCGCCAAAGGCGACGAAGCCCGGCGTGGCGTAAGGCAACAATTCAGAATAGGCCATGCCGAGCGCCGGCCCCATGATGATGACGGCGGCCGCAAAGATCAGCATCGAATAATGGTCGATGAAATGCGCGGCGTTAACGAAGCCGATCACCCGTCCCGGGCTGTTCATGGGTCGAATCCCCTGTTTTCCGGGTTTAGGATATAGCTATTCGACCTGACGGGATGCGGCCAATGAATATCGCCGAAAAGCCAATTGCGGTGATCCAGGGACGCCGGACTTCGACCGGCGACGGCATTCACATGATTGCCAACGAATACCCCAGGGGTACCCGGCTCGACACCCATATGCACCGCGAGGCGCAGCTGGTCTATGCGGCGCGCGGCACCATGCAGGTCACGACGCCGAAAGGACGCTGGCTGGTGCCGCCGGACCGCGCCGTGTGGGTTCCCGCGCGCCTGCCACATTCCATCGATGTGCTCGCCGATATCGACATGCGCACGTTGTATTTCGACCTGGCGTGGCTTGCGCGCGAGCAACAGGGCACAAAGCTGATCCAGGAATTCGTTGTGCGCGTGTCGCCGCTGTTGCACGAGACGATCCTTGCGCTGTTCGACGGCCGCAACGATAGCGCACGCACCACGCTGTTGATCCGCCTGGCCATGCTCGAATTGCATCAGGCCGAGGATTCCGCGACGTTCATCCCCCTGCCGCAGGAACCGCGTTGCCGCCGTGCTGCAAGCATCGTGCTCGACGATCCGACGACGCCACACGAGATCGAGACACTTGCACAACAGGTGGGCACATCGGTTCGTACGCTGTCGCGGCTGTTTGCGTCCGAAACGCAATTGAGCTTCAAGACCTGGTGCCAGCGGGCGCGGATTGCGGCAGCGATCGAGCGGCTGTCAACCGATACCAATGTCTCGATCAAGCAGGTCGCGGGCGAGCTCGGCTATGCCAGCCTCCCCGCATTTTCGCATGCCTTCCGGCGGGTTACCGGCCGGACACCGACCGCGTTTCTCCAAAAGTCTTAGCTCGCCCAAATCGTAATCGGCATGACAAATTCTTGTGCTTGATAGGGGCCCACTTCGCCTTAAATCAATGTAACGTCTGTTCGCACCCACACGGATTCGATCACAGAGCGATGGCCAACGCCTTTTTCAGCGACCTGCTTATGACCATTTCGGAGCGCGGGCGCACCCTGCTTCACCGCGGTCAACCGGACGACGGCAAGGAGGACGCGGACGGCCTGATTGAGCTTTGCGAGGCGGTCTTGTCCGGCCGTGGCGAGGCCTCCGGCACCGCGATGGCCAGTGACGTTCTCGACCGCTACCGCGATCTCGACGCCGAGGAGCGGCTTGCCTTCTTCCATGCGCTGGCGCGCGATTTCGGCCCCGACCGGGACAAGGTCAACAAGGCCATCGAAGCCTGGATGGCCGAGCCCCGTGACGGCAACGGCGGCGCCCTTCATTTTGCCTCCGAGCCGCGGCGGCAGGAACTGATCCGGCGGCTGAACCGCGCGCCCGGCGGCACCGCCGATCTGGTCGCCATGCGCGCGGACCTGCTCGCTGTGATGAGCGGCAACAAGCAGGGCGAGGACAGGGACCTGGCCGCGCTCGACCGTGACGTCGTGCATCTGCTCGCGTCCTGGTTCAACAGGGGATTTCTCGTGCTGCGCAGGATCGACTGGTCGACGCCGGCCAACATTCTGGAAAAGATCATTCGCTATGAAGCCGTGCACGAAATTGGCGGCTGGAATGATTTGCGCCGCCGCATCGATCCCATCGACCGGCGCTGCTACGCCTTCTTCCATCCCGCCCTTGTCGATGAACCCCTGATTTTCGTCGAAGTGGCGCTGACGGAAGAAATCCCGCACGCGATCGCTCCGCTGCTCGCCGAAGACCGCGAGCCGGTTCCTGTCGAGCGCGCGCGCACCGCAGTGTTCTACTCGATCTCCAACACCCAGCGCGGCCTGGGCGGAATTTCGTTCGGCAATTTCCTGATCAAGCAGGTGGTCGAGGAGCTGCGCCGCGAATTGCCGAAGCTCGAGAACTTCGTGACGCTGTCGCCGGTGCCGGGCTTCATGAAATGGCTGAAAACAACGGCCTACCTTCCCGTCACCGAGGACGAGCGCCCCGTTCTCAAACATCTCGACGAGCCCGATTGGTGGCAGAATCCCGAGCTGGAAGGCCAGCTGCGTCCAATCGTCGAGACGTTGGCAGCGTACTACTTCCTGAAAGCGCGCACGCCCAAGGGCCGGCTGATCGATTCGGTTGCGCGCTTCCATCTCGGCAACGGCGCGCGGCTCGAACGGATCAACTGGCTCGGCGACGTCTCGCCCAAGGGCCTGCGCGAATCCGCCGGCATCATGGTCAACTATCTCTATCGTCTCGACGACATCGAGAAGAACCATGAGGCCTATGCCAACGACGGCACGGTCGCCGCATCCAGCGCCGTCAAGAAGCTGCTCAAGAACGAGGGCCGAAGGCTGCTCGACATCGTCGCGCTGCCCAAGCAGGCGTGAAGGCGACGGGGTGACTTACACGTCGGCCCGGACGTAAAGCTTGAGCTTCCAATTCTTGTCGATCTTGGCTTCCACGAACGCATCGAAGCGCCAGTAGCTCGGGATCGAGGTGCCTTCGTTGGCGAGCGGGCTTTGCTTCCCTGACCCGGACGAAAAGTCACGTTCGCCTCGAAAAACACGCGCCAATAACCTCGCCGACAAGCTCTATTGCGGCTCGCTCCGCCAAAGCGGAACGCCGTTCGTGCCGGAGGCGACAGGACGCGCCGCCTATCTCGTGCTCTCGGCGCGCACTGAGGACGAGCGATGCTGATGTGCGTTCGCAACATCCTGAGCAAGGACCAGGGCGGATTTCCGCCGCCTCACGGAGGTGAGCAGTTGGGAGAGGGCCGATCAACGGCCGGCGCGCAATCTGGTTGGCGCCCTGATACGATGAATTTGGAATTCCTTTAATCTGTAGTCACTTCAATTGACGGCAGCGCGAGCACGGATAAAACAGCCCGGCGAAACCTTGCGGGTGAGGATGGGAAAGCAATCGGATGATGGTGAGCGATCGGGAAGCTCGCGGCCAGGCACAGGCGCACCGCGGACGATCTCCAGCCGCGAAATCCTGGGGGACTACAGGATGGTGATCATCCACCATGAGGACGAAGTCTATCGATTGCAGCGAACCGCAGCAGGCAAGTTGATCTTGACCAAATAGAGGGATCGCAATCGAACTAGCGGGCGCCACGGTTTGTGCATCCGATCTAGCGAACAAGAGAATCTTCGGGTTTCAGCCAGCCACCCGCGCTTCGGGGCGTGGGAAGCCAGCCACAAAAGCAGTCCCGACAGGGACATTAACGGGGCTGGCAATGAAAAACTTTCGCCGTTGGTGGGCAGCTATTATTTCTGCGTTCCTCTTTTCTGCAACCTCATCTGCTTCTGCTGAAGAGTCGATATTCGGCTTCGTCTACACCACGGATCTCCTGCCGGAGGGCGGCAAGGAGGTCGAGCAATGGATGACCTGGCGGCACCAGAAGATCGGGGGCAATTTTGATCAACTCGAGGGGCGAACAGAGTTCGAATACGGCCTCGCCAGCAACCTGCAGGCCGCCATCTACCTGAACTACGCGTGGATGCAGGCCTATCACAATGGCCCATTCGGCACGACAACGCCATCAGAGCAGTTTTCAGATTTTGTTGTGGGGCCGGACGATTTCTTCAACGCCAAACGCTTCGTCGGCGTGTCGGGCGAACTGATCTACCGCATCCTCAGCCCCTACACCGACGGCATCGGGCTTGCGGTGTACACCGAGCCGACATTGGGCCCGAACTTCTACGAGACGGAGAACAAGATCATCCTCCAGAAGAACTTCCTCGACGATCTTCTTACGGTGGCCTTCAACTTTACCTATGCGCCGGAATTCCGCAACCTGTTGGACCCGACCGATCCGACCGGCCTCGCCCATAGCTGGCAAGAGGAAACCGACGTCAATTACGGCTTCGCGGTATCTTATCGGTTCATCGAGAACTGGTCGGCCGGGTTCGAGTTCCTTAACGAACACGAATACAACAGCTTCAATTTCACTCACGAGTCGAACAGCGGCTACTATCTTGGCCCAACGCTGCACTACGGTGGCGAGCATTTGTTCGTCACGGCGACGGCGCTATGGCAGCTTCCGTGGGCCTCGGCGCATAGCGACACGGTGCCGGGTGCGCTCGTCGGCGGCTACATACTCGACAACGACTTCGAACAATTCCGCTTCCGGCTGAAGGCCGGTTACACATTCTGAGGTGCTCACGATGAAAGCAAGCCATTGGGTCTGGCTGCCGATCGCTGCCATTTCCACGTCCGCCTATGCCGCAACCTACTTCACCGTGGAGCAGGCGCAACGCGCAATCTTTCCAGGCGCCACATTCACAGCCGCAGGCGAGCCGAACGTCTGGCGGACTTCCAACGGCGGCCTGTTCGTCGTCGATCGCGTTGTCGGCAAGCACGAGTACATTACCATTGCCGTCGGCATCAATCCGAACGGAACGGTTAAGCAGATCGAGATTATGGACTACCGGGAGTCGTACGGCTTTGAGGTACGCGACGCTTCGTGGCGCGCACAGTTTGTCGGCAAGAGCGCGAGTTCGCCATTGCAGCTCGGCCAGGACATCAAGAACATCAGCGGCGCGACGCTGTCGTCGAAGCATGTCACTGATGGCGTCAAACGTGTCATGCAAAAATATGGAACCGGCGCGAAAGGCAGGGGATGAGACGTGCGCGACCGCTGCTCGGCACCATCGTTGAGATCGAGGCAGCCGGCCTGAGCGAGCCGCCGCTCGAACGCGCCGTGAATGCCGCATTCGAAGCGGTCGCGCGGGTTCATAAACTGATGAGCTTCCACGATCCGCTTAGCGATCTGGCGCGGCTCAACCGGCACGCGCCGTTCCAACCTGTAAGCGTCCACCGCTGGACCAGCAAGGTGCTGCAACAGGCGCGGATGCTGTTTGATGCGACGCGTGGCCTGTTTGACTGCGCCGTTGGCCATGAGCTAATGCAGCGCGGATTGCTGCCGTCGGAAGGCCTCGCCCATGCGAAGAGCGGTAGTTTTGCCGCCGTTGAGCATCTCGGCGGCGACCAATTTCGCTATTCCGCGCCGATTTCGATCGACCTCGACGGCATTGCCAAAGGGTTCGCCGTCGATCGAGCCACTGCAACCTTGCGCGCTCATGGCGTGCGCGAAGCATTGGTCAATGCCGGCGGAGATATCCGGGTCATCGGGCCATCCGCGCAGCCGATCTATATCCGCTGTCCGGGTAGTGAAAACCGTGTCGTTCGTGCTGGTCTGTTGCGCAACGCGGCGATCGCGACGTCAAGCGCACTGGCAACGATCGTCAGGAGCGATGTGGAGAGGCCAACACCTGTGGTGTCAAACAGAGATCACTGCGCTTATTCCGTTATCGCCCGAACCTGTGTGCTTGCAGACGCCCTCACCAAAGTCCTGGTTCAGCTTCGCGATCCCGGCTCCGCCCTTTTCGCCGCCCTTGGCGCAACCGCCATCATTACTTCTGATGAGGCGATCGAGGGGAAAGCGGCCTAGAATATGCGCCTCGGGATTTGGCAAGAGATAGCGATTTACTGCTCTGCCGCGATGGTAGGCTTGTCCGGCCTGCCGTGGTTCATCCTGCATGATCTAATCTACGACGATCCAGGTGAGCTGGTACATTTATTGCTGGTGCTGCACGGCATCTCGGCCTACGCCGTGCTGGTAGCGGTCGGCTCGCTTCTGCCTGTTCATGTCCGCGCCGGATGGCTACGGCGCCGTAACCTTGTGACCGGGCTCACGGTCATCGCGACAATCTCCATCCTCAGTGTTACTGCGCTAATGCTTTACTATGGAAGCGAAGAGGTCCAAACGCCCGCCAAATGGGTGCATCTGGCGTTCGGGATCGGCGCTTTCATCGTGTTCCCGGCGCACGTATTCGTGAAACTGAATAAGCGCGAGGTGACCAGCGCGCCGCGCGATAGTGAATTTACGGCGCCGCAATCTGCGGAATAGCTGGCGCCAGATTTCCCGGCAATGCGCATGTCTGGTGGCGCACCGATCGGCGCAAGCGCCGCGGGGGCGAATCGAGTCGTCTCGAAGGATGAAAAGCCCCCGATCGCGGCCTACGACGCCAGCGCCTTCATCTCGCGGTAGAGATCGGACTTTCCTTCAAAGCCGATGCCGGGCAGATCCGGCATGGTGATATGGCCGTTCTCGACGCGCACGCCATCCGGGAAACCGCCATAGGGCTGGAACAGGTCGGGATAGCTCTCATTGCCGCCGAGCCCGAGACCGGCGGCGATATTGAGCGACATCTGATGGCCGCCATGCGGGATGCAGCGGCTCGGCGACCAGCCGGCGACCTTGAGCACCTCCAGCGTGCGTTGATATTCGCAAAGCCCGTAGCTCAGCGCGCAATCGAATTGCAGCCAGTCGCGGTCGGGCCGCATGCCGCCGTAACGAAGCAAATTGCGCGCATCCTGATGGCTGAAGAGATTTTCGCCGGTCGCCATCGGCGCGGGGTAAAACTCCGCGAGCGCCGCCTGAAGCTGGAAGTCGAGCGGATCGCCGGCCTCCTCGTACCAGAACAGCGGATAGTCGCGCAGCATCCTGGCGTAGGTGATCGCCGTCTCCAGATCGAAGCGGCCATTGGCATCGACGGCGAGTTGCGCATTCTTGCCGATCTCCTTCAGCACCGCCTCGATGCGGGTGCGGTCTTCCTCGATCGGCGCGCCGCCGATCTTCATCTTGACGACGTTGTAGCCGCGATCCAGATAGCCGCGAATCTCCGCGCGCAGCATCGACAGGTCCTTGCCGGGATAATAGTAGCCGCCGGCGGCATAGACGAAGACGCGCGGATTGGCTTTGACGCCGTGGCGCTCGGCCAGCAGGCGAAACAGCGGCTTGTTCGCGATTTTCGCCACCGCATCCCAAACCGCCATGTCGATGGTGCCGACCGCAACCGAACGTTCGCCATGGCCGCCCGGCTTCTCGTTCGACATCAGCGTCGCCCAGACCTTGTCGGGATCGAGATTGTCGCCGGCTTCATTGAGCAGCGTCTTCGGATCGGCCTCCTTGATCCGTGCCGCAAAGCGCTCGCGGATCAGCCCACCCTGCCCGTAACGGCCGTTGGAATTGAAGCCATAGCCAACCACGCGCTTGCCGTCGACCACAGCGTCTGTGACGACGGCGACAAGGCTCGTCGTCATCTTGGTGAAATCGATATAGGCGTTGCGGATCGGCGAGGAGATCGGCTTTGTAATTTCCCGGATATCGATGATGCGGACGGACATGAACTGCCTTCTTGTTTGAGTTTGCTTGTCCGTCATTGCGAGCGAAGCGAAGCAATCCAGAACTTTCAACGACTGGATTGCTGCGTCGCTGAGGCTCCTCGCAATGACGTCAAAACACCTATTCCGGTTTCTTGTCCCGGAAATACGGCTCGACCGGACCATGCACCTTGATGGTCAGCGGGTTGCCGTAGCGGTCCTTGGCGTTCCCCGCCGTGACACGAATCCAGCCCTCGCTGACGCAATATTCCTCGACATTGTTCTTATCGATCCCCTTGAAGCGGATGCCGACGTCGCGCGAAAGGACCGCTTCGTTGTAATACGGGCTCTTGGGATCGACGGACAGCCGGTCCGGCAATTGATCGGATTGACTTTCGTTGTTCTCGTTCACAGCAATGCCTCGATATCCCCAGTGAGCTTCTCCGGCGTCGTGGTTGGCGCATAACGGCTCACCACGTTGCCCGAACGGTCGACCAGAAACTTGGTGAAATTCCATTTGATCGCGGAACCAAGCAGCCCGGATTTTTCGCGCCGGAGATATTGATAGAGCGGATGGGCGCTATCGCCGTTGACCTCGATCTTGTCGAACATCGGAAAGGTCACGGCATAATTGGACGAGCAGAATTGTTCAATCTCCGCCGCGCTGCCCGGCTCCTGACGTCCGAACTGGTTGCAGGGAAAACCGAGCACCGAGAAACCGCGCGCGCCGTATTTCTGCTGCAGCGCCTCGAGGCCGTTGTATTGCGGGGTGAAGCCGCAGGCGCTCGCCGTGTTGACGATCAGCAGCACCTTGCCCGCAAACAGCTTGAGCGGTGTGTCCTCACCCGCAAGCGACCTGGCGCTGAAATCGTAGATCGAAGCCATGTTCAACCCTGATAAGGATCGACTGGCGAGGACGGCACCCCGCCAGCCTCGATCGCCTCACCCGCCAGCAGACAAAGATCCTCGCGATAGCGGCCGGCGACGACATGAACGCCGACCGGCACGCGCCCGACCAGCCCCGTGGTGACAGTCAGGCCCGGCAGGCCCATGAAGGGAATGGCGATCTGCGGCAGTTGCGCGTGCCAGACGCGTGCGAAGGACACATCGTCCCTGGTGTCGAGTTGATCGGGGAACGGCAGTTCGCCGGACACCGGCATCACCAGCACCGGATATTTTTCGAGAAACAGCGACCAGTCGCGAACGAGCGTCGCGCGTCGCGTCAGGATTTTCGAGAGCGTTAGATGATCGAACGGATACACCTTCGACTTGTTGCCGCGCAGGCAGGCGAGCGCGCCGGGATCGCCCTCGCGTTCGGCCGCGGCGAGTTGTCCTTCATAATTGTCGCCGAGCCAGAGTTTGGTCTGGTGCTCGGCCGCCTCCTTCAGCGGCGGCAGCGACGTGACTTCTTCCACCGTCCAGCCGGCCCGCTCCAGGCGCCTGGCCGCATCGACCACGGCGGCTTTCACTTCGGCGACCGGATCGAGCCCGTCGGGATTGACGCATACTGCCGCGCGCTTGGGCATCGGCGGCCCTTCGAGCGGCGCCGGCACCCACCAGGGGTCGCGGGCGTCAGGCGCCGACATCGCCGCAAGCGAAATCCGCAAATCGCCGATGGTGCGCGCGAGCGGTCCGGAGACCGCCGCGATCTGCGGGCCGATGGCGCGCTCGGGCAGCGCGGCATTGTAAGCGGGAATACGCCCCGTCGTCGTGCGCAAGCCGTGGACGCCATTGGCATAGGCGGGATATCGGATGGAGCCGGCGATATCGGTGCCATGCGCGATGTGGCCAATGCCGGTCGCGACCGCCGCGCCCGCGCCGCCGGACGAGCCGCCGGGCGTGATTGAGGGGTCGCGCGGGTTCTTGGTATTGCCGTGAATGAGGTTGGTCGTGAACCAGCGATAGCAGAACGCCGGACAATTGGTGCGCCCAAGCATGACGGCGCCCGCCTTGCGGAGATTGTCGACGACGGGGCTGTTGTCGCGCGCAATGAGCGCGGCTTGCATCTTCAGCCCGTTGGTGTTGGCGTAACCGACCTGATCGATATTGGCCTTGATGGTGACGGGAACGCCGGCGAGCGGGCCGGGATCTTCACCGCGCGCGATCGCGGAATCGACCTCGACTGCCTGAGCCAGCACATCGTCGGGGCGGTGATCGACCACCGCATTGATCGCCGGGTTGACCGCGTCAAGCCGCGCCAGCGCCGACGTCGCGGCCTCCTTCGCCGAAACTTTCTTCGACTTGATCAGGCCGGCCAGTTCTTCCGCCGACAGGCGCCAGAGGTCTTGCATCGACGAACTCCCCATCATTGCCGGAAGTTGTAACGCCGCCAGTTCATCTGCACCATAGCTGCGTCGGTCATGGTCATGCTCAGCGATAGTGCGAGATGTAATAGGCGAGGTCCGGAATCTGCTCCTTGGTGACCGCGCCCATCACGTCCGCCATGGTGCCGTCATAGCCGTGGCGGGAGTTGTCCTTGTATTCGCTGAGCGTCTTGTTGAGATAATCCTCGCGCTGATTGGCGAGCCGCGGCACGTTCTCCTTGCCGGAAAAATCGGCATTGTGGCAGGAGTTGCAACGGTTGGCCTGCGCCAGCGCCAGACCGCGCTGCATCCGCGCCGGATCGCCGGCGTCAGCGGGCGGCTGCGGCTTCGGCAGCCTGGAGATGAAGTCGGAAAATCTCTGAAGATCGTCGTCGGTGAACGATTTCGCCATATCGTTCATCGGCTCGAAGGCGCGCAGTTTTTCGCGGAACATGAAGAGCTGGATCAGCGCATAGGGCGCCTGCTGGCCGCCGAGCGAGGGGGTGAATGCGGTCTCGGATTGTCCGTCCTCGCCATGACAGCCAAAGCAGGGTGCCGCACGTTCTTCGATCGTTTCGGCGTTGGCCGAGAAGGCCAGCGCTGCGAATGCCAGCATCACGATCGTTATTGTTTTTTTCATCGACCTGCCTCACGCACTCATTCCAAACAACAAAAATCGGGGGCAGCAAACGCTGCCCCCGATGATGGTTCGCGCCTTATTGCCCTGCGACCTTTTGCTTGCCGTAGCTCAGACGATAGACCGCGCCGTTCCAGTCATCGGAGATGAGCATCGAACCATCCTTCATCAGCATCACGTCGACCGGCCGGCCGACATACTTGTTGTCCTGAAGGAAGCCGGTCACGATCGGCTCGATGTTCTTGACCGTGCCGTCCTTGTTGAGATGGGCGACGACGACATCACCGCCGAACTTGTTGGTCCGGTTCCACGAGCCGTGGCGAGCGATGATGGGCTGGTTCTTGAAGCTCTTCGGGAACATGCTGCCGGTATAGAAGCGCATGCCGAGCGAGGCCGCGTGCGGACCCATCAGGCCTACGGGAGGCGTGAACTCGCTGCACGAATGACCCCAGCCGTGCTCGGTGTCGGGAATGGTGCCCTGCCAGCAATAGGGTGCGCCAAAGTGTTCGCCGACCTTGGTGACGCGGTTGAGTTCGTCATTGGGAAGGTCTTCCGAAAACCAGTCGCGGCTGTTGTCGGTGAAGTAGAGCTGCTTGGTTTCGGGATTCCAGTCGAAACCGACGGTGTTGCGAACGCCGACTGCAACCACTTCGGCGCCGGAACCATCGAGATTGATGCGGCGGATCTGGCCGTGATCCTTGTCGTGCAGCACGTTGTTGCCGGGCTGGCCGACCGGAACGTAGAGCTTGTTGTCCGGTCCGATGGCGATGAACTTCCAGCCATGGGCTTCGTCCTTCGGCAGGTTGTCGTAGATCACGACAGGCTTCGGCGGATTGTCGAGATTGTCCTCGATCTTCTCGATCTTGGAGATCTTCGAGAGTTCGGCGATGTAGAGCGTGCCGTCCTTGAAGGCGACGCCGTTTGGCCGGTAGAGGCCGGAGGCGATGATCTTGACCTCGCGTTTGCCGTCCTTGTTGACGATGGCATAGACCTTGTCGACGGTACGGCTGCCGACGAAGACGGTGCCCTTGTCGCCGAGCGCGAGCGAGCGCGCATTCGGCATGCCTGCGGCGTAAACTTCGAGGTTGAAGCCGGCCGGGACCTTCAGCTTGTCCATCGGCAGCTTGTCGGGCGCAGCCGCGATCGGCGGAGCCGCCACCGGCGCAAGTTTTTGTGCAGCTTCGTTGTCGGGTCGGCCGATCATCGGCGAACCCGGCGGAAGCGGTTGAGCGGCGGCCGGCGGGCTGGCCGTCTGGGCAGCAGCGCCGTAACTCAAAACTCCAATAACGGCACCCGCCAGCAACAGGCTGCGCGGCACCGATGAACTGATCCTCATAGTTTTCTCCCTTGGTGGAAGTCCCAATCCGTGCGCGAGGCAAACCCGAGGCAAACCCTTGGCCCGTGACGGCGGACTTCGTGCCATAGTGTGGAATATTTCGGAGCCCGGACGCAATCGGAAACATCTTTCAAGCGGTTGCGGCGGGAAGCGCCTCGCTAGCAGTCCAATTCTAACATTCGCGTCCCTTCTCAGCGGGCACCCTTGCGAATGTTAGAATCAAAGGACCGCTAGCAAATTCAAGATTCTAGTGGAGTTTGGGATTTAACATTCGTTTTCCAAACTCGCGCCTAGGCGGGCAGCGAATGTCAAATCCACTCCATTAGACAAGCGGGGCTATTATAATCCGGCCTCGACGTAATCCGGTCTATCGCGTCCCATCAATGCTTCGTGACGGATATGTTGTCGTCATCCGCATCGCTGTCATCGAGGACCGCCTCGGCGAAGGGAAACTCGAGCACGATCTCACCCTCATCGTCGGTCACCTCGAGCACGGCGCGCATGAGGTTCTCGACCCCTTCGATCCTCAAAAGCTCGTGGATCATGGCGCGGGCGACCTCCCAGGCGCGATCCGGATTGCGCAGTTCCTCGCCCTCGGGGTCGGCGATCACCTCGTCGCCGATTCGCGTGTTGAAGAAGTATCGCGGCATGATCAAACCCGTTTCCGGCAGGCGAGGCCCGCCGTCTTTCACAGTTGCTTTATCCGACAGTGGCCGAAAGTGGACCGGCCGACCCCCACGAACCCATCCTCGTCAGAAGAAGCTGTTGATGCGTCATTGGTTTGACGGAAACGCGGTCACGGATCCTCGAAACCATTGTGCGATGCAATATAAGAGAAGATTCCGCTGGCGAACTTTCTGATCTGTATTACTTTGATCCGCAGGGCGGAGTACGTCCGGTTTCACCCAAAGGAGAGCCAAAATGGCCTGGAAAGCACCAAAGATCGTCGAAGTGCCGGTTGGCATGGAAATCAACATGTATGCCTGCGCCGCCCGCAAGTAAGCGGCAGCATCAAGCATCCTTCTTGAACAAGGTGGATTGCCGGGAGTGATGCGTCCCATCCGGGAGCGCATTTCACCCCGCGTCCGCCTTTTTTAGTTTTGAGTACCCGAGCTTCCCGACATTCGGGTTTTATGGATTCCAGGAGACGGATCATGTTGCGCGTCGTCATCCTGGGCGCCGCGGCAGGTGGTGGCGTTCCGCAGTGGAATTGCGGCTGCCGGGTCTGTCAGGCGGCACGAACCAGCCACCCGGAACTTCAGAGCACGCAGGCCTCAATCGCGATCAGCGCCGATGGCAATCACTGGTTCCTCGTCAATGCCTCGCCTGACCTGCGCCAACAACTGATCAAGGCGCCCCAGCTTCACCCCGCCAAAGGCCAACTTCGGCATTCGCCGATATCAGGCGTGATCCTCACCAACGGCGAAATCGATGCGATTGCGGGCCTTCTGTCGATGCGCGAGGGCTGGCCGTTCACGATCTACGCCCATGACAAAGTGCTCGCGACCTTGCAGGCCAACAGCATCTTCAATGTGCTCAGCGAAAAGAACGTCAAGCGGCAACCGGTCGAGATCGAGCAGGCCTTCGAACCCGCGCTTGCCGATGGATCGCCCTCCGGCATCGATATCCTCCCCTTCGAGGTCACCGGCAAGAGCGCGTGGTATCTCGAAGGCCAGCGGCAAAGCGATCGCGCCGGCGACACGCTCGGCCTTCGCATCCGCGATAAGGCGACCGGCAGTTTTTTCTACTTTCTGGCCGCTTGCGCCGAGGTGACCGACGATCTCAAATCAAGGCTCAAAGGCGCGCCGCTCGTGTTCTTCGACGGCACGGTGTGGCGTGACGACGAAATGATCTTGGCCGGCCTTTCGACCAAGACCGGGAAAAGCATGGGACATATCGCGATGTCGGGGAAAACGGGGGCGATCGCGGCTCTTGAAAGTCTTGGCATCGAGAGAAAGATATTCCTGCATATCAACAACTCGAACCCGGCCTGGCTGCACGATTCCGAGGAGCGCCGCGCCGCCGAGCACGCGGGATGGCAGATCCCGGCGGATGGAATGGAGATCGTGCTTTGAGTAGTGCCGCCTATTTGAGGTTCCTGCACCACAAGCGGCGGGTTCGATCCAGGAACTTCAAATAGAAAAACGGCACTAGAACCTATAGGTTTGCTAGTGCCCATGACTTTCCGAAGTTCGTGAAAGTGGGCGCTGAGGTGTAACACGAACTTCGGAAAGTGGGCACTAGGATGAAGCTGGAAGGAATGACCGCGTTGTCGCTCGGCGGCAAGACCGTGCTCAACAGCGCCGAGGAACTCGAAGCCGCGCTCCGCTACATCGGCGAGACGCGCTATCACAGCCTGCATCCGTTCCACCGCCTGCTGCACGGCGGCAAGCTCAACAAGGGGCAGGTGCAGGCCTGGGCGCTCAACCGCTACTACTACCAGAGCACGATCCCGATCAAGGATGCGGTCGTGATCTCGCGCTTTCGCGACCGCGCGATCCGGGTCGAATGGCGGCACCGCATCGAAGACCACGACGGTGACGTCGGCAGCGAAGGCGGCATCGAGCGCTGGCTGAAATTGACGGAAGGTCTGGGGCTCGACACGACCTACGTCGAATCGACCGAAGGCATTTTGCCGGCGACGCGCTTTGCGGTTGAGGCTTACGTGCATTTCGTGCGCGACAAGAGCCCGCTGGAAGCCATCGCCTCCTCGCTCACGGAACTGTTCGCGCCGAACCTGCACGAAGAGCGCATTTCGGGCATGCTGGCGCATTATGATTTCGTGAACCCGGACATCATGAGCTATTTCAAGCGCCGCCTGACCCAGGCGCCGCGGGACGCCAATTTTGCGCTGGAGTACGTCAAGACCCATGCGAAGACGCCGGAGCAGCGCGATGCGGTCTGCAACGCGCTGATCTTCAAGACCAACGTGCTATGGGTTCAGCTCGATGCGCTGTATCATGCCTATGTCGAGGGCCATGTCCCGCCGGGGGCCTTTGTTCCCAAAGCGAGTTAAAGAACCAGAGAACTCATGCCATCAAGCCGCAACATCAGCGTCAGCGAAACGAGCCGGCCGAAACTGCCGCGCCACACGAAGCTGAAATTCGATGAGACGCGGCAGGTCTGGGTGATCCTCGCGCCCGAACGCGTGCTGGCGCCCGACGAGATCGCGGTGGAGGTGCTGCATCTCTGTGACGGGGATCGCAGCGTCGCCGACATGGTCGATCAGCTCGCCGCCAAATATGCGGCACCTCGCGAAGCGATCGCGTCAGACGTGATCGCGATGCTGCAAGACCTCGCCGACAAGGGCTTTCTCACTGAAGCACGGGAGAAGACGTCATGAGCCCGACGTTAACCGACGCCAACCAGGCTGTCACCGATCCCGCCGACGGGCTGGCTGTACTGGAGTCCCGCCGCTCGACGGCGGAGGCGTATGGGATTCCGCTGGCTGTACTCGCCGAGGTCACCCACCGCTGTCCGCTGCAATGCCCGTATTGCTCGAATCCGGTCGAGCTCGACCGCGCCGGCAGCGAACTCACGACGGACGAGTGGAAGAAGGTCTTGTCCGAGCTCGCCGAGATCGGCGTGTTGCAGATTCATTTTTCCGGCGGCGAGCCGACCGCGCGCAGGGACCTGGTCGAGCTGGTCCAGCATGCGAGCGATGTCGGGCTTTATTCCAACCTGATCACGTCGGCGGTTTTGCTGACGCGCGACAAACTCGCCGCACTCGCTGATGCCGGCCTCTGTCATGTGCAGATCAGCTTTCAGGGTAATGAGCCAGTCGTCGCCGATCGCGTCGCCGGCTTCAAAGGACATGCCAAAAAGCTCGAGGTCGCCAAATGGACGCGCGAACTCGAGTTGCCGCTGACGGTGAATGCCGTCATGCATCGGCAGAACCTGCACCAGCTCTCCGACATCATCCAGATGGCGGTCGATCTCGACGCCGACCGGCTGGAAGTCGCCAACGTGCAATATTACGGCTGGGCGCTGAAGAACCGCGCGGCTCTGATGCCGACGCTTGAGCAGATCGAGGAGACCACCCGTATCGTCGAGGAAGCGCAGGCGCGGCTGAAAGGCATCCTCGCGATCGACTACGTCGTGCCGGATTATTACGCGTTGCGGCCGAAGAAATGCATGGGCGGCTGGGGACGGCAGTTCTTCAACATCTCGCCAGCCGGCAAGATCCTGCCGTGCCACGCGGCCGAAAGCATCACGGGACTCGAATTCGAATCGGTGCGCTCTAACCATTCGATCGCCTGGATCTGGCAGCACTCGGAAGCCTTCAACCGCTATCGCGGCACAAGCTGGATGGCGGAGCCGTGCAAGAGTTGCGAATTCCGTGAAGTCGATTTCGGCGGCTGCCGCTGCCAGGCCTTTGCGCTGACCGGAGATGCCGGCAATACCGATCCTGCCTGCTCGCTGTCGCCGCACCACGAGCGGATTTTCAAACTTGCCGCGGAAGAAGCGGCCGGCGACCAAACCCGCTTCATTTATCGCAATTTCGCGGGCGGCACGCTTGAGCCGGAAGAAAGCGATGCCAGTTGACCTGGTTTCCGGTGCGCGCAGCGATGCCTTTGCGCCGCTAACGTCAGAACTGCTCGCCGTCAGCGACGGCCATCACATCCATGTCGAGAGCGTCGGCCGCGTGGGCGGTATCCCCGCGGTGTATCTGCATGGCGGACCCGGCAGCGGATGCCAACCCGATCACCGCCGCCTGTTCGATCCGGAACGATTTCATGCCGTGCTGTTCGATCAACGCGGCGCGGGGCGCAGCCGCCCGAAAGGCCTTCGCGATCACAACACGCTGCCGCATCTGATCGCGGACATGGAGATGATCCGCGAGAAATTTTCCTTCGAGCGCTGGATGGTGGTCGGCGGGTCCTGGGGCGCCACGCTGGCACTGGCTTACGCGCAAGCCCATCCCGACCGCGTCTTGGGCATCGTGTTGCGGGCGACGTTCCTCGGCATGCGCGACGAACTTGATGGCGCGTTCCTGAAAACGCTGCCGCGGTTCTATCCCGCGCTCAGCGAGGATTTTCTCGGACTTCTGCCTGAGAACGAACGCACGCAGCCGTTGGAGTCCTACTGGCGTCGCATACTGGATTCAGACGTCACCGTGCATGGGCCCTTCGTGCGGGCCTGGCACGACACCGAGCGGATCTTGTCGGAGGTTTCGCCCTCGCGCACGCGGCTGGATACGGCGTCACTGACATCGACCGGCCCCCTGCCCGCCACACCCTTCATGGAAGCGCATTATTTTGCCAACGACTGCTTCATGCGGCCCAGTCAACTTCTGGAGGACGCAGGCCGCCTCAATGGCATTCCGGGGGTCATCGTCCAGGGCCGCTACGATTTGCTGTGCCCGCCCGCGACCTCCCACGCGCTTGCGGCAAGGTGGGTCAATGCCGAACTTCGCATCGTGGAGGGCGCGGGCCATACGCTGTACGATCCCGGCGTGCGCAACGCTGTGATGAAAGCAATCGCGGACGTGGCATCGAGGATAACGGATTAATGTCCTCCCCTCATCCTGAGGAGCTTGCGAAGCAAGCGTCTCGAAGGATGAGGCCGACAGCTGGGCCTCATGGTTCTCCCGGCGATGCAAAGCATCGTCCGGAAGACGGCGTTGCACGCCTCCTCGCCATGAGGATTGAACGGAGAACAACAATGCCGATCGCCGGAAAAGGCATGCTGCTGACGTCGATGGATGTCGATCTCGAGCACGAGGAAGATTTCAACCGCTGGTATGATCGCGAACATCTCGAAGAGCGGGTGGCGATCGAGGGTTTCATCGAGGCGCGGCGTTATGTGTCCGAGGACGGCGCGCCGAAATATCTTTTCCTGTACTCGACGGAGACGATCGACGTCCTGAACAGCCCCGCCTACAAGGCCCGCCTCGCCAACCCGACCGAGTGGTCGAAAAAGACGATGGCGCACTTCAAGAACATGATCCGCAGCGTCGCGCGGATCACGATCAGCCGCGGCAAGGGCCGCGGCGCGATGCTCGGAATTATCCGTTTCCGCCCGGCGCTTGGAAAGGCAGACGAACTGCGCGCTTGGCTACACGATGCGCTCGATCCCGAAGGCTTGGATGGCATCATTTCGATGCATCTGCTCGAAAGCGACCCTCGACTTTCCAGGCCGCTCACCCAAAACGCGTCAGCTTCCGCTGAGGGTGCCGGCGATTGGTTCTGGCTGATCGATCATACCAATGCAAACCCGCCCAAATTTATCGCCTCGCGCATGAAGAAATGTGAGCCTTTGATTGGCCCTGTGGTTTCGATCGGCACCTATCGCCTGCTGTGGGACATCGCGAAAGCGGACATTTCATGAGGCAAACATTTCACAAGACGAAATATTACCTCCCGCAAAGTCGCATGTCGTCCATGTTGCACTGCCACATAAATCCGCTTTTAGGATGAATGCAGCGGCTGCGATGTAAAACCGCAAGATCAAACAAAATTGGCTTTGTAGAGCGGCATGATTGGCTTTAATACGAAAAACCGATGATACGATTTGAGAGCAGGAAAGAGCGCCGCATCGAGCGTTCGCAAGCAAGATAAGGCCGCGCTGTACTTTGAGTATTTTTGCGCGGATAGGCAGGAATGAAACCGACTGATATCTCGGCGCCGGACTACTTCCACAAGGTAGTCGATTGCCAATGGGCCTGTCCCGCACACACTCCCGTCCCTGAATATATCCGCTTGATCGCCGAGGGCCGCTACAGCGACGCCTACATGATCAATTGGAGATCGAACGTGTTTCCGGGAATTCTCGGGCGCACATGCGATCGGCCCTGCGAGCCGGCCTGTCGGCGCGGCCGGGTCGAGGAAAATCCGGTCGCGATCTGTCGCCTCAAGCGCGTCGCCGCCGATTTCAAGGACGACATCAAGAGTCGCCTGCCGCGCGCCGGCGCCAGGAACGGCAAGAAAATCGCAATCATCGGCGGCGGCCCTGCCTCTTTGACGGTGGCGCGCGATCTTGCCCCGCTCGGTTACCACTGCACTGTATTCGATTCGGACCCAAAGGCCGGCGGGATGATGCGGACCCAGATTCCAAAATTCCGCCTGCCCGATTCCGTCATCGATGAAGAGACCGACTACATCCTCAACCTCGGCATAGAGTTCAAGGCGGGCACGCGCATCGACAGCCTGAAGAAGCTGCTGTCGGAAAATTACGATGCGATCTTCGTCGGCTCCGGCGCGCCGCGCGGCCGCGAGCTCGACATTCCCGGCCGCAAGGAAGCGGCCGCCCATGTCCACATCGGCATCGACTGGCTCTCCAGCGTCTCGTTCGGCCACACCGACAAGATCGGCAAGCGGGTGATCGTGCTCGGCGGCGGAAACACCGCGATGGATTGCTGCCGCACCGCGCGCCGCCTCGGCGGCGAGGACGTCAAGGTGATCGTGCGCTCCGGCTTCGAGGAAATGAAGGCGAGCCCCTGGGAAAAAGAAGACGCAATGCATGAGGATATTCCGATCCTCAATTTCATGGTGCCGATCGCCTTCGTGCACAACAACGGCAAGCTCACCGGCGTCACCTTCCAGAAGGTGAAGGCGGAATACGACGCCAAGGGCAAGCGCTCTCTCGTGCCATCCGGCGAAGCTGACGAGACGATCAATTGCGACGACGTGCTGGTCGCCGTCGGCCAGGAGAATGCCTTTCCCTGGATCGAGCGCGACTGCGGCATCGACTTCGACAAATGGAACATGCCGAAAATCGATCCCAAGACCATGGGCTCGACGCATCCCAAGGTGTTTTTCGGCGGCGACGCGGCGTTCGGGCCGAAAAACATCATCTGGGCGGTCGCACACGGCCATGACGCCGCGCTGTCGATCCACCGGCTGCTGTCAGGAGAGGACGTCAAGGAACGCCCCCTGCCGCAGGTGGAAGTCTCCTCGCAAAAGATGGGCATCCACGAGTGGAGCTACGACAACGATCCGACCGACGACAAGCGCTTCAAGGTGCCGCATCGCGACAAGGTCGTTGCGCTGAAGGATATCCGCGCCGAAGTCGAGCTCGGCTATGACGTCAAGCTTGCGCTCGGCGAAGCCCGGCGCTGCCTGAATTGCGACGTGCAGACGGTGTTTTCGACATCCCTCTGCATCGAATGCGACGCTTGCGTCGATATCTGCCCGATGGATTGCATCACCTTCACAGAGAATGGCGATGAGGCGGATTTGCGCCAACGCCTGAAGGCGCCGTCGCTGCATCCCGACCAGGATCTCTACGTCTCAAGCGACCTCAAGACCGGACGCGTCATGGTCAAGGACGAAGACGTCTGTCTGCATTGCGGGCTGTGCGCCGAACGTTGTCCCACGGGCGCCTGGGACATGCAGAAATATCTGATCGATATGACCCACGCAGGAACATCATGTCCGTCCAAAGCCCGATCAGCAGCGTAAACGACTTCGTCGTTCGCTTCGCCAACGTCAACGGCTCGGGTTCGGCGAGCGCCAACGAACTCTTCGCCCGCGCCATCCTGCGCCACGGCGTCCCGGTTAGCCCACGCAACATCTTCCCCTCCAACATCCAGGGCCTTCCGACCTGGTATGAGGTGCGGGTGACCGAGGACGGCCATCTCGGCGCGCGCGGCGGCGTCGACCTGATGGTCGCGATGAATCCGCAGACCTGGGACAAGGACGTCGCCTCGATCGAACCCGGCGGCTACCTGTTCTACAATTCCACCAAGCCGCTGCCGGCCTCGAAATTCCGCACCGACATCACCGTGATCGGCGTGCCGCTGACGGCGATCACCAACTCCACCTATACCGATCCGCGCCAGCGCCAGTTGTTCAAGAACATCATCTATCTCGGCGCGCTGTGCGCGCTGCTCGAGATGGACCCGAAGCTGATCGAGCAGTTGATCGGGGAACAGTACAAGGGCAAGGAAAAGCTGTTGTCCTCGAACGTCCACGCGCTGCATCTGGGACGCGACTGGGCGCTGCAAAACCTGAAATGCCCGACCGGCCTGCGCGTGAAGAAGGCGGACAAGGTCGGCGACCGTATCTTCATCGAGGGCAACAGTGCGGCTGCGCTCGGCGCCGTCTATGGCGGAGCCACCGTTTGCGCCTGGTATCCGATCACGCCGTCGTCCTCGCTGGCTGACGCCTTTGCGAGCCACTGCAAGAAGCTGCGGCACGATCCTGCAACCGGCAAGGCGAAATACGCCATCGTGCAGGGCGAAGACGAACTCGCCTCGATCGGCATCGTGATCGGGGCGGGATGGAACGGCGCGCGCGCCTTCACCGCGACCTCCGGCCCCGGCATTTCGCTGATGACCGAGTTCATCGGCCTCTCGTATTTCGCCGAGATCCCGGCGGTGATCATGAACGTGCA
Organism: uncultured Alphaproteobacteria bacterium; assembly: GCA_963764405.1. GTDB lineage: Bacteria > Pseudomonadota > Alphaproteobacteria > Rhizobiales > Xanthobacteraceae > Bradyrhizobium. The sequence continues at coordinate 403,263 of CAVXSU010000018.1, forward strand.
GCGCGCGGGTCCCTCCACGGGCATGCCGACCCGCACCCAGCAATGCGACATTCTCGCCTGCGCCTATGCCTCCCATGGCGACACCAAGCACGTGCTGCTGTTCCCCGAGGACCCGGCGGAAGCGTTCGAGTTCGCGGCACAGGCGTTCGATCTCGCCGAGCGGCTTCAGACCACGATCTTCCTGATGCTCGATCTCGATATCGGCATGAACCACCGGCTCTCCCGCCCGCTGAAGTGGGACGACGCCCGGCAATATGATCGCGGCAAGGTGATGACGGCGGAGATGCTCGACGAGGGCCGCGACTTCGGCCGCTATCTCGATGTCGACGGCGACGGCATTCCCTACCGAACCTATCCCGGCACGCACCCGACCAAGGGCTCGTACTTCACCCGCGGCACCTCGCGCGACCGTTACGCACGCTATTCGGAGGAAGGCGCGGTCTACGCCGACAACATGCAGCGTTTGCTGCGCAAATTCGAGACCGCGCAGGACATGGTGCCCCGCCCGCTGCAGGCCAATGCGGCGAAGCCGACCAAATACGGTGTGCTCTATTTCGGCTCGACGGCGCCGGCGATGGATGAGGCGATCCAGCTTCTGGAAGCACGCGGCCACACGCTCGACCGCATGCGCATCCGCGCCTTCCCGTTCCATTCCTCCGTTGCGAGCTTCATCGCCGATCACGACTTCGTTTACGTGGTCGAGCAGAACCGCGACGCCCAGCTCCGCACGCTGATCGTCAACGAGAACGGCATCGATCCGGTGCGGCTGGTGCCGATCCGCCACTATGACGGCACGCCGATCACCGCACGATTCATTGCAACCGCGATCGGCGAACATCAGGATCAGCTCAAGCTGACTCCGCTGCGCAAGGTGAAGTCATGACCTACATCGCGAAACCGAAATTCCATCATCCGGGCCTGACCAAGAACCGGCTCGGCTACACGCATCGCGATTACGAAGGCAAGATTTCGACGCTGTGCGCCGGATGCGGTCATGACTTCGATCACGGCCTCGATCATCGAGGCCTGTTACGAACTCTCGATCGAGCCGCATCGCGTGGCGAAAATCTCCGGCATCGGCTGTTCGTCGAAGACGCCCGACTATTTCCTCGGCAACTCGCACGGCTTCAATTCGGTGCACGGACGCATGCCGTCGGTCCTCACCGGCGCCAACCTCGCCAATCGCGATCTGATCTATCTCGGCGTCTCCGGCGACGGCAATTCCGCATCCATCGGCTTCGGCCAGTTCGCGCATTCGATCCGGCGCGGCGTCGACATGACCTATATCGTCGAGAACAACGGCGTGTATGGCCTCACCAAGGGCCAGTTCTCGGCGACGGCCGACCGCGGTTCGAAATCGAAGAAAGGCGTGACCAATACCGACAACGCGGTCGATCTTGTCGCGATCGCGCTTCAATTGGGCGCGAGCTTCGTGGCACGCAGTTTCTCCGGCGACAAGACCCAGCTCGTGCCCCTGATCGCGGCCGCGATCGAGCACAAGGGCGCGGCCTTCATCGACGTGATAAGCCCCTGCATCGCCTTCAACAACCATGCCGGCTCGACCAAGAGTTTTGACTATGTGCGCGAGCACAATGACGCCGTGAACCGCCTCGACGTGCTCACCGGCCGCGAGCCGATCTCGGTCGATTACGCGCCGGGCACGGTGCAGGTGGTCGAACAGCACGACGGCAGCAAGATCGCGCTGCGCAAGATCGACGCCGACTACGACGCGCATGACCGTGTCGGCGCGCTGGCCTTCCTGCAAAAGCACGCCGCCAAGGGCCAGATCGTCACTGGGCTGCTTTACGTCGATCCTGACTCCGAAGATCTGCACAGCCACCTCAACACGGTCGAGCAGCCGCTCAACCGCCTCGAGGCTGACGTGCTCTGCCCGGGCTCTGCCGCGCTCGACAAGATCAACGCAAATTTGCGCTAAGCAAGTCTGCGCCAAGCACCTTCGAGCAGCGCGGATTCCTACGTGAAGACGGCCGGGTCGCAATGACCCGGCCGCAGCTTGAGTTCAAACAATCAGTTCGGCCAGCACCGCTTGCGCTCCGGCCCAAGATGGTATCCGGGAGGGCAGGCCCTGCCGTCGAACATCGGATGACACCTGCCGCCCGGGCCGCGCCACCAGCCGGGCCCGCAGCCCTCTGCAACCTTGACCACCGGGTTATTGGGAACGCCAACAGGCACCGGCGTAACCGCGGCGCTCGCGGCCGTGGCAAGACCAAATGCGAGGGAGCTGCCGATCAGGAAAGTCCGAATCATCCTGTAGTTCCTTTTCCTTTGCTTGAGTAAGACCGCAACGATTTGCCGGACAAGCCGGAAAATCGGCGGGACCGTATCATTCAGCTTGTGAAGGGCAAGTGAACAGTCTCCAGCAACACGGCTTCCTGCAATCTTCGCTCGCGGCGACAGCAATCATGAGCGCGGCGCGGCGCCCGGATGCGAGCCGGCGCGATGCGGCAGGATCAAGATGCAGGCAAAGATGACGACGGCGAGAATCGCCGACGCGTCATACCGGCTGAAGGCGAGACCGCCCTGCTGCGCCGGCTTGTCGAGCAGATCCCCCAGCGTAGCGCCAAGCGGCCGGGTCAGAATGAACGCGGCCCAGAACAGCAGCGTTCTTGAGACATTGGTCCAGACATAGGCTGCGGCGACAATCACGAGCCCGCCTGCGAAAACCAGCGCGCCGCCTTCGTAACCCAACCCGTTGGTATCGGCGATCCAGTCGCCCAGCGCCGTTCCCAGCGTCTGCGAAAGCAGGATGGACACCCAGTAGAAGATTTCGATCCTCGGTGTTGCGACGGTATTGACTGAAACCGTCCCTTCAGACGTGTACCAGATGCCGAGAGAAATCGTCAGCAGGGCGAAGAGCAGCGACGCCCCGCCGGGATATCCGACGCCGAGCGAGCGGTCGGCGAAATCGGCCATGGTGGTGCCGGCGGTCGTGGTGGCAACGATCACGAACCAGTAGAGCAGCGGATAAAAGGATTTCGCGGAAATCTGCGCAACGACGGCGACCAGGAAGATGCCGATGAAAATCAGGCTGCTGACCGCATAGCCGAGCGCCATCGACATCGACACCGCGTCGCCGCCGGTCTCGCCAAGCGTGGTCGCCAGTATCTTGATGAGCCAGAAGACGAGCGTGACTTCAGGAACCTTGCTTGGCGGCAAGTCTGAAACCATTCCGCGCTTCCCCACCCCGTAGAAACATTTGGAAACGGCCATGGCCATGACCGGGCCGCCTAAGCTCCGTTAACGGTAGAGCAGTCAAGTGGTTCCAAGAGTACACACGCTGGCGTGGGTTTCAGGTCACCCGGCGCACAAAGCTCGCATTGAGATCCTTCACCGAGCGCGCCCCGCATTGCTGCATCGCGGCTCTCGTCTCGGTGCGTACGAGCTCGAGCACCCGCTCAACGCCTTGCTGGCCGAACGCGCCAAGACCCCACAGATAAGGCCGGCCAATCCCGACCGCCTGCGCACCCATCGCCAACGCCTTCACCGCATCGGTGCCACGGCGAAAACCCGAATCGACGATCACGGGGACCCGGCCCTTCACCGCCGCGATGATCTCCGGCAGCGCGTCGATGGTCGAGCGACCATTGTCTTCACCGCGTCCGCCGTGATTGGAAACCAGAATGCCGTCGAGGCCGTTCTGCACGGCGAGCTCCGCATCGTCCGCCGTGACGATCCCTTTGAGCATGATCTTCATCTTGGTCACGTCACGCATGCGCTTGACCGTATCCCAATCGAGATTGGAGGACTCGCCGCCACCCTTGATGCCGGAGAGGTCGATGCCGTCGTAATTGTGCCGCCGCAGGGCGCGTTTGGCGAAGCTGGAGCGGTCATGACAGCCCGAACATTCGCGGGTATCGGACTTCATCAGGCGGAACAGTGTCTCCTGGTTGCGGCCTGCGATCCGATCCACCGTCACCATCAGCACCGGACAGCCCGCGCCATCGGCGCGCTTGATCAGTGCCTTCGCCACCTCGAAGCTCGGCGAGGCATAAAGCTGAAACCAGATCGGCGCACCGCGCTCCTTGGTGACGTCATCGACGGAAAAGTTCGACGAGGTCGAAAGCATTTGCAGGTGGTTGCCGGCGCGCGCCGCTCGTGCCACCGCCAGTTCGCCATCGGGATGGAAGAACTGGTTGGCACCGGTCGGGCATATGAAGATCGGGGAATCGTATTTCGTGCCGAACAGTTCGATCGAGGTGTCGACCCTGGAAACGTCGTTGAGGCGATGCGGCATCAGCTGGAATCTCTTGAAATCCTCGCGGTTGGCGCGCAGCGTCACTTCGTCGTCGATGCCGGAGGCCATGTAGCCGAAATGGGCCGGTGGCACGTTCTGGCGGGCGACCGGCTCGAAATCGAACACGTTGATCGCCTCTCTCGGCGTCTTGATGAGATCGGTGCTGCCGGGGGGCGCCCACGTCATGGGGTCCGGCAGTTTTGACGGCGCCTCCATGGCTCGCGCGGCAAACGCGCCCGATGCCAGCAAGGGCGATGCCGCGCAATATTGCAAAAAACGGCGGCGGCTGGTGGCGCGAATATCCTCTGGCGGCATGTGATGATCCTCCCTGCACTTGTTCTTGTGGAGGTACGATAGCAGCGACAAAGTTGGCTCGGAAGGCTCTCGCCACGGCAGCCCTGACATGCAGATCGCGAGAATCGGCTGCTTGTCGAGGGCTGTCACAACGTCGAAAATTTGATCAGGGATGAGGGGTTGGAACGGCATTCCCAAGGATCGAACTCACCGTGGGGGCGTTATCCGGAACGGGGAGCCCATAATCCGGTCACCGGAGCGGCTTAAGGACTGCCCCCTGAGGATTGTTGATGGCGGGACCTCTGGTTAATGTCCGGCCGCACGTCCCCTCCGCTCGAACCGAAACAGGGCATCATGAATCCGGTCAAGGCACTCGAAAACCACGGCCAGGCAATCTGGCTGGATTTTTTGGCACGCGGCTTTGTCGCCAAGGGCGACCTCAAGAAGCTGATCGATACCGACGGCGTCAAGGGCGTGACCTCGAACCCATCGATCTTCGAGAAGGCGATCGGCAGCTCGGACGAATATGACGGCGCAATCGGGCGCGCCTTGCAAAGGGGCGATCGTCCGATCGCAGACCTCTTCGAACACCTCGCCGTCGAGGACATCCAGCACGCCGCAGACGTGCTGCGGCCGGTCTACGACAAATTCAACGGCAATGACGGATTCGTGAGCCTCGAAGTGTCGCCTTATCTGGCGATGGATACCAAGGCCACGATTGCGGAAGCGATGCGCCTCTGGAAGGACGTTCACCGCAGGAATCTGATGGTGAAAGTGCCGGCGACGCCGGAGGGCCTGCCGGCGATCGAGCACCTGACGGGCAAGGGACTGAACATCAACATCACGCTGTTGTTCTCGCAAAAGGTCTATATCGAAGTCGCGAAGGCCTATATCGCCGGTCTCGAAAAGCTCGTCACCGACGGCGGCGATCCCTCCCATATCGCGAGCGTGGCGAGCTTCTTCGTCAGCCGCATCGATAGCGCGGTCGACAAGCAGCTCGACGAGAAGATCGCGCGCGCCAATGACCCGCACGAAAAGGAGCGGCTTGCGGCTCTCAAAGGCAAGGTTGCGATCGCCAACGCCAAGCTCGCCTATCAGGAATACAAGGGGCTGTTCTCCGGCGCGCGCTGGGAAAAGCTCGCCGCCAAAGGCGCCAAGCCGCAGCGGTTGTTGTGGGCCTCGACCGGAACCAAAAACAAGGATTACAGCGACGTGCTCTATGTCGAGGAGCTGATCGGTCCCAATACGGTCAATACGGTGCCGCCGTCGACGCTCGATGCTTTCCGCGACCACGGCAAGCCGCGGGACAGCCTGGAAGAAAACGTTGACGAAGCGAGAGACGTGCTCGCCGAGCTCGAAAAATCCGGCATCTCGCTCGATGCAATCACGGAAGAGCTGGTCAAGGACGGCGTCAAGCTGTTTGCCGATGCCGCCGACAAGCTTTACGGCGCGGTCGCCCACAAGCGCGCCACGGTGCTTGGCGCGGCCGTCGGCGCGCAGAAGTTTGCACTTGGCGGCAGCCTCGCAAAAGCGGTCGAGAAGAGCTCCGAGGAATGGCGTGCCGCGGCCAAAATCCGCAGGCTCTGGCACAAGGACAAGTCCGTCTGGACCAATGACGACGAAAACAAATGGCTCGGCTGGCTCGACAGCGCGGCCAAGGCCGACGTCGCCGACTACGAGGATTACGCGCGGCGCGTGAAAGGGCAGAACTTCTCGGACGCGGTCGTGCTCGGCATGGGCGGATCGAGCCTCGGGCCGGAAGTGCTGGCCGAGACGTTCCCGAAAAAGTCCGGCTTCCCCAGGCTTCACGTGCTCGATTCCACTGATCCGGCGCAGGTGCGCGCGATGGAAAAGAAGGTCGATCTCAAGCGGACGGTCTTCATCGTCTCGAGCAAGTCCGGCGGCACCACCGAACCGAACGTGATGAAGGACTATTTCTTCGCGCAGGTCTCCAAGGCGATCGGCACCGAGGCGGCCGGGCACCGTTTCATCGCCGTGACCGATCCCGGCTCCTCGCTGGAGAAGGTCGCGAAAGCGCAAGGTTTTGCGCGCATCTTCCACGGCGAACCGACGATCGGCGGCCGCTATTCGGTGTTGTCGCCGTTTGGACTCGTGCCTGCGGCGACCGCCGGCATCGATGTGAAGAGCCTCATCCACCATACGCTGGCGATGGTGCGCTCTTGCGGCGCCGATGTGCCGCCGCATGAAAATCCCGGCGTGCAACTCGGCCTCGCCATGGGGCTTGCCGGGCTCGAAGGTCGCGACAAGGTGACGATCTTCTCGTCAGAAAACATCGCCGACTTCGGCGCCTGGGCCGAACAGCTCATCGCCGAATCAACCGGCAAGGAAGGCAAGGGCCTGATCCCGATCGATGGCGAGACAATCAGTGACGTCTCGGTCTACGGCAATGACCGCTTCTTCATCGACCTGCGCACCGAGGGCGAGGACGACGCTGATCATGACGCCAAACTCGACGCGCTGGAGCAGGCCGGCCACCCGGTCGTTCGCATCGTCATGAAATCGATCGAGCATATCGGGCAGGAATTTTACCGCTTTGAAATAGCGACCGCCGTTGCCGGCGCCGTTCTCGGCATCAACCCGTTCAACCAGCCCGATGTCGAGGCCGCCAAGGTCAAGACCCGCGAGCTGACCGCAGCTTTCGAGAAATCAGGTCGCCTGCCTCAGGAATCGCCGGTCATCTCGACCGACGAAGCCGATCTCTATACCGACGACCCCAACGCCGGCGAATTGCGCAAGGCCGGCGCCGACGGCACGCTCAAATCCTGGCTGCGAGCGCATTTCTCCCGCGTGCATGCCGACGACTATGTGGCGCTACTCGCCTACATCGAGCGCAATGCCGGCCATATCGATGCATTGCAGAATGCGCGGCTTGCCGTGCGCGACCAACGCCACGTCGCGACCTGTGCCGAATTCGGTCCGCGATTCCTGCACTCGACCGGCCAGGCCTATAAAGGCGGCCCGGACTCCGGCGTGTTCCTTCAAATCACCGCCGATGAGCCTAAGGATTTGCCGGTGCCCGGACAAAAAGCGGGCTTTGGCGTGATCAAGGCGGCTCAGGCGCGCGGCGATTTCGATGTTCTGACCGAACGTGGCCGGCGCGCGTTGCGCGTCCATTTGAAAGGCGATCTCGAGAGCGGCTTGAGGACACTCGATGATGCGATCCGGCAGGCGTTGAAATAGAGGACTTCACGATGCAACTTGGCATGATCGGCCTGGGGCGGATGGGCGGCAACATTGTCCGCCGCCTGATGCGTCACGGACACTCGGCCGTCGTCTATGACAAGGACGCAAACGCCGTGGGCGCTCTTGCCAAGGAAGGCGCGGCCGGCGCTGGCACACTGGAAGAATTCGTCAGCAAACTGGAAAAGCCGCGCGCCGCCTGGATCATGCTCCCGGCAGGTCAAATCACCGAAACCACGATCCAAGCACTTTCCAGGCTGATGCAGCCCGGCGACGTCGTCATCGACGGCGGCAATACCTTCTGGCAGGACGATGTTCGCCGCGGCAAGAAGCTGAAAGAGCGCGGCATCCATTATATCGACGTCGGCACGTCCGGCGGCGTCTGGGGCATCGAGCGCGGTTATTGCATGATGATCGGCGGTGACAAGCAGGTCGTCGAACGGCTCGATCCGATCTTCAAGACGCTGGCGTCCGGCCTTGGCGACATCCCGCGCACCGAGGGTCGAGAGGGGCGCGACCCGCGCGTCGAGCAGGGTTATCTGCATGCCGGACCGATCGGCGCGGGACATTTCGTCAAGATGGTTCACAACGGCATCGAATATGGCCTGATGCAGGCCTATGCCGAGGGCTTCGACATCCTGAAGAACGCCAATATCGATGGCTTGCCCCAGGACCACCGCTTCGAGCTGGATATCGCCGATATTGCCGAGGTCTGGCGGCGTGGCAGCGTGATCCCGTCCTGGCTGCTCGATCTCACGGCGTCCGCGCTGGCGAAAAATCCCGCGCTTCAGAATTATTCCGGCTTTGTCGAGGATTCCGGCGAAGGCCGCTGGACAGTGAATGCAGCGATCGACGAGGCCGTGCCGGCAGAGGTTCTCACTGCGGCGCTCTTCGCACGTTTTCGTTCCCGCAAGGAACATACGTTCGCCGAAAAAATTCTCTCCGCAATGCGCGAGGGCTTTGGCGGCCACAAGGAGGGACACTCGGAGCCCGCGCAAGGAGCATCCACCCCATCAAAGGCTGATCGTTCGTGACAGAGCCCCTCGCGAAGAAGCGCAAGCCCGACCCTTGCTCGTTTGTCATCTTCGGCGCGACCGGCGACCTGACCCACCGGCTGGTGATCCCCGCGCTCTATAATCTCGCTGTAGGCGATCTGTTGCCGGAAAAATTTTGCGTGGTTGGCATTGCCCGCAAGGGCATGTCGAGCGACGCACTGCGCGAAAGCCTGTTGCAAGGCTTGCGCAAGTACAAAACCCGCCCGGTCGAGGATGCGATCGCGAAACGGCTGCTCGAATGCGTGACCTGCATCGAGGCCGATCCGAGGGAGCCCGCGTCGTTCGATGCTATGGCCGAACGGCTGCAAAAGCTGGAGTCCAACCGCGCGACCGGCGGCAACCGGCTGTTTTACCTCGCGACGCCGCCCGCCGCGTTTGCCCCGATCGCCAAGCAGCTCGGCCGCACCGGCATGCTCAAGGAGGACGGCAGCGCCTGGCGGCGGCTGGTGGTTGAAAAGCCGTTCGGGACCGATCTTGCGTCCGCCAAGGCGCTCAACGACGATCTGCTGAAGATACTGGATGAGCATCAGATCTACCGGATCGATCATTATCTCGGCAAGGAGACGGTGCAGAACATCCTGGTGCTTCGCTTTGCCAATGGCATGTTCGAGCCGATCTGGAACCGCGATCATATCGACCACGTGCAGATCACGGTCGATGAAAAGATCGGCGTCGGCCATCGCGGCAGCTTCTATGATTCTACCGGCGCGCTGCGTGACATGGTGCCCAATCATCTGTTTCAGCTCCTATCGCTGGTCGCGATGGAGCCGCCGGCGCAATTCAATGCGCGCGCGGTGCGCACGGAGAAGGCCGAAGTGCTGGCCGCGATCCAGACCCAGAGCGAGGAAGAGGCCCTGAAAAATTCCGTGCGCGGCCAGTATCAGGCCGGCAAGAGCGGCGACACCGAGATTTCCGATTACCGAAAGACCGAAGAGGTGAGGCCCGACAGCACCACCGAAACCTACGCCGCGCTGAAGCTGACCATCGACAACTGGCGCTGGGCGGGCGTGCCGTTTTACCTGCGCACCGGCAAAGCGCTCGGCATGAAGCGCACGGAAGTCGCGATCAAGTTCAAGCAGGCGCCGTTTGCGATGTTCCGCGACACTCCAGTCGACAAGCTCTCGCAGAACTATCTCGTCATCGCGGTCGAACCAAACGAGGGCATCACACTGCAATTCAACACCAAGGTGCCCGGACCAACGATCAATATCGATGGCGTCGAAATGAAGTTCCGATACAAGGAATACTTCCAGGTGGCGCCGACCACCGGCTACGAGACGCTGATCTACGATTGCATGATCGGTGACAACATCCTGTTTCAGCGTGCCGACAGCGTCGAGGCCGGCTGGCATGCGGTGCAGCCATTTCTGGACGCCTGGAAGAAGGCCGGCGCCAGGGGCCTTGAGACGTACAAAGCTGGCAGCGAAGGACCGGATGCCGCCGACGAACTGCTCAAGCGCGACGGCCGCAGCTGGCGCAAACTCGGCTAGTGCGGCGAATTTGAAGCTCCTGTCAGTTTTGCCGCAAGTTCATCATAGGAACTTCAAATTCAAAAGCCGCACTAGAGACTATATCTTACTAGAGCTCCTTTGATTCCGAAGTTCGCATCAGAGGCCGCCGCAATAGTTTGCGAACTTCGGAATCGGAGCTCTAGTCGCATGCCCTCCTCCGCCGCTCCCAAGCAGATCGTCGTGGCGGATCCGGTAGCGCTTGCGCTTAACGCTGCCGAACGCTTGCTGGCGCGGATCGAGGCCAATCCTGGCCGTATCGCGATCTGCCTGACCGGCGGATCGAGCCCGAAACAGCTCTATCAGCTGCTGGCAAACGCCCCCTGGTCAAAGCGTATCCCCTGGGACCGCGTGCACTGGTTCATCGGCGATGAGCGCTTCGTCCCGCCTTCCGATTCCCTGAACAATATGGACATGGCGCGAAAAATCTTCCTCGATCGCTTTGCGCCCGACGACCATATTCATCCGATTCCGACGGATGCGGCTTCGCCGGACCAAGCGGCGAAACTCTATGAGCGCGAGCTGCAAGCCTTCTATGGTATGGCCGATTTCGAAACCGCGCGGCCGTTGTTCGACCTCATCCTGATGGGCGTCGGCCCCGACGGCCACACGGCTTCGCTGTTTCCCGGCTATCCTGCGTTGAACGAGACAAAACGCTGGGCCGTCGGCGTGCCGGAGGCGCACGTCGAGCCGTTTGTGCCGCGCGTCACGCTCACGCTGTCCGCGCTCGCCTCCTGCCGCGAAATGCTGTTCGAGGTCGCGGGCGCCGGAAAACATGCGATACTCGCCAGGCTTTCAGAGGACGAAAGCCTGCCGGCCAACCGGGCGCGCTCTAACGGCGAAACGGTGATGCTAGTGGATCGGGCTGCAGCAGGTAGGTAATCGCTTGAACACCAGACCGGATATGGCGCCCTGCGCCTTGATCGTGATGGGCGTGTCGGGCTCGGGCAAAAGCACGATTGCATCTGGTCTCGCCGAGCGGCTGGGCTGGAGGTTTGAGGACGGCGACCGCTTTCATCCCCCTGGCAACGTCGCCAAGATGAGCGCGGGCCATCCGCTGACCGATGAAGACCGCCGGCCGTGGCTGCAGGCGATCGCGGATGAGATCGGCCGCGTGTGCCGGGCCGGCGGCCATCTCGTGGTGGCCTGCTCGGCGTTGAAACGCGCCTATCGCGATGTCTTGGCGACCGACCGAGGCGATGTGCGCTTCGTGTTTCTCGATGGGAGCCAGGCGCTGATCGCTGACCGCCTTGCCCGGCGCAAGGGACATTTCATGCCGCCAGGACTTCTCGACAGCCAGTTCAAGACGCTGGAGCCGCCGCAAGCCGATGAGCAGGCGATCACCGTGCCGATCGACGCACCGGTTGAAACCATCGTCGACAACATCATCGCCGGCACTGTCGGCCAAGCCAGGACCTGACGCCCATGCCCCGCATCGCGCTCGTCGTCTCCGATGTCGATGGCACGCTGTTGACCAAGGAAAAGCTTCTCACCGAACGCGCCATCGATGCCGTGCGCAAGCTTCACGAGGCCGGCATCGCCTTCACCATTACCTCGAGCCGCCCGACCATCGGCATGCGCTTTCTCATCGAACCTCTCGGCATCACGCTTCCCGTCGGCGCCTTCAACGGCAGCTGCATCGTCGATCCCTCGCTGAAGCCGGTCGAGCAGCACTTGATTCCCGAAGCCGCGGCAAGCCGCGCGCTTGAGGTGCTCGGCGAGTTTGGTGCCGATATCTGGCTTTTCACCAGCGACCGCTGGCTCGCCCGCGACGACAAGGGCGCCTATGTGCCGCTGGAGAAACGGGCGATCCGCGCCGATCCGACGCTGGTTGACGATTTGACGCCCTACCTTTCAAAGGCCTGCAAGATCGTCGGCGCAAGCGCTGACGCCGCCGGCCTGCAACGCTGCGAAGCCGCCATGCAGGAGGCGCTCGGTGCGCAGGCCACCGCCGTGCGCTCGCAGAGTTACTATCTCGACATTACCCCACCCGGCGTCAACAAGGGCACCTTCGTGCAGACGATTGCCGGCCGCCTGGGCGTGTCCAGCGATCTCGTCGCTACCATCGGCGACATGCAGAATGATCTTGCGATGTTCGAGGTCAGCGGGACTTCGTTTGCCATGGGCAACGCCACCGACGATGTGAGACGCCAGGCGACGCACGTCACCGCATCGAATGAAGAGGAGGGTTTTGCCAAGGCGATGGAGATGATTCTCGGAAACTAGGGCGCGGTGACTTCCCTTCTCCTCCTGTGGGAGAAGGAAAAACAAAAGCTACTTTGACCGTTGCATCGCCGGCTTGTCCCTGGCGTGCCTGGCTTCGCTCAGGTTATGCGCGGTATTGATCAGCGCGATATGGGTCAAGGCTTGCGGGAAATTGCCGGTTTGCCGCCCCGCGCCGGAATCGAACTCTTCGGCAAACAGCCCAAGATCGTTGGCAATGCCGACCACTCGGTCGAACAGCGCCTGCGCCTTCTCGATCTCGCCCGAGAGCACGTAAGCATCCGCAAGCCAGAGCGAACAAGCCAGAAAGGCGCCTTCGATCGGCTGTTTCTCGGAGGTGATTTCACGCGGATCGTGCCGTAATACAAATCCGTCCCGCATCAAATAGCGCTCGATCGCGGCGATGGTGCCGCGTATTCGCGGATCCGAACTCGGCAGGAAGCCTACCGCCGGCAACAGCAGGAGACTAGCATCCAGCCAATCTGCACCGTAGGATTCGACGAAACTGTTCAGCCTGCGATCGAAGCCTTTCTCGCAGACGTCGCGACAGATGGTGTCGCGCAATTTCTTCCAGCGATCGAGTGGCGCCTTGAGGCCGAACTCTGCGCCCTTGATGCCGCGATCGAAAGCGAGCCAGGTCATGACCTTCGAAAAAACATAATGGCGGCCCTCGCCGCGCCGTTCCCAGATGCCGTGATCCGGCTGATCCCATACTTCGGCAAGGTGATCGAGCACCGTGCATTCGAGATCCCAGCTTTCGCCCTCGAGTTCCAGCTTGGCCACCCGTGACTGGTGGAACGCGTCCATCAACTCGCCGTAGACATCGAGCTGCAATTGGGCGTGGGCGGCGTTGCCGATGCGAACCGGCTGAGCACCTTCGTAGCCGGAAAGCCATTCGGCTTCCCATTCGAGCAGGCGGCGGCGCCCATGGATGCCGTACATGATTTGCATGTTCGCCGGCGCGCCTGCGGCCGCGCGCAACAGCCAGCCGTGCCAGGCGGACGCTTCTTCGGTATAGCCGGAGTTCATCAGCGCAAGCAGCGTGAAGGTTGCATCGCGTAGCCAGCAATAGCGATAGTCCCAGTTGCGGCTGCCGCCGAGTTTTTCCGGCAGCGACGTCGTGGGAGCCGCAACGATGCCGCCGGTCGGCGCATAAGTCAGCGCCTTCAGCGTGATCAACGAGCGCATCACGAGGTCGCGATAGTCGCCCTTGTAGGTGCAGCGGCTGCACCAATCGAGCCAGAAATCCTCGGTATCCTGCAAGGCCTGCACTGGGTCGATCGGATCGGGCAGCGGGAGGTGCGAGGGGCCATAGGTGAGGACGAACGGAATCGTCTTGCCTTCCGCCACCTCGAAGTCGGCGACCGTCGTCATGTGCTCGCCACGCAGTTCGACCGGCGTGCGCAGCACCGTCATGTCGGGCCCGCAGATCGCAAGCCACGCGCCATCTTTCGTGCGCCTGACCCATGGAATCTCGGCGCCCGTCGCAAAGCGGATGATCAGTTCCATCCGCATCTTCACGCTGCCTTTGACACCGCGCACAAGGCGGACAACGTCGGAGGCTTTCTCGCGCGGCGGCATGAAGTCGATAATGGCGACCGTGCCGCCCCCAGTGTCAAAACGCGTCTCCAGGATCAGCGTGTTGTCCCAGTAGCGGCGGGAAATTCGCGTGATTTCTTCACCGGGCGCGATCTGCCAGCGGCCATTCTCGCGCGTGCCGAGAATGGCTGCGAAACAAGCTTCGGAATCAAAGGCCGGCCAGCACAGCCAGTCGATCGAACCGTCACGGCCGACAAGAGCTGCGGTCTCGCAATCGCCGATCAAGCCGTAATCTTCTATCCTGGACACATTTTTACCAACTGAAATGGAGGGGTGCCTATATCTTGGCGCGAGCCCTTTCCAGGGTTGCCTCCTTCAACGCCTGAACATCGATCTCGTTCGCGATGTCGTCGACGGCCACCGGCAGCCGCTGCCGCCAGTTCGGGTGTTCGTTCACCGTCCCGGGAATATTCGGCTGTTCGATCACGCCAAGAAGATCCTCCAGCGAGATTGCCATCAGCCGCGACCTTGTCTTGGACAGGAAAGCGGCGATCGCATTGAGGTCATTGTTATGGATCGCGTGATGGCGCAGCACTTCGTCCAGCATCGTCAGCGCGTGCCAGCGGGCGCCATCGCTCTCGCCGGGATCGATGCCGAGCGAGCGCTTGATCTTGAGATCGCCGAACGAGCGCCAGCCCGCATAGGTCGAAAGATCGTGCGTGTTGAAGGTGACGAGCGCGTTCGGCAAGTATTGATCGGGGTGACGAAATGCGCCGCGATCGTCACGCTCGAACATCATGACCTGATAGGACCAGATGCCCCATTCGGCCATCGTGTCGCGAAAGCCTTCCGGCACCGTGCCGAGATCCTCGCCGATCACGATGCAACGACTGGCCATACTTTCCTGCGCAGTTGCAGCCAGAAGCGCCTCGAACGGCATCCGCACATAGGCGCCATTGTCGGCCGCAAAGCCGTGCGGCACGAGATAGAGCCGCTTCAATCCGAGCACGTGATCGAGCCTGACCGCGCCGGCGTAACGCATCGAGGCCCGCAGCATCTCGCGATAGGGCTCGAACAACTGCAACTCGAGGCCGGCCGCGTTGAAGCCGGCCAAACCCCAGTTCTGCCCCGCCAGATTGAGCGGATCGGGCGGCGCGCCGACGGACAGATGGCGCGAGATGGCGGTCTGCTCATTCCAGGCGTCGAAACCGCCGGATTGCACGCCGACTGCGATGTCGAGATAGAGCCCGACCTGCATGCCGAGACGGGCTGCCTGATCGCGGCAGGCGCGCAATTGCCGGTCTGCCGTCCACTGCACGAATTCGACGAACTCGATCTCGGCCGCGTCCTCGCCGCGCCGCAGTTCGGCGCATCTGGCGTCATCCGGCGCGCGCCACTCGGCCGGCCACTCCCACCAGGGGTGATCAAACTTGTGCCGCAGCACCTCGAAGCAGGCGAAGCGAGACAGCAGCGGCGCACGCTCGGTGCGGAAGGCGTCGAAATCCTCTTTTCGGCCCGCGGCGGGCTGGACCTTGAAATCTTTCAAAGGCCGCGCGCAGCACCCGCCATTTCAGCTCGGCCACGCCCTTGTAGTCCACGAAATGGCCTTCGCGCAGCCGCGCGGCGGCCTTGTGAACCTCGCTGCCCGCCTCGAATTCGGGGATTTGTTCAAGGTCGATGTAAAGCGGATTGAGAAACAGCCGGCTGTTCGGCGAATAAGGGCTGCAGTCGGCCGGCCTGTCGTCGAACAGGGCATGCAGAGGGTTGAGGCCGACGCCGTCGGCTCCAAGTTCAGCGGCAAGTTCGAGCAAAACGGCAAGGTCGGTAAAGTCGCCGATCCCCCAATTCCGCGTCGAGCGAAGACTGTAGAGCTGGACCGCAACGAGCCAGCCGCGATCGAATTCGCCACCGTAGGCCCTGGGCGGCGACACGAGCAGCGGGACCTCCTCGCTCAAGGAGGCTGCATCTTTGAGCCTCAGCCGGTAAATCCCCTCTCGCCAGTCGGATGGCCAGGCGATCACGCGCTGGCGCGCCTCGCCCCGCGCGATCACCTCAGGGCCGTTTGAAACCTCCCAGGACACCGGCAGCGCCGCGGCCGTGCTGAATTCCGTGCGGGTGGCCTCACCGGAGCGGATAACGACCGGACCATCGAGGAGCCGGGTGGGATTGCGCTCCGGCAGGGCATCGAGAATGATCTTGAGCGCGGTGGCGTCTGTCACATGGCGGTGACCCTGGCCGTCCACAAATTCGGTCTGGAGGCCTAGTTCCCTGGCACGGTCATAAACGTCCATTAGGCACGCCATTTGCACATAATAGAGAACAGAAGGGGGAAGAAGCTTGAAGGGAGGGCGCCGCAAATTCTACTGATTTGGGAAGAGGATAGAAGTGGCTAACGCGTTCGCCTGCCGTACCGTTCCTCCTGGAACCAATAAGAGGGAAGCGCTTTCTATATATGTCCCGAGCATCTCCTTTCGCACCACCGAAATGGGACCGATTCATGCGGCCGGCACCATCGTGACCAAACTCACCGAAACCGCCGGAGGCTCCGCGCGCGCCCCCCGGCCCCATCAGTACCATAGTCCCGCCTCTGCACGTTCGCCCGCCCCGATGAATCTGATGTCAGACATCGATACCAAGGAAGCGCCAGCCATCGCGCTCGACGGCGACGCGCTTTGGTACAAGGATGCCATCATCTACCAGCTTCACGTCAAGGCGTTTGCCGACAGCAACAATGACGGCATCGGCGACTTTGCCGGCCTGACTGAAAAACTGGACTATCTGCAAGATCTCGGCGTCACCACGCTGTGGCTGTTGCCGTTCTTCCCTTCTCCGGGGCGCGACGACGGCTACGACATTGCCGACTACGGCGCGATCAATCCCGATTTCGGAACGATGAAGGACTTTCGCCGCTTCATTGTCGAGGCGAAGCGGCGGGGTTTGCGGGTCATCATCGAGCTCGTCATCAACCATACCTCCGACCAGCATCACTGGTTCAAGCGCGCCAAGCGCAGCGATCCGAAATCGAGCGCGCGCAACTGGTATGTGTGGAGCGACACCGACCAGAAATACCCGGGCACGCGCATCATCTTCACCGACACCGAGAAATCGAACTGGACCTGGGATCCGGAGGCCGGCCAGTTCTATTGGCATCGCTTCTTCTCGCATCAACCGGACCTGAATTTCGACAATCCGCGCGTGGTCAACGCGATGGTCCAGGTGATGAAGCGCTGGCTCGACACCGGCGTCGACGGCTTCCGTCTCGACGCCATTCCCTACCTGTGCGAGCGCGACGGCACAAACAACGAAAACCTGCCCGAGACGCACGCCATCATCCGCAGGCTGCGCGCCGAGCTGGATGCCTATGCGAGGGGCAAGGTGCTGCTCGCGGAAGCCAATCAATGGCCGGAGGACGTTCAGGCATATTTCGGCAACAGCGACGAATGCCACATGGCCTATCATTTCCCGCTGATGCCGCGCATCTACATGGCAATCGCCCAGGAAGACCGCTTTCCCATCACCGACATCCTGCGCCAGACACCGGATATTCCCGCCGACTGTCAATGGGCGCTGTTCCTGCGCAACCATGACGAGCTCACGCTGGAAATGGTCACCGACGTCGAGCGCGACTACCTGTGGTCGACCTATGCCAACGATCCGCGTGCGCGGATCAACGTCGGCATTCGCCGCCGCCTGGCGCCGCTGATGGACAACGACCGGCGCAAGATCGAACTGATGAACTCGCTGTTGCTCTCGTTTCCCGGCACGCCGATCATCTATTACGGCGACGAAATCGGCATGGGCGACAACATCTATCTCGGCGACCGCAATGGCGTGCGCACGCCGATGCAATGGACGCCGGATCGCAATGGCGGCTTCTCCCGCGCCGATCCGGCGCGGCTTTACGCTCCCATCATCATGGACTCGGTTTACGGCTATGAGGCGGTCAATGTCGAAGCGCAGTCGCGCAGCCTGTCGTCGCTCCTGAGCGCGACGAAGAAGCTGATCGCGGTGCGCAAGTCGACGCTCGCCTTCGGCCGCGGCACCATGACCTTCATCCGCCCGGCCAATCGCGCCGTGCTCGCTTATGTGCGCCAGCATGGCGACGAGGTCATTCTGTGCGTCGCCAACCTTTCGCGCTCGGCGCAGGCGACCGAACTCGATCTCTCCGCCTTCAAGGACCGCGTGCCGCTGGAATTGCTCGGTCGCACGAATTTTCCGGCCATCGGCGAATTGCCCTACATGATCACGCTTGGACCATACGGCTACTACTGGTTCCAGCTTCAGGAGCGCGACAAGTCCGAGCCATCAGCGCCTTCGATCGTGCCCGAATTCGAAACGCTGGTCGTGCCGGTCGGGTCGACCTGGGTATCGTTGGCCCGCACCCGCAGCGTCTTCGAATGCGATGTCCTGCCCGGGCATCTCGCCCGTTCCCGCTGGTATCCGATTCACACGGCCTCGGCGATCCATCCCACGCTGACATCGGCGGTTCCCTTCTGCGATATCGGCGACAACCGGCCGTGGCTGACCTTTTTCGAGGACGCCGAGGATGCGGCGAGGACGCGCTACGTGCTGCCGATGCAGATCGAGTGGGTGCGTTTCGATCGCGAGCGCTATAATCCGAACGCGCTTGCGGCGGTGCGTCAGGGCGCGCGCGAAGGCACGCTGCTCGACGTCGCCGTCAATACGATCTTCATCGGGCTTCTCTTGCGCAATCTCCGCCAGATGCTGACGATCGATGAGAACGGGTTGAGGCTCGAATTCAGGCCGACGAGCAAATTCGAGGCCAGGCACGTCAGGCAGCCCGAACGCGTCAGCCCGATCGACAGCGGCCCGTTCTCGACCGCCGTGCAGGTGGATTCCGATTACGTCGTGAAGCTGTTCCGCAAGCTTGAAAGCGGCATAAGTCCCGAGATCGAGATCGGCATCTTCCTGACTGAGGTCGCAAAATTTGCCAACGCGCCGGCAATGCTCGGCAGCGTGGAATTGTTCGAGGGCGACAAGCGCTACGGAATTGCGGTCATTCACGCGCAGGTCGGCAATCAGGGTGATGCCTGGACCGTGACGGCCGCCTACCTGGATCGCCTGCTCGAACGGGAGCGCCTGCTGGCAGCCGGCAGCGGTAACGAGAATCGCCGGGGCGAAGAACGGACCGCACATATGCACCTGACGCAGATCGGCAGGCGTACCGCCGAACTCCACCTCGCTTTGGCGAGCGGAAAAGGATCGGGTGATTTTTCGCCCGAGCCGATCCAACCCCAGGACATCGCACGCTGGGCCGATGCAATCGTCGAGAGCGCCGAACGCGTCTTCGACACTTTGGGGCAACTCCGCGGTTCACTCGCTGAGGCCGATCGTGCCGTTGTCGATGACCTGTTGGAACGGCAAGACAGTTTGCGCGACCGCCTGAATGCATTGATGCCAGCCCACGCAAAAGGCCTCAACCTGCGCCTGCACGGTGATTTCCATCTCGGACGGGTCTTGATCGTCAAGGATGACGTGTCCCTGACCGGATTCGAGGGCGATGTCCGCCGACCGATCGAGGAACGCCGCCGCAAGGCGCCCGCTGCCCGCGATGTCGCCGCCATGATCTGGTCGATCGAGGCCGCCAGCCATGCCGCACGCGAACGCGCCCTTCACTACGCGTCTGATGAGCCCGGCCGGCTCGGCGTAGCGCTGACCGCATGGATCGATCGCGCCACCAATGCATTTCTTTCAGGTTATCGTGAACTTATCGCCGATTCCCCGGTCTGGCCCGAAGACCCCCTCGCCGCGCAGCGAATGGTGGACTTCTTCCTGCTGGAAAAGGCTTTCGACGTACTCGAAACCGAATTGGTCCAGCGGGCGGAAGCCGCGCCGTCGATGCTTGGGCGCGTAGTGCGGATTTTGTCCAGCCTGCCCGTGAGGCTGCATGACTGAGCTGACTGCTGAAGCCTATGCGATCCTGGAAGGCCGCCACTCCGATCCCTTTCAGTATCTCGGCCCCCATCGCGAGGGGGACAGAACGGTCGTGCGCGCCTTTTTGCCGGATGCGCAGAGGGTGGACGCAATCGCGCCGCACGGCGAGGCCACGGCGCTGACTCGCATCCATGACGACGGCCTGTTTGCCGGCGTTCTCCCCAACGGCTCGAACGCGTATCAGCTGCGCGCGCGTTTCGGCGAGAGGGTGGTCGATCTCGACGACCCTTACCGCTTTCCGCCGGTGCTGACCGATTACGATCTTTATCTGCTCGGCGAAGGCACCCATCAGCGACTCTACGAGAAGCTTGGCGCCCATCCGATAGTGCTGGAAGGCGTGCCCGGCGTGGCCTTTGTCGTGCTCGCACCCAACGCACAACAGGTGAGTGTCGTCGGTGACTTCAATTTCTGGAATCCAAGGCGGCATCCGATGCGCGTGCGCGGCCTCGGCTATTGGGAGCTGTTCATTCCCCATGTCTTGCCGGGCGACCGCTACAAGTTCAACATTTTCAGCCGGCAGGGGCAACATCTGCCGCTGAAATCCGATCCGCTCGCCTTCGCCGCGGAGGTGCGCCCGAGCACTGCCTCGATCGTGTTCGACGAGGAACGGCTGCCGCGTCCCCATCCGGCCGCCGCCGATATCAATTCGTTGAACGGACCGGTATCGATTTACGAGGTGCATCTCGGCTCATGGCGCCGCAAGGGTCAAAATGAATGGCTGACTTATCGTGAACTCGCCGAGCAATTGCCGCGCTATGCCCACGACATGGGGTTTACCCATCTCGAGTTTCTCCCCGTCAGCGAGCATCCGTTCGACGGTTCGTGGGGCTACCAGCCGACCGGCCTGTTCGCACCGACCAGCCGCTTCGGCAGCCCGGACGATTTCGCAGGACTGGTCGACGCCTGCCATCGCGAGGGGCTTGGCGTGTGGCTGGACTGGGTGCCCGGTCATTTTCCCGACGATCCGCACGGGCTCGGCCGCTTCGACGGCACCGCGCTCTACGAGCACGCCAACCCGCTTCAAGGCCGGCACCTCGATTGGGGCACACTGATCTACAACTACGGACGCACCGAGATCGTCAACTTCCTGGTCTCCAACGCGTTGTTCTGGCTCGAGCGGTACGGCATCGATGGCCTGCGCGTCGATGCTGTGGCCTCGATGCTCTATCTCGACTACAGCCGGCCCGCCGGCGAATGGGTGCCTAACCGGTTTGGCGGGCGGGAAAACCTCGACGCCATCGCCTTCCTGCGCCGCTTCAACACGGAGGTCTTCGGCCAATTCCCGCACGCCACGACGGCCGCGGAGGAATCGACTGCGTGGCCGCAGGTGTCGCGCCCGGTCGAATTCGGCGGGCTCGGCTTCGGCTACAAGTGGAACATGGGCTGGATGCACGACACGCTGAAATATGTCGGCAAGGATCCCGTCCACCGCCAACACCATCATGGCGACATCCTGTTCGGCCTGCACTATGCGTTCTCGGAGAACTTCATCCTGCCGCTCTCCCACGATGAAGTGGTGCACGGCAAACGCTCGATCCTCGGGCGAATGCCGGGCGATGACTGGCAGCGCTTTGCCAGCCTGCGCGCCTATTACGGCTTCATGTTCGGCCATCCCGGCAAGAAGCTTCTGTTCATGGGCTGCGAATTTGCGCAGGCGAGTGAATGGAATCACGACCAATCGCTCGATTGGCATCTGCTCGAGCATGGTCCGCACCGCGGCGTCCAGTCGCTGGTGCGCGACCTGAACTGGCTTTACCGCGAAACGCCCGCGCTTCATGAACTCGATTGCGACCCGTCCGGCTTCGAATGGCTGGTCGCCGATGACGCCCCCGGCAACATTTTTGCCTGGGTACGCAAGGGCAGGGACGAGCGAGCGCGCTGCCTGGTCGTGACGAATTTTTCTCCGAACGTGTATCACAACTACATTGTTCACGTGCCGCTCGCGGGCACATGGCGCGAGGTTCTCAATACGGATTCATTGCATTACGGCGGCAGCAACGTCGGCAATATCGGCGAGGTCCGCGCCCTGGAAGGCACCGGCCCCGAACTCAGGTTGACCATCCCGCCGCTGGCGACCATTTTTCTCGTACCGGATAATTAATCATGCGACTGTCGGCCGGATCGCCCTCGCGCCTCGGTGCAAGCTGGGACGGACGAGGCACGAATTTCGCGCTGTTTTCCGCCAATGCGCACAAGGTCGAGCTTTGCCTGTTCGACGGCCAGGGCCGCCGCGAGATCGAGCGCATCGAACTTCCCGAACGCACCGAGGACGTCTGGCACGGCTACCTCAACGACATCTCGCCCGGCCAGCTTTATGGCTATCGCGTTCACGGCCCTTACGCGCCGGAGCACGGCCATCGTTTCAACCCGAACAAGCTCTTGCTCGACCCCTACGCGCGCCGGCTCGCCGGACGGCTGGTGTGGAGCGATGCGCATTTCGGCTATCGCACCGGCAGCGCGCGCGAGGATCTTTCCTTCGACCGGCGCGACAATGCGCGCGGCATGCCGAAGGCCGTTGTGGTCGATGAGACCTTCAACTGGGGCCGGCGCGAAATAAGACCAAGTATTCCCTGGCAAGACACCATCATCTACGAGGCGCACGTCAAGGGGCTGACGCAAAAGCGCGAGGACGTCCCGCCCAATCTGCGCGGCACCTATGGCGGCCTCGCTTCGCCCGCGATGATTGCGCATCTCAAGCGGCTTGGGGTCACATCCATCGAACTGTTGCCGATCCATGGCCTGGTCGATGACCGGATACTGGTCGAGCGGAAGCTTGCAAACTACTGGGGCTACAACACACTGGCGTTCTTTGCGCCGGAGGCGCGCTACGCGCAGGACAACGCGCTCAATTCCTTTCGCACGTCGGTGGCAAGGCTGCACGATGCCGGCATCGAAGTGATGCTCGATGTCGTCTACAATCACACCGCGGAGGGCAACCATATGGGCCCGACGCTGTCGTTTCGCGGCATCGACAACGCCTCCTATTACTGGCTCAAGCCGGACAATCCGCGCTACTACGACGACTTCACCGGCTGCGGCAATTCGGTCAACCTCACCCATCCGCGCGTGCTGCAGATGGTGATGGATTCGCTGCGCTACTGGGTGGAGGTCTGCCATGTCGACGGCTTTCGCTTTGACCTCGCCACCACGCTCGGCCGCGGGGCGAACGGATTTGACCGCAACGCCGCCTTTCTCACCGCTGTCCGCCAGGACCCGGTGCTCGCCACAGTCAAACTCGTCGCCGAGCCATGGGACCTCGGCATGGGCGGCTATCAGGTCGGCGGCTTTCCCTCGCAATGGTCGGAATGGAATGATCGCTATCGCAGCGCGATGCGCCGCTACTGGAGCGGCGAAGGCAGCCTGATCGGCGAAATTTCCAGTCGCATGACGGGCTCCTCAGATCTCTTCAACCATGACGGCCGGGTGCAGCGCGCTGGTATCAACCACATCACCGTTCACGACGGTTTCACGCTGAACGACCTGTTCAGCTACAACGCCAAGCACAACGAGGCGAACGGCGAAGACAACCGCGACGGCTCCAACGACAACCACAGCAACAATTGCGGCCACGAAGGTCCGACCGACGATCCAGCGATCATTGGCTTGCGCAACCAGTTGCGCCGGAATCAGCTCGCCTGCCTCTTGCTGGCCCAGGGCGTCCCGCTGATTCTTGCGGGGGATGAAGTCGGCAATACCCAGAACGGCAACAACAACGCCTATTGCCAGGACAACGAGATCGGCTGGATCGGCTGGGAAGGCCTGGGGCGCGAGGGCGCTGATCTCATCGACTTTATCGGCCACTTGATCGAAATCCGCCGCCGGTTTTCGCAAATCCGCGAGCACCGCTGGCTCGACGGACGGCGCGCCGACGGCACCTACGGCGTGCTGTGGCTGACGCCGGCCGCCGAGGAGATGAAGGAGCAGGACTGGAATTTCCCGGAAGGCCGCTTTCTCGCCTATGTGCTCGCCCCTGTCGAACAGCGCGAGCCAGCGCTCTTCATCGTGCTCAACGCCGCGCCCGAGGCGATCAAGTTCACCTTGCCGAAAATGCCGGAATACCGGAGTTGGCAGCAACTATTGAACACCATCGACGTTAAGCAGACGGCCGCGGAGTTCCCGTCGGGAAGCGAGACCACCGCGCCCCCTCGCTCGGTAATGGTCTTTTCAGGCTCGGTATGAATGAACGACATTTCGGCGCAAGGCTGACGCCACACGGCACCGAGTTTCGCTTGTGGGCGCCGGCGGCCAGGCGCGTCGATTTGTTGCTTGAGGGGGAGCGCCACATACTCGCGTCCGCCAAGCCCGGCTGGTTCGAAATCAACGTTGCGAGCGCCAAAGCCGGCATGCGCTACAAATTCAGGGTCGATGATGACATCGACGTGCCCGACCCTGCCTCCGCCTTTCAGCCCGAGGACGTGTTCGGTCCGAGCGAAGTGATCGATCATGCCAGCTACAACTGGCGCGCCACAAATTGGCGCGGGCGACCGTGGCACGAGACGGTGCTGCTTGAGGCCCATGTCGGCACCTTCACGCGCGAAGGCACCTATCGCGCCATGATCGACAAGCTCGACCATCTCGCCGATACCGGCATCACCGCGCTGGAATTGCTGCCGCTTGCCGATTTCGCAGGCCGCCGCAACTGGGGCTATGACGGCGTGTTGTGGTACGCGCCGGACAGCGCCTATGGCCGGCCCGAAGACCTGAAACATCTCATCGACGAAGCTCACTTACGCGGGCTGATGGTGTTTCTCGATGTGGTCTACAACCACTTCGGGCCTGAGGGGAATTATCTCGGCCGCTACGCACCCTCCTTCTTCACCGAGGCGCAAACGCCATGGGGCAGCGCGATCGACTATCGCGTGCCGCAGGTGCGCGCCTTTGCGATCGAGAACGCCCTCTACTGGCTCGACGAATATCGCTTCGACGGGCTGCGGCTGGATGCCGTGCACGCCATCACTGAGACGGGCGAGATCCCGATGCTGCGCGATCTCAGTCTCGCGGTGAGCCAACTCGCAGCGCAAAGTGGCCGGCACATCCATCTCGTGCTTGAAAACGACGATAACTGCGCGAGCCTGCTCGATCCCACTGGGCACGCGCCGCACGGCAAATACGACGCGCAGTGGAACGACGATTATCATCACGCCTGGCACATCAAGCTCACCGGCGAGAAGCAAGGCTATTATCGCGACTACCAGCGCTCGCCGCTTGGCGATATCGCGCGCTGCCTCGGCTCGGGGTTCGCCTATCAGGGTGAGGCTTCCGAACATCGCGGCGGCAAACGGCGCGGCGAGCCCAGCGGCAAGCTTGCGCCGACCGCTTTCGTCAATTTCCTGCAAAACCACGACCAGATCGGCAACCGCGCCTTCGGCGATCGGCTTGAGGGCCTGGCGAACCCGGACGCCATCAAGGCGGCGATCGCGATCACGTTGCTCGCACCTTCGATCCCGATGCTGTTCATGGGCGAGGAATGGGGCTCGAAAGTCCCCTTCCCGTTCTTTTGCGACTTCAAGGGCGGCCTTGCCGAAGCCGTCCGCAAGGGCCGCCGCGACGAATATGCCTGGGCGTATGAGACATTCGGCGACGATGTGCCCGATCCCCTGAGCGAAACCACTTTTCATTCCGCCATTCTGGATTGGGAGGCACGCGCCGGCAGCGGGCGCGACCGGTTGGCGCTGGTGCGCGAGCTGCTCTCGATCCGCCGCCGTCACATCATGCCACGCCTTGCCGGCGTCCGTTTTGGCGAAGCCCATGCCAGCGATAACGGATTGCTGACCGCAAATTGGCAGCTAGGTGATGGCGCCACGCTGTCGCTCACAGCCAATCTGGCGGACCACGCCATAGCCGATCGGGCGGATGACGCACCCGGCACGCCGATCTGGGGCGAAGCGGGCGGCGCGATCAAGCCGCGGTCGGTTCGTTGGCGTTTGGGAACGCGCTGATGCCCTCCGACACCCCCATCGCGACCTACCGTTTGCAGCTCACCGCAAACTTCGATTTCGATGCGGCCGCCGCCGTTATCCCTTACCTGAAGGCGCTCGGCATCAGCCATCTCTACGCCTCGCCGTTTACGAAAGCGCGCAAAGGCTCGAGCCACGGCTACGATGTCGTCAATCACACCATTATCAACCCCGAACTCGGCGGTGACGAAGGGTTTGAGCGGCTCAGCGAGACGCTCCGGCGGCATGACGTCGGCCTGATCCTCGATTTCGTGCCCAACCATGTCGGCGTGCATTTCGCCGACAATCCGTGGTGGCTCGACGTGCTGGAATGGGGTGAGGCTTCGCCCCACGCGGTCTCGTTCGACATCGACTGGGAACTGTTGCCGTATCGCACGCGTGGCGGCGTCCTGCTGCCGATCCTTGGGTCGTCCTACGGCAAGGCGCTCGAGAACGGCGAGATCGAGTTGCGCTATGACGCCGAGGAAGGCAGCTTCTCGGCATGGTATTTCGAACACCGCCTGCCGATCGCCCCAGAGCGTTATGGCGAGATCCTGCAAACGATCGTCAGGGAAGCCGGCGACGACAATGATCCTGCCGGACAACGCATCATCGACCTCGCCACCCGCCACCGCGGCCTGAGGCGTCCGAACCGCAAGGAGGCGCCTGCCTTCAAGGCTGAACTCAGGGATATCGCGGGCGGCCGCGAGATCATCGAGCGCGGGCTTGCCGCCTACCGCGCAGGAGCGGATCGTCCCGTGCAAACACTGGCGCTGCATCACTTGCTCGAGCGTCAGCACTACAAGCTTGGCCATTGGCGGCTCGCGTCCAGCGACATCAACTACCGCCGTTTCTTCGACGTCAACTCGCTTGCAGGCCTGCGGGTCGAGGACGCCACGACCTTCAGCGTCGTCCATCGTCTGGTGCGGCGATTGATCGATGAGGGCAAGCTGCAGGGCTTGCGGCTCGATCATATCGACGGGCTGCGCGATCCCGCGCAATATTTCCAGCGCTTGAGCCGCCTGATCCGGCAGGCCGGCGGAAAATCCGCCCGGTCGTTCTATGTCGTCGTCGAGAAGATTCTCGGCGAGCACGAGGGCTTGCGTCTGTTCGCCGGTGTCGAAGGCACGACCGGTTATGAGACGCTCAACGCGATCACCCGCGTGCTGGCCAATCAGGATGGGCTCGACGCGCTGAGCGAAACCTGGCGGCAGATCAGCAACATGCCGTCCGCGCTGAGCCCCGTGCTCAAGGCCGCCAAGCGGCGCGTGCTCGAGACATTGCTCACCAGTGAATTCACCGTTCTGGCGCGCCTGCTCGGGCGCATTGCGGCGGGTCACTATTCGACGCGCGACTTCTCCGCCGACAGCTTGCGCCAGGCGCTCGAACTCTATGTGCTGAACTTTCCGATCTACCGCACCTACCTGACGGCGGCCGGCGCATCCGCCGAAGACCGCGCCTTGATTTCGGAGACGATCGAAATGGCGCGCGCCGAATGGTACGCGGCCGACGAAGGCATCTTCGACTTCCTGCGCGATGCGCTGACCATGGACCTCAGCAGACCCGGCGGTGCTCTTCACAGTGCGCCGCGGATACGGCGGTTCGCCCTGAAAGTTCAGCAATTCACCGGACCGCTGATGGCGAAGTCGCTGGAAGATACGACCTTCTATCGCACCCATCGCCTGCTCGCGTTGAACGAAGTCGGCGGGGAGCCTTCCGCATCGGCGCTGCCAACTGACGCATTTCACGACCTGATGAAAGCCCGTGCCCGCGACTGGCCGCACGCGATGACCACGACGGCGACCCACGACACCAAACGCGGCGAGGACGCCCGCGCGCGCCTGATCGCGCTTTGCGAACTCCCGGGCGAATGGACGGCTGCGGTCGCCCGCTGGAAAATGCTGAACGCGCCCCACATTGTCACCGACGGCAACCTGCGCGCGCCATCGGCGACTTTCGAATATATGCTGTATCAGACCCTGCTTGGCGTTTGGCCGCTCGCCGCGCCCGATCCGACGCTGACCGGGCGCCTGAAGGCCTATGCGATCAAGGCCGCGCGTGAAGCCAAGCAGGAAACGAGCTGGCTCAATCCCCATGAGGGCTACGAAAACGCGGTTTGTTCGTTCATCGAGCGGATCCTGAATCGATCGGCCTCCGCCGAGTTTCTCGATTCCCTCGAAGGCTTTGCACGCCGGGTCGCGCTGTTGGGCGCGCTCAATTCGCTGAGCCAGATCACGCTCAAGGCGACGATGCCGGGCGTCCCGGATTTCTATCAGGGAACGGAGTTCTGGGATCTGTCGATGGTCGATCCCGACAACCGCCGGCCGGTCGATTTCACCGAACGCGCCGTCGTCCTGGCGCAGGTGGACCGGCCGGATTGGCAGGCCCTCGCCCGGGATTGGCCGAACGGCCATGTCAAGCTTGCCTGGACGCGGCATCTTCTCAAGCTTCGCAACGAACTGCCGGACGTGTTTGCGGACGGCGATTACGAGCCGCTCGAGGTCAGCGGTCGCCATCGTGACCACGTCGTTGCATTCGCGCGCCGCCGTGGCCGCCATGCCGTGATTGCGGCCGTGACACGGTGGTTTGCGCCGCTTTCGGAGCAAGGCCGGCGCTGGCCGCATGGCGATGCATTTGCGGGCGAACTTCACGTCGATGGCTATTCGCTTGAGGAGACGAGCAACGCGGACAAGGCACGCATTCCCCTGGCCGATCTGTTCGCGCAATTGCCCGTAGCTGCCTTCAAAGCCGTCCCTGCCGGGACAATCAGGCCAGCCGCGAAAAGCAACAAGCAATTCGCCTGAGCGAAGCACTGTTTTCGTTAACGAAACCGCCGCGCGCTGCGCCGCGAGGGCGCGGAACTTTCACAACTCCCGTTTGTTGGCTAGCCCGGAACTTCAAAGCTACGAACGATCGGCTGGAGGAATTCGATGTCCATCGGAACAATCATCCTTATTATCCTCATCATCGCCCTGCTTGGCGGCTTTAGCGGTATCGGCGGCGGCCCCTTCTACGGCACCGGCTACTATGGCGGCGGCGGCCTGGGGCTCATCGTCGTTATCTTGCTGATACTCGTCCTGCTCGGACGGATCTGACGCGGACGCTATCTCAACTTGTCTGCCAGTTTCTTCATCGCGCTTTTGATCGACGACGCCGCGTCGTCGTAGCCATCCCATGCCTTGCTCTTCGCGAGCAAGGCCGGGACGGTGCGCAGCGTATAGCGCTTCGGGTCGAGATCGCCGCGCACCTGTGCCCAGGTGAGCGGCATCGATACCGTCGCGCCTTCGCGCGCGCGTGGTGAGAGCACCGCAACCGCGGTCGACATGCGATCGTTGCGCAAATAGTCGAGGAAGATCTTTCCCTGGCGTTTTGTCTTCGACATGTTGAGCAGATATTGGCCCGGACTGTCGTTCGCCATCCATTGGCAAACGCCTTGCGCGAAGGCCTTGGCTTCCTTCCAGGTGACACGGTCCCGCGCGCCATACGTCAACGGCGCCACGACGTGAAGCCCCTTGCCGCCTGTTGTCTTGCAGAAGCTTTCGAGGCCGAGAACCTCGAGCCGTTTCTTCATGTCTTTCGCT
Organism: uncultured Alphaproteobacteria bacterium; assembly: GCA_963764405.1. GTDB lineage: Bacteria > Pseudomonadota > Alphaproteobacteria > Rhizobiales > Xanthobacteraceae > Bradyrhizobium. The sequence goes on from CAVXSU010000018.1 coordinate 432,810, forward strand.
GCCTCGATGACGTCGGCGAAGTCGACATTCGGCGCGGGGTCGAGATCGAACACGAGGCGTCCGGGAACGTCAGTCGCATCCGGCGCACAATTCCAGGGATGAAGCTCGAGTCCGCCGGACTGCGCCACCGCCGCCAGTCCCTCGATGCGATCGATCTGCAAATACGGCTTGCGATCGCCGGAAACCTTGACGAGCGTGAGCAGGTCCGACGTGCTGGGCATGGCATGACGCTGAAAGAATTTTTCGCCATGGATACCGTCGGGCGCACGGACGACGGAGCACGGCCGCCCCTTCAGATGGGGCATCATCCAGTCGCCAACAGCCTCGAAATAGCGCGCCAGCTCGAGCTTTGTCACGCCTTCGCCGTCGCCGGCGTCGGGCCACAGGTGCTTGTCCGGCTTTGAGATCACGACGCCCATGACTTCGACGGATTTGCCCGTCGCTTTCGGTGCGGGTTTGATGACGTTTACCATGGCGGGTTTCTCCGCGACGACTTCGCCCGCCGGCTTGTCCTGGCGCAGGCCCTTGAACGCCGCCTGCCGGATGTTGCCGCCCTCGGTAAAGCCGGCGAATTCGATCTCGGCGACAAGCTCCGGTTTCAGCCAGTGGATGTCGCGGGTCTTGCGCGGCGCATCCTTGCCGCCGAACGGACTTTTGTCGGCCTCGGCCTTCTTGAGAACCGGCAAGATCCGCCGAACGGTGTCTTGCCCAAAACCGGTTCCGATCATGCCGACAAACGCAAGATGACCGTCCCGATGGACGCCGGCCATCAGGGAGCGGAATTTGCCTGATGTCGTCTTCCAGCCGCCGAGCACGACCTCCTGTCCGGCGCGGCACTTGGTCTTGGTCCAGCTTTCGGACCGCCCGGAGCGGTATGGCGAACTCAGCCTCTTGGAAACGATTCCTTCGAGCGACAGCTTTTTTGCGGATTCCAGAACGTCGCCGCCGTTGGCTTCGAAATGCTCGACATAGCGGATCGACTGGGAGGCTTTCCTGGGCAACGCGTCAACCAGCTCCTTGAGGCGCGCCTTCCGTTCCTCAAGTGGGAAACGCCGAAGATCCTCGCCCTCGGCGAACAAGAGATCGAACGCAAAGAAGATCAGGTGATCGGTCTTGCCGTCCGAGATCGCGGCCTGGAGCGCCGAAAAACCCGGCGCGCCGTCGTGATTGAGCGCAACGATCTCGCCGTCGACCATCGCGTCAGGCAGCGCGGCGCCTGCATTCGCGATCGCCTTGAACTTGTCGGTCCAGTCGAGGCCCTTGCGCGTCTTCAACGTAGCCTTGCCGTCCTCGACCCGCATTTGAATGCGATAACCGTCGAACTTGATCTCATGGCCCCAGCCCGTGCCATTTGGCGGTAGTTCGACCGGCGTGCACAGTTCGAACGCGACAAATTCCGGCATCGCATCCACCTTCGCCGGCTTCGCCGTCTTGGCCGACAAAGCCTTATGGTGCGCGTGATGCGCACGGGCTTCCGCCGCCTCGCCGCGGTTCGAATGCCAGACCGCATCGGCCCTGCCGCGCGCTCGTTCGGTCATGAACGGCTTCGGCGCCTTGCCCTTGCCGGCGGCGATCTGATCCATGCTGCGGCCCGAGGAGACCGAACGATCCTCTTCAAGGATGTCGTTGTCTTCCCCTTCCCGCGCATAGTCGTCGCGATGCTTGATCAAGAGCCAGTTGGTGCGCTTGCCGCCGTTACGGTCATGCCGCATCCGCACCAGCACCCAGCTTCCGTGCAGCTTGTCGCCATGCAGCGTGAACTTCAGGTCGCCCTTTTTGAATCCCTTTTCCGGGTCGTCCGATTCCCAGGTGCCACGGTCCCAGAGCTGCACCGTGCCGCCGCCATACTGGCCCTTCGGAATGGTGCCTTCGAAATCGCCGTAGTCGAGCGGATGATCCTCGACCTCGACCGCGAGCCGCTTGTCATGCGGATCGAGCGAGGGGCCACGCGTGACCGCCCATGACTTGAAGACACCGTCGAACTCGAGCCTGAAATCGTAGTGCAGCCGCGTCGCATCGTGCTTCTGAATGACGAAACGGCGCTGTTTGGACGGCGCCACCGGCACGTCGCCGGCCGGCTCCGTCGTCTTCTCGAAATCCCGTTTCTTCCGGTAGGTGGAAAGGCTCTTGAGGGGCAAGGGACGATCTCGAAAAAGGATCAGGCTTCAGGCCACGGACGAAGGGGCATTGTAATGCCCCCTTCCGCCGGATGGAAAGGCGGGCTCGTGGTCCAATTCCAACATTCGCATCCGACGCCGGCCTTAGCTGCGGGTGCGGCGCTTGCTCTTCTTGCTCGTCCGCCTGCCGCTGGCCTTCTTCGGCACCTTGCGTCCGGCGGCCCTCGCCTCGGAGAGCCCGATCGCAATCGCCTGCTTGCGGCTCTTGACCTTGCGTCCCGAACGGCCGCTCTTCAGCGTCCCGGCCTTGCGTTTCTTCATCGCGCGTTCGACGCTGCTTTGGGCTTTCCGCGAATACTTGCGTGCCTTGCGTGCCATTATTTTTCTCCTGCTGGAACGAATTTGATCGTCTGCTGCAACAATTCCAATCGTTGGCCAGCGGGAAGGTTCCAGCTTGTGTCTTGCGCAGGCGCCCGCATTCTCGCGGCGCGATGCGCCCGAGTTGTGCATGAACTGCTCGCCCCTGAGAGGGCGCAGGGAATGCCGGTGTCTGACGCACCCGCAGCCTTGTGTGCAAGGTTAGAAAGCACACAAGTTAGTCACCACAGGTTCGCCGAAACAAGCCGGCACTCCCCGCGCGATGGTTTTATCGGTCTCCTTCGTGCTCTCTCTGGTGATCGGGCTTTCTTGTCACCATCGCCAGCGCAATTGTCGCTAACTTGACGCCAGCGTCGAGGCGCCGGCTGCCCGCTTTTCGAAGTTCGTGCGCTATTTGCGGCCCCACCTTCACGGACTTCGGAAAGCTAAGGGCAGCAGCAATTTCTGATTCCAGTGCCGCTTATGATTTTGAAGTTCCTGTAAGGAATCGCGGCGAACACCGTAGGGACTCAAAATCGGCGGTACTGGTACCACACGACTTCGCCGTCCGCAGGACCGCGCTCTCGTCGAAAGCGCAGCGAGCGTCCACCGCATCCCGCATTCCACGTTCGTGACGATCGCGATACGCCCCTCTTGATGGGCGCGGGACGGGGCCGGCTTGTAAAGATGATTTGCCCGACTTAGCTCAAAGCGCGGCTCGACGAAGGGCGCTGTCGCAATTCACCGTCCGGGCTGATTTTTCTGGTGGCACGCTCAATGACAATCGAGCCATCTACGTCCGGTTCGCTTGGCGAACGAATCTCACCAATCAGAGCGCCCGTGTCCGCCCATTCGTCTTGAACCGAACGAGCCAGCACTAAGCGCCAAATCGCCGAGTTGGACACGGACCGCGACATCGGCGGGCTGATGGCTGCATAGATTTCGAATGATCTACGCTTCGATCAGATGACGCAGATGCCGCGATAAGGCATCATTCAGTTCGACCTGAACAGATCCTGCGGAACGCCGGCGGCCTTGAACAGATAGTCACGTGACAACTCGAGCTGCTGGCGTAGCCGCGGCAAATCAACATCGAGCAGATGCCCCTGCCATTTGCGGATCTTGCCGGCGACAATCACGGTCTCGACGTTGGTGCGATCCATCAGTGAAACCACGGCGCCCGGCACATGGTTCAGCGGCGCCACGTTAATCCGGCTGGCGTCGAGGATGATGATGTCCGCCTCCTTGCCTGGCGTGAGTGAACCGACCTTGGCGTCGAGCCTAAGAGCTTTAGCGCCGTTGACGGTCGCGTAGCGAAGCACGTCGCGCGTGGTCAGCAGTGGCGGCGTGCCGGGCGCAGGCGTCGGCCACTGATTCGGAGGGTAGAAGTTGCCTTGCTGGAGGATCATCTGATTAACCAGCATGCGCTCCATGTTCATGGCGACGCGCATCTGGGTAAAGAAGTCCGCCGTCATCGTGCATTCGACGTCTACGGATAACGACGGCTCCATGCCCAGGCTCATTATTTTCAGGATCGGTGGCATTCCATGACGCATGTTCATCTCGATCGGGAAAGCGACCGACACCTGCGCGCCGGCTTTCTTGACCGCATTCCAGCCCTTGTCGGACTGGCCGGTCATGTGAATGAACAGATTGTCCGGCCCGATTCCGATATTCTGGGCGGTGCCGCCGTGACCATCGGCAAGCTGGTCAAGGATCGGCGTGATGCCGAACGGCGAGAGGATGTGCGCCGCAATCTGCAAGCCGAGTTGGCGACCGATCGTCCAGGATTGCGTATAGGTCGGTGTTCCCAGATAAACCTCGCCACCCATGATCATGTGGACGAGCTGGTCTTCGGATGAAAACCACCGCTGCTTGATCCGGAATGCATCGTGCGGATACGCGTAGCCTGGCGTCGTGACGGTAACGCCCTCGCCGGCACCCTCGAAATAGCCGAACGCGGCGCGCCGCCCCGTATCGAACAGCGCCTGAATGGCGGCGTCAGAGTGCTGTGGCGTGTGGTGAATCTGAGACACGTCATGCACCGTGGTAACGCCGTCATCGAGCTGAGCAAGGCCGCCGAACAACTCATTGATATAGACATCCTGCGGGCGATAGACGGTCGCAAATTTGAGCAGAATATACTCGTAATAGGTCAAGCTTCCGCTTGGCGAGTTGGATCCATCATTGATCAGGACGCCGTCGGCGAGGAAACTGCGGAGCGCCGTCTCAAACTGGTGATGGTGGGTGTCGACGAAGCCCGGCATGACAATGCGGTCTGTCGCGTCGATTTCGGCTGCGCCACCCGCTCCAAGATTGGGGCCGACGGCAAGGATCTTGTTGCCTTCGACGAGGACATCAGCCTTGGGAAAATCGCCGACCTTTGGATCCATCGACATCACAGAGCCGCCGCGAATGACATAGCGCATGCCATGGCGGCCAGCGTCCTGCGGGGGATCTGCGGCCATCGCACGGCGTGCCGAGAACAAGTTCATGCCAAGCGCGCTGATGCCCACGGCGGCAGCTCCCTTCAGGAACTGGCGCCTAGAGCTGAAATGACCCTGCGATCTTCTAAGGCAAAGCACACACATTCGATCACCTCCCATAGTTTTATATTTTTATGCGATTAGCCGTGGCGAGTTGAATGTCACCACGGCAAAAGCTGCGACAGCGATTGTGCTGATCGAGACCCTGGGGGCACGCGACGTCGACGCCTCCAGTTGAAGATCTCATGCCCCACTCCAAAATTTTTCGACAAACCCCATGCGCATGCCGTCCGCGCGCAAAGCGCAGACACATCCGTCCGCTCACCAAATTCAGTTGTTAGATTGCCTGCGAAGTGGCAGGCCAGACAAAGTCAAATTGCAAAAAGCCGATTGAGTTTCGCCGCCGTTCACGCACGAAGCTTCGGTACGCCAGCCTTGACAAAGATTAACGCGGGAGCCGCGACCGAGCAAATGTCCCGCTCATCAAGAGCTCTGCGACAGTTTGAAGCAGATGCGCTGCCGCGCCCCTCGCGATGCCCAAGCGCCCGCGTCAGTTGTGGGTCCAACAAGTGGCGATGGACTTCTTTTCGAGGCTCAGGATGAGGACCTAATCGGGGGCGCGCAGGCGATAGCCGATACCGGTCTCGGTCAGCACGAATTGCGGACGCTCGGGATCGGTCTCGATCTTCTGGCGCAGCTGGCGCACATAGACGCGCAAATATTGCGCATCCGTCAGTTCGTCCCAGAGTTCCTTCAGGAGAAAGCGGTGGGTCAAGACCTTGCCGGCATGCTGCACCAGCACCCGCAAGAGGTCGTATTCCTTCGGCGACAATTTAACTTCGCGATCGCCGACCTTGACGATGCGGCGCACGAGATCGACGGAGAGATCGCCGGTGCGGAACACCGGGCGTTCGCCATGGACCTGCAGCTGGTGGCGGAGCGCGGCGCGCATGCGCGCCAGCAGTTCATCCATGCCGAACGGCTTGGTGAGATAATCGTCGGCACCGAGATCGAGCGCCTGAACCTTGCCGGCTTCGTCGCCGCGGCTCGACAGCACCACGATCGGAACGCTGTCGTTGCGGCCGCGGATCATCCGCAACAGATCATGCCCCTGGATGTCGGGCAGCCCGAGATCAAGGATGATCAAGGCCGGCTCCTCGCTAAGCAACTCCAGCCCGGTCTTGCCGTTCGGCGCCTCCAGGATTTCGTAGCCTTGCGTGCTCAGCCCCATCCGCAGCAATTTGCGGATCGGCGGCTCGTCATCGATGACAAGGACCTTGATCGGGGTCGCGCTCATGCGGCGGTATCCAGTACGTTTGAAGCCGACGGCGCGACGGGCAGGCGAATGGTCAGCACAGCGCCGCTGCGATCGGCGCGGTTGTCGGCCGAAATGGTGCCGCCCATCGCCTCGACAAAGCCGCGGGCAATGGCAAGGCCCAGTCCGGTGCCCGGGCGGACGTGATCGCCCTTCTGGGCGCGATAGAACTTGTCGAACACACTCTCCAGCTCGGAACGCGGAATGCCCTCGCCTTCGTCGATAATCTGCAGCGCTACGAAATCTCCGTCCCGCCAGCCCCGGATCGACACCGTGGTTTCGGGCGGCGCATATTTGGCGGCATTGTCGAGCAGGTTGAACAAGGCCTGCTCGAACAGCACCGCGTCCAGTTCGAGCATCGGCAAATCGGCCTCAAGCTCGAGCGACACCTTGTGATGGATGAGAATCTTGCCGGCCCGGCGCAGCGCGCTGCCGACGATCTCGCCGATATCATGCCGGGCGGTGTTCGGCTTGATAGCGCCGGATTCGAGCTTCGTCATGTCGAGCAGGTTGGCGATGAAACGATTGAGCCGTTCGGATTCGTCGATGACAGTCGCCAGAAGATCGCGCTTCTCGGCGTCTGTCAGCCCGCCGGCGAGGTCGCGCATGGTGGATGCGGCCCCCAGCACCGAGGCGAGCGGCGTCTTGAGATCGTGGGAAATCGACGTGAGAAGCGCCGAGCGAAGGCGATCGGATTCCACCGTGCGCTTGACGCGGTCCATGTCCTCTACCAGCAGCACGCGCTCGATCGCGAGCGCGCCCTGGTCGACCAGCGCGTCGAGCAGGCGGCGCTGGTCGGGGGTCAGAAGCGCGCCGGTCTTGTCGTTATCGATGCCGATCACGCCGATCAACCCGCGCCCGGTTCGCATCGGCAGGAACAGCCGCTTGGCGCCAGGCAGCGTATCGGAGCCGCGTCCCGCCGCACGGTCGTTGCCCCAGGCCCAGTTGGCGGCGGCGAGATCGGCCTTGTCGAGCTGATCCTCCGGGGGATAACCCGCTTTCACGGTGAGCACGCCGTTCTCCGGCAACAGCAACACCACGCGAACTTTCAGCATCAACGCGGTCTGATAGGCTGACGCCCACAGCACATCGTCGAGGGTGCCGGTTCCCGCCAGTTTGCGGCTGAACGCGTAGAGCTGTTCGGTGGTGCGTATCCTGCCGATTGCTGAAATCCGCCCTGGTGCGCACCCGCGCGGCGACATTCGAAACCAGGATGGCGATCAGCATGAAGAAGAAGAACGCCACCACGTTGACCGGATCGGTGATCGTGAAGGTGTAGATCGGCGGCAGGAAGAAGAAGTTGTAGCAGAGCGAGGCTGCGATGCTGGCGAGGATCGACGGCCAGAGGCCATAACGCACGGCGACGACGACCACCGCGGTGAGGAAGACCAGATCGACATTCTCGATGCCGCCGAACAGGGGCTGGACGAATGCCGCTGCGGCAAGACCGACCGCAACGATCAGGAGCGCCATCAAGTACGGCAAGGGGTTGAAGGGCTCCTGCCGCTCCGCGGCACGCACGGTCTTTTTCGGCACCGGATCGGCAGCGAGTTCTTCGCCCGCGATCACATTGACGCTGATATTGCCCGCGCGGCGAACCAGGTCATGCACCACCGAGCCCCGCCTCAGCTCGAACCACCAGCTTCGCTGGGATTTTCCGATGATGATCTGCGTGACGTTGTTGGCCTGCGCGAAGCCGAGGATGTCGTCGGCGATGCGGCCTCCGACGCTCGGTATGGTCAGCGCCTCGCCGCCGAGCGCCTCCGCCAGCCGCAGCGTATCGGCAAGCCGATCCCGTTCGATGTCGCCCAACTGCATACTGCGCCGCGTCTCGATGCTGATTGCGGTCCAGGGCGCGTGCAGGCGATCGGCGAGCCGCTTGGTGTAGCGCACCAGTCCCGCGGCGCGCGGATCCTCGCTGAGGCAAACCAGAATGCGCTCGCCGGCCGCCCAGGGACCGGCGATGGCGTTGGCCTGCATGTGGGTGAGCAGTTGCTCATCGACGCGCTCGGCGGTGCGTCGCAACGCCAACTCGCGCAAAGCGGTGAGATTGCCCGGCGAGAAATAATGTTCGAGCGCACGTTCGGCCTGCTTTGGAACGTAGACCTTGCCTTCCTTCAGTCGCTGAATCAGGTCGTCGGGAGTTAGGTCGATCAGTTCGATGGCATCGGCGCGCTCGAACACTGAATCGGGCACGGTCTCGCGCACCCGGACATGCGTGATCTGGGCCACCACGTCGTTGAGACTTTCGATGTGCTGGATGTTGACGGCAGTATATACATCGATACCGCGCGACAACAGTTCCTCGACGTCGAGATAACGCTTGGGGTGCCGGCTACCGGGCGCATTGGTGTGGGCGAGTTCATCCACCAGCGCCAGCCGGGGGCGGCGCTCGATCAACGCATCGAGGTCCATCTCCTCGATGGTCTGATCCTTGTAGGCAATGCGCTTGCGCGGGATGACTTCGAGCCCGTGCAGCAGCGCTTCGGTCTCGGCGCGACCGTGGGTCTCGACAACGCCAACGACAACATCGATGCCGGCTTTCTTGCGGGCGTGAGCGCTTTGCAGCATCTCGTAAGTCTTGCCGACGCCGGGAGCGGCGCCGACGAAGATTTTCAATCGCCCGGCCGCGCTGCTTTCGCGCCGGGCTGCCTCCAGCAGGGCTTCCGGCGAAGGGCGTTGTTCTGGGTCGCGGCGCTGCTGAACCATAAGAATAATATATAGTCCTTACACTCGTCCGGCCACTCCAGCAGTGGTGTCATCGCTACCGTTTGGCGGCAGCATCGAGCGCCAGATTGAGCGTCAGCACGTTAACCCTGGGCTCACCAAATAACCCCACCAAGCGTCCGGAGGTATTCTCCGCTACCAACTGTTTCACCCGCTCTTCCGGCATGTTGCGGGTCTTCGCGACACGCGGCACCTGGAACAGCGCGGCTTCCGGAGAAATATCCGGATCGAGCCCGCTGGCCGACGTCGTCACAAGGTCGACCGGGACGCTGGCGCCAGGATTTTCCGCCTTGAGCTTGTCGACATCTTCCTTGATGCGATCGGCGAGCGCCTTGCTGGTCGGCCCGAGATTCGAGGCGCCCGAATTGGCGGCGTTATAGGGCGCCGGCACCGTCTTGGAGGAATCGGCCGGATCCGGCGCAGTGGTCGCCGAGGGGCGGCCGTGGAAATACTTGTCGTCCTTGAATTCCTGACCGATCAGCGCGGAGCCGATGACCTTGCCGTCGCGTTCGATCAGGCTGCCTTGCGCCTGCTTCGGAAAGATCGCGCCTGCGACCTCCGTCATCAGAAGCGGATAGGCGAGACCCGTGATCAGCGTCAGGCCGACCAAAAGGACAATCGCGGGACGGATTTCTCTCAACATGACAGTCTCCTCAGGCCAAATGCAAGGCAGTCACGACGAGGTCGATTGCCTTGATGCCGATAAAGGGAATGATGATGCCGCCGAGGCCGTAGATCATCAGATTACGGCGCAGCAGTGCGCCGGCCCCGATGGCGCGATAGGCGACACCTTTCAGCGCCAGCGGAATCAGCGCAATGATGATCAGCGCGTTGAAGATGATCGCCGACAAAATGGCGCTCTGCGGGCTCGTCAGGTGCATCACGTTGAGCACGGCCAGTTGCGGATAGAACGTCAGGAACATCGCCGGAATGATCGCAAAGTACTTGGCCACGTCGTTGGCGATGGAGAACGTCGTCAACGCACCGCGCGTCATCAGGAGTTGTTTGCCGATCTCGACCACTTCGATCAGCTTGGTCGGGTTCGAATCGAGATCGACCATGTTGCCAGCCTCGCGCGCGGCTTGCGTGCCGGTATTCATCGCGACGCCGACATCCGCTTGCGCGAGCGCGGGCGCATCGTTGGTGCCGTCGCCGCACATCGCGACCAGCTTGCCCTTCGCCTGCTCGTTACGGATCAGCTTCAGTTTGTCTTCGGGCGTCGCCTGCGCCAGAAAATCGTCGACGCCCGCCTCAGCCGCGATCGCCGCTGCCGTCATCGGGTTGTCGCCGGTGATCATCACGGTGCGGATACCCATGCGGCGCAGCTCCGCGAAGCGTTCGCGGATGCCGCCTTTGACGATATCCTTGAGCTGAACGACGCCGAGCAACCGGCCATCTCTGGCAACCGCGAGCGGCGTGCCACCGGCCTTGGAGATTTCATCCGATATCGCGATGATCTCGCGTCCGGCTTCCGAGTTGGACGCCGCCTGGATGGCACGAACGGCGCCGCCCGAGGCCGCAGCCTGAACCGCGCTGCCGCCATTGACGTAGTTCAAAATTGCGTCGACCGCACCTTTGCGCACAGAGGAGTTACCGGCATCGACGCCACTCATGCGCGTTTGCGCCGTGAACGGCACGAAGGTCGCCGACAACTCGCCCATGTCGCGGCCGCGGATGCCGTATTTTTCCTTGGCGAGCACGACGATCGAGCGGCCTTCCGGCGTCTCGTCGGCGAGCGAGGCAAGCTGGGCCGCGTCCGCCAGTTCCTGCTCGGACACGCCGCGAACGGGCCGGAACGCAGTCGCCTGGCGGTTTCCAAGCGTGATGGTTCCGGTCTTGTCGAGCAACAGCGTGTCGACGTCACCGGCGGCCTCCACCGCCCTGCCCGACATCGCCAGCACGTTGAAGCGCACCAAGCGATCCATGCCTGCGATGCCGATCGCCGACAGCAGCGCGCCGATGGTGGTCGGGATCAGCGTGACGAACAGCGCCACCAGGATGACCACGGAAATCTGGCCACCCGCGTAGGCCGCATAACTCGGGATGGTGACAGTCGCGAACACGAAGATAATGGTGAGCCCCGCCAGCAAAATGTTGAGCGCGATCTCGTTTGGCGTCTTCTGCCGCTCGGCGCCTTCGACCAGCCTGATCATGCGATCGATGAAGGTCGAGCCCTGTTCCGCGGTGATACGAACGCGGATCCAGTCCGACAACACCTGGGTGCCGCCGGTCACGGCCGAGCGGTCGCCGCCGGATTCGCGGATCACGGGCGCGGATTCGCCTGTTATGGCCGCCTCATTCACCGAGGCAACGCCTTCGATCACCTCTCCGTCGGAGGGAATGTTGTCGCCGGCCTCGACCAGCACGATATCGCCGACCTTCAGGCTGGTGCCCGGCACCAAGCGATAGTCCCGGTTGGAGCCGGTCAGAAGCTTGGCCTGGCTTTCGGTGCGGGTCTTGCGCAATGTCTCTGCTTGCGCCTTGCCGCGGCCTTCCGCGACGGCTTCGGCAAAGTTCGCAAACACCACCGTGAACCACAGCCAGACGATGATCTGGAAGGTGAAGGCCAGATCAGTGCCGCCGGTCACGAGATCGCGCAGGAAAATCACCGTCGTCAACGCAGCCACGACTTCGACAACGAACATCACCGGATTCTTGACCATCGCTCGCGGGTCGAGCTTGACGAAAGCCGAACCAAACGCGGGTATCACGATCTTCGGATCGAGCATCGTGGCGACCGGCATGCGCTTATTCATCTTAACAACTGGTTCCATGGAGGTAGCTCCGAAATAGGATCGTTCAGAACGTCGTGCCGGCATTCATCGCGAGATGCTCAACAATCGGACCGAGCGCCAGCGCGGGGAAGAAAGTGAGGCCGCCGATGATCAGGATCACACCGACCACAAGGCCCACGAACAGGCCACCGGTGGTCGGGAAGGTGCCGCTAGAGGCCGGAATCGACTTTTTGCCCGCGAGCGAGCCGGCGATCGCCATCGCCGGAATGATCATGAAGAAGCGGCCGACGAACATCGCCACTGCGCCGGTGAGATTGTAGAAGAAGGTGTTGCCGGTCAGGCCTGCGAAAGCTGAGCCGTTATTGCCGGTTTGCGACGTATAGGCATAGAGTACCTCGGTGAAGCCGTGCGGCCCGGCATTGTTCATCGAGGCTACCGCCGGCGGAAACACCACGGCCACGGCCGTCCAGCCCAGATACATCAAGGGCAACACGAGGATCGCGAGCATCGCCATCTTGACCTCGCGGGCCTCGATCTTCTTGCCGACATATTCCGGCGTGCGGCCGACCATCAGGCCTGCGACGAAAATCGCAAGCACAACGAACAGCAGCATGCCGTAAAGCCCAGCGCCGACGCCGCCGACGATGATCTCGCCGAGCTGCATGTTGATCAGCGGAATCATGCCGCCGAGCGCGGTGAAGCTGTCATGCATGGCATTGACTGCGCCGCAGGAGGCGGCCGTGGTGATGACCGCAAACAGGCTCGAGGCGATGATCCCGAAACGGACTTCCTTGCCTTCCATGTTGCCGCCGGTGAGCCCCAGCGCATCGAGCGTGGACGTCCCATGGGCTTCCGCCCAATAGGCGACAAAGACGCCCGCGATGAACAGCACGCCCATGACCGCGAGGATGGCCCAGCCCTGTCGCTGGTTGCCGACCATGCGGCCGAATACGTTGGTGAGCGCCGCGCCCAGCACGAAGATCGACAGCATCTGCACAAAGTTCGACAACGCGGTCGGGTTCTCGAAGGGATGCGCGGCGTTGGCATTGAAGAAGCCGCCGCCGTTGGTGCCGAGCATCTTGATCGCAACCTGAGAAGCCACCGGGCCAACCGCGATCGTCTGCTTGGCGCCTTCCAGGGTCGTCGCTTCGACATAGTCGCCGAGCGTCTGCGGCATGCCCTGCCAGACCAGGAACAGCGCGTAGACGATGCAGATCGGCAGCAGGATGTAGAGCGTGCAGCGGGTGACATCGACCCAGAAATTGCCAACCGTTCGCATCGAGGCGCGCGCAAAGCCACGGATGAGCGCAACCGCCAGCACGATGCCGGTCGCGGCGGACAGGAAATTCTGATGCGTGAGGCCCAGCATCTGAACGAGATAGGAAAGCGTGCTCTCGCCGCCGTAATTCTGCCAGTTGGTGTTGGTGATGAAGCTGATCGCCGTGTTGAACGAGAGATCTTCGGCCACGGCCGATTGGCCGGCCGGATTGAACGGCAGAACCGCCTGAAGCCGCATCAGTCCGTAGATGATGAGGACGCCACCGACATGAAATAACAGCATCGAGACGGTATAGGTCAGCCAATGCTGCTCCCGCCGCTCGTCGACGCCGCTGATCCAGTACAGGGAGACCTCGACGGGCCGCAGCACTGGCGATAGGAACGTGCGTTCACCATTGAAGACGCGCGTCATGTACCAGCCGAGCGGTTTGGTGAGCACGACAATGATGGCGCAGTAGAGAATGATTTGCAGCCAGCCGATGACGGTCATGGATGTATGCCTCTAGGGAATGCGGAATGCGCGGATCAGGCGAAAGCGGTCAGAACCGCTCGGGCCGCAGCAGGGCGTAAGTCAGATAGAACAAGAGACCGAGCGAGACGACACCAGCCAGCGAATAGTCGAAGATCATGACCTATCTCCTCACAGCCGCTCACAGGCGTAGGCATAGCCGATCGCGAGCGCGAAGAAGCCCGCGGTGAGGGCGATCATCAGAACGTCCAACATTTGAGTGCTCCAGTTGCGCCTGATTATAATCGCGATAACCATCAGCGCTTTTCCGAAAGGCGCTTTGAGCTAAGTCAAAGTCGATTGTGCGATACCGCAAGTTGCGCCGCTTCAGACGCGACTTGAATGGCACTCCGCGCATATGTTTTCGAGAAGCCAGCACGTTGAAAGATATATAAATCTCATAAATGAGCGTCGGAAGATCGCGCCGACGCAAGGACTTATGTAGCGTTTATATTTACGCTCTCGGCTTCGTATCGTTTTTAAATGCACTTCACGCCATTATCGCGTTGCAGCGCTTTGTTCGAGCGGAGCGCAACCTCGACCTTGCGTGAGAATGCCATGCGAATTGCTTCTGAACATGACGCGCCGGTCGCACTCGCCGCGAAGCTCCGGGGAGCCCATGAAGTGACGCCGGAACTGATGGCGGAAATTCTCGAAATCAGTGGGCGACGCCTTCTGCTGCGGGCGCATGGTGAGCAGGCTCGCTATTTCAACCAATTGATTGAGGCCCATGCCTGGGTAGATGCCGCGCTGACCTTGCTCGAGTTGGAGTTGCCGCTCTGGCATATCCGCCGCATCGCTTACGACGGTGGCGAATGGTACTGCGCGCTCTCGCGCCAGCGCGAACTTCCGGACTGGCTGGATCAATCCATCGAAGCGCGGCATCGGAATCTCGCCTTGGCAATCCTGACCGCTTTCGTCGAAGCCCAACCGACCACCGAACCGCTCAGCGACACCAGTGTCCCTGCATCATTCAGCAGGCCGGAACCGGATTACATTCCGCTTTGCTGTGACAATTTCGCCTGATCCGCGCACGACCTGATATTGGAGTATCGAACCGTGGCTCAACCGGACCATCTGCCGCAACTCGGATCCAGCCGGGTGCTGGTCCGCTTTGCGCTTACGAGCATCATCCTGATTTGCTGCGCCGCATTCAGTAATGTTGGGTTTGCAAGAGGCCTTGCCGCGCTGACCTGGATGGCCGGCACTGTCAGCGCGTTCGTCGCAGTCCTCAGACGAGAGCGACCATTCGAACGAGTTCTCAACCATTGGGATGAGACGATCGTTTTTGCGGCCGCGTTCTGCCTTATCAGCATCTTCACCCATGAGATGCCGACCTAGTCAATAATCGGCCCCGCATCTCGTTCAGAATGCCGGCGGGGAGGATGTGCTTTTCGAGCGGTGCTTGACGTGCCATTTCGGTCCCGGCCCGCGCATATAGCACTTTTCCGGCTGGTATTTCCGGCCAGATCCGAACCAGGTGGGAAACAGAAGCGCCAGCAATCCAAAAAGAACCTTCCGGGAAAGCGAGCTAGCGCTGATCCAGACGCGAGAGTGCGGCCACATGACGGCTTGACCTATTTCGTTGCGCCGCGATCACGCAGTTCATCAGGGACCCACAGCTCGTCCCGCGTATCCAGGCGCGTGCCCCTCAGCTCGAGCTCGCGCAGCATCCGGCGGAACCTGGCGTCGGCGATCGATTGGATGAGAGCCTTCAGATAGCTGTTTGCACGATGCAGCGCGGATGGGCTCCGGGCATGGCCTTCCCGGCGCCGGCCGAACTGGTCGCTACCGAGTTCGATCTCATCCCGGCGAACTGAACCGAGTTGCTTGTAATCACCAGTGAAGTAATGGGCCATTTTCGTGCTCCATCGCGGGAAGCGCCATGGAGCCAGGATGCGCAAGCACGCATAGGAAATCGAGACGGCATCCGAGCCCCTTGCATAGAGTTTCCATAAGGCTGGAAGCGCGCGCGTCGTCTGCCGGGTTTATAGCCGCTTTATGTCGCGAGATCGCGAGCCATCTCGCATTCCTATGGTCAATTCAGCACATAGTGAGCGTCGAATGCCGAGGAGGCCACGATGGCCGTCATGACCGGGAACACGCCCCGTGGAAACATAGAGCAACTGAGCAATCGCATCTTGCGTGGTTTCCGAGCCAAGGCTGACGCTTTCGTCAGCGGCCGCATTCAGCATGCAGTCTCGGAAGCCGCACGCGTTGGAAGACTTCAACATCACCAATCCGAAAGCTCCGTTGCACGAGCCTCGGACCACACTGAAGCATCAGGTGTTGAATTGAAGCCACTCGGCGAAGACATTCTCAACGCCGCGATCCCGGCGTTTTTCATCGGCCGCAACAAAGCAGGGCTGTGGGTCACTCGCGAGTCGACCGGGCGGATCGGCGGCATGTTTTTGCTCAAGAGGTCTGCGCTTGCCTTCGCACGCGCTGAGAGCGAATCGGCGCAATGTGCGTTTGTTTTCCCGTCAGAGAGGTTCGAGCTAGATCTCGAAAACAAGGGTAATCCGTTCACGCGGCATTTCGAACCGTTGTTGCGCTTCGGCCGTGAAGTCGCCAGATGCGCGTTGACCGCAGTTCTGGTCCTGATGGTTCTGGCCGCAATCGTCGCGCTTCAGGCCGCGATCCACGTGCACATCTACCTTTGGCGGCTGGTGGGCTGACTTGCGGGATCGGTCGCGATTTGCTGATCGGAAACCGATAGCCTTGCATGAAGGCGCGAGCTTCCAGCTTCGCACCGGAAGCCCCAACTCGCGCGCAGTTCGGAACAAAGCTTGCGAACAAATTACTTCAGGCTGGTCATCGCGGTCAGGTCGGCCGACAGCTTGACGATACCGGCTGCACCACACCAGTTGGAGCCGGCGCCGCCCGGGTTGATCGGGGTGACGTTGGTCGTACCGGTGGCATTGAAGGCACTGGTGAATGCGTTGCAATTTCCTTTCGACAGGTCGGTGTCGGAATAACGGATGTCGAGCGTGAACACCTTGTAGGTGAACCCGATACCGATATTCCAGGTATTATAGCTCGCGTAGGGAATGCCGTTGGCGAAGAGAGTGCCTGGACCGGTACCATAGAACGCATCTGTCGTGCCGAGCCACTGCCGGCCGAATTCGCCGGACACATACATGCCGACACCGCTCTTGCCGAAGAGGGTGCTGGGCGCGGTGTACTTGCCGGTGATCGAGGCGTAATCGCCCCAGGCACCAGAGTTCAGGAAGCTTGGCGTGTAGAATTCGGTTATCCCGAATTGCCAGTTATCGTTGACCATGTAGTTCGCCTTGCCATAGACCTCGAAGAAGCTGACATCCTTCTTCAAGACGTTGCCATCGGCGAGGAAAATCGTGCTGGTGCTGACGGGGCAGACGTTGCCGCCGGGAATGCCCCCGGTCAGCACGTTATCGGCGCAGCTTCCACCCGGATAAAGATACCCCCAGACGCCGAAATCGAGGGCGACGGCGCCAAGGGTCGGCCGTATGCCGCCATAGACGTCGACCTCGGCCGCGGCGCGGTTGGCATAGGAGATGCTCTCTGCGGATGTGCCGATATAAAGCTGCAGGTCCTTGTTCACATTGTAACGCGGTTCGAAATAAGCGGCAACCGAGGGCTGATGGTTCGACTGGGTCACGCCGCGAAAGACATAGTCGCTCACGATTCCGCCGCCGAAGGCGATATCCCAGGGTTCGAACGGCGCAGGCGGGGGCGCGAGTGGAGCCTTCAGAGGCAGGTCCGCAGCCGATGCTGCACTAGTTGTCGCGAACAACGTCGCGAATATAAGTAGCTTCTGCATGACTCCCCCTTTCGGCCGGCTGTCCAAACGACAATCCCCAAAGCTCGCTATGCGCGAGCCATCCGGCAGTAACCTATGCTCTATCCCTCAGACAGCTATATAAAATCCATTATCTCGCGGCCCAATAAATATAAATGCGAGGCCCGACGGCGAGCGATAGAATGCGCCCTACCGGTTCGCCGCGGTTCGATCGATTGCGGCGTTTTCAGCTTTTTGCATCACACCTCGTTTCCGTGGACAGCATCCCATGACGTCGGAAAGCAAGCAGCGGTTCAAGAGCAAGTAACCTAGTGCCAGGTCTTTACGACCACTCCAACAAGCAACAGCAGCGACAGGCTGAGCAAGGGCGAATAAGGGCTGTCGCCGCTCTCAAACCAATTCTGCGCGCCTTTCAGATGCCGGCGTATCCGACGCCATGTTTGACGAGACTTCTAAATCAACGATTTCCAATTTCATCGGAGAGCTCCAAAATTGAATGTTGGTCACTTGCTCCCGACCGCATTGGAAATCCAGGTGCCGCTTGGACGTAAAATCTAAAAGCCCCGTAAGTGCGTGGCCGATTAACGGTTGGCGGTCAGCTCGAAAGCTCCGCCTGAAGCGATCGCGATGTTCCGAGACCACGCTCGCCGATGCGCCGGCATGGGCGTGGCTGGACAGTGCCAACACCGCGAGGATGACGGGCTTGAGCACACAAGCGCGCGACGGAAAGACAGGGCACTTTCCGGTTGCGGCCAATTGCGAAGCCAGAGAGGCAGGCCGGCGCGCGCCGAATCACCGTCTGTCCTGCTGGAGCCTGAACGGCGAAGCGGGCCTTGAAGCGGTCGCCCGATGATTCGAGCCCTACGAGCCTAAATCCTCAGTTCGATTTGCCCGGGGATTTCGCCGGCGGCTCGGAATCGTGGACCTGACCCCAGGGATCATACGGCTTCTTTGGCGTCGGTATCCGATCGAGCGCCGCCTTGTACGCCTTCTCATCCACCTTCGGCTTGGTCTCGGTGGTCGGTCCCGCGTGGCCGCCTTTCTTGCCCATCTGCGCATGGGCCATTGGGGTGAGGAGCAAGAGCGCTGCCGTCGTCAGCACCGCGACCGATTTCGACCCACCTGCCATGCGCCTTTCCTCCCTTGCGGCCGGCCCATTCAACTCCAATTTCTTCAATGAAGACAGCCCTGTCAGGCCAGCACCGCGATGCGCTGCCAAGCTGTCAAAGATACGTGGAGCTGAGTCACAAATGCGTAAGCATCGTTGTCCTTTGTTTTCTTTAGATAAAAGAGATAGCCACTTGTCGCGGCAACGCGACAGGCGATATCGTTTTGAGCGGAATGCGGCGAGAATGTGCGATGGGCACGAACACGGATTTGCAGGTCAATCAAACGCATAAGTCAGACGAAACAACCTCGAAACCATCGTCCAGTGTCTGGGCTGGCGGTGTTGCCGTTCGGACGATTTTCCTGCTCGTCCTGATCGTTCTGACGGCGCGCGTGGCGAGCCCGCAGGTGGAGCGCCTCTCCACCATCTACGAAACACCCGGCGATCTTGTTCGCGTCCTCCTGGGCGTTGCGGTTTGCGCCTGGTTCATCGTCAACGTATTCAGGCTGCCGAAGGATGGCGGCGCCTACCGCACCTGGTTGTATATGGGCATCGCGCTGTTGCCGCTGGCCGCGCTCTGCGCCTACGTGGTCTGGTGACTTCTTCCGCCGCCTGTTTCCAAGGCCTGTTGCATCCGCAATTGCTGCTTAGCCAGATAGCCAAAACGGCTGCGATCGCGCGACCTTTGCGCGCGCCCCTGATCTATTTGCCGTCCGCAGTTGCGACCACGTCAGGCGCGGGCGCAGGCACGTCGCCCACCGTGCATTGGCGCCAGTCCGGCACGGTGCAGTTGGTGGGCCAGTTGCCGCCAAGCGCCATGAACAAGGCGGCCGTATCGGAGATGCGGTTGGCCTCCGTCTGCACGCGGATCACGGCCGCGTTCAGGTAGGTCTGCTGAGCATTGAGCACGGCGAGTTGGTTGACCTGGCCCTCGTTGAGTTGCTTCTCGACGATATCGAGGCTCGCTTTGGCGGCATCCTCGGCGCGCCGCGCCGCGCGTATCGCCTTGGCGTCGGCCTGAAGCGCGCGCAAGGCATCGGCGACGTTCTGGAAGGCAGTGATTACGGCGGCGCGGTACTGCGCCTCGGCCTGCTCGAGCGCCGCCTCGGCTGCCTTTTGCTTGTGGTAGAGCGTGAGCCCGTCGAAAATCGGCGCGGTCACGCCGGCGCCGAGCGTATAAAAGCCGGTGCCGGGCGTGAACGCCGTGGCCCAGTTGAACGAGGCCGATCCGCCATTGGCAGAGAGCGTGATGTTGGGCAGGCGGGCCGCGATTGCGACACCGACCTGGGCTGCCGCCGAATGCATATTGGCTTCCGCCGCGCGCACGTCGGGCCGGTGATCGACCAGCTTGCCCGGCAGGCTGATCGGCAAATTGGTCGGCAGCTTCAGATGCGCGAGATCGAACTTCTGCCTGATCTCGTCGGCCGCATATTGCCCGGCGAGCGAGGTCAGCAAGTCGCGTTGCTGGGCCAGCTGCTTTTCAAGCGGCGGCAGCAATTCCTCGACCTGCGCCAATGCGGCGTCCTGCGCCAGCACATCGGCCTGCGAAGTCTGACCGAGGTTCTGCTGGCGCTTCAGGATATCGAGGAGATGCTTCTCGATATTGATGATGCGCTGGGTCGCTTCGATCTGCCCTCGCAAGGAAGCTTCCTGGATCGCCGCCGTCACCACGTTGCTGGTCAGCGTCAGGTAGGCCGCTTCGAGCTGGAACAATTGCTGCTCGGTCACGGCGTCGAGGTTCTCGACGGCGCGGAAGTTGCCGCCCCAGATATCCGGCACGAATGACACGGAGAGCTGATTGGTCACGAGCGAGAATTCCGATTGCGGCCCGGTCGTCGGAATCGGCGGCACCTGCTGCGGATTGGCGATCAGGAACTGTTGCTGGATCGAGTTGCCCGTGACCTGCGGAAAGAACAGGCCGCGCTGGGCGAGCGCGTTGTAGTGGGCGATCTTGATCGCGGCTTCCGCGGCCTGCAGGTTCGGGTTGTGGTTGACCGCTTCCCGGACCAGTTCGTTGAGCGGCTCGGACTTGAACGCCGCCCACCAGCGCGTCGAAACATCCTCTCCACTCAGGAATCGCTGGCCGGGAATGCTGGGCGGCCCCTTGCCCGGATCGGCCGGCGCCAGACTTCCTTTGACATAGCCGGTCACGTCGGGCGCAGGCGCCGGGCTGAAGTTCGGTCCCACCGCGCACCCGGACGTCACGAGCGACATCGCGGCAAGAACGATCAGGCTGGTGGTAGACCGCAGGTTCATGCGTTTGCCGCTAGCCATCGGGAGTGCCTTCGGTGACTGCGGCCGGCTCGCCGGCGAGCTCGACGTGTTCGGCGTCCTTGGCGAGGAAGATCCTTCGAAGCGCCGGCGCCACGACAAGGAGAAGCAGCGGCCCGATGAACATACCACCCACCACGACGGTTGCCAGAGGACGTTGCACCTGGCTGCCGATACCATGGGAAATCGCGGCCGGGAACAGGCCGACGCCGGCGGACAGCGCGGTCATCAGCATCGGACGCATGCGCTGTTCGGCGCCGTGGAATACCGCTTCCGCGATACCCATGCCCTGCGTGCGGAGCTCGCGGAAATAGGTGATGTTGAGAATGCCGTCCATCACGGCGACGCCGAACAGCGAGATGAAGCCGATCGCGGCCGAGACGGAAAAGTCGAGCCCGGCAAAACAGAGCGCGATCAGGCCGCCGCCGATCGCAAAGGGGATGCCGGCGACCGACAGCAGACTGTCGCGCAGCGAATTGAACAACCCGTACAGCAGCACGAGAATCAGGAGCAGCGTGATCGGAACTACGACCATCAGCCGCTGCTTGGCAGCCTGAAGGCTGTCGAATTCACCGGCCCAGACGAGCTGGTAGCCGTTCGGAAGCTTGACGGCCTTGGTGACCCGCTCCTGAGCTTCAGCGACCGTGCTGCCGAGGTCGCGTCCGCGCACGCTGAACTTGATCGGGATGTAGCGCTGGCTGCGCTCGCGATAGATGAACGACGCGCCGGCATCGAGCGTGATGCTGGCGAGCTCGCTTAACGGTACGTAGCCGTTGCTGCCGGAGGGCGTCGAATAGGCGACCTTGAGGTTGCGAACCGCCTCGATGCTGGAGCGATATTTGGGATCGAGCCTGACGGCCAGATTGAACTGCCGGTCACCCTCCAGAACGGTCGTCGCGTTGGTGCCGCCGAGCGCGGCCTGAACCACGGTGTTGACGTCGCCGGTGTTGAGTCCGTAGCGGGCGGCCTTGTCGCGGTCGATCCTGATGTTGAGATTGGGCTGGCCAAGCAAATGGAGGATTCCGAGATCCACCACGCCGCGAATCTTCGTCATCTCATCCATCACCTGCGTCGCGAGCTTCTCGAGAACGTCCAGATTGGGGCCGATGACCTTGACCGAGTTGGCGCCCTTCACGCCGGAAAGCGCCTCCTCGACGTTGTCCTGGATATACTGCGAGAAGTTGAAGCCGATGCCGGGCAGCTCCTCGGCAAATTCCTGCTGCAGCTCTTCGGTGAGCTTTTCCTTGGTGAGATTGGGCGGCCACTCGTCAAACGGCTTTAGCGGGGCGAACAACTCCACGTTCGAGAACGGCGAGGCGTCGCTGCCATTGTCGGGGCGGCCGTGTTGCGACACCACGGTAAGCACCTCCGGATGTCTCAGGAGAATTTCCCGCATCTTTCGGGTAACGGCAGTGCCGGCATCGAGCGACATGGTCGAGGGCATCGCGGCGCGGATCCAGAAATTTCCTTCTTCCAGTGCCGGCAGGAACTCGCTGCCGAGGCGGGAGGCCGCAAGCCCGCTCAAGGCCAGAAAGACGACGCCGACGGTCACCGCAACCCTGAGGTTCGAAAGCGCCCAGCGCAGCACCGGCGTATAGGCCCTGCGCAGTCCCCGCACGATGATGGTCTCGGTTTCCTCGACGTGTTTCGGCAGCAGCAGCGAGGCGAGGACCGGAGTGACCGTAAAAGTCGCGAGCAGCGCGCCGGCGAGCGCATAGCCGTAGGTTCGCGCCATCGGTCCGAAAATCTGCCCCTCGACGCCCTGCATCGTGAACAACGGCACGAAGGCGGTGACGGTGATCGCGGCGGTGAAGAACACGGCCTTGTCGACCTGAAGCGCGCTGACCAAGATCATGCGCAGCCGCTCGGTCCATTTTGCAGACGCGGTCGTGTGTCCATGCACCGAGGTAGGATCGGGCCCCCAATAGCCTTCGGACAGATGCTGTAGCAATGTCTGCCGGCTCTCGGGCGAGGATTGGAAATTCCGGTAGATATTTTCCATCATGATCACGGCGGAATCGACGATGATGCCGAAATCGACCGCGCCGAGCGACAGAAGGTTGGCGTCCTCGCCCTGCAGGACAAGGATGATGATGGCGAAGAACAGCGCGAACGGAATGTTGACGCTGACGATGATCGCGCTGCGCAAGTCGCCGAGAAACACCCACTGGATGATGAAGACCAGGAGACAGCCGAAGATCAGGTTGTGCAGCACGGTGTGCGTGGTGACACCGACCAGCGTGCTCCGGTCGTAATAGGGAACGATCTTGACGCCCGGCGGCAGACTGCCGTCGCTGTTGAGTCTTTCGACCTCGGCCTGGACCTTCGGGATGATGTCGTTGGTGTGCTGGGTTCGCCCCATCACGACGATTGCGGTTGCGACGTCGTCGTCATGGTCGCGGCCGCCGATGCCAAGCCGCGGCACATAGCCGACCGAAACATGGGCGACGTCCTTGACCTGGATCGGAAGACCGTTCGATTGGGTCAGAACGACGTTCTCGATGTCCCTGACCCTGTAACCCTTGGTGACGTCGTCGGCGCCGCCGGAGTCGACGAGGCCGACGCCGCGAATATTGACCGATTGCTGCCCGATGGTGATTTCGCGCCCGCCGACGTTGATATTGGCGTTGCCGAGCGCGGCGACGAGCTGCGGGATCGTGATGTTGTAGGCCTCGAGCTTCTGCAGATCGGCATCGACATTGAACTGCTTGGTCGTGCCGCCCCAGGCGTTGATCTGCACGACGCCCGGAATCGTCAGGAAGCGCCGGGCGACCACGTAATCCTGCAGCGTGCGCAGATTTGTCAGGCCGAAATGCGGGGGGCCGACCAGCTGGTAGCGATAGATTTCGCCGACCAGGCTCGACTGCTGGATTTGCGCGACCTGGTTGCCCGGCAGGTTGACGTTCTGTTGCAGGCTGATCGAGGCCTGCATCAGCGCAAAATAGAAGTCGACGCCATACCTGAAGGTGACGCGAACGAACGACAGGCCGTAAAACGAGGTCGAGCGGATGTTGACGACGCCCGGTGTCGGGTAAAGCCCGACCTCCATCGGGATCGTGTAGTACTTCTCCATCTCCTCGGCGGAGAGCCCGGCCGCCTGCGCGGTGATTTCCAGAATGACCGGCGCGGGGTTGGGGTAGGCCTCGATGTTCAGCTTTGAAAACGCAACGAGCCCGGCCGCGAAAAAGACCAGAAGGCCCAGCACGATGATCGCGCTGCGCGTCAGGCCGAATTCGAGCAGGGACTTTATCAACTGATACCGCCGTGTACGTCTGGGTTGATGGATCGCGCCACTAGAATCGGACCACTACCCGGCGTCGCCCAACAACAGCTTGTTGCTCAGAAAGACCGCCCCCTCCTGGACGACGGTCTCGTCGGGCGAGAGTCCTGACAGGATCTGCGTCCAGCCATTCTGCGCCAGCCCCGTCGTCACCGTTCTTTTTACAAAATGACGGTTATCCCTGGTGGACCACACCGTCATCGTACCGTCGCCTTCCCGCACGACGCCCTCGGCCGGCACCGCCAGCGAGTGCGCGGCATCGCCGATGCGGATGACGAAGCTTGCGAACATCCCGGATCGCAACAGATGCTCGGGATCCTCGATCTCCGAACGCACCAGCTGCCGATGCGTGTTGGGATCGATCATCGCGCCGAGCGCCGTGACGTGGCCCTTGAAGACCTTGTCGGGGTAAGCCGGCACGGTGACCTCAACCTGCTGCCCGAGCCGGTAGGCCGGCGCATCGGTCTCGATCACGTTGGCCAGCATCCACATCGTCGAGAGATCGGCGACCGTAAAGGGAGCCGGCGCCACGCCAGGCTGGGTCAGAAATCCCGGCGCCGCGTTGCGGGCCACGACGCGGCCCGAGATCGGGCTCGGGACCACCAGCGTGGAATCCACCCTACGGTCGTTGACGATCTGGTCGATCTCCGCGTCACTCTTGCCGAAAATCCGCACGGCATCCTTGGCCGCCTTGAAGTTGCCTTCCGCGGTCTGCTCGTCCGAAGTCGACTGATCGACATCCTTCTGCGCGCTGCCGCCTGACCTCAGGAGGTTGGTGACGCGCGCGAGCACCTTCTTCTGCAACTCGAGCACGCCGGCGGTCGCGAGCAATGTCGATTCCGCCTGAAGCAGGTCGGGACTGTCGATCGTGAACAGCACGTCGCCGGCCTTCACTTCATCGCCGATGTTGTAGAAGGCCTTGAGGATCTTGCCCTGATACTGCGAGAACACCTGCACGAGCAGGTTCTCGTTGAAGTCGATGGTGCCGACGGCGGTCTTCTGAATGACAAAATCACGCGAGGCTACCGGTCCGATCTTGAGCGAGGCCGCCTGCTTTTCCGTCAAATCGACGCTCTGATCGTCGGCGGCCGGCCGCACCGGCTCGGTGGAGGCAACCTGCTCCTTCTTTCCGGATTGCCCGTCGGCCAGCCCGACAAAGCCTCTGCCCCAAATCAGCGCAACGCCGCCGATCACGACCAGGACGAACCAGATCGCGCGCGATTTCGACAGGTTTGCGAAAGCACTCACTCCAAAGTCCCCGACATCGTCCTACTTTCCGTCATGCTGCGTTACAGCATCGCGCTTACACTAGCCTTACGGATCGCGTGCCTGCCTTGGCTAATTTTAGGCCAAACCCTCACGGAAAGGCAGCCGATGTAACGAAAAACCCTCAGATTTGCTCAGATATTCTCTGTTGTCGCTGATTCGGACAGCGCCAAAAGCAAGGCTTTTTCGCGCGAGCCTTCGGTGGTTGCAACCGCCCGCAACGCCGTCGGCGCCTCGTGACGAGAGTATGACGGCGGTGATCCGTCTACCTGCACTACATTGGAGACGCGGGCCCTCCGTAGTCTCCGATCGGCCCGGCCGCCCCGGCGGTGCTACTGAGCCAGGCTCGCCAGCCGCAGCTTGGGACAGCTGCGGCGGCCGTTGATCATCGTAGGCCCATTCCCGAGTACCGAAGTTGATTTTTGGCCGTTTTATTTCGGGGGCGGCGGCTTGATTTTATGGCGCACGGCACGCACTCTCGCGCGATGATCGTTTTTCGCCCGCCGATGAATAGGCCATGAAATCCATGAGCGCTGCGGCGATGGTGTTGACCTCCGCAGCATTGGCGGGCTTTCCGGCTAATGCGCAAAGCGCGCCCATTCAGTTGCGGATTTGCACGGCGCGCGTCGTTTATTCCGAAGAGTTGCCGTTTGTGCCGATCGGCAGCTGGCTCGTCAAGGTGACGCTCGAGATCACGCCGAAAAACGCAGCCCGGTATTACACGACCTTGCAGGAGCGGATGCCATGGCAGGCTCCGCCGCCACGGCGCGGGCAAGCATTTCGCGCATGGTGCGATCCCGCCAATCCGAACATTCTGCATCTCGCCTCGCGCCAACCCGCCGCGTCCCCGTTCTGACCCACCAATCATCTCGGCCAAAGCCGGCTCGTCGGCCGCCGATCCCTATGCGGCGCTGCCTTGCCTGCGCTTCGAACATCCGATGTCGTTCGGCCGCTTCCGGCAACGCCCGCCTCCGATGACCGACGGTCCGTCGAGTGACATCGCGCGAATTCGGCGAAGCTCGCAGCTTTATGCTGCACATATAAAGTGAGGGACTTGCCGCTCTCGAATTCATATCCGCAGCCGCAGACATTGAAGGCCGGAGCTTGGCGTTCTCCTGCCCTTCGGTCACCACCTCGCAAGTCTAGCGCGAAAAAACTGGGCACGGGCCAGCCGCCTCACCACAGCAAGGATAACCTACGTGAAACTCGTCGAACCGCCCTCGTGCAACTCTGCATCGACTATTACATTTATTGGCAGGAACAGCCGCGGCAACTGGGTTGCCCAGGAACAACATGGCCTTTACGGCGGGCTATTCGTCAATCGCGCCCAGGCCGTCAAATACGCGCTCTTCGAGAACGGGCATCGTCCCGAGACGATTGTGGAACTGGCACGCGAAATCGAACTTGATATCAGCGGCGCAACCATGACGGCCTGACAGCACCGCAGCCTGCCGTCGCCTGAGGATAACGTCATGCTTCAGCTTCATTCCGTATCGGATCAAGCGCAGGTTCTCGACACGATGATCGCCTTGACGCGGCTGTCGCATCTGCAACGCGCGATCATCGGCGGCAGCGGCGGGATGGACCTCTACCTCGGACTCAAGCGGCGCGGCTTCATGCGCGTGGCGACGAGTTCGACGAGCTGGCTTGCCCGGCAACAGCACGCCGTTGGCCTGCTCGCCGATCACGGCTCGACCGCCCTTGAAGCAGCGCTGACCGAAATATCTCCTTTTCTCAGCCTCAGCGCGACCATCGCGCTTCTCATCGACGCTGAGGAAAACAGCTCCAGCTCAGGTGTTCGCGCGAAGCTTCAGCAGATGGGATTTCGCATCGAGGCGGGCGTGCGGTGCCATCAAGGGCTCGTGCTGTCCGCCTGCCGCCAGGGTTTTGCCCGAATGGAAAAGGCTGCGTGAGCGGCCGCTCGCGCGGTCGGAGATATCAGGCGGGATGAGAGGAATGCTTCTCGCGCCACTTCGGTCCAGACCCACGCATATAATGGCGCTCCGGACGATACTTTCGCACTTCCCATACGGGGCCAAGCGCTTCCGCCACCTGGCGGATGCGGGAAACCAGAACTGACCTGAGCAACGAGAATGGCTGCATGGGACGCTCCAACACCGGGATGTTCCATCTTGAGCATGCATAGCAGCGCATAGGAATTCGAGATCAACGACGGACCGCGCTCATATGCGCGCAATAAGAGCCGGCTGCGGCATGGCCCGCGGTCGCAACCCCTTACATCTTTATTTCTTATTTATGAGGTGCCGGGCCGGCCTCTCTCGCATTCCTACGGGCTTCCAGGCGAAACAGTCTCGCCGGAATCTTTCCGACCCGGGCGTGAGCGCCATGCCGCCCGCGACAGACCAGGCAGCACCATGAGCGCCATGCCGCTGACACATCCGGGATTTTCAAGGCCGCAGCCTGCGGGGCTGTCGACCATGCCGAAGCCGTTTCAGCCGCTCGATCCCGGCATCATCGACGCATCGATCCCGACCTTCTTCGTCGGCCGCGACCCTGATGGCTTCTGGCTCGCCCGGGACGCCAAGGGCGAGAACGGCGGCCTCTTCCTGTTCAAGGGCTCGGCGCTCGCCTTTGCGCGGCGCGCCTGCTGGCCGCTTGGTTGCGCGACCATCCTGTTGTCGCAGCGGCTCGAACTCGACGTAGAGAATCAGGGCAACCCGTTGATCGGCTATCTCAGGCCGCTGTTGAGGCGCTTGGCCGGCAGGGACGCGGGCCGATAATGGTTCACTAGCTGCGCTCCATGCAGTCCGAGATATAGAACCAGCGATCGTCGCCGGTCAGCCCCTTGGCCCTGACTTCCTTGCGGCACGCCTTGAGCTTCGGCTTGTTCGCCTGCCACTTCGCCTTCATCTCCTTCAGCTTCTCCATCGTGAGCTTCATTCGCGAAGGCTTGGCCTCGGTGGTCTGCGCCGCGACGGGGGCGATGTTGCCCACGACGAGAAGCGCGGCAACAAAACAGGTGGCAATCCGAAGCATGAGAAATCCCCTTGGATGAATTCTTTGATTATTGATTGAGAGAGGCGTCGCGGAACGCGAGATGCGCGTTCCGCGACGACAGAAGGTTTGCGATCAGAGGATTCTAGCCGCGCTTTCGAGCGTCTTCCAGACACCCCAGGCGAGCGGAATGCCGACGAACAGCCAGAACAGCGCCGCCCTGGCATCGAGCCCGCCCTTGCCGATGCCGAATGATCCGCTCTGCACCGCGCCGGTGGTCTTGGCTGCCTGAATCCTGGCAACCTCGTCTGCGCTCATGTACCACTTGGAATCGACGGGCTTGACGAGATAGTTGCAGATCAAGCCGGCGATCAGCATCGCGCACAGGATGTACATCGTCGTGTTGTACAGGTGATCGCGCGGCACGCCGGCGGCGAGCTGGAATTCGCGGATGTAGTTCACGACCACCGGACCGATAATGCCCGCGGTCGACCACGCGGTCAGCAAGCGGCCGTGAATGGCACCCACGAACTGCGTCCCGAACATGTCGGCGAGATAGGCCGGCACAGTCGAGAAGCCGCCGCCGTACATCGACAGGATGATGCCGAAGCCCAGCACGAAGAGAAGCTTCGAACCCATTGCCGCAAAGGTCGGCGCCAGCGCATAGAGCGCGATGCCGAGCAGGAAGAAGGTGTAATAGGTGTTCTTGCGGCCGATATAGTCCGACAGCGACGCCCAGAAGAAGCGGCCACCGATGTTGAAGATCGATAGCAGGCCGGCGAAGCCCGCCGCAATCCCGGCGATCATGGTCCTCTGATCGACCGAGAGCGCGTTGAACTTGAGATCGGGCAATCCGATCAGCTTGCCGGCGAAGATCTCCTGCAGCATCGGCGAGGCCATGCCGATCACGCCGATGCCGGCGGAGACGTTCAGCGTGAGCACCCACCAGATCAGCCAGAATTGCGGCGTCTTGTGCGCGTTGTCGAGATGCACGTTGTGTTCCGTGATCATCGACTTGGTTTCGCTCGGCGGCGTCCAGCCGTCCGGCCTCCAGCCGTCCGGGGTGACGCGATAAGCGAAAGCGCCGATCATCATGAAGACGAAGTAGACCACGCCCATGGTGGCGAAGGTTTGCCACACGCCGACATCGGTCGGGGTCTTGAAATGGTTGATCAGGAGATTGGCGAGCGGCGCGCCGATCATCGCGCCGCCGCCGAAGCCCATGATCGCCATGCCGGTCGCCATGCCGCGGCGATCGGGGAACCATTTGATCAGCGTCGAGACCGGCGAGATGTAGCCAAGGCCGAGTCCGATGCCGCCGATCACGCCGGCACCGAGCCACATGATCCAGAGCTGATGGACATAAATGCCGAAGGCGCCGATCAACAGACCACCGCCCCAGCAAACTGCCGCAACGACGCCCGCCTTGCGCGGTCCGGCGCGCTCGAGCCAGCCGCCCCAGACCGCGGCTGAAACCCCGAGCACGACGAAGAACAGCGTGTACATCCAGCCCATGCTCGCAACTTTCCAGTCGCAGCTGGTGGTGAACAGCTCTCGCCACAGCGAGATGTCCGGACAAGCCTTCGGCGCTGACAAACCGATCGCGCGCGACAGCGGCAGCCAGAACACGGAGAAGCCGTAGGCCATGCCGATGCACAGATGAATGCAAAGCGCGGCCGGTGGCACCAGCCAGCGATTGAAGCCGGCCTTTGCGATGGTGTGCTCGCGGTCGAGAATTCCAGATCCGGCGCCGGGCACCGTTCCCGCGCTGCTGATTGTCGTCATCCAATCCTCCCTACAGCAGCCCGATCGCCGAGCTTGTCTGTTGTTCCCCTGATCCTAATAACCGAATTTGCGGCCGAAGCGCCAAACCTTCCCTTTGTGCTCTGCACAATTTATGGTGTACTCGCCGGCCCAGCACGTCACAACCGAGAATTGGGTCAGAAGCTCAGCCCTGTGTCGATAGGCAAAAGGTAGCGATAGCGCGACAGTTTTGCCGCCAAACGGTACGACCAATTGTCTCAGCCGTTCCCTGGCCGGTCCAATGATGTATCGACCCTCTCAATCGCGCGATCTGACTTTTCGATCAGGAAGACGATACGTTGCTCAGTACGCTCAATGATCGTGATCATGTCACCGGTCTCGCGCACCAGATTCGGAATGTCGATGACGGAAAGCGGATCGGTGCAAAGGACCTCCAGCGCCGCACCCGGCGCAAGGCTCTTCAACGCCTTGGCTGTCCGAAGTGCTGGCAGCGGGCACTTCAGCCCGGTGAGGTCAAGGCTGGTCGGGGTCATGCCGTCTCTTTTCAGGTCTCGCCGGCATGTGCGGCCAGCACATCGTCGATTCCAAGCGCGTATTTGCACATCATCGCAGCCACCGCCGGGATATCGTCCAGGTCGGCGACGGGGAGCGTGGTCCTGATCGCGACGTCGGTCGCGATTCCGGCAATCATGGGATCGTCCGGAAACAGCGGCGGCTTACCGCTGGCCTTGCGATAAACCTCGATCCGCGGATGCGGCTCCGACTTGAAGCCTTCGATCACCACGAGATCGACTCGCGCCATCTTGCGCAATAACTCCGGCAGCCCCGGCTCCGCCGCGCCGCGCAATTCATGCATCAACGCCCAGCGCCTGGACGACGAGACCAGGACCTCTTCCGCGCCCGACTGCCGATGCACCCAGGAATCCTTGCCCGGCACGTCGACGTCGAACCCGTGATGCGCATGCTTGATGACCGAGACGCGCAAGCCTTGTTGGCGCAGATGCGGAATGACGCGCGAGATCAGGGTCGTCTTCCCTGCTCCGCTCCATCCGGCAATCCCGATCACCTTCATCCTTCATCTCCGAAAAACGCACCGCCCTAGTGCCGCCTGTTTGACGTTCCTACACCACAAGCGGCAAATTCGATCCAGGAACGTCAAATAGCAAAGCGGCACTAGAATCATAGGATTGCTATCGCCCGTGACTTTCCGAAGTTCGTGAAAGGTGCGTGCTGAGATGTAACACGAACTTCGGAAAGTGGGCATTAGCGGCATCAAAACCCTTATATCGGCAGCCTCCGATTGTCATGCTAACCTCTCCCTCATGATGAACGGCGTTATCCAGCCAGACGGCGGACCTGCGACACCCGCCATTGTGCTCGCGGGCGGCCTTGCCCGCCGGATGGGCGGCGGCGACAAGCCGATGCGCATCATCGCCGGCCGCAGCATTCTCGACCGCGTGATCGCGCGGCTTCGTCCGCAATGCGCGTGTATCGTCCTCAACGCCAACGGCGACCCGGCGCGGTTTGCAGCCTTTGGCCTGCCGGTGATCGCGGATTCGATTCTCCATTTTCCCGGGCCGCTGGCCGGCATTCTCGCCGGCCTCGACTGGGCTGCGGCCAACCGGCCCGGCGTCGCCTTCGTGCTGACGGCTGCAGGCGATTGCCCCTTTCTGCCGCGCGATCTGGTGTCGCGTCTTCACCAGGCCCGCATCGAAGGGAACGCGCAGATCGCGGTCGCTGCGTCCGGAGGACAGTCGCACCACGTGATCGGATTGTGGCCTGTCGACTTGCGCGAAGAGCTTCGCCATGCGCTGGCCGTCGAAGGCATCCGCAAAGTCGAACGCTGGACGACGCGTTATAAAACCGTCGCCGCGACATGGCCGATCACGCCGTTCGATCCGTTCTTCAATGCCAACACGACGGATAATCTGACTGAGGCCGAAAGGCTGGCCGTCTTGGACGAAGGATGAACGTCGCCGCCACCTCGGCGAAAGACTTCGCGTTGACGAAGCCTGCCGAATGACGAATGAATAGGTCAACGAATGCGGACGGAACCGGGCTTTCGGTTGGGCCGCCAAGACGAGCCAAGGGAGGAATAAATGTTCGCCTGGAAGATGGCATCCAGCCTCGCGCTTGTCGCAGCGATTGCGGCGCCATTTCCTGCATCGGCGCAGATCTCCGACGACGTCGTCAAGATCGGCGTTCTCACCGACATGAACGGACCCTCCTCCTCGGCCGACGGTCCGGGATCGGTCACGGCGGCGCAAATGGCCGTTGACGATTTCGGCGGCAAGGTGCTGGGCAAGCCGATCAGCGTGATCGTCGGCGACCACCAGATCAAGCCCGATGTCGGCGCCAGCATCGCGCGGCGCTGGTATGACACCGAGCAGGTCGACCTGATCGTGGACGTGCCGGTGTCGGCGGTCGGGCTCGCGGTGCAGAATGTCGCCACCGAGAAGAAGCGGCTGCTGATCGTGCACTCGACCGGCACCGCCGACTTTCACGGCAAGTTCTGCACACCCTACGCCATCCAGTGGGTGTTCGACACCCGCGCGCTCGCGATCGGCACTGCCAAGGAAGTCGTCAAGCGCGGCGGCGACAACTGGTTCTTCCTGACCGACGATTATGCCTTCGGCCATGCGCTGGAAAAGGACGCCTCCACCGTCATCGCCAGGAACGGCGGCAAGGTGGTCGGTTCGGTTCGCCTGCCCTTCGCCAGCCCGGATGTCTCCTCGTTCATCCTGCAGGCGCAGGCCTCGAAAGCGAAGATCATCGGCATCGCCGCTGGTCCTCCGAACAACATGAACGAGATCAAGACCGCGGGCGAATTCGGCCTGTTCAAGGGCGGCCAGCAGATGGCCGGTCTCCTCGTCCTGATCACGGACGTTCATTCGCTCGGCCTGTCGGCCGCGCAAGGCCTGTTGCTGACGACGTCGTTCTACTGGGACATGGATGACAAGACGCGGGAATGGTCGAAGCGCTTCTTCGCCAAGATGAACAAGATGCCGACAATGTGGCAGGCCGGCGTCTATTCCTCCGTGATGAACTACCTCAACGCCGTCAAGGACTCCGGCACCGACGATCCCCTCAAGGTCGCAGCCCAGATGCGCGGGAAACCGATCGAGGATTTCTTCTCCCGTCACGGCCGCCTGCGCGACGACAATCTGATGGTGCACGACCTGATGCTGGTGCAGGTGAAGACTCCGGACGAGTCCAAATATCCGTGGGACTATTACAAGGTGCTGACGACGATTTCCGGCGAGGACGCGTTCGGCCCGCCTGATCCCGCGTGTTCGATGGTCAAGAAATGATCGCGGAGCGGTCATTCCGGAGCGCGCGCAAAGCGCGAATCCGGAATCTCGAGATTCCGGGTCTGGTGCTGACGCACCATCCCGGAATGACGGCTTCGCCGTCACTTCACCAAGCCGATCTCGCGGTAATACTTCATCACGCCGGGATGAATAAGCTGAATGTCCGGCACCGCTGCCACCGTGTTTTCCGCCGTGGTCTCGCAGGCCTGCTTGAGCTTCTTGCAGAAGGCTCCTTCCGCGCCGTGCAGCGTGCGCGCCAGGTGATAGGCGACATCGTCCGGCAGATCGAGCCGCGTCAGGACGAAGCTCCATGAACCCAGTGAATTGATGTCGGCGGTCTGACCGGGATAGCTTCCGGCCGGAATCGTCATCGGCTTGAGGAAAGCGTGCTTGGCGCGCATCTTCGCGATCTCGTCCGCCGTCGGCGCGATGAACCTGACGCCGGGTGCACTCTTTGCAAGCTCCATGAAGCCGGGATAGCCGACGCCGGCGCCCCATATGGCCTCGGCGCGCCCATCGAGCACCATCTCCGGCCCCTCCTTGGCATGATCGAGCAGGAAGGATTTGAAATCCTCGTCCTGCTTCAGCCCGATTCCGTCCAGCATGTAGCGCGCCAGGATCGGAATCCCGGATCCCTTGGCGCCGAATGCGATCGGCTTGCCGATCAGATCCTGAATGGTGTGGTAAGGACTGTCGCCGCGCACCGCGAACATTCCCGCGGTGCCGTACATCGCGGTCAGGACCTTCAATTTGAGCGGCGGCCGTCCGATGCCTTGTAACGCCTGATAAAAGGATTCGCCGGCGACGAGACCAAGATCGAGTTTGCCCGCCTCCATCATCGGCATGTTTTCGGCGGAGCCCATGGTGTTGCGCGGCTGGATCGACAGGGTCGGATCGGCTTCGCTCATGACTTCCGCAAACGCATTGCCGTAGAGCGGAAAGCCGCCGCCTTGTGTCGCCGTCCCGAGGACCAGGTTTGTTTTGGAAATGGCCTTGCCTCCCTCTTGCGCCGCCGCGCTGCCTGCGAGCAGCAGCAGTGCGAAAGCCATGGATATTGTTTTCATTTTGTGATCCTCACGGGCCGTCATGGCCGGGCTTGACCTGGCTTGTCCCGGCCATCCACGTCTTTGCCGCCGCGACGAGAGATAAAGACGTGGATCACCGGGACAAGCCCGGTGATGACAGGTGGTCAGTTGCGTCAAAGCGAAGTGTAGGCAAATCCCGCCATCTGTGAAAGCATGGCGCGTGTCCGAATGGAGTGACCTGCCATGAAAATGTTGCGTGCGGCGATCATCGGCTTGATTGGCCTTGTGGCCAGTGGGCCCGCACTTGCCGCCGATTACCCGAACCGCCCGGTGCGCTGGCTGATCGGCTTTGCCGCCGGCGGTCCGGTCGACGTGGTGGCGCGGATCATGGCACAATGGCTGTCGGACCATCTCGGCCAGCAATTCGTGGTGGAGAACCGCGCCGGCTCCGGCGGCAATATCGCGGCCGCTGCTGCCGTCAACGCGCCGGCGGACGGCTACACGCTGCTGTTCGTCGCACCCAACAACGCGATCTCCACGTCGCTCTACAAGCATCTCTCCTACGATTTCCTCCGCGACACCACACCGGTCGCGAGCATCATGCAGCTGCCCAACATGCTGGTGGTGTCCAATGGCATGCCGGTGAAGACGGTTCAGGAGTTCATCGACTACTGCAAGGCCAATCCGGGCAAGGTGTCCTATGCGTCGTCCGGCTACGGCACGTCGGTGCACATGTCGGGCGAATTGTTCAGGTCGATGACGGGGGTCAACATGGTGCATGTGCCCTATCGAGGCTCGGCGATCGCCTATCCCGACATCATGTCCAACAAGGTGCAGTTGATCTTCGACAATCTGCCGGGAGCGCTAGCGCAGTCGCGCTCCGGCACGGTACGCGCGCTCGGCGTGACCTCGCCGAAACGCTGGCCCGGCTTTCCCGACATTCCCTCCATCGCCGAAACCGTGCCGGGATTCGAATCGGTCGGCTTCTACGGCATCTCCGCGCCGAAGGGCACGCCGCCGGAGATCGTGGACATCCTGAACAAGGCGGTCAACGAAGCACTGAAGGATCCCAAGATCACCGAGCAACTCACCACCGCCGGCGGCATCCCGAAGCCGATGACGCCTGCCGAATTCGGCAAGCTCGTTGGCGACGAGACCGAGAAATGGCGCAAGGTTGTCGCGTTCGCCGGCGTCTCGGTGGAGTAGCAAAGCCTTGAAAGACGCATGATTTGAATTTCTGACAGTCATCCCGGCCTCGTGGTTCGAGACGGCGCTTTGCGCCTCCTCACCATGAGGGTCCACCAAGCGCTCCGACCTCATCCTGAGGAGCATCGCCTAAGCGATGCGTCTCGAAGGATGGACGCAAGAACAGGCCTTCCCGCGGCGCGATTCACACCCGAGTTTCGAAATTGGCCCTCATCAGAGGGCACAGGGAATGCCGGATGATCAGGCCCACCCGCTGGTGTCCCGGTTCTGACATTCGTATGGCTTCGCGGCGGCCACGTTTGCGAATGTCAGAACCGCAGGGACGCCAGCAAACATAGAATTCTGG
This sequence comes from uncultured Alphaproteobacteria bacterium, assembly GCA_963764405.1. Lineage (GTDB taxonomy): Bacteria > Pseudomonadota > Alphaproteobacteria > Rhizobiales > Xanthobacteraceae > Bradyrhizobium. The sequence continues at coordinate 468,646 of CAVXSU010000018.1, forward strand.
TGTGGCTTTTGTTGCTTTGGATTTGACATTCGCAGGAAAGGACTCGCGGCAACACGCGAATGTCAAATCCGCCACACCAGCCTCGTGCGCAAAGATAGAAAGCACACGAGTAAGTACGCCACAGGTACGCCGAGCAGTCCGGCATTCCCTGCGCGATGGTTTTACGGTTTCCTTCGTGGTCTGCCTGGTGATCGGGCTTTCTTGCCACCATCCCGGCGTGATGCGAAGCATCATCGCCAGTTGATACCAGCGTCGAGATATCAGGACGCCACGACTTCGTCGTCCGCCTCATCGCCGCTCGTCTGTCGGCGCCAAGGCGTCCACCGCATCCCGCACCCAACGTCCGTGACGATCGCGAAACGCCCCTTTGCACCGAGGCGGGACGCGAATCAGGTACCGCTGCTTCTACCCTGCCGTCAAGCACAATTTCGGAAAATCAGAAATCTGGCGGCATTGCCGGAACGCACCGCTCATTGTAATCCATCGGTCGCAACCGCTTGGCCCTGTTCGGCGAGTTGCGGGGGCCTGTAGCTCAATGGTTAGAGCCGGCCGCTCATAACGGTCTGGTTGCAGGTTCGAGTCCTGCCGGGCCCACCAATTAAATCAATGGCTTAGTCAGGGATTATTTCGCCGACAGCGGGATCACCGCACCAGAAACCGCACCAGATACGTGCGCCTTTCGTTCGTGACCGGGAGTGCGCATCGCGATTTTCTCGACAGCATCCGACAAATAGTCAGGGTGATGGTGGCCGTAGGTGTTGAGCAGAACCTCAAGTGACATGCCGAGATAGCCAGCGGCCTGCCATGGATCCGCGCCCTTCTGCATCAGCCAAGTCGCGGCCGTGTGCCGCAACGTGTGAGGCGATATACCGGGACCGAGCCCGGCGAGCCTGACCGCGCTCTTGAACGCTGTTTTGACTGAACTTACCGGCTTGCCATTGAACTCGACGAAGTGCTTTGCCTCCGGATCGATCCGATGCCAACGCCGCAGATGCGCAAGTAGGCGCAAGGGAATAGGGACCGTCGGTTGGCGCTTGTTCGTCTTCGCGCTGCCCTGCTGGCGCCGATAGTAACGCCCGCGCTCGAGATCGACAAAAGACCGGCCGACCGCCGGCATAGGCGACGCGGATGCGATCGCTCCCGCGCGCGTCCCGCTGTAGATCCCCAGCAAGATGAACCGAGCAAGATGTCGAAGCGGGCGCTTCGCTGTCGGAGCCTTCACATCGTCAGTCGGCCGACGTGATCTCTTCTGCATTTCGTGATACCGCCAGCAGACCCAGATCAATTTGGCCGCATCACTACGCGTCAACCATTTGTCGCGCGGCTCGCCTCTTTCCGGCAGCGGGACCTTGACAATTTCACGATGATAACCTTCAGCGGCATGATGGCCAATGGCCGCGCGCAAATCTTCCAGGTCTCGTCTAGCACCACCTCGGTTGCGTCGTTTCTTCCTATACTAATCAATTCATAAGTATCTTCACATTTGTTGTATGATTTGCTATTCTTGTTTGATGGCGAAACTCGATGCACGCAAGCTCGATCACGGGACGCTGGAGCAGATCCGAATTCGTGCGGTCCAGCAGGTGCAGGCGGGCGAGAGCCCTGAGGTGGTGATTCGTGCCCTCGGATTCTCGACGCGCTGTATTTACAGTTGGCTGGCGATGTACCGAGACGGTGGGTGGGATGCGCTCAAGGCGAAGCGGATTTCGGGGCGTCCGCGCAAACTCGCAGCCCGTGATCTTCAGTGGGTTTACCGCACGGTAACTGGTAAGAACCCGCTGCAGTTGGGTTTCCCTTTTGCGTTGTGGACGCGCGCGATGATCGCCAAATTGATCGTCAAGCGCTGTGGGGTACGCCTGAGCCTGGCGTCGGTGGGTCGATTGCTCGCGCAGTTGGGTTTGACCTGTCAGAAGCCGCTGTGGCGGGCCTATCAGCAGGATGGTTCACGGGTCGAGCAGTGGCTAAAGAGCGAGTACCCGCGGATCCGCGCACTGGCGAAGCGGGAAAAAGCGGAGATTTACTTCGAAGATGAGTCCGGGGTGCGCTCTGACTTCCACAGCGGCAGCACCTGGGCGGTCCGCGGCCAGACGCCGATCGTGCGCGTTACGGGCCAGCGCTTCAGTCTGAATATGATCTCGGCGATCAGTCCCCGCGGAGCGCTGCGGTTCATGGTCGTCAAAGGCGGCGTGGGCGCGCAGGTGTTCATTCAATTCCTCAAGCGCCTGATGCACGCTCAGCGCCGACCGGTGTTTCTGATCGTCGATGGCCATCCGGCGCACCGCTCCAAACTGGTCAAGGCGTATATCGAGAGCCTCGCAGGGAAGCTGCGCTTGTTCTTCCTACCGCCGTATTCTCCCGAACTGAACCCCGACGAACTGGTCTGGAACGACGTGAAGAACAATGCCGTCGGTCGATCCCGTCATGATGGGCCAGAAGATCTGCGTCGCGCCGTCCTCGGCAGGCTTCGTTTCCTGCAGAAGCGTCCCGACCGCGTCCGCAGCTTCTTCCAGGCACCGGAGACTCGCTACGCCGCTTGAAGCATGAAGATACTTATGAACTGCTTAGTAAGAGCGACACGCCTCTCCGTTCAACTCGCCGAGCATCTTTCCACCCCACCACGCGTTCAGTCGCTCGATGCGCTTCTTAAATTTCCGTATGGCGGGGATGGTGTCTTCGCTTTCGCTATCGACTTTGAAGCGATCGTGAAACTTTTCTAGCTGGGCATCCAAGTAAATCGAGAGAACGTCCGCGATTGGAATGTCGTCGATGTGCCGCACCCGCCGCTTGGGCGTGTATTTCGACGCTATATAGTCCTCTAGCTTTCTCTCCGCGGCCGCAATTTCGTCTGCAGCGCAGCCTGTGCCGACATCGCGTCCGTTGTCTCTGATGATCCAGGTTGCCTGGTGGGTAATCTTTCCGCCCTTGTCTCGGCGGGCGGCCTTAAGCTGGAGCCTAGCGCCTTTGCTTCGTCGCGGCATAGCTCTCGCATCCGTTCAATGTGAGCCAGCGTAGTAAATTCCTTGCCGGCAATCTTCTCAATCACTAATCGGTCGCGATCCCGCTCACGTCGCAGGCCCGCGACCGTCATTCCTCCCATAGGAAAAGCGATCTTCACGGCATCAGCAAGGCGAAGCGGGGTATTCGCTGTAATTTCAGGTTGCGATCGATCCGTCATCGACGCGCTTTGAAGACGCTGATCTCTGTCGTGGTGCGATCGCTATCGTCGCAATAGTCTATCTCGAAATAAAGCAGACAATTCCTTTATCGCACAACAGAGTATGTTGTCGCACAATCGAATAGTCTGCATAGCTGCTCCAGCTGAGCTATCGCCGAAAGTTGGTGACGGCGTGAATCGGAAAGGCGGCATATCGTGGGGGTGCTTGACGCCTCCACTTCTCCACCGAAGGAGCGATATGCCGTGTTCAAAGATAACATTATCCAGCTGATTCAGCCAGGAAACGTCGACGACCAACTCACCGCAATCTTGCGCAACGGGGCGCGTGTCCTGTTGGCCCAGGCCGTGGAGGCCGAGGTCGCGGACTTTGTCGGCAAGCATGCCGATTTGAAGACAACGGGCGGGCACCAGCGCGTGGTTCGCTACGGCCACCTGCCGGAGCGCGAGGTGATGACCGGTATCGGTCCGGTCACCGTCCGCCAGCCGCGTGTGCGCGATCGCGAGGCGGCCGCCGCCGATCGCGACCGCATCCGGTTCTCTCCGTCGATCCTGCCGCCCTACATGCGCCGGTCGAAGTCGATCGAGACGTTGCTGCCGATCCTATATCTGAAGGGTATCTCGACCGGCGATTTCTCCGAGGCGCTGGCTGCGCTGCTCGGCAAGGACGCTGCCGGATTGTCGGCATCCGCCATCGGCCGGCTGAAGGACGGCTGGCTCGACGAGCACGCCGCCTGGCAGAAGCGCGATCTGTCGGCCAAGCGCTATGTCTACATCTGGGCCGATGGCATTCATCTCCAGGCGCGCCTCGAAGACGAAAAGCAATGCATCCTGGTTCTGATCGGCGCGACGCCGGAGGGCCGCAAGGAGCTGGTCGGATTTACCGATGGCGCCCGCGAGAATGCGCAGGACTGGCGCGACCTGCTGCTCGATCTGAAGCGGCGTGGGCTCGAGGTGTCGCCGCGGCTCGTCATCGCCGACGGCGCGCTCGGGTTCTGGAAAGCCGCAGGCGAGGTCTGGCCGAAAACGCGCGAGCAGCGCTGCTGGGTGCACAAGACAGCGAATGTGCTCGCCAAGTTGCCGATGAGCCAACAGCCCAAGGCCAAACGCGCGTTACAGGAGATCTGGATGGCCGAAACCAAGGCCATCGCCGAACTGGCGTTCGACGCCTTCGTGGAGAGCTACGCGCTGAAATACGCCAAGGCGGCGGACTGCCTGAGCCAGGATCGAGATGCGCTGCTCGCCTTCTACGACTTCCCGGCCGAACATTGGAAACACCTGAGGACGACAAACCCCATTGAAAGCACCTTCGCCACCGTGCGCCACCGCACGATCCGATCGAAGGGCTGCCTGTCCAACAGGACCGCGCTCGCCATGGTCTTCAAGTTGCTCGAGGGCGCACAGAAAAGCTGGCGACGGCTCGACGGACACAACCAGTTGCCAAAACTCGTTCTCGGTGTGACATTCAACGACGGGATTGAGGTCATCGCCAAGCCAACCGACCGTCAGCCCGAAACCGCCGCCGCCTGACCGACCCGGCCGTCACCAAAAATTGGCGATAGCTCCCGGGGAAGTGAGCATAGATAGTCGGTTTGCTCGCCGGCGCCGTCTGGGCGATCTCGTCGAGACTTGCGCTTTGATAGCCTCTCTTGAGGAACACGCGCTGGGCCGCGTCGAGGATCCGCGCCTTCACGTCGCCCGCCAGGTCTTTGGGCGGTGTAAAGAGAGGCGCTGATCTGATCGGCATCGTGATAGGCGCCGTGCGTGACTCTTGCAGAAGAGTCGATCGTTGGGACAGGCTTCCAGAGGTAACCGAACATGAAGGCTGGATGCAGGATGAATAGACGCTCCTCTAATCGAGGGGCACATCAAGTTGGATAGTTGTTCCCTTTGGCTCGTTTGATGCGAACGCGATGCGGCCATTGAGTTGGGCAATCAGGCTCTTGATCACCTTGAAGCCGAGGCTCGCTCGCGGCTGGTCCATATCGAAATCCGCCGGCAGGCCCACGCCCTGATCCGCTACCGCGACATGCAGCTCGGCTCCGCGTCCTTCGCCCGCCACCTGGATTTCGCCGGATTTATCTGTGTAGGCGTGCTTCGCCGCGTTCGTGACAAGCTCGTTGATCAGGAGGCCCAGCGGAATTGCCTTGTCCGCCGGAATCATCAGGTGATCGAAGTCGCAATCTATCTTGTAGGCGAGCGTTTCCTGCAGCTTCCTGCAAAGCTCGCCGGCGAAGTCGGCAATGTCGACAAACCCGATCCGATTGCTGCGCCACAGGTGATCGTGAACCTGGGCGACCGTGGTGATGCGGGAAGCGGCGTCCTTGAGCGCGTTTTGAACTTCCTCGGATTGCGCGCTGCGCGACTGGACGCGGAGCAGGCCTACCACCGACGCCAGGCTGTTCTTGACACGGTGGCTCATCTCTCGGGTCAACATCGCCTGGTGCTCGAGGGCTTTTTGGAGCTCGGCGTCGGCATGCTGCCGCTCGATGGCGATGCCGAGCAGGCCCGCAAAGCCAGCAAGGAAATTGGCATCCGCAAGATCGAATTGGCCGGAGTCCGCGCTGTCGACTTCCAGAACGCCAAACGGTAGATGACCTTCGCCGCCCCGCGCGATCAGAACGTTGATGGCGCGCTTGATGCCGTGCTCCGACAGCAGTTTCGGCGTGCGAAAGCGGGTTTCTTCCTGAAGGTGGTTGGAAATGACGATTTGGCCGGTATGGAACGCATAGCCGGCGGGAGATCCATATCGACGCCCAAGGATACCTGGCCGATCATCTCTGGCGCCCATCCGACCCCTGCGTTTAACAGCAGCCTTTTTTCCTCCGGCACGTACTCCAGGACCTTTGCGAAAGGTGTTTCGAGACCCTGGGCGCAGAGTTGCGTCGCTCGTTGCAGTATCTGGCCGATGTCACGAGTCTGCAGCGCGGTTCGGCCGAATTCGCCCAGCAAGGACTGTTGCCTCAACCGGTACGGAAGTTCCTGCCTCGTTGCGGCGGTCGACGGGGCGGGAGACGTCACGGACTCGGTCCCCGCGGGGGTTGGCATGAATTCGTCCCTTCGAAATGCCGCGGCTGGCCCGCGCTCGGCTTGTAGCATGATAAGTTGCCGATGGTACGCGTCCGCTTCCAGTTTGCCTTGCGGGATCGCGGATCGCGCGCCCGGATCGTTTGCAATCGTCAAGTGCTAGGCGCGGCATTGGAATGGTCTCGCCGCGCCTTCCGTGCACACTTCGGCAGGTCCCGCTCGCGGCGACCGGCTTCTCGCCGACAAATCTCTGTGGAGACCCGTTGGTATGTCTGAAAGGCGGAACATATTCGTTCCATCACAGATTGATCGTCCATTCGATCAGCCGCGTCCACACCAACAGCACCCGTGATTGGCCGAAGGCGACCTGGCTGTCATAGAGACCAATCAGTCGTGCTCCTTGCGGGATCAGACGGGCGCGGCCAGCTGGGTGTCACAGATATTTTCGGTAACTTGCACTGTCATTTGTCCAGGAAGATCGGAGCGGATACCTGTGATGAGAGCGGCTGGGAGACGGTTCGGTCCCGTCGCGGGGTTGGTAGGAATTGAAGGTGGCGTAGTCTCCGAGGTGATCAACCTCGAATCATCCGGCGTTGAAGCGCCGGACCGGAGACCACGCCATGAGCAGCAATATCACTAAGACGCATTCCCCGCAGGGTGAAGGAGATACGGCTCCCCAGCTTTTCGATGATTGGTTCGATCCAATCGAAACTGCGGTGCGGGAACGAGCGCGGGAATTCATTGAAGAATTGATCCGCAGCGAGCTCGATGCGGCCCTTGCGCGCCCACGCTACGAACGGAGCAAGAAGGCCGGCCGCGAGGGAACGCCCGGCATGACGGGTCATCGGCACGGCAGCCGGCCGCGGTCGCTGGTCGGCAGCTTCGGGCCGATTGAGATCGCGGTCCCGCGGGCGCGGCTCAACACGGCCGAGGGCAAGACCACCGAGTGGAAGAGCCAATCGCTGCGTGCCTATCAGCGCCGCACGCTTGCCGCCGATGCGTTAATCGCCGGCTGCTACCTGGCTGGCACCAACACGCGCCGTGTGCGGCGCGCGCTCAGTGCTCTGTTTGCCGGCGCCGTCGGCAAGGACACGGTGAGCCGGGTGTGGCGCAAGGTGAAGAGCGACTGGGACGCCTGGAATGCCCGCTCGCTCACCGAAGAGCCGATCGTGCGATTGATCCTCGACGGCACCGCAGTGCGGGTGCGGCTCGACCGCAAGGCCACATCGATCTCGCTGCTCGTTGTCATCGGCGTGCGCGCGGACGGCCAGAAGATCCTGCTCGCAATCAAGAGCATGGGCGGCGAGAGCACCGAAGCCTGGCGTGCCGTGCTCGATGATCTTATCCGGCGTGGGCTGCGGCGGCCCGAATTCCTCATCGTCGATGGCGCGCCGGGGCTCGATGCTGCGATCGCCGCGGTGTGGGACGGCGTGCCGGTCCAGCGCTGCACGGTGCACAAGCACCGCAACCTGTTGGCACATGCGCCCGAGCGCCTGCACGAGGAGATCACCGCCGATTATAACGACATGATCTACGCGGCGACTTGCGAGGAGATCGAGGCGCGGCGCAAGGCCTTCATCCGCAAGTGGCGGCTCAAGCATCGTGCGGTGGCCGACAGCCTGCAGGAAGCCGGCGACCGGCTCTTCAGCTTCACGCGACTGCCACCGAGCCAGTGGAAGAGCGCGCGCACCACGAATGCCATCGAGCGGCTGCACGAAGAGTTCAAGCGGCGGATCAAGACACAGACCGTGCTACCATCGGCGGACACCGCAGCCATGTTGTTCTGGGCTTTGCTCGCTTCCGGCCAGATCAACATGCGCAAGGTCGATGGCTGGAAAACGCTCGCCACAAAGCCCATCGATCAGCCAATTGACCTCGCCGCGTAATCAGATAGCTTCATCATGTCGGAGATCACGCTACTCCGGATTAACACATCTCGGACGGCACCGACGGTTCCCGCCTGCACCACAAATGGCGGCGCGGAAAGCCGATCGGGCGCCATAGTCCGCCGATCAACGAGGGCATTAACGAAGAGAAGTTTGCGAGCCTACCCGTTCTGAGCAAGGCCTCATCAGGAGATGACGCATTCTTGGTAGGCGTTTCCTGGGACGCGGCGTGCTGCGGTGTCACGGCCGCGGTTGTGGACGCAACTACTTTGCTAGTTCGCGCCGCCTCGGTTTCCTAGTTGGCACGGTTTTATTCGGCGTCGAGACTGATCGGCGCCGACTGGCCTTCCGCCGTCATGATTTGACCCCCAAGTCGCGCGACGACGGCGGCCCGAGCCGGGGGACGTCGCGGCAAATCCCGGCGTAATCCCGCGGCAATGTTGTCAGGCCATCTGCAACGTTATGATGATCGGTGCTGTAAAGCTCGTCCGGCGCGGGACTATTTGGGCAATTGCTCCTCAGCGCCCACAGACCGCGCCAGAGATGAGCAGTAAAGCCAAATGTGCTGCCACCCGCAAGTACTTTGCGGGAGAGCCTTTTGATTCTTGCACGTTCCGCACGCAGACGCAGAGTCCGCCCGAGACCATCGGACGATGGCGAGAGTCAGTCAACCCCCGCTCAAAGATAGAGCATTTTCGATCTTCTCAGATCAAACCCACCGTTTGAGCTACGGGCAGGGAAATGGGGTTTTGACTCCGACAAAGGCCCTGTTCCGCCAATGTCTGGTCATCGACAAACAATGCCATCGAGCAACTTGCTGCCGCTTTTAGATCTAAATCGCGGATCCGCAACAGACGCCCCATAGACTGCCCCGCCGGTTATATCTGCCACGAAAAGTCCGTCACTGCGACGAGCCAAGTAATGGATCCGCCCAGAAAAGCAAGAAGCCGCCTACTGAGGAGGCCTATTGGTCACTTCTCGTCGAGAAGATTTGGCCGCAGTCGCACTGGAAAGTCAGCAGGCAGCCGTTCGATTCCTGCTCAAGGCGCTCCTTGCCGACAAGTCGCATAGTAAGGCGACAAGATGGGCATGGAAACGCGCTCATCTCCCACTGTTGATTTTCCTTGTCGCGTTTAGCCACGCGGCGCTCCTTGTTGCAGCGAGGGCGCGGTTGCGTATCTCGGTTACCGATAATAGCCAAGGTCCGGGCGGTGATGTGCGAAGCATGCCGCGCTACAGCGGAGAAGACAATCCGCCAATTACTCAAATTGAGCCGCTCCCAAAGTTAACGCCGTGAACGTTCGTTGTGGTTGAAAGCAGACGTCACATCAGGCGTGAGCAATGTCTGGTTTGTCTACGGTCGCGTCTACCGTGTCTGGGACCGACGCCGCCGAAGTCGATACTCGGTCGCTCGTGTTATAGCTGTAAGCCAGCAATGCCACGAACGAAGCACTGCTTACGGTGAGCACATTTGTGATCATCAAAAAAACAATTGATTGCGTCATCATGGATGCCAATCGCAACGCTCGTCGAAGCCAAACCGATCTATAGCTTATCGATCAGCCTCGCAGTTCTTCCGCAAGCCGTCGCTCGACGAAGTTGCGCTCCGTGTCGGTCAGTTGAGTTTGCAGAAGCTTACGATATCTCCTCACATTTTCCTCGCGGGTCCAACGCGACCCGCGAGGCGTGCGCAAGGCGATTGCCGGCCCATGCCGTCTCGACGCGCCCTCACCTATAAGGCGACGCGGCTCGTCGGAAGCGGCGCAGTTGGACTCGCTGAAAAGAGGCAACCGCATGGCCATTCCCCCGCGTGGCGGTGGATCCGTCTCGTCGTCGAGTTGCTTCAGCGCCGCCAGTATGTCGTGCAGACGAAGTTCCTGCGGGATACCTGGCACCTTGCGCAGAGCCGGATGAGATTCAACGGCGTACATATCTGATGCCCACGACGAGAGGATTACTCGCTTTTCATCGATGGAGAGTTTGAAGTCGTTCAATACGTCTTCTGGCGAATTGTAATGCGATACCGAGTGGAAACGAGGCTCAAAATCACTGACAGTCCGATTTGCCTGGCTCATGGCGTGTCTCCTTTTTCTCCTTTCGTCGAGAGACGGGTTAATGAGATTGCACGAAGGCGGCGGCGTTACCGCCGTCTTCAGCCTTCAGTTTGTGTTGATCGCGATACGCTTGACATTGCGGCTCGACTGCTCCGACTTCGGAAGCGTGACGGTCAGAACGCCGTTCTTGAACTCCGCCTGGGCCTTGTCCTCCTCAACGCTCTCAAGCGGAATTTGGCGTGCAAACGATCCGTAGTAACGCTCGCTGAAGAATTTGGAGCCGTCGCTCCGCTCGGTCTTCTTTTCGCCGCGGATCGAAAGAACGCCATTGGCGATCTCGACCTGGACATCTTTTTCACCGAGACCCAGGAGCTCGGCAGAAACCGTCACTGCATTGTCGGTTTCGCTGAGCTCTAGCCGAGGCCAGCCGAATTGGCCCTCCATCAAGGGGGTGTCCACCCGACCAAGCGGTCCGAAGCCGCGAAAGACATCTTCAAAAAGCCGTTTCATCTCGCGGTGAAGCGTAAGAAACGGATCGAAGGCCTCCTGCCCGGTCGAGAGCTGCCGACCCTTCGTCCACGGAACAAGATCACGAATTCCCATGATATCCTCCTTTACATGAAGCTGCTCCTGCGCGCGGACGGCCGCCCGCGCGCGGGTTGATCAGACGTCCGGCGGCTAGGCCGCCTTCTTCGTAATCTGCCCGACAGAAGCGCCACCATCGATGGCGATGCGCCGGGGCTTCATGGCCTCGGGGATTTCACGCAAGAGCTCGACGCGGAGCAGGCCGTTGTCGAAGCTCGCAGCCTTCACCTGGACGTAATCGGCAAGATTGAACTGCCGTTTGAACGGCCGAGCCGAGATGCCCTGATAAAGGTATTCGTGCTGGTCCTTGTCGCTCTTGCGACCTTCCACAGTCAGCACATTTTGCTCTGCAGTCACCGCAATCTCATCCGGGCTGAAACCAGCTAGCGCCAGAGAGATCTGATAGCGGTCTTCGCCGAGCCGCTCGATGTTGTAGGGCGGGTAGTTATCCTCGACCCTCTGTTGGGTTTCGTCGAGGAGATTGAAAAGGCGATCGAATCCGATCGTCGAACGCCACAGGGGAGCAAAATCGTAAGTCCTCATAGCCAAGTCCTCCTAGGAGCAAGCTGGATACGAAGGAGCGCAAGACACCAGAGCAAGACTGTTGTCCGGCGCCCGGTTAAATCCGCTGGGCCCAAATCTGGCGCCCAACACCGCGTCAGCGGCAAAAATCCAAATACAAAAATGGACGCAAAATTCAAGAGGGTCGTGCAAAAATTTTTGTCGAATTCCTTCATCGGTTAATTTTGAATTGAAGCGAGCTCCTGCAGTCTGGCTTCGGCCTCAGCGAGCAGCCGCTCCAGGCGGCGCTGGTCTTCGACCAACAAGTTCGGGGTGCGAAGCAATTTTTGGCAATGCACAATGACCCGCCGTTCGCTCTCGACCAGAAAACGGTCAACGGGATTCTCCGCCACCCGGGTCGACCTGCGAGATGCGGGCATCGGCCTTATTGCAGTCTGCAATTCCAACATGGACGGACAATACCGGTGTCACTTTAACTTTCCTCGGACGCGCCAGGCTTGGGTTCGATGGGAAAGTCGGTTTCGCCGGCTCACCGCCCCGAGCGGATTCTTCGCCTGATCGGCCGGTGCGCGGCGTCCTTTGCGCGCGCACCCAAGCCATCGGGACGAGATGGCAGATCCCTTCGCCGCTCGCGGCGGCATCAAAAGCCTGCCCTAGCTCACCTGAATTTTTCGCGGCTTAGCCTGCTCCGCTTTTGGCAGCACGATCGTGACCACGCCGTCCTTCATTTGCGCGCTGATTTTACTCTGGTCGATTTTGTTGGAAATCTCAAAGCTGCGGGCGTAGTGGCCCACGTTGTATTCCGTGTAGACCGGCTGCATGCCCTCGTATTTCGCAAAATCGATTTGACCTTCAATGGTGACAACATCATCCTCGACATTCGCTTCGATGCTGTTGCGATCGACGCCGGGCATTTCAAGCACAACCGTCAATGCCCCGGGCGTCTCGAAGATATCGGTCACCGGCAGGAATGTGCGCCCAGGCGCCGTGCCCTCGGTTTTCTTGTCGACCTCACGTTTCTGCTGGACCTGTAGTTCCTGTAAATCTGACATGGCACCACTCCCTAGCTAATCTTGATCGAGCGCGGCTTGTCGGCCTCGGCGCGCGGTATGAACAGCGCAAGGATCCCATCGCGATATTCGGCCTTGATGCGATCTGGTTCGATTCGAATCGGCACTGATAAGGTACGGTCGAACACACCGGAGATCCGCTCGCGACGATGGACACTCGCCTGCTCACCGTAGGCAATCGTCTTCTTGCCGCGGATGCGAATGGTATTTTCCTTCGCCTCGATCTCTAGATCGTTTTTGTCGATGCCGGGTAGTTCGACAACCGCGACGAAGTCGTCATCCTTTTGGAAGATGTTGATCGGCGGGAAACTTCCGATCGCGGCCGTACCGCGGCCCATCCAGTCGCTCGCGATGCGAGAGTCCAGGGCACGCTGCAGGGTCAACAATGTCTCAAACGGGTCACTGAAGCTCGCAAACATCGGTTTCCTCCACGAAACTGGGGCGCAATGCAGACCGCTTCGCTGCCAGCACTGTGCCGTTATGGTGTCGTTCAGCTCAACGCCGTTGAACCTTTTGTCACCTCCTGAGGGTTTCGCGGGTCAACCCAGGGCGGGACATTAGGCAGCATCAGCGTATCGATCCGCAGTATCGGCGCTGACACATTCCAGTTCATTCAGGGCATCGACTTGAGATACCGAATTCGTGGCAGCGTAAGAGTGTGATTGGCCCCTTCAGCGGCCACTTGTGACAAACCCTCCACTGCTCCCAAGTTAGTCAACGACCCAAGAACCAGAACCAATGCCAACATGACGATCAGTAGATTTTCGATAACGCGCAAACTGACGTGATCCCTCTCCGCACGAGCGGAGCCGGTGGTTTGATCCAAGATCATCTCATTCTCCTACGTTTGAAAAGTTACCCATGCGATTGTTGCGAGGCTTGAGGCTAGCATGAGCCAATTCAGAGCAGCCCCGCTTTTGCGCAACAGAGCTTCGATCTGCGTGCTCATCGTGAAATCCCTAATTTCTCCTTGTGCCACTAATTTCTCTCAGAGGAACGCCCGGCCGTGAGCCGGCCGGGCGCCTGCGTCTTCAGAAGTCCATAGGCGGCGCGGACGGCGCCTCCGCCTTCTTGGGCTTGTCGGCCACCAGCGCTTCGGTCGTAATCAATAGCGAGGCCACCGAGGCAGCATCCTGCAACGCCGTGCGCACGACTTTCGCGGGGTCGATCACGCCGGCTTTCACCAGATCCTGGTATTCGCCGGTTGCGGCATTAAAGCCCCAGTTGTAGCTGCTGTTCTCAAGCAGCTTGCCGACGATTAGCGAGCCGTCTTCGCCGGCGTTCTGGACAATCTGCCGCGCCGGCACCTGGATTGCCCGGCGCACGATATCGACGCCGGCCTTCTGGTCGGCATTGGCCGTTTTGACACTGTCGAGCGCCTTGAGGGCGCGGAGCAGCGCAACGCCACCTCCCGGAAGGATACCCTCCTCGACCGCAGCACGCGTTGCGTGGAGCGCATCATCGACGCGATCTTTTTTTTCCTTGACCTCGACCTCGGTAGCACCGCCGACGCGGATCACCGCAACGCCGCTGGCAAGCTTGGCCAGTCGTTCCTGCAGTTTCTCGCGATCGTAGTCGGAAGTGGTTTCCTCGATCTGGGCCTTGATCTGCGCGACGCGGGCGTCGATGTCTTTCCTGGCGCCAGCCCCGTTGACGATGGTCGTGTTCTCCTTGTCGATTACCACCTTCTTGGCGCGACCGAGCATGTTGAGCGTGACATTCTCGAGCTTGATGCCGAGATCTTCCGCGATCGCGGTCCCGCCGGTGAGGATCGCAATGTCCTCCAGCATCGCCTTGCGGCGATCGCCGAAGCCCGGTGCTTTCACGGCCGCAATCTTCAGGCCGCCTCGAAGCTTGTTGACGACAAGCGTTGCCAAGGCCTCGCCTTCCACGTCCTCGGCGATGATCAGGAGCGGTTTGCCCGTCTGCACCACCGCCTCCAGCAGCGGAAGCATCGTCTGCAAGCCTGACAATTTTTTCTCGTAAATCAGGATGTAGGGATCTTCGAGCTCGACCTTCATCTTTTCAGCGTTGGTCACGAAATAGGGCGAGACGTAGCCGCGATCGAATTGCATGCCTTCGACGACTTCAAGCTCGGTATCGAGGCTCTTGGCTTCCTCGACCGTGATGACGCCTTCGTTGCCCACCTTTTGCATCGCTTCGGCGAGGAAGCGACCGATTTCGCTGTCGCCGTTGGCCGAGATGGTGCCAACCTGGGCAATCTCGTCATTCGACGTGACTTTCTTGGCGTGCGACTTGAGATCGCTGACGATCGCCTCAACCGCGAGATCGATGCCGCGCTTGAGATCCATCGGATTCATGCCGGCGGCAACCGATTTCGCGCCTTCCTTGACGATCGCCTGCGCCAGTACCGTCGCAGTGGTGGTGCCGTCGCCGGCGAGATCGTTGGTCTTGGACGCCACCTCGCGTACCATCTGGGCGCCCATGTTCTCGAACTTGTCCTCAAGTTCGATCTCCTTGGCAACGGTAACTCCGTCCTTGGTGATACGGGGCGCACCGAAAGATTTTTCGATCACCACATTGCGTCCCTTGGGGCCGAGTGTGACCTTCACCGCATTCGCCAGTGTGTCCACGCCCCGCAGCATCCGCTCGCGGGCCTCGGTCGAAAATTTTACGTCCTTGGCAGCCATGTTCTAAATCTCCTTTCGCTTCTATGACTGTCAGGCGGTGTTAGGCCGCCTTCCTCAACTTGCCGCTGTGTTCGACGACGCCGAGAAGGTCGCTCTCCTTCATAATCAGGAGATCCTGGCCTTCGATCTTCACTTCGGTCCCCGACCATTTGCCGAACAGGACCCGGTCGCCGGTCTTCACGTCGAGCGGGACCAACTGGCCTTGCTCATTCCGCGCTCCAGGACCCACGGCGATGACCTCGCCCTCCTGCGGGCTCTCTTTCGCGGTGTCGGGAATGATGTCCGCCGGCACTTTTTTCCTCGGCATCGATACGACGCACGACCACACGGTCGTGCAACGGGCGGAAATGCATGCACATCCTCCTTGATAGTCTAGCGATGTCATTTGACCGGGGCCGGAAATCAGCCCCCGGCCGGAAATTGACTAAGGAACCGAAAAAATCGGGTTCAAGAGGGCAGCCAAAAATTTTTGGCACTCTTGGCAAAGGACTGCCAGAAAGGGCATTGAATGGCACGCAAGGCAAACCCAAGTAATCGCCCGCCTTCCGCTTTAACAGGCTGTAATGAAAGGAGAATTTATGCCGTCGCTGCGTTCTTTTCGCCGCTCCACGTGGCTGCTTGTGCTGGTTTTCCTAACCTCGTTCGAGACGGCCTCCGCCCAGATTTCGGATCTTGGCACCGCTCGTGTGCCGACCTTGGCGCCACTCGTGAAAGAGGTCACGCCGGCGGTGTCAATATCTCCGTGAAGGGAAAGTCCGCGAGGATAACCCACTCTATCATGATCCCTTCTTCCGCGAATTCTTCGACGTTCCGAAGCAACTCGAGAAGGAGATCAATGCGGCCGGCTCCGGCGTAATCGTGGATGTGCAGAAGGGCTACGTTCTCACGGCGAACCACGTGGTCGCGCAAGCTTCGCGAATGCAGATCAGGACCAAGGACGGACGAAAATTTGCAGCGAAGCTGGTGGGCCGCGACGCTCCCACGGACGTTGCGCTCCTGCAGATCAAGGATCAAACGGGCTCAAGGCGATTTCGCTTGGCAACAGCGATGCGCTACGAAGTGGGCGACTTCGTCATCGCGGTCGGCAATCCATTTGGGCTGGGGCAGACGGTTACGTCGGGCCTTGTCAGCGCATTGGGCGCACAGGCCTCGTCAAACAAGGCTATGAGGATTTCATCCAGACTGATGCGGCGATCAACCCCGGCAACTCCCGCGGCGGCTTGATCAATTTGAAAGGCGAATTGGTCGGCATTAATACTGCCATCATATCGCCGGGCGGCGGGAATGTCGGCATCGGCTTCGCTGTGCCATCAACATGGCGAAAAACGTGATAAGCCAGTTGATTGCGACCGGCCATGTCGAGCGCGGGCGGATCGGGATTGCGCTCGAAGACATTGATGCGCCGGCCGCCGGGCGCCTCGAAGGCGCGCGGATCAGGGAAATGTGCACTCTTCTCCGGCCGACCGCGCAGGTCTGCGCAAGGGCGACATCATCTTAAAGGCCAACGATCTGCCGATCCGAAGCGCAACGCAATTGCGCAACTTGATTGGCCTTACTCCGGTCGGCCAGCATGTTCAGTTGATCATCGAGCGAGATCACGCACAAGAGCGCGTGACTGTTGAGATCGCTCCTCTGAGCGATCAAAAGCCGAAAATGCGAGGACCCAGTTGATTCCCTGTTCATTTGATTGATTGCTGAAATCGGAACGCCCGAGGAGGAGCCATTCGCGGGTGATCTGCGGAAAGCTCTCGCGCGTTTTCAGAAGTCGAGGCTACGGCTTAGAAATGCTCCGATGGACATCTACGTTTCAGGTACAGGCTTCCGACCAAACGGCCTTTTATCAATGCCGGCCTTTTTGGTGGAGAACATTAACCTCCCTCGCTCAGGCCCAAACAGCGCCCGGAATAATTCATGTCTCAGCAAGATTTGTCGAAGGCACCTATCACACGATGACCGTATGGAAAGATAAAGAGAGCGTGCTTCACTTCATCACGAGTGGAGCGCATCGACGCGCGATGAAGAATTTCGACTTGCTTCGCAGCGGCAAAACATATGGATTTCCCTGCGACTGCCTCCCTGATTGGGATTTCGCTTATCAGCTTTGGTGTCGTCACGCGAAAGAGGCTTAGAGATGTGTGGCAACGCACGCTCTGCTGGATTGCCAAGGTCTCCTCTTTTCGGATGCTTGGAGTTGTATTCTCTATTCCCAGTGCTAGTGCCGCCTTCGCGTCGTTAAATTCCAGGATGGGGCAGCCATTGGGGACATTTCGTCTACGACAACTCTTGTGCTTGCAGCACTATCTCTTGCTGGGAAGATTGGCAGTTGATGAGCGGATTGGCACGGCTTGAGCATTTGCTTTCGTCGTTCCTAGCCCGTCTTATTCGCCAGAGGGCGCCTGAGAGGCTGGCGAGCGTGGTGTAAAGCGCTGATGCGGCGTAGGATTCGGTTGCGAAGCCAACCCCATCACCTTCAACCGCGAACGCCACGCCCGCCATGACCGATGATACGATTCTGCCCTTCTCGTTTCCAGCCGTTCACGCCAAGAAAGTCACAGCTGCCTTCGATGGTGGGCGCCTGACCTCGAACGGGGGCGTGATGCTTCTGGCGATGGCCGAGCGGCGTCTCGGTTTGGCCGACAATTTGGCCCGGGTGTTCCCGGATCGGCGCGATCCGACGCGGGTCGTGCACAGCCTTGTCGATATGTTCCGCGCTCGCATGTTCGCGATCTGCTGCGGCTACGAGGACGCCGACGACCTCGATCATCTGCGGTCCGATCCGGCATTCAAGCTGGCCTGCGGACGGCTGCCGGACACGGGCCGGGATTTGTGTTCCCAACCGACGCTGTCGCGGCTGGAGAATGCTCCGCGCCTGCGCGACGTGATCCGCCTGACCTACACCTTGGTCGACGCATGGATGGATAGCTACCCGTGCGAGCCGGCATCCGTCACCCTGGACATCGACGACACCTGCGATGTCGTCCACGGCCATCAGCAGCTCTCGCTGTTCAACGCTCATTATGACGAACGCTGCTTCCTGCCGATCCACGTCTATGACACGGAGAAGAGCCGGCCCGTGGCGGTCGTGCTGCGGCCCGGCAAGACGCC
The DNA here is from genome assembly GCA_963764405.1 of uncultured Alphaproteobacteria bacterium. Taxonomy (GTDB): domain Bacteria; phylum Pseudomonadota; class Alphaproteobacteria; order Rhizobiales; family Xanthobacteraceae; genus Bradyrhizobium. Next base: position 486,718 of record CAVXSU010000018.1, read on the forward strand.
GGGCGGCGTCGAGGTGCGTGCCCATCTTCGACGCCTGGTACGGCACATCCGCACGCGATGGCACAAGACGCGAATTACGTTCCGTGGCGACGGGCACTATGCTCGGCCGGAGGCGATGACGTGGTGCGAGAACAACGGCATCGACTACATCTTCGGTCTGTCCGGTACCAAGCCTCTCGCCAGAAAAGTCGACGAGGTCGCCGACGACATCCGCACGCGACGCGCCATCGAGAACCTGCCTGTTCTGCGCGGCTATACCGAGACGCGCCACAAGGCAAAGTCCTGGGATCGCGAACGGCGCACCGTCGCCCGTATTGAGGCGACGATGCTCGGCCTCGACATCCGCTTCGTCGTCACCAGCCTCGATGTCGGCTCGGCCGAGTGGATCTACGACAGCCTGTATTGCGCGCGCGGCCAAGCCGAAAATCTGATCAAGCTGCATAAGACGCAGCTCGCCTCCGATCGCACCAGTTGCCGTTCGGCGCTCGCCAACCAGGTCCGTCTCGTGCTCCATACCGCCGCTTATTGGCTGATGCTGACCGTGCGCGACGCCATTCCCAAAGTCCGGGAATTGGCCACTGCCGAGTTCGCGACGCTGCGTCTTCGTCTCTTGAAAATCGCCGCCCGTGTCGTCGAGACCACGAGCCGCATTCGCCTTGCGTTCGCCGCGGCATGTCCCGAAGCCGACCTGATCCGCAGCTTGCCCGGCGCGCTGCTGCCGCTCGGTCCTTGACCGGCGGGGCGTGCGCCCCCGTTCGCCCAACCCATCCCTCAAGCGCGTTGCAAAGTACCGGTCGTCAGGCGGTGAAAAGCCGAAGGCAATCCTGTGCGCCTCGTCAGAGGAGGTCTGCGGCCGCATCAATCGGACCAAAAAACCGCACTCTCACGAATAGGACGGGCTAGACGCAACCATCAATTGGCTGATTTTCATCATCCCAAGTGAAAGAATGACCTCATCGAATTCAAATTTCACCTATATAAAAAATGCGCATGCGGTCCCGATCTTTCCCAACTTCCCGCCAATCACCTCGTGATGAGCACGACCGACCCAGAATTTGCCTGTGATCGGCTGGTATCGGTCTACGGAGCGAAGGGCTTTGATGTTCCGCTCAAGGGGCGCGGCTTCCAGGTGCGGGCCTGTCATCTTCAGGTCGATGATGTCGGTTTGTCCTACTGCGATTATGCCAATGAAACCTCGCTTGTATTCGATGAGGGCACATTTTCGTCCGACAGATTTTTAACAACATCAGCGGGTCAGCGGCATATTCGATTGGTAACAGCGGGGAAATTACCGAAGGAGGTTGCACCCCGTGTACTCCGATCAGGAGCGCCCCTGAAATTCGATTGCGGAGCAAACTACCGCCACCTCGTCCTTCGCATGAGCAAGTTGCGCTGCGCCGCTATCTCAGCGCTTTGCTCGGGCAGGAGGTTGAAGGGACCTGATATTTGGAGAATTCACCAAGAGAGCATTCTTACGTGCGCCGAGCACGCCGGCTTGTCTTTCAATTTGCTTCTGATTTTGACGATCTAGGTGACTCACTAGCTCCTCTAGCGGCATCCGAGATCACGCGCGGGCTCATCATGAACTTTCTGATGTGCCACGAACATGATTATTCGCATCTGCTGTTTCGCGCGCCCCCCACATCCCGTTTATCGACTACGAAGCGGGTCGAAGAGTTTATCGAAGCGAACTGGGACAGGCCGATCGATATCGAGCAATTGTCTGCTGTTGCTCGCGTGAGCGTACGGATTCTCTTCCGGCAATTCAAAAAGGATCGCGGCCATTCTCCGGCCGAGTTCGCGCGACGAATCGGACTCGACCGGGCTCGTGATCTGCTCGAGGCCGGCACCCAGAGCACCTCGGTAACCCAAATCGCGTTCAGATGCGGTTTCCAAAATCCAGGACATTTTGCGCGAGAATACCGCCTCGCTTTTGGAGAGCTTCCTTCCCGGACTTTGCGGAGGGCGCAGCGTCGGGCGCACGGCTGATTATCGCCGAGAAGCGATGCATGAAGCACTTACATGAGCTAGTGGCAAGCAGGTTGTAGTCTGGGAGATGCGAGTCCGCTGGGCCGATCTGACCTGAACCGATGAGGTTGAGTCTTTTGAAGTCTTGCCTACTGGCTCAGGGCTGACCTAAGAAGCAGTAATCTCATCAACTTCAGAAGACATTAGTCTCCAAGAACGAAACGCGGCGCGCGCAATCGAACCGGCTGGGAGACGCGGGCAAAACGAGAAGCTGTCCGACTGCCTGCCGCCCCCACTACACCAAAACCGTTCTGACGAGTTTTATGTTTCCCGAACGAGCGATGATGGGTCCATCCCTGCGGCCCATTGGTTGCGTTGTCATTTCCCTCCAACCCCCCCTCCCCCTCAACAACCCCCCCAACCACTCCCCACCCCCCCCACCACCGCCCCCCCCTCTCCCCGAACTTCTCTCCTCCTCTCTTTCTCCAACGCATGGGCCGTCCCCCCGCCCCCCATTCTTCACACGCCCGCCCCCCCCCCACACACCCGTCGTTCTTCTCCCCCCCTCCCCCTTCTTCTGATCCGACCCCGCTGCCCCCCCTCCCCCCCCCCCCCCCCCCCTCCCCCCCCCCCCCGGGCCTGGCCCCCCTCCCCCCTCAACCCCTCTCCCCCTCTCATCTTCTCCCCCCATCACCCCCCCTCTCCCCCCCCCCTCCTCTCCACCCCACCCCCCTCCCCCCCTCTCCCCCCCACTCATCCCCGACCCCCACCCGACCCACCCCCCCCCCACCCACCCCCCACCCACCCGCCCTCCCCCTCACATCCCACCCCTCACCCCCCAACACCCCTCCCCTCCCCCCTCCCCCCCCCCAACCCCTCCCCCACCACCCCCCCACCGCTCCCCCCCCCCCCAACCCTCCGACTCCCCACTCCCCTCCCCCCCGCCCCCCTCACCCCCCACACCTCCTCTAGAGTGGCGGGCCGCAGGGACTGATGTTGCCATCGCACTAAAAGTGCTGCTGGTCGACCTTCGTCAGCGATTGCGGTGAAGAGTGATCCGACCTCGCTTTCGCTGCGTTAAGATAGATGCGACTTGGCGGAGTAATCTCAATAAATCTCATGATCACCTATTTTTCCATTGCAGGTGCTTTCATCACAATCGACATGGTCTGGCTGAAAACTATGGCCGAGCGGTTATATAGGCCCGTGTTGGGCGACCTTTTACGCCCTGAGCCCAATCTCATTGCCGCAACCCTCTTCTATATTCTTTTTCCGATAGGGTTGCTCGGATTCGCCGTGCTGCCTGCGCACGAAGAGGGTAGCGCGCTGCGGGCATTTGCGTCAGGCATGATGTTCGGATGCTTTACTTACGCGACTTATGACCTCACCAACCACGCGACACTGAGGAACTGGTCGACAACTTTAACCGTTGCAGACATCTGCTGGGGATCGCTCCTCGCGGGCTTTAGCGCCTGGTTCGGCTACTTTGTAGCGGAACGAACGGGATCTTCGATATGGTGAGATTACCCCAGCCGGAGTTGCCGCCCTCGCGCCGCGGCGCTCGGCTTCGCCTTGCTGCCTTTGTTCTCTTGGTGCCCGGGACGGGGCTTCTGATCGGTCTGCTGAACATACCCGGGGCGTGGTATGGCGCCCTGAGCAAACCCGCGTTCAATCCTCCAGATTGGCTTTTTGCCCCGGTGTGGACGATGCTATTCGTGCTGATCGCCGTTGCAGGATTTCGAACCTTCGAAAGGTATCCCCGCGGCACAGCGGCGAAGCTATGGATTGTTCAGATGGCGCTGAACTTCACCTGGTCTCCGGTATTCTTTTCACTTCATCGTATTGACGTGGCGCTGGCGGTCATCGTCGCGCTTTTTTTCACGATCCTGGCATTCATCTGGCGCCAGTGGCAGGTAGACCGAACGGCTGCATTGCTGTTCATTCCCTATGCCGTCTGGGTTGGATTTGCGGCGGTCTTGAATACCTCGCTCTTTGTACTCAACTGAACGCTTCTCTTACCAGATGGCAGGGCTATCTGGATTGTGTCTTTTTGACAGCCCTCAAGGAGAGCCGGCTTCCATCAAGCCCAAGCTTCGCCGCTCTGTACGACAGGACTTGGCGAGGCGTTGGTATTGAGAAGCTGAACCACTGCGGTCACGACCTGGCAAGGAGCGAGTGGCTTGTTCAGGATGATGCTGTGAGGAACACCGGACGATGCCCATTGGTCGGAGGAGCCGCCTGTCACATAGATGACCGGGATATCGGGCTTTAATTTTCGCGCACGCCTCGCGGCTTCCCAGCCGTCCATGGTCCGGCTCAAATTAATGTCGGTCAGGAGCGCGCGGTAGTTGCCAGCTTCTTCCTGGAGCAGGTTTGTGGCCTCTTCGCCGCTCGCCGTAATCACGCAACCAAAGCCGCCTTCATTGAGGGCGGCCTCGATCAGAACTTGAATTTGAGGATCGTCCTCGACGACCAGAACCATCGGGCTACCATGCATCAAACAATTCTCCACCCTCAATTTCAAACCGAGGGGCCATTGAGATGGCCCCGCTCCTTTCTTTAAACTCCAATCGGTTGGCCTAGGCTTCAGCCGTTGCAAGACAATCCTTGCGTACCGCCTCAAGCGTCCGACGCAGCCACGTCTTGATGGTGTTGATCGGAACACCGTAGCGCTGCGCCAGATTTACGCGACTTTCGCCCCCGATGTAGGCGAGCGCGACCAGCCTGCGGCGGTCCTCCGACAACCGGGCAAGTGCCCCGGCGGCAAGCGGCTCAGCGCGTGCATAGTCGAATCCATCACCTTCCGACGCGTCTGTTGGGTTCGGGATAGAGAGCGCCTCGTCAAGCTCCGAAGTGGGCAACTTTCTAAGGCGGACCGCATCGATCGCCGTGTTGCGCGCGATTGTACACATCCAGGTAATGATTGAGGCGCGATCCACGTCGAACTTTCCGGCATTGCGCCAGACCTTCAAATACAATTCCTGAAGAATGTCGTCGATCTCGCAAGGCGAGGCGCCCACGGCAAGCACGGCCTTGCGCAGCTTGTTTCGGGTAAGTCTATGCAGGTCAGCGAATGCGCGCAAAGTCTTGCAGGGAAACCCGCGCCAGGAGTTCGGTCAATCGCTCGCTGCCGTCCCGGGTTGCAGGTCTGAAGCTGGTCATGCTCTCTCCCATCGATTTCCATCGAAACGCTGAGAGAGAGGGCTCAGATCACCAGATACCCTAAAAGACGATAGCGGCTTGCCTGTCTAAAGCCGGACGAACGGACTGATGAGCCGGCCGAAGAACCCGTTCATTCGGAGATCGCCCGTCATCGCGACAACGCACAGACAGGGGCCTTCATTGCCCACGATTGGTCGATGATCGACGTCGTCGTCGCCATAATCGAAGTCGCCGGGCCCATAGCGGCCGCCTCCATGGCTGAAGCTGCCCTTAAGGACGCAGGTCAGCTCCGTGCCAGTGTGAGTGTGCTCGAGCATGCGCGTGCCAGGCGCGGATTGCAGCAGGAACGCCCGCGCCTTGCCTGTCCGTGGAAGCTCGATCGGCTGAAGGCTCACGCCGGGTGCGACTCGCCGGCGCTTGCCGAAGCGACAGCGTCGCAGCAATTCGGGGAGGTCCTGATGCTGCGACGCTGCCCTCGCCGGAACAGCGGGCGGCGCCTCCGGCGAGGGATTTTCACGTATGCGCGCCATAACGAGATCGAACGCGCTGTCCGAGATCGGTACTGGTTCGGCATCTTCGAGCGCTGCGCCGGCAAGTTGCTCGATGGCCTGCACGAAGCGACTACAGCGTGCACAACCCGCGACGTGCACGCTGACAACCAGATGCTCAGCTTCGCCAAGCGCGCCGGTCGCAAGGTCGGCCAAAAGATCTTCCGGCGGGTGGTGAGTTATGGTCATGGCTCTTCGTCCAACAGGTCTCTCAGGCGATTTATCGCCAATCTGATCCGCGACTTCACCGTGCCGAGCGGAATGCCCAACAGGCTTGCGATTTCGGGATGTGGCCGCTCCTCAATAAACGACAGCCGGATGACTCTGGATTGCTCATCGGACAGCCGCTCGATCGCGGCTTTGACGCGGACCGTATCCTCGACACGCGACATAACAACATCTGCGGACTCGGCCGCATCAGGCGTATTTGCCAGCTCGGCGTCTTCGCTAAGCCGGCCGGCGCGCGCAAGGCGCCGCAAAGAGTCGATCCGCAGGTTTCGCGCAATCGTGAAGATCCAGGCCGCGGCACCCGTACTTGCCGGATCGAACTGGCCTGCCTTCCGCCACACCGCAACTAATGTGTTCTGGGCGATGTCCTCGGCTTCGTCAGCACCGCATCCCGCCTTCAGCATAAATCCCTTGATGCGCGGAGCGAAATGCTCGAAAAGGCTCTTGAACGCCTCGCGGTCGGCGTGAGACGCAACTCGCCCGATCAGATCAGCCCATTCCACTTTCGCCTTCGGCCCTTTGCTCACGCCAACTGACGGCCATACCTTCCCTTTTGGAGGTAGCGCAATGCCCGCCGGGTTTGGCACTCTGGCAGCTCGGATAGCAGCGATCATGGAGCCTCGGCAAGCAACGACCTGCAAGGGAAAACGAACGCCGTAACTTGGCGGATCACTATGGCCGTATTTTTTTAGCTGGGAACCGCTTCAACCCGGTCCATCCGCATTGACCATCGCCAGAAACTCCCGCCGGCGGCTCGCCTCGGCGCGGAAGCAGCCCAGCATCCGCGTCGTAGTCAAATCCACCCCGTGCTTCCTGACACCGCGGCTGCTAATGCATTGGTGCGAAGCCTGAATGAGCACCGCAACGCCGAGTGGCTCAAGGGCCCGCTCAATGGCACCGGCAATCTCGGCCGTGAGCCGTTCCTGGATCTGCAGGCGGTTGGCAAAAGCCTCGACCACCCGCGCCAGCTTGGATATGCCGACGACACGGTTGCGCGGTACATATCCGACCCAGGCATGACCAGTGATCGGCGCCATGTGATGCTCGCAATGGCTCTGAAAAGGAATCTTACGGAGCAGAACCATCTCGTCATAGCCGGCGGTTTCTTCGAAGGTCTTCTTAAGGAATTCTTCCGGCTTCTGGTCGTAGCCCGAAAAATAGCTCTTGTAGGCGCACGCGACCCGAACGGGCGTCTCGCGCAGTCCTTCGCGGGCTGGATCTTCCCCTATCCAGGTCAGGATTGTCCGAACGGCCTCCTCCACGTCCTCCTGCGTGACAGTCGGCAGGTCACATCTGAGCGGCAGTTTCTTTGCGATGTGGTGCACTGGCAGCCCTCCGAAAACGAGGAAACGCTCGAAAGGCTTGCTTGGATCAACGACGAAGCGTCAGACCAGTTCGATCAGTCCGATTGTGAGTCGCCGGACCCCGCCTCGAACGCCTCCTTCCCCTTCGCGGCCCAGAGCGCCCGCGCCCGTTCGCCCTGATCGCTTTGGAGCTTGTCGGCCATCCAGAGCAGCGCGCCTAGGATTGTGGCGCGATCATCGCCGGTCAGCTCCACCAGGCGATCCGCAGCAACTGCAAGCCATCGAGGCGGGCGCGGCGTTCCGCTCAATTCACGAACGACACGGCGGGGCGGAAATCGGCGAAGTGCGCCGCCAGCGGGAAGACTGGCAGCGGGAGGCCACGCGTGATCTGGCCAATCGCCGAACCGCCAACGCGCTGGAAGCCTATCGTTCGCACGAGATGGTGCACGAGGCCCAGACCCGCGAGCAAGCGCGCGGCGATCTGATCGACCGCTGGGACCGCGCCCGGCAGGCATCACCAGATCGGAGTCGGATCATCCTCACCCACACCAATGACGAAGTCCGCGAACTCAATGAGGCAGCTCGAGTGCGGATGCGGGCCGCCGGCGATTTGGGCGATGAGGTGCATATGACGGTCGAGCGCGGCGCGAGAAACTTCGCCAGCGGGGATCGCGTCATGTTCCTGCAGAACGAACGCGGGCTTGGCGTGAAGAACGGCACGCTCGGAACCGTCGAACAAGTCAATGAAAAATCGCTGTCGGTGCGCACCGACGATGGCCGATCCATCCAGTTCGACCTGAAGGACTACAACAAGATCGACCATGGCTATGCCGCGACCATCCACAAGGCACAGGGCATGACGGTAGACCGCACCCATGTGCTGGCAACGCCTGGGATGGATGCCCACAGCAGCTATGTCGCCTTGTCGCGGCACCGCGACGGCGTGGACCTGCATTATGGCCGCGATGATTTTGCGGGTCAGGACCGGCTGGTTCGCACCCTGTCCCGCGATCGCGCCAAGGATATGGCCGCAGATTACGAGCAACGCGATCTGGCGCAAAGCTTTGCAGAACGGCGTGGGATCACCTTCCGCGAGCGCGTGGTCGATATCGTGCGCAAGGTCGTGCCCGAGAAAGTACGCAACATGTTCGACGGCCTTCGCTCTCCTTCAGAGATGCCCGGCCCTGAAGGCGGATGGAGGCTGGAGCGAGAAGCGCCGGAACGGGAAAGCAGCGGTGCGGCAGCCGCGCGGCGCGAAACCGAAGCGCCGGAAAGGAAGGTGGCGGAAGACCCTGAAAAGGAATTGCGTCGGTTGCGTACCCGTATGCTCGTGCGCCATGCCCGCGCCGTGGATGCGATCTTCGAGGCGCAGGGAATCGTTGGCAAGGCCAGTCCCGAGCAGGTGAAAGAACTACAAAAAGCCCGGGGAGTCTTCGAGGAGGTACGGCCCTATGGCTCGGTCGACGCTGAAGCCGCCTACAAGAAGGATCCGGACCTTGCCCGCGAGGCGGCTGGCGGCCGGGTCAACCGCGCCATCCGCGCGCTCCAGCTTGAGACCGAACTGCGCATCGATCCGAGCCGCCGCGCTGACCGTTTCGTGGAACGCTGGCAGGAGCTCAAACAGACCAGCCAACGCCAGTATGAGGCCGGCAAAATGTCTGACCACAGAGCCACGCGGTCGGCCATGGGCGACATGGCGAGAAGCCTGGAACGCGATCCACAAATGGAATCCATCCTCGCCAACCGCAAGCGGGAGCTAGGTATCTCCTTTGAATCAGGCCGCCGCCTCGGTCAGGAGTTGGCCTTCACTCATGGCATCGACCTCGGCAGAGGCCGGGGCCTCGGAATTTGAACCATCCGATTTTCCGCCGTCTGAACGCCACAGCATGACGACGCGAAAAGCTCTCTTGCGCCCCGCAACGGAGTAAGCGCTTAGCCGCAACCCTATTGAGGCTGGCTTGACGTTTTGCGGAATCGCCACGGCATGAGGTCTTCGATGCGGCTATGGGGATGGCCGTCGATGATCGTCTCGAGTGTTTCGGCGATGTAGGCGGCCGGGTTGACGTCGTTGAGCTTGCAGGTGGCGACGATCGACGCGAGCAGGGCCCAGTTTTCCGCGCCGACTTCATGACCGGCGAAGAGCGCATTTTTTCTGGTCAGGCAGACTGGCCGGATGGCGTTCTCGACCGGGTTCGTGTCAAGCTCGAGGCGCCCGTCTTCGAGGAAGCGGGTCAGCCCTTGCCAGTGATTGAGCGCGTAGCGGATGTCCTCGGCGAGCGTCGAGCCACTGGAGATCATCGACAGCTGTTTCTCGAACCATGGCTTTAACGCGGCGACGATTGGCAGCGAGTGCTCCTTGCGCGCGGCCAGCCGGATGTCCGGCGATGAACCGCGTACCATGGCTTCGATGGCGTAAAGCTGTGCGATGTGCCGAACCGCGGCCTCGGCGATCGGCGATTTGCTGTTGCGGGCCAATTTGACGAAGCGCCGGCGCAAATGGCTCCAGCAATGCACAAGCGTCCACGGCCCCTGCGGTCGAGCGACTTCGGTCAGCCGGTCATAACCGTCATAGGCATCGCATTGCAGGAAGCGTCCGTTAAAGCCATGCAGGAACTGCTCCGCGAAGGCGCCGCTGCGACCGGGGGCATATCGGAACAGCACGATCGGAGGACTTGGGCCGCTGTGGCCGCGGTCGTCGGAGACGATCGCCCAGAAGTAGCCTTTCTTCGTTTGGCCACGCCCGGGATCGAGCACCGGTGCCGTGGTTTCGTCCATGAACAGACGATCTGCCCTCGCCAGATGGCGACGCATGTGGTCCGCTACGGGTTGGAGATGGAAGCAGGCGCGGCCGGACCAGTTGCCCAGTGTCGCCCGATCAAGCCGGATCCCCTGCCGCGCATAGATCTCGGCCTGACGGTAAAACGGCGTATGGTCGCCGAACTTGGAGACGATCACGTGCGCAATCGCCGCTTCGGTCGGCAGTCCACCAGGCACGACGTGCTCCGGCGCGTGGGCCTGCACGACAGGGCCCGAGCAGCGGCGACAGATGTATTTCGGGCGGCGCGTGACCAGCACGCGCCATTGCGCCGGGATCACGTCGAGGCGTTTGCTGACGTCCTCGCCGATCTTCGTCATGGCGCCGCAACCGCACGGACAGAGCGTGCTCGCAGGCTCGATGATCCGCTCCACCCGAGGCAAATGGGCAGGCAAGCAGCCGCGATTGCGATGAGAACCTTGATCCGTCGCGCCGAAATAACGCTCGAAGATTTGTACAACTCTATTTCGAGCTCGTGTCTGCGAGCTCACCTCCCGTAGGTGTTGAGCAGGACCTCTGGCGACATTCCAAGATAGCCTGCGGCCTGCCACGGATCCGCGCCTTTCAGCATCAGCCAAGTCACCGCCGTGTGCCGCAACGTGTGAGGCGATATGCCGGGACCAAGCAGGCGTCGACGAAGTCGTGCCAATTAGGCTCGATCCATGAGTACGCGCCTAGATGAGAGTAGCCGACTGGTCTACAAGTGTCTGATAGCACTCGCAGGACATTTTCTTCAAAGCAGATCGTTTCAATATCGTAATTTGCCCGCGGCTGTAATTGATGGCCCCCGAGGCCTGCATCTTGCTCGCAACCTCCGTGACCGAGGTGCGGCGCACCCCGAGCATCTCGGCAAGAAATTCCTGGGTCAGCGCTACCGTGTCACTTTCGGCGCGATCCGCGGACTGTAGCAACCAGCGGCAAAATCTTGCCTCGACGACATGCAACGCATTGCAAGCTGCCGTAATCCGCGCCTGAGACAGCAATACTTCATTGTACTGGATGCACATGTTCCGGACAGCGTCGCTTTGGATCGCGGCTTTCCTGAATTGTGAAGCGGGAATTCTATTCACCATCATCGGGAGTTGAACGACAACTCGAACGAGGGACCTGTAGAGCCCAAATCCCGCCATCGCGCCGACAACTCCCTCGCGTCCCACCGTCGCCGTTTCGATGGCCTTACCATCCCGCAGCACGGCGAGCAGCGACAGCATCCCGCTTTCGGGGAAGTAAATGTGTTCAAACTGATCACCAGGTTCAGCCAACACTTCTGCTTGTTGCAAAGAAACGGTAGTCAGACTGGCCGCCAGCAAATCGAACTGATCGCGCGGCAGAGCCGCAAGCAACTTGTTGTTCAACGGACGACCTGAAATTTTTGTGTTCACTGCGGGACCCTGCCCGGTCGGTCGGGCCGTTTCTCGCAGGGGGAAGTGGAAGCCCTCCGATGGGGCTGTCCGGCGGGAAGAAGCCTATATAGGGACCAACCAACAGATTGTCCGTCCGCTACCGTTCATAGGCAAAACCTGGCGGGTTGCCGTCGAGAGTTAGTCTTATGATTGTCCTGCAATGCGCGCCCCTTAGCGAGGAGCGAACGCTGAGGTGCTGAGCCGAAAATAAATGTCCGGGGCCGGACATATACTTCGCTTCACTTCGCCGTCTGATGCTTCGTTCGCTCAGGGCCGTGGAGGATCAACACATGGACAGATCGAACCTCCAACCGGAACCGCATATCGCAAACTGTTGGACCTGGGATCGATCTGTCAGGTCGCCGCTACCAGCCCACGCTATGGGACAGGCAGTGACCTTGGGGACTACACGTTAAGTACAATAGCTTCGAGCCCAAGCGGCGGTCCCAGCAACCGGTCAAATTCCTTCTTGCTGATCGCGTAGCATTCGCAGGCATGCCGTTCGAGGCCAGCTCTGTTGAGAATTGTCACGCGACCGCGACTGTACTCGATAAGCTTCCGGTGCTTCAACTCGCGCGCGACTTCCGTAACGCTGGTTCGTCGAACACCAAGCATCATTCCCAGGAATTCTTGCGTGAGCAAAAATCGATCTGACTGCACACGGTCATGCGTCATTAGAAGCCACCGGCAACAGCGCTGCTCGATCTTATGAAGTTGGTTGCATGCAGCCGATTGGGCCACCTGATTAAAAAACGCATGCGCATAGTGCAGCATAACTTTCTGGGTATTCCTGCTACGTTCGAGTTCTGCAGTCAGGATGCTCGCAGAGAGCCGCAATCCATTGCCGGGCACCTGAATATACGCAGTTGTTGGAGCAAGGCGATCCTCGAGAATTATTGGAAGGCCGACAATTCCTTCGTTGCCGATTGTACCAACCTCGGAGGTTGAGCCATCGGCCATCGTGTTTACAAGAGATGCCACACCGTCGATTGGAAAATAGACCGATGTGATCGGCTTGTTCGCTTCGTACAGCGGCTGTCGATATTCCAAGACGACCGGTTCGAGGTGCTGTCGAAGACGATCAAAGTCCACCGGATGCAACAATTCCAGCAACCGATTTCGGTATGATTGGCTAGATTTGTCCATGTCTCTTTACAGCCGTTAACGGTTGGCCCTACGCTCAACCCAGCGACGCAACTTTGCCTTTGTAGACTGGCTCGCGGTGAACTTCTGCCCCGGACTCGTCGACCACTCGGATGTAAAGATCGGGGTCGTCGATCCGTGGATCGCCCCGAAGTCGCCGCGCCAAATGCTTGCCGTGCTCGATCGCGGCGGCGCTAGTGGCAAACCGCAAGCCCACCGTGTCTCTCGCGGTCGCACCATCTTTCATATCGAAATAATAGAGCCGCATGCGCGATCCGCTCGTTGCATCAATGGGCAACCTCGCAGCAGGGTCCAATACGCGCATTGATATAGCGCAAGCGCGTCAACCAGGCGTCATTGACCTTCACCCCGGGCGTGGACGATTATTTTCTTTGACGGAGAGCACGAGCAAAAAAGTCGCGGGCTATCGCATCTAAGCCTGTCGAGATTTGTTCGCTGGACTCCCGTGTGCTGACACCTTCTTTTTCAATTCTTTCAGCTTCGCGAATGTAATCCATGGATAGTCCACGCAAGCGCTGAACTTCAGCGTCATCGGGCAAGGGTGCGATTTGTGCCAAAAGATGTCGTGCACGTGCGCGCGCACGTTCGCTTCGCGAGCCATCCATGACAGCCTCCGAGGGACTTGCTTTTTTCTTGTTCTGATCAGTTCCCCTCTGCCCGAACCGAAACAGTCGGCGCGTGAGGGAGGCCTTTGAGATCGGCTCGCCTGAGATCAAGTATGTCAAACGCGCACCGATACGTCGTGTTCCGGACATTGCGCCGGTTTTTCGAAAAGAAAAGCCGGGCTCGCACGAGAGCGATCCGCGCGGCACCTATCTATCGGCGAAGATGCCTGGCTCAACGAACTTCATGGGCTCGGCTTTAGCAAAGCATCGCGCTCCGCCTTGGCGAGCCAACCAACCAATTTGCAGCCGATCCGTGCCACGATCCGGGGCTGGTTCCTGATGTTCCGGCTCTTGCCGGAGGAGGGATTTCATGACGGACAAATTTATCCGACCAATTCCCACTCTCGCCAATGTGTCGGGTGAATTGTTATCGGCCCGCCAGTGGCGGCCTTGGTCCAGCCGCCAAGAACACGACGGCAGGGAAAAATGACCGGATAGATCTTCCCATCGTCCTCGATAACGGACACTTCCAAGTCTCGGTCGAATGGGGCGGTTTCAACCTTGAGCCATATCATGGCATCAAGCATGGTCTGATACCTGCCCCCGGAGGTTGATCAGTATCAACCAGGCTGCCTTATTCTGCCGCCTTCGGGTTTGGGTTTTTGGCGCGCCAGTTGGCAAACTTGGCCTCTTCTTCGGCCAGCAACTTATGGAGCATGGCGACCTTCTTAGCGTCAAACTCGGAAGCCAGCAGCTCCTTGTAGTGGGCGATATTCGCTTGGAAGATGAAATTTGCCATGGCTCGCTCCCCTAGGTTGAGCCAAGCCTCATGCTGCGCCTTGGACCGGCAAATAGCGAGTCAAATGTCGACTACCCGACACAACACACTGTGTTTTGAAACAAGGCGACTACCGCTGTTTGTGGACGTCCTGCCGGGCCGACGACAAGCAAACCGAGCGCCAAACACTTCTCGACTGAATCGTTTGCTGTTGTCCAAAAAAGTAGTTGTGGAACTCCGGGCAATGGCCGTCGCTGATTGAGCCTTGCCTGCCGCCCCAGTTTCGCACCAGAAACGATCTCGCCGGAGCGTAATGAACGCGATCGAACGGGAATGAAAACACAGCAAAATCAACAGACCCGATCGATATCCTCGCGCTCATAACGGTCTGGTTGCAGGTTCGAGTCCTGCCGGCCGGTCAGCGTCGTACCAAGATCTGGCCCAGCAATGCCGTGCTGTATTCGCCGGTGACCCTGGCCAGATTTCTTGCGCTCGAACTCGGCTGCCCGACCGGAAAGTTGAAGGGCAGGCTGAGCGTCCAAGGCGCGATGAACCGGAATCCCCAGGGATATTTTTGCGGCGGCCTTGAGATCGGCGCGAGTTCGATCTCCGCTTGATCGGCGAATGACGAGGATAGCGCGATCTTGCCTACGATGGGTTGAACCACCGCGCCGCGAAGACCGTATTTCAGCATCGAGTAGACGAAATTGCCGTCCGGCTGGACGCCAACCAGAGGCTGATCCAGTTTGTCGCGAAGGTTCTGGATGACTGGAAAGCTGTCGATGCTGCCGGGCAGTCCGGCACGCTCGAACCAGGTTCTCACGGTCGCGGTCGCGCTGCGCATGGAGAAGGAATCGTTGTCATCGTGAATTCGCGCGACCTGCTTGTTGAAGCCGTAAAGGTTCTGGCCGATCAACGTGGCTGCCAGCGAGTTCACGAACAAATGCGGCATGTAGCTGAACAGGACGTTCTGCAATGAAGGTGCGTTCTCATGGATAACGTCGGGAATAAGCTGGGCGATTTCCAGGTAGTGCGTGCCGCCGAAGGGTAGCGGTCCCGGACGCACGTTGCGTTGCCGCGCAAAGATCAGGACGACATCACGTAGATCGGGGTCGGTCTCCGCTGCTTTTTCCGTCTTGCGCTTTGCCTCGGACGACGCGCCGTGATGCGCGATCGTGATCGTGCCTTTCGGCGTGGGGGCTTGATAGAGTGTCAACCCGTCGGGCAGCATTGTCTCGAGATCGCTGCGCGACCGTTGTTCGACGACGCAGAACGCCTCGATCTCGCCGGTACCGGCGGTGGCGTTTGTGGCAAGCTTGCGCAGCAGGTCCAATGCCGGCAGCAAGGCGGTCGGCAGCGAAACGTCGTCAAAGTCGTTGGCGTTTGGCATGGCAATATCTACTCCTGCGATTGCGGCTGCCGCGGCGCGGCCCGCCATGACCGATGCTTCAATACAACCCGCATTGATGCCGGTACGAACCCAGTCACCAGCGAGGAAGAGATTGTCGACACCCGATTTGCCGGCCTCCATGCGTTTGAACACGCTGCCGGGAACCGATAGCACATATCGGTCCGAGGGATTGATATTCACCCGCGGATATTGCGCGAAGAACCGCCTCCGGGTCGGAGGGGAATAGGCACGATAGTCGAAGAACCGCTCCCAACGAATGGCATGTCCGTGGCCTTCAATACCAGGCCATAAGAAGTGAAGGTTGTTCTCGACCCAGTGGAGCATCCTTCGCCGTTGCTGCGCGAGCATCCTGGCCGGATAGCTGTGTTCGCAGAACGGGGGCGGCGGATCTGCGGGATCGTCGACCAGGGAGCCAACGAAATATGCCAACCCCTTGGGAGGTGATCGAGGCCATTTTTCCAGCGGCAACATCAGGCTGAGGTCGGCCCAGGTATCGAGCGGCGATACGAATCCCGAAAGAGCCGTTCGATCGTGCTTGCAACCGAGCTCTCGCATGCCGACGGTCGTCCACGCCTGAAAGGCTACCGTCGCTGTCGTCTTGACGCTATCGACCATCTCACGCCAGCCGTGCGTGTTGGTGATGAGGTCCTTGCAGATCGTGGGGAAAGCGCCAATGCTGATGCCGAGCACGACATCGTCGAAATCCCTCCCTCGCACCAGCGTCCGGCCGGGGCCGACGCCGGGCCACTTCGTCCACGCGGATTCCAGGTCTATTCCTTGGTCCCGCAAATCCTCTCCTTGGACCAGCCGATCGTAGTCTGGATGGGAAGGCCAGCTCGGGATTGTGCCGTCTGCGCCGATCCAGATCAGCGGATCGTAGGATTTCCCGGAGCGGGTGGTTGCCTGAACGGTGGTGTCGATGGATTCGATCGAAGCTTTGTCTTGAGACAGTCCGATGTGCTCTACTTTGGTGAAGAATTCGAACTTGACGCAGCGTTTCGTGAGCACCTGGTAGAGCGGGGCGAACAGCAGCTCGCCCATGGTTGCCTTGAGAAGATAGAAGAACGACCCGCGATACGTGAAGAGCAGCTTCAACAGGATGCGGGTGCCGGTGCCAGCCGCCACATTCCTGCGGGAAATGATATTCCCGCTTTGATCGATGTGGCTGCCGAAGAACCCGAACACATAATCGTAGCAGCCACGAATGATGGCTGAATTCAGCGTCGGGTCCGAGCACCCGTTCGATCTCATCCAATCGGTCCACTCCTGATGGTCGATGCAGTCGAAGCCCTGCCACAGCACGCCGTCGCTCAACATGCCGATCGCGATCGTCAGCGCGATCTCCGCCACGATCTCGCGCGGGTCGCGGGGCGCAGCGGCGGCTGACGCCGACTTGTCGCGGAGCTGGGTCCGCGCATGCTCCAACACTGTTTGTAGTTCGGCGGCGTCACTCGCGCTGACCGCCCTGGGATCCTGCGGCAGGAGATCGATCCTCGCCCGCGCCGTTCTGAAGGGACCGTCGGTTGCCTCGGCCGCCACGACGGAGTGCCGGGTCCCCGCCGGCCATTGGTCGGTGAAGCCTGCTATCGATTGGCTCTGCTGCACCGAGCATTCGAGAAGTGAGCGCAGAAGATCGACCAGCGAGAATGCGGAACGCGGCGTGCCCGGAATTCCTTCATGGGGCGGAATGTCAATAGTCCACGACGTCCAACCGGAATTGAACGGCTCCATGAGCACGGATCGATCGAGACCCTCGAACGCGTTCTCGCGGGATCCGAACGGCGGGCTGAGATCGAGGTCTTTCATCGCGGCATAGAGCCGATCGACCAGTTCGAATGCGTTATCGTAAAATCCGGTCCAGACATGAAGTCCGTGTTCTTCGGCGCGGTACCCTTTTTCCCTGTCGCGGCCGACCGCCCCCTTGCCGCCGAGCCGCCAGCCGATCGTGTAGACGGTGATGTCGAACAGCTGATGCAGCGGATCCTGCGCCGTCAGCTCGAACGCCGCGCTGAGCGCCGCTACACCGCCTCCTAGGATTGCAATCTTTCTGCGCGCCATGCCGATCCTCATTCAGCGGGAACGGGCGCGCAGCTGCCCATGAAATCACAGAGAGACAGATATTGTCGGGTAGCGTGAAGGAAACTCTCGCCGGGAATTGCCAGCTCCGCGCCGGTGATCGCGCGCGCCGCCTGCATTCCCGAGATCACGGCCGTTTCAACACATTCGGTGTTGAAGCCGGTGTCGATCCAGGTTCCGGCGAGGTACAGGTGCTTGAAGCCGGACCCGTCGGTCTTCAGGCGCCAGGCGCTGGTGCCGGCCGACGTCGCGACACAGCAGTCCCAGGGACTGATGTTGGCTTTGACGTGCTGAGCCCTGATCCTGCGATAGCTGTTGCGGTTCTGGTCGTCGTAAAGCACGGTCCAGTCAAACGCACCCTGCGTCATCGCCTTTGGCCAGATGAATTGAGCCTTGTGCTCAAGCCAATCCAACGTCTTGAGATAGGCCAGCAGATTTGCCATCTCCTGGGCGTTCCGGCTTGTCTGCGGCGCTGCGTACAATTTCGAAGGGAAGACGTCACAGAGGTAGTGAAGCGTGTAGGGAGGGTCGCGACGCTCGTATCGCAGGAGCTGGGACATGTCCGCCCAGATGTCGAGAGGATCCGGGCCTGACACGAGCGCCGGCTTTTCTCCGCTCCAGCCGAGGTCGGCAAGCGAGCGAGTACTCCAGAGCTGAACCGTGATGCTGGGCACGAGGCGAAGCTTTGCCGCCATATTCCAGAACTTGGTGCTGCAGTTGTAGAGGTCATCGAACGGCTCGTGCTTTGTGTCCATGCCGGATGGGCTCGGCCCGGGCGGTCGTTCGACACTCTTGTCACCCGTGAACTTCTTGAAAGCGCCGAGCGGTATCGCCAGGACGACATCGTCGAAATCGTCGGCTCGGTTTTTCACCTCGGTTCCGACCCGCTCATTGCACCAGAACGATTCAAAATCAACGCAGCCGCTCGGAGGGAGGTCGAGGTGAAGCCAGTCGGGTTGGCTGCTCCAGCTGGACAGTCCATTGCCGATCGGCATTGTCCATGTGTAGCCAGGCTTCGGTACCGCCTGCACGTCGAAATACAGTGAATCGACGGATTGCCCATCCGACGAGACCCCGATATCGGTCAGCTTGTGAAAGAACCGAAACTCGACGCCTCGGTCCTTGAGCACCTCGAACAGGGGAGCGACAATCACTTCTCCAGCACCGGCCTGCAGCTCCCACGCCACGGCGCCCTGATAGGTTCCAAGCGCTCGAAGCAGGACCTGGACCGCGGTACCCGCGCCGTAGCTCGCGTTGGCGATGTCTCCGTCCGGATACTGAAACATCGTGTCGTAGAGCGCCTTCACCATCGGCGACTGCTTGACCAGTGCTGGCTCGGCGCCATGACGAACCAGCCATCGGCGAAAGTCCTCGCCGTCGATCTGCTGGATGGATCGTTGCTCGATCACGATGTCGACGAAAATTCCGAGCACCAGCGGCCACGCCAGTTGCAAGGCCTGCTTCAGAAGGTCACCGGCAGCGCAGTTCGCAAAGGTCATTTGATTACTGGCGCCGGCGGCGTCCTGAAGCACCCGGCCGACCAACTCCATGTCTGCAGGACCAAACGAGATCATGTCCTCGTCGAGATGCAACAGCCAAACCCGGGCAATCTCCAGGCAGGTTTTTGCCGTCACCGTACCGTCGAGTTGTGCGGGCCGGAACAGCGGATCGTCACGCAATTTGATCGTTTCGATCGACCTTTCGTCGAGCTCTACGGTCGGCGATTTGTTTTTCGGGCCGAGCGCATAGTCGTGAAAGTCGATCAGCAGCTTTATTGCGTGCGACAGACAATTGGCGATGCTGAGGTCAACCGGTTCTCTGCCCGGTATGCCGCCCTTGAAGACGGGAAAGTTGACGTCATACACGCGCGGCTTGGTCCCGTCGGGATCGCCGATCGGCGTGTAACCCTGCTGGAGAATCAGGGCGTTCAATTCGACTTTCGATCCTTTCAGCGACAAATGCCGGTAAACCTCATCCAGCATCTCGAAGGCGTTCAGGTAGTGACCGAACCAGATATGCAGGCCATGCTCGATGTTGCGGCCTTGCGCATCGCGCCCGCTGGCGCATTTGCCGCCGAGGCGCCATCCCAGCTGATAGACCGTGACGTGAAATTGCTTGCGCAATTCCGCTGTGAGGCTGAGCTGATAGGCGGCGGAAAGTCCCGCCACTCCACCGCCCACGATGATGATGCGGCGCTGGCTCAAGCCTGTCCCCATTGCGACGATATCGACGGATGCACACGTTCCAGTTCGGCGAGTTCCTTGGCGGCGCCGAGGCGCTGAAAGATGTCGGCCGCCTGCCGCAGGCGAGACTCGCGCTCGGGATCGCTCTCGCTGGAAGCAAGGCCAATTCGATAGATCGCTTGCGCCTGCTCGCGGGGAGTTTGGAGCAGCTCGGCCGCTTTGACGGCGCGCTTCCACTGCTCGAGCGCCCGTCTCCGTTGACCGGTCAGGAAGCACAATCGGCCGTTCATTAACAAACTGTAGAGACGGCAGATCGGCGACGTTCGAGCGAGCCGGGAGAGCTCCCGGCAGGCCAGCTTCGCCTGGCTTTGAATGTTCGAAGAGACGGCGCCGGAAGCACGCTCCCAATGGCTCAAGAAAACATCGGCGATTCCTGCCGGGCCGAAGGCATATCCGCCCCACACGACGCCGCATTCTCGCAGGATTGGAAGCCCCCGCTCCGCAAGCTCCAGGGCAACTGCGGCCTCGCCGCGATCAAGATAGCCGGCGGCGGCCACGCCCACGCAAAGCAGCTGTTCGGTGCGGATCAACCTCTGGCCCGCCAGCGTTTTTAGTTTGTCGAGGCAGCCGGTATCGGCCACCCCCCTGGTGATGTCGATCAAAGCCCGCAGGGAAAAACTCCAGGCACGGATCTGCGGCGGGGAATCGTCGGAGAGTTCCGCGAACAGCCTGGCAAGCCGCTCATCGGCGCGCGAAATATGTCCCCGCAACAGCGCGATGAAGATCAACATCGTCTCGCTGTTCTGCGCGCGCTTTCGATCTCCCAGGCGCTCGTAACAGCTTCTTGCATATTCGCCATGCGCCTCGGCATCGTCCCATTCGGCGAGGCCATAAGAGAGAACGCCGAGCACGAGTCGGACTCGCGCGATCTCGGGCAGCGAGCCGTAGTCTTCCGCCAGTTGGATCGCGCGCGTTCCGTAGGTGCGGCCGATCCTCACCATGCCGGACATGCCCATGCCGAGCGCCAGCGCGCTGTATCCTCGAATTGTCTCCGGGGTTGCGCCGCATTTTTCGGCCAGGTTCAACGAGGCCAGGGTTCCGTTGAGCACGGCCAGCGAGTCATTCTGGTAGAAGTACTGCTCCGACAGAAATTCGTGCATATGAGCGAGGCGCTGCATGTCGGACCTGACCTGGTCGGCCAGGGCCACTTGTTTCGCCGAAGTAAACCGCAACCTCAGCTGCGTCGCGGCGTTGCGAACAAGCGCGCCGATTCGTTCGGTCTTGCTCGCCGGGAGACGATGACCAAGCAACTCCATCGCGCGTTGGTAGTGGCTGGCCGAGCTCTCGTAGTCCGACAATTCGTGATGGGCGTCGCCGATAATGACCTCCCAAGCCGCCTTGCGGCTGCTTCCGATCTTGATCGCCTCGCGCTGGGTGAGATCGAACAGTTTCTCCACGTAACGGATCGCTTCGCGGTTCGCGGAATTGTTGCGCGACTGCTGGGCTGCGAGCTCGAGATAGGTGATCGCGCGCATTGGCTCGCCGCCGAGTTCCAGGTGTCTGGCGAGCCGGCCATAATTGGGCTGCAGCTCGCCGGCGTGATGCGATTCGATGAAGTCGGCGATCCGTTGATGGAGCATCTTTCGCTGCGCGAATGACAGCAGATTGTAGGCGACTTCCATCGTAATCGAGTGCCGGAAGACGAATGACAGCGGCCGCGTTTCGCGGTCCATGCGCAGGAATTCGTAATCCATCAGGCGCCGAACGCATTCCGCCTTGGCGGCGGCGGGCAGTTCGGGGACGATCCAGTCCAGGAGGTCGGAGGAAAAGGCGTCGCCGACCGCGCTGGCCGCCTTCAGAACCAGCTGATCGTCGGGAGACAACAGATCGATTCGGCTCACGATGGCGCGTTCGACGCTGGTCGACAACGAGATGCTGGAATCCTCAAAGTTCTGCTCGTTGACCGAACAAACTCCTCGTGACACCCGGATCTTTCCGGTATCCCTGAGCGCCAGTGCCAGCTCCTCGCTGAAGAACGGGTTTCCGCTGGCGTGGCCGTACACGTATTGAACGAGTTCGGAAGGAAGCTCGGCGGATCTGAGCCGCCGCCCGACCAAGAGGCGCACGTGGTCGCGTGACAGCCCGAGGAGCCGCACCTGGAGCGAGGGCGCCAGCTCGACGGCAGGGAGCTCTTTCGGCATCGTCGCGGTTTCGGTTCGCTGCGTGACGACGATCAGAAATTCGGAACACCTTCGCGCGACGGCGCCAAGCAGCTCGATCGAGGGACCATCGAACCAATGCACATCCTCCATGACGAGAATTCGGAACGGCGATCTGCGAAGCAGGGAGATCACGAGCTCCTCGATCGCGTTGGCGCGCGCCGATCCGACAATCTGCTCGGTGAAGACGGATTGAGAAAAGCCGAGCGGAATGACCTCCTCGATCAGCGGAAGCCAATTCGACAGGGCCTCGTTGCCGCGCAGAGTTTCGGATAACTCCCGTCGAACCCGCGGTGCGTCGGCTGGGGATTCGAACTGGAGGATCTGCCGCAGAACGGCACGCCAAACAAAATAGGGCGTGGATTTTTCGATCGCAGTCCCGTTCGCAAACAGCACGGCGTGATTGCCGGATTGAGCCAATCCGACAAACTCCTCCAGCAGGCGCGACTTGCCGATGCCTGCCTCACCCAATATTTGAACGAGCTTTCCACGCCCTGTCGCAAGACCGTCCAGACAATCCCTTAACAGGGCGGTTTCGCTGGCCCGATCGATGATCGTACGCCGCGGCGGCACATGGAGATCTTCCACCGCAGCGGTCGGTTTGAACGCCAGCGTCGACGCGCCGGCGCCCTTGACCTGGAGATTCGGCAGCAAATTAAACGCGACCCGCCTGCCCACCGCCTGCGCGGTCGCCGCGTCGCAGACGATGTCGCCCTGTGCGGCTTCGGCAAGATGGGCGGCCACATTGAGGGCCTGTCCGAAAATTCCGAAGGTTTTCTGGCGCAGCCCGCCATAGTTGCTGCAGAACAGGCGTCCCGTGGAAATGCCGACGGAAACCGGAATGGAATCCGCTTCAAGCTGGCGGCGCAATCGCAGGCAACCTTCCACGGCTCGGAATGAATCATCTTCATGCGCGAAGGGGGCCAATCCAAAAACGAGGGTCACGGTCAGTCCCTTGTCATCCATCAGAACCTGATGAATGGTCCCCTCCAGGCGTTCTGCGATCTGCTGGACGTCGAGGACAAAGCTCTGCAGCTTTGCCAGAAAGTCTTCTTCGAATTGAAAATCCAGCAGACCGATTCGTACGATTGTGAGCGTTCGGAACTCGCCGACCCAGTCGCTCGATGAGTCGGGACTGCGCGGGGCGCTCTGTTCGATCGGCTGACCAACGGATGACGCGACAGCCGCCGGCGGATTGGTTAGCCGGAGGCGGGCACCATAGGACGTCGGCTCGACCTCGCAAGCATCCAACAAAAGCCTGGCGGCGTTCGCACATAGCGCAATGTCGCCGATCTCCGCCTTTTGGTAGGCTTCGCCGATGCGATAGAAGGGATCGCCGACAGCGACGTAGTGCCACTTGTCCCGCCAGCCGCCGAGCCTGCAGAAGAAAACCTCACCCGTCTCGATTGCGGTACGCGCGCTAATTCCCTCACCGTTGTGCCAGTCAGTCATCGCCTGACGCAGCGCTAATCCGCAGCGAGCAGCCTGCTCGGTCGCAACGGTGGCATCGGCGTCCGACCAGATGGCGAGAATCGCATCTCCGGCAAATGCCACGATGTCGCCGCCTTGCGCCTCGATGACGTCGACAAGCACCGCAAAGCAGTCATTGATGAAATAGGTGAGGCTCTCTGCCCCATCACCTGCGGCGCGATCGGTCTTGGCGGTAAAGCCGGCAATATCAATAAGCAACACAGCCGCTGTTCGGGATTCCGCCAAACGATCGGTTGACAGACTTCGCGATTGCAAACGTGCGTGCACCCATTTCGGGATATGGGCGGCCTGTCCCCTTGCGGTAGCTTGAGCGGACATATCGCACGGCCCTCGCTCACACAGCAGGATGGAACTCTTTCCTGAGGAGAAAATCAACAAACTCCGGAGCCATGGACCGGCCTGACTGGTCTTGCCGTTGCCCGCTTACTCCCGCGAATGATTGCTCCGCCGTCCGTTGAAGCGCTGGCTTGAGCTACCGATTTTGCTGGGATTTCGTCGGCCGCTAGGTGCCGGACGAGGTGTAGCCGCTACGTGCGACAAGTTGTCCGTTTCGGGGCCGGTCCTGCCGGGCCCACGAGCCCTCACTCGCGAAGCGAGTGCAAGCTGCCCGCCGGAGCCCTTGGCGAAGGCGTACCGTGCCCACCGTCACCAGGCCATCGCACGCGAAACGCCGTGCCTTCGATTCACATGCAGCGTGGCTTCTTGCAAACAGACACATGCTGCGCCACCTGCCGGGTCAGATACTTCAAACTTCTATCGCAGACTTGTGCCAGATGTCATTCAAGCTCGGCCGCTTCGACCATCCCGGAAGGCGAATGCCGGGGCCGATCTGTTCTTGTGGAGGAGAGGCATGAGGATCAGGCCCGAGGCGGCGCAGCGGTTGGAACAGGGTTTCCAAGAGGGGCTCGACGAACAAAAGCGCCGGTTCGCCACGCAATGGCAGGATGCAGTGGAATTCGGACAGCGATCGGGTCTGGGGCAGGCTGTCGGTATCTTCCGCGCAGAGATCCACCCGCGACCGGGTGTGATTTTTTTCGCGCGTTTGTTAGCGCCATTCCTGGCGATCCCGGTGCTGATCATCGCTGCTGCCAAGGGCGTGCCTGGAATATGGCGGCTGCTATTCTTCGCGCCCTTCCTGTTCGCAGGCTGGATCGGCGTGAACTCCCTATTGGCCTGGCGCAATCGCTACAATCGCTGGCTGTTCGCCTATCTGGGCGGATTCACCGAGTTCGACGAAGGCGGCCGGCCGGATCGGCCGACCCGATGGGATGATTTCACCGACGTCGCCGACAGCTGGACCTTTGTGGATTCAGAAGCGGGCAGCAGTTCCTGGACGTTCGACGGCCTCCAACTGACCGTGCGTGGCGGGAGCCCCGCTCTGTTCAACACCCCCTACAAGAACATGCTCGACCCGTACCACCCGGTGAACCGCATGCTGGCTGCGTTGCTTCCATCGACTGTAGCCTCGGTCATCCCTCAGTTTCCCACCATCATGGAGATCTTCACGATCCATCTGGTGCGAAGGATCATCGATCGCGATCTGGCAACAGTCCACGCCGGCGGAATTGTCGAACGCGCCGGCATCCGTGTGACAAGGGATGGCCTCATTCCTCCCGGAGAGATTTCGATGACGCCCTGGGCGGCGATCCGCCAGATCGATCTGACGCCAGAACGAGCGCGCATCCAGCTTTCTGCCGGCGGCCGACCGACCACACACCCCGTCGTGGCGTCGTCCGGTCTCTGGGTCCTCAGCCTATTGCTCAACCAGCTGCGGGTTCAGGCTTCTTTCAGGTCCTCCGGCTAACGCCTCGGTTCTTCCCGCCGAAGCCTACGGCCAAGGCGGGCTGGTGACCGCGAGCTTCGGCTGGCAGGCCACTTTCGCTCCGCAGGCTACGCGTGGCGCAGCCACGCGAGAGAATACGGCGCGGGTCTGGCGTCCTGCCGATGGGTCCGCGCAGCGCGCGGCCCGATGACAGGCTCCGCGAGAGTGAAGACGGACCCTATCCAGCCCATCGTTTGCCGCCGCTATGAGATGGCTGCGGGGCAGATGATGACAAAATGGCCGCGCCATCGCCGCATTGCCGCCACAGCGACGCTTTTTGCTCCGCCGCGCATTGTAAACTCGATGCACGTGGGGCGCGTCGACGGATAGAACAGAGCCTCATTTTCGGATTCAACTGAATTCAAAAATGTCTCGGTTTTCAAAAATTGGTTTCAGCGCGCGCTCGGCAGTCGTATTCGCCGCTCACAAGGGCGGACGGTTTCCGCACACCACTTGGCTTTGCATTCGGCTTGCGGCAATCGCGGGTTCTTCAGCGTGCACGTCATCGACCGCCCCCCGTCCGGCAGATCCAAACACACCTGCGAGTTCGATGCCACGATCAACGGCCCGCGACCGTGGCACAAGTCTTTAGCGTGAAGCGGAGAGGCGTATGAGCACCCTGAACGAAAAGGATCATCTCGACCCCAGCAATCCGATCTATTATGCACCGCGCCGGATGCGCGAAGAAGCAAACGCCCAGTTGCCCGCTTCCACCGACGCAATGCGCGGCATGTCCTCGCCGTCTTACGCCGACACCTTGCTCAAGCAGGCAGTCACAAAGTCCTTTCGTTCGCTCGACCCCGTGGCCATGCATGAGCCACCCGCCAACGGCCCCCTCCAATGGAGAGAACTGATCCCGGCCGCAGGGCGGCTTGCCGCGGCCATCGGCCTTGCAGCCCTCGCCGCGCTGTTCATCGTGATGATGATTCCGGCCCCAAAAAACCAGGCCCAGGACAGCAATGCCGCCAGCGTCGCCGAGGCGACCAAGGCCGCTTCCGACATGCCGAAGACCTCCTCCAACATGCCAACGACTTCTTCCGAGAATCAGGCTCCGCGCGAAGAGGCAGCCACGCCCGCATTGGCGGAATTTGGGACGATACTGGCAGTCAGTCAGATCGCTCAACCGACCGGGCCTGCCATGACGCACGAGCAGTCTGAGGCGCTGCTTCAGCAGTTCGTTCGTTGGCAGAAAAAGCTCGATTCGACTAATGCGCCACCTCAATAGCCGACACGGAGACCACCGTGGGAGCGACCTCGTCAAACAACAGAGCCGATTGATGTTCGCCCGGAGTTCGCAATGTCCGCCCGTCTGATGACTATCCTCTGTTACGTTTTGCTTGTTGGCGCCGTAGCCGAAGCGCAAGCCGCCGGCAGGGCGGACGTCGTCCGCGACCTGGCGGGCCGCGTCGGGCCAATCATTGGTGCAGCCTCAGCCTGCCAGGATATCGCCCGGCTCCGAATTGAATTTATCTTTGAAAAATTTGCTGCCGTGATCAGGGAATCCGCATCCAGTGACGCGGAGCGCGACGATCTCGCGCGGCTCGTGGATCGCAATATCGCAGACGGCCGCCTGGCCGTGACAGCGGGCAGGACCGACTGCCGGACGGCAGGACGCCAGCTTGCGGATCTCGAGCAATCGCTGAAGGCACCGGCTTCGCCGGCCGCTGTCGAACCCACTTTGGCCGCTGTCCCCCCAGCGCCCACCGCCACTCTGCCGGCCGCCCCGGCGCCGGTCGCCGCCCTGCCGGGAGTCCCGATCCGCGGCATTACCGATCAGGAAGTCCGCTTTGGAATGGCAGCCCCCTTCTCCGGCGCCGCAAAAGAGCTCGGGCGGCAGATGAAGCTCGGTATCGACACCGCGTTCAACCAGATCAACGACGCCGGTGGCGTCGAGGGCCGCATGCTCAAACTGATCGCGGCCGATGACGGTTACGAGCCGACGCGGACCGGCAACGCGATGAAGCAGCTCTACGAGAAAGACCAGGTGTTCGGCTTCATCGGAAATGTCGGAACCCCAACCGCCAGCGTCGCGGTTCCCTACGCGCTTGAGCGTCGGATGTTGTTCTTCAGCCCCTTCACCGGGGCGGGTATCCTGCGCCACGACCCCCCCGACCGCTACGTGTTCAACTATCGGCCGAGTTATGCCGAGGAAACCGACGCCGCCGTGCATTATCTGGTGAAATTGCGCCGGATCCCGCCGAAGCAGATCGCGGTTTTCGCCCAGCAGGATTCCTACGGCGATTCGGGTTTTGCCGGCGTCGCGAAGGCATACCGTGCGCTCGGCATCGCTGACGGCGCCATCGTGCGGCTCAACTACAAGCGAAACACCGTGGACGTGGACGAGGCGATCAATCAGCTGAAAGTGCTGAAACCCTCGATCAAGGCGGTGGTCATGGTGGCCACCTATCGGGCTGCCACCAAGTTCATCGAGAAGACCCGTGACCAGTTTCCCGGCATGATCTACACGAACGTATCTTTCGTGGGCTCTACCGCGCTCGCCGACGAACTGACGCTGCTCGGCCCACGTTTCGCCAACGGGGTGATCGTGACCCAGGTGGTGCCGGCCGTTGGCGGATATTCGAGCGCGGTGCTCGAATACAAGAATGCCCTTGCCAAGTACTTTCCGGGCGAGGCGCCGGACTACGTGTCGCTCGAGGGCTATATCGCCGCCAAGGTCCTGATCCAGGCCATGAAGCGGGTCGGCCCGCAGCTCGACACCGAAAAGCTGATCGATACCCTGGAAGATCTTCACAATCTCGACCTGGGTCTCGGAGCCACCCTCAGTTTCGGCCGCTCCGAGCACCAGGCTTCGCACAAGATCTGGGGAACCGCGCTCGATGAAAACGGCAAGTTTCAGCCAATCGAACTCGAATAGCTATCGCCATCTCCCCAATGGCGCGATCGCGGCACTGGGGTCAATCGCAACCGCGTTCCGAAGCATCAACGTTTGAAGCGTCACTAACCCGCCTGATCAGGCGCCGACGTTACCGCCTTTCGCGCCATATTGCAGCACCTGCACCTTCTCGAGCGTCACGAGCCCGCTCGACATCATCCCGTCCAGCACGGGCAGGAACGCGTTGATCTTGTCCTCGCTGTCGACGATCTCGATGACCAGCGGCAGGTCTTCCGAAAGACGCAGGATCTTCGTCGTGTGCAGCCGGCTCGAGGCGCCAAACCCCATCGGGCCGCGGAAAACGGTGGCGCCGGCAATTTGCTGCTCGCGCGCCTTCAGCACGATCGCTTCGTACAATGGCGCCCCGGCGAACTTGTCGTCCTCACCGATGAAGATCCGCAGCAACAACGCCTGTTTCGGTATTTGCATCGTCAACTCCCTTTCAACCGGTTGAGACGGTTTGCGACCGCGTAGCCGAGCCACACGGCGACGAGCCAGGTCACAACGGATACCGCGATATTCGCCAGCGCCGTCGCCCTCATGCCGGCGTGCAACAGCCTGAAGGTTTCCAGGCTGAACGACGAGAACGTCGTGTAGCCGCCGCAAAACCCGGTCATCACGAACTGGCGCAGTCGCGTGCTCGCCAACAATCGCCCATCCGGGCCGCTGAGCGTGCTGTAGAAACCGATGATGAACGAGCCGGTGACGTTCACGAACAAGGTGGCCAGCGGAAAACCCGAGATCAGCGGAATAGTCAAGCCGGCCAGATAGCGCGCAACGCTGCCGAGCACGCCGCCGGCCGCGACGCAGGCGTACAGAATTGCGGTGTTCCAATTGATCGATTTTTTGCTACCGGTCATCGCCAACGGGTCCCATTCACGCGAGATGCTTGGCCAGTGTGAAGCCGAGCGCAACGGCTACAAGGCAAAGCGCCACCGAAATCGCCACATAGCCTGCCGCGCGGCCGCCCTCGCCGTCCCTTGCGAGCGATAGCGATTGCAGGCTGAATGAAGACACCGTGGTGTAGCATCCAAGAAATCCCGTCACCGCAAACAGCCAGGAATCCGGCGACGCGAGCAGCGACGTGTTGTCCTCGGCCATCGCGCCGAACGCACCGATCAGGAATGCGCCGCTGACGTTGATGAACAGCGTCCCCCAGGGAAATGTCTCGCCGACGCGCCGGGCCACGAAGCCCGAAATGAAATAGCGCGCGACGCCCCCCAATGCGCTACCGATCATGACGCTGAGCAATCCACTTAGCACGTGAGATCTACCCTTTCTGCTGCACCCGCATTTGCCGCGACGTCTTCTGCGCGAGGCCGAGGTCTCTCACGATCAAGCGGACTCGCACAATTCCGAAATCGAGCAATCCCAAGTCGAGCAATTCCCAGGCCAGCTGTCTGCCAGCCTGTCGCCTCCTGCTTCCATACTGAGCCGCGGATCATTTTCAAACCGTCCATCGCCTCTAGCCGTCCTATTGCAACAATATTCCGCGTACCAGCAGCCCTCTGGACGGGCAGCCGATCGGACCAGTGCGTCATGTGGAGGAGTATAGACGTGCCCCCACCGACGCGAAGCGCCTGGCAGGAGTCATCAGCCTTGCGGCGGTTACCGGGAGAACCCCATTCCCGTGAGCTTGAGCCAATCCTACCTCGCAATTCGGCATTCGCAAGCGACAATCCGGACAGGTGCGGTGGAGAGAGGTCACCGGTCCTTGACCAAGCGCGGTTGGTTGCAGGTTCGAAGTCCTGCCGGACCGGCGTAGCTCGAGCAAGCGAGCGCGAAGACGGACTGTCTCCTGCGAGTGCAAGCTGCCCGCCCAAGCCTCGGCGAAGGCGGGCTGTGGCCCCGCGTTTCGGCCGGCGCGCCACTTTCGGCTTCACGTGGCGCCGCTAGTGATCTCCCAGCACCTTGTGCAGCCGCGCGTCGTGCTTCTCAAAATGGCGGGAGAACCAGGCGTCAAGGCTCTGCGCCAGGACTTTCTCGTCGAACCTGTCGCTGGCCTCGAAATCTTCCATGATGTCGCGCAATTCGTCGAGCAGGCGCTCGTGGTCATTCTTGTGCTGGATCAGCTCGTCATAGCCGCGCTCGCGCATCAGCCGTTCTTCGAGCGCGAAATGCGACGATATCGTCTTGAACAGGTCGCCAAAGAAACCGACAGCGGAGCTGCTCAAGATCATCGCGGATGGTGCCGACAGCCGGATTTCCGCGGCCGTCCGCACCATCCTCGATGTGCTGGCACGGCAGTATAGCGCGATCGGAACCGAGATCGCGTCCATCGACAAGAGCATCATGGCCCTGCACCGTGCCTGTGAGGCGAGCCGCCGGCTGGCGGAAATCCCAGGCATCGGCCCGGTCGGCGCTACCGCATTGGTTGCCGAGATCGGCGACTGGAGCACATTCTCCTCGGGGCGCAGTCTTGCGGCCTGGATCGGGCTGGTGCCGAAGCAGCACACCACCGGCGGCAAAGACAGGCTCGGAAGCATCACCAAGCAGGGAAATCGATATTTGCGATGGCTGCTTGTGGTCGGGGCAATGGCCGTCATCCGCTACGCGCGCAAGCACGGAACGCAGAAGCGGCCGTGGCTCGCACGATTAATGGAACGTCGGCCAACCAAGGTGGCGGCCGTCGCGCTCGCCAACAAGATTGCGCGGATGGCCTGGGCCATCATGGTCCGGGGCGAGAGATACAAGGAGCCGAAACTGTTGCTGGCGGCGTGAGGCAGGCCAGCAGATAGAGTCGGCAAAACCAACACCAATTGGCGAGGGCATGACGACGTAATGCAGATACGGTTGTTCCGGGGATCGGGAGAGCCCGCTTGGGTCAACGCACCACTTCTAAAGTGCGCGTTTTTGTTTGGGACCCGTTCCGCGCAGAGCATTAGGGCCAGCGGCCACACCCGCCGCATCAACAGGCCGGACACGTGACCGCACCCGACCAATGCTGCAGAAACGTCAGAAAGTTCTTGCCAGGGCGCCGTCCACACGTGACCCAACCATCCACGATGATCGAGAACGAAGTCGCCGGCTCTCCCTGGCGGAACAGTGCCTGACCCGGACGAAGATTGACGAGGTTGGCCGCCGTCATCAAGACCGCCAGCGAGACAGGCTTCAGACCGCTCAGAACCGGTATCTGAGCGGCGATGTCCAAATCCTTGGGCATAGGCGCAGTCATCGTTCTTCCCCTAGCCTAATTTGTGAGCACAATCCCCGGCGACCGTTTGATGAGGATCAAATTGGTCACGGCCTTCTGCCAAAAAAATGAATCTCCCTGATCGTCCTGTAGGACAGGCTTCGCCAGCCATGTTTGTCGAGGCGCAAACTTCCTGACGTTTCCCCGGGGGCAAGCTCGGGCTTCGACGTGGCTCCCGTTGTGCGATGCGATGGAGAATAGGTGCGAATTGGCAGACGAGATTGCCGCGTGGCGCAGCCGCGCGAGACTGGCGCGGCATTGCGTGATCGAAAAGTTGGGCGGATGGCAGGCTGACGGGCGGCGAAAGCTTCAACAGTGGCAACACGCCGCCTTGGCCGCTTCCCGCGCGTACTGGTCGCGCAGGCGCATCCAGTCCATCGGATAGGGCAGTTCTTCCTCGTGCCGGCCAAGCGGCGTCAGGTCGAGATAGTGGTAGGCGGCATTCATCATGTCGAGGCCGCGCGCATAGCATGAGTAGGTGTGGAAGATGTTGCCTGGCGCAGCCACGTCAAACACACGGCGAAGCGAGTCCGATGCTTGCAGGAACAACGCCCGCGCGCCTATCCTCGCGGGCTCATCCAGCCGACGCTCTGCTCGCCGCCTGCCTGGCCTCCGCTTGCCGCGCGCGACGCTCGTCGCCGAGCTTCAAGAGCCGCTCGCGGTTCTCAGGCGTCACCCGGCCGTATCGCGCCCGCCAGACGCTGCCGTCTTCCCTCCAGGCAAACGGCGACTTGACCGTCGTTCGCGGCGCTGTCGCCGCCTCAAAAAGCTTCAGCGCATTCCGCACGATCTCGCGCTGCATGTCGCTCGCGTAAGGGTGTCCGCAAGGATTGCCCAAGGGGAAATCCGTAAAATAAAAGCGCGGGACGCCGCAGTGATCGACGACGTCGAGCGCGGAGCCGATGATCACGGTCGGAATTTTGTTCGCTTCGAGATGGCGCGCCACGAGGCTGATGGTCTGGTGACAGACAGGACACAACGGACAGAGGATCGCGGCATCGGCGCCATCCTGGCGAACACGCGCGAGGATCTCGGGCGCGTCCCTTTCCCTGGTCTTTCGATGGCTGTATTCCGTCGGCACGCCGTGAAAGCGCGCGGTCAATCCTTTGAAGAGCCCTTCCGCCGCCAATTCGGACGCAGCCTCGATCGGCAAGAAACTCGCCCGGTCGTTGGTATGCGTCGATTCCTTGTCCCACGCGACATTGTCGGTGAATAGTTTTTCCGGCGGTGGGGAAACCGCACCCGACCACACGCGCTTGGTGCCATCGAAATCCGCAGGGCTTGCGGTCGTGATCAGGGCAATGCTTAGCTCCGAAAGCGGCCCCGGCAATGGCGTGAACGGAACATCATCGAACGTCGCCCACACGTAATCGTTGGCGTAACCGAGCGCGCGATAGTATTGGCGCGTGCGCTCCATGTAGGGAACCGGGGCGTCTCGCTCGGCCATGTCGCCTCTCCGTCCGTGTGGCGCTCAACTTCGTCGAACGCCCTCAAGGATAACACCGCCAGCCGCACCAAAGCGAGCTGCTTCAGCCCCCGACAAAGCACCCGGTCGTCTCCGCTATCTCGATCCTATTCGCAAAGACGCAGGCCGTCCCGGCAATTCGATCCGCCTCCCCGTATCCTTCAAGGTCCCGCCGGGTCCGACACTCAGGATCGAGATCGAATTTGAATGAAAATTGCCGGCATAGATGAAATTGCCGTCCTTCGAGAAGGCGATGCCTTCCGGAAAGGAACCCACTTCTGCGCTATCCGACACGGTCACGTTCTGGTTTGAAATCTTGAGGAGCGCGACGCGGCCCGGCTTGCGCCAGTACCATCCCGCCTCGTGCGTATCGTAGCCGCCATTGAGAAGCCTCACTGCTGCCATGTCGCCTTGCGGCCGCGCGGCGATACCTTCCGGCGAGTCGCCGATGGCCACCTGGCCAATCACGTGCGGTTCGGCGGCGGCAAGATCGATAACGCTGACGGTATCGAGGTTGCCGTCGGGCAGGCCGGCATTCCCGGCATTGTTGACGAGCGCGAGACGCCCGCCCGAAGTGATCACCACATTCCATGGAAAGAGACCGGTCCAGAGATCACGCTGCGGCGTAATTGTGCGGGCATCATCGATCGCAAGAACTGCGGCCTTGTGAGCGAGCGTCTTGGTCGCGACCGCATGCCTGCCATCGGGCGTGAAGGCGACGGCGCCGACACTATCCGTCATATCGACGGTATCCTTGACGGTGACCTCACGCCCGTTGATCGCGAGAACGGTCAGGGATTTGCTGTCGCGGTTGGCGACGAGCGCGAGCGTTCCCGCCTTGTTGATCGACACCCCAGACGGCTGGCGTCCCACCTTGATCGTCGAAATCAGCTGCGGGGGCCGCGCTGTGAGATCGACGACGAACAACTCGTCGGAAGGTGTTGTTTGGAAGCCGCCGCCGGGTATGGCTTTGGAATGCAGGGAGTTGGCGATCAGCGCAAGCCGCTGGTCCGGCGTGATCGCGATGTTGGTCGGCGGTCCGGTAATGGAATTTTCAAGCGGAAGCGAACCGATCCTGGTTGGCCTCGCCGGATCTGCGAGCTCATAGAAGATGACCTCGTCGTGACCGCCTTCGATGACGGTCCGCTTGCCGTCCTCATAGGCGATTTTGCGATCGATGCCGACGGCCATGATCTCCGAAGGCGGCTCCGCGGCACAAGGCTTCACCGCCGCCGCCGTGGTTGCGGCCGCCACAAGCGTCAAAGCCGCCGCGGCTGCCGCCCATCGCTCTGTTCGGTACATAGACTCCCCTGTCATTTCCATGATGCGGGCCAACCCGATCGTGGCGGGGAATATTGTGGACAGACGCTTTGGGGTAGCGAGTAAAGTTAAAGGGCATACTTGAGCAAAACGCGGGGCAATCACGCGCCGGCCTTGCTCGCCGCGCCGGCATAGGGGAACCCGGTGCGCGCGTCCTGCCTTCACAAATCGATCAATATTGCCGGGCAGTCTAAGCACACCGGATGAGAGGGCAGAAGCTCACGGGCGTCCAGGCATCTCCAGCGAAAAGGATCTGTTCCAGTCAGCGAGAAGGAGAGTCAAACATGAAGATCGTCGTGATCGGCGGCAACGGCCTGATCGGCTCGAAGACAACAGCCATTCTGCGCAAGGGCGGCCACGAGGTCGTCGCGGCCTCGCGCAAAAACGGCATCAACGCCATGACCGGCGAAGGACTCAAGGAGGCCATGGCCGGCGCCGCGGTGGTGATCGACCTCACCAATTCGCCCTCCTTCGAAGACAAGGCGGTGATGGAGTTCTTCGAAACCTCAAGCCGCAATCTGCTCGCAGCGGAAGCGGCAACAGACGTTCGGCACCATGTCGCGCTCTCCATCGTCGGAACCGACCGCACGCGGGACAACGGCTATTTCCGCGCCAAGGTCGCCCAGGAGAAACTGATCGAAGCCTCACGCATTCCCTACACCATCGTTCGCGCCACGCAGTTCATGGAATTTCTCGGTATGATCGCTGCTTCGAGCGCGGATGGAAGCCGGATCAGGCTCTCGCCCGGCCTGTTCCAGCCGATCGCGGCCGACGATGTCGCAGCCGTCGTTGCCGATGTCGCGCTCGCGGCGCCGCGCAACGGCATCCTCGACATCGCAGGCCCGGAACGCGCGCCGTTCAACGAGATCATCGCCCGCTATCTGAAAGCGGTCGGCGACCCGCGCGAGGTCGTAAGGGACCCCGAGGCCCGATACTGGGGAGGCCGGGTCGAGGAGCTCTCGCTGGTGCCGCTGGGCGAAGCGCGCCTCGGCCGCATCGGTCTTGACGAATGGCTGCGCCGCTCGGCCGCGGCAGCGTGATCGGCACCCGGCTTTGGTTCGCGGAGGGGCGAGAGCGTAGACCGGCCCTCCGGGAAAAAACCGGCCGGCCTACGCTTCGTCCCCCTTTTCCGCTGCTCTATCGCGCGGACGCCTGCTCAGCCTTTGATGCGGTGAGACTTTCCTTGAATCTGGCGAAGAGCATTTCGCGGTCTTTCGCAGTGAGCGCCTTGCCGCCCGCAGGCGCATGGGTCTCCATGAATTTCTCGAAGGCCTGCCGCTGGTCGTCAGGCGGCGGCCCCGCCGTCCTGTCTGCCGGATTGGCGGCGACGGCCTGATTGCGGTGCGCAGCGAGCCAGTCGGCCGCCGGCTTGAACCGCACCCAGCCCGGCATATCGGCGGCTAGATTGATTTCGCGCCACTTCGGATGCCGCGCCGGATTGTTGAATTGATCGATCTTGCCGAAGAACACGTCGACGAATTTGGCGAGCTTCTTGTACTTGTCGGAATTTTCCGGCCAGGCGTAAGTGACGAGCAGCGCACGGCTGGCGATGGTCGGCACCGTCGTGCCCTCCGGCACAAGGTTCGGATAGAACTCGTGGGTGATCTCGGCAGGCAGGTAGTTGGCGAACAGATCGTGGAGGTCGCGACCGGACAGGCTTTCCGGGTCGAGCGGCAGGAAATGCACACCGTCCCCCGTCGTCAGCCTCGCAAGTGCGCCCTGCGGCGCTCCCGTCAGGACGATCATCGCCGAGATGTCTCCCGCGATCAGCCGCTTGATGGCTTCGTCGTTGTCGTAGTAGGAGCGCTGAACGGGGATATTGAGTGAATTGAAAACCGTGTCGGCGATCACTTCGGTCTGACTGTCCTTCAGGTTGAAATTGACCTTCTTGCCTCTGAGATCGTCATAGGACTTGATGTCGTCGCGGGCGAGCACGTGAAACTCGGAATTGTAGAGTTTCGTGATGAACTGAACGCGCTGTTCGATATTGGCGTAGAGCGCCGGATCCCTGTTCTTCAGGAGGCGAAGGCTACCCTCGTCGACGACGCCCATGTCGACGTTGTTGAGAAACAGCAGGTCATTGACGTTCTGCAGTCCGCCGATCCCCAGCACCGGCAAAACGCGAATTCCGTCCGGGCTCAAGTCGTTCACCACATTGCGGATGTCCTCGGCAAACCTTGCGCATGTGCAGGAGAGGCCCGAGACCACGATCGATACCGCGATATCATTGGCCTGACGCTTCTTCTCCTCGTAGCTGTTCGCCGCCGCCTGACTTTGTGTTGCGGCCCGCTTCTGGCTTTCGGCCAGCGCGGGACGGGAGGCGATCGTCGACGACAGGAGCAATACCAAGAACGACAGGCAAACGAGAAGATTTCTAGCCGCTGCGGTCAGGATGCCCATAACTTTGCTCTGCTGCTGTGATCCCGGGTATTCGACTGAATGCGATGCAGTGAGTGCGTGATTGGCTGCGGCCGTGATTGTGACCGGCAGACCGGCCCTCAATCGCGCGCCAGGTCAGTTTTGCTTTTTGGCGAGCGCGTCGAGTTGCGGTGCCGCCTCCCCCGCGGCGAAGCGTCTCGCCTTTTCGTACCAGCTTCGCGCCGTCGCGAAGTCCGGCACCAGGCCGTGGACGTCCAGTTTATCCAGCACTGTAGGATCGTAGGTCCCACCCAGCATCATCGCCGCGCGTGCGTCGCCGGCTTCGGCGGCGCGCCGCAGCACCAGCCGGGCCGCCGCCAGATCGCCATTGCCGATCAAGGGTTCCGCCCGCTTGAG
Organism: uncultured Alphaproteobacteria bacterium; assembly: GCA_963764405.1. Taxonomy (GTDB): domain Bacteria; phylum Pseudomonadota; class Alphaproteobacteria; order Rhizobiales; family Xanthobacteraceae; genus Bradyrhizobium. The sequence continues at coordinate 523,541 of CAVXSU010000018.1, forward strand.
CAACGCGGCGATTTCGCCCGGGTCGAGATGATGAATGGCATGCGCAGGGATCGCCTGCTCCGGGACGGCGGTGGTCTGCGGAGCGGCGCCTTGCAGCGCGCTCTGATAGGCCGGCTTGATATCGTCGCGGGTTGGTGTCGCAGCCGCAAGGGTAACGCTACCGGCCGCTACGCTTCCATCGGCGACACCGGCAGGAACGGGCGCCTCACTCTCGACGGCCGGTGGTGGTTGAGCGGATTCGTTTGCCTGCACGTCCGGCGTTTTCGATGGCGTCGAACCCGGCTGCATCGCCACGGACGCTACCGAGAACGCTGCGACACTGGAGGCCTTGGCGCTGGCAAAGTAGTCGCGCGCGGCCTCCGAAGAGGCCAGCGCGGCCAGGCCCGCCAGGGCTACGCCGCCGAGAGCGCCTGCCAGAATTCGCGACGCATAGTAGGACCCTCGGCCCTTCAAAAGGGACATGTATTCGCCTGGGTCGGGTACACCGTCGCGATCGGACATAAACAGCGGGACGGACCGCTTCGAATTGCTCGCGCGCACCTGAGGTCGGGCCTGATAAGGCGCGACCTGACGGCTGGTCGGCTCTTTCAGGTAACGCTCGATCCCAGGGTCCTGCGACGGATCACGCGGGGCGTGGTCGCCCATGGCTGCTCTCCCGCCTGTTCTAACGCAACGACGGAGCGCGCTCGGAAATCGCTAGCGGTTTTTCCATCCCGAAGCGCCCCGCTACTGGAGTACAGTCAGCTACTCAAATCCGTCCAAAGATCGGCTAGGCCATTGCGCTTTTGGAAGATTGTTGGGTTTGAGTGTGGCCGAATTCGCACCGGCATTTGTTCCCGCCTGGAACAGCGACAGCAGGCACCGTAGTGACCCGGAACCATCCGCGTCGCGCCGCGGTTACTGCACCCATGATCGCAAAACCTCCAACAAGGCTGCTTCCACTCGCCCGGCGAAGCCATTTGGCCGTCGCGTTGTTGTTGCTGTCCTCGGCAGGGGCACCAGCCGATCAGCCGGACAGCCAGAAGACCCTCAAAAGCCCGTCCGAATTCGCTTCCATTGCGAACAAGTCCGAGCGTTCGCAGGCGATCTTCCGCGAAATCGGCAAGGTCCTCACCCATCCAAGGTGCATGAATTGTCACCCCGCCGGCGATCATCCGTTGCAGGGCGATGACCAGCACGACCATATGCCGCCGGTCTGGCGGAGCGAGAGCGGACATTTCGAGGTCAACTGCTCAAGCTGCCACACCGAGCGCAACGTGACGCTGCATGAGGCCGCCAGTTACAGGAGCATCCCCGGCAATCCGCGATGGGGCATCGCGCCGCTATCGATGGCCTGGCAGAACAAGTCGCTCGGTGAAATTTGCCGGCAGCTCAAGGACGTCAACCGCAATGGCGGACGCGATCTCGCGTCCTTGCAGGAGCACATCGCCAGGGACGACATCGTCGCGTATGGCTGGAACCCAGGCGAAGGGCGCGCGCCAGCGCCCGGCAGCCAGGAAGCCGCCGGGCAACTGGTCCAGGCCTGGATCGACAACGGCGCGGAATGCCCGCCGTAGGCCGTTAGTGGCGCGGATTTGACATTCGCCACCCGCCTAGCCGCAAGTTCGAGAAGCGAATGTCAAATCCAGAACTCCACTAGAAACTTATACTTACTGGTGGTCCTTCTAATTCTAGCATTCGCAAAAGCGGCCGCTGAGAAGGGATGCGAATGTTAGAATTGGACCACTAGCCCTTCTTCGGCGACCAGCCATAGGCCTTGGCGCAGGCGCCGCCCATCAACATCGCCCGCTCGGTTTCGCTCAGCCGCCTGGTCTCGAAGAAGGGTTTCACCGCCTGCTCGTAATTGACGACCGCGAACGCGCGCGTCCAGTCGGTGCCCCACAGGCAGCGCTCGAAACCCCAGGCATCGAACACGCGGGCGAGCGGATCCCAGATGTCGTCGAACGGATAAGGTTTTTTCGACAGCGTGCACGCCCCGGAAACCTTGATCACGACATTCTTGCGTTTGGCGAGATCGAGCACTTTCGGCAGATCCGCCCACGGCTCGGCCGGCGCGGGTGGCACGCGCGGCTGCAGGATGCCGAGATGATCGAGGATGAAGCGCGTATCCGGGTGGCGATCGATCAGCGTGGTGCCGGCTTCCAGATTGTCCCAGCAGAGCAGGTTGACCGGAAAATCATGGCGCACCGCGGAGCGCGCGATGCGGTCGAGTCCGGGATCTCTGGGATCGCGCTTGTTCTCCTTGGTCAGCATGATGCGGATGCCGACCGTGCCCGGCGTCTTCTTCCACTCGGCGACGACGTCATCGACGGCTGGATCATCCGGGTCGACCGGCTTGACGATCGCCATCCGGTTTGGGTGGGCGCGCGCCACCTCGACTGCGTAGCTCGCGTCATAGCGGTACATCGAAAAGGCCGAGATGAAGATCGCGCCATCGACGCCGACCTTGTCCATCGCCGCCACCATCTCCTCGCCGGTGACATGAGGCGGCCAGTTCGGCACAGTGGCCCAAGGCCGCTGCGGCGTGTTCGCCTCATAGGCGTGGACCTGGGAGTCGATAATCGGCATCGGGACGTCTCCTCATTATTTTAAGGGAGTTTTGACGTCGCGGAAAGCACGTGTCCAGAGGCGAAGACCGTCATGCATGCGGGGTGCCTGCTCCTGCATGGCAGTGCAAAGCACGAGGGGCGCGGACGGGTTCGATCAGGCCGTCGAGAGCATCAATACTTCGACGTCTTCCGGTCGGGGTCGTCCTCGAAGGGCGGCGGCCATATCTTGCAGTCGAAGCTACGGCCGATGCCCGGGCAGACGTCGCCGGACCCACCATAGGATCGGACCATCGGCGCTGCCGGATAGCCGTACCAGACGTGGCCATAGTGATGTCGCCAGTGCCGCTGATGGTGCACATGCCGGCTGGCCTTGGCCTGCGCCGGCGCGATCGCCGAAGCCATCACCGCCACCGCACCAATCGCCAGCACTGAGAACGGGATCGCAAGTCTGCGCATGGCTGTCTCCTGATCGTCCCTGCCCGAGCATAAACCCGCAGCCGTGCGATCTATTCATCACTTAAACGAAATTTAGGACGCCTTCATCTCGTGCAGGCTTTTCGACAGCATTTCCGAAAAGGCCGCCGCTGCGATCGGAAGAACGCGACCGCGCAATTGACACAAGACCAGTTCGGCGGTCGGCACGTCGCGCGTGTCGATGGGGATGCCGACCAGGCTCATGCCGAGATCGTTCGCCGGTGCGCCGATCTCGATCTGGAACGAGATCGCGTTGCAGCGATGCACCAGTCCCCGCAACATCTCGAAGGAATTGGATTCCGCCACAATATTGAAGCGAAGGTCGCGCCTTGCAGCGACCTCGTCGAGAATCTGCCGGCCCGAGAGCGAGCGGTCGGCAAGCGCGGCCGGATATTCCACACATTCCGACAGACGCAGGGACTTCTTCCCCGCGAGCGGATGATCGGCGCGCACGACCGCGACCAGCCGCTGCGGGATGCTGGCGATGGCCCGAAGCGTCGGCCGCATCGCCGGACGAAAGATCAGCGCGAGATCGACCTCATAGGCGGCAAGCGCGTCCAGCGCCCGCTCGTGATCCATGGTCTTGAGGTCGAAAGTCACGCGCGGATGCTGTTTCTGAAAGCTGGCAATCCGCGAGGCCAGGAAGTCGAGCGCGAGCGCCTGGCTGCAGGCGATCAGCACCGGGCCGCGGCGAAGTCCGCGCAAATCCTCGACCTGCGACTTCATCCGCTCGGCATCAGCGATCTGGCTGCGCGCATAGCGGACGAACATTTCGCCGGCGGTGGTCAGTTTCACCCCACGCGGCCGCCGCTCGAACAGGGGCGTGCCGACTTCGGCCTCGAGATCCTGGATGCGCCGGTTCATCGCCGACGGCGTCAGGTTCAGTTGCTCGGCGGCTTTGCGGATCGAGCCGGTCCGGGCGACCTCGACGACGTGGGCCAGCAGTCTCAAATGACGCATATCTGGCGATCCCACTAGTGAAGCCTTTTTTGCACCGCTCAAGTCGAAAGATAGCAACAGATAAGGTCACTGGAAAGCGGTAGCTTTTAATCCAAGCGGCGGCCTTCAATGCGGCAAACCCGGGGCCGAAACCAACACAGGAAAAATCCGATGACTGGAAACCACGCGCTTCGTGGAAGGTGGGCGCTTGCCTTGAGCTTGGGTTTGGCCCTCTCCTTTGGCTTCACTGCGGCGGCACATGCGCAGACCAAAATCCGGATGGTGCTGAACTGGAAATATGAGGGGCCGCAGGGGATGTTCTTCCTCGCCGATGACCGCGGCTACTTCAAACAGGAAGGCCTCGACATCACCTTCGACCAGGGCAACGGCTCCGGCGCCGCCGTGCCGCAGGTTGCGAACGGCGCCTACGACGTGGGTTTCGGCGACATCAACGCGCTGATCGAGCTTGCGGCCAAGAAGCCCGACGAAGCGCCGATCGGCGTGTTCATGCTCTATAACCGCCCGCCTTTCACGCTCGCGGTGAAGGCGGACAGTCCGTTCAAGGCGCCTGCCGATCTCGTCGGGCACAAGCTGGGCGGCCCCGCCAATGACGCCGCGCTCAAGCTGCTGCCGGCGCTGTGCTCGGCGACAAAAATCGACTGCGGCAAGATCGAGATCGTCGCGGTTCAGCCGAGCCTGCGCGAGCAGATGCTGATGCAGGGCCAGGTCGACGGCGTGTTCGGCTACGTCACCACGATCCGCTTCAACGCCAAACTCACCGGCATCGATCCCGACAAGCAACTCCGCTTCATCAAGTTCGAGGACTACGGCATGGACCTCTATTCCAATGCCATCATCGTCTCGCGCAAGCTGGCGAAGGAGCATCCCGAAGCCATCAAGGGCTTTCTGAAGGCGCTGAACCACGGCATCAAGGATGCGATCGCCGATCCGCAAGCCGCGATCGACGCCGTCGCCAAGCGCGAACCGCTGATCAAGCCGGCGATCGAACGCGCGAGGTTGGACGCGACCATGGCCGACGAGATGAGCCATCCGGAAATTGCCAGGATCGGCATCGGCGACATCAGCGACGACCACATGGCGAAGGCGATCGACATCCTTGTCAAAGCGAAGGAGCTGCCGCGGCGGCCTGCGGTCGGCGAAATCTTCGACCGCAGCTTCCTGCCACCCTTGAGCGAGCGCCCGACATCCGTGCGCCCCGCCAGCTGAGATCGGCAACGACACGCCATTTTTGACTGAACGGACCGACTGATGAACCTCTCTCTTGAAGACCGCGTCGTTGTCATCACGGGCCCGGCCAAAGGCATGGGCGCCGCCATCACCCTCGCCTTCGCCCGCGAAGGCTGCAAGCTCGCGCTGCTCGGCCGCGACACCCATGCGATCGAACCCGTTGCCAAAGAGGTCAGGTCCCACAACGGCCACGCCATTATCATCGCTTGCGACCTCACCGACGCGAAGCAATGCGAAGCCGCCGCGGCCAAGACCATGGACGCCTTCGGAAGGATCGACGTGCTGGTCAACGTCGCCGGCGGCTCGGGGCCGATCGGCAAGACCGGCGTGCAGACCACGCCCGAAGAATTCGACGATATCGTCACGCTCAACATGAACGGCTGCTTCCACACCATGCGCGCGGTGCTGCCGACCATGATCGACCAGCGCCACGGCAAGATCGTCAATGTCGGCGGCACCTTCGGCATGCGCGGCCGCGCCGGGCGCGTGGCTTACTCGGCCTCCAAATGGGGGTTGCGCGGCATCACCAAGAGCTTTGCGCTCGAAGTCGGCCAGCACAACATCAACGTCAACTGCGTCGCGCCTGGCATGGTCGACGGCCCGCGTTTCCGCGAGAAGGTCTGCCGCGACATGGCGCAAAAGCTCGGCATCTCGGAGGAAGAAGCCGCGCAGCGCCACGCCGCCGATTATGCGCTCAAGCGCATCACCGTCGACGAGGATGTCGCCAACGCCTGTCTGTTTTTGGCCAGCGACGTATCGCGCCAGATCACCGGCGTCGACCTGCCGGTCGATGGCGGCTGGGCGATGCTGTGAGGAGGACATCGCGATGACAACGCCTGAGAAATCCGACCTCGTCATCAATGGCGGCATTGTCGTCTCGCCGGATGCGGAATATCGCGCCAGCATCGCCCTCAAGGATGGGAAGATCCATGCGATCGGCGCGCCGGAGGCGATGCCAGAGGCCAATGAGACGCTCGATGCGAGCGGCCTTTATGTGCTGCCCGGCGCGATCGATGTGCACGTGCATTTCCGCGATCCCGGCTATTCGCACAAGGAGGATTTCGGCAGCGGCACCGCGGCGGCCGCGTTCGGCGGCGTCACCACCGTGTTCGACATGCCGAACACGATTCCAACGGTCGCAAATGCCGAGGTGCTCGCGGCCAAGCACAAGCTCGCATCCGAAAAGGCTTATGTCGATTACGGCCTTTACGCCGTGCTCGGCGAGGAAAGCCTCGCGCATATCGATGAACTCGTCGAGGGCGGCATCATCGGCTTCAAGTGCTACATGGGCAACACCTTCGGCCGCATCCCCTCGCCTTCGACGGGCGCCATGCTCGAACTGTTCGAGCTGGTCGCACCGACGGGAAAGCGCATTTCGCTGCATGCCGAGACCAACTCCATCATGGAGCGGCGCGAGTCGCGGCTGCGCGCGGCCGGTCGCACCGAACCGCTCGCACATCTGGCGTCGCGGCCTGCCGTCGTTGCGGTCGAAGCCCTTTCGCGCGCCGCCATTCTTGCTGAATGGACCGGCGCGCGCGTCCATGTGCTGCATATATCGTCTGCCGCCGAGTTGCGGCCGCTCGCCGAAGCCAAGGCGCGCGGTGTGGACATCACCGGCGAGACCTGCCCGCATTACCTGTTGCTGTCGGAAAAGGATTACGAGAAGTCCGGCGGCATCGTCCGCGTCAATCCGCCGGTGCGCGAGGCGCCGAACCAGGAGCCGCTATGGAGCGCGCTGATCGACGGCACCATCGACATCGTGGCGACCGACCACGCGCCGCACGCTCGGGAAGAAAAAACACGCAACGACATCTGGACCGTCGATTGCGGCTTTCCCGGCGTCGAGACCCAGATGCCGCTAATGCTGACAGAGATCAATCGCGGCCGCGCCAGCATCCGCGACTATGTGCGCTGGAGCGCGGAAAGCCCGGCTAAGCAATTCGGGCTTTACCCGCGCAAGGGCACGCTGACGGTCGGCTCCGACGCCGACATCGCGATCGTCGACATGAACCGCAAGTGGACGATCGATGACGCCAAGATCCAATCGAAATCGAAAATTTCGCCCTGGCAGGGCTGGTCCTGCACGGCGCTGCCGATCCATACCATCGTGCGCGGACGCTTCGCGATGAAGAACCGCAAGCTGAATGAGGAGGCTCGCGGCACCGGCCGTTCGGTTCATGCCATCCAGCGCATGCCCGTGCCTGAACCGAAGAACACCGACGCCACCATGGCGGCCGTCACCGCCAGGCGAGGCTAGCGCCATGGACGATTCCGTCGCGCTGCCGGTGGGGAATGTCATCGATCTTGAAAAAGTGCGGGTGACGTTTGGCAGCGCCAAAAGCAAGAATCAGGTGACGGCGCTTGCAGAAACGTCCTTGCGTATCACGCACGGCGAGTTCGTCGCCCTCGTCGGACCCTCCGGCTGTGGCAAGTCGACGATTCTGAAGCTCGTCGCCGGCACGCTTTCCGCGACCGAAGGCAACGTGTTCGTCGCGGGGCGCGAGGTGGACGCGGAGACCGCGCGGATCGGCATGGCGTTCCAGAACCCGACGCTGCTGCCGTGGCTCAACATCCGCGACAACATCATGATGCCGCTGAAGATCGTGCCGCCGTTCAAGAAGGATTTTTCCAGGAAGCGGCGCGGTGAATATCGCGACCGCGTCGAGGCCTCGCTGACCCGCGTCGGCCTCGCCGGCTTCGGCGACAAGTTTCCCTGGCAGCTCTCCGGCGGCATGCAGCAGCGCGCCTCGCTGTGCCGCGCGCTGATCCACGATCCGACGCTGTTGCTGCTCGACGAACCCTTCGGCGCGCTCGACCAGTTCACGCGCGAGGAACTGTGGGAAATCATGCAGCAGCTCTGGATCGACAAACGGCCCACCGTGTTGCTGGTCACGCACGATCTCAGGGAAGCCGCCTATCTCGCCAGTCGCATCTGCGTGATGCAGGCAAGGCCGGGACGCATCGTCGACGACTCTGTCGTGCCGTTCGCGCGGCCACGCACCATCGAGATTTCTTATCAGCCCGAATTCGTCTCCCTCACCCAGCGGCTGCGCGAACGTATCGTCGCCGCCCGCACCGTGGAGGCAGTGTCGTGAGCGAAGATGCCCGCCGCCGTATCCTGTCGATCGCCTGCATCGTCGGCTTCTTCCTGGCCTGGGAAATCGTCTGCCTGATCTTCAACATCTCCGACATCGTGCTGCCGCGGCCGAGCGAAATCCTGGTGACGCTATGGACGCGTTTTCCCGCGATCTGGCCGCATGCGGTGCAGACGCTCTATACGACGCTGGTCGGATTTGCCTTCGGAATTCTGATCGGTGTCGTGCTGGGAGTCCTGATCGGCTCCTCGCGGCTGGCCTATGATGCCGGCTATCCGCTGCTGGTCGGATTTTCCTCGATCCCAAAGGTCGCGGTGGTGCCGATCTTCGTGCTGTGGTTCGGCGCCGGCACGGTGCCCGCCGTCCTGACCGCGATGATCACCTGCCTCTTTCCGATCGTGGTCAATGTGGCGACCGGCCTTGCGGCCACCGAGCCCGAACTACAGGATGTGATGCGGACGCTGCGCGCGACCAAGTGGGAAATCCTCTGGAACATCGGCCTGCCCCGCACCATGCCTTACTTCTTTGCCTCGCTGAAGGTCGCCGCCACGCTCGCCTTTGTCGGCGCGGTGATTTCCGAGACGGTCGCTTCCAACCGCGGTATCGGCAACCTGATGATGATCGCAAGCTCGAGCTTCGATGTGCCGCTGGTCTTCGCCGGGCTGTTCATCCTCGCCGCACTCGGCGTCGCGCTCTATGCCGGTTTCTCGCTCATCGAGGGCCGCGTCACCGGCTGGGCGATCCGCAGCGAAAATTTTTCGGGGGGCGGTTAGCCGAGAATTTCCACTTTGATATCGGCGGCGCGTAAGGCCTCGATCGTCGCATTCAAATGCGCGCGGTCGCGCGTTTCGATCACGACTTCCAGCACCACCGCCTTGGCCGGCAACGCGGTGAAAATCCGCTGGTGCGAGACCTCGACGATGTTGGCCCCGGCATTGCCCAGGACGGCGACGACAGCGGCGAGTTGGCCGGGCCGGTCGACGATGTCGAAGTGCAGCCGCGACAGGCGGCCTTCGCGCGCGAGCTGACGGGTCAGCACGCCCGAGAGCAGCCGTGTGTCGATGTTGCCGCCACTCAGTACCAGACCGAGCTTGCGGCCCCTGAAGCGATCGGGATCAACGAGCACGGCGGCAAGGCCCGCGGCGCCGGCGCCTTCCGTCACAGTCTTCTCGATGGTCAACAGCAGGCTCAGCGCGTGCTCGACATGCTGCTCGGTGACGAGAACGATGTCATCGACCAGCGCCCGCACGATCTTCGAGGTGATTGTGCCCGGCGACTTGACCGCGATGCCTTCGGCGAGCGTGTCGCCGCGCATCGGCAGCGACTGCGCCTTGACCACATTGTACATGGACGGATAAAGCGCGGCCTGCACGCCGATGACCTCGATCGCGGGGTGAAGCGCCTTCGCCGCGACCGCCATGCCGGAAATGAGGCCGCCGCCCCCGATCGGCACGATCAGCGCGTCGAGATCAGGCTGTGAGGCCAGCATCTCCAGCGCGATCGTTCCCTGGCCTGCGATGATCAAGGGATCGTCATAGGGGTGGATGTAAGTAAGGCCACGCGTCTGGCCATAGCTTCTCGCGAGGGACGCCGCCTCTTCCAGCGTCGCGCCGCCTTCGATCACGGTCGCGCCATGGCGGCGGGTGTTCTCGATTTTCACCATCGGCGTTCCGATCGGAACGAAGATCGTCGCGGGGATCGACAGGCGGGCTGCGTGATAGGCCACGCCCTGCGCATGGTTGCCGGCGGAGGCCGCGATCACGCCCTGCCGGCGCTGCTCGGCAGACAGCGCCGAAAGCCGGTTGAGCGCGCCGCGCTCCTTGAATGTCGCGGTGAATTGCAGGTTCTCGAACTTGAGCCAGATGTTGGCGCCGGTGATATCGGACAGCGTGCGGCTGTGATCGAAACTCGTCTGCTTGATGAAGCCGGCAAGCTTTGCTGCCGCCGCCTCGATATCGCGAAGAGTAACCGGCAGGCTTGCTAAGGCGCTTTCCGTGATCTCAGCCATTGGAACCTCCGTCCGCGACATGGTGCCGACGCGGTCCATCTTAGCTGATTGGCGGGAGATTTGGTGGCGGGACGTCGGGGCGAGCGCCGCGCGCGTCACGCCGCGTTCTGTGACTTATCGTCCGGCTCGTCGGCCGCGCCGGCATCGAGAATGGCGCGGTCGAGACTCGAGGCACTGGCCTCGCACATGACTTGCGAGACGATGTTGCCCGATTTCTCGAAGGCGCGCCCCAACGCTGCAAACTGGGCTTGCGCGAGGCGCAAGGTCGACAGCGGCACGGCGATCGAGCCGAAGGGGATGGCCGGAGGCATATCATGGAGAACGGCCAGACGGGCCTCGGCCTCCTCGGCACGTTGCAGGAATTCGCTTTGCCTCCGCTCCATCTCGGCCCGGACGAGTTCGCCGCGCGACTGCTGCTCGGCGAATCTGGATTTCAGCGTCAGGATTTCAGTTTCGAAGCTGCCGGCCCTGGCCTCAAGGGCTTTTCGGATCTCCGCGCTCGCATCGTTTCTCGTGCGCTCGGTCTGAAGAAGCATCCTGGTCTCGTTCAGGAGATCGATGTGCGCCTGAAGCATCCTCGCCGCGCAGAGCAGGTTCTCCGAATTGGCGCCGTTCGACATCAGGTCGGCAAACCGGTGCAGAAACCGCAGGATATTCGTGGTTTCGGCCGGCGTCGGCCAGGCTGGATCTGATTCAGTCATGCAATCCGAAGGCGAAGAGCAAGGAGTTGGCGGCAGCGGCGAGGACGCTACAAACCGCACGCTACCAACGCGCACGCCACAAACGAGCACTTCACAAACGAGTACCCCCACAAACGCGTACGCCGCACAGGGGTGCGCCCCAAAGAGTTGCGTCGCAAACAAGGTCAACGCGCGAAACGCTTTGCGTGAACGATTTTACAGGAGTCGCGCCGCCCGCGCCCGTCATTCTCGCCGCAAATTGCCAGTTATCCCAGCCTTTTCGGCCCGGATAGACCCGCGGCCACGTGGTCGTCCCTAGTTGTCCCCGATATCAGGCCATCGCAAACCGCTGCCGGCCCCTGATCAACAGCGCTGCAACGATGGTGAAGTTGAGCGCGTTCCATGCGAAGCCGTTGAGGAAGGCCGCCGCGTAGGAGCCGGTGGCGTCGAAGATCACGCCCGATATCCAGCCGCCAAATGACATTCCGAGCACGGACGCGAATATCACGATGCCGACGCGGGTCGCGGCCTCTCGCGCTGGCATCGCCTCGCGCACGATGATGGCGTAGCTCGGCACGATCCCGCCCTGGAACAGGCCGAACATCCCGGAGATGACGTAGAGCGACGTGAGGCTGTCGAAGAACAGATAGAACAACAGCGCAAAGCCTTGCGCGGCGGACCCGATCAACAGCGTCCTGCTGCCGCCGATCCGGTCAGCGAGAAAACCCGAACCGATCCGGCTGACGATGCCAAGCCCCATCATCAACGACAGCATCTCGGCGCCGCGCGCCACGCCATAGCCGAGGTCGCCGCAATAGGCGACGATGTGAACCTGCGGCATCGCCATCGCCACGCAGCAGGAGACGCTGGCGATGGACAAGAGCACGGTGAGGGTGTTTGTCGAGAGATGGAGATCGACCTGTGGCGGAGGCGCGTTGGCATGATCGCGCGTTCCGTTGCCGCCCATGATCGCGCGCAATCCGAACAGCAGAAGAGCCATGGTGACGGCGCAGAAGATGCCGATGGCGATATGGGTGGAGCGCCAGCCGATCGATTGCAGACCCCAATTCACCAGCGGCGGCCAGATCGTGCCGCCGACATAGTTGCCGCTCGCAACGATCGTCACCGCAAGGCCGCGATAGCGCACGAACCAGTGCGAGACTTCCGCCATCAGCGGCGCAAAGGTTGCGGACGTGCCGAGCCCGATCAGGAAGTAGATGGCGTTGAATTGCCAAAGCGCCGACGCGAGGCCTGCGAGCACGAAGGACATGCCGAGAAAGGCGATGCTCAATGCGATCGCCGCCACGATGCCGAAACGATCCGTGATCCGGCCCGTCACGACCCCGCCAAGCCCGAAACCGATGAAGATCATGGTCGTGGCGAGCGACACCGCGCCTCGGCTCGCCGAGAACTCGGCCTGGACGACGGGCAAGACAACCACCACCGTCCACATTCCGACGGCGCCGATCGAGCCGATCAGAAGGGCCAAGCCGAGCTGAACCCAGGCCTGACGGGAGTCAGGCGCGAAAGTCGGCGAATGTCGGGTGAAGTCTGAGGCAATGTCCACGGCCGGCGCAATTTGGTGAGCGAGATGCCCGCGGTCAACCCACAATGCCGCGATATTGGGCATGCGGCTGCGGAGGGGCGCCGCGGCGCGGCGGATCGTCTCAGGCGCCGGAAATCTCCCGCGATCGCAAACAACCGCCTCCCGGCGAGCTGAGCTTATCCACAACGTTTGTATGCAGGACGAGTTCTTCGCAATCTGAAATTCAGCGAGCATCCGCCGGGGTCGTTTGAGAGATGGAGCAAGGCCATGGATCTCAATCACGTCGATGATGCGATCATCAGGAGCTACCGCAGCCTGCGCACGCGCATTGGATTTCTTGCGCTCGCATTCCCGCTCGTCCTGATCGCGATAGGCTATCTCTGGAGCATCGAACTCCAGCCCACGCTGAGCAACTACTACTTCGCCCAGGATACCGTCGCCGGCAGGGTTGACCTCACTCCCATGAGACTTTGGTTCTGCGGCATCCTCTTTGTCGTCAGTTTTTTCCTGTTCCGGTATCAGGGCTTTTCCAGGAATGAGGACCGATGGCTCAGCGCCGCAGGCTTGTTCGCTGCCGGCGTGGCCATATTTCCGATGTCGATCGGTGGCAAGAATGACTACGACTTTCTGCTCGCGCCATTGCACCTGACCCAACTCTCGCTGCACGGAATCTGCGCCGTGCTGGCCTTTGCCTGCATCGCGGTTGTGATCGTCGGGTACGCCAACTCGTCGCTCTCGGAAATCAGGGCGACTGATCCATCGGCTTATGCGCGCTATAAGAACATCTACCGCGCCATCGCCGCCTACATGATCATATCGATCACGGTCTCGATCTACCTGAACTACGCCCATCACGGCCAGGGCGCTTACATCCTGCTGGCAGAAGCGTCGGGCATCTGGGCGTTCGCCATCTACTGGTTCGTCAAGAACAGCGAAATGACCAAGGTTGGCCGGGTGATGAAGGCGCGCAACAAGCCGCTGCGGCAAAGGACGGAAGCCGATCTCGCCGACAAGCTCTGAGACGGCCGGACAAAGCCGCGGCGGCGCCTCCGCCGCGAGCGGCTGTCGTTTGCCGTTCGATCTGCCGAAATCAGCCCAGCGTTAACCCTTTGCTAACCATACACCGGGCAAAAATTGCCTAGGTAAGCGAAGTCGAGTGTCGTCAGCCGCGTAAGACGGGGGAGTACTCCGTGGACGCCAGTGCGGTGCCTCACTTTCGAAACGGCGGCCCTGCGGCCGTCGCGCAGACGATTGGGCGCCGTGACCGGCATTCGCGGGAGGGTTCGGGTTCCATGGTCGATGTCACCGCAGGTCAGGGCGGAGCCGCCCCCTCCAGCAATCTCTTGAGCCTCAGCGAAATCGGCAGCATCATCAAGCGCGGCGATCTCGCGCTCGCCTTCGGCATCCTCACCATTCTGGTGGTGCTGATCCTTCCCTTGCCCTCGGTCATCCTCGACCTGTTTCTGGCGATCTCGATCATATTGTCGATCCTGATCCTGATGACGTCGCTGTTCATCCAGGCGCCGCTGGAATTCTCGGCCTTTCCGACCATCCTGCTGATCTCGACCATGCTGCGGTTGTCGCTCAACCTCGCCTCGACGCGCTTGATCCTCTCGCGCGGCCACGAGGGCACGGACGCCGCCGGCCACGTGATCCAGGCCTTTGGCGGCTTCGTGATGGGCGGCAACTTCGTCATCGGCATCATCGTCTTTGCCATCCTGGTGATCGTGAACTTCGTCGTCATCACCAAGGGTTCGGGCCGTATCGCCGAAGTCGCGGCGCGCTTCCATCTCAATTCGATGCCAGGCAAGCAGATGGCGATCGACGCCGACCTTTCGGCCGGCCTGATCGACGAAAAGATCGCCAAGGAACGGCGCAAGGCGCTGGAAGACGAAAGCGGCTTCTTCGGCGCCATGGACGGTGCATCGAAATTCGTGCGCGGCGATGCGGTGGCGGGCCTGCTCGTCGTGTTCATCAACATTGTCGGCGGCATCATCATCGGCGTGGCGCAACAATCGCTGAGCTTTTCCGAAGCCGCGCACACCTACACGCTGCTCACCGTCGGCGACGGCCTCGTCACCCAAATCCCCGCGCTGATCGTCTCGACCGCGGCCGGCCTTCTGGTTTCCAAGGCCGGCGTCTCCGGCGCGGCCGACAAGGCGCTGATGAAGCAGCTCTCCGGCTACCCGCAGGCGCTCGGCATGTCGTCAGGCGTCATGCTGGTGCTTTCGCTGTTGCCGGGCATTCCGATGCTGCCGTTTCTTGCGCTCGGCGGCGGCGCGGCGGCGCTCGCCTTCTACGCCCGCAAACGCAAGCGCGCGGCGACCGCGGAGGCCGCAAGCACGGCAGCGGCGGCTCCGGCGGCCAACGCGGCGGCGGCGGAAGAACCGATCTCGGCGGCGCTCAAGATCGACGATCTCAAGATCGAACTCGGCTACGCGCTGTTGCCGCTGGTGAACGGTCCCGACGGGACCGACCGGCTGACCGAGCAGATCAAGGCGCTGCGCCGCTCGCTCGCCATCGAAATGGGCTTTGTGATGCCCTCGGTGCGCATCCTCGACAACGTGCAGCTCGAGGCGAACAGCTACGTCATCAAGATCAAGGAAGTCGATGCCGGCACCGGCCGTATCTTCCCGAACCAGTTCATGGCGATGGATCCGGGCGGCGGCCAGGTCGACGTGCCGGGCATCCATACCACCGAACCGACCTTTGGCCTGCCCGCGACCTGGGTCGACGCCAGCCTTAAGGAAGAGGCTACGCTGAAGGGCTATACCGTGGTCGATGCCGCGACCGTGATGTCGACCCATCTGACCGAGCTGCTCAAGAACAACGTGTCGGACCTGTTGTCCTATGGCGAGGTGCAGAAGCTCATCAAGGAACTGCCGAAGGAGCAGGGCGAACTGATCAAGGACATCGTGCCCGCCCAGATCACGATCTCGGGCATCCAGCGCGTGCTCCAACTGTTGCTGGCCGAACGCATCTCGATCCGCGATCTCTCCACCATTCTCGAAGGCATTGCGGACGCGCTCGCCTTCTCGCGCAACCCGGCGACGGTGGTCGAACATGTCCGCGCGCGGCTGGCGCGCCAGATCTGCGCCCAGAATACCACTCCCAACGGCTACCTGCCGCTGATCGCGCTGTCGGCGAAATGGGAGCAGGCGTTTGCGGAATCGCTGGTCGGCCAGGGCGAGGAGCGCAGCCTCGCCATGCAGCCATCGCGGCTGTCGGAATTCATGACCATCGTGCGCGAGCGGTTCGAACAGGCCGCACGCGAGGGCAAATCTCCCGTGCTGGTCACCTCGGCCGCGATCCGGCCCTTCGTTCGTTCTCTGGTTGAGCGCTTCCGCGCCCAGACCACCGTGCTGTCGCAGGCGGAAATCCATCCCCGGGCGCGGCTGAAAACCGTCGGCAGCGTCTAAATACCAACTGCACCAAGAAGGCCTGAGACCGGCGCAAATCAGTGCGACGCAGCGCTTGCTTTTTGGACACAGGCAACTGATTTTTTTATTTTCCGTAATCTGAGGCATTTTGTCCCGTAAAACACCGGCACTTTTACTAAGTAACTATATTCGTTGTATAATTTTGAGTTTTCTGAACTTTCACATACCAAATTGATCGCGAAAGATCACGTCTTATCACTGCTTTGTGATCGCATCTGGGGAAACGATAGGCCTATTCTTACGTTACCTGACGCGAGAGGAATGAACCTGTCGGCGGATGAAGACGACCAATCCGTAACAGCGAGGGCAGGCGGCAGGAGGCAGGAATAAATCATTCGATTTACAGCGCTGACCGCATGACGCACCTTAAGGTTGTGGTGCTGGCGCTGGTCGCAGGTATCGCGGTTGCAGGTTTTGGAATTTCGGCTCGCACGTTCTCGGATGACGGCTCGACGCAGACCGCGCGTGTCGTCAAGGCAGGCAAGCCGGTTGTGGTCACGAGTTCAGACGCGATGGTGGTGCGATAAATAGAGTTTTGTGAATTCACGCGGCGCTTTACCAGCCCCCCAAAGCACCGCGTGGATAATGGAAGACCCAACTGTCCCCCAAGTTGGCCCCCCGAAAACGCCCGCTCCCCACGGGCGTTTTCTTTTTGTGGGATCGTCTCAACATGTCGACGGCAGCAGCGACCGAGTCTTCCATCCTTCGAGACGGCGCGGAGTCTGTCATCGGGCGCGCGTTCGCGCGACCCGTTGGCGCCCCCTCGGGATGGGGTAGCTATATGTCGCTCGATTTAAACCCTCATGGTGAGGAGCCGCGTCACGCGGCGTCTCGAACCATGAAGCCCCATCCGCCTCGCCCATGAGCGAGAAGCCGTTTGCTCCTGGCACAGCCTAGCGCGCCGGCGACGGTACTGTCTCGATCAGCTTGCCGGCAAAGATCGGCGCGGAATGCGGATTGCCGTCGGGCGACCCGCCGGCCTGTTCGACGGTCACTGCGTAAGTTGCCGACCTGACCATGTCGGCGTCAAAGGAGGCGAGCAGCGGACGCGAGGTGAACTCGCTCGTCCCGATCACGCCCAGCGAGCGCGGCTTCGGCAGCTTGTCCGAGATCAGCCACAGTTCGAAGCTCGAGCCGGGCTCGGTCGCCGCGCCGACCTTGCGCACGGTGAAATTCCTGGTCGCTCCGTCGACGGTCAGGATGAAGGCCGGCCCGCCGCCGTCCTTCTGGAGCACGGCGACATATTGCGCCGACGGTTGCGGCGCAACTTGCGGTCTGACTTCCGCGATTTGCGGCGTCGCCTTCGGCCGCATGCTGTCCGGCAGCCAATCCGGCACCGCAACTCCGACGCCGATCATCACGACCAGCGCCGCCGCGATGGCCGAGGTCGCGGCTGCGATCATGCGCCAGCGCCGCGCATTGGCCGCGAGGCGGATCACATTGGAGGCGTCGGAGGCGAGAGGGGCTTCGGCCTCGACATCGTGCGCAATCGGCCGAGGCTCCGATTGCGGCAGCGTGATCGGCGCTTGCGGTTCCGCGTGACCGATCGCCGCCCTGATCCTCTCCCACACGTCCGGGCGTGGCTCGACCGAGCCGACCATCTGGTTGAGGGCGCCGAGCCTGTGCTCCCAGGCGAGGACCACGCCCGCGAAGTCCTTGTCGACGGACATCATGGTCTCGACCTGCGCCCGCTCCTCGGCATCGAGCGTGCCGAGTGCGTACTCCGCGGCGAGCGCGATATGGTCCTCGCTATAGGCCATCATCCAAAGTCCGAACTCGCTAGAAGTCCGAGACACTCCCTGATATCCATCATGCTGCGGCGCAGCCACGTCTTCACCGTGTTCACCGGTGCAGCAAATTTCTCCGCAAGCTGTTCGCGGCTCCAGCCGTTGTAGTAGGCGAGCAGCACCAGCTTTTGCCGGTCGGGCTCCAGCCGCCCGACACACTCAAGAAGCCGTTTCAAATCTTCCGTCATCTCACGCCGCGCCAGCGGGTCGGGCGTCTCGGCGGCAACCTCCATGGCGGCCGGCTCCTCCTCGATCGAGGCCTCGCTGCGCTTGCGCACCACGTCGATGGCCCGATTGCGCGCAATCGACGCCATCCACGTGATCGGCGACGACTGGCCCGGGTTGAATTGTCCGGCGTTGTTCCAGATCTTGACGTAGGCTTCCTGCAAGACCTCCTCGGCGAGATCCTGTCGCCGCAAGATACGCAAAACGACGCCAAAGAGTTTCGCCCGCGTGGCCGCATAGAGCCGCTCGAAGGCAGCCTGATCGCCTTTCGCGACCGCAGCAATCAGCCAGACCAGCTCAGCTGGCGTCAGCATTTGGCGTCCCCCAAGTCGCGACTGCCGGAGGCAGTCACTAGTGGTCCAATTCTAACATTCGCAACCCGTCTCGGCGGCCTCTTTTGCGAATGTTAGAATCAAAGCGCCACTAGCAAATACAGGTTTCTAGTGGAGTGGATTTGACATTCGCTTTTCAAGTCCGCGGCCAGGCAGGTAGCGAATGTCAAATCCACTCCACCAGCTGTTCGTATCACATCTTGGGCCAAATCCGTTCACTGCGGCAAGCCTGTGGATGGGCGTCGCACACGCAGGCGACAACGCAGAAAACCCGGACCTTTAGAGTATCCGGGGTTCGTCAATTCAGATGACAACGAGGGATCAACCCTTAAGCGACCCCGAGCCGGGCGCGCATCAGGCCGATCGAGTCCATATCGGCCTGCTCGCGGGCGCTTTCCTCGGCGCGCTCGCGCGCCTGGTCGCGCTCGTCCAGCAGTTCGACTTTCTTGAGTTCGTCGAACGCTTCGGCCAGCAGGCTGCGCGCCTCCTCGAGCTGAACGCGCAGCTCCTCGGCGGAGCGGGTGAGATTTTCCCGGCGCTGGATCGCGGCCTTGGCATAGGTCGGATAGGCAAAGTGCGAGGGATCGTTGATTCCGGCGCGTTCTTGCTCGGTCTGGATCTCGCGTTCCAGGTCGACGGACATGCGCTGAAAATCAGCGATCATGCTCTCGATCTGCGAGACCCGGCGGCGCTTTTCATCGACCTGAAATTTCTTCAGACGGATGAGCGTTTCACGTGACTTCATCAACTCATACTCCCCAGAAGTCCCAATCTGGCTAAGGGACAGCTCCGGCGCCCCCGCGGGACCCCGCCGGCATTACAACTGTGGCGCGGATGATGGCCTGACAAAGTTAGCGTTCCGTTTCCAAACCCTTCAGGATTCGATCTAATCGCCCGTAACCCTCGTTCAGGGGCGTACTCTCGTCCTTGGCCTGGCGCAAAAAAGCCTCCAGCGGCTCGTGCAGGCGGATGGCCTCGTCGACCTCGACGCTCGAGCCCGCTTTATAGGCCCCTAACCGGATCAATTCCTCCATATCGGCATAAGTCGACATGACCTGACGGGCCTTGCTGATGACAGGCAAAAAGGCCGGATCCGCCGATTTCGGCATGGTGCGCGACACAGATTTGAGAATGTTGATCGCCGGAAACCGGCCGCGCTCGGCGATCCGCCGCTCCATCACAATGTGACCGTCAAGAATGCCGCGAACCGCATCCGCAATCGGCTCGTTATGATCGTCGCCATCGACCAGCACCGTAAAAATGCCGGTGATGGTGCCGGAGCCGATGCCGGGGCCGGCACGTTCCAAGAGTTTCGGCAGCTCGGTGAAGACGGTCGGCGTATAGCCCTTGGCGGTCGGCGGCTCGCCGGCCGACAGCCCGATCTCGCGCTGCGACATCGCAAAGCGCGTGACCGAATCCATCAGGCACAGCACATCCTTGTCCTCGTCGCGAAAATGCTCGGCGATCGCGAGCGTGAGGTAGGCTGCCTGCCGCCGCATCAAGGCAGGCTCGTCGGAGGTCGCAACCACCACCACCGAGCGCGCGAGACCTTCTGGGCCGAGATCGTCCTGCAAAAATTCCTGCACCTCGCGACCGCGTTCGCCGATCAGGCCGATGACAGTAATGTCGGCATCGACGTTGCGCGCCAGCATCGACAGCAGCACCGACTTGCCGACGCCGGAGCCGGCGAAGATGCCGAGCCGCTGGCCGCGGCAGCAGGTGAGAAACGTGTTGAGCGCGCGCACGCCGAGATCGAGCGGGCTGCCGACCCGCTTGCGGGAATGCGCCGGCGGCGGCGCGTTGCGGTAAGGCACCGGCGAGGCGCCCTGCTCCAGCGGTCCCTTGCCGTCGATCGGCTCGCCCAAGGCGTTGAGAACCCGCCCCAGCCACGCCGCCGACGGGCGCACCTGATTGCCGGAATTGCCGATCACGGCGCGGCAGCCACGCCTCACCCCGTCGAGACCGGCGAAAGGCATCACCACCGCATTGTTCCCGGTGAAGCCGATGACCTCGCAAGGGATGAAGCGGTTACCGCCGGTGTCGATCACGATGCGAGCGCCGACGCTCATCGCGTGAATGGGACCCGCGATCTCCACCATCAGCCCGCGCACGCCGACCACGCGGCCATAGATATTGATGCCGTCGATGTCGCTGATCTGTTCGGCAAGTGCCTTCATTGCGAAAACCTTAAGTTTTCACGAGTTTGGGAGCGGACCTTAACCTGGTGTTTACTCGCATCGTTAATCATTACGTCACTGTCTTTGGTGACTGAGGCCGCTCGACCTGGCTCCAGGAAGGGCGAATCTTGAGAGTCGATTAAACCCGCCTCTTGATGTAGAGCTTGAACGAGATCGGAAACGAAAAGCTGCTTCGACGCAATATCTTAGGGCAATTCGATAAAAATTGCACGTTAAGGCCTTGCGGATCAGAATCAGATTTTGTTAACCATATCCCGTCAGGATCCGAATCAGTTGTTCAAAGGCGTTTTGAGTGCCGCAAGTGCGGCCGACCTGACGCCCGGAGCGGCGACTATAGGGGACTGGCATGCGCGTTTTGCTGATAGAAGATGACAGCGCCGTCGCGCAGTCGATCGAGTTGATGCTGAAATCCGAGAGTTTCAACGTCTATACGACGGATCTCGGCGAAGAAGGCGTCGATCTCGGCAAGCTTTACGACTACGACATTATTCTTCTGGACCTCAACCTGCCCGACATGTCCGGCTACGACGTGCTCAAGCAGCTGCGGGTCTCCAAGATCAAGACCCCCATTCTGATCCTCTCCGGCCTCGCCGGCATCGAGGACAAGGTCAAGGGTCTCGGCGTCGGCGCCGACGACTATATGACCAAGCCCTTCCACAAGGACGAACTGGTTGCCCGCATCCACGCGATCGTGCGCCGTTCCAAGGGTCACGCCCAGTCGGTCATCCAGACCGGCGATCTCGTGGTCAATCTCGACACCAAGACGGTCGAGGTCGGCGGCCAGCGCGTGCATCTGACGGGCAAGGAATACCAGATGCTGGAGCTGCTTTCGCTCCGCAAGGGCACCACGCTCACCAAGGAAATGTTCCTCAACCACCTCTATGGCGGTATGGACGAGCCCGAACTGAAGATCATCGACGTCTTCATCTGCAAGCTGCGCAAGAAGCTTGCGAACGCTTCCGAAGGCCGGAACTTCATCGAAACCGTGTGGGGCCGCGGCTACGTGCTGCGTGAGCCGCACGAGCATGAAGAGCGCATTCCCGCCTGATCTTCGCGTAACGAGCCCGTAGGCTCACTCCTCCCTGACTGAACCCCGCCGCAAATGGCGGGGTTTTTTATTTGGGGATTGAACCCGTGAACGGCGTGTCCCCACGGAAAAGGGTGTGCGAACCTGCCGGTCTTGCGCGATTCACGGGGGCTGACGATGATCCTTCAATCGCTTGCCGGGCTGCCGGCATTCTTGGTCTATTTCTGCACGGCGATCTTTTCGGTGACCGTCTATCTCCTCGTCTATACGCGCATCACGCCGCATGACGAATTCAAGCTGATCCGGGACAATGATCCGGCGGCCGCGATCGCGCTGGGCCTGAGCCTTTTGGGCTTCACCCTGCCGGTCGTGAGCGCGATCGCCCACTCCGCCAATATCGTGGATTGCCTGGTCTGGAGCCTGGTCGCGCTGCTCGTTCAGGTCGTGGTTTATTATGTCGTCAAGATACCGATACCGAACCTGTCGGCGAAGATCGCCGCCGGCGAGGTTGCGCCCGCGATCTGGCTTGGACTTTCCTCGCTTGCGGCGGGTGCGCTCAACGCCGCCTCGATGATTTCCTAAAAGCGATGGCAGAGAGACCCGCAATCGAATTCGGAAAGCGCAGGTCCACAGCGCCCACTGCGACGCCGTCACCGCCCGTCAAGCGCTCCCGCCACGTCGCCTTGCTGTTGATGGGGACAATGGCGGTCGGCGGAGGCGCCTACGCGCTGACGCCGCGTGAAAGTTGCCAGCGTGGCGGCCCGGGAATGGCCGCGCCGGCCTCGCCGGATGCGGCTGCCGCATGCGCCTCGCGCACGTCATCGGCAGGCGGCGGCCATAGCAGCGGCTCCGGTAGCGGCTGGTGGTCACGCAGCAGTTTCTACAGCGGCGGCTCATCGTCCTCAGGAACATCGACCTCGTCAGGCGCAACAGAGACGACACGCGGCGGCTTCGGCGGCTTTGCGCACTCTATCGCCGCGCATTTTTCCGGCGGGTAAGCCGCCCCCATGCAACGCGTCCCATCCGCCGAACGCAACGACTGGCAGGCGACCGCGGAAGCCTGCGGTTTCGATTTCCACACTGTCGACGGCGCACGCTATTGGGACGAACGCGCCTATTATGCTTTCACACTTTCCGAAATCGAAGACAGGATCGAGACGCCAACAAGCGAGATCGATGCGATGTGCCGCGAACTCTGCGATCGCGTGGCCGACGACGAGCGGCATCTGAAGCGGCTGCGAATACCGGAAGCTTTCTGGCCGCTGGTCCGCGACTCGTGGCGCCGCGGCGAAGGCAGCCTCTACGGCCGGCTCGATCTCAGTTACAGCGGCAACGGTGAGGCCAAACTTTTGGAATACAATGCGGACACGCCGACCTCGATCTTCGAAGCGGCCGTGTTTCAATGGACCTGGCTCGAACAGGGTATAGAACGGGGTCTCCTTGACGCGGACGCCGACCAGTTCAACTCGCTGCATGAGCGCCTGATCGCGGCCTGGAGGGAACTCGGCGGGGGCGGCCGCGTGCATCTCGCAGGCCTGCTCGACAATCCGGAAGACTTGACGACGCTCACCTATCTCGAGGACACGGCGAAACAAGCCGGCCTCAAGACCACGCTGCTTGGCATCGAAAGCATCGGCTGGAATGGTGCAAGAGGTTTTGTCGATCTCGACAACGAGAAGATTGCGCTGGCCTTCAAGCTCTATCCCTGGGAATGGATGTTCCACGACGCCTTCGGCCGAAAGATCGCAGGCGCGCCGACGCGCTGGATCGAACCGCCATGGAAAGCCATCCTCTCGAACAAAGGTGTGCTTGCCCTGCTATGGGAGATGTTTCCGGGGCACCCCAATCTGCTGCCAGCCTACTTCGAGGATGAGCCGAACGCCAGGAGCCTCAGTTCCTCCTTCGTACGCAAGCCGCTGTTCTCCCGCGAGGGCGCCAATGTCACGATCGTCCGTCATGGCGACGTCGTGGCTGCCGAGCAAGGCCCGTATGGTGCCGAGGGCTACATTCGCCAGGCGCTCGCGCCCTTGCCGAACTTCTCCGGTCAATATCCGGTCCTGGGAAGCTGGCTCGTCGATGGCGTGCCTTGCGGTCTATCCATCCGCGAAGATGAAAAGGCCATCACGGGCAACACGTCGCGCTTCTTGCCGCACGCGATCCTTTGAAGGACGTGGCCCAGCGCCCTATCGCGCGGCGACCGCAGCAACCTTTTGCAGCATCCCGCCCGCAAGAATCGGCTTGACGGTCCGCGTCGCGTTCGGGCGATAGAGCCCGCGCCGGTCAGGATACGGCTTGAAGGCATCCGAAATGCCAACCACGGACTCGGCCGCGCCCAGCACCATGAATCCGTCGGGTTCGATCACCCTGGCCAGGCGCTCGAAGATGCCCGTCTTGGTATCCTGATCGAAATAGATCAGGACGTTGCGGCAGAAGATGATGTCGAATGTTCCGAGGTGACTGAAATCCTGCAGCAGGTTGAGCTGGCGGTGCTGCACCATGGAGCGGATATCGGCATTGAGCTGCCACATGTCGCCGACCTGCGTGAAATGCTGGACCAGCAACTGAATCGGCAGACCACGCTGAACCTCGAACTGGCTGAAGATGCCGGCCCTCGATTTCTCCAGAACGCCTTGCGAGAGATCCGTCGCCACGATGTCGACCTTCCAGCCCGCAAGCGCGGGGCCAAGTCCCTTCAGGCACATGCCGATCGAATAGGGCTCCTGCCCCGTGGAGGAGGCTGCGCACCAGATGCGCAGGGAGCGTCGGGCGCTGCGGGCCTGCAGGATCGCCGGCAACATCGTATCCTTCAAGTGATCGAAGGGCATCTTGTCGCGGAAGAAGAAGGTCTCGTTGGTGGTCATGGCCTCGACCACTTCGGCAACCAGCGGCTCGGCACCGCCGGCCTTCATCTTCTGCGCGAGTTCGCTAATGCCCGGAAGACCCGCCTTGCGCGCCAGCGGCACCAGGCGGCTTTCGACCAGATACTGCTTGTCAGAAGACAGATCGAGCCCGGAGCGCTCCTTCAGGAGCTTCCGCAAGAACTCATAATCCAACGGCGTCACGATCGATCTCCTGAAAACAGCCTGACCAGTTTCGGTGCGATCTGATTTAGCGGCAGCACCGCCGAGCAAATGCCGGCATGAGCGGCCGCACCCGGCATGCCCCACACCACGCTCGTCGCTTCGTCCTGAGCGATCACGCTGCCACCGGCCGCGACGATGTCCTTGCCCCCGCGCATGCCGTCCGAACCCATGCCGGTCAGGATCAACGCCAGAGTGGATCCCTGCCAGACCTCGATTGCGGAGGAGAACATCGGATCAACCGCGGGCTTGCAGAAATTGATCGGCGGGCCGTCGTCGAGCACGATCGCGGCCCCGGTCGCCTGACGCACGACCCGCATGTGGCGGGCACCCGGCGCGAGATAGATGTGGCCGGCCTTGATCAACTCGCCGTCGATCGCCTCACGCGCCGGCCGGTGGCTGGCGCGCGCCAGATGCTCGGCCAGAATCGTCGTAAACGTCGGCGGCATGTGTTGGGTAATGAGCACGGGGAAACGATCGATCACCGGACCGATGTCGGCAACCAGGTTCATCAGCGCCTGTGGACCGCCGGTTGACGAACCGATCAGCAGCACGCGCGGACTTTGCAGCGAGAAGGCACGCTGCACGATCGGCGCGCTTGCGTGAGCGGCGGCGGGCACACGATGAACGGTTTCCCGCACCCGGTCAGGCGCGGGAACAAGCGAGGGCGTGGCCCTTGCATGCAAGGAGCGGCGAGCCTTGGCGCCGAGGTGGCGGATCTTCTGCACCAGATCGTGCCGGAAGGTCTCGGCGGCCGTAGCTTCACGGGTGCTTTCCGGCTTCGGGATATAATCGGATGCGCCGAGCGACAGCGCCTTGAAGCTGATCTCCGCATTTCGGCGGGTCAGCGTCGAGGCCATGATGACGATCAGGTTG
Organism: uncultured Alphaproteobacteria bacterium; assembly: GCA_963764405.1. Classification (GTDB taxonomy): domain Bacteria; phylum Pseudomonadota; class Alphaproteobacteria; order Rhizobiales; family Xanthobacteraceae; genus Bradyrhizobium. The sequence continues at coordinate 549,045 of CAVXSU010000018.1, forward strand.
GGTTTCTTCGCCAGCAGCAGCGGCAGCGCGGAAATGCCGTCGAGCTCCGGCATTTCGATATCGAGCACGGCAATGTCGGGATTGATGCGCTCGAGCTGGTTGACGGCTTCGCGGCCGGTACGCAGCGAAGCGGCTACGACAATGTCAGGCTCGGATCCAAGCCAGCGGGAAATCATGCCCCTGATGACGACGGAATCGTCGACCAGCATCACCCGCAGCGGTTCCTGATGCAGCGGGCCGGGAGCCGCCGGACTTGTCAACGCAACACTCATACTCACCAACTGAACTCAACTCACGGCCGAAATGGAACGCACGCCTCGCCAGGACCGCCGGGGCTCGTGAACCGGCGGAACACGTGCGCAAATCAGATCAATCCGACTTCCTGAAACTTCGCCGTCACGATGTCCTTGTCGAACGGCTTCATGATGTATTCGTTGGCGCCGGCATGAAGCGCACGCGCAATGTGGGCCACGTCGTTTTCCGTCGTGCAGAACACCACCTTCGGCTGGTCGCCGCCCGGCATGCGGCGGAGATTGCCGAGGAACTCGTAGCCATCCATGATCGGCATGTTCCAGTCCAGCAGGATGGCTTCGGGCAGTCCGCGCTTGCAGACCTCTAGCGCCTTTTCGCCGTCTTCGGCTTCGACGATCTGGAAATCCAGTCCTTCGAGAATGCGCCTTGCAACCTTTCGGATGACGCTCGAGTCATCCACGACCAGACATGTCTTCATTGTTGTTGCCCTTATCCTTGGAAAAACCAGTTGGTAGTTCCGTTACGCGTTCGTCAGTCTCAAGCGGCCATCATCTCGGGCGAAAGCTCCAGCACCCTGTCGACGTCCAGTACGACCATCAACTGCCCGTCGAGGCGGTGCACGCCTCCGGCGAGCTTCGCCATGCGGGGATCGAGGTTGACCGGATTTTCCTCGCGGCTCTCGTCGGGCAGCCTCAGCACTTCGCCGATCTGGTCGATCAGGAGGCCGTAGGATTCGCCGCGCAGATCGACGCCGACTGCCATCGGCGGCTTGCCGTCGTCGTTCTTGGGCAAGCCGAGGCGGGCGCGCATATCGACCACGGTGACGATCCGGCCGCGCAGATTGAGAACGCCGGCGATTTCGCGCGAGGCCAGGGGTACGCGGGTCACGCGTTCCGGCATGAAGACGTCCTGCACCCGCGAGATCGGCAGTCCGAACAACTGGCCTCCGATCATTGCAGTGACGTATTCTGCGACCGCGCCTTCGACGTTTTCGGTTTTGGTGCTCATGCTCTGATCCTTATGCCGCCTGCCGGTTCATTTCGGCGGTTTGTTCCTTGAGCGCCGCAATCAGACCTGGACGGTCGAACTTCGCGACGTAGTCGTGGAAGCCGGCTTGACGCCCGCGCTCGATCGCCGCCGGCGATACCAGCGAGGACAGCGCGATGATCGGCATCGAAGCAAGATGCGCATCGGAGCGGATCGTTTCGGCGAACTCGAAGCCGTTCATGTCGGGCATTTCGATATCGGTCAGCACCACATCGAACGTCTGGCCGGAACGCAGGGCTGCGAGGCCTTCCTGGGCACTCGGCGCGACCCGAACCTTGTAGCCAGCCGCCTTGAGGACCGGCGCCAGCATGTTGCGGAAGAAGGCGGAGTCGTCGACCAGCAGCACCGATTGCGCGGACATCGACGGGCGCATCTCCTTGCGGCTGAACCAGTCGGCGAACGCCATCGGGAGGAAGTGGCCGACGTCGATCACTTCGGTCGCCTGTCCCTTGATCACGGCGGAGCCGAGAATGCCTTCGCTCGAGCCGGCCACCTCGATGTTGAGGCGCTCTTCGACAATATCGATGATCTCGTCGACCACGAGCCCCATCGAGCGGCCGTCGTCGGCGAACACCAGAATCGGCTGCGAGCCGGAGGTGCGGACGTTGACTCCGCTCATCTGCACGAGCGGCATCAACTGTTCGCGATACTGCACCATCCAGCGGCCGTTGGAGAGCTCGATCTTTTCGGCCGCGACTTCTTCCAGACGCGTGACGAGGCCAAGCGGCACCGCCTTGGGCTGGTCGGAGCCGGCGCGGAACACCAGGAGCGACGTCAGCTGCTCGGCGCTGGCGGCGCGCAGCGCCGCATTCTCGTCGGCGATTTCGTGGGACGCATTGCCGGAAGCTCCGAGCGCCTTCGCAATGCCGTTCGGGTCGATGATCATGATCACCGCGCCATCGCCGAGGATGGTGTTGCCGGAGAACATGTCGATGTGCCGCAGCTTGGTCGACATCGGCTTGACCACGATTTCCTCGGTGTGGAAGACGCCGTCGACCACGATGCCGAAGGTCTGGCTGCCGACCTGCGTGACGACGATGAAGCCGTTCTCCGGATCGGACGAAGAACCGTCGTCGATCTTGAGCAGCTTCTTCAGGTGCATAAGCGGCAGCAGCTTGTTGCGCAGGCGAAGCACCGCGGTGTCCTTGATGCGCTCGATGCGGTGTTCCGAATTGGCACGTGCCCGCACCAGTTCGACCACCGAAAGCTGCGGGATCGCAAAACGATCGCCACCGGCTTCCACGATCAGAGCGGAGACGATCGCAAGCGTGAGCGGGATCTTGATGGTGACGGAGGAGCCTTCGCCAGCCACCGACTTGATATCGATGGTGCCGCCGATCTGGTCGATATTGGTGCGCACCACGTCCATGCCGACGCCGCGGCCGGAGACGCTGGTCACGCTCGCCGCCGTCGAGAAGCCGGGTGCAAAGATGAACTTGTGGATCTGCGCTTCCGTCATCTTCTCCAGCTCAGCCTCACTGACGAGGCCGTTCTGAAGCGCCTTGGCCTTGATCCTCTCCGTGTTGAGGCCGCGGCCGTTGTCGGCGATGCAGATGATGATATGGCCGCCTTCGTGATAGGCGGAAAGGCGGATGGTGCCCGTCTCCGGCTTGCCGGCGGCGGCGCGCTCGGCCGGCGTTTCAAGCCCGTGGTCGGCCGAGTTGCGGACCATATGGGTCAGCGGATCCTTGATCAGATCGAGCACCTGCCGATCGAGTTCGGTGTCCGCGCCGTGCATCTCGAGTTCGATCTGCTTGTGCAATTCGCTCGAGAGATCGCGAACGATGCGCGGCAGCTTCTGCCAGGCATTGCCGATCGGCTGCATGCGCGTCTTCATGACGCCTTCCTGCAACTCGGCGGTGACATTCGACAGCCGCTGCAGAGGCACCTTAAATTCCGTGTCCTCGTTGCGGCGGGAGATTTCGAGCAGCTGGTTACGCGTCAGAACGAGTTCGGACACCATAGTCATCAGGTGTTCGAGCGTGTCGACATTGACGCGGATCGACTGGTTGGCGACACGGTCGGCTTCGCTGGCATCCACTTCAACGGCCGCTTTGGCTTTCTTGGCTGCCGCTTTCGGCGCCTTCTCGGACGCTGCGAGTGGGTTCGCTTCGGCTTTGGGAGCCGGCGGAGCGCTGACTTCAGCCTTCGGAGCTGCGGCTTTTGCCACGGGCGGAGGAGCCTCGGTCGTCGTCTCGCGGAACGCGCGCTCGAGTTCGTCGAGCGACACTTCGCCCGGCCGCAACTCGCGCTCCAGTATCTGATACGTCAACTTGCCTTCAGTGAGGGGTTTTTCAGGAGCGGGCGCCGGCGCAGCAGCTGCTACAGGCGCAGGCGACGCGGCCTGCGGGGATGCTTCCATCGCGGCCACTCCTTGTTCGACCATCGCTTCCAGCTGGTCAATCAAATCGCGGTCGTTGCCCTCGGGCTCTGCTTCGGTGGCCTCGAGACCGCCGAGAATTTCCTTGATGCGATCGATACTGCTCAGGATCAGCGTCACCGCCTCGGCAGTGACCGGCATGCCATCCCGGAATTTGCCCATCAGGGTTTCGCCGGCATGGGCCAGCGCTTCCAGCCGCGGCAGCCCGAGGAACCCGCAGGTTCCCTTGATGGTGTGCACCAGGCGAAAAATGTTATCCAAAATCTTGGCGTTGTTCGGTTCTTGCTCGAACTTCACCAGCTGATTGTCGACGGTGTCCAAGCTCTCGCTGGTCTCCGTCAAAAACTCTCTCAAAAGATCATCCATGAAATCTGGCCTTCACCCCTAGGCGTGCTCACAACGCACTTTCCGAGTGTGGCCAGCTTCTATGCAAAGCGTTTAAGTTTGGTTGAGCAAATGGAAAAGAACGGGCTCAACAAAGAGATAAGCTGTCCCCGTAAAATAACGGGGAAATCCGTATACCTTTTGTTAACCGAAGCGCCCTGCGACGGATGCGTTCGACGGCGCGTGGTGCCCGCTTCAGCCGGGCGAAACCGCAAAGCCGTCTCAGGCGCAGCCGCGTTCAGGCGGCCGTGACCACCATTGCCTCGCCATCCGCCGCAAGGCTCACCTTCAGGCCGCAGGCCTGCGCGAGCAGACGCGTATAATATGGCTGCACCGAATGGGCGTCGTTGGCGACCAGTTCGCCGGAGCTCAGGAGATCGGCGATATTCTGCGGCAGGCGGGCATTGAGCCCGCTCGCTGTGACGCGAAAGCCGAACACCTCGCCCTCGCCGACGCGATCGACCGTCAGCGTGCCGCCGCGCGGAATGGTCTGCTGCGCGATCACCAGCATGTTGAGCAGAAGCTTGACGCGGTTTTTGGGCAACAACAGCCGCGGCAGGTTCCAGGCGATCGTGGTCTTGCCGTCCTCGATATGGCCGCGCGCCATGGTCTGCGCATCGCCGAGATCGATCTGGGCGCCGGCCGATCCCGCAGCGCCGAACGCCAGACGGCAGAACTGCAGGCGGGCGGACGCTGTCCTGGCGCTCTTGCGGATCAGGTCGAGGGCGAATTCCTTGTCCTCGGGCTTGGGATTGTCGTCCAGCACCTCGAGGCCGTTGACGATGGCGCCCACCGGACTGATGAGATCGTGGCACACCCGCGAGCACAGAAGCGCCGCGAGTTCGAGGCTATCGGGAGCGGGACCGGGGGCACCAGACATGAGCGTTCCTGAAAATCGGGGCTGAAAAATCGATGTCGGCGGCTGCCAAGCGAATCATGAGACGTTGAGGGGCTTGATACACTGGCAAGCCGCGTGCTGCCAACACGGAGCAACCCTTGATCCTCGGCTCTTTCCCTGCAACCGTTGCGACGATCCCTTAACACAGGAGTTTACGGCTTTTGATGGGCCCGCCAACCAACCGGCCAGTTTCGTCCTTCCCGATCGATCGCGGCGCTGCGGCTCGCCTGATGGCGCCTTTGACCGAGCTCGTGGCCGCGGCCGGATCTGCGATCCTGGCCATCGATCGGTTAAGGATGCGCGTCGAGGGCAAGAGCGACGGCTCGCCGGTGACGGAAGCGGACCTTGCCTCCGACCGCATCATCGCCGACGGTCTTGCCCGCCTCGCGCCTGACATTCCGACGCTGTCAGAAGAGCGGGCGGCGCAGGACGGCGTGCGCCGCCTCGAAACATTTTTCCTGGTCGATCCGCTCGACGGCACCAAGGAGTTCGTCGCCGGCCGCGACGAGTTCACCGTCAATCTCGCGCTGGTGTCGAACGGCACGCCGCTGCTCGGCATCGTCAGTGCTCCGGCGCTTGGCTTGATCTGGCGCGGCCTGGTCGGCCACGGCGCCGAACGGCTCGCGACGGTAGGCGGGATCGGTGCCGCAGAGCCGATCCGCACCCGGCGCTTCCCGAAAGCCGGCCAGCCGTGGATTGCGGCGGTCAGCCGCTCGCACGGCGATGCGGCCACCGAAGCCTTTATAGACGCAAGACCCGGCGCGGTCCGCAAGACGCTCGGCTCGGCCGTCAAATTCGCACGCGTCGCCGAGGGCACGGCCGATATCTATCCGCGCCTGGCGCCGACCAGCGAATGGGATGTTGCAGCCGGACACGCGCTGGTGACGGCCGCGGGCGGAAAAGTGACGGATCCGGCCGGGGACGCTTTGCGCTTCGGCGCGGGGAAGGATTTTATCGTGCCGGCCTTCATCGCCTGGGGCGATCCGGGGGCGGTAAACCCTCATGGTGAGGAGCGATAGCGAAGCTAGCGTGTCTCGAACCATGAGGCCTCATCCTTCGAGACGCCGCTTACGCGGCTCCTCAGGACGAGGGAAGCAGAGCCTCACTGCGCCAGCTGCTCCTCGAGCGCGGGCCAGCGCAATGTCGCCTCTTTGAGATATGGCGCCGGGTTGGCGGCAAAGGCGTCGCGGTTCTCCTCGCGCCCGAACAGATAGAGGCGGCTGCCGGCGATCAGCCAGAACAGCGGATTTCCCGCCACCGTGACCCCGCGCGCCAGATCGACCGGATCGTAGCCGCCGAACTGCGGCCCGTAGACCTCCGGATGCGCAACAAAGGAGGCGCGATTGCCCTCGTTAAGGAAGCGCCAGACCACCCCGCCCTGCGCGGCCTCGAAATCCGGCGACCCCATCTCGGGGCGGCCGTCGACGAAATAGGACAAGGGATCGAACCCCTGGATGGCGAGCCCGCTATACCGATTGGTCACGATGCGCTCGGTCGTCGCGGCCAGTCCCGCCCCGGAACCCGGCTCGGCCCCCGGCCACACGGCCGTCACAAGGGCGAGCGCAATCAAGGCGATTTGGGGCCGAAAATGCGGTTTGGCCGCGATCCGGTTTGCTTCCTGCCGTTCTGGCGTCATAGTTGAACCCGATAACATCCGAGTCGAGGGATGGGATGACCCCGGGTTCAGCCTTAATTCATGCGCGTCAGCATTGAGTTAAAGCGATCGTCCGGATTTGACCACCTCAGGGGAACCTTAATGACTTTCGCCGTTCGCTTTGCCGCGATGACGCTCACCGCGCTGATGTGCTGGGCTGTGCCGGTGTCCGCGCAGCAGGCGGAGCCGCCGCCGGAGGCGCCCCCGCCACAACAACCGCTGCCGCCGCCGCAGCGTCAGCCGGGCCCGAATTATTACGGGCCTGAAGAACTCGTCGGCGCCGGTCACAAGTTCTTCGGCAACGTCTCGCGGGGTCTTGCCTCGGTGATCGAGCGCGCGGTGAGCCAATGGGGCCTGCCGAACGGTTACGTCCTCGGCGAGGAAGGTTCCGGCGCGTTTGTCGCCGGCCTGCGCTATGGCGAGGGCACGCTCTATACGAAGAACGCCGGCGACCTGAAGGTTTACTGGCAAGGCCCGTCAGTCGGCTTCGACTGGGGCGGCGACGGCGCGCGCACCATGACGCTGGTCTACAACCTGCCGGCGACAGCTGCGATCTATCAGCGCTTCGCCGGCATCGACGGTTCCGCCTACATCATCGGCGGCTTCGGCATGACGGCGCTGACGGCCAACGGCATCGTGCTGGTGCCGATCCGCTCCGGTCTCGGTTTGAGGCTGGGCGCCAATATCGGCTACCTAAAGTACACGCCGCGCGCGACCTGGAATCCGTTCTGACGTTGCGATCCAGACAACGCGTGGCGCAGTTTCAACATCGGAACGTTTGAAGCGTCGACCGATTCAAATAACGATGCTTGGGACTGGCTTTCTCCCCGCGCCCCGTGGCAATGTTGATACGTCTACCAAAGTGCTGAGTTGAGTGGAGGTCCCATGGTCGAGCCCGCCATGTATCTGGCGATCGGCTTCCTGATCGCGATGCTGCTTGGTCTGACGATCGTGCCGCTGGTGCACAACCGCGCGGTGCGGCTGACCACGCGGCGCCTGGAAGCGGCGACCCCGCTGTCGATGGCGGAAATCCAGGCCGACAAGGACCAGCTGCGCGCGGAATTCGCGATGTCGGCGCGACGGCTCGAGATGAGCGTCGACCAGCTCAAGCACAAGACCACGAGCCAGCTCGCCGAACTCGGCAAGAAGACCGATGCGATCAACCGCATGAAGCTCGAGCTCGGCGAGAAGAACGCGACGATCTTTGCTTTGGAAGCGCGCGAGAAGGCGGTGAAGGAGCAGCTTCGCGCCACCGAAGAGGAATTCGCCACCAAGACCGAGGCACTGCGGCAGGCCGAGAAGGCGCTGACCGACAAGCAGGGTGAACTCGTCAGGATCAACACCGAACTGAGCGACCGCACGACCACGGCCGAAAGCCGCAAGGTCGAGCTGGTCGCCGTCCACACCCAGATCGATGCGCTGAAGGGCCGCGTCGGCGACGCCGAGAAGGAATTCGCCGCCACGCAAGCGCGGCTGGAGCAGGAACGAAAGCAATCCGAGGCGGCAAGTCGCGAACTCGCCGAGGCGCGCGGCCGCGTGGAGAATCTGAAGTCAGCGCGTCACCGATCTCGATCGCCAGCTGATCCTCCAGGTCAAGGAGGCCGAACTGCTCGGCAACCGCGTCAACGACCTGGAGACGCGGCTTGCGACGCAGGGCAAGCTGCTCGCCGAGCGCGACTATGAGGTCAACCAGCTTCGCCAGGCCAGGGACGCCGCCGACCACGCCATCAAGGAACTGCGCGACGAGCTCGCGCTGACCAGTTCGGGGTCGTGGCCGGCGCTCGACAGGCTGAAGGCGGAGAAGGCCGCGGTCGAGGAGCAGTTGCGCGTCGCGCGCGACGAACGGTCCAAGCTGCAACGCGACATGAACGCGATCCAGCAGCAGGCGGAATCGTCCTGGGCCACCGAGCGCATGGAGAATGCGCTCTTGCGCGAGCGCATCAACGACATCGCCGCCGAGGTGGCGAAACTCGCGATCCAGCTCGAGGGGCCGAATTCGCCGATCGAAGCCCTGCTCGAGGCCGATCCCGCCAAGCCCGCCAATGGCGCGGTGAACGGCACCGCGCCCAACGGTGCTACGGGCGAAGGCGGCGGCACGCTCGCCGAACGCATCCGCGCGCTGCAAGCCCACGCTTCCCGCGCCCGCCAGCAGGGGGCCTAGTCGCCGCGACTGCGCGACGTGATCCGCCTGACCTACACCTTGGTCGACGCGTGGATGGATAGCTATCCGTGCGAGCCGGCATCCGTCACCCTGGACATCGACGACACCTGCGATGTCGTCCACGGCCATCAGCAGCTCTCGCTGTTCAACGCTCATTATGACGAACGCTGCTTCCTGCCGATCCACGTCTATGACACGGAGAAGAGCCGGCCCGTGGCGGTCGTGCTGCGGCCCGGCAAGACCCCGGGCGGCGTCGAGGTGCGCGCCCATCTTCGACGCCTGGTACGGCACATCCGCACGCGATGGCACAAGACGCGAATTACGTTCCGTGGCGACGGGCACTATGCTCGGCCGGAGGCGATGACGTGGTGCGAGAACAACGGCATCGACTACATCTTCGGTCTATCCGGCACAAAACCGCTCGCCAGAAAAGTCGACGAGGTCGCCGACGACATCCGCACCCAACGCGCCATCGAGAACCTGCCTGTTCTGCGCGGCTATACTGAGACGCGCCACAAGGCAAAGTCCTGGGATCGTGAACGGCGCACCGTCGCCCGTATTGAGGCGACCACGCTCGGCCTCGACATCCGCTTCGTCGTCACCAGCCTCGATGTCGGCTCGGCCGAGTGGATCTACGACAGCCTGTATTGCGCGCGCGGCCAGGCCGAAAATCTGATCAAGCTGCATAAGACACAGCTCGCCTCCGATCGCACCAGTTGCCGTTCGGCGCTCGCCAACCAGGTCCGTCTCGTGCTCCATACGGCCGCTTATTGGCTGATGCTGACCGTGCGCGACGCCATTCCCAAAGCCCGGGAATTGGCCACTGCCGAGTTCGCGACGCTGCGTCTTCGTCTCTTGAAAATCGCCGCCCGCGTCGTCGAGACTGCGTGCCGCATTCGCCTTGCGTTCGCCGCCGCATGTCCCGATGCCGACCTCTTCCACAGTTTGCCAGGTGCGCTGCTGCCGCTCGGTCCGTAACCGGCGGGGCATCCGGCCCCGTTCGCCCATTCTGTCGTCATCGCGAGCGCCAGCGTAACGCGTCCGGTCATTCCAGGGCACTCACGCAGTCATCTTCCGTCATTCCGGGTTCCGTCATTCCGGGGCGATGCGAAGCATCGAGCCCGGAATCCATTTCTCCCAGCATTCGTGCGGCACGATGGATTCCAGGTTCGCATCTTCGATGCGCCCCGGAATGACAGCCGTTGATAGCAGACACGCCTCTCCTCCCCGCGGCACGCTCATGCCCGAGTCCTGCCAAATCATCGTCCCTCGGAAAATCAGAGGGCGCAGGGAATGCCGGGCGCTGCGGCGCGCCCATAGTCTTGCGTGCAAAGAAAAACACGCAAGTGTTTGCTACAGGTTCGCCGAAACGTTCCGGCATTCCCTGCGCGATAGTTTTACGGTTTCCTTCGTGGTCTCCCTGGTGATCGGGCTTTCTTGCCACCATCCCCGCGCAATGCGAAGCATTGTCGCGAGTTGATACCAGCGTCGAGATATCAGGACGCCACGACTTCGCCGTCCGCGACAAGCGCAGTCGTCTGATGCGCCATCGCGTCCACCGCTCCCCGCGTCCAACGTTCGTGACGATCGCGAAACGCCCCTCCTGATCGGGCACGGGATGCGCGGAAACGTGCCCGTGATTTGCCCGTCGCCACAACTGAAAGAGCTGCGACATATCAACACGACGGGCAAATCAGGCGGCGCGCGCCAAATCGTGTCAAGTAACAGGCAATTGGTTGGGTTGTCATTCCGGGGCGACGCGCAAGCGTCGAGCCCGGAATCCATTGGCCCGCTGGGGCGTGGGGAGGAATGGATTCCGGGTTCGCTCGTTGCACTCGCGCCCCGGAATGACGAGTATTCCCCGCTTGACACCCCCGCCCCCCGCTTCGTAAATCGCCCCTCTGGCCTTCCTGTGCAGCGGCGGCCGGGCGCATAGCTCAGCGGGAGAGCGTTCCCTTCACACGGGAGAGGTCCAAGGTTCGATCCCTTGTGCGCCCACCAGCCGACGGCCCGCTTCGACTGAAAAATCCTGGATTGCCGACAACCGCTTCGGGCATGTCACTTATTCCCTACGCAATGTAAGGGTTTGCCTGACAACAATAGCGCATTGAAGCGGCCAAACGATTGCCGGGCGGCTTCGTGCATCAGGAGCTAGCTCAGCAAGGTTCGTGTCTTTGCATTGGCGTCATATATCTCGATCTGAAGCATCGGATAAGCCGCCTTCAGCTTTCGACCCGACGCTTCCGCCGCGTCAACAGTATCGAATTCCGACTTGAAATGACCGTCGACGATCGTCACGAACCCATCAACGGGCGGCCTGTCGGCTCGCAGTACTTTCTTCGGCTCCGGCTCTTCAATTGAGAGAACAGGTTTCTTCATCATTCAAATCCTTCGTTATCAGCTTGAACGTTTCTCGTCGCGAGACGCCGCTTGCCGGACTTGGTCAGCCCAAGGGTACCGAGCCGTCTGAGCGCATAACCCAGTGGTCCGATTCTAACATTCGCATCCCTTCTCAGCGGCTACTTTTGCGAATGTTAGAATCACAGGACCACTTAGCAAATATAAGTTTCTAGTGGAGTTTTGGATTTGACGTTCGCTTGTTAAGTCCGCGGCTAGGTGGGTAGCGAATGTCAAATCCACTCCACGAGAGCAACCAGGCGTTCCCAATGTATCTGGGGAATATCGCCTTGGGCATCGCCCTTGCCGACTTCACGCAGCGAAGCGAACTCTTCGGTGCTCAACAAAGCCGGTGGATCGCGGACCGACTTGCTATCGGTCATTTCTGAAATCCAGACTCCGCAAAATGATGCCGGGCGGCGTGCCCTCGAATTCCCTTGCGATGAACTTTTGAGCGGCACGCCTTTCAATCTGTTCGCGCAGTCGCATGAACTGACCTTCGCGCTGGTCGGGCCTGATCCGCTCCGGCTTTTCAAGGTCGTCCATCGCCGATGTGCTGACGGCGCAAGGTATTTCCCTTTCACCGTCAATCATCGAAAACAGCACCACCATCCGGTCGAATTCGTAACCGCCGAAGCTGCCGCGTGTCAGTGCCATTTGACGTGCCTCCTGCAAGCTACGCAGCGGGTGCTGCCTTGACGGCCTTCGCCGGCGGCGGATCAATCTCCGCGATCCTGCGAAGGCAATCGGCCTCGGAAACGTGCGGCCCGGAGACGAACGTTCCGCTTACTTTCGTGCTGTACCAGCCGGATACGACGCCGAGCCGAAGCGACTCTTCCGTCTTGACGTGACGCGGCGAGAGATTTTGCATGAAGTATATGACTTTCAGGTTGGCGTTCGATCCTCGATCGAGCGCTTGGAAATCTCCGACCATTCGAAGACCACGACTAGTGGTCCGATTCTAACATTCGCATCCCTTCTCAGCGTCCACTTTTGCGAATGTTAGAATCACAGGACCACTGGCAAATATATGTTTCCAGTGGAGTTTAGGATTTGACATTCGCTTTCCGAACTCGCGGCCAGGCGGGTAGCGAATGTCAAATCCACTTCACTAACTCAGCTCTTGTCAGCGAGCCGGGCGAAATCGGCAAGATAGCCGCGACGAGATCACGATGATGGGCGTCTCCCGGCGCCAGCTCCGCGGCATACAAATTCAGCACGTAGCGCGCCTTGGCTGCGGCCTCCGGCCAGGACGTCGCCGGAACCGACACGAGTTGGCTTTCGAACACCCCTTGGATGCTGAAACGTGATGGTTTCACGCCGCGAGCGCATGGTCATGCCGCGACAGTCGTCGTCAACGGCTCTCGCCCGGCTCTGTTGTGCATGAATTCATCGTGCGCCCTTTCGGGCCTAATAGCTATCGCTTTCTCACGAGATTGGCGGTATCGGCCAAATCGCCGATTCTAAATGCGACGCCACGCTAAAGTCGCCGCCGAAAGAGCGCCCAGCCGACGTGCGTTGAGAGAAATAATTGTTGTAATTCAAAAGCATAATCCCGGCTGAACCAAGCGCTCACACGGGAGAGGTCCAAGGTTCGATCCCTTGTGTTCTCACCAGAAAACCCCGCAAAATCAGCTAGTTACGAGATCGTCTCCCGCCATCTGTGCCCCATGGAACTCGTGGCACAGGCCATTTTCATCCACCATCCGCCGCGCGAAAATAACGCATGGCCCGCTTGCCCTTTAGGCCGCAGCACACCTTGATCAAGTCCAAAGAACAACCGGATGCATCCGGCGATGGTGTAGAAATTTCTGCACCTGATGGGATGTGACCAATTGAAATAGCATGTGCCCAGGATCACCGTCGGCGAGAGCGCACGGCGCTGCTCTGTCCCTCGAACGCTACAATTGCGTACACGACGGCGAAGGCAACAATCAGGATCACGATAGTTAGCGCGAACTGCCTCTCCATTCGTTTCCTCTGCTTGGGGAAGAAAAAAGCCGCCAGGACAGCGGCTTTCCAAAAGTAGATGCTGGATGGCCAACCGAACTCGGTAAAGCTCGTCTTGGAGCGCGTTACTTCAGCGAGGAGTTGATGGTGTCGAACTTGGTGTTCAGGTTGCTGCCGAGGCCGTTGACCACGGCAACGATCGCAATCGAAATGCCCGCAGCAATCAATCCGTACTCAATAGCGGTTGCGCCATTTTCGTCGGCGAGAAATTTTGTAATCATCTGCTTCATGTCTCATCCTCTTACGTTTGAAAAAGAGGACGGAGCATCGCACTTGAGGAGCTAAAGGGTGGTAACTTGGAATACTAAAGCTTTAAGAGCAGTTTCATGGATTTTCGCCAGCTGAAGGCGTGGAAGAAGCAGCGCCGCCACGCTAGATTAGCCTAGGACAACCCCCGCGACGCTTCGCACTTCGGCTACGCATGGCGCAGCCAGCCAATCAATGAAGCCAAGCATGTCCGGCGAAGTTTGAGCCTACGAAAATGTCGAACGCGCGAAAGCTGTTGCGCCGAAGCCTTGGCTTTAACTCGCCTCTTTCCGAAGCCTCCGAGCCCGGCGAAGATCGGCATTAAGCCGCGACTGCCAGCCCTGCCCGCTCGACTATCCAGCACCGGTGATTTCCTGCTAATGTCTCGGCGGTGAGTTTGGCAAGGACTGGCTCCGGTGGCTCAAAAACCATTCTTTCTGATTTTGAGGGACGACAACGCTGGCACCTTCTCAGTCGAAGGCCCAATGACCGATGATCGTCCTTGGATTTCTCAGATTGTAACCGCTCAACGCGCAGGCCGGAAGGTTCGCTGCGTGGTGGCGACCGGGGCTACGCGGGAAGAGTGCATCAAAAATTGGTTGGCATCCAATCCTCGAATGAAGCTTGTCGAGCCGGGCATGTTGCCTTGACATCACCGAATGCCGTGGTCGAGCCGACTCACGCCAAGGCCATGCCGGTGATCCTGACGACCGATGAAGAGCGCGACGTCTGGATGCGTGCGCCGTTACCGGATAATGCGTTGAAGATTGTGATGCGTGGGGCGGATAAGGAAGATCGGGTGGCGGCGCAGGTTCTGGTCGAATGGTAAACAGTTTGAGCAAAGGGGCTATCGGGATCAGGCAAATCAGCGGGCTCTCGCAGTTGCACGTAAATTCTTTTAACCGATAATTGAACCGCGTTTTGTACAGCTAACGCTTCGACCATCAGGAGCTATTCTATGAGTGTTTCGAGCGTTGGGGGCGCAAGCCTCATACAACCCCAAGCTACCATTCAGCCGAAAGTGGATCGTCCGAACGACGGCGACAATGATGCTGGTGATGCGACGAAATCAACAGCGGCTACTCCGGCACCCGGTACGGGTTTAGTTGTCAACAAATCAGCTTGATTGAAAATCAGCAGGGCAAACTAAATGGCCGCCGTGTTGGCGGCCTTTTTGTTGCTTCGCCACCGCGCCGATCGGCGGCCGGCCGCGCTGGATCACCTTTCCACCTTTCACGATCTCGGCCCGATCGAGCATATCGTCGGTAATTTCGGGCGCGTCGTCAGGATCGCGCCACGCTGACCGGCGCCCCGCCTTAGCGGAACCGGCTCTCGATTTTGCGGACTTCCTTTGCATGGCGATACCTCATGGAGATGACGTGACGAGCTTCCCCGCGCCATAAATCCCTGCGGTCAAGCATTGTGGTAGTGATATAAATATGGACGCCGAAGCCATGGCGGAAGCGGACATCCAAAAGCCCTAAATCGAGGCTTTTTCTTTTGGCCAATCGAAACAGCAGCGGCACAGCGACATGGACAGGCGTGAACCATCCGGCGAATTGCCCTTGAGCGCAGCGTTCGCAGGCTACTCGCCCCCGCGATCTTCACTTGCCGGATGGCTCGGCGCCTTGGCTGCCGTTCTCGTCTTCGCTTCCCCGCCAGCCGCAAGAGCGCAATCTCCCGCAGAGATGATTTCGAGCTATCGACATCAGCACGGCGAAGGCAAAGTGACGATCGATCCCGCTCTCAACCGGATCGCGCAGGAGCAGGCCAAGGCGATGGCCGCAACGGGTGCGCTCGACCATGCCGCGTTCCGGCCATTCAGCGACCGCGTGGCCAATCTCGACGCGGAAAGGGCCGCTGAAAACCTGGCCGTCGACACCACGTTCGCGAAGGCGCTGGACCAGTGGATCGGATCCTACGGACACCGCCGCAACCTGTTGATGCACGAGGGCACGCGCGTCGGCGTCGCCAGCGCCAGAAGCAAGAGCGGCGAGACCTATTGGGCGATGGAGATTGCGGGCCCCAAACCGGAGCGCATCGAACATGCCAAGGGCGGGAACGGCAAGGACAAGCCCTGCCGCTTGATGCTGAACGATATGTGCCTGTGATCACGCGCGCGTCGGCATGCCGGCTCCTGCGCTGGTTTCGTTGACAGCCCGCCAAAACTGACTAACCTTCGACGCATGGGGACAGCGATCTCCCCTTAAGGCGACATGCCCAAGAATCGCGTCCAGTTCACCAAGGGCGCAGCATGTCTACTCCAGGTTCGGAATCTCCCAACAATTCGCATCGACGCAAAGCCCTCGTCTGGGCCGTGGGCGTCATTGCCGCGATCGCCGCCCTCGGCGGCGTGCTCAACGCTGTTTTTGTTCCCGGACTGTCGAGCGCGCGCCAGGAGCCGCCGGCTGCCGAAACCCAGCTCGCCACCTGGCTCTTGCATCAAAGCGTGCCCGATGAAGCGAGGGGCGCGGTCAATCCGCTGAAGAACGACGACGCCAGCGTCGCCGCGGGCAAGGAGCTCTATCGAGAGAAGTGCGAGACCTGCCACGCCTATGACGGCGGAGGCAAAACGACCATCGGCGCGGGGCAATATCCGCGCCCGCCGGCGCTACGGTCGTTTGCTATACAGGCCACATCGGATGGCGAGCTGTTCTATCATATCCAGAACGGCATTCGTAACACCGGTATGCCCGCCTGGAATTTGCCCGATCGTCAGATCTGGCAGCTCGTGAGCTACATCCGGCACTTGCCGCAAGTGGCGTCGCTGTTTCCTGCGGCGGCCGCCGCCGAGGCTGTCCCTCCGCCGGACCACGGCCGTTATGTCGGATCGGTCGCCTGCAAGGGATGTCATGAGGAGGTCTATGCGCGCTGGATCAAGACCCGCATGGCCAATGTCGTGCGCGATCCTCGCCAGCATCCCGACGCCATCACGCCCGACATCTCACAACCCAACCCGGTCTTCGAATTCACCAGGGACGACGTCGCGCTCGTCTATGGCAGCCGCTGGAAACAGCGTTACTTCAAGAAGGTCGGCGACGATTACTTCCCGCTGCCCGTGCAATGGGACGTCGCGCACAAGATGTGGCGCAAGTATTTCGTCCCCAACGGGGCTGACTGGTGGGCCGTGCTTTATCCGCCCGACAATTTCCAGCGCCCGACCGGGCCGCTCTGCGACGGCTGCCACTCCGTCAATTACGACATCAAGACCAAGACCGTGACCGAATGGAATGTCGGTTGCGAGCGATGCCATGGTCCGGGCGAGGCCCATGCCAAGAAGCCGGTCCGCGACAACATCCTTAATCCGGGGCGCTTCGATTACGTCCACGCCAGCGACACCTGCATCCAGTGTCATTCCCAGGGGCAGCCCAAAGCCAATCCGATCGAAGGCAAATATTACGATTGGCCGGTGGGTTACGACGTCGCCAAGAATCTGAAAGACTATTGGAATCTCGAGGAACACAAGCTCGGTGAAACCAACTTCATGCATTTTGCCGACGGCACGGCGCACAAGAACCGCATGCAGGGCAACGATTTCGTGCAAAGCCTGATGTACGCCCGCGGCGTCACCTGCTTCTCGTGTCACGACCCGCATGGCACCGACAACGTCGCCATGGTGCGCAAGAGCGGCAACGCGCTGTGCCTCGATTGCCACGGCCCGAATTCGCAGGCAGGTCCGCATGCGCCAAGCATCGAGGCGCATACCCATCACAAGGCGGGCAGCCCGGGCAACGAGTGCATTGCCTGCCACATGCCGAAGATCGCGCAGACGATCGCGGACCAGAACGTCCGCAGCCACACATTCCGCTTCCTGACGCCGGGCGATACCGAGACGCTGAAGATTCCGAACGCATGCAACCTATGCCATGCCGACAAATCCATCGAATGGGCCAAGGCGGCGCTGGAGTCATGGCCCGATCGCTCGCCCTGGCGGATGTCGCGATGAGAAGGGGTGGGCAGACCGAACGCTATCTGGTTGCGGCGGGCTTCGCCGTGCTCGTATTCGGCCTTTGCGCGCGGCCCGCTTCGGCCTACCGGCCGTTCGACGGCACCGATGCCGCGGTCGCCGGGGTCGACGAGATCGAGGTCGAGCTTCAGCCGTTCGGCTATGAACGCATGGGGTCGCAAGCGAACGCGGTCGCGCCATTCGTCGTCTTCAACTATGGGTTCGCCGATCGCTGGGAGGCGGTGCTGCAGACCGAAATGCTGTCGCCGATCACCGGCGGCGGCGAGCCCAGCGTCCAGGCCACGGGCGCCTTCCTCAAATATGTGATCCGGCCCGGCGTGTTGCAGGGGCAGTCGGGCTTGAGCATCGCAACCGAATTCGGACCGTTGCTGCCCGGCATCAACGCCGATCCCGGCGTGGGATTCAGCTGGGCCGGCATCGTGTCGCAGCGCTGGGACTGGGGCACGGCGCATTTCAACATCGAAACCAATCTCACGCGCGACCATCAGGCCGAGGTCTTTCTCGATGTCATCCTCGAAGGGCCGATCACCTGGACGGTGCGTCCGGTGTTTGAGACATTCTACGACAAGGTCTGGAACGAGAGCGAAAGCCGCTCGGTGCTGCTAGGTGCGATCTGGCAGGTCGACAAGGATCTCTCGCTCGACGCCGCATACCGCTATGCGATCGAGAATGGCCATGCCGTCAACGAAATCCGGGCCGGCGTCACTTTCGCGTTCAAGGAGGAAGGCGACAAGACGCCGATGAAACCGGGCGTGACCTTCGGCAATTGGGGCCCGTCGCGGTAAGGTGCGCGCTGGAACCGCAGGGGGCAAAAGCCACCCCGTGGTTCCCCCTTCGGAAAACCACTTAAGCAAACAACCGAAATTTCCAAAGGGCGAAACCTTTGGTACGGCACAGGGGTTAAGTGCGGCAAGCGCATGTCCTTATGGAGAGTTTGATGCAGGAAGTTCTGCCGCCTCATGTTCAACAGGCTGTGGAGGAGGCTTCGGGTGAGGCTTGGGCCTTCAACCTTGAGCAACAGGTCGTCGCCTGGAAGATGGCACGCCACGCGCGGAGCAGCGTCGACCACGCCGGCGTACTGGTCGTTCGCCGGCCGGTTCGTCACGGAGCCGGCAGAGCGGCGCTGCATGCAACCGACAGGCGGGCCCTTTGATGACGATCAAGGATGCGACCCAGGAACTGCTTGATGATTACTCGATGGAATGGCAACCCGTGACAACGGCGCCATACGGCGTCGATCTGGAATTGGCCGTCGTTGACGGCAATGGAATCCACGCGGTCGTGTTTCCGTGTCGGCGTAAGGTTCACGGTTGGGTCAACGCGGCGTCAGGGGCATCGGTCGAACTCCACCCGAGCCACTGGCGGGAGTGGGATGACGGCGTCACTGCCCTTGCCGTTCACTCTGGGCCTTGAGCAGGGCCGCGAGTTTCAATTCCTGCTCGGCCAATTGCCGCTCCAGGGGAGCGCGTTTCCTCGGGTCCGCTTCCGCGTCGAGCAGCGCTTTCAGGTGCTCGATGTTCGCCTTGAGGACTGCCATCGCCATGGAATGCTTCCCCTTTCACCCATCCCTCGGCTGCCAATCGTACCTGCGGGCTCGCAGGGGAAAAATAAACTTTTCGCAAGAATTGAGCGGTGCTCGCCCGGTTTTTCGCGAGAGGCCGGCCGACGATACGTCAGCTTAAGACTCTCCGGATATCCTTGACGCTCGATTCAGCCCCGGCGTCAAAGCTCGACGTTAACGCCCGGCATTTGCCGGACGCGCGGGACAGGGTGGCCGAAAGCGGACGGCGAAACGAAAAAAACGATCTGGGTATTTGGTCATGAAGTCGCAAACGCCGTCGCAGTCCGGCCTGATCGGTCAGCTCGAAGACGCCATGGGCGACAGGGATCTGGCGCGGCGCGCCGAGATCCTGCACAAGGTCACCGATCTCTTTGTCCTCAGGTCGGGGGCGTTCTCCGAAAGCCAGATCGAGCTGTTCGACACCGTGATGGCCAGGCTGCTCGAAAACATCGAAAGCACCGCCCGCGCCCAGTTCGGCAGCCGGATCGCCAGGCTGCCGGACGCGCCGCGTGGGGTGGTTCGCCTGCTGGCCTTTGATCCCGTCATCCAGGTCGCGGGACCCGTGCTGACGCACAGCGAGCGGCTCGACGAGCCGACGCTGGTCGACAACGCCAGGACCCAGAGCCAGGATCATCTGCTCGCGATCTCCGGCCGCAAGGCGCTGGTCGAGGCGGTGACCGACGTGCTGGTGGATCGCGGCAACCGCGCCGTGGTCTCGGCGACCGCGCATAATGCCGGTGCGCGCTTTTCCGACTTCGGAATCACCACGCTGGTCCGCAAGGCGCGCGACGACGGCAAGCTCGCGCTGTGCGTCTGGGCGCGCCCGGATATCCCGCGGCAAAACCTGGTCAAGCTGTTCGTCGATGCGTCGGAGACGGTGAAGAACCAGCTCATCGAGGCCGACCCGCACCGCGCCGAACTGATCAAGGCCATGGTCGCGCAGGCGACCGACGACATCCAGACCAAGGCGCGCGCCGGCTCGAACGAGTTTGCCAAAGCCGATCGATCGGTGCGCGAGCTGAACGCCGCGGGCAAGTTGAACGAAGAGCGGCTGCTTGCGTTTGCGGATGAGGGAAGCTTTGACAAGGTGGTCGCCGCGCTGTCGCTGATGTGCGATATTCCGGTCGGCGCCGTGGAACGCTCCTTTGTCCAGAACCAGACCGAGCAGATCGTCGTGCTCGCTCGCGCGCTCGATCTTTCGTGGGCGACGACGCTAAAGCTTCTCTTATTGCATGCCGGCGTCAACGGCTCGTCGCGCGCGCAGCTCGACGTGACCATTGCCAATTTCTACCGGCTTCAGCCGGCGACCGCGCGGACCGCGCTGACATTCTACCGCAAGCGGGAAAAGGCCAACCAGGCGAAGTAACCTCACCCGACGCCAATGCCCGCGTCCCTCAGCCGCTCTGCCAGAAAGCGCGACAACGTTTCATCCATCTCGCCCGCAACGAAGATTTCCGACGCGGTGACGCCGGCTTTGCTTAAACTCACCATCGCGCCGATCCCATAGGCGAACCAGGTGTGCGGATCGGTCAGCGCGCGCAGCTTGTCGCGGTCGTGCTCGATCGGCTGGTGATTGGAAGCCTTCCTCACCTCGATCGCCAGCAGATTGTTCGGCACGGTGCGCTGGTGCACGACGATGTCGGGATAGATCGACTTGCCGAGGTGATCGTCGGTCGACACGATCGAACCGTGCGGCAGGTTCAATGTCCGCGGGCCGAGCCGGTCGAACTCGCAATCGACCTCGAAATCCGGAAACTGCCGTTCGAGCTGCACCGCCAGCCGATGCGTCAGCGCGCGCTCGCCGAGATCGTGCTCGAACAGGAAGCTCTCGCGGGCGTAAAACGCCTTCAGCGCGGCGACGACCTTGTCCAGCTCGGTGTGCATCCTTGAGACCTCGTGACTGGAGCTACGACCCTACCCCGTCATGGCCGGGCTTGTCCCTTCCATCCACGTCTGTCTTTCTGCCAAAGCCCAAGACGTGGATGCCCGGCACAAGGCCGGGCATGACGAAGAAATCAGCAACTACACTCCAGGCTCACATCTGCACTTCGATCAGCCGCGGTCCGCGTGCCGGAACATAATCCGCAAGCGCCTTATTGAACTCGTCTGCGGTCGTGACCGCGCGCCCCTCGACGCCCATGCCCCTGGCGAGACCGACGAAGTCGATTGTCGGCTTGTCGATCTTCAGCATGTCCATCGCGCGTTGGCCGGGCGCGCCGGCGCCGACGCCGTCGAATTCGCCGCGCAGGATTTGATAGATGCGGTTGGCGAACACGATGGTGAGCACGTTGAGGTCCTCGCGCGCCTGCGTCCACAGGGACTGGATGGTGTACATCGCACTGCCGTCGCCGACCATGCAGATCACCTTGCGGTCGGGGCATGCCACCGACGCGCCGGTTGCGACCGGCGTCGAAAAGCCGATCGAGCCGCCCATGTTCTGCAACCAGTCGTGCGGCGCGGCCGCCGCCGTCGGCGGAAAGAAACCGCGGCCGGTGGTGATGGATTCATCGACGATGATCGCGTTCTCCGGAATGGCGCACGCGATCGCCTGCGCGATCGAGGCGTGGTTCAGCGCGCCGTTCGGCTTCGCAAGTTCGGCAAGCTTCTGCGGCCTGACGTCGGAAGGTTTTGCGCCGAGCGCGTCCGCCAAAGCTTCCAGCGCCGCGACCGTATTGTCGCCCCAGGCGGTCAGGCGGTTGACCTCGCAGCCCTCGGGCTTCATATGGCTCGGCTTGTTCGGATAGGCGAAAAACGCGATGGGATCATTGGAGTCCACAAGGACGATATTTTTGAAGTCTTTCAGCAGCGGCAGCGCCTGCTCGATCACATAGGGAATGCGGTCGATCGAGAACCGGCCGCGGCCGCGCGCCATGCGCGGATGATAGGTCTGGCCCATCACCTTGCAGCCGGTCTTGCCGGAGATTTGCTGCGCCAGCGCCAGCCCGCGCTCGGTCAGCGCATTGCCGGTGACGAGCAGCAAGTTCTGCGCAGCCCCGGAATGCAGGATCTTCGCCGCCTTCTCGACTGCCTCGGCCGAAAAACCCGGCTGCTGCTTCGGCGGGGCGACCTGTGCAATGCCGTCGGCCTCGTTCCAGGCGGTATCGGCCGGCAGGATCAGCGTTGCGATTTTCGGTGGCGCGCTTTTGGCCGCCGCAATGGCCGCGGCGCCGTCGGCCGCGACCGATCTCGCATCCGGCGAGGTGCGCACCCAGGCCGACATCGGCCTTGCGAGGCCCTCGATGTCGGAGGTCAGCGGCGCATTGAGGCCGATGTGATAGGTCGCATGCTGGCCGACGATGTTGACGATGCCGGAATGCGCCTTCTTGGCGTTGTGCAGATTGGCCAAACCGTTGGCGAGGCCGGGGCCGAGATGCAGCAGTGTGGACGCCGGTGTGCCCTTCATGCGGAAATAGCCGTCGGCGGCACCCGTCACCACGCCCTCGAACAGGCCGAGCACGCAGCGCATGCCCTCCACGCGGTCGAGCGCCGCGACGAAGTGCATTTCGGAGGTGCCGGGGTTGGTGAAACAGACGTCGACCCCGCCCGCAACCAGGGTCCGCACCAGGCTTTCCGCACCGTTCATTCCAATACCCCCGTCTCCGGTTCCACGATCTTCGACGCACAAGATCAATCATTCCTGAAAGCATTCGTCAAAGGGTGTTCAGGTGCGTTTGGGCGCATGGCTAACATCGGTACCGGTGCCGTCATCAATTTTAACCGCACCTTTCGAAATCCGTCACGTTCGCTTGCGAAAATACCCCTGATATGGCCTCCTTGCCCCTCAAGCTCGAATTGCGAGGAACCCGATGACCCGGATTTTCGCCTTTCTGGCCGCCGCACTGATGGTGCTGGCCGCCACTTCCTCCGCCCGCGCCACCATGGATGACGACTTCTTCGGCTTCCGACGCCAGCAGCAGCCGATGATGCCGATGCAGCAGCGCGGCTATTCCTACCCATCGATGCAGCAGCGCGGCGTGCCCTATCCTTCTCAAGGCGGCGCCGCCTATCCCTATTACGGCCCGGGCTCCGACTATTATGGCGGCGGCGGAGGAGCAATCCAACGCGAACGGGTTGGCGCGCCGGTCGCACAGCCGCCGGGCTCTATCTTTATCTCCACAACCGAGCGGCGGCTCTATCTGATCCTCGGCAACGGCGAGGCACTGCGTTACGGCATCGGCGTCGGCCGCGACGGCTTCCGCTGGACCGGCACCCACCACATTTCCGCGAAGAAGGAATGGCCGGGCTGGACGCCGCCGGCACAGATGCGCGCGCGGCGACCCGATCTGCCGCGCTATCTGCCCGGCGGAATCGAAAACCCGCTCGGCGCGCGTGCGATGTACCTGGGCTCGACGCTCTACCGCATCCATGGCTCCAACGAACCGGAGACGATCGGCCATGCTGTGTCCTCCGGCTGCTTCCGCATGACCAATGAGGACGCCATCGATCTCTATAACCGCGTCTCGGTCGGCGCGCTGGTGGTGGTGCGGTAGCATCCACCTTTGTCATTCCGGGCTCGCGCCAACGCGCGCCCCGGAATGACAGAGTCAGCCGCCCGCCTTGCACACCACCTTCAACGCCGTCCGCTCCTGCGCGCCTATCACACCCACTTGATGGCCAGCCAAGACGCCTGTTCCGCGGTAACATTTTTTCCCAACCGGCGTATCTCGACAGGATTGCTCTAATCCGGGAGAGATATATGCGCAATTTTGGCATCCGGCTTTTCACGACGGCACTGTGCACGACGGCGCTGCTGACCGTTGCCGTGGTCCCGTCCGTCAAGGCGGCCGGCAACGGCGGCGGCGAGGTCGAAAAGACCAGGAAAAAAGCCCAAAGAGGCGGATCGGACGATTTGCGCTCTGCCGGACCGAACGATTTGCGCTCGCCGACGCTGCCGACATTTCCTCCTCCGATGTATGACGACTTCGATCGAAAAGCCGGAGGTGGCAGCGGCATGTGAAGCTTGAGATGGGTGCGCTGGTGGTGGTGCGGCAGCCACGTCCGTCATTGCGGGAAACGCAAGCGAAGCGATCCAACCTTCTTCGTCATTCCGGGATGCGCCGTCGCGACAAAATAGCGAAGCTATTTTGCGCGGAAGGCGCAGGCCCGGAATCCATTCCTCCAAACATCTTGCGGCACGATGGATTCGGGACTCGCTCGTTTCACTCGCGCTCCGGAATGACAGCGAGGGAGGAGGGACAGTCTTATCAACTCCCCGCTTTGCACACCGCCTTCAGCGCCGTCCATTCGGCCGCAGAGAGCAGCGGAGGACCGCTTGCGGGGCGATCCTCATCGCTGAGGTGCTTGAGCCGGTCTTCGGTCAGCGGGTGATTGGCCAGGATGGACAACGCCTTGTCGCCCTGGTTGCCGGTGATCCGGAAAATCAGGTCGCCCATCGGCTTGGTCGGACGGCCGAGCCGATGCATCACTTGAATCGAAAAATCATCGGCATTCTGCTCGGCCTCGCGCGAATACGACGCGGTGATGAGCGAGCGCGAGGCGAACACCAGCGCGCCGGAGCCGGTGACGTCGCCGAACAACAGCCCGACCAGGAACGACGTCCCTCCGCTATAGATCATGTTGCGCGTATTGTCGCGATGGCGGACATGGCCGAGTTCATGCGCCATCACGCCCGCAATCTCGTCCGGATCGTTCGCCTTCGCCAACAGTCCGCTGAACAGATAGACCCTGCCGCCCGGCAGCGCGAAGGCGTTCGGCACAGGCGTATCCAGCACTTCGGCGAGAACCGGCATCTCGATGCCGCCGGCAGTCGAGAGCTTTCGCATCAGCTTGAAGAAGGCGGCACGCCCCGCGACGCTGCCGTTGCAGGCCTTGCCGCCGAACGCGAGTTTGATCTGCCCCTCGGCGGCATCGCCGATGCGGCGCTCCAGCGCGTTCGGCACCAGCGGCGCCAGGCGATCGGCGGCATAGGGAAGTCCGAACCAGACGACTGCTGCGATCGATATCGTTGCGGCCAGCGACCAGCCGACAATGGCACCGACCCCATGGCGGCCCGGCGCATTGTCGTGCAAGTGCGGACAGTGCGAGATCAGGATCGCGCCGAGTGCGCTGTCGCGAACCTCCAGCCGCGCCAGCGACGGCGCACTCACACAGCTCAGTCGCAAGATGCCGATCGCGGTGTCGGCGCGGCGGATGTCCGCAAGCGGCCAAACCGCGAGCGTTACACCGTTCTCGCTGATCGCGAGCCGGTCGTTGAGGTCGAGCTGCACTAGATGACGGCGGCTCGACGTCCCGTCGTAGAAAATCGAGGCGCTTTCGGCTGGCGCCGAGCCGTTCTCAATGCTGTTTTCCGGCGAGCTTTCCACATCGCACCATCAAAAGCCGACGACATCCAGGCTGCCGGCGAGGCCTTCACCGAGCGCGCTGGCGAGATCGCCCTTTGCGGCGACGTTTCCAGCGGCTTCCAGACGGTAGATCGTGGTGGAGGACGCCACCCTCGTCCAGACATCGCGCAGGAGATAGATGCGGAGCATGACATTCACGGCGATGATGATGCCGAGATAGCCGACGACAAGAGCCGCCGACAACGCGATATTTCCCTGCATGCGAGCTGCGATCTGGGCCGCATTTTTGAACCCCGCAATCAGGCCCACGCAGGCAACGACGTAGGCACCGAACAGCACGTCGATGAGCAGGAACCAGCCGATGACTTTCCAGTAGAGGCCGTACAGCCCATTCCTGGGCAAATCCGAGTCGAACGAGACTTCGCCAAAACGGAGGCCGGAAAGCCACCAGCGCCACTCGAGGGCTTTGAAAGCGCCATAGATGAACGGCAACGCGAAAAGCCAGATCACCGTTGCCAGGACGAATATGCCAGCTGCCGCAGGCGCCTTTTGACCGGCATTCACGACGGCCAACACGAAGCCGAGGAGGAGCGGCGAAAGCGTTGCCAGCCACAATTTCCAGCCGCGCCTGAACAGCTCCGATCCCTGCCCTTCAAAACTTCCCTGGAGATCGCCGTAGTGACAGTGCCGCATCTTGTAGCGCTCAAGCGCGGCTTCACGCCACGGCAGCGCCGCGCCGAGCGTGATCGCGGCCAGCAAGGCCCATCCCGCCGCCCGCGCTGCATAGGCCCATCCCGAACCGTCCATCCAGAAACGAACGCCGCGCCAGACGGTACGCGTGAGGCGATAGCGCCGCGCGCGATAGATCGCAAACTGCCCAAACAGGTAAAAGAACAGGAACAGCGGAACGCTGGCGAAAGCCTTATAGCGTTCGGCCTCGACGGTGACGACGAAGTAGGCAATGTAGATTGGCACCAGGATCGCGAGCGCGAACAGGAAGCCGATCAGGAGTTCACGGCCGCGGCCGGTATACTCCGGAGCATCGCCGCCGACGGACGTATGCGACCACAGGTGCCGGCGGATGTCGGTTGCAAGCCAGAACCGGTAAAAGCCGAAGGTGACGAGCTCGAGCGCGGCGCCATTTCGCACCAGGCGGAAGAATTCGCCGCGATCTCCCGAAAACTCCGCCTTGACCGACGAAGCCGGCAAGGACGGCGGAGGCCGCGGTGTCAGAAAACGCGGTACGGAACTTATGTCGCTCATCGAACGGCCCCCGCAAATCGGGCGGCAGTGAGACCTTGGATTGAGCCGATGTCAACGCTCCCGCGCGTTGCGTTGTAATTTAAGCGGATTGCTCAAATTCTGATTTGCCGGTTCGGACCTTGTAGCGGCCAAACCCACCGATCAGGCCGCCTTGATATTGCTCAGGAAG
This sequence comes from uncultured Alphaproteobacteria bacterium, assembly GCA_963764405.1. Classification (GTDB taxonomy): domain Bacteria; phylum Pseudomonadota; class Alphaproteobacteria; order Rhizobiales; family Xanthobacteraceae; genus Bradyrhizobium. Next base: position 575,736 of record CAVXSU010000018.1, read on the forward strand.
CTTTCCACCTGACTTCGCATCATCTCCGATTGCCTGGATAGTTCGGTCGAGGCTTCGAGAACCTGACTTGCTGCCGAGCCGGTGTCCGCAGCGGCTTGCTGCACACCCTGAACGTTCGACGAAATCTCGTTGGTCCCGAGAGCCGCCTGCTGCACGTTGCGTGCGATCTCCTGCGTTGCCGAGCCCTGCTCCTCCACTGCGCTGGCGATCGCGGCCGCAATCTCGTTGATGACGTTGATCGTGCCGCTGATGCCCTGGATCGCGCCGACGGCCTCTTTCGACGAGGTCTGGATCGAGGAAATCCTGGCGCCGATCTGATCGGTCGCCTTTGCGGTTTGCTCGGCGAGACTCTTGACTTCGGACGCCACCACCGCAAACCCCCGGCCGGCTTCTCCGGCGCGCGCAGCCTCGATGGTCGCATTCAGCGCCAGCAGATTGGTCTGACTGGCGATCTCGTTGATCAGCTTGACCACATCGCCGATCGCAGCCGCTTCGCTGGAGAGGTTCTCGACGGTTGCGTTGGTCCGCGCAGCCTCGGCGACTGCCTTCTGGGCAATCTGCGATGACTGGGTCACCTGGCGTCCGATCTCGGTGACGGAACTCGTCAGCTCTTCTGCGGCCGAGGCAACCGTCTGCACATTGGTTGAGGCCTCCTCCGTGGCCGCGGCCACCGCGGTCGCCTGATTGCTGGTCTCTTCGGCCGTCGCGCTCATCGAACCAGCGGTCGTCTGCAATTCCGTTGACGCCGATGCAACCGACTTCAGGACCATCGAGATATCCGAATCGAATTGACTGGTCAGTTCGTTGACCCGCGCCGCACGTTCGATCCGTGCATTGATGGCTTCGGCTTCCTTGGCCGCCAATTCCCTGGCCTTGATCATGTTCTCCTTGAAGATCAGCACCGCCCTCGCCATCAAGCCGATTTCGTCCTTGTTGCCCGTTGCTGGAATTTCAACGGAATGATCCCCGCCGGCAAGCTTCCCCATCGCGCCGACCATCTTGAGAATGGGCGGCACGATCGAGCGGTTGGTCAGGTACACGACCGTTGCGGCAACGCCGAGACCTACTCCCATCAGCACCCAAAGCAACGTCATGAGGAAATTGGTTTCGGCGAGAACGACGTTGGCTTCGGCTCTCAGGTTGTCCTGTTGCCGCATGACCATGCCGCCGGAGCGCGAGCCCGATGAATTTTTCTGTCCCGCGAAGATATCGAGGAGCTTGTTAGCGCGAGGAGCCGCCTCATTGCTCAGGAACCATTGCGCCATGTTCCAGCGGTCCGACGCCCGGATGTCGAACATCTTCTGCGGCAAAGGCGCGAATTTCGCCCGAGTTGCAACCAGCGCGTCGAAGTCATTCTGCTGTTCGCCCGTCATCTCCGCGCGTCGTTTCGCGAGCGCTTCGAATTTCTTCTGATTGAGCTCCCAGAGCTCAATGAACTCCGCCTTGAAGGCCGCATCCGCCGTCAACAGGTAGCCGCGGAGAGCACCGATCGCCATCGCGGTAGTACCGCGCAGGTCAGCAAAGCCGATCAACAGGCTCTTGCGCGCATCGGTCGAGGCTATACCGCGCTCCTCCTCGATGATCGAGGTCGCCTTTTGCAACATGAGCTTGACCAACGGCGCGGCCTCGGTCGCGAGGATTTTTGTCGCGGGTTGCTCGTCGATCGTGTGCGCGATCGCCTCGGCCTTCTCTTGCGCATTGCGCAATTCCTCAAGCAGCGGCTTCGCCTCTTTCCAATCCAGCCTGTTTTGCTCGACGGTCCAATGGCCGGAAAGACGATCCATCTCCGAACCCCGCATCTGGAGATCCTTCCAGAGCGATGCCCGTTCGGCCTTGAATGCCTCGTTGCCGGTAATCAGCCAGCCCCGTAGCGATGCCAGCGAGGCATAGATTCCTGCCACCACGTCACTGGCTGTCAGGGCGGTCGGAACGCGAAGGTTGGCCGTCTGATCGGTCGCTTCGCTCACCATGCGCACCTTGAGCATCGTCGTGCCCACGACGCCGGCGAGCAGAACGCAAAGTATCGAAAAACCCAAAATCAAACGCCCACGAATATTCAGCCGGAGCAAAGACATCGTAACCTCGCAATATGGGGGAAGACTGCCGCGTCGGCGGGGCAGCCATACGAAATTATGGGGTGTCGATTGACGCTTAATTAACGTTAGGCCTTTGCAACGACGCGACACGCTACAAATTTCGATTGTTCGCCGAGACTTACCCATCAAAGGTAGTCTCCACCGGATACTTCCATCGTTGATGGCGTAATCAGCTATCTCGGCACGGTGACCGCCATCCGCGGACGACCGAGAGGGAACCGAGTCCCTCTTCGCCGTGCTGGCACGCAACAATCAGGCGGATTTTTCAAACAACTCGCGTCCGATCAGCATGCGGCGGATTTCGGATGTGCCGGCGCCGATTTCGTAAAGCTTGGCGTCGCGCAACAGCCGGCCGGTTGGGTAATCATTGATATAGCCGTTGCCGCCGAGCAGCTGGATGGCGTCGAGCGCGCAGAGCGTCGCCTTTTCGGCCGCATAGAGGATGGCGCCGGCGGCGTCCTCGCGCGTGGTCTCGCCGCGGTCGCAGGCTTTGGCCACCGCATAGACATAGGCGCGCGAGGCGTTCATCGTCGTATACATGTCGGCGATCTTGCCCTGCACCAATTGAAAACTTCCAATCGGTTGCCCGAACTGCTTGCGCTCATGCACGTAAGGCAGCACCACGTCCATGCAGGCCTGCATGATGCCGAGCGGCCCCGCCGCCAGCACCGCGCGCTCGTAATCGAGGCCCGACATCAACACGTTGACGCCGCGGCCGACCTGGCCGAGCACGTTCTCCTCCGGCACTTCGCAATTGTCGAACACGAGTTCGGCGGTGTCCGAGCCGCGCATGCCGAGCTTGTCGAGCTTCTGCGCGGTGGAAAACCCCTTCATGCCTTTTTCGATGATGAAGGCCGTGATGCCGCGCGGCCCCGCCGTGGGATCGGTCTTGGCATAGACGACCAGCGTCTCGGCAACGGGGCCGTTGGTGATCCACATCTTGGAGCCGTTGAGCACATAGCGGTCGCCCTTCTTCTCGGCCCGCGTCGCCATCGACACCACGTCGGAGCCCGAGCCCGGCTCGGACATCGCGAGCGCCCCGACATGGTCGCCGGAAATCAGCTTCGGCAGGTATTTCCTCTTCTGCGCATCTGACCCGTTGCGGCGGAGCTGGTTGACGCAGAGATTCGAGTGGGCGCCGTAGGACAGGCCGACCGCAGCCGAGGCGCGCGAGATTTCCTCCATCGCCACGCAATGCTCGAGATACCCCAGGCCCGAGCCGCCATATTCTTCCTCGACCGTAACACCGTGCAGTCCGAGTGCGCCGAGCTTGGGCCAGAGGTCGATCGGAAACTGATTGGTCTTGTCGATTTCGGCGGCGCGCGGCGCGATCTCGTTGTTGGAAAAGTCGTGAACCGTCTCGCGCAACGCGTCCGCGGTTTCGCCGAGATCGAAATTGAACATCCGGTATGCGTTGGGAATCATGGCGAGCGTCCTCCGGGCAATGCTTTTTCGCCTATTGCCTTAATCCCTTGAATTGGACTTGTCACGGACGGCAACAAGGCAGGCCAATAGCGCGGCGCGTGGCATGCCATGGCGACCCTGCCAATCCGCCAAAACTCTCTCTTGCTCTGACGCGTCCAAGGGGATGTAATTCGCTTCAAAAGTCACCACCTTCGATGCAGCAGAAGGGGCACTTCGTCAGGGAAGAACGGCCATGAACATCCAGACATCGCCCGGGATTAGCAAACAGGAGCTGATGCGCGCCGCGCATGAGGCCGCCTATTCCATGCCGCTGGAGGATTTCCACCCCGGCGCGCCGCAACTGTTCCGCAACGATACGCTGTGGCCCTATTTCGAGCGGCTGCGCAAGGAAGCGCCGGTGCATTACTGCACCAAGGCGCCGATCGAACCCTATTGGTCCGTCACCAGGTACAACGACATCATGCATGTCGATACCAGTCACGGCATATTCTCGTCAGATGTTTCGCTGGGCGGAATCTCGATCCGCGACGTCCCGCCCGGCTATGACTGGCCGAGTTTCATCGCCATGGATCAACCGCGGCATTCGGCGCAGCGCAAGACCGTGCAGCCGATGTTCACGCCGACGCATCTCGACGAGCTGGCGGTCCTGATCCGGCAGCGCACGGCGCGCGTGCTGGATTCGCTGCCGCGCAACGAGACCTTCAATTTCGTCGACCTGGTCTCGATCGAACTGACCACGCAGATGCTGGCGACGCTGTTCGATTTTCCGTTCGAGGAACGGCGCAAGCTGACGCGCTGGTCGGATGTATCGACCGCGCTGCCGAAGAGCGGCGTCGTCGAATCCGCGGAACAGCGCCGCGCCGAGATGGACGAATGCGCCGCCTATTTCTCAAGGCTCTGGAACGAGCGCGTCAACGCCGAGCCGAGAAACGACCTGATCTCGATGATGGCGCACAACGAGGCCACACGTTACATGGACCCCGACAATCTGATGGGAAACATCGTCCTGTTGATCGTCGGCGGCAACGACACCACCCGCAACACCATGAGCGGCTCGGTGCTCGCGCTCAATGAACATCCGGACCAGTACAGGAAGCTTTGCGAAAATCCCGCGCTGATCGATTCCATGGTGCCGGAAGTCATTCGCTGGCAGACGCCGCTCGCCCATATGCGGCGCACCGCGCTCGTTGACACCGAGCTCGGCGGCAAGACGATCCGCAAGGGCGACCGCGTCGTGATGTGGTACGTCTCCGGCAACCGCGACGAGGAGGTGATCGAGCGGCCGAACGAGTTCATCATCGACCGCGCGCGGCCGAAAATCCATCTGTCGTTCGGCTTCGGCATTCACCGCTGCGTCGGCATGCGGCTCGCCGAGCTGCAGCTGAAGATCGTCTGGCAGGAGATCCTGAAGCGCTTCGAGAAGATCGAGGTGGTCGGCGAGCCGAAGCGGGTCTATTCCAGCTTCGTGCGCGGCATCGAGGACTTGCCGGTGCGCATACCTGCCTAGACCAGGGCGGAAGCGGGCACTAACCTCTTGAACGCGCCTCTCGACCCGCCTATCCCGGAGAGCCGTATCATGATGATTAACGCGCAAACCGAGACAAGATGACTGCCCCCGATCACGACGAACATGCCGACATCCGCGACGCCGTCGCCAAGCTCTGCGCGCAATTTCCCGGCGAATACTGGCGCAAGCTCGACCGCGAGATGGCCTACCCCAAGGCGTTTGTCGATGCGCTCACCGAGTCCGGCTATCTCTCGGTGCTGATCCCGGAGGAATATGGCGGCGCGGGTTTGAAGCTATCGGCGGCGACCGCAATCCTGGAAGAGATCCACCGCGCCGGCTGCAATGCCGGTGCCTGCCATGCCCAGATGTACACTATGGGCACGCTGCTGCGGCACGGCAGCGAGGCGCAAAAAGCAAAGTGGCTGCCCAAGATCGCAAGCGGCGAGTTACGCCTGCAGGCCTTTGGCGTGACGGAACCTTCCAGCGGCACGGATACCTCGTCGCTGAAAACCTTCGCCCGGCGCGATGGCAATGACAGCTATGTCGTCAACGGCCAGAAGATCTGGACCAGCCGCGCCGAATATAGCGACTTGATGATCCTGCTCGCGCGCACCACGCCGAAGGAGCAGGCGGCAAAGCGCACCGATGGCTTATCGGTGTTCATCGTCGACATGCGGGAAGCCAAGAAGGCCGGGCTTTCGATCCGTCCGATCCGCACCATGATGAATCACTCCACCACCGAAGTATTCTTCACCGACATGAAGGTGCCGGCGGAAAACCTGATCGGCGAGGAAGGCAAGGGATTCCGCTACATCCTCTCCGGCATGAATGCCGAGCGCATCCTGATTGCGTCCGAATGCATCGGCGATGCCAAGTGGTTCATCGAAAAGGCCTCAGCCTATGCCAGGGATCGCGCGGTGTTCGGCCGCCCGATCGGCCAGAACCAGGGAATCCAGTTTCCGATCGCCAAGGCCTATGCCGCGATGCGCGCCGCCGAGCTGATGGTGAAGGAAGCGGTTCGCAAATACGAAGCACATCTCGACTGCGGCGCGGAGGCCAACATGGCCAAGATGCTGGCGGCGGATGCCTCCTGGGAGGCGGCGAATGCCTGCGTGCAGACCCATGGCGGCTTTGGCTTTGCCGAGGAATATGATGTCGAGCGCAAGTTCCGCGAGACGCGGCTCTATCAGGTGGCGCCGATCTCGACCAACCTCGTTCTGTCCTTCATCGCCGAGCATGTGCTCGGCATGCCGCGTTCCTACTGAGGGCTTGAGCCATGCTGCCGCTTGAGGGAATGACCGTCATTGCCGTCGAACAGGCGGTGGCCGCGCCGTTCTGCTCGTCGCGGCTAGCGGATGCCGGCGCCCATGTCATCAAGGTGGAACGGCCGGAGGGTGACTTCGCCCGCGGCTATGACGCCGCCGCCAAGGGCCAGAGCAGCTATTTCGTCTGGCTCAATCGCGGCAAGGATTCGGCGGCCGTCGACCTCGCCACCAAAGAGGGGCGCGTCGAGCTCGAGCGGCTGATCGCCGGCGCCGACGTGCTGTTGCAGAATCTGAAGCCCGGCTCGATGGACAAGCTGGGCTTTTCGCTGGAGCGGCTGAAAAAGGATTATCCGCGGCTCGTCTGCTGCACCATCACGGGCTATGGCGACGAAGGTCCTTACGCGCACCGCAAGGCCTATGATCTCCTGATCCAGGCCGAGAGTGGCCTCGCCTCGATCACCGGCGGACCGGAAGGCCCCTCGCGCGTGGGGCTGTCGATCGTCGATATCGCAACCGGCGCCACTGCGCATGCCGCGATCCTGGAGGCGCTGATTGCGCGCGCGCGCACCGGCAAGGGCGCCGATATCAGGATTTCGATGTTCGACGTGATGGCGGACTGGCTGACCGTGCCGCTGATCAATTCCGAAGCCGGGCAACCGCCGAAACGCATTGGGCTTGCCCATCCCTCGATCGCGCCCTACGGCGTGTTCCGCTCCAAAGACGGCAAGGACATCCTGATCTCGATCCAGAGCGAGCGGGAATGGAAGAAGCTCTGCGCCGAAGTGCTCGGCCAGCCCGACCTGCCGAACGATCCGCGCTTTGCCAACATGGTCGAGCGCGTGAAGAACCGCCCGCTGACCGACGGCATCGTCGGCGACAGTTTTGCGTCGATGACGCGCGATGAGTTGTTGAAGCGCCTGGCGGATGCCGACATTGCCTTCGCCGAGGTCAACACCATGGATGACCTGGCGCAGCATCCGCACTTGAGGCGGATCGAGGTGAACACGCCAAACGGCGTCGTGAGCTATCCGGCGCCGGCCGCGATCTTCGTCGATGAACCACGGACTTACGGGCCGGTGCCCGCGATCGGCGAACAACCTGCATCCGGTGAAAAATCCGCGCGGAAGGCATCATGAGCGAAAAGTTGGATCTCGATCATTTGCGCCAATGGATCGGCCGCAGCACCGACGCCTCCGACATCGTCACCGCGCAGCTGGTGAAGGGCTTGCGCGCCACGCTGTTTCTTCCCATTGGCGAACCGAAAGTCGGCGACGCCGCGCCATTCACTGTGCATTGGTGCCTGGCGCCGACAGTCGTGCCGGCGTCCGAGCTTGGTCCTGACGGCCATCCGGCGCGTGGCGGCTTTCTGCCGCCGGTGCCGCTGCCGCGGCGGATGTGGGCCGGCGGCGAGCTCGAATTCCTCGATACGCTTCGCGTCGGCGATGAGGTCAAGCGCACCTCGCGCATCAAGGACGTGAGCTTGAAAAGCGGCTCAACCGGGCAACTGTGCTTTGTCGCCGTGGACCATGAGTTGACCACGCCGCGCGGGGTGGCGATCCGCGAACGGCACGACATCGTCTATCGCGACGTCACTCCCGCTTCCGCTGCCCCCGCGAAGCCGGCCGGGCCGCCGCCGCCGGCACAACACCGCGAGACGCACTTTGCCGATCCGGTGCTGTTGTTTCGTTATTCGGCGCTGACCTTCAACGGCCACCGCATTCACTACGACCGCGACTATGTCACCAGGGTCGAAGGCTATCCCGGCCTGATCTTCCACGGCCCGATGCAGGCGGCGCTGCAGATCGAATTCGCCGCCAAATTACGCGGACGCGTGCCGAAAAAATTCGTCTATCGCGGCCTGCAGCCCTTGTTCGAAGGAAGCGAGTTCTCGGTCAACGCCAACGAGACGGCCGACGGCCTGGAGACATGGACGGCGAATTCGCGAGGCGAGCCGACCATGAAGGGCACCGCGACGTGGTGAGCACGCTCACAGTCAAGCAGGCCACCTTCGACCTGCTCCGCGCGTTCGGCATCAGACGCGTGTTCGGCAATCCCGGCTCGACCGAATTGCCGTTCCTCAGCGACTGGCCGGACGACATCGACTATGTGCTGGGCTTGCAGGAAGCGGCCGTGATCGGCATGGCCGACGGCTATGCGCAGGCGACCCGCAACGCCGGCTTCGTCAATCTGCATTCGGCCGCCGGCGTCGGCAACGCGCTCGGCAACATTTTCACCGCCTATCGCAACCAGACCCCGCTTGTGATCACCGCGGGCCAGCAGGCGCGCTCGATCCTGCCCTTGCAGCCGTTTCTGTTTGCCGAGCGTCCTTCCGAATTCCCGCGGCCCTATGTGAAGTTTTCAGTCGAGCCGGCGCGCGCCGAAGACGTGCCGGCGGCGATCGCGCGCGCCTATTACGTGGCGATGCAGCCTCCTTTCGGGCCCACCTTCGTCTCAGTGCCGATCGACGATTGGCAGAAGCCGGCGCAGCCGCTGGAGGCGCGCAGCATCACGCGCGAGCTTGGCCCCGATCCCGACGCCATCAAGGGCCTGGCGGAAGCCTTGGCCGCGAGCCAAAAGCCCGCGTTCGTCGTCGGCCCCGCCGTCGATCGCGCGCAAGCCGTGGACCTGATGGTGCGGCTCGCCGAGAAGACGCACGCTTCCGTCTGGGTCAGTCCGTTCTCGGCGCGGTGCAGTTTTCCGGAACGCCACCCGCAATTCGCCGGCTTCCTGCACGCCTCGCCCGGCCAGCTTTCGGAAGCGCTGCGCGGCCACGATCTCGTCGTCGTGATCGGCGCGCCGGTCTTCACCTTCCATGTCGAAGGCCATGCCTCGATCTTCGACGGCGCGACCACGCTGTTCCAGATCACCGACGATGCGGACGCGGCCGCCGTGACGCCGGCAGGCACCAGCATCATCGCCACCATGAAACCGGCGCTTGCCGCGCTGATCGAGATGACGGCCGAGACCAAGCGCGCGCGGCCCAAGAGCCGCGTGCTGCCGCCGGCGCCTCAAGCAGCCGATCCCATACCCGCGGCGTTTCTGCTGCACAGCCTCAGCGCAGCGATGCCTGATGACGCCGTGCTGGTGGAGGAAGCGCCCTCGCACCGTCTGGCGATGCAGAATTTCATGCCGATGCGCGGTCAAGACAGTTTTTACACCATGGCCAGCGGCGGCCTCGGCCATGGCCTGCCGGCGGCAGTCGGCATCGCGCTCGGCCGTCCCAATGTGCGCACCGTCTGCCTCGTCGGCGACGGGTCTGCGATGTATTCGATCCAGGCCTTGTGGACGGCGGCGCAGCGCAAGCTGCCGTTGACGGTCGTCGTCATCAACAATCAGGGCTACGGCGCGATGCGCTCGTTCAGCCAGGTGATGCAGGTGCGCAACGTGCCCGGCCTCGATATGCCCGGCCTCGATTTCGTGAAGATCGCCGAGGGCATGGACTGCGACGCCGTGCGCGTGACAAAATCATCGGAGCTCGCAGGCGAGCTGAAGCGCAGCCTGGCGCATAGGGGGACGAGCCTCGTCGAGGTGATGGTCAATTCCGCGGTGCCGGTGCTTTATACGAGGAACAGCTAGCCAATCATCCTTCGAGACGCCGCGGAGCGCCCTCTCCTTCGTCATGGCCGGGCTTGACCCGGCCATCCACGTCATAGTCTCCCGCAGAAGCAAGTAAGACGTGGATCACCGGGACAAGCCCGGTGATGACAGCGGTGGAAGTTTGGATTGCTTGCCCGGAATGACGAAAATCACCCCCCGAACTCGTCCCTTAGCTTCGCCTGGATCTTGGCCATGCCCGATATCCAGCGATCGTAGTTCTCGGTTTTTTTGCGCATGTAGCCGAGCACCTGTGGGTGCGGCAAGATCAGGAACGTCTCCTGCTCGATGCCTTTGAGGGCATCCTCCGCCACCTGTGCCGGCGACAGGTCGCCATCGCCGGATTGCGGGCCCTTCGGGATCGAGCGCAGCATGTCGGTATCGACGCCCTGCGGACACAGGATCGAGACCTTGATGCCATCGGCCTTGTGCGAAATCGCGAGATTCTCGGCAAAGCCGACCGCGGCATGCTTGGTGGCGGAATAGGCCGGGCTTCCGACCTGCGACAACAGGCCCGCCGCGGAGACCGTGTTGAGGAAATAGCCGCCGCCGCGCCCCTTGAAGCGCGGGACCAGATGCCGCGCCGCATAGACATGCGCCATCACGTGAACGGCAAAGCTTCGCGTGAACGGCTCGTCCGAGGTGCCGCCGGCATTCATCGACAACGGATCGAACCCGGCGCCGATCCCGGCATTGGAACAGAACAGCGCGATAGGGCCAAACAGCCGCTCGCTCTCCTCGATGACGTGAAGGACGTCCTTCTCCTGCGCGACGTCGCATTTGAACGCCGCGCCATCGATGGCGGCAGCGACCGCGCGCGCCCTGGAGCTATCGATGTCGGCGACCACCACCTTGGCCGCGCCGGCGCGGTGAAACGCCTCGCACAGGGCCCGGCCGATACCATTGCCGCCGCCGGTGACGACCACGATCTTGCCGCTCACCTGCATCGCAAATCCTGATGTTTCGGGATCGATCCTACGGCAGCACGAGGTCCATGACGGCCGTATAGTGGCACGCTGCGCCGAGCAGCACGAAACAATGCCAGATCACGTTCTGGAAGCGCAGCCGTTGCCATGCGTGGAAGATTACCCCAAAGCTGTAGAGCAGGCCACCGGCGAGGATGAACCAGAGCGCCACCTGCGGCAGCGAGGAGAGGCCGGCATCGTAGGCGATGATGCCGCTCCAGCCCATCGCGAGGTAAAGCCCGACCGACAACCGGTCGAAGCGGCCGGGGAAAATCAGTTTGACGGCAATACCGATCGCCGCCACGCCCCAGACGCCCGCGAGCAGCGACATCGCGAACACGCGGTCCTGCAGCTGCGCGAAGATCGGCGTATAGGTCGCGGCGATCAGCATGTAGATCGCGGAATGATCGAAACGCCGCAGCAGCCATTTGCGCCGCGACACCGGCCAGAGATTATAGGCCGCCGAGAAGCCGAGCATCGCAAGCAGACCCGCCGCATAGACCGATACGGTGACCACCGCATAGGCGGAGGCGAACACCGCCGCGAGCACGATCAAGACCGTGACCGCGATCAGGGCAGAGAACACGCCGATGCCATGGACGATGCCGTCGGCGATCAGTTCGGCGCGATCGTAATTCCAGCGGATCGCGCCGGCCGCAGCATGGGCCGAATGAGAGGCGAGCTGTTTCAATCTGAAGACGGTCATAACGGGCACAGGCTTCTTCACCGAAACAGATAATACCTTGATCTGCGTCAACGATTCCCTAAGCGGCTAGTGAAGTGGGTTTGACATTCGCTCCCCACCTAGCCGCGGTCTCGCAAAGCGAATGTCAAATCCTAAACTTCACTAGAATCCAATATTTACTAGTGGTCCTATAATTCTAACATCCGCAAAAATGGCCGCAGGAAGGGGATGCGAATGTTAGAATCGGATCACTAGAGGGAAATCGCGTCGTAAATGTGAAAGCTTGATTTTGGGCCGCCAATCGCCACCTTGTGAGCGTTGGTTCAATCGAATTTTACCGTTCCCAGCCGAGTTTTCCGCACCCACGCATGGCCTTCGATTTTTCCGACATGGTGGAAGAGGCGCGCATTTCGGCACGCGCGCTGATCGATTTCAGCGAAGGCCTCTTCAGCCCGACGCTGCGGCTCGGCATCACCGGGCTGTCACGGGCCGGCAAGACCGTATTCATCACGGCGCTGATCCACGGGCTGACCCGTGGCGGGCGCTTTCCGGTATTCGAGCCGCTCGCCTCGGGGCGGATCGCCCGCGCCCATCTCGAGCCGCAGCCCGACGATGCCGTGCCGCGCTTCGACTATGAACGCCACGTCCACACTCTGATCGAGGACCGGGCCTGGCCGCACTCGACCGTCGACATCAGCGAGTTACGGCTGGTGATCGATTATCAGCGCCAGAATGGCGCGGAACGCACCCTCACCCTCGACATCGTCGACTACCCCGGCGAATGGCTGCTCGATCTGCCCCTGCTCAACAAGAGCTACGAGCAATGGTCGCGCGAGAGCCTCGCGCTGTCCCGCGGCAGCGCCCGCGCCGCGCTTGCTTCCCCTTGGCACGCTTATCTTTCAACCCAGAAGGCCGAGCGGCCTGCGGACGAACAGGCGGCGCTGACCTCGGCGCGGCTGTTCACCGAATATTTGCGCGCCTGCCGCGACGAGCGCTTTTCCATGAGCCTGCTGCCGCCCGGCCGCTTTTTGATGCCGGGCAGTCTTGCGGGATCACCGGCTCTGACCTTCGCGCCGCTAGAGGTCGCCGAAGACGACAACCCTCCGGACGGATCGCTGTGGGCGATGATGCGACGGCGCTATCAGTCCTACAGGGATATCGTGGTGCGGCCGTTCTTCCGCGACCATTTCGCCCGGCTCGATCGCCAGGTGGTCCTGGTCGATGCACTCGCCGCGTTCAATTCGGGACCGAATGCGCTGTTCGATCTGGAGGCGGCGTTGGCCGGCATCCTCGATTGCTTTCGCGTCGGCCGCGGCTCGTTCCTGAATGCGCTGTTCCGTCCCAGGATCGACCGCATCCTGTTTGCCGCGACCAAGGCCGATCATCTGCACCATTTAAGCCATGACCGATTGGAAGCTATATTGCGCCGCGCAGTTTCGCACGCCGTGATGCGCGCCGAGGATACCGGCGCTACGATCGATGTCGTCGCGCTCGCCGCCATCCGCGCCACGCGCGAAGCCCAGGTGACGCGCGGCCGCGAACATTTGCCGTCGATCCTGGGCACGCCGCTTGCCGGCGAAAGCTCGAATGGCGAAATCTTCGACGGCAAGACCGAGGTCGCGACTTTTCCCGGCGAACTGCCCGACGATCCGCAAGCCTTGTTCGAAAACGAGAGCGCCTTTCGCGGCCTTGCCAATGCACAAACCGATGCCGACTTTCGCTTCCTTCGCTTCCGCCCGCCGCGCCTTGTGCACGAGGGACAGGATGGCGCGGATGCCGTGGCGCTGCCCCACATTCGCCTCGACCGGGCGCTGCAGTTCCTGATCGGAGACCGTCTGCAATGAGCAAACGCCCTCACCGCCGGCCTGCGACCTTCAAGCTCGACGATCCCTCCGTCGTCGTCACCGATTCCGACGAGGCGAGCCGCCCACCGCGCGGCACCGTTCACGTCACCCCGGAAAGCGAAGCGCCGCAACTGCCGGTCGCGGTCGAACCGGCAATGGCTCCCGCCGAGCGGCGTTTCCGCTGGGGCGTGCTGTTCTGGGGCGCCGTCGGCGGCCTGGTGCTGCTTGGCGCGGGTCTCGGCGTGGCGCAACTGGTCGAAGGCCTGTTTGCGCGCAGCGATACCCTGGGTGTCCTCGGGCTGGCGCTGACATCGATCGCGATCTTCTCGTTCCTGGTTATCGGCGCGCGCGAGGCTGCGGGCCTCCTGCGCCTTGCGGCGATCGAACATCTGCACGCGCGGGCGACGGCCGTGATCGCAAGCGACGATCGCAACGAAAGCCGCGCGGTGTTGCGCGACCTCCTGAAGATCGCGCACCAGAACCCGCATCTGGCGCGGGCCCGCGCCACTTTGAGCCATCATGCCGGCGACATCATCGACGGCGCCGACATGATCCGGCTGGCCGAACGCGAGCTGATGAGCCCGCTCGACCAGGAAGCGCGGTTTCTGATTTCAGCGGCGGCCCAACGCGTCTCGCTCGTCACCGCGATCAGCCCGCGCGCGCTGTTTGACGTCGCCTTCGTCTTCGCAGTCTCGCTTCGCCTGATCCGTCAACTGGCGCGTCTCTACGGCGGACGGCCCGGCACGCTTGGCCTGATCAAGCTGATGCGTCACGTGCTGGCGCATCTTGCGATCACCGGCGGCATGGCGGCGAGCGACAGCGTGATCCAGCAGATCCTCGGCCATGGGCTGACGGCCAAGCTGTCGCAGCGGCTGGGCGAAGGTTTTCTCAACGGGCTCCTGACCGCGCGGCTGGGGCTCGCAGCGATCGACGTCATCCGCCCGCTGCCGTTTACGGCGCTGCCGCGGCCCGCGCTGACGGACCTCGCCAGGGATTTGTTGCGCAAGCGGGAGGATGCGGAGTGACGTGATTTTAGGTTGCTGAACTATCACCAGAGGCAATGCCGCCCTACGCCAGCCAGCGCCAGCCGAACAGCGGCGAGTCCATTGGCGGCGAGAGTTCAGGCGTCCAGCCCGAAAACTTTTCGATCGCATAGGTGTCCATCACGACGCCGCGCCAGATCCGATTGACCGTCTCCAGCGGCTCGCGCCTGGCCGGGATCGAGGCCCACAAGGCAAGGCCCGGATTGTTTTCCGGCTCGCGCGCGACATAAAGACCGGTGTGGCCGGCGATCAGGCTCATGTCAGGCGCGCGAAAACCCTGGTATCGCCCGCGCTCGTTGAGCTGCACCACCGGCACGCGATCATGGAAGAAGAAGCGCAGCATCGCGCAGGTGCGATAATCCGTGGTCGCGATCCAGGTCGCGCCGGTCTTTTGCAGTTCGGCTTCGGTGCGTTCGATCAGCGGCCGGTATCCGGCCTCGCCGCCGACCGGATCGGTGCGGCCGATCAGGTTGAACGGCGCGGCCAGGTAGTAGAACATCACCGCGACGACGAAGGCGACACCGGAGACAATCGCAATCCTCGCCCAGCGCCACGAGGTCGCGACGAACGATGTCGACCATCCTGCCTTCGGCATCGTCGCAAGGTTGATTGCGGCGGCCGCAAATCCGAACGGCCAGATGAAGGTCGGCCAGGTATCGCCGACCCGCAAGCTCAACGATTTCCAGAGGAAGTAGGCAAAGGGAACGAGAACCGCGGTCGACAGCAGGATCGCGACCCCTTCCCTGCGGCGATAGCCGCGCCATACCGTCAAGGCAACGCCGGTGAGAACGACCGGCAGCAGAACAAAGCCGACCAGGCCAAATTGCATGCCGATGAATTCGCCGAGCGTGCGAAGCGACCACATGTGCTCCACGGTCGCCGAAGCCGCCCGCACCGCCTGGAAGCGGAACGAGGCCCAGTCGTGCTGCATGTTCCAGACCACGACCGGCGTGAACAGCGCCATCGCAATCACCGCCGCCGCGTAGGGATAAGGACTGCGCAGCCAGCGGCCGCGCCAGCTCGGCACCAGAGCGAACGCGAGCACCGCCGGGATCAGCAAGGCAATGGTGAACTTCGATAATGCGGCAAGGCCTGCGAAAACGCCGGCCGCAAGCCACCATCGCGCGTCGCCGCTTTCGGCGAGCCGTACCAGCGCCCACGCCATGGCGGTTGCGAACAGGACCAGCGGGACGTCAGGCCCCGCCTTGGTCATCAGCATGCCGTAGTAGAGCGACGCCTCCATCATGGCGACTGCGATGATGGACGCGCGGAGATCGCGCGTGACGCGCCAGACGATGTCGGCGAGCAGTACTTCGGTCAGCAGCATCGCGAGCAGGCCGGAAGACCGCGCGCCGAAACTGGTATCGCCGAAGATCGCGGTACCAAGGCGGATGAACCAGGCGACCATGGGCGGATGGTCGAGGAACGAAAGCACGTTCTCCTTCGACCAGGTCCAGTAATAGGCTTCGTCGGTCCGAAGATCAGTGAAGCCGGCGTAGACGGCGCGCAGCACGGTCATCGCCGCGATCAGCGCGATGACGCCAAGCCAGGGCTTAAAATCCGATTTTTCCGCGCCGGGGCGGAAATTATCTTGAGGCGCCATCGTCACGGCGCTTTCTCCCTAACTCTTCCCGGGGTGTCAACGCCCTCGCACGGCTCATATCGCTGTCAATTCGGCCATCCCGCCACTCGTGCCCGGCGGAATTAAAAGCTACTTTCCGGGGTCTAGTGGTTCGATTCTAACATTCGCATCCCTTCTCAGCGGGCACCTTTGCGAAGGTTAGAATCAACGAACCACTAGCAAATATATGTCTCTAGTGGAGTCTGGGATTTGACATTCGCTTTCCGAGTTCGCGACCAGGTGGGTAGCGAATGTCAAATCCACTCCACTAGGAATCGTTGGGCGGGCATGATCGCATTGAACGTGGCAAGAATCGGAAAATTCGTCCGCGGCGTCAGCGTCCGGCAGATCCGCATGGTCTGCGGGCTCATCCTCTTCACCTATCTGATCAGCCATTTCCTGAACCACGCGCTCGGCAACATCTCGCTGGAGGCCATGGCCTGGGGCCTGCACTACCACGTCCTGTTCTGGCAGTTCCTGCCGGTGGCGATCGTCTTTTACGCGGCCGTGCTCATCCATGGTGCGCTTGGAATCTGGGCGCTGTACGAGCGCCGGCAATTCCGCTGGAAAACCATCGAACCGTTGCAGCTCGTGCTCGGCTTGAGCGTTCCGGCGCTGATTGCCTCGCATGTCATCGGCACTCGGCTTGGCCACACGCTGTTTGGACATGACCGGCTCTATCCGCAGGTGCTTCATGGATACTGGGCGACGATGTCGACCCGGTTCTGGCTGCTGCTCGTCGTGCTGGTCGTCGCCTGGGTCCACGGCAGCATCGGCCTTTACTTCTGGCTGCGGATGAAGTCGTTCTTCCGCCGCGCCGCGCCGTTCCTGCTGGCCGCGGCCGTGCTGGTGCCGGCACTGGCTCTCCTCGGCTTCTACCAGGGCGGCAGGACCGTCATGAAGGACAGCGCCGATCCGCAGTGGCGCGCGGCCAATCTCTCGGCGGGCAAGCTCGGCGCGCCGGCCGAGGCCAATACGCTCGAAACCATCACGGTCTCCTTCATGGCCGGCTATCTCGGCCTGCTCGCTTTGGTGCTGGCCGCGCGGGGGATCCGGGCGCTTCATGAGCGGCGCGGCGGCATGATCACGCTGTCCTATGGCAATGGCCGCACCATCCGCGTTCCGAAGGGTCTCTCCGTTCTGGAGGCGAGCCTGCGCCACCAGGTCCCGCATGCGAGCGTGTGCGGCGGCCGCGCCCGCTGCTCCACCTGCCGCATTCGCGTGATCGGCGATTGCGCGCTGCTGCCGCAGCCCTCCAACCGCGAGGCGTTTGTGCTCAATCGTGTGGGTGACTCCGACCCCTCGATTCGCCTCGCCTGTCAGCTCCGGCCCGAGACCGACCTTTCCTTCTTCCAGATCTTCACGCCGCAAACGGTGACGACACGTCACGGCGGTCCCTCCCATATCGGCGAGGAGCGTTATCTCGTCAGCATGTTCGTCGATATGCGCGGCTCGACCAGGCTCGCGGAAAACCGTTTGCCCTTTGACACGGTGTTTATCGTCAACCGCTTCCTCGGCGCGGTGTCGCAAGCCGTGATCGAGTGCGGCGGCCAGCCGAACCAGTTTCTCGGCGACGGGCAGCTGGCGCTGTTCGGGCTTGCGACCAACCGTGAGACCGCGTGCCGCCAGGCGCTGAAAGCGGCGTCGCGGATCTCGGTTCACGTCGAGGAATTGAACCAGTTCCTCAAGAACGACCTGCGCGAACCGATCCGTTTCGGTGTCGGGATTCACGGCGGCGAGGTGATCGTCGGCGACATCGGCTACCGCGATCACATGGTGTTCACCGCGCTCGGCGATGCGGTCAATGTCGCCGCGAGATTGCAGGACACGACCAAGAGCCTTGGCTGCGAGGTGATCTGTTCGGATGAGGTGCGCGCGACCGCCGGACTTTCATCCGATGCGCTGCCGCGGCGGGACCTCGAAATCCGTGGCCGCACCGGGCCCATGAGCGTGTGTGTGGTCGAGAGTGCCGATGCCCTGACCGCGCTCGTCGACGGCGAACTGATAGCGGCTGCCTGACCTATTCACGACTATGGTTAAAGCCACGGCCCCACCCACGAAGCTGAACAAGCATTCAGAAAAAATTCCTCGAAATCGGGCCGAACCCACCCGAACCCGCGTCTCCGACGGCGCGACTGACAGGCAAGGGGTGAAACTGCAACGCGCGCTGATGCCGCGCACACTCGAGGAGAACGACCATGTTTCGCAAACTGACAATCGTCCTTGCTGCGACCCTTGCTCTCGGCGCCGCCGTGCTCACGCCCAGCGCCGCGTCCGCCAAACCCTGGGGCGGCTTCGGCGGCTTCCATCATTTTCACCACTTCGGCGGCATCGGCTTTGGCGTAGGCTATGTCGACGACGGCTGCCTGGTGACCCAGCGCGTGCTCACGCCCTATGGCTATCGCCTGCGCACCGTGAATGTCTGCGAATACTGATCGAAACTGATGCCGTCAAATAGCGCTCCGGTCGCCTGACAGCGGCCGGAGCGTCGCGATCTTGCGTGAGCGAAAGCGTTCGCGCTTCCTCAGGGTGCCGGTCGGGAATTGACTTGGCGAGGGCCGATGTCACACTCGCCGGCAAAACAATGCTTCCAACAAAACCTGCGGAGGGGCGCCATGATCGACCGACGGGAATTGCTGAAACGCACAGGCCTTGCGGCATTCGCCGCCGCGCTTTCGTCGCCGCAGGCCCTCGCACTCGACAGCGTCGTGCTCCCGTTCGAAAACGGCAAGCGCCCCCTGGTCAGATATCCGCAGAAGCGGCCGATGATCGGGCTGACCAGCCGGCCGCCGCAGCTCGAGACCCCGTTTTCCGTGTTCGACGACGGCCCGATCACGCCGAACAATGCCTTCTTCGTGCGCTACCATCTGGCCGGCATTCCGTACAACCTCGATCCGGACAAGTTTGCGCTCGAGGTCAAGGGCAAGGTCGAGCGGCCGCTGAAGCTGTCTCTGAAGGACATCCGAAAGCTGCCTGCCGTCGAACTCGTCGCGGTCGCTCAATGCTCGGGCAACAGCCGCGGCTTCTTCGAACCGCGCGTCGCCGGCGGACAGCTGGCCAACGGCGCGATGGGCAATGCGCGGTGGCGCGGCGTGCCGCTCAAGGCCGTGCTCGACATGGCCGGTGTGCAGGCCGGCGCGCGGCAGGTCACCTTCAACGGCATGGACGGGCCGGTGATGGATACGACGCCGGATTTCGTCAAGGCACTCGATATCGATCACGCCCGTGACGGCGAGGTGATGCTGGCGTACGGCATGAATGGCGAGGACCTGCCGCTTCTCAACGGCTTTCCGTTGCGGCTCGTCGTGCCCGGCTATTACGGCACCTACTGGGTGAAGCATCTCAACGAGATCACGGTCATCGACACTATCTTCGACGGCTTCTGGATGAAGACCGCCTACCGGATTCCGGATACGCCCTGCAATTGCGTCGAGCCCGGCACGGCGCCGAAGGCGACGATCCCGATCAACCGCTTCACGGTGCGCTCCTTCATCACCAACGTGGCCAACGACGCCCGGCTGAAGTCGCGCAAGACAACCACGTTGCGGGGAATAGCCTTCGACGGCGGCAGGGGCATCAAGGAAGTCGCAGTCTCCACCGACAACGGCGCGACCTGGACCACAGCCAGGCTCGGCCGCGACCTCGGCAAATATTCATTCCGCGAATGGAAGCTGCCAATCAAGCTACCTCCCGGTATCTATGACCTGCGGGTTCGGGCGACCAACAATGCCGGCGACACGCAGCCGATGGAGCCGCGCTGGAATCCTGCCGGCTACTTGCGCAATGTCGTCGAAACCGTCCGCGTGACTGCTGCCTAGTGGAGCTACAATCATGAAACGACGGCTGCTGTTCGCCATCCTGCTCATCATCGTGCTCGCGCTGATCGTGAAGTACGGTGCGGCCGCGGCCGCCCCCATCTCCTATGACTTGCCGCCGGAGACCGCGGCTTTCAAGCCGGGGCCCAATCTCGACGTCGTCATGAACAATTGCACCGGCTGCCACTCGGCGGATTACATCGCGACCCAGCCGCGCGGTCCGAAATTTACCGCGGATTTCTGGCGGGCCGAGGTCACCAAGATGATCAAGGTCTATGGCGCGCCTGTCGCGGAAGCCGATGTGCCGAAGATCGTCGAATATCTGGCCGCGACCTATTAAGCAGCCTTGTTAACGATCGGCCACGCAGTGGGCCGATCCGATTCGCTTGACGGATTCTAAATAGTCCCGCAACTCACGGTTTTGTGTTCGCCCGGGACATTCAGCATGTTTGCAGAGCGCGGATCACCTCTGACTCACGTAAAGGCGAGCCGCCTTGCAAGCGCGGGCGAGCAATCCTAAGTGCACTGTCCGTTCTTTCGCCGCCCGAACACCCCTACTCGAAATTGACGCTATGGATGTAACAACCGCCCTCGTGCGTCACGCACGCGACACGAGGCTCTATCTTTTCCTGGGCCTTGCGAACTGGTTCATTTTTTTGAACCACATTCCGAACGACGTGGTGAGCTGGATCACCTCGCGCAGCTTCGGTTTTTCCGGCGCCAGTGACGCGTTCATCTTCATTGTCGGATATACGGCGGCGCTTGCCTATGCGCCGATCATGCTGGAGCGCGGCACCATCGTCGGCGTCACCCGGGTGATTCGGCGCGCCTGGCAGCTTTATGCCGCCTTCGTCGTGCTGTTTGCGATCTACGCGGTGTCGATCGGCGACGTCGCCACCCGCTATGCCGCACCTGACATCCTCTATGATTTCAACTTCACGGGGTTGCTGGATGATCCGGTCCGCACCGTCACCCACGGCCTCCTGCTGCAATCGAGGGCGCTGAACCTCGATCTGCTGCAGCTCTCGGTCATGCTGATGGCCTGCTTTCCCGCCGTTTTGTGGCTGATGTTGCGCGCGCCGACGTTCACTCTGGCCGCAGCGATCGCGCTTTATGTTGCGGCACGCCAGTTCGAATGGACGCTGTCGGCTTTTCCGGAGGGAAGCTGGCCCTTCAATCCGTTCTGCTGGCAGTTGTTGTTCGTGCTTGGCGCCTGGTGCGCGCTTGGCGGTGCCAACCGGCTCAGCCGGTGGTTCCGGGCGCCGGCATGGGTTTATCCCGGGATCGCCTATCTCGTGTTTGCATTCGCCATGACGCTTGCCGGGCACATTCCGGCGCTTGGCGGCATGCTGCCGGCGTGGCTGCATGATGCGTTTGTCAACGACAAGACCAATCTCGCCCCTTACCGTGTCCTGCACTTTGCGATCGTGGCGCTGTTCGCCACGCGGCTGATCCCGACGACATGGCGCAGCCTGACCTCGCCGATCCTCAGGCCGCTGATCGTCTGCGGCGAACAGTCGCTGTCGGTGTTCTGCGTCGGCGTGTTCCTTTCGCTCGCAGCTCACTTCGTCCTGGTGACGGGTTCCGGCTCGATCGTGCAGCAGATCATGGTCAGCCTTTGCGGGATCGTGATCATGACGCTGGTCGCCAACTATGTGTCCTGGTCGAAGCGCCAGGATCGCCAGCCTTTCGCCCCGATGGATGGCCGACCATCGCTGAGGGCTGGCTAGGCAGCCGCCTGCTTAAGCCAATTCCTTCTGTTGCGGCTTGATTGTATGCTTCATGCAGATTTTGCATCGGAGCCTTTCGGATGACATCCGAACCCGCTTCTGTTCCACCGTTCGAAGCTGCTTACGCACCGGACGATATCGCCATCGCGGAACGGCTGTTGGGCGCCCCCCGCCTTGACGCCGAGCGCGAGGCGCGGATCGAGCGGATGGCGACGCGCCTGATCGGCGCCATTCGCGCCCGCGACGACCGGCTTGGCGGCGTCGAGGACATGCTGCGCGAATTCGCGCTCTCGACCAAGGAGGGCCTAGCGCTGATGGTGCTGGCGGAAGCGCTGTTGCGCGTGCCCGATGCGCGCACCGCCGACCGCTTCATCGAGGACAAACTCGGCGAGGGCGACTTCGTCCATCACGAGACCCGATCGAGCGCGTTCCTGGTGAACGCATCCGCCTGGGCGCTCGGAATGTCGGCACGGGTAATCCAGCCGGGCGAAACCCCCGACGGCACCATCGGCCGGCTGGTGAAACGCCTCGGGGCGCCCGCCGTGCGCGCCGCGACGCGGCAGGCGATGCGGCTGATGGGCAGCCACTTCGTGCTTGGCGAAACCATCGAGGCGGCGCTCTCGCGCGCGCAATCGGACACCGCTCCCCGCTATTCCTTCGACATGCTCGGCGAAGGCGCGCGCACCGCGGCCGATGCCGATCGCTATTTCAACGCCTATGCGAGCGCGATCGACGCAATCGGCTTAACCGCCGGCGCGCATCCCCTGCCCGACCGGCCCGGCATCTCGATCAAGCTCTCGGCGCTGCATCCGCGGTTCGAAGCGCTGGGCCGGGAGCGGGTGCTGGGCGAACTGGTGCCGCGGCTGATCGATCTCGCCGGCCGCGCGAAATCGTTTGACCTCAACCTCACCGTCGACGCCGAGGAAGCCGACCGGCTCGAATTGTCGCTGGAGGTGATTGCGGCGGCGTTTTCCGATCCGTCATTTTCCGGCTGGGACGGCTTTGGCCTCGCCATCCAGGCCTATCAGAAGCGTGCCAGCGCCGTGATCGACTATGCACACGAACTGGCGAAGGCGCTGAACCGGCGCATGATGGTGCGGCTCGTCAAGGGCGCCTATTGGGACACCGAGATCAAGCGCGCGCAGGAGCGCGGGTTATCCGGCTATCCCGTGTTCACGCGCAAGGCGATGACCGATCTCAACTACATCGCCTGCGCCGAACAGCTCCTGAAACTGCGGCCGCGGCTGTTCCCGCAATTTGCCACGCACAACGCGCTCACGGTCGCAACTGTGATCGAGCTCGCAGGCGATGAGACCGGCTTCGAATTGCAGCGCCTGCATGGCATGGGCGAGGCGCTCTACGCGCAGCTGATCGCCGATCATCCTGATCTTGCCTGCCGCACTTACGCTCCCGTCGGCAGCCACCGCGATCTCCTCGCTTATCTGGTGCGGCGCTTGCTGGAAAACGGCGCCAATTCTTCCTTCGTGGCGCTTGCGGCCGACAACACCGTACCGGTCGCAAAGCTGCTGCGGCATCCCTCCGACATCATCGGGACGGCCGACAACGCCCGTCATCCGAACATTCCGCTTCCCCGCGACCTCTATGCCCCGCAGCGGCAAAACTCGCGCGGCGTCGAATTCGGCGACCGGGATGCGTTGCAGGCGTTGCTCACGGCGGTCAGGGCCGAAACCGCGCCCGTCGCCGCGGCCTCCCTGATCGACGGCCAGGTCGAGAGCGGCAGGGCGCGGCAAGTCTGCGGTCCTGCCGACGCGCTAACGCCTATTGGAAGCGTGATCGACCCGACAGCTGAACATGTGAACGCCGTGATGGCGGCCGCACGCGCCGGATTCCCGAGTTGGAGCCGGACGCCAGCCGCGATCCGCGCCAGCCACCTCGAACGCGCCGCCGACCTCCTCGAACAGCGGGCCGCGCATTTCATCGCGCTGCTGCAACGCGAGGGCGGCAAGACGCTCGATGATGCCATCTCAGAAGTTCGCGAAGCCACCGACTTCTGCCGCTATTACGCCGCGCAGGGCCGCGATCTATTTGACGCCGGCGAAGCCATGCCGGGCCCAACCGGCGAGAGCAACGGCTTAAGCTTGCGCGGCCGCGGAGCATTCGTTGCGATCTCGCCGTGGAATTTTCCGCTTGCGATCTTCGCAGGCCAAATCACGGCGGCGCTGATGGCCGGCAATACCGTAGTGGCGAAGCCCGCCGAACAAGCCCCGCTGATCGCTTTCGAGGCGGTGCGGCTGCTGCACGAAGCCGGCGTGCCGCCCTCCGCGCTGCATCTTCTGCCCGGCGACGGCCGCATCGGCGAGGCGCTCGTCGCTCACCCTGATGTGGCCGGCGTCGTCTTCACCGGCTCGACCGAGGTCGCGCGCGCCATCAATCGCGCGCTTGCCGCCAAGGATGGCCCCATCGTGCCGCTGATTGCCGAGACCGGCGGCATCAATGCCATGATCGTGGACGCGACCGCATTGCCGGAACAGGTTGCCGACGACGTTCTCGCCTCCGCCTTCCGCTCGGCGGGGCAGCGCTGCTCGGCGTTGCGAATTCTCTTCGTGCAGGAAGATGTCGCCAACCGCATGATCGAGATGATTGCGGGCGCCGCGCGCGAACTCAGGATCGGCGTCCCCTCTGATCCAGCCACCCATGTCGGCCCCGTCATCGATGCCGAGGCGAAGCAGCGGCTCGAGGCGCATATTGCGCGGATGAAACGCGAGGCGCGCGTGCATTTAGCGGGCCACGCACCTCCGGGCCAATATGTCGCGCCGCAAATCTTCGAACTTGAGAGCGCTGACCAACTGACCGAAGAGGTGTTCGGTCCGATCCTGCATGTCGTGCGTTACGCCGCCGGCCGGCTCGACGAGGTGCTGGGTGCGATCGAACGCACCGGCTACGGGCTGACGCTCGGCATCCACTCGCGCATCGACGATATGGCCGACGCCGTCATCGACCGGCTCGCGGTCGGCAACGTCTATGTCAACCGCAACATGATTGGCGCGGTGGTCGGCGTGCAGCCGTTCGGCGGCTTTGGCCTGTCCGGGACCGGTCCAAAGGCCGGCGGCCCGCATTATCTGACGCGGTTTGCGACCGAGCAGACCGTGACGATCAACACGGCTGCCGCCGGCGGCAATGCCGCGTTGCTCTCGGGCGAGGAATAAGAGCGATCCAGAACGGCGCAAAGGCCCGTTGCATCGACCACCGTTATCGATCAAAACCTTCCGCTACGCCTGGAATGACGTTCCACGGCCCGGAATGAGCAAACACGCGACGAGGACGATCTCACCATGGCGAGCGGCATCTTCGAAGGCTTGAAGGTTCTGGATTGCGCAAGCTTCATCGCCGCGCCTGCGGCCGCGACCGTGCTGTCGGACTTCGGCGCCGACGTGATCAAGATCGAGCCGCCGGGAACCGGCGATCCCTATCGGGTCCTGCCGAAGCTGCCGGGTTATCCCATCAGTCCGCATAATTTTGCCTGGTTGCTCGAAGGGCGGAACAAGCGAAGTCTGGCGCTTGATCTTTCGAAACCGGAGGGGCGCGAGGTGCTGTATCGGCTCGTCGCCGAGGCCGACGTCTTCATCACCAATTTTCCGCCGGGCGTACGCACGCGGCTCGGCATCACCTATGAAGAGATCAAGCCGAAGAACCCGCGGCTGATCTATGCGTCCTTCACCGGCTACGGCGAAAAGGGCGCGGAGGCCGACAAACCCGGCTTCGACAGCAATGCCTATTGGGCGCGTTCGGGCCTCATGGACCTCGTGCGCGCCGATGAGAACACGACGCCGGCGCGCTCAATTCCCGGCATGGGCGATCATCCCTGCGCGATGGCATTCTACGGCGCGATCGTCACCGCGCTCTACAAACGCGAACGGTCAGGCGAAGGCTCGCACGTCTCCTCGAACCTGATGGCGAACGGGTTGTGGGCCGCAGGCGTGCTGGCGCAAGCCAAGCTTTGCGGCGCGCAGTTCCAGGAGCGGCGGCCGCGCGAGCGCGCGCTCAATGCCGTGACCAACCACTATCGCTGCAGGGATGGCCGCTGGCTGATCCTCTCCCTGCTCAACGAGGAACGGCAATGGCCGGCGCTGGCCCGCTGCCTGGGGCGCGAAGATCTCGTCAACGATGCCAGATTTGCCACCAAGGCGGACCGCCACGCGCGCTCGCTGGAGCTGATCGCGACCTTCGACCAGGTCTTCGCCACCAAGGATCTCGCGGAATGGCGTGCCGCGCTCGACGGCAACGGTCTCGTGTTCGGCGTGGTCGGCATTCTCGACGATATTCCCAACGATGCGCAGATGATCGAAAACGACGTGCTCGTGCCGTTTGAAAACGATCAAATGCTCACCATCAACAGCCCGATCTGGGTCGATGGCAGCGAGAAGGTCAAGCCGAAGCGCCCGCCTGAGATCGGCGAACACAGCGAGGAGATTTTGCGCGCGGCCGGCTATGACGAGCCTGCCATCCGGGGCCTGAAGGCCTCCGGCGCTGTGGGGTGAGGAATCAAAGATGTCCGCTTACCGGCTGCATTACTTCCCGGAATCCGGCAACAGCTACAAGCTGGCGCTGATGCTCACGCTATGCGGACGGACGTTTGAGCCGGTCTGGACCGATTTCGGAGGCGGTGTGACACGGAGTGCGGAATGGCGAAAAACCGTCAACGAGATGGGCGAGATCCCGGTGCTGGAGGACGACGGCGTGCGCCTCACCCAAACGGCGCCAATCCTGCTCAAGCTTTCAGAACGATATGGCCGCTTCGCAGGCGAGAGTGCCGAGGAGAAATTCGAGGTGCTGCGCTGGCTGTTCTGGGACAACCACAAGCTCTCCAGCTACATGGCGACGTATCGCTACAACCGGACCTTCGCGCCTTCCCCCGACCCGAATGTGCTGACATTCCTGCGCCGGCGCCTCGACGACTTCCTCAGCATCCTGGAAAAGCATGTCCAGCAACACGCTTTTGCGGCGGGGAAACGGCCGACGATCGCGGATATCTCGATGATCGCTTACCTGCATTATCCGGCGGATGAGACCGGTTATGATTTCAAGGCAAGTCATCCTGCGATCGATGCCTGGCTGCAACGTGTCGCTGGTCTGCCGGGCTGGCGATCGGCCTACGATCTTCTGCCGGGCCAGCGCTTGACGCATTACGTCTGAACAAGGCCTGGAATGAGAGTCCCGTGCGCGTCGCTTATTGGTTGTGGAGAAACACCCAGCCGAACGCCGCGATGCCGATGATCACGGCGACCGCGATCGCCCAGGTGCTGACACGGATGGCACTCGTGGTCTGCCGCGCGCTTTCGTTGGCGGCGATCTCGCGGTTGCGTTGCTTGCTCTCCCCGGTCGGATCGGTCACGGCGCATCTCCTGCGATAGCGGCGGCTCCAATTTAGCCTAGGCCCCGGCCCGCGTCACCGTCTCAAGCAATTCCCCAGCGTCAGCGCCGCTTCCCCCCAACGGCGCCAGCCGCCCCAGCGAAAGCGCCGCTATCGCCGCGCAAAGCGCAGCGAACGCCGCTGTCATGAAGAGTTCACCTGCGCCCCATTTCAGGCTCAAGAGAATGCCGCCGACGGAAGGGCCGATGATCGAGCCGATCCGACCGATCCCGAGCGCCCAGCCGACGCCGGTCGCTCTCACCGACGTTGGATAGAATCCGGCCGCAAGCGCGTTGGCGGCGATCTGTCCGCCGACGATGCAAAAGCCGGCGACGAAAATCGCAATCGTCACCAGGGTCGCGGAGTGTCCGAGCTGGCCGATCGCACCGACAGCAAAGACTGCGATGAAATAGACCAGCGCCAGCGCTCGAAACGAGAAGCGGTCGATGAGATGGCCGAGCACGAAGGTCCCGACCACGCCGCCAACCTGGAACATCGAGCCGATCACGGCCGCAGTCGAGATCGACGCCCCGAGGTCGTTCATCACCGTCGGCAGCCAGTTCGACATGAAATAGATTTCGAGCAGGCTCATGAAGAACACGACCCACAGCAAAATCGTCGCGAGCGCTCGGCCGTCCCTGAACAGATGCTGGACCGGCATACCCTTCAGCGTCGGCTCGTTCACGACGAAGCGCGTGCCGGAGGCAAAACCAGCACTCCCGTTGACTGATGTCAGGAGCTCGGCGACACGCGCGTCAGCCCGGCCGGTCAGTGCCAGGAACCGCACCGATTCCGGCAGGCGCCAGCCAAGAATGGGCGCGAGCAGGAGCGGCGCGGCGCCGCCAACGACAAACACCGATCGCCAACCGAATTGCGGAATTAGCGCCGCGGCCAGCAAGCCACCCATCGCAGCCCCGATGGAAAAGCCGACAAACATCACCATGACCATGGTGGCGCGCCGGCGATGCGGTGAGAATTCCGAGGTGAGCGCAATCGTATTCGGCATCGCGCCACCGAGGCCAAGGCCGGTCAGCAGCCGGACAACAAGAAGCGTGCCGACGTCGTTCACAAGCGCGGTGATGAGCGTGCCGATGCCGAACGCCAGCGTCGAGAAGATGATGATCTTCCGGCGCCCGATGCGGTCGGCGAGCGGACCGAGCAGCAGCGCGCCGATCATCAATCCAAGCAGGCCCGCGCTGAAAACCGGCCCAAGCGCGGCCCTGCTCAGGTTCAATTCCTTCGCCAACGCCGGCGCGACATAGCCGATCGCCGTGGTATCGAAGCCATCGAGAAACAGCACGGTCGCGCAGGTCAGCAACAGCTTGACTTGAAAGGCGCCGACGGGCTGGGCGTCGATGTAGGCAGCGACATCGACGGCCGATGCACCGTTGGTCGACGTTCGGGTCACGCGCGCAATGCTTCCCTGGAAAAGCCCGCAATTTGCTTGTAGCTGTCGGACAGCGCGACCAGCTCATCATGGCTGATGACGTCACCGATCGCCTTGAATGGTTTGTCGTTGGTGCGCTGGTAGACCTCGCGCAGGATCGCGTCCGGCGGATTGGTGCGGTTGGTGAGAACGATGCGGGAGGTCTTCTCCAGCCGCTCCTTTTCATAGGCGGCAAAGGCGGCAACAGGGTCCTCGTTGGCGAGCAGCGCCGACGTCATCGCGCGCGTATCGAGGATGGCTTGCCCCGCACCGTTGGACCCGCGCGGCACCATCGGATGCGCCGCATCGCCGAGCAGCGTGACGCGGCCGAAGCTCCAGCGCGGCAGCGGGTCCTGATCGACCATTGGAAATTCCAGCACGCTGTCGGCGGCGCGGATGAAGGCGGGAACGTCGAGCCAGTCGAAATGCCAGTCGGCGAACGCGCTGATGAAATCGTCCAGCGTGCCGGCACAATTCCAGTCGCGCCGGCGATATTTCCGCGTTTCGATCTCGGCGACCCAGTTGACCAGCTGCAGGCCGTCCGCGCCTGCTTCGCGGATCGGATAGATCACCATCTTGCCGTGCGACAGCCAGCCCGCGCGCGTGAGACTCGCGCCCGACAGGATCGGCTTCCAGCGCGTGACGCCGCGCCACATGTTGACGCCGGAATAACGCGGCTCGCCCTCGTCAGGGAAAAACTGCTTGCGGATCGCCGAATTGATGCCGTCGCAGGCGATCGCGGCGCGGCCGCGCACGCTTTGGCCGGACGCAAAATGCAAGGTGACGCTCGCGTCGTCCTGCTCAACGCTGACGCAGTGATGATCGGTGAGAATGCGGTCCGCGCCAACGCGGCTCTTGAAAGCGTCCAGTAGCACCATCTGGAGGTCGCCGCGGTGGATCGAGAACTGCGGATGATCGTAACCGGCCGCGCGCCCGAGCGGCTCCTGATAAATCAGTTGTCCGAAGCGGTTGTAGAAGGAGGCATCCCTGGTTTTGACCGCCAACCGCGCCAGATCATCCTCAAGCCCGAGTGCGGCGAGTTCCTTGGTGGCGTACGGCAAGAGGTTGATGCCGACGCCGACCGCGTGGATGTGCGGCGCCGCCTCGAAGATACGGCAGGGAATTTTCGCCGCATGCAGCGCCAGCCCCAATGTCAGGCCGCCGATGCCACCGCCGACGATCAGGATGTCGTCCATGTTTCCTCCCCCGCATCTCCCTTGCGGGGTTGTGCGGCTAAAGGTGATGAAACACGAATAGTGAGCCTACTGTCAATCTAGCCGAGCCGACCGGAATCAGTTGGCCCTGGGATCGCCGACGAAGCACATGCCCATGCGCGAGGTTTCGCTCATGACCTGGCAGGCCAGTCCCTTGGCACAACCCCATGACACAAAGCTGCGGTCGTTGCCGGCGGCGTTGGCGGGCGTGCCATAGCAATGTGCGCCCCAGCCGTCGTCATACTCGGTCCCGGCCAGTTCGCGGCTGCCCCGCAGTTGCGGCCGCTCGGAAAAGCCGCGAGAATAATCGACCTCCTTGCCGTCGCGGATTTCCGTCAAAATGTCGCGGCGCCGAACCTGGTCGCCAAAGAAATGCGGCGAGGCCGGCACAATCGTGCTGTTGGATGGATTGGCGGCCATCCAGTCCACGCCTGGGAAGTGAAAGCCGCCGATGCCGCGGGTCTGGTGGCAGCCGGCGCAGGTGATATCGTTGAGTCGCCGTTCGAAGCCTGCGACGGAGCGAATGTTTTTCAGGTTGATCCCTTGCACGGCGGCCCTTTGCAGCGCTGCGACGACGTCGTCGCTGGAAAAGATCGGCTTGTCGCCTTCGCCCTCCAACATTCCGAAGGCTGGTTGCGACGGCGACGATGAAAAGCCGATCGGCGTCGGGGCAATCGCCCGCGTCGCCAGAAATTCCTTCGGGATCAGCGCCGTGCCGCGGTCGAATTCGCCCAAATGCGAGGGATCGAGCAGCCAGGCCTTGAACTCGCGCGCCAGTTTTTCATCCGACAACAAGCGCTCGCGATCGACCTGGTCTTCCAGTGTCGCCTCCTCGAACACTTTGGCCTGGCGGTCATAGTCGAAGACCTTCAGGAGATAGTCGGTACGGAATTCGTGCGCGGGCGTTTGCGCGACATGCGCGATCTGAATATTGGTTTCGATGCGTTCGATATTTGCAGGCCCGATCAGGGCGAGCGGCCCATCATCGGCCGTCAACTTTTCCGCTAGTGCTGGGCCGGTGAGCGTCCAGTCGGCCGATTCCAGCCAGCGCCGCGCGATTGTCCGGCAAGTGAGCGAGGCAGGACTTCCGTCCGCTTTTGCCTTCAAGACGAGATTGAGCGTCATCGGCAGCCGCGCCGATGCACCATGATCGCCAACCGGCGGCGCATCTGACTGCGTGAGCCGGTAGATCAGGCGGATTTCGCCACAACTTTCAGGCTCGACATAAGCTCGGTCCATCCGGTTGACGATTCCGGCCAGCACAAAGCGCGTGGCGCTCGAATAAAGCTGGTCACGGTCGAACAGTTGAAAGTCGAACTGTGATCCAACGCCGATCGTCTGGTCGGGCAGTTCGGCCTTGTGGCGCTCGACATATCGCTCGAACTCCTCGTCGAACGATTTTCTGATCGGCGCGATGGCAGGCAGCGCAAATAATTGGCTGTCGGTGAGCGGGCCGCCCGATGGCGTGGCGAGCATCCGCGCCAGCCCAAATGCGCCGCGGTCGAGTTCAAGCAAGGCAGCGGGATCGGTGACAGCCGTGCCGCGGTCCAGCAAGGGCGCAGCGCTTGCGCGATGCACCGGCACAAAGCTGCAAAGGAATGAGAGGGTGATGAGGATCAAACGCAACTGGCGGCTCATGCCCTGACAAACACCGCCTGAGTGCGCCCATTC
Source organism: uncultured Alphaproteobacteria bacterium (assembly GCA_963764405.1). Classification (GTDB taxonomy): domain Bacteria; phylum Pseudomonadota; class Alphaproteobacteria; order Rhizobiales; family Xanthobacteraceae; genus Bradyrhizobium. Next base: position 607,008 of record CAVXSU010000018.1, read on the forward strand.
CGTGGCGATCCTTCGGCTTTCCGTAAGGCAATCGTCGAAAAAAAGGCGGCTGTCCTCTGACAGCCGCCTTGCTTCACATCAAGGTGAGACGCGAAAGAACGGATCTCTAGCGCGCGACGATCAGGCCGCGGCTGGTCACGACCACCCAGCGGCCGTCCTGGCGGCGGATGGCGTCGACGCGCCCGAGGCCCGGAATGAAATCTCCGGCATACACCTCGTAGACACCGCGCCGGCCGCCGATCAAGGCACCGCCATAGGCGACATCGCGCAGCACCCAATCATCCAGGGTCGGCAGCCGGCCAACTTCGCCCTTCATGTCCGCCTTGAGATCGGTCTTGCCATCGCTCCTGGACGCCGCCGCAACCTGTTGCGGGGCGGGTGCCGAGGGAATCGAGCCGGTCACGTCCTTCGAAGCCGAGGCTGTGGCAGACGCTGCGGCAGCAACCGCGGACGATGGAACCGGCAGCGCGTGCAGCCTGTCGATGGCCTCGCTGAGCTTGGCGAGCTTTGCCGCTGGTTCGGCCTGAGCACGCTCAAGCTTGTCGAGGCGCTCGGTGGCCTTGCCGAACTGGCTCATGCCGAGTTTGGCGGTGTGATCAAGCCCGGTTTTCAGCGCCTGGATGTCGCTGTCGATCCGCGACAGCGACGCCTGCAGCGCGGAGCTCTGGCTTCCGGCCGCGGCGGCATCACTGCCGCCGTGCATCAGGGAGGCGGTCGCGAGCGCGCCACCGACGACGCCGAACGCGGCGGCGAGTGCCAGCACGGCCGCGATGGCGGCGATCCGGCGTTTCCCCGGGGCGCTTGCCCGCTCTTCCGTTTCCGGCTCGGAATCCGATTGAACGCCGCTGTCCGTCCAGGCGCGATCGCGCCGCGACATGACGATGACCTTGCCGGGAACTTGCGAAACCGTCTCGCCGGCGGCCTGCGGCTGGGAAGCCGGCGCGCTCGCATCGACCTGTTTTGCCTCGACCGCCTTCGCCTCGGCCTTCACGGCCTCGGCTTTTGGTGTCTCGACCGCCGGATCGAGGAAACATCGAAGGCTCGGACGCCACGGGTTCGGACACCGGCGCCTCCACGCCAGCGCTGGTCTCGCCCACGGACGCCGTCGCGGTCGCGCTGGGCGCGTCCGACGAAGGGGAGATCCCCAAGTCGAGGGACCCTTGTTCGCCGCAAGTCGGCCCGGCTGCCTGTTCGGTCATGGTCAAATCTCCCTAAAAGATTGACCATTTGGTAACTTTCAGACCTTGCCAAATCCTTACTTCGCCCGGGGCTTACCGAAAATTTAGGAATTGTCCGGGGGCCGTTGACGCTTCAAACGGCCTTGCCGCCCCTACCAAGGTCCCGGTCGGCCGCTAGTTTCCACCGGTCAGTTTCCCGACTAGCATCACTCGAAAGGGGTCGATGGAGGGGAGCCATGGCCATCGAAAAATGCATCAACGAGTTTGATGTCGGCGAGGTCATTTTTGAGGAAGGCTCGACCGGGCGCGAACTGTTTGTCGTGCTCGACGGAAAGGTCGAGATCGCCAAGCTGAGCGACGGCCGCAAGACCGTGATCGTGACCCTCGGCAAGGGCGAGTTTTTCGGCGAGATGGCGGTCATCGACGGCTCATCCCGTTCGGCCAGCGCGATTGCGGCAACGCCCAACACCCGCGTGATGCGGATCAACCACGCCCGCTTCGTCTATCTGGTCAGCCAGCAGCCGGCATTCGCGCTGATGGTGATGGATGCGCTGAGCAAGCGCCTGCGCGCCTCCAATGCCGCCGCTTTCAAGGCGAGCAGCCCATGAGCGACCGCAAGCCGAGCCCGTTTCCGGTCCTGCTCAACAACGACGTCTGTTCGCTGATCCAGGCGGACGAAAACGTCTATCAGGTCCGGTTCAAGAACCGCGCCGCCAACGCCTATGTGGTGCGCGGCAAATCCCGCACCATCATGATCGACGTCGGGCTGACCTCGAATTACCCGGCGCTCGTCGAATGCCTCAACCATCTCGACTGTCCGCCGGAAAAGATCGACATGGTGATCCTGAGCCACGAGCATCTCGATCACATCGGCGCGGCCTGGCATTTCAACGAAAGCCGCACCATCATCGCCGCGCACCGGCTTGCCGCCAACAAGATCATGCTGCGCGACGATTTCTCGATGCTGCGCAAGATGTTCAACGAGCCGAACATGCCGATCAACGTCGATATCTGGCTCGAGGAAGGCAATCTGCTCGACCTTGGCGATTTCCGCCTGAACGTGATGTACACGCCGGGCCATACCTCGGCCTGCATCAGCCTGTTCGATCAGGACAAGGGACTGTTGTTTGCCGCCGATACCCTGATGCCCGGCGGCGTGATGGGCGGGGTGTTCGGCTCCGGCAGCATCAGCGACTACATCCAGTCGCTGGAGCGGTTGAAAGGCCTCAACTCGAAAATCCTCCTGTCCGGCCACGGGCGGCTGTCCGATACCCCGCAGGAGGACGTGCAGATCGCGATCGCCCGTTCGCATGCGCTGTTGGCCGACACCGCGCAACTGTTCGACGCGCTCGATGCGCGGTCGAATTTCGAGCCGATCATGCAATCGGTACGCGACCTCAACAAGCTCGACGACGGCTAATGTTTGACAAGTCGCCTTCCGGACTGTTCAAAGCATCACGCCGACAAGACATGGGAGGGAGCGTCAATGAAATTCTACGACTCGATCGGACCCAATCCGCGTATCGTCCGCATCTTCATGGCCGAAAAAGGCATCGAGATGCCGAAGCAGACGGTCGATCTGCGCGGCGGGGAGAATCGAGGGCCCGAGCACCTCAAGCGCAACCCGCATGGCCAGATGCCGACGCTGGAGCTCGACGACGGCAGCTATCTCTCCGAAATCACCGCGATCTGCGAATATCTCGAGGAGATGAAGCCGCAGCCGGCGATGATCGGATCGACGCCGAAGGAGCGTGCGGAATGCCGGATGTGGACGCGCCGCGTCGACCTCAACATCTGCGAGCCGCTTGCCAATGGCTATCGTTTCGGCGAGGCGCTTAAATTTTTCGAAAAGCGCATTCCGGTCGTCCCTGAAGCCTCGCCGGGGCTGAAGATGATCGCCGCCAATCGCCTGGCCTGGCTCGACGGCCAGATGGCGGACGGGCGCGAATATCTCTGCGGCAAGCGCTTTACGCTCGCCGACATCCTGCTCTACTGCTGGCTCGATTTCGGCGCGCTGGTCGGCCAGCCGATCGATCCCGCCAACGTCAATATCAAGGCATGGTTTGATCGCGTCGCACAGCGGCCTTCGCTGCAGGCCGATCCCGTCACTCCTCCCGCCTCCGCCAAGCGCGCCTGAAGGGCGGGCCCTGCATTCCGAGCAGACGCGGGGCTTGTCCAACGGGTCCGTGCAAAGCACGGCCCCGTTGGCTCGCAATGAGGCGGTGGGGATGGGGCTCATAACCGCCACTGCGAGACGTGTGCTCATCCGCCGCCGCTCGAAGCGAGATGGCGGATGCAGCTGTCCTTCAGATTTCAAGCTGGAAGCCGCGGATCAGCGGCGCGCGATCTCTCAGTTCGGCCAGCACCGGCCTCTGTACGGGCCGAGGTGATAACCCGGCGGGCACCACCGTCCGCCATACGGGCCAAAAATGGGGCTGACGCCGCGGTCCCCTCCGCCCGGAAAGCCCCATTGTCCACCCGGTTGGCATCCGCCGTACGGACCGCGGTGCCCATACGGGCCGCATCCGCCGTAAACGAGGATAAGCCGCGGGTCACCGTTGCCGATACCGCTATCGACCGGCATCGCCTGCGCGCTCGGCATTCCGCCCATCAAGCCAAGGGTGCCGACGAAGGCACCGGCGACTATCAAGCTCTTCAACATCACTTTGCTCCCTTTACGTTTGGATTCCTGACCGACGTGCAGCCAGATCGCCGATTGTCCGGCCATAGCACTGCCATCCGACACGTAGGAGGGTGATGCACTCAGGCTGAACTACAGCCGAACGAGCCATTCATTGTGATGAACGGCTGACCAATCCATCTCACATGACGGTGACATTCTAGATCACCACCGGCGTATCCGGCAGTTCGTTCGGGGCTCCGCCCTGCCTGGGGAAATATTTCGCGAGTTCGCGCGAGACGGCCTGGATCCCCTTGATGACGCCGCCGGCGACATTGCCGCTTCGGAAATCCGCCTCCATGCCGGCGCAGATTCTCTGCCAGCCGGCCGCTCCGACCTGGGCGTCGATGCCGCGGTCGGCGATGATCTCGACCTTGCGGTCGGCGAGCAGGAGATAGATCAATACGCCATTGTTGTGCACGGTGTCCCAGATCCGCAAATGCGAGAAAATGTCGAGCGCGCGCTCGCGTGCGGACTGGCCCGAGAACAGCGGCTTGCCGTCGAGGGCGCCTTCAACGACAAAGCGCACCTGCCCCGAATGCGTCGCCTCGCCGGTCTTGATCGCCTGCTCGATCAAGGTGAGCACCTGCGGCGGGAAAATCCGCCGCACCCGCCAGTGATGCTCGAGAAGATGCTTGCCGATACGCTTGATGCCCATCACCAGCTCCAGTTACCAGCTTCCCGAGGCGCCGCCGCCGCCGAAACTGCCGCCACCGCCGGAAAACCCGCTGTCGCCCGAACCGGAGCTCGAGCCGCCGGACCATGAGCCGCCAGACGAGCCTGACGACCAGCCGCTGCCCCCGCCGCGCCGGGCGTTGCTGGAGGCCTGCTGGCTCGCGGCCAGGATGGCATCGCCAAACATTGTGAGAAAGAACGCAGCAACCCCGAAGATGGCAGAGACAGCAATCGAGCCCAGGAGCAGCCAGATGACGGCGCCGACGATGCCGGCCGTGACGCCCGAACCGAGCAGCCGGCCGAGAAGGCCGCGCATCATCGCGGCAATTGCAGCATAACCGAGCAGGCCGAACGGGCTGAAAACGATGTTGAACAGCCCCGGATCGACGTTATGGGACGCCTCCGGCTTCGGCGCCGGCAACGGCTCGCCATCGATCACGCGAACCATGCGGTCGACGCCTGCCGAAATCCCGCCGGCGAAATCGCCGGTACGGAAATGCGGTACGATGATTTCATCGATGATGCGGCGCGCCGTCACATCCGGCAGCGCGCCTTCGAGGCCGTAACCGACTTCAATCCGCAGCTTGTGATCATTCTTGGCGACGACGAGCAGCGCACCGTCGTCGATCTTCCTGCGTCCGATCTTCCAGGCCTCGGCAACCCGGATCGCGAACTGCTCGATGCTCGCCGGCTGCGTGGTCGGAACGATCAGGACCGCGACCTGGCTCCCCTTGCGCCTCTCGAGGTCCTTCAGCCTTTGCGTCAACGTGTCGATGTCGCCGGCCGACAAGGTGGCGGTTTGATCGACCACGCGTCCCGACAAAGGCGGAACGGCGACCTGGGCAGTGGCCGCAAACGGCCAGCACAGCAGAAGCGCAAAGAAGAAGGCCCTCGCGATCATGACGGGATCAATCCAGCTTGCCGCACGGCTATTTGGCCGGCGCGGGCGCTGGACTGAAATCCACCTTCGGCGCGGTCGAGATTTCCTTTTCGTTTTCGACAGTGAAGTTGGCCTTTTCCTTGTAACCAAACGCCATCGCGGTGAGATTGTTCGGGAAGGTGCGGATGCCGACGTTGTAGTCCTGCACCGCCTTGATGTAACGGTTGCGCGCCACCGTGATGCGGTTCTCGGTGCCTTCGAGCTGCGTCATCAGGTCGCGAAACAGCGCATCCGATTTGAGTTCGGGATATTTTTCACTGACGACTAGAAGCCGCGACAGCGCGCTGGAGAGTTCGCCCTGGGCCTGCTGGAATTTCGCGAAGGCTCCGGGATCGTTGACGAGTTCGGGCGTCGCCTGGACCGTGCCGACCTTGGCGCGCGCATTGGTGACCCCGATCAGCACGTCCTTCTCCTGCTGCGCGAAGCCCTTCACCGAATTGACGAGGTTGGGCACCAGATCGGCGCGGCGCTGGTACTGGTTGAGCACTTCCGACCAGGCCGACTTGACCTGCTCGTCGTTGCTCTGAATCGCGTTATAGCCGCAATTGGTGAGGCTCAGCGTCGCCAGCGCCGCGAGCAGGGTCAAAAACTTGCGCATCAGAAATCTCCGTTAGGCTGGTGCGCGAACCTACCAGAACGACGCCAGCGGGTAAGCCCGCCAAGCCTGCTCACGCTCCGAATTTTATGGAGCTTTCGACGTCGGTCGCCTTGATGACGATCAAGGTTCAGAATTTTTATCCCCCCGCAGCGTGGGGAGGGATAAGACAGATCACGCCGCCCTGGCCTTGGCGGCCTGGATCGCTTCCCAGACCTTCACCGGCGAGATCGGGGTCTGGATCGAGGTAATGCCGAGATCGGCAAGCGCATCCATCACGCCATTGGCGATGCAGGGCGGGCCACCGATCGCGCCGGATTCACCGCAGCCCTTGGCGCCCAGCGGATTGGTGCGGCAGGGCGCCGAGCCATCCAGCGTTACTTCAATGGGCGGCACATCGTCGGCGCGCGGGATGCAGTAGTCCTGATAGCTCGCGGTGATCAGCTGGCCTTCGTTACTGTAACTCACGCCCTCATAGAGCGCCTGGCCGATCCCCTGCGCAACGCCGCCATGCACCTGTCCCGTCACGAGCATCGGATTGACGGCAACGCCGACATCGTCCACCGTCGTATAACGCACGACCCGCGTGACGCCGGTGTCGGGATCGATCTCGACCTCGCAGATATGCGTGCCATTCGGCCAGCTCGGACCGTCGGTCTGGCCTTCGCTGTCGACGGAGAGCCGCGCGCCGGATTCCTTTTTGGCGATATCGAACAGGCTGACATGCTTGTCGGTGCCGACGACGGTCAGCGTGCCGTCGCGATATTCGATGTCCTCGACCGAAGCCTCCAGCATCTGCGAGGCCTTCTCGCGGGCTTTCGTGATCAGGTCGGCCGCCGACACCACCGCCGCCGTGCCGCCGACGAACAGCGAGCGCGAGCCGACGCTGCCGAAGCCGATCGCCAGATCGGTATTGCCCTGGACAACGTCGACCTTGTCGATGGAGACGCCGAGCGCGTCCGCGATCATCTGCGCGAACGAGGTCTGCAAGCCCTGCCCCATCGCCTGCGTGCCGGCATGGAGCACAATGCGGCCCTCGGCGGTCGCGTGCAGGCTGACCTTTTCGTTGTGCACGGTGCCGCCGGTCCATTCGATATAGCTGGTGAGCCCGCGGCCATAGAGCAGCCCCTTCTTCTTCGCGGCCCGCTTGCGCGCATTGAAGCCGTCCCAGTCCGATAGTTTGGCGGCGCGCTCCAGCATGTGAGCGAAAGCACCGGAGTCGTACACCTGGCCGACGGCGTTGGTGTAGGGCATCTGCGCCGGCTTGACGTAGTTCGCCTTTCGGATCGCGCGCGGATCGATCTTCAACTGCCGCGCGGCGGCATCCATCAGACGCTCGACGACGAACACGGCTTCGGGCCGACCCGCGCCGCGATAAGCGGCGACCGGCGCGGTGTGGGTCATCACCGCCTTGATGTCGTAGTGAACGAGCGGCAGGTCATAGACCCCCGTCTGCACGAAGGGGCCGAGGATCAGCGGAATCAATGCGCCGGTGCCGGAGATGTAAGCGCCCGTGCCGCCAAGGGAACGCACCCGAAACGCCTGAACGCGGCCCTTGGTGTCGAGCGCGAACTCCGCCGTCGACGTCAGGTCGCGGCCGTGCGTGCCGCCCAAAAAATCATCGGATCGCTCGCCGAGCCAGCGCACCTTCCTGTTCAGCTTGATGGCGGCATACGCGACCATGCCGTCCTCGGGATAAAGGTTGGTCTTGTGGCCGAAGCCGCCGCCGATATCGCCGACCAGAACCTGGATGCTTTCCTTCGGCCGCTTCAGCACGGCCTCGGCGAGAATGTCGCGGGTCGAGGCAGGCGTCTGCGATTGCACGTGCAGGATCAGCCGGCCGGTTTTCTTCTCGACTTCCGCAATGGCCGAGCGCGGCTCCATCGCGCAAGGGACGAGGCGCTGGTTGTTGAGATCGAGCGAGACGACATGGTCCGCCTTGGCGAAAGCCGCTTCCACTGCCGCAGCATCGCCATAGCTCATCCGGGCCACGACATTGTCAGGCACTTCGGACCATACCACCGGCGCGCCCGGCTTGATCGCCGCAAGCGGATCGACCACCGACGGCAATTCCTGATATTCCACCACGACGGCTTCCGCGGCGCTTTGTGCCGCATAGCGCGAGGTCGCCACGACCGCGGCGACGGTCTCCCCGACATAACGCACGAGTTCATGGGCGAGCAGCCGGCGCGGCGGCACCGTCATCGGCGAGCCGTCGGGCCGCGGGAATATCAAAAGCGTCGGCAGCGTGCCGATGTCATCGGCGATCAGGTCGGCGCCGGTGTAGATCGCTTCCACGCCCGGCATCGCGCGGGCGGCTTTCGTATCGATCGAAAGGATCTTTGCGTGCGCATGCGGCGAGCGCAGCATGTAAAGCCACAACGCGCCCTCTTCCGGCTTGTCGTCGATGAACAGGCCCTTGCCGGTCAACAGCCGCTGGTCTTCCAGACGCTTGACCGGTTTGCCAGCACCAAAACGCATATTGCCGGGAAGAATGTTCATCGGACTGTCCTTGAAAGTTTGTCAGCTGGCAATGTAGCCGACTGCTGCAGAACAGGCCAAGCCCGCTCAGTCGTCATTCCGGGGCGCGAGTGCAACGAGCGAGCCCGGAATTTATGGGGCCGTCCGAGCGCTGGGAGGAATGGATTCCGGGTCTGCGCCTTCAGCGCATCCCGAAAATGACGACAACGGATAAGGCCCCGCATGACGGCAATCACCCCACCTCGCGCAGCACGGCGTCGACGGCCTTCCGCTCATCGGCCGTCAAAGCCTTCTGGGGCGGGACGGGATCGCCGACGTCATAGCCCTGGATCGAAAGCGCAGCCTTGATGCAGGCGGCGAGATTGTAGCGGGCGAAGGCCTCGTTGACCCGCCACAATTTGCGCTGAAGCGTCAGCGCGTCGTCCCAGCGCGCTGCCTTGCAGAGATCATAAAGCGTCACGCTCTGCCGCGGAATGATGCAGGCAGGCCCGGCCATCCAGCCGACGCCGCCAATCAGCATCACCGCGGCGGGGATATGGGCGGAGGCCGAAAAGACGCGGATGGAATCGCCGCAGCGGTTCATGATCGAGAGCAGCCGCCCGGTATTGGTGGAGGCGTCCTTGATGTATTTTATGCGCGGGTGGCCCGACAGGCGCGCGATGCAATCGAGCGAGAGGTCCGAGCGCTGGAATTGCGGGTTGGTGTAGATCACGACGGGAATGTCGACCGCGTCAGCGATGGCGCGAAAATAAGATTCCACCTGCGCGTCGGACAGCGGGAAATACGCCTCCAGGATCGCCAGAATGCCGTCGGCGCCCAGCGTTTGATATGCCCTGGCCTGCGCCACCGCATCGAGCGTGGAGGTCGAGGCGACTCCGGCCACGACCGGCACGCGGCGGCGCGCAGCCTCGATCGTCGTCTCCACGACCGTCAGACGCTGGGCGTTATTGAGATAGGCGAACTCGCCGGTCGAACCGAGCGGCGTCAGTCCATGCACGCCGGAAGCGATGAGATCCTCGCAGAGCCGCGCCAGCACGTCGCGGCGAACAGCGCCGTCGGGGTCAACCGGCGAAACGAGGTAAGGAAAGACGCCGTGGAAATCGAGCATGGCCACATGTTGCAAAATTCGCGAGCCCGGTAAAGGTCGCGCGAATGCGCCCGATTACTTAGCCGCCGACATAGCCGCCGGGCTTGCCTCTTGTCCGCTAGTGTGGCGGTTCAGAAGTTCGCATCATTGCCGCCGAGGGTTCGTCGTGCGGACTTCTGAACCAAAGCCACACTAGATCAATAGGTTTGCTAGTGTCCTTTCAATTCCGAAGTTCGAAACGTGGCTCCGCAAGATGCTACGAACTTCGGAATCGGGACACTAGCCATCCAGGCGTCGCAAGCCCTGGCAATGGCCTGAAGGCGAAATGGCTCGATCCATCGCGCGGAACACCATGCCAGCGCCACCGCAACGCCTGACGCCGCAAGGCCAAGCGCGATCGCGTTTGCAAGCGAGGGAAAGAAAGGCTGGTAACAGGCCAGAACCAAACCCAGCATGACGGGCTGGTGAAAGATATAGAGGCTATACGAAATATCGAGACGAACCGCGGGAATCAGGCGCGGAATCCGCACCACTACAAAGCTGAGCGCGAGCCCGAAGGCGAAGGCGGCGTAGCAGATCGCGATGACGGCATCGAGCGTCGGGTCGGTCACTAGCATCGCAAGCGCGCCGAGCAGCGCGAGCGCGCTGACCGCCTTTCCGGCAGGCGTGCGCGACAGCACGAGTTGCGCCAGCAATCCCGCCACCACGTAACAGCGCATCTCGATCGCCAGCGACCACAGCGCTATGTTTGCCCCCGAGGCCAGCCTTCCGCGGAATCCGAACGACGCAAGCGACAGCACGCTGTGGCCGAGATCATAGGAAAAGCTGTTGACCATCGCTCCGGCATTGGCGAGAGGCCCCACCGGCACACCCGCCCAGCGGAGCGCGTGCGCGATCGCAACGACAAGGACGATGCTCGCGATCAAAGGCGGATAGATCCGCCCCAGCCGGCGGATCATGAAGGGCACAAAACCCTCGTGCCGCAGTCTCAGGCTGCGGCCGATCACAAGGCCGGAGATGACGAAGAAGCAGAGCACGGCATAACGCGCCATCCATTCCGCGACAGAAGCGAAGACGGCGTATCCGAGCGGGGTGAGGAAGAAGTAATAGGCGTGCGAAGCCACCACGACCGCGGCAAGGATCAGGCGCGCGGTGTCGAGCTGCCTCCATCCGGAGACGTCAGCCTCGACAGCTTCCCTGGCAGTCTCTTGTTGCACCAGCCGCTCCTCGTTGCATCGAGCTTAGAGAATTGCGGTGACAGGCGGGAATCGAAGCCTCGTTTGCCTGCGGTTACGCTGAATGATTTCTTAACCGGCTTTGGATGGGTCGCGTCTCGGCCGGGAGATGCATTAAGCGGCATTAAGCATCGGCCAGGTGGTCGTCTGGACCATCCAGCTCTGCAACGGGCTCACATTGGATTCGCTTAAGTCGAAGTGCGCCTCGAGCTCGGCCAGCGCGCGCTCTTCCCAGTGGTGCGCCTGTTCCAGCAGCGACCACCTTTGATCCGGGCGGAACGCCGCCGTTTGCCGATACAACGACGCAATCGCACGATAGCGGCGTACGTTTTCCAGAATTGCCTTCCCGTTCATGGCCTCGTCTCCCCACTCGAATTGGTCGAGGGCGACTTTGGCGGGTGCGGGTTTTCAATTGCTTACGCGCTTAAGTAAACGAGATGCATGGTTTTTGAAATATTGATGGGCCGGCCGTTCGATCAATGAGCGGCGCTACGCGTGCCTGCAACGGCGCCGACGGTTGCCTGGGCAATCCGCGTATCGAGATCACGCAAAAATTCCCTGCCTCAAGGCTGCATCCCGCATCGCTCACACGAATTTGCGCACCTCCCGCATGCATGTCCGCCCCTTCCCGGCAAGAGCGGGAGCAGCTAATGTCCCGATTCCGAAGTTCGTAGCATTTGCGGCGCCACGTTTCGAGCTTCGGAATCGAAAGGACACTAGCAAACCTATTGATCTAGTGTGGCTTTGGTTCAGAAGTCCGCATGACGAACCCTGCGGCATAAATGATGCGGACTTCTGAACCGCCACACTAGTGTCCGCTCAACAAAGCCTTAAATTTTTTCACGGGAGGAAAATCATGAAAGTCACGCGCTGGCGCTATCTGCTGCTGCCGCTGTCATTTGCCGGCATGTTGAGCATTTCCTCGGCCGCCGAGGTCGGCCCCGCTCCGCTCAACCCGGCCGCGCTGGTTTACAAATCGCCAGACCAGATCCCCTGGGGTCCGGTCGATGCCCGCGGCGGACAGCAGGCCGTCGTCGTCGGCGATCCCTCCAAGCCCGGCTTCTACATGGTCTATACCAAGTGGACCAAGGGCAACCATTTCAGCCATCCGCACTTCCATCCGAACGACCGCTACATCGCCGTGCTGAAAGGCACCTGGTGGGTCGGGACGGGACCAAAATTCGATCCCGAACATTCGACCCCGATGCCGGCCGGCAGCTTCGTCACCCATTTCGGCAAGCAGGTGCATTGGGACGGCGCTAAGGACGAGGACGTCGTCCTCCTGATCCAGGGTGAAGGCCCGGCGACCTCGACGCTGGTGAAGGAAGAAGACTGACCCGCGGTATCGCCGCTTCACCGGGGTGATCCATGCGCTGGCTTAGATTTACGGCAAACGAGACCTCCTCCTGGGGGATCGTCGAAGGCGACCGCGTGATCGCGGTCGAAGGCGATCCATTCGGAGAATGGCAACGCACGCCGCGAACGCATGCGCTTGCCGACGTCAAGATCGAGCTGCCGGTGATGCCGCGCACCTTCTATTGCGTGGGGCTGAACTATCTCAAGCATCTCAAGGAAGCCGCCAACAAGCGCGGCGAAGTCCCGAACATTCCTGACCGCCCCGAGGTCGGCTATCGCGCCCAGAACGCGCTGATCGCGCATGACGAGAACGTCGTCATTCCGGCCAAAGCAACCGAACAGATCCACTACGAAGGCGAGCTCGTCGTGGTGATCGGCAAGAAGGCCAAGCACCTGAACCAGCAGAACGCGATGGATTGCGTGTTCGGCTACACCATCGGCAACGACGTCAGCGAACGGACTTGGCAAAAGGCCGATCGCGGCCTCTGGCGCTCGAAAAATGCCGACACCTTCAAGCCGATGGGGCCGTGGATCGAAACATCAGCCGATCTCGACAAGATGGAAACCATCGTGCGCGTAAACGGCAAGGAGAGCAACCGCTTCCGGACCTCCGACATGATTTTCGGCGTCAGGGAATTCATCGTCGAGATGACGAAATACTTCACGCTGTGGCCGGGCGACGTGATCTGGATGGGAACCGACGGCGCCTCGCCGAACATCAAGGCGGGCGACGTGGTGGAGATCGAGATCACCGGTATCGGCACGCTGCGCAACAAGTTCGTCGCCGAGAAAGCGGCATGAGTCGCCATTCGACCGCGCATCACTTCCTGCAGGGCCTGGTCGATCTCGGCGTCGAATATATCTTTGCCAATCTCGGCACCGATCATGTGTCGCTGATCGAGGCGCTCGCCGCGTGGGATCGCGAGGGCCGCAAACATCCGGAAGTGATCCTGTGTCCGCATGAAGTGGTGGCCGTGCACATGGCCGCCGGTTACGCACTCGCCACGGGACGCGCGCAAGCCGTGTTCGTGCATGTCGATGCCGGCACCGCAAATGCCTGCATGGCGATCCAGAACCTGTTTCGCTACCGCCTGCCCGTGCTGCTGTTTGCCGGCCGGGCGCCGTTCACTTTGCATGGCGAGCTGACCGGCTCGCGCGACACTTATGTGCATTTCGTGCAGGACCCCTTCGATATCGCCAGCATCGTGCGGCCTTACGTGAAGTGGGAATATTCTTTGCCGTCGGGCATCGTGGTGAAAGAGGCGCTCGCGCGGGCGTATGCCTTTGCGCAGAGCGATCCGCCGGGACCGGTCTATATGATGCTGCCACGCGAGACGCTTGCGGAAGATTGGGACGACGACGCCATGCCGGCCTATCCGCCAGCGCGCTACGGCAGCGTGCGGGCTGGCGGCATCGAGCCCGCACGGGTCGGGCAAATCGCGGACGCGCTGATGGCGGCGGAAAATCCGGTCGCACTCACCGCCTATCTCGGCCGAACATCCGAAGCCGTAGCCGCGCTTGAACGGCTGGCACAGCTCTGCGGTATCCGCGTCGCCGAATTCAATTCGATCGATCTAAACATCTCGCAGGATTCGCCCTGCTTTGCCGGTTTCGATCCGATGCCGCTACTCGAAACCGCCGATCTCGGACTGCTGCTCGATTCCGACGTGCCCTTCGTTCCGCAATATGCTGATCGCGCCGACGTGATCAAATGGATCCAGATCGACGTCGATCCGCTCAAGGCGGATTTTCCGATGTGGGGATTTCCGACCGATCTGCGCATCCAGGGCGATTGCGCCACCATCCTTCAGCAAGTGTGCGAGGCGATCGAGGCGCGCGCTGACGACCCCTGGAAGAAACGAGTCGCCGCTCGCATCGCCAGCTGGAGCAGTGCGCGTGAAGCTGCGAGCAAACGTCGCGCCGATGCCCGCGCCAACAAGGGCGTCTCCGGCGCGCTCACGCCCGCTTTCCTGTTTGCCACGCTCAACGGGAAAATCTCGCAGGATGACATCGTCGTGAACGAGGCGATCCGCAATGCGCCGACCCTGCAGGAGCACGTCACACGCACCAGGCCGCGCAGTTACGTGGGCCTCGCCGGCGGCGGGCTGGGATTTTCCGGCGGCATGGCGCTGGGGCTCAAACTCGCTGAACCCAAGCGCCGCATCGTGCAGGTGATCGGCGACGGTGGCTTTCATTTCTCCTCGCCTGACAGCGTCTATGCGGTCGCGCAGCAGTACCGGCTTCCGATTCTGACCGTCGTGCTCGACAATGGCGGCTGGCAAGCAGTGAAGTCGGCTGTGCAGCGCGTCTATCCGAAGGGCGTTGCGGCAGACACCGACGCATTCCAGTCACGCCTGACGTCAGGCCGTCAGGGCGAGCGACGGGATTTTTCGGCCGTGGCGAAAGCGTTCGGCGCCCATGGCGAATGCGTCACCAAGCCTGATGAATTGGCCGGCGCGATCGACCGCTGTCTTGCCGCGCTCGATGACGGCCAGGCCGCGGTCCTTCATGTTCAGATCACCCGGCTCTAAAGCGTTTTCGAGCGAAGTGGGAACCGGTTCGCGTTAAGAAAGCGCGACAAACAAGAGAGCCTCGATGGAAATCCTGCGCCGATATGCCCTTGTCGTTAGTTGCGCCGGTATAACGTCGTGGGCGACAACCACTGCACGCGCGCAGGAAGACCCGGCCAGATATCCGACCCGGGCGATCCACATCGTCGTCGGCTTCACGCCAGGCGGCGGCAACGATCTGATCGCGCGGATCGTCGGCCAAAAACTGTCGGACAGCCTTGGCCAGCCCGTCATCATCGACAACAAGCCCGGCGGCGGTGCGATCGTGGCCACCGAATATGTCGCCAAGTCGCCAGCTGACGGCTACACGCTCCTGGTCGGCGCCAGCGGCGCGATGGCGATCAATCCGGCGGTCTATACCAGGCTGCCCTATGACCCCGTGAAGGATTTCGTGCCGGTGTCCGAGCTCGGATCGTTTCCGCTGATCCTGATCGTCAACGCGGCCTCGCCGATCAAATCGGTCACTGATCTGATCGCCTTTGCCAAGGCGCATCCGAAAGACGCGAACTACGCGTCATCTTCCGCCGCCTTCCAGCTCGTCACCGAGTTGTTCAAGCAGAAGACCGGCGCGCCGATGCAGGAAATCCCCTACAGGGGCGCCAACGACTCGGTGATGGCGGTGATATCCGGCCAGGTCACTGCGACCATCGCCGATGCCGGCCCGGTGTCGGGCCAGATCAAGGGCGGTCAGGTGCGCGCGCTCGCCGTCACCTCTCCCGATCGCGCGGAGGACTTGCCCGACGTTCCCACCCTGACGGAAGCCGGTACCGACGTGGATGCGGTGCTGTGGAGCGGCATTTTTGCGCCACGGCAGACGCCGCCCGCGATCGTGAAAAAGCTCGAAAGCGAGTTGATGCGGATCGTGAAGGAGCCGGACGTGGTTGCCAGGCTCAAGCCACTCGGCATCCAGCCGGTCGGCAACTCGTCGGAAGAGTTTGCACGTATCCTGTCAGCCGACATCGCGCGCTGGACCGAGGTCGCGCGCGCCGGCCATATCAAGATCGAACAATAGCCCTGCGTGGCGAAATCAGGCCGTCCAGCGATTGCTTTGCCGCACTGCGATGACGAAGATCAAAGGCGCGTCAACTTCTTGAAACGTAATGACGCCGCGGCGGGTTTCCCCGCGGCGCCATCGAGGTTCGTGTTCGAATGCGAGCGCCCGTCGGCGCCAAAAACCTTACTTCACCAGATCTGCGCCGGCCTTGCAGGTCGCGGCGTCCTGATCGCCCGTGCCGCCGCTGCAGCCGATCGCCCCGATCAGCTTGCCGTTCTCGACCAGCGGGAAGCCGCCGGGGCTTGCGATCAGCGTCGGATCGAGCGTGGAAACGTAGGTGTGGCCGCCTTCATAGGCATTGAAGAACAGCCGGCTTTCGCGGCGGAAGCGCGCCGAGGTGCGGGCCTTGCCGATCGAGATCGCGCCGGAAGCGATCTGCGCGCCTTCCATGCGTTCGAACAGCACCGGCTCGCCGTTGGTGTCGACGACGGCGATGTTCATCTTCCAATTGTGCTTCTTGGCTTCGGCTTCGGCGGCTGCCATCAATTCCTTGGCCTTATCCAGCCCGATCGACATGCCATAGGGAATGTCGAAAGGCATCTTCTCGGGCGTGCCGCCGGCCGACGGTGGCGCGGCCGGGGTAGCCGGCGCGGGCGCCGGCGTCTGAGCCAGCGCCTGCGAAGAGATCGCCACGGCGGCAAACGCCGCCAGCGCAAATGAAATGGTCGAACGCATGATACTCTCTCCCTGTTGAAGTTACTTTGTTGTCGTTCGCTCGACGCGAGCCTTACATCGGCGGCGTCAAACCATCCTTGCCGTAGGTGACGCGCGGCGTCGTCCAGGTGCCGTCGGCTCCCTTCTTCGCCGCGCCGACGAAGATCTTGATGCCCGGCTTGAGGTCGGCCTTGTCGCCGATGACGTAAGTGACGACCTGCGTCTCTGGCGTCACCAGCACCTTCTTCTCGCCGTCCTTGTATTTGACCGACAACACCGGGCCATCGACGCCGGCAACGGTCTGTTCGACGTTGGCGTTGGTCATCTTGGTGTTGGGCTTGAGGTCCCAATCGTAATGACCTTCACCGGTGCCGCGCATCAACTCCGGGAAGATGTGGACCTCTATCGCCTTCTGGCTGCCGTCGGGCTGGGTCATGCCGGTCGCGCCAACGAACTGCCCAGGCTTGATGTCGGCCATCGACGCCTTGACGATGGCGACGTAAAGATGCGGATCGGTGACGGTGAGCTTGACCTCGGCGCCATCACGATTTTTCACGACATAAACCGAGCCGTCGACACTCTCGATCGTGCCGCGGATACGCAGCGTCTCCTGCGCCGACGCCGGCAATGCGAAACAGGTCACGGCAAACATCGCAGCAGCAAGCGTGCGCCGGGGCGTACTGAACATGGGGATCCTCCATAGGTCTGGATGAGGGGCAGAACACTAGCGTGGCGACACTGACGTTCCTTGCAGTTTTGCAGCGGTCGCTTCAAAGGAACGTCGGTGTCAAAGCCACGCTAAAATCATATAGTTGCCGGTGTCCCTTTGGTTCTGACATTCGTAAAAGCACCAGCCGCGACAGGATACGAATGTCAGAACCGGGACACTAGAGGCCGTTCCGGCCAAGTGCCTGAAACAGGCGTCTTCTGCAACCCCTTCCGCCGTGGAATATTCCTTAACGGGTGGCCGGCAGGATCACCGCACTGCAATAGGATTTCACCTTATTCAATTGTGATCCCGGCCTCGCTGATCACGCGTCGCCAGCGTTCCTCCTCGGCCTGAACATATCGCTCGAGCGCCTCGGGCGGCAGCGCGATTGTCACCAACCCCTCATTGACGCCGAGCTTCCTGAATGCCTCGGCCTGGACGGCGGCGCCTGCCGATTTGTTGAGCCGATCGATCACGTCCCTGGGCGTGCCAGCGGGTGCAAACAGGCCGTACCAGCTTTCCGCGGCATAGCCGGGCACGCCGGCCTCGGCGACCGTCGGCAGTTGCGGAAAAGCGGGCGAGCGCTCCGCCGACGTCACGGCGATCGCGCGCAACTGTCCGCTTTCGACCAGCGAGGCCGCACTGGCGACGGTGGTAAACATCACATCGATTTGACCGCCGATCAGATCGGTGATGGCGGGGGCTGCTCCTTTATAGGGCACGGCCGTCAGATTGACCTTCGCCAGGTCGTTGAACAATTCGCCGGCAAGATGCGCCGACGTGCCGACGCCATAGGTGCCGAATGTCATTTTCCCCGGGTTGGCTTTCGCGGCCGCGATCAGATCGGCGATCGACCGAAACGGGGATTTCGGATTGACGACGACGAGATTGAAGGAGCGCGCGATCAGCGCAACGGGCGCGAAATCCTTGTGCGGATCATAGGGCAGTTTCGAGTTCAGCGTCGTATTGACCGCGTGCGAGAACGTTCCCATCAGCAGCGTGTAGCCGTCCGGGTGGCTGACTGCGACCGCTTGCGTTCCAATGATGGTCCCCGCCCCCGGCCGGTTCTCGATGAAAACGGAGGCGCCGAGGTCCCTCGCCATTTCCTGCGCCAGCGTGCGCGCGACCACGTCGGTGCCGCCGCCGGGTGCAAAGGGCACGACGATCCTGACCGGCCGCTCGGGATAGGTCGCGGCGGCAATTGCGCTCGCGGAGATAGCCAGACACGAGAAGGCGAGCGCGACAGCAAACAGTGTCGTCTTGCTGCGAGCAGCGAGCATGGGCACCCTCCCGGCGGCATTGGTTTTGATGGCCTTATAGCAGATTTCTGCCGCGAAACCTGCCATGCGCCGCGCGAGCACGGTCATGACTTCCGCGTACACTGGCCAATATGGACGGCGGAAGCCTTTCCGAACTAGTGTCCGCGCCAACCAAAAACACATCGGGAGGAATTCATGAGAGGTTGGCTCCTTGCTTTGCCGTTCTTGATCGGATCACCAGCGCTTGCACAACAGGCGGTCCCAACGATCAATTTCGATTCCGTTCCCAATCCCCTGAAGCTGCCGACCAACATGTATTTCGGCGAAGTGTCTGGCGTTGCCGTCAATTCCAAAGGACACGTGTTCGCGCTCTCGCGCGGCAACACGAGCGGCCCCGCTTACGCCGCCGCCGCCACGCAACTGCTCGAATTCGACAGAGACGGAAAATTCGTCCGCGAAATCGGCAAGAACCTCTACGCCTGGTCGTTCGCCCACACCGTCAAGGTCGATCCCTCCGACAATATCTGGGTGACCGACAAGGGCTCGGACATGGTGATCAAGTTCGATCCTGACGGCCGCGTGCAGATGGTGTTCGGCCGCAAGCAGGAAGCCTCCGACGAAGACACCGAGCCGTTGAAGCATCCGAAGCCGCCGCTGCCGCCGGACGACGGCCGCTTCCGCCAGGTGACAGACGTCACCTGGGACAGGGCCGGCGACACCTTCATCAGCGACGGCTACATCAATTCGCGCGTTGCGAAAGCGGACAAGGGCGGCAACTGGCTGAAGTCATGGGGCGAGCCGGGCGAGGGTCCCGGCGAGTTCCACACGCCGCACTCGATCGCAACCGACGCCAGCGACAACGTTTACGTCGCCGACCGCGGCAACCACCGCATCCAGGTGTTCGACAAGGATGGCAAGTTCGAGCGGCAGATCGTGATCGACGTGCCGGTGCCGGCGGATGCGAGACCTGCGATCGGCAAGATTCCGGATGAGGCGACGAAGGCCAAGGGCACTTTCGCGCCGGGATCGCCCTGGGCGATCTGCATCACGCCGCCGCCGCACCAGGTGCTGTACAGTTCCGACGCGTGGCCCGGCCGCATCTACAAGCTCAGCCTTGACGGCAAGGTGCTGGGTGTGCTCGGCCAATCCGGCAAGCAGCTCAAGCAATTCGGCTGGATTCACGCAATCGCGTGCCCGTCCGAGAATACGCTGTATGTCGCCGAGCTCCTGAACTGGCGCGTGCAGAAGCTGATTTTGAAGCCGTGATCCCGCGGTCATTGCGAGGCGCGCCGTCGCCGTCATTCCGGGATGCGCCGTAAGGCGCAGGCCCGGAATCCATTGCGCCGCTCGAACACAAGGAGAAATAGATTCCGGGCTCGCTCGTTTCACTCGCGCCCCGGAATGACGAAAACGCTGGAGTGTTGGCGCTGGCGATGACGAAACCCTATGACGCCGTGGCGCGGGCGAACTCGATGTAGATTTCGCGCAAGCGCTGGGCCATGGGTCCCGGCTCGCCGTCGGCAACCAGCTTGCCGTCGATCTTCACCACCGGCTGCACGAAGGACGACGCGCTGGTGATGAAGGCTTCCTTGGCTTTCAGCGCTTCCTCAATCGTGAAGGCTCGTTCCTCGACGCGGAGCTGACGTTCTTCGGCGAGCTTGACCACCGCCCTGCGGGTGCAGCCCGGCAGGATCGCGGATGAGTTCTCGCGCGTGACCAGCACGTCGTCCCTGGTCAGGATGAAAGCGGAAGACGATCCGCCCTCGGTGACCTTGCCGTCTTCGATCATCCAGGCCTCCCCGGCGCCGGCTTCGGCGGCCGCCTGCTTGGCGAGCACCTGCGCGAGCAGCGCCACGCTCTTGATGTCGCGCCGCGCCCAGCGGATGTCGGGCACCGTGATGACGCCGATGCCGGTCTTGGCGGAGGCGGCATTGACGATGTCCTTGACTGACGTGAACATCATCAGCGTCGGCTTGACGCCTTTCGGAAACGCGAAGTCGCGCCCGATGTCGGCGCCGCGGGTCACTTGAATATAAACCAGACCATCCCTCAGCTCGTTGCGTTCGATCAGCTCGTGCTGGATTTCCTTGATGCGCGCAATCGTTTCGGGCAGCGGCAGCTTGATCTCGCCGACCGAACGTTCCAGCCGGGCGAGGTGAGAGTCGTTGTCGATCAGCTTGCCGTCGAGCACGGCCGACACCTCGTAGATCCCGTCGGCGAACAGGAAGCCGCGGTCCAAAACCGAGATTTTGGCTTCGCTGAGCGGCACGAAGGCACCGTTGACGTAAGCGATCGGGTCCAAACCGGTTCTCCTAAAGGTGCGGGCCATCAGACTGGCGACAGCATATACGCAAAATGCGGTTGCGGATAAACCCTTCGAGGCATGTTTGTGCGGCGTGGCGTCAATGCAAAACACCGATTTTCGTCATTGCGAGGAGCGCAAGCGACGAAGCAATCCAGTCCTCCGTCCGCTCGTCATCACCGGTGTCCCGGTGATCCACGTCTTACCTATCGCTGGCAGTGGCCGGATCAAGCCCGGCCATGACGACGGAGAGATAATCCGTCGTCATCGCTCGCAATGACGTCTTCAATGTGACAAAATCTTCGACAAGAACTTCTGCGCGCGGTCGCTGCGCGGCTTGCCGAAGAAATCTTCTTTGAGTGCGTCCTCGACGATCTCGCCCTGATCCATGAAGATGACGCGGTTCGCGACCTTGCTGGCAAAACCCATTTCGTGGGTCACGACCATCATGGTCATGCCGTCCTTCGCCAGATCGACCATGACGTCGAGCACCTCGCTGATCATCTCGGGATCGAGCGCCGAGGTCGGCTCGTCGAACAGCATCGCGATCGGATCCATCGCGAGCGCGCGGGCGATGGCGACGCGCTGCTGCTGCCCGCCGGACAATTCGGCCGGGTATTTCTGCGCCTGGATCTTGAGGCCAACGCGGTCAAGCAGTTTCGAACCTTTCGCCACGGCCTCCGCATGCGAGCGCCCCAGCACCTTTTGCTGCGCGAGGCAGAGATTGTCGATGATGCGCAAATGCGGAAACAATTCGAAATGCTGGAACACCATGCCGACGCGCGCGCGCAGTTTCGGCAGGTTGGTGCGGGGGTCCCCGACCGAGATGCCGTCGACGGTGATCTTGCCGCTCTGAAACGGCTCCAGCGCGTTGACGCATTTGATCAGCGTCGACTTACCCGACCCCGACGGGCCGCACACCACCACCACCTCGCCCTTGGCGACGCTCGTGGTGCAATCCTTCAGCGCCTGGAAGGCGGGGCCATACCATTTATCGACGTGGCTGATCTCGATCATCCTGACCCCACTAACGCACGATGGCGATACGCGCCTGCAGGCGGCGCACGCCGAATGACGCGATGCTGGAAACGACGAAGTAGACGAGGGCTGCGAACAAGTACATTTCGACCAGCCGGCCGTCGCGCTGCGCGACCTTGCTGGCGGCGCCGAGAAAATCAGGGATCGACAGCACGTAGACCAGCGAGGTGTCCTGGAACAGCACGATGGTCTGGGTCAGCAGAACCGGCAGCATGTTGCGGAAGGCCTGCGGCAGCACGATGTAACGCATGGTTTGCGCATAGGTGAGCCCGAGGGCGGAAGCCGCTGCCGGCTGTCCCTTTGATATGGACTGGATGCCGGCGCGCATGATCTCCGCGAAATACGCCGCCTCGAACAGCGTGAATGTGAGGAGCGAGGAGGCAAAGGCACCGACGCGCACCGGCCGCGACGCGCCCGTCAGCCACTGTCCGATATAGGGGACGAGAAAATAGAACCAGAAGATCACCAGAACCAGCGGCAGCGAGCGCATCAGGTCGACATAAAGCTGAGCAAAGCGCGACAGAACCCACAGGCCCGAGAGGCGCATCATCGCGATCAGGGTGCCCCAGATGATTCCGCCGCAGGTCGCGAGCGCCGTCAGCGTCAACGTGAAGGTCATGCCGTCGAGAAACAGGTAGCTCAGCGAGCGGCGGATGACGTCGAAATCGAAATTGGCGAACATCGGCTACTTCCCGCTGATGTAGCCGGGGATCGCCACGCCGCGCTCGACGAAGTGCATGACGATGACGACGACGATGTTGATCAGAAGGTAAAGCACGGTCGCGGCGGTGAAGGCCTCGAAGACCTGGAACGAGAATTCCTGCATCGCGCGCGCTTCCGCAGTCAGTTCGATCAATCCGATGGTGAGCGCGACCGACGTGTTCTTGATGGTGGACAGAAATTCCGACGTCAGCGGCGGCAGGATGATGCGGAAGGAGATCGGCAGCAGCACGTAGCGATACACTTGCGACGTCCGCAAGCCGAGCGCGGTCGCAGCCATCCGCTGCCCGCGCGGCAACGAATTGATGCCGGCCCGCGTCTGTTCGGCGACGCGCGCCGACATGAACAGGCCGGTGCCGATCGCAGCCGTATAGAACGGCGCGTTCGGCAGCTGCTTCAGCCAGAGCCCCCAGGCGGCGGGAAGCAGTTCCGGCAGGACGAAGAACCAGAGGAAGAGCTGGACCAGGAGCGGCATGTTGCGGAAGAATTCGACATAGCAGAAGCCGAACAGGTTCGCCGCCTTCGAAGGCAGCGTGCGCATCACGCCGACGATGGCGCCGGTTACGAGCGCGATCACCCAGGCCGTGAGCGCGGTGACGATCGTCACCACGAGACCGGACAGCAGCATGTCGAGATAGGTGCCGGTGCCGTTCGGCGACGGCTCGAAGAAAACGTGCCAGTTCCAGTGATAGTTCAAGGCCGCTGCCCCACCCGCCTCACGTCGTCTCTCACATCGCCTTGTAGAAATCCGGATCCGGCGAGTCCGTCGGCTTGGCGAATGCCTTCTTCAGTTCGGCGCCCATCGGCACGTTGAGATTCAAGCCCTTCGGCGGAATCCTCTCGAGGAACCACTTGGCATACAGCTTTTGGCCCTCCGGGCTCTGATAGAGCGCGGCCGTGGCGTCGTCCACCACCTTCTTGAAGTCGGGATCATCCTTTCGCAGCATGATCCCGTAAGGTTCGGGCTTGGAGAACGCGTCCGTCGAGATGACGTAGGCATCCGGATCCTTGGAGCCGGCGGCAAAGCTTGCCAGCAGGATGTCATCCAGCACGGCGGCGACCGCACGATCGGTCTCGACCATCAGAAACGACTCCGCATGCTCCTTGGCCGGAACGATGTTGATGCCGAGACCGCGCGCCGCATTGGTCTCGGTGAGCTGCTTGATATTGGTGGTGCCGGAGGTCGACGCGACCGTCTTGCCCTTCAGATCATCGATCGAATTCAGATGGTTCGATTTCTTGGAGATGAAGCGCGTCGCGGTCAGGAAGTGGGTGTTGGTGAAGGCGACTTGCTTCAATCGATCGGGATTGTTGGTGGTCGAGCCGCATTCGAGATCGATGGTGCCGTTCGCCAGCAAGGGAATGCGGCCCGACGACGTCACGGGGTTGAACTCGACGTCGAGCTTGTCGAGCTTGAGCTCCTTCTTCACGGCTTCAACGACCTTCAGGCAGATATCGATCGCAAAGCCGATCGGCTTCTGGTTGTCATCGAGATAGGAGAAGGGGATCGAGGAATCGCGATAGCCGATGTTGATGAAACCGGTGTCCTTGATCTTCTTCAGCGTGCCGGTGAGTTCGCCGGCAAAGCCGTTGCCGGCGCAAAACATCGCGGCCAGTACAAACCCCAAGAGGCGCACGAATTTCATCTTCTCCACTCCGACGACATCAGACACCATCATCTTTCTCGGGCCAATACGTTTGACTGCGACCCATGCAAGGACCGGGCCGTCCAAGCCGCAACATTTACATCACCTTGTAAGCATCAGGGTCGGACGAGTCGGACGGATGGGCGAATTCGTGGCGAAGCTCCGACCCCATCGGTACATTGAGATTGAGACCCTTCGGCGGAATCTTCTGCATGAACCACCTGTCATAGATTTTCGCGCCTTCGCCGCTCTGATAGAGCGCCGACGTCGCCGCATCCACGACCTTCTTGAAGGCCGGATCATCCCTGCGCAGCATGATGCCGCAGGGTTCCGGCTTCGAGAACGCGTCCGACGAGATCGCGTAAGCTTGCGGGTTCTTGGAGCCGACCGCAAAAGCGGCCAGCAGAATATCGTCCATCACGAACGCGACCGCACGGTCGTTCTCGACCATCAGGAACGCCTCGGCGTGGTCCTTGGCATGAATGACGGTGATGCCGAGATTGCGCGCCGCATTGGTCTCGATCAGCTGCTTGATATTGCTGGTGCCGGAGGTCGCGACCACCGGCTTGCCCTTCAAGTCCTCGATCCTGTCGAGCTTGCTCGCTGTCTTGGAGATGAAGCGCGTCGCCGTGAGGAAGTGGGTATGGCTGAAGGCCACCTGGCGCTGCCGCTCCGGATTGTTGGTGGTAGAACCGCATTCGAGGTCGACGGTGCCGTTGGCGAGCAGCGGAATACGGGTCGATGACGACACCGGGACCAGTTCGATCGCGAGCTTGTCGAGCTTCAATGCCTTCTTCACGGCATCGACGATCGCATAGCAGATGTCCATGGCGTAGCCGACGGGCTTCTGGTTGTCGTCGAGATAGGAAAAGGGAATCGAGGAGTCGCGAAAGCCGAGCGAGATCGAACCGGTGTCCTTGACCTTCTTGAGCGTGCCGGAAAGCTCATCGCCCCGCGCCGGCGCAGCACCGACAGCGGCTTGCGCGGCGAAGAAAGCCGCCACCAAGGCAAGCCCTGCCCCGCGCAAGCGCCGCATGGGTATCCCCTAACTCACATCGCCTTGTAGGAATCCGGATCGGGTGAATCCGAGGGGTGGGCGAATTCGTTCTTGAGCTCCGGTCCGAGCGGCACCTTGAGATTGAGGCCCTTCGGCGGAATCTTCTCCATGAACCACTTGTTGTAGATCTTTGCGCCCTCGCCGCTCTGGTACAGCGCCGCGGTCGCCGCATCGACGACCTTCTTGAAGGAAACATCGTCCTTGCGCACCATGATGCCGTAGGGCTCGGGCTTGGAGAACGCATCGGTGGAGATCACGTAAGCTTCCGGATCCTTGGAGCTTGCGACAAAGCTTGCCAGCAGAATGTCGTCCATCACGAAGGCGACGGCACGGTCGCTCTCCACCATCAGGAAAGCTTCGGCGTGATCCTTGGCTGGAATGATGTTGATGCCGAGACTGCGCGCGGCATTGGCTTCATTGAGCTGCTTGATGTTGGTGGTGCCGGAGGTCGAAACCACCGACTTGCCCTTCAGATCGTTGATCGAGTTGATGTGGCTCGCCTTCTTCGAGACGAAACGGCTCGCGGTGAGGAAGTGGGTGTTGGTGAACCAGACCTGCTTCTGCCGTTCGGCGTTATTCGTCGTCGAACCGCATTCGAGATCGATGGTGCCGTTGGCCATCAGCGGGATACGGGTGGAGGAAGTGACCGGATTGAGCTTGACCTCGAGCTTGTCGAGTTTCAGCTCCTTCTTCACGGCATCCGCGATCTTGTAGCAGATGTCCATCGCGTAGCCGACCGGCTTCTGGTTGTCGTCGAGATAGGAGAAGGGAATGGAGGAGTCGCGATAGCCGAGCGTGATCGCGCCGGCTTCCTTGATGTTCTTCAGCGTCCCCGTCAATTCCTGCGCGAGCGCAGGACCTGCCGACAGCGCAACGGCCACGGCGCCTCCTGCAATCAAGACTGCTCCTGCAAAAAGGGTTCGTTTCATGAAGTAGCTCCTTGTTTATCCGACGTGGAAAGTTTTCGAATCTGGTCGAGGACGGGCGCGATGTAGCGGCGAAACTGCGCCGGGTTTTCGCTCATCGGGAAATGACCGAGTTGCTCCATAATGGTGACCTGCGCGCCCTTGATCGCCGCCGCCGTGCGGATCGTGTCCTCCGGCGTGCAAGAAAAATCGTATTCTCCGGTAAGCAAGTAAAGCGGACAGGCGGCGGTGTCGATCCCCTCCACGCGCCCGCGCAGGTCGCCATCGACCCGGTAGAAATAGAGATCGCCCTTGAAAACGCCGGGTCCGCCCTGCTTGTAGCACCACAGCGTCTCGGCCCGCGCGACGTCCGGGCTTTGCGGGGCGATAAGGCCGGACACCAGCGCGGCACAGATTTCACCGCCGTGGACGTCGGGGCGGTTGAGCCAGTTGGTGTCATACCACGGCGCCTGAAAGTCGGCCGCCTCGAGCCCGATCAAAGCGCGAAACTCGTGGGCGTGCTCGATCGCAAGGTTGAGGACGATGCGGCCGCCGATCGAGCAGCCCATCACGACCGGTTTTTCCAGCTTTAACGCCCGGCAGAACGCCCGGATCGTCTCCGTGTAGCGCGCCGTGGTGAGGCAGTATTCCGCGCCGTCCCACCTCTCCGGCGGGTTCGACTTGCCATGCCAGGGCATGTCGAAGGCGATGACGCGGAAATGCCTGGCGAACTCCTCATCCGACAGCAGATGCCGCCATTGCCTTCCGTCAGAGCCGGCCGTGTGCAGGCACACCAGCGGAATGCCTGCGCCATTCTCCTCGAAATAAATCCGGCAGTTTTCGCCGCCGATGCCGACGTGGACATAGCGGCCGACGATAGGCTCGATCGCACCGCTCATGCCGCCTTTCTCCCGTGCAAACGCGGGAGCGCCAGCAGATCCTTGAAATACTGCAAATGCGTCATGAAGGGATGCAGGTCACCCTCGAGCGTGGCCTCTTTTCGTTTGGTCAGCGCCAGCAGATCGTGCCAGCCCGGGCGCGGCGTCGGCTGCCAGTATTCCGCCCACGCCGCCGAAGAGGCGCGGTAGGCAAAACGCCACGAACGCATCAACACCGGCGCCGGCGTCATGTCGACGATGGCGCCGTCGCGGATCGATACATGAAAGGGACGATCGGCAGTCCCCAGCAGGCATTCGCAGGAGAGCATTCGGCCGCGAAGAACGAGGTCAGGCGTTCGATCGAGCATTGCGGGAAGCCTCGCAAGCATCTCGGCCACAGCAGCATCGCTGGCGCTGGATAAAATCATGGGCTTTTATGGTCCGAACGTCGGGTCGTCGCAAGCCAACCTTTGGGCCGGGAGGCGCGCCTGCGCCACTGCGTCACGCCTCCTGCGAGGCAGCCTTGGTCGCATGTATGGTTAAGAGGGTTCCCAGGCTCAGGATCGCGATTGTTGTCAGGTAATAGCCCGGCGCCAGGTTGCCGATCGGGGCAAAGCCGCCGAGCCAGGTCATGGTCGCCGGCCCCATGCCGCCGAACAATGTGACACCGATGTTATAGCCGAGACCAAGCCCGGTCGCCCGCGTCGCGGCCGGCAGCAATTCGGCCATCAGCGCCGCAAGTGGGCCGTAGTAGAGCGCCTTCAGCGTCGACAGCCAGAACACTGCAAAGATGATGACCGCCGGCACTGGATGCTTTGTGATCAGGAGGAATATCGGGAAGATCGAGATCAACAGAACGAGGTTGGCCGCGATCATGTGCCGCGTCCGCCCGATCCGGTCGGAAAACATTCCGGCGAACGGCGTGAGCACCGTCACCATGATGCCGCCGACAAAGGTCGCTGTGAAACCGGTGACCGGCGGCAGGTTGAATTTCGTCACCACATAGGTCGGCATGTAGATGATCAGGTAGTTGACCGCGGTCGAGATCGCGAGCGCACCAATGCCGAGAGCCACGCGGGATTTCTGGCGCAAGAAGACTTCGCGGACCGGCGAGCTTTGCGCGGCCGGCGGCGCGGTCGCATCTTCGAGGTGATTGCGGATGTAGATGCCGATCGGGCCGATCAGGACGCCGAACAGAAACGGGATCCGCCAGCCCCAGGAGGCAAGGTCCGCAGGCAGCATCCAGACAGTGAGCCCGACGCCGAAGGCGGATGCGAGCAGATTGCTCAGGCCCTGGCTGGCAAATTGCCAGCTTGCGACAAAGCCCCGCTGGTCAGGCCGGTGCTCGACCAGAAAGGCCGTTGAGCTCCCGAACTCGCCGCCGGCCGAAAACCCCTGCACCAGTCGCGCGATGATCACCGCGATCGGTGCGACAATGCCGATTGTCGCATAGGTCGGCATCACGGCGACCGCGAACGTGCCGAACGTCATCAGAACGATGGAGATCAGCAACGAGGCTTTTCGCCCCTTGCGGTCGGCATAGGCGCCAAGCACAACGCCGCCGATCGGCCGGGCCAGGTAAGCGAGCCCAAACGTCCCGTAGGTCAGAAGCAGCGATGTCGTCTGGTTGTCGTTCGGAAAGAACGCCTTCGATACGTAGACGGCGAAATAGCCGTAGACCGTGATGTCGAACCATTCCAGCGCATTGCCGATCGAGGTGGCGACAATGAGCCGTGTGATATTTTTCTCGACGCCGGCCTTTGACGGTTCGGATAATCCGACTGGTGCCGAAACGTTCATGCAAATTCCCTTTGGCTCAAAGCGGTGTTTTCAAGTCGCCAAGATCCCAGAACAAACCGGCCATGATGCCGAGCGCCTCTTCCGTCACGGACAACAGAATGTGCTCGTCCGGCGCATGCTGCGAGCAGCCGGGATACGAGTGCGGCACCCATAGGGTCGGCAATTTGAGAATGTCGGTGAAGACGTCGTTGGGCAGCGAGCCGCCGAAATTCGGCAGCACCGCCGCCGCCTTTCCGGTCGTGCTTTGGATCGACTCCGCCGCCCAGTTGATCCAGGGGCTGTCGAGGTCGGTGCGCGAGGCGGCAAAGCGTTGCGTCGCCTGAACATCGACCATTGAAAGACCGCGCTCGTGCAGATACGCGCGGATCACGTCCGCGATGTTGTCGACCTTCGTTCCAACCACGAACCGCAGTTGCAGGATCGCCGAGGCGCGGCCGGGAATGGCGTTGGCGGGCTTGTCGATATTACCCGACGACATCGCCAGCACTTCAAGCGTATTCCAGGCATAAAGCCGTTCGGCCGCCGACAATCCCTCCTCGCCCCAATTCTCCGACAGCGCCGGTTCATCCGCCATCGGCTTGACCTCGACGTCGGCGAGCGCGGCCCTGATCCGGTTCGACAACGGCGGCGGCTTC
Organism: uncultured Alphaproteobacteria bacterium; assembly: GCA_963764405.1. GTDB lineage: Bacteria > Pseudomonadota > Alphaproteobacteria > Rhizobiales > Xanthobacteraceae > Bradyrhizobium. The sequence goes on from CAVXSU010000018.1 coordinate 636,462, forward strand.
AACGCCTCGAGCTGCAAGCGGCCGTGGCTATCGACGAGGCTGGCGATGGCGTTCGCCAAAATCGTCGCGGGGTTGGCGAGCACGCCGCCCCAATTGCCGGAGTGATGGCCGCCTTCGCGCAAATTGACGTCGAGATGAATGCGGATGCCGCCGCGGCAGCCGAGAAACAGGGTCGGACGCTCGGCCGACAACCGCGGGCCGTCGGACGCGAGCAACAGGTCGGCCTTCAAGTCATCGCGCAGGGCTTCGCAGACCTCAGGCAGATCCGGCGAGCCGATCTCTTCGCCGGTCTCGACGATGAATTTCACGTTGAAGCCGAGCTTGCCGCCGCGTGTCTCCCGCACCGCGCGCAGCGCCGCCATGTTGATGCTGTGCTGGCCCTTGTTATCAGCTGTGCCGCGGCCGTAGACGCGGTTGCCCACCTGCGTGGTGTGCCAGGGATCGAGATTGTCCCGCCACTCGCCCACCATGCCGTCGACGACGTCGCCATGGCCGTAAACGAGGACGGTCGGCGCGGACGGATTCTCGCGATATTCGGCCAGAAGATACGGACCTTTTTTGGCCGGGGATTCGATCAGCCGCGTCGCAAAGTCCATTTTGGCGAAGGCCGGCTCAAGCTCGTCGGTGAGATAGGCCCTGAGCGCGTCGCGCTTTTCCGGGTTTTGGCTTTCGGTCTGATAAGCGACCCGGCGATCGAGTTCCTCAAGAAATTCGCCGGAATGCAGCATGGCGCGGGCACGGACGACGGCGTCAGTTCTGGTCATGGCATTTCATTCGCGAGGGCATTGGCGTTGCTATCTGATCACGTTAGCGGGATAGGGCGCGGGCGGGAAGTCTTTCAGGCCTTTGCTAAAGTCATACGGGATGCGACAATTCGAGCAACAGGCCGGCAAGTGAAGCGGCCGAACAAAGGGAGAGCTCGATGAAGACCATTCTGCGCCTGACCGCTGTCGGCGTTTTGCTCGCTGGTTCCGCCTTCGCATTGACCGGCGAGCGCATGCCGGAAATGACGCTGGACCAGATGACGCCGGCACAGCGCAGCATTGCCGAAGCGATCATGAACGGGCCCCGGGGCCGGATGAGCGGCCCTTTCAACACCTGGCTGCGCAGCCCGGCGCTGGCAGATCGCTTGCAAAAGGTCGGCGAATACGTCCGCTTCAACACCTCGCTTCCCAAGCGCGTCAACGAGATGGCGATCCTGATGACGGCGCAGGCCTGGGGCGCGCAGTATGAATGGTACGCTCACGCCCCGCTCGCGATCAAAGCCGGGCTTGATCCTGCCGTCGTCAAGGCGATCGGCGCCGGCCGCAAGCCCGACAACATGAAGGACGACGAGGCGATTGTCTGGGAGTTCACCACGCAACTGCGCCGCGATCACAGCGTCGACGACGCCGCTTACGCAAAAGCGCTCGAAAAATTCGGCGAACAGGGCATCGTCGATCTGATTGCGGTCAACGGCTACTACGACGTGGTCTCGATGACGCTCAATGTTGCGCATGTGAGGCCGCCGGCGGAGGCCGAGATGCCGTTCAAGCAGGCCGGTCAGTAATTTTCTCAAGAGCATCAGTTCACATGAAGAAAGAAATCCGGCTCAACGCCTTTGCGATGAATTGCGTCGCGCATCAGTCGCCGGGACTGTGGACGCATCCGCGCGACCGCACCGCCGACTACAATCGCCTGCCCTACTGGCTCGACCTCGCGAAAACGCTGGAGCGCGGCCGGTTCGACGGCCTGTTTCTTGCCGACGTGCTCGGCGTCTATGACGTATTCGGCGGCAGTCACGAGGCGGCGGTACGCAATGCCGCGCAGACCCCGGTCAACGATCCGTTGCTGGTGATCCCGGCGATGGCCGCCGTGACCGAGCATCTCGGCTTCGGCGTGACCTCCAATCTCTCCTACGAGCCGCCCTATACGTTTGCCCGACGGATGTCGACGCTCGACCATCTGACCGAGGGGCGTGTGGGGTGGAACGTCGTTACCGGCTATCTCGACAGCGCCGCGAAGGGCGCCGGCAAGGACAAGCAGACCGGACACGACGACCGCTACGACATCGCGGACGAATATATGGATGTGGTCTACAAGCTCTGGGAAGGCAGCTGGGAACACGACGCCGCGTTGCGCGACCGTGCGCGCGGCATCTTCGCGGATCCAAAGAAGGTGCATCGCGTCCAGCACGAGGGAAAGAATTTTCGGCTCGATGCCATTCACCTCTGCGAGCCGTCGCCGCAACGCACGCCGGTGCTTTATCAGGCCGGCACCTCGCCGCGCGGACGCCAGTTCGCCGCGCAGCACGCCGAATGCGTGTTCATGTCGGGTCCATCTGCGAAAATCATCGCGCCGCGCGTGGCCGGCATTCGCGAACTCGCGGCGAAAGCAGGACGCAACCCGGCCGAGATCCTGATGTTCTCGATGTTCACGGTGATCCTGGGCGAGACCGAGGCCGCGGCGAAAGCAAAGTACGAGGAGTATCGGAGCTACGTCAGCCCCGAAGGCGCGCTGGTGCTGATGTCCGGCTGGACTGGCGTCGATTTCTCCGGCTACGACCTCGATCAGCAGGTGCGGCATGTCGAGAATGATGCCGGACGCTCCGCGATGGACAACATCACCCGCGCCGATCCCGATCGCGTCTGGACGGTACGCGAAGTCGCCCAGCATGTCGGCATCGGCGGCATTGGACCTGTGGTGGTCGGCACGCCGGAAAAGGCCGCGGACGCGATCGAAGCCTGGTTCGACCAGACCGACGTCGACGGGCTCAACATGCCGTTTGCGGTTTCGCCCGGCGATTTTGCTGACATCGCCGAGATGCTGGTGCCGGAATTGACGCGGCGCGGCCGCTACAAGACGGCATACAAGGAAGGCACGTTGCGGGAGAAACTGTTCGGCGAAGGCCGCGCACGGCTCGATGCGCCTCACCCGGCGGTGCTGTTTCGTCCTCGATGAATGTCGTTCCGGGGCGATGCGAAGCATCGAACCCGGAACCCATTCATCCACAAACTTTGCGGCACGATAAATTCCGGGCTCGCGCGCACGCGCGCCACGCAATGACGGCGCACCTCACACCGTCCCGTCCACCATCACCTCGATCAGTTTCGCGCCAGGCCGCTTGAACGCGGACGTCAGCGCCGGCTTCAGCTCCCTGGGATCGGCGATGCGCATCGCCTCGCATCCGAGCGATTTTGCCAGACCGGCAAAATCCACTGGCGGATCGGCGAAATCCATGCCGACATAGTGATTGTCGCCATGGAAGGCGAGCAGCCGCTGCTTGATGATGCGATAGCCGCCGTTGTTGGCGATCACGATATTCAGTGGCAGCTTGTGGTGCGCCGCGGTCCACAAGGCCTGAATCGAATACATCGCGCTGCCGTCCCCGGAGAAGCACACGACGGGACGATCGGGATTGGCGAGGCTGACGCCGACGGAGGCCGGTACTCCCCAGCCGATGCCGCCCGAGGCCAGCGCATGATAGCCGTACCGATCGCGATGGGCCTTGAGCGACAACATCTGCCGCGAGGATGTCAGGCCCTCATCGACGACGATGGCATTCTCCGGCAGCGCTTCGACCAGCTGCAGGGTGAGATAATCGGGATCGATCGGCGCGCGGTCGCCGCGCTTGGCGAGCTGTTCGACCAGTGCGGCACGGCGCGCCGTCCAGTTGCTCGACGACAGCGCGGCAACGCCCTTCCTGGCCTTCGCGTCAAAGGCCGCGCCGCCTTTGGCCTTCAGCGCCGGAATCAGTGCGCGCAACGTCTCCTTCACATCGGCCTTGAGCGCGATCTCCGCGCCGTAATTCTTGGCGAGGTCCCGTTCGACAAGACCGACCTGCACGATCGACAATCCCTCCGGCAGGGGATCGGTCTCGCTGTGGACGGACATGCGCAAGGGATCGGCACCGAGCGCAATCAACAGATCGTAGGGCGCAAGCACGTCGCGCACCTGCGGCTGCGAGCGCGACAGCGCGCCCATGAAGCACGGGCTCTCGGAGAGGAAATGCGCGCCGTAGGGCACGGACTGTTGGAACGCCGGACAGCCGAGCGCCTCCGCCAGCTGAGCCGCCTCCTGCAAGGCATCGCTTTTGACGATCTCGTCGCCGGCGATGATGACGGGTCGCTCGGCTTTGAGAATGCGCGAGACCAGCGCCTGCAAGGCGTCGTCGGAGGGTTTCACGCGCGCATCGACGCGGGTCGAGCGGCCGAGCTCGATGCCGGCCTCAGAATTGAGAATGTCGCCCGGCAGCGAGATGAAGACCGGTCCGGTCGGCGGCGTGGTCGCGATCTTGGCGGCGCGGCGCACGATTCGCGGCAGATCTTCCAGCCGCGTCACCTCGACCGCCCATTTCACCAGCGGCTCGGCCATCCGCACCAGCGGGCCATAGAGCAGCGGCTCCATCAGCCCGTGGCCCTGTTCCTGCTGGCCGGCGGTCAAAATCATCGGCGTGCCGGTGAATTGCGCGTTGTAGAGCGAACCCATCGCGTTGCCGAGCCCCGGCGCGACATGAACGTTGCAGGCGACGAGACGTCCGGAGGCGCGGCTATAGCCGTCCGCGATCGCGACCACGAGGCTCTCCTGCATCGCCATCACATAGGTGAGATCGGGGTGATCCTTCAGCGCATGCATGATCGGAAGCTCGGTGGTGCCGGGATTGCCGAACAGATGCGTGATGCCTTCGTCCTTGAGCAAGGCCAGGAAGGCCGAACGCCCGGTGATACGATTTTTCATGTTTCCTCTGGCTTGTGTTCTTGTGTTCTCAAGCAATGTGCATCATGAGCAAACTTGAGTTTGGGATGCAAGGAAGTGCGATCATGGCTGCATTGCGCAATCTCCTTTTGAAGCAAGGCTGCTATGATCAAGCGCATCAGGGAGGGATTGATGGCTTATGACGAGAAGACCGCCGAACGCGTCCGGGTGCTGCTGAGCGGCCGAAAAAATGTGACCGAGCAACCGCTGATGGGCGGCATCTGCTTCATGGTAAACGGCAACATGTGCTGCGCGGTCTCCGGACGCGGCGGCCTGCTGGTCCGGGTCGGGCCCGACGCGCATGCGCAGATGGTGCGTGAACCACATAGCGGACCGATGGAAATGGGCAGCCGCATCATGAAGGGCTATGTGCGGGTCGCGCCGGAGGGTTACCGCACCGAAGGCATGCTGAAAAAATGGCTGACGCGCGGCGTCGATTTCGCAGCCACGCTCCCAGGCAAAGCGGCCAAGGCCAAGCGTCCAGCGACAAAGGCAAAGCGCGCCAAGAAGCAAACGCCGCCAAATCAGGCCCGACGAAAGTCCGCCTAGAACTAAAACATTCCTTCCCGCTCGCCACGCGGCTTCTTCTTGCCGCGATGCCAGACCACGCCGGGAAAACCCTTCAGCGGCACCAGGGGCTCGCCGGCATACGTCCACTCCTGCAACTCCTCGATGGCGATGTGATAAAGCGGCTGCCGGCCGGTGCGATCGGAAAACAGCGCGCGCGGAATGTTCACCATGTGCGGCGAGCGCGGGCGCTCGTAGATCAGTGGCGTTCCGCAGCGCCTGCAGAACGAGCGCGCGGTCTTGGTCATCGCGTCTTCGAAGCGCGAAATATCTTCTTCGCCCGTGGTGATGCGAAAGCGCTTGCGCCAGCTACCAACGTAGGTCGCATACGCCGCGCCATGGGCGCGGCGGCTGGCGGACGAATGATCGTGCCAGGCCCAGCGCGCCGGCACGTCGATTTCGAATGCGACGTCGCCGCACAGACATTGGCCGCGGGCGACGCCGGCGGCTTTGGTGGGTTTTGCCATTCAGGTTCTCCCGTCATTCCGGAGCGATGCGTCAGCATCGAATCCGGAATCTCGAGGTTCCGGGTTCGCTCGTTATACTCGCGCCCCGGAACGACGGCCTCAGGCCGGCGCCAATTCGTCGTAAACCGGATAATCCGTGTAGCCTTTTTCCTCGCCGCCATAAAAGGTGGCGCGATTATAGGGCGTGATCGGAAAACCGTGTTGCAAGCGGCGCGGCAAATCCGGATTGGAGATGAAGATGCGGCCGAACGCGATCGCATCGGCATGGCCTTGCGCAATCGCCGCTTCCGCGGTCTCGCCGGTAAAGCCGCCGGCCGCGATCAGCACGCCGCGCCAGAGCGGCCGGAACAGCACTATCGCCGAAGGCACGTTCTGCCAGTTCACCTCGGCGCGCCCCGCCCCGCTCGACCGCGGCTCGATGAAGTGCAGATAAGCGAGACCTAACGCATCGAGCGCCTTGACCACATGCGTGTAGAGCGGCATCGGGTCCGCCTCCCCGCTGCCGTTGGCAATACCATAAGGCGACAAGCGCACGCCGACACGGTTCGCGCCCCACACCCCGATGGCGGCCTGCGTGATCTCCAGAAGCAACCGTGCGCGGTTTTCGATTCCGCCGCCATAGCGGTCGGTGCGCAGGTTCGTATGCGATTGCAGGAACTGCTCGAGCAGATAGCCGTTGGCGCCATGGATCTCGACGCCGTCGAAGCCGGCCTGCTTGGCATTGTCAGCCGCCTGCCGGAACGCTTCGACCACTTGTCCGACTTCTTCGGTCTCCAGCGCCCGCGGCGTTTCGTAAGGCGCCATCTTGCCGTCGGCCGTCATCCCCAGCATGCCGTTGCCCGTGATCGGTACCGCCGAAGGCGCCACCGGGAGCGCGCCGCCCGGCTGGAACGACGAATGCGAGGCGCGGCCGACATGCCAGAGCTGAAGGAAGATCAACCCGCCCTTGGCGTGCACGGCATCGACCACGGCGCGCCATCCCTTGATCTGGGCTTCCGAATAAATGCCGGGTGTGCCGGGATTACCGCGGCCGGTCACCATCACGGGCGAAGCTTCCGCGATCAGCAATCCGCCAGGGGTCGCGCGTTGCGCATAATATTCCGCATTCAGCGGACGTGGCGCGAAGCTCGAACGGTCCGCTCGCATGCGTGTCAGCGGCGCCATGGCGACGCGATGTGCGGGCCGATAAGGACCGACCTGAAGCGGTGAAAACAGGTGAGGAAAATTCATGTGCTACGCCCCCGAAAATGTCTTTTGCGGAAATTTTGCGATCAGGATTTTGTAGCCGTAAAATCACCGCTAACGCGATAGCCCGATCCGAAGATCTCCCATGCTTGCACTGGCATCCAGATCGCGCGGATACCTTCGCCAGCTTCGTAAAGGAGGGTTGACGACGAGGGCTTACAGCGTCTCTTGCTTGTGCCCGCACTGCTTGCAGGTGAATTTCGCCCGCGCCACCCCGCGCTCGGCCGAGACGCGGTTGGGCGCGCCGCATTTGCCGCAAACGGCCTCGATGCGCGTATTGCCTTCCTTGATGACCAGCGGTTTACGCGCCATCGCCTCACGGATCAGGCGTTCGGCCTCTTCGCGCATTGCCTGCTTCGACATCCGGTCGCACCTGTCGTGATCAAGATGCCGGGCTTATAGCACGACAACTGTGTCTTGCGAGTGTCGTACAGGCTTCACGTCTCGACAATCACATAATTGTCTTCGACGTGCACCGGAAAGGTTTCGGCCACATAGGGGCCCTTGGCGAGCGTCTCGCCGTCCTCGATGACGACCGGGTAGGTTCTTACCCTAACGCGCTGCGGGTCGAACCAGGATTGCCCGTTGCGCATGTCGAATTCCCAACCATGCCAGGCACAACGGAGCAATTCGCCCACGCGCGAGCGCTGATAGACCCCGGGTTCCGGCGAAGTCAGCCGCGCCACGCAGGCCGCCTGGTCGAGCGGCGCGCCGGCATGCGGGCAGCGGTTAAGCAATGCGAAGAACTCGCCATTGGCATGGAACACGACCACGTCGCGGCCGTCCAGAGTGACCACTTTGTTGCCGCCGGGCGGGATGTCTGACGTGCGGGCGACAATGTGACGGGGCATGGCAAGTATCGGAAGTTGAGATCAGAGCTTGAAGACCGCGCGCGCGTTGGTCTGAAAGATCTTCATCCTCTCGGCCTCGCTGAGCGGCGTCTTGAAGGCAAATCGCGGATCGTCGAAATCCCAATGCGGATAGTCCGACGAAAACAAAAGGCGATCGATACCGACCCACTCGATCAGCTTGCGCAAATGCCTCGTTTCATCGGGCTCGTCGACCGGCTGCGTGGTGAACCAGAAATGCTCCCGCACATAGTCGGACGGCTTTCGCTTGAGATGCGGCACCTCGTCGCGGAAGCGTTCGAAGTGCTGATCCATCCGCCACATGGTCGACGAAATCCAGCCGAAGCCGCCCTCAATGAACACGATCTTCAGCTGCGGAAAGCGTGCCGGCACGCCTTCGAGCACGAGGCTCGTCAAGGCTGCTGCCATGGTATGCGCATTCGACTGGTGCTCTTCCGCGTAATAAGACGGCCAGCCGCCACCGGTCGGCGGATGACCGCCATAGCCACCGGTGTGAATGCCGAGCGGCAGGCCCAATTCCTCCGCGCGGGCATAGATCGGCCAATAGCGGCGACGGCCGATCGGCTCGTTGGCGCGCGGCGAAATATTGATCTGCACGTATTGGCCGACCTTGGCGCAACGCTCGATCTCGGCGACGGCCAGGTCCACACCGTCCTGCCCGACCAGGATCGCCGCCTTCAGCCGCGGATCGCGGCTGATCCAGTGCGCCAATTGCCATTCGTTGACCGCGCGCTGGATCGCTGCGCCGAATTCGAGGTTCTGCTGCGAGAAGATGAACATATCGAGCACCTGCAACAGGCCGAACTCGACATCATGCGGATCGAGATATTGCTGGCGCATGAAATCGAGATCCGAGCCCGGGGGTCCACCGGTCGGCGGCCACGCATCGCGGCGACAAATCAAGGGCGATGAACGCGGATAAGGCGTGGTTCCCATATAGGGCGTGCGCAGGTGATCGCCGTAGGTCTTCATGTGGTCCTGCCAGCGCTTTGCCAGGAACGGGTTGAGATCGCTCTTTGCATGCAGGCTCGGATGGACATCGCAGTCGATGATCCGAAGCCTGCTCTTGGCCGGCTTTTCCTGGTCGAGCAGCGGGCGGTCGATGACGTCACTCATGCGATCCTCCTGGGGAAGACTTAGGCGGCAAGCGAAAGCCGCGGAAAGGTTTCAAGCGGGTTTTCAGCACACATGCGCGAAACGATAGCGGGCGGCAGATGCGGCGGAATGGCGTCGTCGCCGTCGAACTGCCAGTGCGGATAATCGGACGCGAACAGGAACATCTTGTCCGAGCCGATCATCTCGATGATATCGGCGACGCTTGCCGAATTGGGCGGCGCGTCGAAGGGCTGCATCGTCACGCGAACATGGTCGCGCATGATCGAGGCCGGCTCGCGATCGACCCATGGCACCTCGACGCGGACGCCGCGCCAGGTCTTGTTGGCGCGCCACATGAAGGCCGGCAGCCAGGTGACGCCGGATTCCATCAGCACGACCTTCAGCTTCGGAAACTTCAGGAACACGCCTTCATAGATCAGGCTGAGCACCTGGGACTGAAACGCCTGCGCCTCGGCCAGGTAGTACTCGTAGCGGTAGGACGGCCAACCGATGGAACTTGGCGCCTGCCGATAGGCGGTGCCGGCGTGGATGGCGAGCGGAAGTTGATGCTTCTCGGCCGCCTGCCACACCGGCCAGTAATGCCGCCGGCCAAGCAGGCTCTCGCCTTGTGCGAGCACCAGCATGGAAACGAATCGCTTGTCTGGCGCGCGGCGTTCGATCTCTTCGATCGCGAGATCCGGCGCCTGCCATGGGATCACGATCGAGGCGCGCAGGCGGGGATCGCGATCGAGCCATTCGGCCGCGATCCAGTCGTTGATCGCCTTGCAGAAGGCGGAGGCCATATAGGGATCGAAGACGGCATGCGCGCCATAGAGCACGTTGCAGATGGCGTGGCTTGCACCGAGCTGATCGAACGCGCCGCGCTGGACCATCGCCAGATCGCTGCCGGGCTTGCCGCGCTTCGGCCGCCAGTCGGCACGGCCGGACAAGGCCATGTTCGGCGGATAGCTGTTGAGGTCGAGGCCATCGATCGCGCGGCTCACCACCTGTTCTTTCCAGTGATCGTCGAGATAAGGCAACAACGTCGTGCGCGTGCCACCTATCGCGGGGTGGATATCGCAGTCGATCCGCGTCGCCGCCATGTTCCGTCCCTTGTTGTCGCAAGCCACTTTGCGGCCATGCGCTTTGGGGACGAAGTGTGCCGCCGGGAACTTGCCGGCGCAAGGGCGTTTGCGCGCAGCCCACCTGCCCTGCACGCCTTGCGCGGGGGAAGCGGGGGCAGGCCGGTCCGCGTTCGGTTACTTCGCCCTGAAGAACTCCTCGCCCTTCTTGATGGTAAACGCGACCGGGAATTTCAGCGGAGAGCTGGGATCAGGTGCGCGAAACACCACGTCGCGCAGGCGTCCGGATTACGCTCGAGCCTTTGCCAACTATATCAAGGGGAGCTGGCGCAGCCGGCGGGAAAAAAAGAGCCAGGCGCGACGAACGAGCCCGAACAACGCTGCTGAAGTTGACAGTGGAACACCAATTTGCGATTTGGCGCTTTCCACTGGAGGCGTCGTAATGAAGCTGGCGACATTCGAGTATCGGGGTCGAACTCGCGTTGGCGCGGTCGAAGGGGATCAGGTGGCGATCATCGACGCTCCCGACATGCTTTCGCTGATTGAAGGCTCTGACCCGAAAGAGACCGTCTTGTCGGGCGCCCCCAAGGTCAAGCTGACGGACGTGCGGTTGACGGCGCCGATCCCGGCACCGCGGCGCAATATCATTTGCGTCGGCAAGAACTATCGCGAGCACGCCAGGGAATTTTCGCGCAGCGGCTTCGAAGCCGGCGCCACCAAGGGACAGGAGATCGACGAATTTCCGGCGGTGTTCACCAAACTTCCGTCGAGCGTAGCCGGGCCGGATGCAGTCATCGATCTGCATTCTCATCTGACATCGAGCGTTGACTATGAGGCGGAGCTAGCGCTTGTCATCGGCAAGCGAGGCCGTGACATTCCAGCCAAGAGCGCCTTCGACTATGTTTTTGGCTATACCATCATCAATGATGTGACGGCGCGTGACCGGCAGAAGAACCACAAGCAATGGTTTCTTGGAAAAACGCTTGATGGCTTTTGTCCGATGGGGCCGTGGATCACGACGGCTGACGAGGTTGATGCCACAAGCCTCGACGTGAAATGCTGGGTCAATAGCGAGCTTCGGCAGAATGCCAATACGCGCGATCTGATTTTCGAAATTCCGGCCTTGATCTCGACCATTTCCGCGGGGACGACGCTCCTGCCGGGAGATATTATCGCGACCGGAACGCCGGCCGGCGTCGGGGTTGGTTTCTCCCCGCCAAAATTCTTGCGCACCGGCGATAGCGTTTCCATCGAGATTTCGGGACTAGGAAAGCTATCGAACAAATTCGCTTGAGGTTGCGATCCGCCCGCAGACAGGCGAGCCGGCCGACGCCTCTCATGGAATCAAAAGGAACGACTGCCCGTTCTTGACCGCATAGGCGATCAGATATTTGAGCGGCGAAGAGCGATCGGCATTGCGAAAGATTGCGTGCGTAACCAGCGCCCTGTCCTGGTAGCTCTGGCCTACCGTAAATCGCTTCAGTTCCTCGCCCTCGTATCGAGACTCCGCCACGCCTTCCAGCACGTAGTTGTGCCCGACCGACGGATGATGATGCGAGGGCAGTCCGACGCCGGGTGGATAGGTGGTCAGCACGAGCCGAAAGTCCTCGCCGGCCTCGTTGGTATAGCTTTCCAGCGTGGTGCGGATGATGCCGTCGGCTGAAATCACCGTGCGACCGGAGGGGGCCGTCTGCGCCAGCGACGCTTTCGCCGAGAATGCGCTCGCCGCACCCAACATTCCGCCGAGCACCAGACGCCTGTGGACGTCGCGCTCGATTGTCGGCAGCAGTGCCTCGGCGGAATGCGACAGCAGACACGTCAGCTTTGACTTCGACATTGGTTCTCCTGCTCGATCGACCCGAACGGACGGCGCGGCGTTTCTTATTGCGATCCGATCCGCAAGGAAGCGGGCGGGCCCGGCAAGGCGATGTCCGCATGCGTATCCACCAATCTGCCGTTCTCGAGATGCAGAACCGAGATGCTGCGCGATGCGAAGTTGCCCGTATAGACCCAGTTGCCGTCGGGCGAGAAGGCAACGCCTTGCGGGAAGGCGCCGACATCCGTGCGGCCCGCCAGCGTGACCTTGTCGTCGGCGATCCGCAGCAATGCGACGCTACCGGTACGATGGGCAAACCACGCTCCGCGGGGCGCATCGAGGCTGCCCTGGAGAATTGTCGCAGCCGCATAGTCGCCGCGCGGACTGGCCACGATCCCTTCGACACTGTCGCCAGTTGCGACGAAATCGACCGTGCGCGGCGGAGCTGCCGCCGGATCAATCACCGCGACCGGATCGATATTGCCGTCGACGTCGCCTGGTTGCCGGTGGCGCTGGCAAAACCAAGCCGGCCGTTCGGCGTCACCGCGACCGTGTACGGCCACAGGCCGACTGTCATTGCAAGATTCGTTCGCTTCACCTTGCCCTGCTCGATATCGAGCCCGCCACACGATGGGCCGAATATTCCGAGATCAGCGCATGCTTTCCGTCGGGCGTGAACGCCGCCGACGTCACGGCTTCATCCATCGCGATCGTGTCGGTCACTTCGACCTTAGTCCCCGTGATTGACAACACCGAAACCGACTTGCCGGCGCGGTTCGCCACCAACGCCGTCGTCCCGTCGCGGCTGATCGCAATGCCGGACGGCTGAGCTCCGACTTGAATGGTATCGAGTATCCGCGACGGTCGCGCTGCGAGATCGACCACGAATACGCGATTGTCCGGCGTTGGCTTGGAGGCCCCTTCCCCTGCGACGAGGAGCGCGTTAGCGGTCAACGCGAGCTTGCCGTCCGGCGTCACGGCGAGATTGGTCGGCGGCCCGACGACCGAATTCGGCAACGGCAACTCGCGGATCAATTGTGGGTGAGCCGGGTCGCTCAGATCGTAGACCTGAAGGAGATCGCCGCTATCAGGCTGGAAGACGCGTCCGCCCGTATCGTCGATCCAGAATTTGGTGTCGATGCCGACGACCATGACGGGCGCGGCTGAAGCGGCGCCATGGGCCACGATGCTGCTAAACACCACGACCGAAAGAAGCGAGCGAAGGGAAGACATGAATTTGCCGTTCGAATGGGAGTAACGTTAATGCGAACGGCGCTGGTTGCTGCCGCTCGCCTGTGTCGGATGGGTCGCGCATTGCGAGCGCCAAAACAAACGAGTAGTTTCAATTCACGCACTTGAGGTTTCCTCACGTGAGATTTTCCGATGGCAGGCCAGCAACCCAATTTCGACATCGCCGTTTTGCGGACACTGCTCGCGGTCGATGAACTTGGCAGCTTCGCGCGCGCCGCTGCCAAGGTCGGTCGCTCGGAGTTGGCGGTCAGCCTGCAATTGAAACGGCTCGAAGAGCAGGTCGGCTTTTCGCTGTTTCAGCGCATCGGCCGCAACATGACGCTGACGGATGCGGGCGAAGCGCTGATCCGCAATGCACGGCGGCTCGTGGACTTGAACGACGAGGCCTTCTCGGCGCTGCCAGGTGCGTCGGTCGCGGGCACCGTTCGTCTGGGCGTGCCGCCGGATGTCGCGGAAACGTGGATGTCCGTTGCCTTGATCCGGGTTGCGCGGGCCTATCCGGCCATTCGCGTTCAGGCTGTCGTGGACCGCAGCCCGATGCTGATCCGCCAACTCGACGGGTCCGAGATCGACATAGCCCTCACCTTTGCAACCGAACGCGCAACGGATGCGATGTGGTCGGCAGCGTTTCCGATGTGCTGGATCGGACCGCGCGGGTACACGCGGCCGCAGGCGTCGGCGCCTCTGGCGCTCGCGGTGTTCGATCCGCCGTGTTTTTTCCGGGCAGCGGCCGGCACCGCGCTCGATACAGCCGGCATCTCATGGAACATCGCCCATTCGAGTCCCAATCTGATGGATCTCTGGGCAGCGGTGACGAGCGGCCTTGGCATCACCGTGCGAACGGGAATCGGGCTGCCTTCGCAATTGTCGCCGCTCGATGCCGACGCAGGTCTGCCCGAACTTCCAACCGTGGCCATGGTGATGAGACAGCGCGGCAACGGCGAAGCGACACCGGCGATGTCGCGCCTATCCGACATCTTGATCGAGACGCTGGAAGCAACCCTCGACGCGGCGTTTTGATTTCCGCGCGCGCCGCCATGTTCCATCCCTTGATACCGTTGTTGCAGGCCGCGCTCCGTGGTCCCGGGCTTTGCCAAGAAGTCTGACCCTGCCTGCCCGGAGGCGAAGGCAAGAGCCGCCTGCCCGGCTAGACCAGCGCCGCAAGCATGGCGGATTCGCGCATTTTATGCTGGCACGCCCGTTGCAGGCCAAATTTGCGGGGGAAGCACTGGCCTCGATCGCATTCCCCGAACCGGAGACGTCTTCATGATCCTGATCCGCGGCGGTACGGTGGTGAATCACGATCATTCCTCGCGTGCAGACGTTCTGATCGCGGGCGGGACAATCGCGGCTGTCGGTCCTTCGCTTCAGGTGCGCGCTGGCGCCGAGGTCATCGACGCCGGCGGCTGCTATGTGATGCCGGGTGGCGTCGATCCGCACACCCACCTCGAACTCGCCTTCATGGGCAGCGTCTCCGCTGACGATTTCGAGTGGGGCACCAAGGCCGCGCTTTCCGGCGGCACCACCATGGTGGTGGACTTCTGCATTCCTGATCCCGGGCAATCGATGCTAGCCGCCTATCAGGACTGGCGCCGCAAATCCGAGAAGGCGGCCTGCGACTACGGCTTCCACATGGCGGTGACGTCGTGGTCGAAGCAGATATTCGACGAGATGGAGATCGTCGTCAAAACCTACGGCATCAACACGTTCAAGCATTTCATGGCCTACAAGGGCGCGCTGATGGTCAATGACGACGAGCTCTACAGCTCGTTCGCACGCTGCGCCCATCTCGGCGCGCTGCCGCTGGTTCATGCCGAAAACGGCGATGTCGTCGCCAGGATGCAGGAAGCGCTGCTCGAACGCGGCATCACCGGCCCGGAGGGTCACGTGCATTCGCGGCCGCCGCTGGTCGAGGGCGAAGCCACCAATCGCGCCATCATGATCGGCGAAATGACGGGATCGCCGGTCTATATCGTGCATACGAGCTGCCGGGAGGCGCATGAAGCGATTGCGCGGGCGCGCGCGAGCGGACAACGGGTGTTCGGCGAACCGTTGATCCAGCATCTCCTGCTCGATGCGAACGAGTATGAGAACAAGGACTGGAACCATGCCGCGCGCCGTGTGATGTCGCCGCCGTTCCGCGACAAACGCCATCAGGACAGTCTGTGGGCCGGACTGCAATCCGGCTCGCTACAGGTGGTCGCAACCGATCACTGCGCGTTCACCACGGAACAGAAACGCCTCGGCATCGGCGACTTTCGCAAAATCCCGAATGGCACCGGCGGGCTCGAAGACCGCATGCCCCTGCTCTGGACCGCCGGCGTCAACACGGGCCGGCTGACGAAAGAAGAGTTTGTCGCGGTGACCTCGGCCAGTATCGCGCGCATCCTCAATATCTATCCGCGCAAGGGCCGGATCGGCATAGGCTCGGACGCCGATATCGTGGTGTGGGATCCGCGGGCGAACAAAACGATCAGCGCCGCCAAACAGACCAGCCGGATCGACTACAACGTGTTCGAGGGCTTCGCCTGCGAGGGCGCGCCCGCCGCCACGCTGTCGGGCGGCAAAATCGCTTTCGCGAATGGTGAGCTTCGCGCCGAACAAGGCGACGGCAAGTATGTCGAGCGGCCGCCCTTCTCGCCGATTCAGGTCGCAAACTCGACCTGGAAGCAGGCCACCGCGCCAAGAGCGGTGTCACGCGCCGACGTGACGCCTTAGAGCAGTGAGGTAAGGATCGGAACCGGATGGTGGGCACGACAGGGATCGAACCTGTGACCCCTACCATGTCAAGGTAGTGCTCTCCCGCTGAGCTACGTGCCCTAAGGTCTTAAATCGGGTTGGGGTCCGTATATCGGCTCCGACGCGGGCAGGCAAGGTTGGAAGCCTGCGTTTTCGAGCCCTTTGGGTGGCCGATCAGGCCGCCAGCATCTTGTTGACTTCGCTGACCAGTTCACGCAGGTGGACCGGCTTCGAGAGGACCTTGGCGTTCTTGGGCGCCTCGGAGTCGGCATTCAACGCCACCGCCGCAAAGCCCGTGATGAACATGATCTTGATATCGGGATCGAGTTCCGAGGCGCGGCGTGCCAGTTCGATCCCGTCCATTTCCGGCATCACGATGTCGGTGAGCAGCATCTCGAACGGCTCCTCGCGCAGCCGCTGATAGGCCGACATGCCGTTGTCGTGCGGCGAGACCTCAAAACCGGCGTTTTCCAGCGCCTTGACCAGGAAGCGGCGCATGTCGTTGTCATCTTCGGCAAGCAGGATTTTGTGCATGGCTGGAATTGTCGCATCCGGTTTGAAGATCACCCCATCCCACTAAGCCCGACAGAGAGTAAATTTCGGGTGAAAGAGGTGTTTGGAGCGGGCTCTGTTGCCAGTATTTCTGGACCTGATTGCGGCACGAATCAATCGAGGACGTCAATTGCCTCGGCAGGTTGTGTTTCGGGCGATTTAGAGTTTTTTCGCTTGGCACGGCGACCGCGATTACCGACAATGGCAGCACAAAAGCTGCTTCTCCTGGGCATAAATGACTGTTCAGGAAGGGCGGATTTAAGGGACGGCGCCGCACGATGACCCAGCTTGACGAAGAACTGCTGCCGCCGTTCGAAATTTTTGAGCCGGCTGCCTGGCGGGCGCCCATCATCTTCAATTCGCCGCATTCCGGCTCGGTTTACCCCGCTGAATTCCTGAAGATCTCGCGGATCGATCTGGCCGGCTTACGCCGCTCGGAAGACTCCTTCATGGACGAGCTGATCGCGGGCTTGAGCGCGCTCGGTTTTCCGACGGTGAGCGTCAATTTTCCCCGCTCCTATGTCGACGTGAACCGGGAGCCCTATGAGCTCGATCCGC
The DNA here is from genome assembly GCA_963764405.1 of uncultured Alphaproteobacteria bacterium. Classification (GTDB taxonomy): domain Bacteria; phylum Pseudomonadota; class Alphaproteobacteria; order Rhizobiales; family Xanthobacteraceae; genus Bradyrhizobium. The sequence continues at coordinate 653,437 of CAVXSU010000018.1, forward strand.
GGATGTTTTCCGGACGGCTGCCGAGCTTCGCCAATACGCGTTCGATGCGCGTCGCCGGTGGCCTTGGCACCATCCCGCGCGTTGTCGGCGACGGGCAGGAGATCTACAGCGAGCGCATCGCGGTTGACGACGCGCTGGCGCGAATAGAGACGCTGTACAAACCCTACCACCGGGCGCTTCGCCGATTGATCAACAAGGTCCATCGCGCCTTTGGCACGGTGATCGTGATCGATTGCCACTCGATGCCGTCCGTCGGCGTGTCGCGCGAGGAGCCGCGGCGGCCGGACGTGGTGATCGGAGATCGCTACGGCACCAGCTGCGCACCCGTTCTCGCCGACACGGTCGAGGAGACCATGGCCCGGCTTGGCTATTCGGTCGGCCGCAACAAGCCCTATGCGGGAGGCTTCATCACCGAGCATTACGGCAACCCGGCGTCCGGACTGCATACGGTTCAGCTGGAGCTTAACCGCGCCGTTTATATGGATGAGCGGCGGCGGACCCGCAGCGAGCGGTTCACGCGGGTGGCGGACGATTTCACCGTGCTCGCCGAGGTGCTGTCGTCCATCCCGCTCGACGGCCTTGAGCCGTTCCAGACCGCGGCGGAATGATCGCCATCATCGCGGGCCACGCCATCGCGCAAGACCGCTCCATGACAATTCGCAGGGATGACAACTGCAAGAAAAAAGGGCCGCCTGAATGAACAAGCGGCCCAAGTCTAGGGAGGAAACGCCCAAGGAGGGCAGCGATAACGCGAAGCGCTACCGCACCGCAACAATATGCGGCCGCGCTGCACAAAGTGCAAGGGTTTTCGAATTAATTCTGGTGCATATCCCCTCCGCGTGGCCTGAATACTCCACAGGCCGGATATTCGGTATTATCAAATATAATCAGTAGCTTGCCGAAGAATTCCGTTTTTTCGGCCCTGATTCGTCCACGCCTTTTTATTTTCTCTCGGATTCGTGATCGGCGTGGGTCATTGGAAATTTGCCCCTCCGCGCCGATCGATTCGCTGGGTCGAAAACCGGCGTTGCGCACTGGTTAACGTTCGGTCGACGATGCGGACGTCGGCGGATTGCGCTAGGCAAGACCCGTCGCATTCTGCGGCAGGCCTACGTTAAGGAACACTCGTGACGGTCATCGATTTCACCGCCTTCATTGGTCGCCTTGCAACCGCCTCCGGCGAAACCATCCTGCCGTTCTTCCGGACCTCGCTCGGCGTCGACAACAAGGGCGCCCACGATTTCGATCCGGTGACGGAAGCCGACCGCGCGGCGGAAGCGGTGATGCGCCGGCTGATCCAGGCCAACTTCCCCCAGCACGGCATCGTCGGCGAGGAATTCGGCAACGAACGCGAGGACGCCGAATATGTCTGGGTGCTGGACCCGATCGACGGCACCAAGTCCTTTATCTCGGGCTTTCCGACCTGGGGGACCTTGATCGCGCTGATGCACAAGAAGACGCCGGTGTTCGGGATGATGCACCAGCCCTATATCGGCGAGCGTTTTTCCGGCGACAACGGCTCGGCGAACTATTCCGGCTCGGCCGGCCAGCGGCGTCTTGCGGTGCGGCGCTGTGCATCGCTGAAGGATGCGACACTGTTTACGACAAGCCCGCTATTGATGAACGAGGCCGACCGCGCAACCTTCGGCCGCATCGAGAAGACCACGCGGCTGACCCGCTATGGCGGCGACTGCTATTCCTACTGCATGCTCGCAGGTGGCCATCTTGATCTCGTCATCGAGACCGAACTCAAGCCCTACGATATTGCAGCCCTCATTCCGATCATCACCGGCGCGGGCGGCGTGGTGACGACGTGGGAGGGTGGGCCTGCGCAAAGCGGCGGCCGCATTGTCGCCGCCGGCGATCCGAAGGTCCACGAAGCCGCGCTCAAGCTGCTCAACAGTTGAGGTCCCCTGTCATGAGAATCCTGCGCGCGGTCTTCACCGGCCTGTCCCTGATGCTGTCGGCCGCAGCTGCGTACGCGGAGGATTTTCCGGCGCGGCAAATCCGGCTGATCGTGCCGTTCCCGCCCGGCGGGCCGAACGACATCATCGCGCGGGTGATCGGCCAGCGCATGTCGGAGATCATCAAGCAGCCGGTCATCATCGATAACAGAGGCGGCCAGGGCGGCGTGCTCGGCACCGAGGTGCTCGCGAAGTCGGCGCCCGACGGCTACACGATTGCGATTTCGAGCGCCGGCGCTCTCGCCATCAGCCCAACGATGGAGAGGGTCGCCTACGATCCCTTGAAGGACCTGCAAGCCATCACGCTGGTCGCCAAGGTGCCAGAGATGCTGGTGGTCGCAACCGATGTGCCGGCGAAGAACATGGCTGAGCTCGTCGCGCTCGCCAAGGCAAAACCCGGCAAGCTCAATTTCGCATCGTCCGGCCCCGGCAGCCTGCCGCATCTTGCCGGTGAATTGCTCAAGCTCTCGGCAAAAATCGACATCGTGCATGTGCCCTATCGCGGCGCGGCGCCCGCCGTGAACGACCTGCTGGGGCAGCAGGTGCAGATGGTGTTCCTCGATCTGCCGATCCTTCTGCCGCAGATCAGGTCCGGCGGACTGCGCGCGATCGCGCTTGGCGCGCCGCAGCGCGCGCCAACCGCCATGGACGTGCCGACCACAACCGAGGCCGGCTTACCTGACGTGCAGGCCGAGAACTGGTACGGCATGGTGGCGCCGGCCAGCACCCCTCCCGCGATCGTCGGAAAGCTCAACCAGATCGCGCTCGAGGCCATCCGCGATCCCGCCGTGAAGGAAAAGCTCGCCATCCAGGGCGCGGAGCTGATCGGCGACACCCCGGAGCATTTCCACGCCTTCATGGAAAGCGAGATCGCGCGGTGGGCGAAGGTCATCAAGGACGCAGGCGTCCCGACGGAGAAGTAGATCTTCTATCGCGCCGCCTTTCGCAGGTGCTCGACCAGAAGCTTTGCCGGCTTGGGCAGGCTCCTGAAGCTGCGGGCGCAGATGACGAGCTGGCGATTGGCCCAGGAATCGCGGATCGACAATATCGTGAGCGGCATCGACTGCGCGCACCGCCTGGCGGCCGCTTCCGGCACCACCGCGACGCCGACGCCGGCCGAAACCATCCGGCAGATCGCATCGAAGTCGCGTAAGCGTGCCCGCACGCGCAGGCGCATGCCGAGCCGCGCGGCGTGCTTGCCGATGTGAATGGCGAGCGCAGTCGCATTTGTGAGCCCGACGAAGTCGCGATTCCCCACTGCGATAAAATCGATCTGGCGGCGGCCTGCAAATTCGCTTCGCCGGGGCGTGACCAGCATCAGGTGATCCTCGCCAAAGACAAACCGATCGAGATGCTCCGGCAATGCGTGTTCGGCGGCAAAGCCGAGATCGGCCGCGCCGCTAACGATGGCGCCGACGATATCGCCGCTCTCGCGCTCCTCGACGTCGAGGCTGATGTCGGGATATTCGCGCAAGAAAACGGCCAGCGCCTTCGGCAGATGCTCCGACAAGCCAACTGTGTTGGCGAGCACATGGACGCTGGCTTTGACGCCGCTGGCAAAGCCGGCGATGTCGCCCTGCATGACAGCAACATTGTGCATGATGATGCGCGCGTGATCGCGCAGGCTTTCGCCGGCGGCGGTGAGTTCGATGCCGCGGCGACGGCGCCTCACCAGTTCGACCCCGAGATCGGTCTCCAGACCCTTGATCCGGGCGCTCGCCGATGCCAGGGCCAGGTTCGCGCGTTCCGCGCCGCGGGTGATGCTGCCGCTATCGGCCACCGCAACAAAGAGCTGAAGATCGACCAGATCAAAACGCACGGCCAAACCTCCCGACCAAGAACCTGCCTTCGTCACAGCCGAAGGCTACATCAATAAGTCACAGATTGTGCCCTTGTTACGGATCGGTCAATGTCGGGCATGACCCATTTGCTTCTGGTTTTCATCGCCGCGGTTTTCCTGCTGGCAGGTTTCGTCAAGGGCGTGATCGGGCTTGGCCTGCCGACGGTGTCGATGGGATTGCTTGCAGCGGCGATGGCGCCGGCGCATGCGCTCGCCATCGTCATCGTGCCGGGCATCCTCACCAACATCTGGCAGACTTTTGCCGGCCCTTATTTCCTCGGCCTCGTCAAGCGCCTCTGGCCGTTGCTCCTCGGGCTCGCCGTCGGCATCTGGCTCAATGCCGACATGATGACAGGCCCCTATGCGCGCTACGGCACGGTGCTGATCGGGATCCTGCTCGTGATCTACGCCATCGTCAGCCTTCGGAAATTTGCCATCGCCGTCCGCCCGCGCGACGAGAAGTGGGTCGGCGGCGTGATCGGGCTCGTGACCGGGGTGATCTCGGCCGCCACCGGCGTGCAGGTCGTTCCATCGATGCCCTTCATGCAGGCGCTGGGCATGAAAAAGAATGAACTCATCCAGGCGCTCGGCGTGTTCTTCACGGTCGCCACGATCGCCCAGGCTTTCAATCTCTCCGCTGCAGGCCTGCTCGACCAATCAACCGCGCTGCCCGGCGTCATCGCGCTCGCCGCCTCGTTCACGGGCATGGCGATCGGACAGTCGGTCCGCACGCGCCTCGAGCCCGAGACGTTCCGCCGCTGGTTTCTGATGGCGATGATCCTGCTCGGGATCTATCTGGCCGCAATTGCCAGTTACGAAATCCATTTCGCGTGAGCTGGCGATCCGATTTTAGCGTTCCGCCAGCGCGATACGCCCGCCCAGATAGATGAACAGCGCGCCAAGCCCGCGATTGATCCAGGCGATGGCGTGGCTGGACTTTCGCAGAGGGCCGGCGGCCCGCGCGGCGGCAACCGCGACGGCAAGACACCACAGCGTGCCGTTGAAAACGAAGATCAAACCGAGCGTCAGAAAGGCAAATGGCTTGTGGGGCGCGTCGGCATCGACGAATTGCGGCAGGAAGGCGAGGAAGAACATCGCCACTTTCGGATTGAGCACGTTGGTCAGCGCGCCCTGCCAGAACACCCGCGAAAGCGGCACGGCCTTACCTTCGCGCGGCACTTCTTCCGGATTGCGCGGGCGCGACAGCAGCATCGTCAAACCCACGTAGCAGAGGTAGGCGGCGCCAACCCATTTCACTGCTGCAAATGCCGTCGCGGAGGCGACCACCAGCGCCGAGAGCCCGAGCGCTGCCGCGAGAACATGCGCGAGGCAGCCGGTGGCGATCCCAAGGGCTGCTAAGACCCCGCCGCGCCATCCCAACTGCACGCTGCGCCCAGCGATATAAGCCGTATCGGGTCCGGGAGCGACGTTGAGCAGAAGGCCAGAGATGATGAAGAGCCAGAAGTCGTGAATACCTGGTGGAGCGGATTTGACATTCGCTACCCACCCAGCCGCAAGCTCGAAAGCGAATGCCAAATCCGAAACTCCACTAGAATCTCATATTTACTAATGCTCTTGCGATTCTAACATTCGCAAAGTGCCCGCTGAGAAGGGATGCGAATGTTAGAATCAGACCACTAGCATCGCGCCTCATCCGAATAGCGGCGTTCCCGGCACGAACGCGTCGAACGCCGCCCAGAACTGCGCTCGGTAGCGATCCTGCTCCTGCAGGATTTCGTGCTTGGAGCCGGCGATGACCAGGTGCGAACCCGCCGGCAGGTGATAGGCGAACTCCTCGATCGCCGCCGTCGAAACCACCGCATCGTTGCTCGCCGCCAGCATCAGGATCGGCTGGCGAATGTCGGTGGGATAGTTCATGGCGCGAAAGCCGTGCATGGCGCGGAAGGCGGTATCAGCCCAGGCCACCGTCGGAGATCCGAGACCGAGTGTCGGATCTTCTGCCAGGATCGCGGCGTTGCGGGCGTACCGCACGGGGTCGCTGGTGAGCGGGTTGTTGACGAAGGATCCGGTGCCGGTCACCGTGTCGTTCCCACCGGGCACGTAGCGGCCGCCAAGCCCGACCAATCGCATCGTGCGCACCAGCGCGCGCGCCGGAAACGAGGTCAGGCGTCCCGGCAGGTCGATCATCGGCGCCGTCAGCACCATGCGGTCGAACCAGCGCTTTCCCGCATGCGCGAGGCGCAGCATCACCGCGGCTCCCATCGAATGGGCGAGCGCAAAGAACGGCGGCGGGCAATCAGGCAGCACGACCTGCTGCACGAAGGTATCGACATCGATGTCGTAGTCGGCGAAATCGCGCACATAGCCCCGCCGTGGATCGCGCAGCCGCCGCGATGAATGGCCCTGCCCGCGCCAGTCGATCATGGCGACGGCAAAGCCGCGATCGCGCAGGTCCCGCACCGTCTCGAAATATTTTTCGATGTATTCGCTCCGGCCGGTGAAGACGCAGACCGTGCCCTTGCGGCCGGCCGGCGGCGCCCAGCGCGCGAAACGCAACTCCGCGCCGTCCGGCGTCTTGATGGTGCCGGAAACAACGTTCTCAGGGACGGGATTGGCGGGAATTGAGACGAGCGACATGCAGGCCAACCGATAGGCGAAAGGCGCTGAAAATCAAGGGTTGGCGTACGTCAAAACAGCCGCGGCAAGCAGACTTGAAGGCGTTCGACCCTCTTCCCATATTTCTTCTTGTGCAGGCCAGGACCGGCATTTTCCGAAATCAACCCCGGAAAATCGCTGAAGGCTGCACGAAAACAGGCCCGGCCCGATGGCGGGCGGGTTCACTTCAACAGTCGCTCAATGGAGGACTACCCATGCGTACCTTCGACCTTACCCCCTTCTATCGTTCCACTGTCGGCTTCGATCGGCTCTTCTCCCTGCTCGATCAGGCGACCGACGGCACCCCCGGCTACCCGCCCTACAACATCGAGCGTACCGGCGAGAACGCCTATCGCATCAGCGTGGCAGTTTCCGGTTTCGCCCAGAACGAGCTTTCGATTGTCGCCAAGGAAAACACCCTGACGATCAAGGGCGAGAAAGTTGCCAATGAGAACAGCAAGGATAAATCCGAGCTGCTGTACCGTGGCATCGCGGCGCGCACCTTCGAGCGCGTATTCCAGCTCGCCGATTTCGTCGTGGTGAAGAACGCGTCGCTCGAGAATGGCCTGCTGCATGTTGATCTCGTCCGCGAGATTCCCGAAGCCAAGAAGCCCCGCAGCATTCCGATCTCCTCGGCTGCGCAGGATGCACCGGTGATCGAGGGATCGGCCAACAAGGCCGCTGCCTGAGACAGCGAGGATCGTTGAATAGGAAAACGCCCCGGGGCAACCGGGGCGTTTTTTGTTGGCTGAACCTTTACTCCAGATCCTGCACCTTCGGCATCGGCTGCGTCGGCTGGATCACCGGCGCAGCCGGCTTGGCGACCGGCGCTACGGCTGCAGGCGGCGCGTCGGCGGGCCTGACCTGCATGGCGGCCGATTGCTGTGCCGGGGCTGGCGCCGGTTTCGCGGCGACCGGCTGGTCGCCAGCCGGCCTCGCCGGCGCGGCCTTTGGTAGCGGGACGGACGATGGCGTTCGGCTCGCCATCTTGGGCGCGGCCGGTGGCGCGCTATCGAGCCGGGTCATCGGCTCCAGCGGCCCATAGGAAGGCCGGGGCGGCGGGGCTCCGTAGTAACCGGCGCCGTAACCGTCGTAGCGTCCAAAGTGGTCCGCCGGCACGAAGCGCACGATCCGCCCGTCACGGGCGTCGATGACCAGCCGGCCATCGTCACCCCGGCGATCGATCGCAGCGATCGAATAGAACAGGCCCCGCAACCGCGGCGCGCCCAGCGGCGAAAATCCGTTCTCGCGGAGCACCGCATAGACTTCGCGCGGCGGCAGCACGGCGGGACCATATCCGCCGTATCCATAGCCATTCTCGTATTCCGGTGAGCCGTACATCACGCGCGGCGGCGGCTCGTAAGCCGGTGCGTGAGCGGACGGCGGCGGCACATCGGCATAAGGCCCGGCGATATCGGATGTCGCCTGGTAGCGGGCGGGACCAGCCTGCTGGGGCGCTCCTTGTGCATTCGCCGCCGTCGCCGCGAAGACCAGCCCGGCCGCGACGGCCCACCCTGTGAACGCCTTCATCTCGAGCTCCTGTTACGCTCTCGTCTGGAGAGATTTTTTCGCCCTCATCCCGGCGGGCGAATTTCAGGGGCGAATTCGGCGGACCTTGGGCGACATCGCGGCGCGCTTGCCTCAAATCCCCTTGCGAAACGCTCACCACGGCTCACATGCACGGCAGAGCTGCTTGGCGAGCGACTTTCACGCGCTTGTGTGGTAGAGAAAAATTTGGCATGGTCGGAGTTAGGACAGTAGCCCTGTCTCAATTTTGGGCCGCAGCCCCGGCATGGGGTTTGCAGCGGCCAGGCTAAATTTAAGAAATAGCGGTTCGCGGAGGACGACCAGTGGCCCGGTGGGTGCCACAACGCCCAAGCTGCGCCGCCGACGGTGAGGCCTTGGGGCCTTATTGATTGAGAGGACGCAAAGAATGAGCCGGTCCGAATTCGAGCGCGAAAACATCGTGGCCCCTGGGCTGTCGGTCGCAGCGTCGAAACCGGCTGACGTTTCGCGCACGATCGAAAAACACACGTTCCGCCCACAGGCTGAAGGCCTCTACGATCCCGCGCTGGAAAAGGACTCCTGCGGTGTCGGCTTCATCGCCAACATCAAGGGCAGGAAGTCGCATCAGACCGTCTCCGACGCGCTCCAGATCCTGTGCAATCTCGAACACCGCGGCGCGGTCGGCGCCGACCCGCGCGCCGGCGACGGCGCCGGCATCCTGGTGCAAATTCCGCATGCCTTCTTCTCGCGCAAGGCCAAGGAACTCGGCTTTGCGCTGCCGGCGCCCGGCGCCTACGCCGTCGGCGCGCTGTTCATGCCGAAAGAGAAGGCATGGCGGAAGGTGATCCAGAGCATCATCGCCGACCAGATCAAGGCCGAAGGGCTGAAGCTGCTCGGCTGGCGCGAGGTGCCAACCGACAACTCCTCGCTCGGCGAAACCGTCAAGCCGACCGAGCCTGCCAACATGCAGGTGTTCATCGGCCGCGGCACGCAGATCAAGGACGAGGTCGAGTTCGAGCGGCGGCTCTACATCCTGCGCAAGTCGATCTCGCAGGCGATCTATCAGCGCCGCGACCGTGGCATGGCCGGCTATTACCCCTGCTCGATGTCGTGCCGCACCGTGATCTACAAGGGCATGTTCCTCGCCGACCAACTCGGCAAGTACTATCCCGATCTGCACGAAGCGGATTTCGAGAGCGCGCTGGCGCTGGTGCACCAGCGCTTCTCGACCAACACCTTCCCGACCTGGTCGCTGGCTCATCCCTACCGGATGATCGCGCATAACGGCGAGATCAACACGCTGCGCGGCAACACCAACTGGATGGCGGCGCGGCAGGCCTCCGTGCATTCGGAACTCTACGGCAAGGACATCAGCCGGCTGTGGCCGATCTCCTATGAAGGCCAGTCCGACACCGCCTGCTTCGACAACGCGCTCGAATTCCTGGTGCAGGGCGGCTACTCGCTGCCGCACGCAGTGATGATGATGATTCCGGAGGCCTGGGCGGGTAATCCCTTGATGGATGAAGAGCGCCGCGCCTTCTACGAATATCACGCCGCGATGATGGAGCCGTGGGACGGCCCCGCCGCGATCGCGTTCACCGACGGAAAGCAGATCGGCGCAACGCTTGACCGCAATGGTCTGCGCCCGGCGCGCTATCTCGTCACCAGTGACGATCGCATCGTCATGGCGTCCGAAATGGGCGTGCTCAAGATCCCCGAGGACGAGATCGTCACCAAGTGGCGCTTGCAGCCGGGCAAGATGCTGCTCGTCGACCTCGAACAGGGCCGGCTCATCCCGGACGACGAGATCAAGGCCCAACTCGCCAGGAGCCATCCCTACCAGGAGTGGCTCGACGGGTCGCAGATCGTGCTCGAGGAATTGCCGGAAGCGCCCACCAAAGGCATGCGCTCGAACCTGCCGCTCTTGGATCGGCAGCAGGCGTTCGGCTACAGCCAGGAGGACATCACTATCCTGATGGCGCCGATGGCCTCCACCGGCGAAGAGGCGGCGGGCTCGATGGGCAACGACACGCCGATCTCGGCGCTGTCGGACAAGCCCAAGCCGCTGTTCACCTACTTCAAGCAGAATTTTGCGCAGGTCACCAACCCGCCGATCGACCCAATTCGGGAAGAGCTGGTGATGAGCCTCGTCTCCATCATCGGTCCGCGGCCGAACCTGTTCGACCTCGAAGGGGTAGCTTCGACAAAACGCCTCGAAGTGCGCCAGCCGATCCTGACCGACGCGGACCTCGAGAAGATCCGCTCGATCTCCGAGATTGCGGATACGCATTTCAAGTCGCGCACGCTCGACACCACCTTCCATGCCGGTCTCGGCGCGGCGGGCCTCGACCAGGTGCTCGACGAACTCTGTGCGCGCGCTGAAGCCGCGGTGCGCGAGGGCATCAACATCGTCATTCTCTCCGACCGCATGGCGGGCACCGACCGGATTCCAATTCCTTCGCTGCTCGCGTGCGCCGCCGTGCACCATCATCTGATCCGCACCGGCTTGCGAACCTCGGTGGGTCTCGTCGTCGAATCCGGCGAGCCGCGCGAGGTGCATCACTTTGCGTGCCTTGCCGGCTACGGCGCCGAAGCGATCAATCCGTACCTGGCGTTCGAGACCATCATCGCGATGAAGGATCGCCTGCCCGGCGCGCTCGACGATTACGAGATCGTCAAGCGCTACATCAAGTCGATCGGCAAGGGCCTGTTGAAGGTGATGTCCAAGATGGGCATCTCGACCTACCAATCCTATTGCGGCGCGCAGATTTTCGACGCCGTTGGCCTCAAGGCGGACTTCGTCGCGAAATATTTCGCCGGCACCCACACCCGCATCGAAGGCGTGGGGCTTGGCGAAATTGCCGAGGAAACCGCGCGCCGCCATGCGGATGCGTTCGGCGACTCGCCGATCTACAAGAATGCGCTCGACGTCGGCGGCGAATATGCCTACCGCACCCGCGGCGAGGATCACGCCTGGACCGCCGAATCGGTCTCCAACCTGCAGCATGCGGTGCGCGGCAATTCGCTGGAGCGCTACCGCGCCTTTGCGAAAATCCTCAACGAGCAGTCGGAGCGGCTGTTGACGCTGCGCGGCCTGTTCAAGATCAAGTCCGCCGAGGACGAAAAGCGCAAACCTGTCCCGCTCGACCAGGTCGAGCCGGCCAAGGAGATCGTCAAGCGCTTCGCCACCGGCGCGATGTCGTTCGGCTCCATCTCGCGCGAGGCGCACACAACGCTCGCCATCGCGATGAACCGGATCGGCGGCAAGTCGAACACCGGCGAAGGCGGCGAGGAAGCCGACCGCTTCAAGCCGCTGCCGAACGGCGATTCCATGCGTTCGGCGATCAAGCAGGTCGCCTCCGGCCGCTTCGGCGTGACGACTGAATATCTCGTCAATTCCGACATGATGCAGATCAAGATGGCGCAGGGAGCCAAGCCCGGCGAAGGCGGACAATTGCCCGGCCACAAGGTCGACGCGACCATTGCCAAGGTGCGGCACTCGACGCCCGGCGTCGGCCTAATCTCGCCGCCGCCGCATCACGACATCTATTCGATCGAGGACCTAGCGCAACTGATCTACGACCTGAAGAACGTCAATCCCGAAGGTCAGGTCTCGGTGAAGCTCGTTTCCGAGGTCGGCGTTGGCACGGTTGCAGCCGGTGTCGCGAAAGCGCGCGCGGATCACGTCACGATCGCCGGCTTCGAGGGCGGCACCGGTGCCTCCCCCCTCACCTCGATCAAGCACGCAGGCTCGCCGTGGGAGATCGGCCTGGCGGAAACCCACCAGACGCTGGTGCGCGAGCGGTTGCGCAGCCGCATCGCGGTGCAGGTCGATGGCGGCTTCCGCACCGGTCGCGACGTCGTGATCGGCGCGCTTCTCGGCGCCGATGAGTTCGGCTTTGCCACCGCGCCACTGATTGCGGCGGGCTGCATCATGATGCGCAAGTGCCATCTCAACACCTGCCCCGTGGGCGTCGCCACGCAGGACCCGGTGCTGCGCAAGCGCTTTACCGGCCAGGCGGAGCACGTGATCAACTATTTCTTCTTCGTCGCGGAGGAAGTCCGCGAGATCATGGCATCTCTCGGCTACCGTACCTTCAACGAGATGATCGGCCAGACCCAGATGCTCGACCAGACCAAGCTGGTCGCCCACTGGAAGGCCAAGGGCCTCGACTTCTCGAAGCTGTTCGTGCGGCAGAAGGAAGAAAAGGGCCAGAAGATCTATCACGCCGAGCCGCAGAACCATCATCTGGAGGCCGTGCTCGACCGCAGGCTGATCGAGAAGGCGCAAGCCGCGCTCGACCGTGGCGCGCCGGTCAGGATCGACAGCGAGATCAACAACACCGACCGCTCCGCGGGCGCGATGCTGTCAGGTAGCGTCGCCCGGATCTACGGCCATACCGGTTTGCCGCTCGACACCGTCACCGTGAACTTCAAGGGCACGGCCGGCCAGGCGTTCGGCGCGTGGCTGGCGAACGGCGTCACCTTCGACCTCGAAGGCGTTGCCAACGACTATGTCGGCAAGGGGCTCTCCGGCGGGCGGATCATCGTCAAGCCGCCGCGCAACGCCGGCATCGTGCCGGAAGAGTCCATCATCGTCGGCAACACCGTGATGTATGGCGCGATCGAAGGCGAATGCTATTTCCGCGGTATCGCCGGCGAGCGCTTCGCCGTGCGCAACTCCGGCGCTGTCGCCGTGGTCGAGGGCGCGGGCGACCACTGCTGCGAATACATGACCGGCGGCATCGTCGTGGTACTCGGCAAGACCGGGCGCAATTTTGCGGCCGGCATGTCGGGCGGCATCGCCTATGTGCTCGACGAGGATGGCTCCTTCAGCAAGCTCTGCAACATGGCGATGGTCGATCTCGAGCCTGTGCTGTCGGAAGAGATGATCAACGAGGACGCCTATCATCAATCGGGCGATCTCGAAGCGCATGGCCGCGTCGACGTGTTCCAGAGCCTGCTCGACTCCGACGTCGAGCGGCTGCACGTTCTGATCAGCCGTCACGCCAAGCTGACGGGGTCGAAGCGTGCCGCCGAAATTCTCGGGAACTGGAAAACGTGGCTGCCGAAATTCCGCAAGGTGATGCCGGTGGAATACCGCCGCGCGCTGAAGGAATTGAAGGCGAATGCCGACGCCGAACCGAAAATCGCAATCGGGGCGTAACGCATGATCCGGAAAAGTGGGAACCGGTTTTCCGATAAGATCATGCGCGAATAAATACTAACCTCATGGTGAGGAGGCGCAAGGCGCCATCTCGAACCATGAGGCCGGAACAAGGGCCTTCATCCTTCGAGACGCGACGCGCGCGTCGCTCCTCAGGATGAGGGTCTGGAGAACAATTGCAGGGGCTTCAGGTCTTAGATGGGCAAGGTAACCGGCTTTCTCGAATTCGAACGGCACGACCGCAAGTATGCGCCCGTGGCCGAACGGCTGAAGAATTTTCAGGAATTCGTCATCCCCCTGACGGAGAAGGAAACGCGCGACCAGGCCGCGCGCTGCATGAACTGCGGCATTCCCTATTGCCACGGCAACGGGTCGGTTGCGCCCGGCACCCCGGGCTGCCCGGTCAACAACCAGATCCCCGACTTCAACGATCTCGTCTATCAGGGCAACTGGCAGGAAGCCTCGCGCAACCTGCATTCGACCAACAATTTCCCGGAATTCACGGGGCGCATCTGCCCGGCGCCGTGCGAAGCCTCCTGCACGCTCAACATCGACGACAATCCGGTCACCATCAAAACCATCGAATGCGCGATCGTCGACCGCGCCTGGGACAATGGCTGGATCAAGCCGGAGGTCGCCAGCGAGAAGACCGGCAAGAGGGTCGCGGTCGTAGGCTCAGGCCCTGCGGGACTGGCCTGCGCGCAACAGCTTGCGCGCGCCGGACACGATGTGCATGTGTTCGAGAAATTCGCCAAGGCCGGCGGCCTCCTGCGCTACGGCATTCCCGACTTCAAGATGGAGAAGGGCGTCATCGACCGCCGCGTGACGCAGATGGAAGCCGAAGGCGTCACCTTCCACTATGGCGCGCATGTCGGCAATGGCGGCACTGATCCGCGCAAGCTGGTCGAGGACTACGACGCGGTTGCGCTGACCGGCGGCTCGGAAGCCCCGCGCGACCTGCTCATTCCCGGACGTGAACTCGACGGCATCCATTTCGCGATGGATTTCTTGCCGCAGCAGAACCGCCGCGTCGGCAACGAGCCGCTCGGCGGCGTGCGCGACATCCTCGCCGGCGGCAAGCATGTCGTCGTGATCGGCGGCGGCGATACCGGATCGGACTGCATCGGCACCTCGTTCCGGCAGGGCGCGCTGTCGGTGACCCAGCTCGAGATCATGCCGGCACCGCCCGAGCACGAGAACAAGGGCCTGACTTGGCCGAACTGGCCGCTGAAGATGCGGACCTCATCGAGCCAGGCGGAAGGCGCCAAGCGCGAATACGCGGTGCTGACGCAGAAATTTTCGGGCGCCGACGGCAAGGTGGCGAAGCTGCATTGCGTGCAGGTCGACGACAAGTTCAAGCCGGTCGCCGGCACCGAGTTCGAACTCGACGCCCAGCTCGTGCTGCTTGCCATGGGCTTCGTGCATCCAGTGCACGAGGGGTTGCTGAAGACGCTCGGCGTCGAGCTCGACCCGCGCGGCAACGTGCGCGCCAACACCAACGACTTCCAGACGTCGCTGTCGAAGGTGTTTTCGGCCGGCGACATGCGCCGCGGGCAATCGCTGGTGGTCTGGGCGATCCGCGAGGGACGGCTCTGCGCGCGTGCGATCGACAGCTTCCTGATGGGCGCGACGAATTTGCCAAGGTAGCAGTACGGCGCCCGCCATAACCGCTGTCATCGCCCGCGAAAGCGGGCGATCCAGTATCCAGAGACGCTTATTGTAAGCCGAGAAGCCGCGTCATACCCCGCTTCCGCGGGGTATGACGTCGGAATGAGTGGCTAGAGCTTCGCCTCAAGCCTCGTCGCTCTTGCCCACCGCTTCTAGTTCTGCACCCGCACGCCCAGCATCACGACCGTCGCGGCCGAGCTTGCCAGCGGCACGTTGGAATCGAGGATGTCCCGCCGCAGTGTGCCCGTGACCCAGAAGTTGCGGGTCATCTTGTAGATCAGATCGCCTTCGAGCGAATAGGTCCTGTCGAAGCGATTGCCCTGATCGCCCGGAAAGCCGGAATTGCCCTGATAGTCGTAGGTGCCGTAGGTGAACTTGCCGACGGCGGTGAGCCAGCGGCGCAAATCATGATCGACCTCGAACGTGTAGGTGTGGGTCAATACACCGGAGACGCCGGGCACGATGACCTCGTCGATCGAGGTCGTTGAAAAGAACTTCGCCGTGGTCAATGGCGTCGCGGTCCAGGTCAGCGAGGAGGACGTCAGCAGGCCGTCGATGCGGCCGAGCCGCGGGTCGACATAGTTGCGCTCGGCCCAGCCGACCGCGATCTCGCCGATCAGCAGTTGCGAAAACAGGAACGAGGTGCCGGCCTTGGCGTAGCCGCCGGTGGAATTGCGCGCGTAGCCGGAGAAGTCGACGTACAGATCATGGAAGCGGCTGTCGGCCTCGGCCTCGACGAACGGCTTCACGCCGGGCAGCAGATCGTAACTGACGCGGCCGACACCGCCATACTGGTTGTAGGCGCGGTCGGCGTTGCTGGCGATGCTGCCGTCGGTCAGCACTGAATTCTGGTAGACAGTGCGATCGAACGTGGCGCCGCCGGCGATCTCGAGCCGGTTGAACCGCTGATCGATCCCGACGGTGCTGCCGACCGTCGCATAGTCGGGATACCTGGCGAGCCCGGCCTCGACGTTCGGACTGCCGGGATTGTCGGTCGCAACCCGCAGCCGCAGTTGCCCGGTGATGCTGGTGTCCCTCGTCACGTCAATGCGGCCATCGATGTGGCCGGTGAAATCCGGCCGGTTGAGGTCGGTCGGTGCCGCGGAAACCGCGCCATCGACGATCGGCGGCAGGCTGTTGCCGTAGCCCGTGAAGGAGCCGCGCAGATCGGCGACGAACGCGTGCCGCTCCCAGTCCGAGACCACGAGCAGTTCGGGTGCGACCACCCAGAACGGCGAGCCCTGCGGCGTCGTGGTGCGGCCGGGATTGGTGTCGTAGCCGCCGCGCAGTTCGACCGCGGATTTGACCAGGAAGCCGCCGGCATAATCGCCGACCGCACCGAACGGATCGTTTTCGGCCGGCAGCGGTCTGCGCGCGGGCTGCCCGTCAACAGTGCCGGCCATCGCCGGCGAAACGGGCGGCCGATTCGCTGTCTGGGAAGGCGGCGGCGCAATCTTCGCGCGCGCATTCGGATTGCTCGGGCCCTTGTTGACTGACGGCGCCGGTGTGCCCGGCCCCGGCGAAGGCTTTGGCTTCACCTGTCCCGGATAGAGCTTCTTCTGCTTGCGCTTGCGGTTGAGCGAATCGAAGCCGTCGTCCGCCGCGCCGCTCGCGGCGGGCAGGCCGTATTTGGGAATATTGCCGATCCGCGATGGCGCGGGCTTCCGGTCCGAGGGCTGCCCGTCGGTGGCGGGATCAGCCGAATTGCCGCCGGTCTTGCGCAGAAACGAATCCTGCGGCGTCAGAAAGCCGCCGGGGACCGGGCGCAGGAGATCGGACGTAAGGGTCTGGGCTTTGAGGGGCGTTGAGATCGCGGTCAGCGCAAAAGATAGCCCGAGGCACGGCAAGGCGGCGCGCAACAACGTTTCGCGCTTGCTGTGGCCGGCAGCTGGCCTCGGCACCACGATGGAAATACCCCAATAACTTCATGCGTTTGCCTAAACGACCAGGGCGGCCGGTTCGGAAAACGTCGTTAACGGAGTAAAAACAATTATGGTTAATGAGGCGTTGAGAACGGCCGTGCACGTCGCCTTCCCCGGCCCCGCCGTGGTAGGAAAGCCGCCTCGTCTTGAAGCACCTTCGGAACCACGTATGCGTCCTTCGAAACCGCTAATGGCCAATTCAACCGGCACCGATCCCGATAACCCCGCCGTCCAGTCGGCCCTACGCACCCTCGATGCCGAAGGCAGCGGCATTGCCGCCCTCGAGGCGGCGCTCAGGTCGGATCTCGGCGAGACCTTCACCCGCGCGGCGGATCTCATCCGCAACGCCAAGGGGCGGCTGATCGTCACCGGCCTCGGCAAGTCCGGCCATATCGCCCGCAAGATCGCCGCGACCTTTGCCTCCACCGGCACGCCGGCGTTCTTCGTGCATGCCGCGGAAGCCGGCCATGGCGATCTCGGCATGATCACCACCGACGACGTCATCCTGGCGATGTCGTGGTCAGGCGAGCAGGCGGAGATGAAGTCGCTGATCACCTACGCCAAGCGCTTTCGTATCGCCCTGATCGCAATGACCGCGGAGCGCGAGTCCACGCTTGCCAAGGCCGCCGACGTGGCGCTTGTCCTGCCGAAGGCGCGCGAGGCCTGTCCGCATAATCTGGCGCCGACCACCTCGTCGCTGATGCTGCTTGCGCTCGGCGACGCGCTGGCGATCGCGCTGCTCGAGAGCCGCGGCTTCACCTCGGTCGATTTCAGCGTGCTGCATCCGAGCGGCAAGCTCGGCGCCATGCTGAAACACATCAGCGACATCATGCATACGGGCACGGCCGTGCCGCTCAAGCCGCTCGGCACCGGCATGTCCGAAGCCCTGGTCGAGATGACCTCGAAGGGATTTGGCTGTGTCGGCATCGTCGATGCAAGGGGCGCGATCGCCGGCATCGTCACCGACGGCGACCTGCGGCGTCATATGGTGCGGCCCGACCTGATGACCGCGCTGGTCGACGAGGTCATGACGAAGAATCCGAAGACGATCCGCGGCAACCTGCTCGCGAGCGAAGCGCTGGAAATCCTCAACGCCTCGAAGATCACCGCGCTGATCGTGACCGAAGCCAACAAGCCGGTCGGCATCGTGCACCTGCATGACCTGTTGCGGGCGGGCGTGGTTTAATCACCTCTCCCGGCAAGCGGGGAGAGGGAGCCTATGCGGGAAACCGCGCCGCCTTCTCCTCCAGCGGCAGCCGAAGCCCGTTCGCCAGATACGACACGGTGCGATAGAAGCCGCAGAGCAGGATGACCTCGAAAATCTTCGCATCATCGAAATGCGACGCGAGCTGCGAAAACTCGTCGTCATCGAGCGTCGAACGCGCATGCAACGCATCGACGGCCGATAGCAGCGCGCGTTCAGCTGGTGACCAGCACGGCGCGTCGGCGCCCTCAACTACGGTGGCGCGGATCTCGGCCTCGGTCAGCTGGGCAGCCTCGGCAAACGTCGAGACATGCACGCCCCATTCGTATTCGCAACCGTTGAGCGCGCAGGTGCGGTCGATGACGATTTCACGCTCCCGCAAACTGAGCGGGCCGCGGTCAAGCAGGCTGCCGGCGCGGAATTTGTCCCACGCGCGAGCATTGGAGGCCATCACCCGAAACAACATCAGCGGGGGCGCCCCGCGCATGATGCGGTCGAACTGGCCCTGGATTTCGGTCTCGTAAGGCGGTTCGAGCGGTGCAATTCGCGGCATGACACCCTCCGTGCTACACTATAAGTAGCATCATGCTACATTTTCTGTAGCAATGCAACATGGGATTTGAACGCCGATGCCGAAAACAGTTCCAGCCGTTCGCAACAAGCTCAGGCATGGCCCGGTGCGCGGCTCGCGCACGGGCCGGCCGATCATGGCGCTGCTCGACCTGTTCGGGCGGCGCTGGAGCTTGCGGATTCTGTGGGAGCTGCGCGAGCGCGCGATGACATCACGCGCACTTCGCGCGGCGTGCGACGAGGCCTCGCCGACGGTGCTGAATCAGCGCCTGAAGGAGCTCCGCGAGGCCGGGTTTATCGCGCTTGTCCCGGATCGCGGCTACGGCCTGACGGATATGGGCCGGGAATTGCTCGAAACGCTGCTGCCGCTGCATCGCTTCGCCGAGCGGTGGAGCAAGAAGGGAAGCTAAGCGGCGGCCACCGTCAGCCGCGCACCATCGGCCTGCACGATCCTGACCCGGCTGCCGGCCGGCGCATCGGGGCCGGCTACCCGCCAGATGGTGTCGTCGATGCGGACGGTGCCGGCGCCGTCAACGATCGGCTTTTCCAGCGTGAAGACGCGTCCCACCAGCGCCTCGGCGCGCTTGTTCAGGAACGGGCTGTCGGCGTTATCAGCCGCACCGCTGCGTGCGAGGCGCCGCCAGATCGGCACCGCGACGGCGGCGAAGACCGCGAACATCAGGATCTGGACCTGCCAGGACGGCGTGAACGCGAACGACACCAGGCCGGTGAGCAACGCCGCCAATCCGAGCCAGAACAGGAAGACACCCGGCGCGATCAACTCCAGCGCCATCAGGATAACGCCGAAGATGAGCCAGTTCCAGGTGCCTAACGTCGTGAACATCTCGCTCATGAGTGCTCTCCCGTCTTACTCGGCCGGCGGCACCGGCGGCGGATTGCCGGATGTTGGTACCGAGCCGCGGCGCGCGGCGGCCTGCGCCGACGCCGCACTCTCGCCAAAGGTCGCCTTCGCGATTTCGCCGATGCCGGCGAGCGAGCCCAGCATGCTCATCGCCTCCACCGGCAGCATGATCACCTTCTGGTTCGGCGAATCCGCCAGTTGCCCGAAGGCCTTGATGTATTTGTCTGCGATAAAATAGTTCAGCGCCGCGACGTCGCCCTTGGCGATTGCTTCAGACACCATCTGCGTCGCCTTGGCTTCGGCTTCGGCCAACCGCTCACGCGCCTCGGCATCTCGGAAGGCGGCCTCGCGCCGGCCTTCCGCTTGTAATATCTGTCCCTGTTTCGCACCCTCGGCGCGCAAAATTTCCGACTGGCGCTGGCCTTCGGCCTGCAAGATGTCGGCGCGCTTGACGCGCTCGGCCTTCATTTGCCGGCCCATCGCCTCGACGAGGTCGGCGGGCGGCACGATATCCTTGATCTCGATGCGGTTAACCTTCAACCCCCACGGCGAGACCGCCGCATCGACGACCCGCAGCAGGCGCTCGTTGATCTCGTCGCGATGCGACAACACCTGGTCGAGATCCATCGAGCCCATCACGGAGCGGATGTTGGTCATGGTCAGCACGATGATCGCCTGTTCGAGATTGGCGACCTCATAGCTCGCCTTGGCCGCATCGAACACCTGGAAGAACGCGACGCCGTCGGCCGTCACCGTGGCGTTGTCCTTGGTGATCACCTCCTGCTCGGGGATGTTGATCACCTGCTCCATCATGTTCATCTTGCGGCCGATGCGGTCGAAATAGGGAACGATCAGGTTCAGCCCCGGCGACAGAGTACGGGTGAATTTGCCGAAGCGCTCGACGGTCCAGTTATAGCCTTGGCCCACCGTCTTGATGCCGGAAAACAGCGTGACGATCACCAAGAGAACGAATGCAATCGCGAAGATGTCGAAACCGGTCATACAAATCTCCTGAAGGCGAACACCTTAAGTGCGAAAGTCCGTGCCTTGCAAACGCTACTCAAACGCTGCAGCGCGGCCGACCCGTCAATTGGTCGCTAGTACCGTCGATCTGAAGTCCCTGCACCACAAGCGGCGAATTCGATCAGAGACTTCAGATCGATAAAGCGGTACTAGAATCAACAAGTTTGCTAGTGCCCATAAGCTTCCGAAGTTCGTGAAGGTGGGTGCTGCGATGGAGCACGAACTTCGGAAGGTGGGCACTAACGGCAAATGTAAGGTTCGAAGGATGGAAAAACGAGTGGGGATGACGAGCTTGACTTTTAGGAGATCATATCCAGCCCTGAAGCTCGCGCAACACGACTTGGCGGATCACATCCATGCCGCCCTCGCTGTCGTTCAGGCAGGGGATGAAGGAAAATTGCTCGCCGCCATTGTGCTTGAAAATCTCGGCATTTTCCTGCGCGATTTCTTCCAGCGTTTCCAGGCAATCGGCTGAAAATCCGGGTGTGACGACGGCGACGCGACGCACGCCGTCTTTCGCCAGCTTCTCCATGGTCTTGTCGGTATAGGGCTGAAGCCACTCGTCAAAACCGAAACGCGACTGAAAGGTCAGAAGCAGCTTGGGCGGATCGAGGCTCAGGCGCTTGCGAAGGGCCTCGGTGGTCGCGACGCACTGGCGCTCATAGGGATCGCCCTTCTCGATATATTTCTTCGGCATGCCGTGAAATGACGCCACAATGACGTCCGGCTGAAAAGAAAGACCGGCGAGATGCGCCTCGATCGAGGCCGCAAGCGCCTCGATATAGGTCGGGTCGTCGTAATAAGGCGGGGTCACCCGCAAGGTCGGCTGCGCGCGCAATCCAGCCAGCACGCGAAAGACTTCGTCGCAGACGGTCGCCGATGTCGCCGCCGAATATTGCGGATAGAGCGGCACGACCAGCAGGCGATCGCACCCTTGTGCCGTCAGCGCGTCGATCCGGGAAGCGATCGAGGGATTGCCATAACGCATCGCCCAATCGACCGCGACGAGATCGTGGCTCGCCAGATCCACCGCAAGTTTCTCGGCTTGCGAACGGGTGATGGTCTTGAGCGGGGATTCGTTCTCTTGGTTGTTCCAGATCTTGCGATAGTCGCGCGCCTTGCGGCCGGGACGCGTTCGCAGAATGATGCCGTTGAGCACGAGCTTCCACAACAAGCCCTGATTTTCGATCACGCGCGGGTCGGAGAGAAACTCCTTCAGGTAGACGCGCACGCCCGCCGCGTCGGCGGTATCGGGCGTGCCAAGATTGACGACGAGAACCCCGATGCGCTCCGGCGCTCCGCCGGCCGCTGCTGCTGAACGATCGATCGGCGTGGCCACAGTCATACCGCTGGATTCGCGCGTTGGCCCAATCTTGTCAAGGCAGCGGCAGGTTCGATACTCTTGAAGCCACCAAGCCGATGCCCGGCATCGTCACGCGCCGCGCGTGGGAGGAAAAATGACAGTCGCCGAATGGTGCATTTTCGCGAGCCTGATGCTCTATCTCCTGAGCATCGCCGCGGTGAAATGGCTCAGGTATGGCGCGTTCGATAATTCAAGGCCGCGCGATCCCGCCTTCTATGAAGATCCGATTGCGGCGCGCGCGCTCGGCGCGCACCAGAACGGCATCGAAGCCTTTCCGTTCTTTGCGATTGCGGTCCTGCTCGCCGAATTCCGCGCCTGCCCGCAGAACCTGATCAACGAGCTCGCCATTCTGTTTGTGATCGTGCGGATTGCCTACGTATTCACCTACATCGGCAACCGGCCGACGCTACGCTCGATCCTGTGGAGCATCGGCTTTGCGATCAATATCGCGATCTTCTTCCTGCCGGCGCTGCGCCACTTCCTGCCGGTTTGACGCACGGCACCTGCGCACCCGCCCTCACGGACAGACCACCGTGATCCTGTTGGCGAGCATCGCGCCGGCATCATCGTGGTCGCCATCGGCGGGAAGCTCGCCCGCAGGCTTTGCACCGGCTGCACGATCCATCGGCCGCCGCTGCAGGCCGAGCTTGCAGGAAGGTGGCGCTCCGACCAGCCGAACCGCGTCGTCCCCGTCGAATTTGAAGTCGGCAAAGGATGTCGGATCGAACACCTCGAGCACCAGTTCCTTCGGCTTCACCGGCTCTTTCAGCGGCAAGGTGAAATGCAGCGTCAACCGGCTGTGCCTGTACTCCATGAAGTAGTCAACAGGCTCGTCGAACTTCACCTTCTTGCCGTCCGCCTTGGCGAAGTTGAAGTAACCGAACTCCTTCAGCGATTCGGCGTTGGTCTGGGCGAGCGGCGCCAGCTCTTCGCGGGAGTAGACGTCCTTTGCCTTGCCGTCAATCTCCTGCAAGGCACCGGTCGTGAACATGTCGTCAAAAGTCCACGCATGACGCACGCCGGCGATTGAACCATCCGGCGCATAGAGCAGCTCGCTGGTGGAGGTGATCCAGACGTCAGGATGGGCCTGCGCAGCCGTTGCACCCATAATCGCCATGGCACCAAGCAGCAGGCTCGCGAGGCCGCGCCGAAACACCCCCATCTCAGGCCGCCTCGGGCGCTTCGAGAAGGCCGCGGCGGCGCAACAGCGCATCCGCCTCGGGCTCCCGTCCCCGGAAGGCGACATAGGCCTCTTCCGGATCGCGCGAGCCGCCGGAGGCGTAGATGTCGTCGTGCAGGCGCTTGGCGACATCTGGATCGAAGATATCGCCGGCTTCCTCGAACGCGCCGAAGGCATCAGCGTCCATCACCTCCGACCACATGTAGCTATAATAGCCGGAGGCGTAGTGATCGCCGGAGAAGATGTGGCCGAACTGCTGCGGCCGGTGGCGCATTGCGATTTCGGCGGGCATGCCGATCTTCTCCAGCTCCCGCCGCTCGAATGCGCGCACGTCGGCGCTGGCAGAGGCCGGTTGGGTGTGGAATTCGAGATCGAGCAGCGCGGACGCCAGGAACTCGATGGTGGCAAAGCCCTGGTTGAATTTCCGCGCGGCGAGAAAACGCTGGAGCAGGTCGTCCGGCAGCGGCTCGCCGGTCTGGTAGTGGCGGGCGAACTGGCGCAGCACCTGCGGCTGCTCCTGCCAATGCTCGTAGAGCTGCGAGGGCAATTCGACGAAATCAGTGAACACGCTGGTGCCCGACAGCGAGGGAAAAAGAACGTCCGACAGTATGCCGTGCAGTCCGTGGCCGAACTCGTGGAACAGCGTGCGGGCATCGTCCGGCGACAGCAGCGACGGCTCGCCCTCGGCGCCCTTGGAGAAATTGCAGACGTTGAGGATCACGGGCGCAATCTCGCCGTCGAGCCTCTGCTGGTCGCGCAAGGAGGTCATCCAGGCGCCGGAGCGCTTTGAAGACCGGGCGAAGTAGTCGCCGTAGAACAGTGCCTTGTGCTTGCCGTCGCGGTCGGCGACCTCCCAGACCCGCACATCCGGGTGCCAGACCGGGATATCCTTTCGCTCCGTGAAGGAGAGGCCGAACAGGCGGGTGGCGCAGTCGAAGGCCGCCTCGATCATGTGGTCGAGCGAGAGATAGGGCTTGATCGCAGCATCGTCGAAATTGGCCCTGACCTGGCGCATCTTCTCGGCGTAATAGCGCCAGTCCCAGGGGGCGAGCGGGAAATTGCCGCCCTCCCGAACGATCATCGCCTGGAGTGCGTCGCGGTCGCGCAGCGTCCGCTCGCGCGCCGGCTTCCAGACCCGCTCCAGCAGCCCCCGCACGGCCTGCGGCGTCTTCGCCATGGAGTCCTCCAGCCGATAGGCGGCGAAGGTCGGATAACCCAGGAGCCTCGCGCTCTCCTCGCGAAGCGCCAGGATTTCGACAATGGTCGCGGTATTGTCGTTGGCGTTGCCGTTGTCGCCGCGGGCGATGAAGGCCTTGTAGACCTTCTCGCGCAGGTCGCGGCGGGGTGAGGTTTTCAGGAACGGCTCAACGAAAGAGCGTGACAGCGTCACGATCGCCTTGCCGACAAGCCCTCGCTCCTCGGCGGCGGCGCGCGCTGCCGCCACAAAGCTCTCCGACAGCCCCTCACGGTCGGCCTCGGTAAGCTCCATGAACCAGTCCTGCTCGTCGCCGAGCAGGTGGTGGCTGAAGGTCGTCCCAAGATGGGCCAGCCGCTCGTTGATCTCGGCCATCCGCACCTTTGCCGGTTCGTCGAGCCCGGCGCCGGAGCGATGGAAGCGCGTATAGGTCCGCTCAAGCAGCCGCAACCGTTCGCCGGTGAGGCCGAGCGTCGCACGCCGCTCGTAAAGCTGGGCGATCCGGCCGAACAGCACGGCGTTCATCATGATCGGATTCCAGTGCCGCGCCATCCGCAGGGACACTTCCTTGTCGGCCTCCAGCAGCGCCGGATTGGAATGGGCGGACACCAGCGCGTAGAAGACCGCCGAGACCCTTGTGAGCAGCTTGCCCGAGCGCTCCAGCGCCGTGATGGTGTTGTCGAAGTCCGGCTGCGACGGATCGTGGGTGATCGCAGCGACCTCGGCGGCGTGGTCGGCGAAGGCCTGTTCGAACGCCGGCAGGAACACCTCCGGCGTGATCTCGGCAAAGGGCGGGGTTTCAAACGGCGTCTGCCACGGCCGCAGCAGCGGGTTGGCTAGAACGGACTGAGGCGTCTTTGCCTGGTCTTCTGACATCGAAAATCTCGTCTTTAAGTACCGATTTGCAGCTTGACGCTATATCACGCGGTGGGGCTTTTTTGGGCCTTTTACGCTTGATACCACGGTGCTTTTCATAGAGATTGCGGCCCGAAAGCTAGTGTGGCGACTTTGACGTTCCTTTCAATGCCGCCGCGGGTTCTTCGAAGGAACGTCAAAGTCGAAGCCACACTAGAATCATATAGTTGCTAGTGTCCCTTTGGTTCTGACATTCGTAAAAGTGCCCGCCGCGAAATGATACGAATGTCGGAACCGGGACACTAGGAACCGACCCGAGATTTTAGAGTTCATCCATGAGCGCGCAAACATCCCCGACCACAGGCCGCCGCGAGATCGCCTGGCCGAGCGTCATCACCGTTATCAGCGCAGCGGTGCTGATCAGCGCGGAAGTGTTCGGCGCCGCTTTTGCCGGCGGCTGGGCGCTCGCCATCATCCTGCCGCCCGAGGACTTCTTCCTGAGCATCTCGCAGGACACCTGGGCTCACATCCTGCAAGCCGTTCTGTTTGCGATCGGCGTGTTCGTGATGATCACATTCATCCGCGCGGCACAGCGCGTCGAGCCGTTCATCCGCCGCGGCTGAATAGCATCTGCCGTGACGAGAGCAACGCGAAGGGGCGCGCTTCGTCCTGCTCGCGAACGTTACGCTTCCTTAAACAAACTTAACGAGCGTTCATCTTCGACGTCGCTCGCACGCGTCAGGCACCTCGACGTAAGTGCGTGTTAGGGAAATTTCCGCTCAGCCTAAAAAAATTCTTGCGAAGCAGAGTCAAAAAGATTATTTGCGGACTTGCCCAATTTCGCACGTGCCTGTGGTCGTGTGTCAGTCGGTAGGTATCCGGACAAGAGGCCGGACAGCCGCCAAGGGTTGAAGAACCGAGGGTCGCTTCGAGTCGAAGACTCGAAAGAGGCCAGCATCTCTCTCCAGAGATGCCGTTGAAGGTCCCTTCTCCCCTTGCAACCGTGACTGGCAGCCGGAGGCGAACCGGCGCACCTCGTTCTCAACGGGGGACGCGACTTAAAGCAACGACGGATCGGGCTTTTTTGGTCTCTACCGGCATTCCAACCGCCGGCGCGGGCTACTGAAAAGGCTTGTCCTTCATTGCCAGGTGAGCGGGCGGGAAATTTCCCAACCAATCCACGGCAGCACAGTCGGTTTAAGGTTCGAGGCCCTGTCGCGTCTCCATCGTGCGGCAACGGCCACGGCACCTACAACCGAGAACATTTTGAACGGGTCCGTCGCTGGGCCGTTTGGAGGGTGCTATGACCGAACGCATCAGGGAATTCCTGCGCAACCGCCGGAACGAGGGTAACGACGTCGAGCCCTGCCTCGTCGTCGACCTCGAAGTGGTGCGCGACAACTACCAGAACTTCGCCAAGGCGCTGCCCGACAGCCGCGTGTTCTACGCGGTGAAGGCAAACCCGGCCCCGGAAGTGCTGGCGCTGCTCGCCTCGCTCGGCTCTTGCTTCGATACCGCGACCGTTGCGGAGATCGAGATGGCGCTGGCGGCGGGTGCAACGGCGGACCGCATCTCCTTCGGCAACACGATCAAGAAAGAGCGCGACATTGCCCGCGCGTTCGCCTTGGGGATTCGGCTGTTCGCAGTCGACTGCGCCGCCGAGGTCGAGAAGATCGCACGTGCCGCACCCGGCGCGAAGGTGTTCTGCCGCATTCTCTACGACTGCGCCGGCGCCGAATGGCCGCTGTCGCGGAAGTTCGGCTGCGACCCGGAAATGGCGGTCGAGGTGCTCGACCTCGCCAAGCGTCTGGGCCTGGAGCCGTGCGGCATCTCCTTCCACGTCGGTTCGCAGCAGCGCAAGGTGAAGGCCTGGGACCGCGCTCTGGCGATGGCCTCCCAGGTGTTTCGCGACTGCGCCGAGCGGGGAATCAGCCTGTCCATGGTCAACATGGGCGGCGGATTCCCGACCAAGTACCTCAAGGACGTTCCTCCGGTCGTGCAGTACGGCCGGTCGATCTTCCGCGCGCTGCGCAAGCATTTCGGCAACCAGATCCCGGAAACCATCATCGAGCCGGGACGCGGCATGGTCGGCAATGCCGGCATCATCGAGTCCGAAGTCGTCCTGATCTCCAGGAAGAGCGACGAGGACGAGGTGCGCTGGGTGTACCTGGACATCGGCAAGTTCGGCGGTCTCGCCGAGACCATGGACAAGTCGATCCGCTACGCGATCCGCACCCCGCATGACGGGGCAGAAATGACGCCGTGCGTGCTCGCAGGTCCGACCTGCGATTCCGCTGACGTCATGTACGAGAAGATGCCGTATCCGCTTCCGGTGACGCTCGAGATCGGCGACAAGGTGCTGATCGAGGGGACCGGGGCCTATACGTCGACCTACTCGTCGGTGGCCTTTAACGGCATTCCGCCGCTCAAGACCTACCACATCTGAACCGGCCTCTTTCGGAGGCCTGACATAACCCGGGAGCCGGTCTACCGGCTCCCTCCCTGACATTGCCGATTTGGACAACGCAGCCGCAGGCCTTGCCGCCCGTGGGCTGTGGGGACTGACGTGCCATGACTGCTCTGAAGACTAAACCTGCCCTCACCCTGAACGCCGCTCCGTTCGCGATCCGTGCGGAGAAGGCCTCAGACGTCGTCGCCCGTGAAGCGCTGCTCGATGCCTGCTTTGGCGAGACCCGCCATCTGCGCACCTGCCAGCGCCTGCGCGACAGACGCCTGCCCGCCGAAGGCCTCGCCTTCTCGGCGATGGCGGATGGGCACCTGGTCGGTACGTTGCGGTTGTGGCACGTCAGCGCCGGGGGCATCCCGGCGCTCATGCTCGGCCCGCTTGCGGTGGACGATAGCTGCCGCAAGCTCGGGGTCGGGACCGCGCTGATGGACCATGCGCTCGCAGCCGCGGCGGCGCGTGGCCATAGCGCGGTGATCCTGCTTGGCGACGCGTCCTACTACGCCCGCTTCGGCTTTTCGGCCGGGAAGATGACCGAGCTGTCGCTGCCGGGCCCGTTCGAGCGCGACCGCCTGCTTGGCCTCGAACTGGTCCCGGACGCGCTTGGAGGCGCCCAGGGACCGATCGTTCCGACCGGCATCGCGCTGACCGCAAGGAAGGCGCCGCGCGCCCGCGCGGCGTAGCTGATAACGCCCCATGCGCAAGAACCTCCCAACTGCTCACGCGGCGACGCCGGCGCGATTTCGCACGACTATCACGACGATGCTCCTGATCGCCCTGGGCACGCTGATCGTCCGGGACATCATCATCCGCCGATGGGGTCCGGCCACGCCGTCCTCCCTCGACGTGACACGGCGTTTGCCCTGATATAAAGGGCCGTCAATCACGGTTGTTCGAAGCCGAGGGTTCCCATCATGTCCCGCCGCCTCATTTCCACCGGCTCGCCCTTTGAGAACACCGCCGGCTATAGCCGCGCCGTCATCGACGGCGATTTTGCCTTCGTCGCGGGCACCACCGGCTACGACTACGCCACCATGACCATGCCCGAGGATGTCACGAGCCAGACACGAAACTGCTTCAAGACCATCGAAGCGGCCCTGAAAGAGGGCGGGTTCGCGATGGGCGACATCGTCCGCGCGACCTACTACCTCACCGACGTCAACGATGCGGATGCGCACCTGGCTGTCTGCGGCGAAATCCTCGGCGATATCCGTCCCGCGGCCACCCTGCTTGTCGTCGCCGGCCTCTATAAGCCCGAGATGAAAGTCGAGATCGAAGTGACCGCCAAGCGGCGCAGCCCATAAAGGCGACGCACCGCCTGATTCCCTCACCCATCATTGCCCGTCTGTACTTTCCGGAGAACTATCCATGAGCCCCGCCTCGCAGATCTACGCGAAGATTACCGGCCCCATTGTCATGGTCGGCTTCGGCTCCATCGGCAAAGGGACGTTGCCGATGATCGAGCGGCATCTCGATTACGATAAGTCGCGCATCACCGTGATCGATCCCAAGGACGAGGGCCGCAAGGCGCATTGCGAGAGGCACAATGTACGCTTCATCCAGAACGGCGTGACCAAGGACAATTATCGCGAATTGCTGACCCCGCTGCTCACCGAAGGCGGCGGCCAGGGTTTTTGCGTCAATCTCTCGGTCGATACCGGCTCTACCGACATCATGGAACTCTGCAACGAACTCGGCGCTCTCTATATCGACACCGTCAACGAGCCCTGGCTCGGCTTCTATTTCGATTCCTCGAAGGGCCCGGAAGCGCGCTCCAACTACGCCCTTCGCGAAGTGACGCTGGCCGCCAAGAAGGCGCGCGCCGCGGGCTCGACGACGGCAGTCTCCTGCTGTGGCGCCAATCCCGGCATGGTCTCCTTTTTCGTCAAGCAGGCGCTGCTCAATGTCGCCGCTGATCTGAAGCTCAATGCCCCCAAGCCGAAGACCAAAGCCGAATGGGCGGACCTGATGCGGCAGGCTGGCATCAAGGGCATCCACATCGCCGAGCGCGACACCCAGCGCTCCAGGTCGCCGAAAGAGCCGGACGTGTTCGTCAACACCTGGTCGGTGGAAGGTTTTCTGTCGGAAGGCATGCAGCCGTCCGAACTCGGTTGGGGCACCCATGAAAAATGGATGCCCGAGAATGCGCATACCCACGAAGCTGGCTGCGGCGCCGCCATCTATTTGATGCAGCCCGGCGCCAACACGCGCGTGCGCACCTGGTGCCCGACCCGCGGCGCGCAGTATGGCTTTCTCGTTACCCACAACGAGTCGATCTCGATCTCCGATTACTTCACGGTGCGTGACGCATCGGGCACCGCGATCTATCGGCCGACCTGCCACTATGCCTATCATCCCGCTGACGACGCGGTGCTGTCGCTGCATGAAACGTTCGGCCGCGCAGGGAAGATGCAGGAAAAGCACCACATCCTCGACGAGAACGAAATCGTCGACGGCATCGACGAACTCGGCGTGCTGCTGTTCGGCCATGACAACAATGCCTACTGGTACGGCTCGCAGCTCTCCATCGAAGAAACCCGCAAACTCGCGCCCTATCAGAACGCGACCGGCCTGCAGGTGACCTCCGCCGTGCTCGGCGGCATGGTGTGGGCGCTGGAAAACCCGAACGAAGGCATCGTCGAAGCCGACGAGATGGATTTCGATCGTCTGCTCGAAATCCAGATGCCGTATCTCGGCCCCGTGAAGGGCTATTACACCGACTGGACGCCGCTCACCGATCGCCCCGGGCTGTTTCCGGAAGACATCGACGAAAGCGATCCCTGGCAGTTCAGGAACGTACTGGTGCGCTGATGCGAGATCCTCGCCGCGCCAAGATTTCTTGAAGGTTCCCCGGCACATTCGCGGGCCTGTTGGAACGTGAAAAGCCATGCCGCGTTGCTCTTCCCAAGCGGAGGAGACGCGATGGCTTTCAGCGGTTCGTCCTATTTTGCCGGAGTCGGAACAGTCTTCGCCGCGGTCGGCCTTGGATTTGCGTGCGGCATGATGATCACGAACGATGTGGTCCAGCCGCCCAACAGGCTGGAACGCGTCAGTACTGGGGCCACAACGCCGTCGAAGCCCGACGCGGCGCCCTCAACGACCGCGTCAACAATTCCGCCTCAGCCGGCGGCGCCAGCCGTCGTCAAGACCGATGCGGCGACCAATGTCCAGGAGCAATCTGCACTAGAAGCCAGAAACCCTCCGCCTCCGTCCGCAGTCACGAGCGCAAGCACGGCTCCTGCGAAGGACCAGCGCGCAGGCACGCGTTCAGCCAACTCGAACAAGGACGCTTCCCACAAGAGAGCAGACGAACGAAAATTTTTGGGTAACCGCCGTTCTTCGGAGCGAAGGCGGCGTCGCGATCAAGAAGAGCGCCAACTGGACGAGGCAACCAACGTCGTCCGGGAGATGCCACCCGAGAGCACGGTCGGTGCGGTGGTCGAGCGAGACGATGTGCCGCGTTACCGCATGCGACCACGTCCTTTCGGCTTGTTTGGAGACGACGAGACGCCGCGCGTGATCAACGAGCCTCCCCCTCGCTTCGGCTTTTTCGGCGAGTGAGTGCGGTTGGACGCGAGCGGCCACGTCATCCCCGGACCGTCACCGCGCCATGTAGTCGAACGCGACGCTGCCGAGCCCGAGCGTCAAGTCAGCCTTGAAGTGCAGGGCCGAAATCACCTCGCGCACCGGCAGGCGTGCGACGTCGGCCAGCGCATGCGGAAACAGGCCGAGCGCGGCGGGGCCGGTCCAGGCTTCTTTCAGGGTGATATCTTCGAGGTGAAAGCGCACCAGTTCGCAGATGCGCGCACCGCCATCAACATCCGGGATGATCTTCAGGATGAAATTCGGCGCCTTCATCCCCTTCAATACGGTGTCGTGATCCACGGGGCGGTGCTTGTAACCCATGGTCGCCGACACGCAGAGCACTGAACCATAATGCAGCGTGCCGACCAGCACGTCGCTTTCGACTTCGATCTTGGGCCGCGCCAGTTTCTTGGGGAATCCCCACAGTTCGCGACCACCGGCAATCGGACCCTCATCGTCGAGATACATCGCATGCGTATAGGCGCCCTCCTCGCCCTTGAAGCGCACCGGGATCACCTGACCGGTTTCGGTGTAATCACCGAAGCCGGTCGAATCGGGCATGCGGATAAACTCGTATTTGACGACCGGCTCGGTCACTTCGAGCGGCTCAGGCACCACGGCCGCGAGCGCTTCCGGATCGGTACGATACGTGATGACGAAATATTCGCGGTTGAAGAAGCGGTAGGGCCCTGGCGGAAAGGCCGGACTGGTCAGCGGCATGGAATAGGCGGTTCGCCGGACATCCTCGATCTTCATGATGTTCTCCCCGAATGCGGTCAACGCTTTGGCGCCGCCAAATTATGGGGAAACAAGGTGACGTAAACGCGACGCCGCAGCCCCGGCGATCGGCCGGTTCCTGGCATGTCGAGCGGCATCGGATCTCGAACACTTGGGGCCGCTACTCGGCGAGTCGCCAGCTACTTCTTCTCCATCTGCGGCGCCATCTTCTCGGGCGGCGCAGGCGGAAGTGCTGCCTTCGCGCCCTCTTTCTGTGCCTGTGCATCGGGGCGCGCCGGCTCGGGCGCCGGCGTGGTCGGGCGCGTGCCGCCGGGTTTTGATTCCGCTGGCTTGTCGTTGGTCGATCGTAGAGGGCGTGCCCTGCAAGGGCGGCGTTGCCTGCGCGAGACGAACGTTGGTGCGCGTGACCGACACCAGCGAGAAGCCGGTCAGCACCAGTCCCGCCGCCAGCATCGCGGAGGCGATCAGGAAATCAGTCCGGCGCTTTCGATCGTTCAACGACATCGCTTTCACCCAACGATAAAGCTCGTGGGCGTTAACGGGCGCTGGAAAGCGTTGTTCCCGGGAACCGGGTAGGAACCCGGCACCTACAGCGTCAGAAGACCCGCTTCGCCGTCTTCTGCCGCAAACGCGAGCAGCGTCCCCTTGGCGTTCCAGGCAAGCCCCGCAATGGCCGCGCCGCCGTTCTTGTGAACGAGGACTTCCGCGCCATCGGCCATCCGCACCATCAGCACGGTGCCATCTTCATAGCCCGCCACGAGGATGGCCTGGTCCGGATGACAGGCCACCGCGGTAACGCGCGACTTCAGGGGCGCGAGCATCGCGGGCTCCTTGCCCATCGGCCCATCCTTGCTCGCAAACGGCCAGAGGATGACCATGTCCGCGCCTGAGGTCGCAAGCGCCTTGCCGCCCGCGGTCCACGCGATGGAGCGGACGCGACCGGGATAGCCGGTCATGCGCATGTGCCTGCTGTCGGCGAGCCGCCAGCCGTGCAGCGCCGGCTCGTGCATCGCCGTCACCAGAAACTTGTTGTCGGGGCTGAAGGTCACGGCGAGGTGCGAGCCGGCCCAGGGCAGAAACTCCGGCGTGCCGGCCATGTTGGGAAACCACAGCGTGACGCCGTTATAGTGCGCGACAGCGAGCCTCAATCCCTTCGGCGCAAAGGCAAGCCCGCCGACGGTCGACGGCACATCGAGCGATTTCTCCTGATCCTTGCCGCTGCGGACAAAGGCGGTCTTGCCGGCCGACCAGGCAAACGCGCCATCGGGATGAAGCGCGACATTGTCGATCCAGCGCCGCTTGGCGTCGGTCGCAAGCACGGCGACTTCCCCTTTGGGGTCGAGCGAAACGACCTTGCCGTCGTCGCCGCCGGTGACGATGCGCTTGCCGTCGGAGGTCGCGCACAGGATGCCGCCGCCATGCACAGCGATCGCGTTCGGCTCTCGGTCGCCCGCGACCGCAAAGATATTTTCTTCTGACCCGACGAAAGAAGCCTGATCACCGAGAAAATGCACGGCGCTCACCGGCGCGCCGATCTTGATCGAACGCACCTTGTCGGCGACGGAGACAATGGAAGCGGATTCGCCCGGCTCGAACTCGGTCATCACGTGACGATGCAACTCTCAAAGCCTTCGCGAATCGCCGCTTCCGGCAATTCGCGGCCGATGAAGACGAGGCGGCTCAGGCGCGGCTCGCCGTCCTTCCAGGGTCGCTGATGATCGCCTTCCAGCATCATGTGCACGCCCTGGAACACGTAACGGTCGTTATCGTCGCTGAAGGCGAGAATGCCCTTCGAGCGCAGGATCTTCTGGCCCTCGGTCGCTACCAGGTTTTGCAGCCACGGCATGAATCTGGAGGGGTCGAGCGGTTTATCGGAACTCAGTGACAGCGACTGCATGTCCTCGTCGTGGTAGTGCTTCAGGCCGTGCCCGTGATCATGGTCGTGATGATGGTGATCGTGATCATGATCGTGGTGATGATGATCGTCCTCGGCCTCCAGGAAACCCGGCTCGATCTCCAGGATGCGGTCGAGGTCGAACGCGCCGCGCTCCAGCACGTCCGACAGCGCCACCTTGCAGCGCTCGGTGCGATGCAACTTGGCGTAAGGGTTGATGCCTCTGATCCGCGCCTCGACTTCCGCGAGCTCGGGCTTCGAGACGAGATCAGACTTGTTGAGCACGATGACGTCGGCGAAGGCGATCTGGTTCTTGGCTTCCGGCGCATCCTTCAGCCGATCACTCAGCCATTTTGCGTCCGCCACCGTCACGACAGCATCGAGCCGCGCATTCTTCTGCACGTCCTCGTCGACGAAAAAGGTCTGCGCCACCGGCGCGGGATCGGCGAGACCCGTGGTCTCGACAATGATGGCGTCGAACTTGCCCTTGCGCTTCATCAGACCGTCGAGGATACGCACGAGGTCGCCGCGCACCGTGCAGCAGACGCAGCCGTTGTTCATCTCGAACACTTCCTCGTCGGCGCCGATGATCAGGTCGTTGTCGATGCCGATCTCGCCGAATTCATTGACGATGACGGCGTACTTCTTGCCGTGGTTTTCCGACAAGATGCGGTTCAGAAGCGTGGTCTTCCCGGCGCCGAGATAGCCCGTCAGCACGGTCACAGGGATTTTTTGGGACGTCGGTTCGGACATAGGGTCTCCGGAAAAAGCGATATTTTGGCCTTGGGAGCGGGCCTCCGCGCCAGCTAATTCGCCAGTGCGCTCGTCAGCGTTCTAATATTGTGCCTGACCATGTCAATGTAAGTGGGGGAATCGCCCTTTTCATCGGTCAGACTGTCGGAATAAAGCGTTCCGCCGACCCTTGCCCCCGTCTCCTCCGAGATCCGGCGGATCAGACGAGGGTCGCCGATCCGTTCCAGAAAGACCGCCGGAATGTGGGCGGCTTTGATCTGGGTGATGATCCCCGCGACATCCCGCGCGCTGGGCTCCGCCTCGGTTGAGACCCCGATCGGGGCAATGAACTCGATGCCATAGCGGCCGGCGAAATAGCCGAAGGCACCGTGGGTCGAGATCACCTTGCGCCGGCTTTCCGGAATCTGGCCAACTGCCTGCCGCACTTCGGCGTCAAGCGCCTCGAGCCTGGCCAGGTAGCTTCTCGCATTTTGACGAAAAGCATCCGCATCCGCGGGATCGGCCGCCACCAGCGCGTCGCGGATATTGGCGACGTATCTTTGCGCGTTCGCAACCGACTGCCAGGCGTGCGGATCGGCGTCGGACCCGGCCTTGAGCGGCGTGATGCCGGCAGTCGCGATGACGATCGTGGCCTTGCCGCCGGCAGCCTGTGTGAGCCGCGGCAGCCAGCCTTCGAGGCCAAAACCATTGACGACGAGAAGCCTGGCGTCCGAGATCAGGCGCGCATCCGCCGGCGTCGGCGTATAGACATGCACGTCGCCATCTGCGCCGACCAAGGTCGTGACCGCGACGCGATCGCCGCCGATATTCTTCACGAAGTCACCGAGGATCGAAAAGCTCGCGACCACGTTGAGGCGCGCCTGCGCGTGCAGCGGACTTGCGCCGAGAAATATTGCCAAAGCCAGAAAGAGCCCGCGCCAGCGTTGCATCGCGCCTCACGCTTCGAGATGAGGTGCGGGAAAGAGCTGCCTGACCACGCCACGAACATTGCCGAACAGGATCGAAACGACGTAGAGCGCAGCCGATACCAGAATGATCGCCGGCCCCGAGGGAATGCGGGTCTGGAACGAGAGCACCAATCCCGCATAGCCGGAAACAATCGCGCTTGCGACCGCAATCGAGATCATGCCGGTCAGCTCGCGCGACCAGAACCGCGCCGTGCCCGCCGGCAGGATCATCAGGCCAACCGCAAGCAGCGTGCCGAGCGCCTGAAAGCCGTTGACCAGATTGACGACGACGAGCGCCAGAAACACCAGATGGGCAACCGCCCCCGCCCGGCTCACGGTGCGCAGGAACAGAGGATCGACGCTCTCGACGACGAGCGGGCGATAGATCACCGCGAGCACGGTCAACGTGAGCGTGGTGTTGAAGGCGACGACGAGCAGCGTCTGGTCGTCCATCGCGAGAATATCGCCGAACAGCACGTGCAGCAGATCGATATTGGTGCCCTTGACGGACACGATGGTGACGCCGAGCGCGAGCGATGCGAGATAGAAGGTCGCAAGGGAAGCATCTTCCTTCAGATCGGTGGCGCGGGTCACGACGCCCGCGAGCAGCGCCACTGCGAAGCCTGCGATCAGCCCGCCCACCGTCATCGCAAACAGGTTGAGGCCGGACAGCAAGAAGCCGACGGCCGCGCCCGGCAGGATGGCATGCGCCATCGCATCGCCGACAAGGCTCATCCGCCGCAGCATCAGGAAGACCCCGATCGGCGCCGCGCCGAGGGAGAGCGCCACCACGGCCGCGAGGGCCCGGCGCATGAATTCGAAGTCGATGAAGGGGGCGATCAGCGCGTCGTAGATCATGACTCAGGCGGCCTCTGACGCATCTTCTTCAACCACGCAGGTCGCGGCGCTGTCGTCGAAGGCCTCGCACATCCGCCGCGCCTCGGCGAGATTCGAAATCCGTCAGCACCTCGGCGGTGGCGCCCCAGGCGACCTTGCCCCGCGCGAGCAGCAGCGTCTCGGGGAAATGGAGGTGCACGAGATCCATGTCGTGCAATGCGGCAAGCACAGTGCGCCCCTCCGCGTGCCATTGCCTGACCAGCGCCAGCAGGTCGGACGAGGTCTTGGCGTCGATCGCGTTGAAGGGCTCGTCGAGCACGATCAGCCGCGCATCCTGCAGCAACACCCGCGCAAACAGCATGCGCTGCATCTGGCCGCCGGACAGCGTGCC
Organism: uncultured Alphaproteobacteria bacterium; assembly: GCA_963764405.1. GTDB lineage: Bacteria > Pseudomonadota > Alphaproteobacteria > Rhizobiales > Xanthobacteraceae > Bradyrhizobium. Next base: position 689,981 of record CAVXSU010000018.1, read on the forward strand.
GATGCCGCGGTTCTCGAATCCGCTCAACCCCACCGCGGCGAGCGCCTGCGCAATGTGTTTGCGAGCCCCTTTGCCGATGCCGCCGAAAAATCCGGTTCGTCGCCACAATCCGGTGCCCACGAAGTCGAATACCGAAATTGGGAAGCTTCGATCGATGTCGGCGGTTTGCGGCAGATAGGCGATGTCCTTCGGATCAATGTCGCCGGTCAGGATCGCGCCCGAAAGCGGCTTGAGGATTCCAACGAGACCGCGAAACAGCGTCGATTTGCCGGCGCCGTTGGGGCCGATGACGGCAAGCAAGGCGCCGGGCGCGACCTCGCCGCTCAAGTGATGCACGGCCGGGTGACGGTCATAACCCAGCGTGACATCGCGAAATTGCAGTTGCGCCGACATTGCTACTTGATCGCCAGCCAGATCATGCCCCACAGCACCGCGCTGACCGCGAGAGCCGCCATAAGGCGGGATAACACCGTCATCCGCAGGATCGACCAGGTAATCGCCTGCGCCGGGTGCGGCGCGGCCGGACCGTGACTATGGGCGTGGTGATGCGCCTGGGCGTGATCGTGGCCGTGGGAGGTTACCATGCCGAAATGTTATATTATAACATTCCCGGTGTCCATCGGAGCGGTTCTGGCGCTGCGCCAGAAAACAAAAAAGCGGCAGCCCGAGCTGCCGCTTTTGTCCGCGATTTCAGAGTCGATCAGGCCTTGCCGAACAGCTCGTCGACATAGTCCCAGTTCACGAGGTGATCGATGAACGCCTTCAGATAGTCCGGGCGGCGGTTGCGATAATCGATGTAGTAGGAGTGCTCCCAGACGTCGACGCCGAGGATCGGCGTGGCGCCATGCACCAGCGGATTTTCACCGTTTGGCGTCTTGGAGACTTCAAGCTTGCCACCCTTCACCGACAGCCAAGCCCAGCCCGAGCCGAACTGGCCCGCGCCCGCGGCGGCGAAATCGGTCTTGAACTTTTCAAACCCGCCGAGGTCCTCGTTGATCTTCTTTTCCAGACGACCCGGCAATTTGCTGCCGCCGCCATTGGGCTTCATCCATTTCCAGAAATGGATGTGGTTATAGTGCTGGCCGGCGTTGTTGAAGAGCGGGACGTTCTTGCCGAACGAGCCCTTGACGATCTCCTCCAGGGACTTGCCCTCGAATTCGGTCCCCTTCAGCAGATTGTTGCCGTTGGTCACATAGGCCTGATGATGCTTGTCGTGATGGAATTCCAGCGTTTCCTTCGACATATGCGGCGCGAGGGCGTCATAGGCATAGGGAAGGTCGGGAAGCGTGAAGGTCATGGGGTGATGTCCGAAAATAGTGGGAGACGATGGCTAACGGGAACCTTTATAGAAGGTTCCAATCCGCTTAGACACTGAATTTGACATCACCGAGGCCCCCGGCGCGGGGATCATCTCGCCGCAAGGCTGCCGAATTGTGCTGTTTACGCAGCCGCTTCGCGGCGAGGGACGAGGCCAGTAGCCATGAGCATCGAAATCGAGGTGGTGAGCGGCGACGAAACCTGGCCGCGCGCTGAGCCAGTGCTGAATGCGGTGTGGCCTCCGGCCGAGATGGCCAGGCTGTCCTGGGGCCATGTCAAATGGGCGCATGCCGATTTGCGCGTGCTGATCGAGGCGGACGACGGCGTGCCCGTCTGTCATGTTGGCATCTATTTCAGGACGGTCATCTGGAATGGCCAGAAGGTGCATATCGGCGGCATCGGTGGTGTCGCGACCCATCCCGACCACCGCGGCCGCGGCTATGCCAGCGTTGCGCTGAACGCCGCCGCGCACACCATGCGGGATCATGACGCGGCGCAGTTTGCGCTATTGTTCTGCGAACCGCACAATTTCGAATTCTATCGGGCGCGCGGCTGGCAGCGCTTTGACGGGACCGTCTATGCCGAGCAGCCGGAGGGCCGGATCCGCTTTGAGGTCATGGCGCCGTTCGTGCTGGATCTGAAGCGGCGAGCGCCAACGCTCGGCACGCTCGACCTGTGTGGCCTGCCGTGGTGAGGTCTGCAACAGGAGCGCCCTCCTAGGCAAGCCATTTGCGTTCTCCCGGAATGCAATTCCCCCTGCGCCAAAATGCCCGTCGAAAGAACCGAGATAGCGCGGATATAACGTTGCACAAAATTCATTTGTTGTTATTCAAGCGCGGCTTTCTTCGGAGATATTGATGGCTTGCAGGTTTGAGATTGTGATCGCGGCGCTGGCGATGCTCCTGGTCGGGATGCCCGCAAGAGCCGAGGTGCGCGGCGGCCCGGACGGTATTTGGCTAACCCAGGCCGGCGATGCGAAAGTACGCGTCAGCCGATGTGGCGCAGGCATTTGCGGCGTCGTGGTCTGGCTGAAGGAGCCGATCGACCCTCTGACCGGAAAGCCCCAGGTCGACGACAAGAATCCCAATCCGGCACTGGCCAGGCGCCCCATCATCGGGCTTTCGCTGTTCTCGGGCATGCGCTCCGTGGGGCCGAATCAATGGGCGGGCCGAATCTACAACGCCGACGACGGCAAGACCTATGCGAGCAAGATCTCTGTCAGCGGGCCGGGCACGCTGAAAGTCGAAGGCTGCGTCGGCACGCTCTGCGGCGGGGAGGAGTGGAGTCGAAGCTCGCGCTAAGATTTCATTGTCCGGCCAGCGCTGCCTTCAGCGCGGTGGCGGCCGAGGCGTAGCCACCGCGTGCGCCATCAATGAAATGAACGTGATCGCTGCGCACCGCCGACGGCGTAAAGCAGGTGATCAGCGCGGCATCCTGCCGGTGCAAGCCATATCGTATGACGCCCGCGGATGACGCATGGGCCAAACGCTCGCTCAAATCTCGTTCGAGAGCGGGCGTACAATCGAGCACCATGCGCAGGCCGTCGTCGTATTTGCGGAAATCGGAATTCTCCACGACCTGCTGAATGTAGACCTTCGGCACGAAGCTCCCGGCCTTGATGCCAAAGCGCATGATGCAATAGGCAAAGAACGTATAGGCAAGCACGCCGAGCCGGCGTTTGAACAAGGGCCCTCCACGCTGGGCCCGCGCTTCGAAGTCGAGACCCTGCGGCGGCCAGCGCAGCGGCGGACCAGACGGCGGCACCGGCCGGCCCCGATCGGGGCTGCGTTCGACCCGCGCGACGATGTCCTCGATCAGCCGGCGGTAGGCGGCGGGATCTGCGCCCTGCGCCGGCTGCACCAGCACGGACAGGATGATCCCGCGGATCGCCGGCATCTCCTCGAACCGGCACGAAAGACCGGAGAGGTCGGGCTGCGTTCCCGCGGGCGCGGCGGGAACAGCAAACTCACCGCGCTTCATGGCGGCTTCCGCGAAAGCGAGGCCGCCGCCGGAAAACATCGCATAGGAGAGATTGGGCGATGGCCCAAAGCGCGCCACGCGAAGGTCCAACCCTTGCGCACGGATCGCAGCGACCGGCACCAGCGCCACCCGCATCACGAGGTCGAGGTCTTCCTTAACCCAGGCGGCGGTTGCGGCGAGCGCCTCACGCGCACGCTCCAGATCGGATGGCGCCACCGCGAAGCTCGCGCCATCGCCGCCGAACACGAACGGAAATTCGCGGCCGTCCAGCGCATTGGTCACCGCCGCGATGACGGCCGCACCGGCCATGTTGACCGCCTTGTAGCGCGCCTGCGCGATCGCCTTGGTCGACTCCACGATATCGGCGACGCCGATGCTCCAGTCGGCGGGCAAGGGCGCATAAAGCGCCGGGTCCATCAGCCGCTCGAAGCTTCGAAACACCGCAATGGTGCCGTAGAAGTCATCGCTGCCGGTGAGTGCGGTCATGGCGCGCAATCGAAAGTGGATTTCAGGAAGATACGGCGCAGCCGGAACAGGGGTTCAACCGGCCGGGTCAAATCGTCGCCGGCCAGATAACCACAGGCTATCCTGCCTGTCCGGCCAAATCGACGCGACGCCACGGGGGGAACGTTGTCGCGGATCTCAGCTCAGGCGGTATTTCCGGCGTCGACTGTCAGCACGGCGCCGCTGATATTGCGGCCGCCCTCGCCCAAAAGATATTCCACCATGCTCGCCACGTCGTCCGTTTCCGGCAGGCGGCGCAGCGCGCTGCGGCCGGCAATGCGCTGGCGCTGCTCGGGACCGAGAGTGTGCGTCAATTCGGTATCGATAAAGCCTGGCGCGATCGCATTGACGGTGATCCCGAGCTTGCCGACTTCGCGCGCCAGCGAGCGGGTGAAGCCGGTCGCGGCCGCTTTCGTCGCGCCATAGACCGAAAGACCGTTATAGCCGGTGGAGGCGATGATCGAGGACATGTTGATGATGCGGCCGCCGGCGCCGTCCGCCATCATGTGCCGCACGACATATTTGGTCAGAATGACCGGCGAGAGCACGTTGAGGCGTATTAACGCCTCGATCTCGCTGTTGTGCATGGTGGCGAGCAGGCCTTCGGTGCCGATGCCCGCATTGTTGACGAGGCCGTAGATCGCGCCGAATTCACCGCGCAGGCTCTTCACAAAACCAGGAATGCCATCGACATCGCTGAGGTCGAAGGCGCGGAAATGAATACGGCCGCTGCCTTGCTTCGTCGCCGCTGCGATCGCCGCGCGCAACGCGTCGCTTTCGCGGCGTGCGACCGCGATCACACTATAGCCCGCGCCCGCAAGCCTTTGCGCGATGGCCAGTCCAATGCCGCGGCTGCCGCCTGTCACCAGAACATTATGCATCGGTGCGTGCGAGCTTTCCGGCCGCCGTGATGTCGAGCTTGTCGACGAACTTGATCATGGCAGGCACCTTGTGCGGCGCGAGGCTTGCCTTGCAATCCGCGACGATCCGCCTCTTGATGTCGTTACTCCGGCTTGCATCGACGCCTTCGGCCAGAACGACGTCGGCGACCACGATAGCGCCGGTGATCGGGCTCTTGCGCGCCTTGACGCGCGACATGCGCACTTCGTCATGCCGGTTGATCACTGCTTCGACCTCTTCGGGGTGAACCTTCAGTCCACCGATATTGATGATACCGCCGCGCCGGCCGACGAAGTGATAGCGGTCACCACGCAGTTCGACCATATCCCCTGTATCGACGAAACCGTCCTCATCGGTCAACCCCCCAGCTCTGCGGCCGACATAGGCATGAGCCGCGCGCCGCGAGCGAATGCGAAGGCAGCCGTCCACAACCTTCATTTCGACACCGTCACTGCCGGTGCCGAGCATGGCAGCCGGAAAACCCTCAAGCCCGTCATTGACGGCAAAGCCAACGCCCGCTTCGGTCGATGCATAGGCATGACCGATCGAGGCGGACGGAAATGCCTGACGCAGACCATCGAGCACCGCCTGATCTGCGATTTCGCCGGAGAGACGAACATATTTCGGCGAAAAGGCCGAAGCCGCACCGCTCATCAGCAGCTTGCGCCAGTGCGACGGCGTTCCCGAAATGTGCGTGATGCCCTTCTCGTTGAGGCGCGCGACATGATCGGCCAGCGCTTCACCGGGCTCGGACAAGACAAGCGAGCCGCCGCCGACGATCGCGCGCAGGAAAATCTGCAAGCCGCCGTAGCGGCGGATGTCGTAGAAGGTCGCCCAGACCGGCCTGTTGCCACGGGCCGGTGCGTCGGCTGCGATCGCGCCGGTCAGGCCTTCGAGCGTGTGGCGGACGATCTTCGGCAAACCCAAAGTGCCTGAAGTGAGCATCAGCCATTCGGTCGCGCGTTCGGTCTCGGCGCGAGGAGCAGGCCGCAGTTCCTCGCTTGCCGTAACCAGCAACGCGATGCCTGAGGCGGCAAATCGATCGGGCTTGTCGGTGACGACAGCGTCGATTTCGGCGTCCTCGATGATGGCCTGGAGATGATCGACATTGAGATCCGGCGGGCACAGCAGCATGCGCCGCGCGACGCCGTCGAGCTCGAGCATGACGAGGCCCGCAAGGAATTGACTTGATGTGGCCAGCAACACCGAGCGACCGGACAGTTCGGCCAGCCGGCCCTTCAGACAGGTTTGATCGGCGATTTCCGTCAGCGACGCCGAGTGCCGCGCGTCCGAGAGCGTGCGGCCGGTCAGGCCGGGACCGAGATAGTCGCGCAGCGCGGAGATTTCACGCGGGGACATTTTCATAGGCCCTGATGAAGTCGCCTATCGTGAGAGGAAAGCTTGCATCGGCCGATATGGTAAACGGATCGACGCCAAGATCATCTTCCAGGCGCGCCACCAGGATCGCAAACGCAAGCGAGTCGAAGCCGGTCTCGTGCAGCGACAGATTGTCTTCCAGCGGCGGAAGGCTGACACGCTGCTCGGCGGCGATCTGCTGGATCGCCGAAATAATCCTTAACCTTACCGACATGGACTGCTCCGCATTCTCATAAAATTTTGAGAGTCCATGATAGAGCGAAAACGTGAACTAACAGCCCTTTGCACGATCTTTCACCTCCGTTGGTAAACATCATGCCTGCCGCCAAGCCGCGGTTCCGCGAGATACAGGAAAGCGATGTCGATGCGATCGCCGATCTCCTGACGAGGGGTTTCGTGCATCGCAGCCGCGGCTACTGGATGCTTGGCCTGCGCCGGCAGGGCGCGCGGTCGCTGCCCGAGGGCGCGCCGCGTTACGGCTATCTGATGGAAAGCGACGGCAAGCCGGTCGGCTGCTTGCTGTTGATCTATTCGACCAAGATGATCGACGGTGAGGCTGCGACCTGTTGCAACGTCTCGAGCTGGTACGTCGATCCACAGCTTCGCAATTACGCCGCGCTGTTCGCGTCGATGACGCAGAAGCACAAGAATGTGACCTACTTCAACGTCACGCCGGCGGCGCCGACGTGGCCGATCCTCGAGGCACAGGGGTTTCACGCTTATTGTCGCGGCCTCTATTTCTCCCTCCCCGCGTTGTCGCGCGGTGGAAGCGATATGCGGGTCGAAGCCGTGACGCCGGACACGGCATCCATCGCCGGCTTGTCCGACGAAGAATTGACAATGCTCAAGCGCCATGCCGGCTACGGTTGTCTCAGTCTCGTCTGCCGAACGGCGCAAGACGCCGATCCCTTCGTTTTTTTTCCTTTGCGCAAGCGGCGCGGAATCATTCCGCTACCCGCGCTTCAGCTCGGCTTCTGTCGCGGGATTTCCGATTTTGTCAGATGCGCTGGCGCGATCGGGCGCTATCTGCTGTGGCGCGGCAAGCCGATCATTATCCTCGATGCCAATGGTGCGATTGCAGGACTTGCCGGCATTTACAGCGAGGCGCGCGGACGGAAATATTTCAAAGGCCCGCGCCGGCCGAGGCTGGGCGACCTCGCCGACACCGAGCTTGCCATTTTCGGTATGTGAGCTTCCGCATGTCGCTCGGCCACATGAGCTGCAAGCGTCCTCAATTTCGAGGCTTACAATCGGATGACGCCTTGCAGCACCTCTACATATCGGTCGGCGTCGAGCGGGAGAAAGTTTCCCGCTTTCGGGTCCCTGAAGAACAGTGCATCTGACGCGTTGCGCGGGTCGAAGCCTGCGCGCATCAAATCCTGCTTCTTCTGCTTGAAGGTCTCGGTGGCCTCGAGCGAGGCGCAGAGGCGAATGAAAACCGGGCAGGCGTAGGCAGGCAGCCTTCGCGACAGATGATCGCTCAATCCGGCGATGTCGAAGCTGCCGTCGGCGACGATGGCAGCCATGCCGGCGCGGCCATCGGAACCAGGCACGAGAACGCCATAGGTCGTGGCGTCGGCCACGCCCGGACATTCCAGGATCGCCTCGTTCACCTCGGATGTCGCGACATTTTCACCCTTCCAGCGGAAGGTATCGCCGAGGCGGTCGATGAAATGGAAGAAGCCGCCATCATCGATCTTCATCAAGTCGCCGGTGCGAAACCAGGCATCGCCCTTGGCGAAGACATCGCGCAGGATCTTCTTTTCGGTCTCGGCAGTGTTGGTGTAGCCCTCGAAGCGGCCGCCGGCCTCGTCCGCGGTGCCGATCCGCCCGATGGCTTCGCCCGCCTCGCCGGCCGCGCACGCCGCGCAGAGGCCGTCGGCATTGCGGAGCGGCGTTGAGCTTTCCGGATCGATGCGAACGATCGCCGCCGGGAAACGATGCGCCAGAAGCGGCGGAATCCGGCCGATCGCGCCCGGTTTTCCCTCGACATTGTAGAGCGAGAAATTGCCCTCGGTCGCCGCATAAAATTCCAGGATCTGCGGGATCGAAAACCGCGCCTGAAATGCCTCCCAGACATCGCCGCGCAAGCCGTTGCCGCAGGCGAGCCGCAGCCGGTGCTGCTTTTCGAATTCGGACGGCGGCGCCTTGAGCAGATAACGGCAGAGCTCGCCGATGTACTGGAAGAGCGTGCAATCCCAGCGAACGACATCGTGCCAGAAAGAACCGGCCGAGAACTTGTCGGCAATCACGACGGAAGCTCCAGCGGCCAGCATGCTGCACGGCGCGACCACGCCGCCGACGCTGTGAAACAGCGGCAGGCAATCGAACAACCGATCCTCAGGACGGGCATCGGTCAGTCCGGCAAACCATCCGCCCCAGTTCAGGATGCGGCGGTGACTGATGCTGGCGGCTTTCGGCAGACCGGTCGTACCCGAGGTGTAGATCAACAGCGCGCGATCATCGATCGTCACGCCGCGGCGTTCGCCGGCGGTCAAGGGAGACGCATCCAGACCGGCCAGAGCCGTCTCGATATCGGCGTCGCCGCCGTGCCACCAGACTTTCGGCGCGCGCGTCAGGTGCGGCTGGACCTCTGCGAGGGCTTTGGCCAGATCGCGTCCCACGATGATGTGGCTGGCGTCCGCGACCTCGATGCAATGGGCGAGCGAGTGTCCGACGAGCTTGGTGTTGATGAGGGCTGCCACCACGCCGACGCGGGAGAGACCGAGCCAGGCCGCGAGATAATCAGGCTGCGCCGGCAGCAAGAGACCAACCGTCTCGCCTTTGCCGATGCCGGCCGATAGCGCCCAGCGGGCATAGCGGTTGATCCGTTCGTTCAAATCCCGATAGCTGAAGGTCCCATGATCCGACATCAGCGCCGGGCGCTCGGGCTGGCGCGCGGCCCATTCCTCGATGGTATCGCCGAACAACGCCCTCGGGTTGGCTTCGATGCGGGCGGTGCGCTCGATCGCCTTGAGCCAGCTCTTGGCCGTGGATGGTTTGGCGCGCGGCCGCGTTACGCCCGGGGGCGTCTCAGGGGTTGGTTGCTCAACGGCGCCTGCGTTCATGGACGACACTTGGTTCGCGTGACCGGACATCTATAGCCGCCTGTGCCTGACCAGGTGTTAACCGTCAGGGTTACCCGCCGCGATATGATACGAAAGCCAGAGCCGGGACGCTAGCGGACGCATCCGGCTCACCTTCGGTGAGCCAAGGAAAAAACCCGCCCGCGAGTTTCGCGGACGGGTTCATAGGATTTCCGCTGAGAACGGAAAAATACGATCGCCAGGTGCCTTAAGTGCCTTTGGAGTAATACCAAACAAAAAGCGGCGCTGACTTCAGCGACGTATTGATCAATGTGAACGCGGTATCGAGATTGGAACCAGGAACCTCATGCAAGCAATCCGATGCCTTGGGTTGAGGCAGCACTGTGGGGTTCAACTCATTAAAATTGAGCGAAGCGGCTTCATGAAGAATTAATTAAGACCGCCGTCGCCCGTCTGCCTTTGCATGGAGCCGCGGCTCGCGCGCCTCAACACGCATGACACCCCGTCAGATATCGCAGCCTATCCCGCGCAGACGGCCAGTTTTTCCTCGGCGAAAAACTGGAGCGCGCCGTAGCCTTCCATGTCCACCGCGTAGCGGAAGTTGCCGTCCGTGGTGGGGAAGACCGCGATGACGACACCGTCCTGATGGTCGTCAGTCGCCTTTTCAACCTTTTCGCCAACCGCAAATTTCGACATCGCTCGTTCCTTTTCGGGAATCTTGTCCGCGATTCTGCCGCAAACTGGTTAACGCTTCTTAAGCAAATCCACAGCCGGGATGATCAAGGTTGCAGCAGCGAGCGGCTGAAAATTGCCCGCTGGATCAAGCAAGCCCTTCTGGACGCGCGCGAATTTTCCCCAGATGATAAGAAGCGCGTGAAACGACCCCCCAATTCTTACGGTATCCGGCCGTTTGGTCATTTCTTGAGAGCAGCGGCCTTGATCGACAGACGACAGTTCATTCAATCGGCCTCGACGTGCATCGCCTGGATTGCCACGGGGTCGAGCGCATCTGCACAAGGAAACGCCTATCCGTCGCGTCCCGTACGCTGGATCGTTCCCTACACCGCCGGCGGCGCGACAGATGCGCTGTCCCGCCTGATTTGCCAGCACCTCTCGGAGCGGCTCGGCCAAACCTTTGTCGTTGAGAACAAGCCCGGCGCCGGCAGCAATATCGGAACACTGGCGGTGATCAACTCGCCGCCCGACGGATACACGCTGCTCCTGACCAGCACCGCCAATGCCATCAATGCGTCATTCGACCCGACGCTGCCTTACGATTTCGCCAAATCCATCGCGCCCGTTGCAGGCCTCGCGCGCATTCCGCTGGTGCTCGTGGTCAACAACGACCTCCCCGTCCATAGCGTTGCGGATTTCATTGCCTACGCCAAGGCCAATCCCGGCAAGCTCAGCATCGCCTCGTCGGGGGTCGGCACCTCGCTTCATCTTTCGGGCGAGCTGTTCAAGGCGATGGCTCACATTCAATTCGTTCATGTCCCCTATCGCGGCTCGGCGCCAGGCCTCTCGGACGTGATGGCCGGCCAGATTCAGGGCATGTTCGACAACGTCACGTCCTCGTTTGAGTTCGTTCGATCCGGAAAGTTGCGCGCGCTGGGCGTCACGACGACGGAGCGGTCCGAGGCGCTGCCGGATGTGCCGCCGATCGCGGATACGCTGGCCGGATTCGAAACAAGCTCGTTTTACGGCGTCGGCGCCCCGCGCGGCACCCCGCAGCCGGTCATCGATCTCCTCAACAAGGAGATCGGCGACGCATTCGACGCGCCCCTGATCAAGCAGCGCTTTGCCGAGCTGGGGGCCACGCCGATCACCGGCAGCGCCGGCCGCTTCGGCGAGATGATGGCGAGCGAGACCGAGCGCTGGCGCAAGGTCGTCGAACTTTCGGGGCAGCGCAAAGAATGATGCAGGCGGCCTGCTTTTAGGGGTGGCCGGTAGCGGAACGCAGCGCTACCTTGATCTTTGTCAACGATCTGAAAGCCTGGTTTGGTACGGGATCATCATGATGAGATACAGAGCCCCGTGGGATGCCCGCTCAACGATCTCGAAGTCGGCACACGTGCTCGAGCGGCTCGGCCTTGCGCTGACGGGCGGCTCATGCGGCCTGTTCGTCGCCGCCCACGTGGGTCGCGCCGACATCGACCTGATCGGCTCGGCCGCCGCCGTCTTCGCCATGATGATTTACGGCGCGGCCGGATTTTATCTCGGGATCGACCTGCCGCACCTGCCGCCCGATCACCAGATGCATCTGCCGCTGCGCCATGGTCTCGGCACCAAGGCGGACGCCATCGAGCTGTTGAGCGCGGCCGGCACGTTCCTCGCCGCAGTGGCCGCCGCGATCTCCGTATCCAGCATCATCGTCGACGAAATCGCGCATCCAGCTTCCGCGCTTCTTATTTGGCTGGCTTGGGCAATCGGCACGACGTTGCAGATCGCCGCCGGCATCACCGCGCGGCTGAAGGTGGAAGCTTCCGAAAAGCTGTGACCGTGCCGGCCGGCTCGCGCAAGAGTTCGTGCAGGACTTGGCGCGACGCGATTTGACGTCGATCAAATCCGTTCCTTGCTTCCGGGTTAAAATTCCAAATTCCGAGGAAGTTACTCTGGAGAGTTCGGATGCATCCATACCTGACCTGTTCCGCTGCCGCGCTGGCCCTGTTGGCTGGCGGTGGCGCGCTCGCACAGGACGCCGACAACGGACGGCGAATTTCCGAGCGCTCCTGCGCCAGTTGCCACGCGCTCGACACACCGGCCCGTAAAGCCGGCCGGGCCATCTCCTTTCCTGCCATCGCCGCAAAATCCGGCATGACGACAGACATCATTGCTACCTTTTTGCTGATGCCGCACGTCACGATGCCCGGGTTGCCCTTAAAAAAGGACGATGCGCGCGACGTCGCGACGTTCATCATGTCGCTGAAAAACTGACGGCGACGCACGCGGCGGCCCGATTCGAAACCGGACCGCCGCGGCGTCCATCATACTATTTAGTCTGCCGTTCGGCCCGATCAGTTGCCGGCCGGATTGAGATCCGGATCGCGACCGCCAATTCGCGAGCGGTCAAATCCATAGGCTTCGGTGAACCAGTCGTTGCCCGGGCGCGCACCCGCGTAGAAGCCAGGCGCCTGGTCATAGGAGCTACGGAAGTGCCGCGTCGCATAGGCCGACTTGTGATGGGTCATCCCGTCCGCGGTCACGTCCTGGGCGAAGACCGGGCTGCCGAGAGCAGCGGTGAGAATTGCGATAGCGCTGAGTGTTCTAATGGTCATAGGGTTTTTCCATTCTTGCCTGGTTAACCCCTCTCCTGGATGTCGCCATCCTGCACGACCTACAAACCCCGACACAGGCGGCGGTGTTCCGGATTACAGATTCAAACGCATGTGAAACACAATCGCGGGTTGCGCCGCTTTCCGTGATCGGACCGTGTAGTCTTGAGATCGTCGAAAGCCAGCACGGATCAGCGACGCACGCGTGCTCGCAAGCGAGCAGCCTGCGCAAGTGAGCAGCCCGGCAAAATGCCGGGCTGCCATTGTTCGATCGTCTCTGCTTCAAGGGCGAGACAAGCGGCCGACGGATCAGCTGCCCGAGGGAGTGAAGCTCGGATCGTGGTCCCCGATCCGCGAACGGTCGAAGCTGTTGTCGTAGTTCGAGTCTCCATATGCGCCGGCGCGCAGAGCGATGGAGCCCGGCGCCTGCACCTCGTTATAGGTGCTGCGATAATGCCGGAGAGCATGGACCGGCTTCCGTGCAGACGTCGCAGTCTCCTGAGCAAAGACCGGGGTCGAGACGGCTGCGGTCACGAGTACGATAGCGCTGAGTATCCTAATCATCAGGGTTTTCCCATTTGTGGTGAACCCCTCCTCGAACGCGTTCTTACATTCAGCTTCCGTAACTGGCGAAGCACATTGCGAAGATACGGATTCAAACGGGCGTAAGTCAGCGTCACGGACGCCGCCGCCTTTCGTGAACGAGGGCCAAGCGTCGAGGAGCCGGAGAGCGAGCGACCGGCCGGCAACACAGGCGCCGAAAAAGCCCGCTGGAAGCAGCGGGCTTTTTTGGATCACCACCACGAAGAACGCGGCCTTCAAAGATTGGACGGCAGGTGGCCTGCAAACTCGATAAAGGCCCGATTGAAGGCGTCCGCATCTTCCAGAAAAGCGGCGTGCCCCCCGTCGAACATCTGGACTTGAGCGCCCGGAATAGCGTCGACGGCCGGTTTGCATGCCTTCCACGCGACGATGCGATCCAGCTTTGCCCAGGCAAACAGGCAACTAACTTGGAGCCTTTGCGCGGCAGTTCTAAGATCCGCCTCGGGAGTGCGGAAACTCTCCCAGGCGTCTCGCATCACGGCGGCGTTCTCGCGTCCGGCGGCGACGATGCGTGCGCGTTGCTCAGCGGCTGCGGCGCTCGGCAGGACCAGGCTGTCGTAGTATAGCGCGAACGCGCGATCGAACCATGCTGCGCCCCTCGCTCCCTCACTGAAGAACCAGATCATCGCGCTGATTCCACGCCGTACGACGAAGGTGAGGGGCGCAAGCCCTCCCGGATTACACAGGACCAGGCCTTTGGCGATTTGAGGCTGTTCGACTGCTAGGTCGCTTCAATCAATTTGCAAGGACCATGATTTTGTGATTGCTTCAACCGCATGGCATGCGGCGGAGGCAATCATGGCTGCGAAGGAGATTTCGGTAAAGAAGTATGTTGTGCGGCTGAGCGGTGAGGAACGTGAGCATCTCGAAGCGCTGATACGCAAAGGCAAGAGCGCGCGCAGCGGCTGCTGAAGGCGCGGATATTGTTGAAGGCCGATGTGTCGGAAGCCGGTGAAGGCTGGAGTGATAGCGATTATCAAGGCGCTGGAGACCACGCATCGATGGTTTATCGGCTGGAAGCAACTGGTGGAAGAAGGCTTCGAGGCGTGTTGAGCCGCAAGCAACGGGCGACACGGCGATTGCACGGATTTTTGACGGCGAGAAAGAAGCCAAACTGATTGCGCTGGCTTGTTCCAAGCCTCAAGGGACGCGCGCGCTGGACTTGCGACTGTTGGAGAAAAAGGTCGTGGAACTGCAAATCGTCGATCACGCCAGCAATCGACGATTGGGCGGGCACTAAAAAAAACATTCTCCAGCCCCATCGCCGGCAGTGCTGGGTCATCCCGCCGAAGGCCAATGGCGCGTTCGTAGCCGCCATGGAAGATGTGCTGGCGGTCTACACGCGGCCCCGCGATCCGGATTACCGCTGGTGTGCCTGGACGAAACCTCCAAGCAGTTCCTCGCCGAGACGCGCCTGCCAATCCCGATGAAGCGGGGACGCCCGGCGCGGCGCGATTACGAGTACGAGCGCAACGGCACCGCCAACATCTTCATGATGTTTGCACCGCTCGAAGGCTGGCGCACGTCAAGGTCACCGATCGCCATACCGCCGTGGACTACGCGCACGTGCTGAAAGAATTGGCCGATCGCTACTTCGCCCACGCCAAGACCGTCGTACTGGTTCGGACAATCTCAACATCCACAGCAAGGGATCACTCTACGAAGCCTTTCCGGCCGCCGAAGCCAGGCGACTGGTCGAGCGCTTCGAATGGCACTACCTCCAAAGCACGGTAGTTGGCTCGATCTGGCAGAGAACTCGGCGTCCTCACTTCTCAATGCCTCGACCGTCGGATTGCCGATAAACAGACCCTCGTTGAGGAAATCGCCGCAGGGAGCACGACGCAATGCCAACCACACCAAGGGAATTGGAATAAATGGATAAAAAGAAAGAGAGTAGGGACAATGCCGCGGCGCCACCGATCGAATTTCCGAGCAGGATAGGCCGCTGCGAAAGGCCGAGCTGGAGAATCAGGGCGCGCAGTATTTGCGCGTAGCGCGCCGCGCTGGCCGGCACTTTCCCTTCGTCCGGCGGGCTCGCTCCCTGCCCCGGCCAATCAACCATGATCGTTTCAAATCCCTTGCCGGTCATCGCCGCTGCAAATCCTTCGAAGTCACGTCCGCCATGTCCCGTGGCGTGAAGACAGATGACGGGCTGTCCTTGGCCTTGTCGCTTGACGGCAACGACCGTCCCACCGGCCTCGATGAACAAAAACTGGGCCTGAACCCCGACGGCGGCGCGCAACGACATTTGCTTCTCCCAAATCTGAAGCTAATGTGATACGTATATCACTTTCTGTCAATCTAGATCAAAAAAGGCGAAGTGGCGGATAACACGAATGGCGCGCAAGCGAGGGGACGGGCGGCAGGCTCTAATCGAGGCGGCGCTCCGCGAATTTGAGGATCATGGCTATGATGGCACCAACAGCAACGCCATCGCCAAGCGCGCCGGCTATGCGCCCCAAACCTTTTACCGGCACTTCGCGGACAAGCTGGAAATCTTTATCGCGACCTATGAAGCCTGGTCCGACGCCGGAATTGAGGGGATCGTAGCGGCAGTCAGCATAGAAAGTTATGCCCGGTCACTCGTCGATCATCATCGCGCGCACCGCGTGTTTCGCCGGTCGCTCCGGATGTTGACAGTTAGCGATCCCCGAGTGCTGGCCGCACGTACAAGAGCTCGGGATGCCCAAATGCGGGCAATGGCCGGCCGCGTATCGGGTTTCGCGGCGAAGAGCCGAGCGGCTCGGCTCGCCTCGCTCCTTACGATCGAACGGCTTTGTGACGCGATTGCTGATGAGGAGTTCGCTGCCGCGGGTATTTCGCGGCAGGCTGCTACAAGAGAGCTCGTTACCTTGTTGCGTTCCTTGTCGCGAGATCGCTCCGGCGGGTAATCTGTCTTGGGGCCCTCCAAATGCAACGACGGCACCCGGCGCGGAAATCGCCGCTAGTGGAGTTTAGGATTTGACATTCGCTTTCCGGATTTGCGGACAGGTGGGTAGCGAATGTCAACTCCACTCCACTAGTCACGCATCCTTAAGGGTTAGGGGGCTAAGAGGTACGGGCTCAGTTGATATGCCGCCCCACGGGGCTAACCCCTCCTGACCTACGGCCGGCGGAAGGATGACGAGTACGAGCGCCGACATCTCGCCCGCCCCCGCGGTCAACGACAGAACACCCGCCGGATGGCTTCATCCGCTGGCTGCAGTGTTGTTGCTTGCCTTGGCAGTCCGCCTGCCGCTCGCCTTCTGGCCGAATATCACGCATCCCGACGAGATATTCCAGTATCTGGAGCCGGCATGGCGCATGCTCGGCCATGACGGGATCGTCACCTGGGAATGGCGCGACGGCATTCGCAGCTGGTTCTTGCCGACGCTGTTCGAGGGACCGGTCTTCGTGGGCGATTGGCTCGCGCCCGGCGGTCAAGGCGCCTTCATCGCGTGTCGCCTGGTTGTTGCGCTCGCCTCGCTGTCGATCGTCATCAGCGCCTGGTTTTTCGGCGCACGCGTCTCGCGAATGCATGCGATCGTGGCAGCTTTCGTTGCCGCGATCTGGTTCGAGATCGTCTATTTCGCCCCGCACACCCTCAGCGAACCTCTGGCGACCGCATTGATCGTGCCGGCGGCGTTGCTGCTGGCAGGGGCGCCTTCGCAAAACCGACTTGCCATCGGCGGCGGACTCCTCGCGCTCGCTTTGGTGTGGCGATTTCAGTACGCGCCGGCCGTGGCCGTATTCGCGTTCGGGGCGTGCTGGAAGCAGTGGCGAAACGCGATCCCGATGGTCGCCGGCGGGCTCGTGGCGCTGTTGCCGGCAGCCATGGTGGATCTCGCACACGGCGTTACGCCGTTTGAATGGCTGATCCTGAACATCAAACAGAACCTGCTGCACGACCGGGCGTCCGAGTTCGGCGTGTCACCGGCGATCGTCTATCTCGGCCTGGAGTCGGTGATCTGGTCGGGGGCAACGCTGCTCCTGCTATGCGCGCTCTGGCGTGGCTGGCGGCATGTCCCGCTGCTGATCGTGGCCGCGGTCGTCAATATCGCGTTTCACAGCTCGATCGCACACAAGGAATACCGCTTCATCTTCCTGTCGATCGTCCTGCTCATCATCGCTGCCGCGCTCGGCTCCGCCGATTGGGTCCAGATGATGCGCGAGAAGCCAGCATGGCGCCGCTCGGCACTGCCTGTGGTGGCCGGCGGCTGGATGTTCATCTCGCTCGGGCTCGCGCAAGCGACGAAGCCGATGCAGGACAATTGGACGCGCGGCATGGGCATGGCCCGGCTGGCAGCGGACTTGCGCAGCGATGCCGGCCTGTGCGCAGCTGCGATCTACATCACCTCGTACCACCTGCTGCCCGGGCATGAACGGCTGACCGGCGATGCGCCCCTATACGCATTCCAGATGAACGATCCACTAGCCGGGGGACGGCTTGGCGCTTTGGCAAGAGAGCACGAAGCGGCGTTTAACCGCATCCTCGCTCCGCCGGATGCGGCAGGCGAGTTGCCTGCGGATTTTTCGCGCCGCAGCTGCGCTGACATGGGCAACGACGGCACTGCCTGCATCTTCGCGCGACGCGGCGGCTGCGACGCGGCGGCTGCCGGACCCTACGCCATCAACGACGTGCTGGTGCGCCTCAACTACTGAGGAGTGTCCGACGGAACTTCGAGCGAGGAGCGGGATGTCGGGACCGCAGGGAAGTCGAGCTCGGCCTGGGCAATGTTGCTCATGAAGTTGGTGAACAGGAACTGGGCCGTGAGGCCGGCGATGGCGACGATGTCGGCGTCGGTGAAACCCGCCTTGCGCACATCGGCGAGGTCCTCGTCGCTCACCTTGCCACGCGTGTCAGCGACGGCCCTGGCGAAGCGAACGGCGGCAGCGCGCTTCGGATCGCGCGATCCGCCTCGGCGATTGAGTTCGAGCTCCACGATGTCGAGCTTCGCGAGCCGCGTCCCCAGGAAGATGTGCGACTGCAGGCAGTACTTGCATCCGCTGCCTTCCGAGACAACCATGCCCATGGATTCGATCGTCGCGACGTCCAGGGTCTTGGACAGCGTCCCCGAAAGGCCCACGAAGGCGGCAAGAGTGTTCGGGCCGAGAGCCATCAGCCGGAACAGGTTCGGCGTCCAGCCGAGCCGCTTGGTGACCCCTTGGAGGGTCGCCTGAGTCTCAGCCGGCGCCTCGGCCAAAGTCGGAATCGCGATGCGTGACATTGAAGTTCTCCTTGGCGACGCGAGCGGGTCTTCGTCGCGGCTAGCCGGCAAGATCTCTGCCCAGGATGCGCGTCGGTGCGATAGGCAATGACTTTGTTCGTCATTGCCAGACCTCGACCTGAACTCATCCAGATTTGTTCAGGGCGGCAACGAGGGTTTGGAAGCCGACCCATCCCCAATAAACCCGGTGATGGGCGATCAGACCGTCGGCAACATCCATGACCTCGACCAGATCCACCTGGTCGCCCTGCGGGGTCTCGCGCGGATATTCCCAGGTCAGTTGCCGTCCGTTGGAAAAGAACAGTCCGGTGCGATACCAGCGAGAGAGTTCGTTTCCGAGCTTGCGAAATCCCGCCTCGAAAAACGGCCTGATCTCGCTCTTTCCCCGCAGGACCCCTTGTGTCCGATCCCTCAGCGTTACCAGGATCGCAGGCGTTTCGAATATGGCATCCTCTGCATAGAGCGCTATCAGGCCGTCTACGTCATTCTGCACGATGGCTTCGTGCCAACGGTCGTAGATGTGGCGGATTTGGGCATCAGTGTTTTCGGTCATCGGCGGGCTCCGCGGTTTTCTCGTGGCTGCGTCATGCCGCCTTCGCCTCCACACCGAACCAGGGACGCAGCGCGGCCTGATGCATCGTAGGTTGAAACGCGGTCACGGCAGAAAAGCGCATGACACCGGCTTTGCAATAAGGCTCCTCGGCCAGCATGGCGTCGAGCGCTGCACGTGAGGCGGCCCGCGCGACCAGTACGCCTCCCGTCGGCGGAATCGTCGGCCCGGAGAGCAGAAAATCGCCCTTGTCGTAGCCGGCCTGGAGAAAGGCGCGATGGGCCGCGATCAGTTCCGGCGCGCGCCGTTCGAACGGCACGATGTGCTCGCCCTCGAGCAGAAAATGCGTTTGCCCGAAGCTTGAGCCGATTGCAGCCGCAGATGCGACCATCTCCCCGGCGGCTGCGCCCGCGAACCACGGTTTCAATAGCGGCTGATGCTGCACGGGATCGTATTGCAGCACGCGCTTGAACTGCATCTTGCCGGACTTGGCGAACGGCTCTTCCGCCAGCAACGCCTCCAATACTTCCCACAACTCCGCCCGAGCCGCGAGAACGCTGGCACGCGGCGGAATCTGCGGCCCTGAGAACAGGAAATGGCCGTGGTCGTAGCCGGATTGCAGGAAGGCCTGACGGAACGGCCGGAGGTGAGCGAAGGCTGCGAGCGGCTCGAGATGCTCGCCCTCGAGTTCGAGAATGAAGTGCTTCACGACGATCTTCCCTGCATGGCTGGCGGTCCTGGTTCCAAACGCGGTCGCGAGGGCGCAAAAGTTAATGTAACTGACCGGTTCGTAACAATCGTGACAAGTACGAACCGATCGGTTACATGTCAAGCGAAATCATCGGCAGCAGGGGTTAGAGGCGCGACATGGCCACAGCGGCGAGACGCGGGGCGGAGAACGCGGAAGAAAAGCCGGCACGCGAGCGGGTATTGGCGGTCGCGGCCGACCTGTTCTATCGCAAGGGCATTCGCGCAGTCGGCGTCGAGGCGATCGTCAACGAGGCGGGCGTGGCGAAAATCAGCCTCTACCGCAGTTTCAGATCGAAGGACGATCTGATCGTCGCCTACCTCGAACAGCGCAATGTCGGGTTCTGGCGGCAGTGGGACGAGCGCTTCTCGCCGTTTGCCGATGACCCGCGCGCCCTGCTCCACGCCATCATGGATCTTCTCGCGCGCCGCACCACGCGGGCCGGCTATCGCGGCTGTCCGTTCATCAATTATGCGAACGAGTTTCCCGACCCCTCACATCCCGGCCATCGCGTGGTCGAGGCCAACAAGCGCGAGTGGCGCCGCCGCCTCACGGCAATCGCCGAAGCGCTCGGCGCGCCAAAGCCGAAGCTCCTGGCGGACGGTCTCTTGCTTCTTGTCGAAGGCGCTTATGCGGTCAGCCAGACCCTTGGCGGCCCGAAGGGCCCTGGTGCGGCACTCATGGCGGCGGCACAAGCGATGGTCGACGGGCAGACGCGAAACTGAGCACCGGATCATGACCGACTAGCTGCACTGGTCGCGGCGTCGCCAGCTTGTGGTTGAAGCTGCCGGGCACGCGGAGCACGCGCGCAGGGTCCGTGGTGAGCCCAAGGTCCTCGGGCTTGATCTTGAGGTGCTGAGCCGCGAGCGCCTTCAGGCCCTCTGCGTAAGGCCGCCACTCCTCTGGCGTCATCGCCACCTTGTCGATCCAATATGGCTGGAGGCCGCCCCCGCTGCCGACGATGGCGCTTGGGGTTGGGAGCCCGGCAGCCTTAGAGAACATGAAAATCGCTTTCAGCGCGTCCTGTAGCGTCGGGTATTCAACCTGCCGCTGGTCACTTACGACTTCCCGACGCAGTTAGCGCACCTCACGCAGGTTGCGCCGCTCGCGCCGGTCAACAGGCCGAAGACATCGCAGAACGTGTCCTTCGATCCCGCGGCGTTCAAGGGCGTCACCCCGATCCTGAAAGCGGACCCGAACGATAAGCTCGACGCCGGGATCGACAAGTATGCAGACATTCTGATCAACCCCCAGCCCGTGTTCAAAGAGTGCGGCTTCTATCGGTCGGCATTCAATGACGGCGGCAAGAACTACGGACAACAGCTTTGGATGTATAGCATCCTCGGCACAACATTCATGGAGAGTGGCCGTGCCTTCGCTCACGAAATCTCCAAGGGACATGCGACGTATACCCCGGCTGATACAGATGCGATGTTTAATCGCAAGCTGGCAGAACGAACTGATCGCGGAATTGGATATCCCTCTTGCTCAGCCATTGCGGGCGCTGGTTGCAAAGCGTGCGCGAGGTGCCCACTCCTCGCGAAAGGGAAGTCCCCGCTCAACATAAGGCCGGCAGTTGCTGCCATGAGTTCCTCATCGAGTTCATCTGAGCAAGGGCAGGGATCGACCAGCGAGATAACCGTCAACTATCTCCCCGGTAACGAAGTCGCCTGCCGCACGGCGCTCGACAATGTCGTGGCCGCTGATTTGTCGACCTTCACCTCCGGTGACATCCTCACCATCCTGCGCGTTCCAGATCAAGAAAAGCCCGGTCTTGAAAGATGGGGCGGCGATCTGCCGGGCACAACGCCGGCGCTTCCCGCCGACATCATAGAGCGAGCGGAACGATTGAAGTGGATGGCCCCGTCGGGGGGCAAGGCCTCGTCAAGGGACAAGTCAGAGGACAAGGGTGATCAACAGCGTTGGAAGCGATGCAAGCCGCCCCGTGATTTCTGCACGGATTACATAACGCAGCGGCGCGGTCGCTACGCTGCTCGCTTGCTGGTCGGAATTGCCCGTGTTCCGTTCATTCGAGATGACGGGACTATTCGGGTTGAGCCGGGATACGACCCGGAGACGGGCATCTTCGTAGATCGCGCGCCAAATCTGGTCGTTCCAGATTTCCCAACGCTTGACGATGCAAAAGCCGCTCTCGCCCGGGTGATGAAGCCGTTTGAGTATTATAAATTTGAGGACCCTGAACATGGGCCTTTACAGGTCTTGGCAGCAAATCTCACCGCACTTCAACGACCGTATATGAAAACGGCTCCCATGTTTGTTGTGAACGGTGTGCAGGCCGGTACCGGCAAAGGACAGATATGCCGTGCCATCGCGCATCTAGCACTAGGAACAACACCACCTTTCATGTCGTGGGGGCACGACGATGACGAATTTAAGAAGCGATTTGACACAATGCTGCTCGCGAGCCCCGTGATGTTGGTGATTGACAACTGCAATGGTCGAGTGCTGCGCGGCGATACGTTAGAAATGATCCTCTCTGAAGGCGAGGCGACTATCCGACAGTTTAACACGCTAGAGGCCATAACTGTGCGAAGCCGCACATTTATCATGGCAAATGGAAACAGCATTCGGATTTCAGGCGACATGAGCCGGCGCGGCATCAAGATCAACGTTCTCCCGCACTCCGCAAGTCCCGAAAGCGACGTGTTCCCCTTCACCCCCGAGGACTACGTTGCCGAGCATCGTGATGCTCTTCTAAGCGACTATTATACGATCATGCGTGCCTTTCGGCATGCCGGCATGCCTCGCAGCAGGCTTCCTGCTGTGGGCTCCTTTCCCGAATGGGAACATAAGGTGCGCGATCTCATTTTCTGGTTGACCGGCCACGACCTGAGTGGGGATTTCAAGAAGAACAAACTTGACGATCCGGAGCAGCAAGAAGATGCAGCGGTCTTGTCGGCACTGCGCGCTTTCTTTGGCGATCGGTGGTTTAAAGCCTCCGAAGTTGATGCCGCTCTTAAGCGAGCAGCCGAACGGCGTCGCACGGGCGTGTCCGTTGCATTCTGCCCCGGTCCGAAGACAACTGCCGCCATGAGGCAGAACAACGCCCCCACCGTCGACAAGCTAGTTCAGGCGATGCAAGCCGGCACCATCCCCGTCGATACTGACGTTCTGCACGAGATAATGGACCTTCGAGAGCAGGAAGCTCGGGTGAAGAAGGAGGCCGCGCTTTTGGAGGCAGCGGAGCAGAAGTTCGCCGCTAAGCAGGACTATGCAAAGGCCCTCGGAAACTGGGCGAGCGGAATTCAGAAAAAGTTCGTCGACGGGCTCATCTTGCATCGACAGAAGGACCCACACTCAAAAATTCATCGGTTCAAGGTAGCGACCGCCAATCCGATGGTTCAGCAATAGTGCGGGCTTTGCGGTGTTTCGTGATGCCATTTACCTCCGGCATAGGCGAGCAATCACTTCTCGTCTTGTATCTAGCTAAATACGAAGAGATTGCTCAGGATTGGCTCAGGGAAAGTACCCCCCAAAAGCCCGCAAAGCCCGCACGGGGATTGTTTTTGCCGTCTTCGCTTGCTGCTGTTCGCGACGCCTCGTGGTGATGACAAGGTAGCAAGGTGTCACCGCCCTGCCCTTCCCCCACTCGGCTGATCCCGATCATCACCGTGCTCGCGTCCTACCTTGATGTCTTCGTGGATAGACCCCGGCGGCGGTGCAGCCATCCGACTGAGTTGGACTAGTTGCACCTGCAACCAATTAGCCACTCCTTTACCTTTTCCCACCAAATTGATGGGGACAGAGACATGTGGCGGATCGGTCCATCAAGAGAGACGCCAACGATCACCGAACGGGAGAGCTTCGATGTCGCTCCTTTCGAAATTGGCAGAGGCCCGCGCCGAGTTGGAAGCGCATCACGAGGACCCTTGGCGTAGCAAGGTAGCAGCCGCCGTGCGGATAAGGAGTACGCATACGACGAAGACCGTCTGATTGCCGCATGCGCGCGGGCACGGCGAGCTCTATGATGGCGTTGCGTGAAGGTCAGGCGGCTTGCTGATCGGCGGGCTTGTCGGCTTTGCGCAGGCGTTTCCATTCCCAGGGCAGCAGTTCGTGCAGACGCGATGCGGGAAGATCGGCGATACGGGCGAGGACGTCGGCGAGCCAGGCCTTGGGATCGACGTCGTTGAGGCGACAGGTCGTGATCATCGTCAGCATGATGGCGGCACGGTCGGCGCCACGCTGGCTGCCGGCGAAGGTCCAGTTGCGCCTTCCCAATGCGATACCTCTCAATGCGCGCTCAGCACAATTGTTGGTCAAGCAGATCCTGCCATCGTCGAGGAAGCGGGCGAAGTCGCCCCAGCGCCTGAGCATGTAATTCATAGGCTTCAGGACCTCGGAGGAGCGCGAGAGGGTTTCGCGCTCACGGAGCAACCAGGCGTGCATGTCGTCGAGGAGTGGTTTGCTCTTTTCCTGGCGCACGGCGCGCCGCTCGTCAGCGCCGCGGCCGTTGATGGCGCGCTCGATCTCGAACAACGCATCGAGGCGTCTGACCGCCTCCAGCGCGATCGGAGAGACCGGTTTGCCCTTCTTGCCTTCCCGAGCATTCTTCTCGATGTCAGCCAGCTCGAAGAAGCCCCGCCGCGCATGGGCAAAGCAAAACGCTGGCGTAATCGGCAGCACCTTCTTCTGCGGGTCGAACAGCGGCTCGAAGCCGTTGTAGCAATCGGCTTGCAGGATACCGGCGAAGGCGGCCAGATGCTTCTGGGGATGCTCGCCTCGTCGGTCGTTCGAGGCGTAATAGACCGCCGCCGGCGGCGCAGGCCCGGCGAAGGGCCGGTCATCCCGCACATAAGTCCAGATCCGCCCGGTTGTGCACTTGCTCTTGGCCAGGATGCGGATGGTGGTGTCGTCGCCATGCAGGCGCTCGGCCGCGAGCACATGGCGCTCGATCAGGTGGAAGAGCGGCATCACGGCGAAGGTCCCGTGGCCGACCTGGTCAGCCAGCGTCGAAAGCGGCAAGTCGATCTCCTCGCACTTGAAGCGCGCGCTCTGGCGGTTGAGCGGGATATGCATGCCGAACTTGTCGAACAGGATCGTCGCCAGCAATTGTGAGCCGATAAGGCCGCGCGGCGTGGCATGGAACGGCGCCGGCGGCTGGGTGATCTTCTCGCAATCGCGGCAGGTGAACTTCTCGCGCACCGTCTCGATGACTTTGAAGCGACGCGGGATCTCCTCCAGCGTCTTGGTCACATCCTCGCCGATCTTCGCCAGCCGCGATCCGCCGCAACAGGCGCAGCTCGTCGGAGCCTCGATGACGACGCGCTCGTGTTCGATGTCGTCCGGCCAGGGCTTGCGAACCGGCCGCTTGCGCGTGAAGGCGCGCACGCTCTGCGCCTTCGCCGCCGCGGCCTGCGCGGCAAGCTCATCCTCGCTCGCCGTGGTGACGAGTTCTTCGAGCTCCAACTCCAACTGCTCGATCAGACGCGCCGTGCGCTCGGAGCGCGGCCCGTACAGTTCGCGTTTGAGCTTCTCGATCCGCAGCTCGAGATGCGCGATCAGCGCCTCGTTGTCCGACAGCTTCGCCCGCGCATTGGCCGCTTCGGCTTGCCAATTGATGGCTTCGGCCTGTATCCGGGTGGCCTTCGCCGCGGCCGCATCGCGTTCGACCTCGACCCTCAGCCGCGCTTCGCGTTCAGCCCGCAACGCCTCACGTTCGATCAACAGCGCCGCCTGAGCGCTGGCAAGATCCGAAGGAAGATCATCCGGCTTCAAACTCATGAAGCCAGTAAATCAGATTTCCCGGTAGATTCAATTGCAGAATGCTATCCAACTCGCGTTGGACGCAAAGTTTCTTGAGGATTTCGCCAGTCGATCCCAGACAGTAGGTAAGAAAGCTGTGCCGGAGAGATCGTCACTGCTTCACCGGCAGCCGAAGGCCAGATAAATCTTCCTCTTTCGAGTCTTTTTGTAAACAGGCATGCTCCCTGAGAATCGTGCCAAATGATTTTTATCAGATCTGAACGGCGCCCCCTGAAGCAAAACAAATGACCCCCCAGTGGGTCATGCTTCAAGACCTCCTGCACCTGCAAAGCCAAGCTCGGAAAGCCGCGCCGCATATCGGTATGGCCCGTCGCCAGCCATACCCGCACGCCAGAGGGGATCGAAATCATCGCAGCGCCTTCAACACCGCCGACACCAGCAAGGGCGGCGCCGACCCGCAAATCCTGATCCGCCCGCTCCCCGTCAGTTCCACCACGATCACTTCACCGGACGGCGCCGCTTCATTGATCGGCTCCGCTTCCATCGCCGCTTCCACAAAGCCCTGGTCAGCAAGGTCCTGGCGAAGCCGGCGACGCCAGGTGTAAATCAGACCCGTCGAAATATCGTGATCCCGCGCAACCTGCGCCACACACGATCCTGGCGCAAAGGCCTCCGCAACGATCCGGTGCCGTTCATCCTCGCTCCAACGCCGCCGGCGTTCCGGCCCCGTAAGCACCGCAATTTGACCCATCAACCGCTCTTAAGCTCGCTCTTAAACACGTGCTTATGAGTGCTCAATCCGCCTCTCAGAACAAGGCGGTCTACATCGTAGGCGTACGATAAGGACGCCATTAGCACCGCTGCGCTGCTCGACCTTCTTCACGTACACGCCACCACCGGAACAGCGCGTCGCCTCGCCGCCGTCATGCGAAGCCTCAATTTCATTCCCATCAAATCGCGCCGTCTGATGCCGGGAGGCCGAGCCGGTAATACCGTTACACGCGGCTGGGCTCGTCCCGTCCGCAAAATGAAGTCGCCCCCAGCGACAAGCAACTCCGGCGATGCCGGTTCAAACAACATTGGAGAGTTCGATGGGCTATGTGCTTGAACGAATGGGCGACAATCAGTTCGCCGTAACTAACGACAACTCGGACTGCTGTGTGGGCTATGTTTCCCTGCGCGGCGGATCGTATGAAATCAGCGATGAGGACAGCAAGGTCGTCTCCGTTGTCAGTTCGCTCGACGAAGCTATTCCCGCACTCGTGGCCTACCTTGAGCAAAATCCACCGAAGTGGGAGCGCGAGGGTGTCAACCGGTATACCAAGAACACGGAATATGCCGTGTTACGAGTGGAGTGGGAACAGGCGGGGTGGCTGGCGTTTCGCGATGACTGCGTGTTGATGCAGAACGGCCAGAGTGCAGTCTTCGCCACTCCAGAAGAAGCCCAGCGCGTTGCCGATGCGCACTATCGCGAGGGCTATCCCAATTCCGAGTTCGTCTTCGATGGCTTTGCGTGGTCTTCTATTCCTGACCCGTGGTGGTCTTATCCGGGTCGCGTTCTCGTCTTGCGGGGCAAGTTAGCGGCGTAGCCCCCGTTAAGACTTGCCTCGGTCCGAGGCAGACGGCGTGATGCGGTGACCCCGACCACCGGATTGCAGCAAGGTGCCAAGGTAGCACGGTCTCACATCTTAACCGAACGCTGTTACCGCACGCGCGGTCACCACCCCGACCCAGAAATCGATCGGCGCTCGATCCCGCACCGTGTTGAAGAGCGTGGCTAACTGGCAACGGAGCGCATCTAGCTTCTTACCTTGAATTGGCAGTCAAGCCGGGGGCGCTAGGTGGGTGCTGGTGACGCGACTACCTCGTCTTGAAAGGAGCGCGTGGCCAACGTTCGCGAGGTCTGTTCTACGCCGATGAACGGACCGGCTGCTGTGGCATGTCAGTTTTGTGCCAAGAGCAGCCATTGGCATATTTTGCAAGCCAAGTTTGTCCAGCGGGTCGTCAGCAGCCGAATGCCCGCGCTTTGACGTAGATCAAATCAGACTTAGCCAATAGTAGTAATTTAGCTTTGCGCATAGTTTGAACGCGGCATATCCAAGCGTCTGTGCGGGTCAAACCAATAGGCTGGGAAACGACGCTTTTCGAAGGGCGGAGAATTTCGATGACGGTCCGCCAGTTGCTCAACGAAAAAGGGCATGATGTTTTTACAATTGGCCCGGACAATACCGTCTTTGAGGCCATACAAAAGATGGCTGACCAGAACGCTGGTTCTTTGGTTGTAATCGAGGACGGAAACCCCATCGGCATCGTTACCGAACGACATTACGCACGGAACGTGTTTTTGAAGGGACGTGCATCCCCTACAACTCGTGTCCGTGACATTATGGAGGCGAAGGTTTTATACGCTCACCTTGATCAAACTGTGGAAGAATGCATGGCCGTTATGACTGAAAAGAGAGTTCGCCACCTTCCCGTTATTGATCGGGGCAAATTGATCGGAATTGTATCGATTGGAGATCTGGTAAAAAGCATAATCAGTAAACAAGAATTCGTCATTGACCAGTTGGTACAATTTATTCACCGCTGATGCGGATCGACTATCACGCCAATCGCGCTTTCCGATTTTCAAACGTTTTCCGCTTTTTGGTGATGATTAATCGCGAAGAAATCGCCTTGTTTCCAGCAATCGAAGTTGAGTGTAGCCCTGCTCGGGCGGGGCTTCGTAAAGTCCGCCTTTGGTCAAAGGCGGTGCTCACAACAGCGAAAACCCGTTTCCGGTTCACCCTCGATAGCTGACGTGCCGCTGACCAGCGAAGAATTCGCGCCGTTTCATCGACGATTTGCCCCTCTGCTGCAACACGAAGCCTAAGTAATTTTCCACTCGGGGTCTCTTCCTCCAGGACTGGACATCGCCCTCAAGGGCGGAAATTTCGTGCCATGTATAGAAGGTTGCGCCGGGAGACCGGCAAAAGGCATAACAGTCTGCAAAGATCCGTAATTACGGCGTAGCATCGGTTCACCTCTGCTCGCCATTGTTTACGATAGGGACAGGACAAAACTATGAGCAACGCTTTTCGCATGCTTGTGGCTATCGACTTGAAACCGGGGACTGACCGCTTGCTGGCGGAAGCACAGCGTTATGCCAAAGCGTTGGATGCAACCGTCAATATTGTTCACATTGCCGATCCCGTTTCCGATTTCGTCCGTGACACCAAGGAGGTGACAAACTACGGAGATCCCGATCCTGATTTCGTCAGTTACGTCAAGGGTGAGCAAGAGACCAAACCCGGTGCACATGAGGTGACAGACTACAAGCACACTTTGCGGGACGACCGAGCAAACGACTTTCGTTTGGAGCATCAGCAAGTCCACGCCTTTGCTGAGAAAATGCGTGCTAGTGGAATTCGAGTTGACCACACGTTGACGGTTCAGGGGCCAACCCTGGAAAAACTCCTAAAGGAGGCCAGAAAGCTTGGTACTGATCTGCTTATCCTCGGCTCTCACCGGCACGGTGCCCTCTATCGTTTATTGTATGGAGATATTGCCATAGATGCCACCAAACAGGCTCCTTGTGCGCTGCTTGTGGTGCCTGTCTAACCCGCCGTTACAGAGATATAAGAATGCTGATCGGCGTCGCTGATCGCCAGGGCCAATGTCTGGTCCGGGTCAAAGTGAGACTTCGAAAAGCGAATGATCGACGTCCGTTCCTCCCTCAGCAGCAGACCTTGATCAGGGCAGTGGCTTGGTCAGCTTCGTGCCATAAGCGACCAATGCACCGCAGCAATTTTTTTCGATAAGCGATAACAGCACCCCACTTTATGGCCCTCAAGTGCCGATGGAGGAGCCGTCAACAGCATCAAGAGCGGACACCAGTTACCAGATGGGCAGACACGCCGAAGCACGATAGTTTGCCGATTAGGCTAGGTCCGTTGGAGGCGCAAAATGTTTGAAGTTGTAGAATTTCCATCCGAGGGCGCTCTGTTGCGCGGCCGTTTTTACCGTCCGGAGCGGACGGCACCGTTTCCGGTCGTCATAATGACCCATGGGACGACCGCCACGATTACCATGGCACTCGACCACTATGCGGAGGTCTTCTGTCAGGCTGGCTTGGCTGTTTTGCTTTATGATCATCGCAACTTCGGCATGAGTGATGGTGAGCCCCGACAGCAGATCAACCCCTGGACACAAGCGCGCGGTTACCGCGACGCCGTGAACTACCTGCTGACACGTCAGGATGTCCGAGCCGACCGCATAGCAGCATGGGGCGACAGCTATTCTGGGATGATCACACTTGTAGTCGGCGCGCTAGAGCCGCGCCTTGCCGCCGTGGCCGTGCAATGCCCCACATGCGGCATAGAAAAGCCAAACGTTGAACCGTCTGATGAACATTTCCAGATGATGCAGGCGGTCTTTGCCGGCGGGGACGCGCGGGGAACACCCGAAACGACCATCGGCCCTATGCCCGTCGTGTCCTTCGATCAGGCGGGGTCGCCTTCTTTGCTCAAGCCGATCCAGGCGTTCCGGTGGTTTATAGACTATGGCGGCCGACACGGGTCACTTTGGGAAAACCGCGTGACCCGCGTCGTCCCGCCGACGCCGGTGCCGTTCAGTGCTTATCTGGCAGCACCGTATATCAAGGTGCCGACCTTCATGATGGTTGGTCGCAACGACGAGATGGCACACTGCAATCCGGACGTGACGCAGGCAACTTACGAATTGATGCGTTGCCCGAAACAATGGGCCGACATCGATGGCGGACACTTCGGGCTGCTCTATTATCCGAGCGAAATTTTCGCGCAGGCCAGTAAGCAGCAATGTCAGTTCTTGGTTGGCGCGTTGAAAGGCTAACGCCGCGGATCAGTGCTGTTGTCGATGTCTGCTGTGGGTCAAACTGAGACAAACTGGCGTGTTCGCATCACGTCCGGGTTCACCCAAACAACCGACATCAATCCAGCAAGGTGTAAAGGTGTCACCGCTTCACCCCACGCAACGATGAGACGATGTCCGCGCTAGGTTTACTGAAATGGCACCTTGCCACCGCTCGCGCAGTCAAAACTCAACTCATTCTTCCGGCACACCGGCCATCCGCATGCCCTCACGGACGCGCTTGCTCCCAACAACGTAGGTGGGATCATCACTCATTCTGCCTCGCAAGCGGCGAAGGCTGAAAGTTGGGTTGAGCGCAAGCCCAGCCCGAGCTGCACCCCGCGCCTCCTCCAATGAGCCGAGCAAAGCCAGTGCGGCGGCGAGTTGGAAGTGAGCAAGAGGATAGTTTCGGTTGACTTCGAGGCTTCGCCGTAGCCATGCGACCGCTTCGGCGTCAGCGCCAAGAACCAACTTGGTGAAGCCTGCCCATTGCATCCACCGAAAGGCACCAGTATCTCGGGGAGAGAACCGAAAAGCGTCTTGGATATGAGCCTCAGCCTCGTCGCCTCGACCGATAAGGACCTTCGCCCAACCGATAATAGCGTGGGCATCGGCCAAGTTTCGATCCAACGCCAAAGCCCGCTCGCATTCCCGAATGCCTTGAGCCGCGCGTTTCGTTACGACTTGCACGGCGCCCAAAAACATGTGGGCCCGGGCGTGTTGTGGAGACATAGATAGAGCCTTGATTAAAGTTGCCTCAGCCGCCGCAAGGCGCGCGTCACGGTCGTCGACCATCAAGAGCCCAGCGCTTACCCCATCAACAGCCGCGGCGCCGACCAACGCTTCTATATTTTTGGGATCGAGCATCAAAGCGCGCTCGAAAAACCGGCTCGCCTGCGCCATGTGTTCGGTTGTGATCCCCTTATTCCAGCAACTGCTGCCTTGGAAAACTAGGTCCAGCGCATCCACATGCAGTGAACGCTCCGCGCGCCGCGCCTCAGCCTCAATGAGCTGGGCATTTAATGCATTGGCGAGGCTAGAAACGATTTCGTCCTGCATGTCGAATAGATCAGTGATGGGTTTGTCGAACCGCTCGGCCCAAAGATGGTTGCCGTTTTCAACGTCTATAAGCTGCACATTAACTCGCAGCCGATTGCCGCCGCGTTGTACCGAGCCCTCAAGGACATAGCGGACATTCAACTCCCTACCCAGCTTCTGCACGTCCATGGCCTTCCCCTTGAAGGTGAACGCCGTGTTGCGGGCAATAACAAACGACCCGCTGATCCGCGATAGGTCCGTGGTCAGGCTCTCGGTTATGCCATCCACGAAATAATCTTGTTCGGGGTCGCCGCCGAGATTGGCGAACGGCAACACTACGATGGACAGACGCGGCGCTGATAGGCTGCGCATCCCGGCTTTGTGCACCCCCGCGCCGGACCCTTCCGGGACCACGGCGTAGACGCGCACAGGACGAGCAATGTTCTTGAGGCTCCGCTCGCCAAGATCAGTGAACTCGACCCCAACCTTGCCGACAACTTGTTCATAAGCCGAAGATGAAATGCAGATGCCCCCCGGTTCGGCGATGCCTTCAAGACGGGCTGCAATGTTGACGCCATCGCCAAACATGTCATGCGGCTCAATAATAACGTCGCCGATATTGATGCCAACGCGAAAGGCGATGCGCTTTTCGTCAGGGTCGCCAATCGTGAGGTCATGGACGCGCTTTTGGAATAGCGTTGCAGCCCGAACCGCCTCTACCGCGCTCCGAAATTCTGCCAAGAGGCACCGGTGTTTTTTGACCCGGCCACTGTGCTGCATGATCGACGGCTCTACGGCCTCCGTCACGAGCGTCTTCAACCGCGCGTGCGTTGCCTCCTCATCATTGTGCATTAGACGCGAATAGCCAGCGACATCGGCGGCCAATATCGCCGCCAATCTGCGTTCGACCCGAGTTGGCTGCTCTTGCACCATGGCGCACGCAAGCCCCTTGGCAAGGTCCATTTTTACTATAGCTCTGGCCGAAGCGCCAACAATGCTTTGACGACATCGGCAAGTCGAACATCCGTCGTCGGTCGCCTAATTAGGTTTCATCAAGGTGCAACAGTAGAACGCCCTCCCCGCGCTAAGCGAGTAATCGCCGACCCAGCCGTCTAAACCCAACGCTCCACGGCTTCGGCCGTATCTGAAGGATTTGAGTTGAAGCACAGCTTCGTCGAAGCCGGGGCGTGCCGGTGCACGATGTTGATTAACTTCTCGAACAACAAGAAGTACGGCGGAACAATACGCAGACCCGCACCGATCATGATGCAATCGTATGTACTTGTGGTGAGTGCGTCCGTAAGCACCGCTTCGGCGGTCTTGCCATCGTCAACATACAGCGATTTCACGCTGTAGCCGAGCGTTTCCAATTTGGCGCTGTCAGTCTCAACAGCGGCGCGGACTTTCGCTGCCGTAAGCCCGGGCACTGGCGACTTGGTATAGTCAACTATGTCTGGGTCCAAGCCAACTAGCAGTACACGTGCTTTTGCCACGGTAAGTTCCTCCGTCGAACGCTCCAAGTTTGCATAGCCTGCAATCGTTGCACAGCGAAATCTGATCGAGGGCTGGCAAGCTGGTGCAGCCGTTCCGCGCGGAACGCCCATAGACGCAAAAGGCAACACAACAAACCTGCGTGTTCGCCTCACGTCCGGTTCAGTACCGATGTCGGACAACAATTTGATACGCGGAGCGCCTCCTAACCGACCGCAGCACGAAAGATGCGCATATAGTTTCCGCCCGCAATCTTTCCGGCCTCCTCAGCCGAGAAGCCGCCTCGCGCCGCGTTGATGCGACTGCTCGTTGGCGCTAGATCAGCGGAACTCAGAATGCAGGGTGGTTCTATTCTCGATCCGGGCCAACGCGCACCAACTGCTTCCCAAAGTTTGCACCTTTGAGAAGGCCCATGAATGCGCCCGGTGCGCTGTCGAGACCCTCTGTGACAAACTCCTTGTACTTTACCTTGCCCTCACGCACCCATTGCGACATGTCACGCAAGAAGTCGGCGTGACGCGCAGCGAAGTCGGTGACGATAAATCCCCGGAATGTTAGCCGCTTGGTTAGGGTCGCACGCATCAGCGAGGCTGCCCATTTGGGCGGTTTCGCCTCCATGTCGTTGTAGAGCGCGATCAGGCCACAGACGGGTACGCGCGCGAAGACGTTGAGAAGCGGAAATACGGCATCGAACACCGCGCCGCCGACATTCTCGAAGTAGACGTCGATCCCTTTCGGGCACGCATCCTTCAGCTTGACTGCGAGATTGGGGTCGCGGTGATCGAGGCAATCGTCAAAGCCGAGTTCTTTCTTGACGTAGTCGCATTTTTCCTTGCCGCCGGCGATACCGATCACGCGTGCGCCCTTGATTTTCGCGAGTTGGCCGACTGCCGAACCCACCGCACCCGACGCCGCCGCCACCACGACGCTTTCGCCGGGCTGCGGCTTGCCGATCTCGAGTAGGCCAAAATAGGCCGTCATGCCCGGCATGCCGAGTACACCGACGGCGGTTGAGATCGGCGCGAGTTTCGGATCGATCTTGTTCAGCCCTTGACCATCGGACAGCGCGTGTGTCTGCCAGCCTGCACGAGACAGCACGATCTCGCCCTTTTTAAACGCCGCATTGTTGGAGGCGATCACCTCAGACACGGTACCGCCTTCCATCACTCCGCCGACCGGGACCGGTGCGGCATAGGACGCCGCGTCGCTCATGCGTCCGCGCATATAGGGATCGAGCGACAGCCAGATCGTGCGCAGCAGCACTTGCCCCTCTCCGGGCGCGGGGACCGGATATTCCTCAACGCGGAAGTCGGATGGCTTGGGCTCGCCAACGGGACGCGATGCCAGAACTATGCGCTTGCCTTGGGACATGAGGCACTTCCTCCACGATTATCTGATGAGCGACATGGTAGCGAGGAAGTAGGCAATCAGGAAGACTGCGCCTGAGCTGACTTTCCGCTCGAATTAGTGCGGACGCTGCGACAAACCGGCATATTCCCGGCACTCCCGGTTCACCTGACACCAATCCGGCAACGTGCAACGGTAGAACGCCCTCACCGCTCGCGGCTTCCTGATAAAATGTCGTCAGCCAAGGTTAGCCTCATCAATACCGATCTTTTGATAGGCCAAGGCGTACGTCCGGTGCATACTATGGTGCATGACCGCCCTCGTCTATTTTGGCGAAATGCTAGTAGCGTCCTCGCTCGCAATCGTCCTGCTGGCACTTTCTCCGTTTAGAATGAGTTCCAATATCGCGCTCTTAGCCGCCGGCGTCGTTACGTGGACACTTGCCGAATACGTTGTTCATCGCTTTGTGCTGCATGGTCTCGTAACAACCCAACATGGGCTTCATCACGCCAACCCCGACGCGGCAGTTCTCAAAATTTTTTGGCAGATATGGGCCTGTTTCGCGCTGATCTATTTGATCGCAGGCGGCGCCTTCCTTGCAGGCGGTTTATTTGCGTATTCATGGTACCTGTTCGTGCATCATCGCGCACATCAGGGTCCCGATAGGTTGCCGTTGCTACTGCTTAAGCACCACCGAAGTCATCACCAATTCGCGACGAGTAACTACGGCGTCAGCACAAGGCTGTGGGATCACATATTCGGAACGATGTTGCGCCGATGAACCCGCGGGACAGGTAGAACCCTCTCCCCGCGCGACACATTTGGTCGCTACCACGCGCAGGGTGTGTGAAACATAACCGCTACCCCGCTTTTGCACAGCGATCTGCCCGCCTACCCACTCTCACCTTGCGAGCGACGCGGCGATCAAATCGACAAAAGCCCTTGCTGGGCTTCTCGCTAGTCCTCATTATGTCGCCTACTCAGGCGGAGCTGTCCGATTTCTCCGCGGCACGGCTCCTTGAGTGGCAGCCAACTTCGCCACAGTTACAGATGACGTGACGACCAGAATGCCAAATCAGCCGGGAGCATCGGCGCAAGAAGTTCTTGCTGGCCTCGTCGAGCGCGTCACTTACCACAATGTCGAGAATGGCTTCTGCGTTCTGCGCGCCAAGGCACGTGGGCACAGTGATGTCGTGACCGTCGTCGGGCACGCAGCAACCATTGCCGCCGGTGAGTGGATCACGGCGTCTGGCGAATGGACCAACGACCGCACCCACGGACAGCAGTTCAAGGCGAGGTTCCTACGCACGTCACCACCGACCTCCGCCGATGGGATCGAGAAATACCTTGCCTCTGGCATGATACGGGGCGTGGGACCGGTCTACGCGAAGAAACTGGTGCGGGCCTTCGGCGAGAAGGTCTTCGAGATCATCGAGGAAGCTCCCGGCCGCCTGCAGGAGATCGACGGTGTCGGGCCGGTCCGCGCGGCAAACATACTTGCGGCATGGGCGGAGCAGAAAGCCGTGCGCGAGATCATGGTCTTTCTGCACAGCCATGGCGTCGGCACGGCGCGAGCGGTACGAATTTTCAAGACCTACGGTTCTGACGCGATCCAAGTCATGACTGAAAATCCTTACCGGCTTGCGCGCGACATCCGCGGCATTGGATTTAAGACCGCGGACGCCATTGCCATGAAGCTCGGCATCGAGAAGACGGCAACGATGCGCGTGAGAGCTGGAATTTCCTACGCTCTCACGGAGGCGATGGACGAGGGGCACTGCGGGTTGCCAACCGACGAGCTGGTGCCGCTTGCCGAGAAGCTGCTTGAGGTAACCGAAGAACTCGTCCGCACCGCCCTCGACCTTGAGCTACGCGAGGGTAACGTGATCGCCGACCGTGTTGGCGACGCTCCTTGCGTTTTTCTGGCAGGGCTCTATCACGCGGAACGCACTATCGCCGGACGGCTGATGCGACTAGCAAACGGCACGCTGCCGTGGCCCTGGATCGATCCCGACAAGGCACTGCCCTGGGTCGAAAAGCATATCGGGCTGGCCCTCGCGGAGAGCCAGGTCGCCGCCATCCGGCTCGCGCTCAAGTCCAAGGTCGTGGTGATGACCGGTGGTCCCGGCGTCGGCAAGACAACGATCATTAGGGGCATTTTGCGTATTCTTGCAGCCAAGGGGACCGAACTTCTTCTTTGCGCCCCGACTGGCCGCGCCGCCAAGCGGATGACGGAGGCGACCGGTTTCGAGGCCAAGACGATCCACCGGCTACTTGAGGTCGACCCCAAGAGCGGCGGGTTCAAATGCGGCGAGGACAATCCGCTTGATTGCGACCTGTTAGTGGTCGACGAGGCGTCCATGGTGGACGTGCTGCTGATGCAGGCTCTCTTGAAGGCAATCCCAGACAGGGCCGCCCTGCTGGTCGTGGGCGACATCGACCAACTCCCGTCAGTTGGTCCAGGCCAGGTCCTGGCGGACATCATATCGTCGGGCGCCGTGCCGGTGGTGCGGCTGACAGAAGTATTCCGGCAGGCCGCTCAAAGCCGGATCATCACCAACGCCCACCGCATCAACCAGGGCATGGTCCCCGATCTCAGCCCACCGAAGAGCGACAGCGACTTCTATTTCGTGCAAGCTGAGGACCCGGAAACCGCCGTCGTTCGCATCATCGAGCTGGTCAAGACGCGCATCCCCAAGCGCTTCGGTCTCGACCCGATCCGCGACATCCAGGTCTTATGCCCGATGAACCGGGGTGGTGTGGGCGCACGGTCCCTCAATATCGAACTGCAGGGCGCGCTTAACCCTGCCGGTGAGCACAAGGTGGAAAGGTTTGGCTGGACCTTCTCTCCAGGCGACAAGGTCATGCAGGTTGAGAACAACTACGACAAGGAAGTCTACAACGGCGACATCGGCACGATCGACAGTGTCGATACTGCCGAGGGTGTGCTCGCAGCGAGCTTCGATGGCCGAATTGTCACCTATGAATTTGGCGAACTCGACATGTTGGTGCCCGCTTACGCCGCCACCATCCACAAGAGCCAAGGTTCGGAATACCCAGCGGTCGTAATTCCGGTGCACACTCAGCATTACACCATGTTGCAGCGGAACCTGCTCTACACTGGCGTTACGCGTGGCAAGAAACTGGTCGTATTGATCGGACAGAAGAAGGCCATTGCCATCGCGGTGCGCAATGTCTCCGGTAGACGGCGATGGTCAAAACTAGCGGAGTGGCTGCGTGCTGGATCAAACGGTTAATCGGCCCCCTCCCAAAGCATCGCTGCCAAGAGCACGACACCCATAGGCGCCCCCCGCTTGACGCGGGTGCGCGCAACGCCTTCGAGAACGAGCAACGACCATCAAGGGTGGCCCATTGCAGTTCCCGCCGCGAACCTTTTCAGGTCGCCCTTCCGTGCCCTACCGTCTGCCTAACCTCGAAACCCTCGAACTGCGGGTGATCTAGATACAGCGGCTTGTTGTCGCCTGCCCGACTATGCGCGGCGCGGAACGCCTCCGATTTAGTCCATGCCTCGAACACAGCACGATTTTCCCAGACCGTGTGGGAGGCATACAGCGTGTGATCTTCGGCTTCGGGGCCTTTGAGAAGGTGAAACTCTACAAAGCCCGGCACTTTATCGAGATGGGTATCTCGCGATAGCCAGACCTGTTCGAAGGCAGCTTCGGAGCCTTTGGCAACGCGGAAACGGTTCATTGCAATAAACATTAGGTAGTCTCACATCCCGGCTATTGACTGCCGATGGCAGCTTGGGAAGCTGCCGTTCTACCATTGAACTACGCCCGCAAAATCAAAGGCTTAGCGCATACTTTCCAAAGATTTAGTCGCCCTATTGGTCGCCTTGTTTCTTCGGGCCTCTTTCATAGCTCGCAGTTGCCCCGGGCGGCAAGCAAATCGTCAAGAGGTCGGATAAGCTTGCAACGCCGAAGCGAGCCCCCAACCATGAACGATTACAGCGAGTACGAATTCTTCAAACTGCGCAAGGCAGCTAAGACCTACATATCGAAGGTTTTCACCTTTAACGCATCGAACACCGAGCGCCTTCGCCAAGTTAGGATGGTGGTCGAGGGCAGCGACAGAATGCACGTGGGTGAGATTGATGGCGTGCTATGCCTCCGCCTTTCGGGAGACGTTCGAAAAACCCAAGTGTCCGCTCTTGTCACCCAAGACGATAAGGGCATCAAGCGTCTGACCCTTCAAACGTTCAAGGACACTGGCGGCGACTGGATCAAATCTGTCGAAAAGGAGGAATTCACATTTCGCGGAGATGAATTCGAGCGCCTTCTAAGTTTCCTCTCACAGATCAAGTTTATCGATTTGTCGAACGAGGAGAACTTTCACGTAGAGGACATCTCCACCAAGGCCGGTCCAAAAGCGATCATCGATGCGTCAGATCGAGGCATGATAGCTCAAATTCGGAATATGCCGAAGGAGCAAAGAAGCAACCTGCTCGGCGCACTTCAACAGTCACTGAGCCATGAAGAGATCAACATCCTGCTCGGTCGCAAGCAAGGGCTCAAGGAGTACGAAGAGCATAGCCTTGTGATTGAAAAGCACGGTACGCGGCTGCAATAGCTGGAGACGTTCGGCAGTAGAAACGCGGTTGGTTTTGGTGGCCGCGTTGGCGAGGACATTCGCCGGAAGGCCTGCCAATCGGACCGTTCGCAACGAGCTACGCTGCGTATCGGCACGCGGTGATTGCGTCGTAATATCCGGCAGTGGTCGATCCCTGATGCACGAACGCTTAGCGAACGGAGCATCACCTTCCATGTGCCGAATATGGGACATGGACGAGCCGAGACGCAATGCTACGGCGTCGGAAAGCCTCGTATTCGTTAGCATTTCTTGAATTAGGCAGTGCGGCGACGATAGAGGCAGTTTTGGACGCGAAAAATCCCGCCAACCCATTGAGTTGACGGGATTTTTTCTGGTTGCGGGGATAGGATTTGAACCTATGACCTTCAGGTTATGAGCCTGACGAGCTACCGGGCTGCTCCACCCCGCGATAAATCCTTTTAACCTTTCAGAAAAGCCGAAACGGCTGGGTCAACGCCCAAGGGCGCCGCTTCCGTCCAGAGGCTTCCTGAGAAGGCAACCCGTGGCCTCTGAAGGCCATGAGGTCGCGGGCGGTATGTACCAACGCCCGCCCGCTTTGGAAAGGGCTGAGCGGGGACTTTTTATGGATTTTGTGACGGCCAGAATCGACCAAATCGGGCCTTTCGCCGCTCATTTGGCCGCAACCGCTGTCGCCAGCCGCTTTTTTTAGAAGACCGGGCTTGCCGCCATCGCTCCGTCGCGGGCGCAGATGAGAAGAGGTGCGGCCGCACTCGCGAGAGCCAAGGGCCCGCATTCCGAGGCGTTGAGTGTGCCCACATGCGTGACGTCATCAGTCTCGGCCGCCCCAATCCTCCGACGGCTCCTGCCAGTTGCGCTCGCCGCATTGGCACTCGAACATCCGGGCGGTCTGGTCAGTGCGCGGGGCGAGAGGATGTCGCGCACATCGCACGCGCTCCGTTACCCAGCGTCAAAGATCGAAATGGCTCAACTGACACAAATTGAGTGACGATCATCATTCTCAAAAAGTTTCCGCGCGAAGGGTGAATTAAATCGATGGCGTCGCGCTCGAAAGCGGTTCAGCATGAGGGCCATCACCGCACGCCGCGGGTTCGTCATGCGGACTTCTGAACCAAAGCCACACTAGATTAATAAGCTCGCTAGTGTCCTTCGATTCCAAAGTTCGAAACGTGGCTCCGTAAAGTGCTACGAACTTCGGGATCGGGCCACTAGCTTGTGTTCCCGCCTTAACAAGAACGAGGGACACGCCATGCTCAGGCGTCAACTTCAAACAGCGGATTCCTTGAAAGATCGCCTTGCGTCGTTTGCAAAAGACGCCCGCGAAAAGGCCTCGCGGTTGCCGCCGGGACCGGAGAGGGAGCAGATGCTCAGGAAGGCGCGCCGGGCCGACACCGCAGCTCACCTCGATGACTGGGCCAATTCATCCGGCTTGCGGGCGCCGACGTAACTCGCCTTCCGCTCCATTCACGTGAAGCAACCGTCCGACGCCGCTTTCCAAATTCCGCTAGCGGCCGCGCACGAGGCCCTTGCCAGACCATCCATAAAAGGCCAGCCTTCCCGGCAAAAATCACACCAGAGCGGGAGGGGGACGGGGCATGGACAGCTTCGATTTTATCGTCGTCGGCGGCGGCTCCGGTGGCTGTGCCGTCGCAAGCCGGCTGTCGGAGGATCCCTCGACATCGGTTGCGTTGCTGGAAGCCGGCGGCACCGACGACAACTGGGTGGTCACCACGCCCGGCGCGATGATCCTGCAAATCGCCGGCAAGACCAACAATTGGGCGTTCGACACCGTGCCGCAGAAGGGCCTCAACGGCCGCGTCGGCTATCAGCCGCGCGGCAAAGGCCTTGGCGGCTCCTCGTCGATCAACGCCATGGTCTATATCCGCGGCCACAGGGCGGACTATGACGGCTGGGCCGCGCTCGGCAACACGGGCTGGTCCTACGCGGACGTGCTGCCCTATTTCAAACGCTCCGAAGACAATTCCGAACTCGACGGGCCCTATCACGGCAAGGGCGGCCCGCTGCATGTGACGGGTTCGCAAAGCGACAACCCGGTCCGCGAAATCTACCTCCAGGCAGCACGGGAAGCGCAGTTCCGTATCCGCGACGACTTCAACGCCGAGGAGCAGGAAGGCCTCGGCACCTACCAGCTGACGCAGAAGAACGGCGAGCGCTGGAGCGCGGCGCGCGGATACATTCATCCCTTCATGAAAAGCCGCGCCAACTTGCGCGTCATCACCGAGGCGCAGGCCACCCGCATCCTGTTCGAAGGCAGGCGCGCGGTCGGCGTCGAATATCGGCAAGGCAAGGAGCTGAAACAGATCCGCGCGCGGCGAGAGGTGATCCTTTCCGGCGGTGCATTCCAGAGCCCGCAACTGTTGCTGCTCTCCGGCGTCGGCGATGCCGCCGCTCTCGCCCAACACGGCATTGCCTCCGTGCATCATCTGCCGGGCGTCGGACAGAACTTGCAGGACCATCCGGACTTCGTGTTCGGCTTCACGTCGGACGCGCCCCATTTTGCCGGGTTGTCGTTCGGTGGCATTGCGCGGATCTTCAAGGGCATCGCGCAATACCGGCGCGAGCGGCGCGGACCGATGACCTCGAACGTCGCCGAATGCGGCGGCTTCCTCAAGACGCGGCCGGACCTCGATCTGCCCGACATCCAGCTGCACTTCTGCATGGCGATGGTCGCTGACCACGGCCGCAAGCCACGCTGGGGCACCGGCTTCTCATGCCACGTCTGCGTGCTGCGGCCGAAAAGCCGCGGCAGCGTCTGGCTGCAAAGCGCCGATCCTTTTGCTGCGCCCGCGATCGACCCGAATTTCTTTGGCGAGGAGAGCGATCTCGACACCATGGTCGCGGGCTTCAGGACGACAAGACGCCTGCTGGACGCGCCCGCGCTCAAGGCGCTGCAGAAGACCGACGCGGTCACCGCAGGCGTCGAGACCGACGCGCAAATCCGCGACGTGCTACGCAAGAACGTCGACACCGTCTATCACCCGGTCGGCACCTGCAAGATGGGCGCTGGCGATCCGCTCGCGGTGGTCGATCCCAAGCTTCGCGTTCACGGCCTCGAGGGTCTGCGCGTGGCCGACGCCGCGATCATGCCGACCTTGATCGGCGGCAACACCAATGCGCCGGCCATCATGATCGGCGAAAAAGCCGCCGACATGATCAGAGCGGAGATGCGGGCGAATTAAGTACCAAGCCATGTCGTCCCCGCGAAAGCGGGGACCCATAACCAAATGTGCTTCAGTTATGACAAGCTGTGGCCTTCAGCTCGACGCACCATCAATATCGGTAGTTATGGGTCCCGGATCGGCGCTCGCTTCGCTTGCCTATCCGGGGACGACGAGGACTTCATGTCAACAGGAACCCGCCGTCCACCGTCACCACGCTACCGGTCATGTAGCGCGAGGCGGACGAAGCAAGCAGCATGATCGCGCCGTCGAGATCGGATTCGGCGCCGACGCGTCGCTGCGGAATCCGCTTGGTCAGCTTTTCGCCGCCCGGCGTCGACCAGAAATGGTGATTGATCTCGGTATCGATATAGCCGGGCGCGATCGCATTGACCCGGATGCCGTTGCCGGCAAGCTCCAGCGCCATCGCTTTCGTCGCCTGCACGATGCCGGCCTTGGAGATCGTGTAGGGCGCGAGAAACTTCATCACGCCGAAACCGAGCACCGAGGCGACATTGACGATATTGCCCGCCTGCTTGCGCGCGATCATCCGCCGCGCCATCTCGGTCGCAGTGAAATAGGCGCCCTTGAGATTGGCGCCGATCACGGCGTCCCAGTCCGCTTCGGTCTGCTCGATCGCCGGCTTCTCGATCGCGATCCCGGCATTGTTGACGAGCACGGTGATGGGGCCGAGCGCGGATTCCGCCGCATCGAGCGCTGCAACAATCGACGCGCTGTCGGTGACGTCCATCGCAACCGCCGCCGCACGGCCGCCCCTGGCCTTGATCTCCTCTTCGAGGCTCTTCAGCTTGCCGGTCTGTCGCGCTGCCAGCGCCACCGCGGCCCCATGCGCAGAAAGCACGCGCGCGAATTGCCGCCCGAGCCCCTGCGAAGCGCCGGTGATGAGGACGATTTCCTTGCTGACGTCAAACAAAGCGGACATGGCGTTTTCCCAAGATCGCGATATGCCAGCATTGATACAGACCATTTCGGCTGGCGCAAAGCCATACCCCTTATCAGGGAGCGCGAGGTTGGCTAATGTCGGTGCGTAAAACCATCTGACGATTTTACGGGAGTGAAACAGTGGATCTGGGCATCAAGGGCCGCCGCGCCATCGTCTGCGCATCGAGCAAGGGATTAGGGCGCGCCTGCGCGATCGCGTTGGCCAATGAGGGCGTGCATGTCACGCTGACCGCGCGCGGCGCGGAGGC
This sequence comes from uncultured Alphaproteobacteria bacterium, assembly GCA_963764405.1. GTDB lineage: Bacteria > Pseudomonadota > Alphaproteobacteria > Rhizobiales > Xanthobacteraceae > Bradyrhizobium. The sequence continues at coordinate 732,935 of CAVXSU010000018.1, forward strand.
GTTGAAAAAGACCGCGGACGAGATCCGCAAGAACAATCCCGGCGTGACCGTGACCGAGATCGTCGGCGATATCACCACGCCCGAGGGGCGCGCGGCCGTGCTGAAGGCCTGCCCGGAACCGGACATCCTGATCAACAATGCCGGCGGGCCGCCGCCCGGTGACTTCCGCAACTGGACTCGCGACGACTGGATCAAGGCGATCGACGCCAACATGCTGACGCCGATCGAGCTGATCAAGGCGACGGTGGACGGCATGATGGCGCGCAAGTTCGGCCGCATCGTCAACATCACTTCGGCCGCGGTGAAGGCGCCGATCGAGGTGCTCGGCCTTTCCAACGGCGCACGCGCCGGCCTCACCGGCTTTGTCGCAGGGCTTGCGCGCAAGACGGTCATCAACAACGTCACCATCAACGGACTTTTGCCGGGTCCGTTCGACACCGACCGGCTGCGCGGCGCCGTCGCCAAGGCGGAAGCCGAGAAGCGCGGCGTTTCCGTGGAGCAGATGATCGCCGAGCGCGGCAAGGCCAACCCGGCCGGCCGCGTCGGCGACCCCGAGGAATTCGGCCTGGCTTGCGCATTCCTCTGCGGAGCCAAGTCGGGCTTCATCACCGGGCAGAACATCCTGCTCGATGGCGGCGCCTTCCCCGGCACGCTTTAAGCGCTGTCGATTGCACCGGCCCAGCCGTCTCATCCGGCGCGCCGCTGCAAGGCCTTGAAGGAAACACCGGATGCACTGGAAGGTTGGAAACGTCACAATCACCAAGGTGGTCGAACTGGAAACGGTCGGCCACACGCGCTTCATCCTGCCGCTGGCAAGCCGTGAGGACATCCTGCGATTGCCGTGGCTTATCCCGCACTTCGCCACGGAAGACGGCCGGCTGAAAATGTCGATCCACGCACTCGTCGTGCAAACGCCGACGCGGCGGATCGTGGTCGATACCGGGCTTGGCAACGACAAGCAGGATCGCACCATACCGACCTGGAATAACCGCCAGGGCGCATTCCTCGATGACCTCAACGCAGCAGGCTTTGCGCCTGACAGCGTCGACACCGTAGTGTGCACGCATCTGCACGTCGATCACGTCGGCTGGAATACCCGGCTCATCGGTAAGCGATGGGTGCCGACCTTCGAGAACGCGCGATATCTGTTCGGGATGCGCGAATACGCCTATTGGCGCGACCACAGCACGGAGCCCGACAAGGCGGCAATCTTTCGCGATTCCGTGGCGCCGATCGTCGCGGCAGGACAAGCCGACCTCATCGCCAGCGATATCAGCATATGCGACGAGATCACGCTGATCCCGACGCCCGGCCATAGTCCCGGCCATGTCAGCCTTCATATCCGCTCAGCCGGTGAAGAGGCCGTCTTGGCGGGCGACGTCGCCCACCACCCCTGCCAGATGGCACACCTCGACTGGTCCTCGACCGCGGATTCCAACCCTCAACAGTCGGCCCCGACCCGGCGCGAGCTGTTCTCCCGCTTTGCCGATCGGCCGGTGCTGATCATTGGCGGCCATTTCGACGCCGGCCATATCCGGCGCGACGGGGATGCCTTCAAATTCATCGCAGCAGGCGTTTAGCTTCTATCCTGGGCTGCCCCCCGCGCAGAGGGCAGCAATCGGCCATGCGCCTAAGCAGTTGAATTTGGCGGCTCCCTGTTCCATGAAGCGTCCCAAGCTTTGAGAAACCAGTCAGGGAGTGAGACATGAAGCTTGTTCGTTACGGGGAGAAGGGCAAGGAAAAGCCCGGCCTGGTCGACAAATCCGGTCAAATCCGGGACCTGTCGGCGCACGTCGCAGACCTCGCCGGAGACGCCTTCTCGCCGGCCTCGCTGAGCAAGATCGCGGCGCTGGACCCCGCCTCGCTTCCGGCGGTCAGCGGTAGCCCACGGATCGGCACGGCCGTCGGCGGGTCGCCCAAATTCATCGCCATCGGCCTCAATTATTCCGACCATGCCAATGAGGTCGGCCTTGCGATCCCGACTGAACCCATCGTTTTCATGAAGGCCAATAGCTCACTGTGCGGTCCCAACGACGCGGTCGAAAAGCCGCGCGGTTCGACTAAGCTCGATTGGGAAGTCGAGATTGCGATCATCATCGGCAGCCGCGCCAAGTATGTCTCCGAGGCCGACGCGCTCAATTACGTCGCCGGCTACAGCGTCTGCAACGACGTCTCCGAGCGCTTTTTCCAGATCGAGCGCCTCGGGCAATGGACCAAGGGCAAGTCCCACGACACTTTTGGCCCGCTTGGCCCATGGATGGTCACCAAGGACGAAATCGCCGATGTGCAGAAGCTGCCGATGTGGGCCGACGTCAACGGCAAACGCTGCCAGACCGGATCAACCGCGACCATGATCTTCGGCGTCAAGAAGATCGTGTCCTATCTGTCCGAGATCATGACGCTGATGCCTGGCGACGTGATCGCCACCGGCACCCCGCCCGGCGTCGGCATGGGCATGAAGCCGCCGAAATATCTCAACGTCGGCGACGTCGTCACGCTCGGCATCGAAGGGCTTGGCGAGCAGCGCCAGGAAATCATCGCGGCGTAAACGCCGCGACGTCCGCGTCTCTTTCCGTCATGGCCGGGCCTGACCCCGGCCATCCACGTCTTTCTTGCCGAGAAAGAAAGTAAGACGTGGATCACCGGGCATAGGCTAGCGCAAGCGACGCCGTTCTTCGAACGGCTATGCCCGGTGATGACGAATGGCAAAAGTTCGCTTCACTTACCAGGACCCCGCCCATGAAACTCACCTTCTCCCCCGCTTCCCCGTTCGCCCGCAAGGTTCGCATCGCCGCAATCGAGCTCGGCCTGATCGACAAGATCGAGTTCGTGCCGACGACGGTGGCGCCGGCCCAGGCCAACGACGAATATTCTGACATCACGCCGCTGAAAAAGCTGCCGGTGCTGATTCTCGACGACGGCAATGTGATCCTCGATTCCTATGTCATCGTCGAATATCTCGACGAGCTCGCCGGCGGCGGGAAATTGATCCCCTCGAGCGGGCCCGACCGCTGGAAGGTCAAGAGCGACCATTCCACGCTGCAGGGCATGCTCGATTCCATGCTGCTGTGCCGCTACGAGCGGATGGTGCGGCCGAAGGAGTTGTACTGGGAGGGGTGGGCGGGCGATCACTGGAACCGGGCCTGGCGCGGCATGGCGCGCTTCAATGACAAGCCGGAGGTGCTGTCGCGTCCGCTTGACATCGTCCAGATCGCGCTCACCTGCGTGCTCGGCTATGCCGATTTTCGCTACGCCGATTGCGGCTGGCGCAAGGCCTATCCGAACCTCGATGCGTTTCACGAGCGGATGTTGGAGAGGCCTTCGGTCAAGAACTCCCTGCCGCCGAAAGCGTAATGTCAAGGCGTAGTATCGAGGCGTAACGTTCGGAGGCTGCGGCCATGAGTTTCAAATTCAACGTCGGCGACTTCACCATCCATCGCATTATCGAGCAGGAAACCACGTTCCTCCCGGCGCTCGACCTGTTTCCGCAGCTCGCGCCGGACGTGCTCGCCGAGGATCGGGACTGGATGCTCAAAGCACGAGCGATCGACGAGAACGACACGCTGATCCTGTGCTTTCAGTCCTATGTCGTGCGCACACCGCATCACACCATTCTGATCGACAGCTGCATCGGCAACGACAAGCCGCGGCCGCTGCGTCCGAAATGGAACATGAAGACGGACGACACCTATCTGCGGGTGCTTGGCGCCGCAGGCCTTTCGGTCGGCGACATCGACTTCGTGATGTGCACGCATCTGCACGTCGATCACGTCGGCTGGAACACGAAGATGGAAGGCGGCCGCTGGGTGCCGACTTTTCCGAACGCGCGCTATCTGTTCGGCAAGGCCGAATTCGATTACTGGACCGAGCAGCACGCCAAGACACCGGTGCCGCCGTTCGCCGACAGCGTGTTGCCGGTGGTCGATGCCAGGCAGGCCGACATCGTGGGCAATGACTTTGCGGTCGGCGATCACCTGCGCATCCTGCCGACGCCGGGCCACACGCCCGGGCATGTCGCCTTTGCTCTGGGTCGCGCCAGGGACGACGCGGTCTTCGTCGGCGACATGATGCATTCACCGCTCCAGTTGCGGCACCCGGATTTATCGCCACGGTTCGACGTCGATCCGGCGCAGGCGGCCACGACGCGGAAGGATTTCCTGGAACGCTATTGCGACACCGATACGCTCTGTTGCACCGCGCATTTTCCCTCGCCCTCGACCGGAAAGATCCGCCGCAAGGGCAACGGGTTCAGCTGCGAGGCAGTGGGCTGAGTCACGTTTGACGGTGCGCCTCTTCACCTCCCCCTTTCAGGAGGAGGGAGAACTCAGAGAGGGCGATCTGCTCAATCGAACAGGCTCGGCGTGTGGTTGACGTCAGCACCTTCGATCGCAAGCATCTTCAGCTTGGTTGTCACACCACCCCTGGCAGAAAATCCGCCGGGCTTCTGGCCCGCCGCCAGCACGCGGTGACACGGCACCACGATCGGACAGGGGTTGCGGCCGAGCGCCTGGCCCACGTCGCGCGACAGCTCGACGCCGCCGAGACGCTTGGCAATGTCGCCATAGGTCATGGTCTGGCCCGGAGGAATGGTTCGGGCGATGTCGTAGACGCCGCGATTGAATTCCGGCACGCCGTCGAGATCGAGCACGATGTCCCTGAGATCATCGCGTTCGCCGGCGAGCAGCTTGATGATGCGATCGATGGCGCGCTTCACCGCTTCTGGCGGTGTCGCCTCGCCGATGTCGCCGCGGCGCTGGCGGATGCGGGCGCGGGTTTTCTCGTCGCTGCCCATCGGCAGCTGCACGCCGTTGATGCCGCGCGGACCCCATTCGATCCCGCAGACGCCGATCGGCGTGTCGAACAGGGCAAAATGCTGGTCGGTCATGGTTCGCTCCAATTGCAGGACCCATCTACCTCTTGGGCCCAAATCTAGGCTTGGAGATTGTTGCGATCCACCCGATTTCTGCATCGCAACACCTGACAGCACGGCTGGCAGGCCTGCCGCCAAGTGCTATTCTTCGCGCAAGAGAACAATATGGGCTTCGCCCGAAGATACGCGAGAGGAACCGCCATGAAGCTTACCCCGCAGCAGATCGACGATTTTCACCGCGAAGGCTGGCTGTTCCTTCCGGAGTTGTTCAACCCGGAAGAAGTCGCACTTCTCGCGCGGGAGGCGGTCAGCATCTATGACGCCAACCGGCCCGAGGTGTGGCGCGAGAAGAGCGGCGCGCCGAGGACCGCCTTTGCCGCGCACCTCTACAACGAAGCGTTCCGGCTGCTGGGTGCACATCCGCGCATGATCAAGCCGGTCGAGCAGGTCTTCGGCGAGAAGGTCTACATGCATCAGTTCAAGATCAACGCCAAGGCGGCGTTCACCGGCGACGTCTGGCAATGGCATCAGGATTACGGCACCTGGAAGCGCGACGATGGCATGCCGGAGCCGCGCGCCATGAACATCGCGATCTTCCTCGACGAGGTGATGCCGATCAACGGCCCGTTGATGCTGGTGCCGCGCAGCCAGCACGCCGGCGACCTGAAGGCTTCGCACGATCTGCAAACCACGTCGTACCCACTGTGGACGCTGGACGAAGAAACTGTGACGCGGCTGGTCAAGGAAGGCGGTATCGTCGCGCCGACCGGCAAGGCCGGCGGCTTGCTGATGTTCCACGGCAATCTGGTCCACGGCTCGGCCGGCAATATCACGCCCTACCCGCGCAAGATCGTCTATCTGACGCTGAACGCGGTTTCGAACTACATCCGCACCCCGACCCGGCCGGACTACATCGCCCATCGCGATTTCACCCCGATCGAGACGGTTGCCGACGACGCGCTGCTGCGCCTCGCACGCGCGCCTCGCCAGGCGGCGGAGTAGGCTTTCATCGTGCCCCGGACGTGGCGCAATGTGAAACGTTGCGCCGCTGATCCGGGGCCCATTTTCATCTTTTCATGGGTCCCGGTTCTGCGGTGCATCGCCAAACCGCGCTGCATCGCGCCCGGGACACGAGGCCCTTCCCATGAACCTCTCCTCCCTCCTCAAAGCCCGCCACGCCGCCGGAAAACCCGTGCGCGTGGCGCTGATCGGCGCCGGCAAATTCGGCTCGATGTTTCTGTCGCAGGTGCCGCATACGCCGGGCCTCGACGTGCCCGTGATCGTCGATCTCGATCCGGAGCGCGCCCGCGAGGCATGCCGCACGGTCGGCTGGTCGCAAGAGCTGATCGCCGCGACCACCTTCACCGCTGACGGCGCGAAGTCGGTCGCGGGGAATATCGAGGTGGTGGTGGAGGCCACCGGCAATCCCGCCGTCGGCATCCGCCATGCGCGCGCCGCCATCGCCAACGGCAAGCACATCGTCATGGTCAATGTCGAAGCCGATGTCCTCGCAGGCCCCCTGCTTGCGGAGGAAGCGCGACAGGCAGGCGTGGTCTATTCGCTCGCCTATGGCGACCAGCCGGCGCTCACCGCCGAGATGGTCGACTGGGCGCGCGCGACCGGTTTCCACGTCGTCGCCGCTGGCAAGGGCACCAAATACCTGCCAGCCTATCACGACGTGACGCCAGCGGGCGTGTGGGCTCACTACGGCCTTTCAGCCGATGAGGCGCAGTCGGCCGGCATGAACCCGCAGATGTTCAACTCGTTTCTCGACGGCACCAAATCCGCCATTGAGATGGCGGCGATTGCGAACGCGACGGGGTTGGACGTTCCCTCCAGCGGATTGCTGTTTCCGCCCTGCGGCGTCGATGACCTGCCGCATGTGATGCGGCCGCGGGAGCGAGGCGGCGTGCTGGAAAAATCCGGCGTGGTGGAGGTCATGTCGTCGCTCGAGCGTGACGGCCGGCCGGTGTTCCGCGATCTGCGCTGGGGCGTCTACGTCGTGCTTGAGGCGCCGAACGACTATGCTGCGGATTGCTTCAGGCAGTACGGCCTGAAGACCGACGCCAGCGGGCGCTACGCGGCGATGTACAAGCCCTATCATTTGATCGGGCTGGAATTGAACATCTCGATCCTGTCGGCAGCGCTACGCAAGGAGCCGACCGGACAGCCGCATGGTTTCCGCGGCGATGTCGCGGCCGTCGCCAAGCAGAACTTGCGCGCCGGCCAAATGCTCGATGGCGAAGGCGGCTATACGGTGTGGGGAAAGCTGATGCCGGCTTCCGCGAGTCTTGCGGCCGGTGCGCTGCCGATCGGGCTCGCGCATCGCGTGAAGCTCAAGCACGACATTGCCCATGGCGGCATCGTGCGCTGGGACGACGTCGAGATCGACTCGAATGACGAGACCGTCAGGACGCGACGGGCGATGGAGGAGAGATTTGGGTGGCTATGATGAAGGGGAGATATGTCCCGATTGCATTGGGTTGAGGTTCCAGCAGCCGGACGAATAGCGATTATGGCGCGACCTCGCGCCGACGAGTGGCTGGAGACAGAGGTCAAAGAGTGGAGGAATTCCGGCGTCGATATCGTCGTCAGTCTTTTGGAGCCTGATGAGGTTGCGGAGCTCGGACTGCAACGCGAAGCCGAGCTGTGCCGTTCGCACGGAATTGACTTCGTCTCTTTCCCGATTCCAGATCGCGGGTTACCAAAATCCCAACAGGACGCCTCGCTGGTCGCGCGCTTGTTGGCCGCCGGCTTGCGAGATGGTCGTTCCGCGGCAATTCATTGCCGGGCGGGGGTTGGTCGCTCTTCGGTAATTGCGGCTTGCGCGCTGATATGTTCCGGAATTGATGCGAAAGAGGCCCTTGCGCTGATTGAGGCTTCGCGAGGACTGATCGTGCCGGATACAGACGAGCAGCGCGATTGGGTGATAGCCTTTGGCAATGATCGACACGGTGGGATGCCGCCTACCCGATAGGAGCGGTTATGCGGCCTCTGGATGACGAAAAAAGCCCCGGACGATGCCGGGGCTTTCGTTCGAGATCAATTTTGTTTGACGATCAGTTCTGGTCGTCGCCCATGATGGCGGCGAGCTTGTCGTAATTCTTCACGACGAGATCGATGTTGCCCTTGTTGTCGATCGTCGGCTCCGGTCCTTTCAGGGCCTGATTGAGGTCGTCCAGCGCTTCCTTCTTGTCCTTGGCGGACATCTTCTTGTCGGCCTGGATTTGCGCGATCTGCGTCTTGATGACGGCAGTGCTGCCGACATACTTTTTGGTGGCGGGATCGACGCCGCTCATACGAGGCCGATATTGTCGACCACGGTGTTGTAGTCGTCGTAGCTGGCAAAGCCATACTTCTTCGCGGTCGTCTCGAACTGCGCGGTGAGCTTGGGATCCGGCTTGCCGCTGTCGGGCATCTTCTCGGAGAGAGCGTCCATGTCCTTGGCCGCCGCGATCACACCCTCGACCTGCTTGTCGGTCAGCGCGACTTGCTTCACGGCCGGCGGCTGGCCCATGGGGGCCGCGCCTTGAGCGGGCGCCATCTGGCCGCCCTTGGCTTGCGCAAGCGCGCTGTCGGTGGACAGAACCGCCATGGAGGCGGCGAGACAGACAAGGCTCAACGCGATAGCGACGGGACGAATGAACTCACGCATGGGCAGGCTCCTCGGGCTGGTGGGACGCTTGAAGTAGCGATGTCGATTACTGACGGGTGGGTCAGAAGTTCCGCATCGTTACGGTGCGTGAAATGAACGAGCACTGAACCCGGCATTTATCGGGCAATCATGACGGAAATGCACGCGGCCGCCGGCGGCCAGGTCCCAAACAGCAAAACGCCGCTCTCCCGGAAAGGAAGAGCGGCGTTTTGTTTGGATCGTGACACGTCAAAGAGGAGCAACTTGTCCTTGGCAGGCCTGGCAGCGACCTACTCTCCCAGGGCTTAAGCCATAGTACCATTGGCGCTGAGGAGTTTAACGGCCGAGTTCGGGATGGGATCGGGTTCAAGCTCCTCGCTAAAACCACCAGGCCGGCGAAGGACAAGGATACGAAGCAAGCCGAGCGAGATCACGTCAGTGATCTCGCGATGTCCCCGGGCTCGACCCGGGGATCCACGCTTCACAAGGAAGCGTCAGTCTTTCTGGTCTCATGCGTTATCACGGGTCTTGCGACCCTATGGACACTGAAAATGAGAGCAATCAAGCCAATCGAACGATTAGTACCGGTAAGCTACATGCATTACTGCACTTCCACACCCGGCCTATCAACGTGGTCGTCTTCCACGGTTCTCAAGGGAATGCTCGTTTTGAGGTGGGTTTCCCGCTTAGATGCTTTCAGCGGTTATCCCGTCCGTACATAGCTATGCAGCACTGCCGCTGGCGCGACAACTGCTCCACCAGAGGTACGTTCATCCCGGTCCTCTCGTACTAGGGACAAATCCTCTCAACATTCCAACACCCACGGCAGATAGGGACCGAACTGTCTCACGACGTTCTGAACCCAGCTCACGTACCACTTTAATCGGCGAACAGCCGAACCCTTGGGACCTTCTCCAGCCCCAGGATGTGATGAGCCGACATCGAGGTGCCAAACGACGCCGTCGATATGGACTCTTGGGCGTCATCAGCCTGTTATCCCCGGCGTACCTTTTATCCGTTGAGCGATGGCCCATCCACGCGGGACCACCGGATCACTATGACCGACTTTCGTCTCTGCTCGACTTGTTAGTCTCGCAGTCAGGCAGGCTTATGCCATTATACTCGACGAACGATTTCCGACCGTTCTGAGCCTACCATCGCACGCCTCCGTTACTCTTTGGGAGGCGACCGCCCCAGTCAAACTGCCCACCATGCGCTGTCCCGATCCCCGATGAGGGGACGCGGTTAGATATCCATAACCATTAGGGTGGTATTTCACATTTCGACTCCACCACGGCTGGCGCCGCAGCTTCAAAGTCTACCACCTATTCTACACAAACAGTCACGAATACCAGCGCAAAGCTACAGTAAAGGTGCACGGGGTCTTTCCGTCTGACCGCAGGAACCCCGCATCTTCACGGGGAATTCAATTTCACTGAGTCTATGTTGGAGACAGCGGGGAAGTCATTACGCCATTCGTGC
>CAVXSU010000019.1:0-569812 GCA_963764405.1 uncultured Alphaproteobacteria bacterium
TGCCGGCAACCAAAGAGTGTCCCATGAACCCTGCCCCGCGCTCGGCGCCGATCCGGTCTGCCGTTGCGATAAACACATTGTTGGCATGAGCTGCAGTCATCGTGAGATAGGCTGCCATGCACGTTCCGCCCGCATCGTAGAGCGGCGGCGGCGTCCATACCCATCCGGTTGGGATGCAGATGATATCCGCGCCGAGCTGACTGACGATGCGCGCCGTCTCCGGAAACCAGATATCCCAGCACACCAGAAGCGCGATACGACCAATTCGCGTGTCGAACACCGGGAAGCCTAAATTGCCCGGTGTGAAGAAGAGCTTCTCTTCGTTCCACAAATGGGTCTTGCGATACTTCCCGACGTAGCCCTCGGGCCCGACAAGGACAGCGGTATCGAACAGCTGCTGCCCATCTACTTCAGGCAGGCAGCCAACGATGTAGACCTGGTGTTCCTTGGCGAAGGCGACCCAGCCGCGAACAGTCCGTCCGTCAGGCACCGGCTCGGCGTGCGCGAAGGCTTCCTCGCGGGAGTCGAAGCAATAACCTGTAGTCGCCAGCTCCGGCAGCACAATCAGATTGGCGCCTTCCTTGGCCGCCTGCTGCAGTCGTTGACGCGTGGCCATCGCATTCGATTCAAGATTGTCCAGACCGACCTGCGGATTGAACTGAACCACCGCGACACGTACGGGGCTCTTGCGCTTAGTCGCTGCGCCCGTTTCGGCGGCTTTGGCAGCTGCGGCAGTCATTTCCATCATCTCCGGTTTAAGTTCTATCATAGAACCAGTTGCGTCGCCGCTTGTCTAGTCCTATTTTAGAACCAGCTTTGATTTGTTGCCGGAGGAGCGATGAAGAGAACAAGCATTGGACAGGTCGAATGCCCGGTCGCCCGGGCGCTGGACAAAATCGGTGACTGGTGGTCGCTCTTGATCATCCGTGATGCCTTCGACGGCATGCGGCGGTTCGGTGAATTTCAGCGGAGTCTGGGGATCTCAAAGGGGATACTCACGGCACGCCTCAAACACCTTGTCGCGATCGGCGTTCTGGAAATGGCTCCTGTTTCCGATGAGGATGGCTACCAGGAGTACCTCCTCACGGACAAAGGGCGAGATCTGTTTCTGGTCACCGTCAGTTTGCGCCAATGGGGTGAGGATCACTGTTTTGGAAAATCGGAACATCACTCGGTTCTCGTAGAAAAGGCCAACGGGCAGCGTGTACCGCGACTTGCGCTGCGCGGACGGGACGGTAGGGAAATCAGCGAATCCGCGACATTCGTCCGGAAGGTCGCGGATATTCCGCGTAAACCGCAGAACTCGAAAGGACGGCGCACTGCCGGCGCGTGATCAGACCGAGAGCATCTCGTGCAACAGTGCTTTGTCAGTCCGTAGCTGCTCGGTCGTTACCGAGCGGGCGATGGTGCCTCCGCTCATGAGATAGGCTCGCTGGACGAGCGAAAGACAGAAATCCAGATTCTGTTCGGCGATAAGAAGAGAAAGGCCAGTCTGCCGGTTGAGGTTGAGCAGCGAGCAGGCGATCTCATCGATGATCGATGGCTGAATCCCCTCGGTAGGCTCGTCAAGGAGCAGAACCTTCGGCCGCATTGCGAGCGATCTTCCGATCGCCAGCACCTGTTGCTGTCCGCCGCTCAGGGTCACCGCAAGCGCGTCCGCCTTCGACCGCAACATCGGAAACTCGCGAAACACGCCGGCGATGCTGTCGCGCGGCTTGTGCCCGCAGGCTAAGGCGGCCGCGGCGATATTCTCTGAAACGGTCAACCGCGGGAACACGTGCCTGCCCTGCGGCACATAGCCGAGCCCAAGTCGCGCGCGTCGCGAGGTGGATTGCGGAAGCAGGACGCCGTCGAGGTGAACCGTGCCCGAGACAGCACGGCAAAGTCCCGTCGCGTAGCGCATCAAGGTCGTCTTGCCGACGCCGTTACGCCCGAGTAGTGCTACGATTTCTCCAGCTTCGACCTGAAGGCTCGCGTGACGAACGATCACGGTCTGTTTATATCCCGCAGCAGCGTCACGAATTTCGAACATGCCTTCGCCTTCCGAGATAGACGTCGAGAACTGCCTCGTTCCGACGCAGATCCTCGATGCTGCCACGCTCAAAAACCTCGCCCTGGTGCAGAACGATGACCTCCGCGTCGAGCGCTCGCACAAAGTCCATATCGTGCTCGACGACTATGACCACGGCCGAAACGGCGAGATCACGTATCATCCTGGCGAGCTTGTCCCGCTCGACTTCGGTCATGCCAGCGGCCGGTTCGTCGAGCATAATCACCGCGGGTGACTGGCCCAGGACCATTCCGATATCGAGCCATTGCCGCTCGCCATGAGAAAGGTCGCCGGCAAGGTGTTGCGACTTTGACGCAAGGCCGAGAGCACCGAGCACATCGGCAACCCGGCGATCAGCCTTGTGCCGGTCCCCCTCGGTGCGATAAGCCGCAACCCAAAGGTTCTGCGCAACGGTCAGTTCATCGAAGACTTGGGGGGTCTGCATCTTCACGCCGAGGCCCGCCCTCGCCCGCTCAAATGTCTTCCAGGTCGTCACGCGTTCGCCGGCGAGCGTGATCTCGCCCTCGCTGAGGGCATGGGACCCCATACAGCAGCGCAGGAATGTGCTTTTGCCGGCCCCATTCGGACCGATCAAACAATAAACCCGCCCCGCCCGGAACGCGAGTGACACACCTTTTACCGGTGTGATGCCGCCGAACCGTTTGACGATCGCTCGCGTTTCCAGGCTGCCGTCTGGGACATGCCGCACGGAGCCGCTGAACTCGGCGCTCGACGGAGGCCTGCCGGCGCCATCGCTTTCGGCCGGGGACGGGAGCAACCGAACCCTCTTCGCGAGAAAAGCGCGAGCCGCGCCGATTACGCCGCCACGCACAAAAAGGACGAGCACAATCAGGCCCAGCCCCATGATCAGTGTCGTTTGCCCGCCGATTACGCCGCCGCCGAGCCAAAATGAAAGTCCGCCAACGAGTAGTGCGCCCACGAATGGACCCGCCAGCGTTCCGCGGCCCCCGACCAACACATAGATCGGAACAAGCAGGCCTTCCTGCACACTAAATACCGACGGGGTAAGATAGTTGGCCCAGTGGCCAAACAGCGCACCAGCAATGCCGGCGATACCACCCGCAAGAACGAAAACCAGAAACTGGATCTTTCTTGTATCGTAACCGAGCAGCTCAGTTTTTTCCGCATTGAGACGAACACAATCGACGAGAAGTCCGAACGGCGAGCGCATCAACGCAGCCGAAAGAAGATAGGCAACGCCGGCGATCAAGATGGTGCAAGCGAGCATTCCATTCGGAGTCAGCGGCGGCGCTGCGTCCGAGAATCCAAGGACGTAGGATGGAATCTCCGCCAGCCCGTTGTCTCCGCCGATCACCGCGTCGCCTACGGTCGCATGAAACGACACGGCGATTGTCCAAATGATGAGGGTAACGGTATAGGTCAAAATCGTGACCTGAAGAGCACCCATCCGCCCGAAAAAGATCAGCCATCCTATAAGAGCGGCACCGCATGCGCCCGCAAGCGCACCCGAGGGCAGCGACCAAATCAAGGTATTTCCCGTGAGCGGCGCCAGATTGATGGCAGCGATGCTGCCGACGTAGCCGCCGAAACCATAAAATGCGGTCTGGCCGAGACTAAGGATTCCGGCGCGCCCCCAGACCAAGTCCAGGCTCAGCCCCAAAAGCCCGAAGATGACCCAGGAAGTCGCGACATAGGCGAGATAAGGGTCGACATAGCGAGCCGTGGCCGTGAATGCGCATACGACGAAGAGGCCAGCCCAGACGCCCCGCCTTCCAAGCAAGGTGTCGAGGTTGGCACTCAACAGTTGAAGATTTGTCACCTCGGCACTCGTCGCGCGGCCGTTCAAAGCTTCAATCTCCATCGCAGAGAAATGCCTTGAGGGAACGAGGACAGCAGCACAATCGTGCCGCCGAAGAACAGGAGATCGCCGAACACTGCAGACCAGATACTGGCCGTGAGGTTTGCTAGCACACCGAGCACACCGCTCGCTACGACCGTGCCGCTGAGCGCCAACGGCCCCGCTACGACGACGCCCAGGAAGGCCTTCACCACAAAGGCAAAGCCCATTCCGGGAGTCGCCGGCACGATCGGCAGCAGGAGCGCTCCCGCAACGCCCGCAAGCCCGCTGCCGAGTGCGAAGGTCGCAGTGTTGATCCTCGCAAACTCGACACCGATCGCTGCAGCCATCTGCGGGTCCTGCACCGCGGCGCGAGCCATGATTCCGTAGTTCGTGCGCGTCAAGAGCACGCATAGCGCGGCGGTCAGCAAGACCGCGACGGCGACGAGCAACAACAGGTAGGATGAAATACCGTATGAGCCGATGGATACGCTCGGAAAACTGAAACCGATACCCGGAGTGACCGATCCGAAAACCATGACCGCGGCCTGGTAGAGAACAAGGCTAAGGCCCCAAGTCGCGAGCATGGTGTCGAGAATCCGGCTATAGAGGCGACGAATGATAAGCACCTCGATCAGGGCCCCGAACGCGGCAGTGACGCTGGCCGCGGCAATAATTGCAGTCCAAAATGGCAGACCCCAGCGCGTCGACAACAGCGCCGCATAGGCGCCGAGCATGATGAACTCGCCATGCGCCAGGTTGATCACTCCCATCAGCCCGAACACAACGGCAAGGCCGAGGGTGGCAATCAATAGTACCGCAGCGCTCGCGACCGCCGAGACCAGAGTGATCGCGATAACATCGACGTCCATAGCGCGCCCCCTCTCAACGCTTCGACGCATCGTCGAGACTGGTGAAATGCTTGGTAACCTCTGGATGCGCGATCAAATCACAGACCTTCTGCTCGAAGACGGGCGCAACTTCGCTGTGGGTCTCGATGATGTCGAAGTCGCGCTTGTCGTTTCCTTTGGCGATGAAGATGCTCTGCACCAGATGATGGGAGCGCGGATCGAGCGTGACGCTCCCGTTTGGCGAATCCAGCGCGAGCCCGCTTTCGAGCGCGGCGATGACCTTGTTTGTTTCGATGGAGCCCGCCTTCTTGACGGCCGAAGCCCACAGGAAAGCCGCGCTCCAGACATCGACCGCTTCGCCGATGATCGGATCCGTCGTCTGGAATTTCGCCTGCCACGCCTGTTTAAACGCATCGTTTTGCGGGTTTACCGCGGACGAAACGTATTCAGGCGACACCACAATACCGCGCGCGGCGTCAACGGAGAGCGCAATCTGCTGATTGCCCGATCCATAATTGGTCGAGACCAGCGCGATCTTCTGTTTCAGGCCCGCGGCTGCGAACTGCTCCAGGAATCCTGTCTGATTGGCTCCCACCGGGAGCGCGACGACAACGTCAGGCTTGGCCACCTGTATCTTCTGGATCGTCGGCGAATAATCTGTGACCGTTAGCGGTAGAATGTCCGTGCCAACGACCTCCGCTTGGTTGTCCACCGCATACTTCTTTATCCATTCGGTGGAGATGGTTCCGAAATTATAGTCGGGCGCCATCACGAACAAGCGGCGGCCGTACGTCTTGATCGCCCACGGGATCAGCACACCCAGTTGCTGAGACGCTGACGGGCCGGTGATAAAGGTCTGCTTGTCGCAGGCCCCGCCTTCGTAAAGCGACGAATAGAAATAGGGGATATTGGCTCGCCGCGCGATCGGTCGGATTGCCTCCCGAGCCGAACTCGTTAGCCCAGCGAACAGTGCGGAAATTCGGTCACGCATCAGTAGCGTATTGGCGTACTGCGTGTATTTTGCCTGTTGTGACTGGGCATCGCTCTCCACGATCTCGACCTTGCGGCCAAGCAGCCCGCCGTCCTGATTAATCTTTTCAACGGCGAGATGCAGGGCACGACTCTGATGGATGCCGTAGATGTTGAGGTCGCCTGTAAGATCGAAGATCGAGCCAATCTTGATCGGATCGTCGGCGCGCGTTTGTGGCGCTACCAGAAGACCGAGGCCCACCACCACGCCGCAGAGCACTTTTTTCCGCAGTCTCGGTGCCAACCTCCCCACCCTTCCATGGTGAAGCGTGGAGTAGAGAGATTGCAAGCTCCTTTGGAACGTCATTTTTGGTCTCCCTCTGATACGGTTCTATTATCGAACCATATCCGAGGGAGACTGTCTAGTCTTATTATCGAACTATAAGTGCTCACCTTGCGTGATAGCGAACTTAGCTGAGCCTTCGCCTAGCTAAGCAGCGGCGCCAACCTGCTTGCAGAAGCGATTGGGCTTCGCGGCCATTTCGCGAAGTTTGCCGGTGCACCGCGCTGCCTGATGAGTCACCAGCCTTTCTCGAAGCGGATAATGCGCACGGAGGCCATTCCATAACCGCTCATTGCGCCAAATCCAGCGTAGTGGATTCGCGCCGCCAACCTGCGCGACGAGCTATCGTTCACGTCGTTCCGTCACCGCGGATTCACCGAGAGCGGCGACGCGGAACTCAGCGACCGCGAGATCATGGCACAGGGGCGGCACAAGTCGGTCAAGGTGCTTCCGAAGTACGTTAAGCGCTCCGCACGACAGGTCACCACGGGTGCATTGAAGCGACGCGCAACGCGAACAAAAACCGATCAATTGTCCGAATGAGCGGCCGCACTTTTGTCCGAATGGACTACCGACCATGCAACAAGTGCCTGAATTAATTGGAGCGGGTGAAGGGAATCGAACCCTCGTATTCAGCTTGGAAGGCTGCTGCTCTACCATTGAGCTACACCCGCGCGCCGACCGACCCCTATCACGCCGGATCGGCGGTCTCAACCTCCTCTGTGGCGTTTCCTAGTGGAGAGAATTTGACATTCGCTCCCCACAGAGCGGCAGGCCCGAAAGCGAATGTCAAATCCTAAACTCCACTAGAATCCTATATTTACTAGTGGTCCTTTGATTCCAACATTCGCAAAGTGCCTGCTGAAAAGGGATGCGAATGTTAGAATCGGACCCCTAGCCTTAACAGGCCGGCGGCGGCCGCCTATATCAAGGGCTCCCTCAACAACGAAAGGAGGTGACCCAGTGTCTTATACCAAGCGCTGTCACCTCGCTGGGATCGCCCGCTAAGCGAACGGCTTGGCATCGGGGCGCTCCTGGCGCCTTGACCAGCGAGTTTTCCAAGAATGGGGCGCGACGGGCTTCCCGCCGCGCCCTTTGCCTTGAATGAGCCCTGCTGAGGGCCCAGCACGGTTGGACTGGCCTTTGGGGCTGTGCTTACCTCGCAGGGCATCACAAGCTGCGCTCTCAGCGACAGCGGTTGGGAACAGACGTCGATCGCAACATGCTTTTTTACGAGCCGCTGTTCCTCACGGGTTTTCCCGCCTTCTACGCGCTCTATCTGCTCGCCCGGGGAACTCTTGCAAAGAAGTGGACGCTGCTCATTGCGAGCGCGCTGTTCTATCTCTGGGGCGAGCCGGTCTTCGTTCTCGTGCTGCTGGCCTCCACCGCATTCGACTATGCGCTGTCATTTCACCTCGGCGAGCCGAACCCGCGCCGCACCCGCGGGCTGGCATTGGCGGCAGGGGTCGCCGGCAACCTCGCGGTCCTGATTGTCTACAAATACGCCGACTTCCTCGCCGACAATCTCAATCTGGCGCTCGCCCCCTTCGGCGCGCATCGATTGCCGCTCTTGCATCTGGCGCTGCCGATCGGCGTCTCCTTCGTGACGTTCGAAAAGATCACCTATCTCGTCGACACCTATCGCGGCGTCTCCAAGCCCGCGGCGACCTTCTGGGACTATTGCCTGTTCGTCCTGTTTTTCCCGAAGCTGCTTGCCGGACCCATCCTCAAATATCACGAGATACGCGACCAGATCGCTTCGCCACGGGCGGTCGAATGGAGCGATTTCGGTTTCGGCTTCTTACGCTTTTCGCGCGGGATCGGCCGCAAGCTCCTGATCGCCGATCCGCTCGGCGCCTTCGTCAACTCGATCTTTGCCGCCGATCCCTCAAGCCTGGATGCCGGCCACGCCTGGCTTGCGCTCGCAAGCTTCACCTTGCAGATCTATTTCGATTTCGCCGGCTATTCCGACATGGCGATCGGGCTTGCACGCATGCTGGGCTTTGGCCTGAAGGAAAATTTCGACAAGCCATATATCTCCCGCTCGCTCACCGAATTCTGGCGGCGCTGGCACATTTCCCTGACGACATGGATCCGCGATTATCTCTACAAGCCGCTCGGGGGAAACCGCGAGGGCGAGGCGCGCACTTATCTCAATCTCTGGATCTGCTTCCTGCTGTCCGGACTTTGGCACGGTGCAAGCTGGAATTTCGTGTTGTGGGGCGCCTATAACGGCCTGTTCCTCACGCTCGACCGCCTGTTCCTGCGCAAGGCGCTCGAACGATGCGGCGCGGTGATCGCAACAACTGCCACGCTGTTCATCGTGATGATCGGCTGGGCGATCTTCCGCTCCGATTCGCCATCGCACCTGACGACATTCCTGTCGGCGCTGGCGGGCATGACGCACACCACCAAGACGACCGAAATTCCCGCCGAGGTGCCGTTCACCCTCGTGCTCGGCGCCATCATCTCGCTCGTGCCGGCAACAACCTTCTATCCGGCGCTGACCCGCGCCTACGACAAACATGCCTGGCTGCGGACGTTGACGATCGCGGCACTCGTGGTGATCTATGTGCTGGCGATCGCGCGGGCGGTCACCGCGCCATTCCAGCCCTTCATCTATTTCAGGTTCTAGAATCGGGCCGCTCGCGATGGACCGCCTCACCCTCTCCCGCCCCGTCATCCGCGCCGCCTTCTGCGTTTTTCTGGCGCTGTTGCCGCTTGGCACTGCCTGGAATCTGATCGCCGCGCAATATTTTCCCACGCGCGCGATCAAGATCGGGCCCACGCTTGGCGGCGTCACCTACGACACAGCGGTCAATCCGTCATGGTCGGACATTCGCGACGGCAAGTTCCAGAAGGCGGTCGTCAGCCGGGTCACCGATGCGATGCCGATGCGGCCGCTCTTGATCCGCATCAACAACGAAATCCGCTTTCACCTGTTCGGCGAGCTTACGGCGCCCAACGTCTTCAGAGGCGCCCATGGTCAGCTGATCGAACAGACCTATCTCAATGACTATTGCTCGCGGAGCGAAGGCATGGGCGCGCGGCTGGCGGCCGTCGCCATCCCGAAGCTGAAGGACATCCAGAACTTCTATTCTGCGCATGGCGGGATTTTCGTCTACGTGGTCACGCCGTCGAAAGCCGCGCACCTGCCGGAATATTTCGTCGATCGCCTGCCCTGCCCGAGTACGCAGGCCGCACGATTGCGGCTCCTGCCCGACTATGTCAGCGCCCTGAAGCGCGAGGGCATCAATGTTGTCGATACGGCGAGCCTGATCCATTCGCTCAAGGGCACCTATCCCTTCGACCTGTTTCCGCAAGGTGGCGTTCACTGGAACGACGTCGGCGGCGCGGTCGCCGTTTCCGCCGTGGTCGACGAGATCAATCGTCTGGCCGGGCGCGAGCTCATTCCGCCTTTCAAGTTCACCTACACGATGTCGCAGCCGGCGAAGGGCGCCGACCGCGAGCTGGCCGACCTCCTCAACGTGTTCTTCCCGCCGCTCGGCTATCAGACGCCGAAAGTCAGTTTCCAGCCGGCGGTACCTTGCGCGGAGAGCCCGTCGCGGCAGCTCGATATTGCCATGGTCGGCTCGAGCTTCGGCCATCTGCCCTCCCGTATCATGGTCGAGGCCAATTGCCTGGCGCGGCTTCAATTCTACTATTACGCAGCGCTTGGCCGCTTTGGCGGCGAGCCCTATCGCGAATTGCAGCGAAATCTTCCCGAGCGCGATCTCAACGCCTGGCGCAACGCCGAGGTCATGATCCTCGAGGAAAACGAATCCTTCATGGCTTCAACCAAGGTGTCCTATGTCGATCAGCTGAGGGCGGTGATCAATCGGCCGTGATGGCGGCGAGCGACAGGTGCCGTGCATTCGGAAAGGTAGAGGTGATGCTGGCGCCGACAGCTGCGCGGCTGCGTCGCACGGGAAAATTGAACCGCTCTCCACCGGGCCACGTCAGGCTCTTGCAAACCGGCTTCGCCCAATCTCCCAATTCTTCGCAAGGGCCGGTCGGAGCGTTGACGAGCCAAAGCAGAATGATCCCGAGAACCAGGCTCAGGATCACCAGCCCAATCACAAGCCGCTCTGCGAAGCTCATAGTAGATGCATGATCGCGAGATGGGGGCGCCGCTACCTTGACTTATCTCAAGGAAAGGCGTTGCGACGCCAACCATCGATCGAGGACTCACTGCTTGGCGAGCGCCTCTAGCCGCTGTCGCGCAGGACCAGTTCGAACCCGAGGTCGATGCGCCGCTCACCGCCACGCTCCAGCGTCAGCGTCGCCGCCGTACGGCCAATGCTGTGGCCGTGCACGCTGATGGTACTCAGGCTTGGCGAGATCAGCTGCCCCATTTCCAGATTGCCGAGGCCGACCACCGCGACCGGCTGCTCCGATGCCGGTCCCTCGCGCAAAAGCCCGGCCTTGCGCAAGCCTGACATGAAACCGATGGCATAGGCGTCATTGGCGGCAAAGACCGCATCCACATCAGGCAAATTCACGTTGGCCGCCACGCTTCCGGGCGCATTGCGATCGAGGATCAGCCGGCGGGGCTCCGCCAATCCATGCGCCAGCGCTTCCTCGCGAAAGCCGAGCCAGCGACGGGTGCCGCGCGGGTCGTTGCCGCCGATATAAGCGAGACGCTTTCGCCCCTGCGCGATCAGATGCCCCGCAACCGCAACGCCCGCCTTGAAGTTGTCGAAGCCGGCGACCGCATCGATCGGCGCCGCCGGCAGATCCCAGGTTTCGACGACGAGAATCCGCGCGTTGCGCAGTAGCCGAGCGCCGTCCTCGGTCGCAGGCGATCCCACCATGATGATCGCTTCCGGCCGCCGGGACAAAAGCGCTGCCAGCATGCGGTCCTCGCGCTGGTCGTCGTAGCGCGACTGCGCGAGGATGACCGAGAAGCCCGCGGGCTCGAGCGTGTCCGACAGCCCCTGAACTGTATCGGCAAAAATCGAGTTGGCGATGGTCGGCACCAGCACGCCGACCGAATTGGTGCGTGCGCTTGCGAGCGCACCGGCCACGAGATTGGGGACGTAGCCGAGTTCGCGCATCGCGCGCTCGACCCTGGCGCGCGTCTCCGGGGCCACCTGCCCGGGCAGCCGCACCACCCGGCTGACGGTGATCGAAGAGACGCCCGCAAGCTTCGCGACCGCCGACAGCGTCGGGGGAAGTTCCGGGGGGTTTTCCCCAATATCTGGCGTCAGATCCCGGCTCATGGTTGTACGTGCAACATTTTGGCTTGCCCATCTACCATGACAGCGCTACCATTTCACCATGTTAGCGCTAACATGAATAATAATAAGGGAGCGAGACGGGATGATTGCGGAGAGCATGGTTGAGGCTTACCGGCGCGATGGCGTGGTTGTGGTGCCGGAGGTGCTTGACGCCGAGACGCTGCAACGGCTGCGTGGCGTGATCGCGGAGTTGGTTGCCGGTGCCGCCAACGTGACCGAGCACACCGATGTCTACGACCTCGAGCCCGGCCATACGCCAGAGACGCCCCGCGTCCGCCGCATCAAGACCCCGCACAAGGTTCACCCGATTTTCGATGAGATCGTGCGCAGCCAGCCAGTGATCGAGATCCTCACCCAGCTCATCGGCCCCGGCCTGCGGCTGCACGGCTCCAAGCTGAACATGAAGTCCGCGCAGTACGGCTCGCCGGTGGAATGGCATCAGGACTGGGCGTTCTATCCGCACACCAATGACGACATCCTCGCCATCGGCGTGCTGCTCGACGACTGCGACATCGAGAACGGGCCGATGCTGGTCACGCCCGGCACGCATACGGGCAAGGAGATGTGGAATCATCACGGCGAGGATGGCTGCTTCGCCGGCCTGATCGATCCCGATCTGGTCGAGAACGAAATCAAGCGCGCCGTACCGTGCATCGGCAACGCGGGCGGCATGTCGTTCCATCACGTGCGCGCGCTGCACGGATCGGCGATGAACACCTCCAACCGGCCGCGCAACCTCCTGCTCTACGAAGTCGCGGCCAGCGACGCGTGGCCTCTCGCAGGCGTGAAGGATTTCGACGAGTTCAACAGCCGCCTGCTGGCGGGACCGCCGGTGATCGCGCCGCGGCTGACTGACGTGCCGGCGCGCATGCCGCTGCCGCCGCCGAAACGACAGGGCTCGATCTACGAGACGCAATCGGCGTCCAAAAAGACCTACTTCACACGCGCAGCGTAGTGAGACGACCAATGCCCGCAGGCCGAAAAGCCTGCGGGCGTCGACTTCAAGAAACAAAATCACAAAAGATACGGGGAAACGCATGACCAAGATGGGAGCCGAAGGCGCCGGCAGACCGCGCCTGCGTGTCGTTCTGGCTGCGAGCATCGGCTCGGCGCTCGAATGGTACGATTTCTTCCTCTACGGCACCGCAGCCGCACTGGTCTTCGGCGAACTGTTTTTTCCGAAGAGCGATCCGGTCGTCGGCACCTTGCTCTCGTTCCTGACCTTCGGTGTCGGCTTCGCCGTTCGTCCCATCGGCGGCATCATCTTCGGCATCCTTGGCGACCGTTACGGCCGCAAGCCCGTTCTGGTCGCAACGCTGTTGATGATCGGTCTCGGCACGACCTTGATCGGTTTCCTGCCCACCTACTCCCAGATCGGCATCTGGGCCCCGCTGCTGCTGGTCGCGATGCGGGTCGTGCAAGGTCTTGGCGCCGGTGCCGAGTACGGCGGCGCGGTGATCTATCTGGTGGAGAACGCGCCCGCCAACCATCGCGGTTTCTGGGGCGGCTTTGCGCCACTCGGCGTATCCGTGGGCAATCTGCTCGCCGCCGGCGCGTTCACTCTGGTATCGATGCTGCCGCACGATGCCATGATGAGCTGGGGCTGGCGCCTGCCGTTCCTCGCGAGTTTTGTGCTCATCCTCGTCGGCATCTACGTTCGCATGCGTGTCGCCGAGACACCCGTCTTTACCGACGCAGTGGTGGCGCGCGGCATCGTGGAGAGCAACCCGGCGATGGAGGCGCTGCGCCACCATCCGCGCAACTTCCTGGTCGTTCTCGGCGCCCGGATGGCGGAAAATGGCCTCGGCTACTTCTTCCCCGTGTTCGGGCTCAGTTACGTCATCAAGACTGTGGGCGTTCCGAGCTCGGAAGCGCTCAGCGCGCTGATGCTCGCCTTCGTCGTCGAGCTGTTCGCCATCCTCGGCTTTGCCGCGCTCTCCGACCGGGTCGGCCGGCGGCCGGTCTACATGTTCGGTGCACTCGCAGGCGTCGCGCTCGCGTTCCCCTTCTTCTGGATGGTCGGCACCAAGCAGTGGATCCTGATCGCGCTCGCTTTCGTCCTGGCACGGGCGGTAGTGACGGCGGCAATGTTCGGCCCTCAAGCGGCCTATTTCGCCGAGTTGTTCCCGCCGCAACGCCGCTTTGCGGGCTTCGCATTCGCGCGCGAACTGGGATCGCTGCTGTCGGGCGGTCCGGCGCCGTTCGTGGCGACCGCGCTGGTCGCGGCCTACGGCAGCTGGTGGCCGGTTGCGTGCTACGCGATCTTCCTCTCGCTCTGCACGGTGATCGCGATCTGGTTCGGCCCGGAAACCTATCGGGAAGATATCACCGCGGCCGCGCCCGAGCGCCATGACGAGCTTCCGGCGGTGATGCCGCAACGGGCGTGAGCGGATGACGCAGAGCCGGCGGACGACGTTGGGGACCGTACAAAGAGCTAGTTATCTTCGTGGGAGAAAGCCGTTTCGAGGACATCACCGATCTGTTGCCACGTGTGGCCGTCGAACTGGACCAGCCGCAGATGTTTGATGGGCCGGAAGTTCCAGGGCCCGGTGCTGATCTTGATCCCAGGCAGCAGAACCGAGCCCTGGAAATCCTTCAGGGCCGCCGCTTGCTTCATGACGTTCTGACGAGACAGGTCGTTGCCGCACTTTTTCAGCACTTCCACCAAAGTTTCTGCGGCCGCATAGCCGAAGGCGGCAGCCTCACCGTTCTTGCCTCCGGCCCGAGTATATTTGTCGAAAAATGCCTGCCAGGGCGTTGCAGCGAGCTGGTCTTTCCAGGCTGGATCATCTGCATCCTTCAGGAAAGCGGCAGTCACCACGCCCGAGGCATTTTCCAGGCCGGCGGGCACCAGTGCCGTGGCAATCGATGAGGCCATGTGGCTCAAGATGAACACAGGGTGCCAATTCAACTTCGCCGCTATCTGGATCACCTTCGCTGCGTTTGTCGGCACTCCGGCAAATACAAAGATCTCGGCTCCCGATTGCTTCAAGATCGAGACGTGGGTGTCGAGGTGATCGTCCGCAATGTCGTATGCGATATCGACCCTGATCATGCGAGCCACATCACCGAGCCCATCTTCCAGACCCTTGATGACTTCCCGGCCGACTTGATCGTTCTGCCAGAGAGCGACAATTCTCTTTCCGGGATAGGACGCCTGGATGTAGTTGGCATAGATGCGCCCCTCCTCCCGAAGCGAGGGCTGCCAACCCATCGTCCATGGAAACAATGACGGATCGAACAGGTGATCGTCTCCGGAGGCGACGAACAGTTGCGGAATTTGGCTTTCGTTCAAGTACTTTCGCACGGCAAAGTTGCCCGGCGTTCCGAACGATCCGAACATCAGGAGGACGTTCTCTTTCTCGATGAGAGCGCGCGTCAACTCCAGGGCGGTCGCCGGGCTGGATTTGTCGTCGTACGAGACAAAGCGCACTTTGCGGCCGTTGATTCCGCCGCGTTCATTGATCGTTTCAAAATACGCTGCTTCGGCTTTGCCAATTTCCCCGAAGACCGCCAAACCTCCGCTGTAAGGCATGACGTTTCCGATGCGAATTTCAGTATCGGTCACGCCTTGCGGTTCTCTCACGCGCTCGGAGATCGCTCCCAGGAATGTTGACGCCAGGACGGCCGCAATGAGCGTTCGGACCCATGTTCGCATCGGATTTGCCCATCCACTGAAGAGACGAACCCAGACAACAATGGTGTCCCTCTCAGGAGGACCGGTCTTGATCTTGGTCAAGGGAGGATTTGGTTACGCCGCGTTCGCCGGCGCGTAGCGGTCAGTCGGTGAGTGCTTTGGCGCTTCCGGATTTCGCAAGCAAAACAGGCTGGTGGGGAAGGAAGGACTCGAACCTTCGAAGCCATGAGGCGGCTGATTTACAGTCAGCTCCCTTTGCCACTCGGGACACTTCCCCGTCTCAGACCCATCGCAAACTTGCCCGCCGGTATCTTGCGGAAATCAGCCCGTCGATGACGCTGAAAGCCGGGCGGCTTCGTCGAAGCCCCGGCCGGGCGCGTTTATGGGCGAAGGACGGCCGCAAAGTCAACCGACGATCATCGCCCACTTTCCGACGTTCGCCGGCCCTCCCGGCGGCGCCCTTTTCTTGCGAACTTCGGAAAGTCGTGGGCGATGGCCAAATAATTGATTTCTAGTACCGCTTATCGATCTGACGCCCCCTAAGCGAACCCGCCTCCGGCAATTTAGGGACGTCAGATCGGCGGGACTAGTAACGAAAATGCCAACATTTTCAGAGCCTCAGTAGATTGTCGTGTAATTGCCTTGCGCCGGAACCCATGAGACAAGCTTCTCCATGCGCGATCGCGACCGAAAACCCAAATTCCAGCGCCCCGAGAGCGCCAAGAGACACTCCGGACCCCGCCGTGAGGCCGGTCGCCGGCCGCTCCGGCGCGGTCGCGAGGATGCAGCCGAGGACACCGTGATCCTCTATGGCTGGCACACGGTCACGGCTGCACTGGCCAATCCGAGCCGGCGCTTCCGCAAGCTGTTTTTGACCGAAAACGCCGCCCGCCGCCTTGCCGAGGAGAAGATCGACACCCGCATCACGCCCGATATCGTGCGGCCGAACCTGATTGACCAGCGGCTCGGGCCGGACGCCGTGCATCAGGGGATGCTGGCGGAAGCCGAGCCGCTTCGCTCGCCCGGCATCGATACGCTGCCGCATGAGGGAATCGTGCTGGTGCTCGACCAGATCACCGATCCGCACAATGTCGGCGCGATCATGCGCTCGGCCGCGGCCTTTGCGGTGAAGGCCATCGTCACCACCGCGCGCCACAGCCCGGAGGCGACCGGCGTGCTGGCGAAATCAGCGTCCGGCGCACTCGAGCTGGTGCCGCTGGTGAGCGTGCAAAATCTCGCCCGCGCGCTCGACGAGATGAACGAGCGCGGCTTCATGACGGTCGGCCTCGACAGCCAGGGCGAGCAAAATCTTGGCGCGGTCGCCTTGCAGCAGCCCTTGGCGCTGGTGCTTGGCGCCGAAGGCAAGGGCTTGCGGCAGTTGACGCGCGAAACCTGCCGCGTCGTCGCCAGGCTCGACATGCCGGGCGAGATCAAGAGCCTCAACGTGTCGAACGCGGCCGTGCTCGCGCTCTATATCGGCGCCAGCCAATTGGGCTTGATGAGCTGAAGCACGTCGAAACGAGCAGCGCCCGCTTGCGAGCAAGCAGGCGCCGATGTCGTCAGCGCTTGTCCGCCTTGAAGAGGCCGCTCAGCCGATCAGTACAGGCTGTGCAGAACATGCGGGCGATGGTGATAGCGGTGATGATAGTGATAGCCCCCGCCGTAGACGCCTTGTTCCTGATAATAGCGATATGGCGCAAAGTCGCCCGGACCGGTAAAGGTCGGGCCCTGATCGACGTAGTAATATTGCGGCGGCGCGATCGGGGCCGAGTGATACTGCACCCCTGGATCGGCCAGCCGCTCGAAGCCTGCATAGCCTGGGTAACCCGCGTAATAGGGCTGAACGTAGGCTGCGCCGCACGGGCCGACATAGCCGCACGGCGCGCAACCGAAGCCGCATGCCTTGGCGGGTGCCGCGCCCGCGGCGATCACGGCCAACGCCGCCACCAATCCTGAAATCGTCTGACGCATTATTCTCTCCTGTTGAGTGTCTTCGTTATTGAAGTTCAATGTCACTGGTGATGTGGCGGCCCCTCCGGCACCCTGACTTCCGGCTGAGGCGCCGGAGGATTCTGTTGAGGCGCGGGAGAACTCTCATGAGCGGGCGCAGCGTTTTGCTGCGGGGGCGCAGAGTTTGGCTGCGGGATCGCGGAGTTCTGCTGGTCGCGTTTGTGTTCGCGACGATGTTCGTTGAACTGCGGGGCCATGATGACCGGCGGCGGATACGGCGGCACCGGGTTGAGCGACGGCGGAGGAATGAGCGGGTCCGCGTCTCTGGATCCGGCGGACCAGGTTTGGCGAAAAGTCGGCGCAGGCTTCGGCTTGGCGGCGCTCTCGATCTCGAACCGGCCATAGCCCGGCAGGTGGCCGGCGCTTGGGTAGTAGTGACCAACCGGCGGCCCCGGCTCGACCGCGTGGCCGCCATAGACTATCGGCTGGTAATGGACGCCCTTGCCCAGGCCCCAGTCGCCTTCGACCACCGCGTAGGATGCGTCGACGCCGTTGATGATGACGGGTACGCCGGGGCGGCCCGGAATCGCGATCACCGGACCGGTACTTTGGGCCGATGCCCCACCCGCCGTTCCGATCAAGACAGCCAGTGTGATTACCGCACGCATCGCGACCAAATCCGAAAATAGGCCCGTAACCCTAACCGAAGGCGAGACCGCAGGCGTTAAAGGGCGCCGCCAAACTAGCGGTAAGCCTAACGCGAAGGCCTTCATGCTTCGTCAATTTGCCGATGTTGGCGATACGAAAAAGTTAACCGCGACCCGCGCCTTGCGGCTCTATCGATGCTGATCGGTCGGGGACGACATGCGCTTTTCGAGCGCTGGTGCGGTTGAGAGGATTGAACTCCCGACCTTCGGTTTACAAAATCACGGACACATCATAACACCACCTCACATCGCCTCACAAAAACCCACCCTATCCTCTGGAAATGTGCTGGAAATCAGCACTTTGTGACCCTATGTTATGGGAATGGGGTAACAGGCCATTTGGCGTCACCATACGGCGGTCCGGGAATGTTGACGCTGACCGACCACAACCACCGCCCAGGGTGATCGTTCCTTGGCATAGCGGATGCGGCCAATCGGCTGGCCGTCTTCGTGAACGGTGTAGTCGTTCGGATCGATCAGGCGCAGGGTGAGCATATACCGTCACCATAGGCGCGGCACGATATCAACAGGGATATGGCTAAAGCCGCAAGTGAGCGACGCGTAGAACCGATGAAAACCGCGCCACGTAGTCGACAGGGTCGCTGATGGCAGAAACCAATCTTCACGAGAAAAATCCATCACCCGGCTCATCGCCGGATCGTGCCGATGTCGTCACCGCCCGACCGCGAGCAGGGCGTGGCCCTCATAGTATTGGATTCGCTACACGGTGTGCGATGCTTACAAGCGTCATCACAGCCTCGTTGCCGAGCAGTTCCTGAGTCTGGACTTGAGCCGCCAGCCATGCTGGCTCGCCATCGAGTAGTAATTGTTTGCCCGCAGCAGTTAACGCTATGGGCCTGGTTCGACCATTGGCATTTTCGCGCACTTCTGCTGCCCATCCTTCAGAAAATATCTTCTTCAAGTTCCGTGTTAAAGTCGACTTGTCTAAATGCTGTAGGCGCGCAACTTGCGCCCGCGTGGTTGGCCCCGTTTGACTGATCACTGAAAGCAAGACGAACTGCGCCGAACTGACTCCGAGAGGTCGAAGCGTATTGTCAAAAATTTCCGTAACCGACCTTGATAGAAGGCGCGCTTGCGTCAGAACACTATCGCCTTGCGAGGAGATATTTCTTTCCATCGACCGCTCTCCAACAAAGGTTGGCGGGAGCGCACTCGGTCTCTCAGCCGCCGACAAAGCCACGGGCGAGACGGCGGTAAGATATTAAGCGCCTCCTTTGTCCGGTAGTCGACATTAAAGGCGATAGCTCAGTTCGTTTTGCCCGCGACTGTGGCGAAAGCGTCTCATTAGATTATGCGAAGGCTTCCTTGACCCTCTCCATCGCTGGGTGCTTCCGGTTCTTGACTTTCACCCAGTCGCGAGACCGGCCCGCCTGATATGGTCGGTCCCGGCGCTTCGAGACCAGACCTTCCAGCCCCATTCGGCAGGCCGCCTGAACAGATCGGGACCGATCTCGCCCTGTTCCGTGGGCGCGACAAAGATGCCGTCCGGTCTGCGTGCCAACAGGCGAGCGAGATTGGTCTTGCGCATCGATAGCGGCAGGCTTCGCAGATCGTCACCGTCGAGCGTGTCGATCCCCAGTGTTCATCATTGTTTTCGTCGCCACCAGCTAAGTCCTCTCGCTGGTGCGTCACTCGTTTCCGGCACCGTGTTCCGTAGTCGGAACGATGGACGGCGACTGGCCCTCCAACTCGCGGAGCCGTTCGATCTGGTTTCTGATGCTTGGCGGTAACTCATGATCTACCCTTAGCGACGCTCGCAGTCGCTGGCCAATCTCTCGTGAGATTGCCTGACTGTGTATGTGGTCAATATTAATGCGGTTGCGCATAGGAGGACCTTCCGTTGTGATCGGGGTCCAAACCGAGGTTATCCAATCCTTGTCACGGGCCGCCGCCCCCGTCTTAAGTTTTTAAACCTTTATGGCCTTGGGAACTGGGAGACCGCCGCCTTTGGCTATCATGCGCGAGCGCTTGGTTTGAACAGCGGGTCCGATAAAGGAACTTTGGCTATCCGCGACATGCGCCGTCGTTTGTTCAACGGCGAGCGACGATCTCGTAAGTCAAAGTCTAGGGGAAGGCTTTCGTTCCGAGGGAGGCTTTCGGTGCGCAGATTTTCCGCCACCCAATGCTTCAACCGGCCAGCCTGATAGGGACGACGGTCGCGGCGCTTCGACACCCCCAACCCGAGGCGGCCTCAGCCTTCCGTTTGCACGTCCGGTGCTTTCGGGCTCACCGGCTGGGGAAGTTCCCCGGCCTGCTCTTTAAGATTGGCCGCCGCTTCAATGAGCCCTGCGGCGACCTCCTGATCGGAAGTGGCCTTCGCCATTTTAAGCAGTGCCGCTGCCGCTTGACGGGCATGGTAGCGATTATTTGCCATTCACGCACAACGCTAGGTTCGATATGCGAAAGAAGCATGGGAACATCAAATACGTTCCTGCTGCTAAGTACAAAAATGCACATAGTGGGAATTAGGGTACAGCGTCCCACACGATACGACGGAGATGGTTCCTGATGTTCCGCAATAGGAACCATCTACAACCGTCGTAGTTGGCCGGTGGGTCTCGTGTTCACCCCCTGCCCCGGAGCAGAGGCCCATAGACGGTCGCGCTTACGTTGCGGCGGAAGCGCGACCGTCTTTCTCACCATCCCAAAAAGGCCATCCCCACGCGGGTCGGAATGCAGAAATCGAAGGTGCTGGGCATGGGGTCAAGATAGGCCACCGCGCGGACCTAGCGGTACGTGTGCGGCCCGGACTTCGCCCCGGCGCGGATGGGCACGCGGGCTTGATACCCCGGAGGGGTGCCCCAATGAATATCCGGGCTAAGGCGGCAAATGAAAGAGAAGCCAACTGAGGCGGCCTCAATTGAGGTGACGACGGAGTTTGGCAATAACTTCCCGCAGATCGTCCGCATACTCTTCAATCAATCGCCGCGCCTCCTCCACGCATGGAGGTTTTGATCGTGGTGCTTCTTTGCCAGTATGTTGTTCGTCCGGCTTATTCATGGTCGCAGGTTACGTCCCAAAGCTGACGCCCACCTTACGGGCTGGCGACCTTACTCTGTGTCGTCGGGAGTAGTTCTGCCTAGTTCACCGGCAAGCCAGCCTGTGGCGTAGGGGTCTTTGAGAGGGTCGGGGCGTTCGCAATCCAAGCACCGAAATGTGCGCCGCCCGTTGCCGCCAGGTGGCAACGCGAGAGTCAGATACGCCCCGCACTCGGGGCAAGTTGGTCGCCGTGCTTGTCCCATACGATAAATTCTGGAGTCGGTCCAAAATCTCGTCAATTAAAAACGGGTTAAGCAGGCGACCGTTCCACAATTCAAATTAGGCCACTATGAAAATCAAACTAGGCCACTAGGGGTTAAAACAGGCCAGCACCAATCGATCCATGAGAACGGATCGCCAACTTGGACCGGAAAGAGAACGCCCGGCGGGCGGTCACGAGATCGAACCGCCGACCAAAAACGGGGCAGTAAGTGTGTGGGCCTTACTTCGTTTCCCACTCTCGCCAATGTGTCGGGTGAATTGTTATCGGCCCGCCAGTGGCAGCCTTGATCCAGCCGCTACCAAGAACACGACGACAAGGGAAAATAACAGGATAAATTTTCCCATCGTCCTCGATGACGGACACTTCCAAGTCTCGGTCGAATGGAGCGGTTTCAACCTTGAGCCATATCATGGCATCAAGCTTGGTCTGACACGCGACCCGGAAGATTGATCAGTATCAACCAAGCTGCCTTATTCCGCCGCCTTTGGGTTTGGATTTTTGGCGCGCCAGTCGGCAAGCCTGGCCTCTTCCTCGGCCAGCAGCTTGTGGACCATCGCGATCTTCTTAGCGTCGGTTTCCGTCGCCAGAAGTTCTTTGTAGTGGGCGATGTTCGCCTCGGAGATGAAATTTGACATGGCTCTCTCCCCTAGGTTGAGCCGATTTTCTTGATGCTGCGCCTTGGACCGGCATTTAGCAAGTCAAATGTCTGCTGCCCGACACAACACAAAGGGAACTCGTCCAGCAAAAGATAGGTATCTTGATCCGGCCCATGGGCGCGATTGACGCGCATTTCGGCGTGCAGATGTGAGCTTGCGTGGACCGTTACCCCGTGCATTACCCCGAGGCTCTTTTCGTATTGTTTGCGGGAGGCACTTTGGACTTAAGTTGTTGAATGTGCTGGTGCCGGTTGAGAGGATTGAACTCCCGACCTTCGGTTTACAAAACCGCTGCTCTACCGCTGAGCTAAACCGGCGAATTGAGATTCGACTGTATGGTCGCTGCGCGAGCCGCCAAAGGGTCACCGATTGCGGCAAGCGGGTGGTCAAATAGCAGAGTTGCGGGGCAAGGGCTATCGTCCCCGGGCATGGTTCAGGCTCATGCCTGGCCGTCCTCCAGACCATATTCCCGATAGATCGCCTCCCGATCGGCGCCCGGAAACAGGCGGCACTTGGCTTGCGCCAGATGGAGGTTGACGGTCCCCGACTGGCAGCCGGCGGCGAGCAACTTCTTGATGTCGTCCATATGCGCGGCCGGCCGATGCTTTTCCGGCAATTGCTCGAGCGCAATCAGCGCCGTGGCCAGCGCTTCCGTCACCACCCATTCGTCGTGACCTGTGACTCCCTTTCGCGGCATGCGGCCACCCTTTCGTCTTTGACCTGGCATTATCAGAGACGCTCGACCTCACCCATTTCGGCAAGGGCGCGATCGGACCAGAATATCGAGGGAAATACGTGCTCTTCAAGGCCGAGGCTTCTCAAAGAAGGGTTCTCAAGATCGAGGCTGCTCAAGACCGAGGCTGCGGCGGCATGCCAATCAGAGGAAGGCGCACAGCAGCGCGAGATTGGCCGCGCAGGCCACGAGCAAGGCGACCGACAACGTCGCATGAATTTTCCCGCAGGCGATCTGGCTGATGATGCTCATGGCCGGGGCGAGCATCGGGCAATTCTACCCGGGGAGTCCCAAATGATCTTTTTTTTCGCGTTCATAAGTCGTTTACGACTCGCCCTCCCGCGTGCTACCCGGCGCTCCCTCAGTCAGGCTGCAACCGGAACCGGTCTTTCGCGTTAAGCGGTCTGAGGAAGCTGTTCTTGTGGAGTTTTGAATGCCTTACGCGCTGTTTTGCAATGACGCGAGGCTGAGTAAGGCCTACCCTACGGAAGCGGACGTCTGGAGACTCGCCCGCAAAAGCGGGTTGGTGGTCGAGGCAGTATCGGAGGATGACGGGCCTGCATCCCGGCCGATCCTGGAAAACGACTACGAGATCAGACCTTGCCGGGCGGACCCGCAAGAGGATCCGGCGCGGAACCAGGCCGACGCGGAGCGCGAAGCCGCGCGCGGCCTGCAATGGGATTCGCTCACCCCGGACGCCTCACGCGAGCCCATTGAAAACCAAGGTCACGGTCCGAGCCGGAAAAGCGCCTGAATCCGAAAAGGGGTCTTATGGGGTCACCACCGCGAGCGACGCCTCTTCGGCGGACAAGCTCACGCAGCTCTTGCGGCGATGAAGGCCGCGGATGGCGCCGGTCACCTTGAGGACCTGCCCGGTCGGACACAGGGCGCTCTGGACGAACGCGACCTCGTAAGGCGCCAACATGAGTGGCTCGGACCTCAGCACGGTCTGCGCCAGACATGGCAAAGCAGTCGCGCAGAAGACCAACGCTAGTGCAAAAATACGCATGTGAGATGTCCAGCACCCGGCAGCGACATAATAGCTCATGTCGGGCGAAAGTTTCACGACGGCGAAAATATTTTTGCGAGCCAACAGCAAAAAGGCCGGCGCTGACGCCGGCCTTTCCGTTGATGGCTATCTTGCTGGTGCGTGCGTCGGTCGTTGGCTCACGACTTGGCTTCAGTACCTGGCTTCAGTACTTGGCGACCACCGGGCCGCCCCACCCGAAGCGATAGTTGATGCCGAGCTTGACGGTGTGCTCGTCGTCTCGGAAGTGGGTCCCGACGATGGGCGCCGGACCGCCGGTGAAAGTCGTGCTGCCGAAGTTGTAATACTGGTACTCGCCTTTGATCGACCAGTTCGGCGTGAACATGTATTCGAGGCCGGCGCCGACGGTGTAGCCGTCGCGATGATTGCCATTGGTCGTGAAGGCAACCGGCACGCCATTCGTGCTCACACCAAGAAGATTGTCGTTGCCGCGCCACGCATAGCCGCCTTTGGCATAGAGCAGCGTGGGACCGAAGGCATAGCCGAGCCGGCCGGCGACCGAACCAATCTGGTCCGTGTTGCCGGTGATAACCGTGCCGCCCGGGAAGACGACGCCAGCGCCGCTGTTGCCCGTCAGCCAGCTGTACTGGGCCTCGGCACCGATCACCCAGTTGTTGGCGAACTCGTAGTCGAAGCCGCCCTGCACGCCGCCCATGAAGCGGGCGTTGTTGCCTTCGAGATTGCTGCTCCCCGGGAAGGCGCCGCCGATGTGGCCGCCGAGATAGAAGCCGGTCCAGTTGTAAATGACCTCGGGCGCCCTATAGACCGGAGCCTTGGTATAGGTCCGTGCCGGGAGGTCAGCTGCGAAGGCCGGAGCCGCGAACGCCACGCAGGCGGCCGCACCTAGCAGGATCTTTTTCATAGTATTTCCCCGTTATCGTCGTGATCGACATCATCCAAACAACGTGGCGTCAATTTGGTTGCTTCGCGGCACCGGCAAAACATGATCGCTTGCATGGTGTCGCAGTCTTGCAACGGCAAGGTCTTGTTCCGCTTCGCCAGGTTTTTTTCGGCAAGTGCCCTTCCAAGTTGGTCGCGGTCTGCTCCCAGAGGTTCAAATCTGGAACAAAGCTCGCCCGGAAGTTATGGAACTTAAGAGCTATTTTGCGCCGTTCAAGGCCGGTTCCCGCCGGGAACGCCAAATAGCGGTACCGTTACCGCGTCATCTTTTCCATGTCCGGAAATGGCGTCAGCGCCGTGCCCGCACAGAGTTCGGCGCCCTTCTCGATCATGCGGTCGAGCCGGCCGTTGACGAAAAGCACCGCGCGCTCGCGCGGCTCGCGATAGCTGCCGTCGGATTCGCGCGCCGAGTAACGCAGGCAACTGACGTAGCGCATCTTGCCGTTGACATCGCGCACGACCGGCTCGGCCATCGCCGCGTCACGTACGCCCACGGGATTGTTGAGATAGGTCTTCATGAACGCCAGCAACTCCGCGCGATAGTTGCTGGGGAAGGACTGCGCCGTGTCGGGCTTGTCGCTGAACACGCTGAAGCGCCGGCCTTCGTCGTCGCCGCTCGAACATGCTGCAAGCACAATCGGCAGCATCAAGGTCGCTACGCGCTTTGCCGAAATCCCCAATCGAAACCTGTGATGTTGTTGGCGCGTCCAGGTGGGTTTCTAGCCGTTCCGAAAATGAAATGAAAGCAGGTGCCGGCCCAACGCCGTTGGGGTGGCGTGGGCCGGACCCGAAATCCGCGAAAGGCACCTCGGGGAAGCGAGCCGCCTTCACGGCACGTCGTCAGCCACGCTTGGCGGGGTGCGTTACAGGCTTGGCTGAGACCTTCAGGGACTGGTGATGCTTCGCGGCCATTTTCTTGTGGGAGCGGTGATGCGTGTAATGGCTGACATGGCGCTTGTGGTGACGGTCCATCTTGGCATTGGCGTTCAGCGGGCTCTTCACCTGCGCCGATTTGGTCACGGTGGCCTGCTTGGTGACGGGCGTCTGCGCGGTCTTCGTAGTGCTCGCCGCCATCACGGGGGCAGCAAGAACGGAAACGGCAAGCAGTGCGGCGGAAATGGTCTTCAGCATGGATAGCTCCTTGTCATAAGGGGATCCCGGAGGGTGCCGGCCGGATGGCCGGGCTCGTCGATCGTGGCGCTACCCTAAGAGGCGGCCGCTGAACCTGTCCTGAAGCCGGGGAACGGTCTTCGTTCATCTCGATGAATTCCCGGTCATGTTGGGCGAAGATGCGAAAGCGGCTTGATTTGCCTTCACCGCCGGACTCAGTTCCGCCTCCCCGTTGCACGAAAAATTCCCGAAAGGCGCAAAAAAATGTCGCTGGAATGATCGCACACTGCGGGTGTTCAGATTGAAGGGCTCCGGTTAGGGTTGCCCTGGACTTAAATCAGGAGAGACGCATGAACAGAGTTGCGATCCGACTTTTGACCCTTGCGATGTTCGCCGCGGCGGCGCTGGCGGCACCGATGGTCAGCGTTGCCAAGGCAGCCGGCGGCGATACGCCCGCGCCCTCGAGCGACCACGGCAAGGACAAGAAAAAAAAGAACGACAAGAGCTCGAGCATCGAAGATCAGAAGTTCCTCGATGGCTATCGCGCTGCCTACGCCACGATCTACGATCGCCACGACTACACCTCCGCGATCGCGCAACTGAAGGCACTCGGCCGCGACGACGTCGCCGACGTTTCCAATCTGATCGGCTACTCCTATCGCAAGCTCGGCGACTACAAGGTTTCGCAGGTCTGGTACGAGCGCGCGCTCCAGGAGGACCCGAACCATGTCCGCACCTGGCAGTATTACGGCCTGTGGCAGCTTGAACAGGGCAATCGCGAATCCGCCCAGTATCATCTCTCCCGCATCAAGCAGATCTGCGGCACCGATTGCGCCGAATACAAGTCGCTGGCGATGGCCCTCGAGCAACCGGCCGGCACCGGCCTCGTCTACTGATCCCGGACGAACCAGCAATCGGCCGGCGCAACCGGACAGGTGCGCCGGCCATTTTTTTCGGCTAACTTTGAGCTTCTGCGCGCTGAATTCTCCCTGCCCTAATTTTGTTTTGCCTGGAGATCGAGCACATGGAGCCATGGCTCCGATCGGCCGTCGATTACATTCCAGATTGGCTTGAATTCCAGGTCGCGGCGACACAACAGCCCGGGTGCATCATCGCAATTGCACATCGCGGCGAACTCGTAGCCGAGCATGCCTTTGGTCTTGCCAATCTCGATACCGAAGAGAAGCTCACGCCGCGTCACCGCTTCAGGATCGCGTCGCATTCAAAGAGCTTTACAGCTGCCGGCATCATGAAATTGCGCGAGCAGCGCGAGTTGCGGCTCGACGACCCCGTCGGACAATATATCAAGAAATTGCATCCGCAGGTCGCCGAGACGACCATTGCGCAGATCCTCTCGCACAGCGCCGGCCTCACCCGCGACGGCGCCGATTCCGGGCAGTTTATCGACAGGCGGGATTATCTGAACGCAAGAGAGTTGTTCGCCGAACTCCAGCAGCCCACCGCCATGGAGCCCAATACGCGCTTCAAGTATTCCAATCACGGCTTCGGCTTGCTCGGCCTCTTGATCGAGGCCGTCGCCGGCGAGCCCTATGGCAGCTGGATCAAGCGTGAGATCATCGACGACGCCGGCCTCAAGGAAACCCAACCGGACATGCCGCTCGCCAAAGGCACTCCTTTTGCGCGCGGCCATCTGAGGCGGCATCCTGCAGGAAAACGTTTCGTCATTCCCGGCGACAACCCTACCCACGCGATCACGTCAGCTGCAGGCTTTGTCAGTACAGCGGCCGATACGGCGCGCTTCTTTGCCCAACTCGCGCCGAACGCCAGGAGCGGCGTAATCTCACCTGCGAGCCGCCGGGAAATGACGCGAAAGCATTGGCGCATTCCAATGAGTTTCGAGACCCATTACGGATTAGGCGTCAATATTGGTCAAACCGATGGGTGGGACTGGTTCGGCCATGGCGGCGGCTTCCAGGGTTATCTCTCTCGCACCGCCGTAATACCCGCCTGCGAAGTCGCCATCACCGTTTTGAGCAACTCGATCGACGGTGGGGCGCCATTCTGGTTGGACGGCTGCATGCAAATTCTTCGCGCCTTCAAGACGCGCGGCGCGCCCGACCGCCAGCTACGGAACTGGTCTGGTCGCTGGTGGACGATCTGGGGCGCTGTCGACCTCGTACCGATGGGAAATCGCGTTTTCGTTGCCACACCTCATTTCAACAATCCCTTTATAGACGCGTCGGAAATCGAAATCACCGGCCGCGACAAGGGCCGAACAGTATCGGCGAGCGGCTATAGTAGCCACGGAGAGTTAGTTCGCCGTGTGCGCGGCAAATCCGGCGCCATCACTGATATCTGGCTTGCCGGTGTCAATGTGAAGCCGGAGAAGGCCGTGGTCGCCGAGATCGAGCGCCGATACGCGCAGCCGAAGCGCCGCAGTCATTCACAGTAAGCTTCAGCGCCGCGCGCTCGTGCTTCTCGCCAGGCGGGATATCGGAAGCGTTTCTCACTTCATCAGCGCTTCGACTTCGGAGCGGAACGCCTGGCGCGAGTCTTCGCGCGAATAGAACATGTGGCCGCCGGGATAGACCACAAGTTTCGCCCGGCCACCCGAGGCATAGACTGGCAATTGGTCGAGCCAGATTTTCGACCCGAAGTAAGGCGTTGCGAGATCGAACAGCCCGTGCCCGACCAGAAGCTTCAGCTTCGGGTCGAACGCAAGGATTTGCCGGACCTGGGAAACCGACTGCGGCGGATTGATGCCGCGGCCGAAATCCCAGGCGCGTTCAACCGAGCCGTTGAGCAGATGATAGGGGCCCTCGGGACGCCAGTTCAGAGTACGCGTGGTGAGATCGACCTCGGCGCTGGTCAAAGGCGCGATCAGGGGATCGCCGGAAGGGTCGCCGAAGTGGCCTTCGCTGGAATCCGGATTTGGGTCGAGGCCCAGCACCGAGCCGTCATAGCGGCCGGTGATCTTGCCATCGCGCCGGTCGAATTCACGGCGAAATTCGGAAACACCGAGGCGCCCGGCGAGCCGGCGGGTGACAGCCTGGTCTATTCCCGTCAGCGCCGAAACGCGATCAGCAAGCCGCGTGGTGGCTTCCTTGTCGGCTTCGCCCTTGATCAGATCGCTGACGAAATCGCCGCGCGCGTAAGTTTCCACGTCGGCCATGTCAGCGTAGGTGACCGGATGTTTGGCTTGCCGCGCAACGGCCGCCATCGACGGCAGGCTGATGACATATTGCAGGAGACTCGTGCCACCGAATTCGCGAAAATCGAGCAGCGGCGACACCAGGATCAATCCTCTCACGCCGACGCCCTGCTCGGTCTGCAACTCGTGGACGATCTTTGGCCCGCGAATCCCGCCGTAGCTTTCGCTGACGATGAACTTGGGCGACAGCAGGCGATCGTACTTCTCGATGTATCGGCGGACGACGACCGCGAGCGCATTGACATCGCCGTCGACGGAGTAGAAATGTTTACGAACATCCTCGTCGTTTGAAACGAAACGGCTATAGCCGGTGCCGACGGGATCGATGAAAACGAGATCTGTGAAATCGAGCCAGGTCTCGGCGTTGGGTTTCAGGTCAGGCGAAGCGGAGGCGATCGCGCCCTCGCCTTCGATGGAGAGCCTCCAGGGTCCGGCACAGCCGAGCTGCAAATAGGCAGATGCCGCACCCGGTCCGCCGTTGAAGAAGAAGGTGACCGGCCGCGAGCGTGGATCGGCGCCGTCCAACTGATACGCCGTATAGACGATGTCGGCCTGCGGCTCTCCTTTCTGGTTGAACAGACGCAGCGAGCCCGCGGTTGCGGTGAAAGCGAGCGCCCTGCCGTTCACGGTGATGCTGTGCTTGGTGGTGGAATCCTCCGGCAGCCGCCGCGTCTCACCAGAGGCTACGAAAATGCCGTGCCCAGACGATTGTCCGGCCTTCTGGCCGGAAGGCGCCGGCGGGGTTTGCGGAGCGGGCGTCGACTGTGAAGAAGGCTCGTGCCTCGCCTCCTGAGCGTCCGCGCCGCTCGTCAGCGCCAACATGACAAGGGCAAGAACCGCCGGAGCCAGCGCAAAGCTTGCAGGCCTGATACTCATTAATCTTCTCTCCAACTTCTCGCGCCTGCCGTGTCTGAGCCATTTTATGGG
The DNA here is from genome assembly GCA_963764405.1 of uncultured Alphaproteobacteria bacterium. Taxonomy (GTDB): domain Bacteria; phylum Pseudomonadota; class Alphaproteobacteria; order Rhizobiales; family Xanthobacteraceae; genus Bradyrhizobium. The sequence goes on from CAVXSU010000019.1 coordinate 29,396, forward strand.
CATGGAAGCGTGTTATTTTACGGGAACGGCGAATTTTAGCCCAGCACAGTAACGGGCGCGGAGCTGGTTTCGCGTGATCGTCTCGACAAGTTTCGCCAAGGTCGTGTAGACGACCATCCACTCACAGGACCCCTCACAACTTCATGAGCACAGCCCAGCCATATGACCGGATTGCCTTTGTCGCGAGCCCCGGCACCGAGGCGCAGGAGGCGCTGAAACGGCTCGTTGCCGCTTACGGCAATTGCGATCCGGCGGAAGCCGATGTCGTGGTCGCGCTCGGCGGCGACGGGCTGATGCTGCAGACCCTGCATCAGCAAATGCGCAGCGGCAAGCCGATCTACGGCATGCATCGCGGCACGGTCGGCTTTCTGATGAACGAGTTCTCGCTGCACCATCTGCACAGGCGGCTGGCGGCGGCGCGCGAAACGCTGATCAATCCGCTGTTGATGCGCGCCACCGACGTGCACGGCACCGTTTACCTGCATCACGCCATCAACGAGGTTTCGCTGTTTCGCCAGACCTATCAGGCCGCACGCCTGCGAATCCTGGTCGACGAGCACGAACGGATGCCCGAGCTGATCGCTGATGGCATCCTGGTGGCGACGCCGGCCGGCTCGACGGCGTATAACCTGTCCGTGCAGGGACCGATCCTGCCGATCAATGCCCCCCTTCTCGCCATGACGCCGATCAGCCCGTTCCGGCCGAGACGCTGGCGCGGCGCACTGTTGCCCAACACCGCCTTTGTCGTCATCGAAGTGCTCGAAGGTGACAAGCGGCCGGTGGCGGCAGTGGCCGACCACGACGAGGCCCGCGACGTCCGCCGCGTCGAGATCCTCTCCGACAAGACCATTTCGATGCGGATGCTGTTCGATCCCGGCCACAGCCTCGAAGAACGTATCCTGCGCGAACAGTTCGGCTACTGATTGACCCTCAAATCAGCATCGCGCGCCTCGCGATCGCAACCATTCCTTAACGCGGCAGGCCTATGGTTAACGGCGCGTATACCAGCGGTGTCGCCTGTATGCGTGTCCCCGAGGGCACCGGCATGTTCCGTATCGACTTCAACAAACTCCGATTCCTCATTTGCGACGACAACCCGCACATGCGCCGCATCCTGCGGACGTTGCTGCATTCGTTCGGCGCACGCGAGGCCTATGAAGCCGAGGACGGCGCCACCGCGCTGGAGATGTACACGCACTACGTCCCCGATATCGTCATCACCGACTGGGCGATGCCGATCTTCGACGGGCTCGAGCTCGCGCAGATGATCCGGCAGCCGGAATCCAAGGGCAACCCCTACGCTCCCATCATCATGCTGACCGGTCATTCCGAGAAGCGCCGCGTCACGGTGGCGCGCGATGCCGGCGTGACCGAATTTCTCGCCAAGCCGATTTCCGCCAAGGGGCTGTATCAGCGCATCCTTAACGTCGTCGCCAATCCCCGTCCCTTCATCAAGACCAAGACCTATTTCGGCCCGGACCGCCGGCGCAATACCAATGGCGCCTATATCGGACCCGAGCGCCGCGTCGGTGGCGAGTTTGAGGTCCTCCAGCAGCCCTCGCTGCTCGACAAGGCTCGTTCCGGCGTCTAGCGGAGATCCCAGGTCACATGGCGAACAGCAAATCCGACATCGAGGTCAAGAAGTACTCCGATCACCATGTGATCACGCAGCCCAATCCGCTGCGCAAGGTTCTGCGGCGCGTCGCCGACGATGACGTCGACGATCCCGTCGCGCGCGCCGAGAAGGCGCTTTCCGATCTGTCCGGCGAATTCCGGCAATGGATGGAAATCGAAGTGGATCGGCTTGCCGACGCCCACACCGCTATTCTCAACGACGGCTTCACGGCAAAATCGCGCGACGAACTCTTCCGGGCCGCCCATGACATCAAGGGCGATGCGGTGACTTTCGGCTACCCGCCCGCTGCCGCAGTTGCCGAGAGCCTCTGCCGGATCATCGAACACGCCCCCGATCTGGCGCGCGTGCCATCGGACCTGATCACGCACCACATCAATGCCATTCAGGCGATCGTGCACGAGCACACCAAGCTCGACACCATCAGCATCTCGCACGAACTCAGCAAGCGCCTGCGCAACGTCGCCGACGAATACCTCGCCCGCGTCAATCACGATCGGCCCGAGCATCTCGAGGCCGTGATGGCGCCGAGCATCGCGCCAGCGGATTAAGCCCCGCGAGTGCTGGGCTTCCCAACTTGCAGGTTGACGATGGAAATGACGGGCAGGCCTCGCCTGCCCGTCGAGCTTCGACTTAAGCCGCGATCAGCCCGTACGGCTCCGGCGCGATCGCCTCTTCCGCCGCAAGCTCCTCGCAGAACAGGCGCGCTTCTTCCCGCGCCGATTCGGTTGCAAAGCGCCGCAGTAGGATCAGAAGCGGATCGGTCACGTTGTCATCGGCCTCGCATTGCGTCAGCACACGCTCGACCATGCGGCGGCGCAGCCGCGCGGCGCCTGCAAGCGTATCGGTGAAGCCGGTCTCGTGAATGACCTCAAGCGCGGCTCGGAATGCCGCGAAGGTCGATTCCGGCAGGCCTGCCCGTTTCAGGAGCGCGAGCAAGCTTGCCTCGCCCCGATCGAGCAACAGCGACGAGACGCGGGGGCGCGGTAGACCAGACAATTCACAGAGCGCCGTTTCGAACAATTCGAGATTGCCCGAGAGCAGCGCGCGCAGGATCAGGCCGGCTGTCAACTGGGACGTTGCGCGCAAATGCGCGATCAGGCTGCGCATGTCGTCGCCGCGCGAGGAAGCCGCGATGCTGACAGTCGAGCGGTCGCGCGCCTCATCCGCGATGCGTTCGGCGCGATCGGCGCTCAGCCAGTTCTTGGCGACGACGAATTGCGCCAGCGTGTCCGACAATTTGGCGACCAGGGCGACCCGCGTCGCAGCGGGGAGGTCTTCCAGCACCAGCATCGATTCCCTTATCGCTGCGAGATGGCCGTGACGTTCGACGATGCGGTCCCAGGAAAACGGCGCCAGCTCCGCATAGGCGTTTTCGATCAGTTCCAGCGCCGCGGCCGCGGTGCCGACCTCGGCGATCGCGGCGCAGACTGATGCCGGCAAATGCATGCGGCGGGCGACAGCGCATTGCACCTCGCCATCGCCGGTCGCGACGATGTCGACGAGGTCCGCATCGATCAGCAACGGAGAATGTTCGAGGATCGGCAACGCGACCGACGGCTGGTCCAGCGCCAGCGCCTGCACGATCGCCGCCGGCGCCTCATAGCTGCGCGCGAAGACGTCCGCCATCGCCCGGCGCACCAACGGCGAGGTGTCATCGAGCAACATCAGCAGCGCGCCTTCGGCGGCTGCGCGGTCGTCTTCGCTGAGATTGGAGATGAGCCAGGCCCGCGCCAAAGCTCGCGTCGCCTCGGCGCGTTCGCCTGCGGGAGCCGTCTTAATCCAACTGATGAACTGCCGAACGATCATTGCCCTGCCGGCTTACGCGAAACCCCTTGGCGCCTTGCTTTTGCGCCAGTGCAAGACAAAATAAACCACGACGCTTAACAAAGCGTTCACTATAAGCAGCTGGTTTCATTGACCTTTTGTTAAGGCCTGCGGCGCAGGCCGGCCGATTGCGCCGCTTCCGGTCAAGCTCACCCGCTGAAGGTACCGCTACGGTCGCTGAAGAGATCGAGCCCGCCGCCGCTGGATGACGCCGGCAATGCCGCAACCGCGGCTCCGCGCGTCGTCGGGCCTGGCGATGCCGGCGGATCCGACGTGAGCGAGCCGGAGTTGCCCCACAACTCGCGCACGGCCTGCGAAACCGGTTGGGCGCGGCCGCCATCCTGAAACAGTGAACGGAAGACCGGGCTTGATGGCGCGGCGGCCGCTGTCGTCGTGACCGAAGCAAGTGTGATTGGCGCGGCGGAGGCCGTTGTTGCAGGCCCGGCGGAGCGGGTGTCCGGGAATGTCGAGAGATAGGCCGCGCTATCGACCGAAGGTACAGCAGGACTAGCGCTCGCCACAGCCACGGCCGGCTTGACGATGTCGCCGCCCACCGACGCCATCGCGCTTTGAATGGCCGACGACATTGCGGCGCCGGCATAGCGCTGCTGGAGCACCGAATAGACTTCGGAAACGCTGCGCGCCCGACCCGTGGTGCGGTCGTAGAAGATCGAACGGTTGGCGGCCGCGGCATTTGGAAACAGCCGCGCGGCCGAGGCTTGCGGATTATCCTCGGCGTTGCCGATCAGCTTGGCCGCGCCGCCGACCCCCATGAAATGGGCCATGTACAATTCGCTGTCGGTCGGACGCCGACCGATCATGCCGGTCAGCTGAAAACTGTTGGACTGGGTGAGTGCGGCCGCCATATCGGAGGCGACTGCCGGGTCGTCGCGCAGCTTCATGATCGCCTTCCGCGCGGCGGGGTCGGCGACCGAATAACTGCCATCGGACGATTTGCTGATCATGTCGGCATAGCTGCCGTAGCCGAGCTGGGCGCCGGCGTCCTTGAACGTGGCGAGCCAGGTCTGGTCGATGAACTGAAACAGCCCGTGGGCCGAAGAGGTCGACGCGCCCGCGGTCGGATTGAAATCCGATTCCATCTTGGCTGTCGCCAGGAGATACTGGAAGTTCGTGCCGCTTGCGCCGGCCGCCTGCTTGATCGCGCCGGCAACGCGCACGCGTGCGGAATCCACACCTGCCGAAGCTGAGGCATTCGATGTGTCGACCGACATTGTCTGGTCTCCGCTCCCCGCGAAACGACCCATAGTCCTGATGACGGACGCGAAGGCTCCCACCAGCGCTTTCCGCCGGACTTACAGTGCGGCAATTATGGTTAAGAGAGGGTTAAGACGGTTTCCCTCGTGACTGACCACGAGGAAATAGGCTACTTGCGATAAACCGCCTTCGGATCGAATCGCCTTTCGGCATCCACGAACGACAGCTGCGCGCCGCCGTCCTTCCCCTCGACCTTGCGGTAGAAACAGGAGTGACGGCCAGTGTGGCAGGCGGCGCCTAGCTGCTCGACGCGAAGCCAGATCGCATCCTGATCACAGTCGACACGCATTTCGACGACGCGCTGGACATGGCCCGAAGTTTCGCCCTTGCGCCACAGCGCCCCGCGCGAGCGGCTGAAGTACCAGGCCTCGCCGCTGGCGATGGTTTTGCGGAGCGCCTCCTCGTTCATATGCGCGACCATCAGCACTTCCGAGGTCATCGCATCGGTAGCGACGCAGGTGACGAGGCCGTTCGCGTCGAATTTGGGCCTAAGCGCCAGCCCTTCTTCGCGGTCGTCGCTTTCGGATGATGTGGGCACTACCTTTGGTTCCTCGAAGCTTTTCCGCGAGAACTCCGAGGACAAGCTTTGCTCGAAGTCGTCTTAGCGCTGCGACGCGCGCACCAGGGAGATGAAACGGGCCTGCTCCGCCGGGTTGTCGCGGAACATGCCGGTGTAGCGGCTGGTGAAGGTCATCGCGCCATGCTTGGCGACCCCCCGCACCGACATGCACGTGTGCTCGGCCTCGATCAGGACGGCGACACCGCGGGGCTTGAGGATCTCGTCGATTGCGGCTGCGATCTGCGCGGTCAGATGTTCCTGGGTCTGCAAGCGGCGCGCAAAAATGTCCGTGAGCCGCGCGAGCTTCGACAGGCCAACGACGCGTTCGACCGGCGTATAGGCGATGTGGGCCCGGCCGTAGAACGGCATCATGTGATGCTCGCATTGCGAGGTGAATTCGATGTCGCGGACCAGCACGAAGTCGTCATAACCTGCGGTCTCGCCAAAGGTACGATCGAGCACCTCGGCTGGGCACTGGTGGTAGCCCTGATAGAGTTCATCAAAGGCCTCGACCACGCGTCGCGGGGTATCCAACAGGCCCTCGCGGTCCGGGTTCTCACCAATATAGCTAAGCAATGTCTGCACCGCGGATTCGGCTTCGGCGCGCGACGGCCGCGGCTGATCGGGGCGAACAGCGGCCGCAAGAAATTCGGAAGGATCGAGCTCGGCAGGCCGGAGATCGGCCGGTTTCGTCTCGGAAGGCTTCAGGTCGGAAGTCTTGGCATCGGAAGTCTTGGCATCGGAAGTCTTTGGGCGGAGGGATTTGATCAATGCGTCCATGTCAGCTCCGTTCGACCGGTCTGGATGAGACCGGAGTGTCACCGGCAGACGGGGCGGAGTTTCCGCCGGGCGCCTGAGTCCCCCTACTACTAACGCTTGACGGTGGCCAACGGGTACCGGTTTCGGACCACCCTTCAGGAAAACGGCGGGGTGTATTTCCACCATTTCCGACCATATATAGGGCCACGCACCGTGGCCGCCAAGGCCGGGAAGCACGAGTTGAGGCTATGCTAAACGACGTCTACAACAAGCGCATCATTGAACTGGCGGGCAATATCCCCCGGCTCGGCCACCTGCCATCGCCCGACGCCACCGCAACAGCCCATTCGAAGCTTTGCGGGTCGACCGTAAAGATCGACCTCAAGATGGACGGCCCCGTCGTCACCGACTTCGCCCATGACGTGAAAGCCTGCGCACTGGGCCAGGCCTCCTCCTCCATCATGGCGGCCCATGTCGTGGGCTCGACCGCAAGCGAATTGCGCGAGTTGCGCGAAATCGTTCGCAAGATGCTGAAGGAAAACGGCAAGCCGCCCGAGGGCAAATGGGCCGAGATCGCCGTGCTCGAGCCGGTCCGCGACTACAAGGCGCGGCACGCCTCGACGATGCTGACCTTTGATGCCGTGGTGGATGCAATCGGCCAGATCGAGGCCAAAGCGAACGGCAAGGCGACGCAACCCGCTTCCGCCTAGTGGAGTGGATTTGACATTCGCTACCATCCAGCCGCGAGTTCACTTAGCGAATGTCAAATCCTAAACTCCACTAGAAACATATATTTGCTAGTGGTCCTTTGATTCCAACATTCGCAAAAGTGCGCGCTGAGAAGGGATGCGAATGTTAGAATTGGACCACTAGAGACCTATCCGACAGTCTGCTTGGGCCCGCCTACTGGGCCGGCGCGGCCGCGACACTCGCGGTTGGCGTGAGCGCCTCCGCCGTCCGCGTCGATTTCGCCGCCGGCGCGGCAACGTCACTCACCGCGGAACTGGTGAAGCGGTCCTGCACCGGCTTGGTGGCCAGGACCTGCGCCACCGATCCGCGCGTCGAGGGCAGTACCTCGGCAATCGCATCCGTGGTCACGAGATTGGTCAGCCGCAATTCCTCGCGCGACAATTCGTGAAGTTCCTCCCAGGGCGGAACGCTGAGCGAGAGAGCGAGCAACTCACCGGCGCCGCCCATCTCGAAGGTGTATTTGGCGAGCCGTCCGATATCGCGTTCCACGATCATCAGATCGTCGGCGGAGTAACTCGCTGCCCTTGCGTCTTCGGCGCGATCGCCCATCCAAATCTGATGCACCCGCACGTGCGCGGCCTCGGGCACATAGCGCGTCTTGCCGGACAGCAGCAGGAACACGCACATCGACTCGCAATAGGCGTCGGGTTCGATCGTGCCGCGATCGCCTTGCGTGCTGTGCGTCAGAACGCTGGTGCCGACTGTCGTCATCAGGCCGAGGTTGCGGAACCGCCGGCCGAGCGTGATGGCGTCGTTCACCGAGCCCCCACTGGAATCCAGGACGACGGTCGCGCCGCGAAGGTCGCGTCCGTGCGCGAAATCATCGAAATCCTTCGGACTGTCCGCCGTCACGATGCCGATGGCGCTGATCCAGCCGCCGCAATGCGGTTGGCAGGCCACCCAGCTGAACTGCATCGGAAGCTTGCGCTCCTCAAGCGTCGCGTCGGCGTGTGCCGAACCGCCGAGCAGAGCCAGGATGCCCGGCACAGCAACACACACGGCGGCAGCGGCCAGCACCGCCAAGCCGCGGAAGCGAAGTCTGACGAGTTTCAATTTGGTTCCTTCCCGCAATCGCCAACGGGCGGCATCGAACACGAAAACAATTCTGTCATCCCCACGTTGTGAAACGTAAACGCAGTTGTCCGAATCGTCCATAGATCGTTTGTTGCGCCGCCGAAGTGACGGTTGATATTTCCAAAACTGTGGCACAATTATTGAGGCGAACAAGTTCCATGCCTTGGAACCAGGCATGTGGCGCCCAACGTCTCTGCACAACGGCCATGAAGCATTCACTCAAACTGAATTGGCTGCCGGCTCGCTGCGCGGACTGTTCGCGCAATGTCGAACGGCTGCCGCGGCGGGCTGGCCGCGGCATGATCTGGCTCTACCGGCACACGCTCTCGCCGCTCGTCGGCTATAATTGCCGGCATTTGCCGACATGCTCGGCCTATGCGGATGAGGCGATCGGACGTTTCGGATTGTGGGCCGGCGGATGGATGACGCTGGCGCGGCTGCTGCGCTGTCAGCCATTCGGCACATCCGGCATCGACAATGTCCCCGCGACAAAACCAGCCGGCGCGCGATGGTACTTGCCGTGGAAATACGGACGCTGGCGCGGCGTCAATTCCGCGTGACGCATGCGGCCTTTGCGCTGCAATGCATCGCGCAAAGTGCGTTGCCGTAACACGGGAACCGGAATATCGTTCGTTGATTAGCCTGGTGTCTTCTGTTCACGGAGGACGTCAACCATGCGCCGGAAGATTAGACCGAGTGGTCACGATCCGCGGCAGCTCGATTTGCTGGCGATTGTCGCGATCGTCCTCATCGTTATCGCGGTTGGTCATTTCCTGATCCAGCCGGCGAAGAGGAGTGGTACCAGCAGCTTCTTCGAGCCAAGCCAGACCGTGCGCTGGTAAGCGCTCGCTTCCCGCGTCTTTACCGAAACCAGAAGAAGAAACCGTTCGACGGTTGAGGCGGCGGCGGTGGCGGCGACGCAGGATGTGGCTTGCGCGGCCGCTTGGGCCTGGCCGTCGGTGGCGGCACTTCGGCCGAAGAGGTTGCATCCGCGGTCGCCGGGCCGTCGTCCGGCAGACGGACGGCAAGCAGCAAATTCAATTCATGCGAATGCCAGCGATAGCCGATGCCGAAATCCAGCGGCTGGGCGCGCTGGAACAGGTCGGCATAGGATTCCTGGTACTTGTTCGGAAACTCCGAGATCGGACCGGCGTAGCGCCCGAACGGAAACAGGCGCCACTTCCTGGCGCTGTAATAGCCCAGCGGAATTCCGGAATCGTCCTGGACGATGGTGGCGCTGTTGGCGAGAAGAAAATCGCGCACCGTCGAGAAGCTGCCCGAGTGCAGAAGATAGGACGCGCTCTTGATCAGGCTGTTGCCCGGCGCGAGCGTGGCGCAGAATTTCAAAAAGCCGCTCGATCTGACGCCGGAGTCGGACAGGTCAGTCGAGAAATAGTACAGCGTCCTGTCGACGCCATCGCTTCCGGCAAACACGATCCGAACCCCGCGCACAGCATTGGCGCCGGCGTTCTCGTTGGCAAAATAAGCCGTGCCCTTGCCGTCAAGCGCGACGTTCGAGACGTTCTTGACGGTCTTGCCCGAACGCGCCAGGAACACGTAGAGGAGCGGCAGCGCGCCGTCGAGTTGCCCCTCGTGCAGGTCGACCTTCATCTTCTTGGTGATGAAGAACGAGAAGCTCAGGATCGAGCCGAGCGAGTGCTCGACATTGGCTAGCGCCGCGCCGACGCTGCCGCGCGGCACCCTGGTCAGGTCGGGTATGGAACCCGGCGGTTCGAGCGCGCTCAGCACGTAGGTCGTTGCCTTGGGATAAAACGCGTTGGCGTAAAGGAAATCGGGTCCCGAAAACATGTAGAACATGGTCGACGTCGGCGCGCCGATATTGGCGTCCGACCAGGCGCGGACCCTGGAGATCTGCCGCTGCTCGAGCTGGTCGAAGGCGGAATCGAAGAACTTCGCATGGCGCTGCCAGCCCGGGTCCCTGGTGAGCGCCATCAAGGGCGAGTCGGCCGAAGGCATCATGCCAGCAAGGAAACGCGCAGTATCATCGGCTGTTGGAGCGTCGGCGCGCGCGGCTCCTGGTGCTGCGAATAGCACGGCCGCAACGGCGACTGCGGTTTTGAGGATGCGAAACATCTACTTGCGACCTGCCGACGAGGCCGCAGCGGAGCCGGCCGCGTCCTTCTTGCGAAAGACGACGTAGATCAGGAGGCCAGAAATCATGATGAGGGCACCAAAAAAGGACTGCAGCGGCCGGTCGACGGCGAGATAGTACATCATGAAAAGCGTCACGAGCAGGAAAATCACCGGCGTGACCGGGTATCCCCAGGCGCGGTAGGGCCGCGGCAAATCGGGCCTGGTGATCCGCAGCTTGATCACGCCGAGCACGGTGAAGAACGAACAGAACAGCAGCGAAAACTGGATGAAATCCAAGACCGCCTCGAAGCTGCGCGTAAACAGCATCAAGGTCGCGACCGTCAGCTGAAACAGGATCGCGTAGGCAGGCGCACCTTGCCTCGATTTGCGGGCAAAGACCCGCAACGCCGGAATATCCTCGCCCATCGTCATCATCACGCGCGGGCCGATCCACATCATCGCGCTGATCGAGGAGACCAGCCCGATGCAGATCATCGCGCCGACGATACGGCCGCCGATCTCGCCGAAAATATATGTGCCGGCAACGCGCGCGACGTCGATCTGGCCGGCCAGTTTGTCGATCGGCGCGGTGTGGAGAAAAACCGCATTCAGCGCCACATAGAGCACCAGCACGATCAGCGTGCCCGTAAACAAGGCACGCGGCAGGTTCTGACTGGCGTCACGCATCTCGCCGATGATGTATGTGGCGGCATTCCAGCCGGAGAACGAATACATCACGAAGACAAGCCCGATCGCGAAAGGCGCGCTCGCGATATAGCCGATGTCACTGGCCTGCGGCGCGAACGTCAGGGGCTGCGGCGTGCCGACGACAAAGCCGGCGATCAGGAAGGCCGTGATCAGCACCACCTTGAGGATGGTCGAGATCAACTGGAAGGTCGAGGAGTGCTTCACGCCGGTGAGTTGAACCAGCGACACCAGCCAGACAATCCCGACCGCAAGTGCCATCGGCGGCGCGCCGGGAACGATTGACCGGCCGTACTCACCGAGCGCGAGCGCGGCCAGCGCCACCGGCGCCGTGAAGCCGACGGTCGCCGACACAAAGCCCGCCACAAAACCGAAGGCCGGGTGATAGGCGCGGCCGAGGAAATTGTACTCGCCGCTCGAGCGGGGAAACATCGCGCCCAACTCGCTGTAGGAGAACACGCCGCACAGCGCGACGATGCCGCCCACTGTCCAGAGCGCGAGGATCGCAAAGCCGGATGGGATATCCTTGACCTGAAAGCCGAGGCTGGTGAAGACGCCGACGCCGACCATGTCGGCGACCACAATGGCGGTTGCGACCGCGACCGAGACCGTCGATCCGGTGGGAAGCCGCCCTCCCCACGCCATGCCTTCGGTACCTGGTGATCCGATTCTAACGTTCGCCTCCCGTTGCCGCGAAGATAGTAGCGAACGTTAGAATCAAAGGATCACCAGCAAATATTGATTCTAGTGGAGTTTTGGATTTGGCATTCGCCTTACGAACTCGCGGCCCAGGGGGTAGCGAACGCCAAATCCACTCCACTAGTGCCGTCATGCTCGCCCGCAACTTCGGGCGCCACGCCCGTCCTGTTTCATGGTGCAATCAGGCTTGGGCCAATTCAAGGAAAGCCGCCGAGGATTCTAATTCACGAGGATTTAGGTATCTGGATACTAATCTTCGGCCGTAAGGACCCGACCTCCCATAATGAGGACACGATCTTGTGGTGCCTTACCCCTTTCCGGGAACGGGGAAAATTTCCGGAAGATTAACGTCACCGCAACACATACGCGCTGACATCAGCCGTTGGGATGGCTGTTGGGGGGCAAAGGGTGGATGGTCGGGGCCAATCCGAAATCTGAATGCCATGGTCGCGTGAATTTGTCCTGGATACCGGACACGGTACGCCATGTGCTTTCGTGTGTCGCTAACCGTCGCTGGCTGCCTCTCCTCGCTGTTCTGATCCCGCTCTCGTTTACGCTTGCGCAATGCGGCAACTCGCCGAATGCAGGGTCGCTCGCGGCGAACGTGCAAGGCAGCGCCGATAGCTTCGACGACCGCTTCCCCCAACCGCAATTCAACGAACGCTTCCCCACGGCTGCCGAGAGCCTGAAGCAGCGACCGGCCAACGTGGCTGACGCACAAACCCGGCGCGTGGTGCAGACGCAATCCTACCGTGTCGCCTCGCTTGCGCCGGTCGTGCCCTACCAGCGTCCTCAGCATGAAGATCAAACGGCGCTGGTCGGTTTGAAGTCCTCCGCCTTCCCCTATTTCGGCAACAATCCGCGCAGCGACGCGCCGTTCCTGAACGTCTCCAACGGCGAGCGCCGCGGCCATCGCGGCTATTCCGGCCGGGTGTTCTGGCAGGACGAAACCTTCAACGACAACCGCGTGCTGATGCACGTGCCCGAACATTTCGACATCAACAAGCCCGGCGTCATCGTGGTGTTTTTCCACGGCCACGGCGCGAAGCTGGAACGCGACGTGCGCGACCGTCAGCGCGTGCCGCAACAGATTTCCGAATCCGGCGCCAACGCCGTGCTGCTCGCCCCGCAGCTAGCCGTCGATGCCGCCAATTCCAGCGCCGGCAAATTCTGGCAGCCCGGCGGGCTCAAGCGCTTCATCAATAAATCAACCGACCACCTCGCAAAGCTCTATGGCGATCCGAATGCGGCCAAGACCTTCGCCAACATGCCGATCGTCATCATCGGCTACAGCGGCGGTTTCGTTCCGACCGCCTACAGCCTCGAGGTCGGCGGGCTCGGCAACCGCATCCGCGGCGTGGTGCTGCTCGATGCGGTCTATGGCGAACTCGACAAGTTCGCCTCCTGGGTCGCCAACAACCGCTCCGGCTTCTTCGTCAGCGCCTATACCCACTACACCCAGCCGCGCGACCGTGAACTGATGCAGATGATCCGTGACAAGGGCATCGCGGTCTCCGACGACATGGATGGCCCGCTGCATCCCGGCAGCGTCGTCTTCGTTAAGACGCCCGATGGCGTGACCCATCGCGACTACGTCACGCACGCCTGGACCGACAAGCCGGTGCGCGACGTGCTCGCCAAGATGTCGTTGACGCCGGCGCTGACGCGGTTCGCATCGAGCAACAACGACGGCTCGATCAGCCGATAGAAATCAGCGGTCGGCTTTTCTTGTCGCCAGGTTGCGCGTCACGATCACCGTGGTCAGCGCCAGCGCCACGAAGGCTGCACCGGCATAGCCGATGCCGTACAGAAGCTCGTGCGCGTACAACAAGCCGCCGATTCCCGAACCGATCGCCTGCCCGACATACAGGAACGACGTGTTGAGCGCGACCGAAGCGGACGCCAGCGGAGGCGCCGCGGCGACAAGGCGGACCTGCTGCATCGAATTGCTGGAGGCAAAGCCGAGCCCCCAGACCGCGGCCGAGGCCGCCATCAGCGGATAGAGGCCTGCCGCGAACGCCCATCCGACAACGCCGCTCAGCACCAGCGAGATACAGAGCACCGACGCCTTCAGGGGGCCCCAGGAGTCGACGACGTTGCTGACGATCACGATCCCGACAAAGCCGCAGACGCCGTAGATTGCGAACACGAGCCCAACCGCATCGGGCCCGACCTGCGTCAGCCTCGACAACAGCGGGCCCATATAGGTGAACACCGCGAACTGACCCGACATCAGAAGCGTCGTGATGCCAAGCAGCACGACGATCACCCGGTTGCGAGCGAGATCGGCCCACGTCTTCAGATCGACCGGCGCGCCGACGAGGCCCTTTGGCAACCGCCAGAGCAAAGCCAAGAAACTCACCACCCCGATGATGCTGATCCCGCCATAGGCCGCGCGCCAGCCGTAACGGCTGGTCAGGAAGGTGATCAGCGGCAAGCCGACAGCGGCAGCGAGCGACCAGCCGAGAAACACATAGGCGATGGTGCCACCGCGTTTTTCCGCCGGCACGATCAGCGCAGCAGTGCCTGCGGCCTGCGGCGTATAGAGCGCGCCAATCGCGAGCATCATGAGACGAAGCACCAGAAGTGCTGCGTAGTTGGGCGCAAGTGCGGACGCGGCATTGCCGAGCACGAGGACCGCGAGCGTCGTGGTCAGCAAGGTGCGGCGTTCGATCCGGCTGGTCAGCCATGCCGTCAGCGGCGAGCCGATGCAGAGCACGATCGCGCCGAAGGTCACCAGAAGACCCGCGGTGTGGACGGTGACGTCAAGACCGGATGCGAGTTCGATCAGCATCCCCGCCGGCGCCAGGATCGAACAGCCCGTGACGAGATTGCCGAACATCAAGGCGGTGGGCGCAAAACGGCGATGGACGGGACTATCAGACGGGAGATTTTTCATGCAGCCGCATCTAACGTGCAGTCAGCGCGATGGAAAGGGCAGCATCCGAATTATTTGGACGCGACGCGATGCCCATGAAAGAAAGTCGCTTGGCGCATGAGAGAAAGTCGTCGGTTGCCGGCCGCGACATACGTTGCGGCGGCGCGCCGCTATTTCGCAGCCGGCTGGCTGGCCTGCCCCTGCGCGGTCACGGTGTCCTTCGCCGGCGGGCAAGTTGGCAGCAACGTGTCAAGCGCACGCGACAGACCTTCGGTCGAGAGTGCGGTCCGCACGGCATGCCGTCCGGCCGGCCCTTGCGACAATTCAATCAATTCGAATTGCGGTTGGCCCGCGAGCTTGTCGACGGCTGCGCGCGTCATGCGCACGCCCCAGAACTCGGCTCCGCCCGTCTTTGAGGTGATCTGCGTGAAATACAGCGGCACGGCGGCGGCGCTACCGATCGCCACGGTGGGAAACGTCGACCTCGTGGTCGGGCGCTGGACGTCGAGTTCGAACTGCTCGGTGCTCACGCAGATCAGCCGCCATTGCAAAAGCCGGTAGGCAGTCTCGCCGTCGCTCCTCTGCGTCGCGACCTTGCCGACCATGCTGCGGCTGCCGTTCTCGAACTGCCACTGCGTCTCGACCTGCTCGCGCCGATCGATGCCGAACCGAATGATTTCGTCGCGCGTCAGCACGTGCACCTCCTCGAACTTCACCGTGCTCACGAGCTTCAGCAATCCGGTATCGGCGCCCATACGTGAAAAATAGCTTGCCAGCAGGCCGTTGGAGCGCTCCTTTCCCCGCTGGGTCGCGGCGGCGAGCATCTCCGGCGTCGGAACAACGCCGAGGAACTGCGTGATGACTTTCGCCGAATGCACCCCAAGCGCGGAATCCGGGGCAATCTCGCGCGTGGAGGCGCCGAGCAGAAAATATGGACAGGCGGAATTGCAGATCGCGTTGCGGGTCCAGAGATCACCGGCGAGTTCGCGGCCGGATCGCTTGAGCTTGAGGCAGACGTCGCTGTCCTGCGCCTCGAAACCGCAGTTCCTTACGATCGTACGTGCCACCCGCACCACTGCGGGCTTGTCATGGAGATACATCCCCATGGCCAGCGCCTGTTCGAGATTGCCGCCGGGCGAGGTGACATAGATCGGCAGATTGCGGCTCCGCAGCGGCTGGAAGAATTTGCGAAACCGGGCCGCCGCGTTGCCATCGAACTGGCCTTCAATCGCGATCCAGCTGTCGCAGCCGCGGCCGCAGGCATCAGCCGCGCCCTTGGCGACATAGAAGACGATCGGATGGCTCTGAAAAAGCCGTGGCGCGGCGGGCCGTGGTCGCGCGGACTGAGACGGCCGCGTGAGCGCCTGCGTCGGCGCCGATCCGCAAACGAGAACAAGGAGAGCGGCGAGAACACGGCACAGTTTCATGGAGGCCCCGGAAATTCCAGCACCGCAGGAACGACAACAAGCTTTCGGTGTCAAGACCCAGCTACCCAACCTTCGAGCGAACCCGCGCGCCGGCGCAATTTTCCTGATATTGCCGGATTGCAGGGCCCGAATCCCCTGCTATACCGCTTCTTCCCGCTTACCTGCGCTCGTTCGCAGGAGTGAGCCTTGAGGAGTGACCATGTCGGACAAGAATGCCCCCGCGTCAGGATTCCAGTACAGCATCACGAATTTGAAGCCGGCCGAGGCCGTGCACAAAGTCTGCCTCACCTTTCCCGACGGCGCGAAGCGCGAATATCCCAGGAACACCACCGGCCTGGAGATCGCCAAGGGAATCTCGCCCTCACTCGCCAAACGCACCGTTGCGATGGCACTGGACGGTCAGCTTGCCGACCTCAACGATGGAATCGAACAGGACGCGAAAATCGAGTTGATCTCGCGCGAGGATCCGCGCTCGCTCGAACTGATCCGCCATGACGCCGCGCATGTGCTGGCCGAAGCCGTGCAGTCGCTGTGGCCGGGCACCCAGGTGACGATCGGACCCGTGATCGAAAACGGTTTCTATTACGACTTCTTCCGCAACGAGCCGTTCACGCCGGAAGATTTCGCGGCAATCGAAAAGAAGATGCGCGAGATCATCGCGCGCGACAAACCGTTTACGAAGGAAGTCTGGGATCGCGAGAAGACCAAGCAGGTGTTCCGCGACAAGGGCGAGAACTTCAAGGTCGAACTGGTCGACGCCATTCCCGGCGACGAGCCGATCAAGATCTATTTCCAGGGCGACTGGTTCGATTTGTGCCGCGGCCCACACATGACCTCGACTGGAAAAGTCGGCAACGCCTTCAAACTGATGAAGGTGGCGGGCGCCTATTGGCGCGGCAATTCCAACAATCCGATGCTGACCCGCATCTACGGCACGGCGTTTGCCAAGCAGGAAGAGCTCGATGCTTATCTGAAGCAGATCGAGGAAGCCGAGAAGCGCGATCACCGCAAGCTCGGCCGCGAGCTCGACCTGTTCCACTTCCAGGAGGAAGGCCCGGGTGTCGTGTTCTGGCATCCGAAGGGCTGGACCCTGTTCCAGACCGTGATCGCCTATATGCGCCGGCGGCTCGAAGGCGATTATGCCGAGGTCAACGCGCCACAGATGCTCGATAAGTCGCTGTGGGAGACCTCAGGTCATTGGGACTGGTTCCGCGAGAACATGTTCGCGGCGCAATCGGCCGGCGACGAGGCCGAGGACAAGCGCTGGTTTGCGCTGAAACCGATGAACTGTCCCGGCCATGTCCAGATCTTCAAGCACGGCCTGAAGAGCTATCGCGACCTGCCTTTGCGACTTGCGGAATTCGGCGTGGTGCACCGCTACGAGCCGTCCGGCGCCATGCACGGGCTGATGCGCGTGCGCGCCTTCACCCAAGACGACGCACACATCTTCTGCACGGAAGCGCAGCTTGCGGAGGAATGCCTGAAGATCAACGACCTCATCTTGTCCGTTTATGCCGACTTCGGCTTCACCGGCGATCTCATGGTGAAGCTCTCGACGCGGCCGGAGAAGCGCGTCGGCGCGGATGCGATGTGGGATCACGCCGAGCGCGTGATGGCCACCGTGCTGAGCGAAATCGAGGCCAACAGCCACAATCAGCGTATCAAGACCGGAATCAATCCCGGTGAAGGCGCCTTCTACGGGCCCAAATTCGAATACGTGCTGCGCGACTCAATTGGCCGTGACTGGCAATGCGGCACCACGCAGGTCGACTTCAACCTGCCGGAACGTTTCGGCGCGTTCTACATCGACGCGGACGGCTCGAAGAAGCCGCCCGTCATGGTGCACCGGGCGATCTGCGGCTCGATCGAGCGCTTCATCGGCCACCTGATCGAGCATTATGCCGGCAACTTCCCGCTCTGGCTCGCACCGACCCAGGCCGTCGTCACTACCATCACCTCCGAAGGCGACGAATACGCCAAGGTGGTTGCGGCTGCGGCAAGACGCGCCGGCCTTCGCGTCGAGATCGATCTGCGTAACGAGAAGATCAATTATAAAGTCCGTGAGCATTCGCTGGCGAAGATCCCGGCACTGCTGGTCGTCGGCAAGAAGGAGGCCGAGACGCACTCGGTCTCGGTGCGCCGGCTCGGCAGCGACGGACAAAAGGTGATGACGACGAGTGCTGCCATCGCAGCGCTGGTCGATGAGGCGACGCCGCCGGATATCAAACGGGCGCGGTCGGTCGCCTAGCGGTCCTTCTTGTTTCGCGGCAGGTCGGAGCGAAGCTTGACGAATTCCGGCGGGCCCTCGGTCAACCGGTGAATTCGCCGCTTGCGTTCCTCCTTCGGTGTATCGGGATCGATCAGCCGATCGATCTCAGTCTCCACCCATTGCTCGATCGCGCGGTCGCGTGACCGGGCGCCGGAGGCCGACTTCCGCTTCGGCTTTTTCCCTTTGACCATCGCGGCTCCCCGACAAAAATGGCGGTATTGAAATCTAGCCGGAGCGCGGCCAGCCGTTACTTGCGCTGGATCAAAACGGGGGGATGAATTTGGAAAGCGACTAAAAGGCCCGTCTTGCTATCGCCTCGCAGATGCAGATATCTGCATGGCAACTCAAACTCACTGGACTCCAATGCCCGACGCCCTTGAACTTCTGAAGACCCGCCGCTCGGTCAAGCCGCGCGAAATGACCGGCCCCGGCCCCTCGCCTGCCGAGCTTGAAACCATTCTGACCATCGGCGCGCGGGTCCCCGATCACGGCAAGCTCGCGCCATGGCGCTTCATCATTTTCGAGGACGATGCGCGCCTTCGCGCCGGTGACGTCATTGCCGGCGTCTTTGCAAGGAAGAACCCGAATGCTTCACCGGCCGACATCGAGGTCGAGAAGCGCCGCCTCACCGATGCGCCGCTGGTGATCGGCGTCGTCAGCCTGACCAAACCGCATCCCAAGGTGCCGCGGTGGGAGCAGGAATTATCCGCCGGCGCAAGCGCAATGAACATCGTCACGGCCGCAACCGCGCTCGGCTACGGCGCCTGCTGGCTGACAGGCTGGTTTGCCTTCGACCGCGACGTGCTCGACGGGCTCGGGTTGAAAGCCGACGAAAGGCTCGCCGGCCTCATTCACATCGGCAGAGTGACCAAACCGAGCGAGGATCGGCCGCGGCCTGCGCTGTCGGACATCGTCACGCGGTTTTAAGTCGCTATCGCCACCAAGAGGCGGTCGTTTTCGGACATGGTCACCCGTAAGCGGGTGGCCCAGTCGCATCGCCGCTTGTATAGCAGCGAAATGCTCGACTTTGCCGCTCAATACGAAGCATTTCGGAAGCGCGATCCTGCCTTTGACGGCGTCGTGTTCGTCGCGGTCAAGACCACCGGCGTTTATTGCCGGCCGGTGTGTCCGGCGCGAACACCGTTGGCACGAAACATTCGTTTCTATGCGAGCGCCGCCGCCGCCGAGCGCGCCGGCTTCCGTCCTTGCTTGCGCTGCCGGCCCGAGACCGCGCCGTTTTGCCCAGCCTGGAAAGGCACGCGAACGACGGTCGAGCGCGCGCTGGATCTGATTGGGAAAGGCGCACTCGACCGGGGCGACGTCGCCGCTCTCGCCACAAGGCTCGGCATCGGATCGCGCCATTTGTCCCGCCTGTTCGCCGATCATCTCGATGCGTCGCCCTTGCAGGTTGCGCTTTGCCTCCGCGTTCAGCGCGCCAAGCGGCTGCTCGACCAGACCGACCTTTCCGTTAGCCAGATCGCGGAGCACGCCGGTTTCCCTCACCCGAGACGCATGCGTGCGGCATTCCTGAACCTCTATGGACTGTCGCCGCGGTCGTTCCGGAAGCAACGGACGAAAAACAATTGATAAGAGAAAAGGCGGAGAAACAGATGACGGACAGACGCTATGGAACGGTGAACGCTGAGACGCAAAAGGAGATGACGGGCCTTCAGTTCGTGCAAGGGCTGGCTAACCGGACCCTGCCCCTGAACACGATCGCCAGGACGCTCGGCTATGACGTTACCGAAGCCGACGCCGGACGCGTCGTGGTCGCGATCACGCCGACCGCAGAACATCTCAATCCAGCCGGCACAGTGCACGGTGGCCTGACGGCGACGCTGCTCGATAGCTGCATGGGGCTTGCCGTGCAGTCGACGCTGGAAAAGTCCGAGGCGCAGACAACGCTCGAGTTCAAGATTTCGTTGCTGCGCCCGATCACTCCCGAAACCGGGCAGATCAGGGCGGAAGGCGTGGTCCTCAATCGCGGCCGCCGGATCGGCACCGCGGAGGGCCGCGTCACCGACGGTAAAGGGCGCCTGCTCGCCCACGGCACGACGACCTGCCTGATCTTTCCGAGTTAGCGGGTTGCGACGACGCCCCAGATCATGCCGCCTGCGATGCGCGGCCTCCAAATTTAGAAAGCAGCGCGGCGATCTCGCTGGCAGGCTTTGCCGCGCTGAAAAGGAATCCCTGCACCTCGTCGCAGCCCTCGTTGCGCAGCCAGTCGAGTTGATCGACGGTTTCCACGCCCTCCGCCGTGGTCGTGATGTTGAGGCTGCGGCCGAGACCCGAGATCGCGCGCACGATCGCGACGCAGTCGGGCCGCTCGGCGAGATCCTTGACGAAGGAGCGGTCGATCTTGATCTTGTCGAACGGAAACGAGCGCAGGTAGCTGAGGCTCGAATAGCCGGTACCGAAATCATCCATCGAGATGCGCACGCCGAGTTCGCGCAACTGATGGAGGATGGCGAGATTGGCCTCTGTCTCCGCCAGAAACACCAATTCCGTAATCTCGAGTTCGAGACGCAGCGGCGACAGGCCGGAATGCGCCAGCGCCGAGATCACGGCCTGAACCAGATTGCGGCTGCGGAACTGCACGGCGGACAGGTTGACCGCGACCTTGACATCGTCAGGCCATTTCGCGGCTTCCGCGCAGGCCTCACGCAGCACCCACTCGCCGATCGAGACGATAAGCCCGATATCCTCGGCGATCGGAATGAATTCGGCCGGCGAGATCATGCCCTTCTCCGGATGATGCCAGCGGAGCAACAACTCGAAGCCGTTGATCCTGTTGGCGCCGATATCGACGAGCGGCTGGTAATGCAGTTCGAACTCGCCATTGGCGAAGGCGCGGCGCAGGTCGACCTCCATGTCGCGGCGCTTTTGCGCCAGAAGGTCCATTTCGCGCTCGAAGAAGCGATGCACGCCGCCGCCATCCGACTTAGCCCGGTACAGCGCCATATCGGCGCTGCGCATCAAATCCTCCGGCGTTTTGCCGTCGCTCGGCGACAGCGCGATGCCCACGCTGGCGCCGATCACGACCTCGATGCCATCGATGTCGTAACTGTCGCTCAGCACGCCGATCAGGCGGGTGGAAAAATCGCTGATCTCCTTCGGCGTCGGATCGGAGGAGAGAATAAGCGCAAACTCGTCGCCTCCCAACCGCGCCGCAAGGTGATTGCCGCGAAGCAGCGACTGCAAGCGGTCGGCGACCAACCGCAACAGGCGATCGCCCATTGGGTGGCCGAAGGAATCGTTGACGTTCTTGAACAGGTCGAGATCGACGCACAGTACCGCCACCCGCTTGCCGGAGCCTCGCGCTTCCTCCAGCGCCTGGCGCAACCGCTCCTGATAGAATTCGCGGTTGGGCAAATCCGTCAATCCGTCGTGATGGGCCATATAGGCGATACGCGCCTCGGCCTTGCGGCGTTCGGTGATGTCGGCGATCGCGACGAGGTAGCCGTCGCGGCCGTTGAAGGCGACCCGTCGGCCATAGGTCAGCACATGGATCTCGCTGCCGTCGGCCCTGATATGCCGCCAGTTGCGGCTCGACTGGTAGGACTCGCCGATATTGACCAGCGCCTCGCTGTGGGTGGTCCGCTCGTCCTCCGGCCAGATTTCCTCGAGCGTCATGGAAAGAAATTTCTCGCGGGCATAGCCGTAGTGCTGGACGGCCGCGTCGTTGACGCTGAGAAACCGCGCGGTCTCGGCGTCGAACACCCACATCGGCATCGGATTGTTGTCGAACAGGAGCCGGAACGATGCCTCGCGCCGCTTCAAGCCGGTGACATCTGAAACCGTCAGCGCGATGATGTCGCCGAAGGCGGTAGCACCCAATTGCAGGCTTCGTTCGTCGCTGTCGATTTCGAACTGATCGCCGTTGCCGGTCCTGACGACCTGAAGCAGTCGTTCGACGACCCGGCGCGAGCACAGCAGATTGCCTTTGGCGCTGAGCCGCTGCCAGAGCAACTCGGCGGCAGGCATTTTGAGCAGCCTCGCTGCTCCCGCATTGTGGTGAACGATCTGGAAATCGAACGGCCGGCCCTCCTGGTCGCGGATCGCCGCGAGCGAGAGCACGCCTTCATCGGTCGCGGAAAAAATCGCGTCGAGCAGATTATATTTGTCGTCGCGCTCGTTGATATAAACGCCGATCAGGGTATGGCCCCAGCGCGAGGCGGTTGGAAGCGCCAGCACGTCGTAGGTCTGAACCAGCCCGTCACGCACGCAGTGCGCGGCCGAAAGGTAGGGACGGCCGTTGTCGAGCGCACAGGAGGCGGCTTCCGCGAGCACGGTCGCGCAATCCGGCGACAGCTGCCGAAGCGCAACATTCCAGTAGTCGCGCCCCAGCCACTTGTGAGTGTAACGGCCGGTGCGGGAAACCTCGAGCCCGCCGTTGCCATCCTTGAGCAGGATGATGTGATCGGCAAGCCGGCCAAGGCTTCCGAGCATGACGTCTTCATAGGCCGGCAGCTTCTCGCCGGGACGCAAGGCCGCCTGCCACTTGCGCTGCAGGACCGGGACATCATCGAACATCTCAGGCGAGAATTTTCCCGACGACTTCCTGGCAGCAAGCATGGCATTCCCCGACGACGCGCAAAAAATAGCGCGCGTTATCAGCGCGAGCTGCGCTTAAGGCGATGTAAAAATTCCGCGGGGAGGAAGCCGAGGCGGCGATTATGACAGTTTTAAATCGCGCGATGGTTAGTGCGCGTTAGAGACTATGACAGCGCATCTTGCGCAAATATCAGCGCGCGACGACTGCGACCTCGCCGTCGACGCCGTTAACGACGTTGAAAGCGCGTTCGTAAACCTTGCCTTCGTTCTTGGCGATAGCGCGATATTCGCCTTCCGACAGCACGACACGGGGAAACGCGCCGATCGATTCCTTGATGACGTCGCCGCCCGGCGTGATCACCGACCATGCGGTATTGGCAAGCGCCTCGCCGCCGCGATCGCTGACCAGCTTGAGCGTGATGACGGCGGCGCGATGGGTGATGGTGACGTCGGTCAATTTGCTGGCCTGCACGCGGATGTCGGAGCGCACTACCGAATTGGCATCACCGTAGTTGGAAACGATGTAGTAGGTGCCCTCGGGCAAGAGCACGACGTCGCCGGCCGCCACGCTCGGCACGAGCGAGGCGCGATCGCCGACCTCGAACTGGCTGCCCTTGTAGATCGCGAATGAAATCTGGTTCTGCGGAATCTTCGAGGTGCCGACGCGGCCCTCGATGCGCAGGCCGCCGGCCGGAAGGATGAAGAATTCGCGATCGGTCTCGGCCTTCAGCGTCACGGGCCGGACCGCGCTGACAAGGCCGAGCGCGACATGGATGACGTAGTTGCCCGGCGGCAGCACGATGTTCGGCGAGGCGCTGCGGTCCTCGCGGATCATCTTCATATTGCCGGTGTCGTCCGCCTTGTCGGAAAAGATGCGCCACACCAGCCCGCCGGTGACGGGCGGAAGGTCCTTGCCGAAACGCGCCGTCAGCGCCAGCACCGCCTGATTCGGCGGGGCGATACTGGCCGGCGCAGCGGCCGGCGGTACCGCGGCAACGGCCGGCGGCGCAGTCAATGGCGGCGGCAGATTGGGGACGGAGGCCGGGCCGGAGGACGGCGCCAGATTCATCGCAGGGCCGCTAGGCGGCTCCGGAACCGATGCCGGCGGCACGGGCGGCGGCCGGTCGCTGAATAACTGCGCCGAAACGGGTCCGGCAGCGGCCCACCCCAAAAGCAACACAAATACCGGCATCAGACGTGAACGCGCGTCCCGCCAGAATCCGCCCGCTGCCTGCCTTCCCCGTTTCATCATGATGCTTTTCACTGAAAACGCGGCAAATTCAAGCCTGCATTGCTCGAACCGGAGAGATACGGAACCGGCCATGACCTCCGTGGTTACCCTTTCACGGTCGCCGCGGTCTCGTCACAATCTCACCCCCTGCCCCCGGCATAAACCATGCTTGTGAGCCATTCTGGCGGGCGCAGCCGTCTCGCGATAGCCTTGTTCTGCCCAGCAGGAGATCGTTTTCAGTGTTGGATAGTTGGATCGGGCGAGGCCAAAACAACGGACAAATCCAGGACAAGACGGCTGGCCGGCGGCCGGTGATCGGGCTTGCGCTCGGCGGCGGCGCCGCGCGCGGCTTCGCCCATATCGGCATCGTGCGGACCCTGATCGCCTACGGCATCGTCCCCAACGTCGTGGTCGGCACCTCGATCGGAGCCGTGGTCGGCGGGTCCTTTGCGGCGGGTCATCTCGACACGCTGGAAACCTGGGCGCGGGGTTTGCAGCCGCGAAATGTCCTTTCCTATCTCGATCTCAAGCTCAACGGATCGGGCCTGATCGGCGGCCACAAGCTGGCCGCGGAGCTCGAGGCCTCCCTTGGCCAGACCTTGATCGAGGATCTGCCGCTGAAATTCGCAACGGTTGCGACCGAAGTTCGCACCGGCCACGAGACCTGGCTGACCCATGGCCGCATGGTAGAGGCCATGCGCGCCTCTTACGCCTTGCCCGGCATCTTTGCGCCGGTCCTGATCGGTGATCGCTGGCTGGTCGATGGCGCACTGGTCAATCCGGTGCCGGTATCGGCGGCGCGGGCGCTCGGCGCTGAAATCGTGATCGCCGCCAACGTCTCCAGCGACATCTTCGCCCATTCGACCACGATCTATTCGCATGGTGCTTCCGCCGTCGCAGAGGAGATGACGGCCGAGCCAGCTCCGCCAAAGCGGGGCATCGGCAAGTTCTTTTCGGCCGAACGCGCGGTCAAGCGGGAGTTTTTCGGCAGCGGCGGCCGGCCGGGCATTTCCTCCGTGATGGTCGATGCCTTCAACATCATGCAGGACCGCATTACGCGCGCCCGCCTTGCCGGCGATCCGCCGGATCTGTTGATCACGCCCCGGGTCGGCCAGATCGGCTGGTTCGACTTTCACCGCGCGGACGAATTGATCGCGCATGGCACGCGCGCCGCCGAGCGCGCCATCGCCTCCATCCAGGAGGTGATCGACGTTCTGGCGACGCCAGATACCAAAGCTGCGATCGACAAGGCTGTGATCGACGACTAGTGCGGCGAATTTGAAGTTCCTATCAGGACTCTTACGTCACGCCGTCTTAATATATTCGCGCAGCGCTTCCTGCTCGCGCTCGTATTCCTGCACGCGCCATTTGACGACGTCGCCGATCGAGATCAGGCCGACCACCCGCTCGCCGTCCAGAACCGGCAAATGACGGAATTTTCCGCGCGTCATCATCTCCATGATGGCGCTGACCGTATCGGACTGCTTGCAGCTGACAACCTTGCGCGTCATCACGGCGCTGACGGGGTCATCAAGGACGGCCGCCCCACGCTCGCCGAGGACGCGCACGATGTCACGCTCCGACAGGATACCCTCGATCCGGCCCGCGCTCATCACGAGCACGGCGCCGATCTTGCGCTCACCCAGCATCTTGACCGCGGCGGAAAGCCTCGCTTCCGGCTCGACGCTCGTGATCTGATGGCCTTTGGTATCGAGAATTGCACGTACCGTCATTGTCGCCTCCTTGAAGCCGATCGCGCCCTTGAAAAGCGGGCACGCTCTTTGTTCATTTGAGTCTTCGAACAACAGGGTTGCGCCACATTGGTTGCGCAGCGCTTGGTGCGGTTGCTACGGCTTGAGCGCAATGCCTGGTCTCAAGCGGCCGCATCTTTCAAATGATGGATGAAATCGCCGCTCCCCGCAAGCGAGGCGCACGAAAATCAGAGCTGGTCCTGCCCGGACGCATCCGTAGCAGATGACATTGCGCGCGGAACCGGGTCGAACAGCGAAAACAAGAGAAGACCGGCCAGAAAACCGCCGATATGCGCCTGCCAGGCGACGCTGACGCCTTCCATCCCCATCGCGAACGACCCGATGCCAAAAATGATATTGACGCCGAACCAGACCGCGAGAAAGCCGAGCACCCGGCGGTCGCGGAGCGCCCGCCACAACGACTGCGCGGGCACTTTTGCGGCAGCGTCTGCGTCTCCCCGGCTGAAGGAGAGGAAGCTGCCGCGCACGAAGGCAAAACGGATGCTGGCCGCCATGGTGCCCGAGACAGAGGCAGAAGCGCCGATCATCGGCGCGAGTTCGTGCTCGTGCGAAATGAGATGCGCTAGCGCGCCGGCAGCTGCCGTGACCGCCATGAAGACAAAGAAGCGAACTGCGCCGAAACGCCGCGCCAGCGCGCTGCCAAACGGCAACAGCCACAGCACGTTGAAGCCGATATGGCTGAGGTTGGCGTGCAGCAGCGAATAGGTCACGAAGGACCAGAAATCGGCCCCTTCCCCACCCGGGAAAGCCGCCGGCAACAATGTCGAATCGTAACGCTTGGGGATGAAGCCGAAGGCAAGCACGATCCAGTTGTCGAGATCGGGCGGCAACAGCACGCGCAGGTGAATGACGGCCAGCAAGAGGATGTAGGCGGTGAGCGCGCCCGGCAGCGTCAGGACCGGCTCGCGCCGCCGCGACGGCGGCAACTGCGGCGAAAGATGTTCAGGATTGGATTCCAAGGGTTAGATGACCTGTGTTCGAGCGATCCGCCCCAATAGAGGCTTTTGCCGCGAAGTGGAAGGCGGTTGCCGCAGAGGACCGCTAGTGCCCGCTTTTCCCTCAGTTTCCTGAACAGGATTTGCCGCTTGACCGCAGGAACTTCAAATGGGCGGCACTTCCCGTTACGATGTCCATCGAATAGCGGCCGGAAAGCCCCAAATGGGCCGCACGGGAGAGAAACCTATGGATTTTCACCGCAGATTGATCCTGCGCGCCGTCACACTGGTACCGGCGATGTCTCTGGCCGCCTGGGCCGGGCCGGCTCGCGCCGCCGACAAAGTGAAAATCGGCTTTCTCCTGAAAACCATGCAGGAGGAACGCTACCAGCGCGACAAGGCTGCGTTTCTCGCCAAGGCCAGGGCGCTCTCCGCCGAAGTGATCTTCGATTCCGCCAACAATGACGAGCAGGCGCAACTTGCCGCCTTCGAAAACATGCTGTCGCGCGGCGCGCAGGCGATCGTGCTGCAGCCGGTCAATACGGGAACGGCGGGCAGCATGGTCACGCTCGCGCACAAAAGCGCCGTCAAGGTCATCGGCTACGACGCCATGCTGGTCAACGGCCCGCTCGATGCGATGGTGATGCAGGACAGTTGGGCGGTCGGCAAGCTTCAGGCCGACGCCATGGTGGGATGGCTGAAAGCAAAATATGGCGCGGTCAAAGGTAATGTCGTGCTCATTCGCGGACAGGCGGGCGATTCCAACGCGAATACGATGTCGAGCGGGGTCCTCGAGGTGCTGAAGGCAAACCCCGATCTCAAGCTGGTCGCCGATCAGTCGCATGAGGGATGGTCGCCCGACAAGGCGATGGCGACCACGGAAAATCTCCTGACCAAGTCCGGCAACAAGATCGACGCCATCATCTGCAATAACTCCGGCATGGCGCGTGGCGTCATCGCCGCGCTCGACGCGCAGGGGCTCGCCAGCGCGGACAAGATCTTCGTCGCCGGCTCCGACGCCGATCTCGTCAACATCCAGTATGTTGCGCAGGGCAAGCAGGCGGTCGACATCTGGAAGAAGATCGATCCGTTGGCCGAAACGGCGGTCGAGATCGCGGTGAGGCTCGCGACCAATCCCGACAAGGACCCAAAATCCCTCTTCAAGGCCGATCGCGTGATCAACAACGGCGCCGCCGACGTGCCCACGCTGGTGACGCCGGTCGCGCTCGTCGACAGGAAAAACCTGGACTCGACGATCATCGCGGAAGGCTTCTACACCCACAAGCAGGTCTACGGAAACTAGGCCGCGAGTGGCGATGCGCATGTCCGACGTCGTTCTGAAGATGGAGCACATCGTCAAGGAATTTCCGGGCCTCAGAGCGCTCGACGACGTCAATTTCGAAGCGCGCGCCGGCGAGGTGCTGGCGCTGATGGGCGAGAACGGCGCGGGAAAGTCGACGCTCATGAAGGTGCTCGGCGGCGTCTGGCCCCACCCCACCTATCAGGGCGACATCTTCATCAGGGGCGAGAGACGGCGGTTTCATAATCCCCGCGACGCCATGGATGCCGGGATCGCCGTCATCCATCAGGAGCTCAACCTCATTCCCGAGCTCAGCGTCGCCGAAAACATCTTTCTCGACCGCCAGCCGACCAATCGTTTCGGCGCGATCGACTGGCGGAAGCTGAATGACGACGCAAGCGCCCTGCTCGCCGAATTGGGGCTCACCGATGTCGAGCCGACAGACCAGGTGAAGCACATCGCGGTCGGCAAGCAGCAGATGGTCGAAATCGCCAAGGCGCTGGCAAAGCGCGCAAGCATTCTCATTCTCGACGAGCCGACATCGGCGCTGTCGGACAAGGAGGTCGCCGAACTCCTCCGTGTGATCCGCAAGCTCCGGCAGGACGGCGTCTGCCTCTGCTACATCTCGCACAAGATGGAGGAGATCGCGCAGGTCGCCGATCGCGTCGTGGTGCTGCGCGACGGCCGGACCATCGGCGAGCCCACCGCGATATCCGAGATCACGCTCGACCAGATCATCGCCCGCATGGTCGGCCGCGAGCTGACGGAGATGTATCCGCGAAGCGCACGCCGGCGCGGCGAAATGATTATGGAGGTCAAGCATCTCGCCGTCGATCATCCCGCCCTGCCCGGCGCAAGAAAGATCCGGGATATTTCGTTCTCGGCCTATCGCGGTGAAATCCTGGGCCTTTGCGGCTTGATGGGGTCGGGCCGGACCACGCTCGTCTCGGCGATCTTTGGCGCTTTTCCGCACGCAACGCATGGCGACGTGCTCATCGACGGAAAGAGGATCGATATTCGCTCGCCCGCCGATGCGATTGCGCAGGGAATCGCGCTTCTGACCGAGGACCGCAAGGCGCTCGGCCTGTTTCTCAACCAGCCGATCACCTTCAACACAACGATTTCGTCGCTGCAAACGGTCTCTTCGCCGCCGATCGGGGTCATCGATGGACGCGAAGAGCGCGCGGTGACCGAGAAATACATCGCGCAGCTCGATGTCAAGGCGTCCGGCGCTGACGCCATTGTCGGTACGCTCTCGGGCGGCAACCAGCAGAAGATCCTGCTGGCGCGCTGGCTGAATGCCGGCCCCAAAATCTTCATCCTGGACGAGCCGACCCGGGGCATCGATATCGGCGCCAAGGTGGAAATCCACAAGCTGCTCGACCGCCTCGCGCGCCAGGGCGTGGCCATTATCATCATCTCCTCCGAACTCGAAGAGCTGCTCGGCATGAGCGACCGGATTCTTGTGATGAACGAGGGCCGCATCGTCTCGGAGTTCACGCGGGACAATGCGAGCCGGGAAGCGGTGATGGAATGGGCGACCGGCGCGCGCCGGCCGGGAAGTTAAACGATGATGCAGGGCAAACAGGCGCCTCGATTCCTCAAGGCCAACGCGACGCTGATTGCGCTCGTGGTGCTCACGATCGCGCTGGCGCTGATCGATCCCACCTTCGCCACCGCGCGCAACCTGAGCAACGTGGCGCGGCAGGTGACGATCGTCGGCATCATCGCGGTCGGCATGACCATGGTGATCCTGATCGCCGGCATCGACCTGTCGGTCGGCTCGGTCGTGGGCGTCGCCGCGGTCGTGGTGACGCTGTTGATGCAATACGGCCTTCCCGCGTGGCTCGCCGTGCCAGGCACGCTTGTGATCGTCGGCGGCGTCATCGGGCTCTGGAACGGTTTCTGGATCGCGCATTATCGCATTCCGCCATTCATCATCACGCTCGGCATGCTGACGATCGGGCGCGGCGTGGCGCTGTCGCTGTCAAACGGCAGCTCGATTCCGGTCGCCGATCCGTCCTTTGCCGTGCTCGGCAGTGCCTACATTGCCCCACTGCCGACGCTGGTTCTTCTCGCCATCGCGGCGCTGGCAGGCCTGTATGCGATGGCCAGGACCTGGAGGGAAAGCGCGAACAAGTCCCTCCTCCTTGAAAAGGACGTCGCCGGAATCCTCGCCGCCGCGGCCGGCCTGTTGCTCGCCGCTTACGTGTTCGGCGCCGGTGATGGCCTTCCCGTGCCGGTCGCGATCTTTGTCGTCATCGCTACTCTTGCGGTTTTCGTTCTCGGCCACACCAGGTTTGGCCGCAGGGTCTATGCGCTCGGCGGCAACGAGGAAGCGGCGCGCCTGTCGGGAATCAACGTCTATGCGACGAAAATGATCGTCTACGTGACGGTGTCGCTGCTCTCGGCGCTCTCGGGCATTCTGCTGGCGTCGCGTCTGAACGGCGCCTCGCCCAATCTCGGCAGCATGTTCGAGCTCGACGCCATCGCAGCCGTTGTGATCGGCGGCACCAGCCTCTCCGGCGGTTCAGGCACGATCGGCGGCACCATCATCGGCGCGCTGATCATCGGCGTCCTCAACAACGGCATGAGCCTGCTCGGCGTCTCCTCGTTCTACCAGTTGATCATCAAGGGACTGATCATCAGCCTCGCCGTCTGGTTCGACGTGCTGCAGAAGAGGAATGGGAGGACGTAGGCCCCACGTCTACGCAAATGATCCGCGTCTTGCGCAAATAAAAAAGGCAGGGCCCTGAGAAAGCCCTGCCTTGTTTGATGTTGGCCTTGTTTGGCGTGGGGCTCGCCGGGGATTTGATCCCCACCCCTCCCCGCGTCAAGCGGCCAATCTGTTCGACGCCTTGTGTCTTTGCCGGGCTTCGAGAAAGTCCGGCGAAGCGATCTGACGGATGAGAGCCTAGCAGGCTGATCTCCCCCGCCAAGCCCATCGTTAACTTAACGTTAACGCAGCAATCCCGGTCCCGAACGCTGCTTCGGCATGGACGCTGCAAAGTCCTTTCTGCACAACAAAACCGGGGTCCGCGCGTGCGCGAAAGCGGGACAGAAATGTCCCATTCCAGCAGCCGGCACGGAGCAAGGACAGGGCCATGAAGCATCCGTCAAATCGCCAATTCTTTGCCTATTGGGACCAAAAGCGGGGCGAATCCAAAGCGCCTGACCGCAGCGATTTCAAACCCGACGGGTTTCGGGAACTGCTCGGCGATATCTTCGTGCTGGCCTGCGATGAGGCCAACCGCTTCCCCTTCCGCGTCGCCGGCACGCGGCTGTCCGCCCTGCTGGGCCGCGACCTCAGGGGACAGAGCTTCCCCGACTTGTTCGACGGTGAGGGCCGGCGCGACATCGCGGACATCGTCACGGCAGTCACGGAAGACATGCTGCCCGCCATCGCCGGCATCACCGCGACATCAGATGAAGGCGTCATGCATCTCGAACTGTTGCTGTTGCCTTTCAATCAGCGCGCCCATATGCCGCTGAGCCTGACCGGGCTGCTCGCGCCGTTCGAGAGCGGTCACAGTCAGTTGCGGGACTTCAGGCTGACCTCGTGGCGGTATATTCACCCGCCGACGGAACGGCTCGTCCCCCGCGCACTGCGCAAACTGAAACTGGCGCGCGGGCTGATGGTCTATGAGGGCCTGCGCTAGCGCGCGGCCTTAAAGACGCGTTGCGATTTGGTCGAATTGTCCCGCCGTCATCGCGAGGAGCGGAAGCGACGACGCGATCCGGATTCCTGCGCTGGATTGCTTCGCTGGCGCTCGAAATGACGACGAACAAGTCCTATAGCTTGTGCCCCCTCTGGCGCAGCGCCTCCGTGAGGCGCTGGCGCAGATCGTCGGCTGCCTTGCGGCCGATCTCCTGTCCAACCGCAAGCGCCTGCTGGCTGATGACGGGCATTTTTTCCAGCATCTTCTGCCCGGTCGGCTGACGGTAGAACGCCTCGATGTCGCGCAGCTCCGCGACGGTGAAATTGCTGGCATAGATGGTGGCGATACCGTCCACCATCGAGGCGTAATAGGGCGCGTAGACGTCGGCCATCATCGGCATCATCGCGTCATAGTCGCGCTCCATCTCGGGCCGGTCCTGCGTGAGCGCAGGCTTGAGGCTCAGCAGGATCGCCGGCAACAGCGCCTTGTACTGATCGGCAAGCTTCATGGTCGTGACAAGGCTGCGCGCGGCCTCCATCGCGTCAGCCGGCGGCTCGGCGCGCGCGGCCGGTACCGACAACAGCAGCAGACATGCGACAATCCAAAGACGTCGGGCCATGATTTCCTCCGTTCAAAATCGTGCCGGTCGATCACATCGCCACTTCGCAAGCGATCGGTTCGGCCGCCTCACGCCTTGCCCGGCTCGAACCCGGTCTTGCCGCCCTTGATTTCGGCGGCGTCGACGAAGAGGTCGGGCACCTTTTCGGCACGATCCAAGACCCATGCGATGGCGATCATGATGAGGATGCCGGCGGCGCTGACGACGAGCTGCTCCCACACGCCCCTCGTGTACTGCATCAGGATCCAATGCGCCGCAAAGGACAGGAACACGCCGAAGCAGAAGATCGGCAGCGAATGCTGTCCGCACAGGATGAGCGGGCGCAACCATCTGTTGTTGAGCGCCGCCCAGCCGTACGGCACGTAGCGCGATACGATCACCGCCAGCGCCAGGAAGTGAGTGAAGCGGAACATGTCGAGGTCGGTCTTGTCGATCGGATAGATGATCTTGTTGAGCCAGGCCGGTATCCAAGCCCCCAGGATCGCGAAGTGCCAGCTCATGACGACCAGGAAGGCGAACAGGAGCCACAGCGATGCCACTGCGAGCGCCAGACGGGACTGAATGATCGGCCAGATCCTGTTGGCGCCGCCGGTGCCGCACCAGGCCGCGAAGATGAACATCAACTGCCAGGCGAAGGGATTGAAATACCAGGTCGTGCCGGGCGGATAGGAGGCGAGATTCCAGTCGAACTTGCGCGCGCAGATATAAAGCACGATCGAGCCGAGCAGCGTCAGGTTGGGTCGGCGCACCATCGCCCACAGCATGAAGGGCGCGGTCGCGATCAGCGTGATGTAAAGCGGCAGTACGTCGAGATTGACCGGCTTGTAGCGCAGCGTCAGCGCCTGCCCGATCAACGTGTCCGGATGCAGCAGGAAATTATGGACGTTGAATTCGTCCTCATACAACGGATTGTCGAATTTCCGCACCGTGCGGGCGATCTGCGCCGTGAACAACAGAAACAGCATGATATGGGCGACATACATCTCCACGGCCCGCTTCCACAGCCGCTTCAGCGCCGCCAGGAAATAGCCGGCCTTGATGATCGGCCCGTAGATGAAGCCTGCGAGATAGCCGGAGATGAAAACGAAGAACTCGGCCGCGTCGCTGAAACCGTAATTGCGCAGCGTCAACCAGGAAACGACGTCGTGCGGGATATGATCGAGAAAGATCATCCACAGCCCGACGCCACGGAACAGATCTAGTCTGAGATCGCGCTCGACGGATACTTTGCCCTGCTCGGCCATGGTGCCCCCATCTGAATTTTCTGGCGGTGAGGCAAGTTAGGGGCGGTGATTCAACCGTTGGTCCAACAATCCCCTGCGTTCATTGATACTTGTCAACTGGTTTGCGTCAATCCGGCACGATGCCCGGGCCGCCCCGGCCGGCTCTCATTCGACCAGTTCCGGCCACGGCACGATGGTGGATTTCACCGTCTTCATTGCCATGGCGTCAGTGACCGCACGGGTAACGCCGTCTTCCGAGAAGGGATAGATCGTCTGCATGTCGGTCCATGGATACTTGTTGCGGGTGCGGTACAGCATATCGACGCCGAGCGGCAGGTCGTTGCCGGTAAATCCCCATGATCCCAACACGTTGAGGTCCTTGGTGCAGATGCGGTGCCAGGACGTTTCAATCGAGCCGGCATCGGTGAATTGCCCCATTTCCACGTAGGTGCCGCCGTCCCGCAGCATTTCGACGCCTTCGGGACCGGCGCTCGGATGGCCCGAGCAATCCATCACGAGGTCGGCGCCGAACCCGCCGACGATGTCGCGCACGCGAGCGATGCGCTCGGCGGGCGTCTTGATCTCCTCGATGTTGACCGTCGCCTCTGCGCCGAATTGACGCGCCAGCTTGAGCCGCGGCGCTTCCGGCGCGCCGACGCAGATCACCCTGCCCGCCCCCATCTCGCGCGCGGCAGCGACGGCGAGAATGCCGATCGGGCCTGAACCCTGGATCACCACGGTGTCACCCCAGGTGAAGCCGCCGGCGCGCGTGGCGCGGTTGAACGCGCGAATGCACGATGTGAGCGGCTCCGACAGCGCCCCCAGCCGCAGCGGCATGTCGTCGGGCAACTTGTAAATCTTCGTTCCCGGCAGCATGTCGAGATCGACATAGACATATTCGGCCCAGCCGCCCCACAGATGCGGCGCTTTCTCGAAACCGAGATAGCGGCCGTAATAGACCGGCGTCAGACATTTGTTGGCGCTCTGCGGATAATGGATGCAATAGTAGCAACGGCCGCACGGCATCAACGGCGGGATCATGACTTTCGAGCCGGCCTTCAGCGGCTTGCTCATGAAATCCTCCGTGAATTCGGAGCCGACCTCGACGAGCACGCCGCCGATCTCATGGCCGAGCGTGAACGGCCACGGCAATGGCTTCGGCCAGTGACCTTTGAGGATATGCAGATCGGTGCCGCAGACCCCGCACGCGCCGACCTTGATCAGCGCCGCCTTCTTTCCGATTTTCGGCCATGGCACGGTGCGGATGATGGGCTTTGCACCCGGACCGTCGTAGGTGCATACGCGGATTTGTTCCATGGCTTTCCACTCCCGGCCTTGCGCGGCATTTCCCTGCTGCGTTTTCTTATGTTCCAAGAGCCTAAGCGAAGCAGCAAATGCTGCCAATGACCGGTTTTGACACGACGCACGCGATTGACAGGCATATCCCGGCACGACAGCCTGTGCTGCGACATCCTCTCCTTCCGTGGTCATTAAAATATGCGAAATCGGTGGTTGGTCCTTGCCGTCCTGTTTGCGGTTCGTCTCACCATGGCCTTTCAGTTCCAGAGCGTCGCGGCGGTCGCACCGCTGCTGGGCCAGGCCTTCGGAATTGGACTTGCCGATATCGGAACGCTGATCGGGCTCTATTTCGCTCCCGGCGTGGCCCTCGCTTTGCCGGGCGGTGCAATCGGGAGGAAATTCGGCGACAAGCAAACGGTGCTTGCCGCGTTGTTGCTGATGCTCGCAGGCGGCCTTGCGATGGCGCTGTCTGATTCCTGGTCGGTGCAGATCGCGGGAAGGCTGGTTAGTGGCGCGGGCGGCGTCATGCTCAACGTGCAGATGACGAAGGTCGTGGCCGACTGGTTCGCCGGCAAGGAAATCGCGACCGCGATGGCGGTCTTTGTCAACTCTTGGCCGGCCGGTATCGCGCTTTCGCTGCTGGCGCTCCCCGTGATCGGTTCCAACCACGGCATCGAGGCCGTCTATCTTGCCGTCTCGGCTCTGGTCGGCGTGTCGCTGGTCCTCTTTGCGGTGGCTTATCAACCCCCAATGAAGTTGGTGCCCGAAACCGGGGGGACGTCCGGTCGGCTCGACCGAAGGACGGCAAGCGCGGTCGTGACGGCAGGGCTGATCTGGGGGTTCTTCAACATCGCCTTCGCCATGATCTTCAGTTTCGGGCCTACGATGCTGGTTGAGCACGGTTGGTCGATCGCCGCCGCAGGTTCGGTCATCAGCGTTGTGCTGTGGCTTGCAGCAGTCTCGGTGCCGCTAGGCGGCTTTCTCGCCGATCGCACCGGTCGGCCCTCGCTTGTCCTGGTGGGCGGATCCATCGCGGCCGCGATGTTGCTCCTGGCTCTGCCCCGCAGCAACGCCGTGATTCCGATCGTGGTTGCGCTTGGCATGATCAGCGGCTTGCCGGCAGGGCCCGCGATGAGCCTGCCGGCCCGCGTGCTGCGGCCGGAGACGCGCGCGATCGGCATGGGGATCTTTTACAGCCTGTATTACGGCACGATGATGCTTGGACCGGTCATCGCTGGAGCACTCGCGAAGTGGGCCGGCGGCGCAGCGATCGCCCTCGATTTCGGCGCCGCGCTGGCTTTGGCCTGCCCGTTGTTGCTGTGGGCATTTGACCGCATTTCAAGGATCAGCTCCGCGCCCGAGGTGGATGCCGGCCGCTCGCTAACCGCTCATTAACCCTGCTGGCCGTAGGGTCGAACGGCACCAACAGCTGGTGCTGTGGCGGCGAAGATGGCGTTGGCAAACAAGAAATCGGTTCTTCCGTCCGCTGAAGAGCGACGGCGCTTCCAGCGGGTCAAGGTGCATCTGCTGGGCCGCTACATGCTGCCGGACCGACGCGAATTTCCGTGCCAGATCATCAATATGTCGCCCGGTGGGCTGGCGCTGCTCGCGCCCGGCATCGGCAATGTCGGCGACCGCGTCATCGCCTATCTCGACCATATCGGGCGGGTCGAAGGGCGGATCACCCGCATCATCGACAACGGCTTTGCGATGACGGTCGGCGCGACAGCACGCAAGCGTGACAAGCTCGCGGCGCAACTGACCTGGCTTGCCAACCGCGACATCCTCAACCTGCCCGAGGATCGCCGCCACGACCGTATCATCCCCCGCAATCCGATCTCGCTGCTCACGCTCGAGGACGGCACGCGGATGACCTGCCGCATCATGGACATGTCGCGCTCCGGTGCTGCGATCGCAGCCGAAAGCAAGCCGCCGATGAAATCGATGGTCATGCTCGGCAAGGTTCAGGCGCGCGTGGTGCGCAATCTCGAGGAAGGCTTTGCGCTCGAATTCGTCCACGAGCAGGTCGCCGAGACTCTCGAGGAACAGGTCACGGCGCGATAACCCTCACTCGCGCTTCTGAGCCGGCTTCGAAAGATACTCCATCGACTGCGCCTCGCCCTTCAGCGGCGTCACCTTGTCCGGATCGATCCGCACCATCAGGTAGTCGATGTGGTCGTCGATCTCTGTGAACCAGTGGCCGGTGCCGGCCGGAATCACCACGACGTCGCCCGCCTTGATCTCGTAGGCGACGCCATCGCGAATATCCGAGCCGTTGTTGCCGGGGCCGTTGAATTCCCTGACCGTGCGCATGGTCGAAGGCCGCCGCTGCCGGTCGACGATGTCGGGACCAAGCACCAGCGTCGCGGCACCGGAAATCACATGATAGACCTCGCTGATCTGGTCATGCTCGGCGACCGAACCAGGCGCCGGCTTTTCCAGCCGGCCGCGATGGACCATGCCGATGCCGATCCGCGCCTTGCCGACGTCGATATCGCGCACCTGCTGGTCGATCAGCTTTTCCGCGATCGCCTTCCTCGTGTAGCTTTCAAGCTCGGACGCCGGAATGTAGGTCCCCGGACACATGGTGCAGGTCGGCTGTGGGTCGGTCGGGTTGATGCGGACCGTCTCCTCGGCCATGGCCGCTACTCCAATCGCGAGGGACAAGGCTGCGCAAACGCCGAAAAGCATAGTCTTCATAGATCGCCTCCCTTTTCTTTTGCGGCATGTCTGCATGGAGATCGGCAGCTTGCCAAGGTTTTTGGCCCACCCGCGGAAAGCGTTACCATCTGGTAAACCCGCAAAACCCCGGATTTGGAGCATTTTTCGTAGTTCGAGCCGGGCGGATGGCTTGTTCGGCAAGACGCGATAGCCCCCAATCCCGATTAATGACGCGAGCATGCGCGCCGGCAACCCCTGCATTTTCATGGCCGCGGCCGTTAACAGCTAAAATTTGAATCAATTGCAGTTCTCTAAAATTGTCATCGAATTC
This sequence comes from uncultured Alphaproteobacteria bacterium, assembly GCA_963764405.1. Classification (GTDB taxonomy): domain Bacteria; phylum Pseudomonadota; class Alphaproteobacteria; order Rhizobiales; family Xanthobacteraceae; genus Bradyrhizobium. The sequence goes on from CAVXSU010000019.1 coordinate 66,929, forward strand.
TCCTCAAATACAGATCGTATTCTCGGAAGTATTGATCAGTATTCGCTTCAATTGCACCGAGCGTACTTAGCTGCGCCGCAAAGGCTTTGTGCGACACGTGGTCCCAACAAAAAAAGACGGGGGCCACAACGATGTTCGACTTCAGGGAGCAAAAAGGTTTGGCGGTTGCCGCCATCCTGCTGGGATTGAGCGTATCGGCGCACGCTGCCGATGAGCGGCCGCTTTATGCAAGTCTTGGCGACACCACGCGTGCGCCGATCGGCTGGGTGGAATTCTGCACGGAAAATCCGGCCGACTGCAAAGGCGGCCCATCGCAGCCGCGCGATATCGTGATGACGCAAGTCGCCTGGCGCGACCTGATCAAGGTCAATCGCTGGGTCAACGAGACCGTCAAACCGATGACCGACATGGATCATTGGGGCGTGGTCGAGAAATGGTCGCTGCCGACCGACGGCTACGGCGACTGCGAAGACTACGTGCTGTTGAAGCGGAAGATGCTGATCGATGCGGGATGGCCGCGCGAGGCGCTTCTGATCACGGTGGTACGCGACAAGATGGGCGAAGGTCATGCGGTTCTGACCGTCAAGTCCGACAAGGGCGAGTTCGTTCTGGACAACCAGAATGAAAACGTCGTGGCCTGGACCGAGACCGGTTACCGCTTCGTCAAGCGCCAATCGCAGGGCGACCCGAATGTCTGGGTCGCGCTCGGCGACCCCAGGCCTGCGGCTTTGACCGCCAGCGCCCGGGATCACTGAAAACAAGGATTTAGGAGTTACGCGAGCCGGTCACATCCCCACCCCTCCCCGTCCCAGACCGTCTCGCGAGCGGCCAGCCTTCCCCCAAGGGCTGGCCGCACCTTTTTTGGACACTTTGTGAACTGGTTCACATCCGCCTGGGTGAGGTCGTGCCACCGTCGATTTCGCCGGATGGCGTAAGCCAATTTAATATCCGGGGCTGGCAAGGCCGTGGGCGAACATACTCCGCCGACGGCCTTGTTTTTGGCCGCTGCTATTTCCTCCCAAGCCGCCCGGGGCGGAATATCGGCTGGACGTTGGTGTCCTGCCTCCTGTCCACCCGTTTCCCGAGGAAATCCGCATGAACATTCACACCCAACTGACGTCCGATGCGATCGGGCTGACCAAGGCTGCGCCATTCTCGCGGCGCGGCTTCATGACCGCTTCTGCTGCTGTTACCGCGGGCTATACGCTGGCTGCCGGTCCCGTGCGCGCCGACGTGATCACGACCTCAACCGAGGGCCTTGAGGTGGGCGACATCAAGATCAAGGTCGCCGACGGCGAGATGCCCGGCTACTTCGCGCGGCCCAAAGGCGCCGCCAATCCGCCGGTCATTCTGGTGGCGATGGAGATCTTCGGCTTGCACGAATACATCAAGGACGTGACGCGGCGTCTCGCCAAGCTCGGCGCGCTTGCCGTCGCACCAGATTATTACTTCCGCAAAGGTGTCGACCTCACTAAGATCGCCGACATTCCGCAGCTCCTGCCGATCGTCAACGCCAAGCCAGACGCCGAGCTTCTGTCCGATCTCGACAGCACCGTAGCCTGGGCCAAGGCGCAAGGCGGCAATACCGACCGGCTCGGCATCATCGGCTTCTGCCGTGGCGGCCGCACGGTGTGGGAATATGCCGCCCATTCGAGCGCGCTGAAGGCCGCCGTTGCCTTCTATGGACCACCGGTCGATCCGCCGAACCCGCTTTGGCCGAAGAGCCCGACCCAGCTTGCGCCCGACATGAAAGCGCCGGTGCTCGGGCTTTATGGCGAGGCTGACCAGGGCATTCCCGTTGCCGCCGTCGAAGCGCTGAAGGAAGCGCTCGCGAAAGCGAACAAGCCGGCCGAGTTCAAGATCTATCCGGGCGCCCCGCACGGCTTCCACGCCGATTACCGTCCGAGCTACCGCAAGGAAGCGGCCGAAGACGGTTGGAACCAGATGCAGGGCTGGTTCAAGAAGTACAGCGTGCTCGGCTGAGGCTGGGCCCTGCCCAATGCAAAACGCGCGGGACTGAGTGTCCCGCGCGTTTTTTTCATTCGCAACCAGGAGCCGGAGGCTAACCGCAAACCTGGACCGGCCTGATCCGCCATCCATACCGCGTATGCACGCGCTGCTGCACGACGTAGCAACCGCCGTTGTCATAGTAGGAGTCGTCATAGGCGTAGTCCGGATAGCCCCATCCCCAGTCGTCGTAGTAGCCCGGCCCCCAGAATCCGCCGGCAAAGCCGCGACGATGGAAGCCGTGATGGAAGCCGTGGTGACCGAAACCACCGCGGCCAAAGTTGCCGTGGCCAAAGGTGCCGCCGGCGAACCGGTTACCCTGGAAGGCGCCGGTAGCAACACCGCCATTCGGTGCCGCGCGCGCAAAGCTGCTCATGGGTGCGCCGGCGAACCCTCCGCGCCCGGCGAAGCCGCCAGAATGCGCAGCGGCGAAACCGCCGCCGCCGAAGCCGCCAGCGTGCGCGGCACCGAAACCACCGCCACCGAAACCACCGGCATGCCCGCCAAACCCGCCGCCACCGAAGCCGCCGCCATGGCCACCGCCGAAGCCACCACCGCCTCCGCCGTGGCCACCCCCGCCACCGCCGCCGCCGCCGCGGGCCAGAGCCATGTTCGGTGACAGCGCGAGCACGGAGGCCGCCGCACACAGCGCAATCATTGTCTTACGCCACATCTCATCCTCCTCATGGTTGAGTCATCAGGACCAACGGAGGAAACTCACTCGTGACGTTTTCCGTTCCCGCTGCTTTCGTCACACCTGACGCGTCGCGCTCACGTCTGCGCGATTGATGCGCGAAGCGCTCGAAAATAAAATCGACTTTAGAAAGGAATATCGGAGTGCGAAGCGATCCGTTCGCACGTACAGCAGCGTTGGATTCACATGATACCGCGTTGGCGATCTGGCCAATCCCTGATAACCGTCGGCCAGACCTTGATCGCGAGCGAGCCGCTGGCATGCGCAAATTGATCGCCTTCGACGACGATACCTTCGACAAGCTGAAACAGTTGGGGCGCGATCGCATGGCGACGTTTCAGGAATTGGCCGACGAGGCGTTTGCCGACCTGCTCAAAAAGCACGGCATTCCGATCGATCTGAAGGACGCGTTGCGCAAGAGCGTCCGCCTTGCGGCCGAACCGACCAAGAAATCGGGAGCGAGCAGCGGCAGGCCCAAGCGGACCCGCAAGGCAAAAACATGATGGTGGTCATTTCGTCGGCAGATTTCTGAACAAACGTTCAGCCGATTTTTTTCAAGCCCTTTTTGAAGCGGGGTCCGTTGCCGACATAGAACATGGCGGCACTTCCCATCGCCGTCACCTGCGCGGGCTCCAGCGTGCGGATCACCCGGGCCGGCGCACCGATGATCAGCGAATGCTCGGGAAACGTCTTGCCTTCGGTAATCACGGCGCCCGCGCCGACAATACTGTTGCGGCCGATCCTGGCCCCGTTCATCACGATCGAGCCCATGCCGACCAGTGCGCCGTCTTCAAGCGTGCAGCCGTGCAGGATGACGTTGTGACCGACGGTGCAGTTCTTGCCGATGACAAGCGGAAAGCCGCGATCCGTGTGGCAGGTTGAATTGTCCTGGACGTTGGAACCTTCGCCGATCTCGATCCACTCATTGTCGCCCCGCAACACCGCGCCGAACCAGACGCTCGCGCCTTCCAGCAAGCGCACCTTGCCGATGACGACAGCGGTATCGGCGATGAAGTAATTGCCGGATTTGGGAAGATCGGGCGCCTGCCCGTCGAGTTCGTAGATCGCCATGCGCAAAAAGTCTCCTATCTACAGAGACTCTGGCACAGCTAAATGGTTCAGACCAGCAGCCCGGTGGCGCGCAAGGTCATGATAAAAAAGGTGCCGGACATCAGGCTCCAGAACCCCGCGAGCACAGTCGCCATCATCACGAATTCGAAACGGCGGCGCTCGACCTGCACTCCGCGAAGCGTGTTGCGCATGATGATGAAGGGGGCAGCAAAGACCAGAAACGGCACCGCGGCAAAGGTGCTTGGTGCAACGCCCTCCTGAAGCAGGCCAAAGCCCGCGGGCCGGTGCACGATCGCCTGAAATCCGCTCGTGAGCGCGCCCGCGAACGCAAAACCGATGCAAAGGGAAAACAGCGAATTCAACGCGTCCGGCGACATTTGGGGAACATCCACGCGACAAACTGGGGCGCCCCTCCTTCGCAAAATTGGACCGGCGCCGCTACAACATCCTTAAGGAAAGGTTAATGCGCAGGGCGCGGGAACTGCGATCGGAACATGGCTGACATGGCCCGCCCTCGCCTTAAACCATACGGAAGCACGGCCGCGCGTGGCATATTCGACGTCGATTCGGCCCGATCATTCGTACCTCGTTCATGACATTCATCTCGACAGCCCAGACTATCGCGCGCGCTACCAGCAATGACTGGCGCAGCCACCTGCTCCCGATCTTGCTCGGCGGCATCTTCGCCGCGGCTGCGCTCGCCTTTGTCATTTATCTGCTGTGGCCGACCTGGGAGATAGACAGCGCAAGCGGTCCGGCGCGGTTGCCGATCAGCGTCGGCTCGACGCTTTTCAACGTGCCTGCCGCATCGATCCGGATGAAAATTCAGCACCATTCGGGGCCACAGGAACGCATCGATCTGAGCTTCGCCTACCCGTCGCTGCAACCGCCGGAAGCGCCAAAGCACGTCAGCGCGGCCGATATCGACGACGCCATGCAACCGATCGACCGGATTTTTCTCTCGATTGCGGCCCATCACGACTCGCTCGCGCCGGAGATGCGTGTTCGCACCATCCTCCCGCGCTATCTCGATCAGACCCCGGCGGCCGGCGAAGATGGTTTGATGATGCGCGCCTTCCGTGACGGCTCGCCCTATGGCTCCGAGGATTTGTTCTCGGCCGCCTCACCCAATCTGGTTGCGCGTTGCTCGCGCGAGGCGGCGACGCCCGGCATGTGCCTGAGCGAACGCCGGGTCGAAGGGGCGGATCTGACTTTTCGCTTTCCGCGCAGCTGGCTTTCGCAGTGGCGCGAGGTTGCGGACGCGATGGACCGTCTGACGCTGCAATTGCACGGTCAGAAATAACGGCCCGGACGGCAAAGCGAAATCAGCCCTGCTCGACCAGATCGTCTTCCAGGATCGCCATCTGGAACTGGAACGAGCGATCGTCGTCCTCGTCATCGACAAAGAGAACGCCGATGAACTCCTCGCCGATATAGACTTCGGCGGAGTCATCCTTCTTGGGCCGCGGAACCACGCGGATTTTCGGGTTGCCGAACAGGCGCTTGAGATAGGCGTCGAGTTTCCTGACTTCCTGAACGTCCACGGCACGTCTCCGGGTGCGAAGGTCTTTGGGTTGCGAAGGTTGAAAATTTTAGGACGATATGGCGAGAACCGCCAGCGTCATGACAGGTGATTCCTGGCTAGGTGGGTAGTGAATGTCAAATCCACTCCACTAGCGCGCTTATAGCCTCGCATCAGGCCAACTGCAAAACCAGTAACGTATTCCACCCGCGCGAATTTCACCGGTAACATTCTGTGGCGGCCTTTGGAAGTTCAAAGACCGATCGCGTTGATCATCTGGTCCATGGTGCGCGACGGCTCGGCGCAGCCGGCCTCGCCGACGATCTTGGCCGGCACGCCCGCAACCGTCACATTGTGGGGCACGGCTTTCACGACCACCGAGCCGGCGGCGATCCTTGCACAATGACCGATCTCGATATTGCCGAGGATCTTGGCGCCCGCCCCGATCATCACGCCGTGGCGGATTTTGGGATGGCGGTCCTCGTTCTCCTTGCCGGTGCCGCCGAGCGTGACGCCGTGCAGGATCGAGACGTCGTCCTCGATGACCGCGGTCTCGCCGCAGACAAAGCCGGTGGCGTGGTCGAGGAAGATGCCGCGGCCGATGACAGCCGCCGGATTGATGTCGGTCTGAAACACCGCGGAGGCGCGGCTCTGCAGGTAATAGGCGAAATCCTTGCGGCCTCTTCCGAACAGCCAGTGCGCCAAACGATGGGTCTGCAACGCGTGAAAGCCCTTGAAATAGAGCAAGGGGTCGATGAAGCGCGAGGTAGCCGGATCGCGGTCGTACACCGCGACAAGGTCGGCACGGAAGGCATTGCCGATATCGGGATCCTCGCGCAGCGCCTCGTCATAGGCCTGGCGAATCAGGTCGCCCGATAACGCTGAATGGTCGAGCCGTTCGGCGATCCGGTGCACCACCGACTGCTCAAGCCGGTCGTGATGCAGCACCGTGGAATAGATAAAGGAGGCCAGCTCCGGCTCGCGACGAACGATGTCCTCCGCCTCAGCCCGGACGCGATCCCAGATCGGATCGAGTGCCGCGAGCTTGCTGCCGCCCTGCAGACTGACTTGATGTATTGCCATAGGCTCCGCCCGCAAATTCCACTCTGGCCATCAAAAATGACCCGATTATTCTAGCATGGGCACCCGCCGCTGTCCTCCGACCCTCACACCAAGGTGAATGCAGGGTATGATAGGGACGGAATCGAACGCCGACCTGCCTCGTTTGCCCTACTTGGTTGGCCGTTTGCGTAAATCAAGCCGACTATTGGCGGATTTCCGCCCCCGGCGGTCTCCGGGCATGGTCGGAAGGATGGCAAATATTACCGCACCCACCTTGCCTGCGCGCGTCACCAAGCCGCTTCTCCTCTGGGCGATCGCCGCCGCCATTCCCCTGATGTTGCTCGCGCCGGCACTCTGGAACGGCTTTCCGTTGCTCCAGTCGGACACCGGCGGCTATCTGGCGCGCTGGTACGAAGGCTATCTCGTCCCCAGCCGCTCCACCGTTTTCGGCCTTTACCTGCATTACGGCGAGCACAGTTACTTCTGGATCAACCTGGGTATCCAGGCGCTCGCCACCATGTGGATCTTGCTGCTGACGCTGCGCGTCTTTGGCCTGGCAGGACCGTGGCGGCTGTTCGGAGCATCCTTGCTGCTCGCGGTGACAACGGCGCTGCCCTGGCTCACCAGCATGTTGCTGACTGATATCTTTTCCGGCCTTTCAGTGCTCTCGCTGCTTATTCTCGTCCTGCACGGCGACAAGATTTCCCGAAGCGAGAAGGTCGCGCTGTTCGTCTTCACCGCCTTTGCAGGAGCTACCCATAGCGCGACGATGGGGATTCTCCTGGGGTTGTGCATCTTCGCCTGGATCACGCGCCCCTTCCTGCGCGGGCGAATTCCCGCCCGGCATCTGATGCAGGGTACGCTGACGATCGCCGCCGGCGCGGTGATGCTGCTCGCCGCCAATTTCGCCTTGTCGGGCAAGATCGCCTGGACGCCTGGCGGCTATTCGATTGCGTTTGCCCGCATGCTCCAGGACGGGATCGTCACCCGCTACCTGAACGATCACTGTGCCACGCAACAGTTCAAGCTCTGCCCCTATCGCAACGAGCTGCCGGAAACGGCCGACGATTTCCTTTGGAGCCGGGAGTCGGTCTTCAACAAGCTCGGCCGTTTTGCCGGCATGAGCGATGAGATGGGCAATATCGCCAGTCACGCGCTGATCGCATATCCGCTCTGGCAGGCCGAGGCGGCGCTGGCGGATACCGGCGAACAGATGCTCAAGGTCGCTACCGGTGAAAACACCGACCATCCGACGTTGATGCACACCTACGGCATCTTCCGGGAGTTCCTGCCCCAGCAATTGAAAGTCGTCGACGCGGCGCGCCAGCAGAAGAGCCACCTCACTTTCGGTCCGTTGAACCTCGTCCACGTTCCGGTAGCGCTGATTTCAACATTCCTCGTCTTTGCCCTGCTGATATCAGCGATCTTGCGGCGACGGGCCGATGACGTGACGCTGTTGATGGCAACCGTATGCCTGACGCTGCTCGGCAACGCCTTCATCTGCGGCGTGATTTCCGGACCGCATGACCGCTACGGCTCGCGGCTCGTCTGGATCACGACCTTTGCCGTCATGATCGCGGCGATGACACGATCGCGCGATTCCTCACGGACGGCGTGACAGAAAATCCAGCACGCCCTCTTTATAGACCTTGTCGCCGACGGCGCGCATGTGGTCGCGTCGGGGGATGTCGAGCACTTCCGAACCCGGGATAATCTCGCCCAGCGCATGCGCGGAGCCTGCGATTTCGTCAGACGTACCGACCGCGATCAATACCGGCATGGCGATTTCAGCCGCTTCGTCCCGCGTCATCAGCCGGCGCGAACCGCGCAGGCACGCCACCAACGCCTTGCGATCCGACCGGGTCTGATCAGCAAAAGCGCGGAACGTTCGTCCGACGGGATCCGAGACCTCGTCAAGGGAATCCGCCTCCAGCGCTGTGGCGACGTCCTCGCCGGGACCGCCGCCCTCGATCAGGCCGATGCCGATTCCGCCCAGGATCGCCGAGCGCAAGCGATGCGGCTCGCTGCGCGCCAGGATCGCCGTCATCCGCGAACCCAGCGAATAACCCATGACATCGGCGCGATCGAGCTTGAGATGGTCCATCAGCGCCGCGATGTCGCTCGCCATGATGGCGATCTCATAGTCCTCCGAATCATACAGCTTGCCGGAATCGCCATGGCCGCGATTGTCGAACGCGATCACCCGCCGGCCGCTTTTCTTGAGGTCGGACACCCAGGTCGGATAGACCCAGTTCACGTTCTTGCTGGAGGCAAAGCCATGGACGAGAATGATCGGGTCGCCCTCGCCTTCGTCGAGAAAGGCAATTTCAACAGCGCCGTGATGAAAACTCGGCATCGCTTGTTCCGTGTTTTGTGGGGAGATCGAAATTAGCCGCTTGCGGCTGTACTGGCCACCGCCAGTTGCCGCCGCAGTCGCCCGCGCCTGCCATAATCGATCCACGCCTGCGTCAGCCGCTCGGTGGTGGCCTTGATCGAGGCCAGCAGCGAAAATAGCGCAAATGCCGCGCCGAAAACCCACAGCAACAGGTCGAATGCGCCGGTCGTCAAAAGCAGCGCGCCGCGGCCGAGCAGCTTGATCAGCGCGCGTGTCTTGCCGCCGCTCGTTTCCGCAAGCCGCGCGGCGCGAGCGACATCTTCCGGCCCTTCGGCGATCTTCAGCGTATCGAGTGCGCCGCGTGCACCGGCCTTCTCGCTGATGCGGCCGACGTCTTTCGCCATCCGCACCAGCGCGCCCGCCTTTTCGGCATTGAAGGCGGCGCGAATGGCGCCCACGGTTCGCGCAGGCGAGGTCGTCGCACTGGAGGCGACGGCCTGTTCCAGCATCGGCGCATCGACAATACCGCGCGCGGAGCGGCCGGCCCACTCGGTGAGCCCCTCGCCCAGCCGACCGACCTTGCGCGCATCCTTGACCAGCGTCAGCCCGGCGCGCACCGGCGCGACGCCACCGACGGAAACATAGGTGGCTGCGGTCACCGCGAGGCCCGCGCTCGCAAGGCCGAGCACCAGGCTATCGGTGTCCTCACCCATGATCATATGCTTGCCCTCGCGGACGACATCCCTGATGTCGCCGAAGACGAACAGGTCGCCGGCGACGGTACCGGACAAGCTGCCGGCATCGTCGGCGTTTCCGGTCACGAGGCCCACCGCAAAGCGCCGGGCAAAGTGGGAGGCGGAGGAAGCCTCGGTAGCAGCCTCGTTGACGCGGGCGAGGAGGTCTTCCGGCAGCGCGATATTCCTCGCCCTCGCAAGATCGATGAAGCTTTGCGCGAGGCCTGCGTCTTGAACGGCCAGCGCAGCCTCGATCTGCTCCGCGATTATATTTTGGCTATTTCGCAAGGCAGAATTGACCTGGACGTCAGACAATTCCGCAGGGTCGTCCTGCGCAACCAACATGGCACCGGATTCGCGCGCATGCGGCCACACAGCGGCAAGCGCGGCACCGCTGACCGTCATTGCGAGCAAAGCCCAAGCGATCCGCGGCCGTTTCATCAAAAACCTGCTTGTCCCTGTACCCGCGAGAAATAGTGTGCCGCTTTTAAGACACAACCGCCCCGACGAAAGAAGGGCTTCTCCGGGACACCAAGATTGTGTCGAATTTGCAAGATGAAATCAGTGGCCCGGGCTACCGCGTGGTTGTGGAAGATGTCAAACCCGCCCCGCTCCGTCAGCGGTAGATTTGGCATACGTTTGGTCGGGTATCCACCACACTAGGAATCGACGGCGTCCGTCTCTATGGTGGAACCGCTTTCCGGTGGCGGAATCTGGTGTCGGTAGCGTCGTCTGCTGCTCGCAAGCTCTAAGGTGAATCCGATGTCCGATCATGTCGTCCCGCACTTTCACAACGATGCCGGCGTTGCCGTCATTGAGATCGGCTCGCAGGAATTCATGTGCGTCGGCGCCAACCCGCCTTTCGATCATCCGCACGTGTTTCTCGACCTCGGCAACGACAACGAGATCATCTGCCCCTATTGCTCGACGCTCTATCGCTTTGCCGCCGACCTCAAGGCCGGCGAGGCCCGGCCGCCGGAATGCGTGCTGACCGACAAGGTCGCCTGACGAGCAAATAATGTGTTGTTAGCGCCTGCTTTCCGAAGTTCGTGAACGCGGGCGCTGCGATGGGAGCACGAACTTCAGAAAGCGGGTACTGATGGCGGCTTCGCGCACGATCGTCGTTGCGGGCGCCGGCATCGGAGGATTGACCACCTCGCTGGCGCTGGCAAGGCAGGGATTTCGGATCATCGTTCTGGAAAAGGCCGAGCGGCTTGAGGAAGCCGGCGCCGGCTTGCAGCTTTCGCCCAATGCCGGCCGCGTGCTGATCGATCTCGGCCTTCGCCCGCGCCTTTCCCGCGCCGTAACGCCCGATTCCATCTGCCTGATGAGCGCCAGAAATGGCGGCGAGATCGCCCGCCTCTCGCTTGGCGGGCCGGCGTCGGGCACTGAAGCACCCTATTGGGTGATCCACCGTGCCGATCTGCAAGCGGCGTTGCGGGACGGGGTCGAAACCTGTTCCAACATCGATCTCCGGCTCGGCTGTCAGTTCGAGGATGTCAGTCCCCACGCCAAGGGATTGACCGTCGTCCAGCGGCGCGGCACAGCGCGCCAGGAAGAGCTCGCGGTCGCGCTGATCGGCGCCGACGGAATCTGGTCCACCGTCCGCCAACACCTGCACCCCGATGTGCAGCCGCGCTTTTCAGGTTTGATCGCCTGGCGCGGCACAATCGACCCAACGCAGCTGCCGCGCGAATACACCTCGCGCCGCGTGCAGCTCTGGATGGGACCGCGCGCGCACCTTGTCTCCTATCCGATTTCCGGCGCGCGCCAGATCAATGTTGTGGCGGTGGTGCCGGGAGAATGGAACAGGCCAGGCTGGAGCGAGCCGGGCGACGGCAACGAGATCAAGAGCGCATTTGTTGCGGCCGGATGGCATGCTATTCCGCGCATGCTGATCGGGGCGGTCGACGGCTGGCGCAGATGGGCGCTGTTCACCGTGCCCGGTCGCGGCTCATGGAGCGAAGGTGCTGTCGCGTTGTTGGGAGACGCGGCCCACGCCATGCTGCCGTTCGCCGCGCAAGGCGCGGCGATGGCGATCGAGGATGCCGCGGTGCTCGCCAAATGTATTGCCGAGCGGCAAAACGACGGGCCGGCAGCGCTTCCCGCGGCCTTGAAACGTTATGCCAAACTGCGCCGGCCGCGCGTCATAAGGGTTCAGCGCAGCGCGCGCCAGGCCGGTCGCATCTACCATCTGGCGGGTCCACTCGCGCTCGCGCGCGACCTCGTCATCAAGGCGATGGGGCCGAAGCGAATGCTGTCACGACAGGACTGGATCTATAACTGGCGGCCGTAAGACGATGACGCCTCGTGGTCCAGTTCTTGACATTCGCCAGTCGAGCGAGCGGCCAGCTTGTGGTGCAGGGACTTCAGATCGGCGGTACCGGTACGGCGTCAATAAAGGGCGCTGCCCGACCTCATCTGGCCACGGCCTGACGTCGCGGCGGGCGCAGGCGTCGATGCGGGGGACGGCGTCGCCGCCGTTTTGGCAGGCGTCTCGCGGCATTTGTTGGTGACCCACGCCTCATCGGCATTCTTGGCCTGGCCGCGCAACGCAATGTAGTCGTTGCGATAGGCAAGCTCCGCCACGACAGGGCCGCCCGCACCGGCCTGCGCCTTGCTCATCAGTCCCTGATATTCGGCCATCTTGGTCGCCAGATTCTTGCGCTCGGTCTCTAGCTGCTTGCAATTGTAAAGCTCATACTTCGCCGGATCCGCGAACGCCGACGTCATGCCATCGCTCATGTTGGCGCAACCGGAAAGAGCCGCGGCCGACGCCATTAGCACGACGCCGGCAAGGGCACGGACTGGCGCGCGAAGACAAGCGAGTGAGGCGATCATGGAGTCCTGTTAAACCCACAACATTGAGGTTGCGTAAAGCAGCACTTTCCGAAGTTCGTGTCCTACCTCGGCGCGCACCGTTCACGAACTTCGGAAAGTCAGGAGCACTAGCAAAGTTTTCTTTCTAGTGCCGCCTTCTATTTGAAGTCCCTGAAACAGGGTTCGCAGCTTGCAGCGCAGGGACTTCAAATAGGCGGCACTAGTGTCCGGAATGAGGCTTTGCCTCGTCAGAGGCAACCGCTGAAAGGTGCCGGTGGCACCTTTGTGGCCGGCTCAGTTGCCGGACCCAAAAATGGCGCTAACTATTTGATCTCATGGTCGAAGCGCGATCATATTGTCCGCACCTTGCCGGAGCGTATCCCAGAACAGAATGGTTCTCTCCCAGACGTCGCGCTGGCTGTAGCCTCCATCGTTCGCGTCGCGTCACCGCCCCTGCATCATCGGTCCGGGCTGCATCTGGCCGGAACTCATTTGTCTGGCCTGCATCGCGCACGCCATTGCGCCCATGCCCATATGAGCCGCAAGTAACTGGTCGGCAGCCTTCTTCTGTTCGTCCGACAAGGCACCGACAAGACTTGTCAGCGCTGACTTGATCGCGCGGGTCCCTTCCAGTCGTGCGGCAAGCCATTTCTCCTGGAGCGTCAGACGGTCGACCAAGCCCTGCTGCCCTGCCCCCACTTCCGACATCATCGAGGCGCGGACCTCGCCGAGGCTCTTTGCGTTGGCGCGCAGCGCATCGGCGAACGCGGTCCAAACATCATTTTGCGCATCCGTGATCTTGAGTTCGGCGCGCAGGAAGGCAATCCGGCCCTCGACACGGTCGATCATGCCCATGCCACCCATGCCGCAATCACCCTGTCGCGCGCCCATCATCATCTGCATCATGTTCATCATGGGCATGTTGCCGCCCATCATGTTCATCATGCCGCCACCCATCATTCCCTGCCTGCCACCCGTCATGCCCTTCCCCATCATCCCGGGCTGACTGGGAGACGGAGACGGCTGGTTGGCGGCTGGCGCCTCCTTTCGGTCGGGATGTTGAGCTTCGTGGTCGGCAGGCGATTGAGCCCAGGATGGAGAGCTAACCGTCGCAAGCAGCAGTGCCGCAGCCAGTGTTACGCCTTTCATGAACCTTCTCCCGGGGAATGTTGGCTGCTTGCCATGAGCGCCATTTCCGCCGGTTGTTGTTTGACGCAAATCAATCCCAGAAGTGAAGCTGCGACCTACTCGGCAGCCTCCGCCAGGGCACCTGCCGGCGCTTTTTCGCAAACGTTGGCCGGAGGCAGCCGGAAGCCTTTCGCCAGTGCGAAGATCGCCGGGATGACGATAAGCGTCAGGAGCGTTGATGAGATCATCCCGCCGATCATCGGCACGGCGATGCGCTGCATGATCTCGGATCCGGTTCCACTGCTCCACATGATCGGCAGCAGCCCCGCCATGATCGCGACGACCGTCATCATCTTCGGGCGAACCCGTTCGACGGCGCCCTCCATGATGGCATCGTAGAGGTCGTCACGCGTCAGATGACGGCCTTGCGCGCGTCGCCTCGCCTTCATCTCGGCGAGAGCGTGGTCGAGATAGATCAGCATCACCACGCCGGTTTCCGCGGCAACGCCGGCAAGCGCGATAAACCCGACCGCGACGGCGACCGATAGGTTGAAGCCGAGCCACCACATCATCCAGATGCCGCCGACAAGCGCGAACGGCAGCGACAGCATGACGATCAAGGTTTCCGTCATGGCCCTGAAGTTCAAATAAAGCAGCAGGAAGATGATTGTCAGCGTCACCGGGACGACGATCCTCATGCGGGCGGCGGCTCGCTGCAGATATTCGTACTGACCGCTCCAGAGCGCATGGGATCCGGCGGGAAACTGGATGCTGTCGGTCACGGCACGCTTGGCGTCGGCGACGTAGCTTCCGATGTCGCGATCCCTGATATCGACGTAGATGTACGTCGCGAGTTGTCCGTTCTCGGTCCGGATCGACGTCGGTCCTCGCGCGAGTTCGACCTTGGCGACTTCGCCGAGCGGCACCGCACCGCCCGCTGGCATCGGCACCAGAATGTCGCTTGCGATAGTCTTCGGATGGTCCCTGAGATCACGGGGATAGCGCATGTTCACGGTGAACCGCTGCCGGCCCTCCACCGTCGTGGTAACGGTCTGACCGCCAAGAGCAGCCGCGATGGTGTCCTGGACGTCCTGGACCAGCATGCCGTAACGAGCGAGCGCCGCGCGATCCGGGGTGATCTCGAGGTAGTAACCGCCGATGCCACGTTCCGCGTACGCCGATGACGTGCCCGGAACGGTCTTGATGACGCGCTCGATCTGTTTGGCCAACCGGTCGATCTCCACCAGGTCCGTACCCATGACCTTGACGCCGATCGGCGTCCGGATACCCGTGGAAAGCATGTCGATGCGGGCCTTGATCGGCATGGTCCAGGCATTCGATACACCCGGAAACTGCAGTGCCTTGTCCATCTCCGCGATGAGGCCATCGACGGTCATACCCGGCCGCCACTGATCCTTCGGCTTCAGGTTGACGATGGTCTCGAACATCTCGGTTGGGGCGGGATCCGTCGCGGTCTCCGCCCGTCCGGCTTTGCCGTACACCGAGGCGACTTCCGGAAATGATTTGATGATCCGATCCTGCATCTGCATCAGCTCAGCCGCCTTCGTGACCGAGATACCGGGCAGCGTCGTCGGCATGTAGAGCAGCGTCCCCTCGTTCAGGGTCGGCATGAACTCGGTGCCGAGCTGACGGACCGGCCAGATCGTGACTGCGAGCACTACAAGCGAAGCCAGGATCACGAGGGTTTTCGCCCGCAGCACCAACTTGATCACCGGCCGGTAGATCCAGATCAGGAAGCGGTTGATGACGTTCTTGCTCTCCGGGACAATCCTGCCGCGAACGAAGATCACCATCAGCGCGGGTACGAGAGTTACGGACAACAGAGCGGCAGCCGCCATCGAGAACGTCTTGGTGAAAGCGAGGGGGCTGAACAGCCGGCCTTCCTGCAATTCCAGCGTGAAGATCGGCACGAACGACACCGTGATGATCAGCAGGCTGAAGAACAGCGCAGGCCCGACTTCCGAGGCGGCATCGATCAGGATCTGTATGCGCGACTGGTCCGGCTTGGCTCGTTCCAGATGCTTATGCGCGTTCTCGATCATGACGATCGCGGCGTCGACCATCGCGCCGATCGCGATCGCGATGCCGCCGAGACTCATGATGTTGGAACCCAGGCCCAGGAGCTTCATCGCGCCGAACGCCATCAGCACGCCCACCGGCAGCATCAGGATAGCGACCATGGCGCTTCGGACATGCAACAGGAACACCATGCAGACCAGCGCGACGACGATACTTTCCTCGACCAGCGTATGCTTGAGCGTGTCGATGGCGGCGTAGATCAGGTTCGACCGGTCGTAGACAGGAACGATCTCGACCGATTTCGGCAGGCTGCTTGCAATTTCCTTGAAGCGTTTCTTGACGTTCTCGATCACGTCGAGGGCGTTGACGCCGAAGCGCTGCAGCACGATTCCGCTTGCGACCTCTCCCTCGCCGTTCAGTTCGGCAATTCCTCGCCGTTCATCGGGACCGAGCTCGACCCGCGCCACATCGCGCAGCAATACCGGTGTGCCGTTGCTCGTCTTCAGGACGATGTTGCCGAGATCGTTGATGCCCTTGAGATAACCCTTGCCACGGATGACGTACTCGAACTCCGAGAGTTCGACCGTGCGGCCACCGACATCGGCATTGCTCGCGCGGATCGCCTCCCGAATCCGCTGCATGCTGATGCCGCGATCGCGCATGCGCTGCGGGTCGAGGATGACGTTATATTGCTTGACGAAACCGCCGATGCTCGCGACCTCCGCAACACCTTCGGCCCTGGCGAGCGCAAACTTCAGATTCCAGTCCTGGATCGTGCGCGTGTCCGCAAGGTTCAATTCCTTCGACATGACCGCGTACTGGTAGACCCAGCCGACGCCGGTAGCATCCGGCCCGATGGTTGGTGTCACGCCGGCCGGAAGCCTGGACGCCGCGCTGTTCAGGAATTCCATCACGCGCGAGCGCGCCCAGTAAATGTCTGTGCCATCCTCAAAGATCACGTAGACGAACGACACGCCGAAGAACGAGAAGCCACGCACGACCTTCGATTTCGGCACCGTCAGCATGGCCGTCGTCAGCGGGTAAGTGACCTGATCCTCGATGACCTGCGGTGCCTGGCCCGGGTATTCGGTATAGACGATCACCTGCGTGTCAGAGAGGTCCGGAATCGCGTCGAGCGGCAGGTGAACGAGCGCGTAGAGTCCGGCCGCGGCCGCAAAGCCGGTGCCGAACAGCACCAGCAGGAGGTTGCGCGCCGACCACGCAATAATATGGGCGATCATTTGCGCTCTCCCATGCCTGCGTGATCCGTGTTGGGAGGTTGAGATGCCCCCGCTTGAGCGAAGCCGTTCAGCGCGGCCTTCAGGTTGCTCTCGGCATCGATCAGGAAGTTGGCCGAGGTGACAACCGCCTCCCCTTCCACAAGGCCTTCCTTGACTTCGATGTAGCCACTGCCTCGGCGGCCGAGCTTCACTTCGCGCGGCTCAAAGCGGCCTTCGCCTTTGTCGACGAGGACAGCTTGCCGGCTGCCGGTATCGAGCACCGAGCTATCGGGGACAGCGACGACCGGCGTCTGACTTCCTGTGTCGATTTCCGCGTCGACATACATATCCGGAAGCAAAGCGAGGTCGTTGTTCGTCAATTCGACTCGGACTCGCGCTGTCCGCGTCTCGCGATTCACTTGCGGATAGATCACGCTGATCGTCCCGGAAAATGTCCGGCCCGGAAAGCTGCGTGCGCGCACGGTCACGGTTTGCCCGACCGAAAGCTCGCCGAGATCGCGCTCGGCCACGTCCACCAGCGCCCAGATCACCGAGATGTCCGCAATCCGGAACAACACGTCGCCGGGGTTGGCCCGCATGCCGTCGACCGCGTTGCGTTCCAGCACGATTCCGTCGCGCGGGGCCGACCATTGAATGACCATGGGAGCCACATGGGTCTTTTCCATTGCGGCGATCACCGGCTCGGGAACATCCAGATTCATCAGCCGCTGTCGCGACCCGCGCCCGTAAGCCTGGACATCGCCTGTGATCCTGGAAGCGATGGTCGAGAGATATTCCGCCGCTGCCGAGGAAATTGCCGGACTGTAGATCTCCATCAAGGGCTGCCCCGCCGAAACGCGCGTTCCCGTGGTGACGTCGGCGACCTTCTGCACGAAGCTCTCAGCCCGCATGGCGACGACCGAGACGCGGCGTTCGTCGAGCTGGATCGTGCCCGGCGCCTTCACCAAAGTCCTGACCACGTGGCGCTCGACGGGGTCCGACTTCACTCCTGTGCGCTGAATCTTGCCCAGTGAAAGCTTGACCGAGCCGTCGTCGACCTCTTCGCCCTCATAGACGGGGACGTAGTTCATCCCCATAGGATCCGTCTTCGGAACCGGCGAGGTGTCGGGCAAGCCCATGGGATTCCGGTAGTAGAGAATCCTGCGCGAGGACTCCGCCTGTTGCATCGGCTTGGCGGGCTCGGAGACGGCTTGATCGTCGTCGTAGACAGGCAGGTAATCTCGCCCGTGATCGTCCTTCTTCGGGCCTGCCGACCAATGCGGCGCACCGCTCGGATCTCGATAGTAGAGCACGGGGCGATCCGCCGCGGCCGCGGCAGCGGTCAGATGCGCGTTGGGACGCCAAGGCGACCATTCGATCGACCAGTATCCACCCAGGCCCATGCCGGCGCCGAGCGCGAGGGTAGCGAGGAAGCGAAACGTGTTCATGGTGATCACCGCAAGCGCCATTAGAGCGCGCGTATGAATTCGGGATGGGGCGCTCCCAAAGGAGCGCCCACGGCTCACTTCGTGGCCTTGACGATCACCTTGCCGGTGACGGTCTCCGGCTCGCCCTGCACCTTCGCGGAAAGCGTGACCTGATAGCGGCCAGCCATCGGCAGATCGGTCTTGAAGGCGTACACGCCGGGCTCCTTCGAGGGCAGCGGAGAAACGGGAGATTGCATCTCGGCCATCCCGTCAGGAGCCATATCCACGCGCGTCTTGAAGACGACCGCGTCCGAAACCGGCTTGCCGGTCTGCTTGCTCGTCAAGCGAACGGCGAGTGTGACATCGTCGCCCTTCTTCATCTCCGGATTGACCGGCTCGAAGGTGTAGTCGCTGGCGCCTGCCACGGCGACCGAAGCGGCAAGCGAAATGGTGGCGGCGAGAGCCGCGGTGCTGAATTTGGAAAGCATGGTCCTGTCCTCATGATTGATCTCAGCCATGGCGCCGTGGGCGCACACGTCAGTCGTCGTCACGAGCAAGCGTGCTGCGCGCGACTGGCTTTGCGAGATCAGACTCGAGGAGGCCGGAAAGGCGGGCTGCCGCCGCGGAAAGAGACGACCTGATCAGCGGGGATTGCGATTTTGCTTCCCGCCGTAGAAAGAATTTCGCTGCTCATGATACGGATGTCGCCCAGAGCGACGGCTCCGCCCGCGCAGCACAAACCCATATTGCACTTGTAGTCGTGATGATGCGATGGCGCGCCCTTCATATCATCCGGACAGCAGTCCATCGACATATCATCCGCGGTGTCCATCTGCATGCCGGAATGGGCATCGCCTGAGGACATGACCAAGCTCGCGGCCGATGCTCCAAGCGGGAGCATGACCAGGGAAGCGGCAATCGCGAATGTCAGGATGGTACGGACGAGCCGCATCGCGCTTTGTCTAACCTTTCGCTTCGAGGCGGATTAATACCATAGTTTCGATCCTGGGCAAATCTTTGATCCTGCTCAATCGATTGTCACGATATTCGATCTATCGATCGGCTCGGCCAACGACGTCCATCAGCTCGGCGATTTTGCGGCGCTGGTCTGCCTTGTCGCCGCTGTTGATCGCGTGTTCCACGCAGTGAGCCACGTGATCCCTGAGGATCTCCTCCTCGACACGGCGAAGCGCCGTCCGCACCGCGGAGATCTGAGTCACGAGATCGATGCAGTAGCGATCCTCGTCAACCATTTTCGAAAGCCCGCGCACCTGACCTTCGATCCGGTTCAGGCGTTTTTTGCAGGAAGCCTTGATGTCGTCTCTCATGGTCCGTATATACCCCCCTAGGGTACTTTCCGCAAGAGATGGAGCCGACAATGGTAGCGCAGAACGCCGATAGTTCCGTAGAAGCAGGCGGAAGCTGTTGCGGACACTCGCATTCTTCGGGCCACGATCACGCCCACCATCATCGCGACCTCACCCAGGCTGCGGCGATCGACCCCGTCTGCGGAATGAAGGTCGATCCCGCAACAGCCCGTCACAAGATCGAGCACGGGGGACAAACCTTTTACTTCTGCTCGGATCGCTGCCGCACGAAATTCGCCGACGACCCGGCGAAGTATATCGGCGGAAAGGCAATGCAACCCGCGCACGCTGACGCGCCTGAAGGCGCGATCTACACCTGCCCGATGCATCCTCAGATCCGGCAAGTCGGCCCCGGCAGTTGTCCGATCTGCGGGATGGCGCTCGAGCCGGAAGTCGCAACCGCGGACACTGGACCCAATCCCGAGTTGATCGATATGACCCGCCGATTCTGGGCGGGTCTGGCGCTATCCATTCCGGTCGTGATCCTTGAAATGGGTGGCCATCTCGTCGGCGGTCACGGGTGGATCGATCAATCGCTATCGAACTGGATCCAGTTCGTTCTCGCGACGCCCGTCGTGTTGTGGGCGGGCTGGCCCTTTTTCGTCCGCGGCTGGCAATCCATCCTGACGCGCAACCTGAATATGTTCACCTTGATCGCGATGGGCACCGGCGTCGCCTGGGTTTACAGCGTCTTTGCCACCATCATGCCCAGCGCATTTCCCGCGACCTTCAGAGGGCATGACGGAGCCGTCGCCGTCTACTTCGAGGCTGCCGCGATGATCACGGTTCTGGTCCTTCTCGGCCAGGTGCTCGAACTGCGCGCGCGCGAGGCCACCTCGGGCGCCATCAAGGCCCTCCTCGATCTTGCGCCCAAAACGGCGCGCCGCATCCGGGACGACGGTTCGGACGAAGAGGTCGCGATTGCGGTGCTGCAGCCTGAGGACCGGCTGCGCGTCCGGCCGGGCGAGAAAGTGCCGGTCGATGGCGAGATCGTCGAGGGCAGATCTTCGCTCGATGAGTCGATGGTCACGGGCGAATCCATGCCGGTCAGCAAGGAAGTCGGCGGCAAGGTGATTGCCGGCACGCTGAACCGTTCGGGCAGCTTCGTCATGCGGGCCGAGAAGGTCGGCAGCGACACCATGCTTTCCCAGATCGTGCAGATGGTGGCGCAGGCGCAGCGTTCGCGCGCGCCGATTCAACGCCTTGCCGATCAAGTCGCAGGCTGGTTCGTTCCGACCGTCATCGTGGTTGCGATCTTGGCATTCGCCGCCTGGGCGGCTTACGGGCCCGAACCGCGCTTCGCCTTCGGCCTTGTCGCAGCCGTCAGTGTGCTGATCATAGCCTGTCCCTGCGCGCTGGGGCTGGCTACGCCAATGTCGATCATGGTTGGCGTCGGGCGCGGCGCCCAGGCCGGTGTGCTGATCAAGAACGCCGAGGCGCTTGAGCGCATGGAGCGGATCAACACCCTGGTCGTCGACAAGACCGGCACGCTGACGGAAGGAAAGCCGAAGGTCGTGGCCGTGGTGCCAACAGCTGGACATGCCGAAGCCGATATCCTGCGGCTTGCGGCAAGCGTCGAACGCGCGAGCGAGCATCCGCTTGCCGACGCAATTGTAAGAGAAGCGAAGGACCGGAACCTTCAGACAACGGATGTCAGGGATTTCGATTCACCAGCCGGAAAAGGGGCGCTCGGAACCGTCGAGGGCAGGAAGGTGCTTCTTGGGAACGCGACGTTCCTGCGGTCGCAGGGCGTAGACACCTCCGCACTGGAATCCGAGGCCGAGCGGCAGCGCGGCGAAGGCGCAACCGTCATCAACATGGCAATCGATGGCAGACTTGCGGGAATTCTGGCGATCGCCGATCCCGTGAAGCAGTCGACGCCGGAGGCACTCCGTGCCCTCGCCGCCGAAGGCGTCAAGGTCATCATGCTGACCGGCGATAACCGGACGACCGCACAGGCCGTCGCGCGCCGACTTGGGATTGCGGACGTGGAAGCCGAGGTTCTGCCCGATCAGAAGAGCTCGGTCGTCTCGAAGCTCCAGAAAGAGGGCCGGGCCGTCGCCATGGCCGGCGATGGTGTGAACGATGCGCCGGCATTGGCCGCCGCCGAGGTCGGCATCGCGATGGGGACAGGAACGGATGTCGCAATGGAGAGCGCCGGTGTCACCCTTCTCAAGGGAGATCTCAACGGCATCGTGCGCGCACGGCGGCTATCGCGTGCCACGATGAGCAACATCCGGCAGAACCTGTTCTTCGCGTTCGCCTACAATGCCGCGGGAATTCCGATCGCGGCTGGCGTGCTCTACCCGACATTCGGGCTGCTCCTGTCGCCGATCGTGGCTGCCGCGGCGATGGCGCTCTCTTCGGTCAGTGTCGTCTGCAACGCGCTGCGGCTGCGCCGCGCGCGGATTTGAGCGGGACGAGGAACGACCGTCCGGACAAGGCGTGAGCAGCTTTTGCGCTTGAAATGGAAAACGCTCGGCTTTGACTGGAAAACATTTGCCGGCTCGGAGTGAAAAAGCTAAGGGAATCAACAGGCGGACGTGGCGGAATTGGTAGACGCAAGGGACTTAAAATCTCCCGGCGCCACTGAAATTACTCATCTTTCCGATCTAACGGGGGCAAGCAATCCGCACGAAGCGGGTCGAGACCCGGCCGTATTGTCTAACACGCCGCCGCCTCTTCCGCTGGCTGGAAGGTTCTCGAAAACGTGGGCCGACGTCTTCTTAACTGAGACGAGTGCGAGATCGAGCACGTTGCGGTCGTTGGACAAGTCGGCCCGAGTCGAGGGGACATTCTCTCCTTCACCTACGATTGGCAAAGTAACGTTTGCACCTGCCGGTCAGCAAGATGCCGCCGAAAACAGGCTTCGCAGCTCATAACGTGATCCCGCTAAATTACTCGGCTGTCTGCTTTCGCAGCTCGGCCACGTCGCGTCGCGTACCCTTGCACCAGCCGCGGCCGTTCAATAAACGCCCATCATGCGACCGGCCGCTTTGCGCCAACAGCGTTCGCTCGCAAGATGACAAGCCTTCCGCCGAAACCTTAACAGGCGCTGGAAACTCGGAAGGTTTGAGCCGTTCAGGTTCAACTCAGCAAAAACAAGGTTCGAAATAGACTTCCACCCTGAGATTTCTGCATACGTATAGAACTCTTTGCATTGATACTCCAGCAGAAATCCGTGCGACATTCCAGATGGTGCGGAATCTTTTGGAAATCGTGTAGTGGGATCACTTGGGTGGTGGCTTGAGAGCTAGCACGGCCTTCTGCAGCTCGATTGTG
Organism: uncultured Alphaproteobacteria bacterium; assembly: GCA_963764405.1. Classification (GTDB taxonomy): domain Bacteria; phylum Pseudomonadota; class Alphaproteobacteria; order Rhizobiales; family Xanthobacteraceae; genus Bradyrhizobium. The sequence continues at coordinate 89,638 of CAVXSU010000019.1, forward strand.
TAACGGATCATTTCCGCAAGAAGCCGCTCATCAACTTCAGTGCGCCCTTCATACTCAGCGAGGTTACGCTCGTTGTGGCACTTGGCAAAAATTCGAATGGCGAGAGGATCAAGGCCGTCAACGGTGTGGGCTAGCGCTTGAAAGACGGTGAAGCGGTTTTCTGATCGATAGCCCTTGTGACGCAGAGCGGCCAGGGCAAACCCATGTGCAGCGCCATAGGCCAGGTCGAACCGGCTTTCAGCAGCAAGGTCTTCATTCTGTGCATCGGCAAGGCGCTTTTTGGCGCCGTTGATCATACCGTCAAACTCCGCGCGCGCTGGCGGTTCAGCTTTCAGCTGGCCGACCTTGGCGAGGTTTTCGAGTTCCTGTTTGCCCATGTTTCAAGTCAGATTCCGATCCGAAGATGAAAAGCTTAGGCTGTGTGTCGATTTTTGCAATGACGGAATCTTTGGTAGTCAGCTTGCGCCACCAGTCCTGAAAAGAGAGAAAAGTCGGGTTAACCGTTCGGTGCAAGACAGTCTCCGCCTTCCGCAAGCCGGCGAAGAGATCAGCGTAGGAAAGATCGTCACCAACCACCATTAGATCGATGTCGCTGCTCGCTGTATCAGTGCCTTTGGCAATGGAGCCGTACACGAAGGCGGCTTTTATTCTGTCACTATAGGGTGCAAGTGATTGTTTCAGAGGTTCGGCAAGCCCGACGGTCTTTAAGACAATACCGTGCAGCTCTTCAAAAATCGGAGAATCTTGGTTGGCTCGGAAATGTTTCTGATTGCCGACATGCTTGACCGAAACGAGCCCAGTTCGTTCTAAGCGTTCCAATTCACGCTCGACGGCACCCCGGCCTGAATGAACACTCCGAACGATTTCTGAAGTGTAGAAACTGCGCTCGGGATGTCCGAAAATCAGCGCCAACACACGTTGCTGCACATTTGAAAACAGCGCGCTTGATAAGCTCAGGCTCTTTTTCATATCAACCCCATTTTGGGTACTATACACCCCAAATTGGGTACAATCTATTAAAATGAAAAATATACTGTTTTTTCAATAGCTAAGCAGCGCGAGCTAGTTCTGTTTCGATACGCAAAGGAAGTTCTTTAAGTGTGGATACAACGCGCTCAGAGAACTTTACTTTATGCTTGATGAGAAGGTCACTGAAAGCCTTGTCCCCGCGCCATAGATTAACATACGGTAAGTAACTGGCATGAAGGAAATCGATTGCATCAGAAGGCTTGATTGGTCGGCCTTCGCGATGGAAGGCATAGAGAATTTGGGCAGCGATCCGAGCCCCATCCTCCCCGAGCATATTTTTCCAAGCAGGCACTTGCCGCGATAATTCCTCGGGTGAGAGGCTTTCCGCGCGAAATGTCTTGATGTCGGCCTTAAGCTTTATCAATGTCGCGCGACCCTCGGCTGTTAATGCTTCATCGCCTGTTAGTGCGAGCGCTTCGTCGACCTCTCCGCGAAGATCGTCACTATCACTGAGCATGCCTCGCAAATACGCAATCAAATCTACCAGCTATTCGAGAGCACTGTAGATAGGGGCGCTCATGCCAGTAAAGCAGCCCCTGACCATCGAAATACTAGGATCGAAAAATGGAACGCCCGCTATTCTTGATCGGGTGATCGGAGCCAGTGTTTTTCTTGAGGAGGCAAAGCAGATTGCTCAACGTTTGCTTTCTCGTGTCGAAGCGGAAATAGCTCCCACCGGTTATCGCATCCTCAGCCAAGGCCAAGATCTGGCTTACGGTTGGGAGGTTGGTCGAGACGAGCAAGGAAATCAGAATCAAATCGCGTGAAGGTCAAGGGGAGACACCGTTCACGACCATCCAAGATAAGTAGACAAGAAGCTGAAGCGCCTGCTTACTGGCCGGCGGAAAATTAGAGGTCATCTGACAACTCAGAAGTGGTGTGGCGCCTACCCGAGTGGATAACCGGGATCGGCGTGGATCTGCACTTGATCGGGTCGCACTCGCTGCACCTAACAATAGCGACACTGCTATGCCGGCCGGGGCAGCAATGTTGCTGCATAGCTCTTTTCGAGTCATATGAAAGCTGGAAGCCTAGCCCACCATCGAGGCGCGACGCGATTCGTCCTGCATATCGAGAGGTCCGTGACGGCTTATCGAAGCGCTCGCCCCAGATGTGGTTGCCATTGCCGACGTCGATGGAGTGTGTTCATCCATTGATTCCCTGACATCGGCGGCATGTTTGGGCGACTGAACAAGAAACCCTGCATCTAGGCGCAGCCGAGCCGCTGCAGTTCTCGCACTGCTCTTTCGTTTCCACGCCTTCTGCCGTAGTGGTAATGTTGCGCTCCGACGAAAATCGCATACAAAGCGATCTGCACTCCAGGCAAACGGGACTGACGAAGCAAGCGCACAACCAATTCGTCATCGTCGATGAGCGCAGCCTCCGTAATTTCAATCCAAGCCGACTTGCCGAGAGCCCGAACTCTGATCGAGCCTGTTGGGATCAGGATCCTCATCTGGGCTTGACTGTGATCAAGCTTCGACTAGCAGATTCGCTCTGCCTGACCCCCAATGGGCGAAGATGGAGCCGCATGTCTGGGCAAGCCGGGCGATCCTGGGCGGCGCGGAAAGAACAACCGACTTTTTGTGGAAGCGGGATTGTGGATCGCGCGCTCCGGCAGCCGTAAATTATTGACCAGAAGCTATTTTTCGAAATTCCGCAGTGACCCATCGCGCCGCTGTGCCAACCGCTCCCAAGATACCTTTCTTAACGAATAGTTCGCTCTTTTTTGACATCGTTTCTGGAATCAATCATCGAGCCGGGGCTCAAGACATGAAGATATGGTCAGCGAACGCATGTGCTGCGGCACTTGTAGGGATGTTTGTTGTTGGAGGAGCGGCCGCTGCCGGCGGCGCTACCAAAGACGAAGCCGTTGCTATGGTTAAGAAGGCGGTAGCTTTCATCAAAGAGCAGGGCCCGGAAAAGGCCTACCCCATGATAGACGATAAGGTCAGCCAGTTCCACGATCGCGATTTGTACGTCGTGGTCTATCAGCTTGATGGCAAGGTGCTGGCGCACGGATCGAACCAAAAATTCATCGGCAAGGACTTGATCGACGCGCAGGACGTCGACGGCAAGTACTACGTCAAGGAGCGCGTCGAACTGGCGAACAAGCAAGGCACGTTCTGGCAGGACTACAAGTTCGTCAATCCAGTCGACAAAAAGGTCGAGCAGAAGGAGATGTACTGCGAAAAGCTGGACAATACCGCCGTTTGCGCCGGGATCTACAAATCCTGACCAGCCGCCCTTGGCGGCATTGCTTTGTCGGCCGCTCGAAAGGATTGACATGCTCGGCTGGATCAAAAACATAGGCTTGTCCTGGAAAGTTCAGCTGGCACCCGCGATCCTTGTTCTAATCCTGATGGCCATCGGCGTTTACGCCGTGCTGGCGTTGCGATCCAATCAGGCGGCGGTTGACGCTCTTGTCGCGGGGCCGATCCACGAGTTGGAAGTTTCAAACGAGCTCAGTATCGAAAGCTGGATCGCTCACGCCAAGCTGTACCGCCTTGCGGCGACCGCGTCCAACGAACAGGACGAAAAGAAGGTCGCTACTTTCGCCAAGGAGGCCTCAGCCGCTGCGCTCAAGATCTCTGAGGCATTGAAGGCTGTTGAGGTTGCCCAAGGTGAACGCAAATCGGAGCGCCTGGAGAAGCTGAAAGTTGCCGTCGCCGGCTATCTCAAGCAATCCAAGAATGCGATCGAAATGGCCGATGGCGACGCGGGATCGGCGCTGCTCTTCATCAAGGGCGCCGAGCGAAACTTCGCGGATATCGAGAAACTGACCGACGATCTGCTCACGCGTAGCGCCGACAGCAAGGATCGCGAAATCGCACGCGCAGGAATAAGGCTCGATCAGCAGCAGTTTACCTTGACCTGCGTTCTGCTGATCGTGGCCTTCGTCGGTATCGGCGTCTCCTTCCTGATTGGCAGAAATATCGCTCGCCCCGTGGTTGCGATGTCAACTGCGTTGCGTGAACTTGCGATCGGCAACTTCGATGTCCAACTGCCTGGTCTCAATCGCGGGGATGAAGTCGGACAGATGGCTCGTGCGATCGAGGAATTCAAATTGCAGGCGATTGCCAAAGCTGAGCGTGAGACCTCGGAGCGCGAAGCCAAGAATCGCGAGTTGGCGGAAGCTCGTCGCTTTGAGCTTCACGATCTCGCTGCAAGATTCGAGGCAACCGTCGGTGACATCATCGAGAAGGTTGGCGCTGCGTCCAGCGAACTAGAAAGCTCCGCCGTCATCTTGACCAAGAGTACTGCGGCGACCAAGCAGCTTTCCACCGTCGTGTCGTCCGCATCGGAAGAAACGTCGGCCAACGTGCAATCGGTTGCCGCAGCAACCGAAGAAATGGCAAGTTCCGTTGGCGAAATCGGGCGCCAGGTGGCCGCGTCCAACAAGATCGCTAATGAGGCAGTCGGACAGGCGGAAAAGACGGACGCGCGGATCGCCGAGTTGTCGCTCGCGGCCGGCCGCATCGGCGACGTAACTCAATTGATTACCACGATAGCCGAGCAAACGAACCTCCTCGCTCTTAACGCAACCATCGAGGCCGCGCGGGCGGGCGAAGCCGGCCGCGGTTTTGCCGTGGTTGCCCAGGAGGTCAAGGCGCTGGCTGCGCAGACAGCCAAGGCTACCAGCGAAATCAGCACGCAGATCTCGGAAATGCAGACGGCAACGCAGGAATCGGTGCTCGCGATAAAGGAGATTAGTGGCACCATTGCCCGCATTTCCGAAATCGCGGCCGCTATTGCAGCGGCGATCGAGGAGCAGGGTGCGGCGACCCACGAGATCGCCCGCAATGTGCAGCAGGCTGCCGTCGGCTCTGCCCACGTTGCAACCAACATCGCTGACGTTAGCCGCGGAGCGAGCGATACCGGCTCGGCTTCATCACAGGTATTGTCGTCCGCGCAATTGCTTTCGGGCGAGAATAAGCGGCTCAAGAGCGAAGTCGTGAAATTTCTCGCTACAGTCCGCGCGGCATAAGCAGGCGAATTTGGCGGACCGCGAATTCCGTAGTCCCCAATTCCGGCGCTCATCGCATGATTCAGTACCGCCGGCACGCCGTCGTTCGGCCGACATGCCATCATCATGCATCAACGACGAACGGCTGGAGCAGTTAGATCTGTCTTGTTGCGCGTCGCCGGGTCCGCCTTGAACGCTTGCTTTCCCTTTGCGGCCCACAGCGCACCTGCCCGTTCGCCTTGAACGCTCTTGAGCTTGTCGGCGATCCAGAGTAGCGCCGTAGATCATGGCGCGGTCGTCACCGGTTTGGTCCACGAGGCCAGCTTTGACGCCCGCCGAGTTCGATGAGATGCCGCGTGTGCTTGCGGCGCTCGGCCTGCCATGTGCGCATCTGTGGACGCCCCGGTGGATGCAAGAAGAATCTTTCGATCAGGTACTGCGCGTAGTCGGGTGCTGACATCTGTCCGGCCTTTACTGCGACCGTGATGTCGCGGGCCCGTATGGGAGTTCGCGGATCGGGTCCAAATCATATCAGCGTGCTTGTATTGCACTTGCGCAACATACTGGTTTTCCCGATCCCGTCTCTTTGACCGTTGCGCCATACCTTCCGTTTGACCTTCCTACTTCCTCGACGACCTCTGGTCGGACGGCCTAAGCCGCCGTGACCGGAGCTTTGTAAACTCCACCGTTGGCCATCAAGGCCCAAACGGTGCGAGCTATTTTGTTGGCAAGAGCGACGGCGACAAGCATGGGTGGCTTTCTAGCGAGTATACGCCCCAGCCACGTTCCTTGCGGCGCACCGCGCCGGCGGGCCTGCTGCACCACCGCGCTCGCTCCTATGATGAGGAGACGCCGCAGCGTTCGCTCGCCCATTCTCGATATCTGGCCGAGCTTCTGTTTGCCGCCGGTGGAGCGTTGCAGCGGCGTCAATCCCAACCAAGCGGCAAAATCCCGGCCGCGTCTGAAGTTCTCCGGTTCGGGCGCCAGCGCCATCAAAGCGGTGGCCGTGATCGGGCCGATGCCGGGAACCGTCATGAGCCGTCGAGCGATTTCCTCTTCCCGGGCTCGTTTCGCGATCTCGATATCAAGCTGCTTGATCTGCTCTGCCAGGACCGTAAGCAGCTTGATCAGGATATCGAGCGCCGGTTGCGCCGCTGCCGGCACGCCGCTCCCCGAGGCTTTCGCCTGCTCAATGAGCGCGGCAACATGGGACGGCCCCTTTGCCACGATCAATCCGTATTCGGCGAGATGGCCCCGCAAGGCGTTGATAATCTGCGTACGTTGCCGGACCAGAAGATCGCGCGCGCGAAACACGACCGCGCTCGCCTGCTGGTCCTCGCTCTTCACCGCGGCAAAGCGCATGGTGGGGCGTTGCGCCGCCTCGCAAATCGCTTCCGCATCGGCCATATCGTTCTTCTGGCGCTTGACGAACGGCTTTACATAGGACGGTGGAATCAGGCGCACTGTATGGCCCAGCTTGCTAATCTCACGAGCCCAGTAATGGGCGCTGGCGCAGGCTTCCATCGCGACCAGACACACGGGCTGCCGCGCTAGGAAAGCCAGCACCTTGTCTCGCCGCAGTTGTTTGCGGAAAACGACGTTGCCGCCGGCATCCGCGCAATGCGCCTGAAAAACATGTTTCGCCAAGTCCAATCCAATCGTGCTAGTTTCGTTCACGGGCGCTTCCTCTCTTGTGATGGTTCAACACCTATCATTTTGGCACATCGATGCCGTCGAGGGGCGTCCACCCCATCATGTCATGCCGCGCCCTTGCGCCTGATACGGTTGCGCGCCGTCCGGTTACGCCGGAGCGCCGCCAACGTCACGCTGAGATGCCTTCGCATTTCGCCGCGACCGGCTTTGAAAGAACGTAGTACCGCGCCTGGCCCAAGCCTCCCTTATATGGGACGTTTGAAGTCAAGTGCTGACCACTTCAGCGACGATTTAATTTCGTCCTAAATCAGCGCGTGCCGGCGCAGTCGATTGGTCCATTCTTTGGTTCGACCAGCGCCGCGAGCATTCTTCCGTCCCGACCGCTAAGTCTCTCGGCCGCCGCGCGCAGGGCCTGTCAAGGCTGGCCGCGTCTTCCGCGGCCACCCGAAGGGGCTTGGCCTTGATTGGCCTGAGCACGGCGGCATCCTAGATCGGATCGGGGCCGCACGCGCCGTTACATGGCAACCGGTAGCTTGGGTCAAAACCGACGCCGATCGATCCCAGGCGGCTGCGGCCCAATCACTTGACTTAGAAACAAAAGCGACACGAGGTAGAGCCCGCTTTCAAGTTGACGATGGTTGTCAAAACCAGCCGCCACATCCTTATATACGGTGGATCCGTTGGATCCGAACCATGATGCAACTATGCGCATCGAAGGCGAGGCTCCGAAGCAGCAGCAGCCCATTCTCTTTCGCGGTGCAGAGACCATGGGAGGACAGCGGGCTACTGCTACCTCGGATCGTTTTTTGGCCGTTTCGTCGCTATGTGCGCCGAGGTACCAAAACCTGGTATTTCTTCTTTCTTCCTGTTGCCGATTACGCCGCTGAATGCAGCCTGAAGCCTTCCGGTATGAGGCCGTCATTCGCATAGCGCCACAGGGCAATGATGAGCTTGCGGGCAAGCGCTACAATCATCGGCTTGCGTGATCCCTTTGCATTCTCGGTGCGTTGTTTGAACCATTGTACCAGAGCGCTGTCGGGCTGGAACTTCACCATGCGCCAGGCCAGCTGGATCATGATTTTACGTACCCGCGCGTTGCCCGAGTGGGAAAGGCCCTTTTCGCGTCGCTTTGAGCCGCTTTCATCCGGTGAGCCGGTCAATCCGGCATAACGGGCTACAGCTTTGCGATCGCGTAATGTTCGGGACAAAAGCTCGTGCACCAAAAGTTCGGCCGTCTCCAAACCAAGCCCGTAAATCCGTACCAGCAGATAAACCATCCTGTTCGTAAGAGCCTCCGGCTTTTTTTCAAACTGCTGCAGCCGGGCCTGCTCGATTGCCTCAATTTGTTCCTTGATGATCTTCAACCGCTCCATGTCCCGTCGAAGGGCGGCGATCGTGTTGGGCGGCAAGGACTTGCCCTCTGGTGTGCGGACAGTCTCCAGCTTCACGCTCGCCTTGCGTAGCTTGGGATTGAAGTTGCGGACGCCAAACTGAATCGAGGCTGATTTCATCCGATTGACCGCACGGGTTTGTTCATGGACCAATCCCTCGCGCTCACGATGCGGGCGTTTGGCATCCTCCTCCTCCATGGTCGGGACAATTGCAACAGTGCAATGGCCTCGCTCACCACGTAGCCAACCAAGGAAGCCGCGCTTCAACATCGCCGTATCGAGCCGATCCGTTTTAGCTCGCCGGTGCTCGCGGGATACGGTCACGCTGTTGGCGTGGATGACATGCGCATCTATGTCGCGTTCCCGGAGCCAGCGAGCCAGCCAGAAACTATCGCGCCCAGTCTCGTACGCCACGGCAATCCGGGTGATTAGCCTGCCGGCCTTACTTGCTTCATCCCGCCAGCGATGCAGTAGTTTCAGCAGGTCTTCTGGATTCGGCTCCAATTTCTTCAGCGGCTCCCGGCTAACTCCCGGTATCAGCCCGGCGACCAGCCAGCTCGATAAACTGAGTTCAATGACCGCGATCAGCGTGTTATCCTGCATGAAGGCGGCGGGACTGGCTTTACTGTTGTCGTGGGGTTTCTGCATTGGGAGCTCCGTCAATTGCAAGTTGATCGAAGCGACGGTTTTACAGCTGTCTCGCCGCTTGCCCCATAGCATCTCTTTCCGGCCTCTTTCGTCTCGGCCAGCACGATCAGCCGCCGGCCAGCTCGTCTGCGCTGAGCGCATCGGCCCCGGTGGCGATGACCAGTTTGCCAAGCTGCTGCACCTTGCGGCTCTTGAGGTCACGCGCCTTGTCCCCAAGTGCCTTCAGTTCGGCATCAATGTCCCGTGGCTTGCGCATCGTCGTCTCCGTCAGTGTTGATGAAGAAATGATAGTCGAGCCCCGGCACAATGCTGTAAGGTCACCGGGACTGGCCGAGACGGGTTGGCGGCGGTGCGCAGATCGCGTTAGTTGCCGCCCGAAGTACAGGTTTCAAGATCACTGCGATCCCTGATGCGGGCGCCGAGCCAGGTTCAAGTTTCTGGCCTTGTCCAGATTGCGGACCTTTTCCAGCGCCGCCGTGCTCGGCAAGAGTGCCGAGGCGACGTCTGTCCCTGTGAAATCGGCGCCGGCGAGATTGGCGTTTGACAAGTCGGCTCCCGCAAGGTCGGCGCGGTTGAGGTTGCAATTCGAGAGATCGGCGTTCTGCAGCCGGGCGAATTCGAGATCAGCGCGCGAGAGGTTCGCGCCGCTCAGATCTGCATTCCTGAGATCGGCGGATCTGAGCACGCCACGCATCATGCCCATCGATTGGTTGCGCATGTCAGCACTCAAATCGGCGCCAGCAAGTTTGGCTCCGGTCAGGTGGGCACCGGAAAGGTCCGCCGTGATGCGCGCTCCACTCAAATCGGCGTCGCCAAGCTTGGCGCGTTGCATCTGCGTGCCGAGCAGCGAGGCCTTTGCGAGTGACGCCCCCGTCAAATCCGCGTCGATCAGCCAAGCCTGGTTCAGGATGGCCCGATCGAAGCGCGCGCCTTTCAGGTTGGTCCCGTTGAGCTTGACGAGCCGAAGATTGCCGCCGGAGAAGTCGAGGCCCGATAGATCGAGGTGCGACAGCCGCTTTCCTTGCAAATCCGCCGAGCGTTGGCCCGCGCTGTCTTGAGGCGCGGTCTGGAGAAGCGCCTCGACCTCGTTGCGCGTCATCTCCGATGTCGACATTTCGGGACTGTTGAGGTCGACGCTGCGCAGCATGTCCTGAGCTACGGCCCCAATGGGACCGAACAGCAGCGTCGTCATCGATATGAGAGCAAATGCGAGACGAAACAGCATTGCCGTCTCTCCGCCTCCAGCAAGCCGGCATTGTCTCCCGTTGACCAATGCTGCGCAAGCGGCGAATTACCCGCCACCCGATCGCCAGACGAGGGACCTCGCTGCCGAGGGCGAGGAACGCCTCACGAGCGGCGCCACGAAAAGCAGCAGCAGTTCAAATCGCGGGGAGGAATCCGTCTGAGACGTCAGCTCAGCAGTCGCCGAACATAAACCGCAGCCTGAACTGCGGCGATGCCGGCCAAGCCTGCTAAGGCCAAACCTGCGGTACGAACCGATCTCGCGACGCAACCTGCCCCGTTCAATCACCATGCCGGCCGAACGGGTTGCCCTCATTCTCGAGGTCCAGCTCGAATCTCACCGCGGGGAATATCATCGCACATCGCGCCGTAGCGCAAGATCGCAGTCCGTCGCCCGTTATCCGGCCGGATCGCATCGGCGGCCGTTACATCATAGCGCCACGGCGAAGCAATATTGCCCATCTTCATCGGCCGTGGCGCGCCAATCTGCGATTTTCCACGACATCGTTGCCAGACTTGGCACGAATGTCGCATCAAGCCATCAACAGCCGCACGCGGAATTTGCTGCCGGTTGCTTCAGCATAGATCCGGTCAGGATGGAGTCGCCGCGAAATAAGCGGGGATACTGAACATGGTGAGGAACTGTTTCACGTGGTAGTCGGGATATCGCTCCAGCATGCGCTGCTGTGCCATTGCAGGCGAGCCGAGCCTCACCGCTTCTGCGAAGTCGCGTAGATAACCTCGCGTCTGATTGATCAGTTCGATGCCGCCCGGCGCGCCGTGGCCCGGATAAATGGCGGCGCCGAGCTTTTTGGCGTAAGCGTCAAATTCATCGAGCCGATCGAGCCAGCTTTCGAGATGTTTTTCTTGCAGGTAGAGATGCGCCCCGTTGTATACGACATCAGCGGTCAATAGCGCCTTCAGCTGGTTTACAAACAACGTTGCGATATGAGCGCTTTCACCTTCGCCGAATTCCTTGATTTCGAATGTGCTGCCTTCCAGTTCGACGAAATTTTCGCTTATAGCTGCGGGCATGACAAGCCGTGTCGGACCTTCAGCGCCGAGTTTGTTTTGAAGCAGCGAGAGCATCCAGGGTCCACTCTTCGCTAGGTCGCCAACCACATTCGGAGTTGTGACGAAGCGGGCGTTCGGAAAACGCTCGGCGATGACATCCGAGCCCAGAAAATGGTCCGGATGGGCATGCGAGATGAATACGGTCTTTAGCGTCTTTCCCGACCGAGCGATCATTTCGGCAAGCTTGCTCGCTTCGCTCCGGAGTTGCACGACGTCGAACAAGAGCGCGTCCTGCCGGCCCGAGACGAGATAGGAATTGGACCAGGCTCCCGCTTCGCTCGACGTGAACGGCGTGATTGAAAAGGTTGGTACGAGTGACATGGACAGCTCCTAATTCGATGCGGGAAGGGTGTGGACCGTGCCGCCTGTAGCGAGCTCCCAAATGCCAGCTGTCCGGAAGGCACTGGCGACAGCACAGGTGTTTTCGACGAATTGGTACTTTATAATTAGGCCGTCCTTCACTTCGGCCAGGACTGCATAGCTGACATCGATCATGCGCCCAGTGGACAGCGCATGAAGCCGAAACCAGCCGAAAGCTGCCGCTTTCTCGCCGTCGAAAATGACGGTGCGGGGCCCATACGCTGTCACCTCCAGATTTTGATGAAGCAGGTTGAGGAAGGCCTTGACCGCAACGCGGCCACGATGAATGCCGAACCAGGGAAAAGCCTTCTCCAGATCGGGCGAAATGGGAGGCAGGCCGCTCGCTGGATCGGAGGCGACCACGCCGTTCACGATGTATTCGATGTCGGGATGAAAGTAGCGGTCGACTGCGGTCTCGTCCTTGCGACCCACCGCCTCCAGATATTGAGAAATCAGATCACCGACTTGGTGCGTGGTTTGGCTTTGCTTGTGCATGTCGCTCCCTGTTCGATAGGCTCGACTGAAGCCATGCCTTCGGCGGCGGGCCTGAGCTACCAGGCCAGATGATCTTCTGCGGGAGGGGTTACAGTTGCCCAGCGTTCGGAAATCTTCGCGCCTTCGAACCGCCAGAGCACGAAGCCATGCATCTGCATTTTTTTTCTCGATGAGGAGTCGGTCCAGCACCAGATATTGCGGCAAACGACGCGGTCATCTTCCGCGACCATCTCCACGATCGTAAGTTTCAGATCCGGCATAGCCTTGTACATGCCGAGCATCATCTGCTCATCGCCCTTGCTATCGGTTGGTTTTCCGCCCGGGCCGTCATGATCGTAAAAATTACTTGTCATGTTCTGATAGATAACGTCGGCTCGGCGATTGTTGACGAAGTCCTCAAAATGGCGCCGGACAAATTCTTTCATTTCAGATGGTGTCAGATGAGTTCCCATCGTTAGCTTTCCCTCCCACTCCAATGCGGCATCTTCTTGCGCGGCTTGTTAAACGCTGTCCCGACAGCATTCAACGCACCAAGTGGTAAGTGCCACCACTGCACGAACAGGAGCTGACGAATCCCTTTGGTCAGTTTGATGCCGTTTGCTAGATTTTCTGGACGGTGGCACCAAACCCGAGAAATTGAATGACCAAGAAGCGGCAGACATCATTTCATTGTGGGTCCGAGTTCACGCTTGCCGTACTTGGCGGCAAGTGGAAAACGGTGATCCTTTGCTATCTGACCCTAGGTCCGTTCCGCTATTCGGAACTGCGCAAATTGCTGCCAGCTCTTAGCGATAAGGTACTCACCCAACGGCTGCAGGATTTGATCGCGGCAGAGCTTGTCGTTCACCGCCGTCAACACGGACGGAGAGAATTCTCCACCTATGAGCTTTCAGCCAAGGGCCAGTTGCTTAATGGCGTATTGCATCAGATTTATGAGTGGGGCCTTGAAAATGCGCCTGTGTTTCAAGTCAAGGTCGGCGAACCCATTAAAGAGGCTGGTCTCCTGAATTCAGCTGATGTGCGCTCGGCGGATGAATGAACGGTGGATCTTAGGCACTGCGAGGCCGCACGCCGCAATCGGGCTTGGGGCTTTTGAACCGAGTTGAGCGTTGCCATGACATCGTCACAGGTCAGCCTGGAACCCGAAAAGCGAATTGCCCTCCTGATTCCTCCTGATGAAACGGGCACTCGTCCGTGGTAATCGGACCACCCACTCCGCGGTGCGGGAGATCCAAGAGGCTAGCATGGCATGATCGAACGTCACTCCGGCACGCAGTCGCTCCGCTGACATCCCATCGTCATGCATCAACGACGAACTGCTGGCGCATTTCGATCAGCCGCGCCGTGCGTCGCCGGTCGCTTCCAACGCTTGCTTCCCCTTTGCCACCCACAGCGCTCGCGCTTGTTCGCCCTGACCGCTTTGGAGCTTGTCGGCCATCCAGAGCAGCGCGCCGTAGATCATGGCACGGTCGTCGCCGGTCAGATCCACAACCCCAGCTTTCACGACGAGTCCGCCGAGTTCGATCAGATGCCGCGTTCGCTTACGGCGCTCGACCTGCCACGAGCGCATGTCATGCCGCGCCTTTGCGGCCTGATGACGGTTGCGCGCTGTCTGGTTGCGCCGAAGCGCCGCCAGCATGGCGTTCAGCTGCCGGTGCAGTTCGCCGCGCCCGGCTATGAATGCCTGCGCGCGGCTCGCATACGTGACCAACGGGCCCCGATTTGCGATTGGTCGAGAGACATATCCCTCGGTTGGCTGCGTGGCCGGGTTAGTTCGAATCGCTCGAATTCCGCCACCACGCCGCTTACTTGCATGTCGGAATACCAAGGCTCGAACCTGGGACCCGATGATTAGGAGTAATCTGCAGGCTGCCTTTCGTTCAACGCCCATACCGCGATGTTCACGTTTCGAGCAGCTAAGATTACCATCGAATTTTCGCTTGTCGAAGATACGGAGATTTCGCGATGAAGGAACGCATCCTGGGCACAACACGAGAAGCCATAATTCTGCGTCGAGGTATCAGCTCGGCGATCCCAAGCAGTTGGCATCGGCGTAGTCGGGAAATCGGGGTGGTGGGCGGGACTGAAATCCGGGATTCTCCCAGCCCCGACAGAACGGCTTTGAGAACTAGCTAGTCAGAAATCGTCTCGTTCGGCAGATGATGCTCGTGCCAGACAGCGTTGAGAATGCCGCAGCCGCAGGCAAAACCAAGGCCCAGGATCCAGGCGAAATACCACATCGACTTGTCTCCTTCAGTAGAGATGGGCGGAATTGCCCTCGATCTGCCTGGCAGTCACCCTGCCGCGCATGATGCGGAAGGCGATGCCCGTGTAGACGAGCACGATCGGCAGGAAGAGGAGCGTCGCCAGCAGCATTACGAAGAGCGTCAACTGGCTCGACGTCGCGTCCCACACCGTCAGGCTCGCCTGAGGCATGATGTCGGACGGCATCAGGAACGGGAACATGCTGACACCCGCGGTCGAGATGATGCCGAGAATGCCAAGCGCGCTGGTGACAAAGGCGAGTCCGGGGCCTCTTGCTTTTGTTAGCATGACCGTCAGCAGCGGCCCGGCGATGCCGAGCGCCGGCGCCAGCAGTGTCCACTTGTAGGTCGTATAGTTGGCAAGCCATTGCCCGGGTACCATGACCACGGCTTTGAGCAGCGGATTCGATGGCCCGCCGGTCACGACTGTGCCGGAGATCGCATAACCCTTGATACCGAAGGCCACCCAGAGGCCGGCAAGGACGAACAGCCCGACAGTTACCAGACCACCAATCGCAACGTAGGCGGCCGCACGCTCCTTCACCGGCCCGTCAGCCTTGTTGGTGAGATATACCGCACCATGCGTCGTCAGCATGAAGAGAGAGACAAGACCGCACAAGAGGCCGAACGGATTGAGCAGTTCGAACAGACCGCTGCCCTCGTAAAACACGCGCAGATCGCCGTCGATACGGAACGGCACACCCTGCAACACATTGCCGAACGCAACCCCGAATACCAGCGACGGCACGAGCCCGCCGCAGAACAGCGCGTAGTCCCAGAATGCGCGCCAGCGCGTATCCTTGATCTTGTTTCGAAATTCGAACCCCACCGGCCGCAGGATCAAGGCCGCCAGCACGAGAAACATCGCGATGTAGAATCCGGAAAACGACGCGGCGTAGATCGCGGGAAACGCCGCGAAGATCGCGCCGCCGCCGAGAATGAACCAGACCTGGTTGCCGTCCCAGACCGGGCCGATGGTGTTGATCGCGATACGGCGCTCGGTATCGTTCCTGGCGACGAACGGCAGCAGCGCCGCGACGCCGAGGTCGAACCCGTCCATGATGGCAAAGCCGATCAGCAGCACGCCGAGGAACAGCCACCAGATCAGGCGGAGGATTTCATAATCGACAGGAACAGCCATGTCCGGTCCTCCTTTATAAGGTGGTCGCAAGTCGAGGGGACGCCGGCTGGGGAGCCGTGCCGAGCGCTTCCACGGGCCCCATCCGTACATATTTTTGCATCAGCATCACGTCGATCACGAGCAGCGACGAATAGAACAGAACGAAGCCGCAGAGCGTGAACAGTACCTGCGCCACCGATACCGACGATGAGGCGAGGAATGTCGGCAGCACACCGTCGATGGCCCACGGCTGCCGGCCGTACTCCGCGACGAACCAGCCGAGTTCCGCCGATATCCATGGCAACGGCAGCGTCAGCAGGCACAGCCTGAGCAGCCAGCGCTGCGAGAAATCGCGCCTGGAGGTGAACCAGAAAACGACCGCGAACAAGGCGATGAAGTAGAAGCCGAGCCCGACCATGATGCGGAAGGCCCAGAACAGCGGCAGCACGCCGGGGATTGTATCGGACGCCGCCTTGGCGATCGTCGCATCCTCCGCCTTGCGCGGGTCCGCCAGGTAACGCTTGAGCAGAAGCGCATAGCCGAGGTCGTTGGCGTGCGCGGCAAGATCAGTGCGGGCGGCACCATCGCCGCGGTTGGCTTTCATGCGCTCGAGCGCGTCGTAAGCGACGAGGCCGCTCCTGATGCGCGTTTGCGCCTGCTTCACCAGTTCGTCGATTCCTGGCAGCGGCGTGTCGAGCGAACGCGTCGCAATCAGGCCCAACGCCCAGGGAATCTTGATCTCGTAACGGTTCTGCTGGGTCGCCGGATCGGGGATTGCGAAAATGGTGAACGGTGCCGGTGCTGGCTCGGTCTTCCACATCGCTTCGATGGCGGCGAGCTTCATCTTCTGGTTCTCGGTGATCGTGTATCCGCTTTCATCGCCGAGCACGACAACCGACAGCGCCGAGGCGAGCCCGAAGGCCGAAGCGACGATGATCGAGCGCTTCGCCATAGCCACATGCCGCCCGCTGAGCAGGTAATAGGCGCTGATCGATAGCATGAACACCGCGCCGGTCACATAGCCAGCGCTGACGGTGTGCACGAATTTGGACTGTGCGGTGGGATTGAACATCAATTCGAAGAATGAAGTAAGCTCCATGCGCATGGTGTCGGGGTTGAAGTGCGCGCCAACCGGGTTCTGCATCCAGCCATTGGCGATCAGGATCCACAGCGCCGACAAGCTCGAGCCGACCGCGACCAGCCAGGTGACGGTCAGGTGGCCGAGCTTGCTCAGACGGTCCCAGCCGAAGAAGAACAGGCCGACGAAAGTGGATTCGAGGAAGAAGGCCATCAACCCTTCGATCGCCAGAGGCGCGCCGAAGATATCGCCGACATAGTGCGAGTAATAGGCCCAATTGGTACCGAACTGAAATTCCATGGTGATGCCGGTGGCCACCCCCATGGCGAAGTTGATACCGAACAGCTTGCCCCAGAACCGTGTCATGTCGCGCCAGATCTCGCGGCCAGTCATCACATAGGCGCTCTCCATGATGGCGAGCAAGAAGGACAGGCCGAGCGTCAGCGGCACAAACAGGAAATGATAAAGCGCAGTCGCCGCGAATTGCAGGCGCGAGAGCGTTGCCGGATCGAGATGCTCCATGTCAGGTCTTCCTTTCCGTTACGGCGTCGACGACGGGCCAAGCCGATATGCCACACCCGCCGGATCCGCGACCGCACTGCGGTCTTCATAATGCCGATAAACCATCATCGCCGCGACCGCGACGAGCTTGAGGACGAGAACGGCCACGATGGCGCGCGCCAGCGCGCTCTTCGGCCGAAGGCCGGCCTGCACGAAGGCAGCGAGCGAAACAAACAGCGGCCGCATCAACCTGAAGAAGCTGTTCCCGGCGTTCACCATGTCATGCCCCTCACGCCAGCCTGATCCAGGAGCCGGCCGTGCGATAGAACATGTAAATTGCGACGGCAAAAATAACGAGAGCGAAAATCGTATTGAGCGCGCTCTTGTGACCGGAGATCCGGCAGCCGAGGCTCATGCCTAGCCAGCCGCCGACCAAGCCGCCCGCGATGAACTCGCCGGCGATCTTCCAGTCTACCAATCCGGAAGCGGCATAGTTAGCGGCCGTTGCCAGCCCGAATGCACCGACCGCAAATAGGGACGTCCCGATCGCGTTGATGAGCGGCATACCGGTCGCGAACAAGAGGCCAGGCACGATCAAAAAGCCGCCGCCGATTCCGAAAAAACCGGAGAGCAGACCGACGGCAAGGGCAACGAACGCCAGCCTCCAGGTGAACGCCGGCGGTCGCGCATATGGCGGGACGATCACCACCTTGCGGCCGGATCGCAACATAAGCGCGCCGACCACCACCATGATGACGGCGAACAGAAAGAGCAGACGCTGTCCGTCGAAAGCCTTGCCGAACGTCGAACCGCCGAAGGCTCCGAGGACGCCGAATGCGGCGAAGACGATCGCGTTGCCCCACCTGACGTTGCCTGCTCGCCAATGGCCCACGAAATTCAGGAACGCGTTGGCGGACACGGCCAGGGCGCTGGTGCCAATCGCGACGTGCGGTTGGCCTACGCCCACGACGTAGAGAAGGAGCGGCGTGGCAAGGATCGATCCCCCGCCTCCGATCAGGCCGAGCATGAAGCCGACGAGAGAGCCGCAGCCGATAGCCAGAATATCCGTCATCGTGTGAACCCAAAGATTCCTAGAGAGTGTTGATCGGCACCTTCAAGGGCACCCTTCCGCTCTCGTCCGGATCGGGCATCTGGCCCGCTCGGACGTTGACCTGAAGGGACGGAATGATGAGCCGCGGCATAGAGAGCGTCCTGTCCGAGATCCTGGAGGCACACTACCTGGGGGTAGCCGCCTCGATCCTCGCGAAATCAGCGCGCAAGATCATTAGACAAATTCAAAAAATCGAATATATTATGCGCAAAAATCACAGCGGAGGGAATACAAATGGCGGACATCGCGATCATGGGCGCCGGATTGGGCGGCGTCATCATGGCCTATGAAATGAAGGACCAGATGCGGCCGGGCGACACGCTCACGGTCGTTACCAAGGATCCCATCTATCATTTCGTGCCGTCAAATCCGTGGGTTGCCGTCAACTGGCGAACCCGGGAATCGATCGAAGTCGATCTGGCGCCCACTTTCGCAAGGCGCGGAATCGGCTTCAAGGCGGTCCCCGTAAGCAAGGTGATGCCGGACGAGAACCGCGTTCAGCTCGAGGACGGCTCGACGTTGCGCTATGATTACCTGATCATCGCGACAGGACCCGAACTCGCGTTCGATGAAATCAAGGGCCTTGGTCCAGACGGCTTTACCAGCTCGATCTGCCATATCGATCATGCCGAAAAGGCGGCGGTGAGTTTCGAGGACTTCTGCAAGGATCCAAAGCCCATTGTGACCGGCGCGGTCCAGGGCGCATCCTGCTTCGGTCCGGCTTACGAATTCACATTCATCCTCGATACCGAATTGCGCCGGCGGAAAATTCGCGACCGCGTCCCCATGACCTTTGTGACTGCTGAACCCTATGTCGGCCATCTCGGCCTCGACGGGGTCGGTGACACCAAGGGCATCCTCGAAAGCGAGATGCGCGAACACCATATCAAGTGGCTCACCAATTGCCGCATCAAGATGATTGAGCACGGCAAGATAACCGCCGAAGAAGTCGGCTCGGACGGGTCGGTCGTCAAAACGCATGAGCTTCCGTTCGGCTTTTCAATGATGTTGCCGGCCTTTCGCGGCATCGCGCCGCTGCGGGGCATCGACGGACTGGTCAATCCGCGCGGATTCGTCATCGTCGACAAACACCAGCGCAACCCGAAATTCACCAATGTCTTCTCGGTGGGCGTTTGTGTCGCAATCGCACCGGTCGGTCCAACACCTGTCCCGTGCGGCGTGCCCAAGACCGGCTTCATGATCGAATCCATGGTCACAGCCACGGCCCTCAACATTGGCCAACTGCTGCGCGGCAAGATGCCCACGCACGAGCCAACATGGAACGCGGTTTGCCTTGCGGATTTCGGCGACAATGGCATTGCGTTCGTCGCCCAACCCCAGATTCCGCCGCGCAACGTCAACTGGTCTTCGGACGGCAAATGGGTTCATGCCGCCAAGATTGGCTTCGAGAAATACTTCCTGCGCAAAATGCGGCGGGGAGAAAGCGAACCGTTCTACGAAACGGCGGCGCTCAAGATGCTGGGGATCGCCAAGTTGAAGGAAGTGAAGGCGGCCTGAACCCAATGCACCGTCGATAAGAGAAGGAGCAGCGGAGACCACGCCGGTCCTTCAGCCGGCGATACCGACATTGCTATCGACGTTCTTGAGACGCGGCAGGTTGAGTTCGGGCGCCGCAACGGTCTTCTTCGTCCGCAGATGACGCGCGAGCAACTCCCATATGGGCTCGCCGCCGGCATCGCGCGCGGCTTCGGAAACGGGTGCCCAACCCGCCACTTTGTAGGTCTTGCCGGGCTCAATTGCATTGCCCTTGAGAGTCATATCGCCGATGCGATTGCCGATATTTGCCGTCGGATCGCAGGAATAGCTCATACCCCCCACGCGCACCATGTCGCCACCCTGCTGGTGATAGGGGTCCGCGTTGAAAAGATTGTCGCAGACGTCTTCGAGGATCTGCTTGATTTGCGAGCCGTTCATTTGCGTGACCGTCACGTAAGGATAGGTGATGGCGGTCTGGTCGAGCACGTTCTCCATGGTGATGGGCTCGTCGGGCAAGATCGTCGTGCCCCATCGGAAACCGGGCGAGAAGGATATCTGGGCGTCCTTTTCCGCCATGAGAGCATCGAGGATGATCTGATCGAAACTGCCGTTGAAATTGCCGCGGCGGTAAAGCAGCCCCTCGCTGACGGCGAGTTTCTCGCTAAGTTTGCTCTCGTAGGGCGCGCGCGTCTTGGCGATGAGCGCCTCCATTTCCGCATCCGCCGGGAGCAGGTTGGCAAAGACTGGAAGAAGCCGATAGCGGAAATCGGCAACGCGGCCGCCCTTCACGTCGAGATCAAGCACGCCGATGAATTTGCCGGCGCTACCGCCATTCATCACGATGGTCTTGCCGCCGACATTGCCGACGATGCTGGGAGTCGGCACGCCGTCATGGGTATGGCCGCCAAGTATGGCGTCGATGCCGGTGACGCGCGCGGCCATCTTCAAATCGACATCCATGCCGTTGTGCGACAGGAGAACGATGGCCTGGGCGCCTTCGGCCCGCGCCGCATCAACCGTCTTTTGCATGTTGTCGTCCTGGATGCCGAAGGTCCAGTCGGGAACGAAGTAGCGCGGATGGGCGATCGGCGTATAGGGCATCGCCTGGCCGATGATGGCGACCTTCACGCCATTCACGACGCGCATGACGTAGGGTTTGAAAACCGGATCACCGAAATCGGCGGTCTTGATGTTCTGCGCAATGACCTCGATGCGACCAGCGAAATCTTTCTCGGCGACCTCCTTCACGCGATCCTGGCCAAAGGTGCTTTCCCAATGCAGCGTCATGAGATCGACGCCGAGCAGCTTCTGGGCCTCCACCATGTCTTGCCCCTTCGACCACAGGGCCGAACCAGAGCCTTGCCAGGTGTCACCACCGTCGAGCAGCAGCGCGCCGGGCCGTGTGGCGCGAAGTCGCTTGATCAATGTCGCGATATGGGCGAAGCCGCCGGCCTTGCCGTAGATCGGGGCATAATGCTCGAAATCGAGATAAGTGAAGGCGTGAGCAAGCCGTGTATTTGGCGCAATCCCGAACTGTTTGAGAAACGCTTCGCCAACAACGTGCGGGGGGCGCCCCGCCATGCCGCCGACGCCAAGATTGACGTTGGGCTCGCGGAAATAAATCGACCGCAGTTGCGCGTGACAGTCGGTGATGTGCAGAAGAGCGACGTTCCCGAAGGCCGGTGCGTCGTAAAGCTGTTCTGCCGCCTGTTCGGCACGAGCCGCGGACAAGGGCAGCGGCATGCCGGCCACGCTTGCCATGCCAAGAAGGTGCAGAAATTCCCGACGATCCATGGAGTGATCCCAACTCTGGCTTACGCAATCCCTGCTCAGCTTATGGTCGCCTCGTCCGTGCGTGCGTCGCCGGAACTGTCCTTCCACGAGATGCTGACCTTGTCGCCCGACTTGCCGCCCCTGACCTTGAAGGCCAGGTACGGGTTCCTCGCCACCGCCTGGCCCCATTGCGCCTGCATCACCACCTTGTCATTGAGCTTGGCGGTAACCTCGTTGATGAACAGGGCGGGAACGATCTGGCCGGACGGATCCTTGCGCAACCCTGTTTCCATCACATGGTTCATCAAAACTTTCACCTCGGTCACGCCGTCCTTGTTGGTGGCACGGATTTTCATTGGAAGGCCCATGAGATTTTCTCCTCTGATTTCGAATTCGAGCGAACGGGCGCGCGGTGCTCGACCAGCGCCAATGCTTCCGTGACGTCAGCCGCCGCAGCCGCCGAGCGTCACCTTGATTTCCTTGGCCGCCGTGTAGAATTTCCCGTCGGCCTTCACCAGCGCGATGATATTGGACGTCTCAGCCATTTTCAGGCGTGTGCTGATCTCGGGAAGCATATCGGGTCCGAGATCGAACTGGGCAGTGAGCGTGGTCGGATTCTTGTCCACCAAAAAGGATATCTGGGTGGTGTTGGGAATCTTGCTGATTACATCGACTGGCACCACGGCGCCGTTTTCGGCGATATCCGAGGCATTAATCTGAATGTCGCCGCCGGCAATCGGCAACTCGACGCCAAGCGCCTTATAGGCATCGGCGAGCGACTTTGTTTCGAAGGCGGCCTTGTTCCAGGCCGCGAACGCCAAGCGTGGCACAAGCGCCAAGGCCGAGGTCGCGAGGCCGAGCAGCCCAGTCAGGTGCAGAAATCCGCGACGGCTGGCTTGAAGTCTGAGATTCATGAGTTTCTCCTTGGAGTAATGATCAAAACGGAAACACGTGTCGACGAACGGCGCGATTCAGGTCGCGGCACTTAGCGGACGACGGCGTTGCGCCAAAGTGTCTTCTGTTCATTTGCCTGTTCCACTGAAAGTTTGGCCTGCGCAATCACCTCATCGGCGACCGCTTTCGCCTCGTCCCACTTCGCGGAAGCGAGCGCCTTCCGGGCATTGGACAAAGCGGTCTCGGTCGAAGTCCAGGCCGCCTTGGCGGCGATCGCCTCTGATTCGGCCTCCTGCGCCGCGGCGAGCGCCGCTTCGGCTTCAGCCTGTGTGGCGGCCAGAGCGGGTAGGCTCAGCAACGCGAGCCCGGCAGCAAGAATGATCGCACGTATCATGGACGAGTCCCCGGTCCGGTGATGGGAATTCCGTTACTCATGTAAGAGAGGAAATATTCGAGATCGCGATAGTCCTCGTCGTCGGCCTTCAAGGGCAGCGCGCGGGTCTGCGACGAGCAGGTGGAAATACGACGAATTGAGGTGCCCATACTGCCCCAGTCGGAGCGGTAGATTGGCATCGCCGCGAATATGCCAAGCGCCGGGGCCAGAATGTCGCCGCGCATCCGTTCACCAGCTGGCGACATATGGCACGACGCGCAGGAGACGCCGAGCTGACCTTTGCGCGAGTAAAAGAATTCCTTGCCGCGATCATAGGCGGCCAGCGCGCGAGGGTCGTCCGGAATGGCGATCGCGATCGGCTTGCCTCGCGAGGACTCGGACATCACGGCAGCCAGCGACGCCATTATGCCGGTCATTGGATCGAGTGGCTTTTCGCCATTCTCCACTCTGCAACGATTGATCGCGCCTTCCAGCGTCTCGACCTGCCCGGTCTCGGCAATGAAGCGCGGATAGGTCTGTCGCACCCCCTCGCCCTTGTTGTCGAAACAATCAGCGTGATGCCTGCCGTTGGCGAACGGCTTCTCCCATTCGGCGCGGCCTTCGTCGAGTGCGATTTCGTAGGGAGGAAATTCCATGATTTCCTTCCACTGCTTGCGCATCACTTGGTTGACCGCGTAAGGGCCATTACCGAAATCGTCCTTCGCCACATTGGGAAATTTGGCGAAGAAGAATGCCTGGAAAGCTTTGCGATCTGTTTCCGGGTCGGTCTTGTCGGCGGCCTTTGCCGACACCATCGCCAGCAGCAGGGCGCAAGCGACGTTCAGTGCGAGTGCAGATCGGTGAAGCCGGCTGGCCTTGAGGTGGAATTCCGCTTTTGGATTGCGATGAAACATGTCGATCACAGCGTGTAGAGGAAGTCGATGATCTTCTCGATCTCGGCCCCGGTCAGAATATGATTGCGGCCGAAGGCAGGCATTGGCGCTATCGAATTGCGCATCGGCTCGTTGGTCAGGATCTCCACCAGATCGGCGCGATTGGGGAAGCGACGCCTCATGTCGACCAACTCACGGCCGACGCTGCTCGGGGCGTCACCGCCCTTGATCGTATGGCAGGCGAGGCAATTGCCCTTGGCACGATCAAGCGCCAGCTCCTGCCCAGCCTTGACGTCATCGGCATGGGCCGGCAGCGGCTTCGCGTCTTCCGGTATGTGATCGGATGGCCTCTTGGCGATTACGCCACGCATGGCGGCAACTTCATTTGCAGAGACGGGCGATCCTTTGTTGCCCCAGCTGGTGCGGATGAAGGTGAGTATGTCGGCGACAGTGCGGTCGTCCAGCTTCGCCAGCTCAGGCATGGAGGGACGCGTCTTGTCCGCCGGCGTTCCGGCCATCGCGCCGCCGGCAAGCGTGATCTGGATCAACGAACTCGGGTTGTCCGCCTCTACGACCGAATTTCCCGCCAGAGCCGGAAACAGCCGAGGAGTGCCCTTACCGTTCATGCGATGGCAGGGAGCGCACTGCGCGACATAGCCGAGCGCTCCGGGGCCATGGTCTGCGCCTTCATAAAGCTTCGCAGTGGTGGCATCCTCCGCCTTGGGCGCGGATACAACATGGCCGGGCCGGGCTACGCGGCTCACCAGGTAGGAGGCAATCGCCGATGCATCTGCGTCGCTCAGATGCCGCGTGCTGTGCTGAATGACATCGGCCATGCTGCCGAACGCCGCCGTGCGGGCGTTGCGACCCGTCTTGAGGAAATCAGCGATTTCCTGCTGGGACCAGCCTGCCAGCCCGGTGTCCTCATGACGCAGGCTCTTGGCATACCATCCCTCCAATTCCGCGCCGGAGAGGAAAGTGCCATCCGGTCCATCCGTGAGCGCCTTCTCCTGGAAGGCCACACCGCGCGGTGTGTGGCAGGCGCCGCAATGCCCCGCCCCCTCCACGAGATACGCGCCACGCGCCACCTCCGGCGTCGCGCCCTCCGGGGGTTTGAAGCTGCGATCACCACCGAACAGCACCTGCCACCAGGCGAGTGGCCAACGCATATTTTTCGGCCACGGGATCGTTGAGGCTTGGTTGTACTGCGCGACCGGTTGAACCGCGGAAACGAAATAAGTGTAGAGCGCCTGCAGGTCCTCATCCGTCAGCACGGAATAGGAAACGTAGGGCATTGCCGGATAGAGCGGCGAGCCATCCTTGCGGATGCCATGACGGACCGCTCGTTCGAAATCGGCAAAGTCGTATCCGCCGATGCCGGTGTCTTTGTCCGGTGTGATATTCGTCGAATAGATCGTGCCGATCGGCGTCTGCATGGCCAGACCGCCGGCGAACATCTTGCCCCCTTTTGCGGTATGACAGGCAACGCAATCCGATGCTTCCGCGATGTACCGCCCTCGTTCGACCAAGGTCGGATCGGCAGAATTCATATGAAAATTCTGCCGAGGGGCGAACAAGGCTGGCGCCAGGTAGCTGCCGCCAATGGCAACCGTTAGTCCAATCGCGGCTGCGGAGACGCCGAGCTTGAGAAATTTCATGATCGACACTCCCGCATCCGCCGGATCAGCGAATGTAGGCCTGGCCTTCGGTGATCTTGTAGCTCCAGGGCAGGTTGGCGTTCTTCCAGCCGTTGACGTCGCGGCGACCGGCGGGGCTCATGTCGCCCTCGAATCCATCCACCACCGAATAAACACTGGTATAGCCGGCTTCCTGCAACAGATTGGCGGCTTGCGAGGAGCGGTCGCCGGAACGGCAAATCAGGATGATGGGATCGCTCTTCCCGTGGTTCGTGCGGGTGGCGAGCGCAGAGACGGCACCGACAAAATCTGAATTGGGCGACATGGTGTAGCGATTGTTTTTCTTGTCCCAACCGCCCAGATCGTCGATCTCCATATAAGGAATGTTCTGGTCAATGACGGTGGGAGTTCCGAGGAACTGGAATTCGCCCTTGGTGCGAATGTCGACGAACAGCACCTTTGCGCCACCCTCAGACTTCATTTTGTAGGCCTCGGGCGCGGAAAGGTACAGGCCGAGCTTGGTCTGTTTGACCAAAGGCAGTTTTGCGACATCGATGGGCTGGTAATCGCCGGCGAAGGCCGGAGTGAGCAGCAGGGCCAGAGCCAGCCCGAGAATAGCGGTCCTCATGTCTTTCCTCCTAGTGCTTTTCTCAACCGCAGTGCCACGCTCGCGCGACGACTGCTCGTTCTTGGTTACGACGAGACTTCGTCGCCTTACGACGCGCGTTTGATCAGGAATTCGAACTGCTTGCCATCCGCCTTGGATTCGAGCAGATCGTTTCCAGTGGTACGGCAGAACGCTTCAAAATCCTTCACCGCGCCGGGATCGGTTGCAAGCACCTGAAGCGTACCACCGATGGGCACGTCCTTGAGCGCCTTCTTGGCCTTCAGGATCGGCAACGGGCAGTTTAACCCTTTGGCATCTAGAACTTGGTCAGCCATTTTGTCTCCTCGTATTACAATGCTCGCAACGAGTTCAAATGAACAGGTTGATATCGCTCTTGGTTGCCGTCTCGATATAGGTCGCTGCGCCGCCGAGGACGGGACCGTCGATCATGTCGTCCCTGGTGTATTCGAACAGGTCCATGGTCATCTGACAGGCGATCATCTTGACGTCGGCCTCAACGGCCATCTCGCGCAGCTCCTCGATTGACGCCACGCCCTTCTTCTTGATCAGATTCTTCATCATCGTCGTGGCCGCGGCATCGACGCCCGGGATAGCCGATACGAGGTTCGGCATACCGATATGCATGCCGAACATCGGCATCTCCATCGCCGGATTGCCGAGCGTTGAAATCTTCAGGTCGAGATTCTTCTTCAACAGGGTGAGACCGTAGAAGGTAAAGAACATCGTCACGTCGAGGCCCATGGCGGCCGCGGTCGTTGCCAGGATGAACGGCGGGTAAGCCCAATCGAGCGTACCCTTGGTGACAATCATCGACATGCGCTTGGTATTGATTTCCCCGGCCATTGCGTTCCTCCATTTACACTATTGCTGGCGCGATCGCGCGCCGACTATTGGTCCGACTATTGGTTCACGCCCTCCACACCACAACCCCCAGCACGAGCATGGCAAGAAACAGCGTCTCGGCGACGATCAGCGCGATCGCCCGACCCCCGACATCCGCCATCGCTTTCAGCGACGTCTTCATCCCGAGCCCCGCGATCGCCGTCACCAGGCACCACCGCGAGACATTCTTGAGGAGAGCGAGAACGGCCGGGGGAATGATGCCGGCGCTGTTGAGTAGCACCAGCACGGCAAAGACCACCAAAAACCCCGGCAGCTGGCGCCCCGCTTTGCCGACGTGGTGGGCGCGGAACACGTAGGACAGCGCCACCACAACGGGCAGCAACATGGCGACCCTCAGCAGCTTGGTGAAGGTCGCGACGTTTCCGGTCTCTTCCGAAACGCTGAAGCCGGCACCAACTACCTGGGCAACGTCGTGAATGGTGCCTCCCAGAAACATGCCAACGGCGGCGTGATCGAGATGGAACGCCGCGATCACCAGTGGATAAACGATCATTGCGATCGTGCTGAGCGCGGTGACCCCGATCACGGTAAAGACCGTGTCGCGCTCATGGTACTCGCCCTTCGGCAACACCGACGAGATGGCAAGTGCCGCTGATGCGCCACAAATGGCCACCGCGCCGGATGTCAGGATCCCGAATGGCCGGCTTAATCCCATCACACGAGCCGCGAGCGCGCCGAACAGGATGGTCAGGATCACAGCGCCAATGACCGTGATGACTGGCGTCGGGCCGAGCTTCATGATCTCGGCGATGGTGATCTGCGCCCCCAGCAGCCCGACGGCGACGCGCAGGATACGCTTGGAGGCAAGTTCAATGCCGGCTACGCAGCGACCTTCCTGAGACAGGAAATAGAACGCCATTCCCAGCAGCAGGGCGAATAGCATCACCGGTCCACCGTAATGCTCGGATAAAAACGTCGCGGCGATCGCGATGATCACGCTCGCCAGCACGCCGGGAAAGTAGTTGCGTACAACCGCAGCTGCCTCGAAGACGGTGCGCCTCACGATCAATAGTCTCGTATCTGCAATTTCAGTCACGTCTTGCGCCCGTCTCTCACGCACAGCCGGCGAAATTGTCGGCAGCCATCTTTGCTTCATACGGTGCGGCGACCGCAGTTCCCGGAACGAGGTTTGGCTTGGCGGAAGCCCAATCCTTCGGGCGCACCTTGACCATCCAACCCTCGCCATAAGGATCGGCGTTAGCGAGCTTGGGCGCCCCGGCCAGCGCGTCGTTAGCTTCGACTACTTCAGCGTTGAAGGCGATTTTCGCCGGCCCGACCCATTTGCCGGATTCAACGGTGGCGCAAGACTTGCCGGCGTCCACCGAGCGGCCGGCCTTCTTTGGCGTGAAGGCGACGAGTTGCCCGGCCATGGCCGCGGCAACGGCCGTCATGCCGAGCGTCACGGTGCCATCGGCGTTCTCCCGATACCAGATGTTGTTCTCGACGTCGTAGAGAAGGTCGTCGGGAAGGTTGCAGCCACGGACGCTCGGCATGGATTCTCCTTTGTCAAACGGTCCCGGCGGGCTGCGCCGACGCTTCGCGCTGACGCAGCGGCCGCGAGGCGCAGCAGAAATCGCCGAGCCCTGCTACCTCCAGCTTGCCGCCGATGAAAAGCTGCAGATGCAGCGCCACCATGGCGCCGAACCGCAGCCTGCGGGCGACATCGACATGCGCAGGATCGAGACGCACGAAATTGTGGTGGTAGACGAGTTCGCGGCAGGTCTCGCGGCAGGCGTTGAAGCTCGCGTCCCCCCGCGCGCCCCGGCGGTGCAGCGCCAGCAGGCGGAAGCCTTCGACCGTACGCATCGTTGGCGTCTCACCGCGCGCCGCGAGCCAGATTTCGAGGATCGCCTCGCCGAGCGCCAACAACTCGTCAGCGCGTTGCGGCGCTGTCGCCACGAGCACGGCGTCAGGTGCAGCAAGCATTGCGTCGAGACGCGCCGCGATCTCAGTCAGGCTTATGGTGGGGATATTCGCCATCAACCGAGCCCTCGGGCGCGCAGGAGATCTGAGGAATCGGAGAAGTTCTCGGGTACACCGACCTTGCGCGCCGACAGGCCGAGCGCCATGCCGAGAAGCTGGGTGAAGTACAGAATCTTCACCGTGGTCTTGCGGCCGAAGACCTTTTCCGCACGCACCTGATGCATCTCCAGGCCGGTGTGGCAGGTCGGGCATTCGGTGGCGATCACGTCGGCGCCGCACGCTTCCGCCGTGGTGAGCAGATTGAGCACGAGCCTGGTCGAAGTGTCGCTGTCCGACAGCGTATGGGCGCCGCCGCAGCAGGCTGTCTTGAGCGGATACTCGACATTCTCGGCGCCGGCCGCTGCCAGCAGGTCGTCCATAAAATGCGGCTTCCAAGTCGATTCCGAACCTGGCCCTTGATCCTTTTCCGGAAAGATGTGACGCGGGCGCGTGTACATGCAGCCATAGTAGTTGGCGATCTTGAGGCCCTTGAGCGAGTTCCTCACCCGCGCCATTAAGCCATCCTCGCCGATCGCCTGCTTGATCCAGTCGAGCGCGTGAATCGTCTCGACCTTGCCCGCCTCATAAGTCTTGTGCCCGGCCTTGCGCGAAAGCCTCTCGGTAACCTCGCGCGAGGCGGGATCGTTGGCGAGATCGTATTCGGCCTTCTTGAGATTATGATAGCAGCCGTTGCACGGCGCCATCACGGTATCGAAGCCCATGGCTTCGGCGATCGACAGGTTGCGCGCCGACAAATAGGTCTGCAGCTTGGGATCGACGTTCTTGACCTCCATGGCACCGCAGCAGTTCCAGTTCTTGAGCTCGACGATGTCGAGGCCCAGCGCCTTGCCGAGCTCCCTGGTGGAGCGGTTGTAGGCATGCCCGGTCCCTTCGAGCGCGCAGCCCGGATAATAGGCGACCTGCTTGTACTTGCCGCTCATCATTCACCTCCCTGAACGTCCAACCGAAGCGCCTTGCGGGCGGCCATCTCGCACTCCTCGACGTACTCCTCGATCGCGGCGCTGGCGGCGCCCCAGTTGCGCGTACGCGGCTGGAACAGGGTGGCGAGGCCGAGCTTCATCAGCAAACCGACCGGGAGCCGGCTGGCCAAGCCGCGCACCAGCGCGACGAGCCATTCCTGCAACAGCGGCTGCTTGGTGCGCGCGAAGAATTGCTTTAGCACCCGGCCATCCTCGATTTTGCCGGTGGCGAAAACCTGCTCGGAGAAGACCTCGTCGAAGACCGTGGATGGCTTCTTCTCGGTGTGGCCCTTGAGTTCGAGCCAATGCGCGGTTGCCTTCATCACGCCTTCCGGATTGACGTCGCGCGGACAGGCGTAGGTGCATTTGTTGCACGAGACGCACTGCCAGATGATGTCCTTGTCGCGCAGCAGCTCGTCTTCGAACCCCATGCGGATCAGGTAAATCCAGTAACGCGGATTGAAATCGGGATTGATGGCGTTGACCGTGCAGGCGTTGGTGCAGGAGCCGCATTGCCAGCAGCGGTGGATGAACTCGCCGCCCGGGAGCGCGGCGATCTCCTCCTCCATCTGCTCATTGTAGTCGGTGACGGCACGCGAGGTGATGAACGTGCTCCAGTGCCCTGAGACATCGACGCCATCGATCTCCAACTGCTCGTGCGTAACGAGATTCTCGGGGCGGATCAGCGATTTTTCGTAAATCGGCATCGTTGCTCCTTCACGAGCTCAGTTGGCGCGGTTCGCCCAGCACGTAGGCTTCGCCGTCGATCAGCTTGAGGCGGGTGCGGCCCGACTCGGTATCGACTGCGTCAAGCCCGAGCATCCGGCGGGTGTGCGCCATCGCGTCGGCCTTGGCGCCACCGCAGAAATCCGCGTGCAGATACTGGCCGCCCCTGTCGTTGATGTAGCCGGCGTAGATGTGGGCACAAAGCAGGTCCGTATAGAATGTAAGGTCGCGGAACACGCCGTTCGCCTGCAGAAAGCCTTCCAGTTCCTCGCACAACATCGCGAAGGTGGCAAAGCCATCGCCGACCTCAATCGTGCCCGGCTCGACATTGCTTTCGCTGTACCAGATTTCGCGCAGCACGCCGGTATTGACCTTGGCGTCCCACATCCAGCGCGTCATCAGCGGATAGCGCTCGGGCGCGGTGAAATGTAGCACCTCGGCGGCGAGGTCGCGCGACCAGCGGTGCTCGCGATCGACTGGAAAACTCGCCACGAATGCGCCGATACGCAGATCGGCGGTATTGATATCGGACCAGCCATCGAGCAATGCGACCAGCCGCGAGCGCATCGCGGCGAAACCGTTGCGGCCGAGCCAGGCGCCGATGCGCCGCCGAACCGGCGTCGTAAAGGCGGCGAGATCGTAGAACTCGGGCTCGGTCAAGTCGCTGACCTGACCCTTGCCGAGCACCTCCTCGAACAGCGAGGCTTTGAGCGCCAGCGCGCCGACGTAACGCTCGACGCCGCCGGTGTCGTCGGCGGCATCGACCAGATTCTCGAATGCGCGCCGCAGCTTGGGGCCAGACAGATCGAGCACCGGCCGCGCCGACGCTGGCGGCACTTTGGCCTTATGGCTGCCGATCGCCCACATCACTCGGCTGCCTCCAGCACGGCGGTTCGAACCAAGGTTAGCGCTGCCATCGCCGCGGATTGTCCCTGCGCGATGGAGTCGTCGATGGTCTCGGGTCCCGTCGCAGCTCCGGCGACGAACACGCCGGGCCGCGAGGTCGCCGACATGCTGGAATAGGTCGAGGCCTTCTGGATGTGGCCGTGTTTCTCCAGCTTCACGTCGAACACCGCGGACAGCGTCATGTTGTCGACGTTGGGGTCCATACCGATCGCGTGCACGACCATGTCGAAGGGAATGGTGATTGGACGCTTTACCAAGGTGTCCTCGCCCTTCACGATCAGCCGCTTGCCGTCCGACGTCACCTCCGCGATGCGCGCCTTGATGTATTTGACTTTGTGCTTCTCCTGGCTCTCCCAGTAGTAAAGGCCTTCGTACAGACCGAAGGTACGGATATCCATGTAGTAGATGTAGACGCTGCACTTCGGCAGCGCCTCGCGGATCTCCATCGCAAGGTTAGACGACACGGTGCAGCAGATTTTCGAACACCATTCGCGGCCGATCTGTCGGTCGCGCGAGCCGACGCACAAAAGAATGGCGACCCGCTCGGGCTCGCGCCCGTCGGACGGACAGCGCACGCCCTTGCCGGAAGAGAACATCTGCTCGACCTGGGTGGTCGTGACGACGTCGGGATAAGTGCCAAAACCCCATTCCGGCTTGTTGACCGAGTCGAAATGAGTGAAGCCAGTGCACAGGATGGTGGCACCCGCTTCCACTTGCGAGCCGTCGGACAGCGCCGCGCGAAACTCGCCCGGACTGCCGGCGAAGGTTTTGACCGTCGTGCTCCTCCTGATCTCGATGAGCTTGTTGCTCTCGACGCGTTGCACCATGCCGCCGATGGCGTCCCTGGCCCACTCGCCCGACGGCACCAATTTGGCGTAACCGGAAAGGATCGGCGCACCGCCGAGCCGCTCGGCCTTGTCGACGAGCACGACGCGCTGGCCGGCCATGGCCAGCGCATGCGCAGCCGAAAGCCCCGAGGGACCACCGCCGACGATGAGAACAGGACAATTCATACTTCCGCTCCTGGAAGCGCAGCGACGGGCTGGGGTTTGACGTAACCCGGACCCGACGTGATCGCGCGCTTGGGGTCATAGAGTGTCTCGATGCGACCGGCCTTGACCTCCTCGAGGTAGGCCTCGAACTCAACCTTGGCCTTCTGCCAATCGATGCCGAGCTTCTCCAGCAGCCCCTCAAACGGCGAGGCGTGCCAGTGCAATTGCGCCAGCTTGTAGGGATGCGCGCCCAGAGCGAGCGCGGCGAACTGGCAGTCGGCCAGGATCGGCAGCGCATAAACCTTGTCGACCGCCTTGCCGATCCACTGGTTCTTGTCGAGCGTGGTGATGCAGCCGGTATCGTGCCCGACCATCACGTCGGCCCTCGCCTCCTCCACGGCCACCTTGATCTTGCGATCAATGGCAAAGGAGCGGGTGAACTCACGCTCGCCGATGATATGACGAAAGCCGAATCCGCAGCAATCGTACCAGGTTGAGTAGTCGATCACCTGCGCGCCGAGGGTCTGCATCAGGCCGGTGGAGACGGCGACGCGGTTGCCGTCCATGACCGTGTCGTCATAGATCACGTCCTCGGGCACCATCTTGTAGACGTGGCAGGCCGGATGGACGGTGGCGCGGATGCCGGCGACGTCCACGACCTGGTGCTGCTTGATGCGGTCGCGCATCACGTGCAGCCATTCCGAGTAATGCACGACCTCTTCGGGGATCAAGAGCTTGCCGTCGACCAGGCGGCCGAGCTTGCCGAGAATCTTCTTCACCTGCTCGCGCAACTCGGCCGAGTGCATCAGGAAGATGCGCATCTCCTTGTAATTGCCGAATGAGGTGCCGCAGTGGACGAGCGGATAATAGGTGCCGATCGGCAGGCCCTGCGCCTTGGCCGACACATAGGCCTGGTGGAAGTTGCGCAGAAATACGGCGGCGAGACTGACCACGTTGCCGATGCCGGAACCATGATAGTTCCACGCCGTGCATGAGGTCTGATCGGTCTCGTCGATATAGCGTACGCCGAGCTTGTTCATCAGCCACATCACACTCGACGGATAGCCCGGGATGTTCCCGCACTGGCCACAGGACTTATGGTGCCAGAGGTTCGTGGTCGGGATGCGTTTTTCCCAGCCGTAGAGGGTACGCGCCACCACCGGCTCATGTCGCTCGTCGATCCGGTGAACCATGATTTCGCCGTCCTTCTCGAGCTGCCACATGGCATCACGGATGTCGTGGACGCGATCTTTGTTGGTCAGCATGGAACGACGGTCGATCTTGGCCTCTACCCAGGAGGTGGCGGCCGTCGCCTCGCTCGGCGTCAGGTTGGACGGGCGCCATTCGGCGCCGAATCCCGTGAACGCCGGCTGACCGTCGTTACGTTTATCGTCCATCGTTTCCTCCATGGATCCTCGGCGTTGATCGTCGCCCGCGACTATTTTTGTTAGCTATCCGCGTCCGAATCTTCTTTCTGCTCTTCGAGCCACTCGTTGTACTCGTCGCGCTTCTCGTCCATCACGTCGTTGACGACGTCGAACAGATTCTCGTCGATGGTCTCGAGTTGATCGAGCACGCCAGTCGCCTCCCAAATGGTGTAGAGCTCGACCGACGTCTTCAGATTGACTTCCCACGCCGTATCCATGGTGTGCATGGTCGGCACCGGGATCGCCTTGCGCAAAATGTTGAGTGGTGCATCGACCTTGGTCACGTTCGGCCCCCAATCCGGGAAGGCGTCGCGCGTGATCATGTTTGGCGCAAGTTGATTGCCAGTGGAGATAACCTTGAGCAGCACGCGCGAGAACGGCCGCAGCACATCCTTTGCCGACTGCATGCCATGCTTTATCGCGACCTCGCGCATGATCATGACCAGCCCGCCGGGCGAATTCTCGAACGGGCAACGGGCGGCGCAGGTGTAGCACTGGGCGCAAGACCAGATCTTTTCCTGCATCGCATCATAGATGCCTTCGAGATTCTCGGTCCACAGGAGCTGGACGATCTCGCGCGGCGAATAATCATAATAGTGCGCCGAGGGACAGGTCGCGGTGCAGATGCCGCAGTTGAGGCAGCCGTGCAACTCATGCTCGTAAAGCATGTGCGAGCGAATGTCGTCGAACACCTCTTCAAGCTTCTCGTAGGGGACGACCGGCGCGGGCGATACTGGGTCGCCAACAGTCGTCCGCTCCGCCGCTACACCGCTTGCCATCTGTGTGTCACCCTCAATAAGTCAGCACACGCGCGTCGTCGTTTTCCATCACTTCCTCGATGACCTTCGCGCCACCGACGATACCTTCGCATTCGGGAATGAGATCTTTCTCGGTCATGTCGAAAAGATCGAGGTTGGGGGAGCAACAATAGAACTTCACCCCGGCGCCGTGCGCGTCCTTGATGAAATCGTAGACCGACTTCGGCGACCCCGGCTTCACCACGAGCTTCTCGGCCACACCCTTTCTCATCAACTGGCCCGCCGTCGCCGTGCAGATGACCTCAACCTCATAGTCCATTGCCGCAGCGACAGTCGCCTGAAAGAACGGCGCGCCTAACTCCTCGCCATTGCGAGGGTCGGTATTGACCATGATGATGATGAGCTTCTTCGCCATTCCTCCGTCCCATTCAAAACTATTCTTGTTTTTGATTCTGCCCTGCAAGAGCTATAAAACTACATATTCTAATATCTGAATATATGCTATAGGGTACTGGAAAATATTCATCGTTCGGGAGAGAGCGGTTTTTAAGGAGCCGGCTGCATCAAATGTGTCGCTTGGACCAAGCCGACCATGACTTCGCCCAACGCGGCGGCGATCTGGGCCTGCGCGGCGCGCAGTTCGGCGAGCGTTTCTGCAGTGCTCCCAGGCACTTCATCGAATTCCATGATCAGATCCTCGATCATTGCCGATTTGATTCCCGGATGACCGAGGAACCCGAAGCAATTATCGCGGATCTGAAAGAGCGCCGGCTCGCCCGCAGAATCCACGGCAAGAATGTTGGCATCGGCGGGAAGCACCGGGCGATCGCGCATATACACAGCGATAGGGAAGCTTTCCGGCAAATGACCGCCCAGCGCCTGCGGCACGACGCGTCGGGCCGTGTCCACAACAAAACGCAGCGGAGCTTCGTCGGTGCCGCCCCCAGCCTCGGTCGCGAGCATGCAGGCCCCGACGCCTACGCCGA
Source organism: uncultured Alphaproteobacteria bacterium (assembly GCA_963764405.1). Classification (GTDB taxonomy): domain Bacteria; phylum Pseudomonadota; class Alphaproteobacteria; order Rhizobiales; family Xanthobacteraceae; genus Bradyrhizobium. The sequence continues at coordinate 124,906 of CAVXSU010000019.1, forward strand.
TGATGGGCAGCCCGCGCGCAAGAAAATCGTGCGTCAGCCGCAGTTCCGGCCCGAGACTGAGAATCAGATTACCGCTGACCATGCCGAGCGGCCCGGCGCCGAGAATAATGAGACCGTCATATCCCTCGGCCGTGGCCGGAATCATGCCTCCGGGCGTGAACGGCCGGCAATAGCGGAAGCGAATGTTGCGGCCTTCGAACTGGTCCTCCATCAAGCCGAGATAGTCCGATTCAAAATGCTGCAGGACGCAGAGCGTCTTCATGTGCTCGCCTGGTCGGAACGAAAAGAAGACCGCATCCGGCACCGGCGCCGCATGCCAATCTAGATATATGGTTTTTTGCATGTGAACACGGGGAGCACAATGGCGTGGTTCGACAAATTGCAGGAAATCGAGCCCTTTGACGACCTGCGGTTCGATCGCGATCTCGTCGAGGCGCTAGAGGTCGCGGCGTCCGAGCGAGCGCTCGCGCCGATGCGCTTCTACACGCCGACCTTCCGCGCCTATGCCAGCGACGAACTCAAGAGCTGTGGCAAGGCGAGCTTCCCTGCCTTCTCAATCACGGGCGGCGCCTGCGCGCTGAATTGCGATCATTGCCAGGCGAAAATCCTGGAGCCGATGATCCCGGCAAGCAACCCGGCGGAACTTGACCGCAAGGTGCGCGACCTTGTGCTGCTCAAGGACCTGCGCGGGTTTCTGCTTTCCGGAGGATCGAACCGGCGCAACGAAGTGCCATACGATCGCTACTACCCCACCATCGAGAAGCTCAAGCGGGACTTTCCCCATCTGCGGATAGCCGTGCATTCGGCCTTACTCGACGAACGGCGCGCCAGGCTCATGCAGGACGCAGGCGTCGACGTCGCAATGATGGATGTGATCGGCGCGCAGGAGACGATCCGCGACGTCTATCACCTGGACCGCACAGTGACGGATTTCGAAGCGACACTGGCGGCATTGTCGGCGACCTCGATGGACGTCGTGCCACACATCGTCATCGGCCTGCACTATGGCCGGCTGCTCGGCGAGTACAATGCCCTCGATATCATTTCGCGTTACGAGGTGGCCGCGTTGATCCTCGTCGTGGTGACACCGATTTACGCGCCTGCGGACCGCCCCTTCGCCACGATATCCACCGATGACGTGGCTAAGGTTTTGGTCGCCGCCCGGCAACGCATCAACCATGCGCCGGTTCAACTCGGCTGCGTGCGGCCTGCGGGTCGCCACAAGCTGATCACCGACGCCTATGCCGTGATGGCGGGCTTTGACGGTATCGCCTATCCGGCGGAAGGAATTGTAGCACTTGCCCGCGCCATTGGTCGCCCGGTCGAACAGGAGCACGCCTGCTGCTCGATCGCGCTCGACGGCTTGGGCGGACGGAAGGCCTGCGCATCATGAAAGACGGGGTGTGCAACGAAGCCCCGGACGTCGTGGTCGTCGGGCTTGGACCGGCTGGAAGCCGGGCCGCCGCGGTTGCCGCAGACGCCGGTTACGGCGTCGTTGCCATCGAACGCCGCGCCGAGGGAGGGTGCCCGGTACAATGTGCCGAGTTCGTGCCGACCATGATCGAACGCGACGTACCTGGGGTGCGGACGGTAACCCGGCAGACAGTCGCCCGCATGCTGACCTTCACCGAATTTGGATTACCGAACGAAACGCCGGATTTTCGCGGACGCATGATCGACCGGGCCGCGTTCGACCGGATGCTCGCTGCCGAGGCGGCTCGAGCAGGAGCAGGCTGCCGATACGGCCGATCTGTGGTTGCTATCAGCGCCGACGGAACGGTCCGCATTTCAGATGGCCGAATACTGCGACCGCGTGTTCTGATTGGCTGCGATGGTCCCCATTCGCGGGTCGGCGCGGCCATTGGCCAGATCAATCGGGCGCTGGTCGATACAAGGCAACTTACGGTGCCGCTCGTGCTTCCGCACGATGCCACCGATATCTTCCTCAGCGCCGACTATCGCGGCGGCTACGGCTGGCTGTTTCCCAAGGGAGCGGTCGCCAATGTCGGTATCGGCGTGGTGATGGAAGAACGGCAGCGACTAAAGCCGTTGCTCGCCGAACTCTTTACAAGGTTGTCCGCGTCAGGCCGCATCGGCAAGCGCGCATTCGCCACCACCGGCGGTGCCCTTCCAGTGGGCGGCCGCCTGCACTCGATCGGCCGTCTCGGGGCAATGCAAGTCATATTGGCCGGCGATGCGGCCGGTTTGACCAACCCGGTTACCGGCGCGGGCATCGCCTCAGCGGTGCAATCGGGAACGCTTGCCGGACGCGCCGCGGTGGATTGGCTTGGCGGGCACGCAACCGCTCTCGCCGGCTACGAGGAAGAACTCGGCGACATTTTCGACGCAGCCCTCGACCGCGCGCTGTGTCGACGACTGGAAGTGCTCGCCCGCTACCAAGGCGGTGGTCGCCCTGATGCGCGAGCCCTCACCCACGGATGGATCGGTTCGTCCAATTATTGGGCGGCATGAAGATGCGAAACAAAGAGAGGAAGGCATGAGCTGTCTCGAAATGCCAAAACAACCGGCACCTGATTTTCTCGACGATCAAAAGCGCGCCTTCAACGATCTGGAAACGATGCAGCCACGTGCGCCCGGGGCGGTGCCAGCAGACGCGCGCAATGGCGCGCGGGTGAAAACGCAGGACGTGCAGCCCGAGGGCGTCTACCTGCCGAACTACAATTTTCTTACTCCCAACATGCGCTCGCCGGAATATGTCCAAATGTCGACCGCGGCGGCGATCACGCTCGGCGTCATGAATGGCTATATGCACCGCACCAGTTGCACGCGTTGCCTAAACTTGTTGCTCACATACCCTGAGGGCTGCCGGGCCAATTGCGCCTATTGCGGGCTTGCGCGTCATCGCGAGGCCGAGCGCAATTATGCCGACCGCAACTTCATCCGCGTCGACTGGCCGGCAGTTCCTTACGACCAGGTGATCGACATCGTCGCCGCCGGCGGCGACGGCGGACGCTTCCACCGCATGTGCATCAGCATGATCACGCACCCGCGCTCCGACCACGATACCCGCGTCGTGCTGAAGAAATGGGTTGAGCGCATCAAGCATGTGCCCGTCTCGATCCTGTCCAATCCGACCACCATGACGCGGCTGGACGTGCAGGAACTGTACGATCTCGGCGCGGAAATTTTCACGGTCGCGCTGGATGCCTGCAATCCGGAGGTGTTCGACCGCACCCGTGGGCGTGGCGTGCAGTCCCCGCACAGTTGGGAAAAATATTGGGAAATCCTCCATGCTGCCGCGGAGATCTTCGGCTCCGAGCGCTTCGGTGCACATCTTATTGTCGGCATGGGCGAAAGTGACCACGACGTGCTTACGCAAGTACAGAGAATCCGAGACCTCGGCGGTCACAGCCACATGTTTGCATTTTTCCCCGAACGCGGTTCGCTCATGGACCACCTCCCGCCGGTGCCGCGCCCGCAATGGCGCCGTGTTCAGCTCGCCCGTTATCTGATCGACTATCGCAACCATCGTCTGGAGCGCATGCGCTTCGATCAGGTTGGCCAGTTGGTCGATTTTGGCTTGCCGCAGGACGAACTCGACGCGGTGATCGACGCCGGCGTTGCGTTTCGGACGTCCGGCTGTCCGGGCAAGGAGGCGGCGGATGTTTCGGCCTGCGACCGGCCCTACGGCAATTCGCCGGTCCGCGATATCGCCTCCTACCCGTTCAAGCTCGATCGCCGGGACATTCGCAAGGTGCGGAGCCAGCTGCGGCGCGGGTTCCCGAAATAGACGAGGACCGGTGCCATGGCGTCCGACATTGCAAAGCCCTTTCGGGTAATCGATACCGGCATTCGCGGCGGGCGCGCCAATATCGCTTTCGATCAGGCGCTGATCGAGGCGCACAAAGCCCGGCGGATTCCCGACACGATCCGATTCCTGCGGTTTCGACCCTCGGCCCTCGTCGGCATTCATCAGATCTTGAGCCACGAGGTGCGCCTCGACTATTGCAGGACCACGGGGATCGAGATCGGCCGCCGAATCACGGGAGGCGGCGGTCTCTATCTCGACGAGGGCCAGATCGGATGGGAGCTCGTGTTCGATCGCGCAAGCCTCGGCCACAAGGATCTCACGGAGACAACGCGACGGATCTGCGAGAGCGCGGCACTCGGGCTCAACAAGCTCGGCGTTCCCGCGCGCTACCGTCCGCGCAATGACATCGAGGTCGACGGCCGCAAGATCAGCGGTACTGGCGGCTTCTTCGACGGCAACACCCTGTTCTATCAAGGCACGCTGTTGATCGATTTCGACCCAGGGGAGATGATCGCGGCCCTCAAGGTGCCCGTCGAGAAGCTCGCCAAGCGCGACCTCGCGTCGGCGCGCCAGCGCATCATCACCATGCGCGAGATCCTCGGGGACAGGCTTCCCGACCTCGCGACGATCTATCAGGGCCTGCTTGAAGGATTTGCCGAAGGACTAGGCATCCAGCCGCAATCGGGCGAGGTTTCTGCCTATGAGGAGCAACTCGCCGACCGGCTCTATCGCGAGGAAATCGGCCGCGATGAATTCGTCGAGATGGTCGATGCCCCCGAGGTGGACGACACGCTGGTCAGCGCCTCCCTGACGCGGCGGGGTGGGAGCCTGCGCGCCGATATCCGTCTGGAAGGGCCGGAGCGCCGCCGTATGCGCGAAGCGCTGATCACCGGTGATTTTTTCGTCACGCCGCCACGCGTTATCTTTGACCTGGAGGCGGCCCTGCGCGGCGTCGAATTGACCGAAGCCGGGACGATTATGGAGGATTTCTTCTCCCGCACGCCAGCCGAATTCCTCAACCTCGGTCCCGCCGACATCCGCGATGTCGTCCTCGCAGCTACGCGACAGCTGAGCTTCGTTGCGGCCGGTCATCGTCTCCGCGGCCATCGTATCGCAGCGACACGTGCAGACAGGCCCCCCCTGGTGTTACTGCATGACGCCTTGGGCTGTGCCCGGCTCTGGCGCGACGTCCCGGAGCGGCTTGGGGCAGCAACCGGTTGCGCCGTCCTGGTCTACGATCGCTGGGGGTCGGGCAACTCGGCGCCGCTCGAGCCGCCGCATTCGCGGCATTATCTGCTCGAGGAGGCCCTGGAATCGCTGCCGGAGGTCCTGCAAGCGATGCATATCCGGCGCCCGATCTTGGTAGGACATTCCGACGGCGCCGCGATCGCGCTGACCTTCGCGGGCGCCTTCCCCGATCTCGTCAGCGGGGTGGTCGCGATTGCACCCCATCTCTTCCGTGAGCAGCGGACGATTGCAGGCATTGCCGATCAGATCGCCGACTTTGAGCACGGTGATCTCAAGGTGCGGCTCGCCCGTTACCACGGAAGCAAGACCGATCAGTTGTTTCGCCGGCTCGTCGATGCGTGGAGCGGAGAGGAACCGCGCGACTGGGGCATCGAGCAATACGTCGGACAGGTCCGCTGCCCGGTACTCGCCATTCAGGGTACCGAGGACGAGTTCTTCACGCGCGTCCAGATCGATGCACTCAAGGCCCTCGTGAGCGTCCCGATCGAGACCCGCTTCCTGCCGGGCTGCGGCCATGCCCCGCAACAGCAGACCGCCAAGGCGGTGGTCGCCGCCGCCGCGCACTTCATCGATCGCGTGACGACCGATGCCGGCGTCGAGGTTGCGCCAGCTTTCGGCTGACGAACATGCCGGTCAAGATCCGGAAGAGCCCCGGCTTCGCGTCACCGGCAAAAGGTGCGATAGAGCGCCGAGATAACCTCGATGACGTCTGGCCGCGCGAGCGAGTAATGGACACTCTTTCCGTTGCGGCGCGCTTCGACAAGATCGTCCGCGCGCAATCGCGCGAGCTGCTGAGACACGGCCGCCTGGCGCATATTCAAAATCTGCTCAAGCTCGTTGACGGTCTTTTCCCCGTCGATCAGCAGACAAAGAATGAGAAGACGAGTCTCGTGCGAAATTGCCTTTAGGAAATCGCTCGCCTTTCGCGCGTGGTCGAGCATGACCTCGGGGTCGATTGGCGGTTTTGTAGGGAAGCGCTTCTTCCGCTTGCCCGTCGATAGCGTTGGCATAGGAGCTTCAGACAGCCTCTTGTCACAATCTCATTAGAACTATTCATAAACATTTTGAACTGCGGTGTCCACCAAACCTGACTGGATTTCGAGGCACTCGGAAAGTTTTGACGCATTAATCTATAATATTCTCTTATTTGAATAATAGAATAACATAGGCTGCAAGGAGAACGTGATTTGGGCCGAATCTATCAGATTGAACAGGTACCCGCGCGGATGGCGATCGCAACCGAGTAGTCATGCGGACATTGGGAGCTGAAGTTTCGCATGGGCGAGCTTGAGACGACAACAATTGTTGGAATCGGCGGCTTCGCCGTCGGCCTCGTGTTCGGAGCCGTCGTACAGCGCACCAATTTCTGCACGATGGGCGCGATATCCGATCTGGTCCTGATGGGCGACGGCCGTCGCTTCCGTGCGTGGCTGCTTGCGATCGCGGTCGCGATCATCGGCACACAGGCTCTTCACTTCGGTGCTATCGTCGACATCAACAAGTCGGTCTATCTCACATCAAATCTCGGCTGGCTCGGTGCAACCCTCGGCGGCGCGATGTTCGGCTTCGGCATGACTCGGGCGGGGGGGTGCGGCAGCAAAACGTTGGTGCGCCTCGGTGCCGGCAATCTGAAGTCGCTCGTCGTTACACTGGTGCTAGGCATCGTTGCCTATATGACCTCGCGCGGCCTGCTCGCGCTGATCAGGATGCAGCTTGAGACCGCCACCAACATCGATCTCAAGGCGCGCGGGCTCAGCAACCAAAGCCTCGGGGAAATAGCGGGCGCTGCAGTCGCGCTGCCAGCCGGCCCCGCGCGCATTGCCGTGGCCGCCGCGCTCGCTCTGGCATTCCTCGTCTATTGTTTCAAGGACCCGAGCTTCCGGCGCAGCGCTCTCGACATTGCCGCCGGTCTGACTGTCGGCCTCACCGCCGTGGCCGGCTGGATCGTCACCGGCGTGCTTGGGGCCGATGAATTCAACCCCGTCCCGCTCGCCTCCATCACCTTCGTGGCGCCAGTCGGCGAAAGCCTGCAATATCTGATGACCTTTACCGGCTCCACCATCAATTTCGGCATTGCCGTCGTTGCCGGTGTCATCGCCGGCAGCCTCTTGATGGCCGTGGCGACTGGAACGTTTCGAGTTGAAAGCTTCGCGGACCGCAGCGACCTGGTGCGCCATCTCTACGGCGCGGCATTAATGGGCGCCGGCGGCGTCATGGCGCTTGGCTGTACCATAGGTCAGGGCATCACGGGGATGTCCACGCTCTCGGCCGGCAGCGTGATTGCCTGGCTGTCGATCCTCGGCGGCGGCTATCTCGGTATCAAGTGTCTCGAAGAGGGATTCTTCGGCGGTGCGATCCGGGCAGTGCTCGCGCACATCCACCCCGCAGATTAACTTTTTGTACCAACTGCAGACATTCCAACCGAGGCCCAGCGTCATAACTAACGGCCTGCTTCGCAACATACGTTTTGCCAAGCTGGAATTCCATGGACGGTTTCGGCCGCCGATTTCAGCGCATTGCTCTTGTTGCATTGATGCGCATCGAAACGCAACTCTGGAATTCGAAGAGCGTTGGCATCTACTTCGGCTCGCGGAATGAATGGTCTCGCGATCCGTCCCCGCCAATCAACGAAGGCTTACCCTATCCGGCGCCGAGATACGCGGCGTAACTTCGTCGCCGTTCGTTGGCGAGCCGCGATTCCCTCTTCGTCGAGATCACCCCAGGGATGGTCCTGCACACCAGATATCGCCAGCTGGGTTGGCGTTCCAGGTGCGCCGCAGCGCCTGGCGCAGACGCTATATTTTGCGGGCCACCCAGTTGGCCGCACGTTTTTCGGCGAACGAGGCAAGACCCTCCGAAGCTTCGAAAGTCTGGCGCTTGGCCGCATGCATCCGCACGAGCCGCGCATAGGCATCATCTTCCAAGTCCATTCCGCCAAACGAGCTTTCCATGGCAAGCGCCTTGGTTTCGGCCAGCGCCTCAGGACCGTTGGCCAGCAATTGCTCCACGACTTTTGCGCCGGCGCTTTCAAGATCGGCCAGCGGCACCACCTCGTGAACGAGACCGATACGGCGCGCGTCATGCGCGCCAAAACGCTCGCCAGTCAGCGCGTAGCGGCGAACCTGCCGGACGCCGATGGCGTCGCACAACTGCGGAATGATGATCGCGGCGGTCAACCCCCATCGAACTTCGGTGATCGAGAAAATCGCATTGTCCGCCGCGACGACCACGTCGCAGGCGGAAATCACGCCGGTGCCGCCGCCGAAGCAGCCGCCCTGAACCAGTGCCACCGTCGGGACCGGCAGCCGGTTCAGCCGCTGCACGGCTTCGAACGTGGCCTGAGATACCGCCTCGTTCTCGGCAGGCGAATGCGGCCTCACGGCATTTATCCAATTCAGGTCGGCGCCAGCCTGGAAGTGCCTGCCATTGCCTTTCAAGACAACCACGCGAAGCAAAGGCTTCCTGCCCAATTCATCCATCGCCGAAAGCACACCGTGAATGAGCGCCGCATCATAAGCATTGTTGACCTCCGGGCGGTTCAGCGTAACCGTCGCAACCCCGCGTTGATCGAGGCTCCACAAGACCGGATTGGCAGGCATGGTCGATTCCTTCGCTCGAGGTTTGCGATTATCGGGTCGGACTATACGCCGGGACCACTGCGTGAACCATGGTTGGCACGCCGCTATCTGTCACTACGCCTTGGTGCCGGCCGCGGCTGAGCGAGCCCGCGATGAATTCGTGCACACCGACGTCCACGAAAGCCGGTGCTTTGAAGCAACCGATGACATCAACCTCCCAGATGAGCAAGCTCAAGCGAATTCCCGGTCGTCTGGCCGAGGCGCCTTGTCGCCGCGCGGAAAGCGCGTTGTTCGGTCTTAGCCCGATCATCTCTTGCAAGCCGCAGCCCATCAGATGGTGATGACTTAAAGCGCCGCGCGCGGCTGGCTCTGCTGCGATAATTCGTTGCGCTTACGGCTAGTTTTGGAGTGAGGTGGGTGCACTGCCTTTCGGTTCTAAGAGCCGGTCAACCTCTCGACGCAGACAATCATCCGGCGCGGTGTTTTCGGCTACGCTTGCCCTCGGCAAACCAAACTAAACAAACGTCGAGCGCGGTTGCGCGCTCCGCCGTGCCGTTGGCCTCGGTCAACCGTGCATCGACGATGAGACCGTTGCGGTTCTCGGTCATCAGATGCCCCATGTGGCAGAGCTTGGCCTCCTTGCCGGCGCCTTTGCGGAACAAGCGGGCGTCAAAGTCGGTGGTCGAAGAATGCGTGTCATTCTTGCGCTTCTCGCCATGGAAGTCGCGCTCTGCGTTGCGTCCGCCGCCGCCCTGATCTTTCCCCGACGGCGGATCGTCCTTCGGCACGAAGCTCTTCATGCTGGCCCAGGCCTCGATCAGGGTGCCGTCGACCGAGAAGTGCTCACTGGAGAGCAATGTGCGGACCTGAGGCAGGTTCAGCACGCTGTCAAAGAACTTGGCCGCAATGTCGCCGGCGAGCAGCCGATCCCGGTTCTTGCAGAATACCGTCGCATCCCACACCTGATCATCCGCCGAGAGCCCGACGAACCAGCGGAACAACAGATTGTAGTCGAGTTGCCCACAACTAGTAGTGGCTGAGGGCCTTCGAGCGCCGCGCTGCTGCGGTTTGGGGCACCTCGGGCTGCGTGACAACATCGTCCGCCTCGGCCTGAACTAGCAGATCGCCAACTGAGGCGGCCCGAAAGGTCACTTCTTCATTCCTTAATCCAGTTTGAAACCCCGGCGACGAATGAACGCTCCAAACTCCTGCCGTTCGGGTACGGAGACCTGACGAGCCTTGTCCTCCGACCAGCCATAGAACGATGGCTTACCGAAACGCTCGACTTGGCGCCAGTCGTTCTCGGGGATGCTGTGACGCACATCGCGGCGACGGTCGTAGCCGTCGATCTCGGCGGCGAGATTCGTATCGTTGTAGCGGTCGACGTGCACCGTCCTCAGTGCCATGGGCAAGCGCAGGCTAGCAAATCCCTCCCGTGACGGCCAGCCGAGGCAGAGTCCCGCCAACGGAAATACGTAATCGGGGAGCGCCAGCAGTTCAGCAATACGCGTCGCATGGTTCCGGATCACACTGATAGGGCAAGCGCCAAGTCCAGCGGCACTTGCCGCACGGATTAGGTTTTGTAGCACCAGAGCAGCATCCGTCGTGGCATTGAAGAATGCATCTAGGTGGTCATTCGCGAACGGAATGTCGCGCAACTCGCAGATACGGCGTATGCGGCGCGAATCGCCACACACTACCAAGAACCGCGCCGCCTGAGCGACCCACGGCATGGACGGCACCAACTCAGCGACCGCCTGGCGGATCCCGGCATCCCCTACGCGAAGGATCGCCACTTGCTGCAGATCCGATTTAGCTGGCGCCGATAAGCCGGCGGCAAGCACTTGCTGCATCAAGTCTTCGGAAATCGGCGCGTCGGTGTAGCGCCGGTGGGTTCGGTGACTGAGGATAGCCGCCAGCTCACCCTCGGCGGGGGTGCCGCGTCCTGCCTCGCTTGGAAGGCCAAACCGCTGTTCGATCAGCTCAGCAATCGTTTTCGTCATCTGTATCTCAGACCTTTGCCATGAACCGTTTGTGTATTCAGTTTGGGCACTATCGCGGCGTGGACGATAACCTCAGTGCAAGCCAGTAAAGTTCAATGTCCGCTCCAAACGCGCTTGGCGATTTCCACGATCGCAAGATAGGCACGGTGTCGCGCAGATTGGGAAGACGAAGAATAGCGGCGGCGGTGCCACGAAGCCCAACCACCGGCCGACGACGGGAGAGCGATGGCGCAAAATGAATCGTTGGCCTCCGGTACTAACGTGACAACCGGATGGGCCTTCATGCATGATGAGAGGCTATTTTTGCATATGAACGCTGCTTTGCGCCAGAAGCGGCCCTTCACCGAAGATAGGCCGGACGATCGGCTGACTGGCCGTAGTTTTGGGAAGTTGAATGCGCGTCTACCACCCGACACCACTACGTTCGGGCCGTATGGACGGAGTTCGCTAAACGCAGCGACGAGGCGCGCACCGCACCAGTTTCGCACCAGAAACGACCTCGTCAAAACGCAACGAACAACCTCGAACTCTGATGAAAATGCAACAAAATCAAAAAAGCCGATCTATATTCTGCCGCTCATAACGGTCTGGTTGCAGGTAGGATCGTGGCAGACAACCGACGAATTCAATAGCTTGCAAATCAGCAATGTTTGCGGTCCTGAGGAACTTTCGCCCCAGCATTCAAGAAGTAGCCCCTAAGTAAGGCTATGGGTTAAACCAACTCACCGAGGCAAGCACAAACGTGTTGGCGATTTTTCTTTTACTTCGCTTTGGCATCCGATCGTACGACGCGCACTTGGCGACTGTTTTCGATGCGGCATCAATAGCAACATGATGGCCGGATGACCGGCCCTCGACAAGCAGAGATCCGCTACCGCATCGATCCACGCGACGTGCCGCCCAAGAAGGCGGCGCGGCGGTTACACCTAACCCTCGCTCGCTTCAACGAATTGCTGCCGAAACTGATCAAACGCGGCTTCCCTGAGCTGGACCCCGACACGGGCATGTTCGATCTTGACGCCATCGACTTGTGGAGAAGGAGCCGGCACCGATCTGATCAAAGTCTTGCCTTGGCAGAACAAAATGCGCAACCATCCCGGCCGGTCCGACGGTTCGGGGAAAAGCTCAATGGTGGTCAAGGTGAAGCTCGAAGGGCTTAAAGTCTATGAGGCCCGTGGGCTCTGGTATGTCTACCGGAGATCAACCGGAGAGCCGTTGATCAAGGGCTTCAAGGGGTCCCGCGAGGATCTGGACAAGAAGCTGGCCGATCCGGATTTCATCCAGACCTACAATCGCCCGCGACTACAGATGCGGCGTGCTGCCGACTTCTCGATCGAAACCTTGGGCGGCTTCATCCACTGGTACACAAACGGCGACATCGATCGTCCACCCAAGCAGTGGACTGACAATCCCGGCAACATTGAAGGCAGCTATCCGAAATGGTCCAAGCTCGCAAAGTCAACTCGCCAGGATTACCTTGAGGCCTTCGACTACCTGCGGCCTGAATTCGGTATGCCGCTCGCACGGATCACCCAGCCGGACCTTTATGACACGCGCGACAAATGCGCCGTCAAGAAGTGGCCGCGGTTCGCCGACCAGATGATTTCGGCGCTCTCCTCGATGTTCCGGCAGGCTGTGAAGCGCGGCAAGATGCCCTTCAATCCCTGCACAGGCATGGACGACGTCCACCAAGCAGACCCGAACGCCAACCGGGAATGGTTCGCACCGGAGTGGCAATTCGCCCGCGAAAACGCGCCGCTGGAAGTGCTGATCCCGATGATGCAGGCCCGCTGCGCCGGCCTCCGCGGTCAAACCATTGTGAAAGTCAACCGGAAGCAGTTCGAGCCTCACCCGCTTACGGGACAGGGCGTGCGCTACTATGCGCGCAAGAACAAAAAGATCGTGTTCCTGCCGGTTCTCCCCGAACTCCAAGCGTTTATGGTCGAGCTGAAGGTCCAACGCGCCGACGGTCTCATCGCGGTTCGCCACGACGGCTCGGCATGGGAAAGCGAAAAAGAAATGCAGACCCGCGTGAGCCACTGGCTGCGTGATCAGGAGCGGGCCGGGCATATCGGCGCCGGCACCACCCTGCACGGCCTCCGCGTCTCCTACGCATCTTGGTGGCGTCGCAACGGCGCCACGAAGGAAGAGGTCACGGATCTGATCGGGGACATCTCGCCCCGAATGGGCGAGCATTACACCCGGCACGTCGAGTCAGAGGTCAATATCACCCGCGCCTTCAACCGCCTGAAAGACGGAACGTGAACAGGTCTGTGGGCAAATTGTCTAACGCGAAGGATTAGGTGTCTAACAATTGCGTCCAGAAGGCTAAAAAGCTATGGAAATCAACAATGCGGACGTGGCGGAATTGGTAGACGCAAGGGACTTAAAATCCCTCGATGGCAACGTCGTGCGGGTTCGAGTCCCGCCGCCCGCACCAAGAGCAGGTATATAAGGACAAACGATCCCGAGCAGGCCATGCCCCCCGACCTCTCTTTCGAAGCAGCGCTTGAAGCGCGTGTCGACGAGATGGTCGATGCATGCACCGCTGCGGCGAATGTGTCGAGGCCTGTCCGAGTGTAAAGCCGACCGGCATCGCTGCGGCTGCGCCCGAGGATGTCATCGGGGGGATCATGGACCCCCCGCGCGGCAGTGGGCGCCGCGCATCACGGACTAGATCGGATTATTGCGCCGCACCTCCTGCCACATTGCGGACGTGTCTACTTGGACATCACTTCATAGACCCTGATACTCGATATGTATGGATTGCTCCGGGCCATCGTCTCGGCATCGTAGACTGCTGGCTTTAACGATTGTGAAGCCAGTAATAAACTCAAGTCCCAGAGGCAAATCTCTCGCGCCGCCTTTGGAAATTTCTCGACCGCCAACGAAGTGGCCTCCCATGTCGATGATATTTTCTTTCATGGCCTCGAACCACGTGCCCCAGGCTGCCATGATTTCTGGTGTTGGCCTTTCAAAGCCGTAGTGCAACAAGACAAATTTCTTCACTTTTTCTCTCCTTTGTTGCTGGCCGAAGCGCAAAGAGCCAGCTTGATAAACTAGGGCGATGCTAACGGTTGCCGACCAATGACTGTTCCCACCGTGACCGGATCTCAGCGAGGTATTCCTCGCGGTGCTTCGCCATGCGGCGAGTTTCGCTGGGAGGCGAAGCCGTCTTTTCGTGTTGTGCGGCCCACAGGATCATTTCCAGGAGAACAGGAGCAAGACGGATACCCTTTTCTGTAAGGCGGTAGATCACGCTGCGACCGTCTTGCAAATTAGGGTGATGATCGATGATGCCACGGTCTTCCAGCCGGGCCAGCCGATCCGACAAGACGTTCGAGGCGATGTTTTCGCCTCCCTCCAGCAGCTCCCGGAACGTGTGGCGTCCCTTCAGCATGAGGTCGCGCACAATCAGCAGCGTCCAGCGGTCGCCGAAAATCTCCAACGAAATATTCAATGGGCAAAGGGAGCGGCTTTCTCGGCGTGCGCCAGGCATGCCTTAGTGTACGAATATTACTTGTAAAAAACAATCCAGTTATGATAACTTGCAAAATACAAGTAATACAGATGGATGGTGCAATGCTCACAGACAGGGTGCGGGAGGCGCTTGCGGGGCGCCCCATCACGGCCAAGCGCATGTTTGGTGGCATCACCTTTCTCCTCAACGGCAACATGCTGTGTTGTGTCTCGGCCAAAGGGCTGATGGCCAGGGTCGGCGCAGCCGCGGAACCTGCCGCGCTCCAAAAGCCTCACGCCCCACCGTGTCTCGGACGGCCCATGGCGGGATTCGTCCTTGTTCAGCCGAAAGGTGTGGCAAGGGATGCCGAATTGAACGACTGGCTTGATATGGCGATCGACTACGTTGGGGGTCTACCGCCCAAGCATTCGAAGCCCGCAAGACAAAAACCAAAGGGGAGATGACGACGTGCCAGCCTTCACCATAAACCCGTCGCTATTTGCTGTTTTCGGGCTTACCACCATCTTAGTTTCATTGAAGGCCCTGGTTCTTGGCACACTCACGGCAGCCACACGAGGAAAGTTAAAGTCATTTATCAATGCCGAGGATGCCGCCTGGCTCGGGGGCGCTCACATCAATCCCGACCCCGAGGCTGTCGCCCGTCTGGGGCGCGCGCAACGCAACGATCTTGAAAACCTCCTCCCTTTCTTCATTTGCGGATTGTTCTATGCCCTGTGTGGAGGCCAACCGACCATGGGGTATGTCTACTGTGGCGCCTTCCTGGTAAGCCGCATTCTTCACACCATCGCCTACGTTAGCGCGCGCCCAATGTTGCGCCGAAATACATATACCGTGGGGTTCCTGACAATTTTGGCCGTGGGTATTCATGCGGCCATACTTCTGAGCCTCAAGATCTAGCGCCGGCCTACTACGATTGTTTGCGCATTGGGCTGAGGCTAAAGCGTATCGATCCACGCGTTGAGGCGCTTGCCTTCCTCAACCACGAGCTTGGAATCGCGGAAACAGTTGGCGAGCAAGGAGACGCCTTGCAGGGCTGCCAAGAGATGCATCGCCAACCCGGTCTTGTCGCGCTTGTGTCCAAGAGCTGCAAATTGCAACTCGATCCACTTAAGTAATTCACGTAGCGGGGCCGCGGCTTGCGCCGCTAACGGCGTATTTTCTTTGCCAAGCTCCGAACAAAGGCTACCGACCGGACAACCCGCGCGTACCAAAGATTCACGATTGTCGACCGTTGATTGTACAAACGCCTTGAGGCGCTCCTTTGGCGTCCTTGCCTGTTCCCAGTGCGCACATAACTGCTGGAACTCCTCCCCACGCTGGGCAGCAATCGCTTCGCCGATCGCCGTCTTTGTTTTGAAATAATAATAAACGCCGCCCAGCGGCACGTGCGCCGCTTCTGCGATATCGGCAAGCGCAACTTTGCCGAAGCCACGCGCATACGTCAGGTCGGCGGCGGCGTGCGTAAGGCGGCTGCGCTTTTCGTCGCCCGCCAATTTCTCTTTCATGTTTATCCAGCTCCATTGAAGCGCCGATAGTGTAACGCCTTTTGCTCTTGACCCCTTTTCGGTCCTGACGTATGAGTTAGTCAACTGACTACATGCCGAATTAACCGAGAATGGGCGATTGCTGTGAAAAGCTCGGGACTTGTTGTGTATTGGCTTGCCAGCATTGCGGCGGCGGCCTTGTTCGCCGTCCCGGGGTCCGCGCTGCTCCTCGGTATCCCGCATTTCACGGTCGAAATGGCACGGTTCGGCTATCCCGGCTACTTCCTGCTTCCGTTTGGCCTGTTGAAAATCCTCGCCGCCGTGACGATTGTTGCGCCCGGTTTCCCGCGGCTCAAGGAGTGGGCCTACGCGGGAATGGTGTTTGACACGATCTTCGCCGTCTATTCGCGCGCAGCGCTGCACGACCCCCTTCCACAAATCATTCTCCCACTCGTGATCGGCGCACTGGTGCTCACCTCCTGGGCTCTACGACCCAGCACGCGAAAACTCTGACTTCAAAAACGAGGTGAAAATGACTGAGCCGTTCCCGGCCCACACCGTCGACACCGCACCCGAAGAAGTGCGCCCGGCCTTGCAGGCAATTCAGCAAAAGATGGGCTTCATCCCCATTATGCTCGCGAAATTCGCCGAAGCCCCACCCTTATTGATAGGTTACCAGACGCTTGCGCCCTTCTTTGACAAGACCTCACTCGACCCCACCGAGCGGCTGGTCGTCTACCTGGTCGCGAGCTACAGGCACAATTGTGATTTCTGCATGTCGGCGCACAGCTGGGGCGCTCGCAAGCAGGGTATCGACGAGGAAATCGTCACTGCGCTTCGCGAGGGACGGCCGCTCGGCAGGCCGAAACTTGAAGCGCTACGTACCTTCGTTGCCACAATGCTGGAGAAGCGCGGTGCGGTATCCGACGAAGACAAGCGCGCTTTCTTTGAAGCGGGCTACACGCCGCGCCAGGCGCTTGAGGTCATACTTGGGATCGCGCTCAAGACCATGACCAACTACACCAACGCCATCGCGCGCACGCCGCCCAATGCGGAATTCGGTGAAGCCATTTGGCAGCGCCGCGCTTTACCACTCGTGCAGGGATAGAGTCCATGAAGACACCTTCGACATTCACCAAACAATTCGGACCCTGGGCGCTCGTGACGGGAGCATCGTCCGGTATCGGCGCGGAATTTGTGCGCCGGCTGGCGGCAGAAGGATTCAATATCGCGCTTGCCGCGCGGCGCGGCAATCTGCTGCAAACGCTTGCGGCAGAGGTAGAACGCCGCCACGGAATCACGACACGGTGTGTGGTCGTGAATCTCTCGGAAGAGGACGCCGTCGATAAACTTGACCAGCAGCTTCGGGACATTGATGTCGGGCTGGTCGTTTCGAATGCGGGTACGGGCCAGCCGGGACACTTCCTTGAGCAGGACCATCGCGAGCTGCTAGAGCGGTTCCGCCTTAATGCGCTTTCGCATCTCAACATCGCTTATGCCTTTGGCACACGGCTGGCAAAGCGCGGCGGCGGTGGAATTCTCTTCGGTGGGGCGATGGGCGCTTTCCATGGCATTCCGTTTGCCGCGACCGATGCCGGCTCCAAGGCGTTGGTTCAAAGCCTCGGGGAGTCCTTGCATCTTGAGCTCAAGCGCAAGAACATTCGGGTGATGACCCTTGTCGTCCCGCCCACGAACACGGCGATCATCACGAAATTCGGGCTCGATCCTGCCGACATGCCAATGAAGCCGATGAGCGTTCAGCAATGCGTTTCCGAAGCGTTGGGCCACTTCAAGCAAGGTCGTTCATTGAGCTTGCCGGGCGCATTCAATCGATTGTTCAGCGTCATGATGCCGATGAAACTCATGCGCATTATGATGGGCAAGATGATCGAACAGACGCTTGCCAAAAACGCCAAACGCGAGCCCCGCACCGCGGGTTAGCCGGAAAACCAGCGCATGCCTAGTGACCCCTCAACGTCAACCACGCCGGAAAATTAGCGTGCCAGGCTAAGCAGCTCTTCGGCTGACCACTGATCGTAGGCATCAGCGCCATACTTCGCGGCAATGATCCTCCCTGATGGGGCTATTAGAAAGTCAGCTGGTAACCCCATGATTCTTCCTGAGTTCCGCAAAGCAAAATGCCCCTTTGCCATGCCACGCAAAGCCGCTTTCAGAACCCGAAAGCTCAGGAAACGAAGCGATTGTTCGACGCCAAACTCCTTATACAGCAGCCTGTCAGGATCGCCGACCATCGCAAACGGCAGATCCTTCTGATAGGAGCGAATAGACCCGGCCGAGGAGTGAAAGACGAGGACCTCCTTAATGCCTGCTGCTTCGATCTTGCCAGCGTACCTTCTGAATTCAGCGATATGAGTGTTGCAGATTGGACAATCAACAAAGCGCCGGAATTGCAGATGGACAAGACGATCGCGGTCAGGAATCTGGAGAGGCTCTCCCGTAACCGTCGTGATCAGCCTCGTTTGCAGAAGATCGCCAGCTTTAAGTTTCATGTGGATTCACCGTTGATGTCTTCGCCGGAGTAGTGCTTCGGCAATATCCGCGCCTGATCTCCACCTCGATCCGTGGGCCAACCGGACGTGTTCTGATCTTATTAATAGCGATCGCTAGTTAATTCGTCATGCCCGCCTTTGCAAGAATCATCGCGAAGATGCGTGCCGAATATCAGCCTTGACAAACTAGGATGTTCGTCCTACTCGGATAGGACGTGTGTCCTATTCACTGCCGCCAGTCACTGCCGCCAGGAGTCCTTATGCCCGCTGACCTGTTCGAACCGTTCGTGCTGGGCGACCTAGCGCCGACTAACCGACTGGTCATGGCACCGCTGACGCGGAACCGGGCCGATGCGAACGGCATCGCAACGCCTATGATGGAAACCTACTATCAGCAGCGCGCCACAGCGGGACTCATCGTGACCGAGTCGGTGCCGATCTCTGGGCAAGCGGTGGGGCTATCCCCTCACGCCGGGCATTTACACTGATGCCCAGGCCGCGAGTTGGCTTCGGGTGACGGACGCCGTGCATTCGGCCGGAGGCCGCATCTTCGCGCAATTGCAGCACTGTGGGCGGATTTCCTATCCAAGCATGCAGCCGGCCAAGGCCGTACCCGTGGCACCTTCGGCCCTGCGGCCGGGAGGACAGGCTGTCACCTATTCAGGTATGCGGGATTTCGTGACGCCTCGCGCCCTAGAGACCAACGAAATTCCACAGATCATCGAGCAGTTTCAGCGTGCCGCTAAGATGGCCCGACGCGCGGGATTCGATGGCGTCGAAGTTCACGGCGCCAACGGTTATCTCATCGATCAATTTCTGCGCGACGGCAGCAACCAGCGTACTGATGCCTACGGCGGTAGCGTTGAAAACCGTATGCGCCTCTTGAACGAGATACTCGATGCGGTATGCGGAGAATGGCCAGTGCGGCGCGTCGGCTTACGCCTCACGCCAGAGAACAGCTTCAATTCGATGTCCGATAGCGACCCGCAAGCGCATTTTGAATATTTTGCCGCGCAGCTCAGCGCCCGCAGCTTGGCTTATCTTCATGTCCTCGAAGGAGACATGATCGCGAAGACCAGAGCCTCGGATTATTCCGCCCTTCGAGCCAAGTTCGCTGGCCCTTACATTGCCAACAACGGGTACGACCTTTCGCGTGCCCAAGCGACATTACGCAGCGATGCCGCCGATCTCATTGCCTTTGGCACGCCATTCCTTGCCAATCCCGACCTGGTGCGTCGCTATCGTGACAATTTGCCCCTCAATGCGGCCGACCCGGCGACGTTTTACGGCGGCGGCGAAGCTGGCTACACCGATTATCCATTTTACCGCAGCGAGTATCTGGCGGCTTGAGAGACGATTCTATGAGCACGCAAACAACCCGCGATCACATTATCGAAGCCGCCGATCGGCTGTTCTATCGGCAGGGCTACGAGCACACCTCGTTTTCCGATATCGCGGATGTGGTGAAGATCTCGCGCGGGAATTTCTATTTCCACTTCAAGACCAAGGATGAAATCCTCGATGCCGTCATCGACCGGCGCCTGGCCGAGACCCGCAAGATGCTCGACGACTGGGAGATTGAGGGCAAGCACCCTGCCGACCGTATTCGGAGCTTCATCAACATCTTGCTCGTAAATCGCGCCGACATCAAAAGGTATGGCTGCCCGGTTGGTACGCTGAGCACTGAGCTTGCGAAGCTCAATCATGCTGCACAGGGTGAGGCAAACGAGCTTTTTACGCTCTTCCGTACCTGGTTGCGCCGCCAATTCGAGCTTATGGGTCGCGGAGCTGATGCCGACACCTTGGCCATGCATCTTCTTGCACGCAGTCAGGGTGTAGCCACCCTCGCAAGTGCTTTTGAGGATGAGCAGTTCATCAGGAAGGAAGTCCAGCAGATGTACGGCTGGTTGGACGCCGCCGCCAAAGGCAACGCTAGGGCGAAAAAGCCTGACGCCACGAAGCATCGGCCGATACGCGGGGACAATTAAGAGAAAGAAATACCCATGTTCGTTGTGTTGCTTAAATTTTCAGACAACAAGGCTCAGGCAGGTCAATTCATGGAAGGACATAACGCCTGGATCAAGCGCGGCTTCGATGATGGCGTGTTCCTGCTCGCTGGCAGCCTCCAGCCCAAGTTGGGCGGCGGCATTCTTGCGCATAACACCACGTTGCCGGACCTTGAAGCGAGAGTGAAGGACGACCCGTTCGTCGGGCACGACGTGGTCCGCCCAGACATTTTAGAGATCACGCCGGGGCGTACGGATGAGCGGCTCGCATTTCTTGGGGGCTAACAAAAAGCAACAGCTGAAATTAAAGCAGGGAACGAACCGGCTGGCAGGAGCGTTCGTGTTGCGCACTTCTCCTCGGTAGCCGTAGCGATGCTTTGCAACACTACTTCCTGGTTTTCTCTTGGGAGAAGTTCCTGCGACGGAAAGACTCGCTGCAACGCCCCGGCAACCGACATCCCTGATATCGCCCCCTGCCCTTCTGGAAAGCCGTGACGTGACGGCCTCTCACGCCGGTAACTCGATCAGCACCCTCAAGCCTCCTGCGTCGCGATTTCTAAGCGTGATGTCGCCGCCATGCTCGCGCGCGACAGTCCGCGCAATGCTGAGGCCAAGACCGACGCCTGCCTTGGCGGGGTCGCGCGCCGGATCGCGCCGATAGAACGGCGCGAAAACCTTTTCATGTTCTTCAGCGGGAATGCCCGGCCCGTCGTCATCGACCACGACGGTCACGCGATCGGAATCGCGAACGATATTGACGCGCGCGCTCCCGCCATATTTGACGGCGTTGTCGACCAGATTTGCGACGGCCCGGCGCACCATGGTCGGGCGGCAGGCAATATCGATGCCGCGCCGGCCGGCATAGGAGACTTGACCGCCGGCGTCGCCTGCGTCCTCGCAGACGTCGCCGACAAGAATGCCGAGATCGACGAGGCTTCGCGGCTCCTGGCGGGCCTCGTCCCGCGCGAAAGCCAGCGTGGAATCGATCATCGCGTTCATGGCTTCCAGATCGTCGAACATCTTTCGCTGCTGTTCGCGGTTGGCGACCAGTTCGACCCGCAGATGCAGGCGCGCGAGCGGCGCTCTCAGATCATGCGAGATCGCGGCCAGCATCTGCGTCCGGTCTTCCAGGAAGCGCTGCAATCTCTGCTGCATGCGGTTGACGGTGCGGATGGTCGCCCGCAGCTCCTGCGGTCCGCGCTCGACAAGCGGCGGCGCGGTCAAATCGACGCCGAGCCGATCCGCGGCTGCCGCAAAATCGCGGATGGGCGCGGCGAGACGGTGCGCGGTCCAGATCGAGATGACGATAGCGACGAAGACGATCGAAATCAGGAATAGTAGCAAGCCGTTTGGAGGACGTTCGGAAAGATTGGGAATGGTGAAGACAAGCCGCTGACCATCCGCCAGCGCAGCCGCGACCTCTGCTTCGCTTGCAAGCTTCCGGTCGTCACCACTAGTCGCCGACGGCCGACGAGCGCTGATGAGAATCGGTGGCGACAGCGTCTCCAACTGCATCTGGACAAGCTGACGAAGCGGGTAAAGGACTCCATCCTCACTGCCCGCGGCGTCGGAACGACCTGCCGTATCGAGCGCGACCTCGAGGTCCGGCTGCGTCATAGCGGCCACGATCCCCGGCCGCTCGGATCGAGGTGCGGATGCCACCGCACGTATGATCGCGATAATCCTGCCAGAAAGCATTGTTGGATTGTTTTGGATTTTGATTACGGCGACCTGCGATTTGGAGAAGATGAAATGCGTGCGTGAGTTTTCTCCCGCATTCCGCAGGAAGTGGTTTGTCGCCACCTCATTCAAGCCAATGGTCATCGCCAGCCCGAGAAAGATGGCCACAATGATTGCGATCGCAATCCTCGCCGCAATGCTGTTGAGCCTTGAAAGTATCCTCATGAAACCGGCACCACGACGACGTTTGCAGCGAGGATATAGCCGCCGCTGCGAACCGTCTTGATCAGGGTCGGCTGCTTGGGATCAGGCTCGATCTTGCGGCGAAGCCGGCTGACCTGCACATCGATGCTTCGATCAAAGGGATTGGCTGAACGCCCACGCGACAGATCGAGCAATTGATCCCGCGACAGCACGCGCCGCGGCCGCTCCGCGAAAGCCAGAAGCAGGTCGAATTCGCCGGCGCGCAGCGGCACCAGCGCGTTGTTTGCGGAAAAAAGCTGGCGGTGGGTGACATCCAGACGCCAGCCGGCAAATTCCAGGATGCGTTTTTGATCGGCCGGAACGCCGGTTGCGTGGGAGTTGGTGCGCCGAAGCACGGCGCGGACGCGCGCCAACAGCTCGCGCGGATTGGCCGCCTTTACCAGATAGTCGTCGGCGCCCATCTCGAGGCCGATGATTCGATCGACCTCATCGCCCATCGCCGTCAGCATGATGACCGGCAGCGTGCTCGTTTCGCGCAAGCGGCGGCAAAGCACGAGGCCGTCGTCACCCGGCAACATCAGGTCGAGAATCACGAGGTCGATGCGCGAGTTGGAGAGGATGGCCGTCATCTCGCTTCCACGATGGGCAAGGGAGACGCGGTAGCCGTGCTGGCTCAGGAATTTCGACAATAGAGAACAAAGTTCTTTGTCGTCATCGACAATGAGAAGATGTGGTGCAGCCTTCGCCACCAAAAATTCCTTCGACAGGCCCCGTATTGGCGTCTGGATTTCGTCGAGCCATATCACCGGTTCGCTCCAAGGTTTATCGTCATGGATGGGGATTTTGTAACCTTCTGTAACACACCTGAGCCCACGCAACAGTAGGCAACATTTCCGGCGTTTTTGAGCACCTCCGGGACATCAACGCTTCGACTTTGCCGTCTAAGACCGCAGCCTCAATCAGACGCAAGATGCCTTGCTGCATCTTCTGGAATTCGACAGCTGATCACCGAGCGGTCGATGGCAACGCATTGAGGTCGGTGTTGACGTTTTCGATCGCCGGCGTTGCGGAAGCCGAGCCAATCCCACAAGATTGCGCCGCCCGCGCTTGTCGCGGCCGGATTCTCCTTGCCGCCTGCCTGGTCCTGTGCGTCACGGCTTGCGAAATCACGGTCCCGACGACGGCATTGGCACAGGCATTCCCCTACAACGCGCTGCCGCCCAAGCCACCGGTCACGCAGCGTCCGGCCAATGACGGGCAGATGCTCGTGCAGGCCAATGAGGTCGACTACGACTACAACAATTCGCGGGTATCGGCCGTCGGCAACGTGCAGATGTTCTTTAACGGCACCAGCGTCGAGGCGGACAAGGTCATCTACGATCAGAAGACCAAGCGGCTGCACGCCGAAGGCAACATCCGCATGACCGATGTCGACGGCAAGATCACCTATGCCGACGTCATCGATCTCAGCGACGACTACCGCGACGGCTTCGTCGATTCGCTCCACGTCGATACGGCCGATGCCACGCACATGGCGGCAACACGCTCTGACCGCTCGAGCGGCAACTACACGGTGTTCGAGAACGGCGTCTACACGGCGTGCGCGCCCTGCAAGGACGACCCGAAGAAGCCGCCGCTGTGGCAGGTCAAGGCGGTACGCATCATCCACGACCAGATCGACAAGATGCTGTACTTCGAGAATGCCCAGCTCGAGTTCTTCGGCGTGCCGATGGCTTATCTTCCGTATTTCTCCGCGCCCGATCCGACGGTGAAGCGCAAGAGCGGCTTCCTCGCGCCGGCTATTTCGAGCACCCCCCAGTACGGATATGCGGTCGAAGCTCCCTATTACTGGGCGATTGCGCCAGACTATGACGCCACCTTCAATCCGCGCTTCATGACGAAACAAGGCGTGCTGCTCCAGGGTGAGTTCCGTCAGCGCCTGATGGACGGCTCGTATCAGATCCGCGCCTACGGCATCGACCAGCTCGATCCCGGCGCCTTTGCCGGCCAGTCCGGCGACAGGCAGTTCCGCGGCGGCGTGGAAACCAAGGGCCAGTTCGCCTTGAACGACAAATGGGTCTGGGGCTGGGAAGGCGTCGCGCTCACCGATCCGAACCTGCTGTTCGACTACCGGCTCTCGGTTTACCAGGACGTGTTTAACTCGTTCCTGGCCCTTCCTACGGAAGCGCCGTCGCAGCTTTATCTGACCGGCGTCGGCAATCGCAGCTACTTCGACGCGCGGACGATCTATTACCTCAGCTTGTCCGGCAGCCAGTCGCAGGTGCCGGTGATCTGGCCGGTGGTCGACTATTCCAACGTGATCAACCACTCGGTGTTGGGCGGCGAGGTCAGCTACAAGACCAACTTCACCAACCTCACCCGCGAGAGCGCGGTGTTCGACGCCATCACCCCAGCCGCCGCCGCCACGGGCGCCTGTCTGAACGCCACCGCCGATACGGCCCAGAGCATCAACCGCCAGAACTGCCTGATGCGCGGCATGCCGGGCACCTATACGCGGGCTTCGGCCGAGGTCGATTGGCGGCGCTCGTTCACGGACCCGGCGGGTGAAATCTGGACACCGTTTGCCAGCGTGCGGGCGGATGCCATCAACGCCGATATCTCCAACCAGCCGGGCGTTGCGAACTTCCTGCCCGTCGGCGACACCCAGGCGCTGCGGGTGATGCCGACCGTCGGCCTCGAATATCGCTACCCCTTCATCAACGTTCAGCCATGGGGGTCCACCACCATCGAGCCGATCGCGCAGGTCATCATCCGTCCGAACGAATCCTATGCCGGCAAACTGCCCAACGAAGATTCGCAGAGCATGGTGTTTGACACCTCCAACCTGTTCGAGGTCGACAAGTTCTCCGGCTACGACCGCGTCGAAGGCGGGGGACGGGCCAATGCCGGCGTGCAGGCGACGACGCAGTTCGATCGCGGCGGATCGATCACCGCGGTGTTCGGCCAGTCCTACCAGCTGTTCGGTCTCAACTCCTACGCGGTGCAGGACGTCACCAATACCGGCGTCGATTCAGGGCTGCAGACCCCGAGATCGGATTACGTTGCAAGCCTCGCCTACTCGCCGAACCGCACCTACACGATCGCGACGCGGGCGCGGTTCGACCAGGAGACCGGCAATATTCAGCGGTTCGAGACAGAGGCCAGCGCCAACTTCGATCGCTGGTCGGTCAGCGTCCTCTACGGCGACTACGCCGCGCAGCCCGACATCGGCTACCTGACCCGACGCGAAGGCGTCCTGGTCTCGGGCTCCGTCAAGGTCGCCACCAACTGGGTCGCCACCGGCGCCGCCCGCTGGGATCTGGTCGCCAACCAGATCAACCAGTACGTCGTCGGCATAGGTTACGTGGATGATTGCTTCGCGCTCGCGGCCAATTATATCGCCTCTTACACCTATGCCACGCCGACATCGCCACCTGCCCCAAGCCACGCCTTCATGCTCCAGGTCGGATTGCGCACGATCGGCAACATTTCGGTTCCCGTTCCCTGATCCACATCCGCGTGAGAGCCGGAGCCATAGATGAAAGAGAAACAGATAAGCCAGACAAAAGACGACCTTCTGAACGGCGCGCTCCAAGCCCTTGATGCAGGCGGGTTAGGTGCTGTCGCCGCCATGCTGGAATCCATCGATGATCCGGCCCTCGCAGGCCTTGCTTTCGACGAACTGAGCCGACGACTTTATCGCTCGCGCAAGGATGTGACGAACATGATCGCGATCGCCGAAGCCGGCGTCGCCTTCTGCCTGGACCAAGCCGCGCTTACGAAAGACGCCGATCATGCGAGAACACTCAAGACAACCGCGAAGACGATCGCATTCAATGCCGGCGCCAATTGCTGGCCCGGATGGGGCGATGACGGCATCGAAATTGCGCCCGTTCACATCCGGTCCGGCCTGAAACTTGCGGCCGTCAGCCGCGAGCTCGTGCGTGAATTGCAGCTTGGCCGGAAACAGGATGCCAACGGAACCTGGCTCATCGGCGCGCTGAAATTTGCCGCCGGCGAGCCAGCCGCTGCGCTGGAGCATTTTGAGGAAGTACGGAGCGCCGCGGAATCGCGCGGCGACACGGTCGGCGCATTGATGGCGGCCGGTTATTGCGGGCTGGCGCGAAAGGCGCAACCCGCCACGGCGTCAGCCGGCATCCGGGAGCTGGAGTTCGCACTCGCACGGCTTAACGAGTTGGACCTGAAAGAAGCAGATTTCTTCGCCCGCCAACTGGTCGTCGCGGACAGGATCTTGCTTGCAAATTGACGTCGGACGATCGCCGAGCGACCCGAGGAACACAAGTCCCTTGATTTATGCTCGCGCGAACCATGCAGCGAAAAACAATTCCAGTTCTTCCGGGCTGGTAAATATCCTGACATCCGCTTGGCATGCATGTTCCGCAATCGCTCTCCTGATCTTCGGATGCTCGCGCCAGCGCCAGCTTGCAAGCCACCACCAGAATTCCGCCCGCTCCCGTGAGCGACGAAGCGCACGGCGCAGGCAGAGCAGAAGGCGGAAATCCAGAACCAGCACGGTGTCGGCAGCCTTCAGCCGCACGCTGCGATCGTCGTAGCGGCCAAGATCGCCATCCATGATCCAGCCGTCTTTGCTTGCGAGCGTCTCCTGAATTTCCGTCCATTGCGAGCGCGGGGTCGGGGCCAGTCCTGCCTGCCAGAAATGCTTGTCGAGCTCGATCACGGGCAAGCCGGTCATCCCGCCCAGCCTTCTGGCAAAGGTAGACTTGCCCGCTCCTCCCCGGCCCAGAATGACGACGCGTTGCATGAGCAAAGCTCCGGGTTTGAAAAGCCGATGAGGACGCCTCCTTTGCAGGTCAGCAAGGGCCACATCGTCAGTCGCTTTATACCGAAGACCCCTGGTGGTAAAAGGAGCAATCGGCGCCCTGGGACCGGAGCACGCCACATGTCTGATCTCTCCTTTGAAGCCGCGCTCTCCGCGCGCGTCGACGAGATGGTCGATGCGTGCACCCGCTGCGGCAAGTGCGTCGAGGCCTGTCCGAGCGTAAGGCCGGCCGGGATAGCGGATGCCGCGCCGGCGGACGTCATCAACGGCATCCTGGATATTCTCCGCGACCGCCAGGGTGCGGAGGCGTCGCGGAAATGGGCGCAGGCCTGCACGCTCTCAGGCGAATGCATCACCGCTTGCGACGAGGGCGTCAACCCGCGCTTTCTGCTGGGGATGGCCCGCGTTGCGATGGCCAAGGCCAGCAATAATTTGCCGGAGCGGCGGAAGCAGGCCCTGGAAAAATACCGTGACCTCGGCCGCGAGGTTTCGGTCCTCTCGCAGCTTCAGCTCAACGACGAGGTGCTGGCGCGGCTCGGCCAGAAGTCGGCCACGGTGAGCACCGCGAGCGAGCCGCCGGACTTCGTGTTCTACACCGGCTGCAACGTGCTCAAGACGCCGCACATCGCGCTGCTCGCCCTCGACATCATGGATAAGCTCGGCGTCAGCTATCAGGTGATGGGCGGGCCGAGCCACTGCTGCGGCATCGTGCACATGCGGCCGGGCGACGTCGAAATGTCCGGACGGATGGGAACGAACAGCATCGACAAGCTGTCACAGTCGAAATCGGGGCAAGTGATCGCCTGGTGCCCGAGCTGCTACGTCCAGTTCAGCGAAACCACCCTGCCCGCGATCGCGCGCCAGCGTGGCGCGCGGCCGTTCGAGATGACACCGTTCCTGCGTTTCCTCGGGCAAAGGATCGAGCAGCTCACCCCGCGTCTTCGCCAGAGCGTTCCGATGCGCGTCGCCCTCCACCGCCACCCCGGCGTTTCCGGTGTGGTGGAGGCGGCGATCCAGATCCTGAGCGCGATTCCGGGCATTACGCTCATCGACCTGAAGCAGCCTGCGCTCGGCCTGCAGGGCGTCTATCTCAACGTGTTGCCGGAATTCAAGCGCGAGCTGACGTTGAACGAATTGCAGGCGGGGCGCGACGCCGGCATCGACGCCCTCGTCACCATCTATCATTCCGAACATCGCGAGCTCTGCGCGCACGAGCGCGACTGGCCGTTCCAAATCGTCAACCTGCTCGAACTGGTCGGCGCGAGCATGGGATTGAAACAGCACGACCGCTACAAGGAGTTGAAGCTGATGCAGGATGCCGACCAGATCGTCGCCAACTGCGCCGACCTGCTCGCTGCCCACGCGCTCGATGCTGCAAAGGCGCGCGAGGTCGTCGTCAAGGGCATGCTGGCCGACCAGCCGCTGCCGCTGCGGTCGGCTCGCTAGTTGCACCAGCGCAAACGGCGCCGGCCGCGTCCGCTGCCGTCTGGCTCAAATCCCTTGCCTCACTGCTCAGGCTTGTAACCGTCGGTCAGCGTTTGCAGGAACGCGATGATGTCGGCTTCGTCCTGTGCCGTCATCGCCGGCTGATCGCCGAGATGACGGTTGAACGGCGGATCGGCGACATCGATATTGGCGTGATACTGCGGCGGAAGATCGTTGTATTTCTGCGCTTTGCCGTCGGCGCCGACCGGATAAATCTTGTCCGGATTTGTGTCGCGGAAATTGTAGAAGTCCATCACTTCCTGCAAGGTATGGAACACCCCGTTGTGGAAGAACACCTTGCGCACCGCCGCGTTGCGCAAGGTCGGCGTCTTGAACATGCCGCAGAATTGCGTCTGGCCGGCGATGTCCTTGCGAACGGGTCCGCATACCCCGAGATCGAAAAAATTGGGATCCCTGGTGTCGGCGAGCGCAAGATTGCGCGGCGCACCCAGCGCCTCATATTGCGTGTCGGTAAAGGTTGGCGGATGTCCATCGCGCGAGGGCTGCGACGTGTGGCAGCCGGCGCAATTGACCTTTTCCGGATCGTTGAACAGGCGATAGCCCCGTATTTCGGCCTCGCTCAGGCGGGCCTTTCCTTCCAGCCAGTAGTCGTACTTGCTGGTATAGGGATGAAAGCTCGGCTCCTCGATCTGATAGCGGCCGACCGCGAACGTCGCCTCGGCGACCAGGAGTTTCGTGTCCTTGAAAACACGCTCGCCGAACAATGCGGCGAACTTCTTCGCGTAAGGAGCACTGCGCAGCTTGTCGGCGATGACCTCGATGCTGCCGCCGTCCATTTCCCGCGGATCGAGCATAGGACCACTTGCCTGGATCTGGAGGGTGTCGGCGCGACCGTCCCAGAACAGGCCGCCCTGCGGCACGATGTTGGCGCTTTGCGCGGTCTGTGTGGCGATCTTCTCGACGCGAATGGCGGTCTTGCCCACCTCGGCCTGCTGCGCTAGCCCGATGACGTTGTCGTTCTCATCTTCCTTTTCGGGGCCGATGCTGAAATCAGGCTGCCGTTCCAGATAGGTCAGCGAGGGCACCGCGCGCAGACCGGGAAGCGTCAGATCGGGACCACCGAGCATGACAGGGCCGTCGTTCGCCGGCCCATAGCCGTGGTCCGGGCTGTGACACGAGGCGCAGGCCAACTTGCCCGACGACGACAGGCTCGTGTCGAAGAAGATGTCGCGGCCCAGTCTCGCCATGGCGGACAACGGCTCGACCGGACGGCGGATCAGATGGACAGGATTCGGATTGACGCCGGGCTGCGTTTGCGGCTCGGCAGCGAAGACGGCGCCGGCCAGAAGGCCGGCACCGAGGGACCACACGATTGTGCGATTGGACATGGTGACTCAGTTATTCTCAGTCGTTGTCGTGCTTGTGGACCACGGTGCCGAGGGCCGGATCGAGGATCAGCTTCCTGTCGTCATCCCGACGATGGAAGTCGAACATGTCCTCGATCGAACCGGTCGTCGCGTCGAATGAACCACCGCCGATACGTTCACCCTTCAGCCAGTTGTCCTCGATGAACTGCGTCACCGAGGCCTGCGTGGTGAGGACGTGGCTGACATAGTTCTTCTTGGCCCAGGGCGAGATCACCAGGAACGGCTGGCGCGGGCCGGGACCGCAGCGGCCCGCGACCGGCTGACCGCTGGCGTTGGTCGGCACCGGGGTGACGCCGGGGATGCCGCAGTTGCCTGTGCCGTTCACCGCATCGGCCGTCGAGAACGACGCATGCGTGATCGGGGTCATCACATGGTCGTACCAGCCGTCGGAGTCGTCATAGGCGATGATCACGGCGGTGGAGTCCCAATCGTCCTGCTGCTGCAGGAAGTTGATCAGCTTGACCGTGCCGATCTGCTCGTCGAGCGGATCGGAATAGCCCGGGTGAGCGTCCTGGACGGCCGGCAGCTTGACGAAGGAGACCGCCGGATAGTTGCCGGCTTTGACCGCGGCGTAGAAGTCGTCGAGGTCGTAGCCATGGTTCGCCGGTTCGGCTGTCTGGGTGCCCGGGATCTTGCTGAAGCCGATCGACGCCAGCGAGTGCGGGCGGGCGTGGGTCAGGTTGGCCGTCGACGGGTAGTACTGGAACCAGGCGTGGTGCGCGATGTAGTCATTGGTCTGTCCGACAGCCACACCGACGGAACTGCGGGTGCAGCCGGTCGAGCCGTTGCTGTTCGTGGTGCCCAGGTTGAAACCACCCATGAACGAACCCCATGGAATGTTCGCGTCGTTCAGCAGGTTGCCGATGTTCCTGCCGGTGAACGAGACCTGTCTGGTCGCGCTCGAGCAGACGTCACCCGTCGGATCGGTATCGTTGATCAACGTCAGGCCGCCTTGGCCGTCGGCAATAACGGAAGCGGTCATGCCGGCCGGAACGACCGCACCGTTGGTCTGGCCGGCGATCAGGTTGAGCGCGCCGGGCGTCGACGGACCGAACGCATCACTGAAGTTATTGTCGCTCATCGCGAAGTGCTGGGCATAGTTCCAGAGGGCGGTGACGGTGTTGCCGTCGAAATAGCCCATCACCTGACCAGTGGTGCCGAAGGCGCCGGCACCGCCAGCCGTGCCCTTGCCAGTGTCGGCCGGGAACAGGTCCATCTTGCCGTTGTCGAAAGCGGCCTGCTCCGGCGTATAGGCGTGATTCTGGTCGGCGGTGGCGGCTTGAGTGCGGTCAAGACGGAACGGGTTTGAAGCGCCCGCGCCGTTGGCGGGATTAAGGTTCGGATTGTTGTCGAGCAGAGCCGGGTTGCTCAACAGGTTGTTGATGTTCCGCGGCGTATTCCTGGCGGGCTCGAAAATCGGCTCGCCTTCCGGGTTCAGAGCGTTCGGATAAGTGCCGAAGTAATGATCAAACGAAATATTTTCGCCGAAGATAACCACGAGATGCTTGATCGGGGTCTTGGTGTGCAGCGAGTTCGCGTTGGTGACGTGATGGTCACGATCATGGTCGCGATCGTCCTGATCGGCGGCAACCGGACCGCTTAATGTGAAGGTTGCGGCCACCGCGATCAGCGCCGCCGAAGAAAGCAAAGCAGATTTGAGTTTCAGATTTTTCATCTTTTTCCCCATTGCCTCTCAATGATTTTGAGACGTACGGGGGAGACCGATAGAAAAGCTCAATGACACGTATGTGTAGGTTTGACGTCAAACCGGCTCCGTCCCCAGCCGACGGGAGGCGTCGGCTCGGGCCCTGAAGTGGCGCCGGCCTTAAGGGCCGGCGCCTGTGACGACACGATTGTGCGATTGAGCGTAAGAACTTAGCTCAGTTCTTGACCTTTTCCTTGGTGTCGACGGTGCCGAAGGTCGGGTCGAGGATCAGCTTGGTCGATTTTTTCTGTTTAAAGTCGAACATGTCCTCGATCGAACCGGTCGTGGCGTCGAACGAGCCGCGGCCCAGACGTTCGCCGTTCAGCCAGTTGTCTTCGATGAACCTCGTCACCGAAGCCTGAGTGATCTTGGCGTGACTGACAAAGTTCTTCTTGGCGAAGGGCGAGATCACCAGGAAGGGGATGCGGAATCCCGGACCGCAGCGTCCTGCGACCTGCTGGCCGCTGAGGCCGGTCGGCTCCGTTGCGCCAGGGATGCCGCAGTTACCGGTACCGCTCGCCGCATCCGCAGCCGAGAAGGACGGACTGGTGATCGTCGGAGCGACGTGATCGTACTGACCGTCCGAGTCGTCATAGGTGAAGATCACCGCCGTGTTCTCCCAATCCGGCTGCTCCTGCAAGAAGTTCATGAGGTTGACCAACCCGGTCTGTTCGTCGAGCGAGTTGGAGTTCTTCGGATGACCGTCCTGGAACGCCGACATCTTGACGAAGGACACTGCCGGATAGTTGCCCGAGCCAACGGCCGTCCTGAAGTCGTCCAGGTCATACGCATGGTTGGCCGGATCGATCTTGTTGGTGCCCGGGACCTTGGTGAAGCCGATCGCCTTGGTCGAGGTCGGACGCAGGTGGTTCGGGTTCGACGTCGACGCGAAGTAGTTGAACCACATGTGGTGCTGGATGTAGTCGTTAACGGTCCTACCAGTCACAGCGCTGATGTTGCTGCGGCCTGTGCTTCCGGCCTGGCCCGGGATCTGACAACCGGTGCTGCCGTTTTCGTTCATGGTTTGAAGGTTGAAACCACCGACGAACGAACCCCACGGAATGTTGGCGGCGTTGAGCAGATCGCCGATGTTCTTGCTGGTCATCCCCACCGTCAGGTTCGTGCCCGGCCCGGAGCAGAGGTCGAAGGTGGGATCGACGTCCTGGATCAGCGTCAGGCTGCCATCGGCGTTCGGGACCGCATCGCCTTCAGCCAAAATGGCGGTGGTGAAAGCCGGCGTCCCCACGGGAGGAACGCTCGAGCCGTCAAAGAACTTCGCAGCTGCCGGCGCGCTGAAAACCGCACCATTGGTCTGGCCGGCCCACATGTTCAGGAGTCCGGGGGTCGATGGACCGTAGGTGTCGGTATACGCGTTGTCGCTCATCGCGAAATTCTGAGCGTAGTTCCAGAGCGCCGTGACGGTGTTGCCGTCGAAATAGCCCATGACCTGGGCGGTCGTGCCGAAAGCGCCGGCCCCGCCAGCGGAGCCCCTCCCCACGTCGAGCGGGAAGAGATCGTTCTTGCCACCGTCATAGGCCTTCTGTTCGCCCGTATAGTTGTGGCTCTGGTCGGCCGTGTCGGCCTGGGTGCGATCGAGGCGGAACGGATTGGAAGCACCCGTGCCGTTGGCCGGATTGAGGTTCGGATTGTTGTCGAGCAGCGCCGGGCTCGCCAGCAGATTGTTGATGTCCCGCGGCGTATTCCTGGCAGGCTCGAAAACGGGCTCGCCTTCCGGATTCAGGGCGTTCGGATAAGTGCCAAAGTAATGATCAAAAGCGCGGTTCTCGTTGAACATCACGACCAGATGCTTGATCGGGGTCTTGGTCTTCAGCGAGTTCG
Organism: uncultured Alphaproteobacteria bacterium; assembly: GCA_963764405.1. GTDB lineage: Bacteria > Pseudomonadota > Alphaproteobacteria > Rhizobiales > Xanthobacteraceae > Bradyrhizobium. Next base: position 158,090 of record CAVXSU010000019.1, read on the forward strand.
GGTTGACGCCGCGATCGTCCTTGTCGTGATCGGAATCAGCGGCAACAGGGCTGAACGAGCTGAGGGCAGCCGCGACGGCAAGCGTCGCAACCGTGGACAGCAGCGTGGTTTTGAACTTTCGATGTTTCATCTTTTCCCCAGAGCTTAAGAAGGAGTGAAGCGCGGGGACAGATAGGCAGCATCAATGACGGGCATATGTAAGATTCACGTCAAACCGATCCGGTTCGCGTGTCCTAACACACCCGTCGCGCGCAGCGCGCAAGCGTCAGCGCAATACTTTCCTCATCGCGTCATCTGCTAAATCACGAGAGGAAAAGTTATTTTTCGCTGTGAAAGCGTTGAGATCGGCTTTCAGCAGCAATCAATTCATTCGGACTCGATCCCACAGTTTTTTTGTTCGTATCAACGCGGAGCATCGCCCCGCTTTCCATGTCGTCAACAATGTTTCTCAACATTGTTGTTGAACATAAGCACGCGTCTGCGAAGAAGACGTGACAGCCGAATCAATCTGACCTCGCGGACATTGATCTCGCGACGCTCCGATCCCCGGCGTCCCGCTTCGCACTCCGGCAGTGCGCGGCTTCGGCATCGATCTGATCGAATCTTGGCTTCGGCCGAAAGACGCGACGAGACTGCTCCGCGGACGCTTGACTTTACAAATTTGTCACCGATCCTTCTTGCAAGTCGTCCCGCAATTCCACCCGTCAAGATATCTCCGTTGCAGATCGGGAGCGCTCCGATGAATCCCGCCAATCTTCCCTTCGATTCCGAAACGATGCTTGCCGGCTTGCGCGCCTGGGTCGAACGCGAAAGCCCGACCTGGGACGCGGCGGCGGTCAACCGCATGCTCGATCTCGCAGCAGCCGACATGGCGATCATGGGCGCGTCGGTCGAGCGCATCGCCGGGCGAAATGGTTTTGGCGGCTGCGTACGGGCGAAATTCCCTCATCCGAGGCAAGGCGAACCCGGCATCCTGATCGCAGGTCACCTCGACACGGTGCATCCTCTGGGCACGATCGAAAAGCTGAATTGGCGGCGCGAAGGCAACAAGTGTTTCGGCCCCGGCATTTTCGACATGAAGGGCGGCAACTACCTTGCGCTGGAAGCGATCCGGCAGCTCGCGCGTGCAGCCGTCGCCACGCCCCTGCCCGTCACCGTGCTGTTCACGCCGGACGAAGAAGTCGGCACGCCTTCGACGCGCGACCTGATCGAGGCCGAGGCCAGGCGCAATAAATATGTGCTGGTGCCTGAGCCCGGCCGGCCCAACAACGGCGTCGTCACCGGCCGCTATGCGATTGCACGATTTAACCTGGAAGCCACAGGGCGGCCGAGCCATGCCGGCGCCATGCTGTCGTCGGGCCGTTCGGCCATTCGCGAGATGGCGCGCCAGATCCTGATCATCGACGGCATGACGTCAGAGGATTGCACCTTCTCGGTCGGCATCGTGCATGGTGGCCAGTGGGTCAATTGCGTCGCGACCACCTGCACCGGGGAAGCGCTGAGCATGGCCAAGCGCCAGGCCGATCTCGACCGCGGCGTCGAGCGGATGCTGGCCTTGTCAGGCACCTCCAACGACGTGAGCTTCAAGGTGACGCGGGGCGTGACGCGCCCGGTATGGGAGGCGGACGCAGGCACCATGGCGCTCTATGAAAAGGCGCGCGGCGTTGCGGCCTCGATGGGGCTCGACCTGCCGCATGGCTCTGCCGGCGGCGGCTCCGACGGCAATTTCACCGGCGCAATGGGCATTCCGACGCTGGACGGATTGGGCGTGCGCGGCGCGGATGCGCACACGCTCAACGAACATATCGAAGTCGACAGCCTCGCCGAGCGTGGCCGCCTGATGGCAGGCCTTTTGGCTACGCTGGCCTAGGGGCAGGTTCACGCCCAAGACAACCGCGCCGCGATCGCGATCAGCACGACCACAAGCAATTGCGCGACCTGTCGTCGGTCGGGCTCACGCATAGTCGAAAAGGAACATGAAGCCGAAATCCATATGCAGCTGCTGGTGACAGTGAAACAGCGTCATTCCGGGATTGTCGGCGACGAAGTCGAACTCGACTTCCTGGAAACCTCCCACCATCACGACATCCTTGATGACACCTGCGCTTGGCTTTCCGCCAACACGCACCAGTTCAAAACTGTGCCGATGCAGATGCAGCGGATGGATATCGTCGCTGGCGTTGCGGAATTTCAATCGATAACGGCGGCCTTCGTGGACTATGTAGGTCGGTTTCATGGTTTCCATGGAGAAGGCCTGGTCGTTCAACGTCCACTGGTTGAAGCCATTCAGCGCGCCGTTGTGCTTGACGATCGTGAACTCCATGGTCTCGTCCGGCTTTGCCGGCGCAGCGCCGGGCTTGCCGAATAGCGCGTAGTCCCAGTGATAGGGCTTCGGCTTCGCCCACTGCGGCTTGCCCTTGGCGCCGGCGTACTCGATGACGATGCCCATGCCGCGCTTGCGGTCGTCGTCGGCAAGATCACCCATGATCCAGACGCCCGGATGGTTCATCTCGACAATGGCCGAGATGCGCTCCGCCGTCCCCAGCCAGAGCAACGGCACGTCTCGCGGCGTCGGCACCGGATTGCCATCGAGGGCTACGACCTTGAAGGAGTGACCCGGCAACGCGAGACTGCGGATCTCGCCGGCGCTTGCGTTCAGCACATGAAACAGCACGCGCTCGCCCTGTTTCACGCGGATCGGCTCGCCATGGCCCAGCATCTTGCCGTTGATCGAGAACAGGTCGTAGCCGACCTCAAAGCCCTTGGCCTTTTCCCTGGCGTCGTCATCGGCCTTCTTGCCGATCTGTTGCAGATCCTTGATCGGTTCGCCGGCGAGAAAGTCCATCGCCATGTCGCCGCCGCGGCTGAACGACGGCGCGAATTCCTTGAGCACCAGGAAGACCTCGCGATCGTAGGCTCCGGGTTCGTTCTTCGGTTCGACGTAGACCGGGCCGACCTGGCCGGTGTAGGTGCCACGATGGAGATCGCTGCCTGCCACCACGTGCGTGTGATAGAAACGGAAGCCCGCCGGCTTCGGCACGAAGCTGATCCGGCGCATCCCGTGCGGCGGGATAAAAGGCGTGCCCTCCTCCGCGGCGCCGTCAACCTCGCTTCCGATCATCTGGCCGTGCCAGTGCACCAATTCCGGCGTATCGGTGTCGTTGTAGACGTCCACGACCGTGCGCTGGCCTTCCTTGAAGCGCAGCAGCGGCCCTGGGAACTGGCCGTTGTAGAGCGTCGTCGAGACGATGTGGTCTGGCGCCAGTTCAGCCAGACCCGTCGCGATCCGCAAGGTATAGTCGGCCTTCCCGTGGGTGGCCTTCTCCTGGCCGGATTGCTGCTGGGGCGCTTGCTCGGCGGCTCGGACAAGGCGCGAGGCCGGACCTGCCAAGGGAAGCATGGCGCCGTAGCCGAGAAATGCACGGCGATCGATCTGCACAGAAGGCCTCCCGGATTCGAGAAACAGCGCCGACACAACAACGTTGTCTTTCGCTATCGACTTTCGATATCGTTAGACGGCCGACAGGCGGCGCCGCAAGTGACATTCAAGCGATTGAAAATGGAAGGTCATCTATTCTTCGGCAATCGCATGGCTGCCTAACTCCGTAGCGCGACAAAGGGTCCTTACGGCGAGGCCTTTTCACCCCAACCCTGACAGGCATCGAGGATACAGCGATGAACTGGACCACACAGTCCGATACCACGGCATCCGCCTGGACCATTCTGATACGACTTCAGGTCGGGCTGATGGTGTTCTTCCCGGAAGGCATCCAGAAGCTGATTCACCCCGACATCCTGGGCGCGGGACGTTTCGCCAGGATCGGAATTCCCTACCCCGATCTCATGGGCCCTTTCGTCGGCGTTGTCGAAACGGTGTGCGGCCTTCTCATCATCATCGGCCTCTTCACCCGGCTCGCCGCGGTCCCGCTGATCATCATCATGATCGTCGCGCTCGTCTCGACCAAGCTGCCGATCCTGCTCGGCCACGACGTATGGCTGTTTCATCTGGCGCAGGACATCAAACGGACCGGTTTCTGGAGCGCGATGCATGAATCCCGCGCCGACGTCACCATGCTGCTGGGATCTCTTTATCTGCTGATCGCCGGCGGCGGACGCTGGTCGCTTGATGCGCGGATGCGGGGTTGAGACATAGCGTAGGCGGCCGAGAAACGTCATGATCACACGTCGAGCACTTACGATCGGTACGGGCGTCATTGCGGCCGCCAGCATCGTGGATGCACGGTTCGGCCGAGGCGAACGAACGCGCGGCGGTGGCCGCCTGCCCCTTCCTCGACTGATCGACGCAAACCAATCGGGGAACGTCGTCAAGCTCAAGGCGGCCCCGGGTCTCCACGAGTTCTACAAAGGAAAGCCTACGCGGACGCTCGGCTACTCCGCCCCCATACTTGGACCCGTCCTTCGTTTCCGTCGCGGAGATCGCGTTGAGATGAGCGTGGAGAACGCCCTCGACACGCCGACGACGGTCCATTGGCACGGCCTGCTCGTCCCCGGTGAGGTGGACGGCGGCCCCCAGGGTAGGATCGAGCCGGGCGCCCTCTGGCGCGGAACTCTACCGATCGAACAGCCCGCCGCGACGCTCTGGTACCATCCCCACCCACATCACGACACAGCAAGGCAAACCTACCTGGGTCTTGCGGGGCTCATCATCGTGGACGATGACGAGCATCATGGGCTGCCCGATAGCTATGGTGTCGACGATCTGCCCATCATCATGCAGGACCGGACCTTCGGATCCGACGGCTCGCTCGACTACGACCACGATGAGCTCGGTGTCATCTATGGCGTTCGCGGTGACACAGTGATCGTCAACGGAGCGATTGAGCCCACCGTCAAGGTGCCGGCGGGATGGGTACGGCTTCGCCTCTTGAACGGCGCCAACGCCCAGAACTTCGACCTCCGCTTCCGCGACCGGCGTACCTTTCAGGTCATCGCTTCCGACGGCGGCCTGCTTTCCCGGCCGGTGCCGATGACCCGGCTCCGCATCTCTCCGGCGGAGCGCTTCGAAATCCTCGTCGACTTCTCGAGCCGTAAGCCCGCCCTGCTCGAGACCGGCCCTGACCAGGTCATGGGGATATTCGGAGCCATCTCGGAGGACCACACCAACGACTTCGTCCCGGTGATGCGCATCCAGCCGACTGTGGCAGCCGCTTCGGCAAGACGCCTTCCGTCCCGCCTGGCCGATCCGGAGGCCGCGAATCCGGATAGCGCCGTCCAGCGCCGGCAATTCGCGCTGAATAGCGGCGTGTGCGGACAGAGAATGAGAATGCCCGGTCAGCCCGAAATGCCGGCCATCATCGGCATCAACGGTCGTACGCACGATCCGAACAGAATCGACGTCGAGACGAAGCTGGGCACGACCGAAATCTGGGAAGTCACCTCGGTCGGGATGGCGCATCCATTTCATGTCCACGGCGCACTGTTCCGGATCCTCTCCCTGGACGACAAGCCACCTCCCGATCATCTGGCGGGCTGGAAGGATGTCGTCCTGGTCGAAGGCACGGCCAAGCTCCTGGTCAAGTTCACGAAGCCGGCAACTCGCGAGCACCCCTTCATGTATCACTGCCACATCCTCGAGCACGAAGATGCCGGGATGATGGGGCAATACACCTGCACCTGAGCCGGAACGACGACAGCGAAAGCAAAGGAATTTGCGATGACGAAGGGAGACAAGTCCTATTTCTTGGCGGGCCCTCGCATAAGCAGACGCAGCCTGCTCAGCATCGCGCCGCAAGTCGTGGCCCGAAACCGGCCCGCTGTTCACGGTGACGGAAGGCAAGCACTATCGGCTCGTCATGAACAACAATAGCGAGGACGAGCATCCCGTCCACATGCACCGGCATTCGTTCGAGATCACGAAGGTCGGCGATAAGCCGACGTCCGGCGTGATCAAGGACACGATAAGTTGCCTCGATTCTCCACTGCCGAGATCGACTTCGTGGCCGACAATCCAGGTGACACATTTTTCCACTGCCATCATCGGGATCACATGGACGAAGGCTTCGCAGGCCTCATCACGTATCGGTAGCTGCCGGTCAGCCTTCGGGAGAAGAGCTGCCAGCATGACCCCGACCACGACTGCCGCAGCAAAGCGGCCTTCCAAGGTGGTCTGTGCGCGGCCATATGCGTCGACGGCAAGGTTAGGCCGGAATTTCTGAATTGTTCTGCATTGGAGGTGAACGATGCCAAGCACGCGAACCCGGCTTCTGCTCGCGGCGGCCACGCTCGTCAGCGGAATTCTGGCTGGCAGCATCGTCGATCGTGTCGTCGTCGGCGGGCCCGCCTGGCATGAGTTCGGTGCGCAAGCATGGGCTGCGTATAGCCGTCACGCCGATCTTGGAAACGGCCTTGGCGCCTATCCCATAGAAGCCATCGGAGGCGCGCTGTTGATTATCGCGGCAGCGGTGAGCCACTATTTCGACCGCGAGCCCAACTCTCCGGTAACGGTCCCGCTTTATTGTGCATTTGCACTTTCGCTCGCAGGGCTCGCCCTCACCGTGAAAGCCGCGCCAATCATGCTCGGCCTTGCCGTGCCCCAATCGACTGCTGCGACACAGCACGCCTTCGACGAATTCTTCCTGTGGGGACTCTACCTTCGTGGAGCCACGGTCGCAGCGACCTTCGTTGCCGTGACGTGGTCGCTTGCCGGCTTGAACGCAGGTGATTGCCATGCTTCTTGATGGCCGCCACTAGCGGAGGGGCAAATCTCATGGCGAAGACCGCAAGCAAAACCCGCGCGATCCCGTTCAAGCCTATTCTTGCGCGCGCCGAAAAACGCAAAGGAGGCGCGAAGGCGCTCGAAAAGCTGCTGCCGAAGAAGCCGGACATGAAGGCGCTCGCCAAGCTCGCTGACGACCGCATCCTGGCCGAGATGACCCAGCGGGTATTTTCCGCAGGCTTTGCCCGGAGCGTGATCGAGAACAAATGGCCGGACTTCGAGAAAGCCTTCCTCGGCTTCCAGCCGGCCAAGCTGGTTTTTCAGCCCGACGATTTCTGGGACGCGTTGTTGAGCGATGCGCGCATCGTGCGCAACGGCGCCAAGATTGCGTCCGTGCGGGAGAACGCCGCCTTCGTGCAGGAAATCGCCAGGGAATATGGCGGCTTCGGCCAGTTCCTCGCCAAGTGGCCCTCCTCCGATCAGGTCGGCCTGCTCGATCTGCTCAGTAAGCGCGGCAGCCGTCTCGGCGGCAACACCGGCCAGATGTTCCTGCGCTTCATCGGCTGGGACGGCTTTGTCACCTCGCAAGACGTCGTCGCCTGCCTGCGCGACGCCGGGCTCGACGTTGCGGCGGAAGTCAAGTCGAAAGGCGATCTCGCAAAAGTGCAGGCGCAGTTCAACGCGTGGGCGGCGGAGACCGGCCTGCCCTATGCGCAGATGTCGCGGATCTGCGCGATGTCGATCGGTGATAACAGGAGCGAGCAACATTAGTGGCAAGAGAGCGGCGCCCGACAGCCTAGCAAGCATGCATAATGAGCGTGCTTCCTTGTCTTGCGGCTCCCGATCGCTTGGGTCTAACGTTGCGCGCTAGTGGAGTGGATTTGACATTCGCTACCCATCCAGCCGCGAGTTCGGAAAGCGAATGTCAAATCCTAAACTCCACTAGAAACCTATATTTGCTAGTGGTCCTTTGGTTCTAACATTTGCAAAAGTGCCTGCCGAGAAGGGGTGCAAATGTTAGAATCGGACCACTAGCTCCACCGGATCACATCATGCCCACGATCGACCGCATCGAAGCTTTTGCCGACGAACTCACCGCCATCAGGCGGGACCTGCATGCCCATCCTGAAATCGGCTTCGAGGAGGTCCGCACGTCCGGCATCGTTGCTGAAAAACTCACGCAATGGGGCGTCGAAGTTCATCGCGGGCTTGGTGGCACCGGCGTCGTCGGCGTGCTCAAAGGCAAAGGCGACGGCAAAAGGCGTATCGGATTGCGCGCCGATATGGACGCGTTGCCGATGGAGGAGCACACCAATCTGAAATGGCGTTCGACCATTCCCGGCCGTTTCCACGGCTGCGGCCATGACGGTCACACCACGATTTTGCTTGGCACCGCACGCTACCTCGCCGAAACCCGCAATTTCGATGGCACCGTGCATTTCATCTTCCAGCCGGCCGAGGAAGGCCTTGGCGGCGCGCGCGCCATGATCAAGGACGGCCTGTTCGAGCAATTTCCGTGTGACGAAATCTACGGCCTGCACAACGCGCCCGATCTCAATCACGGCGAACTGGCCGTCTTGCCGGGACCAGCGATGGCGGGGGCGGACTTCTTCGACATCACGATATCGGGCTATGGCGCGCACGGCGCCATGCCGGAACGCTCCAAGGACCCGGTCGTGATCGCGATGACGCTGGCCCAGGCGCTGCAAACAATCGTCAGCCGCAACGTCTCGCCGAATGAAGCGGCCGTGCTCTCGATCACGCAAATTCACGCCGGCTCCGCTTATAATGTGATCCCCGGCGAGGCCAAACTGGCCGGCACCGTGCGCGCCTTCTCCGACGACGTGCGCGCCCTGATCCGCGAACGGATGCGCAGCCTCTGCGCGGAACTCGCGGCCGCTTTCGATGTCGAGATCGCGGCCGACATCCGGGATACCTTCAGCGTGCTCGTGAACAGCACGGAGCACTGCAAATTCGTTGCGGATGCGGCGCGCACGGTGGTCGATCCCGCAAAGGTGGTGACACGCGCGAAGCCGAAGATGGGCAGCGAGGATTTCGCCGACATGCTGCACGCCGTCCCCGGCGCCTATTTCTGGCTCGGTCATGACGGCTCCACGCCGGTGCATAATCCCGGCTACGTCCTCGATGACAAGATATTACCGATCGGCGCGAGCGTCTTTGCCCGCATCGTTGAAACCCGCCTGCCGGCAGTCAGCTTCTCCGAGGAGCGGCCATGAGCGAGGAAGAGGTTTCCGGCACCGTCACGGCGCTGCATGATCTCAGCGCTGTCGACATGATCGCCGGCTTTCGCGCGCGGCAGTTTTCGCCCAGCGAAGTGCTCGACGAGGTGCTGGAGCATGTCGCGCGGTGGGAGCCGCACATCAAGGCGCTCTACGCCTTCGATCCCGACGGCGCGCGCGCGGCCGCGAAGGCCTCGACCGAGCGCTGGCAAAACGGCGAGTCAAACAAGCCGCTGGACGGCGTGCCCGTCACCATCAAGGACAATATCGCCACCAAAGGCACGCCGGTCCCGCTCGGCACGGCGACGACAAAACTCGTGGCCGCCTTGGACGATGCGCCGCCGGCGGCGCGCTTACGCGAAGCAGGCGCGATCATCTTTTCCAAGACCACGATGCCGGACTTCGGCATGCTGTCATCGGGCCTCTCCAGCTTTCATCCCCTCACCCGCAATCCCTGGGATCTCCACCAAAACCCCGGCGGCTCGAGCGCCGGTGCAGGTGCTGCGGGAGCAGCCGGCTACGGCCCGCTGCATCTTGGCACCGACATCGGCGGCTCGGTGCGGCTGCCGGCCTCTTGGTGCGGCCTGGTTGGGCTGAAGCCAAGCCTCGGGCGCGTACCGATCGATCCGCCTTACGTGGGCCGCGTCGCCGGCCCGATGACCCGCACCGTCGATGACGCCGCGTTGATGATGAGCGTGCTCGCAAGACCCGATCGCCGCGACGGCATGAGCCTGCCGCCCAACGACATCCACTGGAAGACGCTCGACAAGCCCTCGCGCAAACTGCGCATCGGCCTGATGCTCGATGCTGGCACCGGCCAGGCGCTGGAAAAAGATGTGCGGGATGTCGTGGTCAAGGCGGCAAAGGCGTTTGAGGCCGCGGGCGCTGTTGTCAGCGAGGTCAAGGGCATCACGACGCGCGAAATGCTCGATGGCCTCGATCATTTCTGGCGGGCGCGGCTGTGGGACGACCTCTCGAAGCTGACGCCGGAGGAGCGCGGCAAGACGCTGCCCTACATTCTGAGCTGGGCCGAGGCCGGCGCAAGACTTTCGGGCCTCGATGTCATCCGGGGGTTCAACACCACGATGGCGATGCGCGCCGATGCGGCAAAACTTTTTGCCGACATCGACTATCTGATTTCGCCAGTCTCGCCGGTGGTGAAATTCGCAGCCGAACTCGCCGCCCCCCTGAACGATCCGGACCGGCCGTTCGAGCATATCTGCTACACCGTGCCATGGAACATGGCGGAGAATCCGGCCATCTCCATCAATGGCGGCTATGATGCGGCAGGCTTTCCGATCGGTGTGCAGATCGTCGGCCGCCGCTTCGACGATCTCGGCGTGCTTGGCATGGCGAAAGCGTTCGAGACCTTGCGCGGTCCGCAGCGTCCATGGCCGAGCGTGCCGACGAGTTGAGCCCGTATTTCGTCGTTCCGGGGCACGCGAACCGTGAACCCGGAACCTCCTTATTAATCGATCGAGATTCCGGGTCTGGCGCTGACGCGCCATCCCGGAATGACGGTGCAATATAAAGGGGGAAAGCAATGTCCTTCGAAACCATCACCCGCGAGGTGTCGGAGAATATCCTCACCATCACGCTGAACCGCCCCGACAAGCTCAACGCCTTCAACGCCACGATGCTGCGCGAGCTGATCGAGGCCTTTGATGCCGCCGACGGCGACGACGACATCAGAGCCGTCATCGTCACCGGCGCGGGCCGCGCGTTCTGCGCCGGCGCCGATCTCTCCTCCGGTGCCGACACGTTCGACCGCGATGCAAAGCGCGGTCCCGTCAGGCGCCGTCCCGACGGCCGGGTCGATTACAGCGATACGAATGCGCGTGACGGCGGTGGCCAGGTGACCTTGCGCATCTTCAAATGCCTCAAGCCTGTGATCGCGGCGGTGAACGGGCCTGCCGTCGGCATCGGCGTCACCATGCAGCTTGCGATGGACATTCGCATCGCTTCGGAAGAGGCGAAATTCGGCTTCGTGTTTTCCCAACGCGGCATCGTGCCCGAAGCGGCGTCAAGCTGGTTCCTGCCGCGCATTGTCGGCATCTCCCAGGCGCTGGAATGGTGCTTTACGGGGCGCGTCTTTCCGGCACAGGAAGCGCTTGCGGGAGGTCTCGTCAGCAAGGTCGTTCCGGCAGACCAGTTGCTCGCGACCGCGCGTAGCCTTGCACGCGAGATCGCTACCAAGACCGCGCCGGTGTCGGTCGCGCTGATCCGGCAGATGATGTGGCGGCTATCCGCCGCCGACGATCCGATGGAGGCGCACAAGGTCGATAGCCGCGGCATCTACGCCCGCGGCCGCTCCAACGACGTCAAGGAGGGCGTGATGGCGTTCTTGGAAAAGCGACCTGCGCACTTCAAGGACAAGGTTTCGTCCGACATGCCGGACTACTTTCCTTGGTGGGACGAGCGGGAGTACGAGTGAAATCCAGAGCACATCAATACAAAACCATCCAAAAGAAATCCTTGTCGGCATTTATCTGTTCGTCGGACATTGTCAGCTTTAAATTCTCTACGACCTGATGCACCAGAACATAGGCTTCTCGCAATTTGCCTTCCCCCCAAAGCCTATCGAAGACCGAACGTTCGGTGGGATGATTTGAGAGCAGTCTTCTCGTCTGATTCGCATATTCGACCTTGATTTCCTCGACACTTGGCATGTTTTCACAGCTCACATCACCAGCGCTACGCGTCCGATCGCCTTGCGGTCGATCAGAAGTCGCATGGCCGTCGCATAATCCTCGAGCGGCAGGCGATGCGAGACATGCGGGCGAACGTGCCCTCCCGCAGCCCACGCAAGGAGCGTCGTCAACCGCTCCTCGCCGAGCGCAGGGTTTTTCCGTGCCGCCTCACCAGCGCGAACGCCGAGCACGCTTGCGCCCTTGATCAGCAGGAGGTTGGTGCGGGAAAGCCCGATGCCGCCGGTAAAGCCGATCACCAGAATACGCGCGCCGAAGGCGATGCAGCGCTGGCTGTTCTCGAAAACCTCCCCGCCAACCGGATCGAACACCACGTCGGCGCCACGGCCATCGGTGATCCGCTTGACCGCATCGCGGAACGGCTCGCGCGCATAGAGAACGAGGTGATCGGCGCCCTTCGCTTTCGCCACCGCGAGTTTCTCCTCCGATGAGGCCGCCGCGATCACGGTCGCGCCAAGGAGTTTTCCGACCTCGACCGCCGCGAGACCGGCGCCGCCGCCGGCGCCATGGACCAGCAACACCTCGCCACGCTGGAGCTGCCCGCGGTCGACCAACGCATGATGCGCCGTGCCGTGTGCGGCCAGAAACGTGGCACCTTCCGCATCGTCGAAATTAGGTGGAAGCTTTACCAGTTGCGACGGCGTCACGTTGACCTCATCCGCATAGGCGCCATGCCGCATCCGTGCGATGACGCGCTCGCCTACTGCAACGCCGCTCACGCCGTCCGCAATCTCGTTGACAATGCCGGCAGCTTCCACGCCCGGCGTGAACGGCAGGTCCGGCTTGAGCTGATACTCGCCCGCCACCATCAGTATGTCGGGAAAATTGATCCCGGCGGCGCGGATGGCGACGCGCACCTCACCTTCCGCGAGCGGCTTTGGGGCAAACGTCTCCAGCCGCATCTTTTCGGGCGATCCGAGTTCGCGGCAGACGACCCGTTTCGGCATCAGGCCGCGCTCGCCTTCCGCCGCGACAGCGCTTCGCGCAGCAGCGGCAGGCGGTCATTGCCGAAATACATGTCTGTCTTGTCGAGGAAGATCGTCGGCGACCCGAACCCGCCGCGCGCCATCGCCTCGTCCGTATTCGCTTTCAGTGCGTCCTTGATCGATTGCTGGCCGATGCCGGCGAAAAACTCCTTCGCGTCGATGCCGCAGCGCCGGCACACTTCCGCAAGCACCGCGTCCTGCGAGATGTCCTGGTCCTCGCCCCAGTAGATCTGGAACACGGTGCGCGCGAACGGCAGCATGTCGTTGCCCAGAAAGATGCAGCCGCGCATCGCCTTGACGCTGTTCACCGGAAACACCGTCGGCCGCATCAGGATGGTCAGGCCCGCCAGCCGCGCCCAGTCCGCCATGTCCTTTTTGTCGTAGGCGATCTTGGCCGGCACCGGATTTTCGCGCCGCGCATAGACGCTCGGATTGATGGTGTTGAAGATGCCGCCAACGAGGATCGGGCGCCACGAAATCTCCTGGTCGAACTCCCGCGCCAGTGGCTGGATGTTGTGAAAGGCGAGATAGGTCCAGGGGCTCGAACAGTCGAAGAAGAACTCGATCATGGTGGTTCCTTTGTTGGTTCATTTTCGTCATTCCGGGATGCGCCGCAAGGCGCAGGCCCAGAATCCATTCCTCCCAGCATCGATGTGACGCGGTGACGCGTTGGATTCCGGGCTCGTCGCTTCGCTCCGCCCGGAATGACAGCGGATTACTTCCTCTCCGTCATCTCCTTGGCGCGCTGGCCGAACATGTTCTTGCGCGCCTCCTCGTCGAACGGCTCCTTGACGAACTTGCCGATCGCTAGCCCCGCCTGCACCTGCGGCCGAGCGCGCACGTCGGCGTACCAGCGCTTGACGTTCGGGTAATCGTCGAGCGTAAAGCCCTGCGCCTTGTGCGTCATGGTCCAGGGAAAGCAGGCGATGTCGGCGATCGTGTACTCGCCTCCCGCGACATAGGCGCCGGTCTTGCCGAGTTGGGTGTCGAGCACGTGATAGAGCCGCGCCGCCTCGTCCCGGTAGCGCTGGATCGCGTAGGGAATTTTCTCAGGCGCATAGAGCGCGAAATGACCATGCTGGCCAAGCATCGGGCCAAGCCCGCCCATCTGCCACATCACCCACTGGATCGTGACCATGCGCGCGCGCATCTCCGTCGGCAGGAAACGGCTGAACTTGTTGGCGAGATAGAACAGGATGGCGCCGGTCTCGAACACCGGAAACGGGCCGCCGCCGTCGGGCGGCGCTTGATCGACGATTGCGGGAATTCGGTTGTTCGGGCTGATTGCGAGAAACTCGGGCCTGAACTGCTCGCCGGCGCGAATGTTGACGGGTTTGACCGTGTAGGGAATGCCGAGCTCTTCCAGCATGATCGAGATTTTCCAGCCGTTCGGCGTCGGCGCGTAATAGAGGTCGATCATGGACAATTCCGTGTGAGGGAGCGAGGAAGATATCCTACCCCCTGCTTTGGTTGCATTCCATAGCCGGAAATCCGATGTACCTCGGCGAAAGGACATGGCAATACACGCAGCAACAAACCTTGAAGTCAGAGGATGCGCCCAAATGCTGTTTCCGACCACGATCGCCGGCTCCCTGCCCAAGCCCGAATGGCTCGCCGAGCCGAACAAGCTGTGGGCGCCGTGGAGATCGCAAGGCGATGAGCTGGCGCGGGCCAAACGCGATGCGACCGTGCTCGCCATAAAGCTTCAGGAGGACGCCGGCATCGATATCGTCACCGAGGGCGAACAGGCGCGCCAGCACTTCGTTCACGGCTTCCTGGAAAAGGTTGACGGCATCGATTTCGCCCACAAGGTCGAGATGGGAATCCGCAACGATCGCTACAAGGCGATGGTGCCGCAGGTGGTGGCGCCGCTCAGGCTCAGGGGTCGCGTCCATGCCGATGAGGCGCGCGTCGCCCGCACTCACACCACGCGCAAGCTCAAATTCACCATGCCCGGCCCGATGACCATCATCGACACCATTGCCGACCAATATTACGGCGACCGCATCAAGATGGCCTTCGCCTTTGCCGAACTGCTCAACGAGGAAGCGAAAGCATTGCAGGCCGACGGCGTCGACCTCATCCAGTTCGACGAGCCGGCCTTCAATGTCTACATGAACGAGGTCAACGAGTGGGGTATCAAGGCGCTGGAGCGGGCCGCGGAAGGGCTCACCTGCGCCACCGCCGTCCACATCTGCTACGGCTATGGCATCAAGGCGAACACAGACTGGAAAGAGACCCTCGGCGGCGAGTGGCGTCAATATGAGGAGTTTTTTCCGTCGATCGCCAAAAGCACGATTGGCCAAGTCGCGATCGAATGCCGCAATTCGAAGGTACCGCTTGAAATTCTCTCACTGTTGAAGGGCAAGAAGATCCAGGCCGGCGTGATCGACGTCGCAAGTGACCAGGTCGAGACCGCCGAAGACGTCGTCGCCGTGATTGACGCCGTCTCGAAGTTCGTGGCCAAGAGCGACATCATCCCCACCACCAATTGCGGCATGGCGCCGATGCGCCGCGACATCGCCGAAGCCAAGCTGATGGCGCTCGGCGCGGGCGCGCGGCTGGCGCGGCAGAAGCTGGGGTGATGTTCGTCACAGTGCTGCGCGCTGCTTCGATCGCACTCTTGCTGGCGGTCGCCTAGCCGGCGTACGCCGGTTTTCCGGATCATGCTCAAGATCCGCAAGCGGGGGAATCGCGAGGTGCCGTACACCTCGCAGCTCGCCTCACTGACCGAATTTGTAGTTTACACCGGCCCTGACGATGTCGAGCGTGGCCTTCGCGTCGTTTCGCTGCAGCGCCAATGGGAACGTGAAGGACTGCGTGCCGAGATCGAGATGCAGATACTCGGCGCGCGTCGTCCAGTTCGGCGCAAAGGCCCACTCGATGCCGGCGCCCGCGGCCCAACCGGTTCCTGTTGCAGTGGCCGTTTCGGCAACACCAGCCGCAGCGTTTGCAAATGTTCCGGTCAATTGCGTGCGGGTGATCTTCTCGTCGGCCCAGGCGAAGCCGCCGGTGCCGTAGAGCAAAACATTGTTGATGGCATAGCCGACGCGGCCGCGAACCGTCCCGGACAGGTCGAGCGTGTTATGATGCTGGTCGGAGCCGGTTGGCGTGACCATGATGGGCGTCGTTCCATCAAGAGCCGCCCCTGACACGTCGGCTTCCAAGCCGATGATCCAGCTTGGCGCCACGACGTAATTGTAGCCGATCTGTCCGCCGCCGGTGAGGCTGCTGCAATTCCTAGTTCCGGTACCCAGCGGCACCACGCCGTTGGCAATGTTGTTGGTGGTCACCGTTCGCTGGTCCCACACGCCTCCAACATTTCCACCAAGGTAAAAACCGCTCCAATCATAGGCCGGCGCCATCGGGAGCGTCTTGGCTGGAAAGGCGGCAGGGAGATCAGCCGCAAACGCAAGTGTTGGAGCGGCTGCCGCGGCGACAGCGCCCAAAGCGAAAATCACACAACGCATTCAAGTTACCCATCTGACTACGCCCCCCGCAGCGGGCAGTACACTACCGCTATCTGAGGGAAATTCCGTGATGGGGCTGCAACAGACGGAAAAGAAAGACACTTTCGTTTACACGTTGCGTGAGTGAGAAAGTTTACATAAAAAAATTTGAAATCGCGCCTGAAACCGGCTGGATTCATGCGATTCTCGGGCGCTATCAGAAAACGTTTGGGGGCGACGGCCTCGGAGCGCAAGGCGCGCGTTCATCATCCCGACCACTCCATGGCGCCAATGCGCCAGGATATCGGCGCCGGCGCAAAGCTCGCAAGGCAGAAGCTAGGGTGAACACCAGCGCTGTCATTCCGGGGCGCTCGTAAGAGCGAACCCGGAATCCATCTATCCTCGGCTCCGTGGCGCAATGGATTCCGGGCCTGCGCTTCGCGCATGCCGGAATGACAGCTACGCACTCTCATGCAGCACCACCCGATAACCCGCCAAGATCGCACGCAGGGTCGAGGGCGGGGTCAGAAGCTTCGCGTCCTCGAGTGCGCCCTTCACTGCGCGATAACCGGATGGCGTCCATAGCAGCGGCTTTCCCTTGGACATCAAAAAACTCGCTTCGCCCGAGCGCACCATCGCGCCGTCGGGCAGCTTCTCGATCGGCATCGGCAAGGGATGCAGCCTCTTGCCGCTGGCGAGACGCTCGCGATGCAGCACCGCGTCCATGTCGGGCGCGAGCACGTCGCGCTTTCGGTTGCCCTTTTCCCAGGCGGCGCGAAAGCGCTTGGCGTCCTCGCGCCGGCAATAGAAGCACGGCCGATGTCCCGCCGCGAGCGATGTCGCTTCGTCGAGAAAGAACAGCTCGGTCCAGCTTCGCCGCTGCCACACCTGGCGGCGGCGGCCACGGAATTCCAGCACGCAGGCAATCCAGGCATTGGTCGACCAGCGCCGCTTCAGGATGGTCCGCGTGGCGGGATCATGGATGATGCCGCGGTTGCCGACAAACATTCCGCGTTCGGGGATCGCGACGATCTCGCCTGTCGGCAGCACGCGGTTTTGTAAGGGCATGGGTGTACCCGCTCGCTCCATCGTCATTCCGGGATGCGCCGCAAGGCGCAGGCCCGGAATCCATGCCACCGCAACATTGCTGGGAGAAATGGATTCCGGGTTCGTCGCTTCGCGCCGCCCCGGAATGACGGCTTGTTTAAGCCGCGCCGTCGCGGATCGGCGGCTGGAAAGATAGCGCAGTATCCCAGGGAAAGAAGATCCAGGTGTCCTGCGACACCTCGGTGATGAAGGTGTCGACCAGCGGGCGGCCCTTCGGCTTGGCGTAGACGGTGGCAAAATGCGCATCGGGGAGCATCTGGCGCACCAGCGCCGCGGTCTTGCCGGTATCGACGAGGTCGTCGACGATCAGAAGGCCCTTGCCGCTGCCGTCGCCCAGATTCTGGGTGTCGGCCGAGACGTGCTTCAACACCTGCAGGTCGCCTTGCGTCGTGTGCGAATAGCTCGCGATGCAGACGGTATCGATGATGCGCACGCCGAGTTCGCGCGCCACGATCGCGGCCGGCACCAGCCCGCCGCGGGTGACCGCGATCACCGCATGAAACGGGCCGACTTCATTGAGCCGCCAGGTCAGCGCCCGGCAGTCGCGGTGAAACTGATCCCACGAGACCGGAAAGGCCTTCCCCGCCCGCTCCTGCGCACTGAGTTCCGGATGTTCCGCCATTGCTGATCCCTATCGTTTGCGAACAAGAAAAAAGCCGGCTGCACCGCATTAGCGCGTGACGCTTAATCCGGCCAGCATGTCCTTCACGGCGTTCATCGCGGCCGCAAGCTTCTCCGGATCGCGCGAGCGAACTACCAGGTTGGTGTTGGGCTTTCTGTCCTCGTCGGTGAAGGGATAGCTGCCGATGATGGTGTTGGGATGGGCTTCGGCGATGGCGCGCAACGGTCCGCCGATGTCCCCTTCGCGCGCATTGGCGCGCACGCTTTCCGACAGCATCCGCACGCCGGATTTCAGCTTCGGCGTCACGATGTCCATCATCGCCTGCATGATCGTCGGCACGCCCGCCATGACGATGACGTTGCCGAGCTTGAACCCGGGCGCGAGGATGGTCGCGCTCTGGATCAATTCGGCGCCGTCGGGAATCCGCGCCATGCGCAGCCGCGCCTCGTTGAGGTCGGCCTCGCCCCAGCGCTCGCGAAACCGCGCCACCACCTCCGGATGGTGATCGATGCCGACGCCGAACGCTTTCGCCACGCTGTCGGCGGTGATGTCGTCATGGGTCGGCCCGATCCCGCCCGTGGTAAATACGTAGGTGTAGCGATGCCGCAGTGCATCCAACGCCGCGATGATCTCCGCCTCCTCGTCGGGAACGACGCGCACTTCCTTGAGGTCGATACCGATATTGGTGAGGTACTCGGCGATGAAGCCGATGTTCTTGTCCTTGGTCCGGCCGGACAGGATCTCGTCACCGATGACAAGGATTCCCGCCGTGACGATCTCAGTCATAATCTCTCCCTGCGCGAGACTCTTGCCCGCCTGCCCTGAGGCGAATTCCCTTGGCCGGCCAAGACCTTGGATTGCGGCGCGCATTGTGCTGTCGAAATGAGCAGCCGCAAGCTGTTTTTTCGGCAGCCCACCCGGTCGCTCCCGGCAAATGACCGGGATCAACCTGTTTTCAATCCATATCGCGATGGCGTGATGCTTGCTACCATCCTGTGACGTCATGCACTGTAGCGTGACTGGTGGAATAGATGAGGGGCGATCCACGATTCATGGCAGTTGCCTTCGATGAAATGAACGGCATGGGTGGCGACCTCCGCCCGGCCTACCAGGAACTCTCCCGCTGGCTGAAGGAGACGCCGGCGGACGCTCTCGAATATCGCCGCCAGGAAGCCGAGCTGCTGTTTCGCCGGATCGGCATCACCTTTGCGGTCTACGGCGATGCGGAAGCCCAGGAGCGACTGATCCCCTTCGACGTCATCCCGAGAATCATGTCCGCCAAGGAATGGACCGTCCTTGAAAAGGGACTGAAGCAGCGCGTGAAGGCGCTCAACCTGTTCCTGCTCGACATCTATCACGGCCGCGACATCCTGCGCGCCAACATTGTCCCCGAGGACCTGATCTTCCAGAACCCGGTGTTCCGCCCGGAGATGAACGGGCAGGACGTGCCGCACGACATCTATGTCCATGTCGCCGGCATCGACATCATCCGCACCGACGCGGAGAACTTCATCGTGCTGGAAGACAACGCGCGCACGCCCTCCGGCGTGTCCTACATGCTGGAAAACCGCGAAATCATGATGCGGCTATTCCCGGACCTGTTCGCGCGGCACCGCATCGCGCCGGTGGAGCGGTATCCGGACGAACTGTTGGCGACGCTGCGCTCGGTGGCGCCGTTAAGTGCCTCCGCCGAGCCGACGGTCGCGCTGATGACGCCCGGCGTCTACAATTCTGCCTATTACGAACATTCCTTCCTCGCCGACAAGCTCGGCATCGAACTGGTCGAGGGCCGCGACCTCATCGTCAAGGACGATGAGGTCTTCATGCGCACGACCGAAGGCCTCAAGCGCGTCGACGTCATCTATCGCCGCCTCGACGACGACTTTCTCGATCCCCTGACCTTCCGCCCGGATTCCGCGCTCGGCGTGCCCGGCCTGATGTCGGCCTATGCCGCCGGCAATATCACGCTGGCGAACGCCGTCGGCACCGGGATTGCCGACGACAAGGCGATGTACTCCTACATGCCCGAGATCGTGAAATTCTATCTGAGCGAAGAGCCGATCCTGAAGAACGTGCAGACCTGGCGCTGCCGCGAGCCGAAGGACCTCGCTTACGTGCTCGATAATCTGGACCAGCTCGTGGTGAAGGAAGTCCATGGCTCCGGCGGTTACGGCATGCTGATCGGACCGGCCGCGACCAAGGCCACGATCGAGGCGTTCCGCGACAAGTTGAAGCGCGAGCCGGAAGGTTTCATCGCCCAGCCGACGCTCGCGCTCTCGACCTGTCCGACCTGCACCGAGGCAGGGCTCGCGCCGCGCCACGTCGATCTGCGCCCCTTCGTGCTCACCGGCAGCAACCACACCACCATCGTGCCGGGCGGCTTGACGCGCGTGGCGCTGAAGGAAGGCTCGCTGGTCGTGAATTCGAGCCAGGGCGGCGGCACCAAGGACACCTGGATACTGGATGAGTGAGATGC
The DNA here is from genome assembly GCA_963764405.1 of uncultured Alphaproteobacteria bacterium. Classification (GTDB taxonomy): domain Bacteria; phylum Pseudomonadota; class Alphaproteobacteria; order Rhizobiales; family Xanthobacteraceae; genus Bradyrhizobium. The sequence goes on from CAVXSU010000019.1 coordinate 178,354, forward strand.
TGGAATTTCGGTCCATCCCTCGAGACGGCGCCTTGTCTGTTTGCACCGTTCGCGGCGGCTTCGCCTTGGCTCGGCCTGCTCGGGTGCTCGCGCCTCCTCGGGATGAGGTCGTAGACTGGGGCGCCGATCCAAATCCTCATGGTGAGGAGCCGCGCCATTTGTGCGGCGTCTCGAACCATGAGGCCGTGATGTTGGACAAGACCTGACATGCTGTCGCGCACCGCCGAAAACCTCTACTGGCTCGCCCGCTATGTCGAACGGGCCGAATATATCGCGCGCACGATCGACGCAACGCTGCGCGTGACCGCGCTGCCGGCCGCCTATGTCGGCAAGACCAATGAATGGGAATCGGCGCTGCTCACCGCCGGCGTCAGCCAGAGCTTTTACGACGTCTACAAGGAGGCGAACGAGCAGAACGTCGTCGACTATCTGTCGTTCAATGCCAATAACCCCTCCTCGATCAAGAACTGCATCGAGGCGGCGCGGCTGAATTCGCGTTCGGTGCGCACGGCGTTGACCAGCGAGATGTGGGACACCATCAACTCGGCCTGGATCGAACTGCAGGAAGTCTGGTGCAAAGGCACCAAGTCCCGTGAGGAACTGGCGCGCTTCCTGCGCTTCGTGCAGGAGACCTCGCTGCGCTTTGACGGCTCGGCCTACCGCACCATGCTGCGCAACGACGCCTACTGGTTCTCGCGCCTCGGCGTGCACCTTGAACGCGCCGACAACACCGCGCGCATCCTCGACGTGAAGTACCATGTGCTGTTGCCCGAGGAAGAACATGTCGGCGGCCCGCTCGACTATTATCAGTGGACCTCGATCCTGCGCTCGGTGTCGGCGCTGACGGCCTATCACTGGGTGTATCGCGAGACGCTGAAGCCCTGGCTGATTGCGGATCTTCTGATCCTCAACAATTCCCTGCCGCGGTCGCTGGCGAGCTGTTACGGCAACCTCGTGCGCAACCTCGACCAGATCGGCGTCGCCTATGGCCGTCAGGGTGCGTCCCAGCGCCACGCGCGCGGCGTCCGCAACCGGCTGGAACACAGCAACATGGATGACATCTTCCAGCACGGCGTGCATGAATTCATTCAGGAATTCATCGCCGACAATTCGAGGCTTGGTGAAATCATCACCAAGCAGTATTTGATTTGACGCGCTTGGTATAAGGACGACCACCAAACCCCGTCATTGCGAGCGCAGCGAAGCAATCCAATCTTTTGTTTTGCCGCGCGATGGATTGCTTCGTCGCTTCGCTCCTCGCAATGACGATCTCTTGGAACTTTGACCTTCCGTTTCGGTATGCATCATGCGCCTGCGCATCGCCCATTCCACGACCTATCACTACGAGCCGCCGGCGACCGGCATCACGCAAATCCTGCGCATGACGCCGGGAAGCCATGACGGCCAATATGTGGCGGAATGGCAGATCGACGTGTCCACCAACTCCCGCCTCCATGTGCATCAGGACGCCTTCGGCAACATCACCCATGTGCTGACCGAAGGCGCGATCTCCGATCTCACCATCACGGTTGAAGGCCTGATCGAAACCCACGACACCGGCGGCGTGCTGCGCGGCACTGACGAGCGCTTTCCGCCGAGCCTGTTTCTGCGCGCCACCTCGCTCACCCAGGTCAATCCGGCCATGGAGGTGTTCTCGCGCGAACTGCGTTCGGAATCGGAAAGTGACGTGCTCGGCTTCCTGCATGCGTTGATGCTTCAGATCAACGACCACATGACCTTCGATGAAGACCCCACCCATAGCGGGACATCGGCGATCGAGGCTTTTGGACTGAAGCGCGGCGTCTGCCAGGACTACGCACATATCTTCATCGCCTGCGCGCGCTCGGTCGGGGTCCCTGCGCGCTTCGTCTCCGGGCATTTTCTGCGCTCCGACGGCATGGTGAACCAGGCGGCCGGCCACGCCTGGGCCGAAGCCTTCGTGCCGGACTTAGGCTGGGTCGCCTTCGATCCGGCGAACGCCGTCTGCGCCACCGACGCCCACGCCCGCGTCGCTGTTGGACTCGACTATCTCGGCGCCGCGCCCGTCCGCGGCACCCGCTACGGCGGCGGGACCGAGACACTGACGGTCAAAGTGAAGGTCGATCAGGCCTGGCGGCAAGGCCAGTGGCAATCGCAATCGTGATTGCGCACTGTTTGGGACCCGAAGCCGAGGCCGCCCGCCGGCCAACGGCGCAGCGGCCTGGACTGGACGGTTGTTGCCGGCAGAATCCTGTGACACCATCCAGGTCATCATATTGGAATGACGTCCAGATTGCCCTATGCCGCGCCGGAAATATCCTTGGGAAAAGCTATCGGATGAGCAGTTGCTCAAGCGCCGTCTCTCTAGTCTGAGGGTCGGGATCGAAGGCACCTGGGTCGAGGATTGTCTGAGCGCCCTCTATGAGGAGCTCGAAGAACGCGGCATCTGGCTGCGACCGCACGCATGGATCTCGAGCGAATGGTTCAGTCCAGGAAATGTGCCCGGAATTGCGGTCCCCTTCTACCTCGTTCATCCCCGCCTGATGAAGCTCGAGAAGAAGATGATGCTCGACGTCGAGGGCGGCACCTGGTCCGAGTGCATGGCCATTCTCCGCCATGAAGCGGGCCATGCCATCCAGCACGGCTATCAATTGCAGCGCCGCCGGCGCTGGCAGCAGCTGTTCGGCCCGTCATCGAAACGCTACCCGCGCTACTACCGGCCCAATCCGGCCAGCCGGCAATACGTCCAGCATCTTCGGCTCTGGTACGCGCAGAGCCATCCGGACGAGGATTTCGCCGAAACCTTCGCGGTGTGGCTGCGGCCGCGCTCGAACTGGCGGACGCGCTATGCAGGCTGGCCGGCGCTGAAAAAGCTCGAATATGTCGACGAGCTGATGGAGGAAATCGCCGGAAAGCGGCTGGTGTCCACGACGCGGGAACGCGTCGATCCGCTGCATGAACTCAGCCAGACGCTCGGCGACCATTACCGGAAAAAGCAGGCATTCTACGCCTTCAATCCGCCGAAGACTTACGACCGCGACTTGCAGCGCCTCTTCTCCGCCGATCCGCGGCATCGCCGGTCGCAAGCGGCTTCGACCTTCATCAGGCGGCACCGCGCCCACATCAGGCAGCTGGTTGCACGGTGGACAGGCGAGAATCAGCTTACACTCGATGCCGTGCTTGACGATATGATTTTCCGTTGCCGCGAGCTCGATCTGCGTGCCGTTGGCTCGGATCGAAAGCTCGTGGCCGACTTCACCGTCCTGTTGACCGCCAAGACCATGCACGCGCTGTTTGGTCCGTCGCGGCGCAAATGGATCGCCCTATGAGACGCCTGCGCGTCCTTGTGCTCATGCATCCGGACTTCATGCCACCGGACTCGACGGAAGGGTACACCGCGCGCGAAATCAACGAATGGAAAACGGAATACGACGTCGTGAGCACCTTGCGCGCGACAGGCCATGACGTTCGCCCGCTCGGCGTGCAGGAAGAGATCAAGCCGGTACGCGACGAGATCGAAAATTTCAAGCCGCATGTGGTGTTCAATCTGCTGGAGCAGTTTCACCACGAGCCGGTGTATGACCAGCACATCCCGAGCTTTCTGGAGCTGATGAAGATCCCGTATACCGGGTGCAATCCGCGCGGCCTGATCCTGGCGCGAGGCAAGGACCTGTCCAAGACGCTGGTGCACCACCGCCGGATCGCGGTGCCGGCCTTCGCCGTGTTTCCGATGCGTCACAAGGTCAAGCGGCCGGCGCGTCTTGCGCTGCCGCTGATCGTCAAGAGCCTGAACGAGGATGGATCGCGTGGCATCTCGCAGGCCTCGATCGTCGACACTGACGAGAAGCTCGCAGAACGCGTCACCTTCATCCACGAGCGGGTCGGAACTGCCGCGATCGCCGAGCAATTCATCGAGGGCCGCGAGCTCTACGTCCCCGTGCTCGGCAACAACCGCCTGCAGGTGCTGCCGGTCTGGGAATTGAAGTTCGGCACCATGGGCGGCCAGGCCATCGCCACCGAGAAGGTCAAACACGATACCGATTATCAGGAACGCGTTGGTATCGTGGACGGGCCAGCCAAGAACCTTGCGCCGGAGCTACGCGGCCGCATCCAGCGAATTGCAAAACGCATCTACCGCACGCTGGGGCTCGATGGATACGCGCGCATCGACTTTCGTCTCGCGGCGGACGGCACGCTGTATTTCATCGAAGCAAACCCCAATCCCGAAATCGCGAAAAGCCAGGAATTTGCGTTGGCGGCCAAGTATGACGGACTGGATTACCCGGGCCTGCTGCATCGCATTCTCACGCTGGGAATAAGCCGCGCCAAGGCGGGCGTATCCGTCGGCTGAAAGCCTTTTGGCCGGCCCGATGGCGACCCGGCTCTTCGCTGTTCAATGTTCGCCGACATGAGCCGGCCAGCTTCGAGCGGCCTTCCTCGCGGGAATGGCGAGCGGCACAAGTCGATCGGGGCCCCGCCCCTCATACGAACGGATCACCTGACCCGCATTGCGCTCGGGGGCGCGCATGGTACAGTTTTTGCAAAAAGATCGCCCGAGAGATGCAAAATGACCGCGCGAGACCTACGAAAAAGGCTGCGGACAAACAGATTGGGGACAAAATGACAACAATCAACGGGGTATCGTCGCCGGCTCAAGCCGCGACAACGACGCGCTGGACCCAGCTCCTGCTGGGCTTGATCGCGATGATGTCGATCTCCAGCCCGCAATATGGCTGGGCGTTCTTCACCAAGCCGCTCCAGGATAGCCTCGGCGTCCATCTCTCGGCGCTTCAGGTCACCTTCACGATCCTCATCGTGCTGCAGACGTTTCTGTCGCCGCTTCAGGGCTATCTGATCGACAAGTTCGGCGCGCGGCTTCTGATCGCCAGTGGATGCTTGTTGTCGGGCCTGGGCTGGATCGCCGCCGGCTATGTCACAACTCTGGCCGGCCTCTATTTCACCTACGGGCTGTTCTGTGGCATCGGCACCGGCATCGTCTATGTCGGCGTCGTCGGCCTGATGGTGCGCTGGTTTCCGGACCGGCGCGGATTTGCAACCGGCGTCGTCGCCGCGGGCTACGGCTTCGGCGCACTGCTGACCAACACGCCGATCTACAACATGATCAACGCGAGCGGCTACCAGCACACGCTGATCGTGTTCGGCATCATACTTGGCCTCGTCGGCGCGGCGGCCGCACTGGCGCTGCGCTTGCCATCAGCCGATGACGTGCTGCCGCAGCCGGCCGTGCAGGTATCACGCGTCGGAACGCCGCCGGGCCAGATGCTGCAAAGCCCCGTGTTTTGGTTGATGTTCGTCATGATGACGATGATGTCGACCGGCGGGTTGATGATCATCTCGCAATTCGGCGCCTTCTCGCGCGACTTCGGCGTGACCAGCGTCACCGTGTTGGGAATGGCGGCGCTGCCGCTGGCGCTCAACATCGATCGCATCACCAACGGATTGACCCGTCCGTTCTTCGGCTGGGTCTCGGACCGGATCGGCCGAGAAAACACCATGGCCATTGCCTTCCTGATGGAGGCCGCCGCCGTCACGCTGATGCTGCTGTTGCGCGACAATGCCCTGCTCTTCGTGCTTCTCTCGGGCGTCGTGTTCTTCGGCTGGGGCGAGATCTTCTCGCTGTTCCCCTCCACCCTGACCGACACCTTCGGCGCCGAGCACGCGACGACCAATTACGGACTGCTCTATATTGCGCAAGGCGTCGGCTCGATCCTCGGCGGCCCGCTTGCGGCCCTGCTCCGTGAGCAAACCGGCAGTTGGATTCCGGTGTTTGCAATCGTCATCGCGATGGATGCCCTGACGGGCATTCTGGCGCTGGCTGCGCTCAAGCCGATGCGGCGCGCCCTCGCCGCCGGCTGAACCAACGCCGCCGCGTCCTTCCGATTGGGGTTGGACGCGGCGGCGAAATTGGATAGTTTCGCGCCGCGATAAGCTTCGGGGACGCGAAATGACCTATTGCTGCGGAGTGCTGGTGCGGGACGGCCTCGTCATGATCGCCGACACCCGCACCAATGCCGGGCTCGACAACGTCTCGACCTTCCGCAAGCTGCACATCTTCTCCCGGCCGGCCGAGCGGATTCTGGCGATCGCGAGCGCCGGCAATCTCGCGATCAGCCAGTCGGTGCTCTCGACGCTGACGGAGGGCATGGAAGACCCCGACACAGGCGAGCTCGAGACGCTGCTCAATGCGCCCACCATGTTCCAGGCCGCGCAGCGCATCGGCAAGGCGATCCGCGCCGTTCATGCCACCGAAGGTACCGCGCTGAAGTCGGAAGACATCAATTTCGACGTGTCGTTCCTGTTCGGCGGCCAGATCAAGGGCGCGCGGATGCAACTCTTCATGGTCTATCCGGCAGGCAACTTCATCGAATGCACCACCGACACACCCTATTTGCAGATCGGCGAGCACAAATACGGCAAGCCGGTGCTCGACCGCGCCATGCATTACGACGTCGAGCTCTATGAGGCGCTCAAGACCAGCCTGATCTCGATGGACTCGACCATGCGCTCCAATCTCGGCGTTGGCCTCCCGATCGACGTGCTGGTGGTGCGGACGGATGTTTGCGACGCCGACCTCAACCACCGCATCGAGGCGGGCGAACCCTATTTCCACGATCTGCGCTCGCGCTGGTCGGCGGCGTTGCGCGCGGCGCATCAGAACATCCCGCGGCCGCCCTACAAGACCGAAACTCCGAAAACCTGAAACGTCCAAAAACAGAACAAGGCAGGAAACAAATGACCGAGCAAAAGAACAAGATCGCCATCGTCACCGGCGCCGGCACCGGTGTCGGCCGCGCCGCTTCGCTGGCGCTGATGCAAGCCGGTTTCACTGTCGCGCTCGCCGGGCGGCGCAGGGAGAAGCTGGAAGAAACCGCGAGCCTCGGCCCTGCCGGAAAAGCTCTCGTCGTTCCCGCCGACATGACCGATGCCGGCTCGATCGCCGCCCTGTTCGCCAAGGTGATGGAAACCTGCGGCCGGCTCGACCTGCTCTTCAACAATGCCGGCATGGGAACCCCGGCGATGCCATTTGAGGATTTGAGCCTGTCGCAATGGCAGGCGGTGGTCTCAACCAACCTCACCGCAGCATTCCTGTGCACGCAGCACGCCTTCCGCATCATGAAGGACCAGACGCCGCGCGGCGGCCGCATCATCAATAACGGCTCGATTTCCGCGCATGCGCCGCGGCCGTTCTCCGCGCCCTACACCTCGACCAAGCACGCCATCACCGGGCTCACCAAGGCCATCAATCTCGACGGTCGCGCCTACGATATCGCGGTCGGGCAGATCGATATCGGCAATGCCGCCACCCCCATGACTGACCGTATGGTTGACGGAGTGTTGCAGCCGGACGGCCGCAAGATGCCGGAGCCGCGCATGGACGCGAAGGCGGTCGGCGACGCCGTCGTGTACATGGCGACCCTGCCGCTCGACGCTAACGTGCTGTTCATGACTGTCATGGCAAGTAAGATGCCGTTCGTGGGGCGTGGTTAGCGGCCTGGCGCGCCCGCTTCGCTCGCCCTCGGCTCGTCAAGGGTGACGCGGAAACCATGGGTAGCCTCAGCTCGACCGCAGTCTACGCACCGCCGAAGACACGGGGCGTTGCCTATCCGACAATCGTCATAGCGCTGCTGTTCGTGGCCGCGTGGATCAATGCAGCCCTGCCTGCGATCCACGGCGGCGTGTTCGACGCCATGTCCACGGACGACGCCATGCGGCTCGTCGAGGTTCGCGACCTGATCGGCGGACAAGGCTGGTTCGACCTGTTCCAGCATCGGATGGATCCCCCCGGCGGTCTTTCAATGCACTGGTCGCGCCTCATCGACGCGCCGCTCGCCGCATCGATCCTGCTGCTGAGGCCGCTGCTCGGAATGCACGGCGCGGAAGCGGCGACCCTGTATTTCTGGCCAGCGCTGCTATTTGCCGTTGCGATCGCCTTGGTCGCAGCGATTGCCAGACAACTGAGCAACAGCAGCAATGCGATGATTGCGGCGGCGCTGCTGGCGGTGCTGGCCCTTCCGGCCAACGTGCATTTCCGGCCGGGCGCGATCGATCATCACAACGCGCAGATCGACTTGCTGCTCGCGCTGGTCCTGATGACGGCACAGCTCGAGCGGAGCGCCGTCAAGGCGGCAGCGGGCGGGGTGATGGCATCGTTGTCGCTGGCGATCGGCATCGAAATGCTGCCGGCGATCGCAGCGGTCGGCGTTGCGGTATTTGGCCTGCTTGTCTGGCGCGGCACGCCGGTCGCGCGGCACGTTGGCGCCTTTGGGGCGGGGATGGCAGCATCCTCGCTGCTGCTCGCACCCGCATTGCTTCCATTATCTTCGCTTGGCGCGCCGGTGTGCGACAGCTTCGGCGGGCCGGTTCTGCTGCTGACCGCCGGCGGCGGTATCAGCCTCTTGGTCATGGTCGCGATCGACCGCTATTGCCGGACATTGGCCATGCGCGTGGTCAGCGGAGCAGTGTCGGCGGTGGTTATGGCCACCGGGTTCCTTTGGCTGTTTTCAGCGTGCATCGCATCGCCCTTCGTGCATCTCGATCCGATCGTCGTAACGTTGTGGATCGGTAACGTCGCTGAAGCGGTCTCCTTGCCGAGGATGCTGGGGCTTTTTCCAGACCGAATTCCCGGCTTCTACGGATTTCCCATCATCACGATTGTATTGGCCGTGGGCGCGCTGGTCCGCTCTCCTTCTTCCGAGAGGTTTCGCTGGATCGTCGCCATCGCAACGCTGGGCGCGCTGATCGGCGTCAGCATCTGGGAAGTGCGCGGCGCTGCCGGCGCATCGATGGTGGCAGCTCCCGTTTTCGCCGCGAGCCTGACCATTCTGTGGCCTCGCTTTGCGTCGATGCGAAACCTGCTTCTCGCGTCAGTGATTGCATCACCCCTGAGCCTTGCTGCCCTGGGCGTCATGGCGGAGCCGCTGATGGATGCGATCGTCAAGCCGCCGCCGGCTGCGGGCGACCAATCACCTTGCCGGAGCCTGTCGGACGTCGCTTCGCTGAAACAACTCCCCAGGGGACGCGTGATGGGGCCGCTCGATCTCGGACCCGCGATTCTCGCCGAAACCAGTCACGAGGTTTTTGCCGGACCCTACCATCGCAACAATGACGGCAACGCCGCGCTGATCAAGCTGATGCTGGCGCCCCTGCCCGTCGCGCAGCAGATCCTGTCGGATCGGCACGTCGACTACGTCGTGACCTGCGCGACACTTCCCGATCAGAATATCGTCAAGCTTGCCCCTGAGGGATTGGAAGCCCGGCTCGCCCGTGGCGAGGTGCCCGGCTTTCTGGAGCGGCTCAAGCTCGATCCGGCCGACAAGATCGCGGTGTGGCGCGTGCGGAAGTGAGTCAAGCCACGCTACTCCAGCCTCTCCACCTCGCGCAGCGACGGAAACAGCTTCATCCATAGAAGCGCCACCACAACAGTGGCGACGCCGCCGAACACGGCGGAAGCCACCGTGCCCAATAGCGCGGCCGCCACGCCGCTTTCGAACTGACCGAGATAGTTCGAGGCGTTGATGAACAGGAAGTTCACCGCGCCAACCCGGCCGCGCATTTCGTTCGGCGTCGACAGCTGCACCAGCGAGAAGCGGATCACCACGCTGATCGTGTCGGCGGCGCCGAGGACGGCGAGCGCGAGCAACGACAGCCACATCCAGTGCGAGACCGCGAACACGACGGTGGCGACGCCAAACACGATCACCGCCTGGAACATGCGCAATCCGACGCGGCGGTCAATGGCATGGCGCGCCAGGATTCCGGTCATCATCAGTGCGCCGACGGCAGGCGCCGCGCGCAGGATGCCGAGGCCGAACGGACCGGCATCGAGGATGTCGCGCGCATAGATCGGCAGCAGCGCGGTGACGCCGCCGAACAGCACGGCAAACAGATCGAGCGAAATGGTGCCGAGAATGGCGGGATTGCCGCGGATGAAGCGCACGCCGGCAAAGATGTCATCCGCCGTTGCGGCGTCCTTGGCGGACTCCGGCTGAGTGACCGTGATCGCACCGGTCAGCACCATCGCAAGCAGCCAGAACACCAGCATGAGGCCGTAGGGCAAACCGGGCGCAACCGCATAGGCGATGCCGCCGAGCGCGGGACCGGTGATGGTCGCAAGTTGCGCGGCGGCGCTGGAGAGCGCGGTCGCGCGCTGCAGCGAGCCCCGCGGCGCAATCAGCGGCAAGAGCGCTGCGATGGTCGGGCTTTCGAACGCGCCCGCCATCCCGAGCACAAAGGTCGCGATGAAGATGTGGACCTCGTTGAGCCAGCCGCCATAGGAGCCCCAGGCGAGGACCAAGGCAATGGCGGCTTCCGCGAGCTGACAGAGCTGCACCACGCGCTTGCGTTCGAACCGGTCGGCGGCGTGTCCGGCGACAAAGACCAGGAGCGCGGTGGGCAGGAACTGCACCAGCCCGACCATGCCGAGGTCGAAGGCGCTGCCGGTGATGTCGTAAATTTGCCAGCCGATCGCGACCGCGCCGATCTGGCTGGAAAATCGCGTCAGGCTTCGCGACAGCAGGAAGAAAAGGAACGAGCGTTGCTGCAGCAACGTGCCGGCACTTACCGGAAGTGAAGACATAATGATGATCGGTGACCGATGGCGGCGGCAAAGTCAACGCTTGCTGTGGGAATAGGCCTCGCATGGCATTGCGGAGATAATTGCAACGCTGCCATAATCGCCAGAGGCTGCTCGCTCCCCTCATCCTGAGGAGCCGCGCAGGCGGCGTCTCGAAGGAATGAGGCCGACATCGTGGCCTCATGGTTCGAGACGCGCGTCCCGCGCTCCTCACCATGAGGGTTGCAGGCGTTCGGGGGATTCATGCTTCAACTGCAATCGGCGGTCGGCATCGTGGCGCTGCTCGCGCTCGCCTGGATTTTCGGCGAGAATCGCCGCGCGGTATCGCTGCGGCAGGCGGCGATCGGCCTCGCCGCCACCTTCGCGACCGCCATCGTGCTGATCAAGTTGCCCGGCGTGGCGCTCATGTTCGGCGCGATCAATGATGCCGTCGGCGCGATCGCGTCGGCCTCGCGCGCCGGAACGTCCTTTGTGTTCGGCTATCTCGGCGGTGGCGCGTTGCCGTTTGATCTGAAATCGCCGGGCAACGAGTTCATCCTGGCGTTCCAGGCGCTGCCGATCGTGCTGGTCATGAGCGTGCTGACGACACTGCTGTTCTACTGGCGCATCCTACCGCCGATCGTGCGCGGCATGGCTCTCGCGCTCGAACGCACGCTCGGGATCGGCGGCGCGGTCGGGCTCTCGACCGCCGCCAATATCTTTCTCGGCATGGTGGAGGCGCCGCTGTTCATCCGCCCCTATCTGGCGCAACTCACGCGCAGCGAATTGTTCCTGGTGATGACCGGCGGCATGGCGGGCATCGCCGGCACGGTGCTGGTGCTCTACGCCACGCTGCTGGCGCCGTTGATCTCAGATGCCGCCGGGCACTTTGTCGTCGCCTCGGTGCTGGGCGCGCCCGCAGCCATTCTCGTCAGTCTCATCATGGTGCCGGAAACGCGCGATGTGAAAACCGCCGGCGCCTCCGGCGATCCGCGGCTTGCCAATGATCCCGACCTGCACGCGACCTCGACCATGGATGCGATCGTCAAGGGCACCACGGCCGGGCTCGAGCTCCTGCTCAACATCGTCGCGATGCTGATCGTGCTGGTGGCGCTGGTGCATCTCGCCAATTCGATCCTTGGGCTGTTGCCCGATGTTGGCGGCGCCGTGACGCTGCAACGCCTGCTCGGTTACATCATGGCGCCGGTGTGCTGGCTGATGGGGCTGCCATGGTCGCAGGCCGTGCCTGCCGGCAGCCTGATGGGCACGAAAACCGTGCTCAACGAACTGATCGCCTATGTCGACTTCTCGAAACTGCCGGCGGATACGCTCGATGCGCGATCGCGGCTGATCATGCTCTATGCGATGTGCGGCTTCGCCAATTTCGGCAGCCTCGGCATCATGGTCAGCGGCCTTGGCACCATGGCGCCGGAGCGCCGCGCCGAGATCAATTCGCTCGGACTGAAGTCGATCGTTTCGGGCACGCTGACCACCTGCCTGATGGGCGCGATCGTCGGTGTGTTGAACTAGGGCGCCACTACGTCGCCTTTACCCAAAAGGAACATCGCCGGGTGACCACGGCATGTCCGTTTTTTTGCCATTGATCGGGATAGGGGGGCGTCTCGCGACGCCACCCCTCCCACACCACCGGGCATACGGGTCCGTACCGCGGCGGTTCGATCGAGTTAAGCCGACACAGGCACTAAGATTTGGGTGAGACCAAGAGAATCGAACACATGATTTCGTAGGGCGTGTTGAACCGCCGGGTGTCCGGACATGCGCCAGAGTCCCGTCGGTGAACCGGCAGCGACCGATGCGGCGAACTTCGCGATGCCGAGGCGGTGAAGCTCCGTGAATTGGTTATGCCCGTTCCGCCATTGCCGCCAGAGATACAACCGCAGTCTCCGGCGGATCCAGGCTTCCAGGTTCGTTAGCACGCGCGGGGTCTGACAGAAGCCGAAGTACCCTCGCCATCCGATGAGGTATGGCCTGAGGTCTGCGATCATCTGCTGCAAACTGATCCCTCGCGTCCGGCATGTGATTTCCCGGATTCGGTCTTTGAACTTGTCGAGGGCTTTCGGCGCAATGCGTCGCTCGCTCCCGTCATTCGCAATGCTGAATCCGAGAAACTTACGTTCCTCGGGTCGCGCCACCGCGCTTTTGGCCTCGTTGACTTTCAAGCGGAGCTTGTCGGTCAGGAACCGGCTTATCGAGGCCCTCACCCTTTCGCCGGCGTGGTGGCTGCGAACATAGATGTTGCAGTCATCCGCGTAACGGCAGAACCGGTGACCACGTCGAGCCAATTCCTTGTCGAGATCGTCGAGCACGATATTGCTGAGGAAGGGCGAGAGCGGACCGCCTTGCGGGGTCCCTTCGTCCACCGGTCGGACCAAACCATCTTCCAATACCCCGGCATTCAGGAATGCCCGGATAAGCTTGAGCACGCGTTTATCGGGTATCCGTGCGGCGACGCGCGACATCAGGATGTCGTGGTTAACTCGGTCGAAAAATCTTTCCAAATCGAGATCAACCACTACGTTGTAGCCATCGGCGACGTAACGCTGTGCCTGGGCTACAGCCTGGTGGGCGGACCGCCCTGGCCGAAATCCGAAACTGTGCTCCGAAAACGTCGGATCCCATCGCTCTTGGAGAACTTGCAGCACGGCTTGTTGAATTAGGCGGTCGACGACACAGGGGACGCCGAGTTTCCTGACCCCGCCATCCGGCTTCGGGATTTCGACCCGCTTAACCGGCTGCGGCCGATAGCTCCCGTCGAGCAGCTGAGACCGAATGTTTGGCCAGTGCTGACGCAGGAAAGCCTTCGCGTCGTCGATGGTCATCCCATCAACGCCGGGGCTTCCTTTGTTCCTTTTAACACGCTTCCACGCTCTTTCGAGGTTCTCTCGGCCGCATACCTCCTCCATCAGTTGTTCTGTGAAAGCCGAGTTTTCGGTTGCTGATTTCGCCATGAATGGTTCGGTCTCCCCGTCACCGCGCGCCGGGGCTTCACCCCGGTCCTTCGGTTCCAAGGCCAGCACTTGCTGGTTGTTCTGCCGCTTTCTATTCACGAGATATCAGTCCTACTTGCTCTCTCAATCGTTCGGGCCTTCAGCCATCGTTTCCGGCTCCGCCTATCTGTTTCTCCACCTTTCGGCCTTGGAGTGCCTCAATAGCTTTGCCGACAGCCTGACCTAATACGCCCTCAGCTGACTTCTGCCCGGTGGTCAGACGGCCTCGCGGTCGTCTCAGTCGCCCGAGGGCGACACCGGGCAGATCTCCCGGGGTAAGCTCAATCGCCTTCGGTGCACAACCGCCGGATCTACGCTTCGCATCCTTGATGGATCTGGACTTCGCGATGTGTCGCCCGCTCGTCCGACGCTTGCGCCTCATATCCGGTTTTTGTTCATCGGCTCGCACCTTTGATCCACGCTTCCTTCAGACCCCGCCTCGCGACGGCAGCCCTTGCGTTTCACTAACCCTTCACCTCCATCAGGTTGGGTGGAAGACTTTCACTTCCGAGCTATTGAGCATGCCCGGCACACGACTAAACCGCTCGCGCGGTAATGCGCTGCGGCAGGCGGCTGGGCGAGTATCGAGATGGGCGCGTCCTGTCTGAAGATGAGGGGTTGCCAACCTCACTTCAAACAGGAGCATCCCCATGACCGACGAGGCAGTAAACCCGTTACGCCGGCGCATGATCGAAGACATGACGATCCGCAAATTCGCGCCCAAGACCCAACATGACTACATTCAAAGAATCAAGAACTTCGCCGCGTTTCTCGGCCGATCGCCGGATATGGCGACCTTCGAGGACGTGCGCCGCTACCAGCTGCATCTGACAGCGAGCGGCGTGGGCGTGCCGACCATCAACCAGACTATCTCGACGCTGCGGTTTTTCTTTCGGGTCACGCTGAAGCGGCACGAGATCGTCGACCATACGCATGTCATTCACGAGCCGCGCAAGCTGCCGGTGGTCCTCAGCCCCGAAGAAGTGGCGCGGCTGCTCGATGCTGCACCGGGGCTGAAGTACAAGGCGGCATTGAGCGTGGCCTATGGCGCTGGCCTGCGCGCCACCGAAGTGGTCTCGCTCAAGGTCTCCGACATCGACAGCAAGCGCATGATCATCCGCGTCGAGCAGGGCAAAGGCGGCAAGGACCGTAACGTGATGCTCTCACCACACCTGCTCGCTCTGCTGCGGGCCTGGTGGAAGGCGGCGCGGCCGCAGGGCTGGCTGTTTCCGGGCCGCGATCCGGCCCAGCCGATGACCACGCGCCAGCTCAATCGTGCCTGTCATGCAGCAGCACAGATGGCGGAGATCAACAAGCGCGTGTCGTTGCACACCTTGCGCCACAGCTTCGCCACCCACCTCCTGGAGCAAAATATCGACGTCCGCGTCATCCAGGTGCTGCTCGGTCACGCCAAACTCGACACCACCGCGCTCTATACCCGCGTCGCCACCAAGACAATCAGCGAGGTCATGAGCCCGTTGGAACACATCACGCTCAAGCTCAAGGAGATCCGGCCACCCGGCTGACGCCAAGGCGCTTGTGTCGCGCCCGGCTTTGGAGGTTGCGGATATCTTCCGCAGCCATGGCGTAGCATGGCGCAAAGCCCATGCCGGCCATGTCAGCCTCGACCAACTGAAGGTGATGTCGGCGATCGAGCGCTGTCGCACGGCGGAACTCGGCGGCCATGTCGCGCGCTGTGCGGAGTGCGCCTACACCACCATCGCCTACAACTCCTGCCGCAACCGGCATTGCCCGAAGTGCCAAGGCGCCGCCGCCAAGGACTGGCTTGCCGACCGCGCAGCCAACCTGTTGCCGGTGCCCTACTATCACGTCGTGTTCACGCTCCCTGCGGCCGTCGCCGACATCGCCTATCAGAACAAGGCCGTGATCTATGATCTTTTGTTCAAGGTCTCGGCCGAGACCATGCTGACGATCGCCGCCGATCCGAAGCACCTCGGCGCCAGGATCGGCATCACCTCCGTGCTCCACACCTGGGGATCAGCGCTCACCCATCACCCGCACGTGCATATGATTGTCCCGGGCGGCGGCATCTCGCCCGACGGCCAGCACTGGGTTTCCTGCCGGCCGGGATTCTTCCTGCCGGTGCGCGTGCTCTCCCGCCTGTTCAGGCGCCTGTTCCTTCAGAAGCTCATTGCCTCGCACCAAGCCGGACGCCTGAGCTTCTTCGGCGATCACGCTCATCTCGCCGAGGCGCAATCCTTCGCGGCTTATCTCGCACCGCTACGCAAGGCCGAATGGGTCCTCTATGCAAAGCGGCCATTCGGCGGACCCGAGGCGGTGCTGGCGTATCTGTCGCGCTATACCCACCGCGTGGCCATCGCCAACAGCCGCCTGATCGCTTTCGACGAGCGCGGCGTCACCTTCAAATGGAAGGATTACCGCGTCGAAGGCCGCGATCGATACCAACAGATGACGCTCGCCACCTTCGAGTTCATCCGCCGCTTCCTCATCCACGTGCTGCCAAAAGGCTTGCACCGCATCCGCCACTACGGCCTGTTTGCCAAAGGCACTTGCGCCGACAACATCGCTCGCGCCCGTGAGCTGCTCGCAGTTGCAAAATCTGAAGGCCAGCGCCGCGCCGCTGCCGCCGTCGATTCCAGAAAACCGACTTGTCCATGCTGCGGCGGTCGCATGATCATCATCGAGGTGTTCGAACGAGGTGCAACGCCGCGGCATCAGTCTACACCTCCAACGAACCGAATCAGGATCGACACCTCATGACCGCATCACAGTCCTGCAAATGTGCCCCCCACGCTCGCTGGCTTTCGATCGGCCACGGCGACGCGCGCCCACATGTCCCCCCATCGCCCCAAATCGTCAGACAATTTGTAGAGCTCGACGCCACCCGCCACGCATTCATCAGCTGCTTCACCGTCGCCCAACTCGTGGCATCGGCTCGATCCAAATCAGCCATCTCGCCCGCGGCACTCAAATCCCCATAGCGCCTGCGGAACGGCTGACGTTCCCTTAAGCGCGGTTTCCTCCCTTGGAGGCTTTCGGACGCCAGCCGCCGAATATGCCACGCCGTCTCTCAAGCGGCCGGCATCCGAAACTTCACAAAAGATGGGGTAATCGGCCGGCCCAGCTTGTGGATAGCTGAAGATTTTGGGTGCTGCGCTTCAGGCTGATGGTGAAACGAGGTCCGTGGCAACGGCCTCAAGCATCAGAAGGAGAAGCGCAGCATGGACCATTTTGCTGGATTGGACGTATCGGTCAAGGAGACGAGCATCTGCATTGTGGATGACACAGGCAAGATCGTTCGGGAAATGAAGGTGACGAGCGAGCCTGAGGCGTTGCTGGCGGTGCTGAAGAACCTCGCCTACCAGTTCAAGCGAATTGGGTTGGAAGCTGGGCCATTGTCACAATGGCTTTACAGCGCGCTCGCTGAAGTAGACTTGCCAGTGATCTGTGTCGAAACTCGGCACATGCGAGCGGTGTTGAAGGCGCAGATTAACAAGACAGATCGCAATGATGCCCGCGGCATCGCCCAGATGACGCGGGTGGGGCTTTACCGTCCGGTGCATGTGAAGACGCTACGCAGTCAGAAACTGCGGATGCTGCTGACCCATCGCAAGCTGCTGCAGTCCAAGGCGATTGCCATCGATAACGACTTGCGCGGCACTTTACGCAACTTCGGTCTGAAGGTCGGTATTGTTGGGACAGTTAGGTTCGAGGCCCGCATCAGGGAGCTGGTCGAGAACTTACCCGACCTGGCCGCTCTGATCGAACCGCTGCTCATTGTTCGACGGACGCTTCGCGAGCAGTTCTGCATCCTGCATCGCCGCCTGCTGGCCATCGTCCGGGATGACGAGGTATGCCGGCGTTTGATGACGACCCCGGGTGTCGGCCCCGTGGTGTCGCTGACCTATCGCGCCACTGTCGACGTTCCGGCTCGCTTCCGCAAATCCAAGTCAGTCGGGGCGGTGTTTGGGTTGACGAGCGCCAAGTATCAATCGGGCGAGGTCGATTGGAGCGGCAAAATATCGCGCTGTGGCGATGAGATGATGCGGACGATGCTCTACGAAGCAGCCCAAAGTATGTTGCGTTCCAAGAAATGGTCATGGCTCAAGGCCTGGGCGATGCAGATCGCCAGACGCTGCGGGATGAAAAAGGCGATCGTAGCCCTGGCGCGCCGGTTGGCCGTGGTCATGCACCGTATGTGGGTGGATGGCACTGAGTTCCGCTGGACCAGGGAACAAGCCGCGGCGGCAGCATGACATCGTCAACGATCAGATCCGGATAGGAGAAAACTCGAGTTCCACCTAGCAGTGGAAGGATGTCCCTCACTGGACGATGGATGAGATGAGTTCGTATGTCTGCTTGGACCTGCCGTCACACTGACGGCAAGGTCGTCCAAAAGATTGTTCCGCCTCGTCCTCGGATCCCATGATGGAAGGGCCCTGGTGCCGATTCCGAAGAGAAGCGCGAGCCCGTGAGAGACATCGACACTGTAGTAGTGGATAGTCTGAAAGTGCTTGACCCCAACCGGCCGATTAGAGAAGCAGACATTGCCGGGTGACCGCGGCACGTCGGTTTCTTGCCTGAAGGCGACCTAGACGTCATTTTGCAAAGCTGGCCCGCTATCAACCCTTCCGATAGGCAACAAGGCATTCGGCCAGTCCTTCCGCATTCGACAACGCAACAAGATGGCCACCGGGAAGTTCTGCCACCTCTTTTCCGAGTCTTTCACGCGCGACACGCCGTTGAAATTCGATTGGGAAGAAGCGGTCATCTTTTCCCGCAAGAACATGAATGGGAACGTCAGGCCAACGCTCGAAAAGGCAGGGCTCGCCGAAAATGGTTTCGGCCTCCTCGCGAGGCTGTTTCGGGCCAGCGCGCAGCACCTCCTGCGGCACGTCGTGCAGAAAGTACGTTCCCACGTCGAATTCCGCCGTATAGCCATGCACCGCCGCAGCTTGTTCCCGCGCCTCTACTGCTCCTGTTGCGCCCCACCATGCGCCAGCGGTCTCGCCCGGCTTTGGGATCATCGCGTTGACAAACACCACCATCCGCACTTGCGCACGTGCGCAAACGAGAGGTGCCGTGAAGCCCGCAAGCGACTGAGCGACCAGAATAACATCCGCTCGTTCCGCAATCGAGCGGACGACGATGTCAGCATACGCTGCAAGACCGGCGTGCCTGTCGTCGCCAGGGAGGTCGACTGCCACTGGTTCATGCCCTGACGCGCGAATAAGCGGGACCACGCGGTGCCAATACCAGGCCATGCCGCCTGCCCCGGGAACAAGGATGAATGTTGCCATAATGAGTCCTCTTTTTCTTAAGACCGCTCGCAAGCCGCACTTTGATGGCTGCCTCCCTATAAGACGGCTTCGAATGAGCTAGACCGACTGCATTACAATTTTTTTGTAAGCGACGGCACACTGATCCCCTATTCAGATGGATGTCAGGTTGGGGTCATTCTCGACCGATCCAAGGTGGTTTTGCGATGTCCGGTTATCGCCCCAAGAGCGGACATCGGGACCGCTGGTAGGCTGGACTTGCCGACTTTCTCTCCTGTAATTTCGGATTGGTGAGCCTTGCTAGCGCAGGCAAAACTTCGACGTCAGGAAGCCAGATGGCAGAGCCCGCCGACGAGGTCCCAAACTTCAGCCCGTTCTGGCACGACTTGCTGTCGGGCGAACATCCCATGCTCCGCCGCGGCCGCCAGATGTTCCGCCTGCTATCGCCGACCGCCACCGACCGCTGTCGCCTGTGCTGTGCCGGTTTCGACGGCTTTACGGCGCCTGCCCTGCGCCTGATCGGACGCGGACCGTGGCGGCGCAATCCGCACATGTGCGAAAAGTGCGAAGCCGTGTTCGCCGAGCATCGCGGCGGGACCGAACTCGACATCGCGGTCGTTTACGCCGATGTGCGCGGCTCGACGCAGCTCGCCGTCGGCATGAGGCCGGCCGAGTTCGCCGCGCTGATGCAGCGCTTCTTCCAGACGGCGACGGCGGTGTTCAACCGGAGCGACGCCGTCGTCGACAAGATGGTGGGCGACGAGGTCATTGCCCTCTATCTGCCGGGGATCGCCGGATCCGACTATTGCAGCCGCGCGCTCGACGCCGGCCTCGAGTTGCTGCGCGCCACGGGTCATGGCGATCCGCAAGGGCCATGGCTTCCGATCGGTGTCGGCGTCCATGCCGGGAAGGCGTTCGTCGGTTCGATCGGCGTCGAAGGCGGCAACTATCAGTTCACAGCGCTTGGCGATGCCATGAATTTTGGCGCGCGGCTGGTTGCCGCCGCCGGCCGCGGCGAGATGGCCGTGAGCCGGGCGGCCTTGCAGGGCGTGCCGGAAAACCTGATCACCGAGCGCCGCCGCCTCGATCTCAAGGGCTATCCCGAGCCGGTGGAGGTCGGCATCATGCGGGTGTCGTCAGGTCCGGCCACGTGAGGTCAACCGTACGCCACTCGCCGCGACGAATTGCTCAGCGGTTTTTCGAATCCAGCAGAGGCGCGACCTTGTCCATCACATAGACGGAGCCCTCCGCCGTCAAATGGGCATGGTCCCAGGCAAGCGGCACGCCGCCCGCGAGCGTCAGCGGACATTGCCGATCCGGACAGACCGCATCGGTCACCGAGACAAGAGAGAATTTTGCAGATGGCGGCAACGCCGTCTTCATGCGCTCACCGAATGCAAAAATATCCGGTAGCACAAAATCGTCGGCACGCGCTTCCGCCCGGCGCAGATGCGCGCGCAACAGCATCGAAGGCAGTCTCGCCTTGAACTGCACCGCCGGGCCCAGCAGCACGACCGGAATCCCGCCGTCATTCAGCCCGGCGATGGTCCGCTTGAGGTCGGCGATCATGCCGTC
The DNA here is from genome assembly GCA_963764405.1 of uncultured Alphaproteobacteria bacterium. Classification (GTDB taxonomy): domain Bacteria; phylum Pseudomonadota; class Alphaproteobacteria; order Rhizobiales; family Xanthobacteraceae; genus Bradyrhizobium. Next base: position 198,750 of record CAVXSU010000019.1, read on the forward strand.
AAAGCGCGAGCCGCGGCCATATTCCAGCCAGTCGCCGGCCATGATGACGAGGTCGGGCCTGTGGTCGCGGAAGAAGCTTGCCATTTGCGCCGCGAAATCGCGGCAGGAGATATTGCCTTGCGCCGCGGCGTTGACGGTCGGCATGCAGGCGGGCTGGGTTGCCTGCAAAAGGTTCACCCCGTGCGGGACGGCGAATTCGCGCAAGCCCGGAAAATACTGGGCGGCAAAACTGTCACCCCATAACAGCCAGTTCGGCTTGCCGGAGGCGAGCGACAGGCAGGCATCGCCGAACGTCCCGCTGGCAGGCGCAAAGCAGGTCCCCGCGCGATAAAGGGACGCAATGTCGTAATTGTCGTAGGCCTCGAGCTGGCGCGCCAGCTGATCCGCTTCCGACGCCTTCCGGCTCGCGAGAAATCCCCACGCACTCGCCACCATCAGCGCCACGCTCGCCGCGAGAGCGATTCCGAACGCCGAACGCCGGCTCGGCACCAGCATCCGGCCGCGGAACGGCTGTTCGATGAAGCGCCAGGACACATAAGAGATCGCGACCGTGATCGCGAACAGCGCGAGCTTGTCGGTTGCATCGAGCACGAGCCCGTTCTTGGAAAAGCGCGCGAAGGTGAAGAGCGGCCAGTGCCAGAGATAGAGCGAATAGGAGATGCGGCCGAAGAACCTGAGAACTTCGAGCGGCGCAAGGGCGTGGCGAGGCTGGCTCGGCACGCCGATCCCGCTCCAGATGAAGAGTGCCGCACCGATGCAGGGCGTGAGCGCACTGAAACCGGGGAAGCCCGGCCCCTGCCGCAAGCCGAAGATCGGGATCGCGAGCAGCACCAGGGCCGCGCCTCGCGCGATGTTTTGCGCCAGCGCATGACGCAGCACCGGGAAGCCTTCGATCGAGACCAGGCCGCCGATCAGGAATTCCCAGGCCCGCGGCGGGCTCATGAAAAAGGCGCTTGCGGAGCCGCCCGATTTCATCAGCCAGATCGACAGCGCGAAGGAGGCAAGCGACAGCACCACCAGCGTCGCCGGTCCTGCAAGGCGGCGGCCGCGCGCGAGCAGCGAGATTGCCCACAGCGTCACCGGAAGGACGAGATAGAACTGCTCCTCGACCGCAAGCGACCAGGTGTGCAGGAGCGGCTTTTCCACCGCAGCGTGGTCGAAATAGCCGGTCTGGAACCAAAAGAAGACGTTCGACGTGAAGGTGACGACGGCGGCAACGGAGCGGAAGAACTCCGCGCGTTCGGACGTCAGGAGATAATGGAAGGATGGCAGTGCCGTCAGCGCCACCATGGCGTAGAGCGCGGGCAACAGGCGGCGCACCCGCCGCTCATAGAACCGCGCGAAGGAGAACGCGCCGCTCTTGAGTTCCGACTGGATGATGGCGGTGATCAGATAGCCCGAGATCACGAAGAAGATGTCGACGCCGACAAAGCCACCCCAGACCGGCGCCTCGAAGTGGAACGCCACCACCGAGAGCACGGCAATCGCGCGCAGCCAGTCGATGTCCTCGCGGTATTGGAAGGTCATGCTGACTTATCCCTCCCCCTTGCGGGGAGGGAAACGCATCTGAACGCCCAGATAGCCATCCATCCCTCGAGACGGCGCGGAGCCTGTCATCGGGCCGCGCTTTGCGCGGACCCGTTGGCGCCTCCTCGGGATGAGGTCGTTATTTGCAGTCCGACTTGGACCCTCATGGTGAAGAGCCGCGTCACTTGACGCGGCGTCTCGAACCGTGAGGCCGCCCGGTCGAGCGAACCCTCTCAAACCGCCAGTTCCACCGTCTTGAAGTCGGCAGGCAGGATCACTTCGAGCAGTTCGACGTCGCCGGAATAATCCATGATCAGATGCTTGATGCGCGGCGGCTGGGTCCAGGAACTCCCCTCGCTGAACGTCGTCTCGCCAACGCCTTCCATGTAGGTTTTCACCCAACCCTTGAGCACATAGACCATCTGGAAATCGACGTCGTGGAAATGCAGTTTCGAAACCACATCAGGATCGCACGGACCCATCAGGCGGATCACGTGCGCCCGCGCCGCGCCGCCGCTGGCGTCGGCCACGCCGAGGTCGCGGTATTGCGCATAGGCGCGCAGGCCGTCGGCCTTGAAGTCCTCATCGCGATGATGGCTGATCGCGACACGCTGCTTCGGCCGCGCGCGCTTGAGGGGCGTCGCCGCCCTGCCCTTGCTCTTGAGCTTTCGCCGCGCATTGGATTTGGCGGCGCGCTTGCGCGCAGGCGATTTTTTCTGCGCTGACGTTTTCGCGGCGGTGCGCGATTTGGCGGCGGCGCGCGCGGCCGGCTTCCCGGATTTCTTCTTGGCCATGTTTACTCCCTTCCCGACAAATCAGGAGAGCAAAGCGTATCACAAACCTAGCTGCGCAGCGTGGGTTATGCTTGCTAACCCACCAGAGCCCGTGTCCCGAACGCGGCGCGGCGCGTCAGTGCCGCTCCGCAGAGCCGGGACCCATGTTGGATGGGCCCCGGATCAGCAGCGCACCGCCAACGCGCTGCGCAGCATCCGGGGAACGCCCCGGCGCAAATACCCACCCAAACCGTTCGAAATCAATGCAAACGGAACACGCCGTCGACGGCGCGAAGCTCGGCGGGCTTGATCAGCTTGGAATGCGCGACGCGGACCGAGTAAAGCGGTCCTTCGAGCTTTTCCTGCCAGAAGTGCAGGAAGTCCCGCAACGCAGGGAATTTCGGAAACAGATCGTAGTTCTGCCAGACGTAGGTTTGCAGCAGCGAGGGATGATCCGGCAGCCGATAAAGAATTTCCGCCGTCGTCAGCCCGTAACCCAGCACTTGTTTCCGGAAGTCTTCGGAAACCCCAACCCGCGAGACCATGCCAACCCTCCAAATTGCGAGAGTGCATTGGCTGCGATGGCGAACATTGGAGCCACCCGAGTCGATGCACTCACATGAGAGAAATGTGACGCACGCGAACAACCCATCACAAGCCTAAATGTTTAACGATGTGTTGAAAAAGTTAGCGTTAGCAGCCACTTAGCTCGGCTGCTAATAGCGCCCCTGGCTTCACGCATGCCCGCGTTAACGATGACCTCAGGAAACTGGCAGAGGCCTTGTCGGAGTGCCAATTTTTCTGCTAACGCCCCTTGTCTCCCCAACAACTCTGGATTATCTCCGTTTGGCCCGCTGGCACTCGTCGGCGGCGACTGCCAATTCTGCAAAATTCGCAAACATCTTCAGAATATTAGGAGGACTGCATGAAATTCCGTCCGCTTCACGACCGCGTCGTGGTCAAGCGTATCGACGCCGAAGAGAAGACCGCTGGCGGCATCATCATTCCCGACACGGCCAAGGAAAAGCCCTCCCAGGGTGAAGTCACCGCTGTCGGCCCAGGCGGCCGCGACGAGTCCGGCAAGCTGATCCCGATCGACATCAAGGTCGGCGACCGCGTCCTGTTCGGCAAGTGGTCGGGCACCGAGGTCAAGATCGATGGCGTAGATCTTCTGATCATGAAGGAGAGCGACATCATGGGCGTCCTCACCGACGTCCCCGCCAGCAAGAAGAAAGCCGCTTAAGCCAAGCCGTTTCCTCATCCTGAGGAGCCGGCGAAGCCGGCGTCTCGAAGGATGAGGCTCATGAACCCTCTCGTCCTTCGAGACGCCCGCAAGAGCGGGCGCCGCGAGGCACGAGGAGAACCAAATCAACTGAGGAAATCATAAATGTCAGCCAAAGAAGTGAAATTCGGCGTCGATGCCCGCGACCGCATGCTGCGCGGCGTCGACATCCTCGCCAACGCCGTGAAGGTGACGCTCGGCCCGAAGGGCCGCAATGTGGTGCTCGACAAGTCGTTCGGCGCGCCGCGCATCACCAAGGACGGTGTCACCGTCGCCAAGGAAATCGAGCTTGACGACAAGTTCGAGAACATGGGCGCCCAGATGGTGCGCGAAGTCGCCTCCAAGGCGGCCGATGCTGCCGGTGACGGCACCACCACGGCGACCGTGCTTGCCGCCGCGATCGTCCGTGAAGGCGCCAAGTCGGTTGCCGCCGGCATGAACCCGATGGATCTGAAGCGCGGTATCGACCTTGCGGTCGAAGCCGTCGTCGCGGACCTCGCGAAGAACTCCAAGAAGGTCACCTCGAACGAGGAGATCGCCCAGGTCGGCACCATTTCGGCCAACGGCGATGCCGAAATCGGCAAGTTCCTCTCGGATGCCATGAAGAAGGTCGGCAACGAGGGCGTGATCACGGTTGAGGAAGCCAAGTCGCTGGAAACCGAACTCGATGTCGTCGAAGGCATGCAGTTCGACCGCGGCTATATCTCGCCCTACTTCGTCACTAACGCCGACAAGATGCGCGTTGAGATGGACGATGCCTACATCCTCATCAACGAGAAGAAGCTCTCCTCGCTGAACGAACTGCTCCCGCTGCTGGAGGCCGTGGTGCAGACCGGCAAGCCGCTCGTCATCGTCGCCGAAGACGTCGAAGGCGAAGCTCTTGCGACCCTCGTCGTCAACCGTCTGCGTGGCGGCCTCAAGGTTGCAGCCGTCAAGGCTCCGGGCTTCGGCGACCGCCGCAAGGCCATGCTGCAGGACATCGCGATCCTGACCGGCGGCCAGGCGATCTCGGAAGATCTCGGCATCAAGCTCGAGAACGTCACCCTCAACATGCTTGGCCGCGCCAAGAAGGTGATGATCGACAAGGAGAACACCACGATCGTCAACGGCGCCGGCAAGAAGGCCGACATCGAGGCGCGCGTGGCCCAGATCAAGGCGCAGATCGAGGAAACCACCTCGGACTACGACCGTGAGAAGCTGCAGGAGCGTCTGGCCAAGCTCGCCGGCGGCGTCGCGGTGATCCGCGTCGGCGGCGCGACCGAGGTGGAGGTGAAGGAGCGCAAGGATCGCGTGGATGACGCGATGCATGCGACCCGCGCTGCGGTCGAGGAAGGCATCGTTCCGGGCGGCGGCGTCGCCCTGCTGCGTGCATCCGAGCACCTCAAGGGTCTGCGCACCAAGAACGACGACCAGAAGACCGGCGTCGAGATCGTGCGCAAGGCGCTGTCCTGGCCGGCCCGCCAGATCGCCATCAACGCAGGCGAGGATGGCTCGGTCATCGTCGGCAAGATCCTGGAGAAGGATCAGTATGCCTACGGCTTCGACAGCCAGACCGGCGAGTATGTCAACCTCGTCAGCAAGGGCATCATCGACCCGACCAAGGTGGTCCGCATCGCGATCCAGAACGCTGCCTCCGTGGCCGCACTTTTGATCACGACCGAGGCCATGGTCGCCGAGCTGCCGAAGAAGAACGCCGGTGCTGGCGCTGGCGGCATGCCTCCGGGCGGCGGCATGGGCGGCATGGATTTCTAAGAGGTCCTCACCCTCTCAAGATAACGAAGGGCGCGGTGCAAACCGCGCCCTTTTTGTTTGTCGCGAAATCTGCGCGCCGTTTGGCGAGCATCGGCATCTCCAGCCGATCCGTGATTGAGGAACTACGCAAATGGCGATTGTCGCTGTGAGGCGTCGGCCGAGCGCCGCTACATGAACGGTGAATGAACGGCGGACCCCGCGAGGCACTGATCCGCCCAATCGCTTCAACATTTCGGGGCATGAGACGATCTCGCCCGGAACGCTCGCACGGTTAGGACGTTCCGCTTCCAAGGAGGAACGTGTCATGAAACTCAAAGCAGTCCTGACGGCAGCATTGCTGCTCGCGCCGACCGCCGCACTCGCGGCGCCCGGCATCGTCACTGAATCGGCGGGCTTGAGGGCCGGTCCCGGCCCGGGCTTTCCACTGGTCGATCGCATTCCCGGCGGCTCCCGTGTCAACGTCCACGGATGTCTGCGAGGCGATGCCTGGTGCGACGTCAGCTGGTCCGACGACCGCGGCTGGGTCTCGTCGCAATATCTCGAATATCTCTACCGCAACAGTTACGTCTATCTTCCCGATTATGTCGATCAGGTCGACGTGCCCATCGTGCCGTTCGTGTTGAGTTCGTATTGGTCGAGCTACTATGCGGGACGGCCCTGGTATCACCGCCGGGCCTACTGGACCAACTACTGGACGTCCCATGAACGCGCCGCGACGCGGATGACGATCAATCGCTCCGCGGCTCGCATCGGTCGCGCGGCAACGCGCAACGGCAACGCCGCGATGGCCGAGGGGCGAACCCCGCGCGCCGGCCTGACCGGTCGCGCAGCGCGCGAACAGAACGCGGCTCGGACCCGCGGCGGCGCACGCGAGATGCGTGGACGTGAGGCTGCGACCCAGGCCCGCATGGGCCAAGTGCGAACGGGCCAGCAGCGCATGGGACATGAGCGCATGGGCCAGCAGCGTATGGGTGGTGAGCGCATGGGTCTTGAGAGAGGCGCTGCCCGCGCCAATGCGCGCATGCAGCCGCCCGCGGCGAGGACGCCGCAGGCGCAGCACTTCTCCGCGGCGCCGGCCACCCGCCCCGCAATGCCGCATGTCGCGCAGCCGAACGTCGGGCGCGGTTCGCCGATGAATGCGCATGCGCAGGCCCCCGCGCCGCGCGCAGCACCCGCGATGCCGCGTGCCGGTGGCGGCGCATCGCACATCAACGCCGCTCCGCATGGCGGCGGACCGATCGGCGGCGGTCACGGACCCGAACGGCGCTGAACGACGAAGAGCCCGGCCTCGCGCCGGGCTTTTTGCTGTGGTTCTCGCGCATGTCGCGCGCGGGCCTTCGTCTTGTCTTGCCAAGCGCTGGCAGCCTGACGACACGCGAAACATCTGCTGTCGCCATCTCAATCAATCTCAATTCGACAGTCCCGCGCCTTTCCTCCCGCTACGCCGCCCGCACGTTGTAGAGAAAGCGGTCGACTTCCTTTCTGAGCCGGTTGCTCTCGACCGACAGCGATTGCGCCGCCGAAAGCACCTGCGAGGAAGCCGATCCCGTCTCGCTTGCTCCGCGCTCGACGTCGCTGACGTTCGAGGACACGAGCTCGGTGCCCCGGGCGGCCTGCTGGATGTTGCGCGAGATTTCCTGGGTCGCGGCGCCCTGCTCTTCCACGGCCGCCGCGATGGTCGAAGACACCTCCGAAAGGTGCTCGATCGTCGAGGAGATTTCCTTGATCGCCTGGACCGAGTCCTCGGTGGCCGCCTGGATGCTGGATATCTGTTGACCGATTTCGCCGGTCGCCTTCGCCGTCTGTTCGGCCAGCGCCTTGACCTCGGAGGCCACGACCGCAAAGCCGCGGCCGGCCTCTCCCGCGCGTGCGGCTTCGATGGTCGCGTTGAGCGCCAGCAGATTGGTCTGTCCGGCGATCGTGTTGATGAGCTCGACGACGTCGCCGATGCTGGCGGCGGCCTTCGACAGCTGGCTGACCTTCACCGTCGTCGTTTTGGCCTGATCGACCGCAGCCGACGCCATGCGGGCGGAAGACTGAACCTGCCGGCTGATCTCGTGCACGGACGAGGACAGCTCCTCCGTTGCGGACGCCACCGACTGCACGTTGGTCGAGGCTTGCTCCGAGGCAGACGCGACCCTCGTGGCCAGGTCCTGCGAATGCTGCGCGGTCGTCGTCAGCGTGCCCGCCGATGCTTCCAGTTCGGTCGAGGCCGATGATACCGTCTCGACGATCTCGCCCACGGCCGCTTCGAATTCTCCCGCCAAGCGGTGCATGTCCGCCCTGCGCTGCTCGGCCCGGTGCTTCTCGATGTCCGCCTGTTCGGCGCGCAGCCGTTCGGCCTCGATCATGTTGGTCTTGAAGACGTCGACCGCTCCTGCCATTTCGCCGATTTCGTCGCGACGGCCAACGCCAGGAATTTCCACTCCCATCTCGCCCTTCGCCAGCCGAACCATCGCCTGCACCATGGTCATGATCGCCCTGGTGACGGCGCGGGAGATAGTCAGCGACAGCGCCGACACAATGACAAGCGTGAAAGCAAGCGCGATCAGCATCCAGCGCTTGATACTGGCGAGCGTATCCGTCTCGTGGGCCTGGGCGGCCTCATAGCGCTGCCGGATATCCCGGGCGATTTCTTCAATCACAGGCTCCATCTGCGCGTAAGTTTTCGACAGGGCGGATGTGCTGAGCGCGGACTGCTGGGCGCCCTCCGCCCAGGCGGCGAAGTCGGCGCGGTATTTCTGCAGCCTGTCCGCGATGTCAGCCTTCATCGCCGGCGCGAGATCGGACGCGGCGACGGCCGTTGCGAAATCGGCCGCGCTCTTGTTGAATTCGTCGACATAGGTGCCGTTGCGGCGGAGCATGAAGTCCTTCTCGTGGCGGCGCATCATCAGCATGCCCGCGGCGAGTTTCGAGTTATCGACTTCCTTCAGCTTCGCCTCGATCTCGTGCACCGAAGCGCGGAGCGTTCCGCTCAAGCCAAGCTTCTCGTTCAGCCCGAGCCGGGTCTCGTTCTGCTCCAGGGACGCAAATTGCTTCTGATAATCGCCAAAGCCTTTCGCGATCGCATCGACCTTGCTGGCCATCCCGCCGAGGCCGTCGTTCCTGACGGACGCGCCGAGCTGATCGATTTCGCGAACGATGTTGGCCGACAATGAAGCGTGATGCTTCGACGATGCTTCGTCGTGCCGCAGCAGGAAATCCTTTTCCGCCCGACGCGCGTCGAGGAGATCGCGCCCGAGCTTGTCATTCATGGCGGAGATGTTGCGGGCGTCCTCCGCGACCTTCCGCGAGCCCTCCTGCGATGCATTTCCGACCAGATAGATCGCACCGAAGACAACAAGGCCGAGAAGGCCGACGAATCCGATCGATAAAATCTTGTGGCTCAGCCGAAGCGAGAAGTCATGCATCATTGCATCCTTCAATCGAAATATGTCGATCGTAATCAAATACGCAGACGTGGAGAGTACGGGCTTTTGGTAAAGCTGCTGTAAATTGGGCTATCGGATTTCGGCAACGAGGGCTGATCGTCCGCGGCGATGAGGAGTTTCAGGCCGCGAACCGTTGAACGCGTCCTCGATCGCCGTTCAGACCATCAATGCTGCGCTGCCACGCGCGATGAATACGCCGCGATGAACTGGCTGTGCCCTGCTTCGGTTGCCTCATCGGCCGGAAACATGCATTCGAGACGCAGCTCTTCAGCGGTCACCGTTTGCGGCGTTCCGACCGTTGTGATCATCGAGAAATAATTCAGCCTGACGCCATCCTTGGCAAAAGAGAGCGGGATCATCGGCATCACACCACCCGGCGGCGGCGCGCGCCATTCCGCCTTCACGCCAGGATATTGCGACAGTTCCGCAAGGAGCGAAAGGTTCAATGCGCAACAGCCCGGAACAAGCGCCACTCGTCTGGGACCCCCTTCAATCTATACGATCCGCGATCCTCGAACGCCAAGCCCGAGCCCGCGACAAGATCGCGGACGGTCTGCGACACGAGCACCTCGCCGGGTGTCGCCAGGTTGGCGACTCGCGCGCCAATATGAACAGCTATGCCCGCAAGATCGCGACCGACGAGCTCGCATTCGCCAGTGTGAATGCCACACCGGACCTTGAGCCCGAGAGGTCGCAGAGCACCGCTGAGTGCGCTCGCGCATCGGATCGCCCTAGCCGGGCCATCAAATGTGGCAAGAAACCCATCTCCCGCGGTGCTAATCTCGCGTCCTCGGTAATGCTCCAGTACTTCGCGACTTTGAGCGTAGAATTCGTTCAGCAATTCGCGCCAAGTATGGTCGCCAACGGCCGCAACACGCTCGGTTGATCCTACAATGTCAGCAAAGAGCACAGTAGCCAGCAGACGCTCTGGCTCCCGTACTTGCTGCGCTCCTGTAAGGAATTGTTCGACCTCGTCGAGGATAGCGTTACGATCGCCCAGCCAAGGCGTATGTACTGTTTCCGCAAATTCGACCAGCTTTGCGCCCGGAATGTGCTGAGCCAGATAGCGGGCGTGCCCCACTTCGATCAAGGGATCGCCGGTTCGATGTAGAACGAGCGTCGGCACATGGGTGGCGGACAGGATGTGGCGAACATCGATTTCCCGGTTCATTCGCATTATGGCTGCGACCGCGCCCGGGCTTGCCGATGCTCGAAAGTAAGCCGCTATACGCTCCCTCAGGTGCGAGTCATCTCCCGCTCCCGCCGTGCGCATCCCGACACTCAGCGATTGGGGAGAACCCCAATTTCTCTCTATGTCTTCGAGCACACGGTGCCATTGTTCGTCGCTCCAGCCGAAAGGATAGTCTGAAGCCCGTGACCGCTTGGCGTAGGAGCCGTAGATCACTAGCGCAGACGTTCGCTGCGGATAGGTAGCGGCATAAAGCAAAGACATCGGCCCGCCTTCCGACACTCCGAACAACGCCGCCTGCTTGCAGCCGACCGTGTCAAGTATCGCTTGAACGTCATGCATCCGCTGCTCGAGGGTAAAATCTTGGGTGCCTCGATCGGACATGCCGGTGCCGCGCTTGTCAAACAAGATGAGGCGGCAGAAAGAGGCAAGACGTCGGAAAAACGCGCTCTGATCGGGCGATCGCCACAGCGCCTCGACATTCGAAATGAAACCCGGAACAAAAAGCAAATCGGCTGGACCGTCACCAAGGACCTGGTAGGCGATATGAACGTCGTCGCTTTTGACGTAGTGAGTCTCCGGCGTTTCGGCCATGGCCTTTCACCCGCGATGGAGTTAAAGCGTACCGCCTTACAGGGCTAGGCGGCGCGACGGCACCCCAATGATAGCGGCTGCCGGGTTTGGGCTCCACTGATCACTTCTCAATTATCGGCCCAGTCTCCTTTTCGTACATCCATGATTCTTCGGCAATAATATGGAATGCAAAACCCGGCAGCGATGCGGGGCTATTGTCTGGGCGCTCGGCCTCAAAGCAGAACGGCATACTGGAGGCCAGCGGCGAACATCGCATGGCCATGGTTTTTGTGTTTCGCCCCGGAACCAAAAAGCCCGCCTCGGAATTCTCACCTGCGAGACCGTTGCCCGCCGTTATAATGACGGCGCATGTAGCGGATAGCCAAAGGTCCTTGTGACCCGCTGTTCAAAAGCAAGCGCGCGCACAGATAGCCAAAGGCAACGGTCTCGGCTCCGTTTGATTCACCCGTGGGTAGACGATGGACAGCCCGAGAATCGACGACATCCACACCCGTGCGATTTGCGACGAAATCGGCGAGCGGCTGCGAACGCTTTCTGAAGTCATCGACGCCTGGCGACACCACAGACCTCGAGGACAGGCTCGATCAGCTTGTCTTGTGGCAGCGCGAAGGCCGCGGAAGCTCGTAATCCGCTTCGCCGCGACGCCGGCGGCAAATCACAATCCCTCGACACTCACCAGCCGGGCCGAGCTGCAGGCATCGCGGATCGCCTTGAGGTCGCGATACGTGTCGCCGTGGTAGAACGATTCGAATGCCGCGATTGAAGGAAATTCCAAAAGAACGATCCGGCGCGGCGACCAATCGCCTTCGTGGACTTGATGCCTGCCGCCGCGCGCCAGGTATCTCGCGCCTGCCTTCTCCAGAGCCGGCTTCACGCTCGCCATGAATTGTTGATATTTCTCCATGTCGCTGATTTCGACGTCGAAGATCACGTAAGCCGACATTGACTGCCTTTCCTGCGCGCTGGTATCGCCTGACGACACCACAGGACATTGCGCGAAATTTCGAATTTCTCAAGGCGGATCAACGCCGATTCTACTGTCCACTCCCGCGCGCAAAAATATTTCGTTTCACCCGTCGTGTTGATTTGTCGCAGAAGATTTCGCTTGTGACGACGAGCAAATCACGGGCACTTCATTGCGCGTCTTCCGCCCGCCAGGAGGGGCGTTTCGCGATCGTCACTAAACGTGGGCGGAAGATGCGGTGGACGCTCATGGTGCCGCAAGACGAACGGCAGGATGCGCGGACGGCGAAGTCGTGTGGTCCTGACGCCCCGACGCTGGCGTCAAGTTGGCGACGATGCTTTCGCATCGCGCCGGCGATGGTGGCAAGAAAGCCCGGTTCACCAGGGAGAGCGCGGAGTAAGCCGTAACACCATCGCGCAGGGAATGCCGAAATGCTTGGCGTACCTGTGGTGACTACTCTCGTACGCTTTCTACTCTTGCGTACGAGGCTGCGGGTGCGGCTGAGCACCCGGCATTCCCTGCGCCCTCTTTTATGAGGCGGACGAGAACTCACTCATCACTCGGGCGTGGATCGCGTCGCGGGGATGCGGAGATATGCCATGGGCTGGATGACAGGCGCAGATGAGCGATCTACGCTCCCCCCGTCATTCCGGGACGCGCCCTTTGGCGCGGACCCGGAATTCATTCCGCCAAGAACATGGCCTACCACGTCTACCTTCTCGCGAGCGACAAATACGGCACGCTATATCTCGGTGTGACGAACGACATTGTTCGGCGTGTGTACGAGCGCAAGAGCAAGGCCGTCGCAGGCTTCACCAGGCGATATTCAGTCGATAGACTGGTCCGGTTCGAAATCTATAATGACGCGACAACTGCAATTGCGCGCGAGAAAGAAACGAAGAAATGGCGTCGGGCTTGGAAAATCCGAATAATTGAAGAAAGAAACCCGCAATGTCGGGATCTGTATCCAGCGATCGCCGCCGGGCATGTTGGATAAATGGATTCCGGGCTCGCACCTTCCGGTGCGCCCCGGAATGACGACATTTCCTGCAATTTCAGCTGACAACCATCCTCCCACAAGGTCCCCATGCCGCCAACGATCGATCCCATCACCCGCTCCGTCGTCCAGCACCGGCTCTCCTCGATCGTCGCCGAGATGGGCGAGGCCATGCTGCGCACCTCCTATTCGCAGATCCTCAATTCCAGCCGCGATTTCTCCCTCGCGATCACCGACACCAAAGGCCGCCTGATCGCGCAGGCCGACCACATTCCGGTGCATGTCGGCGCGCTGCCCTGGGCGACGCTGGCGGTCGAGAGACGCTTCAACGACGTGAAGCCAGGCGACGTCATTCTCCTCAACGATCCCTACCACGGCGGCAGCCACCTGCCTGATGTGACCGCTTTTGTTCCGATCTTCGATGGCGGGGAGCGCCTGTACTGGACCATCGTGCGCGCGCATCAGAGCGACATCGGCGGCGCGACCCATGGCGCCTACAACCCGGACGCCACCGAAATCTGGCAGGAGGGCCTTCGCATCCCGCCGATCAAGCTTTATGAGGCCGGGCGCCTGCGCGACGACCTGCTCGACATGCTGGCGCTGAACACGCGCAACGCGCGCGATTTTCGCGGCGATCTCGCGGCGATGGTGGGAGCCGCGCATCTCGGCGAGCGGCGCATGGCGCGGCTGTTCGCCGAGTTCGGCGCGCCGGTCGTGGCGGCCGCGGTCGACATGATCCTCGACGCCGCCGAGCAGCAGGCGCGCGCGGTGGTTGCGAGCTGGAAGGACGGCGTGTTCCATGGCGAGGCCTTCCTCGACGATGACGGCCGCGGCAACAACGACATCAGGATCGCTGCGAAAGTCACCAAGAGTGGCAGCAATATCGAGGTCGATCTTTCGGACTCCCATCCGCAGACGAGAAGCTTCGTCAATTCCGCGCACGCCAATACGCAGGCCGCGGCCTCGATGGCTTTCGCCTACCTGATCGACGCAGATATTCCCAAGAACAGTGGCGCGCTGCGTCCGCTGCGCATCGTCACCAAGAAGGGCACCATCGTCGATGCCGATGATGGCCTGCCGGTCACGCTCTGCACCAGCCATCCATCGAACGAGATCGTGGAAGCCGTGATCAAGGCGCTGTCGGCGTCCTGCCCGGAGCGCGCCATGGCCGGATGGAGCCGCAGGTTTCGCATCGCGATCCAGGGCGAGAACCCGCGCAACGGACGCAACTTCATCTGGCACCTGTTTCAGGCGCGTCCGGGCGGCGGCGCGTCCGCGGGCGGCGACGGCTGGTCGTCGATCGGCGAATGGCATTCGGCCGGCGGCATCAAGTTCGGCAGTATCGAGGTCGACGAGGTGCGCTTTCCCCTGCACTTCCGCCACCACGAATTCCGCGCCGATTCCGGCGGCGTCGGCCAGCATCGCGGCGGGCTCGGCGTATCGCTCGATCTCGTCATCGAAACCGCAAAGCCTGTGCTCGGCAACACCGCCGGCGATGGCGCGCGGCACGGCCCATGCGGCCTGCTCGGCGGCAAGGACGGCGCGCCGCACGATTACCGCCTCGTCTCGAAAGGACGCGAGCCCCGCCGGCTCCGCACCAAGGAAGCGGGTATCGAAATCTTGCCCGGCGATTGTCTCGAGATCCGCTCGTCGGGCGGCGGCGGCTGGGGACCGCCTGAGAGGCGGCAGAAAGCGGCACGCGAGCGCGACCTCGCGCAGGGGCTCGTGACCAGGAACAGCGCGGCGCGGGACTTCTGATGCTGACGATCGGTATTGATGTTGGGGGCACATTCACGGACCTGGTCGCGATCGACGCAACCGGACGCACGGTCTTCGCCAAATCGCCGTCGACGCCCAAAGACCAGTCGATCGGTGTCATGGCCGGTCTCGACGAACTCGCGCAAAGGTTGGACCTTTCGCGCGCGCAGATGCTGGCGAAGACACAGCGGCTCATTCACGGGACGACGGTCGCGACCAACGCGCTGCTGGAGCGCAAGGGCGCGAAGGTGGCGCTGCTGACGACGGAAGGCCACCGCGACGTGATCGAAATGCGCGAGGGCCTGAAAGGCAACCGTTACGATCTGCGTTCGCCGCCGCCCGAGCCATTGGTGCCGCGCGAGTTGCGCCTTGGCGTCCGCGAGCGCCTGCGATCCGATGGCGAGGTGCTGACGCCGCTTGATCCTTTCTCGCTCGCGCGCGCCATCGAGGTCATCCGCGAAGCCGGCGTCACATCGGTCGCGGTCTGCTTCCTGCACGCCTTTCGCAATCCCGCGCACGAGATCGCCGCGGTCGAAACGATCCAGCGCGAGCTGCCTGATGTCTATGTGTCGCGCTCAAGCGACGTGCTGCCCCAGATCAAGGAATACGAGCGCGTCTCGACGACCATCGTGAACGCCTATGTCGGCCCGCTGGTCCATCTCTATCTGAAGCGGCTCGAGCAGCGCCTCGCGGACGCCGGCTTTAAAGGCTCTCTCTTCATTATCCTGTCCCACGGCGGCATGGCGCCGGTGGACGAGGCGGTGCGGCTCGCGGCCGGCACCGTGCTGTCGGGACCGGCCGGTGGCGTCTCCGGCAGCCGCCGCTCTGCCGAGCTGTTGAACATTCCGAACCTGGTGCCTTTCGACATGGGCGGGACTTCCACGGACATTTCGCTGATATCGGGGGGCCGTGCATCGCTGTCGGCCGGCGGCGGTCTGGCCGGCGAGCGCATTGCACTGCGCAGCCTCGACATCGCGAGCATCGCCGCGGGCGGCGGGTCGATCGCGCGCATCGATGCCGGCGGGACATTTCATGTCGGTCCTGAAAGCGCCGGCGCTGTGCCGGGACCGGCCTGCTATGGCAACGGCGGCACGGCCGCAACCGTGACGGACGCCAACGTCGTTCTCGGCTATCTCGATGCGGGCGCTTTCATGGGCGGGAAACGCCCGCTCGATTCCGCTGCCGCCGACGCGGCCGTTGACCGCCTAGCGGCTTCCCTGCATCTGTCACGCATCGAAGCCGCGGCCGGCATCTACCGTCTGGTCAATCTGAGGATGGCCGACGGCATCCGCCTGATGACGCTGCGGCGCGGCGTCGATCCGCGCAGGTTTGCGCTATTGAGCTTCGGCGGCGCAGCCGGATTGCATGCGGTCGAGATCGCGCGCGAGCTGGAGATCAGGCGCATCATCGTGCCGACGATTGCGTCCGTCTTGTCGGCGTGGGGCATGCTGACCAGCGATCTTCGCTACGAGGCGAGCCAGACCCAGCTGAGCGCCGGCGCCGGCGTTGTGGCCGACGAGGTGCGCGACCTCTTCGCCCGGCTGGAACGGCAGGCGGCCAGCCGTCTGCGCGCCTGGTTCGACGGCCCGCTCGCAATCGAGCGTTCCGCGGAGATGCGCTACGGCGCGCAGGTCTACGAGATCGACGTGCCGCTCGATGACGTCGACTGGCAGGCGTCTACGCTCGCGAAAGAGATCGAGCGCCGCTTTCATGATCGTCATGAGGAACTTTACACCTATGCCTCACGCGACCAGGAGGCCGTCTTCGTCAACGCGCGCGTCGCGGCGATCGGCCGCGTGGCGCCAAGCGAACAGGCCCGGCGATCAGTGGCCTCGCCTGCTCCCTGCTCGCCCCGCTCGATGCGCAAGGCTCATTTCGGCGCGTGGCTCGAGATTCCTGTTTACGCGCTGGATGCACTCGAAGCGGGCCATGTGATCGACGGTCCCGCCATCGTCGAGGCCGAGACTACCACCGTCGTGATCAACGCGGGCGACAAGCTCACCGTCAACGATCTCGGCTGGCTGGACATCGAGGTGCGGTTGGCGGACGGCGGGAGCCGGCCATGATCGAGGCCGCCGACGATGCAAGGATGCGTTGCGCGCTCGATGCATTAACTTGCGTTAGTTCGCGTCTTTTCACCGCACGATCCGGCCGATCCGGTCGAAGCGAACATGTGAAGGCGAGTCTTCGCGCGAGAAGAAAATCAGGCCGACGCGACCGATCAAATTCTCGACGGGGATGTAGCCGACGCTCGACACCCGGCTGTCGGTCGAATTGTCCCTGTTGTCGCCGAGCGCGAAGAAGTGTCCGGCCGGCACGGTAAAGACATTGGTGTCATCGAGCGGGCCGTTGTCGAGGCAATCGAGCGTCTCGTAGCTGGCGCCATCCGGCAATGTTTCCCGCCAGCGGCTGATGTGGCTGGGCTGCCCGTCACCACAGGCGTCCTGTTGTGCCGCAGCCTCGGCCAACGGTTCGCGCTTGACCGGCACATCATTGATGACGAGTTCGCCCTTTTTCATCTGAATGCGGTCACCAGGCAGACCGACGACACGTTTCACATAGTCGAGCCCGTCCTTTGGCGCGCGAAACACGACGACATCGCCGCGCGCAGGCTCAGCGCCGAAGATTCGCGCTGGAAACAGCGATCGCGAAAACGGCAGGGAAAAGCGGCCATAGCCGTAAGCGAACTTCGAGACGAAGACGTAGTCGCCCACGAGCAAGGTCGGCATCATCGAACGGGACGGTATGTTGAAGGGCTGGTAGAGGAAGCCGCGGATGAAAAACGCAACCGCCAGTGCAAGAACCAGGTTGAAGAGATAGGTCAGGATGGTCCGCCAGAAGCCGAAACGCTCGACGCGCCCCAGCATCAGGAGGAAGATGACGAACGACCAAAGGGAAGAAGCCGCCACCAGCAGCGGCACGCTGTCCAGCGTGCTGCCACGGCCGGTCGCGGCGTCGATGATCAGGATCAGGGCAAATCCGATGATCGTCGGCAACGTGCTCCAGGCAAATGCGGCGCGCAGGTGAAGCGCGCTCGCCTGCCCGCCAAGCAGCCGTCCGATCCAGCTGAGCATGGCGCCGTACAGATACAGCCAGGCGATGCCGACGACAGCGCTAAACAGCAGGAGGCTGATCGCAAGCTGCCAGTCGGACAGAAAGCTCGCGCTGTAGATGACCGAAATCTGGTTGTAGAAGCCGGCGATCGTGCCGAGGATGGCGAGCGGCCAGACGAAATAGGTCGGCCGGGTCGCAACCAGGCGTTCGATCGTCTGGCGTGGACTGAACCATACCGTGAGCCACGGCGATCGAATGGTCCCGTCTTCGGCCGACATCATCACCTCCACACAAACGACGGCCTGGTGCTCGCCAGCACCGGCCGGCGAGCCCAGGGCCGTTGAGATAATGGAAATCAACGACGGCGAATTGGCAAGCCGAACGAAAGGGCACAACACGACGAGCCGGCGATGGTCTCCCGCTGCTCCGGGCCGGCCGCAGCGGCCGGGCCAATCACCCCTCCTCCCGCGACCAGGGAGTCTTCGTCTTCGTGAAATCCCGCCACGCGGATCGCAAGCGCGGCGCAATGCCTATTGCTGCATGCGCCTGCCAGCCAACGATCACGGCTCCCGCCGTGGAGATCTCCGAGGATTCGCCAGTGAGCTCGTCCAGGAGCGAGGCCGTCACCGCCATGTCGTTGTAGCAACCAAGCTCCTCCTGCAAACCGGCCAGCTTGCGAGAGAATTGCTTGACGGATTTTCGGTCTTGATACAGAGGCAACAGGAAATCAGCGACATAGCGCAGTTTCTTCGCAGCCAGCCTCAACCGGTGCAGCTCTTCGACGCTGAGCGATTTGAAGTGCCGGCCGCGCTTGAGCACCTTCGTGTGCCGGGTTGACAGGGCCTCGCCGGCGAAGCCGATGGCGGGCTCGGCCAGCCGCGCAAGATTTTCGGGCGCGACCTCGCCGCCGTGCCAGCCTCTCGCCTCGATCCAGCCGCCAAGGCCGATCAGGAAACGGGAGCATCTGGCGTCCGCGAGCGCGGCACGAACCTTGTGATAGGCAACTTGCCGATGCTTCGCAATGACCTCCGCCAGCGCGTCGAAGCCCGCGACGGAGGGACAGGCCTTCGCAACCGTCGGCAGCGTCTGCCCCTGGAAAATATCCCAGTCGCGCGCGGCGGACAGGTTTTGTGCCAGCCATCTTGCTTCCCGCCGCAGCGCATCGAGCTGGCTCAATGGCCCGACCGATCGCATCAGATCGAGCGCCGATCGCAGGCGGCGCAGGGCGACGCGAAGCTGATGAACCCCCTCCGGATCACGGCCGTCCAGGGCGGCCGGCAGCGATTCCAGCAGATGGCCAAGGCAGCCGCGCAGGATTGTCGCGAACGCCTCATCCAGCGAGATCAGCGGATCGAGGCGAAATTTTCGCGGCCTGCGCGCGGCCGGCGGCGCGCCGTCCGCAAGGTCAAAGCCGCGAGCCGACTTGCTGCGGATCGACGGGCTGACTGGCCCGTGCTCCGCGAGCCGAAGCGCGAGCTCGTAAATGGCACTCACGCCACCGCTTTTGAGCTCGAGTTCAATTTCGCTCACCGGCATCGACCGGTCGCCTGATTTGAGAACGCCATGGTCGAACGCGACCTCGACGGTCCCGGACGGCAAGTCGACCATTCGCGCGTGTCGATGGATGTCGGCAGTGAAGACCGCCTCAAGCCCGTGTTCCGCCAGATCAGCGCTGACTTTTGACGGAATGAAGGGCATCGCGAGCGCAACATCGGGAGCCATCGACGATACGCTTGCCTCCCACTCGCCGCGCCGGAGCGGATCGTCGGCGAAATCGGCCTTCACCGTCTGCACGAAGCGCGCGCCGCTTTGGCGAACTCGCAAGGATAGTCCGTTGCGTCTGAGCGTTCGCTCGCGCGTGTCATAGTAGGCAGATTTGAGATGCTTTCGACTTCCCTTGTTGCGCGCGTTCGCAATGATGACCTGAGCTTCATTGAAACCGGCAAGACGATCGGCATCGACAAGAAGCTTGAGTTCGATTTCGCCGGCCTGCTGCGCTTGATCGGGGAGAGAGGCGCCCGAGGCAGCAGGCCCGTTTGCGGAGGGCGCTTCAGGCGCCGGCTGCAATTGCTGCGGGCCGGATACTGCCGTCGCGTTTTGCCCGACGGAAACCTTAGCGGCTTCCGTCCTTTTCTTGTGGCGCTGAGCGCGATCGCCAGGGATGGCGGCGCCCGCGCCTTCGCGGGAAGTTGTCGCGCTCGCTTCTAACATCAGGGGTTACGTGACGAATTGGTGACAAATCCATAACACGTGCCCAATTCGAAGGGAACCGCGAAAAAATGCGCGAGCAAAGCATCGCGCATGCAATGGCCGCCCCGTAGGAGTAACGCCTTCTTCCACCAGAGATTTTTAGCGGTAGTAGTCACGCCGCCAAAAGGCAAGTCGCGTCATTGTGAGAAGCGCAAACGCACGACGAGGCGACGGCGCCCGGCACGCAAGGAGGGAAAGAAGGGGGAAAAATCGAGCGAGCGATTGCGGCGCGCTCGCTCACTCGACATGCACGACCACCGCGAGCTTGCGAATGCCCATGTTGTGGTAGGCGCTGAGGAAAGCATTGTAGTCGCGGAACGAGACGCAGCCGTTGGAATCGCCGTTCGCACCAAGCATGAAGCTATGCGCAAGCAGACCTTCGCGGCCGAAGATCGCCTCTTCGCCGCCGACTGGCGTCAGCCGTAGTGCCGCCACGCCGTGAAACAACAACTCGCGGGGCTTCAGCGTATAGATGTGCGGCGGCGTCACGCCGCGCATGCGGATGCGCGCAGAGTGCGGATCGTCAAGGTTGGAGCCTAGCCCGGAATGTGCTTCCAACTTGGTGCCGTCGGGCAGATAAACCGTGTGCGCGGCAATGTCGTAGACGGCGGTGTCGCGGTCGTAAGGCGGCGAACCGCCGAGCATGGGGTTCTGTTCACGGGCGCCGATGCTGCCGGTTACGCTGCCCGCGTCGGCGGAGGCATAGGCGAGCACCGGATTATGCGAACCGTCCTTGCCCCAGAGCTTCTCGACGATCGAATGCCTGTCGCCGGAGCCGATCGAGAAGATCGCGTTCTTTGCACGCTGCGCCATTTCGCCGAACTTGGAGAGACCCTTTGGCTGATCCTCCGGCTGCGCCACCGGCGAAGCCGACGCGAGCTGAAGCCTCGATCCTTCCCTGGCCCCCTCCTTCGAAGAGTCCTTCGCAGTTTCCCTCGCCGGCTCTCTTGCCTTGGGCGCTTCGGCAAGCTTCAGAGGCTCGGGCTTCGGCGCGACCGCAAGCCTCATCGGCGGCTCTTGCGACACGGGCGCTGGCTCTACGCCCTGCGGCGAAGCGGCGGCGAAGCGATCAACGAAGGAAAGCGCAGGCTCCGCCTCCGCGGTTTCAGGCGCAGCGATCGCCGGCGGCTCGGGCCGTGTGACCGGGCGAACCGCGATGCTCGTGAACCGACGCGCGACCGGCGCATCAAAAGTGGCCCCGCCCAGCTCGGGATAGGGACTGGCAGCAAAGATGTTGGCATAGACTGTCCAGCCGCAGCCGATCACGAGACTGAACATCGCGGTCGCGATGAACAGACTCTGCGAGGTTATTTTGCGGGCTGGTCGTTTAGGAATGGGTGCCGCGAACTGATAACACGCAACTGTACTCGTACTCATTCGCCTAGCATCCGGACTGATTCCACCTCGTTCCCCCTCAACCGCCGTTCGGCGAGGTGCATGGCGTGGGCACCCCCGAACGGCGGCCAATGCGCGATCATCCGCCGAATTACGTGGACAGCATCTCGCAGAGGCGCGGGTCGTCATTAAGGCAAGTTTTAGTTAAATGGGGATTAAGTGGTGGGCACTTGTAAGGCAGTCTCATTTTGAGACGGATTTGCGGCAATTCTGCCCGTGTCCTTCCCGGACTAGCTCCTATTCCCTGTCCTTGAATTCGCCACTTTTTTCCTCGTGTTGAACCGCTACTGCAATTCCGGCGGCGGCGAATTGTCGAGCACAGGTCGCTTAGGTTGTTCGAGCAGATCGAGCCCATAGGTTTCGATCACGAGCGGCCCGCGCATGCGCTTGAGCTCCCCGACGCGCTCGACCTTGGCAAAGGTTTCCGCGACGTAAGGCTGGATCGAGGCGCGCACCTCGTCGACCCACAGAAGTTTGCCTGACAGTTTTGCCGGATCGGGCTCGCCCATGTTCACCCAACGGATGCGCTGCGTCGGCTGTATCACGCAAGTGCGCTTCGGCAGATAGAAAGTGAGCCAGCTCGCGGTGCCATAGTCGGGCGCGAGCACGCAGGACGCGCCGACCCGTGCGCGCGTTGCCTCGACGTCGGCGGCGAGCGCCTTCCACCCGACGCCAACGCTGCGCACGGTGGCATCACGGCGAAAGCCGGTCAGCACGCCGGTGTTGGCCTGCACCATCAGGCCAGCGAACATCACGATGCCGACTGGGGACGCCCAGCGCAGGCAAAAATCGGCCACGCGCTGTGGATACCGCTCCCAGCGGGTGAGACTGGCGGCCACCGCGGCTGCAATGACAAGCGGCGGGTACACCGGCGCAAACCAGTTCGCTTCCACGCGTGCATGCAGCGAATGCCAGAGGAAGTAGAGCGTGATGACCCAGAACATCGCGTTGATCAGCGCGCGCGACGCAAGCGCCCCATCCTCGCGCCGCGCCAGCGCGCAGAGGCCCATCACGCCGAGAATGAAAACGAGCGGCGTCGCGAAAGCGATTTGAGTCGGGATCAATTCACCGATGAAAGCCGGCCTGAACTCGGTGACCTCGGAGCGGCCGAGCTGCTTGATAAAGGAAACCCAGTGGTGATCCGCATTCCAGAGAATGACCGGCGAAAAGATCGCAAGCGCGACCACTCCACCGAGGTAAAGCCAGGGCGAGAAGAGCCATTTGCGCAGTTTCGGAACGCTGATCAGCCAGATCAGGATCGCAGGCCCGAAGAACATCGCGGTGTATTTCGAGAGCAGCGCCAGGCCCACAGCTATGCCGACGGCGAGCCACCACGTGCCGCGTCCGCTCTCGAGCACCTTGGCGAGAAAGAACAGCACAAAACTGGAAGCCACCAGCAAGGGTAAATCCGGCGTCACGATCAGCGTGCCGACCGCGGCCATCAGTGTGACGTTCAAAAGAATGGTGGCATTCGCCGCCACACGCTTCCCGCCGTACAGGATTTCGGCCGCGCGGTAGACCGCAAAACTCATCGGCAGCGCGAGCAGGATCGATACCAGCCGCACACCAATCTCGGTATCGCCGGCGATCATGGTCCCCAGGCGGATAACGAGCGCCACGCCCGGCGGATGATCGTAGTAGCCGAAAGCGAGATGCTTCGACCATATCCAGTAATAGGCTTCGTCGAAGGTCAGCGGCGTCCAGGCTGCGCCAACCAGCCGCAGCAACACCAGCGCCATCACCGTCAGCGCAGTGTTACGAGTCAACCGAGCCTCATCGGGACTCATGGAGAGTTCATCGCTTGCGCCAGACGAACAGTCCGGACATCGCGTAGTTCCAGACCACGCCCATCAATGCGCCGGCAGCGCCCGCGAGCCACCAGATCGGCTGCTGATCGTAGACCGAGAAGGCCACGCCGACATTGGCGAAAAGCCCGACGCTGCACACGAGATAGAACAGCAAAAGGCCGCGCAGGATCGCAAAGCCTTTCAGCCGCTGGTCGCGGTAGGTGAGGAAATTGTTCAGGATGAAGTTGCTGGTCATGGCGCAAATCGCGCCAACGGCCTGCGCTTCCGCGAATGGAAGATGCATGACCTTCAGCGCTGTATAGAGACCGGCAAAATGAACGACGACGCCGAGCGAGCCGACCATCGCGAACAGCAAAAACCGCAGCGACACGACATCATGCGTCAGTTTGGCTAGCACCAGCCCCAGGAAATCCAGCGCCACCATGGAGTCAAGCTTGCTCTCGCCATGCAATCGCGAGCCGAACGTGTACGGAATTTCCTTGATCCGAAGCGCGCCGTGGGCGGTCGCCACCACGTCGAGCAGAATCTTGAAGCCTTGCGTGGAGAGTTGCGGCGCGATCGCCTCGAAGCGGTCGCGGCGGATCATGAAGAAGCCGCTCATGGGATCGGCGATCTCGACCCTCAGCACGCGTTTGGCGATCTCGGTCGCAAACGCGCTCGCCCCTGCCCGTTGCCGGTCGAAACTTTCCGCACTGCCGCCCTCGACGTAACGGCTGCCGACCACGAGATCGAACTCGCCGCTCTGAAGTGCCGCGAGCATCTTCGGCAGTTGCGTCTCATCATGCTGCAAGTCGGCGTCGATCACAGCCGCGCACGGCGCGCTGGAGGCCAGAATGCCTTCGATGCAGGCCCCGGACAGGCCACGGCGACCGATCCGGCGGATGCAGCGGACCCGGCTGTCCTCACGCGACAGGGCGCGCAGGACCTCCCAGGTCCCGTCAGGGGAATTGTCGTCGACGAAAACCGCTTCAAAGGGGATCCCGGCCAAAGTCTTTTCCAGCCGCCGGAACAACGTGATGACGTTATCCCGCTCGTTGAAGGTCGGGATAACCACGGAAAGCTTCGGTAAGCCAATGGTTTGGGCCGGCCTCTCGACCGCTATTTGCGAGACGTCGTTCATGACGCCAGCGTATATCCGATGATTTAAGGAGATGCCAAGGAAACGGCCGGAAACAAGGTTTCGGAGGCCCGACCGTCCCCCCAAAATGCCAACGACCACCAACAGATGGCGCGCGTACATCCGGCGCAGCCGAGCTATTGAGTGGTCGTCCCAGCGACGGAGCCCGGGGGGAAGGCATCGACGTCACCGTTGGACAGTAGATAGGAACGATCCAGCGCCATGCAAGGGGGCCGAAAGCGGGTCGCTCGAACTGGTCAATTCGAGCCGGCTTGACTACCCTTCCGCCGCGAAAATCACCGCCTTTGGCAATCGACAGCGAGACCGTCCCGTGAGCAAAGCCCCCGCCCCAAAAGCCGCCGCCAGCAAATCAGGCCACATCCATATCGGCGTCGGCGGCTGGACGTTTGAGCCCTGGCGCGGCGTATTTTACCCGGAAAAACTTGTACAAGCCAAAGAGCTGCAATACGCGGCTTCCAAACTGACCTCGATCGAGATCAACGGCACCTATTACGGTTCGCAGAAGCCGGAGAGCTTTCGCAAATGGGCACGCGAGGTGCCCGATGGTTTTATCTTCTCGGTCAAGGGCCCGCGCTTTGCGACCAACCGCCGGATACTGGCGGAGGCCGGCGACTCGGTAAAGCGGTTCTACGATTCCGGCGTGCTTGAACTGGACGATCGCCTCGGCCCGGTGCTCTGGCAATTTGCGCCGACAAAAAAATTCGACGAGGCGGATTTCGGCAAGTTCCTGGAACTCCTGCCGCGCGAACTGCAAGGGAAGCGCCTGCGTCATGTGGTCGAGGTGCGCCACGACAGTTTTTGCACCCCGGCTTTTGTCGCGCTGATCCGGCAATTCGAAACGCCTGTCGTATTCGCCGAGCATGGCAAGTACCCGGCGATCGCGGATGTCGCCAGTGATTTCGTTTACGCGCGGCTGCAAAAAGGCAATGACGAGATCGCAACTTGCTACCCGCCGAAGCAGCTCGACGCCTGGGCAAAAAGATTCCAGTTGTGGGCGCAAGGCGGGGAACCCGACGACCTGCCGCGCGTCGATTCCGCGAAACCTAAGAAGATGCCGCGCGATGTCTTCGCCTATGTGATCCATGAAGGCAAGATTCGCGCGCCTGCCGGCGCGATGGAACTGATCGCCCGCGTGAGCTGATGCGTGATCCGGAAAGTGGGCACCGGTTTTCCCTCGCGACAAACGCGATAACGTTTGCGCGGAGATCACGCGTCGAAAAAACGGTTGAAAGTGGCCAGACGCAAAAAATTCTACACGATCGGGTATGAGCAGACGCCAGCGAAAGCTGTGCTCGACGAACTCGAGCAAGCCGGCGTCAAATTGCTGGTCGACGTGCGTGCCGTGGCATCCTCACGCCGCCCCGGCTTTTCCAAGAGCCAGCTCGCGGCAGGGCTCGACGAGCGGGGCATCGCTTACTTGCATCTGCGCGGGCTCGGCACACCGAAAGAGGGCCGGCGCGCTGCGCGCGCCGGCGAATACGACACCCTGCAGAAGATCTATGCGAAACATCTCAAGACAGCGCAGGCCAGGGAGGAGCTCGACGAGCTTTCCTCGCTCGTGAAGAAGGCGGGCCCGGTCTGCATCCTCTGCTATGAGCGCGACCACCACCACTGTCACCGGCGATGGATTGCCGAAATCATCGAAGAACGTGATGGCGTCGCGGTCGACAATCTCGCCGCAAAACAGACCTAGGACATTGTCTTAGTCGAGCGTGCGGCGGAAGCGCAGAACCGCAATCGTCATCGCCAGCAAAGTCAACAGCAACAGCGCGATCGCGTCGTATTCCAGGTTTTGCAGCATGGCGCCCTTCAGCATGATGGCGCGGACGATCCGCAGGTAGTGCGTCAGCGGCAGGCCTTCGCCGACATATTGGGCCCATACCGGCATGCCGAGAAACGGGAACATGAAACCCGACAGCAGGATGCTCGGCAGAAAGAACATGATCGACATCTGCATCGCCTGCAGCTGGTTTTGCGCGAGCGTCGAGAAGGTATAACCGATCGAAAGATTGGCCGTGATGAACAGGGTCGACAGCAGCGCCAGCATGACCAGGCTGCCGAGCACCGGAACCCCGAAAACCAGCACACCGATACTGATGATCAGCGTGGCCTGGAGAAAGCCCACCAGGATGTAAGGCACGATCTTGCCGAGCATGACCTCGACCGGCGTAATCGGCATCGACAAGAGGCTCTCCATGGTGCCGCGCTCGATCTCGCGCGTCACCGAAAGCGCGGTGAAGATCAGCATGGTCATGGTGAGGATGGTGCCGACTAGGCCCGGCACGATATTCAGTCGCGATGACGCCGCCGGATTGTAGCGCGCATGCGCCCTGATCTCGAACGGCATCACCGGCGGATCGCCGGTGTAAAGATCATGCGACAGCGCCGTCTGGACGAGGACGCCGAGCGACGACAGGGCGGAACTCGCCGCAACGGGATCGGTGGCGTCGGCTGCGACCAACAGCGCAGGATAATCACCGCGCCGGACCGCGCGCTCGAAGCCGCGGGGGATCTCTACGCCAAACAGCACCTTGCCGGACGTCAGGAGATCGTCGAACTCGGCGACGTCGTGAACTTCGCGCACGAAGTGAAAATAGGCGGTGTTCTCCAGCGCTTTCAGGATCGAGCGGCCGAGGTCGCTGTCTTCCTGCACGAGCACCGCCGTGGGAAGATTATGCGGCGTGGTGTTGATCGCATAACCGAACAGCAGGAGTTGCATCACCGGAATCATCACGATCATGGCGAAGGAGACGCGGTCACGGCGAAGCTGGATGAACTCCTTGACCATCATCGCATAGCAACGCCGCCAGAAGCCAAAGCGTGCTTCCCGGATTTCGCCCCGATGGCCCGTCGCGTCCGTCATGCTCACTGGAAATTATCCCTCGACCGGCTCATCAGTTCGATAAACACATCCTCCAGCGATGGCTCGCTGGCCTCCCAGTGCAGTTCCTTGCGCTCACGCCAGGGCGCGATGCTTTTCTCGAGCGCGGCGCGATCGCGCCCGGACACGTGCAGGCTGGCGCCGAACGGCGCAATCATGTCGACACCCGGTTGGCCTGCGAGTTGCTCCTGCAACGCGTGAACGTCATCGCCGGTCACGGTGAAGGTCGAGAGCGCAGATTTTGCGATTACATCCTCCACGGTACCGTGCGTCAGCAGGTGACCATAGGCGATATAGGCGATCTCGTGACAACGCTCGGCCTCATCCATGTAATGGGTCGAGACCAGGACTGTGAGGCCCTCGGCCGCAAGCGCGTGGATCTCGTTCCAGAAGTCGCGCCGCGCCTTGGGGTCGACGCCTGCGGTCGGCTCGTCCAGCAGCAGCAGTTGCGGGCTCGGCAATGTGCAGGCGCCAAGCGCAAGGCGCTGCTTCCAGCCGCCAGACAATTCGCCCGCGAGCTGTTTGTCACGGCCGCTCAGGCCGAGGCGATCGATCATGCTGCGCGCGGCGGCAGAGGGATCTTGCATGCCGTAGAGCCGCGCGACGAATTCGAGGTTTTCCCGCACCGAGAGGTCCTGGTACAGCGAAAAGCGCTGCGTCATGTAGCCGACCCGGCGCTTGATCTTGTCGGCCTCGCGCCGGATGTCGTAGCCGAGGCATTCGCCCTCGCCGCTGTCGGGCGTAAGCAGCCCGCAGAGCATGCGGATGGTCGTGGTCTTGCCACTGCCGTTCGGCCCGAGGAAGCCGTAAATCGAGCCCCGCTTCACCTGCATGCTGAGGTCATGCACGACCTCGCGGCCTCCGAAGGATTTTGAGAGCCCGCGAACGTCGATCGCAATGTCGGGAGGAGCGGAGACCGTCATCACGCTCACCGCTTGTCTGCAACCGGAGTCTTGGGGAGCAGGAAGACGCTGGTCGGCTGCCCCACCCGCAAGGCATCGGGATGCGAGGGCCTTGCCTGCACGAGGTAGACGAGCTTGTTGCGCTCATCGAGGCTGTAGATGACCGGCGGGGTATATTCCGCCGTCGTGGAGAGGAAATAGATTCTCGCAGTCAGATCGGCCGAACAATTGTCGCAGGAAACCCGCACCTCCTCGCCGATCGCGAGCTTCGGCAAGTCGGCCTCCGGGACATAGAAGCGCACCTTCATGTTGCCGGGCGGCATGATCGACAGCACAGGCCGCTGAGCTCCGACCGTTTCGCCGACGCGGAAATAAACCTGCTGCACAGTGCCCGCGATCGGCGCGTAGCCGATGCGGCGCGCAAGCCGCGTCTGCGACGTCACGACCTGGGCTTCAGCGACCCGCAGCGCCGACACGGCGGCATCCAGATTGGCCTGCGTCCCCGATCCCGTTTTGGCCAGTGAGGACGCCCGATCATAGCTTTGCTGGGCGTTGATGAGCGTTGCCCTGCTTTGGTTGAGGTTCGCCTGCTGCAGATCATCGTCGACCGAAAACAGCTTATCGCCGATCTTGACCTCGTCGCCCTCGCGCACGTTGAGCTTGGTCACGCGCCCGGATTCGTCGGGGCTGACGAAGATCATGTCGGCCTCCACCCAGCCCTGGTAACCGGGGTTGCGGGCCTCGTTGCATCCACCAAGCAGCGCCGTCAGCGCCAGCACTGCCAGGCTATGCGATATCGCCTGCGACAAGGTCATGCCCTGTCTCCTTCGCCAAAAATCAAATCGAGATGAACGCGGAGCATCGCGGCGGCATCGAGCGGCGCAAAGCGCCCGAACAATCCTTGCCAGATGATGGCGAGCATCGCCGGCGCCACCACGATCTGCGGAAAATCCTTCAGGCCCGTCTGCTTGATCTCGCCCCTGGCAATGCCGAGTTCGATCAGCGCGCGCATCCCGGCCATTCCCCGCGATACGACTTCGCGATAGTAGAAATCGGCGATAGCGGGAAAGCGCGGCCCCTCCGCGATGACGAGCCGCACGATGGCGCCTCGCCGCGTGGTCGTGACTTCGTGGACGAAATTGCCGGCAAAGTTTTCTAGCACAGCCCGGATCGACCCGGTCACCGGCGGCGGCTCCGTCAGCCTCGACGCCAAAGGCACGATCGCGCTGCGAACCAGTTCCTCAAACAGCGCCTGCTTGTCCTTGAAGTGAAGGTAGATCGTTCCCTTGGCGACGCCGGCCCGTTTGGCGACATCGTCGAGGCGGGTCGCGGCATAGCCCCGCTCGATGAAGGTTTCGAACGCGGCTTCGATGATCGCCTGACGCCGGTCGGCGGCGCGCTCGGCGCGCCCCGGGGCACCCGAGGGGGCCAACTCTCTTTTGATCGGTCGTTTTCGCACGGGCGCACGGCTCATGATATAAAAATGACTGACTGGTCAGTCATTGTCAAGCGAAATCGCAAAGTATTGATTTGATGAAGAAATTAATACGGATTAGTCAGCTGTGAAACTTCAGACCATCGACGATCTTATCGATAACCTTGCGTTCCGCGCGCATCGCAATCCCGACCAGATTGAGATCGACGCGGGCCACGGCATTCACCGCCTCGCGGTTGGCGGCATCATGTGTGGTCCTGAACATGTCCTCGGTATAGACCGCCGGCCGCACGTTGCGCGCCAGCGCCCGGTCCAGCGCGCGCGACATCGCTGCGCGGTCCGGCGCGCCATAGATCAGGATCGGCTGGCCGATCAATGACAAATAGCGTGTCGCTGAACCATCTTCGTAAGCCTCGCCGATGCATTCCGGAAACGCCGCCGCGATACCCGAGGCCAGAAACGCGGCGACGTTGAGCTTCTGCCACGCTTCGAGATCGGTCCGGATCACGACCGCGATCTTGGTGTCGAATTGCATGAAATGGCTCCAGCGATGTCATTTCGTGACGCCAAGAAGCGAGGCTCCTTAAAAACTCGAACCAGTAGAGCAAGATTTGGCGCCGCACGCTATCGCATCAGCCCTTGGCGTCGCAGGCCCAGGCGCGGATCACGCATTCCTTGCCGCCGAACTTGTAACATTCGCGGGTCGCTTCGTTGAGCGAGCTCGAAATATGCGGTTTGACCGCATAACCGTGGGCGCCGCAGGGATTGGTCATGTCGACTGAAAACGCGGCACAGGCGCGCTTCATCGTGACCGTGGTCTTGCAATCGCCGCTGCATTGCTTGAGCGCCGCGGCAACTGCGGCACTTTCAGCCGGATAATCGTAGGCCTGGCCGTAGGCGCCGCATTTTCCGATCGCAAACGCACCGGCGGCCCGGCTTTCAGCGATCAGGCGGGAGGCGCATACGGCGAGCGTGAATGCAAGAACGAACAGCGCGCGGCGCCGCGCGACAGCGGTCGAAACGATCAAGAACCCCTCCCCCAACTTCAGCGGGCGGAAACCTAAGGGAAAGGACGTTTCAACTTGGTGAATGAAAATTAGGGATCGAAAAAATTCGCGGACGCGTAGATCGCCGCGAAGATTCTAGCCGCTACGCGCCGCCTCCAGCGCCTGCGGCGTATCGATGTCAAGAAATGCGCTATCCCCTTCGACCGGGACCTCCGCCACCGCCTCATTATGCTTGGCAATGAGATGACGGGCGCCGACGTCGCCATCGAGTGTCATCAATTCATTGAAGAAACGGCGCGACCACAAGACGGGATTGCCGCGACGGCCAGCGCTGACCGGCACCGCGATCAAATTGCCGCGATCCGGGGCGAAGGCCTCGATCAGGTGGTCGATCAGATCGGCCGAGATCATCGGCATGTCGCCGAGACAGATCACGGCGCCATCGGCCTGCTTGGGCACCGCCGATATGCCGGCCTTCACGGAACTTGCCAGGCCATGCGCGAAATCCGCGTTGCGGACGAACTTCACCTTGAGCCCGTCGAGCGCCTTCTCGACCAGCTCGGCCTGGTGGCCGGTGACGACGATCACATCCTTGGCCCTGGAAGCGAGCGCCTGCTCGGTCACGATCCGGACCAGCTTCTTGCCGTCAAGCTCGGCCAGCAGCTTGTTCGGACCACCCATGCGAGTCGAGCGGCCCGCAGCGAGCACGACCGCGCTGACATGACGATCGCCGTCCGGCTCGAGGCCCTGGCGCGGCTGCGGCCGGGTCACGATCTCCATCAGGAGCCCGCCGACCCCCATTTCCGTCAGATCGGCGCGGTCGACCTTCAATCCCGCAAGCAGGCGCACCAGCACCCAGTCGAAACCATTCTCCACCGGCGAGCGCGCGCAGCCCGGCGCACCAAGCACCGGAACTCCGCCGGCATTGCCAATGAGCAGCAGATTACCGGGATCGACCGGCATGCCGAAATGCTCGATCGCGCCGCCGATACCCGAAAGCGCAGCAGGAATGACGTCGCGGCGGTCGGCGATCGCGGAAGCGCCGAACACGATCACGAGCTCGGCGCCGAGGCCAAGCAACTCCTTCATCGCCGCTTTCAGCGCGATCTCATCATGCGGCACGCGGCGCTCGGCGATGATTTTCGCGCCCGCCGGCGCGAGCCGCTCCTCCGTCACCCTTAGCGTCTTGTCGATGACCTTCGGCGCGAGCCCGGGCAAGAGGGTCGAGACCACGCCGACGCGCTTGACGACGTAAGGCGCGATCCGCAGCGCACCGCCCTTGGTTGCTGCGACCGCCGCATCGCGCAGCTTCGCCTCGACCCCGAACGGGATGAGTTTCACGGTTGCGACCATCTCGCCTTCGACGACCGGCTTGAACGCTGCGAGCGTTGCGAAGGTGATGGCCTCGTCGACCCCATTGATGCGGTCGACGGCGGCGCGGTCCACCACCAGCACGCCGGCGCGCGCGGCGAACAGATTGGCGCGGCCGGTAAAAGCGCGCTCGACATGGATGCCATCGCCGGCCACGGCTTGCGCAATGCTGGCCGCCGCGACGTCCTCGGAGACGTCGCCTTCCTCCAGACGCACGACGACGACTTCCTTGACGTCCGCCTTGTCGAGCGCGGCGATCTCCGCCGGACCGATCGTGGTGCCTTTCTTCAGCACCAGCGAACCCTGACGCAGGGTATGGACGGTGACGCCACCGAGCGCGTCCGCCGGACTGGCAGGGCCGAATTTCATGCTGCGGCTTCTTTGCTCTCTTTCGGCATACGCAGGCTCGCCGTGATTTCGGCCATGATCGACACCGCGATCTCGGATGGCGAGACGGCGCCGATCGCAAGCCCGATCGGCGCATGGATGCGCGCGAGGTCGGCATCGGTGGCGCCTTGCGCCCTCAGGCGCTCGCCGCGCTTGGCGTGCGTCTTTCGTGAACCGAGTGCGCCGATATAGAAGCAGTCGCGAGCAAACGCGTGCAGCAGCGCGGGGTCGTCGATCTTCGGATCGTGCGTCAGCGCCACAAACGCGGTGTAGTGATCGATGTTGAGCGGCGGCAGCGCAACATCGGGCCATTCGGCGATCAGCGGCACATCGGGAAAACGCTCGGGGCTTGCGAAAGCGGTGCGCGGATCGACGACCGTGACATCATAGCCGAGCGAGCGCGCCAGCGGCACCAGTGCCTGGCTGATATGCACTGCGCCGACGATCACCATGCGTGCGGTCGGCGCATAGACGTTAAGAAACAGCTTCTTGCCGCCGACTTCGACGTTGCCGCTTTTGCCCATGCGCAGATGCCTTGACAATTCCGCGCTCAGCGGATCGGCGACGAAATCAGCCGCCTTGACCAGGCGCTGCTCGCCGCTGGCCGTGTCGGTCACCACGATCGCCGGCCGCCGCGCGGCGCGTTCGGTATTGAGTTCTCTCAGCGTGGCCAGTTTCATGGCTTAGCCAACTTTCTCGACAAACACCCGGATCGTGCCGCCGCAGGACAGGCCGACATTCCAGGCGGTCTCGTCGGCGACGCCGAATTCGAGCATCTTCGGCTTGCCGCTTTCGATCACGTCGAGCGCCTCGGTGACGACGGCGCCTTCGACGCAGCCTCCCGAGACCGAGCCCAGAAAGGTGCCGTCATCGTTGATCACGAGATTGGAGCCGGCGGGCCGGGGCGCCGAGCCCCAGGTTTCGACGACGGTGGCGAGCGCCACGCCGTGACCTGCCTTTTGCCAGTCTTCAGCGGCTTTGAGAATGTCTTCGTCGCGATCGAGCATGAAAACCTCGCCGGTCTATTCTTGTTCAGGCAGCAGATCGTAACAGGCTGCGATGCGGTTGTGGCATCGAGGACAGCGCCTCGATCAAGCCTTCGATGGACTTCAAATTATGCACCGGGCGGAATTCGTCAACGTGCGGCAGCATCATTTTGATGCCCTGCGCCTTGGGTTCGAAGCCGCCATACCGAAGCAGCGGGTTTAACCATATCAGGCGGCGGCAGGAACGGTGCAGCCGGTCCATCTCGAAGGCCAGGCGGGCGTCCGCCTCGCGCTCCAGCCCGTCGGAGATCAAGAGCACGATGGCACCCTGCCCCAGCACCCGGCGCGCCCACAGCTTGTTGAAGGTATGGAGCGACGTGGCAATCCGGGTGCCCCCGGCCCAGTCCTCCACCAATGAGGAGCAGCTCGCGAGCGCCTCGTCAGGGTCACGCGCGCGCAGCGAGCGCGTCACATTGGTGAGGCGCGTGCCAAACAGAAAGACCGAAACGCGCTTTCGCGCATCGGTAATGGCATGCAGGAAATGCAGGAACAGGCGGGTATATTCGCTCATCGAGCCGGATATATCCAGCAGCGCCACGATCGGGGCCGGCTTTTCGATCCGCCCGAGCTTGTGAATGTCGATGATGTCGCCGCCGGTGCGCAACGATCCGCGCAGGGTCCGCCGCATATCGAGCTTGAGCCCCCGCGCATCCGGCCGAAAGCGGCGGGTCCGCAATTCCGCCTGCGGCAATTTCATGTTGGCGATGGCACGCGTGACCTCGGCGATCTCGGCCGCTGTCATCTGCGCAAAATCCTTCTTCTGCAGGATCTCCTTGTCGGACACCGAAAGGCGGAGCTCTTCAGCCTGCGTCTGCGGCGTCTCCGTCATTCTCGCTTGCGAGAATGCCTCCTGCACGCGCCGCGCGGCGGCCGGCGGCTTCTTCTTGGCATGTTCGGGCAGCGGCACCGAATCCAGCATCTGCTTCCATTCGTCAGCGGCGCGGAAGAACAGATCGAAGGCCTGCGCGAAAATCAGCGCGTGCTCGTGGCGCTTGACGAAGATCGCTTCCAGCGTCGTGAACACATCGGTCCGGTTGCCGATATCGACAAGCTGAAGCGCGTTCATGGCGTCGATCACGGCGCCCGGGCCGACGGGGACGCCGGCCGCCCGCAACGCGCGGGCGAAGCCGATGATGTTGTCGGCCATCCGGCCAGTCGGTGGATTCAAGTGATCGATGGTCATCGTTGGTGACCTCGTCAGTTCTCGCTCGTCGCTTCTTTCAGAACCTTTTGCAGCGTGTCGCCCTGCATCCGCGCGATGTCGTCTTGATATTTGAGCAGCGCGCCCAGGCTGTCGCCGACGACTTCCGGCGTGAGCGAGCGTGCGTCGAGCTCGGTGAGCGCGGTCGCCCAATCAAGCGTTTCGGCAACCCCCGGCGACTTGTAGAAATCCTGATCGCGCAGCGCTTGCACGAAGCGCACCACCTGCTGCGACAATTTTGCCGAAATGTCGGGCACGCGCGATCTCACGATCGCAAGCTCCCGCTCGGCAGAGGGATAGTCGACCCAGTGATAAAGACAGCGCCGCTTCAACGCATCGTGGATTTCGCGGGTGCGGTTGGAGGTGATGATCACGATGGGCGGCTGCGGCGCCTTCACGGTGCCGAATTCGGGAATCGTGATCTGGAAGTCCGACAGGATTTCCAGCAGGTAGGCCTCGAACGCTTCGTCCGCGCGGTCGAGTTCGTCGATCAGGAGCACCGGCGCGCCCGCAACGTCCGGCTCGAGCGCCTGCAACAGCGGCCGCTTGATCAGGAAACGCTCGGCGAAAATATCGCCCGAAAGCTGCTCGCGGTCGGTATCGCCTGCGGCTTCCGCGAGGCGGATCGCGATCATCTGTGCCGCGCTGTTCCACTCATAGACGGCGGAGGCCGCATCCAGCCCCTCGTAGCACTGCAGGCGGATCAGCTTGCGCCCAAGTCCCGCCGACAGCACCTTGGCGATCTCGGTCTTGCCGACACCCGCCTCGCCTTCGAGGAACAGCGGCCGGCCCATGCGCAGCGAAAGATAGGTGACGGTTGCGAGCGCGCGCTCGGCGAGATAGCCGCGCGAGGAGAGCAGCTCCAGCATGGCATCGACGGATTTGGGCAGCGCCGACGCGGTCATCAGCAAACCTTATGCGATAGCAAGGACCTTCAGGATTTGGCAGTCGCAGCCTCGACGGCGCGCCGCGCCATCACCGCGATCAGATGCGCGCGATATTCAGCGCTGCCGTGAAGATCGCTGTTCAAGCCTTCGGCCGGCACCGTCAAGCCATCGAGCGCCTTCGGCGAAAAACGCTTCTTCAATGCCTCTTCGAACGCAGTCACGCGAAACACGCCATCGCTGCCCGCGCCGGTCACGGCGACGCGCACATCCGACGGACGCTTGGCGACGAACACACCGACCAACGCATAGCGCGAGGCCTGGTTTCGGAATTTCACGTAGGCCGCTTTCTTCGGCAGCGGGAACATCACCTTGGTGACAATCTCGTCGCTCTCAAGCGCGGTTGCAAACATGCCCTGGAAGAACTCCTCGGCCTTGAGGCGCCGTTTGTTGGTGACGATGGTTGCGCCCGTGGCCAGCACAGCCGCCGGATAGTCGGCGGTCGGATCGTTGTTGGCGAGCGAGCCGCCGATCGTGCCGCGATGGCGCACCGCGGGGTCGCCGATCATGCCGGCGAGTTGAGCGAGCGCAGGAATGGCTTCGCCGACGATGGCCGAGGTGGCGACCGAATGGTGGGTGGCGGTAGCGCCGATGACGAGCGAGCGACCCTTCATCTCGATGCCGTCAAGCCCTTCGATATGGGAGAGATCGACGAGATGCGGCGGGCTTGCGAGCCTTTGCTTCATCACCGGCACCAGCGTGTGGCCGCCGGCGATGACCTTGGCGTCTTCGTTCTTGACCAGCAGATTGGCCGCCTGCCGCACGGTCGCCGGACGATGATATTTGAATTCGTACATGGGAATTTCCCGAAATATCTCTGGTCGAGTTGACGTGCTTCAAGCGAGATCGGACTTGGCCATCGCCTTGGCGCCGGCCGCGATCGACGTCACGATATTCTGGTAACCGGTGCAGCGGCACAGATTGCCTTCAAGCTCTTCGCGGATGGTGTGGTCGGAAAGTTCGTGGCCCTTGCGATGGACGATGTCGATCGCGGTCATGATCATGCCGGGCGTGCAGAAGCCGCATTGCAGGCCGTGATGCTCACGAAAAGCCTCCTGCATCGGATGCAAGGGCCCGCCATCGGCCGCCAGCCCCTCGATGGTCCGTACCTCGTGTCCATCCGCCATCACCGCAAGGGTGGTGCAGGACTTGACCGCCTTACCGTCGAGATGGACCACACAGGCCCCACATTGCGATGTGTCGCAGCCGACATGGGTGCCTGTCAGCCGCAGATTTTCGCGCAGGAATTGCACGAGTAGCGTGCGGGGGTCGACATTGGCGTTGACGGGATTGCCGTTCACGATCAGGGATATTTTCGCCATTCCGGGCTCTCTTTATCCGCGCCGGCGCTGCCCGGCGGCGCAGTCATTTCTGTGTTTCAAGGGCATAATATGGGTCGCGGCAGCAATGAGCAACCTCATGACCGCATGGCTTGAATAGACCAACGGACGCCGGGCAGGCTAGCCTTTTCAGGCGGCGTTCAAGGATCAGCCTTCCACCGCCTTCGCAAAATTCGCGAAAAACTCATCGGCCAGTTTCTTGGCCGCGCCATTGATCAGCCGCTGCCCGAGCTGGGCGAGCTTGCCGCCGATCTGGGCCTCGACGTCATAGGTCAGGAGCGTGCCGCCGTCCTTGTCCGAAAGCGCGACCGTCGCCCCGCCCTTGGCGAAGCCAGCCACCCCGCCCTCGCCTTCACCCGATATCCTGTAGCCATTTGGCGGGTCGAGATCGCTCAGCGTGACGCGGCCCTTGAAGCGGGCCGACACCGGACCGACCTTCATTTTCGCGGCGGCTCGGAAGCCGTTATCCTCGGTCTTTTCCAATTCCTCGCAGCCGGGGATACAGGCCTTGAGCACCTCTGGGTCATTCAGCTTGGCCCAGACCGCCTCGCGCGAAGCAGGCAGCTGAACCTCCCCGTGCATTGTCATGGCCATGTGCGCCTCCGTTCGCTTACCCGACTTTCCGCTATGAACTAATGCACGAATGGCTCAAAAGGAAGGCGTGGTCGGGCGGATTTGCGCGCAGCTGGGTTGCGCCGGTTACCGAATCTCAAACCGCTCGACCGGCTGTTGAGATTGGCAGCGGGCCACAAGGGTGGTTAGGTCCGGATAGGTCGGCAAAAAGGACGCACATCATCTGGCGGAGAGCGCCACCAGAAAAGGCCGTCAGTGAAAAGAAGAGTTTGCGTGCGGTGCTGGGGGAAGACGCGGCGGTCACGACACATCTTGCTCCGGAGAAGGTTGCGCAATTCTTGGAGCCGATGGCCTATCAGGGTATCTCGCAGAAACTGATCGAGCGCCTGCTCGAATCATTCGAAGAAAACGCGTGCGATGTCATTGCCGGGCTTGACCTGGCTTGACCCGGCAATTCATCTTCTCGATGAGTTATTTTTTGGTGGATGCGCAGGTCGAGCCCGCGCATGACAGCGGAGGACTTGATCCCATGCCGATGATCGACGCCGACGGCTGCTTGCTGAACGTATCGGTCGAGGGCCGCG
Organism: uncultured Alphaproteobacteria bacterium; assembly: GCA_963764405.1. Taxonomy (GTDB): domain Bacteria; phylum Pseudomonadota; class Alphaproteobacteria; order Rhizobiales; family Xanthobacteraceae; genus Bradyrhizobium. The sequence continues at coordinate 236,333 of CAVXSU010000019.1, forward strand.
ACGGCGGCCCCACCCTGATGCTGTCGAATTCGCTGGGAACGACGATGGCAATGTGGGAGCCGCAGATGAAGGCTCTCACGCAGGTGTTTCGCGTTATCCGGTACGACCGGCGCGGCCACGGCAAGTCCGGTGTGCCGCCGGGCCCCTATTCCATGGAGCGGTTTGGCCGCGACGTGCTCGCGATCCTCGACGACCTCAACATCGAGAAGACGCACTGGTGCGGGCTCTCGATGGGCGGCATGGTCGGACAGTGGCTCGGAGCGAATGCGCCGGAGAGATTCGGCAAGCTCATTCTTTCCAATACGGCCTGCTACTATCCCGACCCGACCAACTGGCTGAACCGCATCAAGGCGGTGAAGGAAGGCGGCATCGCCGCTATTGCCGACACCGTCATCGCGGCCTGGCTGACCGCGGATTTTCGCGAGCGCGAGCCGCAGATCACGGCCAACATGAAGGCGATGATGCTGAAAACCCCCGTGGCCGGCTATATCGCCTGCTGCGAAGCGCTCTCGACGCTGGACCAGCGCGCGCTGTTGCCGAAGATCACGAGCCCGACGCTGGTGATTGCCGGCCGTCACGACCCGTCCACGCCGGTCGCGGCCGGCGAGATGATCCGCAGCCACATTCCCGGCGCATCGATGACGATCCTGGATGCGGCGCATATCTCAAACGTCGAGCAGCCGCACGCGTTTACCGATGCGGTGATCGGTTTCCTGACGCAGCGATAGTTTGTTTGTCATCCGCGGCACCTTGGAGAGGCGAACTATGGTGCGCAATTGCGCACCTGAGAATCTCGAGATTCCCCGATGCACACTTGTGCTTCCGAGGTCTGGTGCTGTCACACCATGCCGCAAAGGAGGCCTCAGCTATTATAGCTGAGCTCGGTTTGCTCAACGGATAGATCGGACGGCACCGTGACGATCTGCGTCTGTGGCTGCGCCGGCTGGTCGAACAGCATCACGATGCCGGTCCCGATCATCACGAGCAGCTCGGAGGCATGCAGCCGAAGTGCTTCGACTTCACCGACCTGCGAGGCCATCAGCATGCTCGCAAAACTGAGCACGCTGCCAATGGTGAGCGCAATCGCCAGCGCCTCGCTGCCGCTGCCCTGCTTGCGAATGACGCTGCGCACGGTGAGAATGAGAAACAACGCAAAGAAGGCGACGACCGTCAACCGGCCCAGCGCCAATAGCCACGCAAAGCGCACGGCGGTCATGGTCGGCAATTGCAGGTGATCGGTCGCGTAAAGCGCGACCGAAACGCTCGGCCGCTCGAAAAGACCGCGGACCGGTGATGCCACGATATGCCAGGCGATGGTCGCCCAGGTCGGAATGAAATAGCCGGCGAGCAACACGCCGCTGATTGAGCTGATACGCCAGTTCGACATGACGCTTCCCTTGTTGTCCGCAACGCGCGATGGCTTGCGACTTGTTCGGGACGTAACGCCCTTAAACTGCGATCGGCAATTTAAACCCTTTGTTTACCTTAATCCGGCGGGACGCGTACGAAGCGCGGGACGTGAAAATAGTGCGCCGTTGCCGGGCTTGACCCCTGCAACCCGTCACACTTGACAAGAAGCTCTCTCAAAAATTGATGGATGCGCGGGTCGAGCCCGCGCATGACAGTTGCTGACGATGAGCGTGCCCTTCAAACCGCGCCGTGCGCCTCGACGTAAAGCGCATAGAGCGAGTGGCAACTCGCCATGAACAGGCGGTTCTTTTTGGGACCGCCGAACGCCAGGTTGGGACAGCGCTCGGGCAAGCGGATGAAACCGATCGGCTTGCCTTCCGGGTTGAACACCTTCACGCCGTCGAGTTCTTCGCCCTTGCTGTTCGGCGCGCCGGTAGAGCCCCAGCCGCACCAGAGATTGCCCTCGGTGTCGACCCGCATTCCATCAAGAGCGGTCGCCCCGCCATCGATGAACTTGGTCTTGTTCGACAACGTAAAGCCGTCGGCTCCGACATCGAAGGACCACACCAGCCGGTTCGGCTGCGCCCGTGACTCGATGATGTAGAGTTTCTTCTCATCCGGCGAGAAGCAGAGCCCGTTCGGGCCTGCGAGATCCGCGGTGACAAGACCGAGCTTGCCGTCGGGCGAGATTCGGTAGACCGAGTGCGGCAGTTCCGGTGTCGCCTTGTCGCCTTCCCAGTCGCCACCGATGCCGAAGGGTGGATCGGTGAACCAGATCGAGCCGTCGGATTTGCAGACGATGTCATTCGGCGAGTTCAGGCGCTTGCCGTTGTAGCTGTCGGCGAGCACCGTGATCTTGCCGTCATATTCCGTGCGCGTGACACGGCGCGTCAGGTGTTCGCAGGTGATCAAGCGTCCCTGGCGGTCGCGCGCATTGCCGTTGGCGAAATTCGAGGGCTGACGAAAGACGCCCCAGTTTCCGGTAGACTGGTCGTAGCGCATGATGCGGTTGTTGGGAATGTCGCTGACGAGCAGATAGTTGCCGTCGCCGAACCACACCGGCCCTTCGGCCCAGCGCATGCCGGTCGCCACTTGTTCGAGGGTGCTGGAGAATATCCGGTGCTTGGCGAAGCTCGGATCGAGGATTTCGACCGAGGCGTCGGGGTAACGCTGGTTCGGCTTGAACTCGAACGACTGGGCGTTGGCGCTCTTTTGAGCGGCAAGCGTCGCGGCGGCAGCGCCAGCGGTCGCAAGTACGTCGCGGCGGGTGAGAGTCATCGGCTTTTCCTCCTGAGGTCACGCGGTCGTTCCGCTTTCCAAGGGAAGCCGCCCTTTGCGTCGCCGCTTGGGAGGGGGAACCTAGTTGAGGTTCCACGGCAGGTCCAGATAAGGGCGCGCCACACCGGCGCAGGGCTGTTGCGGCGCAAACATCGCACGTCGCAGGGCTGCCCAAAAGAAAGGCCCCGCGGTACCGGCGGGGCCCTTCCTTGAGAACGCAACTATCGACCAACCTTACCGATCACAGATTATTATTGGCCCTTGTCCTGCTGTCCCGGCTTTTGGCCTTGACGGCTCGGATCCTGCTGCTGCTGTCCGGGCTTCTGGCCACCGCCTTGCTGCTGACCCGGCTTCTGTGCGGGGTTCTGATTTTGCTGGCCGGGATTCTGGTTCGGATTAGCCATCGGGAATCTCCCTTGTTTTAAGTCGCAGGGGATAACCGGGGAACTGCGAGTTGGTTGCGCGGAGGATCGCATTTGACCGGCTTTGGCGAAAAGCCGCGGTTCCAACGTCATCTCGTCGCCATCGGCGAAAACTATCTCTGCACAAGCCTTTAGTCCCACCTTAGGCGGTGTTGCCGCCATGGGTTCCCGCTGTTAGAAAATGAAGCGACGCGACGTCCGGCTGCCGGGGCCTTCGCTGTGTCACGAGTTGAAAACGGCATTTTCGCAGGCGGCAAACCGGACGCCATCTTGCCGGAAAATGCGCCAACAGTCGGCAGCGCATGGATTATTTCGCCCAGCAACTGATCAACGGCATCGTTTTAGGCTCGATCTACGGCCTGATCGCCATCGGCTACACCATGGTCTATGGCATCGTCGGCATGATCAACTTCGCCCATGGCGATATCTTCATGATCGGCGGCTTCATCGCGCTGATCACCTTCCTGATCCTGGTCTCGCTCGGGTTGACCGCAATACCGCTGATCCTCCTGATCGTCCTGCTGGTCTCCATGGCCATCACCGCGCTCTACGGCTGGACGGTGGAGCGGATCGCCTATCGCCCGCTGCGGCACTCCTTCCGCCTGGCGCCGATGCTGTCGGCGATCGGCATGTCGTTCGTGCTGATCAACTACTCCCAGATCAGCCAGGGCGCGCGCGTCAAGCCAATCCCGCCCGTCATCACCGGCGGCTACAGCCTGCTCGAAAGCAACGGCTTTGTCGTCCGTCTCTCGAATGCGCAGATCATCGTCGTCCTCACCACGATCGTGCTGCTCGCCCTGTTCACCTGGCTGGTATCGCGAACACGGCTCGGACGCGACATGCGGGCCTGCGAGCAGGACCAGACCATGGCCGCCCTGCTCGGCGTCGACGTCGATCGCACCATCTCTATGACCTTCGTGATCGGCGCGGCGCTGGCAGCCGTCGCCGGCATGATGTACCTGCTCTATTACGGTCTCGTCGATTTCTTCATGGGCTTCGTTGCAGGCATCAAGGCATTCACGGCCGCGGTTCTCGGCGGTATCGGCTCGCTGCCCGGCGCGATGCTGGGCGGGCTTCTGATCGGCCTGATCGAAACCATGTGGTCGGCCTATTTCTCGGTCGAATACAAGGACGTCGCCGCGTTCTCGATCCTGATCGTGGTCCTGATCTTCCTGCCCACCGGCCTGCTCGGCCGTCCCGAAGTCGAAAAAGTATAGTGTCCCAGTTCTGACATTCGCACCCCGTCGCGGTGAACTCTCTTGCGAATGTCAGAACCAAAGGGACACTACCAAAGTCTAGAATTCAGGTGCGGTTTGGGATTTGACATTCGCTATGGGAACTCGCAGCAACACTGAAGCGAATGTCAAATCCACCGCACCTGAGGGATTACGCGTGACGGAGTCTGCGCTCGAACTCACGCAAGCCTCGCGCCGCGAAGCCATCATCTTCATTCTCAAGAAAGCCATCATCAGCGCCTTCGTCGCGCTCGTCCTGTTCTCGCTGATGATCGGCGTGCGCACCGAAGCCGGTCCAACCGGGCAACTGATCTACTGGACGCGATTCGGCGATCTCGCCACCATCGTCGCGGCAGTCTTCGTCGGCAGCATCGTCATCGAACTGCTGCGGCAGTGGTGGGGACCCGCCCCGATTGCCGGCGCCATCCCACCATCGGCCCAAAAGGCGCTTGGTCTGGCAGGCAAGGCCATCCCGCCGCTGCTGCTGGCCTTGGCGCTTCTGGTGCCCGTGGTCTTCTATGACCAGCGCTACGTCATCGACACCGGCATCCAGGTGCTCACCTACGTCATGCTTGGCTGGGGTCTGAACGTCGTGGTGGGTCTCGCCGGCCTGCTCGACCTCGGCTATGTCGCATTTTACGCGGTCGGCGCCTATTCCTACGCGCTGCTCGCAACCAATTTCGAGCTGTCGTTCTGGGCCTGCCTGCCGCTGGCCGGCATTCTCGCGGCGTGCTGGGGCGTCATGCTCGGCTTCCCGGTGCTGCGGCTGCGCGGCGACTATCTCGCCATCGTCACGCTGGCCTTCGGCGAAATCATCCGCCTCGTTATCGTCAACTGGCAGAGCCTGACCGGCGGTCCCAACGGCGTCAGCGGCATTCCACGGCCCTCCTTCTTCGGCATCCCGCTCACGCCCGGCGAGGACGGCCTTGCGGCCAAACTCGGGATCGAGTTCTCGCCGACGCAGCGCATTGTCTTTCTGTTCTACGTGATCCTGGCGATGGCGCTTCTGACCAACTGGGTCACCATCCGGCTGCGGCGCCTGCCGATCGGGAGAGCCTGGGAAGCCTTGCGCGAGGATGAAGTCGCCTGCCGCGCGCTCGGCATCAACATCACCACCACGAAACTCACGGCGTTCGCGATTGGCGCGATGTTCGGCGGCTTCGCCGGCGCCTTCTTCGCCACCAGGCAAGGCTTTATCAGCCCTGAATCCTTCACCTTCCAGGAATCGGCGCTGGTGCTTGCGATCGTCGTGCTCGGCGGCATGGGCTCGCAGCTTGGCGTCGCGCTCGCAGCGCTGACGCTGATCGGCGGCTTTGAGCTGTTCCGCGGCTTCGACCAATACCGCATGCTGGTGTTCGGCATGGCGATGGTGCTTCTGATGATCTGGCGGCCGCGCGGCCTGATCGGGCATCGCGCGCCGACCGTATTCCTGCGGCAAAGCACGGCCATCTCGGCGGAGCTCGCCAGGGAAGGACGGGGATGAGCGGCGACACCATCCTCAGCGTCGACGGGCTGACCATGCGCTTTGGCGGCGTGGTCGCCGTCAACGGCCTTTCGTTTGCGGCTGAACGGCACAGGATCACCGCCTTGATCGGACCGAACGGCGCCGGCAAGACCACCGTCTTCAACTGCATCACCGGATTTTACAGGCCGACTTCGGGCGCGATGCGGCTGACCCATGACGACCGCCGCGCCATCCAGCTCGAACGATTGAACGATTTCCGGATCTCCAAGCATGCGAAGGTCGCGCGCACGTTCCAGAACATCCGCCTGTTTCCCGGCATGACGGCGCTGGAGAACCTGATGGTCGCCCAGCACAACGCACTGATGCTGGCATCCGGGTTCACCTTTCTGGGGCTGATCGGGGCGCCGTCCTATCGCGCCGCCGAGCGGCACGCCATCGATCAGGCCAAGCGCTGGCTCGACCGGGTCGGCCTACTCGATCGCGCGGACGATGCCGCCGGCAATCTCGCTTACGGCGACCAGCGCCGCCTGGAAATCGCCCGCGCCATGTGTACCGAGCCCTCGCTGTTGTGCCTGGACGAACCCGCCGCTGGGCTCAACGCCCGCGAAAGCACAGGCTTGAGCGAACTGCTGCTCTCGATCCGCAACCAGGGCACCTCGATCCTTTTGATCGAGCACGACATGAGCGTGGTGATGGAGATCTCCGACCACATCGTGGTGATGGACTACGGCGTGAAAATCGCCGAAGGCGCGCCACAGGCGGTGCGTGACGATCCGAAGGTCGTCGCCGCCTATCTCGGCGCGGACGAGGAGGAAGCCGCCGCCGTCATGGAGAGCGGGGCATGATTGCGAAGCGCGCGCCGCCCACCTCCCCCTGCAAGGTGGAGGTCGATCGCGAAGCGAGCGGGAGGGGGTCACGCTTTTCGCGGATCCGTTCAATGACAGCGCGCGCGAAGAGGCTTCGCCATAACATGACGGATGCCGAGAACAGGCTTTGGCGCGTTCTCCGCCGTGGCCAGTTCAACGATCGACACTTCAGAGGGCAACATCCCGTCGGACCATTCACGCTCGACTTTTACTGTCCGAGCCTTCGTCTCGCGATCGAACTGGACGGCGGTCAGCACGCTGCGCGGCAAAAACAGGCGGATGAGCGCCGTGCACGCTTTCTCTTGGAAAAAAAGATTGTCGTCGTCCGCTATTGGAACAATGATGTCTTCAGCAATTTGCAAGGTGTTCTGGCGGACCTCGTTGCCATCACGGAGAAGCGTGCACGCGAAGTGACCCCCTCCCCAACCCTCCCCCTTTCAGGGGGAGGGAGCACAACCGCCTCACACGACGCAGAGGGAGGCGCTTTATGACCGCACCGGCCGCCTCTCCCCTGCTCGCGATCCGCGGCGTTCGCGCCGCCTACGGCAAGATCGAGGCGCTGAAGGGCGTCGATCTCGACATCAATCCCGGCGAGATCGTCGCCCTGATTGGCGCCAACGGCGCCGGCAAGTCGACGCTGATGATGACGATCTTCGGCAGGCCCAAGGCCAAAGCCGGCAAGATCCTGTTCGATGGCCGCGATATCACTGGCGTTGCCACCCACGAGATAGCGCGGCTTCGTATTGCACAGTCGCCCGAGGGACGCCGGATTTTTCCGCGGATGAGCGTCGCGGAAAACCTGCAAATGGGCGCTGACGCCACCGCCTCCAGTGAAGCCGAGCAGACGACCAGCCTCGAACGCGTACTGACGCTGTTTCCCCGACTGAAGGAACGCCTGACACAACGCGGCGGCACGCTGTCCGGCGGCGAACAGCAAATGCTGGCCATCGCGCGCGCGCTGATGAGCCGTCCCCGGTTGCTGTTGCTCGACGAACCCTCGCTGGGGCTCGCGCCCCTGATCGTCCGCCAGATTTTTGACGCCATCCGCGCACTGAACCGGCAGGATGGCCTCACCGTCCTGATCGTCGAACAGAACGCCAACCATGCGCTCAAGCTCGCCCATCGCGGTTATGTCATGGTGAACGGCCTGATCACGCTCCGCGGGACCGGCGCGGAACTGTTGCAGCGCCCGGAAATACGTGCCGCCTATCTCGAAGGCGGCCGGCACTAGCCAATTCGTCGCCATTTCGGGTTGGTGCGCCAGCATCAGATCTCAGGTACGCGAGGGCGTACCGGAGCTTGCTCTGTCCACTCGCGCCCCGGAATGACCTACCGGCCGCCCCGTTTGCCTGAAATTTCCCGATGACTTCGACCTAAAATCAGCCGAGAATGCGTCCCGTCAAACCCGGCTGCCTGCCGGACCCATGGCGAACCACCCAAGAGGATCTCTCATGAAATCAGTAAAGCTCTTTGGCCTGGCAATCGGCGCATCGCTGGCACTCTCGAGCGCCGCGTTTGCGCAAGACCTCACCGTCGCCGTGGCGGGCCCGATGACCGGTGGTGAATCCGCCTTCGGCCGCCAGATGAAGAACGGCGCCGACATGGCGGTCAAGGACCTGAATGCCGCCGGCGGCGTGCTCGGCAAGAAACTCGCGCTGGAAGTCGGCGACGACGCCTGCGATCCGAAGCAGGCACGCTCGGTGGCCGAAAAATTCGCCAGCGAAAAAATCCCGTTCGTGGCCGGTCACTATTGCTCCTCGTCGTCGATCCCGGCATCCGAAGCCTATGCCGACGGCAACGTCCTGCAGATCACGCCAGCCTCGACCAATCCGTTGTACACCGAACGCAAGCTCTGGAACGTTGCGCGCGTCTGCGGCCGCGACGATCAGCAGGGCCTGGTCGCGGCCGACTACATCGCGAAGTTCTATAAAGGCAAGAACGTCGCCATCCTCAACGACAAGACCACCTACGGAAAAGGCCTCGCCGACGAGACCAAGAAGGCCCTCAACAAGGCCGGCTTCCAGGAAAAGATGTTCGAGTCCTACAACAAGGGCGACAAGGACTTCACCGCGATCGTCTCGCGCATGAAGCGCGAGAACATCGATTTGGTCTATGTCGGCGGCTATCATCAGGAGTCCGGACTGATCGTGCGCCAGATGCGCGATCAGGGCATGCAGACCGTGCTGATGGCGGGTGACGCGCTCGCCGACAAGGAATTTGCCTCCATTACCGGACCCGCCGGCGAAGGCACGCTGTTCACCTTCGGCCCCGACCCGCGCAACAAGCCGACCGCGAAGTCGATCGTCGAAAAGTTCAAGGCGCAGAACATCGATCCCGAGGGCTACACGCTCTACACCTATGCGGCGTTCCAGGTATGGTCGCAGGCGGTCAAGAAGGCCGGCACCACCGATCCGAAGAAGGTCATGGATACCATCAAGGCCGGCTCCTGGGACACCGTGATCGGCAAGCTTGAATTCGACGCCAAGGGCGACATCAAGCAGATCGACTATGTCGTCTACAAATGGGATGCCAAGGGCAACTACACCGAGATCAACCCCAAGGGATCTTGATAGAAGGGATCTTGATCCAAAGGTTCCCAATGAAGGTTCCTAACCCTTCAGCCGCACGCTGCATTCAACGCCCCGGCTTGCCGGGGCGTTCTTGTTTGCGCCGGTGCGGCCGTCGAAAGTTCCATCGGCAGACAGGGCGCGCGTGGTCAATGTGGTCTGGAAGTTTCGCGGCAAGGCAGTAAGTTGATATCAACCATCCACCCCACTCGCACCAGTATCGGCCCCCGTTTCAGTCTTGGCCTGAATCAGAAAGTATGTAAACCTTGGGTTGAACGGGCGAAATCCGTCAAGGAAACCCATGGCGAGCATTCTCGTCATCGATGACGATCGGGCGGTTCTTGCCACGATCAAGATCCTGCTCGAGCGCGCAGGCCACGCGGTCGAGGGCGTCGACAACAGTCGAACCGGTCTGCAACTTCTCGGCGCGCAGAGCTTCGACCTGCTGATTGTCGACGTCTTCATGCCGGGCATGGACGGCTTCGAGACCATGAAGCTCGTTCACCAATCCCGGCCACACATGCCGATCATCGTGATTTCGGGGCAGCAGTTCAGCCAATCGTTGGAGCGGACACCGGACTTTCTTCACATGGCGACCAGGCTCGGAGCCGTCGCCAGCCTGCACAAGCCGTTCAGGCCGACCGAGCTGCTCGCCGCAGTCGACGGCATCCTGCCGAGTTCGCAAGCCCGACCCGCCTTGCACGGAAAAGTGACGGCAGGCATTCCCTCAGACCGGCAATAGGGACAAGATGCGGACTAGCTGCTTCGCGTACGCCGGTCGGTCAGCGGCGCAAGCGTAAGCTCCGCGATAGGTGCGAGCTTTAAAGAAAAGGCGCAAAAGGGGTCTGGAGACCAAGGTGGACGCAGGCGACGACCGCAATATCTTTCTTTCGACACTGCCCGCCACCGCCCGCGACCGCAAGATTGCCTTCGGCGTTGTCGCAGCTTCGGCTATCTTTTTTGCCGCCGCCCTTCCCTTCTCACGGTTACAGTTGCCGGCGATCCCGGCTTTCGTCGCCAGCTATCAATCGGCGCTCGTGATCAACGACGTGATCACGACAGTCCTCTTGCTTTCGCAATTCTCGCTGCTGCGGTCGCGCGCGCTGCTGATCTTGGCGAGCGGATACCTCTTCACGGCGATTGCCGCGGTTGTTCACGCGCTGACTTTTCCAAACCTGTTTGCCGAAAGAGGACTTCTGAACGCGGGCCCGCAGACCACGGCCTGGCTTTACATGGTGTGGCATGGCGGCTTTCCGCTCTTCGTGGTCGGCTACGCCTTGCTCAAGGATCACGGCAGCAACGAAATCAAGGGATCGACCGGCTCGGCAATCGTGTCCGCCGTGATCATGGTCTTCGCGGCAATGGCCCTTGCCGTTTTCGTGGTGACGAAAGGACACGATTTCCTGCCGATGCTCATCACCGGCCAGGGCTACGCGCCGGCGCTCTTTGTCGTCTCCGTAGCGATATGGCTCTTCAACGCCGCGGCCCTGCTGGTGCTGTGGTTGCGGCGACCGCATTCGGTGCTCGACGTCTGGGTCATGGTGGTGCTATGCGCCTGGCTGTTCGACGTGGCATCGTCGGCGCTGCTCAATTCAAACCGCTATGATCTCGGTTTTTATGTGGGACGCCTCTATGGGCTGGTCGCCGCGTCCTTCGTGCTGGGCGTATTGCTTCTGCAAAATATCAATCTGCAGGCGCGGCTGTCCCGTCTGCTCTACACCCTGCGCCGTGAGAGCCTTTCCGAACAACAGCGCTATCGGGCGCGCGAGCGCCTGTTCAGCGCGGTGGTCGAATCCTCCAATGATGCCATCGTCACCAAGAAACTGGACGGCACCATCACCGGCTGGAATCCGGCCGCCGAGCGCCTGTTTGGATATACCTCCGCTGAAGCGATCGGCCGTCACATCGATCTGATCGTTCCGGACCAAAAGCTCGGTGAGCTGCAGGACATTCTCGATCGCGTGGGCCGGGGCGAAACCATCGTCCACCACGAGACCACCCGCGTGACCAAGAGCGGCCGGCTGGTGAATGTGTCGCTTTCGGTCTCCCCGCTGCGCGACAATTCGGGCGAGATCATCGGCGCCTCCAAGATCGCGCGCGACATCACCGAAAGCCGGCGCACGCAAGCGGCGCTAACCCAGGAGATCGAAGAGCGGGAGCGCATCTTCGAGACGTCGCAGGATCTCATCCTGGTCACGGATACCAAGGGGACATTCGTCCAGGTCAGCCCAAGCTCGATGGCGATCCTCGGGATAAAGCCGGAGGAGATGATCGGCCATAGCGCGGCCGAGTTCATCTATCCCGACGATCTCGAAAGCACGCGCGAGGAGATGCGTTCGGCGCGGCGCGGACACCTGATGCGCAACTTCGAGACCCGCTACGTGCACAAGGACGGCCATCCGGTCAGCCTGTTCTGGATGGGGACCTGGTCGGAGCCGGTTCGGCGGCATTTCTTCGTCGGCCGCGACCTCACTGAGAAACAGGCCGCCGAGGCGCAGTTCCGCCAGGCGCAAAAGATGGACGCCATCGGCCAGCTGACCGGCGGCGTCGCGCACGACTTCAACAACATCCTGACAGTCATCACTGGCACGATCGGCATTCTGGCGGACGCCGTGGCGGAGGACCCGCAGCTGTCGGCCATCGCCAAGATGATCGACGATGCGGCCGAACGCGGCGCCAGCCTGACCAAGCATTTGCTGGCTTTCGCCCGCAAGCAACCGCTGCAGCCGCGCGAGATCGACGTCAACACGCTGGTCGTCGAAACCATCAAGCTGCTGCGACCGACGCTCGGCGAGCAGATCCAGATCAATCCCCAGCTGGCGGCGGACGCATGGCCCGCTTTGGTTGATCCGAACCAGCTCACCACGGCCATCCTCAATCTGTCGCTCAATGCCCGTGACGCCATGCCCGGCGGCGGCAAGCTCGTGGTCGAGACCGGCAATGTCCATCTTGACGAGGGCTACGCCGCGATGAACGGCGACGTCGCCGTCGGCAACTACGTGATGATCGCCGTCAGCGATACCGGAACCGGCATTTCGCCCGACAACCTCGAACGGGTGTTCGATCCGTTTTTCACCACCAAGGAGGTCGGCAAGGGTACGGGCCTTGGGCTGAGCATGGTGTTCGGTTTCGTGAAGCAGTCGAACGGCCACATCAAGATCTACAGCGAGGTCGGCCACGGAACCACGGTGAAGATCTACCTGCCGCGCGCAACCGGGGTTTCGGACACGGCGGTGGAGACGCTGGCGTCGATGCGCGTCGCCGGCGGCCACGAGACGATTCTGGTGGTGGAAGATGACAATCTGGTGCGCCGCTACGTCGTCACCCAGATCGAGAGCCTGGGCTACAAGACGCTTGAGGCGAGCCGCGCATCCAAGGCCCTGGAAATCATCGACGGCCCCGACCACATCGACCTTCTGTTCACCGACGTGATCATGCCCGGCTCAATGAACGGCCGCCAGCTGGTCGACGCGGCGCTCGTGCGGCGGCCGGGATTGAAGACGCTGTTCACATCAGGCTATACCGAGAATGCCATCGTTCATCATGGACGCCTCGATACCGGCGTCCTGTTGCTCGCCAAGCCATACCGGAAGTCCGACCTGGCGCGCATGATCAGGCTTGCTCTCGAGAGTTGAGGCATGAACAATCTCCTCAGCGACATCAAGGGCGTTCGCGTCGGCCATGCCGACGATGCAGCGCTCGCCTCCGGCGCCACCGCGATCATCTTCGACCAGCCGGTGATTGCGGCGATGGACGTGCGCGGTGGTGGGCCGGGCACCCGCGAGGGCGCCCTGCTCGATCTCGCCAATACTGTCGAAAGGATCGATGGGATCGCGCTGTCGGGCGGTTCCGCATTCGGGCTGGAGACCGGCGGCGGCGTGCAGGCCTGGCTTGCCGAGCAGGGCCGCGGCCTCAACATTCGCGGCGCCGTCATTCCGATCGTGCCCGGCGCGATCTGTTTCGATCTGCTCAACGGCGGCAACAAGAACTGGGGCCGCTTTGCCCCTTACCGCGACCTCGGCTTTGCCGCGGCCGCCTCGGCCGACATCTCATTTGAACTTGGCAGCGTCGGCGCAGGGCTCGGCGCCTTGACGGCCAATCTGAAGGGCGGCCTCGGCTCGGCCTCCGCTGAAACCAGTGACGGCACAAAGGTCGCCGCACTTGCCGTGGTCAATGCCCTTGGCAGTGTCACGGTCGGCGATGGACCCTGGTTCTGGGCCGCGCCCTTCGAAGTCGACGGCGAATATGGCGGCCGCGGCCTGCCGGCATCCTTTACGCCGGACATGCTGACGATGCGGATCAAGGGCGGAGCCGCGGCGACCGCCGTCGAAAATACGACTCTCGCGGTTGTCGCGACCGACGCAAGCCTGACCAAGGCGCAGACCAGGCGTCTTGCCATGATCGCGCAGACCGGATTAGCCCGCGCGATCTATCCGGTGCATGCGCCGATGGATGGTGATGTGGTGTTCGCGGCGGCGACCGGCGAACGAGCGATCGACCCGCTGGTTGGCCTCACCGAGCTTGGCATGGTCGCGGCCAATGCGGTGGCGCGTGCGATTGCCCGCAGTGTTTATGAGGCAATCGCATTGCCCCTGCCCGACGCCGTGCCGGCATGGCGGGATCGCTTTAAGTAGCGTCAGGCGCTGACGGACAGACCCAGAGGAATGGCAGTGGTCTGGGCGAGCTGATTGACCGCGTTATAGGCCGACGAGGCGGTGCCGGACGATTGGCCTTGCGAGGGATCCGACGTCGAACTGCCGGAGCCGAGGGCCGAGGCAAGATCCCCAGACGCCTGGCTCTGGGCGTCGATCAGGGCGTTGAGATTGTCGGACGAAATCTGGGTGCTGCTGAATCCGGAAACGGTTGCAGGCGCCGTTGACGAGGCGCTGGAACCATCGTCCAGATCGAAGCCGCCTCCAGCCGCCGGCGATGACGCTGGTTGCGGCGAGAACAGCGACTGGATGGCGTCGAGAGCGAGTGAGGTACCGATAGCAGGCAGCATGTTTGGCTCCGCAGGGGTGACTGGACATCCCCTTGAAATTGATCAGCAAGCGTCGTGCCACGACAAAAAGGCCAACGATATGATGGCCTTCGCGATTCCGGAACGCGGCCTCCAACCGGCAATTGGTGCCGCTTGCGGCAGATTTTTCCATCTCGCTCGCGCCTGCATTGCCGGAAATACCCATGCATGTTAGGCCAAAAAGCACGCGCGCTGTGCCGTCAAACAGCTTTTCGGAAGACAGCTCTGATGTCCGCTTCCTTCGTTCCACGCCCTCTCGTCATCGCGCCGTCGATCCTGGCTTCGGATTTCTCCAGGCTCGGCGAGGAGGTGCGCGCCGTGGACGCCGCGGGAGCCGACTGGATCCATCTCGACGTGATGGACGGGCATTTCGTCCCCAACATTTCCTACGGGCCCGACGTCATCAAGGCGATCCGCCCGCACAGCAAGAAGATCTTCGACGCGCATCTGATGATTTCGCCCTGCGATCCCTACCTCGAAGCCTTCGCCAAGGCGGGATGCGACCACATCACGGTGCATGCCGAAGCCGGCCCGCATCTGCATCGTTCGTTGCAGGCGGTCCGCGCGCTCGGCAAGAAGGCGGGCGTTTCGCTTAATCCGGCGACCCCGATCGCGGCCATCGAATATGTGCTCGACGATATCGATCTCGTGCTGGTGATGTCGGTCAATCCCGGTTTCGGGGGACAGGCGTTCATTCCCTCGACGCTTGCCAAGGTCCGCGACCTGCGCGCGATGACTGCGGGCCGGCCGATCGATATCGAAGTCGATGGCGGCGTCGGAGCGGACAATTCCGGCGAACTCGCCTCCGCCGGCGCCAATGCGTTCGTGGCGGGCTCGGCGGTGTTCAAGGGCGGCGCGATGGCGGCCTACAAGGCTAACATCTCGGCCATTCGAAATGCCGCCGCGATAGCGCGGGGCGAGGCGATCTGACGCTCGCGGCACGCCTCGGACAGTGGCGAAACCGGAAACGAACCCGCCACTATTTTAGCGTCCGGATATATTCGGCGAGGTTCGCCACTTCGAAGCGGCTGAGTGGCAACTTCGGCATGTTCGGATGCGGTGCAAGCAGCAGAAGCGCTAACCTTGCTTCGTCGAAATCCGGTCTTAGCGCAATGGATGCGAAAGGCGGCGCCTGATCCGTCGGTGCCCTTTTCTGCTCCGGTCCCACGACATGGCAGCCGCTACACCAGCGTTCCGCAATGATCTTGCCTTGGTTTGCGTCGGCGGCGAATGCACTTTCCTGCATCAGGAACGAAGCGGCTACCAGAAAACAGGTTGGCAACAGTTTTCGCGCGGCTTTGAGCATTTGGCTTCTCATCTTGAACGAGATTGCGATCGTTTAGTTTAGTATAAATGGCCAATTGTCGATGTGAGGCTTTGATCTGTCGCAAATCGCGCCATCGTGATTGCGCACGCGCGCTAGATCGCCGGCATCGACCGGTCGTCGCCGGGCGGTGCTTCGCGCCCGCCTGATAGGGTGGCCTGCCGTGGCCGTACCACAGTGACGGTACACGGGGCCTCGGATGCGACCTTGGCGGAGGTGCTGCCAAGCAACGCCCGCACCAGCGAATTTTGCCGCGCGCCGATCACGATATGATCGACATGGTTGGCAGTCACGAATTCCAGGATTGCGCTTGCGGGATCGACGGCCTCGAGCACATGAACGGTCAACCGGCTCTCGTCGAGCTTGAGCGGGGCGGCCCAATGTTTCAGCGTGACCAGCCGACCGACATGCTTGTTGTTGCCCTCCTCGTCGAGCGTGCGGTCGATGGTGACGCGGCCGAGCTTCAGCACATTCAGACAGGCGAGCCGCGCCGACGGTAACGTCTTGAGGATGCGCTCGGCGGTCGTGCGTAACGCGTCGTTGAGTTCGCCTGCCCCTTCGCTCACGTCAAGCGCGACCGCGACAATCGGGCCTGCGGCGAGTTGCGCAGCGACCGCCGACGGGCGCCGTGGCTGGACCAGGTTGCCGTTGAAGCGGCGTCGCCAGACGGTCGTGAGCGGATCGCGCTTGATGCGTTCGGCGCGTGCCGTCAGCTTGACCTGCTCGGGATGGGCCAGTTCGAACGCCAACTGCGAAGCCGTCGGGTATCGCCACGCCGGATCGATCTCGAGACAACGCAGCACGATTTCCTGCAACCAGGATGGATAATCTTTCTTCAATTGCCGCGGCGGATAAGGATCGCGCCAGAGCCGCCGGCGCATCCCGGCCATCGTCTCGCTCTCGCCGAACGGCCGCACCCCGGTCGTGAAGAAATAAAGCAGCACGCCGAGCGAAAACAGATCGCTGCGCGGATCATCGCGCACGCCGAGCAATCGCTCCGGCGCCATGTAGGGCGCGGTGCCGTAGGGCACGCGGAATTCCTCCTGCAACAGGTCCGGCAGCTGGTTGTGGTGCGACAGGCCGAAATCGATCAGCACCGCTTCGCCCGAGGGGCGAAACAGGATGCTGGAGGGCTTGATGTCGTGATGGATCACGTTCTGCCGATGCAGATCGCAGAGCGCATCCGCAATCTTCAGCGTGATCTGGCGCGCTTCCTCATAAGGCAGCGGCAGTTCGCTCAAGCGCGCATACAGCGTCTTTCCGGGAATGCGCTCGATCACGACATAGGCTTGCCGGGCAAAGTCGCCGGCCGCAAAGCATTGCGGCACGTGGATTCCCTTCAGCTTCGGCAGGATCATCTGCTCCATCTCGAAAGAGACGATGGCGGCAGGATCCTCGCCTTCCGAAACCCGCGGAATCTTCATCAACAGCGGAGCGGCAATGTCGGCGCGGCCGACGCTCCATAGCGTCGCCATGCCGCCGCGATGCACGCATTCGCCGAGCATGAAGCCGTCGATATCAGCGCCGGGCTGAACCGTGAATTTCGCCATCGCACTACCTCCCGACCAGGAGGCGATCGGCGAGCAACGACGGCAACCCGTTCTCCCGAATGCGCCGGGCTGCCGCATCGATGTCATAGGGGACGCGGCAATAGCTGAGCTCGCGCGACGTCGTATCGAACATCGCAAACGCGGCCGCCGGATCGCCGTCGCGCGGCTGGCCGACCGAGCCCAGAACCGCAAGCCAGCGCCGGCCCGACAGCAACTGCATCGCCACGCCGGAAACCGGAACGAAACTCGTCATCTTTCCGGTCACCGACATCGAATAGAGCGTTGGCCGATGGATATGGCCGCAAAAGGTTACGTGCGCGTCGGTCGCGATCAGGCTTCGTCCGGCATCCGCGGCGGAGCGAACATAGTGCCACCTGCCAGGCTGGCTCGCTTCGGAATGGACACAAAGGCGATCATCCTCTTCGCGCGTCAAGGGCAGCGCCGCGAGAAATTTTCGCTCAGCCGCGCTCAAGCGGCCGCGCGTCCATTCGATTGCGGCCTGGGCTTCGGCATTCATGGTTTCCGAGGGCGTGCTGATGGCGCTGTCGTGGTTGCCGCGCACGGCGAGCGCCCCCTGCGCGACCAGTTCCATCACGGTGTCGACCGTCCATTCGGGATCGGCGCCATAGCCGACGTAATCGCCGAGAAGGACGAAGCGTTCGGCGCCGCGCGCGCGCGCAGCCTCGAGACAGGCCACGAAAGCCTGCCGGTTGGCGTGTATGTCCGCAAACAATGCCAGCCGCACGCGCTGCCTCCCGCCAATCGTGCTTTAGGACGGGATATCGCTAGTAGTCCAATTCTAAACATTCGCATCCCGTCGCAGCAGGTACTTTTGCGAATGTTAGAAGCAAAGGACCACTAGCAAATATATGTTTCCAGTGGAGTTTAGGATTTGACATTCGCTTTCCGAGGTTGCGGCAGGCGGGTAGCGAATATCAAATCCACTCCACTCGCCGTTTGAGAAAGATCAAACAACAGGATTGAGTGGCACGCTTCGCTTCGGTTACCGCCTGCTTTCCTGCGGCTCCATGACGTCCTTGGGCGGCATCCGCGGCGGCAGGAGCGGCGTAAACGTTACTTCGTCGCCGGCCTGTGGCACTGCCGTCAGCCCGCCGCCGGTGGAGGGATCGCCTCCGGAGGTTTCGATGATGGTATTCGGCGTGATGTAGGCGCGCACCGAGTTCGAGGAGCCCGCCCTCGCCGCTGCCATAATCGGCCGCGCGGCCCCCTTGCGCGCGGCCCGCGGCGATTTCACTTTGCGCCTTGTCGGTCTTGTCGGCCAGCTTGTCGCTATAGGGAATGCGATAGGCACGCGGTACGCCGCTCGGACGGCTGCCCTCGTCCAGCGTCTCGACCCAGAGGTAGATCGCGCCCGGATCGCCCTCCAGCGAATGCGGCTCGACAATGCGCGCCTGCAACAATTTGAAGCTGGGCGGCAAGCGGTCGACGCTGGCCCAGCCCAGGAGACCGCGCATGCCGAGGAAGCTTGCAATGTAGAAGGAACTGGTCACGACGACCGCGACGGCCTTCAACGACCACGGCAGCCTCGCATAGACCAGCACCACCAGCAAAAGCGCGCCGACCAATGCATAGGCGACGGAGAGCATGAGAATGTCGGATTGCAGGCTGCTCACCGCGCTCTCATCCTGACACCCGTCTTGGGATCGCGATCCGAGCCGTTCGCCCAGGTCCGGCGGAACGTCTCCAGCAGCGATTTCTGTCGTTGCTCGACGTCGATCACCTTGCCTTCGCCGTCCAGCGTGAAGCGCACGGCGGTCTTCTCCGCGCCGGTGTGATCGACGAACAGCTTGTCGTCGAAGATCACCTGCGCGGTCGGATTGAGCTTCTGCACCTTCACGTTCACCGGAACGGGCTGGCCGGTCTTGGCCTGGAAGTGCGAGACATTGACGGTATATTCGCCGGCCAGGATGCCGCGCACCGTCACGATTTCCTCGCGAATGGGCGACGGGATCTTTCGCCCGTTGACGGTAATGAAATCGTTGGCGCCGCCGCGGTCGTCGCGGTCCAGCGTCAGGAAACCGGCCTCGCGATGCCGGTACCAGGCGATATTGCCCGCGGGATCCTGCACAAACAGGTCGAGGTCATCGGGATGGTTGTCCGGCCAGTCCATGGTGATGATGAACTCGGCCTTGGAATTGATCTTGCCGTTCTTCGATTCCGGCGAGACCGCGAGCAGCGCCAGAAAAAACAGGAAGGCGACGACCTGCAGCGCCTTGAACAGCATCACGCCGAACGGATCGAAGGCTTCCTCGCGCGGATAGAGGCCGAAATCATCCATCATTGCGGCGTTCCAGCACCGGCGTGACGCGCGTCTCAGTCAGCGTGACCGCATCCGAAAACACGCGCTGGGTCGCGGCATCGAGCATGAAGTACTGAATTTTCACCAGGATCGAGCCGACCAGGCCGGCAAGCGTGGTGTACATCGCGACCGCCATGCCGTCGCTCATCAGTCCCATGGACGATTTCATCGCGACCTTGTCCGCGGCATCGAGCGTTGCGATCGGCGCGAGCATGATGATGAAGCCGATGATCGTGCCGAGCAGCCCGAGTTTCATCAGCGTGTCGGAGGCAAAGGCACCAAAACCGTTGGAGCCGCGCAGTTGGTCGGCGAGCGAGCGCAACAGAAGCGTCTGGTCGATGCCTCCCTTGCTCTGCACCTTCGCCTTCTCGATCAGGCTATGAATATGATCGGCGACCAGGCCCTTCGGCAGCGACTTCGCATCCGCTTCCAGCGCCGCACGGACGTCGTCCGCTGCGAGGATCGCACGGCAGCGTTCTCCGACCGCGCCTTCGCGCGCAATAGCGCGGGTGCGGAGGAAGCAGTGAATGCAGGTGACGACGTAGAGGACGGCGATGACGCTCGAAATATAGGTGCGGTCCGAGGTCACCATCAAATGCAAAAGCCCGTAGCGCCATAACAGCACCGCGGCGAACACCGAAAGACCGGTAAATATCATCCAGAGCAACAGGGCGCCGCGTTCCGGCGCGCCGTTGTCGGATGCTGCGATCGCCGCGCCTTGTCCGGAACTCATCCCGCTTCGCTCCCGATCGGCTACTTTCTTGCGGACCGGGTTGTTAAAGCAAAGCCGAAGCCCGCCGTCCAAAGATGGATGCCCTGAAACGATTGGGAAAATTTCCCGATTTGCGCGGCGCCTCGCGCTTGCAATTGGCAGCGATCGGCGATGTTGTTAGCTTCGTTCCACAATTCGTGGGAGGTCGCAATGCGCCTGGTCCTGCAACTCGTCGCCCGCCTGCTCGTCGTCGTAATACTGTGCCTTGGAGCAGCCACCGTCTGGGCCACCATCGAGGCCTGCCGCAGCGTCGATCGCGCCACCGATGCTTCCGCCGAGCGCGTCTCTCAGGCTCTTCAGGGGCTGTACTGGCACGAGCTCATGTTACACGGCAGCAGAACGCGCGAGCACCTGCTCCCGGTGCCGGAATGGCGCACCATCGAGACCATGAAACTGATCTCGCCTGGAGTATGCGTCCGCTTTGAGCCGGCCACCGCGTTCGAGAGACCACTGTGCGGCCAGGACAAGGGGTTGGGAGCCACACCACCGGCCTGGTTCGCCAGCACCGTCCAGATGCTGCTCGGCAACCACATGGCGGTGGCAAAGCCGATCAGCGCCCGCGCGACCACCTTCGGCGCCGTATCGGCCACCCCCGATCCCGACGCCGCAATCCGGCTCGCCTGGCAGCACATCCTCGACAATATCGGCGTTGCTCTGCTGATGGCGGCAGCGATTGCTATCCTGGCTTCTCTCGCGATTGCGCATACGCTGGCGCCGGCGCAGTCGATCGTGGCCGCGCTCAAGCGCATGGCCCACGGACAATACCGGACGACCCTGCCCCGCTTCCGTTCCATGGAGCTCGCGATGATCGGCCAGGCTGTCGGCGACCTCGGCGACCGCCTGGCGCAGGCCATGGAGGAGCGCGCCACCCTGACGCGACGCCTGCTCGAGATCCGCGACGACGAGCGGCGCATGCTTGCGCGCGAACTGCATGACGAATTCGGCCAGAACCTCACCGCCATTCTCGCCTTCGCCAATGCGATCGAAGCGACCGCCGCCGACACCGAGGACGGTTCCGTCGCGCAGGACGCCCGGATGATCTCGAAGGCTGCGCTCGCGATCATGGCGTGCCTGCGTGGCACCCTCAACCGGCTGCGCCATCCGCTGGCCGAGGCGCTCGGGCTGGAAGCGAGCCTCATCAGCCTGGTCGACAACTGGCGCTCGCAGCATGAGGCGCGGCCGGTGATCCAGCTCGACCTCAAGGGCGATCTTGCCGATATCAGCGGCACAGTGGCCGCAACCGCTTATCGCGTCGCGCAGGAATGCCTCACCAATGCGTTCCGCCACAGCACGGCGCGCGAAATCCTGCTCCGGATCGAGCGGCGTAGCGGGTCTGAGAATGCGCTCCTGATACGGGTCGAGGACGATGGCGGGGGCGATGCAATCAGCATTGCGAAAGCTTCGGGCTTCGGGCTCACCGGCATCCGCGAGCGCCTGGCAGCGCTCGGCGGCTCGCTGTCGATTGCGCGCGCCACGCGAGGCTTGAGCGTCGATGCGACCATTCCGCTGGCCGCCTGACGGATGACGTCCGCCTCATCCCAGGGCATTTCCATCCTGCTGGTCGACGACCATCCGATCGTACGCCAGGGCTACCGGCGCGTGCTGGAAAATCAGCGCGACTTCCACGTCGTCGCCGAAGCCGACAACGCGGCCGGCGCTTACGGCGCCTTCAAAACCCACTCCCCGGATATCGTGGTGATGGACATCTCGATGCCCGGCGCGAGTGGGCTGGAGGCGATCAGGAATATCCGCGCGCGGGACGGACACGCGCGCGTCCTCGTCTTCAGCATGCATAGCGAGGCATCGCTGGTGAAAGCGGCCTTCAGCGCCGGCGCCGGCGGATATGTCACCAAAAGCAGCGAGCCCGCGGCCCTGATCCGGGCGATCCGCTCCGTCGCACACGGCGAGCGGGCCATGAGCGACGATGTCGCCCAGGTGCTGGCGCTGGAGAGCCTTGCGCCATCAGGCTCCGCGCTCGATCAACTTGCCGAACGCGAGATAGAGGTTCTCCGGCAAATAGCCGCCGGCGCAACCCAGGACGAGATTGCCCAAAACCTCAATCTCAGCCTGAAGACGGTTCAGAACTAC
The DNA here is from genome assembly GCA_963764405.1 of uncultured Alphaproteobacteria bacterium. Lineage (GTDB taxonomy): Bacteria > Pseudomonadota > Alphaproteobacteria > Rhizobiales > Xanthobacteraceae > Bradyrhizobium. The sequence goes on from CAVXSU010000019.1 coordinate 258,650, forward strand.
CACTACATGATCAAGGCCAAGACCGGCCTGAAGACCGACGCCCAGCTGGTGCGCCTGGCCACAGCTTGCGGCCTGACGGGATCTTGAGTGTTCCGTTTGCGGGCTTCGAACTGCGGTCGCCAAATCTCTAAATCAGCGCTTGCGCGGCGCCTCGATGCCCTGGAGCAGCAGCGCGATCACCGCATCGATCCGCGCGGGCAATTGCGGATCCTTCCACTCGTCGGCGTGGGCGGGATGATGGAAGCGGGTCACCGCGTCGAAGATCGCCTGCGCGGTCACCTTGACGTCAGCGATCTGGAAAGCGCCTTGTTTGACACCGTCCGACAGGATCAGCTCCAACTGACCGGTCAGGCAGGTCTTGTGCCCGTTTACCGTCTTGCAGGCTTCCCGCGCCAGCGTCAGGTAGGTTGCAAACATCTCGGGGTCTTCGAGATACCGTTTCTGCTTGGCCGAGAACAAGGCGCGAAGCCATTTGTCGAACTTGGCCGGCGCAGGTCCGGTGCCCTCGGCGATTTTGGCGAGCGGCGTCGAAACGCGCTCGAGCCAACGTTTTGCAACGGCCTCGCGCAGCGAGGCCTTGCTGGGGAAATGGCGGTAGACGCTGCCGTGGCTCACATCGAGCGCACGCGCAACGTCGACGACAGTGGCTTTGGCGAGGCCATAGCGGCGCAGAACGTCTTCGGTGACTTCCAGAATGCGTTCCGGGGTCAAAACCACGTTCTCGTTCATCAGCGCACTCCTGCTTGCGTCAGCTTGGCCTATATATGGCCGGCGATCCCAGCGATTAACGGGCGAGGCGTTCGGCCTGTTCGGCCAGGTGGCGGGCGATCCGCTGGTTGAGCCAGCGCTGGATTTGGGCAGTTAAGTGTAAAATTTCGAATGTCATGGCTTCAGTCCTTGTAACTGGCCCTGGCCTGCCGCTCGAAGCGGCCCGACCAGGGGACCCTGAATAAGGCGTCAGCAGCAATATAGAGCATCTCGCTGACAGATTTCAATATCTGTCATTCAATATTCTGTGAATGAAAGCTGTCCGCAGCCTTCCATGGGGAAAAACGCGTTGCGCCCGGCCTCTGGTTTGTAACCCCTCACCCGCTCTGCTAAAGCGCCGTAATCCCTCTCGAAAAGCCCAGAGTCGCCGATGATCCCCCGCTATACCCGCCCGGAAATGGCTGCGATCTGGGAGGCCCAGACCCGCTTCAAGATCTGGTTCGAGATCGAGGCCCATGCGGCTGACGCGCTGGCGGAATTGGGGGTGATTCCGAAGGAAGCGGCGAAGACCATCTGGGCCAGGGCCAAACATGCCGCCTTCGACGTGGCGCGGATCGACGAGATCGAGCGGGAAACCAAGCACGACGTCATCGCCTTCCTCACGCATCTCGCCGAAATCGTCGGCCCGGAGGCGCGCTTCGTCCACCAGGGCATGACGTCATCGGACGTGCTCGACACTTGCCTGAACGTGCAACTGACGCGCGCCGCCGACCTTCTGGTGACCGACATCGACAAGGTGCTTGCGGCGCTGAAGAAGCGCGCCTTCGAGCACAAGATGACGCCAACCATCGGCCGCTCGCACGGCATCCATGCCGAGCCGGTGACCTTCGGCTTGAAACTCGCTTACGCCTATGCCGAATTTTCCCGCGCCCGCGAGCGGCTGCTCGCCGCGCGCCATGAGGTTGCGACCTGCGCGATCTCGGGCGCGGTCGGCACCTTTGCCCAGATCGATCCGCGCGTCGAAGAACACGTCGCGAAAGCGATGGGCTTGCGGGTCGAGCCGATCTCGACGCAGGTTATCCCGCGCGACCGCCACGCGATGTATTTTGCGACTCTAGGGGTGATCGCCTCCTCCGTCGAGCGCCTCGCCACCGAGATCCGCCACTTGCAGCGCACCGAAGTGCTGGAGGCGGAAGAGTTCTTTTCGGAAGGGCAAAAGGGCTCCTCGGCGATGCCGCACAAGCGCAACCCGGTGCTGTCGGAAAATCTCACTGGCCTCTCGCGCATGGTGCGCGCCTATGTGACGCCGGCGCTCGAGAACGTCGTGCTCTGGCATGAGCGCGACATCTCGCACTCGTCGGCCGAACGCATGATCGCGCCCGATGCGACGGTGACGCTGGACTTTGCGCTCAACCGCCTTGCCGGTCTCGTCGAGAAGTTGCTGATCTACCCGGAGAACATGCAGAAGAATCTGGATCGCCTGGGTGGCCTCGTGCATTCGCAGCGGCTTCTCATTGCGCTGACGCAAAAGGGTGCGAGCAGAGAGGACGCCTACAAGCTCGTGCAGCGCAATGCGATGCCGGTATGGCGCGGCGAAGGCGACTTCCAGTCACTTCTGAAGAAGGATTCCGACGTCAGGAAATACCTGACCGACGTCGAGATCGAGGAGCAATTCGACCTCGGTTATCACCTCAAGCATGTCGACACGATCTTCAAGCGCGTGTTCGGCGAAGCCTAGCCCGGCGAAGCCTGAGCCGATGAAGGCTCCGCCCGACCAAGCCGGAAAAAAACAACTGAAGGGTAACCCCGGATCGGCTACCATAGCTTTCATGAACGAGCGCGCGACCATTCTCGTTTTCAATTCCGGACTTGGCGGCCTGACGGTGCTGCGTGAGGTCATCCGGGCGTGTCCCTACGCGCATTATCTATATGTCGCTGACGACGCTTTTTTCCCGTATGGCCATCACAGCGAGGAAGAGATCATCGAGCGCGTCGTGCCGCTGATCGGGGATTTGATCGCGGAGCATGATCCCGACCTCATCGTGATCGCCTGCAACACGATGTCCGTTTCAGTCATGGCTCACTTGCGCGCCGCCTACGCGGTGCCATTCGTCGGCACTGTGCCGGCGATCAAGCCAGCCTGCGCGGCCTCGAAGACCAAGCGCGTGTCGGTGCTCGGCACCAGGGCCACGGTAAGACGCGAATACACCAAGGCGCTGATCCGCGATTTCGCGCAAGGCTGCGAGGTGACACTGGTCGGCTCGGCGGAATTGGCGGCGCTGGCGGAAACCGCGCTCAGCGGCGGCGTGGTCAGCGATGAAGATATCCTCGCCGAATTGGTGCCGTGCTTCATCGGCACCGGCGAGGACGCTTCAAGGCGCACCGACACCATCGTGCTCGCCTGCACGCACTATCCGCTGCTGCTAGACCGGCTGGATCAACTGGCGCCCTGGCCGGTCGACTGGATTGACCCGGCGCCGGCAATTGCAAGGCGGGTGACAAGCCTGCTTCCCGAGGTCCGCGGCAAGCAGGACGGCACGGAGGCCAGGATGATCTTCACTTCGGGGCGGCCGCACCGGCTTAACGAGGCGCTGATGCCGTTCTTCGGCGGCCGCGTCCCGGCCTGAGCAAGCCTATATTTCCATATATTTTCATATATTTATCGACGGTTCATCTGGTGTCCCGATTCCGAAGTTCGTAGTATCTTGAGGAGCCACGTTTCGAACTTCGGAATCGAAAGGACACCAGAAATCTCATTTGATCCTGGTGTGGCTTTGGTTCAGAAGTCCGCATGACGAACCCGCGGCACCAATGATGCGGACTTCTGAACCGCCACACCAGCGCCCGATAAGGTCGCGTCGGAAAGCCCTCTCGTCAGTCCTTAATGCTTCAAGCGCAATTGCGGCTGACAATCGTAATTTCATCGAAGAAGGAAACCGAGCGGAACGATGCGCGGGACGAAGCGAAAAATCTCTTTACTGCGCATTTTCATCATCGACCTCATGCATGCGTCGATGCGCGTGCCGTTCATTTCGTTGTCGCGCCCGCTCGATATCGGCCCGCTCGTGGCCGCGCGCGCCAAGGCCGCCTCCGCGCCCGGCTGGGCCGCGATGTTCGTCAAGGCCTTTGCGATCGTCGCCAAGGACGAGCCGGTGCTGCGCACCCTCTACGTCAAGCTGCCCTGGCCGCATTTCTTCGAGCTGCCGCGCAGCATTGCCATGGTTGCTGTGGCGCGGGTCGAAGGCGGCGAGGAATGCATCCTGCCGGAAAAGGTGCCTGCCCCCGAGGAGCAGTCGCTCGCCGATATCGACGCGGCAATCCGGCGCGCCAAGAATGCGCCGCTTCAGGATATCCCGGCCTTTCGCAAGATCCTGATGGCGAGCCGCCTGCCGCTGCCGCTGCGCCGGCTGAGTTGGATCATCGGGCTCAATGTCGGGCGCATGTGCGCCAACAATTTTGGAAGCTTTGGGGTGACTTCGGTCGCAGCCTACGGCCCCGGCGAGCTTCATGCGCTCAGCCCGGGACCGTTCCTCCTGAGCTATGGCGTGGCCGGACCGGACAACAGGATTGACGTCGTCCTGCGCTGGGATCACCGGGTTACCGATGCTGCCGTCATCGCGAGGGTGTTCAAGCGGCTGGAACAGGTCCTGAATAGCGAGATTTCGGCCGAAATCCAGGCGCTATCGTCCTGAACCGGGGTCCAATTCCGTTGACAGTCCGGCCGTTTCTGCCTAGAAACCGCCCTGCTCGCGGGCCGGCTTCGGCCCGCGAAGCGTTTCGCGACCCGTGGTCCGCCTCCTTCAAGCTTTAGGGGTCTGGACCTGTCGGCAGCCAGAGAAATCTCCGGCTGCACAGGAGGGCGCGTCTCCTCAAATCCAACCGTTAAAGAGGACGCGATGACAAAGCGCAGTGAGGCGAAATACAAGATCGACCGCCGTATGGGCCAGAATATCTGGGGCCGCCCGAAGAGCCCCGTGAACCGCCGTGAATATGGTCCCGGCCAGCACGGCCAGCGCCGCAAGGGCAAGCTCTCCGACTTCGGCGTGCAGCTTCGCGCCAAGCAGAAGCTGAAAGGCTATTACGCCAACATCAGCGAACGCCAGTTCCACGGCATCTATGTCGAGGCCGGCCGGATGAAGGGCGACACTGGTGAGAACCTGATCGGCCTCCTGGAGCGCCGCCTCGACAGCGTGGTGTTCCGCGCCAAGTTCGTCTCCACGATGTTCGCCGCGCGCCAGTTCATCAATCACGGCCACGTCAAGGTGAATGGCCGCAAGGTCAATGTCTCGAGCTACAAGCTGAAGGTCGGCGACCTCATCGAGGTCAAGGAATCCTCCAAGCAACTGGCGCATGTCCTTGAAGCGAGCCAGCTTCCCGAGCGCGACGTGCCGGACTATCTGGACGTCGATCACGGCAAGATGACCGCGAAGTTCGTCCGCATTCCTGCGCTGACGGACGTGCCGTTCGCGGTGCAGATGGAGCCGCATCTGATCGTCGAATTCTATTCCCGCTGATGTGAATTTGCGCGACGCGAAATCAAAAGGCCCCGGTTTTGCCGGGGCCTTTTTGTTTCAGTAAGATCGCTGAACACATAGTCCGCAGGACGAGCCCGAAAGACTACTCCGAGAGACCTCACCAATGGCCTACACCCCTGCCCGCCGCGATCCCAAGGCGCCTCCGATCCGCATCAACCTGTTGTCGGACACGCAAACCCGCCCGACGGCTGGAATGCGCGAAGCGATGGCGCGCGCCGAAGTCGGCGACGAGCAGGTCGGCGACGATCCGTCCGTCAACCTGCTCTGCGATCGCGTCGCCGAGTTGATGGGGAAAGAGGCCACGGTGTTCCTGCCCTCCGGCACCATGTGCAACGTCACGGCGACGCTGGTGCATTGCCGGCCGGGTGATGAGATCCTGGCGCATGTCTCTGCTCATATCATCGCGCGTGAAGGCGGCGCGCACGCCGCGCTTGGCGGATTCCAGATCACGCCGTTGCAAGGCGAAGATGGCAAGTTCACGCCTGACGCCTTCCGCGCCGCGCTTCACCCGCGCACACGTTACCAGCCGCCGCAAACGCTTGTCAGCGCCGAGCAGACCGCCAATATCGGCGGGGGAACCATCTGGAAGAAGACCGATCTCGACGAGGTCGTGAAAATTGCCAAGGCCAACGGGCTCGCCACCCACATGGACGGCGCTCGTCTGTTGAACGCGACCGTCGCCACCGGCATCAGCGCACGCGACATGACCGCGGGCTGGGATTCGGCCTGGATCGATTTTTCGAAAGGCCTGGGCGCGCCGATCGGTGCCGTCATCGCCGGTACGCGTGACTTCATCGATGCGGTTTGGCAATGGAAGCAACGCTTGGGCGGCTCGATGCGCCAAGCCGGGATTTGTGCGGCCGCCTGCACCTACGCGCTCGATCATCATGTCGATCGGCTGGCTGACGATCACGCCAATGCGCGGTCGCTGGCGCGCGGGTTGGCGCAGATTCAGGGCATCGAGGTTCAGGAGCCGGAAACGAATCTTGTGTTCTTCAAACCGGATGGCGCCGGCATCAGCGCGGCCGACATGGTCGCCGCGCTGAACCAGCGCGGCGTTCAAATCGCCGTGATGGACGGCCGCATCCGCGCCTGCACCCATCTCGATGTCACGGCAGCCCAGATCGAGGAAATGATCGGCCATGTGCGCGAGATCGCGCGCCGGGCTTGAGATTGCTCAACGGGCGGTGTTTCCCGCGGCCAACCGCAACACCGCCAGCAGCGATGTGACGAACATCGTCAGCAGCATGGTGAGAACGGTGGTCGCCCTGAGATCGGCGATGCGCCAGAGGTGACCGGCCGCATCCGCCACCTCCCCGCTCTGGCCGAACAGCCAGGGCGTCAGATGGGTGAGGCCTGAGCCCAGATAAAGCGCAATCGCCATCAGTCGCAGCGCCCGCGCTCGGGCCGGTATCGGCTCAGGCAGGTCCGGCCGCCGGCCGAGATAGATCGCAAACCCCTGATAGAACAGCCATGAGGTCAACAGCCAGCCGGCATAGTTCGACAGCGGCACGCCGAAATGTGCGCCGCCGTCATGCCAGATCCAGGCTTTCGAAATCGTGGAGAGCGGCGGGTCCATGACGACGTCCCACTGCGTCATGACGAACGCGGCGACGATGGGCCATGCCACCAATTCGAATTTGCCGGTGGGGCGCGCCGGCGCGCCAAGCAAGGTGCCTGCCAGAATCCAGGAAAAGTACCCCATGCCGAACCAGAGCGGTCCGACGATGACGGGAATCAACCCAACGTGCGGAAGGTTTGCGCCGACCTCGAAATGATAGTGGCCAAACGGAAATCCCGTGAGGGAGCCAAGATTCTCCATCCAAAAGGTGGTAGTGACGCAGATCGCGAAAATCGCCAGCGCGTCCCTGGCTCCGTAGAAGAGCGTCGCGTGAACGATGGCCAGGACAATGCCGATCGCAGCCAAGGCCTGCGCCAGCGGCGTCGGATTCCAGGCAAAGCCGATCACCAACGCCAGATAGCCCACAAACAGAATTCCAAAGGCTATCGGGGCCGGCGAAAACGTCCCACGGCCCTCCGTCTTCAAGGTTTCCTGTGCAGTCATCGCGGACCTTGTTTCTCGAGCGCCTGATAGATCAGCGTCTTCAATTCGGCCTGAATGCGTTGGCGCTGCGACGGTGATTGCATCATGCAGATCGCAAACAGGTCGTCCTCGGGATCGACGAAGAAGAAGGTGCCGCCGACACCGTCCCAGCGATATTCGCCGGATGGAAGCGGCGGGTTCTCAACGGTCCGGACCGCAAAGCCCAAACCAAAGCTACTGTCATCGCCCGGAAAATAATATTGGTCGTGCGCGATTTTCGACGCCGGTCCCAGTTGGTCCGACGCCATCAGTTTGACCGTCTCGGGCTTCAGGTACTGCCGTGCATCCAGCGTACCGCCGTTGAGCAGCATCTGCGCGAAACGGGCGTAGTCGATGATGGTACCCACCATCCCTGCGCCGCCCGACTCCCAGCGGCGCCGCAGGACCGGATCGCCAAGCCCGGCGATCGAGCCCTTGAAGCGATCGCCCGGCAACGGCTCAACCACGCGGTCCCGCTTCCCGTCGTCGACGTGAAAGGCGGTATCACGCATGCCGAGCGGATCAAGCAACCGCTCCTTCTCGAATTGGTACAGCGATTTTCCGGAAATAACCTCGACGACCCGACCGACAATATCGCTCGAATGCCCGTAGTCCCACAGCGTGCCCGGCTGCTCGGCCAGCGGCAATTTCGCCAATCGTTCCGCAAACTGCGCATTGTCGAAATCACCGTCAAACAGACCGCTTGCCGCATAGAGCTTTCGGACGGGGCTGTCGCCGTAAAATCCGTAAGTAATGCCGGAGGTCTGGCGCAGGAGATCGATGATCCGGATCGGGCGGACCCGAGGTTCGGTGGCCATCACCTCCTTGCCGTTCTCGTCCCGCTCCACGGCCACCCGCGTGTCGGCGAACGCCGGAATGAACTTCGACAAGGGATCATTGAGCGACATCCGGCCGTCGTCGATCAGCATCATGGCGGCGACGGAGGTGATCGGCTTCGACATCGAGTAGAGACGGAAGATCGCATCCTTCGTCATCGGACTTTGGTTGCCGGGATTCCTCAAGCCAAAGCTTTCGAACAGAACCGGCTGGCCATGCTGCTGGATCAGGAGGACCGCACCGGGAATCTTGCCGGTCGCGACTTCATTGTTCAGGTAGTCGCGGACATGCGCGAGGCCTGCTTGGGAGAAGCCGTGAGAAACGGCGAGCGAAGATTCTGCTGAGGCAGTGTTACTTGCGATCGCAGCCAGCAAAAGCACCAGCGCCGCGAGATGAAAACGCAGAGCGCCGCCGATACCTCGAAATGTCATGGTTTACCCGTCGCCAGCCCCAATGAGCAAAAGTGTAGCGGCCGTTTCAGTCGGCACAAGGCTCGCCGAACTGGGCTAGCGCCTGTTCGTGCAGGCGCCCACTCTCACGCGAGAAGCAGCAAAAGATCACGCGCCGGAGGGATGGCGCCGACTTCACGGTGTCGACGGTCGTCGAAACCGCGATATGGGCCGCGCGATCAGCGGGGAAATGATAAATGCCGGTGGAAATGGCGGGAAAGGCGACCGAGGTCAGGTTGTTGGCCCTGCAAAGCTCGATCGAACGGCGATAACAAGAGACCAATAGGTCGTCTTCACCATGATCGCCGCCCCGCCAAACCGGTCCAACCGTGTGAATGACATGAAGGGCCGCGAGCCGGTATCCCTTGGTAATCTTGGCATTACCAATCTTGCAGCCATGAAGCTGCCGGCATTCCATCACGAGCTCAGGACCTGCCGCACGATGGATCGCACCATCGACGCCGCCCCCGCCTAGCAAAGTGCTGTTGGCGGCGTTGACAATGGCATCGACGCGTAATGTCGTAATATCGGCGACGACGACTTCGAGCCGCACGCCGCCGAGCTGGCGTGCGCTCAAGTTTAGGCTACGGTCGAGACCGCCACGCCCTTGTCGGTGAAGAGCTGCTGCAACTCGCCGGCCTGGAACATCTCGCGGATGATGTCGCAGCCGCCGACGAACTCGCCCTTCACATAGAGCTGGGGAATGGTCGGCCAGTTCGAATAAGTCTTGATGCCGTTACGAAGGTCGCTGGACTCCAGCACGTTGAGGCCCTTGTAGCCGACCCCGATGTGGTCGAGGATCTGCACGACTTGGCCCGAAAAACCGCACTGCGGAAACTGGGGCGTGCCCTTCATGAACAGCACGACGTCGTTCGACTTCACTTCGTTGTCGATGAATTGCTCAATGCTCATATTCTTTTCCCTTTGGGCGGATGCAGCGCCCACTCCGATCGGCCTTCCGGCATGACGCCGGCTAACCCTGCAACTCCCATATATGTACCCCAAACGATTGTGCATCCAAAGCAATTTGGCGATCGGACCTGCCATGCGGGAGGCGGACCGGCGGTCCCCTTGAGACGATCCCCCCGTGTAACGGGCGCAGCGAATGACCCGTATTTGATCGGGCTCGGAGGCTTTTTTCCCAGATAGGAACTCCTATCTAGGACGGGCTGTTCTCGAGGAACCACCCTTCGAGGCCAACGTTCTCCTTTTGCTTGCGACCCGGAGACCCCAGTGACGCAGCTTGCACCCGCCATTGCCGCCTCTCGCCCGTCATTATTTTCCCAAGAATCCGGCCTCGCCGACGACCTCACAGAGGCCTTTCTTGCGGTGCGCAACGAGACAGAACGCCGCGCCGCGCCCCTCAGCCCCGAGGACCAGCTGATCCAGTCCATGCCGGACGCGAGCCCGGCGAAATGGCACCGCGCCCATACCACCTGGTTCTTCGAGCAATTTCTGCTCGGCGAGCACAGTCCGGACTACACGCCCTACCATCCCGACTACGCCTTCCTGTTCAATTCCTATTACGTCAGCGCGGGCCCCCGCCATGCCCGTGCCCGGCGCGGTGATCTGACCCGGCCGAGTGCCGACGAAATCACGGCCTATCGCCGTCATGTCGACGCGGCGGTGGTGAGATTTCTTCATGAGGCGGATGATAAAAAGCTGGCCGAGATATCGCCGCTGATGGAGGTCGGCCTCAATCACGAGCAGCAGCATCAGGAACTGATGTTGACCGACATCCTGCATGCTTTTGCCCAGAATCCGATTTGCCCCGCCTATGACCCGTCCTGGCGCTTCCCGGTCGCAAGCGGCTCGGGCGATGACTGGATCGACCTCAATGAGGGCATTCACAGCATTGGATACGCCGGCGACAGCTTTCACTTCGACAACGAAAAGCCGGCCCATCGCGCGCTGGTGGGTCCGGTGCGGCTGTCGCGCAACCTCGTCACCAATGCCGAGTGGATCGCCTTCATGGCCGACGGCGGCTACACCACGCCGACGCTCTGGCTGATGGACGGCTTTGCCACCGTGACCGCCGAGCAATGGCAGGCGCCTGGCCACTGGCGCGAGATCGATGGGAAGTGGCACATCATGACGCTCGCCGGACTAAAGCCGGTCGATCCGCAAGATGCGGTCTGTCACATCAGCTATTACGAAGCCGACGCCTTTGCGCGCTGGCGCGGCAGGCATCTGCCGACCGAAATGGAATGGGAGGTCGCTGCCCGCGCCGGTCTTCTCAACGACGCGTTTGGCATCGTCTGGCAATGGACCCGCAGCGCCTACTCGCCCTACCCCGGCTATCGGGCGGTCGAGGGTGCGCTCGGCGAATACAACGGCAAGTTCATGGTCAACCAGCTGGTGCTGCGCGGCTCATCGTTGGCGACGCCGGATGGTCATAGCCGTGTCACCTATCGCAACTTCTTCTATCCCCACCATCGCTGGCAATTCACAGGCCTGAGGCTCGCCGACTACGACTAGCTCTTTTCGAACACAAACGCGCAAGAAAAAGCGCGTCCGGGAGAAATGTCATGAACGTGCACGCGACCGCGCTGGCCGAAGCGCACCATCTCGATGAGCCGACATCCACCTTCGCCCGCGACGTGATCGATGATCTGTCGCGCGCCCCCAAACGGCTATCGCCAAAATATTTCTACGATGCGGCGGGCTCTGAACTGTTCGAGCAGATCACCGTGCTGCCGGAATACTATCCGACCCGCACCGAGCTTTCGATCCTGCGCGACCATGCACCGGAGATTGCGGCTTTCATTCCGGAAGATGCAGCTCTGGTCGAATTCGGCGCCGGCGCAACCACCAAGGTCCGGCTGCTGCTCGGTGCGTGCCGGCTTGGCGCCTATGTTCCGGTCGACATTTCGGGCGACTTCATCAACTCACAGGCGGAAGCCTTGCGCTCGGACTATCCCGGACTGGGCGTCTACCCCGTCACGGCGGATTTTACCGCGCCGTTCCAGTTGCCGGAGGCCGTGAGCGTGATGCCCAGGGTCGGTTTTTTCCCGGGTTCCACGCTTGGCAATTTCGAGCCCGGCGAGGCCTGCACGTTCCTGAAGAGCGCTCGCGCGATCCTCGGCAAAGGCGCGAGAATGGTGATCGGCGTCGACCTCGAGAAGGACGAACGCACGCTCTATGACGCCTATAACGACACCGCAGGCGTGACCGCGCGCTTCAATCTCAATGTGCTCCATCGCATCAATCGCGAGCTCGGCGGCGACTTCGATGTCGGGGCCTTCATCCACCGCGCGGTTTATAATCGCGACCGCCATCGCATCGAGATGCATCTGATCAGCAAGAAAGCGCTCACCGCAGAAGTGCTCGGTCAGAAATTTTCGTTCCGGCCCGGCGAAAGCATCCACACTGAAAACAGCTACAAATACTCGATCGAGCGTTTTGCCCTGCTCGCCCGAGTCTCAGGCTGGACTCTCCTCCAGACCTGGACGGATTCGGAGGCGATGTTTTCGGTCCATGCACTGGTCGCTTCGGATTAAGCCGATTGCTTTGACAATTTCCGGCTCACTCCGGCACGCCGGTTTGCAACGCAAGCGCGTGGAGCACGCCGCCCATCTGGCCCTTCAGCGATTGATAGACGATCTGGTGTTGCTGGACGCGCGACTTGCCGCGAAATGATTCGGAAATGACGGTCGCCGCGTAATGATCGCCGTCACCGGCGAGATCCCGGATCGTTACCTCGGCGTCGGGAATCGCGGCCTTGATCATCAATTCGATATCGCGGGCATCCATCGGCATTCCAGATTTCTCCCTTTCGCTTCACCGTGCAACGGCCCCCGGTCAGCCGGCCACTTCAATTTAGCGCGAATGGCCTTCTGGGTCACGCCCTGTCGCATTATATTCGGCCCAGGATCACAGGAATGGCCGCCGCTATGGGGGCCGAAAAGGCGGATAACCATGAAGTTACCAGGCCCCGATCATCCGATCACCATCTCGACAAACCCGCGCCGCGTGCGCGTCACGGCGGGCGGCGTCGTGATCGCCGAGACAACCGATGCGTTGATGTTGAAGGAAGCAAGCTATCCGGCGGTCAACTACGTCCCGCGCAAGGATGCCAATATGGAGCTGCTCAAGCTTAGCGAGCGGGTGACGCATTGCCCCTACAAGGGGGATGCGAACTATTTCAGCATCGTTGCCGATGGCAAGACCATCGCGGACGCGATCTGGACCTACGAGGCTCCATTCCCGGCGATGGAGCAAATCTCGGGTCACCTCGCCTTCTACCCCGACAAGGTCAAGATCGAGGAAGTCGCGTAAGTATTTCAAGCGTCATTCCGGGGCGCTTTGAGAGCGCGCGCCCGGAATCCCGAGTTTCCGGGTCTGGTGCTGGCGCACCATCCCGGAATGACAAAATCAAAATTGCTACGCCCGAAAGATTGTCAGACCCAGGATCAGCAGGATCAGGAAGATCACCACGAAGATATAGAACAGAAACCGGGCGATATCCGCCGAAGCGGCGGATACGCCTGTGAAGCCAAGGATGCCGGCGATCACGGATATTACGAAGAAAATCAACGCCCACTTCAGTAGTGTCATCAAAGCCTCCACGCCATCCGTCACCCCGACGGTCCTGGCGATCTAACTTCAAGCCGTTCACGAGGGTTCCATTTCGTGGCGTGCCCAAGGCGCGACGCCGCGATCCAAAACTCGCGCGACACCCTCCTCCCCGCTTGCCGATCTATTCCCATGCTCCCGCCTCGATGCGGGTTGCGGCCGACGGCCCTTGTTCAATCGCCTGAGAGCATTCAACATCAGGAAACTTGTGGGGGTGCGGATGACGGACGTTGTTGGCTCGAGGGTGAAGGACATACGAACCAAGGCGGAGGCTGGCGCGCGGAACGCGGCGTTCGACCGCGCCCGAAGCTTCATCATCATCTTGGTACTGATCCACCACTCGGTCATTCCTTACACCTATTACGGCCACACCGACCGGCAGTCGTTCCTGTTGTTTGATGCGGTCGTGACCTTCAACGACAGCTTCTTCATGGCGGCGATGTTTCTGCTGTCCGGGCTGTTCGTCTGGCCCAGCCTTCAACGCAAGGGCGTGAGCGATTTCCTCCGCGGGCGTTGGCTGCGCCTCGGCTTGCCATTCGCGGTCGGCGTCGTGGTCTTGATTCCGATTGCGTATTATGCGGTCGAGCTTCGCAACTCAGGTCCGGGCTCAGGCTTCGCTGCATATTGGTGGAAAACGGTAACGGTCGGCCCCTGGGAGAGCGGCCCGATCTGGTTCCTGGGCGTGCTGCTGGTCTTCGACATGCTCGCCGCGGCAATCTATTGCGTCGCGCCGGCTTCTGTCGAAGCCATTGGACGCGTGTCGACCGCGAAACTCGAACATCCGGCTTACGCCTTCTGTATGTTTCTCGCCGCGTCGATCGTCGCCTACGTGCCCCTCGATCATCATTTCGGGATCGCGCGGTGGTACACGTTCGGGCCGCTTGCGGTCCAGTCGGACCGGATTCTCCTCTACCTGCTTTATTTCTTCGTGGGCGCCGGCATCGGTTCCGTCAACGGTGATCGCAGCCTTTTATCTCCTGATGGCGCGCTGGCGCAGCGATGGCCGCTATGGCTTGCAGCCACCATCGTGACCTATGCCGGACTCATCGGGCTTATCTTCTACAAGCGCGAATTCCTGTCCGACCCGAACAACCCACCGCAGTGGTGGGACAACGTACATGCCTTCTTTTTCGCCAGCTTCAGCGCGTCGCAAACCATCAATCTGCTCGCGCTGTTCCTGAAATTCGACAATAGCGGCCGGAGTATACTTGATCCGCTGCGCGAAAGTTCATTTGGAATCTTCTTGATTCACTATGTGCCGTTGCTGTGGCTGCAATATGCGCTCTATGGCATCGCGCTGACGCCGATCCCGCAAGCGACTGCGATGTTGAAAGCGCTGATCGTTTTCGCGGCGACGCTTGCGATCAGCTGGCTAGCGACGCTTGCCCTGCGCAGGATTCCCGGCGTAACGCACGTGCTTTAGATTTCGCCTCGATCAAGCCTGGCCCGCCATGTAGGCGGGCAGCCAGCTCTCGAAACCGTCTTTCAGGGAAGCCACCGAAACGGCGTCCTCGCCGGCGACGGCGATCGCGTCTCCACCCGTGGTGCCGAGCCGCATGCAGGGCACGCCGGCGCCCTTCATCTTGGCGAGCACCAGACCCGCCCGATCGGCGGGAACGGTCACGATATAGCGCGCCTGGTCCTCGCCGAACCAGAACGCATGCGGCACGATCGAAGCTGGCGCCGCGAGAAGCTGCGCACCGATCTCGCTCGCGATCGCCATCTCCGCAAGCGCCACCAACAAACCGCCATCAGAAATGTCGTGGGCGGCGGTCGCAGTCCCGGCGTGGATCATGCCGCGTACCACGTCGCCATTGCGTTTTTCGGCGGCGAGATCGACCGGCGGCGGCGCGCCCTCCTCGCGGCCGCAGATGTCGCGCAAATACACGGACTGGCCGAGCCAGCCCTGGGTTTCGCCGATCAGCAAAATCGCCTCGCCCGCCGCCTTGAACGCCAGCGTCGCGGATTTGGTGAAGTGATCGAGCACGCCGACGCCGCCGATCGAGGGCGTCGGCAGGATGCCGCGGCCGTTGGTCTCGTTGTAGAGCGAGACGTTGCCGGAAACGACCGGGAAGTCGAGCGCGCGGCAGGCTTCCGAAATACCCTTCAGGCAGCCGACGAACTGGCCCATGATCTCCGGTCGCTCGGGATTGCCGAAATTGAGATTGTCGGTGATTGCCAGTGGCCGTCCGCCGACGGCCGTGATGTTGCGCCAGGCTTCGGCGACCGCCTGCTTGCCGCCTTGATGCGGATCGGCCTCGCAATAACGCGGCGTGACGTCCACGGTGAGCGCCAGTCCCTTCGGGCCATCCTCGACGCGGATGACGGCGGCATCGCCGCCCGGCCGCTGCACGGTGTTGCCGAGAATGACGTGGTCGTATTGCTCCCACACCCAGCGCTTCGAGCAAAGCTCAGGCGTGGCAATCAGCTTTTGCAGCGCCTGGGCAATCCCGATCGGCGGGCTGACCTCGCGGGCGGCAATCACGGGCCTGGCCCGTTGGGCGACATGCGGCCGGTCGTAGACCGGCGCTTCATCGCCGAGTTCCTTGATCGGCAGGTCGGCCATGACGTCGCCGCCGTGCTTGACGCGGAAGCGTTTCGTCGGCGTCGTGTAGCCGACCACGGCAAAATCGAGCCCCCATTTGCGGAAGATCGCTTCGGCCTCCTTTTCCTTCTCGGGCTTGAGCACCATGAGCATGCGCTCCTGGCTCTCCGAGAGCATCATCTCGTATGCGCTCATGCCGGTCTCGCGCGTCGGTACGGCGTCGAGATCGAGATCGACGCCGAGGTCGCCCTTGGCGCCCATCTCGACCGCCGAACAGGTCAGGCCGGCCGCGCCCATGTCCTGGATCGCGATCACGCAGTCGGCCGCCATGATTTCGAGGCATGCTTCCAGGAGAAGCTTTTCGGCGAAGGGATCGCCGACCTGCACCGTCGGACGCTTCTCGGCGGAATCATCGTCGAATTCGGCGGACGCCATCGAGGCGCCGTGGATGCCGTCGCGCCCCGTTTTGGAGCCGAGATAGACGATCGGCATGTTCACGCCGGAGGCGGCCGCATAGAAAATCTTGTCCGCGTCGGCGAGGCCCACCGCCATCGCATTGACGAGGATATTGCCATCGTAGCGCGTGTGGAAACGCACCTGCCCGCCGACGGTCGGCACGCCGAACGAATTACCATAGCCGCCGACGCCCGCGACCACGCCCGACACCAGATGCCGCGTCTTGGGATGCTCCGGCGCACCGAAGGACAGCGCATTGAGGCAGGCGATCGGCCGCGCGCCCATCGTGAAGACGTCGCGCAGAATGCCGCCGACGCCGGTGGTCGCGCCCTGATAGGGCTCGATGTAGCTCGGATGGTTGTGGCTCTCCATCTTGAACACCACTGCCTGCCCGTCGCCGATATCGATGACGCCGGCATTCTCGCCGGGCCCCTGGATCACCCAGGGCGCCTTGGTCGGCAGCCCCCGCAGGTGGATGCGCGAGGACTTGTATGAGCAATGCTCGTTCCACATCGCCGAGAAGATGCCGAGTTCCGTGAATGTCGGCACCCGGCCGATCAGCTTCAGGATGCGCTCATACTCGTCCGGTTTGAGACCGTGGCTGGCTATGAGTTCGGGGGTGATCTGGGGTTCGTTGGTGGATCGCATGAACCGTTATTAGGTACATCGGGGGCCGGGGAAAAGGCCTTTTACGACGCATTTTTGGCCTGTCCATAGCTTTGCAGACCTGCGTCTGCCACGCCCGTGCAAAGCCCGCCAGCTCAGGTCGACAACTGCTTCTCCGCGATCGCAAGCCATTCGGCTTGCGCGCTGCGCAGATATCTGGGCGCGCGCCTCATCCTGATCAGGAGTTCGTTGAGGACGACCCGAGCCTCCGCCGTGCGTCCAACTGTCTTCAGCAGCAGTCCGTAGCGAACCGTCGCCTCCGCGCCCGGAAAATAGGCGGACACCGCGTGAAATTCCTCGAGCGCCTCTTCGATGCGGCCGAGTTCGGCGAGCGCACGCGCATAGAGAAGGTGTCCCTCGGGAGATTCGAAATCGGGCCAGCGCTTTTGCAGGTCGTCCAGAGTGGCCAGCGCCTCGGTAAAGCGCTTGGCCGAGAATTGGGCCCGCGCCTTCCCCAGCGCATATTGCGGAAGCTCACCCATCGGCAGCGACAGAATATGATCAAAATGGCGCTCGGCTTCGTCGAAGCGGGCCACATTCAGGCATTCGGCCGCCAGATTCGCACGGTTGGTGATGGTATCGCTGCCGACAAGCCGGTCGGACAACTCGCGGTAGAGCTTGTCCGGATCAAGCCTGTTGGCAACCCGCTGGCGGGCCTGCCGCGCGCCGGGGCTGGAGAACCATTCCGGGATCACTTCGACGCAGATATAGGCGATCGCGCCGAACAACGGCACCATCAGGATAATGAAAGCCCAGGGCTGCATCCGCCCGGTGCGGGAAGCGTGATAGACCAGCGTAATGTCCAGCAAGAGGATGACCAGGGCGAAGGGCATGGTGGCGCTTCCGGGAGGCGGATCAGTCAGCGCTTCCTGCATAACGCGACTGACGCGACTGCACAATCCCAGGTTGCTTCGGCAGTGGTTTAGTGTGAATAGATTGTGACGGCGAAAGCGCAACCTGCGCCGCAGTTGGGGTCGTCAGGCAGCGTTCTGCAAATGCGCGGCAAGGCCGGCGAACAGGCCGCGCCCGTCGGTGCAGCCCATGATGTCTTCGACGTGGTTTTCCGGATGCGGCATCATGCCGAGCACGTTGCCGCGCTCGTTGACGATGCCGGCAATCGAATGCGCGGCGCCATTGATATTGGCAGCCTCATCGACGCTGCCCTCTGCCGAGCAATAACGATAGAGCACCCGCCCCTCGCCCTCGAGGCGCTTCAGCGTCTCTTCATCCGCTTCGTAATTGCCCTCGCCATGGGCGACCGGCACGCGAATGACCTGGCCGGCGTTGTAGCCGCGGGTGAACGGCGAATCGGAACGCTCAACCCGCAGATGCACGTCCTTGCAGATGAATTTGAGCCGCGCGTTGCGCATGAGCACGCCGGGCAAGAGTCCGGCTTCGCAGAGAATCTGAAAACCGTTGCAGACGCCGAGCACCAGGCCCCCCTTCGCCGCAAAGTCGCGCACCGCATCCATCACGGGCGCACGCGCCGCAATCGCGCCACAGCGCAGGTAGTCGCCGTAGGAGAAGCCGCCGGGCACCACGACGAGATCGATCCCTTTCGGCAGCGATGTCTCGGCGTGCCAGACCATCGCGGTTTCGTTTCCTGACGCGAGCTTCAAGGCTCGCGCCATGTCGCGCTCGCGATTGATTCCGGGAAAGACGAGAACGGCGGATTTCATTCGCAGCTAGCCCAAGACTTCAACCCGGTAATTCTCGATCACGGTGTTGGCGAGGAGCTTGTCGGCAGCCTCCTTCAAGGCCGCTTCGGCCTTTGCCTTGTCGGCGCCGGCCAACTCGATGTCGAAGACCTTGCCCTGGCGGACGCTGGCGACGCCGTCGACGCCGAGCGATTTCAGCGCGCCTTCGATAGCCTTGCCTTGCGGATCGAGAATGCCGGACTTCAGGGTGACGGTGACGCGTGCTTTCACGGAAAAGCCCTCATCCCTTCACCAGCACGGGACCCGATCCCGCCGGACGCTCGTTCTCCATCAGGATACCAAGTCGCTTGGCCACCTCTGTGTAGGCTTCCAGCAACCCGCCGAGATCCCGACGAAAACGGTCCTTGTCGAGCTTTTCGTTCGACTTGATGTCCCAGAGCCTGCACGAATCCGGCGAGATCTCGTCGGCGACGATGATCCGCATCATCTCGTTTTCGAACAGCCTCCCGCATTCCATCTTGAAATCGACGAGCCGAATGCCGATGCCGAGAAACAGCCCGGTCAGGAAATCGTTGACGCGGATGGCGAGCGCCATGATGTCGTCGATCTCCTGGGGCGTCGCCCAGCCAAACGCGGTGATGTGCTCCTCGGAGACCATGGGGTCGTTGAGCTGGTCGTTCTTGTAATAGAACTCGATAATCGAGCGCGGCAGCTGCGTGCCCTCCTCGATGCCGAGGCGCTGCGACAGCGATCCGGCCGCGACATTGCGCACCACCACTTCCAGCGGCACGATCTCCACCTCGCGAATGAGTTGTTCGCGCATGTTGAGACGGCGGATGAAGTGGGTCGGCACCCCAATGTCGTTGAGGTGCTGAAACAGGTATTCCGAAATCCGGTTGTTGAGGACGCCCTTGCCCTCGATCACCTGGTGTTTCTGCTTGTTGAACGCGGTCGCATCGTCCTTGAAATGCTGGATCAGGGTTCCCGGCTCCGGTCCCTCATAGAGAACCTTGGCCTTGCCTTCATAGATGCGGCGTCGACGGCTCATTGGGATGTACCGTGTGTTGTTGAAATCCATGAAATTGGTGTGCTCCGGATACCAAAGAGGGGTGACCCACGACGGAGCTGCCGTGAAGGCCGGGGACAGGAAACAGAACGAGAACCAAGCCTGGAATCGAACCTATCCGATTGGCCTTTCCAGTACAATCGATGCCGCCCTCGCAGAGCCGGATTTTACCGTGTTTAACCTGCGGCTCCGCCGCGCGTGACCTTCTGAATTCACAGTATTATTTAGGGATGCGGCCACCCCGCCGCAATGAGGCCAAAACGGCCGTCCGCTGGAGGAACTTTGCCATGACCACCTTCGACAAGCGCGAGGAAGCCTTCGAGAAGAAATTCGCCATCGACGAGGAGCTGAAATTCAAGGCTGAGGCGCGGCGCAACCGCCTGCTCGGCCTGTGGGCTGCCGAAAAGCTGGGCCTTACGGGGGATGCGGCGGCCAGCTATGCGAGGGAAACCGTCGCAAGCGCCTTTGCGGAAGGCGGCGAGAAGGCTCTTGTCGACAGGATCGTGGGCGATCTTGCCGCGAAGGGCATCACGGAAGACGCCGTTCGCGCGCAAATGACCGAGTTGATGGCGCAGGCCGTCGCCCAGGTGAAGGCCGGCATGTAAACGCCGGCCTCATACAGGTCCGCTACTTCAAGGTAATTTGGAGGCTCATCGTACCGTTGAGATTGAAGCCTTCCTGCTGCTGCTGGTTGAACTGGCGTCCGCCCGTGGCATTGAGATTGACGTTCACGTTTTCCACCCGGCAATCCTTTGCCAGAACCTGGCGAAGCAGATCGCATTCGTGCGCAGCCATCTCGTAGACGATACGCCGTCCCTTTTCGCGCAGCTTCTGCGCTTCGTCGCTGTCGCCGGTCGGGCCTGGCAGGAACAAACTGAGATTGTCCTGGACCCGCACCGAATTTTCCTGGCGGGAAGCCCCGTTACCCTGTTCGACAATAATCCGTTGTTGCGCGACGACCGGGGAAACCAGAAACAGCGCTGCGCTCACGAGAAGCGCGCCTTTGAATGATGTCATTGAAAACTCCGGGATGAAGGATGGTGGCATCGCCGTCTTCGTACCAACCCCGGATTGCATATTGACGAATTGCTACCGCAAAAAATGAGCATCGCGCTTTATCGCCGATTAACCAGCGCAGCAGGTTCGCATCATCCGCCCCTCTGTCGGCGGCGCGATCTAGCTCGCCCCTTCGCCACCTGACGGCGCGGGCCTCTGATCGTTGCGATCTTGTCTGCTGAGTAGTGCGCGCGGATCATCTCGATCAGGCGGCGTGAGGCCGCGCTCAGGAATCCGCCGCGGCGCGTGACCGCAACGACGTGGTGGCTTGCCGAGAGATCGCCGACGCCGATCGTCGCGATGGCGGATGCTTTCAATTCGTCTGCAACCGTGCTTGGCGCAAGCAACGCAATGCCGAAGCCGGATTCGATCAGCCGCTTCTGGGCAGTCAGGCTATCGACCGGCGTCCAGTCGATCTCGCCCAGGCCGTGGGTCTGGAACAGCGCGAAGACATGCGAGGCGGTGATCTCGCGCCGTCCCGGCACTTCCGGAAAAGCGATCCAGCGTTCGCTACGCAGTTCGGCCAGTCTCCTGACGCGGCCGCCTGCGCGCGGGTGATCGGGAGCGCACACCACAGAAAGCCGCTCGGCAAACAGCCGCTCATGATCGAGATCGGTCGATCGGTCGAAGTCATATCTCAGACCGACCGTCGCCTCGCCGCGCCGGATCAAATCGCTGACCTCCGCGCTGGTCGCGGTACGTAGCGTAAGCGCGACATCGGGATGCTCACGGGCGAAGCTCCGCATGATGGCGGCAAGACCGCCTCCCGCCAGCGTTCCGACCACCGCAAGGGCCACCGGCCCTGAATTCGAGCGGATCAACGCGCGAACCGCATTCTCCGCATCCTGCGTCGCCGCAACGGCCCGCTCGGCATATGGCACCATCACGCGGCCGGCGTCGCTGAGCACATTGCGGCCGGCGATGCGCTCGAACAGGGGAACCCCAAGCTCATCTTCCAGGAGCGCGATGCGGCGTGAGATGGCGGGCTGTGAGCGATGCAGCACCTTTGCCGCGTTGGACACGCCCCCGCTTCGATAGACCGTCAGGAAGGTGTTGAGTGCGTCGCTGTCCACGCGAGACCTTTATGCAAAAAACTGATGATGAGAACAAGAATAACAAATTTGCCTGATGCTGCAAGGCGCCCTATCCGTCGCAAGCCGGCCCCCCAACCATCGAGGATCACGCACATGCAGAGTCAAGTCGAGAAAGCCAGATCGTTTCGCGCCCTGCACGAGCGGCCCGGCGCGTTCATCATTCCGAATCCCTGGGATCCCGGCACGGCCAAACTGCTCGCCGCAATGGGATTTGAGGCGCTTGCCACCACGAGCCTCGGCCTTTCCAATATGCTTGGCCGCCCCAACGTCAGCCTCGAGATGATCTTGCAGAACTGCCGCGAGATTGTTGCTGCAACCGATTTGCCGGTCAGCGTCGACCTTGAGAATTGTGGCGCAGACGCGCCCGGATTGGCCGCGGAAGCGATCCGGCTTGCCGCCGAAGCCGGTGCGGTTGGCGGTTCGATCGAGGACTTAACCGGAAATCGGGAAAAACCGATCCATGACTTCTCGTTGGCGGTGGAGCGCGTGCGGGCCGCCGTCGAGGTCGCCCGCTCGCTCCCCATTCCCTTCACGTTGACAGCGCGAGCCGAGAATTTCCTGCACGGCCACACCCGACCTCGAGGACACGATCAAGCGGCTCCAGGCGTTCGAGGCTGCGGGCGCCGATGTGCTCTATGCGCCCGGCCTCTACGATCTTGCCACCATCAAGGCGGTCGTCTCGGCGTTGAAGAAGCCATTCAACCTGGTGATGGGCTTTGCGGACCCGACGCTGACCGTCGAGCAACTCTCCGCCGCAGGCGTCAAGCGCATCAGCGTGGGCGGTGCTCTCTCTCGCGTCGCGCTCGCAGCCTTTCTCAAATGCGCGCGCGAGATGAAGGAGAATGGCGCCTTCACCTATGTGCGCGAGATGGTCCCGATCGGGGAAATCAGGCAGCTCTTTGCCGGCGCGACGCGGTAGGTGGAGGCCGCGTGCGGCATGATCGACCCGCTCCTGATTTTCATTGTCGCCGTCTTCCTTCTGGCGGGCTTCGTCAAGGGCGTAATCGGGCTCGGCCTGCCACCGGTGTCGATGGGGCTACTTGCGGTGGCCATGCTGCCGGCGCATGCGCTCGCGATCGTCGTCGTTCCGTCCATTTTGACAAATATCTGGCAGACCTTCGCGGGCCCGCACTTGCGCGACATCATGCGGCGACTTTGGCCGCTGATGCTGGGTTTGGTCATCGGCACCCGCTTGAACGCCGGGATGATGACGGGGCCCTATGCCCGTTACGGTTCGATCTTCCTCGGCATTCTGCTGGTGACCTATGCGATCGTCGGCCTTCGGAAACTCGTCCTCACAGTCAGCCGGCAAAACGAAAAATGGGTCGGCGGCATTGTCGGGCTGACCTCTGGCGTCATTTCGGCCGCAACCGGCGTGCAGGTCATTCCGTCGATGCCCTACTTCCAGGCCATTGGCATGGAAAAGGACGAATTCGTTCAGGCGCTCGGCATATTCTTCACGGTCGGGACGCTCGCGCTAGCCTTCAACTTGACCGCCGCTGGGGTGCTCGATGAATCGACGGCACTGCCCGGCGTCATTGCGCTCGCCTGCTCGTTCGCCGGCATGGCAATCGGTCAGGCCGTGCGCAAGCGACTCGAGCCCGAAACTTTCCGCCGCTGGTTCCTGATTTCAATGCTCGTTCTCGGCACCTATCTGGCGGGCGCGGCGACTTACGAAATCTATTTTGCGGGCGGGACAATGAGCGAATAGCGAGTAGCGAGTAGCGA
The DNA here is from genome assembly GCA_963764405.1 of uncultured Alphaproteobacteria bacterium. Classification (GTDB taxonomy): domain Bacteria; phylum Pseudomonadota; class Alphaproteobacteria; order Rhizobiales; family Xanthobacteraceae; genus Bradyrhizobium. The sequence continues at coordinate 282,106 of CAVXSU010000019.1, forward strand.
GTAGAAGGTATCGATCGCTACCCCTACTCGCTACTCCCTATTCGCTACACACGGGTCTCAACCTTCCTTGAAGCCATACTCCGGCACATTGCCGCTCGCGCCGTAATATTTATACGGCAGGAATTTTCCGGACATCGTGAGCTTGACCCGGTCGCCTTTTGGATTCGGCTGCCGCTCCATCACCATGTCGAAATCGATCGCCGACATGATGCCGTCGCCGAACTCTTCCTCGATCAGCGCCTTCCACGCCGGGCCGTTCACCATCACGAGTTCATAGAAGCGATAGATCAGGGGGTCGGTCGGCGGCATCGGCACACCACGCATCGGCACTTCGTTGAGCATCGCGGTCTCGGACTTGGAGAGCCCGAACAACTCACCGGCGTTGGCGGCCTGCGGCTTGGTGAGCTTCATCTGGCCGAGAATGGCGCCGACAATGAGCACCTCGGAATAGCCGCCGATCTTCTCGCAGATGTATTTCCAGCTCCAGCCCTTCTCGCGCTTGATGTCGAGCAGCTTCTCGGTCAGATCGGATCGCTTCATGTCTCGTCCCTCCCTTGCACTTGTCATGCCCGGCCAGTCCGGGCGTTCACGTCTGTTGGCAGTTGCGTCGCATCCGAGACACTGGCGATCACCGGTTCGGGCTTGCCGATCCGCACTAGCGGCACATGGCGCGGATCGTGATCGGGTACCTCGGTTGCAAAGCTCTTGCTGCGGCTGACCAGAAAATCGACGATGTGGTTGCGCAGCGCATAGTAAAGCGGATGGCGATGCAGATCGATGCGGCCGCGATCCTTTGGCAGCGGATTCTCGACGATCTCGGCAAGCACCGCGCCGGGGCCATTTGTCATCAGAAAGATCTTGTCGGCAAGATAGATCGCTTCATCTACGTCGTGGGTGATCATGAATGCGGTCTGCCCGGTCTCAAGGCAAATGCGGCGGACTTCGTCCTGCAAGGTACCGCGCGTCAAGGCGTCGAGCGCCGAGAACGGCTCGTCCATCAGCATGAACTTCGGCGTGATCGAAAGCGCCCGCGCGATGCCGACCCGCTGCTTCATGCCGCCGGAAAGCTCGGAAGGCCGTTTATGTTCCGAGCCGGTGAGGCCGACGAGATCGATGAACGCTTGCGCATGCGCGCTCACTTTGGCGCGGTTCCAGTCACGCCATTTGGAGGTGACCGCATAGGCGACGTTGCCGAGCACGGTGCGCCACGGCAGAAGCGCGTGGCTCTGGAAGATCACGGCGCGATCGAGGCTGGTCCCCTCGATTGCCTCGCCGTCCACGATGACCGCGCCGTCGCTTGGCGCGTCGAGGCCTGCAAGGATATTGAGCACGGTGGTCTTGCCGCAGCCGGAATGGCCGATCACGCAGGCGAATTCGCCGCGCTCGATCGACAGCCACAGATTCTCGAACACCGCGACCTCGCCGCCCGCGGGGCTCGCATATCGCTTCGCTATCGCCTCGATCGAAATGAACTTGCCGCTCATGGCGTCATTCCGGGAACGTCACCAGGCGGGTGACGCGCGCAAGGATCTGGTCGAGCAGCATGCCGACGAGCCCGATCAGCAAAATGGCGATGATCACGTTGGTGATCGAGAGGTTGTTCCACTCGTTCCAGACGAAATAGCCGATGCCGGTGCCGCCGACCAGCATTTCAGCCGCGACGATCACAAGCCATGCAATGCCGATCGAAATCCGCATGCCGGTCAGAATGGTAGGCGCTGCGGCCGGCAGGATCACGGTGAAAGCGCGCCGCAAGGTGCCGACTTCCAGCGTGCGCGCGACGTTGATCCACTCCTTGCGCACGGAGGCGACGCCGAAGGCGGTATTGAGCAGCATCGGCCAGACCGAGCAGATGAAGATCACGAAGATCGCCGACAGTCCGGAATCCTTGATGGTGTAGAGCGCAAGCGGCATCCAGGCGAGCGGCGAGATCGGCTTGAGAACCTGGATGAACGGATCGAGCGCCCGGCTGATCAAGGGCGACATGCCGATGAGAAAGCCGAGCGGAATCGCAACGAGAACGGCGAGCAGATAGCCGAGGCCGACGCGCGCGATCGAATAGCCAAGCTGGATCCCGAGTCCCTTATCGTTCGGGCCGTTGTCGTAGAACGGCCGCCTCAGGTGCTCCCAGAGTTTGGCGCCGACATCGAGCGGCCCCGGCATGGCCGATTTGCCCTGCGTCGCGGTCGCGCCCATCAGCCTGGCATATTCGGGGCTCATGCCCGCGATCGCGCCATTGTCGCGGGTGGCGAGATGCCAGACGCCGATAAAGGCCAGAAACAGCGCAATCGACACCACGGCTGCGCGAAAGCCGAGCGAGGATGTCATGCCTCTCACGACGACTTCCTGATCTTGAAGCTGTTGAGATAGTCCTCGGGCTTGGCGGGATCGAAGGTCTTGCCCATCACGACGAAGGACTTGTAGGCGGCCTCCGGCGCGGCCAGCCCCATCTCCGCCATCGCCTTGCGGGTAGCGGTGGCGAGATAAACCTGTTCGGCGATCGACTTATAGTCGACGTCGCCCTTGATCTGACCCCAGCGCTTCATCTGCGTGAGCATCCACACCGCAAAGGACTGCCAGGGGAACGGATCGAAATCGACGCGCTTGGGATCGGTCTTGATGACGCCCAGCCCATCGGCATAAGTCCCGGTCAGCACCTGCTCCAGCACGGTCACCGGCGCGTTGATGTAGTTGGCCGGCGCGATTGCTTCCGCAATCTGCTTGCGGTTCTCGGCTTTCGAGGCATAAGCGGTCGCATCGAGAATGGCCCGCGTCAAAGCCGCAAAACTGTTCGGCGCGGTCGTTATGAACTCGCGGCTCGCCGCAAAACTGCAACAGGGATGGCCATCCCAGATCTCTTTCGACAGGATGTGCATGAAGCCGACGCCGTCATAGATCGCGCGCTGGCAGATGTTGTCGGGCGCGAGAAAGCCATCGATGTTGTCGGCGCGCAGGTTGGCGACCATTTCCGGCGGCGGCACCGAACGGAGCTGCACGTCAGTGTCGGGATCGAGGCCGTGTTCGGCGAGGTAATAACGCAGCAGGTAATTGTGCATGGAGTAGTCGAAGGGGATGGCGAACTTCATCCCTTTCCATTCCTTGGGGTCGCGCTTGTCCTTGTGCTTCATGGCAAGCGTGATGCCCTGCCCGTTGATATTTTCGATCGCGGGCACCGCAAAGGGGATCGCCTGCGCTCCGAGCCCGAGCGAAATCGCGATCGGCATCGGCGCCAGCATGTGCGAGGCGTCGTATTCCTTGTTGATGGTCTTGTCGCGTACCACCGCCCACCCCGCGGTCTTGACGACTTCGACATTTAGACCGTGCTTGGCATAGAAGCCGAGCGGCGCGCCCATAATGATCGGCGTCGCGCAGGTGATCGGAATGAAGCCGACCTTGAGATCCTTCTTCTCGGGCGTTCCGGTATCGGCAAACGCTTCCGTCACGGCCTTGAGCGGGAAGAACTGGGCGATCGCGGCCAACGCCGTCGAAGCGCCCACCGATTTCAGGAAAGCGCGCCGCGCGGCATCTTTCGGAAACATCGCGCGCATCACCGCCGAGGCGACAACGCCCTCGTAACGTTTGTCTTCGCTGGTCACTGGCTCACATCGCAGCGCTAGCGCGGCCTGATCGTGTTCAACGCCGGACCGGTGCTGGCCGCAGACGCAGCCGCTCAGTGACAACGGACGGTCGGGGTCAAAGGGATCGTCAAAGGTCGACATGCCTGCACACACCTCACGCGTCGGTTGGTGCGGCATCCCGCCACACCGGCAAATTCACCGCCCGATCGCGCATCGCGGCCGGGCGATGAAAAAGCATGCAGGTTTTATGCCGCCTTTTCGGTCAGCTTGGGCTCGACCGGCAGGCCTTCCTCGATCGGCAGCGAGGGATCACGCGACCATTCGTTCCAGGAGCCGAAATACATCCGCACATCCTTCACGCCGGCATTCTTCAACGCGAGGAACGTGTTCGAGGCTCGCGCGCCCTTGAAGCAATAGAGATAGACCGGCGTGTTCTGCGTGATCCCGACCGTCGCGCACTCGGCGAGGATTTCGTTCTTCGACTTGAAGCGCGGCCCTTCGGCGGTCGGCTTCATCATGCGGTACCATTCGAGCCACACCGCGCCGGGAATGCGGCCCTTGCGCGGGCAGAAGTCCTTCCCGTACGGAGACGAGCTTTCGCCGATCCACTCATCGATGTCGCGCACATCGAGCAGCGCAATACCGGGCTTGCCGACGGCGGCCAGCATGGTCTTGGCGTCGATCAGGATGTCGCCGGCTTCCGGCACGATCGCGAACGAGGCGGGCTTCGGCGAAGGCACCGCGGTCGTGGTCGGCAATCCCTTGGCGACCCAGGCGTCGTATCCGCCATGCAGCACCTTGATCTTGGGATAGCCGAGCATGGTGAGAAGGTAGTAGCCGCGGCAGGATTGCCCGAAGCCGGAGTTCATGGACTGTTCGTAGATGACGGCGGTTTCCTTGCCCGAGAGCCCGGCCTTGCCGAAGGCGTCGGCGAATTTCGTCTTCAGTTCATGCATGCCCTCGGGCGTGGAGGTCGCAAGGTAAGTGAAGATTTCATGCACGTTCACCGCATTGGGCAAGTGCCCCGCGGCATAGGCATCGGGGTTGCGGGTGTCGATGATGACACACGGCTCCTTGAGTTCGGCGAGTTCGCTGGCAGAAATCAGAACGTCCGTCATGGCAGCCTCTCCTGTTTTTGAAGTGCAAGTTTGGTCGGGGTCGGGGTCGAAAAACCTCACATGTCCGCCAGCATCTTGCGCAGCTGCTTGGTGGCAGGTGTCACGATGGCGACGAAATAGGCTTCGCGCAGCCGGCGCTGCGCGCGGTGGCTCTTCAGGTAACCGCGCGCGCCGCAATGGAGCATGGCCGCATGCGCCGCCGCGACACTGGCCTCGCCCGCACGCAGACGCAGCGCGACGACCTTGCGCCAGTAGCTCTCCTCTTCGTTGTAGGGATCGGCGGCCAGCGCCATCGCTTCGTTGTCGAGCTCGGTCAACAGTTCCTGGAAGTTGACCGGCTGCTGCGGCAGGTAGCGATTGACGTGGCCGAGCGGAGGATCGACCTCGTTCATGATGTTGATGCAGTCGCGAATGAGTCCGGTGGCCATGCCGGCCTGAAGCAGGATGAAGCCGGCGCGGATCTTCTTGACGAAGGGACCTGCCGGATCGGCCAGGACGAGATCGGCGGGCACGAAGACGTCGCGGAACTGCACGCCGTATGTGCCGGTGCCGTCCATGGCGAGGAACGGCTTGCAGGGCAGCAAGCTGATCGCGGGATCGGAGCAGTCGGCGAGGAACATCACCGTGCCGCCAGGCTCGTCCTCGCGCTCGAAGATGGTGCCGAAGAAATGGTTCGGCCCGAGGTTCGACACCCAGGGCAGCGCGCCCTTGACGATGTAACCGCCGTCGACCTTGCGCCCCTTCAATTTCAGCTTCTCGATTCCGAACAAGCTCTTCATCGGGTTGGAAAGCCCGGTGCCGCCGAGAATTTGTCCGGTCGCAAACCGGTCGCCGAATTTCGCGGCCAGCAACGGATTGGTCGAATTGGCGGCGTACCAGACCAGCGTGTTCTGGCACCACGCCATGAAGGCGGTCGCGCCGCAGACTTCGCCAAGAGCGGCGATCGATTGAATGGCGCAGCGCAGATCGGCTGCGCCATTCTTCGGCAGATGGCTTGCCCATGCGCCGACATCGCCGAGACGATGCAGGAGTTCGTCCGGATAGACCGTTCCGGCATCGATGGCAGCCGCCATGGGAGCGAGGTTCTTGCGAGCGATGGCCGCCACCTGCTCGGCAATCGATGCCGGCGCGAGTTCGTTGTCGATCACGTGCCGGTTTAAAGCCACTGAACCCATGGGACCCTCCGCCTCTGCCGGCTTCGTTCGATGCCTAGGACGCGCTGACCTCGAGATTGACCGGGCGGGTGAAGGTGTTGGCGACCGGCGACCACTTCTTGACGTGGGCAACCAGCGCATCGATCTCGCTCTTCGCAACGCCCTCGCACTCCATGTCGACCTTGACGCGGACGTCGGTAAAACCGACCGGCTTCTCGCTGACGTCGCCAGTGCCCCAGACAGCGGTGATGTTGAGATCGCCTTCGAGTTCGAGTTCGAGCTTGTTGACGGTCCAGCCGCGATGCACGGCATTGGCGTGAAGGCCGACCGCAAGGCAGGAGCCAAGCGCGGCGAGCGAGGCTTCGGACGGATTGGGCGCCGTATCATCACCAAGAAGGCCCGGCGGCTCGTCGACGATATAGGGCGCGAGATTGCGGATGTAGTTGGCGTGGCGGAACTTGCCTTCGGCCACCGTCTTGCACTTCAAGGTCTTGATGACCTTCGGGTTGGCCTTGCCGTTGGCGATGAGCTGTTCCAGGCCCTGCTTGTCGATCGGCGCGAGGCAGCCGGTGAGCGCTGTTTTCTGAGCGACCGCGGTCATTGATGTTTCTCCCTGGGAGCGAGGATACCGAACGGTCTGTTTCCTGCACGAAGCGTGCCAGAAGCGGCGCTGGAGAAAACGCGAAGCCGCAAAGCCGCTTAGACGTGGCTGCCTGAAAACCGGTCAGCGGCATCGTGCTCAATCGCGATGCACTTGCGCTTCGACGGCGATCAAATCGCGCGCAGGCAAGATGCGACTTGATGGGAACAGCCCAGTTGGATTAACTGACGCCATGGCAAAGCCATCTTCGAAGAAGCGTTCGGCTCCGGGTCCTCGCGACGTCAGCGATGATGAGTCCGCGCGCGGGCGCCTGTTGAGCGCAGCAACGCATCTGTTCTGCAAGAACGGCATCAACGCCACCGGCATCGATGCCATCATCAACGAGGCCGGGACTGCGAAGACCACGCTCTACAAACTGTTCGGATCGAAGAACAACCTCGTCCACGTCGTGCTCGAAACCGAGGGCAAGCAGTGGCGCGAATGGTTCATTGGCACGCTCGAGGCCGGCGGTGGGAGCCCTCAGGACAAGCTCGCGCGGATTTTTCCGGCGCTGAAGGACTGGTTCCGTCAGGAACGCTTCTACGGCTGTCCCTTCATCAATGCGGTCGGCGAGCACGACAAGGACCAGAAGCAGCTTCGCGCGATCGCGATGCGGCACAAGAAGGTCGTGCTCGGCTACATCGAGAAACTCGCCGGCGAGATGGGCGCGACTGAGCCTGCGATGCTGGCCCATCAGCTCGGACTCCTGATGGATGGCGCAATCGTTGCGGCGATGGTCTCGCGCGATCCCGGTGTCGCCGACACCGCGGGGCTCGCCGCCTGCTCGCTGTTCGTGCCGTCGAAGCCGAAGAAGGCAAGGCGCGCGATGAGCGAGCCGCAACAGCTCGCTGCGGTCTAAGCCGGCGGCGTCACGCCGCCCTGCCCCCACTCGCTCGAAGTTACTTGTCGAGATGCTTGTCGAAGAAGCCGGCGATTTCCTCGAACACCTCCTTCGACTCCGGCGCGGTGTCGTCGCGGATGTAATGCGCGTGCGCCATCCCTTCATAAACTTGAAGCGCGGCTTCGACCCCCGCCTGGCGAAGCTTGCGATGAACGCGAACCGTGTTGCTCAGGAGCAGGTCGCGCGTACCGCTGGTGAGGATGGTCGGCGGGAAACCACGCATGTCGCCATAGACCGGCGACAGCAGCGGGTCCTTCATGTCGTGGCCATTGGCGTAGACAATGGCGCCGGCATCGCAGAAGCCGTTCGGCGAAACGAGCACGTTGTCGACCATGGCATTGGTCTGGAAGGTATCGCCGACCTTGGTGACGTCAGACATCGGCGTGCCCGACGCGATCGCACCAGGCATCGGCAGGCCGAGTTCTTTCGCTTTTAGCCCCATCTCGAGCACCAGCGCGCCGCCGGCCGAGGTGCCGAAGAACGCCATGTTCTTCGCTGGCATGGTCTTCATCAATGCCTTGTAGACGGTGATGCCGTCATCGAGCGCCGCCGGGAAATAGGCGTCCGGCGGCATGCGGTATTCGACCGAGATCACCTTGATGTGCCCGAAGCCAGCCATGAACAGCGCTTCCGGCAGGCCCGCTTCGCCGGGGTTGAGGACGTAACAGCCGCCATGCATGTGAATGAGCTGGCGGTTGCGGTTCTCCGGCGAAATCGTCTCCGGCGTGACGATGAAGGCGGAGACGCCATCGATCGTGGTTTTCTCGACCTTGACCTTCAACCGCTCCATCATCCCCGGCACGTTCTTGATGAGCGCCGCGGCGCCTGCGTCTGCCACCGGCTTCCATTCTTCGCCGGTCATGGGACGCTTGTCCCAGTTCGTCCTTAAGGGTGCGCCGATGATCTTCTGAAGCTGCGGACTGACATCGCTTGGCGCAGACAAGGTCTTTGCCGGGACGTCCAGCGTGCCGGGAGGCGGTGTCTGCGCCTTCGCCGCGGCAGCAAAGGACAATAACGCGAGGGCGCCCAAGGTCAGGACAGTTGAGGCATGCGCGAACGCGAGCTGCGACGTCTTCATCGGTCGTCTCCAATTCCCAAATTATCTCGTTGAAGAACCGCGCTCTTACTTGAGCGCGTCCGCGACCTTGGCGAGCCCCGCATTGGCGCAGGCTTCGTCCTTCTCGCCGCCGGGCGCACCGGAGACGCCGACGCCGCCGATCACCTCGTTGCCGGCGCGGATCGGAACGCCGCCGCCGACGCCGACCAGGCCGGGAATTTGCCGCAAGGGCGCTCTGGCCGGGTCTTCCAGCTCCTTCTGGGTCGCAAGCGAGGTCTGGTTGCGGATCCGCGCCGTGTAGGCCTTGAGCCGGCTGAATTCCATGGTGTGGGGGCTCGTGCCATCGCCGCGGATCTGCGCCGCGACCGCGCCGGACTTGTCGACGATGGTGACCGAGACCTTGTAGCCGTCCTTGGTGCACTGCTCGAGCACGCCCTGGATGATGGCCAGCGACAGGCCCATCGAGACGTTCTTTTCGACCTGGGGCGCCTGGGCCAGCGCCGGCGTGGCAGCGAAAGCGGCGACAGAGGCAAGGATCGCAATTCGGACGTGATGCATGGTTGGGCTCCCTGATGTTTTGTTTCTTGACTTAGGAAGGAACCCTAGTCCGGCCCGCTTAATCCTGGCAATGGTACAGAAATTCGCGGCTGGCATCTGCGAAAGGCTACTCAAAGGCCTGCCGGCAGCAGCGCCTGGAGCCGGTCAAGCTCGGAAGCCAGATCGCGCTCGACGTCCGCAACCGCCATATCGAGCACCCGGTAGTCGCGGGCCTCCAGCCAGGCGCGCCGATCAAGACGATCCTTGATGATCGCGTCGGACTCAGCCGGATTGGTCAGCTCGATCGCGATCCGGTGCACGAAGGAGACGAAATCCGGAATGTGGCGGCCGACCGGGGTCTGCCGCTTGAACTGCCCGGCAAAGCGTCGGTCGCGGGTCAGCGCCTGCCACAGGATGCGCTCGGCATCGGTCGGATTGCGCCGCAACAGCCGCGCCAGTCCCCGCACGGTGCTGCTGCCGTCGGACACGGCGCCGCCCTGCCCCTGCTCGGCGAGCAGCGCGCGCAGCCGCGTCGCCTGCGCGCCATCGAGCACGCCGCCCTTGGCCGGGCCCTTCCGCCCCTCCGCGATCGCCATCACCACGCCGTGGAGCGTGTGCATGTCCTGCTTGGTCGGCTCCATGCGGGTGAAGATGTTGCGCAGGTTCACCAGCATGGTGTCGCGCTTTTCAGCCGGCCGCAAGAATTCGACCTTGTCGAGTTCGCGCACGAGATTGTCGAAGAAGGCCTGGATCTGGTGTTGTGACGCCGGCTCCGAGCGCTCGGGCATCGCAAACGGCAGGCTGCCTGCCGTCGACAGCTTGAACCATTCATAGCCGACCAGAAGCACCGCCTGCGCCAGGTTGAGCGAGGCGAAGCCGGGATTCACTGGGAAAGTGATGATGCGGTTGGCAAGCCCGACCTCCTCGTTGGTCAGTCCCCAGCGCTCGCGTCCGAACAGAATGCCCACCGTGCCGCCGTCCCCGATCTGGTCGGTCATCTCCACCGCCGCGGCTTCCGGTCCCACGACCGGCTTGGCCTGATCGTGGGCGCGGGCGGTGGTTGCAAACAACAGCGTGCAATCGGCGACCGCGGCTTCCACCGTGTCGAACAGCTCGGCATGCTCGATGATATGGTCGGCGCCGGCCGCCGCCCGTTGCGCCGCAACACTCGGCCAGCCGTCGCGCGGGTGGACGATGCGAAGCCGCGACAACGCGAAATTGCCCATCGCGCGCGCCGCCATGCCGATGTTCTCGCCGAGCTGCGGCTCGACCAGGATGACGACGGGCCCAGTGAGTTCGAGGCTTGCCTTGGTTCTGTCGGTACCGGACATCAATGCTTCTTCTTCAACACGTAACTTAGCTCCCTCTCCCCGCACCCGCCTTCGCGTCTATCGAGCTATGGCGGACGTGAGCGGGGCGAGGTGAATCGATTTGGCCCTCGTTATGACGGATGCCTTGATAATCCAAGACAATTCCGCACATGCGCCGACTTCTCGCGGTCCGCATGCGGCCCGAGTTTTTGGGAATGAAGCCCTCCGAAAATGAGAGGGCGCAGGGAATGCCGGGTGTTTTCCGCACCCGTAGCTCCGCGTGCAAAGAATGAAAGCACGCAGATAAGTTCACCACAGGTACGCCGAACATTCCGGCATTCCCTGCGCGATGGTTTTAACGATTTCCTTCGTGATCTCCCTGGTGATCGGGCTTTATTGTCACCATCATCAGTGGATTATTCCACCGATTTAACGCCAGCATCGAGGCGTCAGGACCACACGACTTCTTCGTCCGCGAAACGCGCTCTCGTCAGGCGCACGCACCGCGTCCATCGCATCCCGCGCCCAACGTTCGTGACGATGCGCAACGTCCCTCTCCTTAAGGGCACGGGACGCGCGGAAAAATGCTTCTGATTTGCCCGACGCCACAAGGCAAAGGCCTGCGGCACTTTAACGCGACGGGCAAATCACTCGAGTAAAGCAAAATCCCGTCAAGTGAAGAGCAATTGCTTGCTCTCGTGTCACGGACGCAAGCGCAGCATGAAATGACGCTCCTGTCCCGGACGCGATGCAGCGTGTAACGCTGCTTCGCTGAGCCGGGACCTATTCTGAGGACATTGGCGTCAATGCAAGGACGATGGACCCCGGATCAGCAGCGCAACACCATAGCGCATCCAAGACGCGCGTGAACGCGCTTATGGCGTTGCGCTGCATCCGGGGAACGAGCGAAAATTTTGGGCGTGCCGTCATTTCGGGGCAAAGCGGACATCAACCAGCCGAGGATCTCTGCCAAATCCGACGTGAATGACCCAGATGGACACCGGGACTTTGCAACAAGCGACGCGAAGCGACCCCTATCAATGCACTCAGTTGAACTGCTACGATGGCCAATCTGAAGGTTGATGCCGGCGGCTATGCTCTGCGCAACGAGCAACGTCCCGTGCATCCACCGGGCGCTGACCCAAGGCGTCATCTGCAGGAGGGCCCTCGAATGAAGAAGACATTTGCTGCCTTCATCGTGTTCGCAACGATCGCTGGCTCGCTCGCCGCGACACCAGTAAGCGCGAGGCGTGTCATTGCTGCAGGCGTCTCAGCTACGGACTACTATCCAGGTCCCGGGCCTTACGATTTTGGCAGTTGCGAATGGGTGACACAGCGTTTCTGGGACGGCCATGGCTGGCGGGTCCGCCGGGTGCGAGCTTGCTTCTGATCTGCGATTGCCGGAGACGGCTCATCGCAACCATCGACGTCGAGCGGAGGCCATCAAGATGACCGGGCCGCAAGGCGCAAGGCCGAAAAAGACTACAGCGATGAGCGATCCATACTACCGCGCATGAGTAGTCCGGTTGTGTGAAGGGTTTCGGATGCCGGCCGCTTGAGAGACGGCGTGGCATATTCGGCGGCTGGCGTCCGAAAGCCTCCAAGGGAGGAAACCGCGCTTAAGGGAACGTCAGCCGTTCCGCAGGCGCTATGGGGATTTGAGTGCCGCGGGCGAGATGGCTGATTTGGATCGAGCCGATGCCACGAGTTGGGCGACGGTGAAGCAGCAGATGAATGCGTGGCGGGTGGCGTCGAGCTCTACAAATTGTCTGACGATTTGGGGCGATGGGGGGACATGTGGGCGCGCGTCGCCGTGGCCGATCGAAAGCCAGCGAGCGTGGGGGGCACATTTGCAGGACTGTGATGCGGTCATGAGGTGTCGATCCTGATTCGGTTCGTTGGAGGTGTAGACTGATGCCGCGGCGTTGCACCTCGTTCGAACACCTCGATGATGATCATGCGACCGCCGCAGCATGGACAAGTCGGTTTTCTGGAATCGACGGCGGCAGCGGCGCGGCGCTGGCCTTCAGATTTTGCAACTGCGAGCAGCTCACGGGCGCGAGCGATGTTGTCGGCGCAAGTGCCTTTGGCAAACAGGCCGTAGTGGCGGATGCGGTGCAAGCCTTTTGGCAGCACGTGGATGAGGAAGCGGCGGATGAACTCGAAGGTGGCGAGCGTCATCTGTTGGTATCGATCGCGGCCTTCGACGCGGTAATCCTTCCATTTGAAGGTGACGCCGCGCTCGTCGAAAGCGATCAGGCGGCTGTTGGCGATGGCCACGCGGTGGGTATAGCGCGACAGATACGCCAGCACCGCCTCGGGTCCGCCGAATGGCCGCTTTGCATAGAGGACCCATTCGGCCTTGCGTAGCGGTGCGAGATAAGCCGCGAAGGATTGCGCCTCGGCGAGATGAGCGTGATCGCCGAAGAAGCTCAGGCGTCCGGCTTGGTGCGAGGCAATGAGCTTCTGAAGGAACAGGCGCCTGAACAGGCGGGAGAGCACGCGCACCGGCAGGAAGAATCCCGGCCGGCAGGAAACCCAGTGCTGGCCGTCGGGCGAGATGCCGCCGCCCGGGACAATCATATGCACGTGCGGGTGATGGGTGAGCGCTGATCCCCAGGTGTGGAGCACGGAGGTGATGCCGATCCTGGCGCCGAGGTGCTTCGGATCGGCGGCGATCGTCAGCATGGTCTCGGCCGAGACCTTGAACAAAAGATCATAGATCACGGCCTTGTTCTGATAGGCGATGTCGGCGACGGCCGCAGGGAGCGTGAACACGACGTGATAGTAGGGCACCGGCAACAGGTTGGCTGCGCGGTCGGCAAGCCAGTCCTTGGCGGCGGCGCCTTGGCACTTCGGGCAATGCCGGTTGCGGCAGGAGTTGTAGGCGATGGTGGTGTAGGCGCACTCCGCACAGCGCGCGACATGGCCGCCGAGTTCCGCCGTGCGACAGCGCTCGATCGCCGACATCACCTTCAGTTGGTCGAGGCTGACATGGCCGGCATGGGCTTTGCGCCATGCTACGCCATGGCTGCGGAAGATATCCGCAACCTCCAAAGCCGGGCGCGACACAAGCGCCTTGGCGTCAGCCGGGTGGCCGGATCTCCTTGAGCTTGAGCGTGATGTGTTCCAACGGGCTCATGACCTCGCTGATTGTCTTGGTGGCGACGCGGGTATAGAGCGCGGTGGTGTCGAGTTTGGCGTGACCGAGCAGCACCTGGATGACGCGGACGTCGATATTTTGCTCCAGGAGGTGGGTGGCGAAGCTGTGGCGCAAGGTGTGCAACGACACGCGCTTGTTGATCTCCGCCATCTGTGCTGCTGCATGACAGGCACGATTGAGCTGGCGCGTGGTCATCGGCTGGGCCGGATCGCGGCCCGGAAACAGCCAGCCCTGCGGCCGCGCCGCCTTCCACCAGGCCCGCAGCAGAGCGAGCAGGTGTGGTGAGAGCATCACGTTACGGTCCTTGCCGCCTTTGCCCTGCTCGACGCGGATGATCATGCGCTTGCTGTCGATGTCGGAGACCTTGAGCGAGACCACTTCGGTGGCGCGCAGGCCAGCGCCATAGGCCACGCTCAATGCCGCCTTGTACTTCAGCCCCGGTGCAGCATCGAGCAGCCGCGCCACTTCTTCGGGGCTGAGGACCACCGGCAGCTTGCGCGGCTCGTGAATGACATGCGTATGGTCGACGATCTCGTGCCGCTTCAGCGTGACCCGAAAGAAAAACCGCAGCGTCGAGATAGTCTGGTTGATGGTCGGCACGCCCACGCCGCTCGCTGTCAGATGCAGCTGGTAGCGGCGCACGTCCTCGAAGGTCGCCATATCCGGCGATCGGCCGAGAAACGCGGCGAAGTTCTTGATTCTTTGAATGTAGTCATGTTGGGTCTTGGGCGCGAATTTGCGGATCGTCATGTCTTCGATCATGCGCCGGCGTAACGGGTTTACTGCCTCGTCGGTCATGGGGATGCTCCTGTTTGAAGTGAGGTTGGCAACCCCTCATCTTCAGACAGGACGCGCCCATCTCGATACTCGCCCAGCCGCCTGCCGCAGCGCATTACCGCGCGAGCGGTTTAGTCGTGTGCCGGGCATGCTCAATAGCTCGGAAGTGAAAGTCTTCCACCCAACCTGATGGAGGTGAAGGGTTAGTGAAACGCAAGGGCTGCCGTCGCGAGGCGGGGTCTGAAGGAAGCGTGGATCAAAGGTGCGAGCCGATGAACAAAAACCGGATATGAGGCGCAAGCGTCGGACGAGCGGGCGACACATCGCGAAGTCCAGATCCATCAAGGATGCGAAGCGTAGATCCGGCGGTTGTGCACCGAAGGCGATTGAGCTTACCCCGGGAGATCTGCCCGGTGTCGCCCTCGGGCGACTGAGACGACCGCGAGGCCGTCTGACCACCGGGCAGAAGTCAGCTGAGGGCGTATTAGGTCAGGCTGTCGGCAAAGCTATTGAGGCACTCCAAGGCCGAAAGGTGGAGAAACAGATAGGCGGAGCCGGAAACGATGGCTGAAGGCCCGAACGATTGAGAGAGCAAGTAGGACTGATATCTCGTGAATAGAAAGCGGCAGAACAACCAGCAAGTGCTGGCCTTGGAACCGAAGGACCGGGGTGAAGCCCCGGCGCGCGGTGACGGGGAGACCGAACCATTCATGGCGAAATCAGCAACCGAAAACTCGGCTTTCACAGAACAACTGATGGAGGAGGTATGCGGCCGAGAGAACCTCGAAAGAGCGTGGAAGCGTGTTAAAAGGAACAAAGGAAGCCCCGGCGTTGATGGGATGACCATCGACGACGCGAAGGCTTTCCTGCGTCAGCACTGGCCAAACATTCGGTCTCAGCTGCTCGACGGGAGCTATCGGCCGCAGCCGGTTAAGCGGGTCGAAATCCCGAAGCCGGATGGCGGGGTCAGGAAACTCGGCGTCCCCTGTGTCGTCGACCGCCTGATTCAACAAGCCGTGCTGCAAGTTCTCCAAGAGCGATGGGATCCGACGTTTTCGGAGCACAGTTTCGGATTTCGGCCAGGGCGGTCCGCCCACCAGGCTGTAGCCCAGGCACAGCGTTACGTCGCCGATGGCTACAACGTAGTGGTTGATCTCGATTTGGAAAGATTTTTCGACCGAGTTAACCACGACATCCTGATGTCGCGCGTCGCCGCACGGATACCCGATAAACGCGTGCTCAAGCTTATCCGGGCATTCCTGAATGCCGGGGTATTGGAAGATGGTTTGGTCCGACCGGTGGACGAAGGGACCCCGCAAGGCGGTCCGCTCTCGCCCTTCCTCAGCAATATCGTGCTCGACGATCTCGACAAGGAATTGGCTCGACGTGGTCACCGGTTCTGCCGTTACGCGGATGACTGCAACATCTATGTTCGCAGCCACCACGCCGGCGAAAGGGTGAGGGCCTCGATAAGCCGGTTCCTGACCGACAAGCTCCGCTTGAAAGTCAACGAGGCCAAAAGCGCGGTGGCGCGACCCGAGGAACGTAAGTTTCTCGGATTCAGCATTGCGAATGACGGGAGCGAGCGACGCATTGCGCCGAAAGCCCTCGACAAGTTCAAAGACCGAATCCGGGAAATCACATGCCGGACGCGAGGGATCAGTTTGCAGCAGATGATCGCAGACCTCAGGCCATACCTCATCGGATGGCGAGGGTACTTCGGCTTCTGTCAGACCCCGCGCGTGCTAACGAACCTGGAAGCCTGGATCCGCCGGAGACTGCGGTTGTATCTCTGGCGGCAATGGCGGAACGGGCATAACCGATTCACGGAGCTTCACCGCCTCGGCATCGCGAAGTTCGCCGCATCGGTCGCTGCCGGTTCACCGACGGGACTCTGGCGCATGTCCGGACACCCGGCGGTTCAACACGCCCTACGAAATCATGTGTTCGATTCTCTTGGTCTCACCCAAATCTTAGTGCCTGTGTCGGCTTAACTCGATCGAACCGCCGCGGTACGGACCCGTATGCCCGGTGGTGTGGGAGGGGTGGCGTCGCGAGACGCCCCCCTATCCCGATCGTTGGCTCTTCGCGTCGTTTGCTCCGCCAACACAAAAGTGCTCATTGTTGGAGCGAAGCGGACATCAACCAGCCGAGGACCTCTGCTAAATCCGACGTGAATGACCCAGGCTGTGTGAAAACCCCATCGATGCTATGATTCTCTTGCTGAATTGGCGGGGGAAGTGATGCAGGGTTTCGTTCAAGGGGCGGATCGCCAGCAGACGACGCTGGTTCCGGAATGCCTCGATGATTGGGTCGGCGAGAGCAATCCTGTTCGCGCGGTCGATGTGTTCGTCGATGCGCTGGAACTCCGCGACCTCGGGTTCGATGGCGTCGATCCGGCAGCGACCGGCCGGCCGGCGTATCATCCTTCGCCGATGCTCAAGCTTTACATCTACGGCTATCTCAACCGGGTCCAATCGAGCCGGCGGCTGGAGCGTGAGGCTGGCCGCAATCTGGAAGTGATGTGGCTGACCGGAAGGCTTGCGCCGGATCACAAAACCATCGCCGACTTCCGCAAGGACAACGGCCCGGCCATCAAGAAGGTTTGCGCGCGATTCGTCGAGTTGTGCCGCAAGATGGGCCTGCTGGCGAAGGCCAGCGTTGCCATCGACGGCAGCAAGTTCAAGGCCGTGAACAGTCGCGACAACAACTTCACGCAGGGCAAGATCCAGCGCCGCCAGAAGCAGATCGAGGAGAGCGTAGCGCGCTACATGAGCCAACTCGACACCGCCGACCGCCGGACTGCCGCAGGAGAAGAGCCGTCGGAAACGGTGCTGCTGACCAAGACACGGCTTAAGGAAAAGCTGGCGAAGCTCGAAGAAGAGGTGAAACGGCTTGCCGCGATTGAAAAGGCGTTGCTCGCCTCGCCCGACAAGCAGATATCGCTGACCGATCCCGATTGCCGCTCGATGGCAACGAGCGGGCGCGGCTCAGGCATGGTCGCTTACAATGTGCAAAGTGCGGTCGACACCACGAACCATCTGATTGTCGCGCACGAGGTCAACAACGTCGGCAGCGATAGATCGCAACTGGCGACGATAGCGCAGGCGGCGAAAGCCGCGTTGCGCAGCGATAACTTGGACGTCGTTGCGGATCGGGGCTACTTTAAAGGTGAGGAAATCCTGGCATGCGAACAGGCCGGCGTCGCGGTCACGCTGCCCAAGCCGCAAACCTCCGGCGCCAAGTCGGCAGGCCGCTTCGGGAAACCTGATTTTGTTTATTTGGCCAATGACGATGTCTATCGCTGTCCGGCCGGCGAGAAGCTGGCGCACCACTTCACCGCTGATGAAGATGGCCAGAAAATGCGGATTTACTTGACCAAGGCGTGCCACACATGCCCGCTCAAGGATCAGTGCACAACGTCCAACGAGCGCCGCATCAAACGCTGGGAACACGAACACGTTGTCGAGGCCGCGCAGACGCGGCTCGATCGGAACCCGCAAGCCATGCGTGTGCGCCGCGAAACCGTCGAGCATCCGTTCGCCACGCTGAAGATGCGGATGGGTGCGACGCACTTCCTGATGAAGCGATTGCCCAATGTAGCGACCGAAATGGCGCTGAACGTACTCAGCTACAATCTCACGCGTGTGCTGAACATCGTCGGCGTCAAGCCATTGCTGGCAGCCATGCGGACGTGAGGCGCGGGCCGTGGACTCAAAGGCGGCACCGAAGGCCGCCCTACGTTGCACGGAGGTTGACGCGAGACGCAGTACAGCAAAAATGCTCTGAAATCGCCGCGTTGGTGTCAGTCACTGTTGGTCGAGAGCAGCTTCGGAATGCGGAGCCGCGTTTTTACACAGCCTGGACCCGAAGCGGACTCAGTGCCTGTGCGCAACACTTGTGTTGCGCGGCGTGTCGGTAGCTGGCGCGTAACGTTTTGCGCTGCAATATTTGCTTGATGGCGCCATACGTATTCCGGAATTCCAGTTGACCACGGAGACCTTATCGTTCGCCTTGTCACTTGGGCCATGAAGGGCACCGACGAAGCATCGGCCGATTGACATCAAGGTGGGCGTTGGGTCAGCGTTCATAAGAGCTATTGGCTGTAGAGGACGTCCGCATGACCGCCGCGCAGCACGAACTGGTGCTCTACAGCCGGGACGAGCACGTAGTCACGATCACGCTCAATCGGCCCGAGAAGCGCAACGCATTCAACGCGGAGCTTGTCAAAGAACTAAGGGCTGCACTGCTTCGGTTTGAGGCCGATGATGATGCATTCGTCGCCGTTATGACCGGTTCAGGACCCTGTTTTTCGAGCGGGGCTGACGTCGGCGAACGACAGATCCGATCCGTTGCGGAGTTCGATCGACTTGGCGGTCCACAAGAGCCGGATGCTCACACGGCCGATCTTCTTGCTCGACTGCCGAAGTCGAAGCCGATCGTTGCAGCCGTACACGGGGTCGTGATGGGGCTGGGTATAGGTGTCGCTTTCGAGTGCGACTTGGTCGTTGCCGATAGCCAGACACGTTTTCAGATCACCGAAACACCGCGCGGGCTCGGCGGTGCTCGCTTCTGGGCTTTGCTCCATTTCTGCGGCGGAGGCAGCTTCGCGACGGAGGTGGCTCTCACCGGGCGCTTTTTTTCGGCTGCCGAAGCGGCCGCGGTGGGAATCGTCGGTTCTATTGCTCCGCCCGGTTCGGTCGTCGAGACAGCTACAGCTCTCGCCCGCCAGATCGCAGCCAATCCGCCTCTGAGCGTGCAAGCAACCGTACGAGCACGCCGCTGGTTCATGGATCAAGCTGAGCGAGCGGCGATGGCGATTACAGATCCGATGAAGCTTTATCTGACAGAAGACTTTCGCGAAGCGCTCGCAGCGCACCTCGATAAACGTAAGCCGCGGCCTTTTCGGGGACGATGATCTGATCCAATCGCGCGCATGGAAGTTCGAGGGCGGGCGTACCGAGATGAATTGGTTCAAATCACTTTGGGGTGGGGCTGCCAACCGCGGTCGATCGGATAACGAGACGATCCCGCAGCGAATACGGCGTCATGTCGAGCGTCGTGGCAGTACTCCCGCCGTCTGGTTCGCTCCCGATCGATTCTGCAGCTATAGCCAGATGGACGAGAACGCTACCGTCATTTCCCAAGCGTTGAAAGCTGCGTCAGGCGCATCAATTCCTCGGGTGTGCTTTCCAATGCCTCGCGGCTCGTCTGCACTCTATGGGTTTCTAGGCGCAATCGAGTGCGGTACCTGCTGTCCACTGGACGGAAAGCTCAGGCAAAACGAGTTTGACGAGGCTTACTCGGTCCTGTTGCCGGATGTCGTGCTGAGCAGCGAATCTCAATCGATAGGCGTGAAAGCAGCCGCTGCCGCAGGCATAGCCGTCGTCATCTACGAAATTTCCTCGGATCACGGCAACTGTCGCATCGTCGACGTGAGGCCCGCCAGAAACATGCAGCGTTCTGATCGACTTATGACCTTGACGTCGGGAGAAGCGCCGGCCGTTCTGATGCGCACATCCGGGACGACAGCGCAGCCCAAGCTCGTCGGGCTTACGCATGCCAACGTCCTGGCTGCGACAGACACGATGCAGGTGGCGTTCGAACTCACCGAAAGCGACATTTGTCTAACGCCGATGCCACTGCATCACGTGCATGGGTTGATAGCGGCAGCCCTTTCAGCGCTCTCTGCCGGCTCATCGATCCATTGCTGCGAAACGTTCTCGCCTCGATCGTTCGATCAGGCATTACGGGACTACGCGCCGACGTGGCTTACGGCAGCGCCCGCGCTGCACATCGCTATGAGCGACTACTATGCGGGACAAAATTCTAGGCCGAGTATTCGTACGCTGCGATGCTTTCGCTCATCGTCCGCGCCGCTTCCGCCTGCATCGATAGCGCGCTTGGAAGAGCTTTACGCCGCGCCGCTGCTGGAAACGTATGGGCTCACCGAGACCGCCTCAACCTTGTGTTCGAACCGACTGCCCCCGGGGAAGCGCAAGCCCGGCTCTGTTGGACAAGCAATTAGCGCGGACTTGAAAATCGTCGATCCGGAGGGGCGTGAATTATCTGCGGGCCAGGACGGCGAGGTGATCTTGAAAGGTCCCGGTGTGATCAGGGAGTACGTCGGAACTCAGCCAGCGGACTCGTTTATCGACGGGTACTTGCGCACCGGCGACATCGGACGCGTCGACGGAGACGGTTATTTGTACATCGTCGGTCGATTGAAAGAGGTCATCAAGAGAGGCGGGCACTCAGTCTTTCCGCTGGAGATAGACAACGCATTGCTGGATCATCCGGCTGTCGCCGAGGCGGTGACGTTTTCGATCCCTCACCCGACCCTCGGCGAGGACGTTCTCGCCGCCATAGTCCCGAAAGCAGGTTCCGTTGTACTTCCCTCAAGCATCCGTGAAAGTGTTACCGAGGTCTTGAGCGGCTATAAAGTTCCGACGCGAATTCTCGTAGTTGAAGCAATACCCCGCAATACTATCGGGAAGGTGTTGCGGCGCGATGTGCCGTCCCTATTGGCGAAACAGCTGGCGCCCGCTCGGATAGCGGCGACCCAACCCACCGAGCAGATACTACTGGCAATTTGGCTGGAGATCATCCAACGCGATGACATCGGCGTCACAGACAACGTTTTCGAGTTCGGCGCAGATCCGCTCCGAGCCGAGATGGCTGCGGCCAAGATTGATCAGCGCTTCGGCGTCCGCTTTTCGTTGAAACAGATTTTCGCAAAACCGACGGTGAAGGAGCAAGCTGTGCTCCTCGATAACAAGGGTGCGCATCATGCCCGCCTACCAGCTTGATCAGTTTCTTCCTGACATCGACCCGTCGTGCTGGATTGCGCCGTGTGCAACGATCATAGGAAATGTGGTCGTCGGCTCCGGATCGAGTATCTGGTTCGGATCAGTGGTGCGAGGCGACAACGAGCCGATCGTTACTGGTGAGCGGATCAACATCCAGGATGGATGTATCCTGCACAGCGATCCTAGCAGCCCGTTGCGTATCGGAAACGATACAACGGTCGGACATCGCGCCGTCGTACCTGGTTGCACCATCGGGACTGCATCCGTTGCCGACCGTCCGCGCCTCGATGCGACGACCGCGTCGCGATAGCTCCGACACACCAAACCTCATGCTGCGCTGCGGCAACTATTGGCTCCGCAGCCCCGTTTGATCGCATGCACACAAAGCACATGCACACAAAGCACACGTAGTCAGATCATCCGAGTTTGAGTGCGACAGCTCCTGGCCCTTCGCGTCTTTGCTCCGCCAGCATAAAGTGCTCATTGTTGGAGCGAAGCGGACATGACCGAAATTTATGAGTACGCACCCTAGCTGAGAGGGCAGCAACATGAATGGAAATCGCTATTACGGAATTCGCGTCGAGGGTGCGAAATATGGCGTGGGCTTTGGCAGCGCTCTTGCCATCGCGATATCGTACACCAACAACCATTCGATACTCTGGGCAATCATCGACGGCATTCTTGGGTTGGCTGTACGTTATCTACTTCGCATTGTTTCGGTCGTAAGTAGCGCAAAACCTTTCAAGTGTAGAGAGCTGTCATTCCGGGATGCGCCGTCGCGACAAAATAGCGAAGCTATTTTGCGCGGAAGGCGCAGGCCCGGAATCCATTCCTGCACCCTTCGTGCGGCACGATGGATTCTCAGGTGCGCAACTGCGCACCATAGTTCGCTCGCTTAACTCGCACCCCGGAATGACGACGTGAGAGAGTCTGGATTGCTTCCGCTCGTCGCGATGACGGTGGCGCAGCACATTCCACTCTGCGAAATTTCTTGCAAGTCGGCAATGCCTGTGTTGTCTGATCGCGTTCTGGAATGCAATAACCTTCGCTTGCGCGCCTTTCGCTTTCGGATAGGCTCTCCTTCGAAATTAAAACGCGCTCCGCGAATCAAACGATCGGGGCGACAGGGGACGACACAGGGAGGGCCGCCATGCATCGCAGATGGACTCTGGCGATTATCGGGCTGATTCTGATTTTGGCCGGCGGCGCGTTCGCCTGGGTGACGCAGACATCAGGCGGCATTCAAATCCGCGACGTGCGTTTCACCGGCGCCAAGGGCAACACCATGAGCGCCCTGCTTTATATTCCAGCGAATGCAACCCCTCAGCTCCCTGCCCCCGGCATCCTCGCCGTCCACGGCTACATCAATTCGCGCGAAACCCAGGACGGCTTTGCCATCGAGTTCGCCCGCCGCGGCTATGTGGTGCTGGCGCTCGACCAGACCGGGCATGGCTATAGCGACCCGCCCGCCTTCGCCAACGGCTTTGGCGGGCCCGATGGCCTCGCCTACCTGCGCAGCCTGGACTTCGTCGACAAGAACAATATCGGCCTCGAAGGCCACTCGATGGGCGGCTGGACGGTGCTGGCGGCCGCGAGCGCCATGCCCAACGATTACAAATCCATGGTGCTGGAGGGCTCTTCCACCGGCAAACCCTTCGCTGCCGAAGGCACGACGTCGTGGCCGCGCAACGTCGCGCTGATCTTCGCGCAGTACGAGGAATTCCCGGTCCTGATGTGGGGCGTCGAGCACGCCCGCGACGTCACCCAAAGCCCGAAACTGTGGGAGCTGTTCGGCACCAAAGGCGCGGTTGAACCCGGCAAGGAATACGGCGATATCGCGCAAGGCACCGCGCGCGTGCTGTATACGCCCGCGATCACGCATCCGGCCGAGCATATGTCGAAGGAGGCGATCGGCTACAGCCTCGACTGGTTTGCGCGCACCTTGAAGGGCGGCACGCCGCGCCCCTCCGACGACCAGATCTGGTACCGGAAGGAACTGGGCACGCTGGTCGCGTTGATCGGCTTCGTCGCTCTGCTGCTCGGCGTGTTTGACGGGCTCCTGGACGCGCCGGTCTTTTCGCGCCTCAGGCAGCCTGCGATCGCCGATGGTTTCGCATCGAAGGACTCAGGCACCCAGGGCGGCCGCTGGCTTGGCGCGCTGCTGCTGTCGGCCTTGATCCCGGCGCTGACCTATTATCCGGCATTTGCGCTTGGCGGCACCTTCGTCACGCCGTTCCGCTTTCTGCCACAAGGCATCACCAACCAGATCCTGGTCTGGGCGGTGATCAATGGATTGATTGCGCTCGCCTTGATGCCGTTTGCGCCGAAACGCGCGCACCGCTCCGGGATCATCGGACCCTCGATCCTGATCGCGCTGGTGACGGTCGCGGTCGGCTACGCCGCGCTCTGGCTGTCGGACCTCATCTTCAAGATCGACTTCCGGTTCTGGATTGTCGCCCTGAAGCTGATGAGCGCGAAGCAATTCCTGATCTTCCTGATCTATCTCCTGCCGATCACGGCGTTTTTCGTCATCGCGCTGCATGTCCTGCATCGCAACTTCTCGCGCCAAGGCGCCTCGCGCGGCGCGCTATACCTGACCAATATCCTGGCCATGACGCTCGGCTTCATTGTGCTGGTCGGCGCGCAATACCTGACGCTGTGGCTGTCGGGAAAACTGTTCAACCCGCTCCCCGATCCCGGCTTCGTGCCGCTCTCCACCATCGTGGCGATCCAGTTCGTGCCGCTGCTTGCGATCGTGGCCATCATTGCGACCTTCACCTGGCGACGGACCGGTTCGAGCCTGCCGGGCGCCCTGATCTGCGGCCTGTTCGTCACCTGGTATATCGTGGCCGGCACGGCGACCCAGGCGGCGTTCTGATCGAATATCTCCCCGTGCGCAGGGGAATCGCCGCGAGTGGTATGGGCGTGTCCCGGGCGCGCTGCGGCGTGCAACGACGCAGTGCTGAACCGGGACCCAAACATTGGAATGGGTCCCGCATCTGCGACGCACCACTTCGTGTCGCGCCGCGTGCGGGACACGAGTGCGGACGTCATGCGAACCGAGCAGGCGGAGGTCCACCTCTCTCACCGGTCCCGGCATGCCGGGGAGGCATCCCTCTCCCAGGCGAAAAGATGGGCTGAAACTGCATAGCCGCTCGGCTTTCGCACCTCGCCGGGCGGTGCTATAGCGCGGGCTGCGATTTCCTGCGCGATTCCAACAAAGGCCCGATTTCCCATGGCAAAAATCAAGGTGACCAACCCCGTCGTCGAGCTCGATGGCGACGAGATGACCCGGATCATCTGGCAGTACATCAAGGACAAGCTGATCCACCCCTTCCTCGATATCGACCTGATGTATTTCGACCTCGGGATGGAATACCGCGACAAGACCAACGACCAGGTCACCATCGATGCCGCCAACGCCATCAAGAAGGTCGGCGTCGGCGTCAAATGCGCCACCATCACCCCGGACGAAGCGCGGGTGAAGGAATTCGGCCTCAAGGAGATGTGGAAGTCCCCCAACGGCACTATCCGCAACATCCTCGGCGGCGTCATCTTCCGCGAACCGATCATCTGCAAGAACGTGCCGCGGCTCGTGCCGGGCTGGACCAAGCCGATCATCATCGGCCGCCACGCCTATGGCGACCAGTACCGCGCCACCGACATCAAGTTTCCCGGCAAGGGCACGCTGTCGATGAAGTTCGTCGGCGAGGACGGCACCGTGATCGAGAAAGAGGTGTTCAAGACGCCGGGTCCGGGCGTTGCGATGGAAATGTACAATCTCGACAAATCGATCATCGATTTCGCGCGCGCCTCGTTGAACTACGGCCTGATGCGGAACTATCCGGTCTATCTTTCGACCAAGAACACGATCCTTAAAGTGTATGACGGCCGCTTCAAGGATATCTTCCAGGATGTTTACGACCGCGAATTCAAGAAGGAGTTCGAGGCCAAGAAGCTTACCTACGAACACCGCCTGATCGACGACATGGTGGCGGCTGCCCTGAAGTGGTCGGGCGGTTACGTCTGGGCCTGCAAGAACTACGACGGCGACGTGCAGTCCGACACCGTGGCGCAGGGTTACGGTTCGCTCGGCCTGATGACGTCGGTGCTGCTCACCCCCGACGGCAAGACGGTGGAAGCGGAAGCCGCGCACGGCACGGTGACGCGCCACTACCGCGAGCACCAGAAGGGCAAGGAGACCTCGACCAACTCGATCGCCTCGATCTTCGCCTGGACGCGCGGCCTGTCACACCGCGCCAAGCTCGACAACAACGCCGAGCTTGCGAAGTTCGCCAACACGCTCGAGAAGGTCTGTGTCGATACGGTCGAGGCCGGCTTCATGACCAAGGACCTCGCGCTCCTCGTCGGCGCCGACCAGCGCTGGCTCTCGACCAACGGCTTCCTCGACAAGGTCGCGGACAACCTGACGAAAGCGATGGCGTAACATGTCGGGGATTCGAAATGCCGCCCTCGCCCTCCTCTTGCTCTCTGGTTTGGCCGTGAGCGCGAAGGCAGAGACAAAGCTGCCTGACGCCATCGCGGCACCGGGCGAGACCGTGGTTCTCACCGTGCATGCCGAAGGCGCGCAGGTCTACGAATGCAAGGCCGGCGCCGACGGCAAGCTCGCCTGGGTGTTCCGCGAGCCGATCGCCACCCTGTTCGTTGATGGCAAGACCGTCGGCCGGCACTATGCCGGGCCGAACTGGGAGCACATCGACGGCAGCGCCGTGGTCGGCAAGGTCACCGGCAACGCGCCGGGCGCCACGGCCGACGATATTCCCTGGCTGAAGCTGCAAGTGACGGCCTCGCGCGGCAACGGCGTCTTGACCGGCGTCACCACCGTGCAGCGCATCAACACCAGGGGCGGCAAGTTCGCAGGCCCTTGCGACAAAGGCCGGTTCGTTCTGGTCTGCGCCCTATTCGGCGGAATACGTGTTTCTGAAGAAGGGCTGATTTCTGGATTGCTTCCTTCGCTCGCAATGACGTCATTGCGAGAAGCGGCAGCGACGAAGCAATCCAGACCTTTTAGCCGTCCAAGGCAAGCTTCAAGCGCCTGCCATGGTCTTTTCGATCTCCGCCGCCAAGCCAAATTCAGGTGAGCACTTTCACCAGTCTCGGCTCGCGCTGGTGGAGACCGCGAAACTCGAATTCGCGCACCGTGCCGTCGCGTCGATATCCGGCGGCTTCGTAGACCGCGATCGCCCGCTCGTTCTGCTCGTGTGTGTAGAGAAAGGCTTCGCGGCAGCCGGCTGAGCGCAGCACCTCGTGCGCGGCTTCGAGCAATGCCCTGCCGACGCCGCGGCCGGCGTGATCGGGATGCACAAACAGCAAGTACATCTCGCCTTCAGCAGGATGCACGGCAGTGAATCCGATCAGCCGATCGGCTTCGTCGATCGCCACCAGCAGCGCATTCGGCGGCGCGTGTTTGGCGACTTCAGCGTCCCACTCTTCCGGGGGAAACATCGGGCGCGCCGCAAGCTCGCCCATATACTTCCATCCCTCGCGAACGGCCGCGTCGAACACGGCACCGATCATTTGGGCATCATCCGCTTCGGCGCGTCTGATGGTCAGCATGATCACTCATTCGCAGCTTTGGCCCGAGAGTCACGCCCCCGCCATCGCCTTTTCGATTGCGGCGAGCGCCGCGTCGGCCTTGGCGCCATCGGGACCGCCCGCCTGCGCCATGTCGGGCCGGCCGCCGCCGCCCTTGCCGCCGAGCGCTTCGGAGGCGATCCGCACCAGATCGACCGCGTTGTAGCGCGCGGTGAGATCGGCGGTGACGCCGACGACCACGCCGGCCTTGCCGTCGCCGGTGACGCCGACGATTGCGACCACGCCGGAGCCAAGCTGCTTCTTGCCGTCGTCCGCAAGGCTCTTGAGATCCTTCATCTCGATGCCTTCGACCGCGCGCGCCATCAGCTTGACATTGCCGACGTCGCGCACGCCGGCCGCGCCCGATCCGTTCGACGCGGACGCGCCACCGCCCATGGCCAGTTTCTTCCGTGCGTCCGACAACTCGCGCTCGAGCTTCTTGCGCTCGTCCATCAGCGCCGCGATGCGCGCGGGCACGTCGTCAAGCGAGGTGCGCAGCTCATTGGCCGCCGTCTTTGCAAGCTGCATCGCATCGTTGGCATGCTTGCGCGCGTAATTCCCGGTCAGCGCCTCGATGCGGCGCACGCCGGACGCGACCGCGCTTTCGCTGGTGACCGAGATCAGGCCAATATCGCCGGTGCGCCGGACATGTGTGCCGCCGCACAACTCGACCGACCAGCCGAGCGCGTTCTGCCCGTGCTCGCGCGCACTCCTGCCCATCGAGACCACGCGGACCTCGTCGCCATATTTTTCGCCGAACAGCGCGCGCGCACCGGCCTCGCGCGCGTCGTCCACCGCCATCAGGCGCGTGGTGACCTCGTCGTTCTCCAGCACGACGTTGTTGGCGATGTCCTCGACGCGGGCGAGTTCCTCATGCGTGATCGGCTTCGGATGCACGAAGTCAAAGCGCAGGCGATCCGGCGCCACCATCGAGCCGCGCTGGGCGATGTGGTCTCCCAGCACCTGACGCAGCGCTTCATGCAGGATATGCGTCGCCGAGTGATGCGCGCGGATCGACGAGCGCCTGCCGTGATCGACGTCGAGTTGCAATGCGGCGCCGACTTTCAGCGTGCCCTGCTCGACCGTGCCGAGATGGACAAAGAGATCGCCGGCCTTTTTCTGGGTTTCTGTGACGCGGAAGCGCACGCCCTCGCCGGTCATCACGCCGGTATCGCCGACCTGGCCGCCGGACTCCGCATAGAACGGCGTCTGGTTCAGCACGATCGCGCCGCTCTCGCCCGGCTTGAGCTGGTCGACCGCGGCTCCGTCTTTCACCAGCGCGCCGACCACGCCTTCAGCGGTTTCGGTCTCGTACCCCAAAAACTCGGTGGCGCCGAGTTTTTCGCGCAGCGGAAACCACACCGCTTCGCTCGCGGTATCGCCGCTTCCGACCCACGACGCGCGCGCCTTCTGACGCTGGCGCTCCATCGCATCTTCAAACGAAGCCTGGTCGACGCTGATGCCGCGCGACTTCAGCGCGTCCTGCGTCAGGTCGAGCGGGAAGCCATAGGTGTCATAAAGCGTAAAGGCGGTGTCGCCGTCGAACATGTCGCCTTTCTTCAGGCCCGCGCTCTTCTCGTCGAGAATCGCAAGACCACGATCGAGCGTCTTGCGGAAGCGCGTCTCTTCCAGCCGCAGCGTTTCCTCGATCAGCGTCTCGGCGCGCACCAGGTCCGGATAGGCCTGGCCCATTTCGCGCACCAAGGCCCAGACCAGGCGATGCATCAACGGCTCGCGCGCACCGAGGAGCTGCGCGTGGCGCATCGCGCGGCGCATGATCCGGCGCAGCACATAGCCGCGGCCTTCGTTGGACGGCAGCACGCCGTCCGAAATCAAGAACGACGAGGCGCGCAGGTGATCGGCGATGACGCGGTAGGAGGCGATGTTGTCCTTCTTCGGACCGTGTCCGAGCGCGGACGCGGTGGCCTCGATCAGGTGACGGAACATATCCGTCTCGAACACGCTTTCGACGCTTTGCAGGATCGAGGCCATGCGCTCGAGCCCCATGCCGGTGTCGATCGAGGGGCGCGGCAGGTCGAGGCGCTGGTCCGGCGTCACCTGCTCGAACTGCATGAAGACGAGATTCCAGAATTCGAGGAAGCGGTCGCCATCCTCTTCCGGACTGCCGGGAGGACCGCCCCAGATGTGCTCGCCGCGATCGATGAAGATCTCCGAGCAGGGACCGCAGGGCCCGGTATCGCCCATCGCCCAGAAATTATCCGAGGTGGGAATGCGGATGATGCGATCCTCGGTGAAGCCCGCGATCTTCTTCCAGAGTACCGCCGCGTCGTCGTCGGTGTGATAGACGGTGACGAGCAGCTTGTCTTTCTTCAGGCCGAACTCTTTCGTGATCAGCGTCCAGGCCAGCTCGATCGCGCGCTCCTTGAAGTAATCGCCGAACGAGAAGTTGCCGAGCATCTCGAAGAAGGTGAGATGGCGCGCGGTATAGCCGACATTGTCGAGGTCGTTGTGCTTGCCGCCGGCGCGCACGCATTTCTGCGAGGTGGTGGCGCGTTGATACGGCCGCTTCTCGACGCCGGTAAAAACGTTCTTGAACTGCACCATGCCGGCATTGGTGAACATCAGGGTCGGATCGTTGCGCGGCACGAGCGGCGACGACGGCACG
Organism: uncultured Alphaproteobacteria bacterium; assembly: GCA_963764405.1. Taxonomy (GTDB): domain Bacteria; phylum Pseudomonadota; class Alphaproteobacteria; order Rhizobiales; family Xanthobacteraceae; genus Bradyrhizobium. The sequence continues at coordinate 311,371 of CAVXSU010000019.1, forward strand.
ATTTCGTGGCCGTTATCGGCGAAAAACTTGAGGAAAGTCGACCTGATTTCGTTAACGCCGCTCATTAAGGGTCCAATCGCGAAACTGCTTGGTAGCAAAGGCATAGCCATTCGGCCGATGGCGCGCTGCGAAAGACGCTTTTAGACAAGGGGGCCAGCGCTGTCCAGAAACTTGCAACGCCATCAGAGGGTTGCGCTCACTGCCTGAGATTGCCTGTTATTTGACGTTGATGGCGATCAGTCGCCGAATTGACAGGCTTGGCGCAACTCGGTTTTTCGCTTATCTAAGCAACCGTCACGTCGGGAGAGATCGGCTTCGTGCCGGCGCCGAAGGAGCAACCGCCCCGGAAACTCTCAGGCAAAAGGACCCTCGTGACGCCGATACATCTGGAAAGAGGCATCTGACGGGCTTTAGGTCCGGACGTGCCCGCCGACGGGATAATACTCTCAGGCACAGCGACAGATGGGGCTTTTTCGGATTCGTCGAGGGAATCACCCCTCGTCAGGAATCCGCGAGGGCTCCGTGATGCTTGCTACTGAACTTTCCGCCACCGCGCCTCCCCTGAAGCAAACGCCCTTGCACGCGCTGCACGTCTCGCGCGGGGCCAAGATGGTGCCGTTCGCCGGCTATGATATGCCAGTGCAATACGGAACCGGGGTGTTGAAGGAACATCTGCACACCCGCGCAAGCTGTGGCCTGTTCGACGTCTCGCACATGGGCCAGATTCGCTTGCGGCCAAAATCGGGCCGCGTCGAAGACGCCGCCCGCGCGCTGGAATGGCTGGTGCCGCAGGATATTCTGGCGCTGTCGCCGGGCCGGCAGCGCTATGCATTATTCACCAACGAATCCGGCGGCATTCTCGACGACCTCATGGTGGCGAATTTCGGCGATCACCTGTTCCTGGTCGTCAACGCCGCCTGCAAGGCCGAGGACGAGGCGCATCTGAGGGAGCATCTCTCCGATGTCTGCACGGTCGAGCCGCTGCGCGACCGTGCCTTGATCGCGCTGCAAGGGCCGAAGGCCGAATCGGTGCTCAGGAAATTCGACGCCGAAATATCAGCGATGAAGTTCATGGATTCAGGTCCGCGCCGGCTCGCCGGCCTCGACAGCTTCGTCTCCCGCTCCGGCTATACCGGCGAGGACGGTTTCGAGATTTCGCTGCCGGCGGAAGCCGCCGAGGATCTTGCAAAAGCATTGCTGGCGGACGAGAGCGTGCTGCCGATCGGGCTCGGCGCGCGCGACAGCCTGCGGCTCGAGGCAGGCCTCTGTCTTTACGGCCACGACCTCGATGGCGCGACCACGCCGGTCGAGGGCGCGCTGGAATGGTCGATCCAGAAGAGCCGTCGCAAGGGTGGCGCGCGGCCCGGCGGATTTCCCGGCGCCAACGTGATCCTCAACCAGCTCGAACAAGGCGCGCCGCGGCGCCGTGTCGGCCTGAAGGCGGAAGGCCGCGCTCCGGTGCGCGAAGGCGCATCGCTCTATGCCGATGCCGCGTCATCGCAACCGATCGGACAGGTGACCTCGGGCGGCTTTGCGCCCAGCCTGAACGCGCCGGTCGCGATGGGGTACCTGCCCGCCCCGCACGCAGCACTTGAGACGATCGTCTTTGCCGACGTGCGCGGCCAGCGCTTGCCGCTGCGCGTCACCGCCATGCCTTTTGTTCCCAACACCTATAAACGCTGAGGGATCTTCATGACGACGACCACGCTTTACACCGCCGACCACGAGTGGCTCCGCATCGAAGGCGACGTCGCCACCATCGGCGTGACGGATTACGCGCAGTCGCAACTCGGCGACGTCGTGTTCGTCGAACTGCCGAAGGTCGGCCGCACGCTGAAAAAGACGGAAGCCGCGGCCGTCGTCGAATCGGTCAAGGCCGCATCCGACGTCTATGCGCCGATCTCGGGCGAAGTTCTGGACGTCAACAGCGAGCTCGCGGGCGAGCCTGCGCTGGTCAATTCCGACGCTGCGGGAAAAGCCTGGTTCTTCAAGCTGAAGATCGCCGACCGCAGCGAACTCGAAGGCCTGATGGACGAGGCCGCCTACCAGAAGCACATCGCCTGATCGCCAAGGAAATGCGGAAGGAAACGCCGATGACCGCACCACTCAAACCGCTGACCGAGCCCGCCACGACCTTCGTGCGCCGCCATATCGGTCCTTCGCCACGCGATGTCGCCGCGATGCTGAAGACGGTCGGCAGCGGCAGCCTCTCGGCCTTGATGGCGGAGACCTTGCCCGCCTCGATCCGGCAGCAAGCACCGCTCGACCTTGGCCGGCCTTTAAGCGAAACCGAGGCGCTCGCCCATATGCGCGCGCTGGCAGCGAAAAATCAGGTGTTCACCTCGCTGATCGGCCAGGGCTATTCCGGCACGTTCTTGCCGACCGTGATCCAGCGCAACATCCTGGAGAACCCGGCCTGGTACACGGCCTATACGCCCTATCAGCCGGAGATCAGCCAGGGCCGGCTCGAAGCTCTGTTCAACTTCCAGACCATGATCTGCGACCTCACCGGGCTCGATGTCGCCAACGCCTCGCTGCTCGACGAGGCGACCGCGGCGGCCGAAGCCATGGCGCTCGCCGAGCGCGTATCGTCCGGCAGGACCAAATCGTTCTTTGTCGATGCCGACGTGCACCCGCAGACGCTTGGCGTGCTGCGCACGCGCGCCGAGCCGTTGGGCTGGACTCTCGTCGTCGGCGATCCCTCAACCGATCTTGAAGGCGCCGATGTGTTCGGCGGCCTGTTGCAGTATCCGGGCTCATCGGGTGCGGTGCGCGACTTGCGGCCTGCGATATCAGCGCTGCACGCCAAGGGCGCGCTTGCGATTGTCGCGGCCGATCCGCTCGCGCTGACGCTACTCGCCTCTCCGGGCGAACTCGGCGCCGACATCGCGATCGGCTCGGCGCAACGCTTTGGCGTGCCCATGGGCTACGGCGGTCCGCACGCCGCCTACATGGCGGTGCGCGACGGCCTTAAACGGTCATTGCCCGGACGGCTCGTCGGGCTCTCGGTCGATTCCCGCGGGCAGCCCGCCTATCGGCTCGCACTGCAAACCCGCGAGCAGCACATCCGTCGCGAAAAGGCGACGTCCAACATCTGCACTGCGCAGGTGCTGCTCGCCATCATCGCCTCGATGTATGCGGTCTATCACGGCCCCGAAGGGCTGACTCACATCGCGCGATCGGTGCATCGCCGCGCCGCCGTGCTCGCAGGCGGATTGCGCAAGCTCGGCTTCGCACCGCGCTTCGAGACATTCTTCGATACTGTGTCGGTGGACGTCGGCGACAGGCAGCGCGAGATCGTTGCGCGCGCGCTTGGGCAGCAGATCAACTTTCGTGTTGGCAACGGCGTGCTCGGGATCGCCCTCGACGAGACCACGACCGAGGCGACGGTCGAGGCGGTGTGGCGTGCCTTCGGCGGCAATCTCGCTTACGGCGAAGTGGACAAAAGCGCCAATGACGCGCTGCCGGCGGCGTTGAAGCGCGAAAGCGCCTTTCTCACCCATCCGGTGTTCCACGCCTATCGTTCGGAAACGGAATTGCTGCGCTACATGCGCAAGCTCTCGGATCGCGATCTCGCGCTCGACCGCGCGATGATTCCGCTCGGCTCCTGCACCATGAAGCTGAACGCGACCACCGAAATGATGCCGCTGACCTGGGCGGAGTTCGGCGCGCTTCATCCGTTCGCGCCCCGCGAGCAGGCCGAAGGTTATCACGCGCTGTTTGCAAGCTTGGAGAAATGGCTGTGCGACATCACCGGCTATGACGCGATCTCGCTACAGCCGAATTCCGGCGCGCAGGGCGAATATGCGGGGCTGCTTGCGATCCGCGCCTACCATGCCTCCCGCGGCGAGGCCCATCGTAACGTCTGCCTGATCCCTTCGTCCGCCCACGGCACCAATCCGGCTTCAGCCCACATGGCCGGCATGGAGGTCGTGGTGGTGGCGTGCGACGCGCGCGGCGACGTCGATGTTGCCGACCTGCGCGCCAAGGCCGAGCAGCACGGCCAAAACCTCGCCGCCGTCATGATCACCTATCCCTCGACCCACGGCGTGTTCGAGGAACATATCCGCGAGATCTGCGAGGTCGTGCATGCGCACGGCGGGCAGGTTTATCTCGACGGCGCCAATCTGAATGCGCAGGTCGGCCTCGCCCGGCCCGGCGACTATGGCGCCGATGTCAGCCACCTCAATTTGCACAAGACCTTCTGCATTCCGCATGGCGGCGGCGGTCCCGGCATGGGGCCGATCGGCGTCAAGGCGCACTTGGCGCCCTTCCTGCCGGGCAGTCCCGTGAATGGCGACAGCGCCGCCGGTCCAGTGTCGGCCGCGCCTTATGGATCAGCTTCCATCCTCACCATCTCCTACATCTACATCCTGATGATGGGCGGCGAAGGGCTGACGCGCGCCACCGAAGTGGCAGTTCTCAATGCCAATTACATTGCTGCGCGCCTCGATAGCCATTTCCCGGTGCTGTACCGCAACGCGCGTGGCCGCGTCGCGCATGAATGCATCATCGATCCCAGGCCCTTGAAGGGCTCGGCCGGCGTCACCGTCGACGACATCGCCAAGCGCCTGATCGACTATGGCTTCCATGCGCCGACCATGAGTTTCCCGGTGCCGGGCACCTTGATGATCGAGCCGACGGAATCCGAGTCCAAGGCGGAGCTGGACCGGTTCTGCGATGCGATGATCGCAATCCGGCAGGAAATCGCCGAGATCGAGAGCGGCCGCCTCAAAGTCGAGGCCTCGCCGCTGCGTCACGCGCCGCATACGGTGCATGATATCGCCGACGATGCGTGGGCGCGTGCCTATAGCCGCGCGGAGGGCTGCTTCCCGGCCGGCACGTCGCGATCGGACAAATACTGGTGTCCTGTGGGGCGGATCGACAATGTCTATGGCGACCGCAATCTCATCTGCTCCTGCCCGCCGGTCAGTGAGTACGCGCAAGCCGCAGAGTGAGGGCGCAAACATTCCCGCGCGAAGGACGCTCCCCTGTCTCGGACGCGTTGCGGCATGCAATGCCGCTACGCAGATCCGGGACCCACATTTACGTCACCCAAGCACAGGCCCCGGATCAGCAGCGCACTACGCCGCTCACGCGGCGCACTGCGCCGCATCCGGGGCACGACAGCCAATATCCTTCAGAAACTTAGTTCCCCAGAGAGATCGCGCCAATCCGCGTTGAGCTTCTCTATCAAGGCGATCTTCCAGGCCCGACGCCAACGCTTCAGCGAGTGCTCGCGTGCCCTCGCCTCAAGAATGGAATCGAAGGTTTCGAAATAGACGAGAAGATTGACGCCGTATTCGCGTGTGAAGCCAGGAACAAGCTTGGCTTTCTGTTCCGACATCCGACGGGCGAGGTCATTTGTCACGCCAATATACAGCGTCCCATTTCGCTTGCTGGCAAGAATGTAGACGAACGAAGACGCGGGCAGAGGTCCCTCACGCTTCGGATACACCGATTACTTGATAGTCGTGGGTCCCGGCTCAGCAGCGCAGCGCGAAGACGCACTGCGCCGCGTCCGGGACACGAGACCCCTACTCCTCCGCCGGCTCCTCGCCGTCGGCGTCGCGTTCCGGCGCACCAGCAAGAATCTGCTCGGCAATCAGGCCGGAGTTCTGACGGATCGCGGTTTCGATCTTGGCGGTGATGTCGGGGTTTGATTTCAGGAACGCCTTGGAGTTCTCGCGGCCTTGGCCGAGGCGCTGGCTGTCATAGGAGAACCAGGCGCCGGATTTTTCGACGATGCCGGCCTTGACGCCGAGATCGAGGATTTCGCCCATCTTGGAGACGCCCTCGCCATACATGATGTCGAACTCGACCTGCTTGAACGGCGGCGCCAGCTTGTTCTTCACCACCTTGACGCGCGTGGTGTTGCCGACCACCTCGTCGCGCTCCTTGATCGCGCCGATGCGGCGGATGTCGAGGCGGACGGAAGCGTAGAATTTCAGCGCATTGCCACCGGTGGTGGTTTCCGGCGAGCCATACATCACGCCGATCTTCATCCGGATCTGGTTGATGAAGATCACCATGGTGTTGGACTTGTTGATCGAGGCGGTGAGCTTGCGCAGCGCCTGGCTCATCAACCGCGCCTGCAAGCCCGGCAACGCATCGCCCATCTCGCCCTCGAGTTCGGCCTTCGGCACCAGCGCCGCCACCGAGTCCACCACCAGGACGTCAACCGCACCGGAGCGCACCAGCGTGTCGCAGATTTCCAGCGCCTGCTCGCCGGTGTCGGGCTGGGAGATCAGGAGCTCGTCGATATTGACGCCGAGCTTGCGGGCATAGACCGGATCGAGCGCATGTTCGGCATCGATGAAGGCGCAGATGCCGCCCTTCTTCTGGCCCTCCGCCACCGTGTGCAGCGCCAGCGTGGTTTTGCCCGAGGATTCCGGCCCGTAGATTTCGACCACCCGCCCCTTCGGCAGGCCGCCGACGCCGAGCGCAATGTCGAGCCCGAGCGAGCCGGAGGATATCGTCTCGACATCCATCGAACGGTCGTTCTTGCCCAGCTTCATCACCGAACCCTTGCCGAACTGGCGCTCGATCTGGGACAGCGCTGCGGCCAGGGCCTTACTCTTATCCATGGAGGATCCTTCGACGATACGCAGGGCAGTGACGGACATTTCCGTGCTCCTTATGGCGGGGATTCGCGAGCGGGACAAACTTCGGGGTCTGAATCAGTGTGGAAGCAAATGTACACCATTTGTTCCTCGTTCGCAATATGTTCTTTCCGTGGGGGGAGGTACTGTCCGTATTTAAAAGGCTCGTGTCCTAGTTTGTTCTTAACAGTGTCCTAATTCATTTTGTGTGCACTGGGGAACTGACGGGCTCAGTTCGGCGTATTAAGAATTGTAAATCTCAAACCCTGCGGTTAGGACCCGTAAGCTACGAGGTTGTGTCATGCAGCGTCGCCGATTTAAACAGACCGTTTCCCTCAAAGAACGCCTCGCGTCATTCGCCAAAGAAGTCCGCGAGAAAGCCTCCGAACTTCGACCGGGCCCAGAGCAAGACGCGCTACTCAAGAAGGCTAGGCAGGCCGACACGGCCGCCCATCTGGACGAATGGGCCAATTCCCCCGGATTACAGCCCCCGAAATGAAGTAAGGCCGCCTCAGTTGGCGGTCTCTTTATGGAGGCCAGCCCAGTGGCCTGTTTTGTTTCCGCGAGTGGCCTATTTCGGCCAGTACGGTGGGGTGTGCTGGCCGTCTTTGACCCCGGTGTCCTAAGTAGAAATCCGGAGTGTCCAAAATAGAATGTGAATGGTTTGATCTTAGGAGTTTTCACCTAGATTGATCATTTTTGGCCATGGATGGAAGCGACCACAAGGGCGGAATAAGAAATCTAATCTTTACCTGCCCCATCACCAATCAGAACGTGCAACACCGGGCCGAAGCCATATCGGACCACGATTACGAGTCCGTGAGCTGCCTCGCCTGCGCCGGGGTTCACTTCGTCAATCTCAAAACCGGCAAAGTGCTGAGACGCGATAAGCGCTAGAGAAGTGACTCGCTATTCCAGCGGGAAAAGAGCACGGTGGGACGTGGCTCAACCGAAGGGAGCGAGCTATGTCAAATTTCGTTTTCGAGGCGAACATCGCTCACTTCGAAAAGCTCCTGGTTATCGAAACCGACGCCACGAAAATCGCGATGCTGCGCAAGCTAATGGCGGAAGAGGAAGCCAAGTTTGCCGAGTGGCGAGCCACAAACCCTAAATCGAACGCCGCAGGGTAAGGCCGCCTCAGTAGGCGGCCTCTTTCATTTCTCGTAGGGCAGCGATGAGCGTTTATTGTCCTGATGCCCGGCTGTTTGCTCCAAAAGCAAGAACGGCCCCAGCATGGGGGCAAGCTGAGGCCGTCACTTCATCGGATGCCAGCGGGGGAACTTGCATCCGGTCGTCCAGACCAAGAGATCCCCAGTCCCATTGTTCCAAGCAGACTGTCCTAATTTGTCGGGTCGGTGTCCTGATAGGACAGCATCGTGTGTGGGGTTCTCGCCTGTCTCGGGGCCTGGTGGCCTGGTGAAGTTCACAATGGCCTTGTTCAAAAATGTTTCGCGGGGCGAAATACGAATTAGATGGACTTACCGACCCAGGAAGCGCCTAGCTGATCCATCGCCGCGCTGCCTTCTGGCTCACATCGGTGACTGAGAGTTCGGTAACGCTCCCGCCCAAGCTTGGAAGGAGCTGATATGACCTGGCTTTTCGACAAATCTCCAACACTGTTCGAGCGCATCTCGGAGGAAAAGAAGCGCCTCGAAATACATTTGGGCCAAGTTGGACCCGGAAGGGTGCGAGACAAGCTTCTGGACAAGCTTCGTCAGCTCGATACCGCCGCCCACATCAATGAGTGGCTTTCATCACCTGGATTACGCGCGCCGGTATGAGGCCTCTCAATGGACCCCTTTGTGGTGGTGTTCCTGCTTCTGCCAAGCATCGTGATCGTGATTGTCTCTGGCGACATGGCCCGTGCTCGTGGGCGCTCGGCTAAAAGTTGGGCGTGGATCGCGGTGGCCACCGCCCCGTTACCTATAGCGCCGATCGCGCTCTATTTGCTCGGCAGAAAGAGTTGAAAGAGGCCGCCTCAGTTGGCAGCCTTTTCATTTGCCAGCGCTACGCAAGCCGTGAGAAATCCTTCTTGAACCCTCCCCTGCGCCTCAACGACCAACGCGTTGGGTAGTTGGAAGAAGGGACTAGAATGAGTGTTCGTCGGCGACAACTCTCGGACGTAGAACCAGAGTTGAACATCCATGATCAGATGCACGAAATAAGGCGACTACGGGAATTGGTCAGGCAAGCAGAACAATCGGCCGAAAAGGCGCAACGCAACCCTCCGACAAAGACATCCGATTAGCCAAACGGGCCGCCTCAGTGGGCGGCCTCTCGCATTCCCCCTCGCTCGCCATCCGAATTCGCCGGGGCACAGGCTCCACGAAACGATTGCCACTTTTTCCCGAATAAATTAGGAAATAGCGGCAAGACCTTGTGGCGTGGTGCCCACTTTCCGAAGTTCGTGCTCCATCGCAGCACTCACCTTCACGAACTTCGGAAAGTTATGGGCGCAGCCAAACTTGTTGATTCTAGTACCGCTTTATCGATCTGAAATCCCTGGTCGAGCTCGCCGCTTGTGGTGCAGGGACTTCAGATCGGCGATACTGGGGAGGCCTTAAGCTGTGGCGAAACGGAAAGATGACCTGGGACCTGCGCCCATCTGCGCGGAATGCGGCGGCCGCACGGCCCACTATACGACCCTGCCGAAGACCCCCGATCGGCCACCGCTCATCATCTACAAATGCGATCATTGCGGGACCGTCACGACGGTCACGGGGCCGGAGCAATACCCTAAGACGCAGTCCCCCTGGCCCCCCTCCTAATCCGGACCCTGTTCGCGAGGCGCTAGATCCGTGGCGGGCCGCAGGACCAGCGTTTCAACGATACAGATGATGCCGGCGGTCGCCAGAGCGAGACCCAGAAACAGTCCCACAACCCACCCGATCATTGCGCGTCCCATGGCCCCAAAGGTCTTGGCCCCAAGCTCTTGGCTCTAAAGTTCTTGGCCCTGAAGTTCTTGGCCAGGTTCTGAGTAGAAAGCCCCGCCGCGCTGAGAACGTGGCGGGGCTGTCCGCCTTGAAGGGATTGGAGGACCAAAAATGACGGACAACATAACGTTAGACCACTCGGCTTACATGGGCCTTACAAGGCGAGCCGCCTGCCATAGCTCCGAATTCGCATGAAATCGCGGCCACCCCTGATGCGAATTTCGGAATCGAAGAAGCTCTCGTAACTTATTGATTCCAATTCGACTTTTAAATTTGCAGGTCCTGAAGCGAACTTGCGGCGATCAGGGCCGCTTCGAGCGGGGGGAGCTGTTTTTTGCTCATCTTTAGCCGAATGAGGAACGACCTCACATTTGTCAGGTTGTCCCAGCCAACACCGCGAACACGGCGAGACGGCCAGCCACGATGGAAAGCTACCTGGACAGGAAACGGGAACAAGCCGTGGTCGTGCTCGTGCTGAGTACAGCGACGCTGATCATCAGCGTCGGCTTCCTGGTCCTCGGCTAGAGTCTCATCCCAAACTCCGCCAAATCCCGCGCCAGGCATGCGCCAGGCCGTCAATGGCTCCGCGGCACCAAGAGGCGAGCACGGCCCCGGCGGAAGGGCGCCACCAAGGCCGCAGGGGTTGATCCCGCACGGGCGTCATTCTTGCAGCCGGCACCTCAACGCAAAACGGCTCCGCCGGGTTGAGTCGGCGGAGCCGCCGATGGCTTGCCGGTTGCTGAGGGATTACATGCCGGGACCATCCGGCCGACTTCTACGCGGCCGTCGAAAACGCGTCTGTGTTCCAGTTCACAGATGCAAATTGCGGCGCAAGGGCCTGCCGGCAAATCGCAAGACCCGGATTCTCCCGGAAAGCGCGCGCGCTTCATCTCGGTTATTCAATTGCGATGGAAAGCGACGACAATGAACCCGACGGCGCGACCTGCGACACTTGCGGGCAAAACTCACGCTCGTGGCATCGCTGCCCGGGGATCGGCGATACCCCCCGAAGGCGGCTCTACAAGTGCGTACCCTGCCAAAAGGTCATCACCATTCCGCCGCCAGACTAGCGGCCGGAGTGGGCGGCACCTGTCGTCTCGACTTCGGCAATCCGGCTGCAAATCAATGTTTGGGGGAAGAAGCGCACTGTTTGGGGAACGAAGCGCCCTCCCCCAAAAATGCACGGTGAACCTGCGCGCGGCCTGTGCCGACCTACATTCGATCGAGGAGATTTCAGGGGCCTCGGTGACCAGGTCTGCGCCGCACGAGCGACCATATTCCGCTTGCGCGGCGCAGCGCTTTTTTAGCCCATGCGAGGCAATCGTGCCGGCACGCGACTTTCGCCGCGAGCACCCGGTTCGCGCGAAGAAAATGGTCACTCCAAGCGGGGGACAGTATTCGCCCCAGCCTCGCGAGGCATTTTTTGAGTAGCGCATGCGGTCGCGATCAGGCGTTAGCTGATCCGTCGTGCAGAGCTGGCCCGTCAGGGCCACAATTTTAATTGTGCGGCAGGGGCCGTCGGCTTGTTTCGAAACTCGGTCGACGGCCCCATCCGGACTGGCTGCCAGCGTCACTGTCGCCATAGCATGCGGCAATTGGGGCTGTTTTCCGGCTGGCCGAGGCACCTTGCCAGGACCGGCCGTGACCCTCACCCATGCTTTTTGCCGATGCGTTAAAATCAGCAATTTTCGGAAATAAATGTTATGATTATCCGTGATCCGATCCCAGGAATCGCAAGCGCGTTTCGGGACGGCAGGCGGCCTGTTTCGACGCGAGTAGATGATGACTGTTCATGCCCCCAGGCTTCTCACGCCCGAGGAATTCGCCTCCCTGATCGAAATCGCGATCGCGTCTGACAATCCGACCATACCGCCGCAGCATCTGTCGAAGCTGGTCAGCCTCGGCTATGTCCTTGAGACGGCAAAGGGTCTCCTTGTGACCGGCGACGGGCTGATTCGGATTACCGAAAGCGAATAAGACGTTATTGCGACGCACGCACCCGTAGCCTCCCGGAATTGCTCCACAGACATATTGAGCGTCAAATCATCCCATTACCTAGAGGGCCTCGAGGCCCCGCGGGCGGTCATTCTGTAGGTCGTGTTTATGCCGCTCTACTTCTTTCGGATTCGAAATGGCCGATATTCGGGTGCGTCGGCGCATGGCATCGAGCTTGCGGACCACAATGCGGCTTGGCAGGAACTGACCAGTTCCTGCGCCGATATGGTCGGCGGGATCTGCCGCAAGCTCGGCCGCGACACGCAATGGGAGATGGAGCTGCTCGACGAGCGCAAGCAGCCGGTCTTCCGGATCTCTCTGGTGGCGGATTCGCCGTACGACGGCGGATCAAAATTATCCGCCAGCCAATCGCACCAGCCCCGCGCCGAAAGCTCCTGAACACGAGAAGGCTCCTAGAGCCTGTCCGGTTTTGATTCAATTAAGACCGCACAGGCTCTAATTGGCGGAGCTGCTGCTCCCTGCGGTCCCGCTCTTCTTCGGCTTGGTCGATGATGCGGACTTCGCCGGCGCAGGCGCATCGGTTCGCACGTTGCCCCAGGGATCGGAAGGAGCCTTCTGATCCGGAATCTTTTTCAACGAATCCTTGTACGCCTTATCCTGCGCTTTCTCGGCGTCCAGCTCATCCTGGGTCTTCGAAGGCTTGTCCTGCATCAGATTCAACTTCGGAATCTGGGCAACGGCCGGCGATGCCAGCAACATGATCGCGGCTGCAAGGCGCAAGGCTTTCATGAACAACTCCCCGTATTTTCGAACAGCCAGTGGCGCGGTTCTAACATTCGCATCCCGTCGCAGCGGCCACTTTTGCGAATTCTAGAATCAAAAGGACCACTAGCCAAGCGTAGAGGACGGAGACCGGTGGCCACGAAGTCCGGCGATCAAAGATGATCGGATCTGCAGGATTTCTGGGACGGAAACCAGTCATTCCAAATCGGGCCGCACTTCGTGCAGCCATTGAGCGCGAGACCAAACGCGATCACGCAGATCAGCAAAAGCAGGCGGCGAAACATTTGGAAAAAACTACTCCCCACTAGTGCGGCGAATTTGAAGCTCCTATCAGTTTCGCCGCGAGTTCGTTATAGGAACTTCAAATTCAAAAGCCGCACTAGCATCAATAAGTTGGTAGAGCTCGTTTGATTCCGAAGTTCGCATCAAGGGTTGCCGCGGTAGCTTGCGAACTTCGGAATCGGAGCTCTAGTGGTCCGATTCTAACATCCGCATCCCTTCGCAGCGGGCGCTCTTGCGAATGTTAGAATCAAAGGACCACCAGCAAATATAAGTTTCTAGTGGAGTTTTGGCTTTGACATTCGCTTGACGAACTCGCGGCCAGGTGGGCAGCGAATGTCAAATCCACTCCACTCCCCGCCATCATAGGGCCCAGGCGCTCCTGTTTTCAAGCATGCGCAGCTGACGCGCCGCACGCTTTCAACCTGCGGTAAACCCCTCGGGGCTGGCGCTTCAAACGGGCACCAGATAATGGCTTTGCAAAGGCACTTTCGACATCCTTCGAGCAGTGTCAGGGACGACACGCCAGGAGCACCCTGTGATGGCTTACGATCCGGCAGCCGCGACCACGCTCGATGTCGAGGAAGCGAGACGCATCCTTCGCGAAGTCTTTGCGCCCTGGGTGCAGGATCTCGGCCTGTCGGTCGTCGGCATCGAATGCGATCCGCCCGCGAATGCATCGGCTGATTGGCAGCCCGGCGCCACCTTGCGCATGGCGTTCTCGGATCGCCTGTGCCGGCATGGCGGCATCGTCTGCGGCCAGGCGCTGATGGCGCTAGCCGATACCGCGATGGTCATCGCCGTGCTTGCCGCCAACCGCGGCTATCGCCCGATGACCACGGTCGATCAGACCACCCATTTCATGCGCCCGGTTGCACAATCCGACGTGATCGCCGATGCACGCGTCGTCCGGCTCGGGCGTACCATGAGCTTTGGCCGCATCACGCTGTCGAGCGTTACCGACAACAAGCCGGCGGCGATGGTCTCGAGCGCGTTTGCGATGTTGTGAGAGCGGAGCTGCGGGAGTTGACGTGAAATTGAAAACGCGATTCCAGCCGTCCCCTATCTGAACGAATAAAGAGGGCTGATGGGACGCCTCGCTCTACCAATCGCGGTCACGGGCTGCGCGCTGATGCTCGCCGGTTGCGGCCTTGCCGACAGCCGGTCGCCGCTGCCGCTGCCGGACTTCATGCGCGCCAAGGCCGCCGACCCGCCGCCCGAAGCCGCGCCCGACGTGCGAACGATGGTGCGCGAAAAACTGGACTCGGTGTTCACCGCGCAGTCCAATCCGCAAGGGGTCAGGGTCTCCGAGGCGCGGCACGAACTCCGCGGGCGTGGCTGGACCGCTTGCGTGAAGGCCGAATTGACCTCGGCCACCGGAAAGCCGCTGGGTGAGGAAACTTACATCATCTCGATCAACGGCGGCGTCATGATCGACCGCCGCCGCGCTTTGCCCGAAGACGGCTGCGACACCCAGACCTATCAGCCGATCTGAGCGGGCCAATACTGGCGCGACGGGTCAGGTCCAGTGTCCGAGCCGCATCCCGACCGCCATGGTCGCCTCGCGCAACTCGTCCGCAAGCCCCTGGTCCTCGATGGCGCGCGCGAGCACCATCCCGCCGAGGCAAAGCGAGGTGAGCGCGAGCGCAACCTCCCTGGAGGCATGCGCGTTCGGCGTCATGCCCTGCTCGAACGTCTTGACCATCATCCTAAGCGCCGACTCCTGCGCCTCCCTCACCGACTGGTCGTTGCGTGAGACGTCGTTGGGAAGGCCGATCAATGGGCAACTCGCCTCCGCATCCTCGAAATGCTGGCGCGAGAGGTAATCGCGGAGCAACGCGACCGCGCGGTCCGACGCCTTGTCGGAGCTTGCGATCACCTCCTGCTTCTCGGTGACGAAGCAGCTGATGGCTTCGGCATAAAGCTCGCTCTTGCTCTGGAAATAGCTGTAGAAGCCGCCTCGCGTCATCCCCGCGCCGCCCATGATGTCGTCGATGGAGGCTGCGGTGAAGCCGTGCTTGTTGAAGAGTTGCAGCGCGCTCAGAATGATCTTCTGCCGCACTTGCTCGCGATGCGTCTGAGTTCCCATTTCACCCCCGTAGCCATGATGAATCTGCGCTCAAGGCATGATTCTGAGCGCCGTGCGATACGTCTTGCTGCGCGTCAAATTGAGATGAATTCCGTCATATGATGACGCACATGAAGTCCCGTCCAATGAACCAGTCCGGCGGCAAGAACATTCCCGGATCACGAAAATGTAATCGGAAACGGCGGCGGCGGGTGATCCTGGCGCAACGCACGCAACGAGCGAGCCGGCCAAACGGGGAGGTTGACGGGCCGGCCACGGCCGGTCGCGGCGTCAATGCCCGATTAACGATAAAGATCAAATTGAATCACCCCGCCAACAGCATTTTCGAAAACTTCCGCTAGCGTTGCGCCTTGGGCACGCAAACGAGGCTTGAACCACAGGCCTAGCGACGGGGACGCGGAACGTGGCTGACATGGCTGACATCGCCGGCCTTTCCCGCCCATCGGCCAACGATGGCGCGGACAAGCGCGCCCGTGCGGCTGCCTTTTCCGCCCAGGACCTGCACCGCGCCGGATTTGCGCCGCTCGCCGCCGTCCCGATCGAGCATTGGCGCGCACTCGCCGAGCGCGCCATTGAACCAAACGGTTACTATCTTCCGGCGTGGGAAATCGCGGTGAATGCCTCCGCCCGCGGCCGCACCGGCGTCCTTGCGCTCAGCGCCTGGCGCGACGGACCTGCCGCACGGGGCGATGCGACACCGCTGATCGGGCTGTTGCCGGTCGTCTCGCTGTGGCGCGCCTGCAAGATTCCCCTGCCCGCTTTGGCGAGCGCGAGCCCCTACGGCACGCTGTGCACGCCGCTCGTCGATCGCGCCCTCACCGAGGAAGCGATCCGGCGCCTCCTGAACGAGGCCCGCAGCGCAGGCGCGCATGCGCTGATCCTGCGCGATGTCTCGGTCAATGGCGCCGCGATGAAAGCCTTTGGCCAGGTGCTCCGCCAGGACGGCCTGCAGCCGATCACCCTGCACTCGCACTTGCGCGCCTGCCTCGACGCGCGGCGGCCGGCTGAGGAAGTGCTGCGCGACGCGCTTACCGCCAAGAAGCTGAAAGAGCTGCGGCGTCAACGCAATCGCATGGCCGAGTTGCACGGCGCCGTGCGGTTCGAGGCCGCGCGCAGCGCTGACGAAGTTGCCCGCGCGGTCGAAATTTTCCTCAAGCTCGAGGCCGGCGGCTGGAAGGGCGAGCGCGGCACCGCGCTTCGCCAGCACGCGGGCGATCAAAGCTTCATCCGAAGCGCCACGCGCGGTCTTGCCGAAACCGGCCAATGCGAAATCGTGACAATGCACGCCGGCGAGACGCCGATTGCCGCCGCGATCGTGCTTCGCCATCAGGACCGCGCGTTCTATTTCAAGCTCGGCATCGATGAGGCTTTCGCGAAATTCTCTCCCGGCGTCCAGCTCACGCTCGACCTGACGCGGCATCTTTGCGCCGATGCCGTGCTGGTGACGGCGGATTCAACCGCCAGCGCCCATCACCCGATGATCAATCCGATCTGGCGCGGACGCTTGCGGATCGGCGACGTTATCATCCCGCTCTATCGCAACGACCCGATCGTGGCAGCGATCCACGTGGCGCTGAAATTACGGCACGGCCTGCGCGAAGCGGCGCGGCGCGCCGTTCATCGCCTGCGAGGCGGCGTACTCGTAATCGCAGCGGGCCGGGCGTCCCCGCTTCATCGGGATTGGCAGGCGCGTCTCGGCGAGGAACTGCTTGGAGGTTTCGTCCAGGCACACCAGCGGGTAATCCGGATCGCGGGGCCGCGTGTAGATCGCCAGCACATCTTCCATGGCGGCTACGAACGCGCCATTGGCCTTCGGCGGGATGACCCAGCACTGCCGGCGATGGGGCTGGAGAATGTTTTTTTTAGTGCCCGCCCAATCGTCGAGTCGCTGGCGTGATCGACGATTTGCAGTTCCACGACCTTTTTCTCCAACAGTCGCAAGGTCCAGCGCGCGCGTCCCTTGGGAGGCTTGGAACAAGCCAGCGCAATCAGTTTGGCTTCTTTCTCGCCGTCAAAAATCCGTGCAATCGCCGGTGTCGCCCGTTGCTTGCGGCTCAACACGGCCTCGAAGCCTTCTTCCACCAGTTGCTTCCGGAGCCGATAAACCATCGATGCGGTGGTCTCCAGCGCCTTGATAATGCGGCTATCACTCCAGCCTTCACCGGCTTCCGACACATCGGCCTTCAACAATATCCGCGCCTTCAGCAGCCGCTGCGCGGCGCTCTTGCCTTTGCGTATCAGCGCTTCGAGATGCTCACGTTCCTCACCGCTCAGCCGCACAACATACTTCTTTACCGAAATCTCCTTCGCAGCCATGATTGCCTCCGCCGCATGCCATGCGGTTGAAGCGAAATCACAAAATCATGGTCCTTGCAAATTGATTGAAGCGAGCGACTAGTCGATATCACGCCGTAATATCGAGCAGCGATTTTGTCGTATTGTCGTAGGCCTGAATGACCTTCGCATTGGCGGCAAAACTGTATTTCGCCGTGAGCAGCTGGACGAACTGGCTGGCGAGATCGACATTCGGGGCGGCGACCAGGCCGTCCTGGTTGGCGAAGGGAGAGCTCGGATCAAATTGCGGCACATAGCTTGGCGAAACCGTCGACACGACCGCAGTTGTGCCGCCAGGCGTCGAACCGCTGGTTTGATCGACCTGGTTGACCTGCAACGGGACATAGGCCGAGAAATTCGAATTATTGTTCGAATTGCCGGTGCCGCCCGAGGCGTTCGATCCGCCGCTCGCAGGCAGCGGACCCGTCGTGAGGGCGTTGGCGATATTGCTCGCGGTCACGTCGAGCCGCAGGCTTGCCGCAGACAATCCTGACGTGGCAATTGAGAGTGTGCTCATGCCTCTCATTTAGCGGACAAATGATACCCGCCTGTTCACGTCATCCGTAAAATGCGACGCGTCGCATTTTCGTTGCGGTAACCGAGCTATTCCGCCGCTTGCGCGTTGATCTCCGCCGAAACCTGGCGGATGGCGCGAGCGAGCTGCTCCGGCGGCTGCGCGCCCGAGACCGCATATTTCTGGGCAAAGACATAGGTCGGCACGCCGGAGATGCCCTTGCTGGAAGCTTCCTCGGCCTGCGCCGAAATCAGCGCGACGTCTTCGTCGGTCGCAAGCCGCCGCCGCGTCTCCTCAGCATCGAGCCCGCAATCGGATGCGGCCGCTACCAGCACGTTGATATCGGTGAGATCGCCACCGTCGCGGAAGTAAAGCTCCATCAACCGCTGCTTCATCTCGGCCGCCTTGCCCTTGGCGTCCGCCCAGTGAATCAGGCGATGGCAATCGATCGTGTTCGGTTGCCGCTTCACGAGATCAGGCCGATAGGTCAGTCCCTCCTCGCCCGCGGCGGCGACCACGCGGCCCGCGATCCCCTTATAGGCGTCGACCGAGCCGAACTTGGTGGTGAGATACTCTTCGCGGCTGATGCCCTCGCGCGGCACCCACGGATTGAGGAAGAACGGACGCCAGTGCACCTCGACCGGAACATCGGTCACGAGCTTGAGCGCATTCTCGATCCGGCGCTTGCCGATGTAGCACCAGGGACAGACGACGTCGGAAACGATGTCCAGTCGAAGCGGTTTTGGGGTGCTCATGGGCAAACCTCTTTTGTCACGGTCGCCCAGAGATAAGCCGCCCAGAACCCGCGAACAAGCCACTTATGGCAGGCCAGTCGCGAGCTTGCGTAGCCGTTCCGCCGTGAATTCGTCGGCAGGAAAGAAGGTCTCCAGCGCCAGTTCCGACAGCGTGACATCGACCGGTGTGCCGAAAATCATCGTCGCCGACATGAAGCTCAGCACATCGCCGCCAAACCGCAGCTTGAAGGGGATGGCGACATTATCCGGCGGCAACGGCGCCGCTCGCGCCGGGATCGGATAGCGCCTCAGCTCGTCATAGAGCTTGATCAACCCGGGATCGGCGGTGGCCTCGCATTGACGGCGCAACCGCTCGAGAAGATGCCCGCACCACTCCGCGACATTGACGGTGTGCGCCGCGAGCGCCTCGGGGTGAAAGGCGAGGCGGAGAATATTGATCGGTGGCACCAGCAACTCTTGCGGAACGGTTGCGAGCAGCGGCATCACCATGCGATTGGCCGACACGAGGTTCCAGTGCCGGTCATAGGCGAGCGCGGGGCTCGGCTCGTGCGCGCGCAGCACCAGATCAATCGCGGCGCGGGCCGACTTCAGCGCGGGATCGTCGATCGAGCGTTGCGGAAAGGCGGGTGCAAAGCCGGCTGCGACCAATAGCATGTTACGCTCCCGCAAAGGCACGTTGAGCCGTTCGGCCAGCTTGAGCACCATCTCGCGCGAGGGTGCCGCGCGGCCCGTTTCCACGAAGCTCAAATGGCGCGTCGAAATCTCGGCATCTCCCGCCAGATCAAGCTGGCTCAAACGCCGGCGCTGACGCCATTGCCGCAAATGCTCGCCGACGTGGCGAGGCGCGGTGCGGTCAGCATAACTCGTCGCCGTCTCTGCATTCATGGGTGCGAAAATAACACGTCGGGTCCCGCCTTCCATTACCTTCTACGTAATGGAATTGCGGCGCGCTGCCGATCATCGTGACGACCAGAGGAGATGACACGTCGTCCGGGCGTGCTGATCCATCTCCGCAAGACAAGGAGTACCCGATGTCCCCGATGATCATGCCATCCCTGTTCCTGCGCCGCGCGCTGCTGGCCGACACCGTCTTCAGCGGTGTTGGTGCCGCGATGTTCAGCCTTGCGGCCTCCGAACTCGCGCCGCTGTTCTACCTGCCCGAGGCGCTGCTGCTCGAAACCGGCCTGTTCCTGATCGCCTACACCGCGCTGGTCGGATGGATGAGCACGCGCCGGTCGCTGCCGAGAATCCTGGTCGGGATCGTGATCGTCGGGAATGCGGCATGGACGCTCGCCAGTATCGCGCTGCTGTTCAGCGGTGCCGTGACGCCGAGCCTCCTGGGCGAAGCCGCCGTTGTCGCGCAGGCCATCGCCACCGGCACGCTCGCCGAACTGCAATATATTGGCCTCCGCAAGAGCAGCGGAATCGTCGCGGCATAAATGCGCGGCGTCTTGGCGATGGTCGCGGTAGTGCTTAGCTCAACATCACCGCCGCGATCATCCCGACGAACGTCAACACCAGCCCGGCCACCAGCATCGGCACCAAGCTGCTGCCGGAATAGGGATTGGCGGCACTCTTCGCGGTTACGAGCTTGCTATGGGAGTTCATTGCGCAGCCTCCTTGCGCCGGAATCTTTCGCCGAGCCCCAGCAGCACGCCGTTCGCCCCGGCAACGCCGAGCTCGAGGCTTGCGGCAATCCGGCGCGCCCGCTCGACAAAGTGTTCGGCCGCTCCGGGCGGGCAGATTTCGGCGGCGGTCGCCTCGAACAGTTCAAGCCAGCGGTCGAAATGCGCAGCATCGATCGGCAGCGGCAGATGCTTTGGCATCGGCGCCCCATGGTAGCGACCGGACATCAGCGCAACCGACGACCAGAACGCGCACATCTGCTGCAAATGCGGCTCCCAATCCTTGATGCGCGCATCGAAGATCGGCGCCAGCATCGCGTCGGTGCGGACCCGGCCATAGAAGCCGCGCACCAGACGTTCGATCATCTCCTCGGTGATCCCGGTGCGCGCGGTGATGTCGGCGACAGTCTGTTCGCGCCGTTCTGCTGCCGTCATGGCTTCTCTGTCCGCCTAAATAGGTATTTCAAATACCTATTTATCAGGCTAAAGATGGTTTGCAAAGGCTCGTCCCACCTTGAGAGGCTAGTTTTTGAGAGGCTGCCATGCGCCTGACATCGTTCACGGATTTTGCCCTGCGCGCGCTCATGCGGCTGGCTGGCGAGCCGGCGCGGATCTTCGCCACCAGCGAGATCGCCGCCGAATTCGGTATCTCGCGCAATCATCTCGCCAAGGTGGTGCGCGACCTCGCCGGCGGCGGTTTCATCACCACCCAGCGTGGCGTCCACGGAGGTTTTTGCCTGGCGCGGCCGCCGCAATCGATCACGCTCGGCGAAGTCGTCCGCGCGCTTGAGGGAGCGAGCGCGCTGGTTGAATGTTTCAGGAAAGACGGCGGCGATTGCGCGCTGACGCCCCGCTGCCGTCTGAAGGGGCGGCTCGCCGCGGCCCGCGAAGCCTTCATGCGTGAACTCGACGCGACGACGCTCGCCGAATGCGCCTACCCCGCGCGCCCGCGACCAAGCCGCGCAGCATGAAGGAAACATTCGTCCTGTCTTACGCCGAGGCCTGCTGAGCCTCGTCCGTGGTCACCGCCGGTACGACGATGTTTGAAACCGCAAAGACCGTCTCGGGCGTTGCGGCGGCCAACTCGGCAGCAGTCGCCATGCTTGCCGCCTGTGGCATGGCAGATGCGGCAACGGCCGATTTCGCCCGGCTGCCCGATACCGAAATGCCGCCGTTCCGGCGGACGCCATCGGCGACCTTGCGCTTGCTCCGGCCCGCGCCAGCCTTGAGGCGGACGTTGGGTGCCTTGGACTTGCTGTCGAGCTTGCGCTTGCGGTCGGGCTTGAGTTCGGCCGGCTTCCCTGTCGCCTTGGCCTTGCTCTTGGCTTTCTTGTCCCTGGCGCGCTTGGCGGCCAGCTTCTCAGCCTCTTTTTGCGCCTTCCGCTCGGCCTTTTTCTGCTCCTTGGCCTTCAGCCGCGCACGTTCGGCCCTCGCCTCCGCCCGCTTCTTCTTGCGCTTTTTCTCGCAAGCGTCGCATTTGCAGCCGATCGGCTTCAGATAGGCTTTGAAATAATCGGTGCCGTAGTCGTAGTTGATCTCATCGCCCGGTTCGATGTTCTTGATCGCGCGAATGAAGACCTTGCGCTTGCGGGGGCGAACGTCGCTTTCCGCATTCGGCTTGCAGGCGTGATTGATGTAGCGGGCGACGTTCTCGCGCACCGAACCATCGATGGTCCAGCGGTTGTTCAGCTCGAACAGATATTTGTTCTCGATCGCGTCGTCTTTTTTCTTCTTGGAATCCAGTAACGGCCCAAAATAACGGATGATTTTGGTGCCCTTCTTGATCCTACTGGTGGCGAAGAGGCCAAGTCCGGTGCGGGAACGGCCGATGCGATAGGGCTTGTTCAAGGAAATCGTGGGCATGAGGATGGGACAACTGCAACTCTGGAGATCGCGGGACGGAAGGTTCTAGGACGATTCCATGCAAATGTCAGGCCCTTCGCGACATGAGGCTGAACCTTCCCCAGCTTGCGCGGATCGCGTTCGGGTCCTCATGACGACCGTATCACCTGTGTTTTCAGCATCGCGTCCAGCAATGTCGCGACGTCGGTTCCCCCGGGCAACCGCTTGAGAATGTCGGCGAGCCGTCCATCGAGCAACAGCATCGTGAAGCCGTGGACCAGCGACCATGCGCGCGCAATGGCGGCCGCCTGTTCGAGCGACAGCGCATCAGTCGAAATCTGTTCCTGGCGCTGCGCGCCGATCGCGCCGGCAAGCCCCGCGAACGAGGCCCTCGCCGCGTCATGAAGCACCGGACGCGTCATGTCCAATCGCTCGGTGCGGAACATCAGCCCGTACATGCCGGGATGGGCCTGCGCGTAAGCGACATAGGCCCTGGCCCGCGCCATGGCCCGATCGGCGAGCGTGTTGCCGTCGGAATCTGCTGTCGCCATCGCGGCGTTGAACCGGCGGAACCCGATCGCCGCCAGCTCGCTGAGGAGACCCGTGAGGTCGCCGAAATGATGGGTGGGCGCGGCGTGGGACACGCCGGCTTCCCGTGCCACAGCCCGCAATGTCAGCCCGGCGAGCCCGTCACGTTCCAACAGCCGTTCCGCTGCCTCCAGCAGCGCGTCATGGAGCGCGCCGTGGTGATAGGGCGTGGTCTCGCTAGACACCCGCGACCGCCCCGCGCCTCGCGCCCGCGCTGGACGGGCGGCCTTGACGCTGCGGCGGCGGCCTTTCGGCGATCGCGCCTTCAATTCAGTCCTGGTCTTCATTCCCCCACCATAGGTCCTAATGTTGACACTGTAAAGATTTCGCTTGACGGCCGCGATCCGCAGGGCTATCTATCTTGACAATGTAAAGATTAGGAGAAGTCGCCTATGACAACCTTCCTGATCCTTGCGCCCTACGGCGCGTTTGCGTTTCTGATGCTGGTGGCCCCGGCGTCCGCGAGCCTGCTTGCGTCGGCCGCCATTTGTTTGGCCGTGATCGCTTTCGACGTGGCGCGCGGACATCAGATCAAGCTGCTCGGCGCCAGCACCGCGCTGATCTTTGCGACGCTCGGCTGCTATCAAATCCTTGGCGACCCGCCTTTGAGCAAGCTCGCCGTCAGGATCGCGGTCGATGGCGGCCTGTTCCTGGCAGGCCTGCTTTCGCTGGCGCTTCGCAAGCCGTTCACCCTGCAATATGCCCGCGAGATGGTGGATGCCGAGACCGCCCGATTGCCGGAATTCGTCACCGCCAACTATATCATCACCTCGGTCTGGGTCGCTGCCTTCCTGCTGATGGCCGCGGCCAATCTTCTGCTGCTCAACCTGCCGGACCTGCCGCTGTGGTCGGGATTTGTGATCGCCCTCGCCATCCGCAATCCCACGCTCTATTTCAGCAGATGGTATCCTGGCTATCGCCGGCGAAAATTGGGGCCACCCCCTGCTCTCGCGACCGAAGCGCATTGACGAGAGTTCATCGAAGGAGCGCGCCATGAAGGACGTCTTTGTCAAGCTGGGGACAGACTTCCTGTCCACGATCATCTTTGCTGGCGTCTATTTCGCCACCGGCAACATCGCGCTCGCGACCGCCATCGGCATCGCCGGCGCGATTCTCCAGGTGATCCGGGCCCGCATCAAGGGCAGCGAGCTCGGCTTCATGACCTGGGCGAGCCTCGGCCTCGTCATCGTGCTCGGCTCAGCCACGCTTCTCACCAACGACCCACGCTTCGTGCTGATGAAACCCTCGATCGCACATTTTGCGATCGGCGCCATCATGCTCAAGCGCGGCTGGATGCTGCGCTACGTGCCGACCGACGTGGCCGATACGATTCCCGAATATGTCACGATCGCGGGCTTTGCCTGGGCAGTGCTGATGTTCGCGCTGGGGCTCGGCACCATTGCCGTCGCACTGACCGGCGACATGAAGCTCTGGGCCATCTATGTCTCCTTCGTGGCGGTCGGCGCGAAAATCGTGGCCTTCGCCATCCAGTATGTCGCCTTCCGTCTCCTGTTCACGAGCCGCTTGCGCGCTCGCGCCGCCGGGACCTGAAAATTGCTTTCACGACGTTGGGCTTGCGGCGCAAGATGGGCTATATCGGTGAGCCGCAACCACTGACGGTTCTGCGAAAAGACTTTGGGAGAAGCGAATGGCCGTGGACGGAAACTGGAACATCACCATGAGCACGCCGATGGGCGACCGGAGTGCGACGCTGAGCCTGAAGGCTTCAGGCGGCGCGCTCGCGGGCACGCAGGCGGCCGAAGGCAACTCCGCCGAGATCTTTGACGGCAAGGCCAACGGCGATGATCTGTCATGGAAGGTATCCATCACCAGCCCAATGCCGCTGACGCTCGAATTCACCGGCAAGGTTGCCGGCGACAGCATGTCCGGCGAAATGGGCATCGGCCCGATGGGCAGTTTCCCGTTCACGGGGACCAGGGCGTAGCTCCCTCTCGTGTCCCGCGCGCGGCGTAGCAAACGGTGATGTGCCGCAGATGCGGGGACCCACGCTTGAAGTGGACCCCGGATCTGCTGTGCAACGTTTCACGCTGCACAGCGTCCGGGGAACGCCGCTACAGATTCGAATGTCAAACAACCCGTCATTGCGAGCGGAGCGAAGCAATCCAGACCTGGCTTCGCCTGTGAAGTTCCACGTGCTGGCGGCGCATAGGGAGCTCACCGGCTGTCCAAAGCGCCACTCCTTCGCCGACCCCATCCGCGACATCGGCGGCGCCTCGCCTGCTCCGGCCAAATCGCGCCGCAATGTCATCCCGGTTTCCGACTAGGTTCTGGCGCATTGATTCTGCGCTGATTCGGCGGATGACCTCCGATCGTCGAGGATATTTGAAGATGGCGTTTTTCAAGCGAGAACTCACCCCGGTCGAGCGCTTCGAAAGCACGCTCAGGGACAGGCGCGAGGCGCGCCGGAAACGGGCCGATCGGGTGAGCATCGCCGAGGCGGCGGTCGAGGAAAAACGCGCCGTGGCCGAACGGCTGGCGGTGGCCGGTGCGACCGCGGCCAAGCTCGGCCGCGCGGAGGCCAGCTTGCGCGCCGTCGAGGAACGCGCCAAGGCTCTGCGCGCCGAACTGGCTGATATCGACGAGCAGATCGCCTCGACCGACCGCGCCCTGGCTGACGCGAAGGCGCAACGCGACCGCGACGTGACGGCGAACCAGATCGAGGCGATGGCCCTCGCGATCGAGCAGGCCGCGCCGGGATTTGGCGCCAGCGCGGCCGCGCTCGTCGACGCCGTCACGACAAGCGCCACGTCGGTGCTGGAGGCGACCAGGTTCTCGACCAGCGTGGATGCGGTGCGCCGGGAAGTTCTCGCCGCGACCGAGTTGATCTGCTGGCAGCTCCGGTCCGCCGCGGCGCGCACGCGCGCGGGCAACGCGAATCTCGCCATCGCTGCGCCGGTCGAGCCGGAGCAACCGCCGGCTCCTGAGATCGACCGGCAATTGATCTACACCCTCAATCCCCTGCTTTGGCGGGAGGACGGGGAACTGCGCAAAGCCCCGGCGTTCGCGCTGGTCGAGCTGCCGAAAATGTTGCTGCCGGTCGCGCTGCGGCATCAACATGCGGACCACCTGAATGCCCGGCGTGTGCAGACGCTAATCCACCTTCATGGCAGCCAGGGATTCCAGGACGAGCTGCTTCTCGACGATCTGCAGTTCGTCGATCTGGATGCGCTCGCCGCAGCGGATACGTTCGCCGCAGAGGAGGACAACGTCCAGGCCAATGTTGCCTGAGCGCGCCGCCGCTAAGCCGCCCGGACTGTGGTGAGAAAACTCTCAACCTCCTGCTTCAGGCGCTCGGACTGTTGTCCGAGTTCGCCGGCCGAGCTGAGCACCAGCTCGGCGGCGTCTCCCACCTGGCCGGATGCCTTGGTCACGTCGGCAATGTTCTGCATGACCCCTTGCGTACCCTGGGCTGCCTCCTGCACGCTGTGGGCGATCTCCTTGGTCGATCCACGCTGCTGCTCGACTGCCGTTGAAATATTTTTGGCGATCTCGTTGATCTGGCCGATCGTGGCGCCGATCTCGCGAATGGCTTCGGCCGTCGTCCCGGTGGCGTTGCGGATCGCGTCGATCTGATCGGCGATCTCCTCGGTCGCCTTGGCGGTCTGTGTCGACAGCGCCTTGACCTCGTTGGCGACGACGGCGAAGCCCCTGCCCGCATCGCCGGCGCGCGCCGCCTCGATCGTCGCGTTCAGGGCCAGAAGATTGGTCTGAGCAGCAATGTTCTGGATGAGACCCATCACCTCGCCGATCTTCTGCGTTGCCTGCAGCAAACCTTCCACCATCGTATTGGTGCGATCGGCCTGGGCAACCGCGCTTTGCGCGATCGTTGCGGAGTGGTCGATCTGGCGGGAGATTTCCAGGCTGGATGTCGACAGTTCCTCGGCCGCGGCGGCAACGGTCTGGACATTCCCGGTGGTCTGTTGTGCGGCTGAGGCAACCGTCGAGCTCCGCCGCGTCGTTTCCTTCGCAATCGCCGACAACGACTGCGCCGAGCGTTGCATTTCGGCGGCCGCCGAAGCCGCGCCAGAGACAATCGCACCGACGCTCTTCTCGAACACGCTGGCGATCTTGTTCATGGCCGATTTGCGTTCCGCTACCGCGCGCGCTGCCGTCTCCTCGCGCTCGGCGCGCAGGCGTTCGGCGTCGACCAACCGCTCCTTGAAGACCGCAAGGCTGCCTGCAATGTGACCGATCTCGTTCCGATGCTCGACGAACGGAATCTCGACGTTCAGGTCGCCCTTGGCGAGATCATCCATCGCGCTGCATATTCTGCCGAGCGGACGAACCAGGCCGCGGCCCATCACGAATGCGACAAATCCCGCAATGAGCAGGCCGGCCAATCCTCCGAGTGCGATCCAGACCGCGCGGGCGAACACCACGGCGTCAATATCATCGGTATACACGCCTGCCTGGATGGCGAGCATCTGGTCGCCCTGACCATATCCTCCGGCGTAGGTGAGTTTCGGCAGTTCGGGCCCGCCGGTCGCTTTTGGCACCTCGTATTCGACAAAGCCGCCGCCCCGCCGCGCCGTGCCAACGATATCCTGAATCAGCAGCTGACCCTTGCTGTCCCTGAACTCCCAGCGGTTGACGTTGATGTATTTGGGATTGGCATGAACGTAGGTCACGCCGGCATTGCTGCTCCCGGCCCCGTAGACCCCGAGATAGTCGGCGGATGCGCCCCAGCGCATGGCGCCGATCGCATCGAAGGCCAGCCGCCGCGCGTCCTCGGGCGACAGTTTGCCGGCCCTGGCCTTCTCGTCATAGTTCGCGAGAACTTTCGTCGCGGCCTGGACCATGTCGAACACCTTGGTTCGGCGCTCGGCAAAGACCGTATCGCGAAGAACCATCACCTGGGCAAATAGCGCGGCGACGAAGACGATGGTGAGAACCGCGATGATCAAGGCAAATCGTTGGTAGACGGTCAGATGTCGCATCATGGGTCCTGCACTAGCCCTTGGTGATACCGGCGACGCTCAGGTAGCAGAATAGGGTTAATCCAGTGTTAGAGAACACCCGGGAGTTGTAGCCAAGCGCTCGCGCAGGCTCCCGCTTTGTGCGCCGAAAGGGCACAGCAGGACTGCGACCTCAGGCCGGAGGTTTACTCATTCCCCGGCTCCATGCCCTTCGATTTGAACAGGGCTTGCGCCGATGAACCGACCAATGAGGCGATCAATGCCTTCGCGGCGTCGCCGTGCGGGGTCGCGGAGCCGATGCCGGCCGCGTAGACCGTGTAGTTCTGAATCTCCTTCGGCAATGGTCCGACCAGCGTGACACCGGCATGCGGCAGGATCTCGCTGATCTGGTGAATGCCAAGCTCGGCCTGCCCGGACTCGACGTAATCGGCGACATAGCCACCTTGCTTGAGCTTTTCCTTCGGCCTGACCTGATCCGCGATGCCGAGCCGCTCGAGCAGCTTCTCGACATAGATGCCGCTCGAGCCGCCACTCGCGGGATCGATGAAACTGACGGATTTTGCGTCAAGCAATGCTTTCTTGAAAGCCTCGACGCTCGAGATGTCAGGCTTGCTGGCGCCGGCCTTCACCATGACGCCGACGCCGACGCGAGCGAGGTTGGTGCGGCTGCCGGACATCACCTTGCCCTCGCCGGTGAGCTTGTCCAGGG
The DNA here is from genome assembly GCA_963764405.1 of uncultured Alphaproteobacteria bacterium. GTDB lineage: Bacteria > Pseudomonadota > Alphaproteobacteria > Rhizobiales > Xanthobacteraceae > Bradyrhizobium. The sequence goes on from CAVXSU010000019.1 coordinate 339,317, forward strand.
CTTCGGGGGTCATCACCACCACATCGAAACTTTCGCCGACCTCGATCCGCTTCATCAGCGCGCCGACGGTGTCATTTTCGACGGACACCTTGTTGCCACTTGCCTTCTCGTAGTCCGGCAGCAGCGCCAGCACGGTCGATTTGAAGGCGCCGGCAGTCAAGAGTTTCAGCTCGGCGGCCGCGGCAGCTGACGTGCAAAGGGCGGCAGCAACGGCGCCGGCGAGCAGCAGCATCTTGAATCGCATTTCCAGTTCTCCTGTTCATGCCGGATGTACGCGCTCAAGCGGACAGCCGCATGACGTGTGGTTTAAAAACAGGCGTGCCGTTCAGTACGTCGAGGGATCGGGCGAGTCCGTCGGCGTCTCGAAGGCCCGCTTCAGCGCCGGGCTCATCGCGATGTTGAGGTTGACGTTCTTCGGCGGGATCGGTTGCATGAACCACTTGGCATAGAGCGCCGCGCCCTCCGGGCTCTTGTAGAGGGCAGATGTCGCGGCATCGGCCACTTTCTTGAACGCCACGTCATCCTTGCGCAGCATGATCCCGTACGGCTCCGGCTTCGAGAACGCGTCCTCCGAGATCGCATACGCCTTCGGATCCTTCGAGATCGCGATCAGGCCAGCGAGCACGATATCGTCCTGGACAAAGGCCACGGCCCTGCCCGTCTCGACCATCAGGAACGCTTCGCCCTGATCCTGCGCCGGAACGATCGTCATGCCCAGATTCAGTCTGGTATTGAATTCGAGCGCCTGCTTGATGTTGGTCGAGCCGGCCGGCGAGACGATCGTCTTGCCCTTGAGGTCGGCGATCGATCCGATGTGCAAGTCGACCTTGGACATGAAGCGGCTTGCGGTCAGAAAGTGGGTATTGGTGTAGGCGACCTGCTGTTGCCGCTCGGCATTGTTGGTGGTGTTGCCGCATTCGAGGTCGATGGTGCCGTTGGCGAGCAGCGGAATGCGCGTCGACGCCGTCACCAGCTGATAGCGCACCTCGAGCCTGTCGAGCTTCAATTCGCGCTTCACGGCGTCGACGATATGAGCGCAGATGTCCATGGCGAAACCGACCGGCTGCCGCTGGTCGTCGAGATAGGAGAACGGCACCGACGCCTCCCGGTGACCGATGGTGATGTATCCGAGCTCCTTCACCTTCGCGAGCGTGCCCGTGAGTTCTTCGGCGCCCGCGGTGGAGTTGCATGAAACAAGCATTGCCAGGACCAATGCCACGAACGGGACTTGACGCACGGGTGCTCTCCATTGCCGGTGTTTGCCCGTGGCAATGCTTGGCGATCCCGGGGTATTTTTCAAGATAGCAGCCGGATAATCGGCGATAATCAAGGACCGGTTTATCTCGTGTCCGCACGCGGTGCGGCGCGCTGGTCGCGCGCCGCAGATGCGGGACCTATCCCAGGCTAACGATCGCTGCCGCCATTGGCGTTCCAGGCGCTCCAGTTGACGTCGGCGAGGCTGCGGAAATCGGTCGCCATGGGCCGCCTGGATTGCCTGTCATTCTGGGCGATGCAGCGTTCGGACTCCGCGATCTTCTCTTTCAGCTCAGTGATGGTCTGCGCCGTTGGCTTGCGGCGGCCGGCAATTTCCCCGGACGTGAACCGCGCCGTCTCCAGCGCCTTCAACGCCTCGCGGTTTTTCCTGAGCTGAACCCTATGCCACGCAATCCGACTGTCGCTGTCTGCACTCATGATCGGGATCCCTGATTCGCTGTCACAATATCATTGCACAGGCCAAGAACTGCGGCAGTCCGGCTTTCGGAATGGCAAACGACTGTGGCGGCGACGCAACTTCCTTGCCCTCTCCCTTGCTGGAGAGGGTTAGAGTCCTCCGCCAGCCTTACGCCGGCCGCCGCGGCACGATCGCGATCGGGTTGAAGGTATAGACGGCCTCGCCGTTCTGGTTGAACGCGGTCCATTTGACCCGCGCGATGCCTTGCGGCCTGGTCTTCGAGGGGATCAGTTCGGTCACCTCGCCCTCGAGATGCAGCGTGTCGCCCGGCCGCACCGGCTTCATCCAGCGCAGCTCATCGACGCCGGCCCCGAACAGGGGATGCGGACCAAACGGCTTTGCTGACAGCGCAAGCCACATCGCAATCGCAGCCGTGTGCCAGCCCGACGCGGCAAGCCCTTGCAGGACGGTGTCCCTGGCCGCCTCGTCATCGAGGTGAAACGGCTGCGGATCGAACTCGCCGGCAAAGCGCAGGATCTCTTCCCTGGAGACGGTCTTGCTCTCGCTCGTAAAGCGCATGCCGACCTTGAGGTCGTCGAACCACTCGATCATTGCTGCCCCCGCTACTTCCGTGTCCCGCGCGAGGTGCAGCGCTTTGCGATGCTCCGCAGATGCGGGACCCATGATCGATAGATTGGCCCCGGATCTGCCATGCAGCGCTTCACGCTGCACGGCGTCCGGGGAACGCCTAGCCCAGGTTCAACTCCTTGAAGAAGTCGTTGCCCTTGTCGTCGATGATGATGAAGGCCGGGAAATCCACCACCTCGATGCGCCAGATCGCTTCCATGCCGAGTTCGGGATATTCGACCACCTCGACCTTCTTGATGCAGTGCTCGGCGAGATTGGCCGCAGCACCGCCGATCGAGCCGAGATAGAAGCCGCCATGCTTCTTGCAGGCCTCGCGCACGGCGACCGCGCGATTGCCCTTGGCGACCATCACCATCGATCCGCCGGCGGCCTGAAACTGGTCGACAAAGGAATCCATGCGTCCCGCGGTGGTCGGACCGAACGCGCCCGACGCATAACCTTCCGGCGTCTTCGCAGGCCCCGCGTAATAGATCGGATGGTTCTTGAAGTAATCCGGCAGCGGCTCGCCCTTCTCCAGCCGCTCGCGCAGCTTGGCATGCGCGGAATCGCGCGCCACGATCATGGTGCCGGTCAGCGACAGCCGCGTCTTGACCGGATATTTCGACAGCGTGGCGAGAATCTCCTTCATCGGCTTGCCGAGGTCGATCTTGATCACCTCGCCGCCGAGCGACTGCTCGACCTGCGGCAGATATTGCGCCGGATTGTGCTCGAGCTCCTCGAGATAGACGCCGTCTTTGGTGATCTTGCCGAGCACCTGGCGGTCGGCGGAGCACGACACGCCCAATCCGATCGGCAAGCTGGCGCCATGGCGCGGCATGCGGATGACACGGACGTCGTGGCAGAAATACTTGCCGCCGAACTGCGCGCCGACGCCGAGCGACTGCGTCATCTTGTGAATTTCCTGCTCCATCTCGAGATCGCGGAAGGCGTTGCCGTCAGCCGACCCATGCGTTGGCAGCGCGTCGAGATATCGCGCGGAGGCAAGCTTCACCGTCTTCATGCAAAGCTCGGCCGAGGTGCCGCCGATCACGATGGCGAGGTGATAGGGCGGGCACGCGGCAGTGCCGAGGGTGAGAATCTTCTCCTTGAGGAACGCCAGCAGACGATCTTTCGTGAGCACCGATGGCGTCGCCTGGAACAGGAAGCTCTTGTTCGCCGAGCCGCCGCCCTTGGCCATGAACATGAACTTGTAGGCCGAGTCTACTTCTGAAGAGCCGCCCTCGGCATAGATCTCGCACTGCGCCGGCATGTTGTTGGCGGTGTTCTTCTCCTCGTACATCGACAGCGGCGCGACCTGCGAATAGCGCAAGTTTCGACGCAAGTAAGCATCGCGCGCGCCTTCCGACAGCGCCGCCTCGTCCTCACCGTCAGTGATGACGTTGCAGCCCTTCTTGCCCATGATGATCGCGGTGCCCGTGTCCTGGCACATCGGCAAGACGCCGCCGGCGGCGATGTTGGCGTTCTTCAGGAAATCCAGCGCCACGAATTTATCGTTGGGACTGGCGTCCTTGTCATCGAGGATCGCGCGCAGCTGCCTCAGATGCCCCGGCCGCAAATAGTGATTGATCTCGCCGAACGCGGCCTCCGACAGCGCGCGCAGCGCCTCGCGCGAGACCACCAGCATGTCCTTGCCCAAGACCTTCTCGAGGCGAACGCCCTCGCTCGTGATTTTCTTGTACGGCGTGGTGTCGGTCCCTAACGGAAACAGCGGCGTGTGCTTGTAGGGCGGAACGGGCTTTTGCTGGTCGGGAAAGGCAGAAGGCGCATTCATGGAAGGGCTCGCAAGGTTTGGGGCCGGAAACGGGCCGAATAGCCCTCCCGGCGGTCACCTCGTTCTAATCCCTTTTGCGCCAAAAGGAAGGTTTTGAGACCTCGATCGGCCAAAACGGCACTTCGAGATGCCCGAACCAACCGCCTGGAGGTAGCAGCCGTCTACTATTTTGCTCCGCTGCCGCCCTGCTTCTCGGCATAGGCATCCACCAGCGCCCGGATCATGCGCTGATAGGGTACCCGTCGTTTCCGCGCGGCGCGCTTGAAGAACGCCACCGAGCGCTGCGACAGGCTCAGCGTCACCTTCACGTTGTTCTCGCGCAGCACCAACTTGTCCGGCGATGGGAGAAAGTCCTCGACGATCCTGACTCGGCCGATCTCGCCCTTGCTGTATTCAACTGTTGGCTTTTTCATAAATCGCTCTTCCTTTCCGCCAGTACCCCGCTCCGAAAATCCTGATCCTCTGGTTTCGCCAGGTAAACCGCACCGTCACGACGGCGCCCTCGACCCGGCCAAAACAGAAGTAGCGCCGCTCACTGCCGCCATGATCGAGGTCCTCAGCGATCACGCGTAACGGATCGAGAAATGCATACTGGGCAATCTCGAAACCGATGCCATGCTTTGTCCGGTTGGCTCTGTCCTTTACAAGATCCCACTCGAAATCAGACATCGGCCTAAGCCATCATTTTATATGTAGATATTACCATACTAGTATAGGGCAAAAAAGCCAGAGATCCACTCAGATGATGAAATTGGAGGTCGCGGTTGGCAGGAAGCACGCGGTCTTGCTCTATTTGCCCAGCCGAAGAGGGCGAAATCCCGCTCTTGCACTCCCCGCCCGCTTGAGGCTTCTATGCGTCGAGTTGAGGGGCTGCCATGATGACTTTTTCGCTGTTTCGCCGATCGATCCTGCTTGCCGCAACACTGGCGGTATCATGCGCCTTCGCCACCCAGCCGGCGCGGGCCGACCGCTGCACTGATATCGCCAACCAGCTCAAGCAGCAGATCGACGGCCTGAAGGTCGGCATCACGGCGGCCAACAACATCTATCTCTCGCACCCGATGGCCAAGGAAATGTCGCTGGGCTGCCCCAACCGCAAATATTCCAACGAACTCTACGTCAAGGGCTACCATCGCAAGCCGAAGGCCGACTTCATCGCCTTCGTCGCCGGCGCGGCCGCGATCGTCTTCACCCTGCCGAAGGACGACATGCTCAAGGGCGTCTCGAGCTGCATGTCGCGGATGGGCATTTTCCGCGGCGACGACGTCTCGATCCGCTACCGCCGCCTTGACATGAACTGCACGCGAACCAAAGGCGACGCCGCGATCGCGATTTCACGCGGGATCGACCAATAGGTCCCGTTCGAGGCTCATCCGTTAACCGCAACTCAATCGGATCGATCGTTTTTTAACGATTGGATTCAGGCGGTCTTCGCTCGTGTTCCGATATCGTCGAGCCTGACCTGTGATCAGGATTTGAGACCCATGAGCGTTTCAGGCATTTCATCTTCATCGGCGCCGCTGCCGTTCAATTATCTCGACACCAATACGCAAGCTGCGCCCGCCGCCCCGGCCAATGGCGGCAACAGCAGCGACCCTGCCAACGATGCCGGCACGGACGCCAGCACGGCCCAGCCGCCGGCTCCGCCCCCGCTGCCGCCCGGACAGGGAACGCGGGTCAATCAGCTCGTCTGAGCCGGGAGTTCCCCTAGGGAGCCGCAGCCAAGCGTCGCACCTTTGCCGGAAAACCGCGCGATCATTAAGTGTCCCCTGAACGGGAGGATACGGAATGATTGCGAAATGGCTGTTGCAGACCTTCATCTGGATGCTCGGCTTCGCCGCGGTGCTGTTCGTGCCTGCGGGCACGCTGCACTGGCCGGGCGCTTGGGTGTTCTTAGCGTTCATGGTGCTGACGGGCCTGGCTTGCGGCTCGTGGCTGGCCAAGCACAACCCGGGACTCTTGGCCGAGCGCATGCGCCCGCCGATCCAACCCGATCAGCCCGCCGCCGACAAGGTCATCATCTGGGCTTTTGGCGCTGCCAACCTGGTCTGGTTCATCGTGATGGGGCTCGATGAGCGCTTCCACCCCGCGCGAATGCCGCTTGGCTTGCAGGCGTTCGGCCTGGCGCTGCTGATTGCCTCCTCGGCCTTCATCATGTGGGTGTTCATCGAAAATACCTTTGCCGCGGCGGTCGTGAAGGTCCAGTCCGAGCGCGGACATCGCGTCGTCTCGAGCGGTCCCTACGCTTTTGTCCGCCATCCGATGTATAGTGCCGCGGTGCTGTTCATGGTCGGCGCCGCGCTGCTGCTCGGATCATGGTGGGGAACGGCGATCTCGCCGGTGTTCGCCGTTCTCTTTGCCGTCCGGACTCGCATCGAGGAGCGGACGCTGATGGCGGGACTGCCCGGTTACGCTGATTATGCCGCGCGCGTGCGCTATCGCCTGCTGCCCGGAGTATGGTGAGAACGATGCCTGAAAGCAAAACCCTGACCGGCGGCTGTCATTGCGGCCTCGTCCGCTTCGAATGCACAACCGATCTTGCCATGGTGACCGCGTGCAACTGCTCGATCTGCACCAAACGCGGCCTGCACTTCACCTTTCTGGCGCCCGAGCGTTTTCAGCTCCGCGCCGGCGAGGACAACCTGAAGGAATATCTCTTCAACAAGCACGCGATCCGCCACCAGTCCTGCAACGATTGCGGCGTCGAGGTGTTCGCGCGCGGCAGCAAGGGTGACGGCACGCCGGTGATCGCGCTCAATGTCAGCTGCATCGACGGCATCGACCTTGCCACAGTCAAGATGACGCCGATCGACGGCAGGAGCAGGTAACGGCTGTCCGTCATTCCGGGGCGCCTCGGTCCATTGAGGCATAGCGCAAGATCGCAAGGCGTCGCAGATTTGCCAATTGGAGCGCGCAACGGGCTCCTGTATCATAGTGCCACGGCGAACGAATAGTGCCCAGCCCATCTTCATCCGCCGTGGCGCGCCACTTCGTTTCGCGCGCCTCCGGCCGTGCGGCTACTTCTCGCGAACCCAAACGATCCGCCGGAAGTCTGTCTTGCCTGGAAATACCATGCTTGGCGCAGGTGCAAACTCGATGAAGAGCCTATCGTCTTCAATTCGGTAGTGACGCCGCTGCTCTGTGCCATTCCACTCTTCGTTCCACGAGACCTCGACAGTTGTGATGAAGTCGTCACCCTCGACACGATAATGGCCAGTGTAGGACAGCATCGACTTCTGAAGTGCGGCGCGGGCCGCATCATCGGTGCCGGGCTTTCGGCCTGCTGCCGTCGTCAAAACGATACTACGGCCCTCGGGCGTGAGCACTAGGTATCCGCTTGGGGTGGTCCCGAAGGCGTCCTTAGGCTTTCCGTCCTCCCCTATTACTTGCCAAGAGACTAGCTTCCAGGTGCCGACGAGGACGTGCCGCTCGTCCGCGGACGCAGCTGCAGACATCATTGCCACGAAGCCGAAAGCTGCCGCTTTCTTGCTAATCAGATTGAGCACTATCGCCTCCTCGAATGTGCGTTGAACTATGCAAAGCCTGACCAGAATTGGCGATTTGAGAAAATGCGGAATCTGCTAAGCTAGCCTCAAGCTGAGCCGAAGGCTGATCGCCCGTGCCATTTCGCTACGATCTCACCGACTTGCGGCTATTCATTCACGTCGCTGAAGCGTCCAACATCACGCATGGTGCTAAGCGCTCTAACATGTCGCTCGCGGCGGCGAGCGAGCGCATCCGCGAGATGGAAGCCACGCTCGGGACCGGCCTCCTGGTGCGCGGCCGCCGTGGTATCCAGTTGACCGCGGCCGGATCAATTCTGCTGCAGCACGCCCGGGCTGTTTCCGAACAGCTCCAGCAGATGCGCGGGGAGCTCGATGGCTACGCCGGAGGCCTACGAGGCAACGTTCGAGTTCTGGTGAATACGGTGGCGATGCTGGAATACGTTCCGGCCTTGCTGCCCACCTTTCTCGCCCGGCAAAAGAATATCGACGTCGACCTAGAAGAGGCGAAGAGTCCGGATATCATGCGTAGCGTCGCAGCGGGACGCGCCGACATCGGCATCGTCGCGGGCGCGATTGATCCTGAAATGCAGCTTGAGACGTTTCCGTTCGCACAGAACGTGCTGGTCCTCATCACGCCGAAACGGCATCCTTTGGCCGGAAAGCGCCGGGTCGCCTTTGCCGACACGCTGGCCCATGAGTACATCGGGCTGGACAATGCCAGCGCGCTGCAAAGCTTTGTGAATCGTCAGGCAGAGCATTTGGGCCGGTCGATGAAGGTTCGCGTGCGGCTGAGTAGCTTCGACGTCGTTTGCCAGATGGTGGAAGCGGGAACAGGTCTCGCCATCGTTCCGCGAGCAGCCGCACAGCGTTGGCGTCGCCTCGCATCATTCAGCATTGTCCCGCTGACAGACAGTTGGGTCGTGCGTCACCTCACGTTATGTGTTCGAAGCCTCCAATCCGCCACTCCGCATGCCCGCAGATTGCTCACCTATTTGCGGGAAAATGGTTCTGCTCATCGACCGACGCGGTGAACAAGACGCCGCTCCAACTTCCGTTTCTGGCCCTTATCGTCTGTCCCGGAGGCTATTCGGGATTTTCGCTATTGAGGGGTTAACCGAACCACCCAACAATATCGGGGATCCAAGAGCGCAGTGCTGGATCGCAGAGCATCCCAGACTTGCCAGTTGGAGCGCATCGCCGGCTATGGGATCATAGCGCCACGGCGAAGCAATAGTGCCCATGTGTGGACGGCCCCTGCGGTGCAAGAGGTTTTTTGACGTTTCGGCAAGGTGGTCGAGTGCGCTCATGTGTCCGGCCTGTTTGCGCGGTACACGTGACCGCTGGCCCTGATGGAAGTTCGCGGACCGGGTCCCAATCATCTTCCCGCACTCGAAGTGCTGGGCACTACTCGGGTTTTCCCAGTCCCCGGCTCAACCGGTTCGCCATCACGTCATAGCACCCCCTGCATTCGGTAACAGTCACATCGGGTCGTTGCTCGTCATGCGGCGGCCTTCATCGTCGGCGCCTGGTAGGTCTCGCCGCGGATCAGGATCGCCCAGGCAATCCGCGCCGCCTTATTGGCGAGCGCCACCGAGACCAGGCGCGCCGGACGACGCTCGAGCAGCGCATTGACCCAGGCACAGGCCGGAGCCTTGGTGCGCCGCGCCGATCGGATCACCGCGGTCATGCCGACGATCAGTAGCTTGCGTAGATATTGGTCACCCATTTTTGTGATCCGACCAAGCTTGGCTTTGCCACCGGTCGAATGTTGGCGCGGCACAAGGCCGAGCCATGCTGCGAGATGGCGGCCGGATCGGAACAGCGTCGGATCCGTGATCGTGGCCGCCAGCGCCGAGGCCGTGATCGGGCCAACACCCGGAATGGTCGCCAACCGCCGTGCTGCATCACTAGCCCGGCACCAGGTCACGATGCGCTTCTCCATCTGCCGGATGCTCGCTGTAAGGTTCTCGATCTGCGCGACCATGGCCGTGAGCGCCTCGCGCCCAATCTGCGGAATGCCCGTCGTCTCGTCCTGCAGCATCGCCACCAACTCGGGCACCCGCTGAATGCCTTGCGCCACAATGATTCCGAACTCCGCCATATGCGCGCGCAGGCCATTGACCAGCATCGTGCGCTGGCGCACCAGCAATTCGCGCCCGCGATGCAGGACCAGCACGCCTTGCTGCTCTTCGCTCTTCACCGGCACGAAGCGCATGTTCGGCCGCGTCACCGCTTCGCAGATCGCCTCGGCATCAGCCGCGTCGTTCTTGCCGCGCTTCACGTAGGCCTTGACGTAGCTGGGCGGCACCAGTCGCACCTGATGACCGAGCGCCATGAACTCGCGGGCCCAATGGTGCGCAGTGGCGCAAGCCTCGATGCCGATCAGGCTTGGTGCAAGGTGGGCGAAGAACTGCGCCAGTTCCGACCGCCTCAATCTCTTGCGAACAATCACCGCACCGGCGGCGTCGACTCCGTGAACCTGGAAAACTCTCTTGGCGATATCCAGACCGATCGTGGTAACTTGCATGGCGGACGGCTCCTCTCGTTGTGGCGTTCAGCGACGACCACGTTGTGGCACTTTGATGCCGGAGAGCAGGGGCCGTCCACCCCATCATCTTCATCGGCCGTGGCGCGCCACTCTACGCCAGAGCACGCTGCAGCCCCTTCAGGAGGGCCGCACTTCCCGCTGCTGTTCGCGAGGCCAAAGCGAGGTCATGGCCGCGCATCAGCTGCGATATGTTCCGCAAGGTGTTCCGCGTCTTCGCCGACGCCGTGCAGAAATGCGGACTTCAGTTTGTGGAGCCACGGCAGACCAAGGAAATAGACGCCAGGCACTCTTGTGATCCCGCGCCTGTGCGCCGGCATCCGGCCCGACGACGTTTTTCCGTTTGCAAAGATCGGGAGCTCAATCCAGTCGAAGTCATACCGGAACCCGTTTGACCAAATGATCGTCGATATGTCAGCCGCGGCGAGATCGAGGCTCAGGACGGGATCGGCGACTTTTGTGGGGTTGCGCAAGACTTCGGCGCCGGCGTCGGAAAGTGGAAGGCCTAGCCCATTCCTAGCGGCATGCTCATCGGCCTGCTCCGTGAAATCGATAAAGGCCGCGTCTCCACGCGCTAGGTTCTCGCTGAGGTCAGGTGCGATGGTGAGCCTGCCATCCCGGCCGCAGAGAACGCGGCCAAGCAGCACGACCCCATCGGCCGCCATCCGGCGCAGATCGACGTCGTGACCACCGCGCACACCGGTGATCAAGCGCGCCGGCGGCACGCCTTGCCGCTGATCGAGGGTCGCCTCACCGTCCTCAAGCGCCAGATACCACCAGCTGTAGTCCTTGCCACGGTAACGACGGGGTATGCGACGATGCTTGCTCACCGAGAGGTAGACCAGGCGGCCGGCCGAGCAAAGCTCTTCCGAGATCTGGGCGCCCGAATTTCCTGAGCCGATCACCAGAACCGCGCCTGGCGGAAGCTGTTGCGGGTTGCGATACCGACTGGAATGCAAATGCAGCGCCGCGCCCCCGATTGGGAGCGGACTCGCCGGTAGCTGGAATGGTCCGGTGGCGATCACCACGTTCTTTGCCTCGAACACGTTGGATTGCGTCTCGACAATCAGGCGCGTCGAGTCCGGCGTTTGGCGCAGGGCCGTTGCCGCCTGGCCGCAGCGCAGTGGTGCGCGCATGAAGGCCGCATAGCTCTCGATGAATCCCACGACCTCATCGCGGGATGCGAATGCATCGGGATCGGGAGACCGAAAGGCGAACCCAGGCAGGCGAATGTTCCAGTTCGGACTTTGGAAAGTCAACGAGTCCCAGCGCTCGCTCCTCCAGCGCTCCGCGACGCGCTGTCGTTCAAGGATGACGTGTTCTCGTCCGAGCTGGCTGAGGCAGTAGCTCATCGCCAATCCGGCCTGTCCGCCTCCGATGATCACCGTTTCGATCTGTTTCATGATTATGCGACGATTGAGGTCTCGATCGATCGCGGAGCTATTCCGCCTTGACGCCGGCCGCCCTGATGATTGGCCACCATTTCTTGATCTCGGCCCGCTGAAGGGCACCCAACGCCTCCGGCGTTTGCTGATCGCGTGGATAAATCTCCTGCCCGAGATCGGCGAGCCGACGTCGCACCGACGAATTGCCCAGGGCAGCCACGATTGCCGTATTGAGTTTGCCGATGACGTCCTTCGGCGTTCCCCTGGGCACCCAGATCCCCTCCCATGCCGAGATGTAGAAGCCCGGCAATCCCGCTTCGTCGACCGTCGGAATGTCAGGTGCTGCCGGCAAACGGCTCGGTGCAGTAACGGCGTAGGCCTTGATGGTGCCAGCACGCAATTGCGGCAGGGAGTTCGCCGCAAAGTCGAACATCAAATCAATTTGGCCGCCCAACAGGCCCTGCATGATCGGTCCGGCGCCGCGATAGGGCACGAGCTGGAAGTTGGTGCCGGTTTCCCTTTGAAAATAGATTCCGGCGACATGAGACGAGCCGCCCGCCCCGGACGTCCCTTGCGACGCCTTGCCGGGATTCGCCCTCAGCCATGCGATCAATTCGCGCAGATCCTTCGCCGGCATGGTTTTCCTGGCGACGATCACGAGCGGATTGGCGACCAGCAGCGAAACCGGTTCGAGATCGTTCACCAGGTCGTAGGGAAGCGACAAGGCGGCACCGTTGAAAACATGCGTGCCCAGATATCCGATGCCGAACGTGTAACCGTCCGGAGCGGCGCGCACGACGTGGCCGGTCCCGATACTGCCTGAGGCCCCGCTCAAGTTCTCGATAATCACGGGCTGGCCGAGCGACGCTCGCATGACGTCTGCGACGATGCGCGCGGTTGCATCAATGGATCCGCCGGCGGGGAACGGCACAATCATCGTGATCGGGTGTGACGGATAGACCTGCGCCGGCGCGCACTCCACGTTTGCAAGATTGGCAGCAAGGGCCAGCGATATGAGAAGCACTCTGCGGGTTTGCATGGTCGTATTTCCCCATTGCGACGGCGATGGTGCACGACTGCGCAGTGCGTATGAACGCAATTGAACTCATAAGGGACGTCAGATAGAAGGAGAATTGCCTATTTTCTTCTATACCCATGACAAAACGGTTATGGCTAAGGAAATCAACTGGGAAGGCCGTATTGGGCGGCGGCTAAGGCTGCGGGATCTGCACATCTTTTTCACAGCCGTGCAGCGGGGCAGCATGGCGAAAGCAGCTCAAACGCTGGGAGTGACCCAGCCCGCTGTCTCCAAGGTGATCGCCGAACTCGAGCATACGCTCGGTGTGCGCCTGCTCGACCGCGGCGCGCGAGGCGTCGAACCCACGAAGTACGGCCGTGCGTTGCTCACACGCAGCAATGCAGCGTTTGACGAGCTAAGGCAAAGCGTAAGGGACATTGAGTTCCTGGCCGATCCGACGGTTGGAGAGGTGCGGATCGGATGTCAGGAGACGTTTGCGGCCGCAATCCTTCCATCCGTCATTCATCGGTTCTCGCAAGCCTATCCGCGCGTGGTCCTGCACGTGGAGCAACTGGGTTCGCTTGCTGCGGAATCATCAGCCTTGCGCGAACGATCCATTGATATGGGAATGTTCCTGTTGGTGAAGCCCCACGACGATAAGTATTTCGCGGATGACTTGAATGTCGAAGTCCTCTTCCATGAACAACTCGCGGTCGTGGCGGGAAGGCAAAGCCACTGGGCGCGTCGCCGGAAGGTCGATCTCGCCGAACTGGTCGACGAACCCTGGGTTCTGACGGAATCGGATACTTTGAGTTACTTGCGGGTGGCAGAGGCATTCGCAGCCCGCGGTCTTGGTGCACCGAAGAGGATCTTACAGACCCTTTCCACGCACCTTCGTGTCAATTTGGCCGCTTCCGGCTCTCACATTACGACGATGCCGAATTCCACCCTGCGCGTCTACGGCGAGCGGTTTTCATTGAAGGCATTGCCAGTAGACTTTCCCGGCCAGTCATGGCCGGCGGTGATCGTCACATTGAAGAACAGAACTCTGAGCCCCGTGGTTGAGCGCTTCATTCAGCACATTCGGGACTTTACGCGACCGATGCGTGCGGACAAGCCCACTCCTCGGCGATAATCACGACCTTGACATCAGAAGACCGCCGCCATGAGACGTAGCGCGATTAGGCAGTCGCAGTCTTTCGGATTCGAGCGTGTAGTAGGCTATCGCATCATAGCGCCACGGCGAAGCAATATTGCCCATCTTCATCGGCCGTGGCGCCCCGGAATGACAACTCAGAGTCAAACATCCAGCGCCTTGTAGTGCCGGAAGATGCCGTCCTCGTTGAAGGCAATGCGGCGGTCGCTTGCAAGATAGGCCGCGATTTTCGGACGGGCGGCGACGCGATCGTGCAGTTCGCGCAGTCTGGGAATGTCGTGCTCGAAGGCCTTCATGTGCCTTGGAAAAGCATAGCGCAGTCCCGCCACGATCTGGAACAGCGAGAGATCGATGTAAGTCAGCTTGCGGCCGGTGATCCAGCCCCCGCGACTCTTCCCGATCAGCCGTTCGAAGTAACCAAGATACTTCGGCACGCGCTCGTGCCAGAATTCACGCGTGCGCTTCTTCGCCTCTCCCTTTTGATCCTCGTAATAAAGCGAAGGGCCGAGCGGATGATGCGTGTCGTGAATTTCCACGACGAAATCCGTCACCGTCAGTTGCAGCTGATGCACCCACAGCCGGCCCGCCTCGGCCTTGGGCGCCAGACCGTGGCGCGCGCCGAGATAAAGCAGGATGTTGGCGGTCTGCCCGATCACGAGCTTGCCGGCTTTCAGAAAAGGCGGGGCGAAGGGCGGTGTCGCGCCCTCTTCCATCATCCGCATCATGGCAGGGACCCCGCGCTGGCGCGCCACGTCCATGTAGCTCGCGCCTGCCTCTTCCAGCGCAAGGCGGACATATTCGCCGCGGCCCTGGATCGACGGCCAGTAGCAGAGTTCGTATCGCATTGACGATGCCTTTCTACTCTTACGGCGTCAAAACCTTCATGGTGAGGAGGCACGCATGCCGGAGCAGCCCGAGTGTAAGCGAGGCCGTTAGCGAACGGCACGAAAAAAATAGCTGCCGTCACTGGACGATGCTTGGCGTCGTCAGGAACCTATGGGTGGCTGCCCGTGCGCATCCCTAAAATGCTCCGCCCTGGCGCTCATTGAATTCGCGCCGACCGCGCTGCTCGCTACGCTCGCGGTCCCTCACCCCAATTCATCTTCGGGAATCTCGCGCGCCAGGCGCGAACGCAATGGCGAAAGCCGATCCGCGTGGTGCCGCCACTTGCCGATCGACGAGGCATAGATCGGCCGGCGCACCTGCACCGCGCTTGCGGTTGCCGACGGTGCGGGACTCTCGTGAAAGCGCAGTACTTCCTCGTCCCATGGCAGTCCGAGAAATGCGACGAGACGGCGGCTGGCGGCGAGCTGATCCTTGACGATGTCCTCGTAGCTTATTTCCATGAACACATGCGGGGGAAGCGCCGCGCGCCAATGGCGCGAAAGCCTGCGATAGGCAAGATAATATTCCGCAAGTTCGATCTGATCGTAGGCGAAGGCAAACTTGCCCTGGAAAAGCGCCTTGTAGATCGCCCAGCAGGTGTCCATTGGATGACGCTGGAGCAGAATGATCTTGGCTCCGGGCAGCGCCGCATGGATCAGCCCGCAGTAGAGGTAGTTTTGCAGCGTCTTGTCGACGAAACGAACGTCGCGTTGCACGCCAAACGCCGCCACCTGCTCGACATAGCGTTGGCCGACATTCGCAATCTCGTTTGATCCGCTTTTCATGGAGCGAGTCATCTCGCTTGCGAATGCGCTGGTTTCACCCGCCGAGCTCAGCGCAGGGTGGCTGGCAAGGATACGCTCCACCAAGGTCGTTCCGGTACGCGGCAATCCGCAAACGAAGACCGGAGCGGCGGCCGAATAACCCCGCGGAGCGGCCGCAAGCCAGCTTCCCGTATGAGTCCTGATGATCCGGTCGATCTCGGCGATTTCGGCGGCGTGATCGTGCTTGATCAAACCGTGCTGAAGCTTGCAGCCGGCATCGACATGCTCGAACGCGCGGTCATGCCGCTCCAGATCTTCATGTTCCTTGGCCAGCGCAAAGCGTACCATCACCTCGTTCGGAGGCGCCAGCTTGCCGCCTCCGATCAGCGCCTCCATTTCGGCGATATGATTGCGATCTTCGGTCTGGATGCGCAGGTCCGAACGCAAATAGTAGGCAAGCGCGTACTGGCGGTCGAGCGCGATGGCGGCGTCGCAATGCGCTTCGGCATCACCGAGCGCGCCCGTCATCCGCTCGGTCGCCGCGAGATTGAACAAATATTGCGGCACGTCATGACGCAGGGCCACTGCGCGCTGGAAGAACTCCTTCGCTTTTGCATGCAGCCCGAGCAGGCCAAACATCGCGCCGACCGCATCCAGCGCCTCAGGCGCGTCACCGGCCACCCTTGCGGCGGCCTCGGCGGCTTCCAGCGCCGCACGCGCCTCGCCGGATGCGAACAGACTTTTTGCCCGCAGGACGAGCGCGACCGGATCCGCCGGCATGAATTCGACCGCGCGATTGGCGCAAACGATGGCCGCATCGGGACGCCCGCGCAACAGCGCCGTTTCCGTCAGAAGCGCCCAGGCCCTTCCTTCGTCCGGGCTCCGCGCAAGAAGTTGCGAGCAAATGCGTTCGACGGCCGCGAGATCACCCGCGGCGAATGCACGTCGCGCTTCGTCGATCGGCGGCAGATGGGCCTGCCGCGGAGCGGTGGGGGACAAAGGTTCACTCCATCATGAAGGCCGGGCGATATTTGCCCGGCCTCCTGTTTGCACATTGCTGATCAGCGAGAGGCTGCTTCCGCCAACGGAAGCAGCCTTCGTGGCGTGGATCAATGATCGTCGCCCCAGCCGCGGTCGTGGCCGCCATCGTGATCATGATCGTGGTCACCAAGGGTAAAGCTCTGGAACAGGTCGCCGATGGCCGGGCGGTTCTGCGGAACGTACGGATTGTCATCCGATGTCTTCGGGTTCGGCAGGTTGTCGCGGCTATACGACGAGAGCTTCGGCAGGTCCCAATTGCGCTCGATGAACTTCACGACCGACGCGTGATCGGAATATTCATGCGAGACATGGCCGCCTTGGGAATACTTGGACACGATCAGCATCGGGATCCGCGTGCCGTCGCCGAAGTAGTCCACATGCTGGACATAGCCGGAGTCGTAATAACCGCCGCCCTCGTCGGTGGTGACCAGGATCGCGGTCGATTCCCAGAGCTCCTTGTTGGCCTGCACCCCGTCGATGATCTTCTTGGTGAAGGCCTCATAGATCGAGAACTTCGACGACGACGGATGGCCATCATTGAAGGTCGACGGCTTCACGAACGACACCGCCGGGAGCGAGCCGTTGGCGATGCTATTGTAGAGAGCGTCCACATCCTGCAGATGGGCCCGCCCAGCCGCGCTGGTCATGGTCGAAGCCGAGTACAGGAACGGATTGCAGATGTTGCAGTAGAGATAGGCCGGCGGATCGATCGTACCGAAGTTCGCACCCAGACCCGGCGCGCCCTTGAAGTCGGTCCAGCGCTCGCCGTAGAAGGCCCACGAGACATTGGCCGCGCTGAGCTCATCACCAATGTGCTTCTGCTTGATGACCGGCGGCAGAGTGAACGGACCGTTGTTCGTCGGATCGGTCCCGCCGCTGCCGATGAAGGCAGGCACATAGTTGTTCAGCAGGTAGTAGGCGCCCGGCCGGCAGTTCGGCGAGACATGAATGGCGTTCAGGTAACCGGTGATCGTCGCGACCGCCGGCTGCGTCGGGTCGGAGCAGTTGGTGTAGCTGCCGCCGCCGTAACCGTCTTGCGTGTACCAGTTGTTGGTGCCCGGCATTGGGTTGGGATTCTCGATCTGATTCGCCGGCGGAACGGCCGGATCGCCGTTGGCGTCGGCATAGTAGAGCGCATCGGCATAGCCCCACATCATCTGGTTGGCGAACGTGCCGCCCATCACCGGCTGGTGGTAGTTGTCGAGCAGCGTGTATTCACGGGCGAGCTTGGTGAAGTACGGCGCGTCGCCCTTGGCAACGTTGTAGAAGCCCATCGCGATGTTGCCTTCCTTGAGCAACGGCACCGGCGCCGGCGAGGCGATTGGCTTGCCGTTGCTGCCCGAGGATACGGTTTCCTCGACCCAGGGAAACAGGTCGGCCCGGCAACCGCTCGGATCGCGTCTGGTGGCCTTGGTGGCGTCGCAGTCGAGTTGCTGCCACATCTGATAGAAGCGATGCACGGGGCTGCCGCCATAGGTGTCGTAGAGACTTGCGCCCGACGCCGTCACCAGCGGATACGGACCGCTGGGCAGGGTGTTGTAGTTCGCTACGCGGGTGTCAGGCCAGTTGCTCGACAAGCCGGTCGCGCCCGTGGTCAGCAGGGGCAGGTCCTGCGTCTCGAGGCCGTACGAGCCGGCGGTATCGGCGACCGTTTCAGCCTGTTCCGCCAGCGCCAAGTTCGCCATGCAGCCCGGGCCGTTGACCGCAGCGCCGGTGACGGGGTCGTATACATTCGTGTAGCATGTCAAAGGGGCATAGGACGTGCCCGGGGCCTGCACCGGGTTGGAAGGCGTGCCGTAAGCGACCTTGCCGCCGGGGTTGAGCTGATAGGTGGTGGTGTCCACCGCCGAATACTGCGCCGCCTTGGCATAGTTCGGACCAGGCGTGCCATCCTCCTTGATGATCCCCTTGGACAGCAGGTTATCGACAAATTCGCCGTTTCGAGCCTTGTAGGTCGCGAACACGTGGTCGAAGGTGCGGTTTTCGCCCATGATCACGATGACATGCTTGATCGGACTCTTGGTATCGCGATCCCTGTTATTCCCTTCCCCGATCGGCCCACCTGCGTAGGCATTGCCCCCCATCAGTGACAGGATGGCGGCGGTGACGACGGTTCGATCGCGCAGGCTTCTAGTCCGTTGCTTGAGCATGTAAGGGGCTCCCCGGGGTTGAAACGAATATGATAGACGTCATGAAGGAACGGCCGCGGACGCTAAGTACGATCCATGTCAGGCGTGCTTCGAGAACGTGTCAGTTCTGTTAAGGGAGGATGATGGTCAGGCCGCTACCGTTCGCGCGACAGTGCACCGCCTCTTGGAGAACTTTCGCGACAGCAGTCGAGCTGGAAGCGGGTTTACGCTGTTCCGAGCGCCGCCTTTGACGCTTGGTGGTTGCAAGGGAGTACAGCGTCAACGAGGCCAGCGGCTTGCCAGGGTGCGAGCTCTTCGGCCCTGAAGCGGGCAACCATGGCAGGCGATCACCTCCCCGCCGGCGGTGAGCGAGCGCCGCTGGATACCTTGAACACGCCACCGGGGTTCTTCGCGTGGTGCGCCGCGCTTCCTTGTCTGGCGCAAGGAGGGTGCACCTGGGACGGGTTTGAGTGCACGACACCAGGAGCTATACTGAAGAAGCTCGCCAATATCCGCTTTCAGGGATGCAGCGAACCATTTGATTTGTCTTGATTTGCCGCAACCTGCCCGCAAGTCGGCATGACATTTTTGATTGCAGCCATAGGTTGACGAGATCGATGAAAAAAGAGGAGACGGTCAGCGACTTCCTGGCGGGCGGCGGCGAGATGGGCGCATTAACGCGGGCGTTCGATTGGTCCAAAACTTCGCTCGGACCTCCGGAGACATGGCCGCAAAGCCTTCGCGTGACGGTGCGGCTCATGCTGACGTCGCGCCACCCGATGTTTATCTGGTGGGGACCGGAACTCATTCAATTTTACAACGATGCCTATCGCGAGACGATGGGACCGGAGCGACATCCGAGCGCGCTGGGAGCGCCGGGCCGCGAGTGCTGGGCCGAGATCTGGGACATCATTGGCCCGCAGATCGACTACGTCATGGCGGGTCACGGAGCGACGTGGAACGTGGACCAGCTGGTGCCGGTCACCCGCCATGGCCACCGTGAGAATGTCTGGTGGACGTACAGCTTTGGTCCAATCGATCTCGATGGGAAAGTCGGCGGCGTGCTTGTCGTCTGCAGAGACGTTACTTCCGAGCACATGGCGCGTGACGAGCTGAAGCTCATCAACGAGGAGCTCAAGCACCGCGTCAAGAACACGCTTGCCGTGCTGAGCGCGGTCGCCTCGCAGACATTTCGCGACCCGTCCAGTAAAACCGACCTCGACAAATATCTGGGACGGCTCGGTGCATTCGGACGAGCCAGCGATCTCTTGACGGCGGACAATTGGGCTGAGGCGCCGCTGCGAGACGTCGTCGACACAGCTCTCAGTCCCTACAGGACCGGCGAAGGCCGCTTTGACATCTCCGGTCCTCCGCTTGCCGTCAAATCCCGGCAGGCCCTCGCTTTGTCCCTGGCCATCCACGAGCTTGCGACCAACGCCTTGAAGTATGGTGCCCTGAGCGTGCCGGGCGGTCACGTGTCAATCGCATGGACGGCCGAAGACGACGGAGGAACGGGACACTTCGCTTTCGTCTGGCAGGAACTTGGCGGCCCACCCGCGTCGGAGCCTGCCAGTCCGGGTTTTGGTTCGCGCCTTATATCGCGTGTGCTCAAGGACGATTTTGGAGGTTCCGTCGAAATCTCGTATGGATCAGCAGGCTTGGTCTGCCGACTGACGGCTCCCGTGGGCAATCTCGGCAGCCTTTCCCAGTGAATGACATCCGGCGCACGCGACGCGTGAGTATGCGCAAGACAAGCCGATCCAGACTCGGGGACCGCTGGGAAGGGATGCGAATGTTGGAATCGGACCAGTAGGGGCATGTTTCGAAAATCTATCAGGCAGAAGATTGTCGGCATCGCCGCCGGGCTGATCGTGCTGGCCGTGATCACCTCGGCGCTATCGATGGTCATGGCTGCACGGGTGGGCCATCTGCTCGATGAACTGAGCGACCGCTACGTCCCGGCTTACGGCGACCTTGCGCGGGCCAATGTGAGGTCGCTCGAGCGCGCGCTGGCGGTGCGGCAGATGATCATCGCCAGGATGGAGAACCCGCCGGACCAGGCGAGCTACGCGGCTCATCTGAAGACCTTCCAGTCCGTCAATGCCGATATCGATCGCGAGGCACAGGCCGCGCGCAAGCAGATCGCCGCCATCATCGACGACACGTCGACGCCATCCGACAATGCCGCGCTCGGCCGCCTCGATGACCGCATCGACACGGCCGTCAACGATCTCCGCGAACGCCTGAACGAACAGGACGCAATGCTGCTGAAGCAGCTCGACGCCGGCAATCTCGACGAAGCGAAATCGACCCTCGCCGGCGCCGATGCCCTGCGCGAGGAGTTCGATCGCAAGATCGCCGCCATCCGCGCCGACATGTTGAATCAGGTCCACGCCAGCGCCGCGACCGTCATCGGCGAACAGCGGCAAGCGATCTGGATATCGGCGATCGTGACGGGCATCGCAGCGGTGCTCGGCTTCGTGTTCGCGATGATGGTGGGCAGCGGCATCACCGGCCCGGTTCTGCGCCTGTTGGAAGGAACCCGCGAGGTCGAGGCCGGCCGGCTGGACCGGTCGATCAGCGTGACGACCCGCGACGAAATCGGCCAGCTCTCGGCAGCATTCAATCGCATGATCGAGCGGCTGCGCCAGAACCAGCGCGTCCGGGAGACATTTGGCCGCTATATCGACCCGAGGATCGCCGAACGCCTGATCGGCGACACCGCAGCCGTTGCCGCCGAAGGGCAGCGGCGGGTCATGACGGTGATGTTCTGCGACATGAAGGGCTTCACGGCGCTCAGCGAAGGCGTCACGCCGCAGGGCCTGGTCAAGATCATGAACCGCTATCTGTCGACCATGTCCGAACCCATTCATGCGCATCGCGGCGTGATCGACAAATATATCGGTGATGCAATCATGGCCTATTGGGGCCCGCCCTTCGTCGAAGAAGATGACCAGGTAACATGCGCCTGCGCCGCCGCAATCGACATGGTCAGCCGCCTGGCACTAACACGGTTGCGACAGCGGCAGGCAGGACGGCCGGCTGGCCATAGATGGAATGCAGGATCGGCAGCGCCACAAACCCGGTGTTGGTCATCGCCGCCGCCATTCCATACATCGTGCTGCTGGCGGTGCCGCGTCCGAATCCCAAGCGAACTGCCAGGAAGACCAGCAGGAAGCAGAGGATGGAGCCGCCGCCGAATGCGAGCAGAAAGCGCCATTCCAGAAAGCTGCGTGCTGATTCCTGCGCGATCGTCACAAACAGCAACGCCGGCATCGCGACATTGTAGGCAAAATTCACGAGCCCATCGGCAAGCGAGCGCGAGATGTAGCCGAGCCAGGCGGCGAGCCAGCCGGTGACGATGATGGCAAAGACGGGCAGGACCAGGTTGGCGACTTCCATTTCGTTCCCCTCGAGCTGCACCAACAGATAAGTGCTAACGTAGGCTCGTGGCCCAATCCAGACCTGTTCCCGCGGACAGCCAGGGCTAACCTTCCTCACTCCGGCCGAATTTTGCCCGCGCGGATCGGTTGCCCCACTTTTCCGTTGCCGCGAGAGGGAATTCACCAAACTCGGCCGCCACACCAGGCGAAAAGTCGAATTATCGTGCGGGGAACGGCTCTGCCGTTGCAACTTACTCCGCAACCGCTCAGTGGCTCTGCTCCAAGGCCGCCGAAAACCTTGAAATCGTGCTATCGTCATCGCGCCACTCGATAGGCCGGCGTCGATTGAGATGCGAAACGGTACGACCTTGATAAGATTCCAATCCTGCTATTGGGAGCGGATACGCAACGTCACGCCCGATCTAGTACCGCCGATCTGAAGTCCCTGCACCACAAGCGGCGAATTCGATCAGGGACTTCAGATCGACAAAGCGGTACTAGAATCAATAAGTTTGTGAGTAGCCCATGACTTTCCGAAGTTCGTGAAGGTGGGTGCTGCGATGGAGCACGAACTTCGGAAAGTGGGCACTAGGGACCGCGCGATGGATCGACGAGCATTCCTAAGGTCTTTCGCCGGCGCGGGTGCCACCGCCGCAGCAGGCGGACTAGCCGCCCCGGCAATATCGCAACGCGCGGCGTCGCGGACCGTGCGTCTTGTGCCGCACGCGGACCTCGCCAACTTCGACCCGATCTGGAATTCGGCATATATCGCCCGCAACGCCGGCATGCTGGTCTGGGACACGCTCTACGGAGTGGACGCCAAACTTGAAGTCCAGCGCCAGATGGTCGAGGCAGAGGAAGTCTCGAGCGACGGGCTTGCCTGGACATTCCGCCTGCGGTCTGGCCTCCAATTCCACGATGGCGAACCGGTGCTGGCCAGCGACGCCGTCGCGAGCATCAATCGCTGGGCCGTACGCGATGCGCTCGGCCAGAGGATCAAGGCAATCGAGCAGGAACTTGTCGCTATCGACGATCGCACGTTCCGCTGGGTGCTCAAGAAGCCGTATCCAAAGATGCTCCTGGCACTCGGCAAGATCACGACGCCGTGCTGCTTCGTCATGCCCGCTCGGATAGCCGCAGTCGATCCGTTCAAGCAAATCAGCGAATATGTCGGCAGCGGCCCAATGCGCTTCCTGCGCCGCGACTGGGTTCAGGGAGCCCGGTGCGCGTTCGAACGGTTTGCCGAATATGTGCCGCGCGCAGAAGCAGCGTCCTGGATGGCTGGCGGAAAGCGTATCATTGCGGACCGCATCGAGTGGATCACCATACCCGATGCGGCCACCGCCGCTGCCGCCCTGCAGAACCGCGAGGTTGACTGGTGGGAGGTTCCTCATCCCGATCTGGTTCCTCTCTTGCGCAAAAGCCGCAACGTCGTGCTCGAGATTCAGGATCGGCTCGGGAACATCGGCATTCTGGCGATCAACCATCTGTTTCCGCCGTTCAACGACGCGCGGGCGCGGCGGGCAATCCTCGTCGCGTTGAGCCAGGAAGAGTACATGCGTGCCTACGTCGGCGACGACGCCAGTCTGTGGAAGCCGCAGCCTGGATATTTCACGCCCGGTTCTCCGCTCTATACCGAGCAAGGCGGCGAAGTGCTCAAGGGCCCGCGGAACTTCGAAGCCGCCAAGCGCCTGCTCGCCGAAAGCGGCTATGCCGGCGAGCCGATCGTTTGCATGGCGGCGCAGGACATCCCGCACTACAAGTTATGGGGCGAACTGACCGCGGATCTGTTGAAGCGGCTCGACATGAACGTCGAGCTCGCTGCGGTCGATTGGGGCACAGTCGTGGCGCGTCGCGCCCAGAAAAACCCGCCTGCCAGGGGCGGCTGGCACATGTATCTCACGGCCATATACGGCGTCGATTGGGTCTTTCCGACCAGTCCGCATCTGCAGGCGAATGGTACTGCAGTCGCCAATGGCTGGGCCAAGAGTCCCTTGGTCGAAGCGGAGGTTGCTGCCTGGTTCGATGCAAGAGCGCTCGAAGACCAAAGGTCGGCCGCCCGGAGGTTGAATGAGGTAGCTCTCAGCGAGGTGCTCTGCGCTCCACTCGGCTTGTATCTTCGTCACTTTGCCTGGACGAAGGACCTCACTGGAGTTAGCCAGGGACCGCTGCCCTTCTTCTGGGGGGTCAGCAAGACAGTTTGAGATCTGCTGTGACGCCGCTTCGCCGGCATCACGTTAACTCGTCCAGCAGCGCCTTGGCTTCCCTGAGATCGGAGGTATCGAACCCCTCCCTGAACTGATTGTATATCTGCCAAAGCAGATCGCGCGCCGGTCCCGTCCGATGCTGATCGCGCCAGAGCCGCGCAAGCGTCGTCCCGGCCCGGAGCTTGAATGCCAACGCGCCTTGCTGCTCGGCCGTATCGATGGCCCGGAATAGCAGCCTCTCGGCTTCCGCATTGTCTTCCTGGCAAGCCAGACATGCACCGGACAGGCGAAATGCTTCCGCCTCGAACAAACGGAAGCCGCTGGTTGCGATACAGTCGAGCGCCTCCTGGACGACTTGCCGGGCACGGACTGGTTCGCCGGCCTTCAGAAGGCTCTCTGCGAAAACCAGGAGCTCGTAGTCGTAGTAGAAGCGCCGCACCGACTGCCGGGTGGCTTCGACCGCATCCTCCATGCGCTCCAGACCCTCGGAGATCTGACCGGTTTCAAAGACGCACCAGCCGAGCAGCAGCGGGCAAACGACAAACACATTGCTGCCCTGCTCACGACCAATCTTCATTGTCAGCTCAGCGTACTCTCGACACGGCTCCGGGTCGCGAAGGAGCTGCCGAAGCGCGGCCGACCACCATGCTGCGTGCGCCAGGCTCGGGGGGTGGCGCAGCCGGTGCCCCAATTCCAGAGCCGAATCCGACATCTCAATCGCTTTTTCGGGAAAGCCCGTAACCCAGAGCGTGATCGCACTGTGTGCGTAGGCGCAAACGCCAGTATCGTGTCCTCCATAGTCGTACGCATGCGCATGATGGCGTTCAGGATCATACAGCCGGATGCCGCGCTCGGCATCGGCAAGCGTGATCAAATTAAGCCCCAGCACATGCGAGTTCGCCATGCGTGAGTGGTAGGCTTCGAGCAAAAGATCCGGATCCGCGAGCTGCTGAGCGACTGCGACGAGTTCGTTGGCTATCTCGAGAGCTTGCTCGGTCTGTCCAGTAATAACCCTGGTGTACCAGTTGCCCCACATGGCCCTGAAAAGCTTCTTGTCGGCCCCGAGCGCACGACCGAGCGTAACGGCTCGGGCATAGTGATCGACGATCTCGCTTCCCGCGGTACGAAACCCGCGAGCGCTAATGAGGGCGGTCCCTAACCCAAGGCGGATGTCGAGCTCCTGATGCCAGCGTTCCGTTGCATCAGGCATCTCCTCCAGAAGCTGCAAGGCGCTTGAGAAGTGCTTCAAGGCTTCACTCCCCGCCGAACGGCGCAACGCCAGCTCACCGGCGCGCTGCCAGAATGTTGCGGCCTGTTTCCTTGAACCTGCTTCAGTGCTGTGGTGGGCAATGACTTCCGGTTGACTATCGACGAGCTCGGGAAACACTTCCTCGATCGCCACTGCGATCCGCGCATGCAGTCCCCTGCGCCGGTCGCGGAGCAGGGTGCTGTACGCTGCATCTTGCAGAAGCCCATGCTTGAACAGGAAGTTCGACCGTGGCATTGCGCCCCGTTGGAAGATAAGACCCGCGTCGACCAGGCGATCAAGGGTTTGCTTCAGCTCAGGCTCCGGTCGGTCGGCGACCCTGGCGGTGAGCTCATAGGAAAATTCCCGGCCGATTGCAGCGCCAATCTGCGCAATCTCCTTGGCTGCCGGGCCGATATGATCAAGCCTTGCCATCAAGGACGCGTGGAGCGTCGCCGGGACGGAAAGCGACCAACGCGCGCTCCGCGTTTCAGGAGGTCCGGCATGCACGACCGTCTTCGTCACCTCTTCGAGAAACAACGGCACACCGTCGCCGCGCTCGACGATTTCACCGATCAAGTCGCTCGGCAACGCCGACGTTTTCGCCGCCAGTTGCCGAACAAGCGCCTCGCTATCGAATTTGTTCAGGCGGTTGAGCGTGATCATGGTGACGTGTGGCTGGTCGGCCCATGGTGGAACAAAATCCGGACGAAAAGTGGCGATCAACAGGACCGGCATACGCTCGATCCGCTGAATGAGGAGATCGAGCAGTTCTCGAGTGGTTGGATCGATCCAGTGAATGTCTTCGATGGTCATCAGGATCGGCTTTTTGGAGGCCAGCTCGGTTATCTGCCGGAGGAGCGCTTCGAAGGTCTGCTGTCTCCTCCGCTGCGGGTTACGTTCGACCGCGGGATAACGATCGGCCGGCAATAACAGAAGGTCGGCCAGAAGCGCGACATCCGACTTCGCTGCGGAGTTTGGCGCCATCAGTGCTTCCAGCCGGTCCAACTTCGCCGTCGCCGTACCTTCCCGCCCGAAACCGGCGGCACGTTCAAGGAAATTGATGACCGGGAAGAGCGTGCTGTTCTGATGGTGAGGTGAACAGGAAAAGCGCAAATCGATAAAGCGATCAGATCCGAGCAAGTCCCTGAGCGCCAGGATCAGGCGTGATTTGCCAATCCCTGCTTCACCCGAGAACAAGATGATGCGGCCTTCTCCGGCCTTGGCCTGGGTCCAGCGCCGGAGCAGGAGTTCCGTTTCTTCCTGACGGTCGACGAACGGTGTTTCCGCGGAGCGCAGCGCCTCGAAGCGGCTCTTGAAGCGATTTTCGCCGAGTACGCTCCAGGCGCGTTGCGGCTCGGCAAAGCCCTTGAGCTCTTTGAAGCCCAGATCCTCCAACGCAAAGACTGACCCGACCAACTGCCGCGTGGTATCGCCGATGATGACAGTGTTCGGCTCGGCGAGACTTAGCAGCCGGGCGGCCAGATTGGGTACCGCGCCCACAACTTCATTTTCGTTCGAAATTCCAGATCCGACCAGGTCGCCAACGACCACCAACCCGGTGGCGATGCCGAGCCGAACCTGCAGCGGCTCAGGGCTCTTCAACTGGCCAATTTCTTCGATCAGTGCGAGACCGGCGCGCACCGCTCGCTCTGGGTCGTCTTCATGGGCGCCCGGATAACCGAAATAGACGAGCACACCGTCACCGACGCGACGGGCGACGAAACCGCCGAATTGTATAACGACTTCCGCGGCCCGCTTGTGGTACGCGGCAATCACTTCGTGCAGGTCCTCGACGTCGAGGTGAACGGATAAGGCCGTTGAACCGACGAGATCGCAGAACATCACCGTCAGGTGGCTTCGCTCGGCGACGCCCGGGTCAGGCGGGGCTGGCGCCCTGATTGCGCTGCTTGAGCCAAGGAGAATTTGACCGCACTTGCTGCAAAAGCGGGAGCCCGGTGCTTCGCTGTTACCGCAGGAAGGACAGTTGCGCGCCAATGCTGCGCCACACTGCCTGCAGAACATCGCATGCTCTGAAACTTCCGCGTGGCAATCAAGGCACTCCATACCACACCTATCGGCCTGGCGGATCAGGGCGGCGCAGCCACCGTTCGCGGCGCATCGAAAGAGGCTGTCGGTGCCCGGCGGCTTTGGTCGCGTGCTGCCTCAAGAGCATTATTGTCAGCATTTCCAACATGTCACTAGGCAAGTTTGGAGTCTGCGACCGCGTCTGCTTGCACCGGCCCATTGTTTGGTTCGACCTTGGGCACCGCCGTTCGATGGCCTGCCGGGCTCGGTGCCGCGAAAATTGCACTTGTGTTTCTACCAGTGGTAGCTTTTGAATACAGGCCAGGGCAGGCGGTAAATCCCAATCGCATGGCTATCGACCGTCCCTCGAAACTTCGGGCGATCGAGTGCTGGTGGCGGCCGGATCCTGCCGGGATCGGAGTTTGCCGATGAAATCCCGTGTCTTATTTACATTAGTTTTGCTCACCGCAGGCTATTCGGCGCAGGCCGCCGACACCCCAAGGCCAACCGCTCCGCCTGCCAGTCATTTCCAGGGCACGTGTGACAGCGACCCCGACGGCAAAAAGTTCGCGGAGAAAGCCTGTTACACGAAGGACAATCCGGCGGATGCGGGTTATGGCGCCGAGTATCAGCCCCCGGCGTGTGACAAAAGCAAGTCGCTAACCGATCAGCAAAGGCAACTGCTGGCCAAGGCCTATGTCCGGGCGCCCGACTATATGAAGGGCAAGCTCTGCCGGTTGACCCAGATCTTCGTGACCGAAGACACCACGGAAGGCCCATGGGGTTGGGGCTATTGGGAGGGATCGGATCGTCCGCCGGGGAAAGGCGTATACGTCGCAGTCTCTGCTTCCGAGCTCACAACCACAAAATCGGTCGCCGAACGGGAAAACGAAACTGTTGACCTGCTTCTTCAGGTGCGAGGCGAAAAAAAGAAACAAGCCCGGCTGGTGCGTTTGAAGATGCAAGCTGCTCCTGATCCGGAACTTGCGATTCTTGGCGGGCTCGCTCACGAATTGGCCCACGCATTGCTCGCCGACACCAATGCGGATGGGGTTGACGAGCATCACCCGCGCCGGGAGATCAGCGGGCCGCCGCAAAGTTCATGCTTCGAAGACGCTATCATCGGCACGTCATGGGACGCGGATCGATTCCACCACAATATGACGCGGTGGGTCGCGTTCGGCGATCAGAGCCATAACAGACCGAAAAACCGCGAGCTCCGCTTCAACCTCAATCGCCTGAGAGAACAGGCTGAGCGAGGCAGGCTCGATCGCGCCAATGACGTGCTTGAACAGATTTATCGCAGCCAGGAATTCATCAGCGTGGCCGCCGCAATCAGGCCGGAAGAAGACCTCGTCGAGACCTATAAATACAAGGTGCTGAACGATGCGGGAGGTCGGCCGGTTGAATTTCGTTTCGGACGTCAGAAAGTCAGCGTTCCGGATCGTTTGAAATCAGGTGTTCTTGAGAAAAAAGTGGAGTGCTTGCGCGCGCTCGGCTTGCTCACGGGGCAGCCTTGAACGAACGCCGCAACCGACCCGAGTTCAGGAGGACGGGGCGTTAAGGCCGCCCGCTTTGCTCGATCATTTGCCGGGCTTCTTCCCAGGCAAAAGTATGCGCAAACCGGAACAACGCTTTAAACGGTGTTGCGTTCGTACTCATGTGGCTCAATAGCGCGCCGAGCATGTCTTCGGCATCGAGCCGCTTTTGGTCTATTTTCCCACGGGGAAGCCATAGAGCGAAGCGTTCGAGTTCTTTCGATGCGAGGCCGCACTCTGCTCCACGCTTCAGTATTAGCTCATAGGTTCGATCCTTGTAGAACAGCGACTTTGCGGCGCTGACCAGGATCGCGGCCGCGTCCGGCTCCATGACGCCTGACTGAAGCGCGCAATCGACCGTGGATCTCACATTCACCATGGCTTCGGTGACCGGCACGTAGTCGACCTCGGCGGGTCCATGCAGGACAGCCACTTCATCGTCATCGATCAGTGTGCCGGCGCGAAATTGGCGATACACGAGGCCGATGCCCGTCATGCCAAAATCCGCGAGCTCGGCGGCCCGCAGGGCGCCGATACTGGCAGCACCGTAGACGTGGATGCCTTGAGCCAGGGCCCACAGGATCTCCTTGTGCCAGACAGTCGGAACGGTTTCAAAGTAGCCATCGACGACCCCGATCAGTCTCGGGCGCTGCAAAGCAGCCAGGTACAGATCTCCCCGACACAGCGGTGGTCGCCATTCAAGCCCGGCGACGGCCGGTCGCGCGGATGGCGGAAACGACGGGCCTGCAAAAATAACAGCGCTCATGCGGTGCGCCCGCTGGCTTGTAACGCACGGCGACCGGGGACGTAGCGCGGATGCGTACAATCCCATTCAAGACCGGGGATTATCATCCTGACAACCGGGATGCCGAACTCTGGACGCGTAAGATCGACCGCAATTGCGGCCTTTATGCCGACAGCGCGCAGGCATTCCAGTTCCCATTGCACATCGGCCAGAACGTCGTCCCAATCATGGTTCGGAATGTCTTCGAAGGCGACCGGCGGGGCCGCTTCCGACATCGCGTCGAGCAACGCCGCACCCAGCTTATCCTTTGAGGATTCCGAATAGTCGTGAAGATCGTCTCGAATCCCGGCGATATATGTAAGACGGGTCTGGGCCGCCTCGGTCATCGCCCTCGCCAAGGCAACGGCTCGGCTGGGATGACAGCCAGCACCGCGGAATTGTCTCAATATGACGGACGGGTCTGCGGTCGGCGCCGGTATATCGCAAATGAATGCAGGGATCCCGGTATCGGAGGTGATATTCCAGAGTTGGGGCGCTATCGCTGCCTTGTCGTACATCGCGAGCAGGCCGCGGCAATCTTCATCGGTTACGGATGCGGGATCCAGGCGGCATTGCGACCGCACGTGGATGTCCCGAGCGTGCCAAAGGGCGACGGCGTCGCGCTCAACCAATTCGCAAATGGCGGAGCTGATTGCTTCGGAAAGATGATTGCCGGAAGCCAGTCCATTGGTGCCGGAAAGGAGATGTTCGCCGCTGTGACTGGTCGGCAACGTATAATCGGTATGCACGACTTCCCAAGGCACCCAACAGGCCTCGCCGTTGAGCAAATCGTATCCCTCTAGCCAGGCGATCTCGGTTTGCTCGGGAAGCGGAAATCCGGTGCCGCAGAGCGATGCGGGAGACACCGCAGGGGACGCTGCCGACAGCTCGCGATAACTTGCGACGATCGCTCGCTCCCGCAGATATTCTCCATGAAATAATTCGATGGCCTCCATCGTGGCGGAGGCGAGGGCTTGTGAAAGCAGAAGCCCCTTGCCTTGCGAGACTGAGAATGATCGCGAATTCGGACGAACGGCGACAGTGACCGGAATTCCGATGCAATCCAGTCCGGTCACATTGCCGACGCGGGTGATGCCGATTTGCTGCGCGATGGATGCTACGCGCGCCAGTGTGTTCTCCGGCGCAGTCGCCCGATGCGTTCCGCGCTTATACGACTTGACGACGGGGGGGCCCAAAAGGACGTTGGCCAAGCCGGCGACACTCCGTCGCTGCACGGCTGACAACGGCTGCTAAGGAAAAATCTCTCGGTGCGGGCAGATCATTTGCCGCTTTCTTTTTTTGCAGTGAGCGGCGAGGTCGGTTGTTGCGCAGACTTCCAGCCCCAGCCCCTGCCGCTGGCGCCGCCGCTCGCGACAATCATCGAACCCACAGGCACGGTGATCGACCGCCCGTCTGATACCTCGTCCCGCAAGAGCTTTCTCAGATGCAAGGCCTCGCGCGTGTCGCCGAGGCGCAGCTCTTCGAAATTCCTTCCGTCTTGTGAGATCAGAATATTGTCGCCGTCGATCTTCACAACGACTTCGTGTGTTCCAGGATCGGACTGGCTTGTCGATTGTGGTCTGACATCCGCTTGGGCGCTGCCAACGAGGGCTCCGCCACTAAGAAGCAGCGCTCCCCATGCCGGGAGATGCGACCAAACGTTCCTTAGCTTCGCGCGCGACATGAGATCCCTCACACGGGCAAATACAGGACGAATAATAGAGCACACATTGATCCAGAGGAGTCAAGTGAGACAAGTCCGGCGATGCCTTGTGCTTGGCAGAGGCGGGGACACGAACGGTCACCGTCCGGGATTTTCCGCGTCCGGAAAGTCCCCTCACCCGCATCTCCAAGTGTGACCGACCTCTCCCCGCAAGCAGCCGCAAGCAGGGAGAGGTGAAGGTTCGCGCCGCTCGCGTCTAGTTCGCCGCGAAACAATAGAACAGGCCGTCGCCGCCGGTGCTCTTCAGATCGGCCTGCGAGCAGCCGCCGGCCGGCCCGCGCGAGGGATGCGAGGAATTCCAGGACTTTGACGCGTCATCGTCGCGCAAGCCGATGCGGTCGATGTGGCCGACCATGGCCGCGCCTTGCGTCGAGCTCGTCCAGTTCTTGCAGGTGCGATCCTCACCCGCCGCAAACGCCGTGCCGTCGGCCTGCGATCCCGTCAACGCGTCGTGGCGATTCGGCGTATCGCCGCGGCCGTTGATCACCTCGCCCTTTTCGCTGAGCGAAGTCTGCTTGGTGAGATTGTTGGACGCGCTGTGAAGGTCGGCGACATCCTTGGCGACAACGACGCCCTTTGCATTCTGCCATGGCCCCTTGCCGATGCGGTCCCGCGCATTCACGGCCGCCTTGCCGTCGGCGGCCTGCGAGGAGAGATAGGCGTGCCAGGTCTTCGCGGTCGCGCCTGCGGCCGACGCCAGCGTTGCGCATTGCTTGTCGGCGCCGTCGAGGCCGCCGAGATCGGCGCCCTTGCCGGGGCCGGCCGAGGTGACGAAGAAGGTCATGTTGGCCGATTGCGCCTGCGCCGGCTGCGCGGCAAGGCCCGCGAACAAGGCGGCCGCCGAGACGAGAGCGAGATGCGAAACGCTTTTGAGAAATGCAGACATCGAAATCCTCCCATGATTTTTCATTCAACTTTATTGCTTCACTGGCCCAAAACTATACTGGCCCAAGGCCTGGACGGGGCCAACTCAGATCAACCCGTCGTTATCGAAAATATTCCATGGGGGCGACGTCAACGTGAAAAAACGCCGCGGCGTCTCGCCATTTTTGCTTTTTCCCGGCCTCAAGGTTTGATGGATCGCCGATCGTTTCGTGGCTGTCCCCGCTTGACCCTCTTGGCTGGAATGGTCCAACATGGCTGCGGCTCGGTCGGAGCATCCACGTTCGCGGAAAGGGCTGCGCCCACGACAAAAGACCTGCCGATCTAGGTCTACGATTCCCCTTATCTGCCTGAGCGAACGCAGGTCACCGATAAGGGAATCTCCCATGGCCGACGCGCTCGGTTCCTATCCGCATTTTCGTCTCAATTTCGAACAGCAGGGCAAACGCGCCAAGGAGTTGCTGAAAGCCGCGCGAGCCGGCGAAGCAGAAGCGCTTGCGCGCTTCAGGTCGCCCCCAAGGCTCGCCGAGGCCCAGTACCTGATTGCGCGGGAGCTGCGCTTCGACAACTGGGCCGCGCTGAAGCGCCATATCGCCGAAATGACGCTCGCACGCAGAGCGATGACCGCTTCGGTACCCGACAGCGATCTTCGAACGCTGCATATCCGCTGCGGCCATGATCTGCAGGAACCTCTAAAGGCGGCCGGCTTCGCCGGCGATTATTACGTCGATATCTACCCCTATTCGATTGGACCCGTGCGCGACGGCCCGGGGTATCTCGAGCAGCGTGCCCACCACATCGTCGACTGCTACGGCGATCAATTCGATCCGCCGCTGGAATACGAAGGGCAACTCCGAAGTCTTGAAGACGACGAGCGCGAGCTTCGCGGTTCTGCCGACTACAAGCGCGTCGTGCTCTGGTTCGAGCACGATGTCACCGACCAGCTGTCACTGATCCACTTGCTCGGGCACTACGCAAGACATCGGCGTCCGCCGCGGCTGGAACTCGTCAACATCAGCGACTTCCCGGGTGCCAGACGCTTCACAGGACTGGGCGAGTTGCCGCCCGAAGCATTGCGCATGCTGTGGACGACCCGCAAAGTGGTCAGTACGGCGCAGCTGCGGCTGGGCCTTGACGCGTGGCGCGCATTGGCCAACCCCGATCCGCGTCCGCTCGCGGCGATCATGCGTGGCGGTACGCCCGCGCTGCCCTCGCTCGCCCGTGCCCTGCATCGCCATCTTCGCGAGCTGCCCTCTTCTGTCAACGGTCTCTCGCTCACCGAGGAGCTGGCGCTGACGTTGATGGCGAAGCCGCTTCCGCAATGGGGCGGCACTGTGACCCTCGGAAGGATCTATTCGACGATGCATTGGGACATCGATCCGCTTCCCGGGCAAGGCGACGGTCAGGCGCGAGACCGCGTGCTCAACATGGAAGGCGCGAGCGCCCGCGTATTCGAGCGCCGTACCGGCGTCGAGCCCGACGGCAGGTCGCGACCGCCCTGGACAGATATCCTGAGCATAACCGAACTCGGGCGCGCGGTTCTGAAAGGAGACGTGGATTTCATGTCGCTGACGCCAACGAGCCGTTGGGTCGGCGGTGTCCAGATCGGAGCTGGAATGGCCGACTGGCGCTGGACTGAAACAGCGAGAGACGCTGTGCTCCGCAGTAGCTAAGAGCGCGAAAATAAAAGACGCCGCGGCTTTTGCCGCGGCATCTTGTCACTCGCTAGATTTTTCACCGATCACGACGTCTGCTGGATCGCCGATACTATCCAGCTGCCGCCGCGCGGGCGCGTGAAGGTCCACACCTCGGTGATCTCTTCCGGCTGCCCGTTGCCCTCGACCACGCGGCCACTGGCGCGATCGAGGTACGTATCGACCAGCGAATAGCGCATCGCCACGCTCGCGTAATCGGTATCGCCCTCGCGCCAGGCCTCGGCGAGGTCGCCCTGGAGAAGCTTGGTCCCGGAAATCTTGTTGACGACGTTGCGCGAGCGGTCCTCGTCGAGGTCGCGGGTGAAATACGACACCATTTCCGGCGTCGCCAGGCTGCGAAGCCGCGCGACGTCCTCGTTCGAGTAAGCGTTCTGCGTCTCGCCAAGCAACCGCTCGAAGGCTTCATAGTCGCCAGCCAGAATCTGCAGCGGCGTGCTGCCCGATCCCTGTCCGAAGCCGCCCAACCCCGAACGATAAGTGGCTTGCGCGCCGAGCGGCGAAGGCCCGCCGCCGGCAAAGGCAGCCTGCGTTTCATGGCGGCGCTGCCACCATCCCATCGCAAGGCGCACCAGGAACACGATCACGGCGATCTGCAACATCAGCCCGATGATGGATGAGAATCCCCCGATGCCGCCGAACAGCCCGCCGCCAAACAGCATGCCGAGAAGGCCGGCGCCGAGGAACCCGGCGGCGAGACCGCCGAACAGGCCCATGCCCGGCCGGTTGAACAAGCCGCCGCCCGGCGTGCCGAGACCGGGGCTGCCAGGCTGGGTGATGGTGCGATTGAACGGCTGCGCGGCATTCGGCGCCGTCGAGGTCGAAGGCGGCGCCGAAAAGGTCCGCGATCCGCGCGAGCCCGAGCTGACACCGCCGCCGATCCGCGCATCGGCCGACGAGGCCACGACGACCAGCGGCATTGCCAGCGATAAAGTCACCGCGAGCGCCTGCACCAAACCAAAAGCACGTTGCCTGAAATTCATGGCGATGTTCCCTAGAAATCCTGTTTTACTGCGGACCTTGGTGCCCGCAGGCAGGCGCCCCTTAGATGGGCAAAGTCGCCCAAAAGGGAAGCCGCAGCGAGGGGGGGCACCTGCGGCGCGGCGTCGCGGGTGGCAGCAAAACCAATTGCCACCTCTCTATCCGTCTCTTACCGCCGGATTTGGCACTTCCCGGACTTGCGTTTCGCGAAGTTGTCATTGATGGAGGCTACAATTATTGATAGATTTTCTTCCTTGCTTCACCTGATCTTGCTCGCTCCGACCGATTTTTTCCGGGCAACTTTTCGCTCGACTGACCCGGTCGCTAACGCCAAGCACCCTGCTTTCAGCGCGACTAGTGCCCACTTTCCGAAGTTCGTGCTCCATCGCAGCGCCCACCTTCACGAACTTCGGAAAGTCATAGGCACTAGCAAACCTATTGAGTCTAGTACCGCTTTATCGATCTGAAGTCCCTGGTCGAATTCGCCGCTTGTTGTGCAGGGACTTCAGATCGCCGGTACTAGGCGCCACACTTTCAGCATTTCGGAGGTGGTACCGATGCGATCAGAACCAGCCATTACGCGCAGAAGCGCCCTCCTGGGAACCGCCGCAGCGACCGCACTGCTGCTGATCGAGCCCAGACGCGTCTGGTCTGCCACTTCAGCTCTCAGACCCGACATTGCCTCGCCTGCCGGACGAACGATGGTTGACCTCTACGCCGCCGCCGTGAAGGCGATGCAGGACCCTGCCATCAACTATCCGCCTCAGCCACAGAGCTGGACATTCCAGGCTTACATGCATGCCGTCCCCTCGAACCCGTTCGATCCGGCGAATTCGGGCGGGCTTCGCCGAGCAACGCCACAGGCGCTTCAGGCCTTGCAAAAACGCATTGATGAAATCTATGGCCAACCCACAGCCAACACACCTCAGGCCGCATGGAAGCAGGCAGCCATTCAGTGCTGGGCTACATGCGAACATGGGAGCCCTTATTTCACGACGTGGCACCGTTGGTATCTTTATTACTTCGAGCGCATTTGCCGCAAGCTGTCGGGGCATCCGGAGTTCGTGCTTCCCTATTGGAACTACGCGTCCGATACCGGATCTTCGCTGCAGCTCCCCGCTCAATTCACACAGGTCTCTCAGGATCCAGATAACCCGAATGTGCTTTTTTTCGATGACCGCGGAATCGGGTTTGCTGACGGGCAGGCCAGCGGATTGCAGAACGTCGCGATGAACGAGGGCGGCTTCATGCCGTACTCACAGACCCAGTACGGGCCTGCGCTGAGTGCCAAACAAATGTTTCCGTCGGACGACGCGCAGCATTTTTCCATTGATCCGACCGATCCTGCCTACTTGGCCCTTGGCTTCACGGGCCGCCTGGAGTGCGCGCCACACGATAACGTGCACGATAACGTTGGGGGCTGGATGCAAAACGTGCCGTCGGCCGCAGGCGATCCGATCTTCTATATGCATCATTGCCAAATTGACCGGCTATACGCCTCCTGGGAATCACTGCCGGGCGTGTCGTACAATTTTGGCAGCACTTCGTCGCAGCCCGACAAGTCGACATGGAAGACGCTCAAGATGGGATCGTTTGTCGATGAGAACGGGCAGCTCGTTCAGGTCAAGCTTGGCGACGCCATCAATACCAGCGCGCTAAACTACGGTTATGACAATCTCGTGCCGCCAACGCCCGCTGCCCTCACGGCCGTTCTTGAGACACGCGCTCGTCCAACCACGCGCTTGATCGTCGCGGCGATGGAAACGAGAAACTTTGACGTGCAAAGCGGCGGCAGCACCGTAACGCTGGCGCCGCTCGCAGGGGCCGCCAGACCGGCAGCCGCGCCGACCTTGGACGCGTCTCCGTCCAGCAAGCCTCAAACCCTCGTTATCAAAGGCATAAGGCTGCTCAGGCGTCCCCGCGCGCCCCTGAGCGTCTTCATTAATCTCCCAAAGGGAACCGCGCCGCGGCTCAATGGCCCCTATTACGTTGGCACACTCAATCTTTTCCATTTTGATCTAGGCACTGGCGTCCCGATGAGCCATGCCGCCGATGATGCCCACGCCGGTCACGACACCACGGCAGCGGAGGCGCGATTTGATATCACCGAAGTCCTGCAGCGACAGCGTGCCAACGGGCAGTGGGATGGCGGACCGGTCACCGTCACTATTTCCACTATCGGTGCGGATTCGCCCGGAGCCGTCACTTACGTCACGATCGAGAGCGTGGCCATCGTTCCCTAAGTCGCCATTCGGCGCCTTACTGAGGCGTCATCGTTTCCTTCACCGCGGCCACCAGCTGGCTCAGCGTGAAGGGCTTTGGCAGGAAGGCGAATTGCTGGTTCTCGGGCAGGCTCTTTTCGAAGGCATCTTCCGCGTAGCCCGAGACAAAGATGATCTTCAGGTCGGGATTGCGCTCGCGCATGGTCTTGAGCAGCGTCGGCCCGTCCATCTCGGGCATCACCACGTCCGAGACGACAAGATCGACGTCGCCGTCCTTTTCTTCCAGCGCCTCCAGCGCCTCGATGCCGTTCGAGGCCTCGATCACGCTGTAGCCGCGCGAACGCAGGCCGCGCGCGTTGAGTGAGCGCAGGCCCTCCTCGTCCTCGACCAGCAGGATCGTGCCCTGCCCGGTCAGATCGGTGCGCGGCTTGGCTTCCGCAGGCTGCTCTTTCGCCGCGCCATTGGCAGCGGCCGCCTCGGCCACCGCCGCTTCCGCTTCCTGATGATGCCGCGGCAGGAAGATGCGGAACGAGGTTCCCTTGCCGGGCTCGGAATCCACATAGACGAAGCCGCCGGTCTGCTTGACGATGCCATAGACGGTCGAGAGACCAAGGCCGGTGCCCTTGCCGACCTCCTTGGTCGAGAAGAACGGCTCGAAGATCTTGTCGATGATCTCGCCCGGAATGCCGGTGCCGGTATCGATGATGTCGATCCTGACATAGTCGGCCGCCGGCATGCCCTTGTAGGCGAGCTGCGTCGCTTCGTCGGCCGTGACATTGGACGTCCGCACGGTGAGCTTGCCGCCGTCGGGCATCGCGTCGCGCGCATTGACCGCGAGGTTGACGATCACCTGCTCGAACTGCGAGACGTCGACCTTCACCGGCCACAGGTCGCGGCCGTGGATGAGATCGAGCTTCACTTTCTCGCCGATCAGCCGGCGCAGCAGCATGGTGAGATCGGATAGCGCATCGCCGAGATCGAGCACTTGCGGCCGCAGCGTCTGCCGGCGCGAGAACGCCAGCAGCTGGCGCACCAGCGTCGCCGCGCGCGTCGCGTTCTGCTTGATCTGCATGATGTCCTGGAACGACGGGTCGGTCGGCTTGTGCGCGTTCAGCAGGAAATCGTTCGCCATCATGATCGCGGACAACACGTTGTTGAAGTCGTGCGCGATGCCGCCGGCGAGCTGGCCGACCATGTCCATCTTCTGCGACTGGTTGATCTGGTTCTCCAGCGCGCGGCGTTCGGTCGTCTCCAGCATGTAGGCGATCGCCGCCTCGGTTTCGCGTTCGTCGGCTTCGACTGCGGTGACGAAGAACTGCCCCCAGCGTTCCCGGGTGCCGTCGAGCATGACCTCGACGGGAGCGATATCACCCTGCCCCTGCGCCGCCTGGTTGATCGCGGCAACGAGCAGGTTGCGATCGCGCGCATTGACCGTATTGAAGATCGACTTGCCGTCGGAGCCGAGCCCCTGCGCCAGCTTCGCGAAGCGCGCATTGGCGCGCACGATCGCGCCGGAGCGATCGACGGTCGCAATCGCCATCGGCGTATGGTCGAAAAAGCGCATGAAGCGCACTTCGGCGGCGCGCTGCGGGTCGGGGCGCTCGTCGCGCGCGCGGCTGATGACGAGCGTGCGCGAGGCGCCCGGCGCGCCGTCGGCGCCGAAGGCGAGCTTGTGATAGAGACGCGCCGGCATGGTCTTGCCGGTCCGCATCCGCAAGTCGATGTCGAACACCTCGGTCGTGACTTCGCCGGGCGCCGGCGTGATCGTGGTCAGAAGTGCCGCGCCATCGCCGGACACGATGTCGGTCAGCTTCAACCCGCCCGATCCGATCTCGGCAAGGTCATAGTCGAGCCAGTTGGCCAGCGTTGCATTGACATAGGCGATCTCGCCGGCCGCGTTGACCGAGAAGAAGCCGCATGGCGCGTGATCGAGATATTCGATCGCGTGCTGCAATTCCTGGAACACGTCCTCCTGCCGTTCGCGGTCGCGCGTAATGTCGGCGATCGACCACACCGCGTATTTCCCCTCGCGCTTGTGCTGGCCGAGCGGACGGACCCGCATCCTGAGCCAGCGGCCGTGGGCGCCATCGGTACCGGCGATACGCACCTCTTCCTGCTGGCGCTTGCCTTCGCGCGCCGCCTTGAGCAGGCGGAACACCGCTTCGGAGACGTCGGGATTGCCGATGAAGACCCGTTCCACCGGCCGCACGTCGTGCGGGCTCGCCGCCCCCGTCAGCGTCAGATAGGCCGCATTGCAATAGACGACGTGACCGCGGGGGTCGGTGACGGCGATCCCGTCATAGGCGAGATCGGCGATCCGCCGCACCACCGGATCATCAGCGGAACGGTCGACAAAGCGAACGATGCCGGCGGCAAAGGCAAACAGATTGAACAGGCCGACCATCGCGAGCAGCGCCAATAGGCCCAGAATATAAGGCTGCGCCTGCGCCCGCCCCAGCGTGGTGAGCGCGCCGGCGATCGCCACAATGACGCCGGCCACCAGCAGCACCAGCAGAATGCTGCCCCGCCGCACCGGCTCATGGGCGGTGGCCGGTTCTTGCGGGGGAAACTGGTCAGGTTCGGCGATCATCGTAAGGAAGGTAGCCTATCGACACGGAAACAACGCGAAATACGCTATTGTAATACGCTATTTACGCTAAATTCGGCGTGCTTGCCCCCTGGTGGAGTGGATTTGACAGTCGCTACCTACCTGGCCGCAGGCTCGTCGAGCGAATGTCAAATCCCACACTCCACCAGAAAGTTATACTTGCTGGTGGTCCCTTAATTCTGACATTCGCAAAAGTACCCGCCGCAATGGGATGCGATTGTCAGAATCAGACCACCAGTGCCTGAATCGCACCCGCGAGCGCAAGGCCACCCCCCGAATTTCCCAAGGCTATCAACGATGTCGGAGCGGCGGCCGCATCATCACCGCCGGCCGGAGACCCCGCGCTTGAGACCCATGACGTAGCCGATGATCTCGGCAACCGCGTGATAGTGTTCGACGGGTATCTCCTCGTCGATTTCCACCGTCGCATAGAGCGCACGCGCCAGCGGCACGTTCTCGACGATCGGAATGTTGTGCTCGCCGGCGACCTCCCGGATCTTCAACGCGATCAGATCGGCACCCTTCGCGACGCAGACGGGCGCCGACATGCCGCGTTCGTAGGACAGGGCGACCGAATAGTGGGTTGGGTTGGTGATGACGACGGACGCCTTGGGGACCGCCGCCATCATGCGCTTCTTCATCCGCGCGTGGCGCAGTTGCCGGATGCGGCCCTTGATGTGGGGATCGCCTTCGGACTGCTTGAACTCCTCCTTCATGTCCCGCAGCGACATTTTCTGCCGCTCGTACCATTGCCGATACTGGAAGAAGTAGTCAGCGATCGCCACCACCGTGAGCATTGCGACCACCGCCCCCATCAGATGCAGCGCCATGCCGACCACAGCGCCCAGCACCGCCGCCGGATCGAAGCGTAGCATGGACTCCAGCCGATGCCGTTCCGGCCACAGGATCGCCGTCATCACGGAACCGAGCGCGATCAGCTTGAACAGGCCCTTGGCGAAGTTGGCCACCGCCTGCTTGCCGAAGATGCGCTTGGCGCCCTCCATCGGAGAAATCTTCGAGAGCTTGGGCTTGAGCGATTCACCCGACCAGACCAGCCGGTGTTGCAGGATGTTGCCGGCGATCGCCACCAGCACAAGCATCAAAAGCGGGACGCCGAGCGCCGCAAACAGCGCCCATTCCAGGTTTTCCGCCAGGCGCAAAAGACCCGGACCGTCGGTCCGGATCATCCAGGAATTGGCGACGAGATTGCGCAAGGGCACCTCGATGCCGCCCAGCGAACCGGAAAAGGTCGAGAGAACCAGGGTTGCGCCCGAGATCATGAACCAGGTGTTGACCTCCTGGCTCTTGGCGACGTCCCCACGCTCATGCGCCTCATCGAGACGTTTTTGCGTGGGGTCTTCTGTGCGTTCGCCACCTTCATCCTCTTCCGCCATCGCTACGCGCCCCTCACCTGGGCGGCACTAGCTGGTGCATGACGCCGATGAAGTAATCGAGGAAGGTTCCCATCATGGCGGCGATCACGACGCCAAAGATCAGGAAACCCGACAGGATCGACAGCGGGACGCCGACGAAATAGACCTGCATCTGCGGCATCAGCCGCGCCAGCACGCCAAGCCCGATATTGAAGACCAGGCCGAAAACCAGAAACGGCGCAGCCAGTTGCATGCCGATCTTGAAGGCTGCGGTGAAGGCGCGGGTGGCGAGTTCGGCCACGTCTCCGCTCGGCACCACTTCGCCCGGCGAGAAGATCGAATAACTGTCGTTGAGCGCGGCAATGACGAGGTAGTGGCTGTCGGTTGCAAACAGCAAGGTGACGCCGAGCAGCGTGAGGAAATTGCCGATCAGCACGCCCTGCTGCCCCTGCGTCGGATCGATCGTGGTGACGAAGCCCAAACCCAGCTGCTGGGCGATGACGGCGCCCGCCACCTGCAACGCCGCCAATGTGACGCGCGCGGTCGCTCCCAGCACGATGCCGATCAGGATCTCGTAGACCATCAGCACCAGAAGCGAGGCCATCGAGTTCATGTCGATGTGGTAGTCGGCGCGATGCAGCGGCAGAATGATGAGCGTGAGCAGAAGCGCGATCGATAGCTTGATGCGAACCGGAATATTGGTTTCGCCGAGGCCGGGCAGCAGCATCACCATGGCGCCGACGCGGGCGAACGTCAGCATGAAGGCAGCCGCGAGCACGGGTAGGAGTGAAATATCGATCCGCATGGGGCGAGCGTCCCGGCTCCAGCATTCGCATCCCGTTGCGGCAAATTCCTTTGCGAATGTCGGAGCCGAAGGACACTCGCAAGAAATTATATGGCAGTGCGGTTCCGGATTTGACGTTCGCCATCCGAACTCGCGGCATCCCGCGGGCGAACGTCAAATCCACCGCACTGCTGGATTGTGCCATCACCCGCCTATGATTCGCGACGATATCCGCATCATATGACTGTGTAGCGAATCGGCCATAAACGGCAGCGCCAACAGCAGCGTGACGAAGATCGCGAGAATCTTCGGCACGAAGATCAGCGTCTGCTCCTGAATCTGGGTCAGCGCCTGGAACAGCGACACCACGACACCCACCACGAGTCCCACCACCATCAGCGGCGAGGACACCACGACAATGGTCCAGATCGCATCCCGCGCCACGTCGAGGGTTTCAGCACCGGTCATAACTCACTTCCCTGTTTCCCCTCATGGTGAGGAGCCCCCGGCGGCGCTTGCGCCGTCCGGTGCGCGTCGCTTGACGATGCTTCGCATCGCCAGGTGAACCCATGAGGCCGCAACTCCCTCATCCTTCGAGACGCCGGCTTCGCCGGCTCCTCAGGATGAGGATCAGATCGTCATCTTCATAATGTCTTCGTAGGCCGCGATGACCTTGTCGCGCACCGACACCAGCGTCGAGACGGCGACATCGGTTTCCGCAACCGCCGTCACCACGTCCATGACATTGGCCTTGCCCGAGGCCATCGCGACTGTCTGCGCATCGGATTTGCGCCCGGCGTCGAGCACGCCGCCGACGGCGTCCTTGAGCACGTCGCTGAACGATAGTCCCGCCGGATCGGCGGCCTTCGCCGCGCCGCCGCTATCGAGGACACGAGCGGCTGCAGCGTAGGCATTGGCGGCAATTGCGGGTGAAGCCATGGTTCAAACCTTCCCCTGTCAGGTCTTGAGAATGTCGAGCGTGCGCTGGATCATCCGGCGCGTGGCGCTGATGATGTTGAGATTGGCCTCGTAGGACCGCTGCGCCTCCCGCATGTCGGTCATTTCGATCATCGGATTGACGTTCGGATATTTGACGTAGCCGGTGGCGTCCGCGGCCGGATTGCTGGGCTCGTATTTGACGTGAAACGCGGACGGGTCGGCTCTGATCTTGCCCAGCGTCACCACCTTGGCGTCCAGCGCGTGGTCGAGCGCAGAGGAGAAAGTCGGCACCTTGCGGCGGTAAGGGTCGCCGCCGGCGGTCGACGCGGTCGAATCGGCGTTGGCTATGTTTTCCGAGATCACCCGCATGCGACCGGACTGCGCGCGCAGGGCCGACGTCGCAATGCCCATCGAACGGACGAAATCATTCGCATCGCTTGACATGGTGAGTTTCCCCTATCGGTTTCCGGCGCCGCGTTCGCAGATCATGCCTCAGCCCTTGCCGATCGCCGTCTTGATGAGGTGCAGGCTCTTGCTGTAGAGCGAGGTCACCGCCGCATAGTCCATCTGGTTGGCGGAAACCTTCAGCATTTCGTCTTCGAGGCTGACCGAATTACCCGCGGGCCGGGTCAGGAATCCGGCGCGACCGTTCTGCGCGAAGCTCGGATCGGCGCCATCGGACGCCATGTGGCTTGCGCTGGTGCGCGCCATCGGCAGCGTCGTGGCTCCTCCGTCGACCTTGCCGCTGCCCACCTCGAATTTGGGCTCGACCAGGTCGCGCGGCTTGAAATTGGGCGTATTCGAATTGGAGACGTTTTCGGACAGCACCCGCTGGCGTTCCTGGTGCCATTGCATCTTGGTGCGCAAAATCGACAGGGTTGGAAGGTCGTTGATAGCCATCGCCGCGCTCCCTCTCAGGTCCAGCTTCCCGGTAGGCAGAATTTGCCGCGTGTATGGTTAATGGCTGGTTAAAATTGCATTCCGCGCGAGACCGGCACATTGGGGCGTTGGAGTGGCCGCGCGAGCGCAATTTCGCCACGAATGCTGCGTTAACCAACGAATTCATCGGCGCCGGCATCGCGAGAAGTCGTTTTGGCCCTGCCAATTCATAGGTTATTAAGGCTAGTGCCCACTTTCCG
Source organism: uncultured Alphaproteobacteria bacterium (assembly GCA_963764405.1). Taxonomy (GTDB): domain Bacteria; phylum Pseudomonadota; class Alphaproteobacteria; order Rhizobiales; family Xanthobacteraceae; genus Bradyrhizobium. The sequence continues at coordinate 383,386 of CAVXSU010000019.1, forward strand.
AAGTTCGTGCTCCACCGCGGCACCCACTTCCACGAACTTCGGAAAGTCATGGGCACTACCAGACCTATTGATTCTAGTGCGCTTTTCTATTTGAAGGTCCTGGACCGAATTCGCCGCTTGTGGTGCGGGAACTTCAAATAGGCGGCGCTAGCCGGGACGGCAGCTTTTGCCGTGGGACATTAACAACTTGGGCCGCGTTTGAGGGCTCGTTGGGCGTCGTGGGGGTTGCGGGGACCCCCCTCGCCGGGGAAAAAGCATGCAGGCACTTACATTTTTCTTCGCTTTTGTGGCGGTCCTGGCGCTGATCGGCGTCGTGGCCTGGCTGATCCGCCGATTCGCCTCGAACCGGCTCGGAGCCAACACCCAACGTGGAAGGATGCCGCGCCTGGCCGTGATCGATGCTGCCGCCGTGGACGGCCGCCGCCGGCTCGTGCTGGTGCGGCGCGATAACATCGAGCATCTCTTGATGATCGGCGGTCCGACCGACATCGTCGTCGAACCCAATATCGTGCGCGCCATGCCGAACCGCGACCAGTTGCCGCCGCGTCCGGCCGTCGCCAGCCCCGAGGCGCAGCAGCCGCGGATCGTTCCGTTGCCCGAGGCCGGCGGCTGGGGTGAGCCCGATGGCGCGCGCGTCGAGCCTTTCGAACCCAGCGAACCGCAAATGCCGGAGCCGCCGCCGCGTCCGGTCCGGCCGGCCTTCGCGGACGAGGCACGCCGTCCCCCTCGCCCCGAGCGCAGCGATCCCCTAACCGGCTTTACGCCCGAACCGATGGGCGGCCGCGCCGAGCCGATGCCGCCCGTTCCGCCTCGCATGCCGCGAGCCGAGCCGATGATGCCGCGCCCCGTGCGACCTGTTCCACCGGACGCGCCCAAGCCGCCGCCGCTGCGCGTGGAACGTCCCGCCGCGCCGCCGCCCCCTCCATCAGCGCCGCCGCCGTCCTCTTCGGCCGACCAGAATCTTGCGGAAATGGCGCAACGGCTCGAGGCCGCACTTCGCCGTCCACCCGGCGAAGCCGTCGCACCGCCGGTCGCCCCCGAGCCGCCGCCCGCGACGCGCAACGGTCCTCGCAACGAGCCCCGCAACGAGCCGCCGGTGCCACCGCCTGCGCCGGCACCTGCAAAGAGCGGATTCGACAACCTCGAAGACGAGATGGCCTCGCTGCTCGGCCGGCCAAAGACGCCTTCGTGAGGGCCGCAGGCCGTCCGCGTAGAGTTTTATTTCTAGCGACCCTGTTCACCGCCAGCCTGCTGGCCGTGCCCGCTTGGGCGCAGGACATCAGCATCAATCTCGGCGGGGGCGGCAATGGCGGCGTCACCGAGCGCGCGATCCAGCTGATCGCTCTGCTCACGGTGCTCTCGATCGCGCCGTCGATCATGATCATGATGACGTCGTTCACGCGTATCGTGGTCGTGCTGTCGCTCCTGCGTACCGCGCTCGGCACCGCAACGGCGCCGCCGAACACGGTCATCATTGCGCTGGCGATGTTTCTGACCGCCTTCGTGATGGGACCGGTGCTGCAGAAATCCTACGATGACGGGATCAAGCCGCTGGTCGCCAACCAGATCAGCGTCGAGGAGGCCTTGCAGCGCGCGTCCGTGCCGTTGCGCGGCTTCATGCTGAAGAACGTGCGCGAGAAGGACGTCAAACTGTTTCAGGACATGTCCGGCGAGCCGCTGCCGGCGACGCCGGAGGCACTGTCGCTGCGCATACTGGTGCCGGCCTTCATGATCTCGGAGTTGAAACGCGCCTTCGAGATCGGCTTCCTTTTGTTCCTGCCGTTTCTGATCATCGACATGGTGGTCGCCTCGGTGTTGATGTCGATGGGCATGATGATGCTGCCGCCCGTGACCGTGTCCCTGCCCTTCAAGCTGATCTTCTTCGTGCTGATCGACGGCTGGTCGCTAGTCGCAGGCAGCCTGGTGCAGAGCTACAGCGGCGGATAGAGGCCGATCGCTACGTCCTTGTCTCCAGCCAGGCTTCGGCGCTTTCGGAACGAAGCGGACATATCCCGGCCGACAACCCTCGCTTATTCTATTCCGTCGAAAACGACCCGAAGCTGACCTGAAGGCTTACGCAAAGAACGGATGCGGAGCGTCTCCCGTCCCTTTGGTCTTCATAATCGCCACGCAGTCTTCGATCTCCTGATCGGACATGTTGAGCCCGAATTCTCCACACAGCACATCCTTGAATTCATGCTCGTTTGCGAGCCAGCGCTTCTCCGCATGCCCATCCGCGTCGCGCATCGTGACGCGCGCGTTGTACATGGTGATCCGGCTCCGGCTCGGCCCCGGTTTTGCGACGATGATGTTGCCTTGATATGGTGTCTCCGGGTGCGTCGCGGTGAACCAGTTGGTGATCTCGTATTCGCCATCGTAGCGCGGGTAAGGAATGACGCGGTAGATGTGTTGCCAGCTATCTTTTAACCGCGCCTGGAGCGTCAGCTCACCGCCAACATCGATGAAGCGCATGACCTCGTGCGGCGTTTCCTGCTCGATCTGCGGCGCAAGCAAGAGCGCGCTGGTTGGAGCAAGATTACCGAAGCCCACATCCGCTAGGTAACTTCCCTCCGGCAGCTCAACTTTCAACAGCATGTGGATAGCCGGGCGCGGCGCATCAATCGCCAGCCCGCGTACGACGCGCCCTTGCAGGCTCGTGATATTGTAACCCAACGAGCGCAGTCCGGCCCGGAACAGCATGTTCTGCTCGAAGCAATATCCGCCGCGCTTGTTCGCGATCATCTTGTGCTGAAGCGTAGGCATGTCGAGCCTGGGCGGACGCCCGAGCATGATATCCAGCGTTTCGTACGCGATTGAATGCGAGTGCGCGAAAATCAGTCGATTGAGCGTTTCGAGCGTTGGTGTGACTGGCCCCGAATAGCCAATGCGCGTCAGCCAGGCGTTCTGATCGAATTGTGTGTCCGACACCTCGCGCACCCCCTGTCGCAATTATTATATTGCCACTCTCGGCCCGACCGGAAAACATTCTACGGGACGTCAGAGGCGGCTGCGATGCAAAGAGCTCGGAGGATGGCATCTTTTGGCCCTTCGCGACATATTGCGCCGCCCGCTAACTGGTCGCTAACGGAGCGAAGTGGACGAAGCTTCGTCGCGTCATGCCGACGCTTTTCATGGGTACACATTCCAGACCGCTATCTCGCCGCCCTTTATTTCGTCGCCCGCGCCTGTTTCGTTCCGACGATCACGGGCAACGATCCGGTCGGGACCGGATCGGTCTTCGCGGTTCCCGGCGACATGATCGCGCGCGCGGACGCGTCGGGGTAGCGCGTCTTCATATCGCGCAAGAACCCTTCCAGCGTGTCGACGCTGGCGGCCATCTTGGCGATCTCGGCGAAATCCGCGCCAGAGGACCCGACCGGCTTGCTCGCGACCTCGAGCGCGGCCCGATCCGCCGGAGCGCTCATCAACGGAAGGTACTTTTCGCGAAAGCGCGCCATCCCGATGATATCCTCGGCCAGTGCATAGCCGACGATGGCGCGGATGATGTCACTCTTCTCGGCCGCATTCAGCGGTTTGAAGTCGCGCCAGCGGTCGGCGTAGTAAAGTTCGATCTGTTCAGCCGACTGGCGCCATTGCCGCGAGGCCCAGTAGATGTCGGAGCGCAGGCGGATGGCTTCGCGGCCCGGGATATTGGAGATGATGTCGAGCGCAAGGTCGTGACGGCCGACGTCACTCTGCGCGCGCGCCTCCAGCAGCAGGCGCTGCTGGCGCAGTTCGCCGGAAAGGTCGGCAATGCGCGTGGAGCGAAGCGCATCGATCGCCCGTTCCGGCTTGTGGTTGGTGAGGTAGACCATCGCAAGCCGCGCGGCGACCTGCGCACGCGCGGCACCTTCGAGCCGCTTGTCGACCTGGTATTGCAGAAGCTCGGCCGCCTGGTCGAGCAGGTCGACGGCAACCAGGCGGTCCGCGAGACGGCGGATCATCTCGTCGCCGCGCCGGCCGATCGGCGTCAGGTCGCGATAGTCGTAAAACATTCCAAGCGCGTCGATCGGCGGCAGATCATCGCCCTTCGGCCCGAGAAAGAGCTGCGCGAACAGCGCCGACGCGGCGTCCTGCCCCGCCCGCGCGATCTCCAGATTGGGCGCGAGCAGGTTCGCGGTCCGCACCGCGCCGAAGGATTCGGCATAGTGCCCGGTATCGGCATAGATCTTCGCCATCATCTCGAGCGCCTGCACCTCGAGCGCGTCGCCGCGCCAGATGATCGAAAGTGTCTCGAGCTCGCGCAGTGCGTTTTCCTGGCTGATTTCGTTGCGCCTCTGCTTCAATGCGATTTCCAAGAGCCTTGCTTCCGTCTCGGCCTGGCGGTCCGATGAGGCGATCGCGCGCTTGTAATCGTCCAGGGCATCCTTGTCGTGCCCAAGACCCTCGGCGAGCCGGCCGCGCAACACCGCAATCTGCGCCACCTGCTCCGGCAAAAGGCCGATCACTTCCAGTTCGCTGGAGCGCTTGGCCGCGCCGGGATAATCCTTGACCTCGACGGACGCGCGCATCGCATCGGCAAGCACGATCCGCTGCAAATCGAGCGGCAGCGAGGTGATCGCGAATTCGTTGCTCTTGAATTTCTCGCGCGCATCCGCCCATTTTCCCTGGCGCGCGCTTGCGATCGCCTTCCAGAGCTGCGAATCGTAGTTGCCTCCGATGACCGGGCTCGCAAGATCCTTCAGCCCTCGTTCCGGGCGCCCCATCAGGATATTGGCCAGCGAGTGAACGATCAGGGCGGCGGGATCCTCCGTGCCGGGTTTGGCGTCGGCGAGCGCGAAATTGAGCACGCCGACGGCCTCCGGATACATCCCGCGCGCCATGTAGAAGCGGGCGAGATCAACCTGCGCCGACGTGCGCTGCTCGGGGCCGGCGGTCGCCGCGGCCCCGGCCGCCTCGATCAGGGCGTCCACCCGCGCATTGAAGTTTCCTTCCTTGTTCTTGCGCCATTCGCCGAGATCGAATATCGGCCGCACCGCGGTCGGCGCGCGCTCGGCCCCGCTATCGGCCGGCGACAACGTCAGGCCGCCGGGCTTGCCGAGAACGATCTTGTCGGGCCCCACGTCCGCCGTCACGTCTTCGGAGTTCGGGCGGATGGCAACGCCATGGATCGATTCGAGCAGCGACAGTTCGACGAAATCCTGGCGCTTGACGAAGCCGCGCGCCGGCGGCCTCGCCGTCACCACGAACAGCGTGTCACCGACATCGGGATCGACGAAGCGATGGAGCCCGCCTGCCTTGGCGAGCGGCACCGTGACATTGGCGAGCGCAGGGTCAGCGATGTTTCTGATCGCCGACAGCGCCTGAGACGGCGTTTGCACCGTATCGGCAAAGGTGACGGTCCAGTTGGTGCCGGTGGCGAGATCCTCGCCCGAGATAGAAGGCAATTGCGGCCGGTTGAGGCGGAAGCGGACCGCCTGGCCTTTTTCCTGCGGCAAGATGCTGACATCGGCCACCGCTGCGCCTCCCTGTCCGCGGATCGGCTCAACGTTGATCGGCTTCTTTGTATCCAGCATCAGCCACAAGGTATCGGCGCGGCGAAACAGCGCCGCGGGCGTTCCCGCCGGCGTCGAAAAGGTCAGATGCAGCCCCTCGCTGTCGCGGATCACCGCGACATCGCTCGCGCCCGGCGCCGCCTTCGCCTCAACGGGCGCGGCTGCGGCAGGCGCGACTTGCATATTTTTCGGCGCAGCTTCCGGGGCGACGGCAGGCGTTTCGCTCGGGGCCGATGCGATCTTGGCGGCTTCCGGGGCGGCTGGCATTTTCGGCGCGGGTTCGGCGCTGGCTCCACTTGGGACCAGCGGGCTCACCGCTTCCAACTTCTGTTCCGGTTGCGGGGGAGCCGGCGGTTTTTCGGCCACCGGCGTGATCGGTTTCTCCGCCGCGGGCGCTGGTTTCTCCGCCGCACGCGCCGGCTTCTCGGATAAGGCCGCCGGCTTTTCGGCCGCGACAGGCATCGCCGCCGGAGGCACCGGCGGCGGAGCCATGGCCTGCATCGCAGGCTGAGGCGGGGACGCGGGCTTTTCCGCCGTGCGCGTCGTGGGCGCGTGCGCGGCGTCGGAGGCTTGCGGCGCAAGCGCCTTGTCGGGCTGCTGGAACGCAACGTCGATGACGTAATTCCTTTCCTCGCGGAAGGAATGCACATCCACGTCGCCGAGCATCGCGAGTTCCACCACCGCGGTTTCACCCTCGATCTTCTGCGTGATCGAGGCGACGTTGGGCGGCGAGGCGATCTTGGCATCGGCGAGATCGAAGGTCAGCGCCTTGCTGAAGAGCAATTTGAGTTTCTGCTCGTTCAGCACCGAAGACACGCCGACACCATCCGGCATTTCGAAAATGAAGCGCACGAAGGTCGGCTGAACCGAGGCGCGGACGCGCACCGGCGTGCGCTTCTTGGCTTCCGCCATGGCCCGCTGCTGACGCAGTTCGCGCTCGGCCGTCCGCGCGCGTTCGGCCAATTCGCGCACCACTTCGACCGGAAGGTTCGGCGGCGGACCGCTCCAGGAGTCCGGCAAGAAGTCGACGAACAACCGTTCGCCTGCCGTCATCGTGTTGATCTTGACCTTGCGCGACAGCGACAGGCGGATCGCCGAGCCATCCGGATCCTGGCGCGCCGCGCCGATATAGCCCTGCACCGTATCGGTCAGTCCGTCGACGGACACGTCGACGGGTCGTTCGAACCGAATCACGACGATCGAGCCCGCCGTCACGACTTCCGAGCCGACATCTTCGTCAAATTTGATCAGCAGCCGGGCAAAGCCGCCGCCGGACGAAAAGCTGGCTTCCGCCTTGACCGGGTCGGCGGCGAAAGCGTGAGCCGAAAAAGCCAGATACGCCAACGCGGCAACCAGGAAAGCTGGCACGCAACGCGAGGCGTGCATCGGGACAGGCCGGATCGCGTGCACGCAAGCGCGCACTCGCGACCAAAATCCAGCGGCAGCCTGACGGGCCATACTGTTTTACGTCTTTCAGTTCGTCCGATCGCCTCTGCGCGCTTCCGAGTCTAGGATCGGCAATTTAAGGACTGTTAAACATTCGCTAATTGGTCTTCTGGGGTTGCATGATCTTGCCCTCGATTTTCGGAAGCTCGGGCTCGGCGCCGCTGGACTGGGTCCCAGCCCGGCGCGCCATTTCGACCGTGAGCCGCTCCGCCACTTCGGGCTGCATCAGGCCGAGAATATCGGCCATCTTGCGCGGGGCGATGTGCGAGGCGATTTCGAACAGCACGGGCATTTCCAGCCGGTCGAAGACCCTGGCCGCATCCTTCGGCTTCATGCCTTCATACATCGTGATGATGCCCTTGAAGCGTGCCGCTTCCTCGTCGACCTTCTGCTGGGCCGCGCCGGCAATGCGGGATTCGACAGCCTTCAATTCCTCGACCCGCCCCTCCGCGCGCTTTTCGGCAGACTTCAACAGGCTCTCGCGAATGTCGATCTCACGCGCCCTCGTCTCAAGCTCCTGACGCCGCGCCTGCAACCGCTCGAGGATGGCGCGCTCCGAAGGGGACACGGCTTGCCCCGGCTCGGGCTGCGGGGTGGACTCGGCCTTCGCAACGTCGGGCTTGGCTTCCTCCTTGGGCTTCTCTTTGTCCTTCTCGACCGAACCGGTGACGTCCGACTTGTCGACGTAGGCGCGGCCTGGGAAGTTGATCGTCTCCTGCGCCCAGGACGGTTTGGTCGAATCCGGCCGGTAGTCGAACACATATCCGCCGTCGAGCACGAGGCCTGCGATTTTCAACACCGCGAGACCGAAAACCGCAACCAGAACAACGGGAAGAATACGGATGTTACGAAACGATTTCATGCCGCGAGCCCGTTGGACCTTCTACGTTCGGAGAATGCCTGCGCCGCCGCGGCAACCGCCTTGGCGTTCGAGACCGTCGCGGCCGCTGGCGGAAGCGGAGGCGCCGCCGCGGGTTCCGCCGCAACTGCCGGCGTGGATGGACGCGCCGCGCTCGTGATCCTCGACAGGCGGCGGACCACATGATCGCATTCGCCCAGCTGTTTCTTCAGCTGCTCCGTCATTTGGGTCGCCGCGGCCAGCTGATTGCCGAGGTTCTCGTTGACGTCGCGCACGGTGTGCTTGAGGCCGCCGATCGCGCGTTCGGCGATTTCGGTCGCGGTAATCAGCTCGCCAATGGTCGCCTTCAGCGAATGCTCGTCCGCCTTCAGCCGCTTCAGCCGCTTGTTCAACAACATGCAGTAACCGATCGTGAGCATGAGCAATATCGTGACAAGGCTCTCGATCAGAATTCCGAGCGAATGGCTCATGGGGCCTCCATCATCTTGGTCTGCTCATCGGCCTTCTCGAACATGGCGAATGTCGTGTTTGGTTTGCGCAATTGCTTGGTCACGCGGATGGCAACGCGGTCGCCGACGCGGCCCATCCGCCCTTCCGTGAGCATGACGCTGCCGCAACGCACGGCGACGAGCGCATCCGCCCGCATATCCAGCGGCAGGGTGTCGCCGACCTTCAATTTCATCAGTTGCTTGAGCGGAATGTCGGCTTCGTAGAGCACGGCGTCGACGGAAATCTCGGCCTGCGCCACTTCGGTCGCAAAATGGCCTTCCCAGATCGGGTCGCGGCCGAATTTTTCGCCCATGAACATCTGCAACAGGACGTTGCGGATCGGTTCGATGGTCGCATAAGGCAGCAGCAGTTCGACATTGCCGCCGCGATCTTCCATATCGATGCGCAGCCGGACCAGGATCGCGGCATTGGCGGGACGGCTGATGGCGGCAAAACGCGGATTGGTTTCGAGGCGGTCGATCGTGAAAGTCACGGGTGACAGCGGCCGGAACGCCTGTTCGGCGTCCGCCATCACCACCTCGACCAGGCGCTTGACGAGATTGGTTTCGATCGTGGTGTAGGGACGCCCCTCGATCCGCATCGATGTCTGGCCGCGGCGGCCGCCGAGCAGGACGTCGATCATCGAATAGATCAGGCTGGAGTCGACGGTGGCGAGCCCGAAATTCTCCCACTCCTCGGCCTTGAACACACACAGCACCGCGGGCAGCGGGATCGAATTCATGTAATCGCCGAAGCGGACCGAGGTGATGCGGTCGAGCGAAACTTCGACGTTGTCGGAGGTGAAGTTGCGCAAGGAGGTCGTCATCAGCCGCACCAGGCGGTCGAAGACGATTTCCAGCATCGGCAGACGCTCGTAGGAGACCATCGCCGAATCGATGATGGCGCGAATGCCGGAATTGTCGTCAAGATTGACCTCGCCGACATTGAAGCCGAGCAGGTTGTCGATCTCCTCCTGCGACAGAACCCGTTCGCCGCCGTTCTTGCCGGTGCCGAAGTCGCGGCTGCCGTCCTCGACCATGGCCGCCCATTGCAGGGCCATGGTCTCCGACAATTCGTTGGATGCCGCCTCCGCGGCGGCCTCTTCCGGATCCTGGGAGTCAAGCTGCGCTTCCCATTGCGCAGCTATGGCATCCTGGTCGACTGGATCGTTGCCCGCCATGTTTTCAGATCCGCATCGTCACTGGATAACGACTTCCTTGAACAGCACGGCGCTGACCTGGTTCGGCGCCACCGCTGCGTTGACTCGCCGCGTCAGGTCCTCCTTGAGACGGAACAGGCCGGCCGAACCGTTGAGGTCGGATGGGCGCAATTCGCGCAAGTAGGTCTGGAAGATGTCGGTCACGCGCGGCAGCGAAGGCTTGATCGCCTCGGCCTGCTTCTCTTCCTTGACCTCGAGGACGATCTTGGCCTTGAGATATTGCACCCGCTCGCCCGGCAGGCCGATCAGGTTGACGAGCATGTCCGGCACTTCGACATAAGCCGGCGGCTTCGGCGGCGGTGCCGCCGCCTCGGCATGCATTTCCTCGCTCTGATGCCGCATGAAGAAGAACCAGGTCGCGCTGCCGCCGGCGATGGCCAGCACCGCGACGACCGCGAGCATCATCTTGAGTTTGCCTTTGGGTGCGGGCGCTTCCGTCGCTTCGGCTGCGCCTTCCGCCTCATTGTCTGCCATCGCCAGGGCCGCTCCGACGTCAAGAAAACAATTCGATGCCGACAGGCGACCCCTCTGACGCGATACAACGCGGCACGTCCTGCTCGTTTTTGAACGCTAAGGTAACAATGGTTAATGGAAGCTTTCTTTTGCGCAGCCAGTGGGAAAAAGTTGCCGGGCAAACATGGTCAACAAGACCTTTCTGCCGCCCTCATGACCCCCTCTCCATCAATCAAATGACTGAAACTCCTACACTTTCCTGACTGGCACGGCTTTCGCTCTGATCAATCCGAACCGCAAGGGCTTGGGAGAGCCCCAGTGGTTCGCAGGATCCGAAAGAGCCGCCTGGGAGGGCATCCGCTTTCGGATCGATTGAGGGGAGAATCTTGCGATGGAGAATGCGCTTCTCATCGGATTGTCGCGGCAAACCGCGCTCGAGCGGCAGATCGACGTCATTGCCAACAATATCGCCAACGTCAACACCACGGGCTACAAGGCCGACAACACGCTGTTTGAGGCCTATCTCAACACGCCCGCGCACGAAGACAACTTCGTCGGCGGCGACCGCCGCGTCAGCTTCGTCCAGGACCGCGGCACCTATCGCGACATGACGCAAGGCGCGGTCGAGGGAACCAGCAATCCGCTCGATGTCGCGATCGACGGCTCCGCCTTCCTGACCGTGCAGACGGCGGGCGGCGAGCGCTATACCCGCGACGGCAGCCTGCACATCGACAACCAGGGCCAGCTCGTCACGGCGGCCGGCAGTACGGTTGTCGGCGCCACCGGCCCGATCGTGTTTCAGCCGACCGACCACGACATCAACATCACGCCCGATGGCACCATCACGGTGGTCGAAGGCAACGGGCGCACCGATGCGCAACGCGGCAAGCTTCGCCTCGTCAGCTTCACCGATTCGCAGAAGATACTGAAGGAAGGCTTCAATCTTTACAGCGCCGGCGACGGCGGGACGCCGCAGCCCGACACCAAATCCACGGTGCGGCAGGGTTTCATCGAAAAGTCGAACGTCAATTCGGTCGCCGAGATGAGCCGGATGATGGAGGTCTCGCGCGCCTACACCTCGATCGCAAACATGATGAACCAGCAAGCCGAGCTGCAAAAGACCGCCATCCAGCAGCTTGCTGACGTGCCGGCCTAAGGAGACGACCCATGCAAGCACTTCACACAGCAGCGACCGGGATGGCGGCCCAGGAACTGAACGTTCAGGTCATCTCGAACAACATCGCCAACATGCGAACCACCGGCTACAAGAAGCAGACGGCCGAATTCCAGGACCTGATCTACCAGCACATCGCCCGGGTCGGCGCGCAGGCGTCGCAACAGGGCACCATCCTTCCGATCGGCATCGATATCGGCGGTGGCGTCAAGACGGTGGGAACGCCGCGGTCCATGACGCAGGGCACGCTGTCGCAGACCGGCAACGATCTCGACCTCGCCATCACGGGCGAAGGCTTCTTCAAGATCCAGATGCCCGATGGCACCTTTCAATATACGCGCGACGGCACGTTCCAGATGGACAACACCGGCCGCATCGTCAATGCGCAGGGCAATCCGGTGCAGCCGACCATCACGGTTCCGCAAAACGCAACGGGGCTGACGGTCAACGCCCAGGGCCAGGTATCGGTGCAGCCGCAGGGATCGTCGTCGCTGACGTCGCAGATCATCGGCCAACTCACGCTCACGCGTTTCGTCAACAAGGGCGGCCTCCAGCCGGTCGGCAACAACAACTTCGTCGACACGCCCTCATCGGGTCCACCGCAGGACGGCATCGCGACGCTTGAAGGTTTTGGATCCGTCAGCCAGGGCAGCCTCGAACAGGCCAATGTCGACGTCGTTTCCGAAATGTCGGACCTGATCGCCGCCCAGCGCGCCTACGAGATGAATGCGAAGGTGATCACGGCAGCCGACCAGATGATGCAGTCGACCACCGCGCTGTTCCGTTAAGGGGGGTAGTGATGCTTGTTCGTTCGATCCTCCTCGTCGCCCTGCTCGTCGCGGCGCCCTTGGCGGCATACGCGCAGGACAAGGACGACGTCATCGCGGCGCCGGTGCTTCGCGCACAGGTCACTGTGGAAGGCGATATCGTGCGGATCGGCGACATGGTCGAGAACGCCGGAACGGCGGCCCAGATTGCGATCTATCGCTCGCCCGACCTCGGCACGACCGGCACGCTGCCGACGGCGCAGGTCATCAACACGCTTCAGGCGCACCAGGTGATCGGGGTCGACACCCGCGACATCAAGTGGGTCACCGTGACGCGGCTCGCGCGCACCATCGACGCCAGGGAGATCGAATCGCAGGTGGCGCATGCGATCGAACATCGAAGCGGCCTCGGCGACGCGGCCAATCTCAACCTGACCTTCGACCGCGATGTGCAGGACGTCCGCCTGGAATCGTGGAATAACGGCCCCCTGCAGCCGGTGTCCGTGCGGTACGAGCCGCGCAACGGACGCTTCGACGTCGCGTTCGAAATCAACAACGACGTCAACGGCACGCGCGCGCGGCTGCGTTTCGCCGGCGTCGTGGTCGAGATGCTCGATGCCGCCATCCTGACCCGCAGCGTCGATCGCGGCGACGTGCTCAAAGCTTCCGACATCGCCATCGAGCGGCGTTCGAAGGCCGAAGTCGGCGGCGACGCCGCCACACGCGGCCATAGCGTTGGCATGCAGATGCGCAGATCCCTTCGCGCCGGCCAGGCGCTGCACACGGCCGACGTCGGCAAGCCGGATCTGGTCCAGAAAGACGACAATGTCACGCTGATCTACGAAGCCGCGGGGATCTATCTCACTGCGCGCGGCAAGGCGATCGACAACGGCACGGACGGCGACACGGTGACCGTGCTCAACCTGCAATCCAAGCGCACCATCACCGGCACCGTCGTCGGACGCGACCAGGTCGCAATCTCGATCGTCACGCCCCGCTATGCCACCGCCGACGCCGAGACGGAGGCGCCGGTTTCCGTAGCCAGCCGCAATAACGCGCAGACGAATTCGAAAGCAGAGTAAACGGTGATGTTGATTTCAAAGTTCAAACGTATCGCGTTGGCCGGCACCATGCTGAGCGTCATCAGCGTGACCGGCGGCTGTTCCGGCATCGACCGGCTCTCCCAGATCGGCGAGGAGCCAAGACTGTCGGCGATCGAAAACCCGACGACGCAGCCCGGCTACAAGCCGGTGCAGATGCCGATGCCGAAGCCGGAGACGGTGTCCTACAATCCCAATTCGTTGTGGCGAAACGGCTCGCGCTCCTTCTTCAAGGACCAGCGCGCCCATCAGATCGGCGATCTGCTGACGGTGACCGTCAACATCACCGACCAGGCGAACTTCGCCAACGAGACCCAGCGCCAGCGCACTGCCACGGAGGATACCGGCATCACCGCGTTCCTGGGCTCGGCGTTGCTCGGCCAAAGCGCCAAGAACGCCCTCACCGGACGTATGTTCCAGGCCGACAGCAATTCGCAGACGGACGGCAAGGGTTCGATCGTGCGGCAGGAAACCCTGCAGACCAACGTCGCCGCGATCGTCACGCAAGTGCTGCCGAACGGCAACCTGGTGGTCGAGGGCAAGCAGGAAATCCGCGTCAACTACGAAAGGCGCGAACTGATCGTCGCCGGCATCGTCCGGCCGGAGGATATCCAGAGCGACAACGTCATCAACTCCTCGAAGATCGCGCAGGCCCGCATCGCCTATGGCGGCCACGGCGAGATCTCAGACCTTCAGCAGCCGCGCTACGGCAGCCAGGTCATGGACGTGCTGTTGCCATTCTGATTACGAGCTCCCACATCGCACCGCGAACCTGGGCGCGGTGAGATGTTCAACGCGGCCTTCGTCAGCTCCCCTGGCGAAGGCCGCAATTGTTTTCGGGTGCAGACAAGCAGACACAGAAAAACGGACCACATCGAAGCGATCCGGCGGCGGACTTTCGGTACGGGAAGTTCACGCAACCGAGGGAATGCCCTCGGGCTCCGCCTCTTCGGGGAACAGGCGGTCGCGCCCGCCGGTATATTGCAACTCGCCGGCGTGCAGCCGCGCGTTGTTGGCTTCGCGCCTGGCGACGTCTTCCTCGCCATACATGAACGCCAGGAAGGCATAACGCTTGCCCCTGGTGACAGGGGTCACCTGATGCAGCGCGCCGCAGGAAAACACCAGCGCGCCGCCCTCGGACGGCCGGTAGGCCTTGCGGCCGAACTCGGGAAAGACGAGATCGCCGCCGTCGAAATCATTGTTGAGATTGATCGAGAGCGCGAAACGGCGATGCTGGGCGCCCGCGTTGATGTTGTCGCGGTGGCGGTGGAAGTGAGCGGCAACCGCGCTGTCGTAGCAGGCGACGATATAGCGGTCCATGCGCGTCGCCTTGAACTGGAAGTATCGTTCGATCGGACCCACCAGCCGCCGCGCGATGTGGTCGCGGATCAATTCGTGCACTTCCGGCACGCCGACCGGGACGTCGCTGCGGCGTTTCAGCCGCCAGTCGGACAAGGTGACGGTCTTGCCGTCGATGTCGAACTGGAAGCCGGAGTCCACCGCGCCCTGCGTCTCGTGGAACTGGATCAGGAAATCGCAAACATCGAAGCTGAAGACGCGCGGCACCAGAAGCGCCGGCGCGAACAGCGGAACGCCGGCGGAAGCGTCGACCGGGGGCAAGCCTTGCAGGACATTGCGAACCATGTTCGCATGGCCCTGCGGACTGTCCCAGGCAATATCGGCGATCGCCCGCAACATCGGATCGAGCACGATGGTGCGCGGCATCTCGCTCGCGCCGAAGGATCGGCTGACCGCGCCGTCGCGATCGGCAAGAAACGACAGCGTGGGTCGCGAGATTGCGCCAAGATGGTCGGTCTGGCTCGGCTGTCCGGTGTAGACGCATCCGATGACGAGATGATCCTCGCCGAACGACGTGCTCAGGTGCACGAGCTCTGCGATCTCCGCGATCGCGCGCGGATCGGCGAGCGAGCCGACAAAACTCAGCACCACCCAGCGGCCGGCGCTAGCCTGCAAGTCAAATGATCCGCCGGTCGCAATCGGCAGGCTGAACCAGGGCACGGGATCGCCGAGAATGATGCGATGGCCGTCTGCTTTGGTATCGCTCATTTCGAAGCTCATTCCAATTTTTTGAAACAGTTGAGACGTAACGAACTCTCCCGGCCGTCGGCCGAGATGTTGCTTGGAGTTACCAACGCCACTTCGAACAATATTTCCGAAAGAAAAAATCTATTCCACAGCCTGGCAAGAACGTCCCTGTCCCTCGGCCACCTGCGCTTCGAACCGCCAAAGGCCAGGCTCGACTTCGATGAAGCCGTTATCGCGATAGATGTTGCGCGCCGGCATGTTGCGCGATGTCGGGATGATTCGTCCCGACAGCGGACGGTCCTTCGTCTCATCCAGGATGTGATGCAGGAAGCGGCGCTCGATACCCATGCCGAGCGCCCGGCAGCTGATCGCGAGCCCCACGATCTCACTTCCGATAATGACGGCGGCACCGACCAGCCCATGGTCGCCAAGGCGGTCCGTGACCTCGATCGCAAACAGCCGCGTGGCCGGATCGGAAGCCAGTGCCGAGAGATCGCTGCAAGAGAATTTTCGCGCCGTGGTGTTGAATTGCGTAGTGCGCTGAAACAGCTCCTCGATCCGTTGCAGTTTTGGCGAGGCCGCCGACGGACGCTTGATCGAGCATTTGATCTGCAGCTGCGCGAGGTACTCCGCCTCTCCCATCGTCTCGGCGCGCAACTGCTGGCGCGCGATCTGCGCCTTGACGAGTTCGCTGCGTGAGGCGGCCTCGGCCGTCACAACCGGAATCTGCAGGCGCGGATCGTTGAGCAGGCGCCGGCGCAGGCTGAAGGGATCCTCGCCCCAGACCTCGACCTCGGGCAATCGCCGGCGAACGTGGTCGCGCTCCACTGGATTGTCGTCGATGAACAGGAAGGCATCGAGCGCAAAGCCGAGTTCTTCCGCGATCGAACCGATGTTGCCGACCTTGTCGTTCCAGTTGACGCGCCAGGTGACGAAGTCGTCAGGCGTCAGCAAGCGTTGCTTCGGATAATGGTCCGGATATTTCCAGAGTTCGCGCACGGTAGCTTCGTCATTCTTGCTCACACAAGCCAGCACGATGCCGCGCTTTTTGAGCGCCTTCAGCGCCTCGTGCAAGCCGAAATAGAGCCCGACATAGGAAAACGCGCCGGAGATTTCCGGCGACCAGGCAAACGGGCTGCCGGTCTCCGCCAGCACGCCGGGCCACAGCGTGCCGTCGAGATCGAGGATGACGCATTTCTTGCGGCCTACCCCCAACACGGTGACGAGCGCATCGACATGCTTTTCCGCCGTCACCGCCTCGCGACCGTAGGCGTCGCCGCCGAGCGCGTGCGCCAGCGGCGCGAGATCCGGGAAAATGCCGTGCACTGCGGCTTTTTCGTGCTCAGGCCGCTGCAGCATCCAGCCGGGCGAGCCGAAATGGGTGAAGCCGACCTGGCCATCGTCGAGCATCCGTTCTGATCCGGCCGCACCAAGGGCCGCCGCGATATCGACCACATAGACATCGGGAAACGCGACCGCGAGTTCGGCGAGCGCCACATTGGTCAGGCGGAATCGCGTGCGATGCCCCTTGACGCCACGCTCCGCGAGGCCAAGCGGCTGCACAGTCGGTTCGGGCAAATTATCGATCAGGATCGGCGCCTGCGTGATTTCGCGCAATTTGCCCAGAAGCTCGGTGACGTGGGCGACGTAAGGTGCGTGGGGGTTGAGCCCTTCGCCAAGGTCTTCCGCAACGAGATGCCGGACCCTGAGCGCACCGATGAGGATCACATCGTGCTTGTGCTCTCCTGCAAAACGAAGGTCGTCAGGAAACGTCGCCGCCACATGCAGATCGATACCGCGGCGCGCCGCTTCCTTGCGCAGGAAATCCGCCTCCATCTGGATATCGCAATCGCCGAACAGCACGGCATCGAAGCGCCGGTGCGCGCCGCTGAAATCCTCCAACCCATAGGCGGCGCCGACCGCCCAATAGGCCGCGCCGCCCTCCTTCAGCTTGCGCCGGTAGCTCTCCAGCAAGTCCGCGGGGTCCCGCCCGTGCTTGACGGAGAGTTCTTCGCCGATCGCGGCCAGTTCTTCGTCCGCCGTCATCTCGGTCAGGATCTGGCGCGACTTCAGCTCCATGACCGTGCGTTCGATCACCTCGCGCATGTCAGCGGGGTTGTCCGTCGATTTTGCCACCAGCGCGACTATGGCGTCGCAATCCTCGGGGATGCGGCGGCTTTCCGAGAAGTATTCCAGCAGCGCCGTAATCTCGCTATCGGCGGGAAGTCGCATATGGCTGATCGCGTGCACGATCAGCGTGCGGCCCTGGCCGACAGGCAACAGATGAATGAAACGGGAGCGCCGGAGAATCATCCTTGCCTATAATAGCGGAATGGAAGCAGATGGGAATCCGATGGCCCCCGCGGCCGCTCGCGCGAATCGAAGACTGCGAATCATGAGTCAGGAAGGCGGCCAGGAGAGACCACCGCCAACGCCCTCAAGGCCCGGCAACGAAGGCGCCCAGCACCTCTCGACCCGGGGGCTTCTGATCGTCTTCGCGAGCCTCGCCGCGGCGCTTCTGCTCGGCTACCTCTTGTTGAACAAGCTCGTCGACATGTCGCAGGAAGAGGATTGCGCGCTGGCGCACCGCTACAATTGCGGGGCGGTCGAAGTGCCGCGCTAGGAGCGTAAACTCGTTGAGACGGGATGTCGGCTTTCGAACGCGAAGTGATTGAAGCATGCCCTGAACTGCCGCAGCTCAAATATCGGAGGCTATTCTACGCCCTGCGTGGCGTGCCACGGCGCGGGAAACTGGATGTCTGAGACCGACGTCTCGCCTCGCCGCCAAACGATGTGTAAGACAGGCGTGTACGTGTGGGCAGCCGCAAACGGTCGATCTCAGGCCTCCGGCCGCCGCAGCGCTAGCGCGGGATAGCGGGCATAGAGCGCGTCGATACGGTCCCGCCACATCGCCACAAACACACTCGAGGTGAGGCGATCGACCGACTTCCATTCGCGTTTGACCGCGGGCAGCGTATTGCCCCAGATGGCGCGCTTGCACCACCGCTCGCCCTTCGCCAAGCCCTCCTGGGTTGCGCACATCGACTTCCAGGCAATCTGCTGCGGATGACTGACGTGTTCGGCGGCTCCTTCCCAGCCCTGCTGGTGGATCAGATAGAGATCGGGAAATGTCGGCTTCTTGTGCGTCACTACTTCGAATAGCGCGGCTTCGGTGACGAACTTGTATGCGGCAGCAACAGCGTTGTCGCGAGGATTGAGGATGTCGCCCGACCCGAATTTGCCGAACTCAGACTTGCTCAGCTGAAACAGACCGATATAGGAGCCGGTGCGTTCCGTGGGATTGAAATCGGATTCGACTTTGGCGACCGCCTTCATGAAATTGGCATCCACGTCGAACGCTTTTGCCGCGCGTTCGATCTCCTGGACGGGAGTTCCGAGCGGAAGGCCGCGGAACGCCGCCAGGGCGACCTTCGCGGGTTTCTCCGGCGGCGGAGTTTCCGAGTAGACATAGTATTTCAGATATGACAGTTCGCCTTCATCGGGATTGGGCGAGGTCGCGGGCGGTCCGTCCAGCCGTGGCGTAGCCTCGTTCTCGGGCAGTGCGGCTTCAAGTTTGGCAGTGGTCTGCAACGTTCGCTCTTGCGAGGACGAACTGCTCACATCGGAAGGCATCACAGCGTCCGGCGCCGCGGCGCTAAATCCCGCCGCCACAATCGCATTGGCCGATGGTCTCGTATCGGATTCCGCCTCGATGGCCCGGGCCGGCAACGCTGCGCGAAGATTTGTCAGCACCGCCGTCGCGTTCAGCGGGATGGCGCTGAATGCATCTGCAACTCTCGCGTTTGGCGTTGCGACGCTCGCCCGCGGTACCGTGATCTGATAAATCGCGGCAAGCCAAGTTGCGCCCAGCGCGCCGGCGATACAGCTAGTTTGCCAAATCTTCAATGTTGCCAGCCGCGCGGCCGCGGTTTCCCCATTCAATTCCGACTACCGAGCCCCGACCTGGCGGGCAAACTAAGGGGGTGAAGGGAAGATAATGGGGCGCACTTGTGGCGCTGGTGCGTTCAGTCTCGGCCGCCTCGCGGGCAGGGGCCGGCTCTTGGCCCTTCTGACCTCGTGCAATGTCCCCTTTTGCGTCGCCGTTGGGGGACAAGCGGACATTGCGGATGTAAGAGTACAGGCCCTGGACAGCTAGATCACGGCTTCTTCGTCGCCTTGCCCTTGTCGCCCGGGCTCGCAAGGCGCGCCAGTGTCGTCTCTTGCCGCATCCATTGCATGCGCGTCTTGGCCGGGTAGCCGCCCCAGGTTTCGCCGGCGGGGACATTGTGCATGACGCCGGAGCGGCCCGCGACGCGGGCGCCGCGCCCGATCGTGACATGGGGCGCAAGGCCGACGGAGCCGCCGAGCACGGCAAAATCCTCCAGCGTCACGCTGCCACTCAAGCCGCATTGCGCGACGATGATGCAATTCCTGCCGATCTGGCAGTTGTGTCCGATCTGACAAAGATTGTCGATCTTGCTCGCCTCGCCGATCACGGTGTCGCGGATGCCGCCGCGATCGATCGTCGTGCCCGCGCCGATCTCGACGTCGTTCTGGATGATGACGCGGCCGGTCTGCGGAATCTTCTGCTGGGCGGCATCTTCGGTATAGCCAAAACCGTCCTGGCCGATGCGGCAGCCGGGATGAATCACGACGCGATCGCCGATCAGCGTATGGGTGATCGAGCAGCCGGTGCCGATCCGGCAGTCACGGCCGATCGTGACGTCGGGACCGATGACCGCGTTGGCGGCGATGAGGCTGCCTGCACCGATCTCGGCGCGCGGTCCAATGACCGCGCCGGGATCGACGGTGACATCGCTCTCGAGCCGTGCTGTCGGATGAACGGTCGCGCCTTCAAAAATTCCGTCGGCCTCGAACAGCGAAGCCGGCCGCAACGACTGCGGGTAGAGTTTCCGGTGCACTGCGACGAAAGCGCGATAAGGCTCTTCCGTGTGCAGGACGACGAGGTCTTTGGGCGCGCGGTCCGCAAGGCGCTTCGGCATCAGGCAGGCGCCGGCGCGCGTCCTGCTCAGTGCATCGGCAAACTTGTAGCCGTCGATGAACGCAAGATCCGAGGGACCTGCGAGGTCGATGGGCGCGACGCCTTTGATCAAGAGCGACATCGGCGCGCCCTGAGGCGCCTCGGCGCCGGTCAGGGCAACGATTTCGGTCACCGTCAGGCCCTGCGGGCGATCAAAGAAGCGGCGATTTCCCATTTACCGATCCATGATTAACGAGACTGTCGTCCCGATTCCGAAGTTCGTATTATCGAAACCTCTTGCGAGCAAGCGGCGCGAACCGTCGCGAGTTCGACCAGGATGTGAGCAGGTGACAACAAGGGACCACGTTGACACCCATCTGCATTCGTCCGATGCTATTATAATACAAGGCAAAATTTCACATTGTCGAAAAGCTGGAACGTTGAAGTTCAGCAAAACAAATCGGGAGCGAAATATGACTTTTCGTCGCCATTCGAATGCGTGTCTCACCGGGGCCGCGATCGCCGCAGTCGTGATGGCATGGAGCGGCCCGGCAAGCGCGCAGCAGCAGGCCGTATCGGTTAAGCCCGATGCGATTGGCGGCAAGGTGACCGGCCCCAATGGCCCGGAAGCCGGCGTCTGGGTGATTGCTGAAACATCAGACCTTCCGACCAAATACGCCAAGATGGTCGTGACCAACGACGCCGGCCAGTTCGTCATTCCGCAGCTCCCCTCAGCCAAATACAAGATCTGGGCGCGCGGATACGGCCTTGTCGATTCCGACAAGCAGGACGCCACGCTTGGCAAGACCGTCGATCTGAAAGCCAAGCCGGCGCCGAACGCGGCGGCTGCGGCCGAATACTATCCGGGCATGTACTGGTACTCGATGCTCAAGATCCCGCCCGTGAGCGAGTTTCCGGGCTCCGACAAGAGCCCGACCGGCATGCCGGCCAGCATGGACTCGCAGGCCACCTGGATCGACAGCGTCAAGAACTCCTGCCAGTCCTGCCACGCGCTGGGCACCGACAATATTCGTCATCCTCACGTGAAAGAACTCGGAGAGTTCAAGAACTCCGAAGACATGTGGGAGCGCCGCGTGCAGTCCGGGCAGGCCATGAACAACATGGCCTTGACGCTGGGCCGCATGGGACCGCCCCGCGCCTACAAGATGTTCGCCGACTGGACTGACCGAATCGCAGCGGGCGAACTTCCCTTCGACAAACCGGAGCGGCCGAAGGGCGTCGAGCGCAACGTCGTGATCACCTCGTGGGAGTGGGGCAAGCGGGGCATGTACCTGCACGACGAGGTTTCGACCGACAAGCGTGATCCGACGGTGAACGCCAACGGCAAGATCTACGGCTCGCCCGAAGAAAGCTCCGACGACATCCCGGTGCTTGATCCCGTCAAGAACACCACGTCGCTGATCCATGAACCCTACATGGATGAAAAGACCCCGAGCGCCAAGGATGCCCCGATGGCGCCGTCGCCGTTCTGGGGCGATGAAGCGATCTGGGACGGCCACACCTCCATCCATAATCCGATGATGGACGAGAAAGGCCGGGTCTGGTTCACGGCACGGATACGGCGGAATCCAAACCCTGCAAGCTGCCAGGCCGGGTCGGACCTTCCTTCGGCGCAGGTGGCGCCGCAGAAAGAAACGGCCCGTGAAGCGTCCGTGTACGATCCGAAGACCGACAAGTGGACCATGATCGATACATGTTTCAACACGCATCACCTGGTCTTCACGCCGGATGAGAAGCTCTGGTTCAGCCAGGGACAACCCTATAGCGGCGTCGTCGGCTGGCTCGACGTCAAGAAGTTCGATGCCACCGGCGATGCGATGAAGTCGCAGGGCTGGACGCCTGTCGTGGTGAACACGTCCGGCACCGGCAAGCGCGAGGACTTCGTGGCGCCCGACAAGCCGATCGAGCCCGGCAAGGACAAGTGGGTGAAGGCGGGGTTCTATGGCGTCATGCCCAGCGTCAAGGGTGACGTGATCTGGGGCCAGGCCATGGGTCCGGGCTTCACGCGGATCACGCAGCCGGCGCTGCTGATCCGGATGATTCCGGGAAGCGATCCGACGCACACGGCCATGTCCGAAATCTTCCAGTCGCCTCCCGGCACCTATGGCTCGCGCGGCGTCGACGTCGACTCCAAGGGCGTGGCCTGGACCGTGCTGTCGAGCGGACAAATGGCGAGCTTCGACCGTTCCAGCTGCAAGGGAAAGCTCGAGGGACCGAACGCGGCGACCGGCGCGCAATGCTTCGAGGGCTGGACGCTATACCGGCTGCCTGGACCGCAGTTCAAGGGCGTCAACGATCCGCAAGGAAGCGCCAACCACGCTTATTACATCTGGGTCGACGTCCACAACACGCTTGGCCTCGGCAACGACGTGCCGGTTGCGATGGCCAATGGCAGCGAATCCCTGCTGGCCCTGGTCAACGGCAAGTTCGTCGATCTGAGAATCCCCTACCCGCTCGGCTTCTTCGCCAAGAACGTCGACGGCCGCATCGACGATCCGAACGCCGGCTGGAAGGGCCGCGCGCTGTGGACCACGACGGGCACGCGCGCTTACTTCCACAGCGAAGGCGGCAAGGATGCCAAGCCGCGCGTGTTCAAGGTGCAGATGCGCCCGGACCCGCTGGCCGACTAGTGTCCCGGCTCCGGCATTCGTATCCCGTCGCAGCAGTCTGTTTACGAATGTCAGAGCCAAAGGGACACTAGCCAGTTAGGTATTCTAGTGCGGTTTCGGATTTGACATTCGCCACGGATATCCGCGGAAACACTGGAGCGAATGTCAAATCCGCCGCACTAAAGCGGGATGAGATTAGGCTGAATTGATTTGGGATTCCCAAATCAGTGCGTTTCTGATTCACCATGCTGGCTGGGAAGGAGGCCGGCATGGATGGGAGCTCCTTATTCTCTTGACCTTCGCGAGCGGGTTGTGGCGGCAATCAAAGGCGGCATGTCCCGCAATCAAGCGGCCAAACAGTTTGGGGTCGCGATCAGCACGGCCATCAATTGGGCCAAGCGCGACGATGAGACCGGCAGCGTCGAACCCGGCCAGATGGGCGGTCACAAGCCCAAGGCGATCTCGGGCGAACATGCCGTCTGGCTGCAACACCGCATCAGAGAGAGTGACTTCACCTTGCGAGGGCTGGTGGTCGAACTTGCCGAGCGCGGCCTGGAGGTCGATTACCGCTCGGTATGGGAGTTCGTCCACGCCGAGAAGCTTAGCTTCAAAAAAAAGCGTGGTGGCTGGCGAACGCGATCGTCCTGACGTAGCTCGGCGGCGAAGCCAGTGGATGAAGTATCAAGATCGCGTCGACGCTGGGCGTCTGGTCTTCATCGATGAGACCTGGACCAGAACAGACATGGCGCCGTTGAGGGGATGGGCGCCGCGCGGCAGCAGGCTGGTCGCCAAGGTTCCACACGGACGCTGGAAGACTATGACGTTCATCGCGGCGTTACGCCACGATCGCATCGATGCGCCATGGTTTATCGAAGGCCCCATCGACAGCGAGAGCTTTCGTCTCTACGTCAAGGAGGTTCTTCTGCCGACGCTTCGCCCGGGTGACATCGTCATCTTGGACAATCTCGGCAGCCACAAGAGCAAAGCCGTCCGCCAACTGATCCGCTCGGCGGGAGCCAGGATCTTCTTTCTGCCGAAATATTCTCCCGACCTAAACCCAATCGAGCAGGTCTTCGCCAAGCTCAAACACCTTCTGCGGAGGGCGGCCGTCCGAACCGCCGACGCGGTCTGCGCTGCAATCGCCGATGCTCTCGGCGCCTTCACTCCACAACAATGTGCCAACTATCTCAAAAGCTCAGGCTACCGAACCTAATTTCATCACGCTTTAGTCCCGCCCGCCTGGGCGTGACCTCAATTGCTTCGCTGCATCAAAACATGCAGCGAAGCAATTGCGTTTGAAGGGGGTCGACCACGACCATGGCCTATCGCCACACCCAGCTTGGGACCACGATTCTCGCTACCTGCACAGCCATCGCGGTCGCAGGAGCTGTTATCGCGTGGCGAATAACCGGCCAGCCGGCGACTCTGATTGCCATGCTGATTGTGCTCGCCGGGATTTGCGTCGTCTTCCACTCGCTCACGGTCGAGGTCGAAGCCGGTGAAATCAGCTGGTATTTCGGTCCGGGATTGTGGACGTACAGGCTCGGCTTCGACGAAATTCGTTCGGTGCGCGTCGCGCGTAACCAATGGTGGAACGGATTCGGCATCCGGAAGGCGCCGGGCTTCGCTCTCTATAACGTCTCAGGGCTGGATGCGGTTGAGCTCAAGCTGACATCCGGCGAGATCCGCCGTATCGGCACCAACGATCCGAACGGACTTGCGGCCGCACTCAATGCCGGCCTGCAAAGTCAACAAGCGTCCTACTCGTCGCGATAGACCTTCTCGCGCTTCTCGTGGCGTTCCTGCGCTTCCACCGACAGCGTTGCGATGGGCCGGGCTTCCAGCCGCTTCAGCGAGATCGGCTCGCCGGTCTCCTCGCAATAGCCGTAGGTGTTGTCCTCGATGCGCTGCAAGGCTGCGTCGATCTTGGAGATCAGCTTGCGCTGCCGGTCTCGCGCACGCAATTCGATCGCGCGGTCGGTTTCCGACGATGCGCGGTCGGCGAGATCAGGATGATTGACGTTCTCCTCCTGGAGCGTTTGCAGCGTGATCTTCGCTTCCCGCAGGATCTCGTCCTTCCAGGCCAGGAGCTTGGCGCGGAAATACTCGCGCTGCCGCTCGTTCATGAAAGGCTCTTTTTCGGTCGGTCGATAGTTCTTCAACTTTTCCAAGGCCAGCCCGTCTTTCACCTGAAGGCGCCACGCCCTTGCGGCGCCGAAGCGAGCGGAAAGTTCCCCTCGCGCGGCGCGTTATATAGCGGTGTCTTGCGCCAGACAATATTGCCGTGGGCCGCACGGCCCCGTGGTCAAGCCATTGCACAGGCAAATCTATCCGGCCCGTTAATAACCGACCGTAAAGCGTGTCCAGATATGGGCCCGCCGCTCGATCTCGTCCGCCATGGCGGCCGCAAAGTACCTCAGACAGGAGCCCGCTCTTGCCCGACGAATTGACCCAGAAGCTGATCGATCCCCAGGCGAAACTTGTCCGTCCCAGCCTCACCCCGGCTGCAACCTCGAGCAAGCCCACCGACCATGAGGTATCGGGGCACGCCTGAATCCTTCGCCGCCGATCGGGGTTTCGAGGCCGCCAACCACGCAATGGATGGAACTCACGGCAGGTATGCCCCGCTCCGCGACGAAGCCAGGCGCTTCAACCAGTTGCAACGCGATATTGAGGGGATTTCGCAGAAAATGCTCGGGTCCTCAGCGCAGCCGCAGGCGAAGACTAAGTGAAGTCGAGATTAGTGCTGCCCGGCCTTGGCGAGTTCCACCTCGACGCGCAGTTCGATCTCGGCGAGCACGGCATCAAGCCCGGGATCGCCGGAGGAGGATTTGAGGTTGGCGGCGGCATCGCGCAGCCGGCCCACCGTCCCGCCATCGAGGTTGCCCGACAGGAGCCCAATCTTGAGAGCGTCGAGCACATCGAGCGCCCGCTTGCCGCGCTGCACCGAACGCTTGCGCCGCTCGACCGGATCTTCCTCGATGCCCTGCAGCGCCAGGAGTGCATCGATACCGGCCGCTGCCTTGGGCGCAGCCGTCGCACGCGTCTCGGTGGCGGAGGCCGTATCCGGCAGCGAGAAGCCACCCGAACTGCTGCGCCGGACGCTATTGTTCTGGGATCCCAGGGTGGTGCCGTTTGGTCCTAAGATGCGCATGGACGGTCCTCGGCTGGCGCGGCGGGTTTGAAGTTCCCATCAGTGCAGCGGCAAGTGATGCGAACTTCGGAATCGGAGCACTCGATGAGGCGCAGCATCGCCTCCTGATGGTTAACGCGGCGTAAACCACCCGGCAAAATCTGCCGCCATGCGGCAGTTTCGGCTGCTTCACAGCCGCGGCGCGGCCGCCAGCATTTTGGGATTACCGAACAACATCAGTCGCTTCATCGACAAAAGAGCTCTGGCATGGCGCTCGCATAGTTGAACAGCGGATCGCTTCATCATGGGAGTGATTGAGCGATCCGGTTCGAAAGACCCTCAGCGGGGAGCAGAGGATGCCAGGCGTTTTTTGGGGACGAGTGTTTCGACTGGGCTGCACTGCGCTTCTCGCGTTCCAGCTCAATATGAGCCCGGCCGGCGCGACATCGCGGATCAAGGATCTCGCGAATATCGAGGGCGTGCGGCAGAACCAGCTGGTCGGCTACGGCCTTGTGGTCGGTCTCGCCGGCACCGGCGACACCCTCAACAACATCCCCTTCACCAAGCAATCGCTGCAAGCCATGCTCGAGCGCATGGGCGTCAACATCCGCGGCGCCACCATCCGCACCGGCAACGTCGCAGCCGTCATGGTCACCGGCAACCTGCCGCCGTTTGGAACCCAGGGCACGCGGATGGACGTCACGGTTTCCGCGCTTGGCGATGCCAAGAACCTGCAGGGCGGCACCCTCCTCGTCACCCCCCTGCTCGGCGCCGACGGCAACGTCTATGCGGTGGCGCAGGGCTCGCTCACCATCAACGGTTTTCAGGCCGAAGGCGCGGCCGCCAGCATTACCCGTGGCGTTCCGACGGTCGGCCGTATCGCCAACGGCGCCATCATCGAGCGGGAGATCGAATTTGCGCTCAACCGCCTGCCCAATGTGCGGCTCGCTCTGCGCAATGCCGATTTCACCACCGCCAAGCGCGTCGCCGCGGCAGTCAATGACTTTCTCGGCACCAAGACGGCCGAGCCGCTCGATCCCTCCACTGTGCAGTTGACGATCCCCCCGGAGTTCAAGGGTAACGTCGTCGCCTTGCTGACCGAGATCGAGCAGCTGCAGGTCGAGCCGGACCTGGGCGCCAAGATCATCATCGACGAGCGAAGCGGCATCATCGTGATGGGCCGCGACGTCCGCGTCGCCACCGTCGCGGTCGCCCAGGGCAACCTCACCGTCTCGATTTCCGAAAGCCCGCAGGTCAGCCAGCCGAACCCGCTCGCCCGCGGCCGAACCGTGGTGACGCCGCGCTCGAGCATCGGCGTGACCGAAGAAGGGAAGAAATTCGCCGTCGTGAAGGACGGCGTTTCGCTGCAGCAGCTCGTCGATGGCCTCAACGGGCTCGGCATCGGGCCGCGCGACTTGATCGGCATCCTGCAAGCGATCAAGGCCGCCGGCGCCATCGAAGCCGACATCGAGGTGATGTGATGCAGACCGCCCCGATCAACAACAGTCTCGCCGCCATCGGCAAAACGGTGATGCCCACCTACAACGGCCGCCCGGACTACGACTTCGCCGCCGCGCTCGACAAGGTGTCGCCGCAGGTGAAAGCCAAAGCCCAGACCCAGGCGCAGAATTTCGAAGGCATGTTTCTCAACTCGATGTTCTCGGAGATGACCAACGGGCTGAAGGGTGACGGCCCGTTCGGCAACACCGTCGGCACCGGCATCTGGCGCTCGATGCAGATCGAGCAGTATTCGAAATCCTTCGCGAATGCCGGCGGCGTCGGCATCGCCAAGGAAGTGTATCGCACACTGATCATGCAGCAGGCGAAGGCAGTCGGCCAGACCCAAGGAAAACAGGCGTAAACCAGCCATGAACCAGCCTCCCTCACGACAACCCGCGCCGGCGGCCCCGACAGCCTCAACCCCGGCAGAGGCCCGCAAGCTCGCCGAAGAGCTGGTGGATGTCATGAGCGCCCTGCTCGGCATCATCGAACGCGAGACCGAACTGGTGCGAGCCGGCAAGATCCGCGAGGCCATGGCGTTCGAACCGCAGAAGACCGAGGCCTCCCGCCGCTACGTCGCCGCTGTCACGCGCGTGAAGAACAGCCACGAGTACCTCGCCAAGGCGTCGCCGGATCTGCTGGCGACGCTGCGCCGTCACCACGATACGTTTCGCGCCATGCTGCAGGTCAATCTCACGGTGCTTGCCACCGCGCACGCGGTTTCCGAAAGCATCGTACGTGGCGTCAACGCCGAAGTTCAGCGCCGCAATATTCCAAACACCTATGGCGCAACCGGCCGCCGCGTTGATCCGACGGCGCGTCACCTCAGGCCGCTGGCGGTCAGCCGTTCGCTTTGAATCATCAAATTTGAACGATTTCGTCAGCGCATCTTTAAGCACGTTCTCTAACAATGTATTGATACCTCCACTTCATAATTGCTCGCAGAGAGGGGTTGGGATTTGACTCGAGGAGAGCCAGGAGGCTGCCATGAGTACGGATTTCAGCATCAGGCCGGTGGGTGTGCCGGTTGCGCCGCCTATTATAACGTCCGCCGGTGGTACTGGCAGCGGCGCTGTGCCCACGCAACTGCCGTCCAGCCAAACCGTGACCGCAACTGACGCGGCCGCGAGCGCTCGCAACGATCTACAGGATGCCAACAGTTTCGTTTCGCATCAGGCATTCTTCGATCGCGCCGCGTCGTCGTTCGTGTTTGAGGTCGTCAATAGCTTAACCGGCCAGGTTGTGGAGCAATTCCCGGACGAAGCCGTGCTGCGTCGCCGCGCTTATTTCCATGCGCTGGACCTGACGAAGGAAGATTCCGCGCGGCCTCTCGCGACCGACCTCAAGGCCTGAGTTGTTTTCAGTTCAGAGCGACAGCATGTCAGCTTTGATGCGTGCTGCCGTCTAATCGGACCGCGAGCGGCCGAGGCATTCATCGCCTCAGCAACTCTTCTTCCCTCGGGAAAAGCTTCCGTATTTCCTTCAGCGAGTTGTAAAGAGAGCCGCTCAATATCAGCTTGCTTGCTGTCTCTATAGACGCTCTGAAGCTCGGCGCCGCCTCCAGCAAATCCTTGACGAAGCCCATGTACAGGTCTTGGTACTTCGGTATGTCGTTTTCCAGATACATCAGCTGAATGCAGAGATAGAGCCGTTTCACCGGCGTGTTGGCTGTCTCGCCGGTCAAGATGTCCTTCTCGCGCAAGATCGGCGCTTCACCGTCGATCAGAAACGTTGCGCGCGTATCCGAGTTGGTGACGAGGCTCTGACCGATGATGATTCGCTCGCCGGGCTTCAGTACAACTCTCAGCGACATGGCCGTACCCCTTGCGCTCACCCACCCGAGCAGTGGTTGAAAATCCTGTGTATCGAGATTCCCCGTTCGAGACAGGAAATTACACGCAAAATGGGATTCGCAGCAACATCTGCAGATGTGGGCGGTCAACCCGCGGGCATACTTTTCGCTTGCGCCGCAATTCCGGCAAGATCGACTAAATTAGCTAGCCGGTGGCGGCGACAGGCCGCCGTCTCCACGCGAGCGCCGTGCTCCGAATTCAAGCACCGCCTTCACGAGCGCGTCGATCTCGCCGACGTCGGTGCGGTGGTTGACGATCGCCGCACGTATCGCGAGCCGACCATCCAGTGTCGTGGTCGATGGCGCCGAAATTCCGGATTCCTGGATATCGATGACAATTTCGCCATTTATCTTGTCGGTATTGGCTGCGCGATAACGAAAGCAGACAATGTTGAGCTGCGCGGGCGCCAATAGCTCCAGCCGCGGCTCTTCCAGGACCCGCGCCTCGAGATATCGGGCGAGCGCACAGGTACGCTCGATCATCGCTCCAAGCTTTTCCGTGCCGAATGTCTTCAGCGTGAACCAGGTCTTGAGCGCCCTGAAACCCCGCGACAGATCTGGCCCGAGATCACATGGCCAAGGAGATCCCGCAGCAAGTCCTCGGGTTTCGCGCCGCAAGTAGGCGGCCGGCGCGGCAAAAGCGGCGCGATGCTGCTCGCCGTCGCGAACGATCAGGAAGCCGGCGTCATAGGGCACCTGCCCCCATTTGTGAAAATCAAGCGCGATTGAATCGGCGTTCTCTATGCCCTCGAGCCGCGGCGCCAGTGCAGGTGAAAGAACGCCAAGTGCTCCATATGCGCCATCGACGTGGAACCACAGTTTTTCCTCGTGGCACAATTTGCTTAGCGCCGCGAGGTCGTCGACCGCGCCAATATCCACGGTGCCGGCCGACCCGACAACCAGAAAGGGTTTCAAGCCGCTGTCGCGATCCCTGGCGATCTGGGCCCGCATTTCCTCCACGTCGACACGGTGCGAAGAGTTGACCCGCATGCTCCGCAGCGCATCGCCGCCGAGACCGGCGAGGTCCATCGCCTGTCTCACGCAGCCGTGCGCGGCCGTCGAGGCATAGGCCGTGAGCAGCGCTCCTTCTCCGCCGACGCCCTGCTGCCTGACGGTTGACCCAAGCGCCGCCGTGCGCGCCACCAGCACCGCCATGAGGTTCGCCGTCGACGTTCCCGTGACGAAGATTCCACTTGCCTCGCGCGGAAAGCCGAACATCGCGCGCGTCCACTCGACGATCTGACGTTCAACCTCGATCGGGATGTGATCGCGGCCGCCGAGATTGGCGTTGAGCCCGGCGGCCAGCATCTCGGCCAGCATGCCGACGGCAGTGCCGCCGCCATGCACCCATCCCATGAAGCCCGGATGGACGTTGCCCGTCGCGTAGGGTGCGACGAAATCGACAAACTCCTGGTAGACATCGCCGAGATCGGAAGCCTGGCGCGGAAGCGGGCCACGAAATCGCGCGCGAACCTCGTCCGGTATCGGACGCCAGACCGGGCGCTGACGGATATTGGCAACGTAGTCGAACATGTCATCGAGCATGCGATGACCTTGCGCCCGGATCTCGTCCCAGGCTTGCGGATCCAGCGTTTGGCTCGCTCCGGTTGGTAGCGGCGCTTCGTGCAACGTCTTGGTCACGCCGGGCGCTCCTGTTGCTGCCTGGACGCGGTCGTACAGCAAGATCGTGGCCGTCCGCTCAAAAACAGTAGGTTGGGTTGGTTAACGACATCTTAACTGACCGGAACCCATTCGGTTCTGATCGAATCATCACCTGGCTCCAGGTTCCCCTGCTCTTGCGCGTTTTCCTCCACGCGAGCCGGTCCCCGCTTCGCTCGAAAACGCTCCATGACGCTCGAAGGCGTGCCGCCGTCGCGAGTCCCGGCGTTTTGTCGCAGCGAAGCGCCCGCCGTCGGCCGAGGGTGGCCGAGCCGTTGGGAGCTGGCTGGTGGCGGTGATTGGTGACGACCGTCCCGACCTGAGGGGTTGAGCAGTCTTCGCCGGCGCAAATTTGGTGATCCTGAACGAGCCGCCCCTGATCAGCACGGTCTGGAGTTGAACCGGGCCGCGACTCGGACTGCAAGGACGATCAGGCACGCCCGCCCAAACCGGCGGCGATGTTCCGGTTGATCTCGATCAACGGCTTGAAGTGCTGCCTCTGCCGGCTGATCTGCAACGCTGCCGTATGAGAGAGCACGAAGACGCCGATATTGGCGATGTTCTGCCGTATTTCCAGCGGCTGTGGATTTTCACTACGGTGAGCTTCGCTGAGAAAGATCGTCCAGAGCTTGCGGTTGAACAGCAGCGCGTCGGACATTTGTTGAAATGTCGCGTCGGGGTTGGTCATGACGGTTTGCAACTTGTTGGCCGCCATCAATAAGGCCTTGGCTTCGATTTCACGGGGAGATGCGGTGGTGTGTGAAACGCGAGCATAGGCTTGGGCGGCAGCACTAGACATTCGACACCTCGGCAACTCTTTTTACGACGACCAATCTCGCAGCTCTCAATCGGGGAATCGTAAAGGGGCCGACTTAAAATTAACTTACTAACGGCCTCAATTTGCTTGCGGAATCTAACGGATCGCGCGGCAAACCCCGCCCTCTTCGCGCGGGATTCCAGCAATATTGAAACGGGGTCGCGCAAGAAGGCGCCCTTTTCATCGGCTTTCAGGGTGCCCGGCCTGCCTCCTGCTCCCCTCCCCCACGGCTTAACCATTCGTTAACCGTGTTCGGTAAGCAGCTGTTAACCACATTTTAAAAGCTTTTGTTCACAGTTTCCGCTGGTCGCAAGCAATTTCCGAGTCGACGCGTCGGACGCTTGCGATGCAGACCCAAGGAAGGCAACCAGATGTCCAACATTACGCTCACCGCGGCCGTCCGCCAGAATCTGCTCTCCTTGCAGAATACTGCCACCCTGCTCTCTCAGACGCAGGAACGCCTCGCGACGGGCAAGAAGGTCAACAGCGCGCTCGACAATCCCACCAACTTCTTCACCGCCGCCGGCCTCGACGCCCGCGCCAGCGACATCTCCAACCTGCTCGACAGCATCGGCAACGGCGTACAGGTCTTGCAGGCGGCGAACACCGGCATCACCTCGCTCTCCCAGTTGATCGATACGGCGAAGTCGATTGCGAACCAGGCCTTGCAGCAGCCGCCCGGATACAGCCCGCCTGCCCACGTCCTGTTCACCGGCACGGGCACCACCTCCCAAGCGGGTGTCACCACGGCAACGTCCTCCGACCTTACGACCAGCGCGCTCAACGGCGCGGTTCTCACGTTCAAGACTTCCGCGGGTGCCCTCGCCACGATCACCGTCGGTACCGCGCCTGTGAGCTTCAATCCGACGACAAAGACCGCGACGGTACAGTCGCTGGACCAGCTGAACCAGGCGCTGGCGGATGCAGGAGTAAACGTTGCGGCCGTGATCACCGGCGCCGGCGGCCTGACCTTCACCTCGACCAATGACGGCGCGGGTCAAACGATCACGACGACCGGAACCGCGCCCGCTACGCTCGACGCGGTCGACGTCTCCGCCACCGGCGCCACTGCCGGTGCGGTCACTGCGGCGGTGGCCGACCCGGTGTCGCAAAACGCCCGTGCGACCCTCGTCTCCCAGTACAACCAGATCCTGACGCAGATCAACACCACCGCGCAGGACGCCTCGTTCAACGGCATCAACCTTCTGGACGGCAACTCGCTGAAGATGATCTTCGACGAAACCGGCAAATCGACCCTGACGATTGCCGGCGTGACCTTCAATTCGGCCGGTCTCGGCCTGACTTCCCTGACGCCCAGAGTTGACTTCACGGACAACGTCCAGACCGGTACCGTTCTGAACGCGCTCAACGCCGCCAGCTCCGAGCTGCGGTCGCAGGCGTCCGCCTTCGGCGCCAACCTGTCGATCGTGCAGATCCGCCAGGACTTCTCGAAGAGTCTGATCAACGTGTTGCAGACCGGCTCCGCCAACCTGACGCTCGCCGATTCCAACGAAGAAGCAGCCAACAGCCAGGCGCTGTCGACCCGCCAGTCGATCGCAGTCTCGGCGCTGTCGCTCGCCAACCAGTCGCAGCAGAGCGTGTTGCAGCTCCTGCGCTGATAGCGATTTTTCGCGATAAAAAATCTTCTTCAGACTGCGGCAAAAAATTAAAACGGCGGGGCTTTTGGCCCAGCCGTTCTTTTTGTCGAAGATTTCGCCGCAATCAGCGCAGGAGCTGAAGAACGTTCTGCTGCGACTGGTTGGCAAGCGAGAGCGCGGAGGTCGCAATCGACTGGCGGGTCGACAGCGCCTGGCTGTTGGCTGCTTCTTCGTTGGAATCGGCCAGCGTCAGGTTCGACGAACCGGTCTGCAACACGTTGATGATGTTCTTGTTGAAGTCCTGGCGGATCTCCACGATCGACAGGTTGGCGCCGAACGCCGACGCCTGCGACCGCAACGTGACGCTGGCGGTGTTGAGCGCTGTCAGCACATTGTTGGTGGTGTTGTTGTCGATGAAGTCGGTGCCCGCGGTGAGGCTCGCCAAGCCAAGACCGGCCGGGTTGAAGGTCACGCCGGCAATCGTCACGGTCGATTTGCCGGTTTCGTCGAACACCAGTTTCAGCGAATCGCCGTTGAGCAGGTTGATGCCGTTGAAGGACGAATCCTGCGCGGTGGTGGTGATCTGTGTCAGGATCTGGTTGTACTGGGTGACCAGCGACGTGCGCGTGCCCTGCGACACCGGGTCGACGGTCGGGTTGGTGACCAGGGTGCCGCCGGTGAAGGCAGCGCCGCTGCCGGTGTCGATGTTGACCGAGCTCGAGTGACCGACCGTCGGAGCCACATAGGCAGCGCCGTTGGTGATGGTCTGCGATGCCGCATCGTTGGTCGAGGTGAGCGTGATCGAGCCGTTGGTATTGAAGCTCGCGGTCAGGCCGACGTTATTGGCCGAAAGCAGGCTGTTGAGGCTGGTGATCGAGTTGAAGTTGGTTGCGCCGACGACGTTGCTTGCCGTCAGGGTGAGCGTCCCCGTTGCGGTGTCGATCTTGAGAGCCTGGCCCTGAATTGAGTTCGTGCCGCCGTTGGTCAAGTCGTTTGCGGAACCTGCGACGGCGAGCGCACCAGCGCCGGTCGGCGCGTTGCCCGTAAAGCTCGCCTTCGTGGTGTAGCCAGTGGGCTGCTGGAGGACCTGGTTGGCGATCGACTTCGCGGTATCAACCAGGCTCGAGAGCGAGGTGATGCCGGTGTTGGCCGCCTGCAAAACCTGCACGCCGTTGCCGATGCTGTCCAGCAGATTGGAGATGTCGCTGGCGCGGGAATCGAGACCGGCGGCGGTGAAGAAGTTCGTGGGATTGTCGAGCGCGCTGTTGACCTTCTTGCCGGTCGCAAGGCGCCCCTGGGTCTGAGCGAGCAGGTTGGCGGTTCCCTGCAGCGAGAGCAGGTTCTGGCGGACGGCCGCAGTGAGCGTGATGTTGGAGAGAGCCATGGGACTACCTTTCTGGTGTAACGCAACAGTCGGCCTTCTTGGCCGCAACCGGGCGAACTCTAGGAATCACATGGTCAACAAAGTATGAACCGGCCCGGGAGGCGGTTTACCATCCGGGCGTTTTCGAATTGTTATGGTTAATGAAGCAATAAGACTTCCGGGCATTCGGGCTTATCCAGAAATGCCCCTACGAAAAAACGGCGGGGCTTTGGCCCCGCCGCTCTTTTTTGGCGAAGATTTCGCCGCGATCAGCGCAGGAGCTGAAGAACGTTCTGCTGCGACTGGTTGGCGAGCGACAGCGCGGAGGTCGCGATCGACTGACGGGTCGACAGCGCCTGGCTGTTGGCTGCTTCTTCGTTGGAGTCGGCCAGCGTCAGGTTGGACGAACCGGTCTGCAGCACGTTGATCAGGTTCTTGTTGAAGTCCTGGCGGATCTGCACGATCGACAGGTTGGCGCCGAAGGCGGACGCCTGCGACCGCAACGTGACGCTGGCGGTATTGAGCGCCGTCAGCACGTTGTTGGTGGTGTTGTTGTCGATGAAGTCGGTGCCCGAGGTGAGGCTGGCCAGGCCGAGACCGGCCGGGTTGAAAGTCACGCCCGAGATCGTCACGCTCGACTTGCCGGTTTCGTCGAACACCAGTTTCAGCGAATCGCCGTTGAGCAGGTTGATGCCGTTGAAGGACGAATCCTGCGCGGTGGTGGTGATCTGCGTGATGACCTGGTTGTACTGGGCCACCAGCGACGTGCGCGTGGTCTGCGACACCGGGTCGACGGTCGGGTTGGTGACCAGGGTACCGCCGGTGAAGGCAGCACCGCTGCCGGTGTCGATGTTGACCGAGCTCGAGTGACCGGCCGTCGGAGCCACATAGGCAGCGCCGTTGGTAATGGTCTGCGACGCCGCGTCGTTGGACGAGGTGAGCGTGATCGAGCCGTTGCTGTTGAAGCTCGCGGTCAGGCCAACGTTATTGGCCGCAAGCTCGCTGTTAAGGGTCGTAATCGAGTTGAAGGTATTTGCGGCACCGGTATTGTTCAAAGTGAGCGTGAGAGTTCCCGATGCGGTGTCGATCTTGAGAGCCTGGCCCGAAAGCGAGTTTACGGAGCCTGAGCCAGCGTTGCTCAGGTCGTTCGCGGAACCCGCAATGGCGAGCGGACCGGCGCCGGTCGGCGCGTTGCCCGTCAGGCTCGCCTTCGTGGTGTAGCCCACGGGCTGCTGAAGCACCTGGTTGGCGATCGACTTCGCGGTATCGACCAGGCTCGAGAGCGAGGTGATGCCGGTGTTGGCCGCCTGCAAAACCTGCACGCCGTTGCCGATGCTGTCGAGCAGGTTGGAGATGTCGCTGGCGCGGGAATCGAGGCCGGCGGCGGTGAAGAAGTTGGTGGGATTGTCGAGCGCGCTGTTGACCTTCTTGCCGGTGGCAAGGCGTTCCTGCGTCTGGGACAGCAGGCTGGCGGTGCCCTGCAGCGAAAGCAGGTTCTGGCGGACGGACGCCGAAAGCGTGATGTTGGAGAGAGCCATTGATATAACCTTTCTGGTGTTACGCAACTGACGGCCTTCTTGGCCGTACGCCCCAACCCTAGAAAGAAAATGGTCAATGAAAACTGAATTTGATCCGGCGAAAGATTCGGAACCGGCCGGCTTCAGCGCTCATGCTTTATTCATGCTTTATAATGTGTGAAGAATATTTGGAGACCTCGATGCGCCTGGTGTCAGCGATTGAAATTTCGCGCTTCAGGTCGGACCTAAAGCGCCTCACAAGAAAACGGCGGGGCTTTTGGCCCCGCCGTTCTTTTTTGGCGAAGATTTCGCTGCGATCAGCGCAGGAGCTGAAGAACGTTCTGCTGCGACTGGTTGGCGAGCGACAGCGCGGAGGTCGCAATCGACTGGCGGGTCGACAGCGCCTGGCTGTTGGCTGCTTCTTCGTTGGAGTCGGCCAGCGTCAGGTTGGACGAACCGGTCTGCAGCACGTTGATCAGGTTCTTGTTGAAGTCCTGGCGGATCTGCACGATCGACAGGTTGGCGCCGAAGGCAGACGCCTGCGACCGCAACGTGGTGCTGGCGGTGTTGAGCGCCGTCAGCACGTTGTTGGTGGTGTTGTTGTCGATGAAGTCGGTGCCCGAGGTGAGGCTGGCCAGGCCGAGACCGGCCGGGTTGAAAGTCACGCCCGAGATCGTCACGCTCGACTTGCCGGTTTCGTCGAACACCAGTTTCAGCGAATCGCCGTTGAGCAGGTTGATGCCGTTGAAGGACGAATCCTGCGCGGTGGTGGTGATCTGCGTGATGACCTGGTTGTACTGGGCCACCAGCGACGAGCGCGTGGTCTGCGACACCGGGTCAGCGGTCGGGTTGGTGACCAGGGTGCCGCCGGTGAAGGCAGCACCGCTGCCGGTGTCGATGTTGACCGAGCTCGAGTGACCGGCCGTCGGAGCCACATAGGCAGCGCCGTTGGTAATGGTCTGCGACGCCGCGTCGTTGGACGAGGTGAGCGTGATCGAGCCGTTGCTGTTGAAGCTCGCGGTCAGGCCAACGTTATTGGCCGCAAGCAGGCTGTTGAGGCTGGTGATCGAGTTGAAGGTGTTTGCGGCACCGGTATTGTTCAAAGTGAACGTGAGAGTTCCCGATGCGGTGTCGATCTTGAGAGCCTGGCCCGAAAGCGAGTTTACGGAGCCTGAGCCAGCGTTGCTCAGGTCGTTCGCGGAACCCGCAATGGCGAGCGGACCGGCGCCGGTCGGCGCGTTGCCCGTCAGGCTCGCCTTCGTGGTGTAGCCCACGGGCTGCTGAAGCACCTGGTTGGCGATCGACTTCGCGGTATCGACCAGGCTCGAGAGCGAGGTGATGCCGGTGTTGGCCGCCTGCAAAACCTGCACGCCGTTGCCGATGCTGTCGAGCAGGTTGGAGATGTCGCTGGCGCGGGAATCGAGGCCGGCGGCGGTGAAGAAGTTGGTGGGATTGTCGAGCGCGCTGTTGACCTTCTTGCCGGTGGCAAGGCGTTCCTGCGTCTGGGACAGCAGGTTGGCGGTGCCCTGCAGCGAGAGCAGGTTCTGGCGAACGGACGCCGAAAGCGTGATGTTGGAGATAGCCATTGGGAAACCTTTCTGGTGTTACGCAACTGACGGCCTTCTTGGCCGTACACCCGACCCTACGAAGCAAGTGATCAACGAAAACTGAATCTTATCCGGCAGATGTCTCTGCCCCGGACGGCTTCAAAGCTAATGCTTTAAGATGCGTAAAGAATGGTTAGAAGATGCGGCTGGTGTCGGCGATTGAGGAGTTCGCTTGCTTCAGGCCGGACCTCAAAGCGCTCCACAAAACGGCGGGGCTTTTGGCCCCGCCGTTCTTTTTGTCGAAGATTTCGCTGCGATCAGCGCAGGAGCTGAAGAACGTTCTGCTGCGACTGGTTGGCGAGCGACAGCGCGGAGGTCGCGATCGACTGACGGGTCGACAGCGCCTGGCTGTTGGCTGCTTCTTCGTTGGAATCGGCCAGCGTCAGGTTGGACGAACCGGTCTGCAGCACGTTGATCAGGTTCTTGTTGAAGTCCTGGCGGATCTGCACGATCGACAGGTTGGCGCCGAAGGCGGACGCCTGCGACCGCAACGTGACGCTGGCGGTGTTGAGCGCCGTCAGCACGTTGTTGGTGGTGTTGTTGTCGATGAAGTCGGTGCCCGGGGTGAGGCTAGACAGACCAAGGCCAGCCGGGTTGAAAGTCACGCCCGAGATCGTCACGCTCGACTTGCCGGTTTCGTCGAACACCAGTTTCAGCGAATCGCCGTTGAGCAGGTTGATGCCGTTGAAGGACGAATCCTGCGCGGTGGTGGTGATCTGCGTGATGACCTGGTTGTACTGGGCCACCAGCGACGAGCGCGTGGTCTGCGACACCGGGTCAGCGGTCGGGGTCGTACCCGCTCCAAATGTCGTAGTACCAGCGCCGCCCGGCGTAATCGCACCAATCGTGGACCCAGCCGCGTCGTTGCTCGTGGTGATGACCAAATGGTTGCCGCTGTCAATGGTGGCCGACAGACCGCCCGCTGCCAAAGCAGTGTTCAACTGAGCAAGCGAACTCGGTGGCGCCGAAGGTGACGGTGAGCGCCGGAAGGCTTCCGCTCGCGGCGAATGCGAGAGTCTCGCCGCTCTTGATGCCGACGCCGTCAACCAGATTGGCCGCGTTCGCGGTGCCAACCAGAACCGTTGATGTCGACGTCGACTTGGTCGAATAACCGAGGGGCTGCTGAAGCACCTGGTTGGCGATCGACTTCGCGGTATCGACCAGGCTCGAGAGCGAGGTGATGCCGGTGTTGGCCGCCTGCAAAACCTGCACGCCGTTGCCGATGCTGTCGAGCAGGTTGGAGATGTCGCTGGCGCGGGAATCGAGGCCGGCGGCGGTGAAGAAGTTGGTGGGATTGTCGAGCGCGCTGTTGACCTTCTTGCCGGTGGCAAGGCGTTCCTGCGTCTGGGACAGCAGGCTGGCGGTGCCCTGCAGCGAAAGCAGGTTCTGGCGGACGGACGCCGAAAGCGTGATGTTGGAGAGAGCCATTGATATAACCTTTCTGGTGTTACGCAACTGACGGCCTTCTTGGCCGTACGCCTGACCCTAAAAAGCAATTGGTCAATGAAAGCTGAATTTGATCCAACGAAGGATTCGGAACCGGCGGGCTTCAAGGTTCATGCTTTATGATGTGTAAAGAACGTCCGGCGGCCTTGATGCGACCGGACGATGAGAATGCACCCGGACGATGACCGGGGCTGGTCAACGATTGCAACCGCGGAGAATGTCGTGTCTGACCAGAGGCTAGCTCAATCGCCGCAACTCATCGGCGAGGCGGACGATTACGCTATTCCAATCGCCGAACGCCGGCTGACGTAACAGCTTCGCAGTCGGATACCAGGGCGTATCGTCGCGATCGCGCAGCCAGCGAAAATCCGCGGCATGAGGCACGAGGATCAGGACCGGCTTGCCGAGCGCGCCGGCCAGATGCGCGACCGACGTGTCGACCGAGACGACGACATCAAGCAGCGAGATGATCGCGGCGGTGTCGGTGAAGTCGGACAATTCCGAACCAAGATCGACGAGGTTCGGAATCTTGCGCAATTCCTCGCGATCGGCCTCGCGCAAATCTCGCTGAAGACTGAAGCATCCGAACGGCGTCTGCTCCAGCAGCGCGGCAAATCGCGCCAGCGGAATCGAGCGATTGGCGTCGTTCTTGTGGGCGCTCGAGCCGGACCAGACAAATCCGGCGCGCGGGCCGCATTGCAGCAGGCGGTCGCGCCAGTATTCCTGTTTCATCTTGGGCGCGGCGAGATAGGGAACGCCGGCCGGGATGGCCTCAAGCCCGGTGCCAAAGGCGAGCGGCAAGCTCATTAGCGGACAGTGCAGATCGAAGGCGGGGAGCGCCGTGCCGCTGGCCACGACCTTGATGCCCTCAAGCTGCGACAACAGCGCGACCAACTCCGGCTGAACTTCGCAGATCACCCGCGCGCCGCGTTCCGCCACGAGAGGCGCGTAGCGGATGAACTGAATGGTGTCGCCGAATCCCTGTTCCGCATGGAGCAGGATGGTCTTTCCCGAAAGCGGCACCTCGCCCAGCCATAGCGGCGCACGAAACGTGCGCCGCTTATCGGTAAATGAACCCGTTTTCCAGCGCCATTCATACTCCTTCCAGCCGGTCTCGAAATCGCCGAGCGTTAGCCGCGCCAGGGCGGCCTCGAAATGAGCCTCCGGAAATTCCGGGGCGCTCGCGATTGCAGACGTAAGCTCGGCCAGCGCCTCGACCGGCCGATCGAGCCGGCGCAGCGCATGGCCGCGGTTGGTGAGGATTTGCGGATGAGACGGCATGAGCGCAAGCGCCCTGTCATAGCTCTCGAGCGCATCCACCGGCCGGTTGAAGCGCAAGAGCGTGTTGCCGCGGTTGACGTGCGCGCCGACATGCGAAGGGTTGTGCGCAAGCGCCTCGTCGAAGCTTGCAAGCGCTTCGTCGATGCGGCCGAGTTCGAGAAGGGCGTTGCCGAGGTTGAAAAGGATCTCGGGATGGCCAGGCGCAAGCATCAAGGCGTTGCGATAGCTTGCTATGGCCTCCTCGAAGCGCCCGGCTGCGTGCAGCGCGAGGCCAAGGTTTGACATCGCATCCACCGAGCCGGCATTGGCCTTCAGCGCCTTCGATAGGAAATCCAGCGCCTGCGCGGGGCGGCGGCGATGCAGATGCGCAAGGCCGAGCATATGCAGCGCGTCAAAATCATCGCTGCGATGCTTCAGGATCGCGGCACATAACCGCTCCGCCTTGTCGAGATGACCTTGCTGAAACGATTGATAGGCTTGCCGCTGCAAACGCGACAGATTGAGCGTCCGCGCGGAAGCGCCTTTCCGGTGAGCAGACAAACCTGAGGCTCCGATTCCGAAGTTCGCAAGGCGCGCGGCCGCATGCGCCGCCGTCGAATCATGCGTTGTTGAGAATCCTATCATTTTCGCAAGCCGTTCGGCGAAAGCCGCCATGTCGGATGCCCTGTCGGCCGTCTGGTCCGCAACTTGCATCGAGACCCGCCGTAACGCCCTCGTGACAACAGGTGGTGCTCATGCGTCTTTCCCGGATTTTTCCTGCCGCCGTCCTGATGGCGCTGCTTCCGCAAGCGGCGAATGCCGAGAGCACGCTGCGCATCGCGATGACGGCTTCCGACATCCCGACGACGACGGGCCTGCCCAATAACGGTTTTGAGGGCATGCGCTTTCTCGGCTATCCGATCTTCGAGGGGCTTGTGCTGTGGGATCTTTCCCGCACCGATCGCCTGGCGGATTTGCGGCCAGGGCTTGCGGAGACATGGGAACAGGCCCCCGATGACAACAAGACCTGGATCTTTCATCTGCGCCAGGGCGTGAAGTTTCACGACGGCACCGATTTCAACGCCGACGCGGTGATCTGGAATCTCGACCGCTATTTCAAGAGCGACAGCCCGCAATACGAAATCGCCTCTTCGGCGATGACGCGCGCCCGTGCACCGATCCTCGCCTCCTATCGGAAGATCGACGACGCGACGGTTGCGATCACGACGACCAAGCCGGCGTCCTACTTCCCTTATATGGCCGTCTATATTCTCTTCACGTCGCCGGCATCGTTCGAGAAAGCCGGCCGCGACTGGACCAGGGTTGCGACATTGCCCGCCGCCGGCACCGGCCCATTCCGCATCGTCAAGGTGGTGCCGCGCCAGGAAGTCGATCTCGTCCGCTGGGACGGTTATTGGGACGGCGCGAAGAAGGCCAAACTCGACAAGGTGGTGCTGATGCCGATCCCCGAGGCCAACACCAGGCTCGCCGCGCTGCGCTCCGGCCAGGTCGACTGGATCGAGGTGCCGCCGCCGGATGGCATCGCCTCGCTCAAGGCCGCCGGCTTCACCGTCACGACCGGCTCCTACCCGCATGTCTGGCCATGGTTCTACAACATCGGGGCGTCAGGCAGCCCGTTCAAGGACGTGAGAGTCCGCCAGGCGTTGAACTACTGCGTCGATCGCGGCGGTCTGGTGACGCTCCTCAACGCCACCGCCGAGCCATCGGCAGGCTGGCTCAAGGCAAGCGATGCGAATTTCGGCTCGCCGCAGAACCATTACAAATTCGATCCGGACAAAGGCAAGAAGCTGCTCGCGGAAGCCGGCTTCACGCCGGACAAGCCGCTCGCCTTCAAGGCGATGATCTCGACGTCAGGCTCGGGACAGATGTCGCCGTTGCCGATGAACGAGTTCATTCAGCAGAATCTGAAAGAGGCCTGCGGCGTCGACGTTACCTTCGATGTCGTCGAATGGCAGATCCTGCTCAACGCGGCGCGCGCCACGCCGGACAGCCCCAACCTGAAAGGCGCGATGGTGATCAATGTCTCATCGCCCTCTTCCGACGTCGGCGTCATGGCGCGCTATTTTTCCTCGGCCAATTTCTCGCCGAACGGATTCAACTTCGAACAGTGGAAAGACGACGATTTCGACGCGGCGCTCACGATGCTGGCCGAAGCGAGCGATCCGGCCGTGATCTCGGCCGCGCTGCGCAAGGCTCATGAACGGCTGGTCGACAATCCGCCGTGGCTTTACATCGTGCACGATCTCAATCCGCGCGCGATGAGCCCCAAGGTCAAGGGATTCATCTCGCCGCAATCGTGGTTCATCGACCTGACGCTGGTCAGCATGCAGTGAAACCCACCCCTATCGCGGCGGGATGACCGGCAGCAGAAGGCTGCAACAGCCCTGCCGGTCGAGGTGCAGCGTAGTTGTTCCCGCAAAGAGGCTGCGCGGCCGGTCGCGCGGATCGTCGTGCAGGAAGGGGCCGCATCCCAGCAGCTCGTTCTTGAAGTTAGAGAGTTTTGCGCCGGTAGCTGCCTGCCAGACGTAATCCCTTCCGCGCACGCTGAGCGCGAAGCGATATCCTTTCGGCACCACGATCGAGGTCGGCCACAGTTCGACGGCGAGATCGACCGGCATGCCCGGCTGAAGCGGCTGTATCTCGTCGTGGCGGTGATAGGGGCGATAAGGTTTTGACAGTTTCTCATCGAGCTTGCGATGCGAGGCACGCAACCAGCCCTGCGCGACCGGCGTATGCGGATCGATCGCGCCAAGAAAGGTGACCTCGCGCAAGTCCGCCGTGAAGACGCGAAACACGGCGAAAATATCGGCGTCCTCGGTGCTGGAAGAGATACGCAGATTGGCGGCCAGCGGACCTGTGATCTCGGTTGCGTCGATGAGCGGCTCGGACATGAAGGTCAAACCGTCGCCGCCCGCCGCGAAGCTGATCGCCGCGTCCTCGGACGGCGGCTGCAAGGACAGCATCTGAAGTCGTGGATCAAGATAGAATCGGGTCCAGCGCGTCGACGGCAACGGCCAACCATCCTCGTGCCGCTCGACGAATTTGTCGACGTGACGAACCTGAAGCTGAACCTTCGGCTGGCGATCCCAGCCATTCGCCTCTCCCTTGAGATAGAAATCGAAAAACCGGCGCTGCAGTTCGCGGCCGTAGTCGGTGTAGAAATGCGTCCAATGCTCGAGCCCGTGACACTCGAGCCATTTTTCCGTGGAAGCGGCGCGGACAAAGCCTTCGAAATTGCCGCGCGGATGCAGGCCCTGCCCGCCCCAATTGGCCGCCGATAGAAACGG
The DNA here is from genome assembly GCA_963764405.1 of uncultured Alphaproteobacteria bacterium. Lineage (GTDB taxonomy): Bacteria > Pseudomonadota > Alphaproteobacteria > Rhizobiales > Xanthobacteraceae > Bradyrhizobium. The sequence continues at coordinate 427,105 of CAVXSU010000019.1, forward strand.
CACCGTGACCTTGCTCCAGTCAGCCGACCGCGACCGGTGGTAATCGTCGTCCAGGGGATGCGCCAGAATCTCGTCGCCGAAGCTTGCGCGGTTGCGCGCGAGTTGTTCGTCGGAGAAGGTCTCGTCGCCGCAGACGAGAGCGCCGGTCGCGACGCTGCGCGGTCCTCGCTCGCCGAGACCGTATTGCACGGTCTTGACCTGCATGTCGTACCAGTTGGCCCAGAAGGTCGAGAGGATGCCGCCATGATGCGTCATGTCGCGGTACCAGTCGGCCGCGCCCTCCCAGATGCACATGGCCTTCAGATGCGGCGGCTGGAGCGAGGCGACGTGCCACTGGTTGATGCCGTAATAGGACACCCCGTTCAGCCCGACATTGCCATTGGACCACGGCTGAATGCCGGCCCATTCGATGCACTGATAGAAATCGCACGTCTCGCGAGGCGAGAAATGATCGACAAAGCCCGGCGACCGTCCGGTGCCGCGGGAGTCGACGCGCACGCAGACATAGCCGTGCGGGACCCATTTCTCCGGGTCGACCACTTCCCAGTTCTGATATTTGTTGGTCGATCCGAATGCGACGTCCGGATGGCCCGCGATCATACTTTGCCAGGCGCTCGGATAGCCCTTCTGAAACGCCAGCCCCTTCGCATAGGGGCCATAGGTCAGGAGCACCGGCCATGTTCCGGGGGTGATCGGCCGAAACACATCCGCCCGAACCACCAGCCCATCGTCCATGGGGATGCCGACGTCCCATTCGATCAGCATGCTGTCCTGTTCGAGCGGCTCGGTCATGTCTCCCCGTCCTCTTTCTTTATCGCGGACGGGCAGTGTTGGGTTTTCCGCTCATTTATCAAATGAAAAATTCTGCCCTAGCACCGCCGATCTGAAGTCCCTGCGCCACAAGCGGCGAGTTCGATCGGGGACTTCAGATCGATAAAGCGGTACGAGTATGAATTTTGAACTTTGGAGCGCAAGCGCGGGCAGGCCACGAGCCTTACCCGAACGGCGCACTTGCCAACTCACTGCCCAGCCCAAAGCCTGCCTTTGATCAGGCCGCCTGTTCCTGACCGGGCCGGGCGCGGCGATAGAGCATCGCCGCGAAGGCGTCGAAGATCTTTCGCATTTGCGGCGGCTTGTAGGGAAACACGGCGGGCGAATCCATGTTGTGAACGATCGCGGTGTTGTCGGCCTCGAACATCAGCAGCGCGCCATTCTTATCTTCAGCGCAGTCGATAGCGAAATAGTCGAGCCCCACACGCTCGGCGATGGCAGCAAGTGCGCCATGGTGACGCGCGGCAAAGTCAACATCGAAGTCCCGCATGAAACGTTCTTCTTCGAGGCGCTTCGAAGCACTGAATGCCATGCCCGCGTTCACATACCAGATATCCCAGCGGTCGGCGATCGCCATATGGCAGGCATAGGCGTGGCCGTCGACGAATACGATCCGGTATTTGCGAAACAGGCCATCTGCGCTCGCATAGTCGACGAAACGCGCGACGAAGAACTCCTGCTCCGGCCGGCCGGACAGATATTGTTCCAGCATGGTGCCATCGTCGATCCTGGCGAGCCCGACGCCGGCGTGCGATCCACGCGGACGAACAATGATCGGAAATTCCAGTTCGGCGGCGACATCGGCAAGGCCGGCATTCGCCTGGGTGATTTCGGACAACTGCGCGCGTGTCACACAAGCGGTAGCCGGAATAACCAGGCCCTTGATGCCGCGAAGCCGTCCATGCAGCTTGTCGCGATCAAGCTTCCGGATCAGGCGCGGCGGATTGAGCAGCGGCCGCGGCCAATTTGACGCCATTGCATCGATCTTGCGCAGCGCCTCGACGCATTCTTCCGAATCCGAGGCCACCACGATCGCCACATCATGTTCAGGAAGCGGCGTCGGCAAATCGACGCCCGCGAGAACATAGAGCGTCTGCAGCTCGATTCCGGAATTTTCCAGGAGGAATTCGATCGGGGTATTGCCGCCCATGTCGATGTCAGCCGCAAGCGCGAGCACGCGCAGTTTTGGCTCCGATGCACACGGCGACCGATACAATTGGTGATGGGCAAGCACCTCCGCCTGAACGGCTGTTCCTGTCGGTTTGTCGCCCAGGAGCTGCATGATCAGCGACAGGTCAAGCCCCTCGCCCGGCCCCGCCAGGCCCGCGACGACCTTCGAGATCAATTCGTCCCGCAACGGGAAAAGATCGATGCCATCGAACGCCATCGTCGTCAGCCTGGCCAGTCCAATGCGGTCCGCGCTCGGATAGCGCGCCAGGCCGCTCGCCGTATTATGCTCTAGCTTCATAGGCATCCCCCCGTGTTTCAAGGCCTTCCATTTCGGAAGCCAGTCTTTCGATTTTCGCAACCACTGCGCCCACGTCATCCAGCACGCGCCGCAGATTGCTGCGCGCCAGATCCTCGTCGGAAGAAAAGGCTTCCGAGACAAGGCGTGCGCTCGCACTGATGCGGAGCGCTGCCGTGAGATGCTTCTGGTCCCGACCGAGTGCGACGGGCTGGCCGATCAGGCATGGTTTTGTTTCCGTTCCCGGATCATCCGAAGACATGTCGCGGGCAAGCTCGCGGTACAGTGTCTTGCAATCGTCCAGGGAAAGTATGCGATTGCCGCGCCGGACCACGAAGGGAAAGATCGTCCGCAGCGCCAGCTCTTCATCGTCGGCGGTTTTATCTTCAGGCCTTTGCTGCGGCGGCAGCAACAGAAGCGATCGCGATGAGCCGACGAGCTGCTCGACGGTCTTGCCAAAACTCGTTAGCGCCTCCAGACGAAATTCGCCCGGAACGCGATAGTAGGCGCCGATTTCCTCTAACGCCGCTTCCCAGCGAAGCCACTGGCCAAGATTGATCCGCATCGGAAAACGCCTGCGCAGTCTCTGCCAATTTCGCGGCCAGTCGCTGCGGCCGAAATATTCGAGGAATCCCGAAGGGATATCGCCGGCCGCATCGATATCCTCAGCAAGAACCGAGGGCACGAGCAGCGCCCCGCTGAAGGGCGGCCCCGTGAAGAACTTCGATCCGGTGACGATCACCAGATAGCCGCGGTCGAGATAGCGTCGCAGGCGCCCGCGGCCGAGCCGCATCTGGCAGGCGTCGATTACCACCTGGACCTTGTCGGACCAGCGCTTCGCGATCTCGTCGAGGCAATTGTCGCTCGGAACCCGCCAGCCGAATTTCGAGGAGTCCATGGCCTGCAGAAGCACCTTGCTTCCGCTTTCGACCGACCGTTCGATGGCGCCTAGCACGAGAGAATCGATGGCCACCGCCGACAGAGCTTGCCCCGCCTCGTCCAACAGCCGCACCGCGATGCTCTCGACGGGGTTGGCGAGCCCGGCGATGGGTTCTCCCTTCCGGACATGGTCGCCGTTCGCGGTCGATGCGCTGAAATGGCAGCCGCGCGCCGTGTGAACGGTTCCGCTTCCGGTTTGGTCGGCCGCCACGACGACCGTCGTCATCGGCTGGCCGAGCCGCGCGCGTGCGAGCAGCAGTGCCTGAAGCTGTAAGTCCGTGCCGGACGGTGAAAAGACAACGTCCGCGCTCATGGGTGACAGGCCGAGGCAGGCCCTCAATTCATCCCGCATCGCCTCGACGCGCGTATCGAACGCGGTTTCCATGCCCAGTTCGATCGCCAAGCGCATCAACTGATCGCGGGCATTTTCTGCGCGATTATAGGCGCGCTGCGAAATCGATGTCGCCGTGCTCGAGGAAAAGCTCAGGACATGCGGACAAGGATACGGCTGACATCCGTATTCGTTGAGCCCGGTCACAGGATTGATGGTCAACCGGGGATCGCCGCCGCCGCTGAGCAGCTGATCCAATGGAGCGAACAGTCCCGCCATCGCGGAGGCTGAGCTGGATCGATCCGGTGAAATCGCCTTCTCGGCCACCTGCAATCGAACACCACCGTTGAGCATGCTAGAGACCCCCACCCCATCCCATACCAGCTGTGCCAGGCCGCTTGGCACGAGGCTGCAATGGCAGCTAATGCGGCGTTAACCCGCTTACCGAGAAGTAAACGTGTATGGTTAACGAATGCTTTACTCCGGTCGCGCCACCCTAGCCGCCGGCCGGCAGGAACTTGGTCAGCGTGAGGCCTGCGAGCATCGAAGTGGTTTCATAAGAAGCCTGCAGGGTCGTCTGGAGCGCCAAAATCTCGCTCGCGACCTGCTGCGTCGAGGCGGTCTCGGTCTGGTCAACCATGTTCTGAAGCAGGGTCTGGGTCTGGGTTTGCCGGTCGCCCGCCTCCTTCATCGTGTTCTGGGCGTTGGCGAAATCAGTCTGAATATCGGCAACCGTCTGCTGACCGGGCTGCGGCGTCAGGTTCGTCGCGACGCGCTGGCTGAGCGCGGCGATCTGAGCACTCGAATTGGCTCCGGTCGGCGACACCGTGACCGCAGCGTATACAGCCACCCCTTCGAGCTGCTGGCGGATCGCTTGCTCATTGGCCTGTGCGCCATAGTTGACCGTAATCGTCGCGTCGATCCGGGCCGAGGACGACGCACGCGGGTTGGTCGAGGAATTTCCGGTGTACCAGGCGACCGTGTTGGTCGGGTCGCTGACCAGCGAGGTCGCGGTGCTCAGGGGCGTGCCCGAGACCCGCAATGGCACCGCGGTTCCGGTTACGGGCTGCGAGGCGAAGCCGAGCGATGCCAGCGCGGACGGGTTTGAGCTCGTCACCGACAGGCTGGTGACGTTGTCGGTGTGCAGTGTGATCGCACCGCCGCTGACGGTCGACGGCGTCGATGTTTTCGTTATCGAGTCGATCTTGGACAACAGCGTCTGAACACTATCGGTGACGTTAAGCTGGTCGCCGGTCGCGCCGGCGGCGACAAAGGTGATTTGCGTGCCGTTGACCGTGATGGTGTCGCCGGCCGCAAAGCCGTTGCCAATCGAATCCGTGCCAGGCGCGCCGGACAGAGCGGTCGCGCCGGTGATCGGCGCCGGCGTCGGCGTAACTTGATTCTTGGCCACGCTTCCCGTCGCCGTTCCCGCATCGAAGAAATCATGTCCCGCTTCGATCGCGGAGGCGGCCACCAGCGAGGAATTGGCAAGCGTGCCGATTGCCGTATTCAGCGCCGCGCTCAGGTTTGCGGACGTGGCCGCCGGCGTTGTTCCAATGGCAAAGGTGCCGGCTGGGAGCGGGGTCGCATTCGAAGCCGTCAACTGAACGGAATCCGTGGTCCCGTCAGGGAGATTGAAGGTGACGCTCACCTGATCTCCGGGATTGGGATTGCTGGCGCCGAGGGCGATCGAGATTCCGGCCGGAGATCCGGACGGACCGGTCACCGTCGCCCCGGTCAAGGTGGATGACACCGAATTCAGTTTAAGGCCGAACGGCGAACCGGCGACATCTTCGGAAATTGTAATCGGGCTCGCCGCCGGCGGCGACATCACCAGCCGGCCGAGGCCCGTCGTGCCATCAGCCTGAGCTCGTTCGGTGATCAGCTGTTTCAGGCCGGCCTGGGTGCCGATGCCATTGAGGATGGTATTGGACTCGGCGACCGCCGGTGTGTGAATGGCGCTGCCCGAGAAGATGAAGCGGTCGCCGACTTGCGTGTTGAGAATTCCGACGAGCCCGGTCAGCTGGCTCAGCGCGTTCTGCTGAGCGATGGTCTGCCCGGTGCTGTTGATGTTCTGCGGACTGGACACCGCGCCGCTCTGCAACTGTCCCGCGATCGTCGTAAATGACTGCAGCGCGGTATTGGCGGAATCGATGATGGTGTTGACGTTGGTGATCGTATCGGTGAATGACGAAATGTTGGAGAGCTGGGAGCGCGCGGCGATCGCGAACCCCTCGTTGACGCCCATGCCGGAATAGGTGGTCGAATTCTTGCCTGTCGCAAGCTCCGTCGACAGCTTCGTCAACTGCGTGTTGATGTTCAGCACCGCCTGTCCGAACAGCGAACCACCCGGGCCTATGATACCGTTAAAACTCATGGCAACCGCCTTACAATTGCATCTGTTCCAGGGTCGACATCATGGATTGGATGACCGACATCACGTGAGCATTGGCCGCGTAGGAATTCTGCAACGCGATCAGGTTCGACATCTCGGTGTCGATATTGACCTTGGACGTTAAGTCGAACTTCTGCTGCAGCGTGCTGACCACCACGTCCTGGCCCTGCTGCAATTGCGTCGCCGAGGTGGCCGCGTTCGCCTGCACGCTCAGGAACTGCTGCAAATATTCTCCGACCGTGCCGCTGAACGGCGCCGTCTGCGAACCCAACCCGGTTTGCGGCGTGTAAGTGAACGAGCTGTTGGTCAACTGGGAAAAAATGAAATCCGAACGCGTGGTGTCGCCGGCCGGCGTCGTCGGCGAATTGCTGAAGACCGTCAGGTTGGCCGGATTGTTGAGCAGCGCCTGATTGACGGTGATGCGTCCGGCAAGACCCGTCATCTGCGAGCCGTTACCCGTGATCGCGCCGGTATAGAGCGAACCGCCGTCCGTGAACAACGGCAATTGGGGACTGCCCGACGTCAGGGAAGAAACCGTTGACGTGACGGAGGCCGAGTTGACGGTCGTCCCGGCGATCGCGTTGACCACTTGCAGCGTGTTGCCGGATGGATTGGAGAATTGCAGGTTGTTCGAGCCGAGCGCCGCGTTCAGCTGCGACACCACCGAGGCCATACCGCCCGTGAAGTTGACCCCGATCACTTTCGGACTGACGCCAGGCGGACTCGGCAGCGGCAAGGCGGTTGGATCGTCGACACGAACGACCTTCACCTGCTGCTGCTGGCCACTCGTCGTAAAGGTCAGGTTGATCGAATTGCCGGGCTGCAGGTTGCTGAGATCGAGGTTGAATCCGGCCTGAGACGCGGACGGTGTCACCGCGGTTCCGGGCGTGGTCAGGTCAGAGAGCGAACTGGCGAGCGTCGCGGCGAACTGATCGACCTGGGTCTGCGCCTGCACCAGCGTCTGGTCGCGCAGCGTCAGGTCGGCCGCGATCCGTCCCGAGCTGAAGGCCTTGTTCGCGACCGCATCGAAGCTTGCGCCATTGGGAAGCGTGATCGTCAGCGACCCCACGCCCGACTTGGTCGGATCGGAGTTGTACAGCGAGCTGGGCGTCAGCGCCCCTGCCGAGGTGAAGGACAATTTCGAGACCAGCCCGGCGCCGACAAGCTGGACTCCGGTCGTCGTGAAGATGCTGACCTGGCCCGAGCTGTCGGTGATTGTCTTGACATCCACCAGCTTGGCCAGATCGTTGATGGCATTGTCGCGCTGGTCCTGCAGCGACGTGGCGGTGGGATCTGTCGGGCTCATGCCCTGCAGCTTGGTATTGATGGACGCAATCTGATTGATGTCCGTGTTGGCCTGTGTCACGGACGTGCCGATGTCCTGTTCGACATTGGAGCGAAGCGTCTGGATCCCTTGCGAGGTCGCGTTGAGTTGCTGCGCCAGCGCCTGTGCATCACCCAGTGCCGTCGTCTGCGACGACAGGCCGGTCGAGCTCGTCTGGAGCGCCTGCAAGGCCGTCGTAAAATTGTTGAACGCGGTCTCCAGCGTCCCGGTGCCTCCGGGCGACCCGTAGAGACTTTGCAGCTGGCCGAGAATATTGGACGTCTGGTCGGCAAAGCCGCCGCCGCCGATTTCAGTGCGCAACTGTCCCTGGATGAAGGTATCCAGTTCGCGGGTGACGCCCGTGACCAGGACCGATGCGCCGGGGCCGCCGCTCGGCACCTCGATCTGGTTGCTGCTTTCGGCAATGTATCCGGGCGAGCTGGCGTTGGCGACGTTCGACGACGTGACCGAGAGCGCGACCTGGTTGGCGCGCAAGCCCGACAGCGCACTGGCAAGGGCTGAACTCAAACCCATTTTCGTTACCCGCTTTCGATCATTCCAGCTCTACTCAAGCGATCACCCTCAGCAAGCTCTGCACCATGTCGTTGGCCGTGGTGATCACCTTGGTGTTGGCCGAATAAGCCTGCTGGGTGATGATCAGCTTGGTGAACTCGTCGGCGATGTCGGTGTTCGAGCCTTCGAGCGACGAGCCTGAGATCGTGCCCGATGCACCGATGATCGCGGGACCGGACTGGTCGGTGACTGCATAAGCGCCGCCGTCGAGCGCCTTCAGGAAGTTGGTGCCGTTGAAGTGCGACAGCGAGATCGCGGCGAGATCGATATTCTGCCCGTTGGAGAAAGTTCCGACCACAAGTCCGTTGTTGTTGATCGCCACCGACTGAAGCTGGCCGGCGGCAAAGCCGTTCTGCGTGATGCCGCCGATTGTTGCAGCACCATTGCTGTTGGCGAATTGGGTCAGGCCGCCGGAGGGAATATTGATCGTGAGGTTCGACAGCGACTGGCCGCCCACCGTGAGGGTCGGGATCGTGACGGAGCCGCTCGGTGGGCTTGTCAGAGCCCCGTTGCTGTTGAAGACGAAGTTCGTGCCGGCATTGGTCCAGGCGACGGTACCACCGCTGGCGGTGGGATTGTTCTGGTAGAACAGATTCCAGACATCCTGATGCCCAGACCCGAGGCTGGCGCTGTCGATTTTGGCCCAGCGCAACTGAACATTGATCGGCGTGCCCGCCGAATTGTAAACCGTCACCGCGCCGCCACTGATGCTCTGGTTGTCAAAGGTCGTCAGGTCGCTGCCGATCACATTGCCGGTGCCCGGACCGCCGCCACCGCTTCGGGCCGCCGACGGCAGGGAAGAGAAGCCAAGCGTCGTGAATACGCTGCTGGTATCGGCACTGACGTTGAAATCATTGGCGATGCCCGTATTCAAAGTGACCGTGCTGGTACTGCCGCTGGTCGTTAGGGTGCTGGCAGGGCCGGTATTGCCGGTGGCAAGGTCGATCTGTGAAAGCAAGGTTGCGACCGTGGGCGCGGCGGGGACGGTGCCCGTAAGATTGATCGTAATGGCCGGAGGAGAGCCGGTAACGGCAGCACCAGGTCCTGTGGCTACAAAACTGATTGTCGTCGTGGTGACAGTTGCACCGTTGACCGCATTGACCTTGAAGGACGTACCAGCGTTAGCCAGCTCGCTGAGCGGCGTTGTTGCCAGGATCGCGGTTCCGGCGCCAGGATTGGCAGGGTTCGGGGGGAGAGGGCTATTCGCAGGAATAACGGCGCTACCACCCGTAACCAATCCGTTGACGAAAGGAGGCGCCGGTGTGCCCACGACTTCCGGATTATCCGTAAAAGCGGCCGGATTAAGCCCGCCAGCCGCCGTGATCGTTCCGGGCGTCGCTCCAGAACTTGCGGCCGTGACCGGCGTGGTCGGAAGGTTTGAGGAATATGTAATGTTGGTGGTCGCCTGCGCCGGAACGAAACTGTTCTGAAATTGCAGAACGGTCGGAACGTTTCCGAGCGCGTTGCCGGTCTTCGGATCGACCGCGACACCCATCAGATAGTAACCGGCGCCGTTGACGAGGTTGCCGTTCGCATTCACCTGGAAATCGCCGCGGCGCGTATAATCGACGACGCCTGAGAACTGGGGCACGTTGTCGGTGATGCCGGTCGGCTTTTGCACATTGAAGAATCCATCGCCGTTGATCGCGATGTTGGTGGCAACCGTCGAACTCGAGACCGTGCCTTGCGCTGTGACCGTCTGCTGCGAGAAGGCGGCCACGCTGCCGGCGGGTTGCTTGTTGGGCGTCAGCGCGTCCGGGATCAGATCCTCGAAGGTAGTATTGATGCCCTTGTAGCCGACGGTGGAGGCGTTCGCGATGTTGCCGGAAATGTTCTGCAACGCGAAGGATTGGGCCTGCAGGCCGGCAACCGAGGTGTTTAGCGCGTCGAAGATACCCATAACTTTGTCTCCACATACGATCCCAGGCCGCAAGGCGCACTGCCACGCATGGCCATCATCGGAGGAGACATCGCAATCAGCGTGCCAAATGCGGAATTCGAGTTATTTCAGGTACTTAAACAAAAAGCCCCGATCTTAAGGACCGGGGCACATTTGCCGGGCGGGCAACAATTGCCGGGAGTAAAGTTCCGCGAAGCTCAACTCGCGGTCGGCGTCGCCGGGTGGAAGACGAGGGCGTAACCATCCATGCAGTAGCGCAGGCCCGTCGGCTTGGGGCCATCGTCGAAGACGTGACCGAGATGGCCGCCGCAGCGCCGGCAATGAACTTCGGTGCGCCGCATGCCGAAGGTGCTATCTTCGCGCTTGCCCACGGCATTTTCCAGCGGCTGATAGAAGCTTGGCCAGCCGGTGCCGCTCTCGAACTTCGTCTCGGAGGAGAACAGCGGCAGATCGCAGCCGGCGCAGGCGAAGATACCCTTGCGGTGCTCCTTGAGCAGCGGGCTGGTCCACGGGCGCTCGGTGCCTTCCTTGCGCAGGATGTCGTATTGCTGCGGCGTGAGCTGGGCGCGCCATTCCGCATCGGTCTTCTCGATCTCGAACTTTTCCGCGGCACGTGCAGGCTCGCCGCGCAGCCAGCGCAAGGCGGCAAAGCCGAACAGGCCGGCGGTGGTGGCAAGCAGGATACGGCGATCGATCATCTGATGTCTCCGTGCGAAGCGCGGGGTCGATACGTGTCCAGATACGGCGGCCAGACGGTGAAAGTTACAGCCATCACGGGAGGATTTGCTCACTTTCTTGCGATCCGCACGCATCACACGGCGGGGCGCATGAAACCTGACGTCATACAATCCCCCCGTCGGGGCCGGCGCCGACTGCCTCTGGACGCTCGGCCGGCGCGCGGTTGCGCTGCGGCATCGGTTTCGACCGAGCCGGCGCCGCACGGGGCCGTGCCGGACCTGTTCCCGCCAGCCGGTTGGCTTCCGCCAGTCGCGCCTCGCGGATGCGCTCCTGCTCGCGCAGCCGCTCGCGGTAACGGGCAAGCGCGCCGGCGGCGGCCGAACTTCCACGCGACCACATGCCGATCAGGTGGCCCGCGACCCGCCCCGTCATGCCGCCGGCCCAGACCAGTTCGAATGGCGAAAACAGCCGCCACCGTTCGTCGCCCCAAAGAATGCTGCGGGTGATCAGCTGTCCGGCCATCGCGCTCGTGCCCAGTCCCTGGCGGCCGAAGCCGCTTGCCACCCAAAGGCCTTTGCGGACCTGGCCGATCTGCGGCATGCCATGCACGGTCTGCCCGACCGCACCGCCCCACACGTCAGCGATATCGACCGGGCCAAGCTGCGGAAAAATTGTTTGGATGCGCCGCGAAATGGCGGAGGCAAATCGCCGCGGGCGGGCATCCCAGGTGGTTTCAGGACTGGCCCACATCAAGCGGTCGCCATCGACGAGGCGGAACTGATCGACGCCATCGGCGTCGGTCACCGATCCCTTGAACGCAATCACCTCATGCACGCGCTCACCGAGCGGCTCGGTGATGCCAGCGTAGCGCCAGACCGGCAACAGCGTCTCCGACAGGCGCCGCGATGGCGCGCCGAGATGAACGTTGCCGGCAAGAACGATGTGCGAGGCGCGCAATCTTGCCGATGGCGTGACGATCCGCTTGCGGATGCCGGACGCATCGATGCCGACCACGGGCGTCTCCTCGAAAATGCGTGCGCCGGCGCGCCTGGCGAGCGCCGCCAGGCCGTGGATGTACTTGCGGCCATCGATCTGAAAGGCCTTCGGAAAATAGACGCCGTGAAAGTAGCGACCGGTCTTCAGCTGCGCGCGGACCCGATCGACCTGCCATCCCTCGACCTCGGTCGCGAAATCCTCGCTCAGCATTTGCAATTCGCTGATCAGGCGATCGCCGGCGTCGACATTGGAAACTTCGAGCGCGCCGCCGGTGACCGCAAGCCCCGGCATCAACTCTTCGGTCGCCTGCGCGCGGACATATTCGGCGCCTTCCTTCGACAGTTCCCAGAGCTCCCTGGCATCCTCCAGGCCCACGCGGGCAATCAAATCCTTCAACGCGAGGCCAAAGCCCGGCCGCACGGTGCCGAGCAGTCCGCCTGACGCGCCCCAACCGATGTGGCGGCCCTCCAGCACCACGACGCTGGCGCCGAGCCGCGCGGCCTCCAGCGCGACCGTCAGCCCGGCAAGCCCTCCGCCCACCACGCAAATGTCGGCATCCACATCGAAAGTCAGCCGCACGCGGCTGCCATCGATTCCGCCGCCGTCCCCGGTCAAAATCTCGCTCATCCGTTTTCTTAAAGGATCGATCTCATGCCCACGTTCCGAAGTTCGCGCTCTGTCGCGGCACTCACCTTCACGAACTTCGGAAAGTCATGGGCATTAGCAAACTTCTTAAGCCTAGTACCGCTTTATCGCTCTGAAGTCCCCGAAAAAAAGTTCGCGGCTCGTGGTGCGCGGACTTCAGATCGGCGGTACTAGTGTCGCGGCGGCCCCTGAAAGGAACGCCAGCGTCGCCACATCAGTGGTTGTCACCTTGTCTTCTCCCAAATTCTACTCTGTATTTGATCGACAGGCTTTGAATCGAATCGGACTACGTCATGCGCCGTTTGATGCTGCTTCGGCACGCCAAGACCGAACACGACGCGCCCAGTGGCCGCGACGAGGACCGCCGGCTTGACCAGCGTGGCCACCGCGATGCCGCCGAGATCGGCGGCTGGATCGCCCGACATCCGCCTTTTCCCAGCCACGTCATCGTCTCACATGCGGTACGGGCGCTGCAGACCTGGGAAGTCGCCTGGGACGCCATGAAAGCGGACGTGCCGCCGCCCGAGGTCGAAGTGACGCCGGAACTTTACGGCGCGGATGTTTCGCAGTTGCTCGAGACCATCCGCAACGCTTCCGTCAGCGATCCGAAGCGGCTGATGCTGGTCGGCCACAATCCTGGAATGCATGAGCTTGCGATCGCGCTTGCAGGTCACGGCGATCCGGCCGGGCGCGGCGCCTTGGCCGACAACCTGCCGACGGCGGGACTTGCCATATTCGATTTCGACATCGACGACTGGACCAATGTCGGGATTCGGCGCGGCCGTCTCGAATTCTTCATCAGTCCCAAGCTGATCAAGCAGACCTTGGGCGATTGAGATCTTTCATCTCGCTTGTGCGATGCACTCGCTGGGCCGGAAGTCTCTCTTCGTCGGAAGCTCTGCGTCAGACTATGCTAGGTTGGTTCCGAACTAGTGTCCCGGTTCTGACATTCGTATCATGTCGCGGCGGGGTCCATTTACGAATGTCAGAACCTAAGGGACACTGGCGAATGTGGATCGCAGTGTGGTCTTGGATTTGACATTCGCTTGGAGAACTCGCGGCAATACTTAAACGAATGTCCAATCCACCACACTGGCAGGCCCAGGGAGGCGCAGATGTTCAGTTCCATTCTCGTGCCGCTTGATCTTGCCGACACCGATCTGGCGCGGCCCGCGATCGCAACCGCGGCCACCCTCTCGCAGACCTGGGACGGCAAGGTACGGCTGCTCAACGTCCTGCCCATGACACCGGTGATGCTCGCCGAATATGTGCCCGCCGATTTCGACGTCCAGCAGCGGCAGACCTCGGAAGAAGCGCTGGCCATCGTCGCACACGAATCCGGCATCGATCCAAGCCGCATTTCAACTCACGTGCGCCAGGGCGGGATCTATCACGAGATCCTGGAAGAGGCTGCCGCCGTCAAGGCCGACCTGATCGTGATGACCTCGCACCGCCCCGCCATGCGCACCTATTTTCTCGGCTCGAATGCCGGCCACGTCGTGCGCTACGCCAAATGTTCGGTGCTGGTGGTGCGGCACTGAAACGGCGTTGCGCGCAATCGCGCTTGCTTATCGAAACCGCGCGACATCCGCTTCACAGCGGGCGTGCACGGCAGCTTCGATCTGATCGCGCACGAGCCCCATATCGTGGAGCTGGCGGTCGTCGAGCGCGTGAAGCATCTGGATCATTTGCCCGCGCTTCCAATGGATGATGGCGCGCATCGCCCAGTTGACGAGCCGGCGTCTCCACAGGGCCGAGGAAGGAACGCTCCTTTCGGAAGAAATTGCGCTCATCTTGTCTCTCCATCGCGCAGGCCAAAGCGATGTGTTCGCGCCAAGCGTTGACGGCCGCGCGCTTTAAACCACCTCGGACCGCTTTCGGCGGCCCTCGGCGCATCACCGGCTTGATTGCGCCCAAATGATCTTCTAAATGTCTCGGTGCAAGTGAAACATTGCTCTCGGAGCAATAATGTCGAAGTTCGAGTACCTGAAGCTCGCCGATGCTGTCGCCGCCGAGATAGCGAGTGGCGCGCTGAAACCGGGAAGCCGCCTGCCGCCACAACGGACGTTCGCCTATGAGCGCAGGATTGCCGTCTCGACGGCGAGCCGCGTTTACGCCGAACTGTTGCGCCGTGGTCTCGTCGTCGGCGAGGTCGGACGCGGCACGTTCATATCAGGAGAGGCTCGCCGCAATTCTGCTGTGTCCGGCGAGCCGCGGCGGGCGCGGATCGACCTCGAGATCAACTACCCGGTAGTGCCAGTGCAATCAGCGCTCATCGCCAGGAGCCTTCAGGCGCTCAACCAGCCGGAAGCGCTCGAGACCGCGCTCGGGCAAGTCACGAGCGGCGGAACGCTGCGCGCCCGCAGCATCGCGGCCGAGTATCTTGCGCAGCAGAGCCGGGAATGGTCGCCGAAAGCAGAACAATTGGTCTTCACCGCCAATGGCAGGCAGTGCATCGCCGCCATCCTTGCCGCCATCCTCCCGCCGGGCGGGCGATGCGGCGTGGAAGGCCTGACCTACCCCTTCATCAAGGGCATCAGTGCTCGAACTCGGCATCACGCTCGTGCCGCTGGCGATGGACGAAAACGGGGTGCGCCCCGATGCGATTCAAAAGGCGCATCGCGATGCGCATTTGTCGGCGGTCTATCTGCAGCCCGCCATCCAGAATCCGCTCGGCGTGACAATGCCGCCCGCGCGACGCGCCGATGTCTTGCGGGTCGTCGAGAAGCTCGACCTCATCATTGTCGAGGACATGGTCTACGGATTTCTGGGCGATGAGCCACCTTTGGCCACGCTCGCGCCGGATCGCTGCATCGTCTTCGAAAGCCTGTCGAAGAAAGTAGCACCCGGTCTGTCGATCGGGATGATTGTGCCGCCGCTCAGCTTGCGCGAACCGATCATGGCCTCGGTGCGCGCGGGAGGATGGCCCGCGCCGGGATTCGCGTTCGCGGCCGCCCAGCAGTTGATGCGCGACGGCACGGCCGCCGAACTGGCAAGGCTTAAACGTATCGATGCGCAGCAACGTCAGACCATCGCGACCTCGCATCTCGCCGGCTTCCAGGTCCAGGCCAACAGCAACGCTTACCATCTCTGGCTGACCCTGCCGCCGCATTGGCGATCCCAGACATTCGTCGCAGCCGCCGCCCGGCGCGATATCGCGCTGACGCCTTCGACGACATTTGCGGCCGCGCCCGGCCACGCGCCCAATGCGGTACGCCTCGCATTGGCGGCGCCGCCGTTCGAACAGCTCGATTCCGCATTGCGCACGCTGACGGAAATCCTGAAAGGCAAGGAAGAGGATTTCGAGTCCACCGAATAGATTGCAGAGCCTCAGGGAAGTAGGGCTTTCGGCAACTCATCGAAGCTGTAGGTCGCAGGCCGGTTGCGCGTGATGAAGCCGCCGACCTGCCAGGCAAACAGCGCCGCGAAGCCGACGAGAAACAACGCGCCGGCCCATTGACCCGTCGCGATCGAGCGCAACAGCAGCCCCGTCATTGCAACAGCGAGCAGCGCCACGCACGCAATCGCCGCCGCATAGAGGCGCGGGTGAAGACCGCCGCTCAGGACGGCACCGCTTCCCGCATTCGCCATACGCCGATGCAGCTCGACGATGAAGGCGCGATAATCCTTGTCCTGCGGCGCCATCAAGGCCGCCGTCTGCCAGCTCGTCGACAAGATGGCGAGCCGTCCGCCACCCGAATGTCCAAGATCGGCGCGAAACCGTCGCGCCTGCATCGACACCGGGCGATAGGACAGGCGAACGCCTGCGATATCCTCATATGGCCAAAGGCCGGTGCGGCCGGCGATGCGCCACGACAGCCCCTGCTCCGTCAACTCGAATTGATGGGCTGAGCCGATCAGCGAGGCCTTGTAGGCGTAGCGATCGGACGATGTGGACTGCGGCAACGCCGAAGTAGCATTCCTCGATTGGAAAACGAAAGGAAGCCTCATCAACTGGTTTTCTTTTCGCCGAGCTTGCGCTGATTACCGGCCCTACCCTACAACCACGACATGGCCGAGACAACTCCCTTTCCAAGCCGACTGATACTTGCCGCGGCTGCGATTTCCGGCGTGCTGCTGGCGCTCGCCGTCCACATGCTGGGCGCTCGATTCGGACTTGATCTCGGCGGGTTGTGGCGATCCGACGCCAACAATTTCATGCCGGCCGTCGCGGCACTGGCGTGGTGGCTGATCGCGACCGTGGGATTTTGCGGCGGCTATTTCACGGCCTCGCTGATGCACAGCGCGGCATCGGGGCAGATTCCGCAACGCATGCAGCATTTCCTGATTGCCGTAGGCGTGCTCGTGCTGGTGGGCGCCGGTCAGGCTGCCTCCGGACCGAGTTCCGGTCCGACGGTCGCCGGCGTCCTTGCAGGTCTGGCCGCGCTTGGCCTCGGCGCGCTGATGGCGTTCTGCGGCGCGCATTTCGCGCTCCGCAAGGCGTGATCCGGGGCGCTATTGAAGGCGCTGCTCAAGAACAGACCTCAGCCACGCCTCGAAGCGCCGAACCAGATCACGGCGGCCGCGATCCCCAGCAATGCCACCGAGATCGTAAGCGCCATGTGCGCGCCATGCATGAAAGCATCCGGCTGGCCGATCAGCGAACCGAACAGCGCGACGCCCAATACGCTTCCGGCCTGCCGGGTCGCGTTGAGAACGCCGGCTGCGATGCCTGAGCGTGACTTCGCGACGCTGCCGAGCAGCGTTGCGGTGAGCGGCGGCACCAGCAAGCCAAGGCCGCCGCCGATGACCACGAGCTGCGCCAGAGTCTTGAGGTACGACGTATCAGGTGCGATGCCGAGCAGCGCCAGGCAGCCGAGCGCGGCGAGCACGGAGCCTACAGCGATGGCCGCCGGCGCGCCGACACGCTCGCTGACGCGCGCGGCAACCAGGTTGGCCGGCAGCACCATGCCCATCATCGGCACGAAGGCGAGGCCGGTTTGGAGGGGCGACAGGCCGTTGATCCGCTGAAAGTACAGGCTGAGCACGAAGATCAGTCCGTAGAAAGCAATGTTGACGAGCAAGCCGACGAGCGATGTCAGCGCGAACAGGCGATGCGCAAACAACGACAGAGGCAGCATCGGATGCGCTGGGCGCTGCTCCTGCGCGACGAACAGGGCCGCGAGCAGCACGAAGCCGACAAAGCCTGCGATCACCCATGCGTTGCGCAGTCCCAGCACGCCGCCCTCGATGATGGTTCCGGCGAGACAGCCGAGCGCTGCGATCGCGAGAATCTGGCCCGGCAGGTCGACCTCGCGAGTCCGGTTGCGCGTGGTCTCCGTCGCGTAGCGCCAGCTCAGCCAAAGCCCGGCGAGGCCGATCGGCAGATTGACCAGAAAGATCGAGCGCCAGCCGACCAGCGCGATCAAACCGCCGCCGGCAAGCGGCCCGGCCGTGAGCGCCAGGCTTGCGCCGGCCGCCCATATCCCGACCGCGCGTCCGCGCGCCCTCTCCTCGTGGTAAGCATGGTTGAGCAGAGCAAGCGAGTTGGGAACGAGGACGGCTGCGCCCAATCCCTGCACCGCGCGCGCCACGATCAGGGCAATTGCATTGGGAGCCAACGCACAAGCGAGCGAGGCTGAGGTGAAGATGGCAAAGCCCGCGATGAAGACACGCTTGGCGCCGATGCGGTCGCCGAGCGCGCCGGCGGTGAGAATGAACGCCGCAAACGTAATGGTGTAGGCGTTGACGACCCATTGCAGTTCCGCCACGCCACCGCCAAGCGAACTTCCGATGCGGTCGAGCGCCGTGTTGACGATGGTGACATCGAGTTGAACGACGCCGTAGCCGAGACTCATCGCCAGCAGCGTCAGCGAAGCCGACCATCCCCGCTGCGGGAGTTGTTCCCGAGATCGTTCGGGCTCGGAGTTTTCCTGACCCGGCCCGCCGTGCAGACCGGCCTCTCGCGCGGCCGGAAGCGGCTGTAATCTTCTCGCTGTTTCTCGCATGGACTATCTCCGTCGGTAGCCTCAGCCCCAACGCCATAGATAGCCGCTCGTTTCGCCGCTAAATTTCGATCAATACCGAAGTGTGTTCGCCACGCAGGGTTCCCGCGAAAACGTTCGCGACAGGCGCCGTCACATGCCGGGTTTGCGCGTCGGCAGCTGGACGTCCCAGGCGAGTCCCGCCAGGACAAAGAGGCGCAGCAACAGATACGTCAGATCGATCTCCCACCAGTGCCGTTGGTTGCAGGCACAACCCGGCTCGGCATGATGATTGTTGTGCCAACCCTCGCCGCTCGCCAGGATCGCCACCAGCACATTGTTGCGGCTCTGATCGCCCGTATCGTAGTTCTGGTAGCCGGACACATGGGCAAGCGAGTTCACGCTCCAGGTGACGTGCCAGACGATGACGGTGCGCACGACCACACCCCATAGCCAGATGCTTGCCGCGAATTGCAGGGCCGCCATCGGCGCATCGCCAATCGCGACCGCGATCAGGAATCCGGCGGCGAAATACAGCACCGACTGGGCAAGCGTAATCCACACCACGTTGCGTTCGATGAAGCGGTAGAAGCCGTCGCGAAGGATGTCACGCGCATAGCGCTCATAGGCGGTCTGACGGCAGAGGTCGGTGTTCTCCAGAAACAGCCAGCCCATATGCGACCAGAAAAAATTGACCAGCGGGCTGTGCGGATCCCCCTGCTCGTCCGAGCGATGGTGGTGCATGCGATGGGTCGCCACCCAGCGCGCCGGCGTATCCTCCACGCACCATACCGCCAGCAGCGCGAACGCGTGCTCAAGCCAGAGCGGACATTTGAAGCTGCGGTGCGTGAGCAGGCGATGATAGCAAAGGTTCATGCCGCAGGCGCCGTAGAGGTAGACGCCGACGACCGCAAGAACGACGGCGGCCCTGCTGTAGAACCAGGGCACGAATGCAAGAAGCGCAAGCAGGTGGTAAGTGCCGACCGCCCCGACATATCGCCAATTGATCCGCCGTGCGCAGGCTCCGAGTGGAAGCGGCAGCGCGGCGGCCGGTTCCACGATCATGCCCGCAGCGACGGTATCAATTTGCTTTTTCAAATTCGGACGTCCCCCCACAACTTTGTCATCTTTTCTACACGATCCGCGCTCGATCGCGAAATCGTAGTCGCAGAAATTTGTGAAAATGGACGAGGTTTTTGCGGTGATTTCGGTTCCCGCCAGTCCGCCCTCTGAAACGAAAACGCCGCGCCTGATCGGCACGGCGTCCTGTTCTACCGTGACATTCTACCCTGGCGTCAGGCGGATCAGCTTGCTGCGCGCAGGTTGATCTTGCTCTCGGCAAGCGAGGTCAGCTTCTTGTCGGTGGTCTTCTCTTCGTCGAGCGTCTTCTGGAGAATGCTGGCGCAATCGTTGCGGCCGAGCTGCCGGGCCCAGGCGATCAGACTGCCGTAGCGGGCGATCTCGTAATGTTCGGCCGCCTGCCCGGCATTGATCAAGGCGGCGTCGAGAACCGCCTTGTCGGCAACCTCCCCCGCAACCTCGTCGGCTTCCTCGATGATGCCGTCGATCGCGGGGCAATCGATCGCCTTGATCTCCGCGCCGTGCATCCGGAATACTTCCTCGAGGCGCTGCACATGGGTCTTGGTTTCCTCGAGGTGGGTCAGGAAACCTTCCTTGAGCTGCTTGTCCGTCGCCTTGTCGGCCATTTTCGGCAGCGCCTTCACGAGCTGCCTCTCGGCGTAATAGATGTCCTGCAATTGATGAACGAACAGATCGTTCATGGTCTTGATGTCGCGGGTGAAGAGTCCCATCGCTGCATTCCTTTGTTCTTGTCGTGGAACACTCGCGCGTCTTGTCTCCGCAACTGACGCCGATATGTTCGATTTACCGATATCGCGCTAACCGGCGCATGCCGCCGATGTTCCTTGCTCCGGGAAAAAGGCTGGCCGGGGGAACATCCGGCATATTACGGACATCGAATAATCCGACTGCGGCTCGATTCTGCGAATAACGAGCCTACCTAAGGGACTGGCGGGACGGCCGGTGCGCGACAGTCGGTCGCTTGTCAAGTACTGCACAAACGGCGGTTTTTGTCTTATGGGACTTAGTTTCCAGGGCGATCGGCCGAATTGGCCAAGATCGTTTCAAAAGGCCGGCAACGCCGTTGCGGCCCTGCCGGGAGGACGAATGGTTCGGTTGTTGGCCATGCTGCGCCATGGCTTCAAGGAGCGAATAGGCTGGAAACGGGTAGGTGTTGCCGCCAGCCTCGTCATCATCGCCTTTGCGATCACGACGCTCGTCCGCACTCTCAAGGGTATCGACACCGGCGTCATGCTGGTGGCGCTGACCGACATCCCGCCGCACAACATCGCCCTTGCCGGCCTGTGCGTGGTCTGCGCCTTCTGCACGCTGACGTTCTACGATTTCTTTGCGCTGCGCACGATCGGCAAGAAGCACGTGCCTTACCGCATCGCGGCACTGTCGAGCTTCACCAGCTACTCGATCGGGCACAATATCGGGGCCACCGTCTTCACCGGCGGCGCCATCCGTTTCCGGATCTATTCGGACTATGGCTTGAGCGCGGTCGACGTCGCCAAGATCTGCTTTCTTTCCGGGCTGACCTTCTGGCTCGGCAACACCTTCGTGCTTGGCATCGGCATGGCCTGGCACCCGGCGGCGGCTTCCTACATGGATCAGCTGCCGCCCGCGCTCAACCAGCTGATCGCTTTCGGCGTGATCGGGGCTATTGCCTCCTACCTCGTCTGGCTCGTCCTCGGCGAGGAACGGCGCGAGCTTGGGCAGAACGGCTGGATGGTGAGGCTGCCTTCGGCGCCGCTGACCCTGGTGCAGATCCTGATCGGCGTCGTCGATCTCGGCTTCTGCGCCATGGCGATGTATCTGTTGATGCCGGCCCAGCCGCACATCGATTTCATGTCGCTGGCGGTGGTGTTCATTCTGGCCACGCTGCTCGGCTTTGCCAGCCATGCGCCGGGCTCGATCGGCGTGTTCGATGCCGCCATGCTGGTTGCGCTGCCGCAATTCGGCAAGGAGCAATTGCTGGCAACGCTGGTCGTGTTCCGCATCCTTTACTTCATGATCCCTTTCGGGATTGCGATCTCGATCATGGGCGCGCGTGAGCTTTGGCTCAACGTGGTGCAGCCCTGGCAACTGCGCCGCAAGCAGGCGGAGGCTTGCGCAGAGATCGACACCGAGACGGCTGAGGTTGTCGAGGTGAAAGCGACGACGCTGCGGTTTCAGCAGCGCTCGCGCGCCGGGCTCCCGCCGCTAAGTGCAGTTTGACATTCGCTACCCACGTTGCCGCGGGTTCGTCATCCGCTGAGAGGGGAAGCGAATGCTAGAGTCGGACCACTAGAGCGTTTTCGCTTCAATGTTTGGGTGAAACGGATTTCTTTCCCGCCGTCGGCTTGGCCGCGACCGCCTGCCCGGGCAGATATTTGGCGATGATCGGCGGATCCACCTGCGCCAGGTCGGAATCCGGCAACCGCTGCCAGACATCGTCCTTGCCCAAAACCGGCACAAGCACATAGCCGCGCAGCGTCAGCTCCTGCCCGTCCGGGCTCAGCGCCATTTTCGCCCGCCAGACCTGGCCGTCGCGGGGATCGAGCACATTGCCGCCTTCATATTCGAGGCCGTTGCGCTTCATGTCGCGGATGAAGGAAATGCCGAGCACCGGCGCATCCTTGCGGTCGTCGGTGCATTTCGAGCAGGTCACGGTTTCCGGCGTGCCGGGCTTCAGAAACTTTTTGGCGATCACGCCTTCGAAGGTGCCGTCATGGTGATCGACCATCAGGATCCAGATCACAGGCTTGCCTTCGTCGGTCTTCTGCCAGAGGCCGGCCGCGGTCGGCTCGGCAGCGAATCCCGGATTGGAAGCCGCCAACGCAATCGCGAGGGTGCCCGCGAACATCGCGAGCCGCCGTTGCATTTTGACAATTGCGTCCCACATCGTCACCACCCGCTGTTCACTTCAACTCGAATGATGGGCCAAAATTACGGCCAATTCTCGGAGACAGCCGGTCCAGGCCGCAAACCGTGCAGGCGCGACATTCGCCGGCGCCAGTCACGCACTGCGTCCGCCGTTTTCGCCCGTGCATCTTAGTTTGGGGCGGCCGCCCTCAACTCACGCCGAGTTTCTTTTGCAGGCTCGAGGACGAGGTCGTGTACTGGAAGACAAGGCGCTTGTCCGGATAGACGTAACGATGCGCCTTCTGGGCCATCAGCGATCCTTCGTGGAAGCCGCAGAGAATGAGCTTGAGCTTGCCCGGATAAGTATTGATGTCGCCAATGGCGAAGATTCCGGGAACGCTGGTCTCGAACGCCGAGGTCTCGACCGGAACGAGATTGTTTTCCAGCGCAATGCCCCAGTTGGCGACGGGTCCGAGCTTCATGGTGAGGCCGAAGAACGGCAGCATGGTATTGCAGGCGACCTTCGACATCGCGTTGTCGTTGCCCTTGACCTGCGCGCCGGTGAGAATGCCGCCCTCGCCTTCCAGCGCCGTGACCTGGCCGATCTTGAGATCGAGCTTGCCGGCTGCGACCAGCGCGCGCATCTGCTCGACGCTGTGGGGCGCTGCGCGGAAGTCATCGCGCCGGTGCAACAGCGTGACGCTCTTGGCGATGGGGTGAAGGTTGAGCGTCCAGTCGAGCGCGGAATCGCCGCCGCCGACGATCAGGATGTCCTTGTCGCGGAACTGCTCCATTTTGCGCACGGCGTAAAATACCGAGGTGCCTTCGTACGCCTCGATGCCCGGCACCGGCGGGCGCTTCGGCTGGAACGAGCCGCCGCCGGCCGAAATCACCACC
Organism: uncultured Alphaproteobacteria bacterium; assembly: GCA_963764405.1. GTDB lineage: Bacteria > Pseudomonadota > Alphaproteobacteria > Rhizobiales > Xanthobacteraceae > Bradyrhizobium. Next base: position 449,930 of record CAVXSU010000019.1, read on the forward strand.
ACCTTGCATTCGAAAATCTTGCCGGCGTCGGTCGTCACCCGAAATGCGGGATCGCCGATCTTCTCGATCTTCTCGACCATTTCATTGAGATGGAAGGTCGGGTTGAACGGCTTGATCTGCGCCATCAGCGCCTCGGTGAGGCCATGGCCGGTGACGAAGGGAATGCCGGGAATGTCGTAGATCGGCTTTTCCGGATAGAGCTCGGCGCACTGGCCGCCAACCTTGTCGAGGATGTCGACCAGATGGGCCTTCATGTCGAGCAGGCCGAGCTCGAACACGGAAAACAGCCCGCACGGGCCCGCGCCAATGATCAGCACGTCGGTTTTGATCGCTTCGCTCATGTCGCTTCTTTTCGGTTGAACGGGTCTGGCAGGCTCGCGCCTGTCTAGCTAACCGCGCAGGGCGAGGAAAGCCATAATATGGCTCCGCCGGCTACCGCAACCCCTTGCCGGAATTCGATAACTGCGCTGTAACGGCACGCCGTTCGGAGACCCTCAGCTGTGAATGCCCCCGCCCCGTCTGCCGATATCCCGCGACTTGAAGATTTTCCCTACCGCCTGACCGACAATGTCCGCTTTGCGGACCTCGATCCCAATGGTCACGTCAACAACGCGGTCTATGCGACCTATTTCGAGACCGGCCGCGTGACGCTGATGAAGGATCAGAGCTACTGGCAGCTGCCCAACGGCCTGACCTGGATCATGGTGCGGCTCGACATCCATTTCCGCGCCGAGCTGCACTGGCCGGGCGAAATCGAGATGGGGCTCGGGGTTGCGAAATTCGGCCGAACGTCCGTGACCTTCGATCAGGTGGTGTTCTCGGAAGGCCGCTGCGTCGCGTCGGCGCAAGCGGTGACGGTCTTGATCGATCAGGCCACGCGCAAGCCGACGCCGTTGACGGCAGAGATCATCGCGAAATTTCAGCCGTGGCTTCGCCGCGGCGTGGTGCGAGAGGGCTGATCAGGCCTGCCGCTCCGGCGTCGAAACCGTCAGGCCGTCGAGTTCGTCGGAAACCTTGATCTGGCAGGACAGGCGCGAGTTCGGCCGCACGTCGAAACCGAAGTCTAGCATGTCCTCTTCCATCGGCGACGGCGGCCCGACCTTCTCGCGCCAGGCTTCGTCGACATAGACATGGCAGGTTGCGCAGGCACAGGCGCCACCGCATTCCGCCTCGATGCCCGGGATCGCATTGCGGATCGCCGCTTCCATGACGGTAGCGCCGTTCTCGACGTCGACGGTGCGGGTTTCGCCGGAATGATCGACAAAGTGGATTTTGGCCATGTTGCTCGTGCTGCCGGAAAAAAGGGTCCGGCAGTCCTATAACGGGTCGATCCGGCCAGCGCTAGGCCTCGTCAGGCCCCGTCAAGAAAGGCGTCGATCGCGGCCCGGGCCTCGGCGATCGCCTCATCAAGCTCGCTCAAGGCAGCCGCGGGATGGCCGTCGGATTTAAGCTGCGTCTCCAGATGAGCTGCGGCATCGGCAACCGCGAAGGCGCCGATTGCCCGCGCCGAACCTTTGAGCGTATGCGCCAGCGCCGGCGCATCGGCTGGCATCGCCGCCAACGCTTCGGCGAGACGCGAAGCCTGCATTGAAAACATGGTGAGCACTTCCCGCTCCAGCGCGGTATCGCCGAGCGTCATCCGCCTCAGGTGGGCGATGTCGATCGGACCATCATCAGGAACGAGCGGGGGCGATGGCATCCAGTCAATCCGATCCAGATGAAGTGACATGCGAGGGCCCGAATCTCCTGCGCGTCCTGCGCTCCGGCAAGGCGCGCGCGGTGCGAGCCAATCATGGAAACGGTTAATGCAACGTTCCACGCTGTGGACAGCGGGTGTAGGCGTCCACGTTCGCGCCGTATCTTCGCCTTGTTTTTAGCGAAGTGTCGCCGCAATTAACCTATTAGCCGTGGAATTTCGAAGGTTTGTAAGACCTTACGGCGCAACGCTGTTAACGATGATTAAGATTGTATTAATCCTACCATTTCATTCGTGACAGCTAGCCAATAGGATGTTCGCTCGGACATGGGCGGGGAGGCTGGCTTCGTTTTGGGGCGGCTTTGGCGCGGCATTCGAACATGACACCGGCTTGGGGCTTGCGGAGGACATTCGCAGCACTTTTCCGGGTTGCGTAAGGTAAACGAGGGCTCGGACTGAACATGGCGAACACCCCCAAAAAGGTCAAAGACCCGACAGAAGTCGCGCTTTCTGCCATTCAGGAAGCCTTGAACATCGACGGTTCAGCCGGCGAGATCAGGAATTCTTCGCGCAGCGATGCCGCACCGGAGGTGACCGCCACGCCTCCTTCGTTTGACGAGCCTTCATTCGACACGCGCCCGATCAATGATCGGACCACTTTCAATCCTGTCGAAGAGACGCGCGTGACTCGCCGCGCTGCTAATGACGATCGCCAAACCATCGGCCAGCTTTTGCAGGCGATTCAAAAGGGCCGGCCCGCGCGCACGGCGCTGACGCTTGCGATCCTCGCCTCGGCTGTGTGGGTCATTGCCTCGATCTTTCTGGGCATCAGCTTTTGGCCGGCGCTGCACGCGTCGGCGGGATCCGGCGCCGGCGTATTGGCGTGGGCGGGATTGGCCACGCTGTTCTGCGCGCCGATTCTGATGTTCCTCTACATGGCCATCCTGTCCTCGCGCGGCAGGGAATTGCAGATGATCGCGCAGTCGATGGCGCAGGTCGCGATCCGTTTCTCCGAGCCCGAAGGCACCGCCAGCGACTCCATGGTGACGGTCGGCCAGGCGATCCGCCGCGAGGTCGCGGCGATGGGCGACGGCATCGAGCGCGCAATCGCGCGCGCCGGCGAACTCGAAACGCTGGTCGCCAACGAAGTCGCCGCGCTTGAACGCGCCTACAGTGACAACGAAGTGCGAATTCGCGCCCTGTTGCAGGATATCGCCCATCAGCGCGACAACCTGGTCGGCCAGGCCGAGCAGGTGCGCAGCGCCATTTCCGGCGTGCAGATCGATTTGCGTCACGACATCGCGCTGATTTCGGACGCGATCGCTTCCCGCGTCGACGAGGTCGCCAAGAGCATCACCGGTGCACTGGAAGAGCGCGGCGCTCACATCACGAGCGCGCTGTCCAACGCCGGCGACAACATGATCCTGGCGCTCGGCGAGCGCGGCGGCGACCTGCTCGATCGGCTCGAGGAAGCCAGCGCCGAGACCACCCGCGCCGTGCTCGACGCCTCGGAGCGGCTGACCACCAGCCTGAATTTCAAGACCGGCCACGTTCACGACGAGTTCGTCGAACTCGCCGATCGCGTCCACGAGATGCTCAATGAACGCCTCGACCGCATCACCAGCGAGTTCGAGCAGCGCTCGGCCACCATCATCGACGGCATTTCCGATCGCACCGAGCAGGTGCACGACTCCCTGAAGAATTCCAGCGACTCGCTGCTGCTTGAGCTCGAGCTGCGCTCCGGCGATCTCGTCAACAAGATCGACGAATCCGGCAACCGCCTCGCCACCAAGATTCTCACCTCCGGCGAGAAGGCGAGCGATGCGCTCGACGTCACCGCGAACACGCTCGTCGCCAAGGTGATTGGACAGACCGAAAGCGCCCACGACGCGCTTGCCTTGCAGATGAGCGCGTTCGACGAACTGGTGAAGAACCAGGGCGGTGAACTCGCCGAGAAATTCGCCCGCGACTCGGGCACGCTCGGTGCCCTGATCACCCGCCACATCTCCGAATTCGACCGCACCGTGAAGACCTTCGGCGGCGAGATCGTCGAGAAGGTGGGCCAGCGCACGCAGGATATTTCGGACACGCTGAAGAGCTATGTCGACAACTTCGACACGCGGCTGACGTCGAACGGCGGCGAGATCACAGCTTCGCTCGACCAGCGCCTGCAACAGTTCGAGACGACGTTCAAGGATCGCGTCGCCCATCTCGACGGCTCGCTCGAAGGGCGGCTGCAATCGCTCGAACAGACCTTCGATACCCGCGCCCAGTCGGTCACGGCGACCATCGATGCAAGGCTCGGCACCCTCACCGCTTCGCTGACCGATGGCGCCGCGCAGGCGGTCGCCGCCGTCGATCAGCGCATCGCCAATGCGACAGACGCCATCGACGGACGGGCGACGCAGCTCACGCAGACCATCGAGGGCCGTGCGGCCCAGCTCACCGACACCATCGGGGCGCGGTTCCAGGAAATTCACCAGGGGATCGAGACCCGCATCGGCACGGTCGCCGCCGACATCGACACGCGCGTGTCGCAGTTCGAGGAACTGCTGGATTCCCGCATCGAGGCGGTCGCCGGCCGCATCGAAAGCAGCGGACGCCAGGCCAGCGAAACGCTGGTGGCCCGCGCCGAGGAATTGTCGAGCGGCATCAAGTCCCATGTCGAGGATGCGGAACGCTCGCTCACCAACCTCGTCGTCAACACCAGCGAGACCATCCAGACCGGGGCTCGCGCGGCGCAGCAATCGCTGCTCGGCGTCTCCTCGGATGTCGGCGCGCAACTCAAGTCGACCTCATCGGAAGTCGAACGCGCGCTGACCGCGGTCGGCGGCAGCGCCGCCAATTCGATCGTGACCAGCGCCCGCGAGGCCCAGACCACCCTCGTCAGCGCATCGGCCGATGCCGCCAACCAGGTCAAGTCGCTCTCCGCCGACGTCGAGCGCACGCTGTCGGCCGCCGGCAGCGCCACCGCCGCCTCCATCGTCGCCGGCGCGCGCGAGGCGCAGACCACGCTGGTCGGCGCTTCGACGGAAGCCGCCGATCACGTCAAGACGCTCGCCACCGACGTCGAGCGCACCCTGTCGGCCGCCGGCAGCGCCACTGCCGCCTCCATCGTCGCCGGCGCGCGCGAGGCGCAGACCACCCTGGTCGGCGCTTCGACGGAAGCCGCCGATCACGTCAAGACGCTCGCCACCGACGTCGAGCGCATGCTGTCGGCCGCCGGCGGCGCCACCGCCGCCTCCATTCTCAACAGCGCACGCGAAGCCCAGAGCTCGCTCGCCGCGACCTCGGCGGATGCCGCAAGCCAGATCCGGTCGATCTCGAACGATCTCGAACGTGCGCTCTCCACGGTCACCACAAACACCACGGACCGCATCACGGCGACTGCGCAAGCCTCGCAGCAGGCCCTGGTGACGGCCGCCAACGACGCCAGCGCCAAGGTCAAGTCGACCTCGGCGGACGTCGAGCGTTCGGTTCTTGCCGCCAGCGGCTCGTTCGGTTCGGCGATGAGCAGCAAGACCGACGAAATCGTCTCCTACGTGCAGCAGCAGACCGAGCGGCTGTCGCAGGCCATCGATGCCAAGCGCGGCGCGCTGGTCGAAGCCATTGGCAGCAAGACCAGCCAGCTCACCTCGGACGTCGATCGCGTCACGGCCGAGGCCCTGCGTTCGATCGAAACCCGCGCTCAGGGCTTCTCGCAGGCCATGCTCGGCAACAGTTCGGAGGTGGCGCGCAACATCACCACGGCCGGCGAAATCGCCACCAGCTCCGTCAACAAGTCGCTGAAGGAGCTGGAAATGGCGTCGCGCAATGCGATCGACCAGTCGCGCCAGGTGTCGGCCGCCGCCGTCACCGAAATGCAGGAGACCAGCAAGATCCTGCGCACCGACACGGTCGCCCTGTTCGAGCGGCTGCGCGAAGGCAACATCCTGCTTCAGGAAGTCCTGACCGGCGCCCACGACAACCTCAATTCGCTGGAGCGCGCCCTCGTCACCCGCGTGGCGGATTTCGTCTCGGCCATGAACGACGTCACCACGCGCAACGGCGCGGCGACGCAGACGCTGGAAGACCAGTTGAGCGTGTTCAACTCCAAGACCGGCAAGGCGCTGCAAGACCTCAACTCGCTCTCGGGCCAGTTCGAGACCCACGGCAAGGCGCTGGTCGAGGCCGCCGCCATCGTCGAGCATAGCAACCGCTCGACCACCGCTTCGCTCTCCGAGCGCAAGTCGGCGCTCGAATCGCTGGTCACCACCATCGATCTGCGCACGACCGACCTCGATCAGCGGTTGTCGCGCTTCACCGGCCTGCTTGATGAATCGCTCGCGGCCGCCGAAGAGCGCGCCCGCGACATCGCGCGCGTGGTGGCGGAAACCGCCGGCGCAGGCTCTGCCGCGATCACCCGGCAGTTCGAGGCCGTTCGCGTCGCGGCCGAGGAAGAGCGCCGCCACACCACGGATGCGATGGCCGAGATCTATCAGCAGAGCACCGAAGAAGCGGATGCGATGTTCAAGCAGTCCGCCGAGAAGTTCGCCACCATGGTCGCGAGCATGAAGCAGATGGCCGCCGAAATGCAGCGCGAGCTGGAGGCGACCCGCAACGAGCTGCGCCGCGGCGTTCTCGAAATGCCGCAGGAGGCGGCCGACTCGACCGCGCAGATGCGCAAGGTGATCGTCGACCAGATCGAGGCTCTCGCCGAGCTCAACCGCATCGTCGCCCATCATGGCCGTGGCCTCGACGTCGTGCCGGCCAACCGCACGAGCACCTACCACGAGGAAGAACCGGCGCTGGCTGCCGCCGCCGGCGGACGCGCCGAGCCACCGCGCCCGGCGCCGCGCGCCAGCGCATCGAACCTGCCGCCGCCCGATCTCGGCATGCCGACGCCGGCACCACGCCGCACCGAAGCTCCGCCGGTCGCACCCGCAGGCTCGGACCAGGGCCGCGACGGCTGGTTGTCCGATCTCCTGAGCCGCACCGATGGCGGCGCCGGCGCGCCGCTGCCTGCGCCTTCCCGCGGCCGTGGCGCGAACCAAGGCGGGGCCGGCGGCAATCCGCTGGAATCGCTGTCGCTCGACATCGGCCGCCTGATGGACCGCAACCTCGCCGCCGAAATGTGGGACCGCTATCAGCGCGGCGAGAGCAAGGCGTTCTCGAAGCGGCTTTATACACCGTCGGGCCAGAAGGCTTTCGACGAGGTCGCGCGCAAGTATCGCAGCGATCGCAACTTCAAGCAGACCGTCGATCGCTATATCGCCGAGTTCGAGCGCCTGCTCGACGAGGTCGCGCGCGAGGATCGCGGACCGCAGGCGCTACGTGCCCACCTCACCTCGGAAACGGGCCTCGTGTACACCTTGCTCGCGCATGCGGGCGGGCGGTTGGGGTGAAGGGCGCGAATTGCGAGTAGCGAATAGCAAATAGAAAAACGGAGGCCTTGCGGCCTCCGTTCTTGTTTCCACAATGGCAGCAGAAAAGGGATCCCTATTCGCTACTCCCTATTGGCTATTCGCCACTCACTATCCGCTAAGGGCTATTCGCTATTCGCTTCTCGTCACTGCCGTCGCGGCGGCGCGGCCGGCGTCGGTGCCGAGGCCGAGGCGGCCGCCGGGGAAGTCGAGTTGCTCGCGCCGAACAACAGCCGCGTCGGGTTGCGGTCGAGATTGTTCACCGCGCGGCTGATGTCGCCGAGCGTGCGGCGGCCATCCGTCATCAGCGCGCCCGATCGCTTGTCGAAATCGTCCGCAAGCTCGCGGATCGATTGCAGGGTCAGGAACAATTCGCCGCCATCCCTGCCGCCGGCGACCTTGTTGAGCCCGACCATCAGATTGTCCGCCTTGCCCATCACGCCGTCGACCTTGAGCATGACCTCGTCGATCTTTTCGGCGTTGCGCGACAGCGCAGCAGTGAAGGTCTCGAGATTGTGCAGCGAATTCTTCACCGCCGTTTGGTTGTCCGCAACCACCCGGTTGATGTTCTGCAACGTGCCGCGGATAGCCTCCGTGACGTCCTGCAGCGCGTTGGGATCGGCGGTCAGCACGGGAATGTTGTCGTCGCCGACCGGTACGGGCGCCGCGTTCTCGTCGCCGCCCTTCAGCGAAATGGCGGCGACGCCGGTCAGCCCCTGAAATTCGAGGCCGACGATGGTATCTTTGCGAATCGGCGCGTTGTTTTCGATCATGGCGCGTGCGACCACGCGACGCGGGTTGTCGAGCTTCACCGAGACGACTTCGCCTACTCTGATACCGTTAAAGTTGACGCTGGCGCCATTGCGCAGGCCTGCCGCCGGACCTTCAAAAATCACGTTCATCGGAGAGCGCAGCTTGGTGGTGTGGAGGCTCTGGAACCACAGCACGAAGCCGAACGCGGCGGCGATCACGGCAAGCGTGAACGATCCGATCAGAACGTAATTCGCCCGCGTTTCCATGACTTAACTCCGAAATCCACCAGACCCCGCCCAATAACCCAAAGAAGGGGCAAAAAATGGCTTCTGAACTATCCCATGACCGCGCGGGCGCGTTTACCGTGGAAGTAGGCCCTCAACCAGGGATGCTGCGAGGCCTGCATATCGGCCATCGATCCTGCGGCAATGATCTTACCGTTCCCTAAAACGGCAATCCGGTCACATGCAGTGTAAAGGCTGTCGAGATCGTGAGTTACCATGAAAACGGTCAGGCCCAAAGTCCGCTGCAGGGTTCTAACCAACTCGTCGAAGTCGCCGGCTCCGATCGGATCAAGGCCCGACGTTGGTTCGTCCAGAAAGACGAGTTCCGGATCAAGCGCCAGCGCGCGGGCCAGCGCCACGCGCTTGATCATGCCGCCGGATAGTTCCGAGGGGAAACGATCGGCAACTTCAGGACGAAGTCCCACCATGCCGAGCTTGGCCATTGTGATCTCGTCGAGCAGGCGCTGGGTGACGTCGAGATATTCACGCACCGGGAACTGGATGTTCTGCCGCACCGTCAGCGAGGAAAACAGCGCGCCCTGCTGAAACAGGATGCCCCAGCGCCGCTCGACGGCACGCCGTTCCGAACCGGAGGCCGCATCGAGATCGACCCCGAACACCTCGATGCGCCCGGAGATCTTCGGCACCAGGCCGATGATGGTGCGCGTCAGCACCGATTTGCCGGCGCCGGAAGGGCCGACAAATCCCAGAATCTCTCCGCGCTTGACGTCGAGATCGAGCCCGTCGAGCACCTTGGTCGAACCGAACTGCACGGAGATGTCGCGCACCCGGATGATTGCGTCTTGAGCCTGGATTTGGGATTGGACTTGCGCTGGGACCTGGCCGATCATCGTCACATCCCGATCGAGGCGAAGAAGATCGCAAACACGCCGTCCATCACGATCACGAAGAAGATGCCTTTCACCACTGACGAGGTCGTGTGCTGTCCGAGCAATTCCGCACTGCCTTGCACGGCGAGCCCCTCGACACAGGCGACGATCCCGATCACCGCGGCCATCACCGGCGCCTTGATCAGGCCGACGGTGAAGTGATCGATCGAGATCGCGTCGCGCAAGCGCAATAAAAAGGCTTCCGGGTCAACCCCGCCGTAAAGCCAGGCGACCAAACCGCCGCCGTAAAGCGCCGCGATCGCGCCCAGAAACGCCAGGATCGGCAGCGCAAGCACCAGTGCCAGCATCCGTGGCAGGATCAGAACCTCGATCGGGTCGAAACCCATGGTGCGCAGCGCATCGATTTCCTCGCGCATCTTCATGGAACCGAGTTCGGCGGTGTAGGCGCTGCCCGAACGTCCTGCGACCATGATCGCGACCAGGAGCACGCCGATCTCGCGCAGCACCAGCACACCGAGCATATCGACCACGAAGATATCCGCACCGAACCTGCGGAAGTGGAAGATGCCCTGTTGCGAGATGATACAGCCGATCAGGAAGGTAATGAGGACGACGATCGGCACCGCGCGCCAGCACACCTGCTCCAGGTGATGCACGGTGGAGGTCAGGCGAAAGGACCGCGGATGGGTGAGGACGCGTCCACTCGCAGCCAACACCGCGCCCAGCATATCCACGAGACTGAGGATCGTGCCGCCGATGCCGGCCATGGTGCGGCCGATCTGCTCCAGCATGCCCGAGATCGTCACCGCCGTGACGTCGGCCGCCGGAAACGATTTCACACGGCGGACTTCATCGACGAGACTGGAATAATCCGCCGAAAGTCCCGCAATCCTGGCCTCGATGCCTCCTTGCGTCAGGCTGCGGCGCAGCCGCTCGATCAACCAGGCCCCAAAGGTGTCGAGCTTGGAGACCTGGGAGACGTCGATGGAGACGTTGGCGGCCTTTCCCTTCAGCCGCTCGGCATCCGCCACCATTTGCTCGAGCTCGGAGGCAAAGCGCGCCGTCCAGGGGCCGCCCGCGCACAGCGCCAGGCCGCCGCCCTTTGCGATACGCTCCAATGTCGGGTCGCCGTTCACAATTCCAGCTCCTTGAGCCTTTTGTTCAGACGTCACTTGAAGGGGAGAATCCGGATACGCCCTGATAATATTGTCTAGCATAGGGCAGACGATCTGGGGCCGCTTTCAAAGAAAGGCCGGTGTGGCGGTTCAAAAGTCCGCATCAGCGGGGCCGCGAGTTCGTCACGCGGACTTTTGAACCAAAGCCACACTAGATAAATGAAGTTTTCTACTGTCCTATCAATCCCGAAGTTCGTACGTGAGGGGCCGCATGGGATTACGAACTTCGGGATTGGGACAGTAGATATTGAAATGACTTCCAGCAGTGTACCAACACTTGAGGCGAGAATCGAACGCTGGCCGATCGAAGGCAGCTTCACCATCAGCCGCGGTGCCAAGACCGAAGCGGTGGTGATTGTGGCCGAAGTTGCCCGCGGCGGGGTGGTCGGCCGCGGCGAATGTGTGCCCTACCCCCGCTATGGCGAGACTGCGGACGCCACGCTTGCGGCGATTCTTGGCATGAAGGATGCCATCGCTCGCGGACTTGATCGGCAGGTCCTGCAATCGGCCCTGCTGCCCTCGGCCGCCCGCAATGCGCTGGACTGCGCGCTGCTCGATCTCGAGGCCAAACAAAGCGGCGTTCGCATCTGGGACCGGCTCGGCCGGCCCCCTCCCCGCCCCTGCGTAACCGCCTATACCATCTCGCTCGGCACGCCGGAGGCGATGGCGCTCGCTGCCGCAAAGGCGGCGCACCGGAAGCTCTTGAAAATCAAGCTCGGCGGCGAGGGCGATTGGCTGCGGCTCGCCGCCGTGCGCAAAGCCGCGCCCGATTCCGAACTCATCGTCGATGCCAACGAGGCCTGGACCGAAGCCAATCTCGAGCAAAATCTCATGGCCTGCGCGCGCGCCGGCGTGACGCTGGTCGAGCAACCGCTGCCGGCGGGCAAGGACGAGCGGCTTGCGCAGATCAAGCGGCCGATTTCGGTCTGCGCCGACGAAAGCGTGCACGATCGCGCCTCGCTCGCCAGGCTTCGCGAACGCTATGACGCCGTCAATATCAAGCTCGACAAGACCGGCGGACTGACGGAAGCGCTCGCGATGGCTGATGCGGCCGCGGCGCAGGGTTTTGACATCATGGTCGGCTGCATGGTGGCAACCTCGCTTTCGATGGCGCCGGCCATGCTGATCGCGCAGCAGGCCCGCTTCGTCGATCTCGACGGACCCCTGTTGCTCGCGCGCGATCGCGACGGCGGCCTGCGCTACGACGGCAGTCTCGTCTATCCGCCGGAGGCTGCACTGTGGGGCTGAAGATGCTCTCATGGCGGTTTGAGACAGCCGCATCTATCGGTGCTTGAGGCTACGAACCATCCGAATGATCGCATCCGACACGATAGCCGCATGCTCTTTCTTGCTCAGTAGGGAAAGATGATCTGAACCGGGCACGATCAGGAACCGGCCGTTGGTCGAGAGTGCAAGCCAGTTTCGCTGCTGCTTCTTGTCCCATTCCGCGCGCTTTGCGGCGAGGTCCGGATCCTTGTCGACCCAGCGATCGGCGGCAATGACCGTCACCGGCATGGGGTCCACGCCGCCGAGAAGGCTGATCTCGCGCACCGTTTCGGACACTGAATCAACTTCCCGAACCGAGGTTCGCGCTCTCTCACGGTTTGCCAGAAACGCCCGCATCGCAGGTACGGCGTCGGGAGGGAAATCATTGACATCCAGGTCGACGGTAAGCCGGATCAATCCGATCCGATCGGCCATTTGAAAAAGCGCTTCGTGGGACGCCAGGAACATTACGAAGTCGCTCTTGCGCATTGGCGGAAGTCCAACCTCGTCCATGGTGGCGACAAGAGAGGGGCTCGTCGCGTCGACAAGAACAAGACCGACAACATTGTCGCGCTGTTGCGCGGCAAACATGCGCGCGTAGGCACCACCAAGGGAATGCCCGACGACAATGAACGGGCCTTTCTCGCCGGCTGACTTGAGCAGAGCATCAAGCTCGCGACCTACGGTTTCGGCGTCTCTCGGCGTATTGGATGGATCGCTCCAGCCATATCCGGGCCTGTCATAGGAGCAGACGCGCGTCGTGGCAGTGACCCTTGGCTGAATCCACACCCAGTTTGGTGAAGCTCCGCCGGCTCCCTCTTCCAAGATCACCGTTGGCGCGCCCGTGCCGGTGCAGAAGAGGTAGTGCTGACGGCCGTCAACGGCGACGAGCCGGCCCAGAGGCGGAAAGGCCGCCATGGTCGGATCTGCCGATGCCGACTCTGCAACGAAAAGACTCGGCACAGACAGGGCAACCGTCAGAACCAGCAAAAATCGAACGGTGCTAGGCTTAGACACGAAAGACCCCTGCCTTCATAGACGAGAAAGCCCAGCACAGGCAGGGCAACGATCAGCAACAGTCCAAATCGAACGATGCCGCGCTCAACCATGAGCGACCATCGGCTGCAAGTCACGGCCGTGGTCGGCGCGGTACTCAAGCAGATCGCCCGGCTGGCAGTTGAGAACTTCGCAAATCCTGCTGAGCGTATCGAATCGCACGCCGCGGACCTTTCCAGACTTCAGCAGCGACACGTTCTGCTCGGTGATGCCGATCCGTTCCGCGAGTTCCTTCGAACGCATCTTGCGTTTGGCCAGCATGACGTCGAGGTTCACGATGATGCTCATGGGTCCTCACACGATGCTGTCGTTGTCGTCCGCGATCTGCACCGCCGTCCTGAACACATGTCCGAGCGCGAGCACGAACAGGGAAAACAGCACTTCGAGGAGATCGTTGGGAAGGAAGAATTGGGTGAAAAGGAGCGTACTGAACGGAAGCCCCGAGTGACTGGTTAGAATCAACCACTGGATCCGGCGCATCACGACCGAGATCGCCACCGCGATCAGTCCGGCGATCCCGACGCGCTGCACCCAGGCGGCGGCGTCGCCGGTGAAAATGCGCCCGCGGAGATAGGTCCCGAATAGCCGCCAGATGCAGTACGCCACCACCGCCATCGGAATCCGTGCGGCGAGCTGCGCCGCAAAACCGCAGGCAACCTGCGAAGCACTCATGACGCCAAGATCGGCGTTCAGGTAGCGGCCGACCATGCCTGCGATCCTCGCCGGGTCGACCCATACCCACATCATCGCGATGAACATCCAGGCCGCCCAGCCAACCGCTGCCACGCGCGCGAGATGGCAAAGCCAGGCGATCCTTGCCCGCAGCGCGGCGTGCGGCCCAGAGTCTGCGGTTTCCATCGACGCGGAGGTAGGCCACGGCACTACGGTCGGCATGCTGTCTTTCATATCATTTAGCATTCACTTATTATTGTTATACAATAAAAAATGCACGCACTAATGTCAAACGTCTTGGCGAGCACGCCTGATGCCGCGGCGATCGGCGCCAAGTAACCGAGGTGCAAAGGAAGGCTTCGCCAATTGAAGACGCCGTCGGTAGCCGTTGGCGTATCTGCCCTCGTCCACTTAGCCGCAATTGGCTTATTCCTGACGCTCAGGCCGGAGCCGTACGCGGATCCCGCTCCGACCTTTGAGGTAGTCGAAGTTTCGATCGTGCCCGAGCCGTCATCAAGCAGCCGCCCGAACGAGTTGTCCGGTAACAATTCAGGGGAAAGGCCGGTGGACGTTTCGGCGATGCCGGTTCCATCCCTGACCCGCCGTGATGTCACTGCGACGCTTCTGCCATCCGATTGGCCCGATGTGTCGATGCGGGGCATGTTCGACCTGCCGGCCCAGCCAACGTTCAGATCCCATACGCTCCCTCCCGGCCTCGATATGCTTGGCACAATGCTCGATTGTCTGGCGGCTGAGGGCTCCAGCCGCGAGGCGCCAAGGCGCCCGCTCCACGCACATCCACCGTGTCCCTACGCCGACCTGCCCTTTCGAGCTCCCATGGCAAAGTTGGAGACGAACGAATCCGAACCGAGTGGAGGCGCCTTGCGGACCGGTGTCGATTATCGGGCCTTCAAAACGATCCTACCGCTCTTCGATGAGGCGCTCTTTCCCGAGAAAGCTCCACAAGCCAATCGCGCTTTGAAACAATGGTTCATGGGATTGTTTCACTGACATGCGCTCCAACCCGAGTTTGCCATCATGTGCTTCGCGCTCGCCGGCGATGTGGATCCCTATGAACCTCGGATTTGGGATGCCGGTGAACGGCGCGCGGCCCACATGATCGCGGCGCCCGCCAGCGCCATCGCGGCCATCACGTAATAAACGCCCTCGCCGTAACGGGCATAGATCAGACCTGAGACGATCGAGGCGCCGGAGGCGACAATTCCGCCGCACGCGGCAAGATAGCCCTGCGCCCGTGTCACCACCGGGATCGGCACGTGCTTGACCATCAGTCCCATTGTGCCGAGCTGCGTCAACGCAAAGCTCGCGCCGTGCCCAAGCTGAACCACGGCAAGCGCTGCGACCGATGGCTCCTGCGCCGTAATCAGCCAGCGCGCCACGGCCCCCAGCCCGCCGATCATGACCAGCGAGGACGGTTGCAGCGTAAAACGCGGCGACAGCGCAAACACCACGATCTCGGCCACAACACCAATGGCCCAAAGCGCCGCAATCGTCAGGCCGCCAAGGCCGGCGAGCTGCCAGGTGATCGAACCGAAGACGTAAAGTGCAGAATGGCTGCCTTAAATCAGCGCGGACGTCACAATGATCGCCAGAAAGGCTGGATCGCTCAGCAGCGCGGTCGAGCCGTGCGACACCACTGCTTTCGCTTTCCGGGAACCCAATGGTTGCAGGCCGAGGCTGACGAGGGCGCCGAGCGCCGCCACGGCAGTGATGATCCAGATCAGATGCCTGGCCACGATCAGATCGGCAAGCCACCCGCATCCCAACGCACCGATGATGAAGGCGGCCGAGCCCCATAGCCGCACCGGGCCGTAGTCGATGCCGTACTGCACGACGCCGCGCAAGGCATAGGCATCCGTCAGTGGCACCGTCGGCGTCCACGCCACCGCGGTCAGGGCGTAGGCCAGGAACACGGCAAGCGGCAAATGCTGGGTGCCGATCACGGCAAACCCAATCGTGGTTATGGCGGCGGTCGCGATCATGGCGCCGCGCACCGCAGCATGGCGCTCGGCGAGGCCAGTGACGACCGGCAGGACCGTAAATCGCGTCACCGCCGGGACCGCGGAAATGACGCCGATCCAGGCCGCGTCGATCCCGACCGCCCTGAGCCACACGGGGAGGAACGGCAGCTGGCAGCCGAACAGCGCGAAGATCGCGGCATAAAACAGCGCCAGGCGGACGGCGAAACGCCGCGACGGGTGTGCGCCAGGGCCCGCTTTTCGAAGTTCGTACTCCATCGCAGCACCCCCGTTTACGAACTTCGATAAGTCAAGGGCACTAGCAAACTGAGAACGCTAGTGCCGCTTTCTAATTGAAGTTCCGGAGTAGAAATCGCCGTTTGTGGTGCAGGAACTTCAAATAGGCGGCACGAGATGCGATGGGGATTTGTGATTCGGATGGCATCAATTCAATTGCGATTCGCGCGATATCGTGGTGATCGTTAGAGTTAAAGCGGTGGATTAAGTCGAATCACTATCGCGCCCGGGATTGTTGTCTGAACATGATTTCTTCGGAAAACCAGTTCCCATTTTCCGGATCATGCGCGCAACCGTTTGCGCGGATGAGTTAGCCATGGCCGACGAAGTCTTCGCCCTGTCCCCGATCTCCGCGCGCCCGGTCCAGCCGAGCGAGGCGGACTATGACGCCATCAAGGAGGCGTTCATGGAGACCTCGCGGGGGCGCTGGTTTCTCGGCGAGTACGCCAAGCGCAATCGCAATGCCGACACCAAGATGGTGCTGGATGCGGTGGTGCGGATCGAGGAGACGATCGCCGCGCAGAAAAAACCCCTGCGCGATCCCCTGCTCGACGAAGCGCTGGCCTCGCTGCGCGCGGCGCTCGCGGAAGCGCGAGACGCCACCGCCGCTGCCGTCGACGACCTTGCGATCGAGCAGAATCTCGCGCCCGTGCGCAAGGGCGCCCGCGTCATTCGCGAGATTGCCTGGCGTTTGCGCGAAATCGGCGCCGACGGCCGGATTTGCGACTTGATCGACTCTCAGGTGGCCGCCATCGAGGGCGCGGCGGCCAAGCTCGCCCCTTCCGATCTGGCCAGCGCCCTGAACGGGGCTTTCGACCGGATCGAGGGAAAAATCGCGGCATTCGACGCCGATGAGGCGCCCGCCTCGCCGCCCAAGGCGGCGCCGCCGGAAACTGCGGATGCCACGCCGGCCGCCGAAACTCAGGCTGAGCCTGAAGCCAGGATGGAGATCGAAGAGGCGGCCGAGGCCAGCGGGATGATGCAGGCCCCGCACGTCGTGTCCGTTGCGGAGGTCACCCCAGCCAGCGTTGGAGCCAAAACCGAAACGACGACCGGTACCCCGGCTGTAGCAGTCGATCCGGCAGCCGCCCATAAGCCGTCAATGACGGCGGCTTCGGAGACCGCGAGCGAGCCCGTAGACGCCTTCGACGCCAGCGATGAGGCCATGCTCGACATGGTGGCGATGGAGATGGCCGCGCCCGACACGGACGAGGCCTACGAGCCCAGGCTCGAGGACGCCGAAGTCTATGAGAAGCAAATCGACGCGAACCAGGCCCGCGAGAACCAGGTTCAGGAAAACCAGGTCCGATCGAGCCGGATCGACGCGCCCCAGACCCCGGCCGACGACACGTCGGTAAACGGATCCTGGGAGATCGACATCACCTTCGCGTCGGACAGCAACGATACGGCCAAGGCGCCGGTCGTATCCCCGGCGTTGCCGGCTGTGACTGCCCTTCAACCAGCGCCCGAACGCGAACTACCGGCCGCGCCGGCGCCTGCCGCCTCGCTCGGTTCGAGCCTGCTTGCCAACGGCATCGTGCAACGGCCCCGCCCCCCCGGGCCCGACCCGCTGGCCCCGATCCGCCGCATGAGCCAGAACGAGAGGATCGCGTTCTTCTCCTGAACGCTTCGGATTTCAAAATGCCGCCCGTCGGAGCCACGCTCACCCTTTGGCGCCCTGTCGGTCCGCAAGAGCTGAAGCTGATCCGTCAGTCGGGCATGCGTTCCTTTCCGCCGCGCCTACCCGAGCAGCCGATTTTCTATCCCGTCCTCACCGAAGAATATGCGGTCAAGATCGCGCGCGACTGGAACGTCCCGGCCAGCGGCGCAGGATTTGTGACCCGTTTCGAGATCGCGCGAAGCTTCATCGACCGTTACGAGGTGAAAGAAGCAGGCGGGCAGTCTCATCGGGAATACTGGATTCCCGCCGAGGACCTGGACGCGTTCAATCGAGCGATCGTCGGCCTGATCGAGGTTGTCGGCCGCTTCTCTTAGATCGTTCGCCTTCCGCTTACGTTCAGGCGATCAGGCGCGCATAGAGGTCCGCATCCACATTGCCACCGGACAGCACAATCACGACAGTCTTGCCGGACGCCTCGATATGACCGGCGAGCAGCGCGGCAAGCCCAACCGCGCCACCCGGCTCGACCACGAGCTTGAGTTCGCGCCAGGCAAAGGCAACGGCGGCGCCGACTTCGGCTTCCGATGCGGTGACGCCCTTGGCGAGCAATTTGCCGTTGATGGCAAAGGTGATCTCGCCGGGGATCGCCGCCATCAGCGCGTCGCAGATCGAGCGGCCTTTACCTCCGTGCCCCTCGCGCTTGCCGGCGCGCAGCGAGCGGGCGTGATCGTCGAACGCCTCGGGCTCCGCCGACATCACCATCGCCTGCGGAAAGCGCGCTTTCACGGCGGTCGCAACGCCCGCAATCAAACCGCCGCCGGACACCGGCGCCACCACGATGTCGGGCGCGATGCCGAGGCTAGCGAGGTCTTCGCAGATTTCCCTGCCCACGGTGCCCTGCCCCGCGATCACCTTGGGATCGTCGTAAGGAGGCACCAGCGTCGCGCCGCGCTTTCCTGCGATCTCTCGCGCAATCGCCTCGCGGTCCTCGCGGTCACGATCGTAGAGCACGACCTCGGCGCCATAGGACTTGGTGCGCTCGCGCTTGGATAAAGGCGAGTCGGCCGGCATCACGATGGTGGCGGGCATGTTCAGGATTTTTGCGGCCGCCGCCACGCCTTGCGCGTGATTGCCGGACGAGAAGGCGACCACGCCGCCCTTGCGCGCGCTTTGGGGAATCGACGACAGCTTGTTGAAGGCGCCGCGGAATTTGAACGAGCCGGTGCGTTGCAGGACTTCGGGCTTGAGAAAAACCTTGGCGCCGATGCGGTCGCAGAGAACGGGTGGCGACAATAACGGCGTGCGCACCGCAAACGGCGCAATCACGCTGGCCGCGGCATCGACATCGGCGGAACTGACGGGCATGTGGGAAAGCGGTTCATTCATGACGTGCAGTTTAACGCGCCTGCCGAAAGGGCGGCAAGGTTTAAGCTATGCAACGTAGCGCGGCTGCTCCGGTATCAGCGGCGCGACGCCGCCATGCGGCTTGGCATGACCAATTTCGGCCATATGCGCGATGAAGGCGCGGGCCGAAGCTTCCCAGGTGTGTTTGGTGGCGAATTCGAGGCAAACCTGGCGGGAAATCCGTAAAGCGCTCCGGCAGGCTTGCCCAAGATCGTCGTTCAATGCGCCGACCGGCGCGTGGCCCAGCACATCGCGTGGACCGGAAACCGGAAAAGCCGCAACCGGCGTGCCGCTCGCCAGCGCTTCCAGGAGCACAAGACCGAATGTGTCGGTCTTGCTCGGGAACACGAAGACGTCGGCGCCCGCATAGCTTCTCGCCAGCTCTTCTCCCTGCTGCGCGCCGGGGAAGACGGCGTCCGGATAGCTGCGCATCAGGCTCGCGCGCGCCGGCCCATCGCCGACAATGAGCTTGGTCCCCGGCAGATCCAGATCGAGAAACGCCTCGAGATTTTTCTCGACCGCGACGCGGCCGACGCACAGGAAGACCGGGCGCGGCAAACCGAGATCGACGTCACGCGGATGAAACAGGGAGGTATCGACGCCGCGCGGCCAGAGCACCACGTTGCGGAAGCCCCTCGCACGCAATTCGTTCGCCAGCGCCGGCGTTGCCACCATCACCGCATCACCATCGCGATGAAACCGCCGCAGGGCCGCCCAGATCCAGGATTCGCGAACCGGCAGCCGTGCCGAGACATAATCGGGAAAGCGGGTGTGGAAGCTCGTCGTGAACGGCAGCTCATGTTTGCGGCAATAGCGGCGCACGGCGATGCCGATCGGGCCTTCGGTGGCGATGTGAATGCTGTCGGGACGCGCATCCTCGATCAGGCGGGCGATCTTCGCAGGCTTTGGCAGCGCCAGCCGCAAGCCGGGATAGCTCGGCAGCGCGAAGGTGCGAAACGACTGCGGGGTGAGGAAGGCGATCTCGGCGCCGAGCGGCATCGCCGCTTCCGCAGTCATGGCGAGCGTCCGCACCACACCGTTGACCTGTGGATGCCATGCGTCGGTCGCGACGAGGATGCGCATCAGAGCATGATCCGGAAAAAGCCTGCCCCGCACTTGATGCGGGGT
This sequence comes from uncultured Alphaproteobacteria bacterium, assembly GCA_963764405.1. Classification (GTDB taxonomy): domain Bacteria; phylum Pseudomonadota; class Alphaproteobacteria; order Rhizobiales; family Xanthobacteraceae; genus Bradyrhizobium. Next base: position 469,514 of record CAVXSU010000019.1, read on the forward strand.
GCGAAGCGGTTTTCCGAAAAGGTCATGCTCAATCAAAACCTAGGCCGCGGCGCGGGCCGCCACGGAAGGAACCGGGAGCTGCCGATGCGCGGGATCGGTCCAGGTGATGATTTCGAAGCGGCCGTCCTCGTGCTCGACCAGAGCCGTGCAGCTTTCCACCCAGTCCCCGCAGTTCATGTAGCGAATGCCCTGCTCGTCGCGGATCACCGCGTAATGAATGTGGCCGCAGATCACGCCTTCCGCGCTGTGGCGGCGCGCTTCGGCGACGAGCGCGTTCTCGAACGCGCCGATGTAGTTTACCGCCTTCTTGACCTTCTGCTTCGCCCATTGCGACAGCGACCAATACGGCACGCCAAACGCGCGGCGGAAGAAGTTGACGAAACGATTCATCTGGATCGCGAAATCGTAGGCCCGGTCGCCGAGATGGGCGAGCCAGCGCGCGTTCTGCACCACGAGGTCGAAGATGTCGCCGTGAATGACGAGATAGCGGCGGCCGTCGACGCCGGTGTGGACGGCGTTTTCGACCACGTCGATGCCGCCGAAATGGGTGCCGTAGTACCTGCGCAGGAACTCGTCGTGATTGCCGGGGATGTAGATGACCTTGGCGCCCTTGCGCGCCTTGCGCAGCATCTTCTGCACGAAGTCGTTGTGCGATTGCGGCCAGTGCCAGCTCGACTTCAGCGCCCAACCATCGACGATATCGCCGACGAGATATATCGTATCGGCGTCATGGACACGGAGAAAATCAAGCAGCTTGTCGGCCTGCGAACCGCGTGCCCCGAGATGCACGTCGGAGACAAACAGGGTGCGAAAACGCCGCTCCGGCTGTTCTTCACTCATCGAGTCACTTCCCATGCGCGCGCCTAACAGATTCAGATGACACTTCGATGAAATGGGTTACGTCGCATTTTCTCGAATCGAACGCCGCTCATTAAGACTCGCGATAACAGGCGCTTGCGACAATCAAGCGACATCGCCGCGTTCCAGAGGAAACCTGATGATTAACATCCCACTCGCCCGATGATGGCCACGGATCTGCGCTTCTCGCGACACAATGCGCCCGAGCCGTGCACAAAAATGAGCCGCTCCAAGTGGAGGGCGCAGGGAATGCCGGGTGATCAGGCACACCCGCTGGTGTCCCGGTTCTGACATTCATATGGCTTCGCGGCAGGCACGTTTGCGAATGTCAGAACCGCAGGGACACCAGCAAACATATAAGGCTGGTCAAGGAACTCCGATCGACTTGGGCGGAATGTCGCTTATTGGCGCTTCTCGATCGTCTTCAACGTCTGCCCGATTTTCGGCTGTCGAGGACAAACCCGACATCGTCCGCTCGGCGCAGAAACGACGCTCATGACCGATCTCGGAAGTCGTCGACGAGCGGGGTTGATCTAAATCAACCGTCGTCGGCTCGATAACCCTCATAAATCAACAATCGCCACGTATGCGTCGGAGGGGAGAAACCGATGAGCATCGATGTGCTTTGGAGTTCAGGACTTCAGCGAGAAACGTCGGTTCAAGCACCTCCATTTCTTCGACAGCCGCTGTATTGCCCATTCGAATTATACGCTGCGGTTGAGAGAGGACAGAAGGAGCTGGAAAGGCTCAATCGCACGGAAGCCAAATTGCGAGAGGCTCTCGCCCGTGAACAAGTGCTGTTGGATCAAAAAGACGAATTGATCAGGCACAAAGACCTTATGAGCCGTGAGTTTGATCATAGGCTGATGAACGGCCTTCAGATGGTGTCCAGCTTGCTTTCACTGCAAAGCCGCGAGTCGCAGAACGACAAGGCAGCGGAGCAATTAAAGGTCGCAGCGAATCGCGTCGCCACAATAGGCAGCGTTCACAAACGTCTTCATGCTCTCGATCACGTCAGAAGTGTCGAGCTTAAGCAATATCTTGAGAATCTCTGCCACGACATGAGGGGCATTCTGGCAGCCGAAGATGCTGAACGTAATCTTACAGTTGAAGGGATTGCGCTGGGAGTCTCGACCACGATTGGAATACCGTTGGGATACATTGTCAGCGAACTTGTGACGAACTCCGCCAAATATGCCAAGGGCAAGATTACGGTCAGGTTGGTTATGAACCCCGGCAAAGGTTACGCACTTTCAGTCTCCGACGATGGCCCTGGCTTTCCGAATGGGTTTGATCCGAAGAAGTCGAAGGGTCTCGGGATGAAGATCGTTTCGTCTCTCGTCGATCAAATTGGTGGTCAGTCGCTGTTCGGTCCAAATCATTTGGGGCGAGGCGCGCAATTCACGGTTCTGTTCACGCCGAACGAGTGTGCCGCTAACGCCGTTTGAGTTAGCAATCTTGCATGCTGCGGTGCATTGGGTCCGGTTGTGGCCCTGAAAACCGAAGTCGGGCTGGCTGCCAGCATGTCTGCTTCTCTAATCGGCCGGTTGGGGTCAAGCACTTTCAGACTATCCACTACTACAGTGTCGATGTCTCTCACGGGCTCGCGCTTCTCTTCGGAATCGGCACCAGGGCCCTTCCATCATGGGATCCGAGGACGAGGCGGAACAATCTTTTGGACGACCTTGCCGTCAGTGTGACGGCAGGTCCAAGCAGACATACGAACTCATCTCATCCATCGTCCAGTGAGGGACATCCTTCCACTGCTAGGTGGAACTCGAGTTTTCTCCTATCCGGATCTGATCGTTGACGATGTCATGCTGCCGCCGCGGCTTGTTCCCTGGTCCAGCGGAACTCAGTGCCATCCACCCACATACGGTGCATGACCACGGCCAACCGGCGCGCCAGGGCTACGATCGCCTTTTTCATCCCGCAGCGTCTGGCGATCTGCATCGCCCAGGCCTTGAGCCATGACCATTTCTTGGAACGCAACATACTTTGGGCTGCTTCGTAGAGCATCGTCCGCATCATCTCATCGCCACAGCGCGATATTTTGCCGCTCCAATCGACCTCGCCCGATTGATACTTGGCGCTCGTCAACCCAAACACCGCCCCGACTGACTTGGATTTGCGGAAGCGAGCCGGAACGTCGACAGTGGCGCGATAGGTCAGCGACACCACGGGGCCGACACCCGGGGTCGTCATCAAACGCCGGCATACCTCGTCATCCCGGACGATGGCCAGCAGGCGGCGATGCAGGATGCAGAACTGCTCGCGAAGCGTCCGTCGAACAATGAGCAGCGGTTCGATCAGAGTGGCCAGGTCGGGTAAGTTCTCGACCAGCTCCCTGATGCGGGCCTTCTCTAATCGGCCGGTTGGGGTCAAGCACTTTCAGACTATCCACTACTACAGTGTCGATGTCTCTCACGGGCTCGCGCTTCTCTTCGGAATCGGCACCAGGGCCCTTCCATCATGGGATCCGAGGACGAGGCGGAACAATCTTTTGGACGACCTTGCCGTCAGTGTGACGGCAGGTCCAAGCAGACATACGAACTCATCTCATCCATCGTCCAGTGAGGGACATCCTTCCACTGCTAGGTGGAACTCGAGTTTTCTCCTATCCGGATCTGATCGTTGACGATGTCATGCTGCCGCCGCGGCTTGTTCCCTGGTCCAGCGGAACTCAGTGCCATCCACCCACATACGGTGCATGACCACGGCCAACCGGCGCGCCAGGGCTACGATCGCCTTTTTCATCCCGCAGCGTCTGGCGATCTGCATCGCCCAGGCCTTGAGCCATGACCATTTCTTGGAACGCAACATACTTTGGGCTGCTTCGTAGAGCATCGTCCGCATCATCTCATCGCCACAGCGCGATATTTTGCCGCTCCAATCGACCTCGCCCGATTGATACTTGGCGCTCGTCAACCCAAACACCGCCCCGACTGACTTGGATTTGCGGAAGCGAGCCGGAACGTCGACAGTGGCGCGATAGGTCAGCGACACCACGGGGCCGACACCCGGGGTCGTCATCAAACGCCGGCATACCTCGTCATCCCGGACGATGGCCAGCAGGCGGCGATGCAGGATGCAGAACTGCTCGCGAAGCGTCCGTCGAACAATGAGCAGCGGTTCGATCAGAGTGGCCAGGTCGGGTAAGTTCTCGACCAGCTCCCTGATGCGGGCCTCGAACCTAACTGCTCCAACCCTACCGACCTTGAGACCGAAGTTGCGTAAAGTACCGCGCAAGTCGTTATCGATGGCGATCGCCTTGGACTGCAGCAGCTTGCGATGGGTCAGCAGCATCCGCAGTTTCTGACTGCGTATCGTCTTCACGTGCACCGGACGGTAAAGCCCCACCCGCATCATCTGGGCGATGCCGCGGGCATCATTGCGATCTGTCTTGTTAATCTGCGCCTTCAACACCGCTCGCATGTGCCGAGTTTCGACACAGATCACTGGCAAGTCTACTTCAGCGAGCGCGCTGTAAAGCCATTGTGACAATGGCCCAGCTTCCAACCCAATTCGCTTGAACTGGTAGGCGAGGTTCTTCAGCACCGCCAGCAACGCCTCAGGCTCGCTCGTCACCTTCATTTCCCGAACGATCTTGCCTGTGTCATCCACAATGCAGATGCTCGTCTCCTTGACCGACACGTCCAATCCAGCAAAATGGTCCATGCTGCGCTTCTCCTTCTGATGCTTGAGGCCGTAGCCACGGACCTCGTTTCACCATCAGCCTGAAGCGCAGCACCCAAAATCTTCAGATATCCACAAGCTGGGCCGGCCGATTACCCCATCTTTCGGGGGGAAGAGCCGACGTGCTGTTGCCGCCGAGCCATTTCTGTTTTTGACCGATCTCGGAAGTCGTCGACGAGCGGGGTTGATCTAAATCAACCGTCGTCGGCTCGATAAGCCCTCATAAATCAGCAATTGCCACGTATGCATACCCGTTACTTTGAGGCGACAGGACGATGGACCGTAATCGGCCGGCAGTTGCAGTACATGCGGGCGACATATGAATTGCTTGTTTGCTACCCTTTTGACTCTCAGCCAGAGCTGGGGAAGTCCGCTCGCAGAGGCTGAACGGAAGTCGGCGTGGCAAGACCAAACCGATGCGAGACCCATTAAGAGACCTTGGGCCTTGACACCAAAACCAACACAGTGAACGGTAGTTGAACTCGATCTGCTGATCGTCGGGAATGGTGATGATCGAAGCAACTTTGGGTAACTCAAGGTTCTTTCGCCGAAGCGGGTCGTATCCACTGGCTGTTGTTGCCAGCACCGCGCGCGGTGTGGCGAAAGAAGTCGAACTGCTTCTCGAAGGCGTCGCCCCTCTGCAAACGGCTGGCCCGAACGAGGTGAGTTTTCTGGACAATCGACGTTACGTTTCGGCACTGGATCAGACATTGGCCGGGGCCGTGATCGTGCATCCTGATCTTGCAGCCCGAGTGCCGGCGACGGCGGTGTCCATCGTAACAAGTGAACCGTACGCCGCCTGGGCACGTGTCGCAGCCTTGTTCTATCCCTCACCACCGCCGTTTCCAGGCATTCACCCGTCAGCAGTTGTAGCGGATGGGGCGCTCGTCGATCCCTCGGCGGAAGTCGGACCGCTTTCTCTGATCGAGACGGGAGCAGAGGTAGGAGCAGGCAGTCGGATAGGCCCTAGCGCAGTTATCGGAAGAGGCGTGATCGTTGGTCGAGACTGTCGTATTGGCGCACATGTCAGCCTCAGCCACGCGCTTTTGGGAGCACGTGTTTATGTCTATCCTGGAGCTCGGATCGGGCAGGAAGGGTTTGGGTTCGCCTACACCAAGGAAGGATTTCTCTCTGTCCCCCAACTTGGGCGGGTCATTCTTGAAGACGATGTCGAAGTTGGCGCCAATACGACGATTGATCGAGGATCATCGCAAGACACGGTGATCGGCGCTGGCTCCCGTCTCGATAACCTGGTGCAGATCGGCCATAATGTTGTGCTGGGCCGGTGCTGCGTCATCGTCGCACAGGTCGGTATTTCGGGTTCGACTGTGATTGGGGACTTCGTTCGCGTGGGAGGGCAGGCGGGCTTTACTGGGCATCTTCGGATCGGCGAACGCGCGGAGATCGGGGCGCAGGCGGGCGTCATGTCGGATGTGGCTCCAGGGGCCAGAGTGGTTGGAAGCCCGGCTTGGCCAATAAGAGAGTTCTTCCGACAAGTTGCCGTGCTCAGGAAGTTGGCCAAGAAACAATAGTAACTTATTCTGCAAGAGCCGGCGCCGCGCGACTTTTCCGGGTAAATTGGTACAGACTTGCTTCGACCACGGAGGACCTCCGCGTGCTTCTATTGTCTAATCTGCTGCGACGTTTCATCCGTCAGGGCACCCTGCGGGTCCGCGACGCCGCCGGCAAGATACATGTTTTCGGCGAACGCCTGCCCGGGCCGGACGTAGCCATCCACCTCCATGATCGCAAGCTCTACACAAAGCTTTCCATCAATCCGGAACTATACGCCGCGGAAGCCTACATGGACGGCACGCTGACGCTGGAGGACGGTGCCGCTATCCATGATTTTCTGTTGCTTTTCTCGGTAAACCGCGCTGGGCTTTATTCGTACGGCTCACAAAAGCTGATGCGGCGTGTATGGCGCGGCCTCCGTCGCTGGCATCAGGCCAACCCGGTTGGGCTCGCCGCCGCTCACGCCCGCCACCACTACGACATCTCGACGGAACTTTATCGTCTGTTTCTCGACGATCAGATGCAATATTCCTGCGCGTACTTTCGGGACCCCGAGCATGAAACGCTCGAACAGGCACAGCACAACAAACTGATCCACGCCACGAGCAAACTTCAGTTGAAGCCGGGCATGACGGTTGCTGAGATCGGCTCCGGCTGGGGCGGCTTTGCCATTCATCTAGCGCGCCAAACCGGCGCGCATATCACCGCGATCAACGTTTCACCTGAACAAATCAAGGCAGCACGCATCTATGCCGAAGCCGCCGGCGTTTCCGATCGCGTCGAGTTTCGCGAGTTGGATTATCGCCAGCTCACCGGTCAGTTTGACCGGGTCGTCTCGGTCGGCATGATGGAGCATGTCGGCATCGGGCATTTTGACGAGTATTTCATCAAAATTCGCGAGCTCTTGAAGCCCGATGGCTATGCTTTCATCCATTGCATCGGCCGGATGTCACAACCCGGTACCACCGGCCCCTTTATTCGCAAATACATCTTCCCTGGCGCCTATGTGCCAGCGCTATCCGAAACGTTCGCTGCCACTGAGCGCTGCGGCCTGTGGTGCGACGACATGGAAGTATTGCGGCTGCATTATCGCTACACAGTGAAACGCTGGCGCGAGCGTTTCGCCAAAAATCGGGCCCGGGCGGCCGCGATCTATGACGAACGGTTCTGCCGCATGTGGGAATTTTATCTCGCTGCCGTCGAACTCGAGTTCCTGCACGGCTCTCACATGGTGTTTCAATTGCTGCTATCGACAAAGCGTGATGCGGTGCCGATCTCACGCGATTTCATGGTCGACTACGAGCGCGAAGCCTGGGCGAAGTCCGCCAGCTGAGCGATGCCGGCCCGACATTTGCTGCCGTGAAGAGCCTGCAAATGGCCCAAAGCGACGCAATACTTCGCTCGTCCACACGTCGGTTTTGAGGGGGTGGTCTCAACGGGTCGACGCAAATCGACGCTCATGCCCCCAAGCTGACCTGCTGAGTGCAGGGCCCGGCCCAAACTCGAGCAATTTTGGCTTCTGGCCACGACTGATCGTGAAACTCTACCGTCAGGCACCAAACTGTTCGGGTCCCTCTGTCACCCGAAGGCAACATGGCGACGGAAAACGCCCACATTCCCTCCATACATTATGTTGAACCGGCTCGATTTGGTACTGTGACGGATGTTTTGGAGACCTCGGCCAGTTGTAGGATTGTAGGGCCATTGTGAAGAAGACGGGGACGATTTTCCTTGCTGTGTTGGGGGGTGTAGTCGCTTCTAGTTCAGGAGCGAAAGCGTCCTCTGCTTGCCGCTCAATCGACGACCCAATGAAGCGCTTGGCTTGTTATGACAAGGCCGCCGGTGTTACTGCGTCGTCGGGCAAAACCTTGACCGCGACGCCCGTTCATAGAGCGGTCTTCGATCCGATGCCGTTGAAAACCAAGGCTGACGTGCCGAGCCCAGGCCCTCGGTACTGGGTCGAGGTCGACGGCGGACCTTATGGATTTTCCAAAAATCTGCCGGTCCTCGCGGCGACAGCGCCGCCCGCGTCAACCGGCCCAACCTTCGTTCCAACCGCACCCGGGTTCATCGGGCTCGTCTCTATATCGACGGTGGCGAACCCGCTCGCCACCGGCGACTCGCCAGGTCTCGGCGGCGGCGGAAGTTTCCGGATGGGTTATTGGCTGGACCCGCAGCAGACGAGGGCCATCGAAGGCAGCACCTTCTATGTGCGCGGTGATTCCAATTTCTCTCCGTTGACGACGACGGTCAGGACGACCACCTCGATCAATACAACGCCCGATGTGTTCGTTGGCCTGTTCAACGACACCACGGCGACGGCATTGAACGGCGCAATGACAGACCAGTTCTACGGCGCGGACTTAAACTACCGAATGGCGGCTCCGCACTTTGCAAGCCTTTCGAACTTGGATGTCATGTTTGGCTTGCGCTACGCGGCTCTCGACGAGAAACTCTCGGCCTCCGTCAATTCCGTGTTTTCCCGAAATTACCAACCGTCACTCGGCATTCCATTCCCGACCGATTTCACCAATACCGTGTCAGGCTTCAACACGTTCAGGATCCGCAACGACTTCATCGGGCCTCAGGTTGGCTTTAACGCCGAACAGCATTGGGGACCCTACTGGGTCAGGAGTGAGAACAAGCTGGCGGTGGGCGCCATGATCGAGCGGGCATCAGTCTCCGATTCGACCACCGCAAGCACAACGCCGACCAACACGATCTTCTTGGCCGGCATCCCGCTGCTGGTCAACGGGGGTTCGCCCGTTACCGGCCCCGGCGGCCCTCAGTTCGGCCTGTTTCAGCAATTCGATCGTAACAAGATTGCGTTTGCAGCCGTACCAAGTGGCGACATCAAGGTCGGCTATGACGTCGTCCCCGACATGCTGTCGGTGACGCTCGCCTACAACTACATCTACATGAGCAGCGTCGGCCGGGTCGGGGATCAGATCGCCTCGCCCACCGACATCAGGCAGTCGAGCATCTTCGCGCAGGGAATCACCTTTGGAGCAAGAGCGAAATTCTGATTGCGCACCTTGCAGAATACTGTGGCCCTGGGACCTTTCCGGTCGGGCTACTCCGATCAACGAATTGACGCCCTCGGGCCTGCCGACGCGCACAAGCGAAGCCTATTGCTTCGTGAAATATTCTCCGAGGAGCCGGTAACCCCAGAAGGCTTCGTCGCTTCGAGCCTTTTGACGCAATTGCTCCGGCGTGAAACCGCTGCTCCGCCGCATTTGCCTGATCATGTGTGCCTGGTCGGCAAACCCGGCTGCTGCCGCAACTTCTGCCCAATTAATACCACCATTCCCCGCGGCCTCGTGCAGCTCGCGATAGAGCTGCTCCGCGTGGCCGAGGCCGCGCAAGTCTCTCTCGCTGAGCCCCGTCCACGATCTAATCCGTCGTGCGATTTGCCGCGAGCTGCGTCCCGGGCCGCTAAAGGCTGCTCGCGAGGCGAGACTTCTGCTCCAGTCTTTCAATCGTCGCGTCGGCCGGCTCTCGGCAGGACGCATACTGGCCCACAGCAGCTCGATCTGGTCTTCGAGAGCCGACAAGGCTCTTCCGACCCCTTCGTGTGAAACGGCGTCGAAGAGCTTGCGGCAAGGCTCAAGGATCGGCGAAGGCAAGACTTCCTCTGCCGCAACCACTCGGCCCGTGAATCCACTCAAATCGAGCCCGGTCATCGTCGAAAATGCGTCCGGATAAAACGCTATGACAACCATATAAACCTCGCCAGAATTCCAGCTGACGAGCGGCTTGGGTTGCGGCCCCGAAAGAGCAAGGTTGGGCACCTTGGTGCCGGCCCACGGGCGTTCCATCTGCTCCAGGTGATCAATCCCGTACAGATCACCATCGAACAACCACGTCACGGAGCAAAATGGCGAGGCCGGAAAGAAGTTGAACCTTTGATCCTGATCGAGCGCGACGCCACGCGTATCCCGAACGATCATACAGAACACGCAATCGGCGAGCGCCGCACGCGGCCATAAGATCTGAGAGATCGTCGTCGAAGCCATGGTCGAATTTTAGGCCCTCGCGGCCAAAACGTCCAAACCGTTCAATACGCCGACAGGTGGTATCCGGCACAATTTGAAGAAGCCGGAAAACCAACCACACGCGCGGCCCCATGCTTGAGACACGCCCCTTTGTCGTTCCGCCAGCGCCAACCGTCCATTCGAAGGACCTGCCTGCGCTCCGGCTTCTTTTTGGCAGTATCCGCAACAGCCTTGCGATCTGGCCGGATTATGCGTTCGATGTCGCCTTCAGCCGCAACAAGCTGTTCGGCATCGAGAGCATCTTGGTGAATGACCCTGCGGGCGTGCGGCACGTGATGGCGACGAATGCGGCGAATTATGCCCGTCCCGCCATCCTGCCTCGCTTGTTCCGGCCTCTGGCCGGCCAAGGCGTATTTCTCGCCGAAGGTAGCGAATGGCGCAGGCAGCGCCGCCTGCTGTCGCCTTCCTTCACGCCGAACCACATGAATATCCTGCTGCATCACTTCATCGCGGCCGCCAATGATCTGGTCCACGGGCTCGAAGGGCAGAAGAGCGCCAATCTGTCCGATGCATATCGGAATACGACCTTGAACGCGGTGCTTCGCGCGCTTTTCTCGCTGCCAGATCACGAAGAGCGCGATCGGCTGAGCGACCTTGTCGTCCAATATTTCACGGGGCCGGGGTACCCAAATATCTTCGACGCCTTTGCCAAATCCGAGACATCCTTTGCCTTTGCTCTGCGCGGACGGCGCGCCTTCCGGAAGCGCTGGTTCGCCGCCATCGATCCGATCATCGCCGCCCGCCGCAGAGCACCTCATGTGACGGGCCACCGAGATTTGCTGGATCTCCTGATGACCGCGCGCGATCCGGAAACGAGCGAGATGATTGCCGACGACGAAGTACGCGATCAGTGCTCGACGATGATTTTTGCCGGCTCGGAGACAACATCGCGCCTGCTGTTCTGGGCTTCTTATCTGCTGACGCTTGATCACCGCGAGCAAGCTCGGTTACGCGCCGAGGTGGCCGCGTTTCCGCCTGAGCGGGTTACCAGCCTCAACGATCTTGGCAATTGGCCCAGGTTGCGCCTCGTGCTCCTGGAAGCCTTGCGGCTCTACCCGCCTGTTCCCATCATTGTGCGCGAGCCGATCGAAGACGACGTTATCATGGCCGAGCCGATCCGGCGCGGCATTCAGGTCTATGTCGTGCCCTGGGTGCTTCATCGCCATCGCAAGCACTGGCAACATCCAACGGCCTTCATGCCGGACAGGTTTGCAGGGCTGTCCTCACCATGGACCTCCGGCGGCGCTTATCTGCCTTTCGGTGCCGGTCCCCGCATCTGCCTCGGCGCGGCCTTCGCGCTCGCTGAGGCCCAGATCATCCTAGCGACGGTGCTTCATCGATACACGATCGCCGTCGAGGACGAAGGTCCGGTGCTGCCGGTTGGCCGGCTCACGATCCTGCCGAGCTATAATCCGATGTTCAGGGTTGAAAGAGCGCCTTAACCGAGGGCGGTTCAGACGCTCAATCGAACTTGTGAAAATGATGGATCGGGCCTTTCCCCTTGCCGATCCCGAGACGGTCGGCGGCGGCAATGGCGGCCGTGATCCACGTCTTGGCGTGGCGCACGGCCGTCTCCAGCGTCTCGCCTTTGGCCAGCCCCGCCGCGATCGCCGACGACAGCGAGCAACCGGTGCCGTGCGTGTTGCCGGTCGCAAGACGCGGCGCCGGCAAGGGGAAGACCTCGTCACCTGAAAAGAGATAGTCGATGCTCTCGGCTCCCTCCCCGTGACCGCCCTTGATGAGCACGGCCCGCGCGCCCATTGCCAGCAATCGTTCGCCCTGCCGCCTGATGGCCGTTTCGTCCGATGCAACGGACTCGTTCAACAAAGCTGCGGCCTCCGGCAAATTCGGCGTGACGAGCGTCGCCATCGGAATGAGGGTCCTGCGCAGGCCTTCGAGCGCCTCCGACGACAACAGCCGATCGCCTGAAGTGGCCACCATCACGGGATCGAGCACGACCTGCCGCGGTTTCCATCGCGTGAGCGCCGAGACAATGGCCTCGATGATGGAAGATTCCGCGACCATGCCGATCTTGACCGCCTTGACGTCCAGATCGTCGAACACGGCCTCACACTGCGCGGTCACGAAGCCCGGCGGCACCGCATGAACGGCGCGCACCCCATGCGTGTTCTGCGCGGTGAGCGCCGTGATCACCGACGCGCCATAGACGCCGAAGGCGGCGAAGGTTTTCAGATCAGCCTGGATGCCGGCGCCGCCGGACGAATCCGAGCCTGCAATGGTGAGCGCAATCGGTACGGCCATAATGGCCACGCTAACGCGCCGCGTTGTTGCCAGCAAGTTTCGCCGCGCTATATTGGGCTTCAGGATAGCCCTTTGGGCTTCAAAGACAGCCCTCGGAGACGACCGCGATGGTCCCCTTTTTCGTCCAGATCAAATGCAAGCTCGGCCAGTCCTATATCGTCGCCAACAAGCTTGCGGAAGCGGAGATCGCCTCGGAGATCTACTCCACCGCCGGTCATTACGACCTCCTGGTCAAGTTCTATGTCGACGAAGGGACCGACATCGGCCACTTCGTGAACGAAAAGGTGCAGGTCATTCCCGGCATCCAGGACACCCACACCATCATCACCTTCAAGGCATTCGGCGGAGCGTGACGGCAGCGCGTCGCCCCCTTTCCGCGGGGCGCGCGCGCTCGCGCATGCTCAAATAGCTCGGCAGCTTGACACCATCGGCTTTCCGCGCGGTGACAGCCGAGCCTCGCGTTCGGCATGAACGCCGAGGTTCCATTCCGTATTTGCATGCTTGAATGCCGGTGAGGCGGGCAGCGCGTGAAACGATCGCCGCACCGCGAGCTTTATCCTTCGCAAGGTGGGACGATGAAACCTGGGGAGGTGAAGCGCCGGAACAACGAATGCAAACTCAGGAGCTCCAATCGCTGACGCCGCTGCGCGGGATCGCGGCCATCTGGGTCATTTGCTTCCATTATGGCGTCGTCTACTTCGACTTTCATCCTGAGCAATTCAGCTGCATCTTCAACAAGGGTTATCTTGCCGTCGACATGTTCTTCATGCTGAGCGGCTTTGTGCTGTCTCACGTCTACTGGAAAACCTTTGCGTCAGACCAGGCGTTGCAGGGCAGAGATTATTGGCACTTCATCAGCGCGAGGATCGCGCGGCTATATCCGCTGCACCTTGTCAACCTCTCTTTGTTTCTGATCGCGGCGCTCGCCTTCGGCATCTACGGATACATCTCCTCTGGCAAGTTCGAGGCGATCCCTCTTCATGGGGCGCGGTCGCTGACGGCTCTCGTTGCGAACGTGCTCATGCTGCAGGGCCTGAACGCAAAAGACCTCGCCTGGAATTATCCGGCCTGGTCGATCAGCATCGAATTTCTGGCGTATTTTCTTTTTCCCCTCGTTCTGCCGCTGATCGCGCTGGCCGACGGGCGAAGAAGGCTGATCCTCGCCGGCCTGGCATTTTCGTGCCTCTGCCTGTTCGCATATCTCGGACATGGCGATTTCAACCAATGGAATGGCCCGATCACCTTGCTGCGCTGCCTGCCGGAATTCATCGTCGGGGCGCTGCTCTATGCGGGTTTCCGCGATTCGCTCTGGCCTGACTGGCTGAGGCGGGACTACGCGATCGCCGCCGTGTTTTGCGGGATCCTGCTACTACTGCATTTCGGAGCTGCCGACCTGAGCATCGTTGCGGGATTTCCGGTCGTGATCCTGGCAGCGGTGATGAACGCCGGACGCGTTGCACCGATCCTCAATTCCGCTCCACTGGTCTGGCTCGGAGATATCTCCTACTCGCTCTATCTGGCCCACGGGTTCGTGCAGTTCGTCACGACCAGGATGCTGACCAGCGCAAGTGTCCAGAAGCCTGCCGATCTTTCGTCGACCGGCGCGATCGGACTGCTCGTCGCCATGGCGGGTGCATCGCTGCTGATGGCTGCGTTCACCTATCGCGAAGTCGAAATCGTCGGCCGCTCCCGCCTGCGTCGGCTTTTGCGGCCGCAAGGTGATCGATCGCCTGCGAAGAGTCCCCGGAAAGACAGAGGCCCGTCCACAGCGGCGGCAGGGTTGTAGCCCCGCCCCAAGCCGGCCGCCTCCAGCGCACCCGCATTGCGAGACGCCCGGTGAAAGGGCAGACTGAGCCCAAGGCTCTTCGCAAGCGGCTTGCCGCTCGAAAGCGAGAGCGTGGGAGGAAATCGTGATGATATCTCGCAGGGCTGTGCTTGCGGGCCTTGGCGGTGCCGGCCTTTCCATGCCCTATGTCTCGCTCGCGGCGGCCGCCGACTATTCCTGGAAGTTCGGCCACGGTTTCCCGCCCACCCATCCCGTTCATACATTCGCGCTGGAAGCCGCGGCAGGCATCAGGGAGGCGACCTCCGGCAAGGTCGACATCGGCGTTTTCCCCAACAGTCAGCTCGGCGGCGACAGCGATCTGCTCTCCCAGGTGCGCGCGGGTGCGATCGATTTCTTCTCGACCGGGGGGCTGATCTTCGCAACGCTGGTGCCGATCGCCGCCATCAACGGAACAGGCTTCGCGTTCCGGAGCAGCGATGCCGTGTGGCCAGCGATGGATGGCGAACTTGGCGCGCTGATCCGAAAAGGATTCGAGAAGGCGGAGCTCCATGCGTTCGAGAAAATCTGGAACAACGGCTTTCGGCAGATCACCACGAGCAGGAAGCCGATCCGGGATCCGTCCGATCTGGAAGGTTTCAAGATTCGCGTCCCGGTCAGCCAGGTCTACGTTTCCCTGTTCAAGGCGCTTGGCGCCTCGCCGACCAGCCTCAACCTGTCCGACGTCTACACGGCGCTGCAAACCGGCATCGTCGACGGGCAGGAAAATCCGCTGGTCGTGGCCGAGACATCCAAGTTCTACGAGGTCCAGAAATTCTGTTCGCGGACCAACCACGTCTGGGACGGCTCCTGGATCGTGACGGGCAACCGCACCTGGCGCGGCGTGCCCGACGATATCAAGGCGAAGGTCGCAGCCGGCTTCAACGGCAGCGCGTTAAGGCAGCGCGATGCTGTGACGAAACTCAACGATGAGCTCGTCGCCTCGTTGCAACAGAAAGGCATCGCTTTCAACGACACCGATCCTGCACCATTTCGCGACGTCCTCAGGAAGGCCGGCTTCTACGCGGAATGGAAGAAAAAACATGGTGAGGAAGCTTGGGACCTCCTGGAAAAGGCCGTCGGGCAACTCGGCTAGGTCGGCTCGCTCGAGAAACCCTTCAAGCCGACCCGCGTCGCATGTGCCAGAACGCCCCTTTCGTTGGCTTCCATAAATCGGTCAATTCGGATCTCGCATCGGTCTTGTAAAGTTGTACAACTCCACAACTCCTTTGCGTGACAAAATGCCATTTTCGCAATTCCCCGCGGTCAATCAGTTGAAGACGGCAACGTGTTGAAATGTCATTGCCTGCTGGCGACTACTGAATTTCTGCCATCGCACCGGCGGCAGCGTGAGCATTCCTGGAGGAGACAACATGGCCCGCAATATTCTGATCCTGGGAGCATCCTACGGCTCCCTGTTGGGAACGAAGTTGCTGATGGCCGGGCACAACGTGACCCTGGTTTGCCGGAGGAAAACGGCGGATCTCATCAACCGGGAGGGTACCGAAGTCCGCATCAAGCTGCGCGACGAGCCTTCGCACCGGTCGATCTTCTCACGTGATCTGCCCGGTAAGCTCGACGCGGTCGTGCCCCAGGACGTCGATGTGTCCCGCTACGATCTCGTTGGGCTTGCGATGCAGGAGCCGCAATACACCAACCACACGATCCGCGTTCTGATGATCAAGATCGCTGCGGCGAAGCTGCCTTGCCTGTCCATCATGAACATGCCGCCGCTACCCTATCTCAAACGGATTCCTGCGCTCAGCCAGATGGACCTCGAGGAGGCCTATACCAATGCCCAGGTCTGGGAGCGGTTTACGCCCGGACTGGTGACGCTCTGCTCGCCGGACCCGCAGGCCTTTCGTCCGCCGGAAGAAGCGGCAAACGTGCTGCACGTTGGGCTCGCCACAAATTTCAAGGCCGCGACATTCGCCGATGACGCGCACAACAAACTGCTTCGCGAGCTGGAAGCCGACATCGACGCGGTCAGGCTCGATGGCCAGGATGTTCCGGTGAAGCTCAAGGTGTTCGATTCGCCGTTTGTGCCGCTCGCCAAATGGTCGATGCTGCTGACGGGCAACTATCGCTGCATCACGCCGCAGGAACCCCGGTCGATCCGGGACGCGGTGCACGGCGACCTCAAGCTCTCGAAATCGATCTACGAGCATGTCGATGCCGTCGCCCGCCGCCTCGGCGCCGACCCGGCAGATCAGGTGCCTTTCGAGAAATATGCCAAGGCAGCCGAGAGCCTTCTCAAGCCGTCGTCAGCCGCGCGCGCGGTCGCTGCCGGAGCGCCGTTCATCGAGCGGGTCGACCTGCTGGTCAAGTTGATTTCGCATCAACTTGCGACGCCCAACGCCGAGATCGACCGAACGGTCCGGATTGTCGATCAAAAGCTCAACGAAAAAATCGTCGAGGGCGGGTCCGACCTGTGACCGGCTCGCGAATGGTACTCACACGCCGATGAACTTCAGCTCGCCTGCCTGAGCTGGAATATATTGCCCTCGGGATCATGGCCGTCGCAGACCCTGGCGCCCTCGAATTCCCATTCGCTCTCGATCGCGTTCACTGCGCCACCCAGTTCGGCCGCGCGGTCGCGCGCCTGCGCGATGTCGTCCACGGCGAATACGAGCTTGAGCGGCGTCTCTTCCCGAGGTTTCGGAGGCATCGCGATGTCAATCGTGTCCGCGATTTTCGCGGGAATACGCACGACAACCAATCGTGAGGGTCCGGAGCCAAGGATGGCGAAAGCCTTCTCGACCGCCTGCACCTCGATGCCGGTGACCGAAGCGTAGAACGGCACGACGCGGCCAAGGTCTTTTGCATAGAGGACGGCGCCCATCAGCCCGCGATGTGTCATGCTGAACCTCAAGGGATCCCTGCCAGTCAACCGCTCCGCTCTACCAGATCATCGCGACCAGAACACCCGACACCGGCCAGGCCAGGACCATCACTGCGCTCGGCAACAGCTTTGCAGAGCCCAGCGAGCCGTGCCACGCGAAAACCCAGATCAGTGACGCAAGCCAGACGAAAATGCAAAAGACGCTGGTCAGTACCGCTCCCCAAATCCCAGCGAGGATCAGGGCGAGCGGCGTCATCGCCAATGCCATCACTCCGAGCATCAACAACCAGGCGCCCAGGTTTGGTTGATCGTTCAGCAGCGCGCCGACGGCATCTTCAGTTGGCCATTGCATGATGAGAGCTCAAGCGAACGCGTATTGAAATGGCCAAAGGCACAGTCGCGGCGCTTGCATCCGGCGGCGGGACTGTCTCTAAAGGCATCAGGGGCCGATCACATATCTGCTCACATCGCGCGGGTTCCCGCCTTAACCTATGATCTCCATGGCCACGGAGCCCGTTCATCGCCGAACGGGCGCCGGTTCCAGGAACAAGGCAGTCGGAC
The DNA here is from genome assembly GCA_963764405.1 of uncultured Alphaproteobacteria bacterium. Classification (GTDB taxonomy): domain Bacteria; phylum Pseudomonadota; class Alphaproteobacteria; order Rhizobiales; family Xanthobacteraceae; genus Bradyrhizobium. The sequence goes on from CAVXSU010000019.1 coordinate 487,125, forward strand.
TGCGGTTCTGACTTGATCGAAGTCAATCTCCGCACCGGCTACCGCACTCTTATCGTCCAAGCTGATCCGGAACCAACACGGGCGATCTGCGGCTTTGCCTTGTCTGAGGGGGAAAGCCGACCCTCGCCGCCCTGTTTTTCCTCAAGGTCTCGCAATGAAACCAGCCGCCATCGCCGTTACAGTCGCGACGCTCGCTTTGGCGCAAGCCCGGGCCATGGAGCCCTTCGGCCTCGATGCGGTCCCCTCGAACTCGCCCGGCTTGATCACGACCTGGCGCGAGCTTCAGCGCGAAGTCGCTGAGGACGAAACCGAGATCAGGCTGTGCCGGACAGAGCAATGCGGCTCTCCCGCGGCGAGACGCCTGATTTCCATGGTCGACGAGGCGCGCCGCTATGGCGGGCGTCAGATGATCGGTCACCTCAATCGGTCCATCAACGGCGCCATTGCAGCGACACGCGCCAACGTGCCATGGCTTTCACCGCTGGCTGCACTCAGCCAGGCCGGCGACTGCAAGAGCTACGCGATCACCAAGTATCTGGCGCTTGCCGATGCGGGGATCGCGGCCAGTGACCGGCGACTGGTGCTGCTCCAGGTCACGACGCCGCCGGCGGAATTGCATCTTGCCGTCCTGGTCAGAGAGGGCGAACGCTGGCTCATTCTCGACAACCGGACGCTCACCCTCGTGGACAGCACCGCGACCCGCCAATACGCGCCGCTGCACGAGTTCGATGAGAACGGGGTTCGCGATTTCAGGTAGCTGTTAAGTCAGCTCTGCCTGCCCAGCCTGGTTGTATCCGTCACCAGCCCTGCTGCCCCGGGTATCCGCCCTGCTGCCCCGGATAATAGAGCTGTCCGCCGCCGCGCCGGACCACCGCGCCGCCTTGCGGGATCAGATTGCGCTGGGGCTCCGGACTGCGCTGGAAGAACGGGAAGAATCCGCCGCCGTTATCGATAAAGACGCTATCGCCCGCAACGACCGTCGGCGTCGGCTTGCGCGTGATAAAGCCGCCCTGCGGCTGGTTGTTCAGCACCGCGACGAACTCGGTGCGATAGTTGGTCTCCTTGCTCAGCGGTTCGTCCGAGACGACGATCGAGGATCGCGGCACGGCGGTCGGGGCGATGCGATCAAGCACATCCTGCGGGATGGTGATGCGGTCGAGCGCGTCCTTGGCATCGTCGCCGTCGTCGACGGTGACTGCGGTCCAGCGCAGGCCCGAGCCGGCGCGCGCCACCGCCGTGAACACATGCGTGCCGATCGGCCTGTCGGGATCGCGGATGGTGACGGGGACCTCGATCGATGTATCGAACACCTCGCCGCCCCCGTCCGGCGCCGGCTTGTGGGTGTTGCGCCGCACGTAAAGTTTTTGGGTCGCGCGGCTGATGTAGACCGAAACCGGCTCGAGCGCGAGCTTGGCCTCGGTTGCAGCCCTGGCTGTTTCGGCCTTCTTGCTCTCCGCCGCCTTGGCGGCGTCCTTTGCGGCGGCAGTGGCCTCAAGCTTCGACTTCGCCTCGGCCCTGGCGGCATCGAGCTGCGTTGCGGCTTCCGCCGCCTTGGGCGCAACCTTCTGCTTCAGCTGCTCTGCCCTCGCGGTCGCCTGTTCCGTTTTGGCGGTGGCGAGCGCCCTGTCGGCGTAGGCGAGTTCGGACTCAGCGCTCTTCTTGAGCAGTTCCAGCTTGCGCAACGAGGCGTTCAGCGACGCGCTGTCGCGGGCTGCGGTCTTGGCTGCGGTCTTCGCCTCGTCGGCCGCTTGCGCCGCCTCATCGGCCTCGCGGCTGAGCTTGCCGGCGCGCGCAGGCGCGGCCGCCAGCGCTTCCGCCTTCGGCATGAACAGCAGGGGATGAGAAAACTCGACCGGGGCCGCGTCGTTCGGCGCGATGATCACCCGCATTCCGATCGACGTCTTGTCGAACAGGCCCTCCGCGAACTCGTAGGGCATCCGCACACAGCCATGCGAGGCCGCATATCCCGGCAGCGGGCCGCCGTGCAGCGCCAGGCCGTTCCAAGTGATGCGCTGCATGTTGGGCATCCAGGCATCGTCGTACATTGTCGAGTGGTGGTCCTTGTCCTTCTCGACGATGGCGAACACGCCGGCGGGCGTCTCGCGTCCCGTGGTGCCGGTCGACACCGGCGCGCGCAGGATCCAGCCCTCGGCGTCGTAGAATGTGACCTTTTGCGCACTGATCGACACGATCGCCATGATCGGCTCGCCCGCCGGGCGCGGCGCCGTCGCCTCGACGGTTGGCGCGGGACGCCCCGCTCTCGCCGCCGCGCCTGATGTCAGCGCGGTCGTCGCGGCGGCCGCCGCCAGCGCCACGATTGCGCTGGTACCCCACCGCCGCATCACGGTGGGTTGCGCCGTCACGAACCAATTCAACATGCCACGCCCCGATTGTGTGCCTGTCCCGCGCCTGGGTCGGCCCAAAGACCGGCCCGGTGCGGTGAATTTGAAGTTCCTATCAGTTTTCGCCGCGAGTTTGTCATAGGAACTTCAAATTCAAACCCGCACTGAAAACGATAGCTTGCTAAAGCTCCTTTGATTCCGAAGTTCGCATCAGAGGCCACCCCAATAGCTTGCGAACTTCGGAATCGGAGCTCTAGTCTCAGATCGCGGGCTTTATAATCAACTAACGCCCGCCACCATCGACGCCGTCCATTCGCCCCCTCGCGACCGTCGGCATGTTCCATGGCAAATCTCTCATATACGACAGCCCGCGCAGGAGAAAGGCCGGCTCGCGGCCGAATTGGGTCGAAGCAAGCCTCTGGCCACACACCCAACGCAATGTGGGCCATTTTGATCCGGCCGCGGTTTCTCGATGAAGATCGCATAGTAGAGGTCAGGAAAGCACGCTCTCGAGATCCGAATAGATGACGTCGGCCGTGCGCTGATAATGCTGCTCCAGCAGGGCGACTGCTTCTTCCACCTTCCGGTCGAGAACGACTTTAAGAATTTGTGCGTGCTCGGCGCCGACCTTGCGCGCCGGAAAGGCCTTGGCTTTCGACATCATGCGATAGCGGTAGAGCCGATCGGCAAGCTGCTGGCAGAAGCCGAGCAGCGGCCGCGAGCCGCAAAGCCCGATCAACGTGGTGTGAAAGGCGCGATGGATCCTTTCCCAATCCGGATTGTCTTCGAATTTTTCGGGGTTGAGCGAACGCGGCGTGCGCTCCAGCCTGTGGTGCGCCACCAGCAGGTCTTCCTCCCAGGCCTCGGTCGCCTTCTGCATGAACTCGCGGAGCGCAAGGCCCTCGACCCAGCACCGCGTCTTGGTCAGTTCACGGAGTTCCTCCTTGCTGACAGGCTTCACATAGAATCCGCGCTGCTCCATGCCGACGACGAATTCTTCGGTCGAGAGCCGATTGAGCGCCTCGCGCAGCGGCGTCTGCCCGACATTGTAGTGCTGCATCAGAAAGCGCGACTGCAGCTTGCGCCCGGGCGCAAGGCGTGTGGTCAGGATATCCGCCTTCAGACGGGCATAGACTGAGGTTGCCAGCGTCGGGGCCGGCTCGGTCTTCTGGCTCGAAAGGTCAGAGCTCATGTGAAGCCACCAGTCCTCCGCCATGGCCTGCCATAATTTATAAATTACGGCTTTACGTGACACTTTGTGTATATTATCCGTGTGCCAACGACAACACGTTCCCTGGCGATCGGCATCAAAACCCCGCGCCTCGCCGTCTCACGAGGAAGCTCATGGCTGATTTTCCGGTGGCGGCCCTGCGCAGCGTTGAGATCACGACACCGCAGCCGAGTGTCTCGATCGATTTCTATAAGAATGTGTGGGGACTGGACCTGGCGGCGGAAGCCGGCGAGACGATCTATCTGGCTGCGACCGGCAAGGACTTTCACGTGCTTGAACTCACGCCGGGCGATCGGGCCGCGCTGCGCAGGATCAGCTTTCGCGTCCGCTCGCGCGACGACCTGCATCGTCTGTTTGCACGCACGCAGGAAGCCGGATGCAAGGTCATCAGCCCGCCTGCACCATCGCGAGCGCCGTCAGGCGGCGAAAGCTTCGTGGTCGGTGAACCGCGCGGCTGTTGCCTTGAGTTCGTCCACGGCGACCAAATCAAGACGGCGCGCGTCGTCCCAGACCGGCCCGAACGGCTGGCGCATGTGAACATCAACAGCGTCGATGTCGATCAGCTCTCGCAGTTTTATCAGGACGTTCTCGGCTTCCGACTGGCCGACCGGTCGAAGCTGATGGCGTTCCTGTGCTGCAACAGCGACCATCACGCCGTTGTTGTTTCGGAAGCGCCGGTCCATGGCCTCAATCACATCGCCTTCCAGATGCCCGACCTGGAATCGGTGATGCGCGGCTCGGGCCGCATGGTGGATCACGGTCATCCGATCGGCTGGGGCGTCGGCCGGCACGGACCGGGTGACAACGTCTTCGCCTATTTCGTCGATCCGACCGGCGTCGTGATCGAATACACGGCCGAAGTTCTGCAGATCGACGAGAACTATCGCGCCAGGGGACCAAGCGAATGGGTTTGGCCGCCGGGACGAACCGACCAGTGGGGCATCGCTCCGCCCAAGAGCGAACATTGCAAGAAGGCGCAGGTGTCCGTTCCGTTCGCGCTTCAAGGCGCCGATCGCGAACGCGCATGACGGGGCTTGCCGACTACGACGTGCTGGTCGCAGGCTTCGGGCCGACGGGAGCGGTTGCGGCCGGCATGCTTGGCCGCCTGGGCCATCGCACGCTCGTCATCGACCGGCTCACCGAGATCTATGACAAGCCGCGCGCGATCGCGCTCGATCACGAGATTTTCCGCCTCGTCGACAACATGGGCCTTGCGGAAGCGATCTCGCCCTACGTCGAGCCATTTACCGCATCGGAGCATTTCGGGGTCGACGGTCAATTGATCCGCCGCGTCCACATGGTCGCAAGTCCCTACCCGCTCGGCTATACACCGAGCATGGTGTTCAGCCAGCCGCCGGCTGAAGCCGAACTGCGCCGTCACGCCACGAGCCTGCCCTCGGTCGATGTCGCGCTCGGCAGCGAACTCGTCGATCTGATCGAGAAATCCGATCGCGTCACGGCGAAGCTGAAGGAGGCGAATGGAGAGCTGCGCTCCGTCACGGCGCGCTACGTTCTCGGCTGCGATGGCGCCTCCAGCACCGTGCGGCAGATCGCAGGACTTGATCTGGAGGATCTGATTTTCGACGAGCCATGGCTCGTGGTCGACATGCGCGTCAACGAAGACGCGCTGTCGAAGCTGCCGCAGAGCTCGGCACAGTTCTGCAATCCCGCGCGGCCGGTCAGCTTCATCATCGGTCCGGGCAATCATCGCCGCTGGGAGATCATGCTGCTGCCGGGCGAAGATCCGCGAGTGATGGAGCGGCCCGAGAACGTCTGGAAGCTACTCTTACCGTGGCTCACGCCTGAGGATGGCGAGTTGTGGCGCGCTGCCGCCTATCGCTTTCATGCGCTGGTTGCCGCCGATTGGCGCTCGGGACGGCTGATCATCGCCGGCGATGCGGCGCATCAGCAGCCGCCCTTCATCGGCCAGGGCATGTGCCAGGGCCTGCGCGATGCGGCGAACATCGTCTGGAAGCTTGACCGCGTCCTCAAGGGCACGTCCGATGACGCGCTGCTCGATACCTACACGGCGGAACGCAAGCGGCATGTGATCGAGCTGACCGGCAAGATCAAAGCGATCGGCCAGTCGATTTGCGAGCGCGATCCGGTCGCGGCTCGGCAACGCGATGCGCAGATCCTTACTGAGGGTGCCGGCAAGCCGCTGTCGATCACCCGGCAGGAAATCATTCCACCGCTACGCACGGGTTTTCTGGCCGATCACGACAGTCCTGCGCGTGGCAGGCTGTTTCCGCAGCCGCTGATCATCAGCGCCGGCGTTCGGCGTCTATTGGACAAGGTGACGGGCACCGGCTTTCGCGTTGTCATCGACGGCCGGCGCAGCGACGCGGGCTCGCTCCTGGCCCGGTGCGCGATCTGTCCGGAATTTTTCGCCGCCGCCATCGCACCTGCCGGCAGCGGTGCGCAGGATATGCTCGAAGAGTCCGAGGGCGTGCTTGCCGGCTGGTTCGATTCCTGCGGCGCCGCCGCCGCGATCGTGCGGCCCGATCACTACGTCTTCGGCGCCGCGCGCAATGCCGACGAACTTGGCGATCTCCTGCGCGAGATCGTGTTACGGCTTCGTCCCGCAACAGCAAAACGAGAATGCAGCATTGCCGCCATGGAATGAAGCCATGACCGGTCCGAAAGACGAGGAAGGGAAAACATCATGAGCAACAGTGCGGAGGTAATGGCCGGCACGAACGCGTGCGCGGATGCAGCGCCGATCACGCCCGCATTCCGCAGGCTCGTCGTCGCCTCCTCGCTCGGATCGGTGATCGAGCACTACGACTTCTTCATCTACGCATTCACCGCGCCGATCGTGTTTGATCGCTTCTTCTTCCCGAAGATGGATTTCGACCGCGAGCATGCTGGCGGTCTACGCGACGTTCGCTGTCGGCTTCGTGGCCCGGCCGCTCGGCGGCATGGTGTTCGGCCACTACGGCGACCGGCTCGGCCGCAAGGCCATGCTGACGATCACCTTCGTGCTGATGGGCGTCGCGAGTTTCTTCATCGGCTGCCTGCCGAGCTATGACAGTATCGGCTTCCTTGCGCCGCTTGCGCTCGTGGTGCTGCGCTTCGTCCAGGGCTTTGCCTTCGGCGGCGAGTACATGAATGCCGTGTCGCTGACCTTGGAAAATGCTCCCGCGGCGCGGCGCGGCTTCTTCGCGTCCTGGGTCAACGCCTCGGGTCCGATCGGTGTCATCCTGGCTTCCGGCTTCATTGCGCTACTCGGTTTCGTTTCCAGCCCGCAAGCCTTTGCGCAATGGATCTGGCGCGTTCCCTTCCTGATCAGCCTCGTGCTCGTCATCCTTGGCACCTACATCCGTCTGCAGGTGGATGAATCCACGCTGTTCAAGGCCGTGCAGGCGGCCGCCGCAAGGCCGCGGCTCCCTCTGCTGGAGGTGATGCGGTCCTGGAAGAAGTCGGTACTGTTCGGTTGCCTCGCCAACATGGTTCACAGCACTTTCCAGTATATGAGCACGGTGTTCGTGCTGGGATATGTCGTCAGGAATTTGGGGATGGCGCAGTCGACCGTGACATCAGGCACGATGCTGGCCAACGTGCTCGAAATGTGCATGGTCCCCCTCATTGCGGCCTATTCCGACCGCTTCGGCAGGCGGCCGTTCATGGCGATTGGCATTCTGCTCGCTGCCGCGTGGTATCCGATCTATTTCCAGCTTGTCGCGACCAAGGACCCCACCCTGCTCGTTCTCGGCCTTGTCGTTTCGGTCGGAATCATTCACGCGCTGATGTTCGCGCCGGAGGCGGCCTTCACTGCGGAGTTGTTTCCGACCGAGGTCCGCGTCAGCGGCTCTTCGCTCGGCAAGCAGATCGGCATCATTCTCGGCGGCGGCATCGCGCCACTGGTAGGAACGGCCCTGATGGGAGCGGGCGGAAGCTTCACCTCGGTCATTCTGTATTTCGAGGTGATCGCGGTCTGCGCCTTCGTCGGCATCCTGCTTGCCCCGGAAAGCGCAAAGCGCAGTCTGTGATCCAAGCGCTGCCCCGAGATCAGGGCAGCGCTTTCTCGTTCACTTGTTGAGCCGGGGTCTACTTCGCAAACGCCGGAAATTCCGGCAGCTTCGAAATGTCGCGCGCATCGTGCTGGATGATGAGCGTGCCCTTGAGGTTGGCCAGGATCTTCTTGATACGCTCGATCGATGCGAGCGTCTGCGCGCGGTCGTAGTTGAAGGCCGGCACGCCGTCGGAGTCGTAGTTCTCGCGGAAGTGGACGGCATCGCCGCTGAGAATGACGGGCCCCATCTGTGACAGCTTCACCAGCAGGCTGGAATGGCCCGGCGTGTGCCCGGGCGTGCGCAGCACGATCACGCTCCCGTCGCCGAACACATCCTTGTCGAGGCCGAGCGGCAGCGGCTCGACCTTGCTGTCGCCCTTGATCCAGCTCTCGAACGGCTTGTAGTTGACGCCTTCAGCCGGTTTGGGCGCCGTGATCGCGTCCCATTCCCGCGTGCCGATCAGGAGCGTGGCTTTCGGAAACGAGGCGATCTGGCCGGTATGATCGCCGTGATAGTGGCTGATGCCGACATATTTGATCTGGTCGGGCTTGACGTCGATCTTTGCGAGCTGATCGACGATGCTCACCTTCGGCGCGACATTGGGCGCTGTCATGGCGTGGCCGGTATCCCATAGCATGTAGTCATCGCCATGCTTGACGAGATAGCAGCTGTAGACGAGCTGAAGCTTCATCTCGCCATAGGCGTAGGTATCCGAGAAGCGCTGGCTGACCGCGATCGGCGGGTTTGGCGTGCCGCAGTCGAGCCGCGCCAGTGATAGCTCGGCGGCTTGCGCGGGCAGCGCGAGCGCGAGGCTCACGAAAAGGCTGGCTCCGGCAAGCAGCGTCGAAAGTGTTCTGGTCATCGTTTCTCCCCCTCAAAATACATGATGGCGCGCGGGAGGATACATGCCGGCCTTGGGCTGTGAAATGTCTTTTGCCGGCTCAACGCGGATTTGAGCCGCGCCGAGATCAAGGCGGCGGGTCATAAGCCTGGATCGGCGGCAGGTTGCCATCGAAGCGCTGCACCTGAACCGTCGTCAGTTGCCCGGTGCACCCCTGCGCGAGCGCCGATGTGCCGACGTCGCGGGTGAGGACGTTCGGATTGCCGTGGACGCAAAGCGGTTTCTCCTCCTTCGGATCGGCCGGGTCATACCAGGCGCCGGTCGGAAGCTGAATCACGCCGCGCCGAATGCCGTCCGTCAGCGTCACGCCTGCGAGGCAGGCGCCGCGTTCGTTGAACAGGCGGATGATGTCGCCCTCGGAGATGCCGCGCAGCTTCGCATCATCAGGGTGCATCGAGGCCACTTCGCGGCCCCGGTGCTTCGAAGCGCCGCTATGCCCGCCGAAATCGAACTGGCTGTGCAATCGCGTGCGCGGCTGGTTGGCGACCAGCACATAGGGCGCGGATTCGTCGGGAGCGTAAGCAGCTCCGAGCCAGGTGGGATGGCCCGGACAGTCGGCCTCGCCAAAGCCCGCGATGGTCTCGGAAAAAATCTCGAGTCGCCCGCTCGGTGTCGGCAGCGGATTCGCTTTCGGATCATCGCGAAAGGCACGCAGATATCCGCCGTCGTCCGCTTGCTGCGGCAGGCGGCAGCCCTCGCCTTTCCAGAACTCCGCAAAGCTCGGCGCCGGCAGTCCCAATGCGGCGAGCCCCTCGCGTGTTGGCTCGTAAAGATGCTCGAGCCACTGGCGCACGCTACGCCCTTCGGTAAACGCCTCGCGCGCACCGAGCCGCTCGGCGAGGTCCGAAAAGATCGCGTAATCGTCGCGCGCCTCGCCAAAGGGAGCGGCGACGGGATGCATCGGCACCAGCAGCGGATCGTTCGAGCTTCCGCCGATGTCCTCGCGCTCCAGCGTCATCGTGCAGGGCAGCACGATGTCGGCATGGCGCGCGGTTGCGGTCCAGGCGAGTTCATGGACCACCAGCGTGTCCAGGTGCGCGAAAGCCTTGCGCAGGCGGTTGATGTCCTGGTGATGATGAAAGGGATTGCCGCCTGCCCAATAGACCAGCTTGATGTCGGGATAGGTCCGGCTCTCGCCGTTGTACCGATAGGTCTCGCCGGGATGGAGCAGCATGTCGGCGATGCGCGCCACCGGAATGAAGTCCCGCACGCCGTTCTTCCCTTGCGAGAAGGTCGGCATCGGCACGGCATTGAAGCGGCGCCCGTAATAGGCGATCGCACCGAGCGCATAGTTATAGCCGCCGCCGGGCAAGCCGATCTGCCCGAGCGCTGCGGCAAGCACCATCCCCATCCAGACCGGTTGCTCGCCATGCTCGGCGCGTTGCAGTGAATGCGAGACGACGATGAGCGCGCGTTTGCCGGAAAGGCGGCGGGCCAGCGCCACGATCTCCCCAGCGGCGACGCCGGTTAAGGCCGCAGCCCACGCCGCGTTCTTCGGCTGGCCATCGGTTTCACCGCGCAGATAGCGCTCGAAGATCGGCCAGCCCGTGGTGTAGCGTTCCAGGAAGGCACGATCGTGCCTGTCTTCGACGACGAGCGTATGAACGATGCCCATCATCAGCGCGGTGTCGCTGCCGGGAATGCACGAAAGCCATTCGGCCTTCGCCTCGTCCGGCAGATCGGCGCGCAGCGGGCTGACCAGCACGAAATCGCAGCCTCGGTCCGCCGCGCGTTTCATCGCGCCACGCTCGACATGCTGGCTGACGCCGCCGCCGGAAACCATCGAGTTCTTCAGGGCCATCCCGCCGAAGGCGAGCACGATCTCGCTGTGCTGGGCGATCTGCTCCCAGGTGACGTTACGCTTGGTCATGCCCTCGTAATCGCCGATGATGTGAGGGATCAGCACCTGCGACGAGCCTGAGGAATAGCTGTTGACGGATTTTACATAGCCGCCGCAAGCGGTGTTGAGGAAGCGATGGATCTGGCTCTGCGCGTGGTGGAAGCGCCCCGCGCTTGCCCAGCCATAGGAGCCGCCGAAGATGGCGCCGGGGCCAAAGCCATCGCGAACGCGGGCGAGCTCCTTGCCGAGCAGGTCGAGCACCGCATTCCACGACATCGGAACAAACTCATCGCGTCCGCGCCGCTCGTCCGCACCCGGACCGTTCTCCAGCCAGCCCCTGCGCACCATAGGCCGCGCGACGCGCGCGCGATGGCGAAGCGCGGCGGGAAAATTCTCGATGATTCCGTTCGGGTCCGGATCGTGCTCATGCGGCCTGACCTCGAGCTGACCGTCGCGCATCCGCGCCGAGAACACGCCCCAGTGCGAGGTGTGCGGGCTGAATCCCGCTCCGGCTTCCTGGCCTCGTTCGGCGGTTTTGGCTTCAGACATGATTTGGCCTCTTGTCGAAACGTGCGGAAAGAAGTCAAGCAGAGCCGTGGTCTCAACGATTGCTCTTTCGAGTCATCACCTAGTCTGGCAGCAAATTTCCCGAAATCAAATTTGACTCCATGCTCGGCCGGAACCAAAGGCCGTTAGTTCGTTCAAAGAGTCGCCTCAATCATATAATCGACGAGCCAAACTGCAGACACAGTTCCAACACGCTCCCCAACGATGGTCCGGATACGGCAGCTATCGTAACCGGGGAACATGATGGCGACTTGCGTAACACTGCGCTTGCGCTTCTACGACAAGCTGGACCGAGCCGGTGCAGAATCAAAGAGGTTCTGCGGCCGAGTCAACGACCGTCCATCCGGACACCGCGCTTAACCAGATCCATTCGCAATTTGCAGGGAGGCAGACAATGACCATTGCAACCGATCGCGCCACGGCGCTTGGAGCCACGACCAATGACCTCGGACAAGCCGGCCTCATTTTCAATGATGCGGTTCGCCTGAGTGACGGCGGACTTTGGTCACAGCCGGCCGACAGCAACAACCAGCTCAACTATGCCAGCATGTACGAAGCGGACATCGGCATTCTCAAGGCCGACATCACTTCGGCAATGACCAATGGAGCGACCGTCAACGGCATTGCGGTCACACCGTCCAACGCCAACACACTGAGTGAGATCCTGGGACAGCTCAATGATCTTGCGGCCGCGGCGCCGAACGCCATCGGCAACAGTGCGGCAGCAATCGCGGCTCAGGGGGTCATTCACACCGAGCAGCAGCAGATCCTCAGCGAGATCGCCCACGACACCAACCTGCAAAATGCGCTCGCGGCGAATGGAGTCACCAATCCCGGCACCGGCGCCACCGATCAGGGCTTCCAGGCACTTCCGGCCCAGGCCGCCGACGATTCTGCAGCGATCGCTACCGCCAAGGCCGGCGCCAGCCTGTCCGATATCGGCACGGTCTTCAATGCGGCGGCGAACCTCGCGGAAGGGGGACTTAACTCCCACAATCTTGCCGAGTTCAACACCGACATGAAGGCGATCGCCACTGGTCTGCAGAACTTCATCAACAACGGAGGGGTTGCGGAAATTCAAGCCAATTCGCCCGCGGAGCACGCGCTCGCCGTTGCCGAGGGTATCTCGGACAGCGCGGCACAGGCGCTCACCGGCGTCCATCTCCAGACCGTGCTCAATCAGGTCGAACTCCAGATCAAAGATTTCGATGCGACCTATGCCTCGAACCCGAACGTTGCGGCGCGGGCGACCAACGACAACCTGCTCGATATCATCGATATCGTGCAGAACGATCCGGCGCTTGCGGCAAATGCCCACAATCCGACGGCCAGTGCTGCTAGTTTGGCAGCAGGCAATTTCGTGCCGAGTCACGATGGCGGCTTTGCCAGCCAGGCGGGATATCTGCAAGGCACCATCACGCACTTCCAGGACAACCAGGCGCAGACCGATTTCTGGTCCGCGTTCATTGCCGGCGCAAACAATCTCAACAACGCGCTCACGGCGGAGGCCAACGGAACAGCGCATCTGGATAGTGCGGGTCTCAATGCGCTGATCCAGCAGGTCCAGGGCTATGAACAGCTCGGCGCATCGTTCGACGGCGCGCAGGGCGGCATCTTCGGCGCCCGCTTCGACAACGAGCTTCTCGGGGGCACCCTGAAAGCCGATACCAACACGGCTCTCCAGGCGCTGCACGATATCCTGAACAATGGGGGCACCGTTTCGACCACTGATGCAGCTCAGCTCGTTGCCGCTGGTACGGGCTACGTCGCCGACGCCGCGGACGTCTCCGGCAACAACATTCCGAACGGCGGCGGGTCGTATGTCGGAACTTCGACGACGGTGGCGGGCGCCACCACGACGCAGATCGCGGATGCCAACAGCCCGACGTCTGGCAATGTCAATGGCAACGACCAGCCGACAAATAATCCGGTGAACGGGCTGACCAACAAAGGATTCGGCGTCACCGATCCGGCACCGTCGTCCGGGCATGGGAACGGCAACGGCGGCCAGCATCAAGACCCAGGCCCGGTTGCCTCCAACTCCGACTTCGGCAACGATCACGGTCATAACTTTGGCGGCCATCACAACTTCGAGCTGATGTGGCATCACGGCTGAAGCGGCGTCGGCATAACCTGCCGAACGAAGACAACTGCCGTCGCGCCTCGCGCGGCGGCAGTTGAACTTTCGAAGTCACCGCTGGCTCGTTTGACCAGGCATGGTACGCGGACAGCGTGTTGAGGGGTACATACCTCGTCTCCGGCCTTAGTCTGTCGCCTTTAGTCTGTGGTCTTCTTGGCCGGCTTCGGCGGACCTTCGACGGGAGCCAGCGATTTCACATATTCGGTCATCGCAGCCCGATCGGCGTCCGGCAGCTGCGATGTGTTCTTGACCACGCGCACCATCGATCCTCCGGCGGAATCGCCGTCGGGCGTTTGCCCGGTCTTCAGGAAGTAGTCGACGTCCCCGGCGCTCCAGTCGGAGAGGCCCTTCCGGGTGATGTTCGGCACCCAGCCCTCGCCTTCCGGATTGGGGCCGCCGGCAAAGCGCTGAGCCGCGATGATGCCGCCGAGGAAATTGCGCGGACTATGACATTCGGCGCAATGGCCGAGGCCGTTCACGAGATAGGCGCCGCGATTCCATTGTGCGGAATGCGCGTTGTCGGGTGTGAAGGGCGCGGAATCGAAAAACAACAGCTTCCAGATGCCGATGTTGCGGCGGATCTTGAACGGAAACGGCACGTCGTGATCGCGCACCTTGCCGGACACCGGCTCGAGCGTCTTCAGGTAGCCGAAGAGATCCCTGATGTCGTCGGCGCTTGCATGCGCGTAAGACGTATAGGGAAAAGCGGGAAAGTAATGAGCGCCCTGCGGCGAGACTCCCGCTCTCACCGCGGTGACAAATTCCGCCTCGGTCCACCGGCCAATTCCATCACTTTCATGAGGTGAAATATTCGGCGCATAGAACGTTCCGAACGGCGAAGGGATCGCCAGTCCGCCGCCGAGTTTGAGGCGATCCGGCTGATTGGGCACCGCATGGCAGGAGGCGCAGCCGCCCGCATTGAAGACGACCAACCCATTGGAGAGGTCCGCCGTCCGCGCCGGGAGGATCGGAGGATCGCCTGACAGGATGAAGGGCTCGGTCAACAACCAGTAGGCGCCAAGGCCAATCGCAGCGGCAATGACCGCGCCAAGGAAAATTCGTCGCCGCATCACCGATCCATCATGTCCGGGCTGGTCGCTTTATAGCCGTGGTGCAGCCCATGCAGCGGACCATAATTTCGTCCGGTTCGTGGCGAGTTCGGGAATAAAATTGGAACCCAACTGTTGTGAAGTTCGTACAATGATGTGGGACCCTTACAATTCGCGTTCCAGGGAGAGAACCATGACCAAGACCATGTTTGCTACGCTCACGCTTGCCAGTACCGTCATCTTCGCCGGTCCAGCCTTTGCCGAGAAGTTCAAGGCGGCGCTGGACGGCAAGTCCGAAGTGCCGCCGACGACCTCAACGGGCACCGGCACGGCCGACATCGACTATGACCCCGCCAGCAAGAAGCTCTCCTGGAAACTGACCTATACCGGGCTGAGCGGCCCCGCGACGGCCGCGCATTTCCACGGCCCGGCAGCCCCCGGCGAGAATGCCAAACCCGCGGTCGCTATTCCCGCCGCCACCTCGAGCCCGGCCGAGGGCAGCGCCACGCTGACGGACGCGCAGGCCGCCGATCTCGAAGCCGGCAAGTACTATATCAACGTCCACACCGGAGCGAACCCGGGCGGCGAAATCCGCGGCCAGGTGACAAAGTAAAGTGACCAAGTAAGGCGACGACGTAAGGTCACGACGCGATCCACTCAGGCCAGCGCGACTTTTTTCACGTTATGCAATCCGAAGACAAAGGGTGAGAGCCATCCGGCTTTCACCCCTTTTGCCGTTCACGACGGGCCGCGCACTCCAAGTCGAGCGCCGGCCACTTTCCACGCGATTCAGCTTTTCTTGATGCGGAAGGTCTCGTGACAGTTGCCGCATTCCTTGCCGATGGCCGGCGCGTTGGCCTTCAGCGTATCCAGGTCGGTGATCTTGGACTTGGCGTCGGTGACGACCTTGGCGAAGCTGTCGATCTTTTCCTGGAAGCCGGCCTTGTCCTCCCAGATCTTGGGCGACATCTCGTATTTGTCTTCCGGCGGAATCAGCCCCTTGATGCTGTCCGGAAACATCTTCGGCAGCTTTTTGGCCGTCTCCTCAAGCTGTGCAAGTCCCGCCGTTACAGCTGCCTGATCATAAGGCTTCTCGCCCTTGACCATGGCGATCATGGCGCCGAGATTCTTCGCGTTCGCCTTCATGGTGTCCTGGTTTTGCTTGACCAGATCCTGCTGCGCAACGACTGCGCCGGCACCCAGCAACAGAGCTCCAACAACCAAGGCAGTTCTTATCATCGGTTTGTTTCCCTTATGTTTTGTCATGCTCGCCAAAAGTGCGCTCGCCCTTCCAACACCGACAGCCATAGCTCCATTCCGCATCTTTCCCGAAACGATCGCTATCACAGACTGTGCCGGCGCTGGTGCTCACGGATCGCAATCCAGACCCGCTCCGGCGTCGCCGGCATGTCGATGTGATCGATCTTGTACTCGCGCCAGAGCCCTTCGATGATGGCGTTGACGACCGCGGGACTGGAGCCGACCGCGCCGGCTTCGCCCGCGCCCTTCACGCCGAGCGGATTGGTCGTGCACGGCACATTATGCGTCTCAAAGATGAAGGATGGACCGTCGGAGGCCCGCGGCAGCGCGTAGTCCATGAACGTGCCGGTCTGAAGCTGGCCGTCGTTCGGACTATAGACCGCCTGCTCCATCAAGGCCTGGCCAATGCCCTGCATGGCGCCGCCATGCACCTGGCCGGCCAGCAGCAGCGGATTGAGCGTCACGCCGAAGTCATCGACGACGACATAATTGACGACGTGGATGCTGCCGGTGGCCGGATCGATCTCGACTTCGGCGAGATGCGTGCCATTGGGAAAGGTGCCGTCGGCCTGCGTAAACGTCGCGCTGGCGTTGAGCCTCGACGGATCGACGCCCGGCCGCTTCGCGAGATCCGCAAAGCTGATCGCGCGGTCGGTGCCCATGATGCGGATGGTGCCCTCGCTGATCTCGAGATCGCCGGGGCTCGTTTCCAGCGCCTCGGCGGCGATCTCGCGCAGATGCTGACCCAGCTCGCGCGTGGCGCGCTCGACGCTGACCCCGCCGGTCGGAATCGAGGCCGAGCCGCCGGTGCCAAGACCGGTCGCGATCCGATCGGTGTCGCCCTGGAGAACATGAACACGCTCCGGCGCCAGCCCGAACTGATCGGCAACGATCTGCGCGTAAGCGGTCTGATGGCCCTGCCCGGTCGACTGCGTGCCAATCAGGACCGCGACGTCGCCGTTGGGATCGAGCTGCACTTTGGCTGTCTCCTCGCCCATGGTGCCGCAAACCTCGACGTAGCTTGCAAGCCCGATGCCGCGAACGAGACCCTGCTTCTTCGCCGCCCTGGCGCGCTTCGGAAAATCCTTCCACTGCCCGATATCCATCGCCCGCTTCAGGTGCGCTGAGAAGTCGCCGGAATCGTAAACCTTGCCGGTGGCCGTCTTGTAGGGCATCGCCCGCGGCGAAATGAAATTCTTGCGGCGGATCGCCTCCACGCTCATGCCGAGTTTTCGCGCAGCCGCATCGACCAGCCGCTCGAGCACGTAGGCCGCTTCGGGACGTCCCGCGCCGCGATAGGCGTCGACCGGCACGGTGTTTGTGAAGATCGTCCGCACGCGGCAGTGAAAGGCCTGGATGTCGTAAAGGCCGGGCAACATGCCGGCTCCGCCGTGCGGGATGTACGGGCCGAAGGTCGACAGATATGCGCCCATGTCGCTCATGAGATCGACATCCATGCCAAGGAATTTTCCGTCTTCCGCAAGCGCCATCCGCGCCGTGGTGACGTTGTCGCGTCCCTGCGCATCGCCCATGAAGTGATCGCTGCGATCGGCGGTCCATTTCACGGTCTTGCGAAGCTTTCGCGCGGCGACCGCGGCCAGCGCATATTCGCGATACGGAAACAGTTTGGTGCCGAACCCGCCGCCGACATCGGGACAGATCACGCGCATCTTCTCCAGCGGCATCTTCAGCACCATGCCGGCGATGATCTCGCGCAGGCGATGGCTGCCCTGGCTGCCGACCGTGAGCGTCAAATGATCGTGCCTCGCATCGTATTCGCAGACGACGGCGCGGGTCTCCAGGAAATTGATGACCACGCGCGGATTGACGATGGTGATTTCCGCAACCGCATGCGCCTTGGCAAAGGCGGCTTCCGCCGCCTTCCTGTCGCCGATCGAGACGTCGAACAGCACGTTGCCCTGATGCTGCGCCCACACCTGCGGTGCATCGGCCCTGACCGCATGGCGAACGCCGATCACAGCGGGGAGCTGTGTCCACTTGACCTCGATCGCCTCGATCGCATCGCGCGCGGCATCGACGCTGTCGGCAACCACGAACGCGACGGCGTCGCCGACATGACGCACTTCGTCCTTGACGAGGATCGGATAGGGTGGGCCCGTGAAGGGATTGTCTTCGAGATTGAACAGACACGGCAGGTCGCCGAGATCGCCGACATCCTCCGCCGTGAGGATCAGCGCGACGCCGGGCAGGCTGCGGGCGCGCGAGGTGTCGATGGTGAATTTCGCGTGCGCATGCGGCGAGCGCAGCACCAGCGCGTGCAGGGCCTGCGACGGCGCGAAGTCGTCGGTGTAGCGGCCCTTGCCGCGGATGAGCGCGTCATCCTCCTTGCGAAGCACGCTTTGGCCGACGCCGAATTTGATGGGAGCCATCCTGTTTTCCAACCTGTCAGTTTTTCCTTGCCGTTCAAAACGGCAGGATAAGGCCTATATTGGCGCGGCCTGACCGATGGCGCAAATGCCACAAGTCAAAGGAAACGCCCGCACTAACCCCTTACCAGCGACATCACCCAGCGCCTGCCGAACAGGATCAGGATCGCGGCGGCGTAGATCAGGCTGCCGACGGCGATCAGCAGCAAGAACACAACTTCGTCACGCCAGGCACTCAAGCCCGACACATAGGACGCAGAAAGGCCCGCCGTCAGCCACAAGGCCGCGCCCAGCACGATGCCGCTAGCGGCAAACTTCGCCACCGATCGCAGCAATGCCGCATCGAGTTCGAGATAGCGCGCGCGGATCGCAAAGGCGATCACCAAAGTCAAATTGATCCAGGCGCCGATGGCGGTGGCAAAGGCCAGACCGACCTGGGCGAGCGGGCCGACCAGCGCAATCTTCAGCGCGACATTGACCGCGACGCCGATGAGAGCCGCCTTCACCGGCGTCGCGGTATCACGCCGCGCATAGAAGGTCGCAACCGCGCTTCGGATCAGCACGAACGGAATGAGCCCGATGGCATAGGCGGCGAGCGTCGCACCCGCCGCTGCCGCATCACCCTTCGTGAAGGCGCCGCGGGCAAACATCGCCCGCATGATCGTGTCCGGCACGACCAGGAAGGCGGTCACGAACGGCACCGACAACAGCAAGGTGAAATCGAAAGCGCGGCGCTGCGCCAGATGCGCGCCGTCGTGATCCGCCGCGGTCAGCCGGCGCGACATCTCCGGCAACAGGACCGTGCCGATGGCAATCCCGATCACGCCGATCGGAAGCTGGTTGAGCCGGTCCGCATAGTAGAGCGCCGACAACGCACCGGCCGGCAGGAATGTCGCAATGATGGTGTCGGCGAACAGCGCGACCTGCGTACCCATTGAACCAATCGTCGCAGGTCCAAGCGCGCGGAAAAAGGCGCGGACATTTTCGTCGAGCCTGATCGGCGCAAAGCGCGGCAGGCCGCCATGGGTGCCGAGATCGCCGGCGAGCAGGAAATATTGCAGGAAGCCTGAGATCAACACGCCCCAGGCAGCCGCGTGGCCGGGCGTCGGAAACCATACCGCGACCGCGAGCGTCGCCATCATCGAAACATTCAGCAGGATGGAAGCAGCAGCCGCACTGGCAAAGCGATGCATCACGTTGAGGATGCCGCCATAGAGCGTCACCAACGTGATCAGCAAAAGATAGGGAAAGGTGATCCGCGTGAGCTCGATCGCAAGGTTGCGCTCACCGGCATCGTCGGTGAAGCCGGGCGCCAGCAAGCTCATCGCCTGCGGCATGAACAGCCAGGCGGCGACCAGGAGAACGAGCTGCGAGGCGAACAGCAGCGTGAAGATGCGGTTGGCAAACACGCCGGCCGCCTTTTCGCCCTCGCTGCTGACATGGGCATAGGCCGGCACGAAAGCGGCATTGAAGGCGCCCTCGGCGAAGATCGCCCGGAAATGATTGGGCAGCCGCAGCGCGACGAAAAAGGCGTCCGCCGCGGGTCCGGCGCCCAGGATCGCCGCCAGCATGATGTCGCGGGCAAAGCCGGTCACCCGCGAAAGGAGCGTGTAGCCGCCGACGGTGAAGATACGACCGAGCATGCGGTGCTTCTAAAGGAATCGGCGGCTGGTTTGAAGCGGGGAAAGGTCGCTCTCCCCCTTCCCGAGCTTTGGGGCCTCATGGTTCGAGACGCCACGCAAGCGCGCGGCTCCTCGCCATAAGGGTCTTCGCGCCGTCAGGGAAGCCTCATCCCGAGGAGGCGCGGGCACCCGAGCAGGCCGAGCTGCGGCGAGGCCGTCGCGAACGGTGCAAGGCAAATAAGCGCCGTCTCGAGGGATGCGTCACGCAAAACTCAGGCGCTGAAAAAGCCCCGGACCGCCGCGATCACCCGGCCCTGGCTCGCTTCATCCAGATAGGCGTGCATGGGCAGGCTGATCACATCGGACGACAGCCGCTCGCTCACCGGAAGACCGCCGTCGGCGACGGGATAATTCTTGTAGGCCGTCTGCTGATGCATCGATTTCGGATAGTAGATCGCGGTCGGAACGCCCTGCGCCTTTAATGCCGCCGCAAAGGCATCGCGGTCGGTGCCGGCTGGCAGGCGGATGGTGTATTGCGCCCAGACCGACGTGTGGCCGCTTGCGAGGCGCGGCACGGTGACGACGTTTCCGAGACCCTGCGCGTAGCGTGCGGCGACGGTGTTGCGCGCGGCGATTTCGTCGTCGAAAATCTTCAGCTTCTCGATCAGCACCGCCGCCTGGATCGTATCGAGGCGGCCGGTGAGCCCAAGACGGACATTGTCGTATTTGTCGGAGCCCTGGCCGTGGACGCGGACGCTGCGCAGCACCTCGGCAAACTTCTCGTCGTCGGTAAAGATCGCGCCGCCGTCGCCATAGCAGCCGAGCGGCTTGGCCGGGAAGAAGCTGGTCGCGGTGATGATGCCCATGCCGCCGAGACGGCAGCCCTTGTAGCTGGCGCCAAACGCCTGCGCCGCATCGTCCAGCACGAACATCCCTTCGGCGACGGCGACGGCAAAAACCTCGTCGTGATCGGCGCTCTGGCCGAACAGATCGACCGGAATCACCGCGCGAGGCTTGAGCCCAAGCCGCTTCGCGGTCGCAATGCCGCGCTTCAGTGAGGCGGCGTCGATGTTGAAGGTCGCCTCGTCGACGTCGACGAAGACCGGCACAGCACCCGTGATGGCGACGGCCTCGCCGGTGGCGCAGAACGTGAAGGACGGGCACAGCACCGCATCGCCAGGACCAACGCCCTTGGCCATCAGCACCATGATCAGCGCGTCGGTGCCGCTCGCACAGGTCACGACATGCTTTGCCCCGCAGAAAGCTGCGAGCGCGGCTTCGAGCGCGGTGACCTCCGGACCGTTGATGAACTGGCAGTGCGCGAGCACGCGCGCCACCGCCTCCTCCACCGCGGGGCCAAGCCGGCGGCGCTGCGCGGCGACGTCGATGAACGGAATATTTTCGATGCGCAGGTGCTGGTTCATGGAGCCTTGGGAAGGTTGGGACATGAAAGGAGCGGCTAGCCGACGACGCGGCGCGGTCCCTTGCGGGCCGGCGAGCTCGCCGCGGGCTTGGGCGGATTTTCCAGGCAGCGGATCGCGATTTCGAGACTGGCAACGCCTTCGTCGCCGGTCACCGCCGGCCGGCCGCCGCTTCGCACCGCGCGCAGGAACGCGATCAGTTCGGCGCGCAGCGGCTCGTCATGGCCGACCGGCAGATGCCGCATCGAATAGCTGCCGTCGGGCTTGAAGCCAAAACATTCCGTCACCTGACGCGTGAGCAGATCGCCCATCACATATTTGCCGCGCGTCGCCACCGTGACGCTGCGTGCCTTGAACGGCGTCAGCCAGTTGGTGTTGATGTGGGCGAGCACGCCGGATTCGGTCCTGAACTGCAACAGCGCGATGTCCTCGCGCTCGGCGACCGCGCTGGACAACTGCGGCTGCACCTCGACAATGTCGGACTCGGTGAACCAGCGGATCAGGTCGATGTCGTGGACCGCGAGATCGATCACGACGCCGACGTTCGACATGCGCGGCGGGAACGGCCCGACACGGGTGATGCCGATCGAAAGAATGTCCTCGCCCGTAATCGCCTGCTTGATGGCGGCCACGGCGGGATTGAACCGCTCGACATGTCCGACCATCAGCGTGACGCCGGCTCGGGCGGCCGCGGACACGATCTCCTGCCCCTCCTCGACCGAGGATGCGATCGGCTTCTCGACCAGGATATGGATGTTGCGGGCGAGGCAAGTCAGCGCGATCTCGTGATGGAGATGCGTGGGCGCCGCGATCGTCACCGCATCGACGCCTTCAGCCAGCAATTCATCGAGGGTTGCGAAAGCCCGGCAGCCGACGAGTTCGGTGGCGCGCGTGCGATGCTCGATCAACGGGTCGACGATGCCGACCAGCACAGTCCCTGGAAGCCCTGCGAGCACGCGGGCATGGTTGGAACCCATGATGCCCGCGCCGATCACGCCGATACGAAGCGCTCCTTGCGTACCGGTCCTCTCGCCCGAGGCGACCACCTTTGAAACCATGAACTCCAACCCCCGATACCTCAAGCCAGTCGAGCGCCGACCGGTCACGGCATAGCCAAAAAATAGCGGCGCATTGTCCCCGACACCGCTAGGTTTCTCTACCACGCCACCACAAGTGTGGCGAATGATCGGCAGGGACGTGCAAACACGTTTTGATTCAAAGAATTACATCATAATCAAGTGATTCGCTTCAGGAACGGCGATAATCGTCCTCGATGCGGATGATATCGTCTTCGCCCAGATAGCTGCCGGTCTGAACCTCGATCAGGTGAAGCGATATCTTGCCCGGATTCTCAAGCCGATGAACGGCGCCGATCGGGATGTAGATCAATTCGTTCTCGTGCACGGTCTTGACCGTTTCGTTCACCGTCACGCGCGCGGCGCCCTGCACCACGATCCAGTGCTCCGAGCGGTGATGATGCTTCTGCAACGACAGCCGCCCGCCGGGCTTGACGATGATGCGCTTGACCTGGTGGCGGTCGCCCATGTCGACCGACTGATAGGAGCCCCAGGGACGATGCACCTTGAGGTGCTCTTCGGTGACCTGCGGGGCAACCGTCTTCAATTTCGTGACCAGGCGCTTCAGCCCGTTGGCGTCCTTCTGGCGCGACACCAGGATGGCATCCTGCGTTGCCACCACGACGAGATCGTCCACGCCCTCGAGCGCCACCAGCGCCTTGTCGGTCGAAACGTTGCAGTTGCGGGCATCCTCGAACACGGCCGCGCCCTGCGCCGCATTGCCCTGAACGTCCTTTTGCGACAATTCCCATACCGCGCGCCATGAGCCGACGTCAGACCAGCCGCAGGCAACCGGCACGACCGCGGCATGCGTGGTCTTTTCCATCACGGCATAGTCGATGGAGATCGCTTTCGCCGCTCCGAACGCGGCCTCGTCCAACGTGACGAAGCCGAGGTCGCGGCCGGCTTTCGTCACCGCGTCCGAGACCGCCTGCACGCTTGCGGCATCGGCATTGCGATATTCATCGAGCAGCACGCTCGCGCGGAACATGAAGTTGCCGCTGTTCCAGAGATAGCCGGCCTTGACGTATTCGGCGGCCTTCGCCGCATCGGGCTTCTCGACGAACTGCTTGACGCTGCGAACCTTGCCCGACACCGCCTCGCCCGGATTGATGTAGCCGTATTCGGTGGCCGCGCGCTCCGGCGTTACGCCGAAGGTGACGATGCGCCCGGCATCGGCCGCAACCAGTCCCTCGCGGCAGGCCGCGACAAAAGCCGCGTTGTCGCGCACGACGTGATCGGCGGCGAGCGCCAGCACGATCGCCTCGCTGTCGCGCGTTTCCGCAAAGACGGCCCCGGCGGCAATCGCGGGGCCTGAATCCCGTCGCATTGGCTCGAGCAGGATATCGGCCTCGCAGCCGATCTCGGCGAGTTGTTCGGCGACCATGAAGCGGTAGGCGTTGTTGGTGATCACGATCGGCCGATCGAACAGGGTTGCGTCCGAGACCCGCAGGATTGTTTCCTGAAATGTCGAGCGTGTCCCGAACAGCGGCAAAAATTGCTTCGGGCGCACCTCGCGGGAGGCCGGCCAGAGCCGCGTGCCCGCGCCGCCGCACATGATCAGCGGAATGATCTTCTTGTCCATCAGCGCCTCGTCATTTGCAGCGGCCGGACTGTTGGATGGCACGGCCTGCCCCTTCGGGAAGCGCCAGGCCGTGCGCGAACTTTGGCCATTAACTTTGGCGTTAACGCTTGCCCGGCAATCAAATCTTCGCCCGAACCGCCTCTTTAGCCGCCCCCCCACCGGGCCCGCAATACCTGTTTCGCGCCTATTGCCAGAACGATCTTAAAACCATACCAAGGCGCGGAAATCTGGCGCGCGGGCCGGCTAGTGGAGTGGATTTGACATTCGCTACCCACCCAGCCACAAGCTCCAAAAGCGAATGTCAAATCCCAGACTCCACTAGAAAGCCCATATTTTCTAGTGGTCCTAAGATTCCAACATTCGCAAAAGTGGCTGCTGCGGCGGGGTGCGAATGTTGGAATCGGACCACTAGCGGCTCGCGGCCTTCATGTCTCAAAACCCACGCGAATGCGGGCGAAATGCGCCGGATCCTGTCTTCCGCGATCAAGATTCTGGTCTCAGGCGCGCTGCTTTATCTCGCGCTTCGCAAGGCCAATTTCGCCGATCTTGCCGCCCGCATCGATCTGTTCAGCGCCGCCTGGCTTTTTCTCGCGCTCGCCTTCACCTTCCTGCAGATTTTCATCGCCGTCCTGAGATGGCGCATCGTCGGCGTCGAAAGCGGCGCGCCGCTGCCGATCAGGCAGGCCATGCGCTACAATGTGATCGGAACCTTCTTCAACCAGACGCTGCCTTCCTCGATAGGCGGTGACGCCGTGCGGCTTTGGCTGGTGGCGCGCTCGGGCGCCGGCTGGCGCGCGGCAACCTATTCGATTTTCGTCGATCGCGCGGTCGGATTGATCGCGCTCGCGATCGTCATCGTGGCCAGCCTGCCTTGGAGTTCCCACCTCATCGCGGACCCCTACGGCCGCTCGGCGCTGATGTTGATCGATTTCGCCGCGCTTGCGGCGGGCGCGGGTTTCCTTGTGCTCGGCGTGCTGCCGTGGGCGTGGCTGAAGAAGTGGTGGGCAACCCATCATATCCACGCCTGCGCGGTGATCGCCAACCGGGTCATTTTCAGCCCACGAAACGAACCTGCGATCGCCGTCCTTTCATTGCTGGTGCACTTTCTCACGGTGATGATCGCCTGGTGCGTCGTGCAATCGATCGCAGCCCCGGTCGGATTCACCCAGACGTTTCTTTTGATTCCGCCTGTCATGCTGATCACGATGCTGCCGATTTCCATCGCCGGCTGGGGCGTCCGCGAAGCCACGATGGCGCTGGCGTTCGGCTATGCGGGCCTCGCGACAAATGAAGGCATCAACGTGTCCCTGCTCTACGGCGCGGTGACTTTCGTCGCCGGAGCCATCGGCGGGCTGGTGTGGATCTTTTCCGCTGAAAAGGCGGCCAGGGACACCGAGCCGGGGTCGATCGAGGCGGCGGAACCGCTCGGGGCGCCGGAATGAGCGGCTGCACGGTGCCGGCGATCGCCTCGCAGTGGCAACTCGTGCTTCTGGCGGCCTGTGCAGCTGCGCTGCTGTCCGCCGCCCTGATCCGGCTGATCCGCCCTCACCTTCTCAAGCACGCACTGGCAAAGCCGAATGCGCGATCATCGCATCGCGTTCCGACGCCCCAAGGCGCCGGCATTGCCGTGATTGCAGCGACGCTTGTCGTTGCGGGCGTCGCGATCGCTGGCGTCACAAACGCCGCTTCGAATTTCCCAGTTGCGCTGTTCGGTGCGACGTTGTTCATCGCGGCGCTCGGCTTTGCCGACGACCTCAAACCTGTTCCGGTCTTGCCGCGGCTTCTGCTGCAGGCCGTTGCGGTCGGCACGGTCGTGCTCGCCGGCACGTGCGACCTGCGCATTACACCCTTCGTTCCGGTCTGGATCGAGCGCGGCCTCCTCGTGCTGGCAGGGCTCTGGTTCGTCAACCTCGTCAATTTCATGGACGGGCTCGACTGGATCACCGCAGCCGAGATCGTACCCGTCACGGCTGCGCTCGCGATCCTGGGCACACAGGGCGAGCTTCCCTTGCTGGCCACCATCGTCGCCGCGGCCCTTTGCGGCGCGATGATCGGCTTTGCGCCGTTTAATCGTCCGGTTGCGACGATCTTTCTGGGAGATGTCGGCAGCCTGCCGATCGGACTCCTGTTCGGCTGGGGTCTGCTGCAACTGGCCGCCCAGCATCACGTTGCAGCCGCGCTGCTGCTGCCACTGTATTATCTGGCCGATGCAACGGTCACGCTGCTGCGCCGGATGATCCGGCGCGAGCCGTTCTGGGTCGCGCACCGCTCGCACTTCTATCAGCGCGCCACCGACAACGGCTTCACCGTGCTGCAAGTGGTGGGCGAGGTGTTTTTGTTAAACCTCGCTCTCGCGACGCTCGCGTTTGCCTCAATCCGAGCCGGGTCATTCGCGGCGGATGCCGCGTGTCTCGCGCTTGGTGTTGCCGCCGTGGCGTTTGTGCTGGCCCACTTTTCGCGGCCGCGTGAGGCGTCGGTTTAGGCCGCGTTGGAGCCGAATTCCGGCACCGCGTCCTTCAGGATCGCCTTGATCGTCGCGGGATCGTCGTTCTCGATCGCCTGCCGCAGCGCCGCCATCCAGGTCTTCAGCGCCTGCATCGGCGGCTCGTTGGGCTTGGCCGCCATGACGCCGGCAAGGCCGATCTCGACCGCCGGCTCTTCGCTGGCGAACAGGATCTCGTTGAGCCGCTCACCCGGCCGCATTCCGGTGAAGACAATCTCGATATCGATACCGGGCTGCAAGCCGGAAAGACGGATCATCCGTTCGGCCAGGTCCACGATCTTGACCGGCTGGCCCATGTTGAGCACGTAGACCGAGACCGAGCGCTGCGCGCCGAGCGCATGCGTTGCAGCCGTGACCACGAGATCGCAGGCTTCGCGGATGGTCATGAAGTAGCGCACCATCTCCGGATGCGTCACCGTCACCGGTCCGCCGGCCTCGATCTGCGCCTTGAATTTCGGCACCACCGAGCCGTTGGAGGCGAGCACGTTGCCGAACCGCACCGAGATCAGCCGCATGCACTTGGCGCGCCCTAGCGAAAGATCATGGTCCAGCGCCTGGCAGTACATTTCGGCAAAGCGCTTGGTGAGCCCCAGCATCGAGACCGGCTCGATCGCCTTGTCGGTCGAGATCATCACCATCGCTTCGGCGCCGGCCGCTAACGCTGCGTCCGCAACATTGACCGAGCCGAAGATGTTGGTCTTGACGCCCTCGCTCCAGTCCCGCTCGAGGATCGGCACATGCTTGAGCGCGGCCGCGTGGAACACGAGGTCCGGCTTGAACTCGCTCATCAGCCGCATGATACGTTCGCGATCGCGGATGTCGGCGATGCGGCCGTCGACTTTGGCTTCGACCTGCTGGGCGGCCAGCGCCTCGGTGATGGCATAGAGCGCGGGCTCGGAATTCTCGATGATCAGAAGTCGCGTCGCGCCGAAGTCGACGATGCGCTGGCAAACCTCCGCACCGATCGAACCGCCGCCGCCGGTGACGATCACGCCCTTGCCTTTGACCAGGGCCTCGAGGCGTGCGTAGTCGATGGTCGTGGTCGGCCGCAGCAAGAGATCCTCGACCGCCACGGGCGCAAGGCGCGGCGCCTCGCCGCCTTCCAGCGACGGCAACCGGCTCACGATCAGCCGCAGGCGTTTTGCCCGCATCATGAAGGTTTCCGGATGCGCGTCCGCCTCGAAGGCCGAGGGCAGCATCACGGTGCGCGCAATCGGCTTGCCGCGCCGCGCGAAATCGGCGGCGACGTCGTCGATGTCGTCGATGTTGCCGAGCACGGGAACGTTGCGGATCAACTGGCCGCGGTCGGCGACCGAGGGCGAGAGGATTCCGATCGGCCAGATCCGCTTCACCGCGCCGCTTTCGATGCCGCGCAGCAGGATCTCGGCGTCGGCGGTGCGGCCGACCAGAAGCGTCGGCGAAGCATCATCGGCGCGCGCGTGGTGGCGGACCCGCGTGTAACGGAAATAGCGATAGGCAAAGCGCAGCGCGCTGAGTGAGCTTATCTCGAGGAACCAGAACAGGATGATGGTCACCTTGCCGAAGAAAAAGGTGCCATGCACGTTCGGCGCCACCAGGATGTAATCGAGCACCAGCAACGCGGTCGCGAGCAGGCTCGCCACGCGCAGGATGTTGAGGGCATCCGGCAACGAGATGAAGCGCCATTTCGTGGTGGTGAGATTGAAGAGATAGCAAACCACGAGGCTGAGCAGGAGAAAGTACGGCAGGATGCGCTGCATCAACGGCAGGCGCTCGACGAACTGCTCGGCGCCCTCGAAGCGGAGATAGAAGGCGGCAACAAACGCAAAAGCCGTCGCCATCACGTCGTGCAGGGCGATCAGGTAGTTGCGCAAGGTCAGATGCGTCAGACGCGTCACGAAGATCCCTTAAGCTTTGCGACGATGCCCCCTCGCCGCTGATAACCCATCTGGCATGCGCTGGAAAGCATCAGGAATCGACCGCTCGCGCCGCGGCCGTTCCGCTCGCCCTCAAGACAACACCGCCGGCAACGCCGACGCCGATCACGTACATCCAGCCCTCGTGGAAATCGAAAATGTGCGAGTTGAACAGCGAGGTGAAGATATTCTGCACCACCACCAACAGCCCGACCCAGTTGAAGAGACCAGGCCCGCGAAACATCAGAAGATGCGATAGCCACATCGCATAGAGCGCGATGATGCCGAGCACACCCCACTGCACCGCGACGTTCAGAGTCTGGTTGTGCGGATTGCGGATGACTTCGGCCGCGACGCCCGTCTGTCCGGCGGCGGCCTTCATGAACAGTCCCTCGGTCGATCCCGTGCCATGCCCCGCGATGGGCGCGGCGGCGAAGAATCGCAACGACTTGCGCCAGAACTCAAGCCGTTCGCCCACAGAGGTCGCGCTGCCCTGTTCCTTGTACAACTCGTATTCCTGGCCGATGGAGGTGATCTTCTCCCGCAACGGCGGCGAAGCCACCCAGGCAAGACCCGCCAGCAGGCCGGCTGCCGCAAGGATGACGAGGTTGGTCCGCCAGCGCAAGTGCGCCAGGCCAAAGGCCGCGAGCATGATCGGCATGGTCACAAGCGCGGTTCGCGACACGATGATGAAGACCATGTTGGCCAGAAAGCCGGTTCCGATCGCAAACAACAGGAGCGCAGCTGCAAAGCGCCGCTCGCGCAGGAGCGAGAGCACGGGAAAAGCGAGCGCCACCGCGCATAGCGCGAATTCCTGGCTCTGGTCGATGTAGTTTTTGACGAAAACGCCGTGCGAGGGGATATCCTTGGCCTTGAGCGTCAGGTCGGGAAAATAGGCAACGAGGCACGACATCGCCAGCAGCGCGACGCACGATGCCAGAAAGGCGATCAATACCCACAGGCCACGTTGAGATCGTTCGAAATGGTAGAACAACAGCGGCAGCAGCAGGAGTTTTGCGGTCGGCGCGACCGCGTGGAAGCGCATGCCCCAGGTCGCGTCCGACCACAGCGTACCGACAAGGGCCAGGAGAAACAACGCGACCGGCGCCGCGCAGACCGGCCGTTTCAGCGAGGCTGCGAATTCGCCGATGTCGATCGTCGGCAGCATGACGATCACGAGCACGACGCCGAAAATTCCAACCAGCGAGGTCGACCACGGCAGCGATGCGGCCAGCAGCACGGCAACGATGTCGGTCGTCGCCATCCAGGCCGCGGGATCGCGCCACCGTCTGATCAACAGCGCGCCGATCGGCTCGGCGGCAGCGCTCACGTCTTGCCTCCCCGCGCGCGATCGACAAGCCTGCTCGTGCTGAAGCCCGCCAGCACCTCGACCAGCACCACCTGTCCGCCATGCGCCTCGACGATCTCGTGGCCCACCACCTGCTCGCGGGTGTAATCGCCGCCCTTGACCAGCACGCTCGGCTTGATCTCTTCGATCAGCTTCAGCGGCGTATCTTCCTCGAAGATCACCACGAGGTCGACCGCTTCGAGTGCCGCCAGCACTTCGGCGCGGGCGCGCTCGGTCTGCACCGGCCGCCCCTCGCCCTTCAGCCGCTTCACGGATGCGTCGCTGTTCAGGCCCACGACCAGGCGATCGCAGGCGGCGCGTGCCGCGGTCAGAACCTTGACATGGCCGGGATGCAGGATGTCGAAACAGCCATTGGTGAAGCCGACCCGCAAGTCCTGCCTGCGCCAGTCGGCGAGCCGCGCCTTGAGTTCCCCACCGTGCGCGACGATCTTGTCTTCCGCCGCGAGAAACGCATGCGGCAGGATCTGGCGGCGAAGCTCGGCGGGCGTCACGGTCGCGGTGCCCTTCTTGCCGACGGCGACGGCCGCAGCCGCGCTCGCGAGACGCAACGCATCTTCCCACTCCGCACCCGCGCCGCGCGCCACCGCGAGCACCGCAACCACGGTGTCGCCGGCACCGGAGACGTCGCGCACCCTGACGGGATAGGCCGGGACGTGGATGGCCTCGCCCTCGCGGGCGACCAGCGTCATGCCATGCTCGCTTTGCGTCACAAGAAGCGCCTCGCAATCGGCAAGCTGCATCACATCCTGCGCGGCGAGAGCGATGTTCTCGCTCGAATCCGCGCGGCTTCGGGTCGCCTCCGCGAATTCCTTGCGATTCGGCGTCAGCAGCGTCGCGCCGCGATAGATGGCAAAATTGGCGCTCTTGGGATCGACGATCACGGCCTTGCCGAGCTTGCGCGCGGTATCGATGACGTTGCGGATCACCCGCGCCGTCAGCACGCCCTTGGCGTAATCGGACAACAGCACGACATCCGCGCGCGGGATCAGCGGCAGGATCGTGTCGATCAATTGTTGCTCCGTCTGGCCCGTTGCCGGGTGCGACATTTCCCAATCGGCCCGCAGCATGTGCGTGCGGAAATGCTCGGACACAAAGCGCACCTTGCGCGTCGTCGGCCGCGCCGGGTCAGAGACCAGAATGCCCTCGATCAGGGGTTCCCTGGAGAGCGCAGCCTTGAGTTCCGCGCCGGCGGCGTCCTCGCCGATCAGTCCGACAAAGATGCATTTGGCACCAAGGGAGGCGACATTGCGCGCGACATTGCCGGCGCCGCCGATATTGGTCTCGCTGCGGCGCGCGGCGATCACCGGCGCCGGCGCTTCCGGCGAAACCCGCGACACTTCACCATAGACGAACTCGTCGAGCATCAGGTCGCCGACGCAAAGTATCGTCTGGCGAACCATGTCACGGTGAAAGGCGTCGAAATCGAACATCGGTTGCTTCTGTCAGCGATAGCGATCGGCGGAATCGAGATAGGTCTTGACGTAATTCCCCACCGCCTCCTCAAGCGGCGTGAAGCCGCCGTTATAGCCGGCGCGCCGCAAGCGATCGACCTCGCTTTGGGTAAAATACTGATAACTGTTGCGGATGGATTCGGGCATGTCGATGTAGCGGATGTTGGGCGATGCGTTAAGGGCCGCATAGGCCGCGAGCATGAGATCCTTGAAGCTGCGCGCTCTTCCGGTGCCGACATTGAAGAGGCCCGAGACCGCCGGCGTCGCGAGCAGCCACATCACCACCCGCACCACGTCGTCGACACAGATGAAATCACGTCGCTGGTCGCCGTCGGCAATGCCGTCGCGATGCGACTTGAACAGCTCGACCGCGCGACCGCACCTGATGTCGTCGAAGCGGCGCGCCAGCACGCTCATCATCGCGCCCTTGTGGTATTCGTTCGGCCCGAACACGTTGAAGAATTTCAGGCCCGCCCATTGCGGCGGCAGCGTCTCGCCGCGCGCGGCGCGCTCGATCAACGCCATGTCGAACAGATGCTTGCTCCAGCCGTAGAGATTCATCGGCCGCAGCGCCGTCAAGGCGGCCGGATCATCATCAAACCCCTGTTCGCCGTCTCCGTAGGTGGCGGCCGAGGAAGCATAGATGAACGGAACGGCGTGCCCAGCGCACCAGTCAAGCAGCCGCAGCGAGAAGCGGAAGTTCGTCTCGATCACGAGATCGCCGTCGGTCGCGGTGGTCTCGGAAATCGCGCCCATGTGGATGACGGCCTCACACTTGCGGCCGTCGAGCCAGGCCATCAGTTCGCCCGGCGGGACGATGTCGGCGAGCCGGCGCTTGGCCAGATTGCGCCATTTGCCGGCATCCCCGAGCAGGTCGCAGACGACCACATCCGTGCGGCCGGCGTCGTTGAGCGCGGCCACGATATTCGACCCGATAAAACCGGCCCCGCCGGTCACCAGCAGCATTCCGCGCACCCTGTCCTGAAGTCCCAGCTTTGCCTTAACCCTGCCCGGCAGGCAACTTGCCCCCACCCTTCATGGTGAAGGCGGAAACCACACCTTTACCTGCCGGTTCGGACACATTACCGAAGCGGCTATAGGCAAAACTCTACAAATTATGAATAAAGATTCAGACCATTCCGTGGCCGTCGAGGACGCAGCCGACACCCGGCCGATCCTGATCATTCCCTATATGTGGATCGGCGATTTCGTCCGCGGCCACAGCGTGGTCCGGGTGCTCAACCAGCGCTTTCCGAACCGGCCGGTCGACCTCCTGACCACGAGCCTGTGCGCGCCCCTGGTCGACTACATGCCGGGCGTGCGGGCCGGCATCAAATGGGACCTGCCGCGCGGCCGCCTGGCGCTCGCCAAACAGCGGGGGCTTGCGGCGGAGTTGAGGGCGCGAAACTACGCAACCGCGCTGGTGCTACCGCGAACTTGGAAATCGGCCATTGCGCCGGCGCTGGCCGGTATCCCCGAGCGGATCGGCTTTGTCGGCGAGGCCAGGTTCGGCCTCATCAATCATTGGCGCTGGGGCGAGAGGCGACTTCCCCGTTTTCTCGACAAGAACGCCGCCTTGGCCTTGCCGGACGGCGCGGTGCGGCCGCCGGAATGGCCGGTGCCGCAACTGCGGGTGCCGCAGGACGAAATCATGCGCTTCCGGCAAGACAGGGGACTCGGCCAGAAAGCCGCCGTGGCGCTGGCGCCAGGCTCGGTCGGGTCCGCCAAGCGCTGGACCTACTATCCGCAGGCCGCAAAACTCCTGGCCGAGCGGGGTCTGGATGTGTGGGTGATCGGCGGGCCCGGTGAGGCGGCGATTGCAGCGGAGATCGTTGCCGCTGGAGGTCCGCGCGTGCGCGATCTCACGGGAACCGACCTGCGTAACGGCATTCTGGCGATGGCGGCGGCGAGCGTCGCTGTCAGCAACGATTCCGGGTTGATGCATATTGCTGCCGCGCTCGGCACGCCGACCATCGGCATCTTCGGCCCGACCAGCCCCTATCACTGGGCGCCGATCAACGGCCTTGCGGCCACCGTTCAAACCAAAACGACCGTGCCGTGCCAGCCCTGCCATCGTCCGGTCTGCACCATGAACGATCATCGCTGCATGCGCGACATTCCACCGTCTGACGTGGCCGACACCGTGGCGGGTGTGCTCGCGAATGCGGGCGTCGGCGCGTCGCATTAAGCATGATGCGCGCTTGCGCCAGTTGGGCCTGATGATTACCAAGGACACACGCAACCAAGACGGTGCCGCTTGAGCCAGATTTCGAAAGATCCGATCTCCGCGCATCTGGAGCTGTCGCGAGATGCGATCGAGCGCGCGGCGCTGGACGTTCATCTGCTTGAGTCTGCGCGGAAGATCGCTGAGACAATCGCGAAGGCGCTGCGCGGCGGCCACAAACTCCTCATCGCCGGCAATGGCGGCAGCGCCGCCGATGCCCAGCACATCGCCGCCGAAATCGTCGGCCGCTACAAGAAGGACCGGCCGGCCTATGCCGCGATCGCGCTGACCACCGACACTTCGGCGCTGACGTCGATCGGCAATGACTATGGTTTTGAGCACGTGTTTTCCCGACAGGTCGAAGGTCTGGGCAAACGCGGCGACGTGCTGCTCGCGATGACGACCTCGGGCCGTTCGCCGAACATTCTGGCGGCCTTGAAAGCTGCGCGGCAACAGGGATTGGTCACGGTCGGCTTCACCGGAGCCAAAGGTGCTGGGCTCGCCGCGGCATGCGATCATCTTTTGGTCGCACCGAGCGACGACACCGCGGTGATCCAGCAAATCCATATGGCGTTCGCTCACGGCATCTGCGACGTGATCGAACAGACGCTGATGCAGGGAACCTGACGCGACATGAGCGGCGTCTCACTACGGCCGGCGGCGTTCCTTGATCGCGACGGCGTCGTCAATCATGACGACGGCTATATGGGTACAGCCGACCGCATCCGCTGGATGCCGAATGCGGCAAAGGCGATCCGCCGGCTCAATGATGCCGGCTATTACGTGTTCTTCTTCACCAATCAGTCGGGCGTCGCGCGCGGTTTCTTCACCGAAGATGCGCTCAACACGCTGCATGACTGGATGCTCGACGAACTGTCAGCGCAAGGCGCTGTCATCGACGACATCCGCTACTGCCCGCATCATCCGGACGGAACGGTTGACGGCTATCTCGAAGACCATCACTGGCGAAAGCCCAGACCGGGCATGATTCACGACCTGATGGAACATTGGCCGGTGCGCCGCGAAGGCAGCTTCGTGATCGGCGATCGTGCCAGCGATATCGAGGCGGCCGATGCCGCGGGGCTACCCGGCTTTCTTTTCGCGGGCGGCGATCTCGATGCGTTCGTAGCTGATATTTTGCAGTCCCGGCTCGGCTCTGATTCGAAGCCGAATTCGCTTGAAAAACCCGCTTAAGAGAGGCAAACGAAGCTTCGGAGCAGCCTTGGCGCATCCGGCGCAACGCCTGTCGCTGGCAACGGAATCTGGATGACCGAACTTCCGCGAAAAATCACCGATGATCCCTATGGCGCGGCGGTTCTGATCCGCCGCCTGATCATGGAACAGGGCCTCGTCTACTGGCGGCGCTATCTGCTGGCGTTTTCGCTGATGGCGGTCTCGGCCGCGACCACCGCCGGATCGGCCTATCTGCTCGGCCAGGTCATCAACCAGGCCTATGTCGACAAGAATGTCCACGGCATCGCGATCCTGTCCGGCATCACCGTTGTCATCTTTATCATCAAGGGCGCGGCGACCTACGGTCATCAGGTCATTCTGTCGAAGATCAGTAACGCCATTCTCGCCAACAACCAGCGCGCTTTGTTCGCCAAGCTGATGAACGAGAGCGTCGGCTTCTTCTCAGACCGCCATTCCAGCGAATTTCTCGCGCGTCTCACCGCGGGCGCCAACTCCGTCACCCAGGTGCTGAGTCTCCTGATCAACGCTGTGGGGCGCGACGTGCTGTCGCTGATCGGGCTGATCGCGGTGATGGTGTCGCAGGATCCGCTGATGGCGCTGCTCGGCTTTCTGGTTGCGCCGCCGGCGATGCTGGTGCTGCGCACGCTGGTGCGGCGGATCAAGAGCCTAGCCCATAACCAGTTCACCGGCACCGCCGACATCATGGAGACCATGCAGGAATCCCTGCAAGGCATCCGCACCGTGAAGGCCTTCACGCTCGAGACGACGATGCGCGAACGGATCGATGCGAGCATCGCGGGCGTCGAGAACAACGCCAACAAGATGGCGCGGGTTTCCAATCGCGCGAGCCCGCTGATGGAAACGCTCGGCGGTCTCGCAGTTGCCGGCGGGTTGATGTATGGCGGCTACAGCGTAGTGGCGCTGGGTGCAACGCCCGGACAGTTCTTCTCGTTCCTGACCGCGTTCCTTCTTGCCTATGAGCCGGCCAAGCGGCTGGCGCGGCTCAATCTCGAACTGAACTCGAGCCTGATCGGCACCCGCAAGCTGCTCGAGATCATCGATAGCCCGCCAAGCGAACCGGAAGACGGCGACAAGCCGCCGCTGAGACTGACGGAAGCACGCGTCGAATTGCGCGACGTCAGTTTTGCGTACCGGCCGAACGAGCCGGTGCTCGACCACATGAGCTTCGTCGCCGAACCCGGCAAGGTCACGGCGCTGGTCGGGCCTTCCGGCGGCGGCAAGTCCACCGTGCTCGCGCTGCTGCTCCGTTTCTACGAGACGAACAGCGGCGACATCCTGATCGACGGCCAATCGATCTCGAGCGTGTCGCGCCACTCGCTGCGGGCGCAAACCGCCTATGTCGGACAGGACGTCTATCTGTTCCGCGACAACATCGGCGCCAATATCGCGTTCGGCAAGCAAGGCGCGAGCCGCGACGACATTGTCGCCGCTGCGAAAGCGGCCTGCGCCCACGACTTCATCATGGGTTTTCCGCTCGGCTACGACACTCCGGTCGGCGAACACGGCACGCAACTCTCCGGCGGCCAGCGCCAGCGCATCGCGGTGGCACGCGCGCTCCTGCGCAACGCGCCGCTGATCCTGCTCGACGAGGCCACGGCCGCGCTTGACTCCGAATCCGAAAAGCAGGTGCAGGAAGCGATCGAGCATCTCTGCCAGAACCGCACCACCATCGTGATCGCCCATCGCCTGCACACCATCATGCATGCCGACACGATCCTGGTGGTCGAGGGCGGCCAGATCGTCGAACGCGGACGGCACGACGATCTCCTGCGCCGCAGCGGCCGCTACGCCTCGTTCTTCCGCCTGCAACAGCGCTCGCCGACGCTGGCGCCATCGGAAGCAACCGCATAACCACTAAGAAGACCTGGGACGAACAACTCCAACCAACGAGAGCGCCATGAACGCCACTTCCTTCGTCATTCCCGCACTGGCCCAACCATCCCTCCCCGTCGTCGGCGAAGCCGGTCGCTATCCGGTTCGTCGCATCTGGTGCGTCGGGCGCAATTATCTCGAGCACATCCGCGAGATGGGCAATGACGAGCGTGCGCCGCCGTTCTTCTTCGCCAAGCACGGCGACATGCTCGTTCCCGACGGCGCCACCATCCCCTACCCGCCCTTGACCAAGGACCTGCATCACGAGGTCGAGCTGATCGTCGCCATGAAGAGCGGCGGCTTGAATATCCCCGCCGACAAGGCGCTCGATCATGTCTACGGCTATGCGGTCGGCATCGACCTCACCCGGCGCGACCTGCAGCTTGCCTCGCGCAAGAAGGAGCGACCGTGGGAAGTCGGCAAATCCTTCGACTACTCGGCGCCCTGCTCCGCGATCCAGCCGGCGTCCAAGATCGGCCATCCGTCAAAAGGCAAGATCTGGCTCGCGGTCAACGGCAAGGAGACGCAGAAAGGCGATCTCACCGAACTGATCTGGAGCGTGCCGGAGATCATCTGGCAACTCTCGCAGCAGGTGAAGCTCGCCGCCGGCGACATCATCATGACCGGCACGCCGGCTGGCGTTTCCCAGCTTCATCCCGGCGACAAGATCGAATGCGGCGTCGACGGCGTCGGCACGCTGAAGGTTGCGATCGGCGAACCGGAGAAGTGACGGCCTATCGTGTCCCGGACGCGTCGCAATCCACGAAGTGGTGCGATGCAGAGCCGGGACCCGCGATCAAGCGCATAAACCCCGGATGCTGCGCATCGTTACACGATGCGCAGCATCCGGGGAACGCAGCAAGCGGCACTTATGCTCGTGCCAGCGCCTGCAGTCCCTTGAAGGTCAGGCGCTTCGGGTCTTTCACGCCCGACAGATAAAATCGGCGAATGAAGTCCGCGACCATGGCGCGATCGCAATCGGTCAGCGCCACCACGGCGTCAATGGCAATTCGCTGGGCGTCCATTTTGTTTCCTCGGGCTTCCTCACGCGGCTGCAAAATCCCGACCGCGTTATTCTGGGAGGCGCCGATTAATTCGACGTTAACCGCTTCTGATGGTCGCCGATTCGAGGAGGGCTGCGTATACGCAAAACAACGGAGGCGTCGGTTGCGGGTTCCCGACGTTCACGAATACCGCATCACGCCGTCATCGACCGTGCCGAAGCGCAAGCTCACGATGTCGAGCGCGTAGTTCTGATAGAGCCGCCACGGCCGCTTCGAGCCTTGTTTCGGCATCTTTGCGATCGCGCGCTGCACATAGCCGGAGGTGAAATCCAGCGCCGGAATCTCCTGGACCGTCGGATCGACATTGTGCGGTACGCACTGCCTGTAGCCGTGCCGGTCCATATAGTTGATCAGCCGGCAGACATATTCGCAGGTGAGATCGCATTTCAGCGTCCAGGACGCATTGGTGTAGCCGAAAGCAGATGCGAGATTGGGCACGTCCGAATACATCATGCCCTTGTAGTTCAGCGTTTTGGCGAAATCGACCGTGCGGCCGTCGACCGCAACCTCCATGCCGCCGAGCACCTGCAAGACGAGGCCGGTTGCGGTGACGATGATGTCGGCCTCGAGCTCGCTGCCGTCCTTCAGCCGAATGCCCTTTTCGGTGAAGCGATCGATCTCGCTGGTGACGACGGAAGCGCGCTGTTCCCGGATCGACTTGAAGAGGTCGCCGTCGGGCACGAGGCACAGCCGCTGGTCCCACGGGTTATAGCGCGGGTTGAAGTGGGTCATGACGTCGTAATCGGCGCCGAGCGCCATCCTGACGCCGCCAAGGATCAGCTTTTTCATCCGCTCGGGCTGACGCCGCGAGAACTGGAAGAAATACATGCCAAGCAGCACGTTGCGCCAGCGGATCAGGTGATAGGCGATGCTGTCGCCGAGCCGCTTGCGCAATTTGATCGCAAGCTCGTCCTGCGCCGGCCGCGACACCACATAAGTCGGCGAGCGCTGCAACATCGTGACGTGTGAAGCGAGCCTGGCCATCTCCGGCACCAGCGTCACGGCGGTCGCGCCCGAGCCGATCACCACCACGCGCTTGCCGGCATAATCGAGCGCCGCGGGCCATTTCTGCGGATGGACGATTTGACCCTTGAAATCGTCGCGGCCCAAGAATTCCGGCGTATAGCCGTCCTCGTAGCGGTAATAGCCCGAGCACATAAATAAGAAATTGCAGGTGAAGCGCACGGTTTCGGTCGCGCCTTCGCCCAAGGTCCGCTCGGCTTCGACGGTCCAGCGCGAGTCCTTTGTCGACCACGCGGCGCGGCGGACCTTGTGACGAAAACGGATCTTCCTGTCGATACCGTTCTCGGCCGCGGTGTCACGGACATATTTCAGGATGCTCGGCCCGTCCGCGATCGCTTTCGGCGCGGTCCACGGCTTGAACGAATAGCCCAGCGTGAACATGTCGCTGTCGGAGCGAATGCCGGGATAGCGGAACAGGTCCCAGGTGCCGCCGATGCAATCGCGCCCCTCGAGAATGACGAAGCGCTTGTTCGGACATTTGTGCTGAAGATGATAACCCGCGCCGATGCCCGAGAGCCCGGCGCCGACAATCACGACATCGAAATGTTCCGCGTGTGAGTTCGTTTCCATGGCTCGATTAGCACGCAAAGCGAGGCGAAAATCAACGGCAAAGCAAAGAAGATGGAGCGCGTTTCGGCGCCCCGCCAGATGCCCCTCAGTCATTCCGCCGTGCGGATAAAACGAGCCCGGAAGACGGCATCCTCGCCATCTTTAACGGACACTTAGCCGATCTCGTCTACACTCTAGAGCTCCGATTCCGAAGTTCGCAACCTATTGGGGCGGCCTCCGATGCGAACTTCGGAATCAAAAGGAGCTCTAGCAAAATATCGTTTCTAGTGCGGCCTTTGAATTTGAAGTTCCTATAATGAACTCGCGGCGAAACTGATAGGAACTTCAAATTCGCCGCACTGGGTCGATTTGATCGGGGACTCGATCTGGTGGGGAAATTCCATGCAATTCATTGTCCTTATGCTGGCACTGACGATTGTAGCCGGTTGCCAGCAAGAGCCTGAGGTGACCGGTTCGACCTCGAACAAGTGCGTGGCCGAGCTTTTCCCGGCCTACAATCCGAAGGACCTGAACCAGTGCCTCGCCGTCTGTTCGAGGTGCGATCGCGGCACGACGGTGACTTGCTCGACATCCTGCAAGCTCAGAGGCGCGGGTTAAGAGCCTGGTCGGTTCTGATTGAAACAGAACACGGCTCTATTCGTTTGTTTTGACGCGTTTTCTCCACGCGGACCGGCTTCCCTGTCTCTCTTTTCTCCGTTGTCGGCAGCCGACCAACCCACTGTTTCGACCCCGATCGTTGATCTAGCTCAAAGCAGCGCCAAGCAATCGGGATTGACTTTGTCCAAAAGCCAAACAGGGGAAGCGTCGTGAGCGAGATCAGTCATTTCATCGCCATGCCATTCGATCTGACCGATGGCGGCCTCGTCGCAGGCGAGCCTTTCAAGTGCGCCACGCCGGCGTCGGCGATCGAGCGCGCCAAGGGCTATTGGAAGGTATTTGGCCATTCGGGCGCGGTGGCGTTTGTCCGCACGGGCTATCCGGATGTCAGAACGACGGTGCTCCGAACGTTCGGCAGCGTTCCTGAAAACCTGCCGATGTAAGCAGCCGCAT
Organism: uncultured Alphaproteobacteria bacterium; assembly: GCA_963764405.1. Taxonomy (GTDB): domain Bacteria; phylum Pseudomonadota; class Alphaproteobacteria; order Rhizobiales; family Xanthobacteraceae; genus Bradyrhizobium. Next base: position 526,798 of record CAVXSU010000019.1, read on the forward strand.
GGCGTGGCCGGAAACCATGCCGGACGCGGCCTTCGCGTTCACGCTTTTTTCCTCGAACCGGCGCAACGCCTGCCTCGAGCGCAAGCAGCAATTCCGGTCCGGCGCGTTTACTTATGTTACCAAGGGAACCTGGTGCAGAGACAATAGAGCGCGACATGTGCCCTGCCCGGCGGCTTCGGAACCCGTCGAGTTGACGCGAGTTGATGCAGGCTTCCAACCGCGTCCACTTTCTGGTCTGATAGCGTCCATCATACGACGCCAAATCTCCTGTCCCACTATTTTCCCGATGAGCGCTGCTTTCGAAATTCGGCAGGGACCATCTCTGCCAACCCGCTTTGTCGCAACCGGAATGGCCTGATGCTCGCGGCAACCACTGCCACCTGGGGCATCGCTGGCCTCGCAACCTTCGGCGTCATCATTCGTCCCTGGAATCTGCCGGAATATATCTGGGCCGTCACCGGCGCGGTGCTCCTGGTCGCGCTCGGGCTGTTGCCCTGGCAAGAGGCCGTTGCCGCCGCCGGCAAAGGGCTCGACGTTTACTTCTTCCTGATCGGCATGATGCTGCTGGCCGAGGTCGCACGGAAGGAAGGCCTGTTCGACTGGCTGGCCGCGCATGCGGTGCAATGGTCGGACAAGTCGGCCTCGCGGCTGTTCCTGATCGTGTACGGCGTCGGCGTCCTGGTCACCGTGTTCCTGTCCAACGACGCCACCGCGGTGGTGCTGACGCCCGCCGTCTATGCCGCGACCCGCGCCGCACGGGTCGAACCGCTGCCTTATCTGTTCGTCTGCGCCTTCATCGCCAATGCCGCAAGCTTCGTGTTGCCGATCTCAAATCCCGCCAATCTCGTCGTGTTCGGCAAGGCGATGCCGCCGTTGCTGGAATGGCTGCGCTACTTCGGCCTGCCGTCGGTGGTTTCGATTGTCGTGACTTACCTCCTGCTTCGCTTCAGCCAGCGCGCCGAACTCACTGAAACGGTTGCCGATCCGGATTCCTCGCCGCAGCTTGCGCTGAGCGCCACGATCGCCGCGGCGGGGATTGGGGTCACAGCCATCGTTCTGCTCGCCGCTTCCAGTCTCGGGCACGACCTCGGGCTGCCGACGCTCGCCTGCGGCGCGGCCGTGACCGCGCTCGTTCTGCTGCTGGAGCGAAAAGCCCCATGGCCGGTCTTTGCCGATGTCTCCTGGTCGGTGATCCCGCTGGTCGGCGGCCTGTTCATTCTTGTCGAGGGCCTCAACCGGACCGGCGTGCTGCCGTCGCTGGCCGAACTCCTGAAAACCACGACCGACGCCGCGCCGCATTCGACCGCCTGGGCCGCGGGCCTGATCACGGCCTTTGCCTCCAACCTCATCAACAACCTGCCGATGGGCCTGATCGCGGCGACCACGACGCAGGCGGCGCAAGTGCCGCATGAGGTGACGGGGGCGGTCTTGATCGGCGTCGACCTCGGGCCGAACCTCTCGGTCACCGGTTCGCTCGCCACCATCCTCTGGCTGATCGCGTTACGCCGCGAAGGCGAACATGTCGGCGCGCGGCGTTTCCTGCGCATCGGCCTCGTGGTGATGCCGCCGGCGCTGGTGCTGGCCTTGCTCGCGCTTGCGCTGGTCGCGCCGTAGGCGGGCGGCAGCCAAAGCAAAGGGCCGCTGACGGTATGCGGCAGCGGCCCGGCCGGGATTTTGAAAATATATCCGAAATGAAACTCCAGCCCCGGATATCAATGATGGTATGAAACTCAGGCGCTCCCGTCCCTAACAAATGTGTTTTCGGAAGATTTGACGCGTGTTCCGATTGGGACGGCACGCGCGGTGGGGTCCGGCCCGTGTTCGACCAGTGTCCCGCCTGGCCGATCACGCCGAACAGTTTCCGAAGCCGAACAACGCGGGTAAGAATTGCCAAGCGTCGCGTTGTGCGCTCGCATCTCACCCTGCATCAGTCGGCAACCGTACGGCCCCAGTCCTGAAGGGCTGAGGCCGTTGCGGGGTTACTGATCCCGACCGGGCGTACCGAGGGATCGTTATTATTTTTGCAGACATTCCAGGTTCCCGCACCCTCATAGGTGAATCGGAAAGCCCATTTCGCGCTCGGGCCCTGTTAACGCGCGCCATCAATGCGACAGTCGCGGCGCGTTTCGGCAATGACGCCCCACCGATCAATAAGGCGGCGGTTTGCGCTGCCGCTGCGCTTTTGCGGCTTCGACCCACCATGCGAGATCATCCGCGAAGCGCGGGAACGACGCCTCCAGCGCCTTGCCCGCCTCGCCGACCGGCTCGCCTTCGACCGAGAGCGTGTGACTGATCGGGCCCACGGCGATGGTGCTGGAGACGACGACCATTCCCATTTCCGACAGCGTCCCGTGCCAGGCGGTCGACGCCCGCGCGCCGGACAGACGGCCCGCCGAGTAACTCGCGATCGCCGCCGGACGCCAGAACCACTCCTCCAGAAAATGATCGGTGAGGTTCTTCAAGCCGGGCTGGATTCCCCAGTTGTATTCGCCCGTCACGAAGACAAAGCCGTCGGCGGCCTTGATCTTCTGCGCCAGCGCTTCAAGGTTCGCCGGCGCCTCGCCTTTCGGATATTCCTTGTGCATCCGATCGAGCATCGGCAGGTTGATCGCCTTGGCGTCGATCAGCACGGCATCGTCGCCGCGGCGCGTGAGTTGCCTGACGATATAGTCCGCGAGCCGAATACCCATCCGGTCGGAACGATAGGAGCCGTAGAAGACGAGGATATTGCTGTTCATCACAGGCACTCCATGACCGATCCGGCAACCGCTACTCCGTGAGCCCGGCTTGCATCCGCAGAATAGCACTCACTTGCCGGAAGCGGGGATTTCTTCGCATCGTCGCCGGTGACAACGGTATACGATGGCAGGGGCTGAGATGAGGAGGATGACATGGACGATCGATCCGTTCGGCTGGCGCTGGAGCGTCACTGGAAGGCTTCGGATGCCGGCGATTTCGATGTCGAGCACGACATCTATCGAGAGGATGCCGTGCTTGATTACCCGCAATCGGGCGAGCGGATCCGCACCCGGCATAACATCCAGCAGAGCCGGTTCTTCCAGCCGAACAGGAAGCGTTTTGCGGTCCGGCGCATCACCGGAAGCGGCGATCTCTGGATCAGCGAATTCACGCTCAGCTATGACGACAGGCCATCCTACGCCGTGAGCATCATGGAATTCCGCGACGGATTGGTCGCGCACGAAACGCAATATTTCGCCGACCGGTTCGACCCCTCGCCGTCGCGCGCGCATCTCGTCGAGCGGGAGTGAATGAACTGGGCTGCGTTTTTGTCCACCGTCATTGCGAGCGCCAACGACCCCGCTTCGCTTGCTGTGCAAGCTTCGCCGGTTTTGAGTTCCGGCGTAGCACGTGAGCGCGGAGACGGGAGCAATCCAGCCTTGCGGGCAGTGACAGTCGCAGTGGCTCATATGCATGCTAAGCTTGATGCCCCGCGGCCTCCAGGATCAGTTGGGTGATCTCGTCGGGATGGGAGATCAGCGACAGGTGGCTCGCCTTCACTTCGATGGTCTTGGCCTGCATGCGCTTGGCCATGAACCGTTGCAGATCGGGATTGATCGTCCGGTCGTCCGTTGAAACGGCATAGAAACTTGGCTTAGATCGCCACGCCGCGTGCGTCGTCCTGCCCGAAAGCAGCATCTTGTGAAACGGCTCCTGGAGGGCGTAGAGCACCTTTGCCTTGGCTTCCGGCAGGTCGCCGGCAAAATCGCGCAGGAAGGCGGCCTCGCCGAGACGTCCCTCATCGCCGTCGAAGACAATTCCCGCGGATGCCGGCGGCGTCGGGAATGTCTTGGCGAGCGCCGTGTAATCCTCGCCTGCATCCGGCGCGCGCGCCGCGACATAGACGAGCGCCGACACGTTCGGATGCATACCCGCCTCCGTCACGATCACTCCCGCGAAGGAATGCCCGACCAGAACAGTCGGACCATCCTGACGCGCCAGCACGCTTTCGACAGAGGCGACCGCTTCAGGCAGCGTGGTCAGCGGGTTTTGCACCGCCGTGGCATCGAGCCCGGCCGCCTGCAATCTCGCGATCACCTCGGACCAGCACGAGCCATCGGCGAACAACCCATGGACCAGCACGACGTTTCGCACCGGCGCGGCCTGTGCAGCCGCGGATGTGCCCGGAAGGATAAGGGTACTGGTCGCACCTGCAGCCATCATGTTCAAAAATGTGCGTCGATTCATCTGATGCCTCGTTGATGAATTGGAAGTCGATTGGTTTTGGTTCGGCCACTCGGAGCCGGGAGAATGACGAAGGACCTCTGGCGAGGCGCGTGTCGCGCGGGAGTTCTAGGCGGCGGTCCGCGATCGCGCAACGCTCGTTGGCAGGGAGGCCAGCAACAACACGACACAGACGCAAAGCAGGACGATGTCTTTGAACAGGAACTCGCCGGTCAGATTCCACGCCATCGGGTCGGTCGACAAACTCCATTTGACGACGCCAGGTGTCGTGAAGAAGAATGACCACGTGACCGCAAAGGTGATCACGCCCATCAGCGAACCGAGCGCCGACAGGATCGGGCTGAACGCACCGGCCGCAAGAAGTGCCGCGATGGCAAACTCGACAACGCCGAGGACATACGCTTCTCCCCTCAGTCCGAACAACGACAGCCAGGAAACAAACGGGCTGTTGCCGATGAACTGAGCGATGCCCTGCGCCGACTGCAGCGTGAATTTCTGCATGCCGAAGGACACGAAGATGATAACCATGACCCAGCGCAGGATGGCCAGGAAGCGATAGGATCCGTCGCCGTTTTCGGCGACATTGAAGGACTGCATCGGGCTCATTCGCTCGTCCGTGGATCGGGATTGATTTCGGCAGGCACGCCAGCCGGCGCGCTCTTACCTGGCTCTACGCGCCGGCAACGCCGCCGTTACGCGTGCAACTTCGGCCACCCACTCACAATCCCGTGCGTGTGGCAGGGCTCGGCGGATGGGCACAGGATGCGATGGACGCGTTGGGTACGCCAGGCGAGCGCACGCGCGCTTTGGTGAGCAGGACGCGGCGCAAGATCCCTAACGCTTGCTGACGGCAATGTTCGGAATGTACCGACAGGGGTCGGACGGATCGATGTGGCCCTGATCAAATTCAATCACATCACCCTCATTCACCGTGAATCCGGCGGGAATCACCACAGAGCCCTTCTTGGCACCGTCCATCGTCTCCACGAAAACCTGCTGGCTTCTCAGGTAGTGTGGATTGATATGCCTGTCCGCGATGACCTGGCTGGATCGGATCACGGCCAGGCCCTGCGCCTCAGTGGCGAACCCGAGAACCCTCGCGTGGTTCCGGACCGCTTCGCTCGGCGACGGTCGCTTCGCGTTAGCGCCGCACTCGAGCCTCTGCTCCTTGATGGCCGTCATTTCGTCTTCGCCCAGCTCGCGCGCCGTCGTTTGCCGTTGCGCGAGGCCGATGGGTTCAATCGCCCAAGAGGGAGGCGACGCAGCGCCCGAGGCGAGGTCGCCGTCAGCGGTTGGCTGGGGAATTCCGGCCGGATCCCTGCCGGGGTCGCCGCCATCGTGCCCTGGCTGCTTTGGCAGATCGATACCGTTGACGTCCAGCGGCGCAGTCGGCGCCTTGGCCCGCTTGTCGACATCGGCCACGGGAGGAATGCCCGACCGGGGATTCTGTTCGTTCGATGCGGGCGCCGGAGGCGATGAAGCCTGCGCGTCAGGCTTTTCCATCACGATCTCAACCGGGATTGTGACGACCGAAGCCGCCTCGGTCTGCTTGAAAGCCTCTAGAATCAGAAGCAGCGCAATGATGACATGGCCCGCAATCGCCAATCCAAGGGCCGCGCGGGTGGCGTTGGATTCCCGCTGAAGGAATTGCTGCAACCGCCTCACCACCGCCATCGCGCCAATCGCAATTGCCTCGACCGGGCACCGTTCTACCTCAGGCGCGGCTGGGGCTTCAACCAGGCGCTAAGCGCTGGGATTTGACCGAAACCACACCAAGGTTCGCCCAAAAATAGATGCTGCTCTGGTCCGGATGTCGATCAGGCCGGCTATTGTCTCCTGTCGGCCCATCAAGGCGCGAACTGCTCCGCAATCGATTGCAGTCTTTCCGGCAGCCGCGACGATGGAAATTTGCAAAACATCGGCCTTCGAATGGAACGAAAATTCCAGTTCCGAGTTGAGCGCGAAAAATCGGAGTATCTGTGGAGTATCCGTCATGGAACGCATCACGCGCTGCACCAAATGCGGGAAACTATTGGAACCGGTTGTCGCCATCTCAGGCCGCACCGAACTCCAATGCATAAGCTGTGACGACCCCGCGGTGAAATGGGCTGAAAGTCCGCTGACAGCTCCTGAAAGCCCCGACGTTACCGAACCCGCCGCCCACCATTGAAAGAAGCGAGCGAACCCGGACCGGCACGCCGCGAGAGCGGCGGACCGGCACGCCGCGAGAGCGCGGGCGCTGTGGAAAGGTGACGGAGCAAGAGCGCGCAAAAACTGTCATGCGCGGGCTCGACCGGCGCATCCATCATCTTTTGAAAGATGGGTTGCCGGCTCAAGCTCGGCAATGACGATCAAGCGTCAATAGCGGTAGTGATCCGACTTGAACGGACCTTCTTGGCTGACGCCGATATAGTCGGCCTGGTCCTTGCGCAGTTCGGTCAGCTTCACGCCGATCTTGGCGAGGTGCAGGCGAGCGACCTTCTCGTCCAGCGACTTCGGCAGCACGTAGACCTTCTTGGCGTACTTGCCGTCCTTGTTGTTGGCGAACAGTTCGATCTGCGCCAGCGTCTGGTTGGTGAAGGAGGCCGACATCACGAAGGACGGATGCCCCATGGCGTTGCCGAGGTTTACCAGGCGTCCCTCCGACAAGAGGATGATGCGGTGCTTGTCGGGGAATTCGATCTCGTCGACCTGCGGCTTGATGTTGGTCCACTTCAGATTGCGCAGATGCGCGATCTGGATCTCGTTGTCGAAGTGACCGATGTTGCAGACGATGGCGCGGTCCTTCATCGCGCGCATATGCTCGATCGTGATGATGTCCTTGTTGCCGGTCGCGGTGACGAAGATGTCGGCCTGAGGTGCGGCGTCTTCCATGGTGACGACCTGGTAGCCCTCCATCGCCGCCTGCAACGCGCAGATCGGATCGACCTCGGACACCATGACGCGGCAGCCGGCCTGGCGCAGCGAAGCCGCCGAACCCTTGCCGACGTCGCCGAAACCCGCAACCATCGCGACTTTGCCCGACATCATCACGTCGGTGCCGCGGCGGATGCCGTCGACCAGCAATTCACGGCAGCCATAGAGATTGTCGAACTTCGACTTGGTGACGCTGTCGTTGACGTTGATCGCCGGGAACAGCAGCGTGCCCTTGTTCGCCATGTCGTAAAGACGATGCACGCCCGTGGTCGTCTCTTCCGACACGCCCTTGATGTTTTTCGCGATCTCGGCGAAGTAGCCCTTCGGCTTCTCCTTCAACAGCCGCTTGACCAGCGCGTAGAAGATCTCTTCTTCCTCCGAGGTCGGTTTGTCGAGAAACGCCGTGTCGCCCTGCTCGGCGCGATAACCCGCATGCACCAGCATGGTGGCGTCGCCGCCATCGTCGAGGATCATGTTGGGCGTGCCGCCGCCATGCCAGTCGAACAGCTTGGCGGTGTAGTCCCAGTAGTCCTTCAGCGTCTCGCCCTTCACGGCGAACACCGGAATGCCGACAGCCGCGATCGCGGCCGCCGCATGATCCTGCGTCGAATAGATGTTGCAGGAGACCCAGCGGATGTCGGCGCCGAGGGCTGCCAGCGTCTCGATCAGGACCGCGGTCTGGATCGTCATGTGCAGGGAGCCCGCGATGCGCGCGCCCTTGAGGGGCTGCTTCGGGCCATATTCCTCGCGCGTCGCCATCAAGCCGGGCATCTCGGTCTCGGCCAGCGAGATTTCCTTGCGGCCGAATTCGGCGAGCGAAATGTCCTTGACGATGTAGTCGGTGAAGCCGGGCTTCTTGGCGGTGGCGGTCATCTGATGGTCCTTTGTCGTCATCGTCCGAACGCCGCTTCTGACGGTCGGATTGAATTAATCCTTGGTCATGCCCGGGCTCGTCCCGGGCATCCACGTCTTGGTCACGACAAGAAAGACGTAGATGGCCCGGACAAGCCCGGCCATGACGACCCAATTATGTCGCAACACACGAGATACACATCAAACCGCGCGCTTCAGTTCGTCGGCGAGATCGGTGCGCTCCCAGGAGAAGCTGCCGTCCTTTTCCGCCGAGCGGCCGAAGTGGCCGTAGGAAGCGGTCTTGCGATAGATCGGACGGTTGAGCTTCAAGGTGCGGCGGATATTGGTCGGCGTCAGGCGGAACATTTCCGGCAACACCTTCTCGAGCTTCTTCTCGTCGACCTTGCCGGTGCCATGGGTATCGACCAGGAGCGACATCGGATCGGCAACACCGATCGCATAAGCCACCTGGATGGTGCAGCGCTCGGCAAGGCCGGCCGCGACCACGTTCTTGGCGAGATAGCGCGCGGCATAGGCGGCCGAGCGATCGACCTTGGTCGGGTCCTTGCCCGAGAACGCGCCGCCGCCATGCGGGGCGTAGCCGCCATAGGTGTCGACGATGATCTTGCGCCCGGTGAGGCCGCAATCGCCGTCGGGGCCGCCGACCACGAAGTTGCCGGTCGGGTTGACCAGGAAGTCGGACGACTTCGTCGGGCATCCAGCCCTTCGGCAGCGCCGATTCCACCGCGGTCGAGATCATTTCCTTGATCAGGCCGGGCGTGTACTTCTTGTTGTTGCGGCTCTTCTCGTTGTGCTGGGTCGAGACCACGACCTTGGTGCAGCCGACCGGCTTGCCCTCGACATACTTCACCGTCACCTGGCTCTTGGCATCGGGCTGCAGATCGGCGAGCGAACCGTTGCGGCGCTTCTCGGAGAGAACCTTCAGGATGCGATGCGCGAAGAAGATCGGTGCCGGCATGAACGAGCCCTTCTGATAGACCTCGCTCTCGGTGCAGGCGTAACCGAACATCATGCCCTGGTCGCCCGCGCCCTCTTCCTCGCCGCTCTTCTTTTTCTTGGCGTCGACGCCCATCGCGATGTCGGGCGATTGTCCGTGCAGCAGCACCTCGATGTCGGCGCCGTGATAGGAGAAGCCGTTCTGGTCGTAGCCGATGTCTTTCACGACATCGCGCGCGATCTGGCAGATCAGTTCGCGATCGACGACCGAGACGCCGTGGATGTCGCGGAACAGCTGTCCGCGGCCCTCGCCCGCGATCACGATCTTGTTGGTCGTGCATAGCGTCTCGCAGCCGAGGCGGGTGTTGACCAGACTGTCGTCGGCGATGCCGAGCTTGACGTCCTTCTCGATGAAGGCATCAAGGATCGCATCGGAGATCTGGTCGGAAACCTTGTCCGGATGACCTTCGGAAACCGACTCGGAAGTGAACAGGTAAGACGCGCGCATCTAGGTAGCCCCTTGTTCCGCCGGATGTTCGGCGGCGTGTTTTCAAATTGTGGTTCAGAAGTTTCTTCATTGTCCTGGAATTGTCAGTCCCGAACGGCGCGAGACGACGTAGGATTCGTCGTAAAACCAGAGCCCGTTATGCTTGCGCAGAACCTCTCTGACGGCATCGAGATAACGGCCGCTCTGGGTCATTTCCGTCAACCGGTCGTCTTCAATCTGTGCGACATACACCGCCGCATTCCATGCTGCAAAGGCCGTCGAAGTTCCTATCGAGCCGGTAACCTCGTCGGGCAGCGCTTCCATATCATAACGGAAGACCGAACGGTTATCGGCATAGGCATTAAAGTTAAGGTCGCGCCCGGCCGATCCGAGCTCGTATTTCACAGCGCGCAATAGCTCATGACGGCTGACCGCGAAAGGGTTTTCTCCCGGCCACACCGCCTGGATAATTTCAAGCCCCGGATCCTGCCCGTGGGAGTGGATTCCGATCAAACGGCCCCCCGCCCGCAGGGCCCGCCCCAGGGGCGCGATAATGCGTTTGGCGCGGAAATTGACGCTGGATTTGGCCCGGTATGGCTGGGATGCAATAATCAGGTCGAAATTGGCCTCCGCCCGGCCGGCCCGGGGGATGATCGAATTGAGCAAAAACCGGTGGTCTTCGCGGTAAAGCACCAGCGCCACCGGACGTTCGTAGAGGGGCATGCCGGATCGGGGCGAGACGCTGGCCCGCCAGTTCTGCTCCAGAAACGGCCCAAGTTCTGCGATTTGGGCCTCAAAATCGCCGGAAGAAGCCCCCCGCAGGGGAACTTCGTGCCAGATCATGCCGGCAGCGGCCGCGGGGGAAGCCGGGGTCAGCCAGGGCGCCTCGGCGTAATACATGTTGGTCAGCACGAACACGGTCGAGGGGTGCTCGAACAGCCGGTCGGGCACCTTGTCCAGCGTCAGGCGGACGTCTTCGAGGGAGAGTTCCTTGCCGGCAATGTAGAACGGCATGTGGGGAAAGCGCGAGTGCATGGACCGCATCACGCGCGCCAGCACCGTGCCGTCGCCGCAGCCAGCATCGAACACCCGAAGCGCCGGCGGGCGGGGATGGATGGCCGACAGCTCGAGCGCGACGCGCGAGGCGACCACCCGCTTCTCGCCGCAGGTGTGGACGAACAACAGGTATTTCTGGCGGTTCTCGAAGAAGCGGAAATTGCCTCTGGGATCGCGCTTCTCCGGGATGACTTCCAGACCACGAGGCGGCGGCACTCCGCCCGGCATCGCGGAGGCCATATAGGCCTGGATGCGCTCCAGCGTGTCGATGGTGATGCGCTTGCCCTCGCGAAGGCGATGGACCAGCTTGCCGTCATTGACGGCGCGCCGGCCGAAGGTGGATTCGGCCATGTCCGCCTGGCGGCAGAACTCCGAAATCTGGGCCAGGATCTGGTCGTTCTTCATCTGGGCGCTGTTGGGAAGACGGTGGGGCAAAAACTCCTAGCACAGCCTGCCCACTCGTGCCCACCTCTACGCGACAGGCGCGGCTCGCCCGATCCCGCGTCACTTCGACGTCGTACGCGTGCCACCAAATGGATCCAGGGGGTGCCACTCCCGACTCACGCGCGTCAAATGCGTGAGCCAGTTTTCACCAGCGTTGGAAGGAAGAAGAGATGCACAAGCCGATCGCGATCAGTGGTGCAATGGTCAGCCTGATGATCTCGATATGGATCGCCACATCGATGGCACAGGCCTCTGAAGTCTGGGTTCAGCAGGCACGCGGACGGATCTCCGCTGGCGCGAGCGTTGCCGAAGAGAACAAGCCGGCCAACACCGCGCCCGAAGGCAGTTCAACGAACGCCGCGGCGTCCGGCAGCCCCACCAACCCGGCCACCTGCAATCAGCAGAACGCATCATCGCCCGCCTGCTACAGCGCGACGCAGCAGACGAAAAGCAAATGATGGACTGCCGGGAGCCTTTTGCCCGTCATGACGTTTACTCCGGCAAAGGAAAAGCGGAGTCCGGCAATGTCGTCAAAACCCAGGTCATCATGCGATCTGCCCGGACCTGAACCCAGGAAAGACAAGGATCGTGACATGCGCAAGGCCGTTGTCGAAGACGCCGACAAGACCGAAGGCGCCGACCACGATCTGGTTCATGGCGAGGGCGGCCGCATTGGATTGCCGGCCGGCCCCAACGACATCAATAACGACGATTGATCGGCCAGGCTGCGGTGCTCGAATGTCAGGAGGACTGTTGTGAACGCGAACACGTCACGATTTCAGGTCGTCATCGGACACGCCGCCCTCAACCTGTGGCCGCGGCTGCCGCGCGGCGTTCAGGAAGAACTTTTCGAGCATGCGGTCGGAGCGGATGACCACCTGCGCCAGCAATTGGCGATCTATCTGCACCAGCATCATCCGCGCACGGCGCATCCGCCGAAACCTACCGCGCTGGCGTGAGCACGAAAAACGGACTCCGAAATAGTTCCGTCGCGTGCTGGCTTAACATTTTTGTCTGATCATTCGAGCCATTAAAAGCGCCGCCTCGAGGAACGGAACATCGCCTCCGCCACGCCGTTTCACAACCAGGCAGATTTTTGAACGCCATCGACGAAACCGATGCGAGGTCGTTTGCAGCCATGCAACAAATTCGCAAAAAGGTTCACCACGACTTGTCATTCGACGAGCGGCTTGCCGAGCGCGCCCACGAGGCCAGGAAACAGGCTGATCTGCTCCCGCCTGGCGACCTCCGGGACGCGCTTCTCGAAAAGGCTCGTCAATACGAAGCGCAGATTTCGCTCAACGCGTTTTTGTCAAATTCCGATGTTCGTTAGATGCGATCTCGTCCCGCGCCGTTTCGACGTTGAGAACAAGCTCCGTCGCGAGTCAGCCGTTTCGGATCACAGCTTCACGGGAAACACGCACGGCGGACCGAGCCGCTTCTGATGCTGGTCAAGCTCGTGCATGAACGCTTCGCCCGCGCGGCCCTGTCACTGAACCCCAAAGCTCGTTGTTCGCCTGGAGCTAACGCTTGATCTGCGATGCAAGGTACTTGCTGATCCCGGCTCCGTAGGGCGGGCGAAGCATCCGCAAGGCCATGTCGCTTTTCATCTGATGGTAGACCGACTTGCGGTGACTGAATTCGCGGAAGCCATCATGACCATGGTAGGCGCCCATGCCCGCTGGCCCGATGCCGCCGAACGGCAATTCCTCCTGCGCGACATGCATCACGACGTCGTTGACCGATACACCGCCCGAGATGGTCCGGTTCAATACGCGATCCCGCTCCTCGCCATCAGAGCCGAAGTAATAAAGACCGAGCGGGCGGTCATGCGCATTGACGTAATCGATCGCCTCATCGAGCTTTTGATAGGCCTTGACCGGGAGCAATGGGCCAAAGATCTCTTCCTGCATCACCTTCATGTCGTCGGTCGGATTGAGGATCAGCGTTGGCGCCATGCGGCGGTGCGGCTGCTGACGCAGATCTTCGCCGGCCGGATTGATTTCCACGATATCAGCGCCCTTGGCGCGCGCATCGTCGAGATAACCCGTGAGCCGTTCAAAGTGGCGATCGGCGACAAGTGCGGTGTAGTCAGGATTGTCCCGGATCGTCGGGAACATGTGGTGGACGGCCGATTTTGCCGCCTCGACAAAGCCGCCGATCTTGTCAGCCGGCGCCAGCACATAATCCGGCGCCAGACAAATCTGGCCGGCATTGAAGGTCTTGCCGTTCATGATACGCGCGGCTGAGGTGGCGAGATCGGCGGAGCGGCCAAGGATCACCGGGCTCTTGCCGCCCAGTTCAAGCGTGACCGGAACGAGATTCTCGGCCGCCGCCTTCATGACGTGCCGTCCGATCGAGGTCGCACCCGTGAAGATGATGTGATCGAAAGCGAGACTGGCGAAAGCTTGCCCGACCTCCGGCCCACCGGTCACGACCGCGATTTCCTCCTCATCGAAGGCGCTGGCAAACATCCTTTTCATGAGTTCAGACGCAGCCGGCGTCATTTCCGACGGCTTGATCATCGCCCGATTGCCCGCAGCCAACACGCCCGCCAATGGCGAGAACGTCAGGTTGACCGGAAAATTCCAGGGGCTGATGACGCCGACCACGCCTTTGGGCTGGTAGTGGACCTCGGCTCGCGCGCCAAACAGGCCGAGGATGCCGGGCGTGACGGACCGCCGCTCCGTCTTCATCCAGCGCTTCAAATGCCGTCGCGCGTGTTTGAGCGGACCGATCGAGGACGCAACATCCGCAAAGGCCGATACGTGGCTCGAGCGCGCGCCAAAATCGGCGTTCAAGGCTGTTTCGATGTCGCTGCGATGGTCGACGAGCAGGGCAATGCAACGGTTCAGCCGGTCGATGCGGACGGCGGCCGAAGGTGTGCCGTCGCGCAACTGCGCGGTTCGTTGCTTGGCGAGCATCGCATTGAGCGTTGCGCGAACGGCTGTGTCCGAACCTGTAGCTGCAATCGGCATGGCTAACCTCCCGTTCTGGTCAGACGTATACGACGCCCGCGACATGGCCTGCGCAAGACCGCCCACCTGCGTTTTGTAAAACTATGACCGTCACGCCCGGAGAGTGCAAATGGGATTTAAATGGTGCGTTGCGGCCAGCGGCGAATGGGACGCGAGGACTGCCCTGACGGAAGTCCATTGTTTCGCAAGCGTTAAAGGCCGATTGAAGCCCGTCAATCGTCGCCCGCCGCGGCAGCTGTCGGGCGAAGCCAATCTCAACTTGCGCTCGCTTGCCGATCTCGCCTGGGTGATGGATATGGAAATCTTCTTCGAGTTGGAGGCGGGTGGGACCGACGCCGGGCAAAACCATCCGGCCCAAAATGAACCGATGACGACCTCGACCGTCAGACACGGCCAGATCAAATACATCAACGGCACTGCCAGAGGGTTTCGGGATGCCCCGCGCCGGCAAAGCCTGAGCCGGAGCAGGTGAAAATATCCGCATGATGGAACGATACGGCTATTCGATCTTCTGCGACGACATCCGCAACGAGCCCGGCGGCAAGCTCTCATTCGTCGGCTGCTACAATGCGGTGATGTTCACCGCGCCGCGGTTTCCGCTCGTGCTGCCGAAATTTTGCATCCATTTTCATGTGTTTTCGCCGGCGACGCAGCCTTACCAGTCCGTACTGTCGCGCTGTTATGTGCGGGCCGCACCGATCCGGTGGCCGAAGAAGCGATCGAGGTGCCGAGGCTGCAGGACCAGATGACCCTGCTGGCGAGCCTGCCGAAGAACGGCGCGGCGCCGCCCTGCATCGTCGTCGCTGCAAGCCTGGTGTTCGAGCCTTTCGAGATTCCCGAGCCCGGCTTGATCGACGTCCGCACATTGATCAATGGCGGTCCGGGCGAACTCCACGTCGGTTCGCTGACGGTGACGCCCGCTGGGGACAATTGTTAAGAGACGGCGCTGAAATCCGCACTCTCAATGCGGAGTACGTTGCGTCACGATCGCCTGGTTGCCATTGCCGCGCTGGACGATCGAGGACGTGAAGATTGGCGCCGTTCTATTGGCGCTGATCACCGGCGCGTCGTTGTGAAAGATAATCGCGGGCAAGATTTGCAATCCGCCGCGCCTCGATGCCGATCTCGCGCAGTTGTCCGGTCGCGGAGGTGATCTGCCCGCAGAAATAAAGCCCGCCAGCCGCCGTGGTGCGCCCCGTCGCAAGCGGCCGTCCGTTCTCGTCCAGCACGCCTTTGACGTCGCCCATCAAGGGTCGCAGGTCCGCGCGAAAGCCGGTGGCGAGAACGACGGCGCCGAAAGCCTCGCTCGTCCCGTCTTCGAATACGACGCCATCGGCCATGAAGCGTTCGAGGCCGCCGCGAAGCTCGATCGAGCCATCCCTGATTCCTGCCAGCGTGCCGACATCGATCAGCGGGACGCGCCCGTCTTCCCTGACTATCTGCAACGGGCCCTTTTTGGCTGGCCGCAGGCCGAGCTTTTTCATCGAACCGAGCGCGAGCCGCAGCACCGGCGCGTTGATGGCATCGACGAGACGCGCGGGCAAAGGCTGGTACAGGATCGCCCAAACCAGGATCGGCAAGCCTAAGAGATCGCGCGGCAGGACCTGAACCGGCCCGCGAACCGCGAGCGCCACATCGATGCGCCCTTGCGCGAAATCCAGTGCGATCTCGCCGCCCGAATTGCCAAATCCGACCACGAGGACGCGCTTGCCGGCATAGCTTTGCGGATTGCGGTACTCGCTACTGTGAATCACGCTTCCCCGGTAAAGCTCCATGCTCGGCCATGACGGACGGTACGGCGCGCCGGCCATGCCGGTCGCAACGACGGCAACGGGCGCGGCGACCGCGCCACGGTCCGTGCTGGCGCGCCATCGCGCGTCCGTCGGCATCAAGGAGGCGACATTCGTCCCGAAAGCCGGCCGAATGCCGAAGCGCGCTGCATAGCTTTCGAGATACTCCACCACCTGCGCGCGTGACGGATAGAGCGGATAGCTGCGCGGCATCTCCATGCCCGGCAGAGCGGAATGATTGCGATCGGTGTGCAGGTGGAGACGATCGTAATGGCGGCGCCAGGACGAGCCGACGTTGTCGGCCTTCTCGAGCACGGCGACCTTGAGGCCGCGTTCGCTCATGGTGGCCGCACAGGCGAGCCCGGCCGGACCGGCTCCAACGACGATGGCGTCGAAAGATCCGCTCACCTGTTATTTCCCCCACACCTCCTGCGCCACTTCGACCGCGAGCCGAAGCTTCGCCCACTGCTCTTCCTCGGCGAGGATGTTGCCTTCTTCGGTCGAGGCAAAGCCGCATTGCGGCGACAGCGCGAGCTGTTCGAGGGGCGCGAACTTCGAAGCCTCCTCGAGCCGCCGCTTGATATCGTCCTTCTTCTCCAGCGCCCCGCTCTTGGAGGTGATGACGCCGACCACCACGACCTTGTCGCCCCGGGGCAGATAACGCAGCGGCTCGAAGCCGCCGGCGCGCTCGGAATCATATTCCAGGAAATAGCCGTCGTAATTGGTGCCGGCGAGCAGCGTCTCGGCGACCGGCTCGTAACCGCCGGATGAAATCCAGGTCGAGCGGAAATTGCCGCGGCAGACATGGGTCGTGATGGTCATGTCCGCGGGGCGTTCGGCGAGCGCGTAGTTGATCACGCGGGCATAGACCTGCTGCAAGCCGTCGAGATTGTCGCCGCGTTCTCGCGCCTTCTGCAACTCGTCCTGCGAACAGAGATAGGCCCAGACGGTATCGTCGAACTGGAGATAGCGGCAGCCGGCGTCGTAGAACGCCTTCACCGCCTTGCGGTAGGTCATGGCAAGGTCGTGGAAGAAGGCGTCGAGATCGGGATAGACCTCTTTCGAGATCGACTTGCGACCGCCACGGAAATGCAGCACCGCCGGCGACGGGATCGTCATCTTCGGCACCACATACACGATGTCGCATTGCTTCTTCAGAAACTTGAAATGCGACAGCATCGGGTGATCGTCGGGAAAGTCGAGCTTGCCGATCACGCGCACCGCTTCATGCCGGGTCTGAACGCCGGCAAACTGGATGCCCTGCTCGGGATGAAACAGCTCGCAGCCGGTGAGTTTTGCCAGAAAATCGAAATGCCACCAGGAGCGGCGGAACTCGCCGTCGGTCGCAAGCCGCAAACCGGTCGAGGCCTGCCGGTGCACGACCTTCTCGATCTCCATGTCCTCGGCCTTTCGCAGCTCGTCAGCCGTGATCTCGCCTTTCTCGAGCCTGGCGCGGGCTTCCTTGATGCGCTGTGGCCGCAACAGGCTGCCGACCTCGTCGGCGCGGAAGGGGGGCTTTGTTCGTTGCATGGGTTTGCTCCCTGAAATGACGGCGTTTGCGCGCATTAGATCATTTTTGCTTCGTCATTGCGAGGAGCGTCAGCGACGAAGCAATCCAGAATCTTTCGGACGCGATAACTGGATTGCTTCGCTTACGCTCGCAATGACGATGAGTATTGAGCCTCAGTGCTTCCCGGCCACACCCAAAAATCGTTCCAGCGCCGAAGCATCGGCTTTCAAGGCGTGGCTTGCCGCATCGTGGACGATCGCGCCACGTTCCAATATCACGGCGCGATCGGCAAGTGAGAGGATTTTACGCGCGTTCTGCTCGACGATGATCGAACAGATGCCGCCCTCTCGTGTGATGCTGCCGAGCGCCCGCAACAGCTCCTCGACGATGATCGGCGCCAGTCCCTCCGTCGGCTCGTCGAGCAGCAGCACTTTCGGATTGAGCGTCAGCGCGCGCCCGACAGCCAGCATCTGCTGTTCGCCGCCGGAAAGCTCGTTACCGAAATTATTGCGCCGTTCCTTCAGCCGCGGAAACATCTCATAGACGCGGTTCACCGTCCACGGGCCTGCCTGCGCCACCGCGGTCATGTTCTCTTCCACGGTGAGCGAGCGGAAGATATTGCGCTCCTGCGGCACCCAGCCGATCCCTGCCCGCGCCCGCTGATCCGGCCGCATCGCCGTCAAATCGCGTCCCGCGAGCGCGACCTTGCCGCCGAACCGGCGCGTCACGCCGACGATCGAATTGATCAGCGTGGTTTTGCCGGTGCCGTTGCGCCCAAGCAGCGCCAGCACCTCGCCTTCCCTCAAACGCAGCGTCATGTCGGGCAGCACCACCGCCTCGCCGTAGCCGGCACGCAGACTTTCGATGCTCAAAAGGTCAGCCATCGGCGCCCTCGCCGAGATAGACCGCTTTCACCTGCGGGTCGCGCGCGACTTCGTCCGGCGCGCCTTCGACCAGCATGGCGCCATTGACAAGGACGGAAATCCGGTCGGCGAAAGGAAAAAACCAGATCCATGTCGTGCTCGATCAGAAGCACCGTGACGTCGCGCGGCAGACTGGCGACTGCGGCCAGGATATCGTGGCGCTCGCTTTCGGGAACGCCGGCGGCCGGCTCGTCGAGCAGAAGCACGCGCGGCTTGCTCGCGATCGCGACCGCGATCTCGAGCAGGCGCTGCTTGCCGTAAGCCAGCGTCGCGGTCGGCTCCTTCATGACATCGGTCAATGAAAGCGATCGAGGTTTTCCGCGATCTCGGCATTGACGTCGTCGCGCGTGCCCATCACCCGCCACCAGTCGCCGCCGCGGCCGAGACGTTCGGCGACCGCAAGCCCGATCGTTTCGATCGGCGTCAAGATCAGGATAGAGCTGGTTGATCTGGAACGTCCGCGACAAGCCCGCGCAGCACGCGGCCATGCACGGTCATATCGGTAATGTCGTTGCCTTCCAGCAAGATCTGCCCGGCGTTCGGCTTGAGCACGCCGGTCAGAAGGTTGATCACGGTGGTCTTGCCGGCGCCGTTCGGGCCGATCAAGGCGTGGCGTGCGCCTTGCGTAACTTGCAGCGAGAGATCGCGCGTGACGCGGAGCCCGCCGAACTGCTTTTCCAGTCCGCGTGTTTCGAGCGCCAGCGTCACGACGCCTCGCTTTCGGGAACGGCGACGGCGGCCTTGCTACCGCCGAACAGCCGGATGATCAAGTTCGGCACGAACAGCACCCAGCGATGCAGCCGCGCGCGGCCGACCAGCACGATCACGACCAGCACGAGGCCGATCCAGAACAGCCAATATTGCGGCGTGATAATCTGGAATAGTTCCTGCAGCATCTTGAACACGACGGCGCCGATCAGGCCGCCATAGAGATAGCCGGTGCCGCCGATGACCAGCACCAGCATCAGGTCCGCCGAACGCTCGAAAGCGAAGACATCGAGGGAAGCAAGCTGCGTGGTCTGCGTGAACAGCGCGCCCGCAATGCCGGCATAGAAAGAGGCGAGCGTGTAGACCGCGATCAGTCGGCGATTGACGGGAACGCCGATCGCGGCTGCGCGCAGCGGATTATTCTTGATCGCGCGCAACGACAGGCCGAACGGCGAATGCACGATCCGCCGCGCGACCAGAAACAGGATGAACAGCACGGCAAGCGCATAGAAGAAGCCGGTCTTGCCGTAGAGGTCGAACGGAAACAGACCAAGCACAGGCTCCATCTCGATGCCCTGCAAGCCATCGGTGCCGCCGGTGATGTTGGAATAGCGTTCGGCCAGCGCTTCCAGGAGCAGCGCGATGCCGAGCGTGACCATCAGACCGCGTCAGGTCGACGCCGCGGATGACGAGAAAGCTGGTGAGAAAGCCGACCACCGTCGCCGCCAAGCCTGCCACCACGAGCGCCAGCACCGGCTGGGTGACGATGCCATGCAGCGCGAGCAGCCCCGCGCCATAGGCGCCGATGCCGAAGAATGCCGCGTGTCCGAGCGACACGATGCCGGCATAGCCCAGGATCAGATCGAGCGAGAGCGCAAACAGCGCGAGCCGCACGATGTCGGTCATGATCAGATAGCGCGAGGGAAACACAAAGCCGCAGGCCAGCGCAAGAACCCAGAACGCGACCTCGCTCCAATGCCAGTTGGCATGCGCCCCTGCGATCTTGCCGATATCGGATGATGCGCTGCGGACATGTATCTGTTGCGCGATCTTAGGCACGCGTGCCGCTTTAGCGCGCCGCGGTGCGGCCGAACAGGCCGTTGGGGCGCCAGATCAGGATCACGATCATGATCGTGTAGATGACGAACGGTCCGATCTTGGGCACGTAATATTTGCCGGCGACATCACCGATGCCAAGCAGGAGCGAGGCCAGAAACGGCCCGGTGATGGAGGAAGAGCCGCCGACCGTCACTACGATCAAAAAGTAGATCATGAATTTCAGCGGAAAGTACGGATCGAGGCCGAGGATTTCCGCGCTCAGCGCGCCGCCTAGACCCGCAAGGCCGCACCCAAAAGCAAAAGTGAAGGCAAACACCTGCGGCACGTTGATGCCGAGCCCGCTTGCCGCGCGGGGATCGTCGACGGCGGCGCGCAGGCGGCTGCCGAAGCGCGTCTTCGCCAGGATCAATTGCAGCAGCGCGGTCAGCACGCCGCAGATCACGATGATCATCAGCCGGTAGCGGCCGATGCCGACGCCGAACACATCGAACTGCCCTTCGAGCACGGACGGCAGATTGATGAAGACGCGCGAGGAACCCATGAAATAGTCGACGGCGGCCACCGACATGAAGACGAGGCCGATCGAGAACAGCACCTGATCGAGATGGCTTCGCGCATAGAGGTGGCGATAGAGCGTGCGCTCGAGTGCCGCGCCGATGACAGCGCTTCCGACGAAAGCCAGCGGCAGGCCCGCAAAGAACGGCCAGCCGTGCCGGTTGACCAGCACGGCGCAGATATAGCCGCCCGTCATGGCGAAGGCACCATGGGCGAGATTGACGAAATTCATCAGCCCGAGCGTCACCGCCAGCCCGCATGCCAGCACGAACAGCAGCATGCCGTAGGCGACGCCGTCGAACAGGTTGGTGAGGATGGAGGTCATGGGCGGCGAGCGAGCCTCTGCAAGACGGGATCGTCATTCCGGGGCAGCCGCCGCCTAGCACGGCCATGCACGATTGCGCCCGAGAATCCGATTTCAACAACTTCGAGATCCCGGGTTCGATGCTTCGCATCGCCCCGGGAGTGAGCCGCTTCGGCGTCACTTCTTGGTCTTGCCGGAATCCTTGACGTCCTTGAAGGTCTCGAACTCGACGTTGTAGAGCTCGCCATCGACCTTCTCCACCTTGCGGATGTAGACGTTCTGCACGATGTCACGGGTTTCCGGATCGATCGAGATCGGCCCGCGCGGGCTTTCCCATGCCATTCCCTTCATCGCCGCGATCAGGGAATCGCCATCGCCCTTGCCGCCGGTCTTCTTCACCGCCTCGTAGATCAGGTTCATTCCGTCATAGCCACCGACCGCCATGAAGCCCGGCCGCGAGTTGAAGGCCTTCTTGTAGGCGGCGACGAATTCCTTGTTCTTTGCGGACGGATGCGCGGCCGAGTAGATATGCGCGGTCACGGTGCCGAGCACCGCATCGCCCATGTCCTTCAAGAGATCATCGTCGGTGACGTCGCCCGGGCCGATCACCTTGATGCCGGCCTTGTCGAGCCCGCGCTCGGCATATTGCTTCATGAAGTTGCCGCCCTGGCCTGCCGGCACGAACACGAACATCGCGTCGGGCTTGGCATCCTTCATCCGCTGCAGGAACGGCGCGAAATCGGGATTGGCGAGCGGCGTCTTGACTTCTTCGACGATCTGGCCGCCGCCGGCGACAAAGTGTTCCTTGAAGAAGTTCAGCGCGTCATTGCCGGGCGCATAATCGGACGTCAGGGTTGCGACCTTCTTGATCCCGTTCTTCACCGCCCAGTCGGCGATGATGGTGGAGGACTGCGCAAGCGTGAAGCTGGTGCGCACGATGTAGGGCGACTTCTCGGTGATGATCGAGGTTCCGGCCGCCATCACCACTTCCGGCACCTTCGCCTGGGTTGCCAGTGGCGCCGCCGCAAACGCCGACGGCGTGATGCCGAAGCCGGCAATGACATTGACCTTGTCGTTGACGATCAATTCCTGCGCGAGGCGCTTGGTGTTGTCCGGCAGCGTCGCGTCATCCTTGAGGATGACTTCGATCTTCTTGCCGGCAACCGTGTCGCCGTGTTGCTGCATGTAAAGCTTCACGGCATTGTCGATCTGCTTGCCGGTCGAGGCCTGGCCGCCGGTCATCGGCACGATCAGGCCGATCTTGAATGTATCTTCGGCGCGCGCCGGCGAGAGTGCCAATGTGCCAATCGCCAATGCGCCGAGCATCAGCCACGACCGATTCCCTTGACTCGCAAACATCCGTTATCCCTCCCTCAACGGCCTGGTGAGCCTCAACGACGGCCCCGGCCTCTCGTTCTTCCTCGCCGATGGCGACACATCATGGCGTCCCTCCGGCCCAGCCTTGTCAATCGCGACAATAGATGGACGGCAGAGCGATGAGCCACGCCGGTTCAGGACGCGACGATAGTCAGACCAGCCAGGGGATTGTCGGTATTATTGTTGGTATTTTTATACCTAAGACTGATCAATCCGCGCGCCGTCTCCTGCAGATCTCCATCCCAAGCCAAGCCTGGCTCAGGACGGCGAGCAGTTCTTTTGTACATTTGTACAAGAAATGCAAGTGTGCATCGGCATGACCACTTTTGGCCGGCAATCCCTTTAAGTAGGGGAGCCGGCCACGGTGCGAGGATGGACGATCGAGTCTTTCATTTGCACGATTCAAACCTGCGACGCCACACTAGCCGGGACGGTGCGGCGGTCGACCCTGATCGCAAAGCGCAGCGAACGCGGGGCTAAGGTGGTCTACAGGTTCACCATCAACCTGCAGGGCCCCCAGCAGACCGTGTTTTTTCGGCGTGTAAGTGCCGCGTCATCTGACAGCCGATGGGAAAGACCGCGGCCGCTGGTTATTGCGCCCTCTCCGCTTGCGGGAGAGGGCGGCTCCGCCGGCAGACAAAGGCTCGCTTGGGTGAGGGGTTCGCCGCCGCGAGCGACACCTCTCACGTGAGTTGGCGGAAAGCAACCCCTGATCAAATGCTTTAACGATGGGACCCTCAAGGGCCGGGACCAAGTCGCGGCAGTACATTTCCGCTCAAATCGGCTTCGCGGGTCGCTATCCCTTGAATTTGATCGTCGAGACCGGCCATTTGCCTTCGTGTCCTCTGATCGAAATTCGCAAGCCGTGAAACTCATCAAGCGAGATTTCGTCGACCGTGCCCGCCTTTCCATCGGTGAGGATGACGGCCTTGCCGACAAGGTCGGCTTGAGCTTGATCGAATGCAGCAAGGATGGTGGACGCTCGCGCTTGCGCGGTTGGCATGAAGCGACTCGGAGTGTGTGAGATTAATTTCCGGATCGCATATCAACGTGCGCAACTCGTGACGGGTTTGCGGCAAAGGAATGTCCAGGAATCCAACCGCGGTCAGCGCGGAGATGATGCTTACCCGCCGGCGTCCAATACAGTCATTTCGCGCCGAGCTGAGAAAATCAGCCCTCGTCAGGCAGGATTGGACGCGCCACTCCGACGGGCAGCGCACCAAAGCCGAAGCGCCGTCAGGAACAAATCCAAATGATCATTACATTATGGTGATGGGAAGGGCGGCACCCGTCGCGCCACCAACCGTCAAGGCGAACGCCGATAGCAAGTTTGCTTCGGCTTGCTCCTCATTCCTCGACGTGCGGTTGCTCCGTGCGGCCTTATTTGTCCCAGAAAAACTCTCCGCATTCGCATCGGAAAACACGAAACAATTCCCCGCTGCAGCTGTCGAGAATGTCGATGAAGAGACGAAGCGCGGCTTGTGCATTTGGGACAAAACACCGGCTCGCTCTTGTCGGCTTCGTTGCCCGAGCGCTCCTTCAGGTCGATTTGTTTCATTGAGTTGCCCCTCGGCTACGCACAGACCCCAGCCGCCAAGGGTTGGGTGACTTATGACTCATCAAGCGATTCGGCGCGTTATCAATCCGGCGCGGACCAAAGTCCGCGCCACCTTCTGCCGCAAGGGGAGAAGGAAAGAGGCGCGTGCGCCTGAATTACTCCACCTCCCCGCCATGCACCTGCGCGCGGAAGGCACGCGGGGAAAGCCCGGTGGCAGCGGCATAGACGCGGCTGAAATAGGCGGGATCGTCAAAGCCGAGCGCGTACGCAATCGTCGACACCGGCAGGTTGGTATAGACGAGATTGCGCCGCGCCTCGCGGATCAGCCGGTTCAGGATCAGATGTGAGGCGGTATCGCCGGTCGATGCGCGCGTGAGGCGATTGAGATGGGTCGGCGTCACCGACAACGCACTCGCGTAATCGGCGACGCTCCAGCGCTTGAGATGATGCTGCTCGATCTGCGCCTCGAAGCGGCGGAACAGCTCGGAATCGGCAGCCCCGACCGTGGACCGACCGCCGGCTAGCTCGCGCGCCACGAGCCCGACCAGCGCCGCCGACAACGCACGCAGCACATGGGCCCGCGCAAAGTGCCGCCCGGCATGCTCGGCGAATATCTCTTTCATCAGCGCGCGAATCTCGCGCGTTCCGCGCAGCACGCCGGCATGCGACAGCGCGGCCCGCAGACCTTCGGGCGCGAGCAGTGTCTCGTCCAGCACCTCCGCGGCAATGGTGAGAACCCAGCCTTGCGTCCCCGGCACGAAACTGAAGCCGTGGACGTCGCCGACCGGTACGTTGACCATGTGCATGGGCTTGAGCGGGTAAACACGCCCGTCGAGCGTTGCCTCGCCGCCACCGCGCTCGATCAGGAGAACCTGGTGCAGCCGAGCGTGGCGATGCACCGCGAGCTTCCAGTTATGCAGCACCGAGCGCGCCGCGATGGTCTCGCAATGCACGACGTCGGGCAGATCGCCCTGCTCGCCGAACAGGTTGTAGACCTGGATAGCCGATTTGGAGAGCGCCGCTCGCATGTTCGAATTGTACAAGACAAGGGCCGATCCCTCCATCGGTTTGTGCAGAAGGATGCGCGAATGTTGCAGAAAGAGGAAACGCGAAAATGAAGGTTCAGGTCTGCATCATCGGCGGCGGTCCGTCGGGGCTGCTGTTGTCGCAGTTGCTGCACCTGCGCGGGATCGACACCGTCGTCCTGGAGAAATACAGCCGCGACCATGTGCTCGGGCGCATCCGCGCCGGCGTCCTTGAGCATGGCTTTGCGAAGCTGATGCGCGAGGCGCAGTGCGGCGAGCGCATGGACCGCGAAGGCGAGATCCACAACGGCTTCCACATCGCCCATGACGGCAGTGCTCGACCATGTCGACCTCCACAAATATTCCGGCGGCAACTCGGTCATCGTCTATGGCCAGACCGAGCTGACGCGCGACCTCTACGAGGCGCGCGAGCGGGCCGGCGGCAAGGTCGTGCACAATGCCGAGGACGTCACGCTGCATGAGGTGAAATCGGATGCGCCCTTTGTGACCTACCGCGCCGGCGGTGAAAGGGTGCGCGTCTTTTGCGACTTTGTGGTCGGCGCCGACGGCTTTCACGGCGTCAGCCGCAAGTCGATTCCGAACACCGTGCTGCGCGAATATGAGAAGGTCTATCCGTTCGGCTGGCTCGGCGTCCTGTCACGCACGAGGCCCGTCTCGGGCGAACTGATCTACGTCAAGCACGCGCGCGGCTTTGCGCTGTGCTCGATGCGCTCGCAGGTGCTGAGCCGCTACTACATCCAGGTTCCGCTGACCGACAAGCCGAAGGACTGGCCGGACGAGGCGTTCTGGGCCGAGCTGAGGCGACGCTTGCCGGAAGAGGTCGCGGCGAAACTCATCACCGGCCCCTCGATCGAGAAAAGCATCGCGCCGCTGCGAAGCTTCGTGGCCGAGCCGATGCAATATGGCAGGCTCTTTCTCGCCGGCGACGCCGCCCACATCGTGCCGCCCACCGGCGCACGCGGGCTCAACAGTGCCGCCTCCGACATCTACTACCTCTACCACGCGCTGATCGCCCATTACCAAAAGGGCGACGACGCCGCCCTCGAGGGCTATTCGCAAAAGGCGCTCGCGCGGATCTGGAAAGCACAGCGCTTTTCGTGGTGGATGACCATGCTGCTGCATCGCTTTCCGGACCGGCTTCCTTATGACGACGAGCTGCAGCGCACCGAAATGGAGTACCTGTTCTCGTCGGAAACCGCGCTCAAGCTGCTCGCGGAGAATTATGTCGGCTTGCCGTTCTGAGCCGGACCGGCGGCCTCATGCCCCCTAACCGAAGCGGGCATACGCTCTTGAGAGCTTCCCTCGCTGCAAATAATACCTTAATACCGCTGCAGCGGACTGGAATAAGCCAATTTTACAGGTTAGCCGCTATTCTGACGGTCGGGACGACTGCGTTTGCCTTGCCTTCCCACTCAAATCGGGCTCGACGCTCCTCATATGATCACCCGCCTCCGCCAGCTCCGGCTTTTCCTCGCCCTCACATGCCTCGCGACCGCGCATTGCCGGCTGCTCGTCGATCAATGAAAGAATTGGCCCGGCCATCGGCGATACGCTGCCGCAGTGGGCCGGCGGATTGCCCAAGGACGTGCCGCCCCGGCGCGGCACGCCGGAATACGACGCCTACATGAAGGAGCAGGAGCGCAAGCGGCTTGAGCCGGCGCCCGCCAACGCCAACGCGTCGGCGCCTGCCAACTCATCGGGGACGTCCTTGGAGCCGCTGCATTAGTTTCCCGGCGTCATTCCGGGGCGCCCGTCAGCGTGAACCCGGAATGACAGAAGCCTCAATCCATGAACACGACGGTCTTGCGGCCATTGAGGATCACGCGATCCTCCAGATGGTGCCGCACGGCGCGCGCCAGCACGCGGCGCTCGATGTCGCGGCCCTTGCGCACAAGATCCTCCGGCGTGTCGCGATGGCTGATGCGCTCGACGTCCTGGTCGATGATCGGCCCCTCATCGAGATCGCGGGTGACATAGTGCGCCGTGGCGCCGATCAGCTTGACGCCGCGTTCATGCGCCTGATGGTAGGGTCGCGCGCCCTTGAAACCCGGCAGAAACGAGTGATGGATGTTGATGCAGCGTCCGGAAAGCTTGGCCGACAGATCGTCCGAGAGAATCTGCATATAGCGCGCGAGCACCACGAGATCGGTCTTCGTCGTCGTCACGAGATCCCAGATCGCGGCCTCCTGCGCGGCTTTCGTCTCCTTCGTGATCGGCAGATGGTGAAACGGGATGTCGCCGAAATCGAGGTTCGCATAGGTCTCGCGCGGGTGGTTGGAGACGATCGCGGTCAACTCCATCGACAGCTCGCTTGTGCGCCAGCGATAGAGGATATCGGCGAGGCAATGGTCGGATTTGGACACCAGCAGCATGACGCGGCGGCGGCTGGCGCGGTCGCGCATCTGCCAGTCCATGCCGAAACGATCGGCGATCGCCGTGAAGCCGGTCTGAAGTGCCGAAAGCCCCACCGCAAGATCGGCGGGGTTGAACACCACCCGCATGAAGAAGTGCCCGGTCTCGACATCGTTGAACTGTTGCGCGTCGAGAATGTTCTGTCCGTTATGGGCCAGAAACGTCGATACCGCGGAGACGATGCCCGGCCGGTCCGGGCAGGAGAGCGTCAGGACGAATTGATGATCGGGCATGGCGGTTGTGGTGAAGTTTGAGCAAAACGTGGACGATGACGTGCCCTGCTCTATCAGCTGGTGCGGTCTTGCGCCATTCCCGCAAAGGATCAAGATGAACAAAGTGAAGGCGGCGTAAACTGGGGTCTCAATCATGGCTGAGCGACTGAACGGCTATCGCATCCTGATCCTGGAGACGCGCGAGGAAGCGCAATTTTCAAAGCTCCTCACCGAGCAAGGCGCGGGCGTGTTGCAATGCCCGATGTTTGCGATCGCGGATGTGCCGGATGCGGCGCCGGTCGAGGCCTGGATCCGCAGCGCGATCGAGCATCCCTTCGACGACCTCGTGCTGATGACCGGCGAAGGCCTGCGACGGCTGATGAAGGCCGCGCGGGCCGATCGCGCTCGAGCGGATTTCATCGCCGCGCTCGGCAAGGCGCCCGCAAATTCGCGCGCGGGCCAAAACCGGGGCGCGCCTTGCGCGAGATCGGGCTTGAGCCGCAGATGACGACGGAAAGGCCGACCACTGACGGCGTGATCGAGATGCTGTCGCGCCTCGATCTCGCCAAACACCGCGTCGGCGTGCAGCTCTATCCGGACAAGGATCACAGCGCGCTGTTAGGAGCGATCGCGGCCCAGGGTGCGACCGCCATCCCCGTGACGCCCTATATTTACGATGCGCGCGCCGCCGACACTCACGTCGTCACCGCGATCGAGGAGATGGCCGCAGGATCCATCGATGCGATCGCGCTGACGAACCTCGGGCAGATTCGCCGCCTGTTCGACGTCGCGCGGGCCAGGGGCCTGGAAGCGCGCCTGCGCGAGGGATTGGAAAAGACGCCGATTGCCTCGGTGGGGCCCGCGGTTTCCGATGAGCTCAGATTGCACGGCCTTTCCGCCGACATCTATCCCGCCAACGACGCCTTCTTCATGAAGCCGCTGATCTCGGCAATGGCGATGGCGCTGGCGAAAAAGAAGCCTACTCCGCCGCCTGCTGGTGCTCCCGCAAGTACGCCTGATAGGCGAGCTTGATCCCGTCATTCAGCGAGGTACGCGCGCGCCAGCCGAGTTTCGCCAGCCGGCTGACATCGAGCAGCTTTTGCGGCGTGCCGTCGGGTCGCGAGGGATCGTAGCTGATCGCGCCGTGATAACCGACCACGCGGCCGACCACGCCGGCGAATTCGGCAATCGTGATGTCCTCGCCGGTGCCGATATTGACGAGCTCATCGCTCGAATAGGTCTTCATCAGGTGGATGCAGGCGTCCGCGAGATCATCGACATAGAGAAACTCGCGGCGCGGCGTGCCCGTGCCCCACACCACGACCTCGGAGGCGCCCGCAACCTTCGCCTCGTGAAACCTGCGGATCAAGGCTGCTACGACGTGGCTGTATTCGGGATGATAGTTGTCGCCGGGACCGTAGAGATTGGTCGGCATCACATTGATGAAGTCGCTGCCGTACTGGCTGCGATAGGCCTCGACCAGCTTGATGCCGGCGATCTTGGCAATCGCATAGGGCTCGTTGGTGATTTCCAGTGGCCCGGTCAGGATCGAATCCTCGCGCAACGGCTGCGGCGCCAGTTTCGGATAGATGCAGGACGAGCCCAGAAACATCAGCTTCTCGGCGCCGTTCTGATGCGCGGCCTGGACCAGGTTGGCGGCGAGGATCAGGTTGTCGTAGATGAATTCGGCGCGCAGCGTGTTGTTGGCGACGATGCCGCCGACTTTCGCGGCGGCAATGAACACGGCCTGCGGTCGCTTTTTCGCAAACCACTCCGCGACCTGCGCCTGATTGCGCAGGTCGACCTCGCTGCGCGGAACGGTGAGAAGCTCGACATTTTCCGACGCAAGGCGCCGCACCAGCGCCGCGCCGACCATGCCCCGGTGGCCGGCCACAAAAACGCGTTTGCCCTTCAGGTCAAACGGGGTGTTTGCCATTGGCCACCTCGTGCCGGGCGATCTCGAGATCGCCGGCCACCATCTGGCTGACGAGGTCGGCGAAGCTCGTCTTCGGTTTCCAGCCGAGCTTCTTGTGCGCCTTGCTGGCGTCGCCGATCAGAAGGTCGACCTCGGTGGGACGGAAATACTGGGGATCGATGCGAACGATGGTCTTGCCGGATTTCCTGTCGACGCCGGTCTCCTCGACGCCCTTGCCGCGCCACTCGACACTGCGGCCGACCTCCTGGAACGCCAGCTCGACGAATTCGCGCACCGAGCGCGTCTCGCCTGTCGCCAGCACGAAATCATCCGGTGTATCGGCCTGCAGGATCCGGTGCATGCCTTCGACATAATCCTTCGCATGGCCCCAGTCACGCTTGGCATCGAGATTGCCCAGATAAAGCGTATCTTCGAGGCCGGTCTCGATCCGCGCCACCGCGCGCGTGATCTTGCGGGTGACGAAGGTCTCACCCCGGATCGGGCTCTCATGGTTGAACAGGATGCCGTTCGAGGCGAACATGCCGTAGGCCTCGCGGTAGTTCACGGTGATCCAGTAGCCGTAGAGCTTGGCGACCGCATAAGGCGAACGCGGATAGAACGGCGTGGTCTCCTTCTGCGGAACCTCCTGCACCAGGCCATACAATTCCGACGTCGAGGCCTGATAGAAGCGCGTCTCCTTCTCCATGCCGAGGATGCGGATCGCCTCCAGCAGGCGCAGCACGCCGATCGCGTCGGCATTGGCGGTATATTCCGGGCTCTCGAAGGAGACGGCGACGTGGCTCTGGGCCGCAAGATTGTAGATTTCGGTCGGCCGGATCTGCTGCATCAGCCGGATCAGGTTGGTCGAATCCGTCATGTCGCCATAGTGCATCAGGAACGGGACGTTGCCGGTATGGGGGTCCTCATACAGGTGATCGACGCGGGCCGTATTGAACGAGGACGACCGCCGCTTGATGCCATGCACGGTATAGCCGAGGCCAAGCAGGTATTCGGCGAGATACGCGCCGTCCTGCCCGGTCACGCCCGTGATCAGCGCGACGCGCCGCTTGTTGTCCTGAACCGTCATTTTGCCTCCAGATAACCGGGTGCAATTAGCATCCGCCTACCCTGAAGTCTAATGCAAAAGGTGATGCAATATCAGGCTGATAGTAACGGACTCAAAGAGTTTTGTTACTCGCCATAGGCGCGCAGGCGCTCGATATCCAGGATGGTGACCCCGCCATATTCGAGCCGCAGCAGGCCCTCCTTTTCCAGCCGTTTCAGGCACTGGTTGGCATTTTGCCGGGATATGCCTGACAGCGCTCCGATTTCCTCCTGGGTGATCTCAAGATGCCGGCTGAGATCGGGGTAAAGGATCGGGTTGAAAAGCGAGGCGATCGAGCGCGCCAGCCGCGCGGTGACATCAAGCGTGCGGCCATATTCGACCAGACCGATGAACTGGCCGAGCCGCTCGTTCAGCTGCACGACGAGAAAACGGTTGAAGGCAACGCTGTTCTCGTAAAGCCAGAAAAAGGTGGCCTGATCCATCAGCGCGATACGGGTGTCGCGGAGCGCCACCATGTCGTAGCGCCGCGCCTCCTTCTTCAGCACGGTGCCCTCGCCGAACCAGGCGCCCGACGTCAGGCCGGTGAAGGTCATGGCCTTGCCGCCGCGGGAGACCGTGCCCATCCGGACCAGGCCAGAAACGACGCCCGTCCAGTAGTCGAATTGGTCGCCGCGCAGGAAGATCGACTCGCCTTGCCGATACGACTTCTCGGTGATGCCGGCGCGTGCGATCTCGATTTCGCGTTCGGACAATTCGCGCGACCAGATCGCAATTCGCCTTAGATACTCCGGGGTGATCAATGTTTCAGCCGATCGACCTTGGAGCCTTTAGCCATGCTGCATCGCAACAATGATCATCTACCCCTTCGAAAGTTGCGCGTGAATTGTCTGGCATATGACATTTGGGGCGCCGGCTCTACCCTATGAATGCGCTTGCACCGGTCGAGACACAGGGCGCGCGGTTGCGATGTACCAGCGATGAGAATTGCCAATGGTCGCATGGCTTCACCGGTTCGGCCGATATAGGATCGCATTGAAAATTCAGGGATAACGGCCAAGAGCGCGCAAAGCGCCTGCCGACCGCTAGTGGAGTTGGGAGGGACGATTGGACCAGACGTTGGAGGTGCGCGGGGTCTCGCTGCGCTTTGGCGGCGTGCGCGCGCTGACTGACGTCAGTTTTTCCGTCAAGCCCGGCGAATTGTTCTCGATCATCGGCCCCAACGGCGCCGGCAAGACCTCGATCGTCAACTGCATCTCCGGCCGCTACCGGCCGACCGAAGGCAAGCTGTTTTACCGCGGACAGGACATCACCGCGCTGAACCCGAACGCGCGGCCGCGCCTTGGCATCGGCCGCACCTTCCAGAACCTTGCGCTGTTTCACCACATGAGCGTGCTCGACAACATCATGGTCGGGCGGCATCACCTGTTGAAGAACAATTTTCTCACCGGCTCGCTGTACTGGCTGACGGGCGCGAGGGCCGAGGAACTGGAGCATCGCCGCAAGGTCGAGGAGATCATCGACTTCCTCGATCTGCAATCGGTCCGCAAGGCAACCGCCGGCACCCTTCCCTATGGTCTGCGCAAGCGCGTCGAGCTTGCCCGTGCCATGGCGCTCGAGCCGCAACTGATCCTGCTCGATGAGCCGATGGCCGGCATGAACTTCGAGGAAAAGGAAGACATGGCGCGCTACATCGTCGATCTCAATGAAGAGTTCGGCATGACCGGTGATGATGATCGAGCACGACATGGGCGTGGTGATGGACATCTCCCACCGCGTGATGGTGCTCGACTTCGGCCGCAAGATCGCCGAGGGCGATCCGTCCACAGTCCTCGCCGATCCCCACGTCAAGCGCGCCTATCTCGGCGAAGAGGACGAAGTGCTGGTCGATCCCGACGACAGACGGCGCCGATC
Source organism: uncultured Alphaproteobacteria bacterium (assembly GCA_963764405.1). GTDB lineage: Bacteria > Pseudomonadota > Alphaproteobacteria > Rhizobiales > Xanthobacteraceae > Bradyrhizobium. The sequence goes on from CAVXSU010000019.1 coordinate 559,037, forward strand.
GCACGCTGCGGAGAGCGCGGCATGATGGATTACGCCGCCCGCGTGGCGCAGGCCGACACCTATCCGAAACTCCTGCGGCTGAATGCGCGCGAGTTCGGCAACGAAATCGCGCTGCGCGAAAAGGATCTCGGGCTCTGGAAGCTCTTCACCTGGAACGACTACCAGACCGGGTGAAGGATTTCACGCTTGGCCTGGTCGAGCTTGGCCTGAAGCGCGGCGACGTCATCGCCATCATCGGCGACAACCGGCCGGATTGGGTCGCGGCCGAAGTCGCAACCCATGCGATTGGCGGCTTTGAGCCTCGGCCTCTATCGCGACGTGCTCGACGAGGAAGCCGCCTATCTCCTCAACTATGGCGAGGCGAAGCTCGGTCTTCGCCGAAGACGAAGAGCAGGTCGACAAGCTTTTGGCGTTAGCCGACCGCGCGCCAGCACTCCGGCACATCATCTATTCCGACCCGCGCGGCATGCGGAAGTATGACGATCCGCGCCTGATGCCGGCCGACAGACTGGCCGAGATGGGGCGCGCACGCGCCAGCCGCGCGAGCCCGCGCTCTACGACAGTCTCGTCGATGCCACGCGAGGCCGAGGACGTCGCGATCCTCTGCACCACGTCAGGCACCACCTCGCATCCCAAGCTTGCGATGCTCGCCGCCGGGCGCGTGCTGCGCCACTGCGCGATTTATCTCGCCTTCGATCCGAAAGGACCGGAGGACGAATATGTCTCGGTGCTGCCGCTGCCCTGGATCATGGAACAGGTCTATGTGCTCGGCAAAGGACTTGTTGTGCCGGATGAAGATCAACTTCGTCGAAGAGCCCGAGACGATGATGAACGATTTCCGCGAGATCGCGCCGACCTTCGTGCTGTTCGCGCCGCGGGTCTGGGAAGCGATGGCCGCCGACGTGCGCGCGCGGGTGATGGATGCGTCTCCACTCAAGCAGGGGCTCTACGAGCTCGGCATGAAGGCCGGCCTTGCGGCGCTGCGCCCGGAACCATCACTCGGTCATCGCCGAAACATTGCTGTTCCGCGCGCTGCGCGACCGGCTCGGCTTCACCCGCCTGCGTTCGGCCGCGACCGGCGGCGCCGCGCTCGGCCCCGACACGTTCAAGTTCTTCCGCGCCATGGGCGTGCCCTTGCGCACGCTCTACGGCCAGACCGAGACGCTTGGCGCCTATACGCTGCACCCGGAGGACGACGTCGATCCCGACACCACCGGCGTCGCGATGGGAGACAGCGTCGAAATCAGGATCGACAACCCCGACATCCATGGCGTCGGCGAGATCATGATCCGCCATCCCAACATGTTCCTCGGCTACTACAAGAATCCGGAAGCGTCTTCGGCCGAGATCAAGGATGGCTGGCTGCAATCCGGCGACGCCGGCTATTTCAACGACAAACAAGCATCTCGTCGTCATCGACCGCATCAAGGACCTCGCCGAGACCTCGCGCGGCGAGCGCTTCTCGCCGCAATATCTCGAGAACAAGCTGAAGTTCTCGCCCTATATTGCGGAGGCCGTCGTGCTGGGCGCCGGCCGCGAACAGCTTGCGGCGATGCTCTGCATCCGCTTCTCGATCATCTCGAAATGGGCCGAGAAGAACCGCATCGCATTCACGACCTATACCGATCTTGCTTCGCGCCCCGAAGTCTATGCGCTGCTGCAAGAGGAAGTCGAGGCGGTCAACGCCACGCTGCCGCCGGCGCAGCGCATCGCCCGCTTCCTCTTGCTCTACAAGGAGCTCGACGCCGACGACGGCGAATTGACGCGCACGCGAAAGGTCCGCCGCGGCGTGATCAACGAGAAATACGCCGACATCATCGAAGCGATCTATGCCGGGAAAAGCGACATCCCTGTCGATACCGTGATCCGCTTCCAGGACGGCACCACGCAGCGCATCCGCACCACGCTGAAGGTGGTCGATCTTGCCGGGACTGCGCCTTGGCGGAGGCCGCGAACGGCGCCGTCTGGCGCGAGGCCGGCGGCGATGACAACACCGCGATTAACATCTGATCCAGCTTCTGGTCAACGGCCTCGTGGTCGGCACGCTCTATGGCGTGGTCGCGATGTCGTTCGTGCTGATCTACAAGGCAACGCAAGTCGTCAACTTCGCGCAAGGCGAACTGCTCCTGGTCGGCGCCTGGGTGTGCTGGGCCCTGCTCACCAAATACGACGTGCCGTTCTGGGTCGGCATGCCGCTGACGCTCGTCTTCATGTTCGCCTTCGGCATCGCGATCCAGGTCGTGATCTTGAGGCCGATGATCGGCGAGCCGATCATTTCCGTGATCATGGTGACGATCGGGCTGTCGACCGTGTTCGATGCGGCGCTGAAATGGATCTTCGGCGTCAATCCGCAGCCGTTCCCGCGCGTCTTCACCAGCCAATCCGTCAATCTGTTCGGCCTGCAAATCCAGACCGTCTATGTCATGAGCCTTGCGGTGTCGGTCGCCATGATGATCGGCATGGCCTGGTTCTTCCGCGCCTCGAAATATGGCCTCGCGATGCGCGCCACCGCCTTCAACCAGCAGGTGGCGCAATCGCTCGGCATTTCCGTGAAAAACGTGTTTGCGATGGCCTGGGCGATCTCGGCCACCGTATCTGCGGTCGCAGGCGTCGTCGTCGCCGTCGTCAACGGCGTGTCGTCGGGTCTCTCAGCCTACGGCATCAAGGTCTTTCCGGCCGCCATTCTGGGAGGGCTGGATTCGATCGGCGGTGCCGTGCTCGGCGGCGTCATCATCGGGCTGCTCGAAAACATCGCGCAATATGTCGACAGCGAATATCTGCACTGGGGCAATCTCTACGAGATCGCGCCGTTCTACGTGCTGATCATCATCCTGATGATCAAGCCGTACGGCCTGTTCGGCACCAAAGACATCGAGCGGGTGTAATTCCAAAATGGCAAGCCCTTCCCTCATTCCCTCCGGCGACTTCCGCACCTCCTACGCGGCGGACACCACGATCTTTCCGACCGCGATGAGCCGCAATTTTGCGATTGTCGGCGTCATCCTCGCCTGCTTTGCGCCTTATGTTCTTTCCAATTACTGGCTCAGCATCTCGATCCAGATCGGCATCTTTGCCATCGCAGCGCTTGGCCTCAATATTCTCGTCGGCTTTACCGGGCAAATCTCGATCGGACACGCGGCATTCTTCTTGTTCGGCGCGTTCACCTCGGCCTATCTCTCCAACAATTTTCCGATCCCCGTCTTCTTCGCCATTCCGCTCGCCGGTGTTGTCACAGCGCTTGTCGGCCTGATCTTTGGCGTGCCGGCGGCGCGGCTGAAGGGGCTTTATCTCGTCATCGCGACGCTCGCCGCGCAATACATCCTGCTCGACTTCTTCTCCCGCGCCGAATGGTTCTCCGGCGGCTCGGTGCCGGCGAGCGCCAATCCGTTCTCGATTTTCGGCTACACGTTTCGCGGCGACCGGCAATATTTCTATGTCGTGCTCGCCTATCTCGTGGTGTGTTTTCTGCTCGTCACCAACCTGATGCGCACGCGCGACGGCCGCGCGCTGGTCGCGATCCGCGACCACTATCTCTCCGCCGAGATCATGGGCATCAACCTGACGAAATACCGCACGCTGTCATTCGGCCTCGCCGCGTTCTTCGCCGGCATCGCCGGCGCGCTCTATGCGCACTACCAGCTCGTGATCTCGCAGGAAGGTTTCGGCATCGAGCGCTCGATCCTGTTTCTGGCGATGATCATCATCGGCGGCACCGGCTCGGTGATGGGCACGCTGATGGGCACGGCGTTTGTCGTGCTGCTGCCGGAATCGATGGAGTGGATCAGCACGAACTTGAAGGGCTCGGCGATCGACCACGCGCTTTCGCTCAACAACAACATCACGTTCCTGCGTGAGATCACCGTCGGGCTGATCATCATCGGCTTTCTGATGTTCGAACCCGACGGGCTCGCGCATCGCTGGCGGCAGATCAAGACCTACTGGAAACTCTACCCGTTTTCGCATTGAGGTTGACCGAGAGCGAGACTAGAATAGCGTTCAAATAAATAACCGGAGGAAACCCCATGACGTTGAAATCCTTACTCGGCACCGTCTCGCTGGCGGTGATGCTTGGCGGCGCGGCATCTGCCGCGCAGGCCCAGATCGCGATCGGCCACCTCGAAGACCTCTCGGGCGGCACGTCCGACGTCGGCACGCCCTACGGGCAGGCCGTCAAGGATACCTTCGCCTGGGTCAACAAGAATGGCGGCATCGGCGGCAAGCAGCTCAATGTCGACAGCAACGATTACGGCTATCAGGTGCCGCGCGCGATCGCGCTCTACAAGAAATGGTCGGCACCGGATAGCAAAGTCGCGGCGATCATGGGCTGGGGCACCGCGGACACCGAGGCGCTGACCGGCTTCGTTGCGCAGGACAAGATCCCCGACATGTCGGGCTCTTATGCCGCCGCCCTGAGCGATCCCGAAGGCACCAGCGGCAAGGCCAAGGCCGCGCCCTACAATTTCTTCTATGGCCCGACCTATTCGGATGCGCTGCGCGCCGATGCTGATGTGGGCGGCGGAAGACTGGAAGGCCAAGGGCAAGCCCGGCAAGCCGAAATTCGTGCACATGGGCGCCAACCACCCCTACCCCAACGCGCCGAAGGCGGCCGGCGAAGCGCTTGCGACCGAACTCGGCTTTGACGTGTTGCCGCCGCTCGTGTTTGCGCTCACGCCCGGCGATTACAGCGCGCAGTGCCTCAGCCTGAAGAGCGCCGGCGCCAACTACGCCTATCTCGGCAACACGGCCGCTTCCAACATCTCCGTGATGAAGGCCTGCAAGACAGCCGGCGTCGACGTTCAGTTCCTCGGCAACGTCTGGGGCATGGACGAGAACGGCGCCAAGACCGCGGGCGATGCCGCCGACGGCGTTGTCTTCCCCTTGCGTACCGCGGTCGCCTGGGGCGGCAATGCGCCTGGCATGAAGACCGTGATGGAAATCTCGAAGATGAGCGATCCCACCGGCAAGGTCTATCGGCCGGTGCATTACATCGCCGCCGTCTGCTCGGCGATGTACATGAAGGAGGCGCTGGACTGGGCCGCCAAGAACGGCGGCACGACCGGCGAGAACGTCGCGAAGGGCTTCTATCAGAAGAAGCAACTGGGTGCCCGCCGGCATGGAGGGCGTCTGCAATCCCTCGACCTGGACCGACAAGGACCATCGCGGCACGCTCAAGGTCGATCTCTATCGCGCGAAAATTTCCGGCGCGACCGACGGCGACATCAACGACCTGATGGCCAAGGGCACGATCAAGCTCGAGAAGGTCAAGACTGTCGAGCTGCCGCGCAAGGCCGACTGGTTCGGATGGTGAGTTGATCTTCTCCCTCTCCTTGAGAGGGGGAGGGTCGGGCCGGGTCCGTGTTCGACCCCCTCCCGTCATCCCCGCGAAAGCGGGGATCCGGTACGCCGCGGCTCCTCAATGAGCCTCCGGCGTCTCGAAATACTGCGTCCCCCGCCTTCGCGGGGGACGACAGTGAGAGGTAATCAAATATGACGCAAACCCTCGACATCGTGCGTTCCGCTTCGGAAGCCGCCACCTCCCCCCTCCTCGCCGTGCGCAACATCGAGGTGGTCTATGACGACGTGATCCTGGTGCTGCGGGGCCTCAGCCTGGATGTGCCCAGGGGATCGATCGTGGCGCTGTTGGGGGCGAACGGCGCCGGCAAATCGACGACGCTGAAAGCGATCTCCGGCCTGCTCAAGACCGAGGACGGTGAGGTCACGCGCGGCGAAATCCTGTTTGATGGCGAGCGCATCCACGGCATCGATCCCGAAAAGATCGTCCGCCGCGGCATCTTTCAGGTGATGGAAGGCCGGCGCATCGTCGCCGACATGACGTCGCTGGAAAACTTGAGGCTCGGCGCCTTCACCCGCAGCGATGGCGAAATCGCTGCCGATATCGACATGGTGTTCGACTATTTTCCGCGGCTGAAGGAGCGCACGGGGCTCGCCGGCTATCTCTCCGGCGGCGAGCAGCAGATGCTGGCGATCGGACGGGCGCTGATGGCGCGGCCAAAGATGATCCTGATGGACGAACCCTCGATGGGCCTGTCGCCGCTGCTGGTGAAGGAAGTCTTCGCCATCATCAAGGCGATCAATCGCGACCTCGGCGTGACTATCTTGCTCGTCGAGCAAAACGCGCGCGCGGCCCTTTCGGTCGCAAGCCACGGCTACATCATGGAGCAAGGCAAGGTGGTGCTCGACGGCACCGCCGACGAATTGCGCGACAATGAGGACGTGAAGGAGTTCTATCTCGGGGGCGCCGGCGACCAGCGCAAGAGTTTTAAAAATTTGAAAAGTTTTAAGCGAAGGAAGCGGTGGTTGTGAAGAATTCGACCCTCACACAGACGTTGTTACCGTCCTGGCGGGGGCTCCATCCGACCATGACGAGCTGAGATCGAGGCACCGCCATGACCGACTACTACGACTGGCAAGAAACCCGCGATCACGCCATGCGCGAGGCGGACCTGTTTTCGCGGCTGCCGGATGTTTTGCGGCAGGCGATGGAAACGCCCGGTTATGCCGAACATCTCCGCGGCGTCGATCCTGCAGAGATCACAAGCCGCGCAGCGCTCGCAAAGCTGCCGGTCTTGCGCAAATCAGACCTGCCGGCGCTCCACAAGGCCGCCCCACCCTTCGGCGGATTCGTGGGCAAACCGCCCGGGGCTTTTGCGCGGCTCTTCACGTCGCCCGGACCGATCTTCGAGCCGGAGGCCCGGCACGCGGATCCCTGGCGCGGAGTGCGGGTGCTGTTTGCGGCCGGCTTTCGCCCGGGTGACGTGATCCTGAACACCTTCAGCTATCACCTGACGCCTGGCGGCTTCATGTTCGATACCGCGGCGCGTGCCTGGGTTGTGCCGTGATCCCGGCAGGCCCCGGCAATACCGAGGCGCAATTCGAACTGATCGAAGCCTATCGGCCGATCGGCTATTGCGGCACGCCGGACTTCCTGAAAATCCTGATAGACGCGGCGATCGCCGCCGACCGCGACGTCTCCTCGATCAAGCGCGCGATCGTCTCCGGCGCGGCATTTCCGCCGTCGTTGCAGAAGGAGTTCAAATCGCACGGCATCGAGGCCTATCAGGCGTTTGGCACGGCGGACCTTGGCCTGATCGCCTACGAGACGGCGGCGCACGAGGGCATGGTGGTGAGCGAAGACATCATCGTCGAAATCGTCAAGCCCGGCACCGGCGAGCCGGTCGGCGAAGGCGACGTCGGCGAAATCGTCGTCACTACGCTCGATCCCGATCACCCCTGGATCCGCCTTGCCATCGGCGACCTCACCGCGGCGCTTCCCGGTCACAGCCCGTGCGGACGCACCAACCTGCGCATCAAGGGATGGATGGGCCGCGCCGACCAGACGACCAAGGTGAAGGGCATGTTCGTCCGGCCCGAGCAGATCGCCGAAATCGGCAAGCGCCATCCCGAGCTCGGGCGGCTGCGGCTCGTCGTGACCCGCGACAATGAACAGGACGTCATGACGCTGAAATGCGAATGCAATTCCGCGAGTGAAACGCTTCGTGACGCGGTCGCCGCAACGTTGCGCGCGGTGACGAAGCTTAACGGTACCGTTGAACTGATGGTGCCGAAAAACCTGCCGAATGACGGCAAGGTGATCGCGGACGACAGGTGAATAAAAAAGCTCCCGCCGAGAACGGCGGGAGCTTCGTATTCCGCTTGGAACTTCGCGTCAGTCTCTCAACAAGTCGAAATAGGCACGGCTGTAAGGATGTATGTCGGCTGATGATGGCACAAGCCATGCCGCCCTGGCGTGTTGGTCGTCGATCGTGATATTCGGCCGCTCGCCGAGACGCACCACATAGGCGAGCACGCAGTAGTGGGTGCCGAAACCAGCCTCTCCGAAGCAATTCGTCGAATAGAGATGCTCGTACATGCCGCCGAACCGGCTTTCGGCCAGGCTCTTTACAAGTCCCGTCTCGGTCCTCATGATCCGGCCAAAGGCGTCCGCTATTCGTTCGTCCTTTCGAATCCGTCCTCCGGAACGAACCATGTGCCTTTTGCGGGCTCGTTCTCCCGCCAACCCATCAGGATCGCCTCTGACGGGTCTGCTATGACGAGGTCGATGGAAACGAGCGGCGTGTTCTTGACGACGTTTCTGAAGTCGGAGCTCAACAGGGACATCGACGAAGCCAGCGCGATACCAGGAGTTATGTAAAGCAGTTTACGTCAGGTCTTGTGATACTCACGAAACCATTTTGAAAATCGCGCAATGCCGTCTTCGATCGTCGTCGAGGGCTTAAAACCGACGTCCCGGCTGAGATCATCGACATCGGCGTAAGTCGCCGGGAACGTCTCCGGGCTGCATCGGCAGCATTTGCTTGATTGCGGTGCGGCCGAACTCCTTCTCGAGCAGCGCGACCACATGCATCAACTCTTCGGGACGGTTGTTGCCGATGTTGTAGATCTTCCACGGCGCCGCGCTGGTGGAGGGATCCGGATCGGCGCCGGACCAGGCGGGGTTGCCTTGCGGCGGACGATCGATCAGGCGCGCGATCGCTTCGACGATGTCATCGACATAGGTGAAATCCCGCCGCATGTTGCCGTGCATTGAACAGCCGGATCGGCTTTCCCTCCAGGATGGCCTTGGCAAAGATGAACATCGCCATGTCCGGCCGGCCCCACGGACCATAGACTGTGAAGAAGCGAAGTCCCGTGGCCGGAATACGATACAGGTGGCTGTAGGCATGCGCCATCAACTCATTGGCCTTTTTCGAGGCGGCATAGAGGCTGATCGGATGATCGACATTGTCCCGCACCGAGAACGGCAGCTTGGTGTTGGCGCCATAGACCGACGATGAGGAGGCAAAGAGAAGATGCCTGCAGCCGTGATGCCGGCATCCCTCCAGCACGTTGAGAAAGCCTTCCATATTTGCGTCCATATAAGCGTGCGGGTTTTCCAGCGAATAGCGCACGCCGGCTTGCGCCGCGAGATGAATGACCACGGGGAAACGGTGCTGCGCGAACAGCGCTGCTCGTTGCTGCGCGATCAGCGAGGTCGATTTCTCGAACGTGAAGCCGTGCTGACGCTTCAGGATATCGATCCGCGCCTCTTTCAGCGCCGGATCGTAATAGTCGTTGACGCTGTCCAGACCAACGACCCTGCTGCCGGATGCGAGCAGACGCCGCGCGACATGAAAGCCGATGAAGCCGGCAGCGCCGGTGACCAGGAACGCTTCGTTGCTCATGGTATCACCGGCCCCGCTTTATAGCCGCCACAACTCGATGCCGTCGGGCTTCTTGCTGCGGTCAAGTTCATCTTGACATCGAAAACAAGGCCGGAGCCGTCGGCCAATAGCCTCTCGATAATCCGCCAGCCACCCTCGACATAGCCGGAATGCGCGACCGCCAGGATCACCGCATCCGCCGGACGCAATTCGTCGAGTTCGGTGATGGTCAGGCCATATTCGTGCCTGGCATCTGCCGCACTCGCCAGGGGATCGTGGACTTGTACCTCGATGCCGAAGGATTCGAGTTCGCGGACGATGTCCACAACGCGGGAGTTGCGCGTATCCGGGACATCTTCCTTGAAGGTCAGGCCAAGGACGGTGACGATGCCTCCCGCCCCTTTTCGGCGGAGCAGCCCCCGTATGCATTCCTCGCCACGCGCTGGCCCATGCCATCGTTGATACGACGGCCGGCTAGGATGACCTCGGGATGATAGCCCGCCTTCTCGGCGCGGTAGGTCAGGTAATACGGATCGACCCCGATGCAGTGACCGCCGACGAGGCCGGGCTGAAAGGGGAGGAAATTCCATTTCGTCCCCGCGGCGGCGAGTACGTCGCCGGTGTCGATCCCGAGCGCCTGAAAGATCAGCGACAACTCGTTCATGAAGGCGATGTTGAGATCGCGCTGGGTATTTTCGATCACCTTGGCGGCTTCCGCGACTTTGATCGAAGGGGCGCGATGAATGCCGGCCTTCACCACCGCGCCATAAACGCTCGCGACCATCTCGAGCGTCTGCGGGTTCTGCGCCGAAACCACTTTCGTGATCGTCTCCAGACGGTGCTGCTTGTCGCCGGGATTGATACGCTCGGGCGAATAACCGACGTTGAAGTCAACGCCGGCCTTAAGTCCCGAACCCTGCTCCAGGATCGGTGCGCATTCCTCTTCGACCGCACCGGGATAGACGGTCGATTCATAGACGACGATATCGCCCTTCTTGAGCACGGCACCGACAAGGCGCGATGCCTCGAACATCGCGCGAAGATCGGGCCGCCGCGCCTCGTCGATCGGGGTCGGCACCGTCACGATGAAGAAATCGGAAGATCGCAGGGCGTCCGCGTCGTTGGTGAATTTCAATGAAGGATGCCTCAGATCGATCTCCTCCACTTCGCGCGTACGATCACGCCCGCCTTCAAGCTCGCGGACCCGCAAGGCGTCGATATCGAAGCCCGTGACCGCAAAACCTTCGCGTGCGAAGGCAACGGCCACGGGCAAGCCCACATAGCCCAATCCAATGACTGCGATTTTTCGTTGGTCCGACATGTTTACAATTACAGTGCAGCGTGGAAATCGTGCCACGTGGGACTACCACGAAACAGCGGCACAGTACGACGAAGAACATCAAAGTTTGCGAGCACCTCGTCAATAGTCAACCAACTGCCCGGAAGCTCGCGGCCAAACGTACCGGAGTGACTGTCGTTGAATTGCGCCCACACGTAACGACCTTCCCGCCAGGTCCATGGCCAGAGGCGTAATTCATTTTTTTCTCTTTGATCGACCAATTGAAAACGCCGATAGCCCAATTCGAAGAGCGTC
>CAVXSU010000020.1:0-942847 GCA_963764405.1 uncultured Alphaproteobacteria bacterium
TCGCGGGAATTCGCGAAGCCCGATGATGTCGACCCAGAACTCGCGCGTTGCCGCCAGATTGTCGGTCTTGATCGCGATATGAAACAGTCCGTGTACGGTGGCGAGCGGCAGCGTCATGGCGTCTCTCCTCTTTAGCCCGAGTTCAGCGGCAACCCGATATCGTTGTAAAGTGCCTTCAGCCGATCGAGAAACGGCGCCTCGGTCTTGTGCTTCGCGCCAGCGACGGGGTCGGCTCCGTCCAGCATGGTGTCGGTCGCGTCAAGCGAAAATTCCATCACAAAGCGCATGCGCTTCTCGCGCAGGCGAGCGATCTCTTCCAGCCACGAAGCGACATCGCGTTGCCCCTGGGCATGCCAGGCCGCGATCAGCGTCGAGGCCACAGCCGCATCCTCGATCGCCTGCGTCGCGCCCTGCCCCAAGGTCGGCACCATGCCATGGGCGGCATCGCCCAGATAAAGCACGTTGCGACCGGCGGCATGATAGAGCGCGTCATGCTCCTGCATGCGCGCCCAATGGGTGTCGGCAACATTGGCGCAGATCTGGTCGATCATCCAGGCGGCTTGCGCACCCAACGGCGCATTCGGCGGCGTATAGGCGCCGCGCAACGCCTCCGGCGTCTTCGAATGCGCCGGGATATCGGCCTCAAGCGGAATTGGAAAGGCACAGGCGATGTAGATGTGGTCCGGCGGCACGCGAAAGGCGAGCAGGCGTTTCGGCCCGTTGAACCATTGCTCGTAGTCATCGATTAGCCCGCTCGACGTATCGGGCACCAGTACGCGCGAGATCGCCACGCCCGTCAGTCTGACGTTCGGTTCGCCGGAAAACACCCGGCGGACGCGGGAGTAACGGCCGTCCGCCGCGATCAGGAGATCGATGTTGTCGATGCGCAGGCTCCCGCCGTCCTGCGTCCACGCGATCGCGGTCCTGCGTGGATCGTTCGCGTCGACGCCAATCTCCGAAATCTCGCAACCGTATCGCACGGTCGCGCCGGCGGCCTCGCGCAATACGCGATAGAGCTCGGACCAGCGGATGCGCCAACCCGGACCATCGGCAACGTCCTTGAGCCTGAGATTGAACAGTTCGGTGCCGTCGGTGAGCGAAATGCGCCAGCTGGTCCAGGCAAAGCTGGCTCTGGTGATCGCATCGGCCAGTTCGGGATCGGCTGATGTCAACGCCATGACGGCGTTGGGCCCGACATTGAGGCCGGTGCCCGCTTCCGAATGATCGTCGGGCGCAACGCGCTCAAGGCAAATCACCTCGGCGCCGTCGAGCCGCGACAATTTTCGCGCCATCACGCAGCCTGCGACGCCGGCGCCGACGATCACGATCCGCATTAAACCCCGCTTTGATGTTGCGAGCCGATGACCGCGATCAATCCGCCACCATCGGGCCCCTGGTGCTCGGCGCCGCCGGAAACGAAAATACGCCCATCGCCGACGACGCCGGCAACCAACCCTGCGACCGCGCCGCGAATATGCCGCTGCGCATTGATGTCGGTATCGTCGAGCATGGTGTGACGATGGCCTCGCACATTGCCACGCCGGTCAGGCTCGCATTTCACCAGCACGCAGGCGATACGATCGGCGTCGCGCGCCGACACCTGCGGCAAGGCCTTGATGCCGAGATCACCGAGCACGTCAAAGATGCCGCCGATGTCAAGCGCATCGACCATCGGCCGGTGCGCAATCCGCAAACTTCCGCCCCAGGCGGCGCTGTTGCCGAGCACGATCACCTCGTTGCTCTCGACCTCGACGCCCGACGAAATGCTGGCCCGCGACGACTGGATCGTGAAATCGCTCAGCAGCGAATCGTCGTTGAAGGAATGCGGCGCGATCTCGCCAAGCGCCAGGCCGACACCGAAGGCGCCAGCAGCCCGGGCAAAGGCCATCGAGCGATTGGGATCGGTGGTGCGCGGCGGCTTTCCGGCTGCGATCGCGGCAGACGCGCGCGCCACCGTCACGCAAGGGCATTTGACCTGCACGAAATGGACGTCATCCAGTTTCTCAATACCCGCGTTCGCGATCGCCTGGCGCACCGCCGCCGCGACGCCCTCGACGTGGGCACGACGTCCGACATCTTCGGTGGCAATGGGCGCAAAGGCGGTGCCGATCGCAAGCACTTGGGGATATTGGCGCGTGGCGTTTGCATCGTCGCTGATGCAGAACACGCTGTAATGCGGGCTCATGACGCCTTCGGTGCCGCCGGACAGGACGCAGGGAATTTCACGGATCAGTTGCGATGCAGGTTTATTCAGATGCACCGACAGCAGGGCCATCAGTGTCTGCGTGAAGTAGCCGCGGGTGAAATCGTTGACGCCACCATTACCCTCGGTCTTGCCGATGATGGCGACGACATCCGCCGCCCGGATCGTGCCATCGACGATCAGCTTTTCCAGCGCGGAGAGATCGCTGGGATGCGCCATCGAGAGCCGGAAGACCTGCGCGCGTTTCATCCCTTCCCTCCCGCAACGACCAGCTCGAACAAGCGGCTCGGACTTAAAGGGATCTCCAGAAGCTCGACGCCGCGATCCTTGAGCCCGAGCGCGTTCTCGATCGCCTGCGCAAACAAGGCGCCCACCGGGATCGCGCCGGCCTCACCCGCGCCCTTGATGCCCAAGGGATTGAGCGGCGACGGCGTCACGGTGTGATCGAGCACCATCCGCGGCACATCCAGCGACGTCGGCAAGAGATAGTCGGCGAGCGAGGCATTCAGGAGCTGCCCCTGCTCGTCGAACGACAACTTTTCATAGAACGCATTGCCGATGCCCTGCGCGACGCCGCCATGAATTTGTCCCTCCAGGATCAGCGGATTGATCACGGTGCCGCAGTCATGGACCACGACATATTTCAGGATCTGCAACTGGAATGTCTCTGGATCGACCTCGACGATCATCGCATGCACGCCATTGGCCGTGGAGCCGCTCGGCGGGCCGAAATATTGCGTGGACTCGAGTTCCGGCTCGGTGCCGGGCTTGACCGCGCCGCGCATCGGGTTCGCGCGCTGCGCCAATTCGCCGAGACGGATGAACTTTTCGGGGATGCCTGTAATCGAAACCTTGCCGTCGGCGAGTACCAGGTCTTCCTCGGCGCATTCAAACGCTTCGCTGGCGAGCTTCAGCGCTTTCTTGCGCACGGCAAGCGAGGCTTCGTTGACGGCATTACCCGCGACCACCGCGCCGCGGCTCGCAAAGGTGCCTGCGCCCCAATAGAAGCGGTCCGTGTCGCCGGTGACGATATCGACATCGGTGACATCGACGCCGAGCTGATCGGCAACAATCTGCGCAAAGCTCGTGAAATGCCCCTGCCCCTGGGTACCGACGCCAGTCGCAACGCTGACCTTGCCATTGGTGCGCACCTGCACCTTGGCGCCTTCGTAGGGACCGATGCCCGTACCCTCGACATAGCAGGCGATGCCGATGCCGATGCAGCGGCCCTGTGCCCGCAGTTTGGGCTGATCTTCGCTGATAAACCGGTCATAGCCGATCGCGGCGAGCGCCTTGTCGAGCACCGGTTCGTAATTGCCGCTGTCATATTGGAGCGGCGCGAAATCCTGGTAGATGATCTCGTTGTTATAGGGAAACGCGTCGTTCGGAATCAGATTGCGGCGCCGGATTTCGGCGGGATCGATATCAAGTTCACGCGCGGCGAGATCGAGCAGGCGCTCGATCACGAACACGCCATGCTGGCGGCCCGCGCCGCGATAGGGCGTGACGATGGTCAGATTGGTGAAGACCGACGTGAACGTGCTGTCATAGGCCGGGATCACATAGGGGCCGAGCAGCGTGCACTGGCTGTTGATCGGCACCGTCAGCCCGTAAGGATTATAGGCGCCGTTGTCGTGCAGGAAAACATCCTTTACGCCGAGGATGTGGCCGTCCTGCGTCAGCGCGATTTCGGCGTCATGGATTTGCCCGCGCTCGTGGGTGGTCGCGACAAAATGCTCAAGACGGTCCTCGATCCACTTGATCGGGCGGTTGAGCCGCATCGCGATCCACGGCAGCGTCGCTTCTTCCGGATAGAGCATCAGGATCTTCGGGCCGAAGCCGCCGCCGACGAACGGCGCGATCACCCGGACCTGGCCTTCGCCGAGCCCGAGCGCACCGGCGAGCAGGCTGCGCACGAACACCGGCGCCTGCGTCGTGTCCCACACCGTCATGTGCTCGGCGCGCGCGTCCCACTGCGCCACCACACCGCGGGTCTCGATCGGTGAGGAGATGCCGTGTTCGTAGCGGAAGCGCCGCTTGATCGTCAGATGCGCTTTGCCCGCGGCCCTGGCGTAATCGCCCTTGACCTGATGCACATGCGCAGCGACGTTGCTGCCGAGATCGGCATGAACGCAGGTCGATCCCTTTTCCAGCGCCCTTTCGAGATCGACGACGGCGGGAAGCATTTCCAGATCGACCGCGATGTCGTCGAGTGCGTCTTCCGCGATATAGCGGCTTTCAGCGACCACGATCGCGATCGGCTCGCCGGCGCAGCGGATCGTGTCCTTGGCGAGCGGCACATGAGTGCGCGTATTGAAGACGATGCCGGGAATTGGCGGCGGCGGCACCAAAAGCGGACCGGGTTGCCAATAAGGTCCGAGGTCCTCGGCGGTGTATACCGCGACAACGCCCTCGCGCTTGAGCGCTTCCGAGGCGTCGATATGCCTGATCCTGGCATGCGCGACCTGACTGCGCAGGAAGGCGGCGTGCAGCATGCCCGGCAGTTCGACATCGTCGATGAACAGCGCCCGCCCGGTGAGGAGCTTCTTGTCCTCGTTGCGTTTGATGGGCGCGCCGAAGAAACGCGTCGTCATGGCGCCATCGCCCGCATCGTCCTGGCTGCATCGAGCAAGGCATCGACGATATTCTGATAACCGGTGCAGCGGCAGAGATTGCCCGACAACGCCGCGCGCACCTCGGCCTCCGACGGCGCATCGTTCTCGCGCAGGAATGCCGTCATGGTCATCAGGATGCCGGGCGTGCAATAGCCGCATTGCAGGCCATGATGCTCGTGCATCGCCGCCTGCAGCGGACTGAGATCACCGGACACCGAGGCGAGCCCCTCGATGGTCGAGAGTTCGCAGCCGTTGGCCTGCACCGCAAACATCAGGCAGGAACGGACCGGCGCATCATCGAGCAAAACAGTGCAGGCGCCGCAAACGCCGTGCTCGCAGCCGACATGGGTACCCGCAAGTTTCAGCTCGTGGCGCAGAAAGTCGCTCAGCAGCATCCGCGCCTCGACGCTCGCCCGATACGGGGTGCCATTGACCTGAAGTGCGATGTCGTGAGCCGCTTCAGGCATGAGCAACCCGTTCATGCGCCGTCGCGATGGCGCGCCGGGTCAGCACGCCTGCAATGTGGCGCTGATAGTCGGCGCTCGCATGGACGCTGCCGGACGGATCGATCGCGCATCTCACCTCGGCGGCGACCGCCTCGATCGCCTTGTCCGTGCAACGCTGTCCGACCAGGGACGCAGCCGCGGAGCTGGCATCGACCGGCGTTTCGCCGACACCGCACAGGGCCAGCCGCGCATCCGTGCATTGCCCGGCTTCGTCCACAGAGACCACCGCCGCTACGCCGGCAAGCGCGAAGTCGCCGCGCCGGCGCGCCACCTCCATGAAGCAGCTTCCCGAGCGCGGCCTTGGCGCAGGAAAGACGATCTCGACCAGCATTTCCTCCGGCGCGAGGCTGGTCGTCAGGAGACCGGCGAAGAAATCGGACGCATCAAGCTCGCGATCGGCGGTCTGCGACCGGATCTTCATGCGCGCCTGCATGGCGGTCGCGATGGCCGGCAGTTCGGAAGCCGGGTCGGCGTGGGACAGGTTGCCGCCAATGGTGCCGCGGTTACGGATCTGCGGATGGGCGATATGGGGCAGCGCGTCCGCGAATAGCGGACAGGTCTTCAGGAAAGCGGCGTCCCGTTCCAGCGCGCGATATCGCGTCACCGCGCCAACTCTTATAGTCTTGCCGTCTAGCCGGTCGATTCCGGCCAGGTCGGTCAGCGGGTTGATGTCGATCAGCACGGCGGGCCGCGCCAGGCGGAAATTCATGGCCGGTATCAGGCTCTGGCCACCGGCGAGGAAGCGAGCCTCGTCGCCATACTGGGCTTTGAGGGAAAGCGCTTCGCCGAGGGACGACGCTGCGATGTATTTGAATGGAGCAGGCTTCATTATGCGCGTGCAGCTCTGGTGCTTTCGCGCCCGCTTCGCGAACGCAGCAGGCGCGATTATCTGTCGCGAAGTCGGGCAAGTCAAAAGCAGGACACAGGCACTGGCGGACAAGCTGCGCCGAAATCGGGCGCAACCCTGCTCAACTTTCTATCGGGCTGCGCAAACATTGTGCGCGCCACCGGCAGCCGCATTTGCCACTATTCCAATATGGCATCGCCAAAACACAACATTTCAATCGTCAGCGAAGCGCCGACGCCCCTTCCCTCGAGCGAACGAACGTTGCGGCCTGCGTCCGTCAGGAGCATTGATGTAATGTCCACCACGCCGGAGGCCAAACGGCTGGTGGTCGACGCGAAAGCGATCTCGCTGACGTTCGAGACCGCCGATGGCCGGGTCGAAGCCTTGTCCAACGTCGATCTGCAGGTCGCCGAAGGCGAGTTCGTCTCCTTCATCGGCCCTTCCGGATGCGGCAAGACCACGATGCTGCGGGTGATCGCCGACCTGCAGCAGCCGACCTCCGGCACGCTGCTCGTCAACGGCATGACCGCGGAGAATGCACGGCTCGCGCGCAGCTACGGCTATGTGTTCCAGGCGCCAGCGCTGTTTCCGTGGCGCACCATCGAGAATAATATCAAGCTGCCGCTCGAAATCATGGGATTTTCGGAAAGCGAGCAAAAGATCCGCGCCGAGAGCTACCTTTCGATGGTCAACCTGAAGGGATTCGAGCGCAAATTTCCCTGGCAGTTGTCCGGCGGAATGCAGCAACGGGTGTCGATTGCGCGCGCCCTGTCGTTCGATCCAGCCATGCTGCTGATGGACGAGCCGTTCGGTGCCCTCGATGAAATCGTGCGGGATCATCTCAACGAGCAACTGCTGCAATTGTGGAAGTCGACGCAAAAGACGGTCCTGTTCGTCACCCATTCGATTCCCGAAGCGGTGTTCCTCTCGACCAGGATCGTCGTGATGTCGCCGCGGCCCGGGCGGATCATCGACGTCATCGATTGCGACTTCCCGGCGGAGCGCTCGCTGGAAATCCGCGAGACGCCGGAGTTTCTGAGGATCGCGCAGCGCGTGCGCAACGGCCTGCGCGCGGGGCACTCCTATGACGAGTAGCTCATATGACAAGTAGCTCCCTGGCGCTGGGCTCGCGCGCGCCCTTGTTCGCCCGCCATGCGATCGTCGAGCACTACGCGCCGGTCGTCACCATGGTGCTGGCATTGGTCGCGATCTGGTATGTCGCATCGGTCGCGATGAACTGGTCGCTGGTCCGCGACGGTTTTGAGCGCGAAGAAACGCCCTACACCATCAGCGACATTCTCGCCGGGACCATGGATGCCGAACGTCCCCTGCTGCCAGCGCCGCACCGGGTGGTCAATGCCTTTGTCGATGGCGTGTTCGGCTACTCGCCGCTGGCGCCGCGCAGCCTGGTCTATCACTCCCTGGTCACGCTGTCGGCGACCGCGCTCGGCTTCCTGCTCGGCGGACTGTTCGGGATCGCGCTGGCGCTTCTGATCGTGCACAGCCGCGTGCTGGAACGCAGCCTTCTGCCCTGGATCATCTGTTCGCAGATGGTCCCGATCCTGGCACTGGCGCCAATTTTCATCGTGGTGCTCGGTGCCATCGGGCTGCACGGCCTGTTGCCGAAGTCGATCATCTCGGCCTATCTCTGCTTCTTTCCGATCGCAATCGGCATGGTGAAGGGCTTCACCTCGCCCGATCCGCTACAGATCGAATTGATGCGGACGTGGTCGGCGACACCGCGCCAGGTGCTGTGGAAGCTGCGCTGGCCGGCGTCGGTGCCCTATCTTTTTGCCAGCCTGAAAGTCGCAATCACGATCTCACTGATCGGCGCCATCGTCGCGGAATTGCCGACCGGCGCCGAAGCCGGCATCGGCGCGCGGCTGCTTGCAGGCTCCTATTATGGCCAGACCATCCAGATCTGGGCGGCGCTGGTGGCGGCCGCCGTGCTGGCCTCCAGCCTGATCGGGCTCGTCGGGCTCGTCGAGCGTGGCGTCAACAACCGCATGGGAGCGCACTGATGGAAGCGCGCAGATTGCGGCTGGGATTTCTGCTCGCCACGGGGGCCATCGCGCTCGCCTTCATGTTGCCGATTGCGCCTGAATCGCCACCACTTTTGGCGCGGCCGGTCATTCCTGAAATTGCAGCCATCGCGGGTCTCCTGTTCCTGATCGCGGCCTGGTTCGCCGATGTCAGCGCCACCGTCGCAGGCCTGATCGGCTCGGCACTTGCGGCGGCCGCTTCGCTGATGTTGCTCAACGACGCGTCGGTTGCCGGTTCGGCGCAGATCGGCTTCTGGATGCTCGTGATCGCCGCGTGGCTTGCCGTCGCACTCGGCCTCATCAATCTCGCCAACTTGCGAACGTCGCGGCGCCAGATGCAACGCGCGGTGAACCTCATGGTCCCGCTGCTGTTCGGCGCGACGGTATTTTATCTCTGGGAAGTTGCCGTACGCGGTTTCGGCGTGCCACCGGTGTTGTTACCGCCGCCAAGCGCGGCGGCCGCGCGGTTTGCAAACTCGCTGCCGACGCTCGCGAGCGACTTCACGCAAACCTTCATCAAGGGCGTACTGATCGGATATGCGATCGGCTGCGGCGCCGGACTTCTGGTCGCGATCCTGGCGCACCGGTATCAATTCCTGAGCCGTGGTGTGCTGCCGCTCGGCAATTTCTTTTCCGCCCTCCCCTTGGTCGGCGTCGCACCGATCATGGTGATGTGGTTCGGCTTCGACTGGCCGTCGAAAGCCGCCGTGGTGGTGCTGGTCACGTTCTTTCCAATGCTGGTGAACGCGATCGCGGGCCTTTCGGCCTCCGGCCACATCGAGCGTGACCTGATGCGCTCCTATGCCGCCAGCCCGAGGCAGGCGCTGGCCAGGCTTTATCTTCCCGCAGCGCTGCCCTTTATCTTCAATGCGCTCAAGATCAACGCGACGCTCGCGCTGATTGGCGCGATCGTTGCAGAGTTTTTCGGAACACCGACGCAGGGAATCGGGTTTCGCATCTCCACCGAGGCCGGCCGCATGGCGATCGACATGGTCTGGGCGGAGATCGCACTCGCGGCGCTCGCCGGAATGGCTTTCTACGGATGTGTCACGCTGGCCGAACGCGCGACAACTTTCTGGCATCCATCGTATCGGACCTAGGTCGGCAAGGTCCTTTGATTTGGGGTTGTTCATGAAACAGAGTCTTACCACTGCCGCCGGTCTCGCGCTTGGCCTTGCGGTATCCACCGCCCAGGCCGCTGATCCCGTCACCATTCAGCTTAAGTGGGTCACGCAGGCGCAGTTCGCCGGCTACTACGTCGCCAAGGACAAAGGCTTCTATAAAGAAGCCGGACTTGACGTCACGATCAAGCCCGGCGGCCCGGATGTCGCCCCGCCGCAGGTGATCGCCGGTGGCGGGGCCGACGTGACGGTTGACTGGATGCCGTCAGCGCTTGCCTCGCGCGAAAAAGGCGTGCCGCTCGTCAACATCTCGCAGACCTTCAAGCGCTCCGGGCTTGAGCTGACTTGCCGCGCCGAGACCGGCATCAAGAAGCCCTCCGACTTCAAGGGCAAGACGATCGGCGTCTGGTACGGCGGCAACGAATATCCGTTTCTGTCCTGGATGTCGAAGCTCAACCTCAAACCCGATGGCTCGCCGGCCGGCGTGAAGGTGATCAAGCAGGGCTTCAACGTCGATCCGCTGTTGCAGAAACAGGCCGACTGCGTCTCCACCATGACCTACAACGAATACTGGCAGGTGATCGACGGCGGCTACAAGCCGAGCCAGCTCGTGGTCTTCAAATATGAAGACGAAGGCGTGGCGACGCTGGAAGACGGTCTCTACGTTCTCGAGAAGAACCTGAAGGATCCCGCCTTCGTCGCCAAAATGACGAAGTTCGTCAAGGCGTCGATGAAGGGCTGGGACTACGCCAAGACCCACGTCGACGAGGCCGTCAAGATCATCCTCGCCGCCGACACCACCGGCGCCAAGACCGAGAAGGATCAGAAGCGCATGATGGGTGAAGTCGCCAAGCTGCTTGGCGATTCCGAAGGCAAGCTCGACGTCAAGGACTACGACCGCACGGTCGCGGAGTTGATGGCGGGCGGCTCCGATCCCGTCATCACCAAGAAGCCGGAAGGCGCTTACTCCTTCGCCATCTATGAGGCGATGAAGAAGTAGGGTCAAAAAAAGAAGGACGGGACATTCTCCCGTCCTTCTCTTAAATTGCAGAACGCACGGACCGACATCGGCGACTGCAAACGGCTGGATCGCACAAGGGCTTGCGTTCTCCTGAGGTCGCTTCGTGCCTCGAAAGCCAGCGCAACCGCCATGTCGATCCTGCCTCAGGTCTCCATCGATCAGCACGGGTCAACCCATGGCAGTCGACAATCTGCACCTCGTCAACCATCCTCTGGTACAGCACAAGCTCACGCTGATGCGCGAACGGGACCGGTCGACGAGCGGTTTTCGAAATCTTCTCAACGAGATCGGCATGTTGCTAGGCTACGAACTGACGCGCGATCTTCCGCTGCAGATGGTCGATATCGAAACGCCGCTCACGGCGATGAAGGCGCCGCGAATTGCCGGAAAGAAACTGACGCTCGCCCCAATACTTCGCGCCGGCGTCGGCTTTCTCGACGGCATGCTGGCGCTCGTTCCCTCGGCGCGCGTCGCTCATATCGGGTTGTATCGCGATCCGGAGACGCTGGAAGCGGTCGAGTACTATTTCAAGTCCCCGCATGACCTGTCGGATCGCACCGTCATTCTGATGGATCCAATGCTGGCGACAGGAAATTCCGCCTGTGCTGCGGCAACACTGCTGAAGGCGCGCGGAGCCAAGGATATTCGCTTTGTATGCCTGCTGGCCGCTCCGGAAGGCATCGCGCATTTCCATGAGATTCACGGCCAAATACCGATATGGACGGCGGCCGTCGACGAACGGTTGAACGACCATGGCTACATCGTGCCGGGCTTGGGCGATGCTGGCGACCGGATGTTTGGTACCAAGTAAGGATGACTTGCGCCGCACGGGCGCAGAATGCGCGCCTCAATCGCAACCACGCCAAGTCAGTCGCTGGAGCTCAGTTTACGCTCCAGAGCCGCAATCAATTCGAAGCGGCTGACCATCCCGATCACCTTTCCGGCGCTAACAACGGGAACCTGGGCAACCCCGCGCCGATCCATCACGGAAATGACGTCATTGACGGTCGCATCCTCGTCAACGCAGACGGGATCTTTCGTCATGATGGCCGCAACACTGAGGGTGCGCATCCGCTTGCGGGCCGGGCCGCCCTCCTCTATTTCGAGAAGCTCTTCCAGCCAGTTTCCGGTGGGTGCCGAGACATCCAGTTCATCCCGATGAAGGAGGTCTCCTTCCGAAACGATGCCGACAAGCACCCCATCCTTGTCCAGAACCGGAAGGCCGCGCTGGTTCGTCTGCAGCAGCAAACGGGCCACTTCGACCAGCATCGTCGTGGGCCTGATCATCGCGAACGAACTTCGCATGACCCTGGTTGCGAGCACCGCTCTCGGCTCCGTAATCAGCGCGACGGCCGAATTGGGCTCCGCACCGCCAGATCGGCAGCTGCCATAAATTTCTCCATCATCCGGTGAATTTCATCCTTTCCGATATCTTTCGGAGCCAGGGCGTCGGCGATGCTTTCGATCGTTGCTTCGGTCGCCGGGTTCATGATGTCGGCGGCAACCATCTCACGGGCATAAGTTTCCAGGGCATCGCCCGTCTTTCCCAGCCGCCCGGCCGCCCATAAGGCCAGATCCCTTACCGCCCGTTCCCGCGCTCGGAATTTGAGTTCTTCCTGATGCGCGAACTCGGTCTCGAAGGCGTTTTCGCGCTGGTCGAGCGTTGTCATCGTCCCACTCCTTGTTCGGCCTATTGATTAATGTATCCGTTACAGGTGCCGCGTACTTGATTCATCGCAATACGAATGGCGCCGCCATGATGGAACAAAAATCGCCGGCTCCTCCTTGATTCACATCAAACCCGGCATCCCCCGGATCCTGTTTCATTTCTTCCTCAAAACGCGTGGAGGCGTCATGAATACGACAGGGGTCACCGTTCTGGATCACACCGTGCAGCTGACCAACGCCTGGCTGAACGGCATTGAGGATGAGTTGATGCTGGACAATCATCAGGAGGCCTATCGTGCGCTACGGGCGGTCCTGCACGCGTTGCGCGACCGATTGCCCCCGGAGGTCGCGATCAAACTTGGCGCCCAGCTTCCGATCCTCGTGCGTGGCTTCTACTACGAAAACTGGCACGCGGCGGGAACACCGACCAGGGAACGTCACCTCGAAGATTTTGCCGACCATATCGCTTCCGAACTGCCGGACGATTTTCCGATCGACGCCCTGACGGCCGCTCGCGGCGTGTTTGAAATCCTCTGGGAAAAGCTTGATCCCGGCGAGTTCGAAAAGATGCTGCACCATTTGCCGGCTTCGTTCAGATCCCTGGGACGCGGCGAGGCATGATCAGGAAATGGCCGCCCAACTGAGTTCCGTAGAGCCAAGCGAGGTCGTAATCCCGCCGCTGGGCCTTGCCGGAACTTTGGCCGTCCCGACGACGGCATTGGGGCTGGTCGTCTTCGCTCATGGCAGCGGCTCAAGCCGCTTCAGCCCGCGCAACACGGCCGTCGCGCAGGCTTTGAATGATCGGGGTTTCGCCACCCTGCTGTTTGATCTTCTGACCACGCGGGAAGAAGCCGACCGAGCCAACGTGTTCGACATCTCCCTGCTTGCCGAACGCCTCGTCGAGGTCGTGCAATGGCTCGGCCGCCAGGAATCAACGATCGCGAATCTTCCCCTTGGCTTGTTCGGCGCCAGCACAGGCGCCGCGGCGGCGCTGGTCGCCGCCGCGCGGTTGCCGGGGCGGATCGGCGCCGTCGTCTCACGCGGCGGACGCCCGGATCTCGCCGGCGACGCGCTTCCAATGGTCCGCGCGCCGACTTTGCTTATCGTCGGCGGCGCAGATTTCGGAGTCATCGAGCTCAACGAGGCGGCACTGGACCAACTGCGCGCACCAAAGGCGCTACAAATCGTGGAAGGCGCGACGCACCTTTTCCCTGAACCGGGAGCAATGGATGCAGTGATCGATCATGCCTCTCGGTGGTTCAATCGATATCTTGTGGCCTGACCGCCCGCGATGAGCGGGCTGGTGCACTGCATAAGCTACGCAGGATCAAAGACGAGAACTACCGCTTCAGCAATCTCTTCAACCGTACGAGCGGCAGCGTGTTGACGACGTCATCGGCTTCGAGCCAGCCGCGTCGCGCCTGGTCGATCCCGAACCGCATGTTGGCCAATCCGCCTGTTGAGTGCGCATCCGTCGAGATAGCGATTTTCACCCCCGCCGCCTTGGCCGCATGGACGTGAATGTCATTCAGGTCGATCCGGTCCGGATCGGCATTGAGCTCGAGATGGCAACCGCGCTCGCCGGCCGCCGCGATCACGGCTTCCATATCGACATAGAACTCTATCTGGCAGGTCCAGGCTGCCATCGGCAAGAATGTCGACCTCCGCTCCCTTGAGCACCGTGAAACCATCGAGCTTTTCGTTCAACCGATCGATCTCGTCGATCTGGTGTCCAAATCGTTCCGCGTCCAATCCGTGAGCGATTGTGACATGCCGGCTGTGATCGGTAAGCGCCACATAGGCATAACCCCTCGCCTTCGCTGCCGCCGCCATCTCGGCGACCGCGGCTGTGCCGTCGCTCCAGTTCGAATGGACGTGCAGATCGCCGTGGATATCGCTGAGCGCAATCAACTTCGGCAGGCGGCCGGTCCGGGCGAGATCAACCTCACCGCGATCCTCGCGCATTTCCGGAGGTATCAGCTCGAGTCCGAGCTTGTGGCAGACTTCCTCCTCGCTCGCCCCGGCAAGACGGCGCCGGCCGGCGAACAGACCATATTCGTTGAGCTTCCAGTCACGACCAGCGTCCAGGTAGGCCTGAATCATGGTCAGCTGGTAAAGATCGGTCAGCAGAGCGCCCGGGAGGGGTTCCATCAATCACACCTGCCTTTGCGTCAAGACGCACTGTTCGTGGTATGCGCCGGTCCGCTCGCCGGGAATTGCTTCAAGGTCGCGATGACCTCTTCGTCGTCGACCTGGCGAAAATCGCGGTAGAAGTAGCCGATCGCGCCAAAGTCGCGGGGCGCGTCCAGGCAGACGACCGCGTCGACCTCAGAGTGCAGCTTCTCGATGGAATCGGGCGGCGCCACGGGAACTGCAAGAACCAGCTCCCTGGGCTTTCGGCTGCGAACGGCCTTGATGGCGGCGAGCGTCGTCGCGCCGGTCGCAATGCCGTCGTCGATGATGATGACAATTTTTCCTTCGACTTCGGCGCGTGGCCGGTCGCCGATATAGCGCTGGCGCCGTCGCTCGATTTCAATGAGTTCTTCCTTGCAGACGGCCTCGAATGCCTCCTCGCTGATGCCGCAGAGTTCAATGATTTCGTCGTTCCGCACGACCGCCGGCTGCTTGCCGTCAGTCACTGCACCCATCGCAAGCTCCGGCTGGTTCGGCACGCCGATCTTGCGCACCAGCACCAGGTCGAGCGGGGCATCGAGCACGGCGGCCACCTCCGCCGCAACGGGTACTCCACCTCGCGGAAGCGCCAGGACGACGGGATGCTGGCCCTTGTACTTCATCAGCACTCCGGCCAGCCGCCGGCCGGCATCGGTTCGGTTCTGGAACAACATGTCGTGCGACCTCTCAAAACAGATGGATCGTAAGGAGCCTGCCGCCAAATTTCTTGATCCGGATCAAGCCGCAAAGGAGGGCGATGGACGATAGGTTGGCATGCTCGACCGGAAGGCCACCCCCTTTGCCCCTGATGCGGCGGATGACACGACCGCTCTTGTCCACAAGGTCGGTTGGCTCAGCTGTGCCGATCATTACGATTCCGCGCCCGATACAGTCACCGTGCGAGAGACACACATGTCGTGGGTCTTCATGGCCGGAGATCGCGTCTACAAGCTCAAGAAGCCCGTCCGATTTCCCTATCTTGATTTCTCGACGCTCGAACGCCGCGCGGCTGCCTGCCGGGCGGAAGTCTCACTTAACGGCAGACTGGCGCCGGGCGTCTATCTCGGCGTGGTGCCTTTGACCGTTGCCGCGGGCGGCTATGCGATCGGCGGCAGCGGACGAGTTACCGATTGGCTGGTCGTGATGCGCCGGCTCGATGAGACCCAGACACTTGAGCGATTGCTCGGGGCCCGCAAGGTTTCGCGGACTCAGGTCCAGAGCCTTGCGGACAAATTACATGACTTCTATCGCCACGCCTCGCGGATCATGATCGATCCGGCAAGCTATCTGCTATCGCTCCAGCGCGCCGCCGCCGTCGATCGACGGGTTCTACTTCACCCGTCTTTCGCCCTGAATTGCGGGACGATCGGGCGGATTTCCCAGACCCAGCGTCGCTTTCTACAGCAACGCCGAAAAGTGCTTGCCGAACGCATCCATCGCCGGTTCATCGTTGACGCTCACGGCGATCTCAGACCTGAACATATCTGGCTGAGGGCACCCTACCCGATCATCGACTGCCTGGAATTCAATGCCAGCCTGCGGGCGCTCGACGCACTGGACGAACTGGCCTTCCTGCATCTGGAATGCGAGCGCCTCGGCGGACAATGGGTTGGCGAGATGCTCCGGCGCCGGCTTGCGATCCTGCTCGACGACGATCCGGCGACCGGCCTGTTCTTGTTCTACCGGATCAACCGCGCAATGCTGCGCGCCAGGCTATCCATCGCGCATCTCATGGACGCAAATCCACGCACGCCTGAGAAATGGCCGAGCCTCGCGCGCGCCTACCTCGCCATGGCGACATTGGATGCCCGAGAACTTGAACGCCTGCTCGCCCGCTAGACCTGATAGGGCAGCAGATCGGTGAGTGGCTCCGCTTGATGCAAATGACGGATTGCCCTCGCAAGCAGGGGCGCTGCGGAAACGACCTCAAGCTTGGCGCGCACCAGCCCGGGCGGAAGCCTGAAGGGCGGCACACTATCGGTCGCGACGACGCGATCGATCGAAAGATCCGTCAGCGCGCTCTCCGCACCCGGCATGAAGAGGCCATGGGCCACGCAGGCAATGACTTCCCTGGCTCCATGAGCGCGCGCCGCCTTGGCCGCGCGCACCAAGGTGCCTCCAGTGCTGACGAGATCGTCGAAGACAACACAAACCGCGTCTGCGACTTCACCTGCAAACAGGTCGCCCGAGACAACCCCGGAACTGCGATGCTTTTCCACGAATGCCTTGCCGATTGGACGGCCGGCCGCCTTTTCCAAGGCTTCGCGCAGCTGGTCTGCCCGCTTGCCGCCACCAAGATCCGGTGACACCACGCAAATATCCCTGCCCTCCGCGAGGTCCATGATCTTATCGATCAGAAGCGGGACCGCACTCAGCGCGACCGAGGGGCACCGGAAAGCGTTTTCAAATGCCGCCTCGTTATGAACTTCCAGCGTGACGATGCCGTCGACTCCAGCCGCCTCGAACAAGGCCGCGACGTAGCGAATAGTCACGGGATCCTGCGTCTTGGTCCGTCGATCCTTCCGCGCATAGCAAAGATAGGGCGTGACCGCCGTCACTCGGCTTGCGCCGGCATCCTTCAAGGCGCTGATAAAAAACAGCAGTCGGCACAGCTTGTCGTTCGGACTTTCTTCCGGACCGCCATACAGGCTATGCACGACGTAGACGTCCCGTCCGGCTACCGCATCGAGTGGCCGCGATTTTTGCTCGCCATCCTCGAAGCTCCGCTCTTCGAGCGCGGCAAGTTCGCAACCAAGCAATCTCGCGATCTTCTCGCCAAGATCCTCGCTGCCCTGCAGGGCAAACAGGCTTAGCCGCACTTGTACAGGGTGCACGGGCGACCAAGTCCTGAAATAGCCTGCCATATCGATCTTCCGGATTTTCAGATACGCAGACCGTGTTTGCTGAGAACCTTGACCGTGCTCGCCTGCGCCCCCTTTTCACCGACTTGCTCGACATAACTGACGCGCGTACCCGCCGCGATGCTCGATGCGCCATCAAGGACACTATTGCAGCTGAAGTAGATCTCGTGGCCGTCGGCGCTTTCGAGAAAGCCGAATTCGCCGCTCGGG
Source organism: uncultured Alphaproteobacteria bacterium (assembly GCA_963764405.1). GTDB lineage: Bacteria > Pseudomonadota > Alphaproteobacteria > Rhizobiales > Xanthobacteraceae > Bradyrhizobium. The sequence goes on from CAVXSU010000020.1 coordinate 17,267, forward strand.
TCGATCCGCACGACCGTGCCGACTGGCCGGCCTTCATGCAACTTGGTTTGACCGCCCATCAGCCGCGCCTGGTCCTGCAGCCGCCTGCGGGCGCGCCGGAATGCGTTATCGATGGCAAACGTCAGGTCTGCATAACGCTCGTCCTGTTTCGGCGTGCGTCCAATGTTGACCTCACGGCCATCCGGCAGCGCCAGACGGATGCTCACCTGGTGCTGGCCGCCGGTCTTGTGACGATCGCCGGGCCCTTTCACCACGACGCGGCAGACGGTAACCCGGCCGAACCGGTTCTCAAGCTCTAGGATGTGCTTGTCGATGGCTGCCAGTATCTCCGGCGTCTTCTTGACACCTTCAATCTCGATTTGAGCTGGCGTCTGCATGGTCACCTCCAGATTAATTTCTTGTCATTTGACGCAGCTCAATTCCCCGCGAATTGATGTGAGTCAAATGATGAGCGACGATCGCTTTTTTAATCTGCGCGGCGGGATTATGTAGCTCGCCGTGCCGCTGCATGGATCACGCCTCCCTTTTCAAATTCAGGGAGTTCAGAGAGTGGCTTTGAGGAGTTACCCTCTTTCCAGAGTTTACCAGTTGATTGAACCGGGACCCGTCGTTCTGCTGACGACGGCGAACAAGGGCCGCGCCAACGTCATGGCCATGTCCTGCCACATGATGGTGGAATTCGAGCCACCTCTCCTCGCCTGTATCGTGAGCCAGGGCAATTTCAGCTTCCGCGCGCTGCGTTCGACAGGGGAAGCGGCGATCGCGATCCCGGCACGCGGTCTCGCCGTCAAGGTGGTGAAAGTCGGCAATTGCTCCGGCAGCGACGTCAACAAATTCGAGCGCTTCAGCCTGACACCGCTTGCGGCCCGTCAGATTTCCCCACCGCTCATCAGAGAGTGCTTCTGCAATCTCGAATGCCGCGTGACAGACACCAGTCTGGTCAAACGCTACAATCTTTTCATCCTGAAAGTCGTGAAGGCTTGGATCGATCCGGCGCAGAAGAACCCAAAAACCCTTCACCACCGCGGATATGGCGTCTTTGCCGTCGATGGCGCCGCGATCGAGCTCAAGTCAAGGATGCGCTAGCAGGTCTGCCGCCGCGCGCGCTCAAATCGATCCCAAAACGCGCACCGGACGAAGGCACTTCTAGTCAGATCACATCGGCGCGGTTACTCAGTCAAGACCGCGCTGCGCCTCTCGGCGGCTGCAGGCTCACCCTGGGCGGCGATCCAGTCGACAATTTGCGGCCACACTTGCGCATGGGCCTCTCGTCCAATGAGTACCCCGAGATGCTGCAAGCAAACGCCTCGCTCGCCCCGATATCTGATAATGCGGAACTTTTCGGGCTCGAGCATCTTGGCTATCGGGCGCACTGAATTCAATGGCGCGACGAGGTCTGCTGTATTGACGATAGCCAGCACAGGCGCCGAAAGGTCTTTGGGCCCGATCGTCCGTCCCCCGACCTCCAGAAGTCCATGCTGAAACCGGTTCTCGCGATAGAGCCATTCGACGATCTCGCTCACGAGCTTGCCGGGCAGCGCGACTTCGTCGAGCGCCCAACGTTCGACACGGGCATGAGTGTTCAACGCGATACCGTCGGCGGCGCAGGAGAATGCGTCTACGTACCGCGACCATATGAACGTCACGGGAGACGCCGCGGCGCTCGCCTGCGAGAGAACCGAACCGGGGTACGGCCTTGCATCCAAAACCGGTCTCGGAACCAACGACACCAGGGCGTCGCGAAACAGGCTCTCGCCCTTTTCGAAACACAGGGGGGCACTCAGCAGGATGAGGCCGCCGACCGTTTCGGGCGCGCTGGCGGCATAGATGGCTGCAAGCGTCCCACCGAATGAGTGCCCCATCAGGATCGGTCTCCGCCCCAAGACGCCGGAGTCCGTCGCTTTCAACGCCAGGGAGATTGCCTGCGCGCATTCGGCAATGCCAATGTTGCAAGTCGCCTCGGAAGCGGGCAGCCATTCCAGCAGGTAGACGCGCAGGCCCGCATCCAGGCAACGACGAATGGCACTGACGGCAGGGGCCAGGTCCCAAATATAGGGCCGCTTGATCGGCGCGGCCACGATGAGCACGGCGCGGGATTGATCGGCGGCGCCATAGTCGCGCAGGTGCCAATACTGCCCGGAGGCGACCACACGATGGCTGCTCTCGACGGGCCCAAATCCGAAACAAGCCAGCAGATCGCCCTGCATGCGCCTGATGGCGTCGACCATGTCGAATTGCTCGAAAGGCAGCTGCGGGTTTGCCCTGTGGTGTTCCATTGCCGACCTCATAGAGGCGCGAGGAAGCGATCTTCAATTGCTCCCGACCCAGCACGTTGATTCAGGTCAAGGAGCGCTGGTTCCAAGCGCGAAGATATATTCAAGGGGCGGTATTCATGCCAGCCCCGACCTGTCTGCGCGCGCCAATTTGGCCAAGCTTGCAGCTAACTTTCCCGGCGTACAATTTCGTCGCGTGGTCCGTCTGCTCCGGCCCGCCAACAAATCGGCCGGCCCGCCGCAGCCTTGAACGAGCTGGGTGGCGGGTGCACCATGCTTTATGATTGTCACCGCCGACCGATCCACCAACCACGATCGCAACCCATGCCCCCGAGAAGCGCCGGCGTCCTCGCCTTCCGAAGACGGCACGGAAGGATCGAAGTTCTGCTCGTTCACCCGGGTGGACCGTTCTGGCAAAACAAGGACATCGGCGCCTGGTCGATCCCAAAAGGGGAATATGGTTCCGGCGAAACCGCTGAAGCGGTTGCGCGCCGGGAGTTTCGCGAAGAGCTCGGGATCGAACTGACCGGCGCGACTTTTCCGCTGGCGGAGGTTCGGCAGCGCGGCGGCAAGGTCGTCACCGCCTTTGCCGTAGAAACGGATGTGGACACAACAGCCATCCGCAGCAATACGTTCGAGATCGAATGGCCGCCGCGCAGCGGACGATCACAGCAATTTCCCGAGGTCGACCGCGCCGAGTGGCTCGACCTCGCCGGCGCATACGAAAAGATCAATACCGCGCAGAGAGCCTTGCTTGAACGGCTCGAACAGATCTGTGCCGGTGCCGGGAGTCCTGACGACAAGGACCGTCCAGATCGGTAACGGCTTGGTCGAGCGGTCCATCCCCCAACCTTCCTGCGCGGCACCCGAGAAGACAGCGGCCGTCTTCAGGCTGCAGTCAGGTGCTTCTCGATATCGCCGACCGGGTGCTTGGTCAGGTCCTTGTTGATTTCGGCGACAATCCGTGCCCGCACATCGGCATGGAACGCGGTTCGCAGGTCGGCCAGCGTTCTCGGCGGTGCCACGACGATCAGTGCGGGCACCTTCCTTGACCGCATAATCTCCTCCATCGCGGCCGCAACCTGTCTCGCAAACCGATGCTCTTCGAGATGATGCCAATCGACCGGCTCGACCGCACTTCGCTGGCCGGAGTCGAACGACTTGCTGAGACGTCCCGGCCGCTCGCTTCCCTGCTCGTGCGTGAGCGGATTGACATCTTCAAATACGCGCTCGGTCTTCAGGTTCGGATATTTTTCATCACCTTCGTTTCTGAGGAAAAGAGCCTTCCGGCCGTCGCCCACAAAGACAAAGGCATCGTGCGGGATCTTTAGTTTAGTCATTGTGCTACTCCAAAATTGGTCGATCGCGGCCCGGGACCGGAGACGTTCGATTTGCACACGACACGAAATCGCCGTCGACGAAATTGACTTATGTCAATGGCATCCTCGAAGCCGAATACGACTGTTGTCGTGCAGCGGAGACATGCGACGATGGCGGCCGTACATCATGAGCGGGTTGTCGAGCGGCGCCTGTATGAGCAGGCGCCGGAGTTCGACCATTCCAGGCCCAGCGCGACCGAGCCCGGCGCAAAAAGAGCGCGCCGATGGCCGCGCCTGCGCAACCGCGCGATCTGGATCTTGAGTGGAATATTGCTGGGTGCCGCTGCGGGTTGGACCGTCTTCCGGGCTTTCCTCGTTCTCGTCACCCTGGATTAATCGACGTCAAATTGAGGAGGCAGCTATGAAGGCACGCGACGTCATGGTCTCTCCCGTTATCACCGTCGGCGAGAACGACACGGTTCGGGATGTGGCGAAACTCCTGGTCGCCAAACGTGTCAGTGCCGTTCCGGTGCTCGATCACGCCGGACAGCTCGTCGGGATCGTCAGCGAAGCCGACCTGCTGCACCGGACGGAGGCCGGGACCGAGCGGCCAGCCTCCTGGTGGCTGTCGGTCATTTCCGGAGAACGCGCCCTTGCAGAGGAATATGTCAAATCGCATGCGACAAGAATAAAGGACGTCATGACACGCAAGGTCCACACGGCTCATCCGGACACGCCACTCAGCGAAATTGCGGATCTCATCGAGGAGAACAATATCAAGCGTGTTCCGATCGTGGGCGCCGCCGGTAATCTCGTTGGTATCGTCAGTCGCGCCAATATCATTCAGGCTCTCGCAAGCGCACGTCCGACGCTCGAGATCAGCGCCCCGGATGCAATGATCAGGGAGCGATTGGTCGCCGAGCTGAAAAAACACTCTTGGTCCCATCTCTACAAGCTGAACGTGACGGTCACGAACGGCGTCGTGGATCTCTGGGGTGTCGCGGAATCCGAAACGGAATGCAAAGCCATCAGGGTGGCGGCGGAATCCACGCAAGGCGTGAGCGCAGTCAACGATCACCTGGTACGAGAACCTGGATTTGTCTATTAGATGTGGTGGTCCGCTCCTCCTCCGCGTCGCCTTGGCTCCTCCGCCCTCCGACACCCCGCGGTGTCCGAAGCATCGCATCTTGCCGCTAGCTTCATGGTTTGCCTTGCGGCGAAAACAGCTGATTGCCGAAAGGCTGCCGTTCGGTCGGGACCTGAATGACAACGTAAGGGCGCGCCATGGAGACGTGGCAGCCGTTGCAACCTTCGGTCAGTCCGGAAAAGGTCTTCGAGAAACGCCTGACGTCCTTGGCCGCGATGGCATCTTCGACCGACTGCATCGGGTCTGCCATGGTTGTAACATTGCTCACGGGGATGCCGGCATAAAAGCGCGCCGCCTCTACCAGGCCCGCCTTGAGCTGGCCATATTCAAAGGCTGCAAGATCCCAATTGGCTGCCTTGCCCGCATACCAGAGCTTGAGGTGACGCGCCTGGATCGAACTCATGATGTCGCCGAGACGCGGGATGTAGTCTTCAGTGGGAGGGGTAAACTTCCCGCCCTGTGCCAGACCCAAAGACGTCATGGCAATTGGGACCGACAAGCCGGCCAGTATCAGCGCTCCGATCAGATTTCGCTTGCCTCTCACGGTCCCCGCCGCCCTAACTGATTCAACGCACTTCCGCGCGCGGAGGCAATATTGCCTGCACGAAATTCTCTGCCTGTTTCAATATGAAGGCCTCGCTTCGGGCGACAGTTGACCTGCATCAAACCGCCGCGCGAAATCCGCAGCCCATCATTTCCGCCGGACCTCCGTCAAACTACTTAGGGAAGTGCCCTTAAGATAAGGCTCGGAATGGAAAAGCCGTTCGCCCCGGTCAACAGTTCACATGCTGGACATGATTGGGAGGCTTTGATGAACCATTCAATTTACAACGCCGATCGTTCGACACACCTGAAGATCGTGGTGTTGGCTCTTCTGGCCGCTATCGCCGTCACCAGTCTGAGCCTTTCCCTTCATTCCTCTCCGGCCGACCCCAGCGACAGGACAGCGGTGTTGAGAGCCGGAAAGCCGATGGCCGTCAGCAGCTCGGCCGTCAGCGTCGTTCGCTAGCCTGGAGCAACCCCATGCGAAGAAAAAATGTGACGACCAAGGTGGCTACGGAAGCATTTGACCCCGCACTCTGGTCAATCGCGACAGCGCTTAGCGCGGCGGTCGTCTATCTCGCTTGCTTGGTCTAGCGGAACCGGACGCGAAGCTGGCGCACCGCGCCGGCCGCTTGTGCCGACGATACCAGCAATGCTGATCGAGTCGACGCGGGCCGACCTAGGCCGCGCGAATATTGGCGAGGAAGCGATCGACATCGGCGCGCAACGTCATCGCCTGCTTGCTCAACTGCTCGGCCGACGCGAGCACGCCGTTTGAGGCCGAACCGGTCTTTTCGGCGGCGCGATTGACGGCTGTGATGTTGCTCGAGACCTGGCCGGTACCCAGCGCCGCCTCCTGCACATTACGGGCGATTTCCTGGGTCGCCGTGCCCTGCTGCTCGACTGCGAGCGAGATTGCGGAGGTGATCTCGTTGATGGAGCCGATCGTGCGGCCGATGCCCTCGATCGCCTGCACAGCTTCCGTCGTCGCATCCTGCATGGCGCCGACCTGCGCGGAGATTTCGTCGGTCGCTTTGGCAGTCTGGCTTGCCAGCGATTTGACCTCGTTGGCAACGACTGCAAAGCCCCTGCCCGCTTCGCCCGCGCGCGCCGCCTCGATCGTGGCGTTGAGCGCGAGAAGATTGGTCTGGCTCGCGATATCGCTGATCAGCTTCACGACGTCGCCGATCTTCTGCGCCGCCGCCGACAGGCCCTGCACCGTGACGTTGGTACGGTTGGCTTCGGCGACCGCCTGGCCCGCGATCGTGGTCGATTGGGTGACCTGGCGGCCAATTTCCGACACCGATGACGACAACTCCTCGGTCGCGGCCGCTACCGTCTGCACGTTGGCCGATGCCTGCTCGGCGACGGCCGCTACGGAAGTGGCCTGCTGGCTCGCTTCGATCGCGGTCGAGGACATGCCGCGGGACGTTGTCTGCATCTCCGACGCCGCGCCGGCGAGGCTGTCGAGCGAGGCGCGAACGCCACGTTCGAATTCGTCGGCGGTGCGGGCCAGCAGCAGCTTCCGCTCGGAATCGGCTTGCGTCTTCAGGACCTCCTGCTCACCGCGAAGCCGGTCTGCCTCGATCATGTTGTCGCGGAACACCTTGACCGATTGTGCCATGGCGCCGAGTTCGTCGCCGCGATCAAGCGCCGGAATCGAAGTCGACGTATCGCCTTGCGCAATCTTCCGCATCGCAGAAAATCATCGCGCTGATCGGGCTCACGATGCTGCGGCTGAGCAGCAGGAAGAGACCGCCGATGACAAGCAGCGCCACGCCGATCAAGATGCCCCGCGTCAGCGCCTGACTCCAGAAGATCGCATTGACGTCGTCGAGATACATACCGGCGCCGATCACCCACTTGAACGGCTTGAATTCGACGGCGTAAGAAGTTTTCGGCAGCGGATCGCCTCCGGCGGCGCGCGGGAAGCGGTAGGACAGGAAGCCCCCACCACTGGCGGCGATCTCAAGCTGCCGGCGCACGAAGAGAACGCCGTCGGAATCGGCAGCGTCGTAGAGATTCTTGCCTTCGACCTTGGGATTCGGGTTCGCCACCGCTACGCCCTTGGCGTCGATGGCGTAGAAATAATCATCCTTGCCGAAACGGAAGGTCCGGATGAGCACCTTGGCTTGCTCGATGCTGTCGGCCTCCGAAAGACCGGCCTTCTTTGAAGCCTGATAATCGAGGTCAAGCGCCTGCCGCGCCAGCAAGACGACGTCCTGAAGCTTGGCCTTGCGGTCCTCCATCAGGTTGCCCCACAGCGCGGACAAGCCCATGGCAGCCATCCCCGCGATGCCCAGGACGGACAGGCCAATCATCACCAAGAGCTTGTGGGATATCCGGAGATTGCCGAGCATTACACACCTGGTCTTCAAAAAAAGCCCTGCGGGCGGAAAGCGGACCACGGGTCCGGTGCAGATCACGACCAGTTCAAATTAATGAGAGAGCTCCTAAGTAACGGTAAAAATCTCTAAACGTTCGGTGAAACATCCAGGCGAAGCATGTACTTTTAGTTGAGACGATGATCGTCCTCTCTCCTTGGTAGGCAGTCTTGGCGCGTGTGCGATCGATGGGCTCAAGGCTCTATCTTGCCGATTGTTTGAGGCTCAAGACCGAGCAGCCGCCGGCAAACAGCACAAGGGCGACAACGCTGACGCCGAGGGTGAGATTTCCGGTCAGGTCCGAGACATAGCCGAACAGAACCGGCGCGATGAGGCTGCCGATCTGGCCCGCGCTGCTGATGAAAGCGATGCTGCCGGCGGACTCCTTTTCGGACAAAAAGCTGGTCGGAATCGTCCAGAACAAGGCGATGGCCGAGAGATAGCCGATCGCAAGCACGGCAAGGCAGGCGACGGAAAGCGCCGAATTCCCCAAGGAATAGGCGATGGTAATCGCCGCGCAGCCTGCGGCGACGACGGCAGCGAAGAAATGCCAATGCCGCTCCAGCCGGCGATCGGAATGATAACAAAGCAAAAGCATGCCGGCCGCGCCGATCACGTAAGGCACCGCCGACAAGAAGCCGATGTGCAGAAGATTTGTCACTCCGGTGCGACGGATGATGGTCGGCGCCCAGAAATTGAGAACCATTCCGGCCCATGTCACCGAGAAATAGCCAAACGTGGCAATCCACAGCATCGGCCTGCGTAACGCGGTCAGAAAAGCCCGCGTGCCGGAACGGCCGTCGGTTCTGCCCTCGGCCTTGAGGTTGGCGATCAGCAAATCCTTCTCTCGATCCGACAGCCAATCGGCATCACGCGGATGATCCTTGAGCACGAAGAACGCCGCGATCCCCATCGCCACCGGCAGCATTCCCTCGATCAGGAACAGCCACTGCCAGTTCTTCAAGTCGAGCAGACCGCCAAGATGCTGCATGATCGCCCCGGACGCCGGGCCTCCGACCATTCCCGACACCGCGATGGCAAGAACGAAGAACGACATGATGCGCCCGCGCATGCGGTCCGGGAACCAGAACGTCAGATAAAGAATAACGCCGGGAAAGAAGCCGGCCTCAGCCGCACCGAGCAGGATCCTTGCGAAATAGAACTGAAGCGGGTTTGAGACGACGGCCATCGCCATCGAGACCAGGCCCCACAGGCACATGATCCTCATGATGGTCTTGCGCGCGCCGATCTTCTGCAAAACCAGATTGCTCGGCACTTCGAACAGGATGTAGCCGACATAGAACAGTCCGACGCCCAGCCCATAGCTGGCGTCGCTCAGTTGCAGATCACCCTGGAACTGCAGCTTGGCAAAGCTGACATTGACGCGGTCGATGTAGTTGAGAACGTAGCAGACGAAGATAAAGGGAATGATCCGCCAGACCACCTTGCGATAGAGACGGCGCTCGTCATCGCTTCCCATCGACGCCAATGCTTCCACCTCTTGCCGCACATACCGCTCCGCTAGATCATCAAAGGCTAGTGGAGTGGATTTGACATTCGCTACCCACCCGGCCGCGATTTCGTCAAGCGAATGTCAAATCCTAAGCTCCACGAGAAACTTATATTTGCTAGTGGTCCTTTGATTCTAACATTTGCAAAAAGTGCCTGCCTCAATGGGATGCAAATGTTAGAATTGGACCACTAGCTGCCTCGGCGATCCCAGCATAGATCTCGTCGAGATCGGCTTGCGTAACGCAATAAGGCGGCATCACATAAATCGTGTTGCCGAGCGGGCGCAACAACAAATTCCTGCCGCCGAAGAAGGCAAGCAGCCTGGGCCCGATCCCGGCGAGATAGCCGCTGTCCCTGACGTCCAGGTCAAGCGCCGTGATCGTTCCGGTGCGGCGCACATTCCTGAAACGCTTGTTGGTACGAAAGGGCGCGAGCGCCTTCTCCTGCATCGAAGCGACGGACGCGACGCGCGCGAGCACGTGCGGATCGCTCCACAAATCGAGGTTCGCTTTGGCAGCCGCGCAGGCAATCGGATTGGCGGTGTAGGAACTGGAATGAAAGAACGTGCGGCTGCGGTCGTGCGCGAAGTGTGCATCGAAGATCTCGGCCCGGCAGAGCGTCACGGCAAGCGGCAGCGCGCCACCCGTCAGCCCCTTCGAGTAGCAGCCAATATCGGGCACGACATCCGCCTGTTCGCAGGCAAACAAGGTCCCCGTGCGGCCCCAGCCCGTCATGACTTCGTCCGCGATGAACCAGACGCCGGATGCCTCGCAAATCCGCTTCATCTCCTTCAACACCCATGCCGGATACATCAGCATCCCGCCGGCGCCCGAGATCAGCGGTTCGACGATGAATGCGGCCGGCCTGTCGCGGCAAGCGGCTTCCAGCGCGTCGAACGTCGCCTGCTCTTTGCCTTGCGCGGGAAACGGCACCGTCGTGACGTCGAACAGCAGCGGACCATAGGCGGCGTTGAAGACGCCGCGCGCGCCGACCGACATCGCCCCGATGGTGTCGCCGTGATAGGAGTGCTGCATCACGACGATGCGCGAGCGCATCTCGCCGATATTGTGCCAGTAGCCGAGCGCCATCTTCAGCGCCACCTCGACGCTGGTCGAGCCGGAGTCCGAGAAGAACACATAGTCGAGCCCGCGCGGCACGAGCTTCAGCATGGCGGCTGCGACCTGTTCGGCGGGCTCATGCGTATGGCCGGCGAAGATGATCTGATTGAGTTGTCCCGCCTGCCTTTCGATCGCCTGCACGATCGGCGGATGACAATGGCCGTGCGTGACCACCCACCACGAAGCGATCGCATCGATGATGCGGCGGCTATCAGTCGTAAAGAGATAGGCGCCCTCGCCGCGCACGATCTTCACCATGTCAGGCTGCAATGCGTGCTGCGTGAAGGGATGCCAAATCGGTGACGTTTTCTTGCGCATCACATAAAGTCGCCCGGCTTGAATGATACGTCGAAGGCTTCGCGCAGCGTATCTCTCGCCAGCGGCGCAAGTCGTGGCAGCCTGCCAAGGCGTTTGACGCGGCCGAGCTCGCAAATCGCGCGCTCGCTTTCCGGATAGCTGTCGCCAATAAAGGCGATACCGAGCAGTTCGATGTCGCGCTGGCGCAGGGCTTCGATCGACAACAGCGAATGGTTGATGGTGCCGAGTGCCGTCCGCGCGCACAGCACGACCGGCAGACGCCATCGCGCGAACACGTCGATATAAAGCGTGGATGGATTGAGCGGCACCATCAGGCCGCCGGCGCCTTCAATCACCAGCGGTCGGCCGCCAGCGTCGGCAACGGCGAGTGCTTCCGCATCAATGCGGATACCATCGATCGCCGCCGACTGATGCGGCGAAACTGGTGTCTTCAGGCGATAACGCTCGGGCAAAATGCGATCATCCGACAGTCCGCCCAATCGCGCGACGGCTTGGGCATCCGTCTCGTCGTCGAGACCGGACTGGATCGGCTTCCAGTAGCAAGCGCCGAGCAGGTCCGCGAGGCCGGCGGCAAACACGGTTTTGCCGATCCCGGTATCAGTGCCGGTCACCACGATCGGCCGGCTCACCAGCCTTCGCCTCCGGTGACTTCAGTGAGCGCGTCGAGCATGGCGCGCAGGTCGTTTTCATCGACGTTATTGGTGAGGGAAATGCGCAAACGCGCCGCGCCGACCGGCACCGTCGGCGGGCGGATGCCCCTGATATCGAAGCCGCGCGCCTGCAAGGCCGACGCGAGCACCATCGCGCGCGCATTGTGGCCAACAATATAAGGAATGATCTGCGACCCCGAGAGGTGCCATCCTTGCTGCCGTCCTTGGCGTGCGCCGATCTCCTCTCGCGCAAGAGCGATCAGCCGCGTCAGGCGCCGCTGGTGCTCCGGCTCCTCACGCAGGATCGACAAGGCTTCCTGCACGGCGACCGCCATCAGCGGTGATGGCGCGGTGGAGAAAATGAACGGACGGCAACGGTTGACCATGAAGTCGCGCAACAGTCGTGTCGTCGTCACCAGTGCGCCGGCCGCGCCTAACGCCTTGCCGCAGGTGTGGGTGGCGATGAGATTTTCGCGTCCTTCGTACGCCGCGGTCAGCCCTCGCCCGCTGCGGCCGAAGACGCCGGTGGCGTGGGCCTCGTCGATTATCAGGAAGGCATCGTGCCGGTCCGCGATCGAAACCAGCGCTTCGAGCGGCGCGAAGTCACCGTCCATGCTGTAAAGGCTCTCGGCGACGATCCAGACCCGTCCCTTCCCGCCCTCGGATCGCCAGGCGCCGATCGCCTCTTCCACCGAGGTGGCATCGTTATGCGCGCTGAAGCGAAACTCGGCGCGGCCGGCGCGCGCGCCTTCGTGAATGCTGGCGTGAACGAGCTGATCGAGCACCAACAGATCGCCCCGCTGCGGCAGCGTCGTGAGCACCGCGAAATTTGCGGTATAGCCGGTCGCGAAATAGATAGCGGCTTCCGCGCCGAAAAAGCGCGCGGCCTCCGCTTCAAGACTTTCATGCTCGGCGCAATTGCCGCGCAACAGCCGCGAGCCGCCGGCACCGATCGGCGTGCCGGCGTCGATCGCCACCGAAATCGCCTTGCGCATGCGCGGGTTGCCGGAGAGCCCGAGATAGTCGTTGGAAGAGAAGTCGATGCCGGCGCGCGGCTTGAGGCTGCGCAGCCGATCGTCAGCCCTCAGCGCATCCAGAGCCGCGACATAGCTTGCAGCTGATCTCACGCCTGCGCGCGGTCGAGACCGGAGGTCATGCCGAGCCGGTCGAGCAGGTTGGCGTCGCGCTTCGCTTGGGGATTCTTCGTCGTCAGCAACACGTCACCGATGAAGATCGAATTGGCGCCGGCGAGGAAACACAGCGCCTGCAGTTCGTCGGTCATGTATTGCCGCCCCGCCGAGAGCCGCACCACGCTGTTCGGCATCATGATGCGCGCGACCGCGACGAGCCGCGCCAACGCAATTCCGTCCGGACGTTCGGCGGTGTCGTTGACCGGCACGCCCTTCACCTCGTTCCACAGGTTGATCGGCACGCTCTCGGGATGGCTCGGCAGATTGGCCAGCAGCACCAGCATGCCGAGCCGGTCGTCGACTTCCTCGCCCATCCCGATGATGCCGCCGCAGCAGACCTTGATGCCGGCCTCGCGCACATGGGCGAGCGTCTCGATACGATCCTGCAAGGTGCGCGTCGTGATGATCTGGTCGTAGAATTCCGGCGAGGTGTCGACATTGTGGTTGTAGAAATCGAGCCCGGCCTCGCGCAGGCGCATGGCTTGCACCGATGTCAGCATGCCGAGCGTCGCACAGGTCTCCATGCCGAGTTCTTTCACCGCGCTGACCATGCCACAGACCTCGTCGAGATCGCGATCCCTGGGATTGCGCCATGCCGCCGCCATGCAGAAGCGGGTTGCGCCCGCATCTCGCGCACACTGCGCGGTGGCGACGACGTCGACCAGCGCCATCAGCCTGGTCGCTTTCAACCCGGTGTCGTAATGCGCGCTCTGCGAACAGTAGCCGCAGTCCTCCGGGCAGCCACCGGTCTTGATGCTGAGCAGGCTCGCGGTCTCGACGTGGTTGGGATCGAAGTGCGCGCGATGGGCGCCTTGCGCGCGAAACACCAGGTCGGCGAACGGCAAATCGTAAAGCGCCTGCGCCTGTGTCCTCGTCCAGTCGTGACGGACGCCGTCGCGGCTGTCGTTTCGCGCTTCAACCAACCCGTCAGACATGCCGCAACCCTTCTCTTTTTATAGATAATTCCGTACTTTATCTATAATAACGTCCACGAAGGCGAGATTAGCGGAGGTACGTGACGACTGCATCCGATTTTGCGATAGATAATCTATGACTGAGACCAACGAAAACGCGACCATCGCCGCCCGCATTACCGAGGCCATCGCGGCGCGCATCATCGCCGGCACACTCAAGCCGGACACGCCGCTCCGCCAGGATCACGTCGCGCGCGAATTCAACTCGAGCCATGTCCCGGTTCGCGAAGCCTTTCGCCAGCTCGAGGCCCAGTATCTGGTCGTCGCCCTTCCGCGTCGCGGCGTGCGCGTCGCGCCGCTCGACGCCACGTCCATTCGCGAGATTTCCGAGATGCGCGCGGCGCTTGAGGTCGTAGCTCTACGCCATGCGGCGCCGAGGCTTACGTCTGCCGATTTCGCCAGAATCGAACTGGCGCTGATCGAAGGCGAGAACGCCGAAACGTTGCAGGAGTTCGAGACCGGCAACCGCGCCTTCCACCAGGCGCTGGTGACTCCCTGCAAGATGCCGCGCTTGCTCGCCAGCCTCGATGGATTGCAACGAGCGAATTCCCGCCTGGTGTTCGCGATGGCGCGCAGCTCGGGTTGGCGGCCGCGGTCCAATCAGGATCATCGCCTCATCGTTCAGGCGCTGCGCGCGCGCAACCTCGAACAGGCATCAAACCTGCTTGCCCGCCACATTCAGACGATCGAACGGCTGGGCGTTCCGGCAACCTGATCGTGAGATGGTCAATCGGGCGGCGAAAGACACGCCGCGCGAGGCCGGCTCAGGCACCGGCCGCCGGCAGGCTCGCCGCCGCGATGGCAACGATTTGAGACAACCGCTCTCCGAGCCGGGATCGGGTCGAGCGCAAAAGTGTACTCAGGCGGGCCATAACGTCGTTTCCCAACGCTTCCGTCCAAGCCATTGGCCTGGCGATCAAAAGGCGCTCAAGAAAGGTATGGGTTCCCCTCGCCTCCGAGTCGAGACGGCCGCAAAAATAGCAATATGACCACCGCCGCGACCAATTCAGGCAGCAGATTTATTGTCGCGCGTTGGCCCATGAAGACCAAAATCTTCTATGCGCTTTCCGGCATTAACCGGTCTGCCGGGGCTGGATCTTCTATCCCGGCGCAAAGCCAAAGGTGCGCTCGAAGCGCTTGACATAAGCCGGCCAGACTTCCGGGTTGATCAGGCGCGGCGGCCGCTTGCCGTCGAGCGCATCGAGCATTTGCTCGGCGGCGATCCGCGCCATGTTCTCGCGCGCCTCTTTAGTCACGCCGGCGGTATGCGGGCTCGCGATCACATTGTCGAACTGCAACAGCGGATGATCGGGCAGCGGCGGCTCCTTGGCCCAGACGTCGAGACCTGCGCCGGCAATGCGCTTGTCGCGCAGCGCCTGCTCCAGCGCGACCTCATCATGGATAAAGCCGCGCGCGGTGGTGACGAAATAGGCGTGGGGCTGCATCAATGCGAATTCGGGCGCGCCGATCATGCCGCGGTTATCCTTGGTCAGCGGACAGGAGATCGAGACGAAGTCGGAGCGGCGCAACAACTCGTCGAGCGTGACCTTCTCGCCGCCGCGTTCGGCCATCTCCGTCGCAGAAAGGTAGGGATCGTAGGCCAGCACGTTCATGCCAAGTAGCCCCTTGCAGAGTGCAGCGATGCGGCGGCCGACATTGCCGAGGCCCACGATGCCGATCGTCTTGCCCTGCACTTCGTTGCCCATCAGCGCATTGCGGTTGACGTTGGCCTCGCGCCTGATCACGCGATCGGCCTGAATGATCCGCTTCGACAGCGTGATCAGCATCGCCAGCGCATGTTCGGCCACCGAATGGGCGTTGCCGCCGGACTGATTGACCACGATCACGCCGGCCGCCGTGCAGGCATCGACGTCGACGGGGTCGTAGCCCGCGCCGTTGGACGAGACGATCAGGAGGTTCGGCGCCCGGCGCAGCAAATCCGCATCGACGTGAAAATACCTCGCGAGTTCGTCACGCGCGGCGCCGATCTGGTAGGCGTGCGCGGCGGAAAGGATGGGAGCCGAGACATCGTCCGGACTTTCGTTCTCGAGCCGGTCAAGCCGGACATCGGGCCGCGCCTTGAGGATATCGGCATAGATCTGGTTGGCGAGGTATTTGACGTAGAACACGCGCTTGTTGTTGACGGACATCTCTTCGCTTTCGGTTCTTCTTGCTTTATTCGGCCGTCATGCCGGCCGCCTTGATGATCGGGCCCCACTTGTCGTAGTCGGCGTGAATCTTGGCATCGAGCGCTTCCGGCGAACCGCCGATCGGCGAGGCCCCGAACTTGGCGAGGCGCTCCTTGACCGGTTCGGTGTTCAGCGCAGCGACGAAATCGCGGGAGATCTTCGCGACCAGATCGGGCGGCATGCCCGCCGGCCCCAACAAGCCCCACCAGACTTCGGTATCGTAGCCGGGCACGGTCTCCGATATCGCGGGCACGTTGGGCAGAAACGCCGAACGGTTGGTGGTGGTCACGGCGAGCGCGCGCAGCGTGCCGGCCTGCAACTGTCCCAGCGCTTCCGGCGCGTTGTTGAAGGACATCGGAATTTGCCCGCCCAGAAGATCATTGATCGCGGGCGCGCCGCCTTTATAGGGAATGGCACTCATGTCGAAGCCGGCGAGCTTCTTGAGCAGTTCACCGGCGAGATGCGTCGAGGTGCCATTGCCGGACTGGCCATAGGAAAGGCTTCCCGGCTTGACCTTGGCTTGCGCGATGACATCGGCCAGCGTCTTGAACGGGGAATCGGCGCGCACCACGAGGATGTTGGGCGACGAGGCCAACATCGAAATCGGCGTGAAGTCCTTGAACGTGTCATAGGGAAGTTTCGGATAAAGGAACGCATTGGTGGCGTGACCGCTCGCCACGACCATGAGCGTGTAGCCATCGGGCGCGGACGTCACCAGCGCCTGCGAAGCGACGACGCCCCCGGCCCCGGGCCGGTTTTCGACGATGACCGATTGGCCCCATTGCTTGGAAACCGCATCGCCCAGGGTGCGCGCGAGAATGTCGACGCCGCCGCCGGCGGCATAGGGTACGAAAAGATGAACGGGTCTTGCAGGGAAAGATGTCTCAGCCAACGCGGCGTTGCAGGCAAACAGCGCCGCTGCGCCGACAACCAGTTGCAGGCATCGACTCAAAGACGATATGCCGAGCGATGAGCCGCCCATGACCGACCTCCCGATTTCGCCCTTATGGCCCGCCTGCCGTCGGGCCGCCTCATCGCTTCACGCAGATCGCAACGCGATCAGGACATGTTGACAATCCCGCCGTTCGCGTCAAGTTTCGGCGCATCAATAAAGGCGACCGCCGTGACAAGCGGCGATGGAGGAAACATCAATGCCGGCTGCGGACGGACAAGCGCCGATGATGCCGAGCCAAAAGGCCTGGTACGAGATCGTCTTGCAGACGCTCAAGCGCAACGACATCCGCCTGGTGCCCTATGTGCCGGATCGCGTGCTGACGCGGTTGATCAAGGAATTGCACGCCGATCCGTTTTTCACGACGTTTCCTGCCGCGCGCGAGGAAGAAGCGGTCGGCATCGTCTCGGGCGCCTGGATGGGCGGCCTGCGCGGCGCGGTGCTGATGCAGACGTCCGGCTTTGCGACGCTCGCCAACGTATTGGCCTCGCTGGCGCTGCCCTATCAAATTCCGCTGATTATGTTCGTCTCCGAGCGCGGAACGCTCGGCGAATTCAACTACGGGCAATCGCTGGTGTGCCGCACCATGCGGCCGGTGCTCGAACTCGCTGGCGATAGAACATCACACGGCGACGAGACTGGACGAATTCGAGTTCATCGTCGACCGATCGATCAAGCAGGCCGTCACCACGCAAGCGCCGGTGGCGCTGATCCTGTCGCCGCTTCTGACCGGCGGCAAGGTATTCGACAAGTGAGCGAGCGCATGAATCCCGCCATGACACCTTCCCGCAACACCAAGGTGATGAACCGGTTCGACCTCACCTCGCGGCTGGTCGCGAAGCTGAAGAAAGAAGAGGCCGTCATCGGCGGCATCGGCAACACCAATTTCGATCTGTGGGCCGCCGGTCATCGGCCCCAAAACTTCTACATGCTCGGCAGCATGGGCCTCGCGTTTCCGATCGCGCTCGGTGTTGCCCTAGCGCAGCCGAACCGGCGTGTCTTCGCGCTCGAAGGCGACGGCTCGCTTCTGATGCAGCTCGGTTGCCTGTCGACGATCGCGACGCTGAAGCCGAGGAACCTGACCATGATCGTGATGGACAACGGCATCTACCAGATCACCGGCGCGCAGCCGACGCCGGCCGCAGCAACGACCGACCTGATGGCGGTTGCGATCAGCTGCGGCCTGACCAACAGCACCTGGGCGGCCGATGAAGAGGATTTCGAACGCCTGATCGACAAATCACTGATCGCATCCGAACCGACTCTGATCGGCGTGCGGATCGACGACAAGCCAGGCACCGGAACGACCCGCCGCGACCCCGTACAGATCCGCGAGCGCTTCATGAACGGCCTTGGCGTTCGCGAGGCCTTATAAGGGCAATGGGCTCTCGTATTCGATAAAGTTCCGGACGAAGGAGCAATTTTGCTTACAGCCCTCGCCTTCGTCCGCGCTCGGCACGAAAGCCAGCGGCCGCGAAGCCGGCCTTGTCGTTGAGGCCGCGCATCAGCTCTGGCCAGTAAATTAGCGGCGTCAGTCCGAACACCGCGACAAACACGATCAGCGTCGTGAGGACAGGCGCTGACGAGGCCACCTCGATCAGGCTTCGCAACGCGGAGGCCGCCCAAGGCACGAGATTCGGCGGCAACGCAATCCTGCCGGCCGTCGCCGGCAGTGTCAGAATCGCGACGGCACCTGCCACCAGCGCGTTGCCCGCTGCGAGAATTGCGATCGTCCACGCAAGACCACGTGGATGCGACAGCGCAACATCGACGCCTTTCGCCGCAATGATCAGCACCGCCAGCACGGCAAACATCGCGGTCAGCGAAAAATCGCTGAACCACGCGACAATCGCAAACAGGATGCCAAGGTTGAGCTTGACGAATTCAGGAAACTTGCAGCGCATCAGCTTCGGGCCCACGACCTCGAACCCATCGAGCGCCGCGCAAATCGCCATGCCCGAGACCAGCCCGCCGAGATGCGCGCTCCAGTCGACCCTCGGCGCCAGAAACGCGATGACCGCGTTGAGCCCAAGATTGATCACGAAGAAACTCGCCGGCAGGTCGATCCGCTTGAGGAGTTTCAGACAAAGCAACGCGCCGAGAATGCCGGAAATGCCAGCCGACGCGCCGACGCTGAAATAGAGGCCGGTATGGGTGAAGATGCCGGCAATCGCCCCCAGGACCACCGAGGCGAAATAAATCAGCAAGAAATAGGCCGTGCCGATGCGTTTCTCCAGCGGGCCGCCCCACCAGACCAGGCAGGCCATATTGGTGAGAATGTGCAGCATGCTGGCATGCAGGAAGGCATAGGCGACAAACCGCCAGTATTCGTGGCGCGCCAGCGCACCGCTATAGACAGCGCCGAAGCGAAACAGCGCGCCCGGGCTCGGCGCCGGCAGACCCGAGCCCTGCAAGATGAGCGCATAGACCAGGATGTTGACGGCAAGCAGCAATGCCGTCGCGGTATGCGGAAACTCGAACGCTCCGACGGAACGGGTGAACTTCATGACGGATATTAGACCGCGCGATCGCAAGACGACCCGAACTCAGCCTTAGGGCGTCTTTGGCACCGGCGCAAGCCACGGCAACGCTCGCCATCATGAAGCATTCTTTATGATCGAGGCTCCGGAAAGCCGTCCGGCTATACCGGAAGCAGCTGATCCCGGCTTCTTGCCGCCGAAGTCGCCGGCTCATCGTCCAGCGGCAAATCGAGAACCTCCTCGAACTCGACGATATTGTCGATCTCGGTGCCCATCGCGATGTTGGTCACGCGCTCCAGGATGAATTCGACGACCACCGGCACCTGATGCTTCTTCATCAACTCGCGCGCGTTTGCGAACGCCGCTTGTGCATCCTCGGGATCGGTGACGCGGATCGCCTTGCAGCCGAGCCCCTCGGCGACCGCGACGTGATCGACCCCGTAACCGCCAAGTTCGGGCGCGTTGATGTTCTCGAACGACAATTGCACGTGGTAATCCATGTCGAAGCCGCGCTGCGCCTGCCGGATCAAGCCGAGATAGGAGTTGTTCACGACGACGTGGATGTACGGCAGCCTGAACTGTGCGCCGACCGCGAGCTCCTCGATCAGGAACTGGAAATCATAGTCGCCTGAGAGCGCGACGATTTCGCGATCGGGATCAGCGGCGCGCACACCAAGCGCGGCCGGCAGCGTCCAGCCGAGCGGCCCGGCCTGCCCGGCGTTGATCCAGTGGCGCGGACGGTAGACGCTGAGGAATTGCGCGCCGGCAATCTGCGAAAGGCCAATGACGCTGACATAGCAGGTGTCGCGGCCGAACGCTTTCGTCATTTCCTCGTAGACGCGCTGCGGCTTGATCGGCACGTTGTCGAAGTGGCTCCTGCGCAGCATCGAGCGCTTGCGGTCCCGGCACGCCGCCGGCCAGGACTGCCGCTCCTTCAGTTTGCCGGCCTTGCGCCATTCCTTCGCAATGCTCACGAACAGCTCCAGCGCGGCCCTGGCGTCGGAGACGATGCCGAGATCGGGATTGAAGACGCGCCCGATTTGCGTGGGCTCGATGTCGACATGCACGAAGGTGCGCCCCCTGGTGTAGGTCTCGATCGAGCCGGTGTGCCGGTTGGCCCAGCGGTTGCCGATGCCGAGCACGAAATCGGATTCCAGCATCGTGGCGTTGCCGTAGCGATGGCTGGTTTGCAGACCCACCATGCCAGCCATCAGCACGTGATCGTCGGGAATGGCGCCCCACCCCATCAGCGTCGGCACCACGGGAACGTTGGTGATCTCGGCGAACTGCACCAGGAGATCGCTGGCGTCGGCGTTGATGACGCCGCCGCCCGCCACGATCAGCGGACGATCGGCGGCATTGAGCATCTCCAGCGCCTTCTCGACCTGCTTGCGCGTCGCCGCGGGCTTGTAGACCGGGAGCGGCTCATAGGTTTCGGCGTCGAACTCAATCTCGGCGATTTGCACGTCGAGCGGCAGGTCGATCAGCACCGGACCGGGACGGCCCGAGCGCATGATGTGAAAGGCCTGGCTGAAGACGCGCGGCACCAGCGCGGGCTCGCGCACGGTCACGGCCCATTTCGTCACGGGCTTGGCGATCGCCTCGATGTCGACGGCCTGAAAGTCCTCCTTGTACAGCCGCGCGCGCGGCGCCTGGCCGGTGATGCAAAGGATGGGAATTGAATCGGCGATCGCCGAATAGAGCCCCGTGATCATGTCGGTGCCGGCAGGTCCCGATGTGCCGATGCAGACGCCGATATTGCCGGCCTTGGCGCGCGTATAGCCTTCGGCCATGTGCGAGGCGCCCTCGACGTGACGCGCCAGAATGTGGCTGATCGAGCCGCGCTTCTTCAGCGCGGAGTACAACGGATTGATCGCGGCGCCCGGAACGCCGAAGGCGCAAACCACGCCCTCCCTTTCCAGGATCTGCACAGCCGCATCGACCGCCCGCATCTTCGCCATGTCACGCTCCATCCGATGATTTCCAATCAGGGGATCATCGGGTGGAGCAGCGCATAATCTCAACGAACAAGAATTTATTTCCCGCATTGTGGAATACCGACGACAAAGACAAGCCTATCAGGCGTTTGGATCAGTCGCACCGCGGAAACCTTGACCTCGTGTCGTGCAACATTTACGCCGAACGGGGTAACTCCTTACGCACCGATTAGAAGGTCTGTTGATGCTCGGATTGCTGTCAGTGCCGATCGAGTTATTTCGCATCGCCGTCTACGCCTTGCGCGGGCTTGTCGACGCGCTGAGAGCGCACCGTCGGCCGCGGTTCGAGTTCACGGTCTTGATCGACGCACCGCGAGAGGCCGTATGGCATTTCAACACCGCCGACCACATGGTGCTGGACGGGCCGCCAATCATGGAGATCTCAAGAGAGCCTTTGCCCGACGACTCCGGTCTTTGGCTCACACGTGTTGCCCTCAATGGTCAACCGCGGGCACAGGGTGTCACGCGCGAGATTGAACGCGACGAAACTAATGGGATCATCCGTGCGCAGTCGGTCACGCACCCCTATCGATACCGCCGGAAGGCGGCCGCGATACTCACGCGGGCCTGTCGGTGAAAAAAACGCCGGAGGGAACGGCCCTTACGATGTTCTACGAATTGACCGTACACACCTTCCGCGACCGCATTGTCTATCCGATCGGCCTGCGCGCGATGGCCTATCGCATCAAGCTACAGTGCGAAAGGGAGGCGGGTACCGACAGCCGGCTAGCCGCGATTGCCAACCACGGACTGCTTCTGTCAGCCGTGGCTCTCTTGAGCTTCTGTTACCTTCTGGGCTGGAAATTGGGACTGCTCCTGGCAGCCGTCGTTATTATGCACGAGGCCGGACACGTCGCCGCGATGCTCGCCGTCGGCGTCAGCGTGCGTGGCATCTATCTTATCCCCTTCTTTGGCGGTGCCGCGGTCCCCAGGACCACTTATCGCACCGAGAGCCGCCTCGGCTTCGTAGCGCTGATGGGGCCGGGATTAAGCCTCATTCCGACACTCGGTCTCATCGCCGTCTATCACGCCACCGGCGAAATTGCGCCGCGGCAGGCGGCCGAAATGTTTGCCGTCATCAATGCCGCCAACCTGCTGCCGATCTACCCACTCGATGGCGGATTGATTCTCAACGCGCTTGTCGGATCGGTAAGCCGGAAATCCGCGCTGATCATAGCCTGGATTGGACTCCTGGCTGGCCTCGGCTTGGCTGCATACCTGCAATCATTCCTGATCGGCATTCCGTTTTTGCTGTTTGCGCTTCAGCGCTATCTTACGAATGGCAAAACGATCGAGCTCGAACGTTTGTCGCTGGCCAGCGGAATCGCGCTGGCCCTGGCTTCGATCACGGCCTTTGCCGTGTATGTGGCCGTCATCAGGGGGATCTGGATGAATCCACCCCGTCGACACCTGACTTTTCAGGCCTCTCCGGAACTTGCGGGCAACACGCCGCCGAGCACGACGGTCAACTCGGCCGCGACTGAACGCACAATGCAGCCGAGAACCGGCAATCTCTCGTCAGTAATGCGGCTGGTCATGCCGGAGACGGAAATTGCAGCCAACGGCTCGCTGCAATCGTTGTAGACGACCGCGGCAATGCAACGCAGCCCCATGCGTGCTTCCTCGTTGTCGACCGCATAACCGCGCCGCCGGATCGTCTCCAGTTCCCTGAACAATTCACCCGGCCGCACGATCGATTTTTCCGTCAGCCGCGGCATCCCTTGCCGGCAGATGATGGCGTTGACGTCCTCGTCGGAATAAGTGGCAAGCACCGCTTTCCCGACGCCGGATGCCACCATCGCAACGCGGCCGCCGACCTTGGTGAGCGAGCGCATGATCTCGCGGCTTTCGATGCGCGTGAGCACGATGATGGATTCGTCGTCGACGACAGCGAGATTGGCGGTCTCGCGGGTCTGGTCGCGCAACTTGCGCAGATAAGGCATCGCCTGCGCCGTGAAATTGCGGCGGCGGGCGAAGGTGGCGCCGACGGAAAAACTCTGGGCGCCGACATGCCATTTCAATTCGTAACGGTCGAAATGAACGAAGCGGCGCTTTTCCAGCGTCGCCAGCAGGCGATGGGCGGTCGAGGTCGACAGGCCCGTGCGGACGGCAAGGTCAGTGAGGCGATATCCCTCATCGTCCTCGGCCAGCGTTTCGATGATCGAGAGCGCGCGGTCAACCGACTGAACGCCGCCGTCTCTGGCGTCGCCTTCGCCATCCGCGCCCGACTTGGGCTCGATCGGTTTGCGCCGGATCACGTTTCTCTTCATCGCGACCTGCCCCTGACGTGAGAGACCTGCTTGCCGCTCGATAAGACTGCGATGCCCGATTCCGGATAGGAAAATGCCGTCCCGGTTTGTCCGGAGCGGCATGCTGCGTCGTTCAGAGAAGGCCCGCGCCGCGCGCCCACTTGTACTTGGCGGCGAGCACCTCGACCGGCAATTCCGTCGAATAGGCGTAGGCCGGAATGCCGTTCTGGTAGAGATATTCAGCGGCTTCCTCGACCTCGATGTCGCCGGCCAGCGACGCGACGATCGGCTTCACGAAGCCCTTCGCCTCCATCTCCTTCTTCACCTCGACCATGTTGCGCGCAAAAACCATCGGCGGCGTCACGATGGTGTGCCAGTAGCCGAGGATCAGCGAGTGGATGCGCTCGTCCGAGAGACCGAGTTTCACCGTGTTGACGTAGGTGATCGGCGGCTCGCCGCCGGTGATATCGACCGGGTTGCCGGCCGCACCGAACGGCGGGATGAACTTGCGGAACGCGGCATCCAGATCCGGCGGCATCGCCATCAGCGACAGGCCGTTGTCGACGACGGAGTCCGACAGCAGCACGCCCGAACCGCCGGCGCCCGTGATGATCAGCACGTTCTCGCCCTTCGGGGTCGGCAGCACCGGCACGCCGCGGGCGAATTCGAGCAGTTGCCGCAGGCTGCGGGCGCGGATCACACCGGACTGCTTGAAGACGTCTTCATAGATCTTGTCGTTGCCGGCGAGCGCGCCGGTGTGTGAGCTTGCGGCCTTGGCGCCGGCCGACGTACGGCCTGCTTTCAGCACCACGACCGGCTTCTTCTTGGCGACGCGCTTGGCGGCTTCCGCAAAGGCGCGGCCGTCCTTCAGATCCTCGCAGTGCTGGGCGATGAGGTTGGTGTTCGGGTCCTGCTCGAAGAAGGCGAGCAGATCGTCCTCGTCGATATCAGACTTGTTGCCGAGACCGACGATCGCCGAGACACCCATCTTGGCCGAACGCGAGAAGCCGATGATGGCCATGCCGATGCCGCCCGACTGCGACGACAGCGCCGCGTGGCCCTTGACGTCGTAAGCCGTACAGAAGGTGGCGCAGAGATTGGCGGGCGTATAGTAGAAGCCGTAAATGTTCGGCCCCATCAGGCGGACATTGTACTTCTTGCCCACCTCGACGATCTCGGCCTGCAATTCCGGATGGCCAGCTTCCGCAAAGCCCGACGGGATCAGCACCGCACCCGGAATTTTCTTCTCGCCGCATTCGGTGAGTGCGGCAGCGACGAATTTCGCAGGAATCGCGAACACCGCGACGTCGATCACGCCCGGCACGTCCTTGACGCTCTTGTAAGCCTTGTAGCCGAGGATCTCGGAGGCCTTGGGATGAATCGGCAGGATTTCGCCTTTGTAGCCGCCGTTGATGAGATTCTTCATCACGGAATTGCCGATCTTGCCGTCCTCGGCGGAGGCGCCGATCACCGCAACCGCCTTCGGCTGCATGATGCGGTTCATCGCAGCGACGATCTCTTCGGTCGGACGCGGCTTCTCGCGCGGCTTGTAGCTGAAATCGACGACGATGCGCACGTCGGCGGCTATCGCGTCCTTCTTGGTGGCGAACACCGGGTTGAGATCGAGCTCGACGATTTCAGGGAAATCGCTGACGAGCTGCGACACCTTGACGATAACGTCGGCCAGCGCCTCACGGTTGACGGGATCGCCGCCGCGCACGCCCTTCAGCATTTCGTGGGCCTGGATGCCGTCGAGCATGGAGAGCGCGTCGTCCTTGGTGGCCGGCGCGAGGCGGAAGGTGACGTCCTTGAGGACTTCGACCAGCACGCCGCCGAGGCCGAAGGCCACGAGTTTGCCGAACGAGCCGTCGGTGATGGAGCCGACGATGACTTCGGTGCCGCCACCGAGCATCTGCTGGATCTGGATCCCCTCGATCTTGGCGTCGGCCTTGTATTTCTTGGCGTTCGCCAGAATGGTGTCATAGGTCTTCTGGGCGTCTTCGGCGGTCTTGACGCCGACCACCACGCCGCCTGCTTCGGTCTTGTGGAGGATGTCCGGCGAGACGATCTTCATCACCACCGGGAAGCCCATGCCGGATGCGATCGTGGCCGCTTCGGCCGCCGATTTTGCCACGCCTTCTTTCGGAACCGGGATACCGTAGGCGTCGCAAACCAGCTTGCCCTCCGGTGCCGTCAGACTTGTGCGGTTGTCCGCTTTGACTGCATCGAGGACTTTGCGGACCGCATCTTTGGGATTCGACATTAGCTTCCTCCTTGACTTCAATTCTTGGCGCGCAGGCAGGAGGTGCTTGCATCAGCAACGTCTCGAGCCTGGCGGGGATTCATTTGTACTTCATCTGATGACAGACGTTAGTCGGGGTCCGTTACAGCTTGACCGGGCCACGAGAATTGGTTCGCATGGCATTTGGTATGCCAGAAACGAACTTGTCAAGTCACGGAAATGCTGAAAACAGGCGCAACTTGACATTCTGGCATGTGGTATGCCAAAAATTACTGAGTTCTGGTTCTTAATTATAAGATACACCAACGGCAGACCGATCAATCAACCAGGGCATCAATGACCATGGCCGACGCAGACATTGCTGTAGTCCGGATCGTGCCGGAGACGAGCTTCAAGAACAAGGCTTATGAGGCGCTGAAGGAAGCCATCCTCAAGATGGACATCTATGCGACTCCGGAGCCGGTGATGCTCGATGAGCGCGCGCTGTCGGAGCGCCTCGGCGTCAGCCGCACCCCCATTCGCGAGGCGATCGCGATGCTGGAGCAGGACGGTTTTGTGAAAACCGTGCCACGCCGCGGCATCGTCGTCGTCCGCCGCACCAAGAGCGAAATCGTCGACATGATCCGCGCCTGGGCCGCGCTCGAGAGCATGGCCGCGCGGTTGATCACGACCACCGCGCGCAAGAAGGACATTTCCGCGCTGCGCGACTTCTTCACGGATTTCGGCAAGGACCATCTGCCCGAGCATCACATCGAGGAATATTCGAAGGCCAATATCGCGTTCCACCAGGCGCTGATCGCTCTCAGCGAGTCGCCAACGCTGGTCGACATGACGAACGAGATCCTGCTGCATGTGCGCGGCTATCGGCAATTGACCATCGGACGCACCGAGCGGATCGCGGCGTCCTTGCCCGAACATCTGGCGATTATTGACGCCCTCGAACACCGTGATACCGAGCTCGCCGAACGGCTGGCGCGGGACCACACCCTCGGCCTTGCCGCTTTCGTCGAAGCGCACGGCAAGGAGCTGTTTTAGGCGCCTCGATCACGTAGTCGCGCTTGAGCTAACCAAGAGGGACGAACTCGCCCTCATAAAAACGACCAAGGAGAAGCGGAATGTCCGCAGTAGTACAGAGCATCGACGCCAAAGCCGCCGCGACCGAACAGGAGCTGACGGACGGCTTTCATCTCATCATCGACGCGCTCAAACTCAACGATATTAAGACGATCTATGGCGTACCGGGGATTCCGATCACCGACTTCGGACGCATGGCGCAGGAAGAAGGCATCCGCGTGCTGTCGTTCCGCCACGAGCAGAATGCCGGCTATGCGGCCGCGATCGCCGGTTACCTGACCAAGAAGCCCGGCATCTGCCTGACCGTGTCGGCGCCCGGTTTCCTCAACGGCCTCACGGCGCTCGCCCACGCCACCACCAACTGTTTCCCGATGATCCTGATCTCGGGTTCTTCGGAACGAGAGATCGTCGACCTGCAGCAGGGCGACTATGAAGAGATGGACCAGCTCGCGATCGCCAAGCCGCTCTGCAAGGCGGCCTACCGCGTGCTGCATGCCGCCGATATCGGCATCGGCATTGCCCGCGCCATCCGCGCCGCGGTGTCGGGACGTCCCGGCGGCGTCTATCTCGACCTGCCCGCAAAGCTGTTCGGCCAGGTGATGAACGCCGAAGCCGGCCGCAAGTCGCTGGTCAAGGTGATCGATGCGGCCCCTGGCCAGATCCCCGCACCGAGCGCGGTCAAGCGCGCGCTTGATGTGCTGAAGGGCGCGAAGCGCCCGCTCATCATTCTCGGCAAGGGTGCTGCCTATGCCCAGGCCGACGCCGAGATCCGCACCTTCGTCGAAAAGAGCGGCGTGCCGTTCCTCCCCATGAGCATGGCCAAGGGCTTGCTGCCCGATCTCCACCCGTTGTGTGCGGGTGCGGCGCGCTCGACGGTGCTGAAGGACGCCGACGTGGTGATGCTGATCGGCGCGCGCCTCAACTGGCTGTTGTCGCATGGCAAGGGCAAGAGCTGGGGCGAAGCGCCGAAACAATTCATCCAGGTCGACATCGAGCCGAAGGAAATGGACTCCAACGTCGAGATCGTGGCCCCTCTCGTCGGCGATATCGGCTCCTGCGTCTCGGCTTTGCTCGCGGCGATGGGCAACACCTGGGCTTCCGCGCCCGCCGACTGGGTGCAGAAAGTCAGCGCCAAGCGTGAAGAGAACGTCGCCAAGATGGCGCCGCGGCTGATGAACAACAACTCGCCGATGGATTATCACGGCGCGCTCGGCGTGCTGCGCACCATCATCAAGGAGCGGCCGGACGCCATCCTCGTCAACGAAGGCGCCAACACGCTCGACCTCGCGCGTGGCGTGATCGACGTATACAAGCCGCGCAAGCGGCTCGATGTCGGCACCTGGGGCGTCATGGGCATCGGCATGGGCCAGGCTATCGCAGCCGCGGTCGAAACCGGCCACCCCGTGCTCGCGGTCGAGGGCGACAGCGCGTTTGGTTTCAGTGGCATGGAGGTCGAGACCATCTGCCGCTACAACCTGCCGGTCTGCGTCGTGATCTTCAACAACAACGGCATCTATCGCGGCACCGACGTCAACAAGAGCGGCGGCCACGATCCGGCGACGACGGTTTTCGTCGCCGGCGCCCGCTACGACAAGATGATGGAGGCGTTCGGCGGCATCGGCGTCAATGCGACGAGCCCCGATGAACTCAAGCGCGCCGTGAATGCCGCGATGGATTCCGGCAAGCCGACGCTGATCAACGCGGTAATCGACCCGGCTGCCGGCTCGGAGAGCGGACGCATCGGCAACCTCAATCCACAGAGCGCTCTCAAGAAGAAATAAGGCGACAGGACCCACAGGCTCCCGCGCACGGGAGCAATTGTAAGACGGAGCAATACGATGACAAAGGCGCTGAAAGGCGTTCGAATTCTCGATTTCACCCACGTTCAGTCGGGACCGACCTGCACACAATTGCTGGCGTGGTTCGGTGCGGATGTGATCAAGGTCGAGCGCCCCGGCGTCGGCGACATCACGCGCGGGCAATTGCAGGACGTCCCCAACGTGGACAGCCTGTATTTCACCATGCTCAACCACAACAAGCGCTCGATCACGCTCGACACCAAGAACCCGAAGGGCAAGGAAGTCCTCACCGCGCTGATCAAGAGCTGCGACGTGCTGGTGGAGAATTTCGGCCCCGGCGTGCTCGATCGCATGGGCTTCCCCTGGGAGAAGATCCAGAGCATCAACCCGAAGATGATCGTGGCGTCGATCAAGGGCTTTGGTCCTGGACCCTATGAAGACTGCAAGGTCTATGAGAACGTCGCACAATGCACCGGCGGCTCGGCGTCGACCACCGGCTTCCACGACGGTCTGCCGCTCGTGACCGGCGCGCAGATCGGCGACAGCGGCACTGGACTGCATCTGGCGCTCGGTATCGTCACCGCGCTCTATCAGCGCACCCACAGCGGCAAGGGCCAGCGCGTCACCGCGGCCATGCAGGACGGCGTGCTCAATCTCTGCCGGGTCAAGCTGCGCGACCAGCAGCGCCTCGCCCACGGCCCGCTCAAGGAATACAGCCAGTTCGGTGAAGGCGTTCCGTTCGGCGACGCGGTGCCGCGGGCCGGCAATGATTCCGGCGGCGGACAGCCGGGCCGCATCCTCAAGTGCAAGGGCTGGGAGACCGATCCCAACGCCTACATCTATTTCATCACGCAGGCACCGGTCTGGGAGAAGATCTGCGATGTGATCGGCGAGCCCGCCTGGAAGACCCATCCCGATTACGCCAAGCCGCCAGCCAGGCTGACGCGCTTGAACCAGATTTTCGGGCGCATCGAGCAGTGGACTATGACCAAGACCAAGTTCGAGGCCATGGACATTCTCAACAAGGATGACATTCCCTGCGGTCCGATCCTGTCAATGAAGGAAATCGCTGAGGATCAGTCGCTGCGCGCCACGGGAACCGTGGTCGAGGTGGATCATCCCACCCGCGGCAAATACCTGTCGGTCGGCAACCCGATCAAGCTCTCCGACAGTCCGAGCGACGTGAAGCGTTCGCCGCTGCTCGGCGAGCACACCGACGAAGTCCTTCGCCAGGTGCTTGGCTTCTCCGACCATCAGGTCAAGGAAATCCACAATTCGGGCGCGCTCGATCCGCCACGCAAAGAAGCCGCGGAGTAGGCGACGCCATCTGAAGAGAACGAAAGGCCGCCGGTTTGGCGGCCTTTTTCGTTGATAAAACAAACGCTTAGTGAAATATTTGTTGCGATGCAAAAGACATTATGCTGCCATGCAAACAAAATCGTTGCGCGTGGCATCTGGTATACCTAGATTAGGTCAGCCTCACTGTCCAACCGAAGGAAGAACCAGATGTCCAGGACCGCCGCCATCGCTTTCACGCCGTCTGCCACCCTGCTCAGCCGCCTGCTCGCGGCCGTCGACTGCTGGCTGTTGGCCTATGCCGAGATAACGATCCGAAACGGCGATACCCCCCGCTACGACGTTTGATACTTGGATCGCTCTCGACCCGAGCAAACCCTTTTCCAGCCGATGGCTCCCAAATTTGGGAGCCATTTTTTTGCGCGTAACGCGGTCAGGAGGTCGAGCATCGAGCGTCGGCCGTAGTAGCATCGAAAGCCCGCGACCGCGGTGCCAAGCAACATTGCGACAAAATCAACCTTGCACTGTGGAATATAATATACCAGAATTGCGCACTTGTAGCGCTCGACCTCCGATATGGGTAGGCCAAAAAGCGCGCATTAGGAGGAGACACAATGACGGCAACCGCAGCGAGTGCGCCGAGCCAGGGCGTATCCAGTGGCTTTCGGTGGATGCAACTGATCACTGGCGTCATCTGCATGATGATGATGGCCAATCTCCAATACGGCTGGACCTTCTTTGTCGGCCCCATGGCGAAGGCGCATAACTGGGAAGTCGCCAGCATCCAGGTCGCATTCAGCCTCTTCATTGCGTTCGAGACCTGGTTGACTCCAATTCAGGGATTCTTCGTCGACTACCTGGGCCCGCGGGGTCCAAAATTGATGGTAGCGATCGGCGGCGTCTGCGCCGCTCTCGGTTGGCTTATCAACGCCAAGGCCAACTCGCTAGAGATGCTGTATGTCGGCGCGATCATTTCCGGCGCGGGTGCGGGCGGGGTTTATGCCACTTGCGTCGGCAACGCTGTGAAATGGTTTCCTGATCGCCGTGGTCTCGCCGTCGGCCTTACAGCCGCCGGTTTCGGTGCGGGCGCGGTCGTCACCGTCATTCCGATCCAGAGAATGATCGCGTCGATCGGCTACGCCGACACCTTCTTCTGGTTCGCGCTCGGTCAGGGCGGCATCGTCTTTTTGCTCGCCTGGCTCCTCCGCCCACCGCTGCCCGCCGAAGTCCCGCCCGTCACGGCCGTGAAAGTCCTGCAATCAAGGACCAGCAGCAACCCCGCTCAGGTGCTTCGGTCTCCGATCTTCTGGGTTCTCTACGTGATGTTCATCATGGTGTCCGCGAGCGGCCTCATGGTTGCGGCCCAGGTCGCGCTCATTGCCAAGGATTACGGCGTGGCGCAGACGGTGATTCTGTTTGGCGCGTCCACGCTGACGGTAGCTGCCATCATCGACGGTCTGTGCAATGGCGGCGCCCGGCCGTTCTTTGGCTGGGTGTCCGACCAGATCGGCCGCGAATACACCATGGCGATCGCGTTTTCCTTAGGAGCCCTCGCCTATTGGCTGCTTGGAACGGCAGGCTCGACGCCGTGGATGTTCGTGATCAGCGCCGCGATTGTCTTCTTCACGTGGGGCGAGATCTTCAGTCTGTTCCCTTCGACCACCACCGATATATTCGGACCGAAATTCGCCACGACCAACACCGCCCTCATGTACACGGCGAAGGGAACGTCCGCCTTTGTGGTCCCGCTCGCTAACGTGCTGAAGGTGCACACCGGCAGCTGGCACGCCGTGTTTGTGGTCGCATCGATCATGAATCTTGTCGTGGTGGCGCTGGCCTTGTTTGTCGTACGGCCGATGCGGCGTTCGATGAGCGCCGCGGAAAAGCAGAGCGCGGTGCCGCAACCGGCGGAATAGGCGCACAGGTACTGCCACCCTCAAAAACGTCGGGGCGCACTTCGGTGCGCCTCTCTTTTTGTTCGAAAGGTCTGGCATACAAAATACATAGATACGTTCCGGCGGTATCGATGCAGAGCCTTTCGAACCCGAAAGGTCAACGGCACTGCCATTTTATTTGGTGAAATCGCGTTCACAAACAAGTTGACAGCTGGCATAACGTATACCAATCTTGCATCATTGCTGCCCCCCTGATCCTGCGGCTGAACCTGAGGAGCTTGCGATGAAAGTCGGAGACATCCTGCGCAAAAAGACCGCGCGTATTTCCACCATCAGAATGAACGAGACCGTCGGCATCGCGGCGCAAGTGATGCGCGCCAGCAATGTCAGCGCCCTCGTCGTCAAGGACGTCGTGCGCACTGAGGGCAACACCGCCGTCGGCATGTTCACCGAACGCGACGTCGTGCGCGCCATCGCCGAGCACGGCGCGGCCGGGGTCAACATGAAAGTGTCCCAGCTTATCTCCGTGCAGCAGCTGGTCTGGTGCAGCTCCGAGGATACGCTCGAGGATGTTCGTCACCTGATGAACCAGCACCACATTCGCCATTTGCCGGTGATCGACAATTACAGCCTGTGTGGCGTGGTGAGCATTCGCGACATTTCGACGGCTTTTGACGAAGAGGCCACGGCGACGGTGTTCGCCGCCTAAAAGCCCCCTCCTCTCTCTGCCCATTCCCAGAAGCGCGGAAAGTCTATTTCCGCGCATTGCGATGACGTGTCCAGATTTCTCAATCCAGCTTCCAGGTAGGTCTCATGAAAATCTGCATTTACGGCGCCGGAGCGATCGGCGGTTATCTCGGGGTCCAGTTCGCGGGCGCAGGCGCCGACGTCAGCCTGGTGGCGCGCGGCGCGCATCTTGCCGCCATGAAGGCAAACGGGTTGAAGCTTCTGGCCAGCAACGAAGAGCGCGTGGTTCGTCCGCGCTGCACCGATAATCCCGCCGAACTCGGCCATCAGGACTACGTCATCATCTGCCTGAAAGCCCATTCCATCACCGGCGCCATCGATGCGATGAAACCCCTTATCGGGTCGCACACCCGCATCGTGACCGCAGTGAACGGCATTCCCTACTGGTACTTCTACAAGCACGGCGGTGCTTACGAGGGGTCGACGCTGGAAAGCATCGATCCCGGCGGACGGCAATGGCGTGAGCTGGGCGCAGAACGCGCGATCGGATGCATCGTCTATCCCGCAACCGAGATGGTGGCGCCCGGCGTGATCCAGCACGTCTATGGCGACCGTTTTCCGATCGGCGAGCCCTCGAGTGAGACGACCGAGGACGTCAGGCGCCTGTCCGCACTTTTCAGCGCAGCCAGCATGCAGGCGCCGGTGCTCGAGCGCATTCGCGACGAAATCTGGCTGAAACTCTGGGGCAATGTCTGCCTCAATCCGATCAGCGCGCTGACACATGCGACGCTCGACGTGATCTGCTCCGATCCAGCCACGCGCGCGCTGTCGAAAGCGATCATGATCGAGAGCCAGACGATAGCCGAAAAATTCGGCGTCATATTCCGTGTCGACGTCGAGCGGCGGATCGAGGGCGCGCGCAAGGTCGGCGCGCACAAGACCTCGATGTTGCAGGACCTCGAGCGCGGCCGGCCGATGGAAATCCAGCCGCTGGTCGCCGTGGTTCAGGAAATGGGCCGGCTGACCGAGACAGCGACGCCGGCGTTGGATGCGGTGCTTGCGCTCGTGATGCAGCGGGCGAAAATCGCCGGACTTGCCTGCACCTCGAGCCCGGTCGCGGCGAAAACACCGGCCTTCGCGTGATCGCCATGCGGCCCTGACATAGACATTTGCCGGCCGGAACGGCATCTTCCTCTCGAAAAACAGAACGAGGTGCGCCTGCGCACCTTGAGAGGAAGCGGGAGACGCCGGCAAATGCTCAAAACGCAATTCACCGAGCTCGCCGGCGTCGAGCACCCGATCGTTCAGGGCGGCATGCAATGGGTGGGCGTTGCCGAACTGGTCTCGGCCGTCGCCAATGCCGGCGCGCTCGGCTTCATCACCGCGCTGACCCAGCCGACCCCGGAAGATCTTCGAAAGGAAATCGCGCGCTGCCGCGACATGACGGACAAACCGTTCGGCGTCAATCTGACCATCCTCCCCTCGATCAAGCCCCCGCCTTACGCCGAGTATCGGGCGGCCATCATCGAGAGCGGGGTCAAGATCGTCGAGACCGCCGGCAACAAGCCGCAGGATCATGTCACCGAATTCAAGAAACACGGCATAAAGGTCGTGCACAAATGCACAAGCGTCCGCCACGCGCTGTCGGCCGAACGCATGGGGGTCGATGCGATTTCGATCGACGGCTTTGAATGTGCAGGTCATCCCGGCGAGGACGACACGCCGGGCCTGATCCTGATTCCGGCAGCTGCCGACAAGATCAAGATCCCGATGATCGCCTCCGGCGGCTTCGGCGATGGCCGCGGTCTCGTGGCCGCGCTCGCGCTTGGTGCCGAAGGCATCAACATGGGCACGCGCTTCATGGCTACCCAAGAAAGCCCGATCCACCAGCAGATCAAGGAGCGCATCGTCGCCAACGACGAGCGGGAGACCGAACTGATCTTCCGCACCATGCGCAACACCTCGCGCGTTGCAAAGAATGCGGTCTCCAGCAAGGTGGTCGCCATGGAAAAGGATGGCGCGACTTTCGAGCAGGTGCGCGAACTCGTGGCGGGCGCCCGCGGCAAGATGGTCTATGCGTCAGGCGATGCCGACCAGGGCATCTGGTCCGCGGGTCAGGTCCAGGGCCTGATCCACGATATTCCGAGTTGCGCCGAGCTGGTGTCGCGCATCGTTCGCGAGGCCGAGGCTATTATTCAAAGCCGGCTGGAAGGTATGATGTCTGGTCACCGCCAGGCGGCCGAATAACCCATGTCGCAAGCAGCTTTTCACCCTCATCCTGAGGAGCTTGCGGAGCAAACATCTCGAAGGATGAGGCCTCAGCCGGGCCTTCATGGTTCGAGATGCGCGAAGTCGCGCTCCTCACCACGAAGGTTGTTGAGACAGACTCGTCCAAGAGAGGAAGATAAAGTATGAAAGCCTACGTCTACGGCGCCAACCGCGCCGAAATTGCCGAGGTCGCCAAGCCCGCTCCAAAAGGCACCCAGGTGCTGATTCGCGTCCACGCCTGCGGCCTCAACCGCGCCGATCTCGGCATGACCAAGGGCCATGTGCACGGCAGCGCCGGCGGCGTCGGCACCGTGCTCGGCATGGAGTGGTCCGGCGAAGTTGCCGAACTCGGGCCCGAGGCCAAAGGCGTCAAGGTCGGCGACAAGGTGATGGGCTCGGGTGCGGCGGCTTTCGCGGAATATACGCTCGCCGATCACGGCCGCCTGTTCCGCGCCCCTTCGAACATGAATTTCGACGAAGCCTGCACGCTGCCGATTGCCATCACCACCATGCACAACGCCGTCGTCACCGTTGGCGGCTTGCAGGCCGGACAAAGCGTGATGATCCAGGGCGCGAGCTCCGGCGTCGGCCTGATGGCGATGCAGATCGCCAAGTTCAAGCGCGCAAAGCTCGTGGTCGGCTCGTCGACCGATGGGAGCCGTCGCGCGCGCCTGAAGGAATTCGGCGCCGATCTTGCCGTCGATTCCAGCGACCCGGGCTGGGTCGACCAGGTATTGCAGGCCACCTCGGGCGAAGGCGTCGACCTGATCGTCGATCAGGTGTCCGGCAAGGTCGCCAGCCAGAACCTGAAGGCGACCAAAATCAAGGGCCGCATCGTCAATGTCGGCCGGCTCGGCGGCACGCATGCCGACTTCAACTTCGATCTGCATGCGGCGCGGCGCATCAATTATATCGGCGTTACCTTCCGCACCCGCTCCATCGAGGAAATCCGCGAGATATTCGAAGGTGTCCGCAAGGACATCTGGCCGGCGGTGGAATCGCGAAAGCTGCAACTGCCGATCGACAAGGTGTTTGCCTTCGACGATATCGGGCTGGCCTTCGCGCACATGGAAGCCAACAAGCATCTCGGCAAGATCGTCGTGAGGTTTTAAGGACTGCCTGGCGGAGGTCTCCATGAAAATCTTGATTGTCGTGATGGCGGCAGCGGCCATGCTTGCGGCCACGGCCTTCGGCGCCTTCGCGCAAGACGCAAAAGAGATACTGGCGCCCAAGGTAAAGCTGCGCGTCGGCGTCTATCTCGGCAGCCCGACCTCGCTGGTTCACGACCCCAGGACGGGCGAGAGCCACGGCCTGAGCTTTGCGCTGGGCAAGGAGCTCGCCAAGCGGCTCAGCGTCCCCTTCGAGCAGGTCAACTACCAGCGCATTTCTGACGTCATCGAAGGCATGAAGGCGGGCGACGTCGACTTCACGATCAGCAACTCGACCCCGGCGCGTGCCGCGTCTGTTACGTTCAGCCAGACGCTGCTGACGATCGAACTCGGCTATCTCGTCGCAGCCAATTCTCCGATCACGGCGATTGCCGGCGTCCAGAAGGCCGGCCTTCGCATCGGCGTGACGCAAGGCAGCACGTCGCAAGGCACGATCCCGAAATTACTGCCGAATGCGATTCTAGTGCCCGCGCAGAACTACAAGCGCGGCATCGAGATGCTCGAGCACGGCGAGATCGACACCTACGCCACCAACAAGCCGACCTTGTTCGAGATGTCCGATCAGATGCCGGGGTCGCGGATCCTGGAAGGACGCTGGGGAGAGGAACACCTCGCGGTCGCGATCCCGAAGGAGCATGCGGCTGGACTGGACCACATCAAGCGCTTTGTCGAGGACGTGCAGACAAGCGGCCTTGTCGAGCGGCTGGCCGCGCAAGCGGGACTAAGGGGCGCCGTGAAGGCGCAGCAATAGGCCGAGCTGAGCCGCGCGAAATCGAGATTGCTTTGGCGCAAGACAGGCGCGCGCAGATTTTTTCGGAGCTGATCCACAAGCTTCAGGCCACGTCTATGACGTCGACATGACAAGCCTGGGCAGTTTGCTGAACTTTTGAGCAAAGCCTCGATCAACACGAACAGCCAATTCATTGCGGATTAATTTTGGGACGGGTAGTGGTCCCGCGGAGGACCACCTTAAATCGGAGAATATCGTGAGAAAGCTTGCCTTAGCCCTGTCCACCGGACTTCTGGTTGCCGCCGCCATGCCTGCCGCAAACGCGCAGAACATGGGGAGCGAGGCCGCCGCACACCCGCGAATCGTGCGGGCCATTGAGAACCTCGAAGACGCGATCGCCTATCTCCAAGCCGCGCCAAATGATTTCGGCGGCCACAAGGGGGCGGCGATCCAGGCCTCCCGCGCGGCGATTGCCGAGCTGCGCGCCTCGCTGGCCTTCCGCGCGGGGCAAGATCGTCGCTATTGAGGCTATTCGAGCTATCCAGAATCCGACATGAACCAAGGCTCAAGACCGGCAGCGAAACAACGCTGCCGGTCTTGACTCTTACGACTCTGCGTTACTGCACGCCATGCAGCTGCAGATACTGCTTCACGAGGTAGTCTTCACCGAGACCGTCCTTGACCGAAATTGCCCGGCCGGGAAATCTCACCCAGGATGCGAACACGGCCCAGCTCGGCGTAACTCCGAGCGTTTTTTCAATGTAGACGAAATTCCGCTGCGCGCCGTTTAGCCACTCCTCATTGGTCATGGCCATATTGGGAGGCACGGCGTTGTATATGATGCCGACCGGCATATGAAAGTCGTGCGCAAAACTCACAAACGCCTGCACGCTCTGCGGCCATTCGGTGTGCCCCCAGTTGATATCGACGGTGGTAAACGCCAGTGCTCTGCCCGTCTTGGCGCGGAAGGCTGCCAACCAATGCTGGTAATCGTCTCTCCAGGCCGGCTGATTGGTGATGGCTGGAAATGGCTCGCCGTCACCGATGACGGCGTTCGGGAAGACCTTCAAATATTCGTTCAGGTTCTCCGCGACACGATCGGCGACATTGTCGATCGACGAGTGGCAGGCATGCGGCCCGTTGAAGTAATGTCCGAACCATAGCGGCTCATCCATCACGATATAGGTGACCTCTGCCCCCGCCCGCTTCAGCTTCGCCGCCAACTGAGCCACCTGGTTGGTCGGGAAATAGCCCTCCACGCCACCGCCACATCCAGGAGGATCATAGGCCTGAGCCAGCATTTCAATTCCAAGCGCAACATGCTTCTGTTTCAGCTTGGCAACGACCTTGGCGAGATTGTCGTCGGAGATCTGGGCCAGCACTTGTGTGAGGATTCCGACGGCCGTCACATGGTTCATGAATTCCGGCCAGGGAGCGTCCGCTTGATAGAAAAGAGTGTCCCAGCTTTGATAGGTCTCGGGCTTACCTTGACCGCCCAGGCTGAACCAGATTTGCGGAAGCGGGGCGCTCGCGGCTGCTGCGGCACTCGACTGGACCATCAGCAGACTGACGGCGATTATCGCGAGAAGAATTCGCATTGATCGACTTCCTTCCGTCGCATTTGATCGTCTTTCGATTTCTATGGCCTGTGCTGAATATATTGCAGAACCACGTTGGTGAGCGTGCCCGGTTCGTTTTCGGGCAGAACGTGAATTGGGTGACGGACCCACGTCTCGATCACAGCGTGGTCAGGATGTATCCTCAGTTCTCCTTCCACTTTTGAGAAGTGGCTTACGGTGTTGCGAACCCAGTTTTGATCGCTGTCGTTGTTGAAGCGATCGGCGTCATAGATGACTCCGAAGGCAACGCTGCGCTGCTTCAAGGCAGCCGCCAGCGGCACGAAATTCCTTAACGTCGCCTCGCTCCAACCGGTGTCGGCATGAATGAAGGCCAGAGGCTCGCCAGTGACTGATTTGTAGGTGTCCACCCAGCCGACCAGCTCCTGCACCCAGGGGGCGGAAGCGTCGACGACTTCGTCGGCTCCGAACTCGGCATTGGGGAAGTATTTTCTGACGATCGCGATGCTCTCCTTGAGAGCCAGTGCCAATGCCTGCGCGGACTCGTGACACGCCGAAGGGCTCGAGTCCCGATGCCCATAGAAAAATGGCTCGTCCATCGTGACGTATTTCACATCGGCGCCATTGCGATGAAGCTTGTCGAACAGCCGCTCCAGCGTCCCGCCATCGACATAGGCCTCTGATCTGGATCGGCAGCGATCCGAGCGGATCAACATCCCCGTGCCGACCGCAAGCGCGATATTCCGCCGCTTGATATCGGCGAATGCGAGCTGGAGGTCGCGGTCGGCGGCACGTTCGATATTGGTCGGCGCAAATAGAACGACCTTCACCTGCCGTGAGACGGTCTTCCACGGCGCATCGGGCGTCCACATGTCTCCCTTGTCCGCTCGCACGTTCTCCCACCCGGGAGCGGGATGGTCGACACGGGGACCGCCCCACATCCAGATTTCGGTGGCAGAGGCCGGACCGGAAACGGGCGACAAGACGCCGACAAAAATGAAGAGAACGGCGCACTGTCTTCCGACACGACCGAGAAGATTTTTTCCTGCGAAATTCATCTTGGACGGCCCATTCGGAAATCGCGACTAACATGTATCAATCATTGATTGTGATGACGGCTCGTGAACGCGCGGTGAACCGCTCCATAGGACAGACAACATTTGTGATGGCGCAGATGGCAATCGTCCGGGTCGGCGACAGAGCCAAGCCTGACCGATTCAGGCCGCCATCAGCCGAAAACCGCTGGTTAGGCCGTCAGTCACCACCTTGATTTCGATCAAACTTCGCCCGCCCGATCGCAGCGATAGTTTCGCTCCCTCTCCTGCGGGCGAACAATGGCTTGGTTGTGGTCTGAACGAATACTGCGGCGCGCATTGATCGCGGTCGCGATTGCCGGCCTCCTTCTCGGGTTCGCCGCCCTGTCTGTCGGTCGAAGCAACCTGGCGGACTGGTGCTGGATCGGCGGTACAATCCCCGTCGTCATCGGCCTCTTCATCTCGATCGTGCGCGACTTCGCGGCAGGCCGCATGGGCGTTGACTCGATTGCGCTCGTTTCGATGTCGGGCGCGGTGGTGCTCGGTGAGGCGTTGGCCGGCATCGTCATTGCCATCATGTATGCCGGGGGGAACGTGCTCGAAGACATCGCTGTTGCGCGGGCTGAGCGTGACCTCAGGTCGCTGATCGATCGTGCTCCCAGGATTGCCCATCGACGGACCGGATCGACCATCACGGATACGCCGATCGAGCTGGTCGAAGTCGGGGATATCGTTCTCGTCCGCAGTGGCGAGGTGATTCCGGTTGACGGTGCCATTACCAGCCCGGAAGCAACGCTTGACGAGTCGGCGCTGAGCGGCGAACCAATCCCCGTGTCGAGACGATCCGGAGAGCTGGCGCGCAGCGGTTCGCTGAATGCCGGCGGGCCATTCGAGATCCGAACATCCGCGACCGCGGGCGAAAGCACTTATGCCGGCATCGTGAGAATGGTGAGCGCAGCCGAGAGCGCAAAGTCACCGTTCATCCGCATGGCGGATCGCTACGCCCTGCTGCTGTTGCCGATAACCCTGCTGATCGCCGGTGGCGCCTGGTTCTTCGCGGGCGATCCCATTCGAGGCCTGGCTGTGCTGGTTGCGGCGACGCCGTGTCCGCTTATTCTGGCGGCTCCCGTCGCCTTCATATCGGGGGTTGCGCGGGCTGCAAAGCGCGGGATTCTCGTCAAGGGCAGCAATCCCCTCGA
The DNA here is from genome assembly GCA_963764405.1 of uncultured Alphaproteobacteria bacterium. Classification (GTDB taxonomy): domain Bacteria; phylum Pseudomonadota; class Alphaproteobacteria; order Rhizobiales; family Xanthobacteraceae; genus Bradyrhizobium. The sequence continues at coordinate 57,532 of CAVXSU010000020.1, forward strand.
AGCGCTCGCCCAATCGCACACGGTGATGTTCGACAAGACCGGCACACTGACGGTCGGCGGCGCCCGTCTCGTGGCAATCGAAGTTGCGCCCAACCATCAGGCGGACGAAGTCCTCCGCCTGGCGGCGTCGCTGGAGCAGGCATCGCACCACGTCGTTGCGGCGGCCGTCGTCCAGGCCGCGGTTGCGAGGGATCTTGAATTAAGCACCGCATCGCACGTGCGCGAAACCGCAGGTGCGGGTCTTGAGGGCGTGATTAACGGCAGGATGATCCGGGTCGGATCGCACCAGCTCGTCGTTGGGTCTCAAAAACCGGAGGCCTGGGTGGTTCGCGCCCTGCGGCGCGCGGCGTGGCGCTCGGCGCTCAGCGTATTCGTCGCCGCGGACGGCCGCACCATTGGCGCCTTGTTGCTGGCGGACGAACTTCGGCGCGAAACCCCGCGCGCGGTCCAGGCATTGCGATCGGCGGGAGTATCGCGGATCGTGATGGTGACCGGTGACCGGGCAGAGTCGGCGGAAACGATCGGCGCCGCACTCGATCTCGATGCGGTGTTGTCGAACCGGGAGCCGGCCGACAAGGTCGATGCGGTAGCCGCCGAACAGCGCCAGAATGTCACGGTCATGGTTGGAGACGGCATCAACGATGCACCAGCTTTGGCTGCCGCAAACGTCGGCATCGCGCTCGGCGCGCGGGGCGCGAGCGCGTCCTCGGAAGCGGCCGATGTCGTCATCCTTGTCGACCGTGTCGATCGCATCCCGGACGCGATCGACATCGCGAAGCGGACTCGCTCGATCGCCTTGCAGAGCATCATTTGGGGAATGACGTTGTCTGCCTTCGCAATGGCTCTGGCTGCAATCGGATGGTTGCCGCCGGTCGGTGGCGCCCTGACGCAGGAAGCAATCGATGTCGCCGTGATCCTGAACGCGCTGCGCGCCCTGGGCCCCGGCCGTGGAAGCGGCCGGCGAACAATGCCGGTCGCCGCAGCGGGCTCTCTGCGAGCGGAGCACGAGCAGATGGAGCCGGCGCTCGACCGCCTGAGAGAGATTGCAGACGCGCTGGACCAGGTCGAAGGCGCCGGCGCGGTCGCCTTGATCTCTGAGGCAGACGAGGTCGTCACCAAAAGGATCGTGACCCACGAGCGGGACGACGAAAACAAGGTTTATCCGCGCGTCGCAAGATACCTGGCGGACCGGCACGGGCTCGGAGCCATGAGCCGGGCACATCGCGAGATCATGCACCAGTCGCGCCTCCTGCGCCGCCTCGCTGACGGGCTGAGCATTGAGGACACCGATCCCTACCTGATCAGGGACGCACAGCGAGTCATCGAGTCGATCGAGGCTCTTGTGCGCATCCATAACGCGCAGGAGGAGGACATCTATGACTATGCGATCGGAGCTTAGTCATTAAAGCCTTGAAAATCGCGGAATTGCCCTTGAGGGGGTGGAGGTCGGCAATCGGCTTGGCCGGCTGCTTGCTGATTTGCGCATCGCGCAAGCCTCTCCACGAAAAATATTTCACTCTGCCCGTCGGGCAAATCATCTCTACAACATCGCGCGTCTCTCGCTCGATCTGGAGGGGCGTTGCGCATCGTCACGAACGTTGGCGCGGGATGCGATGGGCGCTTTGGCGCGACTGACGAGCGCGCCGAGGCGACGAAGCCGTGCGGTCTTAGGTGCATTGGGCATCCGGCATTCCCTGCGCCCTCCAGTCCGGGGGCGGAAGCTCAAAGCAAGGGCTCAGGCGTTTTTGCGCCGCGGGAAGGAGAAATTATGTCCATTCGGCATCGAGACATAAGACACTGCATCGAGACATAAGACACCGCGCGCAAATGCAACTAACTAGCAACTGCGCAATTCAATCGTTCTTTAATCGTTAAAGACGCCCTGCTAAACCGCGCGCCATGGAGCACGGCATTCATCCAGCCAAATCGCGCGTCGCGGCGATCTCGATTTTCGCCAGCGCCGCCATGGCGACGGCCAAATTCGTGGTCGGCATCGCCATCGGCAGCCTGGCGCTGATCTCCGAAGCGCTGCACTCGTCGATCGACGTGGTCGCAACCGTCGTCACATGGCTGGTGGTGCGTTTTTCCGATCGCCCCGCCGACGAAGAGCACCATTACGGTCACGGCAAGCTCGAGAGCATCTCGGCGCTGGGCATCATCGCCATGCTTTACGTGCTCGCCGGCGGCGTCCTGGTCGAATCCGTCAGCCGCCTGCGCGAAGGCACCCCACCCCCGACCTTGTCGGCCGTCCCCTTCATCGTGCTCGTACTCGATATTGCCGTGAACCTGTGGCGAGCCCGCGCCCTGCACCGCACCGCCCATGACACCGGAAGCCAGGCGCTCGCCGCCGATGCACTGCATTTTGCCTCCGACGTGCTCGGCTCAGTTGCGGTCATCGCCGGCCTTGTGCTCTCCGGCCTCGGCTTCCGGTGGGGCGATGCCGTCGCCGCGGTCACTGTGGCGATCGTCATCGCAGCGCTCGGCATGCGGCTCGCCCGTTCGACCGTCGAGACCCTGACCGACCGCGCGCCGGAAGGCGCGGCGGCAACAGCCGCCGCCGCGATCCGCACCGTTCCGGGCGTCGTCGGCGTGGAGCGACTGAGGGTGCGCATGGTCGGCGCGACGCATTTCATCGAGGCGACCGTGCAGGTGCCGCGCACCTACCCGATTGACCGCGTCGACCAGATCAAGCAAAAGGCGCAAGGAGCCGTCTCCGTCGCGTTCGGGGATGCCGATCTGACCTTCACGGCGGTCCCCGTCGCCCTCAACAATGAGAGCGTCCGCGAACGCATCATGGTGATTGCCCGCAATTCCGGGCTAGCCGTGCATCACGTGACGGTCCACGATCTCGGCGACAAGCTCACGGTCAGCATCGACCTCGAAGTCGACGGCGAGATGGCGCTGACGGCGGCGCATGGCATCGCCCATGACCTCGAGCGGAACATTCGCGAGGAGTTCGGCGAGAACGTCGAAGTCGACACCCATATCGAGCCGCTGGAGCCGGAATTGCCGCTGGGAACCGACGCCGCGCCGGAGCGGGTGGAAGTCATTCGCGCGGCGCTGTCGCAGTTCGCCGCACCCGGCGCGATCCACGACATCCATAACGTGCGCGTGCGCAATACGGATGCCGGCGAAATCGTCAACTTCCATTGCCGTGCGGCGCCGTCGATGAGCGTGATCAAGGTTCACAACGCCGTCGATGAGATTGAGCGGGCGCTGCGTCGCGCATTTCCGACCGTGAAGCGCGTCATCAGTCACGCCGAGCCGCCGAAGACTTGATCGAACCTGAAATCGCCACGCGCGTTCTTGTTTCGGACTCAACTTGGCCGGCTTTTTCGCGCGGTTTTCCGAGCTAAGATTTGCCGTGGACAAGAATTTTATGCTTTAACGAATCGTTGACTCTCGACAGCCTGGGAAAAGTGGATTCAAATGAATTTGATTCGAAGAGCGGCGATTCTCTTCGAACGGGGTGGGTACTGCAAAGCTTTCCAAGGGGGCCAACGGTATGGCGCGCGCACACGCGGCGAGCGCGTGCGTCCAATCCGATTCGATCAAGGGATTGGCGCAATCGATCGCGAAACCAGCCTATCACAGGCTGTTGTTGGCGGAGCCTGCGCTCCGTCGTGCAGTACCGACACTGATCATCGCGTTCCTGATCACCATTTGCCTCGGCGCCTTCGTGCAGGTGGTCGATCAGGCACGTCAGAAGCGCGCGGCGACCAAGCGCGACCTCGCGGCGGTTGCCGATCTCCTCGCCGAACGTCTCGATCGCATCGCCTCCGCGAGGCAGGATCGCGCCGCCTCGTTCGAACGCCTGCAACTGCTGCTGCCCGGCCTCATTCCGTCCTGGGCGATCGCCGCCGGCCGGCACGTCATTGTCACCGGCCCCGACCAGCGTATTCTCGCCCGCGTTCCGATCGAATCCGTCATCGGCGATACGTCGAGCGTCCTGGATATCATCAGCGCGGTGGTGCCGCCCTCCCCCGCCGGACAGACCTCGGGCGTCACCGACATCACGCTGCCGAACGGTAGCGGTGCGCTGGTGGTCCGCCACGCCGTCCACTCCCTGCCCGGCCAGGTGATCGTCATCCAGGAAAAACTGGATTCGCTCTGGCGCTCGGACGCGGCATTGTCCGTGACGCTCTCGGCCACCACAGGCTTTGTCGTGCTGATCCTCGGCTTTGCCTTCCACTGGCAGTCGACCCGCGCCCGCGAGGGTGACCTGATTAACGACGCCGTGCGCGGTCGCATCGATACCGCGCTCAACCGCGGCCGTTGCGGCCTGTGGGACTGGGATCTCTCGCGCGGCAGGATCTTCTGGTCGCAGTCGATGTTCACGATGCTGGGGCTGGAAAACCGCAGCGACCTTCTGACCTTCGGCGAGGTCAATGCGCTGGTGAATTCGGACGACATCGACCTGTTCGAGATCGCCGACCAGCTGATCTCGTCAAAGATCAATTTCATCGATCACACGTTCCGCATGCAGCATACCGACGGCCACTGGATCTGGCTGCGCGTGCGTTGCGAGCTCAGCCGGGGCGCCTCCGATGCCGGGCTGCATCTGATCGGTATTGCGGTCGATATCACCGAGCAGAAGAGTCTCGCCGAGAAGACCGTCGAGGCCGATTTGCGGCTGCGCGACGCGATCGAGACCATTCCCGAGGCGTTCGTGCTGTGGGACGCCAGCGACCGTCTCGTCCTCTGCAACTCGCATTTCCAGCGCCTGCACAAGCTGCCCGATTCGGCGGTCATTCCGGGGACCTCCTACGAGACCGTGATCGAGGTCGGCCGGATGCCGGAGGTCAGAACCCGTCTGCACGAGGTCGCCAACCAGGCGCCCGGCGCGCGCACCTTCGAGGCACAGCTCGACGACGGCAGCTGGCTGCATATCAGCGAGCGCCGCACCAAGGACGGCGGCTACGTTTCGGTCGGAACCGACATCACCCGCATCAAGGAACACGAACAGAAGCTGGTCGAGAACGATCTCCGGCTGCGCGCAACGGTCATCGACCTCAAACGCTCGCAAAGCGAACTCGAGCGGCAGGCCATCGAGCTTGCCGACCTCGCCGAAAAATATTCCAGGGAAAAGACCCGCGCCGAGGAAGCCAACCAGACCAAATCAAAATTCCTCGCGAATATGAGCCACGAGCTGCGAACCCCGCTCAACGCAATCATCGGCTTCTCCGAAATCATGGAAAGCGGCATGTTCGGCGCGCTCGGCTCGGAGAAATACCGGGAATACTGCCACGACATCTTGACTAGCGGGCACTATCTGCTCGAGGTGATCAACGACATCCTCGACATGTCCAAGATCGAAGCCGGCCGGATGAAACTCGACATGGAAGAACTCGACCTGTCGAAGACGCTGGCCGAATCCTTGCGCGTGGTGTCGGGCCGCGCCGATGACAAGAACCTCGATCTCGATTCGGAGATCGACGGCCCGATCTCGATCGTGGCGGATCGCCGCGCAACCAAGCAGATCATCGTCAACCTGCTCTCCAACGCCGTCAAATTCACGCCCGACGGCGGTAAGGTCACGGTCCGCAGCCGCGAGGTCGGAGATTCCGTCGTGCTCTTGATTGCGGATACCGGGATCGGCATTGCCCCGCAGTCACTGCGCCGGCTGGGGCGGCCGTTCGAGCAGGTCGAAAGCCAGCTGACCAAGACCTATCACGGCTCGGGCCTTGGACTTGCGATCGCACGATCGCTCGCCAACCTGCACGGCGGTTCGATGCGGCTGCGCTCGAAGCTCGGCAGCGGCACTGTCGTCCGGGTGTCGCTACCGCGCAAGGCGATCAGCAAGGCGCCTCACGAAACCAGCACCGCGGCCGCCTGACTATTGCAACGATGGCGCCACTTCACGGGCAATCTGAACCAGCGCGGCGATCAATGGCGTCATGGGATCGCGCTGGGGAACCACCATCCCGATGCTGTAGTCGACCACCGGATCGACGATCGGGATGCTGCGGACCTTGTCCGCCAACCCCAGCGTTTCCGCCAGTTTCGCCGGCATCACGCTCGCCCAGCGGCCGGTTTTCACATGGGTATAGAGAACCAGCAGCGAATTCGAGGTCAGCGTCGGCGTCGCCTCGGCTCCCACCGATTTGAGCGCGCGATCGATGATACGACGGTTCTGCATGTCCGGCGTCAGCAGGCACAACGGAACCTGGCCGACCTCCGTCCAGGTCACCTTGTCGCGATCGCCGAACATCCCCTCAGGCGAGGTCAGGAGACGATAACTTTCGTTGTAAAGCGGAATGGTGCGGACGTTGCCGATCGGCTCGTTCTCGATATAGGTCAACCCGGCATCGACCTCGAGGTTTTCGAGCAGGCCAAGAACGTCAGCCGAGGTGCACGACACCACCCGGAACCGGACGTCCGGGTGGCGCGCGCGGAACGGGGTCGTGAGCGAGGCAACCATGCCCAGCACGGTGGGGATCGCCGCGATCCGGATTTCGCCCGAAAGCTTCTCTTTCAGCGAATTGATCTCCTGACGCATGGCGCGGGCATCGCCGACGATGCGCCGCGCCCAATCCAGCGTGCGCTCGCCTTCCGGCGTAAAGCCCTGAAACCGCGAGCCCCGCTGCACAAGCATCACGCCAAGAATTTCCTCCAACTGCTTGAGGCTGGTCGACATCGTCGGCTGCGTGACCCCACAGGCCTCCGCGGCCCGTCCGAAATGGCGTTCCTTGGCGAGCGCCAGCAGAAGTTCAAGCTTGTCGATCAAGACGTCCCCCAACGGTTTCAAGGGTCATGAATATCATGGCCTGGACCTCAGAAAATTGGGCCAAAAGTCCCATATCGAAAGAGGCCTTGGGCGCCCAGAATAAGCGCTCGGAAGGGGCGGCGAAATCGCCGTCCATTGAAACCCGATATCAACCAATATCAGTTTCCTATCGATCGTCTTTCGCTATCGCAGCATGAGACGGCTTTATTGATTCCCCGAGCGATTCCGTCTTTGAATAGATAATGATAAGATACTGAAAGAGAAGGCAGATCATGTCCGTCTACGAACCGTGGGACACCAAGCGCGGGGCCGATATCATCGCGGAGCACAGCCGTCTGGAAGGTGCTACGCTGGTGATCCTTCATGCACTTCAGGAAGCCTTTGGCTATGTGCCGGAAGCCGCCATTCCGATGGTCGCGGAAGCGCTGAATTTGTCGCGCGCCGAGGTGCACGGCACCTTCACCTTCTACCACGATTTTCGCCGCAAACCGGCGGGCAAACATGTCTTGAAGCTCTGCCGCGCCGAAGCCTGCCAGGCGGCGGGCGGCGACGCGGTCGCAGCGCGCGCCGAGGCCAAGCTCGGCGTCAAGATCGGCAATACGACGCCGGATGATCGCGTCACGCTAGAGCCGATCTACTGCCTCGGCCTTTGCGCCACGGCGCCGTCGGCGATGATTGACGGCCGCGTGGTTGGAATGCTGGACGAAGCGCGCATCGACGCGCTGATCGCGGAGGCACAACGATGAGCCTGCGTATTTTCGTTCCGCGCGATGCAGGCGCTGTTGCGGTCGGCGCCGACGAGACCGTGACCGCGCTCGAACAGGCGGCTGCCAAGCGCAATGCGGCGATCGAGATCGTCCGCACCGGTTCGCGCGGTCTCTATTGGCTCGAGCCGATGGTCGAAGTCGCCACGGCAAAGGGGCGCATCGCCTTCGGTCCGGTAAAGGAAGCCGACGCCGCATCCGTGCTCGAGGCAATTCTGAAGGACGGCCCGCATGCGCTCCGTCAGGGACTGACGGAAGAAATTCCGTGGCTGAAGCGTCAGACCCGCCTCACCTTTGCCCGCTGCGGCATCATCGATCCGCGTTCGGTTGACGATTATCGCGCCCATGACGGCTACAAGGGCCTCGAGCGCGCCCTGACGCTGACGTCGGATGCCATTCTCTCCGATGTCACGACATCGGGATTGCGAGGCCGCGGCGGCGCTGGCTTCCCGACCGGCATCAAGTGGAAGACGGTGGCGCAGACCAGCGCCGACCAAAAATATATCGTCTGCAACGCCGACGAGGGTGACAGCGGCACGTTTGCCGACCGCATGATCATGGAAGGCGATCCCTTTGTAGTGATCGAGGGCATGACCGTCGCCGGCATCGCCGTCGGCGCCACCAAGGGCTACATTTACATCCGCTCGGAATATCCGCATGCGATCGAGGCAATGAATGCCGCGATCGCCGCCGGCCGGCGCGCAGGCTACCTCGGCAAAGGCGTCTGCGGATCCAAGTACAATTTCGATCTCGAAGTACGCGTCGGCGCCGGCGCCTATGTCTGCGGTGAAGAGACCTCGCTGCTCGAAAGCCTCGAGGGCCGGCGCGGCATCGTCCGCGCTAAGCCGCCGCTGCCTGCGCACAAGGGCCTGTTCGGCAAGCCCACCGTCATCAACAACGTATTGTCGTTCGCGGCAATCCCGTTCATCCTCGCCGGCGGCGCCAAGGCCTACGCCGATTTCGGCATGGGCCGATCCCGCGGCACTATGCCGATCCAGCTTGCCGGCAATGTCAAATTTGGCGGCTTGTTCGAAACCGCCTTCGGCATCACGCTCGGCGAACTCGTCGACGATATCGCCGGCGGCACCTTCACCGGACGTCCGGTGCGGGCGGTGCAGGTCGGCGGTCCGCTCGGGGCTTACTTCCCGCGCGCGCTGTTCGATACGCCCTTCGACTATGAAGCTTTTGCCGCCCGCGACGGCCTGATCGGCCACGCGGGCATTGTGGTGTTCGACGACACTGTCGACATGGCCAAGCAGGCGCGTTTTGCGATGGAGTTCTGCGCCATCGAATCCTGCGGCAAGTGCACCCCGTGCCGGATCGGTTCGACCCGCGGCGTCGAGACCATCGACAAGATCCGCTCGGGCGAACGTGTCGAGCAGAATCTCGCCGTCGTCGAGGACCTCTGCAACACCATGAAATTCGGTTCGCTGTGCGCGCTCGGAGGCTTTACGCCCTACCCCGTCATGAGCGCACTGAAACATTTCCGGGAAGATTTTGGCCCGGCCCCCAAAAACCGCCTGCAAGCTGCGGAATAAGGAGATCGCCATGTCGCTGATCCACGAAACCGACTTCGGAACCCCGCGATCCAAATCCGAAACCATGATCACGCTCACCATCGATGGTCAGAGCGTCACCGTGCCTGAGGGCACCTCGATCATGCGGGCGGCGATGGAGGCGGGCACGCAGATCCCGAAACTCTGCGCGACCGACATGGTGGACGCCTTCGGCTCCTGCCGGATGTGCCTGGTCGAGATCGAAGGCCGCGCGGGAACGCCGGCTTCGTGCACCACGCCGGCGATGCCCGGCCTAGTGGTCCACACCCAGACCGAACGACTGAAGAAGCTCCGCAAGGGCGTGATGGAGCTCTACATCTCCGACCATCCGCTCGACTGCCTCACCTGCGCCGCCAATGGCGACTGCGAATTGCAGGATATGGCAGGCGCCGTCGGCCTGCGCGACGTACGCTACGGCTATGCGGGCGAGAACCATGTTTTTGCCAAGTCCAACGGCCACGCCAACGCGGCCTGGATGCCGAAGGACGAATCCAATCCGTATTTCACCTATGAACCCTCGAAGTGCATCGTTTGCTCGCGCTGTGTGCGGGCCTGCGAGGAAGTCCAGGGCACCTTTGCGCTGACCATTTCAGGCCGCGGCTTCGGCAGCCGCGTCTCGCCCGGCATGAGCGAAAGCTTTCTCGGCTCCGAATGCGTGTCCTGCGGCGCCTGCGTCCAGGCCTGCCCGACCGCGACGCTGACCGAGAAATCCGTGATCGAGATCGGCCAGCCCGAGCATTCCGTGGTGACGACCTGCGCCTACTGCGGCGTGGGCTGCTCGTTCAAGGCGGAAATGCGCGGCGAGGAAGTCGTGCGCATGGTGCCGTACAAGGACGGCAAGGCCAATCGCGGCCACTCCTGCGTCAAGGGCCGTTTCGCCTACGGATACGCCACTCATAGAGAGCGTATTCTCAACCCGATGATCCGCGAAAGCATCAACGATCCCTGGTGCGAGGTTTCGTGGGACGAAGCGTTCAAATTCGCGGCCGACAAGTTCAAGGGAATCCAGCAGAAATACGGGCGTGATGCTGTCGGCGGCATCACCTCTTCCCGCTGTACCAATGAAGAAACCTATCTGGTGCAGAAGCTCGTCCGCGCCGGCTTCGGCAACAACAATGTCGATACCTGCGCCCGCGTCTGCCATTCGCCAACCGGCTATGGTCTTGCCACCACGTTCGGCACCTCGGCCGGCACCCAGGACTTCGATTCCGTCGAAGACTGCGACGTGGTGATGATCATCGGCGCCAACCCGACCGATGCGCACCCGGTGTTTGCTTCCCGCATGAAGAAGCGGCTGCGCGCCGGCGCCAAGCTGATCGTGGTCGATCCGCGGCGGATCGACATGGTTCGCTCCACCCACATCGAGGCGCAGCACCACTTACCGCTCCTGCCCGGCACCAATGTCGCGGTGCTGACCGCGATGGCACATGTCATCGTCACCGAAAGCCTCGTCAACGAAGCCTTCGTGCGCGAGCGCTGCGACTGGAGCGAGTTCCAGGACTGGGCCGCCTTCGTTTCGCTGCCGAAAAACAGCCCCGAGGCCGTCGCGATCATGACGGGCGTGGATCCGAAGGAACTGCGCGCGGCTGCCCGGCTGTACGCGACCGGCGGAAATGCCGCGATCTTCTACGGGCTCGGCGTCACTGAACACAGCCAGGGCTCGACGACCGTCATTGCGATTGCCAATCTTGCGATGGCGACCGGCAATATCGGCCGTCCCGGCGTGGGCGTGAACCCGCTGCGCGGCCAGAACAACGTGCAGGGCTCCTGCGACATGGGCTCGTTCCCGCACGAATTGCCGGGCTATCGGCATATCGGCATCGATTCGGTACGTCAGCAGTTCGAGGCGGCGTGGAAGGTGAAGCTCAACCCGGAAGCGGGTTTGCGCATTCCCAACATGTTCGATTCCGCCATCGACGGTACCTTCAAGGGCCTCTACGTGCAAGGCGAAGACATCTTGCAGTCCGATCCCAACACCAAGCATGTCGTGGCCGCGCTCTCAGCGATGGAATGCGTGATCGTCCATGACCTCTTCCTCAATGAGACCGCGAATTACGCCCACGTCTTCCTGCCTGGCTCGACCTTCCTGGAGAAGGACGGCACCTTCACCAATGCCGAACGCCGCATCCAGCTTGTGCGCAAGGTGATGACCCCACGCAACGGCTATGCAGACTGGGAAGTCACGATCCTTCTCGGCAAGGCGATGGGCTTCGAGATGAATTACAGCCATCCGTCCGAGATCATGGACGAGATCGCGGCACTGACCCCGACCTTCGCGGGCGTCTCCTTTGCCAGGCTCGATGAATTAGGCTCGATACAGTGGCCCTGTAACGAAAAGGCGCCGGAAGGAACGCCGGTCATGCATATCGGCGGCTTCGTGCGCGGCAAGGGCAAGTTTGTTGTCACCGAATACATCGCGACCGACGAGCGGACCGGACCGCGCTATCCGCTACTGCTCACCACGGGCCGCATCCTCAGCCAGTACAATGTCGGCGCGCAGACCCGGCGAACCGAGAACGTCGTCTGGCACGAGGAAGATCGGCTTGAAATCCACCCCCACGACGCCGAGCAGCGCGGCGTGCGCGACGGCGATTGGGTCAGACTAGCAAGCCGCGCCGGGGAAACCACGCTCCGTGCGCTGATCACCGAGCGCGTCGCGCCGGGCGTGGTCTACACCACGTTCCACCACCCCGACACTCAGGCCAACGTCATCACCACGGAGTTCTCCGACTGGGCGACCAACTGCCCCGAATACAAGGTCACGGCGGTGCAGATCTCGCCCTCCAACGGGCCGTCGGAATGGCAGAAAGCCTACGAGGAGCAGGCGCGTCATTCGCGGCGCATTGCGCCCGTCGTGGAAGCTGCGGAGTAGACGTTGCGCGATCCGGTTCGCACCGTCGACCGTCTGGTGTGGCGGGATTCCCGCCTCAGCGAAGGCACGCGTGCGATCCCGGAAGAGACCGCGCTGGCGCTGACCTATAATGGCGGCACCTACGCGGTCATGATGGGGACGCCGCAGAACCTGACGGATTTCGCGGTCGGCTTCAGCCTCAGCGAAGGCATCGTGCAGACGCCCGACGAAATCTTGTCGCTCGAGATCGTCGACATCGATGACGGCATCGAATTACGGATGTGGCTTGCGGAAGAGAAGGCCGAGCGCCTCAGCGATCGGCGCCGGCATATCGCAGGTCCCACCGGCTGCGGGCTTTGCGGCATCGATTCAATCGCCGAAGCGGTGCGTCCGACTGCGGTCGTCGGCAAGGGGCGCTCGTTTGCCCCGCGCGAGATCATGGCCGCGACGGCTGGCATTTCGCCGTTGCAGCCGATCAACATCGAGACCCGCGCCGTCCATGCCGCGGCGTTCTGGACGGCCGCGGCCGGAATCGTCGCGCTGCGCGAGGATGTCGGGCGCCACAACGCGCTCGACAAGCTCGCCGGCGCGCTGGCGCAAGCCAAGGTGACCGGCAGCGAAGGCATGGTCCTCCTGACCAGCCGCGTCTCCGTCGAAATGGTTCAGAAGACCGCTGCGATCGGCGCATCCGTCATGGTCGCCGTATCCGCGCCGACGGCGCTTGCCGTCAAGATGGCGGAAGCCGCCGGCATTACGCTCGTTGCCGTCGCCCGCGCCGATGGATTTGAAATCTTCACCCATCCCGATCGCATTACCTCAACGGCGATCGTGCAAGGAACCGCTCATGTCGCATGATGACCGCCTGATCTACATGGCCAATCAGATCGGCAAGTTTTTCGAGACCCAGGGACACGACAAGGAAGTGGCCGGCGTCGCCGAACATATCCGCAAGTTCTGGGATCCGCGGATGCGCAAGGCGATCTTCGCCCACCTCGATGCCGGCGGCGCAGGCCTTGATCCGAACGTGCGCGAAGCCGTCGCATCGCTGAAGGCCGCGGGCGTGAAGGCGTATTAAGAAACGCGCGAAGCTAGAGCCTATCCGGTTTTGATTGAACCAAAACCGGGGCTCCAATTTTTGTTTTGACGCGTTTTCTTCATGCGAACCGGTGCCCAACCCCCGGATCAAGTCCGGGGGCATGCTTCGCTCGAAAACGCTCTAAGCCCGCTCCTCGATCACCGCACGAAATACCCGCCTCACCTCGGCCTGGGTCTCCTTGACCCGCGCCTGAAGCGAGGAAAAGTCGGGCGCATCACCCGCGCGTGCCATGGCGTGCAAGAGGTCCTGGCCGGCGGTCTCCGGATTGAATCCCTCATCGACGCAGAGCCGCAGGATCTGTGTCAGGTCGTGATAAAGCAGCGCCGCGGAGCGCAATATTTCGGCAGATGCCGCCGGCAAGACGCCGAGACGGGCGGCGTTGTCGAGCACATGCAGCGTGTTGACGTCGAGAATGTCCGGCTTCTCGGCCGCATGCACGAGTTGCAGGTACTGGGCGATGAAGTCGATATCGACCAGTCCCCCCGCGACATGCTTCAGATCCCAAAGTTCGTTCTCGCCCTTTTCCAGCGCAATGGCGCGGCGCATGTCAGCCACATCCATGGCGACGCCGGCCGCTTCGCGCGGCCGCGTCAACACCTGGCGAATGATTGCCTCGATCCTGTCGCGGAAATTGGGTGAGGCCGAGATGACCCGCGCCCGGGTCAGCGCCATGTGCTCCCAGGTCCAGGCCTCCTTGTCCTGATATTCGGCAAATGCATCGACATGAGAAGCCACCGGACCGGCGCGGCCCGACGGCCGCAACCGCATGTCGATGTCGTAAAGCACGCCGTAATTTGTCCGCGTCGTGAAGGCAGAGATCAGCCGCTGCGTGAAACGGGCGAAATATTGCGCGCCATGCAGCGATCTGGCGCCATTAGAGTCCGGGTGATCCGGATCGAAGTCGTAGAGCAGAATCAAGTCGAGGTCGGAGGCCGCGGTCATCTCGCGGCTTCCCAGCCTGCCCATCGCGACGATCGCGGTCTCCTGCCCCCTGATCCGCCCGTATTGAGCAGCGAATTGCTCGCTCACGAGGCCATGCACGGTGTGAACAATGCCTTCAGCGACATCGGCGAATGCAACGCCGGCCTGCTGGGCGGAGACCGTGCCGGAGAGGATGCGCGTGCCGATCAGGAACAGGCTCTCGCGGCCGAACAGCCGGAGCCGGTCGAGAAACTCTTCGTAGGAACCGGCATCCTCCAAGGTCGCGGCCAAACGCGCCGATAGTTCTGCCTTGTCCGGCATGGCGCCGAAGAAGCGCGGGTCGATCAGGCCGTCCATGATTTGCGGCTGCCGCGCCAGCATATCGCTGAGACGCGGCGCCGCGCCCAGGATCAACGCCACCAGCGCCACGAGATCGCGGTTTTGGCTAAGCAGCACAAACAGCCTGCCGCCACGTTGCAGCGCCTGGAGAAAATGGTCAAAGACGACGATGGCGTTGTCGGGATCTTCGGCATTAGCGAGCCCCTCGATCAGCGAGGGAAGAAATTCAATGAAGGAATTGCGCGTCGCTTCGACGCGGAACACGCGATAGCCGCCATCGAGCCACTGCCGCACGGTCGCAGCCGCTGCGACCGGTTTCTTGAATCCAAGAGAGGTCAGATGATCCAGCAGACGCGGATCGTCAGGCCCTCCTCCATAATCCACCTCCGGCAGCTTTGCCGTACCCGCAGGATCTCCTTCAAACAGTTTGGCGTAGTGCCCCTGCACGGTCGTAAGGTGTTTGAGCAGATCGCCAGCGAAGGCAGCGCGACTTTCATAACCAAAGAACCGGGCGAACCGCTCGACCGCTTGAGGGTCTTCCGGCAGCGCATGGGTTTGCTCGTCGGCCACCATCTGCAGGCGATGCTCGACGCGGCGCAGGAATTCGTAGGCTGAGGCGAGCTGGTCGCGCGCCTCAAACGTGATCCAGTTGCTCGAGGCAAGCCGGTCGAGTGCCTCAAGCGTCGTCCGCACACGCAATTCCGGATGCCGGCCGCCGGTGATCAGCTGCTGGGTCTGGGCAAAGAATTCGATCTCGCGGATGCCGCCGCGCCCGATCTTGACGTTGTGGCCCTCGACCGCGATCTCACTCTGCCCGCGATAGGTCTGCATCTGGCGCTTCATGTCATGCACGTCGGCGAGCGCCGCGAAATCCAGGTGCTTGCGCCAGACGAACGGCGCAAGCTCCGCCATCAGCACTTCGCCGGCCTCAAGGTCACCGGCGCAGGGACGCGCCTTGATCATGGCGGCGCGTTCCCAGGTGCGGCCATCGCGCTCGTAGTAATGCAACGCAGATGCGGTCGAGATCGCAAGCGGCGTCGAGGCCGGGTCGGGGCGCAGCCGCAAATCGACCCGGAAAACGTAGCCTTCGCCACTCCGCTGCTGCAACATCCGCGACAGCCCCTGCGCCATCCGGATAAAGAACGGCTGCGGTTCGATGTCGGACGCAAGCGAGGATGCCTCGGCGTCGTAAAAAACGATCAGGTCGATATCGCTGGAGAAGTTCAATTCCCCCGCGCCCATCTTGCCCATCGCCAGCACGATCAGGCCGCAGCCCTCCTCCGGCTGGTCCGCGTTCGATGGATGCATCCTTCCCCTCGCGGTCTCCTGCCGCAGGAGGAAGTGCAAGGCCGCCTGCACGCAAGCGACGGCAAGATCGGTCAGGGCTTGCGTCACCCGCATGACCGGCCAAACGCCGCCGATGTCGCATAGTGCGATCAGCAGCGCCGCCTCGGCTTTCGTGCCGCGGAGCATCTGCATCACCTCGGCTTCGCTCGAGGCGGCCCACGCCTGTTGGCGGGTTCGCTCGATCAGCTGGTGCAGGTGCCGATCGGGTTCGTCTTGCAAGAGCCTGAGCGCTCGCGCCCCATCGGACTGGATCAGCTCGAAAAGATAGGGTGACGCTTCCGCGATGCTTGTAAGGATCTGCCGGGCACGGGGAAAATGGGCGAACAGCGCTTCGAACTCGGCCGCCTGGCCCGGCGCGATATCCGACAGCCAATCCGAAAGCAGCCCTGCCGCGTCGTCTGGTGCCGACAGATGCGGGGCGGTGACGAAAGACGCCGCAAGCGAAATCGATTGCACATTCGCATCATGGATTCCGCGAAGAGTCATGGCGAAATGTCGATCCGGAAAGAAGCTCACGCCAGCATCAATTCGCGTACGCCTGCGCCGATTCACGCAGCTTTCTGTGGCATATCCTGCGCTTGAGCCGCAAGCCTGTCACTGGACCCAGACAGGGCGGGAATCGCGAGTGTGGCAATTAGCCCCGGATGGGCGTCGTCGAGCCGGAGATCACCACCATGCAGCGTCGCAACCGCCGATGCCAGGCTTAGCCCGAGGCCGGAGCCGGGTTGCGTTCGGCTTGCTTCCAGGCGGACGAATCTCTCCACTGCGTGATTGCGATCTGCCGGCGGAATGCCCGGCCCGCGATCGGTGACGCTGAGCAGCACCCGATCGCCGGCGCGTTTGGCCTCGATGAGGATCGTCTTGCGATCGCCTTCCGCGGTCGCGCCGACGCTGAGCGGCTGCACCGCCGGGTCAGGCTTGCCATACTTGATCGCGTTCTCGACCAGGTTGGCCAAAGCCTGACTTATCAATTCGCGATTGCCGTGCAGCGGCGCCGGCTCGACTTTCACGCGCAGTGTCATGCCATCGTCTTCGGCCAGCGGTTCGTAAAGCTCGTGAATGCCGCGGGCGACGTCGGCGGCGTCGAAGTCGTCCATATTGCCGCGGGCCTGCCCGGATTCCGCGCGCGCAATCATCAACAGCGCGTTGAAGGTCCGAATCAGGCCGTCGGATTCCTCGATGGTCCGCTCCAGCGCGGAGCGATACTCAGGCTCGGTTCTGGATTTCGCCAGCGCCTCCTCGGCGCGATTGCGCAGACGCGTCAGCGGCGTCTTGAGATCATGGGCGATGTTATCGGAGACTTCTTTCAATCCCGTCATCAGCGCCTCGATGCGCTCCAGCATCGCATTGAGGTTCAGCGCGAGCCGGTCGAGCTCGTCGCCGCTGCGCCCAACCGGGAGGCGCCCGCTCAAGTCGCCGGCCATGATGCGTTGCGTCGTGCCGGTCATGGCGTCGATCCGGTGCAACACCCGCCGCGCGACAAAAATGCCGCCACCAAGGCCGAGCACCACGACGACCAGAAGCGACCATTGGGCGGCCTTGGCGACGATGCCGAACATCCGCCGTCGCTCCTCAAGATCGCGCCCGATCAAGAGCCTGAAGCCGCTCGAGAGTTCCGTGACTTTCACCAGCGCGTAATGGTTGGTGGAATCCTGATCGTCGAGCCGCCGGTAGGCGGTTTCCGACCAACCGATCGTTGCCATGACGCCTGGCGCAAGGGAGCCGACATTGGTCGCAATCGCCTGTCCTGCCGGCGTGGTCACGAGGTAGAGATTGGCGCCCGGGCGCAGCGCCCGATTCTCGATGGTTAAAACCAGCCCCCGCAGGCCGCGCCGCGCGAAGATATCGCTGATCTCACTGGTTTCCGCATTCACCGTGGCCGTAATCTGTTCGGTGATCAGGTGTCGCGTATTCCAGGCGAAAAAGGCCAGCAGGGACGCAGCGAACAACGCGAACAGAAACAGATAGAACAGCGTCAAGCGAAACGCCGTGGTTCGGATCAGCTTACCGAATGCCGTCACGGATCATGTATCCCGCGCCGCGAATGGTATGAAGCAGCGGGCGCTCGAATCCCTTGTCGATCTTGGAGCGCAGCCGCGAAATATGCACATCGATGACATTGGTCTGGGGATCGAAGTGATAGTCCCAGACGTTTTCGAGCAGCATGGTCCGCGTCACCACCTGGCCCGCGTGCTTCATCAGATATTCCAGCAGACGGAACTCGCGCGGCTGCAAGGTCAGCTCTTCCTTGCCGCGCATCACGCGATGCGAGAGGCGGTCGAGTTCAAGGTCGCCGACACGATAGGTGGTGTCCTCCGCCGGCCCGCCGCGACGGCGCGACAGCACCTCGATCCGGGCCAGCAGTTCGGCGAACGAATAGGGTTTGGGCAGGTAGTCGTCGCCGCCGGCCCGCAGGCCCTTGATACGGTCGTCGACCTGCCCGAGTGCCGAGAGGATCAGAACGGGGGTGCGATTGCCCTTCTCGCGTAGCGCGCCGATCAGCGACAGGCCGTCGCGCTTGGGCAGCATGCGGTCGACCACGAGCACGTCGTAGTCGCCGCCCTCGGCGAGCGCCAGGCCTTCCTCGCCATCGCCCGCCAGATCGGCCACATATCCGACTTCACGAAACGCCTTGACCAGATAGTCGGCGGATTCGCGGTCATCTTCGATAATCAAGAGTTGCATCTGGGTGTCGGTTGCGATCGCGGTCACGGGAGCTAGCTTTCTACCATCATGGCGCGGCTAGTGCCCACTTTTCGAAGTTCGTACACCATCTCTGCACCCCATTTTACGAACTTCGAAAAGTAAGGGGCACTAGTAAACTTATGATTCTAGTGCCGCTTTTCTATTTGAAGTTCCTTAACCGAATTCACCGCTTGCACCGCAGGAACATAAAATAGGCGACACTCGTGGCCCTCATGCAAGGCGATCGGACGCGCCCATTTTGAGCCACCTGCAGTCAAAAAAAGCGGGCGGTGAAGCTGGGGGGACCTCACCGCCCTTTGACCTCCCGACGGAGGGGGGCGTTTTCCACCGGAAGGTAGTCAGGAGAGCGGGTAACGACCCGCTCCCGAGGAAAGCGCCGTCAGCGGGGGCGATTATGCCGACGGTACCCTCCATCTCGTCGCTCCCTGCGTTCAGCCTTTGGCCAGCGGAACCGCGACAAAGCGCGAGGATCCGCCGCTCTTGACCCGCATCAGGACGCTATTCTTGTTGTCGTTACGCGCGGCGGTGACGGCCTCCCGCACATCTCCGACGCTGGTGACGCTCTTTCCGGCAACTTCCAGAATGACGTCGCCTTCCTTGAAACCACGTTCGGCCGCCGCGCTCTTTGGATCAACGTCGGTGACCACGACACCGTCCTTGCCGGCGCCGGCAACGCTATTGGCCGGTGCAAGGGTCAAACCGAGCTTCGGCACATCGGTTCCACGGGTCGTGCCGCCCTTGTCGCTATTGTCGGTATCGGCCTTGGCTTCGATCGTGTTCGGCAATTGGCCGAGGCTCAGACTGAGCGTCTTGTCTTGCCCCTTGTGCAGCACGCTGAGCTTGACGGCGGTGCCGGGCGAAAGACCGCCAATGGTGCGGGCGAGTTCACGGGCATCCTTGACCGTTTCGCCGTTCACCGCGGTGATCACGTCGCCGGACTCGATGCCGGCCTTCGCTGCCGGACCACTTGCCTGCGGTTCCGCAACCAGTGCGCCTTCGGCCTTCTTCATGCCGAGGCTCTCGGCAATGTCAGGCGTGACCGGCTGAATCTGCACTCCGATCCAGCCGCGGCTGACCGAGCCCTTGTCCTTGAGCTGGGCGACCACGCTTTTCACGGTGGCGGCGGGAATCGAGAACGCGATGCCGACGCTGCCGCCGGACGGCGAATAGATCGCGGTGTTGACGCCCATCACCTCGCCTTCGGTGTTGAAGGCCGGACCACCGGAGTTACCCTTGTTCACGGGTGCGTCGATCTGGATGAAATCGTCATAGGGCCCGTTGCCGATGTCGCGGCCGCTCGCCGAAACGATGCCGGCCGTCACAGTACCGCCGAGGCCAAAGGGATTACCCACCGCCAGCACCCAGTCGCCAATCCGCGGCTTGCCATCGGACAATTTGGCGAACGGAAAGTTCGATCCGCCCTCGACCTTGATCAGCGCAAGATCGGTCCGGGCGTCGGTTCCAATCACCTTGGCGCTGTAGGTCTTGCCGTCGTCGGTCGTCACCTCGACCTTGTCGGCGCCGTCGACCACGTGGTTGTTGGTCACCGCATAGCCGTCGGCCGAAATGAAGAAGCCGGAACCCTGGCCGGTTACCACGCCACGGCCGCGCGGGATCGCGCGCAATCCGGGCGGAAGATCTCCTCCACCAAAGCGACGGAAGAAACGCTCCATCGGCGATCCCGGCTGGAACGGCGAGTCCTCGTCGTTGCTGTCGTTCTTTGAGAGCTTCTCGTTGATATTGACCTTTACCGAAATCACCGAAGGCTTCACGCGCTCCACGATGTCGGCGAACCCGATCGGTTGCGCAACCTTCTTGACCTCATTGTTGACCTGCGCATGCGCGCTGGTGCTGAAAATATCGAGCGGACCGGACGACGGTCCAAGGCCGTAAGCGGCAACGCCAAGGCCGGCGACAACCGAGGCCATCAATGCAAACTTGCGGGCCGACAAGAACGAGCGGCGCGGCGCCCGAAAAGATGGAAGTGAGGAAAGATCGATGCGGCGGTCGGTCATAAAGGCTTCTCCAGGGCGTCAATCAAGGTGGTGCCGGGGGCACCTTCAGGCTTCAACATGGGGATTTCAGCCTTACACCGCGCTGGCGAAGGAATTAAACTTTGGTAATGAAAGGTCTATCGAATGCGGCGGATTATCGCAGGTCCGGATCGCGCCGCTTTTGCGTCCCGCCCCTATTTTTGGACGCCGGTTCCGCGGCGAGCAATCGATGGATCCGCGCTTCTTCATCAGGCGTCAAATGCGACAGCGCCTCGTCCTGCCCGCCGCCCGCCCGGGCGCGACGGCGCCCTTGCATCCATAGCGCAGCACCACCGGCGGCCAGTGCCAGCGGCGTCAAGAACCAGAGCAGCCAGGTATGCGAGTTGAGCCTTGGCTTCAGCAGCACGAATTCGCCGTAGCGCGCCACCAGAAAATCGATCACCTGGGCGTCGGTATCGCCTGCTGCGATCCGCTCGCGAACGAGCAGCCGCAGGTCGCGCGCCAGCGGCGCCTCCGAATCATCGATCGACTGGTTCTGGCACACCATGCAGCGCAATTCGCGCGACAGATCCCGCGCCCGCGCCTCTTTCGCCGGATCCGCCATGATCTCGTCGGGCTGCACGGCATGGGCCGACGTCGCCATCACCGCAACAACCGCCAATGCAAGAAGAGCGCGTTTCAAGACATCACTCCGCTGCCTGCAATCCGCGCGCCGATTTCGCTGGCTTGGGGGCACCGACGCGCAGCCGCCGATCGGACAGCGACAGCACGCCGCCGAAGGCCATCAGCACCGGGCCGAACCAGATCAGAAGCACGAGAGGCTTGTGATAGATGCGCACGGTAACCGAGCCATCGGCGGCGATGTCACCCAATGAGATATAGAGCTGGCTTGCGCCGCGGGAGAGCAATGCCGCTTCGGTTGTTGTGGCGCCGCGCGTGGTGAAACTGCGCTTCGACGGCGTCATGGTGGCGATCAAGCGACCATCGACAAGAACGCCGAATTTTGCAGCCATTTCGTGAAAGTTCGGGCCCTGGCGCGGCGTCAGGCTTTCGAGCTTGAGGCCATAGCCGGCGATGTTCGTGACGTCGCCTGCTCTCATGGAGCGGATATTTTCGCTGTTCCACGTCGTTTCGCAGACGATGCCGATCAGCGCAATGCCGACGCCGGCGTGCGCAAACATTGTGCCCCAGGCCGAGCGCGGCAATCCGCGCGCTCGCCGTATCGTGACGCCGGGCGGCACCCGAAACAAGCCGACGCGTTCGACGATGTCGATTACGGCGCCGACGATCACAAACAATGCAAGCCCGATCGCGAGCGGCGCAAAGGTGCTGCCGCCCGCCGTCCAGGCCCACACCAGCGCGACCATGATCAACGCCACGATGCCCGCCGCGATAAGCCGCTGGGCGGCGCCAAGCAGGTCGCCGCGCTTCCAGGCGAGCAGCGGTCCAAACGGCACGGCGACCAGTAACGGAATGAAAAGCGGACCGAAGGTGAGATTGAAGAACGGCGCGCCGACCGAGATCTTTTCCCCCGTCATCACTTCCAACGCGAGCGGATAAAGCGTGCCGACAAAGACCGTCGCGCACGCTGTCGTCAGTAGGAGATTGTTGAGGACAAGCGCGCCTTCCCGCGAGATCGGCGCAAACAAGCCGCCCTGCTTCAGCGCCGAGGCGCGAAAAGCGTAGAGCGAAAGGCTGCCGCCGATGAAGACGCACAGGATCAGGAGGATAAAAACGCCGCGCCGGGGGTCATTGGCGAAGGCATGGACCGACGTGAGCACGCCCGAGCGGACCAGGAACGTGCCGAGCAAGGACAACGAGAACGCCAGGATCGACAGCAGGATCGTCCAGACCTTGAGCGCGTTACGCTTCTCCATAACCACCAGCGAATGCAACAGCGCGGTGCCGGCAAGCCAGGGCATCAGCGAGGCATTCTCGACGGGATCCCAGAACCACCAGCCGCCCCAGCCGAGTTCGTAGTAGGCCCAGTAGGAGCCCATCGCGATGCCGGTGGTGAGAAATATCCAGGCGACCAGGGTCCACGGCCGCACCCAGCGCGCCCATGCCGCATCGATCCGGCCTTCGATCAGCGCCGCAATCGCGAAGGAGAACGAGATCGAGAAGCCGACATAGCCGAGATAGAGCATCGGCGGATGCACGGCCAGTCCAATGTCCTGCAAGACGGGATTGAGATCCTGGCCTTCGATCGGCGGATTGGCGATCCTCAGGAATGGATTGGAAGTCACCAGGATGAAGAGATAGAAGGCGCTCGCGATCCAGGCCTGCGCCGCCAGCACATGGGCGCGAAGCGATATCGGCAGGTTATTGCCGAAGATCGCAACCATGCCGCCGAACAGCGCCAGGATCGATACCCACAGCAGCATCGAACCTTCGTGGTTACCCCACACGCCGGTAATTTTGTAGATCAGCGGCTTCATTGAGTGCGAATTTTCGACCACGTTGACGACGGAAAAATCCGAGGAAACGTGCAGCGTCACTAATGCCGCAAACGAGGCGGCCACGAACAGGAGTTGCGCCACTGCGGTGGAGCGCGCGACGTTCATTAGCGCGTAGTCATGCCAGCGCGCGCCAAGAATCGGCACGGTCGATTGAATCAGCGCCAACCCGAAGGCGAGGACCAGCGCGTAATGTCCGCTTTCGGCGATCAACGGACGGCTCCCGGTTGCGCGGCGCGCGCCATTCCGGAAACGTCGTCGGGCACTCGCGCGCCGGCTCCCGCCTTGGCGCCGTACTCGTCCTTCCAATGCCCCTGCTTCTTCAGCGCGTCGGCAACATCCTTGGGCATGTAATTCTCGTCATGCTTGGCAAGAACGGTATCGGCCCTGAACATGCCTGAGGCGTCGAGCGCGCCTTCGGCGACGACGCCCTGCCCTTCACGAAACAGATCTGGCAAAATTCCCTGGTAGGAAACCGGCAACTCGGCGCTTCCGTCGCTAACCTCGAACGTGACTTTCAGATTGTCGCCGCGCACCAGCGATCCCGGCTGCACCAACCCGCCGAGCCGGAAACGCTTGCCAGGCTGGATATGCTTTTCCGCAACCATCTTCGGCGTCGAAAAGAAAACGATCAAATCGCGCATCGCGTTCAGCACCAGCGCGGCCGCCACCCCAAGCACCGCGAGCGAGCCGCCGATAATCGTCAAACGCCGCTGCCTGCGTGTCATTGATTGCCTCTTTCGCGCCAGGTCTCGCTCACCGCGCTCATCCATCAAATCCGAGGTTCTTCAGACCCTCGTTCAGTTGTTGCAGTCGCTCCGGGTCCTTCGCAACAGCTTGCCGGGCATCCGACGAAGCTGCCTTGGCCTTGTCGGCGTCGCCTAGCACCATATAGGCCCTCACCAGCCGCAACCATCCCTCGATGTCTTCGCCATTCTGTTTCAGCCGCGTCGCAAGGCGTTCGACCATGCTGTGGATCATCGCGCTGCGATCGGTCTCGCTCATATCCTTTGCCGCGGCCACGGCCTCACCGGGCGGCGGTGGGACCGGCGAGCCTCCCACCCGCACCAATGCCTCCTGGACCAGCGGACGCCAGGGCGCATTCGCCGGTGCCTTCTCCAGCATGGTGCGCCAGATCGACGCCGCTTCGCCAGCGCGGCCGTCCTGCTCGGCGGCGAGGCCAAGGAAGTAATTTGCCTTCGTCTCCTCGGCATTCAGCGCCACCGCGTGCTCGAATTCGGCCTTGGCCTCGGCCGTGACCACGCCGCCCGCGGCTCCGACCAGCGCCTCGCCGAGATCGGCGCGGCGCGGCGCACTGTCGCCGCTATAGGTGATCGAGTTGCGGAAAGCACGGACCGCATCATCCAGACGCCCGAGCCTCGCGTACACCGGCGCGATCACACTCCAACCCCGGCCATCGGTCGGGTTTTTCTCCAGATGCTGTTCGACCTGCGCGATTAGACTATCGAGCGACTGCGTTCCATCGGGCGTGCGGCCGCGCTGGGCCAGCGGAAAATCGGGCAGACCGGGCGAGCCAAGCGCGCCATAAAGTCCGATGGCGACCACGGGCAGTCCGACCAGAGCCACGATGGCCGCCATGCGGCGCAACCGGACATTGGCTCCCAAAGGCTGCCCCCGCTGATCGTCCACCGCTGCCAGCAACCGCCGGCTGATTTCCACGCGCGCGGCGTGAGCTTCCGGCGGGTTGATGAGACCCGAGGCAACGTCGCGCTCAACTTCGGCGAGTTGATCCCGGTAGACTGCGGCCTCGGCCCCGGCCGCTTGTGTGCGATTGCCACGGCCGAGCGGCCAGAGCACGGCAAAGATCGCCGCGGCCGTCATCAGCGCGAACACAAACCACAGCGTCATCGAGTGGGTTCCGGTGAGAGCCGGCGCATGTCAAACGGCGCCTTTCGCCGCTTTACACCACAGGCGGAAGGGAGCGGCAATTGACAATTATCAAATTGATGCGAAAGGCATAAAATATTGGAATGGTTCACGAAAAGCTGATTGCAGAATGTGGCTGTTTCGCCGCACAGCGGCGAAGGCCACGGCGGCTTATAGGTTATCCGGCGCGCGACGACTTGCGCTCACCCGTCGCGGCGTTTTCGGCCGCCCTGCTCATCAGAGCTGCATAATCGGCCCCGAACAGCACGTCGCAGAAGCGAATGGCGGCCGCCACCTGCATCTGGCGATAGGCTCGCCCCTTGCCATCGCTGCCGCGCAGCGATTGGACCAAGGCCTCGGTCGACTGCTCGACATAGTGCTGCAGGTCGGAGTACGTCCGCATCGTGACTTCATTGATCGCAAGTTCGCTCGCATAGGTGCGGCACACCGCAACGAATTCGATCAGCGCGGTGGTCTCCTCGACGTCGCCCGAGTTGAACGAAGCGCCCGCCGCAATATCCTTGTCGGTCCGCTGACGCAACAGGCGCCGCACGCGGCCCGGAACGCTGTCGATTTCCGATTGCAGCGCGCTGGATATGTCGGCGCGGATGGCAGCAAGCTGCCTGCCCCAGGCTGAATCGTTGCGGAGATCGAGTTCGGTGCGCAAGCCGCGGACGCCGTCATGAAGGGTTTTCAGGTGCTCGGTGACTTCGCCGAAGCGGCCACGCCTGATGTCGACCCGCAACGTTGCCGCCAGGCAGGAGAGATCGTGCAGGGCTATGGTGACGGCGACGCCAAAGGGAGTCGAGGCAACTCGCATCTCGTCATCGGAAGCCGCCATGCGGATGGCGAGACGGATAATCTGCCATGGCGCGGCCAATCGCTGCACGATCAGCGAGAGCGTGAAAGGCAGCATTTGCGGTGTCTGCAACGAGGGAATATCGAGCGCGGACATGACCGCGGAAATCTGCGTGTCATTGAAGACTCGCATGTAGCTGGGAAGCCGCCCGCCGACAGCGTCGACCGCTTCACGGCTCTGCAAGACCATCGCGATCGACGGCAGATCCTCGATCACGTCGGGCGGCCCGATCCGTGCGAGCGCACGGCGGTCATCGAACCCTGCCGCGGCGACGGCTTGCAGCGCTTCGGCGGTGGCGCGCTGCAGTTTGCGCGTCGCGGCCTCGATCTCCGGCGAGGCGCCGTTATCGGGACCACGAGCGAGCGCCGCCTCGAATTCGCCCGCGATTGCCGGCGTCGCCTCACGCGCCAGCCACTGCCATACCGGCAGCAGCGAGGCGCGGCAAATCTGGCCGGGCCGCAGCGCAACATTGCCTTCGACCAGAAACGGCTCCAGCGGGCGGAACAGAATACGGGCCGGATCATCCGTGCGCGGCCGCGTGTTCTCGCTATTGCCGCGCACGATCTTGCGCAGTTGCTCAAGCACGAAGTTGGCTACCGCGGCGTCCTCGCCGCGCTCGATGGCACGCTCGAACTCCCGCATCAACAGCGCCTGCGATCCCGGCGGAAGCTGCGCGAGATAGTCCCTCAGCCGTTCGGTTGATGTCTGGCTCATGCGCCCGGGCAGCAAGCTTGAGTGGCGCGGACGGGAAAAATACGTCCGCGGGGCATAGTAGAAGCCAGCGCGTTAAGAAGTCCTTTAGGATCATCAACCCTAAAGAGGCCTTTCTAGCCTCATAGCTATCTCAAGTTGCGTTTCCCCAGGGGTATTATGCGGCCGGTAGCAGGAGTTCAGCCCGTAATCCTCCGATCGGGGCTCGGCCAAGGGTCAGGCTGCCGCCGTAGAGGGCGGCAAGATCGACCACGATCGACAGGCCAAGGCCCGAGCCCGGCTTGGACTCATCAAGTCTCTGACCCCTGCGGGACACCTGGGCGCGCTCCTGCTCCGAAAGGCCCCGCCCGTCGTCGTCGACGAGGATGCGCAGCGTGGGCGATGCGCCCGCTTCGGTGGGCTGCTGAACGAGGGCCTCGATGAAGACCCGCGAGGTCGCCCACTTGCAGGCATTGTCGACGAGGTTCCCGACCATCTCCTCGAGGTCCTGGCGTTCGCCGCGAAACTTTGCCTGCGAACCGGCGGAGACCTCGATGGCGACGCCACGGTCGCGGTGGATCTTCTCCATGGTCCGCCGCAAGGCCTCCACCACTGGGCCCACCTCCGTGATCGTGCCGACGATCGTCAGCCGCGCCGCGATCCGCGCGCGCTCCAGGTGGTGGGCGACCTGATCACGCATGACGTCCGCCTGTTCGAGAACTTTTGCGGCGAACAGGTCCGAGGAGTGGGTGGTCGCCTCGTTGACGATCACCGAGAGCGGCGTCTTGATCGCATGGGCCAGGTTGCCGACATGAGTGCGGGCTCGTTCGACGATTTCCCGGTTGGCGTCGATCAGGGCGTTGGTCTCGCGCGCGAGCGGAGCGATCTCGACGGGAAATTCGCCCTCCAACCTTTCGGCGCGACCTGACCTGATATCGGCGATCGCATCCGAGATGCGCTTCAGCGGCGCCAATCCGAAACGGACCTGGAAAATCGTGGTCAGAACCAGGACGATCGAAAGCGCAACGAACGTGCCGCCGAGATAGTAGTCGAAATTGCGGGTCTCATCGAAAATCTCCGATGCGTCCCCCGCGACGTCGACAAGGAACTTGCCGTCGGCGCCGAGATCAACCGGCCGCTCGACCATCCGAAGCGTCTGCCCTTCGGGGCCATCGACATAGCCCTGGCGAATGCCGGCCGCGCTCAGTTCGGCGCCGTGGTCCTCCAGTTTCGGCAACTTCTTGTCCCACAGCGACCGCGACGCCCGCACTTCCTCTTTGTCGGCGTCGGTGCGGGTGATCTGCCAGTACCAGCCGGACAGCGGCAACTCGAACAGGGGCTCGCCCAGGGACTGGAACTGATGATCCGGCGGCTCATCAGGCGTCGCCACCTCGGCGACCAGCGTTCTGAGATAAAGATTGAGGCGGCGATCGAAGGCGCGCTCGGTGGCATCGCGATAGACGGATGACAGGATGACGCCCGTGAATAAAAGAATGACCACCACCCAGGCGGTCGCCGACAGGAACAGCCGGGTCGCAAGCGAGCTGCGGCGCATCAGGGCGTCATCCCGAACGATCGTGCGCGCGGCGTCCACATGGCGAGCTACCAGACGTCAAAAATGCCAGTGCGGAACAGAGCACAGAAGAAGACGTCGGATCAACCGCCCGGTGCCGGCGGCGTCAGCAGATAGCCAAGTCCCCTGACGGTCTGGATGATATCGACGTCGAGCTTCTTGCGGATACGGCCGACGAACACCTCGATCGTGTTCGAGTCGCGGTCGAAATCCTGATCATAGAGATGTTCGACCAGTTCGGTGCGTGAGACCACGCGCCCGGTGTGATGCATCAGATAGGCCAGCAGACGATATTCGTGCGATGTCATCTTGATCGGATTGCCGGATACGCTGACGCGGTTCGTGCGGGTGTCGAGCGAAACCGGACCGCAGGTCAGTTCGGACTGGGCATGCCCGGTCGAGCGGCGCAGCAGCGCGCGAATGCGCGCCAGGATTTCCTCGAGGTGAAACGGCTTTGCGACATAGTCGTCGGCGCCGGCATCAAACCCCTGGACTTTGTCACTCCAGCGGTCGCGCGCAGTGAGAATGAGGACCGGCATCGATCGGCCGCTGCGACGCCATGCCTCCAGCACCGAGATGCCGTCCATTTTCGGCAGGCCGATATCGAGTACTACCGCGTCATACGGTTCGCTGTCTCCGAGGAAATGCCCCTCTTCGCCATCGAAAGCGCGATCGACCACATAGCCGGCGTCCGATAGCGCCGTGGTCAGCTGGCGATTGAGATCCGGATCATCCTCGACGACAAGTAAGCGCACGCGGGTCTCCAAATGCAGTTATCACCTTAAGGCGCTAGTGGAGTGGATTTGACACTCGCTACATACTTGGCCGCGAGTCCGTCAAGCGAATGTCAAATCCTAAACTCCACTAGAAACTATATTTGCTACGGTCCTTTGGTTCTAACATTCGCAAAAGTGCCTGCTGAGAAGGGATGCGAACGTTAGAACCGGACACTAGATGAGCGCGGCCGTCGTGAACGGGCTATGAACGGCGGTGTTTTGCAAGATTACTTTTTCTTCACAACGGCTTTCAACGGCATTCGTGTTGCAGAGCGGCAGGCGGATTCGTTAGCGCCCCGCGGGGGCTCCCTTGATGACGATGAGATCGATCGGACCGCCCGGTCTGTCGTCGTCAAAAACGCCGACGGTCAGCCGCCCCGTCCTCCAGGCGAGGGTGTCGAGATTGGTTCGACCCTCAAAAAGTAACGGGCCGTCAGGGTCATTGTCATGGCCATGAACGATGTGAAGATTGCCAAAGCCTTGCGAATATCCCTTCGGATACCGCTTCCACAGCAGCGTCTCCTTGCTCTGCTCGTCCAGAGGAAGTTTGGCATCGACACCGGCATGCACGTAAAGGCGATGGCTGTCGAGATAAAGCAGCCGCAAGCGATCGAGCCAGTCGACATGGGATACCGGCACGCGGGCGGCATCGCCTCCATAGGAAGCGAGCGCCTCGTCGCCGCCCTTGGCCAGCCAGTCCGCCATCTTGGAATGATCGCGCAGCGCATCGACCATCATGGCATCGTGGTTGCCCTTCAAGGTCACCAGCGCAAACCTGTCGCCGACGCGGCGCATCAGCCGGTCGATCACGCCCTTGCTCGCCGGTCCCTTGTCGACGTAGTCGCCGATCGTGACGATGGTGTCCTTCCCGCCTCTTGCTCGCGCAGCAATTGCGGCAAGGCCTTCGTCCAGCAGATCAAGCCGGCCATGGATGTCCGGAATGACGAACGTCTGGCTCACGGCTGACGCCACACCCGTTGGTTCGGTGATAACACTATGGCCTGCTTCATGCGCGATGTCTGCCCGACGCCAGCATTGGAGGAACCGCGAGCAAAGGCAAGATGAAAGCTGTGGCCCTCGTCCGAGAGCAGAAACAAAAGACCGGCCTGTCGCTCAAACCGGTTGAGATCAAGCGCGATGTGGCTTACCTAGCGTCGCATGATTCAGAGACTATCGGTCATCGCGGGCTGGCTGGCGCTCGCTTTCATTGCCTTCGCAACACTGTCGCCGATCGAAGCGCGTCCTTCGATCGCGAGCGCACATCTGGAGCATTTCATCGCCTTTGCGCTGGTCGGCCTCGCCTTCGCGCTGGCCTATCCCAACCGCATATTGCTTGTGGTCGTTATCGTTGCGGGAGCAGCCCTCGGCCTCGAAGCGCTTCAACTGCTGACGCCGGACCGGCATGCGCGTGCGACGGATGCCCTGGTGAAGTCACTGGGCGGTATCAGCGGAATCTGCTCGGGCCAGTTCGTGTACTTCCTGTTCCGCGTCAAGCCAATTCAGGCCGATCACTCGATCTGAGGATCGCGCCGTCCGAGCGCCGCTATCCGCCGTATAGCCCCGCGCGCTGCGAAGCGTCAAAAGGCCCGGCGGGGATGTCCAAACATCGAAATGCGGGGCGTAAGCCTGACGAACTGCGTCCGACGCCGCGACCGCCAGGCGCGAGCGACGTATCCGACAAGGAAGCCCGCGACAAAAATCGAAGACTGAAGCAGAACAGTGAGCATGGGATTCATCCGGTTATCCCCCCGCGCGTCTTGATTTGATCGCCCGGAATTAGGCAGCATCATGAATTTGAAGTGCCGAGAACCTGCCCCGCGGCCCACGTTTCGGCGCGAGGTCTCGCGGCCTCGATCATGCTCAATTCGTGATCGCTAAAAAACCGGAATAACACGAACACCGGAATAACCCGGTGTTAAGACCAGCGAGCGCGACCAGACGAAAGTTCCGCGGGAACAACCGTTCAGATTCCGCAGATCGAAACGCTGCTCCGCAAAATGAGACGAACGTCGGAATCGGGGACACTAGGTGCGGAAGAACACGAACCAGACAACGCCGAGGATCAAGACAGCAAGACCGGTGGAAACGGCGAGCAGCGCAAGCATCGACGGTCCGGGCTCGGCCTGGCGTGCCTCGGTCGGGGTTTCAACAACCTGACGTTGTCGCTGCGTTGCCATGACAGCCTCGATCTTACTTTCAGGCTTAGCCGCTTTCTGCCGCGGCATGCGGGGGCAACGCGTGATTTTCGATCATGTTCCGCGGCTTGCCCCGGCTCAAATCGCACCTCGGCCAATGCACGACAACCGGACCAGTTGCTGGCCCGGCACATCTGGCCGCGATCTGTGGTAGCCAGGCAACCCATTGCGGTTAACGCCGTTGTCAGATTCCCGGCCCGGCTTGGTTGAAACACCGTCTCTCGGTGATATCGTAGGCTTTTCGTCTGTTGCGTTCGAGGAGTATCCCATGGCCCCCCGCGCCAATTGGAAGGGTTTCCTGCGCCTTTCGCTGGTGACTTGCCCGGTCGCGCTTTATCCCGCGACATCGGACACCGAGAAGGTCAGCTTCAATCAGATCAACCGCAAGACGGGCCACCGCATCAAATATGCCAAGGTCGATGCCGATACCGGCGAAGAAGTCGCATCCGACGACATCATCAAGGGCTACAAGGTCGATACCGACACCTACATCGAGGTGACCAAGGACGAGCTCGAAGACATTGCGCTTAAATCGACGCACACGATCGAAATCGACGAGTTCGTGCCGAAAGCCGATATCGACAGCCGCTATTTGATCCGCCCCTATTATCTCGTCCCCGATGGCAAGGTCGGCCACGATGCGTTCGCGGTCATCCGCGAAACGGTTCGCAGCCTGAACAAGGTCGCGATCGGCCGCCTGGTATTGACCAATCGCGAGCACATCGTCGCACTGGAACCGCTGGGCAAGGGCCTGATGGGAACGCTGCTGCGCTACCCTTACGAAGTGCGGAACGAACAGGAATATTTCGACGATATCCAGGACGTCAAAGTCACAAAGGACATGCTGGATCTGGCCAGGCATATCGTCGAGAAAAAATCCGCATCCTTCGAACCCGAGAAGTTCGAAGATCACTACGAGACGGCTTTGATCGATCTGATCAACAAGAAGCGCGCGGGCATCCGCCCCACGGCCAAGGCTGCGCCCAAGACCGGTGGCAATGTCATCAATCTGATGGATGCACTGAAGCGGAGTCTCGCCAACGAACGCCAGGCGCCTTCCCCCGCCGCCAAGGCCAAGGGCAAGAAAGCGAAGAAGCGCATCGAGGGTCAGCGCGAGATGCTGCTGCCGATCAGCGGCAAGCGCGCCGCGAAAGAAGAAGCCGAGGCCGAACCGAGGGCTCCGGCCGCGAAAAAACCCGCGCGCAGTTCGGCGCGGGCAAAGAAAGCGGGCTAGACGAGACGTCCGTTATTTCAGCGACGTGTTGATCGAGCTGAAATTGGTGTTGAGGGTGCTGCCGATACCGTTGACGGCCGTGATAATCACGATGCTGAGGCCGACCGCGATCAAACAATATTCGATTGCCGTCGCGCCGGACTCGTCATGCACAAATCGGGAAACAAGCCGCAGCATTTGAAACTCCTGCCCGCTGACCCCAGGGCACTCGCACTGCCTTAACTGGGGCGGAATCTAAATTCCATTGGTTACGGGTGCATTGAAGAACAACCTGAATGGCACATTAATCGGCGCAACTGTCATTCTCCGATTTTCCGATAACCTCTTATGCGCTATCGAAAATCGGGAATGCAAATCTTGGCGGCCGGGTGACGAATTTCAAAATTCCGTGCTTGCAGGGGTACAATCGTCGAGCGACCCCGATTGAAGACACCCGGGCCGCGCGCGCCTTCCCGAATGCCAGCGGCCAGCCTACTCCGCGATTTCGACCGGCCGCGCGGGGCCGGAGAGCGGCCTCTCCTCCATCAGGCCCATGCAGATCGAAGCAACCACCATCAAGGCTGCCGCGGCACCGAACACATAGCGGAAGGCGGCGATCATGTCGGCAGACG
Organism: uncultured Alphaproteobacteria bacterium; assembly: GCA_963764405.1. Lineage (GTDB taxonomy): Bacteria > Pseudomonadota > Alphaproteobacteria > Rhizobiales > Xanthobacteraceae > Bradyrhizobium. Next base: position 90,114 of record CAVXSU010000020.1, read on the forward strand.
GAATCGAATTCACCGCACCGCGCTGGTCGGGAGAAAGCGAGACGTCGGCGCCGAGCGCCGTAAGCAGAATGGCCGAGAACACCGCGACCGTGAACGATGCCATCAGAGCGCGGAAGAAATTGGTCGCGCCCGTGATGGTGCCGACCTGCGATCGCGTGACCGCATTTTGCGACGACACGGTCGAGACCGGAAAGGCGGTGCCGAGGCCCAACGCAAATATCGACAGCAGCACCAGTAACAGCCACAGCGGCATAGGCGCCAGCGCAAGCGCCGCCGCAGTCGCGGCGGCGATGATCGTCCCGATGATGGCAACGCGCTTGTAGTGTTTCGAGCGCGCCATGGTCCTGCCGGCAATCGCGGCGCCGAGCGTCGAAACCGCCGCCAGAGGAATCAGCGCCATGCCCGCTTCGCTGGCGCTGAGGCGATAGACGCCCTCGTAGTAGAGCGGAAGATAGACGGTCAGCCCCAGCATCGCGCCCATGGCACAACCGCCGCAAACCATCGCATACGGAACGACCGTCCCGCCCATCAGCGGCAGCGGCAGGAACGGCTCGTCCGCTCGCAAGGCGTGCCACACAAATCCGAGCGCGAGCGCGATCGAGGCGCCGACCATGGCCATGATCACGGGCGATAACCAGGCAAACCGAGTGCCGCCCCAGGTCAGCACCAGCATCACGACGACAGCGGCCGCCATCAGCAGGAGGCCGCCGAGCCAGTCGACCTCCCGTCGCCGGTGAAACAGCGGGATCCGGCCCATCTTCGGCAACAGCATCGCCATCGACGTGAGCCCGAGGGGCACATTGATCCAGAAGATCATCGACCAGTGGAGGTGTTCGGCGAAGACGCCGCCCAGGATCGGCCCGCCGATGCCGGCGGCCATCCAGACCCCGCTGAAATAGGCCTGGTACTGGCCACGCTCGCGCGGCGTGACGACGTCGGCAATGACGGTTTGAACCAGCGGCAGAATCCCTCCGCCGCCCAATCCCTGAAGGCCGCGGGCGATAATCAGGACCGGCATGTTGGGGGCGATCGCACAGAGGATCGAGCCAACGACGAACAGGCTCATCGAGGTGATGATCATGGCGCGGCGGCCATAGATGTCGCTCAGGGTGCCGAAGACCGGCGCGACCGCGGTGGAGGCCAGCAAGTAGGCGGTGATCACCCACGACAGGCTGCTGACGTCCCTGAACTGCCGGCCGATGGTCGGCAAGGCCGTCGCAACAATGGTCTGGTCGAGCGCGGCCAGAAACATCGTCAGCATCAGGCTCATCAAGATGGTGCGGACTTCGTTCTGCGTCAGCGGCGCAGGCGGCGCGATCGGCGGCGCGTCACTGACATCGGGAATGTCCGCAGGCGCCACCGTGGGTTCAACGGCGAGGCTTTCGGCCAAGGTTTGCTGATCGGCCGATGGACGGCCCTGCCGTTCGAACTTGTTCATCTGGAGGCGGAATTGGAGGGGGGCGGTTCGCCGCAAAACATATTTCCGTATTTAGGGCACGATTCGCGGATGGGGCAGCGGGCCGCGCGCATGGGTGCGTCCCGGCGAGCGCGGTTTGATTCAAAAATCCGCTGGTGAAGCACATTCGCAAAGATCACCCACCGCGAAGGCAGGCGAACCTCGGAAACGGAACACTAGCGCGAGGGAATCGGGCGCTTCTTGAGCCGGGCGCGTTTAGGCAGGAGTGCCGGCCATTGCACGATATGGTCTTCGAGATCTTCGTCGGCGATTTCGTTCTCGGTTCCCTGCACGCGTCCGCGCACGGAAACGCCGGCTTCATGCACGGTATTGGGGTCGCCCGAAATCAGCGGGTGCCACCAATAGAGGTCGCGGCCCTCAGCCACCAACCGATAGCCGCAGCTCGGTGGCAGCCAGTTCAGTGTGCGGACATTGGAAGGCGTCAGTCGGACGCAGTCAGGAACCCGCTCGGAACGGTGCGGATAATCCTTGCAGGCGCAGAGACCTGCATCGAGAAGCTTGCAGGAGACGTGAGTGAAATAGATCTTGCCCGTATCTTCGTCCTCAAGCTTTTCCAGGCAGCAACGGGCGCAGCCGTCGCACAGGCTTTCCCATTCCTTATCTGACATTTCTTCCAACGTCTTGGTTTTCCAGAAGAATCCCTCCTGTTCGGAGGGCGACTGGGGCTTCTTGGTCATAGGATCAGTTTTTCGGATGTTTGATTGCCTTTGCCCCTTCTAGGGTCTGCGAGGAGACCCATGCAAGTGGCCAGAGCCACCGATCGTCGCGCGGCCTTGCGGCCGTTATCCCCTTCCCCTTGAAATCTGAGGCCGGCCATTGGTTTATCGTCCCCGCTCGGTTAGATAGGTTGGTGGCGGCCGGGGCACCCAATGCCTTGGGTTTGCCGCAACAATTCCGCAAGGCTTGAGCATCATGCACCGCAAGCGGTGATCGATCTCAAATCGAAAACGAAACCGGGTCCTGTTTCAGGTAACGCCTGCTCGTGCGCAAGACCGTGTTAGCCGAATGGAGAGAGAAGATCCGGCGCTGGATGCTGGATCTGGACGCGCGCATTGATTCCACGCTGTTCTCGACCGGCAAAGGCACCCGCGAACTCTATGAGCGCTACTCGGCCTTCATGGACCGCTTCTATGTCGGTCACTGGAAGCGTTGGTTGTTCATCGAGCCGCTGTCGGAAGCGGCCACCCTCGGGCTCGGCGGCCTGATCCTGATGCTGGCCCTCGCCGTGCCCGCTTTCCGCGAGACCGCCGACGAGGACTGGCTGAAGAAATCCGATCTCGCGGTGACGTTCCTCGATCGTTACGGCAATCCGATCGGCAGCCGCGGCATCAAGCACAATGATTCGATCCCGCTGGAGGATTTTCCCGACGTCCTGATCAAGGCGACCCTGGCAACCGAAGACCGCCGCTTCTACGACCACTTCGGCATCGACGTCGCCGGCACGTTGCGCGCCATCGTCACCAACGCCCAGGCCGGCGGCGTCCGGCAGGGCGGTTCGTCGATCACCCAGCAGCTCGCGAAAAACCTGTTCCTGAGCAACGAGCGCACCATCGAGCGCAAGGTGAACGAGGCGTTCCTGGCGATCTGGCTCGAGACGCGGCTCACCAAGAACGAAATCCTCAAACTCTATCTCGATCGGGCCTATATGGGCGGCGGCACTTTCGGCGTCGACGGCGCGGCGCACTTCTACTTCAACAAGTCGGCGCGCGACGTCAATCTGGCGGAAGCAGCGATGCTCGCCGGCCTGTTCAAGGCGCCGACCAAATATGCCCCCCACATCAACCTGCCGGCGGCGCGCGCCCGCGCCAACGTCGTGCTCGACAACCTCGTCGATGCCGGCTTCATGACCGACGGTCAGGTGTTCGGCGCGCGGCGCAATCCGGCGACGGCCGTCGATCGCCGCGACGAGAATTCGCCGAACTACTATCTCGACTGGGCCTTCGACGAGATGCGCAAGCTCGTCGACACCTTCCCGAAGTCCTACAATGAGCGCGTCTTCGTCGTCCGTACCGCAATCGACATGAACGTGCAGCGCGCCGCCGAAGAAGCGATCGAAAACCAGTTGCGCCAATTCGGCCGCGACTATCACGCGACCCAGGCCGCGACCGTCGTCGCCGACCTTGACGGGGGCGTGCGCGCGATGGTCGGCGGCCGTGATTACGGCGCAAGCCAGTTCAACCGTGCGACCGACGCCTACCGGCAGCCAGGCTCGTCCTTCAAGCCCTATGTCTACACCACCGCGCTACTGAACGGCTTCACGCCGAAATCGATCGTGGTCGATGGTCCCGTCTGCATCGGCAACTGGTGCCCGCAGAACTACGGCCACTCCTATTCCGGCGCGGTTACGCTGACGCAGGCGATCACGCGCTCGATCAATGTCGTGCCGGTGAAGCTGTCGATCGCGCTCGGCGGCAAGGCGCCCAATCCGGCCAAGGTCGGCCGCGCCAAGATCGTCGAGGTTGCGCGCCGCTTCGGCATCAAGGCGCCGCTGCCCGATACGCCCTCCCTGCCGATCGGCGCCGATGAAGTCACGGTGCTCGAACATGCGGTGGCCTATGCGACCTTCCCGAACAAGGGCAGATCGGTCACGCCGCATGCAGTGCTGGAGGTGCGGACCGGCACCGGCGATCTGGTTTGGCGTTTCGACCGCGACGGTCCGAAACCACGGCTGGCAATCCCGCCCAACACTGCGGCGGACATGGCCGAGATGATGAGCCACGTGGTCAGCGAAGGCACGGCGCGCCGCGCGGCACTGGATGGCATTCCGACCGCCGGCAAGACCGGTACAACCAACAATTATCGCGACGCCTGGTTCGTTGGATATACCGGCAACTTCACCTGCGCGGTCTGGTTTGGCAACGACGACTACTCGCCGACCAACCGCATGACCGGTGGATCGCTGCCGGCGCAGACCTGGCACGACATCATGACCGCGGCGCACCAGGGCGTCGAGATCAAGGAACTCGCCGGTGTCGGAATGGGCGCCAAACTGCCGCCCTCGCCGTCTGCCGCCCAGGCGGCAGCGAATGGCGGCGCGAAGGCTCCGGAGATCAAGCCGCCGCCGGTCCTCACGAAACGCGGCGCGGACATCCTGGTGCGCGTGGAAAAGATGCTGGACGACGCGGCCAAGACAGCCGGGGAACCTGCCAAACCGACGAAGCCCGTCTCCTCGACCTCGGCTGGGTTTAGCGAGAGCTTTGCTTCGGCATTGCCCGGCAGCCCAGCGGTTCCAACCGTTCCGCGCAAGAACTAGAAACGTGCGACTGATACTTGTCACCTTGCTGGCGCTGATCCTCGCCGCCGCCATCGGCCTCGGCGCCACGTGGACGACGGCCACCCGCGGCACCGACATCGGCACCCTGACCATCGGCGCCTGGACCGCACGGCCCAGAACCGGCACCACCGAGGTTGATCCTTATTCGCGCGCATCGATCGCCCGCAGCGGCGAGCTTCCGGTCGGTACCGGCGATGGCGTTGCGTTCTCCGCCACCCGCGACGACCGCAAGCAACCACTCGATGGGCGCTGCGACGTGCTGGTCAGCGGGATTACGCCGCCGGCACGATTCTGGACGCTGACGCTCTACGATGGAAAAGGACGGCTGGTACCGAATTCGCTGCAACGCTACGGCTTCACCAGCCAGGAAATCATTCGCGGCGCCGACGGCTCGTTCGAGCTGCGCGTCGCCTCGCGCTCGCGCGCCGGCAACTGGCTGCCGACCGGCGGCATCGAGCGCTACACGCTGGTGCTGCGGCTTTACGATACGCCGGTCGGCGTTGCGACCCGTACCCAGCGCGACGCGCCGATGCCCTCCATCGCAACCGTGAGCTGCCCATGATCCGGTTGTTGTTTACAATCCTCGCCGGCGTATTCCTGGGCGGCATCGTGCATCTCGTCAGCGTGCTGGCGCTGCCGCGGATCGCGACACAGGACGCCTATTCGCGGCTGTCTCCGATGACCAAACTGAATGCGGTCACGGCCCTGCCCCAACCGGATCCGAACAGCGCGCCGCTGCCTTTCATGGACCCGGCCTTTGCGGTCGCGATCTGCCGCTACGACTTGTCCGGAGGGCCGATCAAGCTCACGGTTCCCGTGAGCCAGGCCTACACGTCGGTGTCGTTCTATACCCGCAATGAATTGGCCTATTATGCCATCAACGACCGTTCGGCCGGGCGCAAGGTCATTGAGCTCGACCTGATGACGGAAGCCCAGCACGCGGCGCTGCCAGAGGATGAGGATGTCACTGCGGCGGACCGCCTGATCATCGATTCTCCCAGCACCGCCGGACTGATCGTGATGAAGGCTTTGGCGCCCGAGCCAGGCCTGATGACGCAGGCACAGGCTTCACTCGCGGCATCAAGCTGCAAGGTGCAGACGGAGCCGGCGCCAGCCAAGCGCTGAGCAGACATCGTTCAGCCGCGCGAACTCACCGCATATCCGGCGGCAGGCTCGATCGTGACGGGCGGATTGGCCGCGAGCGTGGCCAGTTCATTGATCAACCGGTCGGCTTCAGCGGCCATGTTGTCGGGCCCCTGGACCACCAGCCGTTCCAGCGCCCAGCGGTACGACGATAGTCGCCGCTCCTGGCATTGCTGGACCCACTGCACGATCAGCGTGTTCTCTCCCATGCGCGCGACCGCATCGGCCTGCTCTCGCGGCGATAGTTGCGAAACACGGGCAAGGCTCGCATTGCGCTTCCGGTCCAGATCGAGCACGCGCGCCGCGGTGGAATAGAACGGTTCGAAGCGGGTGATGTCGTCGCGCACGTCATCGATCAACTGGGAATAGCGCGAGGCGTCCGAACGATGCGGCTCGTCGATCAGCGCGCGGCCGTAAGCGGTGCGGTCGAAGACGACTTTCTGCCGCCAGGGCGAAGCAATCGGCTGGTAGTCACCGAACACCGCCTTCCATGCGGGGCGGGAATGCGGCGGTTCGATCACGGGATAGGCCTGATCGCGAAGCTGCCTTTCGAAGTCGGTGAGCTGGAACTGCGAGGGTTTCAAGCCGACGCTGCCGGTTGCCTCGGCGCCGAGCCAGCGGTGCATGTCGTCGTTGCGGAAATCCCCACGGGTGCGGCCGAAATCACCGCCGCTGCAACCAGCAAGCAGGAGACTTGTTGTGAGCAACGCGAGAAGAGATTCGGAAGCGCGAGACGGCCGCCTCGTTCGGGACAGATAAAAGGTGCCCGGCATATCGGACCCGGCTTTTAGCGTCGGCGACGGCGGCGGCCAGGGGCTGTCCCCTCCTCCGGCCCGCGACCTCCGCTGGTTTCCTCAACCTGACGCTCGATCCGGATGACGGGAAGGATCAACACCGTTGCCCTACTTTCCTGCGTGGCGCCATCCTCGGTTGAGCCCAGCCGCCGCAGCGCCGCATCCGCTGGAAATTCAATGATGGTGCCCATGCCGAACTCTCTCCGGTTGCCGCTTGTGACGCGATTTGCGGCGCCGGCAGTCATTAAGAACAAACGTGGTTAAGGGCTTCTTAATATGTGGCCCTAGTGTCCCGATTCCGAAGTTCGTATCATTTTGCGGAGCCACGTTTCGAACTTTGGAATCGAAAGCACACTTAGCGAACCTGCTTATCTAGTGTGGCTTTGGTTCAGAAGTCCGCAGGACGAAGCCGCGGCAGAAATGATGCGGACTTCTGAACCGCCACACTAGTCGATTTACGGCTGCGGCTTTCGCAAGACCGATCGGATCGCTTTGAGGAAATTGTGCGGCAAGCAGTCCGCCGTTTCACGGATTGTTTTCCTTAACGCGGCGTTAAAGCAAACCGCCTTAAACTGACGCGAGATTTGAAATCAGTCGCGTACCCCAAGATGACAACACGACCGCTGTTCTCGGGCTTCGACGGTTTGATGAGCCTTTCCCGTCGGGAGGGCGTCGATATCCGTCCCACCCTGCTTCGCGTCCTCGCTGATCTCTATGTTCAGACCGATACGCATAGCGAGGAAGAAGCCCGTCAATTCGTCGAACTCACGTCCCGCCTGATCGACCAAGTCGACGACGCGACACGTGCGGCGGTCCGCGCGCGGCTTGCGCTCTATCCGGCGACGCCCGGCCCGGTCCTGAAACATCTCGGGCTCAAAACCACACACCCCGATCAGCGTGCACCGCTGCAGCACGAAATTCCAGCACTCCCCAAGGCTACGCTCGCGCCGGAAGCGGTTGCAACATCGCGGGACGCCCAGCTGCGATTGGCCTCGAACCTGTCGATGCAGCCGACCGATGCGGCGGAAATCAGCAGTCTCTTTTTTGGTGCCGCCTCGGCCGAACGAGTCTTGATGCTGCACAATCTCGCAGAGATGCCGCTGAAGGCTTCGCCGCGCGTTCCCGCCCATCGTGCGGAATGCGCGATCGAGACCCTCGAGATGGCTGCCTGGGTCGGCGATGTCGAAAACTTCACGCGCGAACTCGGCGAGACGCTGATATTGCCCTGGAAAATCGCAACGCAAGTGGTCAACGATCCGACGGGCGAGCCGCTGGCGTGTGCCGCCCGGGCGCTTGGCACACCGAGCCGGGTTTATCAGCGCGTTCTGCTCTTTCTCAAACCCGAGATTGGCGCTTCCGTTCACACGGTGTATCGGCTCGCGCGCCTTTACGACACGCTGAATGAACGATCGGCGCTGATCATGCTGGCTGCCTGGCGCGGCTCGACCATGGCGGTCGCGCGTGCCAGGTATCGTTCAGCGCTTTATGACGACGAGCGCAACCGCGTGCGAAGTGCGGCGACCCAGACGCGGACGGCCTCGCAGCCCGCAAGCGGCGTTGCGCAGCCACGCCCCGGATCTTCGCAGAATTCCGGACGCTAGTACCGCCGACCTGAAGTCCCTGCACCACAAGCGGCGAATTCGATCAGGGACGTCAGATCGAAGCGGTAGTACTAGAATCAATATGTTTGCTAGTGCCGATGACTTTCCGAAGTTCGTGAAGGTGGGTGCTGCGATGGAGCACGAACTTCGGAAAGTGGGCACTAGACCCGCCGTCAGTCGCGCGACAAATCGAGGAAGTGCCGTCCAGCCCGGTCTTCGGTTTCCACAATCCAGGCATCCGGATCGAACCGGATTTCCTTTTGCAGACGCTCCTCCACCGACGGTTCCGGCAACGGCCCTTTCGAGACAGCCATGAACAGCCGCTCGATGGGTCTGGACTCATCGTAGACCGTCTGGGGGGCCGGCACGTAAAGCATGGCATTGCCGTCGAGCAATGCCACCTTCACGAACACGGCGCCCGCCTCCTCCGCGCCACGGCGGCGCACCGCGCCAAAGACGCCTGCGGTCTGGCAACGGCGCAAATAAGCCGCAACCCATATGCTCGATTTCAATCGCATGAAACGACGATAGGCCAGGCGAAGTCGAGATGCTAGTGGAGTGGATTTGCCATTCGCTACCCATCTAGCCGCAAATTCCGAAAGCGAATGTCAAATCCTAAGCTCCGATCATCTTGAAAGACGAATGCCGATCAGTGATGTTAGTCTGCCAAGTCAACCGGAAGCTATCGTGGCCCAGCCATCGAAACTCGGAGATGCCCTGAAGCGGCGGCGCGCCGAACGCAAATTGACCCTCGATCAGCTTGCCGTGAGGAGCGGCGTCAGCCGGGCAGCGATTTCGAAAATCGAAAGAGGTGAGAGCCCGGCATCCACGTCGACGCTCGGCAGGCTTGCCGAAGCGCTCGACCTCAGCATCTCGCAGCTGGTTGGCGGCACGCGCCGCGAGCCCGTCCTGTATATTCCCCGCGAACGCCAGCCGTCCTTTGTCGAGGACTCCACCGGTTTCGAACGGCGCTCGCTCTCGCCCATGTACTCCGGACGCGGCATCGACTTCGTTCTCAACAAGTTGCCGGCAAAGGCCAAAACAGGTCCCTTCCCGTCACACCGCGAGGGCGTTGAGGAACATCTCTACGTGACCAAAGGACGCCTCAAGGTCACGCTCGAGGGCACGCCGCACATCGTCGAAGCCGGTGACTTTCTTTTCTATCGTGGCGACCTCAGCCACAGCTTCGAAAATGTCGGTGCGACAGTTTGCGAGTACTTGATCGTCATCGATAGCACGCGTCTGCGCTAGAGTTCCGGTCGTCATCATCGCTTGACCCAACCAGGCTTATTCTCTTATAGTAGAATAATTCTCCTATAAGAGAATTGCGAAAATGAATACTCGGGATGTGCGCGGGCTATTGTGGGGATTGCTCGGTGTCGCAGCCTTCAGCCTGACGCTTCCGGCGACGCGCGCCGCCGTGCCATCGCTTGGCGTCGCCTTTGTCTTTCTCGGCCGCGTGACCGGCGCAGGCCTCGCCGCCGCGCTCATCCTTTTGCTCACCCGCCAGCCGTTGCCTGGACGTGAGGATTGGCCGGGCCTGATCCTCACATCACTCGGCGTCGTGCTCGGATTTCCATTCCTGACCACGCTCGCGCTGTTGTACGTGCCGGCTTCGCATGGTGCCATCGTTGTCGGATTGCTGCCGATTTCGACGGCGGTGGCCGGCGCGTTGCTCGCAGGCGAACGGCCGAGCGCGAGCTTCTGGCTTGCAAGCTCGGCTGCAACGGCAATTGTGCTCGCCTTCATTTTGCAAGGTTCCGGCGCGCGCCTCAGCCCGCCAGATGCCGCCCTGCTCGGCGCCGTGCTCGCGGCAGCCTGCGGCTATGCCAAGGGTGGACAGCTCGCAGGCCGGCTTGGCAGCTGGCAGGTCATTTGCTGGAGTCTCGTGCTTGCGTTGCCGGTGACGTCGACGGCTTCAATGCTGTTTGTCAGCTTTCCGCAGCAAGCGGTTGCCGCCTCAGCCTGGATCGGATTTATCTATGTCACGCTGGTCAGCCAGTTGACAGGCTTCTTTGCCTGGTATTACGGGCTTGCACTCGGCGGCATCGCGCGTGTCAGCCAAACGCAGCTTTTCCAGCTCTTCTTCACCCTCGCCGCTTCAGTCTGGCTTCTCGGAGAGACGATCGACGGCCGGATTTTGATCTATGGGACTGCCGTCGTGATCGCGGTTGCGATCGGCGCGCGCGCCCGGATCGCCCGGACGGAGGCCCCCGGATCGGCAACGTGATTTGAAGAGCAGCCGACCTACTCGACCGGATGGCCGGTGGTGACAGCGAGTTCGCGCACCAGACGATCGGACACCTGGCCCGTGACCGGGAGCTTTCGCGCCCGCTCGAACCTCTGGATCGCAGCCTGGGTGTCGGCACCGATCACGCCCGTCGGCTTCAGTTGGCCGTAGCCGTATTCGGTGAGCGCGCGCTGCACCGCGGCCACGCGATGCGAGCCTGAAACAGGCACGCTTTCGACGTGGGTCGATACCGGAACCGTCATCGGCGGACGCGGAATATTGGCCGTCGTCGGCTGCACGGAGCTCATCGTCTTGACGAGATTGGCCATGGGATCGGCGGCCCTCGGTTCGGCTGGCCTCGGTTCGGGCAGCGGGACGTCGGCCTCGACAGGTCGCGGCCGCGTCACGTGGCTGGCGGGCAAAGACGCTACCGTGGGCATCACGGTCACCGTGCCAAACATCGGCGCGGGATGACGCCCGGCCTGCATGAATAGCGCATTGACGATGATGGCGCAGACGGCCACCAGAGCGAGCGCGCCGGCAATCACGTCTTTCGGGCTATGCAAGAAAATACGCATGACCAGACCGTGTTCGGGCTCATCCAACACGGCTGTTCGGGAGCCGCGGCGGCGCGGCCTATCCTCGTCGATTGTCGATTTCCTAGGCACTCTTCTTCACCTGAGGGGCTTGCTCCGGCATCACCGGACGCGACAGAGCAGCAAGCGTTGTAATATTGCTTGAAGCTTGCATAGCCTGAGGCGTCAGCGGCAGTGCAACTGTAACAGTCGTACCTTCGTCAACCTTGCTCTGCACGGTTATTTCACCGCCCTGCATGGCAACGAGGCTTTTGACGATCGATAGTCCCAGGCCCGTGCCTTCATGCCGGCGCTGATAGGTCTTGCCGGCCTGGAAGAACGGGTCGCCAATTCGCTTGAGGTCGTCGGCTGCAATGCCAACGCCGGTGTCGACGACGCGCATAACGAACCGCGCGCCTTCGATCGCGGCCGAAACTGTGACCGTGCCGCCGCGCTCGGTGAATTTCACCGCATTGGAGATGAGGTTGAGCGCGATCTGCTTGAACGCACGGGGATCGCCGATCATGACGGGCAAATCCTCGGGCGCGCGCGTGACGAGATCGATGCTGCTCTCGCGCGCCTTAAGCGCCAGCAGGTTGCAGCAATTGATCAGCGCCTGGCGTGGCGCAAAAGGTTCGGGCGTGAGCTCGAAATTGCCGGACTCCATCTTGGAAATATCGAGAATGCCGTTGACGACCGACAACAGATGCTGGCCCGAATCGTTGATCAGCTGGGCGTACTCCTTGCGGCGCGCGGCGTCCAGCATCAGCACGTCTTCCTGCATGATCATCTCGGAGAAGCCGATGATGGCATTGAGCGGCGTGCGCAGCTCATGGCTCATGGTGGCAAGGAAGCGGGTCTTGGAAGCGTCCGCCTGCTCCGCGGCGGACCGTGCCAGATCCAGCGCCTGTTCCTGGTTTTTCCGGTCGGTGACGTCGCGCATCACTGCGACCACCTCGGCCTCGGACGTCTTCGAAAACACCGTCTCGAGCGGTCGGCAACGCATCTCGACCCAGATGAAGTTCACCTGGTTGGCCTGCCCCAAGTCGCGGCCGCGCGTCCCATCCCGCCTGAGACGGAACTCGACACTTTGCGCTTCGCCCCCGCGCGCCGCATCAGAAAGCGCCGTGAGATAAGCCGGGCGATCGGCGACGTGCACGCGGTCAAACAATCCGTAGCCCAACAGACGCGAGGCCGGCGCGCCCAACAGCGCTTCGGCAGCGGGCGATATAAAGCGTACAGCGCCGTTGCGGTGATGGCGCGAAATCACGTCGCTCATGTTGTGAGCCAGCAGGCGATAGCGATCTTCCTCGACATAAAGCAGAGATGCACTGGTGCGGGCGAGCAGTTCGGCGCCAAATGCCAAGCCCGCGGCATAGAGCGTCGCGGCCGCCACACCGAAGGCGGTCAGAATTGCGCGCGTGTTCGGACCGACATCGCCGGCCGGCAGCAGCCCGAAATGACCAAGGACGATCAGCAGTGCGACGCAGGCCAAGGCAATCGCGGAAGCAAACGCGACCACCCGGCGTGACGCCGAAAGCGCAGCTTCCACCGGCACGACCACCAGCCAGATCGCAGCGAACGAGCCGACGCCCCCGGTACTTGATGCCAGCATCATGATCAGGCCGGCAAACGCCAGGGATGAAAGCAGGCAGGCCCGTTCGTAGCGGCCGGTGCGGGACAGGAACCAGGACAACAGGATGGGTGCAATCAGCCAAGCGAAGGCCGCGACCCCGAGCGCGGTCGGTGCGCCGTGCATGGCGAGGTAAACCGGAAAAGCAGCAAATGCCGTGAGGCTCCCTAGCAGCCTCGGCGCGATGAAAGCGCGGTGTCGCGCACGCGCCAGCACATCGTGCCGTGCCGACGGGTGCAGCAGCGCATCTAGGCAATCGCGAATGGTACTCAGAACTGTCACAGTTTTCGCTTCGGCCTGGGCGTCGAACAGCCGCCCGGAACGTCCCCCTTGTCGTTGTCGCAACCTGTCAGAGCGACATTAAATGAACGCTAAGGCGCCCCGCATCGCCGCCGAAGACCGTATCACCACGGCCCTTTCGGCGACCGATGCGGGCTCTATCAACGCAGATGGTGAATACCGGGTTTCTTCAAAGCGGGCGCTATGGTTTCGAAATGGTGGACGGCCGTCCGACGGGCTCAATCGGCGTCAATCAAAAATTTACGCCGAATCAAACCCGGCGAATTTTTCGCGAATTCTTCGCGATTTAACTTCAATGCAAACACTTGCGATTTATCGACGGATGTTGGGATCCGGTCTTCGGAATTGAAGACAAGGGAAAAAGAGAGGCGGCCGGAGTAGCAAGATGTTTTTTCTGCTTCGCTTGGCGTTCTGGATTGGGCTCGTCCTCGTGCTGTTGCCACGGGACAAGACGCCAGACCCGGACAAGACGCCGCAACTCAATGCCTCCGAAGCGGTCTCGGCAGCCACGGCTGCGATCTCCGACATGGGCCAGTTTTGCAAACGTCAGCCCGCGGCCTGCGAAGTTGGCGGTCAGGCTGCAAACGTGATTGGTCACCGAGCCCAGGGCGGCGCGCGCAAGCTGTATCAGATCATCACCGACAAACCCGAAAAATCTGACAAGCGTACACCTGACCACACCGGATCGATCGGCGGCATGGATCCTGCGGTCACGCAAGTCGCGCATGATACGCTGACACCGGAAGACACGCAGATCGAGTGGCAAGGCGCTTCGCCACCGTCACCGTAATTTCCACCGAAACGGGAACAATCCGATCGGGAACGATATCGCTTTCGGCCGCATCTAGAGCTCTGATTCCGAAGTTCGCAAGCAATTGCGGCGACCTCTGAAGCGAACTTCGGAATCAAAGCTCTAGCAACCTATTGTTTCTAGTGCGGCTTTGAATTTGAAGTTCCTATCACGGGCTTGCCGCGATACTGAAAGGAACTTCAAATTCGCCGCGCTAGCCCTATATACCAGCTTCGAGGGTTTGAGCACGATCATGACCATTGACGAGATCCGGGAAAACTTCGAGCTTTTGGACGAGTGGGACGACCGCTACCGGTATGTCATCGAACTCGGCCGGACGCTCGAACTCATGCCGGAAGCCGAGCATTCTGCCGCCAACAAGGTGCAGGGTTGCGTCAGCCAGGTCTGGCTGTCGAAGAAAGTCGCGCGCAATGACGCCGGCGAGCCCTTGCTGAAATATCGGGGTGACAGCGACGCCCATATCGTCCGCGGACTGGTCGCGATCCTGCTCACGCTCTATTCCGGTCAGACGCCGCAAAAAATTCTCGCAACCGACGCCATCGCCATATTCGACGAGTTCGGATTCCGCGAGCATCTCACACCCCAGCGTTCCAACGGGCTGCGCGCGATGGTGGAACGCATTCGCACCGACGCCCGTGAAACATTGGCGGCGGCGTCGTAAGCTCTAAGGCCTATTTCCGCCGCCGACGTTGCTGGCCCAGCCCCATCTTCTTGGCAAGCTGTGAGCGGGCGACCGCATAGTTGGGCGCGACCATCGGATAGTCCGGCGGCAGGCCCCACTTTTCCCGATATTGTTCCGGCGTCATGTTGTATTGCGAACGCAGGTGCCGCTTCAGCGACTTGAAGCGTTTGCCATCTTCAAGGCAGACCAGATAGTCCGGCGTCATCGACTTCTTGACAGAAACGGCTGGCCTTGCCGGTTCCGATGGCGCTTCCGGCCTGCCGGTCGAAACGCGGACCAGGGCTGCATGAATCTGGTTGATCAGGCCGGGAATTTCCGAGGCCGGCGTCGGGTTGTTGCTGAGATAGGCCGAGACGATATTCGCTGTCAGATCGATGAAATTCTTGCCAGTGGTGTCGGTCATGGCCAAAACCCTCTTTCCGGATTTGAGCGGAATACCTGGGCAGAGACAAGAACGGCAACGCGGTTTTTACGGCCGCTGGTCGAGGTGCGCGCGCAATTCGTCGATCGATGCAAAGCGCATCAGGCCCTCCGGCATCTGGGCCTCGATCGAACCGTCGGAGTACAACGAGTACGCCATTCCATCGACGACGCCCGATTTCAAGACGGTCACCGGTTGCTGATTTTCGGCGCCCGGGGGCTGGCGGGTCGCGGCAGGCTCGCCTGACGTCGAGGGATTGCGCATGGGGCGGCGCTGAGGCGGCGCTTCCGCCGGCCGTGCGCGCTCCGATTTCGGCCACGTGTGGTCAAAGCTTGGAGGAGGAAATTCGTTGGCCTCCGCGGCGCGGGGCTCAGGGGCAATTGTTTCGCCTGCGCGCGCCTGCGCACGCTCACGTTCCCGGCGCGATGTCGACGAAAACATCAAATTGTGCCGCTGTTTTGGTGCGATCTCGGGTGCCGGAGCGGGCGATCGGTCGCGGGCGGTCGCGTCGTCCACCCAGGGAGCCGATGGTAACGCAGAGAGCGGCGGCGGTGCGCCGGGATACTCGTCGCCCATCGCATCGGCATGCGAGGCGATATCGCTCTCTGCCCCGTCCAGCCCCGGCAACGCCACCGGTTGCAGTGCGCTACGCTTCAAATCGAGCGCCGGGCCGGACCCAAGCTGCCTTGCGATGCTGTTCAGCTCCCTGACAGCAACCCACAAGCTCAGGATGATCAATCCCGAGCAGGCGGCTACAGAGCCGGCAAGGATCAACGTATTGCCGAGGCCGAATTCGTTGATGGGAATCCCGAAACCGATCGCAAGGAGGCCTGCCAGCAGGCAGCCAATCCCGGCGACCAACATTCCAATCGTCATCAAACTTATCCCTGGGCCGCGCTCAACCCGCGCAAGCCCCCTACAGCCCCGGCCGCCACGATACCGTCATATTGCGTGCCCCGCCAACCGGCAATTAACCAGAGAATTCCGAGACCTGCCGGTCATTGGAACCATGGTTAAGGGTCAAATCCGCCCTTTCGTTGCGCCGCGGTAGGCGAATTACGCCACAATTGCCAATTACTTGGCAATTGGAACTGCGCTATATGGATGCCGGGGATGAGGCCCACCAGGCGCGAATGGGCCAGAGGGACACCGGGTATCCGATAGCGATGACATCAATCACGACCTCGGCTCTCGATACGCCTTCGCGGCGCTCGATGGAGCGGACTTGCGACGACGCCGCGATATTGGTGCTGGTTGCGGTCGGGCTGGTCGCTGGCTTCACCTTCCGCGATTACGGCCTCGGCTGGGATGATTACACCCACGCCGAATATGCCGATCTTTTGCTCAAGATGTACGGTTCCGGGTTCAGAGATACCGAGGCATTATCGTTCGTTAATCTTTACATGTATGGCGGCGGCTTCGATATGGCCGCGGCCCTGCTGCACAAGGTCATTCCGCTCGAACTGTTTGAAACGCGGCGGTTGGTCGGCGCCGTCGTCGGCATCGTTGGCCTCGCCGTGACGTGGCGGCTGGGCCGTCGCGTCGGCGGCCCGCTGGCCGGACTTGCCGCGCTATTGCTTCTGGCGCTGTGTCCGACCTTCTACGGCCACATGTTCATGAACCCGAAGGATGCGCCATTCGCTGTCGCAATGGTCATCCTGATGCTCGGTCTGGTTCGCCTGGCTGAAGAATATCCCTCGCCGTCGCCGCAGACCGTGCTGATCGTTGGCCTCGGTTCAGGTCTTTCGATCGGCTCACGCATCCTCGGCAGCCTCGCGCTGCTTTATGCCTTGGTCGGTTTCGTGCCGATGCTGATCGAGGAAATCCGCACACACGGCGCGCGCGAAGCGGTGCGGCGATTTGTGAAAATGGCTTACGCGCTGCTGCCCGGTCTGGTGCTCGGCTATCTCGTGATGGGACTGATCTGGCCATGGTCGATCATCGAGCCCGACCATCCGTTCCTGGCCGCGAGTTATTTCTCGCACTTTTTCGAAAAGCCGTGGAAGGAGATGTTCGACGGCGCGATTTTCTCGGTCCCGGACATGCCGTGGTCGTATCTTCCAACGCTGTTCGCGTTGCAACTTCCGGAAGTCTTGCTAGCACTGACCATCGCAGGCGTCGTCGGGACCGCTCTCGCGTTGCCCCGCAGGGACGTGCCGGCGCGCCGCAAGACGATCCTCCTGGTGCTGACGCTGGCGGCACTATTGCCGATCGCGATCGCCCTTGTCATGCGGCCGGCGCTCTACAACGGCATCCGCCATTTCATCTTCGTAATTCCGCCGATGACGGTACTTGCCGGTCTTGCCTTCGCGCGGGGCATGAAATGGCTCGGGGACAATCGCCGCAGCTGGCAGCCTGCTGCTCTTGCTGTATTCGCGTTCGGCCTGCTGCTGCCGCTCGCCGAAATGATCCGCTTGCACCCTTATCAATACACGCACTTCAATTATATCGCCGGCACGGTGCGCGGCGCCGACGATCGCTACATGCTCGATTACTGGGGGCTTGCGTTCAAGCAGGCCTCCGACGGCCTGCGCGAGCAGCTTGAGGAAAAGCACGAAACTCCGTTGCCTGGGCACAAATGGAATGTCGCCGTATGTGGGCCCCACCGCGGGGCCCAAGTCGCACTCGGTCCCGATTTCACCATCGGGTGGGACAGCCACGTCGCCGACTTTGCGATGACGCTGGGCGAGTTCTACTGCAAGGGACTCATTAGTGCGCCGATCATGGTTGAGATCAAGCGCGACGATGTGGTGTTTGCCCGTGTCTACGACATCCGCGGACGCAGCATTTCCAGCCTGCTGTCGATCCCGCCACCCTAGTGGAGTGGATTTGACATTCGCTACCCACGTAGCCGCAAGCTCACAAGGCGAATGTCAAATTCTAAACTCCACTAAAAACATATATTTGCTGGTGGTCCTCTGATTCTAACATTCGCAAAAGAGCCTGCCGAGAAGGGATGCGAATGTTAGAATTGGACCACTAGGGCGGGGGAAGGCGGCTCCCCGAAGCATGACTGCCACCTCCGCAATGCGCGTTGCTGCGAGGTTGGCAGCGGAATAGGCTTCGGGATATCAAGCGCTCACAGGAGAATCCATCATGTCGCCAGCGGAAGCCCGGCTGAAGGAAGTGCCCTCGGGAATGACGGATGCGGAGTGGGAGCAGCGCGTCAATCTCGCGGCTTGTTACCGGCTGATTGCCCATTATGGTTGGGATGATCTGGTCGACACCCACATTTCTGCGCGCGTCCCGGGACCCGAGCATCATTTTCTCATCAACCCCTATGGACTGATGTTCGACGAGATCACCGCATCGAGCCTGGTGAAGGTCGATCTTGACGGCAACTTGCTCACCAAAACGCAGTACAACATCAATCCGGCCGGGTTCACTATCCATTCGGCGATCCATGAGGTTCGCGAGGATGCCGGCTGTGTGATTCATTTGCACACACCCGACGGCACGGCGGTCGCAAGTTGCGCGGAAGGATTGCTGCCTCTCAATCAGACCGCACAGCTTGTCACCTTCGACCTCGCCTATCATGACTATGAAGGGATTGCGCTCGACCATGACGAACGCCCCCGCTTGCAAAGCGACCTCGGCAACAAGAATCACATGTTGCTGCGCAACCACGGCACGCTGACGGTCGGCCGCTCGGTCGCGTCGGCTTTCGAACGCATGTTCCATCTCGAACGAGCCTGCACCATGCAGGTCCGCACCCGGATGCTGGGACCGACCGCATACCCGGTCGATCCTGATGTCATCGACAAAAACACCCGGCTGCTCGATAACCCCGAACGGGCCGAACTGCGATCGACCACGCTGGTGTGGCCGCCGCTGCTGCGCAAGCTCGATCGGTTGGACCCGAGCTACAGGAATTGAAATAATTGGGAATCCCGTGTAAGTTTTTTCCATAGACCTCTGCACATTGAATCAAAACGCCGCCCAATTCCGGGCGGCGTTTTCACGTTCGCCTCCCTCCGGATATTGCGGGCCGGATTTCGTTGCGATTAGATGCCGTCGGCCTTGGGGAGACATCATGAAAAAGACCATCTACGTCTTAGTCGCGGCGGTCACGTTGACGGCGGCTTTGCCCCCAGCAACGGCCCAACAAGCTGAACCGCCCAAGCAGAGTCTGACCACCCGGATCAAGCAGAAATACCTGGAGCGGCGGGCCAAGTTCGTGGATCGCGTGAAGGACATCTATTTTGCCGTCGGCTGCAAGGTTCTGAGCCGTGAAGCGGGTACGCGTTCGACAAGCAAAGAGAGCTACCTCACTTTTATCCAGGAGCAAGCCATCCTCGATCTGAAGGAGGATGAAGAGCTCCTGCAGGCTGCGAAACAGGAAGGCCTGGATCGCGCAGCAAAGCCTGGTCAATGCGATTACTATCGCAGGCATCCGGAAGCCGCCGAGGCGGTCCGGCGGGAAGCGGCCAAGCAATAAGCCTGGCTACCGCGCCAGCGCGGCTAGAATTCTTGCCCAGGAGCGAATGCCCTTGTGGAAGCTTCTGAGGTCGTATTTCTCGTTGGGTGAGTGAATATTGTCATCGTCGAGCGCGAAGCCCACGAGAAGCGAATCTAGGCCGAGCGTGCGCTTGAAGTCGGCCACGATCGGGATCGAGGCGCCCGAGCCCATCAGTACCGCATCCTTGCCCCATTCCTCCGCCAGCGCGCGCCGTGCGGCCGCAAGAGGCTTCATGTTCCAGTCAAGCGCAACGGCAGGCGCGTTGGAGTGGTCGGTGAATTCCGCCCGGCAATCACCCGGCAATCGCGCCGTGACGTAATCGCGAAAGGCGTTCCGGATCTTGTTGGGGTCCTGTCCCTCCACCAAGCGGAATGAAACCTTGGCGGAAGCCTCCGCTGGGATCACGGTCTTCGAGCCCTCGCCGATATAGCCGCCGACAATGCCGTTGACGTCGCAGGTCGGCCGCGATGAGACCTGTTCGATCAAAAGACGTCCCTTCTCGCCGGCCGGAATCGACAACCCGATCGGCTTGAGAAATTTCTCGGGAGTCAGATCGAGTTTCCGCCACTGCTCCAGGACGTCCGGAGGCAGATCCTTGACGCCTTCGTAGAAGCCGGGGATCGTGATGTGGCCGTCATTATCGAAAAGGCCGCCGAGAATGCTGGTCAAGACCCGGATGGGATTTTGTGCGCCGCCGCCGAAGATGCCGGAATGCAGGTCGCGGTTGGCGGCCTTGATCTTCACCTCCTCGTAGACGAGCCCTCGCAGCGAGGTCGTGATCGCCGGCGTATTTTGATCCCACATGCCGGTGTCGCACACGAGCACATAGTCCGCCGCAAGGTCTGCCTTGTTCTTTTCGAGGAAGGGCACGAAGTTCTTCGAACCAACCTCCTCCTCGCCCTCGATCACGATCGTCAGCTCGATCGGCAGCGATCCCGTCACCGCCTTCCAGGCACGGCACGCCTCGACAAAGGTCATCAGCTGTCCCTTGTCGTCTTCCGCGCCGCGCCCAACGATGATTTTCCGCCCATCCGCATGGTCGGTAACGACGGGCTCGAACGGCGGGCGGTGCCACAGGTTCAAGGGATCGACGGGCTGCACGTCGTAGTGGCCATAGAACAGCGCGTGCGGCCGCCCCGCGCCGTTCGATTTGCCATCGGATCTGGCGAGGACCGCTGGATGCCCGTCGGTCGGCCTCACCTCGCTGGCCAGGCCGAGCGTCGCGATATCCTTCGCCAGATGGTCGGCGGCCGCCTTGCATTCGCCCGCGAAAGCCGGATCGGCCGAAATCGACTTGATCCGCAGGAGCGCAAACAGCCGCGTCAGGCTATTGTCGAAATCGGCATCGATGCGCTCGAGGACCTCTTGAAGCTGTGCAGCGGCGGCCATTTCCGATCTTCCTTCGTAAGCAGGAGTTTCCGACTTTACTCTATGGCACCTGGCGCGATGCGGACAAGGAGCCGACTGGGGAACCTGCCTTGTCTTCCAGCGGATGCAGCAGAAACCAGGCAAGCGCTCCGGCCATCAGGGCCGTGGCCAGAAAATTGTTTCCGAACGCCTGCAATTCGTGCGGAAACACCGGAAGCGACAGACAGACCAGCAGGCCCGAAAGCGCTAGCACGACCCATGTTGCCTTGCGCACGGCGCCACGGGGGTCGTAAGCCGCGCGATGGATCAGCACCGTGAGCGGAAAGAACAACCAGATGAAGTAATACTGTCGCGCCAGGGGTGAGGCGATCGTCATCAGGCAGAACAGGATGCCGAGTTCTTCCGCGTCCGACCGTGGTGTCCTCCGCGAGGCCTGCGGCATCACCACGATGAAGCCGAGGCCGATGAGAGCGGAGACGCCCAGGACCACCCAATTGGCAGTCTTGAAGTCAAGGTTCAGCAAATTCATGTAGGCTGGCGCGCCGTTCGGATTGTCCTGGTTGTAGTCGACCGGGCGCGTCAGGCGATGCGTCAAGGAGATCAGGGACTGGTTCATCCACGACCAGTTCTGATCTTCGCGTTGTCCAAATCCCGCTTCAGAACTCGATCCGACCATGCCCTGATACCAGGTCTTCAATTCGGAGACGTTGTGCTGAAAGCCGCGTATCGGGGTCGGAATGGCGATCAAGAAGACGGCGAGAAAGACGACCATGCTCGCAACCGATGCCCATTGCCGCCGCCACACCAGATAAGGAAGCACGGCCACCGGAAAGACCTTGATCGCGGTCGCGAGCGCAAACAAGCTCCCCGAACTCCAGGGACGGTCATGTTGCAGGAGCCAGACCCCCCATAGCATCACGGCGAGCAGCACCAGATTGGGCTGGCCAAGATCGAACATGTCAAAGGTGAACGAGATCATGGCGATTGACGGCAGCGCCGCGAGCCAGGGGCCCGCGACCTTGCCGTCACCGGTCATCGCGTCGGAAAGCTGCGCCGTCATCCACCATGCGACGACGTTCAGTAGCGACAAAACAAGATAAAGCGGAATCTTTCCGAACCAGGCGGGGATCGCAAGCAGGATCGCCGCTGGCGGCGGATACAGAAACGCGAATGTGGTGTGAGGGTCGTGCGGATAGAGATCGCCCCCTTGCAATATCTGCTGGCCGGCCCAGAACCAGAGTGGATAATCCTTGGTCTTTCCGTGGCCGAAAATCTCCGGGCCAAGCACGTCGGCGGTCAGCACGACGCAGCAGATCAGGAAAAGGATGTCGAGCGGCGCTCGCAACGAGGGGAGTCTCAGCACGCGTCACTTTCTGAAGATTGAAGGAAGATCGCAGCTAGTGGAGTGGATTTGACATTCGCTGACCCATCGCAGCAAATCCCTGTTGCGAATGTCAAAACCCAACTCCAATGGAAGACCTATTTTTTACCCGTGGTCCTTTAATTCCAACATTTGCAAAAGTGTCTGCCGCGTCGGAGTGCAGATGTTGGAATCGGACCACTATTTCAATTCTATCGCCGCAGCAACCCGCCGAGCGCACCGCGCACGATCGCGCGGCCGACCGAACCGCCGATCGAGCCGCCGACGGACTTGCCGAGGTCGGCGGCGACGCCGCCAACGACCTTGTTGGTCACCGAGCGGGTGACATTGCGCGCGATCAATTGCCCGGTCGACAATTTGCCGCGGGGCGTGCTGGTGCCGAAAATCGTTCCAACGATGCCGCCGATCTGCCCAAGGATTCCGCCGCCTTCGCCGCCCGCGCCCGCCACGCGCTTCTGCAAGACCTCGTAGGCGGATTCGGAATCGATTGCGGTGTCGTATTTGCCCCTCACCGGGCTGCTGTCGATGATGGACCTGCGTTCCTCCGGTGTGATCGGCCCGATGCGCGCGGCCGGCGGCCGCACCATGACGCGCTCGACCATCGCCGGAACGCCGTTGCCCTCGAGAAACGATACCAGCGCTTCGCCCTTGCCGAGTTGCGTGATCACTTGCGCGGTGTCGAGTTTCGGGTTGGGACGGAACGTTTCGGCAGCCGCAGTCACGGCCTTCTGGTCCCGCGGCGTAAAGGCGCGTAGCGCATGCTGCACGCGGTTGCCCAATTGGGCGAGCACCTTGTCGGGCACGTCGATCGGGTTCTGCGTGACGAAATAAACGCCGACGCCCTTTGAGCGGATCAACCGCACCACCTGCTCGATCTTTTCCATCAACGCCTTTGGTGCGTCATTGAACAGCAGGTGAGCTTCATCGAAGAAGAACACGAGTTTTGGCTTGGGAGGATCGCCAGCTTCCGGCAACTGCTCGAACAGTTCCGACAGCATCCACAACAGGAAGGTCGCGTATAATCTCGGGCTCTGCATCAACCGGTCCGCGACCAGAATGTTGACCATGCCCCGCCCGTCGCGGTCGGTGCGCATGAAGTCTTTTAGATCCAGCGCCGGTTCTCCGAAGAACTTGTCGCCGCCCTGGTTTTCGAGCACGAGAAGCTGACGCTGGATAGTTCCCACCGTCTGCTTCGAGACGTTTCCATATTGGGTCGTCAGCTCGCCGGCATGCTCGGCGATAAAGGACAGGATCGCCCGCAGGTCCTTCATGTCGAGGAGCAACAAGCCCTGCTCGTCCGCGACGCGGAAGGCGATGTTGAGCACGCCTTCCTGGACATCGTTCAGATCCATCATGCGCGACAGCAAGAGCGGTCCCATCTCGGAAACAGTGGCGCGCACCGGGTGCCCCTGCTCGCCAAATACGTCCCAGAACACCGTCGAAAACCGATCCACCTGGAACGAGAGCCCCATGTCGGCGGCCCGCTTGAGGATGAAGTCCTTGGCCTCGCCGACTTCCGAGATGCCGGACAGGTCGCCCTTGATATCGGCCGCGAACACCGGAACGCCGGCGCGCGCAAATCCCTCCGCCATCACCTGCAACGAAACGGTCTTGCCGGTACCGGTTGCACCCGTCACAAGTCCATGTCGATTGGCCAACCCAAGCGTCAGCCAGGCCGGCTGCTCACCCTTGCCAAAAAAAATCTTCTCGACCGTGTCGGCGGTCTGGATACCGGGTGTCGCCATTGCGTCGCCTCTTGTGCGCCCTCAAGGCGCATTCCAAGCACCGCACTTATATTGCATGTTGCAAGCCGATTGAAACCTTCGACGAACGGACGAAGGACGGAAACACGTTCCGTTCGGCGCACATTGGACCCGTTTGGCAGCTTCGCGCCATCAACTTTGCATTAAGACTTCTGCCGAACAGGGAAACGGACGCCTGCCCTTGCATTGCTGCAACACCTGCGATGCGATTCACGCGACGGGGTGCGGTGATCGCTTGTAATTCGTCTCGCACAAGATCAAGATAAACCTCAAGCAGGGGATCGGCGAGCATGCTCGCCGAGGCGGGGCACTATGGACGAGCTGACGGCGTGGCTGGCCTCCAAGGCCGGTATCGAAGACACCGTGGCCGAAAAAACGATCGGCATTATTCTTGGTTACCTTCGCAATGAAGGTCCTTCCGACAAGGTCCAGGCCTTGATCGACAGGATTCCAGGAGCAGAAGCCGCAATCTCCGCATCCGAGAACAGTGGCGGTTTTGCCAAGCTGATGGGCGGTGGCCTGATGGCTGTCGGCACGCGGCTGATGGCGCTCGGCCTTGGCATAAGCGACATCCAGAACATCGCACGTGAACTTTTCCGGTTTGGCCGGGAAAAAATCGGGGAGGATCAGATGGGCGCGATCATCGCAGGGACTCCCGGCCTCAGCCAATTCGCGTGAAGCACATTTTTCAATCGAAAAATCATGACATACCCTATCTCCGAGATTGAAGGTCTTTCCTCCTTCGCAGCTGCCAAACTGAAATCGCTGGGCATCCGCACCACGGACCGTCTGCTGGAAGCGGCAAGCACCGTGAAAGGACGTAAAACGCTTGCCGCCAAGACCGGGATCAGCGAGCAGCAATTGCTCGCTTGGGCCAACTTCTCCGACTACATGCGGATTCCCGGCATGGGCAAGGCGAAAGTCGGATTGGTCCGTGCCGCCGGTGTGCCGACGGTACGCGAATTGGCGCTGCGAAATCCGGCGCGCCTGGCGCTAAACATGAAAGAAGTGAACGTCAAGCGTAAACTGGTTCGCATCATGCCTTCCGAAAAGTCGGTCGAACAGCTGATTGCGAAGGCGCGAAAACTTCAGCCCAAGATCACATACTGACTGGCATCTTCGCTTGAACGCGGTTGACCGGGCACCGGGACAGTCGCACTCTCTTGACTCCCCGGCCCCGACCGCGCAAAGCGACCGCATGATCGAGATTTCGCCCGGAACCGCCCCCGCGGTCGCCTCGGCGGATTATCGGACCTGGCCGGAGCGCCTGTCCCGACCGTATCCGCTGGTGATGGGGGTTTTGAACATCACGCCGGACTCCTTCTCGGACGGCGGGCGCTTCCTCGCGCCGGCGGATGCGCGAGCTCAGGCGAAGCGCATGATCGACGAAGGCGCCGATATCATCGACATCGGCGCCGAGTCCACCCGGCCCTATGGCGCGCAGCCGATCTCTGCTGACGAGGAGATACAGCGCTTGCGGCCGGTTCTGGCCGACGTCGCCTCGCTCGGAATTCCCGTGTCGATTGACAGCATGAAGCCGGTCGTTGTTGCCTGGGCGCTTGATAACGCGGCAGCCATCGCCAACGATGTCTGGGGCCTGCAAGGCGACGCGGACATGGCCAAGCTGGTGGCAGAGCGAGGTTGTCCGGTGGTGATCATGCATAACCGCGATCGCGCCGATCCCACCATCGACATCATGAGGGACGTTGCCGATTTTTTTTCGCGCTCGCTGGAGATCGCCGCACGAGCCGGCATTCGGCGGGAGAACATTGCGCTCGATCCCGGTATCGGCTTTGGCAAGACGCAAGAGCAAAGCATGACGGTGCTGGCCCGCTTGAGCCCGTTCAAGAGCTTCGGACTCCCGCTCCTGGTTGGCGCATCCCGCAAGCGTTTCATCGCCAGTGTATCGCCATCCGAACCGCATCAGCGGCTGGGCGGTTCGCTTGCTGCGCATCTGATCGCGGCGAAAGCCGGCGCGCGGATCATCCGCACGCACGATGTTTCGGAGACCTTACAGGCCTTGCGCGTGGCCTCAGCGATTTGGGGCAGGGAATGAGCGACACGATCTTTATTACCGGCATCGTCATCCATGCCCGCCACGGCGTGATGGACCACGAAACCGAAGTCGGACAGCGTTTCGTCATCGATCTCGAACTCTCGGCCGATCTCTCGGAATCCTCGCGCACGGACCGTCTCGCCGATACCGTCTCCTATTCCAACGTGGTGGCGACTGCGACCGCAGCCTTCAAGGACGACAATTACAAACTGCTGGAACGCGCAGCCGGCGCCGTCGCCGATGCGGTGCTGACCGCCTTTCCGAAGGTGAGCGCGGTCAAGGTCACCGTCCATAAGCCGCACGCGCCGATCGCGGCGATTTTCGAAGACGTCGGCGTTGTCCTGACCCGCAATCGGAAGGTTTGATGGCGCATGCCCTGATCGCGCTCGGCGGCAATGTAGGCGACGTCCGCGTCACGTTCCGAAAAGCGATCGCCAATATTTGCGGGATGACCCAGGCCGCGCTCCTGGCGCGCTCTTCCGACTATGCCACGCCGCCCTGGGGCGACGTCGATCAGGCGCCGTTCATCAATGCTTGCATCGAAATCGACACGCCTCTCGATCCTCACGCGCTGTTGTTCGCGCTGCAAAAGATCGAAGCCAAATTCGGCCGCGATCGCGCCAAGGAACGACGCTGGGGGCCTCGGACGCTCGACCTCGATCTGATCGCCTATGATGACGTGTCCATCGAGAGGCCGGAGCTGACGCTGCCCCACCCTCGTTTGTTCGAACGGGCCTTTGTGCTGGTACCGCTCACCGAGATTGCGCCGGACCGCCTGATTGCCGGCCGCAGCATTGCATCCGCCCTGGCCAAGCTGTCCACCGAAGGAATTGAGCGGCTGCCCGACCCCGTTTGAGCTTAAAACACCGTTTGGCTTGGCGGCGCACCCGTGGCAATTTCGGCGTTCAATGATGGCCCTTGCGAAAAATGACATCTCCTGACGAACTCTCCCTGGCCGCGAATTTCGCGCCCGCTACCTATGAGGACTGGCGCAAGCTCGTCGATGGCGTCCTGAAGGGCGCGCCATTCGAAAAGCTCGTGAGCAGGACCTATGATGGGCTCACGATCGAGCCGATCTATCGTCGCGCGCCTCATGCGGCGCCAATCGCTGGCCGGCCCGTGGCTCTGCCCTGGCAGATCATGCAGCGGATCGACCATCCGGATCCGAAAGTCGCCAACGCGCAAGCGATCCACGATCTTGAGAACGGCGCGAGTGGACTGACACTGGTGTTCGCTGGTGCCAACGGCGCCTATGGCTTCGGGCTCGACCCGACACCGCAATCGATCGCACGAACTCTCGACGGCGTCTTCCTCGACGCCGGCATCTCTATCGAGCTTCAGATCGGTCCCCAATCGCGGATGGTCGCGATTCATCTGGCCGAGTACATCAAGCAGAAGCGTCTTAACCCAGCGAGCTGCAAGATCCGCTTCGGGCTCGATCCGCTTGGCGCGTGCGCGGTTTGGGGTTCCAGCCCCTATGCCTGGGGCGAAATTGCACCGGCCGTCACAAGCGCCGTCAAAGGTCTTGCCGGTTTGGGCTTCAAGGGCCCATTCGCTGTCGCCGACGGGCGAGTGATCCATGACGCGGGCGGATCGGAAGCACAGGAACTGGCCTTCGTGCTGGCGTCCGCGCTGGCCTATTTGCGCGCAATCGAAGGAGCTGGCATCGCTCTCGAAAAGGCGCGGCGCATGATTTATGCCAGACTTTCCGCCGACGCTGATCAGTTCCTGACGACAGCCAAATTTCGCGCGTTGCGACTGCTGTGGGCCCGTGTCGAGCAAGCGTGCGGCCTTGCACCTGCGCCGCTTTTTATCGCCGCCGACACCGCCTGGCGAATGCTGACACAGCGTGATCCTTACGTGAACATGCTACGGGCGACGATGGCGACATTTGCCGCTGGAATTGGCGGAGCCAACAGCATCAATGTGCTGCCGCATACGATCGCGCTCGGATTACCGGATGCTTTTGCGCGACGCGTCGCACGCAACACGCAGTTGGTGCTTCTGGAAGAATCCAATCTCGCGAAGGTGTCCGACCCCGCGGCCGGCTCCGGCGGCATCGAGGCCTTGACGCAACAGCTCTGCGAAGCAGCCTGGAAACTCTTTCAGGAAACCGAAGAGGCCGGCGGCACCTTTGCTGCACTGGAGCAGAATCTGATCCAGCGTCAGGTCGCCGCCACGCGAGCCGCGCGCGAAGCGAATATGGCCCGGCGCAAGGACGTGCTGACCGGCGCCACCGCCTTTCCAAACCTGAACGAGGCTCAAGTCACTGTTCTGGACGCCAAGCCAGTCGAGCTTCCACCTTACGGAGAAGCCAAGTTCAGGTTCGACGCGCTTCCGCCAAGTAGGCTCGCCGCTCCCTTTGAGCGCCTGCGCGACCTCTCCGACGAAATCCTCAAAGCGAAGGGAGCAAGACCGAAGGTCTTCCTCGCCAATCTCGGCACGGCGGCCGATTTCACCGCCCGCGCAACCTTTGCCAGGAGTTTCTTCGAGACCGGCGGCATCGAGACGATTGGATCGGAGGGCTTTGCCGACCCAACGACACTCGTCACCGCCTTCAAGGCTTCCGGCGTGCGGCTTGCCTGCCTCGCTTCGTCAGACAAGGTCTACGGCGAACGCGCGGAAGAAGCGGCAAGAGCCCTTCAAGCGGCCGGCGCCAGGCATATCTATCTCGCAGGACACGCCGGCGAGCGGGAACCAAGCTTGCGGGCGGCTGGCGTGAGCGAGTTCGTCTTTGCAGGTTGCGATGCGCTGGCCGCGCTGCAACAGGCTCATCGGTTCGCGGAGACGGCATGACGGAAGCTGCGAAAACCGTTCTCACCGGCGGCTGCCAATGCGGCGCGATCCGCTTCGCCCTGTCGGCGCCACCGACCAAGGTCTCTATCTGCCACTGCAGGATGTGCCAGAAGGCCGCGGGCGCACCGTTTGCTTCCTTTGCCGAGATCGAAAAGAGCGACTTCGCCTGGACGCGTGGCACGCCGGCCGCCTTCCGCTCCTCGTCGATTGCCGAGCGCGATTTTTGTCAGGCCTGCGGCACGCCGTTAAGCTTCCGCCGCCTCGACGGGCCCCGCATCGAGATCATGACCGGCGCCTTTGACCGACCGGACCGGCTAGTGCCGACCCGGCAATACGGAACCGAATCCCGGCTCGGCTGGGTGGTCGCGATCGCGAACCTGCCGAGCCAGACCACGCAACAGGCCTATGCCCAGGTGAAGCTGAGCGGTATCGTCAGCCACCAGCATCCGGATCATGATTAGCGGTCGGTTTGTGATAGAGTGGCAGCCATGAGCCGCATACCGAATTTTGCCGAGATCGCCTTCCAGCCTGTCGCGGCGGCAGCGCCGGCCGGCAATGCCGAGCCCTGGCTCACGCCCGAAGGCATTCCAGTCAAGCCTTCCTACGGCGAAGCCGATCTGGCCGGCATCGATTTTCTCGAGACATGGCCCGGAATTGCGCCTTACCTGCGCGGTCCCTACCCGACGATGTATGTCAACCAGCCGTGGACGGTCCGGCAATATGCCGGCTTCTCGACGGCGGAGGACTCCAACGCCTTCTACCGCCGCAACCTTGCGGCCGGGCAAAAGGGGCTGTCAGTCGCCTTCGATCTCGCGACCCACCGCGGTTATGACTCCGATCACCCGCGCGTCGCCGGCGACGTCGGCATGGCGGGCGTGGCGATCAACTCGATCTATGACATGCGCACGCTGTTCGCCGGCATTCCGCTCGACCAGATGAGCGTGTCGATGACCATGAACGGCGCGGTGCTGCCGATCCTCGCGCTGTTTGTCGTGGCGGCGGAAGAACAAGGCGTCCCGCCGGAAAAGCTGTCCGGCACCATTCAGAACGATATCTTAAAAGAGTTCATGGTGCGCAACACCTACATCTATCCGCCCGCCCCTTCGATGCGGATCATCTCCGACATCTTTGCCTACACCTCGCAGCGGATGCCGAAATTCAATTCGATTTCGATCTCCGGCTATCACATGCAGGAGGCCGGCGCGACGCAGGACCTCGAACTCGCCTATACGCTCGCCGACGGCGTCGAATATCTGCGTGCTGGGCTGAAGGCGGGGCTGGATGTCGACCGTTTCGCGCCGCGGCTGTCGTTTTTCTGGGCGATCGGCATGAACTTCTTCATGGAAGTCGCCAAGATGCGCGCCGCGCGGCTGATATGGGCCAAGTTGCTCAAGCCGTTCAACCCGAAGGACAGCCGCTCGCTGTCGCTGCGCACCCATTGCCAGACCTCCGGCTGGTCGCTGACCGCGCAGGACGTGTTCAACAATGTCATTCGCACGACCATCGAGGCGATGGCGGCGACGCAAGGTCACACGCAGTCGCTGCACACCAACGCCCTCGATGAGGCCTTGGCGCTGCCGACCGATTTCTCGGCGCGGATTGCGCGCAACACGCAGCTCTTCCTGCAGCAGGAAAGCGGCACCACCCGCATCATCGACCCCTGGGGCGGATCATACTATGTCGAACGGCTGACCCGCGAGCTCGCGGCAAAGGCGTGGGGCCATATCGAGGAGGTCGAAGCGCTCGGCGGCATGGCGAAAGCAATCGAGGCCGGCCTTCCCAAGCTACGGATCGAGGAAGCTTCCGCCAAGACACAGGCGCGGATTGACGCCGGCAAGCAGGCCGTGATCGGCGTCAACAAGTACAAGCCGTCAGACGAGGCCCCGATCGATATTCTCAAAGTCGACAATTCCAACGTCCGGCGGCTCCAGATCGACAAACTGAAACGGCTGCGAGGCGAGCGCGATCAGAAGGCCGTCGACGAAGCGTTGGTGGCGCTGACGCGCGCGGCCGGCGAAGGCGGCAATCTGCTGGCGCTTGCGATCGACGCCGCACGCGCCAAGGCGACCGTCGGCGAAATTTCAGATGCGATGGAGAAAGTGTTCGGCCGGCACCGCGCCGAGATCAAATCCATCACCGGCGTCTACAAACGGGAGGCCTCCGCCATGTCCAACCGCGTCGACAAGGTGCAGGCGCTGATCGACGCCTTTGAGGAAGCCGAAGGCCGCAGACCTCGCATTCTCGTCGCCAAGATCGGTCAGGACGGCCACGACCGCGGCCAGAAAGTGATCGCCTCGGCCTTCGCCGATGTCGGTTTCGACGTCGACATCGGGCCGCTGTTTGCGACCGCCGAGGAAGCCGCCCGTCAGGCGGTCGAGAATGACGTGCATATTCTGGGCGTCTCGTCGCTGGCGGCGGCGCACCTCACCGCTGTGCCGGAGCTCAAAGCCGCACTCAAGAAAGAAGGCCGTGAGGACATCATGATCATCGTCGGCGGCGTGGTGCCGCCGCAGGATTACGACGCCCTCTACAAGGCCGGTGCGGAGGCGATCTTCCCGCCGGGGACCGTGATTGCCGACGCGGCCGAGGAACTGATCCACAAGCTGAATGCGCGACTGGGCCACAGCGAGGCCGCGGAGTAGCCGCGCAGTTCTACTGGCGCGCAAATCGGAAAACGGCCGCTATTCGCTCTCGCCGAAAGTCCCCATCGCCCCAAGCCGCACGGTGAGCAATTCGACATCCGTGATGGCGACATGCGGCCCCTGGCGAGTCTGGGCCGGCGTGGTCCAGAAGGTCCCGGCCTCGCAGCGCCTTCCGCCGGTTTCGACCGTGCCCGACAACACAAGCACAAATTCATCCGCGGGATGAGCATGGACCGGAATGGTCGTGCCGGCGGCGAGGCGAGCGCGGTGAATGGAGCCGTCGGGCACCGGCTGGGCGAGCGGCAAGAGTTCGACCCCCGGCAAAAAATCGATCGTCAGCCACGTCCCGGCATCCGGATCGGCGAAAGTCTGATGGCTGGTCATGAAGCTAGCTCCCCAACTTGATCCCCAAAAGGAAGAACTTAGGTGGTGCCGTTCAGCCGGAAGCCAAGCTCAGTGACGTTCAACTTTCCCGGCGTTCTCCTCGGCGCGGCAGGCCAGCGCCCGAGCAAGGGAGTTGGTCCAGTCGGGTATCCAGGATTGAAAAAGCGTCAGCCAGGAATCGGCGTCTCGCGGCTCGGGGTTGAGACGCACACTCCACTCCATGAAGGTCCGGTCGCCCTCGGTAACGCCTATGAGATGCATGGTGCCTCGGTATCCCGTCGGAGAGACGGGTTCTGGACGAAGACCAGATGGAAACGAAAGTGGTTCGAGGCCCTGATATGTCAGGATGCGCTGCTCGTCGGAATGCTCCACCAGGCTCTGGCGGACCCAATTGCCGAGATAACAAAAACGTCTGGTCGCGCCGACCTCATCCCCGCCCCTGCCGTCCTCGATGACGCTCTCGGTCACGCCGTCGATGTAGGCCGGGTAGTTGTTGAAGTCGCGGATCATCGACCACACGGTTTCAACGGGATGGTCGATTACGGCGCTGTAGTAGGCTTGTGTCATGCGGGTCTCTCAAGCTCATTCGAAGGCGGGTGTCGGCCCCGATTTTGATTGGTTGCCTCCGTTCGATCCACCCGATTCCTGATCGGGAAAGAGCGTGGACGCCATCGTCCGGCCCCTCGTATGTCCCGCGCGGCCGTTGTAAACCAAGCCATGAACTCGCGCAGGACCGCTGCCCCCGACATCAAAGCCCTGGCCAAGGATCTGCGTTCCGGCCATCGCGCCGCGCTCGCCCGCGCCATCACGCTGATCGAAAGCCGGCGCAGCGATCATCAGGCGGCCGCCCGTGAGCTCGTGCAGGCTTTGCTCCGCGATACCGGCAAGGCCGTTCGCGTCGGCATCACCGGCTCGCCCGGCGTCGGCAAGTCCACCACGATCGATGCGCTCGGCATGTTTCTGATCGAGCGCGGCCACAAGGTCGCAGTGCTTGCGGTAGATCCCTCCTCGGCGCGTACCGGCGGTTCTATTCTCGGCGACAAAACCCGGATGGCGCGGCTTGCAACGTCCGAGAGCGCCTATATCCGTCCCTCGCCGTCCTCCGGCACGCTCGGCGGCGTCGCGGCGAAGACGCGCGAGGCCATGCTGCTGTGCGAGGCCGCCGGCTTCGACGTCGTGCTGGTGGAAACCGTCGGCATCGGGCAATCCGAAACAGCCGTCTGCGACATGACCGATTTTTTCCTGGCACTGATGCTGCCCGGCGCGGGTGACGAATTGCAAGGCATCAAGAAGGGCCTGGTCGAACTCGCCGACATGATCGCGATCAACAAGGCCGACGGCGACAACGTCAAACGCGCCAACCTCGCGGCGGGCGAATATCGCAGCGCCCTGCACATCCTCGCGCCCCGGTCGATGCATTGGGATCCGCCGGTCGTCACCTATTCCGCCCTGACCGGTTCCGGCATCGACATGCTGTGGAAAAAAATTCTCGATCACCGCACGGCGATGAAAGCCTCCGGCGAGTTTGCAAGCCGCCGGCAGGGCCAGCAGGTGAAATGGATGTGGTCGATGCTGGAGCAACTGACGATGGCGCGGCTGCGCTCGGATGCCTCGATGCGCGCCAAGGTGAAGCGGATCGAAACCGAGGTCGCGAGCGGCCGCGTTTCGCCTGCGCTTGCCGCCGAGCAGATCGCGGAGATGCTGCGGTGAATGAGCGCTTGCGGATGCTCGTGACCGGCTTCGGCCCGTTCCCCGGCGCGCCATTTAACCCGACGGAGCCCTTGATCGCGCGCCTGCTTCGGCTGCGGCGGCCCGCCTTGAGGGATGTCGAACTGGCCGGGCATATTTTCCCGGTGACCTACAGGGACGTCGATCGCGATCTGCCCAAGCTGCTCGCTTCACGTCGCCCGCACGCGCTGTTGATGTTCGGGCTCGCGTCACGCACACCGCATGTGCGGATCGAGACTCGCGCCCGCAACGCGGTCACGACCTTGTGGCCTGACGCCGGCCGGGTCAAACCGCGCACGGGTTCAATCGCGGGCAGCGATGACGCCATGATGTTCGGCCCGCACACGGACAAGCTCTTGCGTGTCGCGCTCGCAACGGGCATCGATGCCCGCCTCTCCCGCAATGCCGGCAGCTATCTCTGCAATTACTTGAGCTGGCGCGCGATCGAGGCGACCCGCCGCGGGGGTGGGCCTGGTCTTGCCGCTTTCGTGCATATCCCGCCATTTCCGCGCGGCGCTACGCAGCAGAGGGACGCTGCATTTGCCATTGCCTTCGAGGACATGGTTGATGCCGGCGAAGCCATGCTGATGGAAATGGTAAAGCTGACCCGGCAGGCCCTCGTACAGCGCGCTCGTTCCACCGAGCATTAACCTTACCCCAACAATCAAGGCTACGGAGCTGCGCCTCGCCAACGGCGCCGGCGGTTTTCTTGCTACCTGAGAGGTTGCGAACACAGCCGTATCCAAAGCCCGGATCAAGCGATCATGGACGTCAATCGCCGCCATCTCATCGGGCTAACGGCCGCCGGCGCGGGTGCATTGACAATGTCGCCACCGGCCGCAGGCGCGGCCCAGCCGATCTCCGCACTCGGCCGTGATGCCACGCAATATGGTCTTCATCCCGGCAGTCCCGACGACCAGACCAGGATTCTGCAACGGGCGATCGACGAAGCCGCGCGCGCGCAAGTGCCATTGGCGTTGCCGCCCGGCGTCTATCGCACGGGTCAGCTTCGCCTGCCGGACGGCGCGCAGCTCGTCGGCGTGCGCGGCGCAACCCGGCTTGTCTTCATCGGTGGCGCGTCACAGTTCGCGAGCGAAGGTGCCGGCGGCCTGAGCATTACCAACCTCGTCCTTGACGGCAGCGGAATTCCCCTGCCCGCCCGTCGCGGCCTCGTGCATTGCCTGAGCGGCCGCGGCATCCGCATCACCGATTGCGAGGTCACAGCGAGCGGCGGCAACGGCATCTGGCT
Source organism: uncultured Alphaproteobacteria bacterium (assembly GCA_963764405.1). GTDB lineage: Bacteria > Pseudomonadota > Alphaproteobacteria > Rhizobiales > Xanthobacteraceae > Bradyrhizobium. The sequence goes on from CAVXSU010000020.1 coordinate 124,881, forward strand.
CGAGAATGTCTCGGGCGAGGTCAGCGGCAATATCATCACCAGGACTGCTGTCACGGCGATTACGTCATTTGACGCGCAGGGCCTCATCGTCACGCGCAACACGATCCAGGACACCAACGACAACGGCATCGAAATCCTGCGAACCTCGATCGGCGACGACGGGACGCTAGTGGCGGACAATCACATCGAGGATATCAAGGCCGGCCCCGGCGGCTCCGGCCAGTATGGTAACGCCATCAACGCGTTCCGCGCCGGCAATGTGATCGTCCGCGGCAACCGCATCAGGAATTGCGATTATTCGGCAGTGCGCGGCAATTCAGCCTCCAACATCCAGATCACCGGCAACAGTATCAGCGACGTGCGCGAGGTCGCGCTCTACTCCGAATTTGCCCTCGAGGGCGCCGTGATCGCCAACAACACCGTCGATGGCGCAGCGCTGGGTGTTTCCGTCTGCAATTTCAACGAGGGCGGACGGCTTGCAGTCGTGCAAGGCAACATCATCCGCAATCTACTGGCGAAGCGACCGGTCGGGACCAAGCCCGATGACGATGGCGGCATCGGCATCTATGTCGAGGCCGATACCGCCGTATCAGCCAACGTGATCGAGAATGCGCCGTCGTTCGGCATCGTCGCCGGCTGGGGGAAATATCTGCGCGATGTTGCGATCACGGGCAACGTGATCCGCAGCGCTTTCGTCGGCGTAGGAATTTCGGTCACGCCCGGCGCCGGCGCAGCGCTCGTGAACAACAATTTCATCTCGGAGACTCCGCGCGGCGCGATCGTCGGGCTCGATCATTCGCAACCGGTCACGCCGGATCTCACCACCGAAGGCGCGCCGCACTTTGCGCAGGTCATCCTGGGAACGAATGCGGTTCGGAAACGACCTTGAGACTGCCCGACCGGCTTTACAGCGTATTTCGCAAGAGCGGATAGCGCGCCGCAATGGTCGCGAGATCCAGCACCGCCGCCCAGTTGTCTTCCTGAAACGATTCGATCGGCTGTGTTTTGCTCGCGACATCATCATCTGCCGGGACGACCGAGATCTCCTGGGGTGGCGCCCTCAGAATCTCTGCGACCTGCGTCAAAGGCGCGACGCGGCGGAATTCGTTCCTGGGCATTGTCGTTTGGCCGCGTCCGAGCCAGGACAGGTCGATGGGCTGATTGTCGCGCGAGGCGTCGCGTGACAGGAGATCACGCCAGATTTTTACCGCGCTCTTGGCCTCGCGAACGTTTTCCAGGAATGCCTGCTCACCGTAGAAGCGGCGCCAGCGTCCGGAGTTCAAAAAGTTCGGTGAGATATTCGAGCCGTCGTTCGGCGAGAGCGCACCAGCGCGCGATGATTTCGCGGCCTTTGGCCACGTCCAGTTGAGATGTCATAATTCTGCCCGCTTGGAGAAAGGACGCGGACGCAACCGGCACGAATCAACCAAAGGTGACGAATATATTTTGTGGAAAACCCAAAGAATGTCTAGTGGAGTGGATTTGACATTCGCTGCCCACCTTACCGCGGGTTCGTCATGCGAATGTCAAATCCGAAACTCCACCAGAATCCTATATTGGCTAGTGGTCCTTTGATTCTAACGTTCGCAAAAGTGCCAGCTCGAGAAGGGATGCGAATGTTAGAATTGGACTACTAGCGACATGCCTGAAGCGGCAACGTGGGTCGCCGCTCCCGTCGTCTCTATGGACCGCCTGAAAAGGAACGACCCGTCCGGGGGGACAACCGGACGGGTCAAGCCATATGGCGCTTGGGGTGGATGGGCGCTCGCGCCGAATATAGCTGTTAGGGAGGGATGACCGCTCCCTACACAGATAAGTCGCCGGGCGGCGGGACGGCGTTCAAAGGTCGTTAAGAAATTTTGGGCGACCTCGATCACGACCGCGAGAGCGGATTTATGGGGTTCCCGGCTTGGTTGGGCTCAGATCCGGCTGGGTTTCGGCGCCGGGCCGCTTTTCGGCCGCCATCGTGGTAACCGGAAGATCTCTGGTCTCCACCGGCTCGGCCTTCGAAGCTTCCGACATTGCGTCAGTGGGCTTCTCCGGCGCCGCGGCGACCGGCGTCGATGGGACCGGGACCGCCGAGACGGCGGCAAAAGCATCCGCCTCTCCTGCCCCGAATTGATCGTCCGGTCCGGGCGGGCCGAGATCACGCGCCGTTTTCATCAAGATTGCGCGCACGTCGTCGGGCTTCAGCGCCGGATTGCGCTGCAAGACCAGCGCCGCAAGACCGCTGATGAAGGCCGAGGCAAACGAGGTCCCTGACGAAATCTGATACTTGTCGTCGGGTGCCGGCAGGAAAACATCGACGCCCGGCGCGGACACCGCGACGTAGTTGCCGCGATTTGAGGCGGCAAACAACTTGTCCTGGGCATCCGTTGCGCTGACCGCGATGACGTTGGCATCGGCTGCGGGGTAAAGCGGCGGCGATTTGGGGCCGGCATTGCCGGCCGCCGCAACCAGCACGATATTGCGCGTGGCAAGCGCGGTAAGACCACGCCCGACCAGCGCATCTTTCGGGCCGGCAAAACTCATATTCACGATCTGCGCGCCATTGCTGGCCGCGAGATCGAGCCCCTTGAGGAGCACGTATGAGGTGCTCTCGGCCCCTTTACCCAATGTGCCGAAGGCACGGATCGCCAGGATACGTGCTGCGGGCGCGCTCCCCATCAGACGCACATGCGCAGCGATCGCGCCGGCAACGCCGGTACCGTGGACATGCGGTCCGTCCTTGCTGTCGAGCGCATCGAAAGGCGTGATCGCAACGCCTGCGAATTCGGGGTGCTTGAGATCGACGCCGGAATCGATCACAGCCACCGTGACATTGGCGCCCTGCGCAATTGCATGCGCTTGCGGCAGGCGAAGCTTGAGTTGCGGATATTGCGCCGGGTCGCCTGCGCTCGCGCCCGTCTTCTGATCCTGAAGGGCGTAACGGAAGTTCGGCTGAACCGAGCGAACGCTGCCATCCTGCGCGAATTCCCGCCTCGCAGCCTCAAGGGTCTTCCGGCCTTCAATGCGGAACAGCCCGATGGTGGCGCCGAGCAGCTCAAAATTCCGGGAATCGATCCGCCGCAAGCCGTGACGCCGCGCCAGGGCATCGGCCTGCGATTCGGATAATGCGCCGTCGATCTCGGCCACGATCTCGTTGGCGATTGCGCGCAGGCCGGGCGACGCTCCCGAAGCCGTGTTCGCGTTGTTTCGGCCCTTGCGCACGTCGTGGCCGGCCGGCACACCTGAGCAGTTGCCGCTGTCGCGCTCGGCGGCTGTACAGGGCGATGGGATGCGGACATTGTAACCATTCAATCCGGTAACGGCGCGACCGGCGAGATTTGGATTGATACTGATGTGCGGACCGTGATCGAGGCTCGGCACCCGCGACGAGATATTGAGATTGGGTGAGCGCATGATGCTCTGCGCCGAAGCGGCAGGGCAGCCCCACGCGGCGTAGAGAGCCAACGCGACCGGCAGGGACCACGACGCGGGGCGCATCTTCAGCCGCGAGTTCGCATCCATTCGGGTCATGTGACTTACGGCCTACGCTGGGGCCAGTCCGCTCATGGCGTCGCGGCCACGGCAAGATTGACGATCTTCTCGTTCTGCAAGCGGCCCAGGAGAGCGGAGAATTCGTCCTTCGACATCGAGGTATTGGCGAATTGCAGGCGGAACATGCCGCCATTGGCGCCGTCGACGATCGAGGCCTGGTATTTGTCGAGCAGCGCCGTGATGTCGCCAATGCGCGCATCCGGCGCGAACCGCACCAGCGCGCGAGGCGGTGGCGCCGCTGAGAGATTGCGGGTGATCGGCTCGTTCATGCTCAAGGAGGCGGTCTGAAACGAGGCCGGCCTGTTGTTCATCAAGACTGCCGCAATGACGCCGGCCTGCAAGACAAGCGCGAATGCGCCGAGGCTCGCCGACCAGGCCAATGTCCGTGGCGACAGGCTTGCGAAGAAGCCGGCGAACCGGGCCGCCAAGTTCTGGGAAAAAGCCGGCCTGCGCACCGGCTCGGCGTCGATCGCGGCAAACAGCTTGTGCATGGCGCGTACCGACGGCGCGCCCAGGCTTTCGTTGAGGTCGATGGTGCCGGTGTATTCTTCACAGATGACGGCATATTGCCGGGCGAGTTCGGGGTCGCTAGCCAGCGCCTCCTCGACCTTGCGGGCGTCACGCGGGCTCAGCGTGCCGGCCGCGTGCCAAGGCAGCAGCAATTCGACCTCGCTCGGTTCCTGCTCCACGACTTTCCTACTCGCAGCCATCATGGCCAGCCTCGCTCTATGCCCGCCGCCTTCAGCAGCTCGGCCAGTTTTTTGCGTGCGTAGAACAAGCGGGTCTTCACGGTATTCTCCGGTATGCCGATGATTCCTGCTACTTCTTCCACGGACTTCTCGTGATAGTAGACGAGATCGACGATCTCCCGATGCTCGGCCGAAAGATGGCCCAGACACTTACGCAACGCCTCACCGGTATCCTTTTTTTGTACGGTCAGCTCGGGATCGTCGGATGTATCCGGGATCGCGCCTGCCGCCTCATCATCCAGCTCCGCGTCCTTCCTGCGGCGAAGCACCGATAGCGCCTTGAACCGCGTGATTGCCAGGAGCCAGGTTGAAACGGCAGACCGGCCTTCGAATTTCCCGGCCTGACGCCACACATCAAGGAAAACCTCGCTGATCAGGTCTTCGGCGATCTGTTCGTCGCGAACGAGCCGCAGCCCGAACCGGAACACTCGAACATGATGGCGTCCATACAGAACCTGCATGGCAAGCCGATCGCCCTGGGCGATCCGAGCGATCAAAGTATCGTCCGAAACCGCCTGTGTCGCACTCAATGGCCGTCTCGCAAGGTTGGTCGGGTTAGACTGGCAGGTGGTTCGATCGGAAAGGCAAGATTCCACAACCTAAAGCAATAGCCCGGCTGAAACTGTCATCTTCCGCACAGGAAGGCCATTAGCACCATTTAGCACATTGTTACGACTGGTATCATGATACTCGGCAGCTTGCCGGATTTTGGCCAGCCATAGCCTTCGGCGCTCGTGGCCACGCCGTCGCGCAGAAAGCTGATTTTCCCCGTCTAAACAAGGACGAGACGGCTCCGCACGGCCGACATTTCGGCCCGAAAGATACCAAACCTAAAGGCTTTGCCCCATAGATTTCGCCATTGCTTTCACCAAACGGCGAATTATGGGCATCGCTGCGTCGCCTTTCTTGAATCCGACGGCGGACAGGCCGAAGAGCGCCGGCCAAAAGCTGACGGCCGAGGCCCTTTCGCGCCGGGCGCGGCAACGCCGCCAGATTCAGGGAATGATCGGCGCCAGCTACGTCGTCGACGCGTTTGTCCTGCTGGTCTATGCGCAGGCCGGAACCACATCAGTGGCCATCGGTCCTGCGTTGGCCGTCTGCGGGCTCATCTCGGTGACCGGATACATCGCGTTGTCGGAATCGGGGTTCACCGAGCGCTTCAAAGATCACTATCTCGTCGTTCCCCAATCGATCATCAGCATGATCATCATGCTGGCCTTCACCTACATCGCTCCGGAAGTCGGCGTGATGTTTCTGTGCACGCTGTTTGTCGTATTTGCCTTCAGTTCACTGCGCTCGACGCCCTGGCAAACGGCGGTGGTCTGGACCGCGATGGCATTCGGCCTTGCCGGACTGTTCCTGCTGACCGACAAGCCGATCTCGCTGCCGCACGAAACCTATCTCGAACGCTTCGTCACCATGACGGTGTTCATCCTGACCATCGGACGCTGCATGTTCATCGGCATATTCTCCAGCGCCATGCGTGATTCGCTCTACAAAAGTGGCCTTGCGCTGAAGGAAGCCAACAAACGCATCGAAGAGCTCGCCGAACTCGACGATCTCACCGGCTCGTTCAATCGCCGCTGCATCATGCAATTCCTCGATGAAGAGATCGCCCGCGCCCGCCGGACCAATTTTCCCTGCTCGATCGCGCTGATCGACCTCGACTGGTTCAAGCGCATCAATGACACCTTTGGTCATCCGACCGGCGACGAAGTGCTCAAGACCTTCGCCATCACGGTGTTTGCCAACGTCCGCAGCGTCGATCGTTTCGGCCGCTATGGCGGGGAGGAATTCCTGCTGGTGCTCCCCGACACGCCCCATGAAACCGCAAGACGCACGCTCGACCGGCTGCGGGCGATCATTGCCGAACTCGACTGGAGCGCGTTTTCGCCCGGCATGCGCGTAACGGTGTCCGCCGGCATCGCTTCGCTTAATTCGAACGAAACGTCGGACAGTTTTCTCGCACGCGCCGATAGCGCGCTCTACAAGGCCAAAGCACAAGGACGCAACCGCATCGCCAGCGCCTGATTTTTTCATTCATTCCCCGAGGCCGGAAGAAAACGCCGCGGGTCCAAACGACAGCTACTCCAGGATAAAGTCATGACTTCGAGTTTGAAATCCGTCTCCACTTCCGAAAGCCTGCTTGACGAATTGCAAGCCACGCTGGCTCACGGAACCGTCGCCCGCCGTGTGGAAACCCTGCGCAGGGTCACCGATCTCTTCATCAGCGGCGTCGTCGAATTCTCGGACGACCAGATCGCTCTGTTTGATGATGTTTTCCAGTGCCTGATGCATCACATCGAAACCTCCGCCAAGGCACTGTTGTCCAACCGCCTGGCCCCGATCGACCGCGCGCCGTCGCTGACGGTCCGCGCGCTCGCCTTCGACGACCTGATCGAGGTCGCAGCACCCGTACTGTCCCAATCCGAGCGCCTCGACGATCAAGCCTTGATCGAGACCGCACGAAACAAAAGCCAGGCCCACTTGATGGCGATTTCGACCCGCAAGGTGCTGAGCGGGGCTGTGACCGACGTGCTGGTCCAGCGCGGCAATGACGAGGTGGTTCAAAGCGTTGTCCAAAACCCCGGCGCCGAATTCTCCGAACGCGGCTTCAACCGGCTGGTCAATCGCGCCGAAGGCAACGATGCTCTTGCGACCTGCATCGGCCTGCGTCCCAACGTTCCGCGGCACATCTACCTGAAGCTGCTCGCCAAGGCTTCGGAAACGGTGCGGGCGAAGCTGGAAGCCGCGAACCAGCCGATGGCCCATGAAGTGTCGCACGCGGTACGGGAAGCCACGCGGCTGGCACGCTCCGCGCCTTCGGCCATCACACAAGAAACCGCCATCGCGCACGCCCTCGTCAAGTCGCTGTTCGAGGACGGCCGGCTGGACGAATATCAGGTGCGGGCGTTCGCCGAGGCCGGCAAGTTCGATGAGGCCAACGCCGCGATCGCCGCGCTCGCCAGCGTCTCGGTGTCGATCGCCGAGAACATGATGGTGGAAACCCGGGCCGAGGGCGTCATGATCCTCGCCAAGATCTCCGGCATGTCATGGCCGACCGTCAGGTCGATCATCAAGATGCGCGACGAGCTCGCCGGCAAGGAGCCTTCCGATTTCGACAGCTGCAAGGCCACTTATGAACGGCTTCGCCCCTCAACCGCGCAGCAGGTGCTTCGCTTCCATCGCATGCAGCAGACCGCCACGCCGCCCGCAGCCTGAAAGCAGGCAGGCCGCGTCGCTAAAACCGTAGCACCCTCGCGCCGACGAGGGTCCCGGCCGCCGTGACCATGGCGGTCGCGATCGGGTACCAGGTCGCCACGAAGAGCGGTAAGTCGTCGGTGCAATGCGACGCGTACAGGGTTGCCGCCAGGCCTGCCGAGATCAGTCCCGCGATCGCACCGGCCAGCGCCGGCCGCGCCGGCGCGCCGTGACGCAACCCAACCAGCGCTCCCGCCAGAAGCGGCAGCGACAGGAGCGGAATCGCGGTCATGCAGACACGCGAATTGTTGCCGATCAGACGCGTCATCATCGGCAGCCGCTGCGGCATCATCATCTCGCTCCCGATCCCGGCCGCAATAATGCCGACCGGGATCAAGAGCAGCCATCCCCAGCCCTTCAGCGACGCCTCAGGGCGTGAAAGATGCAGACCGACAACGATGGCCGAGATCGCCAGCGCCAGTGTGATCACAAACTTCAGGTCGAAAAACGGATTGTGCATTGCCGTCATGACGTCGGGCCGGACGCCCAGCGCCATCATGAACATGACAACCGAAACCGGCGCCGCCGCAAGCAGAGCGAGCGCCAGCACGAACCCCACCGGGCGGGCGCGGTGCGGATTGTCGGCGGCAAGCATTTGAATGAGTTGTTCGGTTTCCATTCTCTAATGCTCCCGCAATTTGGCGGTGAGGCTTGTGAGCGCGCGATGAAGCGCCACGCGGACCGCCCCTTCGCTCATCGCGAACTTCGCGGCGGTGTCCCGGATCGAGGTGCTATCGACCGCGATCGACTGCAAAACCTCCCGCTGACGCGGCGGCAAAGTCTGCAGCAAATTGGCGATCTCGTTGGCCGAGGCAGTCTCGGCGGCAGGCGCATCAGGAATGGTCTCGGCAAAATCATCGATATTGACGAACACCCGCCGGCCGCGCCGCCGCAACGCATCGATCAGCTTGTTGCGGGCAATCGCAAACAACCAGGGTGCGAACGGCGCGTTCACGTCCCAGGTATGCCGTTTCAGATGCACCGCTAACAAAATGTCCTGCACGACATCCTCGGATTGATCGACAGGCTGACCAGCCCGCGCCAGCCCCCGGCGAGCCCCGGCCCTCAATACCGGCGTGACCGCCTTGAGCAGACGATGATACGCAGCGCTATCGCCTGAAATGGCCAGCCGCATCAGGCCGGTCCACTCGTCTTCACTTTCGCGCACGCGCGCTCCCAGACATTTAATTCGGTCGTTTTTTCAATTTGTTACGCCTACCAGCGCCAATCACGAATTCGTGATAGCGGTTTGTGCCGCCAGCGGGATCGCCAGCCGCGGATTTGCGCCGCACGGCTCATATCACATTCTGCGGCGGCAACGCGTCCGATGAAGCATGTCTAATGCCTGATCGGACCGATTTGCGAAGCGGCAAACTCGCCCCGTTTTCGCCCGGACTTGTCCGAAGATTCCCATTTTTCGCCCCGTTGCGGACATGGCGAGCGGTCTCTTTCCCCATCGGGACTGGCACCATGGGGAGATTGCCACATGATCATCAAAGCCAGCGGGTGCGCGGCCTTGATCTTAACTGCCGGACTCCTTGTGCTGTGCGCAAGCCCGGTTAAGGCTACAGACGGCAACAATTCAACAGCCGGAGCAACATCCGACAGTCGGGCCGCCCCCGGCATACGCCACAGGACTTTCAAACACGCCTTGCACCATCGAAGGCATTACGTGCACCGCAGGGTCCATGCGATCACGAGGGCTGCCGACGAAAAGGCTACCGACGAAAAGGCCGCAGCGCCGGCCGTGGCCACGAACGCCAACAGGCCCTTGCCGGAAATCCCGCCGTCGATCGCCAACGCCAACGCTCAGATGCTGCTCGCCGGCGCTCAGGTCAGTGCCGCCGCCATTCCGCCGGGACGAGACTTGCCTGCAACGACATCCGACGTCGCGAATGCCGGCAGCGAGATCACGGTGGCCGCGTCGGATCAGCTCAATGATACTGACCGGAATCTGCAAGAAAGCAGTGTGACGGCGACCACGAGTCCGCCACCGGCGCCCGCAACCACGACCGGAGAAAGCTCGTCCTGGGACCAGGCTTCCCTGATCGGGAAGATCTTCATCGGATTTGGCGCGCTGCTGACGATGGCCTCCGCCGCGCGCATGTTCATTGCCTGACATTACGGTGCCACCAGGGGCTTCTGGCCGGACAGCCTGTCCGGCCAGAAGCCCCTTCCAAGCGGCGCCCACTTGAAGCCCACTCTGTCAGCAGGCACATTTGCACGCAAACCTGAGATAGGGGTGCGTCCCATGAAATCGTTCGAGCACATCATCGTCGAAACCAGGGGCAAGGTTGGCGTGATCACGCTCAATCGCCCGAAGATGCTCAACGCGCTGTCGTTCGGCGTATTTCGCGAAATCGCCGTGGCCGTTGATGATCTCGAGGCGAATGACGGCATTGGGTGCATCGTCCTGACCGGCCATGAAAAGGCGTTCGCGGCCGGCGCGGACATCAAGGAGATGCAGCCCAAGGGCTTCACTGACATGTTCTCAAACGACTTCATTGCAATCCGCGGCGACCGCGTCGCCACCTGCCGCAAGCCGACGATCGCGGCCGTCAGCGGCTACGCGCTTGGCGGCGGCTGCGAGCTTGCGATGATGTGCGACGTCATCATCGCGTCCGACACCGCAAAATTCGGCCAGCCGGAAATCACGCTCGGCACCATTCCGGGAATCGGCGGCACGCAGCGGCTGACCCGCGCCATCGGCAAATCCAAGGCCATGGATCTCTGCCTGACCGGACGGATGATGGATGCGGCCGAAGCCGAGCGGTCCGGCCTCGTCGCCCGCATCATCCCGACAGACAAACTGATGAGCGAGGTCATGGCGATCGCGGAAAAGATCGCCGAGATGTCTCATCCGGCGGCGGAAATGGCCAAGCGCGCCATCAACCGCGCGTTCGAAACCCCGCTTTCGGAAGGACTCCAGGTCGAGCGCGACCTGTTCCGCTCCACCTTCGCCCTCGAGGACCGTTCCGAAGGAATGGCGGCGTTCATCGAAAAGCGCAAGCCCGTCAACAAGAACAAGTAGAGCTTGTGCGTCATAGGTGTCAGCTCTCTTGGCTCTGCGCCAAGGCCGCGACGACGAGTGCCCGATAGATCCGCTCCTGCCAGGTCGAAGGTTTCTCCAATCCCAATCTTGTCAGGCATTCGGCTTCAGCGGGTCGAAGCTGCTGCCTCCATCCCTGCCATATCAAAGCGGGCAAGCGCAGAGGCGAGCGCTGCACCTCCTGCAGAAACTGCAAGGCCGGGATCAGGCGCTGCTCCACGTCCGTGAAATCGCTGCCGAACGGAAAAGACGGCAGCAAGCCCGCCTGACGAGCCGGCCCAAGCGCCTCCGCGATCCGCTCCGGATAGTTTTCGCGGTAAGCGCGTGGGATCTCAAAGTTCGCAGGCAGTTTGCCGGCATCTTTTGCCCGACGGGCCAGTTCACCCTGAAAGCGTGAGTCGGTAACCTGCAACATCGACGCAATCACCTCGGCATCGGATTTTCCCCTGAGGTCAGCGACGCCATATTCGGTGACGAAGATGTCACGCAGGTGCCGCGGAACGGTTTCGTGGCCGTAATTCCATCGTATGTTGGATTGCAGCCGCCGCCCCGCCCAGCGCGTTGCCTCGACAGTCAGGATGGACCGCGCGCCCGGCAGCGCAAAAGCCTGCGCCACAAAATTATATTGTCCGCCGACGCCGCTCACGACCTGGCCGTCATCGAGGCCATCGGAAACGGCTGCTCCCAGCAACGTCGCCATCATCGCGTTATTGACGAAGCGGGCATCGGTCCGGGCGCGGCGCTTGTTATCCTCATCGCCATAGAGTTCGTTGGTGAACGACACCGGCATCATCTGGATGCGCGCGATCTGTTCGCCCGTCATGTCGCGCAGGGCGCGATAAAACGACTTCGGTCCGAGAAAGAACGCGCCATGAAGCAGAACGCCGTCGACCTCGCGCTTGATGACGTCGGCATCGATCAGACCGATGAAGGCTTCGAACAGCATTTCGCTGACGCCATAGAGCCCTTTTTCGAAAGGAGCAGTTTCCAATATTGGAGCAGCCGGCGCGAGGCGCTTCACGGTCGCCTCGAACTGGGCGGAATCGCGATGGCGCAGGATCAGGCCTTGCGCGAGCGCGTCTCCGACCTGACCGATGCCGATCTGCAACGTCCCGCCATCGCGCACAAGGCCGGCGGCGTGCAGCCCGATGGCGTATTTGGTGTCGGTGATCGGTTCGGACGGCGGCGCAAACAGGGGAAAGTCGGTTTCGGGGCTCTCCAGCACCTCGCTGAACCCGCCGTCGGCAAGATCGCCTGCGCCCGGCATGAACGGCAATTCGGAATTGACCTGCCCGACCAGTTTGAAGGATGCGCGGCCCTCGGCGCGCGCCCGCAGCAAATCGAGCGTCATGTCGGTGTTGCAACTCAGGCTGTAGCGGGCGGTGCCATCGACCACACGCTTGGCCACGAGCTGCGCAATGACGTTGAGCCCGCGCGCCAGCAGGTAGGACGCCGCGTGAGTGTAATTCGCGGAGATGTAGTGCTGCTGCGCAGACGGCACGTGCAGCCACCGTCCCGCCAGGAAGAAGAATTCGATCACCTCCACGTTCGCCGGCAACCGGTTGGCCCGCAGCGCACCGGCGTAGGCGAGATCCGGATATCCGCCGAACAGCCGCTCGACCACAGGAGAAATGAAGCGCCGCTCGAGCAAATTGGAGGGACGCGGCTTTTCCAGCGTCAGCGCCGAACAGAGGGTGAGACGAATGGAGCGGTCCGCAACCGCGCGCGCATAAAGCGCGTTGACGATGTGGTTGGCCTTGCCGAGACCGAGCGGCAAACCGACGACGAGATTGGTCCCGACATCGCGAATGATGTCGTCCACGATCGCCTCGGGGTCGGAAAACAGCTTTGGCATCTATCTTCCTTCAGGACCGCCCCGAACCCGGCACGAGGCTGCTATCCGTTCGCCGCAGCGACGAGTTGCGACATATCGCTTTCTCTGTTGGTTCGGCTGCGATAACAGTTTTGTCAATGGCAAGGCGCTCGGTGGGATGAGAGTTGGCCGAGCGCGGATAACGGGAGGTCACGATGATGAAGTTGTACTACGCCACGGGCACCTGCGCACTGGCTTCCCACATCGCGCTGGAAGAGGCGGGCGCTGAATATTCGACCGTCAAGATCAATTTCGCAACCAGCGAACAGCGCTCGCCCGGATATCTCGCCATCAACCCCAAGGGGCGCGTGCCCTCGCTGGTGACGGACCGGGGCATCTTGACCGAGACCCCGGCGATGCTGGCGTTCATTGCGCAAAGCTTCCCCAAGGCGAAGCTCGCGCCGATCGACGATCCCTTTGCCTTCGCCGAAGTGCAGGCCTTCAACAGCTATCTGTGCTCGACCGTGCATGTGGCCCATGCTCACAAGACGCGTGGTCACCGTTGGGTCGATGATCCCGCGGCGATGGAGGCGATGAAGAGGAAGGTGCCGGAAACCGTTGGTGCCTGCTTCGAGCTGATCGAAAGCAAAATGATACGGGGGCCCTGGGTCATGGGCGATACCTACACGATCTGCGACCCCTATCTGTTCACGATCGCAAAATGGCTGGAAGGCGATAGCGTTGATCCAGCACGTTTTCCGAAGGTCAAGTCGCACCGCGACCGGATGGCCGGGCGACCGGCGGTCGGCAAGGTGGTTGCTGCCGAAAAGGGCTGATATCCAGCGACTTGGAGCCCCTTCCCGCCCGGGACTTATCTCGCTAGTGTGCGCCAAAAGCCGGCGGAGCATAACGCCGGGCGCAGGGAGAAGCGTGCCATGGGACAGTTGCGGCGTGCGATCAATCTGATCGCAGCGACTACTATTATTTTCGTCAGTCCCTCGGTCGCCAAGGTCGTCAAATTCGAGGTTCTGAAGGTTGAATCTCCGGCGTTCGAAGGACGAACCTTCGGCGCGGCCGGCACCTACGACCGTATTCTGGCGCGCGCGACCATCGCGGTGACGCCGGACGATATCGGCAACAAGATCATCGTCGATCTCGACCGTGCACCGCGCGACGCCCAAGGCAAGGTCGAAGCCACGACCGACGTCGAAATCCTACGGCCGACAGTCGCCGCCAATGGCAACCGGACGCTATTCTATGAGGTGCTCAACCGCGGCAGCAAACTCGGCTTTGCCCTGTTCAACGATCTGCCGGCGGTGACCAACGATCTTGTCAAGGCGACGGACGCCGGCAACGGCTTCCTGATGAACCGCGGCTACACCGTGGTGTGGAGCGGCTGGCAGGGCGACATCATTCCGGGTAGCGGCCGCATGACGTTCTCTCCGCCAACCGTAGCCGGCGTGACCGGCCTTGCGCGTGAAGATTTCATCTTCGACCATACCGACAATCCGGCGAGCGGCACGCTGAGCTATCCGGCCGCGGACCTCGATCCCTCCCACGCCAAAATCAGCGTGCGCGAACGCGAAGCCGATGTGCGTGCGACGCCGCCGGGCCTTGAGGTTACATTCGAGAGCCCGACCAAAATCTTGATCAAGCGTCCGGCAGGCTTTGACGCCGGCGCCATCTACGAATTCATCTATACCGCCAGGGATCCGAAGGTGATGGGCCTGGGCTTTGCGGCCACACGCGATGTCGTCTCGTTCCTGCGCAACGACGCCGCCGACCCAACTGGTGCAGCCAGCCCACTTGCCGGCCGGATCGACCGCGCTATCGGCTTTGGCCTCTCGCAAAGCGGCCGTTACCTGCACGACTATCTCTATCTCGGCTTCAACGCGGATGAGGCCGGCCGCACCGTCTTCGACGGGCTGATGCCGCACATTTCCGGCGGCAAGAAAACCTTCACCAACTATCGCTTCAGCCAGCCCGGCCGCTCGCCCTACGAGCACGCCGACATGCTCTATCCCGGCGCGGATTTTCCATTCACTTATCCCGTGCTTACCGACAGCGTCACCGGAAGAAGCGACGGCTTTCTCGCCCGCTGCCTTGCCGCCGGCAATTGCCCGAAAATCATCAAGACCGACAGCGAACTCGAATTCTACCAGCAGCGCGCCTCGCTCGTGACCACGGATACGAAGGGCGATCCGATCGCCATGCCTGACAATGTCAGGCTGTTCTTGCTGTCGAACCTGCAACACTATTCGCTCGCGCAGGATAAATCGCAGTCGGTGAAGGTCTGCGCCAACCCGACCAATCCGCTCAACGCGGGACCGGTCGTGCGCGCAATGCTGGTGGCCATGAACGACTGGATCGCCAAGGGCACGTTGCCGCCGGATAGCCGTTACCCGAGCCGAGCCGACGCGACGCTCGTACCGCCTTCGGTCAGCGAGGTTGGATTTCCTGTGATCCCCGGCTTCGCCTATCCAGGCCGGATTGCCCAGCCCAAGTCCCTCAGATCCGACGAGATGCCACCGTCGAAGGGCGCCGACTATCCGGTGTTCGTGCCGAAGACCGACGCTGACGGCCGCGACGTCGCCGGCATCCATCTGCCCACGCTGGAAGCGCCCGCGGCAACCCACACCGGCTGGAACCTGCGCAAGGCCGGCTTCGGCGAAGGCGAGCTGTGCGACAACAACGGCACCATGATTCCCTTTGCGGCGACGAAAGAAGAGCGCCTCAAGAATAACGATCCGCGTCTGTCGATGGCAGAGCGCTATCCAAACCAGGGCGACCGGGCGGCGGCGATCGCAAAGGCCACGCGAGAACTGATCCGGGACCGGCTCATTCTGCAAGACGATGCCGGACTTTTTATCGCCAATTCCAACTAGCTTCTTCACAAGGCTCATGCGGGCGAGCTAGGACAACGTCGACCTAAAAAACCGAATACCGAGCGGGAGGAATTTCATGGCGGCGGCGGAGGCCACAGCGGCGATCGAGAGCCGGACGATCGCAAAGGTTTCCTGGCGGCTGTTGCCCCTGGTCGCGCTCGCCTACTGCATCGCCTACATCGACCGCAGCAATATCTCGATTGCTTCGCTTACCATGAACAAGGATTTGGGCTTCAGCGCCTATCTCTACGGCTGGGGCGCCGGAATCTTCTTCTTCGGCTACTTCCTGTTCGAAATCCCGAGCAATCTCATCCTGGAAAAGGTCGGCGCGAGAATCTGGATCGCGCGGATCATGGTCACCTGGGGCATCATCTCCGCCCTCACCGCGTTGGTCACGGGAGCGACCAGCTTTCTGATCATCCGCTTTCTGCTCGGCGCAGCGGAAGCCGGATTTTTTCCCGGCATGATCCTTTATCTCACCTACTGGTTTCCCGCCCAGTATCGCGGCCGTGTCATCTCGACGCTCTTTATCGCGCAGCCGGTTGCAAACGCCGTGGCGTCGATCGTCTCTGCGGCCATTCTCGGCATGCATGGCATGCTCGGCATCAAGGGCTGGCAATGGATCTTTATCCTCGAGGCCCTGCCGGCCGTCCTGCTCGGTCTGTTCATCCTGCGCATCATGACCGATCGGCCGGCGCATGCCGACTGGCTGGCTGAGGACGAAAGAGGCTGGCTGCAAGGACGCCTTGAGAGCGAAAGCCGGGAGGTCGAGCGTGCAGGCCATCTGACCTGGACGAAGGCGCTGGCCGATCCGCGCGTCGTTGCGCTGTCGCTGATCTATTTCATGAGCGTGACGGCCAACTACGGCATCGTTTTCTTCATGCCGCAGATCGTCAAGGGAATGGGCCTGTCCGACATGATGACGGGCGTCGTGTCCTCGCTGCCCTATCTCGTCGGCACCATTGGCCTGATCGCCTGGGGCTGGTCGTCCGACCGCAACAAGGAGCGCCGCTGGCACCTGATCGTGGCCTCGACGCTTGGCGCGCTCGGACTCGCCTTTGCAGGATGGTCCGGCGCGTCCTATTGGGCGCTGCTCGGAATGGCCGCGGCCACCGTCGGCATTTACGGCTCGCGCGCGGCGTTCTGGCCGATGCCTTCGATCTTCCTGACGGGGACGGCTGCGGCAGGCGCGATCGCCATGATCAACGCCATCGGCAACCTCGGCGGCTATGTCGGCCCGTTCGTCGTCGGCTGGGTCAAGGATTCCACGCACAGCTTCGGCGCCGGCCTTTATTTTCTCTCCGCCTGTTCGCTGATGGCCGCCGTTATCACCTTCTTTGCCGCACGCGCGGCGGGCGCCCCCGCTGCCGTACCAAATCCGAGCGCTGCCGAATAACCAACAAGAGCCAAAAAGAGGAGACGACCCATGCTCAATCGAAGAGACCTTCTGCTGGCATCCGCGGCCGCGGGCGTCGCGATGCGAAATCACGCGGCGTTCGCCAAGGCGTCGCAGCCGACGGCGAAAGTGAATTTCGAGATTCCGCCGCATGCCTGCGACTGCCACACCCACATCCACGAACCCGACAAGTTTCCGTTCTTCGCCGGGCGCGTCTACACGCCCGAGCCCGCTTCTCCGGAGGAAATGGCGGCGCTGCACAAGGCGCTCGGCATCGAGCGCGTCGTGATCGTGACGCCGAGCGTCTACGGCACCGACAATCGCGCGACGCTGGAAGGCATGAAGTTCCGCAGCGGCACGGCGCGCGGCGTGGCCGTCATCGACGACAAGACGTCCGAGAGCGATCTCGATGAAATGGGCAAGGCCGGCATCAAGGGTATTCGCGTCAACCTTGCCACCAGTGGCGTCAATGATCCATCCATTGGGCGCAAGCGTCTTGAAGCCGCGATCGATCGCGTCAAAGGCCGCGGCTGGCATGTCCAGTGCTACACCAATCTGGCGCTGCTCACGAACATCAAGGACGTGCTGGCGTCGTCGCCGGTTCCGGTGGTGTTCGACCATTTCGGCGGCGCGGATGCTGCCAAGGGCCTCGAACAGCCGGGCTGGGCGGAACTGGTCGAAGCGGTGAAGAGCGGCACGACCTATGTGAAAATCTCCGGCGCCTACCGCCTGTCGAACCAGGCACCCGACTATCCCGACGCGGTGCCGTTTGCGAAGGCGCTGATCGCCGCCAACCCGGACCGCCTCGTCTGGGGTTCGGATTGGCCGCATCCGGATTCCGTGACGCCGCCAGGCAAGAAGCCGACCGACCTGACGCCGCTGCTTCAGATCGAAGACGCCCGCGTGCTCAACCAGCTTGCGGTCTGGGCGCCGGATGCCGCCACGCGCAAGAAGATCCTGGTCGACAACCCGGCCCGGCTTTACGGGTTCGCATAAGTTGAATGCAGCGGCCGGCCGGCGCCTCACCGCGCCGGCCACTCCGGCGGATTGCTTCCGAGCGGCATCGCCGGTCGCGACCAGAACGCGGGTGTGCGCGACATCTGCGCGGCGTGGCGGATCGCCTGCAGCGGTCCAAAGCCGGATGGCATTTGCTCGACAAACGGCTTGACCGCCTCGCCTTTCAGATCCTCGGTCGAAAGACCGTCAGCCACGCGGCCGAGATTCCAGATCCATCGTCCGGTCTGCGCCAGCGACACCCGGACATGCCAGCTGCCCCCTTCGCGGGACTGGCGAGCTTTCACCATCATGGCGCCAAACGCCATCAGGTAGCCGGTGGCATGATCGAGAATCTGCGCCGGCAATTCCTTCGGGCCGTCGACGCCGGCCGCCTGCCCCTCCGCATGGTTGAAGCCGGTCGACGTCTGCACCAGCGAGTCGAAGCCGCGGCGCTCCGCCCACGGTCCCACGTGGCCGTAAGCCGACAGCGACATGTAAACGATGCCGGGATTGATCCTTGCTGCCTCCTCCGGCGAGAAGCCGAGACGAGCGAGCGAGCGCGGGCGATAGCCTTGCGAAAAGATATCGGCCTCTGCGAGCAGCTCTCTCAGCGCCTTCCGGCCCTCCTCGCTTTTGAGATCGAGGAACGTCGAAAGCTTGCCGCGGCCGGTATCGATGGTGAGCCACGGAATCGCTGGCAAATCTGGACCCGAGATCAGGAGCGCGTCGGCGCCATGCGCAGCGAGCGTGCGGCCGGCCACGGGGCCGGCAATCACGCGCGACAAATCGAGCACGCGCAGGCCCGCCAGCGGCCGGTCGCCTGCGGGCCACGGTTTTGGGGCGGCTTCGCCGATTTTCTCGATGGTCAAGACCGGCAAATCGGCCAGCGCTTTCGCTTGCGGCAAAGCGGACCATTCCTCATGCGAACGCATCATCGCGACCACGCCGCCGGCTTGATAGGCGGCGGTCTCGAATGCCTCGGCGTCCCACTGCATCAACGCGGCCTGAACCGCCTCGCGCTCGGCCTTGCAGTTCAGCACGCGGCAGACCGCATCGCGATGATGCGAAAAATTGGTATGCAGGCGGACGAAGCGCTGATCGCCTGTTCTGTAGACGCCCGCAATCGCGTCCCATGCCGGTGGCGGCGGCGTGCCTTCAACGCGCAGGTAGCGCTCGCTGCGGCATTCGACGACCGCGTGACGCATGTCGACTGCGATGTCCTGATCCTCGCCACTGCGCAGCTTCCAGATATGGGCGGCGGCAAGCCCTGCCGCGGCGATGCTCGCTTGCGCGGCGGCCGCGACACGAAAGGACGACGGCAGTTGCGGCTCTTCGCCCGACAGCGTGACGGCGTCGAGGGCCGCGGGCCGGCCTCCGCCCAGAGACCAAAGGTCGGCAAGGATTTGTTTCGGGCTTTGCATGTCGGCCGCTCTTCCTTAAATCTCACTGCTGTGCCCTACCATGGAAGGAACCGCAATGGCTGCGATCGATCCGTTGACTGCCGGGGGCGTCCTGCTTGCAACTGCCTTGACCGATGCGGTCTATGTCATGTTCACGTCGGCCGTGGTGGCGCGAAAGAGCGTGCCAGCGGCGACCTGGAGCAGCATTTGGTATCTACTCTCATCCTACGCCGTGATCTCCTATACGGAGAACTGGGTCTATGTCGCGTTTGCGGCAGTCGGCTCATGGCTCGGCGCATTTGCATCAATCACCTTCCTGCATCGGCCACCCGGCGGCCCGCCGATCGGCGCCGCGCCGGAGATCTAGATACGCCCTCGCAATCTCGCGACGTCATACGCCCGAGCTTTGCCTTTTTCTTTCGCCCTGGAGGGCGCAGGGAATGCCGGATGCTCGCGCACCCACAGCCTTGTGTGCAAGTAAAGAAAGCACACAAGCTCAAGTCACCACAGGTACGCCGAAACATGACGGCATTCCCTGCGCGATGGTGTTACGGTTTCCTTCGTGCTCTCTCCGGTGATCGGGCTTTCTTGTCACCGTCATCCTTGAGAAGCGTTAGCTTGCTTCAAGAACTTAACGCCAGCGTCGAGGCGTCAAGACCACACGACTTCGCCGTCCGCAACCACGCCGCTCGTCCCGCGGCGTTGCAGCGGCCATCGCATCGCGCGTTCCACGTTCGTGACGACGCGTCCGCCCCTCCTGATGAGCGCGGGACCAGATCGCTCTATTGCTGCTTCTACCGAATCCAAAAGCGAAATATTTTTGCAAGGAAGGCTGGACAGCCAAACCAAATCACACGTGACAAGTCTGGGGGCTCACCCACGTCTGGTTCGAGGGTGGAAGCCCTCATGCTTTGCCAGCACGGTCAAGTCGCAGTTAGACGCGCAGCACTGGACAAATTCCCAAACGCTTAGGAGCGTTCAGTTGACTGGATTGGTCACGGTCCGCGACAAACGCGGCAACGAGCGCGAGGTCCAGGCTGCAATGGTGAAGTTTTACCGGGCGAATTCGGCTTCGATGAAATGGGATACGGTCAATCCTTCTGATGTCATCGATTATCCGACAAGAAACCGCTTCGCCGATGCTTGCAGCGACGGTTGCGCATTGAGCGGTATGAGCTGGCATTACCAGAACGCATGCCGCCACGCGTTTGCAGGCATATGACCGCAACATTCATATTCTGGCCCGAATTGCAGCCGTTCCTCACGATTTCGTGTGATCCACGAACCTAAGTGCAGACGAGGCTGAACAGAAGCATCACACCAAGTTCGGGGGCGAAGATGGGCGATCAGGTCAAGTGGCAATCGCGTGAGGCTGTCAGGGGAAGAATGTTTGCGCGTCCGCGCGAACGTTGCACTTCGACGGCGAATCCAGCGGTGTTGGCTTTCGCATTCGCTGCGGCGCTGCTTTCGTGGCCTAACTTTGCGCTAGCGGCTTCCCAATTTGGCACCCGGGACGAAGCCGTTGCGATGGTCCACCGCGTTCAAGACATGTTCAAGAAATTGGGACCCGAAGCAACGTTCAAAGCCGTTCTGAATAAGGCCCCGGGGACCATCGACCGAGATCTCTACGCCTATATCCTCGACCAGAACGGCGTCGTAATGGCCAATGGTGCGATTCCTACGATGACACCGGGAACGAACCTCTACAATTTTCGTGACCAGAACGGCAAATATATGATGCGGGAGCAGCTGGAAGTCTGCAAAGGCTCGGGAAGTGGCTGGGTCGACTTTCGTTTCCTGAGCCCCACAACCCAAACTATCGAGGACAAGTCGACCTACATCGAACGCATGGGCAACTATTGCGTAGGCGTAGGCGTCTACGCGAACGAGCAGATCAACGAGAATACGATTTCGATCATCTCGGGCAGTCCTACTGTCGACGACACGTATCTCGAAGTCGCGAATGATCTCGCAACGGTTCTGAACGACCATGACCGATTGCGCATTCTTCCGTTGGTCGGAATTGGCGGGCCGCAGAACATTCGCGACGTGCGTTACTTGAAGGGCGTCGATGTCGGATTAACGCAGGTCAGTATCATGGATGGCCTGCGACGGTCGAACCAGACGCTTGGCAAAGACGATGACAAGATCGTCTACATCACCAGACTGTTCAATGAAGAGGTCCATTTGATTGCAGGGCCGGATGTCACCTCGATCGAGCAGCTTAACGGCCGCAAGGTGAACATGGATGATGTTCGCAGCGGAACCGCTTACACCATGCGGGACATCTTCAAGCGCCTCGGGATGAAAGTGGAGGAGGTCAACGTCTCGCAAACGGAAGCGGTCAAGATGCTTGATGCCGGCGAGATCGCTGCCACGGCCTACATTGCCGGCAAGTCTGCCAGACTGATATCGAATCTGAATTCCGAACGAGGCATGCATTTCGTTCCTGTTCCATTTGCCAGGGATATCGCCACCGAATATCTGCCGACATCGTTCAGCCATGATGACTACCCGAACCTGGTTCCTCCCGGTCAAAAGGTCGATACGATTGCAGATCGCGTGGTACTGATCGGGTACAACTGGCTACGCAATACCGATCGCTACCGTCGTGTCCAGCAATTCGTAAATGCCTTTTTCCCGAAGATCGCAGCATTCAGGGGTCCGGCGTTTCATGCCAAATGGCGTGAAGTCAACCTCTCAGCAAAGATCGATGGCTGGAAACGCTCCGACGCAGCCGAGGAGTGGCTATCAGCCCAATTGACCGGGGCTGGTTCCGACACGCTGGCGCCGTCGAGATTCAAAGAGCTCGCAATTTCCAACGGCGCTGTTGACCCCCATGCCGCCGATGCCGACTCGAAAGCTGGGCAACTTTATCAGCAGTTCCTGAAGTGGAAACAAACGGGACATTGAGTGTCCCTTGCTGGGTCAGCCGGTCCACCCCGCTGAGCCGTGGGAGGATCTATATTGAGAAACTGGTTTTTTGCAGCATTGTTTATCGTTCCTGTCGAATGCGCCCAAGCTGGCTGTCCAGATTCCTTTGCCGCGAAGTCGGGACTTCCCGGACACGTCGGCGACTGGACGACGACCTACGATTTGAGGGCTGGAACATTTATAGCGCGTCACGTCAGCGGCAATTCTATCTCCGGCAAAATAAGTGCCTCCTGCATGGACCAGAAAATTCTGCTCGAGGAGTCGGAAACCACCAATAACAATGATGGCCGGTGCGAGCTGATCCGCGTCGATCCGCAACATTACCGCGGCACCTGCGCTCCGCGTGGATTCGAAATGCGCATTGCCGGATTTTGATCCGTTGAGCCTGCATCCGGGGAACGCAACAGTTTCGGATGAGCGATAGCGTAATCCGCCGTTGCCGCCAGTTGGTGGGTTTTGCTATCGCTAACCCACCCGACCGCGATCTTAGGCGTAAGCAGACATCTGCCCACGCAATCGATTTATGGCGCCTCAATGAAAATCCCTTGACGGCGGCAGGATGCGGACGTTGCGGGGATGGCGGATTTTCTGCGCCGGATTGTCCGGATGCTCGCGCCGGTCGTCGTTGAGCGGTTCGATCAAGGCGGCTCCCGCCGGCATCGCGTGTTTCTGGCTGATCATGTCGTCGGAGAGATCGAGGAGGTCGCGGGAGCGGTCGAACAGTCTTTCGGCGACCAGGTGTACGACCTTTTCCGGACTGCTCTGGATATACCCCTCGACCAGGATCAGCCGCGATCCCATCACCTCTTTTCGAAAACGTTCCATCACATTGGGCCACACCACGATATTAGCGATGCCGGTTTCATCCTCCAGCGTCATGAAGACGACGCCCTTGGAACTGCCCGGACGCTGGCGCACCAGCACCACCCCGGCGCAGCGGACATGTTGCTTGTCCCTCGCGTCGGACACCGACGAGCAGGCGATCACGCTTTCGCGCTCGAATTGTGCGCGCAAGAACTCCATCGGATGCCCCTTAAGCGACAGCCTGATCGTCTGATAGTCCGCGACCACATGCTCCGACAGCGGCATCGCCGGCAGAGGTTTTGCCTGTTCATCCGGCTGCTCGCGGGCTGTGGCCGTCTCGAACAACGGCAACGGAACATCGTCGGGCAGACGCCGCACCGCCCAGAGCGCAGCGCGGCGATCGAGCCCGAGGGAACGAAGTGCGTCGGCATCCGCCAGCAGGATCAGCGCGCGCTTCGGCAAGGCTGTATCGCGGGCAAAATCTTCCAGCGAGGTAAAGGGACGACGTTGTCGCGCAGCGACGATGCGGTCGGCCCAGTCGTCGGGGGGTTCCTCCACGCCGTCATTCCGGGGCGTCGGGATTTCCCCAGTGTCATCATTCCGGGGCGCGCCTCCTGGCGCGAGCCCGGAATCCATTGCGCCGCACCTGACGTAGGGAGGAATGGATTCCGGGCCTGCGCCTGACGGTGCATCCCGGAATGACATCTGAATTCTCTTCAACCGCTCCTTATCTGCATCCTTCCAGGAGAAGCCGTCGATCTGGCGAAAGCCGAGCCGCACCGCGCAATATTTTCCGTCCCTCTCCTCCAGCGTATTCTGGGCGTAGCTATAGGACACGTCGATCTCGCGCACCTCGACGCCATTCTTGCGCGCGTCACCGACGATCTGCGCCGGGGCATAAAACCCCATCGGCTGCGAGTTCAAAAGGCCGCAGCAGAACGCGTCGGGATGGAAATGCTTCAGCCATGACGAGATGTAGACAAGCTGGGCGAAGCTTGCGGCATGGCTCTCCGGAAAGCCGTAGGAACCAAAGCCCTTGATCTGCTCAAAGCAGTTCTTCGCGAAGTCGGGCTTGTAGCCGCGCGCGATCATATTGCCGATCATCTTGTCCTCGAACTTGCCGATGGTGCCGACGTTGCGGAACGTCGCCATCGAACGGCGCAACCCATTGGCCTCCTCCGGCGTGAATTTCGCAGCCTCGATCGCGATCCGCATCGCCTGCTCCTGGAACAACGGCACGCCAAGCGTCTTGTGCAGCACCTTGTAGAGTTCATCCGCAGAACCATGCTCCGGCGAAGGCGCCGGATAGTTTTCCTTCTCGATGCCGTTTCGCCGGCGCAGGTAAGGATGCACCATGTCGCCCTGGATCGGCCCGGGCCGCACGATCGCGACTTCGATGACAAGGTCGTAGAAGGTGCGCGGCCTCAGCCGCGGCAGCATGTTCATCTGGGCGCGGCTTTCGACCTGGAAGACGCCGAGCAATTCACCGCGGCAGAGCATGTCGTAGACCGGTGCCTCGTCCTGGGGAACCGTCGCCAGCGTCCAGCGCTCGTTCTTATGGTTGGCAATGAGATCGAAGCATTTGCGGATGCAGGTCAGCATTCCCAGCGCAAGCACATCGACCTTCATCATGTTCAGCGCGTCGACATCGTCCTTGTCCCATTCGATGAAGGTGCGATCGTCCATGGCGGCGTTGCCGATTGGCACATAGGTGTCGAGCCGGTCCTGTGTCAGCACATAACCGCCGACATGCTGCGACAGGTGGCGCGGAAACTCGATCAGCTCGGTAGCGAGTTCGACCGCGAGTTCCACCATCGGGTTTTTCGGATCGAAGCCGGCCTGCTTGACCTGCATCTCGTTGAGGCCATCGCCCCAGCTTCCCCACACCGTATCGGCGAGTGCAGCGGTCACATCCTCGGTCAGCCCGAGCGCCTTGCCGACGTCGCGGATCGCGCTGCGCGGCCGGTAATGGATGATGGTGGCGATGATGGCCGCGCGGTGCCGGCCATAGCGGCGATAGACATATTGCATCACCTCCTCGCGCCGCGAATGCTCGAAATCGACATCGATGTCGGGCGGCTCCAGCCGTTCCTTGGAAATGAAGCGCTCGAACAGGAGATCGACCTTGGTCGGGTCGACGGAAGTGATGCCGAGCACGTAGCACACGGCGGAATTGGCCGCCGATCCCCGCCCCTGGCACAGAATGTTCTGGCTGCGCGCATAGTGGACGATGTCATGCACGGTGAGAAAGTAATGCGCGTATTTCAATTCGGCGATGAGGTCGAGTTCTTTGCGCAAGGTGGCGCGCAAGGTGGCGTCGATCACGCCGCCGAAATAGGTTTGCACGCCAGCCCAGGTCAGGTCTTCCAGATGCTGCTGGGCGGTCTTGCCCGGCGGCACCGGCTCATCGGGATACTGGTATTTAAGCTGATCCAGCGAAAAGGTGATGCGATCGGCGAACCGCATGGTCTCAGGTATAGCCTCCGGCGCGTCGCGAAACAGCCGCGCCATTTCCGCCGCCGGCTTGAGATGACGCTCGGCATTGGCTTCCAGGCGTTTTCCAATTGCTTCAATGGTCGTCTTCTCGCGAATGCAAGTGAGCACGTCCTGCAAGGGACGGCGCGACGGATCATGGTAGAGCACCTCATTGGTCGCCAGCAGCGGCACGCCGGCGCCATCGGCGATGCGCTTGAGCCGGGACAGTCGCCGCCGGTCGTCGCCGCGATAGAGCAGGCTTGCCGCGAGCCATACGCCATCGGCCTGGCTTGAGCGCAGCCGCGCCAGAACCTCATGCGCTTTCGCCTCGTCGAAACGGTGCGGCAGCACCAAAACGAGAAGCTGGTCTTGCGCAAATTCCAGGAGATCATCTGATGTCAGGTGGCATTCGCCCTTGAGCGTGCCCTCGCCCCGCTTGCCGCGGGTGAGCAACTGGCAAAGCCGGCCGTAAGCCGAGCGGTCGCGCGGATAGACCAGAATGTCCGGCGTGCCGTCGATGAAAACGAGCCGCGATCCGATCAGAAGTTTTGGCTTGTGCTTGATTTCCGGGTTATCCAGTTCACTGAAAGCCCGCACCACGCCCGCAAGCGTGTTGTGGTCGGCGATGCCGATCGCAGGAAGACGAAGTTCGCTGGCCTGATGGACATAGGCCTGCGGATGCGAGCCACCGCGCAGGAACGAAAAGTTCGTGGTGATGCCGATTTCCGCATAAGCTAGTGGAGCGGATTTGACATTCGCTTCCCCACAGCCACGCGCTCGTAATGCGAATGTCAAATCCAAAGCTCCACTAGAAACTCAATATTTGCTAGTGGTCCTTTGATTCTAACATTCGCAAAAGTGCCTGCCGAGAAGGGATGCGAATGTTAGAATCGGACCACTAGTGTCATGCGAACAATCCATGCATGAACCAGTTCGGCTGTACCACCTTGCCCTCCTGCTGCTCGATCTCGCGGTCATAGAGACCGTCGCGATAGAGCCAGAAGCGCAAACCTTCCTCGTCCTCGACGCGGAAATAATCGCGCGTCAGCACCGCGCTTCCCGCCCGCCACCATTCCATCGCGACGCGCTCGGGACCCTCGGCGCGGACCACGGCGTGGGTGGCGCGGCGCCAGACGAAACGCGCCGGTGGACCATCCGGCACCTCGGCGATGACCTTGATCTGTTCCGGCCGCTCGAACAGCCGCAAGGGCCGCAGCGGTGGCTCGCCTGCGGCGCGCGCCGGCCAGACGGCCTGTGCGGCTTCGACCAGATGATGCTGTGCCGGTGCGGCCCACACCGCGCGCTCGGGGATGTGAGTATCCTGCGGCAGGTGAACGACGACGCGCCTGCCGCCGATCCGCGCCGCGATGCGGTCGAGCAGGGCCGAGATCTCGTCCTGGTCATGCACATGGGCATCGAGATCGCGCTGCTCCTGCACGACGATCTCGGTGCGGCTTGCGGCCAGGCGAATGAGGTCGAACCCGAAACCGGGATCGAGCGGATCGTTCAAGGCGTCCAGCCGCTCGCGGAACAGCCGGTCGATCACCCCGCCTCTGGTAACGGGCTGCCCGGTATCGACCGTGATGGTGCGCACCGCGCCATCGGTGCGGAAGAAACAGGCTTCCAGCTGCCGTGCGCCCTTGCCTTGCCTGGCCATCGCCGTCACCAGCGTCCCTGCCAGTCCCGACAAGGTCGCCGAGATCACCGCTTCGGTCGCGACCGGCTCGGCAAAGCGCTTTTCCACGATGTAATCGGGCAGCGGCTTGCGCGGGCTGATCGGCGCATCGCTCTCACCCAGCGCCTGCTCCAGCAGCGTCGTAAAGCGGGCGCCAAACCTGGCGGTGATTTCGTGGCGCCCGCGCTCCGCCACCTCGCCGATGGTTTTCAGGCCGGCGCGGCGCAGGCCCGTCACCACAGCCATGTCGGCCCCGAGCGCCGATACCGGCAGCGGCCAGACCGCTTCACGCTCCTCGCCGTCGCTGATAATCCGGCCATGGGCATGGCGGGTCAGCGTGCGGGCGCAGACGGCCGTAGCAGCGATGGCGCCGCTGACCTTGAATCCCTGCACGGTCAGGACACCGCATACGAGATTCATCATCGCCGCCTCGCCGCCGAACAGATGCGCGCAGCCGGTGATGTCGAGAAAAAGACCGTGCGGGGGATCGAGCGCGACCAGCGGGGTGAAACGGTCGCACCAACAGGCGATGGCGTTCAGCGCGGCCGCGTCCGCAGCCTCATCGGCATCATGGACCTGAACGTCGGGGCAGATGGCGCGGGCGTTGGCCAACGGCAGGCCGACCGCAAGCCCAAGATGAGCGGCTCTATCGTCGAGCGCGGAAATCCGCAGCATGTTGTTTTCCCTGGCAACAACAATGCTGGGTCCATCCATAACCTGATTTGACGTGCCGTCTTCACGCGAACCGGTACCCGCTTCGCTTGAAAACGCTTTGCGTTTGATGCGATCGGTAGGCAGGCGCGGCAGCCACAGGCTGAGGATACGCCGCCGGTTGTCCGAAAAGGCACTCATCACATTTCCATTCCATGATCCAGCGGCCGGTCGGGCCATGACGGTTGCGGACAAGCTGCGCCTCAAACAGAGGTGAGCCCCATGCACTCGTTGGATGTGGGCCAGGCGGCGAATGCGCCGCGCGCACGATCCATCTGCTCTCGGCCGTCGATGGCCGCGGCTCTGCCGCCAGCCGCAGCAGCAGGCCGGTCGCGCCTGAAGCCTGTGCGGCCAATGTCAGCTTGCGGCTCGCGACAAGATCGATCTGTTTCGCCTCGCCCCAGACCTCCAGCACGACGACGCCCACCGCGTCGCAGGCCAATGCGTCGGCCGTCGTCCGCAGCGCCTGATCCACATCTGCGGCACGGACGGTGACGAGACAACGCGGATCAAGACCGAGTTCGGACAACCCGCTCATCGAGACCATGCCCGCTTCGACTTCCGTGAAATCCTGACGGATCCACACAAGAGGCCGCCGCGCGGCCACGCGCCCTGCGAGCCCCGCGACAAAGCCGGTCGCGACCGCGCTCTGCCGGCCGACTTCCGCAAACACCTCGTGCATCGCGCCCAAAGCGAGGCCGCCTTGCAGGCTGGCATCCGCTTCCGCATGTCCGAGCGGCACCTTGCGCAGACGATCTGCCGCGCCATGCGCCTCGATGCGCTCGATGCTGCCGCGTAAGGCAACAAGCTTCCTTGCTGCGCTCATCATGATGCGCCGCGTCCTTTTCGAAAACTGATGTGGCCGCTTCCGATTTTGAGAGAACCAGAAGCTGGCTCATTTGTTCATGATATGTTCTAATTTAAAGCTAACGGCCATGAAAGAGTCAATCGAATTGGTGGCTCGAAGATTCATCAACGGAATCAAGGGGATTTGTGATGGACGTGCAACGCAAGCTGGAAATCCTGGCGGATGCCGCCAAATACGACGCGTCCTGTGCGTCCTCTGGCACCGAGATGCGGGATTCCAGCGACGGCAAGGGCCTGGGTTCGACCGCGCCGGGCATGGGCATCTGCCACTCCTACGCGCCGGACGGCCGCTGCATCTCGCTATTGAAGGTGCTGCTCACCAACGCCTGCAACTACGATTGCCTCTATTGCGTCAACCGCACCTCCAGCAACGTGCCGCGCGCCCGCTTCACCATCGACGAGGTGGTGAAGCTCACGCTCGACTTCTATCGCCGCAACTACATCGAAGGATTGTTTCTCTCCTCCGGCATCATCCGCAGCGCCGACTACACGATGGAGCAGGTGGTCCGCGTCGCGCGTAGCTTGCGCGAGGAGCACCATTTCCGCGGCTACATTCATCTCAAGACCATTCCCGAAGCCGACGATGCGCTGATTGCGGAAGCCGGCAAGTATGCCGACCGTCTCAGCATCAATATCGAGGTCCCCGAAGAGACCAGCCTCGCAAAACTCGCGCCGGAAAAGGACGTGCGCGCCATCCGCCGCACCATGGGCCGGCTTCGCCTCAAGCTCGACGAAGCGAAGCCGGATGAAAGATCGAAAGCAAAGCCGCCGCGCTTTGCGCCGGCTGGTCAGAGCACGCAGATGATCGTCGGCGCCGACGGTTCAAACGACCAGACCATTCTCGCAACCAGCGCCAATCTCTATGGCTCTTATCGCCTCAAGCGCGTCTATTACTCCGCCTTCAGCCCGATCCCGGATGCAAGCCGCGCGCTTCCGCTTCAACCCCCGCCCCTGATGCGCGAGCATCGGCTCTACCAGGCCGACTGGCTGATGCGCTTCTACGGTTTCGACGTCGGCGAGATCGTTGAAGGCGCTGGCTGGCTACCGCTCGACATCGATCCGAAACTCGCCTGGGCTTTGCGGCACCGCGACCGTTTTCCGCTCGATATCGCGCGCGCCAGCCGCGAGGAGCTGTTGCGCGTGCCGGGCTTCGGCCGCAAGGCCGTCGACCGCATCATCGCGACGCGTCGCCTGACGTCGATCCGGTCAGCCGATCTCGGCCGGCTTCATATCCCCAGGCACAAGGTGCTGCCCTTCATCATCCTCAGCGACCATCGTCCCTCGCCCGCTTTGCTTGATGGTGCAAGCCTTGCCGAGCGCTTCAAGCCGAAGGCGGCCCAGCTCGGGCTTGGATTCTAGATGAACCACGTCCTCCTCCAACACGAAACCGATTTCGACGGCTGGCGGAAAGCCGCACGCACGCTGGTGCTCGATGGCATCAAGCCGGAGGATGTGATGTGGAGCATCAGGGGGGACGAAGAACTATTCGCTCCTACTGAAACGGCCTCACGATCACGATCACCGGCCGGGACATTCAACGTCCCGGCCAGCTTCATCGAGCTCGCCCAAATCGCGATCCTGCACCGCGACCGCGAGCGCTTCGCGCTGCTCTATCGCCTGCTGTGGCGGCTGCATGCGCAACACGACCTTCTGGAGGTTGCGACCGATCCCGGCGTCATCCGTGTGACGACGATGGCGAAAGCCGTGCGGCACGACGAGCACAAGATGCACGCCTTCGTCCGTTTCCGCGAGATCGGGCGCGAACGCGAGGCCCGCTATGTCGCCTGGTTCGAGCCGGAGCATCACATCGTGGAGCTGGCGGCGCCGTTCTTCGCGCGCCGGTTTGCCGACATGCCCTGGTCGATCCTGACCCCCGATCTCTGCGCGCATTGGGATGGCCTTGCGATTTCATTCACGCCGGGCGTCAGCAGGGCGGAAGCGCCGACCTCGGACCGGCTGGAGGAGACATGGCGGCGCTACTACGCCACGATCTTCAATCCGGCCCGGCTCAAGGTGAAAGCCATGAGCACGGAAATGCCGAAGAAGTACTGGCGGAACCTGCCGGAGGCGTCGATGATTAAGCCTCTGATCGTTGGTGCCGCGCGCACCACCAGTGCCATGATCGCAAAAGCTGCAAGCGAGCCGCACAAGGCCCAGAGGCGGCTGGAAGAGCCGATGACACGCAAAACCGTCAAAGCCGCCGACGAACTTGAGACGTTACGCGAAGAGGCCGCCGGCTGCCGCGCCTGCCCGCTCTGGAAAGATGCGACGCAGACGGTGTTCGGCGAAGGCCCGCCGCATACGCCGATCATGCTGGTGGGCGAACAGCCCGGCGACAAGGAAGACCTGGCCGGAAAGCCGTTCGTCGGCCCGGCCGGCCAGATGCTCGACCGCGCTTTAGTCGAGGCCGGCATCGACCGCAAACTGGTCTACGTCACCAACGCGGTCAAACATTTCAAATTTGTGCCGCGCGGGAAAATCCGCCTGCATCAGAAACCGACAACGCCGGAAATCAAGGCTTGCCGGCCGTGGTACGAACGCGAACGGGCCGCCATCAAGCCGATGCTGGTGGTGGCGATGGGCGCCACTGCCGCACAAAGCGTGTTCGGCAAGCTGACGCCGATCAACAAGAACCGCGGCCACCTCATCGATCTCGATGACAAAACCAAGGCGCTGGTGACGGTGCATCCGTCCTATCTGTTGCGGCTGCCCGATGCGGACGCCAAGGCGCGCGAATACGAGCGCTTTGTCAGCGATCTGAAATTGGCCGCGGCTTTCCTGCGGAAGTCGGCCGACGCGGCCTGACCGGCATTGCCGGATATGGTGGCGCGTTCGCATCCGCGAAGGGACCGCTGTTCCAGCGCGGCTCCGCGTCCGAAGGCGCACCCGCGAAATGTTCGCGGTCATTGGATATCCGGTCAACTGTCATCTAACCTTCAAATGCCTGCGGCAATGATGAACGCTCACCGTATTAGGGGCGTCGTCATGACCGATATTGCACTTAACCAAGACATAGATGGCGGACCGATCCAGCCTGCCTCAAGACCTAATCTCGACAAGGGCTTTAACCCGCTCACGATGATCATGTTTTTTGGCATTCTGGCTGCCGGCCTTTTGTTTGTTGCCTACAGTATTTATGCCGACGTCGACGCCACCGGCACCAAGATCACAAGCTATGTGCCCTATATGCTGCTGATGGTGGCGCTGCTGATCGCGCTTGGCTTCGAATTCGTCAACGGCTTCCACGACACCGCCAACGCGGTCGCGACCGTGATCTATACCCATTCGCTTCCGGCCGAATTCGCAGTGATGTGGTCGGGCTTCTTCAACTTCCTCGGCGTGCTGGTGTCGTCCGGCGCGGTGGCCTTCGGCATCGTGTCGCTGCTGCCGGTCGAACTCATTCTTCAGGTCGGTAGCAGCGCCGGTTTCGCGATGGTCTTCGCGCTGTTGATCGCCGCCATCATCTGGAATCTCGGCACCTGGTATTTCGGCCTGCCGGCGTCCAGTTCGCACACGCTGGTCGGCTCCATCATCGGCGTCGGCATCACCAATGCGCTGCTGCGCGGCCGCGACGGCACCTCGGGTGTGGACTGGGGCAAGGCCACCGAGATCGGTTACGCGCTGCTGCTCTCGCCGCTGGTCGGCTTCATCTGCGCCGCGGTTCTCTTGTTGCTGCTGAAGATGCTCGTCCGCAGCCCGTCGCTTTACTCCGCGCCGGAAGGCAACAAGGCCCCACCGCTCTGGATCCGCGGCCTTCTGATCCTGACCTGCACCGGCGTGAGCTTCGCGCACGGCTCGAACGACGGCCAGAAGGGCATGGGCCTGATCATGCTGATCCTGATCGGCACGGTCCCCACCGCCTACGCGCTCAACCGCTCGATGCCGGACTCGCAGATCGCGGTGTTCGAGAAGGCTTCGTCGGCTGCTTCCGCCGTGATCTCGGCCAAGGGTGCCGGTCACAGCATCATCGGCGACCCGCGCCCGGCGGTGACGCAGTATGTTTCGCAGCACCAGATCAACGAAGGCACCTACCCCTCGCTCGCGGTTCTGGTGAAGGATATCGCCGATCAGGTTCAGAAGTACGGTTCGCTCAACAAGCTTCCCTCGGAACTCGTCGGCAACACGCGTAACGACATGTACCTGACGTCGGAGGCGATCCGCTTCCTGATGAAGGACAAGGCGAACGACCTCAACAAGGAAGAGATCGCCACCCTGAACGCCTACAAGGGTACACTCGACAGCGCCACCAAGTTCATTCCGAACTGGGTGAAGATCGCGGTTGCTCTGGCGCTCGGCCTCGGCACCATGATCGGCTGGAAGCGGATCGTAGTGACGGTGGGCGAAAAGATCGGCAAGACGCATCTCACCTACGCGCAAGGCGCCTCGGCCGAGCTGGTTGCCGCCGCCACGATCTTCGCGGCCGACAACTTCGGTCTTCCCGTCTCCACCACCCACGTGCTGTCATCCGGCGTCGCCGGCGCCATGGCCGCCAACGGATCCGGCCTGCAAGTCGCGACCATCCGCAACATGGTGATGGCCTGGGTGCTGACGCTGCCTATCGCCATCATGCTGTCGGGCAGCCTGTATTTCATCTTCTCGCGCATCTTCTGACCTACGGCGGATCGAAACCAATAAAAGAGGCCCGCGTTGCGCAACGCGGGCCTCTCTTCTTTGGATTGGTCTCGTTTTGACAGAACGGACGAGCCGTCCGGTAGCCCTCACGCGGCAAGCGCGTTCTCGACCAGCTTGATCCAGTACGACGTGCCGAAGACGATGGCCTCATCGTTGAAGTTGTAGGCCGGATGATGCAGCCCGGCGCTGTCGCCGTTGCCGCAGAAAATAAACGCGCCCGGCCGCTTCTCCAGCATGAAAGCGAAGTCTTCGCCGCCCATCATCGGCGGCATCTCCTCGACATTGCCGCTGCCGGCAACCTCTTTGGCGACGCCAACCGCAAAATCGGTCTCAGCCGCATGATTGACCACCACCGGGTAGCCCGGCACGTAGTCGAGGTCGATCCTGGCGCCTGTAAGCCGCGCCACGCCCTCCACGACTTCGCGAACGCGTTGTCCAACCAGGGTGCGGACTTCCGGCGTCAGGGTGCGAACGGTGCCGCGCAGCTCCGCGGTTTGCGGGATCACGTTGCGGGCGTTGCCGGCATGGAACTCGCAGATCGAGATCACCGCGGCCTCGAGCGGATCGACGCTGCGCGACACGATCGATTGCAGCGCGGTGATCAGCTGGGCGCCGACCATGACGGAATCGATCGACAGATGCGGACGCGCGGCGTGTCCGCCCCGCCCCTCGATATGGATGTTGACGGCATCGGTCGACGCCATGATCGGGCCGGGCCGGATCGCAAACGAGCCGATCGGAATTCCGGGGCCGTTGTGCATGCCGTAGACCTGATCGATGGCAAAGCGATCGAACAGCCCATCCTTGATCATGGCGGCCGCGCCGAAACCGCCCTCCTCGGCCGGCTGAAAGATCACGACCGCCTGGCCCGCGAAATTCCTGGTCTCGGCCAGATACCGCGCCGCTCCAAGCAGCATCGCGGTATGACCATCATGACCGCAGGCGTGCATCTTGCCGGGGGTCCTCGAGGCGTAGGGCAATCCCGTCGCCTCCTCGATCGGGAGCGCGTCCATATCCGCGCGCAGCCCGATGGATTTGACATCGCCCTTGCCGGCCGGCCTTCGCCCCTTGATCACGCCGACGACGCCGGTTCCGCCAAGGCCGGTCACCACCTCATCGCAGCCGAACTGGCGAAGCCGCTCGGCCACGAAGATCGAGGTGCGGCGCTCATCATATCCCAGTTCGGGATATTCATGGATGTCGCGGCGCCAGGCCTGGATTTCGGGTTGCAGGTCGGCCGCGCGGTTGACGATGGGCATGGGAAACTCGGTTCTAAAAGCCAGATCAACGCCTTATCTAACACACTGGGCGCGTCGGACCCAAGACCTCTGACAAAGGCGTGATTGACAAGGGCGCAAGCGCCAGACTTTGTCGCACCTCACCAGAACGGAAAAGAAAATGGCCATGCGGCTTGAGGGAGATTTCGACTACATCGTCGTCGGCGCCGGCACCGCCGGGTGCATCCTCGCCAATCGCCTGTCTGCCGATCCGAAAACCCGCGTGCTGATCCTGGAAGCCGGCGGCAGCGACAACTGGATCTGGTTTCACATCCCGGTCGGATACCTGTTCGCCATCGGCAATCCACGGTCGGACTGGATGTTCCGGACCGAGCCGGAAGCAGGCCTCAACGGCCGATCGCTGGCCTATCCCCGCGGCAAGGTGATCGGCGGATCGTCGGCGATCAACGCCATGATCTCGATGCGCGGACAGGCCGCCGATTACGATCACTGGCGCCAGCTCGGCCTGACCGGCTGGAGCTATAGCGATGTGCTGCCCGCCTTCCGCCGGCTGGAGGATCACTTCCTGGGCGAGAGCGAGCATCACGGCGTGGGCGGCGGCTGGCGCATCGAAGCGCCGCGGCTGTCATGGGCTGTTCTCGATGCCGTGGGCGAAGCCGCACAGCAAATGGGAATTCGCAAAACGGCTGACTTCAACACCGGCGACAACGAAGGCGTCGGCTATTTCCACGTCAACCAGAAACGCGGGCGCCGATGGTCGTCGGCGCGCGGTTTTCTCAGGCCCGCCTTGAAGCGCGCGAACCTGCGTCTTGAGAAGAACGTGCTGGTCGATCGTCTCATCATCGAGAACGGCCGCGCCGCAGGCGTTCTGTTCGCCAGGGATGGACAGGTGTTCGAGGCCCGCGCCAAAGGCGAAATCATTCTCAGCGCCGGTTCGATCGGATCGACGCAAGTCCTGCATCGCTCCGGCATTGGTCCGGCGGAATGGCTGACACCGCTCGGCATCGCCAGCATCATCGACAGTCCCGGCGTCGGACGAAACTTGCAGGATCATCTGCAGCAACGCGCGATCTACAAGGTCTCCGGCGTGCGTACGCTCAACGAGACCTATTACTCCCTCGTGCGCCGTGGCCTGATGGGTCTCGACTATGCCTTCCGGCGCCGCGGCCCGCTGACCATGGCGCCCTCGCAGCTCGGCATTTTCACCCGCTCCGACCCGCGCCGCGACCGCGCCAACATCCAGTTCCACGTGCAGCCATTGTCGCTCGACAAGTTCGGCGACCCCTTACATCGATTTCCCGCGATCACGGTGAGCGCCTGCAACCTGCAGCCGACATCGCGCGGCACCGTGCGGATCAAGTCATCCGCGGCGGACCAGGCGCCTTCGATCGCGCCGAATTACCTTGCGACCGACGAAGACCGTCAGGTCGCCGCTGATGCGATTCGCACCACGCGGCGGCTGATGAAGCAGGCCGCACTTGCCCCCTATCGTCCGGTGGAGTTCCTGCCGGGTCCTTCGGTCGG
Source organism: uncultured Alphaproteobacteria bacterium (assembly GCA_963764405.1). Classification (GTDB taxonomy): domain Bacteria; phylum Pseudomonadota; class Alphaproteobacteria; order Rhizobiales; family Xanthobacteraceae; genus Bradyrhizobium. The sequence goes on from CAVXSU010000020.1 coordinate 160,830, forward strand.
CGATGACGATGCATCGCTGGCCAAGGCCGCCGGCGACATCGGCACCACGATTTTTCATCCCGTCGGGACGGCGAAAATGGGAACGGAAAACGATCCTCTTGCCGTCGTCGACGAGCGGCTGCGCTTTCGGGGCTTGCGCGCTTTGCGGGTTGCGGACGCGTCGGTGATGCCCACGATCACCTCGGGCAATACCAACACCCCGACCGCGATGATCGCCGAGAAGGCAGCCGCGATGATCCTCGAGGACTCGCGCTGAAACGGCAGAAAGATATGCCGTCTCTCCCGGGAGAGACGGCAAAACGCGTTTACTGGATCTTTGTGCCGGGCAGAACGATGCGCGGCGGTGCTTTGTAGCCGAATCACTCGACAATAGGCTGACGGCTCCAAGACAGATTTATTGCAATCTTGTTGCGGTCTACGCACCTGAAGGCGTCGCGGCCTTAGGCTGACTTCCGGACTGCGTTGTCGACCAGCGTCTTGCCGAGCGACCAGATCGCGCCGGGGACCTTGTGGCTCGACGCGATCACCGTATCAAAAGCCTGCTCGATCCAGGTGCAGTCTTCTTCGGTGATGGTGAGCGGCGGCAACAGCTTGATGGTGTGGCTGCCATGGCCCGACACCTGCGTCAGGATCTTGTGGTCCTTGAACAGGGGAACGGTGATGAGCTGACAGAACAGGCCCTTGTTGGCGGTCTCCAGCACATTCCAGGACGCTTTCAGCCGGAGCGATTTCGGCGAACCGAACTCGAGGCCGATCATCAATCCCTTGCCGCGGACGTCCTTCAGCAACTCATATTCTGGAACCATGCGGTTGAGCGCGAGCCTCAGTTCGGCGCCGCGCTTGGCGGCGGCCTCGACCAGCTTCTCGGCCTTGATGACTTCAAGCGTCGCAATACCGGCCGCCATGGCCAGATCGTTTTTCGCGAACGTCGAACCGTGCACGACCGCGCGGTCCATCTGACTGAATATCTTGTCGAAGATGTTCTTGCGGGTGAGCACCGCGCCGACCGGGACATGGCCACCGGAGAGCGCCTTCGACAACAGCACCATGTCGGGTTCGACGTTCCAGTGTTCAACGGCCAGGAAACGCCCCGTCCGGCCTATCCCGGTCTGAATCTCGTCGGCAACCATCAGCGTGCCGTACTTGCGGCACAGCGCGGCCGCGCCGGGCAGAAACTCGTCGGTGGGCATGTTGACGCCCTTGCCCTGGATCGGCTCGAAAATGAAGGCCGCGACTTCGCGCGAAGACAGGGCCTGCTCCAGCGCCGCGAGATCGTTGAATGGAATCGAAGTGCAGCCCGGCAGCAGCGGCTGGAAGCCGCCGCGGAAGTTCGGATCGTCCGTCAGCGACAGCGCGCCGTAGGTCAGGCCGTGATAGGCGTGGGCGCAGTGGACGATGCCGGGCCGGCCGGTGGCGCCACGGGCAAACTTGATCGCCGCCTCGACGCACTCCGCACCCGAATTGGCAAAGAACACCTTGTCCAGATATGGGACATATTTGAGCAAACGTTCCGCCAGGACGCCGGCGAGCGTCGACACATCGAGTTGCACCAAATTGGGAAGATCGCTGTCGAGGACACTCTTAAGTGCCTGGCGCAGGGCCGGATGGTTCCGGCCAATCGCAAAAACGCCAAAACCGCTCAGTAGGTCGAGGTAGCGGGCGCCGTCGCGATCGAACAGGTATTGGCCTTGGCCTTTCTGGAAGCCGACGTCATAACCAATCGTCTTGAGCACCCGGACGAGCTGTTCGTTCAAATGGCGCGCGTGCATGGAGCTGCGTTGCCCCTGCCGGTCCACAAACATCTCGGAAACGTCTAGATTGGAATATGTCATCGGCTAATACTTCAACTAGAGCCCGTTCCGTCAACTGAAAACGTCAAATGCGGCGTTTTGCCATCCTGCCCATTATCCATTTGAGCATAGGTTAATCAATGTTGCACTGCCCGCGAGACATGATGCGCACCGCAATTTTTCTTGGAATATTTTCCGCAGTCGCGACGACACCCGCTTTTGCCGCGGACCCCTCCGGAGACTGGCTTGTGGCAGATGGCGTCGCCCATATCCGCGTCGCCGAATGTAGCGGCAACGTGTGGGGCGCGGTGGTCTGGGAGAAGCAGCCCGGCGGCCTCGACGTACACAACCCCGACGCTTCCAAAAGAAGCAGACCAACCCTCGGCATGCCGATCCTGATCAACATGAAGAAGAAGCCCGGAGCGGATCAGTGGGAGGGCGAGGTCTACAACGCCAACGACGGAAAAACCTATAGTTCGACGATCAAGCCCGTCGGTTCCGACAAGATGGAAATTCAGGGCTGCGTGCTCGGCTTTCTGTGCGGCGGAGAAACCTGGACCCGTGTCGCCGCACCAGCTCTGCCGAGCGCCGCAAACACCAGCCTAGCAAAGCCGACAAAGACCGCGGTAGCCCCGAAAACTACGGGCGCCATGAACGCCGCGGCAAAACAACCGCCGGCTCAGAAGCCCACCGCCGACCCGCTTGCCGATATCTGCCTAATTCCCGATATTGCGCGGCTTTCCCATTAGCGCCGGTTGAAACAGCAACACAGCGGCGAGCGTCGTGACGAGCGACATCGCAAGCAGCTTGCCCATGCTCGCCGTTCCCGGATGACTTGAAAGCCACAAACTGCCGAATGCGGTCGCGGTCGTCATCGCGCTGAAAAAGATCGCGCGCGTCAGGCTCGATTGCAGAAGGTTCGTTCTGCCGGCGCGCCACGCCGTGACATAATAGATCTTGAAGGCGACGCCGACGCCAAGCAGCAACGGCAGCGCGACGATATTGGCGAAATTCAGCGGCAGGTCGATCAGCACGCAGATCTCGAGCGTCACCGCGCCTGCCACGAGTAGCGGAACCAGGGTCAAAAGCACGTCGGTAATGCGTCGCAAGGTGATCCAGAGCAAGAGACTGATCGAGAACAGCGCCCAGAAACCGGCGTGAATAAAGGCCCTCACGATCGTGTCACCGGATTTGAGAATCGAGACCGGTCCGCCAATCGCGGTCGGCTCGGCGGCGAGCACCGCGGCTGCAAACTTGCGCAAGGTTTCGTTGTCGTTGGGATCGCCGCGCGGCTCGGCCTCGACGCGCATCAGGCCGTCCCTGGCTTTCCACGCCTGCACCAGGTCGGGCGGCAAATTGTTCAAAGTGACGGGCTTTGCTTGCAGCGCATTCTTGAGCTGATCGAGCACGATCTTCAGCGGCGTCACGAAAATCGCCTGGGTCTTTTCGCGCGTATCCTGACTGGAATCGGCAAGCCTTGCGAGGTCATCGGCCAGCCGCCGCGAGGCGACCGCCCCCGGCCCTTTCCCCTCGCCTGCAATCTTGCGCAGGCTTTCCGCCGAACCTTTCAAGGCATCGATGTTTTCCGCGTCCGACGGCGCCTCATCGACGGATTCAGGGTTGAGCGCCGGATTGAGGACTTTCGCGCCTTGCGCGATCAGCCTCAGCTTTTCCGGCTGATCCTCCGGCACAAAGCTGTCCAGGGAGATCACGCGCAGCACTTCGGGTAGCTTGGAAAGCTTTTCTTCGATCCTTTTCGCATCGGCTTCCGAGTTCGTCATCACGTTGATGGCATTGGCGCCGGTGTTGGGATCCTTCCTCAAGTCGAGAAACGTCGCGATCGATTCGACGTTGGGATTGCGCAAGTGCATCGGGTTGAAATCGAAGTGAAGGAAGTAAAGCAGCGGCAGGCCGGCCGCGGCGATCAGCAAAGTGCCGGCGACGATGATGACGCGATGGTCTTCCAGGAAACGATCGAGCGGAGCGAGAAAGGCATAACCGACCGGCTCGTCCTCTCCGGGCGGATTCAAAAGACAAAGCAGGGCCGGCAGGACGGTGATGCTGGAGAGAAAGGCGACCAGCATGCCGACGCCGGCGATCTCGCCGAGTTCGGAAACGCCTTTGTAATCGGTCGGCAGGAACGACATGAACCCGGCCGCAACCGCCATCGCCGCCAGCGAGAGCGGAATCGCGGAATACTCGGCGGCTCGCGCCAGTGCGATCTTGAGATCGTTGCTTTTGAAACGCTCCGAACGATAGCGGACACTGAACTGGATACCGAAATCCACCCCTAGTCCGATGAATAGGACGGCAAAGGCAATCGAAAGCAGATTGAGCGAGCCGACCATCTTCAGGCCGATCGCGGTCGTGATCGCAAGGCCGATGGCAAGATTGGCGAACACCGCCGAGATGATCTTGGCCGAATGCAAGGCCAGCCAGAGGATGAAAAGCACGACCACGACGGTGCCTATCCCGTTGATGACGGCGCCGTCGGCCACCGTCCCGAACTCGTCGTTGGCGATCGGCACCGGGCCGGTCAGCCTGACCCGCGCGCCATACTGGCCTTGAAGGTTGAGAGCGCTCGCGGCCTGGCGGATCGCATCGGTCGCCGCCTTGCCGGGCTCAAGCGCGTTGAAGTCCAGGATCGGCTTGAATTCGATGAAGGCCCGCCGGTCGGCGTCGGTCAGAGGCTTGTCGCTGAGCAGTTCACGCCATGAGAAGGTCGCGTTGCCGTTTTTCAGCACGTCCTCGATCGTCCGGGAGATCTGGTTGAAGGGCCGCTCGGTGCCGTCGAGCTTGATCTGACCGCGCCTTATGCCCGCCAGCACGGTCTCCAGCGCCCCGGTGAGGCCACGCAGCGACGGATCCCCTGCCATGATCTCAATCAGCGGGGCGGCCTGCTCAAACTGGCCGGTGAGCTGGGCGACCTGCTCCTTTGGAAGGAAAAGGAAGGCGTTCTTTTCGAAGAACTCGCCCGAACCGAGCGACTCCACCGCCTCGAAATGCTGCCTGTCGCCGGAGAGCTTGTGAAAGAGCGCAGCGCTCGCCGCGGTCGTCAGTTCGGGCGTTGGCGCCTCCACGACAGCCAGGATCATCCTCTCCCGGTCGAAGGCATTTTCGAACTGAATGTCGCGCTTGCGCCAGTCCAGGTTGGACGAAATCAGCGTGTTGATGTCGGTGTTGATCTCAAAATGTTCGGCCGCATAAACACCTGCCAGCACCGCAAGAGCGAGGGCGATCAAGACGGTCGTCGCAGCAAACCGCGTGCAGGTCGTAACAGTCGAAACAACTATCTTGGTCAGCACGTCATCTCTTTCTGGTGTTGGCGGCCAGCGGCAAACGTCCGCTGTCTAGCGGAGTTCCCCCGGCCAATCTAATGTTGTTTTGGAGGCCTTTTCCTTTGCTGCGGGCCCAAAAGAGCCCCAAAAACCGCCAAATAAAGGCTACCGGGTCAGCTCATCGTCTAATCCTGTCCGATGACGCAGCTGTGAGGTGCACGAAGCCAGCGCAATTGAAAACTGTATTATCCTACCTAAATTAACGCTGGGAACCGCATATATGTCTCCGGCGGCTTATCCCGGTTCGAGTCACCTTTCCTATCCGATCTTTTTTTGACACAAAGCGCTGCACCTACCGACCCATCGCGTTGGTGTAGATATTGCAGCGTTGACACTACAACTGTTGGCCGCCGTCCTGATCGGACGGTGCGCCAGAACGAGGGTAGCTTAACTTGCGTAACGGCCGTCCCATGGAAGTCTATCTGGCGCAACCGCGCGGGTTTTGCGCGGGCGTGGTGCGCGCGATCGAAATCGTCGAACGGGCCCTCGAAAAGTACGGCCCGCCGGTCTATGTGCGCCATGAAATCGTTCACAACAAATACGTGGTCGAAAGCCTCAAGAATAAAGGCGCCATTTTCGTCGAGGACCTTTCCGAGGTCCCGGCCAACGCGGTCACGGTCTTCAGCGCCCATGGCGTGGCCCGCAGCGTGGAAGAAGAGGCCGCCGCGCGCGGCCTGCCGGTGCTCAACGCGACCTGCCCGCTGGTGACCAAGGTCCACAATCAGGGCAAGCGCTACATGTCCAAGGGACGCTCCCTGATCCTGATCGGTCATGCCGGCCATCCGGAGGTCGAGGGCACCATGGGGCAGGTTCCGGGCCCTGTGCTGCTGGTCCAGAATGTCGACGAGGTTGCGGCCCTGACGCTGCCTGCGGACGCTCCAGTGGCCTATATTACCCAGACCACCCTCAGCGTGGACGACACCAAGGACATCATCGCGGCGCTGCGAGAGCGTTTTACGGACATTCAAGGCCCCGACACCCGGGATATCTGCTATGCGACACAGAACCGCCAATCTGCGGTAAGGGACCTGAGCAAACTCGTCGACGTTATCCTGGTGGTTGGGGCCGCGAATAGTTCCAATTCAAACCGCTTGCGCGAAATCGGCACGGAAGTCGGAGTTCCGAGTTATCTGATTGCCGATGGCAGCGAGCTCAACCCGGAATGGCTGAAGCACGCCAAGGCGGTGGGCATCACCGCCGGAGCTTCGGCGCCAGAGGTTCTTGTCGATGACGTGATCGAAGCCTTGAGGCGCATTGGACCGGTTGAGGTTTCGGTGCTTCCGGGCCGCGAGGAAAATATCGAATTCCGGCTTCCGGCAGAACTCGCTGTGGGCTGATAACTCTCCGTTTTTGGATGCAGAAAGACAACTAATGGCAATACCGTTCTTCAAGGAAATTCGCATCGGTGGCTATCTGATGAAGCAGAAGCTGATGGGCCGGAAACGGTTTCCGTTGGTGCTGATGCTGGAGCCGCTGTTTCGCTGCAACCTCGCCTGCGTTGGTTGCGGCAAGATCGACTATCCCAACGCGATTCTCAATCGCCGGATGACGCCGCAGGAATGCTGGGATGCGGCCGACGAATGCGGCGCCCCCATGGTGGCGATCCCCGGCGGCGAACCGCTGATCCACAAGGATATCGGCGAGATCGTCCGCGGCCTCGTGGCGCGCAAGAAGTTCGTGTCGCTCTGCACCAACGCATTGCTGCTCGAGAAGAAGCTGCACCTGTTCGAGCCCTCGCCCTACCTGTTCTTCTCGGTCCATCTCGACGGCCTGAAGGACCATCACGACAAGGCCGTATCCCAGGAAGGCGTATTCGATCGCGCGGTCTCGGCGATCAAGGCCGCCAAGGCCAAGGGATTCACCGTCAACGTCAACGCCACGATCTTCGACGGACATTCGGCGGAGGACATCGCCAAGTTCCTCGACTTCACCACTGAGCTCGGGGTCGGCGTCTCGATGTCACCAGGCTATGCGTATGAGCGCGCACCCGACCAGGAACATTTCCTCAACCGCACCAAGACCAAGAACCTGTTCCGCGACGTGTTCGCCCGCGGCAAGGGCAGGAAGTGGAATTTCATGCATTCCGGCCTGTTCCTGGACTTCCTGGCCGGCAACCAGAGCTACGAGTGCACGCCGTGGGGCATGCCCGCCCGCAACATCTTTGGCTGGCAAAAGCCCTGCTATCTGCTCGGCGAAGGCTATGCCAAGACCTTCAAGGAGCTGATGGAGACGACGGACTGGGACACTTACGGCACCGGCAAGTACGAGAAGTGCGCGGACTGTATGGCCCATTGCGGCTATGAGCCGACGGCCGCGAGCGACGCGTTCAAGAATCCGTTGAAGGCGCTCAAGGTCGCCATCGGCGGCATCCGCACCGCGGGTCCGATGGCTCCGGAAATCGACCTCACCAGGCAGCGGCCGGCGCAGTACATCTTCTCAGCCGAGGTGCAGAAGCGGCTGTCAGAGATCCGCCGTGACGAGGCCCTCGCTGCCGAGCAGAAAGCCTCGACAGCCGCGTAGGCTTCTCAGCGCGCGGTTGAAGTCGATCCCGGTGGTGACCAGGTCGTGCAGCGTCCGCGGGTTACGCGCGACGCTGCGCAGCACCTTGCGCAGGTCGATATCGCCGTTCGGCTTGATGGCGGCCCTTGCCAGCGACGGCAGGGCCCGGTGGGCGGGGTCGCTGACCACCCGCAGCGCCGCAAACGGAAGGCCGGCATTGGCGGCATATTCCGCCGCGATATGGCTTTCCATGTCGACCGCGGCCGCACCGGTTTCGAGGTGCAGGGCTTCCTTGAGGTGACGGGCAGCAACCACTTGCTCCGCGCCAGCAAGGCGTCCCCTGACGATGCGCCGGCGCCCAAGGCCAAAACCGGCGATCAGGTCTTCCTTTAGCGCCAGATCGGCCAGCCAGCGGGTGTCGCCCGCGAGGACTTCCGTCGCCAATACGATATCGCCGGACTTCAATGTCGGATCGAGCCCCCCGGCCACGCCGAAGCTGATCACCCCCCGGATCGTCGCGGGATCGAAAACGGTGAGCAGTGCGCGCAATTGCTGCGGATCGCTACTGCTGCAGATAACGGTCATCCCGGGCCCGGATGCGATCCGGGCCTCCTGCACAAGACCAGTCACGATGAGCACCGGCCGCGGGTCCAACTTGCCCACGGACGCGCCAGTCCCCGCCCCCAGTTTCACATTCCGACCCCTACCACCCTGCTGTTGGTGTTTCGCAAATTCCGATACCGCGCCAACGCCCAGAGCGGAAAGAATTTCGCGTAACCATGATAGCGCAGATAAAACACCCGAGGAAAGCCCGTTGCCGTGTAGCGTTGCTCATCCCACAGGCCCTTCTGGGTCTGTGTGGTCATAAGGTACTCAATCCCGCGGACAACGGCCGGATTATCGACCTCGCCCGCCGCCATCAGACCAAGCAAGGCCCATGCCGTTTGCGAGGCCGTCGACGGGCAGCCGTCAAATCCCTTCCTGAATTCGTTATAATCGAGTCGGTAGCTCGTCGCATCCTCCCCCCAGCCGCCATCGGCATTCTGGACCGACGATAGCCAGTCCACGGCCTTGCGCACCATGGGATCCCCGTGACCAACGCCGGCCGCGTTGAGGGCGCAGAGCACCGACCAGGTGCCGTAGATGTAGTTCAGGCCCCAGCGGCCGTACCAGGAGCCCTCGGCGAGCTGGGTCTTGCGCAGGTAGGCAATCCCCGCCGCCAGCGCAGGGCTCGTCTCGGCGGTTTCTCCCAGCTGGGCCAGCATCGAAATGCAGCGGGCCGTGACGTCTTCCGTCGGGGGGTCCAGCAGCGCGCCGTGGTCGGAGAACGGAATATTGTTCAGGTAATATTCGAGATTGTTGACGTCGAAGGCGGCCCACCCGCCGTCCCTGCTCTGCATGCCCTCGATCCATTCGCGGCCGCGGGCGATCGCCGCATCGTAAGCGGGGTTCGGACCTGCACGCCGGGCGCGGTCCATCGCCATCACGACGACCGCCGTGTCGTCGAGGTCCGGATAGTGGGCGTTGTTGTACTGGAACGCCCAGCCGCCGGGCCGGGTCTGCGGGGCCTTGACCGCCCAATCCCCTTTCACGTCCAGAATCTGCCGCGGCAAAAGCCAGTCCAGCGCCTGCCTAGCTGGCGGCAGCGCCTCATCGCCTCCGGCCTCCAGCAAGGCGTGACAGGTCAGCGCCGTGTCCCACACCGGCGACACGCATGGCTGGCAATAGGCTTCGTCCTCGCCAATCACCAGGAGCTTGGCGAGTCCTCGCCGCTGGATGGCGCGCGGCGGATAGTCGGCGTCCTTGCCGAGCGCGTCGTACATCATCACCGCATTGGCCATCGGCGGGAAAATGGCGCCGACGCCGTCCTCGCCGTTCAGCCGCTCCTCAACGAAGGCGACCGCCGCATCGATCGCCCGCGCGCGCAAACGCTTCGGAAACAGCGGTTCGATCAGGCGCAGCACGCTGTCCAGCGCGCTGAACAGCAGGTACCAGCCCCAGCTCTGGTGCGGCGCCTTGGACGTCATACCGATGGAGCGCGGATCCTCCAGGAACAGTTCGTCGATCCCGACGCCTTTGGGATTTCTCGCGAGCGGCTTCAGCGCCCCCAACACCAGAAGCGGCACCAGCGTCGTGCGCGCCCAGTAGGAAATCTTGTTCAGATGAAAAGGAAACCAGATCGGCAGCAACGTGATCTCGACCGGCAGCACCGGCACGGCGCGCCAGGTCGTCACACCGAACAGCGCGAGCATGAAGCGCGTGAAGACGTTGCTCTTGGCCGCGCCGCCGCGCACATGGATCGCCTCGCGCGCCCGCACCATATGCGGCGCATCGATGGGATCGCCGATCATCTTCAAGGCGAAATAGGCCTTCACGCTCGCGCTCATGTCGAAATCGCCGGCATGGACCAGCGGCCAGCCGCCGTGGCCGCCCTGAATCCGCCTGAGATAGTTGGCGATCTTGGCTTCCAGCACCGTGTCGGCCGGCTCGCCGAGATAATGAGCGAGCAGCACATATTCGGCAGGGATCGTGCAGTCAGCCTCGAGCTCGAACACCCAGTGTCCGTCGGCCTGCCGGTGACCCAGCAGCGCCTGCGTCGCCGAGTGGATGCTGGCTTCAAGGGTGTTTCCAGCCTCAAGCTTGCTCGTTGCAACGGACGGCATGTCGTTCGAAATCTCCTTTTTGCCGGTCTACCTTAGCCTCCTGAGAGGACGAGACCGGCCGCGCGGTCGCCCGACCGCACCGAGCCTTCAATGGTCGCCGGCAACCCCGTATCAGTCCAATCGCCGGCAAGAAACAGGTTTTTGAAGGCCGTGGCGGGGCCCGGCCGCAAGGCATTTTGTTCCGGCGTTGCCTCAAATGTGGCACGACGCTCACGCACGATCTGCCAGGCCGGCATTTCGGCCGTGATGCCAGAGGCCTGGCAGATATCCCGCCAAATCGCCTGCGCGAGCTCCTCGCGCGGTTTGTCCACCAGGCGATCGGCGCCGCTGATGGTGATGGATAGCCGCTGCGGGAACGCAAAAAGCCATTCGACCAGCCCTCCAACCACGCCCAGAATGGGCGGCTGACCTTCCGGCGGATCATAGCGAAAATGGGCGTTCACGATGGCGCGGAACTTGGTCGGTGCTTTTAGCCCCGGCAATAGCGTGGTTGCGGGCCGTGGCGGCACCGCGAGCACGACGGTGTCCGAGGCGCCAAGCGATATGGCCTCATCGCCGAAATTCAGCTCATGGACGCGCCCGCCCGCAGTTTCAAATCCGCGCAGCTCGCGCCCGAAGCGGACCTCGGCCCCCCTCTCCCGCAACAGTTTGATCGCGGGCTCCACCAGGACCGCGCTCAAGCCCTCGCGCGCAATCAGCGGCCGGCATGCCGCCCCGCCGGCGAGCAGCGTCTCGCGCACGACGGCACCGGCGAGGCCAGCCGATCCCTCCGGCGGATCGACATTGAGCGCCGCCAGCAACAGCGGTTGCACCAATCGCTCGTACAGCACGCCCTGACACGGGATGGCGTCGCCGACGAGCCTTGCCGATGACGACCAGACCAGAGGGGCCAGCGCCAGATAGTCCCGCAACGTCGTGTCCGGCACGCGCCGTGCCGGATCGAACACCCAAAGCGGCAGGCGGCTTTCGCCGAGATCGAGCTGCCAGCGTTTCCCACTTCTCAGATCGACGAAAGGAAACTGGGCGCGTGCCGGACCCACCAGCCCCGCTTGGGTGCCGATCGACTTCGCGTAAGCCAACGCGTGGTGGTTGCCCGACAGCAGAAGGTGATTGCCGTTATCGATGGTGAGATTGGTTGCGGCGTCAAAATAGGAGCGGCAGCGCCCGCCCGCCTGCTGCATCGCCTCGTAAACGTGCACCTTGAAATTCGCGTTTGCCAGCTTGACCGCGGCCGACAAGCCGGAAATTCCCGCGCCAATGATATGGGCAACTTTTTGCATGTGACGGACTGATCAGAAAATGGTGGGCGTTCAAAAAAATCCGTAGCGGAGCAGGATGGCCAACTTGGCGATCTTGTTCACGCGGACCGGCGTGCGCGGGTTAGCGAACCCTCGCGCAACAAGCAATTGCAGAATTGCACCATAGTATTTCGACATGATCCGCGGCGCTCGCACCGCGCCGCGCGAATTGCGGGCCATGATCGCATCGGATTTCGCAAAATGGTCTTCTGCCGTCGCCACCAGCGAGGCGCAGACCTTCGGCAGCGCCTGATCGGCCGCGACGGCAAGCGGATCGCTCGAGGTGATCCCCGCCTGCGCCAGGCTCTCCTTGGGCAGATACAGCCGTCCGATCGCGGCATCCTCGTCGATGTCGCGCAGGATATTGGTCAGCTGCAAGGCGCGGCCGAGATGATGCGCAAGCGCGACGCCGTCGTCTCGCGGCATGCCGAACACCCGCACCGAGAGGCGTCCGACGGCGCTTGCCACGCGGTCGCAGTAGAGGTCCAGCGTCGCAAGATCCGGCGCGCGGATATCCTGCGGGACATCCATTTCCATGCCGTCGACGATCGCGAGAAAATCCGCGCGCTCCAATCCGAAACGCTGGACCGAAGCCACGTAGTCGCGCAACCGCGCAGGCGGACGGCCCTGATAGAGCGCATCGATATCCTGACGCCACTGTTGCAGTGCGGCCAGCCGCTGCTGGCGCGGACCGTCGGAATCGGCGATGTCGTCGACCTGACGGCAAAAGCTGTAAATCTGAAACATCGCCTCCCGCTGCTCCTGCGGAAGCATGCGCATCGCGGCGTAGAACGAACTGCCTGACGCTGTCGTCCCGTAGTCGGGATTGGCCGCAGCGGTCTCGAGCGTCATGCGCCAGCCGCCGATTTGGAAACAGGGCGACGCCCGGTGAGGCGGCGAATCAACTCGCCGGCAACTCCACCCAGGCTGAGCCCAAGCAGTTCAACCGGATTGAGATGCACCCGTTCGCACAAGGGATCACGCACCTTGAGCAGGCGGACGATCCTGTCCGCAAAAGACTGAATGACCGAGATCTCGAGCCCGAGCCGGAAATCCCTCACCTCCGCGGCGAGCGATTTGCTCTCGTCGAGCAGGATCTCGTTCCGCGCCGCCAACGATTGCAGACATTTCAGCAGCGCCGGCACGGCGCGCGCTTGGCCCAATTGCTCGACCGAAGCACCCGAGGCCGCGAGCGCATCGCGCGGCAGGTAGACACGATTGAGATTCTTGAAGTCCTTGCCGCAATCCTGCAGATGATTGTTGATCTGCAAGCCGGCGCACAGCGCGTCCGACGCGGTCCAGGTCGACGTGCTCTCGCCGTGGACATCGAGCATGAACCTGCCGACCGGCATCGCCGAATATCGGCAATAGTGGATCACCTCGTCCCAGGTCTCATAGCGAAGCTTGGTCACGTCCATGCGAAAGGCGATCAGAACGTCGAGCGCATGGCGCGGCGGCATCCCGCGCTCGGCCAGCGCCCGCCGCAGATTGACCGCCTCAGCCTGACTGTCGCCGTTGCCGAGCAATTCAGTCTCAAGCAGATCAAGAAGCGAGAGCTTTTTGTCTCCGCTCAACGTCGCGTGATCGGCGATATCGTCGGCCGTTCTGACGAAATTATAAAAGGCGAGGATCAGCGAGCGATGCCGCGGATGGATGATCCACGATGCGACCGGAAAATTCTCGTCGCGGTGGCCCTTGCCGGATCGCCATTCGCTCGCGTTGGTCATCCTGAAGACTGTCTATGCTGTTTTTGGCCTTGCCTGCGCCGGATTTGCGGGCATGCGATTTTACGAACTTCAGCCCCATATAGGCGAATATGTCACCAAAACCAATGCCATCGGCAAAGTCCAAGCAAGGCAAAGCCGCTCCCCGGAAAGGGGGCGGCTTGCTTTCGAAGGTGGCGTCTTTGAGGTCTTACTGGCCGTGGTCTGCCAGAACCTTGTCGCAAGCCTTGGTCAGCTTGGGACGGTTCTGCTGCAAGCAGGACAGAACGATCAGATCTGCTTGATCCATGATCGAGCGGCAGTGCTTCTGAACGTCGTGAGCGCAGGCCTTCTGCTCCTCCGCCGTCCCGCTGTGCTGTTGTTGTTGCTCGGCGATGGCCGCGCCGGAGACCGACAGCGACAGCAGAGCGGCTACCAAGAAAGTCTTACGCATTGTGTTCCTTTGTTCTTACGGCAGAGATTTCCAATCCGAATAGCACAAGGCATCAGCGGGGCAGACCATTCAGATTGCAAGGGCCGCCGATTGCACCGAGCAGAAGCGCTGGCAAATACGGCCAAATTTGCGGCGACCATCTCCTTATCACGGTGCTCAAGGCAAATTCCGCGGATGACGTGACAGATTGGCATCACAGGGCATTTTGGGGTTCTGAGCGCTGGACGACAGCCGCGCGGCGAGAAGTGAACAATACCCGAACCCAAACGCGTTTCGCGAACAAAAAAGCGCGATTGCCGCAATTTGCCTCGGCCGTGGAGAAAATTCCGCGAGGTCGCGCCGGGTTCAAAGGACCGTTTGAACCAAACCCGTTGCCGACACACCAAACCACAGACACGGCGCAACGCCGTGCAGGAATGTCACACTCGAAGGGGATGTCAGCATGAAACGCTTGGGTTCGGGCTTGATCGGACAAGCCGTCAAGGCGGGCGCAGTCGTCGCCGCATTGGTTCTTTCGACATCGGCCGGGCACGCCCAGACGCGTCCGTTTGCGGGGTTTGATGGCGCCTGGTCGGGCAACGGAACAGTTTCGCTGTCGGACGGCTCGAGCGAGCGGCTGCGCTGTCGAGCGGTCTACCAAGTCGATGGCACCGGGCTTGTGTTGAGGCAAACCCTTCGTTGTGCCAGTGACAGCTACAAGTTCGATCTCTCGAGCGATGTCACCAGCCACGGCGATCATATCACCGGCAACTGGTCGGAAACCAACCGCAATATCTCCGGGAGCCTGCTAGGAACTGCCGGCAGCGGCAAGATCGATGTGACGGTTGAATCCCCCGGCTTCACTGCAAGCTTGACGTTGCGGACCAGCGGCAACAAGCAGACGGTGCAGATCACCTCCAAGGGCGACATCCGCGGCGTATCGATCACGATGGTGAAGAGCTAGAGAAAGCTCTCAGAACCTCTCCGGGTTTGATTGAATCAAGACCGGGGCTCTGAGAATCTTGTTTTGGCGCGTTTTCTTCACGCGAACCGGTACCAACTTCGCTCGAAAACGCTCTAGCCGTTTCCACCCGACTGCTGCGCAGGCCCAGCGGAATGCGTGATTCCGCGGATCCTTTGCGATAGCGTGATCAGGAACATCGACGTCGGGCGCAAGATGAAGAGGTCGGCGACCAGCGCCGACACCATCGAAAACGCGCTCAGCCAGCCGAACAGACGCAGCGACGGCAAATCGGAAAACACCGTCACGACCAGGCCGCAGGCGAGCACCACGGTGGTCAGGATCAGCGCGGGCCCCATCAGCACGGTTGCCCGCTCCACCGCGACGTCAGCCGTAACGCCGGGCTTGGATTCCTGCCGCAGGCGGTTGAGGAAATGAATGGTGGCGGAAAGCCCCAATCCGAACGACACGGTCAGCGCCACGACGCTGGCAAATTGCAGCCCCTCGCCCAGCAGCCAGAGCACGGTGCCCGAGAGCACCACCGGGAAAATTCCAGGCAGGATGCAGGAAAACATCACGACCACCGAGCGGAAGGCGAGCCCGATGAAGATGGCAACGAGCGCGAATTCGACGGTCAAACCCCGGTTGAGCTTTTCGATCATGTTGGCGGAATTACGCGCGGCGATCGCAGAAAGACCGGTGACCGCGATTTCGTAACCGGGATGCGCCTTGCGTACGGCATCTAGCGCGTGATCGAGTTTTTCGACCACGGGGAGGATCTGACTGGAATCGAGATCCGGCACCCTGCCCGACACCACCACCGCATCCTGATTGGCATCGATGAAGCGTTGCACCAGATATTTGGGAATGACGTCGACATATTCCTTCAAGGTCGCAACGTCGGATTTTCCCGTCTTCTCCGCAAGCCAGCGTCTCAACGTCTCCAACGACCACACATTGCCGACGCCCTGCTGCTTCTCGACGATCGCGTGCACCTCGGCAATCGTCTGCAATGTCTCGGGACCGTAGAGTGAGGCGCCTTTCGGGAATTCGATCAGCACGTCGATCGCGTTTGCGCCGGTCAACTTCTTGTCGAGAAGCCCGCTTGCGGCAACCGCCTGCTGCTTGTCCGGCACCTGGTCGGCCAGCCGGTAGCGCGGCTCGAGATTGGCATAGATCGTGGCGAGGCCGCCGACGAACAGCACGGCAATCAGGCTGAAGAGACCGGGGCGACTGACCATCCGCACCGCGATCCAGTAACAGAAATTGCGCAGCATCTGCACGCCGACGTCGGCGTGGCGGAATTTGACGGCGAAGTTCTGTTCGTTGCGGACCAACAGCACGCCAAACACCGGCACCAGCGACAGCACGGCGACGAGCGCGATGATCGTCGCCGCCAACCCCGCCTCGCCGAACTTCCGGATCAGGTCGGAGTCGGAGAACTGCAGCGCGATGAACGAGATCCCGGCCGTCCCATGCGTCAGCACGCAGGCGGGTCCGACCACCAGCACGGCGTTGCGGAATGCGGTGAATTTGTCCTGGCCCGCGATCAGGCGGTCTCGCGCGGCAAAGGTCAGCTGCATCGAGTCGGAGAAGCTGATCACCATGATGAGCGGCGTCATCACGTTGAGGAACATGTTGAGGCTGAAATTGGCCCATCCCAGACCGCCCAGCGCGAGCAGGATGGCGATGATCGGCGGAAAGGCCGCGACCACCATGAACGATATCTTGCGGAAGAAGATGATGGCGATGATACAGCCGGCGACGATACCGAGAATGTTGTAGGTGAGGCCGTCGCGCTCGACCGCGTTGCGGATTTCGAGCTGCATCACGGGCACGCCGGACAATTCGACCTTGAGACCGGTCTCGCCGAGATCTTCCACCATCAGCTTTCTGATGTCGCCGATCGTCTTGCCGAGCTGGTTGCTTTGCACAACATCGGGCTCCAGCGACAGCACGATCAGCGCCAGCGTGCCGTCTTCAGACAGCAGCTTGCCGCGAATGAGCTCGTTCGACTTCACGGTGTCGATGAAGTTGTCGTAGGCGGCGCCTTCCGGCAATTGGGCCGGGAACAGCGCCGCAGGGAATTTGCCCGGTGCGGGCGCCTGGCGCGCCGAGAACAGCGAGATCAGGCCTCGGGTACCATCGACAAGCTGCAGATCGGTGACGAAATCGCGCAGCTTGGTGAGGTTGTCGCGCGCAAGCAGGTCCTTGCCCTCGACCACGACGAGCACGTCGAATTCGGTCGCCGGGAAACGTTTGATTTCCGATTCGTACTGCCGGTATTCCCTGGAATTGGAACGGAACAGCTGGCTCAGCGAATCGTCGATCTTGATGCGCTCGATTCCGAAAATCGCGGCAACGACGAGCGCCACCAGAATGATGCAGGATACGATCGGGGCCTTGACCGCGACCAGCCCCATCCGCTCGAGCCCGAACGCGATGCTGGACATCGGCCGCTGTTCGATCTTCTCGACGTGGACTTCGCTATCGCTGTTCTTTTCGAGCATGCCCTGTCCAATTCTCACATCAGCTCAGTTAGCCGCAAATCACGTGACGAAAAACGAGTTGAGCCTGGGAAGCTTCCGATTAGGCAGTGGAGCGCTGCAATAGCTGTTGAAAACATGCAACAATTTTGCAAATGGGGTGTAGCAGGTCTCGAAGCCTTACCGCAAGCAGCGCACGCGGGCGGGAGGGGCCGCGGCCTAGTCCTCCACGAAATTGTCACGTTCGCCCGGATTGGCGATGAAACTGTCGCCCGTGCGGCCGCTTTCGTCTTTCAGCGCAACGCCTGTCAACTCCCGGGCCAGACCCTCGCAAATCAGCCAGCCGACCTTGGCGGCCGCATCGTCATAGCTGAGCCCGGCGCGGTGAATGTTGGAAACGCAGTTGCGCTTTTCGTCAGTCGTCCCGATGGCGGGAGCAAACGTGAGATAGACCCCGAGACTGTCAGCGGCGGACAGGCCCGGCCGTTCGCCGATCAACATGACGCTCATGCGCGCGCCGAGCGCCTCACCGATCTCGTCGCCCAATGCCACGCGCGCGCCTGTGGCCACGACGGCGTGCGCGACCTCGATGCCGTCTGCCGCCAGCAGCGGCAGCAGCCTTCGCAACAGGGACGCCGCGTGCGTATTGACAGCGATCGGTGAAAGTCCGTCGCCAAGGATGATCGCAAGCGGGCCCGCTCCACCGCTGTGGCTTGCGAGGCTGGCCCTCGACGCTGCATCAAGCTTGCGCCCGAGATCCGGGCGAGCCAGATAGTCCTTGCGGTCCGGCGCCAGGCTCGAAACGCGTATCGGCGCCGGACCGAGATCGGCGAGGCCCTGCATCAGGCCTTCGGCGTCGAAGGCGGCGTGGACGGCATCACGCGCCCGCGCGTGGTCGAGCGTAAACGCGAGCAGCGCCTTGGTCGGCAGGCTTGCGCCCGCAAGGCCGAGCGCGACGCGGGCCGGCGTCAATTCGCGCAAGCGCGCAAGCGACGGCAATTGCGGCTCCTCGGTTGTCATGAGCGTCTACTCGGCTGGAACGGAAGCCTCGCGCAACCGCACGGAATAGTTCGACGCATTTTGCCGGCCGACGGAAGCTGCGCGCGCAAACATGATGAGGTGGTGCCCGACCGTCATGGTCTCGAGGAGATGCTCGATCTCGCCGCGAGCCAGACGCCGCAGGGCGAATTTCCAGAATTCAAGCTTGTAGTCGCCGCGAATGCCGACCTTCCAGAAGATGTTTCGCAGCATGATGAGGCCGAGCCTGATGTTTTGCCACGTCGATCGCTTCTCCGATGGCAGCTTGATCCGCTTCGAGTAGGTGTGGCGGATCTGAAATTCGTAGCGCCGCAAAAGCTTCGCGGGTTCATAGGCGGCGCCCATGCTCCTGCGCCAGGCGCCGACGACCTCGTCATAGGGCATGCGAAAATCGACGTTGGACTCGCGTGCTTCGTCCTCGATCAACCGCTTCTCCCTGGCCAGACGATCCCAGAGCGGCGTCTTCGGCAGCGCCTGGAGCAGGTTGATCGTCAACAGCGGGATTTGCGACGCCTCGATGAACTGCATCAGGTGCGCTTCGGTCTCCGGCTTGTCGGTATCCAGGCCCAGGATGATTCCCGATACCACTTCCATGCCATAGCTGTTGATGGTTTGGATGCCCTCCATGATCGGGACCATCATGTTGTGATCCTTGTTCATGGCCTTCAGCGCCACCGGATCCGGCGTCTCGATGCCGCAGAAGATCGTGCAGAAATAGGCTTCGCGCATCCCGGCCAGAATTTCCGGGCGCTTGGCGATGTTCAACGTCGCCTCGCAGGAGAGGCGCAGGACATAACCAGTCTTCTTCTGCCATTCGATCAGATGCGGCAGCAGCTCGAGTGCGGCCTTGCGATTGCCGATGAAATTGTCGTCGACGAAATAGACCGAGCCGCGGATACCGCACTCAAGCAGCTTGTCGAGCTCGGCCGTAATCTGCTGCGGCGTTTTCAGGCGCGGGTTGCGGCCATAGAGCCCCGGGATGTCGCAAAACTCGCACTGATAGGGACATCCGCTCGAATATTGAATGCTGCCGAGGAAGTAGCGCTTGAGATCGGCCAACTCGTAGGCGGGCAGCGGAAAGCTTGCCATGTCGAGACGGTCGACCGTCTTGAGCACGACCTGTTGTTCGGGGCGCGAGCAATCGCGCGCCAGGCGGGCGATCAACTCATCGGTTGCATCGCCGAGCTCCCCGACATGCAGGTAGTCGAACGACGGATAGTATTCGGGGCAAGCACTGACCGACGGTCCACCGATCGCAACCGGCAGATCGAACGCGTGTGCGCGGCGGCAGATGTCGTTCATCTGGCGCCTCTGAATGTGCATGCCGCTGACGAACACGGCCTCCGCCCACGCGAAATCCTCATCCGTCGCGGCGCGGATATTTTCGTCGATGAACCGCACCGGCCAGTTTTCCGGCATATAGGCTGCGATCAGCAGCAGCCCCTGCGGCGGCATGAAGGCCTGGACGCCATCGGTCAGCGGATAGGCGTGTTCAAATGACCCAAACGACGGTGTGTAGCGAGGAAAGACGCACAAGATACGGCGCACTTTGTCGGCGCTTGCAGCTCTCATCGTCCCACTGCCCTTGACCTTCACATGAGTTAATCACGCAACCCGCAGACTGGGCCACCAATTTTTCAACATTGTGGCACTAGTCTAACCCCGCAGTGGCCGGAGGGTTGCAAACGCTGCGGGCAGATAGGTCCAAGGCTGCTGTCAGGCAATCATCCGGCGGGCAAAATCGGGCAACAAATCGCCGTTACCAACAAGACGAGAATTTGCATCGGCAAGTCCCACGCGGAACAGCCAGTCGTCGAATTCGGGTGCACGCTTTAAGTCAAATACCTCCCGGACATAGAGCGCATCATGAAATGATGTCGATTGATAATTCAGCATTACGTCGTCGGCGCCCGGCACCCCCATGATGAAATTCACACCGGCGGCGGCAAGCAGCGTCAGCAGGTTGTCCATGTCGTCCTGATCGGCTTCGGCGTGGTTGGTGTAGCAGACGTCGACACCCAGCGGCAGCCCGAGCAGTTTGCCGCAAAAGTGATCCTCCAATCCGGCACGGATGATTTGCTTGCCGTCATAGAGATATTCCGGGCCGATGAACCCCACCACGCTGTTGACCAGCAACGGGTCGAACGCGCGCGCAACCGCGTAAGCGCGCGCCTCGCATGTCTGCTGGTCGACGCCGTGATGGGCGTTGGCTGACAGCGCCGATCCCTGCCCTGTTTCGAAATACATCACGTTGTTGCCGACACTGCCGCGCTTGAGCGAGCGGCCGGCATCATGGGCTTCTCGCAACAGCGCGAGGTCAATGCCAAAACTCCGGTTGGCCGCTTCGGTGCCGGCGATCGACTGAAAAACCAGATCGACGGGAACGCGTTCGGCGATCAGTCGAAGCGTGGTCGTGACATGGGACAGCACACAAGCCTGCGTCGGAATTTGCAGCCGGCTGATGATCTCGTCGAGCAGATGCAGCAGGGTGCCGATGATGGCGGGATCGTCGCTTGCCGGGTTGATGCCGATGCAGGCGTCGCCGGCGCCGAGCAGAATGCCATCTAGTATTGATGCGGTGATGCCCTTGGCGTCATCGAAGGGATGGTTGGGCTGCAGCCGCACGCTCATCCGCCCGCTCAAACCGATTGTGTCGCGAAATGCTGTCACGACTTCGCATTTCTTCGCCACCAGGATCATATCCTGATTGCGCATCAGCTTTGAGGCCGCGGCGGCCATTTCGGGCGTAATCCCGCGCGAGACGGTCTTGAGACTATCGGGACTGGCGTTGCCGGACAGCAGCCAGTCGCGGAACGATCCAACCGTGAGCGAAGAGATGGGCTCAAAGGCCTGCGCGTCGTGACTATCGGCGATCAGGCGGGTGACCTCGCAGACTTCATAAGGAATCACCGTCTCGTTCAGGAACTGCTTGAGCGGCACATCCGCAAGCGCGATCCGCGCGGCAACCATCTGTTCGGCGCTTTCGGCCGCGATGCCGGCGAGACGGTCGCCAGACCGTGGAGGGCTTGCCTTGGCCAGGAGATCGCGGAGGTCGTCGAAAACGTAGACGGTACTACCGATGGCATGCCGATAGGCCATTTCTCCTCCCCGCAGGATCAGCGCTGGCCACCGAAATCGATCGCTCAACCTAGCATTTTGCACCGCATCTTACGGTACGTCGGACGATTTCGGTTTCCAATTCAACCCTTTCTACGCCATATAAATCACTGATATAATTATATTTTTTATCTGGTATGCAGAATACCTGCCACGGGAAAAGTCGGCAAATTTACGTTTTTTAGAGGAAGATTTCTCATAGTTTTCACGATCTCAAATAATTGACTGGTCTCTACGAAGGCCAAGGGTGCCCCCATTATGAAATCGATTGCGCGATCGGGCTTTTTCAAGGGCTCAAGTTTTTCCCTCGCCTTCAAGCTTTATTCGATTTTTGCCCTTTTCGCAGTTCTGACGGCGGCCATTACGGCGCTCTCCGACTACAACACCCGGCGTGGCGTCGAGCTCACCCAGGCCATCGAAACCGCGGACGAGGCTGCGCTCAATGTCGAGCGCGTCAACTCGCTGGTCTACGCCGTGGTGATGGAGTCCCGTGGCATCTACATGTCGACCGACCTGCCGGTCGTGAAGAAATATGGCGACGGCCTGCACAAGTTCAGCGACCGGCTGCTTGGAGTCGTCAAGAAATGGGAATCGATTGTCCAACAAGACGACCGTGACCAATTTGCCAGCTTCAAGAAACGGATCGATACATTCGTCGAATTCCGCAAAGAGCTCGTCCGCCGCGCGATCGAAGTCAGCCACGAAGCGGGCCGGGAATGGGGCGACAACGACGCCAATCGAAGCGTTCGCATGGAGCTCAACAAGGACCTGGAAGCGCTCTCGAAGGTCTACGCGGAACGCAGCAGGAAGATCGCTCAGCAGACCGAGGTCAACCACCAGCTCGCTTTCCTCTTGACCTGCCTTGGCGGCTTGGAGCTGGCACTAGTCGCCATCGGCGTCTTCATCATCGCGCGATCGGTGGCAAGGCCGCTTTCGGCGATCACCGGTACGATCAAGCAGGTCGCCGAAGGCGCCGAAGGTGTCGAGGTCCCGCACACTCATCGGCAAGACGAAATCGGCGCATTGGCGCGCGCGATCCAGATCTTTCAGGAGGCGATGGACCGCAACCGCAAGCTCAATTCACAGGTGCTGCTGGATTCCAGGGCACGCGACGAACGGGCCCGGCAAATCGAGACTTCCGTGGAATCCTTCCGCGGCGCGATCGGAAGCGTGCTGGGCGCGGTGAACGACAATGCCTCGGCGATGCGCGATACGGCGCAGTCCATTTCCAGCGTCGCATCCGACGCCAGCGGGCGGGCGAGTGCTGCGGCGCGAGCCACCGAACAGGCCTCCAGCAACGTCTTCGCAGTTGCCGGCGCTGCCGAACAGTTATCGGCGTCAATCGAGGAAATCGGCCGGCAGGTGCGTCAATCGGCGGAGGTGGTCGAACAGGCCGGCCAGCGCACCGAAAAGTCAGTGACCGAAATTGAAAGCCTTGCCGCGGCAACCCAGCGCATCGATGGCGTGCTCAACCTCATCCAGGCCATTGCCGAGCAGACCAACCTCCTGGCGCTGAACGCGACCATCGAAGCCGCTCGCGCCGGAGACGCCGGCCGCGGCTTTGCCGTTGTCGCCCATGAAGTCAAGGCGCTCGCCGGCCAGACCGCCAAGGCCACTGCCGAAATCGGCCAGAACGTCAGCATGATTCAGGTCTCGACGCGCAACGCGGTCGAAGCCGTGCGCGAGATCGGCACCGCTGTGCGGGAGATCAACGAGGTCACGAGCAATATTGCCGGTGCGGTTGGGCAGCAGGACGCGGCCACCCGCGAGATTTCGCAGAATGCCCAGCTCGCGGCCGATGGCAACTCGACGCTGGTCGCCAACATCGGATCGCTCAACGACGCGATCGAGAATACCAACAAGGGCGCCTCGTCGGTGCTCTCTGCATCGGGTGATCTGGCTTCCACGGCGGAATTGCTGTCGCGCGAAGTCGAGAAATTCTTCCACGACCTGCGCGCGGCAAGCGAAGGTTCGCCGCGCACCGGGACGGGTGACTAAATGGAATTCCGCGCACGGCGACGGCTGCGACGCGAAGCGCCGCAGCCGAACCGGACATTCGCAGCGGATATGAGCCGTCGCGATCGCGACGGTCTCAGACCCAGGGATACAGGATCTGAAGGCCGCCCACCAAGATGAACGCCGTCGACATGGTGAGCCCGCCGGCGCTGAACAGCACGATCTGTTGGAAGAGCCCGATCTCCGAAGAGCGGTTATTTTTGTTTGATGTAACCAGCATGTTCTATGCCCCCTGTTGCTTCGTATGTGGGCAACCTAGGGGAGGCCACTGATCAAATTCTTACTGACCGCGCTCGACCTGCGTAAACCATAAACATCTCGTTAAAAAGAACGATGTCGCACATCGAAATTCAGGCCGATCATTCGACCAGCAGCACATCCACCGACACATTGAGCTTCTGCTTGCGCGAACCCACGATGACGCCGTCGACCGGCGAGACGTCGGAGAAATCGCGCCCGACAGCCAGAACGATGTGATCGTTTTCGATCAGGATATCGTTGGTGGGATCGAACCCGATCCAGCCAAGACCATCACCGCACCACACTGACACCCAGGCGTGGGTAGCGTCGGCGCCTTGCAGGCGTTCCTTGCCCGGCGGCGGTATCGTCCGCAGATAACCGCTGACATAGGCCGCGGGCAGGCCAAGGCCGCGGAGGCCTGCAATCATGACATGGGCAAAATCCTGGCACACGCCGTGACGCTTTTCGAACACTTCGTTGAGCGGCGTCGAGATGACGGTCGCTTTCGGGTCGTATTTGAAGTCGGTCCTGATACGGTGCATGAGATCGACGGCGCCGGCCAGGATGCCGCCGCCGGTCGGAAAGCTTGCCGAGGCATAGGCCGTGACCGGCTGCTGCATCGGCACCAGAGGGCTCGCGAACACATATCCGATCGGAGAAGCAGGGCCGAGGCTCCTGGCCTCGATCGCTGCATCGCGGACGCTCTCCCATTGACGGCTTTGCGCCGCACGATCCGGCGCGCTGCGCGACACCGAGACGCGCGACCTTGAATCGATCCGCAGACTGCGATGCGCCGTCTCGATCAGGATGCTTTCGATGCGCGTTCCGAAAAAATCCTGCCGCACCGCGCGATCCGCCGGACGCGGCCTGATGTCGACGGTGTGCGAGATCAGTTCCTGTCCGTCGCCGCTTCGCGGCTGCAGCCGCAGCGAGCAGCGGGCGAAATTGACCGGGCTTTCGTAAGAGTAGGTGGTGACGTGACGGATGTCGTAGATCACGCAAGGCCCGTCAATTTCTCGGGCCTCGCGGCATTCGGCCCATGCGGGAAATAGTGCAGCCCGATCGCATCCGCGAGATTGAGCAGATCCTGTTCGAGCGAAAACAGCGTCTGTGTATGGAGCCCCGCGGCTTCCGCCGTCGTCAGCACTGCCTGCGCCGCGACCGCGAGACGTTGCGGTCGCTCGATCAATCCATTTTCCTTCAAGGCCGGCAGATTCGCGATGTGATCGTTCAGCGCGGAGACCTGGAAGGCGACCGATCGCGGATTATAGGGATCGAGCACCACGAGATCGCGCACGGGCGCGAGCAGCGGCCCGACCAGATAGCGCGAGCGGTAGGTGATCTGGCAGTCCACCAGCGTCAGCAAGACGTCCAGATCCTCGCCGGCCGCTTCGTCATAGGCAAACTGACGGGCGAAGCGCACCGTGTTGATCGCGCGTTCGGCGCGCCGGCCCATTTCGAGAAAACGCCAGCCGGCCGCGCGGTTCATGTTTTCCTGCGCGAGACCGGCAAAGCTCGCGAGCTCCTGCAACGTCAGTTCGGCGGCCCCGATGACGGCGTCATCGTCCTCGACTTCGAGGGCCAGGCGCTCCGCCATTTCCGTAATGACCTGCCACGCATCGGGCGAAAGGCGCTCGCGCAACGACGTTGCCGTGCGCTGGGCCGAGCGGACCAGCGACAACGCCGAACCGAAGCGCTCTTCGTTTTGCAACGCTTCGGCCACCACCTTGGCGGGCTGGGCGCGCGCGGTTTGCGAGGTCGCGCCCCAGGCCAACAGAAGCCGCTGGATACGCTCCACCGTGTGGAGCACGGTCGACGATCCCTTGACGGGATCGCGCGGCGATGTTGCAAGCGCCCGGATCAGCCGCAACGTCGCCTCGGCGCGTTCGAGGTAGCGGCCGAGCCAGAACAGGTTGTCGGCGGCACGGCTCGGCACCCAGCCGGCGATGCGCCTGATCCGCACGTTGTCGACGGCGGGCAGCAAAGTCGTCGCCGGAACGGCCCGATCGGAAATCACCCAGACATCCGCGGCGCGCGCGCCGTCTCCCATCGAGACGGCGCGGGCATCGGCCTGGTCGGCAATCCGGCAGAAGCCGCCCGGCATGATCGCCCAGCCTTCGGCCGTTGCCGCTGCAAAGACCCTCAGGACGAACGGGCGCGGCGTGATGCGTCCCTGATCCCACACCGGCATGGTCGACAGGCGGACCAGTTCCTGGCCGACAAAGTCGATGCCGCGATCGCCGATGGCTGCTTTCAGCTTTCCAAGGTCGGCGGCCGAAAGCTCGCTGGCGAGAATGGGGCTTCTCCCCGGAAAGCCCGGCACTTCACGGCGGTAGGCGCCCTCGATGGCGATCTCGTCAAGCCGCGACAGCACTTCTTCGCGGGCGGACGCCTGACCGCACCACCAGGTCGCGATGTGCGGCATCTTCAGATCTTCGCCCAGGAGGCGCCGGCAAAGACTCGGCAGGAAGCCGAGCAAGGCGCGCGCTTCCATCACGCCGGAGCCTGGCATGTTGGCGACCACGACGCCGCCTCTGCGGAGCACGTCGATCAGGCCGGGCACGCCGAGCTGCGAAGCCGCGTCAAGTTCGAGCGGATCGAGAAAATTGGAATCGACCCGGCGCAGCAGCACGTCGAGCCGCTTTAGCCCTGCGACGGTGCGGATATGAATGCGGTCGCCGCTGACTGTGAGATCGTCGCCCTCGACCAGGAGGAAGCCGAGATAGCGCGCCAGCGTCGCATGCTCGAAATAGGTTTCGTTGAACTGGCCCGGGGTCAAGAGCCCAATGCGCGGCTCGTCGCGGTCGGCGCCGGCGCGCAGGGCATCGCGGAACGCCTCGAAGAATGGCGCGACGCGCTCGACATTCATCGACTTGTAGAGGCTGGCGAAGGCACGCGAGAGCACCAGGCGATTTTCCAGCGCATAGCCCGCACCCGACGGCGCCTGCGTGCGGTCGCCCAGCACCCACCAGCGACCGTCGGGACCGCGGCCGACATCGGCCGCATAGAAGCTGAGATATCGGCCGCCGGGCGGCTTGATGCCGCAGACCTGGCGCAGATACTCGGGGCTGCCGGCAATCGCAGCTGCCGGGATCGCGCCGTCAGCGACCAGCCGGCCCTCACCGTAGAGATCGCGCAGCACCAGTTCCAGCAAGTGGGCCCGCTGCACGATGCCAGCGGTCAATTGCCGCCATTCCAACTCATCGATCAGAAGCGGCAGGTGGCTCAACGGCCACATTCGATCGGCAGTCTCGCCGGGCGCACGGTAGCTGACGCCGGCTTCGCGCAGATGCCGATCGGCGGTGCCGAAACGCCGTTCGATCTCCGCCGGCGTCAGCGAGGCGAAGGCTTCGAAAAAGCGGGTCCAGACCGCGCGAGGCGTGCCGTCCTGCGCGATATATTCATCGGGAATTCCAGGCAGCGGCGCATAGTCGCGCATCCACTGCGTAACGCGGCGGCTGCTCGGACGGGTCTTGCTGCCTTGTCCGCTTCCCTGGTCGGCCTGCCCCGCCATTCCCGATTCTCCCGCGCACTCCGCGCCACGTCTTCAATGCAAGACTGGCGTCCTCAAGTCGAGGGTCAAGGGGAATTCGATTGTGCGTTCTTCAGGCGGCGTCTCGATCTTGCCCGGCGTATGACCGTGATCCTGAAACCGGGCGAGCCGCCTCGCCTCAGCCTCATAGGAATTGACCGGCTTGGTGTCGTAATTCCGGCCGCCGGGATGTGCGACGTGGTAGACGCAGCCGCCGAGCGATCGGCCGTTCCAGCTATCGATCAGGTCAAAGGTCAGCGGCGCGTGAACGGGAATGGTCGGGTGCAGCCCCGATGCCGGCTTCCACGCCTTGAAGCGGACGGCCGCGACCGCTTCGCCCGAACGCCCGGTCGGCGTCATCGGCATCCGCCGGCCGTTGCAGGTGACCACATGGCGCCCTTCGACAAAGCCTTCGGCCTTGACCTGCAAGCGTTCGACCGAGGAATCGACATAGCGCACGGTGCCGCCGGCAAGGCCTTCCTCGCCGAGAACGTGCCAGGGTTCGAGCGCCTGCCGGAGTTCGAGTGAAACGCCGCCGTGATGCACGCGGCCAAACAGCGGAAAGCGAAACTCGAGCTGCGCCGCATACCATTCCGGCGAAAAGTCGTAACCGGATTGTTTGAGCTCGCCGAGCACGTCGAGAAAATCGTCCCATAGGAAGTGCGGCAGCATGAAGCGGTCGTGAAGTGTCGTGCCCCAGCGCACGAATTTCCCTTGCTGCGGCTCGCGCCACAGCTTGGCGATCAGGGCCCGGATCAGGAGCTGCTGGGCGAGCGACATCCGCGGATCCGGCGGCATTTCGAGCGCGCGAAACTCGACGAGACCAAGCCGCCCGGTCGGGCTGTCCGGCGAATAAAGCTTGTCGATGCAGATTTCGGCGCGATGGGTGTTGCCTGTGATGTCGACCAGGATGTGCCGGAACAGGCGATCGACCAGCCACAGCGGGATTTCGCCGCCGGGCGGCGGGACCTGGGCCAGCGCAATTTCGAGCTCATAGAGGCCATCGTGCCGGGCCTCGTCGATGCGCGGCGCCTGGCTGGTCGGGCCGATGAACATGCCGGAGAACAGATAGGACAGCGACGGATGACGCTGCCAGTACAGAACGAGGCTCTTTAATAGGTCAGGCCGACGCAGGAACGGCAAGTCCTTGGGCGTGCCGCCGCCGACGACGACATGATTGCCGCCGCCGGTGCCGGTGTGCCGGCCGTCAAGTAGAAACTTATTGGCTCCGAGCCTGAGTTTTGCAGCGTCTTCGTAAAGCCCGAAGGTGATATCGACGGACGAGCGCCAGTTTGTCGAAGGCTGAATGTTGATCTCGATCACGCCGGGATCGGGCGTCACCTTGATCACTTCGATGCGGGGGTCGAATGGCGGCGCATAGCCCTCGACATGCACCTTGACCTTCATTTCTTCCGCCGTCGCCTCGACTGCAGCAATCAGCTCCAGGTAATCCTCGATCTTCTCGACGGGCGGCATGAAGGCGCACAGGACGCCGTCGCGGATTTCGATCGACATCGCGGTGCGAACGCCACCGCCGACGCCCTTGAGCTGCTGCTCGTGCACCTCCTGGTGCGGCGCGCTTTCCGCTGGCGCGCCGTCGTAGACTGGCAAGCCTTCCCGCGGTTCGACCGGATCGCGCTCGACAACGTAGGGATATTCTTCGGCGGGAATATGCGGCAGCGAGGTGATCGGCAGCCGCAGCCCCAGCGGGGAATCGCCGGGGGTCAGGAACAGGTTGTTCCGGCGCAGCTGCCAGCGCTCGCTCTTCCACTTTCCGGCATCCGCGTTCCAGCGCTGGATCGGCAGCACAAAGCCGCGCGGTTCGTTTAGCCCTTTGTCGAACACCCGCGCCATCCGCGAGCGCTCTTCCGGATCGGAAAGCTTGGAGTCGGTCGGATCGACGTTCGCCGGTAGCGCTGCTTCCTTCTGCAACCAATAACCCGGATCTTCGAAAGCGGGCAGGACATATTCGGAATCAAGCCCGAGCCGCCCGGCGGTCTTTTCCGCGAAATTCTGCGCCTCTGCGACGTTGGTCTGGTTCGGTCCCGCGATGTCGGCGATCAGGTCGGCGTTCTTCCAGATCGGCACGCCGTCCTTGCGCCAGTAAAGACCGAACGCCCATCGTGGCAGGCTTTCGCCGGGATACCATTTGCCCTGCCCGTAATGCAGCAGGCCGCCGGGCGCAAATCGCGTCCTCAATTTGCGAATAAGTTCATCGGCGAGCCGGCGCTTGGTGGGGCCGACGGCCGCCGTGTTCCATTCCGGTGACTCCATATCGTCGACCGAGACGAACGTCGGCTCGCCGCCCATGGTCAGGCGCACATCGCCGGCCAGAAGATCGACATCGACCTGCTCGCCAAGCCTGTCGAGGCGCGCCCAGGATTCATCCGAAAACGGCCGGGTGATCCGCGGCGCCTCCCGAATGCGCTTCACGCTCATGTCGAAAGCAAACTCGACATTGGCGAAACCGACGGCACCGCTGATCGGCGCCGCCGTGCGATAATGCGGCGTGGCGGCAACCGGAATATGCCCCTCGCCGGTCAACATGCCCGATGTGACGTCAAGCCCGATCCAGCCGGCACCCGGCAAGTACACCTCGGCCCAGGCGTGCAAATCGGTGAAGTCGTTTTCGACCTCGCGCGGCCCTTCGACCGGATCGATATCGGGTCGCAACTGAATGAGGTAGCCCGAGACGAAACGCGCAGCCAGGCCGAGGTGCCGCAAGGTCTGGATCAACAGCCAGGCGGAGTCGCGGCAGGAGCCGGCGCAAGCGGACAGCGTTTCCTCGGGCGTCTGAACGCCTGCCTCCATCCGGATCACGTAGCGAATCTTTTTCTGAAGCTCGGCGTTGAGATCGACGAGGAAACTGACGGTGCTCGCCGCCTCGCGCTTGATGCTTGCGAGGTAGGCGGCGAACAGCGGGCTCGGCGCTGTCGTCGCGAGGTAAGGCGCGAGCTCGGTCCTGAGATCGGCGGTATATTCAAATGGAAAACTGTCGGCATAAGGTTCGACAAAGAAGTCGAACGGGTTGATCACGGTCATCTCAGCCGAGAAATCAACCTCGATCTTCAACTCATGGGCCTTCTCGGGAAAAACAAAACGGGCGAGCCAGTTGCCCTGCGGGTCCTGCTGCCAGTTCACGAAATGGTTCGAGGGCGTCACCTTGAGCGAATAGCTCAGGATCGGGGTCCGTGTGTGCGGGGCAGGACGCAGCCGGATGGTCTGGGGACCGAGGTCGATCGGACGGTCGTACTTGTAGTGCGTGACGTGATGCAGTGCGACGAAGATCGACACGAGAGGGGGTGCTCCAGCAGCTTTTTTAAGCAGAACACCGGTTCCGACATCGATCAAGCACTAACAACGGGCATCGGATGCCCGTCGGGCGGGCGGATGTTTGACGCCGTCATTCCGGGATGGTCCGGAGGACCAGACCCGGAATCTCGAGATTCCGGGTTCGGTGCTGCGCACCGCCCCGGAATGACGAACAAACCTCACATCGTCGCGGAATTGACGTCCCCGGCCAGTGGTCGCCATCCAAACAGCTCCATTCCATAGACACGGCCCCGCCATCTCGCCGCTTGTTTCGCGCGAGGTTTGCCGTCGAGTTGCTGCCCTCTGCCAACAAGGGCGCAGGAAATGCCGGGCGCTTGGTGCGCCCGCAGCCGCGCGTGGTGTAGAAAACACGCGCGTTAGTCACCACGGTCACACCGGAAACACCCGGCATTCCCCGCGCGATGGTTTTACAGCTTATATCGCGCTCGCCCCGGAGACCGGGCTTTCTTGTCTCCGTCATCCCTGAGAAGCGTCAGCTTCTTAAGAATTTGATATCAGCGTCGGGATATCAGGCCCACACGACTTCGCCGTCCGCTGCGCTTTGCGCGTTCGTCGAGCCGCGCATTCAGCGTCCACCGCATCCCGCTCCCAACGTCCGTGACGATCGCGATACGCCCCTTTTTATCGGGTGCGAGACGGGCGGGGCTTGTAGAGATGATTTGCCCGACCGGGCAAAGTAGAAAATTTTTGCCAGAGGGACTGGAACTCGGTAGACAAACCACGCAGGTCGCAGGACGAGAGTTGCAGCCGACCTGTCCGGCGTAGATCGAAAAGCAAGGGCGGAAGGCGTAACCCGCCGTACGGACTATGTCCGTTCTTCTCTAATCGGCCGGTTGGGGTCAAGCACTTTCAGGCTATCCACTACTGCGGT
Organism: uncultured Alphaproteobacteria bacterium; assembly: GCA_963764405.1. GTDB lineage: Bacteria > Pseudomonadota > Alphaproteobacteria > Rhizobiales > Xanthobacteraceae > Bradyrhizobium. Next base: position 192,148 of record CAVXSU010000020.1, read on the forward strand.
GTCAATGTCTCTCACGGGCTCGCGCTTCTCTTCGGAATCGGCACCAGGGCCGTTCCATCATGGGATCCGAGGACAAGGCGGAACAATCTTTACCGCGGCCTTGCCGTCAGTATGACGGCAGGTCCAAGCGGACATACGAACTCACCTCATCCATCGTCCCGCGAGGGACATCTTTCACCGCAAGGTAGAACTCGAGTTTCCTCCTATCGGATCTGATCTTTCACGATGTTATGCTGCTGCCGCGGCTCGTTCCCTGGTCCAGCGGAACTCGGTGCCATCAACCCACATACGGTGCATGGTCACGGCCAGCCGGCGAGCCAAGGCCACGATCGCCTTCTTCATCCCACAGCGTCTGGCGATCTGCATCGCCCAGGCCTTGAGCCATGACCATTTTTTTGAATGCATCATGCTCTGAGCTGCTTCGTAGAGCATCGTCCGCATCATCTCATCGCCACAGCGCGATATTTTGCCGCTCCAATCCACCTCACCCGATTGATACTTGGCGCTCGTCAGCCCAAACACCGCCCCGACTGACTTGGATTTGCGGAAGCGAGCCGGAACGTCGACGGTGGCGCGATAGGTCAGCGCCACCACGGGGCCGACACCCGGGGTCGTCATCAAACGCCGGCATACCTCGTCATTCCGGGCGATGGCCAGCAAGCGGCGATGCAGGATGCAGAACTGCTCGCGAAGCGTCCGTCGAACAATGAGCAGCGGTTCGGTCAGCGCGGCCAGGTCGGGTAAGTCCTCGACTAGCTCCCTGATGCGGGCCTCAAACCTCGCTGCTCCAACCATACCGACCTTGAGACCGAAGTTGCGTAAAGTACCGCGCAAGTCGTTATCGATGGCGATCGCCTTGGACTGCAGCAGCTTGCGATGGGTCAGCAGCATCCGCAGTTTCTGACTGCGTATCGTCTTCACATGCACCGGACGGTAAAGCCCCACCCGCATCATCTGGGCGATGCCGCGGGCATCATTGCGATCCGTCTTGTTAATCTGCGCCTTCAACACCGCTCGCATGTGCCGAGTTTCGACACAGATCACTGGCAAGTCTACTTCAGCGAGCGCGCTGTAAAGCCATTGTGACAATGGCCCAGCTTCCAACCCAATTCGCTTGAACTGGTAGGCGAGGTTCTTCAGCACCGCCAGCAACGCCTCAGGCTCGCTCGTCACCTTCATTTCCCGAACGATCTTGCCTGTGTCATCCACAATGCAGATGCTCGTCTCCTTGACCGACACGTCCAATCCAGCAAAATGGTCCATGCTGCGCTTCTCCTTCTGATGCTTGAGGCCGTAACCACGGACCTCGTTTCACCATCAGCCTGAAGCGCAGCACCCAAAATCTTCAGCTATCCACAAGCTGGGCCGGCCGATTACCCCATCTCTTCCCGATAGCGACAAGATTCCGCAGAGCAGCGAGGGGACGCGATGTGCCAGAATAGCAGACATCAAACACCAAAGAGCCGCCTGCTATTCGTGAAGCAGCGCTTGCCAGTTTGAAGGCACCGCTTCGGCCGGTCCGGGCACCGGTTGATCCAACGGATGCGAGTGAGGGGCGTGAAGCTTCGGGCCGGCGAAGAACTCTCCAGTACGATAGTCGTAAAACCATCGCTCGCCCGGCTCGAAGCTCGTGATTATCGGGTGACCCGTAGCCGCGTTATGTTTCGATGCGTGCTGATTTGGTGAAGTATCACAGCACCCGATGTGCCCGCATTCGACACATCTGCGAAGATGCAGCCACCACCCGCCCACAGCCGTGCATTCGACGCAACCCGTTCCGCTTGGCTTGGCTGCGGGGTTGATGCCATCCCTCTCAGACTTCATAGGGTCAGCTCACTGAGAGTGCACGCGGTCACCACAGATGCTTTCACGCGGCCTGCTGCTCAGCCGTAAGCAACGCCCGGGTTGCTTTGCCCAACTTCTATAATATAGCCGTCGGGATCACGAATGTAGCAGCGCGTCTCGCCGTACTTGGGCTTCGGCTCCGTGATGAACTCCGCTCCTCGACTTCGCCAAAGTTTATAACACGCTTGGATATCTGCAACGCGGATATTCATAAAGCTGCTGACTAAATCGGGATTGGCGGGGACGCTGAGCGTTACCGATGGTTTGTCGGGTGTCGGACCGCCCCCGGGGTTAACGAGCAGCCACGTGTTCGCGATCTGGATGTACCCCGGCGCGCCGCTGCTGTCGCCTCTGCTCAGAATGCGACCCCCAAAGACCGTTTCGTAAAATCGAAGCGATCGCTCGACGTCGGCGACGGTGAGAAAGTGTGCGACGCTAAACCCATCCTGCGGCGGCATCTGATAGCTTTTCTGCTCGACTTGTACTTGGTTCATCGACAACTCCATCCGTTGGCCAGAGGCAGTGGGGGGACGTAATTCTTCGACTTCCGTTCAAGCGCGGCTTGTCACCTTAGACGATTTTGTTTTCAGGTTCACTTCGTCGGCCGTTTCAAGTGTAAGTGATCAAGATAGAGGTAGCTCAGTGCCACAGGCTGCTCACTCTCTATCGTTATTGTGTTTCCGAACGCCCCGACGGTCCACTTCCGTTAATGGGATGGTCCGGCCGTGCTCCTGCCCCACCAGCAATAGAATGCTGGGAAGGGGTGCCAAAGACAAGGAGCACGCCATGCCCAAGAAGCTCGAGAGCACAATCGCCGTGATCGGTATCGATATCGGCAAGAACTCGTTCCATATTGTCGGCCACGATGAGCGCGGTGCCATCGTGCTGCGGCAGAAGTGGTCGCGTGGTCAGATGGAAGCGCGCTTTGCCAACATACCGCCGTGCCTCGTCGGCATGGAAGCCTGCGTCGGCGCGCATCATCTCAGCCGCAAGCTCAATAGCCTTGGACACAATGCCCGGCTGATGCCGGCGAAGTATGTCCGTCCCTACTCGAAAGGACAGAAGAATGACTTTCGTGATGCCGAGGCGATCGCTGAGGCGGTACAGCGGCCGACGATGAAATTCGTGGCGACCAAGACCGCCGATCAACTCGATCTGCAGGCGCTGCACCGGGTACGGGAGCGGCTGGTCAGCCAGCGCACCGGCATCATCAATCAAATCCGCGCCTTCCTGTTGGAGCGCGGCATTGCGGTACGGCAAGGACAGCGTTTCCTGCGCGCCGAGCTGCCGCGTATCCTGGCCACGCCACCAGAAGTCCTGTCGCCTCGTATCGTTCGCATGATTGAAGATCTGGCTGGCGATTGGCGCTGGCTCGACGAGCGGGTCGAGGGTTTGTCGAACGAAATCGAAGCCATCGCGCGCCAGGATGCCGGTTGCGAGCGGCTGATGAGCGTACCCGGCATCGGCCCGATCATCTCCAGCGCGATGGTGGCTGCGATTGGCGCAGGAGATGTTTTCACCAAAGGTCGCGACTTTGCCGCCTGGCTGGGGCTCGTTCCCAAACAGATCTCGACTGGGGACCGCACCATCCTCGGCAAGATATCCAGGCGTGGCAATCGCTACCTGCGGGTTCTGTTCGTGCAAGCGGCATGGGTCGTACTTGTGAAGGTGAAGCCCACCAGGTGGGGCTATGGGCTCAAGCGATGGATCGAGGCGGCCAAGAAGCGGCTGCATCACAACGTGCTGGCGATCGCACTCGCCAACAAGCTTGCCCGCATCGCCTGGAGCGTTCTCGCGCGTGGTCGAGCCTTCGAAGCGAGCGAGCTTCCGGCCGTCTGAGATCATTTGCGAGTAAAAATTCAACTACCCGCCGAGGTCTGCGAGAGGATGAGACGAGATGGAGGTTCGGTCTTCCCGGCGCATGCGAACACTGGTGACCCAGATGGCCCGTTGAGGCCTGTCCGTTAATGAGAACGCACGCGCGCTGATATCCATAATGGCCAGGAGCACAATGCTCCAATCAAAGGCCGGATACATTGATGCAAGACCGCTACTGCTAGCTCGACGAAATCCACTTGCAACGCACGGCCGGACCATACATGAGGGTCATTTGCGACCGGGTCAAGCGAGCAGCGAGTCCGCCCATGTCTCGTACGCCGCCGCAAGCGGAAAACAAATCCCGAGTATTCGTCACCATCGCCAGGCGCCGCCCCATGACCCCCGGTCGTCCCCGCGACTGCGGGGACCTATAACCACAGGCGTTTGTTGTTGAGCCAGATGTGGCTCCAGCCTCACCCACGTCCAACATAGGTGGTTATGGGTCGCGGCTCACGCGGAGCCTGTCATCGGGCGCGCATTCGCGCGACCCGTTGGCTTGGCCGGGACGACAAAGACCCTACATCGTCGCGCCGAGCACCCAGGGCGCGAATTCGGCGCCGCCGAAATCGAAGCTTTCGCTCTTGGTCGGTTGGCCGGAGGCAGTCTTGAGCATCAGGTCGAAGATGCGCTCGCCGCATTGCTGTACCGTCTCCTCACCGTCGAGGATTGTGCCGCAGTTGACGTCCATGTCATCTTCCATGCGCTTGTACATGGGCGTGTTAGTCGCAAGCTTCATGGAAGGCGCCGGCTTGCAGCCGAACACGCTGCCGCGCCCGGTGGTGAAGCAGACCAGATTGGCGCCGCCCGCCACCTGCCCGGTCGCCGCGACCGGGTCGTAGCCCGGCGTATCCATGAACACAAAGCCCTTCTTGGTGACGGCTTCCGCATAGTTCAGGACATCGACGAGGTTGGTGCTGCCGGCCTTCGCCATGGCGCCAAGCGATTTTTCGAGAATGGTGGTGAGGCCGCCGGCCTTGTTGCCGGGGCTTGGATTGGCGTTCATCTCGGCGCCTTCGCGCGCGGTGTAGTCCTCCCACCAGCGCATCAGGCCGACGAGCTTCTCGCCGACCTCGCGGCTGACCGCGCGCCGGGTCAGAAGATGCTCCGCGCCATAGGTCTCGGGCGTCTCCGACAGGATCACCGTGCCGCCGTGGCGTACCAGCAGGTCACTTGCCGCCCCCAACGCGGGATTAGCCGACACGCCAGAATAGCCATCCGACCCGCCGCATTGCAGGGCCACCGTCAACTCGCTCGCCGAGACCTGTTCGCGCTTGACCTTGTTGGCGTCGACAAGCGCCTCGCGCACGAAGGCGACACCGGCCTCGACGGTCTTGCGGGTGCCGCCGATCTGCTGGATTTCGAGTTCGCGCAGGCGGCCGGCAAGCTTCTGCTCCTGCATCAGCCCGCCGATCTGGTTGACCTCGCAGCCCAGACCCAACACAACGACGGCGGCGAAATTCGCGTGCCGCGCGTAACCGCCGAGCGTCCGGCGGAGAAGCGCGAGCGGCTCGTCCTGCGTCATGCCGCAGCCGGTCTTGTGGGTGAGCGCGACCACGCCGTCGACGTTCGGAAAATCGGCGAGCGGGTTGTCGCCGGTGAACGGATTCTTCCGAAAGACATCGGCGACGAGACCGGCGACATGCGCGCTGCAGTTCACTGACGTGAGAATGCCGATATAGTTGCGGGTCGCGACGCGTCCGTCGGAGCGGCGGATGCCGTCGAACGTCGCCGGCAGATCGAAGTTCGGCGCCGGCTTCACGTCGACGCCGAACGCGTAGTCCTTGGCGAAATCGCCCATGCCGCAATTCTGGGTGTGGACGTGCTGGCCCGGCGCAATCGGCTGCGTCGCAAAGCCGATGATCTGGCCATAACGCTTGATGGGTTCGCCGACCGCGATCGGTTTGATCGCCACCTTGTGGCCGGCCGGGATGCGTTCGATCGTGGTCACGCCATCCGCCACCACGAGACCCGGCGGCAGGCTCGATCGCGCGATCAGCACGGCATCGTCGAGATGCAGGCGAATGACGGGCGGCGGGGTCATCGGTATCTCCATTCCTTCGGTATCTTGCCCCGGATGCTGCGCAGCGCCACAAGCGCGTTTACGCGCGTCTTCGACGCGCTATGGCGATGCGCTGCTGATCCGGGGTCCACCCACACCGCTCACGATACGTGGGTCCCGGCTCTGCGGAGCAGCGTAAAATACGCTGCACCGCGTCCGGGACACCAAAGCTCACGCCTTGCCGCCGGACTCTTTCCGCGTCTGCGCAATCTGCATCTTCGCGTAAGTGGCCATCAAGCCGACCTCGTTGAACAGCGTCACGAGTTTGAATCCCATATTGATCGCACGCAGCGCGCCGTCGGCGCCCGAGCAATGGATGCCGGGATGAAGCCCGCGCTTGCCGCATTCCTTGACGATCTTCTCGTAGATCTTGAGGATCTCCGGCTCCTCGCGATCGAGCTTTGGCACCAGCCCATAGGAGAAGCCGAGATCGGACGGTCCGATATAGACGCCGTTGATGCCCTCGACGTCGAGGATCGCTTCCATGTTCTCGATCGCGGTCCTGGTCTCCATCATCGGCAGCAGCACCGTGTCCTGATTGGCGGTCTTCTGATAGCTGCCGGCCGTGCCGTAGAGGCCCGCGCGGATCGGGCCATTGGAACGCGTGCCAACAGGCGGGTACTTGCTGTAGGCGACGAGGTTTCTGGCCTCGTCCGGCGTGTTGATCATCGGGCAGATCACGCCATAGGCGCCGCCATCCAGCACCTTGCCGATGATGCCGGGCTCATTCCATGGCACCCGCACCATCGGCGTCACCGGATGACCGTGCATGGCCTGGAAACACTGGACCATCGACTGATAGTCCTGCACGCCGTGCTGCATATCGACGGTGACGCTGTCGAAGCCGCATTGTGCGATCACCTCGGCCGAGAAGCCGGACGGGATCGCCAGCCAGGCGTTTACGACGACCTTGCCCGACGCCCAGATTTCCTTGACCTTGTTTGCCATCGTTCCTTCCTTGCGTTGCAAATCGTTCCATCGTTGCGAACAGCCGGCCCTCGGAGCCCGCTCTCAAGCAACCCTGCTCCAGCTTGTAGCGCCTGATGCTGCACTTGGCTCGCCAAAATCACGCATCACTGGTGCGGCGAATTTGAAGTTCCTATCAGGATCGCGGCAAGTTCGTAATAGGAAGGCCACACCAGAATTCGTATATTGCAGAGCTCCCTTGATTCCGGAGTTCGCATCAGAGGTCGCCGCGATCATTTGCGAACTCCGGAATCGGAGCTCTGCGTTGCCCTCTGGATGCTTGCCTCGCTGACGCCGACCTCGCGGGCGGTGTTGACGATGGCAGCCCAGGTATCATCCGGCAGCGGAATGCCGTTTTTCGTGCGTTCGGCGCGCGTCTTGCGCTCGACATCGCCTGGGATCATGACCGGCTCGCCGCCCGCGATCGGCTTGGTGGCGCGGATGAAGTCGACATAGCGCGAGACTTCGCCGTCGAAGAAATGCGCGGGGTCGACGACCTTGGGGTCGATGTAGAAGGCGAGCATGCCGTTGGCGAAGCGCCGGTTGGGCGCGGTTGCACCGGTCCCGGTCAATGCGCCGCCGAGCAGTTCGCACATGAACGCAAGTCCCGAGCCCTTGTGCTCGCCGAAGGCGCGGATCGCCCCGGTGCCCGCGGTATGGTCACGCGGACCGTCGGGCGTATATGGGCCATAGAGCACGTGCGGGTCCTCGCTCAGCGTGCCGTCGCCATCGATCAGCGCGCCCTTGGGCAGCTTCTTGCCGCCGCGGCTTGCAACCAGGCACTTGCCTTCCGCAACGATCGAGGTGGCGAAATCGAGCACAATGGGATCTTGCCCCTCGCGCGGAACGCCGACGCAATAGGGCGCGGTCGACAGTCGCTTCTCGACACCGCCGAACGGCGCGACCAGAAGCGAGCCCGCGGCATTGACGAAATGCACGGAGACCAGGCCCTCGGCTGCCGCCATTTCCGCCCAGTCGCCCACGCGGCCGATATGCCCGGCATTGCGCAGGGCGATGGCCGCAAGTCCTGCCTTCCTGCATTTCTCGATGCCGACCTTCACTGCAACCGGCGCGACGGTCTGCCCGTAGCCGAACTTGCCGTCGACCACGGCGAGCGACGGCGTGTCGACCACGACCTCGGCGGTCTGGTTCGGCACGACCGAGCCCATCTTCTTCCATCGCATGTAGACCGGCACGCGGATCACGCCGTGGCTGTCGTGCCCGGTGAGGTTCGCGGTCGTCAGATAAGCCGCAATGCGCCTCGCCTCTTCCGAAGACGACTCGGCGTGACCGAAAATGTCGGCGACAAAATCGATGAGATTGGGAACCTGGATCGTGACCATTGCAGTCGTCGCTCATCCTTGTTGGCGCTTATCGTGTTGTGACGCTCTACGCACTCACCTTGGCATGACCGCCGAGATAGGCGGCGCGGATGGCTTCATTGCCCCAGAGTTCGTCGGGCTTGCCGCCGAGCACGATCCGCCCCGTCTCCAGGACGTAGCCGTGGTCGGCGACCGACAATCCCATGCGCGCGTTCTGCTCGACAAGCAAGACGGTCGTCGTGCGCCGGATTTCCGAGATGATCCGGAACACCGCCTGGACGATCACGGGCGCCAGCCCCAGCGATGGTTCGTCGAGAAGCAAAAGCCGCGGCTTGGCCATCAGGCCGCGCGCGACCGCCACCATCTGCAACTGGCCGCCCGACAGCGTCCAGCCGAGCGCATTGGCGAACGAGCGAATGTCCGGAAACAGGTCGAACATGGCGTCCGCCTCGCGCGACAACTCGGATTTTCCAACACGCCGGTTCGACCCACCGAGCATGATGTTCTCTCTGACGGTCAGGCCGGGAAACACCCGCCGCCCCTCCGGCACATGTGAGATCCCGAGCCGCACGATCGCCTCGGGCCCAAGTGTGTGTGTATTTGGGCCTGAGATCGGTTTGCCGTCGAACAGGATTTCGCCCGAGGCCGGCTTGATCAATCCGGAGATCGCCCGCAGCGTCGTCGACTTGCCGGCGCCGTTGGCACCGAGCAAGGTCACGACCTGACCCGCATCGACCGCGAGCGAGACGCCGCGCAAGGCTTCAATCTCGCCATAGCGCACGACCAGATCGTTGATTTGCAGCAGCGCCATCATTCGGTTCCAAGGTAGGCGGAGACAACGTCGGGATGACGCAGCACCGCAACCGACTCGCCGTCGGCAATGCGCCTTCCGAAATTGAGCACCGTGATATGTTGCGCGGCTTCGCTGACCAGTGTCATGTCGTGATCGATGATCAGGATGGTGAGGCCTTGCGCCGCGATGCGCTTGAGCAGGGCGTGCAGTTCGAGCTTCTCGCTGGAATTCAGTCCGGCCGCGGGCTCGTCGAGCAGTAACAGCGTCGGATTGGCGGCCAACGCGCGCGCGATCTCGATCAGACGCTGATGCCCGTAGGAAAAGCTTGAAATCAGCTCATTGGCGCGGCCGCCCAGGCCGACGAAGGTCAAGGCCGACATCGCCCGCGCCGTCAGCGCGTCGTCGTCACCTTCGCCAGCCAGCGTATTACCCGCGGCCGCTCCGCGCCGATCACGACGTTCTCCAACGCCGTCATCGAGCGGAACAGGCGGATGTTCTGAAACGTCCGCCCAAGACCCGCGGACGCGCGCCGGTGCGGCGGCATATCGGTGATGTCGATGCCGTCGAGAACAACGCTGCCGCTGGTCGCCTTGTAGATGCCGGAGAGCACGTTGAGCGTCGTCGTCTTGCCGGAGCCGTTCGGTCCGATCAGCGCATGGACGCCGCCGCGCCTGACATCGATGTCGACATTGTCGACGGCCTTGAGGCCGCCGAAATGCTTGGAGAGGCCGCGCACGGAAAGAACGATGTCGCCGCCTTTGGTCGCCGGCACCAGCTGCAACGCGGGACCGGCGGCAAGCGCCCTCGCCTTCGACCACCACCGCTCGGTCAGGATGTTGACGAAACCCCAGATGCCATCCGGCATGTAACGGATGATGAGGATCACTGACAGGCCGTAGATCGCGAGATAAAGCCCGGGAATGCTCTTCAGGAAGCGCAGCCATTCCGGGATCAAAATCAAGAGGCCCGTCCCGATCGCCGAGCCGATCGGCGACGCCACGCCGCCGAGCAGCGACATGGTCAGGAACACGACGGACTCGGCGAAGGAAAACTGATCCGGGCTGACATAGGCGAAGCCGCCGGCGAACAGGCCACCGGCGAGGCCACCCAGCACCGCACAAAGAGCAAAAGCGAGCACCTTGGTGCGGAAGACGTCAATGCCGACGACGCCGGCCGCGAGCTCATTGTCGCGTACCGCGCGCATCGCACGGCCGAGCCTCATATCCGCCAGGTGCCACACGGCATAGCCGACGATCGCGAGCATCGCGACGCAGAAGGCGAGATAGGATTGCGAGGACTGGAACAACTCGGGCCGTCCGATGCGCGACACGCCATCAGGCCCGTGGGTCAGCCAGATCGAGTTGATCATGACCAGGGTGACGATCTGCTGGAACGAGATCGTCACCATCGCAAGGTAGTGCCCGCCGAGCCGCAGTGTCGACATGCCGAGAAAGGCGCCCGCAAAAAGCGCGATGACGCAACCGCCGGCCAGGCAGATCCAGTAGCTCAGATGATAGTCCGATGTGCCGAGACCCACCGCGTAGGCGCCGAGACCAAAGAATGCCGCCTGCGCCAGGTTGATCTGGCCGCACAGGCCGAGCACGACTGACAGCCCGAAGACGGCGACGGCAAATGTCGTCGCCTCCATCAGGATGTTGTGGATGTAGCCGTCGAGCTGAACGGTCGCAGCAAGCGCCACGAGAGCCGCGCTGCCTACGAAATACGGCAGGTGCCGCAGCAACAGCGGCCTTGCGCGCGGCGTCGCCGCGAGCACGGACATATTCTCGCTCGGCGCGCTCATGCCTTCTCCGCGACGCGTTCGCCGAAAATGCCCTGCGGCCGGAACACCAGGAAGGCGACCAGCACCAGAAAGGCGAAGCCGTCCTTGTAAGGCACAGAAATATAAGCGGCGCCGAAGGTCTCGATGATGCCAAGCGCAAGACCGCCGATGATTGCGCCCGCAACGTCGCCAAATCCGCCGATGATGGTGGCGGCGAATGCCTTGAGCGCGATGGTCGATCCCATCTGGATCGACACGAACAGGACCGGCGCGACCAGAATGCCAGCTAGCCCGCCGAGCACCGCCGAATAGATGAAGGTAATCATGATCATGGTGGAGACGGAAATGCCGAGCAGCGAGGCCATTTCCTTGTCTTGCGATGTCGCCTGCAGCTTCTTGCCGAGCATCGTGTGCTCGAAGAACCAGTAATTGAAGACGACGAGCGCGATCGTCACCGCGATGATCAGCAAATATTGGCTATCGAGATAGACCGGACCGAGCTGGATGCCCGGGGTCTCGAACCAACCCTCCAGCACCTGCGGCTGCGGCCCGTAGATCGCGAGCACGGAATTGGCGAGCAGGATCGAGGCGCCGATGGTGGCAATGATCACGGGCAAAAAGGTGCGGTGGCGCAGCGGATAATAGACGCCGAGATTGAAGATCACGCCCAACAGCGCCATGCCTGCGAGCGCGAGCAGGAACGACAGCCAGTACGGCCAGCCGAGATCGACCGCGAACACGACCATGAGATACGCGGCCACCATGGAGAACTCGCCTTGCGCGAAATTCACCACGTTGGTGGCGCGGAAGATCAGCACAAAGCCGAGCGCCACCAGCGCATAGACGGCGCCGATACCGATGCCGGTGAAAAGCAGTTGCAGTACGAGGTCCATGGATATGCCGGGCAGATTCTTTAAACGAACGCAAAGCGGCCTCGCCCATCGCGGGCGAAGCCGCTTCACGCGATCAATCGTCGAACTCGATATGCTTGTCGAAGACGATCGTCCCCTTGTCGTTTCGCACGACGTTGTAGCCATGCAAACCGTCGCCATTCTGGTCGAAATTATATTCGCCCTCGGCGCCCGGAAATTTCTTCAAGCCAAGAATGGCCTCGCGGATCTTGCCCGCGTCGGTCGAGCCAGCCTTGTTGATCGCGGCCGAGAGAACGTTCACGGCATCATAGGTCCAGGCGCTCTGAAGGTCCGGCGCGGTCTTGTAGGCTTCGCGATAGGATTTGCCGAAGTCCTTCGACGCTTCGCTGGATTGCTCGGCATAATCGGCGACGCCATAGGTGCCGTACAGCGCAGGGCCTGCAAGCTTGAGCGAGGACACCGCAACCGTCGAGGGCGACCCCACCCAGGGAATATTGACGCCGAGCTGGCGCAACTGACGGGCGAAGATGCCGAGGTCGTTTTCAAAGGTGAAATAGCTGCCGAGCACATCCGCGCCCGACTGCTTGACGGCGAGCACGACAGGCGTGAAATCCTGGCTCTGGTTGGCATAGCCCTGATCGAGCACGGCCGGCGTGCCCGTTTTTTCCAGCGCCGCCGACAATGCCTTGCCGCCGGCCGTCCCGAATGCATCGGTCGAATGCACGATCGCCCACTTCTTCTTGCCGAGCGTGTTGACGCCGAAATCGGCGATCACGCGGCCCGAATAGCTGTCATTGGGCCGGAAACGAAACAGCCACGGATTACCCATGTGCGTCAGGTTCGGGTCCGTGCCGCCGATCATGACGGGCTTGCCGAGCTTGAGCACATCGGGCGCCATGGCATGGACCTGGGTCGAACGGACCGACCCCAGAAATCCGACGATGTCGGACTGCGACGCCAGCTTGGAAAATGCCAAGACGATGCCGGGATTGGTGGTCTGATCGTCCTCGATCACGAGTTCGACTTGCTTGCCGAGCACACCGCCGGCCTTGTTGACGGCCGCGAGCGCAAGCTTGGCGCCGTTTTGCGCCCAAAGCCCCTGCTCGGCCGCAGGCCCCGTGACCGGGACGCACATGCCGACCTTGATCGTGGACGCCTGCGCATTGGCGCGGGTCACGACATAGGGGGCCGCAATACCGGCCGCCAAGCCCGCGGCAAATTCACGTCTCGTCAGACTCATTCAAAACCTCCCTGCAGCCGTGCTTTTTCGCTGGCTCTTGTTCGTCTGGCACGGAAAACCCCATCGCGCGCCGTGTGCTACTTACGAAGTCCTGACGCGCGAGTAAATTGATATTGCAGCGATTTACGCGCACGGCTCAAGCTCCATCGATGAGCCATGCTATTTGGGAATTTGCCGCCTGCGATATTGGCGATGCTCAAATAGGCGGCAGCTGGAGTGGGGCTTTGCGGCTATCGTTGTGAAGACGCGCCCTCCGTCGCCTCGAGCGTCGCCAGAGTGTTCTCCAAGGCGGCCAGCATGTCCTGCAAGGCGACAAGCTTGTGGGCACCGTAGCGCTGCGTGATGGCGGCATAGATCGCTTCCGAGGTCGGGGCGACAAGCTCGATGAGCTTCAGTCCTTTTTGAGAAATCGAGACGACACCGCGGCGCAGATCGGCCTTGGCGGTTCGACGGTCGATCAGTTGACGCGCCTCGAGATCGCGCAATATCCGCGAAAGGCTCGGCCCCAGCAGAAATGCGACCCGCGCGAGCTCCGTCACCTCGATGGCATCGACGGCAGATAGCGCCCGCAGAATCCGCCACTGCTGCTCTGTCAACCCGTGGCGGCGCAGTGACGGACGGAACTGCTTCATCACCGCCTCGCGCGCGCGCAACAGCGCCATCGGCAACGATTTGGAAAAATCCCGCATCGGAATTCGACGCTCAAGGGGATGCGAGCCTCCGCCGCCGGTCGGTCTCTTCATCGTCGTGTCCGTTAGCGAAGGGATGGGCCCGTGCGACTCCGATTTGCATTGCGCCGCACAAACCCCAATTCGGTTTGCCGGGCTTAATTTAACATGTTAATCATCTCCCTGACATCGGATTTTTCCGCTCCGTGACGCGGGGCGACACAATCCATGCCGATGACGGCGTCGCTCCTCTTCGCGAATGCCGCCGTTCGCTCAATCGAAAGCGCCAACGTGGAGCAGCGCGCCATGCCGCATTTCACGCTTGAGTACTCTGCCAACCTTGAAACCCAGGTCGACATGGCGAAAGTGGTGGATGTCGTGCGCAGGGCCGCTGACGAGACCGGCATTTTTCCGCTCGGCGGCATCCGCGTGCGCGCGCTACGCTGCGAGCATTACGCAATCGGCGACGGCAATCCCGCTTTCGCCTTTCTGGACATGCTGCTGCGGCTTGGCGAGGGCCGCGACCTCACAGCCCGCAAGGCGGCCGGCGAATACATCTTTCGCGCGTTGTCGGCCTATCTCGATCCGGTTTTTGCCGAACACAAATTGGCCTTGTCATTCGACATGCAGATCAACGACAAGGAAACCAGCTGGAAGCGCAACAATATTCACGACGCCTTGAAGGCGGAGGCTGCACATGGATAAGAAATTGGGAAGTTAGCCCAAGGGATTTCCGATGCCCGTTCCGCAACACATATTCGATCCACCCTTCAACATCATCAGAAGCAGCCATGTCGTGCTCGACGTGGTGGATCTGAACAGGAGTTGCGAGTTCTACGAAAATGCCGTTGGCCTGCATGTCGAGGACCGCGGCAACACGGCGATCTATCTGCGCGGCAGCGAGGAGCAGCAGCATCACTCGCTGGTGCTGCGCAAGGCAACGCAATCCGCCTGCCACAGGCTGGGTTTCAAGGTCGGCAATGAAGAGGACCTCGACAAGGCGGCCGCATTCTTTTCACGGCATGGCATCACGCAAGCCTTTTCGGAGCAGCCGTTTCAGGGCCGCACCCTGCAGTTTACCGATCCGTTCGGCTTTCGGATCGAACTTTACGCGGCGATGGAAAAACGCCCTCACCTGTTGCGCCGCTACGATCTCTACAAGGGCTGCCATCCGCAGCGGCTCGATCACTTCAACGTTTTCGCCGCCGAGGTGCAGGATACGGTCGACTTCTACGCACGACTGGGCTTCCGCTTGACCGAGTATGCGGAAGAGGACGGCCCCGAGGGACGGATCGCAGCGGCCTGGCTGCATCGCAAGGGCAACGTTCACGATTTCGCTATCACCAACGGCAGAGGCCCTCGCCTGCATCATTTTGCCTATTGGGTGCCGACTGCCATGAACATCTTGCACCTTTGTGATGTGATGGCTTCGAGCGGATACCTTAAGAATATCGAGCGCGGCCCCGGCCGGCACGGCATTTCGAATGCGTTCTTCCTCTACGTCCGCGATCCCGATGGCCATCGCCTCGAGCTCTACACCAGCGATTACTTCACCGGCGATCATGATCATGCACCAATGCGCTGGTCGTTGAACGATCCACGCCGGCAGACGCTGTGGGGCGCGCCCGCGCCGCGCTCATGGTTCGAGCAGGGGTCGCCATTCCCCGAACAGGCCGTGCGCGAGCCGCAATTTGTGGCCGATGTAACGGTGGCTGATTAGTGCGGGGGATTTTGACATTCGCTCTAGTATCGCATCACGAACGCTACGCGACTTCTCAACCGCCGCACCAGAATTTTTGATTTGCTAGTGTCCCTTTGGTTCTGACATTCGTAAACGAACCGTCCAAGGCATGATACGAATGTCAGAACCGGGACACTAGGAGACGGAGATGTCATGAAAATGTCCCTGATTTTTGCGGCAGCCTCGGTGCTCGGCCTGACGCCCGTTCTGGCACCGACGGACGGCGCACAGGCGGACGAACTGAAAGTGCTGGCCGGCGGCTCGCTCCGGAGCATTTTGACCGAACTCGCGCCTCAGTTCGAGAAGGCTTCCGGCCACAAGCTTGCGATCCATTTCGATACGACCCCGCACCTGATCAAGGCGGCGACGTCGGGAGAGCCTTTCGACGTCGGCGTAGTTCCGATCGACGTCTTCTATGACAAGGCGGCCAAGGCCCACTTCATGCCGCCCGTGGAATTTGCGCGCGTCGGCTATGGCGTCGCGGTGAAGTCAGGCGCCCCAAAACCCGACATCTCGACGCCGGAAGCTTTCAAGCAGACGCTGCTGGAAGCCAAGTCCATCACATTCCTGCCGGCAAGCGCCGCCGGCTCCTACATACTGCGGCTGTTCGAGCGGCTCGGCATCGAAGACGCGATGAGGGCCAAGACCGTCGCGCAGGACCAGCCAACCGGGATCGTCCCTGCGGTGGTCAACGGCGATGCGGAACTGGCCGTCTTCGTGAATAACGTCCTGACCGCTCCCGGCGTCGACATCGTCGGCCCCTTCCCTGCCAAATATCAGCAGGAACTGGTGTTCCCGGCGGCGCTCGCGGTCGACAGCAGGCAAAAAGAAGCGGCCAAGGCGTTCGTTGATTTCATCATGTCGCCGGCAGCGACCGTCGTCGTCAAGGCCAAGGGCATGACGCCGGGTCAAGGCTGAGGTTCACGCATCGATTTCTAGGATTCATGATCCCTTCCCGCATCGCAACCTTCGCCATCCAAGGCTCCCCGAGATACGGCGCCGTGACCGATCGCGGGATCGTCGATCTTTCCGCGCGCTGGTCCAAGGATTTTCCAACGTTGCGCGAGGTCATCGCCGCCGGCGCGCTGACAAGGCTGGCCGAAGACGCCACGCGCCTCGCGGCCGATCATCCGCTTGATGCCGTGACATGGCTGCCGCCCATTCCGGCCCCGGAAAAGATCATTTGCATCGGCGTCAACTACCCCGATCGCAACGCCGAATATAAAGACGGCTCCGACGCGCCAAAATATCCGAGCATGTTCCTGCGCACCCCGCGCTCGTTCGTCGGCCACGAAACCCCGCTGGTGCGCCCGAAAGCCTCCACCCAGCTCGATTATGAAGGCGAACTGGCGCTCGTGATCGGCAGGGCTGGTCGGCATATCGCAGAAGCCGCGGCGCTCGACCACATCGCGGCAATGACGCTATGCAATGAGGGCACCATCCGCGACTGGGTGCGCCACGCCAAGTTCAACGTCACGCAAGGCAAGAATTTCGACTCTACCGGCAGCCTCGGCCCGTGGCTTGTTCCCAATGCGAGCGAATCCCAGATTGCCGATGTCAGGCTGACCACGAGGGTCAATGGCGAGATCCGGCAGGACGACCGTACCTCGCGCCTGATCTTCGGTTTTCGCTACCTGATCAACTATATCTCGACCTTCACGACGCTGGTGCCGGGCGATGTCATCGTTACGGGCACGCCGACCGGCGCCGGCGCGCGGTTCAATCCGCCACGCTTTTTGCAGCCCGGCGATGTCATCGAAGTTGAGGCCGAAGGCATCGGCGTCCTGCGCAACAGCGTGATCGACGAAGCGGCGTAACGTCTACGAATTGGATCATTCATGCCCCAAAGCAGCGGCGGCGAAGCCATTGTCAGCGGACTGGTCGCACATGGCGTCGACACCGTGTTTGGCCTGCCCGGCGCGCAAATCTACGGGCTGTTCGACGCCTTCCATCAGGCGCAGATCAAGGTCATCGGCGCGCGGCACGAGCAGGCCTGCGGATACATGGCGTTTGGTTATGCGCGATCGAGCGGCAAACCAGGCGTGTTCAGCGTGGTGCCTGGCCCAGGCGTGCTCAACGCGAGCGCGGCGCTTCTGACCGCATTTGGCGCCAATGAACCGGTGCTCTGCCTGACCGGGCAGGTGCCGACGGCCTTTCTCGGCAAGGGCCGCGGCCACCTGCACGAAATGCCCGACCAGTTAGCGACGCTCCGCACCTTCGTGAAGTGGGCCGAGCGCATCGAATATCCGGCCAATGCTCCTTCCCTCGTCGCGCGCGCGTTCCAGGAGATGATGTCGGGACGCCGCGGCCCGGCCTCGCTGGAAATGCCGTGGGATGTGTTCACGCAGAAGGCGGAAGTGGGCAGCGCTGAAGTTTTCGATCGCCTTCCAGCGCCGCCGCCCGATCCCGACCAGATCAAAACGGCCGCACGCCTGATCGCTGCGAGCAAGACGCCGATGATCTTCGTGGGTTCCGGCGCGATTCATGCCGGCGACGAAATCCTTGAACTCGCCGAATTGATCGACGCGCCGGTGGTCGCGTTCCGCAGCGGGCGCGGCATCGTCTCCAATGCCCACGAGCTCGGATTGACTATGGCGGCCGCCTATCGCCTATGGCCACAGACCGACCTCATGATCGGCATCGGCACTCGCCTGGAATTGCCGACCATGTCGCGCTGGCCGTTTCTTCCCGAGGGGCTGAAGTCCATTCGCATCGACATCGACCCAACCGAAATGCGGCGATTTCAGCCGAATGCCGCTGTCGTGGCCGACGCCAAAGCCGGCACATCAGAGCTTTTGGCTGCGGTGAAGAAAATCGGCTATGCCAAAACCACTGGCCGCCGCGCGGCAATCCGCGACGCCTCTGCCGCAGCGCTGAAGGAGATTCGCCGGATCCAGCCCCAGATGGCGTATCTCAACATCTTGCGCGAGGTCCTGCCATCGAACGCGATCGTCACCGACGAACTCTCGCAGGTCGGTTTTGCCTCCTGGTACGGCTTTCCCGTCTACGAGCCGCGGACGTTCATCACTTCGGGGTATCAGGGAACGCTCGGTTCAGGCTTTCCAACTGCGCTCGGCGCCAAGGTCGCTCACCCCGACCGACCAGTCGTAGCAATCACCGGTGACGGTGGCTTCATGTTCGGCGTGCAGGAACTGGCAACCGCCGTGCAATTTGGCATCGGCGTGGTCACACTCGTGTTCAACAATAATTCCTACGGCAATGTCCGGCGCGACCAGCGCGAGCGCTTCGAGGGACGGGTCGTGGCGTCAGACCTGGTCAATCCGGATTTCGCCAGGCTCGCGGAGTCGTTTGGCGTCGGCGCCGCGCGCGTCACCTCTCCCGATCATTTCCGCCCCGCCTTGGAAAAGGCATTGGCGCACGGCGGGCCTTACCTGATCGACATCGAAGTGCCCCGCGATTCCGAAGTCAGCCCCTGGGCGTTCATCCATCCGGCCAAGCCATAGTGTCCCGATTCCGAAGTTCGTATCATGTTGCGGCGCCCCGCTTACGAACTTCGGAATCGATAGGACCCTAGCAAGCTTATTGATCTAGGGTGCCTTTGGTTCAAAAATCCGCATAGCGAACTCGCGGCATCAATGATGCTGACTTTTGAACCGCCACACACATC
This sequence comes from uncultured Alphaproteobacteria bacterium, assembly GCA_963764405.1. Taxonomy (GTDB): domain Bacteria; phylum Pseudomonadota; class Alphaproteobacteria; order Rhizobiales; family Xanthobacteraceae; genus Bradyrhizobium. Next base: position 210,940 of record CAVXSU010000020.1, read on the forward strand.
CACTACCGGCGCTCTGTCGGCGGCGCTGGAAGGGGCGCGCTGTCATTTGATTGTCGCTTCCGGCTGGTAATCGGATTTACCGAACAAAATGGCGTTATGTTTGCAAACGCCGATCACCTTCACCTCGGTGGAGGCATGAAGCGGCCGCGGGCAATCCAACGATGCTGCAATTGCGCGATGTTGCGATGACCTATCCCAACGGCATGCGGGCCGTATTGCCGACGAGCATTTCCGTCCCAACGGGCCAGTTTCTCGTATTGCTCGGGCCGTCCGGCGCCGGCAAGTCAACCCTGCTTCGATGCATGAACGGCCTGGTGAAGCCGACGCAGGGCGACATTATTACCGACGGCCGGGGTTCAATCTTCAGGGATAGCCGTACGCTTCGCGAACACCGCAAGCGAACCGGCATGATCTTCCAGCAACACCATCTGATTGGGCGGCTGACGGCGCTGCAAAATGTCCTGCTCGGCCGTATCAGCGCACACAGCACGCTGAGAACGCTGTTTCCCTTGCCGCGCGCGGATCGCCTGCTCGCATTGCAAGCACTCGATCGCGTCGGACTGATCGATCGCGCCCTCGATCGCGCGGATGAACTCTCCGGTGGACAGCAACAACGCATCGGAATCGCCAGGGCCATGGCACAGCGCCCGCAGATCGTTCTGGCGGACGAACCGATTGCAAGCCTCGATCCGGCGACGGGCGAGAAAGTGCTCGCGGATCTTCATCGCATCTGCCGGGAAGACGGCATTACCGCAATCGTCAGCCTGCACCAGGTTGAACTGGCCCGGCGGTTCGCCGACCGCGTGATCGGATTGGCGAGCGGCCGTGTCGTGTTCGAAGGACCAGCGTCGCAGCTGGGACAAACAATTCTCGACCAGATCTATCTCACCGCGCCGTCCCGAATGGCAGCAGCCTAGAGCGTTTTCGAGCGAAGTGGATGCCGGTTCGCGTGAAGAAAACGCGTCAAAACAAGAGTCTAGGCCACAACAACATCAAGATGGGAAAAGTCATGGAACGCAGAGGTTTTCTGTTTGCTTGCACGATCGGCAGCCTGGGTCTCGTCCTCGGCAAGGCGGCAGCCCAACAGCCGTCCAATCCCGCCAGGCTGCGCGTGGCACTCCTCCCTGACGAAAACGCATCCACGATCATCCAGAACGCCTCACCCTTGAAGGCCTATCTCGAGCAGTCGCTCGGGAAGCAGATCGAACTCGTCGTCACGACAGATTATTCCTCGATGATCGAGGCGATGCGCTTCGGCCGGATCGAGATCGCATATTTTGGCCCGCTCTCATACGTGCTGGCGAAGTCGAAGGCTCCCGACATCGAGGCCTTCGCCGTGGGCGTTTCGAAAGGGTCTCCCACCTACAAGAGCGTCATCATCACACGGGCTGACGGACCTGTGAAGGCGCTGGCCGATATCAAGGGAAAGATGGTCGGATTTGGCGACTTCGCCTCGACGTCCAGTCATCTGATACCGCGTGCGCTGCTCGCCCGTAACGGCCTCATTGGCGATACCGACTACAAATACGTTCTACTGGGCGCGCACGATGCCGTCGCGCGTGCCGTCCAGTCCGGCCAGGTTCAGGCGGGCGGCCTCAGCCAGGAGATATTCAAATCGCTCGTCGCCAAGGGTTCGATCGACGGAAGCAAGGTCATCGTGCTGGCGGAAAGCGATCCAATTCCGAACTATCCGATCACAATGCAGGGATACCTGGCACCCGAGCTCAAGGCGTCCATCAAGAAAGCCTTCCTCGGCCTCAACGACAAGGACATCCTGAAGACGTTCCGCGCGGAAGCCTTCGTGGCGACGGACGACCATGCCTACGACATCCTGCGCGAAACGGCGAAGTTGCTCGATCTGGATCTGGCAAAGCTCAAGGGATGAGCGTCGCCGTTCCTCCGAGCTACGACGCGGCCCTCGCGCGCGACGGCACCGCCCGGCTCAGGCGCGGCGCCGTGGTGCTGATGATCATCGTTCTGATCGTCATCGCGATGGCGCTGACCGGCCTGCTCGACCCGAGACGCTTCGCGGATGCGTGGCCGGCGATCAAGCAGCTTTCCAGCGAAATGTTTCCGCCCGATTTCAGACGTTTCCACGCCTGGATCAGGCCACTGGCGGATACGCTCGCCATGTCGGTCGCGGGAACTGCCCTAGCGGTCACCTTTTCGCTGCCGCTCGCCTTGCTTGCCGCCCGCAGCACCACGCCAAACCAAATCGTCTACCGCGTGTCGCGAGCATTCCTGAACCTGCTGAGATCGATTCCCGAGCTGATCATGGGAATCATCTTCGTCGCGATGGTCGGCTTCGGGGCGTTGCCCGGCGTACTTGCCGTCGGCTTCCACTCCGTCGGAATGATCGGGAAATTCTTCGCGGAAAGCATAGAACATGTCGATCCAAAGCCGATCGAGGCTGCGCGCGCGGCGGGAGCCTCGCCGCTCCAGGTCGTGTTCCATGCGATATTGCCGCAAGTATTGCCTCAGTTGGCGGACACCACGATCTATCGCTGGGAATACAATTTCCGCGCTTCCACCGTGCTCGGCGCGGTTGGTGCTGGTGGCATCGGCTTCGAGCTGATCGCAGCACTCCGCGTTCTCGAATACGCCCAGGTATCCGCGATTCTGATTTGCATCCTGGTTTGCGTGACCATGGTCGATGGAATTGGAGATGCCTTGCGAAATCATCTCAAATGAATGCACGGACGGCGCCATGGCCCTGAGACCGAAGATCCTTGCGACTAATCCCGTTTTCCCCGAGACGCAGGTGCTCCTGGAAGAGCATATGAACCTCGAGATCAATCCATCGCTTGAGCCGTGGCCTTACGAAGAAGTGCGGCGAAGATGCCGGGACGCCGCCGGCTTGCTCGCGTTCATGACCGACCGGATTGACGCGGATTTTCTGGCTGCCTGTCCCGATCTTCGGGTCATTGGGGCGGCGCTCAAAGGCTGCGACAACATCGATCTACAGGCCGCAACGGACGCAGGCGTCTGGGTCACGATCGTGCCCGATCTCCTGACGATACCGACTGCCGAACTGGCGATCGGGCTGATGCTGTCTCTCGGACGAAACATCGTCACCGGCGATCGAAACATCAAGGCCCAGGGTTTTCGCGGCTGGCGCGCTCAGCTTTACGGCGCGGGCCTTGCGGGCACAACCGTCGGAATCGTCGGGTTTGGCCTGGTCGGCCGTGCGATCGCCGAACGACTTGCCGGATTTCAGTGCCGCCTCCTGGCGCACGATCGATCGGTGTCCACGGCGTTTGCTGCTTCCTGGCCATCCGTCACCATGACCGGCTTCGAGGATGTGATCGCCCGCTCCAACTACGTCGTGCTGGCGCTGCCTTTGACGGCGGGCACGAGGCACCTGATCAACTCCAGAACGATTGCGGACATGAAGCGAGGCGCAAGGCTGGTGAATCCCGCGCGCGGATCGCTCGTCGACGAGAGAGCGGTGGCGGACGCCATCAGTCGCGGACATCTTGCCGGCTATGCGGCCGATGCATTCGAATGCGAGGATTGGGCCCTGGAAAATCGGCCGTCAGGCATCGATCGGCGGCTGACGGATTTGTCGGCGCCCACGGTATTCACGCCGCATATCGGATCGGCCGTCACCGAAGTGAGACGCGAAATCGAACTGTCGGCGGCGCGGAGCATCCTCGATGTCCTGGCCGGGCGCGTTCCGTTTGGCGCAGCCAACGATCCGGGCAGGCAATCCGCTCATGCTCAATCTGCTGCACGCTAGGACATTCCTCGCCGTTCTTAGCGAGCGCGGGTTCCGTGCGGCAGCGCGGGACCTGAAGCTGTCGCCTTCGACGGTCGTCGAACATATCAGGCAGCTGGAGGAAGATCTTGCCGCCCCGCTGCTCGTGCGCCGGCACGGCTTTGTCGAAGCGACCTCTCAAGGCGCGGCATTTGCGCCATTGGCCCGGGCAATGCTGGCCACGGCCGAACGGAGCCGAGCCATCATGGTGCGGCCAGCCCTCCACGTCGCGGCATCCAGCAATATTGGTATCTACCTGCTGCAATCGACGCTCGCGGCTTTTCAGGCCGGCGACCCGCTTGCGGTCGACCTCTGGATCGGCCCCAACCACGATGTTGCCGAGCGCCTGACGAACGGCAGCGCCGACGTGGCTTTGATGGAATGGTGGAGCGATCGGCCGGGCTTTTGTCAACACAGCTGGCGCAGCGAGCCGCTCGTCGTCATCGTGGCGCCCGACCATCCCTGGGCGAACCGCGGCACGATCGAGGTCAGCGAGCTTGCCGGTCAGACCCTGCTGGGCGGCGAGCCCGGCACCGGCACGAACACGGTCCTGAGGAAGCAGCTGGGGCTGCTTGCGGACCACCTGACCGCCGTCCGTGGGCTTGGAAGCACGGAAGCGGTCAAACGGGCAGTCCGTGCCGGTCGGGGCATCTCGCTCGTGATCGAGGCAGCAGTCAGCGACGAGGTCAGCGCGGGACAGCTCGTCGCCCTGCCGTTGAACGGCATCGAACTTGCGAAGGATTTGAAGATCATTTCGCCGAGCGGGTCATCCGAGGCTTCGCCCGCAAGGCGCTTTATCTCCCATGTTCTCAATGGGGCGGCAGCCGTCGACCCGCGCTGACGGCAAATCAATGACGTCAGCGGATTTTGCGGAACGTCAGATTGAGACGTTGCGAGCCCATCACAGGATGATCGCCTTCGGCAAGCGGCGCGACACCGTGAAAGAACAATCGCGACGGTCCGCCCCACACCGCGACGTCGCCGTGCTCCAGACGAAACCGCCGCGGCTTGTCGCTTCGCTTCGACCCGCCGAACATGAAAATCGCAGGCAAACCGAGTGACACCGACACGATTGGCGCTTTGAAGTCGAGCTCGTCCTTGTCCTGATGCAACGACATCTTCGCGCCCGGCACGTAGCGGTTGATCAAGCAGACATCGGGCGCGAAGCCGGCAAAGCCCGCGCGATCAGCGGCGCGGTCGGAAAGTTCGCGAAAGAGCGGCGGCATCGCCGGCCACGGTTTTCCAGTCTCGGGATCTTTGGCGTCATAACGATAACCGCTGCGGTCGGTGACCCAGCCGGCGCAGCCGCAATTGGTCATCGCCACCGACATCTGATGACCGCCCGGCGTGAACATCCGCCGAAACGGCGCCGCCGCCACGACCTCGCGCAATGCTGCGATCAATTCAGCTTCGGACTCTCCGACAAATCCGCGCAGCAAAACGGCGCCTTCGGCCATCTCCTCCCGCGAGGCGCGCGCTTCTGGAAAACAGGCAAACAAATCCGCCGTCAACGCGACACATCCTCACTTGGCGTCATGGAAGATCACGCCCACCGTATGACGGCGGCCCGAACGAAGCCGGCTCACGCCGTGCCGCATATTGACACGATAGACCCCGCGCGTCCCCTGCACCGGGCGCACATGCACAGCGAACGCCACGCCATCGCCCTGGCGAAGCGGCACGACTTCCGCCCGCGACTGCATGCGCGGCCGCTGCTCGGTCAACACGAACTCGCCGCCTTCGAAATCGCGTTGCGGTTCGGAAAGCAGGATCGCAACCTGCAACGGAAAGACGTGTTCGCCATACAGGTCCTGATGCAGGCAGTTGTAGTCGCCTTCTTCATATTGCAGCAGCAGTGGGGTCGGCCGAAGTTGCCCTGCCTTGTGACAGCGCGCCAGGAACGTCTCATGGCTTTCCGGATAGCGGATATCGATCCCCATCGCCTCGTTCCAGCGGTTGGCGATCGGCTGAAGACCCGCATAGAGCAGCGGGCGCAATTCGGCGATCGGCTGCGGCAGCGGATAGGAAAAGTACTTGTATTCACCGCGGCCGAAGCCGTGCCGGCCCATCACGACCCGGCTGCGGAAAATCCTGTCCTCCGGATAGAGCGCCGCGAGCGCGCGGCACTCGTCCGGCGTCAGCAATCCCTTCAGCACGCCGCAGCCCTGCGCGTCGAGATCACTTGTGATGTGCGTCCAGTCGATCGCAGCGACGCGGGCGGCGATGCCGGTTTCGAATTCGGAACTTTTGTTTTGCGCTGATGTTTTCATGCCGGGCACCGTCGCAAATCGGGAAGCTCACGGCCACCCGATTTCCGGCTATCCCAGCACCGGCAATTCAACCACATTATAGGCGTGGCGGATCGTGCGTTTCAGCACGGGATCCTCCAATTCATATTCGAACCGGCTGGCGGGCCGGATACCACCCTTGGCAGCAAAGGTACCGCCGAACATGGCGCAGCCGTCGGGCAGTTTGCCGCCGGTAAAGCCGCGTGCAAGCAGCTCCGAAACCGGCAGCATCGCGTCCAGCGTGCCCGCCTGATACAGTTCACGTTCGCCGCCGATCCACGCGTAAGAACGCAGGATCAAGCGATCCCAGTGACCAATAACCTCCTCGAGTTCCCACAGCGTCGAGGCAATCGGCTTGTCGCACATCTGCTTGGACACCGTGACGCTATAGCTCTCGACCTTGCGGTCGGTGTGATCGGAACCGAGGCCGACAAAGGTGCGTCCCTGCCAGCCGATCAGCACGAACTCGACCTCGCCGCTGGAGTTACCGCCGCAGACTTCGATGCTGTCGTCCTGGGTCAGCCGCCGCGCCGAGCAGCGATAGTAGATCGGGGTCGTCGCCGGCCGCGCAATGCCGATCGCCTCGAGCTCCGCGATGTGCTTGTCGCGCGCGACCGGATCGCGCCCGGTCCAGCCGGCGATCACCGCCTGATCGACCGCGAGCGTCAGCGGCGTGGTGCCGCCCCTGGTTTCGATGGTGAAGGTCAGATCAAACATGGATCGCAGCCTCCACGCCTGCCGCCAGTTCAAAGATACGGCGATCCGAGCCGCCCGCCGCGCTCAGCATGAAACCGACCGGCACCTCGCCCGCCCGATGGCAGGGCAGCGAAATCGCGCAGCCATCCATCATGTTGATCAGCGTACAATTGCGCAGCGAAAGCAGGTTGGCCTTCGTGAATGCCTTGTCGTCAGCAAGATCGGAGATTCGCGGCGGCGCGATTGCGCAAGTCGGCATCACTGCGGCGTCGTAGGGCGCAAACCGCACGGTCGCACGCGCGATGAATGACTTTCGCGCTTCGAGAATATCGATGTAATCGGCAGCCGTGATCGACTGCCCACGCAAAATACGCGAGGAAACACGGGGATCGTAGACGTCGCCGTGGCTTTCGATCAGGTAACGGTGCCAGGCGTAGCTTTCCGCCGCGGCAAATCCGCCGTTGCTGTTCATGACGGCGACATCGAGAAATTCCGGCACTTCGATCCGTTCGATCGATGCTCCCTGCTGCGACAATTTTTCGAGCGTCCGGTCAAAACTTTTCGCCACGTGATCGTCGAGATCAACGAGCGCGATCGTCGTCGGCACCACGAGCCGCATGCCCTTGACGGGGCGCAGCTGCACGGGCCGAACCGGCTCGTCCGCAAGGATCGCATCAAGCACGGCGCAGCATTCGACTGTGCGCGCCAGCGGCCCAAAGCTGTCGAGCGTAAAAGACAGAGGAACGCCGCCCTCGCGCGGGATGCGCCGCTGCGTCGGCTTGAAACCGACGATGCCGTTATAGGCGGCCGGGATCCGGCACGATCCGCCGGTATCGGAGCCGAGCGCGCCATGGGCCATGCCATCGGCGACCGATACCGCCGCGCCCGACGACGATCCGCCGGGCACGTGGCCGACATTGCGCTGCCAGACGCTTTTCGGCGTGCCGTAGTGCGGATTGATGCCGATGCCGGAATAAGCGAACTCGGTCATGTTGGTGCGGCCGATCAGGATGAAGCCGGCGCGCCGCAGCCGCGACACGACCGGCGCGTCTACGTCAGCCGGCGGTGAATCGTCCAGCGCGCGAGAGCCGGCGCGCGTGACCTGACCTTTGATGTCGAACAGATCCTTGATCGAGATGGGAATGCCGGCAAAGGGCGACGGCGCGGCCCTCACTTCGCGAAGCCGATCCATCGCCTTGGCGGCCTCGATCGCGGCCTCGACATCGACATGCACAAAGGCACGTGCGCCCTCGCCTGCCTTGTCGGCGATCTTGTCGAGGCATTCGTCGACGAGCTTCCGCGCATTGGTGCGGCCGCTTTCCAGATCGGCTGCGAGGGAGGTCAGTGTCAGGCTATTCATCATGTTCCTTGTCGTTTCGCCGATCGACTATAGTTTATCCGCAGTCGCTTCGATCTCCAGATCAAGCAAGGCAGAGCTCAGCGATTTGCCATGCGCGTCGAGCGCCAGCGATCGCGTCACTCCGCCCTCCAGCGCCCGGTCCATCACGAAATTGAGCGCAGAAATCTTCGGCAGCTCATAGCGGACGACCTCGCCTTCGACAACACCTGCGAAATGCGCTTTCACGCGCGCCGGCGTCACCTGCGCAAGCAGCAGCGGATAGTGCTTCGGATCATAGGCGATGACGGAAATATTCGAGATATTTCCCTTGTCGCCGGTGCGGGAATGCGCGATCTCACGCAGCTTCATCGCTACACACTCCCAACGAATTGCACCTGCGGCTTTGCCAATTCGCGCGGCAACAGCACGGAAGCGACCGCCACGATGTCGCGCGCGGATTTGAAAGCCCCGCCCCCGCCGGCCGGACCATTGGTGTAGAGCGTTTCGACCTCGTTGCCGATTCTGGCCGCCTCGCGCAGATTTTCGGTGCGGCCGCTCACACGCACGCGCACCTCATAGGGTTCGTTGGCATGAGCCGAGAGCAGCCCTCCATGCAGGGAATCGACGCCGATCAGGTCGAAACGCAATTCGCTTGCCGCAACGCCCGTCAGCTTCAACCTTTCGCGAACGATATCGAGCGCAAGCCGGCCGCGCGCCAGCGCGCCGGGGCCGGCATAGGAAATCTGACCCTCGCCGATGAAGCTATCGACATAACCGACCGAAACCTTCAACGTCGGCGGGCGAGCGCTGCCGCCTCCGCCGTTGATCCGCACGCGATCCTTGCCCACCTCCTCAATCCCGACCTGCGAGAAATCAGCCGTCACATCCGGCTGGATATACCTGGTGGGATCATGCACTTCGTAGAGCAGTTGCTCCTTGCAGGTCTGTGCGGTGACCGCGCCGCCGGAGCCCTCGACCTTGGTGATGAGGAGGCTGCCATCCTCGCCGACCTCGCCGATGGGGAAACCGAGCCGCGCCAGGTCCGGGACGTCCTTGTACAACGGATCGGCAAAATAGCCCCCGGTGACTTGGCCGGCGCATTCCAGCAAATGCCCGGCCACGGTGCCCTTGCCGAGCAAATTCCAATCATCCATCGCCCAGCCGAAGGCATGGATGAGCGGCGCCAGGAACAGCGCGGGATCGGAGGCGCGGCCGGTGATCACGACGTCGGCGCCGCCCGTCAGCGCCTCGGCCATCGGGCCAGCGCCAAGATAGGCGTTGGCGGAGATCAGGCGGTTGCCAAGCTGACTGATCTTGCCGTCGAATTCCAGGATTCCGAGATCGCGCTGCTTGCAGGCCTCGAGCACGTCGTCGCCGAGGACGGCTGCGACCTTCAGCCGGGAAAGGCCCATCGATGCGGCGATGGCTGCCGTCTTACGGGCCGCCGCGAGCGGATTGGCCGCGCCCATGTTGGTGACGATCTTGATGCCCTTGGCGGCACAGAGAGGCAATACCGCCCGCAGCCGTTCCTCCAGCAGCGGGTCGAAGCCGATTTCGGGGTTCTTGAGACGCGCCTGCTGGGCCAGCGCCACGGTGCGCTCGCCCAGGCACTCGAATACCAGGTATTGAATGTCGCCCTTTTCGGCGAGTTCCACCGCGGGCTCGATGCGATCGCCCGAGTACCCCGCGCCTGACCCGATCCGGATGGTTCGCATCACTTCAGTCCGAAATACGCCTGCCGCAGCGCGTCGTTGTCAGTCATTTCCGCCACCGTGCCGGAAAAGCGGATACGGCCGCCTTCGAGCACGAACACGCGGGTGGCCACCTCAAGGAAACCGATATTCTGCTCGGCGATCAGCAAAGCCAATCCCCTTCCGCGCAGGTCGCTCAGGATCCGGATGACCTCCTTGACGAACAGCGGCGACAACCCCGCCGAGGGCTCGTCCATCACCAACAGGCGAGGTTCGGCCGCCAATGCCTTGGCGATACCGAGCATTTTTCGCTGACCGCCCGAGAGGCTCGACGCCGGCGCGCGGCGCTTGTCGCGCAGCGCCGGAAAGGTGTCATAGAGATCGTCGATCCGGGGATTGGGGTGCCCAAGCGCCTGCGCGCCGATCCGGATATTTTCCTCGATCGACAGGTCCGGGAACACCGCGAGTTCCGACATGTAGGTCATGCCGAGCCGCATCCGTTCGCTGGAGCGCATCCGCGTCACGTCCGCCCCCGCGAGCCTGATGTTGCCATGCCGCGCCTCGATCAGGCCGACCAGCGATTTCAGAAAGGTGGTCTTGCCAGCGCCATTGGTGCCCAACAGCAGCACGGTCTCTCCGGCGCGCACGTCAAGGTCGACGCCCCACAGCACCTGCATGGTACCGTAGCCTGCATCGACGCCCTCGGCCGTCAGCAATGACGCTGTCTCAGGCGGCATGCTCGCCTCCCAAAAACACTTCGATCACCTGCGGAACTTTAACCGCGACTGCAAGCTTGCCCTCAAAAATCTCCTTGCCTGCGTTCAAGACGATGACGCGATCGGTGATGTGCTCGATGAAGCCCATGAGGTGCTCGACGACGATGATCGCCATGCCCTCCTTGGCCAGTGCCTTGATCCGCTCGGCGATCCAGTCGAGTTCGGCCGGGTTCAATCCGGCGGCAAGCTCGTCGAGCAGCAACAGCCGAGGACGGGTGGCGAGCGCACGCACGAGGTCGAGCATCTTCTGCTGGGCGTTGTTGAGATCGGCGGCCGGCCGGTCGGCAACATCCGCCAGGCGATACTCATCAAGCAGGTCCGCCATCGCGGGCGCTGTTGCGGCACCGCCATAGGCGAGCGCGACCTCGACGTTCTGGCGAACCGTCAGCGACAGGAAGGGTTTTGGAACCTGAAACGTGCGGTTGATGCCGCGATGAACGAGCTTGTGTGAGGCGACCCCGCCGATCGACGCGCCTTCGAGTACGACCTCGCCGCCGTCCGGAGCGTAGAGCCCCGAGATCACGTTGATCGCGGTCGTCTTGCCCGAGCCGTTGGGACCGACCAGCCCCAAAATCTCGCCGGACGACACATGGAAGCTCAAGCCGTCCAGCGCGTAAAAGCCGCCGAAGCGTTTCACGAGCTTGGAGACGTTGAGAATGGGGGCGCTGTCAGGGGACATGCCAGCCCCTGCGGGTTGCAAGCGACACCAGACCTGCCGGCAGAAACAGCACCAGCCCAATGATCAGGAGGCCGTAGATCAGCTGGAAATATTGCGGGGTGGTGAAGCCGATAAGGTTGTAGATGCCGTAGAGAATGATGACGCCGAGGATCGGGCCGGTGACCGAGGCAACGCCGCCGAACAGCGCAAAGACGATGGCAAAGATACTGAACTCACCGCTGAACACGTTGTCCGGATAGAACACCGAGACGTACCAGGCATAGACGCCGCCGGCCAGCCCCGCGACCAACGCAGACGTCAGCCAGGCGATGATCCGCATGCGCACGACATTGACGCCGGCCATCGCGGCGCTGACGGCGTCTTCACGCACCGCCTGCAATGCCAGTCCGAAGCGCGAATTCTTCAGGAACACGACCGCGCCTAACGTCAGCGCCAGCACGGCGAGCGCCGCCACATAGGCATGCGTCGGGTTGAACGTTCCGGAGAGCGAGACGCCATAGGGACCGCGCGTAATCTGTTCAAGCGCCGGATTGGCGATGAAGTGCAGCACGGCCAGCGACGCCGCGAGGTTGGCGATCGCGAAGTAAGCCCCGGAGAGCCGCAGCAATGGCGTGAGCAACAGTCCAAGCACCACGCCGACGAAGCCGGCGACGAGCACCGCCGCCACAGCCGGGGTCTGGAAATGCATCACCATGACGGCGAAGCCATAGGCACCGGCCCCAAAGAAGCCGACATAGCCGAACGGCAGATAGCCGGTGAAGCCGTAGATGATGTTCACGCCCTGCGCGAGGATCAGGAAGATCACGAAATTGAACAGCAACAGGTGGTTTTGATAGACGCCGGGCAACGCCGCGAAAATGACTAGCAGCGGCAGCGCAATGAACAGCGTGTGTTTAAGGGCGCTAGGCAACGCGCACCCGCCTTCCGAGCAGACCGCTCGGACGAAGCAGCAGGATGACAATCAGAAGTACATAGGGCAGCAAGTCCGCCCACGAACTCATATAGGTCTGCACGACCATGTAGCAGATGCCGTAGACCACGCCGCCGAGCGCGGTGCCAAGGGGATTTCCGAGCGAACCCAGCACCACGATGGCGAACGAGGTGACGGTCGCATCGGCGCCAAAGGCGGGCGTCACCGAGCCGAACATGAATGGCGCGAAGATGCCGGCGACCGCGGCCAGCCCGAGCCCAATGCCGAAAGCCGCCGCCGAGACGCGATCGACGTCGATCCCGGTCGCAAACGCCTCATCACGCCGCGACATCACGGCGCGCGTCAGCGTGCCAAGGCGGGTCTGGTAGAGATAAACGTAGACGAAGCCGATCGCGACCAGGCTGGTGATGGCCGCGATGACCCAGGATGCGGGAAATCCCTGCCCCAGGATCTGGACCGGCCCACTGCTATCGGGCGTGCCGCCGAATAGCTTGACCTTGATCGTGGAAAACACCGAGCCCAGCGCGCGGCTTGGAATCGAGCGCTCGCTGGTGCCCAGAAAGATCGTGGTGACGGCTTCGACCACCTGCGACAGGCCGAAGAACAGGATGATCGAGAGCATTTCCGGATTGGTCGAGCCTTGCAGCCGCGGCACCAGAACCCAGTACAGCAGCATCCCCGCGATCAGAAAGATCACGAATGCGAGCGGCACCGCAAACAAGGGATCGATCCCGATCAGGCCGGCGACGCCGACCGCAATGAAGGCGCCCAGCATCAGGCAGTCGCCATGCGCGAGGTTGACGATGCGCATGACGCCGAAGACGAGATTGAGGCCAATCCCGACCAGGCTGAAATACAATCCAAAGAGAACGCCGGCGACCAGCGCGTAGGTCAGCATCGGCGCTTCACCCCCGAATTACGAGCAGCGCAACGCTCATGGCCGCGGGTAAACGGGTTTGCCGGTCGCCGTTTCATGCGGATAGATCGATATGAATTTGAGATGCCCGTGGTCGTCGAGCTCAAGCTGGCCGAGTGGGGTCAATTCGCCGGTCTGGCCGCCCATTTCGTCGAGCGCGAACGTGCCGTCCAGGGTCTTCAACTCCCCGGAGAGGGAGAACACAGCGCGGCGCAGTTCGAGCTGATCGAGGCTGGTTGCAACCGACAGCGTCTTTTCGAGAACGAGGCCAGTGGTGTAGCCGGCAACCGCGTTGAAGCCGAATTCGATCTTGCCGTCGGGATATTTCTTCTCCCAGGCAGCTTTGTAGTCCTTCAGCTTCATGCCGAAATTGACGGGGTATTCCACCTCCGAAGGCGGAACATAGGTGAAGACGTGCTCCAGTCCCTTGGCGCCGACATTCTTTTCGAGAAGTTCGGTCTCGAGGCCTGCATAGATCGCAAACAGCATTTTGAACTTGACGCCGACGTCGGCGACATTGCGCAGGAAGGCGATATCGTTCGGCGCGTAGCCGAAATGAAAGACCGCATCCGGCTGGGCATTGTTGATGTTGTTGATGATGACCGTGTAGTTGGTCGTCTCGGTGGGGACGCCCTGGTCATAGACGATCTCGACCGGCACGCCGGAATCCTTGATGAACTTGCGGAAGGCGTTGGCCTGGGTGCCGGTGAATTCATTGGTCGAGTAGAGGATCGCGATCTTCTTGATTCCGAGCGCCGGCCCGTCATGGATGACGAAATCCGCCACGGGCTTCGGCCAGATCGTCGACACTGGGTCAGCCATCAGCGCGATGTAGGGGTTGTCTTTTGAGAAGAAGCTGGCGCCGGTGCCCGTCTGGTCGAACAGGAACATCTTGTGGTCGCGCGCAATCGTCACGGCGGGCGCGGTCAGTACCGAGCCGGAATCGGCGACAAGCAGGTCGACCTTGTCCTGGGTGATGAGCTGATTGTAAAGCGTGGACGCTGTCGCCGTATTGCTCTGGTCGTCGTAGGCGACAAGCTTCACGGGTAATTTCTTGTCGAACGCCTTGACGTAGACGCCGCCGTCGGCGTTTTTCAGATCCGCCCAAAGCTTCAGGCTGGAGTAGACCGGCATCGAGATCGAAGCGAAGCGCCCGGACGAGGCATAGAGGGTGCCGATCTTGATCTCCGACGGCGCATCCGCGGCATAGGCCTGCGCGGCCAGCATCAACCCGGCAAGCGCCGCAACCATCACCCTCAACATAACTTCCTCCCGGCTTTTTCTTGAGTTCCGGCGGACCATAGCCCGGCGGGTTGTCGGGATACAAGCGCCCCGGCCTAGGCAAAAAATATTAGGGAATTGAGGTCGATGGGCCCGCAGGCTGGACCGTTGACGGCGCACGGTTCATTGTCGCATCAACGATCAAAACAGGTGGGGCGGAATGCCCCTTTCGAGGAGGACGAGATGGCGGAGCCGGCGCGCGCACGACCCAAACCGACACCCGAAACACAGCACTTCTGGGACGGTGCGCGAGCCGGCGAGCTGAGGTTGCAGCGCTGCGACGCCTGTGCCCTGACCTATTTCCCGCCGCGTCCTTTTTGCCCCGTCTGCGGCTCGCGCAAGGTCTCGATCTTCAAGGCCAGCGGCAGGGCCACGCTCTACAGCTACGTGATTCATCACCGGCCGGTCGCCGGCTTTACCCCGCCTTACGGGATCGCCGTCGTCGAGCTCGAGGAAGGCCCGCGCATGATGACAAATATCGTGGACTGCCCGCAAACGCCCGAAGCGCTCGAACTCGACATGAAACTTGAAGTCGCCTTCGAGAAGCTCGACGACACCACGACCCTGCCCCTGTTCCGGCCGGCAAGGGATTAAGGGCCATGCGCAGAAACCAGGTCGCCGTCGTCGGCGCGGCGGAGACCACCGAGCTCGGTGTGATCCCGCATATGTCGCAGATCCAGCTCCATGCCGATGCGGCGCTGAATGCCATCGCTGATGCCGGGTTGAAACTGTCAGACATTGACGGCTTTGCGACAGCAGTCGAAACCCCGCAGCAGATCGCTCATTATCTTGGTCTCACGCCGACATGGGTCGACGGCACCTCGGTCGGCGGCTGTTCGTTTATGCTGCATGTTCGCCATGCGGCCGCGGCGATCGAGGCCGGTCTTTGCAAAACTGTTCTCATCACGCATGCCGAGAGCGGCAAATCGAACATCGGCCGCACCCCGCGCATGATCGGCCCCGACAGCCTGAACGGTCAGTTCGAATTGCCCTACGGCGTCTCGACACCGGCAAGTCTCTTTCCCATTCCCGTGCTGCGTTACATGAAGACACACGGCATTACCCACGAGCAGCTGGCGATGGTCGCGGTGGTGCAACGCGAATGGGCGGCGAGAAATCCACGCGCCACCATGAAGGCGCCGATCACCGTCGAGGATGTCCTGAATTCGCGGATGATCGCCTATCCATTCCGCATCCTGCAGTGCTGCCTTGTCACAGACGGCGGCGGCGCACTGATCCTGACCTCCGCCGAGCGGGCCAGGGATTTCCCGCAGAAGCCGGTCTATATTCTCGGCACCGGCGAGAGCGTGGAAACGCCGATGGTCAGCCAGATGCAGACCTTCGACAGCTCACGCGCGTTCAGGGTCGCAGGTCCCCTCGCCTTCCGCGAAGCCGGCATCACCCACAAGGACGTCGATCATCTGATGATCTATGACGCGTTTGCGCATTTGCCGCTGTTCGGGCTTGGTGATCTCGGCTTCATGCCGCATGAAGAGACCGGACAATTCATCGCCGCCGGCCACACCAGGCCCGGCGGCAAGCTGCCGCTCAACACCAACGGCGGCGGCCTCAGCTATATGCATTCGGGCATGTACGGCATGTATGCGTTGCAGGAGAGCGTGCGGCAGATGCGCGGCACAGCTCCAGCCCAGGTTCAAGGCGCCAAAATCTCGGTCTGCCACGGCGTCGGCGGCATGTTCGCAGCATCCGGCACGATCATTTTTACCAACGAGAGATGACACATCGCAACGGTGAGCACCTCGCCCTTCTCCCTCTCCTCGCAAGCGGGGCGAGGTAAGAAAAAGGAAAATCATTATGGCAAAATCACTCGAGGGCAAATCCATCATCGTGACCGGCGCTGGCCGAGGGATCGGGCGTGAAATCGCACTGTTGTGCGCATCGGAAGGCGCCAAGGTCGTCGTAAATGATCCGGGCGCGGCAGCCGATGGGTCGGGCTCAAGCGCGGCACCGGCCGAAGAAGTCGTCGAGGAAATCAGGAAGCGCGGCGGCACGGCGGTCGCCAATTTCGAAACCGTTGCGGAGGCAATTCCAGCGAGCCGGATCGTCAAGGCAGCGATCGACCATTTCGGCAAGCTCGATGGCGTCGTCAACAACGCTGGGATCCTGCGTGATGCCATTTTCCACCGCATGAGCATCGATGCGTTCGAGTCCGTCATCAAGGTGCATCTGATGGGCTCGTTCTATGTCTCGCATGCCGCGGCACGGCTGTTCCGCGAGCAGCAGAGCGGGTCCTTCGTCCACTTCACCTCGACCTCGGGCCTCGTCGGCAATTTCGGCCAGGCGAATTATGCCGCCGCCAAGCTCGGCATCGTCGGGCTCTCCAAATCGATTGCACTGGACATGAACCGATTCAACGTGCGCTCGAACTGCGTATCGCCCTTCGCCTGGAGCCGCTTGATCGGCACCATCCCGACCGAAACCGAGGCGGAGAAAGCCCGCGTCGCGAAAATCCAGCAGATGGGCCCCGAAAGAATCGCGCCTGTCGTCGCCTACCTGCTCGGCGACGCAGCAAAGGACGTTACCGGGCAGATCTTCGCCGTGCGCATGAACGAGATTTTCCTGATGAGCCAGTCGCGTCCGCTCCGTTCGGTCCATCGCGGCGACGGCTGGACGGTAGAAAGTCTTGCCGAGCACGGCATGCCGGCGCTGAAATCCTCTTTCTACAAACTCGACCGCTCCGCCGATATTTTCAGCTGGGACGCCATCTGAGAGGAACCTGAGGCTTCCTAAGGACTTGGAAATCGATTCAGCGCCTCACTTTGCCAATCTTGGGTTGTTTCAGAACACAGCCGCCCGCATTATGCCGGAATGTCGGCACATGATTTCCTCCCAACAAAAAATTAATGGGAGGCGACCATGACAAATATGTTGCATCAGGAATGTCCTGCAGACGACGCCCGTTGCGGCGTCGATCGGCGCAAGCTTATGAAGGGAGCCGCGGCGTTGGCCGCGGCAGCCGCAACCGCGACGGCGGCCTCTGCGGCCGAGCGGCCGTTGGGCGAAACGGCAGTTCGGCTCCGAGACACCCAACCGCCTCCCCTGGGGCCGCTGCCGGGCTCGCGCTACCCTGATCCGCATATCGAATCTCTCGACAAGAGTTTCAAAGGCAGCCCGGGGACCGGCGCGGTCGAGCGCATCGCGACTGGCTTCCGCTGGGCCGAGGGCCCGGTCTACTTCCCGGCCGGTCGCTACCTGCTGTTCAGCGATATCCCGAACAACCGCATCATGCGCTACAGCGAGGACGACGGTCACCTCAGCGTCTACCGCCAGCCGTCGATGAACTCCAACGGCAACACCATCGATCGGGAGGGACGCCTACTCACCTGCGAACACAGCGGCCGACGCGTCACGCGAACCGAGCTTGACGGCTCAATCACCGTTATCGCTGACAAGTACCAGGGCAAGAAGCTCAACGCGCCGAACGACATCGCGGTCGCGTCGAATGGAACGATCTGGTTTACGGATCCGGGCTACGGGATCAAGGGTGACTATGAGGGCCTCAAGGAGCCGTTCGAACAGGATAAGCACAACGTCTTCCGGGTCGATCCAAAATCCGGCGACATCAAGGTCGTCGCCGACGACTTCGTCATGCCCAATGGAATTGCGTTCTCGCCCGACGAGAAGAAGCTTTACGTGATCGACACGGGCCTCACGGAGGGAGAGGGAAATCCGGCGTGGATTCGTGTGTTCGACGTCGATATCGATGCGGGCAAGTTATCGAACAGCAAGGTCTTCGCCAATGACTTCGCTCCCGGCTTTACCGATGGAATGCGCTGCGACACCGATGGAAATGTCTGGTGCTCCATGGGCTGGGGCGACCCGAAGGAGGATGGCGTTCGCTGCTACAATCCTGGAGGTCACCTGATCGGCAAAATTCACATCCCCGAAACGGTCGCCAACGTGTGCTTCGGTGGCCAGCAGCGAAACAGGCTATACATCTGCGGCTCGACGTCGCTCTACGCCGTCTATACGAGTGCGCAGGGCGCCATGAAGCCCTGACCGACGCACCTTCTCGGCATCCCGGGCCACGTGCTTCGCGTGGACCCGGGATGATGAATCAGCCGCTGTTTCGCAAGCCCGCCGAAATGCCGTTGATGGTAATCTGAATCCCGCGCAGCACCTGCTCGTCGGTGTTTTGCGCCCGGTGCTCCTTCAAAAGCTCCACTTGCACGTGATTCAACGGATCGATATAGGGAAAGCGATGGCGGATCGAGCGCTCGAGCAGCGGGTTGCTTTCCAGCAGCCGCGTCTGCCCGGTGATCTCCAGCAACGTGTCGATCGAACTTTGCCACTCGCGCCGAATGCGTTCGAAAATCTTGTCGCGAAGCGCGACGTCAAGCACAAGCTCGGCATAACGTGAGGCGATCGCGATCGAACTCTTGGCCAGCACCATGTCCATGTTCGACAACAGTGTGCGAAAGAACGGCCATTCCCGATAAAGTTCCTTCAGGAAGGCCATGCCGTTGCCCGGGTTTTCCTTCACCCACGCCTCGACGGCGCTGCCAAATCCATACCATCCCGGCAGCATCAGCCGGCACTGCGCCCAGCTGAAGACCCAGGGAATAGCGCGCAGATCCTCGATCTCGCGGGTCTTCTTGCGCGAGGCCGGCCGGCTGCCGATGTTCAAGGTTGCGATTTCCGTGATCACGGTGGACGCCCAAAAATAATCAGCGAACCCCTCAGTCTCATAGACCAGGCCACGATAGGCCTTGAAGGCGTGCGCCGAGAGTTGTTCCATCGCCTTCAGATACTCAGCACGTGGCGCGCTTTGCCGCGGGTGTAACAGGCTCGCCTCCAGCGTCGCCGCGGCCAGAATTTCGAGATTGTCGAGGCCGACTTCCGCGTTGGCGTATTTGCTCGAGATGATCTCGCCCTGCTCGGTGATCCGGATCTGGCCGTTCACGGCGCCGCCCGGCTGGGCGATGATTGCATCATAGCTCGGACCGCCGCCGCGCCCGACTGATCCGCCGCGCCCGTGAAACAGACGCAGCCGCACATGGTGCCGCTCAAACACTTCGACGAGGCCGATCTCCGCCTTGTAAAGCTCCCAGCCCGATGTGACGAAGCCGCCATCCTTGTTGCTGTCGGAGTAGCCGAGCATCACCTCCTGCACCGCCCCCCGGCTGTCGACGAGCTTGCGGTAGTCGTGCATCGACAGGATGCGATCCATGATGCGGCTCGACGCCTGCAGGTCCTCGATCGTCTCGAACAACGGCACGATATTGATCGCGCTGCGGCCGGACGGATCGACGAGGCCGACCTCCTTCAACAGGATCGCGACCTCCAGCATGTCGGAGACGCCCTTGCACATCGAGATGATGCATTGGGGAATGGCCTCCACGCCGTATTTGGCATGTGCTTCGGCGGCCGCGCGGAACATGGCGAGTTCGCCGACCGTTTCCTCGCTGTACTTGACGAAGGCTGAGGTCAGCGGCCGGGCATTGCGCAGCTCGCTGGCCAGGAGCGCGATGCGCGCCTCCTCGCTCATCGCGAGGTAAGACTTGCCGGGCGTTGCGGCATCGATCAATTCGGCAACCGTGCGCTCGTGGACGGCCGAGTTCTGCCGGATATCGAGACTTGCGAGATGGAAGCCGAAGCAATCTACGGCGCGCCGCAGATGACGCAGCCGGCCGCGCGCGATCACGCGCGAATTGTTCATCATCAGCGAGCGCGAGAGGATGTCGAGGTCGGCCTTGAACTCGGCAACATCGGCGTAAGGCGCCGCTTCGCCCACCGCAGCGCGCGTGGTTTCGACCTCGAGCCGCGCGGCGGTGGCAGTCAGCCGCGCAAAGATCCCGGATACGGCCAGCCGGTACGGCTCGCCGCTTCGATGCGGTGACGTGTCCGGCGACTTCTCGGCCAATGCGCGCAGGTCCTTCGAGACGTCGGCGAGATGCGCCGCCAGCGACAGCTCGGAGCCGAGCACATGCAGTTCGTCGAGGTAATAGCGAAGCACGCGGCCTGACTGCATCTTCAGCGTGCCGCGCATGACATCGGCGGTCACGAATGGGTTGCCGTCGCGGTCTCCGCCGATCCAGCTTCCCATCTTCAGGAAGGATGCGAGGTCGCCCTGCGTTGTCCCCTCATTTTCGCCGAGGCGGTCTTCGAGCCGGCAATGCAGCCGCGGAACTTCGTTCAGGAATGTGTAATCATAAAACGACAGGCCGTTGGCGACCTCGTCGAGCACCGTAAGCCGCGTTCGCCGCAACAGATTGGTCTGCCACAGCGTCAGCACTGCACGGCGCAATTGCTCGTCGCTTGCGGCAAGTTCCTCCGGAGTCAGCTGCAGCCGCTCGCGGCGGTCCAGAACGGCGGCGATCTCCATTTCGCGATCGATGGTGCTCTTGCGGCGCACTTCGGTCGGATGTGCGGTCAGCACCGGACTGACGAGCGCCGAGGCAAAGAACTTCCGCAAGTTCGCCGCGCTGATGCCGGCGGTTCGCGCATGCAACAACGTCCGCGTCAGCATTCCCGACCGAGACTCTTCGCCCGTCCTTGAGCTTTGACGCATCCGGCGGATGTTGTTCTGATCTTCGGCGATGTTGGCCAGATGGGAGAAATAGCTGAAGGCGCGCACGATACGCAGCGTCTGGCTGATCGACATGCTGTCGAGGATCAGTTCCAGCTCGCGCCGCGCCGCCTTGTCGTCGCCGCGATGGAACCGGATCGAGGTTTGCCGGATGCGCTCGACGAGGTCGAAGACATCCGCGCCCTCCTGGTCCCGAACGGTGTCGCCGAGGATACGTCCGAGCAGGCGAATGTCGTTCCTTAAGCGGACGTCTTCCTCAAGCGCGGCGGCGTCCTCGCCGCGACCGGGTTCCAGCCCGTTTTCAGAAAGCATGGTCTGCGATGACATCGCCAAAATGCTCCAGAGTCCGCCGGCACCCTTGAGTCGCAATTTTTGCAGCGCAACGCAAGGTCAAGAAACAGGCGGACTGCCACGCCAATGCCCCCGCTGGCGTGAATCGAGCGACGGATGCGCCTCAGGGATCGACAAAATTGGGGGTCCGCCTGTCGATGTTCGCGCGCACGGCCTCGAGCTGGTTGGGACTGCCGATCAGCTTCTGCTGTTCGATCAATTCCGCAAGCAGCGCGGGCGCCGGATCGGCTGAAAGCCGGTTGAGCATTCGCTTGGCGGCCCGGATCGCGTCGGGGCTCTTGGCGGCAATTTCGCGCGCCACCTCCAGCGCCGCCGCGCGGGGGTCATCGCAGATCCGCGTCGCGAGACCATACCTCAAGGCCTCCTGCGCCGAAAAAATCCTCCCCGTATAGGTCAGCTCACGCAGGATATCGTCGCGCATGAGGCCCGCCAGGATCGGCGTTCCCGCCATGTCCGGCACCAGACCCCATTTGATCTCCATGATCGACATGCGCGCGTCCGCGCTCAAAAATCGCATGTCGGCGCCGAGCGCGAGCTGAAATCCGCCGCCGAACGCAACCCCATGGACGGCGGCGATCACCGGAACCGGAAGCTGCCGCCAGCCCCAGACCGCCATCTGCGGAAAATTGGCGATACCATGGGTGCGCGCGGTGAGATCGCGCGCTTCGCCGCCCGCGATGCCGTTGCCGCCCTCCTCATTCATTGCGGCAAAGCGGCCCATGTCGAGGCCGGCGCAGAACGCGCGGCCCTCGCCGGACAATACTACCGCGCGCAGGCCCTTTTCGTCGCCAAGCCTCTTCGCAGTTGCGACAAGCGCCTCGAACATCGCGGCATCAAGCGCATTCATCTTGTCGGCGCGAACCATGCGGACGTCGGCAACGCCTCCCGTGATCCTCACCTGCATGCGATCGTCCATCTTGATCCCCTCCTGCATCTAACGACCAGCTTTACACGAAAGCATCGTCCGGTTTTAGTCGGCTAGTGAAGTGGATTTGACATTCGCTAGCTACCTGGCCGCGGGTCCGAAAAGCGAATGTTCGAATCGGACCACTAGGCCTGACAGGCAAGAACAGGGGATCCGTCATGTTCAGCGAAAAACTCCTTGCAGACCGGCGAATTCTTGTCACGGGTGGCGGCACCGGGCTCGGTAAAGCCATGGCCGGCCGCTTTCTCGAACTCGGCGCCGAGATCCATATCTGCGGACGCCGCAAGAGCGTTTGCGACGAGACCGCAACCGAATTGATGGACCTCTACGGCGGGCGCGTCACCAGCCACGGCGTCGACATCCGTAACGCGCAGGCCGTCGACGAAATGGTCGATTTGATCTTCAAGGATGCTCCGCTGACCGATCTCGTCAACAACGCCGCCGGCAATTTCATCTCGCGGACCGAGGACCTTTCGCCGCGCGGATTTGATGCGGTCGCCAATATCGTCATGCACGGCACATTCTATGTCACTCACGCTGTCGGGCGGCGCTGGATCGCCAACAAGCTCCGCGGCAACGTGGTGTCGATCACCGTCACCTGGGTCCGCAACGGCAGCCCCTATGTGGTGCCCTCGGCCATGAGCAAATCGGCCGTCCATGCCATGACGATGTCGCTTGCCGCCGAATGGGGCCGCTACGGCATCCGGCTGAACACGATTGCGCCCGGCGAGATTCCGACCGAGGGCATGAGCAAGCGCATCAAACCCGGTGACGAGGCGGGTGCGCGCACCAGGGCGATGAACCCGATGGGCCGCGTCGGCACGATGGAAGAGCTGCAAAATCTCGCGGTGTTCCTGATTTCCGGCGGCTGCGACTGGATCAACGGCGAGACGATCGCTATGGACGGCGGCCAGGCGCTCGCGATGGGCGGCAATTTCTACCAACTGCGCGACTGGACCGATGCCGACTGGGAGAAGGCAAAGGAGCAGATCAAGGCGCAGAACGAGAAAGATCGCGCCGCGAGGCAATAAAGACTCCTGCGCCGGCCTGACGTCATGTTCCGGCGCTATTGTCTTTGCTGCCGGATGCCGCCAAACTCCTCGCCAAAATAAAATACACCGGGAGGAGGACATGGCCGTTTCGGAGCAGCCGGCAAATCTTGCCGACATGGTGCGCAAGCTCGCGACGTCACGCGACAAGGCAATCGCCCTCGAATTCGAGGGACGCCAGACCAGTTTTGCCGAATTTGACGCCCTGACCAATCGCGTCGCCAACGGATTGATGGCGCTCGGGGTTCGTCCGCGCGAGCGGATCGCCTATCTCGGCAAGAACAGCGACGTCTATTTCGAGCTCCTGCTTGGCGCCATGAAGGCCAATGTGGTGATGACCCCGGTCAATTGGCGGCTGGCCGCGCCGGAGATCGCTTTCATCGTGGCGGATTGCAAGGCCCCGGTCCTTTTCGTCGGCCCTGAATGCGTGGCGCAAATTCGCAGCATTCGGGCGCAACTGCCGGAGCTGCGCGTCGTTATCGCAACCGAAGGCGATGCGGCCGAATGGCAAAACTATTCGGCCTGGCGCGACGCGCAGGACGCTCGCGATCCACAAGTCGATATCAGCAGGTCCGATGTTGCGATCCAGCTTTACACCTCCGGCACGACCGGAAAGCCGAAGGGCGCCATGCTGTCCCACGGCAATCTTCTCAGCCTGCTCGAAAATAGCGACGGAACAAACGCGGACTGGAACCGGTGGACAGAGAATGACGTCTCGCTGGTCGCGATGCCCATCTTCCACATCGGTGGCTCGGGCTGGGGACTGTTTGGCCTTTACTATGGCGCCAAGGGCGTGATCGCGCGGGAGTTCGATCCGACCAAGGTGCTCGACTTCATCGAGCACGACAAAGTCACCAAGCTCTTCATGGTGCCGGCCGCGATGCAGTTCGTGGTGCGGCAGCCCCGCGCGCGTAGCGTCGATTTCTCGTGCCTGAAATACATTCTCTACGGCGCCTCGCCGATCCCCGCCGCGCTCTTGAAAGAATGCATCGAGGTGTTCGGCTGTGGTTTCGTGCAGGTCTACGGCATGACCGAGACGACCGGCAGCATCGTCGCGCTTCCACCCGAAGACCACGTCGAGGGGCTTGATCGGATGCGGTCCGCCGGAAAGGCATTGCCGGGTGTTGAGCTCGCGATCCTCGACGTCGACGGCAGACAACTGCCGCCAGGCGAGGTCGGCGAGATCGCGACACGGTCAAACTCCAACATGGTGGGTTACTGGAACTTGCCGGAGGCAACCGCCAGGACCGTCGGCCGCGACGGCTGGCTGCGCACCGGAGATGCCGGCTACATGGACAAGGACGGCTACCTCTATATCCAGGACCGCATCAAGGACATGATTATCTCGGGCGGAGAGAACATCTATCCGGCCGAGGTCGAAAGCGCGGTCTGCGACCATCCCGATGTCGCGGAAGCGGCCGTGATCGGCATACCCGATGATACCTGGGGCGAGGCCGTGAAGGCGATCGTGGTGCTGAAACCCGGCAAGCAGGCGACGGCATCCGATATCATCAACTTCACACGCTCGCATGTCGCAGCGTTCAAGACACCGAAGACGGTCGATTTCATCGATGCTCTGCCCCGCAATGCCTCCGGCAAGATCCTGCGCCGTCATCTCCGTGACCCCTATTGGAGCGGACGGGAGCGGCAGGTGAATTGAGCGCCGGATATGGCGGCCGTTGAAAGAATGAGGCTAACTCCGGAGTTCGGGCGCTGGCTTGGCTTGTTCGCACTCGCTCTCGCGATTTTCCTCTGGCGGCCGGTCCACGCCGGCGACTATCCGGAGCGAACGATCAAGATCGTCGTTCCCTTTCCCGCCGGCGGCCCCACCGACGTCGCGGCGCGTCTGATTGCGCAATCATTGGCGACGAAATTCGGCAAGGGCGTCGTCGTCGAAAATCATCCCGGTGCCGGCGGCCGGATCGGCGCCAAGGTCGTCGCAACCGCAACCCCGGACGGCTACACGTTGCTGCTCGGCGGCACCAACGTCAATGCGATCGGAGCGATCTACACCGATCTCGGCTTCGACCCCGTCAAATCATTCGCACCGATCGCCGTGGTCTGCGTGGATTCGCTCGCGATCGCCGTCTCGCCGCGCGTGCCCGCCGACAATTTCAATGAATTCGTCAGCTATGCGAAGGATCATCCCGGGCAACTGAAGTACGGCGCTTCGCCCGGCATCTACACGCAGTTTGCCGGCGAATACTTCAAGCTGAAGACCGGTACCGATATCCTGTTCGTGCCTTACAAGGGAGGCGCGCCCGCCGTAACGGACGCGCTCGGCGGGCACATCGAAATGGTCGTCAACAACAAGTCGAACCTGTTGCCGCAGTTCAAGGATGGCAAACTGAGAGCGCTGGCGGTGACCAGCCGGG
Source organism: uncultured Alphaproteobacteria bacterium (assembly GCA_963764405.1). Taxonomy (GTDB): domain Bacteria; phylum Pseudomonadota; class Alphaproteobacteria; order Rhizobiales; family Xanthobacteraceae; genus Bradyrhizobium. The sequence continues at coordinate 236,544 of CAVXSU010000020.1, forward strand.
AACGCTGGCCGGAATTGCCGCAGACACCGACCATGCGCGAAGTCGGCATCCTCGGCTTCCCGCAGGAGGTCCTGTTCGGCCTGTTGGCGCCTGCGGGAACGCCACGGACAATCGTCATGCAGCTTAACAGCGCCATCAACGACGCGCTTCAGTCGGCGGACGTCCGCGCCAGCCTCGAGGGCATCGGCGTCGATGCGCGGATCGGAACGCCTGAGGCATTCGCCGCCGCGCTCGAAGAACAGGCGCGTGAATGGAAACGCGTGATCGAGGAAACCGGCATCCAGGTGGAGTGACGCTCAGGAAGTCACTGCGACCCGCTCGACTTGGCTTGCGGCCATCGTGAATCCCTCATAGCCCTTCGCCGCGACGGCGTCGCAAATCCTGCGATAGACGCCGACTCCGCCGATATACGGCATGAAGATGCGTGGCTTGCCGGGGATGTTCGCGCCCATGTACCAGGAATTGGCCTGCGGATAGAGCGTCATCTGCGCCACCTCGTTGACATGCGCCACCCACTGCTCTTCCGCCTCGGCCGTGGCTTCGATCGACGAGAGCGCGCGGCGGCGCATGAAGGAAAGACAATCGGCGATCCAGTCCACGTGCTGCTCGATCGAAACGATCATGTTGGAAAGCACGGACGGACTGCCGGGCCCGGTGATGATGAAGAGATTCGGAAACCCCTCGCTCATCAGGCCGAGATAGGTTTTGGGGCCTTCCGCCCACTTCTGGTTCAGCGTCCGGTTCCCGCGGCCGCGAATATCGATTTTGGCGACCGAACCGGTCATTGCGTCAAAGCCGGTTGCCAAAACCAGCGCGTCGATCTCGTAATCCTGACCGCCCGCCCGCACAGCGTTCGGCAGGATTTCCTCGATGCCCCCCTCGCGGATATCGACCAGCGTCACGTTGGAGCGATTGAAGGTTGCGTAGTAGTCGGTGTCGACGCAGATGCGCTTGGTGCCGATCGGGTGATTGTCGGGTTGCAGGCGCTTTGCTGTCTCGTGATCCCTGACGATATCGGCGATTTTCCCGCGGACGAAGTCGGCGGCCGTGTCGTTGGCGGCCTTATCCAGGAGGAGGTTGTTATAGGCCAGCATGAAGGTCAAACCGCCGTTGGCCCAGCGCTGTTCATATCTGGCCCGTTGCGCGTTCTCGCTGTCTTCCAGGGCACCACGGTCGGGCAACTCGGCATAGATGCCATTGCGCGCATCTTCGCGGGCAAAGCGCCGGATCTCCGGATAATTCCTGCGGAAGGCATCACGCTCTTCCGCCATCAGCGCCGCGTTACGGGCCGGAATCGAAAAATTCGGCGTGCGCTGGAAAACAAAGAGATGACTTGCCTGAGCGGCAATCACCGGGATGGATTGGATCGCCGAAGACCCCGTGCCGATCACGCCGACGCGCTGGACGGTGAAATCGACGCCTTCATGCGGCCAATGGCCGGTGTGGTAGACTTTGCCCGCAAATCCCGCCAGACCCTTGATGTCAGGCATCCTCGCATTGGACAGGCAGCCCGTCGCCAGCACGACAAATCGGGCCTGCACGGTTTTCCCGTCCGAGGTTGTGACCTCCCAGGTGCCATTACGCTCATCGAATTCCGCGCGTTCGACGCGCGTGTTGAACACGATGTCGGGACGCAAATCGAAGCGATCGGCGACATGTTGGGCATATTTCAGGATTTCCGGCTGGGGCGCATAGCGCTCGCTCCAGTTCCAATCCTGCTGCAATTCCTCGGAGAACGAATAAGAGTATTGCATGCTCTCGACGTCGCAGCGCGCGCCGGGATAACGGTTCCAATACCAGGTGCCGCCGACATCTCCGCCCTGCTCAACGACGCGAACGGAAAATCCGAGGCCGCGCAGCCGGTGCAGCATGTACAGGCCGGCAAATCCAGCACCGACCACGACGACGTCAAAGGTCCGCTCGCGGTCATTTTCCGCAATCGAGGATGCGGCAGACATCAAGGCGTTCCCCTCATTCCATTGTTGATCGCAGCATTCTCCGGGTTGCGACAAAGCGCAAGGTCGAAAAACAAGCGGGAGAGTTGGGTGGGATATTCTATGCCGCGGAAAGCTTTCGTACCCGCCCGACGTGGTGATACATTTGCCAACAAGCAATAGCGAACGCGTCAGGGAGCGGAAACAGCCATGAGATCGCCGGTCTGCGAGATGCTGGGCGTCGAGTTTCCGCTGTTTGCCTTCAGCCATTGCCGAGACGTCGTCGCAGCCGTGAGCCGGGCCGGCGGGTTCGGCGTGCTAGGCGCCACCACGCATTCGCCCGAGACCATCGAGCAGGAACTGACATGGATCGACGATCACGTCGAAGGCAAGCCTTACGGCCTCGATGTGCTCATTCCCGAAAACACGTCGACCGCAGGCGAGGCCGGCGTCACCTGGCAAAATCTCGAACAACGGATTCCCGGCGAACACCGCGCCTTCACCCGCGACCTCCTGCGGAAATACGATGTCGAGCTCAAGACCACATCCGTTGCCGCCGACACGCCGCAACCCTTCGACACGAAGCGCGCCCTGCAAGTGCTCGAAGCTTCGTTCCGCCATCCCATCCGCCTGATCGCCAATGCGCTCGGCGTGCCGCCAAAAGCGATGATCGAGATGGGCCGCAAACACGGTGTTCCCGTCGCAGCTTTGGTCGGCGCCAAGGAGCACGCGCTCCGCCAGGTCGCAGCCGGTGTCGATATTCTGGTCGTGCAGGGAACGGAAGCCGGCGGCCATTGCGGCGAGGTGTCGACGATGGTGCTGGTGCCCGAGGTCATCAAGGCCATCAAACCCATTCGCGACGTGCCGGTGCTGGCGGCAGGCGGCATCATGACAGGGCGGCAGATGGCGGCCTGCATGGCGATGGGCGCAGCCGGCGTCTGGACCGGCTCGGTGTGGCTGGCCACAACAGAATCCGAGACCAGCGAAGTCTTTCGCGAAAAGATGATCGCCGCGTCCTCCCGCGACGCCGTGCGCTCCAGGGGACGCACCGGCAAGCCGGCCCGGCAATTGCGTTCAGTCTGGACCGATGCCTGGGACTGTGACCCCGAAAGCCCGGGCGCGCTCCCGATGCCGCTGCAAAGCATCATCAGCCGCGACGCCTTTCAATCCATCGACCGCGCGGCAGCGGCGGGTAACGCCAAAGCGCGCGATCTCGTTAGCTATTTTGTCGGACAGGGCGTCGGCCTGATCGACAGCGTCAAGTCGGCCACGTCCGTCGTGCAGGAGTTCAAGGAAGACTTCGCCGAAGCCGTGGAGCATCTGAATGCGCTGGTGGGCGACGGTTAGCTGGTTTCCCTCATGGTGAGGAGGCGCGAGTGCCCGAGCAGGCCGAGCGTAAGCGAGGCCGTTAGCGAACGGCACAAAAACAACAGCGCGCCGTCGCTGGACGATGCTTCGCATCGCCAGTAGAACCATGAGGCCACAGTTCGTCCTCATCCTTCGAGACGCGGCGAAGACACCGCTCCTCAGGATGAGGAATTGGGCACCAAAAGATGAACCGACAGATGGCAACACCCTCCTCCGATCGCATCCCGGTCATCGTCGGCATCGGTGAAATCACCGACCGGCCGAAAGAGATCACGGACGGCCTCGAGCCGCTCGCCTTGCTGGTCGAAGCTCTCAAGCGCGCGGAAGCCGACAGCGGCGCTGCCCTGATCGGCGAAATCGATTCGCTCGACATCGTCAATTTCCTGAGCTGGCGATATCGCGATCCGGAAAAATTGCTCTCCTCTCGTCTCGGCATCAACCCGAAGCACGCTTATTACGGGCCGGTCGGCGGCGAGAGCCCGATCCGCTACCTGCACGAGGCCGCTCAACGCATCGCACGCGGCGAATGCAGCGTCGCCGCGGTCTGCGGCGCGGAAGCGCAGAGCACCGCGACCAGAGCCGCGCGCGCCGGCATCACATTGCCGTGGACGCCGTTCGCCCATGATGTCGAGGAGCCCAAGCGCGGCGCGGCATTCCAGAAGCCGCTCGCCGTGAAGCTCGGCGTCTTTCGTCCGGTCAGCGTCTATCCATTTTACGAGGCAGCGACTGCGGCGCATTGGGGCCAGACGCCGCGTGAGGCGATGGCCGAATCCGGCGCGCTGTGGTCAGCCTATTCGCAAGCTGCCAGTGAGAATCCCAATTCCTGGCTGAAGCGGCGCTTTACACCGGAAGAGATCACGACGCCTTCACCGGACAACCGATTGATCGCGTGGCCCTATACGAAACTGATGGTCGCCAACCCGACAGTCAACATGGGCGGCGCGCTTTTGCTGACCAGCCTCGCTAAAGCACGCGCGGCCGGCATCGCCGAGCAAAAACTGATTCACCCCGTCGGCGGCGCTTCGGCGGAAGAGCCGCGCGACTACCTCGAGCGCGACCGGTTCGCGGAAAGCCACGCACAGAATGCCGTGCTCAAAAGTGCGGTGGATTTGGCAGGTGGCGACGCCGGGGCTTTTGACGCCATCGAGCTCTACAGCTGCTTTCCCTGCGTGCCGAAGATGGCGCGGCGGACGCTTGGACTGGGCGCGGACGTCAAGCCGACCGTAACCGGTGGACTGACATTCTTCGGCGCGCCGCTCAACACCTATATGACGCATGCCGCCTGCGCGATGGTCCGAAGGCTGCGCGAGGGTGCGAGCCTCGGCCTGCTCTACGGCCAGGGCGGCTTCGTCACCAAGCACCACGCCCTGATCGTGTCACGGCATGCGCCATCTAAGCCGCTGGCGCAAAATACGAGCGTTCAGCATGAAGCCGATCGCCATCGTGGTCGGGTACCGGTTTTCGTGACTGACGCATCCGGCCGGGCGACGGTCGAGAGCTTTACCGCAATCTACGGCCGCCACAACGCGGTCGAACACGGCGTGGTCATGTTGCGGGCGTCAGACAATGCGCGCACGCTGGCGCGGGTGCCCGCTCACGACGGACGGACGCTGGCGCATCTGTTGAATATGGACCGAAGTCCCGTGGGCTCGTCCGGGGCGGTGTCCCGCGCCGATGACGGAATTTTGGAATGGCGGGTGGCTTAAAGCCCCCTACCCCTTCTCGCCCTGCTTGGTCGCAACCGTCGCCGGCCGGCCCTTGGTGCTGACGACACGCACCGGATCACCATCGACGATGCCATCGGGCGGCGTGCTGATCACGCGGTCGTCCAGCGTGATGCCGCCGGCGAGCTCGATATTGCGTCCGAGATCGCGCGCGATCGTCACCGGCTTGAACAGGATCTTGTTATCGGGCGTCACGGTGGCCACGCGCAGGCCCTTCTGGTCGAAGACGAGTGCGCTGGAAGGAATGTGCAGCGGCACGCTGTCGCGTTGCAGGACCAGCCGCACATTGGCAAAGCCGCCGGGCATCAACTCGCCCGCCGAATTGTCGAGGCCAAGCTGCATCTGCGTCGTACCGGACGTGACGTCGACCGCCTGCGCCGATGCCTCCACGGTGGCCTCGAAGGTCCGGGTCGGATATTCCGGCACCGAAATTGTCGCCTTGGCGCCGATCTTCACCGACGGCACGTAGGTTTGCGGCACGTTGACATAGACGCGCAGTTTCTTGATATCGGAGATGATGAACATCGGCGGGCTGCTGCCGCCGCCGGCATTGATCAGCGCGCCGACGTCGGTGTTGCGGGCGGTGACGATGCCGTCGAAAGGCGCGGTGATCTTCTTGAAGCCGGCCAGCGCCTCTAGCCGCTCGACATTGGCCTGGCTTGAGTTGACGGCCGCGTTCTTGTTGGCGAGGTCGGCGGTGCGCTCGTCGATCTCCTGCATCGAAACGAAGTTCGACGCGATCAACGTTTTGCGGCGGGCCAGCGTGACCTCGGAGAGCTTCGCACTCGCCTGCTGGTTGGTCAGGTCGGCGCGCGCCTGGAGCAATTGCTGATCGAGGTCCGGCGCATCGATTTCGGCGATCACTTCGCCGGCCTTCACCCGAGCGCCGATATCGGCGCTCCAGTTCTTGAGGTAGCCGTTGACGCGGGCAAAGATCGGCGCGCGATAATAGGCTTCGAGCCGGCCCGGCAGATTGATCGTGGCGGTCAGCGCGCCGGCATCGGCGTAGATCACCGCAACCGCCGGTATGGACTGATCGTCCGTCCATTCCTTGAGCTTGACGCTGGAGTCTTCCCGGGCCCGGATGCCGCTGACCACGAGCGTCAGCGCACCGGCGACAGCGAGAACGCCGAAAATACCCAGTTTCCGGCGAGATATCGTCGGGCGAGCTTCAGTGGGCATTTTCTTTCTCCGATTGGACGACAACTTTGGCGTCCTGCTTTTTGTGCAGCATACTAAAAACCACCGGAACGAACATCAATGTCGCCAGCGTTGAGAACATCAGCCCACCGATCACGGCGCGCCCCAGCGGCGCGTTGGCCTCACCGCCGTCGCCCAGGCCCAGCGACATCGGCAGCATGCCGATGATCATGGCAAGCGCCGTCATCAGCACCGGGCGGATACGCACGAAGCCGGCCTCGATAGCGGCGGCGACGGGATCGCCCAGTTCGTCATAGCGCTCGCGGGCGAAACTGATCACCAGGACGCTGTTGGCCGTGGCCACGCCCATGCACATGATCGCACCCGTCAAGGCCGGGACCGACATGGTGGTGTGGGTCGTGAACAGCATCCAGACGATCCCCGCCAGCGCCGCCGGCAGCGCGGTGATGATCACGAACGGGTCGGACCAGGACTGGAAGTTCACCACGATCAGGAAATAGATCAGCACGATCGCGCCGAGCAGTCCGAACAGCAGCCCGGAGAACGAGCTGTTCATGGTCTGCACCTGGCCGGACAGCACAACCGTAGAGCCCTTCGGCACATCCTTGGCGTTGTCCGCGATGACCTTGCGGATGTCGCTGGCAATGCCGCCGAGGTCGCGTCCCTGCTGGGTCGCAAATATCTGTACCATTGGCTGGATATCGTATTGGGACACCATCGCGCTCGAGGTCGTGCGCGAGATATTGGCGATGCCGCCGAGAATTGGAGCCTGCGTCGGCACGTTGGATGTTATCGGCAAATTTTCCAGCGCGCTGAGGGAATCGACCTGGTATTGCGGCGTCTGCATCACGACCGCGTAGTTCACGCCGTTGTCCGGGTTGAGGTAATAGGTCGGCGCGACCTGACCGCTGCCCGACAGGTTGACGGTCAGGCTGTTGACCACATCGCGCTCCGTCAGGCCGACATATTGCGCCCGCGTCCGGTCCACATCGATGTTGAAGGTCGGGTTCTTCGTTGATTGCTGGATGCGCGCATCGGCGACGCCGGGAATCCGTCGGATCTGACTGAGCAGCTTGATCGCGTAGTCGAAGTTCGCATTCAAATTGTTGCCCCGGATCTGCAAATCGATCGGCGCCGGCGCGCCGAAGTTCAGGATCTGGTTGACAATATCGGCCGGAAGGAAAGCAAAACTTGTCCCCGGGAAGAGACCCGGCAACTGCTCTCGCATCGCCTTGATGTAGTTTTCCGTCGGCGGATGATCCTCTTTCAGCTTGATCTGGATGTCGCCATCCTGCGGGCCCATCACACCGGTATTGTTATAGGTCGTGTTGATCCCCGAGATCGGCATACCGATGTTATCGGTCATCGTCTCAATCTGGTCCGGCGGGATGATCTTGCGGATCGCCTTCTGGATGTCGGCGAAGTGATAGGCGTTCTCCTCAAGACGGGTGCCGACCTGGCTACGCACATGCATCAGGATCTGGCCAGCATCGACAGATGGGAAGAAGTTCTGCCCAAGATACGGCAACAGCGCGAACGATGCCCCGACAAAAGCAAGGAAAGCGATCACGAAGGTCGGACGATGGCGCAGCGCGAGCGTCAGCAGATCGCAATAACCCTCGCGGAAGCGCTCGAACCTCGCTTCGAAACCGCGCTGGAACCAGACCAGCGGATTGCGCGAGCGCGGCAACGGCGCGCCGTGCTCCTGCTCATGCGGCTTCAAGAGATACATCGCCATCGTCGGCACGAGCGTCCGCGACAGGATGAAGGACCACACCATCGCAAAGATCACCGCTTCCGCCATCGGCACGAACAGGAAGCGCGGGATACCTTGCAGGAAGAACATCGGCACGAACACGATACAGATGCAGAGCAGCGATACGAACGCCGGCACCACGATCTGCTGCGCGCCGTCCATGATTGCCGGGCGAACTTCCTTGCCCTGCTCCAGATGCCAATTGATGTTCTCGATCGTCACGGTGGCTTCATCGACGAGAATGCCGACCGCGAGCGCCAGGCCGCCCAGCGTCATGATGTTGAGGGTTTCGCCGAACGCTGCCAGCATGACGATTGAACCGAACACGGCGAGCGGGATCGAGGTCGCGATAATGATCGTCGAGCGCCAGCTTCCGAGAAACAGCAGAATCATGACGCTCGTCAGCAGGGCGGCTATGACCCCTTCGCGCACCACGCCTTCGATAGAGGCTGCGACGAACACGCCCTGGTCACCGACGAAGCCGACCTTGAGCTCATCGGGAAGCGAATCCTTGTAGGCAGCGACTTTCTTCTTGATGCCGGCGATAATATCGAGCGTCGAGATGTAACCGTTCTTCAGCACCATCATCAGCACGGAGCGGTTGCCGTTGACGTGGACGACGTTCTGTTGCGGCGGGTTACCGTCTCGCACGGTCGCGACGTCGCGGATGTAGACCGTGGCACCATTAACGACCTTGATCGGGAGGTCTCCCATCTCGCCCGCCTTCAGCGGCGAGTTATTGACCTGGATCACATATTCGAAGCTGCCGATCTTCGACGTACCGGCAGGCTGAATCAGGTTCTGCGCGGCCAACGCATTGGCGACGTCCTGGCCGGACAACCCCAGCGACTGCAACTTCGACGGATCGACGTCGATCTGGATCTGACGTTGCTTGCCGCCATAGGGATACGGGATGGCCGCGCCGGGCACCGTCACCAGCGGCGTGCGCAACTGATTGATGGCGATGTCACCAAGGATCTGCTCGGTCAACCCTTCGCCGGACAGCGCGAGCTGGATGATCGGAACTGTCGAGGCGGTGTAGTTGATAATCAGCGGCGGCGTCGCGCCCGGCGGCATCTGCTTGAGGATCGTTTGCGATACCGAGGTGACCTGCGCGTTGGCGGTGCGGATGTCGGCATTCGGCTGGAAGAAGATCTTGACGATGCCGATGCCGTTATAGGAGTTCGCGGTGATGTGCTCGATGTCGTTGACGGTCGTCGTCAGGATTCGCTGATATTGGGTGACGATGCGGCCGGCCATCTGATCCGGCGGCAGGCCGGTGTACTGCCAGATCACGCCGATCACCGGTATTCGAATATCCGGAAAAATATCGACCGGCGTGCGCAACGCCGACAGCGGCCCGATGATCAGGAGAAGCAGCGCGAGCACGACGAATGTGTATGGCCGGTTTAGGGCAATACGGACCAGTTCAGTCATGGCGCATGCATTCCTGGATCGAGCCTGATGTGATTGATGTGATGCAGCGCGGCATTTACCTGAAATGCCAGCAAATGGCTAATGTCAGGCCCGTCAAAAGACTTCAATTCCGCGCGAACCGACGGCGGGGTTTACGCAATCTTTCCGGCGCCAGAATGCTAGGATCCGGTTAACGCATTAGATCAAGCGCATCGGAAAAGAATCGAGGCCCGCCGAAATTGCCCGATTTCAGAGCAAGCAGCATGTCGCCCTCCTTCGCGCCGACGGCCCGCAATACAGGCACTCCGGCTGCGATTTCCGCCCCGACCAGAAAACCGGGAATGCCCAACCGATCCACAACCGCGCCCGAAGTTTCACCACCCGCCACGACAAGCCGCCGCACGCCCGAACGCACCAATCCCTCGGCGATATCGGCCATGGCTTGCTCGATGGCATGTCCGGCTGCATCGCGGCCATGACGGGATTGCAGAGCTGCGACCTCCTCCGGCGTTGCGCTGGAGGCGATCAGAACAGGGCCTTCGGCGATTCTCTGTGTCGCCCAGGCGAGCGCTCGGCGGACCTCGTCCTGTCCCGCAATTATACGGTCGGGATCGAGGTGCAGAACCGCCATCGTCGCTTCGGCGGTGGCGATCTGTTGCAACGTCGCCTGTGAACAGCTGCCGGCTAGACACGCCGCAGGTCCGCCAATCGGGGGTTCCTCCATCTCGATGGAAACGCCCTTTGGCACCCTGCCCGATCCGACCAGTGCGCGCGCGAGACCAAGCCCGATGCCGGACGCACCAACGGACAAGCGGTGATCGAGTGCCACGGCGCCGATCGTCTCCAGATCGAGATCGAACACCGCATCGATGATCGCAGCGCCAATACCCTGGCCGGACAGATCGGCAAGACGTGCGCGCACCGCCTCCGGCCCGCGAACGACCGTTGCGAGTTCGACGAGACCGATCTGGGTTTTGCTCTGCCGGGCCAATACCCGCACGAGATTTGAATCGCGCATTGGATTGAGCGGATGGTCTTTCAGCGGGCTCTCGTTCAGCGGTACCGAGCCCACGAACAGATTGCCGTGATAAACGGTGCGCCTGGTCTCGGGAAAAGCGGGCGTCACCAGAACGATTGCCTCGCCGCGATCGGCGAGCAATGCATCCATGACAGGACCGATATTGCCGGCGTCGGTGGAATCAAAGGTCGAGCAGATCTTGAACAGCACGTGGTCCGCGCCCCGGCCGCGTAACCATTTCTCGGCCGCACGCGAACGCGACACCGCAGCACCCGCTTCGATCGAGCGGCTCTTCAACGACACCACGATCGCATCGACATCGGGCAGCTTGAGGTCATCTGCGGGAATGCCGATCGTCTGCACGGTGCGCAGGCCGGCGCGCGTCAAGGTGTTGGCGAGGTCGGACGCGCCGGTATAGTCGTCGGCGATACAGCCCAGCGCGAGCTTCATGACTTCCGCCCCGCATAAGGCTTGAACCAGGCAAGCCCATCGGTCGTCTTGCCGCGGGGATTATACTCGCAGCCGACAAAGCCGGCATATCCAAGCCGGTCGAGTTCGGCGAACAGGAACGGATAATTCAGCTCTTCGCCGTCAGGCTCGTGACGCGAGGGAATGCTCGCGATCTGGATATGGCCTGTTATCGGCATCATCTCGCGCAGCCGCATGGTCACGTCGCCATGCAGGATCTGGCAGTGATAGATGTCGAACTGCAATTTCAGGTTCGGGATCTTCAATTCCTGGATCAGGTCGCGCGCAAAACCGAAGTCATTGAGAAAGTAGTTTGGCGTGTTGCGCGCGTTCAGCGGCTCGAGCACGACGTCGATGCCGTGGGGCGCAAAGAACTCCGCCGCATGTGCCACCGACTTGTAGAACGCCTCGACGGCGCGCCGATCGCTTCGATTGGCCAGTCCGGCCATCAGATGCAGGCGCTTGACACCGGTCGCCTGCGCGTAAGGTAACGCCGCGACGAGGCTTCGCTTCAAATCGTCGAAGCGCTCGGGCAGTGCGGCAAATCCTTTTTCGCCAGCGTCCCAATTGCCCGGGGGCAGGTTGAACAGCGCCTGGGTCAAGCCGTTGTCGCGCAGCCGCTTGCTGATCTCTTCAGCTGGATATGCGTATGGAAACAGGAACTCGACCGCCGTAAATCCAGCTTTTGCCGCCGCCTCGAAACGGTCGAGGAACGGCACTTCGTTGAACAACAGCGTCAGATTAGCGGCAAAACGGGGCATGCGAGTGTCCTCTTGTCGTTCTGTTTATTTCGTTTCGCCGGGCAGCTGGGTGCCGGTTACGCGCGCATACATCCGCGCCACCGACGCATCGTCGTCGCGGCCCATGCCGGCCGCCGCCGTCATCAGAAACATCTGCAGCGCAGCAGCCGAGACCGGCACCGGAAATCGTGCGTTGCGCGCCATGTCCTGGATGATGCCGAGATCCTTGACGAAAATCTCGACCGCACTACGCGGCGTGTAGTCGCCATCGAGCACATGCGGTATCCGATTTTCGAACATCCAGGAATTGCCGGCCGAGGCCGTGATCACCTCATAGACCTTGCGGATATCAAGGCCCTGCTTGGCGGCGAAAGCGATGGCCTCGGAGGCGGCAGCGATGTGAACACCGGCGAGCAACTGGTTGATCATCTTGAATGCCGCACCCTGTCCCGGCGCGTCGCCGAGTTCATAGAGCTTGGCCGCCATGGCGTCGAGCGCCGGCCGTGCCTTAGCGAACGCGGCAGCGCTGCCCGAAGCAAGAATGGTCAGTTCACCCTGCGCCGCGCGCTGCGCGCCACCGGAAATCGGGGCGTCGAGATAATGCCGACCGGTTGCTTCCAGTTGTCTCGCAAGCCGCCTTGCGATGTCCGGATCCATGGTCGCCGAGGAGACAAACACGGCGTCCTTGGCGAGCGTCTCCACGACCCCGTCCTTGCCGAACAAAATGGTTTCAGTCTGGGCCGCGTTGACAACCACGCTGACGACGATATCGGCCTCTCTGCCGGCTCCCGCCGGGGTCGTGGCGCCCTTTCCGCCTTCGGAGACAAAGCGTTTGACCGCGTCTGCCGCGACGTCACAGCCTGTGACCTCAAATCCGGCGCGTTTGAGCGCGCAGGCCATGCCGTAGCCCATCGAGCCGAGCCCGATCACGGCAATGCGCGGTTTGGCGGAAGATGTCATGCGGCGTTCCCTGACTTTTTGAGATTTGCCCCTTGCCTATCACGGCTTGGCCGCGCTGCCAAAGCGTGAGACAAGATACCGCCATGAGCGAAACAAAACTCCGCGAGGATATCTGCCGCCTCGGCCGCTCGCTGTTCGAGCGCGGCCTGACGCCGGGCTCCTCGGGCAATATTTCGGTCAAACTCGACGATGGCGGCTGGCTAGTCACGCCGACCAACGCCTCGCTCGGCTTCCTCGATCCGGCACGGCTGTCGCGTTTGGATGCAGCCGGCCGCCTCATCTCCGGCGATGCGCCCACCAAGGAAGTGCCGCTGCATGGGGCGCTATATGAGACACGCAGCGAGGCACGCGCGGTTGTCCATCTGCACTCGACCCATTCGGTGGCGCTCTCGATGCTGCCGGAAATCGATCCGCGCGCGGCGCTGCCGCCGATGACGGCCTACTACCTGACGAAATGCGGTTCGACCGCGCTTGTGCCGTACTACCGGCCCGGCGACCCGGCGGTTGCCGACGCCATCAAGGGCCTTGCCGGCCAATATTCGTCGGTGCTGCTCGCCAATCATGGCCCCGTGGTTTCGGGCGACACATTGGAGGCCGCAGTATTCGCGGTCGAGGAACTGGAAGAGACCGCAAAACTTTATCTGCTCTTGCGAGGGCTCAATCCGCGCTATCTCACGCCGGCGCAGGTTGCGGATTTGACGAAGACGTTTGGATTGACGCTGCCGGAACACGTGCCGCACGGTCCGACCTCGTCCTGAGGAGCCGCGCGCCGCGCGGCGTCTCGAAGGACGGACAACATAGTCCTTTTGCCCATCCCTCGAGACGCCGCTTCGCGGCTCCTCGGGATGAGGATCAAAGTCCCAAATACGCCTTCCTCACATCCGGATTGCTCTTGATCTCGGCAGACGTGCCCTGCATCTGCAGGCGGCCGGTTTGCAGGATGTAGGCGCGGTCGGCGATATCGAGACACTCTGCGATGCGTTGCTCGACGATCAGGACGGTAACACCCGTATCGCGGATGCGCCTGACGGCTTGAAAGATCTCGTCAACGAGTTTCGGCATGATGCCCTGCGAGGGCTCATCCAGCATCAGAAGCCGTGGGCGCGTCATGAGCGCGCGACCGATCGCGAGCATCTGCTGCTCGCCGCCCGACAGCGTCTCAGCGCGCTGGTCGAGCCGCTCGGACAACCGCGGGAAGAGCTTGAACGCGAGGTCAAGCGGCGCTTCGCGATCCGCCTTGCCGCGATAGAGGTAGCTGCCGAGCCGCAAGTTGTCGCGCACCGACAGCCGCGGAAACAGCCGGCGATTTTCCGGCACGTAAGCGATGCCCTGCGCGGTGATCAAATGCTGCGCCATGCCGTCGATACGGACGCCGTCGAAGGTGACGCTGCCGAAACGCGGCCGCTCGGCGCCGGCGATGGTTTTCAGAAGCGTGGACTTACCGGCGCCATTGGCGCCCGCCACCGCGACAACCTCGCCCTTTTCGACCTCGATCGACACTGCCGAGATCGCGACCAGCCCCCGATAGGCGGTGGTGACTTCACGCACCGACAGCATGACGATCCCCGAGATAAGCGCTGATCACTTTCGGATCGCGAACGACGTCGGTGGGCTTGCCCTCGACCAGAACCTTGCCGAGGTCGAGCACGATGGCGCGATCGACCAGCGGCATCACGATTTCCATGACATGCTCGACCATCAGCACGGTGACGCCGGTGGCGCGCACCTTTCGAACCAGTTCGACCCCGGTCTGCGCCTCGATCGGCGTCAGCCCGGTCAGGACCTCGTCGAGCAGCAGCAGCTTCGGCTCGGTGGCAAGCGCGCGCGCCACTTCGAGGCGCCGCTTTTCCGACGGGATCAACTGGCTTGCCAGCACGTTGGCGCGTGCCGCAAGCCCACAGAATTCCAGAACCTCATGGGCCTTGCGGCGCGCCTCGCGCATCACGGTGGTGCGGATCAGCGCGCCGACGATGACGTTGTCGATCACCGTCATGGTCTCAAAACTCTTGACGACCTGGAAGGTGCGTCCCACGCCCCGTTCGCAACGTTCCGCGGCCGACAACCGGGTGACGTCCTCGCCATCGAAAATGATCGAGCCTTGACTGGGCGTATAAACGCCCGCGATCAGGTTGAACAAGGTCGACTTGCCGGCGCCGTTGGGGCCGATCAGGCCGACGATCTCACCGCGCCCAACCGAGATCGAGACGTCGCTATTGGCGACGAGGCCGCCGAAGCGCTGCCAGATGCCTTTTGTTTCGAGCAGCGGCGTCATCGGGCGATTTCCTTGCGCCGTGGCGAGAACAACCCCACCAGCCCTTCGGGGCGCGCTAGCGAGATCAGCACGATCAGCGCGCCGTAGACGATCAGGTCGACGCCACGACCGGAGCCGCCGATGAACGAGCGCGTCAGCTCAGTCAGAGGAATCAAAATGACGGCTCCCAAAACCGGACCCCACAGGGTGCCGATGCCGCCCAGCACCGCCGGTAGCGCCATCAGCAGTGAGAACTGGAATCCCATGACGCTTTCGGGATCGATATAGGAGACGAATTGTGCGTAAAAGCTGCCGCCGATCGCCGTGAGAAAGGCCGAGACCGCGGCCGCGCCCATCTTGGAATTGAATACGACTACGCCAAGGCTTTCGGCGGCATCGGGGTTGTCCTTCACCGCGCGCCACCAATAGCCCCACTTGGAATCCTCAAGCCACCAGGTCACGAACCAGGCGATGCAGGCGAGGACCAGCGCGAAGTAGAAGTAAGGCAGCTTGCTGCGGGTGAACTGGAACTTGAGCCAGCTATCGCCGCGCACGGGAATGTCGATCCCGAGTGCCGCCCCGGCCCAATCCCAGTTCTGGAACAACAGAAGCGCGGTCTCGGCAATGACGATGGTCGCAATGACGAAGTAATGCCCCCGCAGGCGGAAGCAGGGATAGCCGAGCGCCATCGCAATCGCCGCCGAGATCAGGCCGCCGCCGAGCATGCCAAACCATGGCAGCACGCTGAACTTGGTAAAGAGCAGCGCGGTGGTATAGGCGCCAAGTCCGAAGTAAAGCGCGTGCCCCAGCGAGATCTGCCCGCAATAGCCCGAGAGGATGTTCCAGCTCTGCGACAACGCCGCATACATCAAGGTCAGGACCATGATGTTCTGGACGTAGACGTCCTTGACGAACAGCGGCACGAGCGCCGCGATCGCGGCAAGGATAGCGGCGAGAATGAGATCGCGGCGGCGACGCTGGGAGAAGGCCGTATCCATCAGAGCGATCCGAACAGGCCGCGCGGCCGGATGAAGACCACCAGCAGGTAGACCGCGTAGATGCCGACCGATTTCAGCGACGGCGGCAGGATCAATGCGGTGCTGGCCTCGACCAGGCCGACGAGCAGACCGCCGGCGAAGGCGCCGAAGACACTGCCGAAACCACCAAGCGCGACCGTCACATAAGCGATCAGCGCAAAGGACGCGCCGACATCGGGATAAATGTAGAAGAAGATCGCCATGATCGCGCCGGCGAGCCCGACCAGCGCGGCGCCAAGGCCCCAGCCGAGCGCAAACACCCTGTTCTTGTCGATGCCAACCAGCGCCACCGCGCCGGCATCTTCGCGCGTCGCCTCAAGAGCTCGGCCAAAGTCGGTGCGATTGATGAAGAAATAGAGCGCAACGAACGCCGCAATCGCCGTCAGCGCGCCGAACAGCTGCGGCACCGGCAGGAAGATGCCCGCGACCGAGATGGTCTTGCCGCCAAGCCACGAATGGGTGATGCTGCGATAGTCCGGCGTGAAGAAATACTGCGCAAGGCCGCGCATCACGATCGCGAGCCCGAAAGTGGAAAAGATCTGCACCATGCCGGCGTTGGCCTTGGCGCGGACGGCAAACCTCACGATCAGCAAATAGACCACCGCGCCGAATACGAACAGAGCCGCCGCCACCAGCGGCGCCGACAGCAGCGGATCGATCGCGAAGAACGCGAACAGGAAGAAGGTCGCGTACATCGCGATCATCAGGAATTCGCCGTGGGCAAAGTTCACGACGTCCATCAGGCCGAAGATCAGCGCCAGACCTGCGGCGATCAGGCCGTAGAGCAACCCCATCAGGAGGCCGCTCGCCAGGCTCTGGATGATGGTCTCGGCTGTCACCTTCTCCCGCCCCGCCGCCGGCTTACTTCGAAGGCATCGGCCAGACGGCTTCGGACACCGCAACCTGCTCCGGCGCGATGGTCACGAACTTGCGGCCAACATATTGCAGCAAGACCGGATCGGCATCGTTGTTCTGGCCCATCTCGTCGTACTTCACCCGCTTCCAGGGCATGATGGTGACGTCGCCCGGCAGATCGGTCGCAGCGAGCGCTTCGCGGATCTTCTCGCCGTCGGTCGATTTGGCGCGGTTGATCGCCTCCGCCATCAGGATCAGGCCCATGAATTGCCGCGATGTATAGTCGTTGAAATCCTTGCCTGACTTCGCCTTGAACATCTCGTTGATGAGACCGACCATGGGGCGCTTTTCGGCAAGATCGAGGGAGAAGCTGCCGCGCGAGATCGCGCCTTCCAGCTTGTCACCGACGGCATCATAGAGCGCCTTCTCGGAGAAGCCGGCATCCTGCGCCATGATGTTCTTCGGCTTGTAGCCGAGTTCGGCTGTGGTCTTGACCAGCAGGATCGCGTCGGTGGTGTAGCTCGAGGGCATCAGCACATCCGCATTCGCCGCCTTGAGCTGCTGCACCTCGGCGGTCAAAGACGGCGAGTTGGCGCGATACTTGATGTCGGCAACAATCTTGTAACCGCGCTCGGACGCAAGCTTGATCTGCGCATTGGATGAATCGGTGCCGAAGATCGTATCCTCGTGGAACAGCGCCAGCGTTTCGATCTTGGTGCCCTTCTTCTTCATCGCATCGAAGAAATCGAACATCGCTTTCGAGAACATCTCGTCATGCGGCGAGGCACGGAAATAGTATTTCAGCCCGCGACGGTGCAGGCTCGGCGAGGAGTTGTCGGCCGACAGGAACGGGATCTGGTAGCGCTCGCAGGTCTGGCTCACGGTCACCGCCACCGCGCTCTGATACGTGCCGATCACGGCGCAGACCTTCTCCTGCGTGATCAGGCGCTCGGTCTCGGCGCGGCCCTTCTGCGGATCGGCCTGGTGGTCGGCGAACACCAGCTTGACCTTGGCGCCACCGAGCCCCGGCAGGCCCTCGCCCTTGGCGAGCGGCAACTTGAAATCGTAATTCTTGTTGATGATGTCGGCGGCGGTTTCGAATGCTTTCTGAGCATCGACACCGATCTGCGCGCTGGAACCGGAGAGCGGATAGATCACGCCGATCACCACTTCGGAAGTTTCGGCACGCGCTGCGACCGGCAACAATGCGGCGCTTGCGGCGGCCCCTAGCAGTACGTCACGGCGGGAGATGCTCATTGGGAAATCCTCTTCTAACAGCAGCTATCGATGAAACGGCAGAAGATCAGCGTAAAGCCTCAATGATCGGCAACGGCTGCCTAAAGCACGGCAAGGTCCTTGTTCCTTAGATCCGTCACCAGCATCAGACCTGGCGCATGCGTAATAGCAAACGGAACCTTTGCGGCGGCGATGACGGCCTGCGGTGTGACGCCGCACGCCCAGAACACCGGGATTTCGTCCGCCTCGACCGGCACCGCATCGCCATAGTCGGGCCTGGCGATATCGGCGATGCCGATCGAATGCGGGTGGCCAAGGTGGACCGGCGCGCCATGCACCGAGGGAAAACGTGAGGTGATCTGCACGGCGCGGATCGCCTGCGCCGGCTTGAAGGGGCGCATGGACACCACCATGGGGCCCGCAAATGGACCCGCAGACGCACATTCAATATTGGTCCGGTACATCGGCACACGGACCTTGCGTTCGATGTGGCGGATCGGCAGGCCTTCGTCCAACAGGGCTTCTTCGAAAGAGAAAGAGCAGCCGAGCACGAACGCGACGAGATCATCGCGCCAATGGGCCATGATGTCGGTCGGCTCGTCGGCGACCTCGCCGTCGCGCCAGACGCGATAGCGCGGCACGTCGGTGCGAATGTCGAGATCGAGACCGAGCGAAGGAATTCTGGGGTCGCCGACGTCGGACATGCCGATGACAGGACACGGCTTGGGGTTGAGCTGGCAGAAACGGTGAAACGACGCCGCAAGCTTCTCCGGCAGGATCGCAAGATTACCCTGGACAAAACCGTTGGCGACGCCCGCGGTCGATCCTGCCATGCCGCTGCGGCAGGCGAGCCGCGCCTGCCGGCTCGGAAGCAGATCGTCGTCTTTTCTGAGGGGCTGGATTGCCGAGGAAATACTCATGACGTCGTCCTGCCTTGATCTCGACATCAGTGAAACCCACACGTACTATAAAGTCTAATCTTACTTTTTAATCAGTTTGGATAACTCTCTCTTATTCCTCAGAGGCGGCCGAATGGTGGATTTCAAGTCGATCGAGACATTCCTCTGGGTGGTGACGCTCGGCAGCTTCCGAGGCGCCGGCCAACGCCTCAACACGACACAGCCCGCGATTTCGCAGCGGATCGCCCAGCTCGAGCGCGAACTGGGCGTCAAACTCCTGAACCGGGATCACCGGGTCGTCTCCCCTACGCCAAGCGGGCGGCAACTGATGCTCTACGCAGAGAAGCTGATCTCCTTACGTGCAGAGATGATGGCGGAAGTCGGTGACCGTTCGGCGATGCGCGGCGTGCTGCGGCTTGGGGTCGCCGAAACCATCGTGCACACCTGGCTGCCGCGGCTGATCAAGAGCGTCAACACGGCCTATCCCAATCTGTCGCTGGAGATCGAGGTCGACATCACGCCGGATCTGAGCGCCCGCCTGCTGGCGCAGGAGATCGACCTCGCCTTTCTGGTCGGGCCGCTGTCAGCCTCCGGGGTGCGAAATCGCGTGCTTTGCGACTATGCGGTCGGCGTGCTGGCCAGTCCGTCGCTCGGTCTCGGCAACAGAGCCCTCAAGGTGCGGGATCTGGCGACGTTTCCGATCATCACCTTCCCGCGCAGGTCACAGCCCTACGAAACCATCCAGTCCCTGTTCAATCGGCCGGATCTACCGCCGATCCGCCTTCATGCCAGCGCTTCGCTGGCAACTGTGATTCATATGGCGCTCGAAGGGCTCGGGATCGCCGTGATCCCGACCGCGATCGTCGAAAACGAACTGGCCGGCGGGCGGCTGCAGTTGCTGTCGACCGATCTGAGAATCCCGCCTTTGACATTTTCGGCGAGCTGGCTGGAGTCGCCCGATACGCTCGCCGTCGAACGTGTCGCCGACCTTGCCGCCAAGATCGCCCGAGGCGATGATGCGATCGCGGACGCTCCTGATGTTGACGAGCCACTGATGTTGACGAGCCACGGCTAGTGGTCCAATTCTAACATTCGCATCCCTTCGCAGCGGACACTTTTGCAAATTTGCGGCTAGCCGAGTAGCGAATGTCAAATCCACTCCACTAGCGCGTCATCAAAAGCTACGCGCCATCATTCCCGGACAGACGTCATGAACCCCGTCGCATCCAACCTGCAAATCGACTCCGCAAGACTTTGGGGAACGATCCACGAAACCGCGCAATTCGGCGCGACGCCCAAGGGCGGCGTGCGGCGGCTGACGCTGGGAGCGGAGGACAAGCAGGTCCGCGACTGGTTTCGAAGGGAATGCGAAGCCGCAGGGCTCGAGGTTCACGTCGATACGCTCGGCTCGATGTTTGCCTTGCGTAAGGGCAAGGACACGTCGAAACCACCGATCGGGCTTGGGTCGCACCTCGATACGCAGCCAACCGGCGGCAAGTTCGACGGCGTACTCGGCACGCTGGCCGCGCTTGAAGTCGTCCGCACGCTCAACGATGCCGGGATCGAGACGGAAGTTCCGATCTGCATCGTCAACTGGACCAACGAGGAAGGCTCGCGCTTCGCACCAGCGATGATGGCCTCCGCCGCCTATGTCGGCGACTTCACCACTGAAGACATCCTGTCGCGCAAGGATGCCGAAGGCGTCACCGTGGCCGAAGCGCTCGACGGAATCGGTTATCGCGGGGACAAACCGGTCGGCTTCCAGAAATTCTCCGGTTTTATCGAACTGCACATCGAGCAGGGTCCAATCCTGGAAGCCGAAGGCAAGACCATCGGTGTCGTCGATTCCGGCCAGGGCGTGTTGTGGTACGACGGCAAGATCACAGGTTTTGAAAGCCATGCCGGCTCAACGCCGATGCCACTGCGCCGCGACGCGCTCGCAACGCTGTCGGAAATCGTTCTGGCCATGGAAACGACGGCCCGACAGTATGGCCCCAAGGCGGTCGGCACGATCGGCGAAGCCGTCATTGCCCACCCCTCGCGCAACGTCATTCCGGGCGAGATCGCTTTCACCGTCGATTGCCGCAGCGCGGATCCCGCAATCATGGATGCGCTTGATGCCGGTTTGCGAACAGCAATCAAGGAGATCTCGGCGCGCCGCAAGGTCGACGTGAAGCTCGATCTGGTCTGGCGGAAGCCGCCGACGCATTTCGATCCGAAACTGGTCAACGCGGTGGAAGACGCCGCCAAAAAGCTCGGCTTCTCCCATCGCCGCATCACGTCGGGCGCGGGTCATGATGCCTGCAATCTCAATACGAAGATTCCGGCCGCCATGGTCTTCGTGCCCTGCAAGGACGGCGTCAGTCACAACGAACTCGAGGATGCCACGCAGGCGGATTGTACCGCGGGCGCCAACGTCTTGATGCACACGGTGCTGTCGCTCGCCGGCGTCGCCTCGTGAGCGCGGCGTAATTCTAGATCAGGGGAGAATTTCGTGCGCGGGGTTTTTGTCGATGCCAACGGGTCGCTCGCGGATATCTTCGAGCGGCAGAACAAGTCGGGCGATCCGGCCGTGCGGGTCAACCGCAACGCCGACATCAAGCCGAACGACATACCGGCCCTGCTCAATGGCGCCGAAATCGTCATCATCGATCACACGGCGCTGCCGACCGACATCGCGAAGCGCTGCAGCGGACTTGAACACGTCGTGTTTCTGGGCACCGGCGCCCGCAGCTACATGAACCCGGAAGAACTCGCGGAACTCGGCATCACCGTTCACCTGATCAAGGGCTATGGCGACACGGCGGTTGCCGAATGCGCGATTGCGCTGATGTGGGAGGCGGCACGCGGGATCGCGAAAATGGACCGCGAGATGCGCGCCGGCAACTGGCTGCGCGAAGACGGCATGCAACTCACCGGCAAGACGCTCGGCCTGATCGGCTACGGCGGGATCGCGGCGGAAGTTGCTCGCATCGCATTGGGCAGTGGCATCAAAGTGATCGCGTGGAACCGCTCGCCGAAACAATTTTCCGGCGTCGAATTCGTTTCGCTCGAGGCGCTGCTGGCGCAAAGCCATGTCGTTTCGCTGCATCTTCTGCTCAACGACGAGACCCGCGGCTTTCTCTCGCGCGAGCGCATCGGAGCGATGAAGCCTGGCGTCATCCTCATCAATACGGCACGCGGCGCCGTGGTCGACGAAGCCGCGATGATCGAGGCGCTGAAGTCGGGCCACATCCGCCACGCCGGGCTCGATGTGTTCAACATCGAGCCGCTGCCCTCAGATCATCCACTCACGAAAATACAAAACGTGACGCTGTCGGCGCACTCGGCGTTCCGCACGCCGGAAGCGAGCGAAAACCTGATCCACGCGGCATGGGAACATTGCCGGCGCGTTGCGCGGGGTTGATCGCGGCGCCATCTCTCGAAATCGCGACCAATTCCCCCGATCACGGAATGATGTATTCGGAATAAAGACAACGCCAATCGCGTCTCTTGCGTATCAGCGCATTCAACAAGGCTGACCGAGATTGGAGTCTTCATGAACTATCCGAATGCCCTTCTCCACTTCGTTGTGAACCGACTTGTCCCCACCCGTGCTGTGCTGACCGCAATGATTTTGGGACCGGTCATTGGTGCGATGCTTGCGTTCGGCGCCGTCGTTGCCCAAGAGGCCAACACCGTGACCATCGACAACTTCACGTTCAACCCGAAGGAATTGACAGTGCCGGTAGGAACGACGGTCAAATGGGTCAATAAGGACGATATCCCGCACACGGTCGTCGATAAGAGCAAGTCTTTCCGGTCCAAGCCGCTCGACACGAACGGCACGTTTTCGTTCACGTTCAATAACGCCGGCACGTTCGATTATTTCTGCAGCCTGCATCCGCAGATGGTCGGGAAAGTCATCGTTCAGTGATTTCGCGATACCTTGCCCCTCTCCCTTTTCGGGAGAGGGTCATAGCTACTCCACCATCTCCGCAACCGCCTTGCCGCACGCAGTCGTGTCAGCGTTGCCCCCGAGATCGCGAGTGCGGAGCGTGCGTTCGCCGAGCGTGCGTTCGATGGCGGTGACGATCGCCTGCGCTGCATCCTTTTCGCCGAGATGCTCCAGCATCATCGCGCCCGACCAGATCATGCCGATCGGGTTCGCAATGCCCTGCCCGGCAATGTCGGGCGCCGAGCCATGCACCGGTTCGAACACCGAGGGGCAATCGCCTTCCGGATTGATATTGCCGGACGGCGCAATGCCGATGGTGCCGGTGCAGGCCGGGCCGAGATCTGAGAGAATGTCGCCGAACAGGTTCGAGCCGACCACGACGTCAAACCAATCGGGGTGGAGCACGAAATTCGCGGTCAGAATATCGATGTGGAACTTGTCCCACTTCACTTTCGGATAGCTCTTCGCCATCGCCTCTACCCGCTCGTCCCAATAGGGCATGGTGATCGAGATGCCGTTGGACTTCGTCGCCGAGGTCAGATGCTTCTTCGGCCGCGATGCGGCAAGTTCAAATGCGAACTTCAGGATGCGATCGACGCCGGTACGCGTCATGACCGTCTGCTGGGTCACGAATTCACGCTCGGTGTCGGGAAACATGCGCCCGCCGACAGATGAATATTCGCCTTCGGTATTTTCCCGCACCACCCAGAAATCGATGTCGCCGGGCTTCCTTCCCGCGAGCGGCGACGGCACACCGGGCATCAGCCGCACCGGGCGCAGATTGGCGTATTGATCGAACTCTCGCCGGAACTTGATCAGCGAGCCCCACAAGGAGATGTGATCAGGGATTTTCGCCGGCCAGCCGACGGCGCCGAAATAGATCGCATCATGCTTGCCGATCTGGTCCTTCCAATCGTCCGGCATCATCTGGCCGTGCTTTTCGTAATAATCGTAGGAAGCGAAATCGAAGTGGTCGAAATGCACAGCGACACCATGCTTTTTCGCCGCCGCCTCAATGACCCGCAAGCCCTCTGGCATGACCTCCTTGCCGATTCCATCGCCGGGAATGACTGCGATCCGGTACTGCTTTTTTCCGTTGCTCATAGAGGGAATCCTTGGGGTTAGTCCGCCGAGCATGTGCCCGCCTTGTAATGGCCATTGCATGGACCAAACTTCGCTTGCGCGCAACGGTGCAGTGCAAGGTTGACCGCCTCGGCCACGGCGGCCTAAGTGACAATACCCCTCACCTTTCGGGCAACCCATTAGCGAGCAACACCATGGACCTTCATCTGCGCGGCAAACGCGTCCTCATCACCGGCGCCTCGAAGGGCATCGGCGCGGCCGCCGCCGAAAGCTTTGCCGAGGAAGGCGCGCACCTGCTGCTGGCCGCGCGCAACGGCGAACAGCTCAAGGCCGTTGCAGATCGTCTGCGCGCGGCACATCAGATCGATGCCGCCACCATCGTGACGGACCTGCGCAAGCCGGAGGACATCACGCGTTTGGTCAAGGAAGCCGCCGACATCGACATTCTCGTCAACAATGCCGGCGATATCCCCGGCGGCTCGATCGACAAGATCGATGAGCCGACGTGGCGGCATGCCTGGGAGCTGAAAGTGTTCGGCTACATCAACATCACGCGTGCGATCTATGCCCAGATGAAGGCGCGCGGTGGTGGCGTGATCGTCAACGATATCGGCGTCGCCGGCGAAAAGTATGACGCGAATTACATCTGTGGCAGCACCGGCAACGCGGCGATCATGTCGTTTACCCGGGCGCTCGGCAGCAAGAGCCTCGCCGACAACATCCGCGTGGTCGGCATCAATCCAGGTCCGGTCGGCACCGATCGCCACGTCACACTTCTGAAGACCCGCGCCAGGAACCAGTTCGGCGACGAAAACCGCTATAAGGAATTCCAGAAGGGTTTGCCGCTCGGTCGTCCCGCGCATGCACGCGAGATCGGCGACCTGATGGCGTTTCTTGCCTCCGACCGTTCCGCCTATACGTCGGGCGTGATCTTCACCGTCGATGGCGGCATCGCGGCCGGATGGGGGTAAGACCCATGTCGGCCCGCCGGGCTGCTACCGGCTCGCGCCGGCATTTCCTTAAAGCGGCCGCTTCAGCGGGCCTCGCGGCAGGCACCCCGGCGTTTCCTCTATTCGCACAGGACAAGAGCCCTGCCGGCGACCAGGCGCCGCTCGCCGAGACACTGGCGCGCTATGCGGCTCATTTGAAATACGAGGACATCCCCGGCGATGTGGTGCGGCTTGCCCGGCGCTCCATCCTCGACACGATCGGCTGCGCCTATGGCGGCTATGACGCGGGTCCAAGCAGGATCGCGATCAAGCTTGCAGGCGATGTCAGCGCCAAACGGCCCGCGACCGTGCTGATCAGCGGCACCAAAACGAGCCTCGATCTCGCGACCTTCGCCAATGGCGTGATGATCCGCTATCTCGACTTCAACGACGCCTTTGTCAGCCTGACTCATGGCGCGGGCCATCCGAGCGATACGATTGCGGCGCTGCTCAGCGCGGCCGAGGTGAAGGGGCGAAGCGGCCGCGACCTCATCACGGCGACCGTCCTTTCCTACGAGGTGTTCTGCAAGATCGCAGACGTCTACGACTATCTCGGCAACGGTATCGACCACTCGAGCATCACAGGCATGGCTGCGGTTGTTGCCGCCGGCCGCCTGATGGGGCTCACGCCGGACCAGATGATACAAGCGATCGGCATCACGGTTGGCGGTAACACTGCGACGCGACAGGGACGGTCGGATGCGCTATCGAACTGGAAAGCGTTTGCGGCGGCGGACGCCTGCCGTAAGGCCATGTTTGCCGTCGAGCTCGCGCAGGAAGGAATGACCGGCCCGGGCAAGGTGTTCGAAGGCACTTATGGTTTCTTCAAGGTAATGGGCAAGAAGCCTGTCGAACCACTGCAGCTCGGCGAGCCCTTCGGTATCCGCCGCGCCTTCACCAAGCGCTTTCCGCTCGGCCAGTTCTCGCAGACGGTGGCGCAGGCTGCCATGGAAGCGCGGCCGTTCGTTACGAACCCGGACGATATTGAAGCGGTCAACATTCGCGTCTCGCACTCCGCGGTCAAGATCATGGCGGATAGCCCGGAGAAGTGGAAGCCGCAGACGCACGAGACCGCCGACCACAGTATCCCCTACGCAGCTGGCCTCGTGCTGATGTATGGCAACATCGCGCCGGAATATTACGAGGATCCATACCTGCACGATACGCGCCTGCTCAACCTCGTGGGCCGTATCAAGGTTGAGCCGTCGGAGGAAGCCGATCGCACCGAGAGCGAATTCAACCTGTGTGAACTGGAGCTCGTGCTGAAGTCAGGGGCGAGCAAGGCGACTCGTGTCGAATACCACCGCGGGCATTTCAAGAATCCAATGACGGATGCCGAAATGGAGGAGAAGTTCCGCCTGATGGCGCAGAAGCATCTGCCAACTGAGCGTGTGGCTCGCCTCCTGCACGTCCTCCGGGGGATCGAGAACGAACCTCACGTGGCGAATCTGATCGCGGCGACGCTAGTGTGACGATCGACATAACGACATTGCCAGCCAACGGTCGCGCGAGTGCGCGCTCGATGACAGGCTCCCGCGAAGCGTCCATCCTGTCATTCGCTAAACCCGCTCGATCACTTCCCGGATCATCGTGGTGATCCGCCCCGAGGCAGACGCCATTTCATCCATGATGGTGAAATGATTGGTGCCGGGAATTTCCTCGTAGATCACCGGCAAGCCATGCCTGGCGCGATAGGCTGCAAAATCGGCGGTCTGCCGGCGAAGCAGCGGCAGTTCGGCGCCGCCGACCGTCAATGCCATCGGCTTGACCGCGTGGCTCAGCAGCATCGGCGAATTCCGCTTGGACATCACCTCGTCAAGGCCGAGCTTGACGTTGAGATAGGAGTGGCGGATCGGCTCGAGGTCGTAGATCCCGCTGATCGCCACTCCGCCCTTGACGTGCTTGTTCAGCATCGCCATCGCCGTCAAATGTCCGCCGGCGGACCAGCCCGAAGCCACGAGGCGGCTGGCATCGGCACCTAGCTCCGGCAGGCGAGCGGCGAGATCATCGATCCCGGCATGGATTTCAGCGACGATCTGCTCCAGCGTCGCATCGGGCGCAAGTGTGTAGCCGATCAGCGCGACATTGATGCCGTGCGCCATCGGGCCGGACGCGAATATCGTGAACGAATCCTTCGACCGCATTTGCCAGTAGCCGCCGTGAATGAACAACAGCGTCGGAGCGTTCGGCGCCGCCTTCAAGAAGTCGATGCGGTTGCGTTCGCGCGGGCCGTATTGAAGATTGAGATGCGCGCCATGCCGGGAGCGCATTTCCGCCGACAGCCTCTCCCAGCCCGCGACCATGTCGCCGCTGCCGGAAACCGCCGCGCCGTTGTTAAGTCCGCTATCGAGCGCTTCCCGGCTTAGTTGACGCCAATCCGGCGCGGCCAACGGCGTGGTCATGTCTTTTCTCCCGAGGTCTATCTCGCGTTTGTTGCTTGTCGTAAGGCGTTTTACAGGGTTACACAATCCACCATCAGAAAGCGCTCTTGCGGGGAATACTCGATGCCACCGGATCAGGCACTCATACGGTCAACGGCGTGCACAATCGTTGACCAGCTCAATTCCGGCGAGGTCACGCCGCTCGACCTGCTGGGCGTACTGGAGAAGCGGATCGCCGAGATTGACGGCAAGACCAATGCGCTGCCGACCCTGTGCTTTGATCGGGCGCGCGCGAATGCGAGGGCGTTGATGCAGAGGCCGTTGGGCGAACGCGGGATGCTCGCCGGGCTTCCGGTCCCGATCAAGGACCTCACCAGCGTCGCCGGCGTGCGAACCACTCAGGGCTCGCCGATTTACAAAGACACCGTGCCCACCCGCTCCGACATCGTCGTCGAACTGCTTGAAAGTAATGGCGGCGTCATCTACGCAAAATCCAATACCCCGGAATTCGGCGCCGGCGCCCATACATTCAACGAGGTGTTTGGCGCGACGCGTAACCCATGGGACACGTCGCGCTCCGCATCCGGCTCCTCCGGCGGTGCGGCGGTGGCACTCGCAACCGGCACGGCGTGGCTCGCCCACGGCACCGACATGGGCGGCTCGCTGCGCAACCCCGCAAGCTTCTGCGGCATCGTCGGCATGCGGCCAAGCATCGGCCGGGTGCCGCATAGCCCAGCTTTCAAGATCGACCGCAACCTGACGGTCCACGGCCCGATGGCGCGCAACGTCGAAGACCTCGCACTGCTCCTTGACGCGATGAGCGGCGAGCATCCGGCCGATCCGCTCTCCCTGCCCCGCCTGCCGACATCTTTCTTGTCCGCGGCGCGTTCGGGCAAGACGCCCAAGCGCATCGCCTATTCGCCCGATCTCGGCATTACCCCGGTCGATCCCGAAGTCGCCGCGATCACGCGCGAGGCCGCCGCCCGTTTTGCCCAGGCGGGCGCCGTCGTCGAGGAAGCCCATCCCGATCTGCGCGAGGCCCATGAATGTTTTCATGTGCTGCGCGCCTTCGATTTCGCGGTCTCCAAGGCCGCGTTACTGCGCGAGAAGCGCGAATATCTCAAACCCGAGGTGATCTGGAATATCGAGCAAGGCCTGAAACTCTCGGTCGAGCAGCTTGAGCGGGCCGAAGCCCAGCGCGTGGCGATGGCCACGCGCACGCTCGAGTTCTTCAAGACCTACGACTTGCTGCTGACGCCGGCGACGATCGTCCCGCCCTTCCCGATCGAGCACCGCTATGTCAGCGAATGCGCGGGCAGGACATTCGACAACTATGTCGAATGGCTTGGCATTGTTTATGCCATCACGCTCGCCTGCTGCCCGGCGCTGTCCCTGCCGTGCGGATTCACCGCTTCCGGCTTGCCGGTCGGATTGCAGATGGTCGCGCCATCGCGTGGCGAAGCCGCGCTTCTCGCCGGAGCTAGGGTTCTGGAAGATATTCTGGGCTTGCGCGGCACAACCCCGATCGATCCCAGAACGGCGCCGATTCCGCACGCGTAAATTCATCTGGCAAATCGACGATTTGAGCGCTGGTGAAGAGCACACACCGCGCTATAATCGCCCGAAGAGAACAACAGGTGCCGATTTGAATGGCGCGGCCCGGCGGGAGGAAGCTGAATGTCAGGAAAGCTGCGAGTTCGCGTCGATCAGGACAAATGCCAGGGGCATGCCCGCTGCAAATCGCTCGCGCCTGAGTTGTTCGAACTCGACGCATTCGGCAACGCGCATGAAGCGGGCGACGGCACGGTGCCCGCGGGACTGGAAGACAAGGCCTGGCTTGCGCAGTCCAATTGCCCTGAAATTGCGATCGCCGTGATCGAGGAATAAACCGTTTCGCCGGTCGTTCGAATTTTACCGATCGAGAGGAATTGCCTCATGTCCAATCATGCTCCCGTGACCGACTGGGTCACTGACTTCGATCACACCGATCCGCTCTGGACGGAAAATCCCTATCCGATATGGGATGCCTTGCGTGCGGCAAGTCCCATCGTTCATACCGAGCGCTTTCTCGGCTGCTACATGCCAACCACCTTTGAGGCCGTGAAGCAGATCGCCTATGACACCGAGCATTTTTCCTCGCGCCGCGTCGTCGTACGCGACGTTAGGCAGGACATCGTTCCATCGCCACCGATTACCTCGGATCCACCGGCGCACAAGCCAGCCAAGCAATTGTTGCTGCCGTCGTTTACGCCCGATGCGGTGAAGAAACTCGAACCGCGGGTTCGCGCGATCTGCAACGAATTGATCGACGGTTTCATCCGTGACGGCGGATGCGACGCCGCCACACGTTACGGCAGGCATATTCCGGTGCGCACGATCGCCCATATGCTCGGCATTCCAGAAGCCGACAGCGATCTCTTCATCAGATGGATTCACGAAATTCTTGAGCTCGGCATCAAGGATCAGGCGATCCTGATGAACGCCGTTCAGGAAATGATCGCATATTTTTCCGGTCACATCGAGCGACGCAAGGAGCAACCGACCGACGACCTGATCTCGACGCTGATGAATGCCCGGGACACCAACGGTCAGCCTTTGGCGGACGCGCATGTGCAAGGGGCGTTGCGCCTGCTTCTGATCGCCGGCATCGACACCAGCTGGAGCGCCATCGGCGCATCACTTTGGCATCTGGCAAGGACGCCCGCCGACCGTAAGCGCCTGCTTGCCGAGCCCGAACTCCTGCCCACCGCCGTGGAGGAATTCCTGCGAGCCTACGCCCCGGTGACGATGGCGCGCGAGGTCATGAAGGAGACCGAGATCGGCGGTTGCCCGATCAAGACCGGCAACATGGTGCTGTTGTCGTTTCCCGCCGCCAACCGCGATCCGGCCGTGTTTCCCGACGCGGATAAAGTCGTGATCGATCGCAAGCAGAACCCGCACGCCGCCTTTGGCCTCGGGATTCACCGCTGCATCGGTTCAAACCTCGCGCGCATGGAAATAACGGTCGCGATCGAGGAATGGCTCAGGCGCATTCCCGAATTCAGGATCGATCCTGCCGGCAAGGTCACGTGGTCGGAAGGCACTGTGCGCGGGCCGCGGCAGCTTCCCATGCTGTTCGGTCAAGCCTGAACAGGCTTTTTTCGTTTCAAGATTTCTTCTGGGGGACCTAGACGTGGCTGAGCAAGTTGCAAGCGCGAGCGCCGACGACCGTCTCGACATTCACGATGTCGAACGCCGGGTGAAGGCCATCTTCATCGGCTCGGTCGGCAATCTCGTCGAGTGGTACGATTTCTATGCGTATACTGCGTTCGCCCTGTATTTCGCGCCGGCATTTTTCCCCAACGAAGATCCGGTGGTGCAGCAGCTGAACGCTGCGGTGTTGTTCGCCGCCACATTCCTGATGCGTCCCCTCGGCGGCTGGCTGTTCGGCTACCTCGCCGACCATTTCGGCCGCCGCTTGTCGCTGACGCTGTCGGTCGTCTGCATGTGCTTCGGATCGCTGATCATCGCCGTCACGCCGACCTACGCCTCGATCGGCCTTGCCGCACCCGCAATCCTGGCGTTGGCGCGCGTCATCGAAGGCCTGAGCCTTGGCGGCGAGTATGGTGCGAGCGCCACCTATCTCAGCGAGGTGGCGGATGCCAAGCACCGCGGCTTCTATTCGAGTTTCCAGTACGTCACCCTGATCGGAGGTCAGCTCACCGCCATCATCGTCCTTTTGCTGCTGCAGAAGGTTTTCCTCACGCCTGAACAATTGAAGGACTGGGGCTGGCGGATACCGTTTGCGATCGGCGCGGTGCTGGCGATCTTCGCCGCGGTGATGCGGCGCAATCTGCAGGAGACCGACGCCTTCGTGGAGGCCAGCAAGACCGTCAAGCCGACCGGCTCGATCCTCGGCCTGCTGCAATATCCCCGCGAGCTCCTGCTCGTGGTCGGATTGACCGCCGGCGGCACGGCAGCCTTCTACACCTTCACGACCTACATGCAGACCTTTGTCAAATTGTCGGTTGGCCTGACCGCGGATCAAACCACCCTTGTGATCTTCGGCACGCTGGTCTTTGCGACATTGCTGCAACCAATCTACGGCGCCATATCGGACCGCATCGGCCGCAAGCCGGTTCTGATCTTCTTCGGCGTGGTCGGAACGCTCGCCACCGTGCCGATCCTGACCACGCTGAAGGCCAGCAAATCGCCGCTGATCGCGTTTCTCCTGATCTGCGCCGCCTGGATCTTCACGGCGGGCTATACCTCGATCAACGCGGTCGTGAAGGCGGAGCTGTTCCCGACCAAGATCCGCGCGCTCGGCGTCGGCATCCCCTATTCCATCACGGTCTCCATCTTCGGCGGCACCGCGCCGGCGGTGGCGCTCTATTTCAAGAGCATCGGCCACGAGGAATGGTTCTACTATTATCTCTCCGGCATCATCCTGCTGTCGCTGATCATTTACTCGACCATGCGAGATACCAAGCATGAATCGGCGATGCATCGCCACGAATAGAGCCTTTCAAGGCGTCACTCTCGAAGAGGTGACGCTTCGCAAAGATACGGAGACGTCCATGCCCACCGAACGATTTCAATTCCAGGGTTCGGAGGGTCAGCAACTGGCGGCCGCCCTGGATACGCCGGACGGGCCCGTTCGCGCCTACGCGCTGTTCGCCCATTGCTTCACCTGCGGCAAGGACGTTCTTGCCGCCAGGCGGATTGCGGTCGCGCTGGCCGCAAAGGGCATTGCCGTGTTGCGGTTCGATTTCACGGGTCTTGGTTCGAGCGAAGGCGACTTCGCCAATTCGACCTTTTCCTCCAATGTCGCCGATCTCGTGCGCGCCGCCGACCACCTGCGCAACACCTATGCGGCACCTGCGCTTCTGATCGGCCACAGCCTCGGCGGCGCCGCGGTGCTGGCCGCGGCCGGGCAAATCCCCGACGCCAAGGCGGTCGTCACCATCGCCGCGCCGTCGGATCCCGCGCATGTCACCGGCCTGTTCGCCGATTCCGTCGAGAAGATTCGCCAGCAAAGCGAGGCGGAAGTTTCCCTCGCCGGTCGTCCCTTCACGATCAAGCGCGCCTTCCTCGACGATATCGCCGAACATAGCCTGATGGGACACGTCACCAAACTGCACAAGGCGCTGCTTATCATGCACGCGCCGACCGACGATACCGTCGGCATCGAAAATGCGACGCGCATTTTTGTTGCCGCCAAACATCCGAAGAGCTTTGTGTCGTTGGCCGGCGCGGACCACCTCCTGAGCGACCGGCGGGACTCCCTCTATGCCGCCGATGTCATCGCGGCCTGGGCCTCGCGTTACCTTGACGCCCAAGGGCCGCACGAAAATGCCGATGCAAGCGAGGCACCGCGCGAGGTCGTGGTGCGCGAGACCCGCAACGGCAAATTCCAGCAGACGGTCACCGTCGGCCCGCATCAATTGCTCGCCGACGAGCCCTCATCCTCAGGAGGCGATGACACCGGGCTTGCGCCCTACGACTTCCTGCTCGCAGCGCTCGGCGCCTGCACCTCCATGACCATGCGGCTTTATGCCGAACGCAAGGCCGTGCCGCTGGAACGAACCACTGTGACGCTCCGCCACAGCAAGATTCACGCCGAAGATTGCGCCGAGTGCGAAACCAAGGCCGGCATGCTCGACCAGATCGAGCGGGTCATCACCATGGAAGGAGCGCTCGATGTCGAGCAGCGCAAGAGGCTGATGGAAATCGCGGACAGATGTCCGGTGCACCGTACCCTCACCTCGGAGGTTCGGATCTTGACCAGTGCGGCGGATTAGCGTCAGCCGGCGACGTTCGGCACTTTCAGGGACGGCACGCGAAGCATCCCGCGCAGGCCCGCGGCCGTTCCGAGCAGGATCCCGGCGACTGCCACGAAGGACGAAAGCGCCAGCGTCGAGATTCCGGTCAGACCCTGCCCGATCGAGCAGCCCAGCGCCATCGCGCCGCCTGTTCCCATAAGCGCAGCACCAGCGATCGAGCGAAGCATGTGCTGGGGCGAGACGTAGCCTTCGAGATGGAAGCGTCGCGTGAAAAGCGCGGTGAGCAGGCTGCCGGCGAACACGCCGAAAACCATGGCGATGCCGAAATTGAGCGTCAGCCCGGTCGACAGCATCGCATATTGCACCGTGTCGACGACGGGGGCGATGAATGTGAGCGAGGTGACGGCCGCGGGATTGAATTCATCCGCGCCGAGATAGCCGGTCGCAAACCAGCCTGCCGTAACGAGCAGGCCGACGGCAATTCCCGCCGCGATCTGGCCGCCCGCGCGGCGAAACGGCGCATGCGCGAAGGCAAAGATCATCAGGACGGCCGAAATCGCCGATGCAACGACGATCCGCGTTGAAGTCGCGCCGCCTGTCGCCGGAAAGAATTCCGGCAGGGACAGGTGACCCGGTTTGGTCAGCGTCGATTGCAACAGGGGAAGGCGGATCGGCGCAATCAACCCTCGTAGCGTCATCTGCGCCACGATGCCGAGCACGATCACAACGACAAACGAACGCAGGTTGCCGCGCCCCAGCAACACCAGTGCGCGCGAGCCGCAACCGTTCGCCAGCACCATGCCGTAGCCGAACAAAAGACCGCCGGCGAACATCAGGGGAACCGAAAACGACGGCTGGAGATAGACCGACCTCGTCAGATCGACGGCGCCGTATGCCGCGAGAACCTGCGTTGCTACGACCGCAACCGCGAGCGCCAGTGCAAAGCTCCGGATCAGGCGGCTGTCACCCTCCGTCCACCAACCGCGCAGGCTGCTTAGGAGACAAAACCCACTCAGGAGTCCGACGGCACCATAGGCTAGTCCAATCAGGAGACCCGCAGCGACGGCGATGTTGAAATCCGACGGCACCGTCACCGCCTAGGGTCGCAGAATGACGCGATCGCGTGAGGAGCCTGCGACCGCGATAAACGCCGACT
Source organism: uncultured Alphaproteobacteria bacterium (assembly GCA_963764405.1). Taxonomy (GTDB): domain Bacteria; phylum Pseudomonadota; class Alphaproteobacteria; order Rhizobiales; family Xanthobacteraceae; genus Bradyrhizobium. The sequence goes on from CAVXSU010000020.1 coordinate 270,675, forward strand.
TCGCATCTTCCAGGGGATAGATCGCGGTGGGCTTGATCGGAAACGGCTTGAGATGCCCGCTGAGAAAACCAGCAACCAGTTCGCGGAGCACGGCGCCCGTGGCGACCGACGACAGACCGAGTGAATCAATGCCGACATAGGTGTGCTGGCCGCGATAAAACTCCAGAATATTGAACTGCACGATACGGTCGATGGCGGCAATCAGGATCTGCCGGCCGCGCAACGCCAGCGACTTGTGCGCTGCCTGAAAATACGGGTCGCCGACAGTGTTGAACACGATGTTGGCGCCATTCCCGTCCGTCAGTTCGCGAACGCGCGTGGCCACGTCGGTCGTCGAAGCATCGATCATCTCAACCGGCCCGTTGGTATGTCCGCCGTAAGCCTCGTGCTTGCGTGTCACGCCGATCACGCGCGCACCGCGCCAGCTTGCGATCTGCACCGCGGCCTGTCCAACCTTTCCCGTAACGCCGAACACCAGAACGGTCTCCTGCTTGTCCGGCATTCCCGCGCGGCGAAAACCTTCGATCGCGGTCACGAAGGGCACGCCGATCCCGGCCGCCTCCGCCCACGACAGGTTCTTCGGCTTGTCTACGACCGCACCGGTCTCGACGACAAGATGCGTGGCGTGGGTGCCGTCACGGCGGATGCCGAGGTCGCCGGACGAGCCGAACACCTCGCGGCCTATCATGTTGGCCGGACCGTCGATCACGACGCCGGCGTAGTCGCGGCCCGAGGTGCGTGGAAACACCGCGTAGGGCATCAAGCCCGTCGCGGCCTTGATGTCGGAAGGATTGACGGCCGCCGCCTTGATCTCGATCAGAACCTCGTCCTCGCCACGCGAGAGCGTTTTCATCTCGACAACGGGCGCCACCTCGGCCGGCGTCTCGGCCTTGGCGTTCAGCCGGACACATCGTGCCTCGACGGAACCCGACGAGGTGGCTGTCTTGCTCTCTGACATCGCATTTTTCCGAAAGTTCAACGATCGGCGCGGCAACCGCTGGACTCGTTGACAGGTCCGCCGCTTCGCCCCATGACTAGCGGACTGATCGCACAGCACAAGAACATAATTCGGACAAACCCGGCATAGGTCAGGAGACCGGAGTGACCGTCCAGGCCACGCTTTCCCCCGAAGATATCGCCCGCGCCTCTGCGGAGGCGATGTGGAAGGATGATGGCGCGAGCCAGGGTCTCGGCATGGCAATCGCGCGCGTCAGCCCGGGCGAAGCCGTACTCACGATGACCGTGCGGCCGGATATGGTCAACGGCCATGGCATTGCTCATGGCGGGTTCATTTTCCTGCTGGCAAATTCCGCGTTCGCCTTTGCCTGCAACTCGCACAACGAGCGCACCGTCGCAGCGCAGTGCAACATCGCCTTTGTCCGGCCGGGCAGGCTCGGCGATCGGCTGGTCGCCACCGCCAGGGAAATCTCTAAAACCGGTCGCTCGGGCATTTACGACGTGCGTGTCACAGTCAATGATGTCGTGATCGCCGAACTGCGCGGCCATTCCCGCGGCATCGGCGGCGTCTGGGTGTCGGCAGCAGAAAAGACCGCGCCACCGGAGTGAAACATCAAGGGATGACGCGATGGCTTCGACCGATCGATTGTTCAAAGATGGGGCGTACATCGCCGAACTGGACGAGACCGAGAGGGCCTCACGCGACGAGATCACCGCGTTGCAAACCAGGCGCCTCGCCTGGTCGCTGGCGCACGCCTACGACAACGTCGCCCACTACAAGAAGGCCTTCGATCAGGCGGGCGTCCATCCCGGCGACTTCAGGCAGATTTCCGATCTCGCCAGGTTTCCGTTCACGACCAAGTCCGACCTGCGCGACAATTATCCGTTCAACATGTTCGCTGTGCCGCGCGAAAAACTGGTGCGGATCCACGCCTCCTCCGGCACCACCGGCAAACCGATCGTAGTCGGATATACCAAGGCCGACATCGAGACGTGGTCAACCGTGATGGCGCGCTCGATCCGCGCGGCCGGCGGCCGCAGCGGCATGATCATCCACAATGCCTATGGCTACGGCCTCTTTACCGGCGGACTCGGCGTGCACTACGGAGCCGAACAACTCGGATGCACGGTGGTTCCGATCTCCGGCGGCATGACCGAACGCCAAGTGCAACTGATCGACGATTTCAGGCCGGACATTATCACGGTGACGCCAAGCTACATGCTGGCGATCCTCGATGAATTCAAACGCAGGGGCCTCGATCCCAAACGATCGTCCCTGAAGATCGGCATCTTTGGCGCCGAACCCTGGACCAATGCCATGCGCGCCGAGATCGAGCAGTCCTTCGATATGGACGCCACCGACATCTACGGCCTGTCGGAGGTGATCGGCCCAGGCGTCGCCCAGGAATGCATCGAAACGAAGGATGGCCTGCACATTTGGGAGGACCACTTCTATCCGGAAGTGATCGATCCCGAGACCGGCCGTGTCCTGCCCGATGGCGAGCAAGGCGAACTTGTCTTCACCTCGTTGACCAAGGAAGCCTTTCCGATCATCCGCTACCGCACCCGCGATCTCACCCGGCTGCTGCCGGGGACGGCGCGGCCGGGCATGCGGCGCATGGAAAAGGTGACCGGCCGCTCCGACGACATGATCATCCTGCGCGGCGTCAATGTGTTTCCGACCCAGATCGAGGAAATCCTGCTCGCGACCGACTGGTGCGGCGGTCACTTTGTGATCGAACTGACGCGCGAGGGACGGCTGGATGAAATGACCGTGCTCGCCGAAGCGCGTTACGGCCATTGGGACGGCAGCGGGCTGTTCGAACACGCCGATCGCGTCACCCGGTACATCAAGAACACCATCGGGATCTCCGCGCACGTGAAGGCGGTGGCGCCGGAGACGCTGGAACGTTCGCTCGGCAAGGCCAAGCGCGTGATCGACAAGCGGCCGAAGAGGTAAATTCGCTTCACCTCGGCTTGCGGGAGAGGAAAACTCGCCTCCCGGAATGATGGCTAATCCTAGACCTGATCGTAATCCACCACGACATGGCCGGTCATCGGCTTGGCCTGGCAGGTCAGCACAAAGCCTTTCTCGAGTTCCCACGGCTCCAGCGAATAGTTGACGTCCATTCGCGCTTCGCCCTCGACAAGCTTGGCGCGACAGGTTGAGCACATCCCTCCCTTGCAGGCGAATGGCAGATCGACGCCGGCGCGCAATGCGGCGTCGAGAATGGCCTCACCCTCAGCGACCGGCACCTCGCGGCGCTTGCCGTCGATAATGAGCGAAGCAAACGCCTTTGGCGGCGCGCCTGCGGGCACGACAGCCTTGGGCCGCGGCTTGCCGCCGAGACCGGACACAAACCGCTCGATGTGGATGCGCTCATCTACAATGCCGATCTCGCGGCAGGTCGCCTCGATCTCCTCGCTCATCCCGGTCGGACCGCAGATGAAGACGTGGTCGATCGTGGCGGCCGCGACCTGCGAGCGCAACAGCACCCTCACCTTCTCGCCGTCCAGCCGTCCGTGGAGGATCGGAATGTCCTGCTCCTCGCCCGAGATGACGTGAAAGACAGAAAGCCGCGCGATGAAACGATCCTTCAGCTGTTCAAGCGCCTCGCGGAACAGCATGCTGCCGGTCGAACGGTTGCCGTAAAACAGAAAGAACCGGCTGCTCGGCTCGCGCGCCAGAACGCCCTTGATAATCGAGAGAATAGGCGTGATGCCGGAGCCGGCCGCAAAACCGACATGGATGCGCGCCACCTCTGGCACAGGCGCAATGCCAAAGCGGCCGGTCGGCGTCATGACATCGATCTCGTCGCCGCTTTTTAGTTCGTCCGCAGCCCAACCTGAGAACGCGCCACCGTCGACCTTTTTCACCGCGATGCGCATCTCGCCATCATCGGGCCCGGAGCAGATGGAATAGGAACGCCGCACCTCCTCGCCATCCATCGTCGTCCGCAGGGTCAGATATTGCCCCGGCGAAAAACGGTAGTCGTCCTTCAACGCGTCGGGAATCGCAAAGGTCAGCGAGATCGCATCAGGGGTTTCGCGGCGCAAATCCTCGACCGCCAGACGATGAAAGCGCGGCGCCTGCATCCTCAATGACACTTGAAATAATCGAACGGTTCGCGGCAAGCTTTGCAGCGCCACAGCGCCTTGCAGGAAGTCGAACCGAATTCGGAAAGCAATTCGGTATCACTAGAGCCGCATTGCGGACACATGACCTGCTCCACGCCGAACAACGCACGGCGCGAAGTTGGTCCCAGCGGCGGCGCGATACCGTAGTCGCGCAGCTTGCGGCGGCCGTCCTCGCTCATCCAGTCGGTGGTCCAGGCCGGCGATAGAACGGTGCGCACTTTTGCACCACGAAAGCCCGCGCGTTCCAGCGCGAGTTCAACTTCCAGCGCGATCATGTTCATCGCAGGGCACCCGGAATAGGTCGGCGTGATCGTCACCTCGACGCACCCGTCGCTGATGGCAACGTCGCGCAACACACCCAGATCGGCGATCGTCAGCACGGGAATCTCGGGGTCGACCACTTCTGCCGCGGTGTCCCAGGCGCGCTGCCGTGTCTCGGCTTGCTCAGCCACTTCGATCACCATGACGCACCCGGAAAGGTTCGTTGCATCGATTGCAATTCGCTCAGGAGATGACCGAGGTGCTCGCTGTGCCGGCCGCTGCGCCCGCCCTTTTGCATCCATCCCGCACCAGGCAGCGCAAGCATCGCTTCGCTCACAATCGCCGAAACCGTCTTCAGCCATTGTGCGCGCAAGGCTGCCGGATCGATCGCGACGCTGGACCCGATCAGCATAAGCTCGCTGTCATCGGTCTCGAACATCTCGCCGGTGAAGGACCAGAGGTCGTCGATGGCCGCTTGCGCGCGGTCATGGCTCTCGGCCGTGCCGTCACCGAGCCGGATCACCCACTCCGACGAGTGCCGCAAATGATAGGCGCTTTCCTTTTCCGACTTGGCGGCGATCGCCGCCAGCGTCGCGTCGGAAGATTTCGTCATCGCGCGCCAGTAGGGATCAGCGAACGCGGCATAGAAAAATTGCCGCACGATGGTGCGTGCAAAATCGCCGTTCGGCTGCTCGACAAGGAGAAGATTGCGATACTGCCTGACATCGCGAAGATAGGCGAATTTGTCTTCGTCGTTGCCTTTGCCCTCGGCTTGCGCCGCGTAGGAATAAAGCTCGCGCGCCAACCCTAAGAGATCGAGGCCCATATTGGCGAGCGCCATGTCCTCTTCAAGCATCGGCGCGTGCCCGCACCATTCCGACAGCCGGTGCCCCAGGACAAGCGCATCGTCGGCGCGGCGCAGCGCGTACAGCACCAACGGCGTTTCGGAAACCTGGATCGATGCCGCGGCCATGGCTTTCAACTGCGTCCAACAATTTCAGCCTCATCCTGAGGAGCCTGCGCAGCAGGCGTCTCGAAGGATGGGCCGGGATAACATCGGGCCTCATGGTTCGAGACGGCGCTTGTCTGTTGGCACTGTTCGCTCACGGCCTCGCTGGTCGCTCGGCCTGCTTGGGTGCATGCGCCTCCTCACCATGAGGAGCTGGAGTCACATATGCCCGACTTCTTCGGGCACCTCGTAAAAGGTCGGATGACGATAGACCTTCGATTCGGCCGGATCGAACATCATCCCCTTCTCGGCCGGATCGGACGCGGTGATGGCGCTCGACGGCACCACCCATATCGACCATCCCTCGCCGCGGCGGGTGTAGACGTCGCGCGCCGCCTGGAGCGCCAGCGTGGCATCGGCCGCGTGCAGTGATCCGACATGCTTGTGCGCGAGCCCATTGCGGCTGCGAATGAAAACTTCCCACAGCGGGGTGTTCGGCGTGGCCACGGCGGTCTCCTTCATTCAGCTGCTTGCGCCAGAGCGCGTTGCCGACGCTTTTCCGCATAAGCCGCGGCGGCCTCGCGCACCCAGGCGCCCTCTTCATGCGCCTTGCGCCGCGCCGCCATCCGGTCGCGGTTGCACGGGCCGTTGCCCGCGAGCACCTGCTTGAACTCGGTCCAGTCGATTGCGCTGTATTCCCAGTGACCGGTTGCTTCGTTCAGCTTCATGCCGGAATCTGGAATCGTCAGGCCCAGATATTGCGCCTGCGGCACCGTGGCATCGACGAATTTCTGACGCAGCTCGTCATTGGAAAAACGCTTGATCTTCCACCGCGTCGAGGTGTCGCTGTGCTGGCTTAAATTGTCGGGCGGCCCGAACATCATCAGCACCGGCCACCACCAGCGATCCAGCGCATCCTGCGCCATCGCCTTCTGCTCGGCTGAGCCGCGGCAAAGCGTCAGCATGATCTCGTAGCCCTGCCGCTGGTGAAAGGATTCCTCCTTGCAGACGCGGATCATCGCGCGCGCGTAGGGACCGTAAGAGCAGCGGCACAGCGGAATCTGGTTCATGATCGCCGCACCATCGACCAGCCAGCCGATCACGCCGATATCGGCCCAGGTCAGCGTCGGGTAATTGAAGATGGAAGAATATTTGGCTTTGCCGGTCAGCATCTGGTCGACGAGTTCTTCGCGGGACGAGCCGAGCGTCTCGGCGGCGGCATAGAGATAAAGGCCGTGGCCGCACTCGTCCTGAACCTTGGCGAGCAGCGCGGCCTTGCGGCGCAGCGACGGCGCGCGGGTGATCCAGTTGCCCTCAGGCAGCATGCCGACGATTTCGGAATGCGCGTGCTGTGAAATTTGCCGCGTCAGCGTCTTGCGATAGGCTGATGGCATCCAATCGTTCGGTTCGATGCGCTCTTCGGCGTCGATCCGCGCCTGGAACTGCGCCTCCCGCGCGGCGTCCTCGATGACGCGCCCCTCACCTTCCGAACTATTGAGCGCCTGGGTGTACATGCGCCGCTTCTCCGGGATTGTTAGAGCGCAATATATAACAGAATATGCACACCGCAATACGTTTTTGTAACATATTAACTCCGGAACCGCCGCGCCAGCTCCGCAACCGCCGGCGGCAAGCGGCCGCTTTCATTCAAACCATGATGGTCGAGCCATTGCTCGGATGCCGGCAGCACCGTGCGATAGATCTCCCCGCACAGCGCGCGGGCGGCGTTTCCTGGCCAGTTCCCTGGCAAAAGCGCGAGCGGAAGCAAGGGATCGCGGAGCACCACCCGCCTGTAATGATGGATCAGCAAGATCCGCGCCGTGAAAGCTTCCAGCTCCGACGGCCGTGCGCGGCGGCCGAGCCAGATGCGCAGCGCCTCGAACGATTTCATGAACTTCAGATAGGCCTCCGCGGTGTGATCGAGCGGCCAGCTTTCGGACAACAGATGGCGGCCGCTTTCGTCCTCGGCCGATACCTCCAGCCGGATTGCGGAAGCAGCCTCTTCCGGGATCGGAACGCCCGATGGCGCGACCCATACGCCCGGCAACGGGCTGCCGAATCCGGCATTCCGCAGCGCCTCGCGCGAGGCCTCACGATCAGCGGCCTTGCCGATCAAAAGCAGTTCGAACCGCCCGCTCCAGACGGACGGCGGCGGATCATAGATGTGCCGCGTCGCCGCTTCGAACGTTCGATGGCCGCTGGCCGCCAGCCGATAGAAGCTGTTGCGGCCGACCTTCTCGCGCTCCAGCCAGCCGTCGGCCGCGAGCCGCGACATTGCCGTGCGCACCACGCTGCCGTCGATATCGAGGGCTTCGAAAAATTGCAGCAGCGTGCCGAGCCAGACCGAGCCGCCGCGCGGCACGATCGCATCGCCGAACACGGTGATGATGATCGATCCGGTGCGCGAGGGTTCGCGCTTGAGCTGATCGACGATGCGGGCAAGCGGCTGCGGCATGACAGACGCATAGCGCGTTTTGCGGATTCTCGAAATCTGATCCGGCACCGATCGACGCGGCGTCATGGTTCGAGACGCCGCGTAAAATGACGCGGCTCCTCACCATGAGGGTCGAAATCGAGCCACAAATAATGGCCTCATCCCGAGGAGGCGCGAAGCGCCGTCTCGATGGGTGGATGACGATCCCGCTCTTACCTATGCGGATCGGGATAGATCAGGCTGCGCCAACCCGAGCGGTCGAACGGCTTCCATTCGCCTTCGGCCTGCGCGAGGCGATCGGCTACCGCATAGACGACCGCCGGGTGGTGACCCATGCCGCAATGACTGCTTTCGACCTCGATGCTTTCGGCAAGGGCTGAGGATTTCTCCATGCAGCCCTGCCAGGCACAGATGCCGTCGGTGCGGCTGAAGATCGCCGTGGTCGGCACCGGCGGAGGCTCGGACAGAGATCCACCGAAACGATGGTCTTCTTCGGCGCGGCGGCCGCTTGCGAGTTCGTAGACGCGCCAAGCGTTGGTGGCCTTGGGATGACCGGCAAAGGGACTGCCGAGCGTGATCACTGAGCGCACCCGATCAGGCATCATCTTGGCGAGTTGTCGCGCATAGAGGCCGCCGAGGCTCCAGCCTATCAGGCTGATCTTCCGCCGATGCCTGTCGCTGAGGTCGCGCACGAGATCGACCATCGCCTCCTGCACGCCATGGCGCAGGCCGAGGTTGCGGCCCTGCTGCCAGCCGCTCGTCACGTAACCCTTGTTGTTCAGAAAACTGCGCAGCGGCCGGGTGGAAACGTCGGACGCCATAAGCCCGGGAAGCACCAGCACCGGATGCCCGTCGCCGCGCGGCGCCAGGCTCAACAGCGGCAGCGCGCCGAGAAACGCACCAAACTCATGGATCGCCCGCCCCTCGAGAAACATCAGGGTCCTCGACGGTGGGCGCAGCGTCTGGGCGGTCGCGGACATGGCGTCTCCTGTGATGCTCACCTAGGAGCTATGGCGCTGATTCTGTCATTCAAGCCGCTGCGGGGAGGCCAAACAATAGCGGCGGCTGGCAAAGAAACGGAAAATTTGGGGCACAAGCCTATTGCGCAGCCGGAAATCCCAGCATCTCGAGGCGTGTCCGTTGCGATGCAAAAAAGAAGGCCCGCCAAAGCGGGCCTCGAAAAGCACTAAAGACGCTACAAAAAAGAACGCTACGAACGAGAACGATCAGGCGGTCTTGTTGTAGACCTTGGTGAAGTTGTCCTGCGCGGTCTTCGCACCTTCGGTCACGAGCTTGCCGAGATATTCGCTCGACGCCTTGGCGCGCGAGACCAGGGTCTCACCATGGGCACGCAGCAGCTCCGACTGGATCTGGACGGCCTCGTTGATCGACTTCGCGGAAGCGAGCTTGTCGACGCCGGCGAAGAACGCCTCGGCATCCTGGTAGATCGCCTGCTGGATATTGCGGCCGATCTTGGCGGCTTCGCTGACCGAACCGGTCACGGCGGACTCGATCACTTCGCTGGCCTTCTCCGAACCGGCGTAGAAGTCGGCGGCACGCTCCTTGGCGGTCTCGGCCTGCTTCTTCACGAACTCGCGGGCGGCCTCAGGCACTTCCAGGTTCTGGAAGTTCTTGAAGGCTTCGGTCACGGGCGCAAAGGCTTCTTTGAAGTTGCCAAACACGGAATTGGCTTCGATGGTCATGGGGTTCTCCTCATCCTCAGGGTTTGAGCTATGGGCTCACCCCGTCCGTTTGGCCCGGGGCACCCTCTATATGGCATAGTTAATGGTGCGTCGCAACATTGATGTTGCATCGCGATATCACAAATGCGTGATAAGCGGAATAATCGAGCAATTTGCTTATGAAATCAGCCGATTAGTGCCCGTCAGGACGGCGTGACTGCACCCGGAAGGCCATAAGCCTCCAGCTGTGCCCGAACCTGCGCCACATTGTGCCCAAGCACGACAATGTCGTGCTTTTGACCGCCGGCGTCCCGGACATGGTCGCGCAGCAGTGCTTCGGCCTTGAAACCGAGGCTCTCGAACAGCGCAATCGCCGCCCGCTGGTCGACCGTCATCTGAACCGACAGCTTTTCAAGGCCCGAACTCAGCGCCAGCGCAAAAGTCTCCTGCGACAGCGCCCGGCCAACCCCCTTCCCGCGCACGTCGAGCGAGACCACCATCCGGATTTCACCGACATGAGGCGACCAGGAGCGGGAATCCGTCACCAGCGTGCCGCAGCCGACCACCGCGGCACCGTTCCGCGCAAGCAGGCTGACGATATCGCCGCGCTCGATCTCGTTGATCCAGGCCGACAATACTTTCGGCTGGCTGATATTGCGGGGCAGGAACAGCAGATCATGGGTCGGCAGCGCTTTCGCGAACGCGAGCACGGCGGCCTCGTCCGCGCGCCTCATCAAATCGAATTCGATCTCGCCTGCTTCCGTGCGCACCCGGCGCGGATAGGAACGTGTCTCGCTCATGTCGATCTCTCGCAAAGCCAGGAATCAAGCTTGGGCCATAGCCGCCGAATGGCGTTGGGCCCGGCGACCAGGCTGACATGGCCACCCTTGAGGATGACCTCCTCCTTGTCGGCCGAACCGATCTTTTCAATCAGCGGCTTTGCGGCGCCATAGGGAACAATGTGGTCGTGTTCGGCGACCGCATGCAGGATCGGCACCTTGATATTGGCGATATCAGCCTTGCGCCCACCGACCGTCATGGTGTCGTTGTGGAGCTTGTTGTCCCACATCAGGTCCCTGGTGATGGCGCGGAAATATTCGCCAGCCAGCGGCAGCGTGTCGGTCGCCCAGCGGTCGAACATCCGGTACGACTTCACGAACTCGTCGTTCCAGATATTTTCCCACAGTTGGACCTGGCCAGCTGCGCGCGAGGCCGGACGCAACATCTCGAACGACGAGAGGATCATCTCCGGCGGCACATTGCCGATGCTGTCGACGAGATGATCGACGTCGAAGTAACGGCGATCGGAAAAATTCTGGAACAGCTTCATCTCGCGGAAATCGATCGGCGTGGTGAAGCAGATCAGGTTCTTCATCGGCCCATCGGCAAAGATGGAACCATAAAGCAACGACAGCACCCCGCCGAAACAGTAGCCGATCACGGTGACGTCGTTCTCACCGGAATCGCGCTGCACCTGCTGGACACAATGCGGAATGAAATCGAGGACATAATCCTCCATCCGCAAGTTCTTCTCCTCCGGCTTCGGCGCGGTCCAATCCAGCATGTAGACATCGTAGCCGCGCTTCAAGAGAAACTCGATGAAGCTTTGGCCGGGCACCATGTCGAGGATGTAGCCACGGTTGGTCGTCGCCATCACGATCAGGATGGGTACCCGGTAGATTTCATCCGTGACCGGCCGATAGTGATAGAGGTTCATGGTGCCGCGGGCGCTGAGGACATCTTTCGCCGTCGAGCCGAGCGAAGGTCCCGATGTCGAGATGTATTCGACGCCCTTGATGCTGCGCTGTATCGCGCGCTGCACCTCTGACTGAATCCGTTCCGGGATCGAAGCAAGGTCGAAACCTGCCAGATCAGGAGCGGAAGCCGCCTTCATTTGGGGTCCCCGCCCGCAGGCGGCGGCCGCTTGGTGCGCGGCGGCCGCGGCGTTTGCGAATGCCCGCCGGATGTACCCGCCGATGCGCCCTGCATCTGATGCAGCATCGCCTTGATCTCGTTGAGCTGGCCCTCGATCGATTGCAGCCGCTCGGCCATGCCAACCATCTGGGACCGGCTCGGCAGATTCATCGAGAGAAGATATCGCTCCATCAGCTCGCCGAGCTGTTTCTGCGCGCCCGCCGTCGCCCCGCCGACCTGATTGACAACCTTGCTGAATTGCGGCGAGGCCATCGCCTGGTTGGCGAAGGCGTTAAATCCCTTCTCCATCTCGCCGATCATGTTCTGCCACAGCGCAACCGGATCGTTGCTCTTTTCTGCCATCGGCGTTCTCCAGAATGACCGCGACGTTAGCGTCGGACATATCGACAGATCGGCGGCGATATTCCGCACAACGGGAAAGTCGCCGCAATCGTGATACGACACCGTTGTGCGAAGCCGGTCAACCGCGCGCCGTCAATTTAATATCTAGCGTGGCGGCTCTGACGAATGTCAGAACCGGACACTGGTGCCTTCTGCAACGCGAAAAAGCATGTCATAAAACGGCATCACAAAATGTCCTGCAAAAGGCGCGAAATGGAAACGCTCAAAGTAAACCCGTCCGCCAACCAGCCGCCGAAGATGGCGCGCACCAATGGTATCGAGCTCTGCTACGAGACCTTTGGCGATCCTTCCGGGGAACCGCTGATCCTGATCATGGGATTGGGCGCCCAGATGGTTCTCTGGTACGACGAATTCTGCCAACAGCTTGCCGCGCGCGGTTTTTACGTGATCCGCTTCGACAACCGCGACATCGGCCAGTCCAGCAAGCTTTTCGGCGGCAAGCCTTTGAGCCCCGTTGAGTTGCTCAAGCTCCGTCTGTTCAAGATCCCGGTCAAAGCGCCCTATCGCCTGCGCGACATGGCGGAGGATACCGTCGGCCTGATGGATGCGCTCGGTGTCGCCTCGGCCCATCTGGTCGGCGCTTCCATGGGCGGCATGATTGCCCAGGAGATCGCAATCTCGTTTCCGCAAAGGCTGCGGTCGCTGACTTCCATCATGTCGACGACCGGCAATCCAAGAATTCCCGGCCCGACACGAGAGGCGATGGCTGTCTTGATGGCGCCGCCGCCGAAGTCGAAGGAGGAGTATATCGCGCGCTTTGGCCAGACCTGGAAAATCTTGCGCGTTGGCTCCTTCCCCGAAGACGAGGCGCGCGATCGCGGACTGGCCGAACGCACCTTCGCTCGCGGCCTCAATCCGGCCGGCGTCGGCCGTCAGCTCCGCGCCATTCTCGCCTCCGGCAGCCGAAAGGAGCGGCTCCGCACCGTCAAGGCGCCGACGCTCGTGATTCACGGCACGGTCGATCCGCTGGTGCATCCCGCAGGCGGCAAGGATACCGCTGCTTCGATTCCCGGCGCAAAACTGATCATGATCGAACGTATGGGCCATGCGCTGCCAATCCCGATGTGGCCGCAGATCATCGATGCGATCGACAAGCATGCGCGTGGCGCATCGGTGCAAACGCCCCATTAGCGCGGACAGGAGCAGGTCATGAAGCTGGAAGGCGGATGCTATTGCGGAGCGGTGCGTTACGTCGCCGAGGGCGATCCGATGTTCAGGGGGCAATGTCATTGCCGGGAATGCCAATACGTCTCCGGCGGCGGTCCCAACTTCTTCATGCTGATGCCGATCAAGGGATTCAGCTACAGCAAGGGTTCGCCGAAGAAATTTTCCCGCACTGACATCGACAACGCCGTCACCCGTGAATTCTGCGCAGAATGCGGCACGCACCTGACGACACATCGGCCGGGATTGCCGGCGGTGATCCTGAAAGCCGGCACGCTGGATGATCCCGCGCTCTACGGCAATCCACAATCGGCGATCTACACCTGCGACAAGCAGGCGTTCCACACGATCCCCGAGGGGATGCCGGCGTTCGAGAAGTTGCCGCCGCAGCGCTAGATTCAGCCGCCGGCCCAGACATCGAGCACGTAGCAGTTCTTCGCGCCCAGGTCGTCGATCCAGCGCGCCGCGGCGTCGGCGTGCGCGCCGCTCTTCTCGCGATAGATCGCCATCAGCGCAGCCTTGACGTCAGGCTCCATCTTGCTGCCGTCGCCGCAGACATAGATGATCGCGCCCTGCCCGATCAACGTCCACACGCGCCCTTTCTCCGCCGCGATCAGATTTTGCACATAAGTCTTGGGGCCGTTGCCGCGCGAGAACGCGATATGCAGTTCGGTGACGCCATCGGCCTTAAAGCCCTTCAACTCGTCGGCATAAAGATAGTCCTGTTCCGGATGGCGGCAGCCAAAAAACAGCATGGCAGGACCGAGGCTCGCGCCCTTCGCCTTCAACGCCGCGCGCTCTTGCAGGAAACCACGGAACGGCGCCAGCCCCGTGCCGGGACCGACCATGATAATCGGTACGCTTGGATCTGCAGGCAGGCGAAAGCCCGCCTTGGTCTCGCGCAACGTCGCATGGATCGTGTCTCCGGTGCGTCGCCGCGCCAGATAGTTCGAGCAGACGCCCTTGTAGATGCCGCGTCCCGAACTTGCGGGCGCTTCCACCACGCCGACGGTCACGCTGCACCGCGCGGGATCGGTCGAAGGCGATGACGAGATCGAGTAGTAGCGCGGGGCCAGCAGGGAAAGCATTTCAAGGTAGATGTGAAACGGCAGCTCGCAGGCCGGATATTCCTCGAGCAGGTCGAATACCGATTTGCGCTTGTCGAACACGTCGGCCCTGTAGTGTAGAACGGAAGCTTCATCGTCGCCTGCCAAAGCTGCGAGCTTCGGCCTGGTGACCGGGCAACGCGTGTGCTCGGCCATGGCCTGGATTTGCTTGCGGGTCGCGACCTGCTGCAATTCGACGAATTCGGTCAGCAGCCGCCCGACCGATATGGCGTCGCCCACCGGCAACTGTGCCCGGCGGCCCTCCGCGACTTGCAGGCGGATCTGATCGGCTGGCTGAAAACCGAAGCGGCGCGCAACGGCATCCACAAGGGTCGGATCGTTGCGCGGCACGACGCTCAAATGATCGCCGACGCGATAGGTGGCGTCGGCGGGCAATTGCACTTCGATGTGCCGCGTGGATCGCTCCGACGGGTTGGCGCCTGATTTGTTCTGCAATTCGCTGTTCGCCAGCACCTTCATCGGCACGGCGCCGCCTTGCGCCAAGATCGTGTTGACGGCCGCAGGCGCCACCGGCTCGACCGCATAAAGCGGCTCGTCTTCGGCGGTGCGGGTAAAATTCCAGTCGATCCCGAATTCCTTGGTGGCCACTTGCGCCGCCGCCGGAAACCACTTCTGGAACTGTCCGTCGAGATCACCGCGCGCATCGCCCTCGCCGCGCTGATAGACGGCGCGCGCGCCGTGCGCGGTCAGTTGTTCGTCGATGAAGCGCGGCACCGACTGATAGGTCGCCGCCCAATCGCTGTTGCCACAGCCGAACACCGCATAACGCACTTTCGCGAAGGCATCCTTCGCCAGATCGCTGCCGAGCCATTTGACGAATTGCGTGGCGTTATCCGGCGGCGCGCCATTATAGGACGCGCAAATGATCAGGACGCCGCCCTCCTCCGGCAGCTTGCCGACATAATCATCGAGCGGGCCGAGCGTGGTCTTGAAACCGTTGACCTCGGCAAGGTCGGCCATTCGCGTCGCCAGTTCCTCGGCGGTGCCGAGATTGGAGCCGTACAGCACCAGCATCGGCGTGTTGTGGAGCGGACGCGTCCGGGGAGCTGGCCTTTTCGCGACAGGGCCCGCTGGCGCCACGGCTTCGCCGGCGAAGACGCCACGCTCCCTGTCTTCTCGCGGGCGCACCTTGATCTTGAATCCCTCCGGCTTGATGGTCAACGTCTCCTTCAGGTGCATCTGATAGCGATGCACATCGATCAGTCTGAAGCGTTGCAGGATCATGCCGATCGCGAGCGCCGCCTCGTGCATCGCAAAGCCGCGGCCGATGCAGGCCCGCTGACCGTTGCCGAACGGCTTCCAGGCGTTGGCGGGGCGCGCGGCTTCGGCCTCGCGGGAAAAATTCTCCGGATCGAACACGTCCGGATGAGGTCCCCACACCGAGGGATCACGGTGCAGCGCCAACACCAGCACGGTGATGAAGGTATTCTTCTTGAGCTTGTACCTGCCGCCGATGACATCGTCATTCAGCGGCGAAATGCCGTAGGCCGGCGCCGGCGGCCACATCCGCAGCGCCTCTTTCAGGATCTGCGTGACGTAGGTGAGTTGACGCACCTGCTGGTATGTCGGCCTCGCGTTGATATCGGGCCCGAGCACGCGATCGACTTCTTCGTAAGCCTTCTTCAGCACCTCCGGGTGCTTCAGCAGCGCATAGATTGTGCAGGACAACAGTCCGCTCGTGGTCTCGTGGCCCGCGATCAGGAAGGTGTTGATCTGGTATCGGATGTTGACGTCGTCGAGCTGCGTGCCGGTGACGCGGTCGACGCCGGTCATCATGGCGGCGAGCATGTCCTTCTTGTCGTCGGCAGCCGCCGTATTCTGGCGCCGTTCGGCGACGATCTCGTCGACCATCTTGTTCATGAATTCGACGTCGCTGGAAAGATCGCGCCGCCGCTTCTGCATCCAGAGGTTTTCCAGCGGCAGGCCGCGGATCATCATGATCGTCTCGAGCGAACGCACGAGCGACTCGACAAACGGATGGTAGTCGCGGCGATAAAACGAGTTGAAGCGATAGTCGAAACCGCACAGCCCAATGGTGTCGAGCGTGAGCGCGGTCATATCGTGGACGACGTCGATCTCGTCGTCGGCGTTCAGCCGCTCCCATTTCTTCACGAGCTGGTCGGCGATGTCGACCATGCTTGGGTGATACGACTGCATGGCGCGGTTGCCGAAGGGCTGCAGAAGGATGTTGTGCGCCTTGCTCCAGTTCGGCTCGGTGGTATCCGCGGTGAACAATCCATCGCCCGCGATCGCGCGCACGCGCCGCAAGGGTCCGCGCACTGTCTTGTCGAACCGCTTTTCGTCGCTGAGTTCGTCGACGAGGTCGTGGCCTGAAACGATAACGATCGGCGCGCCCATCATATCGAGCCAGAAGATCGGCCCCAGTTCCCTGGCGAGCCTCGCCAGGTTTTGCACCGGCGCCGTCGAATCCAGAGACAGCATGTTGCCGACCACCGGCTTGGTTGGCGGATGCGGAATCGGGCTCAGCCTGTTCTTCGACGACATTTTGGAGCTTTCCTATCCTCCCCGGACGTCATTGCGAGAGCGTAAGCGACGAAGCAATCCAGCTCCTTCGCGGCGTTCTGGATTGCTTCGCGGAGCCTGTCATCGTGCGCGCATTCGCGCGACCCGTTGGCTCGCAATGACGGCCTAACCAAATCGCTTCCGCCGCCATTCGATCAGCTTGGCACTGACTTCTTCCGGCTTTTCCTGCTGCGTCCAATGTCCGCTGTCGCGTACCAGATACTTTTCCAGATCAGGCACGACTTTCTCCATGCCGTCAGCCGCTGACGGGGGCAGCACGGCATCATTTTCCGCCATGATCATGAGCGCCGGCACGCGAACTGTGTGGTCGAGCCCGGCCGAACACTCCCAGTTTCGCGTCCAGTTGCGATACCAGTTGATGCCGCCGGTGAAGCCGGTCCTCGTGAAGGTATCGACAAAGACCTTCTTTTCTTCCGGCGACAGGATCGGTGTGCGCGGATCGTATTTGGCGTCATACGCCGCAATCATTTGCGGAAAAGCGAGATTGAGTTTCGGCGACGCGCCGATGCCCGCGGTCGGCGGCTCTGGCGGCACGTTGTCCTTGCGCGGCAGCGGCTTGCGCATGAAGGCGTCGAAGGTCTGCTCCACCCGGCTGCCGAAGATCCGGTCGGGCTCTCGCGCGGGATCCTGAAACTGGACAACATACATGCTTTCGCCGAAGCGCTCGCGCATCATTTTGATCGGATCGACCGGCGCGCGAGGCCAATGTGGCGTGTTGACGCCGACCACGCCGGCCACGCGGTCGCGATGCCGGAGCGCCATCTGCCAGACGACAAAGCCGCCCCAGTCGTGGCCGACAAAGATTGCCTTGTCGATTTTCAAATGGTCAAGCAAGCCGACGAGATCGCCGGTCAGGTGCTCCAGGTCGTAGGCCTCGACCGGCTCCGGCCGGTCGGTCGCGCCGTAGCCGCGCTGGTCCGGGGCAATGACGCGGATGCCGGCTTCGGCCAGCGCCTTGATCTGGTGACGCCAGGAAAATGCAATCTCCGGCCAGCCGTGACACAGGATGACCGGCGGCGCGTCGGATTTCGGACCCGCTTCATAAAAGCCCATCCGAATCCCATTGGTTTCCGCAAATTGCAGCGCCGGCATTTCGATCATGGCTTTTCCTTATTCGGCCGCACCCTTGAGGTCGGCCGGCGGCAGCGCAAAGGCAGCCTCAAGCGCGGAAAATTCCTCCGGCACCATGTCGCACAGAACCTGCACATGCGGAATGATATTCGCGCCGGCGATGAAGCCGAAATCGAGCTGATCGCGGTAGCTTTGCACGGTGATGTTGAGCGCGAGCCCGTGGGTCGAGATCGACACCGGGAAGATGTGCAACAACTCCGCGCCGGCCGCGTAAAGCGTCTGACGCGGTCCGGGAACGTTTGACACCGTGATATTGGCTGCGGGCGGCAACACGTCCGAGAGACTGGAGCGGCTATAGAGCAGCGAGAGGATCTGGACGAAGATCGGCGCTCCCAGCATCGAGACATTCTGGATCTGCGGCATCAGCGCACGCAAGGGATGCGACATCTCCTTGGACTTGGTGGATTGCGCGATAATCGTTTCCAGTCTTGTTTTGGGATCGTCGATGTTGGTCGCGATCGAACAAATCATGCCGAACACCTGGTTGTTGGCGTCGGTATTGCCCTCTTCACGCAGCGAGATCGGCACGGCCGCAGTCATTGACTTCGTCGGCAGCGCGCCGCGCTCGACGAGATAGCGCCGGACCACGCCGCTCGAGATCGCCAGAACGACATCGTTGAGCTTGCCGCCTGCCGCCTTCGCAACCGCCTTGGCGCGGGACAACGGAATGGAGACGCCGGCAAAGCTGCGTTCCGACGATATCTGCTTGTTGAGGACGGTCGGCGGCGACATCATGCCGGCGATGCTGTCGCGCGATTTCGGATCGGTGATCTTCCCGATCACGTCGGAAACGCCCTTGAGCAGGGTCGGAACATTGCCGGCAAATTTCACCGCGTTCTCGATCTGGAACATCGCATTGTCGAACAGGATCGAGCCGAGATCGCTTTTGCCCGAACGCGGCAGTTCAATGCCCTTTGCCGCTGCGGAAGCGTTGAACGGCTCGCGCCAGAGCTGCTGATAGGAGTCCAGAAGATTGGCGGCGATGTCGCGCGGCTCCTGGCCGACCCTGGCGCGCTCCGTCGGCGGCTCGATTGTTCGCGGAATCGGCGTCACATCGTAGATCATGTTGGTCAGCGCGGCACCCGCGCCGCCGTCGATGCAGGCGTGATGCATCTTGGAATAAAGGCCGATCTCGTTGTCCTTCATGCCTTCGAAGACATAGAACTCCCAGAGCGGGCGTGCGCGGTTGAGCAGCTTGGCGTGCATCCAGCCGACAATGCGCTCGAGCGTGGCGCGGTCGCGCGGCGCCGGCAGGCTGGCGCGGAAGATATGACGGTCGATGTCGAACTGGTCGTCCTCGACCCATGATGGATGGTCGATGTCGAGCGGCGCGTTTTCCAGGCGCGCTTTCAGGATCGGCGCGATGTGCAGGCGCGAGGCGATCATCGCCTTGAAGTCTTCGAAGAAGTCGCCCTTGTAGTCCTCCGGCAGACGGAAGATCGCCATGCTTCCGACATGCATCGGCATTTCCGGCGTTTCCAGATACAGAAACGACGCGTCCATGGCCGACAGTTTCCTGGCGTCGCTCATAGGCTCCTCCCGCGAGCAGTTCCGCAGCACCTTGAATGGCGCGTCTTGTTCTTGCGTTCAGACGGTCCCTTATCCTTGGGACAGTGCTCAGGATTGTGCCCGTTCTGGCGGCGCATATGCAATGGCAAAGGGCCCCGACCGGTCAAATTGGCTGAATTCACCTTCGTGCTGGGCTAGGCGGTCGGCAACCGCCCACAATACCGCCGGGTTGACGCCAAGTCCCACGTGGCTCGCGAGATAGACCTCGACATTCTCCGCAGCCGCTGAAGGGCGTAACAAGCAGGTATGCCAGTTCACGACACCATCGGCGCGCGAAAAGATGGAGGTTGTCGGAACCGGCAGGTCGCCGGCAATGGCGTTAGCAAATTCAGGATCGTCGCCGACCACCTCTCCCGACAGTGCCTCGTAGAGCCGGGTCGCATTGGTCGCCCGCACATCGTTTGCAAAGGGACTTCCCAGCGTCACGACATAGCGCACCATGTCCGGCGCGTTGAGCGCAAGGTCGCGCGCGTAGACGCCGCCCAGGCTCCAGCCGACGATAGAGACCTTGCGGCCGGAGCTCGCATGGATCTCGGCAAGCCGATCGCGCAAAGCCGCACGCAGCCGCGAGATGCCGCCGAGATTTCGGCCCATCTGCCAGGCGTGGGCCTCGTATCCGAGCTCGGTCAGGTAGCGGCGCATCGGCGCCATCGAGAGATCGCTGGCGAGAAAACCCGGCAAGGCCAGCACCGGATGGCCGTCGCCTCTCGGCGCACGCAGCAGGAGCGGCGCCGTGATCAGGCTGGCGTTGAATTCGAAGATGCCACGCATCTCGGCCAGAAGCAGGCCGAGCCCGGGCGGGCGAAGCGGCTTGCCAGTCAGTTCGCCTCCGTCAGACTGCGATGTCATTTCTTGTCGGGCGCCCGTGTGCCGCCAAGACCTGTCATCGCGGTGAACATGTCGCTAAACCGCTCGGCGAATTTCGGGTCGAACGAAAGCCAGCTTTGCATCAAGGCCTCCGGCGAGACCTTCTGGATATTGTCCAGCATCTGGTTCTGGAGCTTTTCCATCACCGCCGTCTGCATCGGCTGGACATCCGGAAGCCCGAAAAACTGGCGCGCCTCCAGCGGCGTGCAGTCGATTTCAACATTAACCTTCATGGCTGCTCCAAATGCGTTCGACTTCGACCCGCCCAGCACACAGTATCGCCGCGACAGCCAAGGGAGCAAGCCACCCGAACGAGGGCGACGCGTATGCTTAACCGAAGCGATCGGCGGCAAACGGCCGGGGGTCGGCAAAAGGCGCCGTGCCCGTCATCATCTCCGCCAGCAGCCGGCCGGTGACGGGGCCAAGCGTCAGTCCATGGTGCTGGTGACCGAAATCGAACCAGAGCCCGTCGTGGCGCGGCGCCGGCCCGATGACCGGCAACATGTCCGGCAGGCATGGCCGCGCACCCATCCAGGGTCTCGCTTCGATCGCCTCGCCGAGCGGGAACAGCGTACGCGCCCGCGGTAGCGCTTGCTCGACCTGGGTAGGTCTTGGCGGCGCATCGCGCCGGGCGAACTCCGCGCCGGTGCACAGACGAATGCCCTGGTTCATCGGCGCGATCAGGAAGCCGAGATCGGAATCCAGAACCGGATGATTGAGCACCGCATTGCCGCGTGGCTTCAGGTGCAAATGGTAGCCGCGCTTGACGCCAAGCGGGATCGAATAGCCGAGCGGGCGGAAGACCAGATCGGACCATGGACCAAGCGCCACCACGGCCTCGCGCGCCGACGCCCCCTTGACGCGCCATCCGCCGGCTTCCTGCGTCAGCGTTCGTGCATCTGCCGCGACGAAGCGTCCGCCGTTGCGGATAAAGAGCGCCGCATAGGCCTTGGCCAATGCCCCGGGATCAGCGATAAATCCTGGGGTCGGCAAATAGACGGCACCGGCAAAGTCGCCGGTCAGATGCGGCTCGCGCGCGGCAATCGATTTAGCGTCGAGAACCTCGCTGGGCGCGCCATACTGGCCCGCCCGCTCGGCATCGCGCGCCGCATTGGCGAGGGTTGCTTCCGATCGAAACACCTTGAGCCATCCAGTGCGGTGCAACAGCTCGGGAACGCCTGCTTCCGCGATCAGCGCTTCATGCTCGGCGAGGCTCCGCTGGATCAGCGGCCACACGGACACGGCGCTATGCTTCGCCCGATCCGGCGAAGACGCCAGGTAATAACGCAGGATCCAGGGCAGGAAATCGGTCAGGTCCGAAATGCGGTAGCGCACCGCTGGCGAGCGGTTCAGCGCATATTGAAGGACTTGGCCAAAGTCGCGCGGGAACATGTAGGGAAAGACGGAAGCACATTCGATCACTCCCGCATTGCCGTAGCTGGTCTCCTCACCGGCCTGCTCATGCCGGTCGACCAGGATGACGTCGCGCCCGAGCTTTTGCAGGTGCAGCGCCGCGCTGACGCCGACCATGCCGGCCCCCAGCACGAGAACATCGGCTTTCGGTTCCGCCATCATAACCCCCATCATTCGGCGCAATCCAACAAGCCGCGAGCGTTAAATCGAGGTAGGACCGATGCCCGTAGCCCCTTGCGGCCTGAGCAAACCGCCTTTGCGCGGCGGGCAAACTCTGGCAACATGGATCGGGCATCGTTATTGCATAGCCGAACTTGTACACCATCGTGGAGAGCGTTCACCAATGCCGTTACGTCAGATCTTGCTTGCAGCGGCCACCGCTTCATTTGTCGCCTTTGCAGCGCTGCCGGCCTCAAGCCAGACCATACGTTACGCCAACCAGGGCGAACTCAAGTCGCTCGATCCCTATACGCTCAAGGAAACCACGACCATCGCCCATCACGCCCACGTCTATGAGGGGCTGGTCAGTCGCGACAAGGACCTGAAGATCGCCCCCGCGCTGGCCGAAAGCTGGGAAATTCTCGAGCCCACCCACTGGCGCTTCCACTTGCGCAAGGGCGTCAAATTCCACAACGGCGACCCCTTCACCGCCGATGACGTGATTTTTTCCGCGGACCGCGTCCGCGCCAAGGGGTCGAACTTCCTCACCAACGTGCCGTCCGACGCCAAGTTCATCAAGGTCGACGACTATACGGTGGACGTCAAACTTGATGCGCCCAACCCCATCCTGACCTCGCAATGGGACGGCTGGTTCATCATGGACAAGAAATGGTGCGAGGAAAATAACTCCGTCGCGCCAACTCCGGCTTCCGCAACGACACCAAGCTACGCCTCGCTGCACGAGAACGGCACCGGTCCGTTCATGATCGAAAGCCACCAGCCCGGCGTGAAGACGGTGTTCAAGGTCAATCCGAGCTGGTGGGGCAAGCCCGAACATAACATCAAGGAGATCATCTTCACGCCGATCGCGTCTGCCTCGACGCGCGTCGCCGCGCTGCTGTCCGGCGAAGTCGACGTGATCGAGCCCGTGCCGACGCAAGACATTGCGCGCGTGAATGCCGGCGGCAACGCAACCGTCCTGACCGGACCGGAAGTCCGCACCATCTTCCTCGGCATGGACCAGGAGCGCAACGAACTGCTCTACTCCAACATCAAGGGCAAGAACCCGTTCAAGGACATCCGCGTCCGTGAGGCCTTCTACAAGGCGATCGATGTCGACCTGATCAAGACGCGCGTGATGCGCGGCCTCTCGACGCCGTCAGCGCTGATGATCGCGCCGCAGTTGTTCGCGCTGTCGAAGGATTTCGTCCGGCCCAAAGCCGACCCGGAAGCGGCCAAGAAACTGATGGTGGAAGCCGGCTATCCCGACGGTTTCGAAGTCACGATGGATTGCCCCAACGACCGCTACATCAACGATGCCGATATATGCCAGGCCGTGGTCGGCATGCTCGCCCGCATCGGCGTCAAGGTGAACCTGCTGGCCCAGCCCAAGGCGCAATATTTCGGCAAGGTGCTCAAGCCGGGCGGGTACCAGACCTCGTTCTATCTGCTCGGCTGGACGCCGGCCTCGATGGATTCCCATAACGTGCTGTACGACATCATGGGCTGCCACGACCCCAAGCAGCCGACGCGGGGCGAAGCCAATCTTGGCGGCTACTGCAACAAGGAACTCGACGCGCTTGCAGACAAGGTCCTGGTCGAGGCCGATACCGCCAAGCGCGACCAGATGATCAAGCAGGCGTTCGAACTTGGCATCAAGGATTACGGCTATATCCCGCTGCATCAGCAGTCGCTGGCCTGGGGTGTTTCGAAAAAAGTGAAAATCACCCAGCGGGCCGACAACCAGGTTCTGTTCTACTGGGCGACCAAGCAGGAATAACACGCCACGTTGCGATAAATCCCGGAAGTTCAGCATCCGGGATTTATCGTTTCAAACGATCGCTTACCCAACGAGTAACCGACACAACGAAGTGAAGGAAAGGGATGCTCGCTTTCACGCTTCGCCGAGCCATTCAGGCGATCGGGGTCATGATCGCCGTCGGGATCATCTCGTTCTCGATGTTCCGCTTCGTCGGCGATCCCGTCAGCCAGATCGTTTCGATCGATACGTCCGCCGCTGAACGTGCGGAAATCAGAAAATCGCTCGGGCTTGACGATCCCGTTGCAGTGCAGTTTCTGCGCTATTTCGCCAATGCCGCGCAATTCAAGTTCGGCGTCTCCTATCAGTTCCGCTTGCCGGTCGCCGACCTCCTGAAGGAACGAATGCCGGCCACACTGGAACTTGCCACCTGCGCCACCATCCTCGCGTTGGTGTTCGGCATCCTGATGGGAGTTTATTCTGCACTCCGGCGTGATACCTGGCTTGCCAAGCTTTTCCAGGTGATCTCGCTGATCGGCATTTCGCTGCCGACGTTTCTGATCGGCATTCTGCTGATCTATCTGTTTTCGGTGACGCTGGGCTGGCTGCCCTCGTTCGGGCGTGGTGACGTCGTGAAGCTCGGCTGGTGGACCACGGGCCTTCTGACGGCCTCTGGCCTCAAAGCCCTGATCATGCCGTCGATCACGCTTGGCCTGTTCCAGATGACGCTGATCATGCGCTTGGTGCGCGCGGAAATGCTTGAAGTTCTGCGCACCGATTATATCCGTTTTGCCCGCGCGCGCGGACTGACAACCCGCGCCATCCACTTCGGCCATGCGCTCAAAAATACGCTCGTGCCGGTGATCACGGTGGCAGGCCTGCAATTTGGCTCGGTTATTGCATTCGCGATCATCACCGAAACAGTGTTCCAGTGGCCGGGCATGGGGCTTCTGTTCGTGCAAGCCGTGCAAAATGTCGATATCCCGATCATGGCCGCTTATTTGCTGATGGTCTCGCTGATCTTCGTTACCATCAATCTCGTTGTGGACGTGCTCTACACGGTGGTCGATCCGCGCCTGCGCGCGACCGTCGGCCGCCCGGCGTGAGAGCTGACATGTCGGACGCCGCCCTCCCCCACAAAGCCGCATCAAGCCCGCCGACGGCGAGTTTTATCCGCCGCGCGCTCGACAGCGACATCTTCTATTCGTTCCGCCGCTCGCGGCTGACGGTAGTCGCAGCCGTCGTGACGCTGCTGTTCTTTCTGGTTGCGGTCGCGGCTCCTCTCATTGCGGTCCAGAATCCGTTCGATCCCAGCCAGCTTCAGCTCATCAATTCGCGGATCGCGCCGCTCTGGATGGCGGACGGCCAGAGTCCGTTTCTGCTCGGCACGGACGAGCAGGGCCGTGACGTTCTCTCGGCGATTCTCTACGGTCTGCGCATTTCATTGATCGTCGGCATCCTGGGCGTGGTGTTTTCCGGCGCGCTCGGCATCTCGCTCGGCCTGATCGCCGGCTATTTCGGCGGCGCGATCGACGCCATGATCATGCGCATCGCCGACGTGCAGCTCACTTTCCCGGCCATCCTGATCGCGCTCCTGATCAACGGCATCGCCAAATCGTTGTTCGGCAACCGGCTGGACGCCATGAGCATGCTCGCCGTGCTGGTGCTCGCGATCGGGCTGAGTTTCTGGGTGCAATATGCGCGCACCGTGCGCGGCTCCGTCATGGTGGAAAAGAACAAGGACTATGTCGCGGCGGCGCAACTGATCGGCCTGCCCGCTCCCGTCATCATGCTGCGGCATGTTCTGCCCAATGCGATGGGCCCGATCCTGGTGATCGCGACCATCAATCTCGCGCTCGCCGTCATTACCGAAGCCACCCTGTCGTTTCTCGGCACGGGTATGCCCGACACCATGCCTTCGCTGGGCACCCTGATCCGCATCGGCAACAACTATCTGTTCGCCGGGGAATGGTGGATCGTCGCCTTCCCGGGCATCGCGCTCGCGGCGCTGGTTCTGTCCGTCAACCTGCTCGGCGACTGGCTGCGCGACGCCCTCAACCCGAAACTCCGATGAGCGAACCCGTTCTTTCCGTGCGTAACCTGCGGGTCGAATTCGCCACCCGTCATCAGGTGCTGCGTGCGATCGACGGCATCTCCTTCGAGATCGCCAAGGGCGAGGTGCTGGGCGTCGTCGGCAAATCCGGCGCCGGAAAATCCGTGACCGGACTGGCGGTCATCGGCCTGATCGACCATCCTGGCCGGATCGCCGGCGGTGAAATCCATCTCTCGGGCTTGCGGATCGACAATCTTCCGCCGGAAGAGATGCGCCGCATCCGGGGCAAGCGGATCGGAATGATTTTCCAGGATCCGCTGACTAGCCTCAACCCGCTCTACCGGATCGGCGACCAGCTGGTCGAGACCATCCGCACCCACACGAGCCTGTCGGAAGCGGCAGCGCGGCGACGCGCCATTGACCTGCTCGCCGAAGTCGGCATTCCCGCGCCGGACAAGCGCATCAATTCCTATCCGCATGAATTTTCCGGCGGCATGCGTCAACGCGTCGTCATTGCGCTTGCGATCTGCGCTGAGCCGGAATTGATCATCGCTGATGAGCCGACTACGGCGCTTGATGTCTCCGTCCAAGCGCAGATCATCACCCTGATCAAACGGCTCGGGCGCGATCACGGCACGGCGGTGATGCTCGTGACCCACGACATGGGCGTGATTGCCGAGACTTCCGACCGTGTCGCGGTGATGTATTCCGGCCGCATTGCCGAAATCGGCCCGGTGCGCGACGTTGTGCAAAATCCACTGCACCCTTACGCCAAAGGCCTGATGGGGGCGATCCCGACACTTGCCAGCGACGCCTCCCGCCTGGTTCAGATTCCCGGCAGCATGCCGCGATTGTCGGCGATCCCGCCGGGTTGCCCGTTCAATCCGCGCTGCGCCTTTGCATTCGACCGCTGCCGAATTGAGCGTCCGGAGCCGATCGCCCACGGCACGCAGGCGGTGGCCTGCCATCTCTATGATGCCGTGCCTGCGGAGACCGCGGCATGACGCAAAAGCCATTCGTCGACGTGCGAAACCTGCGCCGCGTCTTCGACGTGTCGAAGCCGTGGCTCAATCGTGTGCTCGAAGGCGGACACCTGGAATTTCTCAAAGCCGTCGACGACATCAGCTTCGACATCGCCAGAGGCGAGACCTTCGCACTGGTCGGGGAATCCGGTTCCGGGAAAACCACGGTGGCGCGGATGGTGGTCGGGCTGTTGCCGCCGACCTCGGGCGACGTCGTCATCGATGGCGTCTCGATGACAGATCTCCGCCAGGCGCAGGCGAGGCAGCAATTGCGCCGCCGCATCCAGATGATTTTCCAGGATCCCTATGCGAGCCTCAATCCACGGCTTCGGGTCGATGCCATCATCGCCGAACCGATCCGCGCTTTCGATCTGATCAAAAGTGAATCCGACGTTCGCGCGCGTGTCGGCGAATTGCTCGGCCTCGTCGGCCTTCATGCCGATGACGGCTGGAAATATCCGCACGAATTTTCCGGTGGCCAGCGCCAGCGCATCGCGATTGCGCGTGCACTCGCTTCCGAAGCCGAATTCGTCGTGTGCGACGAACCGACCTCGGCGCTCGACGTCTCGGTTCAGGCCCAGATTCTCAATCTGATGCGCGACCTGCAGGACAAGTTCGGCCTCACCTATCTCTTCATCAGCCATAACCTCGCCGTGGTCCGCCATATGGCCACGCGCATCGGCGTGATGTATCTCGGCCGCGTGGTGGAGATCGCCGAATCCCGCCAATTGTTCGAAGCGCCGAAAATGCCCTACACGAAAATGCTGCTCGGCGCGGTGCCGGACCTCGCAATGTCCGGCCGCCAGCGCATTCCTGTGAAGGGCGAGATCCCAAACCCGATCAACCCGCCCGCCGGCTGCGCCTTCAACCCGCGCTGCCCGCTCGCCTTCGATCTTTGCCGCAGCGAGACGCCCAGGCTGATCAATGGTGTCGCCTGCCACGCCGTCAACAATCCCGCCGAGGCGGCGGTCAGCGCATAGTCACAAGGCTGGTACACTGGTTGGCAGAGCGGCCGACCTGTGGTCAATTGCGGCCCGGTCAATCCAAAAAGAGCCCGGAAATCACGGATTCCCATGAGCCACATCAATCCCAATCCCTTCACCACCCGTCCCGAAATCGAGGGCATGTTCGGCGTGGTGACCTCGACCCACTGGATTGCGACCGCCGTTGGCATGGGCATCCTGGAAAAGGGCGGCAACGCGTTTGACGCCGGCGTCGCGACCGCCTTCACGCTTCAGGTCGTCGAGCCGCATCTGAACGGTCCGGGCGGCGACGTGCCGATCATCGTGCACGACGTCAAGCGCGGCGCTACCCAAGTGATCTGCGGCCAGGGCCCTGCCCCCGCTGGCGCCACCATCGCGCATTACAAGAGCGAGGGGCTGGAAATGGTGCCCGGCACCGGACTGCTCGCGGCCTGTATTCCCGGCACCTTCGAATCCTGGATGCTGCTGCTCCGCGACTACGGCACGATGCGGCTGCGCGACGTGCTGGAGCCGGCGATCGCTTACGCCCGCGACGGCTATCCGTTCCTGGAACGCGCGGCCGCGACCATCAAGATTGTCGAGCAGCTGTTCCGGAAATACTGGCAGACGTCAGCGGCAGTCTATTTGCCGAACAATGCGGTGCCGAAACCAGGCGCGCTCTTCACCAACGCCAAGCTCGCCGAAACCTATGCGCGAATTCTGAAAGAGGCCGAAAGCGCGGGTGGCAATCGCGAGGCACAAATCGAAGCTGCACGAAAAGCCTGGTCCAAGGGTTTCGTGGCCGAAGCGATCGACAAGTTCTGCCGCACCCAGGACGTGATGGATGTCAGCGGGTCGCCGCATCGCGGCGTGCTTTCCGCCGACGACATGGTGCGCTGGCAACCGACAATAGAAGCGCCACTGACCTATGACTATGGCAACTACACCGTCTGCAAGGCAGGCGTCTGGAGCCAGGGCCCGGTGATGCTGCAACAGCTCGCGCTGTTGAAAGGTTTTCAGCTCGACGGCCTTGATCCCACCTCGCCTGAATTCATCCATACCCAGATCGAATGCGCCAAGCTCGCCTATGCCGACCGCGAGAAATTTTATGGTGATCCTAAATTCACGGAAGTTCCAATCGCGACCCTGTTGTCGGACGCCTATAACAACGAGCGGCGCAAGCTGATTTCGGACAAGGCCTCGCTCGACTTCGTTCCGGGCTCGGTCGAAGGTTTTGGCGGCGTGGTGAAGCTGCGGCGCCAGGAAGGAAGCCGCGAGGCTGTCGGCGCAATGGGCGCGGGCGAACCCACGGTGGGGCGGATGGGGGAGGTCAACGGCGACACCGTCCATTTCGACATCATCGACCGGGCCGGCAACATGATTTCGGCCACGCCTTCCGGCGGCTGGCTGCAATCATCGCCCGTCATTCCCGAGCTCGGCTTCTGCCTCGGCAGCCGCGCGCAGATGTTCTGGCTGGAGGAAGGTCATCCCGCTTCGCTCGCACCGGGCAAGCGCCCGCGCACCACGCTCTCGCCGACCATGGCGCTGCGCGAGGGCGAGCCGTACCTGTCGTGGGGCTCGCCGGGCGGCGACCAGCAGGATCAGTGGATCACGCAATTCTTCCTGCGGCACGTCCATGCCAAAATGAATTTGCAGGAGGCGATCGACGCGCCCGCCTGGCATTCCGAGCATTTCCCGATCTCGTTCTGGCCGCGCACCGCGCGTCCCGGCGTGATGGTGGTCGAGAACCGCGTGTCCAGGGCGACGATCGAGAACCTGCGCGCGCGCGGGCATATCGTCGAGGTCGGCCCGGACTGGTCCGAAGGCCGGCTGACCGCCGCCTCGAAAATCGGCAGCCGCCGCCGCGCCGCCGCCAACGCCCGCGGCATGCAGGGCTACGCCGCCGGACGATAGTGCACATGACCTGGTCGATCATTGCCAAGGACAATGCCACCGGCCAGATTGGAATAGGCGTCGCCACGAAATTCTTTGCGGTCGGGGCGCGCGTCCCTCACATTGCAGCTGGAATCGGCGGGATTGCGACGCAGGCGCTGGTCAATCCCTATTACGGCATCGACGGGCTCAAGCTGCTTCGCGAAGGACGCAGCCCCCGCGAAATCATCGAAACCCTGATTGCGAGCGACGCCGGACATGCCAGCCGGCAGCTGCATATCATGGACGCCAGCGGGCGGATCGCCGCCTACACCGGCAAAGACTGCGTCGACTGGTGCGGGCACCTCGACGGCGACGGCTATTCGCTGGCCGGCAACATGCTCGCCGGCGGCCGCGTTCTGGACGACACAGCGAAATCTTATGTTGCCAACATCGGCATGCCTTTTGCACGACGTCTGATCGCTGCCATGCGCGCGGGCGAGCTAGCTGGCGGCGACAAGCGCGGCAAGCAATCGGCCGCACTTTTGATCTACGGCGAAGAGGAATGGTCCGATCTTGACCTGCGCGTTGACGACCACATCGATCCGTTGGCCGAACTTGAACGGTTGGAAGCGGTGAGCCGAGAACGCTGGGTGCA
Source organism: uncultured Alphaproteobacteria bacterium (assembly GCA_963764405.1). Classification (GTDB taxonomy): domain Bacteria; phylum Pseudomonadota; class Alphaproteobacteria; order Rhizobiales; family Xanthobacteraceae; genus Bradyrhizobium. Next base: position 300,733 of record CAVXSU010000020.1, read on the forward strand.
TTTTCGCAAATACCTGCCAAGCCGGAAGAACCCGGCAGGCATCACCGATCGCGCCGTGATCGACGCCGGTATTGCCACCGATCTCGAAAGCCAGCGATGACTGACGCGCCGCTGATCGAAATCAGGGATCTGCGCATCACCTTCCGCGGCGATGATGGGCGCGCCACGCACGCAGTCGACACCGTCGATCTCGCCGTCGCACGAGGCGCGACGCTCGGCCTCGTCGGCGAGTCCGGCTGCGGCAAGAGCGTGACGTCGCTCGCCGTCATGGGCCTCTTGCCGAAACAGTCGGCCGAGGTGACGGGGTCGATCCGTTTCGATGGCTTTGATCTTCTCGACATCCCTGACGACATCAAACGCGACCTGCGCGGCAATCGCCTGGCAATGATCTTTCAGGAGCCGATGACCTCGCTCAATCCGAGCTTCACCATCGGCGATCAGATCATGGAATCGATCCTGCGCCACCGCGGCGGCAGCCGCAGCGCAGCTCGCAAACGTGCGATCGAACTGTTGCGGCGGGTGCATATCCCCTCGCCAGAGCGGCGCATCGATGACTATCCGCACAAGCTGTCCGGCGGCATGCGCCAACGTGTGATGATTGCGATGGCGCTGGCCTGCGATCCTCACCTGTTGATAGCGGACGAGCCGACCACCGCGCTCGACGTCACCTTGCAGGCGCAGATTCTCGATCTAATGCGCGAGCTGAAGGCCGAAAGCGGCGCCGCGATCATCCTCATCACGCATGATCTTGGCGTCGTCGCCGAAGTCTGCGACGAGGTCGCGGTGATGTATGCCGGCGAAGTCGTTGAGCGGGCCGATGTCGATGCGTTATTCGCAAGCCCGCAGCATCCCTACACGGTCGGGCTGTTGGGTTCGATTCCACGCCTCGATCAGCGGACCTCGCATCTGGCGACCATCGAGGGCATGGTTCCCAACATGGGCGCGCCGCCAAAGGGCTGCCGGTTCGCTGCGCGGTGTCCGTTCGTCGAGAGCGCCTGCACGACGGCCCCGCCACCGTTCGCGCAAGTAAGCCCTGGCCATTGGTCGCGCTGCATCCGCGCGCCACTCGAACAGCTGGTGGTGTCGTGACCGCGCTGCTGGAGGCAAACAACCTGGTCAAACATTTCGTCGCGGCTCGCTCGATGTTCGGGCGGCCAACGGCCTACGTCAAGGCGGTCGATGGCGTCTCTTTCACCGTCGACGCCGGCGAGACGCTGGCCTTGGTCGGCGAATCCGGCTGCGGCAAGTCGACCGTCAGTCGGCTGGTGCTGCGGCTCATCGAACCCGATCAAGGTGAGATCAGATTCGGAGGCCGCGATCTTCTCGCGATGCGCGCCGACGAATTGCGCGCCTTTCGTCGGGACGCGCAGATCATCTTCCAGGATCCCTATGCCTCGCTCAATCCGCGCATGACCGTCGGCCAGATCCTGGCCGAGCCGCTGGTGCTGCATCATCTCGTGCCCGCCGAACAGCGCCGCGAACGTGTCGAGGAGCTGTTGCGGCTGGTCGGTTTAGAGCCGCGCGCGGCGCGCCGCTACGCCCACGAATTTTCCGGCGGCCAGCGCCAGCGCATCGCGATTGCCCGGGCGCTTGCCGTCGAACCAAAGCTGATCATCTGCGACGAGCCGGTTTCCGCGCTCGACGTCTCGATCCGCTCGCAGATCCTCAACTTGCTGCGCGATCTGCAACAGCGGCTGGGCTTAGCCTATATCTTTGTCTCGCACGATCTCGCCGTGGTCAAGCATATTGCCGACCGCGTCGCGGTGATGAATGTCGGCCATATCGTCGAAACCGCGGACGCCGAAACGCTTTTCGCTGCGCCGCGCCACCCCTATAGCCGCGCGCTGCTATCTGCCATTCCCGTGCCGACACCACGGGCCAAGCGTAACCGCGTGCTGCTCGAAGGCGAAATGCCGAGCCCGATCGATCCGCCGTCCGGCTGCCGCTTCCATACACGCTGCCCCTACGTGATCGAACGCTGCCGTATCGACGCCCCGCAATTGCTGCCGAGCACGGCCGGCCACCTCACCGCGTGCCATCGCGCAGATGAATTGCCGTCGCCCGAGGCGATCGTACCGAATGAGGCCGCCTTCTCGCCGACGCTGGAGCGATTGGTCGCGGCCTTTGGTGGTTCCACGGGAAGCGAAGCAAGATTTCGGGGTTAAGATGAGCGGCGCTGCGAGATCGGTCGCGTCACGGTGTCAATGGAGAGAGGTCCGATGAAGATGATGCGTTTTGCCGCAATTGCAGCGGCGGGGCTGCTGTCGTTCGCGGCAATCGCCCAGGCCCAGACCACGCTGCGCATCGGCTTGGCTGAGGACCCCGACGCGCTCGATCCCTCCACTGCACGCACCTACGTCGGACGCATCGTGTTTGCGGCCTTCTGCGACAAGCTGTTCGATATCGACGAGAAGCTCAACATCGTGCCGCAGCTCGCGCTGTCGCACGAGACATCCGCCGACGGCAAGGAAGTCACGATCAAGCTGCGGCCCGGCGTCAAGTTCCATGACGGCGAGCCGTTCGACGCGGAAGCCGCGAAGTTCTCGCTCGATCGTCACCTCACCCTGCCGGTTTCGTTCCGCAAACCCGAACTCGCCGCGCTCGACCACGTCGAGGTCGTCGATCCCCTGACCATCAAGCTCGTGCTGAAGACCCCGTATTCTCCGCTCATCGCCCAGCTCACCGACCGTTCCGGCATGATGGTCTCGCCCAAGGCCGCCAAAGAAGCTGGCGACAAGTTCGCCCTGCACCCGGTCTGCGCCGGGCCCTACAAGTTCGTCGAGCGCGTGCAGCAGGATCGTATCGTCTTCGAGAAATTCGCCGACTACTGGAACAAGGACAACGTCTTCATCGACCGCATCGTGTATTTGCCGATCGTCGACTCCACCGTGCGGCTTGCCAATCTCAAATCGGGCGGGCTCGACCTGATCGAGCGTGTGCTGGCGACGGATATCAGGGACGTGCAGTCGGATTCGCGGCTCGTGCTCGCGACCGCGCCGGAGCTCGGCTATATGGGTCTCACCATTAACATCGACAACGACAAGAGCAAGGGCGCACTGAGCCGGTCGGCCAAGGTCCGTCAGGCGCTCGATCTCGCGATCGATCGCGAAGCGCTCAATCAAGTTGTTTTCAACGGCGAGTTCACGCCCGGCAATCAGTGGGTCAGCCCGACACATCCCTATTACCAGCGGACATTTCCGGTCCGGGCTCGCAATGTCGAAATGGCCAAGGCGCTCTTGAAGGAAGCTGGCGTTACCCCGCCCGTATCCATCGACTACATGGTTCCAAAGGGGACGGAGAACGAAACGCTCGCACAGGTCATCCAGTCCATGGCGGCCGAAGCCGGCTTCGACATCAAGATCCGCCTGATTGAATTTGCGACATCTTTCAAGCAAGCCCAGGCCGGCGAATTTCAGATCTTCCAGATCAATTGGAGCGGCCGGATCGATCCGGATGGAAACTCGTATGTCTTCCTCCACAGCGGCGCGCCGCAAAATGACGGCGGCTACTCCAATCCGGAGGCCGACCGGCTGATGGAGGAAGGCCGCTTGACCAGCGATCCCGCGCAGCGCAAGTCGATTTACGAAAAGCTGACCAAGATCGTGCTCTATGACGAGCCGATCATCTATCTTTATCACCGCAAGCTGTTGATTGCGCATACGACCAGGCTTGAAGGCTACCGCCGGATGCCAGACGGGCTGGTTCGCGTCGTCGGGCTCAAGCTGAAATAGACGTCACGCGCGGGCGATGCTCAACTTTCTCGGCAAACGCATCCTGCAACTGATCCCGACGCTGTTCTTCGTGTCGGTGCTGATCTTCCTGTTGCAGCACCTGTTGCCCGGCGATCCCGCACTGGTCATGGCTGGCGAAGAGCGCAATCCCGCCGTGATCGCACAGATTCGCCAGCAATACCGGCTCGATCAGCCGATCCCGGTGCAATATTTCTATTGGGTCAAAGGCGTCGCATCCGGCGATTTTGGCGAGTCGCTGCGTATCAAGGTCCCGGTGCGCGACCTGATCGCCGAGAAGCTGCCGGTGACGATGCAGCTCGCCGCGATGGCGATCCTGATCGCTTTCCTGATCGGCATTCCCGCCGGCATCATTTCAGCCGTGAAGAAAGGCACGGTCTGGGACTACGGCGCCAACCTGTTTGCGCTGTGGGGAATCTCGACGCCGAACTTCTGGCTCGGCATCATGCTGATCTTCCTGTTCTCGATCAAGCTCGGCTGGTTGCCGGCCTCGGGCTACGTTCCCCTTACCGAGAACTGGCGCGCGAGCCTCGCATCAACCATCATGCCCGCCTTCGTGCTCGGCAATGCCATTGCGGCGATCCTGATGCGGCATACCCGCAGCGCCATGCTGCAGGTGCTCGAAAGCGACTATGTCCGCACCGCGCGCGCCAAGGGTCTTTCCGAACGCACCGTGATTCTCAAACACGCGATGCGCAACGCGCTGACGCCGATCATCACCTTGGGCGCGCTCGAGCTCGGTACGTTGTTATCGGGCGCGGTGCTGACCGAGCAGATCTTTTCGATTCCGGGATTCGGCAAGCTGATCGTTGATGCCGTGTTCAACCGCGATTATGCCGTAGTCCAGGGCGTCGTGCTGGTGACGGCGACAATCTACATCATCCTGAACTTGATCGCGGACATCGCCTATATCCTCGTCAACCCGCGGCTGAGAGGCTAGACATGGCCGACGCCGCGCTCGAAGCCCCCGCCGTTTCTGTCCGCGACGAGTTCGAGACGCCCGCGCGCCGCGCGCTGCGGCGGCTGCTTGCGCGCAAGGGCGCGGTCGTGGGGCTATCCGTGATCGCGACCTTCATGATGCTTGCCTTGCTGGCGCCATGGATTGTGCCCTACGATCCCATCGCGACGAGTTGGTCGCTGGTGCGCAAGCCGCCGTCCGCCCTGCACTGGTTCGGCACCGACGATCTCGGCCGCGATATCCTCAGCCGCGTGATCTTTGGCGCGCGCGCCTCGCTGATGGCCGGCGCGATTTCGGTCGGGATCGCATTGTCGGTCGGCGTTCCCTTTGGATTGCTCGCCGGATACCGAGGCGGATTTATCGACGCCCTGATCAGTCGAATCACGGATGCGATGCTCGCCTGCCCGTTCCTGATCCTGGCGATTGCGCTCGCTGCCTTTCTCGGACCGAGCCTGCGCAATACCATGATCGCGATCGGCATCTCGACGACGCCGGTCTTTATCCGGCTGACCCGCGGCCAGACCATCAGCGTCAAGGTCGAGGACTACGTCGAGGCGGCCCGCGCCATCGGCAATCCGCCCTGGCGCATCGCGCTGTTTCATATCTTGCCGAACATCCTGCCGGCACTGCTTGTGCAGGCGACGCTCTCGATCGCGGCCGCCATCATCGCCGAAGCCGCATTGTCGTTTCTCGGTCTCGGCCAGCAACCGCCATCGCCTTCCTGGGGCAGCATGCTCAACTCGGCGCAGCGCTTCCTGACCAATGCGCCATGGATGGCGTTGTGGCCTGGCCTGGCGATCTTCCTGGTGGTGCTGTCGTTCAACCTGATCGGCGACGGCCTGCGCGACGCGCTCGACCCGCGGCAAAGGTGAGGCGCTCCTCATGGTGAGGAGCGCACTTGCGCCCGAGCAGGCCGCGCGATGGCGAGGCCGCTAGCGAACTGCGCAATCAGATGCTGCGCGTCGCCGGACGATACTTTGTATCGCCGGGAGAACCATGAGGCCTCATCCTTCGAGACGGCGCTTTCGCGCCTCCCCAGGATCAGGAGAAATACATCTGGCTAGACTAAACCACCACCTCCCGGCTCACCCGCCGGCAATCCATCTCGAATTCCAGATCGACCACCGGCGGACGCGCGAAGTGCCAGGTCAGACCCGATCGCGTAGCACCCCGACGCACGAGTTCTTCTATCATCACGGGATGGAAATCATGGACCGTATAGGCCTGCGCCGCCGTCGTGTCCTGCCAGCCGAAACCGAACTCAGCGAGCCGGCTCTCCATTTCGCGCACCGTGAAAGCCACCTTCTCCTTCAACCCCTCCGAGCTGAGATCGCGGTAGCGCACGATCCGCTCGGGATAGGGGCCTGTCGCCACCGCGCGCTTCCGCGCCACCGGCGATGACAAAATCCGGCGTCGCGCCGCGGCGTTGCCCCTCAATCGGACGGACGAACGAAAAGGCGTAGAACGACGGCTCGACGGGCGGATCGATCTCGGGGCAGACATTGCTTCGCGCCACCGGATTGGTGGTGCCGTCGAAGATGCCCCACTCGGCGAGTGTTTTGACGTAATGCTGATTGAACGCAAGAAAGCCTGCTTCGGTGAACGCCGCGGGCGAACGCAATTCGCAGGCACAGAACGAGGTCAGCTTCTGGCCGACGCCCTGAATATATTTGGCGGCTTGCGCGAAGCCTTCCGCGAGCGGCATCAGCCTGTCGAAGCGCACACGCTCGAGCTGGAATCCCTGCAACGCGCAGGCGCCGCTCGAATATTGAAATACTGCCGGAATGAACCGGTAATTTCCGGCAACAAAATCGCGGGTCATTCAGGCGTCTCCCTGGATCATGTCAGGTGCCATGGAACTTCAACAGGATCGCCTATCCTGAAAATGGCCCGCGCGATCCGGCGCTAGACTGAATCTCCGCCTTGACGTTCTTCTTCAGGCCACTGGCCGACCACCCCAAGGCCACTGGCCGACCAAGCTCACGTCGGCTTCAGCGCCTTCGATCCAAGATCGAACTCGGCGATTTCCCTGGCACGTTCGGATTCGGCGCCAGCGCGATGGTCGGTTGCGATCCAGACATAGACGGCCGGCAGCACGAACAACGTGAACAAGGTGCCGATGGTCATGCCGGCGACGACGACAAGACCGATCGAGAAACGGCTTGCGGCGCCCGCACCCGACGCGGTGAGCAGCGGCAACAAGCCGGTGACCATCGCCGCCGTCGTCATCAGGATCGGGCGAAGCCGCACGCGCGCCGCCATCTCGATCGCGGAACGGCGATCGAGGCTTTCATTGAGCTGAAGCTCGTTGGCGAACTCCACCATCAGAATGCCGTGCTTGCTGATCAGGCCAACCAGCGTCAAGAGGCCGACCTGGGTGTAGATATTCATCGTCGCCGCGCCAAAGAACAGCGGGATGAGCGCGCCGACGATCGCCATGGGCACGCTGATCATGATGACCAGCGGATCGCGCAAGCTCTCGAATTGCGCTGCCAGCACCAGGAAGATGATGATGAGCGCGAATGCGAACGTGATCGCTAGCTGATTGCCTTCCTGCACATATTGGCGGCTGTCGGCGAGATAGTCGTGGGTGAAGCCCGCCGGGAGTTTTTTCGCCTCACCTTCGAGGAAATCGACCGCCTGTCCCACGGTCACGCCCGGCATCGGCACCGCCTGGAAGGTAGCCGAATTGAGCTGATTATAGTGGGTCAGCGCGTTGGGATCGGTGCCGGTTTCGATCGACACCACCGTGGACAGCGGAATCTGCTGCCCGGTCGGCGTCGACAGATAATAGTTGCCGAGCGCCTCCGGCGACAACCGGCTGACGCGCGGCACCTGCGGGATCACCTGGTAGGAACGCCCTTCAAGGTTGAAGCGGTTGACGTAGTTGCCACCGAGCATGGTGGCAAGCGAATTGCCGATGCTCGCCATGGTCAAGCCAAGGTCGCTCGCCTTGGAGCGGTCGACCTTGATCCGCACCACAGGCTGGTTGAAATCGAGATCGCTGTCGGAGACGATGAACAACCCGCTCTTGCGTGCAGCATCCTTCAGCTTGGCCATCTGTTCATAGACAGCCTGGAAGCCGTTGGTCGACGATATCACCATCTGGACCGGCAGGCCGCCGGGGCCGCCGGGCAGCGGCGGCAGGTTGAACGCAAAGGCGTTAACGCCCTCGATCTTGCTCAGCTCAGCCTGCACCAGCGGCTTCAGCTTGATCGACGAACGTTTCCGCTCGTCCCAGGGCGTCAGCAGCATGCCGGCAATTCCGTTCTGAGGGCCGTTGATGCCATTCAGGACGAAACGCAGATCGGTTTCAGGGAATTTGGCAAAGGTCTTGTCGAGCTTGTCGCCATAAAAATCGATGTAGTCGATGTTGGCGTATTTCGGCGCCTTGGTCACCGCGAACACGATGCCCTGATCCTCTTCCGGCGCGAGCTCCTTCGCGGTGTGCAGGTAGAGGAAGCCGACCAGGCCCAGGATGGTCAGTGCGAACAGCCCTGTGATCGGGCGATAGTCGAGCGAGCGATCAAGCATACGGCCGTAGCCGCGTGTGATTGCGCCGAACACGCGGTTCACGAGCCGGGCAAAACGCCCCTCCTCTGCACTCTTGAGGAACACGGAGCACATCATCGGCGACAGCGTCAGCGCGATCACGCCGGACACGATCACCGAGCCCGCAAGCGTAAAGGCAAACTCGCGGAACAGCGACCCCGTGAGACCGCCGAGAAAGCCGATTGGCGCATACACGGCGGCAAGCGTAATGGTCATTGCGATGACGGGGCCGACGATTTCGCGCGCGCCGATCATCGCCGCCTGGACCGGCGGCTTGCCCTCTTCCAGATGGCGATGGATGTTTTCGACAACGACGATGGCGTCGTCGACGACAAGGCCGATCGCGAGCACCATGGCGAGCAGCGTCAGGAGGTTGAAGCTGAAGCCCGCCATCAGCATCAGGCTGCATACGCCAATCAGCGACAACGGAATGGTCACCACCGGGATCAGCACCGAGCGGAACGAGGCCAGGAACAGGAAGATCACGACCACGACGATCAGGACCGCTTCGCCAAGCGTTTTTTCCACCTCGTCGATCGAGGATTGAATGAACTTGGTGGAGTCGTAGGCCACCTTCATTTTCATCGAGGGCGGCAGGTTGCGTTCAAGCTCGGGGAACAGCGCGCGCACGCCCTTCACCAGCGTCAGCGGATTGCCCGTGGGGGTTGCCTGCACGCCGATGAAGATCGCGTGCTCGCCATTGAAGGCGACGCTGGCATCGGTGCTTTGCGCTGCCAGTTCAACGGTCGCGATATCATCGATCCGGACGAAGCCGCCGTCCTTGGATTTGACGATCATCTTCTTGAACTGATCGAGATTTTGCAGGTCCGTACTGGCCGAGACGTTGGAGACAATGAAGAAGCCCTTGGCCTGGCCTGCGGCTGCCTGGAAATTGTTGGCGGCGATCGCCGCCTGCACGTCTGCCGGCGACACGTTGCGGCCGGCCATGCGAACGGGATCAAGCCACAGCCGCATCGCAAAGGTTTGCCCGCCGAGAATATCGGCCGAGGCGACGCCATCGACGGTGGAGAGCACCGGCTGCACCACGCGCGTCAGATAGTCGGAAATAGCCGATCCCGACAGCACTTGGGACGAGAAGCCGAGATACATCACGGCCGTGGTCTGGCCGGTCGTCTTCGTCACGACCGGATCGTTGGATTCTTTGGGTATCAGGTATTTGACCGAGTTCACCTTGGCGAGAACCTCGGTCAGCGCCTGGTTCGGATCGAAATTCAGCTTGATGTAGACCTGGATCGTGCTGGTGCCGAGCACCGACGACGAGGTCATGTAGTCGACGCCTTCGGCCGAAGCGACCGCCTGCTCGATCGGCGTCGTGATGAAGCCCTGAATCAGGTCGGCCGCCGCGCCGGGATAGACGGTGGTGATGTTCACCACTGTGTTCGACAACCGCGGATACTGCCGGATCGGCAATACGGTCGCGGCGCGCAAGCCGATCAGGAGGATCAGCAGGCTGACGACGACCGACAGCACCGGTCGCTTAATGAAAATATCAGTCCAGATCATCGGACGGCTCCGACTCTTGAATTCAAGGGCGCGCGACTAGTGCCTCGGTTCTGACATTCGTATCGTATCGCGGCAGGTTCATTTACGAATGTCAGAGTTGAAGGGGCACTAGCAAATTTAAATTTCTAGTGTGGTTTTGGGTTTGACATTCGCATGGAGGGTCTCGCGGCGAAACTGATGCGAATGTCAAATCCACCACACTAGTCGCGATCAATAGCGCGGCGGTTTTGCCGGAATCGGCGGCGGAGGATCGGTCGAGATTGTGACCGCCGCACCCGATTGCAGCTTGTTCTGGCCAACCGCGACCACGCGATCGCCAGCCTTGAGGCCTTCGAGGATTTCGGTGCGGCCATCGACCCGGTCGCCGGTCCGCACGAAGGTGCGCACCGCACTTAAGGAGGTCTTGCCGTCATCGCCCTTCTTCTCGGTGATGAGAAAAACGGAATCGCCGTAAAGCGTGTAATCGACGGCGGTCTCGGACACGGTGATGACCGGCGGCCTATCCGGCAGCACGACCGTGGTGGTCGTGAACATGCCGGGCTTGAGGATCTTGTCCGGATTGGCGATCGTCGCCTGGACGCGGATGTTGCGCGTGTCAGACAGGATCTGCGGCTCGATCGTGGTGATCTTGCCGTCGAAGGTCCGGCCGGGGTAGGCGTCGACCCCGATCCGCACGGTCTGGCCGACCTTGAGCGCACCGCTGGCTTTCTCCGGAACGGTGAAGTTAGCGTACAGCATCGACAAATCGGTCAGGGTGACGATCTGGGTGCCGGCGCTGAGGAACTGGCCGACCTCGACCCTGCGGACGCCGAGTTCGCCATCGAACGGAGCGCGTACGAGCTTTTGCGAAATCAGCGCCTCGGTTTTCGAAATGCCGGCGACAGCCTGGTCATAGGTCGCCTGCGCGGCGTCGACCGTCGACTGCGGCCCGAACTGGCGGGCGGCCAACTGCTTGGCGCGATCGAGCGCGAGCTGCGCACCGGTCGCCTGCGCCTTGAAGCTGGCGAGGTCGCCCTGCTCGGGGCCGTCGAACAACTGCACCAACGGGCTTCCCTCCTTCACCGACGCGCCGGCAGTGAACATGATGTCGGTAATGCGGCCGGAGACGTCGGACGTGACATTCACCTGATGCACCGCGGCGAGATCACCCACCGCCGTCAGCAGATTCGGAATCACTTCGGACTTCGCCTCGACCACCGTCACCGGGGTCGGCGGGGGCTTATTGTTGGCGAAGAACTGCGCGATCATGTGACTGCGGAAGCTGTTGAAGCCGACAAGTGCACCCACCAGAAGCACCAGCAACAGCCCGACAATGATGAACCAGCGCACCAAGCGAACCGGACGCGAATGCGGCTTCTCGCCGATCGGTTTCCCGGAGATATGGCTTTCGGTCACAACGTTCATGTTCATGCGCTCTCTGCAATCGCCGGCTGCCTGGAATCCCGGGCCAGGTCACGGTCGAGGTACTGGGTGATCGCGGCTTCATTCAAGCCGATGCCGCGGAGGATGAATTCGCAAAGCTGCCGATCCGACTCAAGGGCATCGCCGTAAGAGAGGCACGGCGTCGTCGGCAGGCGGGTCAGGGTTGCCATCAGCACCGCGTGATGAGCGAACCAGAACAGGTTCATGGGCTCGTGGCCCACCTGTCTCGCATCGCCCGCCTCGATGGCGCGGCTTAATGAGGCGATGAAGGCCGAGCCGATAAGTCCAGAGATCTTCTCGTAAATCAGCCGGGCGAATTCGCCGTCATCGAGGTGGCTCGCCAGCATCAGGCGAAGGCGCTGCGCCTCTTCCTGATCGGGCATGGCCTCAACCTCCTGGAAGTGATGGACCATCTCGCGGATCAGCGTCACCAGCGTTTCGGTCGAAGGCTCAAGCTCGAGCAGGCGATGCAGCGCCGGATCGGCCGCGCATTCTTCGGCGAGAATCTCCGCATAGAGCGCCGATTTGGTCGGGAAATGCTTGAACAGCAGCCCTTCCGAGATTGCGGCGGCCGCCGCCACGCTCTTGGTCGTCGTGCCCGCAAAGCCATGGCGCGCGAAGCAGCGCTTGGCTGCGCCAAGGATCAATTGCCGGCGCAAATCACTGGTCATGCGGAGAGTGCTCATCTTGTGAGTAAGCACTCACCTTTGATCTAAGTCAAGAAATTTTGCTGCGGCGCAAAATTACCCTTGCCGGACCAGAGGTTGCATGGCCCGGTGATGCTTCACGCCACGGGTTAGATCGGGCTGAACCCGAGCGCGCCGCGGATCCGGTTGACGATAAAGGTGCCGTCCCGGTTGGCGAGCACCCGCTCCAGATTGGCGCTGTCGATCTTGATGCTGGCAAAGCGCGGCCCGGTCGCAATGTCCTGCATGGAAGCGGCAAACGCCTTGATCTCGGCCAGCGTCGCCACCGAGCGGGCATCGCCGATGCCGCAGGCCCTGGCCACGCCGACGAGATCGGTGTTCGATCCCGTGTGGCTCGCCTGCCCGCCGGTCTCGCCATAGACCTCATTGTCGAGCACGATGATGGAAAGGTTTCTCGGCTGCTGCAGGCCGACGGTCGCAAGGCTTCCCATCCCCATCAGCATCTCGCCGTCACCGGTGATCACGACGACCGGCAGCTCGGGCTGGGCGAGCGCGACGCCAAGCCCGATCATGACGGCGCCGCCCATCGCGCCCCAGAGATAGAAGTTGCGATCGTGATCACCGGCGGCGGCAATATCGTAGGTCGAGGCGCCCAGGCCGCCGACGACGATCGCATCCTTACGGCCCTCCAGCAGGGCCGACACCACGCTGCGCCGTTCGAGAAGATTTGCCTTGCTCATTTCACGAATACCTTTGCGCCGATCAGACGTTGCGACAACAGCACGGCGGTCGGCGTGCAGGCATTGTAAGCCTGCCCCGCCGCCGCCTCGACCACGTCGCGCACTTCGCGCGGTTGCGAGGCGCGCAAGACCTTGATGCCGGATAATTCAAGCACGCCTTCCGTGGTCGAGCCCATCGGCACCTGCCACGGATTGAACTCGCCCCATTCGCCGCGCATCGTCACCAGCGTCAGGAACGGAAAGCGGAAGATTTGCGTCAGCGAGAACATGTTGATGCAATTGCCGACCCCGCTCGATTGCATCAGAAGAACACCGCGCTGGCCGCCGGTCCAGGCGCCGGCAAGCAGCGCCACCCCTTCCTCTTCCGTCGTCAGCGGCACCGCCCGCATGGAACGTTCGTCGAGCACGCGCTTGATCAGTTGCGAATGCCCGGCATCGGGTACGTAAGGCACCTGGCGGACATCGAAGCGCTGCAAAATTTCAAAGATCTCATCCGGCCAAGAGGGCGTGGCCTCGGTCGGCGCTTCGTTACGGGCATGCATGTTTCAGTTTCCGTTCGGTGTCCGGGGCTGCTGTTCGCGGGCGGACTTTAGAGGGAGTTGCGCTTTTCGAAAGGCCGAAAATGGCATATCGATCGTCGCATCAGTGGGGTGGATTTGACATTCGCTACCTGCTAGCGGCGAATTCATCAAGCGAATGTCAAATCGAAAACCCCTAAAACCTATATTTGCTAGTGGTCCTTTAATTCCAACATTCGCAAAATTGCTTGCCGAGACGGGATGCGAATGTTGGAATTGGACCACTAGGGTATAGCGACATGAGCACAAAGGAACTGGCAGCTCGCTTTGACCTCGAGAAGCTGACGCCGGAGTTCTACGCAGATCCCTATCCGACTTATCGTGCACTGCGGGAACACGCGCCGGTCAAACGCATGGCCAACGGGTCCTATTTTCTGACCCGCTATGACGATCTGCTGACCGCCTACAAGAACACCCGCGCCTTCTCGTCCGACAAGAAGAAGGAATTTGCGCCGAAATACGGCGCTTCGCCTCTCTACGAACATCACACCACGAGCCTCGTCTTCAACGATCCCCCCGCCCATACAAGGGTGCGGCGGCTCATCATGGGCGCGCTGTCGCCGCGCGCCATCGCCGAAATGGAGCCGGGCCTGAGACGGCTTGTCGATCGGCTGCTCGACAATCTGGCGCGCAAGGGCGAGGTCGATTTGATCGAAGATTTTGCCGCGGCAATCCCGATCGAGGTGATCGGCAATCTCCTCGGCGTGCCAATCGATGAACGCGAGCCATTGCGCGGCTGGTCGCTTGCCATTCTGGGTGCGCTGGAACCGGTGATCAGCGCAGAGGCTTTTGCGCGCGGCAATAAAGCGGTGCGTGACTTCCTTGCCTATCTGGAAACGCTGGTGACGCGGCGGCGGGCAAGACCCGGCGATCCCGAGCGTGACGTGTTGACGCGCCTCATCCTGGGTGAGACCGACGGCGAGCGCCTGACCGAGAAAGAGCTTCTGCACAACTGCATTTTCCTGCTCAATGCCGGCCATGAGACCACCACCAATCTGATCGGCAACGGCCTCGTGACACTCACCAGTCACCTTTCCGAAAAAAATCGGCTGATCGAAGACCTGGCTCTGATCAAAACCGCGATCGAGGAAATGCTCCGCTACGAGAGCTCCAACCAGCTCGGTAATCGAATGACGACGCAGCCGGTCGAGATCGGCGGCGTCGAACTGCCGCCCGGCACGTCCGTCACCCTCTGCATCGGCGCCGCCAACCGCGATGAACGGCAATTCGAAAACGCCGAAACCTTCGACGTGGGCCGCAGCGCCGAACCGGCATCTCGCCTTTGGCAGCGGCGCGCATCAATGCGCCGGCATGGCGCTGGCGCGGCTGGAAGGCGCGGTTGCAATTTCAGGATTCCTGGCACGATTTCCGCGCTACGCGCTGAAAGGGCCGCCTGTGCGCGGCGGCCGCGTCCGCTTTCGCGGTTTCTTGAGTGTGCCCTGCACGATCAATTGAGCTATCACCGCGGCCCGTGCAGAATTGACAGTTCACCCAAACCCGGCGAGGATTTTTCGCTGACAACGAAAACGCCAATGGCGAAAACAAAAAGAGTTTTGGGGATGAAAAACGCATCGCAATTCGTAACGCTCGTTTCTTGCCTCCTTTCAGGTCTCCTGGTCGCACCGGCGCTGGCCGATGACGCCAGCCCGCTCAAGGGAGGCACCATCGTCGATCTCCTGCAGAAGCAGACCGGCGTGTACGATCGCTCGACCGCGGGCAAGACGCCGGAGTTCGTCGTCGACCCCGCCTGGCCACAGCCGCTGCCGCATAGCTGGCTGCTGGGACAAATCGGCGGGCTTTATGTCGATCATCACGACCACATCTGGGTCTATCAGCGGCCGCGCACGCTCACCGACGACGAGGTCGGCCTTGACGGCCCGATCCCGGGCGCAACCGACGCCAAGGGCCAGCCGGTCAACGGCCTCGGCTTCGTGCGCGCCAACGGTTTTGGTGCCGATTGCTGCCGCGCCGCTCCTTCCGTGATCGAATTCGACGCTAGCGGCAAGATGCTGCGCGCCTGGGGTGGGCCGGCCGATCCCGGCTTCATCGGCGGCAAGTGCAAGGCGGAAGCGGGCTGCATCTGGCCAAATGTCGAGCACGGCATTTACGTCGACCAGAAGGATAACGTCTGGGTCGCCGGCAATTCCCCCGTTCCCAAGGGCGAAAAAGAAATTCCCTGGACCACCAACAAGGCTGGCGGCGACGGCTTCATCCTGAAGTTCGACCAGGACGGCAATTTCAAGATGCGGATCGGCGGCACGCCTTCTGCGCCCGACAGCAACAGCAAGGACGGCGGCCTCAACGGAACGCCACTGCTCTTTCGCCCCGCCGACATGGTCGTCGATCCGAGGACCAACCGCCTCTACGTCGCCGATGGCTATGCCAACCGGCGTGTCCTGATCGTCGATGCCGATACCGGAAAATATATTGGCCACTTCGGCGCCTATGGAAACAACCCGGTCGACGACGCGGCGGCGGCCGCCGCCGGCACGTGGCCTCAGGCTTCGGCAAAAGGTGAAACCAAGCCCGCCTTCTTCCGCAATCCGGTGCACTGCGTGAAGATCGCCGATGACGGCAAGATCTATGTCTGCGATCGCGGCAATGACCGCATTCAGGTATTTGACGGCAAGGATCCCAACCTCGGCAAGGAATGCAGCAATCCGAGCGGCGAAGCCGGCAAATGCGGCTTCGTGACCGAGCGTTTCATCAGCCCGAAAACCTTGACGCAGCCGATCATGCCCGGCACGGCCGTGTCGATGAACTTCTCACCCGACCAGGCGCAAAGCTGTCTCTATATCGGCGACAACACCAACCAGACGATCTATATCCTGGCCCGCGAGAAACTGGAGCAGCTGGGCCGGCTCGGCCATGGCGGCCGGATGGCCGGCGACTTCCACTGGCTGCATCAGGTCAGCCTCGACGGCCAGGGCAATATCTATACCGGTGAAGTCGACACCGGGAAACGCGTGCAGAAATTCGTGCGCTACGGCGTCAGCGGCTGCAGCGGCGCAGGGACCGCCACGATCGGCGGCGAAGCGGCGGAAAGGAAATAGCCGGCACGCTACGCCGGCTGGAGCAGGTTGAGCGCATCCTCGATGCCGGATTTTGCCGCGGCAGCGAGGAAACGCCTTGTCATTTCGTCCGCCGGAAACGACATGTCGATGCGAAGTTCCTGCAACGACACGTCCTGCGGCGTTCCGAATGTCGTGAACGTGGTGAACAGGCGAAGGCTCGTGTCGCCGACGCGCAATTCGAGCGACAGCATCGGATCGGAACTATCGTCATGATGGCTGATGTCGCCGACGGGCGGCAAAGGATCGGAATCGAATTTGCGCCGCAGCGCTTCGGAAGGCGAATTCGCATTTCCGGCGGCTTCGCGACGTAGCCGGCGCAGCAGCGCGGCCCGAATATGCGTCCAATTGAGGATGTGCGGCTTGAGCCCGTTCGGGGCAAACATCATTTCCATGAAGTTGATCTCGCCGTCAGGAAACAGCGCTCGCAACGCGCTCGCACCCACGCAATAGTCGAGGATGCGCGAGGCCGCCGCGTTCCGCATCACGATGTGTCCAGTTTGCGTCCATGACGATGGCCGGATAAGGCTCCTGGTGTTTAAGGATCAGTTCGAGCGCCCCTCGCGCCGCTTTCATTTCCGAAAGATCGAGACCGCGCTCCGGATAGGCTGGCGCATAGCCGGCAGTGAGAAACAGGTCGTTACGGGCGCGCAGCGGCAGGTCCAGTCCGTCGGCGAGCTTGAAAATCATGTCGCGGCTCGGCTTCGCGCGGCCGGACTCGACGAAGCTGATGTGACGCTGGGATATTCCGGCCGCCAGCGCAAGGTCGAGCTGGCTGAGCCGCCGGACAGCGCGCCACTCGCTCAGGACGGAGCCGAAACCACTCTTCATGGCGTGGAGACTATTCGCCCGACGACATCAACTCAATTACTCCTGGCGTAATTGCGGCACTGACCTCCCGCCCATACGGTCCTCGCAATTGCGTCACCAAGCGCCGCAGCTTAAGAGGACGACCCCATGCAGAAACCCACAATTCTCGTCACTGGCGCGACCGGCAAGACCGGCAGCGCGACGATCGCCCAGCTACTCGGCAAGGAATACCCGGTTCGCGCTCTTGTGCGACGCACTGACATGCGTAGCGAAGCTCTGCGCAGGCTTGGTGCTGAGATCGTCGTTGGTTCGCTTGAGGATATGACTGACCTGCGCTCCGCGATGACCGGGGTACAGCGTGCCTATTTCTGCCCACCGCTCGAGCCCGGCACACTGCGGCGTGCAACGCTGTTTGCGGCCGCGGCGCAAGAAGCCCGCCTTGAGGTCGTCGTAGCACTCAGCCAATGGCTTGCCGACGCTCACCACCCCGCAATGCATTCCCGCGAAAAATGGCTCACCAACAGGGTCTTTGCGTGGGCGCCGGGTCTTGACGTGGTCACGATCAACCCCGGATTTTTTGCCGACAACTACATGGCCGCACTCGAGCCGATGGCGCATTTCGGCCTCATGGGCATGCCGCTCGGCCATGGCCTCAACGCTCCGCCCTCGAACGAGGATATCGCACGCGTCATCACTGGCGCCCTGATCAATCCAGCACCCCATGTGGGCAAGAGCTATCGTCCGACCGGCCCGCAGCTGCTCACACCCATGGATATCGCGGCCGCGATCGGCAAGGCCCTCGGCCGCAAAGTGACCTATCAGGATGTGTCAATGAGACTGTTCTTCAAGGTCGCGAAGTCGCTCGGTATAAGCGAGTTCGTGATCGAGGAACTGTCTCATTTCTTGTTGGAGTATCAGCAAAACGCCTTCGGCCTCGGAGCACCGACCAGTGCCGTGCTGGAAGTAGCCGGCGTCGCGCCCGAGCCTTTCGACGTCATCGCGCGCCGCTACGTCGCCGCGTCAGGTTTCGGCAAGCGGACGTTCCGCACCAATTTGACGGCGGTTCACAATCTCATCGCGGGTCTTCTGACCTCGGCGCCAGTGCCCGCCGATATCGCGCGACGGCTTCACCTGCCCGCGCTGAACCATCCCCTTCTCGCAGCCGCGAGCGCACCCTGGCGCGCCACGCATCTCTCGCAAGACGCGGCCGAATGATATATCAGGCGTGCTTGAACGGCCCGACCTCGCGGATCACCTTGCATATCTGAAGGAATCCGCTGGCATAGAACTCGGCGTGCCCCCGTTTCATGGTTTCGACATGTTCGGGATGGGTGCGCCAGACTTCCAGCGCCTCTTCCGAGGCGAAGCGAAAAATCGTGATCTCTTCGCCGTCTTCGGCCTTGAACGATTTGACCGACAGAAAACCCGGAAGTTGGCTGACGATTCCGTACATGCGTTCGCCCAGACGGTTATATTCGTCGAGGTTGGCGCCATCCCGCAGCTTCAGGTCGCCAACCACGATCACTTCGCCGATCATTGCCTGTCCTTCCATCGAATCTCGCGCCTCCGGCCCGCGCGGAAGCGCCGAAACAGTAGTTCGATATGAGGAGGGCTTTTGTTACACCACGGTGCGATGCCGCTCGATGCAGGTGCGGAGCACCTCGTCGATCGGCCTTGTCCACCAGCTATCGGAGAAAATCTCGATTTCCGAGTAGCCGGCAAAGCCTTCAGCCTCGACCGCACGGCGGAGCGACCTGATGTCGATCACGCCATCCCCCATCATGCCGCGGTCGTTGAGGATGTCCCTGGTCGGCACCAGCCAGTCGCAGACGTGAAACGCCAGCAGGCGATCTTTTCCTGCGCGGGAGATTTGCGGCAGCACCTCCGGGTCCCACCAGATATGGTAGACATCGAGCGCAACGCCGAGCGTGCCGGTCCGACCAGGATCGAGGCGGTCGCAGATGTCGAGCGCCTGCCTGGTCATGTTGACGCAAGCGCGATCGGCCGCATAGGCCGGGTGCAGCGGCTCGATCGCAAGCGGCATTTGGGCCGTCTTTGCGTATTCCATCATCTCGGCGATGGCGTCCTCGACTTGGGCCCGCGCGCCAGCGATATCTTTCGACGGCGCACTGCCGGGCCGCGAATATTGCGGCAGGCCGCCGACCACGAGCACGATGCAGGGAGCGCCGAGCGTCTTCGCCTCATCGACCGCGCGGCAGTTGTCGTCGCGCACATCGATGCGGCGCGCAGCGTCAGACGTGAACATTCCGCCACGGCAATAGCCAGACAGTTCGAGCCCCGTTTCGCGCACTGCGCGCGTTGCACGTTCAAGCCCGACGGCTGCGACCTGGTCGCGCCAGGGATCAATGGCGCGGATGCCGTGCCGCGCGCAGGCCTCGATGATCTCCACGAGATCGCCTTGCTTGCGGACGGTTGCGGTGTTGAGCGACAGCCAGCGGTGATCGGCCGAGAAGTCGCGCATCATGCCTCAACGCCTCGGAGCGCCAGCACGGCTTTCATGCGGCGCGTCGCCAGTTCCGGATTGGCCAACAGCCCCGCCTGGTCCGCGAGCCGAAACAATTCGGCCAGATGCAGCGTCGAACGCGTGCTCTCCTGGCCGCCGACCATGGTGAAATGATCCTGATGCCCGTTCAGATAGGCCATGAACACGATGCCGGTCTTGTAGAAGCGTGTCGGCGCCTTGAAGATGTGACGCGAGAGCGGCACCGTCGGGCCGAGCACGTCATGGAATCCTTGGCCATCGGAGGCAGCCAGCCGCGACAGCGCGTAGGACGCGGCCGGCGCGATGGCGTCGAAAATGCCGAGCAGTGCGTGTGAATAGCCCTTGTCGTCACCGGCAATCAGTTCGGCGTAGTTGAAATCATCGCCGGTATACATCTTGACGCCATCGGCGAGCCGGCGGCGCATGTCGATCTCGAAGCTCTTGTCGAGCAGCGAAATCTTGACGCCGTCGACCTTCGCCGCGTTGGCATTAATGATCGCAACCGCGGTGTCCATCGCCTTGCCGACGTCCGACGCCCCCCAGTAACCGGCCAATGCCGGATCGAACATGTCGCCAAGCCAATGGATGATCACGGGCTGAGCGACCTGCGACAGCACGCGGCCATAAACCTTGGCGTAGTCGTCAGGGCTGCGGGCGATTTTCGCGAGTGCACGCGAGGCCATCAGGATGATACGCCCACCCGCCTTCTCGATTGCGGCGACCTGATGCTCGTAGGCGTGGATCACGTCGTCGAGGTTTTTGGCATCTTCCACTGCAAGATGGTCGGTGCCGGCGCCGGAGAACACCAGCGCGTTGCCCCTCGCCTTTGCCGCACGCACGGAGCGCTGGATCAGTTCGAGCGAGGTCGGCCAATCCAGCCCCATGCCGCGCTGCGCGGTATCCATCGCCTCCGCGACGCCAAGGCCGAGGTCCCAGACGTGTTCACGAAAGGCAATGGTCTTGTCCCAATCGACCGCAGCCATCAGCCAGGGATCGACATCGGCGAGCGGATCGGAAACGACGTGAGCAGCCGAAAACGCCACGCGATTGAGCGTGCCTTCGAGCTTTGCTGGAAAACTGCGCGAGGCCGCAAGGCGATAGGTCTCCATGGTGCCGCTGGCGCTCGGCAGCTTTAGCGAGAATGACGAGACGGGCATCACCGGCTTGTTCATGATAACCCTCCTCTAGACCTTGATCGGCGCAACGTCGATCCAGCGCCGCTCGCGCCAGCTCTGCAAGGCGCATTCGGCGAGTTGCACGCCCTTGGCACCTTCGAGCAGCGTGTATTTGTACGGTGCATCCTCGCAGACATGGCGGATGAACATTTCCCACTGCTCCTTGAAGCCGTTGTCGTAGGTCACATTCTCCGGCAGCTTCTGCCAGTCGGCATAGAAATCGTGCAGGCGCTTCTCGTCCGGATTCCACACCGGCCGCGGCGTCATCTGCCGTGCCTGGATCATGCACTCGGTCAGCCCCGCGACCGCAGAGCCATGGGTGCCGTCGACCTGGAAGGTGACGAGGTCATCGCGATAGACCCGCGTCACCCAGCTCATGTTGATATGCGCGATCACACCGCCCCTGAGACGGAACGTGGCGTAAGCTGAATCGTCGGCTGTCGCCTTGTATTTCCTGTTCTGCTCGTCCCAACGCTCGGGGATATCGGTGTTGCCGATGCAGACCACGCTTTCGACCTCGCCGAAGAGGTTGTCGAGCACGTAGCGCCAATGGCAGACCATGTCGAGGATGATGCCGCCGCCGTCTTCGGTGCGATAATTCCATGACGGCCGCTGCGCTTCCTGCCAGTCGCCCTCGAATACCCAGTAGCCGAACTCGCCGCGCACCGAGAGCATGCGGCCGAAGAATCCGGAGTCGCGCAGGAAGGCGAGCTTTTTCAGGCCCGGCAAAAACAGCTTGTCCTGCACCACGCCATGCTTGAGGCCCTTGCTGTTGCCGAGCTTTACGATCGCGACCGCCTCTTCGAGATTGGTTGCGGTCGGCTTCTCGCAATAGACATGCTTGCCGGCGTTGAAGGCCCGGGTCAGCAAGCCCGGCCGCGCCTGCGTGGTCGCGGCATCGAAGAACACGGTGTCCTTCCTCTCAGACAACGCCGCATCGAGGTCGGTGGTCCAGCGATCCACGCCAAAACGTTTGGCAAGCGCCTCGATCTTGTCCGGGTTTCGTCCGACCAGGATCGGATCCGGCATCACGCGGTCGCCATCGGACAGTTTTATGCCGCCCTGATCGCGGATCGCGATGATGGAGCGGATGAGATGCTGGTTGAGCCCCATGCGGCCGGTGACCCCGTTCATGATCACGCCGAGGCGTTGCGTCGTCATATCGATTGCTCCTGCAATGTTCTTGCTTTTGGTTGTCGGAAAGCCTGCATGGCGAGCCAAAGCGGATGCACGCCGGTGGCAAAGCCAGGCGCGGTCAGCGACCCCGTCAGAAGGTCGCCGTCATGGATCGCGAGCCGGACGCCGTTGCCGGCACGCACATAGAGATCGGGATGAGCCGCGAGGAACGCATCGGCCTCGTCAGCCGGCGTGTCGCCGAAGCCATCGACATAGTGATGGCCGTTGCGCTCGGCGTGCGTGACCCCGATCAGCGCGCCCAGCGCAAGATCCTGCTGCACGGCAACTCCGGCCTGACAGGTCAGGTCTTCGCCCGTCACGAAGAACTTCTCACCCGACATACTCCACTTCGCGGCGCGCGTCGCGTTGATCACGGATTTGTAGATGCCCTTGCACGATTTCGAGGAAATGCCGCGGTAGCCGAGCGCCCGCGCGGCGACAAACGCGTTACAAGAATCATCGGCCTCGTCGATGATGAAGTCGTAGACGGCAATGCCGTCGAGCGGCGAGGCACGGGTCACCTCGCGCGGCATCGGCTGCTCGATATAGAGAAGCCGGCTGGCCAGCGGGACGAGCCGCGCATCGCGGCTCAGGCGATCGACCAGGCTGCGCAAATCACTGAGATCGGCATATTGCTCGTTGGCGTCGAGCGTGACGTGATAGGCATAAGGCAGCTTCGCAAGCTCACGGCCGATGCGGACAAGCCGCGCGGCATCCGCCTCGGGATTGCCAGCCAGCTTGAGCTTGAAATAGCGCGCAGCAGAATTTTCGTCGCTGTCGGCAACGCCGCCCTCGCCTTCGATCTTGTCGTCGAGGCCGACAGTGTGGCGGATCGCAACGCGGTCGCGGCGGCGGCAGCGGCCTAAAAACCGCGTGATGTCATCGTTCGAGATATCGGGCGACATCCGCGCGTCGACGCCGGCGATATTACCGGCCATTCCGTCGAAGAAGTTGGTGTTGGCGCCGCGCAACAACGCGTCGAGCACCGCCTTGTTGATTTCAGCCGGGCCGAAGATCGCGGCCAGCGGCGGGATATCCTCCCTGGCGCACGTTTCGATCTGCACCGCGATCCGGGAGGCGTGATGGCCGAAGGCGGTGTCGAAGCCGGAACCAGTGCGATAGAGCCCGCTTGCGATCACCAGCGAGCGCCGCAATTCGTCGACGGTCTGCTCGGGTGAAAGATGGCCGCGCTTGTCGAACCATTTCGGCACCATCATCTCGGCGCTGACGCCGACCGCCCTGCCTTTGCCTTCGATCTCGATCTCGACGCGCACGAACACCTGCGAGGCCGCCTCGACGACAACGGCGCCAAAGCGGAACGGCCGGGCAAAGCGCACCGCCCGCTCGAAAAGCGCGATATCCCGCACGGCCAAACGCAGCGGCATCGGCATACACCTCTATTCCAGCGCGCTTTGGGTGAAGAAATGCTTGCGGATGCGCTGCACCAGTTCCGAAAATACCGGATCGCTCATGACATCGAGTGAGCGCGGGCGCGGCAACGGCACGTCGTAGATCGCGGCAATCGCGCCGGGTCGTTCCGTCATGACGAGCACGCGATCGGCAAGGAACACCGCTTCCGGGATCGAATGGGTAATCAGCAGCACTGTCTTGCCGGTCTCGCGCTGGATGCGCATCAATTCGACATTCATGCGCTCGCGCGTCATGGCGTCGAGCGCGCCGAACGGCTCGTCCATCAGCACGATCTTGGGATCATGCACCAGCGCTCGGCAGATCGAGGCGCGCTGCTGCATGCCGCCGGAAAGCTGCCAGGGCAGTTTCTTCTCAAAGCCCTCGAGGCCGACGAGCTTGAGCAGCGACTTGGCGCGCGGCAAGAATTCCGCGCGCGGCAATCGCTTCATGTCGATCGGCAGCATCACGTTGTTGAGGATGTTGCGCCATGGCAGCAGCAGCGCATTCTGGAACACGATGCCGACATTGCCGTGCGGCTTGTCGACCTTCTCGCCCTCGACGAAAATTTCGCCGGTCGAGGGCGGCAACAGGCCGGAAATCATTTTCAAAAGCGTGGACTTGCCGCAACCGGAGGGACCGACCACGACAAAGAATTCACCGTCGTTGATATGGAAGTCGAGCGGCCGCAGCGACGGCACGTCGCCGTCGCGCGAACGATAGGTCTTCGATACGCCCGATAGCCGAATGCCGGGCGTCAGCATCGCGCCGCGATCGGCCACGACGCGCAAGTGTGCTGTCGGAGGAATCGATGTCTTATTCACAGCGTTCATTCGGGTTCCATTCCAGCCAGCCCGTCATTCCGGGATGGTGCGTAAGCGACAAAATTGATATTCAGTTTTGCGCCGAGCACCAGACCCGGAATCTCGAGATTCCGGGCTCGATGCTTCGCATCGCCCCGGAATGACCAAGAAGTCACTTCGGCAAATACTCATTGGTATAGAACGCCTTTGGATTTTCCTTGGCCTTGGCGTCGAGCCCGCCATATTCGACCATCAGGTTGACGGTGTCCGTCATGTTCTGATCGGTGACCTGGAACGGACGCCTGCCCTTGGTCTCCGGCGTGCGATAGAGCGGGATCGTCAGCTCAAAGCCTTGCGTCAGCGTATCGATCTTGCCGCCCTTCGGGTTGGCATCGAGGATCGATTGCGCCGCGCCCTTCGGATCCTTCTCGGCAGCTTCCACGGCCTTGGTCGTCGCGGCCATGAAACGCTTCACCACATCCGTATTGGCCTTGACGTAGTCAGTATTGGCGACAAGGCCGGACGAGACCATGTTGATGCCGTAGTCGGCGAACTTGATCGGATAGACGTCCTTGCCGGTCGCGTCCTTGATCTTCATCGACTGATCCATGACGTAGCCGAGCAGAAGATCGGCCTGGCCATTGATGACCGCGTTGAGCTTGGTCTGGCCGTCGCCGGCAACGGTCGTGAATTCGCTTTCCTTCAGGCCGGTCTTTTTCAAGAACAGCGGCCAGATCTGCGTCATCGAGTCGGCGGGCGTGATCGCGACCGTCTTGCCCTTGATATCCTCGGGCTTCCTGATGTTCTTCTCGACCAGACCCATCACCGACATCGGGCTGGTCTGCAGCAGCACGCCGGTTGCGATGATCGGCGCCCCCTTCACGGCCGCGCGCATCATGGTCGGCACGTCGACATAACCGAAATTGGCGGTCTTTGCGGCCACGGCCTGCGTGGTCGCCGCCGAGCCACGGCCTTCCTGGATTTCGAGATCGATGCCCTCAGCGGCGTAAATGCCCTTGGCCTTGCCGTAATAGAACGGCGCATGCTCGCCATAAACGTACCAGTTGAGCATCAGCACCACCTTGTCGGCGGCCTGCGCCGGCAGCGCCGTCAACGCTGACAAGATCAATGACGCGAAGATTGAAATCAGAAAACGCATATTGCCTTCCTCCCAGAACCCGTCTTTCCCTTTTTTGTCGTTGTTATTTCCGCACGAGACATCACGCGGCAACAATAATCTCCTCGCGCTGGCTGACGTGCCAGGGCACCACCAGCCGCTCGATCCGGTCGACGATCCAGAACAGGATCACGCCGAGCAGCGCCAGGATCACGAGCGCGGCAAACATCGTCGGCAGATCGAAGGTGCCGATCGACCGCTGCATGACGTAGCCAATGCCGGAATTGGAACCGACGAACTCACCGACCACGGCACCAACGACCGCGAGCGTGACGGAAACTTTCAGGCCCGAAAAGATCGCCGGCATTGCATGCGGCAGATTGACCGCACGGAACACATGAAAGCGGCTGCCCTGCATGGCCCGCGCAAGGTCCACCATGTCAGGATCAACCGACTTGAAGCCCTGCACTGCGGAAACGACGACCGGGAAGAATCCAAGCAGGAACGCCGAAATGACTTTCGGGAAAATTCCGAAACCGAACCAGACGACGAACAGTGGCGCGATCGCGATCTTCGGCACCGACTGGGAGAACACGAGCAGCGGATAGACGTAGCTTTCGACCGTCTTTGATCCCGCGATCAGCATCGCGACGGGAATGCCGAACAGCGCCGAGAGCAGGAAACCGCAGATCGTCGCATAGGTGGTCGGCCACGACTGCCGCGCCAGTTCCGGCCAATCCTGCCACAGCACCGCGACGACGTCGGCTGGCGCCGGAATTTGATAGGCCGGAATCTTGAACAGGCGGATCGACAGGTCCCAGACGACGACGATGAAGATCAGGAACAGAAACGGCCGCACCCAAGCCGCGTTCAACGCTTTCGACATTGCCCCGGACACCTTGGGCTCGGCCACGCTTCACTCCCAGTGATGCTCGATTTTGAGCAAAATTAACCCGTTGGATAAATACTGTCCAGCGCTTTCGGGCCCACTCATTTGCCTCCCTCAACAGAATTTTAGGGAGTTCCGAGGGCGCAGGTTCCGCTCTCGGGCGTTATCTTGGCACCACCGGAACGCGCGTCCTCCCGATTGCGACGAAAGGCACGGCCGCTCCGGTTGCGATTAGGTCCCGCGTGGTCGTCTGTTCCGCAGGCGATTTGCGGGCAAAGGAGAATCGTTATGATGAAGCTCAGATTGATTGGCGCCATGGCGCTTTTGCTTGCGATCGCGAGCCCGGCGATGGCGCGGGTGTACGTCCCCAATAGATATCTGCCCACCGGCGACCACTACGGTTCTGGGAGGGTCATGACGGCCCAGGACTTCGATCATTTCGACTTTGGTATCGCGCAACCGACCTATCCGTCCGGATGGGGCGGGCCCTATGGCGATGACCAATACCCCGGATCAATCGACCGGAATATGGGACCGCCCTATTGGGGATCTCGCTAAGGCAAACCGGACGCAACGCGGGTGATCCAGAACATGAAACGAGGCGGCCTGGCCGCCTCGTTTCACCGGCGCTTTTCCTTGAAGCTCATTCAGCGCTCGAAAGCAGCGGCACCGATATCGCCGGCGCTTTTTTCTTCCCGAACGCCGCAAAGGACTTGCCGGTCAGCGCCGCCAGCACCAGCGCGACCATGTGATGGAGGCGCTCGTCCCTCGCCTCCTCGGCGAGAAGGTCGCGGCCGAAAATCACGCTCAACGTGGCGCTGTTCGACAAATAGAAGAAGCACAGGGCAGCGATCGAAATATAGAGCTGCACCGGATCGACCGCGACCACGAAATCGCCGCTCGCGACGCCCCGCCGCACCACCGTGCGGATCATTTCGACGAATGGCGAGTGCATCGATTTCACCTTGGTGGAGCGCTTCAGATGCCGCGCCTTGGCGAGATTTTCGGTGTTGAGCAGCGCCAGGAATTCGGGATTGCGCAGGAAATAATTCCAGGTGAACTCGATGAGGCGCTCGATCGCTTCCGGCGGATCGAGGTGTTCAAGATCAAGCCCGCGCTCTTCGACCCTGATCTTCTCATAGGCGCCTTCCAGAACGGTGAGATAGAGCTCTTCCTTCTTGCCGACGTGGTAGTAGAGCATGCGCTTGTTGGCGCCGGCTTTGGCCGCGATCCGGTCGACCCGCGCCCCGGCAAGCCCGTGTGCGGCAAATTCCTGCTTGGCCGCCTCGAGGATGCGAAGCCGCATCCCTTCGGGGTCACGCTGCCACTTCTGGTTTCGCCGCGTTTTGGTCAAGCCGTACAACCCTGCTGAGGCCTTCCCGTCCTCGCTTCGTCTATCGCGTGTAGCACGCAAACGGGGGAAAATGAACTGGATGGGGCCTTCGTCGGTGCTGCCATGGCGGGCGTGGCGCTGAGTGCGTTTCGGCTCGAACTCCGCGTTGATCTATCAAGGACCCGGCGTCGTGCGTCGCATCACTGGAGGTTTGGCAAAACTACTGGCGCGCGACGGCGTCAAACATGTCACGGACGCGGTCGGCGTGGACGTATCCAACGGCGCACAGGACCGCCGTTCGTTGCGGAACCCGGCTTCGGAAACGGGACAGTCGTCCCATTGATATCAGTTGGGATCGGCGCTAGTGGTCCGATTTTAACATTTGCATCCCGCCGCAGCAGGCACCTTTGCAAATGTTAAAATCAAAGGACCACTAGCAAATATAAGTTTCTAGTGGAGTTTTGGATTTGACATTCGCATTTCGAGTACCGGCTAAAGGGGCAGCGAATGTCAAATCCACTCCACTAGATGCGCCATCGGGACGGCGCGTGCTGCCCGATTTAGTGACGCCTACGGGGTGATTTTGCGAATAATTTCAGCGGATAGACTTATGGAACCGGTGCTAATCTCGGCGACGGTCTCACTCCTCAACCCCTGACGGGCAAGGCATGCAGGCTCTCTTCATCGGACAAACCTACATCGACGTCACCTTCATCACCGACCACATGCCGACCGGCGACGAGAAGCACGTCGCGTCGGCCTACGCGGTCTCCTTCGGCGGCAATGCGGTCACGGCGGCCTTCTGTTGCGCCAAGCTCGGCATCGTGCCGGACCTGATCGCGACCGTCGCCAACGACTGGCTTGGCCGGATGTTCCAGGACATGAGCGCGAAGTATGGAATCTCGATCCATCCGCGCAAGGTCGCTACATCTTCGCTCTCCTTCATCATGCCCAAGGACGGCAAACGCGCCATCGTGCGCTGCCGCGACGACGAGCACATTCATCCCTTTCCGCATCTAAACCTCACCGGATGCCGCGCCCTGCACATCGATGGTCACCAGCCGGACGCCGCGATCTATTACGCCAAGCACTGCCGCGAGGCCGGCATTCTCACCTCGCTCGACGGCGGCGGCTTGCGGTCCAACACCCATGAAATTCTCGAATTCACCGATGTCGCCATCGTCGCCGAGCGCCTCTGCGAGCAGATGAACCTCGAACCGCGCGAGATGCTTGATTATCTCAAGAGCCGGGGCTGCCGCATCGGCGGGGTGACGATGGGAGAACGCGGCCTGTTCTGGTTTGACGAAAGCGGTGCGGTGCGGATCATGCCGGCGCTGCCGATCCCGCGCCAACGCGTGATCGACACCAACGGGGCCGGCGACGTCTTCCACGGCGCGTACGTCTATTCCTATCTCGCGCACCCCGACAAAAACTGGAACGACCATTTCGAGTTCGCGCGCGCTGCCTCGACCCACAAGATCCAGCGCCTCGGTAATGAGGCTGGATTGCCGAGCGTGGCCGACATCGAAGCCGTCAAAAAGGAATTCGCAATCAGCGCGTGAGACGCGAATTACGCCAGCGCCGCCTTCAGGTCGAAGCCGGGGTCGGCGGCCTTTTCAGGTTCGATCGAGCAATTCATGCCGAGGATCTTGCGACCGAACACGTGATCGGCCGCGCGGTTGACCAACTCGATGCCGACGAGCTGGCCCCGCTTGTAACAGAACGCCGAGAACGACCGCGCGTGCCGGTCGCCGCGCACGACGACCTGATCGTATCCGGTCGTGAGCCCGGCGATCTGGAGCTTGTCATCGCCCTGATCGCTCCAGAACCACGGCAGGCCGTCATAAACTTTCGCATCGCCAGTCAGCCGCGCCGCCACGCAACGTGCCTGATCGGCGGCGTTCTGCACCAATTCAAGCCGCAGCGAACCGCCAAAGCGCGGGCTTTCGAACAGCGCGCAGTCACCGATCGCCGAGATGTTGGGATCGGCGGTCAGAAGGTGCTCGTTCACGATAATGCCCGAGGCGACCGGCAAGCCGGCCTCCGCGGCCATCTCGACATTGGGCAGAACGCCGACGCCGACCACGATGAGATCGGCCGGGATGTGATGGCCGTCGCTCAGGCTGACGCCGGACACCCTTTCGCCGGCATTCTCGATGCTGGTCGCCTGCACGCCGAGGCGAATGCGAATACCAGCCGAGGTGTGCCTGCCCTGAAAGTAGTCCGAGATTTCCGCCGTGACGGCGCGCGCCATCACGCGTGTTCCAAGCTCGATGACGTCGACCTCGAGCCCCTTGGCACGCGCGGTCGCGGCAAATTCAAGACCGATGAAGCCAGCGCCGATCACCGCGACATGCTTTGCGGTAGCGATCCGCTGCCGCAACGCCTCGCTCTCGTCGAGAATGCGCAGGTAGCGAACGTCGGACAGATCGGCGTTCGGCAAATCGAGCAGGCGGTTGCGGGCGCCGGTCGCCAGCACGAGATGGCCATAGTCGAGGAATGCACCGGAGGCGAGCACCAGCCGTTGCGCGGCACGGTCGATGAACGCGGCGCGGTCCGCGATCAGTTCGATATTCTGGTCGCGATAGAATTTTTCGGGGCGAAACATCAGGCTGTCGGGTTTCCCCTCGCCTTTCAGATAGGCCTTGGAGAGGGGCGGCCGCTGATACGGCAAATGCGCCTCATCGTTGATCAGGCAGACGCGCTCGGCAAAGCCGTGCTGACGCAAGGAAGCTGCCACCTGGAAACCGGCATGGCCGGCGCCGACGATCAAAACGGATTTCTGGGTCATTGCTTAAACTGGTACGACACGAAGCGGCAAAGTGTCAAAGCCGCGCAGCGTATTGTTCAGTCGCCGCTTCGGCGCGGCTGTCAGCTCGAACGATTGAACCCGCTTTGCCAGCGCGCCCAGGATCGCTTCCGTCTCCAGCCGGGCCACCGCCTGCCCGACGCAGCCATGGATACCGGTGCCGAACGTCATGTGCCCGGCCGCGCGGCGGCTCACGTCGAACGTATCGGGCTTTTCCCAGCGGCGCGGGTCGCGGTTGGCCGCCGCTAGAAACAGCAAGACCTTCTCCCCTTCGCCGAGCTGCACACCGCCGACTTCGACCGGCTTCGTCGTGGTCCGGAAGAAGGTCTGAACCGGCGCTTCGAAGCGCAACACCTCTTCGAAGCCATTGCGGATCAGGTTCGGATTTTCGCGGAGCGTTTGCCATTGTTCGCCATAGCGGGCCATGCAGTAGAGCGCATTGCCGAGCCCGTAGACGGTGGTGTCGATCCCAGCCGACAGGAAGGAGCGCACCAGCATGCCGGCTTCGTCTTCGGAGAGTTCGCCGGCATCGACGGCGTGGAAAATCTGCATGCCGAGCCCCTCCGGCGCGAGCGCCGCGCGGCTGCACTTCGACATGACCCAGTCGCGAACGGGACCGGCGTTGGCCATCGCCTCTTGAAACAGATCGTTGCGCGGTCCGAAGGAGTTGAACACCATGCTACCGTAAGGCAGCAGGTTCTCGCGGCCATCTTCGGAAATTCCGACGGCGTCCGGAAACACCTTGAGCGGATAGGCTTCGGCGAGATCAGCAATGCCGTCGAATTCACCCCGCTCGACCAGGCCTGCGATCAGGCGTTCCGCCTCGTGTTCGAACCTCTCGCGCAACACCTTGATCGCCATCGGCGACAGGATGCGCGTCAGGACTGCGCGGGTGCGCGTATGCAAGGGCGGATCGGCTTCGAGGATAATGCTGGGCGGCCGCCATGGCGGTTCCTTTCGGAAATCGCTCAAGCCCACGCCCGCCGACGAACAATAGGTCTGCCAGTCGGTCAAGGCATCGCGAACCTGCTCGTGCCGCGCCATGGTCCAGATGCCGTACGTGTCGAGCCACACCACGGGTCCGGCCTCACGCAGGGCCTCATGATGTGGATAGGGATCGCCAAGAAAGCCGTGCGAAAACGGATCGATGGTCGAAACCGGCCGGCTCAACGTTGCCTGAACGCCCACGACGCCTCTCCCTGTCAGCAGCTCTTCGTACTTGCTTGCATTTTGCAGACTTCGTACAGGATTGTCACCTCCTCCTGCTTCGCTTTAAATGCGGCTGGTCTCTTAGACGCCGAGGTATTGCCGATGGCCTTGACCCCAGATGAAACCGCCGACCCGGCATTACTCGCGGTCGAAGGCGCGGTTGCCACAGTCACCCTCAACCGTCCCGCAAGCTTCAACGCGATCGATCTTGCAATCGCAAAGAGGCTGGAAAAGATCGCGGCCGACGTCGAGACGTCGGACGACATCAGGGTGCTGGTGATCGAAGGCGCGGGCCGGGCGTTCTGCGCGGGCGGCGATCTTCAGACGATTGGCGCTGCCGCCGCGACCGACACCATCGCGCCGGTCGTCGGCGAAATGCTGCACCACTACCACGCCTTCATCGCTGCCTTGCGACGAATGCCCAAGATCGTGCTGGCAAGCGTCCATGGCTCGGCCGCGGGCGCCGGCCTTTCGCTCGCTTTCATGGCCGACCTCTGCATCGCAACCGAAGATGCCCGCTTCACGCCGGCTTACGCCAAGATCGGCGTCTCTCCGGATGGCGGTGGAACGGTCGGGGTCACCGCAGCGGTCGGCCCGCGGCGGGCCTTGCAGATCTTTCTGGCCGAGGACAGCTTCTCGGCGGCGCAGGCCATGCAATGGGGCCTTGTCGTCAAGGTGGTGCCGACGCCCGAACTGAAAGCCGCGACGCGCGAACTTGCGCAGCGGCTCGCGCAAAATACGCCGGCCGCCATCGCCGCCACCAAGATGCTGATCCAGCGGGCGCCGACCAACCCGATCGAGCAGCAGCTCGAAGCGGAGCGCGACGCCATCATCGACTGTATGCATACCGACGAGGCGCGCGCCGCGATCGAGAAATTCACCCGCAAGGGAAGGTAGCATCAATTCGGGCAGATATAGCCCGTGCCCGCGGGCGACTTGAAGCAGCCGACCAATTCCGGGATCACGTGCTTGGGCAGCCACAGCACCACCTTCGGAAAGTAAATCGTGAAGGTGATCGTCACCAGGAACACGACGTAGATCGGCAACGCGGCGCGTAGCGCCTTGGAGAACGGCACGCCGACGAACTTCGACGCCATCAGCAGCACGAGTCCGTAAGGCGGCGTAATCAGGCCGAACGCCAGCGTTGCGATCAGCACCACGCCCATATGCACGCCGTTGATGTCGCCGGCCTGGGTCAAGGTGTTCACCAGCGGCATGAAGATGATGATGGTCGGCACCGGCTCGATGAAATCGCCGATCACGGTAAAGAGCAGAACCAGGAGCAGCATCATGAAGTGGGGATCGTTGCCCGCGATCGAGGTGATCCAGTCGGCGATCACGATGGCGCCGCGCAAATAGGCCAGCATCCAGCCGAAGGCGTTGGCGGCCCCGATCGTGATCAACGGCAGCGAGAAGATCAGCCCCGCAAGACAGAAGTCGTAGGGAATCTTGCGGATATGTCCGCGGTTCA
This sequence comes from uncultured Alphaproteobacteria bacterium, assembly GCA_963764405.1. Taxonomy (GTDB): domain Bacteria; phylum Pseudomonadota; class Alphaproteobacteria; order Rhizobiales; family Xanthobacteraceae; genus Bradyrhizobium. Next base: position 333,676 of record CAVXSU010000020.1, read on the forward strand.
GCGCGGGGATCACGACCGCGATGATCCAGATCACGGCGACCACGCCGGCTTCCGTCGGAGTGAACCAGCCGGTGAGAATGCCGCCGAGCAGGATCACCGGAATCATCAGCGGCAACGCCGCGTCTCCGGTCGCGAACACGACCTGGCGCAGCGAGGCGCGCGGCTTGCGGGCGCCGATAGGGCCAAAGAAATAGCAATAGATCATCAACCCGAAGCCGATCATCAGCCCCGGCACCACGCCCGCCATGAACAGGCCTGCGATCGAGACGTTGCCGACCGCGCCATAGACGACCGCCGTGATGCTCGGCGGCACGAGGGCTGCGATGGTAGAGGCTGAGGCAATGATCGCGGCAATAAAGGCCGGATCATACCCCTCGCGCCGCATCGGTGTGCCGAGTGCGCGGCTCATCACGGCAACATCGGCCGTGGTCGAGCCCGACATTTCCGAAAAGAACATGCTGAAGACGACGACGACCTGCGACAGCCCGCCCTTGATATGGCCGACCAGCGACAGCGACAGGTTCGCAATCCGCACCACCACATTGGCCGAACTCATGAGTTCGCCGACCAGGAGGAAAAACGGGATCGCCAGCAGCGCTTCGGAATCCACACCGTCGAAAATTTTCTGGACGATCGCCGCGAGTGACACGTCGGTGAGCAGCGCGCCGACAAATACGCCCGCCATCAGCGAGAACGGCACGGGCACGCCGAGATAGCCGAAGAACAGGAAGCAGAACGACATCAGCGCAAGCACAAGCGGCGGGCTCACGGCCGTGCCCTCCGATCGAGAGAGGCTTCAACAGGCGGGATGATCGGCTCCTCTTCAGGCTCCGGGTGATCGAAACCGTTGCGGATACCGTTAACGAGCTGTTCGATCGTGAACAACGCGATCAGGATCGCAGAGAGCGGGATGATCGCGTAGAGCGAGGCGATCGGCGTCCCGGACGGCAGGCGGAAACTGCCGAAACCCCGGAGGTAGTTGATGTAGCCGAACCAGATCAGGCAAAGCGCCACGGCGAGCACAACGATGCGGACGATGATCTCGACGATCATCCGCGGCGTGCCGTGCAGCGAGTCGGAAATCGCCGTCAGATAGAGATGATCGTTGCGGCGCGTCGCGACCGCAGCCCCGATGAAGATCGCGTAGATGAACAGCGTCGAGGTGACTTCCTGCAGCCACAGCCAGGGGTGCCCGATGGTGCGGGTGACGATGTCGAATGTCACCGAGAGCGAGAACCCGAAGCACAGGATGCCGCAGATGATCATCAGCACGAGCTCGAGCCGGTCGAACGCATGCCATTTCAGGTGATGCTGCCGCCGCAGGACCAGTTTATCGGCAATGGCCATGGTTCAACCTAGTCTTTCTTGTCGTCCCGGCGAACGCCGGGACCCATAACCACTGGCGTTCGTTGTTAAAGGAAGAAGTCGACGACCTGATCGCTTCATAAGAAAGGCCGCGGCGTATGGGTCCCGGCGTTCGCCGGGACGACGGACAGGTCGCGGTTCAATTGATCGCCTTGATCAGGTCCTTGATCTTCTCGGCATGCGGGCCAAGGTCCTTGGCAAGCTTGTCGAGATAGGGATCGGCGATCTTCTGGAAGCTGCTCTTGTCGACGTCCTTGACGATCTTGACACCCATCTTCTCTAGCTTGGCGGCGGCCGCCTTCTCCAGCTCGAACGCGCGCTTCGGCTCCTGAAGGCTGACGTCCCGCGCGGCCGCCTGCACCCAACCCCGCTGCTCGGCGTTGAGGCTCTGCCAGAGCTTGTCGCTGATCCACAGGATGGCGTTATTGGCTTCGTGCTCGGTCATCGACAGCACGGGCGCCACTTCGTAATGGCGGTTGATCAGATAGACGTTGACGGCATTCTCGCCGAAATCCACCACGCCGGTTTGCAGCGACGTATAGACGCTGCCAAACGGCATATGCACGGTCTGGGCGCCATAGGCCGGAAACATGGTGTCTTCGGTGGCGGTTGCCTGCACGCGCACCTTGTAGCCCTTGAGATCCTCGACCTTGCGGACTTCCCGCTTGCCGTACATGTGGCGGAAACCTTGCGTACCGAGCCCGATGGCGTGAATGCCCGTCACGGTATTGTCGATCATGTCGCGGATCGCTTCGAACACTTTCTGATCGCCGAGCGCCTTGACGTTGTGATCCTCGTTGCGGAACAGGAAATGCAGCGACATCACGCCGGCCTGCGGCGCGATCGTCGAGGTATTGGCCGACGACACGATGGCGAAGTCGATGTCGCCAGAGCGCACCAGTTGCAGGATTTGCGGCTCCTGGCCGAGCTGAGCGCCCGGATACTGGTCGACCAGCATCGTCCCCTTGCTCAATTCCTTCAGCCTGGCGGAGAAGATGTCGTAGGCGATGCTGTAGCCGGAATTGAGCTGCTGATCGTGGGCGAAGCGATAGTGTTTGACTTCCTGCGCGCCGGCCGCATCGATAAACATCGCGGCGAACAGAAAGCCCAGCAGGCTTGTTATTTTTCCTTGAAGGCGCAACGTTGATTCCTCCCGTTGGTGACCTGTGGCGTCAATTGATCGCCCGGATCAGGTTCTTGATTTTCTCGGCGTGCGGCCCGAGCTGCTTCGCCAGCTTGTCCAGATAGGGATCAGCGATTGCCGTGAAGCCGGACTTGTCGACATCGGTGACGACCTTGACGCCGATCGATTTGAGTTTTTCCGCCGATTGGTGCTCGAGCTCGAGCGCTTTCGCCGGCTGCGTGCGATTAACCTCATCGGCCGCGGCCTGCACCCAGCCCTGCTGCTCTGGGTTAAGGCTGTTCCACAGTTTGTCGCTGACCCAGACCAGGCTGTTATTCGCCTCGTGTTCGGTCAGCGACAGGACGGGCGCCACTTCGTAGTGCTTGTTCGCCAGATAGACATTGATGCCGTTCTCGCCGACGTCGACCACGCCGGTTTGCAGCGAGGTGTAGACGCTGCCGAACGGCATGTGGACGATTTGAGCGCCGTAGGCCGGGAACATGGTGTCCTCGGTCGGTGTCGCCTGGACGCGAACCTTCAGACCCTTGATGTCATCGAGCTTGCGGATCTCGCGCTTGGAATACATGTGGCGCAGGCCAAGCGTGGCGAGCGCGATGACATGGGCGCCCTGCACGGTGTCGGCGATCATCGCCTTGACGGCTTTGGACACTTCCGGGTCCGCAATCGCCTTGACCAGATGGGCTTCGTTGCGGAACAGGAAGTGCATCGACATCACGCCGGCCTGCGGCGACAGGGTCGCGGCATTGGCGGAGGAGGAAATGCAGAATTCGACATCGCCGGCCTTGACGAGCTGGAGCACTTGCGGCTCCTGCCCGAGCTGCGCGCCCGGATACTGATCGATCAGCATCGTGCCCTTGCTGAGGACTTTGAGTTTTTCAGCAAAGATGTCGCCGAGAACACCGTAGCCGGTGCTCTTCGGCTGGTCATAGGCGAAGCGGTAGTGCTTCACCTCTTGCGCTGACGCGCCGGCCGACATGAACAGAAAAGCGGCAACGACCGTGCCGAACGGCTTGCCCAAGCTTGCCATCGTCTTCCCTCCCCGATTGTTTTCTTGGATCATCCCATCGGCCTTGTCGGGATGTCAATCGAACTGAGGGCGGAGACTTCGTTTTAGGCCCCTGCCGCTTAGCCCTTGTTGCTCGTCATTTGCCTTGGGCGCGCATGAAGTCGAAATCGCAGCCTTCATCGGCCTGCAAAATGGTTTCGTTGAACAGATGCGCGTAGCCGCGTTTGGCCCAGTCGGCTTTCGGCAGTTTGAGGGCGGCTCGGCGCTTGTCGAGTTCGGCGGCATCGACCAGGAGGTCGATGCTGCGCTCTTTGACATCGAGGGCGATCATGTCGCCGGTCCTCACCAGGGCCAGTGGACCACCGACGGCGGATTCCGGCGTGATGTGGAGCACGATCGTGCCAAACGCGGTGCCGCTCATCCGCGCATCGGAGATGCGCACCATGTCCTTGACGCCGGCGCGCAGGAGTTTGGCGGGGATCGGCAGATACCCCGCCTCGGGCATGCCGGGCGCGCCCTTCGGCCCGGCATTGCGCAGCACCAGCACGTCGTTGGCTGTTACCTCCAGTGCGGGATCGTCCACCCGCAGCGTCATGTCTTCGACAAATTCGAACACCACGGCGCGGCCCGTATGCTGCAGCAGCTTTGCCGTCGCCGCCGATTGCTTGATGACGGCCCCGCGCGGCGCAAGGTTGCCGTGCAGCACGGCCATCGAGCCTTCCGCCTTGATCGGATTATCGCGGGCGCGAATGACGTCCTGTCCCGGCACGTCTTCGGCATGCCCAACCACCGCGCGCAACGTCGCGCCCGTGATCGTCTTGGCATCCAGATCGATCAGGCTGCCAAGCTGCGCCATCAGCTTCGGCACGCCGCCGGCATGGTGGAAATGCTCCATGTAATGCGCGCCGGAGGGTTTCAGGTCGATCAGGACCGGCACTTCGCGGCCGAGCTTGTCGAAGGCTTCGAGGTCGATGCGATGCTGCGTGCGGTTGGCGATCGCGGTGAGATGAATGAGGCCATTGGTCGAGCCGCCGATGGCCTGCATCACCACCTGCGCGTTGCGGAAGGACGACGCGGTCAACAGCTCGCTCGGCTTCGGCCCCTTGGCCTTGGCCATTTCGGCGGCAATCCTGCCGCTTTCCTCCGCCAGACGAAAGCGCTCGGCATGGGGCGCGGGAATCGTCGCGCTCATCGGCAGCGACAGGCCGAGCGCTTCGGTGACGCAGGCCATGGTCGAGGCCGTGCCCATCACCATGCAGGTGCCGACCGACGGCGCGAGGCGCGAGTTGACCGCCTCGATCTCGGCATCGTCGATTTCGCCGGCGCGATGCTTGCCCCAGAGCCGGCGGCAATCCGTGCAGGCGCCCAGCACTTCGCCGCGGTGATGCCCGACCACCATCGGGCCAACGGGAATGACGACCGTCGGCAGATCGGCCGAGACAGCCGCCATGATCTGCGCCGGCAGCGTCTTGTCGCAGCCGCCGATCACCACGACCGCATCCATCGGTTGGGCGCGGATCATCTCCTCGGTATCCATCGCCATCAGGTTGCGCAGGTACATCGAGGTCGGATGCGAAAAGCTCTCCGCGATGGAGATCGTCGGAAACACCATCGGCATCGCGCCGGACAGCATCACGCCCCGCTTTACCGCCTCGATGATCTGCGGCGCATTGCCGTGGCAGGGATTGTAGTCGCTATAGGTGTTGGTGATGCCGACGATGGGCCGGTTCAGTGCATCGTCCGAATAGCCCATCGCCTTGATGAAGACCTTGCGCAAAAACAGCGAAAAACCGGGATCGCCGTAACTCGCCAGTCCCTTGCGCAAGCCGTCGGCCATTTTCTTTTTTCCTTTGTTGCTCTCTTGAGGTCATTCCGGGGGTGAGCCGAGCACAGGCCCACATGAGCGGTCACTTCATATCGATGATCCGGCTTTTGTCGCCGTCGAACTCCATGCCGCAGAAAGCGCCACCCTGGTAGAAATCGCTGACCGGATCGGGCTTGAGCTTGGCCTGCTCGGCAAAGGCGTGCTCGCGAAAATCCTCGGCGCGGCCGGTCGGACGGTAACCGAGATCGTAGGCCCGGTGGTTGTCCCACCACGCGCGCTCATTGTTGGAAGCGCCATAGAAGATCTCGAAATGAATGTCCGGATGTTCGAGTCCGATCCGGCACAACTGCACCAGATCTTCCGGCTTCAGCCAGATCGAGAGCCTGCGATGATCGAGCGGCTTTTCGCCGAAATTGCCGATCCGGATGCAGGTGACCTTCATGCCGTGCTTGTCGGCATAGAGCGCACCGAGCGCTTCGCCGAACGCCTTGCTGACGCCGTAGCGGCTGTCTGGCCGCGGCGTCACGTCGGTGCCGATGCGGTGATAGCGCGGGTAGAAGCCGACCGCATGGTTCGATGACGCAAACACGATGCGCTTGACGCCCTTCTTGTGCGCGGCCTCGAACAGGTTGTAGCAGCCGATGATGTTGGATTGCAGGATATCGTTCCACGGACCCTCGACCGAATAGCCGCCGAAATGGATGATGCCGTCGACGCCTTCGCAGATGGCCTCGACCTGCGCGAGATCGGCAAGATCGGCCGCCTTGAATTTTTCGCCTTTGCCGAGATCGGCGGGCGCTTTCAGGTCGCTCAACAGCAGATCCGGATAGATCGGCGGCAGCAGCTTACGCAAGCTCGTACCAATCCCCCCCGACGCGCCGGTCATCAATATGCGTGGCATTTCATTCCTCGTTTTCGGATCAGTTTGTCAGTATGGCGCGGGGCGCGGATGGCGGCAAGGTTGCCGCCGGAACTCGCCGATGCTAGCAGATAGGCACGGCGAGGAAACCAACAGTAACGAGAACACTGAATGTCCGAAAAGCCTGCACGCGCCGGATTTCAGCCGGCAACGCAATATCCCGACCCTTGCATCCACGCACTCGATCCGCGCTTCGAAAAATACTGGCTGAAATTATCGGCGGTCGAACGGCTCGCGACCGGACTGCGCTGGGCCGAGGGGCCGGTATGGTTCGGCGACGGGCGATATCTCTTGTGCAGCGATATTCCCAACCACCGCATCATCAAGTGGGAAGAGGAAACCGGCGCGGTCAGCGTCTATCGCAAGCCGTCGAATTTCGCCAACGGCAACACCCGCGACCGCCAGGGGCGCCTGATCACTTGCGAACACGGCGGCCGGCGCGTGATCCGCACCGAATATGACGGTTCGATTACGGTGCTGATCAATTCCTTCGACGGCAAGAAGCTGAACTCGCCGAACGACGTCGTCGTGAAATCCGACGGCTCGATCTGGTTCACCGACCCGACCTTCGGCCTGCTCGGCAATTACGAGGGCTATGTCGCGGAGTCCGAGATCGACGCCAATGTCTACCGCATCGACGGCGCAACCGGCAAAACCACCATCGTCGCCGAAGGGATCTTGGGGCCGAACGGGCTCTGCTTCTCGCCGGACGAAAGGATCCTCTATATCGTGGAGTCGCGCGGCGTGCCGAACCGCAAGATCCTTAGCTATGACGTCGCGCCTTCCGGCGACAAGATCACCAACAAGCGGATCGTGGTCGATGCCGGCCGCGGCACGCCCGACGGCATGCGCTGCGACATCGACGGCAATCTCTGGTGCGGCTGGGGCATGGGCGATGCCGAACTCGATGGCGTCATGATCTTCGCGCCCGACGGAAAGCCGATCGGCCGCATCGCGCTGCCCGAGCGCTGCGCCAATGTCTGCTTCGGCGGATTAAAGCGCAACCGCCTGTTCATGGCCGCAAGCCAGTCGATCTACGCGCTCTATGTCAACACGCAAGGGACGCTCGGGGGGTAAGGCTTGCTGTCGTCCCGGCCAAGCCAACGGGTCGCGCGAATGCGCGCCCGATGACAGGCTCCGCGCGAGCAGGACCCATGCCGCGTGATCTATCGATGAGAAAAAGGCCGGCGTCCTTCGTAAGAACACCGGCCGGTGATTATGGGTCCCCGCGTTCGCGGGGACGACATTGAACGATTGGATGCCTACGCCGCGTTGAAACCGGCGACAGCCTTCACCTCGAGATACTCCTCGAGACCAAACTTGCCCCACTCGCGGCCGTTACCGGACTGCTTGTAGCCGCCGAACGGCGCGGTGCGCTCGTTCGGCACGCCCTGCAGATTGACGTTACCGGCGCGGATCCGGCGGCCGACGCGGCGTGCGCTTTCCACGGTATCGCCCGAAACATAGCCGGCGAGACCATACGGCGTGTCGTTGGCGATCCGAACAGCATCCTCCTCGTCCTTGGCACCAAGAATGGTGAGCACGGGCCCAAAGATTTCCTCGCGCGCGATCGTCATGTCGTTGGTGACGTCGGCGAAGATGGTCGGACGCACATAGAAGCCCTTGTTGACGCCTTCCGGCAAACCGGGGCCGCCGGCGACGAGCGTCGCGCCTTCCTCTATGCCCTTGTTGATCAAGGCCTGGATCTTGTCCCACTGCACGCGATTGACAACCGGGCCGATTGTGGTGCCTTCGGCACGCGGATTACCGACCTTGGTCCTCCCGGCGACGCCTTTGGCGATGGCGGCGACTTCCTTCATCTTCGCCAACGGCACGATCATCCGGCTCGGCGCGTTGCACGACTGGCCGGAGTTGTTAAACATGTGCATCACGCCGCCGGTGACGGCCTTGGTGAGGTCGGCGCCTTCGAGGATGACGTTGGGTGACTTGCCGCCGAGTTCCTGGCTGACGCGCTTGACCGTGGGAGCAGCGCGCTTGGCCACATCGATGCCGGCGCGGGTCGATCCCGTGAACGAGATCATATCGATGTCCGGATGCTCGCTCATGGCGGCGCCGACTTCGGGACCGAGCCCGTTGATCAGATTGAACACGCCCTTCGGCACGCCGGCCTCATGGAGGATTTCGGCGAAGATCAAGGCCGAGGACGGCGTGAACTCCGACGGCTTCAGGATCATGGTGCAGCCGGCGGCGAGCGCAGGCGCGACCTTGCAGGCGATCTGGTTGAGCGGCCAGTTCCACGGTGTGATCATGCCGATCACGCCCACCGGCTCGCGCAACACGACGGCGGTGCCGACCGGCTCCTCGAAATGATAGTTCTTCAGAACTTCCAGCGTGGACATGATGTGCCCGAGGCCGGCGCCGGCTTGCAGCTTCTCGGCCATCGGCAGCGGCGCGCCCATCTCGTCGGAGACGGCGGCGCCAATTTCCTTCATGCGGCCCTTGTAGACCTCGACGATCTTGGTCAGCAGCGCCACGCGCTCCTCGCGGCTGGTCTGCGAATAGGCCTCGAACGCGCGCCTGGCTGCGGCAACCGCCTTGTCGACATCGGCCTTGGAGCCAAGGGCAATCTCATACATCGCCTCTTCGGTCGCCGGATTGACGACAGGCGTGGACTTCTTGACGACCGGATCGACCCAGGCGCCGTCGATGTAGAATTGCATGCGGTTGACCATTGGAGACCTCTTGATTTTTTTAGCTGTGGAGGGGCGTTCAGCCAACATCCTCGCACGGGCGTTTGAGAAAATGAACCCGCCACATGCGGGACGCCGCGTCGCGGCTGTCGCTTGATATAGGATCGCGGACGGAGGGATGGCAAGCTCTCACCGCTGTCATTCCGGGGCGATGTGAAACATCGAGCCCGGAATCCATTAATCGACAGGGCAAGTGGCAAGATGGATTCCGAGCCCTCGCTGCGCGTATCCCGAAACGACGGCGATCAAAATTCCGTCACACGGCCAATTTGCGATGGCGCACCGGCGCGCCGGAGGTGAGGCTTTCGGCCGCATCGATGATGGCGTTGGCATCGATGCCGTAATGACGATAGAGGTCGTCGATCGTGCCGGTCTGACCGAAATGCTCGACGCCGAGCGCTTCCACCCGATGCCCCCTCACGCCGCCGAGCCAGGCCAGCGCCGACGGATGCCCATCGATCACAGTCACAAGGCCGCAATCGCGCGGCAGCGGCGCCAGCAGCTTTTCGATATGGGACAGATGCGCGACACCACGCCGATCCCGGCGTAGGCTACGTGCCGCCGCCCATCCCCCATGCAGCCGGTCGGAAGAGGTAATCGCCAGCAGACCGATGTCACGGCGGCTTTCGCCCAGAAGCCCGACCGCCTCGATCGCTTCCGGCGCAACTGCCCCCGTATAGGCAATGACCACTTCGGCATTGGGTCCGGGCTTGCGCAGCCAGTAGGCACCTTCGGTGACGGCCGCCTCGAGTTCGCCCGACATGATCCGCTGCGGCTGGTCTATGCTGCGGGTGGTGAGCCGCAAATAGACCGAACCTCCCTCGCCGTATTCACGCTGCATATGGCGAAAGCCGAAAGCCATGATGACGGCAAGTTCGTCGACAAAAGCCGGCTCAAACGACGCAAGCCCATCCTGCGCCATGCCGATCAGAGGGGTTGCGATCGACTGATGCGCGCCGCCTTCCGGCGCGAGCGTGATGCCCGAGGGCGTCGCCGCCACCATGAAGCGCGCATCCTGATAGCAGGCGTAATTCAACGCATCGAGGCCGCGCTCGATAAAGGGATCGTAGAGCGTTGCGACCGGCAACAGCCGCTCGCCGTTGATCGCGTGTGACAGTCCCAGCGCCGACATCAGGATGAACAGGTTCATCTCGGCGATGCCGAGTTCGATGTGCTGGCCCCTGGGCGAGGCGTCCCAGTTGAAGGTCGACGGGATCTTTTCGCTGCGGAACAGGTCGGCTTTCTCGGCGCGCGCGAACAGGCCGCGGCGGTTGACCCAGGCGCCGAGATTGGTGGACACGGTCACGTCGGGCGAAGCCGTGACGATGCGCGCGGCGAGCGCGCTGTCGCCGCGCGCGAGTTCATTGAGCAAAAGCCCGAAGCCTTGCTGGGTGGACATTTGCGCTGACGCCGTGAAGGTCAGCCGCTCCGGAACATCGACGACAGGTGCGCTCAAGCGCCGCCTGCCCTCGCCGTTGAAAGCGACCTTCGACAAGAAGGCTTCAAGATCGGCCGGCTGCTGCGGCAGACCCTCAAACTTGTCCCACTCGTGACCCGGGCGGATGTTCTGGCTGCTGCGCCACTTCTCCATCTGCGCCACCGTCATCAACCCGGCGTGATTGTCCTTGTGGCCCTGGAACGGCAGGCCGACGCCCTTGATGGTGTAGGCAATAAAGCAGACGGGACGGTCGTGATCGATCAACTCGAACGCTTCCAGCATGCCCGCCATGTCGTGGCCGCCGAGATTGGACATCAGCTCCAGCAGCTCTTCGTCGCTGCGCCTGTCGATCAATTGCGTCACGGGGCCCTGATCGCCGATCTCGTCGCGCAAGTGCTTGCGGAACGCTGCCCCGCCCTGGAAACACAGCGCCGCATAAAGCTGGTTCGGACATTGATCGATCCATTTGCGCAGCGCCTCGCCGCCCGGCTCGGCAAAGGCTTCGCGCATCAGGCTACCGTATTTCACGATCACCACGTCCCAGCCGAAATTGCGGAACATGGTTTCGAACTTTTCCCAGAGGCCCTCGCGAACCACGGCATCGAGGCTCTGGCGGTTGTAATCGACAACCCACCAGGTGTTGCGCAGGCCGTGCTTCCACCCTTCCAGCAGAGCCTCGAAAATATTGCCCTCATCCATCTCGGCGTCGCCGACGAGCGCAATCATCCGCCCCTCGGGCCGATCCTTGGCCCAGCCATGCGCCTTGACGTAGTCCTGCACCAGCGAGGCAAACAGTGTCTGCGCAACGCCGAGGCCCACCGAGCCGGTGGAGAAATCGACATCGTCAACGTCCTTGGTGCGCGATGGGTAGGATTGCGCGCCCTTAAAGCCACGGAAGTTCTCCAGCTTCTCGCGGGTCTGATGCCCGAACAGATACTGGATCGCGTGAAATACCGGACTGGCATGCGGTTTCACTGCAACGCGGTCCTGCGGCCGCAGCACCGAGAAATAGAGCGCAGACATGATGGTGGCGAGCGAAGCCGACGACGCCTGATGGCCGCCAACTTTCAGGCCATCGACATTGGGCCGGATGTGGTTGGCGTGGTGGATAGTCCATGAGGACAGCCACAGCACCTTGCGCGTCAGCGCGTTCAGGATCTCGAGACGGGCCGGATCTGTCGGCATGGGCATCACTCCCGGGGCCACATGGCTGAAGGCACCTGATTTTCTCCCGATGTTACCGCGGCCGCTCCCGTCAGAATTCTCAATTTTTGGCAGCATACCCGTACATTTTGGGATATTTTACCAACATTGACCAAAACGGTAACGGTTTATCCCAATGCAAGACCTCGACGTAATCGACCGCAAAATCCTCAGCTTTCTGCAATCCGACGGCCGCATCACCATGGCCGAACTCGCCGAGAAGGTCGGCCTCTCGATCTCTCCCTGCCATCGCCGGGTGAAGCTCCTGGAAGAGCGCGGCGTGATCACGCGCTACATCGCCACCGTCGACCAGAAATCGGTCGGCCTGCATGTCAGCGTCTTCATCTCGATCAAGCTCGCGCGGCAAAAGGAGGAAGACCTCAACCGCTTTGCGCGCGCGATCTCGAAGTGGGATGAAGTGCTCGAATGCTACCTGATGACGGGCAATCGCGACTATCTGCTGCGGGTGGTTGCCGCCGACCTGTCATCCTATGAAGCGTTCCTGAAGAACAAGCTGACACGGCTCGACGGCATCGCCTCGATTGAATTCGAGCTTTGCGCTGAGCCAGGTGAAATATTCGATCGCGCTGCCGGTGTGATGGCCGCTCGCGTCATGGATTGGGCGACGGCTCCGCTGCCAGCGACGCAAGCTGCGAATGTCTGACGCGCTCGCGATGCGCCGTGTAGAGACCGCTCGCGACGATGAAGGCTGCGCCGGTGATGGTCCAGGCATCAGGAACTTCGCCGAAGATCACGAAGCCGAGCAGCGTAACCCAGAGCAGCTGGACATAGGAAAACGGCGCCAGCACCGACGCATCGGCATAACGGAAGGCAAGCACGACAATCCACTGCCCCGCCGTCGATGCCACGCCGATGATGGTTCCGAACAGAATATCGTGCCACGTCGGCGTGACCCAGACGAAGGGAACCAGCGCGCACAGGATCGCAAAGCCGATGATGGAGGAATAGGTCATGGTGACCATGGCCCGCTCCTGCCCGCTCATCAAGCGCGTCAGGATCAGGCAGGAAGCCCATGCGAACGCCGATACCACCGGAAAGAACGCGGCGGGATGAAATGCACCGGTCCCCGGGCGGAGCACGATCAACACGCCGACCAGTCCCACAGCGGTCGCGAGCCAGCGCCGCAAGCCGACTCTCTCGCCGAGAAAGACGATCGACAGTGCGGTGACGAACAATGGCGAGACGAAGCTCGTCGCGGAGGCTTCCGCGATGGGAAGGAACCGCAAGCCGGAGATGAACAAGACCGACGAGCCGAGCAGTGCGGCACCGCGCATGATCTGCAGCACCGGCCGCTGGGTCCGCAGCGCAAAGATCGGCGAGCCCGGCATCATCGCCGGAATCATGATCAGCGCGAAAATCAGGAACCGGATCCAGGCGATCTCGATCGATGGCAGCGTCTTGGAGAGATATTTCGATGTCGCATCCGACGTGCCGAGAAAAACGGTCGAGGCGACAAGCAATGCAATGCCGCGCAGCGGCCGGTCGGCGCGCGACGGCGCGGCTGGAGCCGGCTTGTTTTCGGGCGATGGCCTTTCGGGCAACGGCAATGGAGCGCTGTCCAGCCTCACGGCTGTTGCGGGGCGTGTCACGGTTTGAACTCAGGGCCGAAAAAAATCAAATCGGGCGAGCTTCCAAAAAAGCGCCATCGTGCGACTGCGACAAGCCCCGAAAACAGGCAGCGGATATGCGCTGAGAGGACGGGCTTCTACAGCATTGGCAAGCTTCGCGGTTTCGGCCCGCGCGGGAACGCCTGATCGAGCAAGGACATCTCATCAGCGCTCAGCACGAGATCACCGGCCGCGGCGTTCTCTGCGGCATGTTCCGCGCGCGATGCCTTCGGGATCGCAAACACATTTGCCTCACGCGTGAGGAAAGCGAGCGCGACCTGGCGCAGCGATGCGCCATGGCGTTTGGCGATCGTCTGCAACACCGCGCCGCCCTTGTTGTGCGAATCCGGAAAATCGTCATGGCCGAACGGCGAATAGGCGACTACCGCGACATCATGCTTCGCGCACCACGGAATCACCGCATGCTCGATCGCCCGCTCCTGCAAATGATAGAGCACTTGGTTGCAGGCGATCCTTCCCTCGCCCGCGACGTCGAGAAGTTCATCGAGCCCATCGGCATCGAAATTGGAAACGCCCCAGGAGCGGATTTTGCCTGATCTGACCAATTGCTCGAAGGCTTCAATGGTCTCGGTCAGTGAAAAACTGCCACGCCAGTGCAACAGGTAGCAGTCGAGCCGATCGGTCTTCAGTCTCTTCAAGGAGCGCTCGCAAGCCGCGATCGTGCCGCGGCGCGAGGCGTTGCTCGGCAACACTTTCGAGATCAGGTAGGTTTCGTCGCGGCGTCCGGCGATGGCGTCAGCAATCACAAGCTCCGCGTCGCCATACATCTCGGCCGTATCGATGTGGGTCATGCCGAGATCGAGGCCCCGGCGCAGCGCCGCAACCGCCTGCTTGCGATCGCCGTGATCGATGTACCAGGTGCCTTGCCCGATCACGGATATGTCGTGGCCGGTCTTGCCGAATTTCTTGTGCTTCATGAATTCCTCTGTGTGGCTAGCGCAACATAGAGGAAGCAACCGTTGGCGTCGATCAGCTTGCCTCGGCCAGCTTGCCGTGCTCTTGACCGGTTTCCGATTGCGCGATCAGGCGCTTCAGTTCCGGAATGCAGGAACCACAATTGGTCCCGGCCTTGAGCTTGAGGCCGAGCTCAGCCGCCGAACGTGCGCCGGCCGCAATCACCTCGCAGATCGTGGTGCGGCCGACGCCAAAGCAGGCGCAGACCACCGGTCCGGTGCTGGCAAGACCCTGTGCCGGCTTTCCCGACAGCAGCATGCGCCGCTGATCGTCGGTGAGGCTGCCTGCCGCGAACAATTCCTTGACGACATCCCAGTCGCCGGCGTCGTGCGCCGGTCCGAGAAACAGGCAGGTCTCGATTGCGTCATCCGCGAACGACGCCGCGCGATACACGCCGCCGCCAAAATCCGAGTATTCGGCAAGTTCCTCGCCGGTCACCGAACGCAACCACGCCGACCAGTCCTTGAGGTCTGCGTTGTCCGCAATCAGATAGCCAAGACCGCCGCTGACGGCGGCGCGCGCCCACCAGGCATGCTCTGGCAGCCTCAAGGACCTGCGCGACAGCACGAAGCCGCAAAAGACATACTCGTAAGGTGCAATCGACGCCGGCGTCGCCTTGGCTTCCGGCTGGCCCGAGAACGGATCGGTCAATGGGGCGACCAGCGCGCCGACGCGCGCGGCGGAGGCGTTGGCCTCGCTCCAGTGGATCGGCGCAAACAGCATGCCGCGCTGTTGCCGCGGGCTGACCACGACCTTGAGCGTGCATTGGCCGTAATCGGTGGTGACGCGCGCGAACGAGCCGTCGGCGAGACCATGCCGCGCGGCATCGTCGGGATGCACCTCGACGAACGGCTCCGGCAAATGCGCCCCCAGCCGCGCGCTCATGCCGGTGCGGGTCATGGTGTGCCATTGATCGCGGATGCGGCCGGTATTGAGGCGCAGCGGCCGCCCTTCGTTGGTCTCGGTGCGCAGCACCGGCCGCTCCGGCGCGACGAAGCGCGCCTTGTGATCGCTTCCAAAGAATCCGCCTTTGGAAAAAAAACGCTGCGTCGGCTCGAGATCGCCGAAGCGAAGGGGCCACAGGATCGGCGACATCCCGTCGAACCCCTCGTCGGACACCGAGCTCAGTGCACCGATATCGAAATCGCGGCTGCCATTGTTCTCGAACCCGGACAGGGCCGCATGTTCGCGGAAGATCGCGGCCGCCGACTTGTAATCGAACGCCGCGGCGAAGCCGAGGCGCTTGGCGAGTTCGCTGACGATCCACCAGTCGGGTCGCGCTTCGC
The DNA here is from genome assembly GCA_963764405.1 of uncultured Alphaproteobacteria bacterium. GTDB lineage: Bacteria > Pseudomonadota > Alphaproteobacteria > Rhizobiales > Xanthobacteraceae > Bradyrhizobium. The sequence goes on from CAVXSU010000020.1 coordinate 349,176, forward strand.
CGGGCGCGGCCAAGAACGCGCGCTGGCGTGAGATGCGCCGCTCCGAATTCGTCACTGTGCCGGACTTCTCGCCCCAGGCGAGCGCCGGGAAGAGCACATGCGCACCGGCGCCGACCGTGTCATTGGACAGCACGTTCTCGGAAATCACGAACAGTTCGAGCTTCTTCAAAGCTGCGCGCGCCGCATCGGCATCGGGCAGCGACACCGCCGGATTGGTGCCCATCACCCACAACGCCTTGATCTCGCCGCGGCCGATCGCCTCGAACATCTGGACCGCCTTAAGCCCTTCATGAGTGGCGATGCGCGGCGCGTTCCAGAAACGTCGCACGCGGTCGATATCGGGCGGAGTGAAGTTCATATGCGCGGCGAGCTGATTGGCGAGCCCGCCGACCTCGCGGCCGCCCATCGCGTTGGGCTGACCGGTCAGCGAAAACGGCGAGGCGCCGATCTTGCCGATCCGTCCCGTAGCAAGATGGCAATTCAGGATGGCATTGACCTTGTCGGTGCCCTGCGCCGATTGATTGACGCCTTGCGAGTAAAGCGTGACGACGCGCTCCGTCGCCGCAAAGAGCTGGAAGAACGCGGCGACGTCCTGCTCGGAAAGGCCGGTCGCCAAAGCGGTTGCCGCCAGGCTGCCGGCAATACCGCGGGCACGCGCCAGCGTTTCATCAAAACCTGCCGTGTAACGTTCGATATAGTCACGGTCGAGCGCGCCGTTGTCGGCGAGGTGGACCAACAGTCCGGAGAACAGCGCCGTGTCGCTGCCGGGCCTTATTCCCAGAAACAGATCGGCCTCTTCCGATGTGTCGGTCTTGCGCGGATCGATCACGACCATACGCGCACCGCGCCGCTGCTTGTTGGCCACCATGCGCTGAAACAGGATCGGATGGCACCAGGCAGCATTGGAGCCGACCAGCACCAGCAGATCGGCCTCGTCGAGGTCTTCGTAAGTTCCCGGCACAGTGTCGGCGCCGAAGGCGCGGCGATGGCCCGCCACCGAAGAGGCCATGCACAGCCGTGAATTGGTATCGACATTGGCGCTGCCGATGAAGCCCTTCATCAGCTTGTTGGCGACGTAATAATCCTCGGTCAGCAGCTGACCGGACAGATAGAATGCCACCGCGCCAGGACCATCGCGCGCGACGATATGGGCAAAGCGGTGTGCGACGTGATCGAGCGCGTCCGACCAGGCGATCCGTTCCATTGCGCCGCTCGAGCAACGGATCATCGGATAGAGCAGACGATCTTCAAGTCCTAGCGTCTCGCCGAGCGCCGAGCCCTTCGAGCAGAGCCGGCCGAGATTGGCCGGATGCGACGGATCGCCCGAGATCGCTGCCCCGCCGCTTCCATCCGGCGTCGCCAGCACGCCGCAGCCGACGCCGCAGTAGGGACAGGTGGTGGATGTTGTTGTGAGCGAAGTGTCGACGGCGGTCATCGAAACAACCCGGTCATGCCGCCGCAGCCAAAGCCGCCGCCGGTCGGCCGAACATCATCTCTGTGCGAACGCTCGCAATATTTTCGCGATTGCGGATCAGTTCGAGGTACCAGAGCGCATCAGTCGTATCGCCGACCAAGACCGCGCCGATCAACCGGCCGTCCGCGATGACGAGTTTCTTGTAGGTGCCCCGCCTGACGTCGCTGAGCACGATCGCCTCGCTGCGATCGGTGCCCATGAACTCGCCCGCGGAAAACACACTGACGCCGGACACCTTGAGATTGGTCGCGACCACGCTGCCTGGGTAGACCGCCGCCTTGCGGCCGGCGAGATACTGCGCCAGCGCCTTCGCCTGCTCATAGGCGGGCTCGACCAGGCCATAGCAGATGCCACGATGTTCCGCGCATTCGCCGAGCGCGAAGATATCCTCCGCGCCGGTCTGAAGCTGATCGTCGACGACGATGCCGCGATTGACCGGAATACCTGCTTCTTTGGCTAGCGTGATATTCGGGCGGATGCCGGCGGCAAAGATCACCGCGTCGGCGTCGATGCGGCGCCCGTCTGTAAGCTCAACGCGCTCAACACGATGGTCGCCCAGAATGCGCGCCGTATTGGCGTTGAGCAGAACGTTGATGCCTTTTTTCTCGACCAGGGATTTCAGGAGCGCTGCCGCCGGCGCATCGAGCTGACGTTCCATCAACCGGTCCATCAGGTGAACCAGCGTCACCTGGGCTCCCGCCTTGGCAAGGCCATAGGCGGCCTCCAAGCCGAGCAGTCCACCGCCAACGACCACCACGCGCTTCCTGCCGGCTGCCAGCGCCAACAGGAGATCAACGTCGCGGCTGTCGCGGAACGTGTTGACGCCGGAGAGTTCGGCGCCGGGCACGCTGAGGCGCAGGGGCGATGATCCCGTCGCAAGCACCAGCTTTGAGAAAGTGACGCTCTCATCGTTCGCAATCTTGAGTTCGCGGCGGCCGACGTCGATCTCGCTGACGGCGCAACCATATTTCAGCGTAACGCCGCGGTCGCGCCACCAGCCGGCCGACTTCAGCTCGATTTCATGCGAGGCGGTCTCGCCCGCGAGCACCGAGGACAACAGCACGCGGTTATAGGCAAGCCGCGGCTCCTCGCCGATGACGGCGATCGCATAGCGTCCGAGCGCGACCTTGGCGAGTTCGTCAACCAGACGGGCCGCTGCCATTCCGTTGCCGACGATGACGAGCGATTCGCTCATGGCTTGATCCTATTCCGCGGCCTGAGGGGTGCCGTAAGCTTCGGAAATCATAAAGCCGGACAGCGTGCCATAGGCCGCAGTCCACGCCGCCGCGACATCGGACGTCCAGCTGCTGCCTAAACCCTTCTCCAGCGTCCACAGCAACGCCGAGCCGACTACGGGATAGTGTTCCGGCTTGGCGCCATAGGCGACGTGGCGCTTGGCGAGTGCGCTTGCCGCGGGCAGAATCGAAGGAAGATCAGTCAGGCCATTGACCACGACGGCGAGCGTCGCCATCAGCTTCTTCCTCTGCTCGCTCAGGTCGGCAGGAAACATCGCCTTGACCTGCGGTGCGACCTCGAACAGGCGGTCGTAAAAGATGGTCGCCGCCTGATCGGATATCGGCGCTACTTTCGAGAAGCTCTGCTGCACCAGTTTGACTTGATCAGGTGTCATGTCCTTCTCCTGCATGTTGCCTCTCGCTTTTTCCATCATCTCGCCCCGCGTCCGGGACGAGAGCGATTTTTGAACAGCCGCGCTGACCTCGTCGCGCTTCAGACGCGCGCCTGGGCGAGGCTCGTCGCACCGGCTTCCGCCGGGCTGCGGCGCAGGTAGAACCACCAGGTGAAGGCGAGGCAGATCGCGTAGAAGGCGAGATAGATGACGAGCGCGAGCTGCGGGCCGCCGGTAACGGCGATCGATTTGCCGAAGCCGCTCGGGATGAAGTAGCCGCCGCACGCACCGATCGCACCGATGAAGCCGAGCGCCGCGCCGCTCTCGATGCTCGCGGTCTTGAGCGCCAGCGCGCGGCCGGCTTCGCCCTTGCCTTGTGCCTTGCGAAGATTTTCCTCGCGGAGGATCGACGGGATCATTCGATAGGTCGATCCGTTACCCACGCCGGTGGTGACAAAGAGGATCAGGAACATCACCAGGAAGCCGGTGAAGTCCTTGTTGCCCACGAAATAGATGACACCGATGGTGGCAGCCGCCATCGCGATGAAGTTCCAGAACGTGATGATCGCGCCGCCGATCTTGTCGGCAAGCAGGCCGCCGAACGGACGCGACAGCGAACCGACCAGCGGCCCGAGGAACGCGATGCCGATGGTGATCGCCGGAAACTGCGTCTTGATCAGCAGCGGAAACGCCGCCGAATAGCCGATGAAGGATCCGAAGGTCCCGATATAGATAAAGGACATGATCCAGGTGTGCTTGCGCTTCACGATCGCCAGCTGATCCCTGAACGACGACTTCGCCGAGGTCAGGTTGTTCATGAAAAAGACGGCGCCGAACACCGCGACGATCAGCGGGATCACCCACATCAGGCCGGCGTTCTGGAGATAGACGCCGGAGACCGGAGTTGCCTGGTAGAGATTGATAAGGCCGGCCCCCATCAGGATCGGCGTGATCAACTGAACGCTGGAAACACCGATGTTGCCGCCGGCGGCGTTGAGCCCGAGCGCCCAGCCCTTCATGCGGTCAGGATAGAAGAAGGAAATGTTGGCCATGCTGGAGGCGAAATTGCCGCCGCCAAGACCGGCGGTCGAAGCGACCAGCAGCATCAGCCAGAACGGCGTGTCAGGCTGGCTGACGAAGTAGGCGAGCCCAAAGGTCGGGATGAAGAGAACGGAGGCCGAGAAGATCGTCCAGTTGCGGCCGCCGAACGTCGTCACTGCAAAGGTATAGGGAAAGCGCATCAGCGAGCCGATCAGGCCCGGAATGGCGACGAGCTGAAACAACTCGTCGGTCGTGTAGTGAAAGCCGGCCGCCGGAAGCTTGGTCGCGACGATGCTCCAGATCAGCCAGACCGAAAAACCGATGTGCTCCGCCACGATCGACCAGATCAGGTTGCGGCGAGCGATCACCTTGCCTTTGGCCTCCCAGAAGGTCGCATCTTCGGGGTTCCAGTCCGAAATCCAGGTCGGGTCTTTCACGCTCATTGAGACTTCCTTTTGTGTGCAGGGAGGGCCGATCGGGTCGCCATCCGAAGGCATGGCGAGGCAAACCGAGCGAAGGCCCGGTGAAGCGGTCGCGGATCGGATGAATGGCTTTTCAGCGACGGCATCGATGGCGTCAAAGAGCGTTATTCAAGGTTTGTGCCAAGCTTCCGCGCCGCCAAAATAGATTTATTTTCAGTCACTTGATGGCTGAGCGCGACCACGGCGAGGGCTGCAATCAGCATTCAAAATTTGCAGTCGCCCATTTGTTGTGCGCCGCACAAAAGTTGAGCATCCGCGCTTAAAAAAGCACCTCGGACAGGGCCAATTGCGCAAGAACTGAACATGGTGCCGAAATTTCGCTACAGCGATGCGCAAATCGGCTGCATCGTCGCGGACTATCATCCTTTAGGCCGCGGTGGCACGTCGATTGCATCGCTTAATTGCTAGTCAACGAAGACTGCGATCCGCCGGATTGTCCAAAGCCAAGGCTGGCTGAAGAACAATCACAGCGTCATCTCTCTCGCCGATCAATTCGGCGACAGCCGCGATGCGCGTTCGACATCGCTCTCTGCTCCCGTTGCGATTCATCGCTACGGGCGGATGGACGACGCCAAAATCAAAAGCGCCGGAATCCTTCTCGTCATGGAAAGCAACGACGGCTGCGCCGTGCGGAGCCGTCGCCAATTTGTTCGCTACCAACCAGAGGACCTGCAATGTCATACCTCGTGCCTTCGGAATTCGTCACCAAGATGGTGGACGCCGGAGAATCAAAGATCTTCATGTCGACCCGCGACACGGTGATCCGCGCCTATATGGCCGGCGCCATTCTTGCGCTCGCTGCCTGGTTCGCGGTCACAATCAACGTGAATACCGGTCAGCCGATTGTCGGTGCGCTGTTGTTTCCCGTCGGTTTCTCCATGCTTTACCTGCTCGGCTTCGACCTGTTGACGGGCGTGTTCGTTCTCACGCCGCTTGCGCTGATCGACAAGCGTCCGGGCGTGACGCTTTACGGCGTGCTGCGCAACTGGGGCCTCGTCTTCGTCGGCAACTTCGCCGGCGCGCTCACGGTTGCCTTCATGATGGCCTTCGTCACCACGTTCGGGTTCACCCAGGATCCTGACAAGGTCGGCATGACGCTCGGCAATATCGGCGAGGCGCGCACACTCGGCTATGCGTCGCATGGCGCGGCCGGCATGGCGACACTGTTCATTCGTGGCATGCTTTGCAATTGGATGGTCTCGACCGGCGTGGTAGGCGCCATGATCTCGACCACCGTGCCCGGCAAGGTGATCGCGATGTGGATGCCCATCCTCGTCTTTTTCTATATGGTGTTCGAGCACTCCGTCGTGAACATGTTCCTGTTCCCGTCGGGACTGATGCTGCACGCCAAATTTTCGATCATGGATTATTTCATCTGGAATGAAATCCCGACCGTGCTCGGCAACCTGGTCGGCGGGCTTTCGTTCACGGGGCTGACGCTCTACGCGACGCATGTGCGAACCGCGCCCAAGCGTGACACGCAGTCGGTGCCGGTCCGGATCGCCGTCTGATCGTCCGTTCTCAAACCTAGGAGCCTCGCCCTTGAGGCGGGCTCCTCTTTTCCTCGGGCATTCATGCCGGCCGAATTGCGGATATCGCTGGGGCAATGTTCCGATAGGGGCCGCAAAGTGGCCAACCAGGATTTTCACGGCGCGCTGATCCCGACCGAGCCGCTGTTGAGCCTGAAAGGCATTTCGGTCGTGATTGCGGATGGCATCTCATCCAGCGAAGTCAGCCATGTCGCGAGCAAGTCGGCGGTCAAAAGCTTCCTGACCGACTACTACTGCACATCCGAATCCTGGTCGGTGAAGACGTCCGCACAGCGTGTGCTGGCGGCCACCAATGCCTGGCTGCATTCGCAGACCCGTCGCAGCCAATACGCCTACGACAAGGACAAGGGCTATGTCTGCACCTTCAGTGCGCTCGTCATCAAATCGACCACGGCGCACATCTTTCATGCCGGAGATTGCCGCATCTATCGACTCGCAGGCCATACGCTTGAGCAATTGACCGACGATCACCGCGTCATCGTCTCAACCGAGCAGACCTATCTCGGCCGTGCGCTCGGCATCAATCCGCAAATCGAGATCGACTATCAGGCCCTGCCAATCGAAACAGGCGATATCTTTCTGCTCCTGACCGACGGCGTCTACGAACACGTCAGCGGCCGCCTCATGGCCAATACGGTCAGAGGGTATGCCGGCGATCTCGATGCCGCCGCCAAACGCATCGTCGATGAGGCGCTTGAGCACGGCAGCCGCGACAATCTCACGATCCAGATCGTGCGCGTGGACGAATTGCCGACGAGCGCAGCGAACGAGGTTTTTCAGCCGTCATCGGAGCTGCCACTTCCGCCTTTGCTCGAGGCAAGAACGACGTTCGACGGGTACCGGATCGTGCGTGAACTTCACGCCAGCCACCGCAGCCATATCTATCTTGCCGTCGATATCGAAACGGATGCGCTGGTCGGGCTCAAGATTCCGTCGATCGACCTGCGCGACGATCCAGCCTACCTCAAGCGCTTCATGATGGAGGAATGGGTCGCCCGGCGCATCGACAGCCCTCATGTCGCAAAGCCGTGCCTACCCTCGCGACGACGCAATTACCTTTACGTTGTCATGGAATTCGTCGACGGCCAGACGCTGCGCCAGTGGATGATCGATCATCCGAGGCCGGACCTCGAAACCGTGCGCAACATCGTCGAGCAGATCGCCAAGGGCTTGCGCGCGTTTCATCGCAAGGAAATGCTTCATCAGGACTTGCGGCCCGACAACATCATGATCGACAAGACCGGTACCGCAAAGATCATCGACTTTGGCGCGACGAAAATCGCAGGCGTCGCCGAGGCCGCGCCGCCGGCTGCCGCGGACGACATTTTAGGCACTGCACAATACACTGCGCCCGAATATTTCCGCGGCGAAGGCGGCTCGGCGCGTTCGGATTTATTCTCACTGGGCGTCATCGCCTATCAGATGCTGACCGGAGAACTGCCCTATGGCGCGCAACTTGCCCGGGCAAGGACCAGATCGCAGTTCAGCAAGCTGAGATACAGACCGGCATCAGATGCAAACCGCGATATCCCGCCGTGGATGGAAGCAGCTCTGCGACGGGCGGTTCAGCTCGACCCGGCGAAACGTTACGACAGTCTCTCGGAATTCGTCTTCGACCTTCGCCATCCCAATCCGAACTACGCCACCGCCTCGGCGCCGCCGTTGATCGAGCGCAATCCGAACCTGTTCTGGAAGTGCACCACGGCGATCCTCGCCATCATCGTCATCATCCTGCTCGCGAGCCGGCACTAGAGTGAGGACGAGTGGCGGGTGGACTACGCGCCGAACCCCCATTGCGTTGAGAGTGATCCAAACGATTTTCGGTCCAGGCCGCCACTTATTGAACAACGTCGAGTTTGACCTTTGCGGTGCCACTTCCAACCATTCCAAGCGCGTTGGCCGCGGAATATGAGACGTCGACAACTCGTCCGGGAACGTACGGACCGCGGTCATTGACCCTCACCGTCACGGACCGACCGGTCGCGACGTTTGTCACCCGCAAGCGGGTACCGAACGGCAACGTCGGATGAGCGGCGGTCAAATCGTGCGTATCAAACTTTTCGCCGCTCGCGGTCTGTTGCCCTTCCGTGTAGAAGCTCGCTACTCCCTGCGTTGGGGTCGCAGGAGCGTGCCGCGCGAACGGCGTGTGCTTTCTTGCGGATGCGACGTGCTTGTTGGTAACGTATGACGCCGCTCGATCGTGTTGGAACGACGCCTGCCGGGAGGACTGCGCGCAGGCCGCAAGCGACGCAGCTCCGAGAACAACAACAAGCAATCGAGCCACCTTCCGGATGGGTGCGGTCGAGACCGCGGACGCGTCAGGAATGGCATTTGCTGTAACGTAAGACGTCTTGGCACGATCGACGGAATACATGTTGCATCCCCGATTGCTGCCCCCAACCTAAGCCCGACCCGCAATGAGGGCGGAACCGTGGCTGGACGAGATCAGGTACGGCATCAAACCGGCGATTTCATCGGCGTGTGACTATTGCGCCACACTCATTCCAACGACACTTTTGGTTCTGACACGCGCAAGGACGTTTGCTGCAACAAGAATACGGCCGTCAGTGCGGCCCCTCAGGCGTCCTCGGTCACGGCTGCCATCGGCCTGGGCGCAACACCCTGACCCGGCTTGAGGCGGAACTGGTAGGTCATGAGATGCCAGGGCGACGCCGCCGGCTTGCCGTCCGGCATCGTGGCATCGGTGCGCTTTTCGACTTTTGCGATCAGTTCGTTCTTCACGCCGAACACGACATCGGTGTCGATGTATTTGTCGCCTTCGACGAACACGTGCGTCACCAGCGGTTCATGACCGGGCGCATTCACCAGGAAATGCACGTGCGCCGGCCGCATCGGATGGCGGTGCAGCGCCAGGATCATCTGACCGACCGGTCCGTCGGTCGGGATTGGATAGCTGCACGGCAGAATGGTGCGGAAGTAGAACCGCCCCTGGTCGTCGGTGACGAAGCGTCCGCGCGATGAGGGGCCCGTCGTCTCATAATCCGGCTTCTGCGAATCGTACCAGCCGTCGTCGTCGGCGTGCCAGATGTCGACCGGAACATTGGCGAGCGGCCTGCCGTCGAGGTCAGTGACGCGGCCCTGCACGAACATCTTTTCGCCCTGAAGGTTGGGAGAGACATCGGTGCCATGCGGCATCACCTTGTGCTCACCGACATAGAACGGACCAAGCACGGTGGTTTCGGTCGCGCCTTCGCGCTCACGATGATTGACAGCGTCCACCAGCATCGAGACGCCGAGCACGTCGGACAACAGGATGAACTCCTGCCGGCTCGGGGTGCATTTCTGCCCCACGCGGGTCAGGAAATCGATCGCATATTCCCATTCACCGAAAGTGAGATCGGTTTTGCGAACGAACTCGTGCAACGACTTCGTAAGCTCCTCCATCAGGAATTTCACCCGCGGATTCTGCGCTTCTTCGAAGCTCTTGATGACGGCTTCGGTGAGTTCCTTGTCGTTGAACTGGGGCATTTTGGCTTTGTCCTTGGGTTATGCCTGTTTGCGACGAGACTACACCAGTGGCCAGACCAAGGTAAGCGGGATGCGATTGGAACGCTGAGCCGATTTCGGCTATCACGACCGTGGCGTTCTTTCAGGAGATGAAATCCGATGCCAGCTCTCCCCGTTGCCTCCCCCGAATCCGCCGGCATGTCGAATTCAGCATTCGAGCGGATCGAAAACCATCTGCGCGAGCGCTACATCGAGGCCGGCCGGTTACCCGGAACGCAGCTAATGGTCTATCGCCGCGGCAAGCTGGTCCACTCGTCGTCGCAGGGTTTTGCCGACCTGGAGCGCCAGGTCCCCGTCAAGGACGACACGATCTTCCGCATCTATTCCATGACCAAGCCGATCACGAGCATCGCCTTCATGATGCTGGTCGAGGAAGGCCGCGTCGCGCTCGATGAGCCCGTCCACAAATATATCCCCGAGTGGAAGAACCTCGGCGTCTTCCAGGCCGGCATGTGGCCGGCCTTCCTCACCCGCGCGCCATCACAGCCGATGCGGATCGTGGACCTGATGCGGCACACGTCCGGCCTGACATACGGTTTTCAGCAGCGCAGCAATGTCGATGCCGCCTATCGCGAACTGAAACTCGGCGAAGTCGAGAAGGCCGGCACGCTGCAATCGATGATCGCCGATCTCGCGAAAATCCCGCTCGAATTTTCGCCGGGCGAGGCCTGGAACTATTCCGTCTCGACCGATGTGATCGGCTATCTCATCGGGCTCATCAGCGGCAAGCCGTTCGACGCGTTTCTGCAAGAGCGCATCTTCGATCCGCTCGGAATGGACGACACCGGATTCTTCGTCCCCGCCGACAAGGCCCACCGCCTCGCCGCCTGCTATTCGGCAAGCCCGCAAGGCGCGATGACCTTTCACGCGACCGATCGCAAGGGCGGCCTCACCTTGCAGGACAATCCGGCAACCTCGTCCTTCCTGTTACCGCCCTCGTTCATCTCCGGCGGCGGCGGCTTGTGCTCGACCGCGGCCGATTACCTCACCTTCTGCCGCGCGCTGCTCAATGGCGGCGAACTCGATGGCGTCAGGCTGGTCGGCCCGAAGACGCTTCAATTGATGACGTCAAATCATCTGCCCGACGGCAAGACGCTGCCCGAACTGTCGCGATCGCTGTTTTCCGAAGCGACCTATCACGGCATCGGCTTCGGCCTGGGATTCTCGGTGACGCTCGACCCGGCACGAACGCTCATTCCCGGCAGCCGCGGCGAATATGCCTGGGGCGGCGCGGCGACGACCTCGTTCTGGATCGATCCAGCCGAGCACCTGATCGCCATTTTCATGACTCAGGTGTTGCCGTCGACGGCAACACCGATCCGGCGCGAGCTGCGCACCATGATCTATTCGGCGATCACCGACAGCAGCGTCTAGCTCACGGCGCGCCGCGTTGCTCAGCCGATGCTTTGCAGGCTGGGGAAGGTCTCGAGCAGCCAGATGCTGACCGCCGAGACGCCGCCGGTCAAAAAGCCGATGCCGGTCAAGACCAGCAGGACGCCCATGGCGTGTTCGACGCGGGCCAGATGCCGTTTCATGCGCGCAAACAGCGAGGAGAATTGCTCGACCATAAAGGCTGCGATCAAGAATGGTATGCCAAGACCGGCAGAGTAGACCGCGAGCAGACCGGCGCCCTTTTCAACGGTGGATTCCGAGGCCGCGATCGAGAGAATCGCCGCGAGAATTGGCCCGATGCAAGGCGTCCAGCCGAAGGCAAAGGCGAGCCCCATCACATAGGCGCCCCAGAGCCCGACCGGCTTGGGGATGGGAAGCCGCCCCTCCCGCATCAACAGATCGATCCGCGTCAACCCGAGGAAGTGCAGGCCCATCACAACGATGATAATGCCGGCGACGACGGACAATTCGGCCGACCAGGCATGGATGAAGCTTCCGATCAGCGAGGCGCTCGCTCCGAGCGCCACAAACACGGTGGTGAAGCCGAGCACGAACATGAGGGCCGAGACCATCACGGCGCGGCGGGAGGACGATACAGCTTCTTCGTTGACCACATGCTCGATGGTCGCGCCGGTCAGGTAGACCAGGTACGGCGGCACCAGCGGCAGCACGCAAGGCGACAGGAAGCTGACCAGGCCGGCAATCAGCGCGGCGGGGATCGAGACGTCATGGATCATGGTGGGCGTTCATTAGCGGATATGCGAAAATCCGCAAATCACGACGCCGCGCTAGTGTCCCGATTCCGAAGTTCGGCGCATTTTGCGGAGCCACGTTTCGAACTTCGGAATCGGAAGGACACTAGCGAACCTATTGATCCAGTGTGGCTTTGGTTCAGAAGTCCGCATGACGAACCCGCGGCACAAATAATGCGGACTTCTGAACCGCCACACTCAGGCGCGAGACCTCGGAGCGCGGCGGCACTACTTGACGAGCTTCAGCGAAACCGGGGGACGCGGGCGCAGGCCTTCCTGGGGCTTCGGCTTTGAAGCCGCCTCCGTCTCGCGTAACATCGCATCGCACAACGCCTTCAATTCCGAATCCTCGATCCGGTTGAGCTTGATCCGAAGCTCCAGGATCGCAACCGAAACCAGCTGCGCCGTGTCCCAATCGCCGCTCCTGATGAGGGACGCCTGGCATTCCTCGAGGGTTGCCAGCACGGTTCGCAAATTTTCTTCAAAATAGGCCACAGCTTGTTTCCGTTAGCATGCCTGCGGGACGATCAGCGTGCGGGTAATGGCCGGTTCAACACCCGGCCACCGCAAAAACTCCGACAGTATTAGGACCGAGAAGATAGTTTTCGTCGTTACACAGATTTGTGACATCGCTGTCCCAGCCCGTGATGATACGGCCGCAATTCTACGTGCTTGGTTCGCTGTGCCCGTCCGCGATGCTGGTGCACCGCGAAAAGCCCCCGAACGGCGCTCACGACCTTATAGCCCAGTACAGCCTGTGGGTGTAGACGTCATTTTTCGGCGCGGGCGGTCGGCCAGACGCGTCAAAAGGTCCCGTCCCCTGCAGCACTCAGCAAGGTTGTAGTCCGTCCTTTTGCTTGCCAAAATGGCCGGACGATCCTTAGATATGAAAGTATTCGGGGACGCGCCTCAGAACGCAGTTTGTTTCGCCGACTGACGCAGGTCGTGGTGGGCATGACCTTGGTGGTACGCTGTACTGCCCCATGTCGCATTACGGGCGTCATTCTTTTTTGACGAACGTTAAGGTTGCCTATAGAAGGGCTGAATGCTCGGTAGATTTTCGGATTTGAGTGTGAATTTCGCGGATTAACTTTGGAACCCAAAACAGGAAGCCGCCTCCGACCAGGATCTTCAGGCGCTTCATGAACAGGATGGCAGTTGCAGTATGAACAAATCGATAGCCAAGAAGATGAAACAGCGCAGCGCCGGTAAGCCCGACATCGAACTGGGCAAACGGATCCGTTTGCGTCGTGTGGAGCAGAAGATTTCGCAGGCCGAGCTTGGGGAGCAACTTGGCGTCAGCTTCCAGCAGGTTCAGAAATACGAAAAGGGCGTCAATCGCGTCGGCGCCGCCCGCCTTCAGCAGATTGCAACGGCCCTCGATGTCCCCGTCACGTTCTTTTACGACGGCGACAGCAAGGCTCGTGAGGTCGAGAGCCTCCTGTTTCTGGACAGCGCCTTTAGCCTGAGGTTGCTGCGCGCCTACTCCAAGATCAAGGATCAGACGGTGCAGCGTCAGCTCGTCTCCCTGATGGAGTCGATCGCCGCGAACGAAGACTGATCGGGACCGGACAGGTACGCGGCGACCTCTAACTCTAGAGAGCGCCGCGGATGCGATTGATCAGGGAAAGCGGATCGGCTGGCGCGGAGTGGCCGCGCCACGCCACGTGCTGATCGGGCCGCGACAGAACCAGCGTGGCGTCGCGCGCCATCGCGGCCGGAATCGCGACGTCGACAAGCTTGAGCGGGACCTTTCTTTCGCCCGCGGCACGCATGAGCGGCTCAACCCCCACCGCCGGATCAAATCGCAATAGCGTGAATTCCGGCCCCATCCGGTCGTACAGCGAGACACCGTCGGCGTCCCATAGATGTGGCGTCCGGCAGCCCGGCACCGTCGAGGACGTGTAGCTGCCCATCGTATAGGGTGGCGGTGAGGCGCCGTCATAGGCGACGATCGGCGAGCGATCGTAATAACTGCCGAAGTTGAGACCGGCGCAGGCATATTGCTGGACATTGATGTCGTAGGTGAGCCGTCCGACTTCCTGGCGAACGCGTTCGCCTTCCGCGCTCGCCTCCTCGATTGTCTCAGGCACCGTGCCGCGGCGACGGATCTCGGCCTCGGCATGCGACATCGCAAACCGCGACACCTGGCTCGTGATCGGGAGCCGCTCGGCTTCATAAGCGTCGAGAATGGAAGACGGCGCCCAGCCGTTGAGATGCGCCGCCAGCAGCCATGAGAGATTGGTCGCGTCGGCGATGCCGGCATTCATGCCGTAGCCTGCGTAAGGCACCCAGACATGGGCGGCGTCGCCGGCGATGAAAGCGCGTCGCTCCCGGAATTTGCTCGCGATCAGCCGCCGGCCAACCCAATCCTCCATGGAGATGACCTCGTATCTGAAATCCGCACCCACGCCGAGGATGGCGCGGATCGAGGCATCGCGATCCACTGAATCGAGATCGTCCTCGCCCGGCTTCATGTAGTTGTGCACCAGCCAGCGCTCGCGGCCGTCAATCGCATAGACCATGCCGGAGCGGCGCGGATTGATGGCGCCGGTGCCCCAGGCCGGCGTGTAACGCTGCCGGTCGATCAGGTCGGGCGCGCGGATGTAGGTCGACTGCACGCGCTGAATGACCGCATCGCCTTCGAAGGCGGCCCCGATCGCCTTGCGGACGATCGAGCGCGCGCCGTCGCAGCCGATCAGGTAGCGGCACCGCATCGATGTCGCCAATCCCGTATCGAGATCGCGCAACGTCACCTCGGCGAACGCATCGCCGATCCTGACGTCGTCGGCCGAGGTGCGGTTGACGATCCGGACCTGCCTTTGAGCCGCGGCATGCTCAAACAGGATCGGCTCGAGGAAAATCTGGTTGATGCGGTGCGGCGGCTCCGCCGTCGGCCAGTTGCAATCCGGACCATCCTTGCGCGTGAAGCGGTCGCGGCGGCAGGGAATTTCAATCCGTGTCAGCTCGAGACCGGTAAACGAGGTGCGGTAGCTGACGTCATGCGGATAATCCGCGGGCAGGCCGGCATTGCGGACCTTCTCCGAAAGCCCTAGGCGCCGGAAGATCTCCATGGTGCGGGCGGCGACGTGATTGCACTTCGGCTCCGGCGGTTCGGCAGCCGCGCGCGTCTCGACCACGGTGACGTCGATCTCCCGCCACGCCAGGTCGATCGCCAGCGTCAGCCCGACCGGACCTGCGCCGACGATCAGGACATTCGCGTCGACATCAGCCATCAGGCCTCCCCGAAGCACCTAATTGTTAAAAAGCCTGCGCTTTTTTCCGAACCAGACTAGCGGCGCAGGCGACATACCGGAAGGCGCCGTCCGCGCCGCTCGGGGATGCAAAGCCGCCAAGTCCGTTTCATCACAAGTCGGCTTATTCAGAAAGCAAGGCTCATGGTTCATAGTCTCGGATGACCCTTCCGGCTACGCGACCTTGCCCCCGTTTTCTCCCGCCACAGCACTTGATCGACATCAACGCCTGTTTCCGCGCTTTCTGTTTAAGGACTTTGCCATGCGAACGACCGACCTCCTCGCCGTTTCCGCCCTGTTGCTCTTGGCGGTGCCCGCTTTCGGCCAGAACACCGGCCCGGCCGCAATCCCGGGCGTGCCAAACACGGTCAGGCCTGTGATGGGCGCGCCTGTGCGCGCTACCGCCAAGCCGGCGACCGCCGCCTCGACCCCGGAATCGCGTTCGGCCGCCGCGCTCGCGCTGTCGCATGAGCCGACCTTTGACGAAGGCACGGCGCAACGGATCAAGGAAGCGGCGCTCAGCTATTCGGACATCGCGGTCCGCGGCGGCTGGCCGACAATTCCCGCCGACGCCTGGTTCGCGCTCGGCACGGCCGGCCCCAATGACGATTTCCTGCGCCGCCGCCTGATCATGAGCGAGGACCTCGCCGCCGACAAGGCGACGGGTGCGTTCGATGACGCGCTTGCCGAAGCGGTCAGGCATTTCCAGGTGCGCCATGGCCTCGCCGCTACCGGCACCGTGACCCCGCGCACGCTCGCGGCCCTCAACGTGCCGGTTCAGAAGCGGATCAAGCAGCTCGAGGCGTCGCTCGAGCGGCTGGAAAACATGAACTTCCAGTTCGGGCAGCGCTATGTCGTGGTCAATCTTCCAGCGACGTTTGCCGAAGCGGTCGAAAACGACACCGTGGTGCGGCGCTATCGCGTGATCGTCGGCAAGACCGAAAAGCCGTCGCCGACGCTGACCGCCGAGATCACCAGCGTCAATCTCAATCCGACCTGGACCGTCCCCTCCTCGATCGCGAAAACCGAAATCTCCGCGCATATGCGCAAGGACCCGAGCTATCTGGCACGCATGCACATGGAAGTCTTGGACGCGCACGACCGTCCGATCGATCCCACGTCGGTCGACTGGTCCGGCACGCATGCGCCGAACTTCACCGTGCGCCAGCAGAATGGCAACTGGAATGCGCTTGGCGCCGTCAAGATCGACATGCCGAACCCCTATTCGGTTTACATGCACGACACCAACCAGCGTAACCTTTTCAGCGACGACTACCGCTTCGACTCCCACGGCTGCTCGCGGGTCGACAACGTCCGCGATCTCGCTGCCTGGCTGTTGCAGGAAGAGATGCCGAAGTGGACCCGCGCTGCGATCGATGCCGCGATCGCCACCGGCCAGCGCGAGGATATCGTCCTGCCGAAGAAGGTGCCGGTCGCCTGGATTTATCTCACGGCCTGGATGACCCGCGACCAGACCATCCAGTTCCGCAACGACATCTACGACCAGGACGAGCAGCTCCTGGAGGCGACTGCAGAGGAAGCCGCCTTCTTCAACCAGGCGGCCAACCATCCGCTGACGGCGCATCTGGCGCGGTAGAGCGCGAAGAACGTCTGCTACGCAGCATAATATCCATCTCCCTCGGGTGGCCGTCCGACGTCATTTCTCTTAGACTGAAGTCATGGAGGCTCTAGGAAATTTTTATCACATCATTTCTCCCTACCTCATTGGCGGGGTAACTTGCGCTCCGATGGCTTGGTTAGCGACTGAATTCTTAGGAAGGCCGTTTCTAAGATTTTTTGACCTAAGGACGCAGATCAAACGGTCGATGTTATTGCTCTGGGATGCTCCAATTTTTGGGATGCAAGAGGCTCCCGAAGAATGGGCCGATGAAATGGCCCCGTTTAAAGAGAACCGGGATGATCTAACCAAACTGGCGGCGGAAATTTCAGCTTTTTCTCAGTCGGGCGGTTTTGCAGTTCGGATGATTCAGACGCTCGGATATGACCATTAGAAGCGGGCAAGGCCACAAAAAAACTGGCATTTGAACTTGGGACCAATATCGAAGATCGCGACAAGAACTATCGAAAATTAGACAGGACGTTGAAATTTAGGTTCAACCCTAAGCGACCCTTCTACAATCCCTTCAACCCGTGAACGTCCGCTCCACGTTACGACGATCGTGAGAGCAAGAACGATCGAGCGATCGCAGCGATCAGTGTCTTTCCAATCAGGACACTCGCAGAAATCAAAATGTCCGTGTCCGGGCCCTCGATGCCGAGGTTCCGGATTTCGGCTAGTTCATGCGGCGATAGAGCCCCTGGAACGTCACACCGGCGCCGCCGCATCCGCCGTTGTCGCCGACTGCGAGCCACGGACCGATGCGCTGCATCTGCACATGGCAGGCGGAGCCGTCGTTGTCGCCGTTGTCAGCGAAATCGAGCATGTCGTTCTCAGCCGCGACTTCGCCTGCGAACGCGCCGTTATGGAAATCGCGCGCGGTTGGAACGGTGATGCCGCCTTCGACATGCAGCTTGCCGGCGGCGCCTTGCGTGATCTCGATGGGACCGCCGGGATGATACCATTTGCCGATCCAATCCGACGCCTTCGTCGGTGACATCCTTGCGATGGAAGTCAGCGCTGCGCTCGGCAACCAGCCTGTTGCCCAGACCTGCTTCTTCGCCAGCGGCGACTGGTAGTTGACGCAAGTGAACGTGCCATTGGTCTTGCCGACGAAGACGAGGTCGTCGGTGACAAGATAGGAATTCTTGCGGCAGGCAGCCGTGTCCGCAGGGCAGCTTTCCGCCTTGAAGTCGTCGTCGTACGGGCTCTTGACGAAATTGACGCGCGACCTCGCCGCTACCTTCGCGAAAACCCAAGGCGACTTGTTGTCCCAATCGACACCATTGCAATTCTTCGGATCATAGGGATCGTAGGCCGACGCCGGGCCGGCAATCAGCAGCAGCAGGCAAATGACTGTCTTGCGCATCGAAATCCCTTGGGGCGGTCCGCTTTACTGCTAGTCGCCCCATACACCGGGCCGGTTCAAACGCGGTTAGCGTCTTTCTCTTCCGCCGAGCCGCCAACGCCGATGACGTCAGCTCCTTGACGCGATGTTGACACTTACTGGAGCCTCTCGCCTGCGCGCGACTGCCGGCACGGCGACCAGGATTGGAAGGCTCCCGAGCAAAATCGGAATAAAGGCGGCGTTCACGTAACCCGCCTCGTCCCACGCAACGCCGGAAAGGAACGAAACCAGCATCGAGAAACCATAGCTGATCGCAAATGCGGCGGCGGATGTACGCGCAACCTCGTTGGAGCTGCAAAGCTGCGGAGCAAGCGACAATGACAGCACCAGCCCGGCAGCAAGTGAAAATCCGGCGAGGCCAGCCCAGACTACGGTCCAGGCACTCGCGGAAATCATGATCCCTATCACGCAGACGGAAGAGACCATTCCGAACGTCAGAAGCGGCCATCGCTTTCCCTGAAGCTTGTCGGCCGTCAGCAGCAAAAGGAAAGACGCAGGAAGCTGTCCCAGGTTCAAGGCAGTCAGGGCCGCACTGATGAGATCCTGGCGGCCGTTCCCGTTCAAGGACGACGGCAAAAACCCGTTGAGGCAGAAATAGGTGCTGGTCGTGCTTCCCAGTGTCAGACCAATGCGCCAATTGAGCTTGCTGTTCAATTGCGGGAGCCACCCGCCGGAATGGGTTGAGGCGGCATGCGCAGCCTTGGGAGCGAGAATGGCGACCGCGGCCGCGATGGCCATCAAGGGAAATGACCATATGCCCAGCGCCGGGCGCCAGTTTCCGTCGAACCAGGGCAGCACGACGGAGAGCATCATGGCGACAGGGATGATCTCACCAATGATCAAGCCGTTGGTATAAACGGCCGTGCCAAAGGTGGATCGGGTCGGCACCCAGTCACGCACCGCGGCTGCCATCGCTGGCTGCATAATGGCAACCCCAACGCTCATGATGATGCTCATGAGGTAGAGCTGCCATGCGTTCGACACGCCTGCCCGGAGCAATCCTCCAACCGCCGCAATCAATAGACCCCATATCAGCGCGCCACGCACGCCCAGTCGGGTAATGACGATCGATCCCGGCGCGGCGAAGATAGCGAAGATGACGACGGGTATGCCGGTCAGCAGCCCGACTTCCGTCCCCGAAAGGCGGAGATCCTGCTGAATCATCGAAATGACGGGAGGGACCGCCAACACGGTCAGGCGAAGGCTCGCGCCGCATGCCCATAGCAGAAAAAAGGCTGCGCGCGCGTTTATCGATCTATTCACCGGGCAACGCCTCTCCTGAACTTCTATGCCGCCGCACAGGCTTTTGCACGTCCTTGATCGCGCCGTCCAGCAATGCTTCATTGCTGCATCTCTCCCGTCCCAAGGCTTGATCCATGCTCGACGTTCCCTCGACCAACCAGAAATCCTTCGCCGACGGCAAGATCCTCAAAAGCGTGGCCGACGGCGTTGGCATCGTCACCTTCAACAATCCCGAAAAGCGCAACGCCATGTCGATGGAGATGTGGGAAGGGTTGGGTACGGCGCTGGTCGAGTTGCGTGAAGATGACAATGTGCGCGTGGTGATTCTGACCGGCGCCGGCGACAAGGCCTTCATGTCGGGCGCCGACATCAGCCAGTTCGAGAAGAACCGCCACAACGCACAGGCCAGCGAAGAATATAACCGCAAGAGCGACGCGCAGCGCGCGCGGCTTGCGAACTATCCAAAGCCAACCATCGCCTGCATCCGCGGTTTTTGCCTTGGCGGCGGCATGCAGATGGCGATGCTCGCCGATATCCGCCTTGCGGCGGATAACAGCCAGTTCGGCATTCCCGCGGCCAAGCTCGGCATCGCCTACGGCTACGACGGGCTCAAAAACCTCGTCTCGCTGGTCGGGCCGTCCTGGGCGCGGCTGATCCTCTACACCGGCATGCGGATCGACTCGGCCGAGGCGTTGAGAATCGGCCTCGTCGATCGCGTGATCGCGGATGACAAGCTGTGGGACGAAACGCTCGAGATCGCCCGCACCATTTCCGGCAATGCGCCGCTCGCCATCAAGGCGGCCAAGATCACGATCGCGCAAGTGCTGAAGGACAAGGACGAGCGCGACATGGGCGCGATCAAGGCGATCGGCACCGCCTGCATGGACTCGGAAGATTTTCGGGAAGGCCGGCAGGCCTTCATGGAAAAGCGCAAGCCGCGGTTCAAGGGGCGGTGAGGTTCGCTTGCCGCGACCATGACCAAACAACGATACCTTGTCGTGCACGATTACGGTACGGGCGGGGTGTGGGGTGTAATGGCTGCAAGGTCAGAGGAAGAAATTCATCGAAGATATCCTCAATTGAAAGTCGTTGAAGCTCGCCCAGGCTGGATGTCTGGAGGCGGACTTTGACGACATTCTTTCCAATAGTTCGTTCGACGTTGACGATGAACCGCAGGGATGGCTGGCAAAGCTTGACGCGACCTGACGGTCGTCATTCCGGGATGCGCCGTCGCGACAAAACAGCGAAGCTATTTTGCGCGGAAGGCGTAGGCCCGGAATCCATCCTTCCAACAGCGGCGCGCGGCGCGATGGATTCCGGGTTCGCCGCTCTTGCGGCGCCCCGGAATGACAACGCCCCCTTGACATCCCGAAAAAACGCCGCGAGCTGATTTGCCCGTCGCGTTAATCTGTCGCAGCCTCGTCGCTTGTGGCGACGGGCAAATCACCTCTAGAAGCCCGCCCGTCCCGCGCCCGATCCAGAGGGGCGCTTCGCGATCGTCACGAACGTTGGGTGCGGGATGCGATGGACGCTAACATGCGCAAGGACGAGGCGCAAGGGCGCGGACGGCGAAGTCGTAGCGTCCTGATACCCCGACGCTGGTATCAAGCGAGCGATGATGCTTCGCATCACGCTGGCGACGGAGACAATCAAGCCGGTCTCCGGGAAGAGCACGAAGGAAACCGTAAAACCATCGCGCGGGGAATGCCGGATCGTCTCCGGTGTACCTGCGGTGACTTGCTTGCGTGCTTTTTTCAATGCACGCGAGGCTTCTGTAACGGGCCTCGATGAGTCAATCCCTTTTTTGCGTGATCCACTTGCCGGGGACTTGCTTCTGTCCGGGATCGGCACCAAGGCCGTCACCTGATGGGGTTCGTAGAGGATCGGTCGGCCAATCTGCGGTAGGCGTGATCGCATCTAGAGATGGCGTCGACGACTCGCGTGGCGGCCTGACCTGATCCATCGTCCCGGCAAGGGACTTCGCTTCGGGCAAGGCCTGATGTGGTGACCCCGTCCGAAAACTGTGTTGCGCCTCCCGATCAGGCCGCCGCGGCAGCGTCGTTGAATGGTGTTGCGGTGACGAGCATGCGATGCAGGATGACTGCGAGCTTGCGCGCCAGTGCAACCTTCGCCTTGTTCATGCCGGCGCGCCTGGCGATCCGCATTGCCCAGCTCTTGAGCCGCGAGCATCCCTTGACTGGTTTGGTCAGCATGATGTGGGCGGCCTCATAGAGCGCTGCCCGAACCGCGGCATCGCCGATCTTGCTGATCCGCCCTGAGCGGTCGGTCTCGCCGGATTGGTGCTTCTTTGGTGTGAGCCCGAACAGCGGTCCCGCCCGTTTTGACGATCGAAACCGCGCCGGGTCGTCGATGGCAGAAACATAGGTCAGCGCCACGATCTGTCCCACTGCCGGTGTCGACATCAGCAGTTTGGCGTTTGCATTTGAATGCGACATCGCGCGCACCTGCTTCTCAAACGCGTTGAACTCACCCAGCAATACGGCGCGCACCGAGAGCAGGGCCTCGCCGATTGTCTTCAGGTTCGGGTGGCCCTTGACCAGCTCCCTGATCCGACCGGCAAAGTTTGTCCGCGTTGTCTTGCCGACCTTCAACCCAAAGCCACGCAAAATCCCGCGCAGGCTGTTCTCGATGTCGAGAAGCTTGCTCTGCACCAACTTGCGTGCTGTCAGTATGGCCCGCACCTCTTGGGCTGCCATCGACTTGCAGTGCACCGGCCGGAACCAGCCAAGCCGCATCAATTGCGCGATCCCACGCGCGTCATTGCGGTCCGACTTCACCGGCATCGCCTTGAACGCATCGCGCACGTGCCGCGTCTCCAGAAGTTCGACCGCAAGCCCGGCCTGCTTCATTGCCATATAAAGCCATTGTGACAGCGGTCCCGCTTCCAGCCCGATCCGCCCAAGCCCAAAGTCCAGGGAACCAAGCCAGCCTATCAGTGCCGCCGGCTCGCTCGCGACCTTCGTCTCGCGAACGATCTTGCCATTCCCGTCCACAACACACACGCTTGAGTGTTCCAAGGACACATCGATTCCGGCATAATGATCCATGGTCGTCTCTCCTTGATGCTTGGAGCGAGGCCAGTCCTCGACTCCGTCACACCATCATGTGAGGGACGACCGCCCGCAGGGCCAAGAGGCCCGTTACCCCATCTGCGGGTGCGGCTGAAGCGCCCGGCATTCCCTGCGCCCTCTTCTCATCGGGAGGGACAATCGTGAAGAACCCGGGCGCGAAATCGCGCCGCGGGAGGGAAGAGGCTTGTGCGCCAATGGACGCGATATATCAATTTCTGTCATTCCGGGGCGCGCGTGAGCGCGAACCCGGAATCCATTTCACCCAGCATCGTAGCGGCACCATAGATTCCGGGCCCGCGCCTTCCGCGCAAAATAGCTTCGCTATTTTGTCGCGACGGCGCATCCCGGAATGACAGCCTTTACAGCGCCCCCAGCACGGCGTTTCCGATATCGGCGGTGCCATTCGCTCCACCAAATTCCATCGGCTTGATACCTGCCGCATAGGCCTTGTCGACGGCATGCTCGATCCGTTCGCCGGCTTCGGCTGCAAACTCCAGACCATGCTTGTCGGCGAGCCAGTCGAGCATCATCGCCGCCGAGAGGATCATGCCGGTCGGATTGGCCTTGCCCTGCCCCATGATGTCGGGCGCGGTGCCGTGACAGGGCTGGAACACGGCGTAGCGGTCGCCGATGTCGGCCGAGGGCGCCATGCCCATGCCGCCGATCAGTCCGGCCGTCATGTCGGAGAGGATGTCGCCGAACATGTTTTCCATCACCATCACATCGAAGTCCCACGGGCGCTTGACCAGCATGGCCGAACAGGCATCGACATAGAGCCTGTCCGCTTTCACGTCGGGATGCCGCCTGGCGGCCTCATCGAACATCTCGCGAAAGAACGCATACGCCTTGAACACATTGGCCTTGTCGACGCAGGTCAGCGCGCCCGGCCGGCCGCGCTTCTTGCGGCGCTCGGCCAGACGGAAAGAGAACTCGAACAGCCGCTCGGACGTCTTTCGCGTGATCACCAGGGTCTCGCGCGCATCCTCGTGTGTCACCACGCCCTTCCCCATCGAGGCGAACAGGCCCTCGGTGGATTCGCGGATCACGACGAGATCGATGCCGCGCTGGTCGGCGCCGACGATCGGGCTCGGCACGCCGGGAATGAGGCGCGCCGGGCGCACGCCGGCATAGAGATCGAAGTGAAAGCGCAGTTCGACCTGCGGCATGATCTCGGTGTTGTCGGGATAGCGCACCGACGGCAGGCCGCAGGCGCCGAGCAGGATCGCATCCGCTTCCTCGCAGAGCCGGATGGTCGAATCCGGCATCGACTTGCCGGTCTCGCGGTAGTGGTTGGCGCCGGCGGCGGCCTCCGTGAAGCGGAACTTCAGGTCGGTGGTTTGTTCGATCTTGCGCAGCACTTCGAGCGCCGGCTCCATGACTTCGGGACCGATGCCGTCACCGGGGAGGACGGCGATATGGAGCGCATTATTGGCGGACATGAAGGGGTATCCTCGACTGTTATTGGTGGCCTCATGGTGCGAGACGCGTGGTGTTACCACGCTCCTCACCATGAGGAACTTGAACCTCATCCTGAGGAGCGCACTTTTATGCGCGTCTCGAAGGATGAGGCCCCGCCTTCGAAGCGCTTAAGGCGTCAGGATGGCCCGCCCGACGAGGCGGCCCTCCTTCAAATTGGCGAGTGCATCGTTGGCTCTCGCAAGCGGCATCGGCGTCACCGGGATCGGCGCGATCTTCCTGGTACGAACGAGATCGAGCAGTTCCTCGGTTTCGCGCAAGTTGCCGACATAGCTGCCCTGGATGGTGATCGCCTTGATCGGGATCAGCGGCAAGGCCCAGGGCGCGCCGCCGCCGAACAGGCCGACGATCACGAGCTTGCCGCCCTTGGTCAGGCAGTCAAAGCCGAGCTGCGTGGTCTTGGCATTGCCAACGAGGTCGATCACGGCGCGGATCGGCTCGCCCGCCTTCTTGGCCAGTTGCTCCAGCGCATCCGCCGCGCCGCCATCGACAGTTGCCTGCGCGCCGGCTTTTTCCGCCGCCTCGCGCTTCTTCGCGTCAATGTCGACGACGATCGCGCCCTTGCCGCCCATGGCCTTGAGCAGCGACAGCGCCATCAGGCCGAGGCCGCCGGCGCCGAAAATCACGATCGGGCTGTCGAAGGCGGACTCCACCTTTTTGAGCGCGCTGTAGGTGGTGACGCCGGAACAGGCATAGGGCGCGGCGGTGACGGGATCGAGCCCCTTCAGGTCGATCAGGTATTTCGGATGCCGCACCGTCAGGTGGTCGGCGTAGCCGCCATCGCAATAGACGCCGAGCGCGCTCGGCTTGACGATGCACATGTTCTCGTCGCCACCGAGGCAGGTCTTGCACTTGCCGCAACCGAGCCAGGGATAGGCCAGCACGACATCGCCGACCTTCAGGCCGTGCTTGTCGCCTGCGGTGACCTCAGGCCCGAAGGCGACAATTTCGCCGACGGTCTCATGGCCCATTGTGAGCGGCAGCGACACGCCGCGATCCTTCAGCGACAGCGGCTTGCGGCCGTGGCCGAGATCGTAGCCGCCTTCCCAGATGTGCAGGTCGCTGTGGCAGACGCCGGCTGCCTTCACCTTGATCAGCACCTGTGTTCCGGCCGGTTGCGGGGTTGGCTCCTCCACTTCCTTCAATGGGGCATTGAACTCGGCGACCCTGAAACTCTTCATCGTTTCACTCCCATGTCTTTATTAGCGGACGTGATAGGCCGGAAACCGCCAACCCCGCAAGGCCGGCTAGTGCCCACTTTCCGAAGTTCGTATCACATCTCAGCGCGCACCTTTGACGGACTTCGGAAAGTCATGGGCACTAGCAAGCTTGTGATTCGAGTGCCGCTTTTCTATTTGACGTTCCTGGATCCAATTCGCCGCTTGTGGTGCAGGAACGTCAAATCGGCGGCACTCGTCGTCTCACGCCGACGGCGGTTTCCCTGCCATCGCCGCGATCTGATCGAGCGAAAACCCGGCTTCCTCAAGCACGGCGCGTGTGTGTTCGCCGAGCGTTGGCGCCCGCTGTCCCGCAGCGACCCTGGCGCCGGACATCCGGAACGGCAGGTTCATGACCTTGAAGGGGCCGCCATCGTCTTCGACCGCGGCGATCGCGCCGCGATGAGCGAGTTGCGGATCGTCCATCGCCTCGGCCACGGTTCGATACGCCGAGCATGGGACGCCATACTCAGACAGTTCGGCGAGGCATTTTTCGGTCGTCACCGTGCACGACCAGCTTTCGACGCCATCCATCAGCTCGGTCCAATGACGGCGGCGATCGGCATATTTGGCAAAGCGCGGATCGTTGATCCATTCGGAGCGGCCGGCGGCGCGGACGAGGCCCTGAAAGGTCTTTTCGCTGGCGATCGCCACCATCACGTAGCCGTCCGCGGTCTCGACGGGACCGAACATCGGCCGGCTCGGCGGCGGCACGTCGAATTGTGCGTTCTGCACTTCGTTCGACGTCAAAGTGAGCATGGATTCCAGCATCGACACGTCGATGTGCTGGCCTTTGCCGCTGTGAGTGCGCTGGTAGAGCGCCGCCGAAATGGCGCCAAAGGCATAGACGCCGGTCAAGATATCGGCGTGATAGATGCCGCAATAGTCCGGCCGGTTGCGGCCCGGCTGATAAGCAAGATGCGCCAAATCATAGCCGGACGCGGCGTGAATGACCGGCGCATAGGCCGGCAATTCCGCTGACGGACCGGTCTGGCCGTAGCCCGAAATCGAGCAATAGACGAGGCGGGGATTGAGCGGCTGCAAGGACGGATAGTCGAGCCTCAGCCGCCGCATTACGCCGGGCCGAAAATTCTCGACAAGAATGTCGGCGTCCTTCACCAGACGATGCACAACCTCGAGCGCTTCCGGCGCTTTCAGATCGAGCACGAGGCTTTTCTTGCCGGCATTGAGTTGGCCGAAGAGACTGCTGCAACCGTTGCGGACGGGAGGACGGATTCGCATCGTCTCGCCGTCGGCCGCCTCGATCTTGATGACCTCGGCGCCCACATCCGCCAGCATCCGCGTGCAATGCGGACCGGCAATGGTGGTCGAGAAGTCGAGCACGCGCAGACCGTGGAGGCTGCCTGTCGCATTCCGCTCATCGATTCCAGTTATCGTCATCAAAGATCTCCCCGTCTGCCCCGTCTGCCCCGCCTGACCGCCGACCGATCCCGAACTGAGACACTAAAGAGGCTCGGGCGAGCGGGAAAGCTTGGTCGCGACGTCAGGCCTGCGGTGATGATCGGCTATGCGGCAGCTGGCTATGCAAGCAGCGGCAGGCACTTGGAACTGATCTTGCATAGATGGCGTTAGCCACGGCAGCGTGCGAGGGCGTTTTGCGGGTCCTGTTCGTTACCACGGAAATGGATGACTTCATTCGGGTCGGCGGACTTGCGGCCGTCTCGGCCGCGCTCCCCCGGGCGCTCCGGCGCTGGACCGACGTCAGGGTCCTGCTTCCCGGCTATAGCGAGGTTGTCGAACAATTCACCCATCTCGAAATTATCGGCCATTCTCCGCCTCTTGCGGAAATGCCGGCCTGCTCGCTCGGCCTTGGAGCGACCAAAGACGGCCTGCCGGTCTACGTGGTTTTGTGTCCACAATTGTACGATCGGCCGGGCAATCCCTATGGCGACGAGGCCGGCCATGACTGGGCGGACAACGACATCCGGTTTGCACGATTGGCCTCGGTCGCCTCTGAACTCGCGGCGGGCAAGCTGGACAAGAATTGGGCAGCCGACCTGGTTCATGCCAACGACTGGCAGGCGGCTCTGGTGCCGGCCTATCTGGCCTGGAGCGGCAACAAGATCCCGAGCATCCTGACCATCCATAACCTGGCATACCAGGGCCTGTTCGCGAAGGAGTCGTTGCGGCGGATCGGCGCGCCGGCGGATTCCTTTCACATCGACGGGCTCGAATTCTACGACAAACTATCGTTCCTGAAAGGTGGTCTCGTCTACGCATCGCACCTGACGACCGTCAGCGAGACCTATGCGAAGGAAATCACGACGCACGAGCTTGGCTGCGGACTGGAGGGCCTGCTTCGGCGCCGATCCGATGCTGCGCAATTGACCGGCATCCTGAACGGCATCGACGAGAGCTGGGACCCAAGTGTCTGCGCTCATCTGGCTCAACAGTTCGCTCCCGGCGACTGGGATGGCAAGCAGGCCAATTCCGATTACGTACGCCACCAGTTCGGACTCGCACTGTCGCGCGGCCCGCTGTTTGGCCTCGTCGCCCGCCTCGTTCACCAGAAGGGCATCGACCTCGTCCTGTCGGCGACCGACGAGATCATCAATGCCGGCGGACAGATCGTCGTCACCGGCCGCGGCGAAATTGACTTCGAGCAGGCCCTGGTTGCCGCGCACCGGCGCCGCCCTGACGCCATCGGCGTCGCCATCGGTTTCAACGACGCTCAGGCGCGGCGGATTTTCGCCGGCAGCGATTTCACGCTGATGCCGTCGCGCTTCGAGCCGTGCGGGCTGAGCCAGATGTACGCCCAGAGATTCGGATCCCTCCCGATCGGCCACCAGACCGGAGGCCTCGCCGAAACGATTACCGACGGCGAGACCGGCTTCCTGTTCCCGCAGCCGTCGACAGAATCCTTCCTAGGCGGCATCCGCCGCGCATTCTCGACCTTCCTTGCGAAAGACCGCCTCGACTCGATGCGGCGGAACGCGATGGCGCGATCCTTCAGCTGGAGTATTTCAGCGGCGTGTTACGGCGCGCTCTACCGCAAGACGGCGGCGCTCTAGAAAATGTGCTGCGCGCGCGCGCTTCGCGATGGCGGGCGGGTTTCAGGCATTAGGAGCCCGATCACGGCAAGGCCGAGAGCCGCAACGCTGGCAAGGCCGATGAACGCGACGCTGCTGCCAAATTTGTCGCTGACGTAACCGGCAAGCACCGTGCTCAGCGAGGCGCCAATCCCGGTGGCGGTGCCGACGACGCCCTGGGCGAGATTGAAGTGGCCGCTGCCGAAGGCGACATCGGCGACGACAAGGGGAATCAAGACGCTTAACACTGCGGCCGTAATGCCATCGAGCACCTGGACGGCGACCAGGAGATACGGATCGCGCGTGGCTGCAAACAGCAGGCCCCGAACTGCAAGCGCGCCGAATCCCAACAGCAGCAGCGGTCGCCTTCCCCACGCTTGCGCCTTGCGCCCGACCGAGGGCGATGTCAGGGCGACGATCGCCTGCGGCACGATGATGCAGGCGGCAATGAGAACGGTCGCCCATTGGCTCGATCGCGTGGTGACGATGCCCGCCATGATCGGGAGCATCGAGGCGTTGGCCAGTTGCAGCAACAGAATGCTGCCGGCAAAGACCAGGAGCGGACGTTGACGCAGCAGCACCATGACGCTGGTCGATTTGGCGCTCGGCTCACTCGGCAGCACCGAGCCGTGGGCGCGGGCAGCATCGACCTCGCGTTCGTGGATGCGCATCAGCGCGAGCAAGGTCGGAATGGCGAGCACAAAGGCGACCAGAAACACCGAACGGCTCGACAGCAGATAGCCGCAGGTCCCCATCAAGGCGGCGGCAACGCCGTTGCCGAGCGAGGCGAAGCGCGCGTTGCGCCCCAGCCGCTCGCCGATCGCCAAGGGCCCCACCAGGCCAAGGCTGATCGCGGCGATCGCCGGGCCAAGAACGCAACTCGCCGCGGCATGCAGCGCGGCGGCGGCCGCGACCACCGGATAGATCGGCCAAGCCGCATAAGCGAGCGCGCTGCATCCGATCGTGACGATGGCAAGGCCTGTGACCAGCCGCTCCGATTTCGCCGCATCGATGATCGCGCCGCCCGGCATCTGTCCGATCAGCGCGATGATACTGCCGATGGAGAGGATCGAACCGATCTCGACCTGCGTCCACTTTTGCGTGGTCAGATAGACTGCGACAAACGGACCGAAACCGGTCTGCACATCAGCGAGAAAGAAGATGAACCAATCGAGACCACGGAGGCTCTCCCGCGAGGGATGCGGAACTTTATTTGCCGTCACCGTTTCGGTTTCGGAACGAGCCATTTGATTGTCACGATCCGGCTGTCCCTGCTCCTTGGAGTGGGCGGGTTTGTTTTGGGACCGGGATCGGCGCGCAAACATCTCTCCGCTGTCTCACTGACGATCGTATTGCCACGGCTTCAGGCTGCCTGCGGCACCGAGCACCACGATGGGTGTGCCCTCCTTGTATTCGGGAGCCGCCATCACCTGTTCCTTGGTCAAATCAAGCGTGATGCTGTCGCTCTTGTTGGCGACGCTGCCAAAGTGCAGTGCATTCCAGTCGACGACAATCTTGCGGCTGCCGACCCCGAGAAAGCCACCGAAATCGATCACGGCAGCACGCACCATCCCCTCACGATCGACGATGACATCGACAATGCGTCCCATATTCTCGCCGGCCGGGCCTCGAACATCTCGCCCCAACACGCCACGTGCTTCACTGGCGCCAATAATAGTGACGGACGCCGGCGGCACCGGCTCCTTCGGCGCAGCAGGCGTAGCGCCCTCTTTTTGTTGAGGAGCTTGGGGCGGGGTTGCTTCACCCTCCCCCCAGGAATGCGCACTGTACAAACCGACAGCGCTCATGATCGCGAGTGTGAACAGAATTCTGGCGCGCATCTCATCCCCTCGCTTAAAGACCGGGAGCAACGATGCGGATATCCGCTGCCGCCGATCGGAGCACAGCCATCACCTTCCACGGGATCAGCGGGAAAGCACGATGGATACCTGAATCTTTCCCCGCGTCTTCATCACCTCGAGCGAGACCTCATCGTCGTGACGGCGGAGCCGAAGGTCTGCGCTGGAGGCGCCCAGCTGCAGCTCGCGAAGAACGATTTCGTTGAGGAAGGCCGGCAGGCGCGGATTGCGCAAACGGATCTCTCCGTGGTCGGCATCGAATTCGAGTCCGAGCGCCGCCTCAAGCAAGGTGAAGGGCGTCGCGCTCGCCCAGGCTTGCGGCGCGCAGGCCACAGGATAGAGCGTCGGCCCGCGTCCCTTTTCGCGTCGAAACCCGCAGAACAACTCGGGCAATCTGCGCAGGTCCATGTAGGTCGCAGCATCGAACAGCGCCTTGAACACCTGCTCGACGGCGTATTTGAACCCATAGCGCGCAAGACCAAGCGCGATCAGCGCGTTGTCGTGCGGCCAGATCGATCCGTCATGATAGGACATCGGATTGTAGCGAGCCTCGCCCTGAGCCACGGTGCGGATGCCCCAGCCTGTGAAAAAATTGGGCTGCATCAACCCGGCCGCAACCAGGCGGGCGCGGTCCTCACGCACGATCCCGGCGAAGAGCAGCTGTCCGGCATTCGATGTCCGCACCCGGCACGGCTTCTTTTCACCGTCAAGGGCAAGTGCGTAAGTAGAGAGTTCATCGCACCAGAAGGCGTTCTCGAACCGTTCCGCAAGCTGGGCTGCGTCTCCGTCGAGCTGCCGCGCCCTCTCGAACAAACCCATCCGCCGGGCGCAGCGTGCTGCCAGCTGCTTTCCGGCAAAAACATACCCCTGCACCTCGGCGAGCGCGATGTAGCCTTCCGCGAGACGCCCATCGGCATGGAAGATCGCATCGTAGGAATCTTTCCAGCCTTGATTGGCAAGACCTTGTTCGGAGGCACGTTTATACTCGACAAAGCCGTCCTGGTCCGGGTCGCCGGCGCCGTCGATCCACGCCAAGCCAGCCTCGATGGCCGGCCAGAGTTCGGCGAGCGTATCGTCGTCGCCGGTACGCTCGACATAGAGACCGGCCAGAAGCACAAACAACGGCGTGGCATCAACACTGCCGTAATACTGCTTGAACGGGACCTCGCGCAGGGCTGCCATTTCGCCGCCGCGCATTTCATGCAGGATCTTTCCCGGCGCGGCATCGGCGAGCGGATCAACCGTTTTCGCCTGATACAAAGCCAGCCGCTTCAGCACACCACGGGCGACCCGTGGGTCGATCCACAGCATCTGAAGTGCCGTGATGATCCCATCGCGTCCGAACGTCGTCGAGTACCAGGGAATTCCAGCATAAGGGTACCGGCCCTGCGGCGTATCCGTCATCAGGATATTGAGATCGGCCATCGAGCGGCAGAGTACCTCGTTGAAGATGTTGTTCGAGGTTTCGATGCTTGCAGCGCCCCTCGTCTGCTGGCGCATCTCCCGGCGGTGCGCGAGCAGGCCGCGAAAGAACGGAACAGGTTTTGACGCCGGCGGTTTGTTGCAGGATGCGATCACAAACAGCGAGTGCGTCTGCTTCGGTGCAAGTTCGAGATGATAGGTCGCGCTATCCGCCGCAAGGCGCGTCGGCTGCGGATCGAACTGAAGCGCGGTTGAACGGGACGTTCCGTCAAGCCCGGTATATTCGAGGAGAACGTCGGAAGGGTCGACCACCTTGCCCGAGGCGACGCCGCGCCGCGCACGACGCTCGCCCCTCACTTCGAACAAGTCGGCGAAATCGTTGCCGAACAGCAGCGTCAGGTCGAAACTCGCCGTATCTTCGCTGTGGTTTTGAACCCCGATGCGCTGATAGGCGGCGCCTCGCCAGAGGAAGATTGTGCGCACGATGTGCAGCATGTCTTTCTGAAGCACGTTACGACCCTGACTGTAGACATCTGGGTTGGTCAGATCGACCGTGAGCCCCGAATTGTCGTCGCGGAGGCTCGAGCCGAGGAGCAGCGGCTGCACCTTGTCCAACACGAGTTCCAGCCGCGCCAGATAGCGGGTGTCCGAGTTGAACAGGCCATCCGGACCGCCGGCGGAAGCACCGATATCACCATGGCTGTCGAGCACGATAAACGTATCGTCATGCTTGAGCGAACGCCGTGGCCGCGCGGCGGGCCCTGTCATCGGAATATAGAACGGAGATTCCGTGACCGTTTCCGTTACGCGTAAGGTCGCGATGCTGGTGACGGCTTCGGCTGACATGTGGCCTCGCTTGAATTGACAGCGATCGACTTACGCAACGACTGCTATTGCAGATCAGGGCTCGGCATTGCAGGTCAGGCCGCGTGCCTGGCGAGACGCTTCATTTCCTGCGTCACAAGCTCGCGGTAAGGACCCTGCCCTTGCATCAAGCGGTCGGGCGAACCGTCCTCGATGATCTTGCCGGCCTTGAGCATGACGACGCGATCGAAGTGACGCAGCGTGGCCAGACGATGAGCAATGGCAACGACGGTGCGCCCACGCATCAATCGCGACAGTGCTTCACGGATGGCCTCTTCCAACTCGCTGTCGAGCGCGGCGGTTGCTTCATCAAGCAACAGGATTGGGGCATCTTTCAGGAACGCGCGGGCAATGGCGATCCGTTGCCGCTGGCCGCCGGACAACTTGACGCCGCGATCCCCGACCATGGTGTCCAATCCTTCCGGCAAGGGCTCGACGAAGTCGCACCGTGCTGCGATCGCGGCACGCAACACCTCATCATCGCTCGCGTTCGGCCTTCCATAGCGGATATTTTCCATGATCGAACGATGAAACAGCGAGATGTCCTGTGGTACGACCGAAATCGCCTCGCGCAGGCTCTGCTGCGTGACGCGTGAAATATCCTGCCCGTCGATCGCGATGCTTCCCTGTTGAACATCGTAAAATCGCTGCAACAGAACGAACAGCGTGGACTTTCCGCCGCCGGATTGCCCGACCAGCCCCACCCGTTGTCCAGGTTGAATCCGGAGGCTGAACTTGTCGAAGACCGTCGTTCCGCCCGGATATCGAAAAGAAATATTGTTGAAGGTGATTGCCGCGCCGCTCCTGATCAGTGGCTCCGCTTCCGGATGATCACAAAGTTCATGTGGAATTAACAAAGTGGCGAGCGCTTCGGTCAGCCGCGCGACATGCTGCGTAACATCGACCAGCGCGACAGCAAGATCGCGCGTCGCACTCAAGATCGAAATACCGAGCGTGCAGACCAGCACGACGTCGCCGGTCGTGGCGCTGCGACCTTGCCAAAGCGTGATCGCCCAGGCGAGGATAGCAATCGTCAGCACGACGGTCACCGCCGCGTGGGTGAGCCGAAGTTTTTCGAGATATCGCAGACTGCGACCGCGCGCTGTCAGTTCCCTCTTCACCGTCGCATCAAAGCGCTCATGCTCAAAGCTTAGGCCGCAAAATGCGCGCACCAATGGCATGTTGTTGACAACGTCGACCATCTCGCCGTCGACCGCGGCGGCTTTGTCGGCAAAATCGTCATGCAGCGGCTTTCCGGCCGCGGCGAGACGGAACATCACAATCACCATACCGCCCGCGATGACGATCAAGACCGCGGACATCTGCAAGCTCACAGTTCCGATAAGGCAAATGGCGGAAACCGTGGCGATACAGGGTGGCAGGACGTTCCAGATGAACATGTTTTCAACGGAAAAAACCGCATTCGATGTGGCGGTGATGCGGCTGGTCAGCATTCCCGGCAGACGGTCCGAGAAGTAGCTCGGCGCATGACCCGTCAGATGCCGAAACATGTCCCGCCGCAGGTCACCGGTGACGCCGACGAATGTAAAACTCGCAATCCAGCCGGCAATTCGCCACAAGAAATTGTCCGCGGCGATCAGCGAGACCAACAAGACGAACGCAACCCATACGCTTCCGGCGTTGACCGGGCCGCCTGAAAGGCCGTCGACCAGAAACTTCACTCCATATTGCGTGCCTACCGAACAGGCAACTGCCGCAATGACGGCCGAAAAAATACAAAGGTGAGACGCAGGCCTGTGGTGAAGATAGCGCAGCACGAACGCAAAGGGCCGATTGGCGTAACCAGAGAGTTCATCCATGAGCCGCAAACCTTCTTATAAGGCCTGATTTCAGGTCCTACTTTGTTTCAGCCGATGGAATGCCGCACATCGCTTCGCGGTTCCCGCCCCGCTGTCTTCAAACGCAGCAAATCCCATGACCGGGGCGAAGGAATGGAGATGTTCCCGGAGAAAGAAGTGCGCGTCTTACTGGAACCTCGCAGACGCGCAAACGTTCCCCTCGCAGCATTGTTGCGCCGGGCGGTGTGGGGCTGTTTATCCATGACATCGATAAGACGAGAGGAGACGGGTAAATGCGCATCGCGCAAGTAGCTCCGCTGACGGAGGCTGTTCCACCCAAACTCTATGGCGGAACTGAACGGGTGGTGCACTGGCTGACGGAGGAACTTGTCGCACTTGGGAACGATGTCACGCTATTTGCCAGCGGCGATTCCCAGACATCGGCGAAACTGGACGCAACATGGCCGCGGGCGCTACGCCTCGACGGATCGGTCCGCGACCCCAACGCGCTCCATATGGTGATGCTGGAGCGGGTTCGACAGAAATGTGACGACGAAGAGTTCGACTTCCTCCATTTCCATCTCGATTACTATCCCTTCTCGCTGTTCTTTCGCCAGCCGACGCCGTTCGTCACGACGTTGCACGGACGGCTGGATTTGCCGGAGCACCAGCCGGTCTTCAATACTTTCGCTTCCGTTCCGGTGATTTCGATTTCGAATGCGCAGCGCCGCCCGGTGCCGCAAGCGAACTGGCTCCGCACCATCCACCACGGCCTGCCGGAGAAGTTGCTGATGCCCCGAAAGGCGACGCCTTCTTATCTCGGCGTGCTTGGCAGGATCGCGCCGGAAAAAGGCGTCGATCGTGCGATCAGAATTGCCACCCGGTGCGGTATCCCGCTGAAAATCGCCGCCAAGGTCGATCGCGCCGACCAGGAATATTTCGACGAAGTCATCCGCCCGATGATCAATCACCCGCTCGTCGAATATATCGGCGAGATCGGCGACCACGAGAAATCGGATTTCCTCAGTGGTTCGCTCGGCCTGCTCGTCCCCATCGATTGGCCCGAACCATTCGGTCTCGTGATGATCGAGGCTATGGCCTGCGGCACCCCGGTGATCGCCTATAACCGCGGTTCGGTGCCGGAGGTAATCGACGAGGGGCTGAGCGGATTCATCGTCGAGGACGAGATCAGCGCGGTTGCCGCCGTCGCAAGTCTGCCGCGGCTCGACCGCGGAAAGATCCGCAAGCAGTTTGAGGCGCGGTTCACTGCAAAACGAATGGCGCTCGACTATCTGGCCGCCTACCGCAGCCTGATGGAAGTCAGTGCGCCGCGTATCAAGCTGGTCAGCAGCGCCGAATGAGACTACCTCACCGGATGCGGTAGACCCCGCACAACAACTGGTTTCTACATCCTTCAAGGTGGCTCGGCGTCGTACGACGCCGGCCGGCGCGCCGTTCGGTAACTCCGGATGTCGTATTGTAAAGAATATTGAATGCAGCTACCGTCCACCCAACAAGCGGGATCGTCTCGAAAGAAACCTGCGAAAAAATAGTGCTGCGGGCCACTGCGGCGCAATATGGGGAGGAAGAAATCATGGCGAAGGCGCGCAAGGATTCCGTCGGCAAGACCGCCACCCGGGCTCTGTCGAAACGACAGAACCGCCGCGAATTCATGATCAAGACGGCGCTGGCGGCTGGCGCATTCGGCGCGGTGCCGCTGCGCGGCTGGGCCGCGGACCCCGTCAATATCGGCGCGCTTTACCCGACCACCGGCAGCATGGCGCAAATCGGCGTCGGCTGCGTCGCCGCGGCGAAGCTCGCGGTCGACATGGTCAATGATGCCGGCGGCATCAAGTCGCTGGGCGGCGCCAAGCTGAACCTGATCATTTCCGACGTACAAAGTGACACCACGGTGACACGAACGGAAACCGATCGCCTCATCACCGGCAACAAGCTTTCGGCAATTCACGGATGCTACGCCAGCGCCTTGACATTGATCGCAAGCGAGGTGGCGGAGCGCGCGAAGGTTCCGCTGATCACGGGATCGAGTTCGGATCAGCTCAACAAGGGACGCACCTATACGTTCACGCCCTTCGCGCGGGCTTCGCAATTCGCGCGCGCGCAATTGCAGATGTCCAAACTCGTCAGCGAGCAGCCGAAGGTCGCGGTTATCTTTGAAAACACGGCGTTCGGCACTTCGACGTCGAATGGCCTCAAGGAGCTCGCGCCTTCCGAAGGCGTTGAGATCGTGATGTTCGAGCCTTATTCGGCCGGCTTTACCGACGCGAGCCCGTTGATCAACAAGGTCAAGTCCTCGGGCGCCAACACGCTCTTCTCCGTGTCTTACCTGAACGACCTCATTCTGATCGTACGCACGGTCAAGCAATTCGGCCTCAACGTCTCCATCAACGGCGGTTCGGGCGGCTTTGTCATTCCGGATTTCTACAAGAACGTCGGCAAGCTCGCCGAAGGCCTGCAAGGCGTGGCGCACTGGAACCACGACGTCAGCGAGGACGCGCAGAAAGTGAATGCGGAGTTCAAGAAGCGCACCGGCGATTTCGCCTTCGAATATGCCGGCGGGCTGGTCGCGCAGACCTTCATGCTGGCGGACGCGCTCGAACGCGCAGGCTCGGCCGATCCGCAGAAGGTGCGCGAGGCGCTTTCCACCCTCGACGTCTCTTCGGGCTACGCGGCGATGGCCCCGGGCGGCAAGGTCAAGTTCGGGCCCGACGGCAAGAACATCTATGGCCACCCGGTCGGCGTGCAATGGCAAAACGGCGATCTCGCCAGCATCTTCCCCAAGGAAGACGCCCGCGCGCCGGTGATGAAAATCTGAACGCCGGTCACCTCCCATGTTTGAGACCGTAGCCCAGGCCGTCATCAACGGCCTGCTTATCGGCGGGATTTACGCGCTTGTCAGCATCGGCGTCACGCTGATCTTCGGCGTGGTCAAGATCGTCAACTTCGCCCAGGGCGAATTCGTGATGATCGGGATGTATATCTCTTTCTTCCTCGCCAACCAGTTCGGCGTCGATCCCCTGCTCTCCCTGTTCGTTTCGATGCCGGTGCTGTTCTTGGCCGGCGTGCTGATCCAGCATTTCCTGATCCGCAGGGTGCTCGGCCCCAACGACATGCCGCAGATCTTCCTGACCTTTGCGCTGTCGCTGTTGCTGCTGAATCTCGCCCTGATGCTGTTCACCGCCAATTACCGCACGGTGCACACCTCCTATTCCGATGAAGCCTTCCATATCGGCGGGCTCTACATTCCCGTCGCAAAGCTCATCGCCTTTGTCGTTGCGATGGCGCTGAGCGGCCTGCTGTGGCTGTTCCTGCACACGACTGACCTCGGCAAAGCCATGCGCGCGGCGGCGCAAAACCGCGATGTGGCGATGCTGATGGGCATCAATCCCAACCGCGTGTTCTGTGTTGCGCTCGGCATTGCGCTGGCGCTGGCCGGCGCCGCCGGCTCGCTGTTGATGCCGTTCTATTCCGCCTACCCGTTCGTCGGTCAGGTGTTCGTGCTGATGGCCTTTGTCGCGGTGGTATTGGGAACGCTCGGCAACGTCATGGGCGCTCTCGTCGCCAGCCTGATGATGGGTGTCGCGGAATCGCTCGGCATTCAATTCGTCGGCGCCAACTCCGGCCAGATCGTGGTGTTTGCGATGCTGCTGCTCACGCTCGCTTTCAAGCCGACCGGCCTTGGTGGAGGCCGGGCACGATGATGCAAGATATCAATCCGCGTCACGCTATTCTCGTCGCGATCGGAATAGTCGTGCTCGTCGCGCTGCCGATGGTGGTGAAGAGCTCGTTTGCGATCGACATTTTTGTGCGGATCCTGCTGTTCGCCTTCATCGGTACCGCCTGGAACCTGATGGGCGGTTACGCCAAGCAACTGTCGCTTGGACATGCCGCCTATTTCGGATTGGGCGCCTACACCTCGACCATCCTCCAGATCAACTACAACGTCTCACCGTGGATCGGCATGGTCGCCGGCGGCGTTGTGGCGATGCTCGCCAGCCTGCCGATCGGCTGGCTCTGCTTCCGCCTGCGCGGCCCCTATTTTACCATCGCGACCATCGCGACCGCGCAAGCCTTGATGCTGATCTTCCTGAAATTTCGCGATTTCGCCTGGGGCGCGGAAGGCACGACCATCCCCAATCTCGGCACTGCGCCCTTGATGATGCAGTTCGAGAGCAAGAGCTCCTACTACTACGTCGTGCTCGGCCTGCTCCTGCTCAGCCTTGTCATCACCTGGCTGATCGAACGCTCGTGGGTCGGAAACTACCTGGTGGCGATCGGCGAAGACGAAGACGCGGCCGAGGCGATCGGTGTCAACGCACCAAAGATGAAACGCGACATCTATATGATCAGCGCGTTTCTCACTGCACTGGCCGGAACGTTCTATACGCAATATATCTACTTCATCGATCCCGCGACCGCGTTCTCCTTCAACATCTCGATCGAAGCAGCACTTGTCTCGATCGTCGGCGGCATCGGGACGCTTTGGGGACCGCTGATCGGCACGGTGCTGCTGGAAACCACCTCGACGCTGTTGCAGAGCTGGCTCGGCAGTTCGATCGGCGGCGTCCAGCTCACGGTTTACAGCCTGATCCTGATGGCCGTCATCCTCTGGCGCCCGACCGGACTGATGGGGATGATCGAGGAGCTGCGTCAGCGCTATGCCGGCCGTATGCCGGCGCGGGCGTAAGGGCACGTCGATGGCAGATGCACTCGTCATCACTGGCCTCAGCAAGCGGTTCGGCGGATTGCGCGCCGTGCAGGACGTCAGCTTCGCGGTGAAGGAAAATGAAACCGTCGCACTGATCGGGCCGAATGGCGCCGGCAAGACCACGAGCTTTCACCTGATCACCGGATTTCATCGGCCGGACTCCGGCTCGGTGACGGCCTTCGGCCGAGAGGTCGTTGGTCTGAAACCGCACGATATTTGCGCGCTGGGCATGGCCCGCACCTTCCAGGTCGCAAAGCCCTTTGGCGCCATGACCGTGCTGAGCAATGTCATGACCGGCGCCTTCCTCCGCAGCAAGAACAAGACCGTGGCGCGCGAGAAGGCGCGCGAGGCGATCGAGTTCGTCGGCCTTTCCGCAAGAGAGCAGACGGCCGCCAAGGATCTGACCACCATCGATCAGCGCCGGCTGGAAATGGCGCGCGCGCTTGCCACCGAGCCGCGAATTCTCCTGCTCGACGAAGTCATGGCCGGGCTCAATCCGGCGGAGATCGACCAGGCGGTCGCGCTGGTCGGCAAACTCTCTGGCAAGGGATTGACCATCGTCATCGTCGAGCACGTGATGCGCGCGATCATGGCGGTGGCGCGTCATATCGTGGTGCTCGATCACGGCCAGAAGATCGCCGAAGGTGCGCCGAAAGAGATCGTCGAAAACCCGGAAGTCATCCGCGCCTATCTCGGCTCCTACGTGCATCCACCGGGAGGAGCCGGTGCTTAAGCTCGAAAACGTCAGCGCCAGCTACGGCTCGGTACCGGCGATCTCGAACGTGACGATCGAGATTGCCGAAGGCGAAGCGGTCGGCCTCCTCGGCGCGAACGGCGCCGGCAAGAGCACGACGCTGCGCGCGATTTCGGGCCTCGTCAAACTGACCTCCGGCACGGTCGCTCTCGACGGCGTCGATCTCGCGTCGTATCCGCCGTACCGGATTCCAGAACTGGGCATTGCTCACGTGCCGGAAGGCCGCCAGGTCTTCCCCGAAATGACTGTGAACGAGAACCTCGAGATCGGCTCCTATGTGCCGAAGGCCAAGGCGGAGCGCCGAAAGACGCTCGACCTCGTTTACAGCATCTTTCCGCGGCTCGCCGAGCGGCGCAAGCAACTCGCCGGCACGATGAGCGGCGGCGAACAGCAGATGCTCGCCGTCGGCCGCGGCTTGATGCTCAGGCCGCGCCTCTTGATGCTGGACGAGCCATCCCTCGGCCTTGCTCCCGTCATGACCGACGTGACCTTTGAGAAGATCGGCGAAATCCACAAGATGGGCACGGCGATCCTGCTGGTGGAGCAGAATGTCAGCCGCGCGCTGTCGCTGGTGCAGCGGGCCTATGTGCTGGAAAGCGGCAACGTCATCATGAGCGGCACCAGCACCGAGCTTGCGAACAACAAGCAGGTGCAGGCGGCCTATCTGGGGATTTAGCGCGATAATTTCCCCACGTCGTCCCCGCGCACGCGGGGACCCATAACCATAGGCGATCGTCATGAAGCGAACTGGGACACCAACCTAACGTCACATCAAACATCGGTGGCTATGGGTCCCGGATCTCGCTCGCTCGCGCTCGCTTGTCCGGGACGACGCGGTTTTGTCACCCTGTTTTCAGTTTCAACTTTTCAAACAGCCAATTCAGACACGCGCTCGCGATCTCGCGGCGCGATCCGCCCGAGTTCTGCTAATCCTTGGGCCCGATTGAGGGCGCAGGGAATGCCGGGCGCGAGGTGCGCCCGCAGCCTTGTGTGCGAAATAGAAAGCACACAAGCGTAGTCACCGCAGGTACACCCGGAAACACCCGGCATTCCCCGCGCAGTGGTTTTAACGGTTTCCTTCGGGCTCTCCCTGGTGATCGGGCTTTCTTGTCACCATCCCCGTGCAATACGCAGCATTGTCACGAGTTGACGCCAGCGTCGAGGCGTCAGGACCACACGACTTCGCCGTCCGCATCGCCGCGCGAGCCGCCCCTCTTGTGAGACGAGACGGGGCGGGCTTGTAGAGATGATTTGCCCGTCAGGCAAAATCAGGACTGGAAATCGTGAATCCAGCCCCGATTCGCAAAAATATTTCGCTTCACCCGACGGCCAAGTCAGCCGATTTATAATAGCTCAGCTTCCAACTCATACCCTTCAGCGTCCTCGATCTGCTCGAAAATCGACGTTAGCTCCGATAGTTATCCAATTAGAAAACTATTGTTGACAGGCGCCCGTGGCACATCTATTGTTATCTTTATGGCTAACTATTCTAATCTCGACAACGTGTTCGGCGCGCTCGCCGATCCAACGCGGCGCGCAATCATTGCGCGGCTCTCGCAAGGCGAGGCTTCCGTGGGCGAACTCGCTCACCCGTTCGACATGGCTCTGCCGAGCCTGATGAAGCACATCCGTGTGTTGGAAGCCGGTGGGCTCCTGGAGTCGGAGAAGCATGGCCGCGTCCGCACATGCCGCCTGATGCCAGGCGCCATGAAGGGGGCCGAGCACTGGCTCGCCGAACACCGCGCTATCTGGGAAGCCCGCCTTGATCGGCTCGAGTTTTATGTAGCCACGCTTGGGAAGAAGCCGCCAAGGAGAAGGCGTCGCGATTGATGCGCCCAACCACACCATATCCTCAAAAGCACAGGAATTCGCCATGACCTCAACTCCGGACGCCGCCCTCGCACACCTGGATATCGAGCGCGAGATCGTCCTCTCGCGTGTCATCAAGGCAAAGCGTGACGTCGTCTTTGCTGCCTGGACAGAACCACAGCATTTGCCGAACTGGTTCGGGCCGGCGGGGTTCAAGATCGAGACCAAGGAAATCGACATTCGCGTCGGCGGCGTCTGGCGCTTCGACATGCTCGCCCCAAACGGCCAGCGATTTGCCAATCGAATGCGCTTTCGGCGCATCGAGCCGCCACACCTGATCGAGATCGATCACGGTACGGACGTGGATGATGATCCGGCCCGTTTTCGCACCACGATTACGTTCGATGAGCAGAGCGATGGCAAGACCGTGATCACGCTACGGCAACTGCATCCGACCAAAGCACAGCGCGACAGGACGATTGGCTTCGGCGCCGTCGAGTACGGCTACCAGACCCTGGACAAGCTGGCTCGGCATGTCGAGACAGCGGCAGCCTGAGGCCTTCGAATCGATCCCTCCAAGGCGGGAGTGATGAGCGCCATGATGTCCGGTTCCGAAAGCGCTGGCGATGTCTCTTGCGGGTCACTCGCGTCCATTTGGCATTAACACGTCGTGTCCGGTTTTGGAGGTAATCTCGGAGATGCTGGTTGCTCGAGAAGACTGCTCCTCGCGCGGGTCGCAAACCGGATGCGCTCGATTTGGCCGAGATGAGCTTTGAGGGGGTTGAGCCGGCGGCAACAGGTCGGCCGTCGTATCATCCCTCGGTTCTCCTGAAGCTATATATCTACGGCTATCTGAACCGGGTGCAGTCGAGCCGGCGTCTCGAACGAGAAGCCGGACGCAATGTCGAGGTCATGTGGCTGCTGGGTCGGCTGGCGCCTGATCACAAGACGATCGCGGACTTCCGCAAGGACAACGGCCTGGCGCTTCGCAAGGTCTGTGCGCGCTTCGTCGAACTCTGCCGTGAGATGGGTCTTCTCGCGACGGCGAGCGTTGCCATCGATGGCAGCAAGTTCAAAGCGGTGAACAATCGGGACAAGAACTTCACGCGGGCAAAGGTAGAGCGGCGGCGTGCGCAGCTAGAGGAGAGCGTCGCGCGGTATCTGAGTCAACTTGACACGGCCGACCGACAGGAGCCGACGGAGGCACTGGCTGCGAAGGTGACGAGGCTCAATGAAAAGCTCACAAAACTGAGGGAGGAAATGAGCAAGCTTTCTGTTTACGAGAAGCAGATGCTGGCTTTGCCCGACCAGCAAATCTCCCTGACCGATCCCGACAGCCGCTCGATGGCAACCAGCGGCCGGGGGTCCGGCGTCGTTGGCTACAACGTGCAGGTCGCCGTGGATACCGAGCACCATCTGATTGTGACGCACGAGGTCACGAACAGCGGCTCAGATCGGTCTCAACTGGCCAATATGGCTAGGCAGGCCAAGGGGGTTCTAAAGACCGAGACGCTCGAGGCGGTTGCCGATCGCGGCTACTTCAGTAGCGTGGAGATCCTCGCCTGCCACGAGGCCGGCATCACGGTAACTCTGCCCAAGCCGCAAACGTCGGCGCCAAGTCAGATGGCCGCTTCGGCAAGCAGGACTTTGTCTATTTGCCAGAGGAGGACTCCTATCGCTGTCCAGCCGGGGAACAACTGCCATATCGCTTTACTAGCGAGGAAGATGGCAAGCGGATAAGACGCTACTGGACTACAGCCTGTAAAAATTGTTCGCTCAAATCTCAGTGCACGACAGGGCCAGAGCGGCGGATTCCTCGATGGCAGCATGAGCATCTGCTCGAAGCCGTGCAGCAGCGCCTTGATGCAAACCCACTGGCGATGCGCCAGCGTCGAGAGACAGTCGAGCATCCGTTCGGCACGATGAAGGCCCGCATGGGTGCGACACACTTCCTCTCC
Source organism: uncultured Alphaproteobacteria bacterium (assembly GCA_963764405.1). GTDB lineage: Bacteria > Pseudomonadota > Alphaproteobacteria > Rhizobiales > Xanthobacteraceae > Bradyrhizobium. Next base: position 392,573 of record CAVXSU010000020.1, read on the forward strand.
AAAACGCTTCCAAAAGTAGCCGCCGAGATGGCTCTCTCGGTCCTTGCCTATAATCTGACACGGGTCATGAACATCGTCGGGACCAAGCCGCTGATGGCAGCGATCTTGGCCTGAGACCGAACCGGTCCTGGCTTCTCGCCGACTTGCCTGGGAAGAATGTTTTTACACGGCCAAGACCCAAACCGGACATTGGTCAACAGCTGGCTAAGTGCTATTTTCTTGCTTCAGTTCCGCCGGGGATCAGGAAAGCGTGACCATGAAACGGTTTGCCAAGATCTCGTTTACGTTTGCCGCCCTGTGCGCGACGGTAACCCTCTCGCCAGCGCGGGCCGAATTCGACGTGATCAAGCTGAAGGCCGCAATCGAGAAATCCGTCGAGTCCGATTATCCAAAGCTCGACGCGCTCTACAAAGATATTCACGCACATCCGGAAGTCGCTTACCAGGAGGTCAAGACCGCAGCCAAGCTCGCCGCAGAGATGCGGGCGCTGGGGTTCGAGGTCACGGAGAAGATCGGCAAGACCGGCCTCGTTGCGATCTACACGAACGGCGACGGCCCCACCATTATGGTGCGTACCGAGCTCGACGCGTTACCGATGGAAGAAAAGACCGGCCTTGCCTATGCAAGCCACGACAAGGCCATCTGGAACGGGCAGGACACTTTTGTCGCCCACAGTTGCGGCCACGACATTCACATGGCGAGCTGGGTGGGAACGGCGAAGACTTTGCTCGACTTGAAGGATCAATGGCACGGCTCGTTAATGTTCATCGCCCAACCGGCAGAGGAAGCCTTGTCGGGGGCCAAGGCCATGATAGCAGATGGCGTGTTCACGCGGTTCAAAAAGCCCGACTTCGGTTTCGGCCTGCATGACGGCCCCTTTGCCTACGGCACGATCAACTATCGCGTGGGCGTCGGCACGTCCAATTCTGACGGCCTGGAGATTACGTTCCATGGCCGAGGCGGACATGGCGCGACGCCGCAGAAAACCGTCGATCCCGTGATGATCGCGGCGCGCTTCATCGTCGATCTGCAAAGCGTGGTCAGCCGTGAAAAGGACCCTACCGAGTTCGGGGTGGTCAGCATCGGCGCTGTCCATGGCGGCACCGCCGAAAATATCATTCCCGACGACGTGCTGCTGCGTGGAACGATCCGCAGCTTCAAGCCGGAAGTGCGAGCGAAAATGCTGGCGGGTATCGACCGGACGGCTAAAGCCGCAGCCGCGATGTCTGACGCGCCTGCGCCCGACATAAAGATCACTGAGGGCGCTAAGGCGGTGATGAACGATCCCGCAGTGGTCGAGACCGCCACGAAGGTGCTGAAGGTCGCCTTTGGTGACAAGTTCACGACTTCGCCGCCCATCACCGCGAGCGAAGATTTTTCCGAGTTCGTCGATGCCGGCGTGCCGTCGATGTTCTTCAATATCGGGATCTACGAGCCGGAACGCGTCGCTGCCGCGAGCAACGGAACCGGTCCGCTATTGCCGTCCAACCATTCGCCACAGTTCGCGCCCGTACCAAAACCGACCATCACAACCGGCGTTGAGGCTATGACGCTTGCCGTTCTCAGTGCCTTCGATGCTTCGCGCAAATAAAGAGCGACCCGCAGGCTTCTCCCGGAACTTTTCCAATTGCTATCGTCTGCCGATGTCGGCTCTTGGGCCCTTAACAGACATGAACGAGCGAGCGTTCGATGTCCGCTTTCAAAGGACGAACGGTCTAGGGCCTATCGAGGCCTGAACGCAGGTTGGTCGCCATTCCTGCGACGTAACACCCGCCGATGCGGCATCACACAGCCTTCCCGGACCTCAGCAATTCGACCACCGCCTCGCCCGTCGCCACCGTCCCTAACTTGCCGCCGACATCCCTGGTCGCCCGGCCCGTCTCGATTGCGGTTGCCACCGCGCCTTCGACGGCGCGCGCGGCCTCGCCAAAGCGCAGCGCACCGATCCGCTCGCCGTGCCATTCCAAGAGCAGCGCCATCGAGAGGATCAGCGAGAATGGATTGGCGATGTCGCGGCCGGCGATGTCGGGCGCCGAGCCGTGCGCGGCCTGCGCCATGGCGTGACCCTCGCCGACATTGAGCGAGCCGCCAAGACCAAGGCTTCCGGATATTTCGGCCGTGAGATCCGACAGGATATCGCCGAACATGTTGGTGGAGACGATGACATCGAACCGGTTCGGGTCGCGCACCACATGCGCCATCATGGCGTCGACCAGGATGTCGTCGACGGCAAGGCCGGGAAAGCCACGTGCGGTTTCGCAGCAGATATCGAGGAACATGCCGTCGCCGATCTTCAGCACGTTCGCCTTGTGGACGATGGTGAGACGTTTTTTCCGCCGCATCGCCAGTTGACAAGCTGACTTCGCGATCCGCTCGCAGCATGCCCTCGTGATGCGCCGGAGCGAAATGACGACATCAGGCGTGACGAGGATTTCGCCGTTGCCCTGCTCCATGTTGCGGTCGGCGTAAAAGCCCTCGGTATTTTCGCGAACCACAACGAGATCGAAATCGCCGAGCGGGTTGCGCAATCCCGCGTAGGTGCGTGCCGGGCGCACATTGGCGAAGAGATCGAGGTTCTTGCGAAAATACTTGGAAGGATTGATCTCGCCGCCCTGCTCGTGCTTGAAATCGAAGGTCGCGGTGGGCCCGAGAATGAGACCATCTGCGGCGCGCACGGTCTCCAGCAGGCCCGGCTGAACGGTCGTGCCGAATTTGCGAAGGCTCTCGTGCCCGACCGGATGTTCATCGATCTCGACGCCGAGCTGGAAGTGTTCGGACGCGGCCTTGAGCACCTTCGTCGTTGCCCTCGTGATTTCCGGGCCGATACCATCGCCGGGCAAAACAACCATGCGCATATGTGATTTTCCTTCTTCGAAAGCGCGGTCAATGACCGGAAGACCGCCCCATCGCGGATCGTGGTGCCGCGGGGATGAGCAGTTCCGGCCGCGGCAATAGCGCAAAACCAGGGGCCTCCCAACCCCCATTTATTCCACATCAGGAACGCGGAATCTTGAATTGAACTGCCCCGGTTTCCGGTCCAAATTATCGGCCGTTCAATTGATGAATTGAACCAACCAGGGGATCGCGATGGCAAACCTCACAATCAACGGAAAATCTTTCGACGTCGACGCCGAGCCGGATACGCCGCTGCTCTGGGCGATCAGGGAGAACGTCGGCCTGACCGGCACCAAATACGGTTGCGGCATTGCACAATGCGGGGCCTGTACGGTCCATGTCGACGGGGTCGCGATGCGCTCCTGCGGCGTCACGTTAAGCGAAGTCGCCGGCAAGCAGATCACCACGATCGAGGGTCTTGCGAATAACGGCACCCTGCACAAGGTACAGCAGGCCTGGATCAATAACGACGTGCCTCAGTGTGGCTATTGCCAGAGCGGCATGATCATGGCGGTCGCTGCGCTACTGAAAGACAAGCCGAAGCCGACCGACCAGGACATCGACGACGCCATCACCAATATCTGCCGCTGCGGCACCTTCCAGCAGGTGCGCGAGGCGATCCACGCCGCCGCGAACGCTTGAGGAGGACATCATGAATCATATGCCAAGACTCAACGTTCCAAGACTCAACCGCCGCGCTTTCATCATCGGTGGCACTGCGCTCGGCTCCGGCCTCGCGCTCGGCCTCGACATTCCCTTTGGTGGTCCCAGCGTCGTGCGCGCCGCCGACGGCTCGCCCGAAGTGAACGCCTGGGTCGTGATCCGGCCCGACGATACCGTCGTGATTCGCATTGCCCGGTCGGAAATGGGCCAGGGGTCGCTCACCGGTCTCGCTCAGCTCGTCGCCGAAGAACTGGAATGCGACTGGTCGAAGGTCACGACCGACTATCCCACCCCCGGCCAGAGCGTCGCCCGCAAGCGCGCCTGGGGCGACTTCTCCACCGGCGGCAGCCGCGGCATTCGCGCCTCGCAGGATTACGTCCGCAAGGGCGGCGCCACCGCGCGCGTCATGCTGATAGAGGCGGCCGCGAACGAGTGGAAGGTGCCGGCCTCCGAATGCACCGCGGCCAATAGCGTGATCACCCATACCCCGTCGGGAAAAACCACGACTTACGGCAAGGTCGCCGAAGCCGCCGCCAAGCTCACGCCGCCCAGTGACGTCAAGCTGAAGGATCCGAAGGACTGGAAGCTCATCGGCAAGGGCGTCAAGCGCCTCGACACCGCCGACAAGACCACCGGCAAGATGATGTACGGCATCGATGTCAAACTGCCCGGCATGCTCAACGCCGCGATCAAGCAGTGCCCGGTGTTCGGCGGCAAGCTGAAGAGCTACGACGAAGCCAAGATCGCCAGCATGAAGGGCGTGAAGAAGGTGGTGAAGGTCGGTGACAGCGCAATTGCCGTGGTCGCCGATACCTGGTGGCACGCCAAGACCGCGCTCGATGCGATGCCGATCGTCTGGGACGAAGGTGAGAATGCCAAGGTCTCGAGCGCGTCCATCGCGAAATGGCTGGAGGAAGGCTTCGACCCCTCTCAGCCGACCTACATCGGCAACGAGAACGGTGATGTCAAAGCCGCGATCTCCGGCGCCGCGAAGAAGGTCGAGGCGGTCTACAGCTACCCCTATCAGAACCACGCGACGATGGAGCCGCTGAATGCCACGGCGCTCTATACAGCAGGCAAGTGTGAAGTGTGGTGCGGCACCCAGAACGGCGAAGCTGCTTTCGCCGCCACGGTCGAGGCCTCTGGCCTGTCTTCCGACAAGTGCGACGTCTACAAGCACATGCTCGGCGGCGGTTTCGGCCGCAAGGGCAATACCGACTATGTGCGGCAGGCGGTTGCCATCGCCAAGCAGATGCCGGGCACGCCGATCAAGCTGTTGTGGTCGCGCGAAGAAGACATGCAGCACGGCGCCTATCACCCGGTCACCCAGTGCAAGATGACCGGCGCGTTCGACGCCAACAACAACCTCACCGCACTGCATATGCGGATTTCCGGGCAGTCGATCCTGTTCAGCCTGCGCCCGGAGGCCCTCGTCAACGGCAAGGATCCCGTCACCTTCCAGGGCCTGAACCCCAATGGCGAGGCCGCGTTCGGCTATACCATTCCGAACCTTCTGATCGAGCATTCGATGCGCAATCCCCACGTCCCGCCGGGCTTCTGGCGTGGCGTCAACGTCAACCACAATGCGATCTACGTCGAATGCTTCATCGACGAGCTCGCGCATTCGGTTGGCCAGGACCCGCTCGAGTTCCGCCGCAAGCTGATGTCCAAGAATGCGAAACATTTGGCCGTGCTCAACGCGGTCGCCGAGAAGATCGGCTGGGACAAGCCTGCACCCAAAGGCGTCTCACGCGGCCTCGCCCACTTCATGGGCTTTGGCAGCTATGTCGCAGGCGCTGCCGAAATCTCGGTCACCGATGGCAACAAGATCAAGATCCATCGCATCGTCGGCGCCACCGACCCGGCCTATGCGGTCAACCCGGCGCAGATCGACCGCCAGGTCGCGGGCTCCTTCGTCTACGGCCTCTCCGGACTGTTCTATGGCGGGTGTACCGTCAAGGATGGCCGCATCGAACAGGCGAACTTCGACACCTACAACTCGATGCGGATCGCCGAGATGCCGAAGGTGGAATCCATCATCATGCCGAGCGGTGGCGGGACATGGGGTGGCGTCGGCGAGCCGACGATCTGCGTCGCCGCGCCCGCGGTGTTGAACGCCTATTTCGCAGCGACCGGAAAACGAATTCGTTCGGTGCCGCTGCGGGATCAGAGCATTAGCTTCGCATAACAACTATCAAGCGGCGGCCAAAGAAGGCCGCCGCTTATTTTCCCGGATCGTGTGGATGGATGCGCTGCGGCTCAAGTCGACGCGGAGACATGTCGTACGCGGATTCGCGGCGGCAACGATGTCGTTTGCGTTCCCCTGCCCGTCCTTTGCGCAATCGGCCGCGCGCGTGGTCATCATCGGCGGCGGCTTCGGCGGCACAAGTTGCGCGCGCGCGCTGCGCAAGATCGATACCCGATTGAAGGTGACGCTTGTCGAGCCGAACCGGATTTTCACCGCCTGCCCCTTCAGCAACGAGGTGATCGCCGGTCTTCGCGGCATCGAAGCGCAGCAATTCGGCTACGACAAGATCGCCGCCGAGGGCGTGGCCGTCATCGCGCAGGCTGCGACCAAGGTCGATGCGCAGGCTCGAACCGTTGGCCTTGCCGACGGCACGTCGCTGCCATACGACCGGCTCGTGCTGGCGCCGGGCATCGATATGCGGTTCGATGCCCTGGAGGGTTACGACGAGGCGGCAGCGGAAAAAATGCCCCACGCCTGGAAGGCCGGCGCGCAGACCATGCTGCTGCGGCGCCAGCTCGAGGCCATGGAAGACGGCGGAGTGGTCGCGCTTGCGGTTCCCGCAACTCCCTATCGCTGTCCGCCCGCCCCCTACGAGCGGGCCAGCCTGATCGCGCACTATCTGAAAGCGAAAAAGCCGCGCTCCAAGATTCTCATCCTTGATGCCAAGGACACCATTCCACAGCAACGGCTGTTCGAGCATGCATGGAAGACATTTTATCCCGGCATGATCGAGCGCATTGCGCTGTCGGAAGGCGGCCGCGTTGTATCGGTCGAGCCGTCGACCAACACGCTGGTCACCGAGTTCGGCAATCACGACGCGCAGGTCGCTAATGTGATCCCGCCGCAGAAGGCGAGCAATATAGCGAAACTCGCCGGCGCAGCCGACAACACCGGCTGGTGTCCGATCGATCCGGCGACATTTACCTCAAAGCTCGTGCCCAACATCCATGTCATTGGCGACGCGATCATCGGCGGCAGCGTTCCCAAGTCCGCATCCGCAGCGCATGCAGAAGGCAACGCCTGCGCCGCTATCGTGGCGAGCCTGATAGGTGGAACACTTCCCGAAAGTCCGACTTTCGAAGGCATCTGCTACAACACCGTGGCGCCTGGCTATGCGTTTTTCATGTCGGGTAGTTACCACCCGCGGGACGATCTTTTTGCCGAGATAGTAGGCTCCGGCTTCACGAGCCCGATCAACGGTCATGGGCTGGACGAGGTTCGCAAGCGCGAAGCCGATCAGGCGCAATCCTGGTTCAAGACGATCACGGTGGAAACCTTTGGCTAGGCCAATAAGTTCTGTTGTCGGAGGCTGTCTCGCAGTCGCGCTGCTGACCTTGCCGTGTGCGGCGGCCGCGGAGGAACTCAGGCCTTATGCGGTCACCGGCGATGCCATTCTGGAATCGCTGACCGGCGCGCCCGGCGATGCCATGCGTGGCCGCAAGCTTATCGTGGAGCGCACCAACACGTGCATTCTCTGCCACAGCGGTCCGTTCCCCGAGGAAAGGTTCCAGGGCGACCTCGCACCCAATCTGTCGGGTGCCGGCAGCCGCTGGACCGTCGGCCAGCTTCGGCTACGCTTAGTCGATGCCTCTCGCCTCAACCCGGAGACGATCATGCCGTCTTATTACCGCCTTGATGGGCTCGACCGCGTAGCGCAGGCTTGGCGCGGCAAGCCGATCCTGTCGGCTGAGCAGATTGAGGATATTGTGGCGTATCTTGCAACACTACACGAATAAGAAGGCACCGTGGAGATGCGAAGACAACCAGCCCCTACACGCCGCCGCTTTCTCGCCCTCACCGGCAGTACCGCCGTGATCGGCGCCCTGCCGGCGGCCATCAGCGTGCGTCCCGTCGAAGCGACGCCCGAGACGATGGCGTCCGCGATCCGCACGGTCACCGGCGGTGCCAATGTGCAGACCGGCAAGGTCAAGCTCGACATCCCGCCGCTGGTCGAAAACGGCAACAGCGTGCCGATGACCGTGAGTGTCACGAGTCCCATGACCGCGACCGACCACGTCAAGAGCATCCACGTCTTTAACGAAAAGAATCCGCAGCCCAACCTCGGCAATTTTTATCTCAGCCCGCGTGCCGGCCGCGCCCAGATTTCCACCCGCGTGCGGCTCGCCGATAGCCAGAAGATCATCGCGATTGCGAAGCTGTCCGATGGCTCGTTCTGGTCGACCACCGCCGACGTCGTGGTGACGCTGGCCGCCTGTACCGAGGAGGTGATCTGATGCCCTCCGCCCTGATCAACGTTCCCAAGAAGGCGAAAAATGGCGACGTCATCGAAATCAAGACACTGATGTCGCACATCATGGAAACCGGCTATCGCCATACCACATCGGGCGTGGTGATTCCCCGCGACATCATCACAAGCTTCACTTGCCGCTTTGAGGGCGAGGAGATTTTCCGCGCAGACTTTTTTCCGGCGATTGCCGCCAATCCCTTCATGTCCTTTTTCACCGTCGCGACCAAAAGCGGGAAATTCGATTTCGAATGGATCGGCGACAACGGTTTTTCCGAAACTGCCTCGGCCAACATCACCGTCGAATGAAATTTGCCGCGACGATAGTCCTGGCGTCGCTGCTGATCGCGGCCGGCATCGTTCTTCGCCCCCTGCTCGCGACCGAAATCCCGCCATCCGAGCGCCGGTCCGGCTACACCTTCGTGGGCCCGGAAACCAAGGCGATGCAGGATGACGATACGGCCAATCCCGGCATGCTGGGCGTGCTGGACGGCGAAGCCTTGTGGAATCGCAAGGTGGGAGCAGCGGGAAAATCCTGCGCCGATTGCCACAACGAGGCCAAGAGCAGCATGAAAGGCGTGGCGGCGCGTTATCCGGCGTATGATAAGACGCTCGGGCAGCCCGTCAATCTCGAGCAGCGCATCAACCTCTGCCGCGCGCGTCGTCAGGACGCCGATCCGCTGCCTTACGAGAAGCGCGATCTGCTCGCCTTGACCGCCTTTGTTGCGGAGCAGTCGCGCGGCATGCCGATCACGCCCGATCCGACGCCCGAACTTCAGCCATTCGTGGCCAAAGGGCGCGACCTCTTCATGCAGCGGCAGGGACAGCTCAATCTCGCCTGCACCAACTGTCACGACGACAACTGGGACAAGCATCTGGCCGGCTCCGCCGTCACCCAGGCCATGCCGAACGGCTATCCGATCTACCGGCTGGAATGGCAATCGCTGGGATCGCTGCAACGGCGCTTGCGCAATTGCATCACCGGCCAGCGCGCCCAGAACTACGATTTCGGCGCGCCGGAACTGGTCGAACTCGAACTTTACCTGATGTCGCGCGCGCGCGGCATGCCGATCGAGACGCCGGCCGTGCGGCCTTAGTCCTACAACGTCATAAGACCCTCATGGTGAGGAGGCGCTCTTGCGCCGTCTCGAACCATGAGGCCACGTTACTTTCTTTCGGGGCCTCATCCTTCGAGACGCTTGCTCACGCAAGCTCCTCAGGATGAGGGGATAAAGGCCGGCTATGACGGAGTGAGACTGGAGCTACCGCGGCACCGTCAGCGGCACCAGATCAGAAACATCCGCACGTGTCTCAACGCTCCAGATCGCCTCGATCAGTGGCCTCGCGTCATGATGCGGATTCCACCCCTCGGCGGCAACGCGCAGCTTGTCTTCGAGATCAGAATCGGACAACGGATTGGACTCGCTGCCGCGCGCGGCTGATTGCTCGAGCTTGAACGTCTGCCCGTCGGCCGTGGTGACGTCGACCGCGGCTGCCACGGTCGAAAAATGCTCGTCGCGCAAGACCTCGACCTTGCTGCGCAGCGCCATCACTTCCGGTTCCTGCACACAGGCATCGGTGAACTGATCGAGCCCCGCCTGTCCTTTGATCAACGCAACCGCGACCGCATGCTGCACGCTCACCTGCGCCTCGCGCCCGGTCGAGACGTTCGGCCGATCGGCGCGAACGCCGAGCAGCGGATTTCCGCGCACCACGACGCGCGCCACATCGGCCGCGGGATGATCGCGCCGCCAGTCCAGGACGCAATCGAGTACGGGATGAATCACGAAGCCGCACGGATAGGGCTTGTAGGAGGTCGCCATGATTTCCCAATGTTCGCCCCAGCCATCGGTGATGTGTGCCAGATCGGCGTTCTCGTTGAGAGCGTGATAAAAGCCCTGGCTACCCGCGAGCGGCTCGGCCGGCCCGTCATATCCCTGTTCGGCGAGCAAGGCCGACCACAGACCATTGCGCGCCGCGTTGCCGACACTCACGCTCTTTGCCGGCGTTCCCAGGCACTCGCAGAGGCCGGCCGATTGCGTGGCGGCAATTCCGAGCGCCCACACCATCTGGCGCTCGTCGAGTCCCAAGAGCTTGCCGATGGCGGTCGCCGCGCCGAAGACCCCGCAGGTCGACGTGATATGCCATCCCCTGTTGTAATGGCTCGGCGAGATCGCAAGCCCGATGCGCCCCTGCACTTCGTTGCCGAGAACGAGAGCCAGCAGCAGATCGTTGCCGCTGACCGCCTTTAGTCCCGCATAAGAGAACAGCGCGCCGGCAACCGGCGCGGTCGGGTGAATGACAGTCGCGGTATGGGTATCGCAGAAATCATCGACATTGGCGCCAGCTGCATTCAGAAACGCCGCGCTCAATGCGTCGATCCGCTCGCCGCGCCCGATCAAGGCGACGGACCTGCCGCCGGAGAATTCGGACAGTGAGCGCAGCGCGATTTCGATCGGCCGTGAACGACAGCCCGCCAAGGTGACGGCGAAGAAATTGATCAGGGATCGCTTGGCCTGATGCCTGACCCTTGTCGGGATGTCCTCCCATCGCGTTGCAGCAATATGACGGACAAGGCTCTCAGTCAGGCTAGGCTTGTGCAGCATTCTTGTTTCCCCGTCTTCACTGTGCGGAGCATCGCAGGGCGACAAAAAAGCGCAACCAAGGGACGATGGACCGGCTATGAAATTTTGCCTTATGCTTACGCGACCAAACGATCAAGTTAGAAACTGCCGGGCTCATGACATTTCGTTTGACTTATTTTTCGCTACTTGTCTGCGTCTTCGGTACCGCCTTGTTCGCAAATGCGGCGCAAGCCGACGACTATCCCTCGCATCCCATCCATCTGATCGTGCCCTACGCCGCCGGCGGCTCCGCTGATGCGACCGCGCGCGTAATCGCCAAACAGATCGGCAAAGCGACCGGCCACACCATCGTGGTGGAAAATCGCGGCGGCAGTGCCGCAATCGTCGGCACCGAGGTCGTGAAGAACGCCGACCCTGACGGCTACACGTTATTGCTGGGACAGTCCGGGCCGATCTCGATCAACCCGGCGGTCTACAAGGATCTGCCCTACGATCCCGTGAAAGATTTCGCGCCGGTCTCGCTGACCAGCACCTATCCCTACATCATGGTCGTGAACCGCTCGCTCGGCGTCAAATCGTTGCAGGAGTTCGTGGCGCTCGCCAAGAGCAAGCCGGGTGCGCTGAACTACGGCACCACCGGCGTCGGCGCCTCCAACCATCTGCTCACCGAGCTTTTCGATCTCAGGGCCGGGATCAAGATGACGCACATTCCCTATCGTGGCACGGCGCTCGCCGTCGCCGATCTTGTCGCCGGTCAGGTGCAGGTGGTGTTCTCCGATCCGATTTCGGCGCTTGCCCTCGTCAATTCGGGAACGCTGGTCGCGCTCGCAGTGACCAGCAAGGACCGCTCGCCGGTCGCGCCTGACGTGCCGACGATCTCCGAGAGCGGCTATCCCGGTTTCGACGCGGTTGGCTGGCACGGCATTCTCGTGCCCGCCAAGACGCCGCCAGCGATCGTCGCCAAGCTCAACGCGGAGATTGTGCAGGCATTGAAAGACCCCGAAACCCGATCCCTGCTCGAGAGCCAGGCCATCCAGGTCGTCGGCAACTCGCCGCAGGAATTCGCGAGCTACATCAGGCAGGACCTCGCGCTCTGGAAGGACGTCGCGGACCAGGCGAAGATCGAGGTAAAGTAACCTCGCCCTCGCCGGTTCCACTTCGCCCCCAGACCGGTTCAGCGCCGTCGCAACGTCGGACCCATTTATTCGGCGGGCGCCGCGATCGGGATGTCATGCTGCGGCATGTAGGAAACGCTGGTGCCGTATTTTCCAACCGCGAAGAAGCCCGCCGCAATCACCGCATAGGCCAGTGCTACGCTTGGCGTCACGCCGTATCCGCCGCCGATGCCGACCGCTTCGCCATGCATGAAACCGAAGTAGGTGAGCACCGCGCCGGCCAGCGCGAAGGCCGAAGCCTTCACGAAGTCGCGCTCGATGATGAACACGGCGATCGCCCCCAGGATGAGACCCGCGATGATCGAGCCGCCACCCATCACTTCCAGCCCATGATAAAGCACGCCCTGCTGCGGCAGGGAGGCGAGCGCGGCCGCCTTGACGTCGCCGACCTTGTCGCCAGCAAGACCCCCTACGGTTTGCGCCGCGGTGACGGTTGCACCCAGCATGGTATCGACCTGCAACTTGGCCCACGCGGCAAGATGCGGCGTCAGCGCAACCACGACCGCGGGGGCGTGCTTGATCGGCGTGGTCTGGAACGCCTGCGCGCCGATCAGCATGCCGATATAGAGCAGGATCGGCGAAATCGCGACTACGGGCACCAGCGCCAGCATCACGGAGATGATGCCGAACCAGGAGAGTATCACCACCATGATGCCAGTCGCCGCCGAATAGCCGATCCGGCCGCCCATCGCCTTCCAGCCGGGATGGCCGATATAGACGGCGTTGATGAAGGGATTGCCCATCAGGCAACCGATCAGGCTCACGATGCCATCGGCCGTCAGAACGCGTGTGGTCGGATATTCGTCGCCCGCGGCTTCCGCGCTTTCGACATTGTCCATGGCCTCCACGAGATCGTAGATGCCGAACGGAATGGCGGTCACCAGAATGATCCCGAGATATTCAAAACCGGAAAACACCTGGCCGACCGCAGGCAGCGGCACCGAGAAGCCGAAACTTGCAAAGGCGTCGCCGACACCCTTGAGGCTTAGCCCGCCAATTCCCAGACCGAACAGGTTCGATCCCCATGCGATGATCATGCCGGCGGCAATCGCGACGAGTCCGGCCGGAATTCCCTTGAGGTACTTCACACCACCGAACCAGCTCACCAGAATGATCGCAAAGCAGATCAGGCCGATCTGCGGCGTCATGTACATCTCAAGCGCCGGCCGCATCGAGATGAAGGTCACCGACACGCCGGCCAACGTGCCAAGCAGAGCCGCCCGCGGCGTGATTTTCCGGATGTACGGGGCGATGAAGCCGCCGATCATCAGGATAAAGCTCTGGAAGAACACCCAGACGAGCCCCGCCGACCAGCCCTTGAGGGGATCGCCGGTCTTCAGCGTGATCGGCAGCATGATCACGAAGGTCACGATGAACATATGTGGCACGCTGACCCCGGACGGCAGCGCGCAGACATCGGTACGGCCGGTCTTCAAGGCCAGGCGATAGGCGAGGAAGGCATAATAGAAAGTCGACAGGCACATCATCAGGCCGAGCGCCGGCAGGATGCGGCCGAACACCAGCGAGTCCGGCATTTTCAGCACGAAGCGCAACAGCCCGGTGAGCACGAGCATATTGACCAGAATGTTGGTGCCGAAACCGAAGAAGGCGTTCCAGTCGCCTGGAGTCCACAAGGCCGGTTTGAAGTCGCCCTTCGCGGATATGCTTGCGCTCATTTTGCTGCCCCCGTTGCTAACGCGTGTGAAGTCTCCGATGTCATTGCTTGAAGAACCGCGGCGGAGTCGCTGACCCAGCCGAAGATGCCGCCCTGGGCCTTGATCATCTTGAGGCCCATCTCATGGAATTCGGGAAAATAGGAAGCGCAGCCGTCGGCAAGCACGATGCAGCGATAGCCGCGGTCGTTCGCCTCACGAACCGTCGTATTGACGCAGACCTCGGTGGTCACGCCGCAGACGATGAGATTTTCAATGCTGTATTTCTTGAGGATGCCGCCTAGCTCGGTGGCATAGAACGCACCCTTGCCCGGCTTGTCGATCACGACCTCGTCCTTGAGCGGATAGAGTTCGGGAATGATGTCGTGGCCGGCTTCGCCGCGGATCAGGATGCGTCCCATCGGTCCGGGATCGCCGATGCGAAGACTTGGCGCGCCGCGCTCGACCTTCGCAGGCGGCGCGTCCGACAAATCGGGCAAATGACCTTCGCGGGTGTGAACGACCAGCATGCCGAAGTCGCGCGCAGCTTTCAGAACCGAGGCGATCGGCTTGACGGCCGTTGCAAGCCGCGACACGTCGTTGCCGAGTGTCTCGCCGAAGCCGCCCGGCTCCATGAAGTCGCGCTGCATGTCGATAATGACGAACGCGGTTACCGACCAATCCAGCTCGATCGGCTCCGGTTCGGCGACGACGATACTCTTCAGCTGCTTTGAAGTTGCCATGAGTTGCGTCCCCCGAGGCAACAGAACTCTGAAAACGTGCAAGCGAGGCCCAGGACAAGTTAAGCAAGGCCCATGCCATTGTGTACAACGCCGACCGCCGATGGGCGGAATTGAAATCCGACTTGTTTTCAGCGGGTTGGATATCGGTGCGACGGCGGCTTTGTTCACCGGCGCAGGATCCTGGTCATTCATTTGCTCATTCATTGAGCGCGATGGTGCATGCAAAGCGCTATCGCTTGCCTCCGATGACGCCAACCTCGGGCAACGAAAGTCCCCGCGTGTGCCCTCAAGGCGGGGGCGTGTTGACCACCGTGCCATCGCCTGAAACATTGGCTGTTCATGATCTCCATGAGATCGGGACATCTGCATCGATGGGGGACATTCGATGGCCACAATCACAACGGCTGCGCCAGTCGCGCGGAGGCCGCTCTACACTTCGCTTTTCGTCCAGGTCCTGATAGCGCTCCTGCTCGGCATCGGGCTGGGAGTAGCTAGCCCTGACTTCGCCATCAGCCTGAAAATCCTCAGCGACGCCTTCCTGAAGCTGATCACCATGATCGTCGCCCCGATCGTGTTCTGCGTTGTCGTTCACGGCATCGCCGGCGCGGGCGATCTCAGGAAGGTGGGGCGGGTCGGCGTCAAGGCGCTGGTCTATTTCGAGGTCATGACCACGGTTGCGCTGGTCGTCGGCCTGCTGCTCGCCTACCTGTTCGGGCCCGGCCACGGCATGAACATCGATACCTCAAGCCTCGATGCCAAGGCGCTTGGCAGCTTTGCCGACAGAGCGAAAAACCTCAAAGGCGAAGGTATCGGCAGCTTCCTTCTGAATATCATCCCGACCACTTCCTTCGATGCGCTGTCGCGCAACGACGTGTTGCAGGTGTTGTTCTTCGCGATCATCTTTGGCATCAGCCTGGCGCTGGTCGGCGGCGAAAAAGGCGAGAAGGTCGCCTCGATGATCGATGCGGTCTCGACCGTTCTGTTCCGTGCGATGGGGCTGATCGTGCGCGTCGCTCCGCTCGGCGTGCTGGGGGCGGTTGCCTACACCGTCGGAAAATATGGCGTCGGCTCGCTCAAGCAGCTGATTTCGCTGGTCGCGCTGTTCTACGTGTCAGTGACGATCTTCGTCATTGGCGTGCTCGGCGGCGTCATGGCGTTCTGCGGGCTGAATATCCTCAAGTTCCTCGCCTATCTACGAGAGGAATTGACGATCGTGCTCGCCACCGCTTCATCGGATGCGGTGCTGCCGCAGGTGATGCGCAAGCTGAAGCGGCTGGGCGTCAAGGATTCGGTGGTCGGGCTCGTGATCCCGACCGGCTACTCCTTCAACCTCGACGCCTTCTCGATCTACCTGACGCTCGCGGTCGTCTTCATCGCGCAGGCGACCAATACGCCGTTGTCGTTCGGCGACCTCCTGCTGGTGCTCGGCATCTCCCTGATCACCTCCAAGGGCGCCCACGGCGTACCGGGCTCGGCGATCGTGATTCTGGCGGCCACGCTGAATGCGGTGCCGAGCATTCCGGCGATTGGGCTCGTGCTCGTGCTGTCCGTCGACTGGTTCATCGGCATGGCGCGCGCACTCGGCAACCTGATCGGCAACTGCGTCGCCACCGTCGTCGTCGCGGCCTGGGAAGGCGATCTCGACTATGCCAAGGCCGAACAGGTGCTGGATGGAGCCGAGGTCGTGGACGTGACCGCCGGCTAGCTGACTTTCTGCGGCCGGAAATTCTCGATGACCCGCAGCAGCACCCGCGCGCCGGCATCGGCATCATCTGGCTCGACATGCTCGTCGGGGTGGTGGCTGATGCCGCCGCGGCAGCGCACGAACACCATGGCCACATCGGCGATATCGACCATCGCCATGCCGTCATGGCCGGCCCCACTTGCGAGTTCGAACACCGGATAGCCTTCCGCCGCGACTGCTTCGGCGACCTGCACCTTCAGCCAGGGCGCGCAGGGCACTGTGCGGTTCTCGTGCGTCACGTCGAGGCGCAATTCCAGTTTTCGACGTTTGGCGATCGCTTCGATCTGCCGGACGATATCGGTCACCGCACGCTTTCGGTGCGTATCGGTCGGTGCGCGTAGATCCATGGTGAAATGAGTTTCACCCGGAATCACATTGGTCGCGCCAGGCGCGGCATGAATGTATCCGACGGTGCCGACCAGCCCACCGTCGTCCGTCAGGCACAATTGCTCGATCGCCGAGATGCATTCTGCGGCGCCCGCAAGCGCGTCGCGCCTGAGTGCCATCGGCACCGTTCCGGCGTGGCCGGCCATGCCGGTCAGCTTTGCCGCCAGACGCGTGGCGCCCGCAATCGCGCTAACCACGCCGACGGCTAGGTTCTTCGCCTCCAGCACCGGCCCCTGTTCGATGTGCAATTCGATATAGGCGAGCAGCTCGCTGCGAGCCCTTGCAGCGGCGCCGATGTGGTCGGGATCGAGCCCGAATTGAACGAGAGCCTCGTGCATTGAAATGCCGGCGGCATCCTTCGACGTCAGCACGCGCTCGTTGAAGGTGCCTGCGACGGCACGGCTGCCGAGCAGGGTCGACGCAAACCGCACGCCCTCCTCGTCGGCAAAGCCCGTCACTTCGATCGCAAACGGCAAGCGTCGTCCGCGCTTGTCGAGATCACCGACGCAGGAGATCGCCGTGATCAGGCCCAGCGGGCCATCCCACTTGCCGGCGTCACGCACCGTATCGTAGTGCGAGCCAAGCATCAGGCACGGCAGGCTGGGCCGCTCGCCTTCATAACGGCCGCAGACATTGCCGATGGCGTCGAGATGCGCGCTCATGCCGGCCTCGACCATCCAGCTCATGATCAGCTCGGCCGCCGCGCGATGTTCGCGCGTGAGGAAAATGCGGGTGAGATTGTCCGGGGTCTCCGAAATCGCCGCCAGCCGATGGATCCGGTCGACGATCTCATCGCCAAGCCGCGAGGTCCTGCCGGCCATTCCTGCGTTCGTCCCGCTCATAACGGAAATCTAGCCGATCTGCGGCGCATCGGCCGCAAGAGATGAAAGATTGGCGTGCCAATGCTGGGCAATTTGCAGGCGGGTCGGCACCCACACCCTTTCATGGCCAGCGATGTAATCGAGAAACCGCATCAATGCCGCCGCTCGGCCCGGACGCCCGACGAGCCGGCAATGCAGGCCGACCGACATCATCTTTGGCGAGGTTTCTCCTTCCGCATAAAGCACATCGAAGGAGTCCTTCAGATAAGACAAGAACTGGTCGCCATTGCCGAATCCCTGCGCGTTGACGAAGCGCATGTCGTTGACATCGAGGCTATAGGGAATGATCAGATGCGGCCCTGCGGATCCCCTGACCCAGTAAGGCAGATCGTCGGCATAGGAGTCGCAAGAATAAAGAAATCCGCCGGCCTCCATCACCAGGCGGACGGTATTGATCGAGGTGCGGCCGGTATACCAGCCGAGCGGATGCTCGCCGGTGACCTCGGTGTGAAGACGGATCGCGTCCGCAATCTCCACCCGCTCTTCCGCCTCCGACATGTCCTTGTGCTCGACCCATTTGAGGCTGTGGCTGGCGATATCCCAGCCTGCCTCCTTCATCGCGGCAACCACCTCCGGATTTCGCTTCAGGGCGGTCGCGACGCCGAACACCGTGACCGGGAGTTTTCGCTCGGTAAAAATTCGCCAGAGCCGCCAGAAGCCGGCGCGCGAGCCGTATTCGAACATCGATTCGATATTGGGGTGGCGCTGCCCCGGCCACGGCTGCGCGCCGAGCACGTCGGAGAGAAAAGCTTCCGAGGCGCGGTCGCCGTGCAGAATGTTGTTCTCGCCGCCTTCCTCGAAATTCACCACGAACTGCACGGCGATGCGCGCGTTGCCGGGCCAGTGCGGATGAGGCGGATTGCGTCCGTAGCCACGGAGATCCCTGGGATACCCGCCTCCCGCCATCTTCAGACTTCCTCGATGCGGACCTTTTGCGCGCCTTTATAGAGCACCGTCCTGCCGAGCGTGTACAAGTTCTCAAGACCCGAGGTCAGGGTGATGAAGTGGTTGCCGGCGAGCTGTCCCATCTTGCTCGCGAAATGCACGCCGCCATAGGCAAGCAGGATTTCTGTCTCGCTGATGCCGCCGGGATAGAGGATCATCTGGCCCGGGGCCGGATAGCTGGTATGGTTCTCGTAGCCGACGCCGAAGTCGAGATCGCCGAGCGGCATCCAGACCCCCTCGCCGCTCCAGCGCACATGGATGAATTGGCTGTCGAACGGCATGGCACGACGAAAGGCCGCACAAGTTTTGGGTGCCAACTGTTCTTCGAAGCGGGCCTGGAAGGTGAAGTCGCCGGCGCGGATAACGAGTTGGCTCATCAAGATACCCATGATGACATTTTGAAGGGTTGCTTGCCCATCGATAGTCGAATTCCAGGGTCTTTGCTACCTCCCGAAAACGCCCGGGCCGGCGTGCCGCGCCGCGACAGGCCTGGACGCCGTCCGGCCGGGGCTGCGGTATTTTGTCGATTTTATCAGTCGATAAACTGCGTTAGTCTCTCAAGTCAGATCGGTTCCTGCCCGCTCGAAAAGTCACACTTGGCCATATCGACAGGCCCGGTCGCGACGGGTAGGGTCGCGGCCCGATAAAAAAGGTTTGGGAGAAACACTGTTGGCGGAGAAGTTTACCTGGAAGCGGGACTACTATGCCGGCGGCCTGATGGTGCTGCTCGGTATAGGAGCCGCGGTCACAGGCTCAGGCTACAAATTCGGCACTCTTGCCAGGATGGGCCCCGGATTCATGCCGGTCGTGCTCGGCATCGTCCTCGCCTTTATCGGCATCCTGATCGCTGGCACCGCACTCGGATCGACCGAGCCCGACGACAAGAAATTTCTTCCCGATAATCCGCAATGGTTCGGCTGGCTCTGCATTCTTGCAGGCCCCGTCCTGTTCATCGTTCTCGGATATTATGGCGGGATGATCCCGGCGGTGTTTGCCTGCGTGTTCGTCTGCGCGCTCGGTGACAAGACGGCGACCTACAAGTCCTCGTTCGTTCTGGCGCTCGGCGTCACCGTGTTCGGCGTTCTGCTGTTCCACTATCTCTTGAACATTCCCTTTCCGTTGTTGCGCGGGGTGAACCTGTGATTTCGACCGCGTTGACCGATCTCTGGTACGGCTTTGGCGTTGCGCTCGAGCCGCACAACCTGATGTATTGTTTCCTCGGCGTGCTGGTCGGCAACCTCGTCGGCGTGCTGCCGGGCATGGGCCCCGTCGCCACGATCTCGATTTTGCTGCCGCTCACCTTCGGCATGCATCCGGTGCCGGCGATCCTGATGCTCTCAGGCGTCTACTACGGCGCCCAGTATGGCGGGGCGATCTGCTCGATCCTGCTCAACCTGCCATGTCATCCGCCGCATGCGGTCACCTGTCTCGACGGTTTTCCGCTGACCAAACAGGGCAAGGGCGGAACGGCCCTCGGCATCACCGTCGTTGCCGCTTTCGTCGGCGCCTCCTTCGGCATCACGGAGATGATTTTCCTCGCACCGTTCCTGGTCAAGATGGCGCTGGAATTCGGTCCCGCCGAAGTGTGCTCGCTGATGCTGGTCGGCCTGATCGCTGGATCGACGCTCGCCAAGGGCTCCCCGCTCAAGGGCATCGCCATGACGGTGTTCGGCCTCCTGCTCGGCATCGTCGGGTCCGACATCGAGACCGGCCAGCCGCGCTTCACCTTCGGTATCACCGAACTTTTCGACGGCATCGAAATCGTGGCGCTGGCGCTCGGCATGTTCGGCATCGCCGAGTTTATGAACAGCATCAACAACACCGAAAACGTGGACATGCGCTACGCCAAGGTCGGCATTTCCGACATGTTCCCGTCGAAGGCCGACCTCAAACAGGCGTTCTTCCCGATGCTCCGCGGCACGATCCTCGGCAGCCTCTGCGCCCTCATCCCCGGCACCGGTCCGACCATCGCCTCGTTCGTGTCCTATGCGACCGAGAAGAAGATCTCGAAAACTCCGGAGCGTTTCGGTCACGGCGCCATTGAAGGCGTCGCCTGCCCCGAGGCCTCGACGCATTCGTCGGTGCAAGGCGACTTCATTCCGACCATGAGCCTTGGCATCCCCGGCGATACCGTGATGGCGCTCTTGTTGGGCGCGCTGATCATTCACGGCATCGTGCCGGGACCGCAGCTCATCAGCCAGCATGCCGACATCTTCTGGGGCCTGATCGCAAGCTTCTGGATCGGCAATATCCTTCTCGTCGTGCTCAACGTGCCGATGATCGGCCTGTGGGTAAAGCTGCTCAGCATCCCCTACCGTTACCTCTACCCGAGCGCGATGTTCTTCGTCTGCATCGGCGTCTATGCCGCGAGCAACGACATGTTCCAGGTCGGCGAGACGCTCGTGATCGGTGTTGTCGGCTACATTCTCCTGCGGCTCGATTTCCACCCGGCGCCGATCCTGCTCGGCTTCGTGCTTGGGCCGCGTTTCGAGGAAAATTTCCGCCGCAGCCTGCTGATCTCCCGCGGCGACCTGATGACCTTCATCGAGCGCCCGATCAGTGCGTTCTTCCTCTTGATCTGCGTCGCACTGCTCGCCGCCCAGATTTATGTCTGGCTGCGCAAGCCGAAGGCCGTCGCGGAAGAGAAGGCGATCGAAGCACAGGTCCCGGCGACGGGATATTCCGAACTGGCGGAATGACCGCTAGCCTATCTGCCCTGATAGTGCGGCGCGCGCCGCGCGATCCAGGCGTCGAGAGCCTCACGGGTGTCGCAGGTCGGGGCCATGCGCGCGAATTGCTCGCTCTCGATTTCCAGCCCCTCCGCAATCGTGGCGTTCAACCCGCGCGTCACGGCGGTGATGATGCGCGACACCGTGAGCGGCGAATGCCGCAGGATCCGGCCGACCAGTTCCAGCGCGGCCGGCAGAAGTTCGTCGTGGGCCACGATCCGGTTCACAAGCCCGATCTCGAGGGCGTGCCGGGCCGAGAACGAATCCCCGGTCAGCAACAATTCAAGCGCCCGCTTGCGGCCCACCAGGCGCGGCAAGCGCTGGGTGCCGCCGAAGGTCGGCGGAATGCCGATATTGATTTCCGGCTTGCCGAAGCTCGCACGCTCGCTTGCGACGGCCATATGCGCCGCTTCCGTGATTTCGCAGCCGCCGCCGAAGGCGATACCGTTCACGGCGACGATCAACGGTTTTGGAAAGGCCTCGATTCGCGCGGTCATCGACTGTCCCCGGCGAACGAACGCCCTGATCGCGGCGTCCGCACCTTCCCGAAGGGTCTCTGAAAACTCGCTGATGTCGGCGCCGGCCGAGAAAGCCCGGTCGCCGGCGCCGGTCAAGATCACGGCGCGGATGGCCGGGTCACGCTCGATCGCGTCGAGCCATTCTTTGATCCGGTCGACGAGAGCGTAGTTCAGCGCATTCAGTTTTTCCGGCCGGTTGAGTGTGAGGATCGCCACCGCATTCCGGGTTTCGCAAAGTACCAATTCCGACATCGTTGTGCTCGGGCCCGATTGTTCGAAACGACATCGTAGCCAAAGGCCGGATTGCATATACTCACTAGGCAGTATACTAAGCGGGATGTCCTTTGACGCCGATCAAACGCGCGAACGCATCGTCAGTGCCGCCGCCCGCCTGTTCTATGGCGAGGGTATTCGCGCAGCCAGCGTCGATGCGATTGCCGAAAAGGCCGGCATCACCAAGAAGACGCTGTATTATCATTTCCGCAGCAAGGACGAACTCGTCGCGGCCTATCTGGAATTGCGCGACCAGCCGACGCTTGATCTGTATGCGCGCTGGTTCGACGAGACGCCGGGGTCTGCCGCCGACAAGATCAGGGGCTTGTTTGCCGAATTTGCTCGCTCGACAGACACCATGAAATGGAAAGGTTGCGGCTTTCAGCGCACGGCGGCCGAACTCGCCAGCACGCCGGGACATCCCGCGCTGAAGGCCGGCGCTTCGCACAAGAAGCGTTTCGAGGCCTGGCTTGCCGACGCACTTGCCCGCGAAGGGATCGGCAACGCGACGACCATTGCGCGAAGCATTGTGGTGCTGCTCGACGGCGCTGCGGCCGTGATGCTCGTTCACCGCGATCCCGCTTATGTGGAAGCCGCCGGCACTGTCGCCGCCTCACTGGTCGAGTCATAGGGACCGTTGCCGATGTCGCGGCGAGCCGCCGGATGCAGCGGCACCAAGGCTTGAGGCCGCTCAGCGCCGTCCGTAGCAGTGGAAGCCACCATAGATCCCCGAACGATCCAGCGCGAACCCGATCGCGCTTCGTTCCTCATCGCGCCGCCATGTCCGGCGTAACGATGCGAGTTCGTCGCTCTCGATCGGCGACGCCTCGCCGGCCGTGCGAAAGATCACATGGACATTGTCCCGGCCTGCGCGATCGATTGCATTCCACAGCGCACGTATCTCGTCCGTAGCCATCCAGTCCTGGGAGTCCAGGAGAATGACCGCGTCGACCTCACGGGCCGGCAGACTTTCAAGAAACTGCCGCAGGCGCGCATGATGAGCAATGATCAACCCCGCGCCGTTGCGCATGCGCCCATATTGGCGACGCTGCAAGTAAGGCGGCAGGCAACGATCGCCCGGACCGATATAGCCGCGATGCAGCGCCTGCCAGGCAAAATAGTTGGTTTCATTGGGATGACCGTCGATCAGCCGCAACAGGCGCTGGTGGAGCACCTCGTTCAACGGAGCGCCGCCCAGTAATGCGCGCTGCCGCCGCGGAATACCGAGACTGAACAAGAGAGCCGGGGTTGCCGTGATCTGTCGCGCCAGCGGTGAATGGAACGCGCGCTCCAGACGGTCGAGCGCTTCGAGGCGCGCCGGCGCGTCCAGCCCGCCGTTCAAGAGCAGCGCAGGATCGACCCCGGCCAGCTTTGCTGCAAAATGGGCAACGCCGATAAAGCGGCCGAGCATGCCATGACGATAGAAGCCGTTCGTAAAGTAGGCGTGGCGCGGGCGCCCGACGACGTTGCGCTTGTCCCAGTAATTGCGGGCCTGGGCGTCCAGCAGCGGCCGCAACCGCTCGCGATAGAGCTCGGAGTTGGAAGGCGAGTTGGCGGCACCGAAGAACTGCCAGAAATCCGAATAGTCGGAAAAGGCGCGCAGACCCGCGAGCTTGAGCTTGAGCAGCGCAAGATGCGCCTCGTTGAGATCGACCGCATAAACCTGCGCCGGTCGAGCGACCAGATAGGACAGCGCATTGCACCCGCCCGAGGCAATCGTGACGATGGTCGATCCGATGCCCAAGCGCAGTGCTGCAAGATCGGCAACAGGATCTTCCCAGATCTGCGTATAGACCAGACGGCGGTACCAGAACGCGTAAAGCCTGTCCCACACTGTCGCATCTTCATCGCCGCGGCTGTGACTGGCGACACCTGCGATCAGCTGACTGTTCATGCGTTCCTCGAATCAGCAATTCGATCAAGATACCGTCCACTCGCTTCAGTTTTGCGACAGGCCGCCTCCGCTGTGATCATGGCGACGAAGATCATGACCACGCGGTTCCATGATGCGCGCCAGTGGAGTGGATTAGACATTCGCTCCCGGCCTAGCCGCAAACTTTGAAAGCGAATGTCAAATCCTAAACTCCACTAGAAAGTTATGTTTGCTAGTGGTCCTTTGATTCTAACATTCGCAAAAGGGGCCGCCGCGAAGGGATGCGAATGTTAGAATCGGAACACTAGCTGTCACATCCTTGTCGCGCGAACAACGCAAGGAGGAAACAGATAGCGCGCGATGCGAGGGTAGACCGATGTCCGCACATTCATTGATGTTCGAAAAAAGGCTTCGCGAAGACCATCGAGACGGCCTCCCCGCTTTCCCCAACACATTGAGGTCGCCATGACGGGCTGGCTTGCAGTATTGGCAGCTGGGCTGTTCGAGATCGCCTGGGCTTTCGGCCTGAAATATTCTGACGGCCTCACCCGGTTCTGGCCAACGGTCGCAACCGCGATTGCGATCATCTCGAGTTTTGCGTTGATGTCGTTTGCGCTGCGCTCGCTGCCGTTCGGCACCGCCTACGCCGTCTGGACCGGCATCGGGGCGGCCGGCAGCATCATCGTCGGAATGGTGATCTTCAGCGAACCGACCGACCCGGTCCGCATTATCTGCCTGACGCTGATTGTCGCCGGGATGGTCGGGCTGAAGCTCAATTCACCGGTGTAAGGCGCTTTCACATGCGCCGCCGCCGGCGCAAACCTCGCCATCCCTCGACAACGCCGAACAGGCTGAGCGCAGATATAAAGGGCAGGAAGTGATACATCAGGCGGAACATCAAGAGCGCCGCCACCAGCGGCTCTTTGTCGTCCTTGCCCAATCCGATCAGGAACGTCGCGTCGAAAACCCCGATACCCGCCGGTGTGTGGCTGGCAAATCCCAATAAAGTTGCCGCGATGAAAACGGCCATGATCGGGAATATCCCGATGTTTGGCCCCGCCGGAATCAAAACATACATCGCGAGCGCCGCAGCGCCGAGTTCGAAAACGCCGATCGCGATCTGCAGCAGCACCAAAGGCCCCGAGGGAAGCCGCACCGGCCAGCGCTTGGTGCCGATGTTGCGCGGAAACCAGCACCAGATCAGAAAACTCCCGACCCCGATCAGCAACGCGACGGCAAGCCATTGGTTGACGGTGGGTGAGAGGAAGTCGACCACGCTGATCGCGGCGGGTGCAAAGAACAGAGCGATCCCGAGCGCGGTCAGGTTGCCGAGCCAGTAGGTCAATCCGGTGAGAAAACAGATATTGACGACGTCGAACGCGCTCAAGCCATGAAACGAATAGATGCGATAACGGATCACCGGCGAGATCAGCGAAACGGCGCCGATGCCGTGGGCGATCGGGTAGCTGGTGAAGCTTGCGAGAGCCGCGATCCGGTAGGGGAGTTCGGTGCGGCCGATGGTGCGCAGCGCCAGCAGATCATAGAACGTCAAGCCGACATAGGAGGCGATGACCAGCGTCGCCGCCACCACGATCAGAGACGTATCGGTGTGCCGGATGACCTCGAATACCTCATGGATATCGATGCTCCTGAGCGTATGCGTCAGCGCGAAGATCGCAATCGCCGTGATGGCAATGCTGACGGCGACGCCAAGCCCCTTCAGCCTGAAGCCGTTGTCCGGCGATTTGGTCGACGCAATCACCTTCGGTGCGTTCATCCGGGTGGGCAAACAGCCTCCAACGTCGCGTCCAACCAATTCGCGACCGACATCGTCCATTGACACGTAGATGTGACAACCGCGTTAATAGTGCCCACTTTTCCGAAGTTCGTGCATCACCTCAGCGTCCACCTTTCACGAACTTCGGAAAGCCATGGATACTTGCAAAATCGTGATTCTGGTGCCGCTTTCCATTTGAAGTTCCTGGACAGAATGTGCCGCCAATGCTGCAGGAACTTCAAATGGGCGGAACCAGATATTTCTCACCTCGAGCGATTCAAGAAAAGTTGCGTTCAAAAACCAATTGCAGACGCAATGTGGTCGCATCGGATTCACGCATCTTCCTTAACTGAGCAACATAAGCCCACGACTCAATTGAGGCAGCATGAACGACGAGAGCGACTTCGATCTCAGGTCCGACCAATGGGAAGCGTTGAAAGCCTTGCGAGCACCGTTCGCTCGCGTGCCGGCCTCGACCCGTCTGGTGCTCGACGAGCTTATCGCGCTCGGTCTGGTGAGCATGAGCGACCATGTCCCCGCCATCACGGCAAAGGGACGAAAGGCGCTGGTCAGGGGCTCTTTCAGCCTGATGGACTCGGCTGCCTGAGGCCGGCATGCCTACGGCGGCCGCCCGTTGCCGCCTGCCCTGCGTCTGCCCGTGTCATGCCCTTGTGACGCGCCCCGGTTCAGCTAAAAATATGTTAAGAGTTTGTCGTTTGGGCCGATCACACGCGCCGGTTTTTGAACCGCGCAACTAGCCCGAACGACACTTTGGATTGTTGCCCCCCAGTCGCGGTCCGGACAAAAAGTGCAATTCTTTCCGATTGTTAATGCGACAACTATGGGCGGGAACGTTCAAATGAGGTTGCGGGCGGACCTTGGAGGCGGTTCCTGCGACTGATTGCGGCAACTGACCGCAAGCGCCGACGCTTCTCATCTGATGGCAGGTTCATGGACCAACCGATTAAGAATTTTCAGCAAAGCCCCTCGATTGGTCCTGAGCAGGCCACCAAGCCGCGATCACGCGGGCGGTTCACCCTGACTGTCATCCTGATCCTCCTAGTGGTCGGCGGCGTCATCTGGTGGACGCGACATGGCCCCGCTCCGCAACCAGGCGGCGGCGGCCGCAACGCGGGGCCGATGTCAATCGTTCCCGAAGTGGTCGGCAAAGGCGACATCGGGGTCAACATCAACGCGCTGGGTACCGTGGCTTCGCTCGCAACCGTGACGGTGCGAACCCAGATCAGCGGCTATCTGATGAAGATCGATTTCACCGAAGGCAACGAGGTCAAGAAAGGCGACCTGCTCGCGGAAATCGATCCTCGGCCTTATGAAGCCACCCTGGCGCAGGTGAAGGGGCAGCTGGCGCGCGACGAAGCTATGCTCAAGGGCTCGCAGGTCGATCTGGCGCGCTATCAGGGATTGGCGGCGCAAAACGCCGTGCCGCACCAGACGCTGGATACGCAAATCGCTCTGGTAGCCCAGAATCAGGGCACGGTTGAAGCCGACAAGGCGTCGGTGAAATCCGCCGAGGTCAACCTCGCCTACTGCCGTATCGTGTCGCCGCTCGATGGCCGCGTCGGCCTGCGTCTGGTCGACCAGGGCAACTACGTGACCCCCGGCGACACCAACGGTCTCGTCGTGATCACGCAGCTGCAACCGATCAGCGTGCTGTTCACGGTGCCTGAAGACAACCTGCAAGCCATCGCCAAGCGCACCCGGGCCGGCGCGGTGCTGCCGGTGACGGCCCTCGACCGCACCGGCGCCACCAAGATCGCCGATGGTTCGATGGCAAGCTTCGACAGCCAGATCGATCCGACCACGGGAACGATCAAGCTGCGCGCATTATTCCCCAACGAAGACCGCCTGCTTTATCCGAACCAGTTCGTCAACGTCCGCCTGTTGCTCGATACGCACAAGGACGTCACGACGATCTCGACCGCCGGCATCCAGCGCGGCGCGCCCGGCACCTTCGTTTACCTCGTCAATGCAGACAGCACCGTATCGGTGCGTCCGGTGAAGCTTGGCGTGACCGACGGCGAGCGCGTCGAAGTTCTCTCCGGCCTCACGCCCGGCGAGCGCATCGTCATCGATGGCGCCGATAAGCTGCGCGACGGCGCCAAGGTCGTCGTCCGGGCCGAGAACAACCCGACGCAAACCAACAGCCCGGCCGAAACACCGGCCGAACCCGACAAATCGGGTGGCGGCAAGCGGCGCCGTTCGGACGGTGGACAAAAACAATGAGTCCTTCGCAGCCGTTCATCTTACGGCCGGTCGCAACCACGCTTCTGATGATCGCCATCATGCTGTCCGGCATGCTGGCGTTCCGCTTCCTCCCCGTGGCGGCGCTGCCCGAGGTCGACTATCCGACCATTCAGGTGCAGACCTTCTATCCCGGCGCGAGCCCGGATGTGATGACCTCGTCCGTCACGGCTCCGCTCGAAGTGCAATTCGGGCAAATGCCGAACCTCAACCAGATGAGCTCGATCAGTTCGGCGGGCTCCTCGGTGATCACATTGCAGTTCGGCCTGACGATCTCGCTCGACGTCGCCGAGCAGGAAGTGCAGGCCGCGATCAATGCCGCCGGCAATCTGCTGCCGGCCGACCTTCCCGCGCCGCCGATCTACGCCAAGGTCAACCCCGCTGACGCGCCGATCCTTACCCTTGGCCTGACGTCGAAGACGATGAAGCTGACGGATGTCGAGGATTTCGTCGACACGCGCCTGGCGCAGAAGATCTCGCAGCTTCCCGGCGTCGGCCTCGTCAGCCTGAGCGGCGGCCAGCGGCCGGCGGTGCGTATCCAGGCCGACATCCGCAAGCTTGCCGCCTATGGGCTCAACATCGACGATCTGCGCACGACGCTCGGCACCGCCAATGTCAATACGCCGAAGGGCAATTTCGACGGCGCGATGCGCTCCTACACCATCAATGCCAACGACCAGATCAGGAATGCGAGCGACTACAAGTCGCTGATCGTTGCCTACAAGAACGGCTCCCCTGTCCGCCTCAGCGACGTCGGCGACGTCGTCGACGGCGCGCAGAACGACAAGCTCGGCGCCTGGATGAACGAGACGCCGGCCATCATCCTCAACATCCAGCGCCAGCCGGGCGCCAACGTCATCGCGGTGGTCGAAGGCATCAAGGCGCTGCTACCGCAATTGCAGGCCTCGTTGCCGGCGGCGATCGACGTCAACATCCTGACCGACCGTACCGTGACCATTCGCGCTTCCGTCGAGGACGTCGAGTTCGAGCTGTCGCTCGCCGTCATCCTCGTCGTGCTCGTCATTTTCGTGTTCCTGCGCAACGCCCGCGCCACCCTGATCCCGAGCCTGTCGGTGCCGCTGTCGCTGGTCGGCACGCTGGGCGCAATGTACCTGTTCGGCTTCAGCCTCAACAACCTGTCGCTGATGGCGCTGACGATTGCCACGGGCTTTGTGGTCGACGACGCGATCGTCGTGATCGAGAATATTTCCCGCTATCTCGAGGAAGGCGATAGCCCCTTGCAGGCCGCACTGAAAGGTTCGGAGCAGATCGGCTTTACCATCATCTCGCTGACGGTCTCGCTGATTGCGGTGCTGATCCCGCTGTTGTTCATGGGCGACGTGGTCGGCCGGCTGTTCCGCGAATTCGCGATTACGCTCTCGGTCACCATCCTCATCTCGGCGGTGGTTTCGCTGACGCTGGTGCCGATGGCCTGCGCCAAGCTGCTCAAGCCGGAATCCCAAGAGCAGGAAAACGCCTTCCAGCGCCATAGCCGCGAGGCCTTCGACTGGATCATCGAGATCTACGGTCATGCGCTGAGCTGGGTGCTGGACCGCCAACCGCTCACCCTGCTGGTCGCGCTCGCGACCTTCGGCCTGACCGCGTGGCTTTATATCGCGATCCCCAAGGGATTCTTCCCGCTTCAGGATACGGGCGTGATTCAGGCGATTTCGGAAGCGCCGCAATCTGTGTCTTATGCTGCGATGGCCGAGCGCCAGCAGCAGCTCGCGTCCGTTATCCTGAAGGATCCCGACGTCGTCAGCCTTTCGTCCTTTATCGGCGTCGATGGCACCAATACCACGCTCAACAGCGGGCGAATTCTGATCAATCTCAAGCCCTATGATCGGCGCAAGTCCGACATCTCGACCATCATGCGGCGGATCCAAAGCAATATCGCCCCGCTGACCGGCATTACATTGTATATGCAGCCGGTTCAGGATCTCACGATCGAAGGCACGGTCTCCAAGACACAGTACCAGTTCATCCTGCAGGACGCCGATCCCGTGCAGCTTGCCGAGTGGACCCCGAAACTCGTCGACAAGCTGAGGACGCTGCCGGAGCTTGGCGACGTCGCCAGCGACATTTCCGATCAGGGCCTGTCGGTCTTCGTGGAAATCGATCGCGACCAGGCGGCGCGCTTTGGCATCACGCCGGCAACCGTCGACAACGCGCTCTATGATTCCTACGGCCAGCGCATCGTTTCGACGATCTTCACCAACTCCAACCAGTACCGCGTCATCCTCGAGGCCGATCCGCGTCTGCAAACGTCCCTGCAATCGTTGTCGGACATCTATCTTCCCTCCTCGGTCGGCTCCACGCCGGTGCCGCTCGCCACTCTGGCCAAATTTCGTACTGAGACCGCGCCGCTCCAGGTATCGCACCTCGGACAGTTTCCGGCAGCAACCGTGTCGTTCAACCTCGCCAAGGACGCTTCGCTCGGCGAGGCGGTGAACGCGATCAAGCAGGCGCAGATCGATATCGGCCTGCCGGCCAGCGTGATCACGAGCTTCCAGGGTGCCGCGCTCGCGTTTCAGTCGTCGCTTTCCAGTCAGCTGTTCCTGATTCTTGCGGCGATCGTCACGGTCTATATCGTGCTGGGCGTTCTCTATGAGAGCTTCATTCATCCCCTCACGATTCTCTCGACCCTGCCCTCGGCCGGCATCGGCGCGCTGCTGGCGCTGATGATCGCAGGCGATGACCTCACCATCGTCGCCATCATCGGCATCATCCTCCTGATCGGCATCGTGAAGAAGAACGCGATCATGATGATCGACTTCGCGCTCGATGCCGAACGCAACGAAGGAAAATCGCCGCGCGAGGCGATCTATCAGGCCTGCCTCTTACGCTTCCGTCCGATTCTGATGACGACCATGGCCGCCGTCCTCGGCGCCTTGCCGCTGATGCTTGGTACCGGTGCCGGGTCCGAACTTCGCCATCCGCTCGGCATCTCCATCGTCGGCGGTCTTTTGGTCAGCCAGTTGCTGACGCTGTTCACGACACCGGTGATCTATCTCTGGTTCGACCGCCTGGCGATCCGGTTTTCCGGCCGCTCCGGCGAAGCTGCCCAGCCGGCGGAATGAGGGCTCATCATGGGGCCCTCAACACCCTTTATTCGACGGCCGATCGGAACGACGTTACTCACCTTCGGCCTTGCGGCGGCCGGTGCCGTGGCTTTCTTCAAATTACCGGTTTCGCCGCTGCCCCAGGTCGATTTTCCCACCATATCGGTCCGGGCCACGTTGCCGGGCGGCAGCCCGGAGGATGTGGCGACGACAGTCGCCAGTCCGCTTGAGCGCCATCTCGGGCAAATCGCCGACGTCACCGAGATGACCTCGTCGAGCACGGTGGGAGGCGTTCGCATCACTCTTCAATTCGGTCTCAATCGCGACATCAACGGCGCCGCGCGGGATGTGCAGGCCGCGATCAATGCCGCACGTGTTGACCTACCCACCAGCCTGCGAACCAATCCGACCTACCGCAAGGTCAATCCGGCCGACGCCCCGATCCTGATCCTCGCGCTGACGTCCGATACCCTGACGCGGGGCAATCTCTATGACGCCGCCTCGACGGTCCTGGCCCAAAAACTCTCGCAGGTTGACGGCATTGGCGAAGTGGTTGTCGGCGGCAGTTCGCTGCCGGCGGTGCGCGCCGAACTGATTCCGCAGGCACTCTACAAATATGGCGTCGGCCTTGAGGACGTGCGCGCTGCGCTGTCCAGTGCCAACGCGCACAGCCCGAAAGGCGGCATCGACGTCGGCGACCAGCGCTACCAGGTCTATGCCAACGACCAGGCCACCAAGGCCGATGATTACAAATCGTTGATCGTCGCCTATCGCAACGGCGCGCCGGTCCGCCTTTCCGACGTCGGGCAAGTCACGGACTCCGTCGAGAACCTCCGCAATGCCGGGCTAGCCAACGGCAAGCCAGCGGTGCTGATCATTCTCTACCGGCAGCCGGGCGCCAATATCATCTCTACCGTCGACCTGGTGAAGGCGATGATGCCATTGCTCCGGGCTTCGGTTTCGCCGGCCATCGACATCACTCTTGCTGTCGACCGCTCGATCACCATTCGCACGTCGCTGCACGACGTCGAGCGCACCCTCATTCTGGCGGTGCTGCTCGTGATCGTCGTGGTGTTTGCCTTCCTGCGGAACCTGCGCGCGACGCTGGTTCCGGTCGTGGCCGTCTCGGTGTCGCTGATCGCGACCTTTGCCGCGATGTACCTGTGTGGCTACAGCCTGGACAATCTGTCGCTGATGGCACTCACGGTCGCAACGGGCTTCGTCGTCGATGACGCCATTGTCGTTCTCGAAAACATCACCCGTCACATCGAGGACGGGATGTCGCCGCTGGAGGCTGCGCTGAAGGGCGCCAGCGAAGTCGGATTCACCGTGCTGTCGATGAGCATCTCGCTGATCGCCGTCTTCATCCCGATCCTCCTGATGGGCGGCATCATCGGCCGCCTGTTCCGCGAATTCGCCATGGTGATCTCGATCTCGATCATGATTTCGCTGGCGATCTCGCTCGCCACCACGCCGATGATGTGCGCCGTGCTGCTGCGCAGCGAGACCGGCGAGAACTACGGATGGCTGTATCGCACCAGCGAGCGCTTCTTCGAGGCCATGCTCGACGTCTATCGACGGACGCTGGCCGTTGCCCTTCGCCATCCGGCCCTGATGATGCTGACCCTGGCCGTCGTGCTTGGCCTCAATTTCTATCTCTACGACGTGATCCCGAAGGGCTTCTTTCCGCAGCAGGATACCGGGCGACTGGTCGGCTCGATCCAGGCGGATCAAAGCATCTCCTTCCAGTTGATGCAGAAGAAGCTGACGCAATTCATCACCATCATCAAAAGTGACCCTGCCGTCGAAACGGCCGTGGGATTCACCGGCGGCGGCCAGACGAATTCGGGTTTTGTTTTCGTTTCCTTGAAACCGCTCAGCGAGCGCAAGATTTCCGCGGACGGCGTGATCGGGCGGCTGCGGCGTGAAATGGCCGTCATCCCTGGCGCTTCCCTCTTCCTGCAGGCGGTGCAGGATATTCGTGTCGGCGGCCGCGCCAGCAACGCGCAATATCAGTTTACCTTGCAAGGTCCCACCTTCGAGGAACTCAACGAGTGGACGCCGAAAATCGCGGCCGCCTTGCAGGGCGACCGCAATCTGACTGACGTCAACAGCGATCAGCAGAACAAGGGGCTTGAATCCGATCTGGTGATCGATCGTGACGCGGCGTCGCAACTCGGCATCACCGTCAGCCAGGTCGACAACACGCTTTACGACGCCTTTGGCCAGCGGCAGGTGTCGACCATCTATGTCGCGCGCAACCAGTACCACGTGATCATGGAAGTCGCGCCGCCGTACTGGCAAAATCCGGAAACGCTGAAAGACGTCTGGATCTCCAAGTCGGGCGCTTCTGTCGGCGGATCACAATCGACCAATGCGGTCGCCGGAACCGTTTCCGTGAGTACCACCGCGGCAAATGCGGCCACGTCGGCCAACGCACAGGCTGCACGAAACCTCGCGACCAATTCAATCGGCGCCACCGGCAAAGGTGTAGCCTCCACCGGTTCGGCGGTCTCGACCGGCGCCGAGACCATGATCCCGCTGTCGGCGGTTGCGCATTTCACTCAAGGCGCGACGCCCCTGGCCGTCAATCATCAGGGCCTTTTGGTCGCCAACACGATTTCCTTCAACCTGCCGCCCGGCGGCTCGCTCAGTGCGGCCGTGAGCTCGATCGAGGCGGCGATGAACCGTATCGGCGTGCCCGCCACCATCCGCGGCACCTTCCAGGGCACGGCAAAGGCTTTTCAGGATTCGCTGAACAACCAGCCGTTCCTCATCCTCGCCGCGCTGATCACGATCTACATCGTGCTCGGCGTACTCTATGAGAGCTATGTCCACCCGCTCACCATCCTGTCGACGCTGCCATCCGCCGGCGTCGGTGCCCTGCTCGCCTTGATGGCGTTCAAGACCGAATTCAGCATCATGGCGCTCATCGGCGTCATCCTCCTGATCGGAATTGTGAAGAAGAATGCGATCATGATGATCGATTTCGCGCTCGATGCAGAGCGCAAACGGGGCTTGAGTTCGCTCGATGCGATTTACGAAGCCTGCCTGCTTCGCTTCCGGCCGATCATGATGACGACGATGGCCGCCCTGCTCGGCGCCCTGCCGCTCGCCATTGGTTTCGGCGAAGGCGGCGAACTCCGGCAGCCGCTCGGCATCGCAATTGTCGGGGGACTGATCCTAAGCCAGGTCCTGACGCTCTATTCAACGCCGGTTATCTACCTTTATATGGACCGATTCCGGCTATGGAGCCAACGACTGAGGGGTGGCACTCCGCCGCTCGCGCCCGAGACCAGGCTGCAACCCGGCGAGTAGATGTTGGCATCAATGATCGGCAAAGTATCACGACGGACCACACGCGGTCTCAACAAGGTGGCCATGTCGGCCTTGTTGCTGGGTCCGATCCTGTCTGGCTGTATCCTTGGAACCGAGCGGCCCGATCTCAACCTTGATGTGCCGGCAGCCTATCGCGAAGGCGGCCACACCGCGCCCGACGCCCATCTCCCGGCGGTCGACTGGTGGCGCGGTTTCAAATCCAGCGAACTGAACTTGCTGATGGAGGCGGCGCAAATCAACAATCTCGATATCGCTGTCGCCATTGCGCAGATCATTCAGGCCGACGCGCAGGTCGGAATCAATGGTGCGCCGTTGTTGCCGTCCGTCACCGGAACCGGCAACGCCGAGCAGAGCCGCAGCGCCAAAGGTTCGTTCGCCACTGGGGGTGGAATTGGCGGACAATCATTCTCGCAATATAGCCTGAGCCTGACGGCAAGCTACATGATCGACTTCTGGGGCAAAAACCGCGCCACGCTCCACGCCGCTGAAGAGACCGCGACCGCGCAGCGCTATAACCGCGAGGTCGTGACACTGACGGCGATCGTCAGCGTCGCCAATGCCTATTTCCAGGTTCTTGCTGCGCAAGATGAACTGCGCGTCGCGCGGCGCAACCTCGCCGCGGCCGAGCGCATTCTCAACTTGATCAAGCAGCAATTCGCGGGTGGCACCGCATCGCAGCTCGACCTGTCGCAGCAGGAAACGCAGGTTGCGACCGAGCGCGCGGCGATCCCGCCGCTCGAGATTACGCTGCGGCAGAATATCGCCGCACTCGCCTTGCTGGTCGGCCGCGCCCCGGCGAATTTCACGGTCAAGGGCGGGACGATGACGCAGATCGCGATCCCGCGGGTGACGCCCGGTTTGCCCTCGGAGCTGCTCAACCAACGGCCGGACATCCGCCAGGCCGAGGCGGCGCTGGCATCCTCGAACTTCAGCGTTGAATCGGCGCGCGCCGCCTTCTTCCCGCAGATCCAGTTGACCACGCAGACCGGCGTGCAGAGCGCGGCATTGGCCTCGCTGTTCGGACCCGGCGCCTGGATGTACACGTTGTCGGCGGGACTGACGCAGCCCCTGTTCGACGGCTTCCTGCTGGAAAGCCAGTTGAAGAATGCCAAGGGTGTGCAGTTGCAGGACCTGCAGGCCTATCGCAAGGCGGTGCTGTCGGCCTTCTCCGACGTCGAAAAAGCCTTGGTGGCGCTCGAGAAACTGACTTTGCAGGAGCGCCTCGAGGTGGAAGCCGTAGCCAGCGCCCGCAAGGCGTTCGAGGTCTCCGAAACCCAGTTGCGCGCCGGCACCGTCAATCTGATCACGGTGCTGCAGACCCAGCAGACGCTACTCCAGAACGAAAACACGTTGATGCAGGTGCGATTGAACAAGCTGCTCGCCGTCAGCAGCCTGTTCCAGGCGCTGGGGGGCGGATGGACCCCGACCGGGCAGTTGTCTTCGCTGCAAGCACAGGAGAGCGCGGCGCCGAAGGCACAGTGAATCGACGGGGATTGCACCGCAATCGTGCCAGCCCGGCCGCGGCAACCTGAAATCACTTGTAATTATAAATATTTAGACGCCGTTGTATTAACCTCCCGGTTCGCTATATTTCACATTTCGGCTAAGGCCGCATTGTAAGCTTTGATCGTTGGTGACCAGGCCCGTCTGTTCAGGCGGGCCGTCGCCATTTGAGGCTATAGTTTGAGACGAAAAGCTCAGACGAATCAGGTTCGAAGGGATCGACGGCGATGACTCGTTCCAATCGGGTTGACCACATCCGGATCACCTCGCATCCGGCACCGGGCGGCAAGCTCAACTTCCCGATTCAGTGGGGCGCGGCGAGCGCGCGCGAGCGCGGGCCGATCATCGGCACGGTCTCCCGCCCGCAGGATCGCAATGTCATCGGCTCCCATGGCGGCTCCTACTCGGTCTACCGCGCGTTGGCCGTCTCCTCCGGCGCGCTCGACCCGATTCGGCGCCCCGATCTGACCAATACGCATCCGGCCGCCACGATCGGCCCGTTCCCGCAATGGAGTGACCCGCAACGCATCGTCTCGCTCGATCCATGGGGGCATCTGGTGGCGGAAAACTTCGCCGCCGAAATCGCCGAGGGGATCGACATCCGGCCGAGCATCGCGATCACTCGGGCCCGGCTCGATCTCCCTGAAATCAAGGCCGCGATCGATGCCGGACGGCTGAAGCACGACGGCGAATTCGTTCACAAGAACGGCAGCGTTTCCGTGGTGAAGATCGCAATCGATCCGGTATGGTACCTGCCGGGCCTGGCGCAGCGGTTTGAGACCACCGAAAACAATTTGCGCCGGCAATTGTTCGAGCAGACCGCCGGCATGTTTCCGGAGCTCGTCACGCGACCGGACTTGCAGGTCTTCCTGCCGCCCATCGGCGGCACGACGGCCTACCTGTTCGGCGACGTGGCGAAACTGCCGGACCATCGCACCAAGATCACCTGCCGCGTGCATGACGAATGCAACGGCTCCGACGTGTTCGGCTCCGACATCTGCACCTGCCGCCCCTATTTGCTTCACGGCATCGAGGAGTGCGCGCGAGCCGGCCAGGAAGGTGGGCTCGGCATCATCGTCTATAACCGCAAGGAAGGCCGCGCACTCGGCGAGGTCACGAAATTTCTCGTCTACAATGCGCGCAAGCGCCAGGAAGGCGGCGACGCGGCCGCGCAATATTTCGAGCGCACCGAGTGCGTCGCCGGCGTGCAGGATGCGCGCTTCCAGCAGTTGATGCCGGACGTCATCCACTGGCTCGGCCTCAAGCGCATCGACCGTTTCGTGTCCATGAGCGATATGAAATACGATGCGCTGACCAGCCAGGGCATCGAGATCGTCGAACGGATTCCGATTCCGGATGAACTGGTGCCGCCCGACGCGCATGTGGAGATCGCCGCGAAAAAAGCCGCCGGCTATTACAGCGCGGAACCTCCACCGGCGGGTGAGCTCTCCAATTCGGTCGGCCGCCCGCTTGAAAAATACTGAGGCAAGGACGGCCGTGCCGCCGGCAAATTCCGAAGCGTCGGCGGCGCTGTCGCTGCTCAGCGCCTCGGCGGTTCGCGAGCGCGCCCATCGCATGCTGGCGCTTGCGCTCGACGACAAGCTCCCAAATTTCCGTATCCGTCCCGACAGGATGGATGACGTCGTTGATCTTGTGCTGCAAGTCACGCGCGACGCCTATCCGACCTTGGACGTGCCGTTTCATTCGCGCTGGCGGCATTTTGTCGTGGATGGCGACGACCGCTGGGCCGCCATTGCCGGTCAAACGCGATGGCCCGATCGTGCGGCGCGTGCGCGCGCCGAATTTGATCTGGCTGTTGTCAGCGTTTTCCTCGATGCCGGCGCCGGTCCCTCCTGGCGCTATCGCGATCGCAAGAGCGGCCTTACCATCGGCCGCTCGGAGGGGTTGGCGCTTGCAAGCCTCGCGATGTTCGAAAGCTTCATGTTCTCGACCAACCCGCACGATCCGCTTCGCGTCGATGCTCGCGCCCTTGCCAACCTTTCGGTGGCCGATGTGACGCGGGGCTTGCAGGTTTCCGACGCCAATCCGCTGGTCGGACTTGAAGGCCGGGTCGAGCTCTTGCGCAGCCTCGGCAGGCTCGTCGTGTCGAAACCCGACATTTTCGGTCGCCACGACACGCCGCGGCCCGGCGGCTTGTTTGATCACCTGGCGGGTCTTGCCCAAAACGGTCGCCTTCCCGCCCCCGTCATTTTGTCCGAACTGCTGCGACAACTCGGGCCGATTTGGCCGTCGCGTGTGACGCTTGGCGGGATTCCTCTTGGCGACTGCTGGAAACATCCGGCGCTGATCACGGACGACGCAACGAACGGATTGGTACCGCTGCACAAGCTTTCGCAATGGCTCGCCTACTCCCTGATCGAGCCGCTACAAACCGCCGGCATCGAGGTCACCGATATCGACGGCCTCACCGGGCTCGCCGAATACCGCAATGGCGGGCTGTTCATTGATTCCGGCGTGCTTGAATTTCGCGATCCGCAAGATGCGCAGCGCAAACACGAGGTTGCTGCGCCCCTCGTCGTGGAATGGCGCGCGCTGACCGTCGCGCTGCTCGATCGCTTGGCCGTCGGCATGCGAGAAAAGCTCGGACTTGACGCCGTCTCGCTGCCGCTCGCCAAGATCTTGCAAGGCGGATCCTGGGCCGCGGGACGAAAGCTCGCGCGCGAGCGCCGCAGCGATGCCTCGCCGCCGGCCAAGGTCGTCAGCGACGGCACGGTTTTTTAGAGAGGACAACAACATGGACGGCGTTACCATCGTCAGCCATCCGCTGGTGCAGCACAAGCTGACGCTGCTGCGCGAGAAGGAGGCGTCGACCAAATCGTTCCGCGAGCTTCTCAAGGAAATCGGGATGCTTCTGTGCTACGAGGTCACGCGCGACCTGCCGCTCGCCAATGTCGACATCGAGACGCCGCTCGCGCCTATGAAGTCGCCGCAGATCGCCGGCAAGAAGCTGGTGTTTGCGCCGGTCCTGCGCGCCGGAATGACTTTCGCCGAAGGCATGCTCGATCTCGTTCCGAACGCACGCGTCGCTCATATCGGGCTCTACCGCGAGCCAGAGACATTCGTCGCTGTCGAATATTACTTCAAGGCGCCGAGCGATCTACATGAGCGCCAGGTCATCGTGATTTCGCCGGTGCTCGCGACCGCCAACACCGCAGTCGCAGCGGTCGATCGCCTGAAGGAGCGCGGCGCCAACGATATCCGTTTGGTGTGCCTGATTGCGGCACCGGAAGGCATCGAGCGGATGCGCGGCATTCACCCGGACGTGCCGATCTGGCTCGCCGCGATCGACGAAGGGCTCGACGACCACGGGTTTATCCTGCCGGGTCTTGGTGACGCCGGCGACCGCGCCTACGGCACCAAATAGCGGATCGCGTTCAAGTCCCGACGCGCAACGCCGCCCGCTGTTTACGGAGCAGCGCGATCACCGACAACGCGGTGATGCGCCCGGTCTTCGGGTTTTCCGACGGGATGTTCTCGATCGACATCGAAAACCTCGCCGCGTCGGAATCGACCTCGACGCGATGCACGTTGCGCGTGAGCGCAGGGTCGGCCCAGATTTCGAGCCGGGTCCGGTCGGGACCAATGCCGGCAAGCGACAACGCCACCGCAACGTTGAGATTGGCCGGAAAGCCCTTCGCCGCCTCCCGCGCGGTGCCGTCGAAGATTTTCAGCGGTTCCTTGATACTTTCGATGTCGATGTTGTTCTCGAGCAGAAACGGCGCACCGGCGAGACCATTGACCGGTTTGCGGGTGATCATCCGCACCGAATGAATGTCGCCGACGGCGGCCGCCGTCACCGCGTCAAGACCGATCAGCGCGCCCGTCGGCACCACGATCTGCCCGCCGTTCTTCCTGGCGACGTCGATCAGGTCTTCGTTCTCGAGCAGCGCTCCGGCGCTGAGCACGATCGCGGTTTTGCCCCTTTCCACGAAAGGCGCCACGATCGATCGCAGAAGTCTGGCGGGCGCGCATTCGATAACGAGATCGGCCGCGTCGGAAAGCTTCTCGATCGGCAGGACGGCTGGCTTTGTTTTCAGGCCGCCAAGCCAGTTATGGTGCTTTTCCGGATTCTGCGCCGACACCGCCGCCAGAGTAAGACCGTCGATGCCCTGGTCGAGCGCCTCGGCGACTTTCTTTCCGATCGGTCCCAGTCCGGCAATCGCGACCCGGAGTTGGCCGTTGGAGCTCTTCGATAGATTTGCCATCGGCTGGCTTCTCGTTGTTTCGGTGGCGGAATCCATAGCCGCTCAGCCGACTGCCCTCAAGTCGGCCGCCGGGGCGCCTGAAATATGGTCTTTTGCCGCCCGCCAAAATCGGCTTTGTTTTGGCGAACAGGAATGCGGTTCTCTTAGCGGGAGGAGCACATGAACGGGCTTGGCGGACTGAACAAATCGCCCAATGGCGTCGTGATCGGGCTGGTGCAACTTCAATTGCCCGTGGTCGTGACCAAGGCCGACCTTGCGAAACAGACCGAACGGATCGTCTACATGGTCGGCAAGGCGCGGCGCAATCTCTCCACCATGGATCTCGTGGTATTCCCCGAATACTCGCTGCACGGCCTGTCGATGGACACCAATCCGGTGATCATGTGCCGCCTCGATGGCCCCGAGGTCGCCGCCTTCAAGAAGGCCTGCATCGACAACAAGATCTGGGGCTGCTTCTCCATCATGGAGTACAACCCCGACGGCAATCCCTATAATTCAGGCCTGATCATCGACGATAACGGCGAGATCAAGCTCTACTATCGCAAGTTCCATCCGTGGATTCCGGTCGAGCCGTGGGAGCCCGGCAACGTCGGCATTCCCGTGATCGACGGTCCGAAGGGCGCCAGGATCGCGCTGATCATCTGCCATGACGGCATGTTCCCGGAAATGGCGCGCGAATGCGCCTACAAGGGCGCCGAGATCATGATCCGCACCGCCGGCTACACCGCGCCGATCCGCGAGAGCTGGCGCTTCACAAACCAGGCCAATGCTTTCCAGAACCTGATGGTGACCGCGAACGTCTGCATGTGCGGCTCGGATGGCTCGTTCAATTCGATGGGCGAAGGCATGATCGTGAATTTCGACGGCACCATTCTCGCCCACGGCACGACCGGCCGGGTCGACGAGATCATCACCGCGGAGGTGCGCCCTGATCTGGTGCGCGAAGCCCGCCTCAACTGGGGCGTCGAAAACAACATCTACCAGCTCTGGCACCGCGGCTATGTCGCGGTGAAGGGCGGCGCGATGGATTGCCCCTACACCTTCATGCAGGACATGGTCGCCGGCACCTATCGGCTGCCATGGGAAGATCAGGTCAAGATCACCGACGGCACGTCCTGCGGCTTCCCGGCACCAACCAGGATGTTCGGCGCCAGGAGCGACAAGGCGGCGGAATAGCGTCGATAACTTTAGTGCGCGTGGCGATGAAGCTCGACGCGCGGCCGCGTGAACGACTTGCGGCCGCGCTTGAAACCCCACAAGGGTTGCGCCAGCGTTGCGACCGCATCGGTGGGATTGCTTGCATCGATGCAGACGAGATCGGCCGGCGCGCCGGCCTTGATGCCGTAGTCGTCAAGCCGCATCAGCCGTGCCGCCGAGCCCGTCACCATGTCGAGGCAACCGGCAAGGTCTGCCGGACGCGAGACATGGCAGACATTGGCATAAAGATTTGCCATCCGGATCAGCGAGCCGTCGCCATAGGGCGTGAACGGATTGAGCACATTGTTGGTCGAGATCGAACAGGTCACGCCCGCTTTTCGCAGCGGCTCCGCCGGCACCACGCCGCGCGGCACCGCATGATCATGGCTGCGGCCCATCAGATGCAAATCCGTTGACGGCAGGATCGTCACCGCGACGCCGGCATTGGCCAGTCGTGCGGCGATCTCGTCGAAACGCGCCGGCGGCAGCAGCGACATCTGGGTGACGTGGCCGACCGCAACCCTTCCGCCGCGGCGGAATTCCTCGGTCTTGCGACAGACATATTCAATCTGCATGTTCTGCGTCGTTTCGGCGAGATCGAGATGCATGTCGATCTCGGCATCGAACTCGCGCGCAATCTCGAAGATGCGATCGATCTGCTTGCGCGGGTCCGTATCGAAATACGGTACCGCCCCGATGGTGCGTGCGCCGCGGCGCAGTCCTTCGATCAGCAGCTCTTCGGTGCCGGGATAATTGGTCATTCCTTCCTGCGGGAACACGCAGAGTTCGACGTCGATCGCCCAGGCGTAGTCGCGCGCGAGCTGTCCGACCGCCTCAAACCCGATCAATCCGATGCCCGGATCCAATTCAACGTGAGTCCGCATTCGCATCGTGCCATGCGAGATGCACCGCTCCAGCGTCTTTCTGCCGCGCGCATAAACGTCCTCGACCGTAAAGCCCCGCTTGGCGGCGGCAGTTTCACGCACCGCTTCGGCAACGGTGCCCTCCTCGATGCGGCAGCGATCGAGAATGCAGGTCTTGTCGAGGTGAATATGGGTTTCGATCAGGCCGGGAACGACGAGACAGCCTTCCGCCTTCAGTTCAGGCCCCTCGGCGGCGAGCGCAGGCACGACAGCCGCGATCGCCTCGCCCTGAACGGCAATATCGACGTTGACGAGTTCGCCGTCGCGCAAGATGCGCGCATCCCGGACAATCAGATCCATCCCTCACCTCAAGAAGCAGAACCAAGATAGGCGTCGTCGAGCACGGCGCCACGCAGTTCTGACGGGCTTCCTTGTGCCACCACACGACCACCGCCGAGCACGTAGCCGCGGTCGGCGATGGCGAGCGCATAATCGGCCATCTGGTCGACGATCAGCAAGGTCATGCCCTCGTCCCGCAACCGCGTGAACTGCTGGAACAGTTCGGCGACCACCGTGGGCGCGAGGCCCAGCGACGGTTCATCGAGCAGCAAGACCTCGGGTTTCGCCAACAGCCCGCGCGCCACCGCAAGCATCTGCTGCTCTCCACCTGAGAGCAGACCCGCTGCCGTATGCAGGCGCGGACGCAGCCGCGGGAAGCGCTCGAGCATGCCTTCGATTTCGTTTGCCGAAAAATCATTTCGGCGCGTGGCGCCAAGGCGAAGATTCTCGGCCACCGTCAACTGCGGAAACACTTGCCGTCCCTCCGGCACCAGGATCAGACCGGAACGCGCAACCTGCGGGGCGGAAAGCGAGGCCAGATCCTTGCCGTCGAGCTTGATGCTTCCTCCTACGGGGCGAATCAAGCCGCTCAAGGCCTTCATCAGCGTCGACTTGCCGGCACCGTTCGGACCAAACAGCGCGATCACCTCGCCGTGCCCGACCTTGAGGCTGACATCGGTTAGCACGCCCAGCGCGCCATAGCCGGCGGTCAGCCCGTCGACTTCGAGCATGGGACGACCTGCCGCGCGCACGCCAGCCGATCCGGTTGACATCGTCGTTCCGAGATAGGCCGCCTTGACGGCGGGGTCATTGCGAACGACAGCGGGCGTCCCGGCGGCGATACGGCGTCCGGCGTCGAGCACAACGATCTCGTCGGAGATCGACATCACGAGCGACATGTCGTGCTCCACGAGCACGACGGCGAGGCCGGCGCGCGCGAGCCGCTGGAGCAAGTCGCCGAGCCTGGCGGTATCGGCTTCGTTCAGGCCGGCCGCGGGCTCATCCAGCAACAACACTGCAGGAGACGTCGCAAGCGCCCGCGCAATCTCCACCAGCCGGCGGTCGACATGCGGCAGCGATGCGGCATGTCTCGTCTCCGACCCAGCATAGCCGACCAGCGCCAGCAGCGCGCGCGCCAGATCCGCATCCGCGCGCCCGCGCCAGGCGCCGCGCAACAGACCGAGGCGGACATTGTCGAGCACCGTCAGGCTCGCAAAAGGCTGCGCGGTCTGGAAG
This sequence comes from uncultured Alphaproteobacteria bacterium, assembly GCA_963764405.1. Taxonomy (GTDB): domain Bacteria; phylum Pseudomonadota; class Alphaproteobacteria; order Rhizobiales; family Xanthobacteraceae; genus Bradyrhizobium. The sequence continues at coordinate 435,933 of CAVXSU010000020.1, forward strand.
GTCCGCGCCAGGCCGGCGCGCGCAACGTCAGGGGCGGAAAAGCCGGTGATATCCTGTTTGCCCACGCGGACCGTTCCTGCGTCGGGACGCTGAAAACCGCTCATGAGATTGAGCAGCGTGGTCTTGCCGGCGCCATTGGGGCCGATCACGCTTGTGATGCGACCGGGCGAAGCGATCATATCGACACCCGCGACCGCCACGACGCCCCCAAAAGCAACCCGCACGCCTTCCGCTGCCAGGTTTCCGCGTGCGCCGGTGATATGCGCCAAAGCACGATCAAAATCCGGCTTCGTTTCGGCCAGCGATTTTCGGGAGCGAACCAGGTGAGCGAGCGCGCCCGCGATCCCGCCGGGCGCGGCCCAGAGAACGACCAGAAGTCCGGCGCCGAACACGAGCAAGCGATATTCGGCGAGGCTTGCCAGGACCTCCGGCAGGACCACGACGACCGCCGATCCGATCAGCGGGCCAAGTGTGCGGCCGGCGCCGCCGACGACCACCACCAACAAGAACAGGATCGACTGCGAGAACGGAAACGAGCTTGGCGCAATGAAGCCGGTCAGCGCCGCCTGCAGGCCTCCGGCGAGCCCCGCCGCAGCGGCTGCCAACACGAAAGCCGCCGTGCGGACAGGAACCGGTCTTATCCCGACGCCGCGCGCGGCCGCCGGCGCCGAAGCAAAGGCCTGCATGGCGAGACCGATCGGACTGCGTACGAGATAATGAAACAGGAAAAGCGCGACCAGACAGAAGGCGCATGCCAACAAAGCGGTGCCTCCGGTGCCAAACGGCGCCGGAATTCCGGCCAGCCCGCTGGAGCCGCCGGTCAGATCGCGCCACTCGATCGAGACGGATTCGACAATAAAGCCGAAGGCAATCGTCACCATCGCGAGATAAGGGCCGGTGACGCGAAGCGCAGGAATCGAGAGCGCCGCGGATATCGTCGCCACCGCAAGCACGGCGAGCGGCAGCGCTTCCCAGAAATTCAGCCCGGCCTTGGTGGTGAGGATGCCTACCCCGTAGGCGCCGAGCGCCACAAACCCGCCCTGCCCGAGCGAAACCTCGCCGGCAAGGCCGAGCAGCACGTTAAGGCCGATGCCTGCGAGCGCCGTGGTCGCGAGCGTCCCGAGCAGATAGGCATAGTAGCCGGGCGCCAACAGGCAGATGGCGACGGCAGCGATGCAGGCAAGCGTCGCGACAACGACGGCTGCGATCGTTCTCATACCCGCACCTTGGCCCGCCCGCCGAACAGACCAGACGGCGCCAGCACCAACGCGACAATCACCGCCGAGAAGGTCACGATCTGGGTGCTGCTCGAACCGAGCCATGTTGTAGCGCAGGCTTCAACCAGTCCATAGCCGAGACCGGCGATCACCACACCCCAGGGATTGGTCAGGCCGCCGAGAATGGCGACCGCAAAGGCCTTGATGCCGAACAAGGTCCCCATGTCATAGGCGACGTTATAGAGCGGCGCGATCAGGATGCCGCCGATTCCGGCGAACAGTGCCGCAGCCGCATAAGTGAGCGCGATGAGCATGGTTACGTCGATGCTCATCAGCCGCGCCGCGTCGGGGTTTTCGACAGCAGCGCGCAGTTTCAATCCGAGGCCCGTCCGGTGCATGCCGAGGTGAACAGCGAGCGCCAGGCCCAGCCCGACGATGGGGACAAGCACCTGCAGCGGGAAGATGCCGACCGTGCCGATGACCCAGGGATCATCGGCCAGGGACGATGGCAGCGCGCGCGGCTCCTTGCCGAACACGACCATTACGACATTGTCGAGCACGATGCCGAGCGCGACGGTCGCCATCAGCCAAGCGTTGCTGCCGCGTGCGACAAAGGGCCGGACCGCGATGCGTTCGACGATCAAGCCCCAGATCGCGCAGGTGATGAGCGCAAGCGGGACCGCGAGCAGCATCGGCCAGTGCAGCCCCATCGCGGCCGCATAACAAATCACCGCGCCCAGCATCACCGATGAGCCTTGCGCGAAATTCACTGTGCCGGAGACGGCAAAGGTCAGCGTGAAGCCCAGCGCGATCAGGCCGTAGATGCTCCCGAGGCTGAGCCCCGAGACAAGTGCAGTCGCAAGCATGTTTTAGCCGGTGACGGGCTCGATCTGATCCCCGTTGTAGCGAACCATGACGTAGTCGTTTTCGTTCAAGGCGTCGTGGTTCTCGTCGGTGAAAGGCTTTGCGTAGTTCTTGATCAGGCCCTGATAATTCTCGATGCCCAAAAAGCCTTCACGCATTTTGGACCCTTCGGTCGAACCGGCCTTGGCGATGGCGAGCGCCGTCAGTTGCATCGCGTCGTAAGCGTTGGCGACCCCAACCGGCGGCGTAACGTCCCCTGGCCCCTTGATGTCGGGATACTTCGCCATCAGCGCCGCAAGCACGCGCTTGCCGACATCGTTCTGCGGTCCGAAGAAGCTGTAGGTCTGAATGAAATGAACCTTCCCAGCCCAGGAGCCCGCGAGCTCGGGGAAACGTCCGCCCGAAATGCCCCAGTGCGAGACCACCGGCACCGTCCATGCCAATTTCTGCAACGACTTGATCACCTGCGCTCCCGGCGCGGCATTGCCGACGAGGATGACGGTGTCGGCACCGGCCTCCCGCAGCCGCTGCAACTGCGGCGTCATATCGGGATCCTTGTCGTCGAATTTTTCCGCACCAGCGAGCTTGATGCCGGCCGCCTCCGCCGCCGCCGTGAGCCCCTTCAGATTGGACTCGCCCCAGCCATTGTTGACGAGCATCAGCCCCGGTTTCTTGGCGCCGAACTTTGTCATGGCGTATTTGATCAAGGCGCGGTCGACCAGGACGTCGACGGCCGACACGCGGAAGACAAAGTTCGGATTGGCGCCGTTGCGCGTGATGTTGGTCGCGGCCGCCCACACGCCCATGAACGGCACCTTGGCCGAATTCACCAGCGGCACGATCGCCAGCGACACCGGACTGTCGATGCCGCCGTAGAGGATCACCGCCCCTTCCTTGTCGATCAATTCGCGGGCCGCGGTCTGCCCCTTGGCGGGGTTCGATTCATCGTCGCGGCGCACAAGCTCCAGCATACGGCCGCCGAGCAGGCCGCCCTTGGCGTTGATTTCGTCGATCGCAACTTGAAGACCACGCGTAATTCCCTCGCCGGATTTCGCGGAGGGGCCGGAAAGCGCCGCCACCAGGCCGATCTTGATGGGCTCCGCGGCCAGCGCCGAACGGCCGATGAGGCTTCCCGCTGCGATGCCAGCAGGCAATACAAGAGCTTGGCGGCGTGTCAGTTTTGTAGGCATCTGAGCAACTCCCCTTGAAATTTCGTTTCGTCCTTTTCGCCGACCGTCCTCGGGCGCGTGGCCGCGCCGACACAACGAGCCGCAAGTTCGTCGAACCCGGCCCAAAATCAAGCAAACGGTATGCCACAACCGCGAAAATCACAACCTTCCAGGACGGCATTTGCCGCCCTTACACGTCCCTCAGGTTGCCTCGCCTGTCCCGGGCCAAAATGCGAAGAGTACTTCGCATTTTTCTGACGCTCACGACAACTGGACGAAAACGCCGCAGCAAATGACACGGCCCGTCTGCTGCGCCCCTTGGTACGAATCTTGCTCGATTTGGATTGGTTCATCAGGGAGGGTGTCATGACAGCTTCTGAACTGCGATCCGATATTCATAGCATCGAGCCGATCCCCGACGCGGACCGGGATTCAACCGGCCCTCAGCAGATGTGGATCTGGGCGGGCGCCAATATCGCGCCGGTCAACTGGGCGCTCGGCGCGCTCGGCATCATCCTCAAGCTCGGCCTGTGGGAGACGATCGGCGTCATCGTGTTCGGCAACATCATCGGCTGCGCCATCTTCGCCGCCTTCACGGTGATGGGGCACAAAACGGGCGTCAATCAGATGGTGCTAAGCCGCTCTGCCTTTGGGCGCCGCGGCGCCTATCTGCCGAGCCTGTTGATGTTCCTGATGACACTCGGATGGATCGGTGTGAACACCTACTTCCCGGTCAAGATCTCGATGGCGATCCTCGGCCAGTTCGGAATTCCTGAAACGCTGTTGACGACCTTCATCGTGATGACCGTGGTGATGGTAATCCAGGTCGCCATCGGCATCTATGGCTTCTACGCCATCCGCACCTTCGAGAAATACACCGTGCCGGTTACCGTCGCGATCATGGCCTTGATGAGCGTTCTGGCCTGGAGCCAGCCGGGCGTCGTCAACTGGAACATGACGAGTTCGCTTCCGCCCGGACCGCATTTTGCGATGCTGTCATTGCTGACGACCGCAATCGGCGTCGGCTGGGGCATCTCCTGGGTGACGTGGGCGTCGGACTACTCGCGCTTCGTGCCACGCAGTGTGCCATCATCTTCCGTGTTCTGGTACAGCTACATCGGAATGTTCGTGCCGTCGGTCTGGCTCGCCATCCTCGGCGCGACCATCGCCAGCGTGACGGCCGATACCGATCCGGCCAAAATGGTGAGCGCCGTGTTCGGAGGCGTCGCAAGCATCCTGGTGTTGCTGATGGTCCTGCACGGCCCGATCGCGACGAACATCCTCAACGTCTATTCGGCCGCACTGGCCGCGCTCAGCATGGGTGTCCGGCTGTCACGCACGGCGCTCGCACTGATCGTTGGCGCCGTCGGCTACCTCGTGACGATCTATTTCGTTTTCGCGCCCTCCTTTGCCAAGGCTTTCGACAACTGGATGATCAGCCTCCTGCTCTGGATGAGCCCCTGGGCCGGCGTGATCATGGCCGATTTCTTCATCAAGCGGAAAAGCATGATCGACGTCGCCGAACTCTACGCGGCGCCAGAAAAGAGCGCCTATGGCGACGTCAACTGGGGCGCCATCATCGCATTTCTGGTCGGCCTTGCAGCGAGCTGGTCGCTGGAGGACGGGCTCGTGCCCGCCTTGCAAGGACCCGTCTCCGGCTTCCTGAACGGGGCGGACCTGAGCTGGCTGGCCGGGATCGTGGTTGCCGGGGGATTGTATCTCGCCGTCGGCGGCCGGACCGCTCCTGTCTCCACGCTGGCTCCGACAGGGGCGGCCGCGAAGTGATGGCCGCGGGTCACCCCTCCCACTCGCGCGGGAATTTTCCGCTCCAAATAGGGGTTTTACATCCATGGCAGGCTTGTTGAACAAGGCAGGCCTGCCGTCGTCATACTCGCGTGCTAAGCTGACACATGAAGGGCGTTCAACGGGAAACGTAATGACCTCGATATTGACGAAGACCTCCATCGTTGCGATCTGTCTGGCCGGCGCCTCGATCAGCCCATTGAAGGCAGAGCCTGCCAGTTGTCCTTCGCCGATCCCGCTCGGCTTGACCACCGCCCTGACCGGCAACGTGGCATTGCTCGGCACCCAGGCACGCAGCGGCGTCGAATTCGCGGTCGATGAAATCAATGCGGCCGGCGGCATCAACGGCAAGAAGCTGGCGCTGACGACGGAGGACACGGGATCGTCGAGCACGGATGCGCTGAACGCGATGAACCGTATCCTTGAAGGCAAGCCGCTTGTGATTTTCGGCTCGATGATCAGCCCGCATGTCTTTGCTCAAACCGAAGTCGTCACAAAATCGGAGACGCCGTTCCTGGTCGGCGCGACCAATGCAAAGGTGACCTCGCAAGGCAGCAAATGGCTGTTCCGGACCCACGTTCATGACGGCCAGCTCGCCGACCTCATTCCCGAATACCTGGTGAAGACGCTCAAGAAGACCAAGCCGGGCGTCATCGCGGTTGCGGACGACTACGGCCTCGGCGCATCCCGCGGGATACAGGCCTCGCTTGCCAAGCTGAATGCGGCGCCGGTTGCGGTGACGTCTTATGCGCCCTCCGACAAGGACATGAGCGCGCAGCTTCTCGAAACCAAGGACAAAGGTGCGGACAGCCTGATCGTGTTCGGCCGGCCGGCCGATGTGACGCTGGTCGTCAAGCAAATGAGCGATCTCGGTATCAAGCTGACGACGATCGGCAACTCCAGCCTCGTCGCGCAAACCGCACTCAACAATCTGACGGCAGCGGAAGCCGACGGCGCCTATGCGATCGGGGGCATGATTCCGCAGACGTCGACGGATCCAAAAATTCTGGATTGGGCGAAGCGCGTGCAGGACAAGTACAAGGTCCCGGCCGACAATTTCACGGTCTCATATTACGATACCGTCTATCTCCTGAAGTCGATCATCGAAAAGGTCGGCTGCGACAAGGCGGCGATCCGCGACGCATTCGCCGCGACCAAGGACTGGAAGGGCATGTTGATCTCCTACCAGGCCGATAGCTTGGGCGATCTTGCCCATACGCTTGGTGTCTACCGCAACAAGGGCAAGACGCCGGAATTGACCGGTCCGATCAAGGAAAGCGGATTCTGATCCTATCATGGGCCAACTCGTCGTCAATGGCCTCGCGCTCGGCAGCATCTATGCTCTCGTTGCGCTCGGCCTGCTTCTGATCTTCAACACCGTCCAGATCGTCAATTTTGCGCAAGGACAGCTTCTGATGCTCGGTGCATTCATCGGCATCAGTTGCGCGGTGACACATGAACTGCCGATGGCAGCCGCCTGGGCTGTCACCACGGCAGCGATGGCCCTCGTCGGGGTCGCGTTCATGACGCTGGTCTATTTTCCGCTGCGTGGCCGTCCGGCCTTCCTCGTGATCCTGACGACGATCGCAATGGGCATTGTTCTGGAAAATCTTGCCTTGATCGTCTGGGGACCGCTGCCGGTCTCGCTGCCCTCCCCGGTCCGCGGGCCACCTCTGCGTTTTGCCGGCGTCGTCATTTCGATGCACCAGCTTTTCATCTTTGCAACGCTCGCCGTGATTCTCCTGCTGCAATTTCTCTTCCTCACGAGAACGCGGTTCGGAATCCTGATGCAGGCCACCGCGCAGGATCTGCACACCGCGCGGCTGGTCGGTATCCCCGTCAATCGAACCATTGCGGTCGCATTCGCGCTTGGTACGGTGCTCTCCGGCATTGCCGGACTTCTGGTGGCGCCGATCTTCCTGGCGGAGCCGACCATGGGCGGGAGCCTCGGCTTGAAGGGTTTTGTCGTCAGCGTCATCGGCGGCTTTGGCAACCTGCCGGGTGCCGTGATCGGCGGATTGTTTCTTGGGCTCGTCGAGACTTTTGGCGCGCGCTACATCTCATCGAATTTCCGCGACGCGTACGCCTTCATCGTCATGATCACCGTTCTCATCGCCTGGCCGCGCGGCTTGTTTGGTGAAAAGAGCAGCGAGAAGGTTTGACGATGAGGTCTGCGCTCAAGAGCTGGCCCGTCGCCGCGGCAAGCATCGCGACATTGGCCATTCCGCTGATCACGCAGGACGGCTACATCATCCAGCTCCTCAATATCGCTATTCTCAACACGATCGTTGTGCTGGGGCTTAACTTCGTGACGGGCTGGGCGGGCCAGATCAACTTTGGACAGGCAGCGTTCTACGGACTGGGCGCCTACACCACCGCCATCGCCACCAAGTCGGGCTTGCCGTGGATGACAACGCCTTTTCTGTCCGCGATCGTGGTGATTGTTGCCAGTCTTGCGCTTGGCTTGCCAACGATGCGGTTGCGCACCTATTACCTTGCAATGACCACGATCGGCTTCGGTGAGATCATCCGCCTGATCATCGTGCATTGGGAGCCGGTCACCGGTGGCACGTCGGGCTTGCGGGCTATTCCCGGCATCAGCATTTTCGGCATCGGCCCGCAAGGGCAGACGCAACACTACTACATTCTGGTCGCTGCGCTCGGGTTCGCAATCCTGGTCGCTGCGCGAGTTCGTCATTCGGCGCTGGGGCGGGCGATGATTGCCACAAGAGACAGCGAGATCGCCGCCGAACAAAGCGGCATCGACACCACGCGCACCAAACTGATCGCGTTCATGATCGGCGCGGTCTATGCCGGGCTCGCCGGATGCCTCTACGCCTCCTCGATCCGCTTCATCAGTCCTGACAGTTTTTCCGGCACCCAGGCCATTCTCCTGATGACCATGCTGATCGTTGGCGGCATGGGCTCGATTGTCGGCTGCATATTTGGTGCTGTCGCCTTGACGATCCTGCCGGAGGCGTTGCGGTTTCTCGGTCAATGGTACCTCGTCCTCTATGGCCTCGGCGTCATTGCCGTGATCGTGCTTGCGCCGGGCGGACTGGCATCGGTCGCACCGCGAATTCAGTTGCCCCGGGCGGGTGTGCGTTGACGATCGAGCCGATTATAACTGCGCGCGGGGTCACGCGCCGCTTTGGCGGATTGGTCGCGCTCGATAATATCGATCTCGATGTGCCCCGAGGCATCGTGCAAGCGATCATCGGTCCGAACGGTTCGGGCAAGACGACACTGCTCAATGCGCTGAGCGGCGCTTCGCATGCGGACGCCGGCTCCATCCGCATCGGGGGAAGCGAAATCTTTCGCCTCAAGCCGCACCGTATCGCGCGGCTGGGTCTGGCGCGGACATTCCAGAATATCCGGATCTTCGACAACCTCAGCGTGATCGAAAACGTCAAGGTGGCGGCTGCCTGCAACAACACAATGTCGTTCTTCGATATCCTCACCGCCAATGCTCGACACGAGCGCGCCGAAGCTGACATCGATTCTGCCGCGCGGGAAGCTCTTGAGACCGTCGGACTTGGCCATCGCGCGGGCGAACAGCCTTCACAACTGCCTTACGCGCAGCGACGCCTCCTGGAGATCGCGCGGGCGCTGGCGTCAAGGCCGAAAGTGCTTCTGCTCGACGAACCGGCAGCCGGCATGAACATGACCGAGAGCATGGCACTGCTTGGCACCATCGCCGGGCTCAAGAGCCGCGGCATCACCATTTTGCTGGTCGAACACAATGTGCGGCTGGTGATGGGGATCAGCGATCGCGTGACCGTGCTCGACTTCGGCAGGAAGATCGCAGAAGGCGCGCCTTCGGACATTCAGCGCAATCCCCTCGTGATCGAGGCCTATCTCGGCAGGCGGTATCGCCATGCTTAAGGTCGACAATCTGCGTGTGTCGTACGGCCCGATCGAGGTGCTCAAGGGCATCTCGTTCAGCGTCGAGATCGGCGAGATCGTCGCCTTGATCGGCGGCAATGGTGCCGGCAAGACGACGACGCTCAGCGCCATCTCCGGGCTGGTTCGCCCGACATCCGGCACGATCGCATGGAAGGGTGAGCAAATCCAAAGCGCCGCCGTCGAAGACATCGTCGGCTCAGGCCTTGCGCATTGCCCGGAAGGGCGGCGCATTTTCCCGGGCCTTACCGTGCTGGAGAACCTGATCACGGGCACCGCCGCGCGTCGCCGGAACAAGCGCGAAGTCGAGGAAGACCTTGCGCTTGTCTTCGACTTGTTTCCCCGCTTGAAGGAGCGGCTCAAGCAGGGCGGCTGGTCGCTGTCCGGCGGTGAGCAGCAGATGTTGGCGATCGGCCGCGCGCTGATGGGCCGTCCCAGCCTGCTCATGCTGGACGAGCCATCGCTGGGCCTGGCACCCATCGTGATCGAGCAGGTGTTCGATCGCATCGTCGAACTCAACAAACGCACCAAGCTCGGCGTGCTTCTGGTCGAGCAGAACTCGGCCATGGCGCTCGAAATCGCCAGCCGCGCGTTCGTGCTCGAGACCGGAGCCATCACGCTGTGTGGACCGTCGGCCGAGCTGGCGAACGACCCGCGCATTCGCGAGGCCTATCTCGGCGGCTGACGTTTCACGCGCGCGGCACGCGCTTGCCGTTGAGCACGACCTCGGACGGAAACAACCGCTGATGGCCGGTGCGCGTGCCCTTGTAGTTGTCGAGGAATTCGAAATTGCCCTCGCGCAACTCCATGATGGCGATGTCTGCCGGCGCACCGACATTGAGCGTGCCGCGATCGTCGAAGGCCGGGAAGCAACGGGCCGCATTCACGGTCGCGGCAGCAATGATCTGGTTCAGCGGCATGCCGAACATGATCAACTTCGACATCACGTTCGGCAGGTCGACGACGCCGCTGGTCTTTGACGCCGTGTTCCAGTCGGTCGAGAACGTGTCGGGCCACAGACCCTGCCGCGTCGCCTTCTCCACCGTGTCCCAGTCGAAATGGTCGGAGACGCCGTTACCGAAATCGAAAATCACACCCCGGCGATGAGCAGCCATCACGTCCGGCAGCAAGATCCCCTTCTCGTCAAGGATGCCGTTCTTCCCCGGCGCGTAGATGTGCGTGATGATGTCACCGCGCTTGAGCAGCGCGAGAAGAGATCGCAGCGGCGAATAGTTCTGGCCGATGTGGATCATGACCGGCAGGTTGAAGGACGTCGCCACTTCCTGCGCGCGGCGCAAGGCTTCGAGATCGTTGGCGCCGGCGACATTGTCCGAGAGGCGTGCCTTGACGCCGACCACAACGTCCCGGTTGCGTTCGACGGCTGCGTTGGCCATGGCGACGTTCGCGACGTTGAGATCGTGCAGCTCGCCAGTGGGCGTCACAACGCCGGTGCGCGCGATATTGACGAGACAGCGGCCGATCTGCGGCGCGCCGCGCGCGACGGCGGCGACGACGTCGATATTGTCCGCGCCTCCCGAGCCGGCATCGACCCAGCCGGTGACGCCGTCCTGAAGGCACATCGGTGGGCCTTCCTTGCTGCGGCCGGCGTGGGTGTGAATGTCGATGAGACCAGCGGTCACGAGCTTGCCGCGCGCATCGATCGTCTCGGTGGCATCCGCCGCAATGCTCGCTCCGACCGCCGCGATCCTGCCCGCCGAAATCGCGATGTCACGTGTCGCATCGAGACCCATCGAGGGATCGATGACGCGCCCGCCCTTGACGATGAGATCATAAGTGGCCGCAAAGGCATTCGGCATGCCTGCCAACAGCGCCGCTGTCGCAGTGCCGCCAATGAAGTGACGCCGGTTCATCATGATCACGCTTCCTTCCCATCTGGGCGCAGCTTGCCGCTGGCTCTGGTGGAGGAGAATGCCAGAGTTGACCACTTGATCAAGGCGTGTCTGGGATGCTGAAAATACGGATCGAAAGATCCGCGTTACTTACGCGGCCGGCCCCTTTTGGCAAACACCGGGCCGCGCGCGTCGGCGGAGCATCTGAGCAGGCTGGCGCGCTTGAGCGCTTCGTTTCGCTCGGGACCGGGAGGCATCAAGCGCGCGCGCTCCAGCGCATCCGCGGCAAGCATCTCCTGTTCAATCCGGTCCGGCGCCCGTTGCGTCTCTTTCATTGTCGTTCGCCAGCCAGTGGTCCGATTCCAACATTCGCATCACTCGCGGCCAAGTGAGCAGCGAATGTCAAATCCACTCCACCAGGCTGCCACATCGCGCAAAAGGCCAGCAAAGTGCCGGCCTCACATTAGACTTACAGATGGGCAGCGTTATTCCCCCTTGGCTGATGCGTTATGACATCGCCCCGTCAGATACATGGTTCGCTCGCGACTCCGTTGCAAACGCCTTTCACGCGGAGTTTACCGGCGCGTCATGACAGCGATCATTGTCATGGCGCCTTCACATTCGGAGCGAGTGATTTTTCGCTCGAAACCGACGCTAGTTCGTCAGCGACCCCCATTTCGCAGCCATCTGCTCGGCGCCGCGCAGCGAAAGAGCAAAGACCGTGTAGGTCGGATTCGATGCCCCTTCGGTTGGGAAGATGCCCGGCCCGGCAATCCAGAGGTTCGGGATTTCGTGGCTCTGGCCAAAACTGTCGACGACCGAATTGGACGCATCCGTGCCCATGATGGTACCGCCAAGGAGATGGGCCGTCGGGACCGCGCCGCGCGCCGCCCACGCTTCCTTTGCACCTGCCGCCTTGGCGACCTTCACGCCGTTTTCCATATTGGCATTCCAGAGCGCGACCGCGTCCGGCGGGTAGGTATGCGTGAGCTTGCCGAGCGGCATGCCGAATTCGTCTTTTCCGCTTGTCAGTTCGACGCGATTTTCCATCGTCGGCACTTCTTCGCCGAACGCCTTGATGCCCGTGAGATTGCGCGCCGCGCGCTTCATGTAGTCGTCCAGATCGCTGCCGAAGAGATCAGCCCGCGAATTGGCAAGATCGGTCGTCTTCAGTGCAAACCCGGCCGTCCAGAACGTGCTGCCGAACGCATCTTTCTGGCTGGTCTTGGGATAGTGCTGATAGGACATGTATTGCACAGCCACCGTCCCCATGTGATTCTGCACATCCTCGTCGAACAACGCCCAGGTCGATGCGACCGTATGCGACATCATGAAGTGGCCGACGAGAGCGCTAGCGTTTGAAAGACCCTTTGGGTGCTTGTCGGTCGCCGAGTTCAGGAGCAGCCGTGGATTTTGCCCTGACCAGGAGGCGAGGATGACAACGCTTGCTTCCTGGGTCTGCTTCTGATGCTTCTCATCGTAATATTCGACACCAGTCACCCGCGTGCCGGCCTGGTTCGTCAGGACCCGCGTCACCGTGGAGAACGCCCGCAGTTCCGCGCCGGCCTTGCGCGCCTCGCCGAGATACGTCGCCTGCGGATTGGCCAACGCGCCGATAGGGCAGCCGACATGACACCAACCGTCGTAAAGACAGGCCGGGCGGCCCTTGAACTCGACCGAGTTCAGGCCAACCGGCGCCGGCACCAGCGGAATGCCCGACGTCTCCATCGGTTTGAGCCAGATGTCGCCGTTGCGGAAGGTCTTGATCGGCGGCATCGGATAGGCCTCACCCGCCGGCCGCCAGCGCTCCTCCGCCTTGGCATCGCCGGAAACGCCGATCTCGCGCGCCACCTTGTCGTAGAACGGCGCGACATCTTCGTAGGCGATCGGCCAGTCGTTGCCGCGGCCGTGCTCGCTCTTCATCTTGAAATCGGTCGGCAACAACCGCGGAAAATTCGCGAAATAATGCAGCGATGCGCCGCCTGAGCCCCAGCCGGCCTGCGCGACGTAACCCATCGGATTCTTGCCGTCGAGCAGGAACGGCGGCCCAGCCGGCTTTATCCGTCGGCCCCAGATTTCCGAGCTGATGAGATCGGACAATTCCCAGTCCGGCCCTTGCTCCAGCAGCACCACCTTCTTGCCGGCCTTCGCCATCACGGAAGCATAGACCGAACCCGATGCACCGGCGCCGACGATGACGACGTCCACTTTCTCGGTTGCCATCTCACCACCTCTTTTCCGGTGCAATGTGCGGCATATAGGGAATGCCGAGCGCCTCGTAGCCCTCCATCGTGCCGTAGACGACATCGACCGCGTCAGCCCGCAGCACGGCATAAGCGAGCGCCGAAGGCCTTCCCTTCCAGTCCTCGATCTTGTTCTGGCGCATGCGGTCGACGAACTCGCGCTGGTCCTTTGCGGTCAGTTGCGCGAACTCCTTGCCGAACGATTTCTTGCTTGTCTCGTCGACCGTCACGATCGTGCTGCGATAAAAATCGGCGAATGGCGGCCGGAAATTGAAAATGCGCGCCTGAAGCAGGGATTCCTGCGGCGGCACGGACAACTGCTGATCGATATAGTGGGCGATTCCGGCTTCGCGGGCTTTCGGCACCAGGGTCTCGCCGAGCGCTTCCAGCGTTTCGCCCTGATGGCCGTCAATCAGGCGGAACGGAACGTTTCGCGCCCTCGCCTCGTTGGGCGTCAGCAACACTTCGACGCCGCCGACCGAAAAGGCCAACGCACCGAGCGTTGCGCCCTTCACAAAACCACGCCGACCAATGTTCTCCATGGTCTTCTCCTCCCGGAGCTATGTTTGTATTATTTTTGCGTAGCGATGGACTGGCGGCATTACTTGCCAGCTCCGATAACAAGTCAAGGACAAAACAATGGCCCATGATGCACCACAGGCAACCGGCCCGAGCAAACTAGTCATACGCAACATCGGGCTGATGCTCTCGGGTGCACTGGAGATGCCGATCCTCGATGCCGACACGATCGTCGCCGAGAACGGCAAGATCACCGGCATCGGCCGGTCCAAGGATCTCGACACCGCTGGCGCTACCACGGTCGTCGACGCCAACGGCACCACTGTGGCACCTGGGCTGATCGACAGCCACGTTCATCCCGTCGCCGGCGACTGGACGCCGCGGCAGAACCAGATCAACTGGATCAATTCCTATCTGCATGGCGGCGTCACCACCATGATCTCGGCGGGCGAGGTGCACATGCCCGGCCGGCCGCGCGATGTCGTCGGGTTGAAGGCGATGGCGATCTTCGCGCAGCGCGCATTCTGGACGCTGCGGCCGGGCGGCGTGAAGGTTCATGCCGGCGCGCCCGTGATCGAATGCGAAATGGTCGAGGACGATTTCAAGGAGATGGCGGCCGCCGGCGTCAAGCTGCTCGGCGAAGTCGGGCTTGGCGGCGTCAAGGACGGACCGACCGCGCGCAAGATGGTCGGATGGGCTCGCAAATACGGCATCCAGAGCACGATCCATACCGGCGGCCCGTCGATTCCAGGCTCCGGCCTGATCGACAAGGACGTCGTGCTCGAAGCCGATACCGACGTGGTCGGTCATATCAATGGCGGCCACACCGCCCTGCCCGACGACCAGATCCGCTGCATCTGCGAAGGCTGCAAGCGCGGGCTTGAGCTGGTGCACAACGGCAACGAGCGCTCGGCACTGTTCACGCTGCGCACCGCGCGCGAGATGAACGAACTTCATCGCGTCATCCTCGGCACCGATGCGCCGGCCGGCTCCGGCGTGCAGCCGCTCGGCATTTTGCGCATGGTCTCGCTGCTGTCCTCGCTCGGCGATCTGCCGGCTGAAATCGCCTTCTGCATGGCGACCGGCAACACCGCGCGTATGCGCCAACTCGATTGCGGCCTGATCGAGGTCGGGCGATCAGCGGATTTCGTCATCATGGACAAAGCGCAGCATTCGCCGGGCAAGACGCTTCTCGATAGCGTGCGGCTCGGCGACCTTCCCGGGATCGGCATGACCATCATCGACGGCATCGTGCGTACCCAGCGCAGCCGCAACACGCCGCCCGCGACAAAAGTGCCGGAGATTGTCGGCGGGCGTTGATTGACCCTTGTCGGCCTCATGATTCTCCTGGCGATGCTACGCATCGTCCGGTGACGGCGCTTCTTTGTTTTGCACCGCTCGCGACGGCCTCGCGATGCTCGGCCCGCTCGGGAGCGTGCGCCTCCTCACCATGAGGGTTTACGACGATACTGCTGCGTGCGGCTGCCACTTGCGAGGACCTCATCCTGAGGAGCCGCCATGAGGCCGCGTCTCGAAGGATGGCCGCGCTACACGTCTCGCTGACATGCTAGAGTGTCGGGCTGGTCGGGCTGGGATGGCGGAGACTGGCATGATGAAACGGCGCGAATTTCTGGCTGGTTTCCTGGGCGCAGCGGCGCTCGGAGGTCACACAGCCAAGCCGGCGCGTGCCGGCGAAAATTCCGTGTCCGGCGCCTACGCCGACCTCCCCGGCGTGAAGCTGTGGTTCACGGATTCCGGCAACACGGGCACGCCGATCGTCCTGCTCCACGCCAACACCGGCACCAGCGCCGTCTGGGCAAGCCAGGTCGAGAGCTTCTCACTGGCCGGATACCGCGTCATTGCCTTCGACCGCCGAGGCTGGGGCAAGAGCATCGCCAATCCCGCGACGGGGCCGCAGCCGGGCAGCATTGCCGGCGATCTCGATGCGCTTGCGGACCATCTCAAGCTCGACAGATTTCATTTGCTGGGTGTCGCCGGCGGAGGGTTTGCCGCACTGGACTATGCGGCGTGGCATCCTGAAAAACTCCGAAGCCTTGTGATCGCGGCCAGTACCGGACAAGTGACCGACAAGGAAATCGCCGATTTCATCGCACGCATCGAGGTTCCCGATTTGCGGAAACAGCCGGCGGTCTATCGCGAGGTCGGGCCATCCTATCGCGGCGCCAATCCCGACGGCACCAGACGCTGGATCGAGATCGAGGAGCATGCGCGCCAAGCGGGTGCACCGAACCAGCCACTGCGCACACCCAACACTTTCGCGAAGATCGAGACGATTCCGACCCTGACCCTTGTCGTGGCCGCGGATGCCGATCTGCTCGCGCCTCCCGCGCTGATGCGCATCTGGGCTTCGCATCTGAAAAGTCATGAATGGGTGCTGATGCCGGATTCCGGTCATGCGATCGCATGGGAGCAGCCGGTCACCTTCAACAAGAAGGTTCTCGAGTTCGTCAAGCGCCTTTGAACACCTGTCAGGCCAGCGTGAGACGACGTGGCGGCCTTGCGTGTTTTTGACTAGGTTGCGAAGTCAAGAAAAAACGGCGGCTGCGGAGGAAACGATGAAAATTCGACGTGTGATGGCGGCCATTTTCGCATTGGCGCTGCCGCTGTTCACGAGCCACGCGCAGGCCGCGGAGATCAAGGTGCTGGCCTCGACGGCGGTGAAGACGACCCTTGAGGCCCTCGGACCGCAATTCGAGAAAGCCACCGGGAATAAAGTCGACCTGACCTTTGCGCCGGCTTCGGTCCTGAAGGAGAAAATCGATCAGGGCACGGCCTTCGACGTCGCCATTCTCACCAGGCCGATCATCGACGGCCTTGTGGCAGGCGCGAAGATCGAGAGCACGCGCACGCCAATCGCGCATTCCGGGATCGGCGTTGCCATTCGCAAAGGCGCCGCGAAGCCGGACATCGGCACAAGGGAAGCGTTCACGCAGGCGCTGCTCAAAGCCAATTCCGTTGGTTTCACGGCTGGAGGCGCAACCGGCGCCTATCTCAAGGTCCTGTTCGAGAGGCTCGGTATCGCCGATGCGCTGAGGCCGAAGCTGAAACTGTTGCAGGGCGGCGTTGGCGAAGCGGTCACGACCGGCGAAGTCGAAATCGGCATGACCCAGATCAGCGAGATCCTGCCGCATCCCGGCGCAGAACTCGCAGGCCCCTTACCGCCGGATCTGCAGTCCTATACCTACTTTTCAGCCGGTGTCTCGGCGGTGAGCAAGGACGGCGATGCGGCCAGGGCATTCGTCAAATTCCTCGCCGGAGCAGAGGCGCTGGCCGTCATCAAGGCAAAGGGCATGGAGCCCGGTTGACCGGCTCTTCTCCAGACTTCAGGCCCGATCAATCGGCACGCGTCAGGGGGAGCCAGCAGCGCACGATCGTCTTGCCGTCTTCGCGCAACAAGTCCAGCTTTCCATCCAGTGCGCGGCTGCGATCGGACATTCCGGTCAATCCCCGGCCAAGCGGAACATCGTCGGCAAATCCGACGCCGTCGTCGCAGATCTCGATCGTCACGGCATCATCGGACACCATGGCGGCGACGTTCAGCATGGTTGCCCGCGCGTGCTTGATGACATTCGTCACCGCTTCCTGGACGACGCGGTAGATGGTTTGCGACAAAAGGTGATCGAGGGAATCCAGCCGGGCATCGAGCTGATAGGAGGTTTTGACCGACGGCAACGCCGAATGAGCGTTCTGGAGCAAGGTCTGAATGCTCTTCTCCAGCCCCAGCTCTTCGAGATAAAGCGGACTTAGCCCTTCGAGGATGCGGCGGCTGGCGTGCTGGACCGCCTCTGCCGCCTCCAACAACCGGTTGGCCGGCGCCTCCGGATCGACGGAGGCTTCCGATAGTGCGATGGCATTGGCGCGGATGGCAAACAGCAGCGGGCCAAGTTCGTCATGCAGCTCATTTGCGAGCACGCGCCGCTCGTCGTCCTCCAGCGAGACGATCTTGCGCAGCATGCTTCGGTTGTCCTGCGCCAACCGCTTGAGCTTTCGCGCAAGCTGATTTGCCTCCTCGCAACTCTTGCGGATTTCCGGAGGGCCGAGCAGAGGAATCTTGCTGTCGTAGTCGCCCTGCTGCATCCGCGCCAGACCGGCGCCGAGCTGTTGCAGCGGCAACAGCGCCAGGCTGCTCGTGAAATAGGCACTGATCGCCGCCAGCACGAGCAAAACAGATCCCGACAAGACGATTGCCAGGAAGCCAAGCCATTTTTCATTAAGGTCCGGCGTCAGATCGGGGACGAAAAGGATATCGCCCACGTGCTGCTCGCCGATGACCACCGGATGGGCGGTTGCGAGGTTGGGAATTCGCAGGAGGCCGACGAACCAGGACGGAACGCCATCGGTATTCAGCCGTATCCTGGGTTTTTCCGCGAAAACATCAGCCTTGCGATAACGGATAGCGTCGCCGGTTCCAATGCCGTCAGCAAAACCGTTGAGCGTCGGCTCGGGGTTCTCGCTCGCGGCGAGCGCCGTGTTGAGACCTCTCGTCACAGTTTGCACGAGAGCCGCGGCATCCTCGCTTTCCTTCTCGAATTGATTGGGCGAAAATATCTCCAGGGCAAAGATGCCGAACAGCAGAGAAGCCGCGATCAACCCGATCGTCGGCAGAAAAAGCCGGAACCGAAGAGGGAGCCTTTTCCACATGCAACAATCCTGATGATCTAGTGGAGTGGATTTGACATTCGCTACCCATCTAGCTGCGAGTTCGTCACGCGAATGTCAAATCCGAAACTCCACTAGAATCTTATAGTTGCTTGTGGTCCTTTGATTCTAGCATTCGCAAAAGTGGAAGCTCGAGAAGGGATGCGAATGTTAGAATCGGACCACTAGAGTAATTCTATTCGATCGAGCTTCGATCAGCGTTTATATCCACCCAGCCATAGCGGTCGCGATGTCGGACACTCAGAAACTAGCAACGAAGGTATTGATCGTCGACGACCACCCCGTGGTCGTGTCGGGCTGCAGGTCGTTGTTTGCCTCCAACTCCTCCGTGAGCATCGAGGGCGCCGGAAATGCCAAAGCCGGCTATCAGGCTTTCGTGCAGGACAAGCCCGACGTTGTCGTCATCGACATCAAGCTTCCGGACGTTTCCGGTTTCGAACTGATGCGGCAAATCCGGAAAGAGGATCCCGACGCCAGGATCATCATGTTCAGCATGAACGACGATCCTGCCTTTGTGGTGCGCGCGGTCGACATGGGTGCGCAAGGTTATCTCTCGAAGTCCGATGATCCGCGGCTTTTTGTCAAAGCCGTTCTGAAAGTGGCAGCCGGCGAAAATTACATCTCGCCGCATTTGGCGGAAGCCGTCACCTTTGCGTCGGCCGCGGTCAAGGCCTACCCTGTAAACAGAATGAGCGCGCGCGAACTGGAAATTCTGACGCTGCTGAGGAGAGGCGACAAGATCGCCGAGATAGCCGATGCGCTTCACATCTCCTACAAGACGGTCGCCAACACGACGTCGCTGCTCAAGCAAAAACTCGGCGCGAAAAACCACTCCGACCTCATCCGCATCGCGGTGGAGATGAATCTGGGTTGAGGTCGAAGGGTCGCTCTATCTCTCGATCACGCGATTTTCGACGACGTTCGTAATGCGAACTCGCCTATGCAGCGGTGAAGCGGCTGCAGAAGTATCCTCGCCCTGCCAACTCTTCCTGGAATGATCTGCAACATGATCCCGAATCACGCCGGCGTGATTGCCGTATGGTTTTCCAATTCTTCCCGGCATTGGTATACATTATTCCTAACTGTTGCCTTGATGACACAATGTTTCCGCATTGCGGCAAAATCGCGCAATCGTTCCTAACACGCTGGTTGATATTACTTTTCTGTGATCAGCACCGCGGCCTTATCTCGCAGTTGCGATAATTTGGCCGCCCCCTCGCCACATTGACGGTATCTTGCGACCGAGCGACGCTCCTCAAATATTCTTAATTGAGGGGCGAGACGATGAGAAAACGCGTTCTGGGGGCAAGTTTAGTCGCAACAGGCCTTGTGTTTCATGCACTGCCTGCATCCGCTGACAAACTCGATGACGTGCTGTCGCGGCTCGACAAGATCGAGAAAAACAATGCCAAGCTCGCAAACGAAAATGCGGCGTTGCGGAAGCAGATCAACAAGCGTGATGATGCCGCCATCAAGAACGCTACCCCGGCCAAGCCTGGATCCGCTCCTGGTGTTTCGCCGGCCGTCGGCACGGTGCTCGCAACGCGCACACCGACCCCGCCGCCCGCCCTCGTCTCGCCCGAGATCGACGCCAACGGTCACGGCTTCCTCGAGCACAAGAAGGGCAATCCGCTCACCTTCTACACGCCGGGCGGTGAGATCACCGGATACGGCAACATCGACGTCTCGATCGACGATACGGCAAAGAACTTCGGCGGAAACATCAACAACAATCCTCTCACCACCGGCGGGAGCGAGCCGTCGCCTCTCGGAAACATGGGCTTCATGCCGGCGATCTCGACCAACTCCTCCTACCTCGGCGTGCGCGGCTTCCAGCACCTGCCGAATTTCCCGTTCAACTTCGTGTATCAACTTGAAATGGGCTTCGACCTGTCTTCAACGCCCGGCGCGAGACAGAGCAACAGCAATCTCAGCGACAACGTCAATGGCGCCATGTTCAACCGCAACACCTACATCGGTTTTGCATCGCCCGAATTCGGCGCCATCAAGATCGGCAAGACCACCGCGCCGTATGAACGGTCCACCGGCGGCTTCAATCCGTTCGCCGGCGAGATCGGCGACATGCACGCCATCGTGGGCAACACCGGCGGCGACAACCGCGTCGAATTCGGCGGCCGTCTCGATCACTCGATCTGGTACGAATCGCCGACGATCGGCGGCTTCCAGTGGAACTTCCTGTTCTCGCCGGGTCAGAACCGCTCGACGACCGACGACAACGTCGCCGCGGGCGAAGCCGGATGTACCGGCGGCAACGATCCGACCTCCGGCGGTCTCGCTCCGACGGCCTGTAACGACGGCTCGTTCGGCAACGCTGTCAGCACGAATTTGAGCTACACCAACGGTCCGTTCTACGCCACGATCGCCTATGAACGCCATTACGGCGTCAACCGGCAGAGCGACATCACCGCGATCTGGGGCACCACTTCGGTCTTCGGACAGAACGGGACGTACAATACCTGCAACATCTACACCTGCGATCTCAATTTCGCTTCCGCCTACGAAAGGAACCTGTTCTTCCAAGACATCGGGGATGAAGACGCGTTCAAGGTCGCCGCGCTCTACACGTTTTCGACCAAGACCACGGTCGGCGGCATCTTCGAAAGTATGCACCGCTACCTCCCAGCCGCTCTGGCATTCCAGAACGAGCGCCAGCGCAACGACACCTGGCTCTTCGTGACCCAGGAATTGACGCCGGTGGACAGTGCGAGCTTCGGCTGGGCGCATGCGTTCCACGCGGTCGGCGATCCCGGACAGCATAACGACGTCAATATACCGACCGCCGACGGCCTCGCCGGCTATGCCAGCAACAACAACAGCGCGGACATGCTGACCGCCAATTACAAGCACAAGTTCTCGTCGAACCTGACCTGGTACACCGCCGTGGCGTCGACCATCAACGGTTATAGTGCCCACTACGACCTCGGTGCCGGCGGCCACACCAACACCACCGACGCTCACTCCGCGTTCGGTGCAACCGGTGGTCTCTTGTCAGTCCCGCATCTGTGGACCGGCAACACCCTCCTCGGGTTCTCCAGCGGCGTCCAGTGGAGGTTCTAAATGGCACGTCAAAACACGAACCCCACCAACAGACAGCTGTCAGCTAGACACTTTCGAGAGGCGATTATGACCAAGAACATCCTGCTCGGTGCAATCACCGCTTTGGTTCTCGCTCCGACCACCGTATTGGCGGCGGATCTGCCGATGAAGGCGGCTCCGGCCGTGCCCCCGCCCTATAACTGGACGGGGTTCTACATCGGTGCGACCGCCGGCTTGTCCCTGGGGACCAGCGACCATCTTGATCCGGCGTCGGGCGTAAGCTTTGCGCAGGGGTATGACCTGAAGGGCGGCCTCGCTGGCGGCACGATTGGTTATAATTGGCAGATGTCGCAATTTGTGCTTGGTTTCGAAGGCGATGGTTCCTGGGTCGGCGAATATGGCAGCAGTGGCGCTTACGGGGACCAGGGGCCTCTCGGCAATACCGCTTTCACGAGCTTCACCAAGGAAACCTGGCTCGGGACGGCTCGCCTCCGGTTCGGGTATGCGGCCAACAATCTATTGTACTACGGCACCGGCGGCTATGCTGTGGCAGGAACGCAGGCCGGTGTCAGGAATTTGCAGACCAATACTCTTCTCGATTCGGCGTCGTCCACCCGCAGTGGCTGGACGGCAGGCGGCGGTATCGAATGGGGATTTGCGCCGAACTGGTCAGCCAAGTTCGAGTTGCTCTACATGAGCTTCAATAGCGTAACATTCAATACGGTCCAGGCCGAGGGACCCCGCACCGTTCCGCTGACCGACACCATTGCCCGCATCGGCATCAACTATCGCTTCGGTGGTCCGGTCGTCGCGAACTACTGATTGGGCGATCGCTCGAATCAAAAAAGCTCCGGCCAAGGCCGGAGCTTTTTTTGCGAAGCTTGCTTTGCGCAGCGCGGTATCTGTTCCGCTTCAGCTTAGTGTAGCGTGTTGTAGGTATGCGGCCCGGAGACGGTGTTGCCGGGATAGCGGCCGTCACCATAGAGGCCGCCCCAGCCTGACGGATACTCGCTATAGCCCTGGCTATAGCCCCATAGCAGCGCCATTCCGATCGGCAGGTTCGGCTCGCCGGCCACCACGATCGCGGGGTGAGCGACGCGACTGGCATGATGCCTGTATCTGTCCTGGGCGGAGGCTGTCGCAGCAAATGCGAGCAGCAGCGATAACGCCGAAACTCCAATCAAGCCGAACCTTCGCATGAACCTTCTCCTCTGCGTGTCGTATTTGAGCTTTCGTCGGATGTTGTAGCGAACCGCTGAACGAATGCGCTTGGAACCAGCTGCCAATAGCGTTAATTTTGACGAACAGTTTCGTCTCTTTGAGTTAACACCGAACCGCGCCAATACAATCGCGCTGTTTTCTAAATTTCTCTTGAATCTATCAGGTACGAGACGGCAAATATACGACTTTCGACGGATGCTGCGATCACCGCAACTTCTCGAGAAGCGCCACCAGCAACTCGCGCTCGCGCGGATCGAGCGGCGCCAGCGTCTCCTTCGAAATCGCCAGCGCGTTGGCCGCGACCTTCTCCGCCAGCTGCTGGCCTACCCGCGTCAGGCTGACGCGCAGGCGCCGGCCGTCCTCTGGATCGGCCGAGGTCTCGGTGAGACCGCGCGCGGTGAGACGGTCGATCACGCCCTTGATGGTTGCCACGTCCATGGCGGTCAGGCGTCCCAACTGGTTCTGCGAGCACGGCCCGCTCTCGGCGAGCTTTGCCAGCGCCGCCCACTGCGTCGGGGTCAGATCGGCGCCGATGTCGCGGGCGAAGATTGTGGCGTGGCGCTGCGACACCTGGCGCATGATGAAGCCGATCTGCTCGTCGAGCACGTAAGCGGTTCGCTGCGGCTTCACACTGCGCTTCAGCAAAACTCCCCTGGCCATCTTTCGCCTCGTCCCCTTACAGCGCCAGATGCGCGTCGCGGATGTCCGGACGCGCGTCGAGCTCGGCCATGGTGCCGGAAAAGCAGATGCGGCCGCGTTCGATGATATAGGCGCGGTCGGATATCAGCCGCGCGAAATGCAAATTCTGCTCGGAGACCAAGAGGCTGACGCCTTCCTTTTTCATGACGAGAATGGCCTCGACCATCTGCTCCACGATTTTCGGCGAGAGGCCTTCGGACGGCTCATCGAGCAGCACCAGCGACGGATTTCCCATCAACGTGCGCGCGATGGTGAGCATCTGCTGCTCGCCGCCGCTCATCCGCCCGCCCGGCCGGTTGCGCATTTCGGCGAGATTCGGAAACAGCTCGAACAGTCGCTCGCGCGTCCATTGTGGTGCATTGCTGCGCGGCGGCTGGCGGCCGACCTCGAGGTTTTCCTCCACTGTCAGATCGGTAAAGATGCGCCGCTCTTCCGGCACATAACCGAGCCCGCCGCGCACGATCGCATGCGTCGGCCAGCTCTCGATGTCGCGGCCCTCGAACTGGATGCGGCCGGAGCGCTGTGCGACGAGGCCGACGATCGAGCGAAAGGTCGTGGACTTGCCGGCGCCGTTGCGCCCCAGCAGAGCGACCGCCTCGCCGTCGGCGACGTCGAGGGCGACATCGAACAGGATATGCGCCGGCCCATAGTGACTGTTGAGGTTTTCGATCGCGAGCTTCACGGCGAAACTCCCTCGCGATGGCGGGCGTCGTACACTAGGCCTTCGCCGAGATAAATGGCGCGCACCTCCGCGTTGCGGCGCACCTCGTCCGGCGAGCCTTCCGCAATCAGGTTACCGCGATTGAGCACGAGGATGCGGTCGGCGTGTTCGAACACGACGTCCATGTCGTGCTCGGTGAAGAGGACGCCGATCGATTTCTCCCTGGCGATCTGCGCGGTGAGCCGCATCAGTTCGATGCGCTCGCGCGGCGCCATGCCGGCGGTGGGCTCGTCCATCAAGAGAAGTCTCGGCTGGTTGGCAAGCGCAACGGCCAGTTCGAGCCGCTTGAGGTCGCCATAGGCTAGCTCGCCGCAGGCGCGCATCGCAAAGCCCCCCATGCCGACGAGATCGAGCAGACGATCCGCCTCATCTCTCGCATAGTGCGGCATCGACGTGACGAGATTGAACAGCTTGTGGTCGTGCGAGGACAGCGCCACCTGAACATTCTCGCGCACCGTCATGGTCGGAAACGTCGCGGTGATCTGGAACGTGCGCCCGACGCCGAGCCGCCAGACCTCGCGCGGCTTCAGCCCGGTGGTGTCCTTGCCGAGCACATGCACCCGGCCCGCATCGGGCGCGGTCTGGCCATTGAGCATGTTGAAACAGGTCGACTTGCCTGCGCCGTTCGGGCCGATCAGCGCGAGGATTTCGCCGGTGACAAGCGAAAACGAGACGCCGCGCACGGCATGCACCCCGCCATAAGATTTGCTCAATCCCTCGACCGACAACAGTGGTTGAACTGTACTCATTCGGCGGTCTCGATTTTCGAGGCGAGAAGAGCGGCCTTGAGCGAGGACGGCCGGCGATGCCAGATCGATTCCACCGTGCCGACGATGCCCTTGGGGAAGGCCACGACGATCAAAACGATGAACGCGCCGAGCACGAGCTTCGACCACTCGGTCTGGCTGACCAGCCAGATCGAGAGCGCCTTGTAGACGATGGCGCCGACGATCGCGCCGGAGATCGTCTCGACCCCGCCGAGCAGCACCATCACCAGCGCGTCGACCGAAAGCGGTATGCCGAGGACATCCGGAAACACGCTGCCCTTGAGGTAGGCGAACAACGCGCCGCCTGTTCCGGCGACGGTGCCGGCGATGACGAAGGCGCTCCACTGGATGCGCTTGCCGTTGATGCCGATGGCCTCGCTGCGCAGCGGGGAATCCCTGTTGGCCCGCAACGCAAAGCCGAACGGCGAGAACGTCGCGATGCGTAAAGCCCCCACCGCGAGCGCCGCGATCACGAGCGACAGCCAGTAGAAGTGTGACGGGCTCCCCGCCCAGCGCTCCGGCCAGACGCCGAGAATGCCGTTGTCGCCGCCGGTGAGGCTGACCCATTGAAAGACGATCGACCAGACGATTTGCGCAAAGGCGAGCGTCAGCATCGCAAAATACACACCGGACAATTGCACGGCGAAGAAGCCGAACACGGCTGCGCCAAGGAGACCAAACAGCGGACCGGCGAGAAGTGCCGCGATCATCGGCAAGCCTGCGAGCTTGACGGCGAAGGCTGTGCCATAGGCGCCCAGTCCGAAATAGGCCGCGTGTCCAAACGAGGCGAGCCCGCCGACCGACATCAGGAAATGCAGGCTCGCCGCAAAGATCACGAAGATTGCAATCTCCGCGCCGACGGTGAGCGCATAATTGCCGGAGAAGAACGGCAGCGAGGCGGCGAGCAAAAACGCAATGACGGCCGCAACGCGTTCGTTCGACGACAGCGGACGCCAGGGATTGACGGTGAGGCCCGGCGTGCGGCGCGCCGGAGCTTCGGCCTTGCCGAGCAGCCCCCAGGGCCGCACGATCAGGACCACCGCCATCACCAGAAAGACGAGGATGATCGAGATCTTCGGAAAGATCAGGATGCCGAATGCGTTCAGTTCCGACACCAGCACCGCTGCGACGAAGGCGCCGGCGATGCTGCCGAGGCCGCCGATCACCACGACGACGAAAACGTCGACAATGACGCGCAGGTCCATGGCGTGATGCACCGCATCGCGGGGGATTTGCAGCGCCCCGGCAAGTGCGGCCAGGAAAACCCCGAGCGCAAACACGCTGGTGAAAAGCCATTTCTGATTGACGCCCAGCGCCGCCACCATGTCGCGGTCCTGCGTCGCCGCGCGCACCAGGACGCCCCAGCGGGTGCGCTGGAACACCAGCCACAGCAGGCCGAGCACGAGGGGACCGAGCACGATCAGAAACAGGTCATAGCTGGGAATCCGCTGGCCGAAGAAGTCGAGCGCGCCTTTCAGCCCCGGCGCGCGCGGGCCGACCAGATCGTCAGGCCCCCAGTTCAGCACCACGAGGTCTTCGACCATCAAGGTCAGACCGAAGGTCGCGAGCAACTGGAACAGTTCGGGCGCGTGATAGATCCGCCGCAACAAGAGCATTTCGACGACGACGCCAATCGCAGCCACGATCAGCGCCGCGGCTACGATGCCGCCCCAGAATCCGAGCGCGCCGGAAAATCGCTCGGTCAGCGTGAACGCCACATAGGCGCCGAGCATGTAGAACGCGCCGTGGGCGAAATTGACGATCCGCGTCACGCCAAAGATGATCGATAGCCCTGACGCGACCAGGAACAGCGAAGCGGCGCTGGCAAGACCGGTCAGGAACTGGACGACATAGAAGGCCATGGGCGATTCGACTGCCTCTTAGTACATGCGCCCCATCCTTCGAGACGGCACTTCGTGCCTCCTCAGGATGAGGGTCTCACTCCTCATGGTGAGGAGCGCGGCACACCCGAGCAGGCCGAGCAATGGTGAGGCCGTCAGCGAATGGTGCAAATAAGGCCGGTGCGTCTCGAACCATGAGGCCGCAAGGTTAGTGCCCTTCACTCCTTCGGCCGCATCTTCTCGACTTCGGCGTCGCTCGGCAGATAGTCCGAGCCCTTGCGGTAGGAATAATCGACCATGATGCCCTTGCCATCCTTCAGCGCGGTCTTGCCGACGAAGGCGCCCATCGTCGACTGGTGATCGAGCTTGCGGAAGGTGATCTCGCCGAAAGGCGATGGCACCGACAGTCCTTCGGTCGCCGCGATCATCTTCTCCGTATCGGTCGAATTGGCCTTGGCGAGGATTGCGGCTGCCGCCTTGATCGTCTCGTAACCGACGATCGAGCCGAGCCGCGGATAGTCATTATACTTGGCCTGATACGCCTTCAGGAACGCATCGTGTTCCGGCGTCTTGATCGAGTACCAGGGATAGCCGGTGACGATCCATCCCTCCGGCGCTTCGTCCTTGAGCGGATCAAGATATTCGGGCTCGCCGGTGATGAAGCTTACCACGGTACGATCCTTGAACAGCCCGCGGGTATTGCCTTCGCGCACGAGCTTGACGAGATCGGCGCCGAATTCGGCGTTGAGGATCGCGTCCGGATTGGCCGCGGCGATCGCCTGCACCACCGGACCCGCGTCGATCTTGCCGAGCGGCGGCCACTGCTCCTCGACCCACTGAATGTCGGGCCGCTTCTCCGACATCAGCTTCTTGAACACGCCCACCGCCGACTGGCCGTACTCGTAGTTCGGCGCGATCGTCGCCCAGCGCTTGGCCGGCAGCTTCGCCGCCGCTTCCACCAGCATCGCCGCCTGCATGTAATTGGAGGGGCGCAGGCGGAAGGTGTAGCGGTTGCCCTTCGACCAGGTGACGGCGTCGCTCAAGGGTTCAGCGGCGAGAAAGAAGATTTTTTTCTGCTTGGCGAAGTCGCTGACCGCAAGCCCGATGTTCGACAGGAACGTGCCGGTCAGCATCACGACGTTCTCGTTCGAGACGAGTTCGTTCGCCGCTGTCAGCGCATCGGCCGGCTTGCCGCTGTCGTCCTTGGAGATGACGACGAGCTTCTTGCCATTGATGCCGCCGGCGGCGTTGATTTCCTCGACCGCGAGTTGCCAGCCTTTGCGGTAGGGCTCGGTGAAGGCCGGCAGCAACGAGTAGCTGTTGATCTCGCCGATCTTGATCTCGCCGCTCTGCGCGAACGCGCTCGGCGCGAGACCCGTAAAGGTCAAGGCCAGCCCTGCGCCCAATAAAACTCTTCGTTGCATGCCTCTACCCTCCAGCGTTGATCCAATAGGTTATCGTAATCCGTCTTCGCCCTTGATCTCGCCCACAGTCAGGCCGCCGACCCGCGGCAGCGGCCGGCCGCTGTCGGTGACGGCGAACGCAACCATGATCTCATTGGCGCGCGGCGCATCGTTGATCTGCACTTCCATGCCGTCGAAATGGCTCCTGACAAAGGCTGCGTCCTTGTGACCGAGCGGGATATCGAGCGTGGTACCGGGACCGCTGCGCTTTTTCGAGGATGGAATGAGCGCTGCGCCCTTGCCCAGCGCCTTTCGCACCGGCGTCCCCATCTTGGGATGCAAGATCGCGGCCGCATGCTCCAGCTCTCCGTTCTCGCCGACAGCCGCCGCCTTGCCGTAGCTGTGGACTTTCGTGCCCTCGATCCCTAAAGCCGCGATCGCCTTCTTGGCAAGCAATTCGCCGAGCTCCTCGCCGATTGCGATCAGCGGAGAAATATCTTCCACGTATCGGCCGGCGAATGGATTTTCTATCACCGCAATCGCCGCGGCGCGCCGGGTCGGCGGATTTACGCCCTTTCCCATTTCCATCAGCGTCTCTTCGACGACGGTAACGATCTTGCGTATGACCACACTCATGGCGCGACACCCTGTTGGCGGACAGCGATGATGACCGAATGCTGTTCACGCATGGATCATACTTTCGTTGACGTGCAACGCAGGCCGCACATTTGCATCCCGGCTTTGCAAACCGACGACGCGGATCTCGCTTTTCAGGTGCAAGGATGCCGCCTCGATCAGGCCGAGGCTGAGCAATTGGTGGGCCTTTGCCTCGCCTGCTTCCAGCGCCGCATCGATCGCCTGATATGTCAGGCGACCTACATGGCGCGTCACCAGGCGGGCGCCCAGATCGCTGTCCGGCTGAATCTCATTGGCTGGACATCTGATAACGGCGGGATGATCGGGCAGATCGACGGCATTGGCGACGATGGTTGCAGCCGCATCGGCCTGGGAGGCGGTCCGCGCCAGTACTGTTACCGCGTCCGCAATACCGAGAGAAAAGCTGCGCCCGTGCCAGCCGCTGGTGGCGATGCCGCGTGCGGGATCATCGGCGCGGATGACGGTCGTCCGCATCAGGCCAGCCGCATCGGGCCGATCGATCAGGCCGACGGTGAATTGCTCGCCATCGGTCAAGTGAATTGCAATATCGCCGCCATTATTGACATAGGCGCGCGTGAGCGGCGCGGCCTGCACCATGGCGCCCAGGATTTGCTCGGCGACGCCGCCAGCCACGGCCGCCATCGGCGTGATGAAATGATCGCGCGCGAACGGCGCCACCGCGGCGTGCATGCGGCGCGCGACCACGCCTCGCAGCGCGCACTGCGCGGGATCGGCAGCTGACCGCAACAAGGACAATTCGCCGCAGAGCTCATCAAGCAGGCCGGTGAAACGGCTGATTGCGGCAGCGTAAGCGACGCGCCGGTCGGTGTCGCCATGCGCTTCCACGATCAGGTCGATCGGGCCATCCTGCAGATGCAGCCGCTTGCCGTCTTTCAACCATCCGACCTGCGGCTGCCGCACCATCATCGCGCTCCTGCTTTCGGCGAGAGCGACGTCAACTGGCGCGCCTCGCTCGTCTTCAGGGACGCCAGCGGACGGACATGGTCCATATGGCCGCCCAGCGCCGCATAATCCGACAGCCGCATGGTGAACTCGATCGGCGCGACCAGTGCCGGCGTCGGCACATATCCGAACGCGCCGATGGGCAGCCGCGTGACGTCGACCATGAAGGTGATGCCGCCCCCGGGCCAGACATAGACCGGCGCGCCGCCGCAGGTGACGCGTGTCAGCGCATCCTTGACCGAGCGGGTCAGCCGCACCGGATTGTCGGTGACGCCGGCACGCAGCGAGCCACCTGCGCCGCCCATGAACAGCACCGTGCAGAGCGCCGGCTCGCAATTCTCCTGGATGCGCGCGACCGAGAATTGAAGGTCCGCCGGCATCGCCTTCTCGACCGGCCTCAAAGCGCTGTCGAGTTCGTAATAGGCGGCGTGTTCGCCCGTGGTCGAGACCATCAGCATGGTCGTGCCGGGTTTTGCGACCTTCGGATCGAACGGGCCCAAGATCGACAACGGATCCGAAATCTGCGTGCCGCCCCACCCGGTGCCCGGCTCTGCGACCTGGAAATAGCGGCCGGGCGTCGAGCGCCGTCCCTTCATCTTGATGCCGGTGTCGGCGATGTCGAGCACCTTGCCAGCCTGATGTTCCGAGAGCACGCCGGTGATATGGTCGTCGACGACAACCACCTCATCGACCTGGCCCTGCCATTGCTTGGCGAACATGCCGATCGTGGCCGAGCCACAGCCGACCCGCATGCGCTCTTCGGCAACGCCATTGACCACAGGCGCATGGCCGGCCTGCACCACCACCGTCGCGCCGCCGTCGATGGTCATCTCGACCGGCTTGCAATTGCTTAAATCCATCAGCGTGTCGCAGGTGACACGGCCTTCCTTCTTCGATCCGCCGGTCAAGTGATGAACGCCGCCGAGCGACAGCATCTGCGAGCCATATTCGCTGGTGGTGACGTGGCCCACCGCCTCGCCCTGCACCCGCACGGTCGCAGTCTCCGGTCCGAGGAAGCGATCGGTGTCGATCTTCACCTTGACCCCGCAGTAGGAAAAGATGCCCTCGGTCACGACTGTGACCATGTCGACGCCATCGATCTCCGAGGACACGATGAAAGGCGCGGGCTTGTAATCGGGATAGGTGGTGCCGGCGCCGATCGCGGTGACGAACACGTCCGGCTCGTGGACGAGCTTTCCGTCCCAGTCGCCGCTTGCCTGGAACGGCACCAGCCGTCCGCCATGCGACACCGTCCGCTCCAGCAAGACATGGGGATCGACGCGCACGAGGACACCGTCGTGATTGGCATAGCGGTCGCACGCGCCGCTCGCGCCTGGCTTGATGTAGCACATCACCGGGCAGGCATCGCAGCGGATCTTGTCGGCGGCCACAGCGTCAGTCGACATCAACGAAGCCCTGCAAGTGGTCGCGGCTGCAAGCGTCGGCAACCAGGTAACCCGGCCACATCGTCGGCCGGGGCACTTTGTTCGTATACGAACGATGTTGCGCGCGCTCCGGAATACTGTCAAGCGCGTTTGGGCAGCAGGCTTGCACGTTTGTATGCAAACGTTATTCTCGAAATGCCTTTAAACCAAGCGCGAAGAGCCACGCCGGATGCCACACGCCCCGATCCGCCTGAACGTCAACGGCCGGATCCACGAGGTGGACGCATCCCCGGACACCGCCCTGCTCTATGTGCTGCGCAACGATCTCGCATTGAACGGACCGAAATATGGTTGCGGCCTCGGCGAATGCGGCACCTGCACCGTGCTGATCGATGGCGCCGCGGCGCGCTCGTGCGTGATCCCCATTGAAGGCTGCGTCGACCGCGAGATCATTACTCTCGAAGGGCTCGGCTCGCGCAACGATCCCGATCCGGTGCAGGAAGCTTTCATCGCCGAACAGGCCGCGCAATGCGGCTATTGCCTCAACGGCATGATCATGACGACAAAGGCGTTGCTATCGCGCAACCCGCATCCGAGCGAACAGGAGGCGATGGAAGCGCTGCGCTACAATCTCTGCCGCTGCGGCGCGCATGTGGAAATCATCCGCGCGGTGATGCGGGCGGCGGGCGCCGTGGTCGAGGCGCACGACTGATGAGCATGTCCGGTCTTCCCGACAAAGAGCATCGGTCGGGAACGCTCGTCGTGGTGCGTCCAATTGCAACTGGCGCAAGCAATCTGTTCGAGACCTTCATCAAGATCACCGCGGACGGTGCGGTCACGGCTTTCAACGGCCATGTCGATCTCGGCACCGGCATCCGCACCGCGCTCGGGCAGATCGTCTCCGAAGAGCTGGACGTGTCCTTTGCGCGCGTCGTGGTTGTGCTCGGCGATACCGCACGGGTTCCGAACCAGGGCGCAACGATCGCGAGCGAAACCATCCAGATTACGGCGGTGCCGCTGCGCAAGGCCGCGGCTCAGGCGCGGCAATTTTTGGTCGCGCGCGCCGCCAAGCGGCTTGAACTCCCGATCGAGGACCTTGCGATCGAGGACGGCCTCGTTCGCGGGCACAACCGCTCTATCAGCTTTGGCGAGTTGATCGGCGACGACATCATCCGCCTCGAACTTGCCGACGACGTCAAGGTGAAGTCCGACCACGACTATCGCATCGTCGGTCAATCCGTGCCGCGCGTCGATCTTCCGGCCAAGGCCACCGGCGAACTGGTTTACGTCCACGACATTCGCGTGCCCGGAATGCTGCACGGCCGCGTCGTGCGCCCGCCCTATGCCGGTGTCGATGGCGGCGATTTTGTCGGCACGAGCCTGCTTGAGGTCGACGAATCCTCGGTGCGCGACATTCTCGGTCTCGTCGCGGTGGTGCGCATCGCCGACTTCGTTGGCGTCGTCGCGGTGCGTGAGGAAAATGCCGTCAGAGCAGCCGGCCAGCTGAGACTCACCTGGAAGAAGGTGCCGACGCTGCCCGACCTCAAGGACATCGAGAAAGCGCTGCGTAGAAATCCCTCGACATCGCGCATCTTGATCGACAAGGGCGACGTCGATGCCGCGCTCCAACGAGCGGCCAAACCGATCGACCGCACGTATCTCTGGCCCTACCAGATGCATGCATCGATCGGGCCATCCTGCGCAGTGGCAGAGTTTCGCGAGGACCAGGTTCGCGTCTGGTCCGGCACGCAAAATCCGCACATCCTGCGCGAGGACCTGGCGCTGCTGCTGCAGCGGCCGGAATCCGAGATCGAGATTATCAGGATGGAAGCGGCCGGCTGCTACGGCCGCAACTGCGCCGACGACGTTTCTGCCGACGCGGTGCTTTTGTCGCGCGCGGTCGGACGCCCGGTTCGCGTGCAATTGACGCGCGAGCAGGAGCACGTCTGGGAGCCGAAGGGCACCGCGCAACTGATCGATGTCAAGGGCGGGCTGGATGCCGATGGCGGCATCGCAGGATACGATTTCGCGACCCGCTATCCTTCCAACGGCGCGCCGACGCTGGCGCTGCTTCTGACCGGGGCGATTGCCCCAACGCCGCAGGTCTCCGAGATGGGCGATCGCACCGCAATCCCGCCCTACGATTACGACCACCTGCGCGTGGTCGCGCATGACATGCCGCCGATCATGCGGGCATCCTGGTTTCGCGGCGTATCAGCACTGCCGAACACCTTTGCGCATGAATCCTATATCGACGAACTTGCGACGGAAGCCCGCGTCGATCCCATCGAATACCGCCTGCGCTACCTGAAAGACCCGCGCGCGGTCGATCTCGTCAATGCGGTTGCCGAGCGCGCGGGCTGGAAGCCGCGCCCGGTGTGGCGGGAAAAGGAAGGCGACGTCGTGCACGGCCGCGGCTTTGCCTATGCCCTCTACGTTCACAGCAAGTTTCCGGGCTATGGCGCGGCGTGGTCGGCCTGGATCGCCGACGTCGAGGTCAACAAGTCCACCGGCGATGTCAGCGTCACCCGTGTGATTGCGGGCCAGGACTTCGGGCCTGATGATCAACCCGGAGGGCGTGCGCCACCAGATCGAAGGCAATGTGATTCAATCGACCAGCCGCGCGCTGATGGAAGAGGTGTCGTTCAGCGGCAGCGCTGTCGCAAGCCGCGAATGGGGTGCCTACCCCATCATCAAGTTTCCGGAAGTGCCCGAGATCGACGTCCTGATGCTGCCGAGGACCGACCAGCCACCGCTCGGCGTCGGCGAATCCGCTTCCGTCCCGAGCGCGGCTGCAATCGCCAATGCGATCTTCGACGCTACAGGGGTGCGCTTTCGCGAACCGCCGTTCACGCCGGAGCGCATTCTGGCCGGCCTTCGCGGCGAGCAAGCCCCGCATGCCGGCGCCCTCGCCGCGCCGGCGGGTCCGAGCCAAGCCGACCTGACCCGCTGGAAAAATCCATTCGCCAAGCGGCGCGGCGCCTTCGCGACCGCCGCCGCCCTGATCGCCGGCGGCGTTGGCATTGCTGCCGCAATCCTGCCGTGGCAATCGATCGCGCCGATCGCGCGACCGGATCCGTCGGTGTTCTCGGCTGCCACCATCGAACGCGGCCGCCAACTCGCGGCGCTCGGCGAATGCGCAACCTGCCACACGTCCATCAACGGTATCCTCAATGCCGGCGGGCGGCCGATCGAGACGCCGTTCGGCGTGATCTTCAGCACCAACATCACGCCACACGTGAAAACCGGCATCGGCGACTGGTCGTATCCGGCCTTCGAGCGCGCGATGCGCGAAGGCATCCATCGCGACGGCCGGCATCTCTATCCGGCATTTCCCTACACACATTTTGCGAAAGCAAGCGATGCGGACCTGCAGGCGCTCTACGCCTACCTGATGGCGCAGACGCCGGTTGTCAGCGGCAACCGCGCGCACGATGTCGTCTTCCCCTTCAATTGGCGTCCCTTACTCGCCGGCTGGAACGCGTTGTTCCATAGCGCCGAAACCTTCGCGCCCGACCCGAACCAATCGGCTACCTGGAATCGCGGCGCTTATCTCGTCGAAGGCCTCGGCCATTGCGGTGCCTGCCACTCACCGCGCAACGCGCTTGGCGCCGAAAAGGCGAGTGCTTATCTTGCCGGCGGCTTTGCCGAGGGCTGGGAAGCCCCGCCGTTGACCTCGCTTTCGCACTCACCCATCCCCTGGAGCGAGGACGAGTTGTTCGCCTACCTGCGCACCGGTTTCTCCCGCTTTCATGGCGTCGCCGCCGGCCCCATGACGCCGGTCGTGCAGGACCTGAAGGCGCTGCCGGGCGAGGACATTCGCGCGATGGCGGTTTACCTTGCCTCCTTCAACGAACCGGCAACGGGTAAACTGGACCAGCCCGCCCTCGCCGCGGCGCTCGAGCGCACCACCGGCACCCGCTTTGTCGCAACATCGCCCTTCGGCCAGCGCTTTTACGAGGGCGCCTGCGCCGTCTGCCACTCGGTCGGCGGTCCGCCGTTGTTCGGCAGCCGGCCTTCGCTGGCGCTCAACAGCAACCTGCACGCGGCAACCCCCGACAACCTGATCCAGGTGATCCTGCACGGCATCATGGCCCCGGTCTCAAGTGACCTCGGCTATATGCCGGCCTTCGGGGACCACCTGTCCGACGACCAGCTCGCCGATCTGGTCGGATATCTCCGCCAGCAATTTGCGCCAGGAAAGCCGCCATGGCGGGACGTGCCGGGTGTCGTCACACGGCTGCGTCACCGCGCGTCATAAAACAAGGTGCTGGCCTGGCATCGCCAGGCCAGCGCTTTTTCAGTTCATCGGGTGACTGAATGATCACCGGTCGTCACGGTCATGATGCTGGCGGTCATCGTGGTCATGATCGTGATCGTGTTCGCGATCAAAATCGAACATGTCGAAGAGATCGCCGATCGCCGGCATGTTCACTGGCACCCACGGATTGAACTCGTCCATGATCGGGTTCGGCAGATTATCGCGGCTGCGGTTGGAAATCTTGCCGAGACGCCAGTTGCGTTCGATGAACTTGAGTACCGACACCTGGTCGGTATAGGCGTGCGACACACGTCCGCCGGTAGAGAACGGCGAGACGACAAGGAGCGGGATGCGCGGGCCATCGCCGAAGAAGTCGAGCGGCTGGATGAAGCCGCTGTCATAGAGGCCGCCGCTCTCGTCGAAGGTGACGATGATCGCGGTCTCGGCGTACAATGCCGGGTTGGCCTGGACGCGGTTGATGAGGTCCTGGAGAAATTCCTCCAGAAGGCTGACCTTGCCACTGCCTGGATGACCCTGCAGACCGCCGTCCATTTTCACGAAGGAAACCGCCGGCAGATCGCCGCTGGCGATTTGAGGATAGAGACTGTCGGCGATGTCCTTGAGATGGACCGCCCGCTGGTTCGGGTCGGTCATGATCGACTTCGAATACTGGAATGCATTGCAAATGTCGCAGTACCCGGCCCTAAACACCTGGTCGAATACGTCCTTGGCGCCATTGGTAACCGCGATCGCAGAATCGTAACCGCCGCTGTAATAGGCCCAGGAGACGTTGTGCGCATTCAGCTCGTCGCCGATATGCCGGATCGTCACCGGCGGCATCACCGTCGCACTGACCGGGTTCAGCGTGCCGGTCGGCGAAAACGCCGGACTGGCGTCGCGAATGGGATAGTAGGCGTTCGGCGCGCAGCTCGGGCCGACACGGTAAGGAAGCGAGGCGAGGTAGGATTGAAGCGCACTCACGCCCGGCTGGGTCGGATCGTTGCACTTCACCCAGGTCCCGTTCGATTGGTAGGTGTTGACCGAGCCGACAGCCGGATTCGGATTGGTGATGCTCCCGCTCGGGGTGCCGGGGGTGCCGTCGGGATTGGCAAAGAAGGGATTATCGCCGAAGAGGATTCCGAAATGGCCAGTAACCGATCCACCCATGATGGCCTGGTGGAAATTGTCGGAAATCGCATACTGATCGGCAAGCGCCTTGAAGATGGGCGCATCCCCATTGTTCATATTGAAGAACGCCATGTCCTGGCCGCCATCGCCCGGGCTCTGGCCCGGCGCCGTGCCGTTGGTAGGCAACAAACGTATAGAGATCGTGCAGGCATCCGGTCGGATTTTCGAACGTCGCATTCGCCATGCTGCAATCGTTCATCTGCCACATCTGAAACAGCTGATGGATCGTGTCGCCGGCATAGGCGTCGTATGGCAACTCCGCGCTGGTCTGCGGGAACGGTCCGGGGGGCAGCTGCGTCACGTTGGGGATGCGGATGTCCGGGCCGCTTGCCTTGGTCGACGTGATCGGTGACGGCGATTGCGCAAAGCCGCCCGTTGCGAGCGTGACCTGATCCTGCGGCGGCAGTTCTGGATCACCGTTCGGGAAGTTGGCGGTCGGCTTGCCGGTCGAATCCACGATGCCAAACTCAAGGCCGATGCCAAAGGGCTGCGCCGAGTTGAGGGTCGGCACGGGCAAGAAGGTGTAAGGCACCTTGGCCAATGGGCTCAGAAAGAAGGTGCCGTTGAGGCTGCCAGTTGTCACCTGAAACTGTTGTCCTCTGGCGAAATGCTTGCCGGGCGTGCCATCGGCGTTGACGATCTCCCGCGACAGCAAATTCCAAATTCGCTGTCCGTGCTTCGGCTGATAGGTGCCATAGACATTATCGAAGCTGCGGTTTTCGGCGATCACATAGATGACGTGCTTGATCGGCGTCTCGGTGTGAAGCCGTTCCTCAGGCGTCTTGACCTGCGCATCGGCGGCAAGAGCGCGCGGCAAATTCGCTGGAAACACCATGGCGCCGAGCCCGACAAGGGCTGTCAGTGAGACGCCGGCGATCAGCTTGAACCTGGTTTTTCGATGAATCGAATGGGGGAGAGCCATGCTCGACCTTCTTCTTGAGGGGGATAAACGAGGCAACCCCTAGTCGAGCGCAATGACAGAGCTGCTTAAGAGCAATGACAGGTCTGCTTAAGAAATGTGAAAAGCTACTTTCCGCTCCCCCGGGGGCGCGCTAGACTTTGATTATGGCAGTCACTGACATAGCGACCCGGACCTACAATCACGGCTGGCGGCTCGACCCGATCGTGCGCAGCCTGCTGGATACCGATTTCTACAAGCTGCTGATGGTACAGATGATCCGCGAGTTCTACCCGAACCAGCGGGTCACCTTTTCGGTCATCAACCGCAGCAAGCATGTCCGGCTCGCCGAAGTGATCGATGAAGGCGAGCTGCGCGCGCAGCTCGATCACGCCCGCTCTATTCGCTTTTCCAAGAAAGAATTGATCTGGCTTGCCGGTAACACGTTTTACGGCAAGACCCAGATGTTCGCGCCGGACTTCATCAACTACCTTTCGAACTTCCGCCTGCCGGAATACGAGCTCAAGAAAGTCGACGGCCAGTACGAGCTGAATTTCTACGGGCCGTGGACGCACACCACGATGTGGGAGATTCCGGCGCTCGCCATTCTGAACGAATTGCGCTCACGCCAGGCGATGAAAGGACAGGGCCGCTTTGCGCTCGACGTGCTCTATGCGCGCGCCAAGGCAAAGCTCTGGGCCAAGGTCGAGCGATTGCGCAGGCTCGAAGACCTGCGGCTGTCGGATTTCGGGACGCGCCGGCGCCACGGTTTTCTGTGGCAGCGCTGGTGCGTCGAGGCGGTCAAGGAAGGCTTAGGCCCGGCCTTCACCGGCACCTCCAACGTGCTGCTCGCGATGGACAGCGATCTCGAAGCGATCGGCACCAACGCTCATGAATTGCCAATGGTCGCAGCTGCGCTCGCCAATGACGACAAGGAATTGCGCTGGGCGCCCTATCGCATTCTCGATCAATGGCGCCATACCTATGGCGGCAATCTTCTGATCGCCCTGCCCGATGCGTTCGGCACCAAGGCCTTTCTGCGCGATGCGCCGGAATGGGTCGCGGACTGGACCGGCTTTCGCCCGGACAGTGCCCCGCCGATCCAGGCCGGCGAGGAAATCATCAGTTGGTGGAAGCAGAAGGGAAAGAATCCGAAGGAAAAGCTTTTGGTGTTTTCCGACGCCATGGATGTCAATTCGATCGAGGAAATCCACCGCCATTTTGCCGGCCGCGTCCGCATCAGTTTCGGTTGGGGCACCAATCTCACCAATGATTTCGTCGGATGCGCGCCCAACGGCTCAGTCGATCTCGATCCGATCTCGATTGTCTGCAAGGTCACCACGGTGGACGGCCGCCCCGCGGTCAAGCTCGCGGACAACCCGGAAAAGGCGACGGGCATACCGAGCGAGGTCGAACGATACCTGCGCGTGTTCGGCAATGCCGGGCGGGTTCGCGCCCCCGTGCATGTGTAGAGCCGGCTAAGCCGGCGCATTCACCCTTCATCGCCAGGCGAGGAGCCGCATGCCTACCCCGAAGCCGCCTGCTTTTGAAACCTTGAGCCTGCATGCCGGTCAACGGGCTGATCCGGCGACAGGCGCGCGCGCCGTGCCGATCTATCAGACCACCTCCTATGTCTTTCAGGATTCCGATCACGCGGCGGCGCTGTTCAACCTGGAGCGCGCAGGGCATATCTACACGCGGATTTCCAATCCGACGACGGCCGTGCTTGAAGAGCGGGTCGCGGCGCTCGAGGCCGGCGTCGGCGCGATAGCAACCGCAAGCGGCATGGCCGCGCTACATTTAGGCATAGCCACGCTGCTTAACGCCGGCGATCATATCGTCGCATCCGCCTCACTCTATGGCGGCAGCATCAACCTGTTGGCGCACACGCTGCCGCGCTTCGGCATCACGACGACCTTCGTGAAACCCCGCGCGCACGACGAATTCCGCGCCGCGATCCGGCCGAACACGAAGCTCCTGATCGGCGAGACCATCGGCAATCCCGGCCTTGAGGTGCTCGACATTCCCGCTGTTGCGCAAATCGCGCATGAGGCAAAAATCCCGCTGCTGATCGACAATACCTTTGCGACGCCGTTTCTCTCTCGCCCCATCGAACTCGGCGCCGATATCGTGATGAACTCGGCAACCAAATGGCTGGGAGGCCACGGCATCGCCATCGGCGGGGTGATCGTCGACGGTGGACGATTCGATTGGCACGCGTCCGGCAAGTTCCCTGTGCTCACCGAGCCTTATGCGGGGTATCACGGCATCGTCTTTGGCGAGCAGTTCGGCCAGGCCGCCTTCATCATGCGCGCCCGCACCGAGGGCCTGCGCGATTTCGGTGCGTGCCTGTCCCCGATGAACGCCTTCCAGCTCTTGCAAGGCATCGAGACGTTAGGCGTTCGCATGGAACGGCACATGAGCAATACGCTTGTTGTGCTGGAATTTCTCGCCACCAACAAGGCGGTCGATTGGGTGCTTCATCCGGAACTTGAAAACCATCCCGACCATGCGCTGGCCAAAAAGCTCCTGCCGCGCGGCGCCGGCTCGATCGTGAGTTTTGGCATCAAGGGCGGTCGCGCCGCGGGCAAGAAATTCATCGAGTCTCTCAAGCTGATCAGCCATCTTGCCAATGTCGGGGACGCCAAGACGCTGGTGATCCATCCCGCCTCCACCACGCACCAGCAGATGGATACCGAGCAATTGGAGGCTGCCGGTATCGGCGAGGAGCTGGTGCGGCTGTCAGTCGGCATAGAGACGGTATCCGACATCATCGACGATCTCGGCCAGGCCCTGCGCGCCTCGCAGAAAGTTTAAGCCATGCAGCTGGCCGTCAAGGGCGTGGATACATTCGTGGCAACCGGCGGCAGGCCGTTCGACGCGTCGCTGCCAGCCGTGGTGCTGCTGCACGGCGCGGGTTTCGACCATTCGACCTGGGCGCTGCACAGCCGCTGGTTCGCGCATCACGGTTTTTCCGTGCTGGCGCCCGACCTGCCCGGCCATGGCCGATCCGGAGGCAAAGCACTGCCGACCATTGCCGACATGGCAGACTGGACGGCGGCCCTGCTCGACGCCGCTGGCGCAACGAAGGCAAGACTGGTCGGGCATTCCATGGGCTCGCTGATCGCGCTCGAAACCGCGGCGCGGCATCCCGACAAGGTCTCGGGCCTGAGCCTGATCGGCACTGCCGCCACGATGACGGTCGGGCCTGATCTTCTGAAGGCCGCCGAGGCCAATGATGCCGCGGCGATCGACATGGTCTCGATTTGGGGGTTGGGCTTCAAGGCCGAACTCGGCGGCAGCCTCGCGCCGGGACTCTGGATGCACCAGGGCGCCGAACGCGTGCTTGAGCGATGCGCGCCCGGCGTGCTCCACAACGATCTTGCCGCCTGCAATTCCTACCAGAACGCGCTGATTGCGGCCGCACAGGTCAAGGTGCCCGTGACCGTCATCCTCGGCGAGCGCGACATGATGACGCCAGCCAAAGCCGGCAAGACGCTCGCCGCCGCGATTCCGAACGCCCGCACCGTCGTGCTGCCCGGCGCCGGTCACATGATGATGGTGGAGCAGCCGGACGAGCTGCTGGCGGCGTTGCGGGTGTAATTATTCCTCATCCTGAGGAGCGGCTTGTTAGCCGCGTCTCGAAGGATGAGGCCCGGATCACGGCCTCATGGTTCGAGACGGCTCAACAGCGCCTCCTCACTATGAGGGTCTCAGGCTTTACTGCTTCGCCGTCTTCCGCTCGACAGGATGAATCTCGATCTCGCGTAACCTGCCTAACCGCAGCACGTCCATCTTCAGCGTGCGGCCGATCCGGTCGCGGTCGAGCACGCGGATCAGGTCATCGACGCCGTGAACCACGATGCCGTCGAGCCTGATCACGACGTCGCCGGCCAGAAGGCCTGCGCGCGATGCCGGTCCGTCTGGCTCGATCTGCGCCAGGAGCGCGCCCATCTTGTTCTCGACGCCGGCGATGACAGCGTGCCGCCGCGGTACCGGCGCGGTCTGGCCGGACACGCCGATATAAGCGCGGCGGACATAGCCGTGGCGGATGATTTCCGAGAGCACGAACTGCGCGGTGTTGCTCGCAACCGCAAAGCATATCCCTTGCGCGCCAGAAATGATGGCGGTGTTGATGCCGATCACCTCGCCGGCCGACGACACCAGCGGCCCGCCGGAATTACCGGGGTTGAGCGCTGCGTCGGTCTGGATGACGTCCTCGATGGTCCGCCCGCTCACCGAGCGGATCGAGCGGCCGAGCGCCGACACCACGCCGGCCGTGACCGTCGATTCAAAGCCGAGCGGATTGCCGATCGCGACCACCAGCTGACCGCGACGCAAATTCCTGGAATTGCCGAGCGATGCGTAGCGCAGGTCGCGCGCGCCATCGGCGCGCAGCAGCGCCAGATCGGTGTCGGGATCGACGCCAAGCACACGGGCATCGGTCACCACCCCCTCGATATCCTGCAAGCGGATCCGCCGCGACGAGCCGACCACGTGGCTGTTGGTGAGAACCAGGCCATCCGGCGAAATCACGATGCCGGACCCAAGCCCGCCGCGCGCCCGGCGATCAGGCGTTTTGGCGCCGGTCTCGATGCGGACGACCGCGGGTCCGACGCGTTCGGTGACGCCCATCACCGCATTCGAATAGGCATCAAGAAGCGGCTGATCGCTATCCGGGGGCTCGGGCGCTTCGGCGGACGCGACAGGCGCAGCGGCGCCATATTGGGTAAAGTCCAGCATGATCAAAATCCTTTGGGCCGTTCAGATGGGTGTTCGCCCCCACGCTCGCAAGACCGGTCATTTGGGCTATGGTGTGGACGGGAATGCACCTCGTGGAGTGGATTCGACATTCGCCACCCGCCCGGCGCCATACTCGGAAGGCGAATTTCAAATTCTGTACTCCACGAGAATTTTTAGTTGCGGGTGACCCTCCGATTCCAACATTCGCAAAAGAGTCCCGCCGCGACAGGATGCGAATGTCAGAATCGGATCACTGGTTAGCGCTGGGCGATTTCTATGATCACCGTTTTGGAAGAGAGCGACATCGACTTCAAAAGCACGGCGCAGATTGCGACCGAGGCGTTCGGGTCAAGGCACGTCAAATTCTCTCCGCAGCGCATGAAATGGCTTTACCAGCGTGGCTTTGGTCAGGGCTGCGCGGTCGTTGCTGCTTTCGACGGCGACAAGAAGATCGGCCAGATCGTGATGCTGCATCAGGAAGTCTATCTCGATGGCGAGCCCGTCATCGCCGCGCAGCTGATCGACCTCTTTGTCCTGCCGGCCTATCGTTCGCCGACGCTGGTCCGCCGCATCTACGATGAGGTCGCGCGGCTGTGCGAAGCCACCCACGTCCGGATCGTTCTGACCCTGCCGAACGAAAAATCAGCTCCGCTCAACGCCCGCTTTCTGAAAATGCGTCCCTTCCTCCTGCTCGCGGTGCGCGTGGGCCTCTCTCTCGGACCGCCGCGACGTGGTCGCCTGCTGCTTTCGGCGGCGGTCGACACCCTATCGAGAGATGAGGCGCTCGACCGGCTCTCGGCCTTTGCAACGCCTGCGAGCGAGAACGGACCACACTGGGAGGCCGCAACCCTGTTCGACCGCATCAGCGATCCGACCCGCGACTACGCGGTGCATGCAACGCAGGATCTGCTCCTGGTCTCCTCCTCGCGAAAGACGCGCGGCATCAATCACGTTCTGCTCTGCGGCTTCCTTGCGCGGCCAGGTGCTGTCGTCACGTCCGGCGATATCAGCACGTTGATCCGAGCGGCCTGTCAGCTCTGGAAACATCGCGTCTTTGTCTACGCCGGGATCAACAACAGCCTTCCGCGGCTGCCGGGCCTCGCTATACCCGCCCGCTATCGCCAGCCCATCCTGGTCCAACTGCGGGACGTTCATTCCGATAAGGTCGCATTGAGCTTCGACCGCTTTCAACTGATCGATTCGGATTTCGTGTAGGCTTTGAGCGACCCCTAACTCACGCCGAGGCGCGCGAACAGCACATCCGTCTGCTGCGCCAC
Source organism: uncultured Alphaproteobacteria bacterium (assembly GCA_963764405.1). Lineage (GTDB taxonomy): Bacteria > Pseudomonadota > Alphaproteobacteria > Rhizobiales > Xanthobacteraceae > Bradyrhizobium. Next base: position 479,262 of record CAVXSU010000020.1, read on the forward strand.
GGCCGCCGCATCGGCCTGATGCACCACTTCACCGGTCTCAAGAACGTAGACGCGGTCGGCGACAGCAAGCGCACTGTAGAGATTCTGTTCGACCAGAAGGATCGACAATCCCTCGCCCTTCAGATCGCGCACGATTCCTTCGAGATGCTGCACCATGACCGGCGCAAGCCCCTCGGAAGGTTCGTCCATCAGGATCAGCTCCGGATCGATCATCAGCGCGCGGCCGACCGCGAGCATGCCGCGCTCACCTCCGGAGAGCTGACCGCCGCGATGGCAACGGCGCTCTGCCAATCTCGGAAAAAGCGCGAACACGCGATCCAGCGTCCATCCGCTCCTGGCGCGCGCGCCCTTCAGCATGGTCAGATGCTCGGTCACCGTCAGTGACGGAAACAGCCGCCGTCCCTGCGGCACGATCGCTATTCGGCGTGCGGCGATATCATGCGGCCGCAAGCCGACCACGCTTTCGCCGCGCCAGGCGATCGAGCCGGAGCGGATTTGCGGGGGCGTCAAGCCCATGATGGAGCGGATCAGCGTCGTCTTGCCCATGCCGTTGCGGCCGAGCACGGCGACGATCTCGCCGCGCGCGACATCGAGCGAGACGCCGCGGAGGACCTGTGCCTCGCCATAACTGCTGTGCAGGTCGCGAACCTCAAGCATGGCGCGGTCGCCCCAGATAGACTTCCTGCACCTGTTTGTTGCGCCTGATCTCGTCGGGCGCCTCCTCCACGAGAACCCGCCCCTCGAACATGCAGGTGACGCGATCGACAAGCCCAAGCGCGAGATCCATATCGTGCTCGATCAGAACGACCGTGATATCCCGCCCCAGCGAGCGGATGATCCCGGCAACCATCGAGCGCTCGGAGGGCGAGAGTCCCGCCGCGGGCTCGTCCAGCAACAACAGCCGCGGCGAGGTCACGAGCGAGAGCGCGATTTCGAGCTGGCGCTGCTCGCCATAGGACAAGTCGCTCACCAGCACATCGGCGCGGCCGGCGATCCGTACCGCCTCGAGCGCAGCGTCGATTTGCGGCCTCTCGCCGGCATCGACGTCGGGTCTGCCGAACAGCGAAAATTTTCTCGACGATCTCCCCCGCAGGGCGAGCACCATGTTGTCTCGCACCGACAGCCGCGGAAACAGGTTCGTGATCTGGAACGTGCGCGACACGCCGAGTTGGGCGCGCCGATGCGGCGGCAGGCGGGTGATGTCATGACCATCGAACGCGATCCGCCCCCTGGTCGGCGGCAGGGCGCCGGCGATGGCGTTGAACAGCGTGGTCTTGCCCGCGCCGTTCGGTCCGATGATGGCGCGGCGCTGGCCTTTCGGCACCGCGAGGCTGACGCCATCGACCGCGCGAAGCGCATCGAACGCCACGACCACGTTGGACAGCGAGAGGATCGGTTCGGACACGACTGTTTCCATCTATGACGGACGCGGCGAACTCCGCGTTCGGCCGGTTCCTTCTCAGGCTTTCTTGATCCCCTGGAAGGTCCGCGAGTAAGGCGGCTGCTTCATGTAGGTCTCGGGATCGTATTTCCAGAACTGGGAGACGCCGGGATAGCTCGTGATCGGCACGTTCCAGTATTTGCCGTCGGCGCGCTTCACCACCTTGCGAATCTGGACGTCGTATATGGGATTGCCATAAGCATCCAACTTGACGGTCTTGCCGAGCGGCGAGCCGACGAGCTCGGTCTTGAGCACGGCATCGATGAAGGCGTCGCGGTCCTCGACCTTGCCGCCGATCTTCTCCGACGCCTGCGCCACCCACATGATGCCGGAATACATCGAGAAGCCGTAGAGCGAGGGAATCTTGCCGTACTTGGCTTCGTAGTCCCTGACGAACTTCTGCGTGGCCGGATTGTCCGAGCCTTCCGCAAAGTGCGCGGCCGCGATGATGCCGTCGCACTCTTCGCCAAGCGTGCGGATCACGGACTGGTCGGTCGCGTTCATTGCGCCCAACAGCGGCGTGTTTCCCTTCAGGCCGAAGCTTGCATATTGCTGGATGAAGCGCGTCGCGTCGGCGCCGGTTTCCATGGCGAAGATGGCATCGACCTTCAGGTCGGCGAGCTGACCGAGATATGGACTGAAATCGGCGGTGTTGAGCGGATGCCAGAACTGCTGGACGATCTCGCCGCCGCCCTCGGTGAAAACCTGCGCCAGGCCACCGCATTGCTCATGGCCGAACGTGTAGTCCTGGCTGATGGTTGCGATCTTCTTGTAGCCCTGTTTCAGGCACCAATCACCGAACGGATGGGTGAAGGCACTTGCCGAATAGCCGGCGACACGGATCACGTTCCTGATGCGCTGACGCTGGGTCAGATCGTCGGCCGCGATGATCGGAATGAAATACGGGGTGCCGGTGCCCTTGACGTAGTTGGCCACTGCCAGCCCGGTATTGGCCAGGAGATCGCCGATCAGCATGTGGCAGTTGCCCTGCTCGACCAGCCGACGCGCCTTCTGTAGCGCCGTGTCGGGATTGGAGGCATCGTCCTCGATCGCAAGTTCAACCTTGCGGCCGGCGATCTGATAGTTCACTGACTCCAGATAAAACTGCACGCCCTCGACCATTTCCTTGCCGCCCGACGCGACGACGCCGGTGAGCGGGGCGAGCAAGCCAATCTTGATCGGAGCGGCCTGCGCCAGCGCGGTTCGCCACGGCAGCACGCTTGTGCCTGCGGCGGCAACGGCGGCGGTCGAGTTTTTCATAAATTGCCTGCGGTCCATCTCAATGCCCTCTTCTAAAACAATCAATTGCCCTTATAGCGTTCCTTGTCACCCGCCCCGCGCGGCAGAATGGCGCGCAACGTGCCGATGATGCCTTCCGGCGCAAAGATCATGATCACGATGAAGGTCAAGCCCAGCACCGTCTGCCAGCGCTCGGTATAGGCGCTGACGACATTCTCCAGCGTGATGATCGCGGCAGCCCCCACGAAGCCGCCGAACAGCGTGCCGACGCCGCCGGCAATCATCATCAGCACCCCCTCGACCGATTGCGCGAGTGCGACGGTCGAGGGGCTGACGAAATTGTTGTACATGGCATAGAGCGCCCCGGCGATGCCGGCGAAGAAGCCGGAGACGGCAAAACCCATGAACAGGTGCAGCGGGACGTTGTAGCCAAGGCTCTTCATCCGGCTTTCGCTGTCGCGAATACCAAGCAGCGTGAGACCGAAGGGCGAGCGGACAAAGCGCCACATCGCGTAGCTGACCAACGTCGTCGCCGCGAGCACGGCCCAATAGAAGGCGCGGTGCGCGACCAGAAACACGGGCCGGACGTCACCGCGAAGACCGTTCTCCCCGCCGGTCACCTGCGTCCAGCGGAGACAAATGCCCCAGACGATCATGCCGAGCGCGAGCGTCAGCAGCAGGAAATAAACTCCGGACGTTCGCACCGCGAGCAGCGCGAAGACGATGGCCACCAGCGTGGCCGCGATCACGCCGAGCAGGAGGGCAGCCACCGGCGGCAGGCCAGTCTGCGCGGAGGCATAGACCACGACATAACTGGAGACGCCAAAGATCGCGCCATGGCCAAGCGAAGTACGCCCCGCGAAACCTGCGAGGATATCGATCGACATCGCCAGCATGCCGAAGATCAGCATCTCGGTGGCAAGTCCAATCTGATAGTTGGACAGGACAAGCGGCAGCGCCGCCGCAATCATCAGCACGACGAGAACGACGGCGATCGCGCGGCCGGTCATGCCGGCGATCTCCGGCTGTGGCCCCGTCGGCGTCATGACGTGGCCGCCTTTCCGAACAGGCCGAGAGGCCGGAATGCCAGCAAGAGCGCCATCGGCCCGAAAATCACGAAATACGCGAGTTCGGGAAACATCACCTGCCCGAGGGTATTGAGAAGCCCCACCAGCAGGCTGCCGACGCCGACACCAATGAGGCTGCCGCGGCCGCCAATGATGACGATCGCGAGACTGAAGACGAGAATTTCCGCATCCGCGGAGGGGTAAAGCGACAGGAACGCACCTCCCATCAACCCGCCGAGACCGGCCAGCGCCGAGCCGAGCAGGAAAGTGACCAGAAAGACCCGGCGAATGTTGACGCCGGAAGCCTCCACCATTTCGGCATCATCGACGCCGGCGCGGATCAATGCGCCCAGCCGGGTGTGATTGAGAAGCAGCCACAAGCCGCCGAAGACGACAATGCCGACAGCCAGCACGAACAGCCGGTAGGTCGGATAGTACACGCCGAACACCCGCATCCCGCCCTTCAACATTTGGGGGATCGGCACCGTAAAACTGTCGCCGCCCCAGATCACGAGCGCCATGTCGTTGAGCACGAAGGCGAAGCCGAGCGTCAGCAGCACCTGGCGCAGCTCGTTGCCGCGGACAAAGCGCAACAGGCCCTGATCGAGCAGGAATCCGATCGCTGCGATCGCCGCCATCGCGCCGAGGCCGCCGAGCGCGAAACTGCCGGTTCGGCTCGTCACCGCAAAGCCGATATAGCCGCCGAGCAGATAAAGCGCGCCATGAGCGAGATTGACGATACGCAGCAGCCCGAAGATCAACGTGAATCCGCTCGCGACAACAAACAGCAGCGCGGCGTAAGTCAATCCATTGAGAAGCTGGAACGCGCTCATCCCTTACGGCGCTTTCGGTCCCGTCTTGAGATACCAGTCGAGAATCTGTTCACCGGTCATGAACGCGACGTCCGGCTTCTGCCGGATCACCTCGAAGATGCGGCGGAAATATTTGGTGCGATGCGGCACGCCCATGATGTAGGGATGAATCACCAGCGCCATGACGCGCGCCGAGTCGGCCGCATCCTCATAGATCTGCGCGAACTGATCGAGCGCGCGCTCGCAATATTCGGACGCCTTGTGATGCTGGATCAGCATCATGGCGACGTCGTTGCACTCCTGCGTATAGGGAATGTTGACGATCGGCGTCATCGTGGTCTTCAGCCATACCGGCTGGTCGTCGAGCACCCAATCGGCGACATAGTCATAGCCTTCCTGCTTCAGGAGATCCGGCGTCTCCCAGGTTTCGGTGAGACCGGGGCCGAGCCAGCCGCGCGGCCGTTTTCCCGTCGCCTTTTCGATCACGTCGGCGGTCTTGCGAATGTCCTCACGCTCGTTCTCGACCTTCTGCATGTTGCGCTGGGTAAAGCCGTGGCCCATGAATTCCCAGTTGCGTTCCTTCGCCGCTTTCACGATCGCGGGATAGGCCGCGAGCGCCGAACCGTTGATGGCGAGCGCAGCCGGAAGCTTGAAATCGTCGAACGTCTTCAGCAGTCTCCAGAAGCCGACGCGATTGCCGTATTCGTGCCAGGCCCAGTTCGGAATGTCGGGCGACGGCGAACCGCCCGCGGGCGGCGTCAACACCGTGCGCGGCATCGGCAGCTTCGCATCCCACTCCTCGACATTGACGATCACCCACACCGCCATGCGCTTCCCGTCCGGCAGTTTCAGCGCGGGGCGTTCTGATATCGGCGAATAGGAGACGCGTTCGGTCGGCAGCATGGCTATGTCTCAGGTGACACGATGGTGACGGTGAGCGACGGCAGGCCATCGATGTGGGCGGCGATCAGGTCTCCCGGCACGACCGGACCGACGCCCGAGGGCGTGCCGGTATAGATGAGGTCCCCGGCTTCGAGCTTCACCTGCTTCGACAGTTGCGCGATGACTTCGGGAACGCTCCAGATCATCTGGCCGATATTGCCGCGCTGGCGCTCGACGCCGTTGACGGCAAGCGTGATCGCACAATCCGTGAAATGCGCGGGATCGCGCACCTGCGCGATCGGCCCGCACGGCGCCGACGCATCGAAACTCTTGCCGACTTCCCACGGCAGGCGCATGTCGCGGGCGTCAAACTGGCGGTCGCGGCGGGTGAAATCGATGCCGACCGCATAGCCCCAGATCAGGTCGTTGGCTGCCTCGACCGCAATGTCTCGTCCGCCCTTGCCGAGCGCGACGACCAGCTCGACCTCGAACTGGAAGTTCGACGTGAACGGCGGATAGGGAACGCGCGCACCATCGCGCACGATCGCATCACGGGGTTTCTGGAAGAAGAACGGCAGGTCGCGCTCGTCGGCTTCCTTCATTTCCCGGATGTGGTCGAGATAGTTGCGGCCGACGCAATAGATGCGGCGCACCGGAAAAGCGCCGCCGCCGGCGACCGCAGCCACGGTCGGCGCAGTTGGCGCTAGCGCGTGCGGAGCCTGCGCGCTCATGTCTTCTGACCCTGATACCAGTTGAGGATTTGCTCACCGTTCCAGTGCACCACGCCTTCGTGCTTGTTCACGTAGTCGTAGATCTGCTCGAGATATTTGATCCGGAACGGCTGGCCGGAGATATAGGGATGGATCGCGATCGACATGATCTTCGGCCGGTCCTTGCTCTCGGCATAGAGCCGATCGAAGCTGTCGATGGTGCGGCGGAGCAGATGATCGCTGTCGTGATGCTGCACCAGCATCATCGGAATGTCGTTGAGCTCGACCGTATAGGGCAGCGTCACCAGCGGACCCTTTTCGGTGCGGATCACCGTCGGCTCGTCGTCATAGACCCAGTCACCGATATATTTGACGCCGGCTTCGGCAAGGTTTTCCGGCGTCTCCAGCGTTTCCGTCAGGCCTGGCCCAAGCCAGCCGACCGGGCGTTTTCCCGTGAACTTCTCGATCACCGCCATCGAACGCGCGATCATCGCCTTCTGGTCAGCCTCTTTATGGATAGGCCCCTGCTCGTAGGCATGGCCCATGAATTCCCAGCCGGCGTCTTTCGCCTGTTGCGCCACGCGCGGATAGTCCTCGCAGACCCGCGCGTTGACCGAGAGCGTCGGCGCAATGCCGAGTTTCCTGTAGAGATCGAAGAACCGCCACACGCCGACCCGCATGCCATATTCATGCCAGCTCCAATTCGGCACATCTGGCAACAAGGGAACGCCGGTTGGCGCGGGCAGCACCTGGCGGGCCATTGGCTTGGAAATGTCCCAAACCTCGAGATTGACGATAGTCCAGACGATCATCCGCGCGCCGCCGGGCAACTTCAGCGGCGGGCGGTCGACAATGGCGGAATATTCGACGCGTTCGCGCGGGAGCATGGGACCGGTCATGGCGGCTACTCTTCGTTCGATCTAGGGAAGCACTAGGATCATGCGGCGCTGGGACGATGTTGGGCAAGCCCTTCCAGCGCCATCACGTCGTCCGTGTTCATCACAAAGCCAAACGCCGTGCGGATGCACTCGAGGCCCGCTTTATGCAGTTCCGGTCCGTCCATGCTGTCGACGCAGTCTTCGACCACGATCACCGCATAGTCGCGCACATTGGCCGCGGTGGTGGTGGCGAGCACGCAGGAATTGGTATTCACGCCGGTGATCATAAGCGTGTTGATTCCGTGGGAGCGCAGCAGGAAATCGAGATCGGTTCCGAGGAAACAGTCGTAGCGCTTCTTGGTATTGACGATGAAATCGCTGACATCGAGCAATTGCGGCATCACCGTGCAGCCGGGCCCGCCGATGATGTTGTGCCGCATCGCATTCTTGCGCGTGGAAGCAGGGTCCTCGGCGCGGGTGCGCCAGAATGGATTGATGCGGATTTCCTCGACATCACGGTAGGACGTCACCTGGTGGATGACGGGAATGCCGACGCTGCGGCACCAGTCGAACAGCCGCTTGTTGGCGGCGATCACGCGCGCCGCGACATCGGGCGTCGTCGGCATCGTCGCCACCGCCATGTCGAGATGGCCGCGATGCAGGTCGATGGCGACGACAGCCGCCTTGGGATGATCGACGCCGAGATTGATGGTTGATGTCATGGCACGCCTCAAACAAGGGGATCGATGGAGGTCTTCAGAAGCGCCCGCTGGTCGATGCCGAAGCAATCGGCAAGCCAGTCGGCCAGCACTTCCTGGCCGATGGTGGGATTGTCGTGCTGGCAATGTTCAGCGCCGGTCTCCTCGGGATCGAGGATACGCAAGCTCGCATCGACGCCGTGCGCCCTCGCGTAATCGTAGGTGCTGCGCGCCGCGGTCACCGTCAGCACGTCGTGGCCGCCATGCAGGACCAGATACGGACATTTCATGTGCTCCAGGTGTCCCAAGAGCGTGAACGGCTTCATCTTCTCATGGGCCTCGCGCATCGACTTCGCGCCGAATACCCAGCGGATATGCATGGCGAGGCCGAAGTCATCGCCCTTGGTGCCCCACATGTCGTGCACCGACCAGATCGCGCCGTGCGAGATCGCAGCCGCCAGCCGATGCTCGTAGCAGGCGGCGCGCGCGGCGTAATAACCGCCCATGCTGGAGCCACACACCGCGATACGCCCGGCATCGACGTCGTCGCGCTGTTCCAGCCAGTCGATGCATTTGCCGATCGGCACCTCGCTATCGTGCCGGGTGTAGATCTTGTGCCGCCGCAGCGTACCGCCCTGCCCGGGCCCGTCGATCATCAGCACGGAAATGCCGCGTTGTAGGCAGCCATGGGCCTGCATGAACCACATCTCGTCCTTGATGGAGTCCAGTCCGCCCATGCAGATCAGCACCGGCAGCCTCTCTCCCGGAAAAGGCGCGCGCACGAAGTAGCCGCAGATCGGCTTGCCGGGCTCATAGGGAATGTCGACCACCTCGCCCGGCGGGTTGAGATAGGAGATGAACTTCTTCGAGCAAGCCTCCATCTTCTCGAAGGTCGGCAGCCGCCGTGGGTCATCGGGATCGAGATGAAACTCCGCTTGCCGGTAGTAATCCGCCGCGCGCAAAAAACAGTTCATCGCCGTGCGGACGTGGCCGGCGGCCTCTTCGGCAAGGCCGCGCTTCCAGTTGCGGTCGGCAATCCGCATCCATTCGATATGCCAGCTTTCGAGATCGCCGGGGATCATCCGTGATCCCGCTTGCAAGATCTCGCTGATGGCGCCGCCGCCCTCCTGGCTTTCGCCGAGGCCGCGGCGGAACTGATAGGAAGCCCATGGATGCTCGGGCCAGTGATGCCAGCCGAAGGGCTCGTAATGCGGGCTGCGGTCGGCGGTGATCAGTTCAATGGCGTTCTCGCTGATTTCTGTCGTGATCTGCGCCATCGACCTCGCCCACCCTTACTTAACCGCATGGTTCGACAAAGCAGAAGACGAGTCAATAGATATTACATACACTTCTGGAAGTACGTCTTCCTTCGCCCCACCGATACGATCAGAAATGCTGGATTTCCAATCCATAGACCTGATATAATTGTTGTATGTGTATACACATATGCAGGCTAGCCTCCGCGCTGAGATGACGGAATTGATCGACCAGACAAACGAAGGTTCACCGGGCGCAACGCGCGCCGGCAACCGTTCACTCTCGGTCATGGACCGCGTGCGCGAAGCCATTCTCGGCGGCGCGGTGGGCGCCGGCGAACGGCTCAACGAAGTGCAGCTGAGCAAGACCCTATCGGTCTCGCGGACGCCGGTGCGCGCGGCGTTGCAGGCGCTCGCGGGCGAAGGCCTGCTGGACTACGCGCCGAACCGCGGTTTCACCGTGCGCGAGTTCCCCCTCCCCGCTATTGTCGACGCCTATGACATCCGCGCCGCGCTCGAAGGCGTCGCTGTGCGCTTTGCCGCCGAGCGCGGACTTCCCGCGAGGGAGAAGAACATCATCGAGAGCGCTCTGGCCGCCGGCGACAAACTGCTGGAACGCGGCTCGTTCGAGGCCGGCGATCTTACCATCTATCGCGATATCAACGGCGATTTCCACGACGCGCTGCTGGCCGCCGCCGGCAATCGCATGCTTAGCGAGATGATCCGCATCTGCCATCACGTGCCGGTGTCCTCGACCCGCAATATCGTGGTGTTCGAATATCACGACGTTCGCCGCCGCCATGACGATCACCACCGCATTTTCGAGGCGGTGGTTGCGCGCGAGCCCTGGCGCGCCGAAATGCTGATGCGGGAACATGTCGCGAGCATCAAGACCTCGCTGGTCGGCTATTTGAGCGAGCGCAAGACCTATTCCGCCGTGGGATTTCAGCCGGCCGACGAAACCCCGTAGTGCTTGATCTTGAATCGGGTCCCGCTATATCGGGGTTTTCCGCCAGAATTTCCGCGAGCCCACGAAGATGACGACTGCCGACCCCGCCGTTGAGACCAAGGCGTTCCAAGCCGAGGTTTCCGAACTCCTGAACCTGATGGTCCATTCGGTTTATTCGGAAACCGATATTTTCCTGCGCGAATTGATCTCGAATGCGTCCGACGCCTGTGACAAGCTGCGCTATGAGGCCATCAGCCATCCGGCGCTCATCGGCGACGGCGAGCAGCCGAAAATCCGCATCATTCCGGACAAGAACGCCAACACGCTGACGATTGCCGATACCGGCATCGGCATGGACCGGCAGGAATTGATCGACAATCTCGGCACCATCGCCCGCTCCGGCACGAAATCCTTCGTGTCGCGCCTGAACGACGCCAAGGACGGCAGCGGCCTGATCGGGCAGTTCGGCGTGGGCTTCTATTCGGCCTTCATGGTCGCCGATCGCATCGTCGTCTCAAGCCGCCGCGCCGGCAGCGAGGAAGCCTGGACGTGGTCGTCCGCCGGTGGCGCCGGCTTCGAGATCGCGCCAGCCGGGCTCGACGACGTAGGCGCTCCAAAGCGAGGTACGGACATCATCCTGCATCTGAAAAAGGACGCGGCCAAGTATCTGGAGACCTACGAAATCGAGCGCATCGTCCGCGCCTATTCCGACAATATCCAGTTTCCGATCGAACTGGTCGACGACAAGGGCGAAGCCAAGCAGATCAATTCGGCGAGCGCGCTGTGGCAGCGGCCGAAATCCGAGCTCAAGGCCGAAGACTACAAGGAAGCCTACAAATCGATCGCCGGCGCGTTCGACGAACCGGCGATGACGCTGCATTATCGCGCCGAGGGTCGATACTCCTATGCGGTGCTGTTGTTTGCGCCCTCGGCCAAGCCATTCGACCTGTTCGATCCCGAACGCAAAGCGCGCGTGAAACTTTACGTGCGGCGCGTCTTCATCACCGATGATGCCGATCTGTTGCCCGCTTACCTGCGCTTCATCCGCGGCGTGATCGACAGCGAGGATCTGCCGCTGAACCTTTCGCGCGAGATGTTGCAGAACAATCCGCAGCTCGCGCAAATCCGTAAAGCTGTGACCGGCCGCATCATCGGCGAACTCGAGACGCTCAGCGAGAAGCAGCCGGAGGATTTCGCCAAAATCTGGGATGCGTTCGGTCCCGTCATCAAGGAAGGCATTTATGAGGATTTCGAGCGGCGCGAGAAGCTGCTGGCGTTGTCGCGGTTCACGACGACGGCGGGCGAAAACCGCACGCTCAAGCAATATGTCGCGGACCTCAAGCCGAACCAGACCGAGATTTACTTTCTCGCCGGCGACAGCATCGAGCGGCTGAAGAGCAATCCCAAGCTGGAATCTGCAACCGCGCGCGGCATCGAAGTGCTGCTGCTGACCGATCCGGTCGACGCCTTCTGGACATCGGCGCCGCTTGATTTCGAGGGCAAGCCGCTGAAGTCGCTGAGCCAAGGCGACGTCGACTTCTCGCTGATCCCGCCGCTCGACGACAGCAAGAAGGACGAAAGCAAATCCGACACCAATGAGGCCGATATCATTGCGGCGATCAAGCTGAACCTCGGCGATCGCGTCAGCGACGTGCGCGCCTCGCAGCGCCTCACCACCAGCGCGTCGTGCCTCGTTGCCGGCAGTCATGGCCCCGACCGCGAGCTGGAACGGTTGTTGGCGCGTCAGAACAAGGGGCTCGGCACCAAGCCCATTCTCGAAATCAACCTCCGCCATCCGCTGGTGGCGGCCATTGCAGAGGCAGGCAGCGAAGCGGCCGACCTGTCGTTCCTGCTGCTGGAACAGGCACAGATTCTGGACGGCGAATTGCCTGATGATCCGGCGGCGTTTGCGGGCCGCCTCAATCGGCTCGTGATCCGGAGTTTTTCGAAGGGGTGAAAATCGCGCGCGAACCTTTGAAGGCGTGAAAACTTACCGTTGACGGCATGTTGGCGCGACATGCCGCGCTGTTCTATGATGACGCGCACCTCATCTTCCGGGATCGCCGCCATGCATGACAAATTCGATCGCGCCGCTGAAGACCTCGGCAACTCGATCCATCTCGAACATGTCAACGTTCAGGTGCCGGATCAGCGTTTGGCGACGCTGTTCTACGTGTCCGGCCTCGGATTGACGCGCGATCCCTATCTGATGACGTCCGACGACAACATGTGGGTCAACGTCGGTCGCAGCCAGTTTCATCTGCCGACCGGCACAGCGCAGGTACTGCGCGGCCACACCGCCCTCGTCATCTCGGGCCGCAAGGCGCTGCTCGATCGGCTTGCATCGGTCGCGCCCAAGCTCGCCGGTACGAAGTTTTCGTATCAGGAACACAACGACCATGTCGAGGCGATCTGCCCCTGGGGCAATCGCCTGCGCTGCTTTGAGCCGGACGCCGACCGCTTCGGCCGCATCACGCTGGGCATCCCCTACGTCGAGTTCGACGTTCCCATCGGCCATGCGAAAGGCATCGCGGATTTCTATCCGAAGATCATGGCAATGCCGGCGCAGCTGAAGAATGGCGACGGCACGTCCGCCGCCGTCGAGGTCGGCAAAAACCAGCACCTGTTGTTTCGCGAGACCGACAAGCCCCAGGGCGACTATGACGGCCACCACGTCCAGATCTACATCACGAATTTTTCTGGACCGCATCGCGCGCTCGCCGAGCGCAACCTCATCTATAGCGAAGACAACCCGTGCCAGTACCGCTTCCGCGACATCGTCGATCTCGCAAGCGGAAAGCACCTTTTCACGATCGAGCACGAGGTGCGCAGCGCCACCCACCCGATGTTCCTGCGGCCGCTGATCAACCGCAACCCTGCCCAGACCAACCGCACCTTTGCCGCAGGCTATGATCAGTGGCTGTGGGCGATGGGGCCGAACCAGTACGACGGCTAGTGGAGCGGATTTGACATTCGCTATCCACCTAGCCGCGAGTCCGACAAGCGAATGTCAAATCCTAAACTCCACTAGAAACATATATTTGCTAGTGGTCCTTTGATTCTAACATTCGCAGAAGTGGCTGCTGAGAAGGGATGCGAATGTTAGAATCGGACCACTAGATCCGGCGAGCCGTACCCGTCTCGTGCGGAACCACGAGCCTCGATCCCGAAGCTTAGCTTTTCAGTAAGCATGTCGTGGCACTTTAGCGCAGCTAGTTGCGTTGGAGTACACAGTGACCGAGTTTGAAGAATTGCGTCAGCTCGCGGCGCAGACCCGCAATTTCATTGGCTCTTCCAGTGATGAAGTTTGGGCGTTGAAAGCCGTCGTCCGTGCCCACGACGTCGTTCTGGGCATTTTTCCCGCCACCGATGGCGTTGGATTGCACGTCATCAAGGGCGATACGATCCTTCGGCAAATTGCCGATAGCGGCACCCAAATCGATTATAGCCACACCGCCATTGCGGTTCACACCCGCGAACAAGCGGTCACCTTGCAAAGGTTGCTAGCCTAGCCCAGCCGCAGTGCTTGTCGATCTGGCGCCGAACCGCTAAGCCGCATACGTTTTCCCTCTCTGCGACTCTCTGCTAGAGGTGGCCGATTGCTTTAGCGGAAAGCACCTGTGGTCGTCCTGTTGCCGTTTGCATTGCTCTGCGCCCTCTGCGCTGCGATCGCCTGGATCGACATCCGCGATGGCATCATTCCGGACTGGCTGAATCTGGCCGTTGCCGGACTTGGTCTGGTCAGGATCATGGCGACAGGCGATTTCTCGGCGGCAATGGCGGCCGTCGGCGAGGGCCTCGCCATTGGCGGGGTGTTCTGGCTGCTGCGGCGACTTTATTTTGCCTATCGAGGAATCCAGGGGCTTGGACTGGGCGATGTCAAATTCCTCACGGCTGCGGGAATCTGGGTCGGCGTCGCAGGAATTCCGATCGTTCTCTTGATCGCAACGACGGCCGCGCTCGCCTGTGCCGGCGTCATGCAACTCTCGGGGCGCGCGCTCACGACCCGGACATCGCTGTCGTTCGGGCCGTTTCTTGCCGCAGGCCTGCTGGCAACCTCCGGCCTTCAGCCAATCGGCTTTTCTGGGTGAACTGATCCTCGATCTATTGCCGACCACCCCGAGGCTGACGCCCAATGGGCGGCACCAGCCTGGTATCAACGGCGGCTTCCTCACGGACAGCGATGGAAGGTTGCGAAAGGCCGGGCTGCGGCAATGTGACGACGAAGCTCTGCTGATTTTTCTGGAATGCGACCTCTCGGCCATTGACCGATTGCAGCTTCCAGCCCTGAAAATCCTCGCCGAGCCTCAAGCGCAGCACGGCCTTGGTCGCCTGGTCGATAAAAATTCCGAACTTGTCCTCGTCGCTTGCGATGGTGCCGACCAGCGAAAGTTGCGGTTGCTCGGGCTCCTTCGGCTTTGGCGGGGCGATCACCTTCGCGACCGTCACAGTCGAGGGTGGTGTGGGCGGTCGTCGCGAGGGTAGAAAAATCGGCCGCTCGCGCGTCACCGAAAACTGCTTGACCGGCATCGCCCACAACGGATTGGCGCTCAGCGGGCGCTCGACAGGTGGGCTCGGCGCGGCCGGCGGAATGGCCACCTCCACCACAGACGTGGTGGGCTCGCTCCAGATCGCGGGCACCGAGCCATCCGTTCTTCCGTTACCGGCCTGCTCGTCGAACGGATCGGAAATGGCGGTTGTCGCGGATGCGCCGGTGCAAAGCGGCAGCGCGAGGACCACGATCCGGATGGCATATCTTCGCAACGTCATTTTACACCCTGCCACTGCCCGGAGACGCCGAGCAGGAACCGCAGCTTGCCCTCACCGGCGCTCGCTACCTGGATATCGAGCTGGTCGATGAGCAAGAACGGCATACCCGCTTCCAGGTCGTAGAGCAGCGATTGCAATGCCGACTGATCCATTTCGCAGTTCGCGACCATACTGACAAAGCCTGCCTTGGCGTGAGGACCCTGCACGTCGAGCTGCGACGACAGGATGCTGCCGCCGGCTTTCGTCACCGCGGCGGCGACGCGTTGCAGAAGCGCTGCGCCCGCGACCGTCACCGTCGCGCCTTCGAGAAAGGCCGAACCGGAAGGTGCACCGGCATCACCCGATCGCGCCCCCGCCGACGGCGCCTTGCGGCCCTCCAGTTGCTCCAGCATGGCCGCCGATGCCGCGACCGACGACCTTTGGCTGAGGATGTCAGCAACGGCGCTGATGGTCACCGCCAACAGTACGATCACCAATGCGGCATACGCCGTTGCGGCCACTGATGGCGAGTTGACGAGCGATTTTCGTAAAGTGGCGGCGAGGCTCATGTATTCGATCCAAAGGACGGGGTGATGCGGGCTTCAATATGGAATTGCTCGCCCGGCTCGTTTTGCGCACGCGTGGTCGGCGCAAAGAAGGTCGCGCGCGCGAACTGCGGCGATTTCTCCAGCAGGCGAATGAGGGATGGCGCGTCCTGCGTCATGCCGACCACCTGGACCTTGTCGCCGTCGATCCGAAGCTCGGTGACATAGGTGCCGTCCGGCAACGATTTCGACAGCGCTTCCAGCACCACCACGCTCGAGGGGCTGGTCTGTTTACGCCGCGCCAGCAGGCCAAGCGCTGAACTTCCGTCGGGACCCAGCCGCAGCGCCGCACGACGCTCGGAGATCCGCCGCATCAATTGCTGCTGCTCGCTATCGAGGCTGTCGCCGACATAGGTTGCCACCAGCAGCGCGACCGCAGCCGCGGCACCGGCCGAGACCAGACCCGCACGCAGCATGCGCGGCGCATCGAATCCGCGGCCGGAGCCGCCGAGCGTCTGGTCGAAGACCGCGATTCTTGCAGATGCATCGCTCGAGGCGGCCGGAGGGGCTGCAAACGCGGCAAATGACTGCGCGCCGAGATTGGTTGCGAGTTGAATCAGCGGTTCGATTTCCTGCCGCGAGGTCGCGGCCAGCGTCAGCTCAATGCGTTCCAGTCCGGCCGGCGACGGAGAACTCCAGCCGAAGACAGCGTCATCCGCGGGCCAAGGCGTCAGACGATCGATCTGGGTGCGGATCATGCCGTCGAGGAAATCCTCCGCCGGCCTCGGAAAATCGAGCGGACGAAACAGGACCTGTCCCGATGCAAGGACGGTTTCGACCCGGCTGCCGCGGAAGGCCGCCTGCCAAGGCGCCGGCAGGGCCGGGCTCGGCCGGCTGCTCGCAATACGAAATGAAACGTCCGGCAGCGCGGGCCCCTTCGGCGCCGAGGTCAGCCTCGCTGTCAGGACGCCCGCGATCTCTCCGCTGAGCATGATCTGCGGCCGGCGCGCATATCGGCCGACAGCAAGACCAACCACTTGCGCTACCGCCTTGATCCACTCGTCGAACAAGCCTTTTGCTTCCGATACGATCGTCACCACCTGCCCGCCTGTCTCGAGGACCTGTTCCCGGTCTCCACCTGGTCCTGCCAGGACAACACGTTGTAGGGCTCCTTGTCCTTATCCTGCCCCAATGAGATCACCGCCTCGGTCGAGGTGCGGCGGCCGTTGTCGAACCGTATCGCCGTTACGACCCGAAAGGCCTTGGCCTCCGGCAGGGTTGCGCCCGCCTTGGCCGGCCCGAGCGCGGCCGCGATCGCCTTCTGATCACGCGGCAACGACGCCCTCTGTTTGAGAAAATCGTTGAGCACCTCCGGCGTCATGCCCGGCACCGCGGCCACCACCTCGGCAGGCGCGAGCAAAACATCGACCTCGGCCGATTTGCTGTAGACCGTCAGAAAAGGCAAAGCACGCTCGACCATCGCCGGCGATAGACCGAGCACCAGGCTGAGCTCGCCGACATGGGCAAACGGCGCCTGCCTCGGCGCATACTGGAGACCGGAAGACAGATACAGCGCCTCTTCATCGTTGGCTGCACGGGGCTTCGCTTCCGTCCGCCAGCCGACGATGCGATCGGCAATGTCGCCCGCTGCTTTCCGCTCCGCGCCAAGCACCTCGAACAGGTTGGAAAGCATCTCTTTCGGCGCCTTGTTGAGATCGACCCGTGCCGCTTCCGAGGTGAAGGTGACGAAGACTTCCGCATTATCCATCCGGAAACGGAACGACCCCTGCGCCGGGCGTTCCTTGTCGTCGACGCGCAGAAGCTGATAGGCGGTCAACTCCAGGCTGGCCGATGCCAGAGCCTCGGTCGGAACGCCGATATCGGTTGCGCCAAGGGCACGCGCAGAATTGGACAGATAGACTGAAAAGATCACCGCAAGTGCCGACAACGCCACCAGAATCCAGAGCACGGCCACGATAGCAAAGCCGCGCTCGGAGGACTGCGTTATCGGCGTCAGATCGCGTTTCATGACCGGTTGCCCTGGGCGGATGCAGAGGGGCCGGACTGCTGTGAGTTTCCTTGGGCGGCGTTGGCCGGCGCGCCGGTATTGTCATCACACTGGCCGGCTTGCTGCTGTCCTGTTTGCTGCTGTCCATTCGTCGGCTGCTGCCCGCTCGGTTGCGGCTGCTTGCAATCGCCTTGCACCGACGACTGCACGTGAATGGTGGCCACCGTCGAGAGCGTCAGGACGCGTCCGCTTGATGCGTCGCGCACCGTCAGCCTGACCTTGGCCGGCAACTTCTCCGAATCCTGCCAGCTGCTTTTCCAGGCGCGGTCCTCACCCGCATAGGCAAAGGACAGCCGGTACGGCGCGCGTAACAGCACGACGGGCTCGCCGAAATGAAGTTGATCGGCCAGCGTTGATTCCGGCGGCAACGGCCGGAACAGCGTTCGCGAGCGCACCGTCGCAAGCCCCTCCCGATCGGTGGCTTCGCCTAAGTGCACCACGTCGAGCCCGGGACCCGCATTCGGCCCGAGCGCCGTGCGCACGAAGGTGACCGACTGCTCCGATCCGGCAAAGAGCGGCTTTTTGTCCCCGCGGCTGACCGGCACGCTTTGAGCCGCTGCAAGGTCGTCGGAAATTCGCTGCAGAGCCGTGCCGATCAGTTCACTGCGTTGAATGCGATTGAGGCCGCGATTCCAGTTCGGAAGCCACTGCGCGGTGAGGTTGGCGAGCGCCGAGAGCACAAGCCCCATCAACGCCAGCGCCACGAGGGTCTCGATCAGCGTAAAGCCGCCCTCTTTCGTCCGCGGTTTGGCCGACGCCTTCATTGCTGCGGCTGCCCGTGCATCAGGCGCACCGTGCTCAGGTCCATCGCGGCGCCGGATGGCGAACGCACCTGGATCCTGACGAGCGCCGGAATCCAGGCGGCCTTGTCGCCTGCCGCACTCCACTCATCGCCCATCGGGCTGACATCGATCCGCCACCGATGATCATTGGTGCTTCCCGACCAGATTCCGACGCCGAGTTCCGCACGCGGCGGCACCTCCGCCGCCATCACCGAACGGGCCGTCTGCATCAGTGTCACGTGCTGTTCCAGCGAGCGAACCCCGCGCACATTGGTCGACATCACCGACCCGATCGCCACGATCGAGATGGCAACGACCGCAAGCGCAATCAGCACCTCGATGATCGTGAAGCCGGCGTCACGGCCGTCAATTGGCGGCGTTGCGCGAAACAATTTCGATCCTTCCGGTCAGCCAGTTGACGCGAACCTCATAGCCGACATCCTCGCGCGCCAGCGTCACGGCGCCGCCGCAGGACATGCCTGAGGCAAAGAAGCGGATCGTCGACAGCGCCTCGCGCTGGTCGCAGGTGCGCGGCAGAAGCGTCTCGAAACGAACGTCGTCGGGAATGCGCACCATGTCCGCGCTCGCACCCGACCGGATCACGTGGCTTCCGGCATCGATGAGCGTCGCCACCCCCGTTCCGCGCCTGATCGCGGCGTTGCGATCCTCT
Source organism: uncultured Alphaproteobacteria bacterium (assembly GCA_963764405.1). GTDB lineage: Bacteria > Pseudomonadota > Alphaproteobacteria > Rhizobiales > Xanthobacteraceae > Bradyrhizobium. Next base: position 498,008 of record CAVXSU010000020.1, read on the forward strand.
TTCAGGAGTGCCGCCGTCTGCAGCACATAGCCCTGCAGACGCGAGCGCGTGGTATGGTGCGGAAACACCGGCAGCAGGACGGCCGCCATCATGGCGATGAGCGCCAGCACGCACACCATTTCAAGCAGCGTAAAGCCGCGCTCGGATGATCTACTCATTTTTAGCGCTGACCAGGTGTTCGGTCGAAATGTCGGCGGCGATTCCGCTTCCGCCCTCCTGACCATCCGAACCGTAGGAGATGATCTCATAGGGGCCACGTTCGCCCGGCGACCGGTACACATAGGGATGGTTCCAGGGATCGTTGGGCAGGTTGCCCCCCTTCAGATACGGCCCGTTCCAGGACCCAACCCCTGAAGTCCGCTGCACCAGCGCGGCGAGGCCTTCCGACGTCGACGGATAGCGGCCGGCATCGAGATAGAACAGGTCGAGCGCGCTGGAAAAGCTCTGCAGCTGAATCCGCGCCGCCTTGACTTTTGATTCATTGAGATAGTTGAGAACCCGCGGACCGATCAGACCCATGATCAGGCCGATGATGGTGATGACCACCAGCATCTCGACCAGGGTAAATCCGGCCTCACCGACGCGGTGGCGGCGCACGCGCTTGCCGTCTGCCGCAAAGAAAATGCCAACGCCCTTCAGCATCTGAATTCACCCTTCTTTTTATCCGACCAGTTGTGTGACCGACAGCAGCGCAGTCATGACCGATACGATCAGCCCTCCGACCACGGTACTGATGGTGATGATGGCGAGCGGCCCGATAATGCCGACAATGCGGTCCAGGCTGCGCTGCAATTTCGCTTCGTAGAATTCGGCAACCCGGCCCGCCAGCGCCGGCAACTGGCCGGTCTCCTCGCCGAGCCGCAGCATGCGCACCGCCATCGGCGGCATGTTGCTCGATGCCATCAGCGCGTCCGAAAGCTTGCCGCCGTGGCGGACGCGATCGGCGGCGGTCGCCCAGACCGCAACGTTTCCAGTCACCGCCATGATGTCGACCAGAATGCGCAAGGTCGCCGTCAGATTGACGCCGCTGCCGAGCAGCACGGCAAGGTTCCGGCAGAAAAGGCTGGTGCGATAGAACTGAAAGATGTTGGCGATACCGGGGGTTCGCGCCACAAACGACACCACGGCAGCTCGGGTCGCGGGCCGGCGAAACAGCCACCACAGGCCCGCGATGGCAAAGGCCACCGCCAGCAATACCGGGGTCGCATTCGCCCGCAGGAAATCCGACAGCCTGATGAAGGTGCTGAGCGCGGTGTCGGACTTGGCGCCGAAATCCTGCAAGACGGAAGAAAACTGTGGCAGCACGACCAGGATGAAGAACAGCATAACGCAGATCGCGGCGATCAGCACGAAGGCCGGATATTGCATCGCATCCGTCAGCTTGCGGCGCATGGCTTCGGAGCGCGCCCGCTCGGTGCCGAGCATCTCGAGCACCTGATCGAGAGTTCCGGAGACCTCGCCGACCCTGACGAGGGCGACGTACATCGGCGGAAACAACGAAGGGTGCGCGCCGACCGCACTGGCAAAACTCTCGCCGGCGAGGACCGAGGCCCGCAGCCGCGCGACCACCGGCCGAAGGCGGCCGACGTCGGCATCGTTTGCCAGGAGTTCGAGCGCGTCATCGAGGCGCGCGCTCGCCTTCAGGAGCAGCGCGAGGTCTCGGGTAAACGTCGTCACCTCCGCGCCACTCGGCCGGCCGAAAAACCCGAAGCCGTCCTCGGCGGCCGCCGCCTTCTTGTCCTCGACGGTTTCGATCGGCAGCAGGCGAAGATATTCGATGCGGCGAGCGACTTCCGAAGCTGTCGGCGCCGACAGCGTGCCATGCACGACCTCGCCGTTCTGCGTCAGGGCCCGATAGCGGAAATTCGGCACGATCTTGACCTCACCGCGCAGTGGTGACGCGAAGCAGTTCCGACGGCGATGTCAGGCCGGCGCGACACTTCGCGACGCCGTCGCCCACCATCGTCGTCATCCCCGAGCGGATCGCCACCTGATCGATCTTGTGGCCGTCGGTCTTTTCGCCGATCAGCGCACGGATTTGCTCGGACAGTTCGAGCACTTCGAACACACCAAGCCTGCCCCGATAGCCGGTGCCGCTGCAGCGTTCGCAGCCGCAAGGCGCATGAAGGATTTCTCCGGCGCGGAAACCGAGCTCGGCCAGCCGCGGATCTTCGGCAAGATCGGCATCGGCAAGCGCCTTTGGCGTCTTGCAACGCTCGCACAGTTGCCGCACCAGCCGTTGCGCCACCACCGCCCGCAAGGTCGAACGCAACAGATATCCCTCGACGCCAAGGTCGAGCAGGCGCGGCACCGCGGCTGCCGCCGATTCCGTGTGCAGCGTGGTCAGCACCAGGTGCCCGGTCAGCGCCGCATGGATCGCAACATGCGCGGTTTCGTTGTCGCGGATTTCACCGACCATGATCACGTCAGGGTCCTGGCGCACGAAAGAGCGCAGCGCCGCGGCAAAGCTCAGTCCGATCGCGGGCTTGACCTGCGCCTGGTTGACGCCGGGCAGATCATACTCGACCGGATCCTCGATGGTCAGGATTTTTCGACCGGGCTCGTTCAGGATCGACAGCACCGTTGCGAGCGTCGTGGTCTTGCCGCTGCCGGTCGGCCCGGTGACGACGATCATGCCGTGCGGCAGCTTCAACAGCCGCCGCAGCTTCACCTCGTCGGATGCGGAAAATCCGAGCCTTTCGACCACCAGGAGGTTGCGGTCCTTCGGCAGGATACGAATGACCGCCGACTCCCCATGCTGCATCGGCATGATGGCGACGCGAATGTCGATATCGGCGCGACCGACCCGCAGCCGCGCGGCGCCGTCCTGAGGTAAACGACGCTCGGCAATGTTGAGATTGGCGATGATCTTGATGCGCGAAATCACCGCCTGCGGCAGCACGCCTGGCGGTGCGGTCACCGGCCGCAGCAGGCCGTCGATGCGCATGCGAACCACGAGCCCGGCCTGGAACGGCTCGATATGAATGTCGCTGGCGCGAAGCTCGACCGCCTTCTCCAGGAGATCGTTGACGGCGCGAACCACCGGCGCGCCACTGGCAAGATCGCGCAGGCTCTCGATGTCGTCTTCACGCGGAAGAAGCTGGCTGCTCGCATCGGCAGCTTCAGCGCTGTCTTCGCCTAGACGGCGATCCAGCACGACGTTGAGATCCTCGACGGACGCGACCTTGAGCGCCACGCTTTGCCGGAGCACGATTTCGGCGGCGCGCTGCGCCGCCTTGTCGGTCGGATCGGCAACCGCAAGCACCGCGCCGCCATCGGCAGCCTGGTAGGGAAAGACGGTCATTTCCCGCAAAAAACGCTGCGAGAACGTCTCATTGAGCGCCGGTGCCGCCATGAGTTCTTGAAGCGTGACCCGCTCAAGGCCGGCGAAGCGCGCCACCTCGTCGGCAAAATCGCTTGCAGGGAGGTCGGTCAATTCCCAAAGCCGGGATTGCGGACGCAAGGGCCCGCCCTGCTCGATCGGCTGACCGTTGGCTGCGGCCGACTTCGCAAGATGATGATTGCGACGAAGGTGCTCCAGGAATTGCAGGGACTCGTCGCTGGTCATCGGCGTTTCCAGTCGCAGCGCTGATCTGAAGGCGCGCGCCAAAAGACGCACCGCGGCCCATTACGCCCCCGGTCGCCTGATACTCGGCCACGGGATGGTTATCGATCGGAAACATGACAGTCGTACGAAACGCTTGCAGGAGATAGTTCACAAATCCGGTCGCCTATTTCTCTTCCGGCGACACGGCCCCCAAACAATTCTGTCATGTTGGGCCGGTAAGAACCGCGATCGGGCCTGATCCTGGCAAGGGATCCGGGGGTGTAAGTAACCAGGGTTGGATCGGCAAAATGGCAAGTGTCGGCAAAGGCCGCCCGTCCATCGTGGTCGGGCGCGGTATCGGCACTGCTTTGATAGCGTCAGGGGTTCTCCTGCTCGCGTCCTGCAATTCGGCCACAATGAACACCGCCGGGACCCAGGACATCGATGTCATCGACAAGGTGAAATCGATCGACATCCTGCCGCGCTATCCGACGCAGGCCGGCACGTCGACGACCTCGGCCGGTCCGCGGGCCCAGCCCGTCGTCTTCCAGGGCGCCGAGGTGACCGATATCGCCGAGGCGCATCCGCAGGCACCGGCGAGCGGAAGCGGCTATGACCTCAACTTCGAAGCCGCGCCGGTCGCCACCGTCGCCAAGGTCGTCCTTGGCGATATCATGCAGACCGGTTACACGATCGATCCGAGGGTCCAGGGTACCGTCAGCCTGGTCTCGGTGCGGCCGGTGCCCAAGTCGGACATCGTCTTCGTCCTTGAAAATGCCCTTCGGATCAGCGGTGTCGCGCTCATTCGGGACACTTCGGGTTATCGTCTGACGCCGGTGGGCGACGCGATCGGCGCGGGCCACGTCGATTCCGCAGGCGATACCGAACCGGGCTACGGCGTTTCGGTCGTCCCCCTGCAATATGTGTCGGCGCAGACGCTGCTCAAATTGATGGACAGTTTCGCCACCAAGCCCGGCGTGGTCCGCGCCGACACCACACGCAATCTCTTGCTGATTCAAGGCACCGGCCCGGAACGCCGCACTGCCGTCGAAACCGCTGTCAGCTTCGACGTCGACTGGATGCGGGGGCAATCGATCGGCATCTACCCCGTTGCCAATAGCGGACCCGAACCCATCATCGCCGAGCTCGAAAAGATCGTGGACTCCGGCGAGAACGGCCTGAGCCAGAACATGGTCAAGCTGCAGCCGGTCGCCAGGCTCAACGCGGTCATGGTGGTGACCAAGAAGCCGGCCCTGTTGAAAACCGTCGAAAACTGGGTCAGGCGGCTCGACCGTTCGGACTCAACAAGAAACAGCGTTCACGTTTACAAGGTGAAGTATGGCGATGCGAAGCAGATCGCGCGCGTGCTGAACGACATATTTGGCGGCGGATCGCAGAACAGCAGCCTGCTCGACAGCGCCGATAACCAGATCGCACCGGGGTCAGGGACGGCGGCGAGCGCAGCCGATCGCCTTTCGTTCAACAACAACAGCAATGGCAACAACAGCAACGGCAGCAGTACTTCCTCGTCGTCGGGCGGCGGCGCGGGAGCGCGCGGGAATTCAAGCTTTGGTTCAGGCTTCGGTTCGGGGTTTGGCGGTGCGAACAACGGCGCGAACGGCGGCAATCTGGGCCAGCTTGACAAGGGAAACGGTCCCAGCGCAGGCGGACAGCCGATATTGCAAAATGTCCGCATTACTCCTGACGTCGCCAACAACTCGCTCCTGATCTACGCCGATCAGGGCAACTACAGGATCATTGAATCGGCGCTGCGGCAGGTGGATCAACCGCAACTGCAAGTCGCCATCAACGCCACGATCGCGGAAGTCGACCTCACCGACGAACTTCAGTTCGGCGTGCAGTTCTTCCTGACCAGCCACGCCCTCGGGCTGCGGCCTGACCAGGGCTCCCTGCTCAACACGACATCGACGGTGGCGCCGGTATCGCCCGCTGTCGCGGCCGCGCAAACGGCAGCGACCACGGCAGGGACAACGGCAACGGGCGCAGTGACGGCAGCGAGCACCGCCGCCAGCACGGCTGCCACCACCTTCATCAATCGTGCGTTTCCCGGATTCAATTTCCTGGTCGGCCAGGAAGCCCAGCCGGCCATGATCCTCACCGCCCTGCACAACGTCACCGGCGTGAAGGTGCTGTCGACCCCGTCGCTGGTCGTGGTCAACAATCAGTCGGCGACGCTCCAGGTCGGCAACCAGGTTCCGATCTCGACCGGCAGCGCGACCGTGCTGACCGCCAACAACACGGTCGTCAACACCGTCGACTATCGCAACACCGGCATCATCCTGCACGTGGCTCCCCGCGTCAGCGCCGACGGCAACGTGAGGCTCGATATCGAACAGGAAATCAGCAGCGTTGTGCCTTCGACCGCAGCGACGGCGAATTTGACCCCGACCATTCAGGAGCGAAAGGTCAAGAGCCAGATTTCCGTCGCCAACGGACAAACGGTGCTTCTGGCCGGCCTGATCCAGGACCAGAAGAACGAAAACAAGAGCGGCATTCCCCTGCTCGACCAGATCGAGGGGATAGGGAACGCCTTCTCGAACCAGGACAATCAGAAGTCACGCACCGAGTTGATCATCTTCATTCGCCCGCAGATCATTCGCGACAGCATGGACGCACACACCGTCGCCGAAGAACTTCGCGCCAAGCTGCGCGGTACCGTCAGTGCGAGCAGCCCCTATGCTCAACACCTTCAATAAAGTCCTGCCGGCATTTGCGCTGGCCTTCGCCTGCGTCGCCAGCGCAAATGGCCTCGCCGGAGAAATCTATTTTCGAGGCGACCGGGAACCGGTCGTGCTTGCGCATGGCAACGCCCGCACGCTGGGACGGCTTGGGTTTCGCTATGAAAACGGCTTTGGCGTGCCGCAGAACTATGCCGTCGCTGCCGATCTCTATTTGCGCGCCGCCGAGCAAGGCGATGCTTTCGCCCAAGCCCGGTTGGGCCTCTGCTACGACAAGGGCCACGGCGTGCCGGTCGACCTTATCCTTGCTTACAAGTGGCTGGACCTCGCGACCGCGCGGGCGTCGCGGCGCGAGCGCGACTTCTATCGGAGGCTTCGCGATGCCGTCGCCGAAAAAATGTCGCTGCCCCAGGTCGTCGAAGGCCAGCGGCTGGCTCTGATCTGGGCGGCCAACTGGGCCGAGCGCCGCTGAGCGGCCTCAGCCGCTCTCACCTGGCGCGTTGGCGGTCTCCCTAAATCCGGCTTGCAGTTCTGCGCTGGCCGTTGGCATGTCGATGCCGCCAACCCAACGCCCCACCACGAGCGTCGCAATGATGTTGGACGTCAGGTTGGTTGCGGCGCGCATTTGCGCCATGAAGCGGTCAGCGCCGAGCAACAGCGCGATGCCGGCGACCGGCACCGCATCGACCACGGGAAGCGTCGCAGCCAGCGCGATGAAGCCGCCGCCGGTCACGCCAGCCGCGCCCTTCGAGGTGAACAGCATCACGAGCAGCACGCTCAACTGATGCCAGATCGTCAGATGAACGTTGAAGGCGTGCGCCAGAAACAGCACCGACATCGTCATGTAGATCGCGGTGCCGTCCATGTTCAGCGAAAATCCGCCCGGCATCACCAGTCCCACCACTTCCCTGGACACGCCGAGCTTTTCGAGTTTCTGCATCGAGCGCGGCATCATGGTTTCCGCAGAGGTCGCCGCGAACACGAACAGGATTTCGTCCTTGAAATAGTCCAGCACGCGGACGATGCCGAAGCCTGAAATACGGAGAACAGCGCCGAGCACGATCAGCACGAACAGGACGCAGACGATATAGACGGAGGCAACGAGCTGACCGAGATCGAGTAGCGTCCGCAGGCCGTATTTGCCGACCGTGAACGCCATGGCGCAAAGCGCGGCAAACGGCGCGCAGTACATGATGATCCGCACGATGCCAAACAGCGCGGATGAAGCCGATTCCAGAAACACCACGACCGGCTTGCCGCGCTCTTGCGCAAGGCTCAAACCAAGTCCCAACAGCACGGCTATGAAAAGTATAGGCATGATGTCGCCCTTCACAAAGGGCTCGACAAAGGAGTTCGGGATGATCGACAGGAAAAATTCGGACAGGCCGTTATTCTTGGCCACTTTTTCGTAAGCCTCGACGGTCTTGGGATCGAAGGCGGCGGGATCCGCGTTGAGCCCGGTGCCTATCTGCCAGACATTGCCGACCACCATGCCGATGACGAGCGCGAGCGTCGAAGCGAGTTCGAAATAGACCAGCGCCTTCAGCCCGACATTGGCGACATGGCGGATATCGCGCATCTGCGCGATGCCGAGCGCAATGGTGGTGAAGATGATCGGACCTACGACGACCTTGATCGCCTTCACAAAGGCGTCGCCGAACGGCTTCAGGTTGATGGAAAAATCCGGCGCGGCGTAGCCCAGCGCCGTTCCGAGAACGACCGCGACAAGCACCTGCACGTAAAGCTTGCGATAAAACGGCACGCTCGACGACGGGATCTTGACGCTCGCCTCGCGAGCTGCAGACGTCCCGGAGGATGGGCGGTCGATTTCGAACGCGGTCATCGGTACTCCTGAACTCCGGGCCGCAACTTCAAATCAAGAGACCGCGCCGCCCAGCCTGGCGGCACAACTTGCCTGAGATCGTCCGCCTATTCCGCGGCCACGCGATTGAGCGCGGCATGACCGTGGGTCTTGACCACGACCTTGATCGCATCCTCGATGCGCTCGCGGGCATATTTCAGCGCGGTCGGCAGGTCCTCCAGCGCGAAAGTGTGCGTGTGCACCTTGGTTGCGTCAAAACGCTTCTGCGCCATGAAGGCTTCGGCGCGATGGGTCGCGCTCTTGCCTTCGCCGCGGATGCCGTAGACGTAGATATTGTTGCGAACGATGTGGGCGATATCGACCTCGGCCGGCTTGCCAGGGAAGGCCGCAAGACAGATGCGGCCGCCGCGGTTGACCATGCGCGCGGCTTCGTTGACCGCCTCGGGCGCGCCCGAACATTCGACCACATAGTCGACGCCCTTGCCGCCGTTCAGCTTGAACACCGCTGCGACCGGATCTTCCTTCCTGGCATTGATGACGTAGTCGGCGCCCAACTCCTTACCGATCTGAAGGCGATTGTCGCGCGTTCCGGTCAGGATCACAGGACTTGCGCCGAGTGCCTTGGCGACCGCGACGCCGAGCAGTCCGATCGGACCGGGGCCGGTCACCACGACGCTCTCGCCCGCGACAAGCCCGCCCAATTCGGTCAGGCCGTACATTGCCGTGCCTGCGGTGACAACCAGCGTCGCCTCTTCATCCGACATCTCGTCGGAGATCGGCACCAGCGTATTGATGTTGTTGACCGCGTATTCGGCAAATCCGCCGTCGGTCGTAAATCCGTTGGCCCGATGCCCCTTGTCGACCTCGCCATAGTTCAGGCCGTAGTTGTGACAGGCGGTGTACATGCCTTCGCGGCAGCGCTTGCACTGGCCGCATCCGGCGTGGATTTCCACGGTGACGCGCTGCCCGATCCGGTATTCGTCGACACCCGGCCCGAGCGCCACCACCGTGCCCATGTATTCGTGGCCCGGCGTGAAATTCTTGTTGAAGGGCTGGCCACCCTGGATCAGCGCCGGCGGGCCGTGGTGAATGATCTCGAGGTCGGTCGCGCAAATCGCCACCGCATCGATACGCACCAGAATCTCGGCGCGCTTCGGCACCGGTACGGGCTTGGTGGTCAGCGTCAACTGGTCGGGATCGCCCAGTACCCACGCCCGCATCGTGTCCGGCACAGGAAAGTCGGGCGACGTCTTGACGTGGTCGGGCTGGTACATGGTTTCGCTCCAGAAGACTTATTGTTTTTTCTATTCCGCCGCCATGGTCTTGGCCGAGCCCCGCAGGATGGCGCCGGGCGCGCCGAGCTCGATCGACAGTTCGTCGGCGGCCGCAATCAGGTGAACCTTCATCTGCTCGATATATTCCGGCGTGGAGCGGAAGGCCGGCGACGAAACGCTGATCGAGCCAACGACGGCGCCGGCATGGTCGCGAATGGCCGCGCCCAGGCAGATGACGCCGGGGCGAAACTCCTCGCGGTCGATCGCATAGCCGTTGCGGCGGACCAGCCGCAGCTCTTCCTTCAGCTTTTCGATATCGGTGATGGTGTTCGGCGTGAAGGCCGTGAGCCCCTTGTCCGCGACGATGCGGTCGAGTTCCGTCGGTGGCAGCCAGGCCAGGATGGCCTTGCCGGTCGCGGTCGCATGCGCCGCATTGGCGTTACCGCCGAAGCCGGCCTCGACGCGAACGGCATGCCGCGCCTCGCGTCGCAGAATGTGCACCAGAGTGGTGTCCTGCATGATCGCAAGCTGGACGGCTTCGCGGGTCTGATCGTTCAGGCGGTCGACAAAGCTTTGCGCGCGCCGCGGCAGATCGACCTGGCGCAGGCAAGCGGCGCTGAGGTGAAGAATTCGCGATCCCAGAACATAACTTCGGCTGTTGATGCCACGCGCGACGTAACCCCAATTGTGCAGGGTCGAGATCAGATGATGGCAGGTCGAAACGTTCAGCCCGGCGGACGCTGCGATTTCCGTCAGCTTGGCTTCGCCGCCGGCATCGGCCATGACGTCGAGGATCAGAAAGGCACGGTCGAGCGCCTGGATACCGCCATGGTCGCGTCCCATCGGCGGACGCGCCGGCATGATGCCTCGCCTTTCATTCACTCTTTCTGACGACATCGGCCCAGCCCTCCCGGCCCTTGTTTGCCGCAGTAGGGCCCGTTCCGCAGGGCGAAAGCAACTTAATTTTCACATGACGATTATGAATTTCATTACATGAAATATAGTGGTCACCGGCGATCCGGACTTGCATCCGCTTCCGGCTCCGGAAGCCTGATCATCTCATTGAGGCGCCTGTTGAATTCCTCGTCCGAAAGGGCGGCCGGAGCCGGTCGGGCGTTTTCCTCGGCCCGTTGTCCGGGGTGCGTCAGCTGCGGGAAGAACAGGACGCCCAGCAGCAGCAACCATTGGGCTGCGAGAAACGGCGCCAGCGCACGCATGAAGGCGCGGAAGTCGACGTGCTCCTTCAGAACGCCGCGCACCATCATCAGTGCATAACCGAAAGGCGGCAGCAGAAAGCTCGACTGCAGGGTCAAGAGCACCAGCACCGCGACCCACCGCGCGTCGGCGACACGGATCAGGAGCGGCGGAACCACAATCGGAACGATGACGAAGATAATCTCGAAGGCGTCGAGCACAAAGGCGCTGAAGGCGATGAGACCTAGCACCGCGGCAACCGCGGCGACATCGCCACCGGGTATGGAGGAGACCATCCGGCCGGCGAGATCGGCCGTGCCAAGCAGCCTCAGAACCATGGTGAATGTCGTTGCTGCCAACAGCAGAGAGAACAGCGCGCCGGTCAGTGCAATGGCATCGCCGAGAAGTTCGCTCAGCACCTTCCTGGGCAAGCGGCCGGAAGCGAGGCCCGCGACCAAGAGCACAAAGGCTCCCATCGCGGCGGCCTCGACCGCATAGAAATAGCCGAGCGCGACGCCGCCGAGCAGAACCAGCAGGAAGGCGAGCGAGACTGCCGCAATCCATCCTTGCGCGGCCGAGAGCGGCGCCCGCTCCGGCAGTCTTGTCGCGCTGCGACCGACGAAACCCGATAGCGCAAGGCACAGCAGCAAAAAGAGTCCACCCGGCAGCAGCGCCGCATGAAAGATGTCCTGCGTATTGACGACGCGGTCGGTGCGCCCGGTTGCGGTAACTGCAATCGTGTGGGCGGACAACATCGCGTCACTCAGGAGAATGAGGACCAGCGATGGGGGCACCAGAACGCCAAGCGTGCTGGCCACGGCGACGACCGCATGACGACGCGGCGCGGCGATGCCTTCTGCCTTAAGGCGCGGCGCAACCACGCGCGACAGCGCCAGCACGCTGGCGCCGACCGATCCGTTCATCGGCCCGAGCAGTGCCCCAAGCAGCATGCCCGAGACCAGCGGAGCCGAAGGCTTGCGCGGAAGTACCGATTGCGTTGCACGATAGAGAGCGTCCGCAACCGGCAGACGGTTGAGCAACAGGCCCATCGTCACGTAAAGCGGCAAGGCCTGGAGCACATCGCTTTCGAGCAGATTGATCAGCCGGCTCGGCAGCGCCCACAGCGTCGCCGGCTCGATGGCGCCCGAGGCAACTCCTGCGCACGCGCCAAAACTCGCCATTGTCATCAATACGATTGCCGCCGGCAGACCGGTCAGGATGATGCCGGTGCCGACCATGACAAGAAGCGCAATTCCGAACCACGCCATCACACGTCGTCCGCGGCCCGAGGCCGAAAAATATCGAGCAGCGATTGGGCAAGGATGAGGATCGCCATCGCCCACAGTGCGAGCTTGATCAGGAAATAGCCGGGGTTGCCGCTGTCCTGAAAGGCTTCGAGATCACGGAGGCCGGAAATGACCGTGGACTTGCCGGCGATCAGGACGAACAGGGCCCAGGGCAAGAGCCCAAGCGCGCTGCCGAGCTTGCGAAGTCGCTGCCGGACACGCACAGAATATCGCCGGGCCAGAAGATCGGCGGCAAGATGCGTTTGCGCGCGCGTTGCCGCCGTGACGCTCACCGCCACGAAAAACGCAAACGCCACCTGGCCGAGATCGTTGGCTTCGCGGGAGAACGTCCGGAATATATCGCGTAACGGCCATTGCAGGAACAACAGCGCGATCAATGGCAGCGCAAGCCATTTGGCGGCCGCCACGACATGACCGATCAGTCGGTCCAAACCGTGCAACAGTCCGATCACCCTGCCCCTCGCGTTACGCATGACGCGCCGGATCAGCGCGCGCGAGCCCCGAATACGTCTACTATCCCGGGTTCTCTGACATGTGGCGCCGCCGTGCTTGTCCTGTCAATCACCGCGGCATTGAAGAGCTGTGCGTGGTCGTAATCCTAACGCGGCAGCACCACCGTGGATCGCGCCTGGTCGCTGGCCTGATAGGCCGACATCGTCAGTTCGCGGTCGATCGCGCCGCGCATGGCTTCCATCGTCGCCTGCCGCAGCCGCCTCTTGGCAATCGCGTGCGAAGGCCTATGGATGGCGCGAAGGGCAGCGACGATCTTGTCGAGCTCCGCATCGATGGTCTCCGGCGGCACCACGCGATCGAGAAGGCCCGCCGTCAACGCGTCATCCGGTTCATACATTTCGCCCGTCGTCACCGTGCGGCTCAGCCATGACGGATGAAGGCGCGAGCGCGCGAGCTCGATCGCAAAACCCGGCGGCGCAATGCCGATTGCGACCTCATTCAGACCCATGCGGTGCTGCCCGCGCACGCCCAACCTGACATCGCATGACAGCAACAGGAAGGTTCCCATCGGAAACGCGTGGCCCTCCATCACGCCGATCGTTGGCAGCGGAAACGCCATCAATCGCAAGGCAAGCTCGGCACCGGCCTTGACCATCTCGAGGCTCTTCGCGGCGTCGCCTGCGGCGAAGATCTTCAGATCAAAGCCGGCAGAAAAAATACCCGGCCGCTTCGAGCGCAGCACCACCACTCCGGCATTATTCTCCGCCCGGTCGAGTGCCGACGCAATATCGCCGAGCATCGCAGTCGACATGACGTTGACCTTGCCATCGTCCAGCCAGATCGACGCCACTCCTTCCTGCTCGGCATAGCTCACCCGCCCTTGCATCCGCCTCTCCCTTGTTGACGGATCGACAGTGAGAGGCTGATGTAGACCAATCAATATAATCTGGAGGTGACGCTTATGCCCGCCGTTCCCAAGCACCGGCAGCCGATCGTCAATACGGCCCTGACCCTGTTCCGGCGACAGGGCTATTCCCGCACTGGGCTCAACGAAATTGTCGACGTCAGCGGTGCGCCGAAAGGCTCGCTGTACCATTATTTTCCGCTCGGAAAGTCCTCGATCGCGGTCGCTGCCGTCACGGAAGCCGGCCGCCGCGTCGCCGCGACGCTGACAAAGCTCGTCGAGGAATGCCGATCGACCGGCGAATTGCTGCGGCGGCATGCCGAACTGCTCTCGGGATGGATGCGGGCTTCGGGCTTTCGCGACGGCTGCCCCATCACCACCGTCTTGCTGGAGCTTGCTCCCGGCGACCGCGACGTGACCGAAGCCGGCCGCGCAGCCTATCGGACGCGCGTCTCGATTCTCGCCGGCAAGCTCATGGCGGACGGCTTTCCAAGAGCGCGCGCCGAAGCGTTGGCCGTCCTCTGCACGTCCGCGTTGCAGGGCGCGCTGATCCAGGCGCGGGTCGAGCGCAGCGGCCGCCCGCTCGAGATCACCGCTGCCGAGCTGGCGCGACTATTAGAGAATCAGACCGCCGCCTAAATCAATCCGGCCGCTTGCAGACGAGGTCAATCTCGATCAGCGCGTCATAGGCAAGCCCGGTGACGCCGACGCAGGTGCGCGCGGGCAACCGGTCGGCAGGAAAATAGCTACGATAGGTTTCGTTCATCGCGGCATAGTCTTCCTTGAAGCGCGTCAGATAAATGCGCGACATCACGACGTCTTCGAGGCCAAGGCCGAGACCTGACAGAACGATCTTCAGGTTGGCCATCACCGCGTGTGTCTGGGCAACGATGCCGTCCGGCACTACGCCGGGCGTTTCCGGGCGATCCGGCATTTGTCCCGTGACAAAAACAAAACCGTCGGTTTCGACCGCATGACTGAAAGGGGCGACCGGCTTCGGGCCGCCGGAGATCATGTGAAACTTCAAGCTTTGTCCTCACGTTGCGGGAATGGCCGGATCGTCGAACAGGCTCTTGCGCAAGACGGCGTGCACGCCCCAGTTTCCGTCTACCACCTGCGTGACGCCGAAATCGATGGCGGCTGACATCAGCGCAATCGCCTCGTCCTCGCTCAGTCCCTTGGTATTCATCAGAAAGCGCCGAACCTTGCGAAACGCGTCCTTCATCGCAAGATCGAGCGACGATTTGGCATAGACCTCGCTCTGTCCCTGCGTGCCGAACTCGGCGAGATAGTTGGGATGGCTGAAGCCGGTCAACACCCATTCGGTCTCGGTCTCGATCAGCGGATAGCTCAGATCGGCAAATGGTCGGCCCGCCAACCGTCCCTTCTTGTGCAGGATGACCTGGAAGGTGCCGGTCATCGAGCACTCGATCGCCGTGCCGCTGATCTCGCCGTCGCCCTGGGCCGCATGGGGATCGCCGACGGACAGCAACGCGCCTGGCACAGAAACCGGCAGATAGACCGCCGCGCCCTTGCCGAGCCGCCAATTGTCGAGATTGCCGCCGAAATAGGACGGCGGCACCGAGTTCGACAAAGTCCACTTCACGCGGCGCGACCGCGATCACGCCGAAATGTGGACGCAACGGGATGCGGATGCCGTCGAGGACATCGTGGCGGCGCTTGATGCTGCGCGGCGATACCGGCACGCCGGGATAGTCGTAGGTGCGATGGGTGACGCCGAATGGATCGGTCTGGGGCTCCCAGCGATAGGAATAGAGAGCGCGTGCGTACGGCTCGGCCGTATCGTGGAATATCTCGTAGATCGTCACCACCTCGCGCGGCTTCGGATCGGCGAGGAATTCGTCGTAGTGATAGCCCCACCACGCGGCCACGCTGCTGCCGAAGACGCGACCGGCATATTCCGCGGCCTGGCTCGGACGCGGCACAATGTCGAGAATGCGCACTTCCAGCACGTCGCCGGGCTGCGCGTCCCTGACTGCGACGGGTCCCGTGCAGATGTGCACGCCAAATCCTTCGCCGGCGCCGCGGCCAAACACCGACGCATCCATCGGCCCTGCCCCGCGGCGGTCGACCGTCTTGCTATCGCGCGTCCAGCGAAAGATGTCTTCCGCCGCTCCGTCACCCGCGATCATGCGCTCGGCGTCGTCGGAGGCATGCTGGGTCAGGGTTTCGATCGTGATCATGTCGCCGGACCGGATTTCGGCCTGCGGCTGCAACGACCGGCTGAAGAATCCCCAGTGAACCCGCTCGGACTTGATCGCCAGATGATGATGGACCGATTCCGCCGACATCTCGGCTGCGTCGTCGGCCGCAGGGGTTGCCGTAACTTCGCTGGGCGCAACGGCCCGCTGATGGCGAAGCAGCGCCAGTGCATCCTGCGGCCAGCCGCGATGACCAATCGCCATCGTCGAGGCGGCGGCGCGCTCGGCTTCCTGCTGGCGGAATTCGCGCGGCGAAAGACCAAACCGGGCACGGAACGTTCGGCTGAAATATGCGGAATCGCCGAACCCGTAACGGTAGGCGATCTCGGAAATCGTATGGTGATTTTCCCCCGGGTTGGCCAGGTCGGCCCAGGCGCGCTGCAGCCTGCGCTCGCGGACATAGTGGCTGAAATTATCACCGACCCCTTCGAACAGCTTTTGCAGGTATCGCTCGGAAATCCCTTCGCTTTGTGCCACACGCGCCGGCGTCAGGCCGGGATCCTCGAGCCGCCGCTCGACGATCTGGCAGACGCGATTCATGATCGCTGTTTTGGTGGCGCTGCCACTATCGCAGACCGGCGCCGCCATTTGCCGCGTCAATGTGAAAAGCAGATCGGCGAGCCCCTGCGCCACCGAGTCCCACTCGAGATCGGACAGCGCATCGAGCGATTGCACGGCGGAGGCCAGCGCACGCGAAAAGATCCCCACAAATCCTTGCGGCGCCATGGCTCGCGGCTCGATCCAACCCACGGCGCCGGTCATGCGGCCATGGAATGCTTCACCGGTGACATAAAGAGCGACTGCGCGGAGATCCCGCTGGAAAAACAGGGTCCAGTCGCCGTGCGGCGGCAGCACCAGAAGGTGGCCTGCGGGAATGATCTGGTGTCCGCCACTGTGAAGCACGACGCCGTCCTCGGTCGGAAGCAGCGCAATGGGCAGCGCCTCGTTCTTTCCCCCGGCAAGCGGCGCGATGCCCTGAGAACCCGCCGCCAGCTTGACCAGCGTCACGCCTTTGGCGCTACGGCGGGAAGCGGTAGAATGTCCGGAATAGAAAGTTGGGTTCGAAAGCGGCCGCAATCCCGCCGTGTTCAAGACGTCACGCCACGCTTCCGGCCGATCATGCTCGGCATAGGATTCACTCGTGAACGGACGAAAGCTCATGCGCCAACACCAACATCGCCGCCCCTGATCGAAGCAACCTCCGTGCCAGCAGCACGGCGTCACCCGATCAATGGCGGACGTTGCTGTAAGTGACAGCAATGGCGGTTTCTTCTTTCCTGTCAGCTCCTTAGTCGCATCTGAAGACGTTTTTCCTGATCGTGCCGTGGACGCCCCAGTTGGCGTCGACTACTTGCGTGACGCCGAAATCGGCTCCAACCGACATCAAGGAGATGGCCTCGTCCTCGCTCAATTTGTGCACGGTCATCAGGAAGCGCCGCAATTTGCGGAAAGCATCGCGCATCGCGCGGTCCAGGCTCGAATGATTGGCGATCTCGGTCTGGGCTCCCACGCCGAGTTCCGCGAGGTAGTTCGGATAGGTAAAACCGTAGACCGACCAGGCCTGCTCGTTCTCCAGCATCGGGTGGGCGAGGCCCTCCAGGACCGTTCCCGCCAGCTCGTCCTTCTTGTGAAGGATGAACTCGAAATCGCCCGTCAACGAGGTTTCGATCGCGGTTCCTCCCAGCTCGCTGTCGCCTTGGGCAGCGTGCGGATCGCCGACGGAAAACAGCGCGCCGGGAACAGCGACGGGATAATACATCCGCGCGCCCTTGCCGATGCGCCAATCGTCGATATTGCCGCCGGTATAGCTCGGCGGAATCGAACTGACGAAATCCTGCTCGGAGGGTGCGAGCCCCATGGTGCCGAAATGCAGCCGCGCCGGCACCTTGACGCCGGTCAGGATGTTCTCGCGCTTGCGAATGGTCGACTGGTCAACTCGCACGCCGGGATAATCGATGGTCGCATGCACGATGCCGTCGGGATCGGTTTGCGGCGTCCATAAATAGTTATAGACGGCCTTCGCAAACGGCTCGCCCGAGGTGTCGAGTTCAAAAATGGTCACGACTTCGCGCGGCTTCGGCTCCTCGATCAGGTCGTGATAGTGAAAGCCCCAATTTGCCGCCGCGTTGGAGCCGAAGCACCTGCCGGCATAACAGGCCTTGCAGGCCGGCCGCGGCCGGATGTCGAGGATCCGCACCTCGAGAATATCGCCGGGTTCGGCACCATCGACCGCCACCGGGCCGGTCAGAAGATGGACGCCGATGCCCTCACCCGCGCCGCGCACGAACGGTCCCTCGATCGGGCCGGAGCCGCGGCGGGCCATGATCTTTCGTTCCCTGGTCCAGTAAAAGACGGCTTCGGCGCCGGGATCGTCGGCAATCATGCGCTCGTAGTCGTCGTTGGCATGGTGCGTCAGCGTCTCGATGGTCGCACGATCGCCCGATCGCAGCGTAAGCGCCGGCGCGACCTTCTTGCTGAAGTAGCCCCAGTGCATGGTCTTGGGCGATACCGGAAGCAGATGATGTTTCATGCGGACAACCTCGGGGCGACGGCTTGAGTGACTTGGAAACTGGACAGCAACGACCGGCTAATCCTCCGCCATCGCGGAAAGGAAACGCTGTGCAACAAGCGTCTTTGGATTGGTCAGCACCTCCTGCGCCGGCCCCTCCTCGACGATCGTGCCGCTCGACAGCAACAACACGCGGTCGGCGACCTCTTCGGCGAACCGCAACTGGTGCGTCGAGATAATCATGGTAAGCCCGTCCTCGATCGCGAGCCGCCGGATCACCTCAAGCACCTCGTTGACGAGTTCCGGGTCGAGTGCCGAAGTCGGCTCGTCGAGCAAGAGAACGCTCGGGTTCGGTGCAATCGCCCGCGCGATGGCAACGCGCTGCTGCTGGCCGCCGGACAAATGACGCGGCAGGGCGTCAGCGCGCTGGGTGAGACCCACGCGTTCCAGCAATGCTCTGGCGCGGCGGTCGGCATCGGTGCGGCTCCAACCGTGCACCCAGCGCAGTGGCCCCGCGATATTCTCCTTCGCAGAGAGATGACCGAACAGATTGAACTGCTGAAACACCATGCCGACACTGACCTCGGCGCGCTCGTTGGCGAGCGCGCGCGGCGACAACGGCTTGCCATGGTCGTTGAAGCCAAGCCTTCGGCCGCCAACCCTGATAGTGCCGGTCTCCCAGCCTTCGAGGTGATTGATGCAGCGGAGCAGCGTGCTCTTGCCGGAGCCGGAAGGCCCGAGCAGCGCCACCACCTCGCCGATATGTACCGTCAGGTCGACGCCGGCGAGCACGACGTGCTTGTCGTATCGCTTGTGCAAGCCCTCGACGCCGACCGCCACATTGTTGCGGCGCAGGATTTCGGCACGCTTGGCGTGATCGACCAGATCGAGCCTTGGCCGCGCCGGCGGCAGTTCGGCGACACCCGCACCCTCGATCGTCTCCGGGGAGACTTCCAGCGGTTCGTCGAGCGGCTGAAAGCGAACCCAGGGCAACAAACGCAGCAAGCGCGCCCGCGAGGATTTGCGGTCCAGATCCAACCAGGCCTCCACCACGAGCTGGATCACGGCGATGGCCCCGGTCAGGCAGAGATAGATCAGGCCGGAGGCAAAGAAGATCGAAAAGAAATCGAAGGTCGAGGACGCGAGCTGCGTCGAACGCAACGTCAATTCCTGCACGGCTATCACCGACGCCAGCGACGAGTTTTTCAGCGCACTGACGGCTTCGGCGCCAAATGCCGGAATCATGGTGCGGATCGCCTGCGGCGCGATGATTCGGTTCATCAGCACGCCCGGCGTCATGCCGAGTGCCTGTCCAGCGAGAATTTGCCCCCGATCGACCCCAAGCACCCCCGCCCGCAGGATTTCCGAGATGAACGGCGCCTCGTTGGCGGCGAGCGCCGTGCCCGCCGCGAGGATGGCCGGCAGCTTGATGCCGATATGCGGCAAGGCGTCGTAGACGAACACCATTTGCAGGATCAGCGGTGTGCCGCGGAATATGACGCTGTAGCCGCGAGCAAGAGCCGCCAGTACACCAAAGCGGCTCAGCTGCATGGCGGCCAGAAGCATTCCCGTCATCAGCCCGCCGATCAGCCCGAGGCCGGTCACCTGAAGAGTGACCTCGATGCCTTCGAGCAGATACGGCAGGCTGAGGTAATGGAGGAACAGCGCCATTACTTGACCGTGAGCAGGCCCGGTTCCTTGAGGTTGGCGGGATCAAGCTCCCATTTCTTCAGGAGCGCGAGCTGGTCACCTGACTTGTAGATTTCGGTCAGCGCGGCCATCACGGCTTCGCGGAATTTCGGCTTGTCCTTCGGCACGGCGATACCGACGGAATACGGAATCGTCACCGCAATTGCCTTTTCCAGCTTGTCCGGATTGGCCTTCACCGCATTGTCTACTGTGTTGACGTCATTGACATAGGTGTCGGCGCGGCCGGCGAGGATCGCCTGGATGCAGTTGGCATTGTTGTCATAGAGCTGTAGCGTCGGCTCCGGTTTGCCGGCGGCCTTGCACTTGGGACCCATATCCTGGACCAGCGGCACTTCGACGAAACCGGTATTTTCCGCCGCCGCCGCGCCGCACAGCGACAGATTGATGCCGTCGATCTTCTTCGGATTGCCCTTGGCGACCAGAACGCCGTCGAACACCTTGGAGTACGTGATGAAGTCGGCCGCCTTGGCGCGCTCTTCGGTGGCATAGATATCGGAAATCACGATATCGGCCTGACCGCTCGCGAGCGTCGTCAGCAGCGCGGCGAAAGTGACGGCCTTGTAGGTCACCTTGAAGCCCAGGCATTCGCCGATCTCCTCGCCGAGGTCGATGTCGAACCCGACATACTTGCTCGGGTCCTTGGGATCGATCGCCTCGTACCCCGGCGTATGCGGATTGATCGCATTGACCAGCGTCTTGCCCTTCCAGTCCGGAAATTTCTGCTGCAATCCGGCGCAGGCGGACGGCGCCGCCTTTGCCGTCATTGGCGCGCAAAGACCGGCCAGGACCATGGCGCCGAGCACGAGACCGCGCGAGCCGACGACATGGAGGCGTCGCTTCAATTCCTCGATGGACAACTGCTTCCGCATTCTTCTCTCCTTCGACAGTGTCATGGCCGCGCCATGATCCAATTTTCGAAGGCAGAGCGTATTTTCGAATGTTCCGGTCTGGCTTGTCCTGGGACGCACAAAAAATTGGACGGGTGCGTGCTACTAAAAGGGCAGCGACTGCAAATGATTTAAGCAGGCCGCGCCAGTCGGGCTGGGCTTTACTCCCGACGTTTGCGCTCAGGCGATGAGAGAACCTGAATGATCGAATGGCGAAGTATGGCCGTCGCGGCCCTGATAACGGGTCTGGTGATGGCGCCGGCGCGCGCTGAGGCGCCAGTGACCAAAATCAGGTTTACGCTCGACTGGAAGATCCAGGGCATTCATGCCTGGTTCTATTGGGCGAAGGCGAAGGGCTACTTCAAGGTGGAAAACCTCGATGTGACCATCGATCAGGGCGAAGGCTCGGCGGCGACCGTGACACGCATCCTGTCCGGCGCCTACGATGCCGGCTTCGGCGACATCAATGCAATCATCCAGAACGCGGCGACGCGGCCCACTGAGGCGCCGGTCATGGTCTACATGATCTACAGCAAGGCGCCGTTCGCGCTGCTCGCCAAGGCCGATGGGCCGCTGAAGTCACTGAAGGATTTGCCGGGAACGAAGATTGGCGCGCCGGCCGGGGCCGCGGCGCTCAAGCTGCTGCCGGTCCTCGCCAAGAACAACCAGATCGATTATGCGAGCCTGAACATCCTGCAAGTCGCGCCTAACTTGCAGGAGCAGATGCTGCTGCAAGGCCAGGTGGATTCGATCGCCGTGTTCAGCGCCACCAGCTACATGAACCTGGTGTCGCTCAGGCGCGATCCGGAGAAGGATTTTCGCTGGTTTTTCTATGCCGACCACGGCATCGATCTCTATTCGAACGGCATCATGGTCTCGCCAAAGCTCGCTCACGAAAAGCCGGAAGCCGTCAAAGGCCTGTTGCGGGCGATCAACCGTTCGCTGCATGAAACGGTCAGCGATCCGCAAGCGGCGATCGATCTTTTGGCGACGGAAGAGCCCTTGCTGAACAAGGAGATCGAGCTGCGCCGCCTGACCTATGTGTACGGCTCGCTGATCGACACGCCGGAGGCACGGCAGCTCGGAATCGGCGACGTCGATGACAGCAGGCTGAAATCCTCGATCGCGATCGTTTCCGCGGCCTTCGAATTGCCGAAGCAGTCGGACGCCGCGCAAGTGTTCGATCGCGGCTTCCTGCCGCCCAGGGCGGCGCGATTGCCACCGGCGAGCAAGCACTAACAGGACGAGACTTGAGATGCGCCAGATCGACTGCGCCTATCTACTCACGGGCAGAGGCGTTCAGAACAACCAGACGATCGATATCGACGGCGAACGGATTGGGGCGCTCCGCCCTCGCGCCGGAACGTCAAAGCCGCGTCTGCTCGCCATGCCGGCGCTCGTCAATGCCCATGATCATTGTCGGGCCGTCCGCACCAGCTCGATCGATGCCAGCGGCAAGCCGCTCGAAGCCTGGCTGCAATATCTGGCGTTGTTTCCCGCCGTCGATCCCTATCTCGCGGCGGCCGTCTCACTCGGCAACAGCGCGCTCGGAGGCGCCGGCGTCGTCATGGTGCATTACACCCGTGCCCAGGGCTTCACGGACTTGCCGACGGAAGCGGCGGAAGTGGCGCGCGCGGCGCGGGACGTTGGCGTGCGCGTCGGATTTGCGGTCTCGATGAAGGACCGCAATCCGATCGGCTACGGCCCGCCCGAGCCGCTACTCGACGCCCTGCCGAAAGCCGCACGCGAGGAAATCGTCAGCCGCTTCGTGCGCCCGCCGCTTCAGCCCAAGGACTATATCAAGCTGGTCAACGACGTCGCCGCGGCCGCCGATGGTCCGAACTTCAACGTGCAGTATGGGCCCAATGGTGTGCAGTGGTGCAGCGACGCGCTGCTTGAGGCTGTCGCCGAAGCCTCAAGCTCGTCCGGACGGCGGATTCACATGCATCTGTTCGAAACGCGCTATCAGCGCGGCTACCTCGATCAGCTCTACGGCGGCAACACCGTCAAATTTCTGGACTCGATCGGCCTGCTCTCGCCCCGCCTGACATTGGCGCATTGCGTCTGGGCTCGTCCGGACGAACTGGAATTGCTGGCCGAGCGCGGCGTGACGATCTCCACCAATTCCAGCTCGAATCTGAAGTTGCGCTCTGGCGTGGCGCCGGTTGCAAAAATGCTCGGCTGTGGCTGCCGCTTGGCGATGGGAATCGACGGCGGCGCACTCGACGACGACGATGACGTGCTGCGCGAGCTGCGGCTCACCCACCTGCTTCATCTTGGCTCAGGGTTTACGCCAAAGGTGAGCGAGAACGACATGCTGGCGGTCGCGGCCAGGACCGGCCGGTTGTCTGTAACCAATTCGGCCGAAGGCGGCATCATCGAAGCGGGCGCTCCGGCTGATCTTTTGCTGCTCGACTATGACGCGCTCGATGACGACAACCTTCGCGACGATCTCGATCCGGTCAATCTGCTCTTCGCAAGAGCAACCGCGCGCCATATTTACGAACTCATCGTTGCCGGGCGCACGATCGTTCGAGATCGCCGCGTGCTCGGCATCGATCTTGAGGCCGCCCGCCGCGAGGTGATGCTTCGCATGCGCGAAGGCCAGCCGGCCATGGCGCCGTTCGCGGCGGCACTGTCGCATCTTGATCGCGCCATCGCCGCGCAGATGGAGGGCCAGTTCAGCTGCACGTGAAAGGTGCGCTGCAACCGAGCCCGGCCAACCACTTCGGAATTCCAAAACTGAAAAACCTTGCCGCCGCGTGAACTCGGCGTATTGCCTCCGCTTGTAGAAATGTCACTCATATGTCAGACATATGCAAAAATCATATTCAGGGAGGGGGCCATGAGCACTTTGACGACGGGCGGCTCGATCGAATTACCGCGATCGGCGGCCGACAGCGCCGGCGCAGCGCAGACGGCGGCGATCGCCGCGCGGCTGGAACGGCTGCCGCTGACGTCCTACCAGCGCGGCCTGTTTGCGATCATCGCGACCGCCTGGTTCTTCGACAGCATGGATCTGGGCGCGCTCACCTTTGTGCTCGGCCCCATCAAGCAAAGCTTTGGCCTCTCCACTGCCGAAGCCGGCCTGCTTTCGAGCATGAGCTTCCTCGGCATGTTCGTTGGCGCGGCTAGCGCAGGCCTCCTCGCCGATCGCTTCGGCCGCACACGCGTGTTTCAGGTCAGCATGATCTTCTGGGGGCTCGGCAGCATCCTCTGCGGCCTGTCGCCAACGGTGCAGACGCTCGCTGCCGCGCGCGTGCTGCTCGGCTTCGGCATGGGCATGGAATTTCCGGTGGCGCAGTCGATGGTCTCCGAGATCATCCCGGCCAAGCAGCGCGGCCGCTACATCGCGCTGCTGGAAGGTTTCTGGCCGCTCGGCTTCATCGCCTCGGGTCTGCTCAGCTTTGCGGTGCTGTCGATCGCCGACTGGCACTGGGTTTTCATCCTGCAAGGCATCCCCGCAATCTTCGTGCTGATCGTGCGCCGTTACGTGCCGGAATCGCCGCGCTGGCTCGCAAGCCACGGTGATGCGGCAGGCGCCGAGCGCGTGATGTCGGAGATCGAGTCCAGGGTCTCACAGAAACTTGGCGGCGCAGCACTGCCTGCTCCGGCGCCCGAAAAGATCGAGATGCGCACGTCGCAGGGATTGGCGACGCTGTTTTCGGCGGGCTATGGCCGTCGCACCGTCATGCTGTGGTGCCTGTGGTTCTTCGCGCTGCTCGGCTTCTACGGCCTGACCACCTGGCTCGGCGCGCTGCTCCAGGCCAAGGGTTTTCCCGTCACCAAATCGGTCTACTACACGATCCTGATTTCGCTAGCGGGCATTCCCGGCTTCCTGACCGCGGCGTGGATGATCGAGGCGCTGGGCCGCAAGACCACGTTGATCGGCGCCCTGCTTGGTGCTGCGGTCGCCTGCTACTTCTATGGCGGCGCGACTGACCAGACGCAGTTGATCGTCGCCGGTCTCTGCATGCAGTTTTGCGCCTTCGGCATGTGGTCGGCGCTTTATGCTTACACGCCCGAGCTTTATCCGACGCATGTGCGGGCGACCGGCACCGGCTTTGCATCGGCGGTCGGGCGGATTGGCTCACTGATCGGCCCATCGCTGATCGGCTTCATTCTGCCGACGGCAGGACAATCCGGCGTGTTCGCGCTCGGCGCCGGCGCGTTTACGCTGGCCGCCCTCGTCGTGCTCGTGCTTGGCGAAGAAACCCGGGGACGTACGCTCGAGAGCATCTCGCACTGAAGTGTCGAAAAACGCTGCGGCCACGAGGATTGACCTGGTGGCCGCGCGTGCCATATCCCTCCTTATGAATGAGGGAGAATCGAAGTAGATGGCCGCGCAAAGATCAGCCGGGCGGGCACGCGCGATCAGGCCCGCTACGCCAGGAGTTTCGGCCGCGACTTCGACGGCCGAGCGGGGTATGGCCGATCCCGTTGCCGCCGTCCATGAGGCAGACGATCCGGAAACCCTGACCGACCGCGCCTATCGGCTGCTCGAGGAACTGATCGTCACGCTGGCGCTGCCGCCGGAAACCATCCTGTCCGAGCAATCGCTGGCCGCGCGCCTTGGGATCGGGCGCACCCCCATCCGCGAAGCCTTGCAGCGGCTCGCGCGTGACGGCCTCGTCGTAATCCTGCCGAGGCGAGGCATTCTGGTTTCTCAAATCAACCTCAAGACGCAGATGCGGCTGCTCGAAGTGCGCCGCGAACTGGAACGCTTGATGGCGAAAGGCGCGGCGGAACGCGCCACTCCGGAAGAGACGGCAATGTTTGCCACGATTGCGCGCGACATGCGGCGCGCCTCCGACGAGAGCGACGACATGACCTTCATGCGCCTCGACCGTCAATTCAACGAGCTCGTCAGCCAGGCCGCGCGCAACGAATTCGCCTCACGCGCCATGGGCCTGATGCACGGCCTCTCCCGCCGCTTCTGGTACCAGCATTACCGGGAATCCGGCGACCTGCCGCTCTCGGCCCGCCTGCATGCCGAAGTCGCGGAGGCAATCGCCAAGCGCAGTCCGGACGCCGCCGCGAAAGCCTCCGATCGCCTGATCGACTATATCGAGAGTTTTACGCGCAAGACGATCGAGGCGTAATTACAAAGTGACGACGCTGCGGATCGCCTCGCCGCGCTTGAGCGCCGCAAAACCCTCATTGACCTGCTCAAGCGGAATGCGCGCGGTGATGAGGTCCTTCAAATTCAGGCGTCCGTCGAGCGCGGCGCGCGCCAGCATCGGAAAATCGCGCAACGGACGCGCACCGCCATAGCTGGAACGGCGGATGCGTTTTTCCTGCATCAGCGATCCCCATCGAAACGCCACGTCGTCATTCACATCGGTCTTGCCGAGCCAGATCACCTCGCCACCTGGCCGCACCACTTCGCTCGTCAATCGGAACGCGCTCGGACTGCCGGCCGCCTCCAGCACCGCGTCGGCGCCGCGGTCACCTGTCAGCCGCCGCACGGCCTCGACGACGTCTTCGGTGGCCGCGCTGATCGCGTGCGTCGCGCCAAGTTTTTGCGCGAGACGGAGTTTGTCGTCGGATAGATCGACGGCAATTACAGTCCCAGCGCCCGCCATGCGCGCGCCCTGTACGGCCGCGAGGCCGACGGCGCCGCAACCGATCACCGTGACGACATCGCCGTAGTGGATCGAGGCGATGTTCAGCGCCGCGCCGACGCCAGTCATCACGCCGCAGCCGATCAGGCAGGCCTGTTCGAACGGCAATTCCTTCGGAACCACAATCGCCTGCTGCGCCGGCACGATGCAGTATTCTGCGAGCGCACCCAAATACATCAGATGCTTCAGCTCGCGTCCGTCGGAGAGACGCGCACGGCTTCGGCCATCGAACTGCACGGCGAGCGGCGCCTGACTGAGATAGCTTTCGCACAAAATCGGCAGGTCACGATCACAATAGAAGCAGTGCCCGCAATGCGGATTCCACGACAGCACGACGTGATCGCCAACGCTGAGCCCCTGCGCCTCTCGCCCTACCTGCTCGACGATGCCTGCGGCCTCGTGGCCCAGAATGATCGGCATGGGATTGCGCAAGGAGCCTTCGATTACTTCGAGATCGGTGTGACAGAGACCGGCTACCTTGATGCGGATGAGCACATCGTCCGGCGCCATTTCGGCGGCTTGCACCGTTTCGATCGCGAGCTTCGACTTTGGCGCGTGAAGGACGGCGGCCTTATAAGTGAGCCCCACTGAAAAATTCCCCACTAGTGTGGCGACACAGACGTTCCTTTCAGTGCCGCCGGGAGTTCGGTAAAGGAACGTCAGTGCCAAAGCCACACTAGAATCATTTGGTTGCTAGTGTCCTTTTGGTTCTGACATTCGTAACAGTGCCCGCTGCGATTTGATACGAATGTCAGAACCGGGACACTGGCGGCTTCGATCAGGATACGGCGCGCACCGAGCCGCCGTGTAGCGCCGCGATTGCCGCATCGATATCGGCCGATGTCATCTCCCACTCATTGTCGAAATTGGCAACGATCGCCTTCATGAACGGTTCGACCAGTGCTTTGGCGCTGGCGGCATCGCCGAGGTGTTCGGCGAGAATTGCGAGTGCGAGCTGGCGCGGTTCGTCGCCCTCGTAGCTCCATTCGAATCCGTTGGCCGTATAACGATGGATATCAAGCCGTTGATCGAGCGGCCGGCCGTCCACCCAAGCCTTGACGCCATCAATGGTGCGGTCGCCGCTGAACCTCTTCATATAAAGTCCCTCCCCGACGCTCGCTTGCGGGTTTGATAGACGAGTGATATATCAGACCGCAAATTCGCTGTCATCGCCGATTTTCGACAGGATAAGGACCCGTCATGGAACTTGCATCGACCCCCATGTCAGAACGCCAGCGCCGCTACCGCGAGACATACCGAGAGCGGGTCGCCGGATGGTACAATGGCTGGCTGCATGTCTTCATCATCTATGTGATCGGGTTCACCGCGCTCTACATTTATCTGGCAAACGTGCGGAATTTGCGCGCATGGGAGCTTCTGATCGTTCCCGTGACCTTCCTCGGCGCCAACTTCTTCGAGTGGTGGATCCATCGCTACGTCATGCACCGTCCCTCCCAGGTCAAGGCGTTCCGCGCAATCTATAACCGGCACACGCTGATGCATCACCAGTTCTTCACCGAGAAGGAGATGCGCTTTGCCGATCACAAGGATTGGCGCGTGACATTCTTCCCGCCTTATGCGCTGGCAACCTTCACGCTGATGTCGATACCGCTCGCGATCGTTGCAGGCTGGATCATTTCGCCGAATGTCGGCTGGCTTCTGATTTCCACCACGACCTCGATGTATCTCATTTACGAATTCATGCACTTCTGCTGCCATGTCGACGAGAACTGGTTCGTGCGCCACGTGCCGTTCGTGAATACGATCCGCCGTCACCATACCGCCCATCACGACCAGTCGATCATGATGGAGCGTAACATGAACCTGACCTTCCCGATCATGGACTGGCTGTTCGGCACCTCCGATCTCGATCGTGGCCTGCTCGGCCATGTCTTCAACGGTTACGACACGCGCTTCATCAAGCGCGACATGCGCAAGACCTCGCGAACGCCAAGGATCGATGCTTCGATCCATTCGGTCCCGGCCGAGTAGCGCATGCTGGGCGCCATCGAACCCAATGGTGCGGCACTGGCGCTATTTGCAGCAACGTTTGCCGCCGGCTGCCTGGGCTTCTTTACGCTGGCCGGCATGTTCCCGGCGCGCGCGAGGCCACTGCCGGTTGCGGGGCACGTCGGAAATCTGCTCGTGCTCTCTAACCTCGCGCTCCTGGCGGTGCTTCTCGGCGGCGTCGCGCTGTTTGCACATGAAACGCTGCGCTGGACGTCGGTGGTCGTCGCCGGTGGCTTGATCTTTCTGTTCGTGCCGTCGGTCTTTGAAATCGTCCCGAACGACTGGCGCGACAGCCGCAGCGGGCTCGTCTTCCTCGGCGCGCTCCAGCTTGCCGCGCTGGCGCTGCTGATTTCACCGCTTCAGAAGATATCCGCGATGTAAGGAGCACGACCATGCCCTTCCCGATCAAGACCGGTCTCTCGATCATCGTGCTGCTTGTCGCGCTGGCTGCTTATTTCTATCAGGACTCGATCGGCATGCACGGGCCGAAGATCGCGATCCTGTTCCTGGCCCCGTTCATGGTGGTCGCGATGTGGATTTTTCCGGAAGTCACACGAAAATAGACTCAAGCCAAAGAACTGGACGCAAATAAAAAGTGGCGGCCTAGTGGTCCGATTCTAACATTCGCATCCCTTCTCAGCGACCACTTTTGCGAATGTTAGAATCCCAGGACCACTAGCAAATATATGTTCTAGTGGAGTTTAGGATTTGACATTCGCTTTATGAACCTGCGGCTAGGTGGGTAGCGAATGTCAAATCCACTCCACTAAGCCGCCACTTTTGTTTTTGAAGTGAGACGGCCTCAGGCCGTCTTCACCCATACTGCCTTCACGTTGAGGTACTCTTCGACATGCTGTTTGCCGGATTCCCGGCCATAACCGCTCATCTTGTAGCCGCCAAACGGCACGGCCGGGTCCATCGCCTGGTAGCAATTCACCCAGACCGAGCCCGCGCGCAGCGACTTCGCGACCTGATGCGCCTTGCTGACGTTGGTGGTCCAGACGCCCGAGCCGAGGCCGAACGTCGTGGCATTGGCGCGCTTGATCAGGTCGTCGGTGTCTTTGAACGAGATCGCGGAGATGACCGGGCCGAAGATCTCTTCCTGCGCGATCCGCATATTGTCCTGCACGTTGGCAAACACCGTCGGCGGCACGAAATAGCCCTTCGATAGCGCGCCCTCCGTCAGCCGCGATCCGCCCGCCAGCGCCCTCGCCCCCTCCTTCTGGCCAATCTCGAGATAGCCCGAGACCCGCTCGAGCTGCTGCTGCGACACCAACGGCCCGATCTGGGTGTTCGGGTCGAGCCCGTTGCCGACGTTGAGCTTCTTGCCGAATTCGGCGACGCGGCCAACGAACTCATCATAGACCTTGCTCTCGACGAAGAGACGCGTTCCGGCGCTGCAAATCTGACCGGAATTGGCGAACACCGCCATCGCCGCCCCCGGCACCGCCGCATCGAGGTCCGCATCGGCGAACACGATGTCAGGCGACTTGCCGCCGAGTTCGAGCGACACGCGCTTCAGATTGCCGGCCGACGCCCGCACGATCGATTGGCCGGTGACGTGCGAGCCGGTGAAAGCGACTTTGTCGACGCCGGGATGCGAGGCGAGCGCCGCGCCCGCCGTCTCGCCATAGCCCGGCACCACATTGACGACGCCTGGGGGAACACCGGCCTCCATGCAGAGTTCGGCGAGACGCAGCGAGGTCAGCGGCGCTTCTTCCGCCGGCTTCAGCACCACGGTGCAGCCGGTCGCAATCGCCGGGCCAATTTTCCAGACGCTGGCACCGAGCGGACCATTCCAGGGAATGATCGCGCCGACGACGCCGACCGGCTCCTTCAGCGTGTAGGAGAAGACTTCGCCGGGCAGCGAGTTCTCGATCGTCTCGCCATGGATGGCGGTCGCCTGCCCCGCATAGTAGCGGAGCATGCCGAGCACGCGGAGTTTGTTGCCGCGGGTGCGGCTGATCGGCGCGCCCATGTCGAGCGTGTCGAGCTGCGACAGTTCCTCGAAATGCTTCTCGACGAGATCGGCGAGCTTCAAAAGCAGGTTCTGCCGCTCGAACGGCTTGACCTTGCTCCAGGGTCCCTCGAAGGCGCGGCGGGCGGCCGCAACCGCGCGGTTGATATCCTCGGCGTCGCCTTCGGCGACCGTGGCCAGGACTTCACCGGTTGCGGGATTGAGCGTCTCGAACTTCTTGCCCGACACGGCATCGACCCATTGGCCGTCGATCAGCATCTTCTTGTAGGAACCATCGGCGTAAGGATGGCGCGTGATCGGAATTGCCTGTGAAACAGCCATGGTGTCTCCTCTGTCCTTCCCTGATGGGCTCCGCGTCATGCGGCATCGTTATTTTCGTTATGTCCGCGATTTTATAATGGCGGTCCAAGACCGTAAAGCGACCGAACCGATACGCTTGGCGATGACCTGACATGCAGAAGCACCGGGGTCACCCGCCAAGCGGGTCCCCAGAGAAGCACAATGTGAAGGCCGCAACCACTAGTGCCGGCCATTTGAAGTTGCTGCACCACTGGCGGCAAGCTCGTTCGGCAACTTCAAATGGACAACCGGCACTAGAATTTTAGGTCTGATGGTGCCCATGGCTTTCCGCAGTTCGTGAAAGGTGCGCGCTGAGGTAGGGCACGAACTGCGGAAAGTGGGCACCATGTGGCGTGACAAGGGATTGACAGATTGTTAGACAATTCGTCCCTGTGATGGCGCCCGGCGAGATCCGGGACGCAATATATAAAAAGGAGGACGCCGGCCATGGCGATCGAGATCAGTGCCCAGGGAAAGGGCGTTTCCGTGGTCACCCTGGCAGGCCATGACACCGGTAACTTTCTTTACACCCAGGATCTGCTCGATCTGGCCCAGGTGCTGACGACATGCGCCTCTGACAAGGATTTGCGAGCGCTGGTGATTGCCGGCCGCAATAACATGTTCTGCGGCGGCCGGATCGGCGCCAAGGGCCTCACCAAAGCTTCCGACGTCGCCGAAGACCTCGATGCCATCCTGAAAGTGAACGCCGCGCTCAACGCCTTGAGCGTTCCTGTCATCGCCGCGGTCGAGGGCAAGGCGTTCGGATTCGGTTTCGGCATGACGGCCCAGGTCGATTATGCCGTCGCGGCCGACAACGCCGTGTTCTCGCTGCCGGAGATGTCGCATGGCCTGCCGCCTCTGATCGTCTTCACCTATCTGTTCCGCTTCGTCCCCTACAAGCGCGCGTTTGAGCTTGCCGTCACCAGCCGGCAGATTTCGGCGAGGGAAGCCTCCGACGCCGGTATTCTGACCGAAATCGTGCCGGCCGGCACCGCGCTGAAGCGCGCACTCGAAGTCGCCAATCAGATGGCCGCCTTCGATACGAAGGCGATGGGGCTGCTCCGCAAATTTGGCCGAGAATCCGCAGAAGTGCATTCCAGGCATATGAGCGAACATGCGGTCGCCCTGATGAGCGTGATGCTGGCCGAACGGAACGCGGCGCACTGAACCCAGAAGGCACGGGCAGAGCCAATGAACGTATTGGTGACGGGGGGAGCTGGATTTCTGGGCGGCTACATCATGGCCGCGCTCCAGCGACAGGGACACGAGGCAGTCGCCTACGACATCGCGCCGCCGTCCGCGGATACGCTGGCGGTTACGCCTGACATCGCGGCCCGTTTTCGCTCCGGCCAGATCAACGACATTGCCCGGCTTTTCGCGGTCTGCCGCAGCGACAAGATCGAAGCCATCATTCACTCGGCGGGAATGGTCGGGCTTGAACCGTCGCTCGAGCAGCCGATCGCGACCTACCAGACCAACATCATGGGCCTCGTCAATGTCTGCGAGGTGGCGCGGCAACTGTCGATGCGGCGCGTCGTGTTCGTGTCAAGCAATGCCGCCTATCACAAGGGTTCAGGCGCGACGCTGGTCGAGACCGATCCGGCCTTCTCGATCCGCGACGCCAATCCCGCCGGACATTACGGCACCTCAAAGATGGCCGGCGAAGCGATCGGGCTCGCTTATGCGAATTTCCAGGACGTCGACTTCCTCGCCATCCGCATCACCGCGATCTACGGCTTCGGCATGCGAAGCCCGATGTACATCAAGCCGATGGTGGAGAACTCCGTGCTTGGCAGGCCGACGCGCTTTGCGACCGGCGGCCGGATGAAGCGCGACTATACCCATGTGCTCGATTGCAGCGACGGCATCATCACTGCGCTGATGGCACCGCCATGGGAAGCTGGGCAACAGCGCGTGATCAATGTCGCCAGCGGCAACGCTCGCACCGCAAGCGAAATCGCCAAGATCGTTCGCAATACAATTCCAGGCGCCGACATCGAGATCGGCGACGACCTGACGCCGCTGGAAGAACAGAACGTCAAGATGCGAACCTCGCTCGACATCGCCGCAGCCAGGCGCCTGCTGAACTGGTCGCCGCAATGGCCGCTCGAAAAAGGCATTTCGGAATATGCCGAAACCTTCCGGCGCCATCTCTCCCGCTCCTGAACGAGTTAACTCATGTCTGCCCTTCCCGAATACGAAGTCTATGCCATCCGCTACGCTACCCGCGCCTCGAAGCGCTCGGACAATTTCATCGGCGGCGATCCGCACGACGGCCCGATGCCGCTGGATTATTATGTGTGGGCGGCGATCGGACCGGACCGAAGCTATGTCATCGATACCGGCTTCACCGCTGAGGTCGCCGCCAGGCGAAAGCGCGACTATCTGCGCTGCCCGATCGAATCGTTGAAACTCATCGGCCTCGATCCGGCTGACGTGGCCGACGTCATCCTGACCCATTTGCATTACGATCACGTCGGCAGTTTCGAGAAACTTCCAGCCGCGACCTTTCACCTGCAGGAAACCGAACTGCACTACGCGGTCGGACGCTACATGAAATACAAGAAGTTGCGGCACTCTTACGAGGTCGACGACGTCGTTGGCATCGTCCGCGCCAATTACGCCGGCCGCGTCAATTTCTATGAAGGCTCGGCGGAGCTCTCGCCAGGCATCACCATCCATCCGGCGCCCGGCCATTCGGCAGGACTTCAGTTCGTACGGGTGCACACCAAGCGCGGCTGGGTGGTGCTCGCCTCCGACGTCACACACTTCTACGAGAACATGGAGGCCGAAAAGCCCTATGTGACAGCCTTCCATATCGGCCAGATGCTCGAGGGATTTGACAAGCTGCGCGCGGCGGCGCCCTCGCCGCAGCACATCATTCCCGGCCATGATCCGCTGGTGATGAAGCGCTACAAGGCGCCGCGCCCCGAACTCGAAGGCATTGTGGTGCGGCTCGATGATCCGCCGAAGGAGTAAGCAATGAAGATCGGCTTTGCCGGATTGGGCGCCATGGGCGGCCCGATGGCCGGTCATCTTATCGAGGCGGGCCATACGCTTTATGTCCTGACGCGGCGTCGCAAGTCGGCAGCCGCGGCGATCGCCAAGGGTGCGATCTGGGCCGAGACGCCGAAAAATCTGGCGGCGAATTCGGAAGCAGTCTTCACCGTTCTCCCCGGACCGCCCGAGATCGAGGCGATCATGGCCGGCGACGACGGCCTGCGCGCCGGTTTCAAAACCGGAACGGCCTACATCGATTGCTCGACCAATTCGCCGGCGCTGGTGCGCCAGCTCTCGGCTGATCTTGCGAAGAGCGGCGTCTCGATGCTCGATGCGCCCGTCAGCGGCGGGCCGAAGGGAGCGGCTTCCCGAAAGCTTGCGATCTGGGTCAGTGGCGAGCGGAGAACTTACGATGCTTGCAAGCCGATGCTCGATCTGCTTGGCGATCAGGTGCGCTATCTCGGCGAAAGCGGCAACGCCTCGGTCGCCAAGCTCGTGCACAACTGCGCCAATTACGGCATCCAGATGGTTTTGGCCGAGGCCTTTACATTGGGCGTGAAAGCCGGCGTCGATCCCGTCGCGCTGTTCGGCGCAATCCGGCAGGGCTCGCTCGGCCGGCAGCGCGCCGTCGATCGCATGACCGATCAATTTTTGCCGCAAGAATTCGACAATCCGGCCTTCGCGCTCGAACTCGCGCACAAGGACGTATCGCTTGCCACCGCGTTGGGCCGCGAGATCGGCGTGCCCATGCGTTTTGCCAACATGACGCTCGCCGAGATGACGGAGGCGTTGAACAAGGGATGGGGCAAGCGCGACTCGCGCTCGGCGATGCTGATCCAGGAAGAACGCGCCGGCGTCGACATCCGCGTTCCCCGCAGCGTGCTGCAAGATATCTTGAAGAACGAACCGCTGTGAGCTGGCGCGTCTTGAATGCGCAGGAACGACAAATGGATCAAGGACAGCAGCCGATTTCCAAAACAAAAATGCGCCAAAGGCGACATACGGAGGAAACGAAACTATGAGACATGCTTGTGCGATTTTGGCTGTCGGCTTCGCGGTGCTGGCTGCGAACGGCCCGGCCGCGGCGGACAATCCCGCGCCCGAGAAAAAGAACCTCACCATCGCGGTGGGCGGTTCGATCAGCCAGATGAACAAGGTCGCCTATTTCGTGGCGCTGAACCGCAAATATTTCGAGCAGGAAGGGCTGACCATCGAATCCAATGCCTTCGCCTCCGGCACTGCGGCGCTGCAAAGCCTCGTTGGCGGCAGCGCCGATGTCGCCGAAGGCGCCTATGAGCACACGCTGCGCATGCAGACCAAGGGCGTCAATATCACCTGCCTCGTTCCGTACGGCCGTTATCCCGGCAACGTTCTGGTGGTGCGCAAGTCTGAGGCCGACAAGATCAAGACGGTTGCCGATCTCAAAGGCAAAAAGATCGGCATTTCCGCGCCCGGCTCTTCAACCCACAACTTCGTCGCCGGATTGATGGAGCGCGCCGGCGTATCCTGGAAAGACGCAAGCTACGTTTCGATCGGCACCGGCCCGAGCGCCGTCGCGGCGATGAAAACAGGCGGCGAGCTCGACGCGCTGGTGAACCTCGATCCGGCGATCAACACGCTTGTCGAAGGCGGCGATGCCGTTGTTCTCACCGACAGCCGGACGGCGCAGGGCACGCAACAGGCCTTTGGCGGCGGCTATCTTGCGGACTGCCTGATGGTGAAGACCGACTTTCTGAAAGCCAATCCCAACACGGTGCAGGCGATCACCAACGCGATCGTTCATGCCATGCAATGGCTAAAGACCGCCTCAATCGACGACATCATGAAGTCGCTGCCGCCCGCTTATTACAAGAGCGACGAGGCGCTTTATC
Organism: uncultured Alphaproteobacteria bacterium; assembly: GCA_963764405.1. Lineage (GTDB taxonomy): Bacteria > Pseudomonadota > Alphaproteobacteria > Rhizobiales > Xanthobacteraceae > Bradyrhizobium. The sequence continues at coordinate 533,358 of CAVXSU010000020.1, forward strand.
GGGTGTCGCTGCAGCGAAACCTGTCCGCGTTCCAGTGGGATGGCCTGGTGACGCCGGAGGCGGCGCAGAACGTGCTCGGTTCGATTGCGGTTCTCGATCCGGTGCTCAAGCATGCGAAGATCGATTTCAGCCTGACCTATGACAACCAGCTGGTCGAGACTGCGCTGCATAAATATCATTCGCCGCTGTCGCAGTAAGCACGCGAGTTCAGCCCGCGCCTGCCAGGCGTTCGGCATATTCGATCGCCTCGATCATGCTACGCTCGTTGGCAACGCCTTTCCCGGCGATGTCGAAGGCCGTGCCGTGATCGACGGAAGTTCGAATGATCGGCAGGCCGAGCGTGATGTTGACGCCGGACAGCTCCTGCCACTTGCCGGTCTTCGGATCGACCTCGAAGCCAAGCAGCTTGACCGGGATGTGGCCCTGGTCGTGATACATCGCCACCACCGCGTCATACTGACCGGCGCGCAGCTTGACGAAGACGGTATCGCCAGGGACCGGCCCGACGACATCAAGACCGTCGGCGACTGCTTGCGCGATCGTCGGCTGCGACACGTCGATGTCCTGACGGCCGAACAACCCGCCCTCGCCGGCATGCGGATTGAGCGCGGCCACCGCGATTTTCGGCCGCGCGATCCCGAGTCCAAGCAGCGCCTTGTGCGTGAGGTCGATGACGAGGCGCAAACGCTGCGGCGTCAACCGCGCCGGAACGTCGGCAAGCGCGACGTGGGTCGAGACATGGCTGACGCGCATGTTGCCATGGGCAAGCAGCATCACCGAGCCGCGAACGCCGGTGAGTTCGGCCAGCATCTCGGTATGTCCGGGGTAATGATAGCCAGCCTTGTTGAGCGCTTCCTTGTTGAGCGGCGCGGTCACGATACCGCCGACCCGCTTGGACAAACAAAGGCGCACCCCCTGTTCCACGGCCTTGTAGGCGAAACGCCCGCCGTCCGCGGACAACACGCCCGGCTCGATGCGATCGCGCTCGGTGTCGGCTTGCAAGAAACTCAGGTTCGGCCACGCGGCATCGTCGGCCGCAACGGACGGCACGTCGAGGCTGGCGGCGAGTTGGCGGCTTGCCTGATCGAAGGCCCGGCGGCTGCCAATGATCAAAAGCTTGAGGTCGCCGCTCGCAAGACGATCGCGCAGCCTTTCGCAAGACTTGACGATGATCTCCGGGCCGATGCCGGCCGGATCGCCCATCGTGATTGCCAGATGTCGTTTGGTCATTATTTCTCTTTTCCCCGACGCGCGAACCACTCCAGCGAATGGCAAATGCGCTCCATTATGTCAGATCAAGCCGTTTTGTCGCAAAAGCTTGCGCAACACGTCAGCCGTACCAAAGGCTCCAGACTTCGAGATCACCTCGACGCCCGACCAATCCCCGCCTTCAATCACCGATCTGGGGATACCGGGCTCCAATCGCCCGAGCACGTGAAGCGCGCGCGCCCCGACCGCGACCGCCTGGGCCTTGAGCGTCTCGCCGCCGGCAACGATCAGGCTTCCCGGTCGCCCGATCGACCGGCTGAGCAACGCGATTTCGCTGGAAAAGCGCTCCGCGACCTTGTCCCGCGGAACGGCAGATGGCACTTCGAATTTGACGAAGGCAACGCCCTTGTCCAGCGCCTGCTTGATCCGATCGATATCCCGCGCAATGTCGGCGCTTCCGATCATGACAGGTTCGCACGCCGCGAGCTGGAGCAACGTCGTGCGATGATCGGTGCCAAATATGCCGAGCACCGGCCCCTCCAGTTTAAGAGACGTGGACGCATCCGTTCCGCGCCCGAGCGCGCTCGCCAGCCCCCCGCTCCCGCACCACAGCACCTTTCCGGGATAGTTTTTTCCGACATCTGCAATTCGGTCTAGATCATCTTCGGTCTCGGCATCGAACAGATTGATCCCGGCCGACAGCCCGGTCGACGTGCTCGATTGTCTTGCCTCCAGATTTCGTTCACGCAGTTGCTCGATGATCTTCTTGCCGGCCGCGCTCCAGCCGCCGTCCGCTGCCCGCGCATATTGCTGGCCGTTGATGGTGCGCCGGCCCTGGTGAACGAAGGCCGGAGCGAGGATGCATGCATCCCAGGCCCCGACGCGTAGACATGCATCGAGTTCGGCCACCCAGGGGCCGCGAAGCAGGCTGTCGATTTTTTTGTAGGCGATGGTGGCATCAGCCAATTGAGGTGCAAGGTCTCGCACGATCGCAAAGGCCTGATCAGGCGAAAGCTCGCGCGTGCCGCTATCGATGGCAAAACTCGAGCGGGTCGGCGCGATTGATGACGCTGACCAGTAGACTTCCAACGGCCCGAATTGACCGACCAGTTCGGCGGACGTGTCGAGCGCCCCGGTCAAATCGTCAGCGAGGAGTCTCAATGAAGGCATATGATTCGCATCCGGCCGACCGAAAGAGCTATGAAATACCTCAAGAATTTCAGATGATCCGCTGCGAGCGGGGAAGTCATATCGCAGGATCGGGCGGCGCTCCAGTGTTCCGCCTGCTGGAACCGGGAACACGCTTTCTGAGTCCTATCGGGACAGCGTTTCTGAAGTAAGTAGCGCCATATGTCGAACCATTTCCCACATGCCGACCTCTCGTTCCTCACCGGCGGCGGGAAAATGGCCGAGCTAATGCGGACGTATGATTGGGAGAGAAGTCCTCTCGGGCCGCCTCGCAACTGGTCGCCTTCCCTTCGCGCCGCCGTCAGCCTGATGCTCCCCGCGCAGGCAGAAATCGTCCTGTTCTGGGGGCCCGGCGTTTTCGAAACCGGCCAAACCTTCTCGGCCAAGGACGGGCCATTCTACATCGAACGCCATGGCGTCGGCGAAGCCGTCTATTTATCACCGGCTATTCGGAGAATACCGCTATCAAGAACGGTTACCTCGAGCCGGGCAATGGCGATTCTGGCCAAACCTTTCGCCATGTCCACCCTCGGCAACAAGATCCGCGGAATGCTGGAAGCCTGAATAACCAGTTCCTGGTGGAAGCCGGCTGCGCGCTTATCCCGCGCAGCCGCGCAGGAAAAGCGCCGCGACGCTCTCGGCACGTTGCTCCAGCTGTTCCCGCGTGAGCGTCGGGGCGTGGCCGAACATCACCGCGCGCTGCGGCTGGAACACCAGCATGCCGAGCAGCATGCCAGCCGCGGTCTCAGCATCGTCGATCTTGATCAGGCCGCGCTCCTTCTGCGTTTGAATCCAGCTGGCGAGGGTTCGCTCGGTCCGCCGGATCGCCTTGTGATAGAAGGTTTCCGCGACTTCCGGAAATTTCTCGCTGTCGCCGAGGATCACGCGCTGAAGCGAGATCACGTCCGGGTCCAGAATGAGCTCGCCGCAAACGATCAACGCCTCACGCAAGGCTTTCTCGACGTCGCTGCCGTCGCAGGCCCTTAAGCGCACCACGGAAGCGAAGGCATCGATGCGATCGGTGATCATCGCCTCGAACAGCGCCGCTTTGTTGGGAATCAGCCGATAGAGCGTCTTGGTAGAAATGCCCGCGCGCCGCGCCACGCCGTCCATGCAGGTGGCCGCGTAGCCGTTCGCGGCGAATTCGTGCCTTGCCGCCTCGAAGATGACAGCGCGCGTTTCCTCGTCGCACCGCGCCTGCGGCCGCCCGCGGCCGCGTCGCACTTCTGCGCAGGGGTCTTCCGGTTTTGCTTCGGTCTTTGTCGTCGCCATGGCGAGCCATGCTTTTAGATGATGACTGTCATTCTATTGACAGTCCCAATATGGCAGGTATTTTGGAAAACGTCAAGTTTCCTAATTCATTCGCCGCCACCGACACCGAGATTCTATCGCAACGGCAATGGGTTAAGCCAAAAGAGGACTGCCATGACCCGTCATTCCACCGCCTTTGAGGCCCAACAGACGCTTCCGGCCGATACCGTTCAAGAGCTGGTTCCCGCGCCCTCCTCGGCGCCGGAACGCCCTGCTCGAGCAGCGCAATCCACCGGGAAGGACAAGCTCCGCCGGCTCTTGATGGCGGGAGCCGCTGTCGCGGTATTGGCCGGCGCATCCTGGTACGCTTACGAGTACTGGACGGTCGGCCGTTTCCTGGTCTCTACCGATGACGCTTATATAAAGGCTGACAACACCACCGTTGCACCCAAGGTCTCCGGCTATCTTCACGAAGTGCTGGCCGGCGACAACGAGCGCGTGAAGGCCGGCCAGGTGTTGGCGCGGATCGACGACCGCGACTTCAAGGTTGCGCTCGACCAGGCCAAGGCCGACGTCGCCGCCGCAGAAGCCGCCATCTCCTCTAAGCGCGCCCAGCTCGACGTGCAGCAGGCGATTATCGAGGCGGCCAGGGCGACGCTCGATGTCGATACGGCGTCGGCGACCTTCGCCACGCAGGAGAACAAGCGCTATACCGACCTCGCCGCGACCGGCTATGGCAGCGTGCAAAATGCACAGGCCGCCCAATCGCGCAATGCGGGCGCACAGGCGGCGATCGAACGTGACAAAGCGAACCTCGCTTCGGCCTTGAAGCAGGTCGAACTGCTCAAGGCCGAGATCACGCAAGCCACCGCGTCCGCCGCCCGCGCCAACGCCTTGCAGAACCAGGCCGAACTCAATCTGTCCTACACCACGATCATCGCTCCCATCGACGGCGTGGTCGGAAACCGGACGCTCCGCGCCGGCCAGTATGTGCAGGCCGGAACGCAATTGATGTCGTTGGTGCCGTCGAGTGGCGCCTATGTGATTGCGAACTTCAAGGAGACGCAGCTCACCAATGTGCAGGCCGGCCAGGCGGTCGATATCGACGTCGACATGTTCCCGGGCAAGCCCGTGCATGGCCACGTCGATAGCCTTGCGCCGGCGAGCGGCCAGGAGTTCGCGCTGCTGCCGCCGGACAACGCCACCGGCAACTTCACCAAGGTGGTGCAGCGAATCCCGGTCAAGATCACCCTGGATGGATCGAGCGTTGAGCTCCGCCCGGGCATGTCGGTGATCCCGACCATTCAAACGCGAAAGCACGAACCGGTGTCGGTGAGCACGCCGTCTCTCGGCTCGCATTCCAGCGTGGCGCTGCTCGCTTCGCAGAAGTGACATCAGAGAGATGAAGACGACAAAGAGACCAAAGGTGATGTCATGTCAGACCTCGCACTCTCGACCCCCCTTGCAACCCCTCGCCGCGTCACAGCCGCCGCTGTGACGCCGGCTGCCCCCAGCCGTGCCAGCGCCACGGTGTGGATCTCCGTGATGGCCGCCATGATCGGCGCATTCATGGCGATCCTCAACATCCAGATCACCAACGCCTCCCTGCTCAATATCGAAGGCGGCATCGGCACCGGCGTCGACAACGGCTCCTGGATCTCGACGTCCTATCTGATCGGCGAGATCGTGGTGATCCCGCTCACCGACTATCTCAGCCGGGTGTTTTCCTATCGCAGGATCATCCTGTCCTTTGCGACGCTGTTTGCGGCCTTTTCGGTCGCCTGCGCCTTCACCCACGACCTCCCCTCGATGATCGCAATGCGGGGCTTCCAGGGTTTTTTCGGCGGCGTGCTGATCCCGATGGCTTTCACGCTCGTATTCACCAGGCTGCCGAAGCCGCAGCAGCCGATCGGGCTTGCGATGTTTTCGCTCGCGGTGACTTTTGCGCCCGCGATCGGCCCGACCATCGGCGGTTATCTCACGGAAAATTATGGCTGGCAGACCATCTTCTTCGTCAACGTCGTCCCGACCATCGTGATGGTCGCGACCCTCTATTTCACGCTGGAGCGCCAGCCGATGCAGCTCGGCCTGTTGGCGGAAGGCGACTGGTTCGGCATCGCCACCATGGCGATCGGTCTTGCCTCGCTACAGGCCGTGCTCGAGGAGGGCAACAAGGACGACTGGTTCGGCTCGCCCTTCATCGTCAAGCTCGCGATGATCGCAGCCGTCAGCCTTTCGCTATTCGTCGCCAATGAGCTTCTGGTGGAGAAGCCGCTGGTGCGCCTGCGTCTTCTGACCCGGCGCAGCTTCGGCTTCGGCACTATCTCCGCCGTCTTCCTCGGCTTCGCTCTGTTCGGCACGGTCTATCTGCTGCCGGCCTATCTCGGCGAGGTGCAGCGCTATAACGCCGAACAGATCGGCACGGTGCTGGCCTGGACGGGCCTGCCGCAGCTGGTCCTGATCCCCTTCGTGCCGAAGCTGATGCAGCGCTTCGATATCCGCTTCATTGCCTTCACCGGCATGAGCCTGTTTGCGGTCAGCGCCTTCATGAACACGACCATGTCGCTCGATTACGCCGGCGACCAGCTTTTTCTGCCCAACATCGTTCGCGCGGTCGGCCAGGCACTCACCCTTGCGCCGCTGAGCGCGATCTCGCTCGGCAGCGTGGCGTCGCAGGATGCGGCGGCGGCCTCCGGCATCTCCAACATGATGCGCAATCTCGGCGGCGCGGTCGGCACGGCGCTGCTCGCCACTATCGTAACCAAGCGCGAGCAGTTCCACTCCAACATCATCGGCCAGTCCGTGCATCTCGGCCGCGAGGAGGTCCGCGCCCGCATCGAGCAAATGACGAACTTCTTCCTGGCGCATGGGGTGACCGATCCCGCGACTGCGCATCAGCAGGCGATCATCGCGCTCGGCAACTCCGTCAGGCAGCAGGCGCTGGTGATGGGTTTCAGCGACACCTTCGCGGTGGTCGGCGTGGTGCTGGTGCTCGCCGGCATCTTCATCCTGCTCACCGGCAAGCCTAATAAAGGCGGAGCTGCGGGTGGTGGCGGACACTGAAGCGGTCGGGTGCCGATATGCACGCTTCTAGCAAAGCGCTCTGTCGTCGTAAAGTAACGGCAAAAGCCTGCAAGGGCATTTGCACCAACAGTCGAGCGAATGCCAGGGCGTGTACTCATAAAGGCGGGATGTCGGCTTCTCTAATCGGCCGGTTGGGGTCAAGCACTTTCAGACTATCCACTACTACAGTGTCGATGTCTCTCACGGGCTCGCGCTTCTCTTCGGAATCGGCACCAGGGCCCTTCCATCATGGGATCCGAGGACGAGGCGGAACAATCTTTTGGACGACCTTGCCGTCAGTGTGACGGCAGGTCCAAGCAGACATACGAACTCATCTCATCCATCGTCCAGTGAGGGACATCCTTCCACTGCTAGGTGGAACTCGAGTTTTCTCCTATCCGGATCTGATCGTTGACGATGTCATGCTGCCGCCGCGGCTTGTTCCCTGGTCCAGCGGAACTCAGTGCCATCAACCCACATACGGTGCATGACCACGGCCAACCGGCGCGCCAGGGCTACGATCGCCTTTTTCATCCCGCAGCGTCTGGCGATCTGCATCGCCCAGGCCTTGAGCCATGACCATTTCTTGGAACGCAACATACTTTGGGCTGCTTCGTAGAGCATCGTCCGCATCATCTCATCGCCACAGCGCGATATTTTGCCGCTCCAATCGACCTCGCCCGATTGATACTTGGCGCTCGTCAACCCAAACACCGCCCCGACTGACTTGGATTTGCGGAAGCGAGCCGGAACGTCGACAGTGGCGCGATAGGTCAGCGACACCACGGGGCCGACACCCGGGGTCGTCATCAAACGCCGGCATACCTCGTCATCCCGGACGATGGCCAGCAGGCGGCGATGCAGGATGCAGAACTGCTCGCGAAGCGTCCGTCGAACAATGAGCAGCGGTTCGATCAGAGTGGCCAGGTCGGGTAAGTTCTCGACCAGCTCCCTGATGCGGGCCTCGAACCTAACTGTCCCAACAATACCGACCTTCAGACCGAAGTTGCGTAAAGTGCCGCGCAAGTCGTTATCGATGGCAATCGCCTTGGACTGCAGCAGCTTGCGATGGGTCAGCAGCATCCGCAGTTTCTGACTGCGTAGCGTCTTCACATGCACCGGACGGTAAAGCCCCACCCGCATCATCTGGGCGATGCCGCGGGCATCATTGCGATCTGTCTTGTTAATCTGCGCCTTCAAAACCGCTCGCATGTGTCGCGTTTCAACACAGATCACTGGTAAGTCTGCTTCAGCGAGCGCGCCGTAAAGCCATTGTGACAATGGCCCAGCTTCCAACCCAATTCGCTTGAAGTGGTAGGCGAGGTTCTTCAACACTGCCAGCAACGCCTCAGGCTCGCTCGCCACCTTCACTTCCCGAACGATCTTGCCTGTGTCATCCACAATGCAGATGCTCGTCTCCTTGACCGATACGTCCAATCCAGCAAAATGGTCCATGCTGCGCTTCTCCTTCTGATGCTTGAGGCCGTTGCCACGGACCTCGTTTCACCATCAGCCTGAAGCGCAGCACCCAAAATCTTCAGCTATCCACAAGCTGGGCCCGCCGATTACCCCATCTTTTGACGCCTAAGCAGAAATCTACCGCTCAACCAAAACATGGCCGGTTTTGACCCCAAACGCGACATAAGGGCGCGAGCCGCGCAACTGATTGTCGATCACCTTGCCGTTGGCAGGCGGCGATGGAGCATCCAGCGGCCGGGCAGACCGATCAGAAATCATAGCTCGGCCCCATCTGACTTCAATGCGCGCCATATGAAAACAAAAAGTCGGATTACCACCCACACCGAGAAGACTGCTGCGGAAATCAAACTTAAAAATAGAAGGATCACGCCGGGGTCATCATATTTTCGGCCAACATAGTATTGATGGGGGTATTCTATTCGCCAAACCAGAATCGAAAAGAGCATAGCAAATGAGGGTAACCGCGAGGTAATGGCGGAAAGCGAGCAAAACCAATGACGGCGCCAACATAATGGCAGTAACCCCAATGATCGAGCGCCACTCATTGGGTCGAATGTGCTGCAAGCTTTCATCTTGATACATTGTCAGGATCACAAATAGGAGATTACACGCACCGCCGAACACCGCCGCGGCAACTGACCAACGAGAGAGCATTGATTGGGAACTCATACTCATTTCGCTTCCACACTGCTAGGCCGCGACCTGCGCCACATCGCCCAGAGCGGATTATCTGATAATGCGCCGCTTGCCGGTCTGACGTCAAACCACAGGTTGTACAGCTGAACTTGGAAGTCATGACCGATATTGTCTGGAAATGGCGGCCTTCTCGGGCCTCTTGCAACGTCCCCTTTTGCGTCGCTGTCGGCGGATAAGCGGACATTGCGGATTCATGAGCACGCGCCCTAGAACGCGCAAATCCTAACCCTTGTCTTCGTGCTGGCTCATGACCTGATTTACCCGTCGGGCAAATCATCTCTACAAGCCGGCCTCGTACCGCCCCGGCTACAGAGGGGCGTATCGCGATCGTCACGAACGTTGGGTGCGGGATGCAGTGGACGCGGGTTGCGGCGAAGACGGGCGCCGCCAAGGCGGACGGCGAAGTCGTGTGGTTCTGGCGCCCCGACGCTGGCGCTAAGCTTTGCGGAGATGTCCGCAAGGTGACGGTGGCAATCAAGCTCGGTCACCGGGAAGAGCACGAAGGAAACCGTTAAAACCATTCGCGTGCGGGAATGCCGGGTGAACCGGCGCGACCGTGGTGGACTTACTCGCGTGTTTATTTATTTACACGCGAGGCTTCTGTAACGGGCCTCGATAAGTCAATCCCTTTTTTGCGTGATCCACTTGCCGGGGACTTGCTTCTGTCCGGGATCGGCACCAAGGCCGTCACCTGATGGGGTTCGTAGAGGATCGGTCGGCCAATCTGCGGTAGGCGTGATCGCATCTAGCAGGCTGCTGAAAAAGTCGTTTTGCGAGCTGGTTCGAGTGTTATTCTGTGCATAGGCTTGATTCCTTTGATTTGAGGAACGCGATGCGCGGTGAAGATCGGCGATCGGAAGGCTTTTTCAGCTACGTCCGTTTGGACACACGTATCCCGGCCGATCATCCACTGCGCGCAATCCGGGCGCTGGCCGACGAGGCGCTGAGCGGACTGTCGCGCAAGTTCGATAGGCTCTACTCGCGCGACGGCCGACCGTCGATCCCGCCGGAGCGGCTGTTGCGGGCGCTGCTGCTGCAGGCGTTCTACACGGTGCGCTCGGAGCGGCAGTTGATGGAGCAACTCGACTACAATCTGTTGTTCCGCTGGTTCGTCGGGCTCTCGGCGGATGATCAGGTGTGGGATGCGACGGTATTCTGCAAGAACCGGGATCGGCTGCTCGCCGGCGACATTGCGGCCAAGTTCTTTGACAGCGTGCTGAACCTGCCTCAGGTCCGCACATTGCTCTCCAGTGAGCACTTCTCGGTCGACGGCACCCTGATCGAGGCCTGGGCCAGCATGAAGAGCTTCGTGCCGAAGGACGATCCGCCGTCGGGGAAAGATCAGGGCGGCGGCGGACGCAACGCAGAGCGCGACTTCCATGGCGAGAAGCGCAAGAATGACACGCATTCTTCGACCACCGACTCTGACGCCCGCTTGTTCCGCAAAGGCGCCGGCAAGGAGGCCAAGCTCTGCCACATGGGGCATCTGATGACCGAGAACCGCAACGGTCTCATCGTCGATGCACGGTTGACCGAGGCCAACGGCACGGCGGAGCGCGCAACCGCGCTCGCCATGATCAAGGACAATGCCAAACCCGGCAGCACCGTGGGCGGCGACAAGAACTACGACACCGCCGACTTTGTCGCCGGCTGCCGCAAACGCGGCTGCACGCCGCACGTCTCGCAGAACAATGCCAACCGCCGCTCCGCGATCGACGCGCGCACGACCCGCCATCCCGGCTATCGCATCAGCACCATCAAGCGTAAGCGGATCGAAGAACCCTTCGGCTGGATGAAGACCGTCGGCGGTCTGCGCAAAACCCGGCATCGTGGCCGCGGCCTGGTGGAGTGGTTCTTCGTCCTGACTGCTGCCGCCTACAATCTCGTTCGCATCCCCAAGCTCCTGGCAGCAACGGGATGAGTCTGCCTGGAGTGTCGCAAATGCGACAAAACCGCAACCAATGCGGCCCCTGCAGCGCGCATCGCGACCCATCACTCCGCTCGTTCGCCGCGCAAACATCAAAAACTCGCTCTCAGAACCCGGTTTTTCCGCAGCCTGCTAGAGATGGCGTCGACGACTCGCGTGGCGGCCTGACCTGATCCATCGTCCCGGCAAGGGACTTCGCTTCGGGCAAGGCCTGACGTGGTGACCCCGTCCGAAAACTGTGTTGCGCCTCCCGATCAGGCCGCCGCGGCAGCGTCGTTGAATGGTGTTGCGGTGACGAGCATGCGATGCAGGATGACTGCGAGCTTGCGCGCCAGTGCAACCTTCGCCTTGTTCCTGCCGGCGCGCCTGGCGATCCGCATTGCCCAGCTCTTGAGCCGCGAGCATCCCTTGACTGGTTTGGTCAGCATGATGTGGGCGGCCTCATAGAGCGCTGCCCGAACCGCGGCATCGCCGATCTTGCTGATCCGCCCTGAGCGGTCGGTCTCGCCGGATTGGTGCTTCTTTGGTGTGAGCCCGAACAGCGGTCCCGCCCGTTTTGACGATCGAAACCGCGCCGGGTCGTCGATGGCAGAAACATAGGTCAGCGCCACGATCTGTCCCACTGCCGGTGTCGACATCAGCAGTTTGGCGTTTGCATTTGAATGCGACATCGCGCGCACCTGCTTCTCAAACGCGTTGAACTCACCCAGCAATACGGCGCGCACCGAGAGCAGGGCCTCGCCGATTGTCTTCAGGTTCGGGTGGCCCTTGACCAGCTCCCTGATCCGACCGGCAAAGTTTGTCCGCGTTGTCTTGCCGACCTTCAACCCAAAGCCACGCAAAATCCCGCGCAGGCTGTTCTCGATGTCGAGAAGCTTGCTCTGCACCAACTTGCGTGCTGTCAGTATGGCCCGCACCTCTTGGGCTGCCATCGACTTGCAGTGCACCGGCCGGAACCAGCCAAGCCGCATCAATTGCGCGATCCCACGCGCGTCATTGCGGTCCGACTTCACCGGCATCGCCTTGAACGCATCGCGCACGTGCCGCGTCTCCAGAAGTTCGACCGCAAGCCCGGCCTGCTTCATTGCCATATAAGCCATTGTGACAGCGGTCCCGCTTCCAGCCCGATCCGCCCAAGCCCAAAGTCCAGGGAACCAAGCCAGCCTATCAGTGCCGCCGGCTCGCTCGCGACCTTCGTCTCGCGAACGATCTTGCCATTCCCGTCCACAACACACACGCTTGAGTGTTCCAAGGACACATCGTTTCCGGCATAATGATCCATGGTCGTCTCTCCTTGATGCTTGGAGCGAGGCCAGTCCTCGACTCCGTCACACCATCATGTGAGGGACGACCGCCCGCAGGGCCAAGAGGCCCGTTACCCCATCTGCGGGTGCAGTTGCTCAGGCACCCGGCTTTCCCTGCGCCCTCTATCAGAAGGGTATTCGTTCAAACCTCGGGCGCCATCGCGTCGCGAGATCGCGCTTTGCTGTGCTTGGCTGTTTGACAAGTGGATAGGACGGAAGACTACCCTTGCCAGGCCGCGTGAAGGCGCGGGAAGGAAACGCAAACGGCGGGCATCAAAGTGCCGGCCGTTTGCTGACGTTCAATGTCTTCCAAGCTCTTTCGCCGTGCGCCCACTCCAAAGCCTGAAGCCGCCCTTGAAGGCGTTGGCATTGTCTCCCAAGCGCGCCTTTCGAGGCAAGCGTCCCAGCTTTTGTGCGTTTCCGCCCCCGAGCACGACATAGTCGGGCTCCAATGCCGCGATGAAATGCTCGACGATATCGGCGACCTTCCGCCGCCACTTCTTCTTGCCGAGCCGTTTTAGGCCCGCGGCTCCCACATAGTCCTCGAAAGTCCGGCCCTTGTGGTACGGCAAATGGCCAAGCTCCGTCGGCTCCAGGATGCCGTCAACGATCATGGCGGAGCCGAGCCCGGTACCTAGCCCCAGGAACAGCATGCGGCCGCCTTCGTAGCTGCCGAGAGCCTGCATCAAGGCGTCGTTGACCACCTGTGTCGGGCGACCGAAGGCCTTTGCGAAATTGAAGCCAACCCATCCGTGGCCAAGGTTATACGGCTCCGCCAACGGCCTGTCATGGACGACCGGTCCGGGATAGCCGATCGAAATAACGTCGTAAGACCAATCCGCGGTGAGGCGCTTGACGTGTTTAGCCATCTCTTTCGCCGACAGGTGAGGCCCCGACACGAATTCACGCTTGGTGAGCCCCCTGCTGTCCATCACCTTCACATGAGAGCCGCCGACGTCCACCGCCAAAATGGCGGGTTGTGGCTTGCGCTTTGCTGAGGGCTTTTTCATCGACGGTTATCTGCCTCGACCGAATGGGGACTGGTTCCGATGAAAGAAACACGACAGCGGCACTTGAGTTGCGAGATTTCGCGAACTTTCGGCAAAAATTCCGGATATCCGGCTTAAATCGCGCCAGGCCGTCGATCGAAAGTGCGAGCGCCGAAGGCCGGCTATGCCGCATGCCGACCGCAAAAACTCACCGAGGGCCCATCGTCGACATCGCGCGCCGGGCTATTCCAGGCCGAGCGCGTCGACGAAGGTCGCAGCAGATTCCTTGAGCTGCTTGCGGCTATATCCTGCGCGCTCCATCACCGCGAGGCCTCGCGTGAATGTGACGACAACGCGCGCCAGCCGGTTGGCCTCGGCCACAGGCCGTCCGTCGGGTGCGGAGCTGATCGCTTTGCTGACAGCCTGCTCGATCCGGCCGAGTAAGGCTTGCACGCGCTCGCGCACCGCTTCGCTGGAGATGCCCGCATTGAGCGCGGTACGCGTTGTCAGGCAACCGCGCGGCGGCGAACCGCTGGTCATGTTCACGACAGCGCTGTCGAAGAAATTCTTCAGCCTTGTCGCGACAGCGCCCTCGACCATGAGACTTCCCGCCGATTCCAGGAAATCCTTGGCGTATTGGTCGAACGCGCGCAGGAAGATTGCTTCCTTGTCGCCGTAAGCATTGTAGAGGCTGCCGCGCTGGACGCCGGTCGCCTCGGCGAGGTCCTGCATTGTCGTGTCGTGAAGACCCTTCTGCCAGAACACATCAAGCGCGAGCGCGATCACCTCCTGCTCGTCAAACTGACGCACGCCCACCATCGTTGCCGCTCCGTCGGCTCATCATTGACATCCATGTCAACTTTGAGAGTATCGTCAAGATTGACAGTACTGTCAAGTTTGGTTTCCCGCTTTCAGGAGAGCGTCATGGGTTATCGTTTCGAAGCTGACCGCATCTACCGCATGCCAACGCATTTCGGACCCGCACCCGGCCCACGCCAAATGCCGGACGGCGTTGTGGCAAATTCAAAGAACAGCCCGCGCCGGCTTTCCGTCGCAGCACACTTCCTGACCGATCCGAAGCTGCTCGAGCGGCACCTGCCCGACGGCTTTGCGCTGGCTGGCGAACCCGTCGTGACCGTCGAATCTCACCACATGACTGACATCGATTGGCTGGCGGGACGCGGCTATACCATGATCTGGGTGAGCTGGCCGACCGCCTTCATCGGGCACCAGGATCGCGCGACGGGACGCTTTCTCGCCGTCGTTTGGGAAAATCTCGCCGACCCCATCATCACCGGGCGCTGCGAAATCGGCCATCCGAAGCTTTATGCCGAGATATCGGAGCCGCGCTTCTGTGAGGGAATGCAAATTTGCAACGCCGGCTGGATGGGCTTTCGCTTTCTCGACATCACTGTGTCGGACCTGCGCGACGAGCCGCCGCCACTAAAATCCCCGTCGGACGGAACGCTGATGCTCAAATATGTTCCGCGCACCGGCGCGTGGGGAGAAAGTGAAGTACAGCAGGTCACTCTCTCACCGGAAGCCGACCCGGATGTGACGATCGAGCGGCAGCTGACGGGCATGGGCACCGTGCAGTTTCACAAAGCGGCTTGGTCCGATCTTCCGACCATGTATCATGTCGTCAACGCGCTGGCGGAATTGCCGGTGATCGAGCCTCGCGGCGGGTCGGTGACCTATTCCCGCGGCGGCAAGACCTACCGGGATCAGCGTGTGCTGATTTGAGTGTCTGATAAAACCCGGGGAGGAAAACGAAGATGGCGAACAAGGATCGCGTGATCATCACCTGCGCGGTGACCGGATCGATCCACACGCCAACCATGTCGCCGCATCTGCCGATCACGCCGACCGAGATTGCGGATGCCGCGATCGGCGCGGCCGAAGCGGGTGCGGCGATCGTTCACCTGCATGCCCGCGATCCGCGTGACGGCCGGCCCGACCAGTCGCCCGAGGCATTCGCGCCATTCCTCAAAGTCATCAAGCAACGCGCCGGCGTCGTGGTGAACATCACGACCGGCGGCGCGCCCACCATGTCGATCGAAGAACGCGTGCGGCCCGCGGCGACGTTCAAGCCGGAGGTCGCCTCCCTGAACATGGGCTCGATGAATTTCGGGCTCTATCCCATGCTGTCGCGCTACAGGGATTTCAAATACGACTGGGAGAAGCCGTATCTCGAAGGCTCGCGCGATCGCATCTTCAAGAACACCTTCGCGGATATCGAATATATTCTCACCACCTGTGCCGAGAACGGCACAAGGTTCGAGATCGAGTGCTACGACATCGGTCATCTCTATACACTCGCGCATTTCGCCGATCGCGGCATCGTCAAGCCGCCCTTCTTCGTGCAATCGGTGTTCGGCATCCTCGGTGGCATCGGTCCGCATCCCGAAGACGTGATGCAGATGCGACGCACGGCCGAGCGCCTGTTCGGGCGCAGTAATTATCACTGGTCTGTGCTGGGTGCCGGCCGCAACCAGATGCCGATCGCCGCGATGGCCGCCGCAATGGGTGGCAATGTCCGGGTGGGCCTTGAGGATTCGCTCTGGCTCGGGCCCGGCAAGCTCGCCGAAAGCAACGCAGCCCAGGTGCGGCAAGTGCGGCAACTCCTCGAGGGGCTCGGCCTGACCATCGCCACGCCTGACGAGGCGCGTGAGATTCTTTCGCTCAAGGGCGCCGATCAGGTCGCCTTCTGACAATCTGCGCTGCTGGCCGGTGCGGGAACCGAACCTCGTTCCGGGTCTCGAAAACAACGGCTGCTCGCCGGCTTGCCCGATGCCGCTGTCGTGACCTGAATGGCATCAAGCCCCGACGGCGGGGGTGTGAACGACCCGACGGGTCAACGGGATCGTGATCGTGCAATCAAGGCCGGACGGATCGTAGTTCAGGATTGTCCTGCCCTTCAGATCGAACGCCAGCGTCTTTTCCAACAGTCCGGTTCCGAATCCCTTGCGCTGGGGAGGCTCGACGCGGGGTCCTCCTCTCTCCTGCCACGCAAAGATCAATTCGGGCGGTTCGGTGGAATCGTTGAGATGCCACGATACGCCGACTTTGCCCGCTGGCTTGCTCAGCGCGCCATATTTGATGGCGTTGGTGGCGAGTTCGTGGATCGCAAGCGCGAAGGTCTCGGCCGCCTTCGGCTGGAAGCGAACCAGTGGACCGGAGACCCGAAGCTGCTCGCCTTCCCTCGCGTTGTATCCGAGCATCTCCTCGACCACGAGATATTCGAGATCGACGCCGCCCTCGGGATCGCGCGTGACCATGGACTGCGTCCGCGCGAATGCGTTCAGCCGGCCGTCGAGGTGCGAGGCATAGTCCTCTACGCTGGTCGCCGTTTCGGCGGACCGCCGCGCGATCGAGCGCACCACGCCGAGGGTGTTGCGAACCCGGCGTTGCAATTCGGCAAGGAGAAGTTGGCGTTCTTCCGCGCGTGTGATGGCGGGAGCAAAATTCGTCACGCGCAGATCGTTGTCGAGGAAGACCGTCGCGATCTGCGTGCTCTCCGGGAAGTTCTTCAAGTCGCTGGTGGCGCGTGTCAGCTCCTGCACCCGATGTGCCAGCTCGCCGTTGACGGTCGTCAGCTCTTCGTTGACCGATTGCAGTTCCTCGCGCGAGGTTTCCAGCTCCTCATTCGCCGACTGCAATTCTTCGTTCAGCGACTGATACTCCGCATTGGAAGATTTCAGTTCCTCGTTGCTGCTTTCAAGCTCCTCGATGGTGGCCTGCAGTCGTTCGCGCGTGGCCCGCAGTTCGCTTTCGAGGCGTTCGACATGTTCGGTCCGGACCAGCACCTTTGAATTTCTGTCCTGGGCATCGACCGCGCGGGCGGGCCCGTCCTTGAACAGCACCACGAAATTGCGGTGACCCGCCGGCCCGTCAAGCACCGGCTCGACCGTGATGTCAACCAGCACGCGACGTCCGTCGAAGCCTAGCTGGACCTGCTCGGTATGGGCCGCTTCGTTGGTCTCGACCGCGCGGCTCAAGGCCGTGCGCAGTTCAAGCCTGAGATCGCGGTGAACCAGGCCCAGCAGGTCAAGTGTCGCGGCTCCTGCCATGGGCTCGATGTAACGGCCGGTGCGGCCGGAGAAATGCAGGATCTGAAAATTCTCGTCCGTGATCACGTACGCCGGCGCATACCGCTCGGCGATGCGCTGGGCACGGCGCTCCAGGCCGACGTCGGGCCCGAAGGTCCCCACCGGGGGCACCTCCACCGCAGCGCGGCTCGCAGTCGTGATCGGGAACTCCGGCGGCAGGCGCGTGTCGGTCTCGAGCTTCTCGAAAATCCGCGCGCGGCGATCAACCGGCGCGAACAGCTTTGGATGCCGCGTGACATTCTGGGAGTTGCCGAGGAAAAGGAAACGGTTCGGCAGCAAAGCGAAATGGAACAGCGGAATGACGCGGTTCTGCAGCTCGGTATTGAGGTAGATCAGCAGATTGCGGCAGGACACGAGATCAAGCTTCGAGAACGGCGCGTCCTTGATGACGTTGTGCCGGGAGAAGATACACATCTCGCGCAGCTCCTTGACGACGTAATAGGTGTCACCTTCCCGGACGAACCAACGCGCCAGCCGTTCGGGCGACATGTCGTCCTCAATACTGGTCCGGTAACGGCCGACACGTGCGGCGGCCAGAGCGTGTCCATCGATGTCGGTCGCGAAGATCTGCACCTGCGGCGCGGCGTCGAGTTTCGCCATGTGCTCGCGCAGCAGGATGCCGATCGAGTAAGCTTCTTCTCCGGTCGCGCAGCCCAGCACCCAGATGCTAACCTGCTGGCCGGCACCTTTGTCCTCGAAAATCTTCGGGATCACCTGGGTTTCAAGTACTTCGAATTCGCGCTTGTCGCGAAAGAACTCGGTCACGCCGATTAGGAGGTTGTTGAAAAGATGCTGCGCCTCGTCCTTGTCGCTGCGCAGAAAGTCGACATAGGCGGAGATCTCATCGATCTGCACGACTTGCATGCGGCGCTGTACGCGGCGCAGGAACGTGTTTTGCCTGTAGCCATGGAAATCGTTGCCGGTCTTGTTGCGCAGAATATCGGCAATACGGGACAGCGAGGTGGCCGCCGCGGCAAGCACCTCGTCAAAGCCCTGCTCCTCCTCGAGCCGCCGCAAGTGACGGGCGTAAACCTGGATGTGCTCGGGAATGTCTTCCGGCGCCAGGGCAAAGTCCGCAATCGCCGCCGGCGTGCTGCTGTCGATCAGAAGATCTGAGCTTTCGTTGGCCGTCCTCTCGGAGAGTGCCAGCCCGCCATGATCCTTCAACGTGGCGACACCGAGCGTTCCATCGCCGCCTGTGCCAGCTAGCACCACGCCGATGGATTCGTCCGCCCGCTCTTCCGCCAATGACACCAGGAAGCCGTCGATCGTGGCGCGCTCACCGAGCGCCTGCTGCGCCGGCGTGACAACAAATTTGTCGTTCTGGATGGTGGTTATCGCATCCGCCGGGCACAAATAAATCGTGCCCCCCTCGATTTCCGCGCCATCGTGTGGCTCGGCGAGCTTGGTGCCATCGAGACGTCCGAGGACACCGCGCAGCCAGCTCTCTTCGAAGACTTCCCGGTGCTGCAGCACAAGAACGGTCGCCTGCCCGCCATCGAGCGAAAATCTGGAGAAAAATCGCTCGATGCTACTCATGGCGCTGGCGGACGCGCCAACCCCGATGACGAGCGGTGCCTTGTTCGCCTGACGATTGCTGTTTCCTGTCGGAGACCGGCTGGGCTCATCCATGCCTAACGGCTTTCTGCTTCTATCCGGGCCATCTGCGTGAGAGGTCGTGAGTAGCAGATTGCGAGTGCATTCAACAGATGTGGCTGTTCTGGATAACCATGCCGCTTTCGGCTTGAAGCACTGGGAGCCGGCTGGCGGCACTGGCAACCGTCGACAGAATGCCAATGCCATGCGTAGGGATATGCAGCACCACGAACACCGACGCCGGCAGGTCGGCCGGCATCCGCCCGAGGATCTCCTTCAGCGGCGCTGTAGCTCCCGAAGAACCGCCGATCACAATGATGTCACGATTGCCCATGGAACCGGCCTCTCAGCCAGAAGTCGGCTTTTCCGTTGGTGCGCGTGTTGCGCTCCCGAAAGGTGCCGTTCGTCTTCACCTCGGGCTACGACAGGAGTTCGATTGAGCCCGAATTCCAGGACGTGCGATTGTGGGGCGAGCCGCTCGACGTTAAGACCATGGCCCGCGAACTGACAAGCATGATCAAGGGCCGCTGAGCCCAGAACTGGTCGCCGGATTTGAAAACGCCCGACCGAGCCGTCATCCGTCTATCGATAACAACCCATGCGAAAGCCGCTCGGCCTTTTCAGCCGGCGGCTTTCTCTGACGACACAGGCTGACTTACTTCTTGTCAGGCTCCCAGGACGTGCTGGTCTTGTTATATTTGAAGCCAGGCGCGTTTTTCAGGTTGTCCTTCAACTCATCCAGCGTGAGGTACCACTTGTCTTTTTTCTTCTCGTTCTTGACGGCGGTGAACGGGACAATCACGTCCTTTTCGCCGGCGCCGAGAAAGCCGCCGACGCCGACGACGAGCCCGGTGACCTTGCCGGACTTGTCGACGAGCACATCGTCAACAGACCCGATCTTCGACTGCTGGGGATCGTAGACGTCCTGCTTGTAGTAGTCGGTGATGGTGTAGCTGTCGGACGGGGCAGCGCTCATCGTGGTTGTTGCAGCATAGGCGCCCGAAATCAGCGCGGCTGCCGCGACGGAAGCGATAGCAAATCCTTTCATCGAAACCTCCTCCAGTTTGTGTCGGATGAAACAGAACACGTCGGCAAACGTTCCGCGTTCGATGATTTTTGCTGCGCTGCGCTCGCCGCAACCGCGCAACATGCGCATCGGCTACCGGAGCACACTTCGGATGCGAATTGCATCGACCGCGAAAATTTCACTTCACCTGGAACGAGGCCGTTCGGGCGGGACTTAGATCAGAGTATCTGTCCCCCAAGATACAACCCACCAGGCCTCAGCGCTCTCCCCCAGCGCTGGGGCCTTCGCTTTTGCCGTGCGCCAGTTGCACTGCATTGAAGCCCGCCGCATACATTTCACGAGAGTTTCGACAGACCAGCTTCGATCGCCTTGCGATCCAGCGTGCTCTGAATCCAAACGGCGACGTTGACGCCGATTTTTTCAGACCAAGCCCACGGACGCCGGGATGATGAGTCAGTTCGCTGCGGCGGCTTGCCGGGTTTTCACGCCCGGACGATGACGCGCAAATTCCTCACCGTCGATCGGAGCCACATGCGGAGGATCTCTATCCAGATAGGGCCGTCCGAGTCCGAACTCGCTTCCGTGATCATCGACCCATTTCCAGAGAACCTCGCTGTAACTTAGCCGCTCCTTGCGCGTTGCGCCCTTGATGCTCACGATATCCGCCGCAAGGCCGTGACCATAGCCTCCCCGAAGGCTGCCACCATGATAGGATCGATTATCCGCGGCCTTGAGACCGCTCGCGATTGATTGCCGGTAATCATCGCGAAATGCGCTGGTGATGCCCGGCACCAGTCCTACCTGATCCGCCGCACGAAGCATTTGAAACAGCTTCAGCTTGAAATCCCGATCGACGCCGCCAATCACATAATCCGGGAGCGACTTGCCGGAGTTCTTCGCGGCCTTGGGATCCTTCCAGGCAAAATCCTCATCGATGACTGTCGTTGAAGTTCGCGTAACGGTGATCCACTTGCCTTTTTTTCTGACCGAGACCTTTCTTTGCGTGCTCTCCCTGACAGAATCTTCCTTCGGGGTTCGTTGGTAGAGCTGCCAGAGATAGCGGTCCACACAGATGTCGATGACCAGGCACTCGTCGACGATCTCTGACGAGCTGGTGGCCTCGTAAATGTCTTCAATCTTCGGGACACTATTCAATTGAGTTGTCCCGTCGAGCGATGGTTTGGGCGGATCCTCGGCCGGCGCTTCCAAGGCAGCCAGCACCGGCCCAGCGTTGACGGGCTCGCTCGCGGACGGCGCGTCCCTCTTCGCGGAATCCCGGTTCGGCTCGTCCGCCTCAGGCGCTGCCGGAGTGATAGTGGCTGTCACCAGTTCGCCCGAAAGCGGAACACTTGCGGCGGCGACCGGCGCTTCGTCTGTGGTGACAGGCGTTACGTCGGCAGCAGCCAAGGAATAAACGTCGCTCACGGGAGAGCTGGCGGCAACGAGCGCAGCGAGTACCGCAGCCGGAATTGCGATTTCCCGGCACCAGACGGCCATCGTTACCAATCGTCGGTCTATGCTCAATGCTCCGACTTCGCAGAATCCTACCGCATCTTCGCTCGATCGATTTTTCGAGTAAAGGCCCAGCTGATCCCGATCAGTCCCAAAACGGAACGGAATTCAAGAACTCCGAGCTCTGACTTCAAGAGACCAATGCAAGCAATGTGCCGCAACAATATTCGGAGGAAAACGGCCGCAGAGATAGCACAGGTTAAGAGACCAGCGGCACCGGGGGTTTCGTGGGCGGCAGTTGCAAATGGGTAACAACTCGTGGCCGGCGGGTTCCATTCAGACCGACTCGCCAGTTCCGCGCGTCGCAGCGGCGAGATACATCGCCGATCAAGCAGCCGTACGAGGTCACGACTTGAGGTCAAGACACGAGGTCAAGATTTGCCGGGGAGCATGCGCTGCATCACGCGATCCCGATAGACGAACACGTGCGCGAGCGCGGCGAGCACATGAAATCCGATAAAGACGAGCAACGTCCACTCGGCTGCCTGGTGCAGACCATCGATTGCTTTACCCGCGGCCGCATTGTCGGCCGCAAGCATCGGCAGCCGAAACAGATAGAAGAAGGACACGCTCCAGCCGCGGAATGACGCAAACAACCAGCCCGACACGGTGGTCGCGAGCACGAGGATGTAAAGCAGCCAGTGAACGAGTTCGGAGCTCAGCCGCTGCCAGGGAGGCAAGGTGCTCTCGGGCGCAACGGGATGTGTCAGCCGCCATACGAACCGCAGCAAGATAATGATAAGGATCGTGATGCCGAAGGAGATATGAAAGGTCATTCCTGCACCGGGCTGCTGACCGCGGTGGATGTCAGGCATCAGCCAGCCGATAAAATATTGCACGATCAGCAATCCAACCACGAGCCAATGAAAGGCTTTGGCGGTAGTCCCGTAATCAAGGCGAGGTAGCATGGGCGGGTTCGCTCCGAATCCGACAGTGGACGTCAGTCCATATCCGTAACGCGAGTTGTGTCAAAAATATTCGCGCAAGAACAGCCGGCTTCCGGAGCACGCCCGTCATCCGGGCAACGAAACTTGCAGGCTCGAACCTCTCGCAAATCCCTTCGGACCGAAAGTGTTACCTATGTCTTCGGAATAAAACGTAACCCATGTGTCCGTAACGGACCCCCTGTGCTTGGCTGGGGCGGGAGGATTCGAACCTCCGCATGGTGGAATCAAAATCCACTGCCTTACCACTTGGCGACGCCCCAACGGCCGAAACGGGACGGCAGACGCCCTCCCCGAAGCTTTCGTTCGGCCCCGCCGGTCTATAGAGGCAGTCGAGCTATTTCAACAGGGTAGACGCTGAAAATCCGGTTGAATATCAGGCTCGGCCGCTGGCGGGATGGCGGTGGTCCGCCGGCCGATCGAACAGCAGCCTTGGCTGTCGTCGCACCCCTTGACCGCACCGCCGCGGACGGAAGAGTTGAGGGGCGCTCCGTTTCGTGGGAAGACGGCTTCAATCATCCTCTCAGCGGGTCCTTGAAACCATGACCTATCGCGCGCCGATCAATGACATGCTGCTCGCCCTCAACCATGGCGCCGGGCTCGAGGCCGCCGTGAAGGCCGGCCATTACGGCGACTTCGACGGTGATATTGCCTCGGCCGTCCTGGAAGAAGCCGGCCGCTTTGCTTCCGATGTGCTGGCCCCGCTCAACCGCGTCGGCGACGAGCACGGCATCAAGCTCGAAGGCTCAAGCGTCATGACCGCGCCGGGCTGGCCGGATGCCTACAAGCGCTGGACCGCCGCAGGCTGGAACGCGGTATCGGGGCCGGAAGCGTTCGGCGGCCAGGGCCTGCCGCTCGCCATCAATGCGGCCTGCACAGAAATCTGGAGCGCCTCCAACATCGCGTTCGGTCTTTGTCCGCTGCTGACGCTCAGCGCAATCGAGGCGCTGGATGCTCATGGCAGCGAGGAATTGAAAAAGATCTATCTCGAAAAACTTGTCTCCGGCGATTGGCCCGGCACCATGCAACTCACCGAACCGCAAGCGGGCTCCGACGTCGGCGCACTGCGCACCCGCGCCGAGCGCGCAGCCGACGGCAGCTATCGCATCAAGGGCACGAAAATCTTCATCACCTACGGCGACCACGACATGAGCGACAACATCGTTCATTTCGTGCTCGCGCGGCTACCCGATGCGCCCGCGGGGACCAGGGGCATTTCGCTGTTTCTGATTCCGAAATTCATGGTCAATGCCGACGGCTCGCTCGGCGAGCGCAACGACATTCATGTCAGCGGCATCGAGCACAAGCTCGGCATGCATGCCGCGCCTACCTGCACCATGACGATGGGCGATAAAGGCGGCGCGATCGGTTACCTGATCGGGGAGGAAAATCGCGGCATGCAATGCATGTTCACGATGATGAATCAGGCCCGGCTCGGCGTCGGCCTCGAAGGCGTCGGCATTGCGGACCGCGCCTATCAACAGGCATTGGCCTTCGCACAGGAGCGCCGCCAGGGCCGTGCCGTCGGCAAGCCGGGCGGCGAGTCCGACCCGATCATTGTGCATCCCGACGTCAAGCGGATGCTGATGCAGATGCGCGCGCTCACGGCGGCCGCGCGCACCATCTGCTATGCGACGGCGGTTGCACTCGATATTTCGGTGCGCGCGAAGGACGCAAAGGTGCGCGCTGCCGCGGCTGCACGCGGCGCGTTGCTGACGCCGATCGCCAAAGCCTTCTCGACCGACATCGGCAACGAAGTCACCTCGCTAGGCGTGCAGATTCACGGGGGCATGGGATTTATCGAGGAAACCGGCGCCGCCCAGCACTATCGCGACGCCCGCATCACGCCGATCTACGAAGGCACCAACGGCATCCAGTCGATCGACCTCGTGACGCGCAAGCTCGCGGCCAATGGCGGGGAATCGGTGTGGGCCCTGCTCGATGAGCTCAAGGACATCGTCAAGCAGGTCGAAGTTTCCAACGATCCGGCCTTTGGAACGACAGGAGCTAAGCTTCGCGACGCGCTGGCCTCCCTTGAACGGACAAGCCGCTGGCTGCTGGAACGCGTGGCGTCAGCCCCCAACGAAGCGCTGGCGGGCGCCACGCCTTACTTGCGGCTGTTCGGCGCGACGCTCGGCGGATGCGTGCTGGCGAACGAAGCCCTGGCCGCGCGAAGCATCGGTGAAACCGATCCGCAGCGCTACGTCACGCTGGCGCGGTTTTTCGCCGAGAACGTCTCGGTGCAGGCGGGAGCGCTGGAGCGGACGGTGATGGACAGCGCAGACGCCGTGAACGGCGCGGACGCGGTGCTGCTCAGCTAGTGGTCCGATTAACATTCGCATCCCTTCTCAGCAGGCATTTTTGCGAATGTTAGAATCAAAGGACCACAGCAACTATATGTTTCTAGTGGAGTTTAGGATTTGACATTCGCATTCCGAGTTTGCGGCCAGGTGGGTTGCGAATGTCAAATCCACTCCAGTAGCCGTCCGCCGCGGGATTACGGCGAGCCCGGCTTACTGCGTTCGATCTTGGTGATCGTCTTGGCCCCGTCGGCTCCGGACGCCGAATAGCTCACGTGGTCGCCGGCATGCCATGCATCAAGCGATATCCCGCTTCCGACTTTGAACGCCTCCGCCGCGCCGCCGGTGTTCGAGCCGACCGTGCCGTTTTGCGCCTGCCGGATTGCGATCGTGTTGTTCAGCCGGTTGACTTCGGTAATCGTTCCCGTGTGGGCCTGCTGCGCAAACGCGGCCGAACTCAAGGCCACGAAGGCGGCGGCGCCAGCCGAAATGATTCTAGCGAGGGTCATGGCATTCTCCCTGTCTTCGGAAGACATGGGCGATAAACCAGCTGCGACGGATTGGTTCCGGCCGGAACCGGGCTCCGATCGCTTTGGTCAACTCGTTAACCGGTGCCTAAACTGAACGCTATTGCACCGGCATCGGCGGACGCGGCGCTGAAGCCGCATCCGGATCAGTTGGTCGAAGCGGGATCGGCGGTGGCGGCACATAAGGTTGAGTTGCCGCGGGCGACGGGGCCACTGAGGCTTGCGAATAGGACGACGGCGGCGAACGATAAGCGGGCGGCGGCGCCGGCGTTGGTGACGGCGAATAGCTTGCTGACGGCGAATAGGCCGGTGCCGGCTTATGTGGCGCCGCAGGGTGTGGTGGCGCAGTGGCGACTTTGGCCTTGGCGCCCTGCTCGGCAAGCTTGTCGGTGGCCTTGGCAAGATCGCGCACCATCTGCTGCTGGCCCGCCTTCAACTCGGCGATCGAGGCTTTCAGTGTCTCGATCTCCTGACTGGCGCTGGCGAGATCGCGCGCCATCGATTGCAGTTGCTGCGATGGATCCGGCGACGGAGCAGCCGCGTTCGCAGCTGCATTGTCGGACACGGCGCTATCAGCGGCATTTTCGCCGGAAGCGGCCGCTTGGGCCGGCGCCGGCACTGCGTCCGATGCAGCATCGGCCGGCTTGTCTGCCGGCTTGGATTCCGTGTCGAGTCCGAACTTGTCCAGCGTCAGCGATGAGGTCAACGCCATCTGCGGCAACCACCTCCCGACCGCTTTCTTGGTCGCATAACCGAAGAACTGCCAGCCGAGTGCCGCACCCGTGATACCTGCCGCCACCAGAAGGGCGACGAGCGCACGGATCGCACGGCGGCCGAACGAACCCTTGCGTCCCGGCACATCGTCGTTCACGGCGGTGGCGCGAAAGGTCGTATCGACTGCCGGCACCGGCGCCTGCGCCTCCGCTTCGAGAGCGACGCGAACTTCGGCTTCGGAATGCTGTCGTGCGGCCGTGCGCAAAAGATCGGTGATCTCCGCGTCTGACGGCGCGACCTTCACCTGATCGGACGGAATCACCACGAAATCGCGACGACCATCGGTTGCCGTTGGTTTCACCCCGGACTGCATTGGCCCTCCATGTCGGTCCAACGTCACCGGCTCAAAAGCGGCCGGCAAATCGCTTAAGGAACCCCCTCTACGTATGATTGGCCCAGCCTTCACCCTGGTTTGACCAAACCAAGGCAATCCCGTGGTGAGGTTGGGACCAGTTGTGGATTATGCCCACAGAAATATAGGATATCCGGACCGCTCCCGCCAATGCCTGTCACCAGAAGGCCAGCCCATGACCGGACATGTCACCGTTACCGACCAAGATGCCGTTCGCGTGATCAGGCTCAGCCGGCCGGAAAAGAAGAACGCGATCACGCAGGACATGTACCGCGACATGAGCGCGGCAATCGATGGCGCACAGGAAAATGCCGCGATCCGCTGCCTGATCATCGCGGGCGAGCCGGGCGTCTTCACCGCCGGCAACGATCTAGAGGATTTTCTGAAGGACGGCACCTCCAGTACCGGTACACCGCGCGCCTCGAACGCGATTCTGTTCCTGCATTCGCTGGCCCACAACGCCAAGCCGATCGTTGGCGCCGTCGACGGCATTGCCATCGGGATCGGCACGACGATGCTGTTTCATTGCGACCAGGTGATCGCCTCAACGCGAGCGACGTTCGCAACGCCCTTCATTCACCTGGGGCTCGTGCCGGAAGGCGCCTCCAGCCTGCTGGCACCCTGGATGATGGGTCATCAGCGCGCCTTTTCCATGCTGGTGATGGGCCGCGCGCTCAATGCCGAAGAGGCGCGCGCCGCGGGCTTTGTCAATGCGGTGGTTGCCCCCGAATCGCTCGAGGCCGAGGCGCAGAAAGTAGCGCGCGAAATTGCCGCCCTCCCCGCCGAGGCGGTCGCGGCCTCGCGCAAACTGCTCAAGCACCCGCCGGAGGATTTGATCCGCCGGATCGACCACGAAAGCCATCTGTTCGGCGAACGGATGCGTTCGGCGGAGGCCGTTGCGGCCTTCAAGGCTTTCTTCTCGCGCAAGAAGTCTTGACGCGTCTGGCTTCGTGAAATCGTCGCGCCCATTCGCTAGTGTCGCGCCATGAGACGCCTTTTCGCACCGGCTTTCACCGCCTTCATGCTGGTCGCCTCGCCTCCGGCGACGGCGCAATCGGCGACAGTCGATCTGCGTATCCTCGCGATCAATGATTTTCATGGCTATCTTCGTGCCTCGCCCAATGGGATCAGGATCACCGGCCCCGACGACGGGACCAAAAAGATCACGGTACCGGCAGGCGGCGCCGAGCACATGGCAACCCTCGTCAAACAGCTGAGCGAAGGGCACAAGAACACGATCTTCGTTGCGGCCGGCGATCTGATCGGCGCGAGCCCGCTTCTGTCGGCCATGTTCCACGACGAGCCAAGCATCGAGTCGCTTTCGATGATGGGACTTGCGATTGCCTCCGTCGGCAATCACGAATTCGACGAAGGCAAGGACGAGTTGAAGCGGATGCAGGACGGCGGCTGCCATCCGGTCGACAATTGTCAGGGGCCGCACCCGTTCACGGGCGCGAGGTTCCATTACCTCGCGGCTTCCACGACCGAGACCGCAACCGGCAAGACGATCTTCCCGCCTTACGAAATCCGGGAATTCGATCGTATTCCCGTCGCCTTCATCGGCCTCACCCTCAAAGGCACTTCCGGCATCATTTCACCGGCGAGCGCAGTTGGTCTGGAATTTCGCGATGAAGTGGAGACCGTCAACGCCTTGGTGCCGGAGCTCAAGGCGCGCGGCGTCGAAGCCATCGTCGTCCTGATCCACGAAGGCGGCTATCCGACCGGCGATTATAATGAGTGCCCGGCCATCTCGGGCGCCATCGTCGACATCGTCAGGAAATTCGACCGTGCCGTCGATCTCGTGATCAGCGGTCACACTCATCAAGCCTATGTCTGCAACATCGACGGACGGCTCGTGACCTCGGCCGATAAATACGGCACGCTGGTCACCGCGATCGATGTCACGCTCGATGCGAAAACCCGCGACGTTGTCAGCGCCAAGGCCGACAACGTCATTGTCCGCAGCAACACACTGGCCAAGGACCCCGAGCAGACCGCGTTGATCGCCGCGTATGACACGCTCGCAGCTCCCATCGCCAACCGCCGCGCCGGGTCGGTCAGCGCGACGCTGTCGCGGGCGCCGAATGACGCGGGCGAGAGCACGCTCGGCGATATTGTCGCTGATGCGCAACTGGCCGCGACCGCGGCCGAAGCGAACGGCGGCGCCGTTGCCGCCTTCACCAACCCAGGCGGTCTGCGCGCCGATATCGCGGGCAAGGAAGATGGCGCGGTGACCTACGCAGATCTGTTTGCGAGCCAGCCGTTCCGCAACCAGCTCGTGACGCTGACGCTCTCCGGGCGAGAGATCAAGGCCATGCTGGAGCAGCAGTGGCTGGATCCGAAACGGCCGCGGGTCCTGCAGGTCTCGGAGGGGTTCAGCTATGCGTGGGACGACACGAAGCCCTTTGGCGACCATGTCGTCGCGGCTTCGATCTTGCTGAACGGCACGCCCGTCGATCCGGCCAGAAGCTATCGCGTCACCGTGAACAACTATCTTTCCACAGGCGGTGACGGCTTCACGGCGCTCAAGGAAGGGACCTCCCAGCAATTCGGCGTCTATGACGCGGACGCACTCTACGCCTATTTTCAGGCCAACAGCCCGATCAGCCCTGCTGCGGCGGACCGCATCAAACGGTTGAACGAAGCAAAATGATCGGCCTTTCCCCGGCCGCGATCAGCCCCTACATTGAGAGTTCCTCAAAGGGCGCGCGCCCCACGCGCGCAAAGGCTGTTCATGACGACGCTTCTCGTAACCCATCCGTCGACCCTCAATCACCTGACGCCGCCCGGCCATCCGGAACGTCCGGACCGGATTCGCGCGGTCGACGAGATCTTGAGCGAGAGCCGTTTCGATCCCCTGGTGCGTGAGCTGGCGCCGGAAGGTTCGCTTGATCTCGTCACGCTGTGCCACGACGAGCACTATGTCAGCGAGCTGCGGCGCATCGCGCCGACGAACGACATGGTCTATCTCGATGGCGACACCTCGATGTCGCCCGGCACCTGGGAAGCGGTGATGCGCGGCGTCGGTGGCGCGGTCGCCGCGACCGACGCCATCATGTCGGGAAAGCACAACAATGCCTTCGTGGCGATGCGCCCTCCCGGCCATCACGCCGAAACCAATCGGCCGATGGGCTTTTGCCTGTTCGATCACGCCGCGATCGCGGCGCGTCACGCCCAGAAAAAATACGGCATCCATCGCGCGGCCGTGGTCGACTTCGACGTCCATCATGGTAACGGCACCCAGGATATTTTCTGGGCCGACAAGACCGTGATGTATTGCTCGACCCATCAGATGCCGCTGTTCCCCGGCAGCGGCGCGCGCGGTGAGCGCGGCGAGCACGACAACATCGTCAACGCACCGCTCGCGCCGGAAGACGGCAGTGCCAAGTTCCGCGCCGCGTTTGAGAACACGATCCTGCCGAACTTGAGCAAGTTCAGCCCCGAACTGATCATCATCTCGGCCGGATTCGACGCGCATTATCGCGACCCGTTGGCTTCGCTCAATTTGAAAGCCGAAGACTTCGGCTGGGTGACGCGCAAGCTGATGGATCTTGCCGGTCAGACCGCGGGCGGCCGAATTGTCTCGGTGCTCGAGGGCGGTTATGATCTTCAGGGCCTGAAGGAATTGGTCGCGGCCCATGTCAGCGCCTTGATGGGTTCGGCTTCTTGATGAGCCGCCATTGCATCGCTGAACCGGTGGTCCGATTCCAACATTCGCGTCCCTTCTCGGCAGGCACTTTTGCGAATGTTGGAATCAAAAGGACCTCCGGCAAGTGTATGTTTCTAGTGGAGTTTCTGATTTGGCATTCGCCTTGCGAGCTTGCGGCCAGATGCGCAGCGAATGTCAAATCCACTCCACTAGCGTATCCAGGAATCTTATATGGCTGAAAACGCCCAGGCGGACGTCAAGAAGTTGAGCTTTGAACGCGCGATGGAGGAACTCGAATCCATCGTCAAGCGGCTCGAGGACGGCAAGGTGCCGCTGGAAGAGTCGGTTGCCATCTACGAGCGCGGCGAAGCCTTGAAGCGCCGCTGCGAGGAATTGCTGCGTCAGGCGGAAGCGCGGGTCGACAAGATCACGACCGACTCGAGCGGCCAGCCCACCGGCACGGAACCGCTCGACGTTCAATAGCGGTTGCTGGTCACCCCCCGGCGACCTGCGCCCGATTGCATTGGGGCTTTGCTGAAATGGTTAAGCACCGGGTAACAATTTTTCCGAATTGTCCCGAAATTGGGCTTGTTTGGGCGGCGAAAGCTGGTCGAGCGACGTTAATTTTGGGTTCCACCACTACGACCTGGTTCCTTGCTGTTCCCTAAGCGGTTGGCTTTGGGCAGCACTATGGTGTAAAGGTTCAAGCGCTGTGGGCTGACGAAAGGCACTCGTCCAGGGTGTTCCTTGGACGTCAAGTGCTTCAAATAGCTCAATAAAATGATGGACCGGGTGGAACCGTCTAGGGTGATGCTAATCACGTTGAACGATCCGGAGCGCGCCTAAGACTATCGATCGGGCCTTCAGCCGATCATGTCGCGTCCGGGTCGAGGTCGCTTGCGCATAGTTTTTGCGCAACCCATTTCTCGTCGGGCCGTTGATCTCGACTTTACAAAATTGGAATAACGCCGTGACCGCATTTAGTAAGACGCCGCTTCTCGACACGATCCATACCCCGGACGATCTGCGCCGGCTCAAGGTGGAACAACTCCAGCAGGTCGCCGACGAGCTGCGCCAGGAAACCATCGACGCGGTTTCGGTGACAGGCGGTCATTTCGGCGCCGGGCTCGGCGTGGTCGAGCTGACCACCGCGATCCATTATATCTTTGACACGCCGCGCGACCGCCTGATCTGGGATGTCGGCCATCAGGCCTATCCGCACAAGATCCTCACCGGCCGCCGCGACCGCATCCGTACCTTGCGCACCGGCGGCGGGCTCTCGGGATTCACCAAACGCACGGAAAGCGATTACGATCCGTTCGGCGCCGCGCATTCCTCGACCTCGATTTCCGCAGGCCTCGGCATGGCTGTGGCGCGCGACCTTTCGGGCGGCAAGAACAATGTCATCGCCGTGATCGGCGACGGCGCGATGTCGGCGGGCATGGCCTATGAGGCGATGAACAATGCCGGCGCGATGAACTCCCGCCTGATCGTCATTCTCAACGACAACGACATGTCGATTGCACCGCCGGTCGGCGCGATGTCGGCCTATTTGTCCAGGCTCTATTCCGGCAAGACCTATCGCACGCTTCGCGAGGCGGCCAAGCAGATCAACAAGCGGCTGCCGAAGATCATCGCCAACCGCGCCAACCGCGTCGAGGAGTATTCGCGCGGCTTCATGATGGACGGCGGCACGCTGTTCGAGGAACTCGGCTTCTACTATGTCGGTCCGATCGACGGCCACAACCTCGATCACCTGCTGCCGGTGCTGCGCAACGTCCGCGACATGGAGGAAGGACCGATCCTCGTCCATGTCGTGACGCAGAAGGGCAAGGGCTACGCGCCGGCGGAAGCCTCCGCCGACAAGTACCACGCCGTCGTCAAATTCGACGTCGCCACCGGCGCACAGGCGAAGGCCAAGCCGAACGCGCCAGCCTACCAGAATGTGTTCGGCCAGAGCCTCGTCAAGGAAGCGGAGAAGGACGACAAGGTCGTCGGCATCACCGCCGCCATGCCGTCCGGCACCGGAATCGACATCTTCGCCAAGGCCTTTCCCAAGCGTACCTTCGACGTCGGCATTGCCGAACAGCATGCGGTGACCTTCGCCGCAGGCCTTGCCAGCGAGGGCTATAAGCCGTTCTGCGCGATCTATTCGACGTTCTTGCAGCGCGGTTATGACCAGGTCGTCCACGACGTGGCGATCCAGAGCCTACCGGTGCGCTTTGCCATCGACCGCGCTGGCCTTGTCGGCGCCGACGGCGCCACCCACGCCGGCTCGTTCGACAACGCCTATCTCGGCTGCCTGCCGAATTTCGTGATCATGGCCGCCTCCGACGAGGCCGAACTCGTTCACATGGTCGCCACCCAAGTGGCGATCGATGACCGTCCGAGCGCAGTGCGCTATCCGCGCGGCGAAGGCCGGGGCGTCGAGATGCCGGAAGCCGGCATTCCCCTCGAGATCGGCAAGGGCCGCATCATCCGCCAGGGCAGCAAGATCGCACTGTTGTCGTTCGGCACGCGCTTAGCCGAATGCGAAAAGGCAGCGGACGAACTTGCAGCGCACGGTCTTTCGACGACCATCGCCGATGCGCGCTTCATGAAGCCGCTCGACGAGGAATTGATCCTCAAACTCGC
This sequence comes from uncultured Alphaproteobacteria bacterium, assembly GCA_963764405.1. Classification (GTDB taxonomy): domain Bacteria; phylum Pseudomonadota; class Alphaproteobacteria; order Rhizobiales; family Xanthobacteraceae; genus Bradyrhizobium. The sequence goes on from CAVXSU010000020.1 coordinate 565,888, forward strand.
GCGCGACCACGAAATCCTAATCACGATCGAGGAAGGTTCGGTCGGCGGCTTCGGCTCCCACGTGATGCAGTTCCTCTCGGACAGCGGCGCGCTCGACGGCGGGGTTCGAGTCCGCACGATGGTGCTGCCCGACGTGTTCCTCGACCACGATACGCCGAGCGCGATGTATGCCCGCGCCGGCCTCGACGCCAAGGGCATCGTCGCCAAGGTATTCGAGGCGCTCGGGAAGGACGCCAAGACCGAGACGGTCAAGCTCGCCTGAGCGGCCAGTTCTGGTCTGACGTTTCTTGACGCGAACCGGACTCCACTTCGCTCGGAAACGCCATGATGACGAAGGTTTATCTGGCAGGTCCTGACGTGTTCCTGCCGGATGCGCTAGAGGTTGGCCGGCGGAAAATCGACATCTGCCGCCGACACGGCCTCGACGGCCTCTATCCGCTGGACAACACCGTCGATCTGACCGCTATCGGTGCCTCGCTTGCGATCTTTGGGGGTAACGAGGCCATGATGGAGGCGGCCGACGCCATCATTGCCAACCTCACGCCGTTTCGCGGCGCCGGCGCCGACCCCGGAACGGTCTATGAGCTTGGTTACATGGCTGGCCGTGAAAAACTTTGCCTCGGCTATTCCAATGATCCTTCGACTTATGCCGAGCGGGTCCGACTTTTCACCGAGGTCACCAGCCACGATGGCCGCCTGGTTGATGCGGGTGGGCTGACGGTTGAAGACTTTGGCCTCAGTGACAATCTGATGATGATGCACAGCCTCGATCGTTATGGCTGCGCGGTGGTCACGCCACCGCAGCGCCCTGACGACGTCTGGCACGACCTGACTGCGTTTGAGACATGCGTACGGCTCGCAGCCGAGCGGTTTCGAAGCAGCCGGCGCTAAACAGGCTGAAAAATGGCCACTCCCCGCAAACGCATCGATCTCCTGCTGGTGGAGCGCGGCCTGTTCGAAAGCAGGGCGCGGGCGCGGGCCGCGATCGAAGCCGGTCTCGTCTCGGCCAATGATAAACCGGTGCTCAAGGCCTCTGCGACGATCGCCGCCGACGCTGTGTTGCAGGCACAGGCTGCACATCCCTTCGTTTCGCGGGGCGGCGTCAAGCTTTCAGGCGCGCTGGAGCAATATCCGCTTGAAATCGAGGATCACGTCTGCCTCGATGTCGGCGCCTCGACCGGCGGCTTCACGGAAGTCCTGCTCGCCAATGGCGCCAGTGTAGTGTTTGCCATCGACGTCGGCCACGGACAGTTGCATCCCTCCCTGCGCGACCATCCCAAGATCGTTTCCATGGAAGGAACGGACATCCGCGAGTTTGAGGGCAAGCGGCTCCCAGCCCGGCCCGACATCGTCGTCATCGACGTCAGCTTCATTTCGCTGAAAGCCGTGCTGCCGGTTGCGTTGTCGCTCGCCGCGGCGCCGATGCATCTGCTTGCGCTGATCAAGCCGCAGTTCGAAGCCGGCCGCAAACATCTCAAGCGCGGGATTATCCGCGACGCCGCCGTGCATCACGAGATTTGCGACGACATCTCCGCTTTTGCGTCCTCGCTAGGTTGCACGGATATCAGGATATTTCCCTCTCCGATATCGGGCGGGGACGGCAATATCGAATTCTTCATTGGCGCGCGCCGTGGTTGAACGCCTCGTCATCGATCATGTCGGCCATCTCGGCGATGGCGTCGCGCTGGTCGATGGGCAGAGCATTTTTGTCCCTTATGCGCTCGGCGGCGAGGCGGTCGACGTTGCGCCCGCGCCCGGTCATCACCCGGACCGGCGGCAGCTGGTCCGGGTCGAACAGGCGAGCCCGGAGCGCATCGAGCCGTTCTGCCAGCATTTCGGCATCTGTGGCGGCTGCGCCGTTCAACACTGGGAGTCCAAGCGCTACCGGGCCTGGAAACGCGACCTCGTCGTCGCAACGCTGAGGCAGGCAAGAATCGACTGCGAGGTCTTTGCCTTGATCGATGCCCATGGCCATGGCCGCCGCCGCATGACATTGCACGCGCGCAAAGGCACGCATGACGTGCTCAAGGTCGGCTTTGCCGCGGCTCACTCGCACGACGTGGTTCCGATCGACCGTTGTCCGATCCTGGACCCCGGCCTGAATGGCGCACTGGACGCAGCCTGGGCGCTCGCCGAACCCTTGATCGGAGCAGGCAAACCGCTCGACATCCAGATCACCGCGACCGATGGCGGACTTGATGTGGATATTCGCGGCTCCGGTCCGCTGCCGGCCGGCCTCATCGCGTCACTCTCGAACGTCGCGGCGAAGCACCATCTCGCCAGGCTGACGCGACATGGCGAGATGGTGCTGATGCACCAGCCGCCGACCGTGACGATGGGCACGGCGCGGGTGATATTGCCGCCCGGTTCCTTCCTTCAGGCGACTGTGGCGGGCGAGGAGACCTTGGCCGCGCTCGTCGCAGGACATTGCGGACGCGCCAAACACATCGCCGATCTCTTTTGCGGCGTGGGCCCTTTTGCGCTCCGGCTCGCCGAAAAAGCGCGGGTATCGGCCTTCGACAGTGATGCGGCTGCGGCCATAGCCTTACAAAAAGCAGCGGCGTCCACGCCGGGGCTAAAACCCGTTCACGCAGAGAGCCGTGACCTGTTTCGCCGCCCGCTGGTGGCGGAAGAATTACGCGACTTCGATGCGGTCGTGTTCGACCCGCCACGGCAGGGTGCGCTGGCGCAGGCCGAGCGGCTCGCGGCGAGCAAGGTGCCGCTGGTGGTTGCGGTTTCGTGCAACGCTGCGACCTTCGCTCGTGATGCGCGCGTCCTGATCGACGGCGGATACAAGATCGATGGCGTCACTCCCATCGACCAATTCCGCTACACGCCGCATGTCGAACTGGTCGCGCGCTTCAAGCGATAGGAGCCCTAGGCAATCGCCGGCAGCTCAGCGTCCCCACCTGTCCTGCCACATCTTTTCGCCGACCAGGCAGGAGACCCGCGGCTCCTTCTCAGCCACCGGAACGATACGGCGTTCCGGCGTGCGGCCGGCAACCTCGAGCAGAAGCTTGGTGCGGATCGCCTCCTTGAATTTCTCGCGATCCTTGATTGCCACCACGAAAGAACCGGGACCGCCGACCACGCAATCTTCGTAGTACCAGTCGAGGTTTTCGATATCCATCGTCGAGTACGACGGATCCTTCACCATGATCGGCAGACCATTGATGATGATGCCTTTGGAGACCGCCTCATCACGCGCCGGCGTGACCGGTGCGCCGTTGTTGTTGGCGCCGTCGCCGGAGATGTCGATGACGCGCCTCAAGCCCGGATACGGGTTGCTCTCGAACAGCGGCATCGCAAAATAGATCGCACCGGAAATCGACGTGCGCGAGGCGCGGCGGATCGGCGCTTTCAGGATCTCATCGGCAACCGCATCCGCTGTTTCCGGGCCGTCGATGACGCGCCAGGGAATGATGATCTTCTGATCGTTAGAGGCCGCCCATTCGAAATAGGTCACTGCAATCTTGCCGTTCGGCAACGCCTTCAGCGCCTGCAAGAATTCCTTCGAGACGATCGCCTGCGCGTAGCCCTCGCGCTGCACCGCGAGTTCGTCCATGTCCATCGAATAGGAAACGTCGACCGCAAGCACCAGCTCGACATCGACCTGGGCGGCAGCCTTGTCTGCCGATCGCACTGCGTGCCGACCACGCATATCCGGTGCCGCCACTCCCGCCACGTCGCTTGCGGTGAGCATACCCGCAACCAGCACCGCCCCGATCGAGACATACCAGCGCATCTGCGGCCCTCCCGTCGGCAAGCGCCGCCGATTTGAAATTCCTCCACGGGTTGCTGCAAGTTCGCAAAGGAATTTCAAATCGAAAGCGGCACTTGAAACATCCTGCCAGTGCCCCTCATGTTTCCGAAGTTCGTTTCAGAAGGGTGGACGAACTTCGGAGACGGGGCACTAGAATGATGTTGACATGCAAAGTGGTCGACGGAAAGGCGGAACATCATGCAGCGTTCACATTCAGGTTAGCTCGAATAGCTGCTGCCATTCGCATCATCCGGAGCGCGGATCGCCCTTGTTTTTGGCAGCTGTGGTCAACAGATGGACTTTGTTTTGATAGACTGGCCGCTCGCGGGCGGCTCAACCTTGCCAGGGTGCGGGACAGCGAATGGCGGATACCGACACCAAAGCCAGAACCAAGGTCAAAACCAAGGTTGAGCGGCCGCGGCTGCACAAGGTCATTCTCCTCAATGACGACTACACGCCGCGCGAATTCGTCGTCACCGTCCTGAAAGCGGAGTTCCGCATGACCGAAGGCCAGGCGCACCAGGTGATGATTACGGCGCACCAGCGCGGCGCCTGCGTCGTTGCGGTCTTCACCAAGGACGTTGCCGAGACCAAGGCAACCCGCGCGACCGACGCCGGCCGCGCCAAGGGCTATCCGCTGCTGTTCATGACCGAGCCGGAAGAGTGAGTAGCCAGTTGAGGCGCATACGCCCCGGCCGTTTCGTCCGATAGGCCGTAAACCCGCGCGGCCTGCGAAAAACCGGCAATCGGAAACTCGCCAAGATCCTGCCAGCGATCCGGACAAGCCGCCGCAAAGGCCGCCGACGCTAGGATCGTGCGATGCAGACGGCCCGCCATCTTTTCCAGTCGGGCTGCAAGGTTGACGGCAGGCCCGATGCAGGTGAAATCGAGGCGATTGCCACCGCCGATATTGCCGTAGAGCACCCTTCCGACGTGCAAGGCGACGCCGAAGCGGAAACGCTCGATGGTCTCACCGACCGGAAATTGCATGGCCTCGACATTGGCGCGTGCCTCGCAGGCCGCCTCCAGAACTTGCGCGCAGGCCTTGTCGACATCGCCGACATATTCGTCGATCGGAAACACCGCGAGCAGCCCGTCCCCCATGAACTTGAGAACTTCGCCGCCATGGGTTGCTATCGCGGAAACCTGGCAATCGAAATAGTGGTTGAGAATGTCGATCACGGTCTCGGGCGGCAGGCGGTCAGATAGCGCGGTGAAGCCGCGCAGATCCGACAGCCAGATCGCGGCATCCATCGTCTCGGCGTGGCCACGCCGGATCTGCCCGCCGAGAATTCGCCCGCCGGCACGATTTCCAACATAGGTATCGAGCAGGATCGATGACTTGAAGCGCAGCTGCGTGGCCTCGATCAGCCGGGCGAGCGGCGGCATCAACTCGCGAATGGCCTTGAGCTGCGCGTCCGTGAAGCCGCCCGTTTGCTTGGTGGTCCAGCTCGAGGCATGCGCTGAACCATCCATGGTCAGAAGCGGCAGCGCGATGTAATCGGTGACGCCCTCTGCGCGTAGGTCATCGAAAAGCGGAAAACGCTTGCCATCCGGACCATCCATCCGCACGCGGACTTCGCGCGCCTCGGCAAAGACGATTGCAAGTGGACTGCTTAGGAATTCGGCCGAATTCAGCGTGTCATAATTCGCGCTGCCAACGACCACTTCGGTGTCTGGCCGCCAGATGAGGTTGCGGCCGACAATGTCGGGATGCAACATCCGCACGAAGACACCGACGCGCCACAGCGGCAGTCCGGCCGCCACCAGCCGTTCGCAGGTTTCCGCCATCATCCGCGGGGGATTGGGAGCGGACCTCGCGCCGTCGACCAGCCATTCGATCAGTTTTTGCAGAGCGAGCGCGTCCATGAATTATCCGTTGCTGTTCACCGCCGAGCCGAAAGATGGGACGGCCAATTGGGGTGCTTGCGTTCCCGCCTCGTCCCTCAGCCCGTAAACACGCGCCACCGCCGAAAAGCCGGCGATCGGAAATTCACCGAGATCTTCCCAGCTTTCCGGGCAGGCCTCGGCAAAGGCGTGAGAGGCCACCACGGTACGATGCAGCCGGCTTGCGATCTTTTCCAGTCTTGCAGCGAGATTGACGGCAGGCCCAATGCAAGTGAAGTCGAGCCGGTTGCCGCCGCCGATATTGCCGTAGAGCACCCTTCCGACGTGCAAGGCGACGCCAAAGCGAAAGCGTTCGATGGTCGCACCGATCGGAAATTGCATGGCCTCGACGTTGGCGCGCGCTTCACGGGCGGCGTCAAGAACTCCCGCGCAGACTTGCCCGACATCGCCGGCACGCTGGTCGACCGGGAAAACAGCAAGCAGTCCGTCGCCCATGTATTTCAATATCTCGCCGCCATGCGATTTGATCGCAGCGACCTGGCAATCGAAATACCGGTTGAGAATTTCCACGACGGTTTCGGCAGGCAGGCGGTCGGAAAGTGCCGTAAACCCTCGCAGGTCCGACAGCCAGATCGCCGCTTGCATGGCTTCGGTGTGGCCACGGCGAATTTGCCCGGCAAGAATTCGTTCGCCCGCGCTATTGCCCACATAAGTATCCAGCAGCGTGGCCGCGACGCGGCGCTGGGCGAAAATCTCGCCGAGCCGCGCGAACGGACCGATGATTTTCCGCAGCGCCGTCAGTTGCGCATCGCTAAATCCGTCAGGCTCCTTCGTGGTCCAGCTTGCAACGTGAACCGAGTCGTCGGTGAACAACAGCGGCAGCGCGATGTAATCGATCACGCCTTCCTTGCGCAGATCGTCGAACAGCGGAAAACGCCGGCTTTCGGGATCGTCCAGCCGATACCTGACTTCCTGCAGGCTCCTGTAGACCAGTATCAGGGGGCTCTGCGTGAACTGGGGCGACGACGGAAGGTCGAAATCAGCGGTGTTGACCACGACCTCGGTGCCGAGGCGCCAGATGAAGGCGCGGCCAAAGAGATCCGGATGCGGCGTGGTGACAAACGCCCCCACCCGATAGAGTGGCACGCCGGCCGCCACCAGCCGCTCGCAGGTCTGCGCGAGCAACGCCGCCGGCGTCTTTGCCGACCGCGCGCCATCAGTCAGCCAATCAACCACTTTATCTAGCTCGGAAGCATCCATGGGCATGCCTCTGCGGTGCAGGTGACGGAAAGTCTGATCGGAGGCGAATGACACCTCAAAAATCAGGCGCAGACTAACGAACTACCGCCAGCAAAATCTACTGACCGATCTGGGCGCGATGCCGCAGGAAATGATCCGCGAGCACGCACGCCATCATGGCCTCTCCGACGGGAACGGCGCGAATGCCAACGCAAGGATCATGGCGTCCTTTGGTCAGGATTTCCGTCTCGCCGCCCTTGCGATCTACCGTGCGGCGCGGCGACAGGATCGACGACGTCGGCTTCACCGCAAAACGCACCACCACCGGCTGGCCAGTGGAAATGCCGCCCAGAATGCCGCCGGCATGATTGGACAGGAAGGTGACGCCTTGATTACCCATGCGCATTTCGTCGGCGTTTTCCTCGCCCGACAATTCGGCCGCGGCGAAGCCGGCACCGATTTCGACGCCTTTGACCGCGTTGATGCTCATCATGGCGGCTGCCAGATCGGCGTCCAGCTTGGCATAGATCGGTGCACCCCATCCACCGGGCACCCCTTCCGCAACGACCTCGATGACCGCGCCGATGGATGACCCCTTCTTGCGGATGCCGTCGAGATAGTTCTCAAAGAAGGCCGCGCGGTCCTTGTCCGGACAGAAGAATGGATTTCTAGCGACCTCCGCCCAGTCCCATTTATCGCGATCGATCTTGTGCGGCCCCATCTGCACCAGTGCGCCGCGCACGGTGACGCCCGACAGGATCTTGCGCGCGATCGCACCGGCCGCGACCCGCATCGCGGTTTCGCGCGCCGAGGAACGCCCGCCACCGCGATAATCGCGCAGACCGTATTTGGCCTCATAGGTGTAGTCAGCGTGGCCGGGACGAAACTTGTCCTTGATGTCGGAATAGTCCTTCGAGCGCTGATCGGTGTTCTCGATCAGGAGCCCGATCGGCGTGCCGGTCGTGACCTGCGCGCCGGACGCCGGGTGGGCCATCACCCCGGACAGGATTTTGACCGCATCCGCCTCCTGCCGCTGGGTGGTGAAGCGCGATTGTCCGGGACGGCGGCGGTCGAGATCGCGCTGGATGTCGACTTCGGTGAGCGGCAGTAGCGGCGGGCACCCATCGACGACGCAGCCGATCGCAACCCCGTGGCTTTCGCCGAAGGTCGTGACGCGGAACAGATGGCCGTAAGTGTTGTGGGACATGGCCTCTCGTAACGCTTAAGACCCCGTTGGGTCAAATCGCCAGGCGCCTCGATCACCCCTTAACTATATTTTGCCAAGCTGCCGTCGCTGAACACGTAAACCGCGCCCTGCTGGATCGGAAGGTCGGCAGCGCTTTGAGGGGTCTCAAGGCCGAGCGCGACCATCAGCGCCCGCAAGGTGCCGCCGTGGGCGACCGCAACTGCGTCGGCCTCAAGCCCGCGATGCCATTCGCCCACCCGCGCCTGTACCGATACATAGGTCTCGCCGCCCGGCGGAGCCACCGTCCATTTTGCGGCCTGGCGCCGGGCAAACAGATCGGGATCTTTCGCCTGCATCTCGGCAAGCGTCGAACCCTCCCACTCGCCATAACCGATCTCCCGCAGGCGATCGTCGATCGCGTAGCCCGAAAGCGGGAGTTTCAAGGCGCCGCGTACCAGATCCATGGTCTGGCGCGCGCGGCCGAGCGGGCTTGCGACAAAGCCAATCGACGACGCGCTTTTGTCATCGCGCGTGAGCAGCTCTGCGAGGATCTCGCCGGCGTGAACCGATTGGCTGCGGCCAAGCGCGTTGAGCGGAATGTCCTGCACGCCTTGCAGCCGGCCCAGCGCATTCCATTCCGTCTCGCCGTGGCGGATGTAATAGATGGTCGGCATGCCTTGCTCCGTCATTGCCTGGCTTAGCCGTTCGAAGAGCGGCGTCACTTCCGCTCGTCCCTAAGATTCTCTGATTCGATGGATGCGCGGATTCTGTCTCCGCCAAGGCTACGCCGAGTCACGAACTCACTCGGCCGACGACGCTTCAGCGAAGGCGGCAAGTCCGCGCATGACAGTCGCTAATCCTTCGAAAGCGAGGTATCCGGCACAGCCGGCGGCTTCATTCCAACCACATGGTAGATGGAATCGACGTGAGGCGAGATGGAATCGACGTGAGGCGATTCTTGGCGACGCCGAGAATCACGCCGCCTTTACCTTTCATAAGATCTGGATCTTTCACGATGTGACAATTCCGGTGCTTTGCCGCTGGTTTGGAGGTACACCAGCTCCGACGGCCGGTACAGGGCCCCTCCATGATGGCAACCTGAATACCCCGTGGGACTACGGGCGGAATAGCCATTTCGATCTGGGGTTTAGTCGTTTGTATCAGGCTTTGGTGCTCGCGATCACCGAAGCACCGCAAGGAATGTTTTGGGATCGAGCGCGATGACAGCGTTTCGCGAAAGTGTCGAAGCCATGATTCCTGCGTTGCGCCGCTATGCGCGCGCGCTAACGCGCGATGCCGACATTGCGGACGATCTGGTGCAAGATACGCTGGTTCGGGCGTTGCGCTCGGAACGGCTTTTTCTCGGTGGTGACGTGCGGAGCTGGCTCTACACCATCCTGACCAATCTCAACAAGAACAGGCGCCGATCGCTCGCCCGGCGGCCGCAATTCATGCCGCTCCTGGAGAACAATCCGGATGCCAGCGGGACCGAGGCCGAAGGCCGCGACATCTCCAAGGCGCTGGCAACGCTAGTCGACGATCAGCGCTCGGTGTTGCTGCTCGTGATGCTGGAAGGAATGAGCTATCGCGAGGTCGCCGATATTCAGGGCGTGCCGATCGGCACGGTGATGTCGCGCCTGGCGCGGGCGCGGGCCCATGTGAAGGCGGTTCTTGAAGGCGAGCGCCCCGCATTGCGACGGGTGAAATGATGATGAGCTTTAGGAGCAGGCGTGTAGTGGGTGAATTTTTTGGGGAAACCGCATTGCAGACGCGGTCGCATTTCCGTCGGGGAGTGCGGAAGACGACCGGCACAATTTCGACCGAGAAGAGACGACGACCATGACTGACCCCAGGATTCCCGTCACCGAAGACGAGCTGCACGCTTACGTCGATAACGAATTGCCCGCGGAGCGCCGTGGCGATGTCGAGGCCTGGCTTGCGACCCATCCCGATTGTGCCGAGCGGGTGCGAGCATGGCGCGAGATGGCCGACGCACTGCACGCCCGCTACGATCACGTTGCCGATGAGGCGGTGCCCAAGCGGCTCGAGCTCGAGCGGCTGGTAAGCCGGCCGCGCCAATGGATGTATGGCGCAGTGGCCGCGGCGCTCGCTGCTTTCATTTGCGGCGGCGGCGTCGGCTGGGTGGCGCGCGGCGTCACTGGGACGCCTTCGGCCGTCGAGAGCCTGACGTCGGACGCGCTCGATGCCCACCGGCTTTATGTCGTCGAAGTCCGTCATCCTGTTGAAGTGCCGGGCAGCGAACGCGATCACCTGCAGACCTGGCTGACCAAGCGTTGCGGCTGGGAAGTCCGTGCCCCGAAACTGGATGCGAGCGGACTGAAGCTCGTGGGCGGACGACTGTTGCCGAGTCCGACCGGGCCGGCCTCGTTCTTCATGTATGAGAGCGCTTCCGGCGAGCGCTACACGCTCTACGCCTCGCGCTCGAAGACCGGCTCAGCCCAGATGCGCTACACCGCCGCCGAGAATTCCGGCGCGATGTACTGGTCGGAAGACGATGTCAGCTACGTGCTGAGCGGCCCGATAGACAAGGAAAAGCTGAACCATGTGGCGCGCCAGGTCTATGACCAGAACGAGAAAGGCGGCTGAAGCGTCTTGGCGGGTGGCGGATTTGTCACATCCAAATTCCGACATCAAGATTCTGGAATTGGAACATGGACGCGTCTCAATATCGCACCATGTGCTCACAAAAAGTTGTCATGCGTTCGATCCGCCGATCGACGCATGCGGCCTCGACTGGGGTTTGTACCGCGCTGGTCCCCCAGTTCGAGGCCGCACCCCTTATGTTGCCGCAGCTCTTACGAAAGATCGCTGCGCGGATTATAGGGATGGGCGTCACGCCACTTTTGCATCAACGCCTCCAGTTCAGCATTGTTCCCGTCCGGCAACATGATGCGGGTGGTGACGAGCAGGTCGCCGTTTCCGCCGGCCTTGGGCAACCCCTTGCCTTTGAGGCGAAACGTCCGGCCGCTGGAGGTATTTTTCGGGATTGAAAGCTCGACCGCGCTGCCGAGCGTCGGCACCCGGACCTTTCCGCCCAGGACCGCCTCATAAAGCGTGATCGGCAATTCGAGCCGCAGATCGCTGCCCTCGACCTTGAAGAACGAGTGCGGCGCAACACTGATCGTGATCAGGAGATCGCCGGGCGGATGGCCGGGCGCGGTTTCGCCCTGCCCTTTCAGCCGAATCTGCTGACCGGCGACAACACCCGGCGGAATCTTGACATTGAGCTCCTTGCCGGTCGGCAGACGGACGCGCTTGTCCGCGCCCCTCATCGCTTCCTCCAGCGACACGGTCATGGCAACGGAGAGATCGAGGTCCATCGCCATGGTGCCGGGGTCGAACTCAAAGCGCGTGCCACCACCACCGCCGGCGCGGCCTCCGCGGGCCGCTGCGGCCCCGAACATGCTGTTGAGGATGTCTTCAAAACCGCCGCCACCGCCGAAGCCAGCGCCGGCGCCCGGACCGGTACGAAATGTATGGGTCTCGAAGCCGCCCGCCCTCGCCCGCGGATCGCCGCCGGGGAAACCCTGGAAGCGCGGCTTGCCCTCGGCATCGATCTCGCCACGGTCGAACTGCTTGCGCTTGTCCGCATCGCTAATGATCTCGTTGGCTGTATTGAGCTCGGCGAAACGAGCGGCAGCCTTCGGATCGTTCTTGTTGGCGTCAGGGTGGTATTTCTTGGCAAGCTTGCGATAGGCGCTCTTGATAGCCGCGGCGTTGGCGCTCCGCGGCACCCCCAAGACCTCATAGGGGTCGCGCATTCGTCAGTTCTCCTTCAAGGGAAGTTATCGAGCTTAGTATATGGGCGAGACACACGCTCGAATTTTCATTTGGGGATCTCGTGGCATTTTTGCAACGGGTCTCTCAAGGCCTCGATGGGCGAGCGAGCTTGGCTGGATTATCCGCGGCTTCAATACCTTGCGGCGAGGCGCACATGTTAAGGCAATTCGCAAGATGCGGCTCGACTGGACTTTAGCTCTGCCGCCACGGCTTTAGAGTATGGATTTGCCATTGCCCGCGGCCGGTCTGGCAGGCCGCTCCCTGCAACCAGCTCTCCGAATCGCCCTTGACGTAGCTGGCGAGGAAATCCCGGCAGGTCCGTCCCTCCGAGGAATAGGCCTGCGCCAGCGGCGTCACCGAGCCGCGCGCGCCAGTCTCGGGGTTTTCCCATGGCTGGCTCGCATCCTTGTCGCCCCGGGTCAGCACGTCGGAGGCGGCATTTCGGGCAAAGGCGAGATCGGTTTCTGTCGGCGTCGCCGGGCCATCCTTGGCGGCCGGTCCGATCGAGCCGGTGGCGTCGCCGCCCGTGGCGAACCCGCCATCCAGCCGGGAAATGCTGCAACCGCCGACGCTGACGCCGATCAAAACCATCGCCACCACTCCGGCCGGCCCGATCGGCAATAGGCCAAAGCCACCCCATGCCCTATATAAGGCTGACCTCAGAGGGGGCAGTAACGCGCATCTGGCCGCGGGCGGGCGCAACCTTGGACTCCAGGCAAATGACGGACACGACCTCCATCAAACACCCGACACCCTTAACAACAGGTGATTTCACCGCGGCCGAGGAACCCTTGGCCTTGTTCGGAGAGTGGTTTGCGGAAGCCACAAAGGCGGAGCCCAACGATCCGAACGCGATGGCGCTTGCAAGCGTCGATGCCGACGGCCTGCCGGACGTGCGGATGGTGCTGATGAAGGGCTATGACGCGGACGGCTTCGTCTTTTACAGCCACATCGCCAGCCAGAAAGGCCGCGAACTGGCTGCAAATCCCAAGGCGGCCTTGCTGTTTCACTGGAAGTCGCTGCGCCGCCAGGTGCGTATCCGCGGCACGGTGTCACCGGTTGCCGACACCGAGGCCGATGCCTATTTCGCCACCCGCCCGAAACAGGCCCAGATCGGCGCCTGGGCGTCCAAGCAATCCCAGCCGCTGGAAAACCGCTTCGCCTTTGAACAGGCGATTGCCAAGGTTGCCGCGCAATACCTCATCGGCGCGGTACCGCGCCCGCCCGGCTGGAGCGGCTGGCGTATCGCTCCGCTACGCTTCGAGTTCTGGCACGACCGCCCGTTCCGCCTTCACGACCGCATTGAATTCCGCCGCGACGCTCCCGATCAGGCCTGGTCGAAGACGCGGCTTTATCCTTGACCCAACGTCATTGCGGCGCGTCAGCGACGAAGGATGATGTGCTATTGCACATCAGGGAATCTCGAGATTCCGGGTCTGGTGCTTCAGACCATCCCGGAATGACGCAGACGGAGAGAGCAGTTTATGGCCACCTCACCCCATAACGCACCACGGCGGACGCTGCTTTTGACCGGGGCCAGCCGCGGCATTGGGCACGCGACCGTCATCCGCTTTTCCTCGGCCGGCTGGCGCGTCATCACCTGCTCGCGCCATCCCTTCCCCGAAGATTGTCCTTGGGACGCCGGGCCTGAAGATCACATCCAGGTCGACCTCGCCGATCACGACGACACCGCACGCGCCATCTCCGAAATTCGCGAGCGCCTGGAAGGCGGCATGCTGCACGCACTCGTCAACAATGCAGCGATTTCGCCGAAGGCCGAAGGCGGCAAAAGGCTCGGCTCGATCGACACCGAACTCGAGACCTGGAAGCATGTCTTTCGGGTCAATTTCTTTGCGCCGATCATGATGGCGCGCGGCCTGATCGAAGAATTGAACGCCGCCAAGGGTTCAGTGGTCAACGTCACCTCGATCGCCGGCTCCCGCGTGCATCCGTTTGCAGGCGCCGCCTATGCGACCTCGAAAGCAGCGCTGGCGTCACTGACGCGCGAAATGGCTTCCGATTTCGGCAAGCTTGGCGTGCGGGTGAATTCGATCGCGCCGGGCGAGATCGACACCTCGATCCTCTCGCCGGGCACCGAAAAGATCGTCGAACAGCAAATCCCGATGCACCGGCTCGGCACGCCGGATGAAGTCGCCAAGATCATCTACGTGCTGTGCACGGAGACCAGCTCTTACGTGAACGGCGCCGAGATCCATATCAACGGCGGCCAGCACGTTTAAGAAGCGGCGCACGCGTGATGCGCGCGAGAGCCCGAAAGGTTGAACGCTAAAAGTACAATCCTCAGATCAGCCCGCGCAGGATCTGGGCGGCCTGCCAGCGTAGCGCTTCCTGGGTATTGGCAATGCTGGAGCACTCGTCCTCGAACTCGCCGTTGCCGAGCGCCGCCCCGCAATGCCGGCAGGTGCGCGCCGACATCGCCTGCGCCCTGACCACGATGTTGCGGCCCTGCTGGTAGCTTGCGAAGTCGATGACGTTCTGCATTGGCCTTATGACTTTCTCAACCATGGGAATTCTCGCGGGTCGTTCACGAGTGTTATGGCAGAAAGCCGTCGCGCAAACGTTCAGTCCACCGCTCAAATTTTAGCGGAGCGACTTAACGTTGAGTCCTGCAATGGGAACGCAGTTTCTTAACCTCGCGCGCGAGGCGGCAGACCGATGGTTTTACAGCCACTTCTTCCAGCGGAAATACATGTAGGGGGCGACCGCCGCGAGCGCCATCATGAGCACGGCGAACGGATAGCCGTGCTGCCATTCCAGTTCCGGCATCACCTTGAAATTCATGCCGTAGATCGAGGCAATCAGGGTCGGCGGCATCAGAACCACCGCCATCACCGAGAACAGCTTGATGATGTTGTTCTGCTCGAGATTGACAACGCCAAGCATCGCATCGAGCACGAAGGTGATCTTGTTGGAAAGATAGGAGGCATGGTCGGTCAGCGATGCGACGTCGCGCTGCATGGTCTTGAGCTGCTCGCGCATGTCCTTGGTCCATTTCACGCCCTCGATGACGGCGGAGAGGAATGTCACCAGACGCCCGATCGAAACGAGGCTTTCGCGAACCTTGGAAGTCAGGTCGCCCTTGCGGCCGATGGCGATCAGGATCTGCGAATAGCGCTTGGCATGGCCATGGCGCTCGCTTTCGGGTTCGAAAATCTCGTGAGAGACCTGGTCGACGTCGGCTCCGATCCGCTCAAGGATGTCGGCGCAGCGGTCGATCACCGCATCCAGAAGCTCCATCAGCACCATTTCGCCGGTGATGCCGGCCGAGCAATTGCGGCCGAGCTTGTTCTCGACCAGCACGAACGGTTTCGGATCGTCGTAGCGCACCGTGACCAGGCGGTGGTCGGAGAGGATGAAGGTCACGGCCGTGGTCTTGGGCGCCTCGGTATCGGACTGGCACATCAGCGTCGCCGTCATGTAGCGCGCGCCACTCTCGATATAGAGGCGGCTCGAAATTTCGATTTCCTGCATGTCTTCCCGGGTCGGCACCGCGATCCTGGCCAGCCGTTCCACGGCCTTGTCCTCGGCGGTGGTCGGCTTCACGAGATCGATCCAGACTGCATTCTCGGGCAGATTTTCCAGGTTGGTAACGGCGGCCTTTTTCAGGGAGGATTCGTTAGGGACGAACACCGAGAACATGCGGGACTCCGGACGGATAAAGGCCGATTAACCAAGAGGAGCTGTAACCAAGAGGACTTGGCCTGATTTGGCAAACCTTTCGTGAAGGTCGCCAACCGCGGCCATTGCGGCGTCGCGGCGGCAAAAGGGCGGCTGAATCCGCCCCGTTGGCTTGCTAATTGCCGGAGAATCCTGTTCCGCTCAAGTCCTTGCGGCAAAAAAGACACAGGCAGGCTTCCGCAGTGCCGAAGGGCCATCTAAGCGCTGGAATTATTGTCAATTTCGGCGATAATGTGTGAGCTGAGATGGAATCGTGGCGACAGCAGCTTTTTGCCTCGAACTCATGGCCTTTGATTGGAAAATCCAAAATGCCGTTGAAACTGACGTCGCTGAAATTGGCAATGGCTGTGACAGCCGCTGGGTTCCTGCTCTCGGGCTGCATGGAAACGGCAACCTATGAGGCGACCAATACCAGCGTCTTCAAACCGCACGACAAGGAACTGCTCGCCAAGATCCGCTACGAGAACGTGCAACCGCCGGAGCAATTCCGCCGCGCCATCGTCGAATATCAGCGCAAGGAAGCCCCCGGTTCGATCGTGGTGGATTCCGACAATCACTTTCTCTACTACGTCATGGATAGCGGCAAGGCGATCCGCTATGGCATCACCGTCGGCGAAGAAGCCATGGCGTGGTCGGGCATCGCCAAGATCGGCGCGATGACCGAATGGCCGGCCTGGCATCCGACAAAGGGCGAGATCGAGCGTCTCGGCGTTCCCACCTTCGTGCCGCCGGGCCCGGACAATCCGATGGGCTCGCGCGCGATGTATCTCTATTCCGGCGGCAAGGATACGCTGTTCCGGATTCACGGAACCAACCAGCCGGAATATATCGGCCAGTCGATCTCGTCCGGCTGTATCCGCATGACCAACGAAGACGTGATCGATCTCTACAACCGCGCCAAGATGGGCACCATTGTCGTCGTGCTCGCGCCTCACCATGGCGGCAACTCGCCATTCGGCGGTTCGTCGCAGATCGCGCAGGGCGGCAACTCCAACTTTGGCTCCTGGCAGTAAATGCCGCTTTCCTGATCTGACGGAAACAAGAGCGCCGGTTTACCGGCGCTTTTTTGTTGGCGGCCTGTCGGCAGGCTTTTGTGTCGCCTGGTCGGGCGCAGGTTTGACCTCATTACCGTTCGCCTTCGCGCCATCCGGCTCATCGGCAACCTCGCGCGGCGGCGCTTCCGGCGGCCGCGGTTCGGGGAGCATCGGCGCAACCGCCGGCAGCGGATCCCAGACATTCCACTGGCAGATCCGGTAATCGTTGTGGCGCTCCATCAGATCGAGATGGATGTGGTCTTCGTGGTAGCCGTCGGAGCCCGGTCCCAATACGGTTGTGAACCGTACGCAGACCGAATGCAGCACCGTCTCCCGGGTCTCCCGTGGCACGTTGCGATCGGTCAGTGAGATCGTCCTGCCGTCGGCAAATTTGAGGGAACGAACGTCGAGCGCATTGGCGCGGCCGTGTTCGGACAATAGCGCGCCGGCAATGCGATTGCGGCCACGGCACTCGTAGGAATCGAAGTTGTCGAGGTCGACGGGGACACTGCCGAGACTTTTGGCAAGGGCCGCAATGTCGGTGCGAACCCAGTCGGCGACGGCGGACGCCATCTTGCAGCGCAGGATCGCCGCCGGCTTGAGCGCGACCTGATGATGGTCGGGCAGCACAACGGCCTCCAGCCGGACCAAGTCCTCCCCGCCGCAGCCGCCGCGGCCATGGATGTCGGGAATGCTCGGCGCGATCGCAACCGCTTCCGTCAGGGCGAGACGGCAGGCGGAAGGCGGCGGCGCCTCAGCGGCCGGCGGCTCAAGGTTTTTGCCGTCCTTCTCGGCAGACGGCTCCGGCTTGGCTGACGGAGCTTCCGCCGGGCGTGGCCTCGGCAAGGGCACCTTTCCGACGGCGAAGGCCTTGGCGGCAACAACACATGTCTGGCCGCAACAGGCGAGCAGCAGTGCAGCCGCGGTAACCATTGCCGCCTGACGGGCGCTTCCCCATCCAGAAGCCCACTTGCGGCATCCCCTCGTCGCGCTAGACTTTGCGTCAATTCGCGCAAAAGAACCGCGACGAGCGACAGCACATTGAGGAGGGACTTCCATATGCTTGGTTTGATGCAAGACTGGCCTTTGCTGTGTCACCGAATTCTCGAGCACGCGGCAACAATCCACGGCAAGCAGGAAGTTGTCACGCGGTCGGTCGAAGGTCCCATCCATCGCACCAATTATGCCGAAATCTACAAGCGCGCGCTGAAGATCTCCAAGCGGCTCGACCGCGACGGCATCAAGCTCGGCGACCGTGTTGCCACCATCGCGTGGAACACGTGGCGTCACCTCGAAGCCTGGTACGGTATCATGGGGATTGGCGCGATCTGCCATACGGTCAACCCGCGGCTGTTCCCCGAGCAGATTGCCTGGATCGTCAACCACGCCCAGGACCGCGTGGTGATGACCGACATCACCTTTGTGCCGATCCTGGAAAAGATCGCCGACAAGCTTCCGAGCGTCGAGCGCTACATCGTGCTCACCGACAAGGCCCATATGCCTCAAACCACGCTGAAGAACGCGGTCGCCTATGAGGACTGGATCGGCGAAGTCGACGGCGACTTCGAATGGAAAACCTTCGACGAAAATACCGCAGCCGCGATGTGCTACACGTCGGGCACGACCGGCGATCCGAAGGGCGTGTTGTACTCGCACCGCTCCAACGTGCTGCACGCGCTGATGGCAAATACCGGCGATTCGCTTGGTGCCTGCGCCGGCGACACGATGCTGCCGGTGGTTCCGCTGTTCCATGCCAATAGCTGGGGCATCGCCTTCTCGGCGCCATCGATGGGAACCAAGCTGGTGATGCCCGGCGCCAAGCTCGACGGCGCGTCCGTCTTCGAACTCCTCGACACCGAGAAAGTCACCCACACCGCCGGCGTTCCCACGGTGTGGCTGATGCTGCTCAATCACATGGCCGCGAACAAGCTGAAGCTGCCGCATCTGCGCTTCGTCGTGTGCGGCGGCTCGGCGATGCCGCGCACGATGATCAAAGCCTTCAACGATATGGGCGTGACCGCTCGACACGCCTGGGGCATGACCGAGATGAGCCCGATCGGCACCCTCGCTGCGCTCAAGCCCCCTTTCAATGCACTGACCGGCGAGACCGCACTCGACATCCTCCAGACCCAGGGTTACCCGCCCTTCGGCGTGGAGATGAAAATCACTGACGATGCCGGCAAGGAATTGCCATGGGACGGCAAGACCTTCGGCCGCTTGAAGGTCGCAGGCCCCGCGGTCGCCAAGGCCTATTATCGCGTGGACGGCAATATTCTCGACGACAACGGATTTTTCGATACCGGCGACGTCGCCACCATCGATTCTGACGCCTATATGCGGATCACGGACCGCTCCAAGGACGTGATCAAATCCGGCGGCGAGTGGATTTCCTCGATCGATCTGGAAAATCTCGCCGTCGCCCACCCGGCAGTGGCTGAAGCCGCCGTGATCGGTTTGCATCATCCCAAATGGGACGAGCGGCCGCTGCTCATTATCCAGCTCAAGCAGGGCCAGAGCGCGACGCGCGAGGACATTCTGAAATTCATGGACGGCAAGATCGCCAAATGGTGGATGCCCGACGATGTGGTGTTCGTCGATGGCATTCCACACACCGCGACCGGCAAGATCCTGAAGACCGCGTTGCGCGAGCAGTTCAAGGCCTACAGTTTTCCGGGCGCCTGAAGGCGCCAAATGGCCTGACGACACTGCGGCCGTTTGCAGGCCACCCTTGAATTCGGCCCGGCTTCATGGTCTCACACGAGCTAACTGAGCCCGGCCGGTTCCGGCCGGCCGTCACCACCCCGGTCAAATCAAAGGCCAAGATTGCGCCATGGCCCGCAGGTTTTCTGCTCCCTATCTATCGGAGCCCGTGTCAGGTCTGGCGTCATGGTCGCGCAACCTTGCGGTATTCGCCGTGGTGGCGGTCGTTGTCTCGATCCTCATCGTCCGCTTCGGGTTTCTCGAGATCAAGCCGGCGCTTGCGACCTTCTTCGGCGCGCTCGCCTGTGCCGGCCTTTCCATTCTGGTCGGCCTGATTGGCGCTGCCGCGATCTGGCAAAGTGGCGCCCGCGGCATGAGCCGGATCCTGCTGGCATTCCTGATCGACGCGCTGCTGCTCGCCTATCCGGCCTATCTTGCCGTGCAATACCGCAGGCTGCCGCCGATCCATGACATCACCACCGATCCGATCGACCCGCCGCGGTTCGAGGCGCTGGCGCGGCTGCGTAGCGGCGACGGTGCCAACCCGGCTGTCTATGCCGGTCTTTATTCGGCCGAACAGCAGCGCATCGCCTATCCCGAAATCGAAACGGTCGAGCTCGAACTACCAGTGCAGCGGGCCTATGAGATCACCTTGCAGCTCGTGACCAAACGCAAATGGCTGATCATCGACGAGCGCCCTCCCCAGCCGCCGCGCCGGATCGGCCGGATCGAGGCGGTCGCGCGCACGCCGATCATGGGGTTCCGCGAGGACGTATCGATCCGCGTCTCGCCGGACGACGAGGATTTGCGGGTCGATATCCGCTCGGCGTCGCGCTATTTCGAAAGCGACCTCGGCAGCAACGCGTCGCGCGTGCGCAAGCTGATCGATGACCTCAACACCGCGGCCGACGCCGACGCGGTGAAGCCGGTGAAGAAGACCGCGCCGGCGCCTGCAAAGACGCCGGCCAAGAGCGTGAAGAAATGAGGCGAGACCCGGCTTGCGGGATATGACGCCGCAAGCCGGAATGTCATTACAGGGTCGGAACCAACTTCGGATTGGCGAGCTTGATCGGCGCGGCGGGATAGCTGAAGCTGTCCTTCGTCGCCAATGTGTTGCCGCCGCGATCGATCTCCACCGTGACGCCGGAAATTTCGTCCTTGTCGATGGTCAGGGTCATGAAGCCCCAGGAAACCGCCGCATGCTTCAGCACGGCGCCGGTATCCTGCGCCTTGTCACCCGGCTTGGAATGAACCTGGTGCAGGTTGTGGTAACCGCCGTTGCCGCAGACAATGAACGGCGTCGGCCCGCCTGGTGCGATCTTCTGCTCGATGCGCTGGTAGTCGTGGACATGCCCTGACAGAACCAGATTGGGCACGCGCCCTGTATCGCGGATGGCATTTTCCAGCGCATCCGCCATCTTCGAACTGCCGCTGTGGAAAGCATCGAACGAGTAGACCGGATGATGCAGCGCCAGGACCAGCGCCCGCTTCTCATCCGCCGTGGCGAACTCGTTAGTCAGCCATTGCTGCTGGGTCGAATCGATCGATCCGTGTTCGGGGACGTTGGTGTACATCCCGACAATGGTTGCGAACGGCGTCGTCAGCGTCCAATAGACATTGGGCAGATCGAGCCCGATCCTCGGCGCATCCTTGGAGATCGGATCAACGTCGGGGACGGACTGCATGAAATAGTCCACCCATCCGTCAAGCGACGTCTGCGCGGTGGGATCGTCGACCTCGCCGTCGTGGTTGCCGGGAATGGAGAAAATCGGCGGCATGTAGTGGGCGTAGGGTTCATAGAACTGCGCATAATAGTCGTCATGCATGCCGGTAAAATAGACGACATCGCCGACGTGATAGCAGAACTGCGGAAGCACTCCATGGCCCGCGCTCAGGCTGTCGATCATGTGTTCGGCGACATGGCCTTGAAATTCGCCGTCCTGAACGCCGCCGGTATCGCCGACGACATGAAACATCATTTTTTTCGCCTTCGTTATCGCGTCACCGATCGCAGGAAAATTCTGCACGAGATCATAGTGGTAGGGCGGCAAGCCCAGCGGACGCGGCAGCGGCTGGAAGCTCGTGTTGCGATGGGTCACCGGATTGAGAGCAGCCACGCCGGGGTGGGCTTGCGATTGTCCCGGCTTGGGACGCGATCTGACGGCTCCCCGGTGCCAGACTTGGGCCGCCTCGTTTCCTTTGATCAGAACAGGACGACTGGTCATTTTCGTCTCCCTTATGCGTTTGATGAAAATCTCTAAAGCATGGTCAGAAGCGACAACCTGAAATGCACGGGACCGCTTTGGACCGTTTTTCGCGTTCGGGTCTTCAATTGGGCAATTTCTTTCCGGAAAATCGCGCTCGACTTCCGGATCATGCGCTCAATGACCGAGCCGACCATGTGAAGGAGGTCACAAGGCGCAGCTGAAATTCAGCCTAAGGTTATTTCGATGCAGAATTGCAATCTCGTTGTAATGAATTCATGACACGGCTTGTCCCGGGGCGCATCATTCGCAGCATCGGGTGATCGACGGCGGCAAGTGAGGTAAATGTGCGAGCGTCGCGGCAAACGCCACGTCTGATCAATGCCTGCCGCATGATCGCCTGCGGCTGTCCGCCTCAGGCTGCGGTGAGCCTGTACGTCCCGCCAATGACCGGATCGCCATCAGTCGCGACGATGCCGCGTCCGACCAGATCCTCCAGATGCGCCAGCACGGAATAGCCGGCCGCTTTCATAAGGCGCGGATCGATGCCGATATAGATCGCACGCACCATGGTCGGGATATCCGCCTCGCCTTTCGCAAGCCGATGCAGGATCGAGGCTTCCCGGGCCTGACGATGACGGATCAGGAAGCGCACGTAACGCGACGCATCCGGAATCTCCGGACCATGGCCCGAAAAATAGAGCTCTTCGGGACGCGCCGCGAGTTTTTCCAGCGAGGCCATGTAGTCGACCATCGATCCGTCCGGCGGCGCCACGATCGAAGTCGACCACCCCATCACGTGATCGCCGACGAAGAGAAACTTTTGTTCAGGCCAGGCAAACGCCAGATGATTGACGGTGTGTCCGGGTGTCGCAACCGTCTCGAGCTTCCATCCCTCGCCCTCGATGACGTCGCCGTCCCTGACCTGGATATCGGGCCGAAACTCGCGGTCGGCGCCGGACTCTGGATTGTGCTTCTCGCTCTCAAACCGCGGCCGCGACGCACGATGCGGGCCTTCTGCATAGACCGGCGCGCCGGTGGCAGACTTGATGCGCGGCGTATTCACCGAGTGGTCGCGATGCGTGTGCGTGACCAGAATATGCGTCACGGTCTCACCACGCACCGCATCAAGTAACGCCTTGGCATGGGCTTCATCGTCGGGGCCGGGATCGATGATCGCGACCTTGCCGTGGCCGACGATGTAGCTCACGGTTCCGGTGAAGGTGAACGGACTGGGATTGTTGCAGAGGATGCGCCGCACGCCGGGCCGCACGTCCTCGACCACGCCGGGCGCAAGCGGAAAACTGCGGTTGAACGGGACGTCGTCACGATCGGTCATATGGATTTCCTAACTTGAGCAGCATTCACCGCTCCTCATGCTGAGGAGGCCCGCAAGGGCCGTCTCGAAGCACGAGCAAATTCGATTTCGCGACCATCCTTCGAGACGCACGCGAAACGCGGGCTCCTCAGGATGAGGTCAAGCCCTCACGAAAACGCCTGAATGCCTGTGATGGCGCGACCCAGGATCAGGGCATGAACGTCATGCGTGCCCTCGTAGGTATTCACGGTCTCGAGGTTCGCGCTATGCCGCATCACGTGATACTCGATCTGGATGCCGTTGCCGCCGTGCATGTCGCGCGCGGTGCGGGCGATATCGAGCGCCTTGCCGCAATTGTTGCGCTTGACGATGGATATCATCTCCGGCGCCATCTTGCCCTCGTCCATCAGCCGTCCAACCCGCAAGCTTGCCTGCAAGCCGAGCGCGATTTCCGACTGCATGTCGGCGAGCTTCTTCTGCACCAGTTGCGTCGCCGCCAACGGCTTGTTGAACTGCTTGCGATCGAGCGTGTATTGCCGCGCGCGGTGCATGCAGTCCTCAGCCGCGCCCATCGCGCCCCAGGAAATACCGTAGCGCGCGCGATTGAGACAGCCGAACGGCCCCTTGAGACCTGAGACATTGGGCAATAGCGCGCTCTCCGGCACCTCGACCCCGTCCATCACGACTTCGCCGGTCACGGAGGCACGAAGCGACAGCTTGCCGCCGATCGTCGGCGCCGAAAGCCCCTTCATGCCCTTTTCGAGGATAAAGCCGCGGATCTGGTTATTATGCTCGGATGACTTCGCCCAGATCACGAACACGTCGGCGATCGGCGCATTGGAAATCCACATCTTGGAACCGCTGAGCCGGTAGCCGTCGGAGGTTTTCTCCGCGCGGGTCTTCATGCCGCCCGGGTCGGAACCGGCGTCGGGCTCGGTCAGGCCGAAACAGCCGACCCATTCGCCGGTCGCAAGCTTCGGCAGATATTTCTTGCGCTGGTTCTCGTCACCATAGGCGTAGATCGGATGCATCACGAGCGAGGACTGCACCGAGTTCATCGAGCGGTAGCCGGAATCGACGCGTTCGATCTCGCGCGCCACCAGACCATAGGCGACGTAGCTGGCGTTGGCGCAACCGTACTCTTCCGGCAAGGTGATGCCGATCAAGCCGAGCTCGCCCATTTCATGGAAGATATCGCGATCGACCTTCTCTTCCAGATAGGCCTTGGTGACCCGCGGCAAGAGCTTGTCCTGCGCATAGGCTCGCGCGGTATCGCGGATCATCCGCTCATCTTCGGTCAACTGGTCGTCGAGCAGAAACGGGTCGTCCCATTGAAAACTGACGGGGGCCGGCTTGTCCTTGGCCTGGGGGCGCACGCTCATGGAAAATCCTTTCACAAAGATGCCGTTATTTTAAAACGATCGGCAAGGAAGCGCAATTGCGCTTCGATTTTCATTTCGAGACGCGGAATGAATGAAGAAGGTTGCATTCGACCTGTCGGAGGCTAGTCGTCAGCGCCTCGCGATATCAGCTTTCAAGCTGCTCGTTCGATACGATCTCGATGCCAAATCCGGAAAGTCCCTTGTAGTCGTGCAATGACGACGTCAGGTTCCGGATCGAGGTGACGCCGAGATCGCGCAGGATCTGAGCACCGACACCGACTTCGCGCCATTGCCTGTTGCGGTCGGCCTCCGCAGTTTTCTCCTCCGGCAGTGGAGCAACCGGAACGCCGGCCGCGCCGTCGCGCAGGTAAACCAGAATACCGCTGCCGTTTTTCCTGAAGTGTTCCAGCACCGACTTCATCTGCTTCGGGCCGGTGAAGACGTCCCGCACGATATTGGGCTTGTGGAAGCGCGTCAGCACGTTCTTGCCGTCGCCGACGCCGTTATAGACGAATGCCACGTGCGCAATCGAGTCGAACGGCGATCGGTAGGCAAAGCCCTGCATCGGGCCGATCGGGCTATCGATGCTGAAGGTCGAAACCCGTTCGATCAGTTTCTCGCGCGCCTGACGGTAGGCGATCAGTTCCGCAATCGTGACATGCTTGAGTTTGTGGGCCCTGGCGAATTCGGCGACCTGCACTCCCTTCATCACCGAGCCGTCATCGTTCATCAATTCGCTGATGACGCCGACGGGCGGCAGGCCGCTAAGCCTGCAAAGATCGACGGCCGCTTCCGTATGGCCGGAGCGCAACAGCACGCCGCCGTCGCGGGCAATCAGCGGGAAGACGTGGCCGGGCCGGGCAAAATCGTTGGCGCCGACGTTCGGATTGGCCAACGCCCGGCAGCACGAAGCGCGCTCTTCCGCCGAAATCCCGGTGCCGCCGTCGGGCTTGTAGTCGATCGAGACGGTAAACGCGGTGGTGTGACTGGAATCGTTGTGCGCGACCATCGGGTCAAGCCGCAGGCGGCGCGCATCTTCCTGGGTGATCGGCGCGCAGACAATGCCGGAGGTGTGGCGGATAATGAACGCCATCTTCTCGGGCGTACATAGCGAGGCGGCAACGATCAGATCGCCCTCGCCTTCACGATCGTCGTCGTCGGTGACGACAACAAGCTCGCCTTGGGCAAAGGCAAACAGGACTTCCTGGATCGGATCAGCCATAAGCGGTTTCTCGGGGTCTCTCGCTAGAGGGATCGAGCATTTAGCCCGGCGGTAAGCTGCCCGCCAGCGTCGTGGTGCAGAGCAGACCTGCCCGGCAAGTCGAAAACAGTGGAATCCTGCTCTGGTATCACCGGCATGAAGCCCCCGAGAGACCGGCTGGCGAAGCCGAAATCCCAATCGGGCTTGACGAATGCATTGGGTGTGTGTGCCACAGCGATCTCCTCTTCGGCAACCGATACGTCACCCAAGGCGATCACGTGCGCGCCAACCCCACATTTCCCGCGGGGAACGGCTCGCGCGTTCTCTTTCATCCGGACTTTGACCGTCGGCTCAGGCATCTCACCTGATCTGCTCGACCCTTCTTTCAAAGAAGGCGCTCGCGGGCTCGCAGCGAAGCTGCATACCGCCGGTAGGGAGTTTCACCCTGCCCTGAGAACGGCTGCATGCTGCCTCTGGCGGAGAAATCCGTCAATGGCCAACTCGAGGCAGCGCCTGGAGGACGAGCGTGCTCCCTTATAGTTGTTTAAAACAAAACATTAGAGATGTGTTCGCCTTCGTCACTCACCTCACCGCAAACGGCGCCTGATATGGCCGGCCGAACGGCACGCCGTTGATGACGGTCTGCACCGGCTTTAACTGAACCTTGCCGTCACGCTTGTTGCTGCGGGTATCGACAAAGGTGACGGGCCCCTCCACCACGTCCATGATCGAAACGTCGCCAGGCGCGCCGATCTGAAGCGTACCGATTTTCGGTGCGCGGTTGATGATCTTAGCAGGCGCAATGGTCGCCATGGTGACCACCTGCTCGAGCGAAAAGCCCAGGGCCATGAACTTGCCCATGACGTTTGGCAGATACGGAATACCGGGCGAATTGCCCGAGAACACGTGAATGTCGGAAGAGAGCGTATCCGGCGTACAGCCACCGGGGATTGCGACTTCCGCCACCGTGAAATCGAAACTGCCACCACCGTGGCCAACGTCGAACATCACGCCGCGTTGCTTGGCTGCGAGCGCGGCCGGCAGCAGCTTGCCGTCCTGGACGATGTTGGTGAAGGCGCCGGCCATGTTCGGCGCGCCGGAATAGCAGTGGGTCAGGACATCGCCCGGCCGCAGCAGGTTGAGGATATCGCTCATCAATTGCGGGGTCTCGACGCCGCCGATATGCACCATCATCCTGGCCGGCCAACCGCACATCTCGCAGGCCTGAATGCCGCGCTTCAGCGGCTCGATGCCGTGCTTGAAGATGACGTTCTCCGACATCCGCACCTTGACGCCGATCAGGAAATCCGGATTTTCGGCAAGTCCCATCGCGCAAGCCTCCACCTGCGCATTGTCGATGTTGTAGAGTTCGGCGACCGGGAATGCCGACAGGCCGTTATTGGCGATGTGAAGGAACGCGTACATCCGCGCACGCGTCTGCGCGACGATGAAGCGCCGCAGCGCCGCAAGGTTGTTGACCCCGGCATCGCCCGCCGACACGACGGTGGTCGTGCCCTGGAATTGCACCAGTTCGTCGGCGGGAATGCCGATCGCCGAGCCGTACGGGTAGACATGGCAATGCAGGTCGACGAGGCCGGGCGTCACCAGCCGGCCCTTCGCATCGATGGTCTTCAGGGCACGCTCGGCCGGAATCTCCGCTTCGACCGCCTCGATCGCGCCCCAGCGAATGCCGATATCCCGCTTTCCCCGCAGCGACTGGCTCGGATCGAGCACGTCGCCACCCTTGATCACCAGATCGAATTTGTCGTTCGGCCCCATTGCAGCCATGGCCGGTGACGTCGACAGTGCAGCAGCGGCCGTGCCGGCCAGGAAATGACGGCGTGACAGTTTGGACATGTTGACGTTCTCCCCCGATATGACGTTTCTTGTGGTCAGATGATGCGATGGCCGAAGCCTTTGCGCAAGCCACAGGCGGACCTGCATCAAACACAACTGGTCCACGGAAAACCGTTGACATAGTCTCCAGTAGGGCCAGTGAGAGCCCGAATGGGAGACGCTTCAATGATCCGCTTCCTCGCCTTCACACTCGGTTTTCTGACCTCCAGCGCGGTCTTCGCGGTGGATCTGCCGCGCGCCAAACCCGAGGAAGTCGGCATGTCGAGCGAACGGCTGGCACGCCTTAGTGAGGTGCTCAAAGCCGATATCGCTGCCGGCCGCATTCCCGGCGCGGTGATCGCGGTTGCACGGCACGGCAAACTGGTGATGTTTGAGGCCTATGGCTGGCGTGACAAGGCGGCCGGCGTCGCCATGACCGCGGATACCATCTTCAACATCGCCTCGATGACCAAGCCGATGACGACCGTCGGCGCCTTGATGCTCTACGAGCGCGGCCAGCTTCTGATCGGCGATCCCCTGTCGAAATATTTTCCGAAATTTTCCGCGATGCGCGTCGCCGTGCGCGATGCCAATGGCGAGCCGACGGCCGAGACCGTACCTGCCGTCAGGCAGATCACCATCCAGGACCTGATGCGCCACACCTCAGGCCTGATTTATGGCGGCCGCGGCAACACGCTGGTGCACAAGATGTATCCCTCCGGGAGTGCGGACGCCTCGCGCGAATATGACGGCGCCGCCTTCGCGGACAAGCTCGCTTCGCTGCCCCTGCTCTATCAGCCCGCAACCGTGTGGGATTACGGCTTCGGCCTCGACCTGCTTGGCCTCACCATTGAACAGATCAGCGGCCAGACGCTCGGACAATATCTGAAAGCGAACTTGTTCACCCCGCTTGGCATGAGCGACACCGGCTTTTCGATTTCGGCGGAGCAGGCCGCGCGTTACGCGAAGCCGCTGCCGAACGATCCCGACAGCGGCAAACCGCAGGCGCGCAGCCCCGAGCTGAACTCAGCCGCTCAAATTCGAATGCGGCGGCGGATGCGCGGCCTCCACCGCTTCGGACTATCTGCGCTTTGCCATGATGTTGATGAACCAGGGCCGCAGCGTCGAAGCGCGCCTGCTCGGTCCCAGAACCGTCGCCTATATGCTGTCGGACCAGCTTGGCCCCAACATCAGGAATCTGATCGGCAATGCCGATCCGACGCGCGCAGATTACGGTTTTGGTCTGGGGCTTGCGGTGCGGACCACGCCCGGCGTCGTCAAGATGATGGGATCGGCCGGACAGTTCTCCTGGCCCGGCGCCAGCGGCACCGACTGGTGGGTCGATCCAAAGGAAGAGCTTGCGGTGGTCTATATGTCGGCCGCCCCCGGCCCCGTTCGCTGGCACTATCGGCAAGTGATCAATGCGCTGGTTTATCAGGCGATCGTCGACTGATCGTTGTGTTCGCGCGGAACACTTTTCAAGCTGAACAGCCGTTCAGAATTCTCCTGCTGCTGAGGCGGAACGTTCCTTCCTGCTGCGAAGTTTAAATCTTCACTTCGAAGGAGGAGGACAACATGAAGAAGCTTGCTTATGTCATTGCCGCCGTCAGTGCGATCGCGATCGCGGCGCCGTCCATTGCCAGCGCCGAAACGGTCGTGGTCAAGCGCCACGGCCACCACCACTGGGATCGTGGCTGGCATCATGACTGGCACCACCATGACAGGACGGTCGTGATCAAGCATCGCGACTAGAGCCTATCCGGTTTTGATTGAATCAAAAACCGGAGCTCTAGATTTTTTGTTTTGACGCGTTTTCTTCACGCGAACCGGTACCCACTTCGCTCGAAAACGCTCTAACGAAAAGGCCGACACAGCAATGGCCCCGCCAGTCTCGTGACCGGCGGGGCCATCCCCGTTCTTAAGCCTGCCAGATGTGGCCTAGTCCCAAACCGGCGCAAAGCCCGGCGACACGAAGCGCTGGTTTTTTGGCAGGTTTGCGATTGCCTGGCGGTCCTCGACGTCGAGCCCGATGTTGAGCGCCTCGAGATTGGCGCGCTGGCTCTCGGCGCGCGAGGCCTTCGGGATCGCCGCGACGCCGTCCTGATCGAGCAGCCATTTCAGCGCCACCTGCGCTGCGCTCGCGCCGTGCTTCTTGCCGATCGCAACAAGCGTTTCGTTGGATGCCGCGCGGCCTTGGGCGAGCGGGCAGTATGCCACCAGCGGAATCGATTTGGCGCCGAGGTATTCGCGCAGCCGCGTCTGATCGAGCATCACGTGATATTCGACCTGGTTGCAGGCGATCGGCGCCTCGATGTCCTCGACGACCTTCCTGAGCAGCGCCACATTGAAGTTCGCAACCCCGATAGCGCGGGTGCGGCCTTCCTGCCTGAGCTTCATCAGGGTTTCGAACATCGCCGGCAGGTTCATGTTCGGCGCCGGCCAGTGCACGAGATAGAGGTCGATCTGATCGAGCCGGAGTTTCTTCAGGCTGGCATCGAAGGCGCGACGGATCGCATCCGGTGCCAGATTGTCGTTCCAGACCTTGGTCGTGACGTGCAGGTCCTTGCGCGCGATTTTTGACGAGGCAATCGCCGCCCCGATCGCTTCCTCGTTGCCGTACATTTCGGCGGTATCGATGTGGCGATAGCCGAGCGCGAGCGCGCTTTCCACCGCCGCACGGCAGGCGCCGCCCTGCATGCGAAAGGTGCCGAGACCGAGGCGCGGCAGGTTGATGCCCTGGGTTTGCAGCTGTTCCATTGAAGTGACTCCAAAGATCGAGCAGCGCTTGTCGACATAGGGGCGCGCGCTCTTCACGAGAAAGATTCAAATGAAGCTTTGAAGGAAGGCTATCGCTTCCAGTTGCAGATGCCGCCTGACTTGCAGGGCCAGACCTGAATGTGGGCATCCCGCGCCTGGGCTTCCATCGGATTTCGCCCGTGAAGCGCAACCAGGTTGTGCGGTTTATGCGGCGCCGGTCGTTCCGCACGCGCCTGTGCCACGCGCCTGGGAATAGCGGCGGTCCCGTTCACGAGCGCGGCCTTGGCCGCCGGGCTGAACTCGGCGTGGTTCGCCGCCGGGGGGCTCTCGGCGTGGACCGTCTCCGCCTGCACGGTCTTGGGATCGACGACCAATTCCGCCTTGGCTTGCGCAGGGTTGTTGCCACGGTCCACCGTCACCTCCAGCGGACCCGGCGTAAAGCTCGTGGCAGGACCGAGTGGCCGGGGCGACAGCACCGCCTTCGAGAGGTCGAGGTCCAGGAAATCGTCGGGGCGATATGGCTGCGCACCCGCGAGACCACTCCATACCAGAGCTGCCACGCCCATGACAGGCAACAACCGACCGCGCTTTACGACCATCAGGGCCTCCAGAAACGGGTTAACGCCCGCATCCCATATTTATGACACGCGGCTGCCAATTCCAGTGGATTTGACAGGCAAGGTTACTACGGCGCGTCGTTTATTCCCCCGTGCTCCCTCAACCAATCGATGGTTCCCACGCCCGGGTGCTTCCTGTATAGGGTCCGACTGCCGGGTAAGATCAGAACTAGGTCGTATTGGCCGACAAGGCCGTATTGGCTGAAAGGACTGCCATGCCCGCTGCGTCGTATTTGACCCGCCTGCTGACCATTTTGCTTGCAACCCTTTCGGCCGTAGCGTCTGCGCCCAAGGCCAACGCCGACGACAAGGTGCTACGGGTAGGGACGCTCAAACTCATTCACGGCATCACCCCCTATTTTTACGAGAAATTCGCGCCGCCCGGTTACAGAATCGAAGTCGTCCCGTTCGAGAGCCCGACCGACGGAAAAAATGCCGTGCTGACCGGCACGGTCGACACCTGCATTCACGGGATTGCCGCGTTCCTGCTCGGCGCTGCGGTCGGCGAGCCGATCGAAATCGTCGCGGCCGCCACCAACCGCGGCATGGGCATCGTTGCGGACGCCAAATCCGACATCAAGACGATCAAGGATCTCAGTGGCAAGCGCGTCGCCATCTGGCCGGGCTCGACCCAGGAGGTCGTGATCCTCGAGCGGCTGAAGGCCGAAGGCATGTCGATCAAGGACATCCAGCCGATCCGGCTATCGTTCAGCGACATGCCGGCCGCGCTCGCCCGCGGCGATATCGATGCCTATGTCGGCGCCGAGCCCGGACCCGGCATCAGCCTCGCCAACGGCACCGGGCGTCTGGTCGAATATCCCTACTCGACGCCGATCGGCTCGCTCAACATGATCCTCTCGGCCAGCGAAAAGATGATCAAGGAGAACCCCGAGCGGCTCAAGATGATCGTGGACATGCACAAGAAGGCGACCGACTATGCCATGGCGCACCCGGAAGAGATGGTCAAGGTCGCAATGCAGAAGCTCGGCCAGCAGCGCGCATCGATCGAGAAAGCGGTCCCGAACGTCGAACTGACCTGGAAGATCGACCAGAACTTCATCGACCGTGCCAAGGCCTATAGCGAGCTGATGGTCGAGAAGAAGCAGGTCCGGCAGGCGCCGGACATGGCGCACGCCATCACCGAACAGTTCATGTAAGCTGGGCCTTTTATATATGCTGATCCCGTGAGCGACCACGCCACCACGCTGCCCGACAGCGCCGAAACTAGTGCCGCCCATTTGAAGTTCCTGCACCACCAGCGGCAAATTCCGTTCAGGAACTTCAAATGGATAAGCGGCACTAGAATCGTAAGCCCACTAGTGTCCATGACTTTCCGAAGTTCGTGAATGGTGAGCGCTGAGGTGGAGCACGAACTTCGGAAAGTGGACACTAGCCTGCCGGCGGCTGCGGCCTCGCGCCGCAAGCGACAGCGGCGCGAGAGCTTGCGCGCCATCGTACTGGGCGCGGGCTTTCCGATCCTGCTGATCCTAATCTGGGACCGCGCGGTGGCGATATCGGGCACCCGGCTGATCCCGAGCCCGCACCAGGTCGCCGTGATGATGTACGACTTCACGTTTGGCGGCATCTACGACGACGCTTTCAGCGGCACGATCCTGACCCATATCTGGAAGTCGATGCAGCGCGTCTATGGCGGCTTCCTGCTCGCCGCTGTGATCGGCATACCCCTAGGCATGATGCTTGGGCGCATCAAGATGCTGCGGCAACTGCTCGATCCCACGATCTCGCTGCTGCGCCCTATTCCGGTCACGGCGTGGCTGCCGCTCTCGATGATCTTCTTCGGACTGGGCCCCAATGCGGCGATCTTCCTCGTCTTCCTCGGCGCGTTTTATCCGATCCTGTTGAACACCACGTTCGGGGTGCGGTCGATCGATCCAAAACTGTTCGAGGCGGCTTCGATGCTCGGCTGCACCGGCACAGGTCTGTTCCGGCAGATCGTGCTACCGGCTTCCCTGCCGGCGATCTTCAATGGCTTGCGGATCGCGCATGGATTCGCCTGGATCCTGATCGTGGTTGGCGAAATGACCGGTGTGCCCACCGGCCTCGGCTCGGTCGTGATGGACGGCCGCACGCTGTCTCGGACCGATCTCGTCATCACCGGCATGATCGTGATCGGCGTTTGCGGATTCGTCACCGACCGCATCATCGTGACGATTAGCAATCGCCTCTTGAGCTGGAGCCCGCAGTATCGTGAGTAACGGGTATCAGGACCTTCTGGCTGTCCGCGGCGTGACCAAGCGCTTTGCCGTCGGCGACGACGAAGTCGAGGCGCTTGCGTCGGTCGATCTCGCCATTCCGAAGGGCGAATTCGTCTGCATGATCGGTGCCTCCGGCTGCGGCAAGTCAACGCTGCTGCGCATCATCGCGGGATTCGAGGAGCCGACGACAGGCAGCGTTGCGATCGATGGCAGGCCTGTCACCGGTCCCGGCAGCGACCGCGGCATGGTGTTTCAGGACTACGCGCTGTTCCCGTGGATGACGGTGCGGCAGAACATCAGCTTTGGGCCGCGGCAGCGGCGTCTCGCTCGCGAGGAGATCGACAGGACCACGGACGAGTTTGTCAGGATGGTCGGGCTCGAGCGCTTCGCGGATCGCTATCCGAACCAGTTGTCAGGCGGCATGAAACAACGCGTCGCGATCGCGCGCGTGCTCGCCAACAACGCCAATATTCTCCTGATGGATGAGCCATTCGGCGCGCTCGACGCGCTGACGCGCGAGCAGCTTCAGAACGAACTGCTGCAGATCTGGAAGCGCACCGGCTTGACCACGATCTTCGTCACCCATTCGGTCGAGGAGGCCGTGCTGCTGGCCGATCGCGTGCTGGTAATGAGCGCGGGCCCCGGGCGGATCGACAACGACGTCCGCATCGATCTGCCGCGTCCGCGCGACGTGTCATCGCCGGAATTCAACGCGCTGCGTCGCGACATCGCAAAGCGGCTGACCAGCCACCTCGTCCGCGCATGAGTACCTAGCAAGAGGCTGCTACCGGCGTTTCCGGCAACGCATCGAGGTGGCACGCCACCCACTGCCCTTCCGCGGCTTGCCGAAGCTCCGGCTCTTCGGTACGGCAGCGATCGAACACGAAGGGACAGCGGGTGTGAAAACGGCATCCGCGCGGCGGGTTGATCGGACTCGGCACGTCGCCTTTGAGGATCATCGGCGTGCGGCGCGCGGCCGGATCGGGCACCGGCACCGCCGAGAGCAGCGCCTTGGTATAGGGGTGTCTCGGCGCGGCAAAAATCTGGTTGCGCGGCGCCATCTCGACGATCTTGCCGAGATACATCACCGCGACGCGATGCGTCATGTGCTCGACGATCGCCAGATCATGGCTGATGAAGAGCAGCGCAAGACCAAATTCGCGTTGCAGGTCCTGCAACAGGTTGACGATCTGCGCTTTCACCGAGACGTCGAGCGCGGAGACGGCCTCGTCGCAGACGATCAGGTCTGGCTCTGCGGCCAGCGCCCTTGCGATGCAGATGCGCTGGCGCTGTCCGCCGGAAAATTCGTGCGGCCGGCGATCGAGCGCGTCGCGCGGCAGGCGCACGGTATCCATCAAGGCAGCGACCTTCGCCTCGAGTTCGGCGGACGATTTGGCCAGTGCAAAATTGCGGATCGGTTCGGCGAGAATGTCGCGCACGCTCAGGCGCGGATTGAGGCTGGAGAACGGGTCCTGGAACACCACCTGCACGCGCTGGCGGATGCGGCGCAAACGATCCGGCGAAAGGTCGTCGATCCGCAGGCCGTCGAGCACGACCTGGCCTGCCGTGATATCGAACAGCCGAAGGATGGCGCGGCCGACCGTCGATTTGCCGCAGCCGGATTCGCCGACCAAAGACAACGTCTCGCCGCGCGCGATCTCGAAGGACACGCCGTCGACCGCATAGACGCGGCTCGTGCTGCGGCCGAAAAGGTTGCCGCGGATCGGAAAGTGCTTTTTGAGGTCGTTGACCTGCAACAAGGGAGCGTTCATGCCGCGGCTGCCTCCTTCTTCGCAAAATGGCAGGCGGCGTAGTGACGCGAGGACTTCTCCTCCAATCCCGGCGCGACCTCGCGGCAAAGATCGGTGGCGAGCGCACATCGCCCGGCGAACGCGCAACCAATGATGCGCTGCTTGAGGCTCGGCACCTGTCCGGGAATTTCGGCGAGCCGGCCTGCCGCGCCTGACAGCGACGAGCCGAGCCTGGGCACCGCACCGAGCAGGCCCTGCGTATAGGGATGGCGGGGGCTGCGAAACAGTTCAGCCACAGGCGCCTCCTCGACCTTGCGGCCGGCATACATCACCATCACGCGCTCGGCGACTTCGGCGACCACGCCAAGATCGTGGGTGATCAGGATGACGGCGGCGCCGACGCGCCGTTTGAGGTCCAGCATCAGTTGCAGGATCTGGGCCTGGATGGTGACGTCGAGCGCCGTGGTGGGCTCGTCGGCAATCAGAAGCTTTGGATTGCAGGCGAGCGAAATCGCGATCATCACCCGCTGACGCATGCCGCCAGACAACTGATGCGGATATTCCTTGACCCGCCGCGCCGGCTCCGGGATGCCGACCAGGGTCAATAGCTCGACGGCGCGCTTCTCGGCGGCGTTCTTGTCGAGCCCCTGATGCAGCCGCAGCGTCTCGCCGATCTGACGGCCGACCGTCAGCACCGGATTGAGGCTCGTCATCGGCTCCTGAAAGATCATCGAAATCTCGTTGCCGCGGATGTCGCGCATTTCGCGATCGGACAGCTTCAAAAGGTCCTTGCCGCGGAAGCGGATCGAGCCAGCGATCTTGCCCGGTGGCTCCGGGATCAGGCGCATCAGCGACATCGAGGTCACGGATTTTCCGCAGCCGGATTCGCCGACGATCGCCAGCGTCTCGCCTTCATTGACATGAAAGGAGACGCCGTCGACGGCGCGATTGATGCCGTCGGGGGTACGGAAATGGGTCTGAAGATTCTCGACTTCGAGGAGCGCCATCGGATCAGACCTAGAGGTTCTTGGCCATGCGCGGGTCGAGCGCGTCGCGCAGGCCGTCGCCAACGAGATTGACGGCGAGCACGGTGACGGAGAGGAATGCGGCCGGAAAGAACACGATGTATGGCTTCACCTGCCACAGCGCCCTGCCCTCGGCCATGATGTTGCCCCAGGACGGTATTGTCGGCGGCGTGCCGGCGCCGATGAAGGAGAGAATGGACTCCACGATCATCGCACTGGCACAGACATAGGTGGCCTGTACCAGCATCGGCGCCAGCGTGTTCGGCAGGATGTGGCGCAGGATGATCATCGGCGTTCGCGTGCCGCAGGCGATCGCAGCGTCCACATAAGGCTGCTCGCGCAGCGACAACACGACGCCGCGCACCAAGCGCGACACGCGCGGGATTTCGGCAACCGTGATCGCCATGATCACGTTGCCGACGCTGCCGCGCGTCAAGGCCATCAGCGCAATGGCAAGCAGGATTGGCGGGATCGACATCAGCCCGTCCATGATGCGCATGACGATGCCGTCAGCCCAGCGCACGAAGCCGGAGGTGAGACCGATCGCGAGACCGGCCAGCGTGGCCAGCCACGCCACCGACAGGCCGACCGTCAGCGAGACCCGCGTCCCATAGAGCACGCGCGAATAGACATCACGGCCAAGCGCATCCGTCCCGAACCAGTAGAGCTCCGATGGCGGCCGCGTGCGCTTTGCCGGTGAAATCGCTGTCGGATCGACGGTCCAGAGATACGGTGCAAAAATGCCGATCAGGACCAGACAGAGCAGCAACGCTCCGCCGATCGCAACCGTCGGGTTGTTGCGCAAGAAGCCTACGACGCCGCGCCGCACCTTCACCGGCAGCATCAAGTCCGGCAAAGCTTGGGCGACGGCAAGACCCGGAGGCACTGGCACAGAGCTGGTGGTTGAGGCGGTCAATAGCGGATCCTCGGATCGATCAGCGTGTAGGTCACGTCGACCAGCAGATTGACCAGCGTGTAGAGGAAAGAGAACATCAGCACGACGCCCTGGATGACCGGATAGTCGCGTCGCAGAATTGCGTCGACCGTCAAGCGGCCGAGTCCGGGAATCGCGAACACGCTCTCGGTCACCACAGCGCCTCCAATCAGAAGCGCCACGCCGATGCCGATGACCGTGACGATCGGTACCGCGGCGTTTTTCAGCGCATGAACGAACAGAATGCTGCGCTGCCCGAGCCCCTTGGCGCGGCCGGTGCGGATATAATCCTGCTGCAACACTTCAAGCATCGAAGCGCGGGTGATGCGCGCGATCAGTGCGACATAGACGCAGCCGAGCGCAATCGAAGGCAGGATCAGGCTTTGCAGCCACGGCCAGAAGCCTTCGGAGATTGGCGTGTAGCCCTGCACGGGTAGCCATTCCAGTTCGAGCGCGAACACGTAAGCCAGCAGATAGCCGACCACAAAGACAGGCAGCGAGAAGGCGGAAACAGCAAACGCCATGATGACGCGGTCGATCAGGCTGCCGGCCTTCCAGGCAGCGACCACGCCGAGCGGCACGGCGACGACGAGCGTCAGTGCGAGCGTCAACAGCATCAGCGAGAGCGTCGGCTCGATCCGCTGCGCGATCATGGACGTGACCGGCAGGTTCGTGAAGATCGAGGTACCAAGATCGAAGTGCAGAATGCGCCAGAGCCAGCTGCCGAACTGCACGAGGAACGGCCGGTCGAGGCCGAGGCTCTGCCTGATCCGTTCGACATCGGCCGGGCTCGCCTGATCACCGGCGATGACCGCCGCCGGATCGCCCGGCGCGATATAGAGCAGGCTGAAGACGAACAGCGCGACGATCGCCATCACGGGGATGGTGACCAGAATACGCCTGATAACATACGAGGCCATGTGGCTACCGCAGCGCTACGCGGTCTTCGACACGCCCCAGGAGAACGGCACCGGTCCCTTTACGATACCGGATACGTTCTTGCGCCAGGCCGTGTAGCTCAGGAAAAAGCCGGTCGGCGCATAGATGACGTCTTCGAGCGCGGCCTTGTTAAGACGCGCCACGGCGGCCTTCTCCTCATCGAGGTTCTTGGCCTCGAACCACGCAGCGACTTCCCTTTCCACGGCGGGGCTGTTCGGCCAACCAAACCACGCCTTATCACCGGTGCCCCGAATGGCAATATACACGGCAGGATTCATGCAGTCCGCACCGGCGTGCCAGGTGTGGAACATCTCCCAGCCGCCCTGGTTGTGCGGCGCTTTCTGGGCGCGGCGAGCGCCGACCGTTCCCCAGTCGGTAGCGACGAAATCGACATTCATGCCCATGCGCTTCAACAGATCCGCCGTGACGTCACCTTGCGCCTTGGTGATCACCTGGTCCTGCGCGACGATGCAGGAGACCGGTTCGTTGGCGTAGCCGCTCTCGGCCAGAAGTTTCTTGGCGGCGTCGAGATTGCGCATTTTGAGGATTTCGCCGCCCTCTTCCGTATAAAGCGGCGTATTCGGTGTGAAGAAGCCGGGCAGCGGCTTCCACAGCGAGGTGTCATCGCCGACCAGCGCGCGCATATAATCTTCCTGGTTCAACGCGGTGAGCACGGCACGCCGCACCTTCACATTGTCGAACGGCGGATGGGTGTGGTTCATCCGGAACGAGCCGATGTTTCCGAGCGGGTCGGCAATGTCGACGCTGATGTTGCGATTTCTCTTGAGCACCGGAACGAGATCGGGAAGTGGATTTTCCCACCAGTCGACCTCGCCGTTCTGGAGCGCGGCCGCAGCTGTTGCCGGATCGGGGATCACCACCCATTCGATCCGATCGATCAGCATCTGCTTGCCGCCGGCAAACCATGAGTTCTTTTCCTGCCGCGGCGCGTAATCGGCGAACTTCTCGAACACCGACTTGGCACCGGGCACCCACTCGTTGCGGACGAACTTCATCGGTCCGGAGCCGACATATTCGCTGATCTGCTTGAACGGATCGGTCTGGGCGATGCGCTCCGGCATGATGAAGGCGCAAGGCGTGTTGTTCTTGCCAAGCGCGAGCAGCATTTTCGGATAGGGTTGTTTGAGCATCCATTTGAAGGTTCTGTCGTCGACCGCCGTGAGTTCGTTCTGGATCGCCTTAAGCATCAGTCCCATGGAATCGCGGTTCGACCAGCGGGTCAGACTCGCCACGACGTCCTTGGCGCGCACCGGCTCGCCATCATGAAACTTCAGCCCCGGCCGCAGCCGGAAGGTCCAGGTCAGGCCGTCGCTGGACACCTCCTCTGCCTCGACCATCTGGCGCTGCGGCTGCAACTTGTCATCGACGCCGTAGAGCGTATCCCACACCAGCACGGCGGCGTTGCGCACGACATATTGCGTGGTCCAGATCGGATCGAAATTGGCAAGGTCCGCCTGCGGCACAAAGCGCAGCGTGCGCGCGGCGGCGCCTTGGGAAATCGCCGGCATCGGCAGGCCGCCCGTCACCGCCAGGCTCCCCGTCCCTGCCAACCCCTTCAACACCGTCCTGCGATCCATTTGAAACCTCCAGTTCGAACACTGCCAAAGCGATTAGGCTCTAAACGAGCCCGTCAGGCAATGGCGATCGTTTGCTTGCAAATGGTATGCCAGAGACGCGCGGGTAAGACCCGGTTAGGACAGGCGATTTTGGCCGATCACAGCGTTTTCAGCGGCACCTAGCCGGTAAGGCGTTTGAATTTCGGCGACTCCTTTGGATGCCACCAGCGCCCACCAATGACGACCCCTTCGGACACGATCTTGCGGTCGCCGATCAGGTGCTCGCCGACGACATCTTCGTAGTCGAACTTGCCTTCCCTGATCGAAAGCAGGGTGGCGTCGCCGACACTGCCCGGCTTGAGGCTGCCGAGTTCGGGACGCCGCAGCGCCATCGCCGCATTGACGGTCGACGCCGCGACGACGTCCGGGAACGGCATTCCCATGCAGAGGAATTTCGACATCGTCGTCACCTGGTCGTAGGCCGGGCCGTTGATACAGAGCAGATGGACATCGGAGGAGATCGTATCGGGATAAAAGCCGTTGGCGAGCATCGCGCGCGCGACCTTGAAGGCGAAAGAGCCCTTGCCGTGACCGATATCGAACAGCACGCCGCGCTCGCGCGCCTCCAGCACAATCTGCTTGACCGTGCCTTGCGCCGTGCATGGCGCATTGGGGAACGGCCGGAAGGCGTGGGTGAGCACGTCGCCGGGACGCAAAAGGCCCACCACCTCTTCATAGCTCGGCGGCGGATGATCGATATGCGCCATCAGCGGCATGCCGACTTCGTTGGCGACTTCAAGCGCCATGCGAAGCGGCACGATCCCGGACGTACCGGAGGCATGGAGGCCGACCCTCACCTTGATGCCGACGATCAGATCGCGGTTGGCGTCCGCAACCTGCACGGCGTCGATCGGATTCATCAGACGCATCTCCTCGCTTTCACCGACCATGACGCGATGCGAGAAGCCGAAAATGCCCGCATGCGAAATGTGCAGGTACGCCAGGATGCGGACCTGGCTCGGTTCGATCACATGCTTGCGGAAGCCTGCAAAATTGCCGGGACCGGCGCTACCGGTATCGATGGCGGTGGTGACGCCGGATGTGCGGCAGAACTCTTCGGCGTCAATGCCGAGCGAGGTGCCGCCCCAATAGACATGCGTGTGCAGATCGATCAGGCCGGGCGTGACGATGTAGCCGGACACGTCGCGCACCTCGGTCGGAGAATCGGTCTTGAGGGCATTTCCGACCGCGGCGACCTTGCCGCCGGAAAAAGCGACGTCGGTCACGGCATCGAGTTTCTGGGAGGGGTCGACCACGCGAGCGCCGCGCAGGACCAGATCGAAAGACATTGCATTCTCCGATGAAAGTCTAATCCGCAGCGAGGAAGGATTGGCTGCGCTCAAATAATTGAGCAAATACTTTCATCGCTGTCACCCCTTTCAGCGCGGCAACATCATTGCTTTTTTGCCGCGCAGGGTGCCCGGCAGCACGGAGGCTTCAGGCTCGGTCAACGCATGACCAGGATCTATCCGATCGGGCCGCCCCGCGCGCGCCATCCGCTCATCCCGCCGGGATAATGCCGAACGTCCTCTCGCCCGGTGGACAATGCCTGATGCAGCGCCTTCGCCGAGCGGCCGCCGGCCTGGCAGATCAAGACGACGGGCTTTCCTTGCGCGAGACTGGCCGGGTTGAACTTCGACAATGGATGATTGAGGGCACCCGGAATATGACCGCTCTGAAATTCATGGGGTTCGCGGACATCAACGAGAATACATGTCTTCTCGCCCAGCGCCTGCACCAGTTCATCATGTTCGATGGCCGGAACGCTCGTCGAGCCCGTCAGTTTCTTCAATAGGCCTGATAACATCTTCTCGTCCTTCCTTATTTCTCGTTAGCTTTGTTTGGCCGTGGCCGCAGGTGCCTCGCTTGGTGCGCGCAGCGCAATGTAGATCGCCGGAATGACCAGCACGGTGAGCAGCGTCGAGGACGCAAGCCCGAACAGGAGCGAGATGGCGAGCCCCTGGAAGATCGGGTCGAGAAGAATGGTCGCAGCACCAATCATGGCGGCAAGAGCCGTGAGCAGGATCGGCTTGAATCGGACGGCACCTGCTTCCAGCACCACTTCGCGCAACGACTTGCCGTCGGCACCGCTGTGACGGATGAAATCGACCAGCAGGATCGAATTGCGCACGATGATGCCCGCAAGTGCAATGAACCCGATCATGGAGGTCGCGGTGAACGGAGCTCCCAGCAGCCAGTGCCCGATCAGGATGCCGATCAAGGTCAGCGGGATTGGCGTCAGAATGACGAGCGGCAGGCGGAAGCTTTTGAACTGGGCAACGACGAGCACATAGATTCCGAGGATCGCGGCGCCAAACGCCGCACCCATGTCGCGGAAGGTGACCCAGGTGATCTCCCATTCGCCGTCCCACAACAGCGTCGGATGGGATTCATCCGCCGGCTGTCCGTGCAGGCTGATCGCAGGCTTCGGCAGCGCTCCCCAATCGTGAGCGTCGATGCGGCTGTTCACCTCG
Source organism: uncultured Alphaproteobacteria bacterium (assembly GCA_963764405.1). Taxonomy (GTDB): domain Bacteria; phylum Pseudomonadota; class Alphaproteobacteria; order Rhizobiales; family Xanthobacteraceae; genus Bradyrhizobium. The sequence goes on from CAVXSU010000020.1 coordinate 607,449, forward strand.
AGCATGCCGTAGAGCGGCGCCTCGAAGCGGCCGGCGAGTTCTGCCATCACCATGTCGGCGAAACGGCCGTCGCGCCGGAAGATGACGGGTGTGCCCTGCTCGACGGTCGCCTTCACGACCTGGCCGAGTTCGACGACCGTCTTGCTTCCAGGCAGCGTATTGGCGGGCACCGGCGTCGAGGCCAGCGCCTCGTCCCAGACCTGCTCGCGCTTGGGCAGCTTGATTGCGATCTCGATCGGATTGCGGTCTTCGCCACGATGGGAGTAGCCGATCGAGGCGCCGCTGAACAGCATCTGAATCGTATCGTACACGTCGCGCTGCTCGACGCCGAAGAACTCGAGCTTGTCCTGGTCGATCGAGAGCCGCAGTCGCGGTCGCGGCTCCCCGATCGAATCGTCGATATCGACGATGAAAGGAACGTCTGCGAAAATCTTTTTGACCTCGCGCGTCACCGCCCGGCGGGTCGCGGCGTCCGGACCATAGATTTCGGCCAGCAAGGTCGAAAGAACAGGCGGGCCCGGCGGCACCTCGACCACCTTGATGCTGGTGCCCGTTGGCACGCTGAGCGCCTTGAGGCGCTGCCGCAGCTCCAACGCGATCTCGTGAGAGGCCCTCTTGCGCTCGCCGCGCGCGGCCAGGTTGACCTGCAGCTCGCCAAGCTCGGGCCGCTCGCGAAGATAATAATGCCGAACCAGGCCGTTGAAATTGAACGGCGCCGGCGTGCCGGCATAGGCCTGTACCGACGTGAGCTCGGGCATCTGGCGCGCGATGTCGGCGGCTGCGAACAAGGCGCGCTCGGTATCTTCCACGCTCGCGCCCTCGGGCAGATCGACCATGACGGCGATCTCGGATTTGTTGTCGAACGGCAGCAATTTGACCGTGACCGATTTGGTCACGAACAGCACCATCGACAACAGCGTTGCGATGCCGACGGCGAGCAGAAATCTCCAGGCCGAACGCTTGCTGGAGACGACCGGCGTGGCGAAACGGCGATACAGCGAACCCAGGCGCCCTTCCGTGTGCGCGGCGTGGGCCGTTGGAACATCGCCCTTCGGGGCGAGCCGCAGCATCAGCCAGGGCGCGACCACCATGGCCACGAAGAACGAGAACAGCATCGCCGCCGACGCGTTGGCCGGGATCGGCGCCATATAGGGCCCCATCAACCCCGACACGAACAGCATCGGCAGCAGCGCGGCAACCACCGTCAGCGTCGCGACGATCGTGGGATTGCCGACCTCGGCGACCGCCTCGATCGTCGCCTGCAAGCGCGGCCGGCCGTCGCCCATGCTCCAGTGGCGCGCGATGTTCTCGACCACGACGATGGCGTCATCGACGAGGATGCCGATCGAGAAGATCAGCGCGAAAAGGCTGACACGGTTGATGGTGTAGCCCATCAGGTTGGCGGCAAACAGCGTCAACAGGATCGTCGTCGGGATCACGACCAGCGTCACCACGGCCTCGCGCCATCCGATCGCCATGGCGATCAGCACAACGATGGAGACGGTGGCGAGGCCCAGATGGAACAGCAGCTCATTGGCCTTCTCGTTCGCGGTTTCTCCATAGTCTCGCGTGGTCGAAACCTGAATGTCATCGGGAATGAGACGCGATTTCAGTCCTTCGAGGCGCTTGGAGAGTTCTTCCGAGACCAGGACAGCGTTGGCGCCCGCGCGCTTTGCCAAGGCGACGCTGACGGCCGGCACGCGCTTCCAGGTACCATTATCATCGCGAATGTCGTTCCAGACGCGATGTTCTGCGGTATTCGGTGAGACGACAACCGACGCGACGTCCTTGACGTAAACAGGCCGCCCGTCGCGGGTCGCAATCAACAAGAGGCCGATATCGGGAATTCCGGTCAGCGTCTGGCCGGCGGTGACATTGCGAACGATGCCGGCATCGCGCACGTTTCCGGCAAGGAAGGAGCGGTTGGCATCCTTCACCTTGGCAACGAGCTGCTGCAACGTCACTCCATAAAGTGACAGCTTTTCCGGATTTGGCTCAACCCTGATCTGCTGGGCGCTGCCGCCGGAGATATAGGTCAGCCCAATGTTGTCCGCTTTTACCAGCTCGTAGCGCAGCTTTTCGGCGAGTTCGTAGAGAGCCTTGTCGGTCCAGCGATCCGCGGCTTGAGGCTTCGGCGAAAGGGTGAATACCTTGATCGCGACGTCATTGATGCCGCGTCCGACGATAAGAGGCTGGGGAATGCCGACCGGGATGCGATCGAAGTTGGCCCGGATCTTCTCGTGGACACGTAATATCGCGTCGTCGAACCTGGTTCCGACGAGAAAGCGCGCGGTCACCATCACCCGGTCGTCTTCCGTCTGGCTATAGACGTGCTCGACACCGCTGATACCCTTGACGATCGCCTCCAGCGGCTTGGTAACGAGTTCGACCCCATCGGGCGCCCGCAGGCCATCGGTGTTGACCAGGATATCGACCATGGGCACGCTGATCTGCGGCTCTTCCTCGCGTGGTATCGCGGCAAGAGCAATCAGCCCGACGACCAGGGAGGCCAGCAGGAAGAGCGGCGTCAACGGCGAAGCGATGGTCGCCCTGGTCAAACGCCCGGAGAGACCCAGATTCACGGCTTCACCAACACGTCGCCGGCACGAACGCCGGACAGGATTTCAAGCCCATCGGGAAGACCGGGCGTCGGATAGTCGCGCCCGCGCTGCACTGGCACGCTCATCGTGCCGCCCGAATGTATGAAGCTGGACGTAATCGATGCCAAATCGCGTCATCACATAGCTCGACGGAATAACGAACGTCGCGCGCTCGCGCCCCGGCGATCCAGATCCTGCGCCGATCGCCGACGAAATATTCACCGAGCCCCTCGACCTGTGGCGTCGGCAATGACCCGCCCCTCTTCAATATGCGGATAGACGAGGTCGATGACGCCCCATCTGGCCGTGTGCTCGTCGACTTCGCCGCCGTCGAGACGAACCCGATCGCCGGCCTTCAGGGAGCGGGCATGTTCCTCCGGTATCCTCAAGCGCAATTTGAAATCCTGCTGCGCGACGGTCACGATGGGATCGCCGGGCAGAACCACCGAACCCACCGCCACGATGCGCTTGAGCACACGACCGTCCTGCGGGGCCAGAACCTGACCTTCGGTCTGCTGCTGCTGGATGACGCCTCGCTCGGCCGTCTTGGCGCGAAGATTGTTCTGGGCAACGTTGAGCGCGGTCCGCGCTTCATCAAGCCGAGTGCGCGGAAGCGTGCCGCGCTCGACCAATCCTCCGATGCGATCGAAGTCGGTCTGGGCCTGATCGGCTTGCGCCTGCAGCGCTTCCATCTGCGCATCAAGCGACTTCATCTGCAGCACGAGCTTCTCGTCGCCCACGACGGCGATCGGCTGGCCACGCGTGACCGCGTCGCCTTCCCTCACGTGAAGCTGCGCGACGGTCCCGCCGATGCGGCTGCGCGCCGGCACCACGCTGATGCTTTCCACAGTCGCGAAGACCGCCTTCTCGTCCGCAATCGAGCTTTGCTTCACGGTGAGCGTCTCCGCGCCCGCCAAGCCAGCACTCGAAAGAAGTAAGGTAAACGCAGCTAAAAAAACAAAACCCTGCCTGATCATGGCTAACCTATCTGTCGCGCGACGGCGCCGTTTCATGAAATCATCAGCGGAGCGGTTCCAGCCTTGATCTTTCTCAACGCGGATGTCCGCGAGCACCCTTAGCTTTCGGAGCGCAATAGGCCTGATAGAGCGTCTTGAGAACGTCGCGCGCGGGCTCGCTGGCGATCGAATAGAAGATTGTCTGCGCGTCGCGCCGCGCCGATACCAGGCCGTCCTTGCGAAGGAGTGCAAGATGCTGGGAAACCGTGGAATCCCGCAAGGAGAGAAATTCGGCCAACTCCCCGACCGAGCGCTCGTTGTCGATCAGCTGGCAGATGATGAGAAGCCGGTGCCGGTTGGAAAGCGCCTTCAGGAGATTGCTCGCCTCGTCGGCTGCGCGTTCCATGATTTCGGTATCTATTTTCATACTTGCGTATATACGATAATATGAATATATAGTCAATACCCGCGAGACGGCCGGGTCGCAACCGGCGGAGCGGTCAACCCAAAAGGAGGTAGTCGTGGCGGAAGTTGTCGTAATCGGAGCCGGCCTCAGCGGCACGCTGATGGCTTATGAATTGCTGCCCCAGATGAGAAAGACCGATCGTCTGACCGTGATCTCGCAGGGCGCGACCTATCACTTCGTCCCGTCCAATCCCTGGGTGGCGATCGGCTGGCGCAAGCGCGACGAGATCGAGATCGATCTTGCCGACATCATGAAGCGCAAAGGCATTCGCCTTCTCACGCAAGGGGCCAAGCGCGTGCATCCTGCCGAGAACTCCGTTGAACTCGCAGACGGCACCGCGGTCGCGTACGACTATCTCGTGATCGCAACCGGTCCCGAGCTTGCCTTCGACGAGATCGCGGGATTGGGGCCGCAGGGCCATACCCAATCGATCTGTCACGTCGACCACGCGGCTCACGCACGGGAAGCCTTCGAGCAGCTGGCGGCCAAACCCGGTCCGGTGGTCATCGGCGCCGTCCAGGGCGCTTCCTGTTTCGGTCCGGCTTACGAATTTCTCTTCATCCTGGAAACCGAGTTGCGCCGGCGCAAGCTGCGCGATCAGGTGCCGATGACCTTCGTCACTTCCGAGCCCTATATCGGCCATCTCGGTCTGGATGGCGTCGGCGACACCAAGGGCCTGCTCGAAAGCGAGATGCGCGAGAAGCACATCAAGTGGATCACCAATGCCCGCGTCGACCGCATCGAGCCGGGCAAGATGATCGTGGAGGAATTTGCCGAGAACGGCACGGTCCACAAGGCTCATGAACTCCCGTTTGCCTACTCCATGATGCTGCCGGCATTCCGCGGTGTCGAAGCCGTCCGCGGCATCGAGAAACTGACCAATCCGCGCGGCTTCGTCATCGTCGACAAGCATCAGCGTAACCCCGCCTTCCCGAACGTGTTTGGTATCGGTGTATGCGTCGCGATCGCGCCTGTTGGAGCCACGCCCATCCCGGTCGGCGTGCCGAAGACCGGCTTCATGATCGAGTCGATGGTCACGGCAACCGCGCTGAATATCGGCGCCCTGCTCCGCGGCGAGGCGCCGAAGTCGCAGCCGACCTGGAATGCGATCTGCCTTGCCGATTTCGGCAATTCCGGCGTCGCCTTCCTGGCGCAGCCGCAGATACCGCCCCGCAACGTGAACTGGTCGTCGAAGGGCGAATGGGTTCACTACGCCAAGGTAGCATTCGAAAAATACTTCCTCCGCAAGATGCGGCGCGGCGAGAGCGAGCCCTTCTACGAGCGTTTCGTGCTCGACAAGCTGAACATCACCAAGATCAAGGAAGTCCGAACCGGCACATGAGCGAGACACGTCATATCGTTTGTGGGCATTGCGGACGCACCAACCGGCTGCCGGTCGAGCGCGCTTCGAACGACGCGCGCTGCGGCGCCTGCCACCAGCCGCTCTTCACCGGCCATCCGATCGAGGTCGACGAGGAAGGTTTCGTCCGTCATGTCGCCAACAACGATATTCCCGTGCTCGTGGATGTTTGGGCGCCCTGGTGCGGCCCGTGCCGCGCCATGGCGCCGATGTTCGAGCGCGCGGCCGCGCAATTGGAGCCGCACGTTCGCGTGTTGAAGCTCAATTCCGACAAGGCACCTGCGCTCCCGTCACGGCTCAATATCGCGGGGATTCCGACCCTGCTCCTGATGCGCGGCGGCCGCGAGGTCGCACGCCAGGCCGGCGCAATGGACGCGCGCGGTATCGTCGCCTGGACCGAGGCCAGTCTTGCTCGTTCGTAACGTCACCATTTTTCAAAGGAAAATGCCATGAATGTCGATAGAGCCGTTTTTGTCTTCGCCGGATTTGTCGTCCTGCTCGGACTTGGGCTTGGGACCTACGTCAACGCCTATTGGTACCTGCTCACGGCTTTTGCCGGGCTGAACATGATCCAGGCCCAGTTCACGGGTTTGTGCCCGGCGGCGATGGTGTTCAAAAAGCTGGGCCTGCGCAGCGGATCCGCATTCAACTGATCCGGCTCGTCGAAGACCGGCGGCGATTTGTCCGCTGCTCAGACCTGGTCGAAGCTGTAAATCCACGCTTCCGGATAAAGCGCGTAAGCCTCGCCGCGCCGTGCCAATCGCCCAAAGCCCGGAAAATGCGTGTGCATCCCGGCGACAAGGATGCTGTCGGCGCTGACGCGGTCGAACATGCGTTTTCGCGAGGCTGCGGCTTGCGCCAGATCAGTGTCGAAACCCATGCCGGCTTCGGGATGCGCGGTCTGAACTTCCGGCACGTGAACCGTGTCACCCCAGATCATCAGCTGATGATCGCCTGATGCGACCAGATAGGCGGTGTGGCCCGGCGTATGTCCGTGGCTCGGCACCGCCGTCACGCCGGGAAACACTTCGCCCTGCGTGAACAGGCGGGTGCGGCTCTTGTAGGGCGCGACCTGTTCGCGGCCTGCGAGGAAGAACAGCTTCTTCGACCGCTCGTCGGCCTTTGCCATGGCGCTGTCGTCGAACCAATGCGGCAATTCGTTCTCGTGCATGACGAGTTCCGCGTTCGGAAACAGCAACCGGCCCGTCGACATGTCGGTCAGCCCCGCGGAATGGTCCGGATGCATATGGGTCAGCAGCACCGTATCGATCGACTTCGGATCGATACCGGCCGCCGCCAGATTGCGCTGAACGAAGCCCGCAGTCGGCATCAGATAATTGCCCGATCCGGTGTCAATGATCGCCAGGCGGCCTTTTGAATGAATCAGAAACGTATTGACGCTGGTTCGGCGTGCCGGGCGGAACGCGTCGCGCAGGATCGTGTGCGCCTTGTCGAGATCGATATTGCGCATCACCTCGAGATTGCCGTCGAGGTAGCCATCGCTGATGGCGGTGACGACGATGTCCCCAATCTTGCGGTGATACACGCCGGGAATCTGCTGCGAGGGCTGAGTCATATGGCACCTTGATACGATGGAGGAGTTCGGGGGTGTCAGGCCTTGACGAATGTCAGGAACTCGTCGATGCGCCTGGCGATCAGATCAGGAGTCTGCACCGCCATATAATGTCCGGTGTTGATCTCAATATAGTGCGCACCTGATATCGTTTGCGCGACGTCCTGCGCCATGGCCGGTGGCCGGACTCTATCAAGGCTTCCACCGATCACGAGCGCCGGACAGCGCACGCTGCTCAGCGTTTCCTGCATGTCGGCGTTTGCCAGCATTCGCCAGATCGTTGCGTAGCTGGAGGGATCGTTGCCGAGCCAACGCGCCCGGAACCGTTCAAAGCGCCTGGCATCGCCGCGCAGCTCCGGCGCATAGCCGTTGAGCATCGCATCCCCGACGGCGAACGCCATGCCGAGCGCTTCGATCTTCCCAAGGCGTTCGAGCGCCGCCGGCCGGCGAGCCGCCGCGATACCGGTGGCGGGGCTGCCCGCGATAACAGCGCTTGCACGATCCGGATATTGGCCTGCGAATTGAAGCGCGACCGCGCCGCCGACAGCAACGCCTGCCAGCGCCACCTTGCCTTCTATCTGGAGCGCATCGAGCAAGGCGGCAATGTCGGCGGCCATAATGGAGAATGTGAGCTCACCGCGGGCCTTCTGCGACATCCCCGCCCCGCGAGTGTCAAAGCGCAAGACGCGGCGAGAAGGCGCAAAGTGCGGCACAACGTCGTCCCAGCTTTCAAGCGAGCCTCCCATTTCATGCACGAGCACCAACGTGCGGTCGCCCGTACCGCTCAGTTGATAGCGGAGCGCAACACCGTCCAGTTCGATGAAGTCCATCTGGCGTTTAGCCTCCCCCCGCATTCAGCCGTCGCTCCGGCTCGCGCCAATTCAGTCCTCATAGCTGTCGATGACAGCGTCGGCGACCGCCCGCTTGGTGATGATGCCGGCGATGTCGCTGACGCGGGGGCGCGCCGTGCCGCGAAACACGATCGCCGCGCCCGCCCGATGGCGCTTCAGCCGCGCGAACGCCATGCTCAGAAGATCCTGGTCGCGGCAGATCACGATCCGGCTCTCGACAAACTTCTCCACCCTGACGTCCGGATTGGTGCGCGCCTCGAGCCACAGCCCGGAGCGCGGCGGAATGAGCCCGACGATCCGCCCTTCCCGCTCCACCACGATGGCGCGCACGTCGTCGACGTCTTCGGGCAACATCGCATCCCTCAGCGTGGTGCCGGCTCGCGCGACGATGAAGCTGCGTTCCATGATGTCCTGCGCCTGCTTCACCAGGTAGAGATTGATGTGCCGCTCCTTGGGGATTCGGTGGCCGCGGTGGCGCAGTTTGATCGTATAGATGGTCTCGCCGATCAGCGCGCGCCGCACGCCGGCAGCCAATGCGACCGCGACAATCACCGGCACGATGATCGCATAGTCGCGCGTCATCTCGAACACCATCACGATCGCCGTCATGACGCCGCCCGTGCCTGCGCCAACGATCGCCGCCATGCCGACGATGGCCGCCGAAGGCAGGCTGAGGCCTGAGTGCGGGAAGATCGCTTCGATTGCAGCCGCAAAAGCGGCGCCCAGCGTCGCGCCGAGGTAGAGCGAAGGCGAGAAAATGCCGCCGGAGGCGCCCGAGCCAAGGCTGACGGTCGTTGCAACCATCTTCAATATGAACAGAAGCGCAAGCAGGCCCACTGCCGTCATCTTCTGATCGAAGATCGACTGGATCACAGAATAGCCGACGCCATCGACGTAGGAGTGACCATAGATGCGCGTGAGGCCCACCATCATCAGCCCGATGATCGACATCCCGATAATGTTTTGCGTGTATTCATTTCCGGGCAGTTTCGGAAAGCCGTCCTCCATGACGACCAGCAGGCGGATAAACATCCACGCCGCGACGCCGCAGATCAGGCCAAGCAGCACGAAACTCAGTATTTCGGACGGCGCGAGCGATCCAGCCAGCGAAAGCTGCACGTCTGGAACAGCGAAGGCCGGCTCGGGGCCGATCAGAACCCTGCCGATCGTCGTCGCCGCGCCCGTCGCCACCACGACGGGAAGAAATGTGCGGTTGGAGACCTCCGGCAAGAGGATCTCAAGCGCAAACAGCACGCCGCCGAGCGGCGTGTTGAACGTCGCCGCGATGCCGGCGCCCGCGCCCGCCGACAGCAAGGTGATCTTCTGGCGCGTCGAGAGGCCAATCAGCTGGGAGAAAGCCGAGCCCAGGGCGGAGCCGATCTGGATGATCGGGCCCTCACGGCCAACGGCGGCGCCGCTGCCGATCGACAGCGCCGAGGCCAGCGCCTTGATCAGCGCGACCTTGCCGCGGATGTTGCCGCGCTTGTAGAAGATCGCGTCCATCACCTCCGGCACGCCGTGGCCCTTGGCCTCCGGCGCGAAATGCTTCACCAGGTACACGACGATGAGGCCACCGATCACGGGCGAGAAAAACACCAGGTCGCCGAAGCGGCTCGGGCCTTCGCTCACATTGGCGTCATAGGAGATGCTGAACCTGCCGCCATAGGAGAGGTTGTGCACCAGCGCGATCAAGGCGCGGAATGCCACGGCGCCAAAGCCCGTCATCAAGCCGATCACCAGCGCAAGGCCGCAAAGCGTGAGCAGAGAGACCCGCCTTTCGTCGGTGGCGGGTTTGCCGCTCGGGCCGATGAGTGCGGGGGCGTCACTCTCGGACGCAGTTGCGGCAGTCATTTCGGATTTACCGTCTGAAAGATCGAGTGGGAATTATACGAACGAGCCATAAAGTAAAGGGTTTCCGGCACGCGCTGACGCCTGCGAATTGAGCAAATGCCGGGCGCGGTGTCATCCCTCAGTGGTCCGATTCTAACATTCGCACCCCTTCTCAGTGGGCACTTTTGCGAATGTTAGAATCAGGGACCACTGGCAAATATAAGTTCCCAGTGGAGTTTCGGATTTGACATTCGCTTTGCGAGTTCGCCGCCAGCTGGGTAGCGAATGTCAAATCCACTCCACTGGCGTCGCGGTTTTGCCATTCGCATTTGGTAACGAAAGGACGTCTTGCGCGGACAGGAGACGAACATGGCCAGATGGACCGTAGCAATCGCCGCAGGTTTTTTCTCCACATGGTCGTTCGCGGCGTCAGCCGATCCTGTCCTCAAGTCCTCCGATACGGCTATCCGGATCGGCAACGTCATGCCCTACACCGGACAGCTTGCAGCGTTCGGCGCCATCGGGAGGGCCGAGGCCGCCTACTTCCAGATGCTCAACGAACAAGGCGGCATCAACGGCCGGACCGTCGAATTCATCTCCTACGACAACAGCTCCGATCCGCTCTCGGCCGCAGAGCTCACGCGCAACCTCGTCGAGACCGAGAACACGCTGTTTGTGTTCGGCTCGTTTGGCACGCCGGGCAATCTCGCGGTCCGGAAGTATCTTAACGAGAGGCATATCCCGCAACTGTTCGTGGCCTCAGGCGACGATCAATGGGCTAATCCAAAGGACTTTCCCTGGACGATGGGATGGCCGCCGGCGTTCCGTACCGAGGGACGCATCTATGCGAACTACATCCAGGCCTACTACTCCGAACGGAAGATCGGCGTGCTTTGGCAGAACGATGAGTTCGGCCGTGACCTGTTCCGGGGCCTGCAGGAAGGGTTGGGCGATGCCGCGCGGATGATCGTTGCCGACACGGCCTTCGACGCAACCGATCGCGCGCTCGGCGAGCAGCTCGATCTCTTGCGCAATTCCGGCGTGGAGATTCTGGTGTTCGACGGTGCGCCGGCGATCGCGGGTCAGGTGATCCGGCGCCTTGGCGAATCCGAATGGCATCCCGTGCTCATTCTGGACAATGCGGCAGCTTCAATCGCCAATGCGCTGCGGCCGGGCGGCTTCGAAAACGCGATCGGCGTGATATCGACCGCCTTTCTGAAGGACGGGAGCGATCCTGCCTGGAAGGACGACGACGCCATGAAGGCGTATCTTTCCTTCATGGACAAATACTATCCGGACGGAGACAGGGAGGACAGTTACGCGGTCTTCGGTTACGCCGTCGCCGAAACGCTGGCGCAGGTCCTCAGGCAATGCGGCGACGATCTCTCGCGCGAGAACGTCATGAAGCAGGCGCAATCGCTGAAGGATTTTCGAAGCTCGGTCACGCTGCCGGGAATTGCGATCACCACAAGCCCGACGGATTTTCACCCCGTCAAGGACATGCGGCTGGTGCAGTTCGACGGTACAAGCTGGCAGCCGATCGGCCAGCTTTTCGACAGCGCCTTCACCGGCGCAGGCACAACCACGGGAGGCGCCCAGTAGCTCTCGGCGGGGGCAGCGTGGCCGCAAAAGCGCGCGCGGCCAGCCCATGCCTTTGCAGCTTTGATCCGCCGCCAAACCTCTTCGGATCTGGAGGTCACGAGCCCCGCAAACCGAGCCACGAGGGAATGCGCGCCGGACATTGCTCCAGACGCCGAACCAGCCGATGGTGACGGCAAAAGACCGGGAGGGATGCGATCGTGGCGAGGCATTGGATAGCGGCGGCTGTCTTTCTGATGGCGAGTGGCGCGGCGCCGGCGCTGGCCCAGGACTATCCCGCAAGAACGATCACCATGATCGTGCCGTTTGCCGTTGGCGGTCCGGCCGATATCACGGGGCGAATTGTCGCCGACATCTTCTCGCGCCATCTCGGCCGCAGCGTCGTGGTGGAAAACGTCAACGGCGGCGGCGGCACCATCGGAGCGCTCCGCGCCGCGCGTGCGACGCCAGACGGCTACACGATCCTGTTCGGCCATATGTCGACGAACGCGCTGGCGCCGGCCTTCTATCCCAACCTCAATTACGATCCGCAAAAGGATTTCGAGCCGGTCGGACTGGCGGCCGAATATCCCGAGCTGCTCGTGGTCCGCAAGGACTTGCCCGCCGGAAATCTTCGCGAATTTGTCGCCTACGCCAGGGCCAACGCGAACAAGCTCAACGTCGGCCACGCCGGCGTCGGCTCGATCTCCTATATCGGATGCCTGCTTCTCGACGCGGCGATCGGCATCCAGCCAACCCTTGTCCCGTTTACCGGGACGGCGCCGGTCTTGAATGCCATGCTCTCGGGCGAAATCGACTATGAATGCGATCCTGTGCTCGGAACCTTGCCGCAGGTCCAGGCCGGCACCGTCAGGGCGCTCGCGATCGCCGCCAAGCAACGCAGTCCGATGCTGCCGGAGGTGCCGACGTCCTACGAACAGGGCCTCGGCGAGTTCGACATGGCGGTGAAGTACGCGGTCTTTGCCCCGGCCGGCACGCCGAAGCCTGTTATCGACAGGCTCGCGGCCGCGCTGAATGAGGGCCTTGACGAGGCACCGGTCAAAAAGCGGCTGACCGAGCTTGGCGCCGATATGATCGAGCCCGGCCAACGCGGGCCCAGGCCGCTCGCCGATCTCGTGAGAAGCGAAGCCACTCGGCTCATTCCGATCCTCCAGGCCGCCACCAGCCAATAATAAAGGCGCGAACGCCAGCGCCGGCCGGGCCCATGGAATTAATCATGGCAGGCACCGTTGCGCTCGAAAACAGTAGAATCTAAAAGGACTTGGAATAATGGTCGGAGCGGCAGGATTCGAACCTGCGACCCCTGCGTCCCGAACGCTGGGAACGTCCTCTAAATCATTGATTTTATTGTAATCGCAAATCATAAAAACCCGTTTTGTTCACGGTCGTTTCACCCATTTCGTTGCGATTTCGTTGCGGAGCTTTGTGAACGAGAACAACACTCATTCGGATGCCGGCCACTTCGGGACGCGCCCTTAGCGGTCTAGCAACGCTTCAGCCGGTTCCCTCGGAGATCCGGCAGCTGAGAACACCTTAGTGCTTGTTCGATGAACTCCGGCCAGCGCGGCCAACGCCGCGAGGCTGAGACCCGCGGATACCACGACGACCGATCTTCCCATCGGTTCGATCAACAGACCGAACGCGAGCGGCGCGATCGCTTGGCAGATGCGGGATGGCGCTCCGATGAGTCCGAGCCGATACGCATAGTTTTCCGGCCCAAAGATCGTGAGCGGGAGCGTACCCCGCGCAATCGTAAGGATGCCGTTACCGGCACCGTGCAGTAAGGCAAACGCAGCCGCGGCACCGCCGCCAAAGAAACCTATGACACAGGCGCCGATCGGATGAGTGATGCAGGCAAGGCGCGTCGACATGATGGGATGAAAGCGTTTGAGGAGGCTCGCCTCAATGATGCGCGCGCCGACCTGAGCCGGTCCGATCATCATGCCGGCAAATACCGCTTGCGCGGGTGTCGCTCCAAAGGCTTCGACAATGCGCGGCAGATGGGCAGCCATCGCCGATGTCACCGTCCAGGCCGCCGCGAAGGCGAAAGACAACAAAATCATTGTGCGGTCGATCGGGATGTACGGTTTGACGACCGGCCCCTCGACAGCGGGCGCCTTCTCGGCCCGCGGCAGCAAGAGATTGAGCGGCAGTCCGATCACGATATGCGCAAGCGCCCAGGCGTAACAGGTATCGCGCCAGCCGATCGTCTCAAGCCCAAGCGAACTTAGCGGCCAGCCGACGGTGCTGGCGAAACCGGCAATCAATGTGATGCCCGTGATCGCGCTCCTTGCGTCGTGCCCGTAGATGCGCCCGAGGGCGCCGAACGCCGCGTCGTAGAGCCCAAAGCCCATGCCGACACCGAGCAGCAGCCAGGCCGCCGCCATCATCCAGAGCGAGGTCGATGCACCGAGCAAAGCGAGGCCACCCGCTAGGACGAGGTTGGACGCGCACAGAACTTGCCTGCCACCCACCTGGTCAATCTGGCGGCCGACGCGCGGACCCAGCAAACCCGAAATCACCAGCGAGGCAGAAAAAGCCGCAAAAAACCAGTTGCTGGAAATTCCGAGATCAAGCGCGATCGCGTCAGCCAAAATCGCAGGCAGATAATAGCTCGATCCCCAAGCCAGCGTCTGGGCGGTGCCCAGCGCCGCGATAACGCCAAGACGCTTTCGATCCACGCTTGGACCTCACGAACAGCCGCTACCGGACTTGCCGGCCGCTTTGGCGGCGGCATCATCCGCACAACAAGCATTGGAAGTGGCCGGAGCCGGACCGCCGCAGCAGCTGCCCGCGGCGGTACCGCCGTCAACGCCACCGCGCGTGCAGACGCCAGTTTCGGGCAGTTCCAGCTCGACGCGTTCGGCGGCTTTCTTGTCACCTGCGATATCGGCAGCGATCGAGCGCACCTGTTCGTATCCGGTGATCATGAGGAAAGTCGGTGCGCGCCCATAACTTTTGATGCCAGCGATGTAGAATCCAGGATCGTCCTGGGCCAATTCACGCGCACCGTGCGGACGCACCGTGCCGCAGCTATGTTCATTTGGATCGATCAGCGGCGCCAGCGCCACGGGCGCCTCGATCGCGGGGTCGAGACGGAGGCGGATTTCGCTCAGCATGGAGAGGTCGGGCCGGAATCCGGTCGCGACAATCAGTTCGTCAGCCGTCACTTGACGCGCGCAGGATGCCGTTCCGGTCGCGACACGCAATTGACCATCGATCTCTGCAATCGCAGAGACCCGAAAACCGGCTTCGACTTGCACCGCCCCTACCGCGACAAGCGAAGCAAAGTGGGCCCCAAGCTCGCCGCGCGCCACCAATTTGTCGTTGGCGCCGCCGCCGAAGGATTTGGCCGGATCGTTGCTGCGCAACAACCAGATGACATTGGTGCCTGGCGCTTGCTTGGCAAGCACCGTAAGATCCGTCAGCGTGCCGACGGCCGAATGTCCCGCTCCGAGCACCGCAACGGTTTTCCCGGCAAAGCGTGTGCGCTCCTTACCGAGAACGTCCGGCATGCCATAGGAAATCCTTGCCTGCGCTTCACGCTCACCGATCGCCGGCAATCCGTTCGCACCCGCCGGGTTGGGTGAACCCCAGGTGCCGGATGTGTCGATCACAGCATCCGTACGCAATATCTCCGGGCCCTTGCCGTTCTGGTAGCGGATTTCGAATTTGGCATCGGCGCGGCCCTTGGTCTTGGCTTTGTCGAAGCCGGCGCGGCTGATGGTGGTGACGCGGCTTGAGGTGCGAATGAGACCCTTGAGAACAGTTTTGGTCGCCAGGGGCTCGATGTAACGTTCCAGCAGTTCGGCGCCGGTTGGATAAACTTGCGGGTCGGGCGAATTCCATCCCGTCGGCGCGAGTAGCCGCGCGGCGGCTTTGTCGACATTGTATTCCCAGGGCGAAAAGAGCTGCACGTGTTGCCACTGGCGCACGGAGTGGCCAGCTTCCGGGCCCGCCTCTAGCACGATAGGCTCAAGACCGCGTTCGAGAAGATGGGCCGCAGCTGCAAGCCCAACCGGACCTGCCCCGATCACCGCCACAGATTTGCTCATTTCTGCACTCCTTCCGGAAAGATAGAAATATGTATTAAATCTTCACGCTACTCGTGCAGGCTTCGCCACCTCCGCGCAGCCTGCGTCCGCGCAGCATTCCGCAACCAGAAAGTCGACGATATCGCGCATGACCTCGTAATTGGCGCGGCAGATCAAGGTTGTTGCCTGACGATCCTGACTTACCAGCCCGACGATCATGAGGGCCTTGAGATGATGCGACAGCGTCGAGGCAGCGAGTTCCAGTTTCGCCTGCAATTTGCCGACGCTCATGCCGGGTTCCCCGGCGCGAACCAGAGCGCGATAGATGCGCAAGCGCGTCGGATTGCCGAGCGCTTCAAGGCGTGCTGCTGCGTCACCAATTTTCATGCAGGTCCAGATAGCATCAAGGGAAGACCTCGTCAAACCGTATTTCCGGAATATTCGAAATAACCACGCCTGAAAAACTTGACATCTACCAAATATCTCCATACCTCTGGATATATGGAAGATAGGAAAGCCGTATTGGCACTTGCTGCCCTCGCCCAGCCCACACGGCTGAGGGCCTTTCGCACCCTGGTGAGACACGAACCCGATGGTCTCGCCGCGGGCGACCTCGCTCGCGCGCTTGAGGTCCCCCAGAACACGCTATCGGCTCACCTGTCAGTGCTGTCCCGAGGCGAACTGGTCATCTCCGAGCGCCACAGCCGCTCGATCGTGTACCGCGCCAATCTCGCCGTGTTTCAAAAGGTCGCGCTCTTCCTGTTGCAGGACTGCTGCGGCGGGCGAGCGGAGATTTGCGCGCCGCTCATCGAAAGCCTGCAAGCCTGCCTCCCCCAGAAGCGAAAGAAACAAAACCATGTCTGATTGCGTCTACAACGTAGCATGCACTAACAGCTCCGCTAGTTCGACGCTCACAGAATCGATCCTTGGAACTACGTGCCGAAAGAGGCGGTCTATTATTGGTATTACGCCCTCTTCAAGGCTCTTGAATCGAAGTGGCCTGACGCATGAGCATCTTTGAACGTTACCTCACTCTCTGGGTCGCTCTCTGCATTGTCGTTGGCGTAGCCCTCGGACACATTATGCCGACCTTTTTTGGGGCTGTGGCGAGCGCCGAGGTCGCCAGGGTCAATCTGCCGGTCGCAGTACTTATTTGGCTCATGATCGTACCGATGCTGCTCAAGATCGACTTCGGATCGCTAGGCCAGGTTCGCAAACACTGGCGCGGCGTCGGCGTCACCCTTTTCATCAACTGGGCTATCAAGCCGTTCTCGATGGCCGTTCTCGGATCATTCTTCATCGGTCACGTGTTCGCGCCGATGCTCCCATCCGCACAGATTTCATCCTACATCGCGGGCCTGATCCTCCTCGCCGCGGCGCCTTGCACCGCCATGGTATTCGTATGGTCCAATCTCTGCGAGGGCGAACCAAACTATACTCTAAGCCAAGTGGCTTTGAACGATGTGATCATGGTCTTCTTGTTTGCTCCGCTGGTGGGGCTCCTGCTCGGCGTAGCTTCGATCACGGTTCCTTGGGGCACGCTGCTGCTTTCGGTACTTCTCTACATCGTCGTTCCTGTGGCAGTAGCGCAGGCATGGAGGAATTCGCTCCTCCGCGTCGGAGGAGAGACCTTCGAGCACACTCTGCGGCTGCTACAACCCCTATCGCTCATCGCGCTGTTGGCGACCCTGGTTCTGCTATTTGGATTTCAGGGCGAGCAGATCATCAGGCAGCCGGTTGTCATCGCGATCCTCGCCGTGCCGATCCTTATTCAGGTCTATCTCAACGCGGGCTTGGCGTACTGGCTCAGTCGGCAGCTTGGAGTCGCCTGGTGCGTAGCTGCTCCCGCCGCCCTCATTGGAGCCAGCAATTTTTTTGAGCTCGCCGTCGCCGCAGCCATCAGCCTCTTCGGGCTGGATTCCGGAGCAGCACTCGCGACGGTAGTGGGTGTGCTCGTCGAGGTTCCCGTCATGCTTTCGGTGGTTCGCATCGTCAAGGCCACGCGAGGCTGGTACGAAGCAGGAGCACATCCAACGTCGCGCACAATTGACGCAGGGCGATAGTAGTCCGATCTGAAAGTACGGGCGGGCGCGGAGAAGAGACTATGAGCGTGGTGATTTATCACAATCCCAACTGCGGCACGTCACGCAACGTCCTTGCCATGATTAGGCAGAGCGGCCAGGAACCGGAGATCATCGAATATTTGAAGACACCGCCGTCGCGCGAGAGGCTGATCGAGTTGATTGCGAGGATGGGTATCAGCGCGCGCGCACTCCTGCGTGAGAAAGGCACTCCCTTTCATGATCTGGGCCTGTCGAACCCGGCTTGGTCGGACGATCAACTGATTGACCAAATGCTCAAGTATCCCATCCTGATTAACAGGCCGATCGTCGTGACCGAAAAAGGCGTCAGGCTTTGCAGGCCGTCCGAGACCGTGCTTCCGCTGCTGCCTAATCCGAAGATTGGGCGGTTTGTGAAGGAAGATGGAGAAGTGATTGACACCTGATGGTCAGAAAAAAGAAGGCCCGGGCGCGCTGAGCGCCCGGACTTCTGGAGGATGACGATGCTTCAGCCTGTGGTGTAATCGAAGGATTTGAAGCTTAGATGTTTTGCTCCCTCCGGGGTGTCCGAAAGCTTCCTGATGTTCGCCCAAGTCTGCTTGTAGTTCGGGACGATCAATTCGTTCACCCCAGCTGAGACGACGTTACCTTGAACCCCATTGGCCTGCCCGAACAGCATGAAGGTCTGCTTCGGCTTGGCGCTAGGCGTCGGATAAGCCATTGCCTGGGTGGAGCCGTTGTCGTTATACACCTCGACAAGATCGCCGGGCTTGAGTTTCAGATCTTCCATATCCTTCGGGTTCATCTGGATAAACGGGTACGGCGAGCGGTCGGTGACGAACTCGTTGTCCTGATCGAGGTAACCGTTTTGCCAACTGATGTTGGAACGGCCGTTGTTAATGAGGAAGGCAAACTTCTTCATTTCGGCTTCCTTGCCGGCCGCCTGCAAGCCGCGCCACTGCGTCTCCATGAATTTGGCTTTGCCATCCTTCGTGGAGAACTTGCCGTCAGTGTAGAGGCGCTTGGTACCGGCGATCCGGCCGCCGGGGGTCGGATCGGGCAGCGTGCCGCGGCTGCCCTGACCGGGCGGGCCCGGCTCATAGGCGGTGGCGGGTTCCTGGAAGCCGTTTGTTCCCATAGCGCGTAAGCGCTCATAGGTGACGAACTGCCCGCCCTT
The DNA here is from genome assembly GCA_963764405.1 of uncultured Alphaproteobacteria bacterium. Classification (GTDB taxonomy): domain Bacteria; phylum Pseudomonadota; class Alphaproteobacteria; order Rhizobiales; family Xanthobacteraceae; genus Bradyrhizobium. Next base: position 625,955 of record CAVXSU010000020.1, read on the forward strand.
CTCATGGTTGTGATAGCCATCCATGAAGGCATCCTCCTCGGCTTTCCAATCGAAGCCTTTGAACTTGTCGGCGTAGTCGTTCTTGCCCTGTTCGCGAAGCACGCGCTCCATATGATTGGCAATGCGCGCAGCGATCAGACAATCCGGCATCGCCTGGCCCGGCGGATCCATGTATTTCTCGGTTAAGCGCATGCGGCGTTCCCCGTTCATGGATGTCAGGTTCGCTTCACCTGACGTCGCCGCCGGCAGCCAGACATGGCAGGCCTCGCCGATCTTGGTCGGCACGATATCGACGTCGACTGCAAACAAGCCACCTTTCTTGATGGCATCGACGATGGCCGTCACCATCGCGCTGCGATCGCCATGGGCAACAGTCATCATGGCATCTTTCACGAGATCGGTGCGTTTTTTGTAATTCTGCTTGAACTTGAAGGCATTGAGCGTCGTCTTGTAGTGATCGCAGCCCCAGATGTGATGCACCCCGCCCTTGCCTTCCAACAACAGCTTGTCGACATAGGCTGCGGGTCTTCCAACATGTGCATCCGATGGGCGTGAGTAGCCTTCCTGGTGGCCGCCCATGCGCACGCAGCCGCCGCCGGGACGCCCAATATTGCCGGTCGCCAGCGCGACATTCACCAAGGCGCCGTTCGTGCGATAGTTGTCGTTGCCCCAGATGAGACCCTTTTCATAGGCGAACATGGTACGCCGACGCGCATTGCCCGCCTTGGGTTGAGCGATCCACTCCGCCGATTTGCGAATCTCGTCGACGGATAGGCCGGTGATCTTGGCCGCATCTTCGAGACTGGTCTTGTTGGTGGACTTCACTTTGTCAAAATCGGTCGTTGAGGCGTCGATGAAGGCTTTGTCGACCCAGCCCTTGTCGGCAATGTACGTCATCCAGGCATTGAGGAGCGCGAGATCGGTGCCGGAATTGATCGCAAGATGCATGACATTGTCTTTGCCGGCTTCGACTTCGCAGGCATTGACCGTCACCGTGCGGCGCGGATCGACGATGATGATGCGTCCCCTTTCGACCGGTTCGGAGCCAAACTCGGCCTTCTTCTTGTCGACCGACGTACCACGCAGGTTGGGCACCCAGTGATTGAGGAAATAATTGGTTTGGGTTTCGAGCGCGTTGGTGCCCACTGCAACGATTGTGTCCGCAAGTTCGGCGTCCTCGTAGCAATTGTTAAGTTCGCCGACGCCCATATCGCGCGTCGCGTGTACTTCGGAATTGTACGCCGGGCGATTGTGGATGCGAATGTTCTTGATCTTCATGGCTCCAAAATAGAGCTTGCCAGTGCCCCAGGTGTTTTCGTAGCCGCCACCAGCCCCACCGTGGTCATAAGCGGAAACGAATAGGCCATCCTCGCCCATGTCGTTTATGACGGCGACGCTGACGCGGGCGACGAGATCGAGCGCATCATCCCAGCTTGTCGGTTGCATCTGCCCGTAGCGCCACACCATGGGATCGGTGAGGCGTTGCAGCTCGGTGTTGCGCTGCTGTGAATAGCTCATCTCCGCCATACGAGCGCCGCGGATAGAGCCAAGGCCGGAATTCACCACGCAGTCGCGGTCGGGCTTGATGACGATGTGGACGTCCTGGCCGTTCTGACGGACTATGTTGTACATCGACGGCGCATACCAGGCGTCGGTCTCCGCCGGTTGTTGTTTGGAAAGATCTGTTTTGAACTTGTTGTCGGTGGCGGCCATACCGCCCTGCTTGTTCGTGGGCCATGTGTAAGCCTTGTAGCCGCAGCCGACGATGCAGTAGTGACACGTGACGTTGAATTCCTTGGCCTCCGCCGGGATGATCGGCAGCCGGTCGATCTGACGCTTGTAAGCCATGACTGATGTCTCCCTCAGAGCACGTTGGAAAGGCGTCCGTAAAGCAACTCATCGACGCCTTCGGCGTAGATGTCGCCTTTGTCATCAACGCGCAGCACATATTGCGGGAGATTCTGCGTGGCATGGCCCCAGGTCTGCTGGCCGCCCGCCTCGCAGTCGAAGCGCGAATAATGGCCGGGGCAATTGAGCGTCTTGTCGGCGGCGCGGTAGCTCAGGGGAAAACCCTTGTGCGGGCAGGTTGTGGAAAAGCCGACAATGTCGCCATCGGCGCCCACTCCGCCGGGCACGCTCTTGCCGAGTTTCAGCAGTACGCCGGGCGCATCCGAATCCGGATAGGAGACGTTGACCGGCTGGTTGGGCTTAAGCGCGCTTACATTGGCGAGCCGGTTGGAGGGATAGTCGACGCGCGCCGAAGGCGGAGCCGCCTTGGCTTGCATCGGAGTGAGGGTGGAAGCGGCGGCGCCGGCTGCGGCTAGACTGGCACCGCCAAGAAATTTACGACGGCCGACGTCGACCAAGCGGTCACAATGAGACATGCATCCCTCCCCAGGAATGCGCCGATACGCCTATCGGCGGGTTTAAAATCAGCCGGTACGCCTACCGGCCGGGTGTCCCGTTTTCGCTCTTTGGTTGTGCTCGCAAAAGTCGTGACACCACCTGTCGAGACATCTCGACATGTTTAATAATGGAATTGCGCTGGCCTGTCACCTGATGCCCGGCTACAAGCGACGAAAATCTAATCACACGAGTCTGACGCACATGCGAAAAACATTGCTGGCAGTGGCAAGCCATGCCAGTTCGATCTCTTCCGACGTCCAACTCTCTGAAGATCAAGCGATCTCGACGCTGGCCGCGTTGGCACAGGGCACACGGCTCGCCATCTTCAAGCTCCTGATCAAGCACGAACCTGTCGGGATTACCGCCGGAGTCATCGCCGAGACGATCGGTGCGCCGCACAATACGCTCTCGACGCACCTTGCGATTCTTGTGCGGGCCGGGCTTTTGCACGCGACACGCGAGGGGCGGACGATCATTTACCGCTCAAATGTCATCGGCATGCAATCGCTGTTGCAATTCCTGGTCAATGATTGCTGCGACGGCCATCCCGAACTCTGCAATCTCCTGGCCGGTGCAGCACAAGGTGCATGCTGTGCGCCCGTCCCCATCAAAGTGGCGGCATCGCGCAAAAAAGCCGCGGTACGGCCGGGACCGCGCCCCCGCAGAAAATAACGTCATCGCCCCGTCATTAGCCCGCATAAAAATGCGACCGAGCCTTTTCTCGTGAGCGAATATGTCCTAATGTCTCGAAATGTCGAGAAGATCGGATGAAGTCGCAGCCGTTGTGGCCCGCCTTGGCGCGCTGGGGCAAACCACGCGCCTCGCTGTCGTACGCCATCTTTTGAAGGCGCATCCTGACGGCATGAACGCCGGCGATATCGCCCGGCTGTGCGACGTCGCCCACAACACGCTCTCCGCCCATTTGAACGTCCTGACCAATGCCGGCCTTCTCACGGTCGAGCGGCGCGGCCGTGAAATGAACTACCGGGCCGATCTGGCCAAATACCGCAGCCTTGTGAAGTTTCTCGCCAAGGACGGCGGCGATGAACTGCAACTAGACCCCAAAGACGCCAAGGACAAAAGCGTAACGGAGCGATTCATGACTCCTGCTTTCAATGTGCTGTTCCTTTGCACCCATAATTCCGCCCGTTCGATCATGGCCGAGGCCCTGCTCGAGAAAATCGGGCGCGGCCGTTTTCGTGTCTATTCGGCGGGGGCTGAGCCCGCCCTACAACCCTTGCCCGAGGTGATCGAACGGCTGAAGGCACTGGGGCACGAAACGTCGCAGCTACGCTGCAAATCATGGAATGAGTTCAAAGGCCTCGATGCGCCGCGGATGGATTTCATTATTGCTTTGTGCGATGTGCCTCACGGGCAATTCTGCCCCGATCTTGCCGGGCAATATGTCACGGCGGCCTGGCCGCTGCCCGATCCCGCCGCATTCAAAGGGTCTGCTACTGAACGGACGACCCTGCTTAATGAGCTTTACGCCATGATCCGACGGCGCATAGAAATCTTCACCAGCCTTCCCTTCCCATCGCTGGACCGGATGGCGCTCAAGGCGCGGCTGGACGAGATTGGCGATACGAACAAGGTTTTCCCTTAATAGGACGAAGCGATGAGAGTTGGCATCAATGGCATGGGCCGCATCGGGCGGCTCGCCTTGCGCGCGGCATTTGGAGGTATCTATCGTCCTGACACCGATCCACGCGCGAGCAACCAGCTTGACGTCGTCCATATCAACGAGCTCAAGGGCGGCATCGAGGCCTCCGCCCATCTCTTGGAGTTCGACAGCCTGCATGGTCGCTGGAACACGCAGATTGGTGTTGACGGCGGCAAGGCGATCACGATCGCCAACAAGCAACTCGGTTTCAGCGACGCGGCCTTGCCCGGCGACGTCGCGTGGGGCGATCTCGGCTGCGACATCGTGCTCGAATGCACCGGCAAGTTCCTGAAGCGGGAGCAGCTTCAGGGGTACTTTGACCGCGGCGTCAAGCGTGTGATTGTCGCTGCGCCTGTAAAGGACGGTAGCGCGCTCAACATCGTCGTCGGTGTTAACGACAAGCTCTATGAGCCGCCGAAGCACAAGTTGCTAACGGCTGCGTCCTGCACCACCAATTGCCTCGCGCCGGTCGTCAAGGTCGTTCATGAGAAGATTGGCATCCGGCACGGCCAGATCACGACCATTCACGATCCGACCAACACCAACGTCGTGGTCGATGCGCCGCATAAGGATTTGCGGCGAGCCCGCTCGGCGCTGCTCTCGCTGCAACCGACCACGACCGGAAGCGCGACCGCCATCGCGCTCATCTATCCCGAACTTAAGGGCAAGCTGAACGGTCATGCCGTGCGCGCACCAGTTCTCAACGCAAGCTTGACCGACTGCGTCTTCGAAGTCGCGCGCAAGACGACGGTGGAAGAGGTCAACGCCCTTTTCAAAGCCGCCGCCGAAGGCGAATTGGCCGGCATCCTTGGCTTTGAGATGCGTCCGCTGGTTTCGGCCGACTTCAACAACGATCCGCGTAGCTCGATTGTCGATGCGGCCAGCACCATGGTCACCGACGACACGCTGCTTAAGGTCTATGCCTGGTACGACAACGAGGTCGGTTATGCCTGCCGGATGGTTGATTTGGCCAATATCGTAAGGGAGCGCGGACTATGACCGCAATGGCGCGCAACTACCTGATCGTCACGGCTTCCTATTGGGGTTTCACGTTGACCGACGGCGCCTTGCGCATGCTGGTGCTGTTTCACTTCTTCCGGCTTGGCTATACGCCGTTCACCCTGGCCTTCATGTTCTTGCTTTATGAAGCGGCCGGCATCGGCGCGAATCTGGCGGGCGGCTATTTCGCGTCGCGCTTTGGCATCCCGCGTATGCTGGCGATCGGCCAGCTCTTGCAGATCGCCGGTCTTGTCATGCTCTCACTGCTCGGCGACGGCTGGAGTGCGGCGCTTTCCGTCGCTTGGGTAGTCGGCGCGCAAGGCATTGCAGGTGTCGCCAAAGACATCACCAAGACGGCGTCTAAGTCCGCCATAAAGGCGACATCCGCCGAAGGCAGCGAGCAGCTGTTTAAATGGGTTGCTTGGTTCACCGGCTCCAAGAACGCGATGAAAGGCATCGGTTTCTTTCTTGGCGGCCTGCTGCTCGACCTGATCGGTTTCCGCCAGGCACTTTGGCTGATGGCAGCGCTGATCGGCGTCATTTTTGTTGCGGGCTTTGCGCTATTGCCGCGCGAACTCGGCAAAGCCAAATCGTCCAAGACGATGAAGGAGCTTTTCGGGAAATCGCGCGGCGTCAATCTCCTGGCGGCGGCGCGCATTTTCATGTTCGGTGCGCGCGACGTATGGTTTGTGGTGGGCCTTCCGGTTTTCCTCTACGCACACGGCTGGTGGTTCCTTCAGGTCGGTGGCTTTCTCGCTGCCTGGACCGTCGTCTACGGCGGCATCCAGGCGCTCGCGCCTTCGCTGGTGACGCGTAGTGCGGATGGTCTAAGCCGAGAAATTCCAGCCGCGCGTCTGTGGGCAGGACTGCTGGCAGCCGTCCCAATCGCTCTCGCCGTTTTGATGCAGGTCGCCGCTATCGCACGGCCCGATCTATTGCTGGTGACGGGGCTTGCTCTGTTCGGTTTGCCCTTTGCCGTGAACTCGTCGCTCCACTCCTATCTGATCCTCGCCTATGCCGGCTCAGAAAAGGCGGCGGAAGATGTGGGCTTCTATTACGCAGCCAATGCTGTGGGCCGCCTGTTGGGCATCATCCTGTCGGGTCTGCTTTATCAGTTGGCCGGCATCGAAGGCTGTCTGATCGGATCAGCCGTCATGCTGCTGCTCTGCTGGGCGATCACCTTCATCTTGCCGACCGCCCCCGAGCCCATCGGTGTTCGGCAAACCGCTTGAGTGGCCGTCCGTATCACACCTCGTGATCTGACCCGATGTTCACTCCCGGACGCAATGGTGGATGTAGACCCGGCGCTTAACAAAGGACAGTCTGCGGTCCTTAGCCTGATGTCGACAGGTCTCATACTTGAGAGCGAGCTCCTCGCTGGCAACCGTAATTTCGCCAGGCGACGTTGGCTTTTTGGCATTCGCAACTGCGCCAAGGCAGATATTCGTAAGCAATAACACAAAGCAGATCAGTAAGCGTTTCATTTCGGACCTTCGATATTGGGATTATAGCAATCGAAAACGAGAACGCGTTCGGCTGTACAGGACGGAGACAACCTACGCTATTGTGGCATGGTCAACAGATGATCCTCGAACTCCTTCGTAAGCGGGGCAGAATGAACACGTAGCCCAGGCCGCGGACCGTTCGGATGGGTGAGGACGCCATTCGTCCGCCGATCGCGCGTCGAAGGTGAACAATCTCAGCGTCAACGCTCGCTAGACTGACGGTCAACTCCAATCCCCAAACGAGATCTTTCAAGATTTGGCGGGAAATCGGCTGTCCGGGGCGTCGAATGAAGACATCCATTAATCTGAACTGCCGCATCGAAAGTTTAAGCGGTTTATCTTTACGCCAGACCCTGATTGTCTGCCGGTCGAGCAAGAACTCGCCAGCTACCGTCTGATGCGGCAGGTCGTATGACGAAGCTAGTGCGGTGTCGCCCATTCCGCTTTCGCTAGACTACTCGACCTTCGCAAAGCGATCGTCAAGCGCGTAGCCGGCGCCGCGCACGGTGCGGATCGGATCCTGCTCGCGGCCGGGATTGAGCAATTTGCGCAACCGCCCGATATGCACGTCGACCGTGCGCTCATCGATATAGATGTCGCGGCCCCAGACGCTGTCGAGCAGCTGCTCGCGTGAAAACACGCGGCCGGGATGCTCGAGGAAGAATTCGAGCAGCCGATACTCGGTCGGCCCGAGGTCGACCGGGCGGCCGGATCGGGCAACGCGGCGCTTCTCGCGGTCGAGCTCGATATCGCCATAGGTCAGCACGGTGGCGAGCCGCTCGGGGCTTGCGCGCCGCAGCAGGCCGCGGACCCGCGCCAGCAGTTCCGGAACCGAGAACGGCTTGACGATGTAGTCGTCGGCGCCGGTCGCAAGTCCCCTCACCCGCTCGCTTTCCTCGCCGCGCGCGGTCAGCATGATGATCGGAAGCTGCCTGGTCTCGGGGCGGGCGCGCAGGCGACGGCACAATTCGATGCCGGAGAGCCCCGGCAGCATCCAGTCCAGCACGATCAGGTCGGGAACCCGCTCCTTCAAGCGGGTGTCGGCGTCATCCCCGCGCCCGACCGTCTCGACGTCATACCCCTCGGCGTCGAGGTTGTAGCGCAACAGCGTCGTCAGCGCTTCCTCGTCTTCCACCACCAGAATGCGCGCGTTCATGTGCGTAGCCTTCTTTCGTCTTTGAAATGCGTTAGGTTAGGTTACGTGTGGATGCGTTCGCCCCGAAAATGACGATCAGTTGTTGCCGGGCACGGTCGTCGCAAAGGTCGTCATGTCGCCTTTCGGCCGCTTGTCGAGCATTTGCTGGCCTTCGATAATATAAAAGACAGTTTCTGCGATATTGGTCGCATGGTCGCCGATCCGCTCGATGTTTTTGGCGCAGAACATCAGATGAATACAGAAGCTGATGTTGCGCGGGTCTTCCATCATGTAGGTCAACAGCTCGCGAAACAGCGAGGTACAGATCGCGTCAACTTCCTCGTCGCCCTTCCACACGTTCATCGCCGCCGGCAGGTCATGCGCGGCATAGGCGTCGAGCACCGACTTCACCTGCGACTGCACGAGATCGGTCATGTGCTCGAGGCCACGGATCAGTTTCAGCGGCTGAAAGTCGCTTTCCAGCGCCGCGACCCGCTTGCCCATGTTCTTGGCGAGATCGCCGATCCGCTCGAGATCGGTTGCGACGCGCATGGCGCCGACGATCTCGCGCAAATCCACCGCCATCGGCTGGCGCCGCGCGATGGTCAAGACCGCGCGCTCCTCGATCACGCGCTGCAGGTTATCGATCTCGAGATCGGTCTCGACCACGCGCCGGCCGAGCGCGACGTCGCGACGGATCAGCGCATCGACGGCATCCACGATCATGCGCTCGGCCAGGCCGCCCATTTCGGCCACGAGCCGCGTCAATTCCTGCAAATCGCTGTCGAACGCCTTGACGGTATGTTCTGAAACCATCTCTTTCTCCTTAGCCAAAGCGCCCGGTGATATAGTCCTGAGTGCGCCGGTCGTTCGGCGACGTGAAAATCTTGTTGGTCTCGTCGAACTCGATCAATTCGCCCAGATACATGAAGGCGGTCTTGTCGGAGACGCGCGCGGCCTGCTGCATGTTATGAGTGACGATCACGATGGTGTAATCGTCCTTCAACTCTTCGATCAGCTCTTCGATCTTGGCCGTTGAAATTGGATCAAGCGCAGAGCAGGGCTCGTCGAACAGGATCACCTCGGGCCGCACCGCGACGGTGCGGGCGATGCACAGCCGCTGCTGCTGACCACCAGAAAGGCTGAGGCCATTGGCGTTGAGTTTATCCTTGACCTCGCTCCACAATGCGCCTCGCTGCAGCGCCTGCTCGACGCGGCCGTCTATTTCGGATTTGGGCAATTTCTCATACAGGCGGATACCGAAGGCGATGTTCTCGTAGATCGTCATCGGAAATGGCGTCGGCTTCTGGAAGACCATTCCTATCCGGGCCCTCAGCAAATTGAGGTCTAGCCCAGGGTCGAGAATGTCCTTGCCTTCGAGAAGCACTTGACCCTCGGCACGCTGACCGGGGTAGAGATCGTACATGCGGTTAAGAACGCGAAGGAGCGTGGACTTGCCGCAGCCCGACGGGCCGATAAAGGCCGTAGCCATGTTCGCATAGAGCGGAAGGCTGACAGCCTTGAGTGCCTTTGTCTCCCCGTAATAAAAATTGAGGTTTCGGATCGCTATCTTCTCTTTAAGCATGGAGCTGTCCACCAATTGCGGCCCCGCGGCAGGTGTGGTCTTTGCGGTGACTATGTTCATGATGCTTTCCTCGTTCCCGCCAGCGAACGGGCCGTAATGCTCATCGCCAGCACCGCGAGCGTAATAATAAGTGCTCCAGTCCAAGCCAGATTCTGCCAGTCCTTGTACGGGCTAAGCGCGAATTGAAAAATGACAGATGGTAAACTCGCCATCGGCGCATTTAGGTTCGTGCTAAAAAATTGGTTGTTGAGAGCGGTAAACAACAGCGGCGCGGTTTCTCCACTAATGCGCGCAATGGCGAGCAGCAATCCTGTGATTATCCCAGCTCGCGCCGCGCGATAGGCGATCTGCCTAATCATAAGCGATCGCGGCAACCCGATCGAAGCAGCCGCTTCCCGCAACGTGTCTGGGACTAGCGTGAGCATGTCCTCCGTGGTTCGAACCATGACCGGAACCACAAGCACAGAAAGGACAACAGCGCCGGCTAGTCCCGAAAAATGGCCCATGGGACGAACCATCACGTAATAAATGAACAGGCCGACCACAATTGACGGCGCACTCAGCAGGATATCGTTGATGAAACGAACCACCATCGTGAGCCTGGAATGGCGACCGTATTCGGCCATGTAAGTTCCGGCGAGGATACCTACCGGAGCGCCGATCAGAAGAGCCAACGCCGTCATGATCAGGCTGCCGACGATAGCGTTGAGGAGTCCTCCTGCGGCTCCGGGCGGAGGGGTCATTTCAGTGAAGACGCGAAGCGAGAGTCCGCTAAACCCATGCCAGAATAATACGCCGAGGATAAGCGCCAACCAAGTCAAGCCGACGAACGTCGCACTATACGATGCAACAGCGGCGAGTGCATTCCGGCGGCGGCGCTTGGCGTAAAGTGACGCATCCATCAGGCGATCCTCCGATTGATCCGGAGCAGCAAGTACCGCGCCATTGCGAGAACAATAAATGTAATGACGAAAAGAATGAGACCCAAGGCAATTAGAGATGACGTATAGAGATCGCCCACGGCCTCGGTGAATTCGTTCGCGATCGTTGCCGATATGGTCGTGCCGGGCGCAAGCAAGGATGCCGAAATTCTGTGGGCGTTCCCGATCACGAAAGTGACCGCCATGGTTTCGCCGAGCGCCCGACCCAGCCCCAACATTACGCCGCCAATGACCCCGACGCGCGTGAAGGGCAGCACTACATAACGCCAGACTTCCCATTGGGTCCAACCCAGCCCGTATGCGGCCTCCTTTAGAACCGGCGGAACGGCGTCGAACACGTCACGAGAGATCGATGTAATAAAGGGCAGCACCATGATCGCGAGTATCACGCTCGCCGTCAAAATTCCGATGCCGAAAGGCGGCCCCGCGAACAAAGTCGAAAGTATGGGTATATTCTCGAAGGCCGTGATCACGGGCGGCTGCACGTATTGCTGGACGAACGGTGCGAATACGAACAGACCCCAAATTCCGTAGATAATGCTGGGAATGCCTGCCAACAGTTCGATGGCAATACCGATCGGGCGGCGCAACCACATCGGACAAAGCTCGGTGAGGAACATCGCGATCATCAGCCCAAACGGCACCGCTATAAGCATCGCGATCAGCGACGTAATGACTGTGCCATAGATCGGCGCGAGAGCGCCGAACTTTTCGGTAACAGGATTCCAACTTTGTGCCGTAAGGAAACCAAATCCAAATTCTTGGAACGCCGGTAGCGCACCCAAAAAGAGTGACACAATCACGCCGCCAAGGACCACCAACACGAATACTGCTGCGGTCATCGTTATGCGATGGAAGACGATGTCGCCGAGCCGGAGTCTGTTCAGTACGCGGGCTCGCTCTTCTACATCCTGCACCCTCACCCCGGTCTCCTGCCAAGCCACATCGACCACGCTGCACCTCCAATGCGCAGACTGAAAATCAGCGCCGTCAGCCGACTTAAATCAGCATCCGAATGCGAGAGTGGGGAGGCGATGCCTCCCCGCTCCGGTTAATTTCAGTTAGATGCCGTGAACAGCGGCTTCCCACTGCCGTCCTTGATTTCGGTCGCCCACATTTTCTCGATCGAAGTCACTACTTTGTCCGGCATCGGAACGTAGTCCAGGTCTTCTGCCATCTTTGAGCCCTTCTTGTAGGCCCAAGCGAAGAACTTCAGCGCTTCGGTGGCTGCTGCCGGATCCTGCGGCTGCGTGTGGATCAGGATGAACGTAGCGCCGGCGATCGGCCAGGACGCCGCACCGGGCTGGTCGGTCAGAATGACGTAGTAGTGGTCAGCCTTTTCCCAATCCGCGTTCGCCGCGGCAGCCTGGAACGCCGAGGCGCTGGGCTCGACGGCCTTGCCGTCCTTGTTGATCATGCTGACCGATGTCATCTTGTTCTGCTTGGCGTAAGCATATTCGACATAACCGATGGCTCCCTTGGTGTTGGTGACGTTATTCGCCACGCCTTCGTTACCCTTGGCGCCAATGCCGGCCGGCCATTCGACCGAGGTGTTCGCGCCGACCTTCGACTTCCAGTCCGCGCTCACCTTTGAAAGGTAATCGGTCCAGATGAAGGTGGTGCCGGATCCATCCGAGCGATGAACGACAACGATTGCTTGCTTGGGAAGCTTCGCGGCAGGATTGAGCTTGGCAATCGCCGCATCGTCCCAAGACTTGATGTCGCCGAGGAAAATCTTCGCCAGCGTCTCGCCATCGAGCTTCAGGTCGCCGGGCTTGACACCCTCGAGGTTGACCACCGGAACGTCGCCGCCGACCACCGTCGGAAACTGAACGAGACCCGATTTGGTCAGGTCCGCCGGCTTGAGCGGCATGTCCGAGGCTCCGAAGGTCACGGTCTTGGATTGGATCTGCTTGATGCCTCCACCCGATCCGATCGACTGATAGTTCATGCCGTTGCCGGTCTCCTTCTTATAGGCGTCGGCCCATTTGGCATAAATCGGGTACGGGAACGTTGCACCAGCGCCAGAAATGTCCAGCGCCAGAGCAGGCGCTGCACTGGCTGCGATGGCCGTTGCAGCAACGATCTCTTTGAAAAATTTCACAGATTTTCTCCCTGTTCGTGGGTGAGGCGCGGAAAACGCTGATGTGGCGTGCCTCTGGCCGCCCCGTCTAGGAGCCGGCGTTAGACCTTTTATAAAGGTTAGATGACAGTTGGATGACAGAAGCCTTTTCCACAGCAAACGCGAACGGATGCGCGGTTTGCCGCAGCCTTAGCGGGGAAAGAAAGCAGCCGGACACCTCCCCTCCCCCAGTCGCACAAGTGTCAAAAATCATCTCTACAACATGTCGATACCTTTCGACATATCAAAAAAACGGGCTTTGGGGAGAGCCTCGATGACTCCGGAATGGACCGTCACCAACCTCATTATCCAGATCATTACCGGCTTTCTTGGAGCCAATGCCGCAGCAGCGGCGGCGCATGAGCATCGCTTCGGATTCGTCGGACACAGTTTGGTTGGCCTTGCCGCGGGCGCCGTGAGCGGCCTCTTCCTGCAAAAAACTGTCATGACGACCGTCTTCGCCAACGGAGAAGCGATGCCGATTTCCGGGTTCGGGGCTTGGATCTATCAGGCCGGGTCCGGCGCCGTTGTTGGCGGCATCGCGATGATGGTTGTCGGCCTGATCCTCAATGAGATGAAGAAAACGTAGTCGGGTTAATCCTAGAAAGGCGCACCATGAGAATGCGGTCCCTCCTGCTCGGCACGCTTGCCGCCAATGTGCTTACGCTGTCTCAGGCATTGGCAGTTGACCCAAGTCTACCGCCCTACCAGAAGATCGACGGCCTTTTGGGACAAATCAAATCCGTCGGGTCCGACACGCTCGTGGAAGAGATGACCCGGTGGAGCAAGGGTTTCATGGCCTTATACCCGAACGTGAAGATTGAGGTTGAAGGTCAGGGCTCCGCAACGGCACCACCCGCGCTGCTCGCAGGTACGGCGCAATTCGGTCCGATGTCGCGAACGATGACAACGGAAGAGAGCAGCGCTTTTGAGAGGAAATACGGCTACAAGCCGACCCAATTTCGCGTCGCCGTGGATGCCCTGGCTGTCTACGTCAACAAAGACAATCCGATCGGCTGCTTGACCCTCCAGCAGGTCAACCGAATCTTCTCCTCGACGCGACGCGTCGCCTTCGGCGGCGATATTGGGACCTGGGGCGATGCAGGTCTGATCGGCGATTGGACGAACAAGCCTATCGCCCTTTTCGGCCGCAACGAGATATCGGGCACTTATGCTTTCTTCAGGGAAACAGCCTTGTACGATGGAGACTACAAGCCGGATGTAAAGAAGCAGCCGACTTCTGAAGCGGTCCTTTGACATTATCGTCGTTGCGGAGGGCAGCTACCGCAGGGACTCCAGCGTTACGGCGGATCAGTCCAGCTTTCTGCCACGCCTTCAACCGTCGACCGGTCCGCATCCTATTCCAACCCCCGGAAGAGGCGGCGGAAGCGTTTGGAGGAAGGCGCTGAACGGAGCTCCGCTCGCCCCGCGCCATTCGCACCTAGAACCGATAGGGCAACCCGGAAGCACGTCGCGCGGTTCATGGTGGTTGCCCGTTACATGGGAAGCCGTGCCAGCGTCATCTGCGAAGCCTCTATAGAGACTAAGCGCCCCGATGACCGCGCATGGATCGACCTTCGAACAGGGATGCTGTACGGGCTCCCCAAGGGGTATGGGTTCATCAGTTTGGATAGCAATCTTTGTCGGCTCGACAATCGGGGGCATGGTCCCCGAGCTTTGGGGCGCTGGCTTACTCTCCCATTCGTCCGTGATGCTAAGCGGCGTTGGCGCTTTCGCGGGCTTGTGGGTCGTACACAAGATTTGAGCGAAAGAGGCGGCCAACTGAGGCGGCCTTACCGTTTTGGCTTCGAACGGGCCTTGATTAGCTCATCGATGAACCGCTCAGCGCGGAGTATCGCCGTGGCGCGGTCCAATACTATCCCGATCTTGTAATCATCCTCGCGCTTGACCGACCATCGCCATGTATTCGTGATGGTTTGAACGACCTCGTATTCGACGCCACGATATTCCATCGGCTTGCTCCCATTGTCCCTTGCAGACGGGAGCGGTCTCTCAGCCACCGACGCCTACGGGCAGAACCTCGGCCAGTGATGGAGAGACGATAAGCCCCTTTCGCCGGTTGACTGCCTCGGAAATCAAAATAGGCCACTGCACTTTTCAAACTAGGCCACTGCCGTCGGAAACAGGCCATGACCCGTAGGCCCATAGGAACGGACCCAGAAGCGGGAACATTCCAGTTACCGGTGGCGTTCGCCGCTACTGCCGCGCGGACCTAAGGGTGGCGGATTTTTTCCGAGGTACCGGCCACGGAGGGCCAAAAGAGGCCGCTGGCGAGCGTTGCAGCCGCAGTGGCCCCGATGTAGCTCCGGGGCCGAACGAATGAATGAGGGCGGGCCGGTGGCTCAATGGGTGACGTTTTTCGGTGACACTCTATATTATGGCCGCAAACGAGAATCCATTCATTGGCGGTATCATTGGCGGTGAAAATGTCGGGAAAACTAAGTGGTTGTTTTTATTGGTCGGAGCGGCAGGATTCGAACCTGCGACCCCTGCGTCCCGAACGCAGTGCTCTACCGGGCTGAGCCACGCTCCGACAAGAAGGCGGCTTATAGCGTCCGCTTTCGCGTACCGCAAGAAGCCGGATTTAAGGATTTGACCGCTGGTGAAGCTGGACCTGAAAACGCAGATTTTGCCGGCCGGAGCCGCAGGGGTGGCCGAGGCCGCGCGCTGCCTTAAAGCGGGCGGCCTGGTCGCCTTCCCGACCGAGACGGTCTATGGGCTTGGCGCCGATGCCAGCCAGGCTCAGGCCGTTACCAGGATCTATGAGGCCAAGGGACGCCCCTCCTTCAACCCGCTGATCGCCCATGTCGCGGACATCAAAGCGGCCCGGCAAATCGCCCGGTTTGACGCGACCGCGCTGCGGCTCGCGGAAGCCTTCTGGCCGGGGCCGCTGACGCTGGTGCTGCCCAAGACGGCGCAATGCCCGGTTGCGGAGCTTGCGACCGCCGGCCTCGATACGGTGGCGATCCGCATTCCTGCCCACCCCGTCGCGGGTGACCTTCTGCGCGCGTTCGGCGGGGCGGTGGTCGCGCCCTCCGCCAATATTTCGGGCCATGTGTCGCCAACGACTGCCGCCCACGTGGCGAGCGACCTCGCGGGCCGCATCGATTTGATCCTCGATGGCGGACCTGTCGAGGTCGGTGTCGAATCCACGATTGTTGCCTGCCTCGAGGAGCCGATGCTGCTCAGGCCCGGCGGGCTGCCGCGTGAAGACATCGAGCGCGTGCTCGGCCGCCCTCTGCAGCGACTGCCTGAAGATGCCGCAGGCGGGGACGCCCAGCCGCTGGCGCCGGGCATGCTGGCTTCACATTATGCGCCGCGCACGCCGGTTCGGCTCGATGCCAGTGACGTCGAACCCGACGAGGCGGTGCTGGCCTTCGGCCCGCTCGAAGTGAATGGCGCCCATGCGGCAAAGGCGGTCCTGAATTTATCTTCGACGGGCGATCTTGCGGAAGCCGCCGCCAACCTTTTCGGTTATCTTCGAGCGCTCGATGCCAAGGGCGGGCGCACCATTGCGGTGATGTCAGTGCCGCAGCACGGCCTGGGCGAAGCCATCAACGACCGTCTGCGCCGCGCCGCCATCGGCAGATAGTCTGCCCAGAAGAATAAACGAGACATTATGAATATCGTCCAGACGCCGATGCCGCCGCTTTCTCCTGAACTGATTGCACGGTTTCGCGCCATCGTCGGCGACAAGTATGCGGTGACGGAGCCCGCCGATGTCGCGCCCTACGTCACCGAAGAGCGCGGGCTGTATCGCGGACACTCGCCGCTGGTGTTGCGGCCGGGCTCGACGGCGGAAGTCTCCGCGATCTGCAAGCTCGCCAGCAGCGAGGGGATCGCGCTGGTGCCGCAGGGCGGCAATACCGGCCTCGTCGGCGGCCAGACCCCGCATCGTGGCGAGGTCGTTGTCTCCACGCGGCGTCTCGACAAGATCCGCGACATCGATCCTGCCTCCAACACCATGACGTGTGAGTCCGGCGTGGTGTTGCAGGTCGCGCAGCAAAAGGCGGCCGATGTCGACCGGCTGTTTCCGCTGTCTTTAGGGGCCGAAGGAAGCTGCACCATCGGCGGCAATCTCTCCACCAATGCCGGCGGCACCGGCGCGCTCGCCTTCGGCGTTGCGCGCGAGATGGCGCTCGGCCTTGAGGTGGTGCTCGCGGACGGGCGGGTTCTCAACGCGCTGTCGAAGCTGAAGAAAGACAATACCGGCTACGACCTCAAGAACCTCTTCATCGGCGCCGAAGGCACCCTCGGCATCATCACCGCCGCAACGCTCAAGCTGTTTCCGAAGCCGCGCAGCGTCGAGACCGCCTTCGTCGGCCTGAAATCGCCGGCCGATGCGCTCAAGCTGCTGTCGATCTCGCAAAAGGAGGCGGCCGGCAGCCTGACCAGCTTTGAACTGCTCGCCGACATAGCGGTCGATTTCAGCGTCCGCCACGGCATCGACATCCGCGCGCCGCTATCGAGTCGGCATCCCTGGTTCGTGCTGATGGAGATTTCCTCGCCACGCGATGATGCCCGTGCCACGCTGGAATCGATCCTGGGCCAGGGCATGGAACAAGGCATCGTCGAGGATGCCGTGATCGCGGCGAATTTGAGCCAGCGCGCCGCGTTCTGGAAACTGCGCGACGAAATGTCGGCGGCGCAAAAGCCCGAAGGCGGCTCGATCAAGCACGACATTTCGGTGCCGGTCGCGGCCGTTCCCGCCTTCATCACTGAGGCCAATGCCGCGGTCGTGAAACTCATTCCGGGATCGCGGCCGGTGCCGTTCGGCCATCTCGGCGACGGCAACATCCATTACAATGTCAGCCAGCCGGTCGGTGCCGACGCGGCCGATTTCCTCGCCCGATGGCACGATGTCAATGCAGTCGTATTCGAAATCGTGCTGCGGATGGGCGGATCGATCTCCGCCGAACATGGCATCGGGGTGCTCAAGCGCGACGAATTGCCCGAGGTCAAGGACAAGGTCGCGATCGAACTGATGCGTGCCATCAAGGCGCTGCTCGACCCGCTCGGCATCATGAACCCCGGCAAGGTGCTGTGACCGCCCCTTTCCCCCCGCTCGCGATAACACCGATCCGCGACGCTGACGTGGACGGAGTGATCGCACTTTGGCGAACCTGCGGTTTGACGCGGCCGTGGAATGACCCCAAAGCCGATATCGCGATGGCGCGGCGCGAGCCGCATGCGGCGGTGCTGGTAGGCCGTGTCGGCGACACGATCGTGGCGAGCGTCATGCTCGGCAACGACGGTCACCGCGGCTGGGTCTATTACCTCGCCGTCGATCCCGGTCATCGCGGAAAAGGTTGCGGCCGCATGATCATGCATGCAGCCGAGAACTGGCTGCGCGAAGCCGGGATCGCCAAACTGCAACTGATGGTGCGGCCCGACAATGAGGGCGTAAAGGATTTCTATCAATCATTGGGCTACGCGATGCAGGAACGCGTCATCTTCGCCAAATGGCTCGATGGCCGCGCACCCACCCCTTGAAGATCGGAGGAACGAGGTGACAGTCTCCGGCCGCATTCGCGTCAAGGACGAGCGTGTGCTCTCCGATGGTTATTGCCTGTTGAAGACCACGACGTTCGAGTGGCGGCGCGCCAACGGCAAGTGGCAGACCCAACATCGTGAAACCTATCACCGTGACAACGCCGCGACCTTGCTACCCTACAATCTGTCGCAACGAACGGTCGTGCTGGTCCGGCAATTCCGTTACCCCGCCTACGTCAGAGGTTACGACGACCTCTTGATCGAGGCGATCGCAGGTTTACTCGACAACGACAGTGCGGAGTTGCGGATTCGCGCGGAGGCGGAAGAAGAAGCGGGCTACCGGCTCGGCGTGGTCCGCAAGATCTTCGAGGCCTTCATGAGTCCGGGTTCGGTGACCGAAAAAATGCATTTCTTTGTCGCCGAATATGACGCAAACATGCGCGTCGGCAACGGCGGGGGCATGGCTCACGAAGGCGAGGACATCGAGGTGCTGGAATTGCCGTTCGACGAGGCTCTCGCCATGATCGACGACGGCCGCATCGTCGATGCCAAGACCATCATGCTGCTGCAATATGCAGCGCTGAACATCTTCAGATGAGCGCCGCCAATGTTGATACTCCCCTGCTCCGTCACCAAGTATTGAACAATGCGCATCGCTCTCATTCACGCCTTGAAGCATTCGCTGGCTCCGATCGAAGCGTCCTTCGCGCGGCTTTGGCCGGAAGCGACGCTGATGAACCTGCTCGACGACAGCCTGTCGGCAGACGTTGCGCGTGACGGCAGGCTAACGCCTGCGATGACCGACCGCTTCCTCGCGTTCGGACGATATGCCGTTTCGACCGGCGCCAACGCGATCCTCTTTACCTGCTCGGCCTTCGGTCCCTGCATCGATGCGGTGGCGCGCGATCTCTCGCCGATGCCGGTGCTGAAGCCAAACGAGGCAATGATCGAGCAGGCGGTGACGCGTGGTCACCGCATCGGCCTGCTCTCGACCTTTCCGCCGACGCTGAAGTCGATGCCATCAGAATTTCCGGGCACGGTGCAACTGGTGACGAAACTGGCGGAAGGCGCGATGGCCGCGCTCGACCGCGGCGACCGCGCCGAGCATGATCGCCTGGTCGTGCAGGCTTCGCGCGACTTGCGCGACTGCGACCTGATCGCGCTCGCGCAGTACAGCATGGCGCCTGCGGCCGAGATGGTGGCCGAGGCCACGCGGCTGCCGGTCTTGACGACGCCCGACAGCGCCGTGACCAAGCTGAAGCACCTGCTCAAGGGCTGAAAGACTTCAGAACAAACTGCCCTGCCCGTCGTCGGAACCGGCGGAAGCCGCCTTGCGCGCGGTCGCCTTCTTCGGCCTGGGCCGCTCCGCCTCGCGCTGTTCGTCCGTGATCGGCAGGATCAGCTGTGCATCGTCATTGTCGACGTGATTGACCCGCGTCGAAATCTCGTGCCAGGCGAATTCGCCCACCTCAGGTCCGCGCATCAGCGGCGTCACACTCTCGGCCTCGTCCGAACGGCAATCGAGCCAGAACTCGAAATCGCGAGGCTCGATCGTCACCGGTACGCGATGATGAAGCTCGGCGAGGTCGGCGCTCGCGGGCGCCGTTACGATCGCGACCGTGTCGACTTCCTCGCCGTTCGGCCCGATCCAGGTCTCGGAAACGGCCGCAAATCCGATCGAACGGCCGTCGCGGCGATGGATGAAATACGGGCGCTTGCCGCCTTCGAATGGCTGCCATTCGTAATAGCCGTCCGCCGGAACCAGACAACGCCGCCGCCTGATCGCATTCTTGAAGGCGGGTTTCTCCTTCACGGTCTCCGCGCGCGCATTGATCAGGAGCGTAAATCTACGAGGATCTTTCACCCAGGCCGGCCACAGGCCCCAGCGCATCAGGCGAAAATGCCGGCCATTATCATTGACGACGACAGGTATGGGTTGTGTCGGAGCGACGTTAAATCGAGGCGGGAAATTCGGCTGTTCGAAATAGCCGAAAAGTTGCCGTAACAGTTGGGGCGAGGAGGAGATAACGAAACGTCCGCACATTTATAAATCCAAATAGGCGAAATTCAGCACCTTTTAACCCAGAACCCTAACACTGCGGCAGATGATCTCACTCGCTGCCAATCCGGTCAGACCTGCCTCCCAGACCGCTGCCGCCAATGCGGCGCGGGCCGAGAAATTGCGCGCGGCCAACATCAATCCGCGCACCGGGCTTGCCACCGACTACCTCAATCACTTCAACGAAGCCGTCATGCTGCTCGAGATGGTTCCGGACATGCCGGAATGCGCCGAGGATTTTCTGGGCTGGCGGCCGCTCTCCTATGCAGAGCATTTTACGGCCTCCAATTTCAAGGCCAAGGATCTGGCGATCGAAGCCTACAACGCCGCCGCCCCCCGCATCCGCGACGAGTTCGAGAGCATCACGAACGCGATCACCTCGATCCTGACAGCGGTGAACGAGGCCATGCAAAATGCGCAGAACGACAAGACCCGCGCCAGGCTGGCCGAGCAGGCCACCGGCTGGGTCAAGCCGCTGGTGATGCAGGCCGGCGGGGTCATCAACGGCGACGGCGCGGCCGACGTCGAATACATCATGACCCATTGATTGCCGTCGCTACTGCTCTACCATTCGCAAACATGCGCGAACAATTGACCCGGGACCCTGCCTTGACGTCCCCTCATCCGACCCGCCCCCAGCTTGCGGTCAGCGCGGCGATTTTCCGCGACGGCAAGGTGCTGCTGGTGCGGCGTGCCCGCTCCCCGGCAAAGGGCTTTTATTCCTTGCCCGGCGGCCGGGTCGAATTCGGCGAGACCCTTCACGCCGCCTTGCATCGCGAAGTGGCGGAAGAAACTGCGCTCAAAGTCGAGATCGCCGGTCTCGCCGGCTGGCGCGAGGTCGTGCCGACGGCTGCCGGCGGCGGGCACTATGTGATCCTGTCATTCGCAGCTTATTGGCGCGCCGGCGAGCCGCGCCTGAATGAGGAACTGGACGACTACCAGTGGCGCGCGCCAGATGCCCTGGGCGACCTCAAGGTCACCGATGGGCTCGACGGCGTGATCGATTCGGCGCGAGGCGTTTTGGGCCTTTAGCCGAGGGGCATAATACGATTTTCGGCGGCTTGCTTCCGCCACCCCGAGGGGGCATACCACGGGGACTCTCCGGACAGGTTTATGCCGAAACTTTTCGTTGTTGCCCTGATCGTCCTGTGCTGCCTTTCAAGCCCCGCGCGCGCGCAAGAAAGCGCGGCGCCGTTCGACAACGAGTTGCAGCGGTTTGCCGAGATCCTCGGAACCCTGCACTATCTCCGGGGCATTTGCGGCAGCAATGAAGGCAACAAATGGCGCAACGAGATGCAGGCGCTGCTCGATGCCGAAACCCCCTCAGGCGAGCGGCGGGCCCGCATGATCGCCGGCTTCAATCGCGGCTATAACGGCTTTCAGCAGACGTACCGAACCTGCACCCCGGCGGCGACGCTCGCCATCCGCCGCTACATCGACGAGGGGCTGAAAATCTCGCGCGACCTGACCGCGCGCTACGCCAACTAATGGAGTGGATTTGACATTCGCTACCGATCCCGCCGCAAACTCGTAAAGCGAATGTCAAATCCCAAACTCCGCTAGAATCTTATTTTTGCTAGTGGTCCTTTGATTCTCACTCGCAAAAGTGTCCGATGAGAGGGGATGCGAATGTTAGAATCGGACCACCAGCGAGTGTGCTTGCGTTGTTCCACAAACCGACTGCTTTCTTGACGCGCGTTAACCTTTCCTAAAGAACTGCTCTAGCCCGGCCCGCCTGGCATGCTACACCACGCTCCTTCTTCGCCTTCAAAAGCTGCTTCACATTCATGAACCACCCTGCGCCCTTCATCGCCCGCGACCTGTTGCCCGATGACGAACAGAAGCAGGCCGCGCTCAGCTATCTCAGCGAAGCCTGGGCGGAAGCGCGTCATGATGGCGTCGACGGTGATTGCCTGGCGCAGGCGAGCCTGTTTGCCGCCTTCGCCGAACTGGTCCGGACCTATGGCGAAGACGCGGTCGCCACGTTCGTCGAGGGCCTTGCCGTCCGGGTGCGCAACGGCGAATTCTCCACCGCGCTAGCAAGACAATAGGCGTCCCCCGGCGGCCCTTGTTGTTTATCCATCCGCGGCCTACGTTCTCGTGTGCAAGTGACACGAGACTTTAACAGATGAAAACAGCGTTTCTACCCGACCGCGGCGTGGTCAAGGTGTCAGGCGAAACCGCCCGTGACTTCCTCAATGGCCTCATCACCACGGATATGGCGCGGCTGCAACCGGGCATGGGACGCTTCGGCGCGCTGCTGACTCCACAGGGCA
Source organism: uncultured Alphaproteobacteria bacterium (assembly GCA_963764405.1). Classification (GTDB taxonomy): domain Bacteria; phylum Pseudomonadota; class Alphaproteobacteria; order Rhizobiales; family Xanthobacteraceae; genus Bradyrhizobium. The sequence continues at coordinate 648,160 of CAVXSU010000020.1, forward strand.
AGGTCACGATCGATTTCCTGATCACCGAGGCGCCGTCCGGCCATGGCGGCGGCTTCCTGATCGATTGCCCCAGGCCGCTCGCCCAAGCCCTTGCCGACAAGCTTCGCTTTTATCGGCTGCGCGCCAAGATCGAGATCGAGAATCTCTCGGACAGCCTCGGCGTGCTCGCCGCCTGGGGTGGCGAAGCGGCGTTGAGGCCAGACCTCTCCTTCACCGATCCGCGTCACCCCGAGCTTGGCCTGCGAATTCTCGTCCCCGCTGACCTCGCGCAGAAGGCTGCCGATCTGATCGGGGCCGAGATGGTCGACAGTTCCGCCTACGAGGCACATCGTATTGCGCTCGGCATCCCCCGAGGCGGTCTCGACTTCATCTATGGCGATGCCTTCCCGCACGAAACAAACATGGACCGGCTTGCCGGCGTCGATTTCGACAAGGGCTGCTATGTCGGCCAGGAGGTCGTATCGCGGATGCAGCATCGTGGCACGGCGCGGACGCGGACCGTGCGCGTGCTGCTCGACGGGCCCGCCCCGGAGCCGGGCGCCGCGGTCCTTGCCGGCGACAAATCGGTCGGCACCATGGGCTCGGCGGCGGATGGCCATGCGCTTGCGCTGATCCGGATCGACCGGGCAAGCGAGGCGCTGGAGGCCGGCTTGCCGCTCACGGCGGGTGGCCTCTCGATTCGCATCACCGAGCCGGACGAACTGCGCTTGCAACCCAAACAGACGGTCGCATGACGAGAGCTGCGCGCCTGCATGCCGACGGCCTGACGCGGTGCCCGTGGCCGGGCGAAGATCCGCTCTACGTCGCCTATCACGATACCGAATGGGGTGTGCCGGAATTCGACGACCGTGCGCTCTATGAAAAGCTGATCCTCGACGGCTTTCAGGCCGGGCTGTCGTGGATCACGATTTTGCGCAAACGCGACCATTTCCGCAAAGCCTTCGATGACTTTCAGCCGGAGAAGATCGCGCGGTACCAGCCCAAGAAGATTCACGCGCTGATGAACGATGCCGGCATCGTCCGCAACCGCGCCAAGATCGAGGGCGCGATCGCGAGCGCGAAATCCTATCTGAAGATCATGGCGGAAGGCCCCGGCTTCTCAAGGCTTCTGTGGGACTTCCTCGACGGCAAGCCGAAGGTCAACCATTTCAAGACCACAGCCAGCGTCCCCGCCGCGACGCCGCTATCGACCAGGATGTCGAAGGAACTGTCCTCGCGCGGGTTCAAGTTCGTCGGCCCCACCATAGTCTATGCCTTCATGCAGGCGACCGGGATGGTCAACGACCATCTCGTCACCTGCTTCTGCCATGAGGACTGCGCCGGAAAGCGCCGCAGCCCTCGCCTGCCCGTCAAATGACGGCAAGGAAACCGGCCGAGGGTCCCGCCCGGCGCGTGTGGCAGCGGATGCTTTCGGGCCGGCGGCTGAACCTGATCGACCCCTCCCCGCTCGATATTGAGATTGCCGATATCGCCCACGGGCTCGCGCGCGTGGCGCGCTGGAACGGCCAGACCAAGGGTGCGCACATCTTTTCGGTGGCGCAGCACACCTTGCTCGTTGAAGCGGTGATGCGCGAGCAGATGCCGCGTATTGATGTCAGCTGGCGTCTCGCCGCGCTGCTGCATGATGCGCCCGAATACGTGATCGGCGACATGATCTCGCCGTTCAAGGCCGTGCTCGGCGAAGATTACAAGTCGGTCGAAAAGCGCCTGTTGTCCGCGATCCACATCCGCTTCGGCCTGCCGGCGGTGCTCGCCGACAGCATTACGCAGGCGATCAAGGCGGCCGACAAGGGTGCGGCCTATCTCGAAGCCACGGAATTGGCGGGCTTCGCAGCCGATGAAGCCAAGCGGCTGTTCGGGCGCGATCCCGGATTGTCGCCGGCGACCCGCGAGGACTATTTGACGCCGTGGAGCGCGGCGAAAGCCGAAAAGCGATTTATGGCGCGCTTCAAGGCGCTGACACCGTCATGACGGCATGGCGAGGCGCGGAAAGCATCGGCAGCCTCGAACTACCCGGCCTTTCCGATGAAAGAGGCCCGGCTCTGCCACTTACGTGTGCGCGGGCCAGTGCCGGTCGCGGAACCAGGCGCGATAGTTCGACATCCTGGCGCGCTGCGCCTGTGGAGCGTGCCGCCTACAGGTCGATGCCTCTTCGCTGTTGTCGGATGCGCCCCAGCGCAGCTCGACGCAGTCGTTGGGATTATAGGCCATCTCGAGATCAGCGGCCCGATCGACCACGTCCTTGACCGACAACGTCCACTGCGAACCATCACTGCGGGTATACGTCACCTTGCGCGAGGCAAGCTCGGACGCCAGCGCCGCCTGCAATTCGTTCTTGACCTCAGTGACGCTCTTGCCGGGCGGGATCGCGTACCGGATTGAGCGTCGCACGAAGCGCTCGGGAAAATTCCGCACCACGTCGATTGCGATCAACAGACGAAGGTCGCGCGCCGGCGTCGAGAAATCCTCCCAGGCGCCGCTCGCCTGAAAGATCGAGGCGCCATCCGGCATCGCGGTGTCGCCCGCTTGCTTGATCTGATATTTTCGTCCGTTCTCGACCGCCGTGACGCGCGTCCTGATCTGCTCGCTAAGGCTCGTGATGGCGTCCTCCATCGCGCGCACCGGGTCGAGCGGCTCGGGCGACATGACGTCTTCCATGCGGTCGTAGAAATCCTCAGCAGACATTTGCGACTGCTCGAGCGAAAAGTCGCCAAACTGGGGATGCCTGTTGATGTCGGCATTGCTCAGCCGGTGCAGCGGCCCCCCTCTGTCGCGCACGATCGGGCGGAAGTGCTTGAAGCCGGGGGTGCCGAGCGCAGGCTCATGCACGAACAGGAAATTGCCACGCCAGAAGCGCTTGCGCGTGATCGACCCGTCCGGTTCGGCATCAACCGCGAGGAACACGCCCGGCGTGCCGTTCACTTCCGGTACCCGGTGCACCAGCATCAGCACGTGGCCGTAAGGGTCGGCGTAGACCGTCCCCGGACGCAGCGTCTCCTTCGTCAGCGGCACCGTGTAGAAGTCGGCGGTGTCGTCGCCCGCGCGCACCGAACCGGTATGGACGACGTCGCCGACGTCACGCAGATATTCGGCGAAGCTGGTCGGGCGGTGCGGCTTCGGCGGAGCCGGCTGCGCAGCCGGCGCGGCAGCGGGTTGCTCTGCCGGTGCATCCGATTGGCCAAACAGCCGCAGGAAGCCCGACGTCCGTGGTGGCGTCGGCGGCGGCGGTGTCGCGTCGGCGACCGTCGCACCACCGTCCTGGCCGGGCGGCGGCGGTGGACGCGTCACCTCGGGATGCTCGACATCGAACCATTGGCCGCACCTCGGCGGCTTGCCGCGCGAGCAGTTCGAATAGCCGAACGGCAGTCCCATCTTGAAGGCAAAATAAGCGCGCAGGTAATAGACGAAGTCGGCGCAGTCCGGCCGAAGCCCGGTTTGTGTGATGTCTTCGTTGCGGCCGAGATAGTTATAGAGAAAATTGCGCGACGGATCGCGCAGCACCTCGTACCAGACCTTCCAGTTGAGATCCTGTTCGGGCGGCGCGTCGAACAGCTTTTCGATCCAGGCCGAAAACAGCGCTTCATTCGTGCTGTTCCAGTTGTTGCGCGTGGGCCAGATCATTCCCGCCGGGATCCGGAAAGGCTCCGGCTTGCGGGCGGCCACGGTGACGTCGCGGCTGACCAGGCCGCAGTCGGCGGACGCGAGCGTCGCGCGCCAGTTGCCTGCAGCGGGGGAAGCGACCTCGGCGAACCAGGAATAGGGCGGGCCCTCGTGCCGGTCGGACGATTTGGCCGCGACGCTGCCATCGGGCGCGATCAGCGACAACGTGCCGGCGACCGGCTTCTCGGCAATGACCATGACCCGCAGCGGCGCACCGGTCCAGGGCGAAAAGGGTGCCGGCAGCACCGTCACCCCGACGCAGGCGTCGGGCGCGGCCGCAGCCGGCGAAATATGGAGAAGTCCGGCTGTGATCAGCGAGAACGCCGTGGCAACGGCAAAGCGGCGCCCGGGGAGCATTCGGAGAGAAACCCTGCTAGACAAGCGCTTTGGAACCTGCATTCGACCCTGCCTAGTAGTCCAATTCTAACATTCGCACCCGTTGCAGCGACCACTTTTGCGAATGTTAAAATCAAAGGACCACTAGCAAATAGAAGATTCTAGTGGAGTTTGGGATTTGACATTCGCTTTGCGTACTTGCGGCCAGGCGGGTCGCGAATGTCAAATCCACTTCACTAGCGGTCGGATTGCAAGATACTGAATCGGAAGGAAGAAGTCATTGCGAGCTTTTCGCGCCATGTTGAAAATTCGTGTCGACTTTGTCACTGCAAGGTTTGCGGAACTTTTCCTCCTGTCTGCCTGCCTGTGGTCGGCCCTGGTTCCAGTCGCCAATGCAGCCTCGACCCAGCCCGTCGCCGCAGAACACGGCATGGTGGTCACGGCGCAACACCTCGCGACCGGGGTGGGCGTCGACATTCTCAAGCGCGGCGGCAACGCCATCGATGCCGCGATCGCGGTCGGATATGCGCTGGCGGTGGTCTATCCAGCCGCCGGCAATCTCGGCGGCGGCGGCTTCATGACCATCCGCTTGGCCGACGGCCGAAAGACGTTCCTCGATTTTCGCGAAACGGCGCCGCACGCCGCAAGCCGCGACATGTATCTCGACAAGGACGGAAAGGTCGTCGAGGGCCTGAGCACGGTCGGGTGGCTTGCCGTCGGCATCCCCGGCACGGTGTCGGGCCTGGAATATGCGCGGAAAAAGTACGGAACGATGGCGCGCGCCGCGCTGATCGATCCCGCGATCGATCTCGCCGAGGATGGATTCGTACTCGACCAGGGCGACGTCGACATGCTCGCGTCCGCGACCGACGATTTCAAAAAATTTGCGCCAACCGGCAAGATCTTCCTCAACAAGGGAGGACCTTTCGCCGCCGGCCAAAGGCTGGTGCAGCGCGATCTCGCCGACACCTTGCGCCTGATCCGGGCGCGAGGCGCGGACGGCTTCTACAAGGGCAGGACCGCTTCAGCCATCGTGAGGGCGAGCCGCGCGGGCGGCGGAATCATCGAAGAAGCGGATCTGGCGCGCTATCGGACGCGCGAGCTTGCCCCCCTCGAGTGCGATTACCACGGATACCACGTGATCTCGGCGCCGCCGCCCTCCTCCGGCGGCACAGCTCTCTGCGAGATGCTGAACATCCTGGAAGGATACCCGCTCCGCCAGCTCGGCTGGGGATCGGCGCAGGCGCTGCATGACGAGATCGAGGCGATGCGCCACGCCTATGCCGATCGCAACACGCTCCTCGGCGATCCGGCCTTTGTCAAGAACCCGGTCGCAAGGCTGATCGACAAGAGCTACGCGGCCAAGATTCGCGACTCCATCGTTGTCGACAAGGCCGGTGCCTCGAGCGAATTGGGCAAGGATGTCGTGGCCCACGAAGGCTCCAACACCACGCATTTCTCCATCATCGACAACGCCGGTAACGCCGTCTCGCTGACCTATACGCTGAACGACTGGTTTGGCGCGAAAGTCGTTGCAACAGGCACGGGCGTCCTGATGAACGATGAAATGGACGATTTCACGCCGAACCCGGGCCAGCCCAATGCCTACGGCGTCGTCGCGGGCGAGGCAAACGCGATTGCGCCGGGCAAGATCCCCTTGAGTTCGATGAGCCCGACCATCATCACGGAAGACGGCAAGCCGGTGCTTGTTCTCGGCACGCCGGGCGGCAAGCGCATCATCACGGCGGTGCTTCAGACGATCCTCAACGTCGTCGACTATCGAATGAACATCCAGGAAGCCGTCGACGCCCCGCGCATCCATCACCAATGGTGGCCGGACGTGACGAATGTCGAACCTTACGGCCTCTCGCCCGACACCCGCAAAATACTGGAGGGCATGGGATACCGGTTCGACAATTCACTGCCGGCCAACCATTTGGCCGCCATCATCGTCGGCGCACCCGCTCTCGAAGGAAAGCCGGTCGGCCGCAACAGGTACTACGGCGCGAACGATCCGCGGCGCGGTACCGGGCTCGCGCAGGGTTACTAATGCGTGACCTGATCAATCCTGTGGTGCGACGCTCTCCCTTTGGGATACGGTCTCTCTGTGGTTCTTTCCCCATCACCCGGGGCTTCACAGGCCGTGAAAGCGGGCTTTGTCGCCCTATCGTTCGATCCTGCCGGTGCGCCGGATTTTCTTCTGTAACAGCAGAAGGCCGTAAAGCAAGGCTTCGGCGGTCGGCGGACAACCGGGGACGTAGATGTCCACCGGGACGATGCGATCGCAGCCGCGCACCACCGAATACGAATAGTGGTAGTAGCCGCCGCCATTCGCGCAGGAGCCCATCGAGATCACGTAGCGCGGCTCCGGCATCTGGTCGTAGACCCTGCGCAGGGCCGGCGCCATCTTGTTGCAGAGCGTACCCGAGACGATCATCACGTCGGACTGCCGCGGCGAGGCCCGCGGCGCGGCGCCGAACCGCTCGATGTCGTAGCGCGGCATTGACACCTGCATTTGCTCGATCGCGCAGCAGGCGAGCCCGAACGTCATCCACATCAAGGATCCCGACCGCGCCCATTGCACGAGATCATCGAGCGGCGCGACGAAATAGCCGCGGTCGCCGAGGTTCTGATGCACGTCCTCGACGCGGGACGGATTGTCCAGCATGGCGCATCTCCTCGTGATTGACTGAGTTACGTTTCGTCGCGCCGGTATCGGTCGGACACGATCTCGCTGCCGGCGCGAACGGCGTCGCGATTGCGGTACCGGTAGCTCAGGATGCCGTAGATCAGCGCCACAAGCAGAATGAAGGCGCCGACGAAGAAGAGCAATTCAAGACCCATCGCACCCTCCCCTTGATGACTGACCGTTCTCGATTTTCTCATGCGATCAATTCGCGCGCGGCAGGTGCGTTCCTATCTCACCGGCTCTCGCTGGCCCGGTTCCCTCACAAATGGTTCCGCGGCAGAGCCGCGTATTTCAGCCCACGCGCTAACACAGGTTAGCGACACGCCGCATCGGTCGAAGGCAACGTGAAATGGGGGAGAGGCTTGCATGATCGCGAAACGTAACCGCCGGAAGCAAACTGTTTCCTTCGACGAGAGGCTGAAAACAGTTGCGAACGAAGCGCGACAGGCGGCGCAATCGCTTCCGCAAGGGGCGGCGCGCGAGGATCTCCTGAAGAAGGCAAGACAAGCCGAAGGCGCGAGACGCATCAATGGATGGTTGACCTCGCGCGGGTTGAGGCCGCCGCCATGAGTACGCCGGGCCGCAGGGAGGCTTGCCTGGAACAAGCCCGTATCTTTCGCGAAATGGCCGAAGCCGATCCGGTCAACCGCAGCCATTGGGTCAGCGAAGCGATGAAATGGCTGGAGCGGGCGGCAACTCCGGTGGGACACGTTGTCGTGACGGTCGAGACGACACCTGTTTCGCCTGAGGTCGCCGCCTCCAGGCGCGGCGCTATTTCGGTGACCGCACAACCTCGATGAGGGCGCGCCGTCCGGCCGCCGTCAGATCACCAAGCGCGGTCCGCTGCGCGCGCACTTTATGATCTGCTTTGCGACACGCCTGCGAACCAAATGCTTCTCGCCGCCGCTGGCTTTTTCGCAGACACGATCCAGAGCGATATTCATGTTGGCGAGAGCACGTAAATCAAATGTTCCCTCGATCAGCATTGCCGGCCTCCACCGTCCCTTTGGGGAACCTCAAATTCAAGCCGGGTCCGCGCCGTGGTCCTTAACTTATGATAGCCGACACCATTTGGAACGGTTCGCATCTTTCACGCGTAAGCCCAGCCGCCATCCCCTGATCGATGCCGGTTTCCCCTGAAGGCCGCTTTGCTGCCGTTCGCAGCCGGCCTTAACGCTTTGGTAACCGACATTACTAACGTGCGCTCCACGCTCGGACTGTATTCTTTTCCGTCGGGGAGCGAAAAGAATGCTGAAAACCAGCAAGAGATATCTCGGCGGACAGGAAACGGCCGATACCGGCGCTTTGGCCGATGGCAACTCGCCCGGCCGGCGCAATCCGATTCGCTGGCTTGTGGTTTGCGGCGTCTTGCTGATCGTGGCCATTGCGGTCGGAACCGCGATGATGGTCCGCAACTTTCGCGACCATGCGATCGAGAGCAGCAAGCGAGAGCTGGAAAATGCGGTCGTCCTGCTTGCGCGTCACTTCGATCAGCAGCTGGACGATGCGGAGGTGCCGCTCGTTGACCTCATCGACCAGATCCATCAGGCCGGCATCACGTCCGCCGAAGACTTCAAACGCCGGATGTCCACTCCCGAAGTTCACCGGGAGTTGGCAGAGAGAGTGAGCCGCGCGACCAAGGTGGCCGGCATCAACATCTATGATGCCGACGGTGTACTGATCAATTCATCGGAAACGGCGACCGTTCCCAACGTCAGGATCGACGATCGCGCTTATTTCAAGGCGCTCAAGGCGAGCGCCGACGCCGCGCAGCCGCAGATTGAACTGGTGCTGAGCCGCTTCACCGGCGTCTGGAAAACCCTCCTCGCCCGCAAGGTCGTCGGCAAGGACGGCCAGTTCCTCGGCGTCGTGTCGCGCGCCATTGCACCGGCAAAATTCGAAGAATTTTTTTCCGCCGTCGCGCTCGGAAAAGACGCCACGATCTCCATGCATCATCACGGCGGAAGGCTGCTGGCGCGCTATCCCCATGTTGAAGCGATCATCGGCAAGGATTTCCGGACCAACTCGACACCGGAAGCCGCCGCCTTCCTCAAAATGGACCATGGGACGACGCGGCTGATCAGCCCGATCGATGGCGCCGAGCGGCTGGTCTCGATCCAGAGCCTGGCGCATTTTCCTCTTTCGGTCGTCGCGACGACCACGGTTAAGTCAGCTCTCGCCGACTGGCGGGCGCAAATCAAATTCCTGGTCGTCGCGGCGATCCTTTCAGCGATCACCGTCAGCATCACGATCGTCCTGATCGTCCGGCGCCTGACGTGGCAGCACCAGGCGGCGCAACGGCGGGTGAACCTGGAAAAGCAGCGGCTCGATACCGCGGTAGAGAATATGGTGCAGGGACTGACGCTGTTCGACCAGGACCGGCGGCTCGTCGTCTGCAACCAGCGCTATCTGGACATGTACTCCCTGTCTCCCGATGTGGTGAAGCCCGGCTGCACGCTCCGCGAGCTGATCACCCACCGGAACCAGATAGGGCGCATTCAAGTCGAGGTCGATCAATACTGCGACAAGATCGTCCAGCATGCCTTCCGCGGCGAGACTGTCACGCTGCAGGCCACGGAGGGACGCTCGTTCCAGATCAAGCATCGTTCGCTGCCGGATGGCGGCTGGGTCGCCACGCATGAAGATATCACGGACCGTTCGCGCCAGGAGAAAGCGATCCTGGAACAGTCTCGCGAACTGGCGCGCATCAACATGCAGTTCGATGCCGCCCTGAGCAATATGGCCCAGGGGCTTTGCATGTTCGACGGCGAAAAGCGTCTCCTGGTCTGGAACGAGCGCTACGCGAACCTCTATCAGCTGTCCCCGGATCTCCTGAAAGTAGGAACGCCTCACGAGGCCATCATCGCCGACCGCGTCTCGCGCGGCCTTCTCAAGGGAGAGACGAGCACGCGGCAAAAGCTGGCTTCGCTTGATCAGCTGCCGAAGGATACCGCATCAAGCCGGGTCGATGAATTTTCCGACGGGCGCTTTATTCTGGTGACCCGCCAGCCGATGGCCGAGGGCGGCTGGCTGGCAACGCACGAAGACGTCACCGAGCGTCGGCGGGCGGAGGCTGAGATCGTCCACCTCGCGCGCCACGACCCGCTGACGGGACTTGCGAACCGCGCCGAATTCAATGCGAGGCTCGACGGCGCGTGCAGGCGGCTGAAGCGGAGCGGCGGCACCGTCACCGTGATGATGGTCGATCTCGACAAATTCAAGAGCGTCAATGACACGTTCGGGCATCCGGCCGGCGATCAGCTGCTGGTCGAGGTCGGACGCCGTCTGCGGTCGACGGTCCGCGAAACCGACCTCGTCGCGCGGTTGGGCGGCGACGAATTTGCCGTCATCCAGGAGGGCGGAGCCGACCCGCATGAGGGCGCGATTGCGCTCGCGCTGCGGATCATCAGTGCCATTTCCATGCCGTTCGATCTGAACGGCAATGCGGCGAGCCTTGGCATTAGCATCGGCATCGTTCTCGCCCCCGAGCACGAGACCGACCCCGAGGGCCTGCTCAAGCGCGCGGATCTTGCGCTCTACGACGCCAAGTCCAACGGGCGGAACGACTACCGGTTTTTCCGCAATGAACTGCTCGAGGTCGCTCGCACCCAGCGTACGGCGGAAAGCGAGCTGCGCGAGGCGATCGAGCGGGAAGACTTCGAACTCTACTATCAGCCGGTCGTCGATGCGAAGACGCGGACGCTTTGCGGCGTCGAAGCTCTCGTTCGATGGAGACACCCGACCAGGGGCCTCATCTCGCCCGACAAGTTCGTTCCGCTCGCCGAAACGACGGGCCTCATCGGTCCGCTCGGCGAATGGATCCTGCACCGGGCCTGCGCGGACGCCGCGGCCTGGCCGGCGCACATCAAGCTTGCGGTGAATATATCGGCCGTTCAGTTCAAGAAGGGCAACCTGTTCGAGGTCATGCTGCGGACCCTGATGGAGACTGGTTTCGCGCCGGAGCGGCTGGAGCTTGAGATCACCGAAACCTCGTTGCTCGAAAATCAGGAAGCCCACCTGACCACGATACGTCAGCTCAAGAACCTCGGCATCTCCATGGCACTCGATGATTTCGGCACCGGATATTCGTCCGTGAATTATCTGGCGAACTTTCCGTTCGACAAGATCAAGATCGACAAGTCGTTCACGCAAGGCGTTCTCGGCCGCCGCGACTGCAAGGCGGTCGTGGCCTCGACGCTCGCGCTCGCGCAGGGGCTGGGCACGGTGACCACCGCCGAAGGGGTCGAGACCGAGGAACAGCTGGAATACCTGCGCGCGGCCGGGGTGGACCTGGTGCAAGGCTATCTGTTCGGCCGGCCGGCGCCGATCTCCCAGCTTGACCTCGACGCGACGTCCGCGCCCAAGGACATGGTGGCATAGGCTAGCCCGGGCATTTCGAACGGCAAGGGCCAATGCGCGGACGCTCCCGTCCGCGCATCGCAGGTTCGGCTTATTCGCTTGCCTTCAGGCGGCGAGGTTCACCCAAACCGCCTTGGGTTCGGTGAAATTCTCGATCGCCGCAGTCCCGTGCTCGCGGCCAAGGCCGGAGTCACGCTCGCCTCCCCATGGCAACCGCACATCGGTGTAGCCATAGGTATTGATCCAGACCGTGCCGGCGCGGGCGCGCCTGGCAAAACGCTGCGCGCGGACGATATCGCGGCTCCAAACACCTGCGGCGAGGCTATAGGCCGTGCCGTTGGCGATCCGGAGGGCATCAGCTTCATCCTTGAACTTGATGACGCTCACGACGGGACCGAAGATTTCCTCTTGCGATATCCGCATCTCGTGCTTCACGCCGGCAAACACCGCCGGACTGATGAAGTAGCCGCGCTTGCCCGCCCGCTCGCCGCCCGTGACGAGCGATGCGCCCTCCTCCCGACCGATATCGACATAGTCCAGGATCGACTTCATCTGCTTTTCCGAGATGACCGGGCCAAGAGACGTGTTGCGGTCGAGCAAATCGCCGATGCGAAGCGACCTGGCGCGCGCCGCGAGCCGCTCGACCACCTCGTCATAGGCGCTTTCCTGCACCAGCACGCGCGATCCGGCGGAACACACCTGGCCAGCATTGAAGAAAATGCCGGCGGCCGCGGCCTTCGTGGCGGCGTCGAGATTGGCGTCGTCGAAAATGACGTTGGCGGACTTGCCGCCAAGCTCGAGCGAGACGCGTTTGAAGTTTCCGGCTGCGCCCTTCATGATGCCGCGGCCGACGCCCGGCGAGCCCGTGAACGTGACTTTGTCGACATCAGGATGATTGACGAGCGCGTCGCCGACGACGCGGCCCGGGCCGGTGACGATGTTGAGCACGCCGGGCGGAATGCCGGCTTCCAGCGCCAATTCGCCGATGCGCAACGCCGACAGCGAGGTCAGCTCTGCTGGCTTCATGACGACGGTGCAGCCGCAAGCCAGCGCAGGCGCGAGCTTCCACATTCCGATCATCAGCGGGAAATTCCAGGGCACGATCGCCGCCACCACGCCAACCGGCTCGCGCACGGTATAGGTGAGCGCATCAACGCGTGTCGGAACCACGTCGCCAGTGATCTTGTCGGCCCAACCGGCATAGTAGGTCAGCGTATCAATGGCGGCCGGAAAGTCCTGGCGCAGGGTCGCCGAAATCGGTTTGCCGCCATCGAGGCTTTCGATCTCGATGATTTCGTCCGCATGCCGCTTCAGAAGCTCCGCCCATTTGAGCAGAAGGTGGCCGCGCTCGGCGGCACGCATCGTGCGCCAGGGACCTTCGAAGGCGCGGCGGGCGGCGGCAACCGCGCGATCCACGTCGGCCTCGTTGCCTTCAGCAATGGTCGCAATGACCTCTTCGGTCGCGGGATTGAGTGATTTGAAGGTTCGTCCTGAAGAGGACGGCAGGCGTTTGCCGTCGATCAGGAGCTGGTGCGGCTTTCGCAGGAACTCGGCCGCGGCCGTTTCCGGAGTAAAGTCATATGCAATTGACATCATATTTCCTCTCTAGCTTGTAACTCAAGGTAGGAGGTTATTTGCCGCCGTAAATATGATATCGATTGCCTATGCCTTTCTATAATATGAAGTCACCTTCATAAGTGGAGGAAACGTGCTGCACATCGAGATCGAGCCCGTCTGGCGATTTTACAGGGAAGACAGCCCGCAAAGCGTCGTGGTGATGCTGGGCGTTCTCAATGAAATCCGTAAAACCGGAAAGCTCACCAGCGCCGCACGAGATGCGCACCTGTCCTATCGCCATGTCTGGAACCTGGTCGAGCAATGGTCACAGTTCTTCGGCGTGCCGTTGGTCGAAACCCAGCGCGGCAAGGGTTCGAGGCTCACTCCCTTCGGTGAAAAGCTCGTCTGGGCCGGCGAGCGTATGCAGGCGCGCCTCGGCCCACAGCTCGAGAATCTCGCGCAGGAACTTGTCACCGAGATCAAGCCGTTTCTGCATCAACGTCCCTCTGTCATCCGGGTTCACGCCAGCCACGGCTTTGCGGTGTCGAAGCTCCGGGAGTTGCTGGACCGAGTGCCCGGCATCGGCGTCGACCTGCGTTATGTCAGCAACCAGCATTCGCTGGTCTCGCTCGCGCAAGGCGCCTGCGACCTGTCCGGCGTGCATCTGCCGCGCGGTGAATTGCGCACGAAAGGTATTCAGGCTTGCAAGGAATGGCTGGATCCACGCCAGGACCGGATTGTCAGCTTTGTTACGCGCGAGATGGGGCTGATGGTCAAGCACGGCAATCCGCTGAAGATTGCATCCCTCAAAGACATCGTTCGCACGAAAGCCCGTTTCGTCAACCGCGACCATGATTCAGGAACGCGACTGCTGTTCGATCAGCTCCTGGCGCTGCACGGGATCGACGAAGCGAAGATCAACGGCGCGCAGCAGATCGAGTTCACCCATGCGGCGGTCGCCGCCTATGTCGCGAGCGGCATGGCGGATGTGGCGTTCGGCGTCGAGGCGGCTGCGCGCCAGTTTAGCCTCGACTTCATCCGTCTCCTGACCGAGGACTATGTCTTCGCCTGCAAGCAGGCCTTTCTGGAAACCGAACCGATGCGGCGGGTTCTCGACATCATGAAGGGGCAGGAATTCCAGCAAGCGGTCGCGGCGCTGCCGGGATATCGGGCGACCGATACGGGCGTGGTCTACTCCGTAAAGGACTTCCTCGACCGATTGGAAGGCAGCAAGTAACGCGTGGCCGGCAGGGCAACGATTATTCGAACTTCAGCCATCCGTACGAGGACTAAGCACAGAGCCCTTCGCAACCTTCAATGGTGACGCCTTCACTGACCTGCTGGCGGGCCTGGCCGCAAACTCCATCGGCTCCCTGGTGAAGGGGTTGATGCCAGCCCGCGCTTCTCTCGCCGGCTTGTTAACGACCGACATCTTCGCAAAACCCGGAATCACGAACTCGCCGGATTCGTTCAGCTCCTTGTTGCCCACCGCCGTCATTGCCTCGATGACCGCCTTCACGTCGCCTTTTGAAACCTGCGTTGCCTCTGCAATCGCATCGATCAGCTGAGTCTTTGTCATCTTGGCCATCGGAGGTTTTGAAGGGGGTGGCGCGGCGTGTGTTGCCGCTGGAAGCGCAGCTTGCGGGCTGGACGGGCTTTTCGCGGCGATCTGGTCATGCCGGTGCTCAACCCAGCGACTGAGGAAGTGCTGGCCCAATGCCCGCGCGCCTCGAAAGAGCAGCTCGACAAGGCGGTCGCAGCGGCAAAGGCGGCCTATCCGGCCTGGGCCGCAACGCCGATCGAGGAGCGCCGCAAGCTCGTGACTGAGATGGCCGATGTGATCGAAGCCAATTCCGGCGAGCTGGCGCGACTTCTCACCAGCGAGCAAGGCAAGCCGCTCGCGGATGCGACCGGCGAAGTTTTGGGCATGGCAGCCTTCTTCCGCTATCTCGCCTCGCTCGATCTGCCGATGCGCGTGATCGAAAACTCCGGCGACCGCAAGGTCGAAGCCTATCGCCGCCCGCTCGGCGTCGTCGGCGCTATCATTCCCTGGAACTATCCGCTGCTCATACTGAGCTTCAAGCTGCCCTCGGCCCTGCTCGCCGGCAACACGCTGGTCGTGAAGCCCGCGCCGACCACGCCGCTATCGACGCTGCGCTTCGCCGAACTCGTCAAGGACGTCCTGCCGAAGGGTGTGCTCAACGGCCACGGGGCAGAAGGTGATGGCGAGCGCCGCGCAGACACTCAAGCGCATCACGCTCGAACTCGGTGGCAACGACGCCGGCATCGTGCTCGATGACGTCGACCCGAAGAAGGTCGCTCCCGGCATCTTCGAAGGCGCGTTCCAGAACTCCGGTCAGGTCTGCCTCGCCATCAAGCGGCTCTACGTTCATGAGTCCGTGTATGACGAGCTCTGCAACGAGCTGGTGAACATTGCCAAGAACACCGTGGTCGACGACGGCTCAAAGCAGGGCACCAAGCTCGGACCGCTTCAGAACAAGATGCAGTACGAAAAGGTGAAGGGCTTCCTCGAAGACGCCCGCAAGAATGGCAACGTCGTTGCCGGCGGCTCGGCCATGGACCGTCCGGGCTATTTCATCGAACCGACCATCGTGCGCGACATCAAGGAGGGTTCGCGGCTGGTCGACGAGGAGCAGTTCGGACCGGTGTTGCCATTGATCAAATATTCCGACAAGGACGATGTGATCCGCCGCGCCAACGCGACGACCTACGGACTCGGCGCTTCCGTTTGGTCGTCCGATGTCAAGCGGGCCCACGAAGTCGCAAGCAGGATCGAGGCCGGCACGGTCTGGATCAACAAACACCTGGATATGGCCCCGCATATCCCGTTCGGCGGCGCCAAGCAGTCGGGCATCGGCACCGAGTTTGCCGAAGAAGGCCTGGCGGAGTTCACCCAGCTCCAGATCATCAACGGTCCGGCCGCCAGCGCCTGATCTTGTGACAAAATGAGATCGCGGCCCGATCGCCGCGATCCCGCGCTTCTCTGGAAGAAAGGGTGTGCCATGTTCCATGCCGAATTTGATATTGCAGCCCTGGTCTATGGTGCGGATCAGGATCCCGATGCAACTTTGCGAGAATTCGCCGCCGATCTGAAAGCACACGGCCATCGCCCGGTGGGTATGGTGCAGAACGGCCAGTGCGCCGATTCCAGCCTGTCAGCGGAGCTGCTTCACAATGGCGAGAGATTATTGCTGGCGCAGGACTTCGATCGAGGCGCACGCGGCTGCCGGCTCGACAGTGGACGGCTTCAGAATGCTGGCAAGTATATTTCCGACGCCCTCGAACAGGGCGCGGACATCGTCATCATCAACCGCTTCGGCAAGCGGGAGCGCGACGGCAACGGCTTGGCCTATCTGATCGATCGAGCATTCGCCGCCAATCTGCCTGTGGTGATCGCGGTCTCCCGTGAGCACTTCGCCGGGTGGGTCAAATTCGCCGACGGCATGACGGTGAAACTTGCCTGCGATCTTGGATCGCTAAAAGCGTAGTGGCAGACCGTTTCGTCGCGAGGGTTGCCCCCAACTAAGCTCTTTGCTCAAGCGGCTTTGAATCGCCCAAATCGCGTTTAACTGATCGGTCTCTCCCGATTTTCCCGTCGTGCCGGTTGGTCGCAAACATTTCGCTTGTGACGACGGGCAAATCATCTTTACAAGCCGGCCTCGTACCGCGCCCGAGAAGAGGGGCGTATCGCGATCGTCACGGACGTTGGGCGCGGGATGCGGTGGACGCTTTCGATTGCGCGGGACGATGCGCGTTCGAGGCGGACGGCGAAGTCGTGTGGTTCTGATGCCTCGACGCTGGCATTAAATCGGCGGAAGAGAGATCCGCCGATGACGGTGACAAGAAGGCCCGATCGCCGGCCGATCGCCGGGAAGAGCACGAAGGAAGCCGTAAAACCATCGCGCAGGGAATGCCGGAATGCTTCGGCGAACCTGTAGTGACTAACTCGTACGCTTTTTTCTTTGCGTGCGAGGCTGCGGGTGCGTCGCGCACCTGGCATTCCCTGCGCCCTCTGTTTTTGAGGGTGAACGACGGCAACCACCCGGACGTATTGCGCCGCGGGAATACGGAATCACGCCGTCGTCCCTGCGCAAGCAGTGACCCATAACCACTGAGGCCGATTGTAAGAGGCCGTTTGGGAGAGGCAGCAAAAAAGAAAAGCCGCGGCGTATGAGTCCCCGCTTTCCGGGGACTACAATGAAGTCTGTGGAAGCCCCACCCTTCACCGTCCCCATGCGCAGCCCTATAATACAGGCCCAGCCAAGGAAAAAACATGATCCACGTCTGTTCGCTCGCCGCCCTGCCCTCAACGGTCCAGACGACCGGCGCAAGCCATATTCTCACCGTGATGGCCAATGTCGACCAGGTGCAGCGGCCCCTCTCGGTGCTTGCCGCCAATCACCTGAAGGTGCAGGTCGACGACATCACCGAGGACATCGAAGGCTTTGTCGCGCCGTCGGATGTCCATATGGAACAGGTGTTGAATTTCGTGCGCGGCTGGGACCGCAGCGCGCCGCTGGTCGTGCATTGCTATGCCGGCATCAGCCGCTCGACCGCGAGCGCCTTTGCCGCGGTCTGCGCGCTCAATCCGCATCGCGACGAAATCGCGATCGCGCGCCAGATCCGCGCCGCTTCGCCGATCGCCCAGCCGAACCGGCTGATCGTCAGCCTCGCAGACAAGGCGCTGGGACGGGAGGGGCGGATGCTGCGCGCGCTGGACGAGATGGGCCCGGGGAGCCTGACCAGCGTCGGCCAACCGTTCCGCATCGATCTGGAATAATCTGTCGCTAAGTCTTCCCCTGACTTGAACTTGAGCCGTCCGGATGGACACTCAGATAGACGGAGTCGGCTTGATTGGGACGGAAAACGGTCCTGATCGCTAGGAGGGGGCAGATGTTTGAATTCTTCGCGATTGCGATCGCGGTCGTCGCGCTGATCATTGCGCGTAAAGCGCAGGATCAGGCCGCCGGTTTGCGGGCGCGGCTGGACGCGCTCGAGGCGGCCGAATGGCGGGTGCCACACGTGCCGCCGCCGCTCGTGCCGAGCGAGCCACAGAGCCCCGCCGCGGCAGGTGACTTCCCCGTGGCCCCCGCCCCCGTCGAGCAAAGTCCGCCGCTCCATGAAGCCCCGCCTTCGGCTCCGGACGAGGCGGTCACAGACGTCCCTCGCACGACGACGGTTGCGCCCCCGCCCCTTCCCGCCGCGTCGCCCGGCTTCGAGGAGCGCGTCGGCACGCGCTGGGTGGTGTGGCTGGGCGGACTGACTCTGGCGCTCGGTGGCTTCTTCATGGTCCGCTACTCGATCGATGCTGGCCTGCTCGGGCCCGGCGTGCGGGTGTTATTGGGCGGCGCTTTCGCGCTTGCGCTGCTCGCTGCCGGCGAATGGACGCGGCGTTCGGAAAGCACCTCGTCGATCGAAGTGCTGCCGATCGCAAACATCCCGGCGATCCTGACGGCGGCCGGGACCGCGGTCGCATTCGGCACGGTTTACGCTGCTTACGCGCTTTACGATTTCCTTGCGCCAGCCTCCGCCTTCATCCTGCTGGGGCTGGTGGCGCTCGGCACGCTCGCGGCCGCGCTGTTGCATGGGCCTGTCCTGGCCGGGCTCGGCATCGTTGCCGCCTTCGGCACGCCGCTCCTCGTTTCTTCGGAAAAACCGGATTTCTGGGCGCTTTATATCTACCTTGCCGCCGTCACCGCGGCGGCGTTCGGCCTGGCGCGGATCAGGCTGTGGAGCTGGCTCGCGGTGACCACCATCGTGCTCGCGCTGCTCTGGACCTTCCCGGCCCTGACATTCTACCCGCCACTGGGCCCGGTCGCGTTCCACGTCGTGGCCGGATTCCTGCTCGCCGCGTTGCTGGTGGTGTGCGGCTTCATGTTCGGTCCATCAGCGGAAGACGATCGCGCGGAGGCGATCTCGTCGGGATCGCTCGCCGCTTATCTCCTCAGTGCCATGCTGGTCGTGCTCGCAAGCTTCCATGCGGATGCCGCCATCGTCGTGTTTGCCGTGCTGACCGCCGCGACATTGCTGGTGGCCTGGCGCGCGCCCTCGGCCGCGGGTGCAGTGGCGCTCGCCGCAGCCTTCGGTGCCATCGTGTTTCTCGAATGGGCCATACGGGTCAATCCGGGCCTGCTGGTCCTGCCGGGCGGGCCACTGCCCGGCATCGGTCCATCGCCAATCGAAAGCTCGGTCTCGCTGCATCTGGTGGCGGCAGCGATCTTCACGGCCGGCTTTGGCGGTGCCGGCTTCCTCGCGCAAGGCCGCAGCTCGAACGCGCTGGTGCCGGTAATCTGGTCGGCCTCGGGCGTGTTCACGCCGCTTGCGCTTCTGATCGCGCTTTATGGGCGCATCGCCCATCACGATCGCTCGATATCTTTTGCGATCCTGGCGATGCTGCTGGCAGCAGCCTTTGCGGCAGCCACCGAAATCCTGTCGCGGCGCGAGCTGCGGCCGGGATTGACCGCATCGACCGCGCTGTTTGCGACCGGCACATTGGCTGCGCTGGCGCTGGCGCTGACGTTTGCCCTCGACAAGGGCTGGCTTACGATCGCGCTGGCGCTGACGTCACTTGGCGCAGCATGGGTGTCGACGCAGCGGCCGATTCCGTTCCTGCGCGTGCTGTCCTCGATCCTGGCGGGCATCGTGGTGCTGCGCGTCGGCTACGAACCGCGGATCGTCGGCGATGCAGTCGGCACGACGCCGGTCTTCAACTGGCTATTGTGGGGATATGGCATCCCCGCACTGTCGTTCTGGACGGCAAGCATTTTCCTGCGGCGTCAGGCGGACGATGCTTCCTTGCGCTGCGTGGAGACGGCGGCGATTCTCTTCACCGTCCTCTTGGTGTTCCTGGAAATTCGTCACGCCATCAATGGCGGCGACGTCTATCGCGACAGCGCAGGACTGACCGAGACCGCGTTGCAGGTTTGCGCCGCGCTCGCCATGGCGATCGGGCTGGAGCGTTTGCGTCTTCGAAGCGGCAGCATCGTTCACAACGTCGGCGCCATCCTGCTGACGCTGTTCGCGGGAGCAGCTAGCCTGTTCGGCCTGCTGTTCATCGATAACCCCTATATCTGGCGCATCGTCATCAGCGGCGAATTCATCAACGAACTTCTGCTCGGCTATGCAGCGCCAGCGGTGCTCGTGCTCCTGCTGTCCTACGCTGTGGCGGCCGGCCGCAGGCCTGCGGCCTACGGCAACACCATTGCCGCCGGCGCGCTGGTGCTGGCGCTCAGTTATGTGACGCTCGAGATCCGGCGGCTCTACCACGGTCCGGTGATGTCCAGCGGCGCGATCTATGACGTCGAGCAGTATACTTATTCGATCGCATGGCTCGCGTTCGGCGTGCTGCTGCTTGCGATCGGCATCATCGCTAATTCGCAACGCGCGCGGCTTGCGTCGGCCGTCGTGATCGCGCTGACGATCGCCAAGGTGTTCCTGGTCGACCTGTCGACATTGGAAGGCGTCTATCGCGCGCTGTCCTTCATGGGCCTCGGCCTCGTGCTGGTGGCGATCGGCTGGTTCTACCAGAAGGTCCTGTTCCGGCGGGAGGCTACGCCCCCGGCGCCGGCGGGCGCTGAGGCGGGCGGCTGATCCTGTCTTCGTCAGGCCGCTCGGACAGAGCTCAAGAACTTGCCGACTTCGAGCTTTAGGCGGCTGGAATCGCCGGAGAGCGACTTCGCCGCCGACAGGACCTGCGACGAGGCCGAGCCGGTCTCGCTCGCGCCGCGCTGCACGTCGGCGATGTTGGAAGAGACCTGCATGGTGCCTTCCGCCGCGCGCTGCACGTTGCGGGAGATCTCCTGCGTGGCCGCGCCCTGCTCTTCCACCGCCGCCGCAATGGCGGAGGCGATTTCGGAGAGCTTTTCGATGGTGGTGCTGATCTCCCGGATCGCGCCTACCAACTCCCGCGTCGCCGCCTGAATGCCGTTGATCTGCTGGCCGATCTCGCCGGTCGCTTTCGCGGTTTGCTCGGCGAGCGCCTTCACTTCCGAGGCGACGACCGCAAACCCGCGGCCTGCCTCGCCCGCGCGCGCCGCCTCGATGGTGGCGTTCAGCGCCAGCAGGTTGGTCTGCCCGGCGATGGTGTTGATCAGTTCCACCACGTCGCCGATGCGGCTCGCGGCCTCGGACAATTCGCCGACGCGGCCATTGGTCTGGCGCGCCTGCTCCACGGCGGCATTGGCCATGCGCGCGGATTCCTGAACCTGGCGGCTGATCTCGTGAACCGATGACGACAGTTCTTCCGTCGCCGACGCCACCGACTGAACGTTGCTGGACGCTTCCTCCGAGGCGCCTGCAACCTTTGTCGCAAGCGTCTCCGACCGCGTCGCGGTCGAGGTCAAAACGCCGGCCGAGTTTTCCAGTTCGGCGGAAGCCGAGGACACGGTTGCGATGATCTGCCCCACGGCGCCCTCGAAACTGTCGGCCATCCGGTGCATGTCGGCCTTGCGCTGTTGCATCTGCCGCTGCTCGGTTTCGGCCTGTTCGAGGCGGAGCCGGTTGGTTTCGACCATGGCCTCCTTGAACACCCCGACGGTTCGCGCCATCTCGCCGATCTCGTCGGACCGCTCGACGTCGGTAACGGGCAGATTCAATTCGCCCTTGCTGAGCGCATCCATGCGCAGCTTCAAGCGGGAGAGCGGCTTGATCACGCTGCGTGCCACGAACCAGGCGATGACGATCGAGGACAGCAGAAGAACGGCGATCAGGAGGCCAGCCGTCTGCGCCATGCTCCAGAACGTGACGTCAAGATCCGTCATGTATTCGGCGGAGGCGATCATCAGATGCCACGGTGCAAAGCCGTGGACATACGCAACCTTGTCGAGCGGGGTTTTCGCGCCGCCCCGCGGAAAAGTGTAACGAATCGTGCCCTCGCCGCGCCTTGCCATGTCGAGCATCATCGCGGCGAACGGCATTCCGCTCGCGTCCTTCAGCCCGCGTACGTCCTTGCCGATCAGGCCCGGATTGCCGGTGTTCATCACGCAGAGTCCGGTTTCGGTGTCGTAGATGAAGACGTAGTTGGTATGGCCTTCGAACCAGACAGCACCAGACGCAGCATAGAAGCGAGCTTTCGCTTCTTCCTCAGTCATCGCGCCGCTCTCTGCGGCGTGTTTGAAACTGTCCGCCATGCTCCAGACGGCGTCGACGATGGCGTGCGCCCGTTCCGTTCGCTCGTTGGCAAGCTCGCTGCGGGCGATGAAGAGGACGGTCAAGGCGACGAACAACATGAACAGCGCGCTCGCTGCGGCCATCGCCGCGAGTTTGGCTGCGATCGAATGTTGGGCAGTGAGCTTGAGCAGTTTTTTCACGACGATCCACCCCCGAGGACGTGCCGTTTTGTGGTTTCACGGCACCCGATCATTTGTTCCCGCCGCCGTTTCGGCCGCCATGAACATAGCTACCAATTCGTAAATGAAGGGTTCTGTGCGTGTAGTTGCGCAGCCGAAAGCGGCATGTCACGCCGACAACGCACGTCTTGCGCTCGAGTCCTCGCGGACGGAGGCGTGCAGCAGATCTGTCAGAGAGATCGGGCAGCGCGCTTTGCGAGCATCAATCGGTCGAGTGACGCAACTCCAAAGCGGGCTCCGATTTCGCCGGCGCAGGCTTCGGCTCGGAGCCGATCGGATTGAGCTTGGCGCTCTCGACCGCCGGTGTTTCGACCCGCGCGGATACTTCCACCGAGCCAGTTTGCTCCGGTGCGCGCTCCCGACGCGAACGCGGATGCGCCACCGCACGCGCCATCAGCATCGTGGCGCCACCCTGGTGATGGAAATCGCAATACGCGAAGCTCATGCCGGACACCGATCCGCGGAAGCTGACTTCGTCGCGCTTGTCGAGGTTGAAGCACGGCTCGAACGGGACTCCGCGCAGCGACGCGCAAACCGCCTGGCCGCGGATTTGCAGCGTATTGCCGGGCAGCCGGACATGACGGATCGGACCAGAGCCGCTGAATTGCACCGAACCGGCAGCCCCCATGTCGTCGAGGATCCGGCCCGCACCGCGGGTGCCGTCAAAACAAGTGAAGGTGAAGATCTTGCCTGACACGAAGCGCCTGGCCTCCTCGGCATTCATCTGCCCGGCCAACGCAGGAACGATCGCCATACCGGCCATCGTCGCCCCCAACACAAAACGCGCAAGCATGCTTCAACTCCGACTTACCCAGCCGCGGATGCCTCTTTACCCGCTGCTTACCATACAAAGCGTGGCAACATTGGCGCAGCTTCGTTGGTAAAGTCTGAATGTCGTCAGGAAATTTTTACCACAATTCGACCCCGAACCTGGCCGGCGAGGATCTTGGCTCCTGCCGCGATCACCTCGTCTAGGCAGATTTCATGAGTAATTTCAGATAGTTTTGTCGATTCCAGATCCGCACCAAGGCGCCTCCATGCGATTTCGCGGAGCTCCAGAGGGCACATCACGGAATCGATACCCAGCAGACACACTCCCCGCAAAATAAATGGGGCGACCGACGTCGGCAGGTCCATGCCTGCGGCGAGCCCGCAGGCCGCAATGGCACCCCGATATTTGGTCATCGACAAAAGATTGGCGAGCGTGGTCGAGCCGACGCTGTCCACCCCTCCCGCCCATCGTTCTCTGGCGAGCGGCTTGGCCGGTCCTGAAAGCTCGTTGCGGTCGATCACCTCGGCGGCGCCGAGGCTTTTGAGATAACCGGTCTCCGATGCCCGCCCAGTCGAAGCAATGACTTGGTAGCCAAGCTTCGACAGAATTGCGATCGCGACCGACCCAACGCCGCCGGCCGCGCCCGTGACAACGACCGGGCCGCTGGCTGGCGTCAGGCCATGCTGCTCCAGCGCGAGCACCGCCAGCATCGCCGTATAGCCCGCGGTCCCGATCGCCATCGCATTTCGCGCGGAAATGTTGTCGGGAAGACGCACGAGCCAGTCGCCCTTGACGCGGGCCTTCTCCGCATAGGCGCCAAGGTGCGTCTCGCCGAGGCCCCAGCCGTTGCAGATCACCCGATCACCGGCCTTCCAGCGCGGATGCGAGGATTGCTCGACGGTACCAGCGAAATCGATCCCGGCGATCATCGGGAAACGCCGCACCACCGGCGCCTTGCCGGTGACAGCAAGACCATCCTTGTAATTCACCGTCGACCATTCGACGCGAACGGTGACGTCGCCCTCCATCAAATCGGCTTCGTCGAACTGAACGAGGGCCGCGGTCGTGCCCTTCTCCGCCTTGTCGATCCTGATCGCTTTAAAGGTGGCCAACGCATGTCTCCCGGCGGTTACTCGTGAATGGCGTCGATCCTATCACTCACAAAATTGCCCGGCGAGAGCGATATGACGGAACCGATCAGGCCGGTTGCGCCACCACGCGCCGCACCGGCGCCTCGACGATCGGCAGATTGATCAGGGCCGACAGCACGCCAAACAGGACCGAGAGCCACCAGATCGGCGTATAGGAGTTGAACTTCTCGAACACGATCCCGCCGAGCCATACGCCGAGAAACCCGCCGACCTGATGGCTGAAGAAGGCGAAGCCGTAAAGGGTCGCCAGCCATCGCGTGCCGAACATCAACGCGACCAGGCTCGAGGTCGGCGGCACAGACGACAGCCACATCAAGCCGGTAACGACACCGAACGCAATTGCCGAAAAGGCCGTGATCGGGAACGAGATGAAAGCGATGATCGCAAGCGCACGAATGAAGTAGAGCGCGGAGAGGATGTACCGCTTCGGCATCTTGTTCTGAAGCCATCCGACGCTCAGCGAGCCGATGATGTTGCAAAGACCGATGGTGGCGATCACCCATCCGCCGAGTTGAACCGGCACGCCGCGGTCGACCATGTAGGCCGGCAAATGCACGGTGATGAAGGCGAGTTGAAATCCGCAGGTGAAGAAGCCGAGCACCAACAACACGTACGAGCGATGCCCGAACGCTTCAGCGAGCGCGCCTCTGATAGTCTGTTGCTCGGCAACGCTCGCTTCCTCCGCTTCCGAAGGACGCGTTGCCAGCGCGAGCGACAGCGGTACAACCAGCAACATCATGCAGGCGAACACAGTGAGCGCCGTTTGCCAGCCGAAACTATCAATCAGCGCCACTCCGAACGGCGCAAAAACGAACTGCCCGAGCGATCCCGCCGCCGTGCCGGCCCCGAGCGCAACGCCGCGCCACTCCGGCGGCATCAGCTTGCCGAAGGCCGACAGGATGAGATTGAACGAGGCGCCCGACAAGCCGAACCCGATCAGAACGCCCGCGCTGAGATCGAGCGACAACGGCGTTGACGAGTGGCTCATGGTGATGAGGCCGGCCGCATATAACAGCGCGCCGACGGAAAGAACCCACACCGTGCCGAACCGGTCGGCAATCGCACCCGCGATCGGCTGGCCGATCCCCCACAGCAAATTCTGGATCGCAACCGCGAGTCCGAATACGTCGCGTCCCCACGAGAAGTCGCAACTCATCGGCTGCATGAAGAATCCGAACGTCGAGCGCGGACCGAAAGTCAGCATGCTGATCAGACAACCGCATACGATGATCACCAGCGGCGTCCGCCAGCCGGTTGCGTCGGAAAGCCGACGCTGGTCGATTTCGATCGAAGCCATGCCAATCTCCTGGGGGACCGCGCCGGATCGTCCCGGCATGCGACACGCGCGACCTGCTGGTCGAGCAAATCATCGCCAGGCCAGGTTAACGCAAATGTATGAAACCAGGAATGCACCGATCGGTGTACATGAGAAGCTGCAATGCAGCCCTGCGTCATTTTGCAGATGGCTCGAATGAGGTTATGTCATGGACATGTTGACATAACCGCGAAGCTCTTACCGCCGGGAAGAATTCTCGGACATTTCCGCCGAGCTCTTGGCTGCCTCGAGCAACTCCGCCGAAAGCTGCGCGGTCTTCGCCGATGTGCCCCAGCTCGGCGCTTCGCTGCCATCACCCCAGGCGCGCGGCCGATAGAAGGTGTGCACGCCGAATTTGTACATCTTCTTCATTTCGCTGACCCAGGACGGATGCACCCAGTAAGCGTGGTAGTGTGTCGAGTGGCCTACTTCCGGCAGCCAGATCTGGCCATCGAGCATTGCCTTCGCAATTCTTTTGGCGCGATCCCACATGTCGGGTTCACGAACGACATCGGCGACGTTATCGCAGGCAAAAGTGAACTGGCAGGCATAATGCCGATGCTTGTTCTGATAGACTACCCCGCACACCGTGGTGGGATAGAAGCCGGAGAAGGCGCGGTTGAGCACGACCTGCGCCACGGCGATCTGACCGCGCACGGCCTCGCCCCGCGCCTCGAAATAAACGGCTTCCGCCAGACACTTTTCCGATTTGGCGCGCGACTTCTCATCCAGCAGGCCAAGGCGTTCCGCCGGTGTCTTCTCGCGCTGGTCGTCCGCGTTGACTTCGCCCTTGGGGGCAAGGCTCTCGCCGCTCTCGGTCGCTTTGGAAACCTCGTTCGCGGTCGAAGGCAGCGACGCCATTATCTTCATTTCGGGATCGGCACGCGCTTCCGGCATCACGACGACCGGCTCTTCGCCGGGCTGCCAGCGCTCGATGCTCTCGAGCGGCGCGCCGAGTGACTGAGTGCCGAAGAAAAGGCTCGCAGTCTTCACGGAAAACCCGTCGCGCGACGAGTTGCTCGCCAACCTGGCCGCATCACTCTCTGAGGGGTTTCTCAAATCCTGCAGCGGCTGGGCTTCGAGCGACAGCGAGACGTCATATTGCACAAGCGGTGGCGCGCTCATCGCCTCCGCCAGCTCCGGATCGAGCGGCGCGCGGGCGGCAGGCGCCCTGCGGTCAGCGGCTTTGGCACCGGCCACGTTGGGACTGGAGGCTGCGGGATCCTCCTTGGCGCGCATGGGAGCAGCGGGTGCGACCGCTTCCGGGATGGGGGGCGCCACGACGAGACGATCGCCCTTCAGCGTGCGATCCACTCTCGGAAAATCGGAAGCCTGATAACGCGGCGGCGTCTGTATCACCTGATTGCGCGGAATCGAACCGGTGATGTCAGAGGCTGGATTGAAAGTGACGCGATGATAAAGTGGCGGCTGCGGTGCGGCCGTTCCGATCGGCCGGCTGAAACTATAGGCTGCGACGTGGATGGTATCGACGGCGGAGAACAAGTGATTGTGCCAGCGCTCGGCGACGCCTGGTTGGCGCGCCAGCCGCGATGCGACGTCCTGATATCCGATTTCTGTCGGGGTCAATGCGAAACTGCAAAGACCGAGACCGAAGAACGCAAATTGTGCGCTCCTCGGCCGGCTACGCAACTTTGACATGCTTACGCTCACGCAACGCAACACTACGCTTACGCGATCGAACTCCAGTACCTCCGTGCAATTCGATCGTTCCGGGTAGTAACTAATTTAGGTTGCGAGGGAGTTAATCGGCGTGTCTCGCGCGACACACGCAACCTTCCGCCGGTCGTGTATCGAGCACTTCGAGAGTGTTGGTAAACAGCGGCTCCAGCAAAGTGGTAAATATCGCGTCAACAAAAAGCGTGAAGAAATCTTAAGCGAGTTCCCATAGCACCATGGGCCACCGAACCTTGTCGCGCATCGAGATCATCAAAACGAAAATGCCCGGAACAGGTCCGGGCATTCGTCACAAGCAGCTGCTTGAATTGTTATGCCTGGCTCGCGACTTCTTTGCCTAGCGCGGCCTGCGCCGCAGCAAGGCGCGCGATCGGCACGCGATAGGGCGAGCAGGAAACGTAATCGAGTCCGACCTGATGGCAGAAGGCGACAGAGGCAGGATCGCCGCCGTGTTCGCCGCAAATGCCGACCTTGAGGTTCGGCCGAGTCTTGCGACCGCGCGCGACGCCGATTTTCACCAGTTCGCCGACGCCGTCGCGGTCGACGGAGATGAACGGATCGATCTCCAGGATGCCCTTGGCGACATAGGTCGAGAGGAAGCTCGCCGCATCGTCGCGGCTGATGCCGTAAGTCGTCTGCGTCAGGTCGTTGGTGCCGAACGAGAAGAACTCCGCAGTCGTGGCGATATCGCCGGCCATCAGGCAAGCGCGCGGCAACTCGATCATGGTGCCGACCTGATAGTCGAGCTTGGCGCCGGTTTCCTTCATCACCGCCTGCGCCGTCGTATCGATGCGCGCCTTGACGAGATCGAATTCGGCCTTGGTCGCGATCAGCGGCACCATCACTTCGACGCCGACGGCCTTGCCCGTACGCTTGCCCGCCTCGACGGCGGCCTCGAAGATGGCCCGCGCCTGCATCTCGGCAATCTCGGGATATACGATCGCAAGCCGGCAGCCGCGGAAACCGAGCATCGGATTGAATTCCGCAAGCTCGCGCGCGCGATCGGCGAGCCGGCGCGGATCGGTGTTCATCGCCCGCGCCACTTCCTCGATCTCGGCCTGCGTATGCGGCAGGAACTCGTGCAGTGGCGGATCGAGCAGCCGGATCGTGACCGGCATGCCCTTCATGATTTCGAACAGTTCGACGAAATCCGCCCGCTGCATCGGCAACAATTTCGAGAGCGCCGCGCGACGGGCGCGCTCGTCCTCGGACAGGATCATTTCGCGCACGGTGCGGATTCGGGTTTCCTCGAAGAACATATGCTCGGTGCGGCAGAGGCCGATGCCTTCGGCGCCGAATTTCACCGCGGTGCGCGCGTCATCCGGCGTGTCGCCATTGACGCGAACACCAAGCTTGCGCACGGCGTCGGCCCAACCCATCAGCGTACCGAATTCGCCGGACAATTGCGGCTCGATCATCGGCATCCGTCCGGCCAGCACCTGACCCAGCGAGCCGTCGATGGTGATGACGTCGCCGGTCTTGAAGGTGCGTGAACCGATGCTCATGAGGCCGCGGCCGTAGTCGACGCGGATGGCGCCGCAACCGGAGACGCAGGGCTTGCCCATGCCGCGCGCGACCACGGCGGCGTGCGAGGTCATGCCGCCGCGGGTCGTCAAAATGCCTTCGGCCGCGTGCATGCCGTGGATGTCCTCCGGCGAGGTCTCGATCCGCACCAGAATGACCTTGCGGCCGTCGGCTTGCAGCTTTGCGGCTTCGTCGGAGGAGAACACGATCTCGCCCGATGCCGCGCCCGGCGACGCCGGTAGGCCGGTTGCGATCACGTCGCGCTTGGCGTTGGGATCGATGGTTGGATGCAGCAGTTGATCGAGCGAAGCGGGGTCGATCCGCAGCACGGCGTCCTTCTTCGAGATCAGGCCTTCATTGGCGAGTTCGACCGCGATCTTGAGCGCCGCTTTGGCCGTGCGCTTGCCGCTGCGGGTCTGCAACATCCACAGCTTGCCCTGCTCGACCGTGAACTCCATGTCCTGCATGTCGCGGTAGTGTTTTTCGAGCAGCGTGTAGATCCTCGTCAATTCCTTGAAGGCCTCCGGCATCGCCATTTCCATCGACGGCTTGTCGGAACCGGACTCCTTGCGCGCGTCTTCGGTGATGTCCTGCGGCGTGCGAATGCCGGCCACGACGTCCTCGCCCTGCGCGTTGATCAGGAATTCGCCGTAGAGCTTGCTCTCGCCGGTCGAGGGATTGCGCGTGAACGCAACGCCGGTCGCCGAGGTCTCGCCCATATTGCCGAACACCATCGCCTGCACGTTGACAGCAGTGCCCCAGGATGCCGGAATGTCGTGCAGCTTGCGATAGGTCACCGCGCGCGCATTCATCCAGGATGAAAATACCGCGCCAACCGCGCCCCACAGCTGATCGTGGGGATCCTGCGGAAATTCCGATCCGGTTTCGCGCGCGAGCGCTTCCTTGTACTGGCCGACGAGTTCGACCCAATCGTCGCCAGTGAGATCGGTGTCGAGCGAATAGCCCTGGCTATCCTTGTAGGTGTCGAGGATGTCTTCGAAGTGAGCGTGCTCGAAGCCAAGCACCACGTCCGAATACATGGTGATGAAGCGGCGGTAACTGTCGTAGGCGAAGCGGCGATCACCGGACAATTCGGCCAGCGCCTCGACCGTCACGTCGTTGAGGCCGAGATTGAGCACCGTGTCCATCATGCCCGGCATCGAGGCGCGGGCGCCGGAGCGCACCGACACCAGCAGCGGATTCCTGGAATCGCCGAAGGCCTTGCCGGTGAGCTTGCCGACGTAATCGAGCGCCTTCTCGACCTGCGCCTTCAACTCCTTCGGATAGGTCTTCTCGTGGGCGTAGAAATAGGTGCAGACCGAGGTCGGAATGGTGAAGCCCGGAGGCACCGGCAATCCGAGATTGGCCATTTCGGCGAGATTGGCGCCCTTGCCGCCGAGCAGATCGCGCAGATCCGCTTTGCCCTCTGCCTTGCCGTCGCCGAAGGTATAGACCCACTTGCCCGTTTTCACCGGTGCCGCCGCCACCTTGGCGGCGACCGGCTTTTTCGCCGGCTTGACCGGGCTCTTCTTCAGCGCCTTGCGGGCACTGGCAGACGGCGCGGGCTTCACCCGGCCCGTCGCGGAAGGCTTTGATTTCGCAACAATTTTCTTCGATTTCGCGACGGCTTTGGCCATGACAGAAATAATCCGCTGGAGTGACAAGGATTGAGCGCCTTACACCACTTTGGGCGGCCCGGCGCAAGCCGCGGAACGCGGCTGGCTACAGGTGAAGCCACCTCAAAAGACCAAGTCCGATCAGGCCGTTGAGGATGAGAAAGATTGCCACGATGAAGTTCAGCAGCCTCGGCATGATCAGGATCAAAAGGCCCGCGATCACAGAGATGATCGGAGAGATGTGAGCAACGGTGAGGGTCATTAGAGCAGTTCCTCTAGATGGGTGGAGGTCGAATCGAGGAGCGGCACCTTATCATCCCCTTATCCTGTTCCACGACAGGAGACGCTTTTGCACTCAACGGGTTCCTTCTCGTTCCAAAAATTCATTGGAAACAATGCACTGCGCGAAAATCTTTTCTGGGGAACGATGCTTCCAGCGATGAATTGGATCGCATTGCATGCCGGCTGCACGCCGGAATGCAATGCATGAAATTGGTGTAAGGAGCAGACCATGCGAAACCATCTTTTGGCCATAGCGACAATTGCGGCCGCCATCAGCGCACCGATCGCCGCACAAGGCCAGAGCACCGTTGGCGTCGTGGCCCCTGGCGGTGTGGTCGTCGACAGTGGCGCCGTCGGCATTGCAATCGATCAGCGGCCGGCGTTTCGCGAATATATCGTACGTGAACGAGTGCCCAACTACACGATACCGGATCGCGTCGTTGTCGGCGCTGTCCTGCCGGATAGCGGCGTGACTTTCTACGACGTGCCGCAAACATTCGGCGCCACGCCTTACCGGTACACCGTGATCAACGGCGAAACCGTGCTGGTCGAGCCGCGAACGCGACGCATCGTTCAGGTGATCGACTAGAGAAGCTCGACGCATGTCCGGCCCCACATTTTGGCTGGCTGGACATCAAGGCCCCGCCCGGCTCCCCCCGCCCGGGCGGGGCACTTTATTCCGGTGACGAGGTTGAATGCGTGCGCCGCGCGGTCAGGCCGGCTTCCGGGCCACCATGCGATGAATGCGCTTTCCTGAGGACGCACTGACAACGTCCTCGTCGAGCAGCGTGGTGGCCGCCGCCAGTTCGGAGCGCACCAGCGAAGGCTCGAAAGCCGCGTAGAGACGCGCATGCTTGTCGCGTTGGTTTTCACCTTCGGTCACGCGCCAGCTCAGGTAGAAAATTCCGCCGGGCTTGACGATCTCGATCATGCGCCGGACCGACGGCCCGATCTTCGCGCGGTCGAGGTGCATGATCACGGTTTCGCATAACACGTTGTCATAGGCGTTGGCGGCGATGCCGCGCAAATCCGGTAGCTCTGCATGGATGAATTCAAATTGCGGATAGCGGGTACGCGCCTCCGCTAGAAGACCATCCGACGCGTCGAAACCGCGTGCCGGAAAACCGTTCGCATTCAGCCACGCCACCTCGCGCCCGCTGCCGCAGCCGATATCGGCGGTCGCGCCGCCAACGATGAAGAAGCGCTTGACGAGCTCATGCAGATCGCTGGGGGCCAGCTGCTCGTGCCAGTCTTTCGCGAACGCCGCGGCATCCTTGTCGTAAGCCGCGAGCGTTTCGCGATCCATCCCCTAGCCCTCAACCTTCGAGAAATCGGCGACCGCCCGCGTGGCGGCACGGATTTCGTTCAAGAGCTTGAGGCGATTTTCGCGCACCTTTGGATCGTCGTCGTTGACCTTGACCTTGTCGAAGAAGGCGTCCACCGCGGGGCGAAGTTTTGCGATCGCGCTCATGGCGGCGGCGAAATCCTCATTCATCACGGCAACGCTTGCCTCAACCTTCGCCAGGTCGATCGCGTCAGCGAGCGCTTTTTCTTCCGCGAGGTTATAGACCGCCGGATTTCGCGCGCCGTCGAAGGTCCGCTTGTCCCGCCTCTCCTCGATAGCCAGGATGTTGCTGGCGCGCTTGGTGCCGGCGAGCAGATTCTTGCCATCGTCGGTGTCGAGGAATTTGCCGAGCGCTTCGACGCGGCGGACGACCATCAACAGGTCGTCCTGGCCCTCCAGCGCGAACACAGCATCGACCAGATCGTGCCGCGCGCCTTGTTCGCGAAGCTGTACCTTCAGGCGGTCGGCAAGGAAGGAAAGAAGATCAATGACTACAGTCGAGATTTTTCTGCCACCGAAATCTCTAAAAACCATCGCCGTCGCGGATATAACTAATCCGGCGACCCCCAGCTCTTGAGCGGCCTTCACTTTTTTCCTTGCCGACGCGTCGCTCAGTTCTTTGCTAAGTTTATCAAGATGCGTTGATAGAATTCCAGCAAATTGAAGTCGAAGCTTGCTCTCAACGACTAGCGTAATGACGCCTAGCGCCGCCCGCCGTAGCGCATAGGGATCCTTGCTCCCCGTCGGCTTTTCGTCGATCGCCCAAAAACCGACCAGCGTGTCGATCTTGTCGGCGAGCGCGACGGCGACGCTGACGGGGTCGGTCGGCACGCGGTCGTTCGGCCCTTGCGGCTTGTAGTGCTCCTCGCTGGCAGCAGCCACGGAAGCATCCTCGCCCTGCGCCAGCGCGTAGTATTTGCCCATCAGACCCTGAAGCTCCGGGAATTCGCCGACGACTTCCGTCAGCAAATCCGCCTTGGCCAGGCGCGCGGCGCGCTTCGCCTTTTCGACGTCGGCGCCGACCAGCGGCGCGATTTCGGCCGCCAGGCGCTCGATGCGCTTGATGCGCTCGCCTTGCGTGCCGAGTTTTTCGTGAAACACGATCTGGTCGAATTTCGGCAGGCGATCTTCGAGCTTCGTCTTCAGGTCCGTCTCATAGAAGAATTTCGCATCGCTCAACCGCGCGCGGATCACGCGCTCATTGCCGGCGATGATCGCCTTGCCGTCATCGGAAGCCTCGATGTTCGCAGTAAGCACGAACTTGTTGGCGAGCTTGTCGGTCCGGGGATCGCGCACCACAAAGCACTTCTGGTTATTGCGGATTGTGGCGCGGATCACTTCGCCCGGGATCGACAGAAATTCCTTGTCGAACGAGCCCATCAGCACGACCGGCCATTCGACCAGGCCTGAAACTTCGTCTGATAGCGCCTGGTCTTCGACCAGCTCGAAATTCTGCGCCTGCGCCAGCGTCTTGGCGTCGGTGACGATCGTGTCCTTGCGGCGCTCGGGATCGAGCACGACCTTGGCCTCGATCAGTTTCGCCTCATAGTCCTCGAAGCGGCGCACGGAGATCGCCTGCGGCGCCATGAAGCGGTGGCCGAATGTCGTCTGGCCGGTCTCGATGCCGTCGACGGCAAATTTCACAACGTCAGGCTCTTCGGTCTCAAGACCGAAGGTCGCGGTGATGGCGTGTAGCGGTCGCACCCAGGACAACGAGCCTGATTTGGCCGAGCGCGCACCCCAGCGCATCGATTTCGGCCACGGGAAAGTGCGAATGATCACCGGCAGGATTTCCGCGAGCACGTCAATGGTGGCGCGGCCTTCCCTTTCGATCAGCGCGACGTAGAAGTCGCCTTTCTTCGGGTCGCGCTGGATCTGCGCTTCCTCGATCGAGGAGAGTCCCGCAGCTTTCAGAAAGCCTGCGATGGCGGCCTCCGGCCCGCCGACGCGCGGACCTTTCCGCTCTTCCTTCAGATCCGCCTGCCGCGCCGGAATCCCATGAACCGTCAGCGCCAGCCGCCGCGGCGTCGCGAAGGCTTTCGCGCCCTCATACACGAGACCTTCGGCGACGAGCTTGTCGGTGACCGTGCGGCGCAGATCGTCGGCCGCTTTCGCCTGCATGCGCGCGGGGATTTCTTCGGAGAACAGTTCAAGCAGAAGATCGGGCATTACGTCGGAAGCTCTTTGTGCGAGCCGTCGCAGAGCGGCATGGTTTTGGTGCGCTTGCAGGTGCAGAAGAACACACGCTTGGTCTCGGGCGCGATGTACTGCATGGGCTCGAAGCCGGTGCCCTCATGGCTGCCGTCACAGAACGGCTGGGTCTTGGACCTGCCGCAGGCGCACCACCAGTATTCCTCGCCGGCCTGCACTTCGATCGGAAGCGGCGCCCGGCCGCCAATATGCGGTTGTTCGCTCATGTCGCCCTCCCCGTTTCGGTATGCACCCAGGCTTCGCCGCAGGCCTTCGCCAGTTCGCGCACCCTTAAGATGTAGCTTTGCCGTTCGGTGACCGAGATCACGCCGCGCGCGTCGAGAAGATTGAAGGCGTGGCTTGCCTTGATGCACTGGTCATAGGCCGGCAGCGCCATCAGATGCTCTTTGCGGGCGCCGCTATCCTTCCAGCCGGCTTCGAGATATTTCCGGCACGCGGCCTCCGCCATCTTGAACTGCTCGAACAGCATCGCCGTATCGGCATATTCGAAATTGTGCCGTGAATATTCCTGCTCGGCCTGAAAGAAGACGTCGCGATAGCTGACCTTCTCCGCGCCTTCGCGGCCGTTGAAATTGAGGTCCATGATGCTGTCGACGCCCTGCAAATAGCATGCGAGACGTTCGAGCCCGTAGGTGAGTTCGCCTGAGACCGGCGCGCATTCGACGCCGGCAACCTGCTGGAAGTACGTGAACTGGCTCACTTCCATGCCGTCGCACCAGCATTCCCAGCCCAGTCCCCACGCGCCCAGCGTCGGGCTCTCCCAATCGTCCTCGACGAAGCGGATGTCGTGCAGATGCGAATCGATGCCGATCGCGGCGAGCGATTTCAGATAGAGCTCCTGAATATCCAACGGCGACGGCTTCAGGATTACCTGAAACTGGTAGTAGTGCTGCAAGCGGTTTGGATTTTCGCCGTAGCGGCCGTCCTTCGGACGCCGCGAGGGCTGCACATAGGCGGCATTCCACGGCTTGGGGCCAAGCGCGCGCAGCGTGGTCGCCGGGTGGAAAGTGCCGGCGCCGACTTCCATGTCGTAGGGCTGCAAGATCACGCAGCCGTAATCGGCCCAATAACGCTGAAGCGTCAGGATCAGTCCCTGGAACGAACGTTCCGGGCGCATATGCGCAGGCAAGGCATCCATCGTCGATTTTGGTCGTTTCGCGGGAAATCCGATCAAAGCGCGCGGGACCGTATCGGCGGGGACTGCAGGAATCAAGGTAATGCCAAGTCCAATTCCTCATGGTGAGGAGCGCGGTTTCGCGCGTCTCGAACTATGAGGCCCCAAATTTGGGGCCATCCTTCGAGATGCGGGCTCGCGCCCGCTCCTCAGGATGAGGCTGTCGTTTTAGCCCGGCCGGTAAGCGCCCGTATTCGGGTCCCGCCGCAATGTCGGAATTTCCCGCGAGCGGGCGGATTGCGCGGCCCGCTCCAGGCGAGCCTCCTCCAATTCCTGGCTAACCCGCAGGGCAGTCCGGTAGGCCCAGCGGATAACAGCCAGCCCTCCAAGAGCCCCAGCGATTGCGACAAGCGGCGGCATCGGTCGATCCTCGTCCATTGGTCACGCGCCCCTTCCCTTGCATTGTCTACCAAGGCGGCCCGTCCCGCAATCGGATCGAGCGGGGCCAAATGGCGCGGGGAAAACTGTTCAAAACCCGAATTTTGCCCAAATTGCCCGGGTTTCGAGCGCCGAAATCGCCTCCTCCGGCAGGCTGGCCATCCCCTCCAGCCCCATCAACGCGCCCGGCGACCGGCGCCCGAGCAGGCCTGACAGCATGCCGCTTGCCGGCGCAACCAACGGCGTCTGGACCTTCTCGCCGTAGCGGGCGCGGAGCGTCGAGCGCAGGTCACCAATGGCATCCGCGAGGCCAAGTGAGATCGAGGTCTCGCCCGCCCAGTACTCGCCGGTGAAAAGCACGTCATCGGCGCCCTTCAGACGTGCGCCCCGGCTCTGCTTGACCAGCGCGATGAAGATCGCATGGATCTCGCGCTGGAGCGCCTTCAGCCGCGTCACGTCGTCGGGATTTTCCGGCAGGAATGGATCAAGCATCGCCTTGTGGGCGCCCGCGGTATAGAGCCGCCGCTCGACGCCGACCTTCTTGATCAGGTCCTGAAAGCCGAAGGAGCCGCCAACCACGCCGATCGAGCCGAGGATCGAAGAAGGATCGCAGAAAATTTCGTCGCCGGCACACGCGATCATGTAACCGCCGGACGCCGCGACGTCCTCAACGAACACCAGAACCGGAAGCTTCTTCTCCTCGGCGAGCTGGCGAATACGCAAATAAATCTGCCGCGACTGCACCGGCGAGCCGCCGGGCGAATTGATCACCAGCGCCACCGCCTTTGCATTCTTGATGGAAAAGGCGCGCTCGAGCGTCCGCGCGATGCCGGCAAGCGACAGTCCCGGTCGCAGCGGCGTCACAGCCCCGATCACGCCTGACAAACGCACCACCGGCACGACGGCGCGGCCCGGCCGCAGCCGAGCCGGAATCCAGCTCAGCCATTTCTC
Source organism: uncultured Alphaproteobacteria bacterium (assembly GCA_963764405.1). Lineage (GTDB taxonomy): Bacteria > Pseudomonadota > Alphaproteobacteria > Rhizobiales > Xanthobacteraceae > Bradyrhizobium. Next base: position 684,543 of record CAVXSU010000020.1, read on the forward strand.
GATTCCGACCGGCCCTTGTCGGGCTTCGCTGAAATGTTCCGACATACACTCACCTCAAATTAACCGTTTCTTATCACGACACTGTCATTCAACCGACCAAACGCCTTCGTAGTTTGATCGTATCGCTCGAAGAGGCGACCACGCCGTCAGGATACAGCGGAGCACGCCATGAAGATCTATTTGCTGATGACGCTGTTCGGTATCCTTTTCACTGCGATTCATCTCACTTCGGCGCCGAAACGGGACTCGAAACCGGTTTCGCAGTAAATTCGCGGCTAACACTTCTTCCCAATCAAGGCGTCGCCAGCGGCAAGCGACCTTCGCCGGCCAGAATTCTCCGGGTATCTGGCGTGGGACGGGCGGACTCGTCGTTCAGCACCAGCCCAGCCAACAGGCGGGTGGGCGTGCGTCCCCCTTTGGTCGCGCGAAGGAGCACGCGGATGGCCGGCGAGGCTGCGTCGGCGTGGACGGGCAAGATCATCAGGCTGCCAAACCCGCGGCCAAGCGCGGCCAATAGTTGCGCAATTTCGTCGGCGCGCCAGATCATCACGAGATTCCCGCCGGACTTGAGAATCCGACGGCCCGCATGAATCCACCCTTCAAGCGTTTCCGCCACCGCAACATGAGCAAACTCTCGTGTCTTGTCCGGCGAGGCGCGGTGGCGCGAAGCATCGTTGAAGGGAGGGTTCATCAGCACGACATCGACGCTGTCGGGAGAAAGGCCAACCGAGGCGAAGCTCTCCGCGCCTGAGGCAATATCGAGCACCAGTGTTTCGGCCGCAATCCCATTGTCGACCGCGTTGGCCCGCGCCATCTCCGCAAGCCTCGCATCGACCTCGACCAGGACCAGCCTGATACCGGCGACACGCGTGGCGACCGCAAGGCCCGCCGCGCCGACGCCAGCACCGAAATCGGCGACGCGGTCACCCGGGCGAGCGGGCGTCGCCGCCGCCAGCAGCATCGCGTCATGGCCAGCGCGATGGCCCGATCTCGGCTGACGAAGGCGCAATTTGCCGCCCAGAAAGCCATCCTCCGTGATATCGCCTGCAGGCTCACTCATCGGCTCGCAACTCGTGGGCGAGGCCCGCATCGCGGAGAATCTCGCGTGCCAGGCGATTGTCGTCCTCGTGCACCAGAATCCGGCGCGGCAAAATGCCAATCGATCCATCGATGACGCTCATATTCTGGTCGACCACCAGATGATAGATATTGGCGCCGTCGAGCAGTGCGCCGATCGCCGAAACCAGCACGATGTCGTTGGTCCGAACCAATTCCCGCACCCGGTCGTCTCCCTTATTCCCCCGTCCTAGTGGTCCGATCCTAACATTCGCATCCCTTTTCAGCGGGCACTTCCTGCGAATGTTAGAATCATAGGACCACTAGCAACTGTTGGATTCTAGTGTGGTTTTGGATTTGACATTCGCTTTGAGGCCGCCGCGGCCTTGCCGCGCCAGTAGTCCGATCCTAACATTCACCCCACAGGCTGGCTCTTTGTGTGGTTATATCCGAGGATATGGCCGATAGGGCAAATCTGGAGATACATGTGGCGGTTATTGTTCCCTTCGAGAGCCCTTCTGACGCATCGATCGAGGGGCTTGTTGAGCTGGTATCCGCCGATATGGAGCGGGTGAACGCGACGATCCTGTCGCGCACCGGCTCGGAGGTCACCATGATCCCCGAGGTGGCCAACCACCTGATTTCATCGGGGGGAAAGCGGCTTCGTCCGATGCTGACGCTGGCGATGGCCAACCTGACCGGCTATTCCGGCGACGGCCACATCAAGCTCGCGGCGTCCGTCGAATTCATGCATACCGCGACGCTCTTGCACGACGACGTCGTCGACGAAAGCGAAATGCGGCGCGGCAAGCTCTCGGCCCGCATGCTCTGGGGCAATGAGGCGAGCGTCCTGGTCGGCGACTTCCTGCTCGGCCAGGCCTTCCGGATGATGGTCGAGGTCGGCTCGCTGCGCGCGCTCGACATCCTGTCATCCGCGGCGGCCACCATCGCCGAGGGCGAGGTGATGCAGCTCGCCGCCGCCAAGAACACCGCCACCACCGAGGACGAATACCTCGCCGTCATCAGAGGCAAGACTGCCGAACTGTTCGCCGCGGCCTGCGAAGTCGGCCCGGTGATCGCCAATCGTCCGAAGGACGAGCAGACCGCCTGCCGCTCGGTCGGCATGAATCTCGGCATCGCCTTCCAGCTCGTTGACGACGTGCTGGACTATGGCGGCAAGTCGGCCAAGCTCGGCAAGAATGTCGGCGACGATTTCCGCGAGGGCAAGATCACGCTGCCTGTGGTTCTGGCCTTCCGCCGCGGCAACGATGTCGAACGCGAATTCTGGCGCAGGGCGCTCGAACGCGGCGAGATCGGCGGCGGCGATCTCGATCACGCCGTCGGGCTGATGACCAAGCACCGCGCGCTCGAAGACACCATCAACCGCGCCCAGCATTATGGCGCGATGGCGGTCGATGCGCTGGCGCTGTTTCCGCCCTCGCCGATGAAAACCGCGCTGCAGCAGGTGGTGGCGTTCTGCCTGGCGCGAACGCATTGAGCCTGTCGCGAGTTTTGCGTCAGCTCAACACGCCCGCATGAACCCACCATGTCGGGTTATCGCGGCGAATCTTCTCCGCCGCGCGACCAGCCTCGGCTGTGTTCTCATAGATCGCGAAACAGGTGGCCCCAGAGCCGGACATGCGCGCCAGCCAGGCGCCATTGGTGGCATTCAGCGCCGCAATGACGTCCCCAATGACAGGTCGAATCCGCATCGCAGGCTCTTCCAGATCGTTGGAGCTGGCCGCGAACGCCTCGACCCATTCGTCGAGTGAAGCTCCCGCATCCGGCCAGACCATCGCCCGGATGACATCGGTAATGCCCACGCGCAACTCGCCGCTGCGCAGGCCCAGCGCCGCAAACACATCCTTGGTCGCGACCGCAACCCGTGGATTGACCAGCACGCAAGGGACCTTTGGCAATGCCAACGGCTGCAGGTTCTCGCCAACCCCGGTCATGACGCAGGCCCGCGAGGGAACACACACCGGCACGTCGGCACCGGTCATTTTCGCGACTTCAATCAGGCGCGCATCGTCGATCGCAAGACCGTTGGCGCGCGCCAATAGCCGCAGCGCCGCTGCGGCATCGGCCGAACCACCGCCGATTCCGGCCGCGACAGGCAAAGCCTTGTGGAGCGTGAAAGTCCCGCTTTCCAGGCCAGCCACGCGTTCGGCCAGCAACCGCGCCGCCTTGAGCACGAGATTGTCGGCGAGTTCGCCGCAGACATCTGCCAGGGGGCCTGTTGTTTTCAGTTGCAGTTCGCCCCCCGGAAGCAAGGTGAGCCGATCGGCGCAATCGGCAAAGGCGACGACGCTTTCCAGATCGTGGTAGCCGTCGACGCGGCGTCCAACCACCCGAAGGGTCAGGTTGACCTTGGCTCGCGCGCTTTCGGCAAGTTCGCTCACGGAGGATTTACCGGCCGCATCGGTCGTTTCACCGGAGGTCATAGCGAATGCAAATCCAAGAAATCGACTGAAAACAATCCAGAAAACTTCGCGTCAAGACGCCGGGAATATCGCAAGGCGTGACCCGGGGCCGCATATCGGCCCCGACGTCTAGCCGCCCTTGCCATCTTCCTTCTTCTTGTCGGCTGCCGCAGCGGACGTGTCGGACGTGTCGTCGGCCAAGCCATGCTCGATCTTGGCCTGGATCTTCGGCAGGTCTTCCGGCTCCGGCTTGAGGTCGCGAGCGTGCGCCCACTGGAATTTGGCCTCAAGCGTGCGGCCGACGCGCCAATAGGCATCGCCGAGGTGATCGTTGATGGTGGGGTCTTCAGGCTTGAGATCGATCGCCCGCTCGAGATTCTTCACGGCGTCTTCGTAGTTGCCGATGCGGTAATAGGCCCAGCCGAGCGAGTCCACGATATAGCCGTCATCCGGACGCTGGTCGACGGCACGCTTGATCATCTTCATGCCTTCGTCGAGATTGATGCCCTGATCGATCCACGAATAGCCGAGATAGTTGAGCACATGCGGCTGCTCGGGCTGCAATTCGAGCGCCTTGCGCATGTCGGCTTCCGCCTTGTTCCACTGCTTGGAACGCTCCTCGCAGATGCCGCGGTAATAATAGTAGACCCAGGTATTCTTGTCGGTCTCCTTCGGCAGGATATCGATCCCTTGCGAGTAGGTAGCCGCGCAATCGGCAAACTTCTTGCGGCCGCGCTCGATATTGCCGAGCGCCATCACGGCCTCGATATCCTTGGGGTCATCCGCCGTGACGCCCTTCAGGATCTTGATCGCTTCGTCGGTGCGGTCCGCTGCATCGAGATCGATGGCAAGCTGGATTTGCGCATTGCGCTTGAGTGGCGAACTTGACGGCACGCGCTCATAGACCTTGATGGCCATCTGCGGCTTCTTCACCAATTCGTAGAGATCGGCGAGCGACAACAATGCCAACGGATGGTTTGGCACCAGGTAGAGCGCCAGCTGCAAGTAAACGAGCGCAAGGTCCTCGCCGCCGCGACGGGTCAACGTCGCCCCGATGCCGTAAAGCGCCTCGGCCGCGCCGGCCTGTGGCGAATCCACGATCGGCGGCAGCTTCTTGCCGGCTTCCACCTCGCGCATTGCCTCCTGCACCAGCGGATGCCGCGGCAGTTTCTTGTCGAAGGTCCCATAAACACCCTTGGCCGCAGCCGCATCCTTGTTGCGCGACAGCCAGCGGGCATAGTCGTCCGAGACGCGCAGCATCGAATCTTCGAGCTTGTAGGCGCGCTCGAGCCGGACGCCGGCTTCCTTCTCCTTGCCGGCCAGTTCGAGGATCATGCCGGAGTGTAGATCCTTGAAGATGGGATACCACTCAGGACCGGCCAGCTTGTCGATGGTGGCGACGCCGCCCTTGGCGTCACCGGCGCCGTAAGCGGCCCAGCCGGTCAGCAGCGTGGCGACGAGGTCGGTGATTGGCCCACGGATCGACTGGTTGATGTTGGACTGCGCGCTTGCATACTTCTTCTGCTTGAGATCGCGCACGCCGATCACGAGCCGCGCGACGCGATTGGTCTTGTCGGTTGCGAGAATACGATCAGCCAGCTTGACCGCTTCTTCGATGTCGCCGTCCGCGAGCGAGGAAATGAAGGCTCGATCGAGCAGTTCGTTGTTCTTTGGATCGGTACGGAGCGCCGAACGGTAGAAAGTCGCGGCCGACGCGGCATCCCGCTCGACGCTGGCGTGACGGGCGGCAAGATAGCTCCCGGCGGTCGTCAGCGCCTTCAGGTCGTGAGTGGAAGGAAATTGCGCGGAGTTGTCGGCGGGATGCTCGGGCGTCTGCGCGGCAGCGACGACGGGCAGTGCCAGGAAAGCGAGTGCGGCAATCGCCGAGCGATTGAATTGGAAAGAAAGCATCAGGGTTCGCCTTGGCTCCAGAAATCTGCAGGGATCTGGTAGAGTGGACTTGGCATTCGCTAACCGCTTGGCCGCGGCCTCACAATGCGAACGTCAAATCCTGAACTCCTCCAGAAATTTGTTTCTGCTCGAGGTCCTTTAACTCCAGAAACTCTAGCATTCGCAACCGTGCCAACCAAATCGGGATGCGAATGCTGGAATCGGACCACTCGTGATCAGTCTCGGATGTCTCGGATGCAAGCCCAACCGGCGCATCAAGTTGCGGGACAATGCCGCTTTTGGCGGCCAATCGCAAGGATACAGCGATTGCAAATCGACCGGGGGCCTCACTGTCCACGGCGCCTGAAAACGCTTGCAGTATGGCGGTATCGTGGCCGACAGAGCTGCCCGCTCACGCAAACGTGGTCACATTGCCTCGTAGTTAGGTCCGCCCCCGCCCTCCGGTGGAACCCAGGTTATGTTGCCGTTCGGGTCCTTGATGTCACAGGTCTTGCAGTGGACGCAGTTCTGGGCGTTGATCACGAAGCGCGGACCTGACGTCTCTTCCACCCATTCGTAGACGCCCGCAGGGCAATAGCGGTTGGACGGGCCGGCATAGACGTCGTGCTCGGAAGTCTTTTGCAAGTTCATGTCGGCGACCTTCAGGTGAACCGGCTGGTCCTCCTCGTGATTGGTGTTTGACAGAAAGACCGAGGACAGCCGGTCGAAGGTCAATTTGCCGTCCGGCTTTGGGGTCTGAGCCGGCGCGTGAGCCTTTGCCGGATCAAGGGTGCTGCGGTCGGGCTTGGCATGCGACTGGGTTCCGAACAGCGTGAAGCCGAGCGTATTGCACCACATGTCGAAGCCGCCGAGCACCACGCCCACGACCGTGCCGAATTTCGACCAGAGCGGCTTGACGTTGCGAACCCGGAACAGATCCTTGCCGACGACCGAGGAGCGCCAGGCATTTTCATATTCAACCAGTTCATCATTGGCGCGGCCAGCGCCGAGCGCCGCACGGACATGCTCGGCGGCCAGCATGCCGCTGCCGAGCGCGTTATGAACGCCCTTGATGCGCGGCACGTTGACGAGCCCCGCCGCGCAGCCAATCAGCGCGCCGCCGGCGAAAGAAAGCCGCGGCACCGACTGATAGCCGCCTTCGGTGATGGCGCGGGCGCCATAGGCGAGCCGCTTGCCGCCATCGAAGAGCGGACTGATCGCCGGGTGGGTCTTGAAGCGCTGAAACTCGTCGAACGGCGAGAGATAAGGGTCGTCGTAGTTGAGATGCACGACGAATCCGACCGCGACGAGATTGTCGTCATAATGATAGAGGAAGGAACCGCCGCCGGTCGTGTTGTTCAACGGCCAGCCGAACGAATGCTGGATCACGCCCTTCTGATGCTTTGACGGATCGATCTGCCAGACTTCCTTGAGGCCGATACCGAATTTTGGCGGCTCGCTCCCGGCATCGAGCGCGAACTTCGCAACGAGCTGCTTGGTCAAGCTGCCGCGGGCGCCTTCGGCGAACAGCGTATACTTGCCGCACAGTTCCATGCCGCGCGTGAAGGACGCCTTGCGCGAGCCGTCCCTCGCGATGCCCATGTCGCCGGTCGCAATCCCGCGCACCGCACCCTTGTCATCGTAGAGCACTTCGACCGCGGCAAAGCCGGGATAGATTTCAACGCCAAGCGCCTCGGCCTTGCCGGCAAGCCAGCGGCATAGCTGGCCGAGCGAACCGATGTAGCAGTGATGGTTGTTCATCAGCGGCGGCATCATGAAATTCGGCAAGCGGATCGCGCTTGCTTTCGTCATCCAGAAGAAGCGATCATCCCTGACCTCTGTCTTCAGCGGACAGTCGGCATCTTCGCGCCAATCCGGCACGAGCTCGTCGAGCGCAACCGGATCGATGACCGCGCCCGACAGAATATGCGCGCCGACTTCCGAGCCCTTCTCAACCACCACCACCGAAAGCTCGGGGTTGAGCTGCTTCAGCCGGATGGCCGCGCCAAGACCGGACGGGCCGGCGCCGACGATCACAACATCGAATTCCATGGATTCGCGCGGCGGCAATTCTTCGGTGCTCATGGTCTGGTCTCAGACTTGAAAAGGGTGTGCCACGTTGTTTCCGATTTTTGCGGGAAGAACAACATGGAAATGCCGCATCGGATGTTCCGTTGCAGCGTAATCCGGCCTAGGGTCGTGACCGCCTTCCCCGTCGATCGCAAGCGCGCGTTCGCCATGCGGAATTCACGGACCAAAGCCGTACGGGATCAACAAGTTGACACCTGAGCCTGCACTATCGGTTTCGCAATTGCTGGCCTTCTATCTGGAGGCCGGGGTCGACTGTGCGCTCTCGGAAGAGCCGGTTGACCGGCTGGCCGATGCCGAGAAACCGGCGGACTTCAAGGCGGCTGCCCCTCGCAATGACGCAAACCCATCTCGACCTTCTAGAGTGGCGCCCCCCGCTCTCGTCGCGCCATCCTCCGAACCGCCGCCGCCGGACGCCGCCCTTGCGAGCGCGCGTGAGACTGCTCGCACCGCGACCTCGCTCGAAGTCTTGCGCGATATGCTCGAGAAATTCGACGGCTGCGCGTTGAAGTCGACGGCCACTCGTCTGGTGTTTGCCGACGGCAACCCGAAGGCGCGCATCATGTTTGTCGGCGAGGCGCCCGGACGCGACGAAGACATCGAAGGCCTGCCCTTTGTCGGACGCTCGGGCAAACTGCTCGACCGGATGATCGCCTCGATCGGGCTTGATCGCAGCAAGGTATACATCGCCAACGTGATTCCCTGGCGTCCGCCCGGCAACCGGACGCCGACGCCGCAGGAAACGCAGATCTGCCTGCCATTTATCCAGCGCCAGATCGAACTGGTCGATCCGGATATCCTCGTGACGCTCGGCAACCCATCGACACAGACGCTGCTGTCGACGCGCGAGGGCATCATGAAGACGCGCGGGCGCTGGCTCAGCTACGACACCGGCACGCGTGCAATCCGCGCGATGGCGACGTTCCATCCGGCCTATCTATTGCGCTCGCCGTCCTACAAGCGACTTTCGTGGCAGGACTTGCGCGCCATCGCCAAAGCGCTAGTGGAGTAGATTGGCATTCGCTACCCACCTAGCCGCAAGTTCGGAAAGCGAATGTCAAATCCCAGACCCCACTAGAAACATATATATTTGCTAGTGGTCCTGTGATTCTAACATTCGCAAAAGTGACCGCTGAGAAGAGATGCGAATGTTAGAATCGGACGACTGGCGCAGCCGGCTTCGTAGTCTGAATTCACGGCCCCTTCGGCCGCACGATCGCCCAACCGATCCGCAACAGTGGCTGGCGGCCGTTCACCAGCCGATCGAAGCTCTGCGGCACTTCGGGCACCAGACCCGGAAACAGCCTTGCGATATCGGGCGGAGGCGTACCATCAGTACCGGAGGCGCGCCAAACCACGACGCCGCCGGTTTGATTGAACTTGTTCAGGTTAAGCCACGGCGTTCGATGCGGTGCGGCCGCGAGAAACAGATGCGGTCGCGTGGCGCTCAAGCTGATCAAGGTCGCAAGCTCTGCATCGCCTGTCACCGCCGACAGGCGCTGGTTGGTTCGCCGTTCAAAACTGTCGTCGAAAAATCGTCCGATTGCGGTTGCGGGCAGCGATGTCGTTACCTCGCTGGCCGTGGTCCAGGGGACAAAGATCGCGGCCACGGTGACGGCGAGCGCCGGCGCCAGAATGACGGCAGCCCAGACCGTGCGCAATATTCGCTGCCGTCGCAGATGAATGAGGTCGCCGCACGCCACCACGACGGCGAGCCCCGACATCAGAAGAACGATCCCCGTCCCTCCCACGACATGATCCAGTCCAAACAGGCCTGATATCAGGCATCCAAGCAGCGCAGGCACGCAGCCAAAGAAGTAGACGAAATCGCGCGCAGCCGGATCGACCGGAGGCCGGAAGATAACGGGCGCCTCTTCCTGCGTGCGATCGAACCATCCGGAATTGAATGCCGACACGATCGCGATCCCGACGGCGGCGAGCGCCAAGCCACCAAGCAATTCGGCGCCGTGCAGCGCCCGGCCGCGCAAATCCGCAACCGCTGGCAAATGCGGCAGGATCGACGCGTCGGCGCGGATCAGCCAGACCAGATAGGGCAGCGCCAGAACGATGATCACCAGAAACGCAAACAGCGCATCGAACGACACCAGGATGCGCCGGCCGCGCGCGGTCGCGAGTGCAAATCCCACCACGAGCGCGAGCAGGACGAATCCAGCCGAGGTCGTGAGCAGCAGCAGACCAGCGTCGATGGACCACGCGAACCAGGCGTTGCGCCGGTTCTGACCGATCAGTTGCCAGGAATGCAGCAGGAGAAGCGCCCATAGCGGACGTGCCAAAACCAGCGGACCGAATTCGAGGCTGGGAGCGCTGAACGCCAGCACCGTCATCGTTAGGAGAACCGCAAGCACCGCCTGCTGGCCGCCGACTGCGGCGCGCGCCAGCAGATATAATGTCCAGAATGTCGCGACCGAGCAGAGTTCCGCCAGTACATAGACGCCGAACATGTGATTGCCGGCGGCGCGAAATGCGATATCGGCAAGCCAGAATGCAAGCGGCGGCCCCATATCGGTGCCAACTCGATACTCTCGGCCAAGCGCCAGCACAGTGGCGAGATCATCGGGAGGACCACGGTATAGGATGAGCGATACCAGGAGCCACAGGATCGCCTGCAACACCACCACAAGCCAGACGACCAGCCTCGGCCGGGCGCGGATCAATTCGATAACCAGGGAAGTGAAGCGCATGTGACGGCCGGATCGCCTCTAACCTAGTGTGGCGGTTCAGAAATCCGCATCATTTGCGCCGCGGCTTGTCATGCGGACTTCTGAACCCAAGCCACACTAGATCAATAGGTTTGCTAGTGTCCTTTCGATTCCAAAGTTCGAAACGTGGCTCCGTAAAATGCGACGAACTTCGGAATCGGGACACTAGCGCCAGGCCACGGTCTTAGAATGCGCCACGCACGGAGGCAACCAGATAGCCTGCACTACTCATTCCGCAGCAGAAACCAAGGACGCGACGCCCGCGGGCCCGAACAGATCGGCGTCGCGCTTGATGGTCCATGGTTGGTGCTTTTCCCGGGCCGCGACAACGGGAGCAAAGAAGCTGCGGTGGTGCACCGACGGACCGAGCCGGTCGAGCGCCTCGAGATGTTCCGGCACGCTGTAGCCTTTATGGGATTCAAAGCCGTACCCGGGGCATTCCTCGGCGAGCGCGCACATCAGACGATCCCGCGTCACCTTGGCGATGATGGATGCAGCGGCGATCGACACCACGATGCCGTCACCGCCGATCACGGCCTCACAGTCGCAAGCAGTGTTGAGCCGGTCGCGGCCGTCGACAAAGACGTGTTTTGGCGGCTCCGGCAGGCTTTCGACCGCGCGCCTGAGCGCCCATAGCGAGGCTCGCAGGATATTGTCGCGGTCGATCCGCGATGGCGAGGCGAAGGCGACCGAAAACGATGCGGTTGCGCAGATTTCCTCGAACAGCTCCTCGCGGCGTTCCGCCGTCAAACGCTTGGAATCGTCAATCCCCTTCGGAATCCGTTGCGGGTCGAGCACGACGGCAGCCGCCACAACCGGACCTGCCAGCGGTCCGCGCCCGGCCTCGTCGCAACCCGCCACCGGCCACACGCCGCGTTTGATCAGCGCCCGCTCGCGACGAAAGCTCGGCGGGGAAACCGCGATCACGCCCTTTGGCAGCTCGACCTTTTTCTTTTCCTGCTTTTCCCGAATCATGCCGGGATCGTGCGCAAGCATCGGAAGCTGCGCAACCCGGAACTTCGGCGTGGCCCGCGCCTTTCACCGCTCTCAACAGCCGCTCAACGTGCCTCTCAATCCAGGAAATGCACCCGGCGATCCTCCCCCACCGGGATATTGGGTGCGACCACCGCTTCCCAGGGATGGCCATCAGGATCGGCAAAATACCCGGAGTAGCCGCCATAATCGGTCTTGTGCGCGGGCTTCAACAGTCGCGCGCCTCTCGAGACCGCAAACTCGATGACCTCGTCGACTTCCTCGGCGGAGCCGCAGTTCCAAGCCAACGTCACGCCGCGAAACGCACCTGGCCTCGGCTGACCGGGCAAGGCTGCGTCCTGCGCTAGTTGATCCCACGGAAACAACCCGATCACTGTCGCGCCGGTGTCGAAAAATGCTACCGCCTCACCGGTTGCACGAAATTTCCGGGCAAAGCCCAGCGCTTCATAGAAGGCGATGCTCCTGCGCATGTCAGCGACACCGAGCGTGATGACAGTCAGTCTTGGAATCGGCGGCTTGGGCATGGACGCTCCTTACTCAAAAATCAGAACAGGCTGAGCTGTTGTCCGCCGCGCTTTGGCCGCGCGAAATGTTCCGTGGTCAGCTTCGAGCGACGCTTGTTGAGCCCAAGTTTTTCGCAAGCGATTTCGAACCGCCGCCCGATCATCCAGGCCATGGGTCCGGTGCCCTTCATCCGCGTTCCCCACTGAGAATCGTAGTCGCGTCCGCCGCGCATGTCGCGGATCAGAGTGAACACGTGACGGTAGCGATCCGGATAATTCGCCATCAGCCATTCGCGAAAGAGGTCGCGCACCTCGAGCGGCAGGCGCAACAAGACATAGCTTGCTTCCTTGACGCCGGCATGGGCCGCCGCATCCAGGATGCGCTCGATCTCGCTGTCGTTCAACGCCGGGATGATGGGGGCAACCATCACCGTGGTCGGAATACCGGCTTCCGACAAAAGACGCAGCGCCTCCAGCCGCTTCGGCGGGGTCGAGGCGCGTGGTTCCATCGTTCGCGCCAGCCGCGCATCGAGAGTCGTTATCGAAATCGCCACTTTCGCGAGATTGCGCTTTGCCAGCCGCGCCAGGATGTCGATATCGCGCGCCACCAGCGCCGACTTTGTGACGATGCCGACCGGGTGCGAGGCGTGATCCAGCACTTCAAGAATGCCGCGCATGATCTTGTGATCGCGCTCGATCGGCTGATACGGATCGGTGTTGGTTCCGATCGCGATCATTCGCGGCTCGTAATTCTCCGCCGCGAGTTCCTTTTCGAGAAGCTGAGGGGCGTCGGGCTTGGCCAGCAGCTTCGATTCGAAATCGAGCCCCGGCGACAGGCCGAGATAGGCGTGCGTCGGCCGCGCGAAGCAATAGACGCAGCCATGCTCGCAACCGCGATAGGGGTTTATGGAGCGGTCGAAGCCGATATCAGGGGAATCGTTGCGCGCGATGACCTTGCGCGAGGTATCAAGTGACACTGTTGTCTTGAACGGCGGCAGCTCCTCAAGGCTCTGCCAGCCGTCGTCGAACACGACCCGCGCCTCGGCCTCATAGCGGCCGCTGGCGTTGGATTGGGCGCCCCGGCCGCGCCGCCGTTCGCGATCGATTGCGACTGCAAGCTCCGGAAACTCGGAAGGCGCACCCGCCGGTTTGGAGGGCGCCTTGACCGGCGGGTGCTTGAGCGCATGTGAGGATGCTCTGCTCATGGTTTGAACATAGCATGGAACTAGAACAAATCAAGAACATGATTTCCTCAATCCACAACGCAAAAGGAAGAAGAACACGCGTTTGAGAGCGGCTTTGCGCCAGATGCCGCAAAAAGCTGCTGGCGGCAGGCTGATTTGAATTTGACAAGGTGATAACGGTTCTATCGTTTTTGGCCCTAGAGATCATGCTGAGTGTCATCATCCCGACTGAGGGTGCCGAACATCCGGTCGTCGCCACGCTGGCCCCGCTGGTGCCGGGCGCCGCGACGGGTGTCGTCCGCGAGGTACTGCTGGTCGACCGCGGCGACAACGGCGTGATCGAGCGCGTCGCCGACATCGCCGGCTGTCGCTTTCTGCGATTCGAGGGATCGCGCGCCGCGGCATTGGCGGCAGGTGCACGCCAGGCGCGCTCTCCGTGGCTGATGTTCCTGCATGCGGGCGCCGTGCTCGACCCCGGCTGGATCGACGAGACGGTGCACTTCGTCCAGCGCGTTGCCGATAACGACCGCCCCCGCGCCGGCGTATTCCGTTATGCCCGCTCCCCCTATTCGGAGCGCACCTGGCATGACGGACTAATGTCGATAGGGCGAGTGATCGCGGGCCCGTTCGCCGATCAGGGACTGCTGATTGCACGCGATCACTACGAACGGCTTGGCGGCCACGCATTGAACGCCCGTCATCCCGAAACGCGTTTGCTTCGCAAACTCGGACGCTCCTCGCTCACCCGCCTGCACAGCCGGATCCTCACGGCCTGAAGGCAAATACTTGCCAAAGTCAATCAATTAATTGACAATGGCAAGTATTGAGGTGCGCCATGCCCGAGGATCAAAGCCGCATATCGGCGGTCCGCGCTTTCAACCGCTTTTATACGCGCCAGCTTGGCGTGCTCGGCCAAAAGGTTCTGGAAAGCCCGTTTTCGCTGAGTGAGGCACGGGTGCTGTACGAGCTGGCACACGGCGACAGCATGGCCGCCAAGGAGATCGGGGCCAGGCTCAACCTCGATCCCGGCTACCTGAGCCGCATTGTGCAGAAATTTGCCGACGACGGCCTGATCAGCCGCAAGCCGTCGCCGGCGGACCGGCGGCAGCAGCAACTGAGCCTGACCGTCAAGGGGCGCCAGGCCTTCGCGAAACTTGACCGCAGCTCGCATAATGATGTCGCCAGGGCGTTGCGGCCGTTGTCCGACGCCGACCAGCGGCGTCTCACCGCGGCCATGTCGACCATCGAGACTCTGCTTGAGGGGTCGCATGCCTCCGCGGTGACGTTGCGCGAGCCGCGGCCGGGCGACATGGGCTGGATCGTGCAGAGTCATGGCGCGCAATACGCAACTGAATACGGCTTCGATTCCTCGTTCGAAGCGCTGGTGGCGGACATCGCCGCCAAATTCCTGAGCTCGTTCGATGCCTCGCGCGAGCGATGCTGGATCGCCGAACTCGATGGCGCGCCGGTCGGCTCGGTCTTTCTGGTGCGGTATGACGACGATGTCGCCAAGCTCCGCTTGCTTCTGGTCGAGCCAGCCGGGCGCGGCCACGGGCTCGGACGACGGCTGGTCACCGAATGCATTGCCTTTGCCCGGGCCTGCGGTTATCGCAAGATCACGCTCTGGACCCAGAGCATTCTGACGGCGGCCCGCAATATCTATCAGGACGCAGGATTTGTCCTTGTCAAAGCCGAACCGCATCGCAGTTTCGGCCAAAACCTGATCGGTGAGACTTGGGAGATGAAACTGTAGTGTCCCTTCTGTCCCTCCCTGCTCGTACGATGATCGCCGTCGCGGCCCTGTTGATCGTGCAGGCTGCGAGCGCAGCCGATATACATGTCATGATTTCGTCAGGCTTTCACGGCGCCTATTCCGAGCTTGGCCCCGCCTTCGAGCGTGCGACCGGAAACCATCTGATCACGACGCGCGGTCCCTCGATGGGGGATTCGCCTGAAGCGATCCCGGCGCGGCTTTCGCGCGGCGAGAGCGCCGACGTCGTCATCCTCGACGGCGGCGCCGCTGACGAACTCGGCAAGCGCGGTTTGACGCAAGCCGACAGCAAGGTCGAGCTGGCGCGGTCACTGATCGGCATGGTGGTGCGTAAAGGCGCCGAAAAACCCGACATCGGCAGCGTCACGGCGCTGCGCGACACGCTGCTGGTAGCCAAATCCATCGCCTATTCGGATAGCGGCAGCGGCACCTATCTGTCGACGATCCTGTTCCAGAAACTCGGCATCGCCGATCAGATCGCGGCGAAAAGCCGGAAAGTGCGGGGACCGCCATCCGGTGAGCCGGTCGCAGCCGTGGTTGCGCGTGGCGAAGCCGAGATCGGCTTTCAGCAGGTCGCCGAACTCATCCATGTTCCCGGCATCACCTTCGTTGGCGCATTGCCGGCTGACGTTCAGCCGATGTTTTCCTTCGCGGGCGCCCTCACCAAAACAGCGAAGGAGCCGGACGCCGCGCAGGCGTTGCTTGCGTTTCTCTCATCGCGTGAGGCCGCACCGGCCATCACGAAGGCTGGATTGATGCCGTTGTCGGATCGGTAGCAGTCTCGGCGGCGACCGGAAGCAACGTGAGAAATTTGATGCCGTAAGTCGTGCCGCGACGCCAGACGACCTCGCACAGCTCGCGCTTGGGATGGCCCTTGACCAGCGTCAGCTCGAAGCGGTCCCTGACGTCCATGGCATCGTCGGTCGCGATTCGCGCGCCGCCGGACGCGAGGTCCAGAACATGGCATTCGCGTTCGCTCTGGCCGTTGTCGGCCGAGATCCATGCAAGCCGCCTGTGCAGTTGCCGCCGCGGTTCGCGCTGGACCCTTGTCCTGGGTTCAACAACACTCATCAGATCACCGGTCGTTGCACGCCTGATGGCCCCGGCAATCGCCGCGGCTTTCGTCGAATCTGACTGGTATCTCGTAAGGTTCCGTTAGGACTTTGCTTTAAAATTTAGACGTTATGGACAGACCTTGTTGCGGAATGTCCGCCGCTCCCCATCAAGCTGACGCCCCTTTCGCTTTAGGCCGGCGCAGGTGCTCGTCCAGCCGCGGCATGATCTCGACGAAATTGCAGGGCCGCGTCCGATAGTCGAGCTGGGCGGCGAGGATCCCGTCCCAGCCGTCGCGGCATGCGCCGGGCGAGCCCGGCAGGCAGAAAATGAAGGTGGCTCCCGCCACGCCCGCGGTCGCGCGACTCTGGATCGTCGAGGTGCCGATCTTGACATGGCTCAACATGTGGAAGGCGATGGAAAAACCATCCATCCGTTTCTCGAACAATGGTTCGATCGCCTCCGGCGTCACGTCGCGGCCGGTGAAGCCGGTGCCGCCCGTGGTGATGATGGCGTCGATGCCTGCATCCGCAATCCATCGCTTGACGATCAACCGGATCGCTTCGACGTCGTCGACGATGATCTCGCGCGCCGCAAGCTTGTGGCCTGCGCCAACGATGCGTTCGGCCAGCGTCGCGCCGGATTTGTCGTCGGCGAGCGAGCGCGTATCCGAGATCGTCAGCACCGCGATGTTCAGCGGCACGAATTCTTTGGTTTCGTCGATAGACATGTTCCCTACCTCGTGTCCCGGAGGCGGCGCCGCTCTCGCGTTGCGTCGCAGAGCCGGGGCCCATGAATCCGCAACGCTGAACTACGTAGGCCCCGGATCAGCGGCGCAACACTCCATGGTGTCCCAAAGACGCCCGTAAATGCGCCGTTGGCGTTGCGCCGCATCCGGGGCACGAAACCACTTACAAGCTGGCAGCACTAAACGTGTCGCACGCCTTCAAGTTTCCCTGCTGATAGCCGGTCATGAACCAGCGCTTGCGCTGTTCCGCCGAGCCATGGGTGAAAGAGTCCGGCACCACGCGTCCCGTCGTTGCCCGCTGCAGGGTGTCGTCGCCGATCGCGGATGCGGTCCGCAAGGCGCCCTCGATGTCGCCTGCCTCGATGAAGCCCGGGCGCTTCTTCTCTTCGCGATTGACCCAGACTCCGGAGAGGCAATCCGCCTGCAATTCCACCCTCACCTGAAGCGCGTTGCTTGCCGCCTTGCTGCCGGCCGCCTGCTGCTGGGCCGTCACTTTCGGCAAGATGCCAAGCAGGTTCTGGATGTGATGTCCGGCCTCATGCGCGATGATATAAGCGGCGGTGAACTTGCAGGCCGAGCCCTGACAGCCGTGGAAGCGGGTCTCGACCTCGCGGAAGAAACCAGTGTCGAGAAAGATCTGCCGGTCCGGCGGGCAGTAGAACGGCCCCATCGCCGATTGCGCCATGCCGCAGCGACCGCCATTGGTCGCATTGCGGAACAGCACGATGCGCGGACCGGTGTAGGTCTGGCCCGCGGCCTGGAAAATCTCGCTCCAACGATCGTCGATCTCGCCGAGAATGCCCGAGATCATGCTGCCCATCTCGTCGGTCGGCGCTCCCCGCTTGACGTTACCCGATCGGCGGTCGGTCTGGTAGGTCGGCGCCTGGCTGCCGCCGCCGGTGAGGATTTCGGCCCCGCCGATCAGAACGCGCGGATCGATGCCAAGCGCGTATCCGACGATGCCGAGCACGATGATGGTTCCGATGCCAAGACCACCGCCGCCGATCGGCAGGCCCATGCCGCCCCCGCCGCCACTGTCGTCGCGACGGTCTTCGATGTCGTCGCTGCGGCGAAAATCATCGTAACGCATGGCCTGGCTTCCTCGTTGCGTTCTGCTGCGGCCATCTCACCGCGTGTGGGGCAAGACGGCAGAATTTTCTTTGTCTCATCTAATAACCCGCCCGGCAAAAATTGCCTAGTGGAGCCGATCTGACGTCGGCCAAAGGCCTTCTTGCGAACTCGGCCGGCGAACGCCAAAATCTCAATTCCCCTGAAAATTCCGTAGCTCCTGCCGACGCGCGATTCCGAACGCTCGCAAAATTTGTTCTCGCGTGAAGACGAATTAATCGGAACGCGAGCCGTGAAAGAATTGCCCGGTTAAGTCGATTTTTACTTTGCCCGGTCAAAGTGCGGCCAGTCGGTTGTTTGGTCCCGCGTCGCCGACAGCGTCGCCTGAGTCAGAGTATTTGAGTCATGGTTGTGTCGCGTCGCGGGGCGTCTGCAAGGGCGCCCCGCACTAAATTTGAGTCCCGGCAAGACAGCCGCATCATCATTGGCGATTGCGTCGCCGAGATGTCAAAGCTGCAGGCAGCTTCCGTCGATCTCGTCTTCGCCGATCCACCTTACAATCTTCAGCTCAAGGGCGATCTCAAGCGCCCCGACAAATCCCATGTCGATGCCGTCAACGACGACTGGGACAAGTTCTCCTCCTTTGCCGCCTATGACGACTTCACGCGCGCCTGGCTGCTCGCCTGCCGCCGCCTGATGAAACCGTCGGCCACGCTCTGGGTGATCGGCTCCTATCATAACATCTTTCGCGTCGGCGCCATCATGCAGGACCTCGGCTTTTGGGTCCTCAACGACATCGTCTGGCGCAAGTCCAATCCGATGCCGAATTTCCGCGGCCGCCGATTCACCAATGCCCACGAGACCATGATCTGGGCCGCACGCGACGAGAAGGCCAAGGGATATACGTTCAATTACGAAGCGCTGAAGGCCGCCAACGAGGACGTGCAGGCGCGCTCGGACTGGCTGATCCCGCTTTGCACCGGCGAAGAGCGGTTGAAGGGCGAAGACGGCAAGAAGGTTCATCCGACCCAGAAGCCCGAGGGCCTTTTGGCGCGCGTGCTGCTGTCATCATCGAAGCCCGGTGATCTCGTGATCGATCCCTTTAACGGCACCGGCACGACGGGTGCGGTGGCAAAACGGCTTGGCCGCCGCTACATCGGTTTCGAGCGCGACAAGACCTATGCGGCCGCCGCCGAAGCCCGCATTGCCGGCATCGAGCCATTGCCGGAAGCGACGCTCGCGCCGTTTCTGACCGCACGCGACGCCCCTCGCGTGGCGTTTTCCGAACTGATCGAGCGCGGCATGATCTCGCCGGGCACGAAACTCGTCGACGCCAGGAAGCGTCATGGCGCGCTGGTCCGCGCCGACGGCGCCATCATGCTCGGCGACAAGGTCGGCTCGATCCACCGCATCGGTGCGGTGGCGCAAGGCGCGGAAGCCTGCAACGGCTGGACCTTCTGGCACGTCGAGACGAGCCACGGCCTCAAGCTGATCGACGAGCTGCGCGCCGAAATCCGCAGCCAGATGGCGGCGGGGTAAGCTTCACTCCACGTGTCAAACAACCTAGTTTTGTCATTCCGGGATGCGCCGAAGGGCGCAGACCCGGAATCCATTGCACCACAATCTGTGAGGAGGAATGGATTCTCAGGTGCGCAATTGCGCACCATAGTTCGCGCTCTGGCGCGCCCCGGAATGACGGAAAACTATTCAATACGCTCGCTCCGAGACAGACACACCCTCGCCTTCCCGCGACGGAAATCCGCCCGAGTGATTCCAAAAATGTGTCCCTCGCATATCAGAGGGCGTGGGGAATGCCGGTGCGCGAACGCACCCGCAGATGGGGTAACGGGCGGCGGGGCCTTCCGAGCCGCGCTCGCTGCGGCGCTGTTTGATGGCGCGCGTCGCGCGGGTTGGGAGGCAGGCGGTCGTCCCTCACACTGATGGTGTGACGGAGTCGAGGACAGGCCTCGCTCCAAACATCAAGGAGAGACGACCATGGATTATTATGCAGGAATCGACGTGTCATTGGAATGCTCAAGCGTGTGCGTGGTCAACTCCAAAGGCAAGATCGTCTGGGAGACCAAACTGGCAAGCGAACCGGAGGTGCTGATCGGCTGGTTCGGCAGGCTGGGGTTTGTGCCCACCAGGATCGGACTTGAGGCGGGACCGCTGTCGCAATGGCTTTACGCGGCCATGAAGGAGACTGGCCTGGCGGTCGAGCTTCTGGAGACGCGGCACGTCAGTGATGCCTTCAAGGCGATGCCGGTGAAGTCGGACCGCAACGATGCACGCAAGATCGCGCAACTGATGCGGCTCGGCTGGTTCCGCCCGGTACACTGCAAGTCGATCACGGCCCAGGAGATCCGCGCGATGCTGACCGCCCGCAAGCTGGTGCAGAGCAAGCTTTTGGATCTCGAGAACAGCCTGCGCGGGATTTTGCGCGGGTTCGGGCTGAAGGTCGGCAAGACGACGCGGACCAGCTTTGCTGGACGGATCGAAGAGCTGGTGAAGGGGCACCCGGACCTTCAGACCATCGGCGAGGCGCTGCTGCGGGTACGCGCCGTTCTGCTTGCAGAGTTCAAGGGTTTTGAGAAGCGCATTCGGGCGACGTTGCGCCTTCATGAGAAGGCCAGGCTCTTGATGTCGACCCCGGCGGTCGGGCCGATCGTCTCGCTCACCTTTGCCTGCGCGATCGATGATCCCTCTCGCTTCACGTCATCCAAGCAGGTGGGGCCGTATCTCGGGTTGACGCCGAAGAAGTATCAGTCCGGCGAGACCGACTATACCGGCCGCATCAGCAAGCACGGCGACGCCTCTGTGCGCGAAGCGCTTTATGAGGCTGCCCATATCATGCTGACCAAGCCGATCAAGGGCTGCTCGGAACTCAAAAGCTGGGCGATGCGGATCGCCCGGCGCGCCGGCACCAACAAGGCCAAGGTGGCATTGGCGCGCAAGCTCGCGGTGATCATGCTCCGCATGCTCAAGGATAATGTACCGTTCAACCCGGCTGCCAAGGCCGCAATGGCCTAAAAGCACGGAGAACAAACCGGTTTTCAGGCGGGCCACCACACCAGGCTCTCCCCGAAGCGAAGTCCCTTCGCCGGGACGATGGACCAGATCAGACCGTCGCACGAGTTGTCGATGCATCCCACGATGTGATCACGCTGTCCGCAGATTGGCCGATCTGTTCCTCTCATGAACCCCATCAGGCGACGGCCTTGCGCCGATCCCGGACAGAAGCAAGTACCCGGCGAGTGGATGACGCAAAAAGGGGATTGACTAACCAAGGCCCGTTACAGAAGAAGCCTCGTGCGCAAGGATAGAAAGCACACGAGTTAATCACCACAGGTCCACCGGAATCGATCCGGCATTCCCTGCGCGATGGTTTTAACGGTTTCCTATCGTGATCTCCCCGGTGAGCCGGGCTTTCTTGCCACCATCCCCGCGCAATGCGAAGCATCGTCACCGAGTTGACGCCAGCGTCGGGGCATCAGGACCACACGACTTTCGCCGTCCGCTTCGGACATCGCTCGTCAGTCGATGCAAAGGCGTCCATCGCATCCCGCACCCAACGTTCGTGACGACCGCGAAGCGCCCCTCTTGATCAGGTGCAGGACGCGCGGAGGAGAACCACTGATTTGCCCGTCGGCGCAAGCGCAAATTTTCGCAATCCATGGCTCGATGACAAAATCAGCTTGAGTGGATTTTCGAATTTGCGTTTTTGGCGCAACTATCGAGGTGACGACCGCAGCGGATCAGTCGCCTGATGCCCTAAATTCACTACTGGTTTCGAGAGCACAACGGACACGACTGGACTCCGTACGCGTACGGCACGCCGCCACCTAGGATGACGTCGAGGACGCTTCGCGGTGATGGTCCTGTCCTCAAGCGAGAATGGTGCGGCTGGGAAGCATTGCCGTTCCAAGGCAGAGTTTGACGCAGAATGCGCTGTACGACTGCGGGCACATGGTGTTCAATCCCTGGAACTGCCTGCCCGAGCACGGGCCGCGGCTGCCTCAACCGGATGCCGCTCGCCGTCTATCTTGCCTTGCGGCAGGTACGGCCGAAACTCAACATGGTGGGTCATGAGCAGCCAGCCGAAGCCCGGTCGTTCGGGCGGACTTCAGCAGACACAGGCGTCGCCGAATGTCGAGACGGCTCTGCATGCCGAACGCCGGCAGCTCACCGTCGCATTTATCGACATCGTCGGCTCGACAGCGCTGAGTGAGCGGATCGATCCCGAGGATTTCTTCACGGTTATCAGAACTTACCGGGATATCTGCGACGAGCAGATTCGCCACTATGGCGGTCATATCGCCAGAATGATTGGTGACGGGTTGCTCGCATTTTTTGGCGTCCCGCAAGCCCATGAAAATGATCCTGAACGGGCGGTCCGCGCCTCTCTGGCGATTGCCGCGGCAATCAAGGAACACAAGTTTCTGCTGTCGGACGGAAGCTTCGTTCGCCTGGGCGTGCGCATTGGGGTTAACACCGGGCTGGTCGTCGTCGGCAGCGTGCCCGGCGAGCCCCCCGATCGACGGGAAGTTTTCGGCAGCTCGGCACATGTCGCTGCCCGCCTGCAAGGGCTCGCCAGTGAAAACGGTGTCGTCGTCGGCCCGCGCACTCACGAACTGACCAGCGGAACGTTCAGCTATGCGCCGCTTGGCCAGCGATCTCTCAAGGGCGTGGAGGAGCCGGTCGAGGCCTGGTGTGCAGAGGCGCTTGGGTCCAGCGAAAGCAGGTTCGACCGCGCGCGGAGATCGCCTCTTGCCGCGATGATAAACCGAAACAGCGAAAGTGCGTTGCTTGCCGAGATGTGGCAACAGAGCCTTGCTGGCTCGGGGCAGGTCGGCGTCATTTCCGGTGAACCCGGCATCGGCAAGTCACGTTTGATCCGCCAGTTCCGCAGTTCCCTTGATACGTCTCCACGTGATGTTCTGTCGCTGCAGTGTTCGCCGTTCCACGTCAACACGCCGCTTGCCCCGGAAATCGAGCGGCTCACGCGCGCGACCGGCATCAAGGAGACCGACGACGCCGAACGCGCATTGACAAAATTGCGTTCGCTCTTGGCAAGAGCCGCCACCGATGTCGAGCAGTCGCTTCGTTACTACGGAGCGGTGCTGTCGATACCCGCGTGCTCGGGATACGAGCCTGTGGATCTCGGATCTCCCTCTGAGCGCGCGCGTGCCTTTCAGGCGTTCATCGATGTTCTTGTCGCCGCCTCGCGCAAGCGGCCGATTCTCGGAATCGTCGAGGACGTCCAGTGGATCGATCCGACCACCATCGAACTGCTGTTGCGCGTGGTAGCTCACTGTCCTGACGAGCGGATCATGATGCTGATCACGCATCGCGATGATTACAGTGCCGACTGGTTGTCAAACCCGGCAATTCGACGGATCGCTCTGCGAAAGCTGGCAATGCATGAATGCGAGCAGATGGTTGCAGCCGTCGCGGGCAGCGATTTGGTACCGCGCGGGATTACCAGCCAGATCGTGGAACGAACCGACGGCGTGCCACTTTTTGTCGAGGAGTTTACGCGGGCCGTCGTCGATTCCGGCGCGGTCCCGCTGGCCGCTGAGGGCCCCGTTCCGAGCGGGAAGTTGCCGGAACCGCTGGTGCCGGCCAGTATTCACGATTCACTGATGGAGCGCCTTGATCGTCTCGGACCTGCCAAGCGCGCCGCCCAGATCGCCTCCGTTTTCGGAAGGCGCTTCAACTACGAAGGCATTCTCAGTGTGCTTCCCGGCAAAGGCCAGACGCTGAAACACGCGTTACAGGCGCTTGAGAGAGCCGGGATCGTGTATCGCAGCGAGGAGTCGCAAGGCGAGGTCTTCACGTTCCAGCACGCGATGATACAGGAAGCCGCCTACTCCTCGTTGCTCAAGGAGGAAAGGCGTGAGCTCCATGCGCGGGTCGCATCGTGGCTGCTCCAGGAGGCCGCCATTGGCGAAAGTAGCCAGCCGGCGGTGTTGGGCTATCATTATGCGCGCGCAGGCAACATTCCGGAAGCGATCGAGGCCTGGCTTCAGGCGGGCAAATCCGCGCTCCGCCGCTCTGCCACCAAGGAAGCCGTGGCCCATCTTCGCGAAGGCCTCTCGCTGATACCCAAGCTGCCGGCGTCGCCGCAGCGCTTTGAGGCCGAACTCGCACTGCAGTCCAATTTGGCGATGGCGTACACCGCCAACGCCGGCTGGTCCGGTCCGAACGTCGATGGCCCCTACAGTCGTGCACTCAAGCTTTGCGCGAACTATGGCACCATTCGCGAGAAGGCGACGGTGCTGTGGGGAAGTACCATAGCCAAGCTGGTCAACTGCGAGCTCAGCAAGGGCCTCGAACGCGCGCAGGATTTCGTACGGCGGGCGGAAGAATGGGGCGACGACGAGGCTGCCCTCATGGCCTACGCCGCTGCCGTGATCGCCAATTTCTTTCTCGGTCGGCTGGAGCAGGCGAGCGGGCTCGCGGCTCTGGTCAGCGCTCGCTACAATCCGCGTGAGCACCGCAAGCTGGTCCAGATTTATCAGCATGATCCATTGATCGTATCGCTCGTCTATTCCGGACATATCGAATGGTTGTTGGGCCGGCCAGGCCGGGCCAGAGAGTGCTGCGTGACGGCGCGCCAGCTCGCAAACGAGATCGGGCATCCGTTCATGCTGGCCTTTGCCTCCATCCTTGGCGTCGCCGATCACTGGTATGACGGCGATCTTGCGGAAAACCTTGCCAGCGTAAAGAGCGGCCTGAAGGTCGCCGATGAGTACGGCTATCCGATGTACCGGGTCATCGGCCCATTGTGGGCAACCGCTGCGCTGTCGGCACGAGGCCCCGCGCCGGAAGTGCTCGAACAACTATGCGGCTTGCTCGACAAGCTGCCCGCCGAGAACCGGTGCATTCAGATGCCGCTCTATCGAATTCTGCTCGCCACGGAATTTGGGCGGATCGGGCAGATCGAAAGGGCTCGAAGCTTCGCTGCTTCGGCCGAGTCCCTGGTGAAGCAAACCGGCGAGCGCTGGGCCGAGCCCGAGATTTATCGGATCCACGGCTCGCTGCTGTGTCGCGAGCCATCGCGAGACGACCGGGCTGCGATGCGCCTATTCAAGCGCTCGCTTGCCTCTGCAAGGAAGCTTGGGGCGGTCGGTTGGGAATTGCGCACGGCGATAAGCATCGGGCGCCTGGTCAGCGCCGGCGAGGGCGCATCCGGGCGCGCCGAAGCGCGAGAGCTGCTGATATCGACCCGGGCGAAGTTTGCATCCACGGAAACTTCCCGCGATCTGCACGAGGCCGACAACCTGATAAGAGCGTTGAACTCGTGAATCAAGGCGGGTCGGTTGTGTCGCTCGTCGGGCGAACAGCCGCACGTGTCGACATCGGCCGTTTCGCGCCTGGCGAATCCGCTGCTGTTCTCGCCGTGCGCTCCTCTCGATGGTCGTCCTGCTTGGCCGGCTCACTTCATCATCGATCCCAAAAAGCGGATCGCCGCGATGCTCGGCAGGAACGTATAGGCGCCACCCCGCGTCCAGACAAATCGCGGCAGTCCGCGCAGCCGGATCGTGCCGCCGGATTTGAGCGGCAAGTCGAGCCAGCTCGTGCCGGGATCGTTGGCGCCTGCGATCGGATCGTTGGAGCCGGTGATGCGCGGATCCTGCAAGCCGAGGTTCAGCCAGTCGCAGGACAGGGCCTCGAATTGGGCGCCGAGACTGGCTCCTATGAAGTTACCGAGCAAGCCCCGCTCCGGCGCGGGCTCGTCCCGATTACGCTTCGCCAGATCATAGGCTGGTCCGTAGGGTACGCCACGCCGAACAAGGCGCCGACTGTTGTTCGCCACGCGCTGGACGATCTGCCCGTCCCGCGGGTTGCACCGGCGGATATGGGCGCCGTAGGGGCAGCGGGACTCCCCAACATAGTCAAAATTCGATTGATTGACTTTAGGATCAGGCGCGTCCGCCGAAGCCAGCGGTGTGCCATCGCGCCATCGGCCACACAGATTGGCGGCGACGAGCTCACGCAAGGCGCCATGACGCGACGGGCCCTGGATTGGCATGCCTTGTACTGACATGTTGTGGCTGATTTTCGCTTCGTCGCCGGGCGGCAGCAACTCGTCGACTTGCGGGTGCTCGAGCAGATCGGTTGCGGCCCTGTCGAGATAGTCCTCAAAGCCGACGACGTCCTGCTTCAGCACCCGAAAGGCGTTGAACGTGCCGTTGTGTCCCAGCACCGCGGGTTGAGGAACCCGCCATTGCAAGCCTTCCAGATTGGTCGGATGTCCCAGCAACACGGTGCCGAGCGGGGCCTTGGGTTGTCCGTCGGCATGGCGCTTCGGATCGTGAACGCCCTCGAACCTCGGTTGCATGATATTGTCGCGATAGCCGAAGTGAACGCGGTCGCCCGGGAAGCTGCAGCCCTCGCGTACGCCAAGTTTTTTCCATGCCCTTTCGTCGGCGAGCGCGTGCTGCTGGACGCCGTCGAGTTGCGCGGCTTCGTCGGCGTAGATCGTCGCGATGAGATGGATCCGCTTGGGCTCATCGAAGGGCGCCGGCCAGTTTTGCGGCGCGCTCGGACCGACATCCCCGATCTTCAAGGCGCGGGCGGTCATGCCTTCGACGAATTCGTTCGGGAACATCGCGAGCGAAGAACCCGGTGTGCCGAGGGCGCGCAACCCCTCGTAGGTCAAGCCAATGTTGAAACAGGTGTCCGGCTTGGCTGCCCCCCAATTTCCTGTCGTGATCTGCGGAACACCGTCGGCGCGGCCGGATACGCCGGATACGCCGGATACGGCGGCGGCGAGCCAGCGCCGGGCCGCACTGGGATCGGCGACTTCAAGGATAAGGTGACGCACGCACGGCTTGCGGTAACCACGCAAGATGTTGCCCTGCAGTTCGGCGAGGTCGAGCTTAGTACTCACCACCCTATCCCCATGTGATGGCGGACCTGAGCCGCCGAAAATCCGGGATACGCCCGGTAGCCGCTGCCAAGCGAAACGTTCGGGTTGGCGCGAAGCTGGAGGACCATTTGGCGCGGAAGCAGGGTCAAATCGTCATCGGCGGATGCGGCCCTGTCTCCAATCAAGGCTTCCTGGTCTCTCAGAAAATCGGTGGCCGTGTCCGGCACCTGGTACAGGTCGCGCTCGTGCACCCACTGGATGAACGCCTCGACATTCTTCTCGCAAGGAAGCACGTCCTCCCCGCCCTCGACAAGTTGCACCACGGCATTGAACACGTCGCCAATCGTGGCGATGAAGTCACGAATGTAGTTGGTGAAATCCCCATCATAGACGGAAAACATGCAGATATTGTCGCCGACAATGACGAAACGCGCGAAGTGCACCGTGCCGACATTGTTCAATCCGGCATATATCGCATCCTTGTTTTGCGCGATCGCCAGCGCGGCTTCCGCTCGTCCGATCGGTGACTTGACCTTGAGTGGCATGATCAGGTTCATCATGCACTGGAGATTGTCACCGGGCTGGAACGACGGGTGGGGACCGCCGGGCAGAGGCTTCACCGGCGTCCGCCGCGCCCAGAAAGGCACCAGAGTCCAGGACGCCACGCGTTTGAACGTCAGGCTCTGAGGCAACGCGTTCACAAAACGATCTAACAAGCCTTCGCCGCTTGGCATCAACCTGCCTCCACTTAAAAGTTGAAGGGACACCCTCCGCGCATTTCACGCGAGACTTCATACGCGCACCGGCGCGCCTCAAGAATAGGATCGCTGGAGATTTCGATGCCATGCTGAAGACGGCAGGGATTGAAACTGATGCGCTCTCCTTCCGCTTCCTGATCCTCGGCCACCTTGATGAGCGTAAGCGTGCCCATGACGATCCGGGTTCGCGTTCCCGGCCAGGGCTTTGTGGGATCGTCCAGCGCGTCGCCCGCTTCGCCGATTGTCATCATCAGCAAGAATCGGGCCGGCCACCGCTGCAGGCGGTTTTTAAGCTCCTCAAACAGGTATTTGTCGCGCGGCACGGCCGTGGGCGCGGCGTTGCGAACACCTGCGACCGGCTGCCACGAAAAGCGAACCGGGCGGCGAACTCCATCGGGAGCTGTCACGATGAAGGTGTGGACGGCGTGATAGCTCGCGCGGGCATAACTTTCCGGAGCGCCGATCGCCCCTTCCTGGAATACTCCCAATTGGGCGAACCGATGCTGGTCGGCGTAACGCAGTGCTCCCGCATCGACGTTCTTTTTTTCGTTCGGATACGGGTCGCGAGCAGGCACCTTGAGCTGCAGAAGGTCGCAGAACTTCTGCAGCCAGCTTCGTCTTGGATACGGCTCAAGCTTCGCGACCCTGGTGAACTCGAAAAAGTCATCGACATTGCGGACGAAGAATTCGCCGAGAGTCGTCGCGATCAGGTCGGTTGCCCTCTCGTCCGAGAGGTAGAAACGTGTCGCCATGCCCCGAACATCGGACCAACCATCGTGTTGGTCCGGCCCGCCCAATCCGTTGGAGAATCTCACCGATACGGGGATCGGCTGGCCGTTGAAGTGTTCTGCGATGCAATGGCTGCGCGCGACATCCGACGCCACGAACTCGCCCCTCACGCCCACGCCAATGGTGTGAACCGGCCTCCTCCCGGGAACAGGAGCCGGCAAATTGGCAATAATCGCGTCGACGAGCTGCTGTGCTATTGATCCACTAACCATGGCCCTCTCCATGATGGACGGACCGCGCTACAGGTGCCGTTCGTGACCGGGGGCGTTAGCGTTGTCGGTTGAGTTCAGCCTGCGCCCTCGCTACAACGTTACATTCGATCGCAGGTCGGACATGTGACGCCGTTCACAAAGTTGGCCGAAAGAAGCGCCGCCGTCTTGTTGCGGTGCAAGTGTCCGCTGCTGCCTTCGCGCCGTTTAGCTGCACCGTGGAATTTGGTCGCTAACGGCGCAAAGCGGACCTGGCCTTCGTCGCGTCACGCCATAATGTTTTAGATTAAAATGGCGCCCGTAGATTGAGGTGCGCCCAGGCGAGGGAGTTGGTGTCGTGCGACAAATCTGGATTACCCGCGCAGGCCCGCCGGAAGTGCTGCAAGTCAAGGAAGCCGTCGATCCCGCGCCGAAACCGGGAGAGGTCCGCATCCGCGTCGAGGCGAGCGGGGTCAATTTCGCCGACATCATGGGGCGCATGGGCGTATATCCCGATCTGCCGCCCATGCCGGTTGTGCCGGGCTACGAAGTCACCGGTAAAGTCGACGCTGTCGCCTCGGGCGTCGACCGGAGCTGGATCGGCCGGGACGTCATCGCGCTGACCCGCTTTGGCGGATATGCCGACGTGGTTTGCGTGCCGGTGAAGCAGATCTTCCCGCGACCGGCCGGACTGTCGGCGCTCGAGGGCGCCGCAATTCCGGTGAACTATTTTACCGCCTGGCAGCTTGTAGTGGTCATGGGCGCGCTCAAGGCCGATGAGACCGTACTCATCCATTCCGTCGGAGGCGGGGTTGGCATCGCCGCGACGCAGATCGCGAAGCATGTCGGGGCGCGTGTCATCGGCACGGCATCGGCCGGCAAGCATGACGAGATGCGCGCGTTAGGCGTCGATCATCTCATCGACTATCGCACCGAGGATTTCGAGACACGGACCCGCGAAATCACCGGTGGTCGCGGTGTCGAGCTGATCCTCGACGCGGTCGGCGGCGAATCCTGGAAAAAAGGATACCGCGTGCTTGCCCCGACCGGCCGGCTCGGAATGTTTGGCGTTTCGTCGCTCGCGACCGGCAAGGAACGCAATGTCCTGTCCATGCTTTCCATGCTCGCCAACACCCCATGGTTTCAGTTCAATCCGCTTGGTCTCATGAACGCGAACAAGGGCGTATTCGGCGTAAATCTCGGCCATATGTGGGACGAGATCGATCGCCTGCACGGATGGGGCGAAGCACTCATGGAGCTCGCGGAACGCGGCGTCATCAGGCCGAAGGTGGCGGCGACCTTCAAGTTTGATGACGCTGCGAAGGCGCATCACTTCATCCAGGATCGACGCAACATCGGCAAGGTGCTCCTTGTCCCCTGAAGGCGCGAAACGCGGTTCACCAGGTTGCGCCGGGATTTAAATCAGCCGCCTGATGGTCCAAATCTACTTCTGCTTCGGCATCACAACGGACACGACCGGACCCCGACGCCGTCCGGCCACTTTGATTTAGATCAAAGGACTTTCGCACCCGGCTGACATTTTTGACTGTTCGAGGCCCGCACGAAAGCCCCTCGCCGCGCCGCATACTGCCCACTCCTAGGTTGTAGTTTTTTTACAGCAATCGAGCGTGATTTTTCGGATTAGCCGGGAGGCGAATATGAAGTTCATGTCTCAGCAAAGCCGTTCCAGAAAAAGGCTTTTTGCGACGACGATCCTGACGGCTGGTGCACTTGGACTTGCGTCGTTACCCGCACCGGCACAGCAGCGCAATTCCGAGCGCAACGCGTATTTTGGCGAGACGCACCTTCACACGAGCTGGTCGGTTGACGCGTGGGTGATGGGCAACCGCATCACCGGCCCGGACGACGCGTTGAAGTATGCCCAGGGCCAAACCATCAAGCACCCGATGGGCTACGACATCAAGATCGATACGCCGCTCGATTTCATGGGCGTGACCGATCACTCCGAATATGTCGGCGTCACCAGGGAAGCCAATACGCCGGGATCATTCGTAAGCAAGCTGCCCGAGGCGCAGCCCATGATCATGAAGGATCCGAACAGCACGGAAGAGCAGAACCGTGTCTTCTCCTACCTCCTCAAGCTTGCCGCGAGCCCGCCGGTGAAAGCGTTCATGGACCCGAAGGTCACTTCCACGGTGTGGAAGTCAAACGTCAAAATCGCCGACGAGAACAATCATCCGGGCAAGTTCACCGCGTTCTGTTCCTATGAGTGGACGTCGATGCCGGGCCAGCGCAACCTGCACCGCAACATCTTCTTCCGCGATTGCGCCAAGGTGCCGGACTATCCGTTCAGCGCGCTCAACTCCAAGCGCCCCACCGACCTCTGGAACTGGATGGACACGCAGCGCAAGGCAGGCAACGAGTTGCTCGCGATCTCGCATAACGCCAACGTCAGCGACGGCTGGATGTACCCCCTCGACATCGACAACGCCACGGGACGGCCGATCGACGCCGCGTGGGCTGCTTCGCGCGATCGCAATGAGCGCCTGGTCGAGATCAAGCAGGGCAAGGGGCAGTCGGAGACGCACCCGCTCCTCTCGCCCACCGACGAGTTTGCCAATTACGAGCTGTTTCAGACCATCCTCGGCCAGCCGGGCAATGTCGGCCGCATCGACCACATCACCGGGAGCTTCGGACGCCAGGCCCTGAAGGACGGCATCGCCATGCAGGACATGCGCGGCTACAACCCGTACAAGTTCGGCATGGCAGGCGGGTCCGACGCGCACAACAGCGCGAGTTCCTATCGGCAGGACAACTTCTTCGGGCTTCACGCCGATGCCGACGGTTCGGTCGACCGGCGCTTTGCCGGCGTCCTCATCGGCGGCACCATGGACGTGCGGCTGGAAAATCCGGGAGGGCTGACCGGCGTATGGGCGGAAGAAAACACGCGCGCTTCCATCTGGGACGCGATGTACCGCAAGGAGACCTTTGGCGTCAGCGGCCCGCACATCAAGGTGCGCTTCTTCGGCGGCTGGGGCTTCAACAAGGACATCGTGAACGCCGGCGACTGGGTGAAGCAAGCCTATGCGAGCGGCGTGCCGATGGGCGCCGACATCGCGCCGATGCCTTCCACCGGAAAGGGCACGGCCCCGACCTTTGTCGTGTGGGCGGTGAAGGACCCGACCTCGGCCAATCTCGACCGCATCCAGATCATCAAGGGCTGGACCCAGAACGGCCAGAGCTTCGAGACGATTTATGACGTCGTCTGGTCCGGAGACCGTCAACCCAACAAGTGGACGCACCGCGTGCCGGCGATCCAGAGCACCGTGGACATCGAGAAGGCGACATACACCAACAGCGTCGGCTCGGTGGAGCTCAAGGGCGTGTGGAGCGACCCTGAGTTCGATGCCAGCCTGCATGCGTTCTACTATGCGCGCGTGCTGGAGATTCCGACGCCGCGCTGGACGCTCATTCAGGCGGTGAAATCCGGGTTGCCTCCGCCCGACGTGGTGCCGCTCACCGGCCAGGAGCGCGCCTGGACCTCGCCGGTCTGGTACACGCCGTCGGCAGAGGCGCGCAAAAATGCCCCAGCAGGAACGACCGTCGCCGACCTGAAGAAAAAAGGCGCCGCTGCCCTAAGTGACGCGCAGCTGAAAGACCTTATCGTCGGCAAGGCCTTCTGGTTGCGGAACAACGTGACGGAAGAGCAGTTCTGGCAGAGCTTCACGGCCGAGGGCCACACAACCCTCTTCCGGATCGGAACAAACGCCTCGATACCGAGCGGTTTCGGCAATGTCGCGCGTGACGGCTACCAGGGCACGACCAGCCCCTACAAGATCGAGGATGGCAAGCTCGTCACCTTCGTCTCGCAGGACCCGTACGCGCTCACATTCTACAAGCTCGGTGACACCACCTACGCTGCGCGCAGCAACGAGTTCGGCCATGCCAATTACGAGATCGTTGCCGACCCGAAGTTCGCGACTAATCCGATCACCGAGGTGATCAACCGGTTCTCGTTCAACCTCGGGCTCACCGAAGAGCAGCGGCAACAGATCGTCCCGATCCTGAAGGAAGAATTCAAGCAGCTCGAAGCCATGAAGAAGGATGCCTCCTTGAGCGGCGCGCGCAAGATCGCGCGGGTGCGGGAGATCGGCGATTCGATCGACGAGAGGCTAAAGCCGCTGATCAATCCGGAGCAGCAGCAGAAGTTCCAGGAAGTGCGCGAAGAACTGCGCAAGCGGTTCATCGAAAAGATGGCGAGCGAAGCGAAGCAGAAGGTCGAAGCCGAGGTGAAGTCGTGGTTCACGGACAAGAGCGTCAAGGAACAACGGTAGCCACTTCAATCAGCCGGCAAGCCTGGAAGGTCGCGTGTTGCCGCAATGAAAATTGCCATTGAGTCTTTCCTGCCATGAAACGCCTCTTGCGCGAGCCGCTCGTTCATTTCCTCCTGCTGGGCGCGATCTTGTTCGGCGTCTACGCCTACGCGGAACGGGGTCGCGCCGGTGCCGAACAGTCGAAACAGATCAGGCTGACGCTCGACGACCTCTCGCAGATGGTTCTGGTGTTCCGCTCGCAATGGCGGCGTGACCCGACGCCGGAGGAGTTGCGATCGCTGGTGGAGGACAAAGTCCAGGAAGAGGTTCTCTATCGCGAGGCGCTCGCGCTCGGAATCGAGAAAGACGATACGATCGTCAAGCGCCGCATGGCGCAGAAGATGCAGTTTCTCGCCGAAGACGTCGCCGCCGCGCACGAGCCGAGGCGCGAGGAACTCGGCACCTGGTACGAGGCGAACCGCGATCAATTCGCGTTGCCCCCGCGCCTCGGTTTCCGCCACCTCTATTTCTCGCCAGATCGCCGCGGCGCGCACGCGCGTGAGGACGCATCGGCAGCACTGACCAGGCTCGCCGGGCAGCGCGAGGATTCGAACATCGCGGCTGCTCTCGCCGATACGTTCATGTTCCAGGAATACTACCGTGACCGCGCACCGGAGTTTCTGGGCAAGGAGTTCGGTCCCGGTTTCGCGCTTGCGGTCATCAAGTTGCCGCCGGGATCGTGGCAAGGACCGGTCGAGTCCGGGTTCGGCTGGCATCTCGTGTTCATCGACACGCTGATCCCCGGCCGCGTGCCCGCCTTCGAGGAGGTCGAGGCGGATGTCAAGACAGCCTGGCTCGCCGAGCATAAGGCGCAGGCGTGGCAGAAGGCCTACCAGGATATGCGCGCGAAATACACGGTGCGGCTGCCGGTTGAAGACTCACCGGCAAACGGCGACGCCTCGCGTACCAGGCAAACTCGTGCCCCGTCGCGCGGGGACGGCACGTGAAGCGGTGGCATCACGTCTTGTGGCTTGTCGGCGGCGCGCTGGCCGTCCTGCTGCTCTTCCCGATTGCCGCGTCGGCGCACGAGGCGCGGCCCGCCTATCTCGCGCTCCATGAAACCGCACCCGGACAATTCGGCGTGCTGTGGCGCACGCCGGTGCTCGCGGGCATGCGGCTGCCCGTCGTCCTCAAGCTTCCCGACGGGGTGCGAAACCTGAAGGAGCCCGTTGTGAGCGAGCTTGCGGATTCGCTCGTGGAGCGCCGCTGGGTCGACGCCGGGCCGAAAGGACTTGCGGGAGAGCGCATCGAATTTGGAGGCCTGCAATTGACGATCACGGACGTGCTTGTGCGGGTCGAGATGCGCGACGGCGCCGTCTCGACCACGCTGGTACGGCCAGGCCGACCATGGATTGAAATCGCCGCCGCGCCCGGATTGCTGGCGGTAGCGGGAGCCTATGTCTTGCACGGGATCGAGCACATTCTTTTCGGATTTGATCACCTGCTGTTCGTTCTCGCGCTGATCCTGATCGTGCGCAGCCGGCGCCTGCTGTTGTGGACCATCACGGCCTTCACGGTCGCTCACTCGATCACATTGAGCCTGGCGACAGTTGGGCTCGTGCATGTACCTGGGCCGCCGGTCGAGGCCATGATCGCGCTGAGTATTCTGCTACTGGCCTGCGAGATCCTCCGCGTGCGGCAGGGTCAGACCAGCTTGACCGCGCAGTGGCCATGGGTCGTGGCTTTCTCGTTCGGTCTGTTGCACGGGTTCGGTTTCGCCAGCGCCTTGACGGAAATCGGATTGCCTCCGGGCGATATCCCTCTCGCGCTGTTCTCCTTCAACGTCGGAGTGGAGATCGGGCAACTGATCTTCATCGGCGCCGTTCTGGGAGCAATGATCTGCATCCGACGTCTCGGCGTCCCGCCAAAAATCCGGCAGGCCGCCATCCCGGTAACGAGCTATGCGGTCGGCAGCGTGGCCGCGTTCTGGTTCATCGAGCGGCTCGCTGGTTTTGCCGGTTGACGGCATGACGTCACAACAAAGGCCGGGGTCGGGGGATAAGGATCTCAGGACATGAGCAAGGTGCTGGTTTTCGCCGCGGTCGCCGAAGCCGCTACGGGATTGGCGTTGCTGGTCGTTCCATCGCTGGTCGGTGAAGTGTTGCTGGGCCAGCAGTTTCCGGGAGTTGCAATAGCGGTCGCGCGGGTGACCGGAATTGCACTGATCGCTCTGGGATTGGCCTGCTGGCCGGCGACGCCGCTGCTAGGAATGTTCGCCCATAGCTCGGCCGTAGCGGCATACTTTGTTTATGTCGGTCTGACGGGCGAGTTTGCCGGCGTGCTTCTATGGCCCGCCGCCGTTCTTCACGCCTTGCTGTCAATCCTTCTCGGCCGGGCTGTGATAGCTACTGCAAGGGTTGGCAAATAGTATCCGCTCTCGTCCAGAGCGTCATTTGACTGCGGGCCTCCCCGGCCGATGAGAGGCACTCTGGAAGGATCGGACCAAAAGAAATATGGTCGTTGCCCGCGCCAGAGGGGATGAGGGAACTGCCATGACCCGACAGATGAAGCTGATCGGCTTCCTCCAGGCCCAGAACTGCTCGAATTATCCGGCTTCCTGGCGGCATCCTTCGTCGAAGCCGAGCTGGTTCTCACGCGAATACTACGAGAGCATCGGACGCACGCTGGAGCGGGGAAAATTCCATCTTGCCTTCTTTGACGACCGGCTCGCAATCCCGGACCGCTACGGTGACGACTTCAGGGAAACGATTCGTCACGGAATTCGCGCCGCCAAGCTCGATCCGGTTGCGGTCGCGCTGACGATGGGGCTCGCGACCACGCGGCTCGGCATCGGTGTCACCTACTCGACGACCTATTACGAGCCGTTTCACGTCGCGCGCGTGTTTGCAACGATGGATCTTCTCCTCAACGGTCGCGGCGCATGGAACGTCGTCACGTCGCTGAACGATTCCGAGGCGGCCAATTTCGGCGCTTTAAAACACCTCGGCCACGATCTGAGATATGACCGCGCCGATGAATTCATGGAGGTCGTGCTCGGGCACTGGAACAGCTGGGAGGACGATGCAATCCGTTTCGACCGCGACAGCGGCCTGTTCGCCGATCCAGCGAAGGTGCATCGCCTCGACCATCACGGCCACTTCTTCAAATCGCGCGGGCCTTTCACGGTGCCGCGCTCGGCTCAGGGACACCCTGTCATCATCCAGGCTGGACAGAGCGGGCGCGGCAAGCAGTTCGCCGCGCAATGGGGCGAACTGATCTTCGTGGTTTACCCGAATCTGGACATCGCCAAGAAACAGTACCCGGACTTCAAGCGCACATTTGCCGAGCAGGGACGCGATGCCTGCATCGCGCCCGCGGTCTATCCGGTCGTGGCCGAAACGCAAAGCGAGGCGGAAGACAAGTTCGCCGCCGTCGATCGGCTCGCCAAGCCGATCGATGCGCTGGTGCTGTTGTCGGAGGTGCTCAATTTCGACTTTGCTTCCAAGCCGGTGGACGAACCGTTTACATTAGAGGAACTGCAGGCGATCAGCGGTTTGCAGGCCGTCCGCGACCGCGTCATTGCAGCCAGCGGCAAGGCCAATCCAACAGTGCGGGATTTCGTCGATTTCAGCGGCCGGGGGACGGTGCGCGAGATGCCGACGTTTGTCGGGTCGCCGAAGATGGTCGCGGACCAGCTCGAGCAATGGTTCACGGGCGGCGGCTGCGACGGCTTCGTGATCGCGGCGACCCACGTCCCCGGCACTTACGAAGAGTTCGTCCGCCTTGTCGTGCCGGAGCTGCAGCGTCGCGGCCTGTTCCATCGTGACTACGAGGGCGAGACGCTGCGTGAAAATCTCGGCCTGCCGAGGCCGTTGGCAAAACGCTCCTGAATGAAGACACTGTGCCGCCGTGGTTATTGTGGGCGATTGAACATATCCTTTCACAGCGTGAGCCGAGGGAAACACTTCCAATGCAGCCAATCGTAAGGGTCTCTATTCTTCGATGCCCGCCGGATAGGTTTGGCGAAATGCGGCAAATGATGATCGAGGCCGAGAAAGAGCTTCGCCCCGGTATCGAATTGATGCCAGGATTGCTTGCGTTTCATGTTGGCGCAGACGAGACGACCTCGTCACTCTCGAATGTAAGTCTATGGGTCGATCTGGACGCGGCGAAGCAATTGGATCGATTCCAGCCGATGCTGGATTCGGGCAAAACATTTGTCGCCAAGGGCGCAACGTTCGAGCGTCCGATAATGAACTACACGACGCTTTGGCAGCTGCAACCTAGCTCAAAGAATTGAGGTTCGTTGCCATCTCTCTTTTTGGCGCCTGGCGGCGCGGCGGACTCTGACTGGTCCAGACCGGACTCCGACCCGGACTTCGGGCCGCTTCCGGCAGCCCCTCACAAACTCGTCGCTTGCCCTATCCCGCAAAATTTGCGCACTCTCCGCGGCCATTGCGGCCCCCGCCCCGCTTTCGCGGCGACAACGAAAAGGGAGAACTGAATGCTCAAATTCTATTTCAACGGCGCGCCGAACCCGACCAAAGTCGCGCTGTTTCTGGAAGAAACCGGCCTGCCCTGCGAACTGATCCCGGTCGACACCCGCAAGGGCGAACAGTTCAAGCCGGAATTCCTCAAGGTGAATCCGAACGGCAAGGTGCCGGCAATCGACGACGACGGCATCTGCGTTTTCGACAGCAACGCGATCCTGCTCTATCTCGGCGAAAAGACCGGCAAGTTCATGCCCGCCAACACGCCGCAAAGCCACGCGCAACTTTATTCGTGGCTGATGTTCATTGCGACCGGCCTCGGCCCCTATTCCGGACAGGCGGTTCATTTCAAGCATTTCGCGCCGAAGGACCTCGAATACGCGCATAACCGCTATCAGTTCGAGGCGAACCGCCACTACAAGATCCTCGACGACCATCTCGCCAGGAGCAAGTACATGGTGGGCGACGCCTATACGATCGTCGACATGGCGTTCTGGGGTTGGGTACGCATGGCGCCGTATATTCTCGGCGACGATGCCTTCACGAGGTATCCCAACGTCAAGCGCCTGCATGATGAAGTCGCGGCCCGTCCGGCGGCGGCGCGGGCGCTGGCGCTGAAGGACAAGTTCACCTTCAAGACCGAGATGGACGACGCAGCGCGCCAAATCATGTTCGGCCACCTCAAGGCCAAGGTGGCCTGATCCAGCTCGCAGAACGGCAAGACGGCGCCTTTATCGGCGCCGTTTTTGTTTGTTAACCCTCGATCGCCGCCACCGCCTCGATCTCGATCAGCCAGCCCGGCCGCATCAGGCGGCTGACGACAACGAACGTACTGGCCGGCGGCTCCGCAACATTCAGGTAGCGGTCGCGTATCGGGCGCAGCTTCGGCACATCGGCCTGATTGACCTCGGGGGCGAGGAAGTAGTTCAGCTTGACGATATCGGCCATCACGCCGCCGGCGGCTTCGACTGCGATCTTGAGATTGGCGAAGACCTGCTCCACCTGCGCTTCGAAATCGCCCTCGCCAATGATCTTGCCCGACGCGTCGCTCGGGACCTGGCCGGAAATATAGACGATCGTTCCGCTGACGACTTTGACGACGTGCGAATAGACAGCGGGGCCCGGCGCGATCAGAGCCTTCGGGTTGATGAACTCCTTCGTTGGCTTCGACATCATCATCTCCGTGCGTCGGCCGCGACACTATCTTTGTCATGGCCTTCCTCATATCGCAAATCGCCGCAGGAATATCCGAGACAGGAAATTCCTCGTCCCGGAATGACGCGCCACTTACGCTAAGCCTGTTGCGTTTTGCGGAAACTTGCCTAGCGCCTTTTCAGTCAGGATCGAGTCGCAATATTCCCTGATCTCCTTGATCTTCCCGCCTTCAAGCCGAAACACCAGGCAATAGTCGTTGTCGTAGCGCGTGCCTTCCCGCGTGACGTTGTCGCCCTTTGCCTCCACTGCCACGCAGTCGCCGTCCGCGATGAAGCGATGGGCGATTGTCCGCGTTCGCTCGGCCAGTCGCGAGCGAACCTGACCGTGCAAGTCATTCAAGATCGCCTCCTTGCCGGTGAAGGTCCGTGACCACGAATATTGACCGGTCACGGTCCAGATGGCGTCGTCGGCTAGGCTTGCGACGAACAGCGCGCGATCGCGCACCGCCGGATCCGGGCTGCCGGCTGCGGCGAAGATCTGCTGGATCAGCTTCTTGTTGCTGGCGGTATCGCTCATGGCGGCCTCTTTCGCGCAAGTGAAATGCTCCGCCGATCATTGCGCTGCAACTGTTAATTCTTCCAATCGATATGGAATATGATAACTATTCGCCTTATGAATTTAAATTCGCTTGACCTCAATCTCCTGGTCGCACTCGACGCCTTGCTCAAGGAAGCCAGCGTCAGCCGCGCGGCGATGCGGATCGGCCTGTCGCAGCCTGCGGCGAGCCACGCGCTGCAACGCCTGCGCGATGTTATCGGCGACCCGCTATTGGTGCGCACCGGCGCGCGAATGGAGCTGACGCCGCGGGCGCAAGGCTTGCGCGGGCCGCTGGCGCAGGCGCTCGATCAGGTGCGCTCGTTGTTCATGCCGGATCAATTCGACGCCCGCCGCAGCGAACGGCATTTCCGTCTGATGATGCCGGATCTCGCGGTCGAGCTTTTGATGCCGCCGCTGATGGAAAAAGTGACGAAGCAGGCGCCGGGCGTGACCATCGACGTGGTGCCGTGGCG
This sequence comes from uncultured Alphaproteobacteria bacterium, assembly GCA_963764405.1. Classification (GTDB taxonomy): domain Bacteria; phylum Pseudomonadota; class Alphaproteobacteria; order Rhizobiales; family Xanthobacteraceae; genus Bradyrhizobium. The sequence continues at coordinate 723,639 of CAVXSU010000020.1, forward strand.
GGGACCGGCGATCTTCAACGCGGAGTTTGCCCGTACCATCGATCTCGTGATCTCGATCGGCGACGCCTTCAAGGGATTTCATCGCCAGCGCCTCTATACCGACGGTGACGCGCTCGCGGTTCGCCGCAACCATCCCGTCGGCGCCAAACTAGGGAAGCGCGACGCGTTCCTCGCCGCGCGGCATGTCGCGGTCGTGATCCGCGGTCAGAACGAAGACCTGATCGATACCTGGTTGCGATCAAAAGGAATCGAACGGCGGATCGCCCTCGTCGTGCCCGGCTATATCGAAGCGCTGCATGTGGCGGCCCGCACCGACCTCGTCGCTTTCGTGCCGCGCCGGCTGATCGCGGCGCTGGCGAAGCAGCTTTCGTTGAGAACGATCACGCCGCCGGTCGACCCCGGCATCGACGAGCAGCACATGTTTTATCCGACGCGCGCCCAGTTCGATCCCGGCTCGATCTGGCTGCGCAAGCTGATGCTGGAAACCGGCCGCGCGCTGAACGGGCCGAAAGTTTGACGGGCCCGGATCCTTGCGCCACCGGACCTTCGCAGTTGCCCCCTTGCGCTCATCATGCCATGACGCCCGTTGGAGGGTGGCATCGACATGACGGTTCTCATCGCCGGCGGCGGCATCGGCGGGCTCACGCTGGCGCTGAGCCTGCATCAGATCGGCGTTCCCGCCAAAGTCTTCGAGAGCGTGGCCGAGCTGAAGCCGCTCGGCGTCGGTATCAACGTGTTGCCGCACGCAGTTCGCGAGTTGATCGAGCTTGGCTTGCATGCGCGACTTGACGCCGCCGGCGTTGCAACAAAAGAACTGGCCTATTTCTCCAAACGCGGCCGGCCGATCTGGAGCGAGCCGCGGGGGCTGGAGGCCGGCTATAAGTGGCCGCAATTTTCGATCCACCGCGGCACCCTGCAACAGATCCTGCTCGAGACGGCCATCGAGCGGCTGGGCGCGGACAACATTCTCACGAGCCATCACTTGAGCGGCTGGGCCGAGATCGATGGCGGCATCCGCGCCAGTTTTGTCGAAAAGGCAACGGGAAAACCGGCCGGCGACCACGAAGGCGCGGTTCTGATCGCCGCCGATGGCATTCACTCCGCCGCACGCGAGAAACTTTATCCGAACGAGGGACCGCCGATCTGGAACGGCCGCATTCTCTGGCGCGGCGTCACCGCCGCGAAGGCGTTTCTGTCCGGCCGCACCATGATCATGGCCGGCCACGAGACGCTGAAATTCGTCTGCTACCCCATTTCAAGGGAGCCGGACCCTGACGGCAACTTCCAGATCAACTGGATCGCCGAGCGTCACATGCCACCAAGCTATCAATGGCGGCGGGAAGATTACAACCGGGCCGCAAAGCTGGAGGAATTCCTGCCGTGGTTTACCGACTGGACGTTCGACTGGCTTGATGTCCCCAGCCTGATCCGCAACTGCTCGCATGCGTTCGAGTATCCGCTGGTCGATCGCGATCCTGTCCCGCAATGGACGTTTGGCCGCGTCACGCTGATGGGCGATGCCGCGCATCCGATGTACCCGATCGGCTCCAACGGTGCGTCGCAGGCGATCCTGGATGCGCGGGTTCTGACACGGGAGATTCAGACCCACGGCCCGAGTGCGGCCGCACTCAAGGACTATGAAGCCGAACGGCGTCCCGCCACGACCGAACTCGTCCTGCTCAATCGCCGCAACGGACCCGAGCAGGTGATGCAACTGGTCGAGGAGCGCGCGCCTGACGGCTTTGACGAGGTCACCGACGTGCTGTCCCGGCAGGAGCTGGAAGAGATCGCGGCCAACTACAAGCGCGTCGCGGGTTTTCAGGTCGAGGGGCTCAACGCCAAGCCGCCGATCGTGCCGCGGGTACAGGCGAATCTTGACGAAGCGCTTTCGCGGCCTCGATAAGACGCGCGGTGGTGCTGGCGGTTGCCAGCACGGTGCCGTCACTGGCGATCAGCTTGCCTTCCATGAAGGCGATGCTCTTGCCGATCTGGATGACCTGAGCCTCCACGAACAGCGGCCCCGGCCTGGCGGGCGCGATGAAGTTGACGGTCAAGCTGATGGTGGTCGTGAAGAACCTGCCATCGCTCGTCACGAAGACCGCCGGGCCCATGCTGTCATCGAGCATGGCCGAGAGGATGCCGCCCTGGATGAAGCCGGCCGGATTGCAAAACTCTGCCCTTCCGTCGAAACCGACCTTCAGCCAGCCTTCCCACGGCCGGGCATCGAGCGGCCGCCAGCCAAGCAATCTGGCGGATGGCGGCATGGGAATGTCGTCGAGCGCTGTCTTGAGCATGGCGAGCCTCCACCAGAGGCAAACTAACCGATGCCTGCTGACAACGTGGTGTCAGCAGCGACGGGCCCATCGGCGTGTGTCTGGAATCGTTCAGCTATTTGCCAAACCCGTGCGCGATCACCTTGCGCATCAGGTTTGGCAGCGCCTCGTGCTCGAGTGTCGCGATCGCCACCCAGCGCATGCCCTCGGGCGCGCGCGCACGTACGGTGACGCGCGCGGTGTAGACGACAAGCTCGAGGGGAAAATGCGTGAAGACGTGGGTGACCGCGCCCACCTTGCGATGCCAGGCCATCACGCCATTGAGCTTTGGCGCCTGTTTCAACGCAGTCGCGTCATCTTGCGCCGCACGCCAGTCGGAGCCCGGCACCTCGGTCATGCCGCCGAGCAATCCATTTTCCGGGCGGGTGCGCACCAGGAGTTCGTCGCCGCACGTCACGACAAAGGCCGCACCGCGGCGCAGCTCGCCCGTCTTCTTGCGCTCCTTGCGCGGAAAGCTCTCCTGATCGCCGCGCTCGCGCGCCACGCATCCCTGATTGAGCGGGCACAGGCTGCAGGCCGGCTTCTTGGGCGTGCAGATCGAGGCGCCGAGATCCATCAGCGCCTGTGCGCTGTCGCCGGCGCGAGACCTCTCGTCGCCAGCGCGAGACGTCTCGTCGCCGGCCCGGGCGTCACCAAGCAACGTCGTGGCCAGCTTCTGAATGACGGGCTTCCCCTGAGGCAGCTGGTCTTCGACCGCAAACAGCCGCGACACCACGCGCTCGATATTGCCGTCGACCGGCATGGTCCGCCGATCAAACGCGATCGCGGCAATGGCCGCTGCGGTGTAGGGCCCGATCCCCGGCAAGGACCGCAAACCTTCCTCGGTGTCGGGGAACGCGCCGTGATGGTCGCGCAGAACGGCGACCGCACAGGCATGCAGGTTGCGCGCACGCGAGTAGTAGCCAAGCCCCGCCCACATCCGTAAGACGTCGTTGAGCGAGGCCCGCGCGAGCTCGGTGACGTCGGGCCAGCGCGCCAAAAACTTCTGAAAATACGGCCCGACCGCCTTGACGGTGGTCTGCTGCAGCATGATTTCCGACAGCCAGACCGCATAAGGGTCAGGCCGCTGCCCTGCCGGCGGACGCCAGGGCAGCACCCGCCGGTGCCGGTCGTACCAGGCCAGCAGCAACACGGGCCGGGCGACGACCGGTTCCTCACGATCGGATAACGGGGTCTTCTTCCGCCGGGCGGCCGCGCCTGATAGACTCATAAGGATATGTACGCAAAGCGTCCCGCGATGAACAAGCCCGGCCCGTCGAGCGCAAAGCCGTTATCGGTCCTGCTCAGCGACGTGTTTTCCGACGCCTATGCCAAGCAGGGCTTTGCGGCGCGCGAACTCGTCACGCGCTGGGTCGAGATTATCGGTCCCGAGCTGTCGGCTCATTGCGAACCCCTGAAGATGCAATGGCCGCGACCGGTGGAAGGCCAGACGGTAGAACCAGCCACGCTGGTGCTGCGGGTGGAGGGCCCGATGGCGGTTGAGATCCAGCATGCGTCCGACGTGATCCTTGAGCGCATCAACCGCTTCTTTGGCTGGAGCGCGGTCGGCCGGCTGGCGCTGCGGCAAGGGCCGCTGTCGCGAAGGTCACGGCCACGCCCCTCGCCCGCACCGGATGCACGCGACGTTGAGCAGGTCGCGAAAACCCTGTCCTCGGTGGAGGATGACGGATTGCGGGCGGCGCTGGCGCGGCTCGGGGCCGCAATCAAGCGAAATTGAGCCCAGTGTCCCGGTTCCGACATTCGCATCACGTCTCGGCGGGCACATTTGCGAATGTCAGGACCAAAGGGACACTGGCAAATATAGGATTTTAGTGCGGTTTTGAATTTGACATTCGCTATGAGCGTTCGTGGCCCCACCGGGCGAATGTCAAATTCACCGCACAAGGTCGAGTTTGTTGGCCAACGCCCGCCATTGCCACATTTGCGGTTTCACGCTAGCGAGGCGTCGCCTAGCGTCTTTTCGGTGCCAAAGTGCCAATTCGGGAGCCGATCTTGATCATCACGCGTCGTACCTTCACCGCTGCCCTGTCGCTGACCGGACTCGCCGCTCTCGCAGGATTGTCCCCGTTTCACCTGATTGCCGAGGCGATGGCCGACAGCGCCTCCGCGGTCGCCCAGCCGCAGCAATTGCCTGACATGGCGCTCGGCCCGAAGGACGCCGCGGTGACCATCACCGAATACGCCTCGATGACCTGCCCGCACTGCGCGGCGTTCAACGAGGCGGTGTTCCCGAAGATCAAGGCCGCCTACATCGACACTGGCAAGATCCGCTACGTGTTCCGCGAATTCCCGCTCGACATCAAGGCGGCGGCCGGCTCGATGCTGTCGCGCTGCATCGCCAAGGACGATGCCGCCAAATACTTCGCGGTCACTGACATCCTGTTCAAGTCACAAAGCGACTGGGTGACGAAGAACACCACGGAGACACTGACCCGAATCGGCAAGCAGGCCGGCTTGAGCCAGAGCCAGGTCGAAACCTGCCTGAAGGACCAGGCCCTGCTCGACAAGATCGTCGCTGACCAGAAATACGCCTCCGACGTTCTCAAGGTGGATTCGACGCCGACCTTCTTCATCAACGGCGAGAAGATCAAAGGCGAGACCTCGTTTGAGGAATTCGACAAGCGGATCAAGGCGCTGCTCAAGAGTTAAGCGGGAGCCTGAATGGTTCCCGATTTAGTGTGGCTTTGGTTCAGAGGTTCGAAACGTGGCTCCGCAAGACGCGACGAACTTCGGAATCGGACACTGGCAAAGGGCGGCTAATAATATCCCTCACTGCCCTCCCAACGCGCCAATTCGGGAGCCGATCTTGATCATCACGCGTCGCGCCGTAACTGTCCTGTCCTTGGCGGCCGCCGCCGCGCTCTTCCCGCGTCATCTCATCGCCAATGCGCTGGCCAACGGCACGGCCGACAACGTCGCCGACCCGGTGTCGTTGCCGGAGATGGCGCTCGGGCCTGCCGACGCGACGGTCACTATTACGGAGTATGCGTCGATCACCTGCCCGCATTGCGCGGCCTTCAACGAGAACGTGTTTCCAAAGATCAAGGCGGCCTATATCGACACCGGCAAGATCCGTTACGTGTTCCGTGAATTCCCGCTCGACCCCGTCGCAGCAGCCTCAAGTGTGTTGTCGCGCTGCATCGCCAACGGAGATGCCGCAAAATACTTCGCGGTCACCGACGTGCTGTTCAGGCAGGATTGGTCGAAGGTGACGAAACCGCGCGAAACCCTGAATCAGATCGGCAAGCAGGCTGGCCTGGACGAGGAGCAGGTCGGGACATGCCTGAAGGACGAGGCGTTGTTCAACAAGATCGTGGCTGACCGCGCGTACGCAACCGCCAAACTTGGTGTCAATTCGACGCCCACGTTCTTGATTAATGGCGACAAGATCGTAGGTAATAGCCCGTTCGAGGAATTCGACAAGCGGATCAAGGCCCTGCTCAAGAGCTAAGCGGTAAAGCAGGAACTTGAACAGTTCCGGTTTCGCGACAAATCCTGGGCAGAATCGCCCCTAATTCGCTCGCAATTCCCTTGGGAAAAGCCCGCCGCGCCGGTTGCCCTTGTGCCTTGGCGTCGCCATTGTCGGCACCGCTAGTGTCCCGATTCCGAAGTTCGTAGCACTTTGCGGAGCCACGTTTCGAACTTCGGAATCGAAAGGACACTAGAAAAACCCATTATTCTGGTGTGGCTCTTAGTTCAGAAGTCCGCATGACGAACCCGCGGCAGAAATGATGCGGACTTCTGAACCGCCACACTAGAGCCGCTATAAGCGACTCACCCCCCAACACCGACATTGCCTTCTATGGTATTGTCCAGGCAGGGAGATTCGTGCCCTGCCAACAGAGAATCTGTGCCAATGAAGCTGACCCGCCTTCGCCTCCACGGTTTCAAGTCGTTCGTTGAACCCACCGACTTCGTGATCGAACCCGGCCTGACCGGCGTCGTCGGCCCGAACGGCTGCGGCAAATCCAATCTGGTGGAAGCCCTGCGCTGGGCCATGGGCGAGACCTCGCACAAGTCGCTGCGCGCCGCCGACATGGACGCGGTGATTTTTGCCGGCTCCGGCAACCGGCCGGCGCGCAACCACGCCGAAGTGGTGATGACCATCGACAATACGGAGCGCACGGCGCCCGCGGCGGTCAATGACAGCCAGTCTCTGGAGATTTCCCGCCGCATCGAGCGCGAGGCCGGATCGGTCTATCGCATCAACGGCCGTGACGTGCGCGCCCGCGACGTGCAGCTGCTGTTTGCGGACGCCGCGACCGGCGCACGCTCGCCGGCGCTCGTCCACCAGGGCAAGATCGGCGAGATCATTCAGGCCAAGCCTGAGCAGCGCCGCCGCGTGCTGGAAGATGCCGCCGGCGTCGCCGGCCTTCATGCCCGCCGCCACGAGGCCGAACTGCGACTGAAGGCGGCCGAGACCAACCTCACCCGCGTCGAGGATGTCATCGGCCAGCTCTCCGGACAGATCGACGGCCTGAAGAAGCAGGCCCGCCAGGCAATCCGCTATCGCGAGGTCGCCGCCAAGGTGCGCAAGGCCGAAGCGCTGCTGTTTCACCTGCGCTGGTTAGAGGCCCAGGCCGGCGTGTCGGAGACCGCGCAGGTCCATGACCTCGCCGTCCGCGAGATGGCCGAGCGGACCCGCGAACAGGCGGAAACGGCCCGCATCCAGGCGATCCGCGCGTCCGAATTGCCGGCATTGCGCGAAGCCGAGGCCAGGGCCGCGGCGGGCCTGCAACGCCTCACCAATGCCCGCGAGACGCTGGATCGCGAAGAGGCCCGCGCGCAGGAGCGCGTCACCGAACTCGATCGCCGGCTGACGCAGTTCTCCGCCGACATCGCCCGTGAGCAGCAGCAAGCCGCCGATGCCGACACGGCGCTGACGCGGCTCGAGACCGAGGACGCCGAGCTCAAGGAAGAGATCAAGTCGCGCGTCGAGAAGCGCAGCGGCGTCGACGAGCGGGTGGCGGAAGCGGAAACGACGCTTGCCGCCGCCGAGCGCCTGTTCAGCGAGCTGACCACGGCGCTCGCCGACCTCACGGCCAAGCGCAACCAGCTCGAAGGCAATGTGCGAACCCACCGCGACCGGCTGGCGCGGCTCGATCAGGACCTCGCCAACGTCGAGCGCGACGAGCAAAAGCTCGCGGAGGAGACCGGCGGGTTCGGTGACCTCGCCATGCTCGCGGCGGCGGTGGAAGAGAGCCAGGAGCGCCGCGCCAGCGCCGAAAGCGCCTCACAGGCCGCCGAAGCCGCGCACGCCGCAGCCCGTGCGAAGTTGGAGGCGTCGCGGACGCCGCTCAACGAAGCCGACAAGCGCGTCCAACGGCTTGAGACGGAAGCACGTACCATTTCGAAGCTGGTCAATGGCGAGACCAAGAACCTGTGGCCGCCGATCATCGACGGCATCACGGTCGCCAAAGGTTATGAAAAGGCGATCGGTGCCGCGCTCGGCGACGATCTCGATGCGCCGGTTGATCCGTCCGCGCCGATGCGCTGGACCAATACCGGCGTGACCGAGGGCGATCCGTCGCTGCCGGAGGGCATCGAGGCGCTTGCCGCTCATGTTCAGGCGCCGGTCGAACTCAGGCGGCGTCTCGCCCAGATCGGTGTCGTGACGCGCGAACGCGGCGCTGAACTGATCTCGCAGCTCAAGACCGGTCAGCGGCTGGTGTCGCTCGAGGGCGACGTCTGGCGCTGGGATGGCTTTGTGACGGCGGCCCATGCGCCGACCGGCGCGGCGCGACGGCTTGCCGAGCGTGCCCGCCTTGTCGACATCGAAAACGAGCTGGAGCAGGCGCGCATCGATGCCACCGGCAAGCGCCAGGCGCTCGAGACCGCCGAAGCCGAGCTGAAAGCCGCTGCGGCTGCAGAATCCTCCGCTCGCGACGCCGGGCGTACCGCCCAGCGCGAAGCGGACAGCGCGCGCGAGCGTCATGCCGCCACTGAGCGCGAAATCAACCGTCACACGGCCCGCAAGTCGGCGCTGACCGAAGCGCGCAACCGCATCGCCGCCGACCGCGGCGAGGTCCAAGCCACCCATGAGAGCGCAACCGCAGCGCTTGCCGAATTGCCATCCAGTGAGCCCACGGAAGCGCGGCTGGCCGAGGTGAAGACCGGCATCGACGGCTGCCGCCGCGTGGCAGCCCAAGTGCGCGCCGAGGCGCAGGCCCTGGCGCGCGAGGCCGAGCTTGCCGATCGGCGGCTTCAGGCGATCACGGCCGAACGCAATGAATGGCAAAGCCGCAGGACCAGCGCGGCGTCGCAACTGGAAACGATCGAGGCCCGCGTCAGCGAGGTCAGGGCCGAGCGCGCCGAGCTTGAGAATGCGCCGGCGGTCTTTGCCGAAAAGCGCCGCGCGCTGATCAGCGAGATCGAGGCGGCCGAGAGCGCCCGCCGCGACGCCGCCGACGCGCTGGCGGCCGCCGAAAACGTCATGGCCGAGACCGACCGCGCCGCCAAGGCCTCGCTCGAGGCGCTCTCGAGCTCCCGCGAGGCGACCGCCCGCGCCGAGGAGCGCATGGACGGCGCCAGGCGTCGCCTCAGCGATATCGAGCGTGAAATCCACGACATGCTGGAAATCGAGCCGCAGGCGGTCGCAGGCCTTGCCGAAATCGAGCCGGGCGCGGAATTGCCGCCGCTTGCCGAGATCGAGGAGAATCTCGAAAAGCTGCGCCGCGACCGCGAACGGCTTGGCGCGGTCAACCTGCGGGCCGAGGAAGAGCTGCGCGAAGTCGAGGCGCAACACACGACGCTGACCACCGAGCGCGACGATCTGGTGGAAGCGATCAAGCGGCTGCGCCAGGGCATCCAGAGCCTCAACCGCGAGGCGCGCGAGCGGCTCTTGGCCTCGTTCGAGACCGTCAACAACCATTTCAAGCGCCTGTTCGTCGAACTGTTCGGCGGCGGCGAGGCCGCGCTGCACCTGATCGAGAGCGAGGATCCGCTGGAAGCGGGCCTCGAAATCATTGCGAAACCGCCCGGCAAGAAGCCGCAGACGCTGTCGCTGCTATCGGGCGGCGAGCAGGCGCTGACGGCGCTCGCGCTGATCTTCGCCGTGTTCCTCACCAATCCCTCGCCGATCTGCGTGCTGGACGAGGTCGACGCGCCGCTCGACGATCATAACGTCGAGCGCTTCTGCAACCTGCTGCATGAAATGACTTCGACCACCGAGACGCGCTTCATCATTATCACGCACAATCCGATCACCATGGCGCGGATGAACCGCCTGTTCGGCGTCACCATGGCCGAGCGCGGCGTGTCGCAGCTTGTCTCGGTCGCGCTCGACGAGGCGGTCGCGATCCTCGACCAGAACGTGGCGTGACTCTACCCTCTCCCGCAAGGGGAGAGGGGAAGAAAAGACCATGACCTCTCCCGCCCTCCCCGCCGATCTCCGCGCTGCACTGGATAAAAAACTCGAGGGCCTGTCGCGCCAGGACATCGCAGCGCGCGCCGCTCTGATCTCAAAGACCTATCGCGACGGCGGCAGCTCCATCACGATCAAGTCCGAGACCGACGCGCTGGCCTATGCGCTGGTGCGGATGCCCGCGACCTATGCGGCGGCGTCGGCCTGCCTGAATGCGCTTCTTGAGACGAGGCCGGATTTCGCGCCGACGAGCCTGCTCGATGTCGGCGCCGGTCCGGGCACGGCGAGCTGGGCTGCGGCCGAGACGTTCTCTTCCCTGCGACGCTTCATGCTGCTCGACATCAACGCGGCCTTGCAGAAACTGGCGCTGGATCTCACGCGCGGCCATCCGCGGCTTGCCGCAATGACCCGCCGCCGCGACGTAAATGCGCTCGAAGAAGTCGAGGCCGCCGATCTCCTCATCGCGAGTTACATGATCGGCGAAGCCAGCGAAGCGGAACGGCTCACGCTCGCCGAACACCTGTGGTCCAAGACCCGTGATATCCTGGTCGTGGTCGAGCCCGGCACGCCCGCCGGTTACGCCCGTGTCATCGAACTTCGCGACCAATTGATCGCAAGCGGCGCCCATGTCATAGCCCCCTGCCCGCACGATCTCCCCTGCCCGCTTTTGGCGCCGGACTGGTGTCACTTCGCGCAACGGCTGCCGCGGCTGCGCGCCCATATTCAGATCAAGGGCGCCGAGCTTCCGTTCGAGGACGAAAAATTCAGCTATGTCGTGTTGACGCGCGAGCCAGTATCCCGGCGCCTATCCCGCGTGCTGGCGCCGCCAGTCGTCGGCAAAGTCGAGGTGGCAGCCAAGCTTTGCAGGGCCGGCGGCCTTGAAATCGCGAAAGTCCCAAGACGCGACAAGGCCGCCTATGCCGCGGCCCGCCGCTGGCGCTGGGGCGAGGCGGTAACGCGTTGAACGCGAGACCTGACCGAAACCCGCATCAGAGTGAAAAAACGCGGCGCGCGTTGCCGGACAAAAAGGCCTCGGATTGCTGCTCGGACAGTCCGAGTGCAGCCAGTCCTGACAGACACTTCTGCGGCGACAGCATCGGCCAGTTGGTGCCGAACATCACCCGGTTTCTTCCAATCCCCTTCATCCAGTCGACAAATGCCGGCGGCAGCCGATGCAAGGCGTAGGCGGACGTATCGACATAAAAATTGGGAAATTTCACAGAGAGCGTCACGAGTTCGTCCAGCCACGGAAAGCCAACGTGGCCGCCGACGACGACAAGCTCGGGAAAGTCCAGCATCACGTCTTCGAGATAGGGAATAAGCCGTCCGGTCTCTGACCGCTTGAGCGGACCGGTGTGGCCGATCTGCGTACAGAACGGCACGCCGGCTTCCACGCAGGCGGCGTAGACCGGATAGTAACGCCGGTCATTTGGCGGCAAATCCCAAAGCCAGGGCACCACGCGGACGCCGACAAATGTCTTGCCATCGACCCAGCGCCTGATGTCGCGAACCGCCGTCATCGGCTGATAAAGATCGACACTGGCCAACCCGCGAAACCGCGCCGGCGCTGCCCCGATCTGCTGCGACACCTCCTCGTTGCTGATCAACTCCCCCTCGGGGCCGACCCAGGCTGACAGCAGCGCGATGTCGACGCCGGCAAGGTCCATCGCCTGCAACGTGCTGTCGATGCTCTCGAGAATGGGAGCTTCGCGCCCCGTCCAGCGCATCAGCGTCTTCAGCCACGGCCTGTTCGCCATCCTCTCCGTCGTGATCTGCGCCCAAACGTCGATCGCACCCATGGCCTTGCCCAATTACTTCACTAGTGAAGTATATAGTACCATGGATGTTCGCAGGCAAGCAGGTTATTCAATCCACATGTCCGCTTCGAAATCGCGCCTCTATCATCGGCTGCAACTGGCTGCGCACCGCTTGCAGAAATCAGCCGATCGCGCCCTGCTCGCAGCCGCCGAAATCACGACGGCGCAAGCGGCCGTGCTGACGCTCGTTGCTCGCGGGGCGGTGACCCAGCGCGAGGTCGCCACGCAACTCGGCCTCAACAAATCCGCGGTGACAGCGATGACCCACCGTCTGCTCGGCATGGGCCTTCTGGAGCGCGTACGCGATGAAGCCGATGCACGAGCCTGGCAACTGCGTCTGAGCGCCGACGGCCGCGGGGCGCTGAAACGGATCGAACAGCCATTCAAAAGCATCAACCAGACCATCGAAACCGTACTCAACGGCGAAGAGATCGCGCATTTCGCCGACTATTTGCAGCGCATCGCGTCTGCGTTCGACGAGGCCTAGTGGTCTCGGGTCCTATCGCGATCTCCGGTGGAGCTACGAGGTTCGCTTCAATACCGGTAACGCGGTCGATCGAAGAATTAACGCTTTCTGCTGGTTGTCCTTGAACTAGGCATACCTTGCCGCCGACCAAACCGATGCCCACCTCGTGGCGGCCAATCGCGCCGCAGGGCTGTTTGGACATGACCTTTTCGGATCATGCGCTAGACTACCCGGCATTCCTTGTTTCATCGGGAGTTGATTTCCATGTCCGGCTGGATCGTCCTTGGCGTCATTGTCGTCCTCGTCCTATTCGTGCTCGGCGCCTATAACCGGCTGGTCGCACTCAGCCAGCGCGTCAACCAGGCCTTTGCCGATATCGACGTACAGCTCAAGCAGCGTCACGACCTGATTCCGAACCTGGTCGAAACGGTGAAGGGCTATGCCGCGCACGAGCGCGGGACACTCGACGAGGTCATCAAGGCGCGCAACTCGGCGATGTCGGCGCAGGGACCGGCGCAGGTGTCGGCTGCGGAAAACCAGCTCAGCGGCGCGCTCGGCCGGCTGATCGCTTTATCGGAGGCCTATCCGGACCTGAAAGCGAACGCGAACTTCCAGCAGCTGGCAAGCGAGCTCTCGGACCTCGAGAACAAGATCGCGGCGAGCCGCCGCTTCTTCAACAATGCAGTCCAGGAGTACAACACCGGCATCCAGCAGATGCCGGCAGCCCTGTTCGCCGGCGCGTTCGGCTTCACCCGCAAGGATTTCTTCGATCTCGGCGCGAGCCGGACCGAAGTCGAAGCTGCGCCTCAGGTGAAGTTTTAGGGCTCGCGTTGCGGACGCGCTCCCCCCACTGTTGTCATTCCGGGGCGCATCGTGAGGTGCGAGCCCGGAATCTATTCATCCATACGCGCGGTGGCAAAATGGATTCCGGGTTCGCGCTGTCGCGCGCCCCGGAATGACGGTGACGCATCATGGCCGCCTACGGTCTTTACACGCATATCGCGGCGAACAAGACCCGTTCGATGCTGCTGCTCGGCGGTCTGTTCGTGCTGGTCTATGTGATGGTCTATGCCGGCGCGCTGATCGCGGAGGTCATGACCTATGGCGGCGCGCCGGCTGACTACTACTTCGCGGCAGCCGCGCACGACCTGGTCAAGGCGTTTCCCTTTGCCACCGGCGGCGCTCTGCTCTGGATCGCGATCGCCTATTTCTTCCACCAGTCGATCGTCGATGCCGTGACCGGCGGCGAGGACGTGACGCGGCGAGAGCAGCCGCGACTTTATAATCTCCTGGAAAATCTCTGCATCTCGCGCGGCATTCCGATGCCGAAGCTGAAGATTGTCGAAAGCGATGCGCTGAACGCCTACGCGACCGGGCTCAACCAGCGGCAATATGCCGTCACCGTCACCACGGGTCTTCTGAACGCGCTCAGCGATCAGGAGGTGGAAGCGGTACTCGGCCACGAACTCACCCACATCCGTAACGGCGACGTGCAGATGATGGTGATCGCGGTGATCATCGCCGGCGTGGTCGGCTTCTTCGCGGAGCTGTTTTTTCGCAGCTTCACCAATTTCGGCTACTACGGCGGCTATGGCGGTTACGGTCGAGGCTCGTGGTCGTCGTCGAGCAATTCTTCCTCCTCGTCGGACAACAGAAAGAGCTCCGGTGGCGGCGCCGTCATCGTCATCATCATCGCGGTCGCACTGATCGCGCTGGCCTGGCTGTTGTCGCAGATGGTGCGGCTGGCGCTGTCGCGCTCACGCGAGTATCTCGCCGACGCCGGCTCCGTCGAACTCACCAAGAATCCCGATGCCATGATCTCGGCGCTGCGCAAGATCGAGAATCGCGGCGAGCTGCCGGGCGCAACCTCGGCGATCATGGAGCTGTGCCTCGACAACCCACGCGAGGGGTTTTCCGACCTGTTTGCCACCCACCCTTCGGTCGAAGCGCGCGTGGAGGCGTTGGTCAAGTTCGCCGGCGGGCGCGATCCGGGTCCGCTGGCCTTGCCGTCCGACCAGACGGAGGGACCGGAAAACCGGGGAGAAAGTGGCGACGGCCAAATGCCGCAGCCCGTGCCGAAGGGTCCCTGGAACGACACGACAGGCCCTGCCGATGCATCCGGCCAACCCTCTGGCCCGCCCTCCGGACCCTGGGGCAACCCGACAGAACCTCCGACCGGGCCTCCGGCTGGACCTTGGGGCCGCCACTAGGGCCCGGCCTCTCCGGAAAAAGCGGCCAGTGGAGTGGATTTGACCTTCGCTACCCAGCCAGCCGCGAATGCGAAAAAGCGAATGTCAAATCCAAAACTCCACTGGAATCTAATATTTGCCAGAGGTCCTTTGATTCTAACATTCGCAAAAGTGGTCGCTGCAATGGGATGCGAATGTTAGAAATGGACCACTAGCGGCACCCTCGACCGCGTTTTGCCGTTAACAACGCCCGCCTGATCGGCCAACCAGCGTCTAATGAATTGAATTCTCCCTTGTTTCTGCCATCTTCCCACCCAAGAGCAGATACGGGAGCTTCCGCTTGGTCGAAGCCCCTGGTGAAGCGACTCTGACGTTCCTTTCAGTTTCGCGAGCGACCTCTTCAAAGGAACGTCAGAGTCAAAGCTTCACTAGAATCATATATTTGCTAGTGTCCCTTTGGTTCTGACATTCGTAAGTGGACCCGCCGCGACATGATACGAATGTCAGAACCGGGACACTAGTTACTTGGGGATCAACGGACATATCCGGGTTCGTCCCGGCTTTCCGGAACCAGAGGTCTGGTTCCGACGGAAATGATGTTCCCAACAGGGATGGCAGGTAGTTCATGGCGAAGCCGGCAGTGATCGTGGTAGGCGCTGACAAGGGCGGGGTCGGCAAGACGACCGTCTCGCGCACGCTTTTGGATTATTTCAGCGCCAATAATGTCTTGACCCGTGCTTTTGACACCGAATCTCCGCGCGGAACGCTGAAACGCTTCCATCCGGATATTACCGAGATCGTCGACATGACGACGACCGGGGACCAGATGAAGATCTTCGATACGCTGAACACGGCGTCTCCTTCGGTGACCGTGATCGACGTCCGCGCCGGACTTCTCTCGCCGGCGCTCGCCTCCTTGCGCGACATCGGCTTCCTTGATGCCGCAAAGTCCGGCCAGATCACCTTTGCCGTGTTCCACATTCTCGGGCCCTCGATCGCCTCGCTTGACGAAATCGCCGAAACCTCGAGTTTCATGACGGGTGCAAGGTATTTCCTGGTGAAGAATTTCATCAACGACACCCAGTTCTTCCAGTGGGACCAGGCCACCTACAACTCGTACTTCCACCGCATCAAGGACGCGACCGACCTCACGATCCCCAAGCTGAACGAAATGGCCTACGAGCAGGTCGAGGTCGCCTCCGTTCCGTTCCTGAAGTTCGTGGCCAACAAGGGCATCAGCGACGATGCCGCGAATTATTCCTTCGTGCTGCGCGGCTATGTCCGGCACTGGCTGGCCAATGTCTGGAGCGAGTACGATCGGATCAAGCTCACCGACATCGTCGGCTCCGGCAAATCTTCGGCACGCGGTGGCGAAAAATAATTGCGCGAGCTAACCGATTGGGATGGAATAGGGCCCACTCTGGCCTGATATAGCGCGTGATGCGCCACACACCCGTTTTCATCATTTGCTCGCCCCGCCCTCTCGTCGGCAAGACGCTGATTGCGCGCCTGCTCAGCGAATTTCTCCTGCTCAAGGACGGCAAGGTGCTGGCGTTCGACGTCAACCTGAAAGAGCCGTCGCTGCTGGATTTTCTGCCTGACATCACGGAAACGGCGGAAATCGACGATACTTTCGGCAAGATGGCCTTGATGGACCGCCTGATCATCCACGACGGCACGCCTAAGGTCATCGACCTCGGCTTCCACGCCTTCGACGAATTTTTCAAGATGACGGAAGAAATCGGCTTCATGAAGGAAGCGATCCGCCGCAACATTGCGCCCGTGATCCTTTTCGTCGCCGACACCGACCGCGTCTCGGCCCGCAGTTATCCGACGCTGGAGCGTCAGATTCCGCCGACCGCGCTCGTGACCGTCGACAACGAGTATGTGGTGCGGGGCGAATTTCCGCCGGCGTTCGCGCGAGGCAAGATTCTTAATATCGCCGCGCTGCCGAATTTCCTCAGGACCTATGTCGACCGGCAGTCGTTCTCATTCAGCGACTATTTGCGGCACGAGAAGGATTCCTCCACCGAGCTGCATCAATGGATCCGCCGCAACTACCTGAGCTTCCGCGAGCTTGAACTCAGCATGATCTTGCAGGGGTCGTGATCCCCGTCGAATTCAATGCCCGTCGAACGTCATCAGCGTTCGAACGGCGACGTCCATCTCGCGCAGCTTTGCGGCGCCGCCGAGATCCGGCAGGTCGATGATGAAGCAGGCGGCCACCACGTTGGCGCCGATCTGACGCAAGAGCTTGACGGCGCCTTCCGCCGTGCCGCCGGTCGCGATCAGATCGTCGACGAGGATCACGCGCTCGCCGGGATGGATGGCATCGACATGCATCTCCATTTCATCGACGCCATATTCGAGCGAGTAGGCGATCCGCACGGTGGTGTGCGGCAGCTTGCCGCGTTTGCGGATCGGCACGAAGCCCGCGGAAACCTGATGTGCCAGCGCGCCGCCGAGAATGAAGCCGCGCGCCTCGATGCCGGCGATCTTGTCGATCTTCGATCCCGCCCAGGGCTGCACCAGTTCGTCCACGGCCCGGCGAAAGGCCCGCGCATCGCCCAAAAGCGTGGTGATGTCGCGAAACATGATTCCGGGTTTCGGGTAATCCGGAATGCTCCGCACTGTGGCCTTCAGGTCGTATTCGGGAGTCATGTTACCTCTCAAATCCGTTCGTCATCTTCAATTGACCGGCGTCCCCAACCGGAACGCATTTTCGACGATCCGCAATCCCACCTCGCCGCCGAGCGACATCAGGGACTCCGGGTGAAACTGTACGCCGGCGACCGGCAGCGTCTTGTGCTCGATCGCCATCGCCACGCCATCCTCGGTGCTGGCCGTCACCTGTAACACGTCCGGCATGCTGTCGCGCTCGACATAGAGCGAATGATACCGCCCGATCACGATTTCATTGGGCAAGTTCTGCATCAGCCGCCCGCCGCGCACCTGCACCCGTGACGGCCGCCCGTGCGCCGGCTGCTGCAACTGCCCCAGCCGGCCGCCGAAATATTCCCCGATCGCCTGCACGCCCAGGCAAACACCGAAGATCGGCAGCTTGCTGCTCAGCGCCGTATCGATCGTGGCCGCGATGTCGAAATCCTCCGGCCGGCCCGGCCCCGGCGACAGCACCAGCAGATCGTAGCCCGCTTTGGCCAGCATTTGCTGCGCGTGGACATATCGCACGACCGTCACGCTGGCGCCGACCTGACGGAAATAATCCGCGAGCATATGCACGAAGCTGTCGTCGTGATCGATCAGCAGGACGCGCTTGCCCGAGCCCGTTGCGTCGGGCGCAAAGTCGGAGAGCGGCTTTGGCGGGTCACCGCGTAGCGCCTGAAACAGCGCCGCCGCCTTGACCTGACATTCACGGTCTTCGGCCGCCGGATCTGAATCGAACAGGCAGGTCGCCCCGACGCGCACCTCGGCGATGCCGTCCTTCATGCGAATGGTGCGGATGGTCAGCCCGGTATTGATGCTGCCATCGAAATTCACCACGCCGATCGCGCCGGCGTACCAGCGGCGCGGGGTGCGCTCATGGTCTTCGACGAACTGCATGGCCCACAATTTGGGCGCACCTGTCACCGTAACAGCCCAGGCATGGGTCAGGAATGCGTCGAGCAAATCGAAGCCCGGCCGCAGCATGCCCTCGACGTGATCGACTGTGTGGAACAGCTTCGAGTAGGTTTCGATCTGGCGCCGCGCCAGCACCTTGATCGTGCCCGGCACGCAGATCCGCGCCTTGTCGTTGCGATCGACGTCGGTGCACATGTTGAGTTCGAATTCGTCCTTCTGCGAATTCAGGAGCTGCCGGATCTGTTCGGCGTCGCCGATGGCGTCGACGCCACGGGCGATCGTGCCGGAAATCGGACAAGTCTCGATCCGCCTTCCGTCGGAACGGACGAACATCTCCGGCGATGCCGAAACCAGAAACTCGCCATCGCCGAGATTCATCAGCGCGCCGTAAGGCGACGGGTTGATCCGGCACAGCCGCTGAAACACTTCGGCCGGCGAACGCTCGCAAGGCTCGCCGAACAGTTGCCCCGGCACCGCCTCGAACAGGTCGCCACGCGCAAACGCTGCGCGCGCCGTCTCCACCGTGGCCTGATACTCACCCGGCATATGGTCGGAAAAGGCCTGCCGCGGTGTCCGCGCATAGATGCTCTCGGAGGTCTCTCGCGACAACCCGTCGGACGACTTCCCGTTCCAGGCAAAGTCATAGCTCAAGACCACGCCGCGCGCGGTGGCGCGGTCATAGGCAAGGAGCCGGTCGGGCACAAACAACACGATGTCGCGCTGGTCGCTCTCGCGGGCGCGCTTTTGCACCAGGTCTTCGATCTGAAACACCAGATCGTAGGCAAAGGCGCCGAACAGGCCGAGCAGTGCATCTTCGCTCGAACCGAACGCCGCAACGAGATCGCGCACCAGCGACATCACCGTGGCGCGGCGGGTGCGCTGATCTTCGTCAACGGGCGCGTCGGCCCGCAGGATATGACCGGCGAGGCAATTTGCGCTGCGCTCGGTGATGACGACGCATGGATCGCGCAGCACATCGCCCAGAAAGGCGATCAGGACTTCGCCGCGCGCATTCAGCGCGGACAGCGAAAAATTCTCAGCCCTTGTCTGCAATTGCAGCGGCGGATCGGCAAAGCCGAGATCAAAACTCTCATAGCGTCCCGGTACGGTGGTGCCGGATGACAGCACCACGCCGCGACGGCGGTCGAGCAGCTTGATCAGGTCATCCAGCCTGCTGGCGCCGCCGGAAAAGTGCTCAACCGAACGGGCGACCAAAAGTCCGCCACGGGTGCGGTATTCGCTTTTGTCAGGCAGGGAGAACACGGTCCTGTTCATGTGATCCTCTTACGAAACTTGCGGAGGGAACACCACACAGGACAAACGAAGGCCGCCTGCGATGGCGGCCCTTGAACGATGAAAGTTAACGACAAATCGCACCGGCCACCTCTTTTAGGAGGTGCGCCACCAAAGACGAGAGGCGTTAACGGCGGTGCTCATGGCCGATGTACTCACCATGGCTGGACGGGAACGTCAAGGGCGAAGCTGGACGCCGTAAGTTCACAGGCCGATGATCGCGTTATCTGCGAGACCACTCGCACGGACGCGAAAACCGGCATAGGTTCGAGAAACGAAGGGATAAGGAACGGGAGGCGGTCGTGTCATTGCAAGCACTGGGCTATGTCGGGTTCGGCTCGACGGAGCTCGACGACTGGCGGCAGTTCGGTACCTCGCTGGTCGGTTGGCAGGCGGTCGAGCGCGGCAACTCCATGCTCGCCTTCCGGATGGACGACCGCAAGCAGCGCGTCGTGATCGACCGCGCGATGGGAGACGGCGCACGCTTCTTTGGCTGGGAAGTCGAGAATGCCACTGCGCTGGACATGCTTGCCGCGAGGCTCGAAGCTGCCAGGGTGCAGGTCACGGCCGAGCCGCAGGCGCTCGCGGATGCGCGGCGGGTGCGCGCGCTGATTTCCTTCTCTGATCCTGCCGGCAACCGGCTTGAGGCTTTTTATGGCGCGGAAGTCGACGACACGCCGTTTTCACCGGGCCGATCGATTTCCGGTTTCCGCACCGGGGCGCTGGGCTTGGGTCATGTCGTGCTGACGGTCGAACGGATCGACGAGGTGATGCCGTTCTACGTCGACCTGCTCGGCTTCCGCCTCTCCGACTATGTCGAAAAGCCTTTCCGCGCCTATTTCTTCCACATCAACCCGCGCCATCACTCGCTCGCCCTGATCGAGACCGGCAAAAGCGGCATCCATCATCTGATGGTGGAATTGTTTTCGCTCGACGATGTCGGACAGGCTTACGACATTGCGCTCGCCGAAGAACGCGTCAACGTCACGCTCGGCCGCCACACCAACGATTTCATGACCTCGTTCTACGCCAGGACGCCGTCGTCCTTCATGGTCGAGTGCGGCTGGGGCGGCCGCGAGGTCGACCTCGCGACATGGCAACCGGTCGAGATGAATCACGGTCCGAGCCTGTGGGGCCATGAGCGGGTGTGGCTCTCGGAAAAGGACCGCAAGATCGCGCGCGAGATGCGAATGCACGCGGCCTCCGACGGCCTGCGCGCGCCGGTGCAGGTGATGGACGGCAATTTCCATCTGATGTCGGGCACTTGCCCGTGGTGGGACGGGGTGCGCAAAACCTGATATCGCGTCCTGGGCGAAGACATGACAAACCTCCAAAAACGCTTGAATTGTGCAACTGCGTTTCCAAAGCCATTAGTTTTTTAGCCAGAACCTCGTTAAGCGTGGCGGAAGGTTCAGCGGATGAAAGCCCGATATCGAATAACGGAGGAAAACTACCGCGCCGTCGCGCGATTTCATGCGTGGCGCCGCTTCGTCGCGTCGGCCTCACGATGGCAGCTTCTTGCCGGCGCTTTCCTTGTGGCTCTGCTTTTCATAGGCGTGTGGCTACGCCCTGCGATTGCGCCTGTGGTACCAGTGGCGGTCGTCGGAATCTTAGTAGCCACGATGATATTTGCTCTGGATCTACTCGTTTGGATACCTATCCGCGCTCGCCGACTCTACCGGCAATATAAGGCAATCCATGAGCCGATAGAGGTCGAGCTGGCAGACGCTGGGGTCAGGTTTAGGAGTAGCGACGGCGAAGGAATCCTGCTGTGGTCGAAGATACTTTTCTGGCGGCAAAACAATCGATTCATTCTCGTCTACACCATGCCGATCTGTTCCACATAGTGCCCAAATCGATCGCACGAGACGGATTTGATGTTCCGCTGCTGATCCAGCGCCTTATTGAAAACGTGGGCCCCGAGAGTTAGTTCTCGCCACGCAGGGACGACAGCGAGTTGCCGAACTATTCCCGATAGCACCCCTGCTCGATCTCCTCGATCAGGCTCCGCGCGTTCGGCTGCCAGGCGAGTTCGCGGCGCGCACGGTTGGCGCGGATGCGGCTGTTGGAGGCCATGGTGTCCTCCGCGGTGCCCTCGCCCCATTCGGCCGCCGCCTCCTGCATCGACATCGCCGACGGCTCCCCGGCAAAACCCAGCATGTGGTTGATGGCGACGCAGGCCTGGCGCATCGAATTCTCGCCGTTCTCGGCGAAATAAAACGCGCCCGCCGGCGCCTTGTCGATCGCGAGCGCGTAAAGCGTGACGAGATCGCCGATGTGCACGTTGGACCAGATGTTCTCACCGGGGCCGGCATGCGCGGCATTGCCGCGCCTTTTGGCGAGTTGGATCAGGAGCGGCACTTGCGTGGAATGCGGCTCGACGCCAAACCCGAGGCCATAGATCAGGCTCGGACAGACGATGACGGGACGGCAGCCCCGGTCGCGGTGCGCGAGGATGTGATTGTTCAGCGCCACGCGCGCGGCCCGCGCGGGCGACGGCGTGAACGGCGTCTCCTCGTCGAACACCGCATCCGACCGCTCGCCGCGGGTGCGCGTGCCGATGATGCTCGATCCCGATGTGTGGATAAGCGGCTTGCCGCTGCCGGCGAGCGCACCGAGCAGCGCATCGACCGCGCGCTCGTGGTCGGCGCTCGCGGCGTTGACGACGACATCGGCCGCGCGCGCGGCCTGCGCCAGCGTCGCGGCGTCATCGAGCGTGCCGATCAGCGGCGCGATGCCGCGCCCACGGATCGCATCGGCCTTCTCTTGCGAGCGGACGAGCCCGGTGACCTGATGGCCGGCGGCGGCCAGATGCGCCGCCACCGATCCGCCGATATAGCCCGATGCGCCTGTGCAGAAGACTTTCATCAAATGGCCTCAACACGCGTCATCGCGAACCAACGGCTCGCACAAATGCGCGCCCGATGACAGGCTCCGCACGGCAATCCAGCAATGACTGCTGACAGGATCAGCCGAGATGCCTGTGAAAGAATTCCGTCGCCCTGCCCCAAGCGAGTTCTGCAGCCTTGCGGTCATGCACCGACATGCGCTGTTCGTTGACGAAGGCGTGGTCGGCGTCATAACGGAACAGCTCGAGCGATTTGCCGGCTTCCTTCATCGCCTTTTCGAAGGCATCGACAACTTGCGGCGTGCACCAGTCGTCCTTGCTGGCGAAATGCGCCTGCAGGGGAACCTTCACGTCCGAAGGCTTGGCGGCGGCCTCCGGCGGAATGCCGTAGAAAACCACGCCCGCGGTCAGCTCCGGAATCTTCGTGGCACCGATGATCGTCACCGCGCCGCCGAGACAGAAGCCTGTCAGGCCGACCTTGGCGCCGTTGCGCGCCAGATATTGCGCCGCGCCCCGCACCGTCTGCGTCGTCGCATCCATGAAATCGAGCGAATTCATCTCTTTGCCGGCCGCATCGGTGTCGTGATACGGCACGACCTTGCCCTTGTAGAGGTCGGGCGCCAGCGCATCGAAACCGGCAGCCGCGAAACGATCGCACAGCCCCTTGATCTGGTCCTGAAGCCCCCACCATTCCTGGATGACGACGACACCAGGCGCGTTGCCTTTGGCGGCATTGGCGAGATACCCCTGCGCCTCTTTGCCGTCAGGACGCTTGAAAGCGATGATCGTGCCCATGTTTCCTCCTGTGGATCTTGGCAAGGCTTAGTTCGCCGTATTCTGTCCGCGCGGAGTGCCGGACGCAATCATCCATACCAATCTCTAAGATCGGCCGAAGGATGCGGCGCTCTAAAAAGAGCGTGAAGACAACAAAAAAGCCCCTCGCGGGGCTTTTTTCAATTCGTCATCGCGAAAAGATCAGTGGGCTTCGGCCCAGACCTTCTTCTTGGTGAAGTACATCATTCCCGCGAAAATGATCAGGAACACGAACACCTGCAGGCCCAGTTGCTTGCGGGCCTCCATCTTCGGCTCCGCCGCCCACATCAGGAAGGTCGAGACGTCGTGGGCGTATTGCAGCACGGTGGCCGGCGAGCCGTCATCGAAGGTGACCTGACCGTCGGAAAGCGGCTTCGGCATCTTGATGGCGTGACCCGGGAAATACTTGTTGTAGTACGAGCCTTCGGGAATGGTGACGCCCGCCGGCGGCTTGTCCTCGAATCCGGTCAGGATGCCCGCGACGTAGTTCGGCCCCTGCTCCTGGAACTGGGTGAAGAAGTCGAAGAGGAACCAGGGGAAGCCGCGCTCATAGGAGCGCGCTTTCGCGATCAGCGAGAGGTCGGGAGGGGCAGCGCCGCCATTCGCGACGCGGGCAGCCTGCTCATTGGGGAACGGCGACGGGAAATAGTCGGCCGGCCGGCCCGGCCGCTCGAACATCTCACCCTGATCGTTCGGACCGTCCTTGATCTTGTATTCCGCCGCCAACGCCTTGACCTGGGCCTCCGAATAACCGGGACCGCCGGGATCGGCGAGATTGCGGAAAGCGATGTAGGACAGGCCGTGGCAGTTGGCGCAGACTTCCTTGTAGACCTTGAGGCCCCGCTGAAGCGAGCCGCGATCGTATTTGCCGAACGGACCGGCAAAGGACCATTTCTGCGACGGCGGCGTGCTCTCCTCAGCGGCCTTCGCGGTCTGCGCGCTGCCGGCAATCAGGCCACCGGCGACCACCAGGGCGATCACGGTCGAGACCATCGGCGCGGCCTTGCTGCCAGTCTTCGCCAACACGTCATCGGCAATCGAATTGGGCACCGGCCGCGGCGTCTCGATGCGGGAAAGCAGCGGCAACAGGATCAGGAAGTAGGCGAAGTAGCAGACGGTCAGGATGCGTCCGGCGATGACGTAGATGCCTTCCGGCGGCTGCGAGCCGAGGTAGCCGAGCAGCAGGCAGACAACGACGAAGATCCAGAAGAACTGCTTGGCGAGCGGCCGGTACTTCGACGAGCGGGTGCGCGCGGTGTCAAGCCAGGGCAGGAAGGCAAGCACGATGATCGCCGCGAACATCGCGATCACGCCAGCGAGCTTGTTCGGGATCGAGCGCAGGATCGCGTAGAACGGCAGGTAATACCATTCGGGCACGATGTGCGCCGGCGTCACGCCCGGGTTGGCCGGAATATAGTTGTCGGCATCGCCGAGATAATTCGGCATGTAGAAAATGAACCAGGCGTAGAGGATCAGGAAGCACGACACGCCGAACATGTCCTTGATCGTCGCATAAGGCGTGAACGGCACGGTGTCCTTTTCGGACTTGGCTTCGACGCCAGCCGGGTTGCCCTGACCCGCGACATGCAGCGCCCAGACGTGCAGCACCACGACACCTGCGATCAGGAACGGCAAGAGGTAGTGCAGCGAAAAGAACCGGTTCAGCGTCGGATTGCCGACGGAGTAGCCGCCCCAGAGCAGCGTCACGATGCTGTCGCCGACATAGGGAATGGCGGAGAACAGGTTGGTGATGACGGTCGCGCCCCAGAAGCTCATCTGGCCCCACGGCAGCACGTAACCCATGAAGCCGGTCGCCATCATCAGCAGATAGATGATGACGCCGAGGATCCACAGCACCTCGCGCGGCTCCTTGTATGACCCATAATACAGGCCGCGGAACATGTGGACGTAGACGGCAAAGAAGAACATCGATGCGCCGGCGGCATGCATGTTGCGCAACAGCCAGCCATAGTTGACGTCACGAACGATGAGTTCGACCGATTTGAAGGCGAGGTCCGCATTCGGCGTGTAATGCATCGCCAGGATCACGCCGGTCAAAATCTGCAAGCCCAGCATCATCGAGAGGATGGCACCGAAGGTCCACCAGTAGTTCAGATTGCGTGGCGTCGGATA
Organism: uncultured Alphaproteobacteria bacterium; assembly: GCA_963764405.1. GTDB lineage: Bacteria > Pseudomonadota > Alphaproteobacteria > Rhizobiales > Xanthobacteraceae > Bradyrhizobium. Next base: position 748,473 of record CAVXSU010000020.1, read on the forward strand.
GGCGACGAAGGAGGAATGGGCGAGACCGAGAATCGGAAGACGCCGTTCAATCCACTTGAGCACGGGATTGGTGGGTTGGAAGTCGGATGGTCCGCTCATGTTGCGATCCCTAGGGAATTAAGACGACGCGACGGGCGTAAGGTCGATGGGCTCAAGCCCGGCCTTAGCCGATCTGGATTTTGGTGTCGGAGACGAATTGATAGGGCGGGACTGGAAGATTGGCCGGCGCCGGCCCCTGGCGAATACGACCCGAGGTGTCGTATTGCGAACCGTGGCAGGGGCAGAAGAAGCCGTCGTAATTGCCCTCATGCGCGATCGGAATGCAGCCGAGGTGGGTGCAGATGCCGATCACGACCAGCCAGTTGTCGTGGCCTTCCTTGACCCGGGACTGATCCGTCTGTGGATCGCGGAGGCTGTCGACGGCAACGCTTCGCGCTTCCTCGATCTGCTTCTTGGTGCGGTTCATGATGTAGATCGGCTTGCCGCGCCAGAACACCTTGATGTCCTGTCCCTGGGCGATCGGTGTCAGGTCGACTTCGATCGGCGCGCCGGCCGCAATCGTCGCGGCGTCCGGGTTCATCTGGGAAACCAACGGCCAAAGCGTGGCCACCCCACCTACGGCGGCAAAGGCCCCCGTTGCTACGAAGAGGAAATCACGGCGTGTCGGATGCTCCGCCGAAGACGCTGTCGTCACAATTCCAGACCCTTTCATAGGCTCGAGCCGGCGGAACCGCCCCGATGACCGGGAGGCTGCCGGCGCCCGCGTGCCCCGCGGCGGCAGAAAGACCGCCCTTTTCCGACCCCAATCGGTAAAAGCAGCAGTCCAGAATCGTTCTATTGGCACCCTTGCCGGAATAGCGCAAGCCCGCTATCGGCTGCTCGGCGTGCAATGCACTAATTACGCGCCGTGCGGCGCTTTTTTGCATGTTTCGGGCGGCAGCCCCGAAGGACCGAACCTTGTGAAATGGGTAGCAATTGGAATCAATGCAGATCGCGCTTTACCAGCCCGACATTCCCCAGAACTCCGGCACGATTTTGAGACTCTGCGCCTGCATGAGCGTGGCGGCCCATATCATTGAACCCGCGGGCTTTGCCGTATCCGACCGGCACTTTCGCCGCGCCGGGATGGACTACCTCGACCAGTTGAACTGGGTGCGCCACAATTCCTGGGCGAAGTTCGAGGAGTGGCGCCAGCATGCGGGGCACCGCCTCCTCCTGTTCACGACCAAGGCGGCCACGCCATATCTTGATTTTCGCTATCAGGCATCGGACATCTTGTTGTTCGGGCGTGAAACGGCTGGTGTTCCCCAGGCGGTCGCAGAAGCCGCCGATGCGCGGCTCGTGATCCCGATCAAGCCGGGACTGCGCTCGCTGAATGTCGCGATGGCGGCCGCCATGGCACTTGGTGAGGCGCTTCGGCAGACCGGCACCGGAAACCCGGTTTAGTCCAGTTCTAGTGTCCCGGTTCTGACATTCGTATCATGTCGCGGCTGGTACGTTTACGAATGTCAGAACCAAAGGGACACTAGCAAATATTGGATTCTAGTGTGGTTTTGGGATTTGACATTCGCTTGGAGAACTCGCGGCAATAATGAAGCGAATGTCAAATCCACCACACTAGTCAAGGTATTTTCGATGGATACTCCCAAGCTCGATGAACGCAAGGCGCGCGCCAGATCCTGGTTCGAACACCTGCGCGATGACATCTGTGCCACGATCGAGCGACTGGAAGACGAGGCCCCGGCGGCGCTCTATGCGGGCGCCGCCAGCCGTTTTGTGCTCACGCCCTGGCAACGCACCGATCATACCGGCAAGCCCGGCGGCGGCGGCGTCATGGGCATGATGCACGGACGGTTGTTCGAGAAGGTGGGCGTGCATTGTTCAATCGTTCACGGCGAGTTTGCACCGGAATTCCGCGCGCAAATTCCGGGAACAGCCGATGATCCCGCGTTCTGGGCCACCGGCATTTCGCTGATCGCGCACCCGCGCAGTCCGCATATCCCGGCGGTGCACATGAACACGCGTTTCATCACGACGACGAAGGCGTGGTTCGGCGGGGGCGCCGATCTGACGCCCCTCCTGGAGCGAAGGCGCAGCCAGGATGACCCCGATACGGTGGCCTTCCATGCCGCCATGAGAGCCGCCTGCGACGCACACGCAGCCGTTGCGCCATACGACAACTACAGGAAATGGTGCGACGACTACTTCTACCTGGCCCATCGCAAGGAGCCGCGCGGCATCGGCGGCATCTTTTACGACCATCACGATTCTGGCGACTGGGACGCCGATTTCGCGTTCACGCAGGACGTCGGCCGCGCCTTCCTGAAAATCTATCCCGAGTTGGTCCGGCGCAACTTCGGCACGACATGGACCGGTGCCGAACGCGAGGAGCAACTGATCCGGCGCGGTCGCTACGTCGAGTTCAACTTGCTCTACGATCGCGGCACGATCTTCGGCCTGAAGACCGGCGGCAACGTGGATTCGATCCTGTCCTCGATGCCGCCGGAAGTGAAATGGCCTTAGTCAAACCAGATGCCGTAATCCGGCTGACATCATCACGATGCCGCCGGTGATCACGGCGGCGTCGAGAATGGCGGTGTGGGTGTGCAGCGGCATGCGCTCGACAAAACGTCTGGCGAAGAAGGCGCCGGGTAGCGCGACGGCCCCGATCAGAAGCGCAAAGGCGATCACCTGGGCGGTCAGGACACCGGCGAGGCCAAACACCGAAATCTTGATGACGCCGGTTGCGAGCGAAATCACAGCGTCGGTGGCGATCACGGCCGCTCCCTCCAGCCCCGACGCCATCAACAGCGACAGCAGGATGACCCCTGAGCCCGATGTGCCGCCCACCACGACGCCATAGGCGAGCGCGCTGAAGCCCAGTCCCGTTTCGCCGATGTGCAATTTCCGCCGTCTGGCGAAACGCCGCAGCGGAACGCTCAAGATCAGCATTGAGCCGATCGCGATCGCCGCACCCGCGCTGGTCAGTAGCGTATAGCCATAGGCACCGAGCGCGGTCGTGAGCGCCGATGCCAGCATCACGATCCCCGCCCGGCGGGTATCGGCGTAGCTTCGGTACGCTGTCGCCCGGCTCAGATTGCTGAAGATGGCCGAAATCGCGATGATCGGAACCACCGGCTCGGCACCGATCAGGGGTACGAGCACCAGCGGCATCAACGCGCCGGTGCCGTAACCGGCGACGCCCCCGATCACCGATGCAACCAGCGCGACGCCGGCGACGAGAGCGAGCTGAAGCAGCGAAATATCGGCAAAGCCAGTCAGAAGGTTCACGTCAGGATTTGCGTTCGCCGGTCAAGCGTGCCACGGCCTGATCGGCGATGATACCGAGCGAGGCCTGGTCGAGCGGGAACTCCGCGGCAAGCCAGGCATCCTCGGCCAATGCCAGCACCTGCCCGAGCTCAGGTCCCTGGGCAATGCCGCGGGCCAGGAAATCGGCGGCCTTGAGCGGAAATTTCGGCGCCGTCCAGCGCGCCGGCAGGCTCGCAAGGTCCCGCCATGACCTATCGTCGCTTCGCTCACCCGATCGCGCCCAAGCCAATAGCAGCCGGTCGCGATAGCGCTGCTCGCCGAGGCGATAAAGCCTGCACCGCGCCCGCGCTTCGTCCATTCCACCGAGGCGCCACCAGCGATGGCCCATGGAATCGAGCGCTTTGGTTTCCGCATTGGTCAGCCGCAGACGCGAGGCCACGCGCCTGGCATCCTCGGTGACGGCGACCGCAAGCGCGCCCAGCCTTCGAATCGGGTCGGGCGCGAGACCAAGCGTTTGCTCGATCGCAATGAGCGCCGCAAACGGCCCCATATAGGCGATGCCGCCGAAAATCGGCAGCGACAAGCCGCCCTCGACCATCGCATTCACGCTGGCCGCCGCGCCGCCGGCGACCATCAACTTCAGGATCTCGACACGGATCCGTTCCGCCGAAAGGTTCGTCAGCCCTGCCCGTCCACTGATGCAGGCGAGATATCCGGCGCGATCGGGCGCGCCTTCACCGTAAGCGGCGTGAATGCGAAAGAACCGGAGAATGCGCAGATAGTCCTCGGCGATCCTTTTTTCCGGCTCACCGATGAAACGCACGCGCCGCGCCGCGATGTCCTCGAGACCGCCGACATAGTCGTAAACGTTTCCCTCCTCATCGACCGACAAGCCGTTGACGGTGAAGTCGCGCCGTTCCGCATCGCGCACCCAGTCGCGGCCGAAAGCAACCTTGGCCTTGCGGCCGAAGGTTTCGGTGTCCTCTCGCAGCGTCGTGACCTCGAAGGGCTTTGCATCGACCACGAGCGTGACCGTGCCGTGCTCGATGCCGGTCGGCACGCTCTTGATACCTGCCGTCTTGGCGCGGCGGGTGACTTCTTCCGGCACGGCCGTGGTTGCGATGTCGATTTCGCCGATCGGAAGACCGAGCAGCGCGTTGCGCACGGCGCCGCCGACCACGCGCGCTTCCTCGCCATTGGCATTGAGCAATTTGAGCACGCGGGCAGCCGGGCCTTCGCTCAGCCACGGCGCATCATGCAATCGCAGCGCACCGCTCATTTCTCGACCCCGGGGACCAGTCGGCCGTTTTCCAGGTGCGCCGGAAAATAGGTTGAATCCGGCGGCGCGCCCGAGAACTGCGCCAACAATATCAGGCTGAGGACGACGAGCAGCAGCGAGCCGACCAGCAATCTTCCGATGACGATCACCGGCCAGGAGGACGTTGCGAGCAATCCGGAACGGGTCGCGACCAAGAATAGCGCATAGACCGCAAACGGGATCAGAAAGATTCCGATCTCGGTCAGGGCCGGACGGATCATGGCGCAAAGATCCGCTCGTAGAGCATGCGCAGGATTCCGGCGGTCGCGCCCCAGATGTAGCGATCACCATAGGGCATGGCGTAGTAGGTCCGCTCCATGCCGCGGAATTCCTTGCTGTGAAGCTGGTGGTTCGCCGGATTCATCAGGAAGGCGAGCGGCACCTCGAACGCATCGTCGACCTCGGACGCGTTGACGCGCAGGGTGAAGCCGGGCCTGACCCGCGCCACTGTCGGCAGGATGCGAAAACCGAAGCTCGTCCCGTAGAGATCGAGGTAACCGATCGGATCGATGAATTCACGCGCGAGCCCCACTTCCTCGTCTGCCTCGCGCAACGCCGTATCGAGCGGCGAGGCGTCCGTCGTGTCGATCTTGCCTCCGGGAAAGGAAATCTGGCCGGCGTGATCGTTGAGATGGGCCGCGCGCTGCGTCAACAACACCGTGGGCTGCGGACGGTCGATGACGGGGATCAACACCGCGGCAGGACGTATCGGCTGCTCGCGCGACAGAATCTCGAGCATGCGATCGGTGCCCCGATCGCCGATCGCAGGGATCGAATCCGGATCGGTCAGGCCTGCGGGAATGTCGAAGCGCAGCCGCCCGCGCGCGCGATCGAAGAACTCCGCCGAATTGATTGCGGCGGGATCGATCTTCGCTATCACCCCCGTCAAAGTGCACCCCTTACCTGTTCCGCATCCGCCATCGCAAAGAATGCGCCTGACGACGCGACCCCGAACATCTCGCGACCATCGACCATCCGAGTCTCGCCGATGTCAACCAGATCATAATAGAGCGCGCGTGTAACTTTTGCCCAAAGATCGGCGCGGACATGCAGATAGGGCGTCAGCCCGCCTTCGGCGGAGGTCTCGAACCGAAGCGGGTGGGCTCGATCGCATGTCACCCAGTCATCCACATTGGTCCGAAAACTCAAGGACCAGCCCTGTTCGCTCTGCTGCTTGACCATCTCGACCGCCAGAAATGGCGCGTCATCGACGCGAATGCCGACCTTTTCGACCGGCGTCACAAGAAAGTGCTTACCATCTTCGCGCTTGAGGATCGTCGAAAACAGGCGGACCAAAGCTGGCCGCCCGATCGGCGTTCCCATATAGTACCAGGTGCCGTCGGCCGCGATTCGCATGTCGAGATCGCCGCAAAAGGGCGGATTCCACAGGTGTACCGGAGGCAAGCTTTTTCCGGCCGCATTGGCTTTCGCAGCGTCTTGTGCCGCGGCCGTGAGACCTTCAAGTCTTTGAACCGGTTCCTGCCCTTGCTTCGCCATGGTTTGCCGTGAGTTTGAGCCCAGAGAATTGGAACAGTCAGGTTTCGGGACACTTTCCTTGGCACGAATGGTGCAAGCTATCGATCAGCTGATGCTGGCAACATGTTCCCGTCCTGAACGAATTCAACCGTATTTTCCCGGATTCAGGTCGCCACATCGTGATGCGGTTCATACCCCGAAAAGCCGATAATGTGGGGATAGTTTAATTCAACGGATACAGGGCCTTCGTGTGAGTTTAGCATGGACCTGACAAAATTCGCGGCGGATCGGACTTAACGACTTAGGAGAACAGAATGGCTGGCGCAGAAAGTGTCGAGAAACTCGAGGACGTCATCGTCCGATCGGCCGAGCAAGTCGCCGGCCAGATCCGCGGCGCCAAGGAAGCGATTTCCACGGTCATTTTCGGTCAGGACCGGGTTATCGAAAACACGCTGGTGACGATCCTGTCCGGCGGTCACGCGCTTCTGATCGGCGTGCCGGGCCTGGCCAAAACCAAGCTGGTCGAAACCCTGGGCGTGACCCTTGGGCTCGACGCCAAGCGCATCCAGTTCACGCCGGACCTGATGCCGTCGGATATTCTTGGCGCGGAAGTGCTGGACGAAAGCAATTCCGGCAAGCGCTCGTTCCGCTTCATCTCCGGCCCGGTGTTCGCGCAACTGTTGATGGCCGACGAAATCAACCGCGCCAGCCCCCGCACCCAATCGGCATTGCTGCAAGCCATGCAGGAACAACACATTACGGTTGCGGGCGCCCGCCACGATTTGCCGAAGCCTTTCCACGTGCTCGCGACACAGAATCCGCTCGAGCAGGAAGGTACCTATCCGCTGCCGGAAGCGCAGCTCGACCGCTTCCTGATGGAAATCGATGTCGACTATCCTGACCGCGACGCCGAGCGGCGGATCCTGTTCGAGACAACGGGCGCCGAAGAAACCCTGGCGAAGGCGGCGATGGATGCCGAAGGCTTGCAAACGGCACAGCGGCTGGTGCGTCGGCTGCCGGTCGGCGATTCCGTCGTCGAAGCCATCCTGTCGCTGGTGCGCTCGGCGCGCCCCGGCCCCGAAGGTGGCGAGGCCGGCAAATTGATCGCCTGGGGACCAGGACCCCGCGCCAGCCAATCCTTGATGCTCGCGGTTCGCGCCCGCGCCCTTCTTGATGGCCGCCTCTCGCCCTCCGTCGACGACGTGCTCGACCTGGCCGAGCCGGTCCTCAAACACCGCATGGCGCTGACCTTCTCCGCACGCGCCGAAGGCCGAACCATTGCGGACGTCATCAAGCAGTTGAAGACGCGGATCGGCTGATGGTCGCTGCCGCCGAGCACACAGCTAGGGAGATCGCAGCAGTCCGACGTGCCGATGGCGAAAGCCGAACGCTCGCGGCATCGCTGCCGCGCCTCGTGCTGGAAGCCCGGCGGATCGCGGCCAATGTCATTCACGGCCTGCATGGACGGCGGCGCGCCGGCGCGGGCGAAAGCTTCTGGCAATACCGGCGGTTCGTTTCCGGGGAACCCGCCCAGCGCGTCGACTGGCGCCGCTCGGCGCGCGATGACCATCTCTATGTCCGCGAACAGGAGTGGGAGGCCGCGCACACGGTATGGATTTGGCCGGACCGTTCGCCATCGATGGCGTTCGCGTCAAGAGATGCGCGCGACAGCAAGCTGGAGCGCGCGCTGATCGTGGCCTTTGCGCTTGCCGAACTTCTGGTCGAAGGCGGCGAACGGGTCGGCATCCCCGGCCTCGTCAGCCCAACCGCGAGCCGCAGCATCATCGACAAGATGGCGCAGGCGATGCTGCACGACGATGCGGCACGCCTCAGCCTGCCGCCGTCCTTTGTGCCTTCGCCACTTTCCGAAATCGTGTTGCTGTCGGACTTCTGGTCGCCAATCGAGGAAATCCGCAGCATGCTTGCCGGACTATCGGCATCCGGCGCGCACGGCGCGATGATCCAGGTCGTCGACCCCGCCGAGGAAACCTTTCCCTATTCGGGACGCATTGAATTCGTCGAACCCGAAGGCGGCAATCTCATTGTCGCCGGACGCGCGGAAAGCTGGGCGAGCGACTACGTCGCGCGCCTTGCCCTCCATCGCGAACAAATCCGCCTTGAGACCGCCAAGCTCGACTGGCTGTTTTCCACCCACACCACCAGCCGTTCTGCGGCCGAGCTCTTGCTGTTTCTGCATTCGGGCATGATGGTGAGCAAGGGAGTTGCGCGCGGCGCCACGGTCAAAGCAGGACGCAGCGCATGATTGCCGGCCTGCCGCTTTCCTTTCTCGAGCCGATGCTGCTGCTGGGCCTGTTGAGCCTGCCCGTGCTGTGGTGGCTGCTAAGGGTGATGCCGCCCCGGCCACGGCGCATCGAGTTTCCGCCGACGCGGCTGTTGTTCGACATTGCGCCAAAGGAAGAAACCCCTTCGCGCACGCCGTGGTGGCTGACGGCGCTGCGGCTCGCCGCGGCCGCGCTGATCATTCTGGCAGCCGCGGGACCAATCTGGAATCCGCCCGTCGGCGCCTCGACCTCGCGCGCGCCGCTCGCCATCCTGATCGACGATGGCTGGAGCGCTGCCGCCACCTGGGATGCGCGCGTCAAGGCTGCAGACGAACTCATTGCCAACGCCGACAATGACCGGCGCGGCGTCGCCCTCATTCCGCTGTCCGAGCCGACGCGCGACATCGCCATCATGCCGGGGGGCACGGCGCGCGTGGCGTTGCGCCAGCTCTCGCCCAAACCCTATTCGATCGATCGGGCCGAAACGCTGGGCGCCATCGAGCGCTTCCTGAAGGCGACGGGCGATTGCGAGGTCGTGTGGCTGTCGGACGGTGTCGATAGCGGCCGCGGGGCGGACTTCCTTGCGGGACTCAACAAGATCATCGGCGATCGCACGCTGACGGTGTTCGAGGGCGGCACGCCGCCCGCACTTGCGCTTGCGGCGGCCGAGAATGCGGTGGCCAAGATGACGGTCAAGGTGCTTCGCGCCGGCGGCGATTTGAGTAGTGGAACCGTGCGCGCGCTCGACCAGAAGGGCTCGCCGATCGGCGAAGCGCGCTTTGCTTTTGCGCCTGGAGAGCGCGAAACCGAGGCGTCGTTCGATCTGCCGGTCGAATTGCGCAACGACATCGCGCGGCTTGAAATATCGGGCGAGCGCTCCTCGGGCGCGGTGCAACTGCTCGACAAACGCTGGCGTCGCCGCGCGGTCGGCATCGTCTCCGGATCGAGCGCCGATACCGCGCAGCCATTGTTGGCTTCGACATTCTATCTTACGCGGGCGCTGACGCCGTTTGCCGATGTCAGGCAGGGCGATCACGGCGCGCCGCAACAGGCGATCTCGCAATTTCTCGACCAGAAGCTGCCGATGATGGTGCTGGCGGATGTCGGCACCTTGTCGCCGGAACTCCGCGAACGCATCAATGCCTGGATCGAACGCGGCGGCGTACTAGTGCGCTTCGCCGGCCCGCGGCTGGCGCAGGCCGACGACGACCTGGTGCCGGTCAAATTGCGGCGCGGCGGACGCAGCCTCGGCGGCAGCCTGACCTGGGAAAAGCCGCAGCATCTTGCAGCCTTCGCCGCCGATGGGCCCTTTGCCGGGCTGGCGGTGCCGAAAGACGTCACCGTCAACCGGCAGGTGCTGGCCGAGCCCGACGCGGTATTGCCGACAAAAAGCTGGGCATCGCTGGAAGACGGCACGCCGCTCGTCACCGGCGAGCGCCGCGGCAAAGGGCTTCTCGCCCTGTTTCACGTCAGCGCCGATATGCGCTGGTCTGATTTGCCGCTGTCAGGCTCCTTTGTCGAAATGTTGCGGCGGATCGTCGACATTTCCGGCTACGCGTCCGGCCCGGCGCCGGACGCAACCAGCCAGGCGAATGCCGAAACAGTTGCGCCGCTTCGCATACTCGACGGCTTTGGTGCATTCGGGCCGCCGCCTTCGACCGCCAAGCCGCTTGCGGCCGATTTCCGCGACCACGCGACGCTCGACCATCCGCCCGGATTTTATGGCCCCGCCGATGGACCGCTTGCGGTGAATACGCTGGCGGCAACGGACCGGATCACTCCCCTCGATACTTCGCTCCTCCATGCGCGGCGGGCCAATTATACCAATTCGGAGCCGCGCGACTTGCGCGGCATCCTGCTCACCGTCTCGCTCGCCTTGTTCCTGATCGACGCCCTCGTGGTCGCCTTCCTCGGCGGCGGGATTGCCGGCCTGTTGCGGCGGCGCGCCGCACCGGCCGCGTTGCTGCTGGCGCTGCTCTTGCCGTTCGGCTTGCCGTCGCCGACCAGGGCCGACAGCGCAGCCGACGACTTTGCCATCAAGGCCACCGCGCAAACCCGTCTCGCCTATGTGGTGACCGGCAACGCGGACGTCAATTCCATCGTCAAGGCAGGTATGTCGGGCCTCACGCTGTTTCTGGCGCAGCGCACCGCGCTCGAGGCCGGCGATCCCGTCGGCGTGGATCCGGCACATGACGAGCTCGCATTTTTCCCGCTGATCTACTGGCCGGTCGTTCCCGGCGCACCGAAACCGCCGCAGGAAGCCATCGACAGGATCGATGCCTACATGAAGCAGGGCGGCACGGTGCTGTTCGACACGCGCGACGCGGTCGAGGCGCCGCCCGGCGACAACGGCGCCTCGCAAACACCGGGCATGCAAACGCTGCGGGAGATTCTGTCCTCGCTCGACGTTCCAGAGCTCGAACCGGTGCCGCGCGAACACGTACTGACCAAGACGTTCTATCTCCTGCGCGATTTTCCCGGGCGGTTCGACACCGGCCAGACCTGGGTCGAAGCGCTGCCGCGCAATGAAGACGAAGATGCCGCCTCGCATCCGGCGCGCGGCGGTGACGGGGTCTCGCCCATCATCATCACCTCCAACGATCTCGCCGGCGCCTGGGCGATACGCCCCGACGGACAGCCGATGCTGCCATTGACGCCGGGCGAACCACGGCAGCGCGAATTCGCCTTCCGCGCAGGCGTCAACATCGTAATGTACACGCTGACCGGAAACTACAAGGCCGACCAGGTGCACGCGCCGGCATTGATCGAACGGTTGGGACAATGATAGCCGCGATGGACAGGCCCGCGCCATGAACTACGGCATCGCGTTTACCCCGCTAATCCCCTCGCCCGTGCTCTGGACGGCACTGGCCGCGATCGTCGTAATTGCGGCGCTGCTGCTCGTGGGACGTCCCCGCGGCGCATGGCTCAGGCTAACGGCGCTGCTATTGCTGTTGCTTGCGCTCGCCAATCCCTCGTTCACCCGCGAGGAACGCGAACCGTTATCCTCGGTGGCTGCCGTGGTGGTCGACAAAAGCCCGAGCCAGAGCTTTGGCGATCGCACCAACGAAACCGCCCGGGCCCAACAGGCGCTGGTCGATAGTCTCAAGAAGATTCCCGGCCTCGAAGTGCGCGTGGTCGAAGCGGGCCAGGCTGACGGCGAGACCGATGGCACCAAGCTGTTCGGCGCGGTTTCCTCCGCACTCTCGGACGTACCGGTCGATCGCGTTGCTGGCGCCTTTCTGATCACGGACGGACGGGTCCACGATATTCCACCGAACGCCACGGCGCTCGGCTTTCAGGCGCCGGTCCATGCGCTGATCACCGGGCGCAAGGATGAGCGCGACCGCCGGATTGCGATTACGGCCGCGCCGCGCTTCGGCATTGTCGGTCAGGTGCAGACCATCACTTATCGGCTTGACGATCAGGGCGTGACCGGCCAGCGCGCCAAGGTCGCCGTCCGCGTCGACGGCGAAACCATCAACGAGCGTACTGTCCTCAGCGGCCAGACCGTCAATGTCGACATCGACATCAAACATGCGGGCCAGAATATCGTCGAGATCGAAGCCTCGCCGCTCGACAATGAGCTGACGCTCGTCAACAACCGCGCGGTGGTCGCGATCGACGGGGTTCGCGACAAGCTGCGCGTGCTTCTGGTTTCCGGCGAGCCGCATTCCGGCGAACGCACCTGGCGCAACCTGCTCAAGTCCGACGCCAGCGTCGACCTCGTCCACTTCACCATTCTGCGTCCGCCGGAAAAACAGGATGGCACGCCGATCAATGAATTGTCGCTGATCGCGTTTCCGACCCGGGAGCTGTTTCAGCAGAAGATCAACGAGTTCCAGCTGATCATCTTCGATCGTTATGCGCGGCAAGGCGTGCTACCGATCGCCTATTTCGACAACATCGCGCGCTATGTGCGCTCGGGCGGCGCGGTGCTGGTATCGGCCGGCCCTGACTATGCCTCGTCGACAAGTATCTGGCGCACGCCGCTGGATTCGGTATTGCCGGCCGAACCCGTCGGCGTCACCGAGAAGCCGTTTTATGCCGTGCTCAGCGACTTCGGCAAACGCCACCCCGTGACCCGCGGCCTCGAAGGCTCAAACAGCGATCCGCCGCATTGGAGCCGCTTCTTCCGCGAGGTGGAGACGCGCAACGCGACGAGCCCGCCGGTGATGACCGGCGCGGACGGCAAGCCGCTTCTGTTGCTGTCGCGGTTTGGCGAGGGGCGCGTCGCTCTGCTGCTGTCGGATCATATCTGGCTATGGGCGCGCGGATATGAAGGCGGCGGGCCGCATCTCGACCTGCTGCGGCGCGTGTCGCACTGGCTGATGAAGCAGCCCGATCTGGACGAAGAGGCGCTGCATTTGCAGGTTCACGGCCACGATCTCGTCGTGCAGCGTCAGACCATGGCCGACAGCGTTTTGCCGGTGACGGTGACCTCGCCGTCGGGTGCAACACGCGAATTGACTTTGAGCGCCGGCGAGCCGGGCGTGTGGACGGCCACCGTGCCCGCCAACGAACTCGGCCTCTGGCAGGCGACCGACGGCACGCTGAAAGCGCTGATCAATGTCGGTCCGACAAATCCGAAGGAATTTTCCGAGGTAACCTCAACGACCGAAACGCTCAAACCCCTTGCGCAGGCGACCGGCGGCGACGTGCGGCGCGTCGTCGATGGCTCCAGCATTGACCTTCCGCGCATCGTGCCGGTTCACGCCTCCAGCATTTTCCGCGGCGACGGCTGGATGGGCGTGAAAATGCGCGATGCCAGCGTCGTCAGGGGCGTCGGCGTTCTGCCCGTCTTTGCCGGCCTGATCGGCCTGTTGCTGCTGCTCGGCGCGTTCGCGGCGACCTGGGTGCGCGAAGGGCGTTGAGCGCGACCGCAACAAGCGGTAGTATCTGGTCCGTTGCGCAGGATATCCCGATCTCTCCGGGGCGAGGCATTGTTGGGATGAAGTGGCTTCGTTCGAACATCAGGCATGGCACGCGGCTGGCTCTGCTCGCACTTGCCGTCCAATTTGCGCTTTCGTTCGGCCACGCCCACGGATTCACCGTACAAGCGGCGCCCTCGATACATTCGTCGCAGCAGCAACCGGCTCCTAGCCCCGACCCTGATCAACACCCGGATGATTTTTGCGCGATCTGCGCCGCTGTCGCCCTGACCAGTACGGCGGTGGCCGCAATGCCACCTGCGCTGCCGATTCCGCTGGCTTTCGGACTCGTGCAGCCGCCCAAGGGTGCAAGGGTCGTCCATCCGCGCTCCGCGCACGCGGCGTTTCAATCACGCGCACCGCCACTCTCCTGACATCGATCCTTTAATCTTCCGCTCCAGCAAGGCGTGCCAGCCGCGCCGACAGCAGCGGGCGGAAGATTAGTCAGCGCCAGCGACATCCCTCTCCAAACAGGAATAGAGGGCATTCGCCCGGCGAAAATCGATTCAGCGATGAGAGAACAAGATGCAGCAAAGCACCACGAACCACGGCCGCGGCAGGACTTGGCATTGGCGGATACCCGAGATCTTGAGCGGCGCGCTTGCGGCCGGCGTCATACTCCCGCCGTCGGTCTTCGCCCAGGAGCCAAATCCGCTTCTGCCGCACAACCTGTCGCCATGGGGCATGTTCCTCAACGCCGACATCGTGGTGAAGGCGGTCATGATCGGACTCGCCTTCGCCTCGCTAATGACCTGGACGGTCTGGCTGGCCAAGACCATTGAGCTTCAAGCCGCGCGCAACATCGCGCGTCGTCGGCTTGCCATGCTGGAGCGTGGCGGCAGTCTTTCGGAGGCGGCGCGCGCCTGCGAGACCAAACGGGATGCCGTCGCGCAGTTGATCACCTCCACCGCGCGCGAAGCCGAGCTCTCCGATGGCATCGTCGACGATGGCTTCAAGGAGCGCGTTGCGCTGCGACTCGAGCGCGTCGAAGCGGCGACGACGCGGCATTTGTCGCGCGGCGTCGGCATACTCGCCACGATCGGGGCGACCGCTCCCTTTGTCGGCCTGTTCGGCACGGTGTGGGGCATCATGAACTCGTTTATCGGGATTTCCGAATCCCACACCACCAATCTTGCGGTTGTGGCGCCCGGCATTGCGGAAGCCCTGCTTGCGACCGCTTTTGGTCTTGTCGCCGCGATTCCGGCGGTCGTGATTTACAACCATCTTGCGCGCGTGATCGGCGGCTACCGTACCGTCCTCGGCGACGCATCTGCACAGCTGTTGCTGATCATCAGCCGCGGACACTTGCGCCACGCAGCCGGGCTGCCACGGGCCGCGGAGTAGACAATGGCTCTGCAACTCCCTTCAAGTTCGAATGGCGACGATCTCGGCGTGCTGCACGAGATCAACGTCACCCCGTTCATCGACGTCATGCTGGTTCTGTTGATCATCTTCATGGTGGCCGCACCGCTCGCGACCGTCGATATCGGCGTCAACCTGCCAGCGTCGACTGCGCCTGAGCAACCGCGGCCGGACAAGCCTGTATTCGTCACCATAAAATCGGACGCGACGATTGCGATCGGAGAGACGATCGTGCCGCGCGGCGAGCTTGGAAGCGCCCTCGACGCCGCTACAAACGGTCACAAGGACGAGACGATCTTTGTCCGCGGCGACAAGTCCATCAGCTATGGCGAATTGATGGAGGTGATGAACGTCCTGCGCGACGCTGGCCATCTGAAGCTCGCGCTGGTCGGTCTCGAGACACCGGCGGCGAAGCAATGAACGCGCTCGCGCTGTATTTGCCGGAGAGGCACGGAGTTTTCCGATGGGCGTTCGCCGGCGCGGCCATCCTTGCGATGCATGCGGCTGCCGTTGGCGTGATCGGGTTTTGGCATTCGCGCCAACCGGTCGATTCGAACATTGTTCCGGCGATCGCGGTGACGCTCGCGCCGGTCGAAGCCTCCTCGCCCATCGTCCAGGATCAGGACATCGCCGTCGGGCCGACGATGCAACAGGCGGAAGCGATACCGATGCAAGAACGCAGGGTCGAGGAAGAGCCGCTTGAACAGGTGGTGCAGCCGCCACCGCCGCAACAGCAGGCGGACGTCACGCTACCCCAACAGGAACAGAAGATCGAGAAGCCGGAGCCTCAGCCCGTCACTCCTGCGCCGGAAACACGCGCGCTGCCGAAGAATGCGCATGTCGGCGAGTTCACCGAAGCCGGCTCCAACGCGTACAACGCGCTGGTGTTTGGCCATCTGCAGCGATTCAAGCGCTATCCGGCGGCCGCGCATGGCGCGTCCGGCGGCGTGTTGGTGCGCTTCGCCTTGAACCGCGCAGGCGAGGTGATTTCGAGCGAGGTGTCAAAATCCTCTGGCAATAGCGCACTCGATCACGAAGCTCTCGACATCCTGCGGCGCGCCAGTCCCTTCCCGCCATTCCCCACTGCTAAACCGGGTACGCAGGATATCTATATCGCGCCTGTCAACTTCGCGCACTGATAGATCACGTGATCGGCGCTGCAGGCGTTGCTGAGATCGTGCTCGCGTATTGTTTCCTGACGTGAGCAGTTGACATTCAAGCGTCGTCCTTGCGATGTTATGTTGTAACGTCGAAGGCAACGGGGTGTAGTCCTTCTGGCGTGGGGCACTGTCGGCATGCAATGGGTCCGAACGAACATCAGGCTTGGCGCGCGGCTGGCGCTTTTTGCGCTCGTCGTCCAATTGGTGCTTTCGTTCGGTCACTTTCACGCAATCGCGGCGCAAACAACGCCGTCGATCCAGTCCTCTCAGCAACTGCCGGCGCCTGGCCATGACCAGGATCAGCATCCGGACGATCTTTGCGCGATCTGTGCCGTTGTCGCGCTGGCAAGCACTGCTGTGGCCGCGACGCCACCGGCGCTGCCGATCCCGCAAGCTTTCGACCTTTTGCATCAATCGATAGATGCAACGTTCGCTAATCCGCGCTCGGCGCGCGCAGCCTTCCAATCACGCGCACCTCCCCTCTCCTGACATCGGTTTGAACACTTCCTAGCACTTGGCCGTTTCACGCTGCCGATCCGCTGGGAAGAAGAATCAATCAGTTCGCCGCGAGCCGGCGGCAGCTGCTTTCGAATTTGCGCAACACGGCAAATTCGCTCGCAGCCTTTGTTGGGATCGAGACAATGCCAGTTGCAAGAACAGTATCTATCAAACCCATCCTGGCCTCGGCGATGGCCTCACTCATGATCTGCGGCCTTGCCGAGACGGCGCGATCGCAGACGGCAGAGCCAACACCAGCGCCCGTACAAAATCCGCCTCCCGCGGAGAACGCGCCAGCGGCACCGTCCGCAAATGAACCTGCCACACCCTCTGCAAACGCGCCGGCCACGGTCCTGCCTCAAACCACTGTCCAGGCGCCCAAGCTGGCAGCCAAGCCGCCGAAACAGAAGCCGCGCGTGATAGCCCGCGAGGCCGCGCCGCCAGCGGCCGCCCCGCCAGCACAAGCGCCGCTCTCGCCCGAGGCGCAGGCTGCGGCTCGGATCGCCGCGAAAAATGCGGTCTTCGATCAGGCCCGCAGCAATATCTTTACGACCGCCGGCACAACCTCCAGCACGGTCAGTCACGAGACGATCCAGAACCTCCCGCAGGGCGATAATGCGCCGGTCGAGAAGGTGCTGCTACAGGCTCCCGGAGTTTCGCAGGATTCGGCGGCCAGCGGCTCGCTGCACGTCCGCAACGATCACGCCAACGTTCAATACCGGATCAACGGGGTATTCCTGCCTGACGGCGTCACCGGTCTCGGCAGCATTTTCGACACCGGCTTCGTCGGCAACATGTCGCTGGTCACCGGCGCACTGCCGGCGGAGTTCGGCCTGCGCACCGTCGGCCTTGTCGACATCACGACCCGGAGCGATCTTTTCAACAACAGCGGCAGCGTCGGCGTGTACGGCGGCAGTTTTGGAACGATCCAGCCGAGCTTCGAATATGGCGGCACGTTCGGAAGCACCTGTCCCACGAACACCACGCCGGGCACCTACAAGGCGCCGGCTTCTGCCAGCGATTGCTTTGCCGGCGTCCAGTACTACTTCACGGGCCGCTATACCCAGAACACGGTGGGCATTGAAAGCGCGACGCCGACCTACAATGCGTTTCACGACTTCACTCAGCAGGACAGGGGCTTCGCTTATATGTCCGCCTACATAGACCCGACCACGCGGGTCAGCCTGATCGCAGGGACCGCGACCAACAACTTCCAGATTCCCAACCGTCCGGACCAGCCGACGGTTCTCAACAGCGCCTTCGGCGTGACCGGCTTCAATTCCCTGCTGCTCAACGAGAACCAGGTCGAGAACACACATTTCGGTGTGCTTACAGCACAGAAGTCATATGACGGCTTCGACGGGCAGTTGTCCTTCTTCACCCGCTACAGCAACCTTCATTATACGCCCGATCCGATCGGCGATCTTCTGATCAACGGCGTCGCCTCGGATATCACCCGCACCTCCCTGACCAACGGCCTCCAGGGCGACGGCTCTTACAAGCTCAGCGATTCACACACGCTGCGTGCCGGCTTTTCCGTCAGCGGCGAGCAGGTGGCCGTCGGCAATACGTCACTTGTCGAGCCCACCGACCTCAACGGCAACCCCGTCGACGCGCCCTTCAACATCACCGACAATGTCTCAAAACTTGGCTGGCTCGCAGGCGTCTATGTTCAGGACGAGTGGAAATTGACCAACCAGCTTACCATGAACTACGGCTTGCGCTTCGATCAGATGGCCGAGTTCGTCAGTGCCAACCAGTTCAGCCCGCGCCTGAGCTTCACCTACAAACCGTTCGAGAACACTACGTTCCACGCCGGCTACGCGCGCTATTTCACGCCGCCGGTCCTGGTGGAATCGGCGCCCGTCAACATCGCGCTGTTCAACAACACGACCGCGGCGGTACCAACCAACCAGGGACACGATCCGGTCCTGCCGGAGCGCTCGCATTACTTCGACGCCGGCGTCGATCAAACCTTCAAATTTGGATGCGGGTCGGACGGAAAAGGCTGCTCGAACCTCGAACTCGGCGTCGATGCCTACTACAAGATTGCGCAGGACCTGATCGACAATGGCTTTTTTGGCCAGGCCCTCGTGCTCGATGCCTTCAACTATGCGCGCGGCTACAACGAGGGCATCGAATTCAAGGCGAAGTTCACCAGCGGCAACTTCCAGGCCTACGGCAACGTCGCGATAGCCCAGCAGCGGGCGAACGACCCCGTGTCGAATCAGTATTTGTTCGGCAACACACCGCTTCCAGATCTCGGCGGGCTCACCCAGTTCCAGTACCTGGTGTCGCACTTCATCTATACGGACCACAACCAGTTCGTGACCGCGTCAGCCGGCGCGCTCTACAAGTTCTGCGGGCGCCCGGCGACATCAGCAGAAGCCTTTGGCGACAACGGGTTTTCGTGGTGCGGGGTCACGCTGAGCGCCGACGCGATCTATGGCAGCGGTCTGCGCAACGGCGACGCCAATATCTCCACGGTGCCGAGCTATACGCAGGCCAATATCGGCATCAAACGCGAGTTCTTCCTGCCGAACGATCCGAAGCCGATGACGATCCGCTTCGACATCGTCAACCTGTTCGACCAGATCTACGAAATCAGGGATGGCACGGGCATCGGGGTATTTGCCCCCCAGTTCGGCCCGCGCCGCGGCTTTTTTCTCGGTATCTCGAAGAAGATATGAGGCTGAGGAGATGCAGCATGATGGGCAAGGAGCTGATCGCAGTGTTGGTGCTGCTCGCGGCTTGCTCCGAGATTGGGGCAGCTGATGCTCGTGGTGGAACGTACAGCAACTTTGGTCCGTGGTCGAACCACCAATCGAAAGTCCTGCCGTCCGATCGCGAGCTTTCAAGGCGAGGACCAATGTCGGCGATCCCGCGCCCGCTTCACGCGCGGCGCTGCATCGACGTGACCAGCACGGTCAGGCGGGCTTCTATTTCGCAAAGTCCCAATCGGGACGGATCGCGCCGGAGACGCCGTTGAATGCGCCGTCGACGAGTTCGGCGACCAGGAGGCGGCTGTAGTCGACAGGTCCCGGCATGGTGACCCGCCCCTGCGGCACCGCCTTGAATCCGGCACGACCGTAATAGGCCTCGTCGCCGACCAAGAGCACCAGGCGATGCCCCTTGGCCTTGGCGCCGGCAAGCGCGCCTTCGAGCAAGACGCGTCCGACGCCGTGCCTGCGAAACGGCGGCTCGACTGTCAATGGGCCAAGAAGCAGCGCCTTGGCGTCTCCGATGACAACCGGCAACTGGCGCACCGAGCCAACGAGCAGCGTCCCGATCCAGGCGGTGAACGACAGGTCGAGCAGATGTTCGACACGCTCGCGAATTCGATAGGCGCTCAAGACGAAACGACCGGGCCCGAACGTGCGCTCGTGCAGCCGCTCGATCGCCTGCGCGTCACTGCCGGTTTCGGCCAGGATGGTCAGCGAGAGATCACTCATCAAGGCACGTTGAACTTCGAATGCGAGAGCGCGTCAAGCTTTCTCGACCGGAGGCTGGGCCAGATAAGCCAGCAGCTTCATCTCCCGGCGCCCGCGCGTCACCGTGTCGAGCACCAGACCGGACGACAGCGAGAGCATCGCCAGAATCATCAACCCCATCGACAGAACCGCGGTGGGCAGGCGGGGAACGATACCCTGCTCGACATAGGTGACGAAAACCGGAATCGCGAGACCGACCGATACCAGGCCCAAGAAAATGCTGAGCGCGTTAAAGAAGCGCAACGGCTTTTCCGTGCGATAGAGCTTGAGGATGGTGCCAAGAATCCGGAAACCGTCGCGCCAGGTATTGAGTTTGCTGACGGATCCCTGCGGCCGTGTATAGTAGGGCGTTTCGATTTCCGCGGTCGGGAGCGACAGTTCCAGCGCATGCACGCTCAGTTCGGTTTCGATCTCGAAGCCGTCCGACAGCACAGGGAAGGATTTGACGAACCTGCGCGAGAACACGCGGTAGCCGGAAAGAATGTCCTTGAAGGCCTTGCCGAACATCGACGCAAGGAAACCGGTCAAAAGCCAGTTTCCGGTGCGGTGACCCGGCCGCCAGGCGGCCTGCGCCTGATCGACCCGCAGCCCCACCACCATATCGAGGTGCTCGGACAACAGCGTCTCGATCATTTTCGGGGCACTTGCGGCATCATAAGTGGCATCGCCGTCGACCAGCACGTAAATATCGGCATCGATATCGGCGAACATGCGCCGCACCACATGGCCCTTGCCCTGGCGGCGTTCGCTTCGCACGATGGCATCGGCAGCGCGCGCGACCGCAACCGTGTGGTCGGTCGAGTTATTGTCGTAGACGTAAATGGCGGCCGAAGGCAGCGCCTTTCGGAAATCGGCGACGACGGTCGCGACCGCCGCCGCCTCATTGAAGCACGGCACCAGGACGGCGACCCGCGGCTGCGCGGGCTCCGCTTGCGGGAATTCCGATCCCGCGAATTCCGCCAGCGCCTGCGCCATTCCGGCCAGGTCGCCGCGAAGCTTTGGCGCACTCTTCGATTGCGATGCGGCGCTCATGGACGAATCCTTAACGATCGTTAGGTTTTGGCCCCGATCATAAGGAGGGATCGCTAACGTTCCCTAACGCCAGGTTTGAATTTGCGGCTTGTTTTTGATTGCTTCCGATATCCGCAAGCGCGTTCCGGTCGTCGTATCCGCCGGCAGTGCATCGGTTTCGAAAAAGCCGGTGTCGACGATCTCACGGTTCGGTTCCGGCAGACGGTCTTGGCTGAAATGCCTCACGACGAAGACCGCGACGTGATCGCGCCGCGAAATGTGACTGTTCAGATAGACGCCGAAAAGCGTGGGCTCGCCGATGAGTTCGATGCGGCCCTCCTCGGTGAGTTCGCGCTGAAGAGCCTCACGCAATGTCTCGCCGGTCTCGACCCCGCCACCGGGCAAATGCCAGCCGCTGACGTAGCTGTGCTTGACCAAAAACACGCGGTCTTCGCCGTCCAGCACGACGGCACGGACCCCGAGCGTCATGCTGCGCGCAAATCGCCAGTAGAGATGAAACAGCCGCCGCAGCGCCGGCTCAGAACGTGTTCGCAAGCGCTGTATAGTCGTCGTCACGCTAATCCCTGTATGTCGGATGCTGCCTTTGATCCTTGCATCCTACCCGCCAGCTTGCCAATACATTCATCGACCTTGTGGATGACGGTGAGGCGATCATGCAACCTCCTCGAGCAGAAGAAATCGGACAGCGCTAATGGCGGCGTTTTCGCTCGCCCATGTATCTGACCCCCACCTTCCGCCGCTGCCGGGCCCGCGGCCCGTCGAACTTATGGGCAAGCGCGTCTTTGGTTATCTGAACTGGACCCGTAACCGCCACCGGTATCACCGCCGCGACGTGCTTGATGTGTTGATGTCCGATCTGCAGGCGCAGACACCGGACCACATCGCGGTCACCGGCGATCTCGTCAATCTGGCGCTTGAGGCCGAGTTTGCTCCGGCAAAAGCCTGGCTTGAAGGTATCGGCCCGCCGGCACGCGTGACCCTCGTTCCCGGCAATCACGACGCTTATGTTCGCGCGACCAGCCATCGGTTCGCGGAAGCCTGGAGCAGCTACCTTGTCGGCGACGAGACGCCGGATGACGGCGCGATGTTTCCGTCGCTGCGCCGGCGCGGTCCGCTTGCGCTGATCGGCGTCTCCACGGCGGTCCCGACGCCGCCCTTGATGGCGACGGGCTGGCTCGGGAAACGTCAAATGGAAGCACTCGATCGCCTGCTCGCTGACCTTGCCTCCGAACCCGTGTTTCGCGTCCTTCTGATTCACCACCCGCTCCGCTCAAATGCACCTACCAAACGCCTGACCGATGCGCCGGAGCTGCTGGCTCTGTTGAAGCAATATGGCGTGGAGCTCGTGCTGCACGGTCACGATCACGTGCATTCGACGGTATGGGTCGAGGGACCGAGCGGTTCGTCAATTCCCGCCATCGGCGTGCCCTCGGCGTCCGCACGCGCCCATGGCCATTATCCAGACGCCGCCTACAACCTGTTCTCGATCGCGCGGGGCGGCGATGGATGGCGCTGTCAGCAGATGGTGCGGGGCGTCAACGACGCGCTTCAGGTGCGGGAAATAAGGCGCGTACGGCTCCTGTAGAGCGCCAAGCGCCTGGTGGCAGCGTAGCGTCAGAAACTGCTCAGGCTCGCAAACAACGCGAGACCAAACAGCGCGAGCGCACCGAGAATGAAGCCGAACGCGAACGGCCAAAACCGGCTGCGGCGCGGTTGTTCGACTGGCGCCGGCGCGGCCGCGGGCGCTGTAACCATTGCATGTTCGCGCTCCACCATGCGCCGCGCGACGTAGTCGGTAACGGCGTCGACCATGACCGGCACGTCATGAGACTCCGCGATCAGGATGCGGCCAAAACGGGTGTCTTGCACGAAGCGATAGGCGCGCTTGTCGCGGCCCATTACAATATGGGCGACCACATCGATCCACAGCCGCGGCGTCTCACCCTGGCTGATGCCGCGATCGAACAAATCGACGCTGTCGGGAATTTGCCCAAACAGCGGATCCAGCGCCTCGCTCAGGATTTCAAGGCGTGCAACTTCCGCGTCGCGCAGGTCGACCACCACACCGGTGCGATCGGCAGCCTCGATCCGCGCTTTTCGCAGCGCATCGCGCAAGCGTGCCGGCCGCTCCTCACCAGCCCCACCTCCGATATTTTGTGCCTCTGCCATCGGCTTTGCCGTCCCGTCCTGATCGCGCGCCCCACGGAAAGTCATGTTAACCTACCAGTAACGCTGCTGTCCGCAAAGAGCCGTTTGTTCCCAAAGGCTTATAGTCCCCGCAAAACGAACGCGGCCCCCCGTCCCCTTAAAGGGACGAAGAGGCCGCGGCCGCCCTTGGACGCCTTATTGGGGATCAGGCCATCACGCGGGAAGGCTCTTCCACGATCGAAAAGCGCACGCCGGCCTTGTGGCGGTTCTCTTGCGAGACCTCGCGCCAGCAATCTTCCGCTTCCGCGCGGGTCTTGAAGGGACCTTTCACCTGGGCCGAGCCTTCCACGAGCTTGTGGAAATTCATCGAACCGAATTCGCCACCGATTACCCAGAAATTGCTGCCTGTGGTCATTGTCAGTCTCCTGTTGCTGTCGCGCGATCAGTCCGGAACTCGACCAGACTCCAGGCTGATCAACTTAACCGTTAGCCGAACTGGTTCATCGTGTTATGGACGCCACCCGCCTTCAGGGCAGCTTCGCCGGCGAAGTACTCCTTGTGATCGTCGCCGATATTGGAGCCGGCCATGTTCTGATGCTTCACGCAGGCGATGCCCTGACGGATCTCGGCGCGCTGGACGTTCTTCACATAGCCGAGCATGCCCTGCTCGCCGAAGTATTCCCTCGCCAGATTGTCGGTCGAGAGCGCCGCCGTGTGATAGGTCGGCAACGTGATCAGATGGTGGAAGATGCCGGCGCGCTTCGCCGAGTCGGCCTGGAAGGTGCGGATACGCTCGTCGGCTTCCTTCGCCAGCGGCGTGTCGTCGTATTCCGCCTTCATCAGCTCGGCACGATTGTAGTTGCTGACGTCCTTTCCGGCTTCCTTCATCGCATCATAGACCTGCCAGCGGAAGTTCAGCGTCCAGTTGAAGGACGGCGAGTTGTTGTAGGCGAGCTTCGCGTTCGGGACCACCTTGCGGATCCGGTCGACCATCCTGGCGATCTGCTCGATATGCGGCTTCTCGGTTTCGATCCACAACAGGTCGGCGCCGTTCTGCAGCGAGGTCACGCAGTCCAGCACGCAGCGATCTTCGCCGGTGCCCGGGCGGAACTGATAGAGATTGCTGGGCAACCGCTTCGGACGCATCATCTTGCCGTGACGGTTGATGATGACATCACCGTTGCGGGCATTGTCGGCCGTCACTTCCTCGCAATCTAGGAAGCTGTTGTACTGGTCGCCGAGGTCGCCGGGCTTGTGGCTCACGGCGATCTGCTGCGTGAGGCCGGCGCCGAGTGAGTCGGTGCGGGTCACGACGACGCCGTCTTCGACGCCGAGTTCAAGGAACGCGTGGCGGCAGGCACGAATCTTCGCGAGGAAGACGTCGTGCGGCACGGTCACCTTGCCGTCCTGGTGTCCGCACTGCTTTTCGTCCGAGACCTGGTTTTCGATCTGGAGGGCGCAGGCGCCCGCTTCGATCATCTTCTTGGCGAGCAGATAGGTCGCTTCCGCGTTGCCGAAGCCGGCATCGATGTCGGCGATAACGGGGACGACATGGGTCTGGAAATTGTCGATCTTCTCGATCAGCGCCTTCTCCTTCGCCTTGTCGCCTTCCTTGCGGGCGGCATCGAGTGCTCGGAAGATATCGTTCAGCTCGCGCGAGTCGGCCTGACGCAGGAAGGTGTAGAGCTCTTCGATCAGGGCCGGCACCGAGGTCTTCTCGTGCATCGACTGGTCAGGCAGCGGTCCGAACTCGGAACGGAGCGCCGCGATCATCCAGCCGGACAGATACAGGTAGCGGCGATCGGTCGTGCCGAAGTGCTTCTTGACCGAGATCAGCTTCTGCTGGGCGATGAAGCCATGCCAGCAGCCCAGCGACTGGGTGTACTTGGTGGGGTCGCCGTCATAGGCGGCCATGTCGGCCCGCATCAGCGCCGCGGTGTAGCGGGCGACGTCGAGGCCGGTCTTGAAGCGGTTCTGCAGGCGCATGCGCGCGACGGCCTCGGCCGTCACCCCGTTCCAGGTCGGCTTGGTGTCGAGAAGTGCTTGGGCCGCCTCGATCTCGCTCTGATACGAAGCCGGACCCTGGAGAGCTGGATTGCCGATCCCACGTGGCTGGTAGTTCATGTTCGTAATCCTTTCGGTGGCGACAGACCTGCAGTGCAGCATCAGCATTCTCGACATTCTTGACACTGCACTGCGAAATGCGTGTCTTGAGATAAACGCGAAACTTTGAAATTCGTAAATACGGCTTGATTTCGAATGGTGATGTCATGTAACATATATACATGTGATATAAGTTATGTTGTAACTTTTGTCACAAATTGGCGGGCTAAAGCGCCTTTCACGTGTAAAAACTCAGACAACGGGCCGATGACGAAAAAAGGCCCGCGCCAGGACAACGCCGATGGCCGCGGATTCCGGAAAGAAGCTGTTCGTAGGCCCCCGCTTCCGGCGCATCCGCCAGCAATTGGGGCTGTCGCAGACCCAGATCGCCGAAGGGCTCGGCATCTCGCCGAGCTACATCAACCTGATCGAACGCAACCAGCGCCCGGTGACGGCGCAGATCCTGCTTCGTCTGGCGGAGACCTATGATCTCGACCTGCGCGACCTTGCAACCGCCGACGAAGATCGCTTCTTCGCGGAACTGAACGAGATTTTTTCTGACCCGCTGTTCCGGCAGATCGACCTGCCGAAGCAGGAACTGCGCGATCTCGCCGAACTCTGTCCCGGGGTCACGCACGCGCTGCAACGGCTCTATGCCGCCTACACCGAAGCCCGCCGCGGCGAGACGATGGCCGCAGCGCAGATGGCTGATCGCGATGAGGGCGCGCGATTTGAGGCCAACCCGATCGAGCGAGTCCGCGATCTGATCGAGGCCAACCGCAACTACTTTCCGGAATTGGAGACCGCGGCCGAAAATCTGCGCGATGAACTCGGCGTGCCTTCGGAAGAGCTGTTTGCCGCGCTCTCGGCACGCCTGCGCGAAAAGCATTCGATCCTCACCCGCATCATGCCGGTCGATGTCATGCGCGAGACGCTTCGCCGCTTCGATCGTCATCGCCGGCAACTCTTGATCTCCGAATTGATCGACGCGCCGGGCCGCGCATTCCAGCTCGCCTTTCAAGTCGGTCTCACCGAATGCGCCAGCACGATCGAGACCATCATCGGCCGCGCCGGCCCCCTGGACGATGCACCGCGACGGCTCTACCGGATCACGCTGGCCAATTATTTCGCCGCTGCCGCGATGATGCCGTACCAGCCGTTTCAGACGGCCGCCGAGGCGCTCGGCTATGACCTCAACATCCTGTCGCAGCGTTTCAATGCCGGCTTCGAGCAAGTCTGCCATCGCCTGACCACCTTGCAGCGGCCCAATGCGCGCGGCGTGCCTTTCTTCATGCTGCGCGTCGACAATGCCGGCAACGTCTCCAAGCGGTTTTCCTCCGGCACCTTCCCGTTCTCGAAATTCGGCGGCACCTGTCCGCTGTGGAACGTCCATTCCACTTTCGACACGCCGGATCGCCTGCTCAGCCAGGTGATCGAATTGCCCGACGGCACGCGCTATTTCTCGATCGCGCAAGTGGTGCGCCGTCCGGCGGCGCCGCATGCGCAGCCGCAGCCGCGCTTTGCGATCGGACTGGGCTGCGAGATCCGCCACGCCTCCAAGCTCGTCTATGCGAGCGGGCTCAATCTCGAGACGTCCGAAGGCACGCCGATCGGCGTCAATTGCCGGCTCTGCGAACGCGAGAATTGCAGCCAGCGCGCCGAGCCGCCGATCACCCGCACCCTGATCCTCGATGAAAACACGCGGCGGATGTCGTCATTTGCGTTCTCCAACGCGCGGGAATTGTGAGCCGTGGCGGCAATCCCTCGCACTAACGTGCTGACGGCCGCGGTTGGCTAATCCGTCGGAACCGTTATGGTGTTCTAGTGGAGTGGATTTGACATTCGCTACCCTGTCACCCGGAATGCATAATGCGAATGTCAAATCCGAAACTCCACTAGAAACTCTATATTTGCTAGTGGTCTTTTGATTCTAACATTCGCAAAAGTGCCAGCCAGACCGCGATGCAAATGTTAGAATCGGACCACTAGGCCTTCTCCATTTTCCCGCCTTCGACAACTGGATACCCCGACATGCTCGTTTCGTTCTTCCCTCGCCCAAAGCTGTTCTTTTGGTCGGCCGTGATCTGGACGGCGCTGTCGATGGCGTTGTGGTACGGCTACGCGGGCGGCCTCGTCGCCCCATCTGGTGCAGCTGTCATCGGGGTGTCGCGCTTCTGGTCCGCACCATTCTTATGGTTCTATTTGTACTACGCAGTCAGCGTGGCGATCTTCGCCGGCTTCTGGATGATATTCTCCCCACATCCCTGGGCGGTATGGTCGATTCCCGGCTCAGCTTTGATCCTGTTTACGTCCTACTTTCAGGTTCAGGTCAATGTCGCCCTCAACGCGTGGCGCGTGCCATTCTACGACCTCATCCAGAAGGCGCTTACGCCTGCGACAAGGGGCTTGGTCACGCGCGAAGACTTTTATGCCTCAATCCTGATTTTTGCGAGCATCGCTACTGTCGCGATCCTGGTGATTGTGCTGACGCAGTTCTTAATCAGCCACTATATCTTCCGTTGGCGCACCGCGATGAACGACTACTACGTCGCCAACTGGCCGCGGCTGCGCTCGATCGAAGGCGCCTCGCAGCGTGTGCAGGAAGACACCATGAAGTTCGCAACTATCATGGAGAGACTGGGCGTCAGCCTGGTCAGTTCGGTTTTGACGCTGATCGCATTCCTGCCGGTGTTGCTGCAGCTGTCGAGCTATGTCAGCGAATTGCCGGTTATCGGAAGCATTCCGTACCCGCTGGTAGTCGCCGCCGTTGTCTGGTCGATATTCGGCACCGGTCTTCTTGCGCTGGTCGGAATCCGCCTGCCCGGCATCGAGTTTCATAACCAGCGGGTCGAGGCGGCTTACCGCAAGGAACTCGTTCTGGGTGAAGATGACGCGGCGCGCGCCGAACCGCCAACGCTGGCGGCGCTGTTCGCCAACGTTCGTCGAAACTATTTTTGGCTTTATCTGAACTACCTGTACTTCAACGTGGGGCGTTACATCTACCTTCAGACCGACGCCATCTTCCCCTACATTCTCCTCGTGCCAACGTTTGTTGTCGGCGCGATTTCGTTCGGCATCATGCAACAGATCCTGAATGCGTTTTCCCAAGTTCAAAATTCGTTCCAGTACCTCGTTAGTTCCTGGAGCACGATCGTCGACCTGATCTCGGTGCAAAAGCGGTTGCTCGCCTTCGAGGCCACGATTCATCATGAGCCGCTGCCATCGATCGAGTCAGAGGCCGAGCCCCAGTCGTTGTGAGGCGAGATCGCACAGGCCCTCTCGTCTGCGACTAAAGGCGAAGCCTGCACAAGTTGCTCGCGAGTCCTAATTTTTATTTAGGTGACGATGAAACTGTTTTCCGCAACTCCAAAAGCGTGCGGTCGTTAGCACAGCTGACGCAACCTGGACGTTGAGGAGTTTCAGATGAGAAAACAGATTCTTGCAGGCGTTGCCGCACTCGCTCTCGCAACCGGAATGTCGACCAGCGCGATGGCCTTTGGTCACGGCGGCGGCGGTGGCTTTCATGGCGGCGGTTTCCATGGTGGCGGCTTCGGTGGCTTCCACGGCGGCGGCTTCCACGGCGGCATGGCCGGGATCCACGGCGGCGGTTTTGGCGGCGCCCGGTTCGCCGGCACTCGCGGCTTCGGCGGCTGGCGACATGGCGGATGGGGCCATGGCGGCTGGGGTGGACGACGCTTCGTTGGCGGTTATGGAGGCTGGGGCTATGGCGGCGGATGGGGTTACGGTTATCCCTATGATGCCTACGCCGCAGACGTGGGTCTCGTCGGTCTCGGCCTCGGGTTAGCCGAAGCTGCGACGAGCTATTGCGACCCATACTACGGTTATGGCTGCGGCTACGGCTACTACGGCTACGGCACGCCCATCGACGCGTGGTCCTGGTAAGCGCGCGCTTCGGATCTTGACCTCCGCAAGGACCCGCCCGGAAAGATCCGGGCGGGTCTTTCATTTGGCGTTATGGCTCGCGGAGGAGTACGCCGCATGGAACTATGGTCATTGCGCGGCGCACTCAAATGCCTATCTCAGCTTCATGGCGGCAGTCGTTGAGCCCAGCCGTGCAAGGCGGAGGATATTTCGATGAGAAAGCAAATTCTTGCGGGCGCAATGGTGCTTGCGCTTGCCGCCGGCGTGACGACCAGCGCGATGGCTTCCGACCACAACGGCGATCGTAGCGGCAGTCACGCCGCACGTGTCCATGCTGGAGGAATGCACAGCTTCGGAGGCAGGCACGGCCACCGGTATGCCGGAGTTCGCGGCTTTGAAAGTGCGCGCCATGGCGGCTGGGAGGCCGGCAACCCTTATGGCCACGCTGGCTGGGTCAGCCTCGGTCCGCTCGGGTTCACAGCCGGCTGCGGTCAGCGCTGCGGCCAGGGCTACTCGGTCTCTGCCTGGTCCTGGTAGCGACCGGTTCTCTGGGCCAACCTGTCACTTCATGTTGGCGCCCGTGGTGGCGGCTGCGTTGTCGGTGGCGCGTTCGCTGCTGCGCGTAACCTCGCGACTATCGAATATGCCCGCGCGCGTGGTCGCGGCAATGCCGGGTTGATTACCGTTGAGTTTCGAATAGAGCGAACGATCCTTTGCGGCCATCTCGAAGTGCCGCAGTTGCGCGTCAGTGGGAGCGACATGCGCGGCGCGGGCGAGAGCCTCCTGATCCGGCGTCGGTCGCGCCTTGGTTCCGTTGCGGCCGCCATTGAAACTCACGCGCGCAGAGTTGTTTTCCGGCGCGATGGCGTGATCGTAGGCATGGGCAATATTGAGGGATCCGAAATTGTTGGCGGCGCTGTTGTAGAAGAAAACATCGTTGTCCCAGCGGCCGCCCCGATATCCGTCACCGCTGTAACCGTGGCCGTAGTCGACGCCGCCATAAAAGCCCACGGCCTCCGCCCAGTACCCGCCGTGAAAGAAGTAGCTTCCATCGACGCGGCTCCAATACGGAGGGGTCCACAGCAATCCTGCCCGTGGAGGCCTCACCCACGTTCCCGGCACCCAATAGTAGTCCGGAACGTCTTTGCGCCAGGCCCAGAATCCGGGCATCCACAAATACCCCTCCTCGGGCATGGCGGGCTGCGCATAGGACGGAATCGGTGGCGGCTGCGCGCTGACCTTATCCGCGGCATTGGCGGGACGCGGCTGGAAATGCGGCGGGAATTGCAGATATCCGGTGGTCGGAAAGTTCGAATTGGTCGCGACTGGATTGTTGGACTGCGCGAAAGCGCAAGATCCGCACATCAGGGACAGTGAGATCAGACCGCTCGCCAGCCTGCGCATATCTCACCCGATCGTTGGCAGCCGACTCGTTCGTCGGTCCGGTATTCTAACGCCGTTTCCACAGGGCTGTTCAGGCCATGTCCCCTAAAATAAACTTAAGCGGACGAGGCACTCACGCCGTAAGGATGCTAGTGGAGAACGCCTTGGGGGAATCCAACAAGGTGTTTGCGATGCGGCAACCGGCGAAACTCCCGCGCCTGCTCGGCGTAATTGGACTTGCGGCACTCACGAGTTCGGCATGGGCGCAATCGGTCGCGCCGGGATTTCCCGCGCCGGCACGCGCGGTCGCGAAACCCATTCCGCGCGCCGCCAGTTGCCATAATGGCGCGAGCTTCGATCGCTTTCTGGCCGACCTGAAACAACAGGCCTTGGCTGCAGGCGTTTCACAGCGCGCGATCGGCGAGGCCTCGCCGTACCTCGTTTACGATCAGGGCATCGTGAACCGCGACCGCGGCCAGCGTGTGTTCGGTCAGGTCTTCACCGAGTTCTCCGGCCGCATGGCGGCGCCCTACCGGATGCAGCAAGGCCAGGCGCGGATCAAAACCTATGCCGCCGCGTTTGCGCGCGCCGAGAAGGAATATGGCGTCCCGCCAGCGGTGATCGCAGCGTTCTGGGGACTCGAAAGCGATTTCGGCGCCAATATGGGCAACCTGCCGACGCTGCGTTCGCTGGTGTCGCTCGCCTATGATTGCCGGCGCTCGGAGCGCTTCGTGGGCGAAACCATCGCCGCGCTGAAGATCATCGACCGCGGCGATCTCACGCCGGATGAAATGGTCGGCTCCTGGGCTGGTGAGCTTGGCCAGACGCAATTTTTACCCACGCATTACTTCAACTACGCGGTCGACTATGGCGGCCACCGCAATCTTCTGAGCAGCCCCGAGGACGTGATCGGTTCGACGGCGAATTACGTCGCCACCGGATTAAAATGGCGGCGCGGCGAGCCTTGGCTTCAGGAGGTGCGCGTGAGCGCGCCTGCCAATTTCCCGTGGGACCAGGCCGACCTCACCATTCGCTTGGCCCGTTCGAAATGGTCGCAACTTGGGGTCAAATACCCCGACGGCCGTCCGCTGCCGGACGACGACATGCCGGCCTCGCTGTTGCTACCGATGGGCCGCAACGGGCCGGCCTTCCTCGCCTACGCCAATTTCGCTGCCTACACCGAATGGAATAATTCGCTGATCTATTCGACTACGGCCGGCTATCTCGCCACCCGCATCGCCGGCGCGCCGCCGATGCAGCGGCCGAGCGCGCCCGTTGCACAGTTGCCGCTGAATGAATTGCGCGAACTGCAACAGCTGCTCGTACGCGCCGGCTACGACGTCGGCAAGATCGATGGCGTGATGGGACAGCAGAGCCGCACAGCGGTCAAGGCGATGCAGATCAAATTCGGATTGCCGGCGGATTCCTGGCCGACAGCCGAATTGCTGGCGCGGATGCGAGGCCCGCGCGCACAGCCTGCCGCCGCGATGGCACAGCCGCAGCCGATTAGGTAGATGTCCTCAATGGTGAGGAGCGGCACACCCAAGCAGGCCTTGCGGCCGCTCCTCGCATTCGGGGCTGTCAGTTTCGATCAAACCTAGCCATCCAGAGAGTTGTATTGTCCTATCCGCATCCCATCTGTTGGCACGCGCCGTTCGGCGAACAGTATTCCCACGCCACGAAAGAGCATCACATGTCCTTTTACGAAGCCTCCGTCCCTGCCTTCCTCCAGATCCTCGGCAGCCTGTCGGGCATTCTCACCAAGGCTGAAGCGCATTGCGCCGCAAAAAACATCCAGCCCGAGGTGTTGCTCGGCGCAAGGCTTTATCCGGACATGTTGCCGCTATCGAGGCAAATTCAGTTGGCTTGCGATTTCTCGAGCAAGGGCTGCGCCCGGCTAGCCCATGTCGACGTGCCCTCAACACCCGACACCGAGAAGACTTTTGAAGACTTGCGGCAGCGGCTGGCAAAGACCATCGACTACCTGAAAAAATTCACGCCCACGCAGTTCGAAGGCGCCGACAACCGCGAGGTCACCTTCCCGGCCGGCCCGGACCGAACCGTGACGCTGAAAGGCCAGGAATACCTCAACCGCTTCGCCTTCTCGAATTTCTATTTCCACGCCGCAATCGCCCACGGTATTCTCCGTCACAATGGCGTCGAGATCGGCAAACGGGATTTTCTCGGCGTCGCCTGAGCTGTCAGACCTCTGCGGGCCGACCGGAGACAGGTTTGCCAAAACGGGCGTCAAGCAAGGGAT
The DNA here is from genome assembly GCA_963764405.1 of uncultured Alphaproteobacteria bacterium. Classification (GTDB taxonomy): domain Bacteria; phylum Pseudomonadota; class Alphaproteobacteria; order Rhizobiales; family Xanthobacteraceae; genus Bradyrhizobium. The sequence continues at coordinate 781,069 of CAVXSU010000020.1, forward strand.
GATCATCCTCATTTCGCGCCCGTTTCGAGCAGACATTACCCGCTTGCGATTTCGTGATTGCGAGCGGCTTGCCAGGGCGGGCGTGAATGCACACCTCGCTATTGTTCCCGCCTGCCTCCTCCCTTCACCGAGATCATCAAAATGAGCACTTCCAAACTCTTCGAACCGTTCAAGCTTGGCGCGATCACGCTGTCCAATCGCCTTGTGATGGCACCGCTCACCCGCAACCGCGCGCTCGAGGGCCTGGTGCCAAATCCCCTCGCGGTGGAATATTACGGTCAACGTGCCACCGCGGGCCTCCTGATCAGTGAGGCTACCCAGGTCTCGCAGCAGGGCCAGGGATATCAGGACACGCCCGGCATCTACTCCAGGGAACAGATCGCCGGATGGCGCAAGGTGACCGACCGCGTGCATGCCAAAGGCGGACGAATCTTCCTTCAGCTCTGGCATGTCGGCCGCATCTCGCATGCCTCGCTGCAGCCGAATAACGGGGCACCGGTCGCACCATCAGCGATCCGCGCCAAGACCAAGACCTTCGTCAACGGCACTTTTGCCGATGTTTCGGAGCCGCGTGCGCTCGAACTCTCGGAGATACCTGGCATCATCGACAGCTTCAGGAAAGGCGCAGCCAACGCCATCGAAGCCGGGTTCGACGGTGTCGAGGTCCATGGCGCCAATGGCTATCTTCTGGATCAATTCGCCAAGGATGGCACCAACAAGCGTACCGATGCCTATGGTGGATCAATCGAGAACCGCGCCAAATTGATGCTGGACGTCGCCAAGGCCGTGGCGGCGGAAGCCGGCAGCGAGCGTACCGGCATCCGCATTTCGCCGGTGACGCCGGCCAACGACGTCTCCGATTCCAATCCGCAGCCGCTGTTCGACTACATCGTCGATCATCTCAACGCGTTGAAGCTCGTTTATATCCACGTCATCGAAGGCGCGACGGGCGGCCCGCGTGATATCGCACCCTTCGACTACCACTCGCTACGCAACCGCTTCAAGGGCGCCTATATCGCCAACAACGGCTATGACTTCGAGCTCGCCAACAAGGTGCTGTCGGCCAACGAGGCAGACCTGATCGCGTTCGGGAAACTGTTCATCTCCAACCCCGATCTGGTCGAGCGCTTCAAGCGCGGCGCGCCGCTCAATGCATTCGACAAGGCCACCTTCTATGGCGGCGACGCCAAGGGATACACGGACTATCCTGAGCTTGAATCCGCAACTGCCGCGGAGTGATTCCGCGGATCTGGGGCGGTAACATCGCGGGAGACTCTCGCCGGTATCAGGCGCTGTCTTGTGTCGGCTGGCTCCCGCTTTCGTTGCGCCATAACCAGATCATCAGAGAGCCGGAACGGCCGCGAATCCGTGATTCCGCCGGCCCGACCAAATCACCCGATCTGAACAGCGCACAATCTCGGCCGGCGGCGCGAAGCAACTCGTCGCTCACCGCAAGTTCTGCCCCGCGGTTTGCGGCCACTTCCATCAGCCGGCTCGCAACATTGACGGTGTCTCCCGTCGCCGTGATGTGGTGATAGCTTCCGCCACCGAGCCTTGAAGCAACGATCAAGCCGAAATGACCGCCAACCTTAAATCCGAGTTTCGAGGGGGTTGTTAACCCTAGCGAGGCGAGCCATCGCCCGACGCTGGTGCAAAGCCGGAGTGCACATTCCGCCGCCCTCCCCGCATCATCGCCAGCTGGCGCGGGCAAGCCGAACAGAATCATTGCGCCGTCGCCCTGAAAACTCGTGATCATCCCGCTGCAGGCGATCGCCTCCCTGTCGACCAGGGTATGAAACTCCTTCAACAGGTCGCGTGTCCTGTCGGGACCGAGTTGTTCGCTCAGGGATGTGAAGCCTGACAAATCGACAAATACGACCGCGGCATTCTGGCGTACCGGCTCGGCAAGAAAGTTCGGGTCCCGGGCCAGCCATTTCTGTATTGCGGGCGCTTGAAACCGCTCCAGCAACACGTTCCTGGCTGCGAGATATTGCACCTGCCGCCGCCCCGACCACAGTTGCAAGGATGCGAAAAGCGTGACTGGAATGGCGGCGGCGGCGACCGGCACGGCTGCGCTCATGACGATCCCGGACAAGAACGCCAGGAAATTTCCTGCTGCCCAGATCAGAACGACGACCGCGGCGGCGATGAGTCCCGCAGCACTGCGTCGCCACGCAAGAAGACCAACAAGAATTGCGGGCAACAAAACCGCAACGAAGCCGTCGGCAGCGCGAACGGATTGGTCTCGCAGCGGACCGTCGCCGGCGACGAGGTGAGTGATCGCCGTCGAAAGGACTTCCACTCCCGGCAATAGCGGGTCAAAAGGGCTGGAGAAAAAATCGCCCCCACCGCTGACCGCCGCGCCGAGCACGACAATTCGATTTCGAATATCGTCTGCCGATATCTCACCCAAGAGCGCGGACACCGCGCTTATCGTTCGAATGGTCCGCCGCGGTCCATAAAATGTAATCGGCAGCGCGTGTCCGACGTCGGTTGGTACCGCGCGTTGACCAAGCCTCAAACGGTCCGGCTCAATCGCGGGTTCTATTCCCAAGGCCAGCGCGGCCACCCTGAGCGAAAAAGACAGCTCAACCATATTGCCTGTACGAAACAGCATCGGAACGGAGCGAGGTGTGCCGGTCTGATCGGTCGCAACGTTGGCGACGCCAATTTCGGCATGATCGGTGAATTTCTTCAGAGGCCACAAGAATCTCTCAGCGGTCGGCAACCGCGCCAGCGGCCCTCGATCAATGTCCGAAGCGATCGACTGGCTTGCTTCCGAAAAGATCGCGCCCGCAGCAATGACGGCCGGGCGAACTGCCAGCGACTTCGCAAGAGCCTCATCGCCGTCCGCCGCGCCTTCGTCGACCAACAATAGATCGACGGCGATCACCTTCGGTTCCAGACGCGCGATCGTTTCAATGATCCTTGCCAGATCGGTTCGGGGCAGCGGGTAGACGCCACGCCACTTCACGGCGTCATCGTCAATTGCGACAATGGTCACGCGATCAGGCGGGGGCCTCCTGCCGCGGGCCAGCGTTCTGATATCGATCGTTGCGGATTCGATGCGATCAAGAAATTGCAACCTGCCTTCGCTGTGCTCAAAATAGACAGCGAAACCCCAGATCGCGGCCAGAATGACGGCGAGCGAAGTCTGGAGTCGACGGCTGATCATTGCACCTGTTGTCCGAGCCGCGCCAGCAGGGCCGACACGCGCGCAGGCGCCCAGCGCTTGACCGTCAGAGGGGCGCCTGGCTCGACGTCCACGCCTTCGCCGGGCCCCAGGCTGACGCCGTGACCGCCCGCTCGCCGCCCGACGCCCACGCGTCCACTAACGACGAAGACGGAGGTCTTGCCTTCGCCGACGTCAACCGCCCATTTCGTGCCACGGACCGCCGCGATCGCCTGCGGCGTAATCACCTCAAATCTATTTCCACCCGGTCTTGCCGGGACCTCGATCAACACGGCCTTGCCGTTGAGTTCGACTGCGTCAACCTGACCTTTGCGGCCGCTCCGCAGCGTAAACCGAGCACCATTTTCGGCGATGATCGTAACTCCCGAGCCACAATGCAGCGTTTGCGCACCACCCAGCGAATTTTGCGAAGAACAGCTCTGACTTGCGGGCTGCGCGGCGGCGATTTCAAGCGAGCTCAACGCATATGCGAGCAATACGAACATCGCCTTGGACAACCCACTCATGACCATTCCTCCCGACGCCGATGTCACTCCAGGGGATCGCGGCCTATTGTGCCACGTTGTCATGAGGCTGGGTAATGGAAAGCACGGTCCGGGATGCGGCGGACGAGCGCAGAAAAAGAAACAAAAAAACGGCGTGACTATGCCGGAATTGGCGGCTCGTCGTGCTCGACGGCGTGCGGACGTCCCTCTTCGTCGATTGCGACATAGGTGAAGTTGCCGTCAGTCACCAGGATCGGCTGCAACTCCTTGCGGCGAAGCACCCAGGCTTCGAGATGCACGGTGATCGATGTCCTGCCGACCCTGACGAGATTGGCATGCACGGAAACGAGATCACCGACAAAAACGGGCTTGCGGAAATTCATCGCCTCGATCGCAACCGTCACGGTGCGTGATTTCGCAATCTTGGACGCGAACACGCCGCCGCCGACATCCATCTGGCTGAGCAGCCAACCGCCGAAGATATCGCCGTTCTGGTTGGTATCGGCGGGCATCGCCAGCGTGCGGATGCAGAGATCGCCGCAGGGCTCGGTCTCGACGACAGCGGGGGCGTGAACGGCTTGGGGGTCGGTCATGTCAACGGCACTCGTGAAAGACAGAAATTACCTGAAATTATCCCAGCCGGCATCTGGCGCGAAGCGATCGCCGAATTTTGTGGCCAGCTTGCGCAAGGTCGACGCGACGTTTTCGACGCCGCGAGTCCGTGCGTAGTTCAACGGGCCGCCACGGAACGGCGCATAGCCGGTGCCGAAGATCATGGCGCCATCGACCATATCGGGATCATCGACAATACCCTCGCGCAGGCAGGCGACGCAGACGTTCGACATCGGCAGGATCAAACGGTCGATCATCTCGGGATCAGGCCCCGCATTGGACGACGGCCGCGTCTTGTCAGCCTTGCCGTCACGCCACACGTAGAATCCCCTGCCCGTCTTGCGGCCAAGTTCACCCTTGGTGACCTTGTCGCGCAGCCACGCCGGCGTCGGCGGCAACAGCTCGCCGAATTTCGAGCGCAGCATGTCGCCGACCGCCAGACAAATATCCAGTCCGACCTGGTCCGCAAGTTCAATCGGGCCCATCGGCATGCCGAACTTTTCGGCGGCGGCATCGATCACGGTCTTGTCGATGTTGGCATCGAGCATCACCATGGCTTCCAGCATGTAGGGCGTCAGCGCGCGGTTGACGACGAAGCCCGGCGAGCTCTTGACCGGCAGCGGCAGGCGATCGATCGCCCCGACAGAGGCCAGCGCTTCCTTCAACAGCTGCGGATCGGTGCCGTCGTGACTGACCACCTCGACCAGTTGCAGGCGCGACACCGGATTGAAGAAATGCAGGCCGAGCAGGCGCTCAGGTCTCGCCAGTGTCGTGCGCAAGTCCTGCAAGGGAATGCTCGACGTGTTGGTGGCGAGGATCGCGCCCGGCTTCATCCGCGGTTCAAGGCCTGCATAGACCTTCTGCTTGAGCTCCAGCTTTTCCGGCACCGCCTCGATAATGAGGTCGGCGGTGCGAACGCCTTCACCGTCGAGATCGGGGACCAGACGGTCGAGCGCGTCACGCACCCCGGTGCGTTTGCGGATGATCTTGCCAAACAGATCGGCCGCGCGCTTGATCGCACCTGCGATTGGCTCCGGCTTCATATCCGCAAGCGTCGCCTTCAATCCCTGATTGGCGCACCAGGCCGCGATGTCACCGCCCATGGCACCGGCGCCGATCACATGAACATGCTTGATCGTGTTGCCGGCGCCGGCGTGCTTCTTCATCTGGTCGCGCAGAAAAAACACCCGGATCAGGTTTTGCGCCGTCGGCGTCACCATCAAATGCGCGAACGAGCTTTTCTCGGCCGCCAGCATCGCTGCCTTGTCGCCGCCATGCTTCTCCCAGAGATCAATCAGTCCGTAAGGCGCCGGATAGTGCTCGGGCGAAGCCGCCTTCGCGGCTTCACTTCGCATGCGCGAGGCGAGGAAGCCGCGCACGGGCCCGGCGTTCAGCACCGTGTTAAGGAAACCGGGCTTGGATCGCTTGAGGCGGCCGAACACCGCGTCTTTCACCGCATTGCGAACGTGACGCTCTTCCGTCACGGCATCGACGAGGCCGAGCGACCTGGCCCGGCGTGCATCGATCGTCCTGCCGGTGAGCATCAGCGTCATCGCCTGCATCGGATTGACGAGCTGCGTGAAGCGCACGGTGCCACCGAGGCCCGGATGCAGCCCCAGCATCACCTCGGGGAAACCGAAACGCGCATTTGAAATGGCGATGCGCGACTGGCAGGCGAGCGCGACCTCCAGTCCGCCGCCGAGGCAAAATCCGTGGATCACGGCGACGGTCGGAAACTTCACCGCCTCCAGCCGATCGATCACCGCATGGGCACGCGCGATCTGCACCTCGACCGCGGCCGCGTCGGTCGCGCCGCGGAATTCGTTGACGTCGGCACCGGCGATGAAGCCACTGGATTTCGCCGAGCGGATGACGAAACCAGTCGGCCGCTCGCTTTCGAGTGCAGTCAATACGGTGTCGAACTCGGTGAGCACCTCGGCCGACAGCGTATTGGCGCTGGCGCCGTCGCGATCGAACAGCAGCCAGGCCACGCCATCGGCGTCGCGAGTCAGCTTGAAATGGCGATACGGGCTACTTGCGGCCGGCTTCGGCCCGAGCTCAAGCACGCGATCTGCGAGAACGTCCAGGACACGGCTTTCCATGACGACCCCTATACCATCTCGATCAGCATGGCGCCGCCGAGGCCGCCGCCGATACATTCGGTGGCGATGCCGCGTTTGGTGCCGAGCCGCTTCATCGCATTGACCAGATGCAGCACGATGCGATTGCCGCTGCAGCCTACGGGATGACCAAGGCTGATCGCGCCGCCGTCAACGTTTAATCGTGCGCGATCGATCTGTCCTGCAGCCCCGTCGAGACCTAAAATCTCGCGGCAGAACTTCTCGTCGTTCCACGCCGCAAGACATCCCAGCACCTGCGTCGCGAACGCCTCGTTCAACTCCCAGGTCTCGATGTCGGCAAGTGACAGCTTGTTGCGCTTCAACAATTCGGTCGCCGACATCACGGGACCCAGTCCCATGATCGAGGGATCGAGCGCCGCCCATTGGCTGTCGGCGATCACGGCTTTCGGCGTCAGACCGTGTTTCTGGACGGCCTCTTCGGACGCCAGAATGACCCACGACGCGCCATCAGTGATTTGCGAGGAATTGCCCGCGGTGACCTTGCCCCATGGCCGCTCGAACACTGGCCTCAGCGTAGCCAGCTTTTCCGGAGTGGAATCTGGCCGCACGCCGTCATCGTGATCGTAGAACTTGCCGTCGCGCGCAAAGACGGTCTCGACTTCGCCTTTGAGAAAGCCGTTTTCTTGCGCGTGCGCCAGCCGCCGATGACTTTCGGCGGCATAGGCGTCCGACTGCTCGCGTGTGATGCCGAAGAGATGGCCGACGACTTCGGCCGTCTGGCCCATGTTGAGTTCGGTGATCGGATCGGTGAGGCCGCGCTCAAGGCCAATCACCGGCTTGAAGTAGGCCGGTCGCGCTTTCGCGATCGCCCCGAGCTTCGCCAGGATGCCCTTGGCGGTCGCCAACCCCGCAAACCAGCGCACGCCAGCTTGCGGCCACACCAGCGGCGCGTAACTCAGCGCCTCGGTGCCACCGGCAAGAATCAGATCAGAGATGCCCTCGCGGATATAGCGGTAGGCGGTGTCGATCGATTGCATGCCGCTTCCGCAATTGATCTGCACGGTGAACGCGACCATCCGCTCGCCCATGCCGAGCCGCAGCGCTGCGACACGCGCAGGGTTCATCTCGTCGGCAATGACGTTGACGCAGCCAAGGATGACCTGATCGAAGCTATCTGGCGCAAAAGGCTGGCGTGCGAGCAGCGGCCGGCCGCACTGCACCGCGAGATCGACCGGCGTAAAGGGCCCGGGACCGGTGCGCGCTTTCAGGAACGGCGTACGACTGCCGTCGACAATAAAGACGGGCCGCGCCATCAGCTCGCCGCCCTTTGCTCGCCGAGGTCCTGGAAGAACTGGTGCACGTTCGGCTTCTGGTAGATCGGCGACAACGCTTCCGGCGCGAAGTCGTCGACCTCGATCACCTTCGCGGCCGCGTCATGCGCAGCCTTGAGTTGTTCGCCCTCGACCTGGGTGATCACGCCACGCTTTACGGCTTCCTGCCAATCATGCAGGTGCGCCGCACGCATGCGCCTGGAAATCTCTTCCGCGCCAGTGACGAGAAGGAATGCCTTCTCGAGCCGCGCCACACCGCCGTCGTCATCGACGTGAGCGAGGTCGGGTGTCAGCCGATCGCGCACCGCCGACGGCTCCAGCACCAGTTGGGCGCATTCGTGCACCACGCGGTCGGAGGGCCCGAGCACGCGTGCGCCGAATGGCTGAACAACGAGCTTCAGAATAACCGCGACGAACCGATTGGGCAGGTTCGCCAGAATCTCGGCAAAGCGGTTCTCGATAGTCCGGAAGCCGCAGGCCATGCACCATTCGAGCGCGGCGAAATCGGCTGCCTGGCGTCCCTCGTCCTGCCAGCGTTTCAGTGCGGCCGATAACAGATAGAGCTCGGACAGAATATCGCCGAAGCGCGCGGAAAGCATCTCCTTGCGCTTGAGCGCACCGCCGAGCGTCAACAGCGCCATGTCGGCACAGAGCGCAAAAGCCGACGAATAACGCGAAAGCTGGCGATAAAACCGCGTCGCCTCGCCGGCATCCGGCGCCGGCGCGAACATCCCGCCGGTCCAGCTGCGGCCGAGAGCGCGAAACAGCGTGATGACGCTGTGCCTGACATGTTTCCAGAACGCGTCATCGAACGCGTCGAGCCCCTTGGAGCGATCCTGCTCGCCGAGCGCGTTCATCTCCTGCAACAGATACGGATGAGCGCGGATCGCGCCCTGCCCGAACACGATCAGGTTGCGCGTCAGAATATTGGCGCCTTCTACCGTGATGCCGACCGGCACCGATCGATAGAGATTGCCGATGTAGTTCTGTGGGCCGTCGATTACGGCCTTGCCGCCGTGGATATCCATCGCGTCATCGATCGCGATCCGCATGCGCTCGGTGGCTTGCAGCTTCATGATGCCGGAGATGACAGCCGGATGGCGGCCTTCGTTGAGCGCGGCACAAGTCAGCCGCCGTGCCGCGTCGAGCAGATAGGCGGTGCCGGCGATGCGCGCGAGCGGCTCCTCGATGCCTTCGAATTTGCTGATCGAAATGCCGAATTGCTCGCGGATGCGCGCATAGGCGCCGGTGGTGCGCGCCGCATAGGCGGCGCCCGCGGCCGATAGCGAGGGCAACGAGATGCCGCGGCCGGCGGCCAGCGCCGTCATCAGCATCTTCCAGCCTTGGCCGAGGCGTTCCCTGCCGCCGATGATGTAATCGAGCGGGATGAAGACGTCCTTGCCCCAGTTTGGACCGTTCTGGAACACCTGCATCGCCGGCAGGTGCCGATGGCCGATGGAGACGCCGGGAAGATCGGTCGGAATCAGTGCAACGGTGATGCCGAGGTCGTCCTGTGTGCCGACAAGATGATCCGGATCGTAAGCCTTGAAGGCCAAGCCCAGCAAGGTCGAGACCGGGCCGAGGGTGATGTAGCGCTTGTGCCAGTTCAGCCGAAGCCCAAGCACCTCCTCGCCTTCGAACGTGCCCTTGCAGATCACGCCACTGTCGACCATCGAGGCGGCGTCCGAGCCCGCCTCCGGGCTGGTCAGGCCGAAACAGGGAATGTCGCGGCCGTCGGCCAGCCGCGGCAGCCAGCGTTCCTGTTGCTCTCTGGTGCCGAAGCGCATCAGGAGTTCGCCGGGGCCGAGCGAGTTCGGCACCATCACGGTGACGGCAGCAACCAGCGAGCGCGACGACAATTTGCGCACGACTTCCGAATGCGCGTAGGGTGAAAAACCGAGCCCGCCATGTTCCTTCGGAATGATCATCCCGAAGAATCTCTTCTGCTTGATGAAGTCCCATACCTCGGGCGGCAGGTCGCGCCATTCCCAGTTGATCTTCCAGTCGTCGAGCATCGCACAGAGCTCGTCGACCGTCTCGTTGAGGAAGGCCTTCTCTTCTGGCGTCAGCGTGGCCGGCGCCTGATTGAGCAGCTTCGACCACTCGGGATTGCCGGTGAAGAGATCGGCATCCCACCAGACATCGCCGGCCTCGAGCGCCTCGCGCTCGGTATCGGACATCGACGGCAGAACGCCGCGGGCCCAGGAGAAGATCGGCTTGGTGATAAAATCGCGGCGGAAGGAGCTCATGGCGATGTCCTTGGATTCGACGGCGCGGGCTTCAATTGTAACGGAAGAAACCGGATTCGGGTGAACACTTCGCCCGGAAAAAGGGACAAATTGATACGGCGCCAGTACCGCCGATCTGAAGTCCCTGCCGCACAAGCGGCGGATTCTTTCAGGGACTTCAGATCGATAAAGCGGTACTGGAACCAATAAGTTTGCTAGTGCTCTTGACGTTCCGAAGTTCGTTAAAGTGGGGGCTGCGACGGAGCACGAACTTCGGAACGTGAGCACTAGCCCGGAACGATTGTTCACGTTCCCAGCTGGAAGTTACCCCGCGTCCAGTATGGTTTAGTCCGGTAACTTAACCGCTAACGAAAACCGCCGGAAAGCCTCAATCCGGCCGCGGCATCTCGAACATGGCGTCCTGCCGGATTTCGAAATAGTCGCCCTTGCGGCCGGCCCGCACGATGGGGTGCGCGAGTGCGGTTTGATACACACCGTCCTTGATCATGGCCCTGTCGATATGGACGGCAACGACCTCACCGAGCGTGAGCCATGCGTTGGCCTTCTTGCCGTCGGCGCCCTGCAACTGAACGACCTGGGTCACCTTGCATTCGAACGAAACCGGGCTTTCGCCAACGCGGGGTACGTTCACCAGCTTGCATGGCACTGCGGTGAGGCCTGCAATCGAGAATTCGTTGACCTCGTGGGCGACGTGCGCGGCAGTCGCATTCATCTGCTTTGCGAGGTCCTTGGTGGCGAGATTCCAGACGAACTCGCCGGTTTCCTGGATGTTGGCGACGCTGTCCTTCCACGAGGTCGAGGAAAATCCGATGATCGGCGGCGCGTAGCAAAACCCGTTGAAGAAACTGTACGGCGCCAGATTGACGTTGCCCCTGGCGTCGCGCGAGGAGATCCAGCCGATCGGCCGCGGCGCGATGATGGCGTTGAACGGATCGTGTTTGAGGCCGTGGCCGTTCTTCGGCTCGTAATAGTGCAGGTCTTTTTCGGTCACTTGCTTTCCCTCGATCGCCGTCATTGCGAGCAACATACTCATTCGTCATGGCCGGGCTTGACCAAGGCTTGACCCGGCCATCCACGTCTTTGTCTCCAAGATAAAGAAAGCAAGACGTGGATCACCGGGTCAAGCCCGGTGATGACAACGGATAAACCGGCATCACTGCATGGCTTTGCCCGCAATGACGGGAATATCCTTCAGGCAAGCTTGTTGCGAACCGCCAGCCCAGCGAGCAGGAAATCGACCATCTGCTCGATCTCCGCGTGAGGCTTGGGCTTGTTGATCGCCTGGGCAATCATCTGCGGATGAAAATAACCGATCATGGCCTGGCAGACGCACAGGGCAGTCCCTGGCACATTCGTCGTCTCGAATTCGCCGGAGGCGACACCTTGCGCGACCACCCCGGCGATGGACTCGACGATGGTCTGCATATGCGCAACACAGACCTCCCAGCTCTCTTCCATCGCGATCTCGACCATCTCATGCAGCTTGGAATCGCCGACAAAGCGCTCCGAGTTCATGCGGTGGACCGTGGTGAGCAACTCCCGCAGACGCGGCGTTGCGGGGCCGGGCTTCGCCAGGATGGCCTTGGCCGCGACTTCCACCTCGCTCATCAGCGCGCGGGCGACGCCTTCGTGGATCGCCTTCTTCGAATCGAAGAAGCGGTACACGTTCGCCGGGCTCATATGCAGCTCTTTGGCGATGTCGCCGACGGTGGTCTTCTGATAGCCGATTTGGCGGAACAGCCGCTCAGCCACCTCGAGAATGCGTTCCCGGGTGTCTGTCTCGGTATGTTCGGCAGCCATCGTCATTTCTGTACTCAGCTCACCCTCCTCGATTCGAGATCGAGCAGGGCCTTTTGCAAAACAAACACCGCGCAGGGGCCGATGTTCAATTATTCCGCGGCCGCAGCCAATGGAAATGCGGGTTGGGCAACGCCCTGATGCTGCGGCGCGAGGTCAACATGAACGCTTCCGCCACTTTCTTCAAGGCTTTTGCGGAACCAGAGCGCATAGAGACCCGGCAAATACAGTAAGGTCAGGAAGGTCGCAACAAACAGACCGCCCATGATCGTGATCGCCATCGGCCCCCAGAACGCCGAACGCGACAGCGGAATCATCGCCAGGATAGCGGCCAGCGCCGTCAGCACCACTGGCCGGGCCCGCCGGACCGTGGCTTCGACAATGGCTTCGCGGCGGGTCAGGCCGCTGACGACGTCGCTCTCGATCTGGTCCACAAGGATCACGGTATTGCGCATGATCATGCCGGCCAGCGCAATCAGACCGAGCAGCGCCACAAAGCCGAACGGCTGGTTGGCGACGTTTAGCCCGAGCGAGGCGCCGACGATGCCGAGCGGAGCGGTCAGGAACACCAGCAGCAGGCGCGAGAAGCTCTGCAACTGGACCATCAGCAGCGTCAGCATGACGATGACCATCAGCGGGAACAGCACGAAGATCGAGGCATTGCCCTTGGCCGATTCCTCGAACGCGCCACCCGCCTCGATCCGGTAGGCCGGCTCGAGGTGATCGCGGATGTCCTGAAGTTTTGGCCAGATCTGGTTGGTGACATCGGGCGCCTGCACGCCGTCGACGACGTCACCCCGTACCGTGATCGCCATGTCGCGGTTGCGCCGCCAGATGATCGGCTCCTCATGGGCATATTCGATCTTGGCGATCTGCGTCAGCGGCACCGCAACACCATTGCGCGAGGTCACGGTGAGATCGCCGACATGGCCGAGATCGAGCCGTTCGGACGCCACGGCGCGCGCCACCACGTCAACCTTCTCCACGCCGTCGCGCACCGTCGTCACCGGTACGCCCGAGATCAGCATCGCGAGCGCCTGCGAAACGTCCTGCGGTGTCAGGCCGAGCGCGCGGGCGCGGTCCTGATCGACGACCAGCTTGAGGTACGGCGACTGCTCGTTCCAGTCGAGCTGCGGATCCCTGATGTTCTTGTTCTCTTTGACCACGTCGCGCACTTTATAGGCGATCTCGCGCACGACCTGCGGATCCGGCCCGATCACGCGGAACTGGACCGGGAATCCAACCGGCGGCCCGAAGTTGAAGCGATCGACGCGGACCCGCGCCTCGGACAAGTCGCCCTCCTCGACCGCCTTCTCGATCTTGGCCTTGATACGCTCGCGTGCCTCGACGCCCTTGGCGACAATCACGATCTCGGCGAAAGCCTCGTTTGGCAGTTGCGGGTTAAGCCCGAGCCAGAAGCGCGGCGATCCCTGCCCGACATAGGAGGTGTAGGTCGCGATGTCCTGATCGCCCTTGAGCAGTTTCTCCGCCTCCTTCACGGATTTTTCCGTGACGTTGAAGGCCGTGCCTTCCGGCAGCCGAAGCTGCAGGAACAATTCCGGACGCTCGGACAACGGAAAGAACTGCTGCTGTACGTGACCGAACGCGACGACCGAGGCGAAGAACACGCCGACGGTTGCGAGCACGGTCTTGACGCGGTGGTTCACGCACCACTGGATCACGCTGCGCAAGCCGCGGTAGATGCGCGTCTCGTAGATCGCGTGCGGATCGTGATTTTGATGAACCCTGATGTTTGGCAGCAGCTTGACGCCGAGATAGGGTGTGAAGATCACCGCAACGAACCAGGAGGCGACCAGCGCAATCGCCACGATCCAGAAGATGCCGCCGGCATATTCGCCGACAGCGGAATTGGCAAAACCGATCGGCAGGAAGCCTGCTGCGGTGACCAGCGTGCCCGTGAGCATTGGAAAGGCCGTGGATTCCCAGGCGAACGATGCCGCACGGATCCGGTCCCAGCCCTGCTCCATTTTCACGACCATCATCTCGACCGCGATGATGGCGTCATCGACCAGAAGGCCTAGCGCGATGATCAGCGCGCCGAGCGTGATCCGGTGCAGATCGAGCGACATCGCATTCATCACGATAAAGACGATCGAAAGCACCAGCGGCACCGAGAGCGCCACCACGATGCCGGTGCGCCATCCGAGCGCGAGGAAGCTGACGAACAGCACGATCGCGAGCGCCTCGACGAAGGAGTGCACGAATTCGCGGATCGCGTGCTCGACCACTTCCGGCTGATCGGCGATGCGGTCGACGTTGATGCCCTGCGGCACCGCCTTCATGAATTCGGCGGTCGCAGCCGTCACATCCTTGCCGAGTTCGAGGATGTTGGCGCCCTTGGCGGTCACCACGCCGATGCCGATCGCGGGCTTGCCTTCCTGACGCACCATGAAGCTCGGCGGATCGACAAAGCCGTGGCTGACGGTTGCAATATCGCCCAGCCGGAATACGCGGCCATTGCTTTCGACCGGCGTCTCCGCCACTGCCTTGACGCCGTCGAGCGCGCCGGTGACGCGGAGCGGCACACGTTGAGCTGAAGTCTCCACCGTGCCTGCCGGCACGACATTGTTCTGCTTGGCGAGCGAATCGAACAGCGCCTGCGGCGTGATGCCGAGGGTGGCGAGTTTCGCATGCGAGAACTCGACGTAGATTTTTTCGTCCTGCGTGCCGTAGATGTCGACCTTGGTCACGCCCGAAACCTTCAGGAGGCGTTGGCGCAGGCCTTCGGCAGCCTTCTTGAGCTGGGCGTAATCGGCGCCGTCGCTCGTCATCATGTAGAGGATGGAATCGACATCGGAAAACTCGTCGTTGACGACAGGTCCGAGCAGGCCCGAGGGGAGTTGGCCCTGCACGTCGACGAGCTTCTTGCGCAGGAGATAGAATAGATAAGGCACGTCCTTCGGCGGCGTAGAATCGCGGAAGGTGACTTGCAGCGCGGTAAAACCGGGCTTGGAATAGGTCTGCACCTTCTCGAAATAGGGCAGCTCCTGCATCTTCTTCTCGATGGGATCGGCGACCTGCTCCTGGATCTCCCTGGCGGTGGCACCTGGCCACATCGCCGAGACGTTCACCACCTTGACAGTAAAGAAAGGATCTTCCGCGCGGCCGAGCTTCTCATAGGAGAAGAAGCCGGCCACGCCGAGAGCGACGATCAGAAACAGCACGAGCGCGGGATGGCTGACCGCCCAGGCCGACAGGTTGAAGCGCTTCATCGTACTCTCCGTTGGGGCTAGAACGACAGCGACGACACGATCCGGACCTTCTGGCTCGGATCGAGCTTCTGCACACCGAGCACGACGATCTTCGCGCCCTCGTTCACGCCGCTCGATATGACGACGCAATTGCTGTCGTAGGACTTGACGGCAACAGGCTTTAAGGAAATCGCGCCCTTGTCGTCGACGACGTAGAGCGAGGGATCGCTGCCCTGGCTGTAGAGCGCAGAGAGCGGCAGCCGCGCCACGCGTTCGGTCTGTCGATCGGACAGCGTCAGTGTCGCGGTCATGCCGAGCGAGACGCCGTCACCGGCATCCGGCAGCGAAAATTTGGCAAGATAGGTTCGCGTCGCGGGGTCGGCTGACGGGGCGACCTCGCGCAGTTTCGCGGCATACGTCTTGTCCGCCTCCGACCACAGCGTCACCGTGGCAACGCCCGACTTGGCGCGGTTGAGAAGCGTCTCTGGGATCGCGACGACCGCTTCCTTCTCGCCAAGCCGGGCGACGCGGATCGCGGCCTGGCCCGCGGCAACCACCTGGCCAGGCTCGATCATCGTCGCCGTGACAACACCCCGGGTGTCCGCCACGAGCGTTGCATAGGAAAGGGAATTGTTGGTCAGTTCGACCGAGCGCTCGGCGCGATTGAGCCGCGCCCTCGCCTCGTCGGCGGCGGCCTTGGCGGAATCGAGCTGCGCATCGGTCGCCCAGCCCTTCGCACGAAGATCCTTGGCGCGCTGCTCGGCGGCGGCGGCCTGCGCCAACACGCCGGTCGCGGCGCGCTGTTCGGCCTCGGCCTGCTCAGCCTGCAATTTCAGGTCGACTTCATCCAATGTGGCGAGCGGCTGATCGACATCGACCGTCTGGCCGACTTCGACCAGCCGCTTCGCCACCTTCCCGGGCACGCGAAAACCCATGTCGGTCTCGATCCGGGGCCTGATCGTGCCGACAAAGCTGCGCTCGGGAGATTCAGATTCATAATGGACGGTGGCGACCAGAACCGGGCGGGACTCCACCGGCTTTTCCGCCACGGCGTCATTGCAGCCACCTAAGGCAACGGCTACTGCCGCCAGTGAAATTCCAGCCAAGAGCCTGGAATAGCTCGAAAAAATCCAGCGAACCAACATCGGACTCTCCTCATGGCTCCAGCCTCTGAGGAATGTCACCTATTGAATGATAAATGTCAATATTCGTCAGTAATCATGAAATCGTGATCGCTGGCTTGGTTAGCAAAGCCTTGGCCGCTTCGAGGGATAAGGCTGGGAGACGGAAGGCGGCCTACACCGCCCTTTCCGAATTGGCGAACTCGGCCTCGGATTCGTGGCCGCCCAGGAACACCAGGAGCCCGCCGATCAGCGGCAACACGGCAAGGACCAGGAGCCCGGTCGAGGTGTTGCCGGTCGCTTCCTTGACCCAGCCGATCAGATAAGGGCCACCGAAGCCCGCGAGATTGCCGATCGAGTTGATCAGCGCGATTGCACCGGCTGCGGCCGTCCCGGACAGCCAGGCGGTCGGCAGCGTCCAGAACACGCCGAAGATGCAGAACACCCCGATCGCGGCCACCGTCAGCACCACCATGGTCATGGTGGGATCGCTGATATAGCTGGAGACGGCAAGGGCCAGCGCGGTGAGGAAAAATGGCGCGCCGACGTGGAGGACGCGCTCGCGCAACGCATCGGAATGCCGTGCCCACAGGATCATTGCGATCGTGCCAAAGAGATACGGAATCGCGGTGACGAAGCCGGTTTGCGCGTTCGTCAAACCAAATGCCTTCACGATCTGCGGCAGCCAGAACTGCATGCCATAGAGCGCTCCGACGAAGCCGAAATAGATCAGGCTCAGCATGATGACTTTCGGCGACGACAAGGCCTCGCCCAGCGTCAGATGTTTCACGGCCTGCTTGGCCGCGATCTCGGCATCGAGCTTGGCGGCAAGCCATGCCTTCTGCTCTGCCGAGAGCCAGTCGGCGTGCTCCGGTTTGTCGGTCAGATAGAACCAGGTGACGAGGCCGAGCAGGACCGAGGGCACGCCTTCGATGATGAAGAGCCATTGCCACCCCTTGAACCCCATCACGCCATCGAGACCCAGGAGCAACCCCGACACCGGCGCGCCGATGACGGTGGAAACCGGAACGGCGATCGCGAAGGCGGCAAGGAAGCGCGCGCGGTATTCGGCCGGATACCAATAGGTGAGATAGAGGATGATGCCTGGAAAGAATCCGGCTTCGGCGATGCCGAGCAGGAAACGGAGGACGTAGAAACTCGTCTCGCCGCTGACGCTTGCCATCAGCGCCGAGATGATGCCCCAGGTCACCATGATGCGGGCGATCCAGCGGCTGGCGCCGAACTTCTCCAGCGCCAGGTTGCTTGGCACCTCGAAAATGAAATAGCCGATGAAGAAGATGCCGGCGCCCCAGGCAAAGACCGTCGGCGAAAATTTCAGCTCCGCGTTCATGGTCAGTGCGGCGAAGCCGAGATTGACGCGGTCGAGATAGGAAAAGAAATAAGCCAGCACCAGAAACGGAATCAGTCGCCATGAAATGGCACGGATGGTCGAAGCCTCCAGCCCGCGTCTCGCGGCCGCGGTGGCAGGGATGGACGTGGTGGTCATGCGCTTCTCCCCCGAATTTGATTGTTTGCGCGGCTGAACCCTAATAGCGGGGTCATAGCATCGACCCCCTCGCTACGGAATGGCAGGAGTCAACGATCGCCGCAGGGCGGCTGCGCAAAATCTGCAAACAAATCCGCAAATCCTCGACAACTCGGACAAGCGGCCTGCGAACCGGGCTGCCATGGTCCGGCCATGGCAGAAATCATCCCCGTTTCATTCGCTCCAAGCCGCCTCCCTCGACGGCTGCTCCGCGACGGCTGGTGGCTCGAATCACCTCCGGCTCGCGGGGCAGTCGTTCCGTTCACGAAGACACCGCTCGAGCTGAACCTCCTGCCCCGATCGGAGCCGAAGGCGAAAGCCCCCCATCTCACCCTCGTTCATTCCAGGAAATAAGCATGTCGATCGCGACCACGTCGGATTTCGAAACCATCCCTGCACGCCCGCTGGCCACGCCGCTCGTCCTTGCCGCGGGCTGCGTGGTGCTCGCGGACTGGCTGTTCTATGGTTCGGACGTCGGCATCTCGCTGGCGCTTTTTCTGGGCGCGCTCGGGATCGCTGCCATCTTCGGCAACCGGGTCGACATGCGGGACAAGGCGCGGATCATTCCGGCGATCGTTTTGACCGCGGGCCTTTTACCGCTGGTCGAAGAAGTCAATTTCCTATCCGTGGTCGTGGCGCTGGTGGCGACGGCCATGTCCGTTATTGCCATGACCTCTCCACAACCGGCATCGTGGCCAAGGCAACTGCTCGAAACCGTGACCGTTCCGTTTCGCGGTCCGTTTCTGCTGGCGAAAGACACCATCGGCGCACTCCGGCACATGAACATCTGGACGCCGGGCTGGATCGGCTGGCTGGTCGCCTGGATCGTTCCCTTGTCCATCTTCGCGATCTTCCTGATGCTCTTCTCGTCGGCGAATCCGCTGATCGAGCACAGCCTGATGCAGATCGATCTGCGCAAGCTCTTCGAACTCGTCAGCCCGTGGCGGCTGGGCTTCTGGGCCTTCATCGCCTGCATGATCTGGCCGCTGGTCTACCGGCGCGTCAAACCGAAGCCTGTCCGCGCCTCTCAGCCCGCGCCCGTTGGCCCCGTAGCGGTCCCCGATCTCGACTATCTTCTGGGCACGCAAGCGATCAGCCGCTCCCTCGTTCTCTTCAACGCACTGTTCGCGCTGCAGACCGCCATGGATCTCACCTATCTCTGGGGTGGCGCGGCGCTGCCGGACGGTATGACCTATGCGACATACGCTCATCGCGGCGCCTATCCACTGATCTTCACGGCATTGCTCGCCGCGGCATTCGTGCTGATTGCCATGCGCCGCGGCGGCCCAGCGGAAAAATCCCGCCTGATCCGCCCGCTGGTGTTGATATGGATCGCGCAGAACGTCCTTCTTGTGATCTCCTCGATCTTCCGGCTCGATCTCTATGTCGCCACCTATTCACTCACTTATCTCCGGCTGACGGCCTTCATTTGGATGGGCCTGGTTGCCGCCGGCCTGGTGTTGATCCTCGCCCGGATCGTGTTGCGGAAGTCCACTTACTGGCTGGTCACGGCCAACGCCGTTACGCTCGCGCTCGTGCTCTATGGCTGCTGCTTTCTCAACGCCCCGTCGATCGTGGCGACCTACAATGTCGAGCATTCCCGCGAGGTAACCGGGACAGGACAAAATCTCGATTTGCGCTATGTTCGATGCCTCGGCCCGCAAGCCTTGCCCGCCGTCGAACGCTATCGCGAGAAATTCCCAGCGTTCTGGCGGTCGAATGGCGCCTGCTGTACCAACACGCGCGAAGCCTTCGTGTTATCAATGTCCTCAAGAAACTGGCGGGACTGGAGTTTCCGGGCGTGGCGCCTCGAGAAATATTTCGCTAACAACCCATTTGACGCGATGTCCAGTTCGACCGGCAAGCAAGGCTAAGAACATGGCCCCTTCCATTCTCGTCGTCGATGACGATCCGCACATCCGCGACGTCGTGCGCTTTGCGTTCGAAAAGACCGGGATGAAAATCTCGATCGCGCAGGACGGCAAGGAGGCGCTGCGCCAATTCGATCGCAATGTCCACGACCTCGTCGTTCTCGACATCGGCATGCCGGAAATGGATGGGCTGGAAGTCTGCCGGCAGATCAGGAAAACCGCGGAGACGCCGATCCTGTTTCTCTCCGCGCGCGACGAGGAAATCGACCGCATTCTCGGGCTCGAGATCGGCGGCGATGACTATGTGACCAAGCCCTTCAGCCCGCGCGAACTGGTGGCGCGGGTAAACGCGATCCTCCGGCGCGTGCGCAACGTCCCGCCGCCACAGGAATCGAAGACGCTCATTCACGGAGGTCTCACGATCGATAGCGATGCGCGCATCGCGAGTTTCGACGGCGAGCCGGTTACCTTGACGGCGCTTGAATTCGCGATCCTGCGTACGCTGCTGGCACGGCCGGGATTTGTGTTCACGCGCGATCTGATCCTCGATGCGGCCTATGCCGGCAACATTCACGTCGCCGACCGCACCATCGACAGCCATATCCGCAACATCCGCGCCAAGATGGCCGCCGCCGGCTGCGATTCGGTGATCGAGACCGTTCATGGCGTCGGCTTCAAGCTCGGCCGCTGCGAGGCATCGCGTTGAGCGAAACAACCCGACCCGCACTCCGCACGCCAACAAAATGGCGGCCAAACCTCAGCCTGATCGTGTTTCTGGTTCTGGTCAGCGTGCTGCTGCTGCCGCTGTTCACGCTCTACTTTCTCAAGGTCTACCAGAACCAGCTGGTCCAGGAGACGGAGTCCGAGCTGATCGCGCAAAGCGCGGCGCTCGCGGCCACCCTTCACCGCGAAATCGAATCCGCCATTTCGCGAGATGTCGCGCTCGGCACGAAGATCCCGCCAGCCAAACCGAAGCTGCCGGACGATCCGTACCAGCCGATCTGGCCGAGGCTTCAATTGGCCGACGAGAGCGTCTTGCCACCGCGGGCCGCAGCGCTCCCGCCAGCCAAACCGGCCGACCCTGCCTACATCGCGCTCGGCGCGCGCATGGCGCCGGATCTCGTCGCGACCCAGAACGTAACGCTCGCCGGATTTCGGCTGCTCGATCCCGACGGCGTCGTGATCGCCGGCCGGGAGGAAATCGGACTTTCGCTCGCGCATTTGGAGGAGGTCGCCGAAGCCCTGCAAGGCCGTTTTGCCGCAGTCCTGCGCGTGCGAATTTCCAAGCACGACCAGCCGGCGCTTTATTCGATCAGCCGCGGCACCGGCATGCGGGTGTTCACGGCGATGCCGGTGATCGTTCGCGATCAGGTCGCCGGCGTCGTCTATGCGTCACGCACGCCAAGCAACGTCTTCAAATATCTCTATGAGCAGCGCACACGCTTCATGCTCGCCGTTCTCGCCACCATCGTTCCGACGCTTCTGATCGGTTTCCTGTTTCACCGCACCATCACCGAGCCGATGCGCGAACTGGTCGAGCGCACCAACCTGATCGGCAAGGGCGACCGATCGGCACTCCGCCCTCTGAGGCGCCACGGCACCAGCGAATTTGCGCGGCTGTCGGAAAGCTTTCTGGAAATGGCGCGGCGGCTGGATATGCGCTCGCACTTCATTTCGACCTTCGCTACCCACGTTTCGCACGAGTTGAAGTCGCCGCTGACGTCGATCCAGGGCGCGGCCGAACTGTTGCGCGACGACGTCGACGAACCCGACATGGACGATGACGACCGGCGCAAGTTTCTCGATAATATCGTGGCGGACACCGAGCGCCTTGCCAAGATATCGGCACGCCTGCGCGATCTGGCCCGCGCGGAAAATCCCGTCAGCGTCGGCGTCACCACGCTGGTGGATACAGTTGCGACGATCCGCTCGTCTTTTGCCGCACTCGACGTGCGCGCAGCGGGCGAGCTCGACACGCCTTTTCGTGTTTCGGAAGAAAACGCCGCGATCATACTGTCCAATCTTGCCGACAATGCCATGCGCCACGGCAGCACGGTGCTGAAGATTTTTGCCGTGCGGCAATACGCATCTTTGGTCGTGACAGTCGCCGACAATGGCGAAGGCATCTCACCCAACAACCGGGCTCAGGTATTCGACAGTTTTTTCACGACACGGCGTGAACACGGCGGCACCGGCATGGGCCTTGCGATCGTCCGCGCCATGCTGGAAGCCCATGGCGGCACGATCCGCCTGGTCGAATCCGTCGTCGGCGCCACGTTCGAAGTGACGGTACCGATCGCCGACGCAGCGCTGTCGTGAGAATGCTGCACATCACCCTGTGCCTCGGAATCATCGCCACCGGACTGGTGCTCCGCCGGTTTGGGCTTGGCCTTGGAATACCCGGCCTCGTCGTCAAATACGGCGGCTCGGCGCTCTGGGGCGCCATGGTCTTTTTCCTGGTCGCGATCGCAACACCGAGGCTCTCAAGATTACACATCGCCGCGGTCTCGATCGCAATCGCTGTTGGCGTCGAGCTGTTTCGGCTGGTGCATACGCCATGGCTGGACGACTTTCGCCTGACGCTTTTGGGCGCGCTGTTGCTCGGCCGGATATTCTCGGTATGGAATATCCTCGCTTATGTCGTAGGGATTGTGCCGGCTCTGCTGGTTGATCGCCTGATTTTTGTGAAAGCGGCCGCGCCTCACTCTCCGAGCTGAAAGCGCTCGAAGCGGTGCAGTTCGTCCTCGATGCGGCGCTTCAATTCCTTGCGCGGACCATTCGCGGCCCGACCTACCCAATTCCATTTCTGCAACAGCAATTTGCGATTTTGCCGATCGGTCTTGAGGTCGATCGCGGCGACGATCTCGTCCCCGAACAGAACCGGCAGCGCGAAATAACCGTAACGCCGCTTCTCTTTCGGTACATAAGCCTCGAACAGGTGCTCATAGCCGAAGATCAGTTGCGTTCGCTTGCGCTGGATGATCAGGGGATCGAACGGGGACAGAATGTGGACCCGCGCACCGGCGCCATTCGCGACCACCTCCAGCGTCTGCGGTTGCGTCCAATGTTCCTGCCTGCCGGCGCCTTCGAGCGCGATCGGAACCAGCTCCTTGCGGCGAACGCGGGCCTCGATCAATCGACGGACGGCCTTCTTGCTCGGCGCATCGAGATGACAGACGGAATCGAGGCTGACGACGCCCTGCGCACGAAGGCCGCGGTCGAGCAGGTAGGCGGTAATTTCGCGCAACGAGGCGGGCTTCGGCGGTTTCTCCCAACCGAAATGCCGATCCATCAACTCGTAGGTCTTGAGCATCCCATTGCGTTCGGCAATCGTGACCCGGCCCTCGTAGAACGCCAGTTGCAGCGCGCGCTTTGACGGCTTGCGGCTTGCCCAGGCGTGCACCTTCTCGACCAGAACGTCGTCCTCGATGTCACGGACGGTCAGCGCACCGTCCTTTTTCAAAAGCCGCATCACCTTGGCCAGATCGGCGGGCTTCACCTCCTTGAACCATTTGTGGCCCTCGCGCCGGTGCAGCTTCATCGCGGGAATGAAAAAGCGGAAATCCTTCGCCGGCACATAGGACAGCGCATGCGTCCAGTACTCGAAAACGCTTTTGTCGACGCTCTGGGCCTGGTGCAGGTCGGCGCGACGATACGCCGGAATCCGGTTCCAGAGGATATGATGGTGGCAGCGCTCGATCACATGGATGGTATCGATCTGCACGTACCCGAGGTGCGCGATCGCCGCCGCGGTGGCCTGCGCCCCCTCGCCAAACGGAGCTTCGGAATCAAACCGCTGCGCCCGCAGCCAGATCGCTTTTGCGGCGGCCTTGGTCAAGGCAATAGGCTGATCGGCGCGGGGCATCCCGCGAGCTTAACGGGATTCGCAGCTTTGGGCAGGCGTTTCAGTCGACAAGACCTAAGGGCAGCTCAGGGCTTGGGGCGCTCGCCGAGGCTCCCGGTCGCCGTCTCGGCATCGCAGACGGCCCTGCCGCGCTCGGGCGCCTTGCAGCGATAGACGCTGCCGGTGAGGCGGTCGATCAGCCACACGTTGTCTTCGAGTCCACTTTCAATGCCGATGAAGCGCGTTCCCACCGCTGTAACCAACGTCGACAGCAGAATTGCCGTGGCGATGATGGCCGAGCCGATCAGCACCGAGACCGGGGTTCCCACCTGTCCTGGAAAGATCGGGCGAGTTCCCTGATATCCGCCTGGCTTTTTTTGTGTCGGAAACAGAGACAGTTGGCGTCACTCACAAGTCGTCGTCGCAACGAAGTTCGTGAAAGGTGCGTCCTGGAACACGAGCTCCCGAAAGTGGGCACTGCGCCATATTTAATAACCCATCTAGCCGATTTTTTGTTCGCACCCGGGCGACGGGGCGACCGCTTTGCGACGTACTTGCCCCGGCAGGCGACCACCTCGTGCTCTCGACTTGCGCCTGAACAGGCGCGCCGCCCGGCTGATCGCGAAGATTACGCAGCCGATTGGCCATCATAGGCGCGGCGCAGCTCGGCGATATCGAGTTTGGTCATGCCGAGCATCGCCTGCATCGCGCGTCTGGCGCCGGCAGCGTCCGAGCCGCCGAGCAGTTTTGGCAGCACAGAGGGCACGATCTGCCAGGACACGCCATAGCGATCGCGGACCCATCCGCATTGCTGGGTCGAGCCGCCGTTGGACGACAACCCGTCCCAAAGACGATCGACTTCGGCCTGGTCCGCGCAGTCGATCTTGAACGAAATCGCAGGCGTATAATCGAAGCGCATTCCGCCATTGAGCGCCATGTAATCCTGCCCGGCCAAGGTGAACTGGACGACCAGCACGGTGCCGGCCTTGCCGGCAGGACCATCGGCAGGGTTGCGCTGGATTTTGTCGATCCGGGAATCCGGCAGGAGGGAGACGTAGAAATTTGCGGCGTCTTCGGCCTCGCCGTTGAACCAGAGGCAGGGGGCGATTTTGGACATGGTCGGTTGCTCCTTGGTGAGGACGTCGAGCCGAGGACGAACGAACGAGCCTACATCCGACATCGGATTTTGAAAAATTTATCGAGGTTTCCGCCGGTCGCCATCCCCTGGGGCCGCCTTGCGGATGTCCCGCAAGAAAAATGGCCGGGACAAAGCCCGGCCATCAGTCAAATCGATCAGATCGTCTTGTTGTTATGTCGCGATCGGCGTCGGCATGTCGAGAAACGCTCTTGCCGCGTGCCAGAACAATTGCCGGTTGATGGCCAGTATCATCGAGTGCGCGGTACCGGGAAGAATGACGAACTGGCGGTCGCCATTCGGCAGCTGGTTGAAAAAATCCTCGATATCCGCAACCGTGGCAATGCCATCATATTCGCCGCGGATCAAAAGCACCGGCGCCATCACCTTCCTGGGATCGACGACCGGCAGATTGGCCGTCATGTCGAGATAGGTGCCGGTCGGAATCTGATCGCCGAATTGCATTTCCACATCCGCCAACACCTCGACAGCGGCCTGATCGCTCGTGCCCGGCTTGTCGCGCGTGGCGATCGAGCGAATCATGTCGCGGTCGCGCTTGCGCATGTTATGGGTGCGGTAATAATCGAGCTTCTCGGCGCGCTTGGCGAGCGTCGGCGATCCCTCGCCCTTGTAGGTGAACGCCGCCAGGATCAGGCGGTCGATCCGCTCCGGTGCCATCATGGCGTACAGCCCGGCACGCAGCGCGCCCGAGGACTCCCCGAGGAAGTGATACTTCTGCCGCCCGGTTTCGCGCGCGAGAACTTCGGCCGCGGCCTTCAGATCCTCGGCACCACTCTTGATATCGGAATTGCCCGAGGTGCGCCCGGACTTGCCGTAATTCTCGTGGTCCATGGTCCAGCAATCGAAGCCGAAGCGGGCAAACTCGTCCATGACCGAATATTCGCCTTTGCCGGGCACGTGGAGGTCATAACAACGCGACGTGACCGAAGAGCCATGGACGAAGAACAGCACCGGCTTTGAGGGCTCGCCCGCCTTCGGAGCGCCGACGCGCTTGCGGAACATCCACAACGGCACATCGCCCTTCTTCGCCCAATATTCGCCGCTCCAGATTTCGCCTTCCGCGGCGCCCGCGCTTGACGCGGGCAGCGACAGGCTGCCGGCTGCAAGGCCAAGGGCTGCGCCCTTGATCAGGGTGCGGCGCCCGAGCGATTGATTGGCAGGCGATTCACTGGTGAGCGATTCATTGGATTGCGTCACGATTCCTCTCCGGAGTTTTTGCAATTTTGTCTTTGAATTTAGAGCTGGAATTTGAATTTAGAGCTGGTTGCGATCCCGTTTTCATCTAATGAAATCGGCATGTCTCAAATCTGCGCGGCAATGTAGCAGAAGGCAAATGGGCCCGGAAGATATCCGGCGCTAGCGCGACCGCACCTTGCAGGATCGCATGCGGTCACGACGTCGTGTTTTTGCGCTCTGAAAGAGCGATCGTCCCAATGCTTTTGGTCAAGCGCCTTTGGGGTCACGGTGCACGGGGTCGACCCACAGCACCTTTTCCGGCTTCTCGACCGGCTCGATGTCGAGGTTGATCGCAACCGCTTCACCGTCGCTGCGCACCAGCACGCATTCCAGCGGCTCGTCGGGGCTGGCATTGATTTCCTGATGCGGCACATAAGGCGGGACAAAAATGAAATCGCCGGGATTGGCTTCCGCGGTGAATTCCAGATGATCACCCCACCGCATCCGCGCCTTGCCCTTGACGACGTAGATGATGCTCTCGAGATGGCCGTGATGATGCGCGCCGGTCTTGGCATCCGGCTTGATGGTCACGGTGCCGGCCCACAACTTCTGGGCACCAACGCGGGCAAAATTGATCGCGGCCTTGCGGTCCATGCCGGCGGTCGAAGGCACGTTCGGATCAAGTTGATTGCCGGGAATGACCCGGACACCGTCATGCTTCCAGCGCGGTTCGCCGTGATCATGCGAATGCCCGGAATGGTCGTGATCGTGCGATTTCGACATGTCGCTACCTTCGCTTAAGTCCCTCGCCGCAGCGCTACCGCTCGAGAGCCGTCAGCCTTTCAGGCCGAGCAATTCGACGTCGAAGATCAGCGTCGCATTCGGCGGAATAACGCCGCCGGCGCCGCGCGCACCATACCCAAGCTCAGGCGGAATGATCAGGGTGCGCTTGCCGCCGACCTTCATCGAGGCGACGCCCTCGTCCCAGCCGGCAATGACCTTGCGCTGTCCAACCGGAAATTCGAGCGGATCGTTGCGATCGACCGAAGAGTCGAATTTCTTGCCCTTCTGGCCATCCTGATAGAGCCAGCCGGTGTAGTGCACGACGCAAATTTGCCCGGGCTTCGGCATGGGACCGGTGCCGACCTTGGTGTCGATGATCTGAAGTCCTGAAGCTGTGGTCATGGGCTTTCCGGGGGTCTGCGCCATCGCCGCGGTCGGCACTGAGATCGCCGAAACGCTCATGACGGTCAATGCAATGGCGGCCAAATTGGATAACGTCGCGCACGAAAAACGTCGCATGTTGGCTTAACCTTCTCAAAACGATCGAGCGCCTGTCTATCGCAACGCTTCCGGCAAAGCCAGTGCGGCGAATTTGAAGTTCCTGTCGGTGCTGCCTCAAGCTCGTCATAGGAACTTCAAATTCAAAGCCGCACTGGAATCAATAAGTTGGTAGAACTCCTTTGATTCCGAAGTTCGCCTCGGAGGTTGCCGCGATAACACGCGAACTTCGGAATCGGAGTTCTAGCCTCGATCGGGCCGGATCACGCGGGCCTGATCCTTTAGTAGCCGAGCGCGCAGCCGTCCTTGCGAGGATCGGAGCCCCCGGTCAGCGTGCCCTTCTCCCAGTCGATCCAGATCGCCTGACCGCCGCCGAGCGGCGGGATGATCTTGGTGGTCTGGTGACCGAGCTTCTGGAGCCCCGCGACGATGTCGGCGGGCACGCCGTCTTCCAGTTGATAGACGCCTTCATAATGCAGGCCGCGCGGCATATCGATGGCCTCCTGCACGTCGCATCCATAGTCCAGAACGTTGGTCAGCACGCGGGTCTGGCCGACCGGCTGGTATTGCCCGCCCATGACGCCGAACGGCATCACCGCGCGGCCGCCGCTGGTCGCGAGCGCCGGAATGATGGTGTGCAGCGGACGTTTTCCCGGCGCGATGCAGTTCGGATGGCCGGGCTCGATGCGGAAACCGGCGCCACGATTCTGGAAGAGAATGCCGGTCTTGTTGGAAACGATGGCGGAAGCCCAGGAATGGGCGACCGAGTTGATGAACGAGCAGACGTTACGATCCTGGTCCACCACGGTGATGTAGATCGTCGACGGGTTCATCGGCGGCGAGACTTTCGGCAAATCCAGCATCCGGTCCATGCGAATCTTGCCGGCCCACTCGTCGGCAAATTCCTTCGCAAGGATCCGCGCGACATCGACCTTGACGTGCGCAGGATCGCCGATGTTCTGCTCGCGCATCATGTACGCCACGCGCGCAGCCTCGGCCTCGAGATGGAAGCGCTCGACGCTCAAGGGGGCGAATTTCGTCAGATCGAAATGCGACAGGATGTTCAGCATCACCAGCATGGTGATGCCGGGCCCGTTCGGCGGGCACTGCCAGACGTCGAGACCCTTGTACGTGGTGCCGATCGGCACCGTCGTCTCGGTGGTGTGATTGGCAAAATCCTCCAGCGTGTGCAGACCGCCGGCAGCCCGGAGCGTCTCCACCATGTCTTCGGCAATCGCGCCCTTGTAAAAGGCATCGGGCCCGCTCTTGGCGATCGCGCGCAGCGTCTGGCCGAGCTCCGGCTGCTTGATCACGTCGCCGGCCACGGCCGCCTTGCCGTGCGGCAACAGATAGCGCTCGGTGTTGATGCCCTTCTTCAGCTTCTCGAAACCGTTCTTCCAGTCGAAGGCGATGCGGGGGGCCACCACATAACCTTCCTCGGCCGCCTTGATCGCCGGCTGAAACAAGCCGTCAAAGCCAAGCTTGCCGTGGTCGCGCAGGATCGTCGCCCACGCATCGATCGAGCCTGGAATGGTGACCGAATGCGCCGAGGTCAGCGGGATCGCGCGGATGTCGCGCTCAAGAAACCACTCCGCCGTCGCCGCCTTCGGCGCGCGCCCTGAGCCGTTATAGGCAACGATCTTGCCCTCGCCCCGCGGCTGGATCAGCGCAAAGCAATCACCGCCGATGCCGGTGGATTGCGGCTCGATCACCGCCAGCAGCGCGGAAGCCGCCACTGCCGCATCCGCAGCGGTCCCTCCGGCGCGCAGCACCTCGATCGCCGTAAGCGCGGCCAGAGGGTGGGACGTCGCCACCATGGCATTCTGCGAATGGACCGTCGAACGGCCGGCGAAGTGGAAATTCCTCATATGAAAAGAGCTCACTTTGTCGCTATTTTCCCTGATTTGCAGGACATGTTGCGGCGTTATTGGCATATCCAATACCACCTGCGCAATGCTCGGATGATGCATAAGTCGAGCCCGACCCCTGCCCTTCCCTGCCACCTGATGCTAGATGACCACGATGTCGCACAAGGTCGCCGCCTTTTACCAATTCGCCTCGCTGCCGGATTTTCGCGACTTGCGCGAACCGCTGCGGGCGCTGTGCGGCGATCTCGAACTAAGAGGCAGCGTGCTGCTGGCGTATGAAGGGATCAACGGCACGCTGGCCGGCAATCCTGAGGCCATCGATCGGTTGGTCGTAGAGCTGCGCCATGGCGATCTCTTCGGCGGCCGGCTTGACCATCTCGAGCTCAAATTTTCTTTTGCGACAGTCATGCCGTTCGGCCGCCTGAAGGTCCGATTGAAGAAAGAGATCGTTACCTTCGGCCATGCGATCGCCGATCCGACCAGACGGGTCGGCGCCTATGTCGAGCCGAAAGACTGGAACGATCTGATCGCTGCGCCCGACACGGTTCTGATCGACACGCGCAACGCATTTGAGGTCGCGATCGGCACATTTGAGGGCGCCCTCGACCCGGCCATTGCGAGCTTTGGTCAGTTCAAGGACTTCGCCGCACGCCACCTCGATCCAACGCGGGATCGAAAAATCGCGATGTTCTGCACCGGCGGCATCCGCTGCGAAAAGGCCTCGAGCTACCTGCTGTCGCAGGGCTTTGCCGAGGTCTATCACTTGAAGGGCGGCATCTTGAACTATCTTGAAAATGTCGCGGAGAGCGAAAGCCGCTGGCGCGGCGAGTGCTTTGTTTTCGACGACCGTATCGCGCTTGGCCACGGCCTGCGCGAGCGGAATGCAGAGCACCAACGCGATGAGTGAGCTCAAGGCGCTCACCGATCGCCTCGACAGGCTCGAAGAGCGGCTCGCGTTTCAGGACGACACCATCGAGACGCTGAACCGGACGATCACCGAGCAATGGGCGAAAATCGATGCGCTGACGCGTCAGCTTTCCGCTCTCAATGAGCTGCTGCGAGAGGCCGAAAGCCAGATGCCACGGCCGGCGAACGAGCCGCCGCCGCACTACTGAGCGGATGGCGATCTTCCATGAACGCACGCCCGGTCAGTCTCGACGATCCTTTTGGAGCTTGTCGTGACCCCGATGCGGTCTCGAAGGGGACGGCTGTACGGCGCTCGCGGGGTCCGAGGCCGGGAAGCTGTCTTGCAGGCCTTCGTCGAGCTTGCGATGCACTTCTTGATCGGCCGCAACGGCATCGCCCGCCTTCGTTGCGTGCTTGTCGTGCGCCGCCGGATTGAATTTGTCTCTCATGGCACGCCTCCGGATGAGTTAACGCACCGGGAACCGGGACGTTCCAGTTGCAGAAGGCGCCGTGAACAGCGATCTGGGTGACAAACAAGCTTGTCTTCATGAGCGTTTCTTGGTGTATCAGGAACCGATCCCGCCGATCCTATCTCTGAGAAGCATGACAAAGCCCCTCCTGGAAGTCCTCTCCGGCCGAAAGCAAGCGGTGCCGCCGATCTGGATGATGCGGCAGGCCGGGCGCTATCTGCCGGAATATCGCGAGTTGCGCGCGAAGGCGGGCAATTTCCTCGATCTGTGCTTCACGCCGGAATATGCCGCTGAAGTGACCCTTCAGCCGATCCACCGTTTTGGCTTCGACGCCGCGATCATCTTCTCCGACATTCTCGTCATTCCGTATGCGCTCGGCCGTTCCGTGCGGTTTGAGGCCGGCGAAGGCCCGCGACTCGATCCGCTGGATACGCCGGAGAAGATCGCAACCCTCGTGTCGCATGCCGACTTCGCCAAACTGGAGCCGGTGTTCGAGGCGCTGCGCCGCGTCCGGCGCGAACTCGACTCCCAGACAGCACTGATCGGATTCTGCGGCGCGCCCTGGACCGTTGCGACTTACATGGTCGCGGGTCAAGGCACGCCGGACCAGGCGCCGGCACGGATGCTGGCCTATCAGCATCCCCCGGCATTTGAAAAAATCATCGACGTGCTGGTCGAGAATTCGATCCAGTATCTCGTCGGCCAGCTTGAGGCCGGCGCCGACGCCTTGCAGATCTTCGACACCTGGGCTGGTGTACTGCCGCCGCGCGAGTTCGCCCGCTGGTCGATCGAACCGACGCGCCGTATCGTCGAAGGCGTGCGAAAAAGAGTTCCCGGCGCGAAGGTCATTGGGTTTCCCAGAGGCGCCGGCGCCCTGCTGCCGGATTATGTGGAGACCACCGGCGTCGATGGGGTCAGTATCGACTGGGCGGTCGAGCCGTCGCTGATCCGCGAGCGCGTGCAAAACCGCGTCGCCATTCAGGGCAATCTCGATCCGCTGGCGTTGATCGCGGGTGGCGCTGCGCTCGACCGCGCGATCGACGATGTGCTGGAGAATTACGCGAGCGGCCGGCTGATCTTCAACCTTGGCCACGGCATCCTGCCGGAGACGCCGATCGCGCATGTCGAGCAGATGATCAAGCGCGTGCGCGCTTACAAAACCTGAAGAGTCATTTCGGCCGGCTGCGTTCGATGATCTCAGCTGCACCCTTTGCCAACAATTCGAGACCTGCCGCCCGGCCGAGTTCGCGCGGACGGTCGGCAGGGCCGGAACGCGAAACCTCGATGAAGCGCTGTCCGTCCTCGTCCAGTACTGAAGCCGTCAACGACATCCGGCCACCCTCGATTACGGCAAATCCCGCGATCGGGGAATTGCAATGCCCGTTGAGCACCCACAGCACCTCGCGCTCGGCGTCGGCGCAGCGGCGTGCGGTGAGATCGTCGATCCCAGCGAGAATGCCTCTGGTCTGCCAATCCTGTGTGGCGCATTCCAGCGCAACGATACCCTGCCCCACCGCCGGCAGCATTTCGGCGCTCGAGAATTCGTAGGCGATGCGGCTCGCAAGCCCGACCCGCTCGAGCCCGGAGCGGGCCATGATCAAGGCATCCGCCGGCCCCACAGCACCGCCATCGGCGAGCCGCTGCTTCTCCAAGTGATCGAGCTTGCGCACGCGAGTGTCGGCCGCGCCGCGATAATGGATCACTTCGATGTCGGGAAAAACCCGCCGCGCGTAAGCGGCACGGCGCACGGCATTGGTGCCGATCTTGAAGCCCTTGCCGCGCGAGGCTCTCAGTTGTTCGACGGAAAGGCCGGGCCGCAGCACCAGCACGTCACTCGCAGGGTCGCGCGACAACATCGCAGCAATCACCAGTCCCGGCGTGTCCTCGTTGCCCGGCATGTCCTTGAGCGAGTGCATCGCCGCCTGTAATTGGCCGGCCCGGACAGCCTGGCGGATTTCGGCGACGAAGGCGCCGCCCTTGCCGCCGTGCGGCAACAACTTGCCGGTCTGGTCGATATCGCCAGTGGTTTCGAACTTAACGATCTCGATATCGATGTCAGGCGCAGCCGCTGTCAGACGGCGGGCAATCTCCTCGGTCTGGGCCAAGGCCATGGCGCTCTTGCGTGTGCCGATCCGCAGCCGCATTGAACTCGAGCTCGTTCGCGTTGATCGAGCCGATGCA
Organism: uncultured Alphaproteobacteria bacterium; assembly: GCA_963764405.1. Lineage (GTDB taxonomy): Bacteria > Pseudomonadota > Alphaproteobacteria > Rhizobiales > Xanthobacteraceae > Bradyrhizobium. The sequence goes on from CAVXSU010000020.1 coordinate 813,449, forward strand.
ATAGCACCCGGCCGCCGGGCTTGCTAGCGTCTGTCCTGCAGGATCATGTCGGAGACCTTCTCCGCGATCATGATGACCGGTGCGTTGGTATTGCCGGAAACGAGGTCCGGCATCACGGAAGCGTCGATCACGCGCAAGCCTTCGACCCCGCGTACGCGAAGCCGTTGATCGACGACGGCGAGCGGGTCATTTCCCATCCGGCATGTCGAGGTCGGATGGTAGATGGTGGTGCCGCGGGCGCGGCAATAGGCGAGCAGCGCTTCATCGCTCGTGACCTTGTCGCCGGGATCGACCTCCTCGACGACGTAGGGCTTCAGCGCCGGGGCGCGCAGGATCTTCCGCAAGATCTTCAATCCTTCGACATTGGTTGCGCGGTCAACTTCGCTGGCGAGATAATTGATCCGGATTTCCGGTGGTGCGGCCGGATCCGCGCTCCTGATCTTGAGAGAGCCGCGGCTTTCGGGGCGCAACTGACACACCGAGGCCGTGAAGCCGGAGAATGGGTGCAGCCTTTCGCCCATCTTGTCGGTCGAGAACGGCAGGAAGTGGATCTGGATATCCGGCGTCGCCAGTCTGGGATTGCTCCTGAAAAACGCTCCCGACGTGCCGGCGGCGATCGTCAGCGGCCCGGTCCGAAACGCGGCATAGCGTAGTCCTGTCATCACCTTGCGGAAGGGATTGTTGACGACGTCGTTGAGCGTGATCGCCTGAGAACAACGCATGACGACCCGGACCTGCATGTGATCCTGCAAATCGTGACCGACGCCCGGCGCGTCCAGCACGACCTCGATGCCGTGTTGCCGCAACAGGTCCGCGGGACCAAGGCCAGACAACTGCAGCAACTGCGGCGAGTTGTAGGCCCCGCCGCAAACCAGAATCTCCTTGCGCGCCCGCGCCGTGCGCGGATGACCCGCGGCGCGGTACGCCACGGCAACGGCGCGACGTCGCTCGAACAAGATTCGTTCGGCCAGCGCCGAGGTCTCGACATGCAGATTGTGCCGTGCCTTGGCCGGGCGAAGATAGGCGACCGCCACGCTCGCACGTCGTCCGCCTTTGGTCGTGGTTTGGAAAAAGCCGGCGCCTTCTTGGCGAGCGCCATTGAAGTCTGGATTGCGGGGAATGCCGACCTGCACAGCCGCATCGACGAACGCTGCCGAGAGCGGATCGGCATGCCGCCAGTCCGAAACCGGCAATGGTCCACCGGACCCGTGGAAATCGTCACCACCGCGCGTCTGATCCTCGGCCTTCTTGAAGTAAGGCAACACGTCGTCGTAGCCCCAGCCAAGATTGCCGTGCTGGCGCCAGCGGTCGTAGTCCTCATGCTGACCGCGAACATAAAGCAGACCGTTGATCGAACTCGATCCGCCCAACACCTTGCCGCGCGGCTGAAAGATATTCCGCCCGTTCAGGCCCGGCTCCGCCTCGGTCTGATACATCCAGTTGACGGTCTTTTCCTTGAACAGCCGGCCGTAACCAAGCGGGATATGAATCCAGGGATTGCTATCGCGCGGACCCGCTTCAAGCAGCAGCACCGAGGATTTGCCGTCGGCCGTCAAGCGATTGGCGAGCACACATCCGGCCGATCCGGCGCCGACGATGACGTAGTCAAATTCGAGAGCGGACTGTGACGCGACTTTTTGATCCATGTTTTTTCTTCGCCGGATCGATACTAGAGAGAACAGACGCAAGTGACGAGAATAACTTCGCGGCAACGTCAGTCAAACAAAAGAGCCGCCCGATCGCTGTTGGGATCGGACGGCCTGCTTCTGCGCGACACGCCTGGATAAACACGCTTAGATAAAGCCGAAGTCGTCGGCACTACTTGATGTCGACAACTCCCACCTGGTTGACGAGGCTGTTGGCCATGACCGGGTTTCCGTCGGCCGCAACCGACATGTTGCGAACGATGTCACCGCCGCCCGGAATCGCCCAGCTCTGGAATTTTTCGCTTGCCGGATCGAAGCGGACGATCGTGTTCGGCTTGGCGTTGGATTCGCTGTACCAAACCGTGCCCTTGGTGAAGACCATGCCATAGGGCTCGGACTTCGGGCCGCTCGGCGAGGCCCACTCCTTCGCAGCACCGGTCGCAAGATCGAGCTTGCCGATATATCCGCGCGCGAAGTCGGCGTACCAGACCGCGCCATCAGGTCCAATGGCAAGGCGGCGCGGCCGGGCGCCGGCATCGGGCAAGGTGAATTCCTTGATCGCCATCGTGTCCGGATCGATTGTGGCAATCTTGTTGGTGCCGAATTCAACGAAGACCGGCACGCCCTTCTCGTTGATCTGGATTCCGTAAGGACGCGACTTCGGTGTCGGCGATGTGACAAGCTTGATCGCGCCGGTCGCCGGATCGAGACGTCCAACCATATTGGCCTGCTGCACGGTGAACCACAGAATGCCTTTCTGATCGAAATTGAGCGAGTGCGGATCTTTCGCATTCGGGTCAGGTAGCCGATATTCGGTGACGACACCCGTCTTGGGATCCAGCTTGCCGATCAACCCGGCAAGATTTCCCGTGAACCATATGTTGCCGTCTTTGTCGTCGACCAGCCCGTGCGGGCCTGTGAACGGCGACTTGAGCGTATACTCGCGGATCGCGCCCGTCTTCGGATCGACCCGGCCGAGCTTGTTGGCCAGTTGAGCAGCCCACCAAAGCGATCCATCGCGAGCGCCGAGCGGATCATGCGGACGCGCGCCTTGCGTCGGCACGTCCCACATATGGATTTCGACCTTTGCCGGACCATCGATGATGACCGCCTCCGGGCGCTTGCGCTCCGGAAAATTCTTCATCAGATAATCGCTCATCGCGCCCCATTCCTCGGCGGGCACGGGCGCCTGCATGTTCTGCATCATACGCACCACGGTGAGCCAGCCCTCAGGCGTATAGCCGCCGCGGACCCGATTGATATCGTGGCAGCCGTTGCAGGTGTCGACGAAGCGCTGCTTGCTCGGCCCATCCGGCCATTCCTTCGCGGTGTACTGCGCATGCGCAACAGGCGCCCAAAGGCCAGCAATCATCGACAGAACAAGCAATTTGGCGCGGACCATCATGGTCGGATTCCTCCCCGTCGCCGGAGCGAAGGTCCGGCTCACTTGATTGATTGGAACCAGCTAAGCCTCAGGCCATTCGGTCCGTCAAGACAACCGCCGATGAACTCCCGGCGATCGGTCCTGCATTTGATCATGTGAAAATTGGACGACATTACCAGCCACGCGCCGCGCGAGGCGCCGCTTCCGCCGCTGCATACCAGTCCGCCAACTGACTTCCCCTGAAGAAGCCGACGTCGCTCGAGGCGGTCAACAAATCCAGCATCCGTTCCAGCTCATGGATGCGGTGCGGAACCGCAATCAGATGCGGGTGCAATCCGATCGCCAGCACGATCGTGCTGCCCCGGCATTCCGCCTCGAACCGGCGTAACGTGAATTCCAGGCGCCTCGCCATCTCGCCGGTCGCATGCCGCTCGATGGCGTAGATAATTGAGTCGTTGATCTCGAGGTTGTAGGGCATCGCAATCAGGGGGCCCTCGGTTGTAGTGATCCACGAGGGACGGTCATCGACCACCCAATCACAGACGTAGTCGATCCCCTTGCGTTTCAAGATGTCGGGCGTGTCGACGGTCTCGCGCAGGCCCGGCGACAGCCAGCCGCGCGGACGTTGTCCGGTAAAGCCAGCGATCTTGTCGAGGCTCGCGGCGATCACCGCCTCCTCGCCGCCTTCCACGTGATTGATGGCCTTCTGGTGCATGCCGTGGCCGATGAATTCCCAACCTGCGTCGCGCATTGCTTTTGCCGCTTGCGGATAGGCATCGATCACGCCCGCATTGAAGCTCGTGGAGGCCGGCAGGCCGCGCGACGCAAAAGCCCTCAGGATACGAGGCAGCCCGGCGCGCATGCCGTAGTCGGCCCAGGAAAAATTCGGCACGTCGGGCACGGTCTCGCGGCCGTGAGGCGGCGTGACGATGGTGCGCGGCATCGGCTGATCGAATTGCCAGTTTTCGACGTTGACGACGAGGTGCACGAGGATTCGCTTTCCTCCAAGCGGCGGCAGCGGCGCCCGGGCCGATGAAAGCACATAGGGAATACGCGGATTTGCCATCGATGGATTACCTCAGACCGGAGCGGCGCTGACCTTCATATCGGACATGATGCGCGCCTTGTAGGCGACGAATTCTGCGCTGGTGAGGCTGGCGATCGAGCGCGGCCGCGGCAGTGTGATCGGAATGGTACGGATGATCCTGCCGGGCCGTGCCGACATCACGCAAATCCGGTCCGACAGCAAGATCGCCTCGTCGATGTCGTGGGTGACGAACAACACCGTCGTGCCAAGCGACTGCCAGACATCGAGCAGCAGCTGCTGCATCGACAGCCGCGTCTGCGCGTCGAGCGCGCCAAACGGCTCATCCATCAACAGCGCCCTCGGCGACATCGCAAGCACGCGCGCGATGCCGACGCGTTGGCGCATGCCGCCCGACAATTGCACCGGCAGGGCCTCGGCAAAGGATTCGAGACCCACCAGCTTCAGCAGGTTTCGTGCTTTCGCTTCATAGTCGGCGCGCGAGGCGCCCTGAACCTGCGGCCCGAAGATCACGTTCTGCCAGACCGTGAGCCATGGAAACAACGCGGCTTCCTGAAAGACGACGCCGCGGTCGGGACCCGGCCGCGTCACGGTCCTGCCATCGAACAGCAGCGTCCCTTCCGTCGTCTTCTCGAAACCCGCGAGCAGATTGAGCAGTGTCGATTTGCCGCAGCCGGAGGGCCCCAACAGAGCGACGAATTCGCCCTCCCCGATCGCGAGATTGATCCCCTCCAGGGCCCGGACTTCGGAATGGCCCGAGAAAGTCTTCGATACGTTTTCAAACGCGATCGTGCCCATCGTCATCCATCACGACTGGAAGGATTGCAGGCGTCGCCACGCGAGCACCCATCGCTCGATCAGCAAGATGACGCGGTCGCTGATCAGACCGAGCAGGCCGATGGTCGCCATATCGGCAATGACGACATCCATGCGCCCGACATAATAGGCGTCCCACAGCACATAGCCGAGGCCGGATTTCACCGCGACCATCTCGGCGACGATGACGGCGGTCCAGGCGATGCCGAGCCCGATCCGCAGTCCCGTGAAGATCGAGGGTAGCGAAGCCGGCAGTACGACGCGCCGCAGGATCGTCCAGCGGCCGGCGCCCATCATCATCGCGGCGCGGACGAGATTGCGCTCGATATCGCGCGCACCCTGCGCGGTGTTGACCACGATCGGATAAAAGGCCCCGAGCGCAATCAGGAAGACCGCGCCCATATCGCGGATGCCGAACACGGCGATCGAAAACGGCAGCCACGCCGTGATCGGGATCGGCCGCAGCAGTTGAACGGTAGGGTCGAGCGCGCTTGATGCGATCCGGTTCCAGCCGATCGCGAGCCCGACCGGCACCGCAACCAGGATCGCGAGCAAAAATCCCTTGCCGACGCGTTCGGCCGAAAACAGGAGATTGGCGAGCCAGGTGCCGCTATACGGATTGAGACTGAGCCCGCTCGAGCCGAATGCCCACACTTTCCAGGCCTGCCACACCCGGTCCGGCGTCGGCAGCACGCCACCGAATAGCGAACCGCCGTGTCCTGCCCATTGCCAGAGCGCGATCACCAAGGCAGGCAGAACAACGGCGAGCAGGACTTGCCGAAAATTCCCGCGACCGGCAGGAGAAAATATCGAGGAGGTCAGACGCGAGGCGGAAGAGCCCTGTCTTGAAGCGATAGGTCCCGTCGAGATCGACATTGACGAAAATCCTCGTGACGCGCGGTTCAACGCTCGCCGACGCCTCGGCTCATTTACCCAGGGCTTTCTCGACAAACGAGCCGTCCCAGTGGGCATCGATCTCGCCGGAAACATCCTTCTGGATCACGCCGAGTTCGGCAAAACCCTTGGCCTGCCGCTTGATCTGATCAGGCGAGATCACCTCGCCAAGCCTGATGATTTTCGAGGCCTGCGCCGCAACGTTGGGTGCCATGCCGGACAACTGCGCGTAGGCATCGGCGAAGGCCGCAGGCGATTTGGCGAGTTCCTCTTGTTTCCTGAGGTAGGCCCAGACAAAGCGCTCGATCGCCGGACGCTTGCCGTCGATCGCTGTTTTCGTCGTCATGAACATGCCAAGCTCGGCGCCGACGGCTTTCGACGAGCCGTATTCGAGGCCCTTGGCGAAATAACCGTAGCCATCCATCACGGGAATCAATTCAAAGGGCTCCCAGGTGACGAGGCCGTCGACCTCGCCCTTCTTCAGCGCCTGGTCGAAATTGGCGCCGCCGCCCTGAATGTTGACGGCCTCAAAGCTGTTGTAGGGAACGTTGTTCTCGACCAGCGTCGCGGCAAACTGAAACCACACCGCCGAGCCCGGCGCGATGGCGATCTTCTTGCCCTTCAGATCTGCCCAGCTATCGAACTTCACGCCATTGCGGCCGATCACATATTTGGGCGAGGAGCCGACGCCCATCAGCCCGACCACATTGGTCGATCCCTGCGCCAGCGAAATCGCAAGATCGGCCGGCCCGACTGAGGCGGCGTCGAGCGAGCCCGCCAGCAGCGCCGTGCGCGCATCGGCATAACGAACGAACTCGACCAGCTTGAGATTGACGCCGAGCTTCTTCAAATCGTCGGCGATGAGAATGACGGGAGCAAGATGACCAACCTTCTGGTAACCGACTGTCAGTTCGACCGGCTGCGCCAGCGGCGCCGGCTCGGGTCCGACCGCACGTGCCGGTAGTGGCAGCGATCCGATCGCCGCGACGAACCACAGCGCAGCAAGGTGTCTCAATGTCCGCACGATCTGCCTCCTGTTTCGATCCGTCGGTAACCGCGACGTCACAAGCAAAGACTGCACCAACTCGCGCCCTTTGCGCAACTTGGCCTCCATCCTGGCGACCATCCGGCGCATCATGGCTCGCCGGCGATGTCGGATGCAATCGCCAGCGGCACGCGCCCGTGCCAGTCGGTCCGCTCCTGCAACCTCATGGCGATGCGAAGCAGATGTTGCTCGCCGCCAGGTCGCCCGATCAGTTGGAGGCCAACCGGCAGGCCGCTCTCGTCGAAGCCCGCGGGAACCGCGACTGCAGGCAGACCGAAATAGTTGACGAAACGGGTGAAGCGGCTGAGCGCGTACAGCACGCGCGGGTTGAAGCGTGGCGAAGCCGGATCGACCTCGTCCACGCGTGGCGTCCGGATCGGCATGACGGGCAAAACCGCGACACCGGCCTCTCCTAGAAAGAACGAGATAAATTGATCGCGAAGCGCGTCGCGCGCCGCCAATGCCGCGGCAAGGTCGCCGTCCGCAATCGAAAGGCCCTTGCGAAGGCGCTTGCGCAGTGTGGAATCGATATTTGCATCGTCGATGCGTGCGCGGTGCTCGCGAGTGGCCTCGGCTTGCAGGACGACAAGCGTTCGCTGGTCGGCTTCTTCCGGAAAGCCGAACCTCTCTTCAATCGTCATTCCGCTCTCGGCGAGGACGTCGACGACATTGCGAACGGCGCCGGCGATCTCGGCGTCGCTGGTCTCGAGTGCATCCCCCAGCACAACCGCGCGCGGAAGCTCGCTCGATACATCAGACGGTTCGCCGGACACTGCAGGCCAGAGCAAGGCAAGATCGGCGGCACTTCGGGCAAAGATTCCAACAGTGTCGAGCGAAGGCGCCAGAGACATCGCACCGTCCAGCGGGATCCTGCCATGACCAGGCTTGAGTGCGGTGATGCCGCAGCAGTGTGCGGGAATTCGCACCGAGCCCGCGGTATCGGAACCAAGCGCGGCGAAGCAGCAGCCGGAGGCGACGAGAATGGCGGAGCCTGTCGAGGAGCCACCGGGGATCGCATCGAAGCGCCATGGATTGAGCGCGCCACGCCTTCCGATGCCCGAGGCCTCGTAAGCAAGTTCCGTCATTGTCGCCGCGCCGATCAGGCTGGCGCCCGCCTGATCGAGACGATCAATGACCGAAGCGCGCGGCAGCGCGGGCGCCTGCGGCGTCGTGCATCCCCATGATGGCCGGCTGCGCCCGGTAGCGAACATATCCTTCGCCACGTAAGGCAGGCCCGAGAGCGGCCCCCGACTTGGCGCTTCGGCGGGATAGATGTGTTCGACCGCCTTTAGCCGCTGCCCGATGCCGGCGAGCCGCTGCCTGCATTTGTCGCGTGCGGCAAGCTGCTCGCGCCCGGAGAGCGAAGACCAATCCGGAAATCGGGAAGCCGAGGTCATGGCCTCGACTTTAGCATTTCCTTGAACCACACGAAAACAAAGCCGCTACTGCCCCGCACAGGCACGCGGGATCGAGGCCGCCACCGCGCCAGGTCAGGCTGGACCGCGGCGCGTGACCAAGACAGATCAGCCTGCGACCCTCCTTGGGGCACGGCTCGCAACCCGATACGTGGACGTGATGTGGGCACACGGCTCCTGCTCACCATGAGATGTCAACCAGCATTCGAGATAGTGCAGCCGGCCGCCTCGGCGAACGATCCGCGCCTCTGCGACCAGGTCACAGGCCTTGGCCGGGCGCAAGAAGGTGACGTTGAGGTTCGCCATCACCGGAATGACGTCCGGCCCCATGGCGGCCATTACACAGGCATACATGGTGGTATCGGCAAATCCCATGACCATCGGTCCGGAAAAAACCCGCCCGGCGCCGTCCTGCCAAGGCTCGCTGCCCATGTATTCCGGCTGGTAGGGAAGCCGGATTCGAATGGAATCCGGCCCGATCCGCTCGACAGCCTCCCCGTGATGATCGACCGGCGGCAGATTTTTGATGATCAACCCCTCGACTTGCAGGGGCGTGAGCGGCAGCGAGGAATCCGCCTCATTTTGAAGTCTACGCATGACGCTGTCCCGTTCCATTTTCCGGTGGATATCCGTTTGCTGCTTGATCTGAATAACAACATTATTTATGGAATACGTTGTTACAGAAGAAGTCAATGCGAGCTATTTCACGAACCTATCAAGAGTCTCTGGACCAGCATCGCCGGCAGGTGATTGTCGATGCGGCACGCCGCGTGTTCGAAAAATCCGGGCTCGAAGCAGCCTCCATCAGGGCGATCGCCCAAATGGCTGGATGCACGACCGGCGCGATCTACCCGCACTTTTCATCCAAGGAAGAGTTGTTTGCAGTCGTCCTCGGCGGGTCGCTATCGACGATCACGCACGAGGTCAGGCGTGCGATGACCGGCGCGATCCCGCCGGCCAAGGCTCTCCGGCGCGGGACACTTGTGATTTACAAGCACTACGACGCCCATCCATCCGATCTTGCCCTGGCGTTGGCCGTGTTCAACGCCGACCGCAAGACGAAACTCGGCCGCGGACTGGACAAGGCTCTCAAGCAGCAATTCGAAGCCTTGCTGGACGTGTTGGGCGAGCAAGTCAGCAGGATTGCAACAAAGCCGTTTCGGCCGATGGTTCGCATCGAAGCGACCGCTTTGGTCACCTATCTCGTCGGACTGCTGGTCCTCAAGCACGGCGGCCGAATTGACACGATCGGGAACACGGCGCCGGTTCTGCTCGCCCACTACACCAGGAATATGGTTGCGCGGCTGACCGGCGCATCGTGACGCCGGCGTAGCGGAAGAGACGCCGAACCGCGCACCGGTCCGAAAAATGTCAAAGCCGCTTCCTGGAACTCTCAACATATGCAGGCGTCAAATGTCTGGTAACTTGGCCAGACATCTGCATTCGATGAAGAGAGGTCCACTGCGACGTGACGTCAGAAACGCCGATCCATCCCGCCGATGGCCTGCCGCAACCACTGCGCGGCTGGGCGATCGTGACGATCGCGATCGGGTTGATCATGTCGGTGATGGACGGCGCGATCGCAAATGTGGCGCTGCCCACGATTGCGCGCGACCTTCACGCCAGTCCGGCGTTTTCGATCTGGATCGTCAATGGATACCAGTTCGCGATCACGATCTCGTTGTTGCCGCTCGCTTCGCTCGGCGAAATCATCGGTTACCGCCGCGTCTATATTGCAGGACTCTTGCTGTTCACGATCGCGTCGCTGTTTTGCGTGCTCGCGCATACCCTGACGCTGCTCACGATCGCCCGAATCCTGCAAGGGTTTGGTGCAGCAGGGATCATGAGCGTCAACATGGCGCTGGTCCGCCATATCTACCCGCGCGCGATGCTGGGCCGCGGCATCGGCATCAATGCCATGGTGGTCGCGGTCTCGGCCGCCGTGGGGCCGACGATTGCCGCAGGCATTCTGGCGATCGGGCCGTGGCCATACCTGTTTGCGATCAACATTCCCCTCGGCATCGGCGCGCTCGTGGTTGGCATCAGATATCTGCCGCACACCAAACCCGCGGGTCACGACTTCGACTGGAAGAGTGCGGCGCTCAGCGCAATGACCTTCGGCCTTGGCCTTGCCGCGATCGACAGCATTGGCCACGGCGAGGATGCTGCGATCGCGCTCGCCGAGTTCGGCGCCGCGGTCATCACCGGTTTCCTTCTGGTGCGCGAGCAGAAGCATGTCGCCTCGCCGCTCCTGCCGCTCGATCTGCTGCGCATTCCGATTTTCGCGCTGTCGATCGCAACCTCGATTGCCTCTTTTTGCGGGCAGATGCTGGCCTTTGTTGCCCTGCCCTTTTATCTCGAAACCCGGTTTGGATATTCAGCCGTCGAGATCGGACTTCTGATTACGCCCTGGCCGATCGCCGTGGCCTTCGCCGCGCCCCTCGCCGGACGGCTGGTGGAGCGCTACCCTGCCGGACTTCTCGGCGGAATTGGGCTTGTGCTGTTTGCGCTCGGCCTCGGCGTGCTGGCGTGGCTGCCGCCGCATCCATCGCTGTTCGACGTGGCGTGGCGGATGGCGGTGGCAGGCGCGGGCTTTGGCCTGTTCCAGACACCGAACAACCGCACCATGATCGCAGCCGCCCCGCGCCAACGCTCGGGCGGCGCCAGCGGCATGCTGGGAACCGCGCGACTGTTGGGACAGACCACTGGCGCCGCCTTGGTATCGCTCCTGCTCGCCCGCTTCCCGGCGGACGGCACGCGGCTCGCCTTGTTCACAGGCGTCGGCTTCGCGGTGGCGGGCGCGGCCCTAAGCATGCTGAGGTTGTCGGAGGCCGGCGCGCGCGGCGCCGAGCACGTACGGGTTCAGGAAGATCAGCGGTTGAAGGGCGAATAGCGGGGTTTTGGCGGCCTGTACAAATTTATAAACTAGTCTCAAATTTTGTTGCCGGCATGTCTTCTGGCTGCTAAGAACAATCGCTTTCTTCGCGCCTGGAAAAGGAGAAAGCACCATGGGCGAACTCTACGACTGGCTGTCGCGGCAACATCACGGGCTGAAGACCTACAAGGCCTTCCGACAGACTTTGCTCGACCGTGCGTCTTCGGACGCTCACCATCGCGCACTTTACCGCCTGCTCGCCGGAGTGACGGAAGAATATATCGGCCGCTACGATGGCGAGGCCGTTCCCGTCGATATCGCCGAACAGACGTACCGGCGCCTGCTCGAGATCGTCGCGACCGCTGAAGGCGCGCTGACCGCCCCGGCACCAAAGCAGATTCAGATCCTGAATGAACTGGCCGGCGCCAGGCTCGTGTAACACTTTAACGGCATTCATCGGCTCGGAGAAGGCCTCCCGCGCACCAGATCGACCTTGCCATCGGCGCGCCTCCGCAGCCGCGAATCAAAGAAAAACTTGTATTAACAGGGTTTTCCTGATAAAAGTGATTGTTTCTTCTCGAGTACCGACGAGGAAACAACATGGTCGAGTTGCATAGCTGGCTTTCTCATCAGCATCCCGGTCTCCGGACCTACGTCGCCCTTCGGCAAAAGACGAATGAACTGGCCGAGAGCGATGCAGAGCATCGCGCGGTCTACAGGCTTTTATCGTCGATCCTCGATCCCTTCATTGCCTCCTTCGATGAGGAGCCGCTTCCAGCGGGCGTTGCGGAATCCACATTTCAACGGCTGCTGTCGGTCGTGCGGGACGCCGACGATGCGATCACGCTGGCGCCGGATCAGCAGATTGACGCACTGAACAAGATCGCTGCCGTCGACCTCGTTTGACGGCACGGAGGGCCTCGCGCTGTTTTTCGGGTGATCGCGCCGGTGGACGCAGAATTAACGCTTCCCTGCGCACCGAAAATCATGTACGCCTCTGTCTCAAATATGAGACAAACGGGATCAGAGGCAAAAATGAGCGCGACCAGCAACCGCTTTGCCGAGATCGGAGAAAGGCTGCGCGCCTACCGGATGGGCCGCGGAATGGCCGCGGAGCAGGTCGCCGAACGCCTCGGGGTCTCGCGCGCCGCGGTCTATCGCATCGAGGCTGGCGAGGTCGTCAAGATCGAGACGCTCGATCGGCTCGCCAGCGTGCTGGAAACCTCCGTTGGCTCCCTGCTTGGCCTGGGCGTCGAATACTACGCCAACGCCATCAGCTATTTCGAGCGGATGCGGCAGATCGAGGAGAAATCCGAACAGGTCATCGCGCACTTCCCGCCTTTGTCCTACCTCCTGACCTCCGACAATTATGGGCGCCAGCTCAAGCAGACGCTGATCGAGGCCGCGCCTTCTTATGCCGAGGACGGCAAGGACTACGAGGCCGAGATCGATGCGATCATCAATGTGCTCGACGAACGCAAGCACGCGCGCGACCGCAGGCATCTGAGCGTCGTCAATTTCGTCAACATGCCCGAGATCGAGCGCTGGCTGAAGCTCGGCCTGCTTGGACGCTTCGACCTGCCGGCTAACGAGATCATCGAGCGGCGGCTCGCCGCGCGCGCCGAAGTCGAGCATCTGATCAAACTGATCGAGCAGGAGCCGATGGGCATCCAGATCGGCTTGATCGAAGAGCCGCTGCCCAATATCACCTTCCAGCTGTTTCGCACGTCCGAGCGCACGCTATTGGGTTTGAGCCCGTTCCGGCTCGGTGGAGAACTGCCGAACATCCGCACCGGCGTTGCCATGCTCACCGCCGACGAAGAGCCGGTGCGCCTCTACGAGCAGCTGGTCGAGAAACTGTGGCGGCGCGCCCACAAGGGACGCGAAGCCGCGCACCAGCTCCGCATGATTCTGGAGCGATCGGCGATGCGATCGCCGACGCGAAAAGCGTCTTAGGTTCAACTTCGAACCGAAAGCCGGGAACGGCCGCCGTGTTTGGTCGACCAGGCGACGGGATCGGCGCGGAAACGCTCGACCTCGGCGCGGTCCTGCGGCGAAATCTTGTCAGCCGACGGCGAACGCAGGATGTCGGCCCAGGTCGCGAGCGGATGCAACGTCAGGCCCGCTTGCGCGAGCCGCTCGGCAGCACCGGGAAAGACGTCATGGTAGAAAATCGTCAGCACATGTTCGACGATCGCGCCTGCGGCGCGCAAGCCCCGGGCAAAATTGAGCTTGCTGCCGCCGTCGGTGGTGAGGTCATCGACCAGCAATACTTTGAGCCCATCGACATCACCGCCCTCGACCTGCGCGTTGCGGCCGATACCCAGCGGACGCTTGCGCACATAGCGCATCTTTAAATTCAGCTTATCGGCAAGCCACGCGGCAAAGGGAATGCCGGCCGTCTCCGCGCCCGCCACCACATCGATCGAGGCTTTCGGCAACATTGCGTTCACATAGCGGACGGCGAGCTGTGTGACCGTCTGCCGTAACGCCGGATCGCCAAGGATGACGCGAACGTCGACATAGACCGGGCTCGCCCAGCCCGCCGCAAGAATAAAAGGCTGCTGCCGGCTGACATGGATCGCGCCACCTTCAAACAACAGCCGCGCAACTTCGCCGCCGATTTCGTGTCTGATGGCATCGTCCGTCATGGCGACACCTCCCCGACCGACCACGGCAACCTCTCGCCGCCCCGGAACACCACGACTTCGGTGTCTTCGATCGCGACCGCGGCCATCACCGGCTGCTCCCGCCGTTCGAGCGTGATCGTGCCGCGGTTGAGTTCGATGCCGTAGAACTTCGCGCCGTTGACGGAGGCGAAGCCCTCGAAGCGATCGAGCGCCCCCTCTTCGTCGAACACCTGCACATAGGTTTGCAGCGCCGTGGCGCCGCCAAATACGCCGGCCGAACAGCATTCGGCTTCCTTGGCGGTGCGGCGATGCGGCGCCGTGTCGGTACCGATGAAGAAGCAGGCGTCGCCCGAGGTTGCGGCCTTGCGTAACGCGATGCGATGGCGCTCGCGCTTGGCAACGGGCAGGCAATAGAGATGCGGACGCAAGCCACCCTGGAACAGCGACGTGCGGTTGATGACGAGATGATGTGGAGTGATCGTTCCGGCCGTGTGCGAGCGGTGGGCGCGCACGATATCAACCGTCTCGGCCGTCGTGACATGCTCGATCACGATCTTCAGGCCATGATGCCGTTTGCGCATCGGCAACAGGCTCTGTTCCATGAAAACCGCTTCGCGATCGAAGATGTCGATGGCGGGATCGGTCGCCTCGCCATGGATCAGGACCGGCATGCCGACCTTTTCCATGCGCTCCAGCACCGGGGCTAGCCGCGGAATGTCGGTCACGCCGTGATGCGCATTGGTGGTCGCGCCGGCCGGATAGAGTTTTGCCGCAGCCCAGACACGATCCTTGAATCCGCGTTCGATCTCGTCCGGCGAGGTGACATCCGTCAGATAACAGGTCATCAGCGGCTGGAAATCCGACGTCGCCGACCGCGCTGCCATGATCCGCTCGCGATAGGCCTTTGCGGCCGCGACTGACGTGACCGGTGGCACCAGATTGGGCATGATGATGCCGCGGGCAAATTGCGCCTCGGTGAACGGCAGCACGGCTTGAAGCATCGCGCCGTCGCGCAGGTGGACGTGGAAATCGTCAGGCCTGCGGATTTTGATCTTATCGGCGCGCGCAGGTGCTGCCTTTTCGAACAAATCAGTCACACTCATTTGACGGCCTCTTCGATCCCGGCCCGCATTACCGCGATTCCTGCGAGAAAATCATCCAAATTCATCGCTTCTTTCGGGTTATGCGAGCCATTTTCGTTGCGCACGAACACCATGGCGCTCGGGATGCCGGCATTGGCAAAGACCGCGGCATCGTGCCCGGCTCCGCTCGGGATTTCCTCGTCCGGCAAACCAAGCGCCTGGGCGGAGCGTCGCAAGCGCCGCACCCATTCCGCGTCCATGGTCGCGGGCGCCGATTCCAGCCGGCGGTCGAAGGAAAATTCCACGCCGCGCTCTTCGGCGATGAGATTGCATTCGGAACGGAACAGATCATAGAAGCCTTCGAGCGTTTCCCGGCTCTGGCTTCGCACCTCGAAGCTGAACGACACTTTTCCCGGAATCCGGGCAATCGCGTGCTCGGCCGGATCGGTCCCGAAGACACCTGATGTGACCACCACGTCGCGCCCGCGTTCCAGAAGCGTGCGCCAATGCCGGTCGAGATGGGTCATGAGTTCGGCGACCGCAAACACGGCATCGTGCCTGAGCCAGCGCGGCACCGCGCCGGAATGGCCGGCCTCGCCGACGCATTCGACCGTTCGATGCCGCACATTGCCGCGAATACCGGTAACGATGCCGACCGGAAGGTCGCGCGCCACCAGCACCGGGCCCTGCTCGATATGGAGTTCAACCCAGGCAGCGACCCGCTTGGCGTCGAGCAACGGCTCCCCCTTTTCGATGCGCGGGACATCGGCACCGATCGAATGCATGCAGTCGCCAAGCGTGCGGCCGCCGCCGTCCTTCGCGCTCAAGTCTTCGCCCGTCAGTTTTCCGAACAAAGCGAGCGAGCCCATATAGGCCTTGCCAAAACGAGAACTCTCTTCGCCGCGCAGGCCGAAAAGCTTGATCGTACGCCGCGGCGTGATCTTGTCGCGTTTCAGGCGCGCCAGAATGGCGAGACCGGCGACCACGCCTGCCGCGCCGTCGTAATTTCCGCCCTGCAGCACCGAATCCAGATGCGAGCCGCAAGCGAGATACGGCAGATCGGGTTCGCTGCCTTCGAGAGTCACGACCAGATTGGCGCCGGCGTCGCGCGCCGCCCTGAGGCCGAATTCGCGCGCCTTGGCTTCCACAATGTCGAGTGCGGTGGATTCGCGCTCGCTGTAGCTTTCGCGCGTGATACCGACGCCATCGAACGATGCCCGGCGAAGAGCATCGAACAACTCGCCAGCCAGCGCACGATCGGCCGCGTCGTCGACGAAGACGTTGCGATTTTGAGGCGTCGTCATGCCGGCGGGCTGAGCCAGGCGAGATCCTGGTCGTCAGCCTCCTCGATCACGATGCCATGAACAAGATCGGTCACGCGGCTGATCTCGCGTTGCAGGCAGAACATCTCGATGCCATCGATGATGCTGACCATCGCTGCCGGCTGAAGAAAAGTCGCAGTGCCGACCTGAACGGCGGTCGCGCCGGCGAGCATGTATTCGATGGCATCCTCGGCGGATGAAATACCGCCGCAACCGATGATCGGAATCCTGACTGCCTTGGCGCATTGAAAAACCTGCCGCACCACGATCGGCTTGATCGCGGGGCCCGACAGGCCGCCCATGATGTTGCCGAGGCATGGCTTGAAGGTCTTGAGGTCGATCGCCATGGACAAAAACGTATTGGCGACGACGACCGCATCGGCACCCGTCCCCTCCGCCGCGCGCGCAACTTCGGCGATGTCGCCGGTGTTGGGTGTGAGCTTGACCCACAGCGGCAATTTGGTTGCGGCGCGCAATTGGCGAGTGACTTTCTCAGTGGACTCGGCGCGCATCGCAAAAGCCTTGCCGTCCTCCTCGATATTCGGACAGGAGATATTGGCCTCGATCGCCGAGACGCCCGGCAAGGTCAATTCTGCCGCCAGATTCGCAAACCCTTCAGCCGTGGGCGCCGAGATGCTGACGACCAAAGGCGGCTCATAGGCCACATATTGCGGAATGATCTTCTCGATGAAATGCGGCACGCCCTTGGACGGAATTCCGATCGCGTTGATCAGGCTGCCCGGCCGCTCGACCACGCGCGGCAGCGGATTGCCGGCGCGCAATTCGCGCGTGACCGTCTTGGTCACGAAGGCGCCGAGGCGGTTGAAGTCGATCACCTTGTCGAGGCCTTCGGCAAAGGTGCCGGAAGCCGGCATCACCGGATTGCGCAGCATGAGCCCGCCGACATTGACGGAGAGATCGATGGAAAACGGCTTGATCATGGCAGCGCCTCCAGGAGATCAAATACGGGCCCATCCCAGCAAACCCTGCGATTGACGATCTCACCACGGACATTGAAGTCGCGCACGCAGCAGTAGCAAAGGCCGATGCCGCAGGCCATTTGCTGCTCCATCGCCACCTGTCCGGACAAGCCGAACTCGATCGCCAGCCGCTGCTGCACGCGCATCAGCCGGCTCGACCCGCAGGTGAAGAAGCCATCGCATCTTCCCGCCGCGATCAGGCCGCGAAGAATGCGCTCGATATGACCCGGCCCGCTGGTCTGCTCGGCGTCCGTCACCGGCACGACGTCGGCGCTCTGGTTCTTGAAGAGGTCGACGGACACCAGAAGCTCGGGCCGCCGTGCGCTGAGGATCGCGGTGACCTTGGTGCCGTTGGCTTTCGCCGCCTTGGCAAGCGGCGCGAGCGTAGCAAGCCCGGCGCCGCGCCCGACCGCCACGATGTGCCGCCATTCTGGATCGAGCGTGAAGCCAACCCCGAGCGGCCCCATGATGTCGACTGTGCCACCCGGCTCGATCGTATCCAGTCCCCGCGTTCCGGCGCCAGTGACCTTGTAGAGGAACTCGACCCGGCGTTTGACCGGATCGGCGCCGTAAAGGCTCATCGGACGCCTCAAGAACGGCTGCTCGCCAGCCGGGTGCGGGCAGAGCAATTGAAAGAATTGCCCGGGCCGCGCGGAGGCCGCGATCTCGCTGCAATCAACGACGAGATGACGATATTCGGCGTTCACGGCCGTATTGGCCACGACCTTGGCAAGCTCCGCGACAATGCCGGGCTTCCAGGGCGGCCGGGGCGATGCAGGCGGCGTTGCCGCTCCCTGCATCGCTGCTGGATGACCTGATGACATGGCTCTCTCGTCAACATCACGTCAATTGCGCGCCGCGGCGCTCGGGGATCAGGAACCACATCGCCAGGATGTCGAGCACGTAAAGCGCGGCAAGCCCCGCAATCGCGGTCTCGAAAGAATAGGCCGTGGCGATCGCGCCCACGACGACGGGACCGAATCCGCCAACGCCGCGGCCAATATTGAACAGAACATTCTGGGCGGTGGCGCGGGCTGAGGTCGGGAACAACTCGCTGATCAGCGCACCGTAACCGCCCAACATGCCGTTGACGAAGAAGCCCATGATTGCACCGACCACGAGGAGCTGGATCGGATCGGTCAGGCGCGAGTAGACGAGAACCATGATCGCGGCACCCAGCATGTAAGCGAAGAAGGCGGGCCGCCGTCCGATCCGGTCGGCGATGTGACCGAACATGAAGATACCGAGGGCCATGCCGGCGAGCGTGACGCAGGTCCACACCGCCGACTGTGTCAGCGCAAAGCCAAATCGCGTCGATAGATAATTCGGCAGCCAGATCATCACGCCGTAATAGCCGAAGTTCTGCACCGAACAGAGGATGACCATGCCGAGACTGAGCTTGGCGGTTTCACCGTCCTTGACGAGCAAATGCAGTGCCAACTCCTTTGGCCGGTCTTTCGATTTTTCCAGGAACACGTCGGGCTCGTGCAGTGAAGCGCGGATGAAATAGGCCGCAATCGCCGGAAAAACGCCGACAGCAAACATGCCGCGCCATCCGATCACCGGCAAAAGGAGCGGCGTCGCGAGGGCTGCCGCAAGCACGCCGAACTGCCAGCCCAGGCCAACATATGAAGAGGCGCGGGCGCGCTTCGCCGCCGGCCACGCTTCGGCGACCAGCGCCATGCCGATCCCGAATTCGCCGCCAAGGCCGACGCCGGCAATCGTTCGGTAGAACAGAAGATCCCAATAGCCTCGCGCGAACGCACAAAGGCCGGTGAAGACGGCAAACACGACGATCGTCCAGGTGAGGACGCGCACACGCCCGAGGCGATCCGAAAGCATGCCGAAGCCGATGCCGCCGATCACCGCGCCGATCAGCGTCGCGGTCACGAGCGAAGCCGATTGTGCCTGCGAAAGACCGAGATCCTTTGCGATCGTTCGCAGCATGAAGCCTAGAATAAGAAGATCGAATCCGTCCATCGCGTAGCCGAGCGCCGAACCAAGCAACGCCTTCCGTGCATTGCTGTCGACGGTCGCCGGAACGCCGTCCATGCTGTCAGCGGTGATACTCATGTGACACCCCTCCTCGCTTAGTTTCCCCGAATGAAAGGAGCTTGTCACAAGCTTGTATCAATTACAATATTTATCTCAAAAATTATACAATACGAAACTAAGATACTGGAAACAATAAATTTTATTCCGTCTCATTAAATGGATTGTATCTCCAACGGGACGCGCAGCAGCGACCCGCGTGGCAAAAGCGAAAGAGGCTGCCCCAAGGCAGCCTCTCCGGTTTCGCGTCCCACGCGAGACGATTACCACTCGGTCCAGCGATCGCCGTGCCAGTAACCGCGGCCGTCGTGCTCACGGAAGATAATCCGCGGACCGGGACGCCAATTGTCTTCGTGAATGACGACCCTTGCTCCAGACGGATAATCGAAACGTTCGTGCGAGTGCCAGCACACATTGCCAGTGCAGGCGATCGCGGCCGATGCGCCGACGCTGGACAGCGCGAGCAAGCCCGCGCCCGCAGCCATGCCGAGCAAACTCTTGCCGATCAATGTCATGTGTATCCTCCTTTGGAAGGCAAATCCTGCGCCCTCCCGCCAACACCAGCGGCCAAGGATTCGTTCCGACGGGAACGCCGATGGAACCGGAGTTCCGCAGCTTATGCCGAACGAGAATGCTGGTTCCGCGCAAACACTGCTGCCCCGGCAAGACGGCGACGACGGAGATGGGGCGCCTCGGCGTGACGCTTCATTACATCAAGTTCTCGACGAATCGCTCGATTTCGCCGTCGTATCCGGACAACTCAATGCCGATATCGCCGGAAAAATTCCGCCACGCCTCCAGGTTGCTTCTTGGCACGCCGATGATGACGGAAATCTCGCGGTCCATTGCAATGGCAACAAGATCAAGCAGCCCACTACCGTTGCATTCGGCCTTGCCGAACTTGTTGAGCACCAGCAGATCGGGCTCTCCTTCGAGACTGCCCTCAATTTTTGCCGCGACCTCGGCGAGCGCGGCTTCGTCCAGCCTGCAGCCCGCGGCGCTGGCGCCGCGATATTCAAAGATCGGCGTGCGATGACCCGTCGTCAGATCCTCCAGCACAACATCACAGCGCCGATTTGGAGCCGCATCGACAAGGTGCTGCAGAACACCTGCGAGCGACAGCCCGCGCCTGCGACACGACGCGACGAGCGCCTCGAAAGCCGGCCCGGGATACTTGTCCTGCGGATAGACGAGCGCGGCCAGCAGGGGCGCACGCGACTGCGATACGTCAGACGTCGGGGCGGAAAGCGTTGCAGACATCGCGGTTCACCTCAAGGGGACGAGCGCCTATCAAATCAAGGCAATAGGGAACGGCCGGAAACACGGCCTTCAGACACGCATCGATCGATGACGGCCGACCCGGCAAATTGATGATCAGGCACCGGCCGCGCGTGCCTGCCGTCTGCCGCGAGAGGATTGCGGTCGGGACTTGCTCGAGGCTGACCCGGCGCATCAACTCGCCAAATCCCTCAAGCTCGCGTGCAATGACGCTGCGGGTCGCCTCAGGCGTGAGATCGCGCGGCGCCGGCCCGGTCCCGCCGGTCGTCAGCACCAGGTCACAATTTTCCCTGTCGGACATCTCGATCAAGGCGTTGGCGACGCTGTCGATGCCATCCGGAACGATCTTGATGATCGCGATCCAGTTGGAGCGGATCACCCTGCTCAGGAAGCTGTTGATCGCTTCCCCGCTCAGATCCCTGTATTCGCCGCGGCTCGCCCGGTCGGAGACGACGAGGATGCCGATCCGCGCAAGATTGCGCGAATCGGCCTCGCGACCGATGGCGCGCGCCTCGTTCACGCGCAGCCCCCGCTGCCGCCGCATGAACATCCCTCATGCGGCGGAGCACTCTCCGCCTCATCCCTCTTCAACGACCAGTGCAGCATATGGGTCAAGCACCGCTGGCCGGGCTCATCCGTGCGCTCGATCGCATTCATCAGCGCCAGCCAATCCTCGCTTGAGGCGAGATTGGCGAAGCGCCGGACCGCGCCGGCGGCATATTCTCCGACCGTCTCGTCATAGTGCCGCGCGCTCTCGCCAACACGCGCCAGCAGCGAGAGGTCTCCCAAGGCCAGCAGGGCCTCGTTCGCGGTCGCCTCCTCGCTGAAGTTCCGGATGATTTCGCCGAGCTGCATGAGCCGCCCCTACTGCACGAGCGGCGAGGCTGCGGCCGCAAGCGCCACGCCCGTGATCTCCGCGCGGCCGGCCAGCACGGCGACATACTGCACGAGCGCACGATGCAACACGCTGGTCACAAGGTAATTGGCGATGCGGTCGCGCGCGACCTCGAACGGCAATGTCTGCCCCGGCGCGTGACGGTCGAGGCGAACAATGTGAAAGCCGTAGCGGGTCTCGACAATCGCTATTTCGCCCTCCTGCATGCGGGCGAGCCCCGCTTCGAATTCCTCAACCGTCTGGCCGCGCGTCAGCTGGCCGAGATGGCCGCCGCTGTCGGCCGACGTCCGGCAGTCCGAGCGGCTGCGCGCCAGCTCCTCGAACAATGCCGGATCGGCCTGCACCGACGATAGAACCGTCTCGGCCGTAGCCCGCGCCGCGGCGCGCGCGGCCGCGTCGTTGCGCGGAGCCGCGACCAGGATATGCGCGGCTTCATAGAGATCACCGGTGCGGAAGCGCTGCCTGTTCTGATCATAGAACCGGCGGCACGCGGCCTCATCGGGTTGAGGCGTCAAAACCTCCCGCTCGATCAGGGCGCGCATCGCCGCCTCTTCGGCGGTTTCACTCCGTCCCTCGGCGTCGCGCAGCGGTTCCGCGGTGATGTCGAGTCGCTTCAACTCCTGCAGCAACAATTCGCGCACGACCAGCGCACGCGCTGCGGCCTGCCAGGCCAGGATCGGCTTCTCCGCCGGATGGTTCTGGACCTCGCGCGCGATCACTTCGCGCGGGATGACGGTGCCGTTGACGCTGACGGTCTTCGGCTTGGGCAGGCTGTCGGCGAGCGAGCAATCCATGATTCTACTCCGCAGGCAGCAGCGGACGGCTGGGAGCGCGGAAGGCGCCGTCACGGCTGCGCACCACCTGATAGCCGCGGCGACCGAGATACCAGACCGGCGCGCTCCAGACGTGCACCAGCCGCGTGAACGGGAAGACAAGGAAGATCGTCATGCCCAGCACCAGATGCGCCTTGAAGATCGGATGCACGTCCAGAATGTTGGCCGCGATTCCCGGCTGCAAGGTCAGGATGCCCTGTGCCCAACCCATGAACTTCACCATCTCGTGGCCGTCGAGATGGCCAAGCGAGACTGGAATGGTGGCAAGCCCGAGCAGAAGCTGCGCAAACAGGATCAGCAATATGGCGGTATCGCCGAACGACGAATTGGCGCGGATGCGCGGATCGAACAGCCGCCGGTGGGTCAGCAACGATATCCCGACCAGGCACATGAGTCCCGCCGCGCCGCCGGCGACGATGGCGAGCATTTGCTTGAAGCCGTGCGACACGCCGAGCATGTCGAACACCCAGATCGGGGTCAGCAGCCCGACGAAATGACCGAGAAAAATGAAGAGAATTCCGACATGGAACAGGTTGGAGCCCCAGACGAGCTGGCGTCGCCGCAACAACTGGCTGGAGCCGCTGCGCCAGGTATATTGCTCGCGGTCGAAGCGGACGAGACTGCCGAACAGGAAGACCGTGAGGCAGAGATAGGGATACCAGCCGAAAACGATGGCATTGAGCGTTTGCATGGCTTCGCTCCTCACTGCGGAGATCGTGGCGCGGGATCGACCGCGCGTCTGGCGTGGCGAAGTTTCGCGATCAAACCTTCATGACCGCAAGCGCCCTGACCTTGCGCGCCTGGGCCGAACCGCACTTCTTCCTCTTCCCAGGCTGCATCCAGCGCAACGAGATCCATCGGGTCGCTATCCGGGGCCTTCAACAGCTCGTCGACGATGTCGCGTTGCGGCGCTTCGGCTGCGATTGCCACCAGCGCATCGAAGACCGCCTTGTAGGCGGATTGCCGTCGTCCAAGCCGCTCCGCCAACGCGGCGAAGATATGGGCGGTCTGTCCAAGCAGGACCCGCGCTTCCTTGATCGGCTGAGTCGACAGGAATTCGAGAAACAGCGGAACAAAATCCGGCAGCTCGTTGGCTGCAATCATGAGGCCAGCGGCCTCATACATCGTCTTGAGATCGACCATGGCCTGGCCGCGGTCGCGGCTTTCGCCGTGGACGTGCTCGAACAGGTGCAGAGCCAGCGTCTTGCTGCGGTCGAACAGCAGGCCGTAACGCTCCTGGAGATCATAGAGTTCGCCCGTCGCGATCTCCTCGATCAGCGCATCGACGGCGCCGCGGCACGCCACGGGCACAAACTTTTCAGCGTCGAGCACGGCAATAAATTCCGGAGCCGCTTCGAGCAGCGCTTCGGTTGGATAACTAAGCAGCGCCGACAACACCTTGAAGGTTTTCATTACGCGATCTCCATCGGGTTCTTGGCCTTGCGCGGCGAACCGAAGAGATTGGTTTCGCTTTCACCACCGGAGCAGCCATTGCCGAAAGTGAAGCCGCAGGAGCCGCGCATGTCGTAGGCGTCGGCGCCGAGCTCGCGGTGAGCGGTCGGAATGACGAAGCGATCCTCGTAGTTGGCAATCGCCATGATCTGGTACATTTCGTCGATCTGGGCCGGCTTCAGCCCGACGCGGCGTGCGATCGCCTCGTCGACGACGCCGTCCAGCGTCTTGGCTCGCATGTAGGCGCGCATCGCCAGCATCCGCTCCAGCGCCAGCGTCACCGGCCTCTCGTCGCCTGCGGTCAGAAGATTGGCGAGATAGCGCACGGGAATGCGCAGCGACTTCACATCAGGCATGTCGCCATCGAGCCCGATCTTGCCGGCGGACGCCGCCGAGGTGATCGGCGACAGCGGCGGCACGTACCAGACCATCGGCAGCGTGCGATACTCGGGATGCAGCGGGAAAGCGACTTTCCATTCCATCGCCATCTTCCAGATCGGCGATATCTTTGCGGCCTCAAGCCACGCGTAAGGGATACCCTGCCTGTCGGCTTCCGCGATCACAGCGGGATCATTCGGGTCAAGGAAGACGTCGAGCTGGGCCTGATAAAGATCGCGCTCATCGGGTTTGCTGGCGGCTTCCGCAATCTGGTCGGCGTCATACAACACCACGCCGAGATAGCGGATGCGGCCGACGCAGGTCTCGGAACACACCGTGGGCTGGCCGGCCTCGATCCGCGGGTAACAGAAGATGCACTTTTCCGATTTGCCGGACTGCCAGTTGTAATAGATCTTCTTGTAGGGGCAGCCGGAGACGCACATCCGCCAGCCGCGACACTTGTCCTGGTCGATCAGGACGATGCCGTCCTCCTCGCGCTTGTAGATGGCGCCGGAGGGACAGGCCGCGACGCAGGCAGGATTGAGACAATGCTCGCACAGCCGCGGCAGATACATCATGAAGGTGTTTTCGAACTGGCCGTAGATTTCCTTCTGCACGCCTTCGAAATTGTAGTCCTGCGAGCGCTTGGCGAATTCGCCGCCGAGGATTTCCTCCCAGTTCGGTCCCCACTCGATCTTCTCCAGCCGCTCGCCGGAAACGAGTGAACGCGGCCGCGCCGTCGGCATCGCCTTCATCTCCGGCGCCTGCTGCAGATGCTGGTAATCGAACGTGAAGGGCTCGTAGTAATCATCGATCTCCGGCAAGTCCGGATTGGCGAAGATATTCGCCAGCACCCGCCACTTGCCGCCGATCCGCGGCTGGATCGAACCGTTGCGATTGCGCTTCCATCCGCCTTTCCAGCGCGACTGGTTCTCCCAATCCTTGGGGTAGCCGATGCCCGGCTTGGTCTCGACGTTGTTGAACCACGCATATTCCATGCCTTCACGGCTGGTCCACACGTTCTTGCAGGTGACGCTGCAGGTGTGACACCCGATGCACTTGTCGAGGTTCAGCACCATGGCGATTTGAGCGCGAATCTTCATTCTGCGGCCTCCAGGGTACCAGGCTGATCAGCGTTCGGCGTATCCAGCCAGTCGACCTTTGACATCTTGCGGACGATCACGAACTCGTCGCGGTTGGCGCCGACGGTTCCATAGTAGTTGAAGCCATATGCCTGCTGCGCGTAGCCGCCGATCATATGCGTCGGCTTCAGCACGGTGCGCGTGACCGAGTTGTGAATGCCGCCGCGCTGTCCGGTCAGCTCAGAGCCCGGCACGTTCACGATCTTCTCCTGTGCGTGATACATCATGCACATGCCCTGCTTGACGCGCTGCGAGACCACCGCGCGCGCCACCAGCGCGCCGTTGGTGTTGTAGGCCTCGATCCAGTCGTTATCGACGATGCCGGCAGATTTGGCATCCGTCTCGCTGATCCACACGATCGGACCGCCGCGCGACAAGGTCAGCATCAGAAGGTTGTCGGTGTAGGTGGAATGAATGCCCCACTTCTGATGCGGGGTGATGAAGTTCAGCACCACCTGCGCATTGCCGTTCGGCTTGCGATCGATCACCGGCTTGACGGTCTTGGTGTCGATCGGCGGCCGATAGACGCAGAACCCTTCGCCGAAGGCCCGCATCCACAGGTGATCCTGATAGAGCTGCTGACGGCCGGTCAGCGTGCGCCAGGGGATCAATTCATGCACGTTGGTATAGCTGGCGTTGTAGCAGACCTTTTCGGATTCAAGGCCCGACCAGATCGGCGAGGAGATAATCTTGCGCGGCTGCGCGACAACGTCGCGGTAACGGATCTTCTCGTCCTCCTTCGGGATGGCGAGATGGGTGTGCTCCCGCCCGGTGAATCCGCCGAGCGAGGCCCAGGCCTTGACCGCGACTTCGCCGTTGGTTTCCGGCGCAAGGCTGAGGATCACCTCGCAGGCGTCGATCGCGCTGTCGATGCGCGCAAGGCCCTTGGTCGGCCCCTCCTCGGTCACGGTGCCGTTCAGCTTCTTCAGCAGTTCGACCTCGTGATCGGTATTCCAGGCCATTCCCTTGCCGCCATTGCCGAGCTTGTTCATCAACGGCCCGAGCGAGGTGAAGCGCTTGTAGAGGTTCGGGTAGTCACGCTCCACCACAGTGACGGCGGGCATGGTCTTGCCGGGGATCGGCTCGATCTCGCCCATTTTCCAGTCCTTCACATCGAAGGGTTGCGCGATCTCGCCGGCGCTGTCGTGCATGATCGGCGTCAGCACGACGTCCTTCTCGACGCCGAGCACTTCAGGCGCGACCTTCGAGAAGGCCTCCGCAATGCCCTTGTAGATGTCCCAGTCGCTGCGGGACTCCCAGACCGGATCGACCGCCGCCGACAGCGGATGAATGAATGGGTGCATGTCGGAAGTATTGAGATCATTCTTCTCGTACCAGGTCGCGGTCGGCAGCACGATGTCGGAATACATGCAGGTCGTCGACATGCGGAAGTCGAGCGTCACCAGAAGATCGAGCTTCCCTTCCGGCGCTTCCTCGTGCCACTTCACCTCGGCCGGTTTTTTCTTGCCGTGCTCGCCGAGATCTTTGCCGAGCACGCCGTGCTTGGTGCCGAGTAGATGCTTCAGGAAATATTCATGTCCCTTGCCGGAGGCGCCCAATAGGTTGGAGCGCCAGACGAACAGGTTGCGCGGCCAGTTCTTCGGGTTGTCCGGGTCTTCGCAGGAGAGCTGCAACTCACCCGACTTCAGCGCCTTGGCCACATAGTCCTTGGGCTCGAGGCTCGAGGCGGCCGCGCGTTTGGAAACTTCGAGCGGATTGGTTGCAAGCTGCGGCGCCGAAGGCAGCCAGCCCATGCGCTCGGCGCGCGCGTTGTAATCGATCAACGCGCCATCCCATGGCCCCTTCGGCGCGGTCGGCGACAGAATCTCGCTGACGTCGAGCGTCTCGTAGCGCCATTGATCGGTATGGGCGTAAAACGCCGAGGTCGAATTCATCTGGCGCGGCGGCCTTCCCCAGTCGAGCGCAAAGGCGAGCGGCGTCCAGCCGGATTGCGGTCGCAGCTTTTCCTGGCCGACATAGTGCGACCAGCCGCCGCCGGACTGTCCGACGCAACCGCACATCACCAGCATGTTGATGATGCCGCGGTAGTTCATGTCCATGTGGTACCAGTGGTTCAATCCGGCGCCGACGATCACCATCGAGCGGCCGCCGGTCTTTTCGGCATTCCTGGCAAATTCGCGCGCCACCGTGATGATCTGGTCGCGCGGCACGCCAGAGATCTTTTCCGCCCAGGCCGGCGTATAGGGCTCGACGTCGTCATACGTCTTGCCGAGATGCTCGCCGCCGAAGCCGCGATCGACGCCGTAATTTGCGACGAACAGATCGAACACCGAGGCGACCAGCGCCTCGCCGTCTTTCAGCGTCAGGCGCTTGACCGGAACCTTGCGCAACAGCACGTCCGGATGGTCCGTACCGCGGAAGTGATCGTGCTCGCGATTGCCGAAATAGGGGAAGGCGACGTCGGCGAGTTCGTCCTTGATATCAGTAAGCGACAGGCGAAGTTTCGTGGCGCGGCTTGCGGAGTCCTTCTCCTCCAAATTCCATTTGCCTTTCTCGCCCCAGCGGAAGCCGATCGAGCCGTTGGGCACCACGACGTTATCCGTCGCTTCGTCGAAGGCCACCGTCTTCCACTCGGGATTGTTGGCCTCGTCGAGCGAAGTGGCGAAATCCGAGGCGCGCACGAACCGCTCAGGAACGAGGCGGCCTTCGGATTTCACCAGCCGCACCAGAAATGGCATGTCCGTATACTGGCGCGCGTAGTCGTTGAAGTATTTGGCCTGCCGATCGATGTGGAATTCCTTCAGGATGACGTGGCCCATCGCCATCGCGAGCGCTGCGTCGGTCCCCTGCTTCGGCGATACCCAGAGATCGGCGAACTTCGAGGCCTCGGAATAGTCCGGGCAGATCACGACGCTTTTCGCGCCCTTGTAGCGAACCTCGGTATAGAAATGCGCATCCGGCGTGCGCGTCTGCGGGACGTTGGAGCCCCACAGGATGAGAAATCCGGAATTGTACCAGTCCGCGCTCTCCGGCACGTCGGTCTGCTCGCCCCAGGTCTGGGGCGAGGCCGGCGGCAGGTCGCAGTACCAGTCGTAGAACGACATGCAGACGCCGCCGAGCAGCGACAGATAACGCGCACCCGCCGCGTAGCTCACCATCGACATGGCCGGGATCGGCGAAAAGCCGAACACGCGATCGGGGCCGTAGGCCTTGGCGGTATAGGCATTGGCCGCGGCGATGATCTCGTTGACCTCGGTCCAGCTGGAACGGACGAAGCCGCCAAGGCCGCGCTTCTGTACGTATGAGGCGCGCTTTTGCTGATCCTCGACGATCGACTTCCAGGCAGCAACTGGTGTCATGGTCGCGCGCGCCGCCCGCCACAGCCTGATCAGCCGCGAGCGCACCAGCGGATATTTCACACGGTTGCCGGAATAGAGATACCAGCTATAGCTCGCGCCGCGCGCGCAGCCGCGTGGCTCATGATTGGGAAGATCCGGCCGCGTGCGCGGATAGTCGGTCTGCTGGGTTTCCCAGGTGACGATGCCACCCTTGACATAGACCTTCCATGAGCAGGAGCCCGTGCAGTTCACGCCGTGCGTCGAACGCACAATCTTGTCGTGCTGCCAGCGCTTCCGGTAGCCCTCCTCCCAGGAGCGATCCTCGGTCGTGGTCACACCATGGCCGCCGGAAAACTCCTCTTTCTCCCGCGTGAAGAACGTCAGCCGGTCGAGAAAATGGCTCATCCTTCGGTCTCCTTATTCAGCAGGCTGCGGCGCGGCCGGCATCCGGCCATTGCGCTCGATGTCGTGAAGCAGGCCGCCCTTGCGGGTGTAGACGGCCCATGTGATGACAATGCAGGTTACGTAGAAGATGAAGAACCCCCACAGCGCCGCCTGCACGCCGCCGGTAAAGTCGATCGACGTTCCGTATGATTTCGGAATGAAGAACGCGCCGAACGCCGCGATCGCCGAGGTAAAACCCGTGATCGCCGCCAATTCCTTTTCGGCTTGGCGCAACCGGGTCGCAGGATCCGCGGTCGGCATCAGCCGATCCATCTCCCGCCGCATGATGTTGGGGATCATCTGGAAGGTCGACGCGTTGCCGACGCCTGTCGCGAAGAACAGGATCAGGAACATCACGAAGAATCCCCAGAACGCGCCGGGCTGGTCCTTGATGCCGAGGAAATAGAGCACCCCAAGCACGCCCGCCATCATCAGCGCGAACACACCGACCGTCACACGGCCGCCGCCCCATTTGTCGGCCATCCACCCCGTCGCCGAGCGCGACAGCGCGCCGACCAAGGGACCAAGGAAGGCGAATTGCAGCGCATCGACGGCGGGAAACTGCGTCTTGGCCAGCAGCGGGAAGCCTGCGGAGTAGCCGATGAACGAGCCGAACGTGCCGGTATAGAGCCAGCACATGACCCAGTTGTGCTTGCGCTGGAAGATCACCGCCTGGTCGGCGAATGATGCCCTTGCGGATGCGATGTCGTTCATCCCGAACCAGGCGGCGAAGGCGCTGACGACGATGAACGGCACCCAGATGAAGCCCGCATTCTGCAGCCAGAGCGGCACTTCGGTGCTTCCGCTCCTGACCGTGGTTGGATCGCCGCCAAACCAGCCGAACACGCCCGCCGTGATCACGATCGGCACGACGAACTGCACGACGCTGACGCCGAGATTGCCAAGGCCGGCGTTGAGCGCAAGCGCGTTGCCCTTTTCCGCGCGTGGAAAGAAGAAGGAGATGTTGGCCATCGACGAGGCGAAATTGCCGCCGCCCAGGCCGCAGAGCAGCGCCAGCGCCAGGAATATCCAGTACGGCGTGGCAGGCGTCTGCACCGCATAGCCGATGCCAAGCGCCGGGATCAGAAGCGACCAGGTCGCCAGCGTCGTCCACAGCCTGCCGCCAAAGATCGGCACCATGAAAGAATAGAAGATGCGCAGCACCGCACCGGAAATGCCCGGGAGCGCGGCCAGCCAGAACAGCTGATCGGTCGTGTACTTGAACCCGACCGCGGGAAGCTTGGCGACCACCACAGACCAGACCTGCCAGATGGCAAACGACAACAGCAGCGCGGGGATCGAGATCCAGAGATTGCGTCGCGCAATCGCACGCCCGCTGCCTGTCCAGAACGCGTTATCCTCCGGACGCCAATCGGTCAGCACGGCGCCCGACAACGCACCGACATGCTCGGGCTTGTGGATTTCCTGCATTTCGGGCAGTTCGGGAAGCTGCTTCAGGGCTTCGCCGACAACGCCACGTTCCATCTGCCGGATCGAGACGTGCATCCAGACCAATGCCGACGTGACCAGCAGGAACAGCAGCATGAAGCAGCTGGTCCACAAGCCGGTCAGGTCGACGAGCGCGCCGAACGCTATCGGCAGCACAAAGCCGCCGAGGCCGCCGATCATGCCGACCAGTCCTCCGACTGCGCCTACACTGTTCGGGTAATAGACCGGGATGTGCTTGTAGACCGCCGCCTTGCCCAGCGCCATGAAGAAGCCGAGCACGAACACGGCGACGACGAACGGTACCAGGCCCATTTCAAGGTGGAAGCTGACGGTGCCGTTGACCGTCCTCACCATGTAGTCGGTCGGCGGATAGGACAGGACGAAGGTGGCGGCAACCGCAACCAGGAACGTCCAGTACATGACCCGTCGCGCGCCGTAGCGGTCGGAGAGATGCCCGCCATAGGCACGGAAGACACTCGCCGGGAACGAGAACATCGCCGCCGTCATGCCGGCGGTCTTGATGTCGATGCCGTAGACCTTGATCAGATATTGCGGCAGCCACAGCGACAGTGCGACGAAGGCACCGAATACGAAAAAATAATAAAGTGCGAAGCGCCAGACCTGGACGTTCTTCAATGGCGCGAGTTCAAGCCAGGCGCTCTTCGGCCTCTCGTTCCTTGCACGCCGCTCGCGCACCACCGGATCTTCCTCGGAGAAAATCCAGAACAGGATGCCCATGACGCCGATGACGAGCGCCCAGACCTGTGCGACCGCCTGCCAGCCATAGGCCACCAGGACAAAGGGAGCGAGGAATTTTGTCACCGCGGCGCCGACATTGCCCGCGCCGAAAATGCCGAGCGCCGTGCCCTGCCTGGCGGTCGGGTAGAAACGGGAGACGTAAGCGACACCGACCGCAAACGATCCACCGGCGATGCCGACGAACAGAGCGGCCACCAGGAATTCGGGGTAAGTGTGCGCCCAGGTCAGCACGTAGGTGGCGACCGCGGCCGCGAGCATCACGACCGTATAGACGCGCCGCCCGCCATATTGGTCGGTCCAGATCCCGAGCACGAGGCGGATGAGCGAGCCGCTGAGGATGGGAGTCCCGATCAGGAGCCCGAATTCTGTGTCGTTGAGCGCGAGCTCTTGCTTGATTCGGATTCCGATGATCGAGAAAATTGTCCAGACCGCGAAACAGATCGTGAAAGCAATCGTAGAAAGCCAGAGCGCCCGGCCCCGGTGCTGGGAGCTTAAATCAATCTCGCCCATAAAACTCTCCGATCCGATCGTCCGATATCGGAGAGGCACATGCCCAAAGATCATCCCGTCTGTAGTTGCGCTAGATCAATCAAGGCGACGATGCTGGAAAAACCTGTTTACTTTCGCAGAAGGTCACTCCTCGGATTGCATTTTGTCGCGCTTTGATTTGATATTTGTCACAGAAAGGAGGACTCCAGGTGCGCTCTGACGATTTTGAGCAGGTGAGAGCAATCCCTTTGTTCGCGCAAATGGGCGAACAAGGTCTCGGTCTTTTGTTGGATGCAGCATTGCTGCAGAATTTTCCTGTCGGCGTGAACTTGATCCACGAAGGTGACCCTCCCGACTTCCTGCATGTTCTGCTGGACGGACTGGTCGAGATCTTCACCGAGCAGGACGATGTTGAATGGGGGATTTCTCTGGTGAGCCCGGTGGCAACGTTCATTCTGGCGGCTGTGATCAGCGATCAGCCTTACCTGAATTCAGCCAGGACATTGAAGGTGTCACGCATCCTGCTCATTCCGGCAAAACACGTGCGCGCGGCTTTCGATCGCGATATCGCATTTGCTCAACTGGTTGCGGGCGAACTCGCCACCGCCTATCGCGGGGCCGTCAAGAAGTTGAAGGGCTATGTGGCGCGGTCGAGCGCTCAGCGCCTTGCCAACTGGATCTTGTCCGAGGCGCGGACCGAAGCATCAGGTACATACCTCGTGCTTCCATTCGATCGTGCCACGCTTGCCTCTCACATCGGCACTACGCGCGAAAACCTGTCACGCAATCTCGCGCAGCTCACCGATCACGGGGTACGCATCCGCGGCCGGGAGATCGTCATAGATCGAAAAGATCTCCTGCAGGCGTTCGCGCGCCCGCAAAGGCTGATCGACGACCCGAATTCCTAGATCCACGCCTGGATCAGGCCGGCAATTCCAGCCGCGCCCGCAAGCCCGATGGTGTCCGATTGAAAAGTTTCACATCGCCGCCGTGCTCTCTCGCGATCGTCCGGCTGACGGCGAGACCAAGGCCGACACCCCCGGTGTCGCGGTTGCGCGACTGTTCGAGCCGGTAGAAGGGTGCAAACACTTTTTCATGCTCGTCGAGGGGAATTCCGGGGCCGTCGTCGTCAACGACGAGACTTACACCATGGGTCTCGTTGACGAGTTGGACCCGGGCGCAGCCGCCGTATTTGACGGCATTTTCGATCAGGTTGGCGACCGCACGTCCGATCGCGGTGGGCTGGCAGCGAGCACTGACGTGAGACACCGCGGCAAACGAGACGTCGCCGCCCAACTCTGCAATATCGTCGCAGATATCGGCGACGAGAACGCTGAGATCGACAAGATTCGCCTGCTCGCGTTGCGCGTCGTCGCGAGCGAAGACAAGCGTGGCGCGGATCATCTCGCTCATGGCGTCAAGATCGGCGCGAGTCTCGGCGCGCTGGTCCTCGTCCTCCATGAACTCCGCGCGCAATCGTAGCCTCGCAAGCGGCGTCCGAAGATCGTGGGAGATGGCCGCAAGCATCCGCGTGCGATCCTCCAGAAACCGTCTGAGCCGTTCCTGCATTTGATTGAACGCCCGCGTCGCCACGCGAAGTTCGCGCGGCCCTCGCTCGGTAAGCGGCGACACATCCTGTCCCGTGCCCATCTGCTCCGCCGCGCGTCCAAAATCATCGATCGGCTCGGCAAGCCTTCGAGCCGCGAAGACTGACAACAGCGCAATGACCAGGAACCAAATTCCCAGTCTCCCCGCGAAGCGCGACCAGGAGTGCTTGAAGTTGCCTGCGGAAACGTTGAGCAAAGCCCATTGGCCCTGCGGCAACCCAACCTGGACGAGGAGGTCGCCGGGCTGGGCAAGTGCTTCGCGCGCGAAGGGGTCCGCCGCTTCGGACAGGGTCGAGCGATCCGCGATCATTGGTGCGCCATGCAGGTCGGCGACGGTTGTCAGCAACTGACGAAGTTTATGGGGCTGGAGGCCGGTTTCATCACCCTTCGTGATCGCCGGCGTGTCGCGCAACAATACGCCGATCGTCGGCGTATTGAGTGCCGAGGCGAGCATGTTGCGCTCGGCTTTCGGAGCGGCGTTGAGAATCTGGACCGTATTCGCGATCCGTCCCTGCGCGAGCCATTCGGCGACCTCGCCGTTCGACGCGCCCTCAAGATAGACCAGGACATTGCTGATCGTGACCATCGCGGCCAGGCTTACGATAATCGTCGCCCCGATCCTCGCAGCGATCGTGTCCGGATAGAACCGTTTCAAGGTTCCGCCCCCGCGACTGTGACCACGCCGGAAAAGACATACCCCCCGCTTCGTACCGTCTTGATGAACTCCGGTTCTTTCGGATCGGCTTCGATCTTGCGGCGCAAGCGGCTGATCTGCACGTCGATGCTGCGGTCAAACACGTTCGCCGCGCGGCCGTGAGCGAGATCGAGCAATTGATCGCGTGTCAGGACGCGCTGCGGGCGCTCGACCAGGGCAAGGAGGATGTCGTATTCGCCCGATCGCAGCGGCACCAGTGCGCCTGCGGGCGAGAACAGCTGGCGTCTGGCCAGCACAAGCCGCCAGCCATGAAACTCTAGCACGCGGCTCGCCGTCGAGAGCTCGTTGGCGGGGGAAGTTGCACTCCGTCGCAGCACGGCGCGCACGCGCGACAGGAGCTCGCGCGGATTGAAGTCCTTGGGCAGATAGTCGTCGGCTCCCATCTCGAGACCGAGGATCCGGTCGGTATCCTCTCCTTTGGCCGTCAGCATGATGATGGGAATGGTGCTATCGGCGCGCAAACGCCGGCAGAGGCTTAAGCCATCCTCGCCGGGCAGCATGACGTCGAGCACGATCAGGTCGATCCGTGCCGCCTGCAACACCTGCCGCATCGCCCTGCCCTCGGCTGCGACCGAGACGCGGTAGCCATGCTGGACGAAGAACTTCGTCAGCAGGTCACGAATCGCGCGATCGTCATCGACAATCAGAAGGTGTTGCGTCGGCATCATTCGATCAGCTAGCCCATCCCTCTCGTCCGCCAAAGCCCGAAATTTGTAAACGAATGTTGCATCGGGGGCAGATGACGCACAGTGCGTAACTAAATCGCGGTCGGCTGGAGATTTTCCGGACGCTTATGGCGTGCACGCTTCGCTCCGCGAGAAGGCGAAGTCAGGAAGCAAGTCAGGAAAAAGGGCGGTTCCATGGCGCGAGGGTGACGGATTTTCCGACGACGCAAAGGCATCAGAGAAGGCCGGGGACCTAGTCACCCCGGCCTTCTCGCACGATCATGAAGGAGTACTACGATGACCGGAAACACCCTCACCATCTTTCGCATCGTTTCGCTGGCCATCATGGCGTTGGCAGCTTTCGATGCGAACGCCGCACAGCCAGCAGACGTCGCCGGAGTCTGGCTTAGTCCGAAGGCCAATATGCGCGTGCGCGTCAGCCCGTGTGACCCTGCGCTGTGCGGCAATATCATCTGGTTGAAAGATTCGAACAATCCGCAAACCGGCGAGCCGCTGACCGACAGGAATAATCCAGATCCGGCGAATCGAGACAGGCCGATTCTCGGCATGCAGATCGTTACTGACCTGAAGCCGGGACGCGCTGCCGGCGAATGGACGGGAAAGGTCTATTCGCCCAACGAGGGCAAAACCAATGCTGCCCGCTTTTGGATGGATGGGCCAAATGAACTCAAGATGGAGGGCTGCGTCATCGTCGGCCTGCTGTGTCGCACCCAAACCTGGACGCGGGTGAATTGAGGGCCGCGCCCGACCGCGCATCCGCACTCGCCAATTGCGGCTTCTAGGGCTCGGTCAACCGCAAATCCCTCAAGGTCGGTTCAAGGCTGCGGTTGATGAGATCCGTGACCGCGGCCTTGAGGGAGTCGTTCTGGAGCGGATCCGATATCGGCGGAAGGCTTCCGGCCTCGAACATGCGACTGGGTCCGGCCAGCTTGACGATGCCGGAATTGTCAACGGGATCAGCTGATTTCTGGTCGATGGTGCGGAAGGTGTGTCCGTCGATGACCCGAATGATGTAGAGCGCGTGCACGATGGCGGATGAATCGAATAGCGTTTTGTGCTGGATCAGGCCGATGCCGCTCATCGGAAGACCGCGCGGGCCGTATTTGAGCGTGGTCTTCGTGATAACGACATACGCATCCAAGCCTTGCGGCAAGACATGGCTGCGGATGCTCTCCTTGAACGGATCTTCCCGCTTGAACGGATTTTCCCGCAAAAGGTCGACGACCG
The DNA here is from genome assembly GCA_963764405.1 of uncultured Alphaproteobacteria bacterium. Taxonomy (GTDB): domain Bacteria; phylum Pseudomonadota; class Alphaproteobacteria; order Rhizobiales; family Xanthobacteraceae; genus Bradyrhizobium. The sequence continues at coordinate 849,288 of CAVXSU010000020.1, forward strand.
GAATGGCTGAAGTTCGTTCCGGAGCCGAGAATGGATCGCGCGGGTAGCTAAGGGTCTGCACCTGAAAGTGCTGACCGAGAACCGAGGTTGCCCGGGCAACAATCTGCTCGTCGATTTCCCAAGCTTCGATCGAAACCGAACGCGGCGCGTTGTCAAGGCCTGTCAGGCCGGATTGCGTGAACGTGAATTTGTCGCCAATGGCCGAGACGATTCCGATGGTCTTGATGCCCGGAAGCCGGTTCGTCTCCTGGATGGACGCGCACCCCGAATGTGCGAGCAAGGCCAGGAACGCCAGCGATCGGATCCTGCCCCATCCGAATGCGTTCCGCATAGCCGCCTTAGCGGACCTTGACATCGAAGGAATAGGACGCGCCGATAGAGAAACTGGTCTGACTGGGCGAGCCACGCTGGGTGACCAGCGGGCTTGCAGCGGCATCGCCGGTAAGCCGCTCATACTCGATGGTGGAATGGACCTCCCATCTCGGTGTGATCTGGTAGCGCAATTGCGTCCCTGCCCCGACCGAATGCAGTCCGCCTTTGGCGTTGAATACGGGCAGCCCCGATGCCAGCGCCTCCGCCTGATCAATGCTGAAGAACGGCGCCGTGGCATGGGTGTTGGCGAATGACAGCCGCGGGCCGGCCGACCAGATCAGGCGATCCCACATCGGCAAGATCGCATCGGCGAACAGATCGGCAAAGACGCCGTCGGCTCCGCGAATGCCGCGGCGCACCTCCGCGCGCGCGCGGAACCAGTCGACCGGAAAATATTCGACAAAGCCGCCGAACTCGATGGTGGTCTTGATGTCATTGAGGCCGTTGAGCGCGGAATCGCTGCTCGCCTTGCGCGAGGGCAAGTACGTGCTAACCGGACCTGCGCGAAGGCTGCCGGTGTCGAACAGGGCGATACCCGCGCCGTCGCGCGGACCGACGAATGGCAGCTGGCCCGAGCCTGCCCGCTGCACGCCGAAGATCGGGATCGGCCTCAGCAAATAGTGCGTCGACCCCTCGAAATCCGGCCGGAAGTTGCCGCCCGCGCCAATCGTGACCGTCCAGAGTCCGGCCGGCGTCGGCAGAAACGGCAGCGAGACTGCTGGCACCGGCAACGTCCACACCGGAGACTCCGGTTGCGTCGACTGCGCCCAAACGGGAGCGCGCAGCGCCACTATCGCCGCGCAGGCGACAAAGATCCGAGACAAGGCGGTTCGTTGGACGAGTCGCATTTTCTAACCTTGCTCTGGAGTGTCGGGGAATAAACGGGGATTACTCGACGCGGCGATGACACGTGCTATTCGTCATCGGCACCATCGTCATTTCCGGGTGCAACGACCGCGCACAGTGGGCAACTGAGCGCGTCCACGGCGATCGCGCTCTCATCGCTGCTGCTGACTGTCGGAGAAAAAAATGCGGTGTCCGATGTGTCGATCCCGCAATCATCAAGACACCAGACCTCGTACTCCGACAAAAGCAGTGCAACGCAGACAGCGAGTGGAAATAGAAGCGCCTTGACGAAGGTCATGGGAACGACAGCTCTACGAGTGGGGGCAGTCAGGGGACCGCTCTGTTGGTCGGGAGATTCCACGAACCAGTTGTCCGCCCGATGTCTCAGGAACCGCCGTTTTGTTAACAAATATGAATTTGGTCCTGATGGTAACAATCAGTTACAATTCGTTGTCGCAGGCGCGTGCGGCAACCTGCGTCAGGCGCGTCATTGCCATCGCACAAAGCGGCGAACGTCCCGTTCTCAAATCAGAGATTCGCGGCGACCAAGATCGTGGGCTCGTCAGGGGTTCAAAGCGAATGCTCGACATGCAAGCCGGTGAAACACCGAGCGCTAGCCAGGCGATCCCCCAGCTACCGAATTTGCCAAGCGCGGCGCGCCATTGACCATCCGCTATTGAGCGATCCTGGCGATTGCGGACGACCTGCGCGGTTTCGAGATCATCGCCCAAATGGTCGCGTTGTCTTTGGCGCCCGGGAGAAATGGAACGGCGCGAGAACCGCTACCATCGCTCGTCCAAAATGCTGGAAAATCGTGGTGTCGCGCCAATCGTGAGTGAGCGGCGCGTGGCAGCGGGGGGTCCGCTAGCGCCAGCAATGAATTGCCGTGCGATCAGCCTTCACCTCAATGCATCACGACAATGAAATCGGTGTCCTTTCCAGTCTCATGACTAAATCCATTGTCCGATATGATCAGCGACGAGGCAGGCGTCAACAAGTCGGAGATCCGCTCGATGGCGTCCTGAGGGATTTCAATGCGGTCGAGGGCGGCGCCGGCTGTCTCGGGGGACGGCGCCGGCACGGAAATCTCGACCATTTGCTTTCTCGGCTTCTCGCGTGGTTTACCGGGGCGCCCGGTTGCGCGAGGCAACTCGGGCGGCATCGACACGACGATCCAGCTAACATCCGCTTCGCCGTTCCGGGATTCGATCGCGGTGAACACGTGCGTCCCGATGGGCTCCTCCGGATCTTGAATTTTGACTGGAGCTTCAAACAAGGGGGAGAAGCCCTGACGAACGAACAGCTTGCTCAACCTGCGACTGATAAAGACGGAGATAGGGACAATCTTCTGTGACACGGCCGAGGCGGAAGCCGGGCTCGAGACCCGAATGCTGGCGGCCTCCGGCGCGCCACGCGCCACCTCGGTCTTTGCGACGCGACTGTCTGGATCCGTGGCCGCCTGCGATTCGGGAGACGTCGATGGGATCTTCCGCTTGAAGAGATTCGGATTGGCTATCTCGACCGGTTGGACATCGTCCGGCGCGATGATCACGCGCGTGCCGCGCTTTGTGAGATGCCACAGCTGAATGGCAAAGTCGTTGGTCAAACGGATGCAACCATGTGAAGCCGGATGCCCGGGCACGACTCCCGCGTGCAGCGCTATCCCTGACCAGGTAATGCGCTGCATGTAGGGCATGGGAGCGCCGCTATAGATGTTGGAGCGGTGCCAACGCTGTTTTGCGATGACGCTGAAAACACCGACTGGTGTTGGATGATGCTGCACTCCCGTGGAAACCGAAGAGCGCGCAATCAACGCAGCGTTCTCATAGAGCGACACACGTTGGTCCGGAATCGAAATAATGATCTGGAGCGGGCCCTTCGGAGGCGCCTCGGGTTGAACGTTCTTGGCCAATTCGGAGTTTGTACGCCGGTGTGGGTGCTTGTGCCTGTGCGGGGCGTACTGGCGGTGCCAGAACCCGTACTGGGGCCAAAACGGAAACTGGGCGTGCGCGATCCCTGGGACGAGCAGGCAGACGGCGAACGCCGTCAGCGCTATCGCGCGTATATGTCCGTCTTTGATGCGCGATCTTGCTGACGGTCCCGGGGTCTCGAGCTTCCTTCCGCAGGCAGATCCCGGTTCCATGTGAGTCATACCCGCGAAGCCAACGCCTAGTGTGCCGTGCCGATCGCGCGCCATCGCGTTTCGAACGTATCGAAGTCGTCCGGCGCCCAAGCGTTTGCATCCAATGGTTTGCCAGGCTTGTCTATGAGCTCGCGTGCGGGTTCAGCATTGAGGGCCGCCGGTGCCGGGTGCTGCGCGGGCCACTCCAGCAATGACTTCGAAAGCATAGGCTTACCTTCATACCAGCATTTTCGTCCATCGATCAGACGATAGGACCAATACCCATGCTGACTTATCGGCGGCGCGGCGATGCACTGCCGGACTTGCGCTCTCAGCACGCCAATCGGTGCGGTCGTTGCGATGGAGGCAATGAAAACAGTCAACCAAATCTGCTTCGTCAATGAACACCTCAGGCAATGAAGTTGCATGAGAGGTCAACCAAAACCAAACGTTACCAAGGGTAACCTCTTCTTCAAATCTGGTCGCAGTGAGTCGAAAATGGGGCCGTATTCGATGGTCGGGTGGCGCGAGTTTGAACACCGGCCGGGCCGAGCCGTTTCGACCCCGAAGTCGACCCGCCATTGCCAGCGGCGCCTTCAGATCATCATTCTCGCCAGAGCTTGCCTTGATTTCTGCACTATTCGAGCAGCAAATGACGTCGAGTCACGCTTTGGAGGGCAGACGGTGCCGAAATCCGTACTGGCGTGGTTACTCGTGGGGCTATTGGGGTTGGTTCTCGTCGGTTGCACGCAATCGACGCTGTCACCGACGTCGGGTGCGAGCTTCACTCAAAGGGATCGGCAGTTATTGGCCAACCCGCCATACGCGCAGGCGAGTATCCCTGAGCAATATCGCAAACACATCGTCGACTACCCGTACAAGGAGAGGCCGGGAACGATCCTGGTCGATTCCGACGCGCGTTATCTTTACTACGTCCTGCCGCAAGGCAGGGCGATCCGCTACGGCGTGGCGGTGGGAGAAGAAGCGATGGCCTGGTCCGGCATCGCGACCGTCGGCCGCATGGCGGAATGGCCTGACTGGATCCCGACGCCGGAAATCCAGGCGCGGCTTGGTCCGTACCCGCGACGGGTTGCGGGAGGCCCGCAAAATCCGCTCGGCGCGCGGGCGCTATACCTCTACGACGGCAACAAGGATACGTTGTACCGCATACACGGCACCAACCAGCCGGAATATATCGGCCAGGCCATTTCTTCCGGCTGCATACGAATGACCAACGAGGACGTGATCGATTTGTATGATAAGGTGAAGCAAGGCACGACCGTCGTCGTGCTCGCCCCTGGGCAGGGTGGGCGGATGGGGACATTCACGGGCAGACACAGCTGGTGAGAGGTCGCTGAAGTATTCGAGGGGGACGATGCAATGAAGGGGCACTTGTGTCCGCTGTCTTGCGTGCTGACTTTGGCGGCGCTCGTTTTCTGTTCGACTGACGCCGCTGCGCGCGCCAGCCACAAGGCTCACCACGACAAGAAGTCGCACGAAGCGACCGGAGCCCGTCACCACAAGAGCGCAGGTCTCAAGAAGGATAGACATGCAAAGCATGTCCGGGCCGAGCGACGCAAGGCAACCCGGCTCAGCGACGCACCGTCTGCGGTCGTGGATAGTCCTCCGCTGTCCGGCGATCTCGCCGCGGTCAGGAATGCAATCGATCTGACGCGCAAGGCCAAGGTATCCGAAGCGACCGCCATCGAAAAAACAATCACCGACCCGGCGGCGCGGCAGCTCGTCGAATGGTTCATCCTGCGCCATCCGGAAGGCAGCGCGAACTTCAACCGCTACGCGGCATTCATCGCCGACAGCCCGGGCTGGCCGAGCATGGCACTGATGCGCAAGCGGGCGGAGGCGGCCCTTTGGCAGGAACGCAGCGATGCCACCACCATTCGCAGCTTCATTGGCGATCACCCGACAAGCGCCAAAGGCCGCTTCGCACTCGCACGCGTCCGGCTCGCCGAAGGCGACCGCGACGGTGCCGCAAGGCTGGTCCGGCAGGCATGGCGTTCGGATGAATTGTCCGAACGCTCCGAAACAGACGTATTCGAGCAGTTCGGCGACCTGCTCACGCCGGAAGACCATCGCGCGCGCATGGACAAGCGGATCGGCGCCAAGGACATTGCTGGCGCCAAGCGCGCTGCGCAACGGCTCGGCAGCGACGAGCTTGGAATCGTGAAGGCCTGTGCCGCGGGCAACACCGACAAGGCGCTCGATCTGCTCGACGATGTTGCGACGGAAGCCCGCAGCGATCTCGGATACACGCTTTGCCGGATCCGCTGGATGGCGCATCACGACCGGATCGAGGACGCAACCCGCTTGATGCTGGCGGCCGCACCGGAAACCATGGCGCTTCAGGACACAGACGAATGGTGGCGCGAGCGGCGCAGTCTCGCCCGCAAGCTGCTCGATCAGGGCAAGTTCGAGACCGCCTACCCTGTGGTGCGCGATGCGGCCATGCCGGCCAGCGACCACTACCGCGCGGACTTCCACTTCATGTGCGGGTGGATCGCCCTGCGTTACCTCCACAATCCCGCGACGGCGCGGGCGCATTTCGCCCATATAGGCGACGGTTCGGTCAATCCGATCGTGCTCGCACGCGCGAATTACTGGCGAGCCCGCGTTGCCGAAGCCATGGGGGAGAAGGAGGCGATGCACGCCAGCTACGAAGCTGCCGCGCGCTACCCGACCGCCTATTACGGACAGCTCGCACGAGCCAAACTCGGGCTCGGCGAGATTGAACTGCACGTACCTCAACCGGTGAATGATGCTTCGCTCGCGGACGGACGCGTGCGTGCCGCCGAAATGCTTTACACGCTCGGCGAACGCGACGTGGTACTGTATTTTGCAGCTGACCTCGCCGAACAGAGCAATGACGTAGCGGCGCTGGTTGCGCTCGCCGAGTTGACCGGCCGCCACAACGATGCGCGCGCAATGTTGCAGATCGGCAAGCCGACGCTGGCCCGCGGACTTGCGTTCGAACACTACGCTTTTCCGACAATCGGAATTCCGCAACACGACCCGATCGGCCCGGCAATCGACCGCAGCATCATCTATTCGGTCGCACGCACCGAAAGCGCCTTCGACCAGAAGGACAAATCGTCGGCCAACGCCGTCGGTCTGATGCAGGTTACGCCGGAAGCCGGACGCGATACGGCGAAGCGCTTCGGCGTCACCTATGATTGGGACCGGATGGTCGCCGATCCCGTCTATAATACGCAAATGGGCGCCGCCGAACTCAGCGCGTTGCTCAAGGAATATGCTGGCTCCCGCATCATGACCTTCGCCGGCTATAACGCTGGCCGGGGCCGCGTGCGGGACTGGGTGAAGCTGTATGGCGATCCGCGCGATCCCAATGTAGACGCGGTCGATTGGGTGGAGCGGATTCCGTTTTCGGAAACGCGCAACTATGTCCAGCGTGTCATCGAGAACCTCAACGTCTATCGCGTGCGATTTGAGGGCACCGCCACCGCGAGTTCGAAGCAGGATCACGCGCCCGCGAATTCGACGGAAGCCATCTCGGCCCAGCTTGTGGCAGCCCCAAGGTCAGCTTCGCGGTAACGTTCGAGCGCCTGACCTGGGAGACATCCCTCGTGTCGAAACTTCGATCGGCCGAGGTCCGGGAAATCAAGGCCCGGACAAGAGCGATGAGGATTTGACTCAGCAAGGAGCTGAGCCAGCGGATGAGGCGGCGGAAGTTGTAGCCGGCGGCGGCGAGGACGGCGTTAGCGGCGTCGCGCGGACACAAACAGAAGCCCGGCACACGTGCCGAGCCTCGTATATGGTTTGGTTGATTACCCCGCCTATTGGGGGCGGTCACGGTTTGTGCCTCTTATCTTTTCTTCTTTTTCCGCGCGGCGTAGCGCGCGTCGCGTGCAGCTTTCTGCCCGGCTTCGAGCGCTGCTTGCCGTGCGACGATCTCTTCCTTTTCGCGCAAGAGCTGGGCGGCAGCAGCAACAGCAGCCTCTTGCGCGAGGCGGTCCTGCTCAACTCTTGCAGCTCCGCGCGCTGAACTGACCTTGGCACGCGCAGCAGCGAACGCTTCGCGCTCCGCCTGCCGCGCCTTGACCGCGGGATCGTCGGGGCCGGGCTGGCTGCGAAACTTGTTCAGAATGTTCTTTCTGGCTTCCTGCGCCGCCCTCTGCCGGTCTGCGAAGCTAGGTTCCTTGAATCCACTCATTGATGACGCCTTGCCGTTTATTCCTATGATGAGACCATCGGCTTTACGCGGACCTGCCGCCCCTTACAACCCGCGCCTGCGTGACCGACGAGCCGAATAAACCTGCGCCGGGATGAAATCTCGCGGCCTCATACTAATCAAGGCCCTTAGTCGTTATTCGAATTGGCAGCCTCTCTCGCTAATCGTTCGGCCTTCAGGCGCTCCAAGTTTTTACGCAGCGCGATTTGCTCCTTCTCGTATTCGGTCAGCGGGCTATCCGATGGACGGAATAGGTTGTTGGCATCATTTTCGCGTTTGCTCATGAGTTGACCCTTTCGAATTGCCGGCACCGGCAGTGCTATCGCGATGAGAGAGAAAAGCTCAATCGAAAGCGGCCCGCCGCCCGCCACTGCATGATGAGGGGTATCCCGCGCAGATCAGCCACACGCTAAAAGTAGGTTTGGGCATGGCGGCCCACAAGGCCCGAGGTCACTTTAGGAACATGAGCGCCGACGGACCTTCCGTGGATCGTCTTCCGATCTTCTTAAATTCGCAGACCGTCTCGGGCCGAACCGGACTTTGCCCGCGGGCCGACAAACGACAGCACGTGTCGAAAGAGGCCGCCACAGCTAGCGGCCCCTTTTACTTCAACCGCTTTTTAGGCTTTGCTTTTCGATCATTCCCGACTGCGATCTGTTGGCGGATCGTGTCTGCTTCTTTCGCCAGTCTTAGTTCTCGCAGTCGAGCCATGTTCTTGCGGAGGGCGATTGCTTCCTTCGTAACTTCTCCCATTGCTCGTGCGCCTTCCTCGGCGGCTAGGCGCAGACGGTTGGCTCTTGCAATCTTGGAGGAATCGTCGGGTTTATCGCTCATCCTACTCTGAGGTTTTCTGCGCTACTTTTCCCGCGTTTGGGGTCGGCCTTGATCTCAAAAGAAACCTTCTGACCTTCAGCCAATCCGGAGAGCCCGGCGCGTTCGACCGCGCTGATATGCACGAATACGTCGTTGCCGCCGTCATCCGGTTGAATGAAGCCAAATCCCTTTTGGCCGTTAAACCACTTAACTGTACCTGTCGTCATGATCGCTTCCTGTTGGTGAGTGTGCAGGAAAGCGTTACCACAGATAGCGCTCGGAAACATTCAAAATAAGCGTCTGCTCTGGACCTGCGGGCTGGCCTACCCCGCCGTATAGCGATCCGGGGTACCACCACAGGTAGCATCTACGTGACGGCGAGAAAGAGGCCGCCGGTCTGAGGCCGCCTCACTCTTTTGTCAGGGGGTTCTCTTTCGAATGGTCCCACGGCCGCTTTCCATCGCGGTCACGATCCCACAAACGAGCCGTCGGACCGTTTTCGTCGTCTGCCTTTGCTCGAGCTCGGTCCGCTTTGATCTGCTCGCGAATTGAGGGAGCGTCTCTCGGAACTGCGCAGTCGCGACCTGTCCCTGGGCAGAAGGCGATATAGCGAGCAACGCCACGAGAAGGGCTACTTTCACCAATCGGCCTCAACTCTCGAAAAGGCGCCCTTTGTGGCGTTCCGGCCGACAAGCTGCTCGTGCAGACAGAGGCACTAATCCGGCAAAATTCATGGCCACCGAAGCTGCCGCACGTCGGTGTCATATGAGTGCCTGCGCGGTTAGGCGGCAGGCGCAGGTTTTGCACCTTTTGCCGACGGCGGATTAATCTCCGCGATCCTGCGGAGGCAATCGGCTTCGGAATCGTGTGGTCCCGAGACGAACGTTCCGCTCACTTTAGTGCTATACCAGCCGGACACGACGCCAAGCCGAAGCGATTCTTCCGTGTTGACGTGACGCGGCGCGAGAATTTGCATGGATTTCACTTCTTTCAGGTTAGCGCTCGATCTCTTGTCGCGCGCGCAGAAATCTCCGACAATTCGAAGACCACGACTAGCTCAGCTCTTGTCGGCGAGCCGGGCAGAACTTGACCGCGCCCTCAACAACCACGGCAAATATTCTTCAGCTTCGCGGCAATTCGAGCGTCTTCGGCGATGAGCGGATCCTTGTAGGCGGCTCGCGATGCGTCGGTTTCAACGACCGCCGGCTTGTCCTTTTTCGTTGCAGACGTCGTATCATAGCAAGCCAGTCGCTCGCCCGCACTTTCGATCGCACGACAGTCTGGTCCGGCGGCGAGAGCACGCTGCGCGCATGCGCACAGCACCAAAAGGGCGGCAATTTTTTTCATCGAATTTCCTTTGGGCCACATGCCCACCAGTTTTGCTGGAAATAGCTATCGATCAGCAGCCATGCCGCGTAGCCCTCAAAAGAGGGACGCTCAAATGCGTTCGGAATCAACGCTAGTCCAGTCAGACGCCAATGTCAGCCGCCGTCGCTATTTCTTCTTGCCTGATGCGAAGCTTGGTTGCCACGCGGCAGTCTTTTGGCTTGGCGCGGCAGCGATCACCTTGATCTTCTGCTTCTTGGGTTTCTTAGCTTCTCGGTTACCTCTTTGCTCGCCCTTCGCCATGCTGGCCTCCCTTGGGTTGATGACACAGAAGGTTCTGTCGACGGTGCGGCTCGATAACCCCGCGCGAGTGTGCGCCCTTTGGAACCAAATAGCCATGCCATAGTTGCGGTTGTCGCCGCCCAAGTACGACATTGGCGGTCCTGCTTCCGCAAGGCTCAAGATGTTGGCGAAGTGTGTTGCTCTGCGTTCATGGCGCGTTCGAGGGCCTCGATCAAGATTTGGGTCTCGACAAATTTGTTCCGTGCTCGCTCTGTTTTGTCTCGGTCGAAAGCCGCAGCCAGCACCTTCACATGCGCATCCCTCTCCTCGATCATGCGTTCGCGGGCCTTCTTCAGCATTTCCAACCGCTCGTTCATCGATTCTCCATTGCGATTATGACAGCGTTGCCACCTCGCTCGACAGTTCTGCTTGTCAGCCCGGTAGCTTTTCGATCGCCTGCGCTACGACCGATACGGCCGCTGCAATCGCCGCCCATGCCGCCCAAGGTGCCTGCTCCCGTATGAACGGAAAAAGTCTCTCGACCTTTCCGCGAAGATCGATACCTGCGGCGGCATACAGTCCGGTGCAGGCCGAGGTCAGCGCGGCGCCGATGGCGACCCAGGAAGAAGCGTCTTTCACGAACGTCCATCCAGAGGCGCAATCATGGCACCCGCTACGGGTGAAAAACGATCACAGCGGCGATCGCCAGCCCGAAGAACAACGGCACCAGCACTGGAGGAACAAGCCACTCTCGGAGATCAAATCGACGGATATCGGACATGTGACGCCCCTTCTGGTTGAGGCGGGAGCGCAACCGCTCTCAGTCACCGATAGCTGCCGGGGTCGCGCGGTGATGGCGAAAGCGGTAACAGCTCGTTCCCCCAATAGCGAGGCAAATCGCATTCGCCGCACGGCAAAACGCCGGATATGGCTACGAAGCGGCGGAATAATACAGACAAAGCGAGGCAATTCGGCTGACGCCGGCAATGTGCGAAAGAAAGCGATGGCTAATCGAGCCAAAAGAGCGCACGTTGAGTTGATGTGCAAGACTAGAGCCGCGTGCGGGCGCCTTGTTCGGCGTATCTTGGCATGACCATCCGCTCGCGACGTGAAACCATCACGTTTCAGCATCCCTTCCGGATCAGGGGCATCGACCGTCTGCTGCCTCCGGGGGCCTATGAGGTCATCACCGACGAGGAGATGATCGAAGGACTGTCATTCCCGGCGTACCGGAGGGTTGCCACCATGATTATGGTCCCCGCGGGCGGTTCGGCGATGGAGATGGTTTCCATTGGCTCGGTCGATTTATCCGACGCTCAGCGCATCGATGCGAGCATGCCTCGTGAATGATGAGCCGCTCGATCTTGACAAACACCGCGGCATGGCCGCGCAAAAGGCCACGGAAATGCGGCGCGCGTTGGCGGACGTGGAAAACAACGCAAGGCAACTGCGCGAGCGGCAGGGTGTCGTCGAAAAAGAACTTCTGTCGGTCCAGGCTACGTCCTGGCCTGAGGCCGCCGCCAAGGCACGCTACATCCTCAATTTGTACGCCGCTGGCCTCCCTCCGAACGACGCCCACCATCGCGACCTGGTCGCGGCGGTATTGGCGGACTTTGTCCGGCTCGACGACAAAAACTGAACAAATCCTTATTCACGGAAGTTCTCCACGTTCGATCAAAGATCGAACGCCAACTTGAAAATCACGTAGTTCATGCGAATTGGCTCTCGCCGCGCATGCCAGGACGGGAGAGTGGCTTCGGCTTGGGGCTGGTGCAGCACGAGAATGAGCGGAGCGTTCGCTTCCGGGCCGCACGATCCCGGCGGGGCCTACCGCGCAGGATCGCGGAGATCAATCCGCCTCCGACAAAAGTTTAAAGCCAGCTTCTCGTGCATAATAATCTAGGAAGGACGTGCGAATGGCACTGACACGCGGCAGCTTTGGAGGTTATGAATTTAATCGGATGGTGGTCCTGTTCTCGATGGTTGACGGTCAGAGGGAAATACCCTGCGCCGTCAGCACATCCGCCATGGATGGTCTGGAAAAATCGGTGCAGACCAAGCCTGACCAGCGCGAAGGGCAATTCATGCGGCTGCGCGATCAGATGGAAAAGCGAGCTGCTCAAAAATTTACCGCAGGGGAATTCGAGGGCATGCCGCCCGGCATCATCTTGCGCAGCCTGGATTTCAGAAATGAAAGATAGCAAGGTGGTCGGCGATCCCCCGGCTTTGTTGAGCAACGAAGAGTTCGCTTCTTTGCGTGAGGTCAGCAAGGGCGATGCCCAGGGCGATATTCCCCAGGTGCATTGGGAACGGCTGGTCGCGCTGGGGTATGCACTCAGAAGGCTTGGATCCCTGCAGCTGACTGAGTCAGGCAAGCGGCGCATCGCAACGGGAAGCATTCAATCCGACAGCAAGATCGCTCGCTGAGACGGAACACCATGTTCGCATAGAGAATGATCAGGGCGTGAAAGGATTTCAACGATGATTAGACCTGTTCTCTCAATTGAAGAGCCCGCCTCGAAGTAACCGCTACGAGCCGATAGGCCCCTAAGGAGAGGCGCGGACGCGCTTCCTTCAAGGCATCGCTTTCGGTGCCGTTGCGACGATCGTTACCGGCTTTATGTGGGGCGGTTGGATTACCGGCGATACTGCCCAGATCTATCAGCGCAAACGCAGAGCGCAGCGGTCGAATGTCCATCTTGGTACCGATGTGCGTCGCGATTGGCGTTGCGAGCCATGTCAGCCAGTGAAAGCACAGCCTCTTCCTGCACACTTTCAATGCCTGGCAATTCAATCCCTTCCTCATCCTGGGCAAGGAAGTTGCGATCTCTCATGTCGAAAAAGTACCGCGTCACCGACGTGACTTTCTACGGGGGCTGGCTTCAGAAGGCAGAGCTAACAAACCCGCCGTCTCAACCTGCGCTTCAAAGGCCTCGCGAATTTATCGGTGGTGGCAACCTGTCTGGCGGAAGCGGTCTCTGCTTCCTTTTCCAGTCTCAGCTCCCGAAGGCGAGCCATGTTCCGACGGACGGCGATAGCGTCCTCAGCGACATGTTTCATCGCACGTTGGCCCTCGTCCTTGAAGAGCCGAAGCCGGTTCTCCTTGGCGATCTTTTGATCCGTGGTGCTGGCCATAATGGATCGTTTGCCTCTCAGTTTGTTCGCCGCCCGTCTCCGGTTGGTTGGCTCGGCGCGATCGTCTTCCACCGCATGCCGCACGCTGAACATTCCCAATAGTTCGTAACCTCATCTAGTGAAAAGGTCGAACTGCTAGGAGCGGTCACGTTGCCACCGCAAACGCAAGTGTCCGTTCCCTCCGGCAGTGACTGTCGTGCCGAATCGCGAATCATTCTCGCTGCCCAGCGTCGCTCGAAGTCTCTTCGGAGATGTATCGGGTAGATAAGAGCGTTCATTTTGGCGCTCCCATTTTGCGGCGGGAGCCCAACTGTCTCTCGGCCACTGACGCCGTTTCTCGATCAGCGGTCTGCTCAATATAGGGGTGACAAACTCAAATGCTAGGCGCAATCGATCAAGAAGGTAAGTCTTGTTGTCACGATAATTCAGAGATCCAATGTGCGGCGATCAAGAAGAGACAGCCACCGTCTCAATGTCGAACCTCTCTCAAGCGAATGACTACGCCCGTCGGCTCGGGCTGATGCGTGGTCAGCTTCATAACATGTGCATCGCTCCAGTCGGCGATGCTTATCATCTCTCCGTCCTCAGCTTCGATTCCAGGAATCTCGATCAGCTCCAATACGTGGAGTCCCCTCGCGTCGAGAAAGAAAGTATGATGCCCAAACAGTTCGCAGAACTGCTCGGCTGCCGGATGATCATCGGTAAGAACCTGTGCCGGAAACTGCGCCAGAGTCCGACTTATCTGGGCTTCGTTCAACTTCATGACGCGCTCCTGATCTTTGGCATCTAAAGCCGTTGTTCTGCATTCGCCGACGGGCTTTTCGCGAGCTCATGCGCTTGCGGATAACGGGCAGCGATGATTGCTTGAGGATACAGTTCAACGACCACCAACGCTGCCAGCTCAGGTTAAATATTCCGCGATCTCCTCAAGCGACGCATCAAAACGCTGGCCAAGAACAACGCTCTTGTTGTCTTCCTTGACGAGCGCGTATTTTCCCAAGTTGTCTTCGTTGATTGAACGGGATCGCGACTTGTGGATCGAGTAGCCGAGTTTTCGTGCACGTGCCCGCAGCGTACTTTCGTTCGTCAGGTGCATGAAACCTCCCTCGCTACGTGGAGGCCAAACCAAGCCTCAATTTCGGTCGCTTCACCGCCTGGCCGAAGGCTCTGCCATGCCTAGACCCCGACTTCTGATCGGGCTGAGCAGGACGTACACGATAGGCGGCTGGCCTCGCAGCGACTATTCGGTGGAAAGTCAGGACCGAACGATGCCGTGATGGCCGTGCCACGAGAACGCGCACGGTTGTATTCGGTACTAAAGCATTGTGAGCCGAATCTCACCATCTTCAATTTCACCTAGTGCCAACTTCTCGCGGGCGACACGCTCGAACGCATTCCGATGCCTGTGGAAATAACTGAATGCTTGATTCTGGGTTGGAAACGTTGTCTGGAGACGACACACCTGCCGAACCGAGCCAATGGCGAGCACAAAGCTGATCGTCTGTCCCTCATCTGTCTCCGTCTCGGGCACAATCCGGATAGTTTTGGGCATTGAACGCCTTTGTAAGTAAAGCGATGGGATCTGGCCCGTCCGTAAGGAGGTCGCAAAAGCCAGTTCCAGGCTGCCTGCTATTTCGAGAGCCCCGTCTTTCGCCGCGTTTTTGCCTTCGGCGGCAAAACCTCGTCCGTTCCCGCCTCTTCTGCTTCCCCGGCTTGCCTCAAGAAGCGAAGCCGCTCCATGCTCTTGCGAACCGCGATGGCTTTTCGCTCCGCATCGGCCAATGCTCGCGCGCCTCTTCTGTAGCCAAACGTTGCCGGTTGGCGCGCGCGACGTTCTCGGGCGAGAGTTCTGCTGATTTCCTGCCGGCCATTGTGTCCAATTCTGTAACAAGTAAAGCCCGCTCAATCCCGGGATCGAGCGGGCACCGTTGCCATTTCAGTACATCCGTGAAATGGCGTTAACGGTTCAAGCCAGCGACAGATTATCCGCGCTGGATTTACCCCGCATCCTGTCAGCCTTGATTTCGAAGTTGACCTTCTGACCTTCAGCAAGGCCGGAAAGCCCAGCCCGTTCAACGGCGCTGATGTGAACAAACACATCATTTCCGCCGTCATCAGGCTGGATGAAGCCAAAGCCCTTCTGACCATTGAACCATTTCACCGTACCCGTCGTCATTCTCTTCTCCAAAGCGCACGAACGCGTTTTCGCGCGACTATCACGCGAACCAATTCAACTTCGTCGATGTCTTTGGAAAAGGAGCCCGCGGGCGCATTCAACAAGGCACAGCGGCTGATCGAATAACTGCAATCTATGTCTTCTTTCGGAACAAAACAAGGGCGCCACGACGTTAATCCGACGCTTGAAAGCCCCATTCCAAAAAGAAAGCCGCTGCCTCTATTCAATACGTGATCTGCGTCATATGATTACCAGATCCACGGGCGGGATGATGATGAGTGAACCGAAGTTCGAAGTTCCCGCCGAGTTGCGCCAGCTCGCCGAAAGGACAATCGACCAGGCTGAAAAGGCGTTTGGCCTTCTGTTTGACGCGGCACGTGGATCGGCTACCGTCAGTATGGGATCGGCAGCGCTCTCGGAGCAAGTGCTCGCCTTTTCCGAAAAAAGCCTGAAGACCTGCTTCGAGCACGCTCGAACGGTTGCGTCTACCACCAGTCTTGACGAAATTGCCGCCGCACAATCCGAACTCGTGAGGCGGCAGATCGCCGGTGCTGAGCATCACATTCGGGAACTCGCGAGAGCAACTGGATCGAATATCCGGACCTGATGTCGCTCCCTTGAGGCGGTTCAGACAGTCCAAAGAGCGTGAGCCGCGACCTTTTCGCACTTCTCCACGGGATTATCGGTCCCGGGCTCCCGTCCGATCAGCCTCGGATTTTGAAGCACGGATGCGCCGTCCCATTGCGTTTCGAGCGATTTGTGCGTCGGCCACCGCAGAGGAGTAACACGCTTGCAGGTATTCGTCCGAGACAACAACGTCGATCAGGCACTTCGCATCCTGAAGAAGAAGATGCAGCGCGAAGGAGTGTTCAGGGAGATACGCCGCAAACGCTTCTATGAAAAGCCATCGGAGAAGGCGACAAGAGAGAAAGCAGAGGCCGTGCGGCGGTCGCGCAAGCTCGCGCGGAAGCAGGCTATCCGGGACGGACTGATCGCCGCTCCGATAAGGAAGCCGCCTCCCAGTGACAAGCGCGGGGCAAATTCGCGCGCTGACATCGCCGGGGCACAGCAGGGCTAAGCGCGTGACTGAAACGCATAATAGAAGGTGCACCTGCGGTCTACAGCGGCTCCGAATCCGCGGCCCGACCATCGGCGCGCGGGATTTTCTATTCGAGCGCAATCGCTAAAAGCCGGGGATTTTGAAAATTGAAACAGCCACAAACCGCTGCCCCTGCAGCGAAACTGGTGTGCCAGGGCGAAAACATGCAAACCGTGTTGGTCTACAAGGCCGAGACTTCAGCCGATCCGGAGTGGCGTCGGGCAGTTTCGGATATCGTGCTGACAGGTTCAGGGGCTTCGGCGCCCGATGCCCGGCATTGGACACGCATTCTGGCCCGTTACAGCACCACAAGCCGCCTTCGCAGCGTTGCGGAGTTGGCGATCACGGCGCTGCCGCTCGTGATGCTATGGATCGCAGCCTGGTTCACCTTCTCGATCGGCCATCCCTGGGCTTCATTGCTTATCGCGATTCCGGCTGCCGGCTTTCTCCTGCGGCTCTTCTTAATTCAACACGACTGCGGCCACGGGACGTTTTTCGCCCATCGTCTGGCCAACGACTGGGTCGGCCGCATCATTGGCATACTCACGCTGACGCCCTATGACTGTTGGCGTCGCACGCACGCGATGCATCATGCAACCACTGGCAATCTCGATCGCCGAGGCATCGGAGATGTCGATACGCTCACAGTGTGCGAGTACCGGGCCCGCTCCCGGTGGGGCCGCCTGAAATACCGTCTGTATCGGCACCCGCTGATCATGTTCGGCGTGGGACCAGCCTATCTGTTTCTTTTCCAGCATCGGCTCCCGCTCGGCCTCATGCATAAGGGTTGGCTGCCGTGGGCCAGTACAATGGCAACCAATGTTGCAATTGCCATCATCGCTGCCGCGCTCTGCTGGTTTATCGGGATCAAGGCGTTCCTGCTCGTACACGTTCCGATCACCCTGCTCGCCGCTACGGCTGGCGTATGGTTGTTCTACGTACAACACCAATTCGAGCAGACAACATGGGAGCGCAACGAACGCTGGTATCTGCACGAAGCAGCGCTATACGGCAGCTCTCATTACGATTTGCCACCGCTGCTACGTTGGTTCACCGCCAATATCGGTATCCACCACGTGCACCATCTCTGCAGTCGGATTCCCTATTACCGGCTACCGCGCGTGCTGCGCGATCACCCTGAGCTGGGCGAAATTGGTCGCGTGACACTCCTGCAAAGCTTTCGACTTGTGCGGCTTGTGCTATGGGATGAGGCACAGCGCCGATTGGTGTCGTTTGGGGAAATTGGAGCTCGGAATTCTAAAGCGGTGCCAAATCTCGGGGCACCATAGCCAAAAGCATGACGCATTCTTCGAAAAGATCAGTTGCGCCAGCTCGCCGAAAGGACAACCGACCAGGCCATCAAACGGTGCCGCGGACAAAGCGCCTTAGATTTTTGCGTGAATTGATGCTATCGATCGGTCCAGACATGATCAGCGGCTGCGATAGATGGACGAAACACGCTGGCGGCTCATTTGGTGACGGCCAATCTGTCGCAGTGCTTATAAATGACCTGAATAAATGCAAAGGAGCGCGCTGAAAGATGCCCTATGTTTACAAGGTAAAAGATGACGTTCGTCATCTGGGTCAAGGACCGCAAGGACGAATGACCGTCGAGACGCCGACCTCTTATAGAGTGGTTCAGCAACTGCCGATCGAGTCGGACGGACGAGTTAGATATCGCATCAAAAGCCAGTCCGAAAACTTCGAACGCGTAGTGACGGAAGATCAGCTCTCGCCTTATCGGTGAGTTTGTTGGGCAGCATTCCCTCTTTGAATGCACGATCAAACTGTGGGTTGACAGTGAACGCAATGACTCCAGGTCAGTCCAAACGTCTCAAGATCGGACAGCGCGTTGCTTGGCATGATAGCGCGGACGATCAAGGCACGGTAAGCGCTAGCGACTGGTCTGGCGTGCGTATCGAATGGGACAACGGCAAGAACCAATTCTTCCACCACAATAATATGGGCGAAGTCGAAGTAGCCCGACCGAGTCAGGTCTAGCTTTGCTTTGCCTCGGACATTGATCAAACCGGGTAAGCGCGAAAAGCTGTGCCTGGTCCTCGGCCCGCTGCCTTGGATGCCGACCGAAAGCGCATCTCCGAGGAACTGCAGAACGAGCCTCCCGCTCCGAAGGCCATCGCGCTCCATCCGGCGATCCTTAAACGATATGAGGAACAATTACGGCAACTCGAAAGGCTCTGGGGAGCGGTGTGAGCGCAGGAGATGCGGAAGCTGCGGAGGCAATCCGAGATCTAATCGAAACCGTCACTGTGTTTCGGGATCCTGCGCGACTAGGTGGTGTGGCCGTGGAAATGGCAGGCCGGCTAAGTGCTCTGCTTGGAGGAGTGTGGGGAAAGGCGGTAGCGGGGGTCCGCTACATCGCAAAACCCACTCTCCTAGACGCCCTGTTTTCTTATCGGCGAGTAGCCAAAATGATCAGGCTGCATATTTGAAGGCTGCGAAAAGCAGCGTTTGTGCGATCCAGCGCGATGCTGATTTGCGTGTTGGAACGGCATCTGTGGCCGGCCGCCAAGTCATCAATCTGCGTTTTGACACGCCGGGGGCCCAAGGCTTGTGCTCACGAAATTTCCTCAGAGTCTTAGCCAGCCTGGGCCCGGTGCACCTACGCCAGGATTTGGCGTCTTGCGAATCGACATGGCGCGGTAGAATATGCGCTTGGTGACTTCCACGATCGCAAGATACGCCAATGTCGCCCCGATCAAGAAGGCGAAGAACAGCGGCGGCGGCGCCACGAATCCCAGCCACCGGCCGGCGACGGGCAATAGCGGGAGAGCAATTGCGACAGCAATAACTCCAAAAGCCATGGCCGCGAGGGATAGATGCGGCCTGCTCAGAAAGAGCGGCCGCCGCGTCCGTATCGCGAAGACCACCAGAACCTGGGTCGTAATCGACTCGATGAACCAGCCAGTCTGAAAGAGCGACTCGCCGGCGCCGAACAAATACAGCAGAACGTAGAATGTAAGAAAATCGAAGACGGAGCTGATTGGCCCAAACACCAGCATGAAACGTTCGATGAACTTGATGTCCCATTTCACGGGTCCGGCGATCGCCTCCTCGTCGACCTGATCGAAAGGGATCGCAATCTCGGAGATGTCGTAGAGAAGGTTGTTCAGCAAAATCTGAATCGGGAGCATCGGCAGGAAAGGCAAGATCAGCGCCGCCCCGGCCATGCTGAACATGTTGCCAAAATTCGAACTTGATCCCATCAAGACATACTTGGACACGTTCTGAACCGTGCCACGCCCGCAGACTACCGCGTCGCGCACGACGGAAAGGTCGTGCTCGAGCAGGATCAGATCGGCTGCCGCGCGCGCGACATCGGCGGCGCCATCAACCGATAATCCTACGTCCGCCGCATGGAGCGCGGGAGCATCATTGATGCCGTCGCCCATGAAGCCGACGACATTGCCGAGCCGCTTCAGCGCCAGCAAGATCCGAAGTTTCTGCTGCGGATTGACGCGGCAGAACAGGTTGGTCCGCGGCAACTGCCCGATCAGCGCTTCATCCGAGAGGTTTATGAGCGCGTCGCCCGTGAGCACTCCCGTGACCGGCACACCGATCTCGGCGAAGACGTGGCGCGCCACCAGTTCATTGTCGCCGGTCAGTACCTTCACAGAAACACCCGCGGCCGCCATCGCCTGGATGGTGGCGCCGGCGCTGGCCTTGGGAGGATCGAGGAACACGGCGAAACCGGAAAAAACAAGGTCGCTTTCATCGCTGATCGCGGCAGTTTGGTGGCTCACATCGACGACGCGGTTGGCCACGCCCAGGGCGCGGAATCCCTGAGCACCGAGTCCATCGAGAGTCGCTTCGAAGGAACGGCGCGTCTCAGCGTCGAGAGGCAGCACCTTGCCATCCGCGTCCTCGTATCGTCCCGACAGCCGTAGAAGATCCTCTGGCGCACCCTTAACGATCAAACTGCGCTCGGCGCCGTGCTCGACCAGGACCGAGACACGCCGTCGCTCGAAATCGAACGGCACCTCATCGATCTTTTTCCAGCCCGCAGTGTCGAACGGATGAGCGGAAAGGATTGCCTGATCGAGCGGGCTCTTCATCCCGGTCTCGCACTGGCTGTTGATATAGGCGTTGGCATAGACGGCCTTACTCTCGGCCCCGAACCCGTCGATGGCGCGCATCAGCTTGATGGTGGCTTCCGTCAGCGTTCCGGTCTTGTCCGTGCACAGCACGTTCATGGCACCGAGATCGTGGATTGCGGTCAGACGCTTCACGATTACCTTTCGCTTCGACATCTCCAATGCCGACCTCGCAAGCGTGACGGTCACGATCATCGGCAACAGTTCAGGCGTCAGTCCGACAGCCAGCGCCAGCGCGAACATCAGCAATTCCAGCACCGGCCGGTGAAATGAGATGTTCACCACCAGCACGAAGAGCACCATCAACACTGTAAGGCGCATGATCAGCAGACCAAAGCGACGAATGCCGACCGCAAAATCGGTGGCCGGCGGCTTTTCGGCCAGGCTCGTCGCAAGATGGCCGAGGGCTGACCTCCCGCCTGTTCGGCAAACAACAATAGTTGCGGTGCCGCTAATGACGGAGGTTCCGGCGAAGACGGCGTTCGACGCCCCCGCCGGGTTTTCCGCGCCAAAAGGTGCATCGCTGACCTGTTTCTCTGCCGGGTACGGCTCTCCGGTCAGGAGCGCCTGGTTGATGAAAAGATCTCGACTTTCGAGCAGCCGCGAGTCTGCCGGCACGAGATCGCCGGCAATCAATTCAACAATATCGCCGGGCACAAGTTGATCGATGGGTATCGAGACGCGGGCGCCGTTGCGCCTTACCGTTGCCTGTACCGCTACCGACCGGCGCAGCGCTTCAACTGCATTTTGAGCGCGGACTTCCTGGACGAAATCGATCGTCATGCTCATCATGACGATGGTCACAACGATTGCGAAGCTCGCGACGTCCCCGGTCGCCGCCGACAACCCGCTCGCCACGAGCAAGATGATTACCAGCGGGTTACGGAAACGGGAAAGAAATTGCAACCAGAGCGGTGACCGCTTGACGACCGCGGCGTCGTTGGGACCGAAGGATTTTAACCGCGACTGGACTTCTGTGGCATCAAGGCCCGCAGCGATCGTCACGAGTTGTTTCAGAATCCGATCAATCGGCTCCTTCCAGATTTCTTCCGCGCCGATTTCGCCGATTGCGGGATCCATAAACACCCTTCCTCAAGAATTCAGCACATCAGAAATATCGCAGCGACGAGACCGCTTACTGGACGGAGATCCATTGGGCGATCCGTGGCCAATGATCTCTCAGCGTGTTCGCTCCCATGAACAGCCCGATATGGCCGCCTGCCACGGTCTCTTGAACGATACGTTCCTTCGCGGTCCCGATATAGTTTGCGGCATCAAGGACCTGTTCCGGGGTCGTGATGTCATCGTCTGCGCCCGCCAGCAAATAGGTAGGGCAAGTAATGTTTTGGAGATCGAGCTTGCGGCCGAGGCCCACGAATTCGCCCTTGGCTAGGCGGTTCTCCTTGAAGATCTGATTGATCACCTGGAGATACCATCGTCCCGGCAGGTCAATCGGATTCTCGTACCAGCTCTCGAAGGTCTCTTCCTTTGCGAGGTATGCCGGATCGTCGATGTGCTCATAGAGGTCGATATGATCCTGAATGTAGTGCTGCTCGGGATGCATGTTCTTCCAGCCCTGCAGCATGAACTTGCCCTTCATTAACCCTCCACCAAGCGCTATTAGTTCCACGTAAAACGATGCCGGGGATTGCTGAACCATTTGTTTGATTGATCCACTACCGGCATCCGTATCGATCGGCGCGCCTGCCAGCACCAGTGAGTTCACCTTGTCGGGAAAACGCGCCGCGATCATCGCGGACATCCAGCCGCCCTGGCAAAGCCCGACAAGGTTGACCCGCCCGCCGAGATCGTCGATCGCGACCATGACCTCGGCGAGGTAGTTGTCGATCTCCAGATCCTTCATATCCTCGGTCGCCGACTTCCAGTCGGTGAGCGCAACATGGCTGATGCCGTTGGCCAGAAGCGTCTGCACCAGGCTCTGACCGTCATAGTAGTCCGCGATCACCGCGGTATGGCCGGCATGGGGTGCATCGATCAGCGTCGGGATCCCGCCCGGCTTTCCGTAGTCGCGCAGCACCATAGTCCGCAGATCGAGACGCACCCGGTTCGGGGTCGCCAGTTTGGGTCTCAGCTCGCCGTGAATTTTGATCTCTTCTCCGATGAATTTGAGGTTCTTCGCGTAGAGCTCGGTCTCCTCCTTGACCATCGTCGCTGCAATTGCCATCGGCCAGAATGCCGGGACGCTCAAGAGCGATGAGTTTTCAGATTTGGTCATGCATCCCTACTTCCGCTATTTCCGTGTGAATGAGGCATGGCCTCAGGGTTCAACAATGTCCATGTGTGGAGAGCGATCATTAGATCTTCATCCGTCGGAATCTCCCAGGCCGAGGTGCGGCTGCCTGTATGTGTAATCCGTACCCCGCCCGCGGAATTTGCACTTTGATCCAGATCCATGCCGAGCCACGCCGCGTCCTCACAGACACGGCGCCGGATTTCAGCTGCGTGCTCCCCAATACCAGCGGTGAAGACCAACGCATCGACCCCGCCGAGTGCGGCGGCCATGGAGCCCAGCTCGCGGCCGATTCTGTACACGAAGAGAGCGACCGCTTCCTTCGCCGACGGATCGTCGCTGGCCAACAGGGTTCGCATATCGTCGCTGATGCCGGAAACACCAAACAGTCCCGATTCATTATAGAGAAGATTGCTCACATCGGCTGCGGTCATACCCTTCTCCTGCATCAGGTAGAGAATGACGCCCGGATCGAGGTTGCCGCACCGGCGGCTCATGGGTAAGCCATCGAGCGCCGTAAAGCCCATGGTCGTCGCTACGCTCTTGCGGCTTCGGATCGCGCACAGACTTGCGCCGCTTCCGAGATGAGCCACGACAATACGACCATCGGCGGCTTTCGGACCGAGGATGTCAGGCAGAACGCTAGCGATGTATTCATAGGAAAGGCCGTGAAATCCGTAGCGACGGACGCCCTCCACGGCGAGCCTGCGCGGCAACGCGAACGCCGTTGCGACCTCGGACTGCGTGTGGTGAAAGGCCGTATCGAAGCACGCGACCTGCGGCAGTCGCGGGTGAAGCTTTGTAAGGGCGTCGATAGCGGCAAGGTTGTGGGGCTGATGGAGTGGTGCCAGCGGAATGAGGCGGCGTAGCTCGGCGGTCACCGCCGCATCGATCAGAACCGGCGCGGTATAAAGCGATCCGCCATGCACAACCCGATGGCCGGCCGCCACCAGTCGATCGTCCTGAAAGTGGCCTTCCAGCCAGCGCAGAAGTGCGGCCAGCGCCTCCTCATGGCTGGTTCCTTCAGCCAGAGATTCATTGACCAGCGGCGCTCCGGCGCGGTCTTTCGCCGTGAAATGAACGCGATGGCCGATGCCTTCGCACTCACCTTCGCAAATGATACCCTGCCGGGTCGGTCTTTCATGTCCCGGGAACATCGAAAACTTGACGCTCGACGAACCGGCATTGAGCACGAGGATCGCATCACTCACGTTTTTGTCCCCTTGTGACGCGCCAGCAGCAGCGCGATCGCACAGGATCCTAATCTGGCCAGCGTCCCGTCCGCGCGGCTTGTCAGAATGATCGGCACGCGTGCTCCGAGCACGATGCCGGCCATCTGCGCTTCCGCCAAGTACTCAAGTTGTTTCGCCAGCATGTTGCCGGACTCTAGGTCTGGCACCACGAAGATGTCGGCACGGCCGGCAACCGGCGAAGTGATTCCTTTGGTCTTGGCTGACTCTGTCGAGACTGCATTGTCGAAAGCGAGCGGACCATCAAGAATGCCGCCGGTAATTTGGCCTCGATCAGCCATCTTGCAAAGCACGGCCGCATCAAGGGTAGACTTGATTTTTTCAGTGACGACCTCGACCGCGGAAAGGATTGCCACGCGCGGTTCCGGTATCCCCAGAGCGTGCGCTAAATCAATCGCATTCTGAATAATGTCCTGCTTGTCCGCCAGCGTAGGATAAATGTTGATCGCTGCGTCGGTGATGAAGAGCGGCCTCGGATAGTCGGGCGCGTCTATCGCAAAGACGTGACTTAAACGCCGGGCGGTTCGCAAGCCGCATTCGCCGTCGACCACTGCATGCATGAGTTCATCGGTGTGGAGCGCACCCTTCATGAGCGCCTCGACCTTGCCGGAGCGGGCCATAGCGACAGCTTGAGCGGCCGCGGCCTCGCTGTGCTCTGTCGACACAATCTCGTAGGGCGCCAGATCGAGCTGTGCCAGCGCCGCCGCAGCGCGTATCTTGGCCTCCGGGCCCACCAGCACCGGCTTGATAAGCTTGATGCGGGCGGCTTCCACGGCGCCAAGTAGCGACGGCGCGTCGACCGGGTGAACAACGGCGGTGCGGATGGGTTCGAGGCCGCGGGTCATCCTGATCAGGAGTTCATAGCGTCGCCCTTTCTGCCGCAGCTCGACTTCCGGGAGAACCACGCGGGGACGAGAGATCTTCTCAACCGGCGCGACAACGTCCGCAGTACCGCTGACGACCTCCTCTCCTTTTTGATTAACGGCCCGGCAATCAAAAATAACCCGGTGCGTTTGTTCGATCTTGTCCCTCACCTTCACCGCAACGGTAATCGTGTCACCGAGACCAATGGCTCGCTGAAAATGGAGGGACTGATCGACATAAACGGTCCCAGGTCCGGGGAGCTGCGTGCCGAGCACAGTCGAGATCAGCGCACCGCTCCACATCCCGTGCGCCACGACCTTGTGGAACGTGTCGCTCTTGGCGAACGCGTCATCCAGATGCGTCGGGTTGATGTCTCCCGACATGATTGCGAACAGCTCGATGTCTTTATGGGTGAGCGTGCGGACGAGGCTCGCCGTGTCTCCCAGCTGGATCTCGTCGAAAGTCCTGTTTTCGATACGTTCCATTCCGCCACTCCGAATTCGCTCGTTAGCCAACCACGTGCCTGCGGCAACATGCAGAATATCGCAAGGAATTGGAGCCATCGCGCGCCAAGGCTCTCAACATCTCACTTCGCCAGCTGCTTGCGGATCACCTGCAATTCCTTCCGGCGCTTTGCGCTCGATTTGGGATAGGTCATTTCGAGGCCTTCGAACGTATCAAGGACAATTTGAGATACGATCAACCGAGCGTTCTCCTTGTCGTCGGCGGGAACGACATACCAGGGAGTGTCGCTTGTGCTTGTGGCACCGAGGCATTGCTCATAGGCAGTCATGTAACCGTTCCAAAATTTCCTCTCCGCTAAATCTGCAGAGCTAAACTTCCAATTCTTTTCTGGCGCATCAATGCGTTCGAGAAAGCGCTTTCGTTGCTCTTCCTTCGAGAGGTGCAGGAAGAACTTGATGATGCGGGTACCGTTTACGTGGAGATGTCTCTCCAAATCCACGATCGAACGATACCGGTCGTGCCAAACCGCCGGCCCGGCGAGCAAGCTGTCCGGGAGCCCCTCACTACGGAGAATCTCCGGATGGACGCGGGCGATCAGCACCTCCTCGTAATAAGACCGATTGAAGATGCCGATCCGACCGCGCTCGGGCAGATCGCGCGTGGTGCGCCACAGAAAATCGTGCTCCAACTCTTCCACGCTTGGATGTTTGAAGCTAAATACCTGGCAGCCTTGTGGATTAACGCCGGACATCACGTGCCGGATGGCGCCATCTTTTCCGGCGGCATCCATCGCCTGAAAGATCAGCAGGACGGCATGGCGGTTGGATGCATAGAGAAGCTGCTGTCGCGAGCTCAATCGCGCGACGTGTTCTGCCAACAGTTTTTGATACTGCTCCTTCGACTTGTACACGGGTTTCACGGTCGTCGGCCACTTTTTGAGGTTGACCTCATCTCCTTCCCGCACGCGAAAATCCTTTGAATGTATTTTCATCTCCACACTTTCCGCATCGCTTGCCAAATGAGTTGCGTTCCATCGCTGACCTTCAACTCCAACCGACCACTATCTCTCGTAGTGCCAATGCGCATCACTTCTGCTCTACGCTCAGTGCTTCGAAGCCGGAGATGACGTCGAACAATTCCTCGTCGATCCCACTCTGGCGCAGACGATGGAATGCCCCATTGAGGTCCTCCAGCAATTCGTCGATGTTCTTGTCGGCGCGTTGCATCGCCGCCAGTCGACTTGCGTTTTCGCTCGATAGCGATTCGGCGCATGCGCGGAAGAGAGAAATGAAAAGATATTCACGGATCAGCGCTCGCAATGTGGCGGCGGTTTCCCCCATCACTTCGGGCAAGTTTCCCGTCGGCCAGGGAAGTCCTACCAGCTTCTTTCGCCAACTTTCGTCCAGCGGGAGTAGTCGCTGACTGACGGGGGCATAAGCCGCCCGGGAGGTTGGGCGGTTGTAGAAAAGGTGAAGTTCGGTGACTTCACCCTGGCCGTGGCGGGCCTCGCATTCCACGAGAATCTGCCCGACAAGCGGGGTGATGCCCTTGACGGAATTCGGTACGTTGAAGACGCCCGTTAGCGGCATGCCCGCGTCATTCAGGCGCGCATGAACGCGCTCACCGACGGCCCAAACTCGGAGTTTGCCGGACATAGCAGCGAGGCTCTTCACGGTATAATCAGTGACCGTGTCGTTAAACCGGCCCACCAGTCCCTGGTCTGAACCGAACACGACCGCGTCGAGGAACCTCGGACCTAGTCGTCCTTTGCCTTCTCCAACGAGCGCAGGCGGCGCGCTTTTCCGGAAGCAAACGCTCAGTCCGAGCTCCACGCTGCGATGGTAGTCGCCCAATGCGAGTACCGCTCGCTCATATTGGCCGATGTTCGAAGCAGCCATGGCTTTCATCGTGCGAACGACGGATTGCAGATCGCCGGCACTGTCGATCTTACGCCGCAGGCTTGCAGTGGTGTCGCTCAAGACTTCTCCTTGGGTGCTAGTTTGGGCTCGGATTTGGCTTCGGTTTCAGCCCCGGCCCTGGCTCTGAAGTTGGATTCCGGCCTGGGCTGAAAGCGCATGAGCGCATTGCGCGCAAGCTGGACAATTGCTGTCCGGTCCTCGTCGCTCAATTTATCGGCGGTATTGAAACGCGTGGTCAATTCCGCCGGGATGTTCGCCGCCGCTTCCCGCACAGCGTGCTCGGCGGCCGTC
Source organism: uncultured Alphaproteobacteria bacterium (assembly GCA_963764405.1). Taxonomy (GTDB): domain Bacteria; phylum Pseudomonadota; class Alphaproteobacteria; order Rhizobiales; family Xanthobacteraceae; genus Bradyrhizobium. Next base: position 876,818 of record CAVXSU010000020.1, read on the forward strand.
ATCTGGTCGATCGGTACCGCATCGAAGAGTTCCGCGCTCAACGCCAGCAGGACGGCAATTTGTCCAGGCACGGATACCGGAGCGAATTCCGACTGTTTCAGGCAGGCGCGGATTCGCCGTCCATGTTCGATGATCTTGCGGGTGTCTTCGTCCAGGCGAGCGCCGAACCTGGCAAAGGTCTCGAGTTCTTCGAACTGCGCGTAGGCGAGTTTGAGGTCACCCGCCACCGCCCGATAGGCCGCCCGTTGCGCCTTGCCTCCGACGCGCGAGACGGACCTGCCAACATCCACCGCAGGTAGCACCCCCAACTCGAAAAGCGACGGCGAAAGGTAGATCTGCCCGTCCGTGATGGAGATGAGGTTGGTCGGAATGTAGGCGGAAATGTTCTGCGCTTCGGTCTCGATGATGGGAAGTGCAGTCAACGAGCCACCGCCAAGTTCCGGTCGCAGATGGGTAGCGCGCTCGAGCAGGCGCGAGTGGATGTAGAAGATGTCGCCGGGAAAGGCTTCGCGACCAGGTGGCCGACGAAGCAGCAAGGAAAGCTCGCGATAGGCACGGGCATGCTGCGTGAGGTCGTCGTAAACAATCAGCACATCGCGGCCCGCTTCCATGAAATGCTCCGCGATGCTGGTCGCGGCGTAAGGAGCGATGTAAGCAAGGCCTGGCGGGTCGTTACCCTCGGTCACTACAATGATGGTGTGATCCATCGCGCCTTTCTCCCGCAAGCCGGCGATGGTCTTTGCCACGGCGGAAGCGCGTTGGCCAATCGCGCAATAGACGCACACGACATTCTCACCTCGCTGGTTGAGGATAGTGTCGATTGCAATGGCAGTTTTGCCCGTCTGCCGGTCACCGAGAATGAGCTCTCGCTGGCCTCGCCCGATAGGAATGAGCGCATCGATAACTGTCAGGCCAGTCTGGAGCGGCACTATGACGGGCGCGCGGTCCATAATGGGGGCGGCGGGGCATTCGATCGGCAGGCGCTTGCTCGTAATCACCGGCCCCTTGCCATCGAGCGGCCGGCCGAGTGGGTCGATGACGCGTCCCAGCAATTCGTCGCCAACGGCCACATCCATGACCCGGCCGGTGCGCGCTACCTCTTCGCCGGCTTGCAGATGCCAGTACTCGCCGAGCAGAACGACGCCGATTTCGTCCTCGTCCACATTGAAGGCAATGCCGAGCACATCGCCGGGAAACTTCACCAACTCCTCAAAACCTACATTGGGAAGGCCGGAGACCTTGGCAACGCCGGTGGCGACGCTGATGATCGTGCCCACCTCACGTGGCATCAGTCGCGGCGTGAATGCTTCCCGCACCTGGCTTATTCCTGCAAACGCGCGGTCCAATACAGTCTGCAAGCTTTCAGGCGCAGTGGTCATTGGCTCTTTGTTCCGAGCTTGGGTTCTTCACATTTGCGCACGGCTTCGACTTCAGGCTCGGTCTCCGCTTTCGCTGAGGGTTTAAATTCAGCTTTGGCTTCTGGCTTGGCCCCAGGTTCGTCTTTCTCTTTCAGAAGCTCGTCGACGCCCTTTTCCAGCGACGCAAGGTAATCTGCAATGCTCCAAGCCACTTTTTGCCCGTTCGTGGAGAGTTCGATCCCGCTGACCACGTCCGGCGCCGTCTCGAAGCGGACGCGGATGCTGGCCGGGAAGCTTTCATTGAGCGCATTTTGTATCGCCGTGCGTTGCTCCGCGGGCAGGTCGAACGCGCTGCGCACCACCGCGGGATCCGACGCGGACTTAAGGGCCTCGGCGAGGCCGGCTTTCGCCTTGCCGTCCATCTCCCGCAAGCGGCGCGTGAACACCTCGGCAAGGCGTTCCTCCAAACTCGTTGTGGCGAGATCCGTCAGCGCCTTGCGCGCGATAGCAAATACTTCCCGCCGGGTCCGGCGACTGATAGCTTCACTTAGATTACGCGCGTCGCTTCTCAGCGTTTCCTGTCGCTTCGCGCTCAGGGCGTCGGCTGCCCGCCGCGCTTCATCAAGGAGCCGCTGACGTTCGGCTTTGGCCTCCTCCGTAGCCTTGATCAGGAGCGCGGCCCGCCGCTGGTCGAACTCTTCGTTCTTGTGCTGGAACTCGTCGCGTTCCTTTTCGGCTTCGGCCTTTTTCGCGTCGGCGTCCGCAAGTTCCGTGGCGACCCGCTTCTCCCGCGCGTCGACGGCATCGAGGATCGGCTTGTAGAGAAAGCGCTTCAGCAACCACACCAGGATGATGAAGTTGATCGCTTGCGCACCGACGGTAAACCAATCGATGAGCATGGGCTACTTTCCCGCGGCTTGGGCGATGATATGATTCCAGAACGGATTGGCGAAAATGAGAATCATCGAGACTACGAAGCAGTAGATCGCAATGGACTCGATCATTGCCAGACCCACGAACAAAGTGCGCGTGATCGTCGTCGCGGAATCGGGTTGCTGCGCGAGCGAACTCAATGCCGTGGCGACTGCACGCCCTTCGCCAAGCGCAGGTCCGATACTTCCCAGGGCAATCGTCAGGCCGGCGGTGACGATTGAAGCAATTGCGATCAGCGTTATGCTATCCATAGTCGTTCCTCTTGAGCCGGGGTTCGTGCTTTAGCGTTTTACGTCGGGTTCAGGCGCAGGCTTGCGGACGCGCGTGGCGGACGCGATGTAGACTGCGGCCAGGATGCTGAAGATGTAGGCTTGCACCATGCCGGTGAGCAGACCGAGCACACTCATAGCGATCGGGAAGATAAAGGGAGTGATGGTCAGCAAGATCGCGAGAATCATCGTCCCGCTCATCATGTTGCCAAACAGGCGGACCGCCAGAGCCAGCGTGCGTGAAAGCTCACTGATGATGTTAAACGGCAGCATGATGACGGTCGGTTCCACGTATGACTTGAGGTAGCCGCCCAGCCCCTGCTCCTTAATGCCGAAAAACGGCACTGCCACCAAAACGCACAGCGCGAGTGCAGCGGTGGTCGAGAGCGATCCTGTCGGCGGCTCGTAGCCGGGGATGATGGTGCAAAGGCTGGCCAGGGCAACGAACAGAAAAAGCGTCCCCAAAAAACCGATATACTTCTCCGGCTGGCGGAGGCCGACGTCTCCGATTTGTTTCTCGATGCCGGTAACGACGATTTCGAGAAGGCTCTGCCAACGGGAACGTTCCAGACCCGTGGAGAGCTCGCTCGTTATGAGCTTTGAGCCAGCGGCCAACACGAACATCAGTGCCCACGTGAACACGATCGTGCCGTTTAATTTGAGTGACCCATATTGCCAGAAGATCATCTCGTCGGGACTAAGGCGCATATCTGGCCTCCTGCACCGGGAGACTTTGGTTATCTCCAGAGGAGCGGGTCAGCCGCGTCACCACCAGGCGCGCCATGACAAATCCAACAAGACAAAGCAGCAACCGCTCCCACTGACCGCCGGAAACAAAGTAAAATCCCGTGAGCGCAATGCTCATCCGCAGCAACAGGCTGCCGAAGAACCAAAACGCCGGCTGCTCAGACGAAACACCCTTGCGCACCGTCCACCAGAGACCGCCGAAGAAAATAGCGCCCAGCAACACGCCCACCGACAATGCCAGCGTCAGCAGCAAAACCTCATTCATCGCCAGCCTCCCGCTCGTCTCGCATTGCATTGTCTTCTTTCGTCACCCAGTGCCACGCATTGAGGCAGCCGATCGAAAGCCCGGCCACCAGCAGCGCCAGCGTCCATGCATGCTTTCCGGGATAGTGCCGGTTCAGCCACAGACCGAGCGCTGCGCCGAGCAGCGTCGGAATTGCCACTGACCAGCCAATCAGCCCCATCATGCCCAAGCCGAACCAGACGCCCTGTGCGGAGTGGCGCCGCGCCCTGAGCTTGCGCGATGCCTTCGCACCAACCTCCTCGCTGAGCGCCAGCTTCGGCTTCAAGAGCTTGTTTTGGGGTTCGTCAGGCATTGTGAAACGTCGCCATGCGGCGCATGAGATCGCCTTCCATTTTTGCCAACACCGAGCGCACATTCTTCTCCTGCTCGTCCAGGTGTAGAAACTCGCGCTGCACCGCCTCTCGCAATTGGCCGAGGTCCGTTCCGGCAATGGCATTACGGACGGAAACGAGTACGTCCGAGCCGGTCTTCACCAGCACACCTTCATCCACGGCGACGTAGGCCTCGCCCTCTCCTTTTGTTTCGTAGATCAGAACCCCCGGCGCCAGCGCCGCCACACAATCCAGTCGGTGTGGCAAGAGTCCAAACGAGCCTTCGTGCAACTCCGCGACAATGCGGGACACGCCGGTCTTGTCGGCGAAGACTTGGAAGGGCAAGAGCATTTTAAGATTCATGAGCGCCGCCGGCATGCTCGGACGTCGGTTTAGGTTTTGCCCCAGGTATGGGATGCGGCTCTGGTGTAGCTTTGGCCGCGGGGGTCAAGTTGGCCTTGGTTTTTGACCTAGGTTCAGTTACCGCTGCAGTCGTGACAGGCTTCGATTTTCCCTTGGCTTCGCTGATCGGCCCGATCATGTAGAGCGCACTCTCCGGATAGTCCTTGAATTCGTCACGCAGGATTCGTTCACAGCCGTCCAATGCGTCTTCCAGGCTGACGAGTTTGCCATCGAGCCCGGTAAACTGTTTGGTCGTAAAAAACGGTTGGGTCAGGAACCGCTCCAGGCGGCGGGCGCGGGCGACGACGTTGCGGTCCTCCGGCGAAAGCTGCTCAAGACCCAGCATCGAAATGATGTCCTTGAGTTGGGCGTATTGCGCGAACGTCCGTCGGATTTCCTGCGCCAAACCGTAATGTCGCGCGCCGACAATACCTGGCGTGGCCATCTTGGAATTGGATTGTAGCGGATCGACGGCCGGGAAAAGTCCTTCGCTTGCACGCTTGCGCGAGAGCACGATCGACGCGGAAAGATGCGAGAAAGTGTGCACGGCCGCCGGATCGGTGAAATCGTCCGCCGGCACATACACCGCCTGAATCGAGGTGATGGCACCGGTATCGGTATTGGCGATGCGCTCTTCCAACCTCGACAGCTCGGTGCCCATGGTCGGTTGATAGCCCAACCGCGACGGCATCTGGCCCATTAAGCCAGACACTTCCATTCCGGCCTGTATGAAACGAAAAATATTATCGATCAGCAGCAACACATCGCGATGCTCATCGTCGCGGAAATGCTCGGCCATCGTTAGCGCCGCATGGCCAACGCGGAAACGGGCCCCCGGCGGCTCATTCATCTGGCCGAACACCATCACCATGTTCGGCAGCACGCCGGCTTCTTTCATCTGATAGTATAGTTCCTGACCCTCGCGACATCGTTCGCCGATGCCGCAAAAAATACTCACGCCTTCGTGCTGTCCGACCATGTTGTGAATCATCTCGGTGAGCAGCACCGTCTTCCCCACGCCCGCCCCGCCGAACAATCCCGCCTTGCCGCCACGCTCCAAGGGCATGAGAACATCGATGGCCTTGATGCCCGTTTCGAAGACTTCAGACTTGGTGGATCGTCGTGCCAGCGGCGGCGGAGCCTGATGCACAGAACGCAATTGGCAAGCCGACAACGTCGCACCGCGGTCGATGACATTGCCAAACACGTCGAACATGCGGGAGAGAACTTCTTTACCCACTGGCACTTCCAGCGGGCCGCCCGTATCCTCAACCGCCATGCCGCGAGCGAGACCCTGCGTGGGTGTCAGCGCGATCCCGCGAACGTGACGCGCGTCCAGCTGCGCCAGTACCTCGATGACGATCTGTCCCTTATCGCCCGCCCGCAGCACCGAGTAGATCGGCGGCAAATGCTGATCGAACCGTACATCCACGACACTGCCGCGGACCGAAACGATCGCGCCCAGGGATGGGGTCTTCAGGCTTTCTTGTCCGGACATATTCAGCCCTTTCGCAACATCTGACCGAGGCCGAGCAATGCCCCCTCCTCTCGATGACAACGCGTTCGGACGAGCCCCAAGAGATAACCGGTTCGTTAGGGCAGATCGCTCGATCGAACATTGCAGTAGTAGTCGCGGGAATGCCCGACCGTCTGAGAGGCTAGAAATGAACGAAGGGAGAGACGTTGATATAGCTCAATGGTGCGGATGGCCGAAAACGCTAATGAGGGCGGAGCAGGATTGCGTGAAGTCAGCGGTGATCACGGGCGCTTGTGAGTCTCTTCAGACTAGGGGACCCCGGCTTTGAACTCCAAAGGATAGCGGTCATGGCGACAGAAATACGAGTACCGAAGATCGGGGTGTCCGCAGCAAAGGCGTCGATCGGACGATGGTTCAAGCGGGTCGGAAACCCCGTCAGCGTCAACGAACCGCTTGTTGAGATTGAAACAGACGGCACGACTGTCGAAGTCACAGCGCCGGCTACCGGCGTGCTGTCCGAGATTCTTTTGATCGATGGCAAAACCGTCACGGCAGGCACGCTGCTCGGAACGATTACGGAGTATGGGAGCGGCAGCAAGACCCTGGGCGCGCGCTGAAGGTGTCGAAGTCCGGGCACAGTCGAGACCCGATATGCGCATTTGGTGGTGAACAGCGATCAATTCCCCAGTCGAATGCCGTGGCCAAGACTTTGCGCGCTGGGCTTACTTTCACAGAGCAGATTTTTTCGAAGATAGAGGATATGCCGCGGCTTCCTCGCCACCTGCGGAGCCCGCTGACCTGGACCTTCCCGAGGCCGCCCCGTGGACCGGCAACTGGTGGCACTTGATCGCCGCGTGGCTTTTTGGAGCCGTTATTCTCGCAGGTCTCGTCACCTTCATCATGCATTTCGGCGCCATCCAGATCTTTGTGGCGAAGCTCCGCGGCGCTAATGCGCTCTGGCTTGCAGCGGCCTTGACTTGCCAATTGGCGACCTATCTCAGCGCAGCCGCTGTCTGGTTCCGTGTCCTCAAGCGGGCCGGGTCGCCGCCGCCGTTCCTGACCTGCTCAGGCTTGCGTTCGTCGAGCTTTTTGCAAATCAGGCGGTACCTACCGGCGGCCTCAGTGGCAGCCTCATGCTCGTGCGCGGCCTCATACGCCGCGGCATTGCTTCCGCGGTCGCCGTCACAGCGCTGACCTGAGTGTCGCCTGGCGATCACTGTTCATCGCCTTCGCTAGCGTCGTCACGACACTAGTGGTGGCACTTTTTTCGCTATCACGGTCCCGGGACGATCTCATTCCCGATGCAATCCAGCTTTGGCGGCCATTCGCTCAATTGGCGAGGATGCTGAGTCAGGTTCGCCTCGATATGTTGCGCGATCCGCGGCTTGTCTTCGAAACTATAACTCTTCAGTCCGGCATCTTCCTTCTTGATGCCGCGACGCTTTGGTGCACCGGCCGGGCCGTGGGCCTGAACGTTGATGTCGGAAGCACCTTTATGAGTTTCATACTTGCCTCCGTGGTCGCGACCCTCTCGCTGATCCCGCTCGGTTTGGGCTCCTTTGAAGGAACCTGCACCGGGCTTCTTCACCTCATGGGCGGAGGCCTCGAAGCGAGCCTTGCCGCCACACTGATACTGCGCGGTCTGACGCTTTGGCTCCCCATGCTACCAGGCCTCGTGATGATCCGACGCGAAGCGGTCAAACCCGCAGCAGTCTGGAGCGCACGATGACGTTCACCGATGGACGAGCACCGGGACCTTGCAATGGGTGAGGACCTTTAGCGTCTCGCTGCCGAGGACGAGCGCGGAGATGCCATGGCGGCCGTGCGAGGCCATGACGATTAGATCGCAACCCTTCGATTCCGAAGTATCGATGATCGCTTGATACGGATGTTCGTGCTCAACCTTGACCGTCTCATATGCAACGCCGGCCGCTTGCGCTGCGCGGACGGCATCACCAAGGGTTTTCTCGGCGTGCTCCTGCATGCGTACCTTGTACTGAGCGGGTGTATCCTCGATCATCTGCGTGTCGATTGTGAACGTATGAAAGGGCGCCAAGACCGTCAGCACGGTAGCTTTGGCATCGATCCGCTTGGCCAAGGCGATGCCGTGCTGGACAGCTTCGCCGGCCAGTTTCGAACCGTCCGTTGGTATCAGGATGTTGACATACATCGCCTTCTCCTTGCTCGCCGCCCTTAGCTCACGCCGTCCAATGCCAGTTGCGGACTTCCGGCATATCGTCGCCATGCTCGCCGATATAAAGCTTGTGACGTTCCATGTCGGTCCAGTAGCGCGCCGTGGCCTTTTCCACCTGGTCACTGAGTTTTGGAATGCGCCGGATCGCGTCCAGCGCGAGCTGATAGCGATCGAGATTGTTCAGCACGACCATGTCAAACGGCGTTGTGGTCGTGCCTTCATCCCGGAAGCCGCGGACATGGATATTGTCGTGGTTGCGCCGTCGATAAGTCAGCTTGTGAATCAGCGCGGGATAGCCATGGAAGGCGAAGATCACCGGCCGGTCGGTCGTGAACAGTTCATCGAAATCCTGATCTTCGAGACCATGCGGGTGTTCGGACTGTGGCTGCAATACCATCAGATCAACCACGTTGACGACACGAATGCGGATGTCCGGAACGTAGGCGTGCAACAGCGAGACGGCCGCCATTGTCTCCAGGGTCGGGACGTCGCCGGCACAGGCCATCACCACATCGGGGTCCCCGGCATCATTGCTGGCCCATTTCCAGATACCCGCGCCGACGGCGCAATGGCGAACAGCAGAATCGATGTCGAGCCACTGCCATTCCGGCTGCTTTCCGGCGATGATCAAATTGATGTAGTTGCGGCTGCGCAAACAGTGATCCGTGACCGACAGCAGGCTATTTGCGTCAGGCGGCAGATAGATGCGCACGACGTCGGACTTCTTGTTGGCAACATGATCGATGAAGCCCGGATCCTGGTGGGAGAAGCCATTGTGGTCCTGTCGCCAGACATGGGAGGTCAACAGGTAATTCAGCGATGCGATCGGCCGGCGCCAGGGGATCGCTTTGCTGACTTTCAGCCACTTCGCATGCTGGTTGAACATCGAATCGATGATGTGGATGAAGGCTTCGTAACACGAGAACAGGCCGTGACGTCCGGTGAGCAGGTATCCCTCAAGCCAGCCTTGGCACATGTGCTCACTGAGCATCTCCATAACACGGCCGTTGGGGCTGAGATCGATATCGATCGCCTCGACGTCGGCCATCCACTCCTTGCCGGAGACTTCGTAGACGGCTTCCAGTCTGTTCGACGCGGTCTCGTCCGGCCCAAACAGCCGAAAATTCTGCTTGTCGAGATTGAGCTTCATCACGTCGCGCAGGAATGTCCCGAGCACGCGTGTTGATTCTGCTGTGACGCTGCCGGGCTTGGGGACTGTCACGGCGTAGTCACGGAAGTGAGGCATCGAAAGTGGCTGCAACAATTCACCACCATTGGCGTGCGGGTTGAAACCCATGCGACGATGGCCGGTCGGCGCGAGCTCAGCCAACTCCCCGCGGAATTTGCCATGCTCGTCGAATAACTCCTGCGGCCGGTAACTGATCATCCAGTCTTCAAGCTGTCTGAGATGTTCGGGTTTCTTGAAATCCGCAATCGGAACCTGATGCGCGCGCCAGGTACCCTCAACCGGTTTGCCATCGACGAACTTCGGGCCGGTCCACCCCTTCGGCGTGCGGAAAACGATCATTGGCCAGCGCGGCCGTTTGAGACTTTGTTTCTCGACGCGACCACGAGCCGTGCTCTGGATGTGACGAATCTGGATCAAAATCCTGTCGAGCGTACTCGCAAGACTTTGATGCACAAGCACAGGATCGTCGCCCTCAACGAATTGCGGATCGTACCCGTAGCCGCACAGCAGCGCCGTCAGTTCCTCTCGGCCAATACGGGCCAACACTGTTGGGTTGGCGATCTTGAACCCGTTCAGATGAAGGATCGGAAGCACCGCGCCATCGCGCGCGGGGTTCAGAAATTTGTTGGAGTGCCAACTGGTGGCGAGCGCGCCGGTCTCCGCTTCGCCATCGCCAATGATACAGCTAGCAATCAGTTCCGGATTGTCAAAAGCCGCACCATAAGCGTGCGCCAGCGAATAACCGAGTTCACCGCCTTCATGAATGGAGCCCGGAGTTTCCGGCGATACGTGGCTGGGTATTCCGTGAGGCCAGGAGAACTGGCGAAACAGCCGCTGCAGTCCATTGCGGCTGCGCTCGATTGCCGGATAACGCTCGGTGTACGATCCTTCGAGATAGCTATGCGCCACGATGCCAGGTCCGCCATGGCCCGGACCGATCACGTAGATCATGTTCAGATCATTGTCCTTGATCAGCCGGTTGAGATGGACATAGAGGAAATTCAGCCCTGACGTCGTTCCCCAATGGCCGAGCAAGCGGGGCTTGATATGTTCAAGCCGGAGCGGGGTTTCGAGCAGCGGATTGTCTTGCAGATAGATCTGCCCGACCGAAAGGTAGTTCGCCGCGCGCCAATAGGCATGCATTTTTCGGAGAAGCTCGGGTGACAAGACATCGGACATCGCGGTCTCCATTCACTGCAGGCTTCTCACCACTAACGTCAGAACGAGGCATCATTTGGCACGCTAGTCATCGATGCGAACTCTCTCGATCCTGTTCAGACGCAATACGGAATCGCGTGACGCAGCTCCATCGGTGTCCTGCGAATGCCGCCGCCGACAGACGGCATCTTACGCTTGGCTGGAAATGAAAGAGGCCGCCTCCGTTGGCGGCCTCAATTCATGTTGCGGAACGCCACCGGGTTATTCGCGCGTCAGGATTTTTGGGGCGGTTTCTTTTCGAAAGCCGCAGTCACCTCATCCTTCTCGATGCGAGCGCCCGGTGTGCCGGGTTGGTTGAGGTCTTGCTCTTCTGTGCCGTCCCCCATCATTCCTACGTGCTTATCCGCAGTTTTCTTTTCGGCAGCAGGCGATGGCTTGTTCTTCATGGGAGTAACTCCGTGTGCAGGTGCGCCAGACCTAAACCAGAGCACCGATCAAAGGTTCCCTTTGTCTCGATAGTCGAGGTGGTAAAGATAACCCGCCCCGTAGAGGGGGCACTGAGCGGGGCGTTTACACTGAGTCGCGGAGTGGGCCGGCTACCCAATATAATCAGAATTAGAGGTCGGCACTTGACCGTGTATGATCCAGATCAGCGCGGCTTGAGAAGGCCGCTTTTCAGCGGAGGCGCTTTCGCTTCCTCTTCTGGCCGTGTCTTCGACGTTTCGGAGGCCGTCCGGACTGCGCGCGCCTGGATGAGACGACGGGTGGAGGCGGGCCAACCCGCGCTATCCGGCATGTTCACCCGCGCGGAGGTTACCTACGCCTGGCCTCGCCCGGATGGCACGGTTGGCTCAGATCGCGAGCCGGTAGCACCGTTCACTGGCGAAGCTGTCCACGCCTATCTGGGTCATTTGCCCGATGAGACGATCGAGGCAATGTTTAACGAGCTATCGATTGAGCTTGGTGCCGCTCTTGGCCAGGAACGAATCTATATCGCATTCGCTGACCGGACATGGATTTTGGACGCTGGTGAACGTTAGAAGCAGATTTCAGTTCGAATTTACTGATTTGGCGATCCGCCCTGCCGGAGAAACTTGAGGCGTCTTTCCAGTCAGGTCGACGTGCCATCGACTGCTCGGTGCAGCGGTGGCAAGCAGACCGTTGACACTAGGCTGACTTGACAATGGTACGAAGCAAGAGTCCAAAACGTCGCCTTCCTGATGACCCGCTAAAGAGTGGCGAGTGGGAAGATCGACTGTGGAGATAGCGGCTGCGCCGCGTGACATATTGGCCTGACGATATGCTATCCGTCCGGCAATCTTTTGATCCTTTGGCGGGCGGGTCTATGGTTTTCACGATTGTCGAACCAATGGACCCGCCTGCGCGATTGCACTGTTGCTAAATTAATTGACGCAGGTCTTGTCGGCTTTCAAAGCCGTCTCAGCTGCTGCCTTTGTTGAATGAGCAGCACCGATGACCTTCACCTTGCCGCCGGCAACGGGCTGGGTCTCGACGATTTCACACTTCATGGTCGCGGTATCTTGAGCCAGGTAGAACGATTGCGGAGCTTGGCCGACGGTCTTTTCCGGTCCGGCCGCGAACGAAGGTGTTGCGAGTGCAAGAATAGCGACTGTCGCTAAGAAAACCTTTTTCATTGTGTCTACCAGTTGTCGTGCGTCCAGTATTCGGACACAGACCAATAGGCGCAACCCGATAAGGTTCCGGTCAAAACGGGTTTGTTTGGGCCCTGCCAATGATTTCGGTTCGAGAAGTCTCGTGATCTCTCTCACTCGACGCAATCGTGCTTTTTGCGACCGCCGATTTCTGCCGATGTTTCACTCGCACCGCAGAACAACATTCAACGGCTCGCATAGTCTGTTGCGAGCGCAGCCGTTGCTGGCCCCAACGCGGTGAAGGTCGTGCCGTGATCCGTGAGCTAGATGACTCCTACGATACGCTCCTCGCGAGCGCTCTATCGAGCGCCGGGGGCTACGACAAAGAGCGCGTCGGCCGGCGCTCTTCGCGCCATCTTATTTGCACGCCGGGCTCGTTATTCAAACCTTTGATCCCATATCTATGTGTACCCCGCCATCGAGGTTGGCCGAATGCGCGGTGACTTCAACGAAAGGGCCCGGCATGTTCAGATCTCAGCAGTATCGTGCAAAAGCAGCCGAGTACGGGGAGCTGGTTAAGAGTTCCGGCGGTTCGGACGAAAGCCGTAGTTTTCGAAAATTGCAGGAGCGTCTCGTCTCGCTCGCAGAAAATGAGCAGAGGCTAGCGGACAATTATCACGATGCGCTGCAAGTCGTGGAACAGGACCGATCGCGCGGCGCAGCTCTTGCGGCTGAAGAAGAGCACGTTCTGCGGTGTCTTGGCGCGGCCATCATCATGCAATGGAACAGCTTGCCGACGACGCTGCAGCGGGAGATCTTCGACACCGCCGGATCGGTCGGAAAATTATTGGAGACAGCGGAGCTCCGTGGTCAGATCGCCCGATTTCTGCACAAGCACAAGAATGATTCCGGCTGCGACAAACTTCCGGACGCCGCGCGTCGCGATGCAACGCTGGGCACCTCGGCTTTGTCGCGGTGGGACAATGAGGGAGGTGCAGTTCACGAGGGGCTGGCGAAAACGATTTGACGCCTGCAATAGGAGAAACTCGATGTCGCTTATGCAATCTAGAGTCGATGATGGCCCCCATAACATGGACGGGCTGCGAATTTATGCCCAGGATGGCTCTCGAACAGTCGAGGCTTTCATAAGCCGCAAGGTGATGGACGTATGGGCCAACTCGGTCGGGCACCTTGGAGGAAGACAAAGCCTGTTCCGTGATCAATACAATGCGCTTGGCAAGCTTAACTTTGCAGCGATCCAGCGGGTTGTGAGCACGAAATATCAGCGAGGCGCCGCGTTCAACCGCCAACATCCCTTTGTCGAGATTCTATTCTCGGACATTACCGAAAGCGGTGAGACCTTGGATCTTAGCGAACTGGTGCGCGAGCCTTTGCCGCCCGCATTTCACAGGCTAACTTGAGCGAGATAAGCTAAGCGAAGATCAGGGAACCACCCATTTCTAGACAACCGGCGTGGACTCATTCCGGGTGCGCCGAGGCTTGATATTCGCGACGACCTTGACGTGTCGAACTCAAGATGAAATTGCCGCTAGCTGATCGAGGCTGGACGTAAGGGGAAAAGATCGGGGATTTTGTTGGAGTGAGCAATATTGACCAGCAGGTCCGGAACTTGGCGCGCATGGTGTCACCGCCCCTTATCGGCATCCATCGGTGACTGAGAGTGCGGTAACGTTCCCGCCTGATTTATAGGCGTGCATAACATGCAATTCCAATATCCCACGTAAATCGATCTGGCTCGCCGGCCACGACCTGAAGTCACCAACCCGGGCGAGTGACCCCTGAAAAGAGGACGCCATGGAAGAATTCGTGCACTGCGAAAACCTGACAATCTTCAGAAGGCAGCTCGCTCTGGCCAAAGATGACGTCCAACGGCAATTGCTCTTGAAGCTGCTAGCGCAGGAAGAAGCGAGAGTCCCTGTCGCGACCAGATAACCGCGCCACAATCCGAAGGCTGGCACTAAGTAACTGGTGCGTCGCGCGACCACTGTCACGAATTGCCCATCCCGAACATTGGGAAAGAATCTATTGCAGCTCGGATCGCGTCTTGGTCGCTGCATCGTAGATCAGGACCTGCAACATTGGAAACCTGCCAAACAGCTCAGCGCCGGCTTCTTGAGCGGCCGTTTCGCTATCGTAGTGAGTTGAAGTGGCCGTCGACCACCAGCGTGAAGCCATCGGCCGGCGCGACATCGGCTCTTTGAACGTTTCTCGTCTGAAGCTCGTCGGCTAACGTAATCGTCTTTTTCATTGGGCGCCTTCATATTGTTGCAGAATAAATGGCCCCCGATTTCGGGGCCACTATCCCTACATCGCGTCGTGATGATGGTGACGATGATGTCTGCCGTTGGCAACGGGACGACGCGCCTAATGTTCCGCGACACGAGGGAAACAGCTCAAAAGCCTTCGATCCTTGTGCCCAGCCGTCTCAGTCGTCCCTCATTATCTCAGGCTTCTCGTACAAGACCGCGTTCAAGAGCGAACTATGAACCTCGATCTTTCCGTTATAGGTGATGAAGCCGAGCTTGCGAAACTTGTTCATGAAGAAGCTGACGCGTGAGCGGGTGGTGCCGATCATTTCCGCCAGGGTCTCCTGGCTGACATTGGCCACGATGGGCTGCGGCGTGCCTTCCTTTCCGAAATTTGCCAGAAGCAGGAGAAGGCGCGCGAGCCGCTTCTCGCTCGAATTGAATAACTGGTCGATCAGATCTTCTTCGATGCGGCTGTTCCGGCTGAGAAGATACGCTATGAACAACTCGGAAAACTTTGGCTCGCTTTCAAGCGCTGTCAGCATCGCGCCTTTCGTGATCGAGGTGATCAGGGATTCTTCTATCGCCATCGTTGTCGAAATCCGCATGGGATGGCCGTTGAGGCATCCTTCGCCAAAGAACTGTCCGGCTTCCAGGATGCCAACCACCGCTTCCTTGCCCTGCTCGGAGACGACGAGAACCTTGATCCTTCCCTTTTGAATATAGAAAACCGTATCAGCGGCGTCCCCTTGCGAGAACACGACCTGGTTCTTGTCAAAGTTCAATATGGCTTTGCCCTCGCCGACCTTGGCAAGAAAGAGTTTTGGATCAAACAGGGTTTTCGCCGCTCTTGGCATGAGGCCGTCAAAGGCTGATGAAGAACCCTTAGTCTAGCAGGTTAAGCGCCATGCGCGTTAGACAAATTTGTTGCTGCCCTGGGCTTATCTGAAGTCCGCGCCAACCAAATCGTAGCGGCTCTTCCGATGTCGCGTATGCACCTCCGCGGCCGTCCGGAAAATCAGATCGCGATGCGCATCGAATGCACCAAGAAAGCCTTCTTCGTCACGCTTGAGACGAGGCTCTACCCGCTCAAGAGCGTCGACCGTGACAAAGAACGAATATTCAATCGCTGTTTCGTATCCCCAAAAACGTACAGCTTGCCGGGTCCGGTCATAGCTTCGACTGTGATTGGGAAATTGAAGGGTCATGGACATCCTTCCGATCGATGAGAAGGCCGGGCTCGTTCGTGAAGTCTACGAAGCCATCCACGAAAGAGCGCGGCAATATCTCGCTACATGCGCTCAGTGCAGCACGATCGTCTGTTGCCGGTCTCTCATGAGCGCGGTGTCCAGCTCCGTTTGGCTGATTGAGAAGGACTGCATTCGCCCTTGCGCGGCTGAGATCGCTGGCGTCTGAAATAGCGTTGCCACTCGCCGATAGGCGGTCCATGACAGTCCCTCGATCAGTTCGTCGTCAAGGAGAACGACATATTCACCGGGGGGCTGAACGCCCTCTAGGCTCTGAAGCATGAATGGACTTCTGAACGAAACAGTGGTCCGCGTTGTCCTGATGGTCAAGATGAAATCTCCCGGACGAACCTGCATCGCGCCAACCTGGCTCGTCGCACCAGTCTGGAGCGGCTTTTAAAAACTATCGGTTATCTTCCGTTGCTGCTGAGCAAAATCGCTCAGGCTCGCGAGCGGAGTGGTCGACACGTAATAGTGAACGTTACGCCGCTCAAACGACTGACCTGATCAATTTTGCACAGTGCCCGCCCTCGTCGAGGTCTACCCTATCGGTTGCCCGATGGTGAGGACGCAAAAAATGAACATATCGGATGAAAGCCTCCTGGTCATATTGGTTGTCGGCATTGCGGCCGGCTGGCTGGCCGGCCAGATCGTCCGGGGTACGGGCCTGGGCCTCCTCGGCGATCTCGTCGTGGGAGTAGCGGGGGCCTTCCTTGCGAGCTGGATATTTCCGCAACTTGGGATCCATCTGGGTTCCGGCGTCGTCTCGGAGATCCTTGAAGCCGCGATCGGCGCAATATTGCTGCTCGTGATCATCCGGTTCGTCCGCGGACGGAGCCGATGGGGAGGAAGCTGGGGCGGAGTGTGGCGAAGACGCTGGTGGTGAAGTTGCAGAAAGGGAGATGGACATGATTCCGCAAGCTCGGACGTCCTTGACGATCACCAGGGACAAGCCTTGGCAACCCGCTCGCCTCATTGAGACCAATGTTGGCAGCACAATCGCTCAGGGAATTGTCGACACCCTTCGTGAGCCTCTTCTCGTCCTCGATCATAGTCTTCGAGTGGTCGCCGCCAGCCGCGCCTTCTGCGCGACATTCAAGCTCGACATCAGCGATATCATCGGCAGGCCGCTTTATGAGTTGGGCGGCGGGGAATGGAATATCCCCCAACTGCGGTTGATGCTAGGGCAAATCATACCCCAACAAGGGGCCATGGATAATTATGAAGTCGAACATGACTTTCGGTCCCTCGGACGACGAACGATGCTGCTCAACGCTCGGGAAGTCTATTACGAAGGGGCATCGCCCGCGAACATCTTTCTCAGCATTGAGGATGTCACCGCCAGGCGTCGTCTCGAGTGCGAGAACGCCGAGCTGCTTCGGCAGAAAGACATCTTGCTGGACGAGATTTACCATCGCGTAGCCAACAGCCTGCAGATCATCGCAAGCATTCTTTCCATGAAGGCCAGAAAGGTAATTTCGGACGAGGCGAGGCGAGCTTTGGAGGATGCGCGTGGCAGGATCATATCGATCGCGGCCGTGCAAAAACACCTGCATGCGTCCGCCGCGCGCGGGCCCATCGCCCTGATCCCCTATTTGTCGAATCTTTGCAAAGCCCTCTCCGAGTCAATGATCGGCGATGACCAGGCAATTTCGATTAAAGTGCGGGGCGAAGGAGGCAACTTCGATCGCCCAAAGGCCGAGAGTCTCGGGTTGATCGTCGCGGAACTTGTGATCAATTCGCTGAAGCACGCCGCGTTCCGCGACACAACGACAGGCGGGCTCGTCGTTGTTACGTTCGACGCCGACGAAACCGAATGGACGCTGTCGGTGTCCGATAATGGGGGAGGCAAGCAGAAGCGCGCGATAGTCGGGGAAGGCGGACTAGGCACCGGCATCGTCGCGGCCCTTGCCCGCCAGCTTAACGCCCTGGTCGTGACGAAGAGCGGTCGCGAAGGCACTTCCGTTTCAATTATTCATCACGCGGTGAAGCCATCTGAGATTTGAGAAATATTGCTTGGTATCACCGCGTCACCGCCCATGCCAAATGGGTGTGGCGGGCGCTCAACATTCACCCCCAGTACAACGAAACGATCACGACAAGAAGAAGCAGAAACACGGGAATCACGATTGGCGGTACTAGCCACTCGCGCAATTTGAAATGCGCCATCTCTTGCATTTTGGCCTCCTCGCAAAGCGTCTGCCTAACTGACTCGCATCACCTACCGCCAGCCGCGAACGGCATTCAGAAATGACGCCTGTTGGCGAGTTGCCGAGATCGCCGCAAGCGCCAATGACATTTCCATGCTCGCAGGTGTCAGTACCCTCACTTGGAGAATGGCGCGGCACTAATCCGGCCACGCGCCCTCTCCCAAATGCACACCCATCACATCCGATGAAATGACGGCCCCAGTTCGCCCCCCGTACTGGGGCCGTTTTCTTCGGGCGTTGCAGATCGAAGCTGATCCCAAGGACTGACCAACAGTAGCACCGTTATCGGAAGGCATACGACACCCACGCGCCTTTGTTTTGGGAGAGTGAGCCGCCGCCGACGTTCGCCCATATACCGCTCCCAAAGAGCAGCAGAGCAAAACTCAGTCCAAGTATTTGCTTCATTTCCAAACTCCGCATTGGACTCACAACCCTTTTTGAGCCCGCTTACTGAACTGACCGGGCCTTCCCTTTGCCTTTGCTGGGCGCGGCGAAGTGCTAAGCGCACCTTTCAGCTGGCTGCTTTTGGGCACGGCCGATGTGGCCGGCGAGAGAAATCTGGCGGCCCACCGCTGCTCAAACCTTCTTTGAAGGTGAAGAGGAATGACGCTCATAACCAAAGCTCCGCGTTCGTCGACGCCCCGGGTCTCACGGCCTCAACGCTCGGAACCGATTAAAGGTCCGCGTCGGGCGCCAAGGTCCGTGCCAGTCTCGCGCGGGGCGATGGAATAAGCTGTGACCGTAAACCGGCGCTTGTCTGCTAGGGCTGGGTCTTGGACTGAGCAATATTGCTCAGCAAAACGTCGAGACATGGATCAGCATTAATTTCGCTGGGGCGACTTCGAGGAGCCAAAAATGAACCCGATCACCGTATTTCTTACAATTGCCTGCCTCGTCGTCGGCGCGGCCCTGGTTGCAACAGGCTACCTCGTCCCAGGCTCCGTCTCGTGGTCTTCGCAATCGTCGTCGCCTCGGCTCTGAAGATGGCGAACACCTGGCAGAAGTTCGTGATCCTGCGCGCCGGCAAATTGCGCGGCGTGAAGGGGCCCGGTCTCTTCCTGATCATTCCAGTCATTGATAACGTCGTGGCTGTCATCGACGAGCGTATCCAGACCACCGCTTTCAGCGCCGAGGAGGCCCTGACGAAAGACACCGTTCTGGTGAACGTGGATGCCATCATCTTCTGGTTCGTCCATGACGCACAGAAGGCAGCTTTGAACATTACGGACTATCGCCAAGCCATCGATCGCGTCGCCCAGACCTCGCTGCGCGAGATGATCGGATCGTCGATGCTTTCAGCGTTGTTGTCGGAACGGACCGCCGCAGATGAGCTGTTGCGCGGCGAAATCGGACGCAAAACGGCGGACTGGGGCATTTCGGTGAAGTCGGTCGAGATCCGCGACGTCGCGATCCCGGTTGCCTTGCAGGACGCGATGTCTCGGCAAGCCCAGGCCGAGCGGGAAAAGCAGGCCCGTGTCATCCTTGGATCGGCCGAAGCCGCGATCGCCGGCAAGTTCGTCGAAGCGGCCATGATCTACGCGGGTCAGCCGGCAGCCCTGCAACTGCGCGCCATGAACATCATCTACGAGACGACCAAGGAGCGCGGCACCACGATCCTGATGCCGACATCGATGGTCGACAGCATGAATCCCGTCGTTGCCCTGGCTTTGGCAGGGCAGGACAAGACCGCGCCGGCCAACGCGAACGGGGCCTCTACCGCTGAGCAACCGTTCCGCGCAACAGAAAAGCGCCTCTAAGGTCGATGAGCCCCCACATGCTTTCCAACCAACTTGACACATAGTCCACGGGGCATGGAGTTGTTGCCCAAGGGGCCGTCGATAGACGCGCCTTTTGAACATAGGTTCGGGAGCAGTCCAGATATGGCTCAAAGCCCACCCGAAACCCGCGCATTGATGCAGTTGCTCGCCCGTTACCGCGAGCCGAATAACGCCCGCGGCGTTTTCGAGCTGGTGGTCACTACAGTGCCCTTTATTGCCATCTGGGCTCTGATGGCGGCGGCTCTTAACCACGGCCATTGGATCGGCCTGCTGCTGGCGGCGCCCGCGGCGGGCTTGCTCGTCCGCCTCTTCATGATCCAGCACGACTGCGGCCACGGCT
The DNA here is from genome assembly GCA_963764405.1 of uncultured Alphaproteobacteria bacterium. GTDB lineage: Bacteria > Pseudomonadota > Alphaproteobacteria > Rhizobiales > Xanthobacteraceae > Bradyrhizobium. The sequence continues at coordinate 896,615 of CAVXSU010000020.1, forward strand.
CGTTTTTCCGTGGCCGTCTTGCGAACGATTGGGTCGGCCGGGTCATCGGTGTCATGACCCTTACGCCATACGATTATTGGCGACGTAACCACGCACGCCATCATGCGAGTTCAGGTAATCTCGATCACAGAGGCTTGGGCGACATTGACCTGTTGACTGTGCGCGAATTTCTCGCGCTGCCTCGATGGCGTCAGCTGCTTTATCGCCTGTACCGGCATCCCATAGTAATGTTCGGCGCAGGTCCCTCGTATTTGTTCCTCTTGCGGCATCGATTGCCAATAGGGATGATGCGTGGCGACTGGAAGCCATGGCTAAGCACAATGGGCACGAACATCGCCATCGCGATTCTTTTCGCCGCGATGATCCGGCTGGTCGGCCTTGCGCCATTCCTGCTCGTGCACCTGCTGATTACGATTCTGGCGGCGTCGATCGGTGTCTGGCTGTTCTACGTTCAACACCAGTTCGGGGACACCTCCTGGTCCCATGACGAGGCCTGGAGTTTTCACGAAGCTGCGCTGCGTGGCAGCTCCCACTACGACTTGCCGGGTGTTTTGCGCTGGTTCACGGCAAACATTGGCGTCCACCACATCCATCACCTGTGCGGTCGAATTCCCTTCTATCGGCTGCCGGATGTGTTGCGGGACCACCCGCAGCTCGCCGCCGTCGGACGAATTACCCTGCTTCAAAGCTTGCGGTGTGTCGGGCTGGCTTTGTGGGATGAGAACGAACGGCGGCTCATTTCGTTTGAGGAGGCCGTGGGCGCCGTCGGTCAAAATGGGACAAAAAACCAGCACAACTGGGCTCACGCTGAATTGTGAGCTAATTCGCAAAAACGCAGCCGGGATTTGATCCCGGCTTCTTCGTGTTTGAACAACAACGGCTTCATTTAGCAAATGTCTTCGCAGCGACCCGATCACGCAGATTGTCGCCGAGAAAATAATCACAGTCGGCCGGTTTAGGATCGAAGACCCGGCGGAAATTTCCAAGCTAGTTCTTAAGGAGCTGGGAAGTCGGGGCTGCCGCTGATGGCCTCCTCTTTATGTTCACTTTTGAACATTTTGCCCCCATTGCGTTAGGTCGCGGAACGGCCTTGCTTTTGGTTGCCCGGACGGGGAATTGAAAGACCTGCCTATAGTCTTTTACAAATTTTAATTGACGGCCATTTGAGGTTGCACCAAAATTTTTGCATGGGACAGGCCAAGCGACCGACTTGCCCCGATTGCGGGGCTTATTTGACTCTAGCGCTGTCACTTGGCGGCAAGGGTCTGCGCACGTTCCAGTGCTTGGATTGCGAAGGTCCCGATCCCCTCGAGAGTCCTCAAGCAAGGGGCTGGCTTGCCGGTGAGTTAGGCAGGACCAAATCCACCGAGAAAGAGTAAGGCCGCCTCATGGAGCGTCGTCGCTCCCAACGGTTCCTGACGCTGAAAGACCGGCTTGCGCTGTACGCGAATGAGGTACGCGAGAGGGCTGCCCTGCTGCCGCCTGGCATAGAGAGAGATATGTTACTCAAGAAAGCTCGTCAGGCCGACACCGCGTCTCAGCTGGCGGATTGGGCCGACTCGCCCAGATTGGGGTCGCCGAAGTAAGGGCCGCACAGTTGACGGCTCTTTCGTGTCGCCGATGTCGCCTGTTGGGCACGAAACCGAAGTGCGGAGCGGCGGTTGCAATGTCTGCTCATCGAGGCAGACCAGAAGTCGCCGTCCGACGGTCAAAATGGCGCTTTTGACCCGGAAGCGACAGGCACGCCCTTAACGTATGTTAGCGACACTCGCGAAGCCGTAGGTACGCAATCGGTCTAGTGCTTTGCAGGGCGCGGGTACGGCCATGGCGTCGACTTGGTTCGTGACTTTTGAAACTCGCAAACGCGGCCTTCTGTCGAAGAAGGAGCGCAGGCCGCGCGAAACTCGAACATTTGCTACGGAAGTCGATGCCAAATTGTTTGCCCGCGTGAAACTCGAAGAGGGGCAGGTTCTATTTGCTGGCACGATCAATCCACACTCCCCCAAGCGGCTGGTCCTTTCAAAAGGACATTTTAGCTTGGATCAACGAGCTATCTGGGCCAGCAGACAGCGAAGATTAGCAAGGGCGAGGCGTGGCACCTCACCTGCCAACCAGATGGACCGCCCTTAGCGCGGTTTCCGCTTAGACAGCGTGACCGTTGCCAACAGTCCCGTAGATGGTGACCATGCCGGAAGGCATGGGGGGCATCGTTCGTTAGAAAACGAGGGGCTGCAATCGGCACATGGCAAATTACACACACCGCCAAAACCCAGATAATTAGGAATCCAATGGCAAGACCCAGAACACCGACCGCCCTACTCGAATTGAGGGGCGCATTCAAAAATCACCCAAGCCGCCTGAAAGCACGACAATACGAACCCATCGTCACAACCGCATTGCCGGAACCGCCAGAGGGATTGCCTACACCAGTCAAGTTAGCGTGGCTGGAAATGCGCAATCGCGGTTTTTGGCTGACAAGCGCCGATAGATTCTTAGTCGAGATCGCTGCAACGTTGATGGCCCACTATCGAATTGAGGAACTAAAGTCAGGCGACGTATCGCAATTGATCGGCTTGCTTGGGAAAATCGGATTTTCGCCCAAAGAGCGCGGGGGTATGGATTTGCTAACCGCCAAATAAGCTTCGAAGTGAACCGCTCGTTCTATTTCTTTTTGCCCGACCCTAACGTCGGCTGCCATCCCGCCGACGCGCCCTTTTGGCTTGGGGCAGCGGCGATTGGCTTGATCTTTTCTTTCTTAGGTTTCTTTTTCTCCCGATTGCTTCTCTGCTCGCCTTTGGCCATGTCATCCTCCATTGGTTGATCAACAGGCTATCACGTCGGGGAGGCAATATGTTGGCTATTGCTTGGGTGCTAGGGGTATTCAACCCGGCGAAGCTCGGCCTTTCTTGGTCGGTACATCGACTAGTAAACTCCGAAGCTCGTCAATCCGACGTGCGAAGTCCATCGCATTTGCTTTCAACACTTCCATCGCATGACCCCGATGACCTTCTTGTTCTAGCTCTGCGATCCGCTCGTTAAGTGCGTCAAGGTCGTCAGTCAATTGTTGAATTGATCGTTGAATTGGGAAGCTCCGAGCCGGAAGTTTAGGGGTCGGTAATATCGTGGGACGCGTAGATAGCCGGTTGCCGGTTATTCGCCGCTGTGCGCTCATGGCCCCCTCCGAATCAAGAAAGCGTGCCTGCGTCACGCTACCCCGTTTTCCACGGAAGGGGCGGCTCGGCGCAGGATTCTTTTTCGTATTGGTTCTCTACTTAGGAGACTCGGCACTCGAAGACTATACTGCCATCCTCATCAACAACGCGCACTAGCTAGACTTGATCCGCAAAAATCGCCGCCCTTTCTCAATTCGTCGGCAAGAATCTTAGCGTGACGTCTTGCGGATTTAAGAGTTGGCAGACTACGTCCCAGTTCGTCGGGAAACAGTTCTGAACCACCAACGATGTGAAAGAAATAACGCATCGTGTCGCAATAATTCGAGCGACGGCTGGCATCCAGTGAAAAAACGGAAAGTTAGATTACAACGCATCCATATTTTACAAATAGCCTGAACTATCGCCTGAAGATCACACTTTTTTGGAAAGAAAATTTTTATGAATCACCTATTTTCGCCGTTAGAAGTCAAGGTTTCCAGCGAAGACGACGGCACGTTCACCGGATACGGCTCGACATTCGGTAACGTTGATTCCTATGGCGACACCATCGCCAAGGGAGCCTTCCGGCAGACCGCGCGGCGGCTATCACGTCTTCACCGAGGTCGAGGCCAAGGAAGCTGCGCGCAAATGCGGATCATCCGGCAAGGGCACCACCGACCAGCAGTGGGGCGAGCTGTGGAAGGCACGAAGCCGGGCGCCGACAAGTTCACACTGATCAACGAGCCTGTTTTCCCGGCGGAGGGTCTTTTAAATCAAGTTGACCGGGGTTACTTGATTTTCGGTCACCGCCTCTGCCGCCTTTACGTTCCCCATTCTTGGCAGAAACCACCAGCAATTGCCCGGCTTTACGTTCGGCGCGCAGGCGTATTTCGATGACCTTGCGTTCTTCGTCGGTTTCATCGGCGGACTGATTTCTCTTATCGAGCAGAACTGTCTGTAACCCAGATACGACCCCGACGGGATAACTGACGCGTTCCGTTTGCTTCGGCATTGCGCCAAAGTTTTCCGTTATCGCAGCAATCAATTGTTTGCGCTGGCCCCGTGTGATCGTAAGGCGATTTGATCCAGCGAGGAGAGGCACAAAAAATGCCTGTTTGGTTATTCCTTTCGCAAAATCATCCTTGAGCTGTCTTATCGATAAGATATCCTGTCGGTTCTACAAAAACACAACCTTCAGGGAGGACAGAATGATGCGTCATCGACCTCATTTCGTCGGCGCGGCTATGAGCCTGTTTGCCTGGTTCGCGATTGCCAGCACGCCCGCGGTGGCGACGCCGTGCACCAATCTCCAGTCCTTGCAGCTACCGGACACGATGATCACAACGGCGACGGACAACACCACCGGCGTCTTCGGCCCTCCCGGTCCCACCCAGATCACCGGTCTTCCGGCCTTCTGCCAGGTCACCGCGACCCTGACCCCAACCTCGGATTCCAACATCAAGATTGAGGTCTGGCTGCCGGAGAAGACGAAGTGGAACGGCAGGTTCCTCGGCACCGGCGGCGGCGGCTTCCAGGGCGTGATAACCTACAGCGAGCTCGCCAGTGGGATCCAGGCTGGCTTTGCTGCGACCAACAGTGATCTTGGCACCGGTTCATCCGGATGCAGCCCGCTTTACTGCGGTTCATCCGGCAATATGGGTAATCCCCTGGCGATTGCGTTCGGCGATTCTGCCTCGCCCACGACGGGCTTGTTCGGCCATCCCGAGCGAATCAAAGATTTCGGCCAGCGGGCGATCCACCTAATGACGGTGCGCGGCAAGCAGATCGCCGACGCCTTCTATCAGAAGAGCCACACGAAGGCCTATTTTGCCGGATGCTCCACCGGCGGCCAGAACGCCTTGATGGAAGCGCAACGCTTCCCCAATGACTACGACGGCATCCTGGCGGGCGCGGCAGCCTTTAACCGCACGCATATACACATGGTACCGCTTGCGGTGTGGCAGGATACCCATGCGAGTGCCAGCCGGTTCATCCTCCCCGGCCAGATGACGCTGATCAATAACGCCGTGATAGCGCAGTGCGTCGGCCGCGACGGCGGCGCCAGCACCGACCAGTTCCTGACCGATCCGCGCGACTGTCATTTCGATCCCAAGGCGCTGCTGTGCACAGGCGGCAAGGTGCCGCCTGCATGCCTGACGGCCGACCAGGTCACGACAATGCAGAAATACTATGCCGGCACGATCGACCCGGTGAACGGGCAGGTGATCTATCCAGGCTACGAACGCGGCAACGAGACCGACAACGTGCTCGGGCTCGGCTTGGTGTTGATGGAGAGTCTTCCCGAACCGGCGTTCGACGGCCTGTTCTACTGGGTGTTCGGCCCGAGCTTCGGCCACCCGGCGAGCGCGGTCAATTTCGCGAATTTCGACTTCCACCGCGCCGTCGATACGGTCGATGACCAGCTTGCCGACGTACTGAACGCGGATAGCACCAATCTCGGCGAGTTCCGGGAGCATGGCGGCAAGCTTTTGATGTATCACGGCTGGGCCGACCCGCTCATCCCGTCGCAGAGCAGCATCAACTACTTCAATGCGCTGGTTGGCGGCGAACATTCCGGCATGCAACAGGCGAGCTTCAAGTGGGGCGATCCCAAGCTCGACAAGACGCAGAAAGATGCTCGGCTGTTCATGGTGCCCGGGATGTACCACTGCTCCGGCGGGCCCGGCCCCAACGTGTTCGATGCGCTCACACCGCTCGTCACCTGGGTTGAGACTGGCGTGGCGCCGGAGACGATCGTTGCCACCAAGTTCGTCAACGATACGCCGCCCACGGTGCAGATGACCCGGCCGCTCTGCGTCTTCCCCAAGGTGGCGAAGTACAACGGGAGCGGCAGCACCAGCATTGCGGCGAATTTTACCTGCGTCGCCGACGAGCCCGACTTTAACCAGACGCCGGCCCCGAAGTACGGGCCATGAGGAATGCCGCGCCGGCGAGCACACTGCTCGCCGGCGCGTTGTGCTCTAAGTTGGGTCCGTTGAGCGCTCAATAGCGGGCTTGAACATTCTCGGCACATCCACCGCGACACTGCGCATCGCATGCTGCCGACAGTGCGAGCGATGCGCACCGCAAATCGTCGCGTCGCCCGAGGCTGAAGGAAATCTCCCAGGCTAGTGAATCGCGCTTGCAACGATGAATGCAATGCTGCTTACGACCGAAACGGCGATGAACGTGCCGGCGGCCAGGTCCCAAATTTCCATCTTCGTCTGCTTGTCCATCGGGGATTTCTCCCGTTGGCCTCCAGCCGGCAAGACCTAACCCGCCGCAGCAACCGAGAGTTCCGGGCCGCCAGTGTGTTTAATCGCTGCGGAGGAACCGCTGTCGCAACGGCCCCGTTATCGTCGTCGGGCCATGTAAGCCAAAGCGCTGGTCCGTGGCCCGGCACGGTCCCGCCTCGTACTTGCCCCTACCCCCAGGGCGGGGCCGTGCTTTGCGAGTCCGGCCGCGCCGGATTGCCCCCTGCCACCCACAGCCTAGACCGCCGCGACGTCGCCCAGAAACGGCCCGTCCGTGCGATGTCGGGCGCGTGGCTACGACACCCACCAGACGCGGCAAAAAACCGCGATTTTGGCCGACCTGCCAAATTGTTACCCCGGTGGTTACCCAAGAGCAAAATCGTCGAATCAAAATCGTTGGGCTGTTTCGGATAAGTGCTTGATTTTAGCTGGATTTTTCTGGTAGCGGGGGAGGGACTCGAACCCCCGACCCCAGGATTATGATTCCCGTGCTCTAACCAGCTGAGCTACCCCGCCACGGAGCAAACGAACGCAGCCTTGGAAAATGCCGCGGCCCGCGAACGCGCGGCATATAAGAAGCAGGCCTTGGCCCTGTCAAGCAAAGCCCGCTTCGTAGCTCAGGCGCTGGAATCGCAGGGCTATTTCGGCTGGACGTTGGGATTGCCGCCAGGACTGCCCGGCGGCGGAATGACCGGCGTCTTGCCGGCATCCGGCGTTGGCGCGCGGATTTCCGGGTCGACGCCCGAAGGCGGACACAGCACACCATTGGACTTTGCAAGCTTATCGGCCAGCGGTTCGCCGGCCTGCCCGGTCGTGGTGCCCGGCTCGGTGTTGGATCGCGGCTGGACAGACTGCGCGGTCGGCGCGCAGTTATTGTCAGCCACAGCAGTCGGAGCCGGCGGCGTCGTCACCGTGGGCGGCGCCTGGGCAGCCGCCCCCTGCGCGGAGGCCACCAGTCCGAACGCAAGAAGAAGCGCGTGTTTCGTCATCAAAACAAAACGAACATCGTGAACGCTGGTTCCGCGCGTTCCCGCTAACGATTTTGCGCCTTCCGATAACGGATCAGCGAGAAGTGACCCATCGGCGGCATCGGCCGGCGCTCAGCGAGGCTGACGCCACCATGCTTGGCCGCCCAATTCACCAGCCGCGCCCACGGAAATTCCGGCCGCCAACCGAGTCTTCGGGCCAGTGGCGCAAACGCAAGTTCAAAGGCGCGTCGCGGACCGCTTTCGGCGCCGATATGATTGACCAGGATGAGTTCGCCGCCGGGTTTCAAGACCCGAACAAAATCGTCCAGCGTGGCCTCGGGATCCGGAACCGCCGTGATCACATATTGCGCGACCACGGCGTCGAAGGAGGAATCCGCAAAAGCCAAATTCTTGGCGTCCATCACCGCCAGTGTCTCGACGTTTTTCAGCCCCAGCGATCGCACCCGATGCTGCGCCTTGCGCAGCATCGGCTCGGAAATATCGACGCCACACACCTTGGTTGTGGCGGCATAGTCCGACAGCGACAATCCGGTGCCGACACCGACGTCGAGAATCCGTCCGCCGATCCGATCGGCTTCCGCAATCGTCGACTGGCGGCCATGATCGAAGACTTTCCCGAACACGAGGTCGTAGATCGGCGCCCAGCGCCCATAAGCTTTCGCGACCCCTTCGCGGTCGATATCCGTCGCCATGCCCCCGATCCGAAAAACTAGTGGTCCGATTCTAACATTCGCATCCCGTCTCAGTGGCCACTTTTGCGAATGTTAGAATCAAAGGACCACCAGCAAAATTAGATTTGTCGTGGAGTTTAGGATTTGACATTCGCCAGACGAATTCGCGGCCAGGCGGGTAGCGAATGTCAAATCCACTCCACTATCCGCGCATCGGCTCGACGACTGGCGCGACAGGTACCCTCACCGTCTTGCTGGCCATTCCCGTTGCGCTGGCGCTCTGGATGAAGCCGCCGCCGAGCACCCGCGCGCGGCCCGAGGGCGCATCGTAGAATACGCAGGCCTGGCCGGGCGAAACGCCCTCCTCGCCCGCGACGAGTTCGAGGGCATAGCCATCCTCGGTTGCGCGCAGCCATGCCGGCTGCGGCGCACGCGTTGAGCGAACGCGCACGAAAACCTCAAGCCCGGCGCCGACCGCGCGATCGAGCGCGCCGTCGCCGATCCAGTTCACGTCGCGCAAGGTTATGCGATCCATCCGCAGCGCCTCGCGCGGTCCGACAACGACGCGGCGGCGTGCCGCGTCCAGCTTCACGACGTAGAGCGGCGCGGTGGACGCGATCCCCAATCCGCGGCGCTGGCCAACGGTGAAGTGAACGATGCCCTGGTGCCTGCCGATGATGTGCCCATCGAGATCGACGATGTCGCCGGGCTCGATCGCATTGGGCCGCAGCCGGCCGATCACATCGGTGTAGCGCCCGCTCGGCACGAAGCAGATGTCCTGGCTATCGTGCTTGTCGGCGACTTCAAGACCAAAGCGTCGCGCCAATTCGCGGGTCTCGGGCTTGGTCATGTCGCCGAGCGGAAACCGCAGGTATTGAAGCTGCTCGCGAGTGGTTGCAAACAGGAAATAGCTTTGGTCGCGGTCGCTATCTGCCGCGCAAATCAGGGCGCGCGAACCGTCCGCCATGGCGCGCGAAGCGACATAGTGACCGGTCGCCAGCGCGGATGCGCCAAGTTCGCGCGCCGTTTCCATCAAATCGCGAAACTTGATGGAACGGTTGCACTCGATGCAAGGCACCGGCGTTTCGCCCGACGCGTAGCTCTCGGCGAAATTGTCGATCACCGAGTGGCGGAAGCGGTTCTCGTAGTCCAGCACATAATGCGGAATACCGATCCGCTCCGCGACGTTTCGCGCGTCGTGAATATCCTGTCCCGCGCAGCAGGCGCCCTTGCGGTGGGTCGCTGCGCCATGGTCGTAGAGCTGCAACGTGATGCCGACGACTTCGTAGCCCTGCGACTTCAACAACGCGGCCGTCACCGAGGAATCGACCCCGCCCGACATGGCGACGACCACGCGGGTATCCTGGGGACGGCCTTCGATATCCAGACTGTTACGCATGGTTTTGAGTCACCGATGTCAACGCGACGCTTGCGGCAGTGGGGGCGGCCGGAAAGATGCACTTTAATATAGGCCGATATAGCGCGAAGCAATGATGGCCGCGGGCGGCCTTTCTGGAACGGCAAATCTTGCCGCCGGGCAGAAAAGACGGGGCCAAAGGCGGCCACAGCAGCGGGAGGTCCATTTAATAAGCCTTTGAAATAACTGTATATTGCTCAAAAAAGCGCAATGGCCCGGTCCTTGCTCAATGTTTTCGAGTTCCGTTGCCGGAGGCCGTCCAGTGCTCAGCGTTACCCAAGATCCAACAGCCAATGCCGCATTCCAGGCTGCGCCGTCCTGGCTGGCGCGTTCCGCTCAGCCCTCGGCAAACGAACTGTTTGGGAACCTGGTCAGCAAGAATACGCCGAGCGATTCCCATGCCGCGCCCCCTCCTCCCCCAGCGCCGCCGCCAAACAACGCCGACGGCTCGCCGCCGCCTCAATCCGACAACAATCCGCCGGCCAAAAGCGCGAGCAACAATGCGGGGCCGGCCAACGGCAACAACTCGCCCAGCCCGCCGCCCGCAAGCAACAATTCTGATAACGCCGCCAGCAATGACGGATCAGCGTCCAATGCCAGCGCATCTGCGAACGCCAATGGCAATGGCGCTGCGGCCAACGGTACCAGCCAATCCACGACGACGACGACTTCGGCAACCACGTCGGCGACGTCGAAGCCGGCCGACCACGCATCCAAAGGTGATCCTGCTAACGCGGATGCGACCGCAGTGGACACAACCCTTCTCGCGCAGCAAGCCGGCAGCGCTCCCACAGCGCCGACGCCGGTTGCCGCTCCGGTTCCAGTGTCGACGCCGATCACGAATACGCCTTCGGCACCACCGAGCTCCGGCGGCCCGACAGCGCCTCTGGCGATTGCCGCTGCCGCGATAGCCGCCACCACCGCATCGGCCGGCGCGCAGACGGAAACCAAGGCGGCCGTTGCTACGCTCGCCATTACCGTCAATGCCGGCGTTCAGGCTGGCAGCCCGCCACCTGCAGATCCTTCCGCCTTGACGACAACGGTTGCCGCAACCGCGCCTGTCGCACCAAAGACGGCACAAGGAAAGGCGCAAGCCGCGGCCAATGGCTTTGCGGCCAAACCGACGTCGGCTGACACGAACGCAACCAGCGCGACGACGGATTCTGCTCTGAGCACGGCAACGGCGCAGACGTCGACGACGGGCAAACCGGAGACGGCGAACCCGGCCGTCCAGAACACCATCACGGATGCAGCCACGGTAACGCCCGGCGCCTCGACCCATGACCATGCGACGCCCACCGCCAACGTCGCGCATGTCGCCGCCGAAATCGCAGATCCTTCTCTGCAGGCGCTCGGCGCGGCGCCGCAGCTCAATTCCGCATCGAACCTCACCTCCGCAAGCAACTTGACCGCGACGCCAGTGACCGGCGGGGCAGTGCCCTTGAGCGGGGTCGCGGTGGAGATTGCCGCCAACGTGAAAAGCGGCAAGAGCAGCTTTGAAATCAGGCTCGATCCCGCCGATCTTGGCCGCATCGACGTTCGGGTCCAGATCGATCAGAATGGCCAGGTCACCTCGCATTTGACGGTCGAAAAGCCTGAAACGCTGTCGATGCTTCGGCAGGATGCGCCGCAGTTGCAGCAGGCGCTCAACGATGCGGGCCTGAAGACCGACAGCGGGGGCCTGCAATTCAGCCTGCGCGACCAATCTTCCTCCGGCCAGAACAACGCCAACGACAACAACCCCAATGCGCAGCGACTGGTCATCAGCGACGAGGATGCCGTTCCCGCCGCGGTTGCGGGCCGCAGCTATGGCCGCTCGCTCGGATCGAGCGGCGGCGTCGACATCAGAGTGTAAGGAGTAGAGGAGAAGACCATGGCGACGTCATCAGGAGTGAATACCTCGAGCCCTGTCGTTTCGGGCACGACACCTCAATCGTCCTCATCCAGCGGCAGTTCGGCCGCCGCCGCCAACGCGTTGGCGAATCAGCAGATCGCCGGCAACTTCCAGAGCTTCCTGCAACTGCTGACCACCCAGTTGCAGAATCAGAACCCGCTCAGCCCGCTCGATACCAACCAGTTCACCCAGCAGCTCGTCGAATTCGCCGGTGTTCAGCAGCAGATCAATACCAACAATTCGCTGGCCACGCTGGTCTCGCTGCAACAGACCGTGCAATCGAGCCAGGCCTTGCAGTTTGTCGGCAAGACCGCTGTCGTCAAAGGCAGCACCGCCGCGTTGAGTAGCAGCCGAGCCACCTGGGAGCTCAACATTCCCACCGCCTCCACCGTCAACATCTCGATCGCCAGCAGCTCGGGCCAGACTGTCTACAGCAACAACTTTGCGGCCAATGCCGGCAACAACCAGTCCTTCAACTGGAACGGCCTCGGCACCGACGGCACCCAGTTCCCCGACGGCAACTACACCCTCACGGCGACCGCCAAGGATTCCGCCGGCAACACGGTTGCAGTCACCACCTCGGTGGCAGGCGTGGTCAATTCGGTCGATCTCACCCAATCGCCGCCACTTCTGTCGATAGGCGGCCAGACCTTCACCGTCAATCAGGTCGAAAGCATCATCAATTAGGCGCGCAACGCCGTCGAGGACTTAAGATTCCTTAAAAACGGCGCCCGAGTGCGGTGTCGGACAGGGCCTGCGCGGACATTTTCAAGGAGATTCGTATTGGAGGCTTGGGTTTAGGCAAATTTTAAGTCGCCGGGCGTAGCGTGATGGCGTGAGTTCAGTGGTTGAGAGTTTGTGAGTACGCCATGACAGAGCCCCATCGCCCGAGGGTAAAATACGTCATCGGGCCTGACGGCAGTCCGCTGACAATTGCGGACCTGCCCGCACCCGGAACGAAGCGATGGGTTATCCGTCGCAAGGCGGAAGTCGTCGCCGCGGTTCGCGGCGGTCTGCTGTCCCTCGAGGAAGCTTGCAGCCGCTACACGCTGACCGTCGACGAATTCCTCTCCTGGCAGTTTTCCATCGATCAGCACGGTCTTGCCGGGCTCAGGACCACCCGAATCCAGCAATATCGCCAGTAACGCGCTAGTGAATCCAGTCCACTAGATACTGTCGGCATTTGAAAAAAATCGGCTTCGCTTTGCGAAGCTGATTTTTCCGTCTTGGCGGTTTCGCTCCCGCCCTTAATCTTCGTTAACCATATCGAAACCATACCGTAGGCAATAATTGCCCAGTGGTCCGATCCCGGTTGGGACCAAATCTTGAGGGGCGGTTGGTTTGCAGAGTCTCGTGAGCTTTCTGAGAGGCTTGGGCGCTTCGCGGTTGATGGCGATGGTGGCGGTGACGGCCGCGCTGATCGGCTTCTTCGCGTTCGTCATCATGCGGGTCACCACCCCCCAGCTGACCACCCTGTTCACCGATCTCAGCCTTGAGGATTCTTCCGCCGTCATCAAGGACTTGGAACGACAAGGCATTCCTTTCGAGCTGCGCAATGACGGCGCCATCATCATGGTGCCCAAAGACAAGGTGACGCGGCTGCGCATGAAGCTCGCCGAGGGCGGCCTGCCCAAGGGCGGTGGAGTCGGCTACGAGATTTTCGACAAGTCCGACGCGCTGGGCACCACGAGCTTTGTCCAGAACATCAATCATTTGCGCGCGCTGGAGGGTGAACTCGCGCGCACCATTCGCGCCATCGACCGCGTTCAGGCCGCGCGCGTCCATCTGGTCCTGCCGGAACGGCCATTGTTTGCGCGCGAGACCCCCGAACCGTCGGCCTCGATCGTCGTGCGGGTGCATGGCAGCCTCGAGCCGCAGCAGATCAGGGCGATCCGCCATCTGGTCGCCTCCGCGGTCAACGGGTTGAAGCCGCAGCGAGTATCGATCATCGACGAAGCCGGCCAGCTTCTGGCCGACGGCGCAGCCGGCCCCAACGACAATACCGCCGGTGATGAGCGGCGAAGCGCCTTCGAAAAGCGGCTGCGCAACGAGGTCGAGGCGATCGTGTCGTCGGTTGTCGGCGCCGGCCGCGCCCGCGTCCAGCTCTCGGCCGATTTCGACTACAACAAGATCACCGAGACGTCCGACAAGTTCGATCCCGAAGGCCGGGTGCTGAGGTCAAGCCAGACCCGCGAGGAATCCAGCGCCACGGCCGAAAACAACGGCCAGGTCTCGGTCGGCAATGAATTGCCGGGTGCCCAGCAGAACGCCAATGCGCCGGTCGCGCGCGACCAGAGCAAGAAGACCGAGGAAACCAACAATTACGAGATTTCCCACACCACCAAGACCGAGGTGACCGAAGCGGGCCGGGTCAACCGCATCTCGGTCGCGGTGCTGGTCGACGGTAACTACACCAAGAACGACAAGGGCGAACTGGTCTATCAGGACCGCAGCAAGGAGCAGCTCGACCGGATTGCGACGCTGGTGCGCTCGGCGATCGGGTTCGACCAGAAGCGCGGCGACCAGGTGGAAGTCGTCAATCTCCGGTTTGCCGAAGCGCCGGTGGTGGCTCCGCTGGCCGAGCCGACGGGACTGCTCGGAATGCTGCAATTCACCAAGGACGACGTGATGTACGTCATCGAGCTCGGCGTCATGATGCTGCTTGGCATTGTGGTGTTGTTCATGGTGGTCCGCCCGCTGGTCAAGCGCATCATTGCCGACGAGCCGATCGCGCCTCTCGTCGAAGCGAGGTTGCCGGTGATCGCCGACGGCGCGCAGGCCACGCCCGCCGGCGGCCCGGGCCTCGTCCCGGGCGTCAACAACACCGCCGCGCTCATCGACGTGGCCCAGGTTCAGGGCCAGGTCCACGCCCAATCCGTTCATCGCGTCGGCGAACTCGCCGAACGCAATCCCAACGAAGCTGCAGCCATCATCCGTCAATGGCTGTCCGAACCCGCTGCAACGTGATCCGACATGGCCGCGCCGCAAAGCATTAACGCCAACGACATCACCAGCGTGATTTCCTCGTTGGCGGCGCGTCAGGCCAACAAGGTCAAGGGCGAGCCAATTCCCGGCCCGAAGCGCGCGGCCATGCTGATGCTCGCGCTTGGCGAACAATATGGTGGCAAGGTCTGGTCGCTCCTCGACGACGACGAGGTCCGCGAGCTCTCGATTCACATGTCAACGCTCGGCACCGTGGAGGCCGACGTGGTCGAGGACATGCTGCTCGAATTCGTGTCGCGCATGTCGGCCTCGGGCGCCCTGATGGGCAATTTCGACGCGACCGAACGGCTGTTGCAGCAATACCTGCCGCCCGAGCGCGTCGTCGGCATCATGGACGAAATCCGTGGGCCGGCCGGCCGCAACATGTGGGAAAAACTGTCCAACGTCCAGGAAGAGGTGCTCGCGAACTATCTCAAGAACGAGTACCCGCAGACGATTGCGGTCGTTCTCTCGAAGCTCAAGCCGGAACATTCGGCGCGGGTTCTTGCAATTCTCCCCGAGGACATGGCGCTCGATGTGGTCAACCGCATGCTGAAGATGGAAGCCGTGCAGAAGGAGGTCATCGAGCGCGTCGAGCAGACGTTGCGCGTCGAGTTCATGTCGAACCTGTCGCAGACCAGGCGGCGCGACGCCCATGAGGTGATGGCCGAGATCTTCAACAACTTCGACCGCCAGACCGAAACCCGCTTCATTACTTCGCTCGAAGAGGAAAACCGCAAATCCGCCGAGCGCATCAAGGCGCTGATGTTCACCTTCGACGATCTGATCAAGCTGGATTCCGGCTCGGCACAGACCCTGATGCGCAATGTCGACAAGGACAAGCTAGCCATTGCGCTGAAGAGCGCCAACGAGGAAGTCCGCGGCTTCTTCCTCGGCAACATGTCGCAGCGTGCCGGCAAGATGCTGCTCGACGACATGGCGGCGATGGGGCCTGTTCGGCTGCGCGACGTCGACGAGGCGCAGGCGCTGCTGGTGAACCTCGCCAAGGACCTCGCTGCCAAGGGTGAAATCACGCTGACCAAGAACCGCGCCGACGACGAGCTGGTGTACTGATGGCTTCACCCGCAAAATTCCTGTTCGACACGGACTTCGCGGCCCCCTCGCGCGAGCGAGCCGCGACGCCGGCAGAAGTCGCCCAGAAGATCGCGGAGGCCGAAGCCCATGCCTATCGCAATGGCTACGACGCCGCGCTGCGCGAGGCCAAGGTGGAAAGCGATCGCCGCTCCGCGGCGGCGCTGCAGGAGATCGGCGCTGCCATCAAGGGTATCGCCGCGAGATTTTCCGGAATCGAGAGCCGGATGGAAACCGAAGCCGTCGACGTCGCGGTCGCCGTCGCGCGCAAGCTTGCCAACGAACTGATCGCGCGCGAGCCGCTCGGCGAGGTGACGGCGCTCGTTTCAGACTGCTTCGCACAGCTGGTTTCGACGCCGCATATCGTGGTTAAAATCAATGACGCCCTCTACGAGGCGGCGCACGCCAGCATCGAGGCGTTGGCCAAGCAGAGCGGCTTTGCCGGCCGCCTGATCATCCTGGCCGAGCCGAACATCCAGACGGGCGATTGCCGGATCGAGTGGGCAGACGGCGGTGTCGTTCTGGAACGTGCCGCGATCGAAAGCAAGATCAACGAACTTGTCGGGCGCTATATCGCGTCCCGCAACCAGGCCTGAGCGGCCTTGCGAGGAATGAACCATGAGTGACACCGATGGACAGGTTCCCCTCCCAGATCTGAACTCGGCCGATACGCCCGCAATGACGGACGTCGCCTATAACGAGGACGAGAACGCCGCCCGCATCGCGGCCGATCTCGAGGCCGTCTTCGACGTGCCGGTCCAGGTCTCGGCGGTGCTCGGCCGCTCCAAGATGGAAGTCGGCGATTTGCTCAAGCTCGGGCCCGGCACCGTTCTCGAACTCGATCGTCGCGTCGGCGAGGCCATCGATATCTACGTCAACAACCGCCTGGTCGCGCGCGGCGAGGTGGTTCTCGTCGAAGACAAGCTTGGCGTCACCATGACGGAAATCATCAAGGCGGAACGCAACTAGGGATTCTTACCGATAAGGCGCGCCTGAACGGCGCGAACAGGCGAACAGGAGATTACCATGCGGCTTCTTATCGTTGGCACCTTGAAGGGGCAGCTCACAACGGCGACCAAGATCGCGATGGACAATGGCGCTTCCGTCACTCATGCGGAGGATAACGAACAGGCAATGCGGGTGCTGCGCGGCGGAAAGGGCGCCGACCTGCTGCTGGTCGATGTATCCCTCGACATTCGCGACCTCGTCATGCGGCTTGAAGCCGAGCACATCCACGTGCCGATCGTCGCCTGCGGCATTTCCAATGACGCCCGCGCCGCCGTCGCCGCGATCCACGCCGGCGCCAAGGAATATATCCCGCTGCCGCCGGACCCCGAGCTGATCGCCGCCGTGCTCGCCGCGGTCGCCAACAATTCGCGCGATCTGGTCTATCGCGACGACGCCATGGCCAAGGTCATCAAGCTCGCCCAGCAGATCGCGGGCTCCGACGCCTCCGTCATGGTCACGGGGGAATCCGGCACCGGCAAGGAAGTGCTGGCGCGCTATGTTCACACCCGCTCCAACCGCGCCAAGCGGCCGTTCATCTCGATCAACTGCGCGGCTATCCCCGAACACCTGCTGGAGTCCGAACTGTTCGGACACGAAAAGGGCGCCTTCACCGGCGCGGTGGCGCGGCGGATCGGAAAGTTCGAGGAAGCAACCGGCGGCACGCTGTTGCTTGACGAAATTTCGGAAATGGACGTGCGCCTGCAATCCAAGCTCTTGCGCGCGATCCAGGAGCGCGTGATCGATCGCGTCGGCGGCACGCGACCGGTTCCGGTCGACATCCGCATCATCGCGACCTCCAACCGCAACCTCGCCGATGCCGTGCGCGAGGGCACCTTCCGCGAAGACCTCCTGTTCCGCCTCAACGTCGTCAATCTGAAGATTCCGCCGCTGCGCGAGCGCCCGGCCGATATCCTCGAACTGGCACAGCATTTCGCCAAGAAATACGCGGATGCCAACGGCGTGCCCTCAAGGCCGCTCTCCGCCGAGGCGCGCCGGGTGCTCACCACCAACCGCTGGCCCGGTAACGTCCGCGAGTTGGAAAACACCATTCATCGCTCGGTGTTGATGGCGCAAGGCGATGAGATTGGCGTCGAGGCGATCATCACACCCGACGGCGATCGCCTCGATGGTCCAAAGACCGCACCAGTGGTGGCGCATGCCACCTTCGCTGCCGAACAGGTGACCCGCGCCCTTGTGGGGCGCACGGTGGCCGATGTCGAGCGCGACCTGATCCTGGAGACGCTGAAGCACTGTCTCGGCAACCGCACGCACGCGGCCAATATTCTCGGCATCTCGATCCGGACGCTGCGCAACAAATTGAACGAATATGCCGATGGCGGCCTGCCGATCCCGCCGCCCAATACGACCGGTGAATATCCGCGCGTCCCTGTGGTCGGATAGCGGTGAGGCTGACGAGCGCAGACGGCTCGCCCGGCTCGCCCTTCTTAACCCAGTTCTGGCGCATCAGGCTTGCGGAAGATGTGAATGGGATCGCCCGGGACAAACGAGCGTCCGGTGAACGCAACATAGGCGTAGAGCGCGAGGTAGGCGATGGCCAGCGCGCCGACGACATAAAGCACCCAGGTCGCGGCGCGTTTCATCGCTTAGCGCTATGGGAGGCTGCCGCGGCAAGCGAAAACAGGAAGGGGTGAAGGAGCATGACCGTTTCGTTCCGTTGGGCATTTTGGCCAGACGGAAGACACGACCATGACAATTTCGGCGAATCAAGTCCCGGCCGCCAGCCCGCCAAGATTTAGAGCTTGATCGGCACGAAATGATTGACGGCGATCAGGATCACCAAAAGCACAATGCCGAGACCGAGGCTGAAGCCGATCAGCTTCTTTTCGATCGGCAGCAGCGGCTCGACTTCCGCCGCGTTGATCTCGTCTCTGAGGTTGGATGTGGGCATACGATAACCCTTCAAGTTAGCTGGCAAGCGGCGGCTTGAAGCCGCTGAAGAACAGCCAGGAGATCAGAAGCCCGACCCAGATCACGAACCCGAACAGGCTGACGAAATAGACGGCGGCCAGCTTGCCGAAACCCTGTTGCCAGAGCTTGCGGAAATCCGACAGCACGCCGATCGAGAAGAAGGTCAGCACGAAGAAGATGACGCGGAACACGTTGGCTTCGCCGGCAGCCGCGGGCAACGCCTTGGCGATCTGTGGCGTCGAGCCGATCGCAAGCCAGAGCGACACCGCGAACACCAGGATGAAGCCGAGAATGAACTTCGGGAAGCGCTGCCAGATTTCGCGCGGGCGAGCCCGGTCCGGTCCCTTGTCGATATGATTGGTCCAGATATAGCCGAGAATGAAGGCCCAGATGCCGATGAAGATATCGATGAAGATCTTCACCGTGGTCGTGGTCGCGAGAATCCAGCCCGGCTGGTACTTGATGCCTTCCGCGGCCGCCTTCGCCATGATCAGCAATTCGGTGATGCCGCCGCCGGCAACCGCCGCGCCGTCGGTCTTGATTGCAAGGCCAACCCAGGCGCCGGCCACCAGCGGCTCTTGCCACAGGAAATGCTGCGCCAGGAACGGCAGGATCAGGACCTCCACGACCGCGAAGACGACGACCAGCGACGACACCAGGATCGGCACCGCCGGCCGGGCGCGGATCGCACCGCCAGTTGCGATTGCAGCCGCCACGCCGCAGATCGAAATGCCGGAGGCGAGCGGCACCGACCATTCGCGGCTGAAACCGAACCACTTGCGCGCGACGTAATAGATCACGGCCCAATAGATCAGATAGGCCTCGATGATGGCCGCAGCGCCGCGCAGCAAGAGCGAAGATGCAAGGTTCAGCCGGCCGGCCGCGGTGACGGCAACCGTGGCGCCGAGAATGACGATGGCGATCTTGATGTAGAGCTCGGGCCGGATCGCTTCCTTCAGCCATTCGGCAAACCGCGGCAAGAAATTGGCGATGACGAGCCCGGCGAGAAGCGCAACGATGTAGCCGCCTTCGTTGGTCAGTTTGAGCGACCAGGAGATGCCGAATTTCTGCTGTTCCGCAGGCGTCACCGCCGCCACATGGGCGTAGCTGCCGATGATCCAGCTTGCATAGGCGATGGCGAAGACGGCGGTGAATGCGAGGGCAAATTTCCTGATGTCTGCGCCGAGCGTTGCCACGCCCGCGGTCAGCACCACGAGCAGCGCAACATAAGTCGCGATCAGGGCGCCGCCGCCGCCGAGAGGGGCATAGGTTTTCGCGAATGGGCTGAGCGCCTGGGTAAGATCGTTATAAACGGTGGTGTTGACGGCCCAGCCCAGCATGTCGGTCCCGCTGATGCTGACCAGCGCCGCCCCAAACACGAGGAGGCCTATGACCACGGCCAGCCAGTCTTCGGTCAGCTGCGCCCGCAGCGTGAGTGGCTCGGAGGCCTTGATCGCGATGTCCGACATGCCAATTCCCCAACGTGACCCGGAGCGAAGGCCCGAAAGCCATCCATTTTCATGTCAGGATGATGGCGCGGGCATCCCGTGTCGAGGATCTTGGAAAAAAAGCGATGTTCGACCTGCCGGATTACCGGCCAACATCTGCTTTTTTCCAATGAAGCGCAGGAAATTGGATCAATTTTTCGCAGCCGGCGGTGGGGCGACCACGGAAGAACCCTTCTTTATTCCGCCGCCGTCGAAGCCGGCTTTGGGGTGCCAACATTTGGCGCCAACTTGCCGTAGCGATCGGTGAAGGCCGCCGTATCGATCTCCTCAAGCTGGATCGCGCCGCTCATCACGCCCGCTTTCCAGGCGTCGTGCTCAGGGTCTTTCTGAAACTCCGGCATCACCTCGCGGGCGAACAGCTCGAGGGATTCGCAGATGTGCTCATGGCTGTTCTTGCCGGCCTGGTTGAGCAGAATGACTTGATCGATGTGGGAAGTGCGGAAACGCCGCAGCTTTTTGCGTAACGTCTCAGGCGAGCCGATCAGGCCGCTGCGCAAGGCCGCCTCCTGCGCTTGCGGATTCTCGTGCTTCCATCTGATGTATTCGTTCCACATGTCGACGGCCCCGGGCGGCGGACGCTGGCGGTCCTGCGAAGCGCCGTAGAAACGCAGCGCGAACTGAAAAAACGTGGCGCCGTCGGCCCGTACCCGCGCCTCCTCATCCGTTTTCGCGCACATGAAGAACGACACCAGCGCCATGTTCGGATTGATCTCGTAGTCGGTGAGCTTCTTCAAGCGTTTGGTGATCGCGTTGTAATAAGCGTGCACCCAGGCATGGGCGGCGTCGGCGCTGACGAACTGAAAGCCGAGCGCGCCAAAGCCGTTTTGGCCGGCGCGTTCTATGGTCGGCAATTGCGAGCAGGCCATCCATAGCGGCGGGTGCGGCTTCTGAACCGGTTTCGGCACCACGTTGCGCAAGGGAATGTCGAAATATTTGCCGTGATGCTCGCATCCGCCGTTCTTGAACATCGGGAAGATGGCGCGGACCGCCTCCTCGAACACGTCCTTCTTGGTTTCCATGTCGCGGCCGAACGGCTCAAGCTCGGTGATGGAGGCGCTCTCGCCCATGCCGAACTCGCAGCGGCCGCGGCTCAAGAGATCGAGCACGGCGACGCGCTCGGCCACGCGCGCAGGATGGTTGGTGGTGAGCTGGAAAATGCCGTGGCCGAGCCGGATATTCCTGGTGCGCTGGCTTGCGGCGGCCAGGAACGACTCCGGCGACGGCGAGTGCGAATATTCCTCGAGGAAATGATGCTCCACCACCCAGGCATAGTCGTAACCGAGCCGGTCGGCGGTCTCGAGCTGCGTCAGGGCGTCCTGATAGAGCCTGAGTTCGTCGCCTTCCTGCCACGGGCGCGGCAGTTGCAGCTCATAGAAGATGCCGAACTTCATGACGTCTCCCCCCCGGCCGGTTTTGCAGGTCAGTGTAATCCCCGGAAAACCCTAGTCTAGGCAAAGCCTATTACGTGACACGGAAGCTCCTTGCACGGACTGCATGAATGGTTAGCTTGGGATCGGCCCTGAGTCGCAGGGTCCCCCCATCCGAGCCTCGATGACCAGCTTCACCCCGCATCAGGATGCCGCGCTCAATGCCGTGGCCGATTGGCTGAAGGCCAAGCCGGGTAAGAACGGGACACCGCAGGTGTTCCGCCTGTTCGGCTATGCCGGCACCGGCAAGACGACGCTGGCGCGGCATGTTGCGGAAGGCGTCGACGGCGAGGTGAAATTCGCCGCCTTCACCGGCAAGGCGGCGCTGGTGATGCGCAACAAGGGTTGCGACAGCGCCTCCACCATCCACTCGCTGATCTACCGCGCCCGCGAATCCGGCGTCGAGCAGCCGAGTTTTGAGCTGTGGGACGATGCGCCGGCCTCGAAAGCAAAGCTGATCATCATCGACGAATGTTCGATGGTGGATGCCGAAATGGGCCGCGATTTGATGTCGTTCGACTGCCCGCTGCTGGTGCTCGGCGACCCCGCGCAGTTGCCGCCGATCCAGGGCGGCGGCTTCTTTACCGACAGCGCGCCCGACGCGATGCTGACGGAAGTCCACCGCCAGGCGCAGGACGACCCGATCGTTCGGATGTCGATGGATATCCGCGAGGGCCGGGAACTTGAACTCGGACGCTACGGCGAAAGCGAAATCGTCTCCCGCGCCGATCTCGACCCGGAGCGGGTGATGCAGGCCGATCAGGTGCTGGTCGGGCGCAACAACACCCGCCGCGCCTACAACACGCGGATGCGGCAGAAGCAGAGTATCGAGGATCCGCTGCCGGTCGCCGGAGACAAGCTCGTCTGTCTTCGCAACAACCGCAAGAAAGGCCTGTTCAACGGCGGCCTTTGGCGCGTGAAATCACGTAACGCTTCAAGGTCGAAGTCGCGCATTGTCAGCCTGCGGCTCGCTCCCGACGAGGAATTCAGCCACAAGGTCACGAAAGTCTCGATCCGCTGCGACTGCTTTGAGGGCGGGATCGAGCAGATCCCTTGGGAACAGCGCAAACCCTACGACGAGTTCGACTATGGCTACGTGCTTACCGTGCACAAGTCTCAAGGGTCGCAATGGGATGACGTCGTATTGTTCGACGAAAGCTTTGCCTTCCAGGACAGCCGCGCCCGCTGGCTCTATACCGGCGTGACGCGCGCGGCAAAGCGCCTTTCGATCGTGGTGTGACGGTCTGGACTCCACTCCATCTCCTTCGAGACGCATCGCCGCGGGCGATGCTCCTCAGGACGAGGTCTGAGCAAGCGGCGAAAAGAGCCCTCATGGTGAGGAGCGCCGTGCTTACGGCGCGTCTCGAACCATGAGGCCCGAACGAAGCCAGGAAAGTCCTTTTTTCACGGACTCGTGTGGTTTTCCCGGTAACGGGCGCCCTTTTGTCCCGTATCTTGAGGCGAGACCAGACGTAAGGTTCCGTTTTGCGAACCGCCCGCGCCGCCCTAAATTGTCCGCCGAAACGATCAGGAAATCAGGAGCAAGCTCCCATGACCCGCCGCCTCAGCCGCCTTTCAATTCATGCCGCTGCCATCAGTCTGCTCGCAATCTGCGCCGTCAATGTCGCGCCTTCCTTCGCAGCCGAAGACGCCGCGGTCATCCCCCCGCCGGCGGTCGACGTTCAGAACGCCAGCGGCACACAGACCGCAGTTCTGGCCGGCGGCTGCTTCTGGGGGGTACAGGGCGTGTTCCAACACACCAAAGGCGTCGTCAACGCCGTGTCCGGTTATTCCGGCGGCAACCAGAAGAACGCGGACTATCACATGGTCTCGACCGGAACGACAGGGCATGCGGAATCCGTCGAGATCAAGTTCGACCCTAAGAAGATCAGCTACGGCAAGATCTTGCAGATCTTCTTTTCAGTGGCGCACGACCCGACGCAGTTGAACCGCCAGGGACCGGACACCGGCACGCAATATCGTTCGGCGATCTTCACAACATCTGACGAGCAAAAGAACGTTGCGGACGCCTATATCGCGCAACTCAATGCTGCCGGCGTCTACAAGAGGCCGATCGTGACCAAGGTCGGCCCGCTGCAAGGGTTCTTCGCCGCGGAAGCCTATCATCAGGACTACCTGACGCTTCACCCCACCCAGCCCTATATTGCCTATAACGACATTCCGAAGGTCGAAAACCTGAAGAAGCTTTTCGCCGAAAACTATTCCGAGAAGCCCACATTAGTCAGCGATAGCAAGGTCACCAATTAAGGGTATTCTCGCTGCACAGGAGGTTTCATGTCCGACGTCAAGACGATGCCAAAGGTCGAAAAGAGCGAAGCCGAGTGGCGCAAGGAACTGACGCCGATGCAGTATGCGGTGCTGCGCGAGAAGGCGACCGAACGGCCCTTCTCCGGTGAATACGAGCATGACCATCGCCCGGGCACCTATGTCTGCGCCGGCTGCGGCCAGACGTTGTTCGAATCCGACGCCAAGTTCAATTCCGGCTGCGGCTGGCCGAGCTTCACCCAGCCGGCGACCGAGAGTCACATCGACGAGGAACGCGATATGAGCCACGGCATGATCCGCACCGAGGTGCTGTGCGCGCGCTGTAATGGCCATCTCGGCCATGTCTTCGAAGACGGCCCCGCGCCGACCGGACTGCGCTACTGCATCAATTCGGCGGCGCTGAAGCTCAAGCCGAAATAATTCCCCGACGTGCCTCGAACGCCGTTCGCACCCGCGCGACCAGGAGCTGGCCGCGCGGGTCTTTCTTTTGGGGCCATTGCGCGAGGTCGGCTTATGCTTCACCGCTGAAGGTGCTGCCGATCGACTTAAGTGGAAAGTAATCAGCCCTCGTCTTGCGAGGACCGCCAGTAATTTCGGTTCCGTTGACGGAACCGGCGGGGGTGGGCCATTGTTCCCCTTCATGCGGCTGACAGAATTCCTGCGCCGGCCGCATCTAGCGTCCCGATTCCGAAGGTCGTGAGCATGTTCCGGGGCCCACGTTTCGAAACTTGGAACCGAAAGGACACTAGAAATCCTGTTACTTTAGTGTGGCTTCGGCTCAGAAGTCCGCATAACGAACTCGCGGCAGAAATGATGAGGACTTCTCACTAGCGGGAGGAACGCCATGTCGCTTGGAACGATCCTCATTATTCTCGTGATCCTGTATCTGCTGGGTGGCTGGAGCGGCCGGATCGGCGGCTATGGCTACGGCTATGGCCATTCCGGAATGGGGCTTGGCGGGGTGGTTCTGGTTGTATTGATCATCCTGTTGCTACTCGGCAAGCTCTAGTTCCATCAAGTAGCTGTAATTAAACATCTTTTTGATGGGCCGCGGACCCGGAAAGCGGATTCATCATTTGGTCCGTCAGGATTCGCAATTCCTGCGGAGAGGCTTATATTAAGGTCAGTCCAAAATGAAATGACGTGCACCGGCGCCGCCTGAGTTTTTGCGCCCGTGCGATCTGTTCGCGATATCGATCGCGTTCTCACTAAGAAGAACAGAGGTCCTCGATCATGGCTTTCAGCTTCAACACCGCTGCCGAACTGTTTCCTGCCGCCATCCGCAAGAAGAAGCGAGCGGGCTTCGCCTACCGGCGATTTGGCACCGCGGCCGAAGCGGTTCGTTTCGCGATCGAGGAATTGCCGGCGGATTCCCTGAACGGCGCCTACCTTCAGGTCGATGAGGCGCGCTTCGACCAGATGGGCATTCGCTCGCTGTACGAGAGCAAGGATTTTCCGCTGCCGCGACGTCCCCGCGCGACCCAGCCGGCCCCTGCCGCTGAAGGCAAGGCGGACGACAAGGCCGCCTGATCCTCACACAAGATCATCTGACGTGACGCCGCAGCCGCGTAATCGATGTTAGCGCGGCTGCTTTTCCAGCCAGCGCCTGAGCAGTCGAACATTGCGCATATTGGCGCGGAACAGCACGTCAAACGCATCACCCGCAAGCGGCACCATGCCGACCACGCCGTCGACGGCGACGTTGCCGAGCATTCGCGCGGTGACGTGCCACGGCGCGCCTAGCGCGCGGGCCTCGCGCACCAGCCAGAGCGAGAAGGCGGTGGCGAGCAGATCGCCGACCACGGGAATCAACCTGATGATGCCATCGACGCCGTAGCGGACCTTGGTGCCCGGCAGGAGGAAGGCGATGTCGAGCAATTTCGCCAGCGCCTCAAACCGCGCCAACCGTTGCTCCTGCGTGAGGTCGCCGAACGGGTTGGCGCTGGAATGGGCGAAATCGAATTGAAATTGCCGAAAGCCGCCGCGCAGCGAACTTTGCGGAATCTCGCGGCCTTCCTGGTCAATCACGGGACCTTGTGGCCGTCCCGCACGGACTGGTCCACGCGAGAAAGCCCGCGAATTGGGAGAGATGATGTCTTCGTTTGCCATAGCGTTCACATGGGTGCGCCCACCATCGGCGCAAGAGCCGTCATGAGGACTGCGGCTTAAGGCTTTCGGAGCGGCCGGCTCAAGCCGATGCCGGGCTGTCGACGAAGTAATCAACAACGGCGGAAGACACTACCCCGGGAACAAAACCGACGAGGCCATAGAGCACGAATTGCAGCGCCCCGCTGTCCGGCCCACGCGATCCGTAGAGCAATTCAGCCGCCGCAAAGGCAATGACGCCGACGATCACAAGCCGCGAGAGCGGGCCAATTCGTTTGATGTGAAAAACGATATCGTCCACAGCGCCCAACATCAGCGCCGGCAACAGGCCGAACAAATAAGAGTACTGCAACGTCCTCAAGAACACCGTGACGAGCTTGCCGGCTTCGGACAGGCTCGGCGGATGGCTCCAGTAACCGGACATCACGGTGGTTACCAAAAGAAGCAGGAAGCCCCCGAGCAACGGCACCAACGCGGCGAAGATGACGTACCGCTTCATCCCGCTGCCCCGCGCGCCAGGTCCCTATTCGCCCCAGGCGGCGAACGCATCGTTGAAGGCGCGCTCGCCCGGCGCGCCCTTCTCGATGGCGATGATGGCGCGGCGCTGGTTGACATAGACCAGCGGCACGTCGAACCAGGAGCGCTCCTTCAAGAGTTGCAGGTTGCGCGAGCGATCGGCATCGACGTTCGAGAGGCCGACAAGGAAGAAGCCGTCGGTGACCTTGACCGCGAGGCCCGCGAGCGGCGTTCCCCGCGCCTGCTCGTTGGATTTCATCAGAATGCCCGGCACGTTGCTGACACCACCGCCCGAGAAGTCCGGCGGTAGGATGAAAGTCAGTTCGGCGGTATGGCTCGCCGGCAGCGATGAATCCGTGTTGCGGCGGAACGACATCGCCATCTTGAACTTGCGATCGGGAATTTCGATGTCCGCCCGCACCGCGAGATCAGCCTTCTGGGTGCCCGTGGCCTTGATCTGCTCGGTCCGCCAGATCACCTGACCGACATATTGCTTGCCCTTGGGATCAGACGGATCCTCGTCATAGAGCACCACGCGCTGCGCCACCGGCGCCAATTGATCGCTCGATGAGGATTGTCCGACGCGGTCGGGAATCTTGGGCTTGGTGCTGGGGCTGCTCGAATCCCTGGGCGCCTCGACGACGGTTGTCGGCGAGGATTTGAACAGGCCGCTCACCGTGCTTACGACCGTCTTGCCCCACAGGATCGCAGCGCCGACGAGGATCAGGACGATGCCGACGGCAATGGCGCTCTTGAACGGAAATACCGTGGCTCGTTTCGGCTCGCGGCCTCTGTCCGGCGGCAGGCGTGGACGCGACGGCGCGGGCTGTGATGGCGCATAGCGCTCCGCCTCTGCGACCGATTCATCATAGGAATAGGGCTCCTCGCCATCGAAGTCGCGGTCCTCCATGACCGGTTCGAGCCGGTCGAACTCGGGCGACGGCGACGGCACGTTGGCATAGGTCTTCCGCGCCGCGCGGCTAGCTTGCGCCGCAGCGCGGCCAAGATCGTCGGCATCCGCGGTGATGTCACGAAATCCGCGGATGCCCGGGGCCTCGGCACCATTATTTTCGGAACCGCGACGTGGCCCACTCTGCCGTTCGCGGGCCGGCGGCAGTTGCGGATCCTGCATCGAAACCTGTGGCTGACGCGGCGTATCCGGCCGGCCGTTGCGCGCCTGTAGCGATTCCTCGCGATCGTCCTGGCCCAGCGGCGGCGGCCGATCGTTCCGCGGCAATGGTGGCGGCGCCGACGACCGCGAGCGCGGCTGCGCCTGTCCCGGACCCGATGCGGCTTCCGGCGGCCGCGCGCTAGGACGGGCATTGGCCCGCAACGCGTTCGAGGCTCTTGAAGGGTTGCGTGTCGGGTCGGCCCCGCGCGACGCATCGCGTGCCCGCTGGGCGGCTTCCGATTCAACTTTCCGCACCGCTTCTTCGAGCGCCAGCCGCTCGCGGGTGATCTCGGACTCGCTGAGTGGCGGCTCGACGCCGCGCAGCTGCGCGATCAAGGCCGCGCGCGCCCGCTCATAGAGCGCACGACGGCTTTCGCCGGGAGCACTGGGATCCAGTCCGGCGATGGCGCGGGCGATCAGCGGGTAGTAGTCAGCCATTTCCACTCAACATGCACACTCGGCCAGTGGTCTGATTCTCACATTCGCCTCCCTCCGCAGCGAACCCCTTCGCGAATGCTAGAATCTATGGACCACTGGTAAATATCAGATTCTAGTGGAGTTTGGGATTTGACATTTGCTTTCAGGACTTGTGGCTAGGCGGGTCGCGAATGTCAAATCCACTCCACTCGTAACATCTCGTTAAGCTCGTTAGGCCTCGAACGGATTCTGCACCAGGATAGTATCCTCGCGTTCTGGACTTGTGGAAAGCAAGGCGATCGGACAACCCACCAATTCCTCCACTCGGCGAACATATTTGATCGCCTGCGCCGGCAAGTCGGCCCAGGAGCGGGCATTGGCAGTCGGTTCCTTCCAGCCCTCGATCGTCTCGTAGACCGGCTTAACCCGGGCCTGGGCACCCTCGCCAGCCGGTAAATGGTCGATCTCCTTGCCGTCCAGCAGATACCCCGTGCAAACCTGGATGGCTTCGAAGCCGTCGAGAATATCGAGCTTGGTCAGCGCCAGACCGTGGATGCCGCAGGTGCGCACGGTCTGGCGCACCAGCGCCGCGTCGAACCAGCCGCAGCGGCGCTTGCGTCCGGTGTTGACGCCGAACTCCTTGCCGCGACGGCCGATCTCCTCGCCGATCTCGTCATGCAGCTCGGTCGGAAACGGACCCTGGCCGACCCGGGTCGTATAGGCCTTGCAGATTCCAAGCACGTAGCCCACGGCGCCGGGCCCAAGACCCGTGCCGGTCGCGGCCTGCGCCGCAACGGTGTTGGACGAGGTAACGTAGGGATAGGTGCCGTGATCAACATCAAGCAAAGCGCCTTGTGCGCCCTCGAACAGGATGCGCTTGCCTTCCCGCCGCTTGATATCGAGCAGCCGCCACACGGTTTCGGCGTAGGGCAGAAGCTGCGGCGCGAGCGCCGTCAGCTCGCGCAGGATCTGTTTGCCGTCGATCTCTTCCAGCTTGAGCCCGCGGCGCAGCGCATTGTGATGCGCCAGCAAGCGGTCGATCTTGTGCGGCAGCGTCGGCAGATCGGCAAGGTCCATCAGGCGGATCGCGCGCCGTCCGACCTTGTCTTCATAGGCCGGGCCGATGCCGCGCCGCGTCGTGCCGATCGCCGTGCCGGTGTTGGAGGATTCCCTGAGCGCGTCGAGTTCACGATGCAGCGGCAGGATCAGCGTGACGTTTTCGGCGATGCGAAGATTGTCCGGACTGACGGCAACGCCCTGCCCCTTCAGCTTGGTCACCTCGTCGAGGAAGGCTTGTGGATCGAACACCACGCCGTTGCCGACCACGGCAAGTTTTGAGGGCCGCAGCACGCCCGAGGGCAACAGCGCCAGCTTGTAGGTCTCGCCGTTGATGACGAGCGTGTGGCCGGCATTGTGGCCGCCCTGAAAACGCACGACGATATCGGCCTGCTCCGACAGCCAGTCGACAATCTTGCCTTTCCCTTCGTCGCCCCACTGGGCTCCGACCACAACGACATTCCCCATCCGCAGCTATTCCCTCTGCAACTCTCTATAGGTTCACGTGATCTGTTCGAAAAAACCGGTTTCAGCCCTGTGGATCGCGATCTGGTGTCCCGGTTCTGACATTCGTATCATGTCGCGGCCGGTTCGTTTACGAATGTCAGAACCAAAGGGACACCAGCAAATATCGAGTTCTAGTGTGGTTTTTGGATTTGACATTCGCTTTAAGAACTCGCGGCACCCCCGAAACGAATGTCAAATCCACCACACTAAGGTCTGCCGGGGCCGGTCGCATGCGAGGCACACCACCGGATAAAGGATGCCGGCCACCGACGCAAGCCAGAAGGCGCTCTGGACCCGTCCCAGAGACCCGATCAAGCCCTTGATATCCCCCGAAAATCCGCCCCCAGCCGCCCGCGGTCACCATTCCGCCAGACCGCGGCCCTGGATGCAGCCGAAGGTGCCACTTTTTGCCAAGGCGGCGGGCGCATGGTCGCGATGCATCGGCTGGCGTTGAAGCAGGCTCAAAATCCGTGTCTGTGAAGTCGCCGGGCCAGAATCTTCCGCCCCTGCGTGTCACGCGGGTCGGGCCGCGGTGCCGCGATCTTTCTTGCCCGGGCCCAACGCATGTCCGCTTCCGACCAGGTGTCCGACGCCGCTCCTCGTGGGCGCTGGCTTGCCAACCAGCCTTACTTGCTGCTTTCGATCACCGCTTTGTGCTGGGCCGGCAATGCCATTGTCGGCCGGCTTGCCGCCGGCCATATCCCGCCGGTGACGCTCGCATTCCTGCGCTGGTGGCTCGCCTTCCTGATCATTCTGCCCATGGCGTGGAGGCATCTCAAGCGCGACTGGAACGCGATCCGTGCCAGCCTCGGCACGATGATCGTCATCTCCCTCACCGGCATTTCCGCATTTACCAGCCTGCAATACTGGTCGCTGGAACATACCACCGCGCTCAACACGCTGCTCCTGCAATCGGCCGGACCGCTCTTCGTGGCCACCTGGTCGCTCATCCTGCTCGGGGTCCGCTTGACGCTGGCGCAGGCGATCGGCGTGCTGGTGTCGCTGACCGGCGTGCTGGTCATCCTGCTGCATGGTGATCTGACCGCGATCGCCAAGATCGACTTCAACAAGGGCGACCTCATCTTCACGGTCGCGCTCCTGATCTTCGGACTTTACACCGTGATGTCGTCGCGGCGGCCTCGCATTCATGATCTGTCGTTCGCCGCTTTTACGTTCGGATGCGGCTCGGCCGTTCTCATCCCGGCGCTGGTCGCGGAGTTGCTGTGGCGTCCGGTCATGGAACTGAATGCGGCCAATCTGCTGTCGGTGCTTTACGTCGCGGTCTTTCCCTCCACCATCGCCTACCTCTGCTATAACAAGGGCGTGCACCTGATCGGCGCCAATCGCGCCGCGCCGTTCT
Organism: uncultured Alphaproteobacteria bacterium; assembly: GCA_963764405.1. Taxonomy (GTDB): domain Bacteria; phylum Pseudomonadota; class Alphaproteobacteria; order Rhizobiales; family Xanthobacteraceae; genus Bradyrhizobium. The sequence continues at coordinate 927,357 of CAVXSU010000020.1, forward strand.
TTCACGTCGTGCCGGTGTTCGGGTCGGTGATGGCGATCGTCTTTCTCGGCGAGACGCCGCAGGCTTTCCATTTCATCGGCTTTGCGCTGGTGCTGACCGGCGTCTTTGTGGCGTCACGAAAGCCGGCCGCAGCAATCGGATGACGGCACACTCGCGATGAGCAACGCCGCGCCGTCGTCCTTTGATCCGATCCGATGGCTCAACCATCAGCCCTATCTGCTTCTGAGCCTCGCCTCGCTGTTCTGGGCCGGCAATATCGTGCTCGGCCGCTATGTCGCTGGCCACGTGCCGCCGATGACGCTGTCCTGCATCCGGTGGATCGGCGCCTGCCTGATGCTGCTGCCATTCGCCTGGCCGCATCTCGCGCGGGATTGGCCGGCGCTGCGCAAGCGGATTCCGCTCCTGATCGCGTTGTCTGCGACCGGCTTCGCCATTAATAACGCCTTGTCTTATTGGGCGCTGCAATTCACGCAGGCGATCAACGCGCTCCTCATTCAATCATCCGGGCCGCTGTTCGTCGCGCTGTGGTCGCTTGTCCTGTTCGGCGTGCGGCTGACCTGGGGCCAGTTCGCCGGCATCGCGCTGTCGCTCGTCGGCGTACTCACCATCATTCTGCGCGGCGACCTCGCAGCGCTTGCCTCCGTCAAGCCGAATATCGGCGACGTCATGTTCGCCGGCGCGCTGCTCGCTTTCGGACTGTACTCGGCGCTGATGCCGCGCCGGCCGGTGACGCATCAGCTCTCATTGATCTGCTTCACCATGGCCTGCGGCGCGCTGCTGCTGCTGCCGCTTTCGATCTGGGAATATGCGAACAGTATCCGCCTGAAATTCGACGCCATCACCATGATCACGCTGGCCTACGTCGTGATCTTTCCCTCGACGCTCGCCTATCTCTTCTTCAACCGCGGCATTACGATGATCGGTCCGAACCGCGCCGCGCCGTTCTTCCATCTGGTACCGGTGTTCGGCTCCGTCATGGCGATCCTGCTGCTCGGCGAGGAGCCGCGCCTGTTTCACCTCGCCGGGTACGTGATGGTATTCGCCGGCGTCGTGATCGCCTCTCGGAAAGCGGCGGCGGTCGGCTGAGCTCGCGAGCGGCGAGCCGGAAAAATCCGGCCCGCGCCCTGAGCGATTTACCGTTAGCCGGACGGAACCATAACGACGCCCTTGTCCTTGGGCCAGCGTACGCGCCAGGCGAAGGCAATCTCCCTCATCTCCGACGGCCCAACTTCGAGCGCCCATTCCAGAACGCCGCGCTTGTCGCGCAAGTTGGTCGTGGTCGGCGGCGTCGTCGACGGCAGCATCTCGACCTGGATGTCATCGTTTTCACTCACAGGGAGCTGATCCTCGATGGCGACGCGGATCGGGAAATCGTGACCGTTGCGAATTGTGGTCTTGAAGGCACGTTCGTCGGTCTTCGCCGTCGTGACAATCAGGCCGGCCGATCCTTCGTTATGTTTGACGACCGACCGCACGACCTTGACCTTGTCGTTGGCGCCGAAGCCGAGCCGCACCTTTTCTTCCTTGCTGGCGGCCATCATCTGGCTGCGGCCGACAAACACGCCGTCGCGGTAGATCGATATCCGGCCCGGCAAAAGTGGCGCGTCCTCGTTCTGGATGAAACTCGCTTCAAGAAACGCAGTGGCGTCGATGACCGGAGCCGAGCGGATGACGAGATCAGGCGCGACCGTGGCGGTGGAAACGCGAAGGCTCTTGGGGCCCTCGCTCGCGTCGACGCTGACGCGGCCAGGAATCCGGAACATCACCTGGAAGCCACCGACGTCGGCGACTGCCTGTTGCTCCTCGGTCTGGTCCTTCTTTCCAGCGAGTCGATCCCGCCCATTCGGCTCGCTGGACGGCACTGCGTCTGATCGGAAATGCGACCGTAGCGACGCTTCCCCGGGCGCCGGCGACTGGGCAACAAACGGATATTGCACGATGAGAGATTTCACTTCCGGCGCCTTGCCGCCGGGCGCGGTTCGCACGGTCGAGACGTTCAGCGCGACATTCGACCAGTCTTCTCCCGTCGCCTGGGTGATTTCGGCGCGGCGCACCAGTTCGAGCGCAGGCTTGCGGTCCTTCGCGCCGGTGTCGAGACGGGCGTCGTAGATCGGTTTCCAGCGCGCGTTCGGCACGGTGTAGGTGATATGCAGCGTGGCCTTGGCCGGAGCATTGGCCGCGACGCCAATGTTGACTTCGAGCTTGTTCGCGGGCTTCGCCGCGCGATCCTGCTCGAGCCGCGCAATCTGCCGGTCGATGTCGCGCTGCTTGCGCGTTGCCTCGCGAATGATCGAATCCGCCGACGCGACCTCGTCTGCGACCGCCGCGAAAGCTGAGCGCCAGTCTGAAAGCGGCCGCGCCTCGCCCTTTTCACCGATCCCGGCAGGCGAGGTCTCGGCAAAACGTTCGGCGAACTTGCGGCGCGCGGCGGCGGCCGCAATCGCGCCATCGAGGTCCGCGCGTTCGTCCTTCAGCGCTTCGATGCGCTTGTCGATTTCAGGCAGATTGACCGGCGGCGCCGCGCGGGGCGGCTTCGTATCGATCGCGCCGATCGTAAGCGTCGCATCTGCCTCTCCCTCCACCCGCAGCGACGCCGGATCCAGCGTCAGCGGAAAATCCTTCAGCATAAGCGTATTGTCACCCACAGGCAGTTCGACCGTGACAATGCGCGTCACGCTGGCGCCATCGGGATAAACGGTGACTGCATCGACCGCCGATGCTGCGTCAACATCGGTCGCCTCGACCCGTGTCACGGCAAACGCCGTCAAAACAACGAGGCTGGTCATGACGAAACGGTTTGCAACAAAACCCATGATCTTCCCTCCTGCAAAAGCTCCGCGCAGACGCCGGTTTGATCGGGATGGATTCAAAAAGGCGCGCGGAAGGGCACACCATCCCAGATGATGAGACGTCGTGCGGAAGGAACCGGTTCGATTGAGGTTTCCGTGGGGCGCGGCGAAGGCGGGATCATGCCCGCTCGTTCAGAAAACCCCGGAGAAGCGCTCGCTTCCGGGGTTTTCATCAACATGAACGAAACCTTAAAACGCGAGCGCCTTGGCCTGCTTCACCTGCGGCAGCGCCTTCACCTTCGCCAGGACCTCATCCGGCATCGCGCCGTCGATCTCGACGAGCGCGATCGCGTCCCCGCCCGCCTTGGTGCGGCCAAGATGGAAGGTCGCGATGTTGATCTTGGCATCGCCAAGCAGGCCGGCGAAGTGACCGATGAAGCCGGGCTTGTCCTCGTTGGTAATGTAAATCATCGACTTGCCGAATTCGGCATCGACGCGGATACCCTTGACGTCGACCAGGCGCGGCTTGCCGTCGTGGTAGACCGTGCCCGAGACTGAGCGCTCCTGCCGCTCGGTCGAGACCGTGACCGTGATCAGGCTTTCGTAATCGCTCTGCGCGGTGCGAACGATTTCATCAACTGCCATGCCGCGCTCCTTCGCGACGACAGGCGCGGAGACGACGTTGACGGTGCCGAGCATCGGACGCAGCAGGCCGGAGAGCACGGCCGAGGTCAGCGCCTTGATCTTCATTTCGGCGACATGGCCCTCATAGGTGATCTGCACCCTGGTGATGCCGGTTTCCGTGAGCTGACCGGCGAACGAGCCGAGCTTTTCGGCGAGCCCGATGAACGGCCTGAGCTTGGGTGCTTCCTCCGCCGTGATCGAAGGGAAGTTGACCGCGTTCGAGATCGCGCCATGCAGCAGATAGTCGGACATCTGTTCGGCGACCTGCAGCGCGACATTCTCCTGCGCTTCCGTGGTGGCGGCGCCGAGATGCGGCGTGCAGATCACGTTGGGACGGCCGAACAGGACATTCGACGTCGCCGGCTCCTCGACGAACACATCGAACGCCGCGCCTGCGACCTGTTTGGCATTGAGCGCGTCGACCAGCGCATGCTCGTCGACGAGGCCGCCGCGCGCGCAATTGATGATGCGCACACCCTTCTTCATTTTCGCCAGCGCCGCCGCATCGATGATGTTGCGCGTCTTGTCCGTCAGGGGCGTATGCAGCGTGATGAAATCGGCGCGCTTGAACAGTTCCTCAAGCTCGACCTTCTCGACGCCGATATCCCTGGCGCGCTCGGGCGACAGGAACGGGTCGAACGCAATCACTTTCATGCGAAGCCCAAGCGCGCGATCGGCAACGATCGAGCCGATATTGCCGCAGCCGATCACGCCGAGCGTCTTGCCGGTGATCTCGACCCCCATGAAGCGGTTCTTCTCCCATTTGCCGGCCTGCGTGGAGGCATCGGCCTGCGGGATTTCGCGCGCAAGCGCCAGCATCAGGGTGATCGCATGTTCGGCAGTCGTGATCGAATTGCCGAACGGCGTGTTCATCACGATGATGCCCTTGGCGGTCGCGGCCGGAATTTCGACGTTGTCGACGCCGATGCCGGCGCGTCCGATAACTTTGAGTCTCTGACGCCTTCTCGATGATTTTTGCGGTCGCCTTGGTCGCGGAGCGGATCGCGAGACCGTCATAGTCGCCGATGACGGCGGCGAGCTTTTCCTTGTCCTTTCCGAGGTTGGGCTGGAAGTCGACCTCGACGCCGCGATCCTTGAAGATCTGCACCGCGGCCGGCGACAGCGCATCGGAGATAAGCACTTTGGGTTTTGTCATGGGTGTGACCTTTGAATATCGAGAGCGTCGTCCCGGCCGAAGCGCCACTTGGCGCGAACAGCCGGGATCCATACTCCGTGACGGTGGTTATGGGTCCCGGCTCGCGCTTCGCTTGGCCGGGACGACAAATCATGGGAACTACGCCGCTTTCGGCAACTGCGCCTTGGCTTGCGCAAAGGCCCAGTCGATCCACTGCGTGAGCAATGCGACGTCACTCGCCTCGATAGTGGCGCCACACCAGATGCGCAAGCCGGCGGGCGCATCGCGATGACCGGCGAAGTCGTAACCGGCGCCTTCCTTCTCAACGAGACCGACCATTTTCTTGATAAAGTCGATCTGCGCGTCCGAGCTGAGCGAGGCAATCGCTGGATCGGTGATCTTCATGCACACCGAGGTGTTGGAGCGGATCGCAGGCGTCCTGGCCAGAAAATCGATCCAGGGCGTCTTGGCCTGCCAGTCCGCCAACACCTTGAGATTCTTATCCGCACGCGCCATCAGCGCCTTGAGGCCGCCGACCGATTTGGCCCAGTGCAACGCGTCGAGATAATCCTCGACGCAGAGCATCGACGGCGTGTTGATGGTCTCGCCGACGAAGATTCCTTCGTTGAGCTTGCCGCCCTTGGTCATGCGGAAGATCTTCGGCAACGGCCAGGTCGGCTTGTAGGTCTCGAGCCGCTCCACCGCGCGCGGTGAAAGCACCAGCATGCCGTGACCGGCCTCGCCGCCCAGCGCCTTCTGCCAGGAGAACGTCACGACATCGAGCTTGGGCCAATCCAGCGGCTGCGCATAGGCTGCCGAGGTGGCGTCGCAGATCGCAAGGCCTTCCCGTTTGGCGCTGATCCAGTCGGCGTTTGGGACGCGAACGCCCGAGGTCGTTCCGTTCCAGGTAAAGACAACGTCGGAGGCCGGATCGACCCTGGAGAGATCGGGAATGTCGCCGTAAGCCGCGGCAAGCTTGGTGACGTCCTTCAGCTTCAACTGATTGACGATGTCACCGGTCCAGCCTTCACCGAACGACTCCCACGACAACGTCGTGACGGGGCGCGCGCCGAGCAGCGACCACAGCGCCATTTCGACAGCGCCGGTATCGGAAGCCGGAACGATGCCGATCCTGTAATCGGCCGGTACCTCAAGCACCTCGCGCGTCAGATCAATAGCGCGTTTCAGCTTCTCCTTGCCGATTTTCGCGCGATGCGAACGGCCAAGCGCTGCGTCTTTCAGATTTTGCGGGGTCCAGCCGGGGCGCTTGGCGCAAGGGCCGGAAGAAAAATGCGGCACGAGGGGCCGCGAAGCGGGCTTCGCTACAGTCATGATCTACCCTTCCAGATAGCAAGCCTCCCGTTGGGGGGAGGTGTCCCGCCGCCGTGGATAGGGGAAACAGATCAAATCGTCAAGAAACTTCATTTTGTTCGGCGGCCGGCAGCTTGGCCTCATCCACAGGCTGCGGCTGCGCATTCAACAGCTCAGCCGCGTCGCTGACGAGTTGCGCCGCGCGGCGCCGGCTTGCGACCTTCAGAACGCTCTTTTCTTCCGCCTGCACAACATAGTCGTCGCCCATCCGGACGATGGAATAGCTCTTCATCTGACATCCCCGAAGTTTGCTGCGCCGGACAGACGCCAACTGCCACGGATCGTTCCTAAGCAAAAACCCCGATGGATGGATTAGTTTATCGCGCGTTAAGGCGAACGAATGCCGAAATATCTTTTGAAGGATTTGCAAGGGCCGCGTCAGGCTGCGGGCGAAACTGCGGCGAAACAGAAGCGCCAATCCGACAGGCTCGACGCGCGACTCGTGCCCACTTTCGAAGTTCGGGCTCCGCCTCAGCATGCACCTTTCACGAACTTCGGAAAGTTATGGGCACGAGCAAACCTAACTATTCCAAGTGCCGCTTGTCCATTTGAAGTTCCTGGACAGAGTTTGCGGCTTACTGTGCAGGAACTTCAAATGGGCGGCACTTGCGGCAAGCCGAAAAACGTTTCGGCCTCGCCGATCCAGCGCCGCAACGAGGTGTAATCGTCGAGGCGAAAACCGCCTTCATGCGCCACCCTGGTATAGGCGAGCAAGGCAATGTCGGCGAGCGTGAGATCCTCGCCGACCAGAAATCGTGTCACTGCGAGCTGTTGATCCATCCGTGCCAACGCGGCGTAGCCGCGCTTGACCTTCTCGGGGTCGAGATCGGAGGCCGGCCGGCCCAGATAGACCATCTGATAGCGGCAAACTGCAATTGCTGGCTCGTGGCTGTATTGTTCCCAGAACAGCCATTCATCCATTTTGGCGGCGGCAAACGCGTCCTTGGGAATCAGGTCGCTGCCGCGGCCAAGATAACGGATGATGGCATTGGATTGCGCGAGCGTGCGGCCGTTGTCGAACTCGACCACCGGCACCTGCCCTGCGCTGTTGAGCTTGAGGAATTGCGCCGAACGCGTCTCCTGCTTGAGGATATCGACGGCAATCCAGGCATAGGGCAGCGCGAGATAGTCGCAGACCCACCTCACCTTGAGGCAGTTCCCCGAATTGATGTCGCCGTAAATCCTCATCGGCAGTCGCCCTGTCGTAACAACAGAGCAACAGGCAAGATCGATGATGTCAATAACAGGCGAAGCGTGGCCGCCGCCGATCAGAATTTATAGCCGAGGCCGGCCCGCACGGTGTTCATGTTGACCTCGATCAGATCAACGAAGCGGGTATATTCCCACTCGGCGCGCAGGAACAGACCGCCGATCAGCTTGATATCGACGCCGAGGCCTGCCGAGTAGCCATAAATCAAGTGGTTATGCAGCGTATTGTCGGCGTGTATCGTATAGCAGACTAGAGGCGGCGCCGCGCTAGTGCAGGATGCCGCGGCGTTATTGAAGGTTGGACCATATTGGTCGTGGACGTTGACGGCCTGCGAAATGCTGGCATTGCCAAGCGCCAGTCCACCGAACATGTAGGGCAGGAAGATTCCCCACGCGTAGCCCGCCCGCGCGCGGAATGTCGCCATATCGGAAATCGCGATCGAGTCTGACGAGTTAACGCTAACCATGTGATAGAAGGTATCAGATAGTGGCCCCCCAATGAGAGGCCCCGCAGTGGCAGTCGTTGTTGTCCCGAACGAGCCGTGCAGATAGGACATTTCGAGACCGGCGACGACGTCATCCCACTGCCAGTTGTATCCGGCGAACGCTCCGTATCCGGACGAGCGCTCAGAGATACCTGCGAGCTGGAGATTCCACTGTCCAACCCCCATTTGCTGAATGACGTTATTCGCAATCAGGGTGTTCAGCATGCTCGTGTTTGAGCCGGTGAAATGGTCGTCGGAAGATCCGTATCCATACTGTCCGCCGACATAAAATCCCTGCCAGTTGGTGACCGGAGTGTAGCCACCGAGCGAGCCGCGAAGGGCATCGGGCATGTCGGCGGCTTGCGCACTCACCGACATCGCAAACATCGCCGCCGCCCAAAGAACCCTACGCATCGACCACTCCTATCCGCGCTTCGAACATGGCGTGATCATCGCCCGTTAACCTTAATCAATCGTTGTCGCACCCGGCTTCTGTGCACGATCTTGTCCGAAAACCGGAAATCCACTTTGCGCTAACGCGGCCGTTCGCGTCGGGACCATGCATTCGCGCCAAACAAAACGGCGCGGGAAACATCCCGCGCCGTTAACAATCGTTAACTCAGCTTGTTGGATCAGCCCTTGGTGACCAGCGGCGGCGCGTAAGCCGGCGGGCTCCAGAGATCCCAGCGCACGCCAAGCGTCACGTCGTTGGAGTAGATGTTCTTGAACGTAAAGGGAGCGTGTGTGGTGTTGGTGACCTGGTCGAAGGAATAGGTCGCGCCGGTGATGCCGTTGCCAAGGCTGACGAAGCTGTAACCTAGTTCGAGGGTGAGCCCCGGCGTGACCTGATACGCGAGACCCGCGTGCGCAGCCCAGGCGAAATTCCATTGAGAGCCTTGGCCAGCGTAGTTGAAACTCGGTACCGGCGCACTCGGGAACGGCGGGATATGGAAAAAGCCGGTGTCGGTGAAGTTCGCGATCGACACACGGGCAGTACCGATGCCGGCGCCAATGAACGGGGTCACGCACCACCAGGTCCCGAGGTCAACGTAGGCGTTCGCCAGGAACAGAAGTTCCGATTTGGTCGCGGTGTAGCTGTCCGTTCCGACGAAACCAGCGTTCGGTCCTGTGCCCGTGACGACATCAAGCCCCGTAAAGTTGGTCTTGCCGCGGTACTGAGCGGTGAAATCAGTCCTGAACCAGTTGTTGAACCGATAGCCGACGCCGAGGTCGTAAATTCCACCGCTGCCGAACCCACTCGTCTGCGACACAGCGACGTTGTTGTAGGCGGCGGGATTCGTATCGAGAACGTTGTTGACGCTCTGGTTGCTGAACCCGACATCGCCGCGCAGATACCATCCGCCGAACTCGGCGACGGGCGCATATGGCATCGGCGGCGCGATCGCCATATCGGCGGCGGACGCCATCGACGACAGCAAGGATGCCGCTCCGGCGACAACGAAAAATTTTACACTACGCATCGGTTTCGTCCTTTTGGCCGGTGAGGCGGACGGCCTCACATCTAAAACTCACGGCGCGGACGATGGCACCAAATGCTTAAGCGCCACTTAACCCTAATTTTTAAGGTTGATTCTTCCTGACTTCGATGCGGCGACAGGCGTCACAAACGCTAACAACGTGTGAATGAGATGTTGGCAAATGGTGAATAGCGAGTAGCGAATAGCGAGGACGTTAATCCCTATTCGCCATTCGCTACTCCCTACTTGCTACTTCGGCATCTTCGGCAAGAAGACCGCAAGCAATCCGATCGCCGGCAGGAACGCACAGATCTGATAGACAAAGGCGATGCTGGTGTGGTCGGCGAGCTTGCCGAGCAGCGCCGCGCCCAGCCCACCGATGCCGAAAGCCACCCCGAAGAACACGCCTGAGATCATGCCGAAGCGGTGCGGCACCAGTTCCTGCGCGAACACGATGATAGAGGACGTCGTCGAGGAAATGATGAGGCCGATGAAGACGCTCAGCACCGCGCTCGCAGCGAGCCCCGCATAGGGCAGCGCCAGCGTGAACGGAAGCGCTCCGACGATCGAGAACCAGATCACGATCTTGCGCCCGAAGCGGTCTCCCAGCGGGCCGCCGAAGAAGGCGCCGACCGCATTCGCCGCGAGGAAGACGAAAAGATAAAGTTGCGCCGCCTGTGTCGACACGCCGAACCGGTCGATCAGATAGAAGATGTAATAACTTGACAGGCTCGAGACGTAGAGCTGCTTCGAGAACAACAGCATCACCAGCACCGCAAGCGCGATCTGAACCCGGCGCGGCGACGGCGCGTCCGGATGGGGAACGACCGCCACGGCCTTCCTGGCCTTGATCTGCGGCCTGTACCATTGGCCGATCTTCCACAGCACCACGATCGCGAGAAACGCAATTGAAGAGAACCAGGCGATCGAGGGCTGGCCAAAGGGCACGACGATCAAGGCTGCGAGCACGGGGCCCATTGAGGTGCCGAAACTGCCGCCGAGCTGGAACACCGACTGCGCAAAGCCGTAGCGGCCGCCCGAGGCCAGCCGCGCTATCCGCGCCGATTCCGGATGAAACACCGCGGAGCCGAGTCCGATCAGCGCGGCGGCTATCAGGATAACCAGATACTGGTGCGCGACGCTGAGGAGCAAGAGACCGAAGAAGGTCGAGGACATGCCGACCGAGAGCGAAAACGGCTGCGCCTTCTTGTCGGTGAAGTGCCCCACCACCGGCTGCAACAGCGAGGCGGTGAACTGGAACGCCAGCGTGATCAATCCGATCTGCGCGAAGTCGAGCGCGTAGTTGTCCTTCAGGATCGGATACACCGATGCGATGAGGGACTGCATGGTGTCATTGAGGAAGTGCGAGAAGCTGATGCCGGCGAGCACAACATAAGCGGGACCGGCGACGCTCGCCTTCAGCGCAGCCGAAGCGTCGTCAACGATGACCGGCTCGGTCAGGGTTTCCTCGGAGACGACAACAGGCTTGTTCAACGGATCATTCCCGGCAGAGGATATGCGTCATGCAACGCGCATTTCCTACGCCGCCCGCACCTTGCGCACCACCGTCAATAGAAAATGGCTGCGATGCGCGCGGAGAATTAGAAGGAGTGGCGCCCGTGGCCTCATCCTTCGAGACGCGCGCAGCAGCGCGCTCCTCGGGATCAGGACAGAACGCGCGGCAAGACCCTCACGGTGAGGAGGTGCCAACGGGTCCGCATGAAACGCGGCCCGACGACGGGCTCCGCCCGTCTCGAACCATGAGGCCATTCGAATTCGGTGGACTAGCCTGTCAGGCGGCCGCCTGACCGAGTGCGGAAACGATGTGGTCGACCACTTCCTCGACCAGCAGGCGGTCGTCGCCCTCGCCCATCACGCGGATCACGGGTTCCGTTCCGGACGAGCGTACCAGAAGCCGGCCATGGCCATTGAGCCGCTTCTCGCCATCATCGATCGCCGACTTCACGTCGGCATTGTCGAGCGGCTTGCCACTTCGATAGCGCACGTTCTTCAGGATCTGCGGCAGCGGCTCGAAGCGCCGGCACACTTCCGACACCGGCCGGCGGAGTTTTTGCACCACCGCCAGCACCTGGAGCGCCGCGACGAAGCCGTCGCCCGTGGTGGCGTAATCCGACAGGATGATGTGGCCCGAGGGTTCGCCGCCGAGATTGTAGCCGCCACCGAGCATCCGCTCGAGCACATAGCGGTCACCGACGGGGGTGCGAATGAGTTCGATCCCCTGCTCTTTCAGGAAGCGCTCGAGGCCGAGATTGGACATCACGGTCGCAACGATGCCGGGCTTGGCGAGCCGGCCGTCTTCCTTCCAGCTTTGCGCGATCACGGCGAGCAACTGATCGCCGTCGACCAGATGTCCGCGCTCGTCGACTAGGATCACGCGATCGGCGTCGCCATCGAGCGCGATGCCGATGTCGGCGCGCAGTTCGCGAACCTTGCGGATCAAGGCTTCCGGCGCCGTCGAGCCGCACTCCTTGTTGATGTTGAAGCCGTCGGGCTCGACGCCGATGGCGATCACATCGGCGCCCAATTCCCACAGCGCTTCCGGCACGACCTTGTAGGCGGCGCCGTTGGCGCAATCGACCACCACGCGCAGCCCTTCGAGGTTGAGATCGCGCGGCAACGTGCGCTTGGCAAATTCGATGTAACGGTCATGAACGCCGTCGATGCGTCGGGCGCGCCCAAGGCTTGCGCTCTGCGCCAGACGCCGGTCGAGCGATTCATCGAGCAGCTGTTCGATCTGCTTTTCGACGTCGTCCGACAGCTTGAAGCCCTGCGGGCCGAACAGCTTGATGCCGTTGTCTTCGAACAGGTTGTGGGAGGCCGAAATCATCACGCCGAGGTCGGCGCGCATCGACTTGGTCAGCATGGCGACGGCCGGCGTCGGCATCGGGCCGAGCAGCAGAACGTCCATGCCGACGGACGTGAATCCCGCCACCATGGCGTATTCGATCATGTAGCCGGAAAGACGGGTATCCTTGCCGATGACGACGCGATGACGATGCTCGCCGCGCAGGAAAACGAGTCCCGCAGCCTGCCCCACCTTCAGCGCGAGTTCCGGCGTGATCAGGCCATTGGCGAGACCTCGAATTCCGTCCGTCCCGAAATATCTGCGGCTCATAGACCCCCCAGCACCACCCCGCACCTCTCACGGCCATGGCCGGGAGGCGGGCTGTCAGCCCCATGCTAACGTCGCACGCGGTTATAATGCCTCCGCCGCTAAAATGGCTTCAAAAAATATGATTAATCATTTCGGGTCAGCGCCCGCTGCTGGTCATAACCTATTGAAAATCAACACGGTTTATTTTGCCGTGCGGAAACCCTTGGGAACTTCAGCCCCGACGCTTGGCGTACCCGTCCTCTTTGGAGTGGGCTGGCTGGGTGACGCTGACCGGGTCGGAGCCCGGAAAGGTCTCCTCAAGACCCTCCTCCAGCGCTTCCTCGAGCCTCTCGTCGCGCTGCGTCTTCCTGGACTTTTTGATATCGGAGGACTTCGTGTGCGGTCCGGTCATGGCAATGTCCTCTGCTTTGTGTTGCGCGGGCTCCAGCCATGGTAGATGACTGCGAAAGCGGCAAATACAATACGAGACGGGACCGGAATACGTCGATGAAACACATGACCTGCATCGAAGACTTGCGCGAGCGCCACAGGCGCAAGGTGCCGAAGGCGTTTTTCGACTATTGCGACCGCGGTTCCTATGCCGAGGAAACCCTGCGCGCCAACCGCGAGGATCTGCAAGCGATCAAACTGCGCCAGCGCATCCTCGTCGACGTTTCGAGGCGCGACCCCTCGACGACCATTCTGGGCGAACCGGCGGCGCTGCCGCTGATCCTGGCACCAGTCGGCCTGACGGGCATGCAGTATGGCGACGGCGAGATTCACGCCTGCCGCGCGGCGCAGGCCGCGGGGATTCCCTACACGCTGAGCACGATGTCGATCTGCTCGATCGAGGACGTCGCCGCCAATGTCGGCCAGCCGTTCTGGTTTCAGCTCTACGTCATGAAGGACCGCGGCTTCATCAAGTCGCTGATCGAACGCGCGATGGTGGCCAAGTGCAGCGCGCTGGTCTTGACCGTCGATCTCCAGGTGATCGGGCAGCGCCATGCCGACATCAAGAACGGCATGACGGTGCCGCCGGAATGGTCGCTGTCGAAGCTGATCGATTTCGCCACCAAGCCGGCCTGGGTCGCGGGCGTGCTGCGCGGCAAGCGCCGCACCTTCGGTAATCTCGTCGGTCACCTGAAAGGCACGGACGACATCACCGCGCTTGGCACCTGGATCGGAACGCAGTTCGACACCACGCTGAACTGGAAGGACGTCGAGTGGATCCGCAGCACCTGGCCGGGCAAGCTGGTGCTGAAAGGCATTCTCGACGCCGAGGACGCCAATGAGGCGGTCAAGACCGGCGCGCAGGCGCTCGTCGTTTCCAACCATGGCGGACGTCAGCTCGACGGCGCGCCGTCCTCGATCGCGGCCTTGCCGGAAATCGTCGACGCAGTCGGCGACAAGATGGAAGTGATGTTCGACGGCGGCATCCGCTCCGGTCAGGACGTGGTGCGGGCGCTCGCGCATGGCGCCAGGTCCTGCATGATCGGCCGCGCCTATGTGCACGGCCTCGGCGCCTATGGCGGGCCGGGCGTCACTAAGGCGATCGACATCATCCGCAACGAGCTTCTCACGACAATGGGACTCTGCGGCGTCAACACGATCGCCGAGATCGACGATCACGTGCTGGCGGTGTGATTTCTGTCGTTCCGGGGCGCGCAAAACGCGAACCCGGGATCACGCTTCGCGGTCACATCGGCGGCGCGATGCCGTCGCGGCCGACGCCGATGCGGTTGGTCTCGAGCGAACCGTCGTCCAGTTTCTTCGCACCGAAGATGATGATCTTCGCGCCCGGCTTGATTTCGGATTTTTCACCATCGGCGAAAGCGACGATCGCGGCATCCGGCGGCACGACGACCTTCTTCTCGCCGTCCTTGTATTTGACCTGAATGACCTGGCCATCAACACTGGCAACGGTCTCGGCGACTGTCGCGTTGGTCATCGTGGAGTTCGGACGCTGATCCCACGGCCGGTGGCCTTCGGCGGCGCCACGCATCGCTTCCGGGAAGATATAAATCGCGAACGCCTTCTGGCTGCCGTCGGGTTGCGGCATTGCCGACACGCCGATGTAGCTGCCCGGTTTGATTTCCGAGAGCGTCGTCTTGGCGATGCCGATGACCTTGAGATCATCCGTCATTTTCACCTTTACGTCGGTGCCTTCGCGCGTCTTGATCGACAGCATTGAACCATCGACGCTTTCGATGGTGCCGCGAATCCGCGTCGGCGTCGGCGATTGCTGGGCCCAGGCGGTCGATACGAGCACGGAGACGATGGTCAGCGAAACGAGAAGCGAGCGCGGCGGCCAGGAAGAAATTTTCGGCATGATCTGTCCCTCAAGGGTTTGGGTCGAACTGGTGTCCCGGTTCTGACATTCGTACCATCTCGCAGCGGGCACCTTCACGAATGTCGGAACCAAGCGGGACACCAGCAACTCTATGATTTTAGTGAAGCTTTGACTCTGACGTTCCTTTGAAGGAGTCGCTGCGAAACTGAAAGGAACGTCAGAGTCGCTCACTACGAACGATAAAGGCAGTACCCCGCGAGAATGAGGTTATTCCAGACCGGCAGGGAGCCTGGTTCTTCCAGACGTACGCAGACGACGGTGGAATCGTTACATCGGCGGCGTCAGGCCGTCGCGACCGATGCTGATGCGGTTGGTTTCGAACGATCCGTCAGGCAGTTGCTTGACGAAAGCGATGATCTTGGCATCAGCCTTCAAGTCGGCGCGGTCGGCAGCAACATAGGTCACGACCGGCGTGTCGGGAGAAACCGTCACTTTCTTCTCGCCGTCCTTGTATTTGATCAGCAAGGTTTGGCCGTCATTGGCGGTGACTTGCTCCGCGACCGTTGCGTTGGTCATGGTCGAGTTCGGCCGCAAGTCGTAGGGACGCGAGCCCTCGCCGGTGCCGCGCATGTTTTCAGGGAAGACATGCACCTCGACGGCGTTCTGCCGGCCGTCCGGACCGGGCACGGTGGTGGTGCCGATGAAGGAGCCGAGCTTGATCTCGGCGAGCGATATTTGCACGATTCCGACCAGCCTCACGTCGGATGTCATGCGCAGCTTGACATCTTCGCCGCTGCGCGACCTGACGGACAGCACGTCGCCGTCGACATGCTCGATCGTGCCGCGCACCCGCGTCGGCGGCTGCTGAGCGATGGCGGCGAGAACGGATGCAACCACCATCACGGCCGCGATGACGGGACGTGCAATTTCAGACC
>CAVXSU010000021.1:0-20410 GCA_963764405.1 uncultured Alphaproteobacteria bacterium
GCGTTTGCGACGGCTCCGGCTGACGCTGCGGACATTCCGGTGAAGGCCCACCGTTCCCGCCTCGGTCTGGAACTGGACCGGCTTCTACATCGGCGGCAACGTCGGTGGAGGGATGGGTTCGACCCACTTCGATGATCCGTGCTTCTATTGTTCGTCGGCAACCCCGACAGGCGGCTTTTTCACGGGCGGCGCCCAGGCCGGCTACAATTATCAGTTCGGCAACGGCCTGGTCGGCATCGAAGCCGACGTCAACGGCAACAGCAGGTTGAAAGGCTCCGTGCTCGGCGGCGCCAACTCGCTAGCGCTGACGGTCGGCCTAAAGGCCGATGTCAGCGGCACGATTCGGGCCCGCGCCGGAGTGGTGATGAACAACACCCTGTTCTACGTGACCGGCGGCGCTGCCTGGGCGGACGTCAACCAGACGGGTGTCGATTTCTTCAATCGAACCGACAACCTCAACTTTGGCCGTCCCACCGGAATTACCGCCAATGCCGGCGGCGTGCTCTGGGGTAGCGTGATCGGCGCCGGCGTCGAGTTCGCGATGGGCCCGAACTGGACGGTGGGCGGCGAATTCCTGCACACGATGTATCAGGATCGTGACGCCAATCTTCTCAATCCTAATGGCAGCAATGCGTGCGGCAGTACCACTCCTCAAGCCAATTGCGTCGTCCGCGGTCAGTTGACGACGGACGTCGCGCGCATCCGATTTAACTACCGTTTCGGCGATCCAATTGTCGTCCAAGCCTACGCACCGGCTGCCGGGATGTACCGGAAGGCGCCGGTGGCCGCCGCGGTTTACAGTTGGACCGGCTTCTATGCCGGCGGCAATGTCGGTGGCGGCATGGCGTCCACCAATTTTACCGATCCGTGCTTCTATTGTTCGACGGCAACGCCACCCGCGGTTTCCTCACCGGCGGCGTCCAAGCCGGTTACAATTATCAGTTCGGCAACGGGCTGGTCGGTATCGAAGCCGACATCAACGGCAACAGCGGGTTCAAGAACTCCGTGATTGGCGGCGATGATGGCCGCGCGATGACGGTCGGCCTCAAGGCCGATGTCAGCGAAACGATCCGGCCCGCGCCGGTCTGGTCGTCAACAATGCGCTCGTCTACGTGACCGGCGGCGCTGCCTGGGCGGACGTCAGTCAGACCGGCGTCGAATTCGCCAATGATACCAGCAACGCCAACTTTGGCCGTCCCACCGGAGTTACCGCCAATGCCGGCGGTGTGCTCTGGGGCGGCGTGGTCGGCGCCGGCGTCGAGTTCGCGGTGGGCCCGAACTGGACGGTGGGCGGCGAATTCCTGCACACAGTGTATCAGGACCGCGACGCCAATATTCTCAATCCTAATGGAATCGTTGCGTGTCTTAGTTTTCGTCCGGCTGCCAATTGCGTGGTCCGCGACGAGCTGACGACTGACGCCGCGCGCGTCAGGGTGAATTACAAGTTTGGTGGAGGCGCCGACCCTGCGACGATGGCCTACCAGCCGGCCATGGCGGCCTATAACTGGACCGGCTTCTACATCGGCGGCAACGCCGGCGGCGGCATGGCTTCTTCCGCCTTTACCGATCCGTGCCTTTATTGTTCGTCGGCAACCCCGACCCGCGGCTACTTC
This sequence comes from uncultured Alphaproteobacteria bacterium, assembly GCA_963764405.1. Classification (GTDB taxonomy): domain Bacteria; phylum Pseudomonadota; class Alphaproteobacteria; order Rhizobiales; family Xanthobacteraceae; genus Bradyrhizobium. The sequence continues at coordinate 1,614 of CAVXSU010000021.1, forward strand.
ACCGGCGGCGCCCAGGCCGGCTACAATTATCAGTTCGGCAAGGGGCTGATTGGTGTCGAAGCCGACATCAATGGCAACAGCGGGTTCAAGAACTCCGTGATTGGCGGCGATGATGGCCGCGCGATGACGGTCGGCCTCAAGGCCGATGTCAGCGGAACAATTTTGGGCACGCGCCGGTCTGGTCATAAACAATGCGCTCGTCTACGTGACCGGCGGCGCCGCCTGGGCGGACGTCAGCCAGTCCGGCATCGAATTCAATAATTCAACTACCAGCCCCACCTTTGGCCGACCCACTGGAGTTACCGCCAACGCCGGCGGCGCACTCTGGGGTGGCGTGATCGGTGCTGGCGCCGAGTTCGCGCTCAACCAGAATTGGACGATTGGCGGCGAATTCCTGCACACGATGTATCAGGATCGTGACGCCAATATTCTTGATGCCACCGGGACCAATGCGTGCTTGGTTCGTAACCAGGTTTCGCAGACCAATTGCGTCGTCCGCGGGCAGCTGACAACGGACGTCGCGCGCGTCCGGCTGAACTACAAATTCGGCGGCCCTGTCGTTGCGAAATATTGATCACACCTCGTTCCCGACCGCTAAAGCCCCGGCATGGTCCGGGGCTTTTGCTTAGCGAACGTGATCGAACCGGGCCTCTTCCAGATGGCAGTTATAGTCGAGAACTCCGCGCCAATGCGACGTCCGCTAATGGGATGGTCCGGCCGTGCTCCCGCCCCACCAGCATAGAATGCTGGGAAGGGGCGTCAAAGACAAGGAGCACGCCATGTCCCAGAAGCTCGAGAGCGCAATCGCCGTGATCGGCATCGATATCGGCAAGAACTCTTTCCACATCGTGGGCCACGATGAGCGTGGCGCGATTGTGTTGCGTCAGAAATGGTCGCGTGGCCAGGTCGAGGCCCGCTTTGCCAATATGCCGCCGTGCCTGATCGGGATGGAAGCCTGCGTCGGCGCGCATCATCTCAGTCGCAAACTTAGGGCACTGGGCCACGATGCCCGGCTGATGCCGGCGAAGTATGTTCGTCCCTACTCGAAGGGGCAGAAGAATGACTTCCGCGATGCCGAGGCAATCGCCGAGGCGGTGCAGCGACCGACCATGAAGTTCGTGGCGACGAAGACCGCGGATCAGCTCGACCTGCAGGCACTGCACCGGGTACGGGAGCGGCTGGTCAGCCAGCGCACCGGCATCATCAATCAGATCCGCGCCTTCCTGCTGGAGCGCGGCATTGCGGTGCGGCAGGGACAGCGGTTCCTGCGCGCCGAGTTGCCGCGCATCCTGGCCACGCCACCAGATGTCCTGTCGCCTCGCATGGTGCGCATTATCGAAGATCTGGCCGGCGACTGGCGCCGGCTCGACGAGCGGGTCGAGGGTCTGTCGAACGAGATCGAAGCCATCGCGCGCCAGGATGCTGGTTGCGAGCGGTTGATGAGCGTGCCCGGTATCGGGCCGATCATCTCCAGCGCGATGGTGGCCGCGATCGGCGCCGGGGATGTGTTCACGAAGGGTCGCGACTTTGCCGCCTGGCTGGGGCTCGTTCCCAAGCAGATCTCGACCGGCGACCGTACCATCCTCGGCAAGATATCCAGGCGCGGCAATCGCTACCTGCGGGTTCTGTTCGTGCAGGCGGCGTGGGTCGTGCTGATCAAGCCGACGGTCTGGGAGCGCCACGGGCTAAAGCCCTGGATCGAGGCGGCCAGGAAGCGGCTGCATCACAACGTGCTGGCGATCGCGCTCGCCAACAAGCTCGCCCGCATCGCCTGGAGCGTCCTGGCCCGTGGCCGGGCCTTCGAGGCGCGGAAGATGGATCAGGCAGCGAACCAATCCGCCTGATTCCTATTCCACGCCAACGGCAACAGAGGCCGCAGAAAATGAGGAGCCCGCAATGACGTAGCCAGATCGAATACGCTTTACCCGCCGAGGTCTGCGAGAGGATGAGACGAGATGGAGGATCGGTCTTCCCGGCGCATGCGAACACTGGTGACCCAGATGGCCCGTTGAGGCCTGTCCGCTAATGAGATCGCACGCGCGCTGATATCCATGATGGTCCGGAGCAAAACAGCTCCAATCAAAGACCGGATACATTGATGCAAGACCGCTTACCGCCAGCTCGGCAAAATCCACTTGCAACGCACGGCCGGACCATACATCAGGGTCAATTTTCGGAAGTCGACGATCATATTCGCGAAGTCCGTTCTGCCCCCAGGAGCGGACTCTGCGGACGGCGGCTTTGCGCCAAGAGTCGCCTTTCAGGTCGCAAACCAATCCGGATAGCAATAGAATGCCTGCATGAAAAGGATCGGTTTTCTCTCGTTCGGGCACTGGACGCCCTCGTCGCAATCACAGACCCGCTCGGCGGCGGACACGCTCCTGCAGTCCATCGACCTGGCCGTTGCCGCCGAGGAATTGGGGGCGGACGGGGCCTATTTTCGAGTCCATCACTTCGCCCGCCAGCTTGCCTCGCCTTTCCCGCTGCTCGCGGCCGTCGGCGCGAAGACCAGCCGCATCGAGATTGGGACGGCGGTGATCGACATGCGCTACGAGAACCCGTTCTACATGGCCGAGGACGCTGGTGCCGCCGATCTCATCGCCGGCCGGCGTCTGCAGCTAGGCATCAGCAGAGGATCGCCCGAGCAGGTGATCGATGGCTGGCGATATTTCGGTTATCGACCGGCCGAGGGCCAGAATGACGCCGACATGGGGCGGCGTCATGCCGAGGTCTTTTACGACCTGCTGCGCGGTGAGGGCTTCGCCCAGCCGAATCCACGACCCATGTTTCCAAACCCGCCCGGGCTCCTTCGCCTGGAACCCTATTCTGATGGCCTGCGCGACCGGATTTGGTGGGGCGCCGGTTCGAACGCCACAGCGATCTGGGCAGCAAAACTCGGAATGAACCTGCAGAGCTCGACACTGAAGAACGACGAAACAGGCGAGGCTTTCCATGTACAGCAGGCTGCCCAGATCCGGGCTTATCGCGCCGCCTGGAAGGAGGCAGGCCATGCTCGCGAACCGCGGGTCTCGGTCAGCCGCAGCATCTTCGCACTGATGGACGATCGTGACCGCAGCTATTTTGGGCGCGGGCGCGAAGATGATGACCAGATCGGATTCATCGACGAAAGGACTCGGGCGATCTTCGGCCGTAGCTATGCCGCCGAGCCGCATGTGCTCATCGAGCAGCTCAGGAAAGACGAAGCTATCACCGAGGCCGACACGCTGCTGCTGACCGTCCCCAACCAATTGGGCGTTCCCTACAACGCGCATGTGATCGAAGCCTTTCTGACCCACGTCGCTCCCGCCCTGGGGTGGCGCTGACGAAGCCGCTTGGCATATCTCTTGAACGGAGTCTGACTTGAGCGTTGCATTCACCAAGGAAGACAGTGCCGAAACTGCGTCGGAGACGCTGCTGCCCGACCGCCCGGTTTCACCTCATCCGAATCTTGTTACGGAAGCGGGATTAAAGGCTCTGGAATTTCAACTCCACCAGGCTCGCGAGGCGTACGCGGCGGCTCAGAAGATCGAAGACGTGAATGAACGACGGCGGCAAGGGGCAACCCCCTTGCGTGATGCGCGCTACTTTGCGGCGAGAGTTCGGACGGCTCAGGTCATCACCAATCCCACGTCAACTGACACGGTTGCCTTTGGCTGCACGGTGGCCTTCAAGCGCGACGATGGGCGCGTACAGAAATATCGTATCGTGGGAGAGGACGAAGCAGACCCCAAGGCCGGTTCAATTTCCTTCGTATCCCCAGTGGCAAGGCTTCTGATGGGCAAGGCTGTTGGGGATGAAGTCGGCGCATCCGGTCAAAACCTTGAGATCATTTCGATCTCGTAGCACGTGCCGCACCGAACGCAGCCTATATCTGGAACGGCCGCTTTGCGTCAACACCGGTCGTTCCTAGGGGCGGCCGTATGAATTGGTCCGAGTCAACTTTCAGTGAACTGCTGCGTACATGATTTTCTGTTCTGTCGCCTCCAATGCGGAAAATTCCTCCACTACCTTGCCCTGCCGGGAAACGAGGACGCGATCGGATAACGCCATGATCTCGGGCAAATATGATGAGATGACCACGACAGCTTTGCCTTCGTCGGCCAACCGTTGGATCAGTTCATGGATCTCGACGATCGCGCCTACGTCGACGCCCCGCGTCGGCTCATCGAAAATAATCAGATCCGGATCCTGCACCAGCGATTTGGCGATCACGACCTTCTGCTGATTGCCGCCCGAGAGTTCGACGACCTTGATGTCGTTGCCGGTCGCGCGAATCTTGAGCCTTTCGACCCAACTCTTGCCGACCTTGTCGGCCTCTCGGCTGGACAGGAAGAAGCGGCCGCCCGGCAGCTTGGCGACCAGCCCGAGATAGATGTTGCGGACCACCGACATAGTTTCGAAGAAACCTTCGACCTTGCGATCTTCCGTGACATAGGCGATGCCGGCGCGCACCGCCGGCGCGGGAACGCGGTAGCGCACCGGCTTGCCGTGCAGAATCACTTCGCCGCCGTGGAAGAAATCCCGCTTGAGAACGCCAGCGACGATCTTGAACGTCTCGGTGCGGCCGGCGCCGACCAAGCCGAACACCCCAGTGATCTGCCCGGCAAACACTGAAAGCGAGTTGTTCTTGACCATCGGCGCCATCTTGAGGTTCTGCACGGTCAGGACCCGCGCGCCGGCGGGTCGCACACTGTTCTTGCGCGAACCATAGAGCGTGTTCGACAGATCGCGCCCGACCATCGCCTGAACGATCCGCGCGCGGTCGAATTTGGCGGCGGCGTCGGTTACGACATGCTTGCCGTCGCGCAGGATGGTGATCCGGTCGGCCAGTATCAGCGCTTCCTCGAGCGCGTGCGAGATGAACACAATTGAGACGCCGCGGCGCTTGAGGTCGCGGACGAGGTCGAAGAAATATTTCTTTTCCTCCGGCGTCAGCGTCGCCGTCGGCTCATCGAAGATGATGACCTTGGCCTCGTGCAGCACGGCGCGGGCGATTTCGACCATCTGCTTCTTGGCGGCGCCGAGCAGCCCGACGGTCGCGGTCGGGGTGACGTCGAAGTTGAGCGATTGCAGGAATTGTTGGGCGGCAATGTAGATGCCGCGCAGCCGGTTGTAGAATTTCTCCTGTCCCAGGAACAGATTCTGCGCCACCGTCATGGTCGGAACCAGGCTGTTCTCCTGGAATACCATGGCGATGCCGAGGTGGCGCGCCTCCAGCGGCGTACGCGGAGCCGCTTCGACGCCGTCGACCTCCATCGTTCCGGAGGTGAGGGTGACGACGCCGGCCATCACCTTTGTCAGCGTCGACTTGCCGGCGCCGTTTTCGCCGACCAGCGCGTGAATCTCACCGCGCCGCAGTTCGAAATCGACGTTCTCGATGGCGGGCACGCCGGCATAGAGCTTGGTCGCCTTGCGAAGCGCCAGGACAATGTCGTCGCTCATGCGCGCAGCTCCTGCTCGATACCGGCCAGCCGCACGCGCAGCAGCCGGCCCGGCCCCTTGGCGATGGAGAACAGCGCGCCGTCCATTTCAACCGCCGCCACGACGCCATGATTGACGCCGTCCACCCGGGAATGCAGCGCGTAGAGCGGCACGCCATCGGCATCGAGCCGGATGACGAGGCCATAGGAGCGCGGCGGTGCCCATGGCTTGACGACGCCCATGGTCTTGATGTGTGCGCCCTGCATCGGTTCGAGGAAGGACTGGCCGGATGTCAGCTTCGGCGCGATCCAGTATTCGGGATCGATTTCCGCCATCATGCGGCGCCGGTAGGCGTTTTCGCGCAGCACGAATTCGACCAATTGCGTGCGCGCGGCGAACGCGGTCAGCCAGAAGCCGCCCGAAGAGGCCGGCGACAGCCGCGACGGATAGACCGGCAGATGCTCCAGCACGGTGCGCGAGCTTCCGTCCGCGCCGAGCGCGATCACACGGTGCCGCCAGCTTTCGCTGACAAAAAGACCGTTCTCCCCGGCGCAGACGCCGAACGCGTAAGCCAGGCCGGAAGCGAGCGTGCGGATGCTGCGGCTTTCGAGATCAAGGATAAGGACGCGCCCGGTACGGCCGCGTTCCATCAGGTCGTGCACCCATTGCCGGTACGGGCGCGCGGTCGAGCCGTCGGTTGCGACCAGCGTCCTGCCCGGTCGCGGCGCAAGCGTGTTGATCGCATGCATCGAGGCATCGGAAAATGTCACCGCGGGCGACGACGCTACCGGTGTTGCAAGCACCTGCACCTCGCGCCCGTCGAGCGCGACCGCGATGCCGCCATCCGGCAGGCAGCACAGCGCCGTTATCGGGCGGTCGAACCGCCGGACCTCGGCGGTGGCCGAGCCGTCGAGGCGGCGCAACGTGGCGCCGTCGGCGATGTAAAGCGCCTTGCCGTCGGTGGCGAGGTCCTCGGGCGCGTCGAGCTGCCCGACGATCTCGGCCTTTTCCAGGATCTGGTTCGGCTTCAGCGCGCCGTCGAACGACGGCACCGTGATGGTCGCATCGCCCCGCCCGAGCAGGTGGTCGGTGAAGGTCTTCAGCGCCGCGATCACTTGCTCTTCCCCCAGCGCTTGTCGTACTGCACGAAACCGGGATCGGCGCCATCGAGCTTGTACCGGCCGATCCGGTTATTGGCGATGCCGCCGAGATAGAGATAGCCGCGGTGCTCGCGCATCGAGGTGATCATCGGATGGTTGACGCCGCGCAGGTCCCAAAGCGAGTCCAGTACCTCGCCGCGCTCGTTGAACTTGATGACGCATCCGGTGTTGATGTTGGGGAATAGCCACTCGTCGATCGGGACCCGCTTGCCCATCCGCTTGCGGAAGCCCGGCATTTTCCAGGCGAGATCGAGCGCGGGGCTGCGCATGCCCACCATGGCGAGCCAATAATTGCCGTCGGAGGCCAAGTTAATGTTGTCGGGATAGCCCGGCAGATTGTCGATGACGGTCTCGACCTTGCCGGTCTTCGGGCCGTCGAACCAGTAGCGCTTGATCGAGCAACCGAAAGTTTCGGCGAACAGGATCGACTGGCCGTCGCTCGCGATGCAGATGCCGTTGGGGAATTTCAGGCCGCGCAGCACGGTACGCGTGGTGTTGGTGTTCGGGTCATAGCAGATGATCCGGCCGTTGCCGCGCGCTTCCAGCCCGTCGACCGGCCATTCGTCCATCTCGTAGCGGACGGTGGCCTCGGAAAAGAAGATGCGTCCGTCGTCGGCGATGTCGAGATCATCGGCCAGCCGTAGCCGGCTGTCGTCGTTGACGGAATAAAGACTACGGTTAGTCTCGTCGGTGACCTTCTCGACCTTGCGATCGGGCGTGATGCGATAGAGCCCCATACCGCCGATGCAGACATAGAGATTGTCCTTGCGATCGAAGGCCATGCCGAGCGGCTGGCCGCCGATATGGGCAAACACCTCCATCTCCTGATAGTCGGGCGCCTTGAAGCGCATGATGTCGCCGTGGCGCGAGCCCGCATAGAGATTGTCGTTGCGGTCGAGGATGACGTCTTCCGGCGCCTCGATGCGGCCGAGCCCGATCAGCGTCACGTCGCGCAGCTTGTCGTTCTGCGCAAACGGGCCGCTGCCGGGCGCGGTGGAAGCCGCCGGCGCCAGCCCGTGATAGGTCGGGCTGACATAGACCTTTGAGATGATGCGGTTGCGGTTCTTCAGCCAGCGGATATCGATGGTGGCGGCGACCAACAGGACGCCGGCCAGCACCATGCGATTGACGCCGCCGCTTACCGACAGCGTGGTCAGGCCGTTGATCACGAACAGCACGATCAGCGTGCCTACCAAAGCCTTCGCCACCGAACCCTTGCCGCCGCCGAGGCTGATGCCGCCGAGTACGGTCGCGGTCAGAACCGTGACCTCGAGGCCGACGCCGACGTCGCCGCCAACCGTGCCGAGACGAGCCGCGAAGAAGAGCGCGCCGATCGAGGTCATGACGCCGCTCGCGGTGTAGCACAGCGCGATCGTACGGCGCACCGGAATGCCGGAATTGTAGGCCGAGCGGCGCGAGCCGCCGATCGCGGTGACATGCCATCCCGGCCGCAGGCGGGTCAGGAAGACATGTCCGAATATCGCGACCACGATATAGACCAGCACGACGCTGGGGACACCGGCGACCACGCCACCGCCGAGAAAATCCCAGGACGGGAAGTCGGGGAAGGCGGCGGCGATCTTGTTCGAATAGTCGAACAGCAGGAGGTCGTAGGCGGAGCGATAGATGATCAGCGTGATCAGCGTGGTGATGAAAGCGCGCAGCCGCAAATAACCGATCAACAGGCCGTTGACGGCGCCGAGCGCCGCGCCGCACACCAAAGTGGCTGCAATCACCGCGGGCACCGGCCAGCCCAGCACGTTGAGGCAGAACAGCGCGCAGAAATCGCACAGCGCGAACATCGATCCGACCGAAAGGTCGATGCCGCCGACGATGACGACCAGCGCCATGCCGAGCACGATGAAACCGATCTCGCCGGCCTGCCGTCCGGTATCGGCCAGTCCGCCGACCGAAAGAAAGCCGGGAATCGACCGGCTCAGGAGAACCGTGATGATCAAGAGCACGATCACCGGGATCGCGGTTTCCGTCCAGCGCTTGGAGAGGATTTCGCCGAGCAGATGATCCGGCCAGTAGCGGTATCGCAAACGAAGCAGCGCGTCTTGCATTGGCATTCCGGATCGAAGGAGGAAACTTGCCGGTATGGCCGGCGAACTTGTCTATGGAAAATGCTGGGACGAGCGGCCATGCGCAACGCATGGCCGCTCGTCCGGGTGTGCGGTCGCCTACTTCTTCAGGTCGCTGAGATTCCAGCAGGCGGTGTCGCTGCCGGCGTTTTCCTTGGTGATCGGGATCAGGGTCGTATACATCGATCCCTTCACCGATCCCGGCTTGACCCCGGAGGAGACCAGCCACTTGATCATGCCCGCCATCTGCTCGGCCTGGGTCGGCACGTCGTAGCTGAGGTCGAGGTCGAATGCGCCGGACTTGACGAGTTCGCAGGCGCCCCTGCGCTCGCCGCCACCGGAGGTCGAGACCCACACCTTGCCGGTGAGGCCCGCTTCCTTCACCGCCGCGGCGGTGCCGATATCCATGCCGTCCCAGAAGCCGACGATGCCGCAGAGGTCGGGGTTCTGCTTCAGCACGGTCTGGGTGATCGCCTTGGCTTTCGCCGCATCCCAATCGGCGGCCTGGCTGGAGACCACCTTGATGTCGGGGTTCTTCGCCAGCACGTTTTCGACGCCCTTGAGCGTGTAGGCGCTCGCCGCCGCCGACAGGGCGCCCTGGACGATCGCGATCTTGTTGGATTTGCCCTTGCAGAAATTGACCACGGCCTCGGTGTCGCGTTCGCCAATCTCGATCCAGTTGGCGCCGACAAAGGCAGAGCTGCGATAGTTCGAGCCCATGTTGATCTGGATAATGTAGATGCCTTCGTTCTCGGCGCGCTGCAGCAGCTTGGCGTAGGTCTGCACGTCGGGATTATGGATGATGATGGCCGCCGGCTTTTCGGAGATCAACGTCGTCACCGCCTGCGCACCGGCATTGGTGCTCCAGTTCGGATCTCGCACGATCACCTTCATGCCGTAGGGCTCGAGCTCCTTCTTGACCCCGGCGAACCAGCCCTCGGTGAGATCGAAGTTCATCGCCACCGGCACGTAGGCGACCGTCTTGCCGGCGAGCGCCTCCTTGAACGCGCCCTGGAACGGTTCGTCGAGGCCCTTCTGCGCCAGCGCGGGCGATACCGCTGCGGCGGCGAGGCTAAGCCCGAACAGCATCGTCTTGAATGTCGTCTTGCCGGATAGTGTCATGTCGTCCTCCCGTTTATTGATTGATCGATCTTTTGTACGAGCAGGATCGCTTTGCCGGATCCTGCTCTAGATGTCGCCTTGCTGTGCCGTCTCCTCGTTGCGCGGGTTCAGGAAGGAATCCGCGATGACCGCGGCCAGCAGCACCACGCCCTTGACGAGGTTCTGGCCGGAATAGGAGACGTCCATGATGGTCATGCCGTTGAGCATGGTGCCTATCAGGAGCGTGCCGATGATGACGTTGAGCACGCCGCCGCGTCCGCCCGACAGGCCGATGCCGCCGAGCACGACCACCAGGATCACGTCGTAGATCAGCGTCGAATTGAAGATGCGCGTCGGCATGCTGTTGACCGAGGCGGCCATGATCAGGCCCGCCCCGAAGCCGATCAGCGCCGCCAGCACATATTCCAGCACGATGATGGGCCGGGTTGGGATGCCCGTGACCCGCGCGCCGTTGGGATTGTCGCCGATCGCGTAAATATAGGCGCCGGGCCGCGTCCGCCGCAGGAAGAATGCCACCGTGACACAAGACAGCGCGAACATCACGATCGGCATCGGTATGCCGAACAGATTGCCCTGTCCGAGCTTCTCGAAACCGTCGAGGCCGGGGCTCCACTGCACCACGTCGAGCTTGAACAGCGCCGCCTGGCCGAGGCCGGCGAGAAACAATCCCGACGCCAGCGTGGTGAACAGCGACGGCACCTCGGCATAGGCGATCAGCCAGCCGTTGACGAGCCCGAACACCGTCGTCAACGCAAAGGCCGCGGCCAGCGAAGCCGGCAGCGAGTGCCCGTCCTGGACCATCTGCAGCACGAGCCCCGGCGGCACCGCCAAGGCCGCGATCAGCGAAATGTCGATGCCGCGCCCGATCACGACAATCGCCATCGCCAAGCCGAGGATACCGAGCACCGCCACGTTCTGCAGCAGCGTCAGCATATTCGCGGTTGTCAAAAAGCCGGGGAGGATAAGCGTGAAGATGACAAATAGCGCCGCAAAAACCGCAAATACAATTCCCTGCTGCCCGAGGCTCCTGATTCCCATCCCGGCTTTCTCTTATTTATTCTTTGGCGGTAGATGTTCGCTCCCTTTCACCGCGATTGCAAGCCATCAACCTGATCCGCTCGGGCAGTTGGCTGGCGTCATTGGTGACCGGCTGAGGCCACGCAAGCCAACCGGAAGGGCAACCGGCGGTGATCGAGGCCTTGCTGCAAGCCCTTGCGGAAGGAATGCTGATGTGGGCGCTTTGGCCAATGACCGCTCCGCGCCAGGGATGACTGAGCGGCAGAGTTTTCGTGACCCTCCCCAGCCGATCATGTGCGGTTAAATAGTATCGAGCGTGGCGGATCGTGCCACCACCACGACGTAGCATAACTACACATAGACGATCTGGTGGCGCATCACGAACGGGGCGAGCAAGGCATGCACCTCCTTAGCGACTGCCTCGCGCTTCTGCTCCGGGACGTGCGCGATAGTGACCGTGGTGATGCTGCCATGGCTGCCATGCGGACCGACCTGTGTAAATAAGCGTCCAAGATCGACCCCTCCAGCGCTTGGTAGATCAATAGCTTAGCTCGCCGATCGGCGTCGGACCCCACGCCGATCAACACCGTGAAACCTGGAGTCTATGGGCGTGCCTTGCCGGCCAGGCTCTAGGCGTTGCCCCAAGCCGCGCGAGATCCCCGGTAGGGGATTTTTGCGTCTTGGCCGGGTCGTTACGCAAGTAGCTATTGAATCCCTCGCCGGAGGCACCTGCCTGCGGCATCGCGATCATAGATGCAGGACGCGGGTGCCCAGCCCATCGGTCTGCGGGATTGCAGTCGATCCCGCATCCCGCTTCGCGGCGCTATCCTGATGCTCTTGCGACTGCGTCTCTTGGTCCCGCAGTGCTCCGCTGTTTAAGGAAAGAACCACACCGCCTCAAACGCCTCAAGGCCAAGCCCTGCGGGCACAGCGCGGCCTTGATCCGCTCGTGTCGGTGGGGCGAGGGGCTGCCAGCCCTTTAGCCGCAGTGCGGCCCAATCGGCCACGCAACAACCAAATGTTGATGAGCATCAAAATACACTTTGCCTGCTCCATGGCCGCAGGTTAGATGCGGCCGGACCCAGGGTGAGGATGGCGCCGGCACTTCAGCTTCCATTTTGGCCGGGAGTCATTATTCACCTTCCTAAGGAGGAAACGAAAACCGTCCTTTGATCGCGGCCCACGCGCTGCAGGTTCACTAGGGGTGATGCCCCCGGAATTAACTGATCACTAACCGGTATTGATAACCTGCCCTCCATTTCCGCATTGTATCCTTGCGTTTGGGGAGCGTCATAATGCGAAAATGGCTTTTGCGGATGTGGGCTGGTATCCGTACCGGCCGAATGCCGGCTGACGACACCGATCCGACCGACGCCGACGCTCCGGTTCGACGGGGGCCAATCCGCTGGCTCATTATGTGCGGCGTGCTGCTGATCGTGGCGATTGTAATTGGCACGGCGATAACGGTGGGTGAATTTCGCGAGCGCGCGCTGGCCAACAGTGAACGCGAATTGGAAAACACCCTGCTATTGCTCACCCGGCATTTTGATCAACAGCTTGAACAGTTAGATCTCGCTCAAGAGCAACTTGCCGAAGATATCAATCTGGCAGGGATTACTTCCGGCAAGGATCTTGAGCGGAAGATGTCCGGTCAGGACGTGCACCTTATGCTCAAGGCTAAGATTGGCGCGTCACCCTTTGTGAGCACTCTCAACCTTGTCGGTTCAGACGGAAAGCTGATTAACTTTACCCACTTATGGCCGGTCCCGCTCCTTACTGACGCCGGCCGGGATTATTTCAAAGCGCTCAAATCTGATCCTCAGCTGACAACGGTTTTGAGCGATCCGGTAAAAAGCCAAATCGCGGGCACTTGGACGATAAAATTGGCTCGTAAGGTAAGCGCGCCGAATGGCGACTTCCTGGGCCTCATCGTTGGAACCATACAGCTGTCCCAGTTCGAAAGTTTCTTTGCGTCCGTGGCCCTCGGAGAAGGCGCCGCGATTGCCATGTTCCACCGCGACGGGACGCTGCTGGCTCGTCATCCGCACCACGACGCGATGATCGGGCGCAATTTCATATCGGGTCCGCTGTTCCAGAATGTTGTATTGAAGTCGGACCGTGGGACGACGCGGCTGGAAAGTCGCATTGACGGTCTGGACCGACTGGTTTCCGCTCGTACCCTGAACCATTTCCCAATTGTGGTCGTCGCGGCCACGACCGTATCGGCTGCGCTCGTCGATTGGCGCGAACAAACGAAAGTTTTCATTGGCGTGGCCGGTCTTTCCGTGCTCGTGATCACCGCCGTCGTGTTCCTGATCACTCGGCAATTGTCGCGGCAGCATCAAGCCTCGCAGCGAAAGCTGGCTCGGGGTAAGCAGCGTCTCCAAACCGCCATCAACAACATGACGCAAGGTCTGCTGCTGTTCGATTCATCGCACCGGGTCATTGTCTGTAATCAGCGATATATTGAAATGTACGGGTTGTCACCCGATGTGGTGAAGCCAGGTTGCAGTTTTCGCGATCTGATCGCGCATCGCATCGAAGTTGGCTCGCTTCAAGTTGATGATGTCGACGCACATTATGCCCGGATTTTGGAGCATGTTGCGCGGGGCGAAGGCACCATAATAAATGCTCCGGATGGACGCTCAATCCAGGTTAAGCACCGGCTTGTATCTGATGGCGGATGGGTCGCCACGCATGAAGATATCACCGAGCGATTGCGTCACGAGAGCAATGTCCTTCAACAGGCCGCCGAACTAGCGCGCACGCAGGAGGTCTTAACAGAAGCAGTCAACGCTAGCCCGGACGCGCTAGTCATTTATGACGAAAGAGATCGGCTGGTAACCTGCAACGAAGCATATCGTCAGATATATGACCAATCAGCAGCCGCGATTTACCCGGGCGCATTGTTCGAAGACGTCCTGCATTGTGGTCTTGAAAACAACCAGTATCCCGAAGCTGGTGAAACATCGGAGCAGCGGTCCGCATGGCTTGCTGAACGGATGAGGTTGCATCGAGCCCCTTCGACGGACGTCCTTCAGCGTTTGTCGAATGGCCGCTGGATCCAACTCCGTGAGCGTCGTACTGCTTCGGGACTCACGGTAGGTTTTCGGATCGATGTGACCGAGCTTCAAAACAAGACCGCTGAACTCGCGCGTATAAATATGCAATTCGACGCTGCACTGAGCAATTTGGCGCAGGGCATTTGCATGTTTGACGGACAGAGGCGGCTCGTTGTCTGGAATCACCGTTTTGCGGAATTGTATCAACTGCCGCCAGATTTGCTGAAAGTGGGAACACCTCACGATGCAATTATCGAGGATCGCATCTCCCGCGGCATTCTCAAAGGCGGCACGAGCGAGTCCGTCGCCAAGGCAAAGATTGCCGCACTAGCTCAGCTACCTTCCGATGCCCGTTCAAGCAGGGTCGATGAGTTTGCGGACGGGCGTCTGATCCTCATTGTCCGACAGCCAACGCAGGATGGTGGCTGGGTGGCAAGCCACGAAGACATAACTGAACAGCGGCGGGTGGAGGCCGAGATCGTTCACCTGGCCCGGCATGACGTGCTGACGGGACTGGCTAACCGCGCGGAATTCAACGCTAAACTTGAAGAAGCGAGCAAGCGCCTTAAGCGGAATGGTGGCGCGGTCACCTTGATGATGCTCGACCTTGATAAATTCAAAGCCGTCAACGACACGCTTGGGCATCCCGCGGGTGACCAGCTGCTGGTTGAAGTGGGTAGACGCCTGCAGTCCACGATTCGGGAAACCGACGTGCTGGCACGCCTGGGCGGTGACGAGTTTGCGATCATCCAGGAGGGCGGCGCCAATCAACACGAGGGCGCGACCGCCCTCGCGTTACGAATTATTGGCGCCATTACCGAACCATTCCATCTTAACGGCCATCCGGCCAGTATTGGGGCCAGTATAGGCATTGTTCTTGCCCCGGAAGATGGCATTGACCCCGAGGAACTGCTTAGAAAAGCTGACCTGGCGCTCTACGAAGCCAAGGTAAATGGACGAAATGATTATCGGGTATTCCGAGCCGAGATGCTTGAGGTTGCTCAAACGCAGCGATCGGCAGAGAACGAACTGCGGAATGCCATATTGGGGAATGAATTCGAGTTGCACTATCAGCCCGTAGTGGACACCAAGACTCGATTGCTCTGTGGCGTCGAGGCGCTGGTTCGATGGCGGCACCCGACGAAGGGTCTCATTGGTCCAGACCAGTTTATTCCGATTGCAGAATCGACCGGCTTAATAGGTCCACTAGGCGAATGGGTCCTACAGCGAGGCTGCACCGATGCAACTTCGTGGCCTGCTCATATCAAGGTCGCGATCAATATTTCGGCGATTCAGTTCAAAAAGGGGAACCTGTTCGACGTCATACTTTGCACGCTGGTGGAGACCGGACTTGCGCCCGAACGGCTCGAGCTTGAGATCACCGAAACTGCTATTCTTGAGAACCATGAAGCGCATCTGGCGACAATTCGACAGCTGAAAAATCTCGGCATCTCGATCGCTCTCGATGATTTTGGCACAGGATATTCGTCAGTAAACTATCTTACGGTTTTCCCGTTTGATAAGATCAAGATCGATAAGTCCTTCACGCAAGGCGTCATTAGTCGACGACATTGCAAGGCGATCGTTGCCTCGACGCTAGCTCTGGCCCAGGGTCTCGGCACCGTAACGACCGCTGAGGGTGTCGAGACCGAAGAACAGTTCGACTACCTGCGTACCGCGGGCGTCGACTTGGTTCAGGGTTACCTGTTTGGTCGCCCAGTTCCCATTGCTCAACTCGATCTGCATGACGCAAAGTTGCCCAACGAGGTATTGGCCTTGCCGGCAGCGGTCTCGGGGTAGGCATCGGCGTCCATTCTGTTATTCGGCGTGGGGTGTTAACCGACGTGGGGTCCCGACGCCGATCGCCACGCTAAGCTACAGTTGCTGCCGAGGCTCGAACCCCTTGCGTCAGATCAAGAACAACCAACGTCGAGTTCTTAAGTTCACACCGAGTCTCAGCCAACCCTTGCGACAGAGAACGCCAGCGTTTTCTCGAGTTCCGCGGAGACATATGGACTATGACGAGCAGATTTATAGGGCGCGAAGTTCTGCCGTTTCTTGCTGCTCTTGCAGCGTTGGTGGCCGCTGCACTGATGCTGGATGCCTTCTTGCATTGGCAAGGCGCCGTGTGGGCCGGCCGTTACTTGGGCATTCCAGGCGTCATACTGATCGTCGCCTCGTTCGGATACTCCCTGCGCAAGCGTCAATTGATCGAAATCGGGAAACCTATCTTCCTGTTGCATGTGCACGAGCGCATGGCTTGGGTCGGATCCCTTCTGATCCTTGTCCATGCTGGCGTCCACTTCACGGCGGTCCTAGCCTGGCTCGCCACCACTACGATGCTGATCAATGTCGGAAGTGGCTTGACCGGCAAATTCCTTCTGCAACGCGGGCGCAAGCGACTCGATGAGTCCAAGCAATACTTCCGTGAGAAAGGCTTGTCCGCGTCCGAAGTCGAAGACCTCATGTACTGGGACACGCTGACCTACACGGCCATCACAAGGTGGCGCGTGGTTCATCGTCCCATCGCTCTCGTTTTTGCCGTTCTGAGCACAGCTCACATCCTGAGCATCTTCCTGTTCTGGGCCTGGCGATGACCCGCTGGATCACAATCGCCGCAACTGCCCTGTTGGCAGCCATCATCGCACTCGCCTTTGCATACCCGAGCACAATGGTCAGCCCAGGTCCTTTGATGACCGCTCACGCAGAACTCGCGACGGACTGCTTCGCCTGTCACGCTCCGTTTCGAGGGCCGTCCGCCCAGCGCTGCATGACTTGTCACGCTCCGGCCGACATAGGACGACGAACGACCAAAGGTAACCCGATTGCCCCGGCCGGCGGCAGGCTGCCATTCCACGAGATGTTAGCCTCACAGAGCTGCATCGCCTGTCATAGCGATCATCTCGAGCCTTTTTTCACAACCTCGAAGATGACCCGCTTCGATCATTCACTACTGACCGCAACTGTGCGCAATCAATGTAGAGCATGTCACAGTGTGCCCGAGGACAAGCTCCATCGTCCTCAGACCTCCACCTGCGCCCAATGCCACAGCCAGGATCATTGGAAACCCGCGACATTTGACCACGGCAAATTCTTTGTCCTCGACGAGCACCATCGTGCGAGCTGCACGACGTGCCACCGCGACAGCAACTACGAGGAGCACACGTGCTTCGGGTGCCACGAGCATCAACAGGACAGAATGAGTGCAAAGCATGCGAAGAGAGGAATTCACGACATCGACAATTGTGTGTCGTGTCATCGAAACCCGAACGGACGAGCTAGCGATAGCCGAGAAGACGATTAGAGCCGGCGAACCGCCAGGAGCGGCCGAGAAGTAGGGTTCGCTCGAAGGAGCCAGGTTCTTGCCGATATCGATGCCGATCACGGCGATCGCAGTATTGGGTGTCTGAGACGTGGCGTGCTCCTTGTATTTGGCGCCCGTTTGCCAGCTTCGCTTGCTGGCTGGGCAGGAGCACGACCAGACCACCGTGATATCGTCCAGGCGGTCGAATGGGAATGAATTGGGATCGTCCCCGCGATCCTTCATATCAATGATTTTCGCAGATGTCGTCGACGCTGAGATTGACGATTAGTTTTTCCCAACTTCCTCACCGCTCCGCGCGGCCGCCAACGCATTAGAGTCGGCGCCCTTACCGTTGATTTATCTCAACGCACGCCGGTCACATAATAATAGAAATTAAAAAGGTCTGGCGTGGAGATGACTATGAAAAATGCACCGCTAGCTCTTTTCATGCTGACAACAACGTTATCGCTGAATGCGACGGCATTTGCTCAAACGGCAAAGACCGATCTTGGCCAAAAGGAATTTGAGGTGCGGTGTGGCCTCTGTCATGGAATGGATGCGAGGGGCGACGGCGTTTTTAATCAAGTTCTGAAGGTCACGCCACCAGACCTGACAGCGCTGGCCAAGAAAAATGGAGGAGTATTTCCAGCCGAGCGCATCAGCAGCGTGATTGACGGACGTGTGGAGATTGCTAGTCACGGTCCACGTGACATGCCTATTTGGGGTATGCGGTACGCGGTCCCTGCCGCTGAACACTTTGTCGATTTTCCGTATGCTCAGGAAGCCTACATACGCGCCCGCGTTCTCGTGTTGGTCGAGTATCTCTACCGAATTCAGCAAAAATAGCTTAAGGGCGCGCAGCCGATTGTGCGGGTATTTACGTCGCTGATGGTGCGGTCGCAGTCGCCGTTAACGCAGTGCAACCGCGACGGAAATAACATATTGCCTCAAGCAGCGGACGATTGATGTCCGCTTTTCCTTCAACAACGGTCGCCGCGCGATGGTGTACCAACAACAGACATTGAGGCCGTATCAAGTATGGGCGCGGATCACGAAACTGCAGCCTGCCGCAATCCCCATAGGATAAGGACGGAAGCGGCAATCATCGATATCCCAACTGTAATGAAACCGAACGTCACAACCGTCTCCTGCCATGGTAGAGCGCTGTGGCCAGCACCGGTAATTGGAGAAAGGCTTGCCGCGCCAAAACCCGCCGCCAACGTGGTGATGGCCCAATTGGCATATGTGCCGTACAGCGTGCTCCAGTACGCTCCGGCCTTCAGACGCGGAGAAAGTCTCACCTCCATCCAGACCGCACCCAATGCGACGAGGAAAACCCCGTTCATGACGCCTTCTAGGTGTGCTGCTAATCCCATCCGAGGGTTACCGAATTGCTGTTCAACAAGCCCAGTGAGCAAGCCCAATAAAAATAGGAACATTCCATGCCAGAGCAAAGAACGCTTGTTTTCCGTGATGCTAATCATCGTATCCCCTATGCTATTTCCTAGTTCCAAGTCAGTTCGGGACGCCGACCTCGCAAGGCCGTGGGTTCTTAAGCAAACTCCCTGACGTCTTCCGCTTTGGCATCGTGAGCGGACTTTGTTAGGTCACCCTTCACTGTCGCAAA
>CAVXSU010000022.1:0-6691 GCA_963764405.1 uncultured Alphaproteobacteria bacterium
TGGTTTTGACGCCAAGCTCCGACGCCGAGGCGGCGGCTTCGAGTCCGATCAATCCGCCGCCGACGACGACAACGCTCTTCGATTTTTGCAGCGCGGCTGCGAGCGCGCGCGCATCCGCTTCGGTGCGCAGATAGTGCACGCGCGGCATGCCGAGGGGAAACAGCGGCAGTTCGCGCACCTGCGATCCGGTGGCGAGCACAAGGGCGTCATAAGGATAACGCTGTCCGGAGGCCGTGACGACGGCGCGCGCTGCACGATCGATGCCGGTGCAGAGCGCCGTCCGCTCGATCACGACGTTATGCGCGCCGGTGCCGCCGGGTCCGGCAATGAGGGCGTGCTCGGGCAGCGCCTTGCCGGTGAGGACCGCCTTCGACAGCGGCGGCTTCTCGTAGGGTTCGCACGGCTCGTCGGTCAGCAGAAGGACGTGGGCGGCCGGATCGGTGCGCTTGGCCTCGATGGCGGCGAACACGCCGGCCGGGCCGCCGCCGACCACGACGATTCTGCGCGAAAGTGTCTCAGGCATGCTGAACGCCGGCTTCAGGCGCGCAGCGCCGTGAGCATGTCCTTGATGTACTCGTCAGCGCTGGAGATGACGAGCATCATCACGTGCGGCCGCAGCTGCGCGAGCATTTTGGACAGCATGTCGTCGCTGCTCGACGCGCCGCCGAGGATGAGCGCAGTCGTCATCACGTGTTTGACGTGGCAGGCCTCGCCGATGATGGACGCGGCAGCCGCATTCTCGCCGGCGGTGGCGACCATCACCACGAGATCGGCCGTGTCCACTTCGTTGACCAGGTCCTTGGTGCGGCCGGCGAGGTCATTGAGCCAGCCACCCATGGAGAAGCGCTCGCCCGCTCGCGGCGCGCCGGAAAACGCCGAAGCCGTCAGGAAGCTCGCACGCTGCCACGGCGATTGGGCGAGGTCCTTGACGATCCGCTCGCTCTGCGGGTCGAGTGCGATCACCTTGACGGCGCGCGGCTGCGAATTCGGCGCGTTGATGCGGAATTTCGCCTCCGCCGCCGAGCTCATACGGGCCGATTCGCTTTCCATCATTCACTCCATTGACCTGCCGGTGCGGAACCCCTGAGGGCCAGATATAGCCCACCGCCAAGGATATTTCATTATCCGCGGCGTCGGCTATAACGGCCCTCCAATCCGACGAGAACATCGAAAACGAGGCCATCGCATATGTCCGCCGCAGCAAAGCGTATCGAGCTCTGCAGCACCGCCGATGTCGCGCCCGGCGCGGCGCTCAAGGTTGAAACCGAGGGGCTCACGCTTGCGGTGTTCAATGTCGACGGCGAGTTCTTCGTCACCGACGACCTGTGCACCCACGGGCCGGGGTCGTTGTCGGAGGGCTATATCGAGGACGACGTGGTCGAATGCAATTTCCATAATGGCCAGTTCAACATCCGCACCGGCGAGGTGGTGTCGCCGCCCTGCATGGTCCCGGTCAAGACCTACCCGGTGATCGTCGTCGACGACAAGGTCACCATCGAGGTCTGAGGCGGCGTTCGTTTTCTCGTGAGGGCCGCCGCGCGATTGGGATTCCGCCCATCCTTCGACGATTTGCTGAGCGGTTTTGCAGTTGACGAAACGCGCCGTCCCCGCTTGTTAGCATGCAACGATCGAGGAGGATCGCCCCAATGATGAGAAGCAAACCGCCGTTTCGCGCCGACGTGGTCGGCAGCATTTTGCGGACCGCGCCGCTGAAGGAGGCGCGGGCAAAGCGCGAGAAGAATGAGATCACGGCCGTCCAGCTCAAGGAGGTCGAAGACCGCGAGATCGAGAAGATCATCAAGAAGCAGGAGGAGGTCGGGCTCAAGGTCGCGACCGACGGCGAATTCCGCCGTTCGTGGTGGCACTTCGATTTCTACGGCATGCTCGACGGCGTAGAGATCTACGAGCTCGATCACGGCATCCAGTTCCAGGGCGTGCAGACCAAGCCGCGCAGCATCCGCATTCACAGCAAGCTCGGCTTTTCGAACCACCCCATGCTGGAGCACTTCAAGTTTCTTAAAAGCCACACCCGCGTGACGCCGAAGATGTGCATTCCGAGCCCCGCCACGCTGCACTTCCGCCTCGAGCCGAACGCGGTGACGACCAAGGAATACGGCGACCGCGACGCCATCTTCGACGATCTGGCGAAAACCTATAGGCAGGCCATTCGCGGCTTCTACGATGCCGGTTGCCGTTATCTGCAATTCGACGACACCGCCTGGGCGTATCTGTGCTCGCAGGCGGAGCTGAAAAAGGCGCGCGAGCGTGGACTGAATGCCGATCGTCTGGCGCAGGACTATGCCCGCGTCATCAATGGGGCGTTGGAAGGCAAACCCGCCGACATGACGATCACCACCCATGTTTGCCGCGGCAACTTCCGCTCCACCTGGATTTCCGAGGGCGGCTACGAGCCGGTCGCCGAGACGCTGCTCGGCAAGATCAATTACGACGGTTACTTCCTCGAATACGACACGGCGCGCGCCGGCGGTTTCGAGCCGCTGCGTTTCCTGCCCAAGGGCAACAAGATCGTGGTGCTCGGTCTGATCACCACCAAGAGCGGCCAGCTCGAGAAAAAGGACGACGTCAAGCGGCGCATCGAGGAAGCAACCAAATATGCCGCGCTCGATCAGTTATGCCTGTCGCCGCAATGCGGCTTTGCGTCGACCGAAGAAGGCAACGTGCTCGCCGAAGACGAGCAGTGGGCCAAGCTCAGGATGGTCGTTGAAGTGGCGCAGGAGGTGTGGGGCTGACAAATAAGGGCCTGCTGGCTATCCCGGCACCTTCAGTCCCACCGTGATGATGGCCGGGCGGCGAGGTTCGAAGAATACGCCGCCCGCGCCGGTCATTTGAAACTGGTCGACACGTCGTCAACCGGCTGCCGCTCATCCATCTTGATGAACCTTATCTTTCCTTGCGCAGCAGCGAGCGCCTTGGCCAGATCGACGGCGTGGATCGACTGATCGCCATAGGTTTTGAAATACCAGCGCAGATTCTTCAGATCAGACGCACTGGTCCAGGTGGTGGCCTCGGCGTGTATCTGACCACCCTGCACGTCGCGCACCGCCCCGTACGGAATGTCGAAGTTGTTGAGAATATGGAATGCCTGCAATACGGCCTGCGCCGCCGTATCGGAAGGCAGCGCCGACTGTGAAAACGCGACGGCGCGGACGAATCGGGACGGCGGCGTGAAGTCTCCCGGCAAGCCGCGCAGGCCCGAACCCTGGCCGAGTTGCGCCAGCGTGATGCCGCCAACGTCGATCGGTGGAACGTTGGTGGCCGTGAGGTTCACATAGTTGCGGAGGTTGGTCATGTGCCAATCGAAGGTCGGCGAATTCGTCACGACCCCGAGCGGGTCGTCATAAATCTTCAGGGTCTTGCCCAGCGGTTCGATGACCACCGACTTGCCGCTGCGATCGTGCACCACGAAATGGACAGGCGCAGCCTGTTCGATGGCTTCAATGACCACGGGCACCAGCGCGACTTTGTTGAAGTTGGCCTTGACCTCTTCGACATTGGCAAAATTGCCAAGAAGCCAGTTGGCATATTCGTGCGGCGCCATCGCGTGAGCGGAATTGTCCTTGGTCACGTCTGCATAGCTCGCGTAGCCGGGAAAATAGAACAGGCCGACGTAGAGGCCTTGGTCGTTGATGCCGTCCACGATCGCGGTGAGGCCCTCGGCATTGGCGCCGAGAAATCCGTATTTCGTTGTGTAGCTGATGCCTTTACCGCCGTCCGGCAGCGTTCCGGTCAGTGCGGTGCCGGCCGGGACGACCATCACCTCGGAGTGCAAATCGAAACCGAACTCCAAGGTGCGCGCGGCGACGACGCCACCATCCTTGGCAATGAGGCGGATTCCCGTGCAGGCTTGCGCCACCGGCGTTAAAATCAGCGCCGCGGCGATAATTCCAGCAACAAACGAACGCAACATGGCGCCCTCCCGGATAGGTTTCAGCCTTGAGCAACAACACCAAGTGTGGCGGTTCAGAAGTCCGCATCTTTCTCGCCGCGACCCCGTCATGCGGACTTCTGAACCAAAGCCACACTGGATCAATAAGTTGCTAGTGTCCTTCGATTCCGAAGTTCGCAAACGAGGATGCCGCGCAATGATGCGAACTTCGGAATCCGGACACTAGGCGCATGGGGCGACGGCTCAAAGATCAATCTTGTTTCAAGATGAGCAAAGAGATGTTTCAGACCATCTCATCAGTCTTAAATTGACTCGTACCGTTCAATCAGAGCCTGTAACGATAAATCGAATTGGTCGGTAGCCGCCAGCTACTGTCCGATATCGAGCGCATTTCGGAACTTAATTCGGACATCGTGTCAGGTCCGAAACGTGCCAAGAACCGACATCATTTGCTATTCGATCAAATCATCGGCATTCTGCATCAAGAAGGAAGGAACGGTAATATTCAGGGCTTTTGCGGTTTTAAGATTGATGATCATCTCGAACTTTGTGGGGAGTTGCACCGGCAAATCCGCAGGCTTCGCACCCTTGAGAATACGATCGATATAAGTTGTCGAACTCCGGAACAGATCGGCTGTATTGTTGCCGAACGACAGTAAGCCACCGCTCTCGGCAAAGTAACGATCGCTGTAAACTGCAGGCAGCCGATGCTGGGCCGCCATCCCAATGATCAGCGCGCGATATGCCAAGGTCACGGCATGCGGCGCGACAATGAGGCCGCCGTCGGGCTCGGTCGTGAATGTGGCGACGGTGCGCTCGATGTCGGCAGCATTGTTCACGGGAAGCGGAAACACCTTCACGCCGAGTGGTGGCCCGGCGGCTTCGGCGGCATGGAGAAACCCGATATTTGGCGCGGCCAGTGGACTGTGGATGAACCCGACGTTTCGGGTCTTCGGGGCAAGCTCCTCAAGTATCTCCAGCCACTTGCCGCCGATCGAATTTTCAAAATTGGCGAAACCGGTGATGTTGCCGCCAGGCCGCGGCAAGCTTTCAACGAATCTACTGCCGACCGGATCGCCAACAAACACGAATATGATCGGTATGTCGCGCGTCTCATGCTGAACAATCTCGGTCACCTGGTTGGTGCTAGGGACGATCACGTCCAGCTTCATCCCGACCAGTTCCTTTGCGAAGGCGCGTGCCTTGTCGGGATTACCGCCAGCCCAACGAACTTCAAGCTGGACATTGCGGCCCTCGATCCAGCCGAGGCTTCGAAGCCCCTGCCGAAATGCCACGAGGTTGGCCTGAGCCTGCTTGTCGCCTTCGGGGTATCCCATCAACAGGCCGATCCGCCGCACGCGGTCGCCTTGTTGTGCGAATGCAGCGAGCGGCCATGTGACCGCCGCGCCTCCGAGCGCGGCGATGAAATTCCGCCTCCCAATTTGAAGTGCCATCTGCCCCTCCAGCCCGAGGGTGGCTTCCAATGCAAAACAATACCATGGATTGGCGGAAGACTTATGGGGCCAATCAACGCGGGCCTCTAATTTTCAGAGGCCAAGTAAGGTCCGGAGTGGATCAATTTCTACCGAATTGCGATGTCGGCGACGAGACCGTTATGCGCTCCATTACGAACGTGAGGCTAACGAGCGACGACCGATGCTGTGTGCCAAAACCAGTCGTGAGCAGATGCAGCAAAAGGTTTTATTCGATCACCTCGTCGGTGATAGCGAGCAGCGAAGGCGGAATGGTAAGACCCAGGGCCTTGACGGTCTTCAGGTTGATTACGAGCTCAAACTTGGTCGGCAGCGTGACCGGCAGGTCGGCTGGCTTCTCGCCTTTGAGGATGCGGCCGGAGTAGACGCCGACCTGTCGATACGCGTCTGTGAGGCTCCCACCATAACTCATCATACAGCCGGCGGCGACGAACTCGCGCAGAGGGCAAATGGTCGGCAATGCATAGCGCGCCGCCAGCGCGACCAGTCGATCGCGTCGACCGGTGAAGAGCGCGTTGCCGGCGATGAGCAGCGCGCCGGCCCGCTGTTGGGCGAGGGTTGCGAAAGCCGCGTCGAAATTGCGTTCGCTGCTGGCGTTCACGGTGAGAATCTGCTGCCCGAGGGCATGCGCCGCCGCTTGCGCGTTTCTTTGCTGCGACTCGACGTCGGCAAAATCAGAGTTCGGGTTCACGAGCAGGCCAATCATGGCTACGCTCGGCACGACGTCGCGTAGGAACTGCAATTGCTTCGAAAGCAGGTCGGCGCTGTTGTAGAAGGAAATGCCGGTGAGATTGCCTCCAGGCCGGTTGAGGCTAGACACGAGGCCGACTTTGACCGGGTCTGCGCCGGTAGCAAACACGATGGGTATCGAGCTGGTCGCCGCCTTGGCGGCGTGCGCCTCAACGTCGCCAGCGGCTATGATTACAGCGCACCGATCGCGAATGAGATCGGCCACCAATCCCGGCAGTCGCTCCCCTTGATTCTCCGCCCAGCGGAATTCGATCGCGAGGTTTTGTCCCTCGGTATAGCCGGCTTCAGCGAGGCCGCGTCGCAATGCCGCCACGAGGTTGGCCGAAGCATTGGCTGATGTGCTCCTGAGGAATCCGATCACCGGCATCGCCGGTTGCTGCGCACGCGCAGCGAGCGGCCACGTTGCTGCCGCGCCACCGATAAGCGATATGAACTCCCGCCGCCTCATGCCTTAGCCCTCAGGTCGAGGCGTAAATCTTAGCAGCCAACCGCGACGTTGTGCATCACAGCAGAATGTGGCCGCCGAGGTCTGGTGTGGATC
>CAVXSU010000023.1:0-11006 GCA_963764405.1 uncultured Alphaproteobacteria bacterium
ATCACCTCCGGAATGCGCGCCGATTATATCACCACCGCAGTGCGCACCGGCGGGCCTGGACCCGGCGGCGTCAGCCTCCTGGTGATCGAGGGCGACACGCCCGGGCTCTCACGTACGCCTTTGAAGAAAATGGGCTGGTGGGCTTCGGACACCGCGACCTTGCATTTCGACAATTGCCGTGTGCCGGCCGGAAACCTGCTCGGGGAAGAGGGCGGCGGGTTCAAGATCATCATGCACAATTTCAACAGCGAGCGGCTGACCATGGCGGCCGGCTGCACCGCGGCGGCGCGGGTATGCCTGGAGGAGGCGATGGAATACGCCAAACAGCGGCACACTTTCGGCAAGCCCTTGGCGCAGCATCAGGTGATCCGGCACAAGCTGGTCGACATGGCGCAGCGGGTCGCGGCGTCGCAGGCGATGCTTGAAATGCTGGCGTGGCGGCTCGATCAGGGCGAAAGTCCGGTCGCCGAGATCTGCATGCTGAAGAACCAGGCGACGCAGACCATGGCGTTCTGCGCCTCCGAAGCCGTGCAGATTTTCGGCGGCGCCGGCTACATGCGCGGCATCAAGGTCGAGCGCATCTACCGCGAGGTCAAGGTCAACGCGATCGGCGGCGGCAGCGAGGAGATCATGAAGGATCTGGCCAGCCGGCAGATGGGGTTATGACAAGGGGATAAAATGCTCTTCACCGCCGACCACGAAGAAGTCCGCCGCGCGCTGCAAAAATTCATCGCCGTCGAAATCAATCCCTTTGTCGACGAATGGGAGAAGGCGGATATCTTCCCTGCACACGAGCTATTCAAGAAGCTTGGCGAACTCGGCTTTCTCGGCCTCAATAAGCCCGTGGAATTCGGCGGCCAGGGCCTCGACTACAGCTATGCGCTGATGATGGCGGAAGAACTCGGCGCCATCCGGTGCGGCGGCGTGCCGATGGCGATCGGCGTGCAGACCGACATGGCGACGCCGGCGCTGGCGCGGTTCGGCTCCGATGAGGTGCGCCGCGAATTCCTGGCGCCCGCCATCGCGGGCGACGCCGTGGCATGCATCGGCGTCTCCGAACCGGGCGCCGGTTCCGACGTCGCTTCGATCAAGACCAGCGCGCGCTCCGATGGCGATGACTACGTCATCAATGGCGGCAAGATGTGGATCACCAACGGCGTCCAGGCCGATTGGATCTGCTTGCTCGTCAATACGGGCGATGCGCCCAAACACCGCAACAAATCGCTGATCTGCGTACCGATGAAGACCAGAGGCGTGCAGGTTGCCCGCAAGCTCGACAAAATGGGCATGTGCTCGTCCGATACCGCGCAGATTTTCTTCGACGATGTCCGGGTACCGAAGCGCAACCGGATCGGCGAGGAGGGTCAAGGCTTTACCTACCAGATGCTGCAATTCCAGGAGGAGCGGCTGTGGGCCGCGGCCGCCTGCCTCAAGGCTCACGAGTTCATCATCGCCGAGACCATCGAATATACCCGCAACCGCAAGGCGTTCGGCCAAAGCATTCTCGACAACCAGGTCGTTCACTTCAAGCTCGCGGAAATGCAGACCGAAGTCGAACTCTTGCGCGCGCTGACCTATCGCGCGGCTGAAGCCTTGATCGCCGGCGAGGACGTCACGCGACTTGCGACCATGGCCAAGCTGAAAGCCGGCCGGTTGGGGCGCGAACTGACCGACGCCTGCTTGCAGTATTGGGGCGGCATGGGCTTCATGAACGAGACCCCCGTCAGCCGCGCCTATCGCGACACGCGCCTGACCTCGATCGGCGGCGGTGCCGATGAGGTGATGCTGTCGGTGCTGTGCAAGATGATGGGCACGCTGCCCGGAATGAATCAGAAGTGAAATGAATCAGGAACAAGGGGACGACGGATGATTACGCTTTATCACTGCCGCGCCGCGCGCTCGTTCCGGCCGCTGTGGATGCTGGAAGAGATGGGGCTGCCCTATGACCTCAAAATGCTGCCGTTCCCGCCGCGGGTATTCGCCAAGGAATACCTCGCGCTCAACCCGCTCGGCACCATTCCCCTGATGATCGACGGCGAGACCAAAATGACGGAGTCTTCCGGCATCTGTCACTATCTCGGCACGAGGCATGGCCCGACGCCGCTGATCGTTGGCGTCGACGAACCGGCCTATGGCGCGTTCCTGAACTGGATGTATTTTAGCGACGCCACGCTGACGTTTCCGCAAACGCTGGTGCTGCGCTACACCCAGCTCGAACCGGAAGAACGGCGCAATCCGCAGGTCGCGACCGATTACGCCAAATGGTTCTTGGGGCGGCTGCGGGCGGTCGAGACCGCTACCGCCAATGCCGAGACGCTTGCCGCTGACCGGTTCACCGCGGCGGATATCGTGGTCGGTTTCGCGCTGCGGCTCGCCGAAATTATCGGGCTGGCGAAGGATTTCGGACCCAATGTCGCGGCCTATTGGCAACGCCTGCAGCACCGCGACGGCTACAAAAGGGCGGTCGCCGCGGAAGAACTCGCCGGCGAGCAGCAGAAGATGCTCCGAACGTTCGCGCCCGAATCTGAGGGGTGCTGCGTCAATCCGGCAAGTGCGTTGGCACCAGACCTCAGACGTGGAATTGCACATCAGGGAAACTCGAGATCCCGGCTTCGATGCTTCGCTTCGCCGCCGAATGGCGCTATGGTTGATCCAGCACAGCGGCCGAAAAGAGCAGCGTGAGGAGGTTCGACATGGACGACAAAGGCCGCGAATCCGGCCATCTGATGCTGATTACACCCGAACGCGTCTTTTACGCCGGTCTGCTTGGCCGTCCTCGCCAACGCTGTTCGGGCGCGTTTCACGTCTATGTTGCGATCAGGGGTGGTCTTCGGCTGGCAACCGAAGGCGCGGTCGAAAGTTACGGCGAACTGGCTGTGGTGCCGCCGAATTTGCCGCACACCATCACCAGCGACCATCGCTCGGTGATTTGTATTCTGATCGAGCCCGAAACCGTCCGCGCCGGCGCGTTCGAATTACTTGCAAAGCGGCTATCGGGAACTGAACGCCAGTTCTTCGTGGAGCGCGTCTGCGCGGTTTACGAGCAGTTACGGCATCAGCCATGCACCGGCGATATCGTCAGTGCAGCGTTTGACATCATGTGCTTTGACGAAGCACTGCCACGGCGGACCCTCGATCTGCGCGTGGTCCAGGCGATCGAGCAAATCTGCCGGTTTTCCGGCGATCCGGTGACCGCAGCAAGCTGCGCGGCGGAGGCCGAATTATCCACCTCGCGCTTCCTGCACCTGTTCAAACATGAGACCGGTATCTCCTTTCGTTCCTTCCGGGCCTGGAAACGCGCACGGCACCTTCTGCACTTCGCCAATCAGGACCTCAATCTGGCGCGTCTGGCGCAGGAAATCGGCTATCCCGACTCGACCCATTTCAGCCACTCGATCCGGCGCTTTTACGGGCTGAAACCGCGCGCGATTTTCTTAGGCTCCCGCGACCTTGCCATCTACGGCCGGGCCGAAGCGGGATAGCGCGTGGACGCAAGAAGCCGGATGATGTCGGTCGCATGATCCGCCGGATATCGGGCGGAACCTCAAAACAATCAAGGCGGCTCCATGAGTGACAAGGCTGTCATCACCTGCGCGCTGAACGGCGTGCTGACCGACCCGAAGCAGCATCACGTCCCGGTTACGCCGGAGGAAATGGCACGCGAGGCGAAGTCCGCCTTCAACGCCGGCGCCAGCGTGATGCATATCCATTTGCGCCAGCAGGGGTCGGGCAAGGGACACCTGCCATCCTGGGAGGTAGCCGTCTCCCGCGAGATCCAGCAGGCGATCCGCGAGGCCTGCCCGGGCGTGATCATCAATCACACGACGGGAACGTCCGGGCCCAATTACCAGGGCGCGCTCGATTGCGTGCGCGAGACCAGGCCCGAAATGGCCGCCTGCAACGCCGGCTCGTTGAATTATCTCAAGGTGAAGGCAGACAACACCTGGGCTTGGCCGCCGATGATGTTCGATAACGCGGTTGAAAAGGTGCAGGACTATCTCGACGTGATGAAGGCCGTCGACACGATCCCCGAATTTGAATGTTTCGACGTCGGCATCGTGCGCTGCGTCGGGATGTACCGGCAGACCGGCATGTATTCGGGGCCGCTGGAATATAATTTCGTTATGGGGGTCGCCTCCGGCATGCCGGCCGATCCCGAATTGCTGCCGATCCTTTTGAAATTAAAATTGCCCGAAGCCCACTGGCAAGTCACCGCGATAGGCCGGTCGGAAATCTGGCCGCTGCACCAGCGTTGCGCCGAACTCGGCGGCCATTTGCGCACCGGGCTCGAAGATACTTTCTATCAGCCCGATGGGACCAAGGTGACGTCTAACGGCCAGCTGATCGAAAGCATCGCGGCCTGTGCGCGTCGGGCGGGGCGGGAAATAGCGACACCGGCCGAGGCTCGGCAGATTTTTGGGATTCTCCGCTAGTGTCCCGGATCCGAAGTTCGCACTCCCTCGCGGCACTCGTTTTTGCGAATTTCGGATTGGAAGGGACACCATAAATCTACGATTTTAGTGTGGTTTGGTTCAGAAGTTCTCCGGAGGGACGCGCCGCAACGATGACGAGTGCAGTCACCACACTAGCCGTCAATTCGGCGTGGGCATCGCGCGAAACTGAAAATGATGCAGATGAGGGAGTGAAACGTCATGACCAATCTCGCGGCAACGGGCGGCGTACCCGGTCCGGGCCGGATCGGCCGGGTGGCGATCGGCGATCTCCTGAAACGTGCGGCGGCGCGTTTCCCCGATCGAACCGCCGTCACCGACGGCGCGCGGCGCGTGACTTTCACCGAGATCGAGCGCGACGCCAATCGCTTCGCCAATTATCTGGTCGCGCGCGGCCTCAAGCCCGGCGAGAAGATTTCCACCATCTGCAACAATTCGGTCGAATTCGTCAAAGCGCTGTTTGGTGTTCATCGCGCAGGCCTCGTCTGGGTGCCGATCAACACCATGCTCGGGCCTGCCGATATGGACTTTATCCTCGATCATGCGGAGGTACGCTTCGCGCTGATTGACGATAATCTCTACGGCCAGCCGGACCGGCGCGCGGCGCTGCAGAAGCGCGGCATCGAGCTGATCGCGGTCGATCTGGCCGGCACGGCCGCGGCCGCAGGCCTGGAAAATTTCAACGATCTGCTGAAAGGCCGTTCCGAGATCGAGCCGGAGATCGATATCGACGAGCGCGACCTGGCGATGATCATCTATACCTCAGGCACCACCTCGCGGCCGAAAGGCGCGATGCATTGCCACCTCGCAGTGGTCATGGCCGTCATGAGTAACGCCATCGAGATGCAGCTTAGCCGCGACGACGGCATCACAGGGCAGTTTCCGCTGTTCCACTGCGCCGGCCATGTGCTGCTCCTGAGCTATCTTTCGGTCGGCGGCCGCATGGCGCTGATGCGCGGCTTCGATCCGGTAGTTTGCATGGAAGCCATTGCGCGCGACAAGCTGACCGTCTTCGTCGGCCTGTCGCTGATGTATCAGGCGATCCTCGATCATCCACGCCGCAAGGAGTTCGATCTCTCCGGCCTGCGGACCTGCATCTACACTATGGCGCCGATGGGCCGCCCGCTGCTTGAGCGCGCGATCACCGATCTGTGCCCGAATTTTGTTCTCACCAGCGGCCAGACCGAAATGTATCCGGCCACCACGATGTCGCGCCCCGAGGTCCAGCTCAAGCGTTTCGGCAATTACTGGGGCGAGTCGCTGATCGTGAACGAGACCGCGATCATGGATGAATACGGCAATCTCTTGCCGCGCGGCCAGCCCGGCGAATTGGTGCATCGCGGGCCAAACGTCATGATGGGCTACTACAAGGATCCCAAGGCGACCGAAGAGGCGCGTAAGTTCGGCTGGCATCACACCGGCGATCTCGCCGTTATCGACGAGTATGGCGAGGTTCTGTTCCTCGACCGCAAGAAGGACATGATCAAGTCCGGCGGTGAGAATGTCGCTTCCGTCAAGATCGAGGAAGCCCTGCTCGCCCATCCCGCCGTGCAGAATGCCGCGGTGGTCGGCCTGCCGCATCCGCAATGGGGCGAGGCGGTCTCGGCCTTCGTCAAACTCAAGCCGGGCGCAAAGGCCGACGAGGCGGAAATCATCGAGCATTGCCGCAAAAATCTCGGCGGCTTCCAGGTGCCGAAATTCATCAGGATCCTTGACGAAATGCCGATGACCGCGACCGGAAAGCTGCGCAAGGTCGAGCTGCGCGAGACGTTTGCCAAACACTTTATGAAAGAGGGCGCATAGCTCCGGAAAGTTTGATCGGATATGGCCATTATTGAATCGACGATCTCGCCCGGCAGCGACGCCTACAAGAATAATCGCGACGGAATGCTGGCGTTGATCGCGCGCATGCGGGCGCTTGAGGATCGAACACGCGCGGCTTCGGCCGCCGCCAAGGAACGCTTTCACAAGCGCGGGCAATTGCTGCCGCGTGAGCGGGTAGCGCTGGTGCTCGATCCCGGCGCGCCCTTCATCGAGCTCTCTACGCTTGCGGGCTACAGGTTCGATGTGCCCGACCCCGACAAGAGCGTTCCCGGTGGCGGGGTGATCGCCGGCATCGGGTTTGTCGCCGGCATCCGCTGCATGGTCAGCGCCAACGATGCTGGCATCGATGCCGGCGCGCTGCAGCCTTACGGCCTCGACAAGACGCTGCGAGTGCAGGAACTGGCGCTGGAGAACAAGCTGCCTTACGTGCAGCTGGTCGAAAGCGCCGGAGCCAATCTCTTGCGCTATCGCGTCGAGGATTTTGTCAGGGGCGGCAACATCTTTCGTAATCTGGCCCGGCTGTCCGCGGCGGGTTTGCCGGTGGTCACGGTGACGCATGGCTCGTCCACGGCCGGCGGCGCCTACCAGACCGGGCTGTCGGATTACATCGTGATGGTGCGTGGCAGGACGCGGGCGTTTCTCGCCGGGCCGCCGCTGTTGAAGGCCGCAACCGGTGAGGTCGCTACCGAGGAGGAACTCGGCGGGGCCGAAATGCACACCAGCATTTCGGGGCTCGGCGACTATCTCGCCGAGGACGACCGCGATGCGTTGCGCATTGCGCGCGACATCATGGCCAACCTGGAATGGGACCGGCCGGGCGCGAGCACCACGCCGCATCGCGCGCCCCGCCACGATCCGGAGGAATTGCTCGGCATCATGCCGATGGACCACAAGCGGCCGGTCGATATGCGACAGGTGATCGCGCGCGTCATCGACGATTCCGATTTCGTCGAGTTCGGCGCCAATTACGGCCCTGCCACCATTTGCGGCCATGCCCGCGTCGAGGGGCAGGCGATCGGAATCATCACCAATAACGGTCCGCTCGATCCCGATGGCGCCAACAAGGCAACGCATTTCATCCAGGCTTGCTGCCAGTCGCGCACGCCGCTGCTGTATCTGAACAACACCACCGGCTATATGGTCGGCAAGGCTTACGAAGAAGCCGGCATGATCAAGCATGGCTCGAAGATGATCCAGGCAGTGACCTCAGCCAGCGTGCCGCAGATCACGATCTATTGCGGCGCGTCTTTCGGCGCCGGCAATTATGGCATGTGCGGACGAGGCTTTCACCCGCGCTTCTGCTTCTCATGGCCTAACGCCAAGACTGCGGTGATGGGTGGCGAACAGGCCGCCGAAACCATGGCGATCGTGACCGAAGCCGCCGCGATCCGGCGCGGCAAGCCGATCGAAAAGGAAAAACTCGATGCGATGAAGGCACAGATCATCGGGGTCTTCGATGGCCAGATGGATGTATTTTCGACCAGCGCGCGTTTGCTGGACGATGGCGTGATCGATCCGCGCGACACAAGGGCGATATTGAGCGAGGTGCTGGCGATCTGTCGCGAGGCCGAGGCGCGCACCCCGCAGCGCATGCAGTTTTCGGTCGCGCGGCCATGAGCAGCCCGATGCCGGTTAGGGCGTTCCGCAAAATCCTGATCGCCAACCGCGGCGAGATCGCGCTGCGGATCATGCGAACCGCGCGCCGGCTCGGCTATGGCGTGGTTGCGGTCTATTCCGATGCCGACCGGCAGGCGATGCACGTGCGCGAAGCGGACGAAGCCGTCCGGATCGGCGAGGCGCTGCCGGCGCAATCCTACCTCAACATTGGCGCGATCACCTCGGCGGCTAAATCGAGCGGCGCGGACGCGGTTCATCCGGGTTATGGCTTTCTCGCCGAGAATGAGGATTTTGCGCGGGCCTGCCGCGATGCCGGCTTGGTGTTCATCGGGCCGTCGCCGGAAGCCATCAAGGCGATGGGCAACAAGGCCGGCGCCAAGAAGATCATGCAAGCCGCCGGCGTGCCCTGCGTGCCCGGTTATCAAGGCGCCGACCAGAGCGACGCCACGATGCTGGCCGAGGCTCGTAGCATCGGCTTCCCGGTGATGATCAAGGCTGTTGCCGGCGGCGGCGGGCGCGGCATGCGGCTGGTCGCGGACGCAACAGCCTTCCCCGATGCCTTGCGCGGTGCGCGCTCCGAGGCGCAAAGTGCGTTCGGCGACGCCACCGTGATCCTGGAGCGCGCGATCCTTGATCCTCGCCACATCGAAATTCAGGTATTCGGCGATGCTTTCGGCAATGCCATTCATCTGGGTGAACGCGACTGCTCAGTGCAGCGACGGCACCAGAAGCTGATCGAGGAAGCGCCGTCGCCTAAGGTCACGCCGGAATTGCGGACGCGCATGGGTACCATTGCGGTTAACGCCATCAAATCGATTGGCTATGAGGGGGCCGGCACCCTGGAATTCCTGCTCGACCAAAACGGCAAATTCTATTTCATGGAAATGAACACGCGCCTTCAGGTCGAGCATCCCGTCACCGAGGCGATCACTGGGCTCGACCTGGTCGAATTGCAGTTGCGTATCGCCAGTGGCGAGCCGCTCGGGCTTGAGCAGGAGGAAATCCAATTCTCCGGCCACGCCATCGAGGTGCGGCTATGCTCGGAGGACGCGGCTCACGACTTCATTCCGCGGTCGGGCCGGATGGCGCTATGGCAGATACCGGACGGGATTCGCGTCGAGCACGCGCTGCAATCCGGCTCGGAGATTCCGCCATTCTATGATTCGATGATCGCCAAGCTCATCAGCCGCGGCGCCACCCGCGACGAGGCGCGGCGCAAGCTTGTTTATGGTCTTGAACAAACCGCCGCGTTCGGCGTCACTACCAATCTGGCGTTTCTTGCCGCCTGCCTGCGGCATTCCGAATTCACGGCAGGGGAAGCCAGCACCGCCTTCATAGATCGAAATCGCGCCGACCTGCTTGCTCCGCGCCGGGGCGCGCGTTCGGATGCAGCCTTCGCGGCAGTGCTACTCTACATTACGGATCCTTTCGCGCCGCCATGGCGGAGTGGACGGACGCTGGCGGCGACGTTTCCGCTTCCCGCCCGCGTTGAGCTTGATCATGTCATCTACGATTTGGAACTCGTGCGCGAGCGCGATGGCGGTTATGTGGCCCGCCTCGATGGGGCGGAGCATAGGTTCGAGATCGACGAGCTCAGTCGGGAGGCCATCCGTTTCCGAAGTGACGGCCTTACCGAAACGGCTGGATTCTTCCGCGAAGGTGATCACCTCTATATCCTGCACAAGGGCATCACGGTTTCGGTCCGCGATCTCACGATGTCAGCGCCGGCTGCGGTGGGGGCAAGCAGCAGCGACGGCAGGATCCGTGCCGCGATGAACGGCCGCGTCGTTGCGGTTCTGGTCAAACAGGGAGAACGCGTTACGGCCGGTCAGCCAGTCATTACGCTGGAGGCCATGAAAATGGAACACGTTCATTCTGCGCCAATTTCAGGCACGATTTCCGCCGTCGAAGTAACAGAGGGTGAGCAGGTGACGACCGGAAGGATTGTCGTCGAGATCGAAGCCTCCGGCGAGTGATCTTCTCTTGTTATAAACGTAGCCGTCGTGTCGTCAGTTGTCTGCTCTCGGGGGTAAAGCGGACGTCCTCTAGCGAAGCCGTCATGCTTGCTTTTGACCCAACGCGGACATTCCCGAGAGGAGTGATAAGGTCGGGAGCAAGCTACAAGGGAGAGTTCGAAATGAGGCGGGCTGTGCTCGTTTGTGCAGTGCTGGCGGTAATTTCGCCGACATACGCGGAAGCAGCGGAACGGGTCTGGCGCATGAGCGTGCTCGCGCTTGCGGATGATGGCTCGGTCCGTTCTGTCATACTGCCCTACTTAGCGGCGCGCGGCTTTGTGGAAGGTCGCAATCTGGTCGTTAATGTCCGCATCGGGGTAGAGGAGCAACTGCCGGAGCTGGCACGAGCGCTGGTTGGCGACAAACCCGATGTCGTCATCGCCATATCTGATTGGGCACTTCATGCGACCCGCGCAGCGACAAGCACGATCCCGATTGTCGCCGCACCAATGGGTGTAGACCCAGTCCGCGCCGGCATCGCCAAGAGTTGGGCACACCCGGGCGGCAATATCACGGGCGTTTCCCTGATTGCCCCGGAGCTTGAGGTCAAACGTCTGTCCCTGCTTCATGAGGCCCTGCCAGCGGTGCACCGAATTGCATTGCTGTCCTATCATCGCAAGGTTGTGGAAGCGGGCTTGTTGCCCTTACGCAAGGCCGCGGCCGAGGGCGGACTTGAGCTGCACGAAATCTGGGTCGAGAGCCCGAACGAGTATGCAGCCGCGTTTGGCGTCATGCGCGGGGCTGGCGTAGAAGCACTCGTGCTCGTGCCGACGCCGGAAATAAATCGCGACACCGAACAACTCGGCGAGCTTGCGGCGAAAGCCGGATTACCGACGATTGGAGGCCACGGCGAGAGCGCCCAACGAGGCCTGCTAATTGGCTATGGCCCAAGCGTCAGAGAACTTGACCAACAAGTAGCAGGCTATGTAGAGCGCATCCTCAATGGCGCGCAAGCAGGCGAGCTACCGTTTCAAGGCCCCACGCGCCTCGACTTCGTCATCAACATGAGGACCGCCAAAGCGCTTGGCCTCACGATCCCGCCGTCTCTCCTCGTGGGCGCCGATAAGCTGATCGAATAGGCGACGCGATGTCCGGGTCT
>CAVXSU010000024.1:0-1085744 GCA_963764405.1 uncultured Alphaproteobacteria bacterium
GAGTGAAGGGGAGTACCGTGGAGTAGTATCGGATAGCATCCCCTTGCGAGAGCTGATCTCATTGTACCGCGGATGACTCGCTGTCAGGTCTTGACGAACCGATAGGCGAAGCGATCGGTCTCGCCCTTGATCGAGGGATCGAACACCTTGATTGAGTGCGGATCGTCCTTGTTCGCGAGCATGGTGCTTTCCGCGTCCAGTACGAAGCCGGCCGCCTCCACCTCCGCGCGAACGGATGCAGGCTCAATCCGATGCAGCGATTGGGCGTCGCCCGTGCCCGCCCCGACGGCGGCCGTGTGGTCGACGATGACGTAGGACCCACCGGGCTTCAGCCGCTCGTAGACGGCTCGATTGAATTGGGCCGCTGTCGCACCCCTGGCCTGGATCAGCGCAGTGTGGAGATCGTGGTAGAACAGGTGCAGCCACAGGACATCGGCTGGTTGCGCGGCCTCCGGCATCGCGACTAGGTCCGCCGAGACGGCTTCGACGTTCTCTCGGCCCGGCTCCTTCGCAAGCGTTCGCATGCGGCCGACTGGATCGTTCTTGAAGTGGGCGACTTCGGCCGGCACGAAGCTGTAGACCCGTCCTTCGGGCCCCACGACGTCGGAGAAGAGACGGGTCCAGTCGCCGTCGCCTGGGTAAACGTCGATGACGGTGGCGCCCGCGTCTACGCGTGCGAACCGGATCAACTCGGATAGTTTGGATTGGTCGTACATCGGGATCTCCATTACGTTGTTCGCTCCGAAGCCCGGACTTAGGCCCAGCGGCCGGCCTCCTCAAAACGAAGGCGAGGATTGCGCGGAAACACGGAAGCTGGATCGCCGTGGCCAATGCTGCAGATGAAGTTCGACCGAATCCGCGTGCCTGAGAAGAACGCCTTATCCACGCCGGCGTTGTCGAAGCCGGACATGGGTCCGCAGTCCAGTCCCAACGCCCGCGCAGCGACGATGAGGTAAGCGCCCTGCGGCGTTCCGTTTCGCATTGCCGTCACCTCGGCCACGTCTGGTGCCGCAAAGTATTTCTGCATGACCTCGGCAGCATGAGGCAAAAGCTTTGGCAGCTCGCCGGCGAAATCCAAATCGTGGCCGATAATGACCGTGACAGGAGCCTTCAGAATCTTCGGCTTGTTCGGTTCCGCAGCAAGCCCCGCGAGCGTTGCCTTTGCATCGGGGCTACGCACCCAGACAAACCGCGCGGGGCTACTGTTCGCAGATGTCGGGCCCCATTTCAGGAGGTCATAAATCTCGCGTACCAGATCGTCCCCTACAGGACGATCTGCCCATCCGTTGGGGGTGCGAGCGGAGCGGAAGATCTGATCAAGCGACTGATCGTTTAAAGCGGAAGTCATAAGTGGGAGCCCTTTCAGGAAATGGATGTTGGTCGGCACAACATCGTGTCATGCCATCACGACTCGCACGTCGAACTTGACTAGGTCCTTGCGTCGATCTGCGAGGCCCGCGCCAGTGCTTGCGTGTCGATGTACTCATGGATGCGGACGACTTTGCCGTCTCGAACAGTAATGTCGAAGACCCATTCGTCCTTGAACGGCCTGCTCGTGGCTTTGATTTTTCCCGTAGCAACGCCGACGACCATAACCCGGTCTCCCTGCGCCACGAATTCGGGGGGCTTCGGGTATTGCGTTTCCACCTCTTCGGATGCCTTCTTGAGCACAGCCGCCAACTCCGCGTGCCCGCGGTGCGTGCCTGCCAGCGGCCAGCCTTCGCCCGGAATGATCCACTCGATATCTTCGGCAGCCAACGCCAGCAGATCGCGCGCGTTGCTGCTGCCTATGGCTGCAAAGAAATTCTTCACAAGCTTGACATTCTCTTCGGTGCTCATCGTATCTCTCCGTTTTCGCTCGGCGCGAATTCAGATGGCCGAGAAGCCGCCGTCGACGGACAACTCCACCCCGTTCACGAAGCTCGAATCGTCTGAAGCAAGAAACAGCGCGGCTGCCGCAATTTCCTCGGGACGACCCATCTTTCCCCGCGGGATCAGGGATTCGAACATCCGCTTCGCCTCCTCGGTGAGAACCTGGTCCTGCATCGGTGTGGCGATCGGCCCTGGGTGCAGCACGTTCACCCGGATATTCCTGCCCTTGAGCTCGTTGAGCCAGCCGCGTGCGAATGCGTGCAGCGCCGCCTTGCTCGCCGCATACACGCTGTAACCAGGAAAACCTTTGATCGAAGCAACTGACCCGGTCATGAAGATTGATCCGCCGTCGTTGAACAGCGGCAACGCCTTCTGGACCGTAAACAGCGTGCCGCGCGTATTCAGGCCGAAGGTCGCGTCGAAATGCTGCTCGGTAATCTCGCCCAGCGGGACGGCTTCGCCCGTGCCGGCGCTCGCGTACAGGATGTCGATCTTGCCCTTTTCCCGCCTGACCGTATCGAATAGGCGGTCGAGGTCGTCGAGATTGGCCGCGTTGCCGCGCACGCCGGTCACGTTCCGCCCGATCAGCTTGACGGCCTCATCGAGCGCCTCCTGCCTCCGGCCCGTGATGAAAACGTAGGCGCCTTCTTCAACAAACCGCTTGGCGCTCGCCAGCGCCATGCCGCTCGATCCACCCGTGATGACTGCAATCTTACCTTGAAGCTTTCCCATGACTTTTCCTTCAAACTCCGTCTTTGGTCGTTGGGGGAGGCCCCCGAGACCGTGGAAATGGGTCCGCCGGCGTCAGGCGTTGAGTGCAGAAATGCGCACATCGGTGGTGCAAAACCGATCCGGCCGGACGACTGGCGCCAGCCGCGATGATCGGTGTCCGCCGTTCGGAATTGGGCCGCGCGTTCCCGCCATAAGCTATGGTGACTGCCCGTACTGCTGTTCGATGTGTTAGGTACGGGCTTTGGAAGGCGCACCGCGCGGTGCGGGATTGCACCATGATCGACTGGGATGACGTTCGCTACTTTCTTGCCGTCGCGCGCGGAGGCTCGGTGCGGGCTGCCGCCGAGCGCCTCGGTGTGAACCACGCGACCGTGCTGCGACGCATCGCCCAACTCGAGGAACGCCTCGGGGTCCACATGTTCGAAAAGCTGCCTTCGGGCTACCGCCTGACGGCTGCAGGCGAGGAGGTCCTCGAGTTCGCGGACCAGATGGAAGCGTCGTCGCACCAGCTGGAGACGCGCGTCTACGGGCGCGACCAGAGCGTGCGCGGGCTTCTGCGGGTGACGCTGGCGCCGCCCCTCGCGACACACCTGCTCATGCCGGACTTCGCCGATTTCGCGCGTCTGCATCCGGACATCGAGTTGGAAATCCTGTCGTCCGGCGAGCTGGCAAATCTGACCAACCGAGAGGCCGACGTGGCGATCCGCGTCGTCTACGACCGCAAAACCCTGCCGCTCAATCTTCACGGCCTGAAGGGACCGGAGCTGTTCGGCGGCGTCTACATGTCCCGCGATCGACTGGCCGCGTGGCGTGCGGGCGCGCCTGATCCCATCCGCTGGATCGTCATCAGCATTCATGGAATTCCGGATTGGGCCAGCGAGGGTGAGGTTCGCACCACCGGGGTTCCATTCAGGACCACGGACGCCGCAACGCAGATCGTTGCTGTACGGCAAGGGCTCGGGATCACGACACTGCCGTGCTTCGTCGGCGATGCCGACCCCCTACTGGTGAGGGTGCCGGGCACCGACCTGCACATGTACGGAACGGTTTGGCTCCTCACACAGGGGGAGACACGCAAGACGAAGCGCGTGCGGCTCTTCACAGAGTTCGTATCCCGCAGGCTCACCGCGTACGCTCCGCTTCTCGCGGGGCTGTCCCTATCGCGCGACTGACGCGCGGCAAGTCGCCGGCGGCGCCTGCCGCAATCCGGTCGGAAGCCGAGCTGCGATCGCTTGAAGCGGCGTCGTTCAATCCGGGAATGGTGCGTCGTATCGCAGCCGGCGCGAGGGCCACACTGCTGACGGACGGCGGACTTCATGATCGCTGACGGTCTTTTAGGGCAAGCTGGAGACGCCGCTTTTGCGGAGAACTCCGAGGAAAATAGACCAACCGATATCGATAGTCTTTGAAACCGAGCAAATCGCGGATCGCCGAAACTCTCCTTTGAATTCAAGAGCGAGAATTTCTGACGGATCCGGGATACGGTTCTTCGTCGTCAGCGGAAAGATTTTCTTCGATGGGTCAATGCGTTATGATGCTTCAGAACAATCGAGTGGGAGTAGGGGTATGGGATATTCTGGAGGGCGCTGGAGGGAATTTGCGTAGGAAAGATAACCGGTTACAGGAGATCTCATTGATCATTCGCCTTGCATCGTCTCTGCACGCCGTTGCTTGTTCAAATCATTGATTTAACGAGAGTCGAAATTCGCGGCGGACGGACTACGCCGATTCATTTGACGGTCCTTCCGACGGTTTGATCACAAATGGCAAGACCTGACGGAGAAAAGACCGTCAAGAATTGTGATCGTTCTGACGGTCTTTTTCTGAGGACGACTGCCCGAAGCCTGCGTCGTTGCAGCTGCCCAATCACCCTCAAATCTAGGCTCTTTTCAATGGCTACAGATACGGGATAGCTCATTGATCACTCGCTCTCCATCGACGCTCCCTGCTGTTGTTTTTCCGAGTTATTGATTTGACGGGAGTTGACATTCGCAGCGGATGGAGATGGATAAAGCCAACTCATTTGACGGTTCTTCCGGCGGTTTAATCAGAAGTCGCAAGACACGTCGGAAAAAGACCGTCAGGAATTGTGATCGCTCTAACGGTCTTTTTCTGAGACCGGCTGCCCAAAGCTGCGGCGCCGCCCTTCGCCGGATTATCGTGGCGTGGCTACGATCTGGGCGTCGGCCTCGAGCTTGCGGGAGAGGCGAAAAAACATCGACGCGCACAGGTATGGAAGCGCAAGCCGTCAAGGTCTTGGATCGATGGTCTTTGTCACGAGTTTCTCCCTTGCGCCGGCGGCGCTTAGAGTATAACCTGTTGCAGGTTATAAGGACGACAGGTGACCCATGAACTTCAACCTCTACCTCGACGATCAAACCGCCAAAGAACTGGACCGAACGGCCAAGAAGCTGGGCGAGACTCGCAGCGGTTTGATCCGCAAGGCGCTGCGCGAATGGCTGGACAAAAAGACGCTCGGCAGTCCTGGCTGGCCGATACTGATCCTGGAGTGGCAGGGCATTCCCGATATGCCCCCGTTTGAATCCTATCGCAACGAATTGCTGGCACCGCGTGAAGATGCCTTCTCGTGAAATATCTCCTCGACACCAATGTGCTCAGCGACTTCGCGCGCGGCGAGCGGGTTGTGATGGCGCGGCTTCGTCAGGAAGCGCCGTTGCAATTGGCGATTTCGGTGATCACCGAGATGGAAGTCGAATACGGGCTGGCCCGCAATCCGGGGCTCGCGCCGCGCGTGCGGCAGACCATGCGGACGCTTCTAAACACGATCTCGGTCTTGCCGTTCGAGCGCGAAGACGCCCGCGTCGCGGCGCAGTTGCGTGCAAGCCTGAACAGCCAGGGTATGCCTATCGGAGCCTATGACCTGTTGCTTGCCGCTTGTGCCTTGCGGCGCGGCCTCAAAATCGTGACGCACAATGCGCGGGAGTTCGTTCGCGTCGGCGGGCTTGGCCTCGAGGATTGGCGCAGCCGGTAAACCCCCGGATCGTTGCGAAATTCTCGATGCGCCGGCCGAATGTTTCTCGTCGAAACTGTGCAGAATGGAATAAGCGCCAATGCAAGCCAAACGCCGAAGCCTAGATCTCGCAAACCAGAAAAAAGAGCCCAAGCTTTCACGGACCCACGCGCCTGCCGATCTATCACCCATGGAATGGCAGAGAGGCTTGCGCCGCCAGTTCGGCCGCGAGCAGGTCTTCGGGCTCGAGAATCTG
Organism: uncultured Alphaproteobacteria bacterium; assembly: GCA_963764405.1. Lineage (GTDB taxonomy): Bacteria > Pseudomonadota > Alphaproteobacteria > Rhizobiales > Xanthobacteraceae > Bradyrhizobium. The sequence goes on from CAVXSU010000024.1 coordinate 5,832, forward strand.
ACGAGCGAACCGTTTTTCTCGGATTTTCGGGTCTGCAATCCCGCCTCGAAATCGAGCTACCGCGTGGCGATCAGAGGTATGGGGCCCGGCGGCAATTTCTGCTCATGTCCCGATTATGCGACGAACGAGCTCGGCACCTGCAAGCACATCGAGTTCACGCTCGCGCGGCTGGGCAAGAAGCGTGGCGCCAAAGCCGCGTTTGCGCGCGGCTACCAGCCGGCTTTTTCCGAGCTGTATCTCCGCAACGAGGGCAGGCGTCGGATCCATTTCCGAGCTGGAACCGACTGCCCGCCGGCGGTGAAGGAGGCCGCTGCGGCTTTGTTCGACACTGGCCGCGACGGAATGCTTCCGGACGACCGATTCGGCGAACTCGAGCCGTTCATGGCCATGGTGTCGAAGTCTGGTCACGAGTTCCGCGCCTATGACGACACGCTCGATTTCATCGCGGGAAGACGGGACGCGGAGCACCGCACCGCGAAGCTCGCAGAGCTGTTTCCCAAGGAAGCCGCCGACTCCGGGCTCGAAGCACTTCTGAAAGTGCGACTCTATCCGTATCAGGCGGAAGGAGCGCTGTTCACGGTCCGGGCCGGCAGGGCTTTGATCGGCGACGATATGGGGTTGGGCAAGACCGTCCAGGCCATCGCCGCCATGGAAATACTCGTGCGGCATTTCGGCGTCACAAGAGTATTGGTGATATGCCCGACCTCGCTCAAATACCAATGGCAGAGCGAGATTCTACGTTTCTCCGGCAGGCGAGGCGAGACCGCGGCACGAGTGATCAACGGTGGCCGGGCGCAGCGCCAGAACGACTATCGTTTGGACGATTTCTGCAAGATCACGAATTACGAGAAGCTCAAGCCGGACCTCGATCTGATTGCTGCCTGGGCGCCGGATCTTGTGATCGTCGATGAGGCGCAACGGGTGAAGAACTGGAACACCATCGCCGCACGGGCCTTGAAGCGCATCGACAGTCCCTACGCGATCGTGCTGACCGGCACCCCTTTGGAGAACAAGCTTGAAGAGCTTGTCTCGATCGTTCAGTTCGTCGATCAACATCGGCTGGGGCCGACCTGGAAGCTGTTGCACGAGCACCAACTCAAGGACGAAGGCGGGCGCGTCACCGGCTATACGGGGCTCGAGAAGATTGGCAAGACACTGGCGCCTATCATGATCCGCCGCCGCAAATCCGAGGTACTGAAGCAATTGCCGAACCGTCTCGACCAGAACCTTCTGGTGCCGATGACAGAGATGCAGATGCGCTATCACCAGGAAAACGCCGACGTGGTGGCGAAAATCGTGCAGCGCTGGCGGAAGACCCGTTTCTTGTCGGACAAGGACCAGCGGCAGCTGACTTGTGCGCTGCAGAACATGCGCATGTCGTGCAACAGCACCTATCTCTTGGACCAAGAGACGGACCATGGCGTCAAGGCCGATGAATTGGCGGCCCTGTTCGACGATCTGTTCGCCGAACCAAAAGCCAAGGCGGTGGTGTTCTCGCAATGGACGCGGACCCACGACATCGTCATCCGCCGCCTCGAACTGCGCGGCATAGGCTATGTCAGCTTCCACGGCGGTGTGCCTTCGGACAAGCGGCCGGCACTCGTCGAGCGCTTTCGCGATGACCCCGCCTGCCGGGTGTTCATGTCCACGGACGCCGGCAGCACCGGCCTCAATTTGCAGCATGCCTCGACCCTCGTGAACATGGACCTGCCGTGGAATCCGGCGGTGCTGGAGCAACGCATCGCGCGCATCCATCGCCTTGGCCAGACTCAGCCTGTGCGGGTCATCAATTTCGTCGCTAAGGGTACCATCGAGGAAGGCATGCTTTCGGTGCTGGCGTTCAAGCGCTCACTGTCTGCCGGAATTCTTGACGGTGGCAGCGGCGAGATTTCGCTGGGCGGCTCGCGCCTCAACCGCTTCATAAAGGAAGTGGAGAACGTCACCGGGCGCATGGGCGAGAGCGAGGCAGTGACTCCGGCGGAGGAGGTTGGGAATAGCATCGTCGCCGCTGACGATACCGGACTTGCGGAAGACGCGAAGGCGGATGCCGATATCGGTGCCGGTGATATTGCGCTCTCGAACGAGCCCGCAATGCCTCGGAGCGATCCCGCAGCCGATCCGTGGTTTGCCTTGATGCAAGTGGGTACGCAGTTCGTTGCCGCCCTCACTGCGGCCAATGATCCGAAGGCCCCGGCGCATCCATGGATTGAACGCGATCCGGCCACCGGCGAGCCCAGCCTCAAAATGCCACTGCCGCCGCCGGCAACCGCGCGACAACTTGCCGACACGCTTTCGGCACTCGCGGATCGGTTGCGAACCAGGACGGCGTGACGGTCTTTCTTTGCCGAGTTTGGGAGGAGGCGAACGGACCCCGTTGCCCCGTTGCTCGCGCAGCACTTCCGTTTGGCCCGTTGCTGACCTTCGCGGCGTGGCGCCGCAATGTCTTTCGGAGGATCCGCCGACCTCGTTAAAGCAGGCTAGGGGTGAACGCGAAAGAAATGTGTTCTGCTGAAAAACGCGATTGAGGCCGATAGATGCCGATATCAAACGCTTGGGCAGTCGAAGAAATATTGCTGTGGATTCATAAGGGACAGGTTGTGACGGTCTGGTCGTCGGTGCTTCCGAGTTGTCACGTTAATTTGTGTCCTAAAATCATAGCGATAGGTCGATGCAGGACAATCGAGTGGGAGTAGGGGGACCGGATATTCTGGAGTGCGTTGGAGGGAAATAGTGTAAGAAAGACAAGGCGCTACAGGAAGTCTCATTGATCATTCGCGTTGCATCGTCTCTCCGGGCCGTTGTTTGTCCAAATCTTTGATTTAGCGAGAGTCGACAATCGCGGCAGACGAACCAAGCCAATTCGTTTGACGGTCCTTCCGACGGTTTGATCACATCCAGCAAGACCTGACCGAGAAAAGACCGTCAGGAATTGTGATCGCTCTGACGGTCTTTTTCTGAAAGCCGACTGCCTGAAGCGGCGCCGCCGCTGGCAGACCAAGATGTGCCCACACATCGATGAACGATTCAGTAAGCGCGACTAACGGCGGGTCGTGCTCGCTCATTCGGGTAATCCCGCGAGGCGCAATGGCGTTACGAGCGCGTCGAGGTCTGTCTGGTGACGGTAAGGCAATCCCTGCGCCCAGCGACTGGCGGTTAGATTGGGGTGGTTGGCCAGTATTTTGCCTACCGTTTCGCGTGCCTCGTCCTTACTGCCGAGGTTCCAGAGCGCCGCCGCAAGAACCGTCTGCGCGGTCAGCCAACGTGGTTTCTCGACCAGGACGCGGGAGGCAATGTCGCTTGCCGCGACGAGATCGCCGAGGTGAAACCTCGCGCGCGCCTCGTCGACCCATGATTGATGACGGCTAAGCGGACTAAGCCGATGGGCCTGCTCTTCATACTGGGCAGCTTTTCGGAAATCGCCAGCATATCCGTGAATCATTCCGGCTATATGGTAGGCGTCTGCGCTATTTGGGCCGAGGGCAATCGCCTTTTCTCCGGCAACCAGCGCATCCTCATGACGTCGTTGAAACAAGCGAGCATAACCCTCGGTCTCGTACGCCAGGAAGCTGTTCGGGTCGGCTGCAAGATCCCGAGCGGCGCATTCCAATGCTGCTTCGTAAGTCGTCGCCCTGTCCGCGGTCCAACCGAAGCGAACCTGGTCGGTGAAGGTAAAGCCCAACAAGTGAAGAGCCGGTGCAAAGGTAGGGTTGATCGCCAAGGCCCGTTCAAACTCGCCCCGCGCCTGCGCGTGAGTGTGCTTGGCAAAGTTGGCGTACAGAGTTCGGCCCTTGAGGTAATGCTCATACGCCAACGGACTGCCCGAGCGCTTGCGCCACACCCGCGCCGCTTCGCCAATCGTCAACCGTACCTCGATTGCGGCCACGATGTCCTGCGTGATCCGATCCTGAAGCGCGAACACGTCGTCGCGGTCGCCCTCGAAACGGTCGGCCCAGATATGGGCGCTGTTCTGGCTGTCGATCAGCTGTGCCGCCAACCTGACGCGTTTGCCGGCCTTGCGAACGCTCCCTTCAAGCACGTAACGCGCGCCGAGCCTTCGCCCGATTTCGCGGACGTCCCGCGCCTGCCCCTTGAACACAAAACTCGAATTTCGAGCTATGACCAGCAGTTCCTGAATCTTCGACAATGTGGTCAGGACGTCTTCAGCGATACCGTCGGCGAAATACTCCTGTTCCGCATCACCGCTCATGTTCTGGAACGGCAAAACGGCGATGGATGGTTTGTCCGGCAGCGGCTGGGAAGAATTCGAGAATGCTGCCGCGCCCGGGGCATCAGATTGCCTGCCGACCGCGTAAGCCCTGATCGGCCCCTCAATGTCCGCTGCCGACGCCGCTGCGGCTTCGAGCATCGCTCGGGTCTCGTCTTCCGGCGCCACGTCTAGTTCATCACGAAGACGCTTTGTCAGGGCCTCGAAGTGACGCTCGGCGGAACCTCGATCTCCGGCGAGCATCAGATTGCGGATGAGGTGCCGGCCGTAAACTTCGCTCAGTGGATCGAACTCGACGAGCCGTCGCGCGTGCAAGGCTGCTGCCGCGTAGTCGCCGGCTGCGTGCTTGTCGTGGATCACACGCTCGATCGCCTGGATCGCCCGGCCTCGCAAGGCTTCACGGCGGAAGAAGGCCCACTCGTCGAATTGCGGGCAGTCGCCGGGCGAAAAGCCCTCAAGAAAATCGTTGCGATAAAGCTGGCAGGCGCGCTCGAATTCGCCTTGATCGCAGGCCTGTTCAAACAACCGAGAGTCGACCTCCGGCGCTTGTGACCAGCGAACCGTAGATCTGTCAGTTGTCAGAATGTCCTCGCCCAACGCCAGTTGGAGGCGATGCAGCAAACGCCGCAGCCTCGCCCGTACAACTTCATCCGGGCTTTCCGGCCAGAACATGGTGGCGAGGACGTCGCGCCCGACCGGGCCGTTTGTTTCGGCCAGATAGATCAGTAGCGCCAATCCCTTGCGCAGCGCCAGCGGGCAAAGCCCGTCGTCCCGACGAATCTCCGGGAATCCGAACGTCAGCACTCTGAACAGGGCCATGGTGATGCGATCCGCAATGACAGCGTCCGGGGACGCCCAGGGGACGCAGCGCTTCTATCACCGACAACACAAGATCGTCACGGGTGCAAGGCGACGGATCGGGTCAGAACCGTGCCGTCGTCCTGGTGCGCCCAGGCGCGCAGCCATCGTGGCTCACGCACAGGAGAATTTCATGATCGGACGCGTTGCCGCCCTTATTTACGGCCTTGTCAGCTACTTCGCCTTCTTTGTCTCTTTTGTCTATGCGGTGTTTTTCATCGGCGACTATCTGGTGCCGAAGACGATCGACACTGGATCTAAAGAGGGACTCGCCTTGTCGATCGTGATCGACGCGGCCCTGCTCGGCATGTTCGCGCTTCAGCACAGCGTTATGGCTCGCCCGGCCTTCAAGCGCTGGTGGACAACAATCGTACCGGCTTCGTGCGAGCGTAGTACCTATGTGCTGATCTCCAGCCTTCTTCTGCTCCTCATCTTCTGGCAGTGGCGGCCGATCGTCGCCACGGTCTGGCTCGTCGAAGGCCGGCCGGCAGCGATATTGACAGCGATCTTCTGGATCGGCTGGCTGACGGCCCTGGCGTCATCGCACATGATCGACCATTTCAGGTTGTTCGGACTGCGTCAGGTATTTGATCCACTGCGCGGTGCTGCGGCTCGCGAGCAGGCGTTCAAGACGCCGCTTCTCTACCGGATCGTGCGTCACCCGATCATGCTCGGCTTCCTCCTCGCCTTCTGGTCGACGCCGCACATGAGCGCCGGGCATCTGCTGTTCGCCATGATGACCAGCGGATACATCCTCGTTGGCGTTAAACTCGAGGAGCGGGATTTGGTCGCGCAGTTTGGTGCGACTTACGAGCGTTATCGCCGACGCGTCCCCATGCTGATGCCACGCTTCTTCGCCGGCTCTCGGCCTCCAATTGCGGCCAACGGTTCCATTGCTTCCAAGACAGATCACGGAGGCTGAAGTGCGCGCAGTTGTTTGCAATCGCTTCGAGGGCATCAAGGCCCTAAGCCTCACCGAGGTCGGCGAACCACGCCCGGCGGCGGACGAGGTTGTGATCGATGTCCACGCCGCCTCGGTGAGCTACATGGACTACCTGATGGCCTGTGGCGACTATCAGATGCGGCCGGCGCTCCCCTACGTCCCCGGAACAGACGCTGCTGGTATCGTGGTTGCCTGCGGTGACCGTGTCACCCGCCTTCGTCGCGGTGACCGTGTCAGTTGCCAGAGTTGGTTTGGTGGCTTTGCGGAACGCATGGTCGTCAAGGAGGCGTGGAGCGTGTTGCTTCCACCCAGCGTGGATTTCATTGCGGGCTCCGCCATCCTGCACGCCTATCTTACGGCTTGGTATGCGCTGATCGAGCGGGCCCGCTTGCAGGCTGGCGAAACGATCCTGGTCACGGGAGCTGCCGGCGGAGTCGGCTTGGCGTGCGTTGAGATCGCGCGCGTTCTCGGCGCGCGAGTCATTGGGGTCGTTGGCACAACCACGAAAGCAGCTATCGTCCACAAATATGGCGCTGAGGCGGTCATCGATTATTCGCGCGAAGACGTGCGAGAGCGCGTGCGAGCCCTCACGGCCGGCGAAGGTCTTGACGTCTGCGTTGACAATGTCGGCGGTGCGCTCTTCGCCACTCTCGCGCGGCTTATGCGATACAAAGGTCGGTTGATGCCGATCGGATTCACCTCCGGCGAGGTTCCGTCGCTCGCCGTGAATCTGCCGTTGCTCAAGAATTATTCGGTTGTCGGCGTATTCATCGGTCCGTGGAAAGAACGTTTTCCGGACGACGCCTCTCGCGCAGCCGAGACGATCGTGGCGTGGGTGGGCGAGGGAAAACTGCGCCCGCACATCGACCGAGTGCTTCCGCTTGAGCGCGCCGCCGAAGCGATGAGCGCTGTTGCGAATCGAAGTACGCAGGGGCGGATCGTACTGCAGGTCAGGTGAAAACATCGAAGAGGGATGAATGAAAAGCGTTGTAATCGAGAGACGCTTCTGCGGTCCTCCAAACTCGGCCAATGGCGGTTACGTTTGCGGTCTCCTCGCAGCCCACATTGGTGGGGACGCAGAGATTACCTTGCTCGCGCCGCCGCCACTCGCTGAGCGGCTCGATATTGTGGCGGGCGCAGGCGGCGTGGAGCTGAGGAGAGGAGAGAGGACGCTCGCGAGGGGCCACAGAGCTCAAATCGATGTTCCCGACGTCCCCATCGTTCAATTCTCCGAGGCGCAGAATGCCGTTCGCAGATCGCCATATGACGAAAGTCGCCATCCATTGCCGACGTGCTTTGTGTGCGGACCAGCGCGCATGAATGGTGATGGTCTGCGCATCATCCCCCGTCCATTGTCGCCGCGCCTTGATGATAAGACCGGAATCCTCGCGGCCCCCTGGGTGCCGTACTCCGATCTAGCAAGCGAGGATGGTGCCGTTGCCGGCGAGTTCATCTGGGCCGCGTTAGACTGCCCAAGCGGATTTGCCGGCGTTGGCGCGCGGCACTTGGGGATGATCGGCACCGAGGGCATTCTTCTCGGACGCATGAGTGCGCGCATCGAGAGAAGGCCCCGCCTGGGCGATCAGTGCATCATTGTCGCCTGGCCGCTAGGCAGAGACGGCCGCAAACTATTCGCAAGCAGCGCATTGCTGAGCGCGGACGGCGAAATTCTGGCATTCGCTGAGGCAACTTGGATTGTGGTGGACCGGCAAGTTCAACTAGGCCGGCGATAGCGGTTTCTTCTCAGTCGCGGCGGCAGGGGACGCTCGGGGGACGGGTCCTATGATAACCGTTCAGACGCGATCGAGAGCTTCTGCACGATCGGTTCGGTCACTGCATTCCGGCGACCAACTGAACGCATCCCTCGCCCATACCGCTCTGAGCGGCTCACGCCGATCAAGCTCCGCCCTCAGCTTCATCAGTACACGGATCATGACAATGCCAGCCATTGAGTGGCTTTCCCGCACGAGATCATATCTTCGGTGCGCACCGCGCGGCGAGAATTCGAGCATCGCGATTTTGCTCGCCATGTTCTTGTTACTTCATCTTCTGGCCGGCGCAATTTTGCAGAGCGCGGCTCCCATTGGAGCGGCGCCAGCCCGGGAGGAGGCAAAGCCCTCCTTGTACGACTAAACGCTTTCAAATCGACTTGAAGAATCCCGCTCAACCGGAGGATCGGCTTGTGAGTGATATCGGATCATTTCTGCTCCTCAGCATCGCCATCTTCTCCGGCGCCTTTGTCTCAGGCCTGGCCGGCTTTGCGTTTTCAGCTGTCGCCGGCGGCGTCCTGCTGCACGTGCTTGAGCCGATCGAGGCCGTTCCCTTGATGATGGCGTGCAGCGTCGGCGTCCAGGCCACCAATTTATGGGCCCTGCGCAAGAGCATTCGATGGAAGCAAAGCCTGATGTTGGTATTCGGCGGCTTGCTCGGTGTCCCCATCGCCGTCTCAGTGCTACATGCAACTGATGCGCGAATCTTTCGCGAAGGTTTCGGCCTCGCCGTTGCGGCCTACGCCGGATATATGCTGTTCCGCCCAAGCATGCGCTGCCTGCAGCACATGGCCCAAAGCAGCACTGCGCTTGTCGGATTCGGCGGAGGTCTAATTGGCGGGCTCACGGCGATGCCGGGCGCGTTGCCAACCATCTGGTGCGATCTGCACGGCGTGCCCAAGACCCTGCAGCGCGGTTTGGTCCAGCCATTCATCACGGTGATGCAGCTCTTTGCACTCGCTTTGATGCTTATGCATGGTGATCTGTCGGAGAAGATTTTAATGGACCTCGCCCTAAGTATGCCGGCGCTGTTCGCTGGATCGGTGCTCGGCATCTTCGCATTTCGCTACGTGAGCGACGCAACATTCAGGCGGATCGTGCTCGTCGTCCTCCTGATATCGGGCCTGATGCTTGTGGCGTGAGGTCGCCTCGCTTCTGGCCAAGGCGGGACATCGATTTTGGGCCGATCGAAAAAGCTGGGCAACGGGAACAGATCCGAAAATCACCTGTCCTGGCGCTCATAGAGAAAGTCGCAATAGCTGGCGCCCTGCATAATGGTCTGCGTACGCGTGAGCTTCACCTCCGAACCGAAGCCATCAACGAATGGAAAATCGAGGCTGCACACCAGCAGAAAACCAAGCTCAGGTTCGCCCAGCTCTTTGTAGAACTCGGCATACTGGCAACGAGTAACGTCAATCTGATAGATGTCTTTCGATTGAGTGTTGACCGTGAAATCAAGCGCACCGCCTTTGGCGAAGGACGCAAAGGCTGATTCCATGTTGGAGCCAACGTCAGTAGACTTTCTTTCCCTCCACCATTCTGTGCCTAGCTGACGATAGAATCCTCCGATCGCTTTTCGAACAATCGACTGCGCACGTTCTTCGCCCAATTCGGCTTGAAGAAGCTTAACCAGCGGAACCAATACCTTGGCTTGAATTTTCGCCTGTGCAATGACGGGAATAGCCACGTCGCGCCTCCCCAAAAAAAGACCACCACGTGCCAATTTAGTATCATGCCGCTGAACCGTCCACGTTCGAGTTGGCCTGTTGTCATATTGGCGGAAGCAAACATCGCGCCGGCAGGATGCTTGCCGAGACCGCTGCCTCTTGGTGCGCCCGGTGCTCAGGTCGCGTTGACGGCGCGCGATGACGCGACGCTCATCAAGTGTGGTGGGGGCAAAGACTTGCACTCGTCTATACCTGCCGAAGGGAGATGCGATCCCATTGCGCATTGTACGAGCAGCCGGGCGCAGAGCAGAACCCATTGCCGGTTTGAGCTGGCGCTACTCAGGAACGGCATCACCGGACCCTCCCATTTCGCTTGGAAAATCCTTCAGTTTCGGCAGGCCGTCCTTCATCGGCAACACAGTCTCGGAGTAGTTGACGTGCAGCGCGGGCGCAAACTTCAGGGTGGGAATCGTTGCCGCATAAACATCCACGAGACCGAAGTGCGGATGATCGGTCATTAGATGCCCGCCGCATCGTTTGCAATATTGACGAAGACTCGCATCCGTCTTCGCAAACTTGCCTAGAGAGTCCGCTCCCTTCGTAATCCGGACGTTCTGCGGCTTCCACAGCGTGAACGCGGTCACGGGGGCGGCCGACCAGGAACGGCAGGATGAGCAATGGCAGTAACCTATGACCTCCGGAGCGTCCTGCACCTGAATTTCCACAGCGCCACAGAAGCAATTGCCCTTATGCGTAATCATTTTCCGAATCTCCGTTTTAACGTCGGCGACGTCTTTATGCGCCTTTCGATGCCCGTATTTCACGCTGAACGGAATGATCGCGCGTTCGCATCTCTTGATCGAGCCCCCGGCTTTTGCTTCACTCCATCTCAGTTTGATTGAATTCCTTTTTCTGATCGGTCGACGAGCTTTGACCGAGCGTCCGGATTGCTTGACCGGGCGTCCCGATTTGGCCGCACGCCTTGCACTTGTTCGAACCGATCGCGACCTTTCACGACAGAATGACGACGGCCCCACTCCAACCGTTGGCTAGGGAAAAAGCTATGGCTGAAGACGCCTTGTCCGATGTATTGAAGACAGTGAGGCTCACCGGCGCCACCTACTTCGACGTCGCGGCTCAGTCGCCCTGGTCGGTTCACTCACCGGCACGCGATTTGATTCTGCCGAGGGTATTGCCGGGAGCCGACCACCTCATCGCCTATCATGTGGTGACGGCCGGCCGCTGCTACGCTACGCTGCTTGGCGGCGAGACAGTGCCGCTCGAAGCCGGCGAAGTCGTGGTTTTCACGAACGCTGATCCGCATATTATGTCGAGCCAAGCCGGCATGGGCGCAGAGCCGCCAACGGCCGATTTCTTCGATATGGCCGACGCTGGCCGCCTGCCATTTCATGTGAACCTCGCGAAGGAGGGCAGCGCTTCAGCCAAGCTCGTCTGCGGATATCTCGCGTGCGACTCTCGCCCTTTCAATCCGCTACTCGAGGCGCTGCCGCCGATGCTGAAAGCCGGCGACCCGCGCAGCAACGATAGCGGCTGGCTTGGCCAGTTCATTCACTTCGCGGTTGCCGAAGTCGCCGACAAACGCGCAGGCAGCGAGAGCGTGCTGACAAAGCTTAGTGAACTGATGTTCATCGACGTGGTGCGGCGCTACATCGAGAAATTGCCGCCGCAGAAGACCGGCTGGCTCGCGGGATTGCGCGATCCGTCGGTCAGCAAGGCGCTGGCGCTGATCCACGCGCGACCGTCGTTCAGTTGGACGATAGAAGGCCTCGCACGGCAATGCGGGGCATCCCGGAGCGTCTTTGCCGAGCGGTTTGTGCATCTGCTCGGAGTGCCGCCGATGCAGTATCTCGCTCGATGGCGGATGCAGGTCGCCTCGGAAATGCTCAATCGCGGCAATCTAAACATGGCGGCGATCGCATCCGAGATCGGCTACGAGTTGGAAGCCGCGTTCAGTCGCTCGTTCAAGCGAATGATGGGCGTAACGCCGTCGGCTTGGCGGCTGGGGGTGCGAACAGCCCGCCTTAGCTGCCTTATCGGTCCCGACGCGCAAATTGCCGGCGCACGGCAGATAGGATGAACTCATCTTCGTCCCGGGGGAATGCCGCCGCTCGTTACAAGCCGCGGAGCAACGGTGAGCTATCTCGCGGTCCAACGGATCCCGCAAATAACCGCGTTTGCTCAAAGCGGGCTTAACCTAAAGCCCGCAAAGTCTCATGATTCCGAATGGAAAGCAGTTGCAGTCACAGGGCGAGTGAGAAGCCCTGGGCTCGCCATGATCTTTCATTCGGCTGATCACCCGCGGATACAAAGGCATGGTGTAAGTTACCGCGTTTCCGACGACGCAAGTCTGCCCGCTGGCATTAAGGACAATGGTCTCTAACTCGCAGATCGGTTTGTTATCTCGAACCCGCTCGACCTTCACGCTTGCCGTGATCGTCTCCCCGACCCGAACAGCCTTGACGAAGCGCCAGCTCGTTTCGAGAAATACCGTGCCCGGTCCCGGGAGATCTTCTGCAACGACTGCGTTCAACAGACCAGTCGTGACGCCGCCTGGTACGATAAGGCCACCGAATGACGATTTTTCGGCGAGTTCGACATCGTAGTGAACTGGGTTCTTGTCTCCGGTTATGTCGGTGAAAAGTTCCACATCGCGCTGGGTGGTCGTGCGGCTCCTCTCAGCCCGGGAGCCAAGCGCTGGCCGGCCGGAAAAGGTTCGCATCCAGGGTGACTCGGGTAACATGTCATGCTCCTATGCTGCCAGAAAGGGTGATCGAACAGAAGCCTCAGAGTGGATAGCGTGCGCTTCAGTGCCCGGCTCAACGGCAAGGAACCGCAAGAGCAATTGCGGTTATGCTTGATCATTTCCCGGGTCCTCGCGTTTTTGTTCGTGACGTGGTGATGAGCTAACCCTTGCGTGGCTTTTGCTTTGAACGGAATGATCGCGCGTTCGTATCTCTTGATCGGTTTTCCGGGTTTTGGTTCACTCCGTTGCTCGGTTGCTGATCGAACTCTTTTGAAGATCCCGGAAAGCCTTGATCAAATATCCGGGTTGCTTGATCAGGCATCCGGATTTCGGCCTGGGGCGTTGGCCTTATTCGAACTGATCCCAACATCTCGCGACAAAACAATGAATCCACCGTCATCGCTGGCCTTGGAATGAGCGATGGCGAGATGCCTTGTCGGACGCTCAGGCGAGGCTCACCGGAGCGAATAAGCGAGCTATCGGTGGTGTGACGCCATCAGCCGCGAAGGGCTATGATCAGCCCAGCGTTAGGTGCTTTCGGCATGACGGCGTGACGGAAAGTGTGTAAAGCGTGGTCATCCTTCAATGTTCTAGGTGTCATTCTCATGTCCGCCGATGACGAGGTCGCTATCAGTCACTTGCAAAGGCGAAAGATCGAGGGTCGCGTTCTGATTCCTTTCATCCAAACGTTGATCGAGAGGATTGGGCGTGAGGCCGCATTCGAAATCGTCGATGCGACTATTAACAAGCTTGCTGTTCAAGACGGCGATAGCTGGCGGGCTCGTTTTGGAGATAAGCTGGAGTCTCTCCTTCGCGTCGCGCAAGAAGTGTGGGGCGGCGGCGGGAGTTTGGAGGTCGACGTCCTCGCCGAATCCGAAACGCATCTTTCATTCAATGTAACGCGATGTCGGTATGCGGAGTTCTATCGAGATCTTGGACTAACGGATATTGGCTTTCACATTCACTGCAAGCGCGACTACGCCATGATCGACGGTTTCAACCCAGGGATCGAGCTGGATCGGCGCCAAACGCTTATGGAGGGCGCCAACTATTGCAATTTCCGTTATAAAAAGGGACCGGCATAGAGGCACGGCCGGATTTGCTTCCGCGGAAAAGCGACGTCGCCCTTGGTCCGAAAGGCCGCGAACGACGGGCTAATTCTGCATTTTTGAGAAAGCTAAATCACTGTATCGGCTGTATCGGCGCAGTGGACGTGCCGGACGCGACGTAGCGATACCCCGCCTTCGCCACTGTCTGAATGCAATCCCGCCTGGGACCGAGCTTCCTGCGCAGCGTCCGCACAACCGTATCGACAACGTTGCTGCCGACAAAGGTTCTCCGCCAGATGCGCTCGATGAGATCTTCCCGTCGTACGACTGCCGGCGCCCGATCGATCAACTCGCCGAGAACCTGCGCTTCCAGAGGCGTGAGCTCGATTGCGCGCCCCTCCACCATGATCTCGCGCCGATCGCGTGCGAAATCCAGGTTGCCGTCTTGGGTAATTCCATGCGAGCCGGCGTCGACCAGAGCCGAAACCCACCCGATGATATCGCCTCCGGGAACATCAAGCACCATTGTGGTGGGCGTGCTATTGCGCGGCACCTCCAGGGGACGGAATCCGAGCCGATGAAGCAGGTCCCGGTCGTCCGGGAAGGCGTAGCAGTAGATGCGCGCCATGCCCCAGCGCTCAATGTAGTTGCGTTTCAAGTCGAGAATGCAAGCGGTACGGCCAGGCGGACTGGCTCCATCGGCCCTTGCCGACATCTGGCGAATAAACAGGACTTCCCCATCGACGGAGTTCGCGGCCAAATGAGCTTGCCACGCCGCAAATAGAGGGTCGATCGCACCGAGCCCCGAATGCGGGTCGTCCTGACGTGCGAAAAGATAGAAGGCCAACACCTCTCCCTTCGATCCCCTTGCAACGGAAAAACGGTGCGGCAAACGCTGTGCCCACGTCTCAATGCGGACGCGCTCATCGGGGCCGTCTCGGTGTTCAACCATCTCAAGAATCTGGTCGAAATCATCGGCGCGCGCCGGTTCGACTGGCGGAGCGGCCTCTTCCGGCGGAAAAAAAGCATTTCGAAGTGAAGGTTGCTCCAGCAAGTGCAGAAGATCGGCCATATGGCGCCAGCGGCCGGACCGCCCTGCAGCACGAAGTCGGCTCACGATCCAGTCCGCGGCAGTTTTGCGCCACATCTGGTAGCGCTCAGGATCAACGCCCGACATCCAGTCGATAATGGCGCGCCGCACCGGCTCCGCGACATAAATTCCTTCCGCATCGCGCGCCGCGAATGGCAGCGCTTCGACAGCCTCGAGCAGCGAGAGAGGGATCGGCTCCTCTGTGCCTAAAATTACCGACATCAAGGTTCGGTTAGCTCGTCGAACGATCGAGCATGCTTCGACCGCCCGGCGCAGATCGCTGTCGCCGATGGCGTTCAGGATCGCGTTGGCGAGTTCGCCGGCGTCGCGGGCGGTGTCGAGCGAACCCGTCCGTGCCGCGTGGATCGCCATTCGCAGGCCAAGAGGGTGGCCGCCGCTCAGGAGCCAGATACGTTCGGCGACGTCCTCCGATAGACCCGCAGCGGCGACGGCCGCATCGCTTGCCGCCTTTTGAAGCGGACCCAGCTTGATATCGAGAAAATACTGTCCGTACTCGATCGACCAGGCCGGTGGCGGAGGGGCGGTGCCGGAAAGAATGAAACGCATGCTGGCGGGGAGGGCCGGAAGAAGGTCGGTCCGAAGCCAGGAAGCCGCAAGGCGCCAAGTGTCGACATCGTCGACTATGGCGACTGTGACATTCTTGAGGCCAGCAAGGGCTGTTGCTAGCTCGCCGATCGTTCGGGTCTCGTGGTCAAGAAGCCTGCCAAGGGAGGCCAGGATTGCCGTCGGGGTGGGCTCTACTGTACCTGCCGCAACGCGTAACCGACGGACCCCCTCATCCTCAAGGCAGGCGTCCAACGCCGAAATGAGCGCCGTCTTGCCGATACCAGCGGTGCCGTGGACGTAGATGACGACCGGTCCTCGCGGTGCCGTCACCTGACGCAACACGCGCAATTCCGCGTCGCGCCCCGCCAAAGTAGTGCGGCGCCCCTCGCGTATCAGATCCGAAATGGTCGCTACGGGCATGAAGCAACGTTCTCATCGATTACTCATCGCCTCATCATGACCCCATCCATTCGGTCAGTCTACTCGTTCGCCACGAGCTGCGTCATCCCGACGCTCGCAGCCTGAGGCGTATCGCTATGATGACCGCACTCCTGTTTCGTTTTCCTTTTCCCGGCCCTTGGGGAAACAAACTGACTGAAGCCACGCACGGGCTCGCCCGTGACATCGCCAACGAGCACGGTCTCTTGTGGAAGATCTGGCTGGAAAACCGCGAAACCGGTCACGCCGGCGGCATCTACCTGTTCGAGGATGCTGCCGCCGCGGAGCGGTACCGCGAAAAGCACGAGCGTCGCCTCTCGGTCATGGGACTTGCCGGAGTTAGGGCAAGCGCCTTCTCGGTCAACACCGGACTCTCGGTTCTGACCATGGCAGGGGCCGCGCTCGGTCAATCGAAAAGCACAACGACCGCCGCAGTTGCGACCTGACACAAATCCGGCAACCGGCGCGAGAAACGCTCGACCACCCTACATGCGATCACAGGATCCAGATGATGATTTCGACATCCATCACACGTGCCTTCGGACTCACAACGCCAATCGTCAATGCAGGCATGGCAATGGTCGCGCGTCCCGCGCTTGCCGCAGCGGTCTGCGAAGCCGGCGGCCTCGGCACGATCGGTTGTGACATTAATCCGCCCGACGTCCTCTGTGATCTCGTTCGACAAACGAAAGCACTGACAAAGCGGCCTTTCGGCGTCGATCTGATCGGCGACTTCGTCACCGAGGAACACATCTCAGTCCTCATAGAGGAACAAGTGGCGCTCGCCATCTTCTTCTGGATGTTACCGACCCGAGAGCATGTCGAACAGTTGAAGCAGGCCCGGATCAAGGTCTGGATGCAGGTCGGCCGCGTCGCCGAAGCGGAACGGGCGGCTGCACTCGGCGCCGAAGCACTCGTCGTCCAGGGTGCCGAGGCCGGCGGGCACAATCGGGCCGAAGCGTCGACCATGACGCTCTTTCCGCGCATCCGGAAGCGTTTCCCAACTTTGCCGTTGCTTGCAGCAGGCGGCATCGTCGATGGCAGGACCATGGCCGCAGCGCTCATCCTTGGCGCCGACGCCGTATGGTGTGGCAGCCGCTTCCTCGCTTCGCAGGAGGCCGAAGCGCACAACGCCTATAAGGACCGTGTGCTGTCCGCCGATGTCGGCGATACGGCGATCCTGTCGATCTACGGCCCCGAGTGGCCGGGTCAGCCAATGCGCGCGATCGTCAATGACGGCGCGCGCGCCGCGCTCGGACGGGAGCTCGATGCGATCGGGGATGCGCAAGGCCAGATCAATGGCTCAACGGTCCTCAACGGCCAGACGATCCCGCTGCCGCGCTACAGTGCCATCCTGCCGACGCGCGATTTCAACGGCGACATCGAGCAGGCTTGCCTCACTGCCGGACAGAGCGCGGGCAACATTGACGAGATTCTGCCAGCGGTCGAGATCGTCCGGCGCATGACGAGCGAGGCCAAGGCTGCACTTGAGGGTCTCACTGTCGTGAGGCAGACCGCTTGACGTCAGCCAGGCTACGCTCGGAACGCTCGTTTCGGGTCGCCAACCCCATCGCGCTCGTCCGATGCTTGGCGTTCGATCGATGAGAACAGAGTCGGACGCTGAGGCATATCCGCAGGACGATCGGCAACGCCGATAGCGCGATCAGGATGTTGGGACAAGAACTCCGGCTGGTCGATCATTCAGCATTGGCGACGATCGTCATAGCAATTGCATCGGGTTGCAAGCGGTGCGCCGCTCGATACGCGCCCAACGCCGGATCGCAACGCTGAATTTGGAGAAGATAATTATGACCACCATCGAACGCTTGCGGCCAGTCGCCGAGAAGCCCGCGCTGAACCTGATGACCCTTAAGGCCAAACAGCATGCGGCCTGGTCGTCCGGCGATTACGCCGTCATCGGCACGACATTACAGATTGTCGGCGAATGCCTGGCGGAGAGCATGGACTTGCGTGCCGGCCAAACAGTCCTCGACGTCGCCGCCGGCAACGGCAACGTCACCTTGGCTGCCGCCCGGCGCTGGTGCGAGGTCACTTGCACCGATTATGTCGAGTCACTGTTGGCCAGTGCGCGCAGACGCGCCGAGGCGGAGGGCCTTCACGTTCAATTCGAGATCGCCGATGCCGAGAATCTGCCCTTTCCGGATACGTGCTTCGACGCCGTGGTTTCGACGTTCGGCGGAATGTTCTCACCCGACCAGGACCGCACGGCGGCCGAACTCGTGCGCGTGACGAAGCATGGCGGACGGATCGGACTGACCAATTGGACACCTGAGGGTTTCATCGGGCAGCTTTTCAAGATGATTGGAAAGTACCTGCCGCCTCCAACCGGCGTCAGATCTCCCGCCGTCTGGGGCACACGGAGCTGGCTGAATTCGACATTCGGCGACGAGGTATCCGCGATCGCGATCGAGTCGCGTCACTTCTCGTTCCGTTATCGCTCGCCGCGGCACTTTCTTGGTCTCTTCCGGGAATATTACGGGCCGGTGCTGAAGGCGTTCGAAGCTCTCGATGCCGCGGGCAGGGAAGCACTGTCGCATGACATCATCGATCTGATCGGGCGTTTCAATAAGTCCGGCGACGAGTCGATGGTCGTGCCCAGCGAATACCTGGAAGTCGTGATGACGCGGCGGTGAAACCAAACTCCGCAAACTCAAATCAGCCCTTAACATTCGGAGTACAGACAATGAAAAACACAAGGTCCATGCTCACAGCGGTCACGATTGTGCTGCTGGGTACGACGGCGCCCTTGGCATTTTCCGACTTCGCCGCTGCACGCGGCGGCGGCCATCAGGACATGGGCCATCACACGGATAGCGGCCGGTCGCTCGCCACCGCGTCATCGCTGCGCCACACGACCAACGAGCAGCATGGCAATCGGGAAAAGCTAAGCAAGAGCGCCAGCACCTACACGCGGGAGGGGCGAAAGGGCTGTGGCAAGCTCATTCTCCCGACGGCGGGCTGCGCCACGCCGGCGCACGATCCGGTCGGCAACACGCATCCCGATCTCAACGCCAACGGGGCCACGACCGTGTCGAACGGCGTCAGCAAGGGCACGGTGCCCAACGGCGACGGCGGTCTCCTGGTGACGTCGAAGACGCCGGGCACCATCACGGTAAGCAACGGCACCAATTCGGTGACGCTGCCAGGCGGCTCGGTGGCTCTCTCCGGCGCCCGCTCCGTCGGCGGCGGCGCCGACGTGCAGATCCTCCGCCAGCCCAACGGCGACATCACGGTTGCGGCCAAGCCGCCCGCTGCCACGCCGGCGCCGATGCCCCAACCGGGAGGTCCGGCGCCCACGGCGCCGACCGCTGGCAGCAATCACAATACCGGTCCCGGATCGATCACGGTTACGACCGACGATCTCAAGACCGCTGGCAAGGTCGTCGGTGTCGTGGGCGGCGCCATCACCGTTGCCCCTGTTGTTGTCGGCACTGCAGCCGGTGCCAGCGTCGGCGCTGATTTCGGTACTGGTGTCGCTGCGGGCGCCGCGCAGGTCGGCGCCACCGCGGTCTTGCCCGTCGCCGGCGCAATTGCCGGATACGGATTCGCGAAAGGCGGCGTGTCCGGAGCTGGCGAGGCGCTGAAAGACAGCGATGGCGCCGTCAAGGACTCGACCAGGGATGCCGCAGGTGCGGTGAAAGATGCCGCCAAGGATGTTGGCGGTGCCGTCAAGGACGCCGCCAGCGCGATCGGAGACTTGTTTTGACCTCGGCGACCTTGCCTGTACAGGCGGCGCGAAACCCGCCGGTCAGATTCGGCCACGCTTGCATCTCGCTGTTGAGCTGCGTTGGCACTTCTCCGCGCCGCGTACCGGCGTTCACCAACCGATGTCCCAAGCGAACGGCCGCGACGGGAATATCCTCTGCGTGCGGCTTCTTTCAATGAAGGAGAATATCATGGGCTTCTTATCTTTGCTCTATGGCGTTGTCGTCTACCTGTTGTCGTTCGGCACGATCCTCTACACAATCGCTTTCGTCGGCAATCTTCCCGTTTCGAAGACGATTGACACCGGGGCGACCGGGTCGTTGCCGGCTGCCATTGCGATCGACTTGTTGCTGCTGGGACTATTTGCAATCCAGCACAGTGTGATGGCCCGCCCTTCCTTTAAGCGCGCCTGGACCAAGCTCGTTCCACATCCTGTCGAGCGGTCTACCTATGGCTTGTTCGCGAGCGCGACGCTTCTGCTCTTGTATTGGCAATGGCGGCCGATAGGCGGGACCGTGTGGTCTGCGACAAATCCGATGGCTATCCTCGCAACGCAGGCAATCTTCTGGGCCGGATGGGGCTTGGTCCTGCTTAGCACCTTCCTGATCAACCATTTCGAGCTCTTTGGACTTCAGCAGGTCTACGCACGTCTGCGGGGCAAATCGCTTCCGCCGCCGGAGTTCAAGGCGCCCTCGCTTTACCGGTGGGTGAGGCATCCGCTTTATCTCGGCCTTCTGCTCGCCTTCTGGGCGACGCCGACCATGACGTTTGGCCATCTACTGTTTGCCATCGCGAACACCGGCTACATCCTGCTCGGTCTGTCGCTGGAGGAGCGCGATTTGCTGGCGGTCTTTGGCGATCAGTATCGCCGTTATCGGGAGCAGGTTTCCATGCTGGTGCCATTTCCGAAATGGAGAGGCGAACCACAGGAAAAGGTCCGTCAGCTCTGAACCGGGAAACGAGCGCCACCACCGTTGTCATCTGCCACCGCCAGGAAAGAAGAAATGACTTCAACAAAAGAAATTCTGGACAATCACTTGGGCGCATTTTTCAGGCGCGATCTTCGCGGCGTCCTTTCGGACTATTCGCCCAACGTTGTGATGTTCACGCAGAACGGAACGCTGAACGGAATCGAGAGGATAAGGCCCTTCTTCCAGGGCATTTTTGAAGAGTTTGGAAAAGGGAACCCGAGGTTCAACATGCAAATCCAGGTCGTCGAAGGAGATTATGGCTACATCGTGTGGACCGCAGAGACGCCCGACAATGTGTATGAGATGGCCACCGACACGTTTGTTGTCCGCGATGGCAAGATCGTAGCTCAGTCGTTCACCGCCAAAGCGATTTCTAAAGTGTGAAACAACCACGGGGCCGCCGCTGCGATCTCGCGCGTCAGCTACGATCGCCCACAAGGTTTCATCACGAACAGGTCCAGCACTCATTCCAAGGGATCCCAATACAAATGACCGCGTCGAGAATTCCCAGGACCGATCGCGCTGCTCCGGTCGGGTCACTTCTCAGGAATCCACTTTCATGGACCTTGTTTGCACTATTTGTCTCCATTGTGGGATTGTATCTCGATCTCCGCTGAGCTGGCCCGGAGGCGGCGCGCCGATGACAAACGGCACGCACAGGCATTGCGCACGCTCGTTGGGGAGCAAATGCCGGCCGACAAAAATATTGTGAGTGCAAGGCGCCGTATTCCAGCCCAACGGCAATGGCGGGACTTGTTGTTCGCACCCAAACCGACAGGTGGTCCGCTTCGGTTCGTGTGACGAACTAAGCCCGCTCGAAACACGGTCTCGCTGTGAGGGGGCGAGGAGCGTTCCTTCACGGCGTGGTTTGTCCGGAAGTTCCTTTCGAGGTCGCTTGGAGGACGGTTGGGGGACGCAAGGACAATAAAGAGAACCTTTGGACCACCAGGTGATCACGGAGAACGACGCTTTGCAAAATCGCTGGGGCATTCTCGCTATCCTGTTCCTTGTTCGCCTCGCCATGCCTTTGCAATTCCAGAGCGTCGGCGCGGTGGCGCCGCTGCTTGGCTCGAAGTTTGGCATGAGCCTCGCCGACATCGGCCTGCTGATTGGGTTCTACTTCACACCGGGTATCGCACTGGCGCTTGCGGGAGGCGGACTTGGGCAGCGATTTGGCGACAAGCAAACCGTGCTTGCCGGGCTGATGTTGATGCTGATCGGCGAGCTTGCCATGGCGTCGTCGCCCACCTGGACCGTTCAGGTCGCGGGGCGGCTGGTCTCCGGCGCCGGCGGCGTGCTACTCACTGTGCAGATGACCAAGATGGTGACCGACTGGTTTGCCGGGCGCGAGATCGCTACCGCCATGGCTATCTTTATAAATTCCTGGCCGGTCGGCCTTGGGCTTTCGCTGCTGGTTCTGCCCGCGATCGGCACGCTGTTCGGGGTGGCTACGGTCGATGTCGCGGTGGCGGCCCTGATCGGCTCGGCGCTCCCGCTTCTCCTGGTCGGCTATCGATCGCCAGAGAGCGCAAACCGCGTTACTGCGAAAGCAGAGCAACTCGATCGCCGCGCTACACTTGCTCTGGTGGTGGCTGGCCTGATGTGGGGCCTCTACAGCGTCGGACCTGCCACGATCTTTAGTTTCGGTCCCACTCTGTTGGTCGAACGCGGCTGGTCGATTGCAGCT
Source organism: uncultured Alphaproteobacteria bacterium (assembly GCA_963764405.1). Lineage (GTDB taxonomy): Bacteria > Pseudomonadota > Alphaproteobacteria > Rhizobiales > Xanthobacteraceae > Bradyrhizobium. Next base: position 27,586 of record CAVXSU010000024.1, read on the forward strand.
GCTGGATCGACGATCAGCATCGTGTTGTGGGTATCGATCCCCTTCGTTCCCATGGCCGGATATCTGGCGGATCGGCTCAAGCGTCCCGAAGCGATTTTCATTGTTGGCGGGTGTCTTGTGTTCGCCGCGCTGGTGGCGGCGCTGGCGCACTCGAATGCGGTGCCGTTTATTATCGCTGCGCTCGGAGTATTTATCGGCCTGCCCGCCGGATCGATCATGAGCCTTCCCACCCGTGTGCTGGTTCCGGCGACGCGGAAAAAAGCTTCGCGCCCCTTGACCGACGTCGAAAACAGCGAAACGAATATCAACTGACTTCAACAACCAGGCAACCAAAAGCCAGCTGTCCGCGACTTAGCGAAACTACTGTCCTTTAGTTAGAGAAATTGCTGTCCAGTTTTTGCGAAATACGCAATCGGGTAAAAACCAATCGGCGCGACGCCGTCAATCTCGTGAAACTGCTCAGGGCCGGTGAGCTGACGGCGGTCTGGGTGCCTGATGAGCGTCACGAGGCGATGCGGGATCTCGTGCGGGCTCGCGATGCCGCGGTCAAGGACTACAAAATCAAGCGCCAGAACGTCTCCTCGCTTCTGCTGCGTCTCGGCCGTCACTATCCGGGCAAGAAAACCTGGGGGCGGGCGCACATCAACTGGCTCACCGGCCTCAAGCTTGAGCATCGCGAGCAGCGCATCGCCTTCGAGGAAATGCTGTTGGCCGTACGACAGGTCCGGGAACGGATCGAGCGATTGGAACAGGCCATGCGCGAGGCCGTGGCGGACTGGACTCTGGCACCAGTCATCGAGGCGGTGCAGGCGATGCGTGGCATCGATATGGTCGGGGCGATCGCGTTCCTGGCCGAGCTTGGCGATCTGTCGCGCTTCGAGAACCCCCGGCAGCTGATGGCCTATCTTGGCCTTACTCCGTCAGAGAGATCGACCGGGGAGAGTGTCAAACGCGGTGGCATCACCAAGGCCGGGAACACGCGTGCACGACGGCTGCTCATCGAGGCTGCGTGGAGCTACCGATTCCCGCCACGCGTCAGCAAGGATATGCAGATCAGGATCGGGGCCGCGCCACGGACGGCCCGCGAGATTGCCTGGAAGGCGCAGATGCGGCTTTGTGGCCGCTTCCGGACACTGACGCGGAAGGGCAAGCGGCCGACGATCGTGGTGACTGCGATCGCCCGCGAGTTGTCAGCCTTCATCTGGGCGATCAACCGTGAGGTCGTAGGATCTCATGCAATGGCGAACCAGTAGACCGGGGTCATGGACCGATCGAGCTATGAATGGCTCGACCGGCCCACAACCCCTCCGCCCTCACACGTAGCAACAGCCTAATAACAGCGGAGCATCATCGAACATCAATCGTGCAGCAGCGAGGGCGGGGCCACGGCAGGGGAACTCCCGCTTGGACTATGTGGCCGATCGCAAGATCGATGCCCGCGTTTAGACAAGGACAGCCCCGGACGAACAAACGGAAATGCGGTACCCAACCCGCGAATCAGAGTTTGATCACCGACGTCTTCAGGTCCCGCCCTCACCCCTGCACGATCTATCACCCAGACCCCTCAAGCCAGAATGGCAGTAAGAGGGCGATCAATCGCGCGTTCGGCGCTTGACGGGGGACATCAAAGTCCTTGGCCCGTCGCTGACGAAGCCTGCCTCCACATACACGTCGGCATTTTGGGGTAGACCAGACATCATAGAGACCGTCTCAAACCGACGCGATTGACCAGAGCGGACATTTGGTGTCGCGATGCGTTCAGGTGCTAATCCGTTTTCTGACTGGCTCCTTTGGCGGCTATCAACATCTTGGCGATTGGCCAGGGGCGCACATTAATGTCGGCGGAGAGGGCGCATTCCATTCTGACAAAGCGAAATTCTGTAGTAGTCTCAATCACCCCCAAAGGCTGCAAAATGTCAGATTGGGCTCTATGCGTTGTCAAATTTTTCGACTTCCAAGCTGAATACGAGGATTCGATTCCCTTCACCCGCTCCAGAATGATTTCAATCGGTTAGCAGATAATTCCCAACCTCGCACTTTAACGCCATTCTGACATTTTGGGCGCGGGGTGGCCTTCGCAGATGTTGGAGGACAGAGGCATCCGGGTGAACGCATCCCGCTAACGGTGTACCAATCGAGTGTCCGTGTCCTAGCACAAGCGATTGCCCGTTGCCCCAGCATATAGGGCTAATCTCTGCACCGAAAACCACCGTTCTCCCGATGACCGCCGCTATCGAGAGCGCACGACGTTGTACCGCTATGCGTTGCTGGTGCAATGGGGGCGTAACGAGGAGTGCGGGCAGGGGCAAACTCCCTCGTCACGGTCCGCTGCCTTCGAATCGGCTCGTGGCGCCTCTCGCATGAACCGCGGGAGTTCAGGAAGTAGCCGCTTGCGCAACCGATCTCGACGCAGTGATCGCCAGCGGCACGCTCGCCTCTCGCGCAGACCAACGGACACACGCGATCGGGTATGTTGCGGACCGCGTCGAGCGCCTCAAGGCTGGCAATCTTGTTGTCGAAGCTGGTTTTGGCATTCTTGTTGAAAAGTTCGAGAGCGTGCTGGGAACCGTCACCCCAGTTGCCGTCGATCTGTCCTGAATTGCAGCCGACCCGCGTCAGATGTGCCTGCAGCAGGCGCGTGATGTCAGTTTGACTCATTTGTGGCGGCGGCGGCGAGATGGCCCGCTGATCCGTCTGCCCAGGTGCCAGCGCCGCAACTTTATCGGCATTCTCCTTCGCAAGGCGTTTGGATTCTGCAACCTGGCGCTGAGCTTCTTCGACGGCCTGACGTTTGGTTTGCTCGAGTTCCTGTCGGGCTGCTTCCGCCCGCTGCTGTGCAAGCTCTGCCTGCGCTTTGGCGTCTTCCAACTCCTTCTTGGATTGGTCGACGGACAGCTGCTTTGCCGAGGCTACTTGGCCTGTTGCGGGTTCTTCGATGCGCTTCTGCAGCTTTTCTGTTTTCCTCGCTGCCTGCTCCTCGGCCTCGCGGCGTGCATTGTCGGCCGCGACTTGAGCCTGCTCTGCTGCAGCCAGCTTATCGAGTTGTCCGCGCGCGAGGTTCGCATAGAATCCGTTCGGATGGCCGGCGAGGAACGACTCCCAAACCTGCTTCGTTCCGATTTGAGCGGCGAATTCGTATTCGACCCGCGCGTCCGCCTCGGTCTGCCGCGGCTTTTCCGGTTGCGGGATCAGTGCGACGTTGTCGCCGCCCAGCGAGCCATAGACAAAAGGCTCCTGGCGATTGCCGGTTTTTCTCAACACCTCGTCGCGAACCCGGCCAAACGCTAGCCGCAGATCGACTCCCGGTTCGGCGAGGTATTTGACGAGCGCCGCGGCGTATTGACTGTTCTCTCCATTGCCGTCGTCCGCGACGGCGCCGGCCTTGGTAGCGAACGCGACGAGCGTGTTGGATGTCGTTGGCTCGATCCTGGCGAGGCCCCGGCCGATGGAACGACTGGCAACGTTTCTCTTCATGTTGTTGGAGAACGGATTCTCACGGCACGCATCCAGAATCACCAGACGGAGGCGCCGGACGGCATCGAGCGACCTGAGGAGACGATCGAGCGATACAGTTTCATCTTCCACGTCGAAGTCGCTGGCAAGCTTGGCATCCGCCGGCACAAGATAGTTTGTGCCATCAACTTCAATGCCGTGGCCCGCGTAGTACACCACTGCTATGTCGGCATCTCGCGATTTGTCGGCGAATTCGCGGATCACACGCCGAAGGTCGGAGATCCCGAGGTCCCGTTCTTCGTCGACGACATCGAAGCCGGCCTGCTTGAAAAGCGCGCCCATGGCGTCTGCGTCCCGCGTCGGATTGCTGAGCCGGGGTACCCGCTGATAATTGGAAATTCCGATGACCAGTGCGACGCGTTTTTCCGCTTGTGCGGGCTCCGCGAAAGCAAGCAGCGAAAATGCAAGAAAGAAAAGGAATAGGGACCGTAGCATGGGTCTCTCCGGCAGGCTTGTTGTTACCAGAGGCACGCTTCCCGAGCAATTCGAGGAGGTGCTTGCGGCTCTGCGTCGCCGCGTTTGCAGACGATGAGGCTGCGCTTCCCGAACGCAAGCTGGATGGTTCGCGCAAAAGTTGAATGGGTGGAACACGATCGAGACATTACTTTTCTCCTCGCCGTAAACCGAGGGGCTTTAACCTGATAGTCGCGGCATCCTGCAAGCGGGTTCACCGCGACTTCCACTAGGCGCTGGAACCTTGCCGAGCCGCGCAACCGGCTTGCTTCGGCGGAGCGTGGGCTTTTGGGCACAGTTCACCGGGCCAGGGCAGGTGCGGTGATCCGGGGCCGCGGGTCCGGGGATTGTGGAGTGCAGACGAGGGGTCGTCCGTCAACCCGGCTAAGCGCCACTACACAACAATACGGCGGCTTCCCTCGGGGGAGGCCGCCGTCAATTTGGCTTCTGCTGCGCGCGCGGGAAGAACCAGTCTTAGCTCGAGCCCTGCTGCTTCTGAACATTGAACTGGAAGCTCTTGGAGCCTTGGGCGGTGCCGGAATCGTTTTGGAGCTTGTAGTCCATCCGGAATTCCGCGAACGACAGGCCGACGGTCTCCTTGAGTGACTGCTGGTCGCCGTCACCCTGGAACTCCAGCTTGGTGATCATGATGTCGTTCATCTTGAGGATCAAATATTCGAATTTCTGATCGCCGTCGTTCTTGCGGCAGGTGATTGTTCCATTCTTGATGTGCTTGCCGGTGACGCAGTTCTGGTGCAGGGTCACCGAGGCCTTGTCGCAGATTTTCTCGAGAAAAAGATGATTTACATCAACCTTTGTTGATTGGCCGCCCTGGTTCACGTCCCACCTGACGTGGTTTTCCGTGACCCATCCCCAGCTCTTGATTTCGATCTCGCCGCCATGCGCGGAGTCCAGCGACTCACCTTCAATTCCGTCGAGCTTCAAAAACATCTCGGCCATGGTCTTCCCCTATTCAATTGATGAAATCGATCGGGAAAAGGCTCCCGGATCGTGACTTCGGCTTCATCGCCGCCCATTGGTGGCGTCCCGCGAGCCGCGGGTTCAATTATTTTGCGACCGGTAAACGCGAAACCAGACGAAGACCGATGTCCATGCCTTCCAGCTGAAAGTGCGGCCGAAGCTCGAAAGTCGCCGCGTAGTATCCCGGGTTTTCCTCGTTTTCGACGATGTTGATGGACGCCCCCGCCAGCGGCCGGCGGCACTTGGTTGCCTCGGTCGAGTTGATCGGATCACCATCCACATACTCGCTGATCCAGTTGGTCAGCCATTTGTGCAGCTGTTCCTTTTCGTAATAGGAGCCGACCTTGTCGCGCACGATGCATTTCAGATAATGCGCGAACCGGCATACCGCGAACATATAGGGCAGGCGCGCGGACAAGTTGCTCGAGGCGGTCGCGGCCGGATTGTTCTGATAGGCCCGCGGCCTGAAAAGCGATTGGGCGCCGATGAAGGCGGCGCGGTCCGTGTTCTTGCGATGGACCAGCGGAATCAAGCCGGCCTTGCTCAGTTCCGCCTCGCGACGGTCGGTGATGGCGATTTCAGTCGGGCATTTGAGGTCGACGCCGCCGTCATCCGTCGGGAAGGTGTGGGTCGGAAGATCCTCGACCTCGCCGCCGGATTGCACGCCGCGAATGCGCGCGCACCATCCGTATTCCTTGAAGGCGCGATTGACGTTTGCGGCCATGGCGTATGCCGCGTTCATCCAGGTATATTTTTCGCCCTTGTGGCCGTCGGTATCCTCTTCAAACGCGAATTCCGCAACGGGCTCCGATTTGGCCCCGTAGGGCAGGCGGGCGAGTACGCGCGGCATGCAAAGACCGACATAACGCGCATCATCCGAATCGCGCAGCGACTTCCAGGCCGCATATTCGGGCGTGTCGAACACCTTACTGACATCCCGCGGATTCATCAGCTCGTTCCAGGAATCCATTCCCATCAGCGTGGAATCCGCGGCGGCAAAGAAAGGTGCATGCGCCGCTGCTGCGATCCTGCTCATGTCGCGCAACAGCTGCACGTCCGTCGGAAGATGGCTGAAGGAGTAGTCGCCAATCAGACAACCGTAGGGCTGGCCGCCAAGCTGTCCGAATTCTTCCTCGTAAACCTTCTTGAACATCGCGCTCTGGTCCCAGGCAGCATTGGGATATTGGCGCAGATGCCGGTACAGTTCGCTTTTCGAAACGTCCATCACGCGGATCTTGAGCATCGCGTCGGTTTCGGATTGAAAAACCAGGTAGGCGAGACCGCGCCAGGCACCCTCGATCTGCTGGAACTCCGGCGCATGCAGAATTTCGTTGATTTGCGCCGAAAGCTTCTTGTCGAGTTGGGCAATCATCTCCTCGATCGTGTCGAGGACGTCCGCCTTGATGACGCTGGAGTCCACCAGCGCCTGATCAACCAGCGTCTTGACTGCATTCTCGACTTCCGTCGCAGCCCGCTCGGTGCGCGGTTTGAAGCTTTGCTTCAGCAAAGCCGAGAACTCGTCGGCGTCGCTGGTCTGGACCGACGCTTCCTTGCTGGGGCGGGCAGTTTCTGTCGCCATAACGACGATCTCCAAATACGAGAAATTTAGGACTCGGTTTTGTCGTCCTTGGACGACTCACGGTTCTTCAATGCCAACATGAGCTGAGGATCAGCCAACAGCTTCCGCAGCGATTCTTCCGCGGCGACCTTGCCGTCCATGTAGCGCAGCAGGTTGGCCAGATGAGTACGCGCCTCAAGCAACTTCGCCAAAGCTGGCACTTGTTTGGCGACCGCCGCCGGTTCGAAGTCGGCCATCTTGTTGAAGCGAAGATTCACGGACAGCTTTTCATCGGTATTTTCGGAGAGCTTGTTGTTCACGCGAAAAGTGACACCGGGCTGAATAGCCGCCATCCGCTTGTCGATGTTGTCCATGTCGATATCGAGAAACTTGCGGTTCTCCATATCCACTTTATCGGTGCCGGGGCTGTTTCCCGACAGATCGGACATGACGCCCATCACAAACGGCAACTCGATCTTTTCTTCCGCGTTTGTGGGATCGTCGTATGTGATGTGAACGCGGGGCGGGCGGTTCCGCTTGATAAATCTCTGACCGCTGTGCTTCGCCATCAGCATACCCCTTTAGGTCTGAACTGGAGTTTTTGGGTCTGAACTGGAGTTTGGTAATCACATAACTGCTAAGGTATGTGGTTGATTAGAAGGCTTTTTTTCCACAACGTCAATGCTTGGGCGGGGCTCATGGTTTATGTAAATCCTGAATATTGGGCGGCGATTTGCTGAACCACTTCCCGTGTGGCAACGACAAATGCGACTGGGCTCTCCGAACCCGAATAAACGTCGGGGCACACACTGATTTACCCGGATGGCCCGCTCCAATTCCTCTTGCTCAGGATCGTGCCCAGAGCGTTCTTCCCTATGGCTTTGGATTGGATAGCCGCAGATCGATCGGATTTCTTGGGCCATGCTGACCCTCATACAATTCGTGCGATTGGCCTGTTGAACAAAACATCAGGGATTTCAATTCGATATACCGGTGGCAGCTTTGGAATCCAGCAGGCGGTTAACCGATCGATTGTCGAAATGCGCCGGCCACGCGCCGGTGCGACGTCGGTCACGTGCTTGAATGAGGAGGTTGTGGCGTTGCCGTGCGGCAGAGGCGAGGGAAATTCATCATGAAAGCGTGGCCTGTGGCGATATCGTTATTGGTCGTCGTTTCCTGCTGGGAAGCCGCATACTCGCAGGCGTCGGCTAACGACAGTTCCGCAGAACTGGCAATCGGCGGTCTCACGTTTACCAAGAACGCCGATATATCGATCGAGTCCGAGGAACTGAGAATAGCGCTCGACGCGGTTATGGTTCGCTACGTCTTTCTCAATCCAAGCACGAAGCCGATCACACTGACGGTCGCCTTTCCGCTGCCCGATATCAATCTTTCGGATGCGTCAAATGCAGCCTTTCCAGTTGGCAACCCGCTGAACTATGTCGGATTTTCGACTAGGATCGACGGCAAGCCAGTTTCCTTCGTCGTCAGCCAACAGGCGGTTCTGAACGACAAGAACGTGACTACGGCGCTGAAGGAGATGGGCATTCCCGTTTTTCCCGTCGGCGCTGAACAGCTGAAGATCAATGATCTATCCGAGGAGGTGCGAACACGAGCGGTGGCGCAGGGGCTGCTTCTCGAATCGGGCACCAACGACAAAGGCTTGCCGCTCTACGAGGCCACTTGGACAGTGAAGACATCGGTTGTGCGACGTCAAAGCTTTCCGCCGGGCAAGCCGGTGGTGGTAGAGCATCGATATCGGACCAGCGTCGGGATGAGCTTCGATTCAATTCTCCGCCAAGATCTGCGCGACAAGAAAGGGCTGGCGCCAGAGGTGCAGCGGTATAAGAACGCATATTGCGTTGACGATGATTTCCTCAAGCTTGTCGACGCTCTGAAGCCAGCGGACAAACCTGGAAAGCCGCGGATCATCGAACGGCGGATCAATTACGTTCTGACGACGGGCGCGAACTGGGCTGGCCCCATCAAGGACTTTCATCTCGTCGTCGACAAGGGACAGCCGGACCGCATCGTCAGCTTTTGCGGTCAAGGAAAAAACGAAATCTCCCCGACCCAGTCAGAGGTGCGGGCCACGGATTTCATGCCGACACGCGATCTAGAGATTTTGATACTGGGCCCGAACTGAAAAGTGTGGGCTATTTCTCGAGGTTGAATGACTTGATGCGGGCAGCGATGGACTGACCGGATTTCAGGCCTTCATCGGAGACGCGCGCGAAGAGCTTGTCCGCAGGGCCAAGGTCAATCGAACCGGATTGCGTGGGCCTCAATGTCTCAAGCGGCCTGCCAGTGACGAGCGCAAGCAGGAGCTGCAGCTTCGAGGGGCCTGCGTCGCCTCGCTGGATGTTGATCGTGAACGACCTTTCGTCGCCATCTCCCTTTAATTGCGAGGTCAGGGACATCACGTTGCCTTCATGGTCAACCATGAGAAGCTCGACGGTACGGTTGCCGAAGCCCGCCACTGTCCCGCTCACATAGCCGCCGCTGCGCAGATTTCCGGCGCTGATATCGAGACGCGGAGCCGAATCCCGCTGGCTGCGAAGATGGCCAATGAAACTGATGGCGGCGCATTGTTGCGGCGTAACCATGTGATAACCGACGAGCGCCTCGAATCCGTTGGCTCGCTTGAAATCGGAATCGAGTGCCTCAAACGGCGCCGCCGATCGCCCGTAGCCCTCGAGGGTGGCATTACCTTCCGCGACCTTCACGGGTTCGACAAAGAAGCACTCGCCGCCGTCATAGGAATTGACGAACTGCTGGATTCGTTCGACTGGATCGTTGGAAGGTCGCTCGGGTGCCGAAAGCTTGGCATAGTCGTTCCTGGCTTTCTCGGCGGCACCCTTCGCTTCTTCCGCGCGCTGTTTTGCCAAACTGTCGGCTGCGATTCTTGCTTCTTCCGCGCGGCGCGCGTCAATGCCGGTGTCTGGATTGAGGACGGGCGCGTGTCCCGCGAGGCGCTCCGCTGGAGACGACGACGAATCTTTGAAAAAATAATAGGCGCCCCCAGCCAGGAAGATCGCGAGCATGGCGAGGAGCGCGGCTACGGCCCATCTTTTTGAGGCTGGCGTACGATTGCCTGGTTGCCTGGCTGCTGACGACGCAACAGCCGGCCGCCATGTGGCGACAGTGGACATTGATTCCGGCCGGTCGTTTGGATCTGGCTGCAGCATCCAGTCGATCAGAGGTCGTAGGCGCGGATCGAGCGTGCCGAGGTCAGGTACTTTCCGGCGCTTTTCGAGGACCTCAAATTGAGTGCCTCCCATATTGATGGGCCGTCCCGAAAGACATTCCGCGATGACCAGTCCGAGACTGTAAATGTCGGACTTGCCGGTCACTTCGCCGCCGAAAAGTCCGAGTTGCTCTGGGGAAACGTAGTTGAACTTGCCGGCAAATCCTGAACCGATAATGGTGCCATCGTTATTCCGCGTCGATCGCGCGATACCGAAATCGATGATCTTTGCAAGGCCGACATTGCGCCTGGCAACCAGGATGTTATCGGGCGAAAGATCGCGATGGATGATTCCGTGTTGATGCGCGGCGCTGAGACCGCTCGCCAGCCTTTGCAGCAGGTTCAGCGTGGACTCAAAGGCCAGCGGGCTCGACCTCAAGAGGTCTGAGAGCGGCTGCCCCTCGACGAATTCCATCGCGAGGTAGTGTCTGCCGATACCGGGATCGAGGGAAAACACGTAATAGCGCACGATCGCGTCGTGCTGAATATAATGGAGCGCGGAGGCCTCTTTGCGAAATAACGCAAGTGCCAACGTGTTGTCGGCAAGATCGGAGCGGATGACCTTGATGGCGACGGGGTCGCCCGTCTCGATGGCGTGACCGCGATAGATCTCTCCCATTCCGCCCGAGGCGATATGCTGATCAATCTCATATATGCCATTGAGCCTCGTGCCTTGCGCGAGGCGAATGTGGAAGGCATGGGTGGAGTCGAGACCTGACATCCCGGCCTATCTCCCGTTGCCGCCATGTGGCGGTCGAGGTTCGCCCGGTCTGGAGGTGAGGAACCGGACGATGACGATCGTTACGTTGTCCGTCGCTCCCCGTTCCAGCGTCAGGTTGACCAGCAAATCGCAGGCGCGCTGCGGCGAGTTGTTCCTCGCAAGCGCCAGTATCTCCTGGTCTTCAACGTGAGCCGTGAGCCCATCGCTGCAGATCAGGAACGTGTCACCGTCATCGAGCGTGCCGTCGACCATTTCCAGCTCGAAATCGTCAATGGTGCCGATCGCCCTCGTGACGACATTGCGCCGGGGCCACGAACGGGCCTCTTCTGCGGTCAATCTTCCGTCTGCCAGCAGTTCCTGCACCTCGGTATGATCGACGGACAGTTGTTCGATCCCTGATTGACGGACACGGTATATGCGACTGTCGCCGGCCCATACGCAGGCGAATAGTCCCTCGTAGACCAGCAGCACCGCTACCGTGGTCCCGATCGTGCGGTCCGGCCAGTCGCCGGTGATCTGTCTCAATCGGCTATTGGCGTCGACAATTCTTGCCTCGCAACTGGCGAGCAGTTCGGCGGCGGATGAGGGCGGGGGGATTCGCCTTAGCTCGTCGACGACGGCGAGGCTTGCCAGATCACCGGCGCTATGACCCCCCATGCCGTCGGCCACTGCCCACAGGCCAGAGGCGGTCAGCACGAGATAGCTGTCCTCGTTCTGTTGACGAACCTTGCCGACGTGGGTGGCGGCGCCGACTTCTGGCCATGAGATGATCTGTTGTTCCATGCCCATATCCGTACTCGCCAGACGTCTCAAGCCGGTACCGCCGCCAACTCCCCGGTCAGCATTGCGGCGAACAGGAAGGGATCCGGCATCCGCTTCACACAAAACGCCATCGGCGAAAAACCCTCGCCCCCGACCGTCCACCAGCACGTCGTCCCGGAATAGATCTTATCAGGGGCCGCCTGCCGGAGAGATCCGAACAGATCGGTGAATGGATCTTCCTCTTTTTGGACGGCCATCGTCGCACCCCGTTCCACAAAAAGGTCGGCCCTCGATTTGCTCAAAGACTCCCTTTGTACCGGCATGGCAAGTTGACCGAGATTCTGCACCGCCGCTTCGAAGGTTGTCTCATGGTCCAGCATCGAGATCAGAAAGTCCTCGGCGGCCTTGAACCAGGCGACCTGCGCGTCCATTTCGGGAGGCGGGATCGCGGCTCCCTGATCCGCACACGCAAAAAGCGTCAATGGAAAGTAGCGTCCGACCTTGTCAAGTGATGGCATGAAAGCGCCGATCGTGGAGACACCGCAAAGATCGGCGCCCAGCCAGAAGCGCCATATTGGGGCCCTCAGGAAAGCCTGTTGCCATTGCTCGCCAAGCGTCGCCTGGGAGGCCGATACGCCGCTCTGGAGCCAGGGCTCCCATGCGTTCAGAAAATCTCGCGAGACACCAAGGGCAATAAAATCGCGCTTGGTCGGAAGCTTGCCATAGAGGTTGCACGGCATTGAATCCTCACAGCGAAGGTGGACATTTGAACTCCGCGAGAGCCGGCAGTTGCAGCGGATTGAAAACCGTGCCCGTTCCGATCTGAAAAGGAACCTCTCGACCGCCGACGATCCAGCTTGCGGTGATGCTGTTGGCCCGCGGGGTCTTTGACGCCTTGTCGAGCAAGCGGAACAGTGCCCATTGGCCGGTCCCGCCCGAGATTTCCGAGGGCTGCGTACCTGGAAGCTGCGTATCCTGAACCAGCGACACGGCAGTCTTGCCGCCCGCGCCGGGCCATTGAATGGCGACCGGAGGCGGGTTCGGTTGGCTGGACGAGGTAATTGGCATCCCGTTGATTTCGAGTTTGGCGGTCAGTCCCATGTCGGGAAGCACCGGCGGGGTGATGCTGAGGCTGATCGACGGCACGTTGCCGTTTGTCGGGAAAAACGCGTCCTTGATCCTGCTCGCCCGCTGAAACTGCCGCAGGGATTTAACCGACATCAGCTTGGCGACAGGGTTGTCCTGACGCCACTTCCACTCGCGCTGCGACGTATCGGCGTACGTCTCCAGGTACTTCTTGAAGAAGCTGTCGAAATAGCCGTTGCCACCGAACAGCCTGCCGAAGTCCGCCAGCCCAATTTCGGCGCGCGCCGTACGCTCCATCGGATAGCGGTTCGCCGCGAGGCCCTGACACGGGCCGTAAACGGACTTCTGGAATTCATCGCGAATTTGCTGGTAGGTATCGTCGGCGATCGTATTTTCGAACGCGTTGGCCGATTGCAGCAGCATGGTATTGAACGGGGAGGGCATTCGCGTTGCGTCGGTCTTGAATTGAGCGACCTGGCTGCGAATGGCACTCGTGGCCTGCTGTTCCTGGGACGAATTCAGCGTGACGGTCTGCAGCGTGTTGTTGATCGCCGCCAGATCGCCGGTGACGGTGTCGATCAGGCGACGCGAGCCTTCGCCCTCGACGGCCTGGTGGAATGGCTTGAATTCGGCCTCAATCTCCGCGCCGGGAACGCCGGCCTGTCCGCTGAGGAGAGAGGGCGCCAAATCCTTTTTGGCGGTCTTGGCCGTATCCTTACCCTGATCCTTGCGCTCCCGGGTCAGGGTGGTCTCGTCGCGTATGGATTCGATCAGCAGCCGGATCGGCGACGTAGAGGCTGCCGCAGCATTCAGCGCATCGTATTTCGGCTTGCCCACGTTGAGAGGCCGGATGCGCAGCTTCTCCAGTGATTGTTTCCACGCATCGACGAAATCGCGGTTGTACAGGGCGAGGAGATCGCGCGTCAGGTTATCGAACTGCGAGGTGATCGCCCCCAGCTTGCCCGCGTCGCCGAGCACCCAGCTGTCGCGCTGGAGCTGATCGGCAATTGTCGGAAGCTTGTCGATGAAGGCATTCTGAAAGCCGGCGTAGGTAAAGAAGCCGGGGACGACGACGCTCTCGACGCTGTTGCCGCTTGTCGTTTCGAAAACGGTTTCAAAATCCGGCCCGCCGTGCCGGGCCGCAACCCAATCCGGCGCGGTGGCCTGCCGGGCTTGCGACTTGAGCAACTGATAGGCGCGCTCGGCGATGCTGAGGCGCGCAAGAATGCGCCGGCAACTCTCGACCAGATCCCAGTTGGGCTCCACGAGCGGCTGTTCGCCGTTCTCGAGGTCGAACATGGCAAGGAGCTCTCCCTCGAGTGCCTTGCGTCCTTCGGCGTTGGAGGCGCCCTCGTAAAGATTGTCCGCCCAGTCGTTTCGCATCCAGCTCAACACGAGCTCGCGGTCGGTCCGTTCGACTCCTGCGATCATCAGGTAGACCTTCAGCGCTTCGTAGATATAGCTGGGCTTCGTCTTGTTCGCGTCGAGAACCTCTTCCAGACGGAACATCAATCGCGGCCGCAACAGCCGCTCCAGTCCAACATGGTAAGCCTGTTCGGCTGAACTCTGCAGCCGCTCTCGCTGGCTCAAGCCAAGCTCTGCAAGCAACGGAGTGGGGAGGTCGCGCGTGGCGTAGCCGGCCGGCAGGTTGCGCAGCTTGAAAAGCAGAGGGATGATCTTGTGTAGATCGCGGTCGCCGATGACGGTTTCCTTGGCGAAGGGGCCGGCCTGTTGATCGAAATGTGCAGCGGCCAGCTGAGTGCCGGCAATCAGATCCCTGTTGCGGCGATAGCTTTCCCACCAGCCACCGGCCGCGGTGATCGAGGCCAACGCGAGGATCGAGTAAAGTGCGGCCTTGACGATCCGCGCCCGCCGCACCGTCCGCCAGTCCGTCGACACCCACGAAGCCTCGCCGATGATGACCTTCAAAATCAGGTCGGCGATGAAGAAACTCTTGCCGCGGCCGGAATAGGCCTGTGCGGCGAGATGTTCGGTGCCAAAGCTCTTTTCCAAAGCGCCAATGAGCCGATCGATCGGCGTGCCGTGCTGCGTGCCGGACGTGAAGTAAAAGCCGCGCAGCGTGGCATTGGCGTGATAGCGGGTGGGTTCGAAAATCTCGTTGAGGAAGTCGTAAACCTGCCGCTTCAGACCGGCGACCTGAGGCGGAAAACCGTAGAGCAGGGCGCGGCTGCTCGGCGTCGGTTCCTCCTGCAGCCGATCGGTAAGGCTGGAATTGAGCCGTTCGACCAGGGCATCGAATTCGGCCGGCACCTCAGCGACCATGTTGCGGGTCTTGTCGTCGGTCTGGAACGTCGTTCCCCACACCTGCCGGCGGTCCTGATCCGATAGGTTTGCGAAATATTCCATGAAGCCGGCGACCAGGTCCGCCTTCGTGAACAGCGTGTAGACCGGGAAATCGATCTTCAGGCGCTCGTGCAGTTCCAGCAGGCGGCTTCTGATAGCGTCGGCCTGCGCCTTGATCTCGGCTGAGGACAGCGTCATCAGGTCTTCGAGGCTGATTGCCACCATGACGCCGTTGATAGGCTGCCGAGGTCGATTCTTCTTCAACAGGTCGAGAAATCCGAGCCAGCTCTGCTTGTCCAGCTGCGCGTCGGAATCCTGCGTCGTGTATCGACCAGCGGTATCGATCAGGACCGCGTCTTCCGTGAACCACCAGTCGCAGTAGCGTGTGCCGCCGACGCCGGCCACCGCGGTCGGAGTGGCGCCTTTGGCCAGCGGGAACTTGAGGCCGGAGTTGACGAGTGCCGTGGTTTTGCCTGATCCGGGAGGCCCGATCAGGACATACCACGGCAAGTCGTAGAGGAAGTTGCCCTTGCCCTTGCTGGCGGCCTTGAGGGTCGCCAGCGCGTCCTTCATCTTGTCCTTGAGGATGCCGGTATCATCGGTGGGTTTGTCCGAGGCGGTGATCCCTTCGGCAAGTTTTGCTGCGGCCTTCTTCCGGCGCTGCCAACGGAAGCTCATCACGGAGGCGATGATGGCGCCGACCACGAGGATCGCGAGTTCGCGCCCGATGACGGTTTCAAGCGGATGATGGCCGCCGATCGAAACCAGCGGGCCGGCCAGGAAGATCAGGGCGGCAATCGACGACAGGCCAATCCCGAAAAGGACGATCCTCGACACTTCCTTGAGTGAAATATGCGGCATCAATCAAAAGCCCTGTCGCACCAGTCCGGATTTCACAGGCGGCATGTGCGTTCGCTCACCGGCCCGGTATCGGTGCGCGGAATGACGATCTCAACCCGCCGGTTCTTGGCTCGGCCCTCAGTTGTCTTGTTGTCGGCAATGGGCGCGGTCTCGCCTTTGCCCTCGGTTTGCAGGCGATCGCCGTTGGTCAGCAACGGCCGGAACAGCGCGGCGACATTTTTTGCGCGCTCGACGGACAGCGCATAGTTGGAGGGAAAGCGCACGCGATCGGCGCCGATCGGGCTGTTGTCGGTGTGGCCGATCACCTTGATGTAGCCGTCTTCCTTTTCGAGCGTGGCGGCAATGCGCTCGCCGATCGGCTTGAACTGGTCGAGCACCGTAGCCACGCCGGAGTTGAACAAGAGGAGGTTGCCGATGCGGACGGTGATCTGGTTCGCCGTCTGCTCGACATTGACTTTTTGGGCTATGACCTCCGGGGCCAGGGCGTTGCAGATACGCTGCATCTGCGTGATGCGATCCGGCTCGGGCGGTGGAATAACCGGGGGCGGCGCCGGCGCGTCCGGCACCTTGCGCTCAAGCGCGAGCTTGTCCCTGTTCAACAGAGCGCCAACGCCATTGGCCGCGACATCGGCCCCGCCGGTCAGCCAGTAAAGAAATACGAAGTAGGTGCCGAACAGGGCGAGGCCGACCAGACCCAGCACACCCCACCATGGCACCAACGCCCGCGACATGCGCAGCGGGAGCTTCTGGCCTTGCCAATGCGGCGACAGCTCGCGATAGACCTTGGGACGCACGCGGCGCAGCGTCTCGTACAGGTCGCGCTGAATCTGTTGCAGGGCAGAGACGCCACCGGCCGACGTGCGGTGAATGCCCTGGAAGCCGATGCTGAGACAGGTGTGCTGAAGCTCGAGCACATCGTAGTTGAGCAGGGGATCCTGCTTCAGTCGCGTGAGCTCGTCGAAAAATCGGACGCCGCCGATGCGTTCGCCGAAAAACCGGCTCAGCATGCTGTATTGCGTCCAGACGTGCCGGTCCTCGGTGGGGATATTCTGAACGATGTCGTCGGCGGTCGCGCAAATGATGTACTTGGCGGTGTTGGCTTGAGTTTCGGAGGTGCCCGCGGCGCGGATGTCTTTCTCGAAGAACCTGATGCTGTCCGCCACGATCTCCATCAGGTTCGCGAAGGAAGCGCGCGCAAGAGCGACCCGCAAACGACCGAGCAAGAGCAGCAGCGGGCCGGCCGATCGCAGAATCGGGTTCTCATTGGGGGCGACGAGCTCGTCGATTGCAATCGCGGGCGCTTGCGCCTGTGCTGACGGTTGGGGCGCCTGTTCCCGCGTGTGTATCCAATCGTCGGAATTGGGATTTGCAGGCGTGCTGGGTGGGACGTAAGGGGTGGTGGCCGGCGGCACCGGCTGCGGCGGGGACGGCTCGATCGGGTTTTGCGGAACGGCAGGCTTGCCGGCAGCAGGCGACGGGTCGACCGGGCGCCGCCCGCCAGGATTGGGCCGGATAATCGTCCGTTCTCCTGGCGCTCCGAATGGAGCGCGCGGTGGACCCTTGTCGTTCATCGCCGATCTTCCAATATGGCCCACAACTCGAGTTCGAGTTCAGGCCAGTCACCGGAGAAATGCATCCCGATCGAGCTTGCGACGGAAAACTCCGGCCACAGTGGCGATTTGCGATCGAGGAAGAAATAGACATGGTCGGTGATCGCGCGGATCTGCGGCGGCGGGGTCGGCAGATGAATCAGGGGCACGCCGGGAAGGTGCGCGTGCACGATTTCATTCATCTTGGTGTTGGGGCCGATCTTGAACAGGTGCGGGAACTGGTTCTGGATTTCCGTCAGCGAACGATTTGCAGCGACTTCGAGCACCAGGGTGGCGTCGCGAAACAGCGTGCGATCGCGAATCGTGGAAATGAAGGCATTTTGCGCGCGTTCAATTATCTCGAGACGAATGGCGCGGCGGCCGAGCCGGGCACTGAGGAAATCCTGCAGGTCGCGCATGACAGGCCCGAAGACGTTCTCGAGATTGTCCTGGTCATAGGCCGGATATTCCCGCGCGCGCCGCTCCGGCGTCGCAAACGTCGCCAGTTCGCCGACCAGGCGCAATAGCTCCTCGAACAGGCGTTCCGGATGCAAATAACCCGACGAGCGGAAGTGCTTCAGTACCGCGATGTGCCGGTTCAACAGCTGCAGGACAAAGTAGTCGATGCTTTGCAGCCCGCCGCCCGCTGTCGGGTCGGCGGCGTAGCGCGCCAGCTCCTCGAGCTTGTTGTCGATCCAGCCCACCACCCGATCGGTCCAGCCGTTGACGGTCGGATGCGCGCCGCACAACAGCACCGGGGGAACGTACTTCTCGTCGAATACGATCTGCCGGTCGCGGACCTCGAGAATGCGCGCGATGCCAAGGCTGGTAAATCCGGGCTTGACCGTTTTGCGAAGCTCGAGGGTGAATCGAGGAAAGGCGATATCGACCTCCTCTTCGATCCGAAGCGACGAAGTCGAGTCGATAAAGGATTCCGAGTGGGTGATGTAACGCGTGGCGCTCTCGGAATCCCGGTCGTCAGCCTCTCGTGTGTTGGCGGACGCCATCGGCACCGTCAGCCAGACGGTTTGCTGGGCGGCGGTGTCGGGGACGACGATGGGGGGCGGCAGCGGACTGTCAGCGGGAATGTCGAACGGTATGCCGTCAGGCATTACCCCGGCCGCCCGCCGCAGGGCGAATTTGCTTTGCTGGGCCAGGTCGCGATCGATCTCCAGCGCCGTAAAGCCCCAGGGGTACGGCGTCGCATATCGCACGCGCGACTGAAGCAGATTCTCGTGATAGCGATCGTTCTGCTGAAAATGATGGGGCCGCAGAAACAACCCTTCCGTCCACGCGACTTTGCTGTACCACGACATTAGCTAGCCATGCCTGTCTTAAATCTTTGCCGCCGATTTTCGATGTGAAGATATGGGCAGCGCGTCGTCATCATAGCGCATTTCCATCGCGATCATAATATTCGGCAAAATATTGCATGAATGTATTGAGCATTCCGTCCTCTTGGCCGCGTGTGTGCGCCTTCCACCGCGTGGTGAAAGTGTCCCAGCTAGCCGTCTTGGTCGAGCCGAGAGCGAGAAAGCGACGGCTGGCGGTGGACTCCCTTTCGATTTCCTCGGGCGCAAGGTCGTCCAGCAGTCGCTTCAATGCGTGCTGCACCGCGGAGAATGTTTTGATTTGATGAGCTTTCAAATCGTCGAAGCCTTGAGCGACGGCGCTGGTGGCGTCGAGATAGCTCTTCGTCGGCGGACCAAACATGATGCGCATCGCCTCGTCCACCGTTGGGGCGAACTTCAGCGGATTGTTGTCGAAGGCTTGCACCGTGGTCTGGTTCGAGCTGCGGGCGAGGCGCTTCGCCTGTTGTCGCGCTTCAAGCAATTGCTTCATGTTCTCCGTGAGCAAGCGGAGCAACTGCCCGATTTCCTCCGCCAACTGCACGGGGTTCCGTGCTGCGAATATGTCGTCCGGCAAACCCGCGCTGCGGGCAATCAGACGAACGAGATTGCTGTCGGAAGCCGTGTCGTTGCCTGGCGAGACGTCGCGCGACTGCGGTGTTCCCGCCGAGGGCAGGGATGAAGTCGGTTGCACTGAAGGGGCTGAGCCTGCCCAGGCTCCGGCTGGTTCTCCTGTCACCCAAACGGGACGGCGCGGGTTTGGGATCTCGGCTGCCGGCGCAGGCTGAGGAGGGAGTGGTTTCGGCGAACCTCGCGCCCAGTCTGCGTCGTCGGGGTGAGGCTCCTCCTTCCAGTCGAAGGGAGGGAGCGGCCGCGATGCCGATCCGGGCGGCGGTTGCAGATCCACTGCCCAGTCGAGGAAGTCCGGCTTGACCGGCTGCAGATCGCGCGATGCCTTCAATTGCCGGGCATCAATTGGCGGAGCCGCTTCGTCTACAGATGCCCAGAGATCGTCATAGCGCGGTGGAGCGCTGTTGGAGATTTCGGACGTCGCCTCGGCTGACTGCCCGCTGACGGTTGCAACGATGATGTAATGGCCGACCAAAAAGCGGTCGCCATCGCGCAGCTTATGAGGGGCCTTCAGACGGCCGTCGGCGCCATAGAGGAACGTGCCATTGGTCGAGACGTCGTGAAGCCAAAAGAACCCGTCCTGCCAGCGAATTTCGCAGTGCTTGCCGGAAATGAAACGATTGGAGTCCGGCAGTGTCCAGTCGAGGTGCTGATCGCGGCCGATATCGATCCCGCGGGTGCCCTCGACGGAGATGCTCAGCGGTCCCCCATCGGGCAGAGTCGTTTCGTTCTCAATCCGAAGCGTCAGCAAATATGGCTTCCCTGCAATTACTTAGGCGTTCAATGGTTCTTTACTACCGTTGCGGACAGTTTAGCGGCCGTTTGTGCGGTGTCCAATCGTTACCGGCCACTTCAAAGCGTGCTCGCCCCTTGGTCAAAACCCCGCTCCGCCAGCCGGATCCCCTCCGCGATGCAGGCCGACTTGCGTCCCGGTCGTTCGGAAGCTGCGGTGTGCGGAACCGCCAGCAGAACGGCGACGCGGATGGCCCGCGCAGTCAGGTACTGTGGCACCGGCACGGGCGGATTCGGGACGGTGGAGAGCATTCCGCCGGCCCAGCCGGCCCCGAGGGCAAGCCAGGTAAGACAATCGGAATCGTCACTTCGTGTGCCAATCTGCAACGCCCGAAGCCTGTGGACGTCGGTGGGGTCCTGGACCCAGGTCTCGGCCGCGACCAGAGGGGCTGCGCGGGACTGCGGAATGTCGTGCAGGAAAGACCGAACGCTTCCGCATCCCCACCACACCGCCTCGCGGCGCGGCAGCAGGTGCGCGCAGAACGCAACGGCCTCCTCGAACTTTTGATTTGCCGACAGGTTTTTCAAAAAGACGATCGCCGGATCGTCGGTAACGGCGACCGTCGATTTGCGCGCCAATTCGGGAAATGTTTCGAATACCGATCGGGCGGTCGTAAATCGGATCCGCGACATATGACACCTTCGCCTCGAGACGTGCGGCTGAACGCCTTCAATCGATTGTTGACCTGATAAGGAGTTCAACCTACCAGCCCCACGCAAGCCATGGCTATACAGGGACCACGACCGGCACCATTCCATTGATGAGCACCATGCCGTTCAGGTTGATGAGCGGAGCCGTGATGTTGACGGTCGCACCCGCCGTATAATTGATAACGGCGTCCGCGGTGTGATTGATCATCGGCGACTCAACTGTCCGAGCCGCGGGCGTGAGCGTGACCGTCGTCGTCCCCACCGCGTGGGTGATCGAGAGCATGGCATTCGTGGATTGGCTGCCCAAGGGAATTGAAACGTTCCTGTCGCCCATCTGAATTTCCAGTTGATCGTCGCCGTTCTTCAGGGTCGCGCTTCGTGACGGACTGCCTTTCGGCGGCACGAAAGCCTCGCCGATCGTCCACGTTTCGGAATTCCTGACCGTTACGTTGTGATCTTTCTCCGCGTGCATGCGAATGTTTTCGGAGAATTTCTTGTCCTCGAATACGAATTCGTTGTAGCCGTTGCCGCCCTTGGAAGAGTTCGACTTCCAGCCTGCAACGGTTTTGTTGTCCGGAAGGTCATAGGGAACCTTGTTGTCGCCGTTATAGACCGCTCCGACGACAAGCGGCCGATCGGGATCACCTTCCAGGAACTCCACAACGACTTCCATTCCAACGCGGGGAATGAATATGCCCCCCCATTTCTTGCTGGCCCAGACGTGGGCAACACGGATCGGGCAGGTCAATTTCGGCTCGCGGTCCCAGAAGAACTGAACCCAGATGCGACCATGCTCGTCGGTGCTGATTTCCTCGTTCTCCTCGCCTTTTTTGCCGACGACCTTGGCGGTCTGTATGCCGTGAATGCGCGGCTTGGGAGTAAGCGGCAGCATGCGGAACGGCCGATCGCTCGGCTGAAATTCATAGTAGCCGTGATAGACCTGCTGCTTTTCGTCGTCCTCCGGAGCTGGCGCGTCCGCCTGGACAGACCGGTAATGATGCGACGAGTATTGGTGGTCGGCGCGAACGACAAGATATTCCTTGTTCTCTGCCGATGTTGGATGCTTTTCGACGGTGACGAGGCCACCTGGATAAAGCGAGGCCGCATCGCCCTCGATGATGCGGCGATGGTCAGCGGCCTGCTCGGCCTCGAGCCGGAAACGTGAAAGGTTCTTGCCCTGGTCCTCGTCGTCATACTTGCCGGGGAAGTCATACACCTCAAGCTTGGCGTGAGCGTATTTCTCTGATGCCTCCGAGGGAGCGAGCAGGTTCTTCTTGGGTTTCAGGTAGTCGTAGTCGTTGAACTGGACCTTGCCGGTACGAAAACGCCGTTCCGAGATCCAGCTGTAGAGGTGCTGCTCGGGTCGTAGCTCCGAATCTGACAACGGAATGAAAGGTACCTTCGGAAGATCGGCAATGGCCTTGTGCGAGGAGTGCGAGTCGGCGAGCGTCAGGGTGTGTTTACCGTCGGAGTGTTCGAAGAAATAATAAATTCCATATAGCTCCATAAGGCGGCTGACGAACGCGAGATCGGTTTCCCGGTACTGCACGCAGTAGGGGATCTTTTGATAGTCGCCGTTGGTCCTGAATTCGAAGTCGTTGAATCCAGCCTTGGTGAAGACCTCCTTGATGATATCCTTTACGTCCTTGTCGAGGAAAATGCGGCAGTCCGCTTTCTGACCGAGCATCCACAGCCACGGCCGCAAAACCAGCCTGTAATGATAGAACTCTTCGATTTTTCCGACCCATTGCGCCTGGGTCAGGATGCCGTGATAGATTCGCTCCTTGCCCATGTAGGCCTTCAGCTTGAGCGTACATCCTTGGCCGAGCGCCTTGTCGAAATCGATGTTCTCCTGTTCGCTCAACGCATCGACATTGAATTCAAACAGATCGCCGAGCCGCTCGGTCCCGTCGACCTTGATGAGCACGAGCTTGTCTTCACCGAGCGGCGTCTTGAATTCGGCTGTGCGTTCGGATTGGCTAAGCTGTTCGGCCATGCATATTCACCTTCGGCAGATCAAAGACAAAAGAGTATCGGCCTGCTATTGCAGCGTCTACGCCATCAACCCCGGCCGCACGCCAGGCAAATGCCGGCTCTTTCATGATTGTCCGTTGGATCCTGTCCTTCGATCTCGCGGGTGCAATCACCCGTGTACTGTTAGTGTCGCGAAGGCCCCGTTTAATTCAAGCGGAACACAATTTTTTCGCCCCAAGCTGGCGCCGCTTGCTATGTTTTTCCGTCATCGGTCTAGCGAGCTGGTGCCGCCGACCTGGGGCCGACCCGTTAGGGCTGCTGGAGCGGTTTCGCTACTGAGGGGGCCGGGCTTGTTAAGCATACTTCCCGGTGTCGCAAACGAGTGAAGTTAGGCATTCTTTCCGGCGGAGGCCTGCTGTAAATATTTGCCTCAGGCGGTCGTCTTTCTTTCGGCTGCAGGGAATCACCGTTTCCAATGGAGAGGGCTCCAAGGTTGTCAGATTCGGTTCAACTCGGTGAAGGCGAGCGTGCTGCCGATTTGGAAGGAGGCACGCAATCTGCTGGCAGCACCGCTCCGGCGATCGATCCAGCCGTGGAGGCTCTGTGCATCCCGCTTTCGGGAAATGATCCGTGCGGTCCCGATCTCGATCAGGCCGGCGATGCCGAATACCTGAATTTTCTCGCCCAGGTCGAGGGTGTGTTGCCGACCTCCTTCTTTTCTCTTGAAGATGGCAAGCCGTTCGATCCATCCACGGTCGAATTGGGCGCTCAGGTCGCCGAAGCGGACAGGCTCCTGGCGCGCAGCCGTGACCTCAGACTGCTGGCGATACGCGCGCGCCTGCTCGTGTTGAACAGGGACGTTGCCGGTTTTTCGGTGACGATGGCCGCGATCGCTGAATGTCTCGACAGGTTCTGGGCCGGAGTTCATCCTCTTGCCGAAGGAGAAAACCTGACGGCGCGCCGGACGGCAATTTCCGCTTTCGACCTGCCGACCGTTATCTTTCCGCTGCAATATGCTCCGCTCTTCGAAGGACGGCGCGCCGGGTACGTCACGTATCGCGCCTGGATCACCGCGACCGGAGAGGTCAAGTCGCGCGCGGGAGAGGTGGCGCCTTCGGCCGCGTCGATCGCCGAAGCCATCGCAAGCGCCGATCCTGCCGAGATTGCCGGCGTACGAAAACATCTTGCGCTGCTCGATGAGTCCGTGCAGCGGATCTGCAACGCATTTGCCGCGCACGGGATTGTGGTTCTCGGTGCACTTGGGGATCAAGTGCGCAAGATGCGTGCGTTGATTGATCCGCGCGCGGCAAGCACCGGTAGTTCGAGCAAGGAGGGAAGTCAGGGGGCGGACGAGGGGCGGGTGACGTCAATAGCGGCCGTTGTCTTGACGTCAATCACCGACGCCGAACGGGCGCTGGCCGCGGTCGGCGACTATTATGCCCGCGCGGAACCTTCGAGCCCGGTGCTTCCTCTGGTGCGCCAGGCCCACCAATTGATCGGCAAGTCGTTCATTGAAATTATGGCGATCCTTGTCCCCACGCATGTAGACAAGGCTGCATTCCAGATCGGTACAAATCCGGTCTTCGACTTGCCCGTCAACAAGCTGCCCTCTCTCTCGTCGTCCAATTCTTCATCGGAGTTCGTTCAGGACGGATCTGATGCCGGAAGTTCCACTCCTCCGGTCGTGGTCTATCATGCTGGATCCCGCTCCCAGGCCCTGGCGTTGCTTGAATCGGTCCAGCGCTATTTCCGGCACGCTGAACCTTCCAGCCCGGTGCCGATGCTTTGCCAGCGGGCGCTTGCCCTGGCCGACCGGGACTTCATGGGCGTGCTGGAAGATGTGTTGCCAAAAACGGCGCTCAAGTCGCTCAATGCCGATCGATAGTCGACGCTAGTCGTCCCTCAGCGTTACTTGATCAGATACACCTTGCCGTCGAAAGACCAGTTCGGCCGCTCCAGCTGATTGCCGTTCCTGCTGGGGACTACGAGCGTCAACGTCTGTTCACGCACGTACTTCAAGGTATCGGCCGGAGCAAAGGCGGGCGGCGGCGCGTTCGGAAGATCAACCAGCTGGACCGGCTTGTCGCTCAACATTCCCACAATCATTGCCAAACCAGCAGGCGGTTCCGCGATAAATTCGAATGTCGCGTACGGACTCCCGAGCTCTGGGATAACCAACGGCGTTCCTGGCTTGATCAAGCTGGGCGCTTCCCGGACAGGGCCGGTTTCGGTCGGCGCCTCCGGGAAAATCTGGGTGAGCTTGCCTGCGGCATCGACGTTGAGCAAAATTAGGTAGCCCTGTTTTTTTGTGGTCAGCCGAAATCCGATCCTCGAACCGGCGATCACTTCTCCGCTCGGTATGATGTCGAGTCGGAGTCCGGCCACGTTATCGATCTTCATGGTTTGATTTATGGAAGCAAGATCGGCCGGGGAGATTGACGGTGGCGGCGGGGCATGGTCCGGCACATCAGTGAGTATTTTCACGGATCGTTCGCGCGGTGAGCCGTCTTCGCCGGCCGATCCTGGGCTCTGCGCCTTCGCGGCGTTGAGCAGAACGACGAGGCATAGTGCCTTGACGAGGAGGGGTCTCGCAGCCGCCGGGTTCATCGTCTCTCGCTCTATTGACCTACGGGGCGGTATAGAGGCTCGCAGCACCGATCCGCGCGTCGGGCGGCGCGTAGCGCTCTACCGACCTGTACACTTCAACTGCTGCGAACTGCTGATTTATCGCCTTCAGCAATTGCTCAAGATCGTTCAGGGGCTGGGCTGAAGTGACAGCAACAACCTGATCCGCTCCAAACGGCTCGCCAACGACAACGGAGAACTTGTAGTCGGGGGTTGAGACAATTCGGGGATCCGACCCGACGGGATAGAGCACCTGCACCGTGCCGTCCCCCGTCATGTTGAAGAGCAGCAGGGACCGTTGCGCTACTCCGGACACCTGCACCTCGATGCGAGAACCCCGCGAATGGACCTTGTTACTCGGCAGCACGCGCACCGCCTGGGGCGACTTCGCCGCAAGCCGCTTGAACCCGTTCACGGCTGCAAACCAGTCGATCACGTTGGGCAGGTCCTTGCGCTTGATCTGGTGAGCAATCACATCTCCGCCTGCGAGCACATCGAGCGTAGCCGAATCCCATATCAGGTCCGGATGGTCGGCAATTGAGACCGTCTGGAAATGGGCGTACTTCGGTTGAAGCTCCTTCAGCAACTCTCTCTGGTTCCCGATCACTGCTATGTGGACCGTGTCAAGCACCGAAGCGGGTTGCGGCGAGACGACCGGGCGCGGAAGCGAGGGCGTAAGCGTGGCAGCAGCAGCCTGCGGAGAGGATGGAGGGCGAGGTTCCGACCTGGGCAGCGGATCGAGCAGGACCACACCGCGCGTCCGGGCATACAGTATCTCGCCCCCAGAGGACCGCGGGGCCGTCTGCGCCGAAACTTGCTGACGCTGGTCGGAAAGCTGATAGGCGACCTGGCTCACATATCGGAATAGCTCGTCCCTGGTTATATGCCCATCGTGGTTCTCGTCTGCCGCGCCCTCCAGCGCTCGAGCGACCGCGTAACTCAGGGCCCCGCGAAGCGTCAACTCCCCGGGTATCGGGACCTCGGGCGCTGAGGCCGTACGTTCGCTGGCCGCAAGCACCGCGACCCTCTCGAGTCCATCTCCACTGAGAGAAACGTCGCTCGCCGTAGAAATCGGCTCGAGCGTGTCGTGAGCTATCGTATAGGAGGGAGCTTGCCGATAGCTCATCTGAGGGGTTCGCGGGTCGACGGTGCGCTCAGTGGCGCCGCCGTACCCTGCGTCGACAATAAGCAGGACTTGCGCGCCTTTCAGCGCGAATTGCCTGATCAAATGATTGAACTCCGATCCAAGGATGCGCTGCCGGGCGCCGTCCGCGGTGTTTGGATTGAAATTGGCCAAAATGAATACGTCGTCCTGGCCGTCGGGTTGTGAACCCTTGAAGTGCTCCGCCTCCCGCGCGCCTCGGCCCGCGAGCGACAGGATCACCAGATCGCCGGACTGGCTGCGGGACAGCAACTGCTCGATCGAATGTAATACGGTCGTGCGGTCTGCAGCCGCATCCAATAGCGCTGTGACATCGGTTACACCGCCCAGACGCAAGGATGACTCAATGTCGCGGGCATCCGCAACAGCGCCCTTGAGCGGCTGTCCAAACCGATAAGCATCGATCCCGATGACAAGCGCACGCGCTTCGCCTGCGGGCGAGCGCAGCTCGCTGGCATCAGGCGCTGACCGGGCGCTCAATGCCGAGAGAAGTGCGACCGGCAGAATGCTGAAAATCGCGATTAAGCGAAGACGTGCCGTCCGCGAAACATTCATGGTGTGTCAATCTCTCGATAAGTGCCGTCTGCGATGCCGAACGCGCCGCCGATCCCCATCATCGCCATTCGAGCTATTTCCCGTCTCGCTATGCGCCGCCGCCAAACTCATTGAATCGGTTTTCGATTTATCGTCTTCACCCCTTTTTCCCTGGTCCCTGAGCGAGACAGCGTCTCCGGCTCCGCCCGAAGGAGCGTTTTCGAGAACGCGGTAACGAGCGGGGCGATAGCCGCGCGCCAGCAATGAGGATAGCGGATAGACGTTCCGGCAGACCTTTCCGTTGCAGCCGCCTGTCGACAACTCCATCACTTCGGCCTTGCGATCGGGCGTGAAACGCAGGAACAGCATGACATGCGAACCGGGCTTGTTGAGCGCATCGCCCGGTTGGAGGTCCCAGGCGTTTTCCAGCTGCTGGCTGATGCCGGGAATCGCAGCGGTCGTGAAGTGCGTCGACAAACCCCAGGCTGCGCTGACAAATGCCGAACAGTCGACTCCCGTTGTGTCCGGCCGCGGATTGTTATGTGTGCAGACATTGCCGGCCAACATGCCGTTGGCGATGTTGGCGAGGAACTGGTTCAACGAGCCGTGACAGCCCCAGCAATACGGGACTCCTCGCACTTCCTGGTTCAGTTTGCCCGACAGATATCCGGGGCGGCGAATTCGGTTGAAGCCTGAGCAGGATGTGTCGGGATCGCGACCATAGACGGCAGGCGATACGCGCCACTGCACGCCCTCGAAAGCAAACGCGTTCGCGATCACCTGCTGCCGCGTGAGGGCTCTGACGGCAGCGATCGGCGCCATTGAGACAGCGGCAGCCTGATCAGGGAACCGGGGCAAATTGGGATTGTCGATCACATCGGTCGCACGAACCGGGCGCGAGCCGACGCCAATCAGTTCGACTTCGGTCGATGCGGTGCGCAGGAAATAGACGTCGCCGTCAGGCGAGATGGTGATGAACCGTCGTGATAGCGCCAGTGTCTCCGAAAACGGGATGTCGTAGACACTTTCCTGGACGCCTTTCGGCGAGTAGCGCACGACGTACGCGGACGCCCTGCGATTCGATCTCGTCGGAATGTTCTCGGTCAGGACGAACATCCGGCCGGCATTGTCGATATCGAGAAATTCGACGATGCCGATCCGGTCCCGCACCCTCAAGGTCAGCTTCGCGACGGAATTGTTGGTGCTCTGTTCATGCACCTGGATGTCAGCGATATTGAGTTTACCGCCGATGGCGACGTCGACCACGACGGTTCCACGGCCGCGGGTGGCGATGGATGGATGCGCTGGCCGCGTGCTACGTGCCGGTATTGCCCTGGATCTGTCGGCGGTCGGCTGATCGGGACTGTCGAGGGCCTCAGATCCCATTTGCGCGAAGGCGGTCAGCGTCGCGTCATCGGGCTTGCCGGCGCCTCGCGTGCGCGTCAGCTCGCGTACCGGTTCACTGTCGCTTCCTTCCGCCTGAAGCGTTTGAGGAGCGCCGTCCCAGACGTAGACATTGCCGTTGCGCACCACGACGTCGGTCGGCCGTATATCCTTGGGCAGTTCAAGCGACTGGACGGGACTACTGGCGTTCTTGGCATTGAACTTCAGCACCCGGCCGTTCACCTGATCGAGCAGATAGAGACTGCCGTCTTCGGCCGCATAGATGGCCTGAGGGCCATCCATCGGTGCGTCTTCCCGCGCATCGACCAGACCAACGGAATCGCGGCTAGTTCCATTGGAAAAACGTTTGATTACAGTGTCTTCCGCCCTCGCATAGGAGCAGGAGGCGGCGATGCCAACCAGCGCCGCAGCGGTGATCTTCCTCATCAATAGCGAAGCGGCCACTCGACCGAGGTAACGAACGAGCGGTGCGGGTCGGTTCGGATTGGTGAGCCGAATGGTCTGCTCTCCGGCAGAACCTCGGTATGTGAAACCGGGCATAAAATTCCTGCCGCTGTCAAAACTGCATTAACTCAGTAGCCTCGTCGAGGACTTCGGTTCAAAGGCGGTGAACACGGACGAACGGCACTTTATAGCCTGTTTCCAGCGCCTACACAGCCGGCTGCTTCCGAGAACCGCGCATCGAGGCGCGTTCGGGATGCCCCTCGTCGATCTGATCTCCCTGCGCCGGTCAGTGTCGTTGACGAAGCTCAATGCCAGGTCAGGGAGAAATCGTCATCCTTGATGGTCACTTCGACGGCCTTCAAGGTCTCCTTGCCAAGCGAACGCTTGAGGAACTCGCGTGACAGCAAGGGCAGCAGGGTGTTGGTGATGATGTTGTCGATCATGCGTCCGCCCGAGTCCGGATCGTTGCATTTCGAGACGATGTGAGCGACCACGGCTTGATCGTAGGTGAAGGCCGCGTCGTGACTGTCGCGAATGCGCCGCCCAATGCGATCGAGTTGCAGGCGGACGATGCCGCTCAGCATGGCCGGCGAAAGCGGATAATAGGGGATGGAGACGATGCGTCCCAGGAGCGCCGCCGGAAATACATTCAGCAGTTCGGGGCGAAGCGTCAAAGCCAATGCTTCGGGATTGTCACGATACCCGGGATCGGCCGCGCGCTCCATGATCAGATCGGTGCCGACATTGGTCGTCAAGATGATCAGCGTGTTCTTGAAGTCGACTCGCCGGCCATTCCCGTCATCCATGAAGCCCTTGTCGAAAACCTGAAAAAAAATCTCATGCACGTCCGGATGGGCCTTCTCGACCTCGTCGAGCAGAATGACGCTGTAGGGCCTTCGACGGACAGCCTCTGTCAGCCGGCCGCCTTCGCCGTAACCAACGTAGCCGGGAGGGGCTCCTTTCAGCCCCGAGACCGAATGCGCCTCCTGGAATTCGGACATGTTGATGGTGATCATGTTCTGCTCGCCGCCATAGAGAGCTTCGGCCAGAGCCAGCGCAGTCTCGGTCTTTCCGACCCCCGAGGGCCCGCACAACATGAATACGCCGATCGGCTTGTCGGGATTGTCGAGTTTGGCGCGGCTGGTTTCGATGCGCTTGGCTATCATCGACAGGCCGTGGGATTGCCCGACGACGCGCCGGTTTAGGATTTCGGGCAGCTTCAACACGGTCTCGATGTCATCCTTCACCATGCGGCCGACCGGAATGCCGGTCCAATCGGAAACCACCGAGGCGACGACGTGTTCGTCGACACAGGCGTACACCATTCGCTGTTCCGGACTGCGTCCCTGAAGCATTTCAAATTTCCGGCGCAACTGCTCGCGTAGTTCGCCCGATACTTCCTGTTGTGCCAGCGCCGACGAATTTTCCTGTAGCTTGGCGCCATCAGTGATCGGCGGCTCGAGGGAATCGTGAAGATCGCGAATTTCGTCGACGAGAGCTTTCTCTGCCGCCCATTCGGTCTCGAGTTCGGCCTGCCTGGCTTTTAGCGCTGCAATTTCGCCAGCGATCGCCGCCACGCGATCCGCCCTGTCTACTCCGATGTAGCTTTGGCTCGCCAAGGCAGCCGTCTCGGCCTCGCGCGCGGCAATGGATGCAACTGCGTCCTGGATCATCGCCGGGGTCGTGTTCTGGCTGATGGCGACACGCGCCGCGGCAGTATCAAGCAGGCTGACGGCCTTGTCGGGCAACTGGCGCGCCGGAATATAGCGATGCGACAGGTTGACCGCCGCCACGATCGCCGCATCCAATATCTTGACCTTGTGATGCTTCTCCATCGGGCCGAGAATTCCGCGCAGCATTTCGCAGCATTGCTGCACGCTGGGTTCGCCCACCGATATCGGCTGGAACCGCCGCGTCAGTGCTGGATCCTTTTCGATATATTGACGGTATTCCGACCACGTGGTCGCGGCGATTGTCCGCAAAGTGCCGCGCGCTAGTGCTGGCTTGAGAAGATTGGCGGCGTCGCCTGTTCCGGCAGTTCCGCCGGCACCGATCAACGTATGCGCTTCGTCGACGAACAGGATGATCGGACTAGGGGAGTTCTGCACCTCATCTATCACAGAGCGCAGGCGCTGCTCGAATTCACCTTTCATCGAGGCGCCCGCTTGCATCAGGCCGACATCGAGCATGTGAAGCTTAACGCCACGCAACGGGGGCGGCACGTCTGCCGCCACGATACGTTGCGCAAATCCCTCGACAACGGCCGTCTTGCCGACGCCAGCCTCGCCCGTGAGGATCGGGTTATTCTGGCGGCGGCGCATCAGAACATCGATCACTTGCCGGATTTCTTCGTCACGGCCCAGTATCGGGTCCATGTCTCCCGACCTGGCTTTGGCCGTAAGATCCTGGGAAAAACGATCGAGCGCCGTCGATCCGCTGGGGCCCGCCGCTGCCTGGGGGCCAATCGTGCCTGCGGCAACCATTCCCGAGCCGTCCATCGGGCGCAACTGCTCCTCTTCGGAGCCCACCCATATTTTGCGATGTTCGTTGGTCAGGATTTCAACAGAAATCCTGGAAAATTCCTTGGAGATGGTATGCAGCGCGCGCGCGAGTTCGCGCGACTGCAGCCCGCCGACAAGAAGATGACCGGTGCGGATTTGAGTCTCGCCGAAGAATAGCGTCGCATAGTGCCAGCCCCGATCGAACAGATCCATAATCGTGTTTGAGACGGCGGGCATTTCCGTTTCATTCTTGCGGAAGCCGGCGATGACGGCCTGAACATCCGATATAAGTGTGGCGCGATGGAGTTTGAAATAATCGGCAGTCGCGCTGATGTCGGTATTTTCCATCTGCAGGATCTGGGCGAGCCAATGCGCCAATTCGACGTGCCGATTTCCAGCTCCCTTGGCCTGCCGCAGCGCCCTGAAAAAGGCCTCGTATCCGACCCGATTGAGCTTGCCTGCGACGGTCTCGAGACTAATGTCCGCCATCGCGTCTTCCTTCCCTATCAAGGTCCTTGTTCAAACGTTTGCGCTTGTTTCTCATGCGTTCGGCAGGATGGAAGCGGGCGTCCAAACGGTAGGCCTCCTTGCTCGTCCAGTTGGGGGACATCCAGCTCGTCCAGCCCAATTGACCGAACCTGCCGAGCCGGATCGGCTCTGCGGATCCTGCAGGTATCGCCAATTCGACGTCGTATTCGAGCTGCTCGCCGCTATAGAAGAAAACCAGGTCGGCCAGCGGCTCGCAAAGATTGCCAGTCGGTAGGAAGCGAACGTATTGGGCCAGATCCTTGGAAAAAATCCGGATCCTGATCTTGTCCTGAACGCTGAACACACTGCGGCCCAGCAGCGCATCTTCGCCTAACCTGTTGTAACCCATGCCGAGGCGCGTCCATTCGGATGGCTCAATGATGAGACGCAGACCTATGAACTCTTCGACCTCGGCCTGGACTTCGAAGATTCCGCGAATAGCGGCCGCGAGGCGCGAGGCCGATTTCGCCTGCGCTCCAAGCAGGCCGGCAAAACTCAGCTTTGCTCCGTCCGGTAGGCTGTCGCGCTGAAGGTAGGGTCGAGATCCTATTCCGACCACCGAACCGATATAGGCAACGAAGCGGTCGGCGTCCGGACGATCGTGCTGCGAGATCGGCCGCGAATCCGCCCAGGCACGGAAGAACAACTGGATGAAACGGTGGTTGAATAAATCGAGAAACCTTGGGAATGCCTCGTCGTTCGATAGTGCATAGTGATAGGCTTCTTCAGTGGTCGCCAGCGGCAGCGGTCCTTGCGGTCCGAGCATCCCGAGATGCCTGACGAAAACTTTCAGGGACTTGTCTTCGTCCTGGTCCGCCCGTGCGACGTTGGACGCGGGAAACTCCATGAAGGCGTCCTGCCCGAAACGTATGAATTCATCGCGCAGTGTTGCGCTGTCTCCGATCCGCGGGTGATCCTTGAATGTTCGTTCGAGGTGCCGAAGCAGCACGAAATAGTCGAACCTCCAAGGCTCAGCTTTGAGATTTCGAATAAAATTCATGGCTATCTCGAAACGTCTGCCATCCGGTCTGCTTTATAATGCCTTACGTGTTCCCATCCGGGGCGGCCATCGCATGATCTCCCCTCGTTCGACCGAACGGACTACGGTCTGCGTGAAATGATTGAAGCCGGAATACTCGGCAAAGAATCGGTCCAGCACGGCGCCAAGCAGGAAGATGCCCGAGCCCTCGAACGCCTTTTCATCGATTGTCACCGTAATCTCGATACCCCGTGCCGCGCCTACACCACTGCGCTGTCGGAGGCGACGAACGATCGGCCGGCTGTCGACGCCGCGCACGCCGCGAATCCGGCGCTCGGTGATGCTTTCGGACATCTCGCCGAACATTGAGAGCATTTCCCGCAGCGCCTCGGCATTGCGGCCACCGCCTCGTTCAACAAGACCGAGATGATTGGTGCAAAGCATGTTGATGAGGCGCCAGGTAACGGTGCCTGTGTGGGCCATTTCACCGCGGCTGCGCAACTGGCTGACCAGCGGCTCACCGGGCGGCGTCGGACCTACGACACAACGCAGTTCAAGCGCCACGTCATCGACCAAACGAAAGTCTGCGCCACCGGCGCCAACGGGCAGCTGTTCCGTCAGATGCCGGTTGGAGCACAGCGCCCGGACGCTCAGCTCGGCTATCGCGTTTTCCTCATCCGTCCCGCCAAGATCGCTCAGCGAGACGAACATATCGGTGCCGGTATAGTTCGAGGATACGCCGTCGCGCTTTTCCTCGACAGACCGGCGTCGGGGCTGCCGGCGTACGGTATAGTAAGGACCGGACGCGCCTTGTCCTCCCTCCAGCGAAGCCGAATAAAGCGGCTTGACCGGAATCTTGGTTCGTCCGCCGGAATAGTGCGCGAAAACATCAAGCAGGCGGTGCGGCTCAAAATCAAGGTAATGGCTGCGGTCCGGCACGACATGGTATTCGTGCTGGTTGGACTTGAGCGCGATCCGGTCCGCGGTTTTTTCAAACAGATTGATCGCCGGCGCGGCGTACATTGCGAACGTCGAGGCCTGCACGGCCGATGCCAGCCGTACATTGACCTCGTCGAATGCGAACAGGATATCGACGGTCTTGCTCTTGAGGTGCGGAAAGATGCGGTCCAGTCCGGTCAAGACGCAACCAAGAAACTTTCTTGGAAAGACAAAGAACTCGCGCAGCCGGTCAAAACCCTCGAAAACCCGCATGTCGTTCGGGAACAGGGCGTCTTCGCGCTCGAAACCGACCTGCTGAAGGCAGCTGAGCGGCATCGGGAAAATCACTGGATCGCCGAACTCATCAAGAAAACGGAAGTAAATCCCCTGACAATGCGCAAACAGTTGCTCGTAAAGCGCGATTAAATCCGCTTCCGGCCCGAGGAGGTAAACTGGAAGGTCGGCCGTACGACAACTGGCCAGCGCCATCCCCGGCTTCTTCAAACTCTGCGGGTCTGTTGGTTCGTCCTCGGCACGCGCCGTCGTGCGCAGTGTCAAAGTCAGACGCATTCCCGCAAGAACCTCGGTCCCGACCCTTAGGCCGAGTGCGCCAAGCTGAGCCGGCGAGGAGAAATATTCGGCGCCCGAAAGCTCGAACGGCCAGACGACAATGTCACTGCACAAGCGGTAGCGGCAGGCGATCTGCCGGTCGCGCTCGCGAAAAGATGCGTCGAGATAGGAGTTGCGCGGTATCGCGTGACCGTCACGAAGCGCCTCATCGCCGAAAGTCGGATCCACCTGAACGATCATTGCCGACGGAGTGGGGGCAAGGAAATGCGGGACCAGTTGTTCGAGCAGATTGCCAGTGAATTCAGGAAATTCATGCTTGAGCTTGAGCTGCACTCGCGCCGCGAGGAATGCCGCGCCTTCAAGCAATCCGCTGACCAGCGGGTCGATGCGGTCTTCGAGAATGCCTCCAAGCCTCTCTGCGATCCCTGGATACTCCGCGGCGAACTCTCGCGCCTGCTCGTTCAGCAGCTGTAGCTCCCGATTGTAGAGATCGAGGAATTCGCGGTTCATGCGCAGTCACAACCGGTTGACGACAATTTTTCCGCT
Organism: uncultured Alphaproteobacteria bacterium; assembly: GCA_963764405.1. Taxonomy (GTDB): domain Bacteria; phylum Pseudomonadota; class Alphaproteobacteria; order Rhizobiales; family Xanthobacteraceae; genus Bradyrhizobium. The sequence continues at coordinate 62,289 of CAVXSU010000024.1, forward strand.
TTCGACAATATCGGCCACAAATTCCACCGGTACCTGTACGGGATAGCATGTCAGATCGGCGCGGACCAGAAATCTGACCTTGAGCTCTGCCGGATCCAAGGTCAAATCGCGCTCTATTTGCAGCGAGGCAGCCGCCAATCGCGGTTCGAAATTGACGACGGCCGCTCGTATTTCTTCGGGGATCCTTTTGATCTCCGTCGTATCAATGGTCAGGTTCGATATATCGGGAAGACCGAAATTCAGGATCGATCTTCGCGCAAAGGGCGTCTCGTCCATTTCGACGCTCAATTCCAGGGCGACAGTGTTGAGCAGGGCATCCAGGTCCCGCGCGACCTCGTGACGAAGGACTTTTTCGGTGATCACCTGTCGTGGCCGCAGCCTGCGCCCGGTGACGATGCGATCGCCATCGGTGGTTCGCAAGTCAATCTTGCTGGTCGCATCTCCGGCCTCGTGTGCCGCCCGAAATGCCCGCATCAGGGGAGGGCTGATATGTGTCTTGCGGATTACGTCGGCCATCGGTGCATCCTTGGAACGGCCAATTTGCGGTCCCGAGCCGGGCCGATCAAGCGACTTTTTTACAGTAGCCTTCGTACCGGGAGCGCTAGTGAGTGCCAGCGTTGGTTAATTCGGGCGGGCCGATCAAACCTTGTCCTTTGGAATGTCATGTTCGAACTCCGACTTGCCGCTCAGCGACCCTTCGTTGATTTGCGTCTCGTAGATCATCTTGAAATGGAAGAACGACAATTCGACCGTCTCGGGTCTTCCGCGCAAATCCTCGCCCTTGAGTGACCAATTCACGGCGTCCACTTTGACGCCTGTAAGCATGATTTTCAGAAATTCGACCTGGTTGTCTCCATCGTTCTTTCGGCACGTAATTTTGCCGTGTTCGATTTTTCTTCCATTCGTGCAGTAGTTCATCAGCGTGACGGATGCCTTGTCGAAAACCTTATGGATCGTGAGATGATGAATTACCGTCTGCTTGGCGGCATCTTCGGCCTCGAGCCGATAGGGCGCGGCATTGGTCACACCCCATTCCCAATCGTGAATCTCGATTTCCCCGGCGTGCTTGTGGTCGCAGGATTTACCTGGGATGTTGCTTAGCGAAAGAAACATGTTGGCCATTCAAGGACCCTCGCTGCTCGACGGTTGCGAACGCACATTAGCGATTTCGGCGGCCGTCGGCCTGAAAAATTACTGTTAGTTCGCCCACCGAGCGGAAAGGTTCAATCTTCCTCGTAACATATTTTCCGTCGGCCCGCGCTGGAGACGCCGCAGGCTCTTGAGGGAGCCGCGAGGATCAGGCAGGCTGGCTCGCATTAGGGAGACCCATCATGAAATACTTGAAAACCTTACTCCTGCTCTTTTCCCTGAGCCTCGCAGGGATAGTGACCGCTCAGGCTGAGGACAAGTGCGAGTTGACTGAAAAAGGCGTCTCGCACGAGATTAACGGGAAGAAATATGTCTGCGACAAATGCGTCGTTCTTGCCTGCGACACCAAGGGACCAACCATCGGCAAGTGCACGCGAACGACGAAATATACGAATTGCGTCGAGCCTTCGGCTGACAAGAAGAAGTAGAATTTGGAAAACAGAGGATCGGGACAAGCATGGACGGAAGCTTGTCCTGTCGTTCGATCGGGCGCGGCTACGGCGCGCTCAGATCTGCCTCGCGGATGAATTCGCTGCTCCTTGGAACCTGACGCCTGTCGACTCCGGATGGATCGTCGCTGTCAATCGCGAGCTCGGAACGCGGAAAAAATTCCGATCTCGATCGTCATTTTGCATGAACCAGCCCGTCAGTCATGACCACCAACCGTGGGACGCTCGCTCTTGAAAGCCGGATAGGAGGACGACTTGACTGGAAATTTCAAGCTTACGCTCGCGGCGCTTATCATGTTTGGGGCGCTGCCGCATATCGCGCACGCATCTTGTAGCGGTAGCGCATGCAGCTCATTTTCCGTCGACGGCAAGAACTTCAGTTCCTCCGAGAAACGCGCCAAGGCCACGTTGGTCAACAAAGACCAGACCAGGAAAATTCATGTCAAAGGCTGCATTACGTCAGATGGGAAATGCGGCACCGGGGATTCGTTCGAGCTTACGATCGATCCGGCCAAAAGCGCGCCGATCAGCGGGCCGGCGACGGAAAAATTCGTTGTTGACGTAAGCAGCGCGGAATTCATTGCCCCGCCGCCGCCATCCTTGCCCGGTCTGACAAAAACCGAGAGGGGCTGTTCGTTGAACGACATCGGTCCGAACGGCTGCCCACCAAAAGCCGCGTCAGAATGGTCGCAAATCAAACAAAAGGGTGACGAGGCCAATGCGGCACTGGACGCGGACAAGGCCGATCTTGATCATCTCGATCCCAAGGACAAGGCAAAGCGGGACGACATCATGCAGCGCTACTCCAGGGCGCTTGCGACGATCGACTTTGTCGAGATGCTGTTTGGCAAGGAGAAGGGTCCGCCGGCGGAACATGTCGACTACGTGACCAACCTGAAAAAGAAAAAGGAAGATGTCGGCAAGGCCATGAAGGAAAAGATCATCAAGGTTTTCGGATGCATGCCGAACGTGACGAAGTCGTCGGTCAGTTGCGAAGGCGAGACGAATATTGGTGGTGGCAGAAAGTAGGACCGATTCGGCGCGCTCAGAAGGACGCTCTGGCAGCTGAGATCCAGCGCTAAACGTCTGTCGATTGGAACGAAGGAAGTCTCGTCGCGTGGCGAGATGGGTGGCGATTTGTCACCAGTACGGTTTTTTCGAAATTGTCTTCTGTCGACAGTCCAGTGCCGACAAATTCGATCGCCGCTCCATCGTCCTTTCGAAGGGGCACATTCCGCGCAACGATAGCGGTGAAGATCGTTAGCGCCTTTCGCAAGAATCACTTCACCGTTTCGATTGACGAGATGGCCTTGCCGCAAGCGTTCGCAGATGAATCCGCATACTTGTTCTTTGAGAGAGGATCATCCTCCTCAGAAAGCCGGTGCTGAAGCTGTTCACCGATGTTCGAGTAAATGAACAAGGTTGCTGCCATAGCTTGCCATCCCGGCTTTGCAGCGGTTGCGGCCGGTCAAGGCGCAATTGTTTGTGCGGGGCGAGAGCAAGGCGTCGAGTCCGACCGGCGGAGCCGCTGGATGGCTTAGCACGTCGTTAGCGGGTGATCCGGCCAACGCCGTTCGGGCCAGTTCTTACGTGATGGCCAAGCTTGGCATCTGTGGCCTAGTTCACTAGGCGCAAAAGGATGTCGAGCTATGATATCGCACTGACGGCTGCAATGGCGCCGCGCTTGATAGGATCCGACTCAGCGAAATGGTCATTCACCGTGCTAACGAAACCGGTTGTGAGTGGCGGCCGCCGGACTCAGCCAGCAATCTCTCATCTAACGTCCCATTCGGCGCCTGGCGACTGTGATCGAGGTGAACCTGATCGCGGACCGCCCCGACCAATTTATGGTTGGCCTCAGCGAAGGGGCTATCGTTGCGATTGGGACAAGAAAAGCGACACGCAGGAGGTATCCATGCCGCGTAATGTTGTATGCATTGCTCTTCTCACGGCTGTGTTCGTGACGGGCGCACTTCCACGGACGGCTCTGGCGTCCTGCAGTGGAAACACCTGCTCATTTGGGCAATTTGGAAAGGTCACGTACCTGGCTGCAAAGCAGTCCACGGTGGCGCCGCTGCTCGCAAAGGTAGATACGAGCTATACTTCAGCCTTTTCCTCCTACTCCCAGGCGATCGATTTATTCAAGGAGTTGAAATCCCTCACGAGTAAGTTTGGTACCAAAGAGCAGATCGCGGCGGAGGCCGTGGCCCGCAGAGCCAATGATGAGTCGTTGAGGAAGAGCGCCAATACCGCCGCGGGATCCGCCAACCAGCTGCAAGACGTCAGCAGGTCAATCATCAGCGCACAAGGTCATCTCGCAATCGCCAAGACCAATCTCCAATTAGCAAATAGGGAACTCCAGAATGTCCGGGATGCGAACCGCGTCAGCGAGTTGAAAGCGGCGGCGGAGAGGGCGCAAAGCCTCGACATCATCTTCGATGCGGCCTCCTCGGCGGCCGACGCGGCCAAAGCGGCGTACAAGGGAGAGGTGACGCTTGAAGCTGGCAAGGCCGTGTTGGGAGCCGCGACCAAATTGATCGGCGCTTTCCGGTCGGCCAACCTTCAGAAACAGGCCGACGACCTGGATGCGGCAGTGAAAAAGGCCAGTGAGGCGGTAGGGAAAGACAAAATCGCGGTGGCGGTGAAAGAATTGGCGCTGGCGCAGACCGACCTCAACGCGCTGGGGCCGGAACTGCAAGATGCCAAGAACTATTTTGAAAACTCGGTGAAGCTTCGCAATGCAGACTACAACAAGGGCGCCGCGCCAAAATACGGTCGTCTTGAGGACATTACCAAGGCGGACGAGACAGCAGGAAGGCTCATTCGCCTCCTCAAACAAGCCTACGCGGATGCATATACGGTGCAACAAACCATTGACAGACTAGAGAAGTCCGGTGACTGGATGGCGCCTCCTCAAGGTGAGAGCGTGCAGACACTTCATGCATTGAAAAGTCGGGCGGATTTTATATTCAAGGATTGTGTCGACCAGCGCCCGGTAATCGAATCGGTCCAGAAGCTGATTCAAGAGGCCTACGCAGCGGCGAACGATTTATTGAAGTCTCCTTTGTGAAGCTGCCGCAGGTGGTGCCACGGCCGGTTTTTACTTCGTGAGTTGAAGGTCGTGGCCCAGTCCTTTCTGACCACTGATCGACCCGTCTGCGGGTACATCGTCACCGTTGCTAAATGGTCCGAAATGGATCGTGAGAGCAGGGTTGGCGATTAATAGCGAGAGCTTCAGTCCCAGAATGATTTTTAAAGCCGGCAACTGTCGTCGCAACAGTGCTGAGCTCAGCAGCCGGCTCAGGATCACGACCAGGCAGAACACCTGCAGCGCCAGCAGCTTCGTGACCGCGACCGACGTACTGAGCACGAGCGAGACGCGCCCAATGTCACGAAGTTGCCGGTGACGTGCGCCGTGAACATACCTTGCATGGCGAGACTATACCTCACAGGTATAGATTATAACTCAATCGGTCTTTGCCCGGCGCTCCCGCAATACCCAGGATTTGGCTGTGAAATGCAAATCCGAGGTTGAGACGTTGACAACGAGAGCTACCCATATCGATACCTTCATCGTAGATGTGCCAAAAATCCGGCCTCACGTGCTGGCGATGGCTACGATGCGCAGCCAGGCGGTGGTCTTGGTCCGGATTACCTGTTCCGACGGCGTGGTGGGGATAGGAGAAGGCACTACCATCGGTAGCCTGAGCTACGGAGACGCGAGCCGGAGGCAAGCGCTGCTGCCCGACATGAGCGAGGGAGAACTTTCATGACTCGACATAGCATCCCATTAGGCAAGATCCTCGGCATTCCGATTGGTCTGGATTATTCTTGGTTTGTGATCTTCGCACTTCTCACCTGGATGCTTGCGGGTAGCTACTATCCCGACGAATTCAAGCAATGGTCGCCGTGGCTGTACTGGCTGACGGGTGCGGCGACCGCGATCATGCTGTTTGTGAGCGTGCTGCTCCATGAGCTCGGGCACTCCGTGGTGGCGCTGTACTACAAGATACCGGTGCGCAGTATTACGCTTTTTCTTTTCGGGGGTGTGGCTCAGATCGGAGCAGAACCGCCTAGCGCTGTCGCCGAGTTCTTTATTGCGATTGCAGGCCCGCTCGTCAGTCTCGCCTTGGCGGTCCTCTTCTACGCGGCGCAACCATTGGTAACCGGCATAGAGCCGCTCCTGGGTTTGGCCAAGTATCTAGCCTACATCAATATGGCCTTGGTGCTGTTCAACTTGATACCCGGATATCCACTCGATGGTGGTCGTGTCTTTCGTGCCATCGTGTGGGCGATCACTGGAAACCTGGGCCGATCGACCCTGATCGCAGCAAACGTCGGTCGGTTTTTTGCCTTCTTGCTGATCTTTGCCGGTGTCTGGCAAATGTTCGGCGGCAATCTTGGTGGGGGGCTTTGGATTGCGTTCATCGGCTGGTTCCTCGACAATGCCGCTTCCATCCAGATACAGCAGGTATTGTTGCGTGATCTGCTGACAGGCCATCGCGTCGCAGAAGCCATGAGTAAGCATTGCGCGACTATTCCGGAAGATCTGACACTTCAGCAATTGGTAGACGAGCAAATACTCGGTGGCGGGCAACGCAGTTTCCTCGTTAACCGCGGAGACCAAACCGTTGGTTTAATAACCTTGCACCGGATCAAGGGAGTGCCACGTTCCGAATGGGCGACGACACGCGCCGCCCAGGTCATGCTTCCCCTAGAACAGTTGAAATGCATCGACCCTGATGCCGAGCTGTGGTCCGCCCTTCAGAAGATGGACCGGAATGGAGTCAACCAAATGCCCGTAATTCGGGATCAGCGTGTCATCGGCATGTTGAGCCGGGAAGACGCTATAACTTTCCTGCACACGCTCCAGGAATTTGGAACCTCAGCAGCACAACAACCGAAACTTAGAACGTCGTAGCGAGATCCCCTCTCAAGATGTCACAATACCGTAAACACAGAGTGCCTCTCGGGAACGGGACATCTCAAAAACCGAAGCGCAGCGAGCACTTAAGCATCGCTGCGGTGAGCATGTCGTACCGAATGTAGTACCGAACTCAGTTGGCTGCTCCCAAATCCGAGTTCGACTATCCGGGATAGCTCTTTCCTCGCAAATCTGCCGCATCCACAATGACGACGTGCCTCGAATGAGGGGCCTCGGCGCCGCACCATCAATGGTGCTGATCATGATGTCGAACAGGTAAGGGGAGCTCAATCGTCAGTTGGTCGTCGCTCACTCAAGCGATCACAGTCCGCTACCCCCGAAATGGAAAAGCCGGGCCGGTCAACGCGCGCGTATCACGGTCCGGCTTGAAAGCTGGCGCTCTGAAGCATATCAAGCCGCGGCAATATCGATCAGTGCTTGCAAAGCAGGACGCGCGCCTTGATTTGTTTCAGTGAGAAGTGAACTTAGAGATCACTTCTTCTTGGCGGTCTTCTTCGCCTTCTTTGCTTTCTTCGCTTTCTTAGCCACGTTACCCTCCAGTCCCATAGTTGGTTCAATGCAAGTCGAGCATCGACATGCAGACGATAGCGTACACCACAATCGCAAAATTGATACTGCGTGCTTCGAACAAGGTAAATGCTCGCGCTATTGCGAGCGTGCGACAGCCTTTCGCTGATGCGTCGACGCGATGCGCTGACAACATCCGGGCCGAGATTGGCACCGATCGCACGCGTCGATGGAAGCAGCTTCGAGCAAAGACGATTTGCTCCGGGTGATTGCGCGTGCTTCAACTGAGCACGCAACTACCTATGACTAACCCATCATAGCACTGAACGAGAGAAACGGGGGTCAAGTTGTCAGCGCTGCCATTTCTTTCCTCCTTTTGGCCTGGCGCTCCTGTTCGGATACGGCCGTCGGTGAACGGCCCATGCACGAGCACGACGTTACGCGCCTCTTCCGGCGTTGCTGCGGTCGCCGAGCGCGTCTTCGATTGGTTCAGTCCCGTTCCGCCGCTATCATGTGCGTCACCTTGGGCGCTCCCTCGAGATGGAACCGTTGCACGTGTTGTTGCATCACGCGGTCTGCATTGGTCACGCGCTCGTGTTGACGTAAGTGCTCGAGCCAGGATTCGACTAAAAACGTCTCGATGAAACGCGCTGGGTCCGCAGCATCCTCGAATACACCCCACGCATAGGCGCCGTCGCGTCGCCGCTCATGGCCGAGGTGGTCGAGCGCTGTCAGGAACGGCTTCCGCCTGGCAGGATCGATGCGGTACTCGACGGTCACCAGCACCGGTCCCCGGTCCTGCTCGATCGTGCCGCTCTCGATCGGTGGCTGCCAATGCAGCGAGGGCGTAAGATCGACGTCGGCGCCGGTCTGGAGGTGCCAGCGCCAGGTCAGTGGAACAATCGCGAGCGCGCCCGCCGCCGCGATGAAATGTGCGATCGGTAGGCCGTAGAGCTGCGCCATCTGGCCCCACAATGCACTGCCGACAGTATGCGCCCCGAGATAGACCGTCATGAACAGCGCAAGCCCGCGCGCCCGCACCCATTCGGGCAAGGCGACCTGCGCAGACACGTTCAGGGTCGAGAGCACCGCGATCCAAGAAGCCCCGGCGACCAGGCTCGCTACCAGCGCGGTTGCGGCGTCGCGGGCGAGCCCGAATAACACCAGTGCGAGCACCGTGCCGGCGGTGCCGACCGCGACCAGCCGGTCGGCACCGAGCCGTCGGTTCGCCCACGGCAGCCCGAACGCCGCCGCTACCGCGCCGGCGCCAATGGCGCCTAGCAGGATGCCGTAAATCTCCGGCCCGGCAGCGATTTGGCTGCGTGCCACCAGCGGCAACAGTGCCCAGTAAGCGCTGGCGAACAAGAAGAAGCCAACTGCGCGCAGCAGCGTCGCGCGCAGATTCCGGTTGTACCGCGCATGCCGTAGCCCGGTGCGGATCGCGCGGCCAAACCGCTCCGCCGGCAGATGGCTCACACCGCGGCGGGGCGGGTGCCACCACAGGAGTCCCCCATTGATGCCGAGATTGCTCGCGGCGTTGATCCAGAACGGCGCCGTGACGCCGAACGCTGCCGTCAGCGCGCCGCCGAGCGCTGGCCCGATCGCGCGGCTGACGTTGAAGCCGACGCTGTTCGCCGCGATCGCCGCATGCAGGTCTCGCTTCGGCACAAGCTGCGGGGTGACAGATTGCCAGGCCGGTGCCGTCAGGGCGCCGAAGGCACCAATCACGAACGTGAACACCAGGAGCACGCTCGGCGTCACGAGATCAATCGCCACCAGGATCGCGAAGATCGCGGCGATCACCGTGTTAGCGGCTTCGCCTGCGATCAGGAACTGCCGGCGGTCGACGATGTCGGCAAGCGCGCCAGCCGGGATCGCGATCAGGAACATCGGTAGGCTCGCGGCGACCTGCACCAGCGACACGGTCAGCGGATCGGGGGCGAGGCTCGCCATCAGCCAGCCCGACGCGGCCGTGTACATCCAGGTGCCAATGTTAGCGACGACCGAGGCGGTCCAGATCACCGTGAACGCCGGATGGCGGAACGGGCCGAACGCCGAACCGGTCGTCGGCTTCGGGTCGTCGCGGATCTCACGCGGGGTTTCGCCTGCAGACATCCTGCTCAACAAGGCCGCGTTGACAGAGAATGCCAGCCCATGGGCCGGTGCCATCGCGGTGCGCTTGGGATCGCATCTTCGCGATTGTGAGATTGTCTGATTGGGTTCATCGTTTCCAAGATGATCGTTAACTACCGATAAATGCAAGCAAGAATCTGCAAGAGTGGTTGCGTCGCCAAACTCTAGAGCATTCTCGGGATCGATTGTCGCAGTCGTGGGGCCTTCTCCTTTGACTACTCTTGCAGATGTCGTTCGTAGCCTTGTGATCGACGAAATTGACCGGGAGCCAGGCTCGTCGCCTGCCTGAACGCGCGTGTAAAACTGGCTTGGCTCGAGAAGCGGAGGGCGAGTTTCCTGCACCGCGACGATCCACACGAAATTGTCGACTTCGGTGCCGCCATACTCTTCCGGAAAGCCCAAAGCCCAATAGGCCGATTGCGGCGGCCTTCTCGTAGAGCACTCGCGGAAATCCGCCCAACTCGTCTCATTCATGGGCGTGGGGCGCGATCTCCTTTTCGACAAAGCGGCGCACCACTTCGCGATAGTCCTCGTGCTCCGCGGTGTAGAACGGGCTGGCCATTCGTTTCGCTCCTGGGTGCTTGTGTCGTGAGAGCTTACGATGTCTCGAAACCCAACGCGTAACTTGCGTCAACTGGCTGGCTGCCGATAGGTGCTCCTGAAAGCGTCATCGGCAGAACACGATGGCATGAAGTGCAAAGCGTTGTCGCAAGCTGGCGACCGGACGCTGGATCACCGTCAGCAGGCTGAGCGAGTACCGGAGACTGTTGAGCTAAAATCGCCGAGGCGACGAGGCACGACAATAACATCCGACGCATTTTGAACATCACCTGCTATGCAGAAGGCAGGACTGTCACCTCCTCCACTACCAGTGGTCCGCTGAAACGAGTGGCTGATTCAATAGTCCAACCCTCGTCCACCAACTCTTCTTCCGAAAGAGTCATAAGGCGCTCGCATTCTTCTGCTGGCAACTCCTTTGGGAAAAAATGAAGTCTCTTCGGACCCATCTAAAACGTCATGTTCTTCGAATTCAAATTCTTCAAAGATGTCGACGCCCTCGTCTGGATTGTAACCGCTCAAGTCCGGCAGTTTGTCCACCACAATCCAACCCGAACGATAGACGGTCAAATGTTCAATCTTTAAGTCATCCTTCTTCCAAATATCTATGTCTACAACGGACTGACTAATTTCGGGGCTGATTTTCCACGCCGTCTTCTGCGTCGGTGTTTTCGCGGCTCGCGTAGTGGCGGCTGTCTTTGCTGGCGCGCTCTTGCTCTGCTTTTGCTTTCTGACTGTCTTTTTGGCTGGTGATCTCTTAGCGACCGCCTTCTTAGCCGCAGACGTCTTCGCCTTTTTTACCTTTTTAGCAGTTGCCCTAGAAGCAGGCCTTATCGTCCTTTTTGCCCTCTTCGCCTTCTTCTTTTTGGTTCTTGCTGGCATGGTCGTGCTTGTGCCGATCAGTTCGGGCGACCGGTTTCGGTAGGCATCAATTTTTGGTTCATCAAATCGTACTCGCTATTGAACATGGGATGGCTTAGGGGAGCGAATGCCAAATATGTTTAGTTGAAGTACGCGATTGAGGTCGATAGATGCCGATATCGAACGATTGCGCAGGCGAAGAAATTTTGCTGTGGATTCATAAGGGACAAGTTGTGACGGTCTGGTCGTCGGTGCTTTGGACTAGTCACCTTGAATTTGTATCCTAAAATCAGAACGATAGGTCGACGCAAGACAATCGAGTGGGAGTGAGGGGGATCGTTCGGAGCCGCTCGTTTGTCTCGGAGCGGCTCCACGCATTGAATGCCATGAAATGTTCGGCATATGGCTGGGTCTAAGCGACCAGGCGCAAGCCACCGTCGCAAACGATCACATGCCCGCTCATGAAGGTATGAGCGATCAGAAATGCGATGGCGCGGGCGATATCGTCCGGCTTTCCGACCCGTCCCACCGGGGTTTTTGCCGCGTATTCGGCGAACACCGCTGCCCTTTGCTCAGCCGGCAGAAAATCCCACCACGGCGTATCAATCACACCAGGTGAAACACCGTTCACACGCAAGGGCCGAAGCTCCGCGGCGAGAATGGGCACGAACATGGCCACCGCGGCGTTCGCCGCGCCGATGCCGGCGGTCCCTGGCATCGCACCGTGAGCACTCAACCCGGCAACGAAGGTGATGCTGCCATCCTTGCGGAGGAAACTGAGAGCCGCCTGGGCCACGGCGAAATGCGGATAGACCTTCTCCTCGAACCCCTTGCGGACATCGTCGACGCTGACCGATGTGAAGGGGCCAAAGCCCTTGCCGCTGCCGAGCGCGAGCACGAGGTGGTCGAAGGAGCCTATACGGGAGAACGTCGCGTTCAGTGCGTCGATGGCGGCAGCGTCCATGACCACCGCTTCGGCACCGGGCACGGAGCGGCATGCGTCGTCGAGCCGCGCCTTGCTGCGGCCGGTAATGGTCACTTTCAGGCCTGACGCCAGCAGTTGCCGCGCGGTTGCAAGCCCGATGCCCGAAGAGCCGCCAACGATGACCGCGTGTTGGGATGACATCATGTTCAATCCTTTCGCTTTGGTGAGGTGCCGCAAGGCAGGCCGATATCGAAAGTGAAGATGCGCGGGCGGCGAACCTTTAAACAGTTCTGGCGAAATCCTAGTATTGGTACTGCTATCCTTGAGGACCTCGAATGCCGTCTTCCGATATCGAAGCGCGCCGCCGCCAGTCCGGCGAATTTCTCCGTTCGCGGCGGGCGCGCCTGAGCCCGTCCGATGTCGGTTTGCCGCATGGCTTTCGGCGCCGGACACCGGGACTGAGGCGCGAGGAAGTTGCGCTGCTCGCAGGCGTGGGATCGACCTGGTACACGTGGCTGGAGCAAGGCCGCGATGTTCGCCCCTCCACAGAGGTGCTCTCGGCTCTGGCGGATGCCTTGCGCCTCGACGCATCCGAGCGGAGGCATCTCTTCGTCCTGAATGACCGCGCTCCGCCTGAACCGCGCGCCGTCGGACCGGAGCGGGTGGAGGAGCCGGTCTTGCGGATGCTCGAGAGCCTGACCCGCCAGCCCGCCTATGTCCTCGGCCGGCGCTGGGATGTGCTGGCCTGGAATCGTGCGGCAGAATTGCTCTTTGGAGACTACGGCAAGCTCGGGGGCGACGAGCGGAATATCATGCACATCGTGTTCGCCAACAAGGCGCATCGAAGGCTGCTGATCGATTGGCATGAGGTGGCCTCGATCGTGCTTGCGATGTTTCGCGCCGACAGCGCCCGCTATGCCGGAGATTCCGAGTTCGAACGCCTCATCACCGGACTGAAGCGCGTCAGTCCCAAATTTCGGGAATTGTGGACTTGCCAGGACGTGCTTCGCGTATTGAGCAGCCACAAGCGCATCAGGCACCCGGTCGCTGGCCGGATGGCATTCGAATACACCACCTTGCTCGTCACCGGGCAGGCTGACATGAAGCTTGTCGTCTACACCCCGCTGGAGAAGGACAACACCGTCGAAAAACTTGGTGCGCTTCTGGGCGGAGCTGTGAACGCCACGAGGCGGCAGAACCGATGAGCTCGCCGACATACGGCATGACGGCCGACTTCAAGGCACATCATCAACGAGGTCAAGGCGTCACCCGCGTGGTCTATGACGTGACGTCAAAGCCGCCGGGGACGATCGAGTGGGAGTAGCTAGTCACCGGAACGACTCCAGCACGCGCTCCACGTTGATCGGCACCGCTATCGGGGCGGGAGGCGGTTGGCAGCGATAGCGCCTTTCGGGCGATGCCAGCGCATGTCACACTCACCCTGGTCGGCGTCACCCGGCTGCCGCGACGTCTTGATTGAGATCGACCTGATGGCAGTGAAAAACTGATGGAAATTGCTTCGATCATCGGACTCGCTTGCTTCATCACCGCCTGTTTCCTCGCGGCGCTGACGGGAGCATGGTTTCGTCCCGGCGAATGGTACGAGCGCCTGAAGAAGCCGTCTTGGCGGCCGCCGAACCGGCTCTTCGCCCCGGTGTGGACCATACTCTACGTGATGATTGCGGTTGCCGGGTGGCTGGTCTGGCGGGAAGCCGGCTTCGCGGGCGCCGGCTTGCCCTTGGCGATGTATGCATTGCAGCTAATTCTCAATGCTGCGTGGACACCGCTTTTCTTCGGCATGCACCGCCCCGATCTCGGCTTCGTCGACATCGTTCTGGTCTGGGTGTCCATCATCGCGACCATCGTGCTTTTCTATCCGATCCACGTCGGAGCCGCGTTGCTGCTCGTGCCCTACCTTGCATGGGCTACGTTCGCCACCGCGCTGAATTTCGCCGTTTGGCGTCTGAATTCGGCGGCGTAGCCGCAAGCATAGCGCGGAAATGCTGTCACATGATCCCCCGCCGCACCTGGAGGCTCGAATGTCAGGAGATGATTTCGATCAGGACGGCTGGATTGCGCCTCGGCGAGACGGCCACGCGCATCATCAACGAGGTCAAGGGCGTCGCCCGCGTGGTCTATGACGTGACGTCAAAGCCGCCGGGGACGATCGAGTGGGAGTGAGTGGAGCAAAACGACGCGCTTTGCGGCCGGAAAATTCAGTTCAGTCCCCAGTCGCGTTGATGGCGGTGTGGCGGGTGACAGCCTCTCGGTGATTCCCTCTCGTGCGTGGCACCTGCTGTTGACCGGTCAATACTCGCAAAGGGGCCGCCATTGGGGGCGTTCCACTTCCACGCCCTCGGCGGGACGTGATCGCCTATGTGGGTCATGGCGATGCTCCGCTTCTGGCCGATCGTTCCGATCAGGCCGCGATCATTTTGAAGGTTGAGTTGTCGGCGCCGAGCGATGCCAGCATCTCGTCGGCATCGAAAATGAAGCCGGGTTGAATTCATTCACTCATGCTTATCCGGATGTTACCAATGGCCGTTTTGAAGCCGCATCGGAAAGCAAGATAAAGAATGCAAAACAAATCGTCCTCCATGCTTTGGGCTTCTTGTGCTTTTCCCAAAAGCTCAGCGGCAAGATTTTCAATCTCTTCCGTTTCTGCGTGTTTCCATGCTTTCTCAATGTAGGTATCATCAGGTCTAAGAGTGACTGCTATTTTCATTTCCTTCCCTCAAATTGGGTGAAAACCGGATAAGCATGCAGCCTGTCCGCGCCCATCGCACCGAAGGTCAGCTTATTCAGGCGATAGCGGCCACTCAGTTTAGGGGGCGAGAACGGTCCTCGTGCCGAGCGAGGGCTGGGATTGCGCTAGGGCGATGTGACCACGAAGCCGGCGCGCGGAAAATGGACACAGACCTCGCCGATCGCGGGATCGCTGCGCCGGATGACGATCTCATGTATGCCCGACGTAACCAATTCGCCGATGACAGGATCGCGTCCGGTATCGTCCGGAGTAACGCTGACGACTTGGCCAGGCTTCCGGCCGGTGGGATCTTTCGCGTCAGTGGATGCTTTAGCGATTGAGGTAGCGGTTCTGGCCACATCGAGCGCTTGTTCGGAGGTCATTGGGCTCCGCCAGCCGTGGCCGATTGCGGCAACCCGCTCGGCCCAGCTCAGCAGCCTTGGAAAGCCATCGAGCGGCGCCGCCAGTGGTCCGAAATTTTGCTGCAAGAACCAAACCGAATGGTAGGCGGCGAGGTCGGCAAGGCTAGCGGAAGAGCCCTGCAAGAATGAGCGCCCGTCGGTCAGCATCTGGTTCAGCCAATCGAAATGCGCGCGCAACTGATCGAGCAAGTTCGGTACTGCCGCCATCATTGCGATCGGATCGATATTTCGACCGGAGAACTTGGCCCGGTCTTCGAGAAATCCCTCGGGCAACACTTCGGGTCTCTTCGCGAACAAGATGCCGGCAGCCGGGCTGAAGGTTGTCTTCTCGGCCCACCAGGCAAGCGCGTCGGCTGCGCCGTGGCCGGCGGGATAAAAGCTCGGCGTGGGGTACCGGCGCTCGAGCTCGCGCATGATCAACTGGCTGTCGCAATAGATGTCCGCGCCAATCTGCAGAACCGGAGTCTTGCGATAGCCACCCGTCAGCGCTGTCAGATTCGGTTTCGGCATGATGACGGGAAGCTCGACCGATGCCCACGCCAGACCCTTGAGGCCGAGACCGAGCCGAACTTTCTCTGAATAGGGAGAGGTGTCGTAATGGTGCAAGATGATATCGGTCATGGGAGGGACCCCCTCACGTGAAGCTCGGCGACACGCGCAGCATTTTCTGCTTGGTTCATTTCATCCTCCGCTACAGGACCGTT
This sequence comes from uncultured Alphaproteobacteria bacterium, assembly GCA_963764405.1. Lineage (GTDB taxonomy): Bacteria > Pseudomonadota > Alphaproteobacteria > Rhizobiales > Xanthobacteraceae > Bradyrhizobium. Next base: position 77,688 of record CAVXSU010000024.1, read on the forward strand.
GCGGTCGAGGCGGAGAAAACCTGAAAATGGCAATCGGCGCTGTCAGGATCTTTAGCAACTTGCCGCCGATTGTGGGAGAAGCTCAGCGAATGCGAGCGGAACGCTGAAACGCCGATGGTGTCTGACCATAGGCTCGTTTGAACGCGGCGCTGAAGTGACTATGGCTGGAAAAACCGAGATCAAGCGCCAAGCTGGTCAAGCCGGCATTGTCGCCAAGCAGGTCAAGTGCTCGGGCCAGCCGTAGTTGTAACTGGTAGCGATAGAGCGGAAGCCCTTCTACCTGTTGGAACACCTGCGTGAGATAGACCGGCGAGACGCCGACGTCGGCGGCGACCGCCGCCAACGTCCAACGGCGTCCCAAATCGGACGCGAGCACGAGTTTCGCGCGGTCAACCAATTTCCGACGTCCAATGCTGCCGGCCGCGGCTCGCGAGTTGCACCCGCTCAACGCTCGACGCAACAGCTCGAGGGCCAGACTCTCGGCTTCGAGTGTCTCGATCACGCCACGAGAGAGGCGATGACGGACCAGTGTTGTAAGCACCTGAACGTGGGCGTCAAGACGCAGGTGTGTTCGATTGAACGCCGGACGGCCCTTGACTTGGAGATAATCCGCCGACACCAGCTCAAGCAGCGTCGGCGTGTCGAGCCGGATCGATAAGCTTGCATCGCCGCCTTCGACCGGATGGCTGACCCGGTAAGCCTCGTCTTCGTTGATGAAGACGATCTGGTTCGGCTCCGCGACCGCCTCTGCACGGCCGATGTGTTGTACGTAAACGCCGCGATAGGGGAACACCAGATGCGTCGCCGCGACGCATTCCTCAGTGCTCTTGTCCCTGCAAATGCCCTCGCACACCACGTCCCATACCGCCACCGTATCGGTCGTCAGGAGGGGGCGAGCGTGGAAGTCGGTCATGCTGATGCATCGCGTTCATCAAGACGTTCGATCGCCACATCTTAGGCATTCTTCCGCAGAGAACAATCGGGCGCACCGCACTTCTGATCCTCAAGGCGGAGAGGTTCAAAGCGCCTCTATTAGGCCGCACCATACCGATGGGCGACTGTCGGAGTTGTTCGCTTTCGCGTGGTCTGGTGACCGCCTGCTATCGGCGCTGAGCGGGCCTCCGGTTTGCTTTACCGTGGCGGCGGCTCAGTACCAGATAGCGGGCATTGGCCAGGTGGCTCCAGGGAACAAGCCAAAACGCTGGCGCGCCATCGGCGTGAATGCTGGCGGCGTTATTGTGGTTGTGTTCGCCCGTCTCGGCCGTGAAGGTATCAGCATTATAAGCATGCGTCCCGCGAGCAAGAACGAAAGGGATCTATATCGTGAAAGCCTCTAAGAAACGTCGCGGCTTTACCGCAAAGGATTTGAAGGAGGTCAGCGACAGTCCTGAGCTCACTAAGGCTGACTTCGCGAAAGCCAAACCGTTCTCGGAAGTGTTCCCGGGCCTTTCAGCCTCGATCCGCAAAGGACGTGGACCGAACAAGGCGCCTACCAAGGAACTGGTCTCGATACGCCTGAGCAGAAACGTGATCGAGCATTTCAAGAAGGAGGCCGAGGCTGGCAATCGCGGATTGATGAGGCCTTGTTAAAGGTCGTAAAGCGCAAGGCCTCGTGAGCGCTGGTTATCGGGAGGGTCGCTAAGACCGGTCGTGGGCCTGCGCGCGGTGACCTCGACCGACGCATGACCGCCGACTTCTACCAGTTCGACATGAAATTCCTCGGCGTGACGGCGACGCGGATCATCAACAAGGTCAAGGGCGTCAACCGCGTGGTCCACGACGTGACGTCAAAGCCGCCGGGGACGATCGAGTGGGAGTGAGGGCGTCCCGAACAAAGTATCGTCAGGGACAAAACGTCGCCTTGGTCTTTAGCGTTTGCGTAGCTGAGTCCTCCGCGAGGACGGCTGATGAGCCGCTGGCATTTACAGACTTGATCGAGCGCGCTGCACAAGGAGACCTGATTCAGATCAAAGCGGCGGACCCTAGTCGTGATAGATGCCTATCATGTCTGAGGTTCGTCATTGTCGTCGTGCGTTCTTGCTCGCGGTAGGTGCGGGAGGAGGGTTTGTCGCAATTGGCGGCGCAACCGAGCTTGTGATGAACGCCCGAGGCCTTTCCGGCTATGAGGAAGTTGTCAACGCCACGTGGCGACATAGTGACAGCCTAGATCTGCCGTTATCATCGGCCCGGCGAGAGCTTGTGCGCTACGCCACCTTGGCGGCGAACAGCCATAACACGCAGCCTTGGCAATTTCGGCTCTCGGATCGCTCCATCCTTATGCTACCCGATTCTCGACGTCGGCTTCCCGCCGTCGACCCCGACGATCATCATGTGTTCGCCAGTCTCGGCTGCGCCGCCGAGAATATGGTTCAAGCGGCTCGCGCCTTCGGGCTTCGGGCAGTTCCGAGCTACGAGCCCGATGCGCGTGGAATTCGGGTCGATTTGGAGGCCGCGCCGCCGGAACAGACGGATCTGTTCGGCGCTATCCCTCGTCGTCAATCTACGCGCGCCGACTATGATGAACGGTCGGTCCCGCCTGAGCATCTCCGGCTCCTGGAAGCCGCCGGGAACAGTGACGGCGTGCGGGTGCTGCTTTTCACGGAGCGGAAGCAGCGCGAAGAAATCCTCTCCTATCTCGTCGCAGGCAACAATGCGCAAATGGACGAAGTCGCATTCGTAGAAGAATTGGAATCGTGGATTCGATTCAGCTATAGCGAAGCTCTTTCGACACGAGACGGACTTTTTTCGAAATGTTCCGGCAATCCAGTTCTGCCGGGTTGGATCGGCCGTTTAATCTTCAGTCGGGTGTTCACGAAGGACGCCGAAAACAAGAAGTATGAGAGCCAGCTCAGAAATTCGGCCGGTGTAGCCGTGTTCGTCTCCGAGAACAACGAACCGGCCTATTGGGCCGAAGCTGGCCGATGCAGCGAGCGTTTCGCCCTTCAGGCCACGGTGCTCGGCCTCAAGCACGCCTTCATCAATCAGCCGGTTGAGGTTCCCGTCGTGCGGGGGCAATTCGCGTCTCATCTCGGCATTGGTGGTCGTCGGCCGGATCTCGTGATGAGATTCGGCTATGGTCCCGAACTTCCAAAATCGCTCCGCCGCCCAGTCGAACATGTCATTCTTCGAGCATAGGCTCGTCATGTCCTTCACGAGCTGTCTGGCATCGCGCGAAGAGAAGCAGCGGATGATGCCCGCCGATTCCCTTGTGCCGGCTCCGATGGGCATCGTGACACATGCTGTAACAATCAATGCTCCGCCCGAGCGGGTGTGGCCTTGGCTGGCGCAGATCGGTGCCGGCCGCGCCGGCTGGTACAGCTATGACTGGATCGACAATGGCGGCCATCCGAGCGCCAATTCAGTCCGGCCAGAGTATCAGCAAGTCGCTCCGGGTGATGTCATGCCCGCGACCCCTGGCATGGAGGACGCTTTCTGCGTGACTACGTTTGAGCCGCCGCACGACCTGGTCCTGACTGTGCCGGAGGCGAGTGGCGCCAACCAAGTGAGCTGGGAGTTCCTGCTGGAGCCCCTGGATCATGAGCGCACGCGCCTCATTGTACGCGGACGCATCTCACGGTGCTGGCCCGGTTCGATTCGGGAGCGCTCCCGTCCGCCCGGCCGCCTCATCTTCATTGAGCGCATCTATGCGATATTGGCGCGGACCCCACGACCACTTATGCTGGTCGCCGCCGCCTTCGGCCATTACATCATGCAAGCCCGGATGCTTAGAGGCATCAAGCGTCGTGCAGAGGCGTGATGACCCCTTGGTCGCAAATTTTGGGAGATATCGGGAGATTAGTTTCGGTGGACGCGGGTGTTGGGATCAGCTTGGCGCCGCACGACAGATCGGCCTTCACCCGTGATAGGCAAACAGCTCGACGGGGTCGTTGAAGCCGCGCAACGGATATTCGCCGACGCGCTCGAGATCGAAATCGCTTTTGACGAGATCGGCAAACGCATGGGACAGCAGCACGTTCTTTCCCACTTGCTTGGTGAGCGCTTCGAGGCGTGAGGCCATGTTGACCGCCGGACCGATGACAGTGAAGTCGAGGCGGGTGCTCGACCCGATATTGCCGTACATGACGTCCCCGACATGGACGCCGATACCGTAATTGAGCGGCGCACGACCGGCCTCATTGTTCTTCTCGTTCAGGGCCGCCATGGCCTGACGGGCCTCGGTCACGGCATGCAGCAGGCTTGCGCAAGCCTGTGGCTGGCTGAGCGGAAAGATGGCGAGCAGGCCGTCGCCGATGAATTTCAGGATTTCCCCGCCGTGCCGCGCAATCGGCTCCGACATCGCGTCAAAATAGCCGTTGAGCAGATCGATCACGTCGTCGCGCGGCCAGTTGTCCGAGATCTGCGTAAAACCGCGCAGGTCGCAGATCATGATGGCGGCGCGCACCGTCGTGCCCATTCCGCGCCTTGTCGCGCCGGCCAGGATGAGCTCGCCGGCATGCGAGCCGACATAGGTCTCCAGCAGCGTCCGCGCCAGGCGGTTCTTGACGCGGATTTCGCTGACCAGCGCCAGGATCGGCAACAGTTTTTGCAGGCTGGCGATCTGCGCATCGTCGAAACCGCCCACCCGGTCCGTCGCGAAGGTCACCATGTGCCGCTTGCCGAGCGTGTGGTACAGCGGCCACGCCACATAGTCGGTCAGGCCTTTTTGCCGCATCTCGTCATAGAGGGCGTGCCTGCGGCCGAGCGCGGGGTCGCCTGCGAGATTCTCACGCACTTCGGTCGCGCCGTCATGGATTTCGGAGGCCGGGCTGCCGATGAATTCGGATCGCCCCCGGACTTCGTGGTCCACGCGCGTCATCTCGGCCGTACGCATGCCGTCGGCCCACGCCATCTTGGCGCCAAGCCATTGCGGATGCTGGATCACCACATGGAGCGTCGCGCGCTTCAGGGGGATGCCGGCGCGCTGCAACCGCAGGCACATCTCGGCAAAGATGTTGTCGATGAAGCGCTCGTCGCGCGCGTCGTTGGTCAGCCAGTGCAGGACGTCGCTGTCGGAATACGCGGTGGTGATGTTGGGCGGCGCGTTCATATCTTGCTCCCGGGGTAGGGCGGTGGAGGGTATGTCGTGTCTCGGCGGGTGCAGCGCAAGATTGCTATTTGGTCCCGGCAGGCGGATGCTGTCGTTTGGTGGGCACCATGGAGAGCAGCATGAGCAAACCCGGTCTCGACAATCGCCACCGCAACCACGATGGTGAAATCAGCCACAAGCATGGCAACACCCTCGTCGGTACGTTGCGCAAGATTTATGGACCAGGTTTTGCCGCCGGTTATCCCGCGACCGAAAAGCTGAGCGAAGTCCTGATGCAACTGAACGAGACATCGCTCAGCCAGCTCCGCCGCGATCATGAGACCGGCCATCTGCAACACAAGATCGCCAAGGCGTCGAAATAGAGGCATCGAAATGCTGATTTGCCGACGGGCAAATCACCACGGGTGATTTGCGGCCGGTGTCGAGCCCTCCCACGAAAAATATTTCGCTTAGGGCGTCGGGCAAATCAATCCTACAGCTTCGCCCGTCCCGCCTCGATCGAAGAGGGGCGTATCGCGATCGTCACGAACGTGGAGCGCGGGATGCGGTGGCCGCTGGTCTGTCAACTGACGAGTGACGGGCATGCGGACGGTGAAGTCGTGTGGGCCTGATATCCCGACGCTGGTATCAAATTGGCGACAATGCTGCGCATTGCGCCGATGACGGAGGCAAGAAAGCCCGGTCTCCGGGGGCGAGCACGAAGGAAACCGTAACACCATCGCGCAGGGAAGGCCGGATCGCTTCCGGTGGACCTGTGGTGACTAACTCGTATGCTTTCCACTTTTGCATACGAGGCTGCGGGTGCATCCGGCGCCCGGCTTTCCCTGCGCCCTCTGTATTTCGAGGGACGATGATTTGGCATGGCCTGGGGCGGGAAATCCGTCGCCGGGCTGCAAAGTTGTGCCCACGATGTTCATCCTTCGAGACGCATCGCCAACGCGATGCTCCTCTGGATGAGGTCGGAGCGCGTGGCTAGAAGACCCTCGTGGTGAGGAGGCGCGGAGCGCCGTCTCGAACCACGAGGCCCGGATGACCGTTTGATGGGAGCCACGACGAACAGCAACTGCGCTGTGGTCTGTCACGCCAGCGCAACAATAGCGCAACACTCGCTCGCTAGTCCTCCGAGGCGACGCTCTTCAATCAAGGGGGCGGTTCAACACTCTGGGGAGTTCATTGTGAAATTAAAAAAATCATTAGTTGGAACATTCGCGTTCGGGGCCGCGGTCGTGCTGGGATCGTCCGCGCCGACGCAGGCCGATCCGCCGTTCGGCGACAACGACGATCACCCTTACGTTCTGGCTGTGGTCGGCGACATCGCCTGCCAGCCCACCGGGCCGGTCGAAGGTGAAAAGCAGAAGGACGTCTGTAACAAGACCGGCCAGGGATTTACCACCTTGTGGCAGGCGCAGGCCGCGACCGCCAACCAGATCGCGGCCATGAAGCCCGACCTCGTCGCGATCCTTGGCGATGAACAGTACCAGGTCGGCCGCTACCAGGATTTCATGGCGTCATTCGATCACACCTACGGTGCGTTCAAGTGGCTGCACCGGCCGGCGCCGGGCAACCACGAGTTCTATAGCGAGCACGGCGAAAGCGGCGTCCACGGCTACGGCTATTTTTCCTACTACAACGGCTATCAGGTCGACCCGAACACCGGCAGTCCGGTGACGACGTCGGTTACCGCCGGCGACGGCGGCGCGCCGGTCGTGCAGCCGATGCCGCGGCCGGACGGGCAGGCGGGCCAGTTCGGCGCCAATGGCGACGGCTGGTATTCCTACGATCTCGGCGACTGGCACATCATCTCGCTCAATATCGAATGCGGCGTGCAGCCGGGCGGCTGCAGTCCGACCGGCGCGTGGCTTGCGGCCGAAACCCAGTGGCTTGCCAACGATCTCGCCCACAGCCATGCCCGCTGTACGCTCGCCTACTGGCACCAGCCGACCTTCTCGGCGGCCGACACGGCCGTGGCAGGCAGCAAGTCCACCTCGCCGGAGGGCACGGCGGCCGATACGTGGTGGAAGCTCTTGTACCAGAACGGCGCCGATATCGTCCTCAACGGCCACGACCATCTCTATGCGCGTTTCATTCCGCTCGATCCCAACGCCAACCCCGATGCGCGGCGGGGACTGCGTGAGTTCATCGTCGGCACCGGAGGCGAATCTCTGGATCAGCCGGTGCCGAACGCGACCAGCCAGTACATCGCGGCATCCACCGGCTATTACTTCGGCGTCATGAAGCTGACGCTGCATCGCGACGGCTACGAATGGGACTACGAGTTGGCGATGAAGGACCCGGCGGCGCCCGCCAACACGCCGGCGAATTTCAGCGATGCCGGGAAAGGCAGCTGCCATCACGCGGATCGGGACCGCTTCTGACGATCCGAGCACAAGACACCCGCCGCGGCCCCTGGAGTGCGCCGCGGCGGGCTCTCTCACGCGCTTATCCCTTAGCCGATCGGCATGGCGATGAAGTGCGTGTTGTCCGAAGTCTTCACCCGCATCAGAACGTCGTGCTTGCCGTCTTTCCTGGCTTGCGCGAGCGCGTCGCGAAGCTCGCTGCGGCTGGCGACGCTCTTGCCGCCGACGTCGAGAATGACGTCGCCGGATTGCAGGCCGTGCGCGGCGGCGGGGCCGTCGGGATCGACGGAAGTGATCACAACTCCCTTGTCGCCGGCACCTGCAACATCGCCAGCGGGCGCCACAGCTACACCCAGATGCGGCACGCCGCGAGTTGACCCGTTTTCGAACTCATCGGCCTTGGCCTGCTTCTTCAGCTGATCGGGCATTTTCGCGAGCGTCACCGTGATCGTCTTGGCCTCACCCTTGCGCAGGATGTCGATCTTGGCGGAGCTATCGGGAGCCATCGCGGAGATCTCGCGTGCGAGCGCCCGCGAATCCTTGATGCTGTTGCCGTTGACCGCGGTGATGACGTCACCGGGCTGGAGGCCCGCCTTGGCGGCCGGCGTGTCGGGCTGAGCATCGTCGACCAGTGCGCCTTCCGCCTTCTTCATGCCGAGGCTTTCGGCAATGCCGGCGGTGACCGGTTGCACCTGCACGCCGAGCCAGGAGCGGGTGACAACGCCCTTGTCTTTGAGCTGGGCGACGATCATCTTCACCGTCGAGGCGGGAATGTCGAAGCCGATGCCGACCGATCCGCCGGACGGCGAATAGATCGCGGTATTGACGCCGATCACCTTTCCGCTGGTGTCGAAGGTCGGACCGCCGGAGTTGCCCTTGTTGATCGGGGCGTCGATCTGGATGTAGTCGTCATAGGGGCTGGAAGAGATCGCGCGTCCTTCGGCCGACACGATGCCGGCGGTCACGGTGCCGCCGAGGCCGTAGGGGTTGCCGACCGCCACCACCCAGTCGCCGACCCGCGGCGTTGTCGTCTCGAAGTCGACATAGGCGAAGTCCTGTTTGCCATCGACCTTGATCAGCGCGAGATCGGTCTTCTGATCGGTGCCGATCACCTTGGCGGTGTAGATATGTCCGTCATCGGTCGTGACCTCGACCGACTTGGCATGGTCGACCACGTGATTGTTGGTGACGGCATAGCCGTCCGCCGAGATGAAGAACCCGGAGCCGACGCCGGTCACCATCTGATGGCGCTGCAAGTGGCCCTGCTGGCCGTCGAACTGCCGGAAGAATTTTTCAAAGGGCGAACCCGGCATGAACGGCGAGTTATCCTGATCGCTGGTTCCGCCTTCGTCCGACTCGACGCCCTGGTCGAGGCGAACGCGGACCGAAATCACCGCCGGTTTGACCTTCGCGACGAGATCGGCAAAACCGGTCTGTCCGGCTGCATTCGCCGTGACCGGCGCGGGCATGGCAGCGAGAGCCTGTCCGGCGAGCCGGCCGTATCCAAGCGGGCCGCCGAAGGCGAGGGCGGAACCCAGGACCGCCGCAGAGCAAAGCAGCGTGAGGCGCCGCGCCGACCATATCTGGCGGCGAGGCCGTTGATTGGTGTCTGTCATGATTGCATCTCCAAGAGTGTTAAGCCGATTGGCTTGATCATGGAGATAACGCCTGCGCCATTACCGCGACCTGTCGCGCGCATTAATCTTTCCTGTAGGGAGAATTAATTCGTTGTAACGCGCTTGACTGATCCATATCCCGTTGGTTATACGTCAATCAATAACCGGATAGTTATTGATATCCATGCCGAACATCCACGATGTGCTGTTCCGAACCCTGGCCGATCCGACCCGGCGAGCGATCTTTGAGCGGCTCTGCCGCGAGGGCGAGCAGACAGTCGCGGCACTGACGGCGCGTTCCGGCGTTTCACAACCAGCCGTCTCGAAACATCTTGGGGTGTTGAAGCGGGCGAAGCTCGTGCGGGACCGCCACGAGGGCCGCCAGACCCACTACAGCGCCCAGCTGAACGCGTTGGCTCCGCTGATCGACTGGACGAGCCAAATGACCGGATTCTGGCAGAGCCGGTTCGACCAACTCGAAAACCTGCTGAAAAGGATGGACCACTGAACGAGCCCGCGATCGAAACGCGCTCCGTCGTCGTTGAACGGGAATTTGGTTTTCCGCCGGAACGGCTCTGGCGCGCGCTGACCCAACCCCACCTGATCGAGGAATGGCTGATGAAGAACGACTTCAAGCTCACGGTCGGCCATCACTTCAATCTTCGCGGCGACTGGGGCGGCGTGCTGGATTGCGAGGTTCTCGCCATCGAGCCGAACAGGATGCTGTCCTACACTTGGGATCATGCGCACGTCGACAATACCTACAACTTGAGAAGCGTGGTGACCTTTACGCTCACGGCGACCAGCACGGGCACCCACCTTCGCATGGAACAGACGGGCTTCCGGTCCGATCAGCCGCAGGCTTTTGGTGGCGCCAAGTTCGGCTGGCAGAAGTTCCTCGAGAATCTCGCTCAAGTGCTGGCACGTCAGGATTGAGGCTGGTGGTCACATCGAGCGTAGGCCGGCCGAACTGCACCGCATCGCCAATGAAAGGATTACAAATTGCTGATCAAGGATTCGAGCCTCCGCGTGATCATCCGCTGGATTCACATCATCTGTGCCATTCCGATCATCGGCTACATCTATAGCCCGTTCCAGGTTCTCCCGGATTATGCGCCGCCGACGCGGTTCGTGTTCTTTCCCGTCATGTTGCTTTCGGGCCTGTGGATGTGGAAAGGTCACCTGGTTCGACGGATGATTTCAAAACAAACGGCTTGAACCCCCATGGATGCATCGGAAAAGATCGATCAGCTGATAGCCGGCATTACGGACTGGCGAGGCAAAACTCTCGCCAGCGTCCGCAAGGCCATTCTCGAGGCGGACAAGGAAATCTTCGAGGAATGGAAGTGGATGGGAAGTCCGGTGTGGTCACGCGACGGCATCATTGCCGTTGGCAACGCGCACAAGGACAAGGTGAAGTTGACCTTTGACCATGGGGCGCGCTTGCCGGACCCCGCAAGACTCTTCAACGCCGGTCTTGAAGGCAATCAAAGACGCGCGATCGATTTTTTCGAGGGCGACAAGGTGAACGCGCCGGCGCTGAAAAACCTCATCCGCGCGGCGATCGAATACAACCAGTCCAGGGCAAAGAAAAAGCCAACAAAGAAAGCGCCGGCGGCCGGGTCTGCGAAGGCGGACAAAGCCAAAACGGGCAAATCTGGAAAAGCCCTGAAGCGCGTCAAATAGCCGTCGATTTATATCGGATTACGATATTTTTGGCGCAATTGGCGGTTGGAGCCATGCGCGTGCTGTTCTTGATCTGGGCGGCGACGCGGGTTAGGCGGGCGTCTGCAGTTGTCTCCCGAAAAGCTCTCCCATGCGTCAAATGATCGACAAGGCCGGCGGCGCCACGCGGCATCGTAACAAGCTCGGCGATTTCACGGCCGATCGCCGTGTTCTGCTCCTGATCGGCATGGCGCTGGTCGTTGGCAGCGCCAGCGCGGCCACGGCCTGGATCCTCCTGAAGCTGATTGCGCTGGTCAGCAATCTCGTCTGGTTTGGCCAGTTCAGCGTCAGCAATCTGCCGATCGCGCAGACCAGCCGCAGCGCCCTGTGGATGGTGCTTGCGCCGGCGGCCGGCGGCCTCGTGATCGGACTGATGGCGCGCTTCGGCTCGGAGAAGATCAGGGGACACGGCATCCCTGAAGCCATCGAGGCCATATTGCTCGGCGGCAGCCGCATGCAGCCAAAAGTCGCGGTGCTGAAGCCCTTGTCTTCGGCGATTTCGATCGGCTCGGGCGGCCCGTTCGGCGCCGAAGGCCCGATCATCATGACCGGTGGCGCGGTCGGTTCGCTCTTTGCCCAGTGCTTCCATCTCACCGCCGCAGAGCGCAAGACGCTTCTGGTTGCGGGCGCGGCCGCTGGCATGACCGCGATTTTCGGAACGTCGATCGCGGCCGTGCTCCTCGCTGTCGAACTCTTGCTGTTCGAATGGAAGCCGCGCAGCTTCCTGCCGGTCGTTGCCGCCGTCATCGTGTCGGCGGTCTGCCGTCCGTTCCTGTTCGGCAGTGGGCCGCTGTTTCCGTTCACCGAGCATCCGACCCTGCCGTTGTGGGGCATGGCGGCGGCGATCGGCGTCGGCGTCGTAGCCGGACTCCAGTCCGGTCTGATGACGCGCCTGCTTTATGCGGCCGAAGACCTGTTCGATTTCCTGCCGCTGCACTGGATGTGGTGGCCGATGCTCGGCGGCTTGGTTGTCGGGGCTGGTGGTCTCGCCGATCCGCACGCGCTTGGCGTCGGCTATGATGTCATCGCCGATCTGCTCTCCGGCCATGCGACGGCCCATGGCGTTGGCCGGCTCCTGCTGGTGAAGTCGGCGATCTGGATCGTGGCGCTGGCGTCCGGCACCTCGGGCGGCGTGCTGGCGCCGCTCCTGATCCTCGGTGGCTCGGCCGGGTGGCTGGAAGGCCAGATGCTGCCGGGCGGCCCGTCATTCTGGGCGCTGGTCGGCATGGCCGCGATGATGGGCGGCACCATGCGTTCGCCGCTCACCGGCGTGATGTTTGCGATCGAACTGACCGGCAATATCGAGATGCTGCCGGTCTTGCTCGCGGCGACCGGCGCGGCCTATGCCGTGACCGTGCTTCTGTTGAAGCGCTCCATTCTCACCGAGAAGATTGCGAGACGCGGTCAGCACATCACGCGCGAATACTCGATCGACCAGTTCGAGCTGTTGCGCGTTGCCGACGTGATGGTGAAGAACGTCGACACGCTGCCGGTGACCATGCCGGTGGATGATGCGGTCGCTTTCTTCACCGGTGATGAAGTCAGGCACAAATCCTATCCGGTGGTGACGGCGGACGGGCGTTTGGCCGGCATGGTGGCGCGTTCTGATGTTCTGCGCTGGCGCACCGAAGGCGCGCATCAGGCCATGACGCTCGATGATCTCGTCTCCGACACCTCGGCGGTCTCGGCCTATCCCGATGAGGTGCTGGGACGGGTGGCGGACGTCATGGTGTCGTCCGATCTCGGCCGCATTCCAATCGTGGACCGCGAAAAGCACCGCGTGGTCGGCCTGATCGCCCGCAAGGATCTGTTGCGCATCCGCTCGGTGGTCAACACGCAAGAACATGAGCGCAGTGCCTATTTCATGCGTGAGAAGGTCGCCTGAACGCGGGTGAGGGACGCCAAAATGGCAGGAACTGGCAGGATCAAAAAATTGCGGAAATAAGCTATTCCTGCTGTCGGCTTTGGCATTGCCCGTTCGTCTTGAAGGCGGATGGGCGCTGCATGGGAGACCTGGAATGATCAATTCGCACTATCGCTGGGTAATGGTGGCGGCCGGTGGGCTACTTGGCTGCGTGGCCATCGGCGGCATGTTTTCGTTACCCGTGCTGCTTCAGCCGATCGCGCGGGACACCGGCTGGTCGGTGACCGGCGTATCCAGCGCGATGACCATCGGATTTCTCGCGATGGCCATGACCAGCATGATGTGGGGCACCTTGTCCGACCGCTACGGCCCGTTGCGGGTCGTCTTGACCGGCTCGGCGGTGATCGCGGCAAGCCTGGCGCTCGCAAGCCAGGCAACCTCGCTGCTTGCGTTTCAATTCCTGTTCGGCGTGATGGTCGGCGCCGGCACCTCCGCGATCTTTGCGCCGATGATGGCAACCGTCACCGGCTGGTTCGATACCCATCGCAGCCTTGCAGTGTCGCTGGTGTCGGCCGGGATGGGCATGGCGCCCATGACCATGTCGCCGCTGGTTGCCTGGCTCGTCTCCTACCATGACTGGCGGACCACGATGCTGATCCTCGCCGCCGTGGTCGGCGCGATCATGATTCCGGTTTCGCTCCTAGTCCGCCGCCCGCCGGCACTCGCCGCGGCGCCGGCCGCGCCAACAGCGGGTCCAACGCCGCAGGCGGAGATGTCGCTGGGTGAGGCGCTGCGCTCGCCGCAATTCATCATTTTGCTGGCGACCAATTTCTTCTGCTGCGCGACGCATTCCGGCCCGATCATCCACACCGCGAGCTATGCCGTCTCGTGCGGCATCCCGATGATCACGGCGGTGACGATCTACAGCGTCGAAGGTCTCGCCGGCATGGGCGGCCGTCTGGTGTTCGGTCTGCTCGGCGACCGCTTCGGCGCCAAGCGCGTGCTGGTGACCGGCTTGTTGTTACAGGCGTTCGGCGCGCTGGGCTATGTGTTCGCGCAACAGTTGACCGAATTCTATGCGGTCGCCGCGCTGTTCGGGTTCATCTATGCCGGGACCATGCCGCTTTACTCGGTGCTGGTACGCGAGAACTTTCCGCTGCGCATGCTCGGCACCGTCATCGGCGGCCTGTCGATGGCGGGTGGTCTTGGCATGGCGACCGGTCCCATCGCCGGTGGCCTGATCTATGATACCTTTGCGAGCTATGCCTGGCTTTATATCGGCTCCTGGGCAGTCGGCCTCGGCGCCTTCTTTATCATCCTGACCTTCCGGCCGTTCCCGAAGATCGCAGGCCAGCCCGCCGCCGTGCCAGCATAAACATCCAGCCGTCGGGAACCCGACGGCTATTTTTTTGGCTGTCCATGACTCCTTTTCCAACTCTCAAACGTCTTGGCTTCATCAACAGGAGGTCAACATGTCACTTGCCATGAAAACGCCGCCGATCGTGTCGGCCAAGGAATGGGAAGCCGCACGTGAGCAACTGCTCGTGAAGGAAAAGGCTTTGGTGCGGGCGAAGGACGCGCTGTCCGCCGAACGGCGGCGGATGCCGTGGATGGCGGTCGAGAAGGCTTACGCGTTCGATGGACCCGGAGGCAAGGTCAGCCTGCTCGACCTGTTCGCGGGCCGCCGCCAACTGGTCGTGTACCGTGCGTTCTTCGAGCCCGGCGTCCATGGCTGGCCCGACCACGCCTGCATCGGCTGTTCGCTGGGAGCCGACCAGGTCTCTAACCTTGTTCACCTCAACGCGCGCGATACCACGCTCGTCTACGCCTCGCGCGCGCCGCAGGCCGACATCGCGCGCCTCAAGGCACGCATGGGGTGGGGGAGGATTCCCTGGGTCACCATTATCGACAGCTTTGATGCCGACTTCGGCGTCGACGAATGGCACGGCCACAACGCTTTCATCCGCGACGGTGACCGCGTGTTCCGTACCTATCTCATCAACAGTCGCGGCGACGAGGCGATGGGCACGGTCTGGAGCTATCTCGACATGACGGCGCTCGGACGCCAGGAGGAGTGGGAAGACTTCTCCGGAGGGCTACCCGAAAGATCGGCCCTACAAGTGGTGGAACTGGAACGACAGCTATGTCCCGAACGCTGCGCCGGATCCGAAGTGGGTCGCGGTGTCGGACGCCGGCGAAGCGGCGTTTCGCAAACGAGACGTCGGCTCAAAGCCATGAGCCAATGGCTACACCTCGCGGCGGCGCCGACTTTTGCACTCATGGCGCTTGTGACGAGTGTTCTCGATAGCGGAGCGTCGCATACGCTCTGCTCAACCAGCGGCAGTTTCGGCCTCAGCGGAATGACGCCGATGTATTTGCTGATGGCTGTCTTTCACTCGACGCCATGGCTGAAGCTGATGTCGCGACGAAATTCCTGAATGTCGTCATGACTCCTTTCGCAGGGTTCGATCGTTCTAGCAACATCCAAACGATGGAGCAGAAGCCATGAACGTGAAAGACAAGAAGGTGGTTGTGACCGGCGGAAGCCGTGGGTTGGGTCTCGGACTGGTCGAAGCGCTGGTCGCGCGTGGCGCCAAAGTGACGGTCGTTGCGCGCGAGACAGGCGCGCTCGCGGCGGCACGCGAGCGGCTCGGCGTTGCCGCGATCCCGGCCGACGTGACAGACGAGGCGGCCGCGCACCGAATCCTGGGCGAGGTCCATCCGGACATCCTGGTACTGAATGCGGGCGCGAAGCCGCCGATGGGCCGGCTCGACCAGTTGAGCTGGGAAGATTTCAGCGCAACCTGGGAGACCGACGTCAAGGGAGGTCTCTACTGGATTCAAGCCGCGCTGAAGACGCCGTTGAAATCCGGAAGCCGCGTGCTCGTGGGATCGAGCGGCGCGGCCGAGAACGGCTCGCCGCTGTCGGGCGGCTATGCCGGCGCCAAGCGCATGCTCTGGCTGATGGCCAAATATGCCAATGGCGTCTCGGCACAGAACAAGCTCGGCATCCGCTTCCAGGCGATCGTGCCGCAGCAGATCATCGGCAATACCGGGGTCGGTGACGCCGGCGCCAGCGCCTATGCGCGCGCCGCAGGCATCGGCCGCGAGGAGTTTCTGGCGCGCTTCGGCGCGCCGATGCCGCCGCGTGAATTCGGCGAAAAAGTCATTTCCGTGCTCGAAGAGGCGAAATACGCTGACGGCGTCGTCTTCGGGCTCAAGGGCGACACGGGAATTACCATGATCGAGGGAGCGTCGGCTTGAACGCAACGCCATCGTCACCGCAACACGACCGCCGGGCAGAGCTTCTGGCGCTGACCGGCGAGTTGCGCCAGGAGTTGCATCGCTACTGCGCGCGGCTGATGGGATCGGTGATCGACGGCGAGGACGTAGTGCAGGATACGATGGCGCGTGCGCTCGCCGCGCTCGACGAGGCCGAAGAAATGCCGCAGCTTCGGCCGCTTCAGCTTAGGCCTTGGCTGTTTCGAATTGCCCACAACCGGGCACTCGACCTGTTGCGCAGCCGTGCGCTACGCAAATCGGAGCCGATCGAAGCCGCGATCGATGTCGCCGACGAAGCCAACGCGGACCCGATGGAGGCCCTGATGCGCCAGGAAGCGGTCGAGACCGCCGTGTCGCGCTTTGCCGAGCTTCCGCTCGTTCAGCGCAGCGTCGTCATTCTCAAGGACGTGCTCGACGAGCCGTTGAAGGACATCGCCGGGCTCCTCGGATTGAGCGTCGATGCCGTGAAAGCCCATCTCGCCCGCGGCCGGGCGCGTCTTCGCGAGATCAACGCACATGCGGCCAGCCTGGCCGAGGCACGGCCAGTATCGTCGGCGGTCGCGCGCTATGTCGCGCTGTTCAACGCGCAGAACTGGGACGGATTGCGGGCGCTGCTCGCCGACGATGTCAAACTCCACCAGTCGACTTATCCGCTTCGCGTCGGCGCCGCCGACGTTGGTATGTTTTTCACGATCTATGCCAAGTTCGACGGCGTGCGGCTTGCGCCTGCCTGGGTGGAGGGGCGGGAGGTGATCGCGGTGTTCGAGAAGGGCGCGGGCGGGAGCCCGAGCTATTTCATGTGGCTCGAATGGCGCGATGGCCGCATCAGCTTCATCCGCGACTATCGTTACGCCCGTTATATCGTCGACGATGCGAAGCTTATGCTGGCGGGCGATGGCAACGCGTCTGCCAGTTGATGCGCCACTTGCCGTAAAGACGTGGGCGGCCTGTCACCCGACAGACTCCGTGACCACGCGGCCCACGGCCGCCAGCGTCGCGTTACGATGGTCCGCCTCCGGCGAGCTTCCGGTCAGATAGGCTGAGACGAAGATGGGCGGCCGGCCGGATGAGGGCCAGATGACGGCGATGTCGTTGCTGGTTCCCTTTTCGCCGGACCCGGTCTTGTCGCCGACGCGCCAGCCGCGCGGAAGTCCGGCGCGCAGCCTGCTATCGCCGGTCTTGTTGCCGATCAGCCAGCCGACGAGATGTTGCTTGGAGGAAGAGGACAACACATCCCCCGCTACCAGCGTGCGGAGATTGCTCAACATCGCGGTCGGTGATGTCGTGTCGCGGGGATCGTCGGGGATAGCTTCGTTGAGCGAGGGTTCGTTCCGATCAAGCCGCGTCACGGTATCGCCGAGCGAGCGGGCGTAGGCGGTCAAGCCTTCGGGGCTACCAAGAGCAGCCAGCAGGAGATTGCCGGCGGTATTGTCGCTGACCGTCATCGCCGCTTCGCATATCTCCGCGAGCGACATGCCATCTCCGCCCACGCGCTCCTTGGTGATAGGGGAGTAGGTCACCACATCGCTGGTCTCGAACCGGATGCGACGATCCAGCCGATCCTTGCCGCCGTCGACGCGAGCGAGCGTCGCCGCCACGGCGAGTACCTTGAACGTACTGCACATCGGGAAGCGCTCATCGCCCCGGAACGCAGCGCTTCTTCCGCTCGCGGTATCGACAACCGCCGCGCCGAGACGGCCGCCGCGCTCCTTCTCGAGACCTGCGATGCGGCGCTCGAATTGGTCCGACCAATCATGATTGGCCTGACCGAACGCATCAGTTGCGCACAAGGCGCATCCGCTCGTTGCTGCAAGAATTCCGTAAAGAAAATGACGCCGCTCGATCATTTCTGTTGTCCTTTCGTTGCGCTCGCGTCAATGCGCCAAAACGAAACCGATTGACAAGCGATGAAAAATTGGACGAACCATTAGGATAATTTGGGTCTCGAAAAATGGTCGGGTCGCATCTGCCCTTCAACGCGCTGTGTGCCTTCGAGGCGTCGGCTCGCCATCTCAGCTTCACCCGCGCGGGCCTGGAACTGTGCGTGACGCAAAGTGCGGTCAGTCACCAGGTCAAGACCCTGGAAGAAATGCTGAAGGTGAAGCTGTTTCGCAGGCTGCCGCGCGGACTGGCGCTGACTGACGAAGGGTTGGCGTTGATGCCGGTTCTTACGGAAACATTCGGGCGCATTCGCGCGACGCTCGATCAATTCGCCGATGGTCAATTTCGCGAGACCGTCACGGTCGGCTCGATTGGAACGTTCGCGACGCGATGGCTGTTGCCCCGGTTTCAGGCGTTTCGCAAGATGCATCCGAAAATCGACCTGCGCATTTATACCAACAACAATCGCGTCGATATCGCCGGCGAAGGGCTCGACTTTGCGATCAGGTTCGGCGATGGATCGTGGCATGGAACCCGGGCCGTGGAGCTGATAGCGGCGCCGCAATCCCCGCTATGCGCGCCCGAGATCGCTTGCAGATTGCGGAAACCGGACAACCTTCGCGGCGAAATCCTGCTGCGTTCCTACCGGACCGACGAATGGGAGCGCTGGTTTGCAGGCGTCGGCATTCCCTGTCCAAAGGTCAGGGGACCGGTATTTGATTCTTCCATAGGCATCGCCGAGGCCGCGGTTCAGGGTGCGGGGGTCGCCCTATTGCCGGTTGCGATGTTCACGGCCGAACTCAGGAAGCGGCGCCTGGTCCAGCCCTTCAAGAATGAAGTCGCCCTTGGTAGTTACTGGCTGACGAACCTGAAATCGAAACGGGAGACCTCGGCGATGAAAACATTCCAAGGCTGGCTGCTGGCGCAGGCGTTCGGCAGCGAATTGACAACAAGACAAGGCAGGAACCGATGACACGTGTGCGCTGTGTGACTGAAATGGGGATGGGCGTCGATGTCCACGGCAGGGATGCGACCAAAGCGGCGAAACGCGCGGTGTCGGATGCCATCCGGCATTCGAGCCTCGGCTTCTTCCGCATGCTCGGCAAGACCGCGAACGACATGTTTGTCGATGTCACGATCGCCGTGCCTAATCCGGAAGCCGTCGACACCGAAGCCGTGGCGAAGGAATTACCCTACGGCACCAAGAAGGTGACCGCGGTCAAGGGCGGGCTGGAAATCCCGTCCGATATCGGCAACGATCCAATTTTGATTGCGAACGCTGCTGTCATCGTCAGCTTTGATGACGGGAAGACCGGTTAGGCGTGCCAAGTCTGAACAAGTAGGTGGCTTATGCCAGATCTTTCCGCCTTTCCGATCACCAGGCGCTGGCCGGCGCAGCATCCCGAGCGGCTTCAGCTCTATTCGCTGCCGACGCCGAATGGCGTCAAGGTCTCGATCGCGCTTGAAGAGATCGGCTTGCCCTACGAGGTGCATCTCGTCGATTTCAACAAGGGCGATCAGAAGACGCCGGAGTTTTTGTCGCTCAACCCCAACGGCAAGATTCCAGCGATCCTCGACCCGAATGGACCCGGCGGCAAACCGCTCCGGCCTGTTCGAGTCCGGCGCGATCCTGCAATATCTCGCCGAGAAGACCGGCAAACTGCTGCCGGCAGATGCTGCGCGCCGCTGGCAGACCATTCAATGGCTGCATTTCCAGATGGGCGGCATCGGACCGATGTTCGGCCAGGTAGGCTTCTTCCACAAATTCGCGGGCAGGGAGATCGCCGACAAGCGGCCACTTGAGCGCTATGTGAATGAATTGAAGCGGCTCCTCGGAGTGATCGAGTCTCGTCTCGCCGGACGGCAGTGGATCATGGACGACGAATACACTATCGCCGATATCTCGATGCTCGGCTGGGCTCGCAATCTGATCGGGTTTTACGGCGCGCGTGAACTGGTTGCCTTCGATGGCTTCGTCAACGTCCAGACCTGGCTCGATCGCGGCCTGGCGCGGCCGGCGGTCAAGCGCGGGCTGGACATTCCAAAGCGACCCTGAGCCACTGGAAATCTATCTTTGATCCTTAGATTCCAGCACTCGCAAAAAGGGCCTGCTACGAACGGCTGTGAATGTTAAAATCCGACCACTAGTCGAGGCGAGACACAGATGACAAAACCGATCACCATCTACGGCATCAAGAACTGCGACACCATGAAGAAGGCGCGGGCCTGGCTCGACAGCCACGGCGTGATTTACGAATTTCACGACTATAAGGCCGCCGGCGCGCCGAAGGAAAAGCTGAAAACGTGGACGAGCGAGCTGGGCTGGGAAACCCTGCTCAATCGGGCGGGAACGACGTTTCGAAAGTTGCCCGATACCGACAAGGAAGGGCTCAACGAACGCAAGGCGCTGGCGCTGATGCTGGAGCAGCCGTCGATGATCAAGCGGCCGGTGCTCGAGGCCGGCGGCAAGCTCCTGGTGGGTTTCAAGTCGGATGTCTATGCAAAGGAATTGGGCGGCAAACGCGCTCGCGCCTGAAGCGGATCCGTTTGCCGGAAGCTCGCCCTCTTAGCCGAATTCGATCTGAACAGCGGATGAAATGCGGCCCGGCATATGGTGGAACAGGTCACGGTCTATGACGGCGCGGAGCTTGAAGGTCGGCAACGTGTCGTTAGCACGCATGAGGTTTCGGATCTCGAAACTGCCGTCTTCGCTGATCGTTTTCAAGGAGGCGATCAGATGCGTGACGCCCTCGGAAGCCGAGAACGGCAGCAGCAGCCTTTCATAGGCGACGATGCGCCCGGTAGAATCGTCGACATGGGACACCGTGTAGACGGGGAGGGCGCGATCCAGGCATTGCTGATAGATCGGCATGACGAGCGGCGCCAGCCGAACCCCGAGATATTCGTCGAGGTAGCGGCCCCTGCCGGTATGGCCATAGGCCAGCGACATGCGGGTGCCGTCGCTGTCGATGATCACGTGTGCCGGGTTCACCTTTTCGACCGTCATATAGACCAGGTCGGGAAGTTCGTCCTCGATCCGGGAGGGCTGAAAATTCTCGATGCGGGGCAGGCGCTGCGCAGGGGCATAAAGCCGCAGCCACGTGTTCAAGAGATCACGCTGC
This sequence comes from uncultured Alphaproteobacteria bacterium, assembly GCA_963764405.1. Lineage (GTDB taxonomy): Bacteria > Pseudomonadota > Alphaproteobacteria > Rhizobiales > Xanthobacteraceae > Bradyrhizobium. Next base: position 98,582 of record CAVXSU010000024.1, read on the forward strand.
TTGATCGATTTGACGATCGACGGGTTGGCGCTTTCGAAATCCACGGCCTTAAATTCCGATCTGAAAATAAGCCGAACCTTCAGCGCAAGCGGGAAAGATTCGATGAAGGATTTCGATCCTGACCGAACAACGTTAACGGCTGCTTTCCAGATGTGCAGCCGCAGGCCGCCTGCTCTGGACGGCCAAAAGGCCCTACGACTAATGGCGGAGCGGCCGCAAGCGCCGCTTTCCGCCTTGCACAATGAGGGGCGATGACGGCATATTCCGGCCCGGAGGCGGCGGGCCCCGGGCACGAATTCAAGCACGCGAAACCAAGCGCGGCATTTTCAGGACCTCGGGAGGAACCTGCTGTAAAGCAAGAGATTAGCCACCCGCGATCAGGACGTCGCGGCGACGGCTTTCGGGGGAATTTGATTGTCGGATGAGTTCATTCTCGAAACCCACGGATTGACCAAGGAGTTCGCGGGATTCTTTGCCGTACGCGACGTTTCCCTTAAGGTACGGCGCGGCAGTATTCATGCCTTGATAGGCCCGAACGGGGCCGGCAAGACCACCTGTTTCAATCTGCTCACCAAGTTTCTGACGCCGTCGGCAGGCCAGATCCTTTACAAGGGACAGGACATCACGTCGACGGCGCCGGCCGACGTGGCGCGGCTCGGCCTCGTGCGCTCGTTCCAGATCTCGGCCGTGTTTCCGCATCTGACGGCGCTGGAAAACGTGCGCGTCGCGCTGCAGCGTCAGCACGGCCATTCCTTCGATTTCTGGCGCTCCAAGACCGTGCTCGACCGCTTCAACGCCCGCGCGCTCGAATTGCTTGACGATGTCGGCTTGAGCGAGTTCGCCAATACGCCCGCGGTCGAGATGCCCTATGGCCGCAAGCGCGCGCTGGAAATCGCAACCACGCTCGCGCTCGATCCCGAAATGATGCTGCTCGACGAGCCGATGGCGGGCATGGGCCACGAGGACATCGACAAGATCGCAGCGCTGATCAAGCGCATCTCTGCGAAATATACCATCTTGATGGTCGAGCATAACCTGAACGTCGTGGCCCACCTGTCCGACATCATTACCGTGCTGACGCGCGGTCACGTGCTCGCTGAGGGTAACTACGCCGAGCTGTCGAAGGACGAACGCGTGAAGGAAGCTTATCTGGGGGCTGGCCATGGCTAACCCGAACATGGCTGATGCGACAATGACCAATGCCGCGGTGGCGCCATCGGCGTCGAGCGCGCCGATCCTGTCGGTGCAGAATCTCGAAGCGTGGTACGGCGAATCCCACATCCTCCACGGCATCAATTTCGACGTGAATCCGGGCGAGGTCGTCACGTTGCTTGGCCGCAACGGCGCCGGCAAGACCACCACGCTGAAATCGGTGATGGGGATTATCGGCAAGCGCTCAGGCTCGGTCCGCTTCGACGGCAAGGAAATCATCCGCGCCTCATCGGACAGGATCGCGCGCTCAGGGATTGCGTTCTGCCCGGAGGAGCGCGGAATCTTCGCGAGCCTCGATGTGCGCGAAAATCTCCTGTTGCCGCCGGCCGTGCGCAATGGCGGATTGACGCTCGATCAGATTTTCGAACTTTTTCCCAATCTCAAGGAGCGGCTGGGCAGCCAGGGCACCAAGCTGTCCGGCGGCGAACAGCAGATGCTGGCGATCGGGCGCATCCTGCGCACCGGTGCGCGCTTTCTGATGCTGGACGAACCGACCGAGGGGCTTGCTCCCGTCATCATCCAGCAGATCGGCCAGACCATCAAGCGCCTCAAGAACGAGGGCTTTACCATCCTGCTCGTCGAGCAGAATTTCCGCTTCGCCGCGACGGTGGCCGATCGCTACTACATCGTCGAGCACGGCAAGATCATCGATGGCTTTGCGAATGCGGAGCTGCAAGCCAATATGGACAAGCTTCACACTTATCTCGGCGTCTGAAAAAAACAGTACGAGCATCCGAAAGGGACTGCCATGAAGAAGAAAATACTCGCCAGCCTGTTACTTGGTACGGCCGTGAGCCTTGCAACCGCAGGCTCTGCCTTCGCCCAGGACAAGACCGTCAAGATCGGCGCGCTGTCCGATCAGTCCGGTCTTTACGCCGATCTTGGCGGTCCGGGTTCGACGCTGGCCGCGCAGATGGCGGTTGAGGACTCCGGCCTGACCGCCAAGGGCTGGAAGATCGATATCATTTCCGGCGATCATCAGAACAAACCAGACATCGGCACCGCCATTGCGCGGCAGTGGTTTGACGTCGACAAGGTCGACGTCATCGTCGACGTGCCGAACTCCGGCGTGGCGCTCGCGGTCAACAACGTCATCAAGGAAAAGAACGGCGTTTACATCAACTCGGGCGCGGCGACGTCCGACCTCACCAACGCGCAGTGCTCGCCCAATACCGTGCACTGGACCTATGACACCTATATGCTGGCGCACTCGACCGGGCAGGCGCTGGTGAAGGCTGGCGGCGACACCTGGTTCTTCATCACGGCCGACTATGCTTTTGGCGCGGCGCTCGAGCGCGACACCACCGCCGTCATTAAGGCCAATGGCGGCAAGGTGCTCGGCGGGGTCAAGCATCCCTTGAATACGGCCGACTTCTCGTCGTTCCTGCTGCAGGCACAGGCTTCGAAAGCCAAGATCATCGGGCTGGCCAATGCCGGCGGCGACACCACCAATACCATCAAGCAGGCGGCCGAATTCGGCATCGTCAGGGGCGGGCAGAAGCTCGCCGCACTGCTGCTGTTCATCACCGACGTCAAGGCGATCGGGCTTGAGACGGCGCAGGGGCTGAATTTCACCGAAACGTTCTATTGGGACTTGAACGACAAGACCCGCGAGTTCTCGAAAAAATTCGCCGCGCGAATGAAGAATGGCGCGCCGCCGAGCATGGTGCAGGCCGGCGTCTATGCAGGCCTCCTGCATTACTTCAAGGCGCTCGAGGCACTCGGCGGCAACCCCCATGACGGCGTCAAGGTCGTGGAGAAGATGAAGTCGATCCCGACCGACGATCCCTTGTTCGGCAAGGGCGAAATTCAGCCCAACGGCCGCACCATCCATTCGGCCTATCTGTTCGAAGTCAAGAAGCCCTCGGAGTCCAAGGCGCCCTGGGATTTCTACAAGCTGATCGGCACAGTTCCCGGCGATCAGGCGTTCACACCGCTTTCCGAAAGCAAGTGCGCGCTCCTGAAGAAGTAAGTAACTGGGGCGACCTCGCTTTTCGCGAGACAGCCCGGCGTAATGTCAAAGGCACGAGTTGAAAGATCGACCGATATGCAAGCGCTTTATGCACAGCTACTCGTGGGACTGATCAACGGCTCATTCTACGCGTTGCTCAGCCTTGGGCTTGCCGTGATCTTTGGCATGCTCAACATCATCAATTTCGCGCATGGCGCGCTTTATATGATGGGAGCGTTCTGCGCCTATTTCCTGCTCAATATCTGGGGGATCGGATATTGGTGGGCGCTGATCATTGCGCCGATCGCCGTCGGCATCTTCGGGATGGTTCTGGAGCGGACCATGCTGAAATGGCTCGCCGGTCTCGATCACCTGTACGGTCTGCTGCTGACCTTCGGACTTGCGCTGATCATCCAAGGCATCTTCCAGAACTATTTCGGCTCGTCGGGACTGCCTTATGCGATTCCCGACGAGCTTCGCGGCGGCACCAACCTCGGCTTCATGTTCCTGCCGATCTATCGCGGCTGGGTCGTGGTGTTCTCGCTCATCGTGTGTCTTTCGACCTGGTACCTGATCGAGCGGACGCGGCTTGGCGCCAACCTGCGCGCGGCAACGGAGAACCCGACGCTGGTGCGCGCCTTCGGCATCAACGTGCCGCGCATGATCACGCTGACCTACGGTCTCGGCGTTGGCCTTGCTGCGCTCGCCGGCGTGCTGTCGGCGCCGATCAACCAGGTGCGGCCGCTGATGGGCGAGAATATCATCATCGTGGTGTTCGCGGTGGTGGTGATCGGCGGGATGGGCTCGATCATGGGATCGATCATCACCGGTTTTGCGCTTGGCGTGATCGAAGGATTGACGAAATATTTCTATCCGGAAGCATCCAACACCGTCGTCTTCGTTCTGATGGTGCTGGTTTTGCTGGTGAAACCAACGGGATTGACGGGGCGGGCAGCTTAACATGACGGCATTAACAGACGATACCTTGCCGGTGACCCCGCGCGCGATCCGCGACGAGATGATCGCTTTCGCGGTCATGGCCGTGCTGCTGGCGCTGGTGCCGTTGACCGGCCTCTATCCGTTCTTCGTGATGCAGGCGCTGTGTTTTGCGCTGCTCGCCTGCGCCTTCAATCTCCTGATCGGCTATGGCGGCCTCCTGTCGTTTGGCCATGCGATGTTCTTAGGCACAGGCGGCTATGTGACCGCTCATGCCGTCAAGGTTTGGGGCGCGCCGCCCGAGCTCGGCATTGTCGTCGGCATCCTGGCATCGGCTGCACTTGGCGTTGTGACGGGCATCGTTGCGATCCGGCGTCAGGGCATCTATTTCGCCATGATCACGCTTGCGCTGTCGCAGTTGATGTACTTCATCTATCTGCAGGCACCATTCACGCATGGTGAAGACGGCATCCAGGGCATTCCGCAGGGCCATCTGTTCGGCATCCTCGATCTCTCGAAACCGACGATCCTTTATTACGTGGTCGTCGTGAACTTCCTGTTCGGCTTCCTCATCATCTTCCGCGCCATCAACTCGCCGTTCGGCGAGGTGCTGAAATCGATCCGCGAGAACGAGCAGCGCGCGATTTCGCTGGGCTACAAGACCGACCAATACAAGTTGGTGGCCTTCATCCTGTCGGGAACGCTGGCGGGTTTTGCCGGCTCGCTGAAGGTGTTCGTCGTCCAGAATGCCTCACTGTCGGACGTCGAAGTCGGCATGTCCGGCCTGATCGTGCTGATGACGCTGGTCGGCGGGTTAGGGACGGTCTTCGGGCCCGTGATCGGCGCGTTCATTATTGTCGCCACCCAGCAATACCTGGCCGGTTTCGGTTCGTGGGTGACAGTGATTCAGGGTTCCATTTTCGTCGCCTGCGTGCTGACGTTCCGCCGTGGCATCGTCGGCGAAATCGCTCATTTTTTCCGGCGCTCGCTGTAAAGAGGCAACTACCGGTGCCGGCCATCCGGCGCCACAAAGCCGTGGATGAAGGCTGGATTGGCCAGCGCGCCGACTTGCCGAAAATCGTATATGACATATTTGTGACGGGCCACCCCGGCCGGTCCTCCCGGCGATCTTGGACATACCCATGTTGATGCGTTGGTTTCGCGCCCTCCTTCCCAAAGAGGAGCGATTTTTCGAGCTTTTTGCCAAACACTCCCATGCAGTGCAGGAAGGCGCCCTCGCGCTGCAGGGCATGCTGCAAGGAGGGGAGGAAACGCCGGTGTTCTGCCAGCGCGTCAATCAGTTCGAGAATGACGCGGACAATATCACGCGCGAAGTGCTCACGGCGGTGCGGCGTACCTTCATCACCCCGTTCGATCGCGGCGACATCAAGAACCTGATCACGTCGATGGACGACGCCATCGACCAGATGCAGCAAACCGCGAAGGCGGTGATGTTGTTCGAGGTCCGCAGCTTCGAACCGCCGATGCGCGAAATGGGAACGCTTCTTGTCGAATGCGCCAACCTCGTCGGCCGCGCATTGCCGCTGCTCCAGTCGATCGGCAGCAACGTCTCAATGCTGACTGCGATTACCGAAGAGCTGACCAAGCTGGAGGGGCGGGTCGACGACCTTCATGATATCGGCCTGAAGGAACTCTTCCTCAAGCATCGCAGCGCCAACGCGATGGACTTCATTGTCGGCGCGGAAATCTACGACCATCTCGAGAAGGTGGCCGATCGTTTCGACGACGTGGCCAATGAAATCAACAGCATCGTGATCGAACAGGTATAGGGCAGGGCCATCAGGTGGACACTGCGCTGGGTCTTCCGGTTCTGGTCGGGCTGATCGCCGTCGCGCTCTTGTTCGATTTTCTGAACGGGCTGCACGACGCCGCCAACTCGATCGCAACGATCGTATCGACCCGAGTGCTGCGGCCGCAATATGCGGTGTTCTGGGCCGCATTTTTCAATTTCGTCGCCTTCGCGGTGTTCGGGCTGAATGTCGCCCACACGATTGGCACCGGCATCATCGATCCCAGCATCATCGACGTGGCCGTCATCTTTGCCGCCCTGGTCGGAGCCATCGTCTGGAATCTGATAACCTGGGGCCTTGGTATTCCGTCCTCCAGTTCGCATGCGCTGATCGGCGGGCTCGTTGGCGGCGGGATGGCCAAGGCCGGGCTTTCGGCCGCGGTCTGGAGCGGACTGTCCAAGACGCTGCTTGCGATCGTCTTGTCGCCGGTGATCGGATTTCTGCTGGCGCTTGCACTGGTCGCGATCGTGTCATGGGCCTCCGTACGGTCGACGCCGTTTGCGGTCGACCGCGCCTTCCGGATCCTGCAGTTTGCCTCCGCCTCGCTCTATTCGCTCGGTCACGGCGGCAACGATGCGCAAAAAACCATGGGCATCATTGCCGTGCTGTTGTTCTCGCAAGGCAATCTCGGGACCGAATTCTACGTGCCGTTCTGGGTTGTGCTGGCCTGCCAGGCGGCGATGGCGCTGGGAACGCTGATGGGTGGGTGGCGGATCGTTCGCACCATGGGGTTGAGGATTACCAAGCTGACGCCGATGCAGGGTTTTTGCGCCGAGACGGGCGGCGCTGCGACCTTGTTCCTGGCGACGTTCCTGGGAGTTCCGGTCTCGACCACCCACACCATTACCGGCGCCATTGTCGGCGTCGGTGCTGCAAGGCGGGTGTCGGCCGTGCGTTGGAACGTGGCGAGTTCGATCGTCTATGCCTGGGTCATAACGATCCCGGCCGCGGCCGGGGTCGCTGCCCTTGCCTATTGGCTGGTGATGTTGCTGAGGTAGGCGGACAACGCCAGTTGGAGGCGGCTCGTGCAATGCCTATATGCCGAGTGCTGTTGGAGTGGATTTGACATTCGCCACCCGGGGCGGCCGCAAACTCGGAAAGCGAATGTCAAATCCGAACTCCACTGGAAGCTTATTTTTGCTGGTGGTCCTTGAATTCTGACATTCGCAAAAGTGTCCGCTGCGAAGGGATGCGAATGTTAGAATTGGACCACTAGCCCTTCTTGATCTAGCCCGTTTTCCCTGCCAAACGCCTTTTTGCTCATGTCCGAACTTGCCCTCAACACTAATTCGTCATCGCCGTCGCCGCTCGCGAGCGAGGTCGCGCGCCGGCGCACCTTTGCCATCATCTCCCACCCCGACGCCGGCAAGACTACGCTCACCGAAAAGCTGCTGCTGTTTGGCGGCGCGATCAATCTGGCGGGGCAGGTCAAGGCCAAGGGCGAACGACGAAATACTCGTTCCGACTGGATGAAGATCGAACGCGAGCGCGGGATTTCGGTGGTCACCTCGGTGATGACCTTCGAATTCGGCGGTCTGGTTTTCAACCTCCTGGACACGCCGGGCCACGAGGACTTTTCAGAAGACACCTATCGCACGCTGACGGCCGTCAATTCCGCCGTGATGGTGATCGACGCCGCCAAGGGCATCGAGGCGCGCACCCGCAAGCTGTTTGAGGTATGCCGTCTCCGCGACATTCCCATCATCACCTTCATCAACAAGATGGACCGCGAGAGCCGGGATACGTTCGACCTTCTGGACGAGATCGAGAAAACGCTGGCGCTCGACACCACGCCGATGACCTGGCCGGTCGGCCGTGGCCGCGATTTTCTGGGCACCTACGACCTTGCGACCGGCGGCGTGCGTCTTCTGGAGGGCGGGGGCGCGAAGACCGGCGCGGCGCAGCAGATCGATATCGCCGATCTCGCCGGCCGCAATGCCAATCTCGATGTCGCCGAGGTCAAGGAGGAACTCGCCCTTGTTTCCGAAGCCTGCAAGCCGTTCGAGATGGAGGCGTTTCGCGAAGGCCACCTGACGCCAGTCTATTTCGGCAGCGCATTGCGCAATTTCGGTGTCGGCGATCTCCTCGAGGGTCTCGGCCGGTTTGCGCCGCCGCCGCGTGCGCAGGAAGGCAATCTGCGCAAGGTGGATGCGGCCGAGCCGCGCATGAGCGCCTTCGTGTTCAAGATCCAGGCCAATATGGATCCCAATCACCGCGACCGCATCGCTTTCGCGCGGCTGTGCTCGGGCAAGCTGACCCGCGGCATGAAGGCGAAACTGGTGCGCACCGGCAAGACCATGCCGCTGTCGAGCCCGCAATTCTTCTTTGCGCAGGACCGGTCGGTCGCGGACGAGGCCTTCGCCGGCGACGTCGTCGGCATTCCCAACCACGGCTCCTTGCGCATCGGCGACACGCTGACCGAAGGCGAGGACATCACCTTCGTCGGCGTGCCAAGTTTCGCGCCGGAAATCGTACGCAGGGTGCGCCTCACCGACGCGATGAAGGCCAAGAAGCTCAAGGAAGCCTTGCAGCAGATGTCGGAGGAGGGCGTGGTTCAAGTATTCCGGCCACGCGATGGCGCGCCGGCGCTGGTCGGCGTCGTCGGTCCGCTGCAGCTCGACGTTCTCAAGGCCCGGTTGGATGCGGAATATGCGTTGCCCGTGGAGTTCGAGGTCTCGGAGTTCCAATTGGCTCGCTGGATTTCGTCCGACGACCGCAAGAAGCTCGATGCGTTTATCGCCGCAAACGGCTCCGGTATCGCCGACGACGTCGACGGCGATCCGGTGTTCATGGCCAGGAATGAATTCTACCTCGGCTATACCAAGGAGCGTGCCGAAGGCATCGTCTTCTCCAGCGTCAAGGACGTGAAGAAGAAGGCATAACGCATCGGGAGTGCGGCCACACGCGAGGATGTGAATGGGCGGGGCGCGACGGCCTGATCCCTCTGGTTCGTTTTGCGTTCTATATTGCGGGGACTGCTTCCGAGGGCCGCTTTGTTCCGAGGGCCAGACTATGCGTCGTCGCATCGCGATCGTCTTGGTGATTGCCGTTGCAGGATTGGCCACGACGGGAAGTGCGGAGGCGAGACGGCGCCACCAGATCAATGCCGTGCCGTTCTCGCACGAACCTTGCAGCGTCCTGTCCCATCGCCCCTGCACGCCATCGTTTTGCAGCGTGTTCAATCGCGGCCCCTGCATTCCCGAAATCGACTATCCCTATGGCGAGAACCTCCAGCTGACGGTAGAGAGCAAGCCGCAGGAAGTAGACGCGTCGAAATATCAGAAGCCTGATCACGACCTCGACAATATCGGCGATCTTTTCGCGGAGCTGCGTTCCTGCTGGACGCCTCCTCCGGCAGAGTCTGCGAAAGAGGGCATGCAGATGACCGTGCGTTTCAGCTTCAAGCGATCGGGCGATCTGATCGGGCCGCCACGCATGACGTTTGCAACGCAAGGCACTCCGGCCGACGTTCGCGACACTTATCTCAAAGCGATCAATGATTCCATTGGTGCCTGCGTGCCGCTCAAGTTCACCGGCAATCTCGGGGGAGCTCTCGCCGGGCGCCCCATCGCCATCCGCTATGTCGACAACCGCGACATCGACAAGCAGAAGGCGACGCCGTAGCCGTGACCGGTCCAGGAGACGCTCCCGACGCGCGCCACTTCACGCATTGCGGCAGAGCCCGCGAACGTGTACCCGAGAGCCGCAAGAGGTCCGAGGAGGGGATGCGATGGGACTGGCGGTGATGATCCTGGGGCTTGCCCTGTTCCTCGGCGTGCATATCCTGCCGGCCCAACGTAAACTCCGAGGGCGCATCCTCGCGGCCATGGGCGAGGGCAGCTACAAGCTTGCTTATGCGCTGATCTCCGTGCTCGGGATCGCGCTGATCGCCTGGGGTTTCGCGCATTACCGCGCAGCAGGAATGATCGACGTCTGGGAGGGCTCGGTTTCTCCGAAGACGCTCGTCATTTTCAAGCACATCACCATCGCGCTGATGCTGCCGGCGGTCATCCTGGTGGTCGCCGCCTATCTGCGCGGGCATATCTACAAGACGCTCAAGCACCCGATGCTCGCGGGAGTCAAGTTGTGGGCGGCCGCGCATTTGCTGGCCAACGGCGATCTCGGCTCGATCATCCTGTTCGGTTCATTCCTCGCTTGGGCCGTGTTCGATCGCGTCTCGCTCAAACGGCGATCCGATTCCGGCGGACCGCCCATTCCCGTCGGCGGCTGGGGTAACGATATGATTGCAGTGGCGGTCGGGATCGTTGCCTATCTGGCGCTCGCCTTCGCGTTCCATCCCGTCGTGATCGGCGTTCCCATCGTTGGAGCCTAGAGAATGTCTGTTCAAGCCGTGATCAAGCGCAAGACTGCACCCGATATCCGCGCGCGCAAGAAGGGCGAGCCGATCGTGATGCTGACGTCCTATCACGCCCATACCGCGGCCCTCGTCGACCGGTATTGCGATGTCATCCTGGTCGGGGATTCCCTTGGCAATGTCATGCACGGGTTTGAGACGACCGTGCCGGTAACGCTCGAGATGATGATCCTTCAGGGGCACGCAGTCATGCGCGGCTCGCAGCAGGCGCTTGTCGTCGTCGACATGCCCTTCGGCTCCTATGAGGCCTCAAAAGAGCAGGCCTTTCACTCGGCCGTGAGAATCCTGAAGGAGACCCACTGCGGCGCCATCAAGCTCGAAGGCGGTGCTCGCATGGCGGAGACGATCGCCTTTCTGGCCGAGCGCGGCATTCCCGTGATGGGCCATATCGGGCTGACACCGCAGTCGATCAATACGCTGGGTTCGTTCCGCGCCCAGGGACGCGAGGCGGGAAGCTGGGCGCCGATCGAGAACGATGCGCTGGCGGTGGCGCAGGCCGGCGCGTTCTCGGTCGTGGTAGAGGCCGTCGCCGAGCCCTTGGCGCGCAAGATCACCGAGACGATCGACATCCCAACCATCGGGATTGGCGCCAGCGCTGCCTGCGACGGTCAGGTGCTGGTTCTGGAGGACATGCTTGGACTATCGCCGCGGGCGCCGAAATTTGTCCGCCGCTATGGCGATCTCGGCCCAATGATCGAGGCCGCGATCCAGGGCTATGCGGCCGACGTCCGCTCCCGCGCCTTTCCGGGGCCCGAGCATGTTTACGGCATGAAGGCGAAGGCGTAAGCAGGCGTGATTGGCCGGCCGAGGGGTGGATAACCCCCTGAAGTGTGGCCGTTAGCACCTTGGCCAGCCTCGCTTTGCCTTGCCGCCGCCATATCGCTAGGGTAACGCGGCCGCCATCAAGGAACAGATTCGTGGCTTTGGTTGGTTCCGGACGCAATCAGCCGGGGATGGGGTATCTCTAAGTGTCTGAATTATTTGACGAAGTCGACGAGGAGGTCCGCCGGGAGCAGCTCAAGAAGCTGTGGGATCGCTACTCGATCTATATCATCGCCTGCGCGCTGCTGGTTATTGCCGCTGTCGGCGGCTGGCGCGCCTACCAACATCTGGAAGCGCAGAAGGCGGCGGAGGCTGGCGCCACATTCGACGCGGCGATCCAGCTTTCCGAGCAGAACAAGCATGCCGAGGCGGAGGCCGCCTTTGACAAGCTGGCTACGACGGCGCCGTCGGGATATCGCACGCTGGCCCGGCTGCGCGCGGCGGCCGAAGCCGCAACCCGCGATCCGAAAGTGGGCGCCAAGCTCTACGACGACATTGCTGCCGATCCCGGTGTTGGCGCCGAGCAACAGGATTTGGCGCGGGTCCGCGCCGCGCGGCTTTTGCTCGACACCGAAACCTATCCGAACATGCTGAAACGTCTGGAGCCTGCGACGAAGCCCGATGCGACTTTTCGCCATACGGCGCGTGAGTTGCTGGCTTTGTCGGCGTGGCACGCCAATGACACTGCCGCCGCGCGGCAATGGCTCGATATGATCTCCAATGATGGCGAGACGCCTTCGGCGATGCGTTCACGGGCCGAGGCGCTCCAGGCGCTGCTTCCGCCGGTCGCCAAGAGCTGACGACAGGAACACGTGTTGAACGAGAGATCGACCATGCGTCGCCTGCAACGTTTGATCGCCGCTTCCGTTCTTGTGGCGCTGTCCGGCGCGATGGCCGGCTGCTCGAGCAACGTCAACAGTTTCGATCCGATGGACTGGCTCGATTGGATCGACACCAAGAAGAAGCTGCCGGGTGAGCGCAAGCCGGTATTTCCGGAGGGCGTGCCGGGTCTCGATCAGGGAGTTCCGAAAACTCTCTACAAGGGGGCGCAGGAACAGACGGATGCCGACGCGGCCGCAGCAGCTGCCGCTGCCCCGCCACCTCCGCCGCCCGAGACCACCAAGCCAAAAAAGACCGCCAAGAAGAAACAGCCTGCGTCGGCAACGGCCAGCACGGATGCAGGCGCTGTGCCTGAGGAGGACACCACGGCAGCGGCGCCGCCGGCTCCCAAGAAGAAGATCGTTCGTCAGCGCACCACCGCACCGCCGCCTGATCAGCCGGCCGATCGTCAGCAATCCGGCGCCCAGCCGGCACAGTCCGCGCCGCAGGCGCAACAATCGGGCGCGTCATTCCCGGCGCCGCTACCGGGCGGCACGTTTACGCGCTAAAGCAGGACGCGACGCGCCTGGACGAGCAACAGTCCGGCCGGCTCTTGCAATGTGCGCTCGTTCGATTTTCCCGCCGCTTCGGATCAATCATGCCCTTTACGGTTGCCATCATCGGCCGACCCAATGTCGGGAAATCGACGCTGTTCAACCGTCTGGTCGGACAGAAGCTGGCGCTGGTTGACGATGCGCCAGGCGTCACCCGGGACCGGCGCGAGGGCGAAGCCCGGCTCGGCGATCTCCATTTCATCGTGATCGACACGGCGGGACTCGACGAAGGCGCGAAGGGATCGCTCACGGCGAGGATGCAGGAGCAAACAGAGACGGCGATCGAACTCGCGGACGCGCTCATGTTCGTAATCGACGCCCGCTCCGGACTAACCCCCAGCGATCGCGCCTTTGCCGATTTTGCGCGCCGTGCCGACAAGCCCGTCATCCTCCTGGCCAACAAGAGCGAGGGCAAGCACGGCGAGATCGGGGCGATGGAATCCTACGCCTTGGGTCTTGGTGACCCGGTCCAGATTTCCGCCGAGCACGGCGAGGGCATGGGCGAGCTTTACGACGCGTTGCGGGCGCTGATGCCGGAGGTGGAGGAAGATGAAGGCGATGATGAACCGGCCGAAACCCATGAGGAGGCCGCGCAGCGCCCGATCCGGGTTGCCGTCGTCGGCCGTCCCAATGCCGGCAAGTCGACCTTGATCAACCGCCTGCTCGGCGAGGAGCGGTTGCTCACCAGCGCCGAGGCCGGCACGACGCGTGATTCCATCGCGGTCGACATCACCTGGAATGGCAGGGACTTTCGCGTATTCGATACCGCAGGCCTGCGGCGGCGCTCCCGGATCGAGGAAAAGCTGGAAGAGCTTTCAGTGGCGGACGCCTTGCGCGCGGTGCGTTTCGCGGAAGTCGTGGTGTTGATGATGGACGCGCAAAACAAGTTCGAGGAACAGGACTTGCGCATCGCCGACCTGATTGAGCGCGAGGGCAGGGCGATTGTGATCGCGGTCAACAAATGGGATCTGGTGGACGCAAAACCGGGCGCGATTTCCGCGCTTCGCGCCGAAGCCGACCACTGGCTGCCGCAGGTCAAGGGAACCCCCCTGGTCGCTGTATCAGGCCTGATGGGCGAGGGCATCGACCGTCTGATGCGCGCGATCGAAGACGCCTATGCCGTGTGGAACAGGCGTGTGCCGACGGCGACGCTCAATCGCTGGTTCGAGCAGGCGACAAGCGCCAATCCGCCGCCCGCCGTCTCCGGTCGCCGGCTGAAGCTGAACTATATCACCCAGGCCAAGGCGCGGCCGCCGAGTTTTGTGCTGTTCTGCTCGCGCGCCGATGCCGTGCCGCAATCCTATTTGCGTTACCTCGTCAACTCCTTGCGCGACGAGTTCGAACTCCCGGGCACGCCGGTGCGGATTTCGCTGCGTGAGAAGGCCAATCCTTTCGCGCATAAACGAAAGCGGCCATCGTGAGTGAAACAAGCGCGCTTCGCACGCCGCCTGCAACGTCATCTGCACGTGGTGCCGCGGTGGCGTTCATCTTCGTCACCATCCTGCTCGACATGCTGGCGCTCGGCCTGATCATGCCGATTCTGCCAAAGCTCGTCGAAAGCTTCGTCGATAACGATACGGCGCGGGCGGCGCGCATCTTCGGCGTGTTCGGTACGGCGTGGGCGTTGATGCAGTTCCTCTTCTCACCGCTTCTCGGCAGCCTGTCGGACCGGTTTGGCCGCCGCCCGGTGGTTCTGTTGTCGAATTTCGGGCTTGGGCTGGATTACGTACTGATGGCGCTGGCGCCCTCGCTGATCTGGCTGTTTGTCGGCCGGGTGATTTCCGGCATCACGTCGGCCAGTATCTCCACCGCCTTTGCCTATATCGCCGATATCACGCCCGCGGAGCGTCGAGCCGCGGTATTCGGCAAAGTGGGAGCGGCTTTCGGCGCCGGCTTCATCATCGGTCCTGCCATCGGCGGATTGCTTGGCGATGCCGATCCCCGGCTGCCGTTTTGGGTGGCGGCCGGCTTGAGCTTTGCCAACACGATGTATGGTCTGCTGATTCTGCCGGAGTCGCTGCCGCGCGATCGCCGCGCAGCATTCCGCTGGAAGAGCGCCAATCCGATCGGCGCATTGCGCCTGCTGCGTTCCGACCGGATCCTGGCCGGCCTCTCGGTGGTCAACTTTTTCACCCAGCTGGCGCATGCGGTGCTGCCGTCGACCTTCGTGCTTTACGCGACCTATCGATATGGCTGGGACGCGAAGACAGTTGGCCTGACGCTCGCGATGGTCGGTATCTGCGCGATGCTGGTGCAGGGGGCGGGCATCGGACCGATCATACGGGTTTTCGGCGAGCGTCGTTCACTGCTGCTCGGGCTTGTCTGCGGCGCGGCAGGCTTCCTGATTTTTGCCGTCGCACCCACCGGGCCCTTGTCATGGCTTGGAATCCCCGTGATGTCGCTATGGGGCGTCTCGGGTGCTGCGATTCAATCATTCATGACGAAACGCGTTGCGCCCGACCAGCAGGGCCAGTTGCAGGGCGCGAACTCGAGCGTGCAGAGCATTTCCCAACTGCTGGGGCCATCGGTGTTCACGCTGACCTTTGCCTACTTCATCGGCGCGCAAACGCCGTGGCACCTGCCGGGCGCGCCGTTCTTTCTGGCGTCGGTGCTGGTGCTGATGGCACTTGGCATTGGCGCCCGCACGCTGGCGGGTAGCCGAGCACGCGCCTGATGACGAGCGCCGCGCTTATGCGGCGACTGCAAGGAGAAGTTATCGAAGCGCGTCCGAGGTCAGTTTGAACTTCTGGATACGCTTGGCGTTGTCGACCTCGGCCGTGTAGACGTTGCCGTTCGGGTCGACGGCGATCGCGTGGACCCAGTGAAACTGTCCGGCGTTGCGGCCGCTTCGCCCAAAACTGCCGACCACGATTCCATCCGCGCGATTGATGATGCGGATCTCGTTGTTCTCGCCGTCCGCATTGAGCAGATAGCTCTGCTTCGGATCCGGCCAAATGGCGATGTCCCATACCGCGCCGTTGCCGAGCGTGCTCTTCTCGAAGAACCACTCCTTCACGAAGGTTCCGTCCTTGCGGAAGACCTGGATGCGGTTGTTGATGCGATCGCAGACGTAGACGACGCCGTCATTGGCAATCTTCACGCAATGCACGGGATTGGCAAATTGCTGTAAGACCGGCGCCTTGGGATCGTAAGGCGGCTGCTTCTCGTCGCTCGGCGTCTTGCCATAGGCACCCCAGTGCCGCTTGTAGGCGCCCGTTGTGGCGTCGAACACGATGACGCGGTGGTTGCCGTAACCATCAGCGACATAGATCTCGTCCGCATCCTTGTCGATCGCTGTCTCGGCCGGCCTTCCCAGCTGCGCTGTGTCGTTGCTGCCCTTGCTCGGCGCGATCTTGCCGATCTGCGTGACGAATTTGCCGTCGAGCGTAAACTTCAGGATGGCGTTGTCGTTCTCGGCGTTGCCGCCGATCCAGACAAACCCGCGTTCATCGACTTCGATGCCGTGTTCGCGCCCGACCCATTCGTAACCTTCGCCGGGGCCGCCCCAGGCGCGCAGGAGATTGCCATCGGCATCGAACTCCAGCACCGGCGGTGCCGGAACGCAGCATTTCGAACGCGGCGGGGTCAGCGTCGCGCCTTTTTCGTCATCGGTGAGCGATCGAGGGCGATGGATCAACCAGATGTGGCCTTCCGAATCCACGGTGATGCCGCCGACCTGGCCGATAATCCAGTTGTTGGGCAGTGGCTTTGGCCAGGCCGCATCAACGGCAAAGGTTGGAATCTCGCTGGCATGTGTGAGCGGAGGGACACCAACCAAAATGACGGCGGCGATGCACGCTCTGGCGACTTTGGCGCAAATCGCTCGCAAATCGCTCATTGCCGGCATCGCAAGCCCTCCCGTCGTTTCTTGTTCTTCTAGCTCAAGGGTACAAGTTTACTCCGGCGCGTGAAAGCTCATCAGTTTCCGTGTCGGGTAGTCGTAGAACTTGCCGGTTTCACTCCATGACGGCAGGCACATCGGCACGATGAATTCGGCCACCTGTTCAGCCGTGTCGAGGATCATGGGGTCCTCGCCAGGAAACACGGTGGCGCGCATCCGGGTGCGGACCGGCCCCGGGTTGAACAGATTGACCCGAAGCGGCGTCGAGGCCGTCTCATGCGCCCAGACCCGCGCCAGTGTTTCCAGCCCAGCCTTTGAGGCCGCGTAAGGGCCGAGATAGGCGGTCGCCTTGTTGGCTGCGCCCGAGGTGATGAACACGGCGCGGCCGGCATCGGACTTCCCGAGCAGCGGCTCCATGCAGCGGATCAACTGGAAATTGGCCGAGAGGTTGACCGCGAGCACGTCATTCCACGGCTTCATGTCGATATGGCCGAGCGGCGAAGAGGGGCCGGCGACGCCGGCATTGCCGACGAGAATGTCGATCTTGCCATGGCGCTCGTGCAGCGCCGCGCCAAGCCGTGCGATGCCGTCAAAATCGGTCAGGCTGAGCGGCACCAGCGTCGCGCTGCCGCCGTCCCTGCGGATAACGTCGTCGAGCTCTTCGAGCCCGCCTTGCGTGCGCGCCACCGCCACGATTTGCGCGCCAAGCTTGGCAAGCGCGCATGCGGTGGCATAGCCGATGCCGCGCGAGGCGCCGGTGACGAGAGCGATGCGGCCGGAGAGGGGAAGGGTCATCATCTCAATCCACGTTTGCGGCGGGTTTTACAGACGTGGATGGCCGGGACAAGCCTGGAATCATGATAAACGGCAGCAGGCCTCTGGCTTCCAGATCCCGGGCTCGTGTTTCACGCGCCCCGGGATCACCCTTCGTGTCAGCTCGCTTCAGCGAGCAGCGACAGCTGCTGCGGCTCGACCTGGTCCTGGTCGGTGAGGCTGGTGGGATAGACCCCGGTAAAGCAGTGGTCGGAGAATTTCGGATTGGCGGGATCGCGCCCGGGATAACCCATGGCGCGGTACATGCCGTCGACCGACAGGAAGGCGAGCGTATCGGCGCCGATCAGCTGGCGCATCTCCTCGAGGTTATGGGTCGCCGCCAGCAAGCCGCCCCTGTCCGGCAGGTCGATGCCGTAATAGTCGGGATAAAGAATCGGCGGTGACGCGAGGCGGAAGTGAACCTCGCGAGCGCCAGCCTCGCGCATCATGCGTACGATCTTCTTCGACGTGGTCCCCCGCACCAGCAAGTTGTCGATCAGGATGATGCGCTTGCCTTCGATCGCGGCGCGGTTGGCGTTGTGCTTCATCTTCACGCCGGATTCGCGAATGCTCTGCGTCGGCTGGATGAAGGTGCGGCCGACATAGTGGTTGCGGATGATACCCAGTTCGAACGGCACGCCGGAGTGCTGGCTGTAGCCGACCGCGGCCGGAACGCCCGAGTCCGGCACCGGCACCACGACATCGACCGGCACGTGGCTTTCGCGTGCCAGTTCGGCGCCGAACGCCTTGCGAACGTCATACACCGATCGTCCGCCAACGATGGAATCCGGACGCGAGAAATAGATGTATTCGAAGATGCAGGGGCGCGGCGGCTTCGGCGGAAACGGCTTGTGGCTTTGCGCGCCGCGTTCGTCGAAGACGACGATCTCGCCGGGCTCGACGTCGCGGACATATTTGGCGCCGATGATATCGAGCGCGCAGGTCTCCGAGGCCAGGATCGGGCAGCCCTCGAATTCGCCGAGCACGAGTGGGCGGATGCCGAGCGGATCGCGCGCGCCGATCAGTTTCTTGTTGGTCAACGAGACCAGCGAATAGGCGCCCTCGATCGTCCGCAGCGCCTCGATGAAGCGCTCGATGAAACGATTGCGCTTGGATTGGGCGACGAGGTGAAGGATGACCTCGGTATCGGTGGTGGACTGCATCATGGCGCCGCCGCGAACCAGTTCGCGGCGCAGCGTCAGCCCGTTGGTCAGGTTGCCGTTGTGACCGACGGCAAAACCGCCGGCATTGAGTTCGGCAAACAACGGCTGCACGTTGCGCAGGATCGTCTCCCCGGTCGTGGAGTAGCGGACATGGCCGATCGCGGCATTGCCGGGCAGGCGCTCGATCACCTCACGTCGGGAGAAGGTGTCGCCGACGAGGCCGAGGCGACGCTCGGAATGGAACCGGGTTCCATCAAATGACACGATACCAGCCGCTTCCTGGCCGCGGTGCTGGAGCGCGTGCAAGCCCAAAGCGGTGATGGCAGCGGCTTCGGGATGGCCGAAAATGCCGAACACGCCGCATTCCTCGCGGAGCGTGTCGCCTTCCAGGTCGGAGTCTTCCAGATAGAGGGGGCCGGGATTCGGCTCTTGAGCTTTGGCGTCGTCGGAAGGGCTTTCTTGGCTGTCCATCGCGCCTCTCATTTTGCCAGCTATCACCGCGCTGCGGGCTTTTCGATCAGCTTTTTAAGGCTGTCTCGGGCCGGTTTACTATACCCGTCACCCGACGCCGGGGCCGCCTGGTCGGCGTCAGTTTGCTCATCTTCGGGTTTATTCTTCTTGAATCTCTTCAAAATGGTGTTCTCCGGGTCATCCGGCAAGAGCGCCATCAGCCAATCCCCGGTTCCTTGCAGGACGACCCGGGATTTTGCCCCTGCTACCCAGTCCGGCCGTTGTTTCTCCGGAACCAGCCAGGTGAAGAACAGGAAGGCCACTACGACGATAAGCAAGCCGCGCGCCAGCCCGAACAGGAAGCCGAGGGTGCGGTCGAGCGCCCCGATCCGGGAATCCAGGATCATGTCTGAAATCCGCACGGTGATGACCGAAACCACGATCAGGGTGCCGACGAAGACGCCGGCGACCACGACAAGGCTCGCGATCGTGTCGTTGTTGAAATAGGTCTTGGCGGTCGGCAGCAGCTTGGAGAAGGAATAGAGCGTCACCAGCGCGGCGGTACCCCAGGCTGCAATCGACAGGATTTCGCGCATGAAGCCGCGCACCATCGCCAGCAGGCCGGAGATCAGCATCACGGCGAGCAGAACGAGATCGAGAATTGTAATCGGCATCGGCTGGTCAGGTCCGCAAAAGTTCAAACCGCGAATCGGCTGGTCGGAATATGACATCCAGCCTTGCGCGCGGGATGTATAGCGGCGAGGGCCGGTAACGTCACCTGCACCTAGCGGTCTTGATGACGGAATCTCGCATGTGTGGCATTTTTTTCAGCCGCCGCGCCGTCCCTGTTCCCGCGAGGCGATCCGCGCGCGGCGATGTCCGCAACCAAGCTGGTTAACCCTCCGACTGACGTCAGCGCCAGGCCGGAGTCGCCACCGGCCTCGCCGCGGGCCGATTCGGGCAGGACCGCACGGCCGAAGCCGAGTTTGGCCGCTTCTTTCAGCCGTGCCGACGTCTGCGCCACCGGGCGAACCGCGCCCGACAGCGAGATTTCGCCGAAATAGACCGCATCTGCCGGCAGGGGCGCATTGACCAGCGAGGACACGAGCGCGGCCGCGGCGGCGAGATCCGCGGCCGGTTCCTGGATGCGCAACCCTCCGGCAACATTGAGATAGACATCGTGGCCGGACAGTTTGACCCCGCAATGGGCCTCCAGGACCGCCAGCACCATCGACAGCCGACTGGGATCCCAGCCCACGACCGCGCGGCGCGGCGTGCCCAGCGAGGTCGGCGCCACCAGCGCCTGTAGCTCCACCAGAACCGGGCGGGTGCCCTCGATGCCGGCGAATACGGCTGTGCCGGGACTGCCGAGGTCGCGCTCCGACAGAAACAGCTCGGAAGGGTTCGAGACCTCGCGGAGGCCAAGGCCTGTCATTTCGAAGACGCCGATTTCATCGGTCGGACCAAAGCGGTTCTTCACCGCACGCAGAATGCGGAATTGCTGCGAACCCTCGCCCTCAAACGAGAGCACTGCGTCCACCATGTGTTCAACCACGCGGGGTCCCGCGATCTGACCGTCCTTGGTGACGTGACCGACCAAAATGATCGCCGCGCCTGACTTCTTGGCAAAGCGAATGAGCGCCTGCGCCGAAGCCCGCACCTGGGTCACGGTGCCGGGTGCGGATTCCACGGTATCGGTCCACATCGTCTGGATGGAATCAATCACGATCAGGCGCGGGGTGGCACCTTCGGAAAGGGTTGAGACGATATCCTCAACCGAAGTCTCGGCTGCCAACTGCACCGGCGCATCCGCCAGACCCAGACGCTCGGCGCGCAGCCGCACCTGCGCCACTGCTTCCTCGCCGGAGATATAGACGGCGCGGTGGCCGGCGCGGGCAAGCTGGCTGGTGGCCTGGGTCAGGAGCGTCGATTTTCCGATACCGGGATCGCCGCCGACCAGAAGCACCGAGCCGCGCACAAAACCGCCGCCCGTGACGCGGTCGAGCTCGGCCATGCCGGACGACAGGCGCGGCGCATCCGGGCTTTTCCCGGACAGGCTTTCCAGTGCGAACTGCCGGCCCTTGCGTTTGGAGCGGATCGAGACCGGCACGCTGGCGGCGCCGGTGACGTCCTCTTCGACCAGCGTATTCCACTCGCCGCAGGACTCGCACTTGCCCTGCCAGCGGTTATAGGCCGCGCCGCAGTTCTGGCAGACGAAAGAGAGGGAAGATTTGGCCATGGCCTCGTTTGGCGAGAGATTCGAAAGCGTCGACCCTCACATAGCATGGAATGAGGGCCGCGCCTCTGGCCGAGGGGATTTACGACAATCCTGTCCAAACCATGGAAAGCCCGGATGCGATCATGATCGCGTCCATGACGCGGCGGAACACGTCCGGCTTAAGGTGCAGCACGAATCGCTTGGCGATAAAGGCGCCGAACATCAGCGAGGAGCCGGCAATCACGCCCTGCAGGGCGACTTCGGCCGTCAACGCGCCGAAGCGCTGGAAGGTGGCGGATTTGCTGACATACATGCCAAGCGAGCTTGCCGCCTCGGTGGCGAGGAAGGCGCCCTTGGTGAGGCCGTAAAACAGAAACAGCGGCACGCTCAACGGGCCGGTCGAAACCACGACGCCCGTGAGATAACCGATCGCCGCCCCGCCGATGGCGAGATGCGATAGCGAAAGCTTGAGTTGATGGCTGGCGAGCCAATGCCGCACCGGCACCATCGCGATCAGAAACAGGCCGATGGACATATCGACAAAATGCGAGGGCAGCACCAGCAAGGTCCGTGCCCCGAGCGCCGCGGCCGGAATGGCCGGAATGGAATAGGCGGCGCAGGCGCGCCAGTCGACTTCACGATACCAGGCCAGGATCCGCGAGAGGTTGGACATCACGGCCGCGACCGCCATGATCGGCACGGCCTGCCTGGGACCGTACTCGTAGATCAGGACCGGCATCAGCATGATCGACGAGCCTGTGCCGACGATGCCTGAAATGGTGCCCGCGACAAGGCCGACCGCGAGGATGAAAAGAAAGCTCAACGGTGTGTGCTCCTGCCAACCGCGCCGAATTGGCAACGCCGTTGTTTTGTGCTGCGCCAAGCAGGTGCGGATATAGACGGCCTCACGGCAAGCGGCTAGCTTGTTGGCCAAGCAATGGGCGGTTGAAAACGTCCAAAGACCAGGGAGGACTGTGTGATGGACAAGTCCGCCGATCGCAACAGAGGCAAGCGCAATCAGGATTTGCCGATCGTTGCCGGAAATGGATTGATCGACCGCCGCGCGCTGCTTGGACGCGGCGCGATACTGGCGGGAGCCGTGGGGACAGGCGTTGCACCATCCGCCGCCGGCGCCGAACCGCTTGCCGATGATCCCTGGAGTCTGGAGATTGGCGAGGCGACGCCGCCCTACCAGACGCCCTCGAAATTCGAGGCCAAGGTGGTTCGCACACGAAGCAACCCCAATAACGAGCCGCGCAATTCGCATGCGCGCACGCCGCATCATCTGCTTGCGGGGACGACCACGCCGAACGGACTGCACTTTACCATCAATCACGGCGGCATCCCGGTCATCGATCCCGACAAGCATCGCCTCGTGATCCATGGCCTCGTGAAACAGCCGCTGGAATTTTCGCTCGAGACCTTGTCGCGTTACCCGCAGGTCTCGCGCGTCACCTTCCTCGAATGCGGCGGCAACAGTGCGCCGATGTTTTCGCCTGAGCCGATGCAGGAGACCGTGCAGGCCTTGCATGGGCTTGTCTCCTGTGCCGAGTGGACCGGTGTGAAGCTTTCAACGCTTCTCGAAGAAACCGGGATCGATCCCACGGCGAAATGGATGGTTGCCGAGGGATCTGATTCACCGCATCTGAGCCGCAGCGTGCCGGTGAAGAAGGCGCTGGATGACGCGATGATCGCGCTCTACCAGAACGGCGAACGCCTGATGCCTGGCAACGGCTATCCGATGCGCCTCTTGTTACCGGGCTACGAAGGCAACATGAACGTCAAGTTCCTGCGCCGCATCAAGCTCGTCGAGCAACCCGCGATGAGCATGTATGAATCACGCACCTATTCGCAGATTCTGCCCGACGGAAAGGCCTATCGTTTCTACTTCCTGCAGGAGGTCAAATCCTTCATCACCAGCCCCTCCCACGGCATGGCGCTGAAGGGACCGGGTCTCTACGAAATTTCCGGCATTGCCTATTCCGGGACAGGGCGGATCGAGAAGGTGATGGTCTCGGCCGATGGCGGGAAAAGCTGGGCACAGGCCGCGCTGCAAGAACCGGTGCTCAGCAAGGCCTTCACCCGCTTCCGCATGCCCTGGCGCTGGGATGGCGGTGTGGCAACGCTGCAAAGCCGTGCATGGGACGAGGCAGGCAACGTGCAGCCGACCCGTGCCGAATTCGTCGCGGTGCGCGGCGAACTGACAAAACCGCCGCCGATACTGAGCTTCCCGAACCAGCACTATAATTCGGTCACGAGCTGGGGCGTTGGAACAAGCGGCGAGGTGAAGCATGTCTACGCCTAGGCTTGTGACCTTCTCCGCCGCCTTGCTGCTTGCGGCAACCGCAACCGTGTCGCTGGCCGAGACGCCGCATCTTGGCAAGCCGCTTGATGAAGCCGCGATCGCCAATTGGGACATCAGCATCCTGCCCGACGGAACGGGCTTGCCGAAGGGCAGCGGCACGCCCGCGCAAGGCGCGCCGGTCTTCGCCGAGAAGTGCGCCGCCTGCCACGGCGACAATGGCAAGGGGGGCGGCATTGCGAACGCGCTCGTCGAGGCCGACAAGAAAATTGTCGGCATCTCGGCATCGCAGAAGACCATCAAGAACTTCTGGCCCTATGCCACGACGATCTTCGACTTCATTCGCCGTGCGATGCCGTTCAACGCGCCGCGTTCGCTCAGCGATGACGAGGTTTATGCGCTCACCGCCTATATTCTTGCGGAGAACAAGCTGATCGGCGCCGGCGACACCATGAATGCGGAAACCTTGCCGAAAGTGAAGATGCCCAACCGCGACAACTTCATCATCCGTTTTCCTGACCGCATTTAAGACGAACGTGTTCTCAAGCCGCCAGCGCGGCCCGACGAAACGCCTTGACGAGCGAAGTTTCCAGCCTGCCGTCCATGTTGCAGAGGATCTTGTAGGCGTCCTCGCGGGGCATCGCCGCCCGGTACGGTCTCAACTCGATGAGGGCGGCAAAGATATCCGAGATAGTCAAGAGCCTCACCAGATCGGATATTTGCGGCGCGGTGAGCGCATCGGGATAACCCGACCCATCGAGATATTCGTGGTGATGCTTGACGGCGTCGAGCGTCTCGGAGCTGATGCCGGGAATATCCTTCAGCAGATCGTATCCGATCACTGGATGCTGCCTCATGATATCTTCTTCGCCGGGATCAAGACGCCCGGGCTTGTCGAGGATCGCAAGCGGGATTCGCGCCTTGCCGATGTCATGCAGCGTGGCCGCCATGCCGAGCCGCTTCACGTCCTGGGGTGAGAACTTGATATCCAGCGCGAACGCAACCGCAATGCCGGTGACCAACAGGCAGTGCTGGAAGGTTCCTTCATGATATTTCCGGACGTTGTCGAGCCATCCGTTCAGACCATTCTGAGTGATGCTCGTGACGATCTGCATGGTGACGGTTTCGGCATCGGCAAGGTGGATCGCTTTGCCGTTGCCGATCGCTGAGAACATCGCCGCGAAAGCCTTCCCGGAGTCAGTCATCCAGGCGGGCTCGCCCTCGGAGCCGGCTTCGGCAGCACGCATGGCCGCCTCGACCTGCGTCAGCTTAGAAGCCGCCTGCTTGGCGTTGTGAACCACCCCGGTTGCTCCGAGCGCATAGGCCTGGGCCACCAGGTGGTGCATGTGCCGGTGCACGACAAACAGCTTTTCGCCGATCGCATTCAGATCGCTCATCACGTGCTTGATCTGCTCGACGCGCTCGCCTTCGCGAAGATCGGCGTCTACCATCAGCACGCCGCTCGGGGCGAAAATGGGTTCTTGGCCCAGGACACGGGGAACGACCGGGAAGCGTGGCTCCAGCGCCGCGCGAATGGCGGGGATCTTCCCGGGCTCATCAGTCAGGTAGCAAACGAGCATTTGCAATGGCCAATCGAAAAAGCGGGTGTGGCCGTAGATTGGGATAGCGGGGTCGCAATAAAATTACCGAACAGCTTATGATGGTTTCTCTTAAGCAAGAGCTAACCGGTTGCGCCGCCAGGGCGCACGGCCGCTGTGGTTGACGCCGGCCGGACTGGAGTACCTATCGCAACTCGATCCAGGCCGGTGCGTGATCGCTCGCGCCTTCCACGCCCCGCACTTGCCGATCGACTCCCGCTTTTTTCAAACGTGGCGCGAGCGCGGGGCTAACCAATAGATGATCCAGCCTGAGACCGGCATCACGGTGCCAGCGGTTGCGCTTGTAGTCCCAGAACGTGAACATCGGCTTTGACGGGTGCAGCGTTCGGATCGCGTCCGTCCAGCCTTGCGCGAGGAGCGATTTGAACGCAACTCGGCTCTTCGGCTGGATCAGCGCATCCTTGTCCCATGATCTGGTAGGATAGATGTCCAGTTCGGCCGGAGCGACGTTGTAGTCACCGGCAAGCACAACAGGTACGTCTTGTTTGATGAATGTAGCGGCGTGTGTCCGAAGTCTTCTGAACCAGGCGAGCTTGTAATCGAATTTCGGTCCCGGCTGCGGATTGCCGTTCGGCAAATAGAGGCTCGTCACGATCACCCCCTTGATCGCGGCTTCGATGTAACGCGCCTCGTCATCCTTGCTGTTTCCGGGCAGGGCGGTGCGGATCAAGACCGGGTCGGCGTTTCGCGCCAGGATCGCCACACCGTTCCAGGTCTTTTGCGCGCGCCACACTGCGCCATAGCCGGCCTCTGCGATGGCGTCTTGCGGAAACTCGTCGTCGGTCGCCTTCAACTCCTGCAAGGAGACGATGTCAGGTTTGGCTTGCTTGAGCCATGCCAGGAGGTTGCGCAGGCGGCGGTTGATATTGTTGATGTTGAAAGTCGCAACGATCATCGGCCGATCTGGTCAATCACTGAGGAGCCCGATTACGCAAAGTACTGTTCGGGGGGCACGCCGGGCGGTGGTCGTATCGTTGCGTGTCCGAATATCCAGCACGATCAACTTGGCCAAGCCTGAAGGCGCTGGATGCGGACAAGGCAGTGAGGGCGGGAGGCGCAACGAGTTAGTGGTCCGCCGTCTCGCCCTTGTAAATGCGCGCGTAGCGCGACCCGAGGCTGGTGAGGACTTCATAGCCGATGGTACCGAAGTGATGGGCGAGTTCGTCAGCCGTGATGCCCTCGCCAATCAGCGTCACCAGATGGCCGCGGCGCACGGTGTTCTTTTCGAGATCGGTGACGTCGACGGCCATCAGGTCCATCGAGATGCGCCCCGCCACCGGGCAGCGTTTGCCGGCGACCATGACATCGGCGCCGCGCGTGCCGTCGTTGCTGCTGCCGGCACGGAAATAGCCGTCGCCGTATCCTGCGGAGACGATCGCAAGCCGGGTCGGGCGGCGCGCGGTCCAGTTTCCGCCATAGCCGACGCTTTCGCCGCGCTCGACCTCGCGGATTTGCACCACGCGCGCCTTCAAGTCGACGACCGGCTGCATCGGATTATCGGCCTCCGGCGTCGGGTTGACGCCGTAGAGGGCGGCGCCCGGCCGCACGACGTCGAAATGAAAGGCGTTCCCCAGGAATATGCCTGACGAGTTCGAGAGCGACGCGGGTACGCCGGAAAATGCGCTGGCAATCTCCCGGAAAGCGGCGAGTTGCCTGGCGTTCATGGGGTGATTGAGCATTTCGGCACAGGCGAGGTGGCTCATCACGAGCGAGATGCCGTGATCGCCGGCATTGATCCTTGGAATAAGACCTTGCGCCTCGGCGACGGTGAGGCCGAGCCGCTGCATGCCGGTGTCGATCTGGATGGCTGCGCCACCCGCCCAGCCGGTGCGGCGGCAGAAGACGTCCCATTCGGCGAGTTCGTTGAGGTCTCCGATGACCGGCCTCGCGTCAATCTTCGCATAGGCGTCGCCGTTGTTCTGGATCAGGCCATTGAGGACGTAGATGACGGCGGAAGGTACGGCCGCCCGCGCGGCCGCGGCCTCTTCAGGCGTCGCCACGAAAAAGGTCTTGCAGCCGGCCTTGGCGAGCGCCCGCGCCACGGGCGCGGTGCCACAGCCATAGGCGTTGGCCTTGATCACGGCCGAACACTCGGCCGGCACGGCCGTCTTCTCGAGCTTGCGCCAGTTGGCGACCAGCGCATCGAGATCGATGGTCAGAACGCCGCTGACGGCAGCCAGCGCCGCCGCATTGTTGGCTTCCGGCGAGAGAACGGAATCGGCTGGCAGCGACCTTGGGTCGGAGGCGATGTTCATTCCTTGATTTTACGCGCGCCGGCGCGACCGTTCAACCGCGCAGAAGAGCGGGACTATCGTACCCGGTAAGGCAGATTATCCTCTTCCACGAAGTCGCTGAAGCGGGTGTATTGCCCTTCGAACTGCAATTTGACGGTGCCGGTCGGCCCGTGGCGTTGCTTCGCGATGATGACTTCGGCCTTGCCGAGGGCGAGGTCCATTTCGAGTTGCCATTTTTCATGTTCGGGGGTGCCGGGCTTAGGCTCCTTGTTTTGCAAGTAATATTCCTCGCGGTAGACGAACAGCACGACGTCGGCGTCCTGTTCGATCGAGCCGGATTCGCGCAGGTCAGACAATTGCGGGTGCTTGTCGTCGCGGTTTTCGACCTGGCGCGACAATTGCGACAGCGCAATCACGGGAACATTGAGCTCCTTGGCCAGCGCCTTGAGGCTTGTGGTGATCTCGGTCACTTCCTGCACGCGGTTGTCGTTGCCACGCTTGCCCGATCCCTGCAGAAGCTGGATGTAGTCGACCACGATTACGTCCAGGCCCTTTTGCCGCTTGAGCCGGCGCGCCCGCGCCGTCAACTGCGAGATCGACAGGCCGCCCGTCTCGTCGACAAAGAGCGGCAAATGCTCAAGCTCGATCGTGTAGTCGCGAATCCGATCGAACTCGTCCTGCTTGATTCCGCCGCGGCGTATCATGCTCGACGCAATTCGGGTTTGCTCGGCGAGGATGCGGGTCGCCAGTTGCTCGGCAGACATTTCGCAGGAGAAAAAGCCGACAATACCGCCATTGATCGACTTCTTCGTGCCGTCGACCTGGACGTCCTCTTCGTGGGCGCGTGCGATGTTGTAGGCGATATTGGTCGCGAGCGCAGTCTTGCCCATGCCGGGGCGCCCCGCGACGATGATCAAGTCGGACCGCTGCAAGCCGCCCATCTTTGAGTCCAGATCGCGCAGTCCGGTGGCAATGCCGGACAACTTGCCATCGCGCTGATAGGCATTAGCCGCCATATCAAGCGCGACTTTCATTGCCTGCGCGAAGCGCTGGAACCCGCCATCATACCGGCCGGATTCGGCCAATTCGTACAGACGCCGCTCGGCATCCTCGATCTGGTTGCGCGGTGCGAAATCAACGGGCGCGTCGAAGGCGACGTTGACCATGTCCTCGCCGATCCGGATCAGGTCGCGGCGCAGCGACAACTCATAGATTGTGCGCCCATAGTCCTGCGCGTTGATGATGGTGGTCGCTTCCGCGGCGAGCCGCGCCAGGTATTGGCCTATCGTCACGCCACCGAGGTCGGTGTCGGCCGGCAAAAAGGTCTTGAGCGTCACAGGGGTTGCGACCTTGCCCATCCGAATCAGGCTGCCGGCGGTCTCAAAGATGGTTTGATGGATCGGTTCAAAGAAATGCTTCGGCTCGAGGAAGTCCGAAACCCGGTAGAATGCGTCATTATTGACGAGGATCGCGCCCAGAAGGCTCTGCTCCGCCTCGATATTGTGGGGTGCAGTGCGGAAAGCGGGGGTTCCCGCCTCTGGGGTGAGTTTCAGAACGTTCGAATCAAACGAGGGCATGAGGTCCAGTGTTCGCGGAAGATTGGCAGATAAGGGGCAGCGATAAAGCGCCTCTCCCGCCTCAAGCGGAAGCGGCAAACAGCCTTATGCCCGATTCACACAATCGAAAGTTGGGGAATCAACAAAGTGTGTCGCGGCCGCGCTTGACGCGATGGGCGTTGGTCCGAGGGGCACGGCTGCGGGCAAACAGTTCGCGAAACGGATGAACCTTCCGCGCGCTTGGGCACACTGAATGTGCGGGACGGTGCCCTTGGTGGCCGGGCAGGGCGTCAGATCAGGATTAGATAGATCAGCGCGAGGACCGCGGCCCCCGTGGCGATCATGATCAGCGCATAGTCGGTACTGATGTCCGAACGCGGAGGCTGCGATGATGGTGCGGTTTTCCGAGCCATTTTGAATATTTAGGGCAGGGCGTCGAAGCCATTTGTGAGCCAGATCACATTGCGGAGATTTCTTTTGGCAATTTTGTTTGGAACGAACTGGGCAGGACCGGGATTGTTGCTGGTTGGGCTTGGAAGGGCTGGCAGGATGGAGCGGTGATGAGCCAACAACTTCCATCATGGCGGACCGAAAAGGGTCAGACCCTGTGGCTCTTGATGCTGATCGAGGCCATGGAAACATTCTCTCGCCCCGAGTGGCGCACGCGTCCGGTTGACCGGCTCGAACGTCTTGCCATGTGTTCCCGGCTCGCGCAGCCCGCGATGGGCCATCCGGCTTACGCTTCGCGTTTCAGTTTGCGGAATTGACGCGGAAGCCCTATTCGCCCGCAATCTGAAGGCGCGGCTTCTTCCCGATCTCAAGGCGCCGAAGCTTGGCTTCCTCGCGCGTGATGTAGTCGCGCGTCATCGGCACGATTCCCTGCCGCTTGGTGAGCTGAACCTGGATGTTCATCAGGTTCTGCTTGCGGAAGGCCATCTCGGACGCGGCGAGATAGAATTCCCACATGCGCGCAAAGGGCTCGTCATAGAGCTGGATGACTTCTTCCCTACGCGCCATGAAGCGCTCGCGCCATGCCTTCAGCGTTTCCGCATAATGCAGCCGCAGGATCTCGATATCGCAGACGAGGAGCCCTGCACGTTCAATCGAAGGCAGCACCTCGGAGAGAGCTGGAATATATCCGCCCGGGAAAATGTACTTCGCAATCCAGGGATTGGTGACGTCGGGGCCCTCCGAGCGGCCGATCGAATGCAGCAGCATCACGCCGTCATCGGTCAGGAGTTCGGCACAGCGCTTGAAATAGGTGTCGTAAAAGTCGACGCCGACATGCTCGAACATGCCGACGGATAAGACACGCTCGAACGGGCCGGGAATGTCGCGATAGTCTTCGAACAGGAATTTGACGGACTGGTTGAGGTTCTTCTCGGCCGCGCGGGCATTCGAGGCCTGCAATTGCTCGTTCGACAGTGTCACGCCTGTGACGTTGGCGTCAGTCGTCTCGGCGAGGTAAAGGCCAAGGCCGCCCCAGCCGGAACCGATATCGAGAACCCGATCATCGGGCCTGACCAGGAGCTTGGCGGCGATATGGCGCTTCTTGGCGAGTTGGGCATCGTCCAGCGTCGCATCAGGGTGTTCGAAATAGGCGCAGCTATATTGCATGTCGGAATCGAGAAAGAGCGAATACAGCCGGCCATCCAGATCGTAGTGATGGGCCACATTGTTCTTGGCGCGGCTGCGCAGGTTGAACTGGCGTGCATGTCGCCCCAGATAGCGCAGCCACCACTGCAGCTTAGCCCAGCGGGGCACGACCTCTGGCTGGTCCATCACGATGGCGAGCAGATCCGCGATCGAGCCGTTCTCGACAATGAAATTGCCTTCCGTGTAGATCTCGCCGAGCGCCAGTTCCGGGTTGCGAAGCACCCTATTTTCGGCGTCGATGGTCAGAAAGTGCGCGAAAATATGTGGCCCGGTGCCGTCGCCGCAGGTGAATTTTTCTCCGTTGGCAGACGTGAAGGTGATCGCACCGCGGCGAATGAACTTCTCAAGGAAGTAACGCAACAAACGGTCCATCGAAATCACCTGACGAGCGATCCCGCAAAAACCAACTCGGTCGCCACATCCGACGCGGAGGGAACAAGATGGTTCCCCGGCGACTTAGTGAAATCATAAAAGCAGCACAGATGTGTCTGCTAGTGCGTTGTGTACAAAGCAGATATTCCGGGAACTCAGGTTCTGGTGCTTTCGTCGTAAGGCCGCTTCCATTCGTGGGATAATTGGCTAATAAGGTGACCCCCGGGGCCGCTTGGTTGGGCGCCGGAAGCGTTTTCCGCATCTGGAGAGTTAGGGAATGTCGAGCCGAGCGCGCATCTTTGCGGCGGTCACGCTTCTGATCAGTTATCTTGCGAGCCCTGCCGCGCTGGCGCAGGTGCAAAATCTCGAAGCGGGCAAGACTCCTTCCCAGCTCTTTGCGGGTACCTGCAACGCCTGCCACAGGTCGCCGCGCGGCCTGTTGAAGACGGTTTCGCCCGGCTCGCTGCCTAGTTTCCTCCGTGAGCACTATACGACGAGCGGCGACATGGCTTCGCAGCTCGCGACCTACCTGATCTCCAACGGTGCGAGCGACAAGTCCAAACAGGGCGCCGACAAGCCTGGGCAGGGTGGCAATGATCAGGCGGACCGCCAAGGCCGCAAGAACAGGAATGCGCCAAGCCAGGAAGCCGCGCGGCCGGATGATATGCCGCCTCCGGGCGACGGCGGGCGGCAAGGCCACAGGCGGCAGGCACGCCCCGGCGAGGCGCCCGAGGAGGGTCGGCCTCTCGCCAATGCTCCGGTGCAGGCGGACACCGAACGCGGTCCGGACGGTCGCAGGCTCTCGGCCAAGCAGAAGAGCAGGATCGGCAAGCCCCCGGGCGCCGAGGAGCCTTCGATGGCCAATGAGCCGCCCAAAGCCGAGCCGGCCAAGGAGGAATCTGGTACCGACGCAAAGGCGAAGGGCGAGTCTCGTCAGGAGACGGGGAACGCGAGTGCGAGGCCCGATGCCGAGACCAAGCCGGCCGAAACGGCGAAGCCAGAACCTGCCAAACCCGAAACCGCCAAGATCGAGGCACCCAAAGACGGCGGTTCAGGCGACAAGGCCAATCCGATGCCCGCCGTGACGTCCGCGGCGCCGGTTGCTGCGCCCATGCCAGCACCACCCGCGGCTACATCCGCCACTATGTCTGGAGGCTCATCTGAGCCGGCCACGCCGCGGGCGCCGGCGGTTGTTTCGGACCCGGCTGCGGTGAGCGCTTCCGCGCCGCCGCCGGCACCAACAGGACCGCCAGCGCCGCCGATCTCCCAATAGCTGTTGCCAAAGCCAATCCAACCAAAAGCCCGGCCAGATCGGCCGGGCTTTTCGCATCCGCCAATCATGCGGAACGGCTTACTGCTGCTCAGGTTCAGCGCTTGGCTGCGGCGCCAGTTCGGTCGGCAAAGCTTCGGGGTCGAAGAATTCGCCGGCCGCCGCGATGGCCTCGGCGGCGGCGTCCCGATCTTCCTGACGCGTCGAAATATCCTCGCCGCGCTTGATCCGCTCGGCCTCGTCAGCGTTGCGCGCTACCGTCACCGTGATCGTCGCCTCGATCTCGGGATGCACGGCAATCGTCACCTTCTGCCGGCCGACCGTCTTGATCGGCGCATCGAGCCAGACCTGCGTCCGGGACACGGTGATGCCATCGCTGGCGAGCGCGACCACAATGTCACGCACCGAAACCGAGCCGAACAGCTGCCCGGATTCGGAGGCTTGGCGGATGATGACGATGTCGCGGCCTTCGATCTTCTCGGCGACCTTGCTCGCCTCGCCCTTGGCCTCGATGTTGTTGGCCTCAAGTTCGGCCTTCATGCCGTCGTATTTGGCGCGATTGTCTGCGGTCGCGCGCAGCGCCTTGCCACGCTTGAGGAGAAAGTTGCGGGCGTAACCGTCTCTCACGCGGACAACTTCGCCCATCTGGCCGAGCTTGGCGACACGTTCCAACAGGATGACTTCCATTTTCCGTTTTCCTTTCAGGTCATTTTCGGATTTGAAGTTTCAGTTTTCGGGACGGGGCAGCGGCGGCGGCTTGCCACGCAGGTAACGCGCGCGAAGCCCGAAGACAGCGTCGGCCAGTCCAAGCAGTGCGACGGCCAGCAGGGCCCAGGCAAAGCCCGCGACCACGGCATAGGCGCAGCCAAGCCATAATGAGCGGCTCTTCATGGCAAGGGTCAGCGTGTGCAGGACCGCAAACCCGGTCATGGCATAGGCGATCGAGAGACCCGCGGTCACCACTTGTGCGAGGATGGCGGAAAGACCGCCGGAAAAACAGCATGCGACAGCCGCAACGAGGGCAGCGATCGCGAGGGGCGGAAGCGCCGTGTTTTTCAGATCCGGCCACGGGCGGCGCAGCCGTCCCGATGTCGCGGCGATTTTGGCCGCAAGCCACAGGTTGAGCGTCAGCATGACCACTGCGGCCATTTCAGCGCCGATCGGCGCGATCATCACCAGCGCATCGAGCGTGGAATCGTTCAGCGAGAGGCCCGACAATTCCAGCAGATCAAGCCAGCCTTTGCGAATCGTGGTCTGAATTGTCGCGGCGTCAGAGCCCATCATGAGCAGCGTGGCCGCCGTGATGATCGTGGCAAAAACCACGATCCAAAGCACGACCTGTCCGACCGGATACCATTCCAGCGCATCATCTGAATTGGCAACGCCCACATCCTTCGCGAGCGGCCGTGCGAGCAGGACAAGATGCGCGAGCCACCAGGCTGGCACCGCATTCACCACAGCAAACACGCATGCGTAGGGAAGGCCGAACAGCGCGGCGATCGCAACCGTCGCAGCGGTCCCGCCGACGGCTGCGCCGAGCGGGCCCCATACCAGCCCCGCCACCATCAGTGGCAGCGGCGCAAGATAGATCAACAGCAGCGAAATCGCCGCGCCCGAGGTGATCGAGGCGAACATCAATGCCGACGCAAGGCCGGCCGCCAGCGCTGTTGCTATGGTCGCGATCATCAGCTGTCCCGCCCCCTTCGAGCGGTTAGAGGTCTCTCGACCCCAACCATCGGCAACCGGACGACCCGGAAGCCTTATGAGTGAATAATTCGATCCGCGTTCATGCTGCGGATCGAAGACTTCCTAGCGAATGACGTAGGGAAGCAGGCCGAGGAAGCGGGCACGCTTGATGGCGCGCGCGAGTTCGCGCTGCTTCTTGGCGGAGACCGCAGTGATGCGGCTCGGCACGATCTTGCCGCGCTCGGAGACGTAACGCATCAACAGCTTGGAATCCTTGAAATCGATCTTCGGCGCATTCGGACCCGTGAATGGACAGGTCTTGCGGCGGCGGAAAAATGGACGGCGTGCACCAGCTTCGGCCATGGTTATTACTCCTCTTCGCTGCTGGCTTCGACGTCATCGCGCGGGCGGCGCGGACCGCGATCACCTCGGAAGCCGCCATCGCGATCGCCTCGGAAGCCGCCGTCGCGGTCGCCGCGGAAGCCACCGCCATCGCGGAAGCCGCCGCCACGGTCGTCGCGTTCACGGTCGCGATCGGCCTTGCGCATCATCGCCGAGGGACCTTCTTCGAGCTCCTCGACACGAACAGTGAGGTAACGGATCACGTCTTCGCTGATCCGCTCCTGACGCTCGATTTCAGCGACGGCGGCGGAAGGCGCATCGATGTTGAGCAGCACGAAGTGCGCCTTGCGATTCTTGTTCATGCGATAGGTGAGCGAACGCACGCCCCAGTTCTCGGTCTTGGTGACCTTGCCGCCCGCCTGTTCGACGATACCGGTCATCTGGGTCGTCAGTTCTTCCACCTGTTGGGTGCTCGCGTCCTGACGCGCGAGAAAAACATGCTCGTAAAGAGGCATGGATGTCCTTTCCTCGAGTTGGCGCGGGACGCCGGCGGCAAGCCCTTCGAGACCTTCGGAAAGGACTCGGGATAAGCTCAGAAGGCGGAAGCACGGGACGACGGGCCGACTGGCCCTGCCACATCAAAACACCAGAGGTGATATTGCTGAGACCGTCCGTTCAGCTCCCGGCCGGGACCCACGGATTGCGGCGTTATAAGCATTTTGGGCGCGCTGGCAAGCAAAAGCGGGAGCCGCATCAGCAATGCCCTGAGACCCGGCACGGCGCTCTTGGCTTGACATCGGAGGCTCTCGCGGTGTCTTTCGGCCAGCTTGCGGGCGCGATTTGCGATTTGGCGCGCTATCCTGGTTCCGGAATTTCTCGCAAGATATTGAAAATTAAAGATAATCCTTGCTGTCCCCATTGGGTTTGGCAGCGGGAAGGGATGTCCGAGGACGCTCATGACGGCAGCATTCACCTTTCCCGGTCAGGGGTCCCAAGCCGTTGGCATGGGCAAGGCGCTGGCGGAGGCTTTCCCGGCGGCGCGTGCGGTATTTGACGAGGTCGATGCCGCGCTCGGTGAAAAGCTGACGACCATCATCTGGGAGGGCCCGGGCGAGATGTTGCAATTGACCGAAAACGCGCAGCCGGCGCTGATGGCGGTCTCGCTGGCCACGATGCGCGTACTGGAAGGCGAGGCCGGTTTCTCTGTCGCCAAGCACGCGGCCTTCGTCGCCGGGCATTCGCTCGGCGAATACTCCGCACTGGCCGCAGCCGGCAGCCTTGCCATCAGCGACACGGCGCGTTTGCTCCGCATTCGCGGTCTCGCCATGCAGAAGGCGGTCCCGGTGGGCGTCGGTGGGATGGCCGCGTTGCTCGGCCTCGATTATGAGACCGCGGTTGCGGTAGCAAATGAAGCCGCACAGGGACAGGTCTGCCAGGCCGCCAACGACAATGGTGGCGGCCAGGTGGTCGTTTCAGGCGACAAGGCCGCCGTCGAACGCGCGGTCGAGATCGCGAAGACAAAGGGTGCGAAGCGCGCGATGCTGCTGCCGGTGTCGGCGCCGTTTCATTGCCGATTGATGCAGCCTGCAGCGGACGCGATGGCCGAAGCCTTGGCGGGGGTGACGATCAAGCCCCCAGCCGCGCCGGTCGTGTCGAATGTCTTGGCGGCGCCAATCACGGAGCCCGACGAAATCCGCCGCCGGCTGGTCGAACAGGTCACAGGCACCGTTCGCTGGCGCGAGTCGGTGGCTTATATGGCAGGCCACGGCGTGACGCGGTTCTTCGAAATCGGCGCTGGCAAGGTGCTCAGCGGATTGGTCAAGCGCATCGCCGTGGGGGCCGTCGGTGTTTCGGTCGGCGGACCGAATGATATTGTTTCGGCAAGGGATGCACTGGTGGTCTGATCCCACCATTCGCATCCGCTCTCAGCGGGCGCTTCGCGAATGTGGGAATCGTGAGACCACCAGCAAAATATAGATTTTAGTGGAGCTTCGGATTGACATTCGCTTGCGAGCGCGCGGCTAAATGGGTAGCGAATGTCAAATCCACTCCACACGCGACCGCGCAGGCATCCTGAGTTTTGAGGGAAGAAATGATGTTCGATCTCACCGGCAGGACAGCGCTGGTCACAGGCGCAAGCGGGGGCATTGGCGGCGCGATCGCGCAAGCCCTGCACCGGCAGGGCGCGACCGTGGCCATTTCCGGCACGCGGCGCGAGGCCCTGGACACGCTCGCCGCCAAGCTCACCGAGCGGGTCCATGTGCTGCCCTGCAATCTCTCCGACGCTGCCGAGGTCGAGGCGCTCGTCCCATCCGCCGAGACCGCCATGGGCCAGGTCGATATTCTCGTCGCCAATGCCGGCATCACACGCGACAATCTTTTTGTGCAACTGCGTGATGAAGACTGGGATGAAGTGATCAAGGTCAATCTGACCGCGACTTTCCGTCTCGCCCGCGCCGCGACCAAGCTGATGATGCGCAAGCGCTTCGGCCGGATCATCGCGGTCACATCGGTGGTCGGCGTCACCGGCAATCCCGGCCAGGGCAATTACACGGCCTCAAAGGCCGGCCTGATCGGCATGATCAAGACGCTTGGTGCCGAATATGCCCGGCGCAATGTAACGGCCAACTGTATCGCTCCGGGCTTCATCGCCACGCCCATGACCGACGCATTGAACGAAAAGCAGCGCGAGGCCATTCTGTCAAAGGTTCCGGCGGCGCGGCTGGGGACACCGGACGACGTCGCTGCGGCGGCGGTCTATCTCAGTTCGAACGAAGCGGCCTATGTGACCGGCCAGACCATTCACGTGAACGGTGGAATGGCTATGATTTGAAGGCTTGGATTAGGGCGTCCATGCGGGGCCAAACGCCGCCCGGGACGGCAGGCCCGGACTTGTAGTCAAGGCTTTGGAAGTGTGGTAACCGAACGCCGACGAGGGGCAAAGAACACCATTGCAGGATATGGAAACCCTGTATATTGGCGATGCGGAGCCTGTCGTCGTGCGCCGGGTCCGTATCGGCCGTGACGGGCCCAAAGACTGTGCGCGATTGCGAATGAAATTCACGACCACGATGGCTCGTACGTCTTGGGTCGGTCCAATGGAACAGCACGAGGTTGAGCGATGAGTGAGATTGGCGAGCGGGTTAAGAAGATCGTGGTCGAGCACCTTGGTGTCGAGCCCGAAAAGGTGGTCGACAACGCGAGCTTTATTGACGACCTCGGCGCCGACAGTCTCGACACCGTCGAACTCGTGATGGCCTTTGAAGAAGAATTCGGTTGTGAGATTCCTGACGATGCCGCGGAAACGATTCTGACCGTCGGCGATGC
This sequence comes from uncultured Alphaproteobacteria bacterium, assembly GCA_963764405.1. Taxonomy (GTDB): domain Bacteria; phylum Pseudomonadota; class Alphaproteobacteria; order Rhizobiales; family Xanthobacteraceae; genus Bradyrhizobium. The sequence continues at coordinate 135,971 of CAVXSU010000024.1, forward strand.
GACCAAATTTCTGGAAAAGAACGCGAAGAGCTGACGCCCCCGCGCGGGCCTGAGAAGATGGCAGGGACCGTGGCCTCGCGGTCCCGCCGTTTGTTATCGGGGACCGCGAATTTCGGGCTGGAGTGATCTGATGAGGCGGGTTGTCGTCACGGGCCTTGGCATGGTTTCGCCGCTTGGCTGTGGGATCGAGCCGACCTGGAAGCGCATCCTGAACGGTGAAAGCGGCGCGCGGAAGATCGAAACGTTCGACGTCTCCGACCTTACCAGCCAGATTGCATGCGTGGTGCCGCGCGGTGATGGCAGCCAAGGCACCTTCAATCCCGATCAATGGATGGAGCCGAAAGACCAGCGCAAGGTCGACGACTTCATCATCTTTGCCATGGCGGCGGCGCGCCAGGCGCTCGATGACGCCGACTGGCATCCTGCAAGCGAGGAAGACAAATGCGCCACCGGCACCATGATCGGTTCCGGGATCGGCGGGCTGTCGGGCATTGCGGACACCTCGATTCTTCTAAAGGAGCGCGGACCGCGAAAGGTGTCGCCGTTCTTCATTCCTGGCCGTCTGATCAATCTTGCTTCAGGCTATGTGTCGATCGAGCACGGTCTCAAAGGTCCCAATCACGCTGTGGTCACGGCTTGTTCGACGGGGGCGCATGCGATCGGCGACGCGAGCCGGCTGATTGCGCTGGGCGATGCCGACGTCATGGTGGCCGGCGGTACGGAATCCCCGATTTGCCGGATCGGAATGGCGGGTTTCTGCGCCGCGCGTGCACTCTCGACCGGCTTCAACGAAACGCCAGAAAAAGCTTCTCGCCCCTATGACAAGGATCGCGACGGTTTCGTGATGGGCGAGGGCGCCGGCATCGTTGTGCTCGAGGAGTTGGAGCATGCGAAAAAACGTAGTGCTAGGATTTACGCCGAGGTGGTCGGCTACGGACTATCCGGCGACGCCTATCACATCACCTCGCCATCGCCGGATGGCGACGGTGCCTTCCGCAGCATGAGCGCCGCGCTGAAGCGCGCGGAAATTTCAGCTTCCGATCTCGACTATATCAATGCCCATGGCACATCGACGCAGGTCGGTGACGAAATCGAACTGGGCGCCGTCGAGCGCCTGTTGGGCAATGCGGCGTCCAGGGTTTCGATGTCGTCGACCAAGTCATGCACGGGACACTTGCTTGGCGCAGCCGGTGCCATTGAAGCGATTTTCAGTATTCTTGCAATTCGCGATAACATTGCTCCGCCGACCATCAATCTCGACAATCCATCGGTGGAAACTGCTATTGATCTTGTGCCGAAGACAGCGCGTGAGCGCGAAATCAATGTTGTGCTGTCGAATTCTTTCGGTTTCGGGGGTACAAACGCATCTGTGATTCTGCGCCGCGTGGCCGACTAGGTGGTTATCTTCACGCGGTGCGCATTACGAATGTTAGAATCAGCCCAGCGGCGCGTCCGCAATCGCGCAGAACTTCACCGTTTCGCCGCATTCGGTGATGATTCCTAGATGTGGGCGAGACCATCGGCCAGGTTGCGTTTTTCAAGGCCACGATTGAACCGACAGGATTCTGGTTGCATCGATGAGTGAGAGGCCGCCCATTTCGCCGAGGAGTCCGCGCGCCGCACTGGAGCCCGAGAAGGTTCCACCGCCGCCCAGGCGATCGGAGCGCGCCCGCAATCCCTTCATCGTGGTTGGAAACGCGATCATCACCTTCATTCTGCTGGTGATGATCGCCGTTGGCGGCACCTATATCTACGGCAAGCAGAAGATCGAGGCACCCGGTCCCTTGCAGGAGGACAAGGTCATCAATATTCCAACGCGCGCTGGCGTAACCGATATCGCCGATATTCTGCAGCGCGAAGGGGTTATCGACAACAATCGGTGGGCGTTTATCGGCAGCGTCTTTGCGCTGCGGGCGCGCTCCGATCTCAAGCCCGGCGAATATCAATTTCAGAAGAATGCGAGTCTCAGGGACGTCATCAGCACCATCGTCGATGGCAAGGTGGTCCAGCATTCCGTCACGATCCCCGAAGGGCTGACGTCTGAGCAGATTGTGGCCCGGCTTTCCGACAACGATATCTTCTCCGGCTCGGTGCGCGAGATTCCGCGAGAGGGAACGCTGCTCCCCGAAACCTACAAGTTTCCCCGCGGCACCCCCAGGGAGCAAGTGATCGCGCGCATGCAGCAGGCGCAGAAGCGTGTGCTTGCCGAAATCTGGGAGCGCCGCACTCCCGATCTTCCGATCAAGACACCGGAGCAACTGGTGACACTCGCTTCAATCGTCGAGAAGGAGACCGGCAAAGCGGACGAGCGCAGCCGGGTTGCTTCGGTGTTCGTCAATCGGCTGCGGCAGAAGATAAAGTTGCAGTCCGATCCCACGATCATTTACGGCCTGGTCGGCGGCAAGGGAACGCTCGGTCGACCGATCAAGCGGAGCGAGATCCAGCAGCCGTCGCCGTACAATACTTACGTCGTGGATGGGTTGCCACCCGGGCCGATCGCCAATCCGGGCCGCGCTTCGCTCGAAGCCGCCGCCAATCCGGCGCGGACGCGTGATCTGTTCTTCGTTGCCGACGGGACCGGCGGCCACGCTTTCAGCGACTCCTACGATCAGCACCAGAAAAACGTCGCCAGGCTGAGAGCGATGGAAAAGCAGATCCAGAACGATACGGTCGAGCCGGCCGACGACATTCCGCCGGCCGCAGCCAACGCGTCTGCGGATTCGCCGCCACAAGCGGCACCAGCCAAGCCGGCTACGGCCAAGAAGCCGGCCAAAAACCGGCAGGCCCCGTCGCAGTCATCGGCGTCTGCTCCAGTGGTTCAGCAATAGCACCCACAGGCGTGACCCCTGGCGATCGGTCGTGATCGGCAGGGACCAGCCACCAAATTCCACTTTTGCGCAAGACGCGCTAAGCTCGCGCGCGGTAGCGAGTCCTTAGGACCCAGTTCCATTCCGGAGAATTCCACGCGATGGTCTTGTCGAGCATGACCGGCTTTGCCCGCATTCACGGCGCCAGCGGGCCCTATACGTTCGAATGGGAGCTGAAGTCGGTCAATGCCAAGGGGCTGGATGTGCGCCTGCGTCTGCCGCCTGGATGGGATGAACTGGAGGCTTTCGCCAAGAAGCGGGCGGCGGAGATGCTGTCGCGTGGCACGGTCTACGCCAGTTTCAACGTCAAGCGTGCCAACGCTTTGTCGACGGTTCGTGTCAATGAAGACGTTCTGGCCTCCGTGGTGCGCGTTGCCGGCGTGCTCGCGGGCAAGATCGACGCCGTAGCGCCGAGTATCGACGGGTTGCTCGCCATCAAAGGCGTGATCGAGGTGGTCGAGCCGGAAGCCGATGAGGCGGAAGACAAAGCAGCAAAGGAGGCAGCTAGCGCCGTCTTCGATCAGGCGCTCGAGCAGCTCGTCGACATGCGTCGGCGCGAGGGGACGGCGCTGGGGCAGATTTTGTTGCAGCGCATGGATGAGATCGAAAAGTTGGCGAAGAAGGCAGAGCAAGCCCCCGGGCGCAGTCCGGAAGCGGTCAAGGCGCGCCTTGCTGAACAGATCGCGGCGCTGCTCGAGACGTCCGATCGTTTCGATCAAGATCGCCTCAGCCAGGAAGCGCTTTTGATTGCGGCGAAGGCCGATATTCGCGAGGAGCTCGATCGCATCGCCTCCCACGTCGCCCAGGCACGCGAAATGATTGCCAAAGGCGGACCGGTCGGGCGACGTCTTGATTTCCTCGCGCAGGAATTCAATCGCGAGGTCAATACCTGTTGCTCGAAGTCGAACGATATCGAATTGACCAACACGGGTCTTGAAATGAAAAACGTCGTGGAGCAATTCCGCGAACAGGTGCAAAATCTGGAATGATGCATGACAGATCGAGGGCAGGGCGATGTCGGTTGAACGGCGTGGATTGATGTTCGTACTGTCTTCGCCCTCGGGCGCGGGCAAGACGACGCTGTCGCGCCTCTTGATCGAGCGGATCCCCGACCTGAAGATGTCGGTATCGGCAACGACCCGGCCGATGCGGCCCGGCGAAGTCGACGGCCGCGATTATCTGTTCGTCGATCCGTCGCGCTTCAAGGACATGGTCCAGCGCAATGAGCTGCTCGAGTGGGCGACGGTATTCGACAACAGCTACGGCACGCCGCGAGCGCCGGTCGAGGCGGCCTTGTCGGCAGGACAGGATGTCTTGTTTGACATCGACTGGCAGGGCACTCAGCAATTGCGCGAGAAAGCGCGGGCGGACGTGGTGAGCGTGTTCATTCTGCCGCCGTCAGCTTCCGACCTGGAAAAGCGGCTGCACAGTCGCGCCCAAGACAGCGACGCGGTTATTCGCTCGCGCATGAGTCGCGCCACGCACGAGCTCAGTCACTGGGCGGAATACGACTATATCGTCATCAATCACGACGTCGAGGAAGCCTTCGCCGAAGTTCAATCGATCCTGGAGGCAGAGCGGCTCAAGCGCGAGCGACGTACCGGGCTGACGACCTTTGTGCGGGAATTGCAGCAACAGCTGGAAAAGTAGTCAATTCATCGTCGCGCATATCGGGGCGCGCGCGAGGCGGATTGTCTCGCACGCATGCTTGACGCCGCGGCAGCTCCAGCGCTGCGGCCAAATCGCGGCCGATAATCCCTGACATCCGGATACGGCTGATCCGAGAGGATGATGCGGTCGTCATCGGTCGTTTCCCGGAGCGGGCCGCGCGTGGATTGCGCCATGCGGCGGCGCAGGCGCTGGGTGCGGCCTCGTCTGGAGATGAGCGCGGCGATGCCTGCGAACGTGAATGCACCGATCGTGGCCGCGATCAAGCTCCAGAACGTTTGTGGTCGCATCGGCACGGACAAATGAGCGAAGGGGATCGAGGGAAGGATCGCTTGGGCTGGGTCGGCGGCTTGCGCGACGTCATTAGCGGCGGGTGCGGCATTCGGCGGCGAGCTTGCCGCCAGCAGGTCCGGCCAGCGTGTTGCAACGGGGGCAGCGCCGTTCGATACCGAAGTGTTTGCGGAGCTGGCGCTATTGATCGGGTTGCCGATTGCGTTGACGGGCGGACCGCTCGCGGGCTCGCGGACGGCCTGCTGACGCAGCTCGGCATGGGCATCGACGATCGACGGTTTTGCCGGCGGCGAGGGCGGCGCGCTGGCTTTCGGTGCTGCCGCGCTGTTTTGCGGCGATGCTTCGGCCTGCTCACCGCCCTGATGACGAAGATACCAGCAATTGCGCTTGTTGGCGTGATCGATGTGGTAGCGCCATTGGCTGCCGGCCGGAGCTTCGCCCCAAGGAGACGAAAGGCATCCGTCCGCCGCTGCCGGCTCACCGCGTGCCACCGTCGTCAGCAGGAGCGCCGCGAGAATGTTAACAAGTATGGCAGATAGGAATTTCGCGGTTCGGCGGGTCATACGGATTTCCGGTGAACGCAATACATTTCACCCGCCAAGCCTCCTTAAAAAATTGGGTCGCAATACGTCACAAATCCGGACGTCGTTGGGCTTAATTCGGGCTCGTCCCCACCGCCTTCGAAGCAGCCGATGGGACGGATGGCGCCTTAATTCTTCAGCACGATACGCCCGACAACCTGCCCCCCACGCAGCGCATCGATCCATTTCTGGACATCTGCCATCGGCTCTTCCCGCATCGGCGTCGGTTTGATTTTGCCGCCGCGCGCGAGCGACATCAGTTCATGGGCTTCGGTGAGTGTCCCGACCATGAAACCCTCGATCGTCATCCGCTTGTAGACCCACTGCACCATCGGCAGGCTGAAGTTGCCGCCCATGAGGCCGGAAACCACGATCTTCCCGCCGCGGGCGAGCACTGAGATCGCAAAGGCCATAGACTTTTCGTTGCCGGCAAAATCGACGATCTCGTCGAAGCCGCCCCCAGTTTCCTTGAGAATGCGCCGGCTGACTTCCGGCTCCGATGGATCGTAGGCGGCAGCCGCGCCATTCCTGAGCGCGGTTTCGCGGGCAACTGGGCTCAGGTCTGCTACCGTGATCGGCTGCTTGAACATGGCTTGCGCAAACGCAAGTCCCATCATGCCAACGCCGCCGAGGCCGATCAGCAGCAGGTTGCGCTGGCGGGGGCGGTCGACCAACCGCTTCAGCGCGCCATAGGCCGTGACGCCGGAACACATCAGCGTCGCAGCCTGATTGACCGGCAGCGGATCATATTCCAGGAGATATTTTGCGTCCGGCACCAGCACGTGGGTGGCGAAGCCGCCGTCGATCGTGACGCCGAGGAAACGCTGCTTGGCGCAGAGATTTTCATCCCCCGCCAGGCACTCGCGGCATTGGCCGCAGCCGATCCAGGGAAATACCGCCCGCTTTGCTCCGATAAGATCCTTCGAGACGTCGGGGCCAACGTCATCGACCACGCCCGCGATCTCGTGGCCGAGCGTGAAGGGCAGTGTCATGCCGCGGGTGGTGTCGAGCTTCTTGCCGCCGCCGAGATCGGCATAGCCGTCCTGGATATGAAGGTCGGAATGGCAAAGTCCGCAGCGTTCGATTCGGACCAGAACCTCCCGACCCGCAGGTTTCGGCGCCTCGATGACTGTTTCGCACAGCGGCGCATCAAACTTGACTAGGGATTGGCGACGCATGAGCGGCATTGAGATGCCTCCGGGGAGTTCAGGTGGAGTTGCGTATATGGGTCAATTCCCGAGCCATGGCAACAAAGCCTCCGACCGGGATGGTTTCGGGACGCCGGGTCTCCTCGACCTGGGCTGCGGCGACGAGGCGGGCCGGATCGATGGCAAGTGATTTCAGGCTTTGGCGCAGCATTTTTCGACGCTGACCGAAGGCGGCTGCGGCCACCTGCTCAAGTGCGCGGCGGTCGCAGGCTTCCGGAGCGGGACGCGGCACCAATCGCACGACTGAGGAGGTCACCTTGGGTTGCGGCACGAAAGCTGCCGGGGAAATATCGAACAGAATTTTCGTCTCGGCGCGCCAGTTCGCAAGCACGCCGAGCCGGCCATAGGCTTCATCGTTCTCGCGCGCCACGATGCGTTCGGCGACCTCGCGCTGAAACATCAGCACCATCATGTCGTACCAGGGCGGCCAGGGCTCGATCGACAGCCAGTCGATCAGAAGCGCGGTGGCGATATTGTAGGGAAGGTTGGCGACGATTTTGGCCCGGGCCGATCCAAGCCAAGGACGCGGATCGAAATGCTGTGCGTCGGCGCAGACGATTTCCAACCTCCCCGGATATCGCGCAGAAATCTCCTCGAGCGCAGGCAGGGCACGCTCGTCGCGTTCGACCGCAATCACATGGCGCGCGCCCATGGCGAGCAGCGCTCGCGTCAGTCCGCCGGGACCCGGCCCGATCTCAACCACCGTCGCATCGTCAAGCGGGCCCGCGGCGCGCGCGATCCTGGCGGTGAGGTTGAGGTCCAGGAGGAAGTTCTGCCCGAGCGATTTGCGGGCCGACAGTGAATAGCGGCGAATGACCTCGCGTAGCGGCGGAAGGTCGTCGATCGCGCTCATGCGGGAGAGGCGTCTGCCATGCGCGCGGCAAGCTTCAACGCCGCAATCAGGCTCGCCGGATTGGCCCTGCCCGTTCCAGCGATGTCGAAAGCCGTGCCGTGATCGGGTGAGGTGCGGATGAAGGGTAGCCCCAGGGTGACGTTGACGGCGTCTTCGAAAGCAAGCGTCTTGATCGGGATCAGTGCCTGATCGTGGTACATGCAGACGGCGCAGTCATAAGTCTGTCGCGCCGCTTCATGGAACATTGTGTCGGCCGGCAACGGCCCCCTGATATCGAAACCCTCCTTGCGCAGGATCTCGACCGCGGGCGCCACGATGGTCTGCTCTTCAGTGCCCAGCGAGCCGTCTTCGCCCGCATGCGGATTGAGACCGGATAGCGCGAGACGCGGACGCGCAATTGCAAAATGCGATCTCAGCCCGCTCACCACAATACGCGCGGTCGTAACGATCAGTTCGCTGGAAAGCCGCGTCAGCGCCTCACGCAAGGAGACATGGATGGTCACGGGCACGACGGCAAGCGCGGGCGACCACAACATCATGACCGGCTGCGGGGTGGCATTGTTCGTTGCAGCGAGCTCGGCAAGATATTCGGTATGGCCGGGGTGACGAAATCCGGCGCGGTAGAGGACATTCTTGGCAATCGGATTAGTGACGACTGCGCTCGCCTGGCCAGCCATGACGTCTGCGACCGCCTGGCGAATCGAGGCCATGGCGGCGCCGGCACTGCTGTCATCGGGGCGGCCGGGGCGGGCTGTCGCGGGATGGCCGGTGGAAACCACCGGCAGCGCTTGATCGAATGCGCCGGCAGCCTCTTCAGGACGAACCTCGGCCAGGGGAATGTTCAATCCGAGTGCCTTCGCCCGACGCTCGAGCGAAGCCGCATCGCCCAGCCAGTAGAACGCGGGCAGGTTGATTTCGTCGCGGCGAAGCCACGCCTTGAGCGTGATATCGGGCCCGATGCCCGCGGGCTCACCCGTTGTCAGCGCGAGGGGCTTTGCCATGCGTCAAGGGCATTCAATCATCGCAGCCTTGCGGACGTCTGCGAGATACGATTTCGACTTTGCCTCGTATTTTTGGGTGAATATCTTTTCGCGAATTTCCCGCTTTTTGGGCGTGTCGACCTTGGTCGGATCTTTTCCGCAGAGCACGACCATCTCAATGCCCTGTTTGGTTACTTCCGGCGGGGTCAAGTGGCCGACCGGCGTGTTGTCGAGGATTTCGCGAAGCGAGGGGGGCATGTCGGCCGAGGTCTTGGTGACGGTCTCGCGTATCGCGCCGTTCTGCATCGATTTGAAGAACGCATTCGCCTCTACGCAGGTCTGGATACGCGCACGCAAGGCTTCGGCTTCCTTCTTGCGGGCCTCGATGACTTCCTGGGAAGACCCGTGCGGCACCACCAGCACGACCGGTTGCATCTTGTATTCGAAACCCGGTGTATCAGCTGTTTGTTCGCCGCCTTGTTCCTTGACCTTCTCCTCCACGTCCTTTTCGCCGACCTGGAGACTTTCCTTGTATCGGCCGCGAACCAGGTTACTCCAGACCATGTCGGCCCTGATGCGCGCCTTGAGCGTATCGGCGCGAATGCCCTGGGACTCGAGTTGTTTTGTCAACTGGTCCGCAGTGAGTCGCATCCGTCCGCTCATCGCGGCATAGGATTGATCGACATCGCTGGCCGAAGGATCGATGCTGAATTTCTTTCCTTCCCTGATTTTCACCTTCTCATCGATCAGCTCGTTAATCACCTGCTGGCGATCCGGCATTTTATGGGTGCTGAGCATCGTCAGTTTCGAGCGCTGCTCGATGTCGAAATTGGTGATGGGCTCTCCGCTCACCATGCAGGCGACTTGCGCGCTCGCCGGTGGTATGGGCGCGGTCATCAAGACGAGGGCCAGGACGAGCGTTGAAAGCTTTCTGATGGGTGTTACGGCAGTAGTGGTCATGTTTTGCTACGTTAGCTCAAGTCGGATGAAGCAAATTCGACATCATGTCGCGCCCTGCAAGTTTGCAAGGCGGTCATTAGTCTAAAACCCCCACTGGAATCCGGCGGTACTTGCGCTTCGGCCTCAAGGTAACACTCGGCCTGAGACAGCAGGGTCTGTTTGCTTTGTCCTCGCAAGGACGCGCCAGGAGCGTCACGGCCGAGCCTTATTGCGCTGTAGTCGTATTGGCAAGGGTCCGTAGACCCAGCTGCAACATGAAAGCATGGCCAAGCACGGGCGGCGACGTCGTTGTCGCGTAGGAATAGGAGGTGACGTAGTTGGCCGCGAGCACGAAGCAATCATCAACGTAGCCTGCACCGACGACGTACTGGTTGATCTGGTTGGCGACCAGATCCCAGCGGGCGGCGCCGGTGGCGACCCAGTTGGTGGCGACCTTGACGGAGCCCGAGACCAGGACGCCTTCGCGTCGGGTCAGGTAGCCGATGTCGGGCTGCGCGGCGTAGTCGCCGTAGAGGACGCTGACCGACCAGCGATCGAAGTTGGCGCTGGCCTCTGTCTCGAACCGCTGAATATTGCCGGTCTCCTGGTCGAACCGCGCCCGCGTCGCGATCGTGTAGGTGCGGTTCGGCGAGTAGGCGAGGCTTGCAACGTAATCCGACCTCGGGGTCTGCAGCCCTGAATCGACGCCGGTATTGGTGACGTCCTGCACCGCGTAGGAGTTGAGACCGAACAGCTGGTAGGACTGGCCGAACACCGCGGTGATCGATCCGCCGCGATCGAACTGCGTCGTCGCCTGCACGCCGGCATTGGCCCGTCCCCCGCCTTCGACGCGGTCGTAGCCGGAGAACTTGTCGACCTCGAACAGGTTGGAGGTGTCAAACACCATGCTCTGCGAATCTTCGTTGGGCAGTTTGCCGGCATAGGATTCGTTCGGACGGATGATGACCTGCGCGATCGGCTCGATGGTGGTGGACCCCCATGGCTGAACGTTGATGAAGGGGTAGCGATATTCGAGGCCGACGGTCGGCATCACCCGCAGCGCCTGGGTGTCGCCGACGGGCAGGAAGTTCGCAACGCCCGGCTGGTTGGAGATATCGGCGTTGATGGCATCCGCCCGCACGCTGGCAAACGGTGTCCAGATTTCACCCGCCGGGTCCGTGAACGAGCGCCGCCAATCGACCTCGGCCGAAGCCCGCGTATAGGTGCCCGGCATGCCGCGCATCAGGCAGTTCTGGCGGTTGATGCTCTGGGCCGTATCGGCGGTGGCGTTCAGACAGGCGCCCGTGGCGGCGGCGGCTGGGGTGATGGCGTCGAACACCGCGCTCTCGCGGGTGAGGTTGGTGAAGTTGGTCTTGTAGCTGACCTCGCCGCCCAACACCGAGTGGTTGATCACGTTGGAATAGTCGACCACCGGCCAGATCACCGGCACCTGCGACTGGCTGCCGGACAAGCTGAGGTAATAGATCGTCCGCGCGTCGAAGTAGCTGCGATTGCCGACGCCGGTCAGATAAAGCTGCGACGGCGCTTCCGTAGGAAGGGCCAGGAACGAGTTAAACACGTCCTGGTAAACCGAGAGCCGGTAGTCGAACAGCAGGTTCGGATCGGTGAGCGCGACGCCTTCCCAGCCCCAGACCCATTTGTCGTTCAAGGCGAACTGGCCCTTGGTTTCCACGCCGCCGCGGAACTGCCTGTCGCCGGACTGGCCGGCAAAGGCGCCGGGATCGAGCTGGTCGATGCCGTAGGCGCGGATCTGATACGAGCCGTCCATCAGGCGCTGACGGAACTCACCCTGGAGCAGCACGCCTTGTTTCGTCATGAAGCGCGGATTGAAGGTGGCGTCATAGTCCGGCGCAATCGCCCAGTAATAGGGAGCTTCGACCGCATATCCGTACTGGGGGGTGCTCGAAATAGCCGGCGCGAGGAAGCCGCTCTTGCGCTTCACCGTCGGATCGGGCGCGGAGAAATACGGAAGATAAGCCATCGGCACGCCGAAGAACTCGAGCTGGGCATTCTCGAAGTACAGCATCTTGTCGATCTGGTCGTGGATGATGCGTACCGCCTTGACCTGCCACAGCGGCGGCTTCTTCGGGTCGTCCTTGCAGGGCGCGCACGCCGTGTAGACGCCGTTCTCGAACACCGTGTAGTTGCCGCTCGAGCGGTCAGAGCGTGTTGCCGCCATGTGCGTGGCATCGGCCGTATCGACGTGGAGCGAATCGACGAAGCCGTCGCGGTAGTCGTCGCTGAGATCGATGACGTCGGCATAGGTGATCTTGCCGTCGACATCGGTCATGCGGATGTTGCCTTCGGCGTGCAGCCGCTTGGTCTTCTGATCGTAGATGACCTTGTCCGCCTCGACGCTGGTGCCGTTAAAGAACATCTGCACGTTGCCGACGGCCGATACCCGCGAATTGTTGTAGTCGTAGTCGACCTCATTGGCCTGCACGAGCATCTGCCCGTCATTGGCCGGACGCTGCGTGACCGGTTTCGGCGGTCTGGGATTGTAATTGAAGGTTTGCGCAAACGCGGCTGGCGAGGTTGCGAGCACCAGGACCGCCGACACCAGCAGCCCGAGCGCGGCGGCAAAGATCGCTTCCCGGATGCTGGTCGTGCAAATATGCGCGCCGCGCGCAGTTCGGCGCTGGCGAAAGGCAGCCAGTCTTGCTTGGAGGGCGGCAACCACGGCCACTACCCGTCCTCCTGGTACAACAAGGCCAAAAAGCCGGTGAGGCCGCCAACGCATACGGGCAGCCACGCCGAAGCGATCGGATGCATCAGCTCAGCCTTGCTCAAATCCTCGGTTACTTTGGATAGAACGTAGAGCAGAAAGCCTGCGCTCACGCCACTCAAAACCATCTTCTGCACGCCGCCGAAACGGAAGAAGCGCAGGCTCACGCTCGCAGCCAGCATCACCATCGCCGCCAGCAAAAAAGGTTGTGCAATCAGCTTGTGGTATTGAAGCCGGTAGCCCGCCGTGGCGAAGCCCGAGCTTTCCGACGAGCGAATGTAACCAGGTAGTTGCCAAAAAGACACAGTTTCCGGTGTGGAGAAGCTGTTCCGGACCTGGGCTGGCGTGAGCGTTGTGGCGAGCGTGAAGCTGTCCTGATCGACCGGCGGGCTGTCCAGCGTGTACCTGCGAACGGATTTGAACAGCCAGTGGCCCTCCTCGAGGGTGGCCCGCTGCGCCTCAATTCGTTCCTTGAACTGATTATCGTTGTCGAACCGGAACACGGTTAACCCGGTCAGCCGCACACCCTGCTGTTCGCTGCGTGCGGCGTTGATGATGGCTTGTCCGTCGCTATTGACCTGATTGATCCAGAAGCCGGCCGCATCCTGCACGCCGCCGCCCGGCGCGCTTCCGAACAGCTGCGCCTCCATTCGCTTGGAGAGTTCGCGAAGGTTGGCCGACATCGGATTATAGGCGACTGTCGCCACGACCCCCATGATGAGCGCGCTGGCAAGCGCGGGCGCGATGAACTGCCAGGCGGAGACGCCTGCTGCCCGCGCCACTACGAGTTCAAGTCGTCGCGAGAGCGCGAGATAGCAGGTCATGGCGCCGATCAGGATGCAAAACGGCATCATCTTTTCGAGCAGTTGAGGCACCCGGAACAGCGATGTCTCGGCAACCGCGATCGCGGAAACATCCGCCAGCCCCGAGGTTTTCCGGACCATTTCGATGTAATCGATCAGCACCAGCAGCACGAAAATGGCGATAAAGACGCCGAGCGCCGACACCACGAAACGGCCGGCGAAGTAGCGCCCAAGCGTATTGGTGATCATGCTCATGCTGCGGCCGGCCTTCCCAAGAGCCGGAGGATTCGCTCGTTCGATCGATTGATGGCTTCGATCAAACCAGCGGGCGGTTCGATCACGATGCCGGCAATGATGATCCACAGGCTCGTGCCGACCGCTGCGAGCAGCATCAGATATTGAACGGCTGCTGCGGCCGGCGATTTCACCGTCAGGACGGAGCAGGCGAATCCCGCCATTCGTATTCCGAGCACCGCCAGGATCGAGCCGCCGATCGAAAAGTTCCGGCTCTGACGCGTGGTGCGTGGTGCGCCGAGAAAAGCAAAGGTGAGGGCGGCGAACGCAAACGGATATATCGGCGACATGAAGCGGTCGTGCAATTCCGCGCGAAACTGTCCGGGCAGTTGTTTGTAGATCGGATCCGATTCTTCGGGGGTCATCAATTCCCAGACATACCGTTCGCGAATGCCGAGCGTGACGTCATGCTTCTGGTTGAACTTCGACATATCGAAGCCATAGCGGCCGAATGCGACCAGCGCTGGATCGCGCTTGCCGGCTTCGAAACGCTCGAGATTGCCGTCCTCGAGAATCAAGAACGACCCGCCTTCGTTCTTTACGACGGTGCCGTGGTCGGCGACGATGCTGACGCGCTCCTTGGGATCGCGGCGGTCATCGATGAAGATGCCCTTGAGCAGGCCCCCCGGCAGCCGTTCGTGGATTCGAATGGTCAGATTCTGATCGAGTTGGGCGAAACGGCCTGGCTGCAAGACGTTGGTGAGCACGTCAGCAGTGATATCGGCGTCCCATTGGTTGATCCGTCGCAAGCCTTCGGGAGCGAGGTAAGCGGCAATGAAGGCCACCATCAGTGCGACCACGAGCGTCGCAAAAAGGAACGGGCGCAACAGCCGGACCGGCGAGAAGCCGGCGGCATTCATGACGATGATTTCCGAATCGGTCGCCAGCTTGTTCAGCGTGTGGGAGATCGCGATCATCAACGCGATCGGCGCGATAATCAGAACCAACGACGGGATGACGAGGCTCGTAATGCCGAGGAAGGTCAGGATCGTCTGGCCTTGGCTCGTCATCAGGTCGATGCCGCGCAACGCCTGCGTAATCCAGATCACGCCGGTCAGACTGACCAGGACGACCGCAAACGACGCCAGCGTCGTGCGGAAGATATACCTGTCGATCGACCCCATCGCTATCGCACGATCCCACCTTGGCGCGCCCTAGAGCGGTTCGCGACCAATCCCGGGGATCCCCTTTTGGCCGGTCCGCCGTGCTTCAGGCTGGCTCATTCTCTCACTACCATCCCTTTGATCCATCAACAAAATGGCTGAGCCGTGGCGGGCTCAGGATATGGTTAATATTTTGGATTAGTGACCTTGCCGCCACGGTAGCGGGGTAGATTTGCACAGCGGCAAACGTGGAAGACGAATGCCGTATGCCAAACCATGGTGGAATCCGACAAATGGGCGGCTTTAGCGCCTTGGCAGGGCGCCAAGTGGCAGGTCATATTGATGCTACACGCTCTTGGCGGATGTCCGTCATGGCCCGGAAGAGTACGTTCGTTCATGGCGAGGCGTCTTTCGCCAGCCACAGCCCTGATTCTTGGAGGATTTGCTTATGACCGACGCCGTCAAGGTCGGCTTTGTCCCTTTTCCCGGCGCCCCAGGCGGAGTCCTCGTGATTTTCTGCAATGACGGGCTCGAGTTCGGTCCTGCGACCCGAAAAGCCCTTGGCTCGGCTTCCGACCTCATCAAGGGCGCGGCCGAAACCAACCAGTTCAAGGGGAAAAACGGTGCCGCCCTGGATATTCTCGCGCCGCAGGGACTGAAGGCCAAGCGCCTCGTTGTGGTCGGGGTCGGCAAACCCGCCGAGCTGAAGGATTACGACTTTCTCAAACTCGGTGGCACCCTGGCCGGCAAGCTGACGGCGAGGACCGACGCGGTCACCGTGATCGCCGAACTACCGAAGGGCTCGATGAGCGCCGACCAGGCGGCCGCAGTCGCGTCGGGTATTCGGCTACGGGCTTACAGATTCGATCGTTACAAGACCAAGAAAAAGGACGGCGAGGAGACCACGTTACGAGCCAATGTCTCGATTGCCGTCGGCGACCCCGCGGCCGCTCGCAAGGCCTTTGTGCCCAGCGCGCATGTCGTGGATGGCGTCATCACCGCGCGCGACCTCGTCAATGAGCCACCGAACGTCCTGTTTCCGGTCGAGTTTGCCCGCCGCGCCGGTCAGCTGCGCAAGCTCGGCGTTTCGGTCGAGGTGCTCGACGTCGCCGCGATGAAAAAACTCAGGATGGGCGCGCTGCTCGGCGTGGCGCAAGGCTCCCAGCAGCCGGGCCGCACCGTGATCATGCGCTGGAACGGCGGCAAGCGCGGCGAGCAGCCGGTCGCCTTCATAGGCAAAGGCGTTTGCTTTGATACCGGCGGCATTTCGATCAAGCCCGCCGCCAGCATGGAAGACATGAAGGGCGATATGGGTGGAGCGGCCTGTGTCGTCGGATTGATGCAGACGTTGGCGGCGCGAAAGGCCAAAGCGAACGTGGTCGGCGCGATCGGCGTCGTCGAAAACATGCCCGACGGCAATGCGCAGCGTCCCGGCGACATCGTGACCTCGATGTCCGGCCAGACGATCGAGATCATCAACACCGACGCAGAAGGGAGGCTGGTGCTGGCGGACGTGCTTTGGTACGTGGCCAGGAAATTCAAGCCGAAATTCATGGTCGATCTCGCGACGCTGACCGGCGCGATCATGGTGGCGCTGGGCACCGAATATGCGGGCCTGTTTTCCAACAATGACGAATTGGCCGAGCGTCTGATGAAGGCGGGGCTTGCGACGGGCGAGCGTGTGTGGCGCATGCCGCTTGGCCCCGAATACGACAAGCAGATCGATTCGCAATTCGCCGACATGAAAAACACGGGCAGCCGACACGGCGGATCGATTACGGCTGCGCAATTCCTGCAGCGCTTTGTCGATGGCACGCCCTGGGCCCATCTCGATATCGCCGGCACCGCGATGGGGGCGCCAAAAACCGAGATCAACCAGAGTTGGGGTTCCGGCTTTGGCGTTCGGCTGCTGGATCAACTGGTGGCAGAGCATTACGAAGCGAAGCGATGACGGAAGTTCTGTTCTATCATTTGCAAGACATGACGATCGAGAACGTGCTGCCGCCGCTCCTCGAAAAATCGCTCGAACGCGGCTGGCGCGTGGTCGTGCAGTCGACGTCGGAAGAACGCACCGAGGTACTGGATGCGCACTTGTGGACCTACCGCGAGGATTTTTTTTGCCCCATGCGACCTGGCGCGTCGCCGATGCCGGCGATCAGCCGATCATTCTGGCGGTTGAGGAAGGCAATCCGAATCGCGCCAATGTGAGATTTCTGGTGGACAATGCGCCCTTGCCGGCCGACTCGGACATCTACGAACGCGTCGTTCTGCTTTTTAATGGTGACGACGCCGATGCGCTCGCTGCGGCGCGACGATCATGGACCGACTGCAAGGCGCGGGGATTCGACGTGACCTATTGGCAGGCCGATGATCGGGGCCGGTGGCAGAAACGCGATTAACCTGTTCTAATCAGTGATATTCTATAGTTTTGGCCGTTGAACTTGTATAAGGCCACGGTCATGCCGCAAAGTGATGCTCGGACAATTGCTTAAAGGCAGGGGTGAGATTTAACTCGTCGTGCAAGACAAATACCGTCACCGTAAATCGGTCCTGGCAATGCTTGTGCTTGCCCCCATGCTGGCAGGCTGCGGCGCCACGCTTTCCGACATGTTTTCCCCGGACCTGAAGGACGCCGAATGGTTCTCGCGTAGCGGCAAGCTTTTCATCAAGAACGTGTCGATCGATACCCCCCCGCTGACACCGGACAAGCCGGTTACCGCGGAGGATCTCGTCAGCGCCGAGGGTGCCTGCCCCGGGATGGCGGCCGCGAATGTTCCAACGAATGCGAATGCATTGTCGGACGGAACGCCCGCTCCGGCGCCCGCGGCAACCGGCACGGTTGCGCTTGGTCATACCGAATGCGACGTCGTCCGCGGCATCGGTGCGCCCAACTCGGTCAACATCTCCAGGAACCAACGCGGCGACCGTGTTGCCGTCGTCAGTTTCTCGCAAGGCGCGCGCGCCGGAATCTATACCTTTACTGCGGGACGCCTGACCTCGATCGAGCGTGGTGCCGAGCCCGTCGCCGAGCCGAAGGCCGCCGCCAAGCCGAAGAAGAAAAAGACGCCCGCAGCCGCGCCGACCTGATCGCATTCATTCCGTCAGGCCTGGCGGGCAGCTTCATCGAGTTCCGAACTCGCCGCCAACCATTCTTCCTCAGCCTTGGTCAGGGCATCAGCCGCATTCGCGCGGGCCTTGCCGAGCTGCGCGGCCCGTTTTGGGTCGCGCGCAAACAGATCGGGCAAGGCCAGAGCCGCATCGATCTTCGCGATGATTTCGCTGATGCGCGTCATTTCCGCTTCGGCTTCCACAATCCTTTGTTTGGCCGGTATTCGCTTTTCCTTCGGACGGAACGAGTTGGTATCGCCTCTCACACTGCGTTCTGCGCCGCGTTCACGTGAGGCGACCTTTGCGCCGCGCGCCGACAACACCGTGCGCCGATAGTCGTCGAGATCGCCGTCATAGTTCGTCACGGTACTGTCGGCCACGACCCATAGCTGATCGGCACAGGACTCGATGAGATAGCGGTCATGGGAGACCATGATGACGGCGCCAGGGAATTCGTTGATCGCCTCGGCCAGCGCCGCGCGGCTGTCGATATCGAGATGGTTGGTCGGTTCGTCGAGAATGATCATGTTGGGGCCGAAAAATGTCGCAAGTCCCAATAGCAGCCGCGCCTTTTCACCACCCGACAGATTTTTCACCAGGGTATCGCCGGCCTTGCCCGAGAAGCCGATCGCGCCGGTGCGCCCGCGTATCTTGCTTTCGACTGCGTCGGGCATCAGCCTGCGAACATGGTCGTAGGGCGAGGCGTCGACATCGAGCTCGTCGAGCTGATGCTGGGCGAAATAGCCGACCGAGAGTTTGTCGGCGCGGGTAATGTTCCCCGAAAACGGTAAGAGCCTGCCTGCAAGCAGCTTGACCAGCGTCGATTTGCCGTTGCCGTTGGCCCCCAATAGCGCGATGCGATCGTCAGTGTCGATCCGCAACGTCACGCGGTTGAGAACCGGCTGTTTCGGATCGTAGCCTACCGACAAGTTATCGATAGCGATGATCGGAGGCGACAACATCTTTTCCGGCTGCGGGAACGTGATCTCATGGACGTCCTGGGTGACGAGCGCCATAACCGGCTTCATGCGCTCCAGCATCTTGACGCGGGATTGCGCCTGGCGGGCTTTCGAGGCTTTGGCCTTGAAGCGGTCGACGAAGGCTTGCAGCCGTTTACGTTCTTCGGCCTGCCGTTTGGCGTGCTTGGCATCCAGCAGTTCGCGCGCGGCGCGCTGCTCCTCGAACGAGGAATAAGTGCCTTTGTAGAGGGTAAGCTTGCCGCGATCGAGGTGCAGAATCTGGTCGACGGACGTTTCGAGCAGGTCGCGGTCGTGACTGATGACGATCACGGTGCGAGGATAGTTGGCGAGGTGATCCTCCAGCCAGAGCGTGCCTTCGAGGTCGAGATAGTTCGTGGGCTCGTCCAATAGCAACAGGTCGGGCGCGGAGAACAGCGTGGCCGCAAGTGCGACACGCATGCGCCAACCGCCGGAGAACTCCGAACACGGCCTGCTCTGGTCCTCGGGCGAAAATCCGAGGCCGCTCAGAATGGCGGCTGCGCGCGCCGGCGCCGAATGCGCCTCGATATCGGCGAGCCGGGTCTGGATCTCGGCGATACGAATGGGATCGCCGGCCGTTTCCGCTTCGCCGAGCAAAGCTTCGCGCTCCCCATCGGCCTTCAGGACGACCTCGATCAGCCTTTCCGGGCCGTTTGGCGCCTCTTGCGCGAGGCTTCCGATGGTCCAGCGGGGAGGCACGGTGATCATGCCCGTTTCAGTCGGCAAATCGCCGCGGATGGCTTGGAACAGCGTTGATTTGCCGACGCCGTTGCGGCCGACGAAACCCACGCGCGCGCCCGGTGTGATTTGCACGGAGCTGTGGTCGATCAGAAGTCGTCCGGCAATCCGGACCGAAATGTCGGACATCGCGAGCATGCGCGCTTTTCACCGAAAGCGGCGCCAAAACGCAACCTGTATGTTGATACGGGGCCCGGAAGGATCTCGCCGGCTACCGTTTGCCGCTGATTGTTCTAATGCGACTTCGGGCCACCAGCCTCGCGTCTTCGCAATTCGTCGACGAGATGTTGGAGATGGGAAGATGCACCTGTCGATTCCGGACGCAGCACTTGCTGGAGACGTTGGCCCACAGCATCGCAGATTGCCCGGCTGGACTTGGGATCAACCGATTCGATGTCATCGTCTGTATGCGGGCTTTTCATGACTGTTTCCGTGTCCGATCATCTCACCGATCGGGTGACCGCATACCAAGTCCGCGGAACGCCATTTGTTTCCGGTCTACCTGTGCGTCGTGGAGGTCTTGGCTAATTTTCTATAAAATTTTTATTTCTCCGGAGGGAACGCTGGAGGCCCGACCCAAGGGTTTGGGCCTCCAAATGTTGCGGCATCAATAGCAGCGGTTGATCAGGCGCCAGCGGGGTCCGAAGGGGGTCGGCACCAGGCGCCGCGCGTAGCAGCCACCATATCCGTCATAATAGCCGCCGCCATAATAGACTGGGCCGCCGACAAGGAAGCGGGGACCGCCCCAACCGTGATGCCGACCGCCGTACCATCCACCGTGCCAGCCGCCCCAGGCCGAAGCGGAGGTGGGGGCGAGTGCGGCCGCGCCGAGCGAAACTGCGGCAACTAAAGCGAGCGAGAGTTTGCGTAGCATCTTCGTCTCCTCTGGGTTGAGCGCCTGGGGCGCCGGGTCGGAAAGGGACCTTCCCTGAACGCCCTTTCGAAGCGGCGTCCGGTTGGCAAAATTTGCGCCCGGGCTGCTGAACGAGAGCGGGACAAGCATTTCAGAAAGGGTTCATCTGGGTGAATTCGGCGTAATTCCAGGCAACTTTGCGCCGCGCGGCATGGCCGGTCATCGCGTCGCTTGCCGTGTACCGGCAGCGTCGATATAAGCCCGCAACTTCCCTTCGCGCGCTCTTATCTGAGGATGAACCATGGCGATCGAACGCACCTTTTCCATCATCAAGCCGGACGCGACGGCTCGTAATCTGACCGGCGCCGTCAACGCGCTGATCGAAAAAGCAGGCCTTCGCATCGTTGCGCAAAAGCGGATCCGCATGACGCGTGAGCAGGCGGAAACCTTTTATGCCGTTCACAAGGCGCGTCCGTTCTTCGGCGAGCTGGTGGAGTTCATGACGTCCGGCCCGGTGGTTGTTCAGGTGCTCGAAGGCGAAAACGCCGTTCTCAAATACCGTGAGGTCATGGGCGCAACCGATCCGGCCAAGGCAGCCGAAGGTACGATCCGCAAAGTTCACGCGAAGTCGATCGGCGAGAACTCGGTGCACGGTTCGGATGCGACCGAGACCGCCGTCGTCGAGATCGCCCAGTTTTTTTCCGGCAACGAAATTGTCGGCTGATTGACACCCGCGTTGGCCGGCTGTGAACGCGCTGTCGCAGCTCGTTGATCCGGCCGGCATCGGCGGCTTTTTCGCGCAGTTGCTGGCAGACGTGCAGACGCCGGCGTTCTGGCTGGCGGTCGGCAAGATCATCTGGATCAACGTGCTGTTGTCTGGCGACAACGCGCTCGTGATCGCGATGGCCTGCCGCGGCCTGCATGGCCGGCACCGGCTTTGGGGCATGATCATTGGCGCCGGCATTGCCGTTGTGCTGCTGATTGCTTTCACCGGCATCGTCGCCACGCTGATGGCGTTGCCCTACCTGAAGCTGATCGGCGGCCTCGCCTTACTCGTGATCGCGGCCAAGCTGCTCGTGCCGGAAGACGAGGACAATGAGATCGCGGCCGGTACTACGCTCTGGCACGCCATTCGGATCGTCGTCATCGCCGACATCATCATGAGCCTCGACAATGTGATTGCGGTTGCCGCCGCCGCCAACGGACAGCTCGTGCTGCTGGTCCTCGGCCTGGTCATCAGCATCCCCATGATCATCGCGGGTGCTGCGCTGATCATGTTCGTGCTCGAACGCTTTCCGATTCTGGTGTGGTTGGGTGCGATGTTGTTGGGCTGGATTGCCGGCGACGTGATCGAAAGCGACCCTGCTGTGCAGCCCTGGTTGCTCCGGCTCCTCGACCGCAGAATCTCGCTTCCTATCGATGCGAAATCGGTCGTCATTGGCGTATCGCCGCATATCATCGGATATTTGGCCTCGGTTCTCGGCGTGATTATCGTACTTGTGGCCGGTTCGATCTGGCGAAAGCAAAAATTGCGGCAAACTGATCATGCCGCGTGAGGTCGTGCCAAGCTGGCCACGCGCCGGCGTGTCGGGAATTTCCAGATGTTGTCTGCTAGCGTCGGACGATTGATCCGGAGCGGCCGACGAGCCGCGCGAGCTGCTTGAAACGGCTACCGACGCGATCGGCGACGAGATCGACAAGCTTGTGCTCGAAGACCAGCGTCAACTTGCGGCCGTGGCTGCGAAAGTGAGTGGCAGGCAATACGCCGGGCCGCGCGGCCGATATCAAATGGGCGACGCGGAAGGCGGCTCCCAGGAGGCGGGCGCGCTCCAGCATGGCAGGTGAGATCATTTCCTGCATGGTGACCGGCGGCTCGTTCTGTTCGCTCAGGCCCGCATAGCGGTAGAAAACCGACAGCGCCACGAAGGCTCGGCCCTGATGGCTGATCGAACCGAAATTGCCGTTGGTGATGAGGTTGAGCGTCTCCTCGCCGCGGTGATCCGGATGGACACGCCATCCGATGTCCGACAGCAGGCAAGCGGCGTGGCGCAGGCGGCGATCTTCTTCCGTCTCGCGCAGCTTGACGACTCGCACGAAGCGGTCGGTCCACTCGATCAATTCCTCGGCGTGACGCGCAGAACGTGACAGCAATTCGTTCAGCTTCTGCGCGGCGCAAAGAAAGCCGTCTTTGGCACGCTCGGCCTCGGCAAGCATTTCGTAGAGCAGCCCTTCGCGTACGCCGAAGGTCGAAAATACGATCGTCTTCGGCCGGGCGACCCGGATGATGTATTCGAGCACGAGCGCGGCGTAGGCAAGTAGCGGCCGTCTGGCGTCGGCGACGACCTCGATATTGGCCAGCATGTCCGCGGCCACGAGGCGACGCAGCCGCCGTGCGAAATCAAGCGCGTCCTGGGCGGGGATCGAATAGCCGTGCATGACGCCGAGCGGGTATTCGCTCTGCACGATGTGGATGCGCGCCAGTGCGCGCCATGTTCCACCAACTGCGTAGAACGTGCGGCCGCGCCCGCCTCGGATCTGCTCGACCTCGGAAAGCTCGGACTTGACGATGCGCTCGGCGCGTTTCAGCGATTTGTGCGACAGATCCTGCAACGCCAGGCTGCCGAGCGGTAGCGTCAGTCCGCCATGGACGCGATTGCCACGCACATCGATCAATTCCAGCGAGCCGCCGCCGAGATCGCCGACGATGCCGTCGGGCCGGTGCACGCCTGACACGACGCCAAGCGCCGACAATTTCGCCTCGCGCGGACCCGACAGGATCTCGATATGCGTTCCGCAAATGCGCTCGGCCTTGGCAATGAAATCGGGGCCGTTGCTGGCGTCGCGGCAGGCCGCGGTTGCGATGGCATGAACCCGGCCGACCTTCATGACCCTGCACAGCGCCCGAAAGCGCCGCAATGAGGTCAGCGCCTTGTTCACCGCGTCGCCGGCGAGCAGGCCCGTCGATTGTACCTCGCGGCCGAGACCGCAGAGGGCTTTCTCGTTGAAGATCGTGATCAGGCTGCGCGCCATGGTCTCGTAGACGACGAGACGTACCGAATTCGAGCCGATATCGATAACCGCGACGCTCGAGGCGCGCTTGCGCGCCCGCGTCACAGCCGGGTTCCCTTATGACGATGGCTGGCGCTCGGTGCGCCGGGTGAGACGGCGCGGCGATGATTCCTGGAGTGACTTTCCACGGCCGGAGAGACTCGGATTGGTCATGAAATAGTTATGCAGATTGAAGGGTTCTTCACCCTTCGCGGCCTTCATACGCGTTGAGGAACCGTCGGGCAATAACTGCCAGCTTTGCTCGGTATCCTTCAGATTCGCTACCATGATCTGCTCGAGAACCTGCTGATGCACCGTGGGATTCTGCAACGGACAGAGGATCTCGACGCGGCGATCGAGGTTGCGCGGCATCATGTCGGCAGACGAGATATACACAGCCGCTTTGGTGCTGGGCAGGCCCTGTCCCATCCCGAAGCAGTAGATTCGGCCGTGTTCGAGGAAGCGTCCGATCACCGACTTGACGCGAATATTGTCCGAAAGACCTGGAAGGCCCGGGCGCAGGCAGCAGATCCCGCGGACCACGAGCTCGATCGAAACGCCGGCCTGTGAGGCCTCGTAGAGCGAATCGATAATTTCCGGATCGACCAGCGAGTTCATCTTGAGCCAGATCGCGGCGGGCTTGCCGTGGCGCGCATGATTGGTCTCGCCGCGGATGTGCTCCAGCATCCGCTTGCGCAAGGTCAGCGGTGATACCGCCATCTTCTCGATGTCGCTCGGTTCGGCATAGCCGGTGATGTAGTTGAACACCCGCGCCGCGTCGCGGCCGATCGTCGGATCGGACGTGAAGTAGGAGAGATCGGTATAGATGCGCGCCGTCACCGGATGATAGTTGCCGGTCCCGGTATGAACATAGGTCGTGAGATTGCCGCCCTCGCGCCGGACCACCATCGACAGCTTGGCATGGGTCTTCAGTTCGATGAATCCATACACGACCTGGACGCCGGCTCGTTCGAGGTCGCGCGCCCAGCGGATATTGGCCTCCTCATCGAAGCGCGCCTTGAGTTCGATCAGCGCCGTGACGGACTTTCCGGCTTCGGCGGCCTCGGCCAGCGCGCGCACGATCGGCGAGTTGTTCGAGGTGCGATAGAGGGTTTGCTTGATGGCGACGACGTCGGGATCGCGCGCGGCCTGTTGCAGGAACTGGACGACGACGTCGAAGGATTCGTAAGGATGGTGGACGATGAGGTCCTTCTGCCGGATGGCAGCGAAGATATCGCCGCCGTGGTCGCGCACGCGTTCGGGGTAGCGCGGCACATAGGGCGTGAATTCGAGGTCGGGCCGATCGAGCCGGGTCAGTTGCGACAGCTCGTTCATGGCGAGCACGCCGTCGACCAGCAGGACTTCGTCGTCGGCTGTGGAAAGCGCCCGCTGCACGAAGGCGCGGAGCTCTTCGGGCATCTTGGCTTCCATTTCGAGATGGATCACCGATCCGCGGCGGCGCCGTTTCAGCGCGGTCTCGAACAGACGAACGAGGTCTTCGGCTTCTTCCTCGATTTCGAGTTCGGAGTCGCGGATGATGCGGAACGCGCCCTGTCCCTTGACGGTGTAGCCGGGAAATAGCCGGGCGATGAACAGACCCGTCGCCTGTTCGAGGGTGATCAGCCGCACCGTGCCGTCCTTGCCGGCGGGCAAGCGAATGAACCGGTCGATCTTGCCGGGCATGCGAATGAGCGCATTCATCGCTTTGCCGTCGGCGGTCCGCGCCAGTTGAAGCGCGACGGTGAAGCCCAGGCTCGGAATGAACGGGAAGGGGTGAGCCGGGTCGATCGCAAGCGGCGTCAGCAATGGAAAGATATTGTGGAGGAAATGATCCTCGATCCAGGCGCGCTCGGACTTGGCGACATCGCGGCCCTCGACGAGCACGATGCCGACATCGGCCAAAATCTTGTGCAGATCGCGCCAGATCGCCTGCTGGTCTTTCGCGAGCCGGGACACCGTCTCGTTGATCAGCGCCAGCTGCTCGGCTGGCGTCAGCCCATCCGGACTGCGCTCGGTAATGCCCTCACGCACCTGCGCCTTGAGACCGGCGACGCGGACCATGAAGAATTCGTCGAGGTTGTTGGCGGAAATCGACAGGAACCGGACCCGCTCCAGGGCCGGATGGTGTGGATTGACCGATTCCTCCAGCACCCGGCGGTTGAAGTGCAGCCAGGAGAGTTCCCGGTTGATGAACCGCTCGGGGCTCGCGCTGATCGCAGGCGTGCTATCGACGACATCTTTTTCAGCAGTTACAATGGCTTGGGCGGATTCCATAAAGCTTCGATCCATTTCATCTCAAGCCGTGACGGGATGGGCCCCGACCATGAGTATTCGCGGTGACGTTTCGATGACAATGATGTTCCCGCCACGGCGCCCGTCAAGGTGGCAGAAAGCGGCTCCATTAGGCTTGGTTACGAAGAAGCTCCGCCGCCAGCGCCCGGGTGACCGGTCGTCCAAGCCGCAGGGCTTCGCTGTCCAAGAGCTCGATCGCGTGGCGGAGGGCCGCATAGGAACGCTCAATACGGGAAGCGAGATAGCTCACCATGGCCTCGTCGACGGCGAGCTGGCGGTCAGCGCAGAATTTGACGATCAGGGCACGGACCAGATGGTCGTCCGGCGGCAGCAACTGCACCGTCGGCACAGCACGCAACCTCGAGCGCAAGTCGCGAAGCTCGACTTCCGTTGGAGCCGCGCGGGCCGTCATCAGGACGAAGGCGCTGTCCTCGCGCGCGAGATTCAACAGATGGAACAAAGCGCGCTCATCGATATCGCTGCCTTTCAAGTCCTCGATCACGAGTGCGCCCGTTGCCAGTGCGCCCGGAACCTCGCCAAGCGTCAGCGCATGGGCTGATGTCGAGCGGGCCCCGGATTGTTCGGCCCAGATCGCGGCAAGGTGGCTCTTGCCGGATCCCTCCGGGCCGATCAGCAGCATTACCCGGTTCGGCCAATCCGGCCAGCGATCGACGAGCGCAAGGCCCGCGGCATTTGCCGGTCCCTCCAGAAAATCATCGCGCGTGAAGCTTTCTGCGTGCGGCAGCGCAAATGCCAGTTGACGAGGTTGAAGGCGGCCTGCCACGTGAATCTCCGGTTCGGGCAGTTACTTTAGCTAACTAAAAAACCCTGCGATCCTAAAATGCCTGATCTTAAAAAAGGAGAACTAACGCGCATCGATTGTGCTCATATGCCGTACCCACTCGACGAGATAGAGGGATACGGAAACCAAAGTAAAGACCGTTACCAATCCCATCAGCACCGCGTCATATGGCATTGGTCTGAAACCAAAAGCCAACGAGGCCAGGATCGTCGCGGCGAGCGCCACCTGGGCCGCGGTGTTCAGTTTGGAAACCATCAGCGGTTTCATCTCGACCGGCTTGTCGAACAACCATGACACAATCACGGCTGCCACGATCATGAAATCGCGCGAGACGACGAGAATCACGATCCAGCGCGGCACCGCGCCCCAGATGCCGAGCGCCACATAGATCGAAACCAGCAGCGCCTTGTCGGCGAGCGGGTCGAGCAGCGCGCCGAGCTCGCTCGCCATGTTGAAGCGCTTGGCCAGAAATCCGTCGACGGCGTCGCTGACGCCGGCAATGACGAAGATCGCAAATGCGATCTCCATCTGGTTGGAAGCGATCGCCCAGACGATGACCGGCACAAGGATGATGCGCCCCAATGTAATGATGTTTGGAATGCTCAACTCGGTCGGTTCCCGGCGTGATTTTCCCAAAATACCCCCTCTTTGCGAGGTGAGTTGGCTGTTGTCTACATAGTATGTGCCTGCAACCATTGCACATAAACCAAATCCGACGTAACCCAGCCGGCATCATCTGGAACAGGTCATGGCTGAGCGCAGGA
The DNA here is from genome assembly GCA_963764405.1 of uncultured Alphaproteobacteria bacterium. GTDB lineage: Bacteria > Pseudomonadota > Alphaproteobacteria > Rhizobiales > Xanthobacteraceae > Bradyrhizobium. The sequence continues at coordinate 162,907 of CAVXSU010000024.1, forward strand.
ACGGGCTCACTTACGCGGATTCGGGCGTTGATATCGATGCGGGCAACCGCCTGGTCGATCTGATCAAGCCGATGGTTAGGGCTACGGCCCGGGCCGGCACCGAGGCCGAGATCGGCGGTTTTGGCGGGTTGTTCGACCTCAAGGCGGCCGGCTTCAAGGACCCGGTTCTGGTCGCCGCAACCGACGGCGTTGGCACGAAGGTCAAGATCGCGATCGATACCGGGATACATGCCGGCATCGGCATCGATCTCGTCGCCATGTCGGTGAATGACCTCGTGGTGCAGGGCGCAGAGCCGCTGTTCTTTCTCGACTATTTTGCATGCGGCAAGCTCGATCCGGAAGCGACCGCATCGATCGTCGCAGGCATCGCCGAGGGCTGCCGCGAATCCGGCTGCGCCCTGATCGGCGGCGAGACCGCCGAAATGCCGGGGCTCTACAAGGATGGCGATTACGACCTTGCCGGCTTTGCAGTCGGTGCGGCCGAACGCGGTTCGCTATTGCCGCGCGGCGATATCGCTGCCGGCGATGCTGTACTTGGGCTCGCTTCGTCGGGCGTCCACTCCAACGGTTTTTCGCTGGTGCGAAGAATTGTCGAAGCCTCGGGCCTCGCGTTTGATGCACCGGCGCCGTTTTCGCCGGTGATGACGCTAGGAGGCGCATTGCTGGCGCCGACTAGGCTCTACGTGCGGTCATGCCTGCGGGCGATTCGCGAGACCGGCGCGGTCAAGGCGCTCGCGCATATCACGGGCGGCGGATTTACCGATAATATCCCGCGCGTATTGCCGAAGCATCTGGGCGTGGGAATCGATCTCGCGCGTTTGCCGGTGCCGCCGGTTTTCAAGTGGCTCGCGGAGCAGGGCGATGTCGCCGAGCCTGAATTGCTGCGAACGTTCAATTGTGGAATTGGCATGATCGCGGTCGTCGAGCCCGATGCAGTTGAAGCCGTGATGCGCGCTCTGACCGATGCCGGCGAGAGCGTGACCATGCTGGGCGAGGTCGTTCCGGCGCAGGGTGAGCATCGGGTGGTCTATAACGGCCACCTCGACCTTTCATGGTGAAATCCGGCTCACATGAGGGGACGTCGAAGCCCCGCGTTGCGATCCTGATTTCGGGACGCGGATCGAACATGGTTGCCTTGGTCAGGGCGGCCAAGGCGCACGATTTTCCGGCCGAGATTGCGGTTGTGATTTCAAACCGCGCCGACGCAGCCGGGCTCGCTCTGGCGGCAAGAGAAGGCGTTCCGACGGTCACGATCGAAAGCAAGCCGTTCGGAAAGGATCGCGTCGCATTTGAAGGTGTGCTGCAGTCGACCCTTAAGGCGCATGGGGTAGAACTGATTTGCCTGGCTGGCTTCATGCGGCTGTTCACCGCCGAATTCGTGGAAGCGTGGTATGGCAAAATGCTCAATATCCATCCCTCGCTGCTGCCGTCTTTCCCTGGACTTGATCCTCACACGCAGGCCTTGAAGGCGGGTGTGAAAGTATCAGGCGCAACCGTCCACTTCGTCACGCCGGAGACCGATGCAGGCCCAGTCGTGATGCAGGGAGTAGTAGAGGTTCGTGACGACGACACGCCGGACACGCTGTCGGCACGGATTCTGGCGATCGAACACCAGATCTATCCGAATGCGCTGCGTCTGTTGGCCGGCGGCAAGCTTCGTCTGGATGCTGCGGTCTGCCGGCTGAACGACGAAGCGGGCGCCGTCGGCACATTGATCTCGCCGCAGCCAGCGAGCGAATAGATAACAAAATCCCCCGGCTGGGCCGGGGGTACATCAGGATTGCTTACGCGGATCGTGACGAGGAAGGCTTAGGAGACCTTGAGATTTTCCGCGGAAGTCTTGCCGCGATTCTCAACAAGGTCGTATTCGATCACTTGATTCTCGTTAAGGGTGGTGAGCCCAGCGCGCTCGACAGCAGAGATATGGACGAATACGTCCTTATCGCCGACCATCGGCTTGATGAACCCATAACCCTTCGTCGGGTTGAACCACTTGACGGTGCCTTTTTGCATCGCCTGTCTCCTGGTCTAGACGTAAAGAAGACGCGCCACGCTTCTCGCGTGCCGCGCCACAAGCGGGCTTTCCGGATGTCTGCTGAATTTCCTAGTCGCGAAACGCACAGTCGATCGGCCGAATTCCGATTGTGACAGGGATTGCAACACGAAATTTGCACGTTAGCAAGCTTTTGGGGCGCTTGGGGAAATCGTCGGACTGGGTCGGACGCCTCCGGCGGGTGTGGCGTGGGAACAACAAAGCGGGCCAATCACCCTCAGATCAGTGCCTGATACGGTTGACCCCGTTGCAGAACTGCGACCAAATCCGCGTCAATTGAAAGCAAAATTCGTACTGTCGGGCCGGTCGGCCCACCTTTTGGAATGACGCAGATGGACGGGGCACGGCGGTCATCGGGGGTAGCCTGCCGGTGGCCCGGAAAGGCGCTTTTCCTTGTTGTGAGGTTAGCCGTCGCGCTTTCGGTCGCCGTTGGGCTTTCGGTGGTTGAGGCTCACGCGCAAATCCTGGCGCCGCCAACGCCACCGCCTACTCCGCCACCGACGCCGTCGATCCCCATGACCGATCTTTCTGCCGGTGCAGCCGTTGCCAATCTCGGCAGCAGTTTCCTGGAGCGGCTGGGCGATCAGGCGAGCGGCGGCTTCGGCCGCGTTTGGCGCAGCAATCCCGGCGGAGCGGGCGCCTCGGAGGCCCTGGAAGGTCAGCCCTTCCGAAGCTGGGGCGAACTTTACGGGATCTCCAGTACGACCAGCCCGCAAGGCGTTTTCGCCGGCGATCACCGCACAACAGCGGGCGGCGTGGCGGGATTTGGTGCGCGCATCGCGCCGGGCGTGAACGTCGGATTTTCGGTCGACTAGAGCCGCACCGGCATCGACGTGCCGTTAGCATTGCAGGCGGCCACCCTCGATCTGACCCAGCTTGGCTTCAACGCATCAATCGACAGGGGGCCATGGACCTGGGCGTTCGCCGCGGTGCATGGTTTCGGCAAGATCAACTCGAGCCGCGATACCGGATTTGGCACTGCGAGTGCAGCCTACAACGGCCGGATCGACGGTGTGTTGACCGAACTCAGTTATTACTGGAGTGTGGACCAAAGCCGGCTCGTGCCGAAGGCCGCGCTTGAATACGTTCACGCATCGACCGGTTCGTTCCAGGAAATGGGTGGTCTCGATCCGGTATCGGCAAGCGGTGCGACGCTCGCGCGCTCGCGAATGCTGCTCGGCGCTGAGATCGGCCACTACTGGATCGTCGATCAAAAAATCATGGACCTCTCGGCCTACGGCAAGTTCGTCGACAATTTCGAGCAGAACCTCTCTGCGGTCACCGTCAGTCTTGGGCCGGAAAGCATCCTGGTGCAGGGCATCGGCGAAAGCCGATACGGCGCGGATGCAGGTGCTGCGCTGTCGCTGAGTCTCAGCAACGCCATTCGCCTCTATCTGAACTACGACGGCAAATTTCGTTCCGCCTTCCAGTCCCATCAGGGGACGGCTGGCGTCGAGGTGAAGTGGTAGGGGTTCCCGCATTCACGCACAGCATCCATGCTCGATGGGATAAAGACTTCGGTTGAATGCGTGATAAAATACCCGCTAAGGTAGCTTCCTCGATAGGATACCTTCATGCGGGATTTTTCGATGCCGGCTCGGCGCTACTTCGCGAGACGCTCTGCGAGCTCGATCAGAATGCGCCGATCGGCAGGATTACTGATTTTTCTGAACGCGACGACGAGCCGCAATCCTTCGACCGCGTTCCGGTCGATCTCGTTGTCGCGCAGCAGTTGCAGCAATTTGTCCCCGGGGTGATCGGTATCGTCGATGTTCACCGCAAGCGCTCCGGAAGACCGTCAAAATGGCGAGTCGTAATAATGACCTCGATGAACTGGCTGACATGATCTGGGCCGCGATCGAGAGAGCGCGCAAGCTGGACATGCATGTTAGCGCTTATATTCTATCGATGGCACTGGCGGAAGTATCGATGGCCGCGAATACGGCTGCAAACAAGCCGAATGGCTGGAAAAAGCCCGAAAGCTAAGCAGCCGTTTCGGTCAGTTTCGGTCGACCTTCACAACTCTGCCTTTTTCGATCGCAAGCGCGAGCCTGCCCTGCTTGAGCGCAAGCGCGGCTTCGCCGAACAGTTCGCGGCGCCAGCCGTGCAAGGCGCCGACATCGGCGTTGTCGTCGGCGGCGATCTGCTCGAGATCGTCGACCGTCGCGATGACTTTGCTGGCAACGGCGTGACGTTCCGACGTCATGCGCAGCAAGACCTTGAGCAGCTCGACGATCGCCGCGCCGTTGGAGTTGCCGCGGGGCTTTTCGATTTTCGGCAACGTCGATTGGTCGCGCGCAAGGCCGCGCTGCACAGCGGCGATAATATCCGCGCCCCATTTGGACCGATCGAAGCCTTTTGGCAGCGAACGCAGATTGGCGAGTTTCTCGAGGCTCGTCGGCGCGTGGGTTGCGATATCGCCGACGACGTCGTCTTTCAGGATCCGGCCGCGCGGCACGTCGCGGCCCTGCGCTTCCTGTTCGCGCCACGCCGCGACTTCGATCAGAACGGCCAATTCCCTCGGTTTACGTACCCGCGTCTTCAGCCGCTCCCAGGCGCGCTCGGGGTGAAAGTCGTAGGTCCTGGGACTCGTCAGAACCTCCATTTCCTCGCTCACCCAGTCGCTGCGGCCGCGCTTCTTGAGATCGGCATCGAGCGCTGCGAACACGTCGCGCAAGTGAGTCACGTCCGCGAGGGCGTAATGCATCTGTTCTTCCGTCAGCGGCCGCCGCGACCAGTCGGTGAAGCGATGGGTCTTGTCCGGCCGATGGCCGGTCACGCGTTCGACCAGCTGGTCGTAGGCAATGGAGTCGCCGTAGCCGAGCGCCATGGCGGCGACCTGCGTGTCGAAGATCGGGTGTGGAACGATGCCGGCGCGGTGCCAGACGATCTCGATATCCTGGCGGGCGGCGTGAAAGACCTTCAGCACCTTCTCGTTGGCCATCAGCTCAAAGAAAGGCTTGAGGTCGATGCCTTCGGCAAGCGCGTCGATCACTGCCGCCTCGTCGTGGCTTGCCATCTGCACCACGCAGAGCAGCGGGTAATAGGTGGTCTCGCGGAGGAATTCGGTGTCGACGGTGATGACCCGGTGCTCGGCGAGGCGATCACAGAAGGCTGTGAGTTCGGCAGTAGTGGTAATCAGATCCATAAACGGTCCATGACGCTTTCCCGAAGGGCGTTCGGCCGAAAGCGCTGATATGTCAAGGGCCTTGCGGCGAAATCGAGACCCGAATTCTACGCTGGTCTCGTGATTCAGGGCAAACGCAATTCAAAGGCAAATGGCAGCCGGCCATGCGCAGCGATCATCGCGGCTTTTCGGGCATCCGCCGATCAGACGTCGCGAGCGTGGCGGTGCGGCGGCCGCCGTGCTGCCGGCACGGCCAGCACGATGACACAGAGAGCGAGCATCGCCAGGCCCATGAATTCGAAAACCAACGCGTCCACGAGCAATCCCCCAAACAAACCGGCAGGTTTGCCGGGGAGCGATTGAACGCGGCTTAATTTTCGGCGCGCCGGCTTGTCTGAGCCGTGCAATGTTCGGCGGAAGGTTAACGATTCATGTTCCGCAGAAAGTCTGGAGGACGCGTTGATGCGGCTCAGGCGGATTGGCATAGTCCGCAGACGCCGGTTGCTCCTCGAAAGGCTTCGACAAAACCGCAAGTAGCTCCTCGAACGGCGCAAAGTCGTCGCGGCTGACCGCTGCCTCGATCACGGTCTCGATCCGGTGGTTGCGGGGGATGAAGACGGGATTGACGCTCCGCATGACCGCCGCACGTTCGGCCGCCGTTTGCGGTTCCTCGTCGAGGCGTTGCCGCCAGCGTGTCGCCCACGCGTCGAACGCTGCGGGCTCAGTGAAGAGCTGTCGGACATCAGAATCTCGCGCAACGTCCTCGGCGGCATCGCTCAACCGGCGGAAAGTGAGGGTGAAGTCGGCGTGATTTTTGGCCATGACATCCAGAAGGTCCTGCACCAGTGCCTCATCGCCATCCTGCGCTGTGAACAGGCCGATCTTCCCGCGCAGACCGGACTGATAGGCCGCGGTAAACTTCCCGGGAAACTCGGCGAGGATCGCCTGCGCCTGTTCGATCGCCTTGTCCCTGTCGTCGGAAAACAGCGGCAGCAGACATTCGGCGAGCCGCGTCAGGTTCCAAAGCGCGATCCGCGGCTGGTTGGCGTAAGCGTAGCGGCCCTGCTCGTCGATCGAGGAGAACACGGCCGCAGGATCGTAATGATCCATGAAAGCGCAGGGGCCATAGTCGATCGTCTCGCCGGAAATCGAGGTGTTATCGGTGTTCATGACGCCGTGGATGAAGCCGACCAGAAGCCAGCGCGCCACCAGATCGGCCTGTCGCGCGATCACGCCCTCGAGCAAGCCATGGTAGGGACGCTCGGCGTCCGCCAGGCCCGGGTAGTGCCTGGCGATCACGTGGTCGGCAAGTCGCCTGACACCCTCGGTATCGCCGCGCGCCGCAAAATACTGAAACGTGCCGACTCGAACATGGCTCGATGCAACACGCGTCAGCACCGCGCCGGGAAGCGCCGTCTCGCGCATGACGTGTTCGCCGGTGATGGTGGCCGCGAGCGAGCGCGTGGTCGGAATCCCGAGCGCGGCCATCGCCTCGCTCACGATGTATTCGCGCAACACTGGCCCGAGCGCCGCGCGACCGTCGCCGCGGCGGGAAAACGGCGTCGGGCCTGAGCCCTTCAACTGGATGTCGCGGCGAACGCCATCGATGTCGATGACCTCGCCGAGCAGGATGGCGCGGCCATCGCCGAGCTGCGGCACGAAATAGCCGAACTGATGGCCGGCATAGGCCATGGCGATTGGGTCCGCGCCGTTGGGAACGCGCGTCCCGGCGAGGATTTCCACCCCTTCGGGGCTCGCAAGCATCTCGGGATCGAGCCCGAGCCGGACCGCCAGAGGCCGGTTCAGCTTCACCAGCCGGGGGGAGACCACGGGCGTCGGCGCGACGCGCGCAAAAAAGCCCTCAGGCAGCGCCGCGTAAGTGTTCTGGAAAGGGAAATGGACCGTCATGCCATCAAGATAGGCATGTGCCTGGATTAGACAATCGCTTGCCGGGCCATGTTCCGGGGACGGACGCTTCTTGTTCCAAATTGTTGGGGCGGCGGTTGCCGCGTCCGAAAGCCTCGGCTAAACCCACACACCCTCTTCGGGCGGACCCAGGGTTAGCCCGAAGAGGTCCTCCGCATTTGACTGATGGAAACTCGATGCATCGTTACCGGTCCCATACCTGCGGCGCGCTCCGGGAGAGCGACATCGGCCAGAACGTTCGCTTGTCCGGCTGGTGCCATCGCATTCGCGACCATGGCGGGGTCCTGTTCATCGATCTGCGCGACCATTACGGCCTGACGCAATGCGTGGCCGACCCGGATTCGCCAGCCTTCAAGGTGGCCGAAAAGCTGCGTTCGGAGTGGGTGGTCAGGATCGACGGCAAAGTGCGGCGGCGCCCCGACGGGACCGACAACCTGGAACTGGCGACGGGGCTGGTCGAGGTCTATGCCACCGAGATCGAGGTGCTGGGGCCGGCGGCCGAGCTGCCGATGCCGGTGTTCGGCGAGCAGGAATATCCTGAGGATATCAGGCTTAAGTACCGGTTCCTCGACCTTCGGCGCGACAAGCTGCACCAAAACATCATCAAGCGCGGCCAGATCATCGATTCCATCCGTAAGCGCATGAAAGAGCAGGGGTTCTTTGAATTTCAGACCCCGATCCTCACCGCGTCCTCGCCGGAAGGCGCACGTGATTTCCTGGTGCCGTCGCGGCTGCATCCGGGCAAGTTCTATGCGCTGCCGCAAGCACCGCAGCAGTTCAAGCAGCTCACCATGGTGGCGGGCTTCGACCGCTATTTCCAGATCGCGCCGTGCTTCCGCGACGAGGATGCGCGCGCCGACCGTTCGCCGGGCGAATTCTACCAGCTTGATATCGAGATGAGCTTTGTCACGCAGGACGACGTGTTCAACGCGGTCGAACCTGTGATGCGCGGGGTGTTCGAGGAGTTCGCCGAAGGCAAGCCCGTCACCGCGAAATTCCCGATGATCCCCTATGCGACGGCGGTGAGTAAATACGGCACCGACAAGCCCGACTTGCGCAATCCGATCGAGATGCAGGTCGTTTCGGAGCATTTCCGCGGCTCCGGCTTCAAGGTGTTCGCGCGAATGCTGGAAGACCCCAAGAACCAGGTGTGGGCGATTCCGGCCAAAGGCGGCGGCTCGCGCGCCTTCTGCGACCGGATGAACTCCTGGGCGCAAGGCGAAGGCCAGCCGGGCCTGGGCTACATCATGTGGCGCGAAGGCGGCGAGGGCGCAGGCCCGCTCGCCAACAACATCGGGCCCGAGCGGACGGAAGCGATCCGCGCGCAACTCGGATTGAAGGAGGGTGATGCAGCCTTCTTCGTCGCCGGCGATCCAGACAAGTTCTGGAAGTTTGCAGGCCTCGCACGCACCAGGCTCGGCGAGGAATTGAACCTGATCGAAAAGGGGCAATTCAAGTTCTGCTGGATCGTCGACTTTCCGATGTTCGAATGGAACGAGGAAGAGAAGAAGATCGACTTCTCGCATAACCCGTTCTCGATGCCGAACGTCGAGCCGGAGGAGTTTTTGAAGCTCGATCCTGACGACCACAAGAAGCTGCTGAGCCTCAAGGCCATCCAGTACGACATCGTCTGTAACGGCACAGAGCTTTCGTCAGGGGCGATCCGCAATCACCGCCCCGATGTGATGAAGAAGGCCTTTGCGATCGCGGGTTACCCGGAAGACGTTCTGGAGGCGAAATTCGGCGGCATGCTGCGCGCGCTTTCGCTCGGCGCACCGCCGCACGGTGGCATTGCGCCCGGCATCGACCGGATCGTCATGCTGTTGTGTGGCGAGGAGAACCTGCGCGAGGTGGTTCTCTTCCCGATGAACCAGCGGGCGGAAGACCTGATGATGGGGGCTCCCTCCGAGGTTACGCCGAAACAGTTGCGCGAGCTTCACATCCGGCTCAATCTGCCGCAAAACTGAACGCGGATACCACCGAGATCGATTGTTTTGGGGCGATAACAAGCCTCCCGGGGGAAGCGAATGTCCTATTCCGAAGATCTTCACGCCGCAGCGCTCGCCTATCATCGGCTGCCGCGGCCCGGCAAGCTCGAGATCCAGGCGACCAAGCCGCTCGCCAATCAGCGCGACCTCGCTTTGGCCTATTCGCCGGGCGTCGCCTGCGCCTGTACTGAAATCGCCAAGAACCCGGCCGAAGCCGCGTCGCTCACCTCGCGCGCCAATCTGGTTGCGGTGGTCAGCAACGGCACCGCCGTGCTTGGCCTCGGCAATATCGGACCGCTTGCCTCAAAGCCTGTTATGGAAGGCAAGGCGGTGCTGTTCAAGAAATTCGCCGGCATCGACGTCTTCGATATCGAGATCGCCGCCGACACCATCGAACGCGTCGTCGAAACCGTGGCCGCGCTTGAACCGACCTTCGGCGGCATCAACCTGGAGGACATCAAGGGGCCGGATTGCTTTGAGATCGAAGCCCAGCTCAAGGCGCGGATGAAAATTCCGGTGTTTCACGATGACCAGCACGGGACCGCGATCATCGTCGGCGCCGCGATCACCAACGCGCTGCTTCTGAACGGAAAGAAGCTCGCCGACGTCAAGATCGTCTGCTCCGGCGCGGGCGCAGCGGCGCTCGCCTGTCTCAATCTTCTGGTGTCGATGGGCGCAAGGCGCGAGAACATCTGGGTTTGCGACATCGAGGGCGTGGTCTATGAGGGCCGCGCCAAGCTGATGGACCGCTGGAAGTCGGTCTACGCGCAGAAGACCGACAAGCGCGTGCTTGCCGACGTCATTCCCGGCGCCGATATCTTCCTCGGCCTGTCCGCGCCCAACGTGCTGAAGCCCGAGATGGTCAAGCAGATGGCCGACCAGCCGCTCGTGATGGCGCTCGCCAATCCGGATCCGGAGATCATGCCGGACGAAGCGCGAAAGGCGCGCCCCGATGCGATGATCTGCACCGGTAGGTCGGACTTCCCCAACCAGGTCAACAACGTCCTGTGCTTCCCGTTCATTTTCCGCGGCGCGCTCGATGTCGGCGCGACCGCGATCAACGAGGAAATGAAAAAAGCGGCGGTGGATGCGATTGCGCAACTCGCCCGTGATCCGCCGGTCGATGCGCTGGCGCCCGGCTTCGACAGCGGCCAGGCGCAAGGCTTTGGGCCAGGTTCGCTTATTCCGGGTCCGTTCGATCCGCGCCTGATCCTGCGCATTGCGCCGGCGGTCGCCAAGGCGGCGATGGAGTCCGGCGTGGCGACCCGACCCATTGCGAAATTCGAGGACTACGCAACTCAGCTCGAGCGCTTCGCGTTCCGCTCCGGTCTCATCATGAAGCCGATCTTTGCCAAGGCAAAGTCCCAGCCGGTCCGCGTTATCTACGCCGAAGGCGAAGACGAGCGCGTGCTGCACGCGGCGCAGGTCGTGCTGGAAGAAAACGTGGCCCGGCCGATCCTTGTCGGACGTCCATCGGTGGTTGAGGCGCGGATCAAGCGCTTTGGCCTGGCGATCAGGGCCGGTAAGGATTTTGACCTCATCAATCCCGAGGACGATCCGCGTTACCGCTCCTACGTCCAGTCCTACATCAGCATCGCCGGCCGGCACGGCGTGACGCCGGATAACGCGCGAACGCTCGTGCGCACCAATGCCACGGTGATCGCGGCGCTCGCGGTCAGCCGCGGCGAGGCCGACGCCATGATCTGTGGCGTCGAAGGCGGCTATCGAAGCCATTTGCGCCATGTTCGAGAGATCATCGGATTCCGGGCGGGCGTGAGCGACTTTGCGGCTCTGTCGCTGCTGATCACGGGCAAGGGATCCTATTTCATCGCCGATACCCAGGTGCGGCCGAATCCGAGCGCCGAGGAGATCGCGGAAATGGCGGCGCTGGCGGCCGTTCACGTGCAGCGTTTCAACATCAAGCCGAAAATCGCCTTTGTCTCGCATTCGGATTTCGGCAGCTTTGATACGGAATCCTCGCGCAAAATGCGGCGCGCCACGGCACTGCTGCGCGAGAAGCATCCCGAAATCGAGGCTGACGGTGAAATGCAGGGCGATACCGCGCTTTCGGAAGCGGCCCGCAAGCTGGTCCTGCCGCATTCGCATCTCGAGGGCGAAGCGAACGTCCTGATCATGTCCAACCTCGATACTGCCAACGTCGCCTATCAAATGATCAAGGCAGTGGCCGACGCCCTGCCGGTTGGTCCGATCCTCATCGGTACGTCACGGCCCGCGCATATTCTCACGCCGTCAGTGACTGCGCGTGGCATCCTCAACATGACGGCGATTGCCGCCGTCGAAGCGCAGGAGCCGGCCGGACGTCTGCAGCCGTCGCTATTCGGATAAGGTGACGCGAATAAGACCGGCTCGCTATCGTTGCCGGCCCGAAATCGATTGAAAAAGCCTGCGCGGAACGCCCATAATCGCGTCTCGCGACCCCTGAGCTAGCGACGACCCAGAGAGGCCGATGATGCCAGCGTTAGTTACCCTTGGACGAGTCTTGTTCGCCGTGCTTTTCGTGTTCTCCGGGGCCTCCAAGCTCCTTGACCTGACGGCAACCGCCCAGATGACGGAGAAGATCGTCATTCCTGCGATCCTGTCTCCTTACACAGGCCAACTCGAAACGCTGACGGGAATGTCGATGGCCCAGCTGCTCGCGATCGCATCCGGTGCGATCGAGGTGATCTGCGGCCTCATGATTGCGCTGAACTTTGGCGCCCGCTTCTTTGCGTTTATCCTAATCCTGTTCGTTGCGGCTGCGACGTTCTATTTCCACGACTTCTGGAATCAGACCGGACCTGACGCGCGAGGAAACCTGGTCCATGCGCTGAAGAATCTCTCGCTGATCGGCGCCTTGCTCATGATCGCCGGATCGAGCCGCGCCGGCAAGGTTCGCGAGCCCGCTTACGACGTCTAGGGCTTTCGCCGCCACGGCGTCACCGTGACGCCGTTGGCCTCGTCGAGGAGTTGGCTAGCGCCGGGCTCAAGATCGTGCTGTGCCAGGACTTGCTGTGACGTTTGACGGGGTACGGCTGAAAAGGCCGGCTCTCCGCCCGGCAGCCGGACCTTTGGCGCTTGCGAGAGCCAGAACGTGTCGTAGCGATCCATGAACATGTCGAACACGACGGGCCCGCCGATGACCGCAATCGTGCCCGAATGGATGCCGGCGTGGCCGCAGGCGGCCTCGAATGACGCTCCGGCCGGATTCCAGAGCGTCGCCTTGGGATTGGATGAATCGTTGGCGATGCCGGTGACTGTTCGCGTCAGAATGATCCGTCTTCGGTGCGGCGAGTTCGGCTGATCCTCATGTGAATTCCGGCCGTGAACAATCAGGTCGGCACGGTCGAGCGCTCTCGTAAAAAAACGCTTGTCGCCCTCGAACTTCAGCGTCTCCGGCATGACGCCCGTCGCATCGGCCAACATGCCGTCGGCGGAGACGATCACATAACCTTCGATACGGAGCGTCGGCACGGCCTTCGCGGGAATGAGCTATTCCGAAATCGTCTGCACCACGCTCGACACCGGCCGTGAACTGACCGTCGGCAGCTTGACGTCCTTCTGAAGCTCTTCGTCGTATTGCGGAAGAGATTGAACGGGTGCCTTCGCCTTCATCTGCACGACCTTGTAGCCGCCTTCCTTCAATTTGCGCAGCAGGGCCGGCAACGCTTCCGCGGTGTGCTTGTGAAAATCGTGCATCAGGATGATGCCCTTGCCGAGCTTGTCGAGCTTCTTCATCGTGACGTCGATGACCTGTTGCGGGTTCTTCGCCTTGAAATCGAAGGAGTTGAGATCGCAGGAAAAAATCGCGATGTTGCGCGTGCCGAGATAGGTCACCATTTCCGGCGGGTGTTGCAGCGCAGGGAAGCGGAAGAAGGGTGCGGGTGGCGCGCCGAGCGCCCATTTGACGGCGGAAATGCCCTTTTCGATTTCTTCCTTGCGCTGATCCTCGGTCAGTTTCTTGTTGCTGAGGGTCGCATGCGACCATGTGTGCGTGCCGATGGTGTGGCCGGCCGCCGCAACCTGTTTGAGAATTTCGGGATAGTAGGTCGCGTGCTTGCCGATCGAGAAGAAAATGCCGGTGGTGCACTCGTTGGCCAGCGTCTTGAGGACCGAAGGCGTGTTCTCCGGCCACGGACCATCGTCAAATGTCAGCACGACCTCCTTGTCGCGCAGGAAATCGAGCTGCTTGAAGTGCTCGAAGCCGAATCCCGGTCCGCCCGTGGTGTCGATCTCCACGACACGGCCGATCCCGAGCGCGTCAGGATTGGAACACGGCATTTTCGCCGCAGCAGGTGTCGCGGCCGGTGCCGCCGCGGCGGCTGCGGAAGGCTTGGCGTCGGTCTTGGCGGGCGGGGTTTGCGACCATGCCGCTCCGCTCGCACAAAGTGAAATCACGCCTGCAACGATCAATTCTGTCGCCATACGCATCTAGGCTGTTCCTTGTGCTCTTGACCGCCCCGGCGTCGGCCCTCCAGCGGCCTGGCGGCGCGGTTCCTCACTGTAATCCATCATAGCCGAGTTGCGGCGTAACGCTATATCGGCTTTCGCAAGTCCGGGATTATCCGGTGTATTCCCACGAGCGCGCCGAGAGCTCAGGACCGGGCTGGCGGACACCAGGGCAACGGCATCAGTGGCATGTAGTACTGGTTCCACTCGCATGCTGATTCCGGGCCACGGCGCATGAAGGCGTATTTGATCGGCTCGGCCTGGCTGATCACGATCTGCAAGGTGAAAAGAACCAATGCGATTGGATAGGCCCGTTTGTGAAGCCGCAGATCGGGCATCCGCACCAAGAGAAGCGCGCCGGCAAGGATGATCAGCGGATCGGTGAAGATAAAGTATTCGGACTTCAATCCTCGCCGTACGCCGAGCGCATCGATACCGATGGCCGCCATCAGCAGCAGCAAGGCCTGGATTGCGGCCTGCCTTTCACCGCGCATCCATGCGTAGACAATACCCGGCACGATCAGCCAGACCAGGAAAACGGTAGGGCGTGGCGAGGAGTGCAAGACGAAGGAATAGCGTGCCGCTACCGAGACAACGCCGTCGAGCAAAAGCCGGACGATCCCGCCAAGGCCTGTCTGATTCGCGGCCGCGGCAGTATTGGCGTCGACAAAAATCAGCATCTTCTCGACGGGATTGAACACCGCGATCACATTGCCGGTGTTGTAGTCGAGATTGAGCAGGAGCAGCGCCATCGAGGCGCCGGCTGCGACGGCAGCCAGCGACGCGAAGGTCTCGGCTACGCTGATCCGCCAGATCGCGGCATAGGCCAGCATGCATGCGCCGATCAGGAGCAGCAGCATCGCCTGGTAAATTCCGAAGCGGCCCAGCAACAACGGACGAAACCCGGCCGCGTCGAGAAGCGTGCGGTCAAGACCGGCCGATACAAGCGGCCAAGCGGTCCATATCGCGCCAGTTGCGACGATCGTGCAGATAATAGCAAGCGCAACGCCTGATCGACCATTGCGCCAAAAAGCAATGCTGGCGCTTTCTGGTCCGCCAAACGGCAAGACGAGCAGCGGCAACGCCGCGATCAGGAGAACCGCCTGCACCTTGTTTTCCAGGCCGATCACGCAAAGAGCGGAGGCGAGCGCGATCCATAGCGGGCGCGCGAGACTCGCGCGGCGCCCGATCACGATCAGAATCATCAAGGCGAAAATGACAGGACACGCCGCCAAAAGTTCGGTGCGCAGGATGCGTTCGTGCACCGCCAGCCCGCCGGAAAAGGCGAATGCAAAGGTCGCAATCAAGGCAAGCCGCCAGTCGCGGACGACGGCACGCATGAGGCCCGCGAAGACCAGTACGGCGGCGGTCGCGATCAGCCAGGCAAGCAGGCGGCCGGCGCGAATGACGGTGGTCATGGCGGCATCGAAGGCCTCGGGACTGGAAGCCGGCGGCATGGTCGACAGCGACCAGGAATCGAGCAGGCCGAGCGCATGCAGCGCCTTGAGCCAGGCTTTGACGGAGAGGATGGTGAGATAGCCGGTGTGGTCGAAGAATTGCTGTGGCTTGCCATCGTTGAGGACAAGCGCGTTGTAGATCACCATCAGATCCATGTCGGCGTTGCGCCAATAGACCAGTGCGTAACCATATAGAAAAAACGAAGCCGCAGAGACTCGCGACAACAGCGGCCAATCCCAGCCGCCAGCCAAGAAAGGTCAGCGGGGCGAGCGCATCAAAGCTGGCGCGGGACTGTTGTGAGGTTGACGTCAGGGTCGGGGATTGATCCATGCCGGCGGTCTTTTAACGCATGACGCGGAAAAGGAGGAGCCGGTTTTCCCTCCGACAGATGCCGGAAGGGTCTCAGAATCGTGCGGAATGGCCCAAAGAGCAGCCGCACTTGTTGCTTGCCTGCCGCCGAACGTTCTAGCGCAGCGAAACGATGAAGTCCGTTCCCTCGCCGGTTTCGCCCGCCGCGATGCCCTGATCGGAGACGATGATCGATCCGCCGGTCGACACCGCCTCATAGATTTTCGCCATGACTTCCGTGGGCAGGCTGAGGCGATCCAGGGCCTCGGCCGGGCTGTCGGGCACGATCACTGGCTTGGCCTCGATGGGGCCGGCGCTTGCGAACTTGCGGCCGCGCGAATGGCGCTCTTCTTCGGCACGCCGCTCGGAGGACCTAGAAGGCGTGGGCAGAGAGATCACCGACCAACGCAGGACGTTGTGATCGTTGCTGTCGACCTGTGCGGTGAAGATGTGTGTGCCGAGCGGACGGGCGTCAGCGGCGATCGTCACCGGTGTCTGGAATAGCGGCGCAAAATTCTGCCGAATGTACAGTTTCGAATCCTTGCGGCTGACAAAGACCGCGATCTGCCCCATGCCCTGGAAGGCAAAGCCTGGATCAGGTTTGGAGGCGGCCTTGGAAAACTCGCCCTTGAGGTCGCCCTTAAGCGGTGTCTCGGTCGGAGCAGCGGGAACAGCCTGGTTCGCCGGCGTGTCGGCCGTCGTCGCGGCCGCGTCGGCCGGCTTTTGGTTCGAAATTTCGGCTTGCGCGTTGCTCTTTGGCGCCTCCACGGGAGAGGCCTTAGGGGATGATTCAGCGACGGTATCGCTGACCCTGATCGCCTCGTGGCCCAGCGACGCTGTCTCGGGCTTCGAGAATTGATCGCTTGTAGCTTCGATTGGCATGGCGTCGGCGTTTGCGGCTCTTGCCGTTTCAGCCTCGTCATGTTTGCCCGCGTCCGGAGCGTCCGTTTCAGCCGCTGCTTTGGAAGCTTCCCCGGCAACCTTCGGCTCCGAGGACTGCGGCGCGCCGTCGCTGGCTGCTGCGGCGCGCGAGATTCCATCCGGCGAGCGTGCCGCCGGCATCGCGCCGCTGGCATCGGCGGTCTTCTGTGCGGCAGAGGGGTGGCCCTTCTCGCCGTCGGATGTGATCGCGTCGATGTGACCCATCGTCGAGCGCAATTCGATGTTGTCCTCAGTAGCGGCCGGCAGCTTGCTGGCCTCGGCCTGCACCGGCTTTTCCGGCGCTCGCGTCGCAACGACGTCCGCTTTCGTCTCTTCGACCGCAGCCTGTTGCGGCACGACCTTTAGCGTCGCCAGCAGAGGATGCGAGAAGCTCGCTGGCGTAAGGTCACCAGGCGTGACGATGACGCGCACGCCCATTTTGGTCCAGCCATACATCTTGATGGCGAATGCCGCCGGCATGCGAATGCAACCGTGCGAGGCCGGATATCCCGGAAGCACGCCAGCATGCATGGCGACGCCGGACCAGGTGATCCGCTGCATGAACGGCATCGGCGCGCCGCTATAGATGTTGGAGCGGTGGAATTTCTGCTTTTGGATGACGCTGAAGACACCCATCGGCGTCGGATGGCCGGCCATGCCGGTGGAAACCGGCGACTCCGCAAACAGGCCGTTGGCGTCGTAAAGGCGAAGCTTTTGCTGGGCGATGGAGATCGAGATGATCAGCGGCCCCTGGGGTTTCGACGCCTTCTCCATGAGGGTGCCGGATTTCTTGTCGCCGTGGCGCAGGCCTTTGACGTGCCGCGTCGATGCTTTCGGCGCCGGCTGGGTGATGACCGGTACTGAATCTTGCCAGTAGTAGATGGCGGCTTCTGCAGGCGAGGCGACAGCGAGGGTTCCAGCCGCAAAAATGGCAAGCTGCCAAGGCCGCTTACCCCGAAAACAAACCCCTTGTCCGCTCACGCGCGTGCCTTCCATTTTCCAGCTTCTAACTGTTGCAGACGAGCTACGCCCGCACCAGTTCAACGGTTCCGGCCCCTGCAATTTGGCCCAAGCGTAACAAAAAAGCCTCACTTAATATTAACAGCGCGCTAATTCAGGACCTTTCCGTCCGGACGACCGGCACCTACATCCGTGTCCACCCAATACGCCAGCCCGGAAATCCGCATCCAGGACCATCACGCGCCCGCAGCCTCCGGCGTTCCGAATCAAAGCCGCGCTGGATCAACCAGTTGTTGGCTCCCTTTGATTTCAGGATTCAGAGGCGTTCAGGCTGTACCAAATGCTTCGCGATCAGATCGAGGAGGCCTTCATGGCACGCGCCGCACGCCGATTGTATGACGAAAAATTGCTCTTGCTGTTGCTGGCTCTGCTGGGGTCGGCGGCCATTCCTGCACAGGCGGCTGACGAGCCTGATCTGATCTTTCGCCGTTCCACGGTATTCAAGTTGCTCAGCCCTAACGACAAGCTTGCGACCTACGGCATCGATGATCCGGAGATTGATGGGGTGGCCTGCCACTTCACGGTGCCTGAACGCGGCGGCATCAAGGGCTGGCTGGGGGTAGCCGAGGAAGTGTCGGACATTTCGCTGGCCTGCCGTCAGATCGGTCCGATCCACTTCAAGGGCAAGTTGGGGCAGGGCGACGACATGTTCCGGCAACGACGCTCGCTCTTCTTCAAGAAGATGCAGATCGTGCGTGGCTGTGATGCCAAGCGGAACGTGCTTGTCTACATGGTCTACTCGGACAAGCTGATCGAAGGCTCCCCGAAGAATTCGACCTCGTCGGTGCCGATCATGCCCTGGGGCGCAGCCGACCCCACCGTGCAGAAGTGCGGCGAATTCATTCAATAACGAAGAGGAATTTGACGCGGCTCAAGGTTTGGAAACTCTAGGCCGCGGACGGGTCCACGGCACCTTTCGCGCACCGGGATCACGGCACCCCACCAAATGCACGAATTTCTGCGGCGTTGATTCTTTTTCGTCGCGTCCGTCGGCGCGACGCTGCTGCGCCATCGCGCCACAAGATCGTGTGTTGTTCAAATTTGGCTGAATATTGTTGCCGATCTCGACGGTGCCGCTGCCCATGTGGTTCACCCCGGCAGATTTCTTGCTTCAACGCGCAGCTTCGGGAATGGTTTCACGGACCCGAGAACGGGTCCAAATAGGGCTGAAACGCTGTCGCAACCGCGCTTCTGGCGGTCAGTGAACGAGATGCTTTCCCACTGGCCGATAAAGCTTCGCAGCCATTCGGTTGGAACGATCCTATTTCATTTTGGGTCCGGTCCGAGGAACGCACTTCCGGGCCCGGACCACGCCCGTCTCGCTCATCTTGGCGCCGGATACTTCCTTGATCTGGCCCGCGGGGCACGATCCGTCATCAACCCTCAAGCGCTGTCCGAGCTTCAAGTCGAGGATATCCTGCTCACGCGAAAAAACCGTCGCCTGTGCCGTCGGCGCAAGTACGAGCAATCCCAAAACGGCTAGAAGCGAGCGCGTTCGCGGCGCGGCCCCGATGCCGAAACCCGCATTCGGAAGCAAGGCGCGGCGTGCGGTCATCGGAGGTTTCCATTGCAGCTGAGGTGTTCCCACGGAGTTTATTGAGACGGCCGCGATTCTCAAACCAATATGTGGAACAAAACTTGGCTTGTCACGGCCGAGGCCAGTTGAAAAGCTCGCCGCGCAGCTTTTGAAATATGTGCCTGGGAGGATAGCGAATGACGCCGCTTGAAAAGATTCAATCGATGAAGATGCCATTTGCGGAGCTAAAGGGAGTGACCTTCATCGAAGCCGACAAGGACCGCGTCGTGGCACGGATGGTGGTCCGCCCCGATCTCTGTACGGTCAGTCACAGCATTCACGGCGGCGCGGTCATGGCATTGGCAGACTCGGTCGGCGCTGCGGCAACCGTGATCAATTTGCCTGAGGACGCCAAGGGGACGACCACCATCGAAAGCAAGACCAACTTCATCGGCGGTGCGAAGGAAGGAGCCACCGTTGTCGCAACGGCAACCCCGGTCCATCGCGGACGGCGCACGCAGGTCTGGCAAACCAGGCTCGAGACCGAGGACGGAAAGCTAGTGGCGATCGTGACACAGACCCAGATGGTTCTCTAAGCGGCAGCCGCTATTGCGGCGATTAACGACGTTTCTCCGTGCCGGGATATGGTCTTGAAATCCATGCTGCGATGCACAATATTGGTGTTCTAGGGATTCGACGCCTCCTCGAGGGTGACCTAAGAGGAGATTGGACGTGAGCTACTACAAAGTTACCGGTTCGAGGCCTGCGAAAGTCATCGTTCGGACCCTGAGCCAGCAGGAAGAGCTTCCGCTTCTGCGGGATCATCTGCTGAGGCTCGATCACCAGAGCCGCCACGACCGTTTTCACGGCTTCATGGACGACAGCTTCATCGAGCGCTACGCCGCGAAGTGCGCGAGCGACGGCACCCTCATCATCGCCTATCTCGAAGACGGCATGGTTCGCGGCGCGGCGGAGCTTCATCCTCCTGGGACGTCGCCGGACCAGCAGCCCGAGATTGCCTTCAGCGTGGAGGCCGGCCTGCGTCGCCAAGGCGTCGGCAGCATTCTGTTTCGAAAACTGATCGAGGAGGCCCGTGCAAAAGGCTACCGCACCTTGCGGATTACGACCGGTGCCCAAAACGACGCTATGCGGGCGCTGGCCAACAAGTTCGGCGCGCACCTGACGTTCCGCTACGGCGAGTCCACCGGGACGATCGACCTTGAGGAACAGCCTCGGTTCGGGGTTGTGAGGGCCGGGACCGTCACGCCACTCGATGCCGTGCGGGCGGTGATCCAGTTCAACCGCGCATACTGGAACTTCCTGCTTGGACTTTACGGCTGGAAGATTGCGTAACCGACAGGGGATCTCAACGGCGTCCGATTCGCTGGATCGGCGCCGAGACCATTAGGTGCCGGTCCGCTTGTCGTTGCCGAACCTCCGCACCACCCGCCGTTCAACGACAACGGAGCGCTGAGCGCCTTGTTCGCCGGCGATCACGCGGGTCGCGGAGCGTGCCTGGATCCGGCTGGTCTTCCTGACTTCGGCGGTGACGGCGTCCAGCGGCATGCCCATCAAGGCCGCTGCTATTTCGGCCTGCTCATTGAGGTCCTCGGTGATGCCAGCCGCGGCGAAGATCGCTTCCTCAAGCGTGGGCGGATCACGCCGAACGCGCCGCGGTCCGTATTTGGTGTTCCAATCCTGGCTCATCGCCCGACCCCTTGGTTCTCGCGGTAGATATCTAGGGACGCGTATGTTGCATTGCAATATGAAACTGATGTGGCAAATCAGCCATGCATGTCCGAATGCCTGTTCGGCTGTTCACGGCGCTGCAACTTCAACGCTTGCCAATTCGATCGGTTGCTGCGGCCATCGCGTGAGCGCGGCGCGTCCCTGGTCAGTCAGGGCGTAGATGCCGCGCTCGACGCGATCGAACCAGCCATAGACATTGTGCAGCAGAATCTTCGGCGCATCCGGAATGGCCGGCTTGAGGTCGCGGACTTTACGAGGCCCGTGGGAGAGTGCCGAGGCGCAGGCCAATGCCTGCTGGCGATAGGCAGTCATGATCGGAGCGCGCGTGCTGCCACCGAGCGCCGGATCGCCCTGGCGCTTTCGATGTTCCGTGATCAGGCGCGAGCGCCGTTTCGAATCGCGGCGTGGGGGCGTGGTCGGGGAGACAATCACCTCCACCGCACCCGATTTGGTGACTGCGAGCATGCCAAAACCGAGGCGGCGGCAGAGATTGCGGTAGCGCGCATCGCTTTCCCGTCCCTTGCCGCGCTCGGAGAGTTTGGCGGCAAGCCAGACTTCGTCGCTAGCCGCGGCGCGATCGACGGCTTGCAGGATCAGTTCAAGGTTGAAGGAGAGTTTCAGTTCGCCGATCACCACGACCGGAGGCTCATCTGTGCTGAGCGCCACAAGATCGCAGCCGCCTATCTCGCCCTTGACCGTAAAGCCGAGCTTCTCGAGAAATCGTTTGACAGGCAGATAAAGTGCGGTTTCCAAGGCTTCTTCCTGGAGGGATTCTTGCGTCGCCCCGCAACTCAAATCGTCTCAGTCTACCGCGGTTTGTCCTCGGTGCGCGGTGATAAAACGCTGAGGAGGATGGCGTGACGTTCTACACGCGTCCGTTGACCGGGAGCAGCGTGCCGGTGACTGCGCTTGCCGCGTCGCTCGCCAGGAACAGAATGACCTCAGCCAGCTCTTCCGGCCTGACCCATTTTGTAAAGTCCGCATCCGGCATGCTGGCGCGGTTGGCGGCGGTGTCGATGATCGACGGGAGCACGGCGTTGACGGTGATCTTGCCCTTCCATTCGGCGGCGAGCGCTTCGGTGAGGCGGTGCACGCCCGCCTTCGACGCCGCATAGGGGGCCATGCCCGCACCTGCCTGTAAGGCGCCCATCGCGCCGACATTGATGATCCGCGCGGCCTTCGATTTGACGATGTGAGGGATGGCCGAGCGGCACGCATTCAGCGCGGTCAGAACATTGAGGTCATACATGCGCCGCCAGGTTTTCGGGTCACCATCGAGGATCGTCTCGAACGCAAATCCCCCAGCGATATTGATCAGCGCGTCGAGCCTGCCGAAATGGGTGGCCGCCGCATCGATCGCCTTCCTGGCCTCGGCCGCATCGGTCAGATCGATGCCACCGAACTCGACCCGATCCGCGGTCGCCTTGATGGCCGACGCCGCGTGATCGATGCCGGCGACCTTTGCGCCTTTGGCCAGCGCCGAAGCCGCAACGACCCTGCCGAGCGCGCCCGAGGCGCCGGTCACGACGACAATCTTTCCTTGCATTAAAGATCTCCAAAAGCGGGTGGGCAGACAATATCGCCCGTAAAAGTCCGGTGGCAATGCGGCCAAAGCGGATCAAACACAACACGGTTGCGCGAACAAAGCCCCGTATTCCCGCACGTTTTGACGATCCTTAAAATTTGCCGGAGTTTTGTAAGCGAAACGCAGGCCAATCCGGATATAGCGAGGTGTCGCGCAATTGAGGGGTTGAAGGATCATGTTGAGACATTTGCCTGACCACGGTTTGCCTCTCGTCCAGCTCAAGGAGCAGCGGCGGGATCTCGTAGTCGCTCTGCAAAACCGCAATGGCCCGGTCAGCGGGTGGGAGTTGATGCAGATCGCTGCAGTCCAGCAGGCGATTTCCGCGTTCGAGGACGTCATCGCCGATCTCGACGCCGAAATGGAAATGGAAGCGGCGGCGTAATCGCTTCGCTTCCTAGACCTGTCCACCTGCGGCCCCCGGCGCTATTGCAGGCCGATATCCCCAGGGGATGGTCTGCGGGGCGACAATGAAACGGCACAAGGCCGCTATCGGTCGGGTGGCGCTGTTCGCGTGGGCTTGTTCCCGTCCTCACTGGCATCGGCGCAGACCTTTGTTTCCTACCGCTGCGCCGACGGCACGCATTTTATCCCGGCTTTTTACCCCAGCGACGAGCGCGCCCTATCTGCAAATCGATGGGCGCGCGGTGACGTTGAAAAAGAGCCTTACCGTATTCGGCAGGCGGTATTCCGGCGGTGGCGTGAGCCTCGCCATGACGGCTACGGGGTACGCTTATCAAACATCTGCGGCGGCCGGTGACCGCGTGCGAGCTTTCTCGAAAAATCTCGCAGGCCTTTGACCCGGCGCGCCCGCATCATCCGAGTTCAAGTCGCTCAGTGATCGCGCCCGCGCTCGGCCGCTTCCTGAATGGCCGCCTCGTGGTACCAGCTGTCGCTGCAAGCGGCTTCATGGACGCGCTCAACATGCAGGTTGGCGGCTGCGTTCGCGCTAAACTCTTCCCAACGCCTTCCGCCGAGAGCAGCGCGGCCCCCGGCAGGAAATTGGTAGATGCGGGCGGACTCCTGACTCTGGTTGCTCATAAAGATCTCCTTCAGCCGTGACGCTTTCAACGCATGCTGGTTCAACGCATGCTGCGCCCAACTCGTTCGCGTGCGGTTACTGGAACGCCGATATCGGTCCTGCGTGCCGGGGCTGCAACCTGATTAAAAAGAATTCATTGCTTGGCTAAAATATGTGCAGATTTGCCTTTGCACAGCGAAGGGCAGGCTTCGGCGGACGGGCGGCGACCCACCGGCCGAGGGTTGCGGATGGCACAGCTTTTCTTGGCGATTGTTGCGCAGGTCTGCCGCGTCCTTGACCGCGATCGATGTGCCCCGCAGCGAATGCCGAGAAAAAGGGCGACGGCGCCGTGCAAACGGAATTGTCGTTGACAGCATTCGCCGATTCGGCCGCGCGCCTTTGCCGCACCTCGGGCGGCAAAAAATCTGCGACCGCGCTCTGCAACCCTGCGCTACCGCGCTGCAATAACTGGCACTTTTATTGCTTATTCCTGGCTGGCCAACCGTGGCCGGGTACACGTGTGGGGGTAGCTGCCTCAGGTTCGCTCTCACGCCTTTCAATATCAACTCAAGAGAGGCTCAATGACCAAGTACAAGCTCGAGTATATTTGGCTCGATGGCTATACGCCGACGCCGAATCTGCGCGGCAAAACGCAGATCAAGGAATTCGCATCGTTTCCGACGCTGGAGCAGTTACCGCTCTGGGGCTTTGATGGAAGCTCGACCATGCAGGCCGAAGGCCACAGCTCTGATTGCGTGCTGAAGCCGGTGGCGGTTTTCCCGGATGCTGCGCGCACCAACGGCGTGCTCGTGATGTGCGAAGTCATGATGCCCGACGGCAAGACGCCGCATGCTTCTAACAAGCGGGCCACCATCCTCGACGATCCGGACGCCTGGTTCGGCTTCGAGCAGGAATATTTCTTCTACAAGGATGGCCGTCCGCTCGGCTTCCCGGAATACGGCTATCCCGCGCCGCAGGGCCCGTACTACACCGGCGTTGGCTACAAATTTGTGGGCGACATCGCGCGCAAGCTGGTCGAAGAACATCTCGACCTCTGCCTTGCGGCCGGCATCAATCACGAGGGCATCAACGCCGAAGTCGCCAAGGGCCAGTGGGAATTCCAGATCTTTGGCAAGGGCTCGAAAACCTGCGCCGACCAGATGTGGATCGCCCGCTATCTGTTGCTGCGCCTGACCGAAAAGTACGGCATCGACATCGAATTCCACTGCAAGCCGCTCGGTGACACCGACTGGAACGGCTCGGGTATGCACTGCAACTTCTCGACCAAATACATGCGCGAAGTCGGCGGCAAGGAGTACTTCGAGAAGCTGATGGAAGCCTTCAAGGTGAACCGTGCCGATCACATCGCGGTCTACGGTCCGGACAACCATATGCGCCTGACCGGCAAGCACGAGACGGCCTCGATCGACACCTTCAGCTATGGTGTGGCCGATCGCGGCGCTTCGATCCGCGTGCCGCACTCCTTCGTCAACAACGGCTACAAGGGATATCTGGAAGATCGCCGTCCGAACTCCCAAGGCGACCCCTACCAGATCGCTTCGCAGGTCTTGAAGACCGTCGCTACCGTGCCGACCGGCGCCAAGGCTGCGGCGTAAGCCACGTAGGCAGGGTCTGCGGCGCATAGCGCGGCAGGGCCGACCTCCAGCATGACCCGCCAGGATGACCGTCCTGGCGGATCATTGCGTTTTGGGCGCGCCATCTCCGTGCTAGAAGCCACCGCTGTCTCGCGGGAGATCGATGAATGGACAATTCCGTACGCGTGCTGTCGACGCTCGCTTTGGCGGGCGCGGTTCGCGCTTTGGCAGAAGAATATCGGGCGAAAAGCGGCGCGCGCATTGATGCCGATTTCGCGCCGACGGCGAGGCTGCTGCAACGGCTGAAGGAGGGCGAAACGGCTGATGTTTTGATCCTGACCGACGAAGGGCTTGCGACCCTCGCGTCGGCGGGAACGGTTGCGAAGCAAAGCCGCGTCGATCTGGCGCGCTCCTGGGTTGGGTTGGCCGTCAAGACGGGCGAACCCCATCCCGATATTTCGACGGAGGCGGCGCTACGCGCAGCACTGCTGGCGGCGCGTTCGGTTGCTTATTCCAGACTCGGCGCCAGCGGGATTTTCTTCGCGCAGCTGATCACAAAGATGGGCATCGAAAAGGAAATCAACGCGCGCGCCACCGTCGTTCCCATGGGCTTCACGGCTGAGCGCATCGTCGCCGGCGAAGCCGACGTCGCGATCCAGCAACTCAGTGAATTGAAGCAGGTGAAAGGTATCGAGATCGTCGGACCCTTGCCGTATCATTTGCAGACGCCAGCGGTATTTTCCGCCGGCTGCATGACAAGTTCGAAGAACGTCGCCGCCTCGGACCTGCTGCTGAAGTTTCTCTCGTCTCCCGAGGCGACGCCAGCGCTCATCGAGTCCGGCCTCGAGCGGTTGGTGTAGGGCAGGGGGAACAAACCCGCTGCTTGCGTGCTTGATAATGCGAAAAAAGGGACAGCGATTTTCCGACAGGATCACGCGCCAAAGGCTCCATCACCCGAGGAGTTTTACATGATCCGCAAACTGAAATCCGGCGAGTACCGGCTCTATTCGCGAAAGCCGAATCCGAAGACCGGCCGTCGTCGCAATCTCGGCACGTTCAAATCGCGCGCGGCGGCCGAGAAGCACGAACGTGAAGTGCAGTATTTCAAGCGGCATTGATGCCGCCGCTCGTCTCGTCGCGAGCTCTGGCGAAGCGATCCCGAAAAGAACCAAATTGCTTCTGCCTCAGCGCGTGGCGCTCTCACCGACGGGATGATGGCTCGCAGATCCGGCGTGGTGCACGGGCGCCGGCGCGGTCTCGACGCCCTCATGGCAGGCCATTTCGACCCAGGAGCCATCCGGCCCCTTTTGATAGGCGTGGCAGCCCGACGAAGACGCGCCATCCACGGCCTTGGCATTGGCGTCGGCATGGGAGTTCGGGCTCGAGCCGTTGGCGAACGCTGGCGAGGCGATCGCAGCCAAAACGGCGATCGAACCAGCGAAGATCGGTTGCGCGATCCGCATTTCGATGTTCTCCGGATGGATTGAATCACGTCGCCTGAAATAAGAAACAATTCGGCGAATTTTGGCCAGATGACGCCCTGTAAGTCTTTTGGCTAAGTGGCCTGCTTAACGAAAAGAAAATGGCGCCGCCGCATTTTCGCCGACGACGCCAGGTGGGCTGTACCAGCCAGGGAGAAACCGAAAGAAACTCAAGAACTCACTAGAGAACTGACGAAATCTTACAGCTGTTCGCCGCGCTGCTTGGCGCGGCATGCGGGGCCGGGGCCGCGCATGTAATGGAGCTCGGGCCGATAGGGATCGCTTGCCTTGTGCAGCAGTCGGACGAGGACGGAGAGGCGGGAAGCGAACAGCGTGACCAACATGGCAGCCTCTCAGTGTGCTTTTCCAAGGACGGTGGCGAAGGGCACGGCGAAGATTTCATCGCCGAAATCGTCGCTGGCGTGCAGCGTCCAGCCGCGCCAATCCTCGTTGGAGGGCGCCATCACCAGCGAGCGCACAACGCCAGCCGCTTGTTCCATGGCTTCGGTCAGGTTGCCGATGGGCGCCAACCGCCGATCGATCCAGACGCCATCGTCGTTTGAACAATGGAAGAAGAGCTGGGCCATGTTCCGTCTCCGTCGAGGAGAAACCGTGATGCATGGTTTGAATAGCAGGACTGCGTGAGTCGGAAAATCCGGATGATTCCGTATAGGGAAACTACGGGGAATTCAGATAGTTTTTCTAATCGCCGCTTGCCTGTGTCTTTCTCGACAGAGTGCAACCGATTCCAGCGACTCAGAAATTTCGGTTTGCGCAACGTGGCGTCATTTTCCTCCTCCTGGCCAGGTCAAGCGAGGAAATGACGCCGTTGGTGGCGAGAATGGCTATGCGCTTGCCGTTGAGTTGCATGGACGATCGCTCCGAAATCGCGTGCGCCCCTGATTGGCAATCGTTCGATGATGAGATCGCTCCCGATACGTCCCCACCGTAGTGCTACGGTCTATTCCGCACAAAAGAACTGCCCTATCGAGCGGCTCCGACCCTTCAGGCTTTTTGAGTTGCTGGTGCGGGGGGATGTTCGCGAGGCCCGGTCTCCTAGGCACACCGGGCCTCGTGTTCCCGCGCAAACCCACCGCAGCCGGGTCGACTTTCGGAAAATCATTTCGAGCTTGAGCAGCGCGCGGGCGCAAACTCCGCCGTCGACGACGACGTTCGAGATGGGGTGGTTGGACTCGTTTGGGCGATTTTGTCCGTCTAAAAAGATAAGCGCCCCCGCCGGGTCTTCAAAGCGGGGGCTGCTCAATCTTGAATCGATCACTCCGTCTGACCGCGACGAAGCGGTCCTGCAAATCAGTCGGGCCGCCGGCAGCCGCCGAACTGATCGTCATCCCCGCCAATTCGGATGTCGGAGCCGGTGCAGCCGAAGAAACCTTGCAGCCCAGGCTGCGCGGCGTAACCAAGATGGTTCAGCCCGAAGATGTCCTCGACCGTCTTCAGCATCGAATAGTGGTTGAAGGGAACGTTGGACACGATGCCCGGCTTCAGGAACGGCGAGAGCAGTACCGCACCGATACGATCGCCGCCAAAGCCGGTGGTGGTCGTGAAGAAGTTCGGCGGGCTTCCGTCGGCATTCTCGAAGCCCAGTTTCAAGGGCTGGCCGGGAACGAGCAGCGGAGCGATGTTGGGCCCGGGCTGCTGACCGCAGCAGCTGACGCCTTCCGCGGTGATTTGGTTATTTGCACCGTCGAAGGCAAGGCCGCCTTCGTCGAAGGTGACGATGATGAGACCATCTTCCTTGTAGGCGGGCGAATTCATGATCATCGGCACGGTCTGCTTCAGGAAGGCGTCGATCGAAACCAGACCGCCGGGTTCGACCGTGTTCTTGCACTTGGACGTGGTGCCGTTGCCATCATGTCCGTCGTGGCACAGGTTGGGCGTGATGAACGAGAATCGCGGCGTGGTCTGTTCAAACGCGAGGTCCGCCTGCAATTGAGTGAAGTTGACGACGTGCTTGGCGCATTGGCCGCTGTCGATCAGCGAGTGGAAATACACGAACGGGTTGTGGCGCGCGGCATATTGATCGCCGCCCGGAAATGCTTCGGCGCTTTGCGTGCCGTCGATCTTGTTGAGTGCGACCTGAGTGACGCCGTTGATCGTGATCAAGGGCTGACCGCAAACCGACTGCTCGCGGAGCGGGTTCTTGCCCATGTCTTCCATATAACCTTTCCAGCTCAAGCGCGCGGCGGTGAGCTGGTCGCCGACGG
This sequence comes from uncultured Alphaproteobacteria bacterium, assembly GCA_963764405.1. Lineage (GTDB taxonomy): Bacteria > Pseudomonadota > Alphaproteobacteria > Rhizobiales > Xanthobacteraceae > Bradyrhizobium. The sequence continues at coordinate 191,363 of CAVXSU010000024.1, forward strand.
TCTTGATCTGTGGCGGGTAGACGCAACCGGTGCCGACCGCCTGGCCATCCGCCGTGATGCTGGTGAGCTTGAAATCGTCGTAGAAGGTGCAATCGACGCGGGTCTGGACCGTCGGTCCTTGACCGCTGACCATGGAAACGTAGTTGTCGAGGCTGACATGGCCTGTGGCGTAATACTGGTTGAGCATGACGCCTTGGCTGGGCAGGGTCTTCGACAGGAACGGCGCCAGCGACGTGGGCCCAAAGGTGGTGTCAAAACCTTCGTTCTCGAGCACAATGATCCAGACATGACCGATCTTGCGGCCATCGAAATCAGGGAAGCCATGGAAGTCCTCAGCGCGTGCGGTTGCGGACGCTGCGAACGCTCCCATGAGCATGGCCGCAAGCGACCATTTGATAAATTGAAGCATGGATGATCCCCAAGGGCTAATGAGTTTGCGCCTTTCGCGAAGGCGCCGGGGGATGGTCGTAGTCAGCGAATGTTACAGTTGGGCGACGGCTGTGCGGGGTGCGGAAAATTGCCACGTGTACACGGAATGCCGGGCGCAGGGGAATAAGCTGAGCTGACGCGGAGTTGCGCGCGCCATGCGGCATTTGTGACAGCAACATGATGCCTCGTCGGATCGTACCCGCTTGAGATGCGCAGCGCTCTCAATAGGCCGGGCGTGCGATGTGCCAGAGGTTGGCGCCGTCAAAGCCGTTGATATCGCCGGGCGCCTTGTCGTATTGCGACGTATAAAGCGGACGATAGCGATACGCCCACATCTTGCTGCCGTCGGAGCGGGTGATCACGGTGAAATCGCCCTTGGCCTGGGCATCCTCCGGCGCGGTGAGTGGCCTCCAGCGCTCGGTGCACTTGCCGTCGCAGGTCGATCTGTTGCCGGAGGTGTCGCGGTCGAAGGTGTAAAGCGTCATGCCGTTGGGATCGGCAAGGATCGCGCCCTTCCTGGTCTGCACGACCTTTGCGGGAAACAGCGGCGCCTCCTTCTTCGGCGCCGCCGCGGGCTCTTCGCCATGCGCCAGCGCCTCGCTGGCCGAGAGCAACAGCGCCACGGCCACAGCTAAAAACCTCAGCATCCTGCCCCCGCAACAAACAAAGTAAATCGCACGTAAACGCGCACAATGCTTTTGATCTTACGGGACGAAGGTTAGCGGTGTGTTTCGCCGTAACACAGCCGGCGGTGCGTGCTCTTTGAGGCCGCGACCGCGCAATCCAGGCTGGAAAGGCAGGGAAGTTACGTCCGCCCGCGCCGCTCCTGCTCCTTCAGGAGATCGTCGAGCTCCTGGCTCTGGTCCTCGATCCGGTTCGCCAGCCGCTCTTCGTTGGCAGCGCCCGATTGCGCCGCTGCCTGCTCGGTGAGCTGGCGGAGGTTGTCGCGCAGCACCGCGATGCGGTTGGCGATCTCGGGATCGGAAAGCTGGCTGAAGTCGGTCATGCGGCTGGCCCCCTTAAGGCAGACGTAATTTAGCGGAAGCGGCTGATATCATCCAGAGCGGACAGGCGTTTTGATCTGGATCAGGCCGCCCGCCGCCCGATGGCTCGCCGGGGTCATGGCCGGCCCCAAGTCTTGCGCCCCAGGTCTTGCGCCCCAGGTCTTGCCCCGCGTCTCGCGGGGAGGGTGCGGCGCAATAGCGGTTTGTCCGATGCCGGACTTGGTGAGAGGGCGGGTGAGCAGGGCTATTCCGCCGACAGCGGATCTGCGAGCGGGCGCCGGCGCGGCAGGAAGAGGATCACGACGAGAGCGCCGGAGGCGATCAGCAGGTAGGTGTTGAAGGCATAGGCAGAGAACGTCGCCTCCTGGACCGAGAGGATGCCGAGGATCATGCCGACGAACGCGATCACATAGGCCGGCCGGTCCTCGGTCGCAGGCGCGAGCCACGCCTTGCGCAACGTCGGAAGGGCGGCGGCCGCATCGCCCAGGATGGAGAGCACGATGGCTGTGACGGGATCGCCCGAGATGGCCCACAGCGCAAGCGCGGCGAGCGCGCAGGCGCCGCAGACGTAGTCGAATGGCCCGAGCTTCCACGAGCCTGTTTTCGCGACGAAGGACGCAAGCACGACACACGCCGGACTGGCCCCGACCGACATCACCACCAGCGTCGAAATCCCGACGCCGGAACGCAGCTGCGCGGCGCCCGCGATCAGCGGCACCAGCGCCCAGAGGGTCCAGGTGACGCGGTTCGGCGTCGCCTCCCCCTTGAAGATGGCGCGGACATAACTGAGGCCGCCCACGAAGTTGACGACGGCGCCCGCGATCGCGAAAAAGGCATGCATGGAGCCAAACTGCCATCGATCGCGACCGGCGACAATGCCGGAGTTTTCGTGCGCGAGACGGCATCGCGGCCTTTCCGTCATTCCGGGGCGCGAGTGAAACGAGCGCACTACGGTGCGCAATTGCGCGCCGGAGAATCCATTCCTCCAGATGTTCAAGCAGCTCGATGGATTCCGGGCCCGTGCCTTCCGCGCAAAATAGCTTCGCTATTTTGTCGCGTCGGCGCATCCCGGAATGACAGCCAGGCACGCCTTCGCATTCCCGCGGCTTTATTCACCCGGGCTCTTCGCAAACATTGTCCCTCATCGAAAGGAGGGCGCAGGGAAAGCCGGGTGTCCGTTGCACCCGCAGCCTCATGTGCAAAGTAAAAAGCACATGAGTAAGTACACCACAGGTCCACCGGACGCGATCCGGCTTTCCCTGCGCGATGGTTTTACGGCTTATAACGTGCTCGCCCCGGAGACCGGGCTTTCTTGTCTCCGTCCCCACGCAATGCGAAGCATTGTCGCGAGTTGATATCAGCGTCGGGATATCAGGCCCACACGGTTTCGCCGTCCGCTTCAATGCGCTTCGTCTTGCTGCACCGAAACGTCCACCGCATCCCGCGCCCAACGTCCGTGACGATCGCGATACGCCCCTCATGTGGGTGCGGGATAACGCAAATCTCTAGCGATGATTTGCCCGACGACATAAGCGAAATATTTTTGCGCGAGGGAGTGGACACTAGACTCAGGCTTGATTGGCTTCGCGAAATTCGATTTTTGGCGCAGTGATTTTTTCGTCGTTCCGGACGCGCAAATGCATCCACGTCGTCATTCCGGGGCGCGAAATAGCCATTTCTGTCTGTCATTCCGGGGCGCGAGCAGAGCGAGCGAGCTACGGTGCGCAATTGCGCACCGGAGAATCCATCCCTAAAAATGTTCAAGGAGCTAGATGGATTCAGTGAGCGTGCTTTCCGCGCAAAATAGCTTCGCTATTTTGTCGCGTCGGCGCATCCCGGAATGACAGTCAGGCACGCCTTCGCATTCCCGCGGCTTTATTCACCCGGGCTCTTCGCAAACATTGTCCCTCATCGAAAGGAGGGCGCAGGGAAAGCCGGGTGTCCGTTGCACCCGCAGCCTCATGTGCAAAGTAAAAAGCACATGAGTAAGTACACCACAGGTCCACCGGACGCGATCCGGCTTTCCCTGCGCGATGGTTTTACGGCTTATAACGTGCTCGCCCCGGAGAGCGGGCTTTCTTGTCTCCGTCCCCACGCAATGCGAAGCATTGTCGCGAGTTGATATCAGCGTCGGGATATCAGGCCCACACGGTTTCGCCGTCCGCTTCAATGCGCTTCGTCTTGCTGCACCGAAACGTCCACCGCATCCCGCGCCCAACGTCCGTGACGATCGCGATACGCCCCTCATGTGGGTGCGGGATAACGCAAATCTCTAGCGATGATTTGCCCGACGACATAAGCGAAATATTTTTGCGCGAGGGAGTGGACACTAAACTCAGGCTTGATTGGCTTCGCGAAATTCGATTTTTGGCGCAGTGATTTTTTCGTCGTTCCGGACGCGAAGTGAACTCGTGTCCCGGACGCGGCGCGGCATGGAATGACGCGACGCAGATCCGGGACCTATTCCCCAATGAATGGACCCCGGATCAGCAGCGCACCGCTCGCGCGGTGCACAGCATCCGTGGAAGGCGCACCGCCATTCCGGAGCGGGCGCACGTCAGCCTACCGCACCACCGCCAGCCAGTGTTCCGCGGCCGCGAGCGCCGCGGCATAGAGGCGGTCGACCGGCTGGCCCCGATGCAGCGCCTTGCCGACTTCGCAGATCGAGAGAAAGGCGCCGGCGCGGGCTTCTTGGGCTTCCAGCGCCGGCGCGCCGCCGCCCTGCACCAGCGGGATCAGGCCGTTGAGGTCGGCCAGCGCTTCCGCAGGTTGTTTCTGTTGCGCGAGCTTCAGCGCATCGAGCACGTGCTGTGCGGCGTCGCGTTCACTCATCGGCTGCCTCTCTCAAGGCTATCTGTCATTCCGGGGGCGCGGGCGAAGCGACAATCCCTGTCTGTCATTCCGGGGCGATGCGAAGCATCGAGCCCGGAATTTATCATACCGCACGAAGGGTGGATAAATGGATTCCGGGCCTGGTCCTCCGCGCAAAATAGCTCCGCTATTTTGTCGCGACGGACCATCCCGGAATGACAGTAGAGAGAGCGCATCCCGGAATGACAGTGGAGAGAGCGCATCCCGCGCGATCACTCCGCCAGGCGAACGACCTGCTTGCCGCCATTCAGCGCCTTGAGCTCGTTGACGTAGTTCTCGGGTCGCGTCCAGCGCGAGGGCGTCTTCAATCCCATGAACTCGGCGATGTCGCCGATGAAGGCGGTGCAGTTACTGATCTCGGCGCTCCACACCGGCGAGCTTTTCTTCAAATGCTCGATATAGGCGAACACCTTCTTGGCGTCGCCTTCGTTGAGATACACCTTGTAATGCGCGGTCAGGTATTGCGGGTCGAGATCGCCGTAGCTGGCCCCGGTCTCCGACGGCACCCAGGTGACATAGCCGAGGACATATTCCTTGACGTCTCCGGCCGGCGTCAGCCCAGCCACCTCGACGGCCCGCTCGCTGCTCTTGCCGTACCAGACGAAGGCGTGGCCCCAGCTCGCGGCGGTGCGCGCGCGGAAATCGACGTAGTAGGGGCCTTTCGCGAATGCCGATGGCTTGCGCGCCGCGGGCCGCGCCGAAGCGTCGGCGGGCGTCGCGATCGAGGCGAGCTTGGTTTCAGGGCTGCGCGCCTCGCTCTCATTGGCCGACGCGGATGACACGGCACCCGCAAATGCCATCGCCGTTGCGCCCGCAAGCAGGCAAAGCGCCTTGCGGTCCAGTCTGTTCGCCATGCCTGCTGCCCTCAGTTCGTTGGCACTTCAAATGCGGTCGGCGTCAAGCCGCTGATAACGTTTTCGCGCGAAGCATGCCCTCGACCTCATCGAGGGCGGGAAACGGTTCGCGCGAAGACGAAGACAATGCGTCGGGATAACAGGGTCGGGATAACAGAGGTGAGCCCGGCTCTGATTCAATCAGAGCCGATGGGCTCCTGCTATCAGTAGTGGGCGACAACCGGGCCCTTGCCGACCGGACCCTTGCCGACCGGACCCTTGCCGATCGGCATCTTGCCGACCATCGGGGCCTCGGAATAGTGCGGCGCGGGCTGCGGACGGGGAAGGTCGGCTGCGGAAGCCGCGGTCACCATGGCAAGCACGGCACCAGTTGCGATCAAGACTTTCACCACGGAATCTCTCCTCAATTGCTAGGCAGGACCTGACGTTTCCGAACGCGCCTCTGCCGAGTAGGCGACAAGGTGAAGCGCCGGAATGGGTTCAGAATACGGCAGATTCTTAACCTGGATGAAGGCTGCGGTGACTCACGGCACGAATTCGTCGAGGTGTGGCGTATAGGCCGCACTACTTCTGTTGGTTTGTGCCACGAGCTCTCGCGGAATTGATCGATGTGGCGAGTTCCGGGTGTGTGATTTGTGCACCGGAGCACAGCGTCATTCCGGGGCGCGAGCAAAGCGAGCTGTCATTCCGGGGCGATGCAAAGCATCGAGCTATGGTGCGCAATTGCGCACCTGAGAATCCATCAAGCCGTACGAATGCTCGGAGGAATAGATTCCGGGCTTGGTCCTTCGGACCAACCCGGAACGACGAAGACGCGAATAGCTCGATCTTGCCAGTCCGCGCCGCGGCCTCAAACCGTTCGATGACCGGGACGTTCTCCGGCATCCAGTATCCATGTTCGGTCGGCGAAGGCGACGTAGATACGTTCCTGTCCGAGCGCCACGCCAAGCTCAATCGCCAGTTCGTTCAGCATCGCCTCGATGATCTCGTCGGAGAGATGCCCGAGGTAGGCGTGGACGGCTTCGCCGGCGAAGAGCGCGACCGGTTCGCGGTCGGACCCGACGCTGCCGTCCGGGCGAGGCCACGCATAGGTGACTTCCGCGCGGGTAAACATGCCGGACAAGGCGGGCTGGCCAGCTTCGACGCGGCGTTTCATCCAGGCACGCGCGGTGCGAACGGCTTCCGAGACGTCGAAGACACGGCCTTCGGGGTCCCAGCCCTCGCGCAAGCCCACGCTGATGCGAAAATCACGGCGAGGACCCAACGAGCCGGCAACGACGGAATAATCCTCGGCCTTTGGCGCGGCGGGTCTCGCGGTCATTTCCTTTTCTCCTCCATAGCGTTTTCGAGCGAAGTGGGAACCGGTTCGCGTGAAGAAAACGCGTCAAAACAAAACACTGGAGTCCGGTTCTGCTTCGATCAGAACCGAATTAAATCTAGTCGCCGATCTCAACCAGCTTGGAGTCTTTTTGCAGACCACGCAGTTTTTTGCCGGTTCCTTCCTTCTCGCTTTTCTTCCCGTCGGCTTTCAGGCGATCAGGCTTGCTTTCAAGGTTGGCCATCAGCTTCATCAAAATGGCATCCCGTGTCTTTTTGCTTTTCAGGGAATATCGGTGGATCTTGATCGTCAGTCTGTCCTTGTGTGCATTATACGCGTGCTCGATCTTCGGCTCTTTGGACATTTTACTCTCCGTTTCCCGAAAAATTTTGCTGTTGTTTTCAGCATTGATCGATCGCTGCGGGAATGGCGACGGGGCAATGATGAGACGGCGCGGGCCGTCGTTCCGCCCGCGCCCGGATCGACAAAAGGGTTCACAATCGAAATTTGACCAACTCAGCAAAGCATGCCGGGTTGCTGCGGGATAGGGAAATGTCCGGTTGGGAGCTTGCTTCGCAAGCCGCATTCAGCGCTCGGTGCCGTCGGCCGCAAGCCGCAGGAACTGACGCTTCATCGCATTGACGTGAGCGACATAGGCCGAGACGAGATGATCGCCGCAGCGCTCGCTCGCCATCATCTGAAAATGACGGCGTGCGAAGGCCGTGGCGGGACCTGCGCCGCAGAGATGAATGAAGGCCGCGAGATCCTGCTTCTCGCTTGCGCTCGCCTTGACATTGCCCGCGCGGGCGAGAACGTCAGCGACATTGCGGTCGAGATAGATGGAAGCCAGCTCGACGGCGTGGCTCGGGATCGTACGGATGTAGAGGCCGGTCGAACCGCAGCCGGACTCCACAACCGCATGATCCCTAATGCAGAACTTTGCGGCCTCCGCGTAAGCGCCATCGATCATCTGGAAGAGGCCGACCGCGCTCGACGCAGGCTGGTATATCGCGAAAGGGTTGAAACTCCATCGCCAGCGCCAATAGGTGCGGTCCACCGGATTGCCCGAACTCTCGACCTGCGCCAGCGCGGCCAGCAATTCCGGCGTGATCGCGCTGGTGGATGAGGCGCGAAACAGCGGCCCGTATTGCCGCCACGTATCGGCCGGCTCCTTGTCGAGCCGGTGACCGATGAAGGCGAACAGCTCGGTGGGTTTAAGGATCACGTGATAGGCGAGGTTTGCGAGCGCTATGACTGCAAGCAGGATCACCGCGCTGCCGACGATCCGAAATGCCCGCGGTGCCTGCAAGAACCTTGCGAGCGCCCGACGTGCGCGCCGGCGCCGGCGACGAAGGCGGGGGAGGAGGCGCTTTCCGGACATGTGGATCGGAGGAAGGAGTATGGACAGAGCGGAGCCTATGCGGCCGTTGTTAATGTTGACGGTCGGGCTCCAGCAAATTGATCGAGGTCGCGAAGCACTTCGATCAAATCGCCAATGTCGCCAACCGCTAAAAAACGAATGACTTGATTCGACGTGATTGAAGCTCCGAACTGCTGTTGAAATTTTCCGTTCAAAGTTGCGAAGGCCTTCTTGCCTGCACAGATCGCCCTGCGACGCACGGGATCTGCCCATTCGTTATCGAAGCGATCAATGGCTTCTTTGACGACAGTGGAAGCGTCTTTTGCGCTTCTCGTAGAAAAAAACCTTACCCGGTTCGAAATGTATGGTCCGAGGAGGTCCGCTTTTTGATCCGCGACAATCCTATCCAACATCTCGCTTACCATGGGGAGAGTGACGGTGTGGCTAGAATTGCGATCATGAAGCTTGTGTTCGAGTGCCTTGAACAGGGCCGATGGTGATAGCAGGAAGTTTTCGATCTCCTTCACGCTCAAGACGTGAAAATGGGGTCATGATGCAACGTGCGCTGTCATGGAAGGTGAGTTGTAATTTATTTCCATTTTCCAATGTAAAGGCGACCGATGTCTCTTGATCGGTTTGATAGTCAGAGTGGATGTTTGCTAGCGATATTGGAAAGTTCGACATCGGAATTTCGTAACCAACAACCGTTGTTCCATTTACCGCGATTAACGACTGATTGCGTCGCGATGCGTGTCGGTGCGCCGCCGCCATCGCTCGAAACGCATCGAGGATTGTTGATTTGCCCGCATTATTTGGGCCAACCAAGACGTTGGTAGCCCTTAGGGCGACCGTGTAATCCTTCAAAGATTTGAAGTTGCGAAATCTTACGGACTTGAACATTTGGGAACCGATAACGCTACGCGAATGCTGCCGCGTTCAAGATGATGCTCGTGTTGTCGCTCTCTGATCAGTTACTCGCCGCTCGCTGGGGAGAGCTAGGTGGTTCGTAGAAAGCGGTTCGGCATAGCGACTACAAGGAGCCCATATCGGCAATCCGTACTTATCTTGTCGTGGGCTCGCTCAAGAATAGAGATTGGTAGATATACAATTATAGATGAAATTCGAAAGAATGTAAGCTAACGAACAGCAAAGGGCGGCCTCTCGGCCGCCCTTTGCTGTTCGTGGATGGCCGGGACCTTAGCTTGAAGACGTGCTTCGCGCTTTCGGGTTGACCATGACGTTCGCGTCAGATCACGAACACCCTGTCGTCGATCCGCACGTGTCGCACTTCATGCAGGTGCCGTTACGGACCAGCGTGAAGTTGCCGCACTCCGAGCACATCTCGCCCTCGTAGCCCTTGGCCTTGGCTTCGGCGCGACGCTCGGCCTTGGAGGGATGGGCGGCGGCTGCCGCACCCGCCTTGCTCCATTGCATCGCCTCGAGCTTCTCCGTCGGCGAGAGGTCGTGTTGCACCTCCTGCTTCAGTGCGACCGCGCCCTCGATGGTGTCGGAGACGCGATGGCCGCCGGGCGACAGCGACGTCACCTTGCTGCCGCCCGAAGGCGCGGAGTCCGAGCCCTGGCTGACCGCAGCCGAGCCGCCGCGCATCACCACGAGATTGTCGGTGCGCGAGCGCGTCAGCCCCTTGGAGAGATACTTGGTCGCCTGCTGGCCGTGGCCATCCTCGGGCTCCTTGCCTTCCTCGACGCCCTTGCCGAGCGCGTCGAAGCCGGACTCGTTCGGATCGACATGGGCGAGATCGAAGCGCGACATGTAGCTCACCGCGAGCTCGCGGAAGACATAGTCGAGGATCGAGGTCGCGTACTTGATGAAGTCGTTGCCCTGCACGGGGCCCGCCGGCTCGAAGCGGGTGAAGGTGAAGGCATCGACATATTCTTCCAGCGGCACGCCATACTGCAGGCCGAGCGAGACCGCGATGGCGAAGTTGTTGATGAAGGAGCGAAGTGCCGCGCCTTCCTTGTGCATGTCGATGAAGATCTCGCCGAGACGGCCGTCGTCATATTCGCCGGTTCGCAAGTACACCTTGTGTCCGCCGACGACCGCCTTCTGGGTGTAGCCCTTGCGGCGATCCGGCATCTTCTCGCGCTCGCGCATCACGATGATGCGCTCGACGAGTTTTTCGACGATCTTCTCGGAGACCTGCGTGGCCCGCGCGGCCATCGGCTTGTCGTAGAGCTGCTCGACCGCATCGTCCTCGTCCTCATCGTCGGCGATGAGCTGCGAGTTGAGCGGCTGCGACAGTTTCGAGCCGTCGCGGTAGAGCGCGTTGGCCTTCAGCGCCAGTTTCCAGGAGAGCAGATAAGCCGACTTGCAGTCCTCGACCGTGGCGTCGTTCGGCATGTTGATGGTTTTGCTGATCGCGCCCGAAATGAACGGCTGCGAAGCCGCCATCATGCGGATGTGGCTCTCGACCGAGAGATAGCGCTTGCCGACCTTGCCGCAGGGATTGGCGCAGTCGAACACCGGATAGTGCTCGGCCTTCAGATGCGGCGCACCTTCCACCGTCATCGCGCCGCAGATGTGGACATTCGCGGCCTCGATCTCGCGCTTGGTGAAGCCGAGGGCTGAAAGCAGGTCGAAGTTGGGCGCCGCAATCGCCTCCGGCCCGATGCCGAGCTGGTCGCGGATGAAGTCCTCGCCAAAGGTCCACTTGTTGAAGGCGAACTTGATGTCGAACGCGGTCGGCAAGCGCCTTTTCCACTTTCGCAATGGCTTCGTCGGTGAAGCCTTTGGCCTTCAGCGTCGAGGCATTGATGCCGGGCGCGTTGGAGAGCGAGCCGTGTCCGACCGCATAGGCCTCGATCTCGGCGATCTCGCTTTCGCGATAGCCGAGCGTGCGCAGCGCCGCCGGCACCGCCTGGTTGATGATCTTGAAGTAGCCGCCGCCGGCGAGCTTCTTGAACTTCACCAGCGCGAAGTCAGGCTCGATGCCGGTGGTGTCGCAATCCATCACAAGGCCGATGGTGCCCGTGGGGGCGACGACCGTCGTCTGCGCGTTGCGGAAGCCGTTGACCTCGCCGAGCGCGAGCGCGTCGTCCCAGGCCCTGGTCGCGTGTTCGATCAGGCCTGCTTGCGGGCAGGAGGCGTGGTCGAGCGGCACCGGGTTGACTGCGAGCGCCTCATAACCCGACGCTTCGCCGTGCGCGGCGCGGCGATGATTGCGGATCACCCGCAGCATGTGCGCGGCATTCTTCTTGTAGCCGGGGAAGGTGCCGAGCTCGGCCGCCATTTCGGCCGAGGTCTTGTAGGCGATGCCGGTCATGATCGCCGTCAGCGCGCCGCAGAGCGAGCGGCCTTCCTTGCTGTCGTAAGGAAGCCCCATCGTCATCAGCAGCCCGCCGATATTGGCAAAGCCGAGACCCAGCGTGCGGAACTCGTAGGAGAGCTCGGCGATCGCCTTCGACGGGAACTGCGCCATCATCACGGAGATCTCGAGCACCAGGGTCCAGAGCCGGCAGAGGTGCTCGTAGGCGCCGACGTCGAAATGCTTGGTCTCGGTGTTGTAGAACGTCAGCAGGTTGGCGGAGGCGAGGTTGCACGCCGTGTCGTCCAGGAACATGTATTCCGAGCACGGATTGGAGGCGCGGATGTCGCCGGACGCCTTGCAGGTGTGCCAGTCGTTCATCGTGGTGTTGAAGTGCAGGCCGGGATCGGCTGACGCCCAGGCGGCGTAGCCGATTTTCTCCCAGAGATCGCGCGCCTTCAGCGTCTTGGTGATCTTCTTGTTGGTGCGGCCGATCAGGTTCCAGTTGCCGTCGGTCTCCACGGCGCGGAGGAAGTCGTCCTTCAGCGACACCGAGTTGTTGGAGTTCTGGCCGGCGACCGTCAGATAAGCTTCCGAATCCCAGTCGGTGTCATAGGTGTCGAAGCTGATGTCCTTGTAGCCTTGCTTGGCAAACTGGATCACGCGCTTGATGTAGTTGTCAGGCACGAGGCTGCGGCGCGCGAGCTTGATTTCGCGGCGAAGGGCAGGGTTCTTCTCGGGGTCGAAGCAGTCGTCGCCTGAACCTTCGCAGTTCACGCAGGCCTTCATCACGGCCTTCAGGTGCTTCTGGTTGATCTTGGAGCCGGTCACGAGAGCTGCGACCTTCTGCTCCTCCTTCACCTTCCAGTCGATATAGGTCTCGATATCAGGATGATCGACGTCGACCACGACCATCTTGGCGGCGCGGCGCGTGGTGCCGCCCGACTTGATCGCGCCCGCAGCGCGGTCGCCGATCTTGAGGAAGCTCATCAGGCCCGACGAACGTCCGCCGCCGGAAAGCCTTTCGCCTTCGCCGCGAAGCCGCGAGAAGTTCGAGCCGGTGCCGGAGCCATATTTGAACAGGCGCGCCTCGCGCACCCACAGGTCCATGATGCCGCCCTCGTTGACGAGGTCGTCATTGACGCCCTGGATGAAGCAGGCGTGGGGCTGCGGGTGTTCGTAGGACGATTTCGACTTGGTCAGCTTGCCGGTGAAGGGATCGACATAATAGTGACCCTGGCCGGGGCCATCGACGCCGTAGGCCCAGTGCAGCCCGGTGTTGAACCATTGCGGCGAGTTCGGCGCGACCATTTGCCTGGCCAGCATGAAGCGCAGCTCGTCATAGAAGGCGGATGCGTCGTCTTCGCTCGTGAAATAGCCGCCCTTCCAGCCCCAATAGGTCCAGCAGCCGGCCAGGCGATCGAACACCTGCTTCGCGGAAAGCTCGCTGACATAGCGCTCGTTCTCGGGCAGAAGACTCAAAGCTTCGGTGTCCGGCACCGAACGCCACAGGAAGGACGGAACGGTCTCTTCCTCTATCGTCTTCAACCGCGCGGCGACGCCGGCCTTGCGGAAATACTTCTGCGCCAGGACGTCGGAGGCCACCTGCGACCAGAACTCGGGCACCTCGACGTTTTCCAGCCGGAACACCACCGAGCCGTCGGGATTGCGGATTTCAGACGTCGTCAATCTGAAATCAATCTGTGAGTAGGGTGACTGGCCCGCAGTTGTGTGGCGCCGTTCAATTCGCATGGTCGTGCCCCGTTCCTTTATTGCCGGCTGCCGCCGCGGCTGCCGGGTTTATTGCCTTATGAAGCGTCCCCTCCGACCCACCTCTTTCAAGGTGGTCTTGAAGTCCGCACGTTTCTACCGGTGGATCCGGCCCTTTTCTCTGACGGCTCATCCGTGATGCGAGCACCTCGGAAAGAGCCGGTCCATGTCTCCAAAAACAGCGCTCCCCAGCGCCGCTTCAGAGTTCATGTACTCAACGCCCCAAACTCAAACTTCTCGGCCGTTGGATCGGCCTGTCTTTTTCGCTGCCCGTCAGGGTCCGCAGGTTAGGGACAAAACAGCCCACCTCCGCTGCCTCAACCGGCCAAGCGGAGTGGTCATTTTGGAACCCTTTAGGGAGCGACCGGCGGGACCCAAACACACTCGCGCCGAACAGGAGGAAGGCTAGGACGACTCCAACGCGCACGTCAAGGACTAGTACGAGTTCCTGAATCAAATACTAAATATGGTGGGAAACGGGGAAAACCAGGGGGGTCAGCCCGCGCCCCGTACCTGCAAGTATCAGTGAGTCCTCAGGGATTCCCAAGGGAAAAAATTTGTGATCCGGACGCGCCCACAGGCTTCCTCCCGCTCTTCACAGGCCAAGTATTTTTGTGGGCCTTGGCTTGCCTTGTCGAGACTCACGTGGGCTTGCGGGAACTCCGGTCAGACATGTCGTCCCGCCGGTGGTTCGATCGACTGATAAGCGGCAAAGTGCCCTCAGAATCGGACCACCAGCGACTCAATCCTCCATGACATCTCCCAACCAGCCGGGCGCGACGACGCGCATCGGGGCCGCCGGGCTCGCCTTCCTCGCCGTCACCTCGGTCGGCTGGGGGTTCAACTGGCCCGTGACCAAGTTCCTGATCGGCTATCTGCCGCCGCTGACCTTGCGCGGCACGACCGGCGTGCTCGGCGCGCTGCTGCTTGCTGTTCTGGCGCTGGTGTGGGGGCAAAGCCTGCGGGTGCCGCGCGCCTATTGGGGCCGGCTCGTGCTCGCCGCCATCCTCAATGTCGGCTGCTGGATGGTGCTGATGGGCTTTGCGCTGGTCTATCTGCCGGCGAGCGAAGCCACGCTCGTCGCCTACACCATGCCGGTCTGGGCTTCGCTTTTGGCCTGGCCGATCCTCGGCGAGCGGCCGAACCTGTTGCGCGTGCTGGCGCTGTTGATGGCGTTTGCGGGCCTCTCCGCGATCCTCGGTGCCCACGGCTTTGCGGCGAGTTTAGCGAAATTGCCGGGAATCATTATGGCGCTCGGCGGCGCGCTCGGTTTTGCCCTTGGCGCGGTGCTGGCCAAGAAGTTCCCGCTCGACCTGCCACCGGTCGCCACCGCCGCCTGGCAGATCGGCATCGGCTGCCTGCCGGTCGCGATTGCCGGCTTCCTGCTGGAGAACTCCAACTTCGCGGGACTGTCGAGCAACGGCTGGCTGTTGCTGGTCTATTCGACCGTTGGCCAGTTCTGCATCGCCTATGTCTGCTGGTTCGCGGCGCTTGCGCGCCTGCCAGCGTCCGTGGCTGCGATCGGCACCATGGCGGTGCCCGTGATTGGCGTGGTGACGTCAGCGCTCACCTTGCATGAGCCGCTCGGCATCGGCCAGATCGCGGCCCTCGTCTTCACGCTTGCAGGCGTAGCGCTGGCGACGCAGTCCTGACGCTTCGCACGGCCATTTTACGCTGACATAACTGGACAATCCGGCCCGCAACTGGCATCAGAGCCGCATCTCAAACGAAGCGGCCCGTCGTCATGAAGCAGTTTTGGCTCAAGGTATTCACCTGGTGGAACGGTCAGACGTTCGGCACGCAGCTGTGGACCTGGCGGTTCGGTGAACTGGTCGGCGAGGACGAGCAGGGCAACCGCTACTATCGCACCAAGGGCCGCAAGATCGATCCCACGCTCGGCTTCGAGCGCCGCTGGGTGGTCTATAACGGCTATGCGGAGGCGAGCCGCGTGCCGCCATCGTGGCACGGCTGGCTGCATCACACCGACGATGTCGCGCCGACGGAAGAAAACTACGTAGCCCGCGAATGGGAAAAGCCGCATGTTCCGAACATGACCGGCACGCCCAACGCCTATCGGCCGTCGGGATCGACGCTGGCGAGCGGCCGGCGGCCCAAGGCGACCGGCGACTATCAGCCCTGGACACCCGGTAGCTGACGCCCGGAAGCTGAGTTCTCCGCTGAACCCTCCACACCGCGCCATTATCTTCGACTTTGACGGCGTGCTGGCCGACAGCGAGGTGCTGTCCAATTCCGTGATCGCCGAGATCGTCAGCGAATTCGGCGTGCCGACGAGCCTCGACGACGCCTACCGCACCTACATGGGCAAGCGGCTCGTTGAGGTGATCGAGACCATCGAGCGCGTGATCGGCCGCAAGCTGCCAGACGATTTTGCCGAGGGCTATCAGCAGCGTACCTTTGACGCCTTTCGCCGCGGCCTGAAGCCGGTCTCTGGCGCGCGCGAATTTGTCGAGGCCTGGCGCCAGTTACCGAATTGCATCGCCTCGTCGTCCTCGCCCGAGCGGCTGGCGTTGAGTCTCGAGGTGCTGAACATGGCCGCGTTGTTCGAGGGGAGGGTGTTCAGTGCCTCCAACGTCGCGCGCGGCAAGCCGCATCCCGACATTTTCCTGCACGCCGCCGAACAGCTCGGCATCAGCCCTGCCGAGTGCATCGTGATCGAGGACAGCGTCGGCGGCGTCACTGCCGCGCGGGCGGCGGGTGCTTTCGTGATCGGCTTCATAGCGGCAGGACATATTCAGCCCGGTCATGACGCGCGCTTGAGAGAAGCCGGCGCCGCTCACGTCGTCGCGTCATTCGCAGAGCTGGATCGCCTCGTTCGTCCGCTGCTGCAAAGCCCGGCGTGAATGAAAGGAAGAAATGTTGTGCAGCGCCCGCGTGCCTGTGAACAACGGGATCAACGGGGACGACGCTTTTGCCGCCGTTGCGCCTCACGTAGGGCGATGGCTTACTAGGGTCATCTTACGGAGATGGGAAACCACCGCGGACGGATCGGGCAACAGATCGCGACTGACCCGATGAGCAGCGGCTTCCGATCAGGATGAGGCCGGGAGATAGGCCCCCGGAAAACGACGTCCTGAGATCGCCTGTTTGAATGTGAGGCTACCGTGGGACAGGAAAGGCCGTTCGGGAAACCGGGCGGCCTTTTTCTTTTGCCAAGGTTCTTTTTGCGGAGGTCGGCGAACGCGATTGCCTCGGCGGCGTGGCGATGCTGTCGATCGATCGCCGCCGGTCCGGCCGTTACGGTGCGTAATGCAGCCGAAGCGTCGACACACCGGCGGTGATGTCCAGACCAGTGTTCGCTTCGACCGACAGGGGCTGGAGCGCAAACGAGCGACCCGAGCCGCCGACAAGGGCGTTTGCACCGAGGCCCACACCGATCGCAGCATCTGCGCTGACGCCGACATAGCGGCCGCGGAGCCCACCTCGAATGGGCCCGGTAACCGGCGCAAGAACGGCCCACGCCATCCGCCCGCCGCCGTTCACGCCGAGGTCGAGACCCACGGTCGTGACACGTCCAAAATACCTTTCCGGTGGCCAGGGGCCGTCCGGTGTGTACAGGCAGGAGAGCTGTTGGCGCTCGATCACGATAAGCCCGACCGTCGGCGCCAGGTTGCAGCGCAAGGTGCCGACCTTTGTCCGCTGTTGCGCTGATGCCTCGCCGGCAAGCGAAATAGTCGAGCCAAGTTCGAGAAGGGCGGCAATCATGCGCCCGAGTTTCGATTTCATTGTCTTCCGGCTCCAATGCTCCCGCTGTCTTGTCGCGGGGATTCGAATAAGCGCCGCGTTATGCCCGTTTCCCGTGCCCAATGAAAAGAGCCTCAGCGGCACTGCTGAGGCTCTTCCTCGATGGAGAAGAAGGTCGCGGGAACTTCACGTTCCCAACAAGGAAGTTCGCCCAACGCGCGCAAGGGCGATATTAAAATCGAATTTAGCCGGAGATGCGATCCGGATTTCACTCCAGTCATTCGCTCCCTTCGATGAACTCTTGTCGCAATCCGACGATCGGTCGTGCTAGGCGCGAATTCGCAACGCGTCGGCAGCCCGCGCATTGTTCGCCTTGCGGCGTTCCTGACCTGCCGGATTGAGCTGCCGCAGGCGCGCGATCGCGTCCGGCGGCGCGGTGTCGGGCGAGCCGGCGGAGAAGGGCGGCGCGGGATTATACTCGAGCCGCAGCTGGATCATTTCCGCGGTCTCCCGATCAGCCAAGATCGAGACCAGCGTCAGCGCAAAATCGATGCCGGCGGTGACGCCGCCACCGCTCACGCGGTTGCGGTCGACGCAGACGCGCGTTTTCACAGGCTCCGCGCCGTAAGGCGCGAGATAACCCATCGCGGCCCAGTGGGTGGTGGCCTTGTATCCCCTGAGCAGGCCGGCGGCGCCCAGCACCAAAGATCCTGTGCAGACCGAGGTGATGTACTTTGCGGCCTTCGCCTGCGCGCGCAGGAAGTCGAGCATGTCCTCGTCAATAACCATGTCGTCCGTGCCAGCGCCGCCGGGAACGCAGATCACGTCAAGCTGCGGGCAGTCGGCAAAGGAAACGGTCGGCATCACCGTCAGCACGGTGTCGCTTGCGACCGGCTCGATGCGTTTCCAGATCAGATGCACGGTCGCGCCGGGGAGGCTCGAAAACACCTGCAACGGGCCGGTGAAATCGAGCTGGGTCACTTTCGGAAAGACGACAATTCCAATCTGAAGCGGGTTCGGCATGGGGTTCGCCTTCAAGGTTTGGAAGGTTTGGCTTGACGGCCTCACTCTGGCATGGTGGGCTTGTGTCATAAATGCCGTATTTCCCTCACTTCAGGACATCGAGCCTTCCATGATCGGCGTACTGGTCTTTCCCGACTTCCAGCTCCTGGATGCCTCCGGGCCGATTTCGGTCTTTGAGATCGCGGGCCGCCTTGCCGGCAATCCGACGCCGATCAGGATAATTGCCGAAGCGCCGGGCGCTGTGCGCTCGTCCTCCGGCGTCGAAATGCTGGCGCGCGGCTTGCGGTCGGCAAGCGGCCTGTCGATGCTGATCATTGCCGGCGGGGAGGGGGTCGTCGCCACATCAAGATCGGCGAAGATTCTCGGCTTTGTGCGCGCAGCCAAAAGGCGCGGCGTTCGGATCGCCAGCGTCTGTTCGGGTGCTTATATCCTCGCCGAAGCGGGCCTGCTCGATGGCCGGCGCGCCACCACGCATTGGCGGCGCACCCGGCATTTCCTTGCCACCTATCCAAAAGTGAAACTGGAATCGGATCGCATCTTTGTCCGCGACGGCGATATCTGGACCTCGGCGGGGATCAGCGCCGGCATCGATCTCGCGCTGGCGATGGTGGCTGAGGATTTCGGCGAAGAGATCTCGCGGCAAACCGCGCGTCAGCTTGTGCTCTACGACCGCCGCAGCGGCGGGCAGTCGCAATTCTCATCGCTGTTGGAGCTGAAGGCGCCGAGCGGACGCTTCGCGCCGCTCCTGACCTGGGCACGCGAAAATCTTGAGGCGCCGCTCACGGTCGAGCATCTGGCCGAGAAGGCCGGCATGAGTTCCCGTCATTTCACCCGCGCCTTTGTCGCGGAAACCGGGACCACGCCGTTCAAGGCCGTGGAGCGGCTGCGGATCGAGGTGGCGCGACAAAAGGTGCAGTCGTCCAGCGAGGCGATCGAACGCGTGGCGCATTCGACCGGCTTTCGTGATCCCGAACGGATGCGCCGCGCGTTTATCCGCGCCTTCGGTCAACCGCCGCAATCGCTGCGGCGCGCCGCGCGGGCTGGATAGTCCAACCGGCGAAATTCCCGGACCTCTCAGGCCTGGTAATTGATGAGCGTTGACGCAGATGCGCCCGACGGCGCCGTGGCGCCATTCGCGCCGTAAGAATAGGACTGCGCATCCTGGAGCAACTTCAGGAAATCCTGCAGGACGGTGCTGAGCGACGTGCTGTCGCCCGAGGAGCTATCTCCCGATGAAGCGTCCGTTGAAGACGAACTGCTGGGAAGCTGATCGGTCAAAGAACCTGACGCCGAACCGCCGGACGGGGGCGGACCGGGCGGAGGTCCACCAAACCCTTGCGGACCACCGGGGCCGCCGGCGCCACCGAAATCACCCTGACCGCCGGGACCGTTGCCGAACGTGTTGGCGAACAGGTTTTTCAATTCGGTGGCCTGGGAACTCGTCAGGGCGCCGCTCGAGACCTGCGCCTGAATGAGGCTGTCGATCTTGGCGCGGATGTCGTGAGGTCCCGTGCCGCCGCTGCCGTCCGTCGAACCTGCCGATTGCGCGGAGGACTGATCGGCCGTCAGCGAACTATCGATGCTTGTCAGCGCGGAGGACAGCGCCGATTGATCCGATGAGCTGATGCTGCCGGCCGAAACCTCGGATTGAAGTTCCGCTTCCAGCTGTTGAAGCGGACTGGCGTGGTTGTATTGACTCGGTCCAAGCGCTGAAATTGACGACATCAGATGAATCTCCTGCCAAGATGCCCGACTTGATCCTGGAACGGGCATGGTTAACCAAACCTCACTCGCTGGCCGGAGATTTGTTACTGAGGGTTTCTGGCAAAGAGCCGTTGCGCGCCGCGCGGCCTGATGAGGGTGCATTGTCATGGTCAAGCTGCCACCACCCATCTGGGCTTTGATCTATGTTCTCGTCGCCCTCGTGATCAGCTGGCAACTCGGCTGGCCGGAACTGCCGGGCTTGCCGTTGCCAAAGCTCGGTATCGTGCTTGCGCTCGTTCCATGGGTGCTGCCCGTCTGGGCGGCCGTGATGTTTCGTCGCGCCGGCACGGAGATCAATCCGGTTTCGCCGACGAACCGCGCGCTCGTCATCGACGGTCCGTACCGATACACGCGCAATCCCATGTATCTGGGGCTGGTGCTGGTGACGTTCGGCGTCGCGATTTGGGTTGGCGCATGGCCGATGTTTCTCGCGCCTGCCGCGGTTTTTGCGACTGCAAACTGGGTCCACATCCCTTTCGAGGAGGCCAAGATGCGCCGTCAATTCGGTGCGGCGTTTGATGAATACCTGGCGCTGGTCCGGCGATGGATTTGATTGTGACCCGCGTCCGGATTGCGCTTTGCCCTCAACCGCAGCCCCAATCGGTTCCCGCAATTGCAGCGAGCTTCAGGGCTCGCATCAGGCATCCAGGTCGCTCGTGAACCCGAGGCCGCGAGTTTTCTGCCGCGACACAAACGAAACAACAATCCGAGATCTGCATTGAAGAGACATGATCGCCGGGAGTGGCGTCATGAAACAGTTCCTGCTGCTTACGCTATTGGGTCTGTCGTTTGCGTACGGGGTCATGTCCATCGCGGTTACGGTGCGGCGGCACGTTTCGGCCTCGACGGTTCAAACGGCAGCGCTGATCAAGGAAGTTCCCTAAAATTGCGATGGCCGCAAAGGGAACGTATCGAAACGATCAATCGCCGCCGGGCGACAGGCTCTTTTCGACCTGGTCAAGATCCCGGATTTTGTATACCAGCACCGAAATGATCCAGCCTGCGGCAAAGATCCCAACGATGAGGTATCCGAGAAGGCCGAAGCTTTCATTCACCTGATCGACCAGATGCCAGAAACGGCCCTCCAGCCCAAGCTTATTCACAAGCAGTCCGAGCACTTCCACGCCGCCGATCAGCAGCGCCACGACGATCGATATCAGGGTCATGGTGAGGTTGTAGTAGAGTTTCCGGACCGGCTTGATGAAAGCCCAGCCATAGGTCTGCACCATCAGCACGCCGTCGGTGGTATCGACCAGCGACATGCCGGCAGTGAACAGCGCCGGAAAGATCAGAAGCGACCAGGCGGCAAGTCCCGCCGACCCTTGCGCGGCGGAAATCCCCAATAATCCAACCTCGCTCGCCGTATCGAAACCAAGGCCGAACAGAAAGCCGAGCGGGTACATGTGCCAGCTTCGCCTCACCGTGCCGAACAGCGCGCGCAAAAGGCGGGACAAAAATCCGCGCCGGGACAACAGATCATGCAGCGCTTCCTCCGGCACCCGCTCGCCGCGCCTGAGTGCCGCGAAGGCGCGATAGACGGAGACCAGGATCAGCGCGTTGACGAGCGCGATGACGAACAGGAACGTGGCGGAGACGCCGGTCCCGATAACCCCGCCGATCGTCCTGAACCAGGCGAAGTTGGCTTCCAGCATGCCGACTGAGAGCGCCACCAGGAGTGAGGCGATGATGACGACGCTCGAATGTCCGAGCGCAAAGAAGAAGCCTACCGAGATCGGCCGCTTGCCCTCCTGCATCAGCTTGCGCGTCACATTGTCGATGGCGGCGATATGGTCGGGGTCGACGGCATGGCGAAGCCCGAACGTATAGGCGAGCGAAGCGGTGCCGAGCAGGACCGGCTGGTCGCGGAACTGCAGGAACGCCCAGAGCCAGGCTAGCACATTCGCCGAGATCAGGACGACATAGAGAAGAGCCGTCTTGGCGCGGAGCGCGCCGGGCTCGTCGTCGAACAGTGCTGGAATGGAGATTCGCGAAGCCGTCAAGTGGTCCACCAGCGTCAGGTGTCGCCGCCGCTCTGGCGATAGTACTGGGTGCCGAGCGTGATCGGCGCGCGGCCCTGGCTGCGGCGGTGCTGGTTGGTGTCGCGCAGCGAGTAGACGCAGCCGCAATATTCCTGCTGATAGAATTCTTCGCGCTTGCTGATTTCGATCATGCGCTGGGCGCCGCCGCCCTTGCGCCAATTGAAATCCCAGTAGCTCAGGCCTTCGTAATGGCCGGCCGCGCGGTGCCCGCAATCATTGATCTGCGCCATGTTCTTCCAGCGCGAGATGCCGAGCGAGGAGGTCATGACCGGAAAATCGTTCTCGTGGGCATAGAGCGCGGTGCGCTCGAAGCGCATGTCGAAGCACATGGTGCAGCGCGCGCCGCGCTCGGGCTCCCGTTCCATGCCCTTGGCCCGCGCGAACCAGTTTTCCGTGTCGTAATCGGCGTCGACAAAGGGCACGCCATGCTTCTCGGCAAAGCGGACATTTTCATCCTTGCGCAGGAGATATTCCCGCTCGGGATGGATGTTCGGATTGTAGAAGAAGATGGTGTAGTCGATGCCGGAGGCGAGCATGGCTTCCATCACCTCGCCGGAGCAGGGTGCGCAGCACGAGTGCAGCAGCACGCGCTTTTCTCCCCCCGGCGGCACGAGTTTTTGTCGTTCGTTCAGCTCAATCATGCGCGGTGGCTTGCCTGGTTCGTTCGGCCGTTCAGCCGGCCTTTGCGCGTAATCTACGGATTTCAGTGGCGAAATACCACCCCTGCGCCGCGCGACGAGAGATAACGGAGTTGTTTAAATTCAGGGCAGGGACGCGTGATAAAGGGTGGGATGGCGGACGATCCGAGAAAGGCAACAGCGATGTGGAAGGAACTCTGGCAGAAGTGGACCATCGACAAGCCGGCTGCGTTCGGCGACCGGCTTTGGGAGGTTTTCGTCGTGCAATTTGCCGCGTTTCTTGGTCGTTTCACGATCAGGAAGGTGATTGCCGTCGTTGTTCCGATCGTTCTTCTTGCCATTGCCTACCACCACGGCATCGCGCTTCCCCCCGAATTGGTGCTCGCGGGCGATTTTCTCGCCTACATCGATATCTTCACCGTTGTTCTCCTCGTCGGAATGCTGAGCCGCGCCACGACGATCCTGCTTATGATCAAGCAGACGGCGGCGCGCTTCGCACAATTTGCGAACGGCCTGCTGGCGGCTGCACGCCGGCTGGATGTCCGGCATCGGCGCAGGCCTGCCAGCAAGGGCAGGAAGCGGCTGATCGAACGGCCTGGCAATGACGATGACGACCGCGTTGTCATCGGTGGTCTCGCATGGGCGTAGGCAATCTTGACGATCGTCGCAGGCGCAGCCTTATGACGGCAATCTTGCCGCAATCCGCTCGAGCAACTCAGCGCGCACCCGATCGAGTACGCGCGCGTAGTCGCGCGTCTCGTCTTGCCGGAACAGGCGCACGGAAGGATACCACGGGCTGTCGTCGCGATGGAGCAGCCAGCGATAATCGGGCGTCCAGGGCAACAAGATCCAGGTCGGACAACCCATCGCGCCGGCAAGATGCGCGACGCTGGTATCGACGCTGATGACGAGATCGAGGCATTTCACCAGCGCGGCCGTGTCGGCGAAATCGGTGAGTTCGGCCGTCCAGTCGATAATCTCGCTGCGGCCGAGCTCGGCCTTGTCGTCTTCCCGGACGTCTTTCTGAAGGCTGACGAAGACGGCCTCGACATCGAAGATGCGTGACAACGCCTGTAACGATATCGAACGATTGTGGTCGTTGCGATGGGTTCGGCTGCCGGACCAGACCAGTCCGACTCTCAGGCGATCGTGCGATCCAAAACGCGCGTTCCAGGACTGAATCCGTTCTTCGTGCGGCGGGGGCAGGTAAGAGCCCTCCGCTGGAATAGTATCGAGGCCGGTGTTGAAGGCGAGCGGGAGGCTGCCGATCGGGCAATGCATGTCAAAGGCGGGCAGGGTGTCGGAATGAGCGAGGCATTGCGAGACGCCGGGAAATTCCGACAGCAGCGGGACAAGCGACGGTTCGACCGCGAGCACGACCCGCGCGCCACGCGCCAGCACCATCGGCACATAGCGAATGAATTGAATCGTGTCGCCCAATCCCTCGTCGACGTGAACAAGGATGGTTTTTCCCACAATGGATTCCTCACCCAGCCACATCGGCTGGTTGAATTTCGGATAGGGCGAGGGATCGGGAATGCTCCAGCGCGCCTCGCGTCCGGCCCAGCCGGCCTCGAAATCGCCAAGCAGCATCTTCAGGAGCGCCCAATTCCAGTTCGTCGTCACATTGTCGAGGCGGCGGGCGCGGACATCATCATAGAGCGCCAGCGCTTCGTCGAAGCGCTGCAACTGATGCAGGATATTGGCCTTGTTGTTCAGGATTTCGATCCAGTCCGGCAGCCGCTCAAGCGCGCGATCAAACCACGCCAGCGCCTCCTCCTCCCGCCCAAGCGATTGCAGGCAGGCGCCGATGTTGTTGAGCGTGTCAGCGTTATCGGGGGCAAGGGTGTTGACCCGCAAATTATCCGACAGCGCCGACTCGAATTTCCGCAATGCCAGCAGCGCGCGGGCGCGAGCCTGTAGAGCGGGCGCACGGTTCGGCAGCAGTTCATCGCAGATGTTGAGGCAGGCGACCGCCTCCTCATGCCGCCCGGCCTCATGAAGCAGGACGCCGCTCTTGTAGGCGGCATTCGGGTTGCGGGGGTCGAGTTTGAGCACGTGCTGGAAACTCAACAGCGCATGGTCATATCGCTTCAATTCCATCAGCGCATCGCCAAGCTGCTTCCATCGAGCGGCATTGTCAGGTTCGAGCTGTACGGCCTTGTCGAAAGCCTTCAGTGCTTCCTCGTGCCGGCCTTGCCGCGAGAGCGTGGCTCCCAGGCTCGCGAGAAAATCGGGCTCTGGCGCTTGCACGATGGCGCGGCTGATCCATGCGAGTGCGTGATCATATTGTCCGGCATCGAAAGCAATCAGGCCCATCAGGTGCAGCGCGGGCGCATGATTGGGGTCGGCCGCCAGCAATCTCTGGCAACAAATCTGCGCCTCAAGAGCTTGTCCCGCTTCCAAAGCGCGATGGCCGGCCTCGCATTGCGCGGCTGCGCTGAGCGCTGGCGCGCCGGTTTTCGATTTTTGGGCCCGGCGTTCTCTGCGGTTCATCAGCGCTTTTCGGATCTAGTGTTCTTTCGATTCCGAAGTTCGAAACGCTGCTCCGCAACTGGCCGCGAACCTCGGACTCGGGACACTAGAACCTCTAGATGATTCGCCTCTTCGACAAGCCCGTTCGCCATAGCGCCTTGCGCCGCGAGCCGGGCGGGTGGCAGATCGCGCGGCTAGCGCGTCGTCATTTCAGCGCGCGCAGCCAGGCGCCAATATCGCGCACCGCGATGTTGGCCTGATCGAGCAGCTTGCCCATCGTGAAGAAGCCGTGAAACTGGCCGGGGAACGTCCGGTACATCACCGGCACGCCCGCCTGTTGGAGCCGGCTGGCATATTCCTCGCCCTCATCGCGCAAGGGATCGGCGCCCGCGGTCAGGACGTAAGCGGGCGGCAGGCCGGCGAGCGTCTCGAGGCGTGCCGGCGAGGCGCGCCAGTCCTCGGCATCGGCGGCACGAGCGAGATAGTGGTCGCGAAACCAGCGGATCACGGTGTGCGTGAGCAGGATGCTGGTTTCGGGCTCGCGATGCGACGGGTGCGTCATCGCAAAGTCGGTGGCGGGATAGACCAGCACCTGTCCCGCGATCGCTGGCCCGTTTCCGTCCCGTGCCGAAATCGCGACCACGGCGGCGAGGTTGCCGCCGGCGCTGTCGCCGCCGACCACAAGATGACTGGCGTCGATGCCAAGGTCCCTGGCGTGGCCCGCGATCCAGGCCGTTGCGGCGATGGCGTCGTCGATGGCCGCGGGGAATTTGTATTCGGGGGCGCGGCGGTAATCGACGGATATGACGATGAGCTGGCCTTCGTCGGCAAGTTTGCGGCAAACGACGTCGTGGGTATCGAGATCGCCGATCACCCAGCCGCCGCCATGGAAAAACACCAGGCATGGCGCGCGGCCGTTCGATCCCCTCAAGCTTCTCGGCGTGTAGAGGCGCGCCGGGATGACGCCGCCGGCCGTCTCGATCGCCAACGGCTCGACCGATTTGAGAAGGGGCGGCTCGGGATTGGTGACGAAGCGGGCCTGCCGGTAGTATTCGCGCGCTTCCGCAGGCAAGAGCGTCTCATAGGCCGGGCGCCCGGCCTCCTGAAAGGCCTTGTAGACAAAGGCCGCATCGGGATCGAGGGTGACGGGCATGATGCTGGAACCTTTGCAGGAGCGGCCTTGACGGGCCCAATATCCCATTGGGAGCGCGGCTTGGCCAGTGACGCCGCCCAAACCGCCCTTTCCCCGCCGCATTCGGCGTGTTAACCGGAATGTCCGTGCGCGCCGGCGGCTTTTGGCGTACGCCCGATTCGCTTGTATTATCCGCGAGATGATCAGAGCTCTCCTGCTGACCGGTTTTGCGGCGTTGGTCGCCGCCGCTGCTACCATCTCGCTTGCGCCGCCTGCGCACGCGCAGATCGGCAATATCTTTTCCGATCAGCCGCGGCCGCCGGGAAGTGTGCCGCGTGGCCAGCAACCGCAACAGGCCGTTCCCGAAGACGAAGAGGAAGTGCCGGAACTGCCGCGCGGCCGCCTGCTGCCGACGCGCCCGTTGCCGGGCCAGGGCCAGAACCAGGGTGTCCCGCCGCCGGGGGCCGTGACCTCGCAGCCGCTGGCCCCGCCGCCGGGCACGGCGGCCGTTCCGCAAAATCAGCAGGGCGGTGTTGCCGTCGCGCCGCCGCAGCCCGGTCAGGGTGTCGCGGCCGCACCGCCTGGCGTCAACGTTCCCCCGGGACAGCGTCCGCAACAGAAGCCGCAGACCGCGGCCTTGCAGCCCGGCGACGAAGTCGTGACCGAACCGCCGGCACAGAAGATCGTCAACAAGAAAGCGAGCTTTTCCGGCCTCGACAAGATCACCGGCCGCATCATCAATTTCGACGAGGACATCGGCGAGACCGTCCAGTTCGGCGCGCTGCGCGTGAAGACCGACGCCTGCTATACGCGCCCGGCGACGGAAGCCGCCAACACCGACGCCTTTGTCGAGGTCGACGAGATCACCTTGCAGGGCGAGGTGAAGCGGATTTTCTCGGGCTGGATGTTTGCCGCAAGCCCTGGCCTGCACGGCGTCGAGCATCCGATTTACGACATCTGGCTAACCGATTGCAAAGTGCCGGATACCACCGTCGTCAGCGTCCAGACCGATACGCCAAAGCCTGCAATGCCGCCGCCCGCGCCAAAGAAGCCGCCCGCACCGAAGCAGGCGCAGCAGGCGCCGCGGCCGGCGCCTCCGCCGCAGTACCAGCAGCAACAGCCGCCTCCGCCGCCGCCACCGCAGGAATCCGGCGGCCTGTTCGGAATCTTCCGCCAATAAGGCTAGTGGAGTGGATTTGACATTCGCTGCAAGGGTCGCCGCGAATCTGGAAAGCGAATGTCAAATCCTAAACTCCACTAGAATTTTAAATTTGCTAGCGGTCCTTTGATTCTAACTCGCAAAAGTGCCCGCTGAGAAGGGATGCGAATGTTGGAATCGGACCTACGCCAGCGCTGGTACTCATGGCAGGCCAAGCTCGATCCTCGACGACTGGTCTTTATCGACGAGACCTGGATCAAGACCAACATGGCCCCACTGCGCGGATGGAGGCCAAAAGGCGAGCGGGTGCGGAGCTTCACGCCACACGGCCACTGGCGGACGCTGACTTTCCTTGGCGCCTTGCGCTGCGACCGCCTCACCGCACCCTGCCTGTTCGACGGCCCCATCAACGGCGAATGCTTCCGAGCCTACGTTCAGCAGGTTCTCGTTCCGCAGCTTCAGCCGGGCGACATCGTCATCATGGACAATCTCGGTAGTCACAAGTCGGCCGCCCTGCGCAGCTTGATCAAAGCGGCCGGCGCAAGGCTCTGGTATCTGCCGCCATACTCTCCCGACCTCAATCCGATCGAGCAGACTTTCGCCAAAATCAAGCACTGGATGCGCTCCGCCCAGAAGCGCTCCATCGACGACATTTGCCGCCATATCGCCGGCCTCATCACAACCATCCACGGCGATGTTGCGGCGGATCAGAAGACCCCGCGTCCATTCCCCGGCAAGGTCGTCGTTGTATTCGCTGGCGTCGAGATCGGCCAGCTCGAGATAGGCCCAGTCGTGCCAGCGTGGACCTTTGGTCCCTCCGCCAGACGACAGGCGGCGCCAGGCCTTCTTGGGAAGGCTCTGCGCGATCGCTGCGGCGGTGCCGGCGACAGGCTGCGGCTTGCCCCAGGAACGGAACACGTGATTGGAAGCAACACCCAGAACGTAACCTTTGCCCGCCTCGCGCAGCAGGGTTTCGATCTCGCCCGTGCCATACACGCTGTCTGCCGCCACGAACGAGAACGGCACCTTGGCGGCGATCGCGCGAGCGATCATTCGACGCGCGATCTTGGGCTTGGTCGCAAAGCCCACATCGCCCGGTACATGCGCTGCCTTCAGGCGAGCGGGGGCGTCCGTCCATTGCTTCGGCAGATAGAGCGCGCGATCGATGAAGGCATGGCCATGCCGCGACACATAGGAGGCGAACA
This sequence comes from uncultured Alphaproteobacteria bacterium, assembly GCA_963764405.1. Classification (GTDB taxonomy): domain Bacteria; phylum Pseudomonadota; class Alphaproteobacteria; order Rhizobiales; family Xanthobacteraceae; genus Bradyrhizobium. The sequence continues at coordinate 219,371 of CAVXSU010000024.1, forward strand.
CTCCGATCTGGCAGTTGGTGATCTTGCCCACCGAGCCAGTGTACTGGCGTGCGACCCCGCACGAGGCCTTGCCCTGTTTCAAAAAACCGGTCTCATCGATGACCAGAACCGCATCCTCATCGCCGAGCGTTTCCAACGCGTACTCACGCACAATGTCGCGTAACGCGTCGGCATCCCACTGCCCCCGGCCCAGGATCGCCTGCTGGCGCCACGGGCCTGGATCGCCGGCCGCTTCCGCCCGCATCCAACCCGTCTTGCGCTGTTCGTTGCCCAACAGTCCGTCGAGAAACTGCCCCGCCGAGGCCGCGACCCGCTCCTGCGCAAACAGCGGACGGATGCGTTGCTTGGCATCTCGCAACGACGAAGCCCACAGCGTCAGCGTATCTTCAACCGACGCGCCACCAATCATCAGATCCCGAATATGGTCACCCATGGAGTAGAATCACTGCAAATGGCAACTGTAATGCTAGTCTCGCTAGCGGCGCCCAGCGATGACTTCCAGCGCGCGCTCGCCTTCGAGAGGCGGCTCGGCCGGCAGCTTGTAGAAGTCAGCGTCACTCTTCAGCGCCTTGTCGAGCAGGGCCGTGTAGCGGCGGCGCGGGATTTCGACCGCGCCGAAACTTTTCAGGTGCTCCGTCACATATTGCGTGTCGAGCAATTCAAAGCCGCCGGCGATGAGGCGGGCGACCAGATGCACCAGCGCGACCTTCGAGGCATCGCGGGCGCGATGAAACATGCTTTCGCCGAAGAAGGCGCGGCCGAGATTGACGCCGTAGAGACCGCCGACCAGATCGTCGTCCTTCCAGACCTCGACACTGTGGGCGTGTCCAATCCCGTGCAGTCCGACATAGAGATCGCGGATGCGCTTGTTGATCCAGGTGTCGTTGCGGCCCACCTGGGGCGCCGCGCAGCCGGCGATGACGGCCTTGAAGGCGCGGTCGACGGTCACCGTGAAAACGTCGGAGCGCACGGTGCGGGCAAGGCGCGAGGCGATGCGAAATCCGTCGAGCGGGATCACGCCGCGCAATTCCGGCTCGACCCAGAACAGGTTCGGATCATCCGCGCTCTCGGCCATCGGAAAAATGCCGCAGGCATAGGCGCGAAGCAGCACTTCGGGCGTTATGTCGGAAATGGCGGACTCGCGCGATGTCATGGGCCGACGATAGCAGGCGAGCGGATCGCCTCGCAAAGCGAATGTCTCAAAGCGCGATGAGCCTTCAGGAGGGGCTTCCCGGGCCGTTGCCGCAACGGGGAAAGCAAAGCACGATGCGGGTACCGCCGTGGCTCGGATCCCGCTCGACGGTCGCCGCAAGCTTCGCCGCCATCGCGGCAACGATACGCTGTCCCATCCCGGTCGAGCGGGGATCGGTCCTGGCGTTGAGGCCGACGCCATTATCTGCGATTGACAGCACAAGTTCGTCGTCGCGCGACACTAGGACAATGTGGATCGGACCGGCACCATCCGGATAGGCGTATTTCACCGCGTTCATGACCAGCTCATTGACGATGATCCCGATCGCAACCGCCCGGTCCGGATCGATTTCGATCGGCTCGGCCTTCAGCGTCAGCCGCGACATCCTGTTGCCTTCGGCCGATCGCCGCAAGTCCTCGAGCAGGGCATCGAGATACTGGTTCAGCAGCACACTGTTCAGGTCATGCGACGTATAGAGTTGGCGATGCACCTGGGCGACGGCGGCGACACGCCCCATGGCATTGGTCAGCGCAGCCTTGACGTCGCCTTCGACAGCCGAGCTCGCTTGCAGATGCAGGAGCGAGGCGATGATCTGCAAGCTGTTGCCGACGCGATGATTGACCTCGCGCAGCAGCACCTCGCGCTCGGCCGCAAGCGCCGCGAAACGGTCGCGCGCGGCGTGCACTTCGGCTTCTGCCTCGTCACGGGCCTTTTGCAGCCGAGCCTGCTTGAGCGCGCCTTCGACAGCGACCTGGAGCAGGGGGATGAAGTCGCCCTGCACGTCCTTGACCAGATAGTCGGCCGCGCCCGCCTTGAGCGCGGTGACCGCAATCTTGGAATCCTGCGCGGCGGTGACGAACACCACCGGCGGTGCACCCGGGATCGCCATGATCTGTTCCAGCGTCTCCAGCCCGTCGAGGCCGGGCATGAACTGATCGAGCGCGATGACGTCGATGCCGCCTTGCGCCATGCGCTCCAGCCCCGCCGTGCCGCCTTCGGCGTGGACGACCTTCAGCCCGAGCCGCGTCAGGCCGCGCTCGACCAGACGCGCCAAGGCCTTGTCGTCGTCGATATAGAGCAGGGTCGGCGTCTCAGCGTTCATAGCGCGGCAGGGGGCACCTGAATGACCGAGAAGAACAGACCGAGCTGGCGAATGGCGTTGGCAAAGCTTTCGTAGTTGACGGGCTTGGTGATGTAGACGTTGCAGCCGAGCTCATAGCAACGCTTGATCTCCTGGGAATCGTCGGTCGTGGTGAGCACCACCACCGGCGTCGACTTCAGATGCTTGTTCTCCTTGACCCGTTGCAGGATCTCGATCCCGCCCATGTCAGGCAGATTGAGGTCAAGCAGGATCAGGAGCGGGTCTGCCTTGCGTTCAAGGCCGGAGCCGTCGGTTCCGAACAGATAACGTAAGGCAGCCGTGCCGCTTGTAAACGGCACGATTTCGTTATTCACGCCGGACCGCCTGATGTTGCGTTCGATCAGACGGGCGTGACCCTCGTCGTCCTCGATCATGATGATGGTGACCGCTGCGCTCATGACTCCCTGTTCCGTTGGTTGACGTTCCAGTTGACGGGAAGGGTTACTGTGAAGGTGCTTCCCTGATCAAGTTCCGACGTGACCGACATGGTTCCACCCAGCCGCCGCACCAGCGCGCGGACATGAGCAAGGCCGATCCCCTGGCCCGGCTTGTCCTGCAGGCCCGCGCGTCGGAACAGGTCGAAAATGCGTTGATGATCCTTGGGATCGATGCCCCTGCCATTGTCGGCGACGTCGAAGATCGCGTAGCCGAGCTTGGTCCGGCCTCGCACCGAGATTTGGCCGGGAACCCCGGGCTTGAGGTATTTGAGCGCATTGTCGATCAGGTTGGAAAAAATCTGCTCGATTGCAAGGCGGTCGCTGGTGATTTCGGGCAGCGGCTCGATATGGATCTCGGCCTGCGCTTCGGCCGCCTGATGGGCGACCGTCGTGACGATCGCTTCGATCAGCTCACGCGTATCGATCCGGACCGGCTCGAATTCGCGCCGTCCCTCGCGTGTGAGGTTGAGGATGGCCGAAATCAACCGGTCCATCTTCGCAATCGATGACTTGATGAATTCCAGCGCTTCGGAAAAATCGGAAAGCAGCTGATTGTCCTCGCGCTCCAGCGCGAGTTCAGCCCCGCCTTCCGCCTCGGACCGGACCGGGTTCGACGTCGTGGTACGATGCAGGGCTGCGATGCGCCTGAAGATGTCGGTGCGCAGTTCCTCGAGCTCGCTGGTAAAGCCCATGATGTTGACCAGCGGCGAGCGAAGGTCGTGGCTGACGATGTAGGCGAAGCGTTGAATTTCGTTGTTCGCCTCGCGAAGGTCGGCGGTGCGCTCGTCCACCGTCGCCTCGAGGTTGAGGTTGCTGTCGCGCAAAAGCGCCTCGGCCTCGTCGCGGCCGCGGGTCGAGCGCCGCACCAGAAAGACGGAGATGCCGGCAAGCAGGACGACGAGACCGGAGCCCGCGACCGTCACGATCGAGGCAAGGCGCTCGGTCCGGTCGGCGGTCTGGGTGCGTAGCGTGAACAGGCGCTCTTCTTCCGTCCGCATCCGGCCGGCAATGTCGCTGATGCGCTGGTTGGCATTTCCGGAATCGGATTCGCGCAGCATCGCGATGCCGCCGGCGGTATCGTGCTGTCTGGCGAAGTTGATGGCTCTCTCGAATTCGTCGAGCCGCGCCTGAACCGGTGCGCGCATCTGATTGGAATTGTCGATCTGCGCCGGGTTGTCGCCGGCCAGTCTGATCAGTTCGTCGATATCAGCGTGAACCTTCGAGGATGCGTCGAGATATTCGTCCAGAAAACGCTGCTCGTCGGTGAGCAAATAGCCGCGTGCGGCGCTTTCCGTCGTCCGAATGCGCAATTGTAATGTTGAAATCTGGTTTTCAACCTCGACCGTATGCACGACCCAGTCGTTGTCCTCGCGCGCGCGGTCGACCAGAATGACCGAGAACGCGCTGATGCCGACCAGCACCAGAAATCCCGCTGCAAGCAGCAAGGGTTGCCAAGTGGCGCGTCCATCCGGCACGCCCGGCTTTGCATGTGGCGCGTTAGACGAAATCAAGACCGCCTAGTGCCTCCTTTCCGAAGTTCGTGCTACGTCGCAGCACCCACTTTCATGAACTTCGGAAAGTCAGGGGCACTAGCAAAGTCATTGTCTCTGATACCGCTTTGTCGATCTGAAGTCCCTGATCGAACTCGCCGCTCGCGGTGCAGGGAGTTCAGATCGGCGGTACTAGCGGGAAACTTTGGCCGATCAAAACGCGTGGGCGCCTCTTTGGTTCCAAGGCCCCGCGCAACTTTGACCGCAAGCGCCGGCAAAATCGAGGCGTTCAACTCGCCGACTGTCCGGCGAGATACTGCTCCAGCCAGTGAATATGGTAGTCGCCGTCGATAATGTCGGTCTCCCGCACCAGTGCCCGGAACAGGGGCAGGGTGGTTTCGATGCCGTCCACCACCATCTCGTCGAGCGCCCGGCGCAGCCGCATCAGGCATTCGCTGCGGGTCTTGCCGTGCACAATCAGCTTGCCGACCAGCGAGTCATAATAAGGCGGGATGACGTAGCCCTGATAAACGGCGGAATCGATCCGTACCCCCAAGCCGCCGGGCGGATGGTATTGCAGGATTTTTCCAGGCGAGGGGCGGAAGGTGACGGGGTTTTCCGCATTCACCCGGCATTCAATGGCATGGCCGTTGATGATCACCTCGTCCTGCGTCAGCGGCAGATCGCCGCCGGCGGCGATACGAATTTGCTCCAGCACGAGATCTATGTCGGTGATCATTTCGGTGACGGGATGCTCGACCTGAATGCGCGTGTTCATCTCGATGAAGTAGAACTCGCCGTCCTCGTAGAGAAATTCCACGGTGCCGACGCCGAGATATTTCATTTCCTGCATCGCCTTCGCCACGACGCCGCCGATCCGGGTGCGGGCCGTCGCGTCGAGCGCGGGCGAGGGGCCTTCTTCCCAAACCTTTTGATGCCGCCGCTGCAATGAACAGTCGCGCTCGCCGAGATGGATGGCGCCGCCACGGCCGTCGCCGAGCACCTGGATTTCGATGTGGCGCGGCTTCTGCAAATACTTTTCCAGATAGACGGACGCATCGCCAAAGGCGGATTTGGCTTCGGTCGCGGCTGTCGAGAGCGCGAGCGTCAGGTCCTGCGCCGTCTGCGCCACCTTCATGCCGCGGCCGCCGCCGCCGGCGGCGGCCTTCACCAGCACCGGAAAGCCGATCTGGTGTGCGATCGCCATCGCGTCGTCGCCGACGCCGACCGCGCCATCGGATCCCGGCACCACGGGAATGCCGAGGCGCTTGGCGGTTTTCTTGGCCTCGATCTTGTCGCCCATCAGGCGGATATGCTCGGCCTTCGGTCCGATGAAATGCAGATTGTGATCGGCGAGGATCTCGGCAAAGCGGGCGTTTTCCGACAAGAAGCCGTAGCCGGGGTGCACGGCATCGGCCCCGGTGATTTCGCAAGCCGCGAGCAGCGCGGGGACGTTCAGGTAGCTGTCTTTCGACGGCGGCGGGCCGATGCAGACGCTTTCGTCCGCAAGCCGAACATGCATGGCGTCGGCGTCGGCGGTGGAATGCACCGCGACCGTGGCGATGCCAAGTTCCTTGCACGCGCGCAAGATGCGCAATGCGATTTCGCCGCGATTGGCAATGAGGATTTTATCGAACATGCACTTCCATCGGCGAATTGCGAGTAGCGAATAGCGAATGGTAGCGACGCATTCTACTCGCTATTCGCCACTCGCCATTCGCGTCTACTCGATAATGACAAGGGGCTCACCGAACTCGACCGGCTGACCATCCTCGACGAGAATTTGCGTCACAGTGCCCGCCCGCGGCGAGGGAATCTGATTCATCGTTTTCATCGCTTCGATGATCAGCAGCGTCTGTCCCACCGACACTTTTGCACCGACTTCGATGAAGGGCTTCGCGCCGGGCTCGGAAGCCCAATAGGCGGTGCCGACCATCGGCGAGGGCACGGCGCCGGGATGCTTGCTGAAGTCGGCGCCAGCGCCCGCGGACGCCGCGATTGGAGGCGTCGCCGCCACCGGCCCGGCGGCGAGGGGGGCTGCGACGGGCACAGACGCGGCAACGGTCACGTTGCGCGCCACGCGCACCCGCAGGCCAGCGCGCTCGATCTCGATTTCGGTCAGACTGGTTTCGTCGAGCAGCAGGGCGAGTTCGCGAATAAGCGCTCCGTCGCTGGTTGCAAATTTTGTGGCTGCTTTGTCGTCAGGCTGGCGCGCCATCATCTTGATCCGAAAACTCTCTGTCTGGTGGTTTTAAGGGTTCAGGCCGTGGCCTTGACGCCGAGCTTGGCCGCGAGGCCACTGATTGCAAGGCGGTATCCGTCGATGCCGAAGCCGGCAAGGGTCGCGAAGGCCGCCTTGGCCGTAAAGGAGTGATGACGAAAGCTCTCGCGGGCATGAATGTTACTGATGTGCACTTCGACGGTGGGGATCTTCACCGCGGCCAGCGCATCGTGAAGCGCGACCGACGTGTGCGAGTAGCCGCCCGGGTTGAACACGATGCCCGCCGCTTTCCTGGCATAGGCGTCGTGGATGAAGTCGATCAGTTCGCCTTCCCGGTTGGACTGCCGGCAATCGGCATCGAGTCCGTATTTGGCTGCTGTGTGAGCGCACAATTTCTCGACGTCGGCGAGCGTGGCATGGCCGTAGGTTTCAGGCTCGCGGGTTCCCAGGAGATTGAGATTTGGGCCGTTGAGCACATAAATCGTTTCTGTCTTGGCCATCCCGGTCCTGGCAATGTGATGGTGTCGCGCGGTTATAGGTAACTACGGGCCGGGAGGGAAGCCTTAAGCCCCGGCCGTATGGCTGCCAAATGCCTCATCTATCTGGTGAAAACCCCTACGGAATCTGTGGAAACCATTCATTAACTATGCGGAATTGTCCTTGACGGGTGCGACCAGCGCGCTTCAGCGAGGGCGCGCGCGCACGAAAAGGGCGGGTCACAAGGACCCGCCCCGGATTCGCGGAAAGCCTGGACCTTAGATCACGCGGGAAGCACGTCCACGATCTCGAGGGTCCGCGGATCCACCACCACGATTTCGTCGCGGACGAGGAAGAACTCATATCCTCGCCACTCCGGATAGATCGACACGATCTCGGACGGCAGCGGATGGAAGCCGATGTCGCGCGGCACGCGAGTGCCGACCGAAACCGCGAAGTTGACGTTTGTCACCGGCGCCACGTGCTGGTCATGGATAATGGTCGTGATCCGCGTGCGCTGCTCGCCGGAGAGCTTGGCGCCAGCGCCGGCCTGACCGGTCGTCTGGGTGCGGTTGCCCTCGGCGGCCGTCGCCGCGTTGCCGTTGCGGCCTTCGGCCTTCATGCCGCCGTTGCGCTCTTGCCCTTCGGCTTTCATGTTGCCGCTGCGCTCATTGCGCTCTTCGGCCTTCATGTTGCCAGTACGCTCATTGCTCTCGGCCTTCTTGCCGGCCGCGCCTTTTTCCTGGCTTTCAGAGCTCATGCCCTTGGAGCGGTCGCTCTTGGTTTCCTGAGCCGACTTCTCTGGGCCTGACTTCTCCGTGGCCGAACTCTGGCCGACTGTACCCTTTTGAGCGCCCTTGGTTTCCTGCTGGGCGCTGCGCTTGGACGCACCGCCTCGTTCCTCGGACTGGCTGGACTTCATGCCCGCCGAACCCTCACGCTCATGGCCGCTCGCGCCAGGTGACGACGGCGCGCTCTGGTGCATGCCGGCGCCGCCGGCAGCTCCGCCTTCGTGGCCCATATTGCCTTGTGCGTAAGCGAAGCCGGTACCGGCAATGAGCGCCGCGGCGGCCGCGGTGATCATCCAACGATTAGTCATCGAAATTCCTCCTCACGAATTTGCACTGCCCGCCCGACAACGAAAGGAGGTTGGCGATGTTCCGCGCTTTCGCCGGTTCCGCCGCTTTTGTTTGATGAACGGGCGATGAACCGGCGCGGCCCGCGAAAACTACAAAGAGAAGACCGCAAAGCAAAAAGGCCGGCGATTTCGCCGGCCTTTGGTTGAAGGAGTGTGAGAGTTTAACAATCAGCACGTCACTTTGCCGCAGCGGGCGAGCCCGATCTTCTCCTTCAGGCCTTCGAGGCCGATGGCGCCGACGACGACCTGCTTGCCGATCACATAGCTCGGCGTGCCGTTCATGCCCATCGCTTCGGCGAGCTTGAAATTCTCTTCGATCGTGGCGCGCACTTCCGGGCTCGCCATGTCTTTTTCGATGCGGGCGACGTCGAGGCCGGCATCCTTCGCGACTGCGAGCGCCCGCGCCTTGTCGGCCGGCCCGCGGCCGCCGAGCAGTTTCTGATGGAAGTCGAGGTATTTCGCTCCGCCGGGATCCTGCATCCGCACGGCCACCGCGACCTTTGCCGCCTCGACCGAACCCTCGCTCAACACGGGAAACTCCTTGAGCACGACCTTAAGCTTCGGATCCGTCTTCATCAGGTCGAGCATGTCGGCCATCGCGCGTTTGCAATAGCCGCAGTTGTAGTCGAAGAACTCGACAAAGGTGACGTCGCCGTTCTTGTCGCCGAGCGTGACATTGCGGGGCGAATTGAAGATGGCGTCCGAATTCTTCTCGATGCCTGCTTGATGCTTTTCGTCTTCCGCCGCGGCCTGGCGCTTGTTCAACTCAGCCATGGCGTCTTCCAGCACCTCGGGATGAGTGACGAGGTAGTTCTTGATGATGGCCTCGATCGCGTCGCGCTGGCCGTCGGTGAAGGTTTGTGCCGATGCAGCGGGCGGCGCTGCGATGATCGCCAGCGCGAAGAGAGCGGGAGAGAGCAGGCGGAGCGGCGACATCGGCAATTCCTTTTGAAGGTTTTTTCTGATCGAGTTATCGGCGAGCTACTGGTTCGCATCAGAATCTGGTTGAGAGCTTCTTGGACCGAAGCGATTGGTCCGATCCTGCGGCCCGGCCTGAAGCTGGAAACGAGGGCCGTCCTTCTTTTGTCCGGCCGGAAGCTTGGCCGAGACGATATCATCGGCCTTGACCCATCCGGGTGTGCCGATCGCGAAACGCGTCTTGGCGCGCGAGGCGAGGTCACGCGCGGTCTTGTTGTCGCCGCGCAGGAACGCCGCCTGCGCCGATGCGAGATCGGCCTCCGCGAGATCGCCCTTCCTCGCAAAGGCCATGGCGAGCTCCGTATAGCCGATCGGTTGCTCGGTTTCGCGCGACATCGCATTGCGCAAGATGGAAATGGCCTCGTCTGTATGGGCTTTGTTATCGGTCGCCACGAGCGCTTCCCCAAGTAAAATCTCGATGAGCGGCGCGTTATTGGAGAGAGCCACCGCCTTGCGCAGGGGCGCAATGCCTTCGGCGGGCTTGCCACCCTCGGTCAGGGCCTGGCCTTTCAGCTCATAGAAATAGGGATTGTTGGGTTGGGCCTGGATCAGCGAATCGATCTGGGCGACCGCACTGCTCAAGTCGCCATGAAGATAGGTCGAGATGGCGCGCGCGTAGCGCGCGGGCAGGCCGGTATTGGACGGCGGATAGCGGTGATAGACGGTTTCGGGGCGTTCCAGGAACCCGGAGATCTTGGCGCGCATCATGTCGTGACGAAATTGCAGCGCGGGGTCGTCCTTCTTGTCCCAATAGGGGCTGGTGCGCGCGATCTCTTCCAGCGCCGCAACGCGCTCGGCAGGCATCGGGTGCGACATGTAGTACGGATCGGCGCCACGTGCAGCAAACAGGCTGTCGTTGCTGAAGCGCTTGAAGGTTTCGTACATGCCCTTGGCGGATTGTTGGGTCGCGGTCAGGAATCTGACGCCGGCGCGGTCGGCCGCTTCCTCCTGCTGGCGCTGATAGGCAAGCAGCGAGCGTATCACCATGTTCTGCGGGCCGGCGAGCGCGGCTGCGCCCGCATCGGCGAGGCCGATATTGCCCGCCGAGCCGCTTCGCGCGCCTGCCGCCAGCGCGCCGGCGCCGAGCAGCATCGCGATGATCATCGACGTCTGGGCGGTGGCCAATTGCTCGCGCATGCGCGCGAGATGGCCGCCGGCCAAATGGCCGGTTTCGTGCGCCAGCACTCCGATGATCTGGTTTGGGGTCTCCGACTGCAGCAGTGCGCCGTGGTTCACGAAGATGCGGCGTCCGTCGGCGACAAAGGCGTTGAAGACGGGCTGATTGATGATAGTGACCTGGATATTCTGCTTCTCAAGACCGGCCGCGCGCAGGATCGGCTTCACGTAGTCGCGCAGGAGATTCTCGGTCTCCGTGTCGCGCAGGATCGACAGCTTGCCTTCTTGGGCCAGCGCCGCCATGGGCGAGACAACCAACGCGAACGCGGTGGCGACCGCCGTCATTTTCGTCGTGATCCGAAGGGAGGCGAAGGTGAGCAGCATCAAGCGATCTTTATGGATTGGCGGCGGGTCCGATACGCGATATGCCCTAACAATCCGCGGAATAAGGCTTGTCTGGGGCACACTTAAAAATAGCAGAGCACACTTTAAAATAGCAGATATCGATGCTTGAAGCGACCTTAAGAGACCGCGCGAGGCACCTTTTGACAAAAGCGTCCGGACGCAGCGACGTCCCGCCCTTCATGGTCATGGACGTGATGGCGGCCGCAAGCCGGATCGAGGCGGCCGGCGGCCACGTCATTCACATGGAAGTGGGCCAACCGGCGGCATCGGCGCCGAAAACCGCGATCATGGCTGCGCATGCCGCGCTCGATTCCGCTCGCATTGATTATACCTCTGCGCTGGGAACTCCGTCCTTGCGCGAGCGGATCGCCCGGCATTACCGCGACAGCTATGGCGTTTCCGTCGATTCGGCGCGGATCGTCGTCACCACGGGTTCCTCCGGCGGCTTTATCCTGGCTTTTCTGGCCATGTTCGAACCGGGCGACCGGGTCGCGGTGACCATTCCCGGCTATCCGCCTTACCGTCATATTCTCACCGCGCTCGGCTGCGAGCCGGTTCTGATCGAGACATCGAGCGAAACGCGGCATGCGTTGACCGGCGAGGCCTTGCTTGGAGCCCATCGCAAGGCGCCGCTTAGGGGTGTGCTGGTTGGAAGTCCGGCCAATCCGACCGGGACCATGATGTCCCGCGAGGCGCTGAGCGGTCTGATTTCCGCTGCCGAGAGCGCCGGCATCCGGTTTATTTCCGACGAAATCTATCACGGTCTGGACTATGCCTTTCCGGCGGTGACGGCGGCCGAGCTCTCCGCCAATGCGCTCGTGATCAATTCCTTCTCCAAGTATTTTTGCATGACCGGCTGGCGTGTCGGCTGGATGGTGGTGCCCGAACCGCTGGTGCGCCCCATCGAGCGGCTCCAGCAGAACCTGTCCATATCGGTGCCGACGCTGTCGCAGATCGCGGCTGAAGCGGCGTTCGACGGCTGCGCCGAGATGGAGGAGATCAAGCGCGGTTATCTGGAAAACCGGCGTATCCTGATCGAAGGCCTGCCGCGCGCGGGCCTGACCAAATTCCTGCCGGCGGACGGCGCATTCTATCTTTACGCCGACGTCTCGGATTTCACCTCCGACAGTTTCAAATTCGCAGGCGAAATGCTGGAGAAGGTCCATGTCGCGGCGACCCCCGGCGTCGACTTCGATCCCGTCCACGGCCGGCAGTTCATCCGCTTCTCCTATGCGCGGTCGGCGCAGGAAATGCGCGAAGCGGTCGAGCGCATCGCCGGCTGGCTGAAGTGAGGCCGGCCGAGAGCGGCTGGCCCATTGACTTCATCAAGGCAATGGATTTTGGCTTGAACCACTAAAGTCGAGGAGGAGGGGTGAGTTCGATGGCGCCAACGATTGTAACGGCACAAGCACCGGCTCGCCCGGCAAAACCCTGGTACAAGGTTCTCTACATCCAGGTGCTGATCGCCATCGTGCTTGGCGCGCTCGTCGGCTGGCAGTTTCAGGATTTTGCGACCAGCGACTGGGTCAAGGCGCTCGGTGACGGCTTCATCAAGCTGATCAAGATGGTGATCGCGCCGATCATCTTCTGCACCGTTGTATCTGGCATTTCGCATATCCAGGATGCCAAGAAGGTCGGCCGCATCGGCATCAAAGCGCTGGTCTACTTCGAGGTCGTCTCGACCTTTGCGCTCATCATCGGGCTTGTCGTCGGAAACCTGGTGAAACCCGGCGCCGGCTTCGGCGGCGCGACGGCCAATGCGAAGGCGGTCGAAAAATTCGCGGAGCAGGCACACGCTCAAAAGAGCGTCGATTTCATCCTGCACATCATTCCCGACACCGTGGTCGGCGCGTTTGCCAGCGGCGAGATTTTGCAGGTTCTCCTGTTTTCGATCCTGTTCGGCTTCTCGCTGATGGCGCTCGGGGAGCGCGGCCACACGCTGCGTGCCTTCATCGACGACGCGGCCCACGGCGTGTTTGGCGTGATCTCGATCGTGATGCGGGCAGCGCCCATCGGCGCCTTCGGCGCGATGGCCTATACCATTGGCAAGTTCGGCACCGGCGCCATCCTCAATCTGCTCGGCCTGATCGCGACCTTCTATCTCACGGCGGCGCTGTTCGTGATCGTGGTGCTCGGCATCATCGCGCGCATGCTCGGCTTCTCGATCTTCAAGTTCCTCGCCTATATCAAGGACGAACTTCTGATCGTGCTCGGCACCTCGTCGTCGGAAAGCGCGCTGCCGTCGCTGATGGAAAAACTCGAACGGCTCGGCTGTTCGAAATCGGTGGTCGGCCTCGTGGTGCCGACCGGCTATTCGTTCAATCTCGACGGCACCAATATCTACATGACGCTGGCGACGCTGTTCATCGCGCAGGCGCTTGGCTTCGATCTGACGCTCGGGCAACAGATCACGATCCTCATCGTCGCGATGCTGACGTCCAAGGGCGCTTCGGGCATCACGGGGGCGGGGTTCATTACGCTCGCCGCCACGCTTTCGGTAGTCGATCCGCGCCTCGTGCCGGGCATGGCGATCGTGCTCGGCATCGACAAGTTCATGAGCGAGTGCCGCGCCCTGACCAACCTCTGCGGCAATGGCATCGCCTGCGTCGTGGTGTCCTGGTGGGAAGGCGAACTCGACCACAGCCGCCTTCAGGCCGGTCTGAACAAGCAGGTTGATCCGACCGACGTGGAAACGGCGGTCACGACGGGCTAAAGCGTTTTCGAGCGAAGTGGGTACCGGTTCGCGTGAAGAAAACGCGTCAAAAAAGAAAATTTAGAGCCGCGGTTTTGATTCAATCAAAACCGCGGCTATAACACGTCGCCGAAGTGCCGATATGCGAAACCGCCCGGCTTTCACCGGGCGGATTTTCTTTTGGTCCGAATCCACGAGGAGTTAGCCGCCACCGAAGCGCCGCGACCACCAGCCCGCTCGGCGCGGGGCTGTGTCCGCCGCCGTTTCGCCGGCAGCGTCGGCCGGTGTCCCGGCGGGCGATGATGGCTGGGACCCGCTGTGCGCCGCCGTGGATGGCTCCGACGGGCCGTGGCTCGCAAAGCTCACCTTCTCGCGCACCGTCGAGCGTCGCCGCGCCGACTTGTCCGACTCCGGCGCATGCGCTTCGGTTTCGGCCAAAGGCGATACGGGCTCGTGAACAACAGCCGGCTGCGCTTCGGCATCTTCGGCGGCTGCATGCGAAGGTTCGGATGGGCCTCCGTCGAAATCGGCCACGGCGCTCGTCACTTCGAATGCCTGAAGCGGGCTCAGCTCATCGTTGATCGAGCCGGCGAGACCTTCGTCCGGTCCGCCGCGACGGCGACGCCCGCCGCGGCGCCCACGACGGCGCGGCCGTCGCTCGCCGCCACCAGCCTGATCGGAACGGGCCTGGCTCTGTTCACCGGCTTCATCGTCTTCGGCTTCGTCGTCTTCAGAGATCTCGGCAGCATCAACGGGAGCGGATGCTTCCTGGACGAATGCATTCTCCTCGCGCGGCATTCCGCCTTCGCGTGCCTCGCCACCGCCGCCGCGGCCCCGGCGCCGCCGGCGCCGCCGCCGCCGCTGGCCATCGCCTGCGCCCTCGGAGCCGGCTTCGCCGCTCGCCCCGTCGCCCGCAAGGCCTTCGGTCTCGTCGGTTTCCACTTCCAATTCCGTCTCGACGTCGAACAACTCTTCGTCGTCTTCGAAGACTTCCTCCGTTTGCGAAGGAGCGGCCGCCGCCTGCGCCGCCAGCAGCGCCTTGGCCGCTTCCAGCGTGTGCACCTGTTCGCCGCGATCGATCACGTAGGACTGTTGTCCGCTCACGGTCGGATCGGCGATCACCGAAAGGCTGACCTTGAACGAGTTCTCGAGATCGCGAAGGTGACCGCGCTTGTGGTTGAGGACGTAGAGCGCGACGTCGGTGCGGGTGCGAACATTCAGATTGTGGGTCGCGCCCTTCATCAACACTTCCTCTAGGCCGCGCAGCAGTTGCAGCGCCACCGAGGAGACCGAGCGGACGTGGCCGCTGCCTCCGCATTGCGGGCAGGGCTCGGTCGAGCTCTCGAGCACGCTGGCGCGGATGCGCTGGCGCGACATTTCGAGCAGGCCGAAATGCGATATGCGGCCGACTTAAATCCGTGCGCGGTCCTGCCGCAGGCAATCGGACAGCTTGCGTTCGACCGCGCGGTTGTTGCGCTTCTCGTCCATGTCGATGAAGTCAATGACGATAAGCCCGGCGAGATCGCGCAATCTCAGCTGCCTTGCGACTTCCTCCGCGGCCTCGAGATTGGTCTTGAGCGCGGTGTCCTCGATGTGATGTTCGCGCGTCGAGCGGCCGGAGTTGACGTCGATCGAGACCAGCGCCTCGGTCTGGTTGATGACGATATACCCGCCGGAGCGCAACTGCACGGTCGGCGAGAACATCGCGTCCAGCTGGCTCTCCACGCCCATGCGCGAAAACAGCGGCTGGCCGTCGCGATATTGCTTCACCGCGCGCACGTTGGAGGGCATCAGCATCTTCATGAAATCGCGCGCTTCGTGATAGCCGGCTTCGCCCGCGACCAGGATTTCGTCGATCTCCTTGTTGTAGAGGTCGCGCAGCGAGCGCTTGATCAGCGAACCTTCTTCGTAGACCAGCGTCGGCGCCTGCGACTTCAGCGTCATGTCGCGCACCGTCTCCCACATCCGGATCAGGTATTCGAAATCGCGCTTGATCTCGGGCTTGGTGCGGGAGGCGCCCGCGGTGCGCAGGATGATGCCCATGCCCTCGGGCACGTCGAGGTCCTGCACGACCTCCTTCAGCCGCGAGCGGTCCTGCGCCGAGGTGATCTTGCGGCTGATGCCGCCGCCGCGCGCGGTGTTGGGCATCAACACGGCATAGCGGCCGGCGAGCGACAGATAGGTGGTCAGCGCCGCGCCCTTGCTGCCGCGCTCCTCCTTGACGACCTGCACCAGCATGACCTGCCGGCGCTTGATGACTTCCTGGATCTTGTATTGCCGGCGCGGACGGAAGGGGCGTTCCGGCACTTCCTCGAGCACGTCGTCGCCGCCGACGGATTCGACCTCCTCCTCGACCTCCTCGCCGTCGTCTTCCTCTTCGGCATGTCCGTTTTCGCCGTCCACTGCCGCATGGACCTCGTCGGGCGGCGTGGCGTGCTCGTGCTCCGCGTGCGCGGCATCGTCGTGAACAGCGTCGGCCGATGTAAGCTCTTCAGCACGAACCTCGCTAACAGGGTGGTCATCGTGCGCGCCGTCGTCGTGCGAGGCATCCTCGGCACGCTCTTCAGCGGTCTCGCGCAAGGCTTCCGAAATGTCGAATGCGGTCGCGGGCTGGTGCGTCTCGCTTGACAGCGCCGGGCCCGGTTCTACGCCGCCACCGGCATGCGCTTCGTGGTCATGATGATGTTCGTCACCCCCGCCATGGGCGTGATCGTCATCATGGTCCTCGTGATGATGCGCGGCCTCCATGTGATGTTCGGCGTCATCGCCGTGATGTTCGTCGTGGTGGTGATGTTCGTCGTGGTACTCATCGCCGCCGTGGGCGTGAGGCTCTTGCAGCGCCTCCGCTGGCGTCTCGGGGCTCGCCTCGACGATTTCGCTTTGGATGCGTTCGCCATGGCCGCGCCTTCGCGAGTTGCGATGGCGCGAACGGCGGCGGCTGGAACGGTTCTCGGATTCCTCCTCCGCCTCGCGATGGGCGCGCTCGTCGGCCTCGATCAGCGCCTGACGATCGGCGACGGGGATCTGGTAATAATCGGGATGAATTTCGCTGAAGGCGAGAAAGCCGTGGCGGTTGCCGCCATATTCGATGAAGGCAGCTTGCAGCGACGGTTCGACGCGGGTGACCTTCGCCAGATAGATATTGCCGCGCAGTTGTTTGCGTTGCGCGGTCTCGAAATCAAATTCTTCGACGCGGTTGCCGCGAACCACCACCACCCGGGTCTCCTCCGGGTGGGTGGCATCGATAAGCATCTTGTTGGGCATTTTGGAACTCTTGACGGCGACAGGCGCGCAGGGCGGCGCGCGCAACTTGCGCCGCCGGGTGACGCGACGGTCCACCTGATTCGGGGGTGAGGGGAAGGCCGAAACGCAAATCGGCGCGCCTTACCGAACATGATTCCCGGGATGGACAACGGCGAGCGCGGCTTGCGCCCCGCATCGGCGGTATTTTTCCCTGGAGTTCCGGCAACACAGTCTGGCGCATCAAGCGTCGGCCCGTCTGAGTAATCTTGGGCGGCGAAAAAAGCCGCCTTGTCGGTCGCTAAAGGCTTGAGGCGGTGCGCCAGAGCGCATGTCTCAATCGTCTATCGAGGCCATGAGGCCCGATAATCGGTCAGGTCGAAGCTCGAGCCGTCCCTGGAACAAGCTGGTGACCGGGGAGCGGACGCCGCCCGGGCCTGAAACCGCCGCTTCTGTCAGCCGCGCGGCTCGCGCTGGCTCCTGAGGCGGCCGGAAAGACGCTGAAATCTCCTTGATTGGAGGTCCCTGCGCTGCACCGGGAGGCTGAACGCGACACAACCGTGAAAATTGGCCGTCAGCACCACCTACATACGTGGAACGGCCTTCTCCCGCAAGGGACGCGTCGCGACTGAGCAACAGTCCCTTGTTTTCGGTGCGCCATCTTTAAGGCGCAATTAACCCTGCGCCCCTATTGCGGTAAAAGAGCCAATAGTGTGGCGGCTCCGGCGCTCCTTTCAGTATCGCCGCGAGCTCTTCGAGGGAACGTTAGAGTCAAAGCCGCACTAGAATCATATAGTTGCTAGTGTCCCTTTGATTCTGAGATTCGCACACGAACCTGCCGCGAAATGATGCGAATGTCAGAATCGGGACACTAGTACCGCCGATCTGAAGTCCCTGCACCACAAGCGGGGAGTTCGATCAGGGACTTCAAATCGGCGGTACTAGAATCAATAAATTTGCTAGTGCCCATAACTTTCCGAAGTTCGGTGGGTGCTGCGATGGAGCACGAACTTCGGAAAGTGGGCGCTAGGAGGTACGGAATCGTTGGCGGGCCGCGCAAGTCACCTCGTATTGCTGGGTTTCGCGCTATTGTGCGCCGCAGCATGTCTATGGCTGCTCCCCGGTCAGGTGGTCGCTGTCGAAAGCCAGTCCCCCAAACCTGGCGCCGCTACCCGGTTTCCGGTCGCATCCGGCGCGCGGCTGGCGGGCGACGACAAGCAGACCCGTTTCATCCTCGATCTCGACCAGCCGATTTCGGTCCATGCCTTTCCCCTGGCCGACCCCTATCGCGTGGTGGTGGATATCCCGCAGGTGACGTTTCAGCTTCCGCCCGGGATCGGCACCGCGGGACGGGGATTGATCAAGGCCTTCCGCTACGGCCTCGTAATGCCCGGCGGCTCACGGATCGTTTTCGACCTCACGGCGCCTGCCAGGATTACCAACGCCTCGGTGCTGGACACGGCCAATGGCCAGCCGACGCGGTTCGTGCTCGAACTGGAAGAAGTGGACCGCACTAGCTTCGTTCAATTGCTGGCGCCCGAAAGCCGTCCCGAACTCAGGCCTGCGATCGCCACCGTGCCGCCTGTATCGGCCTTGCCGGTCAAACAGGAGGAGGCCGCCGCGCCGCCGTCGCCTTCACCTCCGGATACGCGCCCTGTGATCGTCATCGACGCCGGCCATGGCGGGCCCGACAATGGCACGCAATGGGATGGCGCGAGCGAAAAGACGCTGGTGCTGACGTTTGCGCTCGCCTTGCACGACCGGATCGAGAAGAGCGGCAAATACCACGTGGTGATGACCCGCACCGACGATACGTTCATTCCGCTCGACGATCGCGTGAAGTTCGCGCGCAGCCATTCGGCGTCGCTGTTCGTGTCCATTCACGCCGATGCGTTGCCGCGCCGCGAGGGAGACGCGCAAGGCGCCTCGATCTACACCTTGTCCGACCGCGCGTCGGACGCCGAGGCCGAAAGGCTGGCGGAAACCGAGAACAAGGCCGATGCGATCGGTGGCGTCAACCTGACCGAAGAACCCACCGAGGTGGCCGACATCCTGATCGATCTTGCGCAGCGCGAAACGCGCACCTTCTCCAATCGCTTTGCACGCCTCCTGATGAACGACATGAAGAGCGTGACGCGAATGCACAAGAATCCGCTGAAGTCGGCCGGCTTCCGGGTGCTCAAGGCGCCGGACGTGCCGTCGGTACTTGTCGAACTCGGCTATGTCTCCAACAAGGACGACCTCGAAAATCTGCAATCGGACAACTGGCGCGCCCGGACCGTGGGGTCGGTGGCGCATGCGATCGACATGTTTTTCGCCAAGCGATTGGCGACAGCGGGGAACGGGAACTGAGCCGCCGCTTCGCGGGAGGCCCTAGTTTGGCCACAGCCACGGCACTATAAAACCGGCGCTGAGCCCCCAAGGAATCGACAGAATTCGCCGCCGCGGCTGTGTATGATACAATCTGGCGCCGGCCGGAATGGCGGGACGGAAATACCTCCAACAGACGCCGGTCGTTTCGGCGAAGGGACTGAACGGAATTTAACGCGATGCGCTTGCTGGTGCGGTTCTTGGGTTTCTTGTTCGCCGCGGGAACCGTCGTGTTCCTTGTGGCGGTCGCCGCCGTTGCAGGGCTGATCTGGCATTTCTCCAAGGACTTGCCGGACTATTCACAGCTTCAGGACTATGAGCCGCCTGTGATGACGCGCGTTCACGCAGCGGACGGTTCGCTGCTGGGCGAATATTCCAAGGAGCGACGCCTCTATCTGCCGATCCAGGCGGTGCCGAAGCTCGTCATCAACTCGTTCCTCGCCGCCGAAGACAAGAACTTCTACGAACATGGCGGCATCGACTATTCAGGCATGGCGCGCGCGGCGCTTCTTTATGCGCAAAATTTCGGCTCCAACCGCCGGCCGCAGGGCGCTTCCACCATCACCCAGCAGGTCGCCAAGAACTTTCTGTTGACCAACGAGGTCTCCTTCACCCGCAAGATCAAGGAAGCCTTGCTGGCGATGCGGATCGAGCGGACCTATTCGAAGGACAAGATCCTCGAACTCTATCTCAACGAAATCTATCTCGGCCTTGGCGCTTACGGCGTTGCGGCGGCCTCGCTCGTCTACTTCGACAAGTCGGTGAACGAACTCACGGTCGCGGAGGCCTCCTATCTCGCCGCGTTGCCGAAGGCGCCGGCCGCGCTGCATCCGGTACGCAACCGCGATCGCGCAATCGAGCGCCGCAACTATGTGATCGACCGTCTGCTCGAAAACGGCTGGGTCAGCACAGCCGACGCCGACAAGGCCCGCAAGTCCCCGTTGACCGTCACCAACCGGGCCAACGGCGCGCATATTTTCGCCGGCGAATATTTCGCCGAAGAAGTCCGCCGCGATATCTTCGAGCGATACGGCGAGAAGAAGCTCTACGAGGGCGGCCTGTCCGTTCACGCCACGCTCGATCCGAAAATCCAGGTGATGGCGCGCAAGACCATGGCCGCCGGCATGGTCACCTACGACGAGGCGCAGGGCTGGCGCGGCGCTCAGAGCAAGCTCGACATTTCCGGCGACTGGGGCGTCAAGCTCGCCGACGTCAAGTCGCTCTCGGACGTCTCGCCGTGGCGAATGGCGGTGGTTCTGGAGACCAGCGATCAGTCGGCACGCATCGGTTTCCAGCCGGGCCGTGAACTTGGCGGCGCCGTGAGCAAGGAGCGGCAGACCGGGATCATCACGCTTGATGGCGTGCGATGGGCCAAGGCCGCGTCCGGGCCGACAAAGGGCAAGGCGCCGACGTCGTTGGCGCAGGTATTGTCGCCAGGCGACGTGATCTATGCCGATCCCCTGTTCAAGGACGGCAACCCCGTTGAAGGCCAGTACCGGTTACGGCAGTTGCCGGAAGTGTCCGGCGCGATGGTGGTGATGGACCCCTGGACCGGTCGCGTGCTCGCGATGGTCGGCGGCTTCTCGTTCGATCAGAGCCAGTTCAACCGCGCCACGCAGGCCTACCGGCAGCCGGGTTCGTCGTTCAAGCCGATCGTATATTCGGCGGCGCTCGACAACGGCTATACGCCTTCGACCCAGGTGGTCGACGCGCCGATCGAAATCGATCAGGGGCAGGGCGCCGGCGTATGGCGTCCGGATAACTTCTCGTCCGGCAAATACAATGGGCCGACGACATTGCGGAATGCGCTGCGTCTGTCGCTCAACACCGTCACGGTGCGGCTTGCGCAGGACATCGGCATGCCGCTGATCGGCGAATATGCCAGACGCTTCGGCGTTTATGACGAACTGCCGAACTATCTCTCCTATGCGCTTGGTGCCGGCGAAACCACTGTCATGCGCATGGTCACGGCCTATTCGATGATCGCCAATGGCGGCCGTCGTGTGAAGCCGACCTTGATCGACCGCATCCAGGACCGTTACGGCCACACCATCTTCAAGCACGACTCGCGCGAGTGCCGCGGCTGCGACGCGCCGGGTGGCTGGAAGAACCAGCCCGAGCCGCAGCTGATCGACCATCGCGAGCAGGTGCTCGACACGATGACCGCCTATCAGATGACCTCGATGATGGAGGGCGTGGTACAGGCTGGTACTGCGACCGTCGTCAAGGAAGTCGGCAAGCCGATCGCCGGCAAGACCGGCACCACCAACGAAGCCAAGGACGCCTGGTTCATCGGCTTCTCGCCGGACATCGTGGTCGGCATCTATCTCGGTTACGACAAGCCGCGGCCGCTCGGCCGGGGCAACGCGGCGACCGGCGGTCACCTCGCCGCGCCGATCGCGCGCGACTTCCTGAAGCTCGCGCTCGCCGACAAGCCCGCTGTTCCCTTCAAGATCCCAGCCGGAATCAAGCTGGTCCGCGTTGACGCCAAGAGTGGCATGCGCGCCAGTCCGGGCGATGGCGGCAGGACCATCCTTGAGGCCTTCAAGCCGGGAACGGCGCCACCGGATGCCTACGCTGCCGTGGATCCCGATGGCCGGCAGATCTACCAGCAACAGCCGCCGCCTGATGCGGATCGGAACTTCTTCCGGTCCGGCACCGGCGGGCTTTATTAAAGCTTCATTGCGCTTTGCGACTTCCGCCGCTACATCGGGCGGAAGTCTTGTCACGCCTCACATTCAAATCAGAGAGAGTCATGCGCGCCGAAGTCGAACGTCTCGTCGAAGAGATCAAGCAGTCAGTCGGGCTGCTGAGGAGGCATCTTTGACGTCGAAACATCCACAGCGCGGCTGGCGGAGCTGAACAAGCTCGCCGAAGACCCCAATCTCTGGAACGACCCGCAGAAGGCGCAGAAGCTGATGCAGGAGCGCACCTCGCTGGAGGATGCGCTGTCCGGAATCGGCAAGGTCGAGCGCGAGCTTGAAGACAACATCGGCATGATCGAACTCGGCGAGGCCGAGAACGACGCGGCCGTCGTCGCGGAGGCGGAAGCAGCGCTGAAGGACCTCAAGAAAGAGGTTGCGCGGCGCGAGCTCGAAGCGCTGCTGTCGGGCGAGGCGGATCGCTTCGATTCCTATCTCGAGGTCCATGCCGGCGCCGGCGGCACCGAGAGCCAGGATTGGGCGCAAATGCTGCTGCGGATGTATACGCGATGGGCCGAGAAGCACGGCTTCAAGGTGGAATATCTCGAGGAGTCACAGGGCGAAGAAGCCGGCATCAAATCTGCCACCATCCAGATCTCGGGCCATAACGCCTATGGCTGGCTGAAGACCGAAGCCGGCGTGCATCGGCTGGTGCGGATATCGCCGTTCGATTCCAACGCGCGCCGGCATACCTCGTTCTCGAGCGTGGCGATCTTTCCGGTCATCGACGATACGATCAAGATCGACATTAAGGAATCCGACGTGCGCACCGACACCATGCGCTCGGGCGGGGCGGGCGGTCAGCACGTCAACAAGACCGAGTCGGCAGTGCGGCTGACGCACATTCCGACCGGCGTTGCCGTGGTCTGCCAGGCCGGGCGTTCGCAGCACAAGAATCGCGCGCAGGCCTGGGACATGCTGCGGGCGCGGCTGTACGAGATCGAGCTGAAGAAGCGTGAGGAGCAGGCGGCCGCCGATCAGGCCGCCAAGACCGATATCGGTTGGGGCCATCAGATCAGGTCTTACGTCCTGCAGCCCTATCAGATGGTCAAGGACCTACGCACCGGCGTGCAGACCTCGGATACCTCGGGCGTGCTCGACGGCGACCTCGATGAATTCATGGCCGCAACGCTGGCGCAGCGCGCCTTCGGCGCGGTGCCTGGTGAAGTCGAGGATGTGGAATAAAGGGCGGGCTTCTAGCCCGCGCTCAACCGAACGCCGGCGCGCAGGAACTTTTGCGGATCGACAGCCTCGCCATCGATTCGCGTTTCATAGTGAAGATGCGGTCCGGTCGAGCGGCCGGTGGAGCCGACGAGACCGATCACCTGACCGATTTTGACGACATCGCCGACCTTCACGTCGATTTCCGACAGATGGCCGTAACGGGTCGACAGGCCATTGCCATGGTCGATCTCCACCATGCGGCCGTAACCGCCGGTCCAGCCTGACGAAACTACCTTGCCGTTGGCGGTTGCCCGCACGGGGTCGCCGCTCGAGGCACGAAAATCGAGGCCAGTGTGCATGGCCGGACGGCCGAGGAACGGATCGGAGCGGACGCCGAATCCGGAGGTGAATTCGACCTCGCCGACAACAGGCTTTCGATACGGCACAAGCGCAAGCGTCCGGTTGAGACGTTCGACCTGGGCGCGGCTGACGTGGATGCGGTAGAGCTGGCGCTCGAAGGAGCCGGCGTCCGCGGGTAGTTTGACCGGCACATAGGGGCCACCCATTCCCCCATGCGGGGTTGACGCCTCCAGCTGGCCGAGATCGAGACCGAGGTCGCTGATCACGCCGCGCATGCGCCGGGCGCGCAATTCGAGATTGTCTTCGAGCGAGCTGAGGGAAGCGAGCTGCCGCCGCTCGACTTGATCGAGCGAATTTTGCAGGCGCACGATCACGCTGTCGACGCCCTGGATCTTCGCCGTTTTGGTCGCGGGGGCAGGGGCCATTATCGGCGCGCGCGATTCCAGCCGCGCCTCGCGGTCAGGCGGCGCAACGAATACGGCGGTGTCGCTGATCGGCGAGGGCTTTGGGATACCGGATGCCGCCGGTTCTGTCGCAGCCGCGCCGCGCGACGGCGCCTTGATCGAGCCCGTCACATCGGGAATGGCGCCGAGCGCGCTCGCGCGCGATTCCAGCGTGGTCTGCCGCCGCATGATCTGTTCGAGCTTCTGGTCGAAGTGCTCCTGATCCAGCAGTTGCCGGCTGGTTGCGCGGTCGATCTTGGCGCGAAGATCGGCGATTCGGTCTTCGTAGGCATATTGCATTTCCGCCTGACGCGCGATCAGCCGCGTGAGAACGTCGTCGCGAAACGCGAAATAGGTGGCGGTGGCCGCCGACCATAGTCCAAGCGCCGTGACGGTGCCGACCACGATCCAGAACGCGACGGGTCCAAAGCGCACCTGCTTGCCCGCGTGAACCAGCGTGTAGCCGGTCAGGTCACGTTTCGCGGGAGGGGCCGGATGGCTGACCGGTTGGCGCGCCGGCTGCCGGCCGGGATTATGGTGCAGGCGAGACTCGGACTGGTGACCGGAACGGAACGACATCGGCACTCCCGCGCCGGTCGGAGGTGAGTTCCTTGCGGCCCAATTTACGGGAGAGATTTGACCCTGCCATGGTTAATTTTTCGCGAATGATGGCCTCAGGCTGCCCGCGCGGCCGCCAGTACCTCATCGGCATGTCCGTCGACCCTGACATTGCGCCACAGCTTGATGACCCCGCCATTCGCGCCGATCAAAACCGTGGTGCGAATAATGCCCTCGAATGTCCTGCCATACATGGATTTTTCGCCCCAGGCCCCGTAGGCCTCCAGCATCTCGTGCTTCTCATCCGAGGCGAGAGGAACCGCGAGCTGATGCTTGTTCCGAAATGCTTCCTGGGCCTTGGGAGTATCCCCCGATACCCCGACGACGGCTGTCCCTGCTGCGGCGAAGGCGTCTTTGAGGCGTGTGAAGTCGATCGCCTCCTTCGTGCAACCGGGCGTGTCCGCGCGGGGGTAGAAGAACAGGACGAGTTTCCGACCGGCAAAATCGGCAAGCGAAACCGTCTGTCCTCCGTCGCGAGGCAAATGGAACGAAGGGGCTTGTGCGCCCTCTGCCAGCGCGCTGCGGGCCGGGCTCTTCCGATTCGATCTCGTGGTGGTCGAAGGTTTCGGGGTCTTGGAGGAAAGCCCGCGCGCCTTGCCTTGCCTGCTTCGTGGGTTCTTGCTCGATTTTGATGCTCGTGAGGGTCCTGCTTTCGATGCGGACGGCCTGGCGGATGCCTTCGCGACGCGCGCCTTGCGGGAAGCTGGTGATTTACCGGATTTCTTGCGCGTTTTCTTGGACATACGCCTTCCTTTCGTCGCTTTCCGCGGATCAATCATTGAGGTATTGAGGTCGATGGCCGGGCAGGTCAGTTCGGCCTTTTTTCGGATTATGCTCAAAAGGATTTCGACGCGCCACCCGTCAGCTCGCGTAGCTTAGCCGGAGACGAGCGGATGCCTCCGCCGTCTCTCACAAGCGATAGACGTTTTCGCAACGACGGGCATGGAAGGACTGTTTTGCAAATATGCGCTTTAGTGGAGTCTCTCGATTTGGATTCGCGTGGGAGCCAGGAATGGGTAGCGGACATCAAATCGCCTCCACTGAAATGAGAAGGGCAGCAATGTTGGCGCGGGACCCAGCCATTGCTCATCTTGGACCACCATCGGCGCCGGCAACGAGAGGCTATGGCAAGACATAGGTCGACCCAGGATCCCGGTTCGTCCGCTGACGTCCAGCTCCAGCAGTGGGACGGCACCGATTGGCATGCGGAGGAGCATGAAGAGGCGGCCGGGAACCACGCGCGCCGATTGCTGTCCCGGTCGAACGCCGGTTTTTACCGGCTTGCCGATTATGCAGGTTCGCTGCGGCGCTATCTTGCCGGCGCGCGCTGGTTCTGGCGGCTCGCCATCGTTCTCGCCTCGCTGCTCGTGATTTTTGCCGGCTGCTTCGGCGGCCTGTGGTGGCGGCTTGGCGCGGGCCCCATCAATCTCGACATGGCGACGCCCTGGCTTGCGGCTGCGATCGAGGAAAATATCGGCCACGGCAACACGGTCGAAGTCGGCGGCACGCAGATCGAGCGGGCGGGCCGGATCAGGATCGCGGTGCGTATCCGCGACATCATCGTGCGCGATCGCGATCATGCAATCGTCGCAAGCGCGCCGAAAGCCGAGGTGAGGCTCTCGGGCTCCGCGCTGCTGCTGGGGCGGCTGCGTGCCGAGAGCCTGAACCTGGTGGACGCCGAGCTCGCCGTGCGCATTACCCCCGACGGCTATGTCACGGTATCCGCCGGCGACAATGCGCGGCCGCTCGCAACCGGCGTCGCTTCGAAAAAGGACGCAGGGCTTCCACCCACCTTTCCGCGTCAGGCGGTTCCAAACGGCGGGCCGGCCTCGCCCCAGCCGAACCAGTCTGCCGCTGCCGCATCCGCGCTAGCCGCCGAAGGTACGCAGGCCGGATTGCTGGCCGGGCTGGACTGGCTCGACAGCCTGAGCCTGAGCGGACTCGACGGGCAGAATCTCAACGAGATCGGTTTGAAGAACGGCAGCCTGATCGTTGATGACCAGCAGCGCGGCAACAAATGGAATTTCCAGAATATCTCGCTTAGCCTGCGCCGGCCGAGCGGCGGCGGGGTCGCACTGAGCCTTGCCGAAGAGGGGCCGCAGGGCTGGTCGCTGCGCGTATCGGTGGGCCCGCCTGCCAACGGTGTGAGGTCGGTCGACATCAAGGCCGACAAGGTTTCGACCGCCAACATCCTCTTGGCGCTGCGGCTGAAGAACCTGAACTACAGCGCGAACCTGCCGCTGTCAGGCGAACTGAAGGGCGAACTCGGCCGCGATGGTTTGCCCACCTATTTCCGCGGCAAGGTCACGTCAGGCGCCGGAGAAATCGTCGATAGCGACACGCCCGAATTTCCGATGGCGATCGACTCGGCCGAAGTGAGTCTCGATTGGGACGCCAACAAGCGGGTGCTGGTCGCGCCGTTCAAGATCATTTCGGGCCAGAACAGGATCACGCTGCTCGCGACCCTTGAGCCACCCAACGGCAACGCCACCGACTGGCAGCTTGGCTTTAGCGGCGGCACCGTCTTGCTGGCCGGGGACGAAGACGGTGAGCCGCCGGTCATCTTCAACCGTGTTTCTATCGGCGTCCGCATCGACACCGACAGGAAGCGGGTGACCTTGACGCAGGCCGATTTCAGCAATGGAGAGATCGGCGTAGCGGGCACCGGCAGCATCGATTACGCGGGCGAGCCCCGCATCACGCTGGGATTTGCCGGCACCCCGATGTCGGTCGCGGCGCTCAAGCGAGTTTGGCCTTCGCTGGTCGTGGCCGACATTCGCCAGTGGGTGGTCGACCGGGTCGAGCGCGGCGCGGTTCAGCGCATCGAGATCGGGGTCAATTCGCCGGTTCGGAATCTGTCGCGAAAGGGACCGCCGATCCCCGAGGATGGCCTCAACGTCACCATCGTCGCCAATGGGGTGACGTTGCGGCCGGTGGACGGGTTGCCTTCAATTCACGATGCCGACCTGAAAGCGCATGTCACCGGCCGGACGGCGAATGTCAGCATCGGCCAGGGCGCGGCCGACACGCCGGCGGGCCGCAAGCTCAACGTTTCCGATGCGGTCTTCGAGGTGCCGGACACGTTTCCGAAACCCGTACAGGCCAAGGTGAAGTTCCGGATTGATGGTCCGGTGCCGGCGGCAGCCGAACTGCTCGCCTCGGACAAGTTGAGCGATCTCTCCGCAACCCTGGTCGATCCCAATGCCAGCAAGGGTACGGCCTCCGCCGTGATCAACCTTGCCCTGCCGATCAAGCACGACGTCACGCGGGCTGACGTGAGCTACTCCGTCAGCGCCGATCTCGGCGGATTTGCCGCCGATCGGCTGATGATGAATCAGAGGGTCGAGGCCAACTCGCTCAAGGTCGTCGCCAACAATCAGGGCTATCAGGTCAAAGGCGACGTGAAGATCAACGGGCAGCCGGCTTCGCTCGATTATCGCAAGCAGAATGACGGCGATGCGGATATCAAGTTGCAGGCGACGCTCGACGAAGCAAGCCGTGCCCGTTTCGGCTTTGACCTCGGGCCTGCGGTGAGCGGCTCCATTCCAGTCAAACTGAGCGGCAAGATCGGCAGCGACAATACCCGCCTTGGCATCGACGCCGATCTCACCCAGCTCAAGCTCGACAATATCCTGCCGGGCTGGATCAAGGTGCCGGGCAAGTCGACGCGCGCCACCTTCAACGTGATCCAGAAGCCGCAATCGACCCGCCTGGAAGACATCGTGATCGAGGGCGGCGGCGCTTCCATCAAGGGCTCGCTCGAAGTCGATCAGAACGGCGATCTGGTCAACGCGAATTTCCCGACCTACGCGCCTTCCGAAGGCGACAAGACGTCGCTGCGGGCCGAACGCGGAGGAGACGGCATTCTCAAGGTCACCATGCGCGGCGATGTCTTCGATGGCCGCAGTTTCCTCAAGACCGCGATTTCCGGAAAGGACACCGACTCCAAGTCCAAGACCAGGGGCATGGATCTTGATGTCGACGTGAAGCTCGGTGCGGTGGCCGGCTTCTTTGGCGAAGCGCTGCGCAGCGTCGACGCCAAGATGTCGCGCCGCGGCGGTGCGATCAAAAACTTTGCGTTCAGCGGCAAGCTCGGGCGCGAAACCCCGGTCACGGCGGATTTGCGCCGCGGGCAGGGGCGCGAGGTGATCCTGCTCGAGACCAGCGATGCCGGCGCATTCCTGCGTTTCACCGACACCTACTCGAAGGTCTTCGGTGGCCAGCTTCAGCTCGCGATCGATACCCCGACCTCGGACTCCGGCCCCAGGGAAGGATTGCTCAACGTGCGCGACTTCACCGTCAAAGGAGAAGCCTCGCTCGACAAGCTGGTGACGGGCGGCCAGCCGGGCTCGCGAAGCGGCATCGCCTTCTCGCGGCTGCGTGCGGAGTTCAGCCGGCAGAACGGGCAGCTCACGATCCGCGAGGGCGTGCTCAAGGGACCGATGATGGGCGGCACGATCGAAGGCAGTATCGATTATCCCGGCAATCAGGTGCGCATGAGCGGCACTTTCATTCCCGTCTATGGGTTGAACAACCTCCTCGGCCAGGTTCCGGGCCTTGGCCTGTTCTTCGGCGGTAGCGATGAAGGGGTGTTCGGCCTGACCTATGAGGTGGTCGGCACGCCGGACAAGCCGACGCTAAATGTCAATCCGATTTCCGCAATGCTCCCCGGGATCACCCGGAAGATCATGGAATTCAACACCGGCAAGCAGAACGGAATTGAATTTCCTGCGAACTGAAGTTTCATTGCGTCAGCGCCGCAGCGCCGGGACCACCAGAAACGGAATCATGCCGAGGATCACGCTGATCAGCGCATAAAGCATCAGAGGATTGTAGCTGTGCGTGATGTCGTGGATGAGGCCGCCGCTCCATGAGCCGAATGCCGATCCCAATCCGCTGCCGATCGCGATCGCGCCGTAGATGGTACCGACGCGCTTTCCCTTGAACAGCTTCATTGCGGTTGCGGTGAGAAGCGGACCGCGCGAGCCGATCATGCTGCCGAAACAGACGACGAAGCCGGTCAAGACCCAGATGTTCGGATACCACTGCAACAGCCACAGCAGGAAAATTCCGAACACCGACATCGCATAGGAAAACAGGACGGACGGCCGGCGTCCGATGATGCCGTCGAGCCAGGAGACGCCCAGCATTCCGAACAGCAGCACGACGCCTGAAAAGCCCCAGGCGGTCGCGGCCTGCAAGGGCGGAAAGCCGGCTTCGATCAGATAGGCCACGACTTGGGGGGTGAGCGCATACATGCCGATCGCCGTGAAGAAGAAGGTCCAGAACAGCGCCCAGAAGGCGTGGTGGCCGATGGCGCGGCGGAGCGTCCAGCCTTCGTCCGATGCTTCATCGGTGGCGATTTTGGTGAGATGGGGCTGTCCTTCGGAAAACAGCCGCCATGGCAGCACAAGGAGCGGAAGCAGCAGCAGCAACGCGGTTGCGCCGAAGATTTGATAGGCGCCGCGCCAGCCGAAATGCTCGATCAGGAGCTGCGAGGCCGGCAACAGCGCAAGCACGCCGGCGCCGGTCGCGGAATAGACCACTGCCATCGCGGTCGGCAGCTTTGGGCCGAACCAGCGGCCGAGCAGTATGGAATTCGGTACATTGCCGATCAGCGCGATGCCGAGCCCGACGCAGACGCCGACGCTGAACTGGATCTGCCACAGGCGTGTGGCACCGGCGGCGAACAGGAACGCTCCGCCAAACAACAGAAGGCCGAGCGAATAGACGCTGCGCGGGCCGGAATAATCAAAGAGGCGGCCGATCAGAGGCGAGGCGAGGCCGCCGGAGAGAGCGCTCAGCGAATAGACCGAGACGACCTCGGCGCGGTCCCAGCCAAAGCTTTCCGAAATCGGCAGCAGGAAGACAGAAAAGCTCTCGCCCAGGCCGCGCCCGACAACCGAAAGTGCAAAGCATAACGCAAGCACGCCAAGCGCGGTATGCACCGGCTTCAGTCGTGCAGCGTCGGCTTCCTCCCGCGGCGTCTCTTGATTCATTGGAAGGATGGAAGCCGGTTTTGACCCGACAGCACAAGCGCGCTTTTCGGAATGCGCTTATGCAGGCTTGAGCAGCACGTGGCGCTTCTTGCCGAACGACAGCTTGATCACGCCTTCCGGTGTCAGGTCGGATTGTTTCAGCGTCATCTTTTCGTCGGTGACCGCGATGTCGTTGACGCGCAGGCCGCCGCCCTTGATCTGACGCCGTGCCTCGCCGTTCGAGGTGACGAGACCCGCCTTGACGAAGGATGCGAGCACGCCAATTCCCGCGTCGAGTTCTCCCATCGCAACTTCCACCGTCGGCAGATTTTCCGCAATCGTACCTTCTTCGAACGTTCGCCGCGCAGTTTCCGCGGCCTGTCGCGCTGCCTCAGTGCCGTGCAGCAGCGTGGTTGCGGCGTCGGCGAGAGCCTTCTTGGCATCGTTGATTTCCGCGCCTTGAAGTTTTGCGAGCTTGCCGATCTCGCTCATCGGCAGCGTGGTGAAGAGCTTCAGGAACCGAACGACGTCGGCATCTTCGGTGTTGCGCCAATATTGCCAGAAGTCATAGGGCGAAAACTGATCGGCGTTGAGCCAGACCGCGCCTTGCGCGGTCTTGCCCATCTTGGCGCCGGAGGCGGTGGTCAGCAGCGGCGTGGTCAGCGCGAACAGTGGCGGCGTGCTCATGCGCCGGCCGAGATCGACGCCCATGATGATATTGCCCCACTGGTCCGAGCCGCCCATCTGCAAGCGGCAACCGGTGCGGCGCGCCAGCTCGACAAAGTCGTAGGCTTGGCAGACCATGTAGTTGAACTCGATGAAGCTCATCTCATGCTCGCGCTCGAGCCGAAGCTTCACTGAATCCATGGTCAGCATGCGATTGACGGAGAAATGCTTGCCCACGTCGCGCAGCATTTCGATCCAGTTGAGCTTGGTAAGCCACTCGGCATTGTCGAGCATGACAGCATCGCTCGCGCCCGATCCGTAGCGCAGCACCTTCGCAAAAACGCCACGAATCGATGCCTTGTTGGCTTCGATCTCCGCAACGGTGCGGATCGCGCGTGTCTCGTCCTTGCCGGAGGGGTCACCGACCATGGTGGTGCCGCCGCCCATCAGGGTGATCGGCTTGTTGCCGCTTTGCTGCAACCAGTAGAGCATCATCATGCTGAGGAAATTGCCGGTGTGCAGGGACGGCGCCGTGCAGTCGTAGCCGACATAGGCGGTTGCCTCGCCCTTCGCGGCAAGCGCGTCGAGGCCCTCGAAGTCGGAAGCCTGGTGAATAAAGCCGCGCTCTTGCAGCACCTTGAGGAAATCCGACTTGAATACGGTCATCTTTCTTCGAACCTGATCATTTTTGTTTTACGTTAATTGCTAAGCAAAGGCAGCGAACCCGGTCGGCATGGGCTGCCGCAAGCGTCGGCGTTGTGGCATTATAAGATGTGCCCCTTTGGCACAAGCTAAAGGTCCTGGGGTAGGGCTGAGGCTAGACGACGATGATGTTAACCGCCTTAGGCTTGATGAGCGGCACCTCGCTGGACGGGGTGGACGTCGCCATGATCGAAACCGACGGCAAGCGCGTCAAGGCGTTCGGCCCGTCCGGCTACCGGCCCTATACCGATGTCGAGCGCCGCCTCCTGCTTCAGGCGCTGACGGAGGCCGTTCACCTCCAGGCCCGCGAGGCCAGGCCCGGCATTCTCCAGGAGGCCGAGCGGGTCGTCACGGCGGCGCATGCCGAAGCCGTCGCAAGCTTCAAGGCCCAGCACCGCATCACCAGCGAGGACATCGACATCGTCGGTTTCCACGGCCAGACCGTGCTGCATCGCCCGGCCGAGAAGATGACCGTGCAGATCGGCGACGCCGCCGCGCTCGCCAGGGCCGTCCATATTCCGGTCATGCACGATTTCCGCGCCGCCGACGTCGCCGCCGGCGGGCAGGGCGCGCCGCTTGTTCCGGTCTATCACCGCGCGCTCGCGCAATCGCTGCAGCGCGAGGGGCCGATCGTGGTCCTCAACATCGGCGGCGTTGCCAACATCACCTATATCGATGGCGACGCGCTGATGGCCTGCGATACCGGCCCCGGCAACGCCTTGCTCGATGATTTCATGTACCGGACGATCGGCCAGCGTTTCGACTGCGACGGCCGCATGGCCGCGCAAGGCACGGCGGATGCCGCGTGGATCGCAGAAGCGCTGAACGATCCATTTTTTGCGCTGCCGCCGCCGAAATCGCTCGACCGCAATGATTTCGCCAAGCGCATCCTTCGCGATGTCTCTCCCGCCGACGGCGCGGCGACGCTGACCGCCTTCACGGTCGCGGCGATAGGGAGGATCGTTCCGCTGTTGCCGCAGCCGCCGAAGAGCTGGGTGGTCGCCGGCGGCGGCGCGCGCAACCTCACCATGATGCGGATGCTGCGCGAGCAGCTCAAGCCGGCAACCGTCGAATCGGCCGATGCGCTCGGCTGGTCGTCGGATGCGATCGAAGCGCAGGCCTTCGGCTTTCTTGCCGCACGCGGCCTGAAGGGTCTGCCGCTCAGCTATCCCGCCACGACCGGCGTGCCGATCCCGATGACCGGCGGACTTGTCGCGAGGCCATAAGGAGGCTGGCGCGCGGGCTTGACAGATCAATGCAGATGCATTTAATTCAATGCATCTGCATTGACTTGGGTGTCGCGATGTCTTCCCGTCTGCGGCTGATCAGCCACAAGCTCTGTCCCTACGTGCAGCGCGCGGTGATTGCGCTGACCGAGAAGGGCGTTGCCTTCGAGCGGATCGATATCGATCTTGCCAACAAGCCCGAGTGGTTTCTGAAACTCTCGCCGTTGAGCAAGACGCCGGTGCTCCAGGTCGGTCACGCCGCGATCTTCGAATCGGCCGTCATCCTAGAATACCTGGAGGAAACCGAACCGAGGCCATTGCATCCGGCCGAGCCGTTGCGGCGCGCCGAGCATCGCGGCTGGATCGAGTTCGGCTCAACGGTCCTCAACGATATCGCCGGGCTTTATTCCGCGCCCGATGAAGCCGCGTTCAAGGCCAAAGCGGTCCAGCTTGAGGCACGTTTTGCCCGGCTCGAGGCGCGCGTCGTGGCCTCGCCATGGTTTGACGGGGAGGGCTTTTCGCTGGTCGACGCCGTCTTCGGTCCAGTGTTCCGCTATTTCGACGTGTTCGATGACATCGGCGACTTCGGCATCCTGTCGCAAAAGCTCAAGCTCGCACGTTGGCGGGCATCGCTCGTCTCGCGCCCATCGGTGCGCGCGGCCGTCGGCACCGACTACCCGGCGCACTTGCGCGATTTCCTGAAGCGACGGAATTCCTGGATTTCGAAGCTCCAGCTACGCTCGGCCGCGTGAGGTCTGCTTAGAGTTCGGCCGCCATTTTGGCGAGCGCCGCAACCGTGTTCATGTTGCGCGCGGTGCCGGCTTTGGCGGCGGGGACGACGAGTTTGGACGACCCCATCCCTTCGCCGTAGTGGACGTAGATCTCGCGTCGTCCGAGGCGGATCTTTTCGTCCTTCTGGCCGCGAACGCCTTCGAGCGCATCGGCCGGCGGCGCGCGGTCGAGGAACAGCGCCATGGTGCGGTTAGGCGCAAGTTTCGGAAACGGGTTGTTGGCTGCGACCTGCGCCATTTCGGTGGCAGTGCGGATGAGAACGCCGACCGGCTTGCCGGCACAGGCCTCGAGCCGTTTCTCCAGCGTAGCCTTGATCGCGGCCTCGGACTTGGTGCTTTTGAAAACGACGTTGCCGCTGGCGATATAGGTCTTGGCCGACGCAAGACCGAGCTCGTCACACATCGCCTTCAACTCGCTCATGGCGAGCTTGCCGGTGCCGCCGACATTGACCGCGCGCAGCAATGCGACCCAGGCGGTCATGTGGATTAGCGCACGTTGGCGAGACGCATGTCGAGATAGGCAGTGACTGATTGCATCAAGGGCTCGAGTTTGCCGTCGAAGAAATGGTTGGCGCCGGGGATGATCTGCTGATCAATCACGATGCCCTTTTGCGTCTTGAGCTTCTCGACCAGCGTGTTGACGTCCTTCGGAGGCACCACGGCATCCTTCTCGCCATGCACGATCAGGCCCGATGACGGGCAGGGCGCCAGAAACGAGAAGTCGTAGAGATTGGCGGGCGGCGCGATCGAGATAAATCCTTCGACCTCAGGACGGCGCATCAGAAGCTGCATGCCGATCCAGGCGCCGAACGAAAAGCCGGCCACCCAGCAGGCGCGTGCTTCGGGATTGATGGTCTGCGCCCAGTCGAGTGCGGACGCCGCGTCCGACAATTCGCCGGTGCCGTGATCAAACGAGCCCTGGCTGCGGCCGACGCCGCGGAAATTGAAACGCAGCACCGAGAAGCCGCGATGGGCAAACGCGTAGTAGCACTGATAGACGATCTGATGATTTATCGTGCCGTGAAACTGCGGATGCGGATGCAGGATCATCGCGATCGGCGCGTTCTTCTGCTTGGCCGGGTGATAACGGCCTTCGAGACGGCCCGCGGGGCCGGTGAAAATAACTTCAGGCATGGACGGTCCTTGGGTGGTCGACCGGTTTATCGCTGGCTTTATCGGCGCTTTGGCAGACAAGACCTCGCGAAAGGAAAATCGGAAGCAGGCGTCTCAAGCGCGGTATCGCGCGACGACGACTGGTGATGGAGGCCGCGTTCTAGCATGAGGCGAGGGGCAAAAAGCAAGGATTTTGAACATCCGCTTGCCTGTTCAAGATGTTAGGTGCCATTCAGGAATTGCGGAGCGACGGACGCGTCGCCATTTGGCATGGCGCATGACTCGACCAGGCAGACACGCTTGGACAAAGGTATTATCTTACGACTATGGTGGATCGCGTCTACCTCGATTGGAATGCGACGACCCCGCTTCGCGACGAGGCGCGGCGCGCGATGCTTGGCGCGCTGGATTTGCCGGGGAATGCGTCCTCCGTCCATGCCGAGGGCCGTGAGGCGCGACGGTGGATCGAGGCGGCGCGGGCCGCGGTGGCAACGGCCGTCGGAGCCGTGCCGCGACAGGTCGTTTTCACGTCAGGCGGGACCGAGGCCAATGTGCTGGCGCTGGCGCCTGCCCTCAGGCGGGATGGTTCTCCGGCCGTCGAACGGCTGGTGGTGTCCGCGATCGAGCATGCCTCCGTGCTATCGGGCGGACGGTTTCCATACGGCGCTATCACGCACTTGAACGTCACCCGAGATGGCGTCGTCGATCTCGACCATTTGCGTGACCTGCTCAGCGTTAGATCCCCCGCGCTGGTGTCGATCATGCTCGCCAATAACGAAACCGGCGCTATCCAGCCCATCGCAGAGGCGGCCGAGATCGTCCACGCTGGCGGCGGGCTGCTGCATGTCGATGCGGTCCAGGCGCTCGGGAAGATATCCGTCGATCTGCGCGCGTTGGGCGCCGATCTTCTCACGCTATCCGCGCACAAGATCGGCGGCCCCAAGGGCGTCGGTGCGCTGGTCCTGTCGGAGGGATCGACGGGGCCCGAGCCGCTCCTGCGCGGCGGGGGCCAGGAGTTGAGCCGCCGTGCCGGAACAGAGAACGTGGCGGGCATTGCGGGATTTGGCGCCGCCGTGACCGCTGCGATGGCGAACCTAACGGTCGAGGCCGACCGCATCCAGGCCTTGCAGCAGCGGCTGGAAACAGGGTTGCGGCAAACCCCGAACATGATCATCTTCTCGGATGCCGTGCGGCGGTTACATAATACCACCCTTTTTATGGTTCCCGGACTGAGGGCTGAAACCGCGGTGATCGGCTTCGATCTCGCTGGGATTGCCGTGTCTTCCGGCTCCGCCTGTTCCTCCGGCAAGGTGCAGCCGTCCCATGTGCTCGAGGCCATGGGTTTCGACGGCGAAATCGCGCAGGGCGCGGTGCGGCTGAGTATGGGCTGGTCCACGCGGGATGCGGATGTCGAATCGTGCCTGGAGGCTTGGCGAAGCCTCGCGGGCAGACTACTTAAGGGTCAGCGACGAAACACAGCTTGAACCGTTCTAAGCAGGTGATTTCGTCCCGGAAACATCGTAAGAGCTTCCGAATTGTGTTCCACCGCGGTCCTTGAAACCGCGAGCGGAGGAATGAATGGCTGCCGTACAAGAGACGGTCGATCGGGTTCGCCAGATCGACGTCGATCAGTATCGATATGGATTTGAGACGCTCATCGAGTCCGAGAAAGCCCCGAAGGGGTTGTCGGAAGATACTGTCCGCTTTATCTCCACGAAAAAGAATGAGCCGGCCTGGATGCTGGAATGGCGTCTGGAGGCCTATCGCCGCTGGCTGACGATGACCGAGCCGACCTGGGCGCGCGTCAATTATCCGAAGATCGATTATCAAGATATCTACTACTACGCCGCGCCGAAGCCGAAGAAGGCGCTCTCCTCGATCGACGAGATCGATCCCGAAATCCTCAAGACGTATGAGAAGCTCGGCATTCCACTGCGCGAAGTTGCGGTGCTTGAGGGCGTTGTGCGCCCTGAGGGTAATGCGGCGGCAGGCGGGCGGAAGATCGCGGTGGATGCCGTGTTCGACTCCGTATCGGTCGCGACCACCTTCCAGAAAGAACTCAAGCAAGCCGGCGTGATCTTCATGCCGATCTCGGAAGCGATCCGCGAGCATCCGGACATCGTGAAGGAGTATCTCGGCTCCGTGGTGCCGACCTCGGACAACTTTTTCGCGACGCTGAACTCGGCTGTCTTCTCGGACGGCTCGTTCGTCTATGTGCCGCCGGGCGTCCGCTGCCCGATGGAATTGTCGACCTATTTCCGCATCAATGAGCGCAACACGGGCCAGTTCGAGCGTACGCTGATCATCGCCGACAAGGGCTCCTACGTCAGCTATCTCGAAGGCTGCACGGCGCCGCAGCGCGATGAAAACCAGCTTCACGCCGCCGTGGTCGAACTCGTCGCGCTTGATGACGCCGAGATCAAATATTCGACGGTGCAGAACTGGTACCCCGGCAATTCCGAAGGCAAGGGCGGCATCTACAATTTCGTCACCAAACGTGGCGACTGCCGCGGCGCCAATTCCAAGATTTCCTGGACCCAGGTCGAAACAGGGTCGGCGATCACCTGGAAATATCCGAGCTGCATCCTGCGCGGCGACAACTCGCGCGGCGAGTTCTATTCGATCGCGATTTCAAACGGCTACCAGCAGGTCGATTCCGGCACCAAGATGCTGCATCTCGGCAAGAACACGACCAGCCGGATCATCTCCAAGGGAATCGCCGCCGGCGTTTCGCAGAACACCTATCGCGGCCGCGTCACGGCGCACCGCAAGGCCACCGGAGCGCGCAACTATACGGCGTGCGATTCGCTTCTGATCGGTGACAAATGCGGCGCGCACACCGTGCCTTACGTCGAAGCGAAGAATTCTTCCGCGCTGTTCGAGCATGAAGCGACGACCTCGAAGATTTCCGAGGACGTGCTGTTTTATTGCACCCAGCGCGGTCTGAGCCAGGAAGAGGCGGTTGGCCTCGTCGTCAACGGCTTTGTGAAGGACGTGCTGCAGCAGCTGCCGATGGAATTTGCGGTGGAAGCGCAGAAGCTGATCTCGATCTCGCTGGAAGGATCGGTTGGATGAGGAACAACGGAAGAAGATGATGTCACTGCTTGAAGTCAAAAATTTGCAGGTTCGTGTCGAGGATCGCGAGATCCTCCATGGCCTGTCGCTCACCGTGAACGAGGGCGAGATCCACGCAATCATGGGACCGAACGGGTCCGGCAAGTCGACGCTCTCTCACGTCATCGCGGGCAAGCCGGGCTATGAAGTGACCGGCGGCGAAATCCTTTTCAGGGGTGAAGACCTGCTTGAGATGGCTCCGGACGAGCGCGCCGCCAAGGGCGTGTTCCTCGCCTTCCAGTATCCCGTTGAAATTCCAGGCGTCGTGACGATGAATTTCCTGCGCACGGCCTACAACGCCCAGCGGAAGGCGCGCGGCGAAAGCGAACTGATGGCGCCGGAATTCTTGAAGAAAGTTCGCGAGGTCGCCAAGCGGCTGAACATTCCGCAAGACATGCTCAAGCGCGGCGTCAATGTCGGCTTCTCCGGCGGCGAGAAGAAGCGCAACGAAATCCTTCAAATGGCGCTGTTCGAGCCGAGCCTGTGCATTCTCGATGAAATGGACTCCGGCCTTGATATCGACGCGCTGCGGATTGCCGCCGATGGCGTCAACGCGCTACGCGCGCCGGGACGTGCGATGGTGGTGATCACGCACTATCAGCGGCTTCTGAACTACATCATCCCCGACTTCGTTCACGTGATGTCGAAGGGCAGGGTCGTGAAAAGCGGCGGCAAGGAACTGGCGCTGGAACTGGAGGCGTCCGGCTACGCCCAGTTCGACGACGCGGCCTGAGCGCTGGAACAACGGAATCTGCGATGAATGTCTTGATGGCCAAGAGCGAGACGCGACGAGCGGTGAGCGATGTTTTCGCCAGCGTGCGTGATCGCCTGCCTGGCACCGGCGAAGCTAATGAAGCGCGCGAGCAGGCCTTTGCGGCCTTTGAGCGCGCCGGCCTGCCGCATCGCCGCCTCGAAGACTGGAAATATACCGACCTGCGGGCGCTGATGCGCGAAGTGCTGCCGCTTGCGGCGGCGCCCGATGCGAACGCGCTCAAGTGCGCTGAGGCGGCGCTGGCCGCGTTGCCGGCCATCGACGCCTGCCGCCTGGTGCTGGTCGATGGCGCCTTTGCGCCGGCATTGTCGAGCCTGGCGAGCCTGGAAGCCGGCGTTCGCGTGCAGACATTGCGTGAGGCCCTCGCAGATAGTGCCAATGCCGAGTTGCTCGACAACGGCGCGGAACCGGGTGCGATGATCGCGCTGAATGCGGCGATGGCGACCGACGGCGTCGTGATTGCGGTCGCCGATCGTGTGGCGCTCGCGAAACCGCTTCACATTGTGCATGTCGCGACGCGCGCGTCGGCGGCGAGCTATACGCGATCGGTCCTGACGATCGGCAAAGCTGCGCAGGTGACGCTGCTGGAGAGCTTTGTCGCGGCCGATGGCGCCAAGTCCTACCAGGTCAACGATGCCGCCAGCGTTTCCTTAGGGGACGATGCCCAGTTGCAGCATGTGCGGCTGATGGCAGATGGCACGGACGCCACCAACGTCACGACGGCAATGTTCACGGTCGGCGCGAAAGCGCGCCTGACCACCTTCAACATGACGAGCGGTGGCACCGTCAGCCGCTACCAGGGCCATCTCACATTCGCGGGCGAGGGCAGTGAGGTGAACGCCAATGGCGTCAATCTGCTCAATGGCCGGCAACACGCCGACACCACGCTGTTCCTTGACCACGCCGTTCCGCATTGCACGAGCCGGGAGATCTTCCGCGCCGTAATTGACGATCGCGCGCACTCCGTGTTTCAGGGCCGCATCATCGTTCGGCCGGATGCGCAGAAGACCGACGCCAAGATGATGACGCGGGCGTTGCTGCTGTCCGACGAGGCCGAGGCCGACAACAAGCCCGAGCTCGAAATCTTCGCGGACGACGTGACCTGCGGTCACGGCGCTACGACGGGCGCACTCGACGAAAGCCTGCTGTTCTATCTGCGCGCGCGCGGCCTGTCCGAGAGGGAGGCGCAGGCGCTTCTGATTCAGGCCTTCGTTGGGGAAGCCATCGAATCCATTGCCAGCGATGATTTGCGCGAGCTGGCGATCGCGACCGCGCAGCGCTGGCTCGAG
Source organism: uncultured Alphaproteobacteria bacterium (assembly GCA_963764405.1). Taxonomy (GTDB): domain Bacteria; phylum Pseudomonadota; class Alphaproteobacteria; order Rhizobiales; family Xanthobacteraceae; genus Bradyrhizobium. The sequence continues at coordinate 259,206 of CAVXSU010000024.1, forward strand.
GCACGGGGATGACCATGCATCCGGCGACCATGCATCCAGCCGTGGCAAATGGTTCTTACGACGTCGCCCGCCTGCGGCAGGATTTTCCGGCGCTGGCGATGCAGGTCTATGGCAAGCCGCTTGTCTATCTCGATAACGCCGCTTCGGCGCAAAAGCCGAACGCGGTGCTCGACCGCATGACGGAGGCCTATAAACGCGAATACGCCAACGTGCATCGGGGCCTGCATTACCTCGCCAACGCCGCGACCGAGGCTTATGAGGGCGCCCGCGCCAAGGTGGCAACGTTCCTCAATGCCAAGCGGCCCGAGGAAATCGTCTTCACCCGCAACGCGACCGAGGCGATCAACCTCGTCGCCTCGTCCTGGGGCGCGCCGAACATCGGCGAAGGCGACGAGATCGTGCTCTCGATCATGGAGCACCATTCCAACATCGTGCCCTGGCATTTCCTGCGGGAGCGTCAGGGTGCCGTCCTCAAATGGGTCGATGTCGACGATGACGGCAATTTCCTGATCGAGGAATTCGAAAAGCAGCTCTCGCCGCGCACCAGGCTCGTGGCCATCACGCAGATGTCGAACGCGCTTGGCACCGTCGTTCCCGTGAAGGACGTCGTGAAGATCGCCCACGCGAAGGGCATTCCGGTGCTGGTCGACGGCAGCCAGGGCGCAGTGCATCTGATGGTCGACGTGCAGGACATCGGCGCGGATTTCTACGTCTGCACCGGCCACAAGCTCTACGGGCCGACCGGCATCGGCGTGCTCCATGCCAAATACGATCACCTCGTGAACATGCGCCCCTATAACGGCGGCGGCGAGATGATCCGCGAAGTCGCGCGCGAAACCGTCACCTACGGCGACCCGCCGCACAAGTTCGAGGCGGGAACGCCGGCGATCGTCGAAGCGATCGGGCTTGGGGCGGCGATCGACTACGTCAATTCGATCGGCAAGGAACGCATCGCCGCACATGAGCACGATCTTCTGGCCTATGCGGAGGCGCGCCTGCGCGAGATCAACTCACTGCGCGTGATCGGCACCGCCAAGGGTAAAGGTCCCATTATTTCCTTCGAGATGAAGGGCGCACACCCCCACGACGTCGCAACCGTGATCGACCGCCAGGGTGTCGCGGTTCGCGCCGGCACCCATTGCGTGATGCCGCTTTTAGAGCGGTTCAACGTGACCGCGACGTGCCGGGCCTCGTTCGGGATGTATAATACGCGCGAGGAAGTCGACCATCTGGCGAGAGCGCTGATCAAGGCGCGGGAATTGTTCGCATGACCGACACTGTCGAAGCCAAGAGTCCCGAAAAGGACGTGGAAGCGAAAACTTCCAACCTGGAAACGCACTCGGCGTTGCCGCCTGAGGAAACTGAGCGGCTGAGCGCGGATATCGTGGCCGCGCTGAAGACCGTGTTTGATCCGGAGATCCCGGCTGACATCTATGAACTCGGCCTGATCTACAAGGTCGAACTCAAGGACGACCGTTCCGTCGATCTGGTGATGACCTTGACCACGCCGAACTGCCCGGCGGCCGGCGAGTTGCCGCAGATGGTCGAGAATGCGGTGGCCAGCGTGCCCGGCGTGGGCGTCGTCAACGTCAACCTTGTGTGGGACCCGGCATGGACGCCGGACCGCATGTCCGACGAGGCGCGTCTCGTCCTCAATATGTGGTGAGCGTCTCCTGCGTGATGAAGCGCCGTTATTGAATTGGCTTTGGGACACTCCACATGAATGACATGACCCCGACTTCACCAATGCCGACCTCAGCAGCCCCAAAGGCAAAGCGTCCCCGTCCCCAGGTGATGAGGCTGACGGAGGCAGCAGCTGCGCGCGTTCAGGAGCTGACCAAGCGCGCCGATTCCGACATCGTTGGCCTTCGGGTCGGCGTCAAGAACGGCGGCTGCGCCGGACAATCCTATACGGTCGAATATGCCCACGAGATCCGGCCGACCGATGAAGTTGTCGAGGACAAGGGCGTGAAAATCCTGGTCGATCCCAAGGCCGTTTTGTTCCTGCTCGGCACCGAGATGGATTATCAGACCGACAAGCTCCAGGCCCAGTTCATCTTCAACAACCCGAACCAGATTGGCGCCTGCGGCTGCGGCGAATCCGTTCAGCTCAAGCCGGCGAACGTCGAGGGCTAGGCTCCCGATTCCGAAGTTCGTCGCATCTTACGGAGCCACGTTTCGAACTTCTGAACCGCCGCACCGGCGCCGTCCGATCTGTGCTACCGTCGTCCGGTGAGGATGGGGAGAACGGACGGACATGGACCGCGATTTCCTGATCGAATTGTTTTCCGATTTTGGTCCGGTGACGCTGCGCCGGATGTTCTCCGGTTATGGCATTTCGGTCGACGGCGTCAATTTTGCACTGGCGCTGCGCGCGGGCGTTTATTTCCGCGCCGACGAAGCGACGATCCCGCAGTTCGAAACGGAGGGATCGAAGCCGTTTCAATATCAACAGCGATCGAGCGGGAAGGTTGTCACCGTCAATTCCTACTGGGAGTTGCCCGCGCGTCTGTTCGACGATTCGGAGGAATTGGCGGGATGGGCGAGGGGCGCGCTGGCCGCAGCGCAACGCGCCAGCTTACGCAAACGGCCGCTCCGGAAGGCTGCAAGGAAGCCCGTTGCCAAAGCAGCGGCAAGCAAGAAGCCTTCAGGCAGGAAGCGCGCGGCCAGCAAGATTGCGAAGGCGAGCAAAGTGGCGAAGAGAAAATCCGCCGCAGGCAAAGCGGCGCGGAGACAACGTGCCTGATTTTCCTGGCCTGTTCAGGCGACTCGCTTCTTATGCGACTTGGTCCCGGGTTTCGGCCATATATTCCGGGTCAGCTTCGCAGACCACGCGATTGCGCCCGCCGCGTTTGGCGGCATAGAGGCAAGCGTCGGCGCGTTCGATCAGCGAATCGGTATCGTCGCCCTCTTTGAGCATCGATACCCCGGCCGAGATGGTGACGCGGCCCAAAATCTCGCCGGTCGATTTCTTCTTCAATTCCTTCGACATCACGGCGCGGCGGATATGGTCGGCAACCGTCAGAGCCTGCCGCAGCGCGGTGTTCGGCAGCACCACGGCGAACTCTTCGCCGCCGTAGCGTGCCGTGATGTCCTGGCCCTTGATGGACTGCTTCAGCGACATCCCGACCAGACGTAACACCTGGTCGCCGGTGAGATGGCCATAAGAATCGTTGAACGACTTGAAGTGGTCGATGTCGAACATCATGAGCGACAGTGGCTCGCCGGTCTCGAACGCATTTGCGACCGCCGCCTCGAGCGAGCGATCGAAGTATTTGCGATTTCCCAACCCGGTCAGGGGATCGGTGAGGCTCTCGGCCCTGATCGCCTCGAGGCTCTGTTGCAGATTGCTGATTTCGGTTTTCGACAACGCCAGCCGGTCTTCCAGCGCCTTCGTGGTGTCGCGCATCTCGTTCGTCGTCTTGACGAGCGATTCCACAACCTTCATGACCTGCTCGCGGTCCACGGCCTTGGTCAGTCTCTCGGTGGCGCCGGAGAGGCTCGCATTGTAGGCAGCGGACATGCCAAGCGCATCGCCGATCAGCTGCATCACGTCGTCGATTTCGCCGATCACGCGCGTGCCGACCTTGTCGATGCGATCCGTCGTCTTGAGATGGGAGAGGTAGGTTTCGTAGATCTGCTCGAGATCGGCTTCGGTCAGCTTGCCGTTGCGGGCAAGCGTCTCGTTGATGACCTGGTTGAGCTGCGAATTGTATCCGGTGGCGTAGACGTACCAGATTTCATAATTACGCGGGATTGCGGTTTGCCGCAGCGACCGGATCTGGCCCAATGCCAATTCGGCAAACGCCATCGTGCGCTCGTGTTCGTCCAGCACTGAACCGCGTCCCCAAAATGCGATATATCGGCGCGGCCCGATTCTCGCGCCAATCTCATAAACTATGGCGAGGAAGCTACCGTGGGTTGACTAACGAGCCGTAAACGCTGACGCCTAACTCACGCATTGTCCTCGCGCTGGCAGCCGGCCTGGAATCAGACGCGGGCGCGCACCGGACGCAGCAAGAACGCAGGAAGGTGAGAGTGATCAGCGGGTTCCACGGAAGGAGACGAGGCCTGTTTTCGCGAAGGGCGTCCGATTGAGGGCGCCCGTTCCGGCGCGGACGGGGTTACCGGCATTGCCGCGGCTTCCGCAACTACTGATTGCATCTCTGGACCGTGGTTGCGTGCGCCGGCTTTGCGGGAATCGCGATCTCTGCGCGGTTTGCGTCCGCCGCGTGACCCTTCACGTCCGCTGTCGCGCGAGCGCTCGCGGCGGCCGGCTTCGTCCGAGGGCTGAACCCTTGCGCTGCCTTCGGCGACGGGAATGCTCTGTCCGATCAGCTTTTCGATGGCCGCCAGCGACTTGTGATCGAGGGAGGTGACGATCGAGACCGCAGTCCCACTTCGTCCCGCACGGCCGGTGCGGCCGATCCGGTGCACGTAATCGTCGGCGTGATGGGGAATATCGAAATTGAAAACATGGCTCACGGCCGGAATATCGAGACCACGCGCGGCGACGTCGGAAGCGACCAGGAGCGGGATGTCGCCCTTGCGGAACTGATCGAGCGCGGCCATGCGCGCGGATTGATCCATGTCGCCGTGCAGGGCGCCGACGCTGAAGCCGTGCTTTTGCAGCGACTTGTGCAGGATTGCGACCTCGCGCTTGCGGTTGCAGAAGATGATCGCGTTGTTGAGGTCCTTCGCCTCGCGCAGCAGGCGGCGCAACGTCTCGCGCTTGTCGTGCGCTTCGCGGCCCGAGGGGACCTGCAACTGCGTGATGGTGGCGACGGTCGTCGCGGGCTTTGAGACCTCAACCTTCTCCGGGTTGTGCAGGAAGGTCTCGGTGATGCGCCGGATCTCCGGCGGCATGGTCGCGGTGAAGAACAGCGTCTGGCGGGTGAACGGCACGAGCTTGCAGATGCGTTCGATGTCGGGAATGAACCCCATATCGAGCATGCGATCGGCCTCGTCGATCACGAGCAGTTCGACGCCGGTGAGCAGCAGTCCGCCGCGTTCGGTATGGTCGAGCAGTCGGCCCGGGGTTGCGATCAGAACATCGACGCCGCGGGTGAGCTTGGAATCCTGATCACCAAAGGAAACCCCGCCGATCAAGAGCGCCACATTGAGTTTCTGGCCGACGCCATAGCGGTCGAAGCTTTCCTTGACCTGGGCGGCGAGTTCGCGTGTCGGTTCCAGGATCAGCGTGCGGGGCATCCTGGCGCGGGCGCGGCCCTTTTCCAGGATCGTGAGCATCGGAAGGACGAAGGCCGCGGTTTTGCCGGTGCCCGTCTGGGCGATGCCAAGTACGTCGCGCCGGGCCAGAACCTGAGGAATCGCCTGTTCCTGAATGGGAGTGGGGGTCGTGTAACCGGTGGCCGCAACAGCGGCGAGCACCTTTTCGGACAAGCCGAGATGAGAAAAAGACATTGAGCCTCAAATCGAAACCGCCGTTCGGAATCGAGGGTAAAAGGCGGTCGCGTTCGACCCCGAAACGGCGCGCTTGATGAAGCTCAGGGGCAGTGAGAGGACGCTGACCAGCGGTAGATCGACCTAGGAATCGTGTTCAATCCAAATCCGCTTTGAACGCGAACATAGGGTCGAAACGGCCAAAGTCAATCTTGGAACGGGGCAAAAGGGCAAAAAACCTTAATGTTTACGAAGAAATAACGGGCCTTTTGTCATTTCGCCTTCAAATGCAGGATAGAAGTGGTGAACCCTTAAGATACGCCAATCGACTACGGCAAAGAGGATTTGGCGGGCGCAGGAATCGCGATGAAGCATTTGGTCTCGCTTGGCTTTGCGATGGCGGCGGTGCTTCTGGCGCTCGCCGCCCCGGCCGAGGCCGCCAAGCGCGTGGCGCTCGTCGTTGGCAACAACGACTACAAGAACGTGCCGAAGCTGCAAAAGGCCGTCAATGACGCCCGCACCATGGGCGAAACGCTGAAGCAACTCGGCTTCTCGGTCATGCTGGCGGAAAACCAGAACAGGCAGGCTTTCAGCGAAACGCTGCTCGCCTTCGATCAGGCAGTCGAGGCGGGCGACACCGCGTTCTTCTTCTATGCCGGCCACGGCTTTGAAATCGCAGGCCAGAATTTCCTGCTGCCGACCGACGTGCCGGCGGCAACCGAAGGCCAGGAGGAACTGGTGCGCGACGCCTCGGTGTTGGCGGATCGCATCATCGAGCGCTTGCAGAACAGGAAAGTGCGCACGGCGATCCTGGTGTTTGATGCCTGCCGTAACAATCCGTTCGAACGCGCCGGAACCCGCGGCATTGCGGGCGGCGGCGGTCTTGCGCCAATGACCCAACTGCCGGAAGGCGTGTTCTCGGTGTTTTCGGCAGGTCCCCGCCAGACCGCGCTCGACCGCTTGTCGAACAGCGACGGCAACCCGAACTCGGTCTTTACGCGCACCTTCGCCAAGGAATTGCTGCAACCCGGCGAGAACCTCGTGCAGGTCGCCCAGCATACGCGGCGCATCGTCAGCGAAATGGCGGAGACCGTGAACCACAAGCAGATTCCGGTTTATTTCGACCAGATGGTCGATGACGTTTTTCTGAACGGTGTGGACAAGGCGCAGCAAGCTGACGCCGCGAAAGGAACGGAGAAGCCGGCCGATCCCGCCCAACAGATCGCGGCACTGTCCCCGGCCACGGTCCCGCGCCCGCCGAAAGAAGATTCGTTGAACGCGCCGATCGCGATGTTCTCGCGCCACAACGGCGGCTGGACCGTGGTGTTTTCGATCGCCGATCCGGCTCTCGGCATTTCCTGGCGGATGGGAGGTACCGGTGCCTTCCGCGAAACCGGTTTCCTCGACACGCTTGATCCGCGGACGCGCAAGCGGATGCCCAATCCGTCCGTCGAGCTCGCCGCCGATGCGCCGGCGGCCACGATCGAGGTGCGCTATGTCGACGTGACGGGCAACCTCCAGGGACCGTTTCCGATCAAGTTCGATCCCGAGGCGGCACTGATCCACGACCAGCGCAAGATTCTCGACATGACGGCAACGAGCTGGCTGTCGTTTCGTGAATTCAACGGGCTTCTGGTCTATTACACCCATCTGATGTCGTATCGCTGCGCCATTCGCGAGGTGCGCATCGGCATCGACACGGCTGTGCCGGATCAGGTGCTGAAAATGCCGCCGTGCGACATAAAGGATCCCAGCGTCATTCCCTATGATGCCAAGCCATATTTGAAACTCTCGCCCTCGAACCAATTCGTTTCGGTGGAATTGAGCTACCGCGACGGCAGCGTGTCGGAAATCAGGAGTTTTCGCCGCTAGTGTCCCGGTTCTGACATTCGTATCATATCGAGGTGGGCACTTTTACGAATGTCAGGACCAAACGGACACCAGCAACCATATGATTCCAGTGTGGCTTGACTTTGACATTCCTTCGAAGAACTCGCGGCGGCACTGAAAGGAACGTCAGAGTCGCCACACTGACAGCGAGGCACGGATATCGCCATGTAAGGGGCGCGATGCGTGTCCCGATTCCCCGCGGGAGCAGCCGATGCCCCAGATCGTTGAAACCCATTGTTGCGTCGTCGGCGGCGGGCCCGCCGGCATGATGCTCGGCTACCTGCTCGGACGCGCCGGGATCGAGACGGTGGTGCTGGAAAAACACGCCGACTTTTTTCGGGATTTCCGCGGCGACACCGTGCATCCCTCGACCTTGCAGGTGATGGACGAGCTGGGCCTGATCGACGGCTTCCTGAAGCTGCCGCACCAGAAATTGCAGAAGCTGGAGGGCCAGTTCGGCGATCAATCCGTTCGCATCGCCGATCTTGAGCGTCTGCGTGTCAATTACCCATTCATTGCGATGATGCCGCAATGGGACTTTCTGAATTTCCTGCGCCAAAGCGGCCAACGATTTTCCTCGCTTCAGGTGTTGATGAACACCAACGCGACAGACCTCATCTGGTCGAGCGACAGGGTGGTCGGGGTCAGCGCCGATACGCCGGGCGGACCTGTCGAGATCCGCGCAAGCCTGACCATCGCCTGCGACGGGAGGCACTCGACGGTGCGACAGCGCGCAAAGCTGGAGGTGCAGGAAATCGGCGCCCCGATGGACGTATTGTGGTTTCGCGCCGGGTGGCGCGCCAACGAGACGGAGAATCTGTTTGCGCGCATTCAAAGCGGCAAGATGCTCGTGACCTTCGATCGCGGCGACTACTGGCAATGCGCCTACGTCATCGCCAAGGGCCAGTTCGATGCGGTGAAGGCGAGGGGACTGGAGGCCTTTCGCAACGACGTCGCTAGCATGGCGTCGATCTTAGGTGCGGGCCTGTCCGACGTGAAGAGCTGGGACGACGTCAAGCTGCTGACGGTGGCCATCAACCGCTTGAAGCGATGGACGCTGCCGGGACTATTGTGCATCGGTGACGCCGCGCATGCGATGTCGCCGGTCGGTGGCGTCGGCGTCAACCTCGCCATTCAGGATGCGGTTGCGACCGCTAACCTGCTCGCGGCAAAACTTGTCGCATTGAAGGCGAGCCGAGGCTGTCCCTCCGAGCAAGACCTCGAAGCCGTGCAGCAAAGGCGCACCTTTCCGGTACGGATGACCCAGGCGATGCAGGTGGTCGTTCAGAACAACATCATCAGCCGCGCGATCAAGCCTGATGAAAAGCCGCTTCGGGTGCCGATCGTGTTGCGGATCATCAGCAACGTGCCCTGGCTCCAGGCGCTGGCCGGGCGGCTGGTCGCGATCGGCGTACGTCCGGAACACGTGCATTCACCGGCGTTGTGACCAGCCGATTGGCTTAACCCATGATCGAGAATCCACCATCGACGGGAATCGCCGTGCCGGTCACGAAGTCGGACGCGTGTGACGCCAGAAAGATCGCAATGCCAGCGAAATCATCTGATGCTCCCCAGCGCGCCGCCGGCGTGCGCGCCAGAACCCTCTCGTGCAGGCCCGCGACCTGTTCGCGGGCGCGCTTGGTCAGGTCGGTGTCGATCCATCCGGGCAGTACGGCATTGACCTGGATATTGTCGCAAGCCCAGGCGACCGCGCAGGAGCGGGTGAACTGCACGATGCCGCCTTTGCTCGCGGCATAGGCCGGCGCGAAGCTGGCGCCGAAGATCGACATCATGGAGCCGATGTTGATGATCTTGCCGCCGCCGGCGTCCTTCATCGCCGGGTGTACCGCACGCGAGCACAGAAACGCGCTGGTCAGATTCGTCGCGATCACGCTGTCCCATTCCTGGATGTCGAGCTGATCCGGCGGCTTGCGGATGTTGATACCGGCGTTGTTGACGAGAATGTCGATACGGCCCAGTTCGCGGCCGACACGCTCGACCATGGCCGTTACCGCCGTCTCGTCGGTGACATCGGCCGTCACCGCGATGGCGTTGCCGCCGCCTTTCTCAAGGTCAGCGACGGCCTCGGCGGATTTTGCTTCATTGCGGCCGACGACGGCGATCCTCGCCCCATTCGCGATGAGCCCGCGCGCCATGCCAAGGCCAATGCCGCCGTTACCGCCGGTGATGATCGCCACCTTGCCAGAGAGGTCGAATGGTCCAGCCGTCACGCGGATGCTCCTGCGGTTTCTTGTTGTTGTGCTTTAGCGCTTGCTTTGCCAGATCAGCACGAGCCCAAGTCCGGCCAGCGCTGCTCCGTAGCCGGCCCACTGGATTTGCCGGATCATGAAGCTGGAGGCGGGCCAGGTGATCATGCCGGTGCCTTGGCCGATCCACAAAAGCCCGATGGCGAGCCCGACGAGGCCGAGCACGAGCAGCAAATTACGCATGGGTTACCTCGATGACGCATCCATCCCTTGCGGTATTTACCGGTGGCGGAGGGACTTCGTCACGAGGGACTTTTGAATGAGACAAAAAAAGCCCCGGACGATGCCGGGGCTTTTGAACTTCAATTCAGACCAGATCAGTACTTGGCGACCACCGGGCCGCCCCAGTTGAAGCGGTAGACCAGCGAGGTCGAGATGGTCTGCACGAGCGGATGGAAGGTCACCGAGTTGTTAGTGAGGGCACCCGTCGTGATCAGGCTCTCCGCCAGCGTCGTACGGTCGAAGTAGGCGGCGCGGTATTCGGTCTTCATGAACCAGCCAGGCGCCGTGATACCGAAAATGTTCAGGTTGTTTTCGACACCGCCGCCGACGAACCAGCCGCTGCGATTAAACGCAGGCGTCGAGACGGTGGCCGCTGTACCGGTCACAGCGCCGAGTTGTGCACCCGACCAGTACGCCTGGGTGAAACCGCCGTTGACATAGGAGAGCACGTTCGGAGCGACCAGCCAGCCGAGCCGCGCGCCGACAGCCCAGGTATCCTGAAGCTTCACGTTGCCGGTCAAATTGTTGAAATTGTCGTTGACCGAGCCGCGCAGGCTGCCGAACTGCCCGTCCGCAAGAATACCCGCAACCCAGGTCTGGTTGAATTGCCAGTCATAGCCCGCGCCAACCGTGCCGAACCAGCCTTCACCACCCAGATGCTGACTGATTGTGGTCGCGTTACCCGCGGCATTCACGCTGGTGCTGTCCGCGTCCCAAACGCCGCCGCCGGCGCCGCCGAACACGTAGAAGCCGGTCCAGTTGTACATCGGCTCGGGCATCACCGGAGCTTTGGTGTAGGAGCGCGCCGGAAGGTCGGCCGCGAGAGCCGATCCGGTGAATGCCGCGACCGCGGTCAAAGCCAACACCAACTTCTTCATTTTCAACCTCTTAACGGTTCGGCGCCATCGCCCGACGCAATCTCGATTCTGCCCTCATTTATAAACGTTTCCGGCCAAAAAGCTGTGGCAGGTGGAGCACACAGAGCGGCAAAACGCGTAAATCCACGGGGCCTTGAGGGTAAATAATCCTTCAAAATCAGCGAGGAATGGCAAGATTTTACCGCCTTTCCTGGCCGGGCGGCGGGATGCCTGGAAATCCGCCTGATTAGACGTCCAAAAGGTCCTCGTTGGCGAATTCCGCCTTGTCCGAGATGAAGGCAAAGCGGGCTTCGGCCTTGGTTCCCATCAGCCGCTCGACCGAATTGGCGGTGCCTTCGCGGTCGTCGGCGAGAAGCACTACCTTGAGCAGCGTCCGCTTGGCCGGATCCATCGTGGTTTCCTTCAACTGCGCCGGCATCATCTCGCCGAGGCCCTTGAAGCGGCTGACATCGACCTTGGCGTTGGCGTTGAACTCGCTCTTGAGCAGCGCGTCGCGGTGGGCCTCGTCGCGGGCGTAAAACGTCTTGCTGCCATGGCTGAGGCGATAGAGCGGCGGCACCGCGAGATAGAGATGGCCTTCGTCGATCAGCCGCGGCATCTGCCGGTAGAAGAACGTGATCAGCAGCGAAGCAATGTGGGCGCCGTCGACGTCGGCGTCGGTCATGATGATGATGCGCGAATAGCGCAAGTCCTCTTCGCGGTAATGCGCGCCGGTGCCACAGCCGATCGCCTGAATCAGGTCGGCGAGCTGGGCGTTGGCGAGCAGCTTGTCCTTGGTCGCGGACGCAACGTTGAGGATCTTGCCGCGGAGCGGCAGGATCGCCTGCGTCTTGCGGTCGCGCGCCTGCTTCGCGCTGCCGCCGGCCGAGTCGCCTTCGACGATGAAGAGTTCGCTTCCTTCGGCCGCCGTGTCGGTACAATCAGCGAGCTTGCCGGGAAGGCGCAGCTTCTTCACCGCGGTCTTGCGTGAAATCTCCTTCTCGGCGCGGCGGCGCAGGCGTTCTTCGGCGCGCTCGACGACGAAATCCAGCAGCTTGTTGGCCTGTACGGGGTTGCCGGAGAGCCAGTGGTCGAACGGATCCTTGATGGCCTGCTCGACGATGCGTTGCGCTTCGGCGGTGGCGAGCCGGTCCTTGGTCTGGCCCTGAAATTCCGGCTCGCGAACGAACACGGAGAGCATCACCGCAGCCCCCACCATCACGTCTTCCGACGTGATGGACGCGGCACGCTTGCCCTGGCCGACGCGTTCGGCGTGATCCTTCAGGCCGCGCAGCAGCGCGCTGCGCATGCCTGATTCATGCGTGCCGCCGTCCTGGGTGGGGATGGTGTTGCAGTAGGAAGACAGGAAGCCATCGGCATCCGCCGTCCAGGCCACCGCCCATTCGCAGGTGCCATGCGCGCCGGTACGTCCCGATTTGCCGGAGAAAATATCCGGATGCACCAGCGTGTCGGCGTGGATTGCGGCTGCCAGATAGTCCTTCAGGCCACCAGGAAAGTGAAAGCTGTCCGCCGCCGGGACGTCCTCGATGCCTTTCAGCAAGGATGGATCGCAGTTCCAGCGGATTTCCACCCCGCCGAACAGGTAGGCCTTGGAGCGCGCCATCTTGAACAGACGTTGCGGCTTGAACGTCGCCTTGGCGCCAAAGATTTCCGGATCTGGCTTGAAGCGCACGCGCGTGCCGCGGCGGTTGTTGATCTTGCCGAGGTCTTCCAGCTTGCCCTTCGGATGACCGCGCTCGAACACCATGCGGTAAAGTTTCTGACTGCGCGCGACTTCAACCTCGAGGCGCGACGACAGCGCATTGACCACGGAGACGCCGACGCCGTGCAGGCCGCCTGAGGTCTCGTAGACCTTGGAGTCGAATTTGCCGCCGGCGTGCAGCGTGCACAGGATGATTTCGAGCGCAGACTTCTTCGGAAATTTCGGATGCGGATCGACGGGGATGCCGCGGCCATTGTCGGTGACGGTCAAGAATCCGTCGGAGTCGAGTTCGACCTCGATGAAGCTGGCATGGCCCGCAAGCGCTTCGTCCATCGAGTTGTCGATGACCTCGGCGAACAGGTGATGCAGCGCCTTTTCATCGGTTCCGCCGATATACATGCCGGGCCGCCGCCGCACCGGCTCAAGCCCTTCGAGGACCTCGATGTCGCGCGCGGTATAGCCGGCCTCGGCGTTGTTCGCACGTGTCGCAACCTTCGCAGCCGAGCGCCCTTTCGATGCAGCGGCTTCAAAGAGGTCGTCGGACGGCTTTGCTTTAACGTTTGATTTCAGTGATTTAGGCATATTTCTTCAGTTGATGCGAAAGTTTGCGCGGCGAATCGGTCGCAACCGACTATGCCACGGATGGTCTTTAAAAGTGACCGGCGTAAGGGGGACGGCCGGGCTGGCCCCTGTTCCTCAGGCGCGCGAGGTACGGAATACGATCACCGCGAACAAAGCTACGGCGGTGACCACGATCAGCGAGCCGATGATCGGCAACACGATAAGCGCTGGGCCCTGCTTGATGACGACGGCGACGCCCGCGGGAAACAGCAAGGCGCCCACGAAATGGAGCGAGCCCTGCCACTTCGCAAGTGCGCTTTCCCGCGCGGCAGGCACCATTCGATAATACAGACCGAACACGAACAAGAGAACGCCGCCGATCAGGTTGAAATGCGCGTGCGCCGGGGCCAGGGAAAATTCCTGCCGGACGCCCATTTCGATTCCCCAGACCATGCCGACGATCAGAAACATGATGCCTGCGCGCATCATCAGTGAAGCTTGCATGTATTTCGCCCCTGTTTAACTCGCGGCCAATTGAAGAAACGAATCGGCTTCGACCTTGCCCCGGGGGCTCATTGTGACTTGATGTTACTGATCCGGCCAGCTTAAAGCCGGTTTAGACGGGTCATTTGCCGGGAAGGGCCTTTTGGAATGGAAGAGTATACGCGCGCGCTGGCCGATTTCGTGCGCGACCATCAGGCCTGGGCCGCACCGATCGTGCTGCTGCTCGCGTTCGGCGAGTCGCTGGCGTTCATCTCGCTTCTGATCCCGGCCTGGGGCGCGCTGGTGGCGATCGGCGCCCTGATCGGCGTCAGCGGCATCAGCTTCTGGCCGGTATGCATCGCAGGCGGTATTGGGGCTGCGCTCGGCGACTGGGTCTCCTACTGGTTCGGCTTCAAGTACAAGGAGCATGTCGCGCAGATTTGGCCGCTGTCGCGCTATCCCGAAATCCTGCCGCGCGGCGAGGCCTTTGTCAGGCGGTGGGGCGTGCCGAGCATTTTCATCGGCCGGTTTTTCGGACCGTTGCGCGCCTCCGTGCCGCTCGCGGCCGGAATTTTCGAAATGCCGTATTGGCAATTCCAGATCGCCAATTTCGTCTCCGCCCTGATCTGGGCTGCCGCGCTCTTGCTGTTCGGCGACGTGATTGCCGAGATCGCCGAGTGGCTGTGGCGCGTGGTCTAGGACCCCGGTTCTGACATTCGTAGCCGCCACGCTTGCTTCAGTATCCATTCACGAAAAGACGCCTGAAACCTTGACGTCCGGCGCCTGCAGCCTTATAGCCCCGCGCCATGATCGACGCCGTGACCTCTTTGTCCGCCTATCGCCGCCGCCGCGCCACCGCGGTATGGGCGATCGTTCGCGTTTAGATCATCGCCTTTGCCGCCGGGTCCGATCCGCGGCATTCTCTCCTGTCAGCGCATCTGATCCAAGCCTTCAGGTCCCAAGCCCCCCGGGTCGGGCCACGCAGGAGTTTGAGATGTATACGCCTCCACTGTTCAAGCAGGATCGCACCGCAAGTCTTAGTTTCGCGGAAGAGCGCGGGTTTGGCACGGTCTGCGCCTGGAACGGGTCGCGGCCGATCGCCTCGTCATTGCCGTTCTATTTGAACGAGGCCGAGGGCGGCACGCTGGAGGCCCTGTTTCACGTCGCGCGCGGCAATCCGCTGGCGAAGTTCGCGGACGGCGCGACGCCGTGGCTGCTCGCGGTCAATGGTCCCGATGCCTATGTATCGGCCGACTGGTACGTCTCGCCGGATCAGGTGCCGACCTGGCTTTACCAGTCGGTGCATCTGACCGGGCCGGTGCGGGTGTTGTCGGACGCGGAATTGGCCGCTCAGGTCGAGGCGTTGAGCGCGAAATTCGAGAGCTGGCTGTTGCCGAAAAAGCCATGGAGTTCGGCAAAAATGACGCCGGCGAGGCTTGAGGCGATGAGGAAAGCGATTGTCGGGCTTGTCATGACGGTTGAGGACGTCGAGGGTAGCTTCAAGCTGAACCAGCACAAGTCCGAGGCCGATTACAAGGCAGTCGCCGGCGCCTTGGCGCAGCGCACCGACACAGGTTCGCAACAGATTGCTGGTCTGATGCGGAAGGCGCGGCCCGAGGCCTTCGCAGACCAAACGATGAAGCTCGAGAGGAACGTGCCATGAGCCTTTCCGAAACCAGCCAGTCCAAAGCTTCAGATGCGAAAGCCAAGCCCGCCGTGTTCGTCGACGGCGCATCCGGCACGACCGGCCTTGGCATCAACGAGCGGCTTCGGCTCCAGAACGATGTCGTGGTGAAGGCCATTGCCGAGGACAAGCGCAAGGACACTTCCGCCAAACGTGCCCTGATGGAAGAGGTTGACCTCGTGATCCTCTGCTTGCCCGACGAAGCAGCGAGGGAAACCGTTGCGCTGGTCGACAGCATGGGTGCGGCTGCGCCAAAGGTTCTCGACGCTTCGACCGCGTTCCGGGTTGCGCCGGATTGGGCGTATGGCTTTCCTGAACTCACACCCGATCAGGCCGACAAGATCAGGACCTCGCGGAAAGTCGCCAATCCCGGCTGCTATCCGACCGGCGCGATCGCGCTGATCAGTCCGCTCGTCGATACCGGCCTCATTCCTGCTGATTATCCCATCACCGTGAATGCGGTGAGCGGTTATTCCGGCGGCGGCAAATCCATGATCGAGAGTTTCGAAAGCGGCCACGCGCCGTCCTTCGAGCTTTACGGCTTGACCTTCGAACACAAGCATCTGCCGGAGATGCAGGTTTATTCGAAGCTGACGCACCGGCCGATCTTCGTGCCGTCGGTCGGCAACTTCCGGCAGGGCATGCTGGTCTCCGTTCCGCTGCAACTCGACACGCTCAAGGGAAACGTCAGTGGCGCCGACCTGCATGCCGCTCTCGCCAGGCGTTATGCCGGCAGCCGTTATGTCTCGGTGATGCCGCTGGACAACGCGGCGGCCAGGAGCGGCCGGCTCGAACCCGAGGCGCTCAATGACACCAATAGGCTCGAGCTCTATGTGTTTGCCAGTGACAGCTACCGTCAGGCGGTCCTAGTGGCGCGGCTCGACAATCTCGGCAAGGGTGCATCGGGAGCCGCGGTGCAGAACATGCGGCTGATGCTCGGTCTTGCGGAGGCCTGAGGCAGCAGGCGCTGCGAACGAGACGACAGCGCAATTCTATCGCCGCGACGTGGAATTTGACGCGGCCCAACCAGCATAGATTGGGGATCGACCAAGCGGCGGCCGTGCAGGCGCTCCGCGCAGGCATTCCTGAACGAAGACGAGAAGCTCCGGGAAAAGAGTAACGAGCATGAAGAAGGTCGCAGTCGTCGGCGCGTCCGGTTACACCGGCTCTGACGCGATACGCCTGCTCGCACAGCATCCGAATGTCGAGATCTCTGCGCTGACGGCCAATACCCATGCTGGCAAGGCGCTGCGCGAGGTATTTCCGCATTTCTTCGCACTCGATCTGCCTGTGCTCACCGAATGGGAAGCGGTCGATTGGACGCAGCAGGATGCCGTCGTCTGCGGTTTGCCACACGGCACCACGCAGGAGATCATCGCGGCTGTGCTGAATTCCAACCCAATGATCAAGGTTCTCGACATGTCTGCGGATTTCCGGCTGCGTGACAAGGCGGCTTACGCGCAGTGGTATGGCCATGAGCATCGCGCGCTGCATCTGCAGGGCGAGGCCGTCTATGGGCTCACTGAATTCTACCGGGAGAAGATCGCCGCGGCGCGCCTCGTGGCTTGTCCAGGCTGCTATCCGACCGCGGTGTTGCTCGCGCTGGTGCCGCTGGTGAGGGCCGGCATCGTCGACGCCCAAGACCTCGTCATCGATGCCAAATCGGGTGTGACCGGTTCGGGCCGCGGGCTGAAAATGGCCTCGTTGTTCTCGGAGGCCGGCGAGGGCCTGTCGCCTTATTCGATCGGCACGCATCGGCACTCATCGGAGATCGAGCAGGAGATCGGCGTCGTTGCGGGTACGGCCGTGACCGTCAACTTCACGCCGCATCTGGTGCCGATGGCGCGGGGAGAGCTCTGCACGTGTTATGTCAGGCTCAGTGGCGCCACGGCTGACGATCTGCGTGCGGCGCTGGAAGAGGCCTATCGGGGCGAGCCGTTCGTGCGTATCGCGAAAGCGGGCGAGATGCCGCGGACCCAGAACGTGCGTGGCTCGAACCATGTGCAGATCGGCGTGTTTCCGGATCGCATCAAGGGCCGCGCCATCGTCATTGCAACGCTGGACAATCTGGTGAAAGGTTCGGCGGGACAGGCGATCCAGAACATGAACCTGATGTTCGGTTGGCCCGAGGCAACGGGGCTTGAGCAGATCGCACTATTTCCTTGACGAGGGTCAACTCGTGGACGAAGCCACGCTGCAATTTTATCGCCGCAACGCCGAATCCTATGCCGCTTGGGCCAAGGCGCCATCGGCGCGACTGGTCGGCTTTCTCGCACTGTTGCCGGAAGGCGGTTCGATCCTCGAACTCGGCTGCGGCGCCGGCAACCACGCCGCCGAAATGCTGGCGCGCGGCTTTGCCCTGCGCGCCACCGACGGCTCGCCCGAAATGGCGGAGATAGCCTCGCTGCGGCTCAATCATCCCGTCGAGGTGATGCGGTTCGATGAGCTTGAGGAACGCGAAACGTTCGACGGCGTCTGGGCGAGCGCCTGTCTCTTGCATGTGCCGAGACCAGAACTCGCCGGAATTCTGACGCGCATTCATCGCGCACTGAAAACCGGCGGGGTATTCTATGCAAGCTTCAAGGCCGGTGAGGGCGATGGCCGGGACTCGCTCGGCCGCTACTACAACTATGTCTCGGCCGATTGGCTTCGCGCCGCCTACGCTGAGGCGGGTCGGTGGCAATGCCTCGGTTCCGATACCAGCGAGATCAAGAGTTTTGACGAGGCGCGGGCGACGATGCTGCACCTGGTCATGCGCAAGGATTGACGGCAACCATTGAGGGCGGCGCCGGCTAACGCCGCCGCCGGTCGTTGTTCAGGCGAGCTTGAAGATCGCGAGCGCCAGCACCACTTGCGCGGCGAAGCCGACCGAAAACGCCAGGGTCCGAAATACCGGCAGGCCCAGCGTGTAGACGATCAGATGCGCGACGCGTGCCCAGAAATAGACTGCGGTGGCATAGACCGTCGCCCTGGTCGAATAGTCGAGCTCGGCGAGGATCAGAACGAGCGGGGCGAAAACGACGAGGTTTTCCACCGCATTGTCGTGCGCGAACATCAGGCGCGTCGCCCATTCCGAATGCGGCTTGTCGTTGCGCGACGGATTGGCCATCGAACCGAACAGGCCGCGCACGGAAATGCGGTCGAGGATATAGGGGACCCACAGCAAGCCTGTCAAAATCACCGTCAACGTCAGCCAGAACAGTTCAGGCGTCATCAGTCCAGGCGTCATGGTTTCCCCCTGCCAGATTAAAGCGGAATTCCCTTTGGGATGACTGCTTATACATCAGCAACGAGCAATACGCTACGCGTGCACCGCGCGTTACCAATTACGCGCGGACGCGAACGTAACTGCCGGGTGCGTCCTCGATTCCCGGCAGTGCACCGCTGCCGGCTTCGCGAGCCGCCACTTCCTCCGGATCGGTCGTTTGCAGCCATTGCCGCCAGTCCGGCCACCACGAGCCCGGGTGCTCCTCGGCGCCCTTGATCCAGTCGGCGAGCGTGACGTCCTTGATGGTGTCGTTGGTCCAGTACTGGTATTTTCCGGCGGCCGGCGGATTGACGACGCCGGCGATATGTCCCGACCCTGACAGCACATATTTCACCGGGCCGCCGAAAAACTGCGAGCCGTAGAGCACCGAGTTCGGCCGGAGCGATATGGTCCTCGCGGGTAGCGAGGTTGTACACGGGCACCTTGACCTTCGAAAGATCGAGCAGGCTGTTGTCGAGCACCATGGTTCCCGTGGACAGCCGGTTCTCCAGATAGCAGTTGCGCAGGTAATAGGAATGATTGGCCGCCGGCATTCGCGTCGCATCCGAATTCCAGTGCAACAGGTCGAACGAGGACGGCTGCTTTCCCTTCAGGTAGTTGCTCACGACGTAGGACCAGATCAGGTCGTTTGATCGCAACATGTTGAACGCCATCGCCATCTTGGCGCCCTCGAGCACGCCGGAGGCGCGCATGTCGCGCTCGATGGCCGAAATCTGGTCTTCGTCGACGAACACCAGCAAATCGCCAGCATGGGTGAAATCGACCTGCGCAGCCAAAAACGTCGCCGAGGTCACGCGGACGCGGCGCTTATCGGCGAGCCAAGCCAGCGTGGTCGCGAGCAGCGTGCCGCCGACACAGTAGCCCATGGTGTGGACCTTCATTTCGCCGGTCACGCGCTCGATCGCGTCCATCGCCGCTAAGGGCCCTTCCTTCATGTAGTCTTCCCAGGTCTTGGCTCCGAGACTCTTGTCGGGATTGACCCAGGAAATCACGAAAACGGTGACGCCCTGATCGACGCACCATTTGACGAAGGATTTTTCCGGCTTGAGATCGAGGATGTAGAATTTGTTGATCCAGGGGGGGACGATCAGGAGCGGCGTGCGCAGCACGCGCTCGGTCGTCGGCGAATACTGGATCAGTTGCATCAGTTCGTTCTGGAAGATCACCTTGCCCGGCGTGGTCGCCATATTGACGCCGACTTCCAGGTTGGACGGATCGGACTGGCGGATACGCAGCGTGCCGTGCCCGGCCTCGATGTCCTCGGCCAGCATCTTCATGCCGCGCACGAGGTTGTCGCCGCTCGAGGTCAGCGTCTCGCGCAACACTTCCGGGTTGGTGAGCACGAAGTTGGAAGGGGCGAGCGCATTGGTGAGCTGCTGGACGTAAAACGCCGCCTTCTTGCGGGTGTGCGGATCGAGGCCTTCGGCATCGCGAACGAGGTCGTTGGCCCATCGCGTCGTCAGCAGATAAAGCTGGAGGACAAAATCGAAGAACTGGTTCGATTTCCATTCGGGATCTGCAAACCGCTTGTCGCGCGGCGCGGGCGTGGCGGCAGGGGCAACCTCTTCACCGGCAAGCCGCCGTACCGAGCTGCCCCAAAGGTCGAGATAGGCCTTGCCGATCTTGGTCTGAATATCGTTGGCGCGATCGGGGTCCGACAGCCAGTACTCGGCGACCGCGCTAAACGTCTTGACGAGTTCGGTGAGTTCGTTCGGCGGCTTGTCCGGCACGTCGCCGCTCGCAGCCGGCTTGAGATAGGCCGCAAGCGCCTGGCCACCGCTTTCCATCGCCTTGGCGATGTTCATCGCGAAAGCTTCGGCGTTGAACTTGTTTTCGCTGTGGACTTCGGTCGTGACGCTCGTCATGGGGCAACACTATAGCTTCGATTCAACTTCGTCACCGAACAGATCGGCGCTGGTGTCCGGTTCTGACATTCGTACCATCTCGGGGCGGGCACTCTTACGAATGTCAGAACCAAAGGGACACCCGCAACCATCTGATTTTAGTGTGGCTTTGACTTTGACGTTCCTTCGGAGAACCCGCAGCGACGCTGAAAGGAACGTCAGGGTCGCCACACTAGAAAACTAGGCAATTTGCTCGCGAAAAGTTGCTGCTGCACTGCGATATTTGTGATGGCTTTGTCTTATTGGGGCCCTAGACGCCGGTTTCCTGTTTGGGCCTTAAAGATTTCGGGTGACAATGGTTGTGCCGGGACCTTGTTTGTCAAATTGTGTCGGCGCCGATGAGTTCAAGGACGGATATGTCGGGGAAACCGCAAGACGGAGCGTTGGCCGCGGCAGCTTTGCTGCTTGTCGCGCTGGCTCTCGGGGGCTGTTCGACATCCATCTCGGAGATACCGCTCGGCACCGCCTCGTCAGACACCCGGACAAGAGAAACCGGCACATATCTGCCGGTCAATGCGCAGCCGCCCGAGCGCGAGGAGGCGGCCATGGACCCCACCGAGCGCGCCAAGGTGCAGAAAGAGCTGGTTGCCGCGCGTGAACATCAGGCCTCGGCGGCCGCCGCCAAGGGCCAGGGCCAGCCCCAGCCCAGCGACCAGAGCCAAGCCCAGACCCCAGCCCAGGCCGCGAAATAATCGCGCTCGCCTGCGTGCCGTGCTAGAATTTTCCCCGCTGATCCCCGCTAGCCGGGACGAAGCTTAAGCTCGTTCAGCCTTAGATCTCACTAAGTAATTGATTTCGTGTAGATTATAGGCAGCATCAAAGATGCCTGCGAGGGGGCGTCGGCGAATCTGTCCCTCGAAATTCCCCGCTCGAAGGGGTTGCCGGAGTTGAAGGGTCCCATGGAAGAATTCTACCGCATCCGCCGCCTGCCGCCTTACGTGTTCGAACAGGTCAACCGGGCCAAGGCGGCCGCGCGCAATGCCGGGGCCGACATCATCGATCTTGGCATGGGCAATCCGGACCTGCCGACGCCGGCCCATGTGCTGGACAAGCTGAAGGAAACCCTCGGCAAGCCGCGGACCGATCGCTATTCCGCCTCGCGCGGAATTCCGGGTCTCCGCCGTGCGCAAGCCGCCTATTACGAGCGGCGCTTTGGCGTCAAACTCAATCCGGAAACCCAGATCGTGGCCACGCTGGGGTCGAAAGAGGGGTTTGCCAACGTCGCTCAAGCGATTACCGCGCCGGGCGATGTGGTGCTGTGCCCCAATCCGAGCTACCCGATTCATGCCTTCGGCTTTTTGATGGCGGGCGGGGTGATCCGCTCCGTACCCTCCGAACCGACCCCGCAGTTCTTCGAAGCCTGCGAGCGGGCGATCATTCATTCGATCCCGAAGCCGCTCGCGCTTGTGGTCTGCTATCCTTCCAATCCGACGGCTTATGTCGCGAGCCTCGACTTCTATCGGGATCTGGTGGCTTTTGCCAAAAAGCACGACATCTTCATTCTGTCCGATCTCGCTTACGCCGAGGTTTATTTCGACGACAAGAATCCTCCGCCCTCGGTTTTGCAGGTGCCCGGCGCGATCGATGTGACGGTCGAATTCACCTCGATGTCGAAGACCTTCTCGATGGCGGGCTGGCGCATGGGCTTTGCCGTCGGCAACGAGCGGATCATCGCAGCCTTGTCGCGGGTCAAATCCTATCTCGACTACGGCGCCTTCACGCCGATCCAGGTCGCGGCCACCGCCGCGCTGAACGGCCCGGAAGACTGCATTCGCGAGATGCGCGACACCTATCGCAAGCGTCGCGATGCGCTGGTGGAATCCTTCGGCCGGGCCGGGTGGGAGATTCCGCCGCCCGAGGCCTCGATGTTCGCCTGGGCGCCGTTGCCGGCAGCTTTCCGAGGGCTCGGCAGCATGCAGTTCGCAACCCTGATGGTCGAAAAATCGGGCGTGGTCGTTTCGCCCGGTGTGGGCTTCGGCGAGCATGGCGAAGGCTACGTGCGCATCGCCATGGTGGAAAACGAGCAACGGATCCGGCAGGCCGCCCGCGGGGTGCGCCGCTTCCTTGAAAGCGGCATCGAAACGTTGCACAACGTGGTTCCTCTCGCCAACCGGCGCTAGGAACAATCAATGATCGCTGCCCTGCGTTTTCGCGCGGGCAACCCTCCGGCAGGTTTTTCTAAGTCATGGTCGCACCCCTGAAAGTGGGTATTGCGGGGCTCGGCACCGTCGGTGCCGAAGTGGTCCGCCTGATCGAGCAGCAGAGCCGGACGCTGTCGTCTCGCTGCGGCCGCGGCATCCGGGTGGTGGCGGTCACGGCGCGCTCAAAGGTGAAGAAGCGGGGTCTCGATCTGCAAGGGGTCGAATGGGCGAAAAGCCCGCTCGCGCTGGCAAGCGACCCCAATATCGATTGTGTTGTCGAGTTGATGGGTGGCGCGGGCGAGCCGGCCTTGTCGGCGATCGAGGCCGCGCTCAAGGCCGGCAAGTCGGTGGTGACCGCCAACAAGGCGCTGATCGCCAAGCACGGCCTCAAGCTCGCCAAGGCCGCCGAGCAATTCGGCGGCGCCTTGAATTTCGAGGCGGCGGTCGGCGCCGCCATTCCGATCGTCAAGACGTTGCGCGAGGGTCTCGCCGGCACGTCAATCAATCGCGTCTACGGCATTCTCAACGGCACCTGCAACTACATCCTGACGCGGATGGAGCAGGAAGGACTGTCGTTCGCCGAGTGTCTGAAGGATGCGCAGCGGCTCGGCTATGCCGAGGCCAATCCGTCGTTCGACGTCGACGGCCACGACACCGCGCAGAAGCTCGCCATTCTGGCGAGCCTCGCCTTCGGCACCCGGGTCTCGCAGGGCGCGGTCTATGTCGAAGGCATCTCCTCGATCGCGCCGGAAGATTTGCGCGCCGCTGCCGAACTCGGCTACCGCGTCAAATTGCTTGGCGTTGCGGTGCGCACGGCAAAGGGCATCGAGCAGCGCGTGCACCCGACCATGGTGCCAAAGAGCTCCTCGATCGCGCAGGTCATGGGCGTCACCAATGCGGTGACCATTGACGGCGAGGGCATTCCGCCGATCACGCTGGTCGGCCCGGGCGCCGGCGGGGCGGCGACAGCCTCCGCCGTCGTTGCCGATATTGCCGATGTGGCGCGCGGCATCCGCGCCTTGCCCTTCGGCCGTCCGGTGGAACGATTGCGGGCCATCGAGAAAGCGCCGATGGAGCGCCATGAGGGCGGTTACTATATCCGCCTGATGGCGCGCGATCTGGCCGGAACCGCCGCCACCATCGCCACGCGCCTTGCCGAGCAAAAAATTTCCATTGAATCGATTGTCCAGCGCCATGCCAACGGCGTTGACGCCGCGCAGGCTGCGGGAAAAGCTGCGCCGGTGCCGGTCATCCTGATCACCTACGCGACGAGCGAGGACGCCGTCCACCGCGCGCTTGCCGCCGTGCAGCGTGACAAGGTGATCAGCGGGCGTCCGCAGGTGATCCGGATCGAGAAGAATTGAGAGAGCATGATCCAGAAAAGTGGGAACCAGTTTTCCCTCGCGACAAACGCGAAGCGTTTGCGCCGAGATCGTGCTCAAATACAAAGATGGTTCGGCCGGAACCAGTGGTGAGTGAGAAGGTAAGGCCCGCAAGTTAGGTTTCAGGAGGAGTTCGCCGATGTCGACCCATATTTCCGTTCCGCCCCAACTGCTGCTCGAGCGCATCCTGACGCTCGAACTCGTGCGGGTGACGGAGCGCGCGGCGGTTTCGGCCGCGCGTCTGCGCGGCCACGGCAACGAGAAGGCGGCCGACCAGGCAGCCGTCGACGCGATGCGCCGGGAGCTGAACAAGCTGCCGATCGAAGGCACGGTCGTGATCGGCGAGGGTGAGCGCGACGAAGCGCCGATGCTGTTCATCGGCGAGACGGTCGGACTGAAAGCCGGGCCGAAGGTCGACATCGCCGTCGATCCGCTCGAAGGCACGACGCTGTGCGCCAAGAACATGCCGGGCGCAATCGCGACCATGGCGATGGCGGATGGCGGCACGCTGCTGCACGCGCCCGACGTCTACATGCAGAAGCTTGCGATCGGCCCCGGCTATGCCAAGGGCGTCGTCGAGCTCGATGCGGCGCCGGCCGACAACGTCCGCCGCCTTGCCAAGGCCAAAGGCGTCGACACTTCCGCCATTACGGTTCTCGTGCTCGACCGGCCGCGTCATGCCGATATCATCAACAGCGTGCGCTCGACGGGCGCGGCCGTGCGGCTGATCACCGATGGCGACGTCGCCGGCGTCATTCATTGCGCCGATCCCGAAAATACCGGCGTCGACATGTATATCGGCACCGGCGGCGCGCCGGAGGGCGTGCTGGCAGCCGTCGCACTTCGCTGCATTGGCGGCCAGATGCAGTGCCGGCTGATCCTCGACAGCGAGGAAAAGCGCGAGCGCGCCCGCAAGATGGGGATTTCAGATCCGAAGCAGATCTATGGGATCGAGGACATGGCGAGGGGCGATTGCCTGTTCGCCGCCACCGGCGTCACCGACGGCTCGCTGTTGTCGGGCGTCAAGTTCCGCAAGGATGTCATCCAGACCGAAACCGTGGTGATGCGCTCGGTGACGGGCACGGTGCGCTACATCAAGGCCGACCACCGTCAGCTCGACAAGTTTCATCTGGATTAGTCTTTGTCATTCCGGAAGTCGCGTTAGCGGCTGTCCGGAATCCATTTCTCCGAGCGCTCCTATCGCGCGGTGGATTCCGGGCCTGCGCCTTCCTCGTAAGATAGCTTCGCTATTTTGTCGCGACGGCGCATCCTGGAATGACGACGAACAAGGAAGCCGACCATGTCCGACTTGTCTGCCGT
The DNA here is from genome assembly GCA_963764405.1 of uncultured Alphaproteobacteria bacterium. GTDB lineage: Bacteria > Pseudomonadota > Alphaproteobacteria > Rhizobiales > Xanthobacteraceae > Bradyrhizobium. The sequence goes on from CAVXSU010000024.1 coordinate 284,311, forward strand.
CAAAGCCCTCATCTTCGACGTCTTCGGCACAGTGGTGGATTGGCGCACCAGCCTGATCAACGACTTCACCGCGTGGGGCGAAAAGCGCGGCATCAAGGCCGACTGGACTGCGCTCGTCGATGGCTGGCGCGGCGTCTATGTCGCCTCCATGGACGAGGTGAGGAAACACCCGGAGCGCGGCTACGTCATTCTCGACACGCTGCATCGGCGCTCTCTCGAGAAATTGGTCGGGCAGCTTTCGATTTCCGGCCTCAGCGATGCCGACCTGCATGACCTCACCATGGGCTGGCACCGGCTGCACCCGTGGACGGACTTTGTCGACGGGCTGACGCGGCTGAAGACCAAATACATCATCGGTCCGCTCTCGAACGGCAATGTCGCGCTGCTGACCGAGATGGCGAAGTTCGCCGGCCTTCCGTGGGACCTCATCATGTCGGCGGAATTGTTCGAGCACTACAAGCCGGATCCCGAGACCTATCTCGGCGCCGCGCGCCTGCTGTGTCTGCCGCCGGAGCAGGTGATGATGGTGGCCGCGCACAACAATGATTTGAGGGCCGCGCAGAAGCACGGGTTGAAGACCGCTTTTGTCGCTCGCCCCACCGAATATGGCCCGCTGCAGAAATACGACTTCGAGGCCAATGGCGATTGGGACATCGTCGCCAAGGATTTTGGCGAATTGGCCGCGCGGATGGGGTGTTGAGCGCGCCCAAGGCGATCCTTGGCGCCCGTTCCAGATCAGACCGATTACCCGGCTTCATCATCCCAGATGAGAATGAGTTGCGGTACCCTCAAACGGGTTCGCCGTATGGGTCTTCCGGCCACGGGCGCATCGCTGACGTGAGAGCCCGCTTCTATTAACAAGCGCGACCTGAGAAGGCGGAAATATTGATCTATCGCAACGGCGGCCAGTGCTGCGCGGATCAATATTCGTGCGATTCAAGGAGAATTGCACGTGAACGCTGTGCTCGAAAAATCGACCAAGCTCCGCGATCCCGTCGCCGCCGGGAGCAATGATAACGATAACATATTGACGCGGACACGGCGGCTCTCGAGAGTAGTCACCGAGATGTATGACGTCAAGCTTCGGCCTTTCGGCATCAGCGCAGTGCAGTTTTCTCTCCTCGACATGATCGGTCGGATGGAGCCGACGACGCGTGCTGCCATTGCGAAGAAGCAGGAGTTGGATAAATCGACGCTCACCCGAGACCTGAAGTCGATATTTTCTCAAGGCTGGGTCGAAGAGGTGCGGGAACGGGCGAATGGCCGAAGCAGGCCGATCGCTCTCGCGAAGGCCGGCAGGCAACTGCTGCGCGATGCGGAGCCGGCCTGGCTCGCCGCACAGAATGAGGTGAAGTTGCTGGTGCGCAAGCAAGGTTTCATTGTGGAGTAGTCGGCCTTCCTGGGCCTCAACCGGGGCTCGTCCGTCGGCCGGCTATTCGAGCTGGCTGACGTAAGCCGCGACCGCCTTGATCTGCGCTTCCGAAAGATTATGCGCGATCGGCTGCATGATCGCCGAGTTGTCGGGATTGCTCTTGTCCTGGCCGCGTTCCTTGTCCCAGTTCGTCAGCTTCCTGTAGACATAATCGTGAAGCTGGCCCGCCAGACGTGGGAACGCGTCGCGGCCCTTGGCGTCCTCGCCGTGACAGGAAGCGCAGGGCGGTACGTCGGATTTCTGAACGCCTTCGAGATAGATCTTTCTGCCCTCCGCCACGTTCTCCTTGGATGAGGTGCCGTCGAGCGGCTTGGGATTCAGGTTCTGGAAATGAGCGGCCAGCGCCTTGAGCGTCGGCTCATCGAGAACGTGCGCAACGTTGAACATGACGGGATTGGTTCGCCTGCGGTCGATAAAAGCCTGCAGCTGATTGGCGAGATATTCAGGCTGCTGTCCGGCGAGCCGCGGCATTGGAAAAGAGCCGCGGAAGCCCTGGCCGTTCAACCCATGGCACGTCTTGCAATAATCGGTCTTGGCCTTGAGCAGCTGCGGATTGACGGCAGCAGCAACTTTTTCTTCTGCGTGGGCTCCGAGGTTCGGCAGAACCAGAATGATCGTGCTCAGCAACAAAGACCTGAAATGCATGCGCCCCACCCTCGACTCTTTATCTTCGCAAGTTGCCGCAGCTGGTTGATCCAGATCAAGCAAAACTTGATTCCTCCCAGTGCACGCGCGATGGTTGCATATGCAATGATCGTTGCAACATTGTCGCGTCGATCTTCAATCGGTGCGCGAACGAGCTGAGCCGCTTGGCCTTTGACTCAATTCTTGGCCTACTGCTGTCGCGACGCAAATCGGGCGCGCGTCGAAAGCAGAGTCGTCATGCGGTTAGATCGGATCAATCACGTTTCTCGGCTTCGAGCGCGCATCGTCGTGCTGGCAGAGATCCTCCTTCTGGCCGCTTCGCTGACCATAGGTCTTGCGCCATCAGCGCACGCACTGCCGAGCTTCGCGCGCCAGACCGGTCAGCCGTGCGGCACCTGTCATACCGACTTTCCCGCGCTGACGCCGTATGGCCGCCGGTTCAAGTTGCTCGGCTACACCACGGGCGGCGGCGAATTTCGCACCAACCCGTTCTCGTCGCAGATCGCGCGCGATGCACGCGCCGAATATGACAAGATGATGGGCTATGTGAAGGCGCTGCCTCCACAGGCCGCTTCGAAATCGGAAGAAGAGAAGGAATGGGTGCCGCCGGTCTCGATGATGGCGGTCGTCGGCTACACGCATACCCAGGCAGACCTCACCGGCGTCGATCCTTACAGTCCGAACAACAACGTCGTGCTCTCACCGTTCAGCGCGTTCTGGGGCGGCGCGATCACCGACCATGTCGGCGCGTTCGCGCAAGTCACCTACAACGCAATTGGACCCGGACCCTCGGCGGACCCGTTCGATCGCCACACCTGGACCTGGGACAATACCGACGTTCGATACGCCAACACCGCCCACTTCGGACCGCTCGATTTCATTTACGGCATCACCGCCAACAACAATCCGACGGTGCAGGACGTCTGGAACACCACGCCGGCGTGGAGCTTCCCTTACGCCGTCTCGAATGTGTTCGGTCCGCAAAACCCCGGCACGGTGCTCGAAGGCGCGTTCGCCGCGCATGTCGGCGGTGTCGGCGCCTATGCCTTCATCAACGACCTGCTTTATCTCGAATTGACCGGCTACAAGACCCTGGGCTTCAGCGCGCAGAACAGCCTCGGCACGGACCCGTTCGGCGCGTCCGGACAGTTGGGCGGCATCTCGCCTTACTGGCGCGTCGCACTGGAGCCGCACTGGGGCCGCAACACGCTCATGGTCGGCGCTTTCGGCGGACAGTTCAACGTCCATCCCTGGGTCGACACCAGCTTCGCTTCGTTTTCGTCCGCGGTGTTTCCGCAAACCGACAAATTCACCGACATCGGCTTCGATACCCAGTATCAGTATCAGGGCGACAACTGGTGGCTGACCTTGCGCGGCAGTTATATCAGGGAATTTCAGCAGCTCGATGCCACGGTCGCAAACAGCCTGGGTCCGAACGGGCTGACGAATGCGAACGACACCTTGAACAGCCTGAAGCTGCAAGCGTCCTTTGCTTACGGCGCCGACAACCGGGTCGTCTTCACGGGACAGTATTTCAGCAACTGGGGCACTGCCGATGCCGGCTTGTACGGCACCGATCCCACCACCGGAATTGCTCTCACTCCGAACACCAACGGCTGGACGACGGAGATCGCCTACATCCCGTTCGGCGCCGGCAAGATGGTCGGATGGCCGTGGTTCAATGCGCGGATCGGCCTGCAATACACCTACTACAACAAGCTGAATGGCACCACGGTCGGGGCCACCAACAACAACACGCTGTTCCTCCATGCCTGGTTTGCGATGTAGGCGGACGGGGCTGTATCCGGAGATGGTCTGATGAGAAAGTTTCTTTTATTCCAGGTGGCGGCACTCGTGAGCGGCTTCGCAACGCCCGTGATCGCCGCCGACCTGCCGATGAAAGCGGAAATACCGGTCGCGCCGGTGTTCAGCTGGACGGGATGCTATCTCGGCGGCCATATCGGCGCCGGCAGGGGCACCAAGGATATGACCGATCCGGTGCAGCTCGTGCAGGATACGCTGAACGGCGCCCCTTCAACCATCGGCGTCACCACGGTGAACACGTCGCCGACCGGTGCCGTGATCGGCGGCCAAATCGGGTGCGACTATCAGTTCGCCGGCAACACTGTTATCGGCATCGAGGGCACCGCGTCGGGCACCACCATGAAAGCCAGCTCCTTGGTCGGCCTTCCCGCCGGCCTTCCTGGCGACAGCGCGCTGGTGCAGGCCAACAACGATTTCCTGGCCAGCGTGACGGGGCGGATCGGCTATGCCTTCGACACCGTGCTGGTCTATGCGCGCGGCGGCTTTGCGCTCGCCGGTGACAAATACGATGTCAGCGGCGGCACCTTCAACGGCGGCGGACCGTTCCACTTCCAGGGGGCGGAGAATCGCTACGGCTGGATCGCCGGTGGTGGCGTCGATTGGGCCTTCACGCGCCATTGGTCGATGAATGTCGAATATGACTATTACGGATTCGGCAACGGCAACATTCTGATGACCGATCAATTCAGCGGCGGCACGGGCGTCGTGAACGTCAAGCAGAACGTTCAGGTCATCAAGGTCGGCTTCAACTTTCACATCGGGGCATCCGGCTGGTGATGTTAACGGGTCCTTCACGTGAGGCGGATTTGCCGGACGGCGGGCGAGGGGGTCGCATGACTGCGGCTCGCCTCTGCCTCTCCGCGCTTGCCGCGATCCTGGCGACGGTTTTGTGCGACGGCGCACGAGCGCAGGAAAGGACGGCGACGGCTGCGGGCGGCTTCGAGGCCAAGCTTGAATACTGCAAGACCTGTCACGGCCTGTCGGGCCAGGGTTATCTCGGCTATTTCCCGATGCCGCGCCTGGCAGGCCAGCAGCCCGATTATATCGAGGCTCAGCTTCGGGCCTTCATCGAGCGGCGACGCACCAATCCGATCATGTTCAATGTCGCGCATGTGCTGAGCCCGTCGATGATCTCGGCTCTGGCCAACCATTTCCATCATCTCAATCCGCCGCCCTTTGGCGGCGCGCCGCGGGGTACGGCGGCGCAGGGCAAGCGGATCTTCGAGGAGGGCTTGCCCGAATCGAACGTCCCGGCCTGCTCCGCCTGTCATGGGACGGACGCCCACGGCCAGAACGAAATTCCGCGGCTCGCGGGGCAGGTCTATCCCTACATGGTCGGCCAGTTGGGCGGCTGGAGCAAGCAGCGCGGCCAGGGCACCGCGGTCGATACGTCAGCGATCATGGCGCCGACCGCGCATAATTTGACGCGTTCTCAGGTTGAAGCGGTGGCCGCCTATGTCAGCAATCTGCGATGAGTGCCGTCGCCGCATACGCGGGCAGATACGCGAGTGGATGAAGCGCGAAAGCTTGGGGTCATGAAGCGCATTGGGCTGAAACTGGCGATCACGGCGATCGCCGCATCCTTACTCTCCATCGCGCCGGCGCGCGCCGACAGCGCCGCGGTGAGCAACTGCACCTGGTGTCATGGCACGGACGCGCAAGGCTATACGGTCGCACCGCGGCTCGCCGGCCAGAGACCGCAATACATCATGAGCCAGATCCAGAGCTTCCACGCGCATACGCGCGACAATCCATTTTCAAGGCAATACATGTGGAGCGCTGTGGCCGCGCTCAATCCGAACACCGCGCGCGATCTCGCCAACTATTTCGCTTCTATCGCGCCAAGGCCAGCCAATGACGGCGACAGCGCGCTCGCCGCCCGGGGAAAGCAAATTTTCATGGACGGGATCCCCGAAGCCAACATCGTGTCCTGCTATGCCTGTCACGGCCCGAATGGCGAGGGCATCCGCGACATTCCGCGCCTTGGCGGGCTCGCCTACTTCTATGTCAAGGCGCGGCTCGAGCAGTGGAACAAGGGCTACCATTCGACGGCGGGTTCACCGATGCCGATGGTGGCAAGCCACCTTGGCCCCGACGAAATCGAGGCGCTCGCCTCTTATCTCAGCTTCGTGAGATGAGCCTCGCCTGAAGGAAGCCGTGGAAGAGTTTCGGCTGACGAGCGCGAGATAAACTCCATCAGCGCGAAGAGGAGCTGCTGGCCCTCTGGCTCATATAGGCGTGGGGGCATGGAAGCGATGCGCCGCGCGCCGGACCCGGCCTGGCTCGACTGGGTCCGCTGCACCTATGGCGGCAAGCCGGAACGAACAATAAATAGTTCGAGACGCCCCTGGTCGCGGATAATGTCCTCGGCCGGATGATCAACCAGCGGAGGTCCGATCATGCGCATCAACGATGATTTCACCCGTCCTGTTGTCGTCAATGCCGCCAGGCAAGACTGGGTTGCCAGCCCCGCCGCCGGTGTCGACCGGCGCATGCTGTTCCGGATCGGCGAGGAAAAAGCCCGCGCCACCTCGATCGTGCGCTATGCGCCCGCCAGCGCCTTTCCACGCCACACCCACACCGGTGGCGAGGAATTCGTCGTCCTCGATGGCGTCTTTCAGGACGAACATGGCGACTATCCGGCGGGCGCCTATATCCGCAACCCGCCGGGTACGTCGCATATACCCGGCTCGAGGGATGGATGCACGATCTTCGTCCGCCTCTGGCAGTTTCGCGCCGATGATCGCGCGCAAACCGTGCGCCAGCCGGGCGAAGGAAAGCAGGTTCCTCCGCGTGCCGGTGCCGCGGCCGCAACCAATCTGTTCGACGACGGACATGAGGAGGTGAGGTTTGAAGACTGGCAGGCCGGAGCAAGCGTCACGGTCGAAAACACCAGAGGTCTGGAATTTCTCGTCGTGAACGGCGGCCTGACCATCAATGGCGAGACGTTGGAGCCGCCGGCCTGGGGCCGGCTGCCGGCCGGAGTGGCTCTGCAGGCGCATGTGTCAGGCGAGGGGGCGCGCGTCTGGATGAAGAGTGGTCCACTCATGCACAAGGATGTCTGCGCTTTCTAGGCGAGATCCGGTTGCTGATCCAACGGTGGTGAACGACGAAGATGTTGGATGTCCGCTCTTGAAGCAGTGAATGATGACCGGTGCCTCCGGCGCGAAAAAGGGCTGCCCTTGATCGGGGCAGCCCTTTTAGGATCATCAATCAGTTCTGACCAATTCACCAGCCGTAAGCAACGCCAGGCGCGCAATAGCCGTAGTTGTAATCGTATGGTGAGCAATAGGCGTCACCGACCGCCAGCCCGACGCCGAGACCTAGCAGCCCGAGACCGACGCCGAAGCCATCGTCATAGTACGGGCCGCCGTAACCCCAGCCGCCATAGCCGCCGACGAAACGCCGCCCGCCCCAACCGCCGTGACGCCAGCCGTTGAAGCCTCGCATTCCTGCGAAGTTGCCACCGTGCATCGCAGCGCCGCCGCGGAAGCCGCCAATGCCGCCACCGCGAAATGCGCCGACTCCCCCGCCATGGAATCCACCAAAGCCGCCGCCGTGAAAGCCACCGCCACCGCCGTGGAAGCCGCCACCACCGCCATGGCCGAAGGCCATTGCGCTGGTTGTCATTCCGGTTACTAGCGCCAACGCCGCTGCGCCCGCGAGAAGCTTTTTCCTCATGAGAGTCTCCACACTCCGTGAATATCAACCTTGAACACGTGGCTGCGCAGGAGAGGCGTTTCCATGGCGGGGCCGGCTAAAATTAATCTTAGGGTCGATCGAGTGGTCGAGCCGTTCGTCGATGCGCGTGGCCCGCAGCAGACCTACGCACAGCGATCTCGGCTTCCGAATGCGAGTGGCCGCCCCTGGCTTCCGCAAATGATGGTGATCGGAAGTTGCGTTCTCGAAGCCGCCGGCGCGATGAATTGAAAATGAACGCTTACCCCGATTTAGCGCGGCGATATTTTCGACGGGACCGTCGCAGAGTTGTGCGACGAGTGCCGTGACGTCCGGCGCTTGAGATCAAGGCCAACCTAATCAGTGCGTTGCTCAAATGCCCCTTGATCCGCCGTCAGCGGCTTGGAAGATCTGCGTCGTTAGTTGGTTGGGTGAGGATCGCGTGCACCTGAAGTAACAGGCGGTCAACCTAAACGACGCGTTTGACCCGAAGCGGTCCTCATCGTTGATTCAGGTCCTTCGCATCTAAGGCTTCTTGGTCAGATCATCGAGCCAAGCTCGGATATGAGCGTCGAAGGCAAGAATGCCCTCGGGCTCGCGCATCGTCGGAGGATTCTTTTCCGCGGCGACGAACGGCAGCCTATCTTGGCGAAACTTGTAGTCCACAGTGAGAGCGCCGAGATATGAATAGTCTATCGGCGTGAAGCACTCCCGACCTGGGCCGGGCGCTTTTGGCTGGCTTGGTTCTCCTCCGCACGAGACCTCAACGGCTGTCGGCGCTTCATTGCCAACCCCCGGATAAACCACTCGATAAACGCGCGCTGACGGCGGCGGTCGAATAATGGCTTGGAACGCGAAGAGCGTTACATCTTCCACGTAGGGCTTCGCTGTCTCTCTAAGGGGCGGAGCGTCCCGGATTTCGAGCCTGGTCATTCGGGTGGGGGAGAGCGATGCCTGATCCTTAATCACCATAAAAAAGAATGGCCTGCCGAGACCCCCTGGCATATCCATCACATCGAGGATCGATCTGCGAAAGTAGAGCTTGGAAACCTTGACGGGCTGGGATGGACAGTTCGCCCCAAATCGTTGCCGTAGGGGGAATTCCGACGCAAGATCAAGCCAATGCGGATCGATATAAAGTGTTAGCGATCCGATCTGGAACTCGACGCGATGGCCGGACGGACAAGCGTCATAGAAATTGCCATGTGGTGTCGCAGCACTGCTCGTCGTCTTTGTGGTCTGACCAAAAGCGACCCCGCATATCAGGGGCAGCATAGAGCTGAGTATGACAACGAGAAGACGTTGCGCCGCCACCGCCCAAATAGAAGTTCGCTGCGCTATCACGATGACACCAATAAATCGCCTGGACGGCGGAGTAAGATATTCAGCCAAAGGTTGTTGATCGGTTAGTTGCTCTCGTAGCTTCCGCGCTCAGTGTTCACTGCTAATTAATAGGGACGTACGGTGGTACAGCTCTGACTAACCGAATTAGAGAACATCCGCCGTACCAAACGGACATCTCGGAATGGTCAAACGATGTCGGCTCGTGCGGTTAGCTCAGACATGACCGTTGAGACGGCAGCAGGCTGCTCCTCGCTGCCCACTAGCGTGTACGTTTAAGGTGCGGCATTGCTCCGGGCTTCGAGCAACATCCTTTATACAATGCCCTCCTTGATCAGAGCATCTGTCGCTTGCTTAACGAAGGCTGCATCATCGCCCGGCGTGAGCTGACTCTCGATGTTCAGCAAGAGAACGCCGAGTGCCAGCGCCTGAGGCCGGTTACCAGCAGACCATAGCCGGCGGGAGACATCTCGAAGCTCTTTTAAAATTCGTTCCCGATCCGCGCTGCTGGCCAGCTCATAACCTTCGTTCACGGGGCCATAGGTCGATTTGATGTAATTGAGATATGCCGATCTCGGCTCGACGTTTAACGCGTCGACACGTCGCTTTAGATCATCGTACTGCTCTCGCAGAATGTTGCCGCGCAACTTGCACCGTCCAATCGGATCTCGGAATCCTCGGTGTGGCGTTAGGTTCGATTGCGTTCACGAAGACACCAAGTCTAGCACCTCCCGATCAAGCCGCCTCATGCTCGAACTGGACTAACTCACATGCTTTTTTCACTGCATGCGAGGCATGGGTGCGCTCAAGCACCCCGGCTTTCCCTGCGCCCTGCTTGATGGGCGACGACAATTAGGCGCATAACTCGGGCATTTCCTGCCGCGAGAGCGATAAACCGCGGTCCGAATCATTGAACAAGCGGCCGTCTCGCCTATCTTCGGAAAGCATCATGACGCTTCCCGCATCCGCATTGCCCGTCGAGTCCCCCAGCGCCTTTCTCGGCGTCGGCCATTCCCTGACCGGAAAGCTGTGGCGTGACCGGCTCGACGCGCGCGGCGCGGCGCGGGCGCTCGCGATCGCCCAGCGTTACCAGTTGCCGGAAATGCTCGCCCGCGTGCTGGCCGGACGCGACGTCGACATCGACGCGGTCGAGGATTTTCTCGATCCGACCATCCGCAAGCTGATGCCTGATCCCTTCACGGTGACGCAGATGGAGGCTGCGGCCAAGCGCATCGCCGATGCCGCCGTCAGAGGCGAGAAGGTCGCGATCTTCGGCGACTATGACGTCGATGGCGCAACGTCGGCGGCGCTGCTCGCCTGGCATTTGCGCCACTCTGGGCTCGACCCGCTGATCCACATTCCCGACCGCATCTTCGAGGGCTATGGGCCGAATACCGAAGCGGTGCGGATGCTGGCGGCGAAGGGGGCCACCCTTCTGGTGACGGTGGATTGCGGCACCACCAGCGTTGAGCCATTGATCGAGGCGCGCAAGCTCGGAATGTCCGTCGTGGTGATCGATCACCACCAATGCGGCGACGCGCTGCCTGATGTGGACGCGCTGGTCAATCCGAACCGGCCCGACGATCTCTCCGGCCTCGGCCATCTCGCCGCCGTCGGACTCGTGCTCGTCACGCTGGTTGCGGTCAATCGCGAGCTGCGCGCGCGGGGATTCTGGACGCCGGAAATGCCGGAGCCGGATCTGCTCGGCATGCTGCATCATGTCGCGCTCGGCACGGTTGCCGACGTGGCGCCGCTCATTGGCCTCAATCGCGCGTTTGTCGCCAAGGGCCTGATCGCGATGCGCCGGCGCGACCATGTCGGCCACACCGCGCTGATGGATATCGCGCGGCTGAACGGCCCGCCGGAAGCCTGGCATCTCGGCTTCATGCTGGGGCCGCGCATCAATGCCGGCGGACGCATCGGGCGCGCCGATCTCGGCGTGCGGCTGCTGCTGGAAGGCGATATTTCGGAAGCCGCAAGGATCGCCGCCGAGCTCGACCGGCTCAACAACGAACGCCGCCTGATCGAACAGGCGGCGGAAGCGCAGGCCGAAGCCGAGGCATTGGCCGCGCTCGGACTGGAGGACAAGGGCGCCGTCATCGTCACGGCGTCGGAAGGCTGGCATCCCGGCATTGTCGGCCTCGTTGCCTCGCGCCTGAAGGACAAGTTCTTGCGGCCAACCTTTGTCATCGCGCTCGAGCCAGGCGGCATCGGCACGGGATCGGGCCGCTCGATCGGCGGCGTCGATCTCGGCAAGGCGGTGCGGCAGGCGGTGCACGATGGCCTCCTGCTCAAGGGCGGCGGCCACGCGATGGCCGCGGGTGTAACACTGCGGAAAGAGAAGCTCGCCGAGTTTCGCGCCTATATGGAAAATGCGCTCGCCGCTGACGTCGCGCAGTCGCGGCACGTCAATGAAATCTTTGTCGATGGCGCGGTCAGCGCGCGCGGCGTGACCACGGAGCTGGCGGCGACGCTCAATCGCGCCGGCCCCTTCGGCAGCGGCAATCCCGAGCCGGTGCTCGCGCTCCCATCGCATCAACTGGTCTATGCTGACGAAGTCGGTCAAGCGCATTTGCGCGTGCGCTTCAAGTCGGGTGATGGCGCCATCGTCAACGGCGTCGCGTTTCGCTCGATCGGCCAGAAACTTGGCAACGCGCTGACGGCCAATCGCGGCCAGATCCTGCATGTCGCGGGTTCGCTTGCGGTCGATCGCTGGCAAGGCGCGGAGCGGGTACAACTGCGCGTACTCGATGTCGCCGTGCCGGATCAAGGCCCGGCCGTGATCAGGTGAGGCAAGAACAAAGAGGCGAGGCGGAAATGGCAGGGCAGGTTGCAGGCAAGGTTGCGTTGGTGACTGGAGGCGCGTCGGGCATCGGTCAGGCGATCGCCGAATTGCTCACCGAGGAGGGCGCCGCCGTCGTGGTGACCGACGTCGATGAACTGAAAGGGCCGGACGTCGTGGCCGGCATCAAAAAGGCCGGCGGCGAAGCGGTATTCCTGCATCAGGACGTCACCAGCGAAGCGCGCTGGGCGGAAGTCATTGGCGAAATCGAGCGGCGTTTCGGCAAACTGGACGTGCTGGTGGCGAACGCTGGCATCGGGATCGGAGCGCCGTCGATCGTCGAGATGTCGCTGGCCGATTGGCGGCGGCAGACCGCGATCAATCTCGACGGCGTATTCCTGTCGGTGAAATACAGCCTGCCGTTGATGCGCAAATCCGGGCGTGACAAGAGCGGCGGCGGCTCGATCATCATGATGTCGTCGCTGGCGGGACTGCGCGGTGCGCTGACGCTCGCCGGCTATTCCGCCACCAAAGGCGGCGTGCGCCTGTTCGCCAAATCGGTCGCACTGGAATGTGCGTCTGTTGGTGACGGCATCCGCGTCAACTCGGTACATCCCGGCATCATCGATACGCCGATCTGGGGCAAGATTCCCGCCGGCGGCAATGCGGGCGGTCAGAATGCGCCGATCGATTGCGATGCGTTGGCGAAAATGGCGACGCCCCTGGGGCGCGCCGGAGCGGCGCGCGAAATCGCCCAAGGCGTGCTGTATCTCGCGTCCGACGCCTCGAGCTACATGACCGGCAGCGAACTCGTCATCGATGGCGGCATGTTCGCGGGTAACGTGCCGCCGAGGCGGCCGGCGTGAGATCGCGCCTCGTCAGACGTCGCGCCGCATGGAATTAAGCACGCGGTCGACCATTTGCGGCGCCAGGCCGAGATAGTTGCGCGGCGAGGTGAGACGCGCGATGGTTTCCCGGTCGATCCGCGACGTGATCCGTGGATTGGCCATCAAGGCGTCCTGCAGCGAAACGTGCGCTTCGTTGGCGTGCCGGCAAGCGTCGTAGACGACATCGTGGGCCTCCTGCCGGCCGAGCTGCGGTGCAAGACCCATCATCACGGCTTCCGCGACGATCAGGCCGCGGCTGATATCGAGATTTTTCGCCATCTGCGCCTCGTCCACGATCAGCCCCGCGAGCGCGAATTTGGCCTGATGCAGAGCGCCCGATGTCAGCACAAAACTTTCGGGGATCGCGATCCATTCGGCATGCCAGGGACCGGTGGCGCGCTCGAAATCCTGGATGGCCGCATCCAGCATCAGCCCCGCGTGCTGGCGAACGGCCTTCGCGGCAGCGAGCATCAGCTCGGAGGAGATCGGATTGCGCTTTTGCGGCATGGTCGAGGACGCGCCACGCCCTTTTACGAAGGGCTCATAGACCTCGGCGAATTCGGTCGATGCCATGATCATGATGTCGAGCGCGATCTTGCCGAGCGAACCCGTCACCAGCGCCAGGTAGTTTATCGCTTCGGCGAAACCGTCGCGGGCGACGTGCCAGGTGGACACGGGAACGGCAAGGCCAAGCTCCTCGCACAGGGCTTGCTGAACCTCGAAGCCTTTTTGGCCGAGCGAGGCGAGAGTGCCGGCGGCGCCCGCAAACTGGCCGACGAGAACGCGTGGCTTCAACTGCTGCAGGCGCTCCGCGTGACGGTCGAACATGGCGAGCCAGATCGCCGACTTGTAGCCGAAGGTGATCGGCAGCGCCTGTTGCAGATGGGTGCGACCGGCCATCGGCGTGTCGCGATACCGCCGCGACAGGTCGGCAAGCGTGCGGCGTATCGTCGAAATGTCGTCTTCGATGTCCCCGAAGGCTTCGCGCAGTTGGAGAACCACAGCCGTATCCATGATGTCCTGCGTGGTGGCGCCCCAATGCACATAGCGTCCGGCGTCACCGCACTGCCCTGCGATCTGGTGCACAAGCGGCAGGATCGGGTAACCGACATTGTCGGTCTCCTGACGCAAAACGTCGAAGTCGAGGGTCGACGCGTCGGCACATTTCGCAATCGCTTCGGCCGCCTCAGTGGGAATGACGCCGCATTTCGCTTCGGCTTTCGCGAGCGAAATCTCGACTTCGACATAGCGACCAACCAGCGCGCGGTCGGAAAACACCTCCCGCATGCGCGGCGTGCCGAAGGCATCGCGAAACAGAAGAGAATCGAGAACGGTGGTGGCCGGGGCGACGGAAGGCATGGGCATCTCCAACGGGATGGAAATTTGCGAAAGTCTAGGCGCGTTCAAGCGACGCGGTGAGGCTCACGATCCTTGACGCAGCCGCGCCAGCACGTTCAAGCCGCCGTAGCCGTCAGCTGGCAGCCCCACCTTGGTCTGGTAATCGCGGACGGCCTGCATGGTGTCGTTGCCGACGCGACCATCCGTGCCGCCAGTATCGAAGCCGGCTTTGGTCAGCCGGGTCTGCATCTCCTGCACTTCAGCCAGCGTCAGTGCGCGCTCGGAGCCAGAGAAGGGCTGGATGAACGCCGGCGCACCCAGAATGCGGTCGCCGAGATGGCAGATCGCAAGCGCGTAGCTCATCGCGGGATTGTAGCTGCGCACCGAATAGAAATTCGGCCCCAACAGGAAGCTCGGTCCGCCCGGCACCGGCGTCCAGAGCTGCGCCGAGGCATTTTGCTTTGGGAAGGGCTCGCCGTCGGCGCGCGTAATCCCGGCGCCGGCCCATTGCGCATAGCTACGATTGCCGCGGGCCGAGGCGCCGTTGGCGCGGACTTCATAGCCCCAATGTTCGCCGCGGTGATATTTGCCGCGATCGACGAGATAGCGGGCGGTGGAACCGAGCGCGTCGTCCGGCCGGCCGAACGGCGACACCCGACCGTCTTGGTCGTAGTCGATGCCGACGTTGAGCCAGACCTCCGGCATCCATTGGGTGTGCCCCATCGCACCAGCCCACGAGCCACGCATCTCCTCTGGCGTGCTCCAGCCGCGGTCGACGATGCGCAGCGCATTGATCAGTTCGGCTTCCCAATAGGTCCGGCGGCGCGGCTCGTTCCAGGCGAGCGCAGCCAGCGCCGGAAAGACGGGCCGCATGTGGTTCTGCTGCACCAACGGATCGCCATAGGCGGATTCGACGCCCCACAGCGCGAGCAGCGTGCCGCGCTCGACGCCAAAATCCCGCTCGATGCGCGAGAACAGCGCCTCATTCTTCCGGAGCGCCTCCCTGCCGTGGATGACCCGCCAGTCCGAAACCCGGCGATTGATGTATTGCCAGAGTTCTTCCTTGAATTCCGGCTGGTTGCCGATTTCCCTGAAGACGGACATGTCGGGCTCGAGTTGGCCCATCACGCGGTTCCAGGTCGGCCCGGAGATGCCTTTCGCCAGCGCATGCTCGCGAAAGCGGTCGCGCCATTGCGAGAAGCCGGGAGGCGCCGCCGCTAGGGCATCGAATGGACGGGCAAGCAGGACACCCGCGCCAAGGCCAGCAGCGAGGCCGCCTCGCAACACCGCGCGGCGCGTCGGCATCCTCCGGGAATCAGGCTGCGTCATTCGAACAGTCTAGCGCGATGGCGACCCCGGCGCGGCGAAACCGGCCGGCATCGCCTAATCATCTTGGTGCAAATCTACGGCAATTTTGGACAACCAGCGCCGGATGGTGGTTTCCTCCCTTGCTCCCAGCCCTGCGACCAGGCGCCGTTCCACGACGCTGACACGGCGGCGGCACTTGTCGAGGAGGTCCGACCCGCGGGACGTAAGTGCCCATTGCAGCATCCGGCCGTGCAGGGGGTGCGGAGTTTTCTGACCGCGCCGTCCCGCTCGAGATTGCCGATGATGACGCCGACGGTCTGCGGCGTCAGCAGCGCCACGCGCGCGACGTCGGCGCCGGACAGGCCGGGATAGGCGTTCAGCATGGTCAGAACCGCGAACTGGGGCGGCGTAACACCGAGATCGGCGAGTGCGCGCTCCAATGTGAGCCGCGCTGCGGCCTGCGCCTGCCGCAAGAGATAGGCGATATGACCGTTCTCGCCGCGCTTGCCCGAGCCCGGCAGCGGAGGCCGGACGCCGGGCAGCGCCGGTGCGGCGGCATCGACACGCCGACGAGATCTTCGCGGACGCGACGTTTGCGCCAGACGCAGTTTTCGCCCTCTTGTCGATTTTTTCGGCGATCCCGATTTCGTGCCGTCGGCCATCTTGCGCATATTATCAATACTCTGATAACTAATCAGAACGCTGATAACACGGGAGATTGAAGATGTCATATGCCAGAAAGGAATACGACGATTTTCAGGTACTGGCGCCGGATGCCTATCAGGCGGTCCTCTCGCTCGGCGGCTTTGCCGCAAAGGCCGGCCTCGACAAGCAATTGCTCGAGCTGATCAAGCTGCGCGCCTCGCAGATCAACGGCTGTGCCTTCTGTGTGCAGTATCATATCCTGCAAGCCGAGCGGCTTGGGGTCCCCGCCGACAAGCTCAACCTCGTCGTCGTGTGGCGCGAGGTGCCGCAATTTTCGCCGCGCGAGCGCGCAGCGCTCGCCTGGACCGAGGCGCTGACGCAGCTTTCGGGCGGCGTCAGCGACGAAGTCTACGAGCAGGCGCGAGCGGAATTCTCCGACGAGGAACTGACCTATCTGACGTCGGCGGTTGCCTCGATCAATGTCTGGAACCGATTTGGCGTCGCCTATCGCTGGGCGCCGCCGCCTCGGCAGAAGGCTGCATCGTGAAGTTCGCACAACGGGAGGAACATGCCATGACATCATCAGCGACGACATGGGCTAGCCCGACCCAGCCTCATCGGCGGCCGGTTTCATTCGCTGTCATCGCAGGCCTTGCTTGCGCTCTCGCGCTTGGAAAATCGCTGCCGCTGACGAGGGATGGAATATCGGGCGTGTTGGCGCCGCTCTGCATCGGGACTGCCGCGGCAGCGGGTTCACCCCTCAACAAGGTCGAGGTGATCGCCTCACACGCTCTGCCGAACGTGGCCGGCAAGCGCGTGACGATCGTGCGCGTCTCTTATGGGCCGGGAGGCTTTACGCCCGCGCACCGCCATGCCGGTTCGGTGACGGCCTATATCACGAAGGGCGAGATCCGTTCCCAGCTGGGCGGCGGACCGCTCGAAACATTCGGCATCGGGCAGTCGTTTTTTGAGCCGCCGGGATCGAAGCATGTGGTGTCCGCTAATGCGAGCAATACGGAGCCCGCCGAATTGATCGCGGTGTTCGTGGCGGACGAGGGCGCCCAACTCACAACGCTGATCGAGTAGCGCCGCTATCGGGAAGGCGGCACTGGTGGAGTAGATTTGACATTCGCTATCGACATGGCCGCGAGTTCGGAAAGCGAATGTCAAATCCCAAACTCCACGAGCAACATATATTTGCTAGTGGTCCTTTGATTCTAACATTCGCAAAGTGCCTGCTGAGAAGGGAAGCGAATGTTAGAATCGGACCACTAATTTTCGCTGCCTTCTTCCGGCTCGTGCCGGCTCATATCCTCAGGCAATGCATGTGCAACGTCGGCAGCGACCGGAACGCTATGGGGACCGATCTCGCGACCGCGACCATGGATCAGGTGCTCATAGGCGGAGATCAGCGTGACGTACGGATTGACCCACAGCCATCCGTCGCGCGTGAAAACCTGGATGTCGAAATGCAGGTGGCGGGTGGTGCCGTTGGGACGGTCGAGATAGTTGGAAACGACGCCGATCTTCTCGCCCTCTTCGACATGGCGACCGTTCAGGATCCGATCGGCGTCCATGACTGACGGGTCCATATGCATGTAGCGGAAGCGGATATGCTCGTTGCGGGTGTTGACCTGAAGCGTCGCCGCCTGCTGTTTCGGCGAACGGATCAGGACAGCGTCGCGGACAGCGACGACAGCCTGATGCTTGGGGTCGCAATGATCCGGCCCATCGTCATGGGCGGGGCAGCGTGGGGGCCGCATGTCCTGACCCTGGTGGCCGAATCCGGTCGGGCACTGGCCGACGCCGAAGCTGCGGGCTTCGCAGAAATTGTCCTGCCATGGATAACTGGTCGGGCCGCCCGCGAGCTCATCGATCCTGTCGCCCCGGCGGAATCGGAACGATTGGGAATGGGCGAATGCGGGCGCCTTCGCCAGCGGAAAACGGATTTGTGAGTAGGCGGTATAATCGACCCGTCCGCTCTGCTGTCTGTGCGATGCGCTGTGGACGAGGAGGTCTCCGGGCGCCCGATAGGTGAAATCGGGTGATGCCGGGGAAGGGCGCTCAACGGCCTCCGAAGCGATATCCGTGCGTGGCCGGGACGGAAGGCCGCCTGCAACGTGCAGCGCTTTGAGGAACCGTTCGGCAACCGGATAGGCCTCGCGGCAGGCCAGACGCTTCGGCCTTGGCACGCTGTCGAGGCACTGGATCGAAACGACATAGGGAATCCCGAAGCGCGTGAAGGCGTAGCGCACGTAACCTTCCCGGACAAAGCGGCGGAGATCCGGATATTGCGCGGCCAGCGACTTGACAGGCTCGCCCTTGCCGGCGAGCGGATCGTTGAGATTATAGGTCAGGAGCGAGCCTGTGATCTGAACCTCCACTGGCTTGGCGAAAATCCGCTGCGGCAGGCCTTCGCCCGCACCGGGCTCGAGCGAAAATACGGCATCATAGCCGGCCGGACCTGCGTCGAACATGTCGGCAGGACGGAAACCAGACTGGAAGCGCGCCAGCGTGAGGGTTTCGAGTGCGCCGGCCCACTGCGCCTCGAGATAGGCCGCAGTGTCGAAAGGCAGGAGCACGGGCACAGCACTGCGGTTGATGCCGGTGAAGAGCTGGGACGTTGTCGCATTGAGTTGAACGAGCGCTGGCGTCGCGCGCGGATCGGCGGCCGCAAGGCGGTGCCGCCCGACGAAGGTGAATGCGGGAACGACCGACGGGTGCGTACCGATCTCGACGCGGAGTTGATCGAGCGCAGCGCGCCAGTCGACGCGCACAAACGAGATCGGCGGGCTCTTGAATTCATCGGCGGCAAGCGCGCTTGCGCCGGCGCCGAGCGAGCAGACGGCAAGCAGTAGTCTTGCAAAGAAACGGCCGGCTCCCGATTTCACCCTGACGCCCCCCGGCGCAGTCACGCGCGTCGGATATTAGTCCTTTGCGCGCTCGACGTAAGACCCATCCTCGGTCATCACAACAATCCGTGTGCCGGTGGTGATGTGCGGCGGCACGGCCGTGCGTACCCCATTGGACAGGACGGCGGGCTTGTAAGAGGAAGACGCCGTTTGTCCCTTGGTCACCGGCTCGGTCTCCACGACTTCCAGCGTTGCGCGCTGCGGCAACTGGATCGCGACCGGATTACCTTCGTGAAGCGACAGCTTCACGGTCATGTTCTCCTGCAAATAAGGTGCCGACGAGCCGACGATATCCTTCGAAACCTGAACCTGGTCGTAGTTCTCAGCGTTCATGAAGTGGAAGCCGTCGGCATCTTCGTAGAGATAGTTGAAATTGTGGTCCTCGACGGTCGCCTTTTCGACCTGATCGGTGGTCTTGTAGCGTTCGGAAATCTTCACGCCATCGCCGATACGGCGCATTTCAATCTGGCTGACCGGGGTTCCCTTGCCGGGATGGATGTTTTCGGCCGTAAGGACTACGTAAAGCTTGCCGTCTTGCTCGATGACGTTGCCTTTGCGAATGGAGCTGGCGATGACTTTCAAAGCTGATTTTCCTGATATTGTGGCCCAAGACCTTGCCGGACGCGTGCATTCCGGGGCCGATTGAGGCGGTTTCGGGCTGCAACATACTGATTTTGGACGTGGAAGCTAGTGTCCCGGTTCTGACATTCGTACCATTTCGCGCCAAGCTTGTTTACGAATGTCAGAACCAACGGGACACTAGTAAATATTGGATTCCAGTGTGGTTTTGGATTTGACATTCGCTTGCAAAATTCGCGGCAACTTCGGCGCGAATGTCAAATACACCACACTATTGTGGCGAGTTAGTTCCTATCAGTACCGCGCCAAGTTCTTCATAGGAACTTCAAATTCAAGGCCGCACTAGAATTGGTAGTTGCTAAAGCTCCTTTGATTCCGAAGTTCGCATCAGAGGTTGGCGCGATAGTTTGCGAACTTCGGAATCGGAGCTCTAGTGGCAAGGCAAACGGGTCGATGACTGCGGACAACGGCGCTTCGTCATGGTGGTCCGCGGGCCGTTACGCGGATGTCAAGCCGTTCCTGCTGGCCCGAAATGCGATCACGGGGGCGGTCCGCGCCTGGTTCGACGAGCAGGGCTTTACCGAGGTGGAAACCGCGATCCTGCGGGTATCGCCGGGCAATGAAACCCATTTGCATGCGCCACGCACGGAATTGACCGGCGTCGACGGCGGTCGCTCGACGCGGTACTTGCGGACCTCGCCGGAATTTTCCTGCAAGAAGCTGCTCGCTGCCGGCGAGAAGAAGATATTCGAATTGGCAAGGGTATTCCGTGACCGCGAGCGCGGCCGGCTGCATTTGCCCGAATTCACAATGCTCGAATGGTACCGGGCGAACGAGGCCTACGATGCCGTCATGGCTGACGGAATTGTGCTGATCGCCCACGCCGCCCAGGCGACCGGGATCGGGCAGTTTTCATTTCGAGGAAAGACCGCCGATCCCTTTGCCGAACCCGAGATGCTGACCGTTGCCCGGGCCTTTGAACGATTTGTAGGCATCGATCTGCTTGCAACCATTGACGGCGGCGAAGGCGACCGGGTCAGGCTCGCAGCGGCCGCCCAAGGCAAGATCCGTATTTCTACGGACGATACATGGTCCGACATCTTCAGCAAAATACTGGTGGAATATATCGAGCCCCAGCTGGGGCAAGGACGACTGACCGTGCTCTACGAGTATCCATTGCCTGAGGCGGCGCTGGCGCGCCCATCCTCAGCCGACGCCCGCGTGGCCGAGCGTTTCGAAATCTATGCCTGCGGAGTGGAGCTTGCGAACGGATTCGGCGAACTGATCGATGCAGCCGAGCAACGCCGCCGCTTTGCGCTCGCCATGGATGAAAAGCAGCGCCGGTATGGCGAGCGCTATCCGCTTGATGAGGATTTCCTCGCTGCGGTGGCTTGCATGCCGGAGGCCAGCGGCGTTGCGCTCGGTCTTGACAGGCTGGTGATGTTGGCGAGCGGAGCAGCATCCGTCGATCAGGTAGTGTGGACGCCGCCGTAGTGTGGTGGATTTGACATTCGCTTAGGTGGCTCCGCGGATCCGGACGCGAATGTCAAGTCCAAGACCACATTAAGATAACAAGTTTACCAGTGTCCCTTCGGTTCTGACATTCGTGAACTAAATTGTCGCGAAATCATACGAATGTCAGAACCGGGACACTATTGGAGAGAGATGAGCCGTATCAGTTTTCAGCTCGAGACCACCCTGCGCGAACCCGCGGAATTGGCGGCACGCGGCCTTGTGCCGGTTGACGATCTTTCTGAACTGGAAAAAGTCGCGGCGCGCTATGCCATTGCGGTGACGCCCGAGGTGGCAGCGCTGATCGATCCCGACGATCCGCTCGACCCGATTGCCCGGCAATACATCCCGAGCGCGGAGGAACTGGTGGCTCGCGCGAATGAGAAGCCCGATCCGATCGGCGACGAGGCGCACTCACCGTTATCCGGCATCGTGCACCGCTATCCTGATCGGGTCCTGTTCAAACTGGTACATGTCTGCGCCGTCTATTGCCGGTTTTGCTTTCGCCGCGAAATGGTCGGACCTGGCAAGTCGACGACGCTGTCGGAAGGGGCCTATCAAAACGCACTGGCCTATATTCGCGCGCATCCGGAAATCTGGGAAGTCATCCTGACCGGCGGCGACCCGCTGATGCTATCGCCGCGGCGTCTTTCCGAGGTGATGGCCGACCTCGCGCGCATCGATCATGTCAAAGTGATACGCTTTCACACGCGCGTGCCGGTCGCCGAGCCCCAGCGGATCACCGACAAGATGGTTGCGGCGCTCAGCGTCAAGGGCGCCACCACCTGGGTGGCGCTCCACGCCAATCACGTCCGGGAGCTGACGCCGAAAGCGCGCGCCGCCTGTGCGGCCATGATCGACGCCGGCATCCCCATGGTGAGCCAATCGGTGCTGTTACGGGGGGTCAATGATGATCCCGAGACGCTGGAAGCTTTGATGCGCGGCTTCGTCGAGTGCCGGATCAAACCATATTATCTGCATCACGGCGATCTGGCGCCGGGGACTTCGCATCTGCGAACAACACTGGCCAGGGGCCAGGAAATCATGCGCGCTTTGCGCGGTCGGGTATCCGGGCTATGTCAGCCGGAATTCGTGATCGATATCCCCGGCGGCCACGGCAAATCCCCGGCCGGTCCGAACTATCTTTCGGTCGAAAAATCTTTTTCGGGAGATCGTGAACAAGCCGCAGAAACCCGCTATCGTATCGTGGATTATTGCGGTGACGTCCATCTCTACCCACCAGCTCCGTAGCCGCTCCTTTGGGACCTCGGATTGCGGCGGGTAGACATCAAGACGGAAGAGACAAATGCGGAAACTATTCCTGACGGCAACATTTCTCGTGCTGACGATCGGACCAGCAGCGCTCGCGCAAACCGGCTCGTCGTCATCAGGAAAACAAGGGCCATGGCCGGCGCCGGTCGGCCACCGTCAGCCGCGGGCCGATCAGGTGCCCTCCGAGAAAGACACGTCTAAGGCTAACGCCGCCGCCGATAAGGAAGATGCCGAGCTCGACCGCAGGATCAAGAGCATCTGCCGCGGCTGCTAGCGCGTTCGCGGTCAGGCGTTGCGTGCGGCGAGCGCCATGCCGATTAAGGTTGCCCCGCCGAACAGCAGGTTGACGCCGACCAGAAGGCCGAGCGCCCACAGCGCGGATCCCGGCAATCCGGCGATGATGATGGCTGCAATCAGGATGTCCATCAGGCCTGCGATCAGCATCCATGACCAGCGCTCGGACAGTTCGCGCCGATGCTCCAGCGCGTACATG
Source organism: uncultured Alphaproteobacteria bacterium (assembly GCA_963764405.1). Classification (GTDB taxonomy): domain Bacteria; phylum Pseudomonadota; class Alphaproteobacteria; order Rhizobiales; family Xanthobacteraceae; genus Bradyrhizobium. The sequence goes on from CAVXSU010000024.1 coordinate 306,959, forward strand.
ATGGTGGCGACGCCTTCGGCAAGGAAATAGGCCCCGACGACGATGGTCAAGGTCAGCGTTCCCTGCGCTGGCTGCGCCAGGAGGATGAGTCCGGCGAGAACCGCGAGCGCGGCGGAAATCAGCGACCACCAGAAGCCCGGCATTTCGCGTGCCCAGAACGTGAGGGCAAGTCCCGCGATGCCGCTGATCAGGAATAACCAGCCGAGGACGATGGTCACGGCGAGACTGGCGGCCGGCGGAACGATCATGGCCGCCAGTCCGAAAATCACCAGCAGAATGCCTTCGAACAGGAATGCCTTCCAATGTTGGCGAACGGCCTCGCGCATTTTCGTCGACAACTCGGCAGTCTCGTGCGGAAAGGTCATTGAAATCTCCCGTACCGGTTTCCAGTCAGTCTGACGCGCTTCTGTGACGGGGCAAATATAGCGCGTCGGCAGGTTGGGTACGACAGCTATGATGCGTTGGTCCGCAGGCGGTCACGGCCGAGAAAATAAACGGCGGTGGTCACGACCAGCAATGCGAAGCCGATGAGGATGGAGAGAAAGCCGAGCGGAACGAGCACCAGAGTCACGTTACGATCCGGGTTGACGAACCAGTGATGGACCGACGAGAGCACGAAAGCGAGGCCGGCAAAGCCTGTCCCGCCGCCGACCACCAGAAGCGCCCACATCCTCCGCAACTGACTGAGCCGCTCGCGGGCAACATCGGTTCGGGGGGCATGGTGACGACCGACCCGCCGCACCAGACGCGCTGCAAAAGCAATTGATGAAAAGCCGATCAGCACGCTGGCCGCGCCGAGCAGCAAGCGGGCGGTGTTATCGATGTCCGGATTTTTCTGCAGTGTCAGCAGCGGAAAATCGAACGCGGCATGCAAGCCAACCGGTCCCGCCAAAACGAGGATGCGGCTCGTGATGCGTGCCCAATCGCGGTGGTGACGGTGGGCGCCAAGCGCGGTGCCAGACCGCGCGATCGCGAGGTAGGCGCCGGCGATGATCCCGAGCGCGCCGTGAAACGGCACCGTCAAGACGCTGCGCAACGCAGCCAGCGATTGCCACATATCGGCATGCTGGACGAGGTAGGCGAGATTTTCGTACGCGGCAAAACCAAGACCCGCGGCGGCGCCGTAGATCACGGTGTCCATCGGATCGGTGAAAGGTTTCCGCCAGGCCGACACCATTGCAATGACAAGTATCTTGACGGCTTCCTCGGGCAGGGCCACGCCGAAGAGCGAGTGCAGGCCTTGCGCGAGCCACGGATTTTCAGGCGCGGTGAGAAGCGCCATGAAGGGGGCGCGGATCAATCCGAGCAGCGAAATGCTTGCTGCGCCCAGGAAAAAAGCCGTCCAAACCTTGGTTGGAGGTCCCGGTCGCTCGCCGGCAGCGACCACCAGCCACAGGATGAGCAGCGCCGGCGCAACGGCCGCAGTTCCGATGACTGTCGGGAGGGATTCGAGAAGAAGCATCGACTGGCTCTATGCCAATAGCCGCCCCCCATCATGGAGGCTGGCATCATTCTGCTTGAGAGACGTCGTTGTTAGAATCAAGGGCTCACCCGAACGTTGCGATTTTCATTCACGTCAAAATCAGAAGCCGCGATGGGCGTCGGGATGGCAAATAAGCCATTTTCTTGCGTTCTCTATGGCAAACGCGCAATCCACGGCGGGCGTTTTACGGCCTTGGTCCCTGATATCGCTCCTGGCGCCGGCCATTCAACCGCTTGCTCGCAAGTGCAACCAAGACGAAGAAAGAAAATGGCCGCGATGCGATGATAATTGGGGAACCGAATCAATGAGTTCTCTGATCGTTGGGGCCTTTGCTCCCGCTTGCATGCCAGACGCAGAGTGGACGGCATCCGCCGCATGATAAGGGTCAGACCAATGAGAAAGGGAGCGCGCGGGTGATTTTGTTTCGTGGGGCGGAGACGCATTCAAGATCGGTTCTCAAGGCCATCAGCTGGCGAACCCTCGGAACCCTGGATACGTTCGCGATCAGCTGGTTTTTCACGGGGCGAGTCGAGGTTGCCGGCTCCATCGCGGGCCTCGAAATCGTAACAAAAATTGCATGGTATTATCTTCACGAGCGTGTTTGGGCGGCTATTTCCTGGGGACGCCGTAGACTGGACTAGGGTCAGGGCAAATGAAAAAAAAGTACGAAGACGGCCCCGTCGTGAGCGACCTCAAACCCGATAACACCAAATCTCAAAACACCGAGCCGGAAAACTCCAGGCCGGAACCTGCTGAATCCCAGGCGAGCCGAACACCGGCGATAGCGGGGCTAGTCGTCGCGGCCGTGCTCCTGGTCGTGGGGCTGTGGCTGGCGCGCGAATTGACCGCGGCCAGCAAGATGCAGGATTGCCTGATGTCGGGGCGTACCAACTGCAACGTGATTCAGCCGCAGTAGCAAGTTTCGCGTATCCATCGACCCGCAGCGCAGCATCCGAGGGCCGGTGCGGAACGCGCTGTGTCCCGGCGCGTTCCTCTGATAGCCCAGTTTCACGTGCGCGCTTTGGACGCGATGTAGAGCCGAAGCAGCGTCACTACATAGTTAAGCGCGCGGACGGAGGTCGCGCATCTTCCATCGCTGATGGACTTGCCGTTACCGGTTCGCGTAACCTCAAGGGCGTTTCGGCGTTCAAGGCGGAGCGCTCACCAAGCCGGAGCACGACCATGAAATACAGCTCCATGTTTGCGCCGATACACGGCGCCTGGTTCGATCATAGAGGGGGAGATGCAGTGACCTATGAATTTGTCGACGTGAAACGGCGCGGCCGCATCGCGGTTGTGACCCTCAATCGCCCGGATGTGCTGAATGCGCTGCACAAGCCGGCTCACTTCGAGCTGCATGAGGTGTTCAACGATTTTGCCGCTGATCCCGATCAGTGGGTCGCAATCGTCACCGGCGCCGGGGACCGCGCCTTCTGTGCCGGCAATGACCTCAAATGGCAGGCCGCCGGCGGCGAGCGCGGCTGGAACTCGAGCGGATTCGGCGGCCTGACGCTGCGCTTTCACTGCGACAAGCCGATCATCGCGGCGGTCAACGGCGTGGCGATGGGCGGCGGCTTCGAAATTGCGTTGGCGTGCGATCTTGTCATTGCTTCGGAAAACGCAACCTTCGCGCTTCCGGAGCCGCGTGTTGGACTTGCCGCGTTGGCTGGCGGTCTGCAGCGGCTGCCGCGTCAGATCGGATTGAAGCGGGCGATGGGCATGATCCTCACCGGCCGGCACGTTTCTGCGCGCGAAGGTTTCGAACTCGGCTTTGTCAACGAGGTGGTCCCAGCCGGCGAGGCGCTCCGCGCAGCCGAGCGCTGGGCGGACCAGATTTGCCAGAACAGCCCAATGTCGGTGCGCGCATCGAAACAAGCGGTCATGGAAGGATTGAACCACCCGCTGCCGGAAGCCATGATCGCGCAGCGAGAATATCCGGCGGTGCGCGAGATGATCGAATCGGCCGACTATGTCGAGGGACCGAAAGCCTTTTCCGAAAAGCGACCGCCGCGCTGGCAAGGAAAGTAGGTCGTTCGCTGAACAGGGATTGCGGAAGCTCAGCCTGTGAGCAGCAGCCGGCAAGCCTCGACAAAGACCTGGGCTCCCCTGACGATGTCCGCATCGTCGGTGTTTTCACTCCAGTGGTGGCTGATCCCGCCGATCGACGGCACGAACAGCATGCCTGCCGGCATGATGGCGGCGAGCACCTGGGCATCGTGACCGGCGCCACTCGGCATGGGAAGCGATTTTCCGTCAGCGAAAATCGAAGAGGCCTGCGCGATGGCGCGCTGAAATTTCTCGTCCATCAGGGCAGGCTTGCCGGTGCGGATGGATCTCACCTCGATACCGCATCCGCTTGCGGTTGAAATGTCCGCGGCGATCCCGCGAAGGAGCGCTTCGAGACGCTCGACGGTTCCGGAATTGTCGTCACGGATCTGGAACAGTATTTCGGCGCCGCCGGGAATGATGCTGGGAGCGCCGGGATCGAGGGCGATGCGTCCGGTCGTCCACACCGTTTGCGGGCCGCTGGCTTCGGGAAAGCGGTCATCGATGGCGACGCATAATCTGGCAGCCGCAAGGCCGGCATCTTTCCGGTCCTTCATTTGCGTCGTGCCGGCGTGATTTTGCTCGCCCGTCACTGTGATCCGATATTGCCAGATGCCGACGATCGAGGTGACGATCCCGATGATGAGACCGGAGCTTTCGAGCGTCCGCCCCTGTTCGATATGGGCCTCGATGTATCCCATATGCCGGCCGCGCTTGGCGGTTTTCCGTCGGCGATCCGCAAGACCAGCCGCTTGCAGTGCCTCGCGCATGGCGCGACCCTCGGTGCGATCGCGGGCAGCGTCGATGTCCTCTTCGCTGACGTCGCCGACAAAGGATCGGCTGCCGAGAAAATGGCCGAAGTGTCCTTCCTCATCGCACCATGAGGCGACTTCCACGGCGCCTTTGATGTCCGGATCTGGATTGATCACGCGCGCCGCCTCTAACGCGTAGACCACACCAAGCGGCCCATCGAGCCAGCCCGCGAAATTCTGGCTCTCCAGATGTGAGCCCGCGAGCAGCTTGGGTCCCGCTTTGGTGCTGGTGCCGAAGACGTTGCCGATGCCGTCGATCTCGGCGGTGAGGTTGGCTTCCGGTAATTTCTTCGCCAGCCAATTCAATGATTGCAGATGCGGCTCGGAAAAGGTCGGCCGGTGCACGCCGGTCTTGTAGGCGCCGAAGGCGCGAAGCGCGTTGAGGTCGGCCAGCACGCGCCTGCCATCCGCCTTCTGGCTTTTGTCATTCATCGCTCAGATTCGCCTGTCACTATTGAGCCGGTTCGGCGGGGGGAAGGTAGGGCGCGCAGATCGCCGCGTCACCTGTTGCATCGTAGGAAACGACGATGTCGCCTGATATCCCGGCGGCGACCAGACAGTTCTGGGTGGCGGTGCCAATGCGCCACATATAGAATTTCTGTCCCGAAATCGTTTGCTGAAAATCGGGATTGCCGAGCCGGGCGATGATCACGCTCACCGGCTTGCCTTTGAAATCATTCCTGGCCTTGATGTCTGGCAGGGACAGGCTTGGCATGCCGCCGCACCCGGCCAAAGCCAGGCTGGCGAGGATTGCAAGGTGATTGATGCGAGGGGTCATCGATGTCCGTCGCGCTTTTCCTGAGACGCTGGCAGCGGGTAGGCGGACACGCGTTGGGAAAGAGATCGGAGCGATTCTATTCCAAACTGCCGGAGCTGCCCAACCCGGAGTAGGCCCCCTTTAGCTCAAGGTAGCGCTGCAACGCCAGCGCTGTATCGAGGCCGAGGGCGGGGGTGGGCCGCGGACTGTTGCAGGAAGAGGCCTTTTATGTCGCTTGTCCAGGAGGCGCAGCAGTTCGTCGATCGCAAATAGGCGGCGCGTTTGTCAGCCTGACTGCCTTAAGCGTAAAGATCGGCGCGGGTCGGCGGCAGGCCGGAAGGACCGCGAAGGCGGTTCGAGGCCAAGGTCTGGAAAATCCCGACGGTGCCTTGCATGAAGGCGAGCGATACGACGGCGAGATAGGCGATCCAGAGCCTCGTCTTCTCGCGTCCGACTTCGCGCTCGGCCATTTCGCCGTTGGCCGATAGCTGATCGTGCCAGAGGCGGGTCGTGTGCATGTAATGCTCGCGCCATGCCTCGACATCATGCACCTCGAAGTTATGCATCTCGAGGTTGGCGATCGACATGCCGACGTGATCCAGTTCGCCACCTGGAAAGATGTAGCGGCCGATCGCGGTCGCGGCGGCCGCGTCCCGCCGTCGGCCACGGCGAAAGCGCTCAAAGCTCTTTGAGCGCAGCGCGATCGCATGGTGAAGGTACAGGCCGCCGGGCTTGAGCAGGCGGTTGATGGTCTGGAAGTAAGTCGCATGGTTGGCGAGGCCGACATGTTCGAACATGCCGATCGAGGCGATCTTGTCGAAGCTGCCGTCGACGCGCGCGTAGTCCCGCAAGTCCAGCGTCACCTTGTCTTCGAGCCCCAGCCGGGCGACCTTTTCCCTGGCGTAGGCGAACTGCTCTTCCGCCAGCGTCACGCCATGTGCGCGGACGCCATAATGCTTGGCGGCGTGGCAGACGAGAGCGCCCCAGCCGCAGCCGATGTCGAGCAAGCTTTCTCCCGGCTTGAGCCGCAGCTTGCGGCAGATCATGTCGAGCTTGTCAGCCTGCGCGGTCGCGAGATCGTTGTTCCAATCTTTGAAATAGGCGCAGGAGTAAACCAACTCCGGATCGAGAAAGAGCTCGTAAAATCGATTCGAGACGTCGTAGTGATAGTGGATGTTGGACTTGTTGGCCGCCTCGGAACCGTCGGCGCGCGCCTTCCCCACGGCTTCCAGCGGCCACGGCCCGCCGCGCGACACGAAAAGAAACCGCGCGAGCGCGCCAAATGCGAGGCGCTTGTCGAACGATTTCATCAGTTCTCTGGTGCGCCCCTTCGGCCGTCGCGCGGCGAGATCGAAAAACGATCCGTTACGCAGGTCGAACCGCGAGGCCACCCAGAGATTGAGGAAGGTGTCGATGTTTGGCCGCCGCATCATGGCCGCAATGGCGCCCTCGTCGGCGATGACGAAGGCGAATGCATCCGAGGGAAGATCGGCCGGTACCGTGGAGCCGTCCCACAGCACGAAGCCGAGGCCAGGCAGGATACGCTCGTTGATATGGGTGAGCAGGCGGCGGAAGTGATCGAGACGGCGCGCCGCCCTTGAGGCCTCCGGCAAACTGATAGTCCCCGTGCCGATGCTGACGTTCGTTGGCTACAGGAACATCGGTTTTGCGGCAAATCAATAGCTTGGCGGAATGTTTGAGGTGGCGGCAGGCGCAGGGCGATTTCCTTTTCGGACGCGACTTCATCGGGGCGTTGCCGGCGAGGTATTTCGGGTTGCGCCCGCAGCCACGGCAAGTCCGATTCCGATCTCGCATTTCATGCGCACACCGATGAACTTGAAGTCCAGCCGGCGCCACAAAGCCTTCCCGAAAACCAGGACGGAATACTGCGGCGAAGAAACCGCCGACCCGGAAACGGGATTAACAGCCCGCCAACGGCGCTGTGAAAACGGGTCTCCGCGCGGCTTGCCGGGCGGCGCAAACGCCACTATACGTTCGCGCGCCGGGCTTCGCCGTTTTTTGGCCAAACCGGCAAGTGAACAAGTCGCCACAAGGCATTGATTCGCTGATTAAATTTCGCTAGTTCAAGGCGAGGCAGCAGTTCGGCTGGCAGATTTGGCCGGGTTGCCGCAGGCGCTTTGCTCCCTTCGTCTATCGGTTAGGACGCCACCCTTTCACGGTGGAGAGAGCGGTTCGATTCCGCTAGGGAGCGCCATACAAATCAATCGCTTATCGTTATCGATTCGTCTCGTGTCCAACATCTGTCTAATAAACAGATATGTACTCTGAAGGACGGCGACCTGCATCCTGCTCGTGATTGGCAGGAGGGCTAAGCCGTGCCGCTCCTTACTGCCTTAGCCCTTCTCGCTGTTGCACGGCCGTCGTAGCGCCGTCGAACCGGTGTTGCACCAAAGCATCAACCCGGATCGAAATGAGATTTGTGGGAGATAAGTCTTTGACTGTGCAAGAGCACGGTCGTTCGCTCTGCGCAGGGGCACGCGACAGGTGGTGTACCATGCGTGAAGAATTCGCTTCTTACAGCTTCCTCGCTCTGACCGTTGCCGGTGTTGTTTTGCTTGGCACTGGATTGGTCGCTCTCGCAATTACCTGATCCTGGTTTTGGACAGTGGCGACCGGTAGCGCCGATCGGTCGGCCCAAGACAGCCAGCGAATCCGCGGCGAGCTCGGGCCTAACGCGCGAAGCTGCAAAGACGCAGGCCACTCTCCATTCGTTTGCATTGATCGCCCTGTTTTGCAGTGTCGGATTGGTGGCATCGCTGGCCGTGGCTTCCACGGGGTCTGATCTCGGCGCCGGCTTTTTCTGAGCGCCAGAGTCGCGACTATCACAATTGTCTTTGCATCAATTATTTGAGGTTAGGCCCTATGTTTGGGATAGCAATTGCGGTCATCGCAGCAATAAGCCTGAGCATTTTTCTCGTGCACGCGGTTGAGGCTTACCTGATCCATTAATCGTCGAGCTTGAGGGCGCGCGCCGCTCCGTTCGCATTTCGAGTGCGGTGAGCGGAGTAATTTCGCGTTAACCTTTTGTTAACCGAATCGCCTGAGCCTCTTTCTATTCTAAACGGCGTTACGGGCATTAGCCCGAGGACGGTTTGATTGTTCATCCTGGGGCGACGAGCGGAAGGCTCGCGGGGGCTCGTGGGAGTGGCATCATGACGGTTCGTAGCGTGCAGCCCAATGGAAGTCTCCTTTTTGAAATCGCACTCACGATGTTAGGCATCGTCGCCATCGGGCTTCCATTGGCACTCGTTATCATTTTGATTTGCCGCTGAGCAGTTTTCAGCGTCTCAAATAGATGAATTGCCCCCCGTTTTGACCGGACACCGGCGTTAGCCGGAGGAGCTAGGCATAGTCCTAGGCATACGCCTATGTCCGAGACGTTTTCGAAGGTGGAAGTCATCACCGGCGTTGCCCGCCGGCGTCGGTTTACGACGGAGCAAAAGCTCTCGGTCGTCAACGAGACGCTGCAACCGGGCATGTCGATCAGCTATGTTGCGCGTCGGCATGGGCTCTCCCCGAGCCTGGTCTTCCGATGGAGACGGCTGATGAGCGAAGGGGGTAAGGAGGCGGTTCGCGCCGATGAGGATGTGGTTGCCGCATCCGAGGTTCGTCGGCTGGAAGAGCGAGTTCGGGACCTCGAACGCCTGCTCGGCCGCAAGACCATGGAGGTCGAGATCCTTAAAGAGGCTCTCGATCTTGCACGGGTAAAAAAACCGACCTTGCTGTCGCGGTCGCAAGCACCGGAGGATACCCCGTGAAGCGGATCGCCGAGGCCCTCGGAGTGGCCCGTTCCAACCTGGTTGAGCGGGCGGCCGGCAAGCGCCCGAAGCGTGGTCCCCAGACCCGCGCCGGAGATGCAGAGCTCACGGCCGATATCAGGCGTCTGGTGGACACACGGCCGAGCTATGGATACCGGCGGATCGCCGCGCTCCTCAAGCGCGAGCGGCGAGCCGCCGGCCACGATCCTGTCAACGCCAAGCGGGTTTACCGGCTGATGAAGAAGCACGGGCTCCTGTTGGCTCGGCATACCGGACGGCGCGTCCTGCGGACGCATGACGGAACCATCATGACAAGCCGCTCGAACGAGCGCTGGTGCTCGGATGCGCTGGAGTTCACTTGCTGGAATGGCGAGATCGTGCGGGTCGCCTTCGCCCTGGACAGCCATGACCGCGAGGTTATCAGCTGGGTGGCGACAACGGCCGGAATCTCCGGCGAGATGATCAGGGACATGATGGTGCAATGCGTTGAGCAGCGGTTCGGCGACATCCGCGCACCGCAGAAGGTGCAATGGCTGACAGACAATGGATCGATCTTCGCTGCCAACCGCACCCTCGAGACCGCCGTGGCCCTGAACCTCGAGCCTTGCTTCACGCCGGTGGAAAGCCCCGAGAGCAATGGCATGGCCGAAGCCTTCGTGAAGACCTTCAAGCGCGATTATGTCCGCATCAATCCACTTCCCGACGCCCGAACCGCGCTCTCGCGCATCGATCACTGGATGGAGGATTACAACTCTGAACACCCACACTCCCGTCTGGGCTACCGCTCACCGCGGGAGTACATTGCATCACTCAAACCAGCCGCGTGTCCGGTCTAACGGGGTCAACTCCAATAGATGCGCAGTGCCGAAGCCAGCGAGGATATTGAATACATCGGCCGGCTTGTGAGCTAGCTCACATTTGAACGGCATTGCGCCTGTTATGTTGTTGGTGCTGAGGATTAGAGGGCTCAGCAACAGGCGCCGCCGGGACAAGATATTTTGAGCCCGACGGCGTATTTTTGTCGAACCTCTGCACAGCAACCTGCGTTACTGAGGGAATGTTGCCATGAGGGTGGTCTCGACGGTCAGCAGAGACACATCATCGCAGCGGTTTTTCCAGATTTTCTATTTGAGCGCGATCACCGTCACAACCCTTGGCTGGATATCAGCGTTTGGGTGGGGCGTCGTCAGTTTGGCAAGTTGGCTAATGGCTTAGGCGAGATACTCTGCTATCCCGCAGCCAATCATAATCCAAAGGGCACAATTGATTTCCAACACGACTGCCATCGCGGATCTCCGCGTTCTTCACCCCGATGGCCTACCCAATGTCCCGGGCTGGACAACGGTTCCGCTGAGCGAGTTGCGGGCATTGCAGCTATGCAGGTAACCTATGGCACTTGGCACTCCGTCCATCGAAAGGCCGGTACTGGCCCTGTTTCGACCCCTAGTGGCCTGGTTTGAAAATAACAGTGGCCCAATTTGAATTTTAGGACTTAAGAGTCTGGTACCGAACAGACAGCCAAAAGTTAACTGCCGTTAAATTACTTCACCATGGGACAAGCACGGCGACCAACTTGCCCCGAGTGCGGGGCGTATCTGACTCTAGCGCTGCCACCTGGCGGCAAAGGTCCGCGCACATTTCAATGTCTGGATTGCGAAGGTCCCGATCCCCTCAAGAATCCTTCTGTGGCAGGCTGGCTTGCCGGCGAGCTAGGAAGGACTACTCCCGACACAGAGTAAGGCCGCCTCAGTGGGCGGCCTCTTTACTTTTGTCATCGCCTCCGGGCACGGCCGGACTGGCTGGGGGAAATGCTGGTTGCCGCCGGCCGTGCAGGCCGCGACGGGGCGGCCGTCAGCGACCCACGGATCAAGCAAGTAGCGCGGTTTTGAGTTCCTAGGAGGAAGCGCGGGATCGAAGCGCCCGCGGTTAGCCAACCCTTAGATTTTCAGCGGATGTTTTTCCCCGGTTCTCGGTCTCTTCGTAGCTCACCTTGGCGCCCTCGTTGAGGGTATTCAGGCCGGCCTTTTCGACAGCCGAGATGTGCACGAATACGTCCTTGCCGCCTTTATCGGGCTGAATAAATCCATATCCCTTGGTTGCGTTGAACCACTTTACGGTACCTGTCGCCACTTCCTCACTCCCTGTTATAAAGGCGGCAGTTTAGGGCTGTCCGGCACGATCTCGCAAGCAAAAGCCGCCGCTGGGTTGAGTTCAGCGACGGCTCTGCTTAGCATTACAGTTGCATTTTTCGTCTGAGGTGAGCGCGGCGCGCGTCGGCCTGGTGAGCTCGCCGCCAGAGCGACATGCGAGAACACGGTCGATCGAGATGCGCCGTTGAGCGAGCTTGATGGCGATGCGACGGATTTCCTGGATCGACCAGCGGATCAGGAACGATGTTTGGTGCGCCGGCGTCGCGTTTTTTTGAGTGCTGGCTCAGCATTGGCCGATGACGGATGACAGCCATCATGACGAAGGCCAGCATGACGAGTGAGACATGGCGATGCCAGCCATGCCAGGAGCGAGTTTCGTTGTGGTCAAGGCCGAGCTCGTTCTTGGCGGTTTCGAAGCTGTCCTCGATGGCCCAGCGATGGCCTTCCACCGACACCAGCTTCTGGATGGACGTGCCCTTGGGGCACCATGTGGAGAAAAAGGCCAGGCTCCCGTCGGCGATGTTGCGGCGGATCAGAAGACCCCGCGTCCATTCCCCGGCAAGGTCGTCGTTGTATTCGCTGGCGTCGAGATCGGCCAGCTCGAGATAGGCCCAGTCGTGCCAGCGTGGACCTTTGGTCCCTCCGCCAGACGACAGGCGGCGCCAGGCCTTCTTGGGAAGGCTCTGCGCGATCGCTGCGGCGGTGCCGGCGACAGGCTGCGGCTTGCCCCAGGAACGGAACACGTGATTGGAAGCAACACCCAGAACGTAACCTTTGCCCGCCTCGCGCAGCAGGGTTTCGATCTCGCCCGTGCCATACACGCTGTCTGCCGCCACGAACGAGAACGGCACCTTGGCGGCGATCGCGCGAGCGATCATTCGACGCGCGATCTTGGGCTTGGTCGCAAAGCCCACATCGCCCGGTACATGCGCTGCCTTCAGGCGAGCGGGGGCGTCCGTCCATTGCTTCGGCAGATAGAGCGCGCGATCGATGAAGGCATGGCCATGCCGCGACACATAGGAGGCGAACACTCCGATCTGGCAGTTGGTGATCTTGCCCACCGAGCCAGTGTACTGCCGTGCGACCCGCACGAGGCCTTGCCCTGTTTCAAAAAACTGGTCTCATCGATGACCAGAACCGCATCCTCATCGCCGAGCGTTTCCAACGCGTACTCACGCACAATGTCGCGTAACGCGTCGGCATCCCACTGCCCCCGGCCCAGGATCGCCTGCTGGCGCCACGGGCCTGGATCGCCGGCCGCTTCCGCCGCATCCAACCCGTCTTGCGCTGTTCGTTGCCCAACAGTCCGTCGAGAAACTGCCCCGCCGAGGCCGCGACCGCTCCTGCGCAAACAGCGGACGGATGCGTTGCTTGGCATCTCGCAACGACGAAGCCCACAGCGTCAGCGTATCTTCAACCGACGCGCCACCAATCATCAGACCCGAATCATGGTCACCCATGGAGTCAAACTCACTGCAAATGGCAACTGTAATGCTAGGGTCTGTTGAGAATCAGGATTCCACCTGAGGCTTGGTTGTGATTCAAGCTTTAGATGGAACGATTCGTACTGACAGACGCCCAATGGGCGAAGATGGAGCCGCATTGTCTGGGGAAGCCGACGGACCCCGGGCGCAGCGGTAGTGACAACCGCCGCTTCATCGAAGCGGTCCTTTGGATCGTGCGAACGGGAAGCCCGTGGCGTGATCTTCCGCCGCTCTTCGGCAATTGGAACACTGTTTTCAAGCGCTACCGCGACTGGGTCAAAGCGGACGTTTTCACCAGGCTTTTCGAGGCCTGCTCCGACACGCCGGACATGGAATACGCCATGGTCGACGCCACGATCGTCAAGGTCCATCGCCACGGACAGGGCGCAAAAGGGGGTCTCAGAGCCAGGCCATCGGCCGTTCCAAAGGCGGCATGACGACCAAGATTTTGGCGCTGACCGACGCGCTTGGTAATCTCGTCCGCTTCGTTCTCATGCCCGGCCATCGTTTCGATACGGTCGGCGTCGCTCCGCTCATCGACGGTCTCGCCTTTGACGGTTTCATCGCCGACAAGGCCTTCGACAGCAATTCCATCATTACCGACCTCAACGAGCGCGGCGCCAAGATCGTCATCTCGCAGCATCCACGGCGCACCGTGCCTCTGCCGATCGACGCCGAGATCTACAAGTGGCGTCACCTGATCGAGAACTTCTTCTGTAAGCTCAAGGAATTCAAACGCATCGCAATGCGCGCGGACAAAACCGATCAGAGTTTCGCCGCAAACATCCATCTCGCCGCAGCCGTCATAAACTCCAGATGAATCTCAACAGACCCTAGCATTACAGTTGCATTTTTCGTCTGAGGTGAGCGCGGCGCGCGTCGGCCTGGTGAGCTCGCCGCCAGAGCGACCATGCGAGAACACGGTCGATCGAGATGCGCCGTTGAGCGAGCTTGATGGCGATGCGACGGATTTCCTGGATCGACCAGCGGATCAGGAACGATGTTTGGTGCGCCGGCGTCGCGTTTTTTTGAGTGCTGGCTCAGCATTGGCCCGATGACGGATGACAGCCATCATGACGAAGGCCAGCATGACGAGTGAGACATGGCGATGCCAGCCATGCCAGGAGCGAGTTTCGTTGTGGTCAAGGCCGAGCTCGTTCTTGGCGGTTTCGAAGCTGTCCTCGATGGCCCAGCGATGGCCTTCCACCGACACCAGCTTCTGGATGGACGTGCCCTTGGGGCACCATGTGGAGAAAAAGGCCAGGCTCCCGTCGGCGATGTTGCGGCGGATCAGAAGACCCCGCGTCCATTCCCCGGCAAGGTCGTCGTTGTATTCGCTGGCGTCGAGATCGGCCAGCTCGAGATAGGCCCAGTCGTGCCAGCGTGGACCTTTGGTCCCTCCGCCAGACGACAGGCGGCGCCAGGCCTTCTTGGGAAGGCTCTGCGCGATCGCTGCGGCGGTGCCGGCGACAGGCTGCGGCTTGCCCCAGGAACGGAACACGTGATTGGAAGCAACACCCAGAACGTAACCTTTGCCCGCCTCGCGCAGCAGGGTTTCGATCTCGCCCGTGCCATACACGCTGTCTGCCGCCACGAACGAGAACGGCACCTTGGCGGCGATCGCGCGAGCGATCATTCGACGCGCGATCTTGGGCTTGGTCGCAAAGCCCACATCGCCCGGTACATGCGCTGCCTTCAGGCGAGCGGGGGCGTCCGTCCATTGCTTCGGCAGATAGAGCGCGCGATCGATGAAGGCATGGCCATGCCGCGACACATAGGAGGCGAACACTCCGATCTGGCAGTTGGTGATCTTGCCCACCGAGCCAGTGTACTGGCGTGCGACCCCGCACGAGGCCTTGCCCTGTTTCAAAAAACCGGTCTCATCGATGACCAGAACCGCATCCTCATCGCCGAGCGTTTCCAACGCGTACTCACGCACAATGTCGCGTAACGCGTCGGCATCCCACTGCCCCCGGCCCAGGATCGCCTGCTGGCGCCACGGGCCTGGATCGCCGGCCGCTTCCGCCCGCATCCAACCCGTCTTGCGCTGTTCGTTGCCCAACAGTCCGTCGAGAAACTGCCCCGCCGAGGCCGCGACCCGCTCCTGCGCAAACAGCGGACGGATGCGTTGCTTGGCATCTCGCAACGACGAAGCCCACAGCGTCAGCGTATCTTCAACCGACGCGCCACCAATCATCAGATCCCGAATCATGGTCACCCATGGAGTAGAACTCACTGCAAATGGCAACTGTAATGCTAGACGGCTATGTATAAACTCTTAACCCTTTCACGGTGGAGAGAGCGGTCCGATTCCGCTAGGGAGCGCCATTGCGCAGATTTGGCCGGCCCTCGCTCTGCGATCGCGGCAACAGTTTCTAAAGTCGCCTCCGGTAGGACGGTTTGCACGATCAGTTCAAACCGGAACGGCAAGATAGTGCCCGCAGCTAGAAAACGCGACGTCCGCAGGTCTGTGCAGCAAACGGCGTGGGTCACGCTGGAGGGTGGCTTTGCTGCGCGTCCGTGCCTGGTGCACGACATGTCATCCAGCGGCGCGAAGATATCGGTCTCGGATTCAAGCGTGCTGTCAGGACGCGTGCTGTTGGCGTTTTCGCGCGATGCCAAGACGGGCCATCAATGCAGCGTGGTCTGGCGGCAAGGCCAGTCGTTCGGTGTCAAGTTCATCCGGTAAGCAGCGCCAGCTTCCGTCCTCGCTTCACGACATCGGCGGCGCGATGTAGCGCACGAAACCCGGCCGGGTGGAAATCTCGGCGAACCAGCGTTCGAGTTGCGGAAATATCGGCTTGGTAATTCCCTCAACGCCGAACCAGCGCCGCGCATAGGCTCCGAGCGCGACATCAGCGAGCGTAAATTCGTCGCCGGCGATGAAGCGGCGCGACTTGAGATAGGCATCGACAATGTGCCATTGCGCCGCTGCTGCGTTGGCATCCTTCTGGACCGCAACCATGTCGCGTTCCTGGACGGGAGTTCGCACCAGCGCCCAGAACACCGGACGTTCCACCGGTTGCAGGGTCGAGAGTGTCCAGTCGAGCCAGCGATCGACACTGGCGCGCAAGCGCGGCGCCTGCGGATAGATCGGGGATTGTGGCCGATAGGCAAGGACGAAGTAGCGCATGATGGAATTGGATTCCCACAGCACGAAATCGCCGTCGACCAGCGTGGGCACGCGGCCATTGGGATTCATCGCCAGGTATTCCGGCTCGCGGTTCTTGCCGAATGCCATGCCTGCATCGATACGATCATAGGCAAGATCGAGCTCGTGGAGGCACCAAAGGACTTTTTGAACGTTCACGGAGTTGGGACGGCCCCAGATAGTGATCTGGCCCTGATCGTCGCTCGACACCATTAAAGCTCCCGCTGATGATGGGCGGGTGATAGCGCAAATGTTCAGGCAAGGGAATTCGCGGGCGTACGCAATCTCCTGTGATCACGGACGGCATATCCGCTATGCGCCAGGCAAAAAAATCAGGCTCCGCCGGTGAGCGGAGCCCGATCATTCGCCCGCGACAATTCCTCAGTGGCCGAAGAACAGCCACAGCAAAATGATCACCGGAATCGGCACGCCCAAAAGCCAGAGCAACAGTCCTCGCGCCATCTCAACCTCCTCAACTTCCATGCGCAGCCAACGCGTGGCAAGACGTGAGGTTCCGATGACGATGACGGCAAAGTCCGAGGCGGGTTCACCAATGACCGGTGTTGGGCATCGACGACCACGGCTCCGCCGGCGGTCTTGCATCGCCCTTCTGCAGAAGCTCGATCGAATGAAGATCCGGTGAGCGCACGAAAGCCATCTGGCCGTCGCGTGGCGGGCGGTTGATGGTGATGCCGAGCTTCATCAGGCGATCGCAGGTCGCGTAGATGTCGTCGACCTCATAGGCGAGATGACCGAAGTAGCGATCCTCGCCGTATTTTTCCTCATCCCAGTTGTAGGTGAGTTCGACCAGTGGCGCGCCGCGGCCCTTCGAGGCGGCCAGAATGCCTTCGTCCTCGGGCGCACACAAAAACACCAAGGTGAATTTGCCTTTTTCGTTATCGACGCGGCGGACTTCCTTCAGCCCCATTGCGTCGCGATAGAACTTGAGCGCCGCATCGAGATTGCGGACGCGCAGCATGGTGTGAAGATATCGCATGTTTTCTGTTCTCCCGAGGTGGGGCCGTTTGTTGTTCCCGGCGTTCAAGAACTTCAATAGCAGGCGGCGGCCAATTGCGGAACTAACGCGGTGTTCAAATCTTGAATCCTGCAAGGGAGCCGAATGATGGATCAAAAATCATATCCGGCTGAAAAGGCCCGCGGCGGCGAAATTATTCTCAATTCACCGCTTCGCCGCGCGGTCTTCCTGGCGGGGCTGGTCGGAGCCTTCTGGTGATGCTCCGCTGATCCCGCAATTTTGCAGCCCGCCGGAACGATCGCGTGGCGACGATGTTTGTCTGGCTTCACTGTCCTGGAGAAACGGTATGACGAAATTTGGTATCTTGGGAGCAACCGCGCTCTCGCTTTCGCTTGCGATCGCTGCGCCTGCGCTCGCGCAACAGGGGCCTCGCGTTGGCGCTGATGTGGCAGCTGGACACATGGGGCGCGCCGCGATGGGAGCCGGCCCGCGGACGGGAGCCGCTCCGCGCGCGCAGGCTAGTTTTGGCGGCGGCGTTCAGGCCAATGCCAGCAGGGCTAATTTCGCTGGCCGCGGCAACTATGCCCGAGGCAATGCGCAAATTGCGGAGGGCGACCGAGGCGTATTAGGTGGCGGCCAATTCCGCGACCGCGGCTACCGCCGCGGCGCTGGGTTTGCCGTCGGCGCTGCGGCCGCGGGCGTTGCCACGGGCGCCGCGATAGCGGCAGGTGACTATGGCTACGGCTATGGCTATGACCCATCCTATTACGGCGACAGCTACGCCTATGGCCCGGACTATTATGGCGACAGCTATGCGTTTGATGCCGGGCCGGTCGTCGCGTTCGATCAACCGGTCCCGGTCGAGGGTCCCGTAGTTGCCGATGCGTCGTACTGTGCACAGCGTTACCGTTCATACGATCCGGCGAGCGGCACCTATCTCGGCTTCGATGGCTTGAGGCATTCTTGCCCGTAGCCACCGGTCAAATTGACTCACGAAAAGGAGCGGTCCGAAGAGCCGCTCCTTTTCTTTGGTTCCAGCTGATCTCACATTTTCATCCGTGTTCCATCCGCAACCATCGTCATCGCCCCGCGTTGATTACGCAGTGTGCAATGGAGGAACGCGCATGACGAAGACACTCGCAGTACTGGCGACGGTTGCCGCCGTCGGCGCAGTCACCGTCACTGCCCCCGCGCCGGCAGAGGCGCATGGAATAGGACCCGGGCTGGCCTTTGGGCTAGCCGCGGGTGCGATCGCGGCCGGTGCCGCCGGCGCCTATGGCTATTACGGTCCCGGCTACGGCTATGGATACGGTCCCTATTACGGGCCGGCTTATGGTCCGGGATATGCCTACTATGGCGGATATGGCGGACCCTACGTCGGTCCGTATTGGCATCACCGTTACTGGCGCCATTACTAGGGAGCCCAAGCTCTTTAGTTAAAGAAAAGCCCGGAGCGACCTCCGGGCTTTTCCAAGTTCTGCACAGGAACATCTCACGCACGTCACGGCCAGGAGAGCGTGCGCTCTAGGGAACGATGCGAGCGCACGCCGAAACGGGCGTTGTCGAGCGTTGTCGTACAGTACTCCTCGCGCTCGCGCTTGAACTTCTCCTGCGTTGCCTTAAATCTTGCCACGCGCGCTGCGATCTCTTGGCGCTCGCGTGCCAGCCGATCATATCGTTCGTCCATGCCCATCCTTGCTTCAGGTCTGTTTGATTCGTGTCCCACCAGCATTGGCGGCCTCAATTGAGGCGCGAATTCGATAGCGTTGCCGCAGGATTGTGATTGTGGATAAAGTGGATCGACGGCTTGTTATGATGAAGCAAGGTGCCTGTCGTCACAGGACGCGTGCTGCTTCGAATTCGAAATGGCCGTCAGGGCTTTTTTTGTATCTGGTACGACGAACCTTCGGACCTGTCGCAGTGATCGCTTTGGACATCAGCAGTGGCGTGGAGCGGCTCGGCGAAATGATCGCTGAAGCCGCCGTCATCGTTCCCTTTACCGGTGCCGGGATTTCAACCGAGTGCGGCATTCCGGATTTTCGCTCGCCGGGTGGTTTGTGGACGCGCAACCGCCCCATCCCTTTCGATGAATTCGTGGCGAGCCGGGATGCGCGGGACGAGTCCTGGCGGCGGCGCTTTGCCATGGAAACGACGTTCAAAGAGGCCGCTCCCGGGCGCGGACATCGGGCGCTCGCCTCGCTCTATCGCGCCGGCAAGATCCCGGCGGTCGTCACCCAGAACATTGATAATTTACATCAGGTGTCAGGTTTTGCGGACGACCACGTTGTCGAGTTGCATGGCAACACGACCTATGCGCGCTGCGTCGGATGCGGTCTGACCTACGATCTCGGTTGGGTGAAGCAGCGTTTTGAAGCGTCTGGTCATGCGCCGGACTGCGCGACCTGCGATGAGCCGGTCAAGACGGCGACCATTTCGTTCGGGCAGGCCATGCCCGAGGACGCGATGCGCCGGGCGACGGACCTTGCCCGGCAGTGTGACCTGTTTATCGCGATCGGTTCGTCGCTGGTGGTCTGGCCGGCGGCAGGGTTTCCCTTGATGGCCAGGAACGCCGGCGCGCGGCTCGTCATTATCAACAACGAACCGACAGAACAGGACGAAATGGCCGATCTCGTGATCCGCCATGACATCGGGGACACGCTCGGGCCATTTGTGGGCAACTAATGCCCAATTGATTCGCCAATGCGCAAGGCTGTTCATAGATTCTGAAAGAATCGTTTTTTGTCTATGCGCGGCAATCGAGAGTGTTATCTTTGATTCGAGAGATTCGCGGGCGTCTTCTCGAGAATCGATAAGCGCAGACGGTCACCGCCGCGTTCGCTGGCGGGATGTTGGGGTGTGGGGTCCGGGGGTCATGGGGTCGGACGGATTTGAGTCCAAGAAGCTCGGAGGTCAATCGCCCGGCGGGGCGGCTGGACCGGGGAGGCTCGGTTCTGGATTTTCGGCCGGCGGTCCGCGCGATGCCGCGCTTGATGCAGTGCAGGGCCTGGGCGATGCCGCCGCCAACCTCGTGGAGGTCAGCGGCGTCATCAAATGGTTCGATGCGTCAAAGGGCTACGGGTTCATCGTCCCAGATAATGGCTGGCCCGATGTCCTCCTGCACGTGACGGTACTTCGCCGCGACGGCTACCAGACGGCTTACGAAGGTGCGCGCGTGGTTTGCGAATGCGTGCAGCGCGCCAAGGGCTATCAGGCGTTCCGCATTGTCTCGATGGATGAATCGACCGCGATCCATCCGGCGCAGATGTTACCGCCGCGAACCCACGTCAGCGTCACCGCGACCAGCGGTCTGGAGCGCGCGCAGGTGAAATGGTTCAATCGGCTCCGCGGATTCGGTTTCCTGACCTGCGGAGAGGGGACGCCCGACATCTTTGTCCACATGGAGACGCTCCGCCGTTACGGCATGACGGAACTGCGTCCCGGACAGTATGTGCTGGTCCGGTTCGGGCCGGGTTCCAAGGGCATGATGGCTGCGGAGATCCAGCCCGAGACCGGCTCGCCGGGTCTTTCATCGCACTGAGATTCGGCTGACACCGAATCCTTGCCGCGTTTTCCGCATGATGCGGACCCCAACACGGCATTCCGCCTCGAACAATCGCAAAAGTGACTGCCGCGAGGGACGGCGCCGATGCTACAACCGCGGCGTCCTGAGCCCGTGCCCAATAAGGTGGGCGCGTTCCAATCATGGCGTGGTGAGGCGAATGTTGTCGACGAAGTCTGGTCAGCCTGCTGCTTGGCGTTTCCCGTATCCGATAGTTTGGATCTCTCTTGTGCTTGCCGGCGCGCTCTCGCTGCTCGCCGACGTCGGCGCGCACGCCGCATCGATCCAGCCGCTCGAGATCGTCACCAAGAGCGGGGTCCATGTGTTCTCCGTCGAAATGGCGACCACCGAGGAAGAGAAGACCACCGGACTGATGTACCGCAAGGAACTGCCCGAGGGGAAAGGCATGCTGTTCGATTTTTCCCCGGAGCAGGAAGTGTCGATGTGGATGAAGAACACTTTCATCCCGCTCGACATGATCTTTATTCGGGCTGACGGCCGGATTCTTCGTATCGCCGAAAACACCGAGCCGCTGTCGACCAAGATCATTCCGTCGCGGGGGCTGGCGAAAGGGGTGCTGGAGGTGATCGGCGGCACCGCCCAGAAATTCGGGATCCAGCCTGGCGATCGCGTCGCGCATCCGTTGTTCAACGTCAAATAGGTCTGGCGAGCGAGGCGGCGAGTGGCCTTATTCCGCTGGTCCATCAAGATGTTATATCGCCGCCGTGACTGTCTCTTTGAGGCGGTTGGTGGCGCATCACGCGCCTTGCTGGCGCTTGCCTAAGCGTGTATCGACAAGGTCTTCCAAAGATCGGGGTATAGCGCAGCCTGGTAGCGCGGCAGTTTTGGGTACTGCAGGTCGTTGGTTCGAATCCAGCTGCCCCGACCAATCTTTTCAACAAGTTAGAGTGAGCCCGATCGGTTGGTCGAAAAGCGCGGGACCAAAGCCCGCGCTCTACACGGTTGCATCAGCCTTCCGGGCTTTGCATCTGTCCCGACACCACCGGTGTCGTCGTGAGCGGCGCTCCTCCAACCGAGACAGGTCCAATAGGTTTAGCCTGCCGAGCCATCCTTTTGCGAGCCGCTGCGGACAGCCGGGCCCGGGCGCGTCCCTTTGGAATGGAGGAGGTAATTTCCGTGGTAATTGCATTTTGTAGCGAGTCGACTTTCGCCATCAGTGTCGACAGCTGAGAAGATACCTTCTTCACGTCGCCTTTTTCGTCGGTCAGGCTGTGCCTTAAGGCATCAAACGTAGCTGAATCCTGCTGAAGCAAAGCGACGTTCTGTTGCAATAGAACGCTATGTTCCTGAAGCGTCGCGGCTTGTTGCTGCTGGACCGACTGAATATCCTTCAAAGCGGCAACAACCACATCCGGTACTGGATCTGGGGCTCTCTGATGCGGAAGCAACTCGGCCAACCTGCTAACATCCGGCAGCTGGGCCAAGCGGCTGATATCCGGCAATGCAAAATCCGAAGGCGACTGTGTGTAGACGGCCGCTGCAGCATTCAGGCCCAAAGCAAACACTGACAGGGCCAGGATCGATTTCCGGCTGGGCTTCTTGCTCGGTATCGCGGCCTCGACTTGCTTGTCCGTCGCGTCGGCTTGGATATTCTCTTCTGATGTGTTGGGCACCTTCATCGACCTCAAATAAGCAAAAGAGCCGCCGCGGATCGTCCACACGACGGTTCCTTACGCGCTGGTTACTGAAACTGGGCGAGATTATGTGCTGATCAGATTAATTCTCGGTTAGCGCGCCACAATCTCTCCGCACGCGCGCCAAGGCGCTGCCGGTTTCGTCTCCTGTGTGATCTGCTGGCGCGTCCTGCCGGTTCTTGCTTGCCCGTCGGGCCGCGACTGCGGCGCCAGGTCCGCCTGGCATCGGACGAAACAGTCCTGAAACCATTTTCGCGCAGCTGCGAAAACCGCCGGAAACGATGCAGTGCAATAGTCCTGCGTGCCTCAGCCGAGGCAAATACTCAGGAGCTCGCTAATGACCGCACTTGTTCAAGCGCTTTCCCACTACCGTGCCACAAGGACGGAAGCCGAGACTGACATATTCACGATCGTCGCGCTGTTTTGCGGTTCCGTTCTGTTTGTTTTTTTGATGCGTGCGACCTACGGCCTCGATCTGAGCCCGGGCTTTTTCTGATCGCCGCAGGGAACGATTTTGAACAGGTGGTATCTTGGGATGGCCACCTGTTGAAATGAATGCGGGTCCGGGGCGAGCCAGGCGAGTACCAACGCCTCCGGCGGCGCGAGCAGCTACGGTCGTCTATTCCCGGACCGACCCGTCCGAACTCTCAGGCAGACCGAAGCATCAGCCGGCTTGGACTAGCTCGGCGGAACCTCTGACCTTCACCCGCGTTCGACGCTTGGAATGGGAGGAGCGCCATGCTGACCGAAGCGCAAGTCGCTGTTCTCTGCGATATCGCTCAATCGATCGCGTTCGCCGACGACAAGCACGGTGAAGTCGAGCGTTTGATAATGGACGGATACGTCGCCAAGGATGGCGACCTTTACGAGCTGACGCCCAAGGCGCAGAAAGTACTGTCCGACCGGGGCGCGGGACTGAACGAGGCGTGACGAGGCCGTTTTGCTGGTTGGCGGCGTCCGCGCGTCAGGTCACGGGCGCCGGATTGAACAGCGTGAGATCGTTGTGGATGCCCCAATGGTCGGACCAGACCTTTTTGCGGCCGCTTGCGACGTCCAGGATCAG
Source organism: uncultured Alphaproteobacteria bacterium (assembly GCA_963764405.1). Taxonomy (GTDB): domain Bacteria; phylum Pseudomonadota; class Alphaproteobacteria; order Rhizobiales; family Xanthobacteraceae; genus Bradyrhizobium. Next base: position 329,874 of record CAVXSU010000024.1, read on the forward strand.
GCGGAACAATTCCCAGCCGGTTTCCTCGATCGTCATTTCGCCGGTCGCGATGCGGCCCGCGTCGAAGTCGATCAGGTCTTTCCAGCGCCGCGCCAGTTCGCTGCGGGTGGCAACCTTGATGACGGGGGCGGCCGTGAGCCCGTAAGGCGTGCCGCGGCCGGTCGTGAACACCTGCAAGGTCATGCCGGAGGCGAGCTGAAGCGTGCCGCAGATGAAATCGGACGCCGGCGTTGCCGCAAACAGCATGCCTTTCTGCCGCGCTTTCTCGCCGGGCGCCAAAACGCCGACGATCGGGCTCGAGCCTGACTTCACGATCGAGCCCAGCGATTTCTCGACGATATTGGCAAGCCCGCCCTTCTTGTTGCCGGGCGTGGTATTGGCGCTGCGGTCGGCGCCGCCGCGCGCCAGATAGCTGTCGTACCAGTCCATCTCGCGGATCAGCGCCCGGCCGACGTCTTCGTTGATTGCGCGCCGCGTGAGCAACTGGATCGCATCACGCACTTCGGTGACTTCCGAGAACATCACTGTTGCGCCTGCGCGCACCAGAAGATCGGCGGCAAAACCGACGGCCGGATTGGCTGTGACGCCCGAGAAGGCATCGCTGCCCCCGCATTGCAGGCCGATGACCAGATCGGAGGCCGGGCAGGTTTCGCGGCGGCGCTGGTTGAGGATCGCAAGTCTTGCATCTGCCATGGTCATGATGCGTTCGACGATGGCGCCGAACCCGTCGAAGGCTTCATCCTGCATCCGCACGATGGCATCGCTCAGTCCCTCGGGAACGAGCCGCTCCGGTGCGAGCTTTTCGCAGCCAAGTCCGACGACCATCACTTCGCCGCCGAAATTCGGGTTCAGCGCGATGTTCTGCAAAGTACGGATCGGCACCACGGCATCGGGCGCCGAAATCGCTACGCCGCAGCCATAGGCGTGGGTGACCGGGATGATGTCGTCAACGTTGGAATACTTCGGCAAAAGCTCGGCGCGAATGCGCTTGATCGCATATTCCAGGGTGCCCTTGACGCACTGGACCGAGGTGGAAATGCCAAGAATGTTCTTGGTGCCGACGGAGCCATCCGGGTTGCGATAGCCTTCGAAGGTGTAGCCCTCGAGCGGCGGCAGCGGCTTTGGTACGGCGGTGGCGATCTCGAGCTTGTCGAGCGCCGGCGCATCGGGCATCCGGATGCGCGCTTCGTCGACCCAGTCGCCGGAAAGAATAGGGGAAGCGGCATATCCGATGACCTCGCCATAGCGCAGGATCGGCGCGCCTTCGGCGATATCGACCAGCGCCGTCTTGTGGCCCTGCGGCACGAAGGCGCGCAGTTCGAGGCCGCAAGGAAAGCGCGAGCCGGCCGGAAGGCCGAAATCGTTGACGACGATCGCGACATTGTCGCGTTCGTTGAGCTTGATGTAACGGGGCTGTTCGGTGACGAGTTCTCTTTTGCCCATCGTCAAAACTCCTGCCGGGGCGGTTCTTGAGGAGACTATAAGCAGTTCGCAGACGCTGTTTCTAGGCCGTCCGCAACTTCACCCGTTCGATCTTGCCGACGATCACCAGATAGGCAAAGGCGGCGACGAGCGCATTGGCGCAACGCCGGCAAATGAGCCGGTCGCGGCCAGAATATAGCCGATGATGATCGGAGTGGTGATGCTCGACAGGTTGCCGAACGTGTTGAACAGCCCGCCCGAGACGCCGCCGGCTTCTTTCGGCGAGGTGTCGGAGACAACCGCCCAGCCGAGCGCCCCGATGCCCTTGCCGAAGAAGGCGAGCGATCCGAAGCGATCGAGCAACCAGCCGCCCGGCACCTGGGCCGCCACATAGGACCAGCCGAAGGCGGAGAAGATGTAGCCCATGGCGACCGGATCGAGGTTCAATTCCTTGGCCAGCGCCGTGCCGGCAATTGAAAGGGTCGCACGGTCAGCATAGTTCACAGTCGTTACGAGGAACAGCATCGCCACGATCAAAAGCCTGACGCGAGACCTCCTCACGCCGACGGCCGACGCCACCGTGCTCATACTTTCTCTCCTGACAACATCTTCCTCCCGAAAAATCTTCTTCTGAAACCGTAAAACTCTTGCCGTCCGAACCCAACGCCTATTTCGGTAACCCTTACCCGCCCGGATTCCGCAGGCGGCGGTCTTGATATAGCAGCAGACCATTCACGGTCGCTGCCACGATCACCAGCAGCAGCGTGACCGACATGATCACCTGAATATTCTGCAAGCCAATGGCCGTCATCAGGAGGTACCCGAGGCCGCGCTGGGAACCGAACATTTCACCGAGAATGGTGCCAATCAGCGTCAGCGAAAATCCAAGACGGATGCCGGAGAAGATATCAGGCAGAACGGCCGGCAGCAGCACCGAGCGGATCATGTCCCAGCGTGTTAGCCGCATCGCGGCCGCCGTGCGGATCAGGACCGGCGGCACGCTGCCGCAGGCCGTGAGCGTGAAAATCGCGACAGGCACGACGCCATGAATGGCGCCGAAAGCGATTTTCGCGGGCATGCCGATGCCAAAAACCAACAGCACGATCGGATAGAGCGCGATCTTGGGAATAGAGTTGCCGGCCAGCAGAAACGGCTCGAACACGTCGGCCGCCGTCCTATTGATGCCGAGCATGAGCCCGATAGCGAGACCCGCGACCACTGCGATCAACAGCGCGATGACGAAGGCCGAGCCGGTCTCGGCGATATGGCCCCAGAAGCGGGCCGTTTGCAGCAATCGGGCGAGATAGAGAAAGGTTTCGCCAGGTGGCAGCAAAGCATTGCGACCGACTAGCCAGAAGATGAGCTGCCACAGGATCAAGAGCCCAATGACAAGAAACAGCGACGGATAGGCCTCAACCAGTCGCCGCATCAGCCGCGCTCCCGCCGCGCCCGCAGAGTGCGCTCCCAGTGGTCGAGACTGAAGTTGACGGCCACTGCGATCAGGAGGATCAGCAGGATCAAGGGGTACATGACGTTGTTGTCGAGATTGTCGTAGGCGAAACGGATCTCATAGCCCAATCCGGTACTGGACATGATGAATTCCGCGCCGATGACGCCAATGAAGGCGTAGGCGACGGCAAGCTTGACGCCAGTGAACAGATATGGCGCCGCATAGGGCAGCGTGACGCTGCGGACGGTGGCCACCGGCCCAAGCTGCAACACGCGCGCCGTCTTGCCGAGCACGGGCGGCACGCTGTCGAGCCCGGCGAGCGTGCTCACGATCATTGATACCACCGCGAGCATGAAGCCGATCGTGACCTGCGGCGCGTCGCCGAGACCGAACACGACAATGAACAGCGGATAGAAGGCGTAGATCGGTATGGCGTAGTAGGTCGAGAACAACGGTTCCAGAAGCGCCCGCAGAGCTCGGGCGCGATGAAGGGCGGCGCCGGTGGCTGTCCCGGCTGTTACCGCCAGCACGATGGCGAGCGTGACATTGGACAGCGTCTTGAGGATGGCGGCATTGAAGGTGCCGTGTTCCAGTATTCGCCAAAGCCCGACGACGATCAGGCTTGGCGCGGGCAGGGTCAGCGGCGGGATGATGTGGGTGCGGCAAAGCGCTTCAAGCGCCGCGAGAGGCAGCAATACCGCGAGCCCCCTGTAGACGATGATGCGCATGTCAGGCCGGCTTCAGCGCATGCATCGACTGCTCGCGCAACAGCGTCCACAAACGCGCCGTGATCGCGCCGAATTCCGGCACCGCGACGATCTCGCTGTCGCGGTCGCGCGGCCAGGTCGTCTCGATTACGTCCATGATTCGCCCGGGCCGGGCCGACATCACCGCGACCCGATCCGCCAGCATGGCCGCTTCATCCAGTGCGTGGGTGATCAGGAGCACCGTTGCGCCGGTGGCCCGCCAGACGCGGAGCAATTCATCGCCCATCAGCAGCCGCGTCTGCTGGTCCAGGGCGCCGAAGGGCTCATCGAGCAGGATCAGGCGGGGCTGCATCACGAGCGTGCGCGCGATGCAGACGCGCTGGCGCATGCCGCCGGAAAGCTGCGCGGGAAAGGCGCCCGCGAAATCCTTCAGCCCCATCAAAAGCAAGGCATATTGCAGCCGCCGCTCGATCTCCGCGCCATCGACCGGCTGCCGGCGCAATCCAAAGGTGATGTTGTCGGCGACGTTGAGCCATGGAAAACAGGCGTTCTCCTGAAACACGACACCGATGCCGTCCGGCACGCGGTCTCCGATCGGCTTGCCTTCGAATGTCACATTGCCGGAGGAGGGTGGGGCAAGGCCGGCGATGATGTCGAGCAAAGTCGACTTGCCGCAGCCGGATGGCCCGACCACCGCAAAGAACTCACCCCGGCGAAGTTCGAGATCGATCGGACCCAAGGCTTCAATTCGACCGAGCCCGGATTCGAAGACCTTGGTGACGCCGTGCAGCGCGACGTGGATCGCAGGTGGAGTGTCCACTAATAGTCTTTCCTGAGATCGTCGGCGAGGAAGCTGCGGTCGATCATCTTTTCCCAGTTTGGCGTGCCCGAATAAGCCCCGACACTGCGTTGTGCCGCGATCATGCCGTCCATGCCTTTGATGTCGAAACGGCCCGTTCCCCAATAGGGACGCGTGGCGCCTGGCGCCATGGTCGTGAGGTTATGCACGGCCTGGCGGGCGATCGTCTGGTCGAGATCGTAGACCTTGGCGATGACGTCGCCAGCTTCGTCAGGATGTGCATACATGAACTCGACCGCCTTGCGCCGGGCTCTCAGCACCGCCCGCAAGAAATCGCCGTGCTCGGCGATGGCCCTTCCGGTGGCGACGCCGATGACGTTGCAGAGCGGCGGCAGCGCGTCAGCCGCGCGGACGACGGTCCGCAGTTTGGCGCTGTTCTTCGACCACACGGGATCGGCGAGGGTCGCGACATCGATGGCGCCGATATCGAGCGCCACGACCTGTTCGCCGAAGCCGCCGACCTTGATCGGGTTGACGTCGGCCTGGGTGAGGCCAATGGTCTGAACCAGCAAGACATTGAGCGCCTGGCTGGTCGAGCGCGGATTGGTGTAACCGATCTTGTGCCCCTTAAAATCGGAAAGGCTCTTGATCGGCGAATCCGGTTTCACCGCCCAGACGAACTCACCGACCGTCAGCACGTTGTCACTGATGATGTGGAGGTCGTTGCCTTGCTCGATCGCGGCCACGGTGCCCGCGAGATCGACCTCACCATAATCGAGATTGCCGCCGAGCAGGTTGCGGATCGTGGTGCCGCCGCCATTGGAGGACAGAATGCCCGTGACATCGGCTCCTTCCTCCTTGAAGAATCCCTTTTCCATCGCGATGGCATAGGGCATTCCGTTGGCGGCAATTCCGTAATTGCTCACCACGATCTGCTCCGCCCGGGCGGGACCAAAGAACGCGAAAGCGGCAAAAGCCGCGCAACATATCAGGCGAAGTCGTATCCCCGTCATCGCGCGATCGTCTCCCTGCTGGCCATCTCGGGCGGCCTTTGCAGGGTATTTTCGTCAGCTGAGACGGAACTGCAAGAGCGTCTGGAAGCGCCGGTCTTCGATTTACGGATCTATCCGGATTCCGTCCTGCCGTGGTCGGGGTGGCCACGGCCAAGGGCAAACTGACCGACCGGGCCCTCGACAGAGAAGTCCAGTCCGGTCATTCGGGCGAAACGATCGATATTGTTGGTGCCGATGGCGCAACCGCCAAACCCCATATCGGTCGCCGCCAGATAAAGCGTTTGCATCAAAACGCCGGCGTCCTTGAGGATCAGCGAATAGGCCACTGAACTATATTTCCAGGACACCCGGCCGAACCGCGCCGCAATCACGATGAGGATTTGCGGGAAACCGGAAGCGCCGATTGCGAATTTAGCATCCGCAAGCTGCGCCTCGAGTAGCTCGGGATTGACTTGGATCGGCGTCAGCGTGTGCCGCTCCGCATCATAGTGGTAAAACCCTTGTGGCAGCCCATCGCACTTGTTGACCGCGAGATAAAGTTCGAGCTCATAGGCCGCACCTCCCGACGGATAGGGACGGGAGGCGTAGGACACATCCGGACCTTCCTCGCCAATATCTGCTCGGGCCGTCCATTTCGTGCGTACGCGCGCCGCCGTCTGCAACAGAGCTGCAAGCTCCGGAAGCGTAACGGGATGCTCGTCGTCGAAGTCGCGCACGGAGTGCCGCGCGTCGAGGAGCGATGCGAACGGGGAGGGCGCAAGGGGCTGCGTTGCCGCGCCACGCAGATCGATGGCCTGTCCGGGCCATGGCGGCCGTACCGCGGGCAGCGGCGGCATCAGATCGGAATAGGAGTAAAGCCCGCCCAACGGGTTGGCCTGCCGGCCCTCCGTGCTGTGGGTGTGAAACAAGAGGTCGTGGAAGTCCCACAGCGCGAGGTTAGGGTCACCTTCCGATGGCCGCAGCCCTTCGGCGTCCCCGGCCTTGAGCTTGAACAGGATCTGACAATCCAGCAGCAAACCCAGAAACCCAAGGCCGGGAAAGCCGCGCTCTTTCCGATACCGGCTGATCTTCTGTGGCTGTGCGAGGGTGGCGAGAGCCGCAGCAGTCTTTGGATCGGCGATCCTGAATAGGGCACCCGCGCGCGGTGATTCCAGCACTATTTCCTTGCCGCGTCGCCGCAAGTAAGCAAATCGCGATAGCGCAATCGTATCCGTATTTCCGATCCTCGGGATCTGCGGCCAGTAATCCGCAACCTGCGGCTCGATCACGACATGGCTTTGGCCGCCGCGTGCGGGGTCAAAGCGATATTCCAGAAGGCCGCTCCGCGCCAGTCGCCGAACCAGGAGATCGATTTCCCTGTTCGCCGCGCCGCGCGCGATCGAGGCTAGCGGCAATCCGTTGCGAAGTTCGCCGAGGCGCTTCAAAGTCGTCGGTGAGAACCTTCCAAAACTCTGGGCATATCCTTCGAAGCGCGCGACGACCTGTCCATCCGCCTGTGCGTCGAGCGCGACGTGCCCGTTCAGGCGGGCGGCAAGAACCGCCGCCGCCGTTTTACGTCCGCTGTTTTTTTTGGGAGCGGCCAAGCCGATTTGCTTCCCCTAGCTATGAGGCAGGAAGGGCGTTAGCTCATTCTCTGCCAGTGGTGTATCGCGCAGGCCAAGTTTCACTGGAACGTCGTAGAGGCGGCCGGCCCCGAAGCGGCGATAAAAGTGCCGCAGGCCCGGGACGATGACCCTGACCACGGACGTCTCAACATCCGGTCTCGTCTGGTCGAGAACAAGAAAATCGAGACCCGCTTTTCGTGCAATTTCCACGCAGGCATCGACCTGCTGGCGTGTATTTTCCATCGGACCGAACGCCGTGCCCGGGATGATCGGGGCCTGTCTGCCGTTTGGCGTCAGGAAGGGGTATTCTTTCAACTGCAACGGAGTGACGCCGTCGAGGCTCGGCTTTTCGCCTGATCCGCCGTTCATCAAGCCGATCGACAGAAACTGATTGAGTTCGGTCAAAGCGCGGAGCAGCGCGATACGACTGTCGAAATGCGCGCCCGATCCGAACTCGATATTCTCGTGCCCGTTCTGCATCCAATGCAGCATCGCGACATAGGTCGGGACGCCAATATCGGTCGTGACGTCAATCACCCAAAGCTTGCGGCCCTGGTCGGCGAGCAGCATGCGCAAATCGTGTACATAGGAATCATCGAACTGACTGAGGTCGAGCTCCTCGCGCTGCGATCTGTTGTACCACCAGATGGCGTAGGAGTCGCGCTCGACGAGCTCGAGGAACCCTTGGACAATAGCTTCTTGCAGTGTGTTGCCCGCCGCGCAGCCATTGGAGTCCGCCCTGTAGGATGCCTCGCCGCCACCGTAGAAAAAGTACATCAGACTAGTCGGCAGGTATCTGAAGCGTTGGTCGCGCAGAGACCAGACGGGTGACCACTCGATCTTTGCGGAAGGATCGAAGCGCGGCGGCACGGATTGCGCGCCGTCCGGTTCAGCCTCGGGCGAGTTATATTGCGCGTCGCTAAAGAGCAGCACGCCCTCGGGATCGATTGCTTCGCCGGTCTCAAAATCAGCGAAGCGCCTCGTCGTTCGAATTTCGTCCCCTTGGAAAATGCCAGAATAGCGTTCGATCGCCTCCATCAATGCACTGGCTTCGGCCTGTTCTGCCGTGGAGCCCTTCCCGAAACTTCCGCCGGTCAGTCCTTCCCGGAGCGCGTCGACATTCATCGCAGGCCCGGAAAAATTATGATCCGCAAAAAAATTGGTGTTCATCGGCAGATCAGCCTCGATCCGCTCGAGCTTTTTCAGCACACCGGTCAGCGGGCTCACATGCTTGCGGAATCGCGCGACCGTCGCACGCGAAGATACGGTCCGATAGCCGCCGCTCGTGATCATCAGCTTGAGACCGGGGCCGAGCTCGATCGGGGTGGGTTCGCGGCGCGGATCGCGCAGCTTCCTGCTGCCGCAGGTCGGGCACTGTGGGCGGTGAGGCACATAATGCTTGACGGTCGTCGAGCCCAGATAATCGTGGCTGATGATGTGATTGTTCAGCTCGGTGCGAAAACCGCTGGCGATGGCTTTGGCGATTTCGAGCGCCGCGAATTGAATGGCGCCGTGACCAAGCGATCTGCGGGCCAGCGGTGACAGCGAAACCGGTCGCGCACCGCTGCGCTCGAGGAAGCCCTTGACCTCGCGGTTTCTGATCATGCGATCGAACAAGCATGTCCAGCAAGGACCCTTGCCCGGATTGAACACCGGTCCGATGAGGGGAAAAGCGCCGGAGGGCTGCGCCAGCAACCAATGCGTGCGGTCCGACATGCGTTGTTTGTTCAATTCCGCAAGGCGTGGCTCAAGATAGTCGTTGGCGAGCGTCACGGTGAGATCCGCATTGCGCGGGACAACGCAAACGCCGAAGTCGCTCAGCGCCTTCGTGAATTCTTGCGCTCCCTCAACGTCGATGGCTTCGACCCGCACACGGCAGTTGGCGAGGTTCTGCTCAGCCATGCTGGGCGGCAGGCCAAGGCTCGCCCAATAGCCGGCAAGGGCGCTCGTCGAGGTTGGCGACGCTTCGACGATGTATTGGCGTTCGATGAGCCGCTTGAGCGCTTCCTCGACTTTTTCGGGTGGAAAGCGCTTCCCGAGTTCGGCGACCAGCTGTTGCAGGCTCTTTCCGCCTTTGCCGATCGCCGCAGCCAGCGCGCAGTAGAGCTCGCCATGCAGGAAGAATTTGCGATCTTCGGAGTAGAGACAGACCGCATCCGGCGGCAGAGCGTAAACCGTGAAATTCGGCGCAAACTGCGCGATATCCTTAGGCGCGCGACCAGACGAAGCTGTCTTGCGCCTGGATTTCGATGAAACGGTCTTGCGTTTGGCTTTCATAATTCAACACACGAAGCTTGCGCGCCGCGCTCTATCGCCCAGCTAATGAATCCTGCGGAGCGGGAAATTCCCTCAACCAATGGGCGCACGGACGTCTTCTGATAGGGTTTGGTATCATCGCCGGGGCCGGCGTGACATTGTAAACTGGAGGGATAGCTTCGGTACACAATGCATGGCCGGGTCGACGATGTCGAACCCGGCCACAACAATTGGCTTCCATCAAGCCAGTCAGACGATCTCGCCTAGCAGAGGCGGCACGCGCCCCAGGAGAGGCAGCAGCCACCCCCCCATCCAACGCCGCATCCGCCGCAGCCACCACATCCGCGGCATCCGCGGCAACCACGACAGCCGCCACAGCCACGGCATCCACCGCAACCGCGCCAGGCGACCTGCAGGCCATCCTTCGCGGCAGCCGAACTCTCCTTGTCGAAGACGTAGAACGTGGCAAGGCTCACGTCGGCGATTTCTTCTTCGCCGAGCGTAATCTGATGATTGGGGGAATAGTTGGTCGACTGCGTTGCGTCATTGCCCGGCACCGCTGCTGCCGACGCACCGCCTACCATCGAAAAGGTCAAGCCAGCCGCGCCCAAGGCGGGCAGCGCGGCCTTTACGCGCTTCTGCTTCGAAGATTGCTTCACACGTGCCATTATCGGAATCCTCCATTTTCTCGCAAGCGGTTCGAGTAGTATAACTCTACTGCATGGGCAGACCCCTCGCAAGCTGACGGGCTTCACGAAAGCCTCAGCGCTTGCCGGATAGCCCAAATTTCACATTCATGAACGACCACTACGATAGCGTTCATTCATGCTCTATTCATCATTCCCGGCGTTGGACGACAGGTGCAACCGTCAGGACGTTGAACGTCGACGGAGCAACGATTGGAAGAGTGCTCAGTTCCGAACTGTCAGGCCAATACTCGTTGTCTCGGTCGACGGTTCGATGCCAGGTAAGTCGCGCCTTGCGTCGAACAGGTTCAGCCGTTAGGGCTGGACGGTGCCGCGGACTCTTTTGCAAGCGCGAACAGCGAGACGGACTTGGCCAACGACCCCAAGTATTTCACCTGGTACGAGTTGATCACCACTGACGTGACGGGTGCGGCAGATTTCTACCGCGAGGTAGTCGGCTGGGGGACGCGAGAGGCGTCGACTGCGAAGCTGCCCTACAAGCTGTTCGCGACCCGCGAAACTCCGACCGCCGGCCTGATGGAATTACCGGAAGAAGGCCGCAGAATGGGCGCGCGCCCGAGATGGGTGGGATATCTCGGTGTCAAGGATGTGCCCGCTACCGTCGATCAAATCAAAGGGCTCGGTGGCGCCGTGTATGTGCCGCCGACCGATACCAATATCGGGCTCATTTCGGTCGTCGCCGATCCCTGCGCCGCAACCTTTGCACTCATCGATCGGCCGGATCCTCCGGCCATGTCCGGCAAAATAGGCCGAGTTGGCTGGCATGAGCTGCTTGCCGCTGATTTGGCAAAGGAGTTAGCCTTCTACTGCCAGCTATTTGGCTGGCAGAGATCGGACGATAATCCGGTGGACGGCTACCAGGCGTTTTCCGCCGGAGGTCAGGTGATCGGAGGTGCGTTCAGGAAGCGCCCCGACGAACCAGTGCCGTTCTGGTTGTTCTACTTCAACGTCGATGATCTGGATATCGCGGTTGAACGGGTGGTGGCCGGAGGCGGCAAGGCCTTCCGCAACGAGTTGTTCGATGATCTCGCGGTCGCCCGCTGTGTCGACCCTCAAGGTGCAGCCTTTGCGCTGCAAGGGAGGCGCGGCCATGCCGCCAAGGTCGGCTGGCGCACGGAATGGCAAGGCTTTTCCTCGAGGGGACAGCTGGTCACGCCGAAGCCACGGCCAGAATCCGACAGCCAGTGATCTTTCGCTCTCAAGTTGGCTTCGGCGCCGGCACCTTGAGCGGCTTATCCTGTCGCTTCGACCATGAGATGTAGTAAGCGACGACGGTCATGATCGCTATGCCGGTCACGCTGACAAAGAGCTGCGCGAAGAACGAGCCCGAACTCATCATCAATTCGAAATGTCCGATAAAGGACAGGAAGACGCCGACGCAAAACACCGCAAGCGACTGCTGGCCGCAAACGATGATCGGGTCAAATATCTTCCACTCCAGTCCCGACCAGTCTTTCGGCACGAAGCGGATGACGAGGATGACGATCACGACAAAATGCAGGAAGCGATAGGGCGCGAGGTTGGTTTTGTCGTTTGGGTTGAACGCAGAATACAGCCAGTCGGGAAACAACGCGCCGAAGTCCGCAAAGCGGCCCGCCATGGTCATAACCAGCGCAAACAGAAGATAGGCAATGCAAGCGTAGAGGGTGACGGGAGAATCGATGAGCCGGCGATTCTTCCTGGCGCCGCCCAAAGCGCACCACGACCCGAAGACGAACAGGACCTGCCAGCAATACGGATTGAAATACCAGGTGCCCGCAGGATAGGACTGAAAATTCCAGCCGAAATGCCTTGCGACCAGCCAGAGTACGATCGAGGCGATCATGGTAAGATCAGGCTGGCGCAGCATGATCCAGAGGATGGGCGGAAAAAATCCCATCAACACGATGTAGAGCGGCAAGACGTCGAGATTGACGGGCTTGAACTTGAGGATCAAGCCCTGGCGCAGCGTCTCTGTGGCCTGATCGACGAGGCCTGCGACGTTAAATTCGTTGATGATCTCGGAATCGCCGAAGCGCAGCGCCAGATAGCTGATCGCGGCGATGTAAATGACGAACAGGATGATGTGGGCGACGTAGAGCTGCCAGACCCGCTTGGTCAAACGGGTTGCGCCGACGATGAAACCACGCTCGATCATCATTCGCGCATAGACGAACGAGGCCGTGTAGCCTGAAATGAACACGAACAGGTCGGCTGCGTCGCTAAATCCGTAGTTCCTGGTGGTGATCCAGTTCACGACGTTGTCGGGAATGTGGTCGAGAAAGATCGCCCAATTGGCGATGCCGCGGAACAGATCGAGCCGGAGGTCGCGTCCTCTTTCAGGCAAGGTGGCGTTGATTTTCATGGGTGCTGTTTTCGATATGAAACGTCCGTCGAGGACGGGCAGCGGGCGGGTCATCGGCTCTGGCGCCCGGTAACATTGTCACCGGACGCCATAATGAATATACCATTTCGGCAGATGTTTCATCACCGGCTGGAGAGTCGACAATTCAGTCTCGGGATCCTTATCCCGGTCGATTCGAACGGCTCCGCCGATTTGCTCGAGAGGGTTGACCCGTCCATGACCGCCCGAATTTTCAAGCCTGCCAAAAACGCGATGCAATCCGGCACCGCCAAGACCAAGGACTGGCAGCTCGACTATGAGCCGGAACAGCCGCGTTTCGTGGAGCCCCTGATGGGTTGGACCAGTTCGGGCGACATGAAGCAACAGGTCACGCTTCGTTTTGAGACCAAGGAAGAGGCGGTGGCCTATTGCGAGCGCGAGAGCATCCCATACCAGGTGTTCGAACCGAAGCAGTCGGCGCATCGGCAGGTTGCCTACGCCGACAACTTTGCATTCCGCCGCGGCGAGCCGTGGACGCACTGAGGGAGTCAAGCCTGAGACCGGTCCGCCGCAGTTCTCAGGGACGCATTAGAATATTCCTTTAAACAACTGATATAAAATAGCTTTCTGGCAAATTCGGTGGATGAGACTGTTTTGCCGGTTGCGCCAGCCGCCGGCAGGATGACACGATGGGTTGCTCCTGATGCGCGAGTCCGCCGGCGCATCTGACATTGCCGAAAGCCATGCCGCTCCAATCAAGTATTGATCCTGCCTCATCCGACTTTGCCCGCAATGCGGATGTGATAAAATCGCTGGTCGCGGAGCTTCGCCAAAAGCTCGAGCAGGTGGCCGGCGGTGGCGGCGAGGCCTCGCGCAAGAGGCACACGTCGCGGGGCAAGATGCTGGCGCGTGAGCGCGTCGATCTCCTGCTCGACCCCGGCACCGCCTTTCTCGAGCTCTCGCCGCTGGCCGCGCACGACCTCTACGGCGGCGACGTGCATTCGGCGAGCATCGTCACCGGGGTGGGGCTAGTCTCCGGGCGCGAATGCGTGGTGGTCGCCAACGACGCGACGATCAAGGGCGGCACCTATTATCCGATGACGGTGAAGAAGCATCTGCGCGCGCAGGATGTCGCCCGGCAGAACAATCTTCCCTGCGTCTACATGGTCGATTCCGGCGGCGCGTTCCTGCCGCAGCAGGACGAGATCTTTCCCGACGAGCGTCATTTCGGCCGCATCTTCTATAACCAGGCGCAGATGTCCTCGCTCGGTATTCCCCAAATCGCGATCGTGATGGGGTCGTGCACGGCGGGCGGCGCCTACGTTCCAGCGATGTCGGATGAGAGCATCATCGTGCGCAATCAGGGCACGATTTTTCTCGGTGGTCCGCCGCTCGTGAAGGCTGCGACCGGCGAGGTGGTCACCGCGGAGGAGCTGGGTGGCGCGGACGTGCATTCGCGGCACTCGGGCGTGACCGACCATTACGCACAGAATGATTCGCATGCGATCGGAATTGCGCGGCGGATCGTTGCCACGCTGAAACAGCCGGTTCGTGCGCATCTCAACATGCGCGAGCCGCGTGAGCCGCTGTTTGCCGCCAAGGAAATTTACGGCGTGGTCTCGGCGGACGGTCGCAAGCCATTTGACGTGCGCGATATCATTGCGCGGCTGGTGGACGGTTCGGAATTCGACGAATTCAAGAAGCTCTATGGCCAGACGCTGGTCTGCGGCTTTGCCCATATCTGGGGCTATCCGGTCGGCATCATCGCCAATAACGGCATCCTGTTCAGCGAGAGTTCGCTCAAGGGCGCGCATTTCATCGAGCTGTGCTGCCAGCGGAATATCCCGCTGGTGTTCCTGCAAAACATCACCGGCTTCATGGTCGGCAAGAAATACGAAGCCGGCGGCATCGCGCGTGACGGCGCCAAGCTGGTGACGGCGGTCGCGACCGCGAACGTACCGAAATTCACGGTCGTGATCGGCGGCTCCTACGGTGCCGGCAATTACGGCATGTGCGGACGCGCCTACAGTCCGCGCTTTCTCTGGATGTGGCCGAATGCACGCATCTCAGTGATGGGCGGCGAGCAGGCGGCGATGGTCCTGAGCCAGGTCCGGCGTGACAATATCGAGGCCAAGGGCGAGAGCTGGTCGGCCGAAGAAGAAGAGAAATTCCAGGCGCCGATCCGCGCGCAGTACGAGAAGCAGGGCAGCCCCTATTACGCAACCGCGCGTCTCTGGGACGACGGCGTGATCGACCCCGCCGACACCAGGCTCGTGTTGGGGCTCGGCCTTTCGGCCGCAACCAATGCGCCGATCGAGCCGACGCGCTTTGGCCTGTTCAGGATGTGACGATGGACCGGTCAAAGCTCTACCGGCGTTTTCGCACCCTCTTGATCGCCAATCGCGGCGAGATCGCGGTGCGGGTGATCCGCACCTCCAAGGCGATCGGCCTGCGTACCGTTGCCGTTTATTCGGAGGCCGACCGTGGTGCGCTGCACGTGGCCATGGCCGACGAGGCGGTTTTGCTCGGGCCGTCGCGGGCGCGCGACAGCTACCTCAACGTCGAGCGGGTGATCGAAGCGGCCCGCAAGAGCGGAGCCGAGGCGATCCATCCCGGCTACGGATTCTTGTCCGAGAATGCGGATTTCGCCAAAGCCTGCCTTGACGCCGGACTGATCTTTGTTGGGCCCACCGCCGAAATGATGACCGCGATGGGCTCGAAATCGGGCTCCAAGCTCTTGATGGAGAAAGCCGGCGTTCCCCTGGTGCCCGGATATCACGGCGAGGCGCAGGATGAATCGACGCTCGCCAAGGCGGCGGCAAAAATCGGCTTTCCGGTTCTGGTCAAGGCATCCGCCGGCGGCGGCGGCCGCGGCATGCGCATTGTGCGGAAGGCTGACGAGTTGTCAGCTTCCCTCGAGAGCGCCAGGCGCGAGGCAAAGGCCGCCTTCGGCGACGATCGTGTCTTGATCGAAAAACTCGTCGAAAGCCCGCGCCACATCGAGGTACAGATCATCGGCGACAGCCACGGCAATCTCCTGTCGTTGTTCGAGCGTGAATGCACGCTGCAGCGCCGCCACCAGAAGGTGATCGAAGAGGCGCCGTCACCGACGCTCAATGGCGCGCAACGCGACGCGGTTTGCGCGGCCGCACGGAAAGCGGCAGCGGCCGTCAACTATGTGGGTGCCGGCACGATCGAGTTCGTCTCCAATGGCAAGGACGTGTTCTTCATCGAGATGAACACGCGATTGCAGGTCGAGCACCCCGTGACCGAGCTGATCACGGGCATCGATCTTGTTGAATGGCAGTTGCGGGTGGCCGCCGGAGAAAGGCTGCCGCTCACCCAGGGACAAATCACGCTTCGTGGTCACGCCATCGAGGCGCGAATCTACGCGGAAAATCCCGACAAGAACTTCATGCCTTCGGTCGGTAAAATCCGAAGCTGGAATATGCCGGAACAGCAGGACGGTTTGCGGATCGATGCCGGCTATCGCACGGGGGATATGGTCTCGCCGCATTACGACGCCATGCTCGCCAAGGTGATCGCCTGGGCGCCGACGCGCGATGTCGCCATCGATCGGCTCGGCAGCGCGCTCGAGCAATCGGACGTACGCGGCGTCGTCACCAACATTCCGTTTCTGGCAGCCCTGGTCGGCCACCCGGCCGTTCGCGCCAACGCGATCGATACCGGCTTCATCGAGCGCGAGTTGAAGCACCTGACCGCAAGGGCGAAGCCGCCGCAGGATCTCGAATTCGCTTCCGCCGTCGCCTCAATTCTCCAGGAGGAAGCCAAAGCCGCGGGACAAGCGAAATCGCCGTGGGGAACGGCAGGCTGGATGCCGGTCGGGCGGCGTCGGCGGGTCTTTGCGTTCCGGCATTCCGAAGGCGAGCAGAAGGTCAGCCTGCACTATGGCAAGGGACCTGCGACGCTCGTGATCGGGAAGCGCGAAATCGACTTTGCTGCCGTTCCGGCGGTCTCAGGCGGACTTGATCTCACGCTGGAGGGTACCAAATCCCATGTCGTGGCCATGCTCGAAGGCCACGGATTGTATGTACGCACGCGCAACGGTCGTTTTGAGCTGCATTGGGTCGATCCGTTCGGCGGCGAGACCGAGGAGCATGTCGGCGAGGACAGGATCGTGGCGCCCCTGCCGGGGACGGTCGTGGCGCTATTGGCAGAGGTCGGCGCGAAGCTGGAGAAGGGCACGCCCATCCTGACCCTAGAAGTCATGAAAATGGAGCAGACGCTGCGGGCGCCGTTTGCGGGCGTCCTGAAGGTCCTCAAGTGCAAGGTCGGCGATATCGTCGGCGAAGGCGTCGAACTGGCCGAGATCGAGCCGTCATGAGGTAATCCGCCATGAGCGATCAGGTGCGTATTGTCGAAGTCGGCCCGCGCGACGGTCTCCAGAACGAGAAAGCACAGGTCACGGTCGACGCACGCGTTGCATTTATCGAGGCACTGCTTGCCGCCGGTTTGCATACGGTCGAGGTCGGCGCGTTTGTCTCGCCAAAGGCCATTCCGCAGATGATTGGCTCCGATGAAGTGTTGAGGCGCGTGAGCCGGCACGCGAATGGCGAATTTCACGTCCTGGTGCCGAACGAGAAGGGCTATGAGGCCGCGCGTGCCGCGGGCGCCAAAGTCATCGCCGTGTTCGGCTCCGCTTCGGAAGGCTTTTCACGCGCCAATATCAATTGTTCCGTTGCGGAATCCATCGAGCGCTTCAAGCCGGTGGTCACGCGCGCCCGCGCCGAAGGCGTCAGGGTGCGCGGCTATATTTCCTGCGTGATCGGCTGTCCCTATGATGGCGAAGTCAAGCCGAAAGCCGTGATCGATGTGGCCAGGATTCTCTGGGACGTTGGCTGTTACGAGATCTCGCTCGGCGACACTATCGGCGTCGGTACGCCGAAGAAGGCGCGCGAGCTGCTTCGCGCCGTGGCGGGTCATGTGCCGATGACGAACTTGGCGATGCATTTTCACGACACTTATGGCCAGGCACTTGCCAATTTCTATGCGGGGATGGAGGAGGGCTGCCGCGCGATCGATTCCGCGGCCGGAGGTCTGGGCGGCTGTCCCTATGCGCCGGGCGCTACCGGCAACGTCGCGACCGAGGACGTTGTCTACATGCTGGAGGGTATGGGCATCGCCACCGGCGTCGATATGGCAAAGCTTCTGCAAGCGACCAACGAGATCAGCGGGCTCATCGGCCGGCCGCCGGTCAGCCGTGTCGCAGCCGCGCTCAATGCCAAGAGGAAGGCGAGTGCCGAATAGGGAATAGCGGATGAAAAATCTGCATTCGCTACTCGCAACTCACGATTGGCCTACCTGCTTCCGTCCGGCCCCATCACGAGATCCGGCAGCCAGGTCGAGATTTCCGGCACGAAGCACAGGATCAGCACGGCGAGCATCATCAGCAGCACGAACGGCAAAGTGCCGAAGATCACGTCGCGCAACGGAATGTCGGGCGCGACGTTGCGGATGACGAAGATATTGAGGCCAACCGGCGGGTGGATGAGCCCCATCTCCATCACGATTGTCATGATGATGCCGAACCAGATGATGTCGAAATTGGCGGCCCGGAGCGGCGGCAGGATGATTGGCGCCGTCATCAGGATGATCGACACCGGAGGCAGGAAGAAGCCGAGCACCACGACCATCACCAGGATCGCAAACAGCAATTCCCAGCGTGGCAGATGCATCGCGACGATGGATTCGGCGGCCGATTGCGAGATGTGCAGATAGCTCATCACGTAGGAGTAGAGCAGCGACATGCCGATGATCAGCATCAGCATGGTCGATTCACGGATCGTCGACGTCAGGATGGGCGCGAGGTCCGTCGGCCGCCACACGCTGTAGATCAGCGCGATCAGAACGAGCGCCAACAGGCCGCCGAGGCCGGCGGTTTCCGACGGCGTGGCGTAGCCGCCGTAGAGCGCAATCATCACACCGGTCAACAAGAGCACGAACGGCAGAACCCGCGGTAGCGCGCTGAAGCGTTCGGCCATGGTGAATTCGTCGTGGACCAGAATCGCCAATTCCGCGCCGGTCTTTTGATAGGCCAGGCTCGCTGCCGCATACTCCTTGCGAAAGCGGATCACGGCATAGGTGCCAAACAGCGTGACCAGCAACAGGCCGGGGCCGATGCCGGCGAGAAACAACCTCCCCAGCGATTTCTCCGCCGCAACCGCAAACAGGATCATGGTGATCGAGGGCGGCAGCAGGATGCCGAGCGTGCCGCCGGCTGCAATGATCCCGGCCGCAAAGCCGCCGGAATAACCGCGCTTGCGCATCTCGGGAATGCCGGCCGAACCGATCGCCGAGCAGGTGGCGGGCGAAGATCCGGCCATGGCAGCGAAAAGGGCACAGGCGAATACGTTGGCGACGCCCAGACCCCCGGGCACGCGGTGTAACCAGGCATGGATCGCCGAATAGAGGTCCTGGCCGGCGCGCGACTTGCCGATGGCCGCGCCCTTGAGGATGAAGAGCGGAATCGACAACAGCGTGATCGAAGACATTTCCTCGTAGACGTTCTGCGTCACCGTATCGAGCGAAGCCGAAGGCATGTAGATGCCCATGAACACAATAGCGACGGCGCCAAGCGCAAATGCGATCGGCATGCCGGAAAACATCGCAAACAGGGTGGCGAGCCCGTAGGAGATGCCAATTCCGAATACGGTCATCGCCGGGTCGCTCCGGCGATCGGGGCGATGATCTGCAACAGGATTTGCACGCACAGAAGAGTCATGCCGAGCGCCATCAGGCCGTAAGGGATGTCGAGCGGCGGCGACCACATCGAGTTCGATACCTGACCATCGTCCCAGGCCTCGTAGGCCAGTGTCCATGACTTCCAGGCGAAAAAGACACAGAACACGAAGCTCGCGACGTCGATCAGCCACAGCCGGATGCGGTTGGCGAGCGGCGAGAGCAGGCCGACAAAGGCTTCAATGCCGATGTGACCGCGCTTCTGCTGGACCCAGGCCGACGTCATGAAGGTGGCCCCGACCAACAGAAACACCGCCGCCTCGTCCTGCCAGTAATTCGGGCTCTGAAACAGCGCTCGCCCCAGCACGCTGTCGCTCAGGATAGCGCACGCCGCGATCATGGCGATGGCGGCGAGGACGACGGTGACCTGATTGCACCAGCTCAGGACGCGCTCGATCGCCGCGACCAGTCCAGGACGGGTCGCGGCATCAGTCGGATTTGTCCGATCCGTAAGCGGACCGTGCATCATGCTGTGACGTCGGTTGCGAGTTTCAGCAACTGGGCGGAGGTAGCGGTCTTGGCGCCGTAGTCCTTCCAGGCCGTATCGCGTGCGATATCACGCCACTTCTTGACGATCGCCGCGTCGAGTTCGCTGACCTTGGCGCCGGCCTTGGCATAGACCTTCGCGACGTCGGAATCGTCTTCCTGCGCGCCCTTGCGGCCGAATGCCTCCATCTCCGTACCGAGGGTCAGGATGATGTCCTGATGCTTTTTCGGCAGGCCATCGAAAATCGATTTCGACATCAACAGCGGTTCAAGCATGAACCAGTAAGACGCCTTGGCGCCCGAGGTGAGAGCTTTCGACACCTCTTCGAGCCGGAACGAGATCAGGCTGGTGGAGGAGGTGATGCCGGCGTCGCAAGCGCCGGTCTGCATCGCGGCGTAGAGTTCGTTGGACGGCACCGACAGGACTGCGGCGCCCGCCGTCTGAAGGACCATGTCCATTTCGCGCGAGCCGCCGCGAACCTTCAGGCCCTTGGCGTCTTCCGGCAGCACCAGCGGGCGCGACCGGCTGGCGACGCCTCCGGCCTGCCAGACCCAGCTCAGGATGATGATGCCCTTGTCGGCGAGGAAATCCGTCAAAGTCTTGCCGACCGGATTCTTCTTCCAGTTCATGCCCTGGTTATAGGTCGAGACGAGGCCGGGCATCAGCGCAATATTGGTCTCCGGCAATTCACCGCCGGCATAGGGCAGAGGGTAAAGGCTGATATCGAGCGCGCCCTTTCGCATCGCCGAGAATTGCGCGTTGGTCTTGATCAGCGACGAGTTCGGATAGATTTCGGCGGTGACTTCGCCGCCGGTGCGCTTGGCAAGTTCGGCCGCGAAGACACGGCAGAGCCGGTCGCGGAAATCGCCCTTGTCGATCGTACCGCCCGGGAATTGATGCGATATCTTCAAGGTCGTGGCGGCGTGGGCCGTGCCGATCCCGAAGCGCAGGATGGCAGGCGCGGCGAGTGTGGATGCAAGGATGTGGCGACGCGTATACATGTTAACCCTCCCTGGGGCGAATGGCTGGGCGATCGTCTCGCAAATTCCGGATGGAGCGTAGAATGGACGGCGGTGCTTATAGCGCATCCTGGCCCGTCAATAACCCCGATTAATGTTATCGAAAAGTCTGAGACGGCAGGCGCGCATATTGGTGCGCTGCAAACTATGGCAAAATTGCTGAAGGTCGCAGGTTATTTCAAAATTTACGATTTGGTAGCCACGCCCGCGCGGTCATCTGCCCAACGGAAGGGCAAAACTTTTTCCGATGCCGGGGTAACGAAGGCCGCTGCCGGATCGTCGATATGGTGACGGCCCAGCCGTCATCACCGGTTTCCCAGTCTTCCAATCTTCTAAAAGGAATCAATCGATGACCATCAGCACCCGTATCGCGCTTGGAATTTCGGCCGCGGCCCTTTCGCTGAGCCTGGCGCTTGCCCCTGCCTTCGCCATGGATGACATGAAGAAGGACGACGGCATGAAGAAAGACACCATGTCGAAGGACTCAATGAAGAAGGACGACGGCATGATGAAAAAGGACACCATGTCCAAGGATTCCATGAAGAAAGACGACGGAATGACGAAGAAGGACACCATGTCCAAGTAAGCCGTCTTCCGGACGATATTTTGCCAGCGGGCTCGCCCGAGCGGCGGGCCTGTTGCGCTTCCGGACGGAGCTCACAGGCAAATCCTGCGGCTCGATAAACGCATCGCGGGATGTTTTGAACCAGCGCTGCGACGCGCAGGCACCGGTCGTTCATTTGGTCGGTGTCTTTGGCCGCCGCCGGATGCTGGGATGATAGACCAATGACATGTCACATGCGCGCTGTTTTGGGCCTAGCCGCGGCCGTGATGTTTCTGAACATGGCTTTCGCCACCGTCGTGTCGGCGCAGGACGTCATGCAGCTCGACCTGATGTTCAGGGATTCGCTCCTGCGCAAAACGGCGCCCGAGACCGGCGTGAATGATCCCGGCCGACGCCAGGACATCGGCGCGGCACATCAGCCCATCAATGTGGCACGGCGCCCTCCGAGGCCACGACGCCACAAGAAGGTTTAACCGGTCCGCGGCCTGGCGGCCTCACGGCGGCAGCGACTTTTTCAACTCCACCGTCATCCCGGACGTATCCGCCGCGACCTCCGGCGCCACAGTCCACGCAGCTATCGCGATCAACATTGCCAGGATCGCAAGCGACAATGCGCTGACACTTGCGGCGAGGTAAGTTTTCGACGCTTTGTACATAGAACGCTCACGCTGTCATCCTCCCCAGGGCCAGCGTTTAACGGCGTCACCGAGTCGCGGGGCAAGTTCGTGGCGCCTAAGCGGCGATTTTCGGGCCAGTTTCCGCTGCGGGCGGGGCAACCGGAACGGACTCCTGGGTTGTGGCGGTCCCAGCAGGATTCGAACCTGCAACCCGCGGAGTAGAAATCCGCTACTCTATCCAGTTGAGCTATGGGACCGCTTGGGGGCGGCTTATACCATCGAATATAAAAAATTTTCATTCCACTGAAGCAAAGCCGAACCGATTTCGGGGAGGGCGCGACAAAGGGCTGGGCAAGACGACCCCGCGGTTCGGCCGGCTCCTCCTTCTTGCGCATCCGATGACCGCAGGGTTGGGGCATCCGAGGCTTTCGACAAATGTCGCATGTGACTTTTTCGTACTCCCCACTTGCCGCCACGAGTCCGTCACCTTTTGGCGCACTTCTTCCTCATCGGCGGCCGGTTGGCCGCACCAGGAGCTCCATCATGTTCGGTTTGGTTCGGGCGGCGATGATTGGCGCCACGCTGGCCTTTGGCCTGATTTCCGCGCAGGCGGCGGACAAGCCGTTCAAGCGCGACGATCTTGCCGACTCGGCAATCAAGCTCGAGGCGCAGATCAAGAGCGAGGCGGGCGCCGTGAACAAGTCCGCTGCCGCCCTGAAAGGCGACGTGGACGCCGCCTTCAGGCGCAACGATATGCGGACGAGCTTGCAGATCCTCGGGCAAATCGCGGTCACCGCACCTGACGACAGCGGCAACTGGCTGCGGCTCGCCCGCACGATTTTCCAAGTCAAGCCGGCCACTTCCAGCGAACAGACCTTCCTGCTCGAACGCGCCTCGACGGCGGCCTATATCGCCTATCAGCATGCCGCCAGTGCAAGTGACGAGGCGGATGCGCTCGCCGTGCTGGGCCGGGCGTTGTCGGAGCGCAAGCTGTGGCGGCCGGCGCTGGACGCTTTACGGCTTTCGCTCGACCTGCGCGAGGTCGCCGACGTGCGCGCCAGTTACGAGAAGATGCGCGATGAGCATGGCTTCCGGCTGCTCGACTATACGATCGATTCCGATTCCGCCTCGCCGCGGGCCTGCTTCCAGTTCTCCGAAGATCTCGCCAAGCGCACCGACTTCACGCCGTTTGTCGCGCTCGCTGCCAACGACAAGCCGGCGCTCACGTCCGAAGGCAAGCAGCTTTGCATCGACGGCCTCAAGCACGGCGAGCGCTACAACATCAATTTGCGCGCGGGTCTGCCGTCAACCGTCAAGGAAGGCCTGCCGAAATCGGCCGAATTCAACGTCTATGTCCGCGACCGCAAGCCGTTCGTCCGCTTCACCGGACGCGCCTATGTGCTGCCCCGCACCGGCCAGCGCGGCATTCCGCTGGTGAGCGTCAATACGCCGTCCGTGTCCATCAACGTGTTTCGGATCGGCGACCGCAATCTGATCAATACCGTGATCGATGGCGATTTTCAGCGCGCGCTGAATCGCTACGAACTCTCGAGCCTTGGCGACGAGCGCGGCGTCAAGGTCTGGTCCGGCCAGCTCGCAACCGCCATGACGCTCAACCAGGACGTCACGACGGCCTTTCCGGTCGACGAAGCGCTCGGCACCATGCAGCCCGGCGTCTACGTGATGACGGCGGCCGCCAAGGGGCCGGGCGGTGAGGGCAGTGACGAGGATGGCGGAGGACTGGCGACGCAATGGTTCATCGTCTCCGACCTCGGCCTGACTGCGTTTTCCGGCAATGACGGCGTTCATGTGTTCGTGAACTCGCTGGCGTCGACGGAAGCCGTCGCCAAGGCCGAGGTACGCCTGGTGGCGCGCAACAACGAAATTCTCGCGACCCGCAAGACCGACGACAGCGGCCATGCGGTGTTCGAGGCGGGTTTTGCACGCGGCGAGGGCGGGCTTTCGCCGGCGATGCTGACGGTCTCAACCGACAAGTCCGACTATGCCTTCCTCAGCCTGCGATCGAGCGCGTTCGATCTGTCTGATCGCGGCGTGTCGGGTCGCGCCGTGCCATCAGGTGCGGACGCGTTCGTTTACGCCGAGCGCGGCGTTTACCGGCCGAATGAAACGGTCTATCTCACCGCGCTGTTACGCGACGGCCTGGGCCATGCGATTTCCGGCGGGCCTCTGACGCTGGTGATCGAGCGCCCGGATGGCGTCGAATTCCGCCGCGCCGTGTTGCCCGATCAAGGCGCCGGCGGCCGGACGCTGGCGGTGGCCCTCAATTCGGCCGTCCCGACCGGGACATGGCGGGTGCGCGCCTTCACCGATCCAAAAGGGAATTCGGTGGGTGAAACGACCTTCATGGTCGAGGATTACATCCCCGAGCGGATCGACTTCGAAGTCACTAGCAAAAACAAGCAGATCAAGGTGGATGCTCCGGTCGAAGTCAAAGTCGACGGCCATTTCCTCTATGGTGCGCCGGCCTCCGAGCTTCAGCTTGAAGGCGACATGCTGGTGGCGACCGCCGACGAGCGGCCGGGCTACTCCGGCTATCAGTTCGGCGTGGCCGATGAAGAAAACGCCAGCAACGAACGCACGCCGATCGAAAACCTTCCCGAGACGGACGCCAAAGGTGCTGCCACATTCCCCGTGGGCCTCGTTAAGGCGCCAACATCGACCCGTCCGCAGGAAGCGCAGATCTTCATCCGCATGGCGGAAGCAGGCGGCCGAGCGGTAGAGCGCAAGATCGTGCTACCGGTGGCACCGACGTCGGCCATGATCGGCGTCAAGCCGCTGTTCGGCGACAAGAACGTCGCCGAGGGTGACAAGGCCGCTTTCGACGTCGTGCTTGTGTCGCCCGACGGCAAGTCGCTGGCGCGCGACGGTTTGCGCTACGACCTGCTCAAGATCGAATCCCGTTATCAATGGTATCGCCAGAACTCGTCGTGGGAGTTCGAGCCCGTCAAGTCGACGGCACGCGTCGCCGACGGCGACCTGAGCGTGGCGGCTGACCGTCCCGCACGCATCACGCTGTCACCGCAGCCCGGCCGCTATCGCCTCGACGTCAAATCGGCCGATGCCGACGGTCCCTTGACCTCGGTCCAGTTCGACGTCGGCTGGTATTCCGACGGCAGCGCCGATACGCCGGATCTTCTGGAGACGTCGATCGATAAGCCGGAATATCAGTCGGGCGACACCATGACGGTTTCGGTCAATGCCCGCTCGGCCGGCAAACTGACCATCAACGTTCTTGGCGAGCGGCTGTTGACGACGCAAACCACGGACGTCAGGGAAGGCACCGCGCAGGTCAGGATTCCCGTCAGCAAGGACTGGGGCAGCGGCGCCTATGTGGTCGCAACCCTCCGCCGTCCGCTCGATGCGGCCGCGTTACGCGTGCCCGGCCGCGCCATTGGGCTGAAATGGTTCGGCATCGACAAGAAAGCGCGTACCCTTCAAGTCAACCTGACACCGCCGGCGCTGGTGCGTCCGAATACCAGGATGACGCTGCCGGTGAAGTTGACCGGTCTCAATCCGGGCGAGGATGCAAAGGTCGTCGTGGCCGCAGTCGATGTCGGCATTCTCAACCTCACCAACTACAAGCCGCCGGCGCCGGACGACTACTATCTCGGCCAGCACCGTCTGACCGCGGAAATCCGCGACCTCTATGGCCAATTGATCGACGGCTTGCAGGGCACCCGCGGCCAGCTCAAAACCGGCGGCGACAGCGCCGGCGCCGAATTGCAGGGCAGCCCGCCAACGCAGAAGCCGCTCGCGCTCTATTCGGGGATCGTCACCGTCGCTGCCGACGGTACCGCCGAAATCAGCTTCGACATTCCGGAGTTCGCCGGCACCGCGCGCCTGATGGCGGTCGCCTGGACCGCGACCAAGCTCGGCCGGGCGACGGTCGATGTCACCGTGCGCGATCCCGTCGTGCTGACGGCGACGCTGCCGCGCTTCCTGCTCAACGGTGATCACGGCACGATGAGTTTCGATCTCGACAATGTCGAGGGCGCGCCGGGCGATTACGCCATCAGCGTCAAGACGTCCGGACCGGTGAAGGTCAGCGGCAATCCGGTCACGACGGCTAAACTGGCGGCCAAGCAGCGGGCATCCATGTCACTGGCGCTCGACGCCGGCGGCGCCGGCTCGGCCGCGCTCGACGTCGATATCAAGGGACCGAACGGCCTGACGCTGGCGCGGCACTACGCGCTGGATGTGAAACCGGCAACACAGGTGCTCACGCGACGCTCGGTCCGGACGCTGGCCAAGGGCGAGAGCCTGACGCTGACGCCCGATATGTTTTCCGATCTGGTGGACGGCACGGGTACCGTCTCGGTCTCCGCAAATCTTTCCTCTGCGCTTGATGCGGCGACGATCCTGAAAGCCCTTGACCGCTACCCATACGGCTGTTCGGAACAGATCACGAGCCGCGCGATGCCGCTGCTCTACGTCAACGATCTCGCCGCCGGCGCGCATCTGGCAATGGATACCGCCATCGACCAGCGCATTCGCGACGCGATCGATCGGCTTCTGGCGCGGCAAGGTTCGAATGGTTCGTTCGGCCTTTGGTCGGCCGGCGGCGATGATCCTTGGCTCGATGCCTACGTGACCGACTTCCTGACTCGTGCGCGGGAAAAGGGATTTACCGTGCCGGACGTGCTGTTCCGCAGCGCGCTGGACCGCATCCGCAATTCGGTCGTCAACGCAGAGGAGCCGGAAAAGGACGGCGGCAAGAACCTCGCCTATGGTCTCTACGTGCTCGCCCGAAACGGGACGGCGCCGATCGGCGATTTGCGATATCTCGCAGACACTAAGCTGAACAATCTGGCAACGCCGATTGCCAAGGCGCAGCTCGCCGCCGCGCTCGTGCTCGTCGGCGACAAGGCAAGGGCCGAGCGGGTCTATTCCGCAGCTGCCGACAGTCTTGCGCCAAAGCCTGTGCTCGAATTCGGCAGGGTCGATTATGGCAGCGCCTTGCGCGATGCAGCGGCGCTGGTGTCACTGGCGGGCGAGGGCAATGCGCCGAAGGCAACGCTGATGCAGGCGGTTTCACGCGTCGAGGCCGCACGCGGGCTTTCGCCTTACACCTCGACGCAGGAAAATGCCTGGCTGGTGCTGGCGTCACGGGCGCTCGCCAACGAAACCATGGCGATCGATATCGACGGTAGCCCGATCAAGACGGCGCTCTATCGCAGCTACAAGGCGGCGGAGATGGCGGGCAAGCCGATCAGGATCACCAATACGGGTGACGCGCCGATCCAGACCGTCGTCTCCGTCGGCGGCTCGCCGATGACACCGGAACCGGCCGCGGCCAATGGCTTCAAGATCGAGCGCAATTACTTCACGCTCGACGGCAAGCCGGCCGATGTCATGAAGGTCAAGCAGAACGACCGCTTTGCGGTGGTGCTCAAGATCACCGAGGCGAAGCCTGAGTTCGGCCACATCATGGTATCGGACTATCTTCCGGCGGGCTTCGAGATCGATAATCCGCATCTCGTCTCTTCGGGAGATACTGGCACGCTCTCCTGGATCGAAGACGGCGAGGAGCCGGCAAATACCGAGTTCCGCGATGATCGCTTCACCGCCGCCATTGATCGTGCCGCCAAAGACAACTCGATCTTCACGGTCGCCTATGTGGTGCGGGCGGTTTCACCAGGCAAATATGTGTTACCGCAGGCCTATGTCGAGGACATGTATAATCCCTCGCGTTATGGCCGCACCGGTACGGGTTCTGTCGAGGTGCGTCCGGCCAAATGAGCGCAGAGGTCGAGCAGGTGAGCGTCTTTGAACCCGTTCGTCGTGCGAAACGAACGGGATGGATGGCGCTCGCGGCGGTTTGCCTCGCCTTGGCTGTCACCTTTGCCGCCTGGGTTGCTTCGCTCGGGCCGCTGCCGCTTCATGAGGCGCACGACGTCTCAACCACGATCGTCGATCGTCACGGCAAATTGTTGCGCGCTTACGCGATGGCCGACGGACGCTGGCGCTTGCCGGTTCACGCGGCAACAGATGTCGATCCGACCTATCTGAAGCTGTTGTTTGCCTACGAAGACCGCCGTTTCTATTCTCACGGCGGTGTCGATCCGCTGGCGCTGGGCCGTGCCGCGGTTCAACTGGCGACCCGCGGTCATATCGTGTCCGGCGGGTCGACCATCACGATGCAGCTCGCCCGCCTCATGGAGCCGCGGCGGCAGCGCTCGATCTACGCCAAGCTTCGGCAGATGGTGCGCGCGGTCGAGATCGAGCGGCGGATGAGCAAGGACCAGATCCTTGATCTCTACCTGACGATGGCGCCGTATGGCGGCAATCTCGAAGGCATCCGCGCCGCCTCGATCGCCTATTTCGGCAAGGAGCCGAAGCGTCTATCGCTTTCAGAATCGGCACTGCTGGTGGCGCTACCGCAATCGCCTGAAAACCGCAGGCTCGACCGGCATCCGAACGCCGCGCGGGCTGCGCGCGACCGTGTGCTTGACCGCATGGTCGAGGACGGGGTGGTCTCCGAGGCCGATGCCGCTGCCGCGAAGGCTGTGGCCGTGCCAAAGCTGCGCAAGCCGATGCCGATCCTGGCGCCGCATTCCGCCGATCGGGCGATGTCGTCGGTGAAGAACAAGCCCGTTATTGCCGTGATGCTCGATGCGTCCTTGCAGCAGGCGCTCGAAACCCTGGCGCACGATCGTGCGCTGACGTTGGGCCCGAATATCTCGGTGGCCATTCTCGCTGTGGACAACGCGACCGGCGAAGTTCTCGCCCGCGTCGGCTCGCCGGATTATTTCGACGACCGCCGCGCCGGTCAGGTCGACATGACCCGAGCGGTGCGTTCGCCCGGATCGACGCTGAAGCCGTTCGTCTATGGCCTGGCGTTTGAGGATGGTTTCGTTCATCCGGAAAGCCTGATCGACGACCGTCCGATCCGCTTTGGCTCCTACGCGCCCGAAAATTTCGACATGACCTTCCAGGGCACGGTTCCCGTCCGCAAGGCCCTGCAAATGTCGCTCAACGTGCCCGCGGTTGCATTGCTGGACCGGGTTGGTGCCAGCCGATTGTCCGCGCGGCTGAAGCAGGCGGGGGCTGATCTCGTGCTGCCGAAAGACGAGGCTCCGGGCCTCGCGATGGGTCTCGGCGGTGTCGGTATCACCTTGCAGGATCTCGTGACGCTCTATTCGGGACTGGCGCGGCTCGGCAACGCGCGGCCGTTGTTGGAGATCCAGAGCCAGCAGGGCGAGGAGAGAGAAGGCGAGCGATTGCTGGACCAGGTCGCCGCGTGGCAGGTCGGCAACGTCTTGTTGGGGACGCCGCCGCCGGAGAATGGCGTGCATAACCGGATCGCCTTCAAGACCGGCACGAGCTACGGCTATCGCGACGCCTGGTCGATCGGTTTCGATGGGCGGATGACGGTCGGCGTCTGGGTCGGCCGCCCCGATGGTGCACCGGTTCCCGGAATCGCCGGCCGAACTGCTGCCGCGCCGATCCTGTTCGACGCCTTTGCCCGCACCGGCAAATTGCCGGCCGCCTTGCCGAGGCCGCCCAAGGGTGCGCTGGTGGCAAGTAACGCCAAATTGCCGCTGCCGTTGCGGCGCTATCGGCCGTTGGGTGAACTGGTCCGAACCGACGGCGAGCGGGCGCCGCATATCCAGTTCCCGCTTGATGGTTCCCGGATCGATGTGTCCGGCGGGGATGGAGCACCCGCCGCCATGCCCGTAAAAGTGGCAGGCGGAGCGCTTCCGATCATCATGCTCGTCAACGGGGTTTCGGTCGGGGAACTCGACAGCCGCCGCCAGCGCCTGATTGATTCACCGGGTCCGGGCTTTGCCCGACTGACGGTTATCGACGCCAAGGGTGTGGCGGACACAGTTGTCATCAGAATTCAGTAGACAATTCGCTAAGCGGTTGTCGCAACGTCGTTTTCAGCGTATGCGGAACCGATGAGCGAGACCTATGTACGCCCCCGTTTTGGACAGCCGCGCGAGCCCCAAAAAAGGGCCGATCGGGGCAGCCGGCTCGTTGATCTCCTGGATTTCGCAGCCGCGAGCCACGTGCGATCGGCGGCGTTTCTGCTGCTGTGCGGCTTCCTGTTATTCCTGCCCGGCTTCTTCAGCATTCCGCCCATTGACCGCGACGAAGCGCGCTTTGCGCAGGCGACCAAGCAAATGGTCGAAAGCGGCGATTTCGTCGACATCCGTTTTCAGGATGAGGTGCGCTACAAGAAGCCGGTTGGCATCTACTGGATGCAGGCGGCTGCGGTCGAAACGGCGTCGGCGCTGGGCTTGCCGCGCGCCCAGGTGCGCATCTGGGTCTATCGCGTGCCATCTTTGATCGGCGCACTCGGCGCGGTGCTTCTGACCTATTGGGCGGCGCTGGCCTTTGTCACCCGGCGCGGCGCCATTCTGGCGGCGCTCATTATCGCGAGTTCAGTGCTGCTCAACGTCGAGGCGCGGCTCGCCAAGACGGATGCGATGTTGTTGCTGACAGTCGTCGCTGCAATGGGTGCGCTCGCGCGCGTCTACATGTCCTGGCAACGCGGCGACGACGATCCGCATCCGCCGTGGTCGTGGCCAGCGATTTTTTGGACGGCGCTTGCCGGCGGCATCCTCATCAAGGGGCCGTTGATCCTGATGTTCGTCGCCTTGACGATCCTCACGCTCGCCTTTTTCGACCGCTCGGCGGCGTGGCTTTGGCGGCTGCGGCCGGTATGGGGCCTGATGTGGCTGCTGGTTCTCGTCCTGCCCTGGTTTATCGCCATCTTCTGGCGGGCGGGAGATGCATTCTTCACCGATTCAATCGGCGGCGACATGCTGAGCAAGCTTGCCGCGCAAGAATCGCACGGCATGCCGCCTGGCCTCTATCTGCTGCTGTTCTGGCTGACATTCTGGCCGGGCGCGCCGCTGGCAGCGATGGCCGCACCCGCCGTCTGGCGGGCAAGGCGCGAGCCAGGCGCGCAGTTTCTGCTGGCCTGGCTGATCCCATCCTGGATCGTGTTCGAGGTGGTGCTGACGAAGCTGCCGCACTACGTTCTGCCGCTCTATCCGGCGATCGCTATTCTCACCGCGGGCGCGCTTGAGCGGCGCATATTGTCGCGCTCCTGGCTCACGAGCGGGGCAGCGTGGTGGTTTATCATTCCCGCGCTCGCATCGCTCGCGGCCGTGGTCGGCGCCGTAACGGTGACACGCCAGCCCGTATTCCTGGCATGGCCCTTCGTGGCTGCGGCCCTAAT
This sequence comes from uncultured Alphaproteobacteria bacterium, assembly GCA_963764405.1. GTDB lineage: Bacteria > Pseudomonadota > Alphaproteobacteria > Rhizobiales > Xanthobacteraceae > Bradyrhizobium. Next base: position 360,813 of record CAVXSU010000024.1, read on the forward strand.
TTTCGGACTATTCGCGTGGTGGCTCTACGACGACAATCGCGCCGAGCGCTCGTTGCTGAACGCCGTGGTGGCCGCCCTGTTCCTGGCGTTTGCGGTTTACGGCGTCGTGGTGCCGGCGTTGAGCCCGCTGTTCCCGAGCGCCGAGATCGCGCGGGCGCTTCGCAACGTCGCCTGCGTCGGACCGAAGGCGGCAGCAGCCGGCTTTCATGAGCCAAGCCTTGTCTTCATGACCGGTACGTCGACGCTGCTGACCGACGGATCGGGCGCCGCTGATTTCCTGGCGCAAGGCAGCTGCCGGTTTGCACTGATTGAGCAGCGTGCCGAACGCAGCTTCGCCCAGCGCGCGGAGGCGATCGGCCTGCGCTACGATGTCGCGTCCCGCATCGAAGGCTATAACATTTCACAGGGACGGCCGGTTTCGATCGCGATCTTCCGCTCCGAAGGCACCGAGTAAGATGCCGATCCAGTTCGGTGTTGATTCCTCCCACGCCTATCCTGCGCGCCTTGCGATGGTGGTTTCGTCGTGGGCCGTTCAACTGATGCGCTCGCCGTCGCAGCCGAACCGCGCCGAGGCCGCGCGGCGGCTGGCGCGCAACGTCGTGGTCACGACTGTCATGGCAACAATGGTCATCGTTGCGCTGATAGTCTGGGTGGATGCGCGGGAGATCGCGCTGATGCCGCCCCGAGGCACACCCGGTCTTTGGCCATTTCGGATTTTGACCGATTTCGGCAAGGACACATACACGCTGTCACTGATAACGGTCTTATTGCTTGCGGCAGCGCTGGTGGCGCCGGCGTTGCACGGATCTGCGCGACGCTGGCTGCTTGTCACCGGTTTGCGTCTGCAATTTATCTGGCTCGCCGTCGCCGTGCCGCTTGCGCTCGGCGAGCCTGTGAAATGGATCGCCGGACGGGGCCGCCCGTTTGTCGGGGGGCAGGCCAATGCCCTTAACTTCGTTCCCTTTGCCGGCACCGAGGCCCACGCGAGTTTGCCATCCGCGCATGCCATTACGGCCTTTGCATTGGCGTTTGCGATCGGTGCGATCTGGCCACGGATGCGGGGTTTGATGATCGCCTATGCGCTCATCATCGCATTCACTCGCCTCGTGCTTCTGGCGCATCATCCGAGCGACGTGGTGGCAGGTGCCGCGATTGGAATCATTGGCGCGATGTGCGTGCGCTACTGGTTTGCCGCGCGAGGCCTCGGATTTGCAATCGGCGAGGCGGGCGTCATTTCACCAGTTGCGGAAGGACCCCTCAAAAAGGTTGCCGCCGGGCCACTGGCCTCATAGAAGCGAGCCAATGGCTAGTGGTCCTAACATTCGCGTCCCTTCTCGGCCGGCACTCTTGCGAATGTTAGAATCGGCGGACCACTAGCAAACATAGGTTTCTAGTGGAGTTTTGGATTTGACATTCGCATTCTGAATTCGCGGCGAGGTGGGTAGCGAATGTCAAATCCACTCCACTAGCCGCCGGCCAACGCTAACGGGTGAGATTTGCCTTCTTCCGACCTAGCCGCCATTGCCGTTTCCATCGTCGTACCCGTGCGCAACGAGGCGGACAATATCGCTCCGCTGATCGCGGAAATTGCCGCCGCCCTCGACGGTCGCTGGAACTACGAGATCATCTACATCAATGACGGCTCGACGGACGCAACCGCCGAACGGCTGAAGGCGGTCATGGAAGAGCGCAACAATTTGCGTCAATTGAAGCATGCCGTATCCACAGGCCAATCCGCTGCTGTGCGCAGCGGCGTTCGCGCCGCGCGCGGCGCTGTTATCGCGACGCTGGATGGCGATGGCCAGAATAATCCAGCCTTCCTGCCGGCGCTGATTTCAGCCATTGAGCAGGGCGGCGAACGCACCGGCCTTGCCGCCGGTCAAAGGGTGGGCCGCAAGGACACCGGCTTCAAGAAAATCCAATCGCGCATCGCCAACACGGTTCGGAGCGTTATCCTGCACGATGGGACGCGCGACACCGGATGCGGCCTGAAAGCCTTCCGGCGCGAGGTGTTCATGGCTTTGCCGTATTTCGACGGCTTGCATCGTTTCTTGCCGGCGCTGGTGCGCCGCGAGGGATACGACATCGTCTATGTCGATGTGATCGACCGGCCGAGGCATTCCGGCGTGTCGAATTATGGGTTTTTCGACCGGCTGTGGATCGGAATCATGGATCTCGCAGGAGTGTGGTGGCTGATCCGCCGCAAGAAACCGACGCCTGAAGTGACCGAGGTATCTCTATGACCGAGCTGTTCCACAATATTCTCAGCTATCTCAACGACGTCTTCATCATCAAGTTCGATGCTTGGGTCATTTTGGGATTCGTCGCGCAAGGTTTCTTCACCATGCGCTTTGTAGTGCAGTGGATTGCGTCGGAACGCGCGCGCCGGAGCGTGATTCCGGTGGCGTTCTGGTTTTTCTCGATCGGCGGAGGGGCGCTATTGCTGGTCTATGCACTCTACCGCCGCGACCCCGTATTCATTGCGGGCCAGGCGCTTGGTCTTATTGTCTATCTTCGCAATCTTTACTTCATCGCCCTCCATAAGGAGCAGGTATCGACCGGCGGCTAGACCGCGTTCAAGACCTCGAATCCGCGTACGAGATCGGCCTTGAGGTCTTCGACGTTTTCCAGACCAATATGCAGCCTGAGCGTCGGGCCGCCCGGCGCCCATTTGGTCGCCGTCCGATAATTGGAGCAGTCGAACGGAATGATGAGGCTTTCGAAGCCGCCCCACGAATACCCCATGCCGAACAGTTTGAGAGAATTGAGCATGGCGTCGACCGAAGCCTGCGGGACCGGCTTCAAGACCACGCCAAACAGCCCCGATGCGCCGGTAAAATCCCGATTCCAGATCGCATGGCCGGGATCGCTCTCGAGCGCCGGATGAAGCACGCGCAAGACCTCGGGCCGCCCCTCAAGCCAATTTGCCATTTCCAGGCCAGAGCGATGGTGCTGGGCTAGCCGCACCGCCAGAGTTCTTAGGCCGCGGATGGCAAGAAAGACGTCATCCGGACCGGCGCAAACCCCGAGAAGGCGGATGGCTTCCTGGATCGCCGGCCACGTTTTGGCGTTGGCCGAGATGGTGCCGAACATGATGTCAGAGTGCCCGCCGATGTATTTGGTGGCGGCCTGAATGCTGATATCGACGCCTTGCTCCAGCGAGCGGTGAAACAGCGGCGTCGCCCAGGTGTTGTCGTCGATCACGATCGCGCCATGGGCATGGGCCGCGGACGCAATGGCGGGAATGTCGGGCATTTCGAAGGACTGCGATCCAGGCGCCTCGATCAGCACGGCCCTGGTGTTCGGCTTGAACAGGCCGGCAACTCCGGGGCCGATCAACGGATCGAAATAAGTGGTTTCGACGCCGTAACGTGCCAGCATGCCGTTGCAGAAATTGCGCGAGGGCCGATAGACATTGTCGCAGACCAAAAGATGGTCGCCGGCTTTCAACACCGCGAGCAAGGTTGTGGTGATGGCCGCGAGGCCTGAGGGCGCAATCCCGACGCCCGCGCATTGCGGCCCTTCCAGCGCGATCAGTGTTTGTTGCAGCGCTTTCGTCGTCGGGGTGCCGTGACGGCCGTACTGGAACTCGCCACGATGCGCGTGAAGATCATCGGCTGTCGGGTAGAGCACGGTGGAACCATGGACGACAGGCGGATTGACGAATCCCCTCTGTGCCTTGGCGTCGCGACCAGTGGTCACCAGCGCGGTCTCGGTTTTCAACGGCATGGTCCTGTCATCGTCGCCAGCGCTCATGTTTTTTTGCTCTGTCCCTCGTGGTGACCCAGCCCGCCCGGCATATGAAAGGTTTGCGAAGCAGCGGAAGACGTCACAGTGGTTAATAGCAGGGCAAGGAAGACCGCCGTCAACCCCTTGACCCGGCCCGCCAGTCGTTCTGTGATGCGGCTCGCAAATCGCCGCAGTGTTGAGGGGCCTGCCGCGACCGACGTCTCGCTTTTGGACCGGAGTTGAGCGGCGAACTTGCCGTCCGGATCGGTCTTGCGAAAACGGATGGTCGGCTGGCCCGTCTTTTGCGTTGCGTCGATGCGCCATCGTTCCCGGAAGACCTTCGAAAGGCCTCGCCATGAAACGCGTTTCTATTGTCCTTGCCGTTGCCCTCGCCACCGTTTTTTCAATGCAGTCTGCGACTGCCCAGACGCTCAAGACGGTCAAGGAGCGGGGCATGCTGACATGCGGCGTCAGTCAAGGCTTACCGGGCTTTTCGGCCCCCGATGACAAGGGCAACTGGACCGGGATCGACGTGGACGTCTGTCGCGCTGTCGCGGCCGCCATTTTCAATGATCCGACCAAGGTGAAATTCGTGGCGCTTTCGGCCAAGGATCGCTTCACCGCGCTGCAATCCGGCGAAATCGATCTGCTGTCGCGCAACACGACCTGGACGCTGTCCCGCGACACTACGCTTGGCGCGAATTTCACTGGGGTGACCTATTACGACGGCCAGGGCTTCATGGTGAAAAAGTCGCTGAAGGTCAATTCGGCGCTCGAGTTGAACAGCGCCTCGGTCTGCGTGCAGACGGGCACCACCACGGAGCAGAATCTCGCGGACTTCTTCAAAAGCAACAATATGAAATACGAAGTGGTCGCGTTTGCGGGCGCGGACGAGACTGTCAAGGCTTATGAGTCCGGCCGCTGCGATGCCTTCACCACCGATGCATCGGGACTCTATGCCTATCGTCTGAAGATGACCAATCCTGACGATCATGTCGTGCTTCCCGAAATCATCTCGAAAGAGCCGCTCGGCCCGATGGTTCGCCATGGCGACGATCAATGGTTTGACCTCATCAAATGGGTGTTGTTCGCCATGGTCGATGCCGAAGAGCTCGGCGTGACCCAGAGGAACGTCGACGAGATGGCGAAGTCGGACAAGCCTGAGTTGAAACGGGTGCTCGGGACGGACGGCAATTTCGGAGAACAGCTCGGTGTGACCAAGGACTGGGTCATCAGGATCGTCAAGGCTGTCGGCAACTACGGCGAGACCTTCGACCGCAACGTCGGCGCGGGTTCACCACTGAAGATCGCCCGCGGCCTCAATCAGCTCTGGGACAAGGGCGGAATTCAGTACGCGCCGCCGATTCGCTGATCCCGCGGCAATAGCGAACAACGATGAGCATCGAGCCACGACCTCCGCCGCGGCAGCTCGCCGCGAAACTGCGGCGGGTGCTCGGTGGCGGCGTGGGCTGGAAGGGATTTATCCTTCAGCTCCTGTTTGTGGTCGCGCTTGCGTGGATCGCCTACGCCGTCGTCGACAACGTCCGGAGCAACCTGGCAACGCAGCGGATTGCCGCCGGTTTCGGATTTCTGAGCAACAATGCGGGCTTTGACGTCAATCAGAGCCTCATCCCATATAACCAGTCGGATACTTATGCGCGGGTCTTCCTCGTTGGTCTGCTCAACACGCTGCTCGTTTCGGTCATCGGCATCTTCTTCGCGACCTTGATCGGTTTCCTCGTCGGGCTGGGCCGGCTCTCGCCGAACTGGCTGCTGTCGCGAATTTCCGGCGGCTATGTCGAGCTCTTGCGCAACATACCGCTCCTGTTCCAGATCCTGTTCTGGTATCTCGCCGTGCTCGGCGCGCTCCCGTCGCCCAGGCAAAGCATTTCGTTGTTCGGCGTTATCTTCCTTTCCAATCGAGGGCTCGTCGTTCCGACGCCTATTCCGCAAGCAGGATTGGAAGCCGTTGCGATAGCGCTCCTGGTCGCAATTGCAGCTTCGCTGCTGTTGGGGTTCTATGCGCGCCGGCAACTGTTTCGAACAGGCCAGATGATCAGGGTCTGGCCCATCATCGTTGGCATGCTGATCGGATTGCCTCTGCTCGCTTCGCTCGCTTTTGGCGCTCCCGTCAGTTTTGAGATACCCCAGCTCAGGGGATTCAATTTCGCCGGCGGTTCGCGGATCATCCCAGAATTCGTCGCGTTGACGCTGGCGTTATCGACCTATACGGGGGCCTTCATCGCCGAGGTTGTGCGCGGAGGGATCCTCGCGGTGCACAAGGGGCAGATGGAAGCGGGTTCGTCGCTCGGGCTATCACGGGGCGCGACCCTGCGGCTGATCGTGGTGCCGCAGGCGCTGCGTGTCATTCTTCCGCCTCTGACCAACCAGTATCTCAACCTGACAAAAAACTCGTCGCTTGCGGTTGCCATCGGCTATCCGGATCTGGTCTCGGTATTTGCAGGCACATCGCTGAATCAGACCGGGCAGGCGATCGAGATCATCGGCATCACGATGGGCGTCTATCTTCTGATCTCGCTGATCACGAGCGTCATCATGAGTTTCTACAATTGGCGGATCGGCCGGAGCATGGGCGCATGAGCGATTTGGCCGCATCATCGGCGTTCGTCCGGCAGGAACTCATCCCCGAGCGCGCCGCACCGGTCAAGGTGACAGGTTTTCTCGGCTTCCTGCGCGCGCGGCTGTTCAATTCGCCGACCAACATTCTGCTCACCGTCGCCTGCATCCTCCTGCTCTGGTTTACCGTCATTCCCGCCATCAAGTTTCTGCTGTTTGACGCGGTCTGGAGCGGCAACAACCGTGACGCGTGCCTTGCCGAGAACGCCGGACATCCCGTTGGCGCCTGCTGGCCATTCATCCAGGCGAAGTTCAGCCAGTTCATCTACGGCTTTTATCCCGAGCAGGAGCGTTGGCGGGTCAATCTGACCTTCTTTCTCGCTGCCGTTCTGCTGCTCCCGCTCCTGATCCCGCCATTGCCAGCCAAGGGATTGAACGCAAGCCTGTTTTTCATCGCATTTCCGGTCGTCGCGTTCTTCTTGCTGCGCGGCGGCGGATTGAATGGCGTGGGCGTCAACTGGGTAACCGGTGTTCTGTCGGGACTGGCTGACGGCATCAGCAATCTCGGCGGCAAGCTCGTAAGGGCAGGCGAGGCGACCGCGGTCATCGGGCCGCTGCTGCTACTACTCGGTAAACTCGGCGAGTGGCTTGGAATGGCGCTTTCCTGGCTGATCTGGCCGCTGGTCTCGCTGAACGGCCAGATTCAGAGCTCCTCCCGCCCGGTATGGGTCGATTTCGCCGTGACCGCGGTTGTCGTCTCTTTGATCCTGTTTTTTCTGAGCGGCGGCTTTCGCGCGGGTCGGCGGATGCTGCTGGCCAGTGTCGTGGCGTTTGCCGGGATCGGCCTCGTGATCGCGCTGATGGGGCTCGACCACGGCGGACTGCCCCTTGTCGACAGCGGCCTCTGGGGCGGCTTTTTGATCACGCTCGTCGTTTCAGTCACCGGTATTGTCACCTGCATGCCGATTGGAATCGCGTTGGCGCTGGGTCGGCGCTCGACGATCCCGCTGATCCGGTTCTTTTCGGTCGGATTTATCGAAATCTGGCGCGGCGTGCCCCTGATCACCGTGCTGTTCTTTGCGACCTATATGCTGCCGCTGTTCATGCCCGGCAATTTCAAGATCGACGGTCTGGTTCGCGCCCTGATCGGCATTGCGCTGTTTTCCGGCGCCTACATGGCCGAGGTCATTCGTGGCGGACTACAGGCGATCCCGCGCGGGCAAAGCGAGGCGGCAAGCGCGGTTGGCCTCTCCTGGTGGAAGACCACCGCGCTGATCGTGATGCCACAGGCGCTCCGTCACGTGATTCCTGGCATCGTCAACAGCTTTATCAGTCTCTTCAAGGATACTTCGCTGGTATCGATTGTGGCGCTATTCGATCTCCTGGGGCAGGTGCACGCTTCATTCGCCGACGCGAAATGGGCAACGCCGACGACGCTGTTTACCGGGTTTGCCTTTGCCGGAATGATCTATTTCACTTTCTGTTTCGGAATGTCCCGCTATTCGCTCTTTGTCGAGCACAGGCTGAACGCTCATCGTAAGTAACCGAGAAACCTCATGACCACAGGTCCGATCGTCGGCATTGCCGGACTGAATAAATGGTATGGCGACTTTCACGTCTTGCGCGACATTGCGGTCGATGTGGCGAAGAGCGAACGCATCGTGATCTGCGGTCCTTCCGGATCCGGAAAGTCGACCTTTATCCGCTGCATCAATGCGCTTGAGGAATTTCAGGAAGGCCGGATCGTCGTCGACGGTATCGAGCTTGGCCCTCAGCTGCGGCGGGTCGACGAGGTCCGGCGCGAAGTGGGAATGGTGTTTCAGAGCTTCAATTTGTTTCCGCACCTCACGGTGCTGGAGAATTGCACGCTCGCCCCGATCTGGGTTCGCCACATGCCGAAAAAGGATGCCGAGGCGGCGGCGATGAAATACCTGGAGCGGGTGAAGATCCCGCATCAGGCCAACAAGTACCCTGGCCAGTTGTCCGGCGGCCAGCAGCAGCGGGTGGCGATTGCCCGTGCGCTGACGATGAATCCCAAGGTCATGCTGTTCGACGAGCCGACCTCGGCGCTCGATCCGGAAATGGTCAAGGAGGTGCTCGACACCATGGTCGACCTCGCCAGAGAAGGCATGACCATGCTGGTCGTTACCCATGAGATGGGATTTGCCAGGGAAGTCGCGAACCGCATCGTGTTCATGGACGCTGGCCAGATCATCGAGACCAATACGCCGGAAAATTTCTTCGCCAACCCGCAACACGCGCGGACCAAGCTTTTCCTTAGCCAGATCTTGAGATAGGCCAATAACGAATGGGATTAGCGAGTGGAGGCTCGCGCTTCTATTCGTTACTCCATTCGCTGCTCGCTAATCACGCAAACGGAATGTCGACCTTGGTGCGCTTTTCCAGCCACGCCGGCACAGGCAGATTTTTCGAGCGCATGAAATCCGGATTGAACAGCTTTGACTGGTAGCGGTTTCCGGAATCGCAAAGCAGCGTCACGATCGTCTTGCCGGGCCCGAGCTGCCTGGCCAACTGGATCGCGCCTGCGACGTTGATACCGGTCGACCCGCCAAGGCAAAGGCCTTCGTGTTGGAGCAGGTCATAGATGATGCCGACGGCGTCCTCGTCGGAGATCAGGAAGGCCGTGTCGACCTTCGCCGTCTCGATCACCGGGGTCACCCGGCCGATGCCGATGCCTTCGGTGACGGAATCGCCGGGCGTGGACTTGGCCTCGCCATTCCTGAACCAGTTGTACATGGCAAAGCCGTGCGGATCGGCGCAGGCCGTGACGATGTCCTTGTTCTTTTCCTTTAGGTAGCGGGTCGTGCCGGCGAGCGTACCGCCCGTGCCCACTGCCGAGACGAAGCCGTCGACCTTGCCGCCGGTTTGCTCCCAGATCTCCGGCCCGGTCGATTCGTAATGCGCCTTGGCGTTGTCCAAGTTGTTCCACTGGTCGGCGAACAGGACGCCGTTCGGCTCGGTTTTGCGCAACCGGTCGGCAAGCCGCCGTCCGACATGCTGGTAGTTGTTCGGATTGGCGAACGGCAGCGCCGGCACCTCGACGAGTTCAGCGCCGCAGAGCCGCAAGGTGTCTTTTTTCTCCTGGCTCTGCGTTTCCGGGATCACGATCAGCGTCCGGTAGCCGCGCGCGCTGGCGACAACAGCCAAGCCTATACCGGTATTGCCGGCCGTCGCTTCGACCACCAGGCCGCCGGCGTGGAGTTCGCCGCGCTTTTCGGCCTCCAGAATCATCCATTTTCCGGCGCGGTCCTTAACCGATTGGCCGGGATTCATGAATTCGGCCTTGCCGAGAATGGTGCAGCCGGTCAGCTCGGAAGCCCGTTTCAGTTTGATCAGCGGCGTGTTGCCGATCGCCTCGATGACGTCGTTGTTGATTCTCATGCGCGCTAGATATGTTCGAAGTCGGTCCAGGGAAGGCGGACAGTAGAGCGCAGCCGGTGAAAGTGGAAGCCGCTTTGCCTTGGATTTGTGCGGTGCGGCCTAGCTATTCTTCGCAAATACGACCTGACGCACGTCGATGTTGCCCGACAAAAATCCGGCCTCGCAGTAAGCGAGATAGTACTCCCACAGCCGCCGGAACCGTTCATCGAAGCCCAGCGGAACGAGATGCGGCCAAGCGGTACGGAAGTTATTTCGCCAGGTTGCGAGCGTCTTGGCATAATCTTGCCCGAAAATGCGCTCGCGAATGACAGGGACACCAAAGCGTTCCCCGAGGGATTTGAGAATTTGCGGCGAGGGCAGCATGCCGCCGGGAAAAATATAACGCTGAATGAAATCGACTTCGCTTCGGTAGGCCTGGAACAGGTTATCCTGGATGGTGATCGCTTGGACGCCGGCGAGGCCGCCCGGCAGCAGGCGATCACGCAATTGCGAAAAATAGCGCGGCCAAAATTCCTCGCCCACGGCCTCGATCATTTCGATCGAGGCAATGCGATCATAGTGATCGCGTTCATCGCGGTAATCCTGCAACTTGATCTCGACGCGATCGCTGAGGCCGGCGGCCTGGATGCGGGCTTGCGCGAAATCGCGCTGCTCCTTGCTGATGGTGAGTCCGACGACCTTCGCGCCCCGGGTTTTCGCCGCATATTCGGCAAATCCTCCCCAACCGCAGCCAATCTCAAGCAGCTTCTGGCCGGGCCCGAGGTCGATCGCTTCGGCAAGCCTGCGGTATTTGTTGTTTTGCGCGGCGGTCAGATCGGCCGTGTGCTCTTCGAACAACGCCGACGAATACGTCATGCTGGGGTCGAGCCACGACGAATAGAATGCGTTCCCGATATCGTAGTGCCTGTAGATGTTGCGCCGCGCCTGGCGTCTGGTATTGCGGTTGAACCAATGCCGGACGACCTGCACAGCCTTCACCACCGGCTTGCCGATGAGCATGGACCGCATCCAATCCTGATTCACGCAGAAGAGATAGAGAAATTGGGTAAGGTCTGGCGTATCCCAGTCGCCGCGCAGATAAGCTTCCGCAATGCCGATGTCGCCGCCGCGGATGAGCCGTGAAGCAAACCCGTAGTCATAGACCTTCATGGCGGCCGCAGGCCCCGGACTGTTGTCGCCAAGCCGCAAAGTTCGGCCATCCGGCAAGGTGACCTCGAGCGAGCCATAACGCAGCCGCGCGCCATAGCCGAGCGCGAGACGGACCATGTGGGGCAGGTCCGCGGGCAGGCGATGCAAAGTTTCGGACGTGACCGGTATAACCTCGGACATGGCCGACCGACCTGGTGTTACCTTCTGCGCTGGGCAGACATCACGGCAGAAGTATAATCACCCTGCGCGCCGCTCGCCAAGCGTCCATCGACCGCATCTCTCCCGCGCGGCACGAGCTGGACCCCCTTCAGCCAGAGCCGAAGTGCCTCCCAATGAATGGCGGCGATGATCTTGAGGGTGACGGCCGGCAATGAAAAGAACGAGCGCAGCAGCTCCTTGGTCGTGAGGGCGCGCCGGCGTCCGCTGAAGGTTGCCGAAAGGAGCGGGCCGTGCCTGCCGGTCTCGAGAATGCGCAATTTGACATGCTCCCGCGCCGCAACGAGCCTGAAGCGGTAGCGCATCTCCATCTCGATGAAGGGCGAGACGTAGAATTGCTTCTCCTGCTCCTGGCGGATACCCGCCGGGCCGACGTCGCCGCTTCCGACCGGCAGCACATAGGCATGGATATCGCCGAATGTATTCCGGACCTCATAGATGATAAGCCCGATCTGTCCGCTCGCCTGGTAGCAGAAATAAACCGACAGCGGATTGAAGACATAGCCGAAGAGGCGCGGATAGCACAGCAGCAGCACGCGGCCGCCAGCGAGGTCAATTCCATGTCCGGCCGCACAGCGCTGTGCGTAGTCACGCAAGGATGAACCGTCGCGCGGGCCGTGATCGGCCTCGTGAAAGCTGTAAAGCGCCCTTCGGTTGACACCGAACAAGGGCGTCTGCCGGTCGGCGACCTCAAGCCGATCGAGATCGATCAGCAGGCTCATCACGCGATAGCTGAACCGATGGCCGACCGGCTTGAGGCGTGCATGCATGACTTTGCCGACGTAAAGCGCGGTCGCATCGCCCTCGATCTCGACTGTCCCGGCGTCGGGCTTTCGCATGGCTTACTCCGCGGCTTCCGCAAGCTCCGGAAGTTTATCGCGCCACGGCGCGGTGGCGCCCAAAGCTTCCGCAACGGCAAGACCCGACCGCATCCCGTCTTCGTGGAAGCCATAGCCAGTCCAGGCGCCGCAAAACCAGGTGCGCCGTTTTCCCTGAATCTCCTCTAGTCGTCGCTGGGCGGCGAAGGCTGCCGCATCGTATTGCGGATGTTCGCAGATAAATTGGCCGAAGGTAAGCTTGGGGTCTGGCTCGAATGGGGGATTGAGGCTGACGAACAGCGGCTTTTCGTTGTCGATGCCTTGAAGCTCGTTCATCCAGTAGGTCACGGCAACGTCGTTGAGAGCTGTTCCCTGGCGCTGCCAGCGCAGAAAATTCCAGGATGCCCAGACCTGCCGCCGCCTGGGCATCAGGCTTGTGTCGCGGTGCAGGAAGATCGTGTTCGGTGAATAGCCGATAGCGCCCAAGATCGAGCGCTCGCGCTCGTCTGCATCGGAAAGCATGTTGAGCGCCTGATCGCTGTGCGCGGCGATCACGACGTGGTCGTAAGTCTCGCAGCCGCCATGGCTGTCGTTCACGACCACGCCGCGTGCTCTCCGTTCGATGGAGGTGACCGCGCAGCCCAGACGGATGCGATCGGCAAACGCCGCGGTCAGCTTCTCCACGTAATTGCGGCTGCCGCCCGTGACCGTGCGCCACACCGGCCGGTCGTGCTGCAACAGACAGTGGTTGCGGAAAAACGCTACAAAATTTTCGGCAGGAAAATCCTGCATGTCCCGCGCTGGCGTCGACCAGATGGCCGCGCCCATCGGGGCGAGATAGTCTGGCAGCAATCGAGGCGAGAACTTTTTTCGACGGCAATATTCGCCCAAGCTCAATCCGGCGAGCCGGCCGGCGGCGCAATCCGCAACGCTTTCGCGGTTGAAGACGAGGACGTCGCGGAGCATCGAAAGGTAACCCGGCGAAAGCAGGTTTTGCGGTTGCGCAAACAGGCCAGCCATGATTTGCCGCCAATTGCCGCCGCCGCCCTTCCATTCGAAGCGGCCGGCATCAGCGCTGACGGCAAAGCTCATGCACGTTTCGCGGGTCTCGACGCCCAGGTGACCGAACAGCGCTGTCAGATCGGGGTAGTTGAGCTCGTTATAAACGATGAAGCCGATATCGACTGCAATCCTGGCTCCGTCGTAGTCGACGCTCACCGTGTGGCTGTGTCCGCCGGACCGGGCTTCCCGCTCATACACAGTTACCGCGTAGCGTTTCGACAAGGTCCATGCAGCGGCATTGCCGGCAATTCCCGTCCCAATCACCGCAATGCGCATTCCACTCCTCGTCCGCTGACAACCAAGGCTAGATACGGAGCCTTGGAACGGAAGTTTCGGGAGGTAGCGCGGTGCGTCACGCGAACGTGGCGATCGAGCTCGATAGCTTGCAGGTGCCGCGCGTCCGGGACTGGGCAGCCGGTCGTTGAAGCAGGTCATGGCGCGGCGTATAGCAGGCGCATGTCCAGATCATCCGAGGCCGAAGCTGGCATCGCTCCGACTTCGGCGACGTCCGACTGCCCCCATTGCGGCAAGCCGATGCCGCTATGCGTCTGCGCGGACGTTCAGCCGATCGAAAGCCGCATCGAGCTCCTTATCTTGCAGCATCCGCAGGAGCAGGACAGGACGCTTGGCACGGCGCGCCTGACGGCCATGCACTTTGAAGGGGCGGTCGTCAAAGTCGGTCTGTCCTGGCCGAGCCTGTCCAAGGCGTTGGGGCGGGCCGTCGCCGATCCCTCCCGCTGGGCGGTGCTCTATCTGGGATCCGCAAAAGCGGCTGATCTCGGCACGACCGAAGAGGTCGTCGCCATCAATCGCAAGGGCGAGATCGAGAAGAACCAGCGGGCTATCTTGGGCGGAATCGAGGGCGTAGTGCTGCTGGACGGCAGCTGGAGCCAGGCCAAGGCGCTGTGGTGGCGTAATCCCTGGATGCTGAAATGCCAGCGCCTGATTCTCGGGCCATCGCAGCCCTCGCGTTACGGGAAGCTTCGCCGCGAGCCGCGCCGCGACGGGCTCTCCACCATCGAGGCGGCGGCACTGGTTCTCTCCTACCTCGAAAAGCGCCCTGATATCGCCGACAGATTAAACGCCAGCTTCGCGCGGATGTTGAGGAGATATCGTGAGGTTCAGGACGAGCAGCCCGCGCTGGTGCCGAAGCGGCCAAAGCGGGATTTCCGCCGTCGGCGGCCGCGGCCTTAGTGTGCCCCGGTGGCTTTGCCTGCAACCCCGGCCTTAAGATAGCGTTATTGACGTCGCGAGCAGGAATCGCTCATCGGGCTCGCGATCGGATAGGGTAGTGGAGTGGATTTGACATTCGCTACCCACCCGGCCGCAAGTTCGGAAAGCGAATGTCAAATCCCAAACCCCACTAGAAACCTATATTGCTAGTGGTCCTCTTGATTCTAACATTCGCAAAAGTGCCCGCTGAAAAGGGATGCGAATGTTAGAATCGGACCACTAGCGATCCGATTCCAACATCGTTTTCCCAAAGGACGAAAATGCCAGGCATGAGGAAAGCTCCATGATTTTGGTGACCGGCGGCGCCGGATACATCGGCTCTCATACCTGCGTTGAGCTGCTCGACGCCGGCAATGAAGTCGTGGTCCTCGACAATTTTGCCAACTCTAGCCGTACCTCGCTGGAACGCGTGCGTCAGATCTGCCGGAAGCCGTTGCAGATCGTGGAGGGCGATATTCGTGACCAGGCGGTTCTCGAGAAGGTATTGAAAGATTTCCGATGCACGGCCGTCGTCCATTTTGCCGGCCTGAAATCCGTGCTCAATTCCGTCAAGTCGCCACTCGACTACTACGACAACAATGTTGTCGGCACGCATCGCTTGTTACGGGGCATGCAGACAAGCGGCGTCAAGCGCATCATTTTCTCCTCCTCGGCGACCGTTTATGGCGACCCGAAGTTTCTGCCCTATACCGAGGATCACCCGCTCAACCCCGTCAATCCTTATGGCCGCACCAAGCTGGTCGTCGAGGACATGCTGCGCGACCAGTTTGCCAGCGATCCCAGCTGGAGCATCGGCATTCTTCGCTACTTCAATCCGATCGGGGCGCATGAAAGCGGCCTGATCGGCGAAGACCCGAAGGGCGTGCCGAACAATCTTCTGCCCTTTGTGGCGCAAGTTGCGGTTGGACGGCGCGACCGTTTGAACGTTTGGGGCAACGACTACGATACGCCGGACGGCACCGGCGTGCGCGATTACATCCACGTCGTGGACCTGGCTCAGGGGCACATGGCCGCCCTCAAGTCTCTCGACAGTCCCGGCTGCTTTGCCGCCAACCTGGGAACGGGACAGGGCAATAGCGTGCTGGAGGTCGTCAAGGCTTTCGAACAGGCGAGCGGGAAGTCAATTCCATACGACGTGCGCCCGCGCCGATCCGGTGATGTTGCCGCCTGTTATGCGGCGACCGATCGCGCCGCGAAATATCTCGGCGGGTGGCGAGCGACCAGGGATCTCGAAACCATGTGCAGGGATCATTGGCGGTGGCAAAGCCAAAATCCCAACGGATATGATGAATAGTTGCCGCCCGCATCGTAAGCGGCGGCAGCCAAATTGACAGCTAAGTAATTGATTTGATGGAGGCCACGACCAGAATTGAACTGGTGTAAACGGTTTTGCAGACCGCTGCGTAACCACTCCGCCACGTGGCCCCACCGGGCGGGGATTAATATAGACGACCCATGGGATAGGCAACCTTGCTGAAATCGAATTGGGCAGGATTTGGAACTTCGACTACGCCAATGAGAGCGCTGGTCGTGCGCCGATTTGACGGCGAAATCCCTATGGAGGAGCGTTGGCTAAAGCCTCGAGAACAGGAGCTTAGCGGGCCGCGCCGGCTAGCGGTTTAATAAAAGGTCAGCAGGCGGCGTGCCACCCATCGGGGAACGGGATCAGCGGCCACTCCAATCCGTTGTCGTTGGACGCTTCCGGAGGGTGGCCGTAAGTCGTCAAGCCGGCGATGAAATCCGCCTGGGGAACGGGCGCGATTGCCGTGTTGACGGCATCAAGCAGTCGTTCGAACTCCGCTTCACTCATCGCGCTCTCCCGCATTCGAGCGCGGAAGCGTCGCAAAACTCCCTTTTCCCAGGATTGATCCAATCGCTCAAAGTGTATCGATCCAGCGAGAGCGAGTCGGATTGGTTGACGAAGCGTTAATTTGTTCGGGACGGGTGGCAGATGAGACTGGAGCTGGCCCGTCATCTGGCGCGCGGGAAATAAACGCGGTTTCGAGCCATCGTCAGAACCGGCCGGACGCCGAGAACGCAAGGGAGGAACCGAAGCGTTTTGACCGCCGATTTTTCGAGAGCTTTCTGACGAAGTCTTAATTTCCGCATCGGAAAGCAAGTGTCCGCTCGTAAAGCTGCGAACGGAGGCCGGGAACACGCTGTCGATCGATGGAGCAGAAGATTGATTACTGGCTCCCCGGGCTGGATTCGAACCAGCGACCATTCGATTAACAGTCGAATGCTCTACCGCTGAGCTACCGAGGAATAGGCGACACTGGGTGTTCGCTGGGCGCAGCGTATAACAAAGCCTCCAAGGCTTGCAAAGGACGAATTAGAGGAGTTTTTTCGGGTACGCCTGCGGCTTCAAAGCAGCTTTTTGCCGGCTGAAGCGCCGTCTTGGCGTCAATATCGCGCAAAAGCCGACATACGGGCCCCATGCTACGTTGGCGGTCATGTTGCGTTTTGGCAGGCCTTGTATCAAAGATGTCCGCGCCTTTTCCTGCCTTCCCGCGGCTACAACCGCTTGCCACCGGGGTCCGTCAATGTCTGATTTCTCGATCGCGCGCCAAAAGATGGTCGATGGCCAGGTGCGCCCGAGCGATGTCACCGATAGCCGAATCATCGAGGCGATGCTCGCGGTCCCGCGTGAGGCATTTGTTCCTGAAGCGAAGCGATCGCTTGCCTATCTGGATCAGGATATCGATGTCAGTGAGGGCGGGCCGGTCAAACGTTTCCTGCTTCGGCCGGCGGTGACGGCCAAAATGCTTCAGGCCGCCGAGATCAAGGAAACGGACGCGGTTCTTGTCGTTGGATGTGCATCCGGCTACATGGCCGCTTTGGCGTCACATCTGGCTTACCGCGTGACGGCCACGGAATGCGATTCGGCTCTCGCGCAGAAGGCCAAGGCGGCACTTGCGGCGTTGGCGCCGGGGAAGGTGAGCGTCAAGACGGCGCAGGTCGCGGACGGTGATTCGGTCGACGCTCCGTTTGACATCATTCTGCTCAATGGCACTGCCGAAGTTGCGCCCGAAAACCTCTATCGTCAGCTGAAGGAGGGCGGCCGG
Source organism: uncultured Alphaproteobacteria bacterium (assembly GCA_963764405.1). GTDB lineage: Bacteria > Pseudomonadota > Alphaproteobacteria > Rhizobiales > Xanthobacteraceae > Bradyrhizobium. The sequence goes on from CAVXSU010000024.1 coordinate 378,064, forward strand.
TTGGTTGGAACCTTCGCCTTGGCCGGGCCCCAACGCGCCATGGTCGTGACATCTTCGCACGGTGATTTCGGTCATCGGGCGCTTTTCGACACCGCAATACCGATCTTGCCGGGTCTTGAACGGCCGCCGGCGTTCGTTTTCTAGCCTGAGGCAGGGTTCCCGTCACTTTCGGAACGGAGTGTGGCCCGGATGCCCCATCTCAGGAGTTTCCCACCGCCCCGCCGCCCGGGGGGTTCCTTCTCCTCAAGGTCGTGAATATGGTGTTGTGTGGGATATCTGTTTGGAATGACTTGGTGACCCGGTTTGGGGGCTGCGTAACTGGGCCGTAGGATTGGAATACCTGGGATGGATGGGGTGAAAGTCGTTACCGGAGCCGCGGCGACGGTGCTTCTTTGGGCGTTGGCAAACCCAGTGCCGGCTCTTGCCGACACGATCGAGGCTGCCTTGGTGCGCGCCTACCAAAACAATCCGCAGCTCAATGCGCAGCGGGCTCAGGTGAGGGCCACCGACGAAAACGTCCCGCAGGCCTTGTCAGGGTATCGCCCCAAGGTGTCGGTGACGGCGAGCGCTGGGTATCAATACGGCGACGCGCTTTCGAATTTCGGAACGCCGGTCGATTTTGCGGGAGCAACGCCGCCAACCAGCGTTGGCGCCACCGCGACGCAGACGCTCTACAACGGCAACCAGACCGCCAACAAGACGCGCGCTGCCGAGAGTCAGGTCTCGGGTGCGCGCGAGGGATTGCGGGTGCTCGAGGAGTCTGTGCTGCTTTCCGCAGCAACCGTTTACATGGACTATTTGCGCGACGCCGCCATCGTCGAGGTGAACAAGAGTAACGTTCGCGTTCTCGATCAGACGTTGAAGCAGACCCAGGACCGCTTCAACGTCGGCGAGGTGACCCGCACCGACGTCGCGCAGTCAGAGGCGCAGCTCGCCGCCGGCAAGACGCAGCTTTTGGCGGCGCAGGCAACGCTGACGACTACGCAGGCCAATTTCCGGCGAATCATCGGCAACGAGCCGTCGGCGCTGCAACCAGGCTCCCCGGTGGACCGCTATCTGCCTGGGACGCTTGCTGGCGCTGTCGAACTCAGCCTCATCGAAAATCCGAATGTTACGGCGGCGATGTTTGGCATCGACGTCCAGTTTCTCCAGGTGAAGGTGAGCGAGGGCGCATTGCTGCCGACGGTAACGGCGCAGGCCAACGTTCTGCAGCAATACCAGACCAACATCACGTCGCCGCGGACGTTCGCTGCTTCGGCGATCGTGCAGGCGACCGTGCCGATCTATCAGGGTGGCGCCGAGTACTCGCTGATCCGTCAATCCAAGGAAAATCTGTCGCAGCAGCGGCTCGTCCTCGAACAGACCCGCGACCAGGCGCGTGCCAACACGGTCACGGCCTGGGGACAACTGGTGGCCGGCAAGGCCCAGGTGGCGTCAGCCCAGGCGCAGGTGACCGCATCGGAGATCGCACTCAATGGCGTCCGTGAAGAGGCCAAGGCGGGGCAGCGCACCACGCTTGACGTGCTCAATGCGCAGCAGGCGCTGGTCAACGCGCGCGTCGCGCTAGTGACGGCGCAGCACGATCGCGTCGTGGCTTCCTACAGCGTGTTGTCGACGGTCGGACGATTGTCGCCGCAGGTCTTGCATCTGCAAACCACGACCTACGATCCCAGCGTGCACTATCAGCAGGTGCGTGACAGCTGGTTCGGCGTTCGCACGCCCGACGGCCACTGATCATCGCATCGCTGTGGCACGATCCGGCTAGGCTGCTTTTCGTTGCGCCGCAGCCGCTTGCGTTCGGGCCTCGTTTGCCATTGCTTGCAATCATTTGTTGCCCTGACGTAGCGTTCTGACGGGGCAGAGCGATTCGCGCCGCGACTGAGTCATTGCGGGCGAAACGAGATGTGCCGGGCAGGACAATGGTCGGCGCGATGCGTCGGATAGCGTTTGTCTGGGGACAAGTGGGGTCGGCGCGATGAAATTCCGAACCCCTCTATTCGGAACCGGCAAATACCTGCCTCGCATGGTGTAAAACGCTTGTCGAAGGCGTTGATGAGGTGGGATCGGAGATGACGCAGCCTGCGAAGGTTCAGGAACCCTCGATGGAGGAGATTCTGGCGTCGATCCGGCGTATCATTGCCGACGACGAGGCAAAGCCAGCCACGTCCGAAAGGGCTCCGCCTACCAGCCCCCCGCCTGCCAGCCCTCCACCAGCCGCGGCTCCGGTCAAGGCGGAGAAGCCTGCCCCAGTGCCGGCTGCTCCACCGCCTCCGAAGGCTGCAGCCCCCACGCCACCGCCGGCGAAGCCCGCGCAAGCGGCGACCAATAGTCAGGACGATATCGACGCGCTTCTCAATGGACTGGACGAGGCCACGACCGCGGAAGAAATCCGCCCGGCCGCGCCCGAGCCCGAACCTGAGCCCGACGTTCTCGAACTGACCGATGAGATGGCGTTGGAGGAGCCGCCGGCTCAGCCATCCTTCAAGAAGTTCGAGCCGCCGGACGATCTCGAATTCGCCGAAGTAGCCCCCAAGGCCGCGATGCGGCAGCCGGTGTTCGACCCGTCGCCAAGCTCGATGGATTCGCCGCCCATTCTGTCGCGGTCAACGGTGTCCGCGGTCGAATCGGCCTTCAACAGCCTTGCCCACACCGTGCTGAGCAACAATGCGCGGACGCTGGAAGATCTGGTCAAGGAAATGCTGCGGCCGATGCTCAAATCCTGGCTCGATGACAATTTGCCCAAGCTCGTGGAACGCATCGTAAAGGCGGAGATTGAGCGGGTTTCACGCGGACGTTGATCGAGCAAGCCGCGGATGACCGGATTGCCAGCCGCAAATTAAGCCCAACATCAGGCTCTATCTTCGCATCCGGCCCGGCGGTCGTGTTGACTTGGCCCGCCGGGGCGGCTTTTAAGGGTTCGAATTCCGACGATCGGCTTGCGGCGCTGTAAGCGCTTTTGCGAAGGTCGAGTTCATCCCGCAGGCCATGTTCCGTTCCCTGACCGCTAGCCGCCATGATCGAAAAAAACTATCAGCCCGCCGATATCGAAGGCCGTATGTCCGTCATTTGGGAGGACAGCCGCGCCTTCAGTGCGGGGCGCCCGGAGCGGCGCGACGCAAGGCCTTTCACGATCGTGATCCCACCGCCCAACGTGACGGGCTCGCTGCACATGGGTCACGCGCTCAACAATACGTTGCAGGATATTCTCTGCCGTTTCGAGCGGATGCGCGGGCGCGACGTGCTGTGGCAGCCCGGCACCGATCACGCCGGTATCGCGACCCAGATGGTGGTCGAGCGGCAGTTGATGGAACGGCAAGAGCCGGGCCGCCGCGATCTCGGCCGCGAAAAATTCCTTGAGCGCGTGTGGCGGTGGAAGGCGGAAAGCGGCGGCATCATCGTCAATCAGCTCAAACGTCTTGGCGCCTCCTGTGACTGGTCGCGCGAGCGCTTCACGATGGACGAGGGGTTGTCGCGGGCGGTGGCGAAGGTGTTCGTTGAGTTGCACCGCGAAGGCCTGATCTACAAAGACAAGCGGCTCGTGAACTGGGACCCGAAGCTGCTCACGGCGATTTCCGACCTCGAAGTGCAGCAGGTCGAGATCAAGGGGAGCCTGTGGTATCTGCGCTATCCGATCGAAGGCAGGCCTTTCAGCCCGGATGATCCCGCGAGCTTCATCGTTGTCGCCACCACGCGGCCCGAGACCATGCTCGGCGACAGCGGCGTTGCCGTGCATCCCGACGATGAGCGCTACAGGCATCTCGTTGGCCGACACGTAATTCTGCCGCTGGTTGGACGCCGAATTCCGATCGTCGCCGACGAATATTCCGATCCGGAAAAGGGTTCAGGCGCGGTCAAGGTGACGCCGGCGCACGACTTCAACGATTTCGAGGTCGGCCGGCGGCACAGCCTGCCGCAGATCAATGTCTTCGATAAGGAAGCCAGTCTCGCGCTCGTCGGCAATGAAGACTACCTGCGCGGATTGCCCGAAGGTTCGGCCGAACTTGCAGAAGAGTTGAACGGCCTCGATCGTTTTGCCGCGCGCAAGAAGATCGTCGCGCGCATGGTGGATTTCGGCTTCCTCGAGCGCATCGAGCCGAACACGCATATGGTGCCGCATGGTGACCGCTCCGGCGTCGTGATCGAGCCCTATCTGACCGACCAGTGGTACGTCGACGCCAAGACCCTGGCGCGGCCCGCGATATCAGCCGTGCGCAACGGGACAACAGCGTTCGTTCCCAAGAACTGGGAGAAGACCTATTTCGACTGGATGGAGAACATCCAGCCCTGGTGCGTCTCACGCCAGCTTTGGTGGGGCCATCAGATTCCGGCCTGGTACGGTCCGGATGGCAAGGTGTTTGTCGCGGAGACCGAAGAGGAGGCTGTCGGCAACGCGCTTGGCTATTATGTCGAGCAGGAAGTCATCACAGTCGAGCAGGGGCGCGAGATGGCGCTCGACCGCAACAAGCGCGCGGGTTTCATCACGCGTGACGAAGACGTGCTCGACACCTGGTTTTCCTCGGCGCTGTGGCCGTTCTCGACGCTGGGCTGGCCTGACGAAACGCCGGAGCTGGAGCGCTATTATCCGACCGATGTTCTCGTCACCGGCTTTGACATCATCTTCTTCTGGGTTGCCCGGATGATGATGATGGGACTCCATTTCATGAAGGAGGCGCCGTTCTCGACGGTCTACATCCACGCCCTCGTCCGCGACGAGAAGGGCGCTAAGATGTCGAAGTCGAAGGGCAACGTCATCGATCCCCTGCATCTGATCGACGAATATGGCGCCGACGCGCTGCGCTTCACGCTGGCCGCGATGGCGGCGCAGGGCCGTGACATCAAGCTCGCCGCGAGCCGCGTCGAGGGTTATCGAAACTTTGCAACCAAGCTGTGGAATGCCTGCCGCTTCGCGGAGATGAACGCCTGCACGACGCCAGTCGATTTCGATCCCGCCGACACCAGGCAAACATTGAACCGCTGGATCGCGCATGAGACCTCGCGCGCCACGCGCGAGGTGACAGAGGCGATCGAAGCCTATCGTTTCAATGATGCGGCCGGCGCGATCTATCGTTTCGTCTGGAACGTCTATTGCGACTGGTATCTCGAGCTCGCCAAGCCCGTGCTGATGGGCGAGGAGGGCGATGCCAAGTCGGAAACCCGCGCGACCGTGGCGTGGGCGCGGGATGAAATCCTCAAGCTGCTCCATCCCTTCATGCCGTTCATCACCGAAGAGCTTTGGGCTGTGACAGCTAGGCGCGACGGCTTGTTGGCGTTGGCGTCATGGCCCCGCAAGGCCGGCCTGTCGCCGGAGCAGGCGGCGATGATCGCGGCAGCGTCGAGCCCCATCGAACCCATGCCTGCGTTGGTTTTGCCTTTGGCCGACACGGTCGATTTCACCGATCCGGCAGCCGAGGCCGAAATCGGTTGGGTGGTCGATCTCGTCACCGCTATTCGTTCGGTGCGAGCCGAGATGAACATCGCGCCGGCGACGCTGACCGCGCTGGTCCTGTCGGGAACGTCCCCCAAGACCGAGGAGCGTGCGCCGCGCTGGAGCGATGTCATCAAGCGGATGGCGCGGCTCTCGGATATTTCCTTTGCGGACAAGGCGCCGGAGGGCTCGGTGCAACTGCTGGTTCGCGGCGAAGTCGCTTCCCTCCCACTGAAGGGCGTGATCGACCTTTCCGCCGAAAAGGCGCGCCTCGACAAGGAATTGGCCAAGGCCGATGCCGACATCAAGCGGGTCGATGCCAAGCTTGCGAATGAGAAATTCGTCGCCAATGCCCCTGAAGAGGTGGTCGAGGAAGAAAAAGAAAAACGGGAGGCGGCTACCGCCCGGAAGGCCAAGATTTTCGAGGCGCTGGAAAGGCTAAAGAGCGCTGCGTCGTAGCCAAGCGCTCGACGTTAGGCGTTGGCGGCTTCGATCTGAGCAGACCCTTGCTTGCTGCGGACCGCGTACATCGACAGGGCGAGCAGCATATAGGCGCCGGAAGTCCAGATCGCTTGCCAGTTCCGGATTCCCTCGATGAAGATGATATAGACCGCGCTGAAAGCGAAGATTGCGGCAAAGGCCGTTTCAGCGATCGGGTGAGCGCCTGCGCGAGGGCGGTTGAGCAATGACAGGGCAGCCAATGGCACCGCCGCCATCGTCAATGAAGCAAACGGGAGATCCTGCCAGCGCGGATCGAACACCGAGCCAAGTGCCGTTCCCGTTGCGATCACGTTGATCACCACCAGGACAAAGCCGAGGACGAGTGCGGAAAACGGCTGGGTTCGGTCTTCGCTCGGTCCCATCAACTCCACAAACGCAGGCAACGGGCGGCCCGACATCAAGGCATTGGCAGAAAGGATCGGCGCAGCTGTTGAGGCCGCAAGCAGCGAGCCCCACCTGAACCAGCCTCCATATCCGAAGCTTTCATACATCATCTTGTCGATCGCGATCCCCAACAGGGAGCCGGCGACGGTCGCCGAAAGGCCGACGGCCAACCATGAGGAAAGCGCAGTCTTCCAGGGCTTGCGTCTCTGGCCGAACCAGGCCGCCGCGAATACGGAGATCGCCAAAGCGATCCCACTTCCCATCAGAAGCCTCCACTCGGGATAGTTGCTGACGGGGACGCCAGGCGGGAATTTCAGCGTCCGATGATCCGCCTTGAACAGACCCCAATAGCCGCCCACGGTGCCTTCCCAATATCGCTTCCATGACGCATCAAAAGCCTCGATCAGGTTGACGCGGAAATTGTCGCGCTTTGCAACGTCAAGAATGTCCGAGATGACGCGGGCCTGGTTGATGCGGGACGGAAGCGCGCCCTCACGCATCCGTCCCATGCTTGGCCAGCCGGTTTCGCCGATCAGCACTTCCTTGCCGGGAAAGACGGCAGCGACCTGCCTGTGGATCGCCGCAACGTGCGCGGCCGCATCCTCGGCCGGGGTCGGAACGTTGTCCCAGTATGGCAGCACGTGGATCGTCACAAAATCCACGGCATCCTGGATTTCCCGATAGCGCAGCCAGTACTCCCACGTATCGGCGTAAGTCACGGGCACGTTGACGCGCGCCTTGACGGACAGCAGCAACTCCCGCAGATCGGACGGTGTCATGTCACCGTGCAGCAAGACCTCGTTGCCGACAATGATTGTGGTGACCGTGTCCGCATACTTGCGCGAAAGCGCGACCGCGGTGTCGACCAGTCGCGCGTTCTTGGCGCGGTTGTTGCCGATCCAGATGCCGAGAAAGACCTTCAACCCCAGTTGCGATGCGAGCTCGGGTACCTTGTCGAGCCCATTGTCGACGGAATAGGTGCGGACGCAGCGCGTTATGCCGGCGAGATGAACCAGGTCTTCATGGATCTGCTCTGCGCTCACTTCCACGGCCGGGTTGAGCGGCGTCTGGTCATCCCGGAAAGGTGCGTAGGATATGCAATCGAGCTTGGCGCTGGCATCGATCGGTGCGCGCGTCAGCATGGCCGGTTTGGCGAGCCACCACCAAACCGAGGCAATGATCATCACCGAGATGAGGAGAAGCGCCAGCGGCGCACGAACGGAAATTGGTTCTATCCTCCGCATGGCTAGTCAATTATGTTCAGCCGTCCGCGCAGCGAGTTGGCGGGTCGAACGCAACACCGGACCGTGATAGCAAACCGTGACCACCAATAAAGGCCGCCCCGTTCAACAACAAGTGACGTGATGCGATTCAAAGGCTTCTCCCGGCGCCGGTTTGCCAAGATGGCAACCTGGTCGGCTCTCGCAATTTCAACCAAATCTGCCGAAGCCGCCACCGGTGCGACGACCAAAATTCCGGCGAACGCATCCGCAAACTTTCCCAGCCGCTTCCTATGGGGGACGGCAACTTCCGCCTATCAAATCGAGGGCGCGGTCGCGGAAGACGGCCGGGGTACGTCAATCTGGGATCGTTTTGTTCAGCTCAAGGGCAAGATCATCGACCAAAGCACGGCTGATGTCGCGAACGACCATTATCATCGCTACAAGGAGGACGTTAAGCTCATCAGGAGGCTCGGCGCGAAGGCCTATCGGTTTTCGATTGCGTGGCCCCGCGTGTTTCCGGAAGGGACGGGGACGCCGAATCCGAAAGGCCTCGATTTCTACAACCGCCTTGTGGACGAACTGTTGGCCAACGGCATCGAGCCGTTTGCCACGCTCTATCATTGGGACCTTCCCCAGACGCTTCAGGATCGCTATGGCGGATGGAGGTCGCGCGACACCGCGAAAGCTTTCGCGGACTATGCCGGATATGTCACCGGGCGCATCAGCGATCGTGTGAAATCCATCTTTACGATCAACGAATGCGCGAGGCTCGTTCAGGCCGGCTTTGGAACGGGTATCGATGCGCCGGGCCTCAACCTGCCGCAAAGGGAAATCAATCAGGTGCGTCATCACGTGGCGCTGGGCCATGGTCTTGCGGTGCAGGCTGTCCGCGCGCACGGGCGAAGCGGGACCAGGGTCGGACCGGCCGAGAACATGGAGATTTGCATTCCGGCGATCGAGACGGCGGAGAATGTCCGCGCGGCAGAAATCGCCACACGCGAACTGAATGCCGGCTACCTGACGGCGATCCTCGAAGGAAAATATACGGACGCCTTCCTGGCCTATGCCGGCGCCAACGCGCCGACGTTCACGCCGGAGGACCTCAAGACGATTTCATCGCCGATCGATTTCGTCGGGCTCAACGTGTACATGCCCAATCAGTACGTCGTTGCCGGCGAAAACGGCCATGACTTTGCGCTGCTGCCGTTCGCTGCGACCTATCCGCATATGGATTCGACCTGGCTCAGGATAGGCCCTGAAGCGATGTACTGGGCGCCGCGTCATGTCGCAAAACTCTGGAATGTGAAATCGATCTATATCACCGAGAACGGAACGTCGGCGGCGGACCAGGTGGGCGAGGACGGGAGGATTTGCGATATCGATCGCATCATGTACCTGCGCAATTACCTGACGCACCTGCATCGTGCCACGTCGGAACGCGTGCCGGTGCGCGGTTATTTTGTGTGGAGCCTGATGGATAATTTCGAATGGTCCGACGGCTATCAAAAGCGCTTTGGGCTGTACCACGTCGACTTCCAGACCCAGCGCCGCACGCCAAAACTTTCAGCCTCCTTCTACCGCGAGGTCATCAAGCAGAATACGGTGGTGTGATCTGCCGCCGATCCAGCTACTCTGGAAAAGGCTTCGAGAGGAATTTTGACCCTCGCAGGCCGTACCGCCAGGGTAACTCGACCGCCTTGGTGAGGCCGATGCGTACGCCCGCGACGATGTCGGGCTTGGCGGTGCGCGCATAAAGCGTGATCGGCGCCTCGTCGAGCGCCAGCCCATTGTGGGCGTGCGTGATGCCGAGCGCCTCCGTCAGCTTGCCCGGACCCGAGCACAGCGATCGCTCGTCGCCTGTGCCGCGCCGGCGCCGCATCAGCGCAATGCCATGGGTCGGTTCCAGTGCCCGGATCAGCACCGCGCTCGCCGAGCCGGCTTTCTCGCAGACAAGATTTACGCACCAGTGGATGCCGTAGGAGCGGTAGACATAGGCAAAGCCGGGCGGTCCGAACATGACGGCATTGCGCGCCGTCGGGCCGCGATAGGAATGCGCCGCTGGCTCGGTGTGGTGGTAGGCCTCGACCTCGACGATGATCCCGCCGACGCCATCGACCAGCAGCGTTGCGCCGATCAGGTCGGGAGCGACCTGGTGCACGCTCCGGCCAAAGAACGCTTTTCGGAGCAATTTCCCGGGTTTCCGGCCGGTTGACGCCGAATTTTGCAGCATGGCCGGGTATAAGGCGGTGCGCAGGCCAAAGCGAGCGGTTGCGGTTCGCGGTCCACCGGATTAGCTAGACTATTAGGAAAGCTCACGGATTCCCCATGGTCGTGATCGTCGACACCGTCTCCGCCACGCCGTTGCGCCCGCGCCACCCCGAAAAGGCGAACCGGCCGGACGCACTGTCGCCGCCGAAGCCGGACTGGGTCCGCGTTCGCGCGCCGAACACGCGCGGCTATGCCGATACCCGCAACATAGTCAAGGAAAACGGCCTCGTCACCGTCTGCGAGGAGGCGGGTTGCCCGAACATCGGCGAGTGCTGGGACAAGAAGCATGCCACCTTCATGATCATGGGCGACACCTGCACCCGGGCGTGCGCCTTCTGCAACGTCAAGACGGGCATGCCGGGGGCGCTCGATGCCAATGAGCCCGAATACGTGGCCGAGGCCACCTTCAAGCTCGGCCTGAAGCACGTGGTGGTCACCTCCGTCGACCGCGACGACCTCGCGGACGGCGGCGCGGAGCATTTCGCACGGACTATCCGCGCGATCCGCGCCCGCTGCCCCGACACGACCATCGAGATCCTCACGCCCGACTTCCTGCGCAAGGACGGCGCGCTGGAAGTCGTGGTTGCGGCCAAACCCGATGTGTTCAACCACAATCTGGAAACGGTGCCGTCGCGATATCTCAACGTCCGGCCCGGCGCGCGTTATTTCCATTCGATCCGCCTCCTGCAGCGGGTCAAGGAGATCGATCCGCAGATCTTTACGAAGTCGGGCATCATGGTGGGCCTCGGCGAGGAGCGCCATGAGGTCCTGCAGGTGATGGACGACCTGCGTTCGGCGGACGTGGATTTCCTCACGATTGGGCAGTATTTGCAGCCGACGCGAAAGCATCACGCGGTCATGCGCTACGTGACCCCGGACGAATTCGCCGGCTACGAGAAGGTCGCCTATACCAAGGGTTTTCTGATGGTATCGGCGAGCCCGCTGACCCGCTCCTCGCATCACGCCGGCGAAGATTTTGCAAGACTGCAGGCGGCGCGGGCGGCCATTTCACGCTGATTTTGGACCGCGACATGCAGCGCATACTCGTCATGGGATCGTCAGGGTCCGGCAAGTCGACGTTTGCGCGACGGCTGTCCGAAATCACCAATATTCCGGCGGTGTCGCTGGATGCGCTGTTTTGGAAGCCGGGCTGGATCGAGTTCTGATCTGGATGAGTTCGGGCAGCGCGTGACGGAAGCGGCAAGTCGGCCGCGCTGGATCATGGATGGGAACTACATGAGCCGCGGAGCGGGCGAGCTGCGCCGTCAACTCTCGGATACCATCTTGTGGTTTGATCTGCCGCGTTCAGCTTGCATGTTCGGCGTTCTCAGGCGGATTGCAGGCAGCTACGGTCAGGTTCGCCCCGAGATGGGGGAGGGATGTCCGGAGAAAATCGATTTCGATTTCCTTCGCTATGTCTGGACCTTTCGTGAGCTGCAACGCCCGAAGCTTCTGACATATTTTGAGGCGCTACGGCCCGATCAGTCACTGGTCTGCTTTACCAGCCGGATGCAGGCTGATCGTTATCTGGGAAATTTGACGCCGGCCCAGAAAGTGAACCTGCACTGATGCCCCGCTTTTCCAACAAACGGCGCGTGCAGCACAAGGCCTCCGAAATGTTCGACCTCGTCGCCGACGTCGAGCGCTATCCCGAGTTCGTGCCGCTGTGCCATAAGCTGAAGATCCGCCAGAGGACACCCAAGGCCGACGGCATCGAAATCGTCGTGGCCGACATGACCGTGTCGTTCAAGCTGGTGAAAGAGACTTTTACAAGCGAGGTCACGCTCGACCGACCCAACCTCAAGATTACCGTGCGCTACCTGCGCGGGCCGTTCTCCAACATGGAAAACCGCTGGACGTTCGAGCCCAGAGGCGACAATGCCTGCGATGTCGGCTTCTTCATCGATTACGAATTCAAGAGCCGGATGCTCGCGATGCTCATGGGTTCGATGTTCGATGCGGCGTTTGCGCGGTTTTCCGCCGCCTTCGAGAAGCGTGCCGATGCGGTGTACGGGAAGGGCTGATGGTGTGCCCCGGACGCGGCGCAGCACGAGTGGTGCGACGCAGAGCCCGGGCCTACCTCTGCGATTTTGTCGTCAGTCCCGGTTCTGCGAAGCGGCGCTCGCGCGCGGCGTCGCGCCCGGGACACGCAACGTGCGCGCGCGTCGTTTCGGAGTTGACCTGTCAAACAGCAGCACTTCGCATTCCCGCGGCGCGAATAGCGCCCGGGTTTGTAGTGAATTCCTTGCCCTCGCTTGAAAGAGGGCGCAGGGAATGCCGGGTGCGAAGCGCACCCGCAGCCTCATGTGCAAAAGAAGAAAGCACATGAGCAAGTCACCGCAGGTATCGCCGGACAACCCGGCATTCCCCGCGCGATGGTCTTACGGTTTCCTTCGTGATCTCCCCGGGGATCGGGCTTTCTTGCCCCCGTCATCTGCAGATCATCGCCTGCAAACTTGACGCCAGCGTCGAGACGTCAGGACCACACGACTTCGCCGTCCGCACCGGTGCGTTTCGTCCGATCGCACCGGTACGTCCATCGCATTCCACACCCAACGTTCGTGACGACCGCGAAGCGCCCCTCTTGATCGGGGTGAACGGGGCGAGCTGGGAGCGGTGATTTGCCCGACGTGGAGGATCGATCGTGATGCCGCTCCTGTTGCGTACCTTGGTAGTCATCGCGGCTTGCATCGGATGCGTCGGCGGTGCGTCAGCGAAGGATGGCGGTGAGAAGGATGGCGGTGACGACGGCGGCGCTGCCGGCCCGGCAGCTTCCACCCCATCGATATACCTCGACATGAAAACGAGTTACGTGTCGATCCCGGCCGGAGCGCTGCCAATTGGATTGGGGAATACGGCGCTTTCCACGGCCCTGCAAAGCTTCGTGCTGTCCAACGGAACTACGGCCTTGCCACGGTCGTCTGGCGCCAGCTTGCCGGCGGTCCAGGCTGTTGTAACGGATCTCCCGATGACCATCGACGTGACCGACGGCGTGTCGCTATACGCCGGGGTTTCGGCGAGCTCGACCAGCACACCGCTGACGGGCTGGTCGACACCGGCGATCACAAGCTGGAACATCGGATTCCAGGCGGATCTTTACCAGCAAAAAGGAGGACCAATTCCGACAATCACGTGGCAGCCGACCATTACGCAGTCGGTGCCCAACGATACCCCGCTTGCGACGACAATTTTCACTAACATCCTCGAATTCGACTATGCCTTTGACAAGGACGAGACACGCGGATTGCTTGCCGGCATGCAGGACACCCGCGTCTCCCTCAACAGTCCGCTCGCAAGTGTCCATCCGAGCATCATTGGTTATGCCGGCGGCTACTACCAATGGTCCAACAACTGGAAATTGACCGGGCGCGTTGGCTTGCAGTCCTTTGGTGGTGCAACACTTTTGAATTTCATGCCAGTTCAACCCTTGACGCAACCGGTTGTGCGGTTCGATCTGGATCGAATGGATGACAACGACAACCGCTTGTTCGGTTTGATGCTGGAAATCATGTGGGTCCCCAAGCCGTCCTACCAGTTGACGCTGAGGACTCCCCTGTACTTCGTGCGCAACCAGTGATGTTGACGTGTTCGGCGCTGATGCCACGTTTCGCCCGCGAGCGGCGCATCTCCATCTCCCGTTACCGTGATCTTGGTCATTGTCGGCGCTCGTCAGAGGTTGTTAAGAAGTGGGGAGCGGCGGAACGGCTTGCGCACAACTGGACCGTCAAGGGCGAATATCTCTACATCGTCGGCGCGGGCACCGGCGTGAGCAAAGATCAACTCAACCTGGTGCGCTTGGGCGTCAACATGAAGTTCTAGGGATTGGGCTTTGGTCAAACATCGCGCCGCCGCCCGAGATGGCGGCGGCCCAGCGAGATCCGAATGAGAAAACCGCACGCACTCGCGATAGTCTTTGTGGCGCTTTTTCCAATGCTTGCCAGGGCTGAGGAACCGCGCGCAAAAGCTCAGCCCCCGCGGGCAGCCCAAAAAGTGCCACCGCAAGCGGATATCCGTCCACTCGGAATCGTCAAGCAGGACCTGTTCGATCGCAACAACGCGAACAATATTCGCTCAGATTTTCCGGCTCCCCCCGCTCAAGCCGGCCAATTCTAGGGGATCGCCCGTAGGCAGCAGAATTGAAGAACCTGATCGGCAGCACAGCGATTGCCCTTATCGTCGCCTTGGCGATCTCGCCGGTTGCCGCCGAGACGACGGCTGAGAACTTTGCCAATGAATCCGGTGCGCCTGACTTCTTCCGGCCGCCGCCAAACATGTTCCAGATGACGCTCGGCAATCGGACCGCGCCGGGCACTAACGACACTCATACCACCACCGACACGCTGAACCTGCGCTACGATCACGCCTTTGACCTCGTCTCGAGCTGGATCCTCGCGACACGCACGGACCTGCCTCTTCTCGCCAAGAACCCGGTTTCGTCCGACAATCCGAACGGCGATTACCAGAAAGGCGTCGGCGACGCCGATATCCAGGCCGCGCTGATCCACGACGTCAGCCAGCGTTTGGCGTTCGGATTCGGCATGCGGCTCATCAGCCCGACCGGCAACGATGTGCTGGGGTCGGGCAAGTGGCAACTGATGCCGATCGTCGGCGCGCGCTACGCACTGCCGGAGTTGAGCGCCTCGAGCTATTTCGAGCCGCTGCTCCGATATGACGCAAGCGTGGCGGGTGATCCGACAAAGAAGAACATCAGTAACCTGCAATTTGCGCCGACGCTCAACATCGGCCTGCCGGATGGCTGGTCGCTCACGCTGTTTCCGAGCACGGACATCAGGATCAATTACGGCGATCCGGTCACCGGACAGACCGGCCGCTGGTTCGTGCCTTTCGATTTCCGCGTCACCAAGAAGCTTTCGAGCGAGATTGCGATGTCGCTCGAGGTCGCCGTGCCCATCGTCAGGGATTATCCGGTCTACGATTTCAAGACCCAGCTGCGGCTCAACATGACGTGGTGAGGTGCCACCAATGGCGTCTCGGCACATGGCGGGCGCCTCGGCGGGTGCTAGTCGGCGCAAAGAAAAGAGGAGGGACGAGGACGGGATTACCGCCGCCGATCAGTTGACCCTCCTGGCGACGAAAGTTGTAGTCTTGTCAACGCTCGGCTGACCGAACTATCAATGACGTCGCCGATTTCAACGAATAAGACCTTATATATTGGTCTCAAAAAACAAGGAGGAGCCTAGGCATGCGGAAAATGATCATGACTGCTGCGATGGCATTGCCATTTCTACTTGGTGCGGCGCACGCGCAGGACAGTCTCAAGATCGGTTATATCGATCCCCTGTCGGGCGGCGGCGCCAGCATCGGCGAAGGCGGTCTGAAGACCTACCAGTTTCTTGCCGACGAGCTGAATGCCAAGGGCGGCATCCTCGGCCACAAGGTCGAGATCGTGCCGATGGACAACAAGACCAACCCGCAGGAAAGCCTGATCCAGGCCCAGAAGGCCGTCGACGCCGGCATCCACTACATCACGCAGGGAAACGGCTCCTCGGTCGCTGGGGCGCTTGAGGATTTCGTCACCAAGAACAACGCACGCAATCCCGGCAAGGAAATGCTGTTCTTCAACTATGCTGCTGTCGATCCGGCCCTGACCAACGAGAAGTGCAGCTTCTGGCACTTCCGCTGGGATGCCAATTCGGACATCAAGATGGAGGCGCTCACCAACTACATGAAGGGCGAGACAGCCATCAAGAAGGTCTACCTGATCAACCAGGACTACTCCTTCGGCCAAGCGGTCCGCACCGAAGCGCGCAAGATGCTCGCTGCAAAGCGGCCCGACGTCGAGATCGTTGGCGACGAAGTGCATCCCCTGCTTAAGGTCACCGATTTCTCGCCCTATGTTGCCAAGATCAAGGCCTCTGGCGCCGACACCGTCGTGACCGGTAACTGGGGCCAGGACTTCGCGTTGCTGCTGAAGGCGGCGGCGGACGCCGGCCTCAAGGCCAACTGGTACACTTACTATGCCGGCGGCGCCGGCGGGCCGACCGCAGTCAGGCAGACCGGACTCGACCATCAAGTTTATCAGATCAGCGAGGGCGTCGCGAACTCCGGCAGCAAAGTGGCGATGGATTTTGAAAAGGAATTCCGTGCCAAGGAAAATATGTCGCTGTGGTATCCGCGCGCGGTCAACGAGATCCGCATGTTCAAGGCTGCCGCCGAAAAGGCCAATTCGGTCGACCCGGTCAAGGTCGCCGCAGCGTTGGAGGGCATGAAATTTGACGTTCTCGACGGCGGCGAAGGCTTCATGCGCAAGGACGACCACCAGTTCTTCCAGCCGATCTACATCTCCGTGTTCGGCACCCTGGCCGACAAGGCCAAGGATCCGTTCGATGAGGAGAACACTGGGTGGGGCTGGCATATCGTATCCAGGATCGACACCGCGCAAACTAGTCTGCCGACCACCTGCAACATGAAGCGGCCGGACTGATCTGTTGATCCGCCCCGGTGCGCTATTCTGGCGCCGGGGCGGATGGTCCGGCAGGTGATTGCCGCGAGTTTTCTGAACCTTTCGCTCAGTGATTAACCGAGCCATGCAGCGGGTGGGCTTTGCTTGAGCTGATCGTCATATCTTCGCTCAACGGCGTTCTGTTCGGAATGCTGCTGTTCCTGCTATCCAGCGGGCTGACCGTGATCTTCAGCATGATGGGCGTGCTCAATTTCGCCCATGCCGGCTTCTACATGCTGGGCGCCTTCTTCGGTTATCAGCTCACCAAATGGATCGGCTTCTGGCCGGCTCTCGTGCTGGCGCCGCTTCTGGTCGGCGCTGTCGGCATGGCGGTCGAGCGCTACGGGTTGCGCAACACCCACAGGCACGGCCACGTCGCCGAACTGCTGCTGACCTTCGGGCTCGCCTTTGCGATCGAGGAAATCGTCTCGATGATCTGGGGCAAAAGCCCGGTGGACTACCGGGTTCCGGCGGCGCTCGACTTCCCGGCCTTCACCGTGTTCTCCACCAACTATCCCGCCTACAAGATCTTCATGCTGGCGGTGTCGGTCGCGATCTTCGTGGCGCTTCTGGTCGTGCTCAAGAGGACGCGCATCGGCCTGATAGTGCAGGCGGCGTTGACCTATCCGACCATGGTCGGCCATCTCGGCCACAATGTCGGGCGTGTGTTCATGCTGGTGTTCGGCGTTGGCAGCGCGCTTGCAGGCCTTGCCGGCGTCATCGCCGGCCCTTCGCTGGTGACGCAGTCCGACATGGCATCGCTGCTCGGCCCGATCCTGTTTGTGGTGATCGTGTTCGGCGGGCTCGGCTCGCTGCCCGGCGCCTTCATCGCCTCGCTTCTGATCGGGCTGATCCAGACCTTTGCCGTCGCGCTCAATGGATCGCTGGCGAGTGCATTCGGGCCGCTCGATCCGAGCCTCGGCCCCTCGGTACTGACCGACATCTGGAACGTGACGATCGCCCAGATCGCGCCGATTCTGCCCTACGTGCTGCTGGTCTTGATTCTGATCGTACGTCCCATGGGTCTGTTGGGGACGCGCGAGACATGAGCGACGCCACCGCGCCCCAAGAGCTGAAGGAGAAGCCGGGCGGCAGCGTCCGTTTCTACGGCATCTGGCTGGTCGCAGCAGGCGCGCTGATCGTACTGCCGCTGGTCTTCTCCTCGGGCGGCTCGCTGACCTCGTTCAGCCTGATCGGCATCGCCATCATCTTCGCGCTGTCCTACAACATCCTGCTTGGCCAGACCGGGCTGTTGTCGTTCGGCCATGCGGTTCAATACGGCCTCGGCGGCTTCCTCGCCGTCCATGTCATGAACGCGGTCGCCAATCATGACTGGCCGGTCCCGCTGCCCTTTGTTCCCCTGGCCGGCGGTATTGGCGGGCTTGCCTTCGCGATCCTGGTCGGCTGGGTGATGACCAAGCGCGCGGGAACCGTGTTTGCGATGATTTCGCTCGGCATCGGCGAACTGGTGGCGTCTTCTTCGCTGATCGTGCGCAGCGTGTTTGGCGGCGAATCCGGCATCACCACCGATCGCACCGCTCTGCCTCACATGTTCGGTTGGACCTACGGGCCGCAGCGCCAGGTCTATTACCTGATCGCGTTCTGGGTGATGGCTTCGGCGATCGCGATGTATGCGCTGACCCGAACCCCGCTCGGGCGCATCTGCAACGCGGTGCGCGACAATCCGGAGCGCGTCGAATTCATCGGCTACGACCCTCACGTCGTCCGCTATCTCGCCTACGGCTTTGCCGGCTTCTTCGCCGGCGTTGCCGGCGGCCTCACGGCCATCAATTTCGAGATCGCCAACTCCGCCTATCTCGGGGCGACGCAATCGGGCCTCGTGCTGTTTGCCGCCTTCATCGGCGGCACGGCTTATTTCTTCGGACCGATCCTCGGCGCGATCCTCGTGACCTATCTGCAGCTCGGCCTCACCAACCTGACCACGGTCTGGCAGCTCTATTTCGGCATCATCTTCATCGGCATCGTGATGTTCGCGCCGGGGGGCATCGCTGGCATTTTGATGATGCACCGCCCGCTGATCCGTGCCGGATCGTGGCCGGTGGTGATTCCGTCCTACCTCGTGGCGGCGCTGCCGACGCTGGCGTTTGCGCTTGGCGTCATCCTCTCGATCGAAACGGTCGCGAACTACACAGCAGGTGAGGGGGGTGGCAGCGTCATCAACCTCGTCGGCATCCCGTTCAATGCGAGAGCGCCGACGACATGGTTGGCCGCAGCCGTGCTGGTCGTTGCCGGCTTCGCGATCGCGCGCCTGACCTGGCGGCGTGTCGCTGAGGCCTGGGACCGTGCCGCGACCGTCGCCCGTGACCGGGGGTACCTCGCATGAGCCCGGCCATCGAACTCAAGGCCGTGCAGAAGCGCTTCGGCAACGTGAGCATCATCCGCGACCTCAACCTGAGCGTCGCGAAGGGAGAGCGCCATGCCATCATCGGGCCGAACGGGGCCGGCAAATCGACGACATTCAACCTGATCAGCGGCCATATCCGGCCGAGCTCCGGCGAGATCCGGTTGAACGGCGACCTCGTCTCGGGCTTGCGGCCGTTCGAGATCAATCGGCGCGGGCTGTCGCGCTCGTTCCAGGTCACCAACGTCTTTGCCCGCATGACGGTATGGGAAAACGTCCGCTGCGCCGTGCTGTGGGCGACGGGCCATCGCTATGCGTTCTGGAAGAACGTCGACCGCTTGCCGGAGGTGAAGCGGCGCACGGCCGAGATCCTCGACGATATCCATCTCAGCCATCGTCGTGACGTGCCTGCGGGCCTCCTGACCTATGCCGAGCAACGCGAGCTTGAGATCGGCATCACCATCGCAGGCGGCGCCAGCGTCATCATGCTGGATGAGCCGACCGCGGGCATGAGTGCCGCCGAGACCGAACGCGCCGTGGCTCTGATCCGCCGCCTGACCGAAGGGCGCACGCTCGTGATTGTCGAGCACGATATGAGCGTCGTCTTCGGTATCGCTGACCGGATCTCGGTGCTGGTCTACGGGCAGATCATCGCCTCCGGTACGCCGGAGGAAATTCGAGGCAGCCGGAAGGTCAAGGAAGCCTACCTCGGTGAGGAGGCGCACTGATGCTGGAGGTCAGGGATCTTCACGCCTATTACGGCAAGAGCCACATCCTGCAGGGCGTCAATCTGGACATCGCCGCCGGCGAGGTCGTGAGCCTGTTGGGACGCAACGGCGTCGGCCGCTCCACCACCGTGAAGGCGATCATGGGCGAGGTCGTGCCGCAGGGCACGATCCGCTTCAAAGGACGGGATATTGCGGGCTTGCCGAACTACAAGATCGCGCGGTGCGGTCTGGGATATGTGCCGGAGCATCGCGACATCTTCCCCGGGCTCACCGTCCGTCAGAATCTGTTGCTCGGCGTCAAGGACGTCGGCCGTCCCGGCAAATGGCGGATCGAAGGCATGCTCGAGATGTTTCCCAACCTCGCGGCACGCGCCGATACGCCCGCGGAGGTCCTGTCTGGCGGCGAGAAACAGATGCTGACCGTTTGCCGCACCCTGATGGGTGATCCTGAACTCATCATGATCGACGAGCCGACCGAGGGACTGGCGCCGCTGATCGTGCAGCAGGTCGGCGATCTCATCTCGCGAATTGCCGCAGCCGGAGTATCCATTCTGCTCGTCGAGCAAAAGCTGTCGATCGCGCTGCGCATTTCGCATCGCGTCTACGTGATGGGGCATGGCCGCATCGTATTCGAAGGTACGCCGGACGAACTGAGAGCCAACGACCACGTCCGCAAGGAATGGCTTGAGGTCTGAGTCGTTACCAGATGTTCGTGATTAGTGTGGCGGTTCAGAAGTCCGCATCATTGCTGCCGAGGATTCGGCATGCGGACTTCTGCACCAGCCAGTGGTCGCTGAAAAGGGATGCGAATGTTAGAATTGGACCACTAGATCCAGCCCGCGCCGAGGTCGACGCCGAACGTCATCAGGCTGAGCGAGGCAAGCAGTCCAGCACAGCAGAGCAGGACGATCGTCTTGAACGAGTCACCGTGAACTTCTTCAACTGAGTCGGTTGTAGCGATCGTGGCAATAGAGAAATCGGTCATAACAACCCCCTGAGATAATTTTCTGAAACGGTGGTTGTCTATGCCGGCGATATTTACAGGCGATTGCCAGGTGTCGCCTTTTCAGTTCCATCGTTATCAATTCGGAAAGACGAGCTCGATCATACCCGCCGCGGGCACGAGGCACGCCAGCTGCGGTATCAGGTTGGCACTCTTAGCGAAATCTTAGGACAAGAGTGGTTAACAATAAGCTTCGTTTTGATACGGACGAATACTGGGGGAGATTTTTCGTGCTTGCCAGACTTTCCATTAGCGCGAAACTTTTTGCGATCGTTGTTTTTCTGTCCCTGATGATCGTGGCCATCGGCGCATTCGCATTCCTGCAGATGCGCGGCATCGACACCGCCGCGCAGGATATCCAGGCGCATTGGCTGCCAAGCGTCCGATGGATCGGCGAGATGCGGACCCAGTCGGCACGGTTTCGCGCTGTGCTGCGCGATCATCTCAGTGTCACGGATGCGCAACGCGCCGACGTTGATCGCAATCTCGTGGCCCGCAAAGCCGACTTCGAGGCTGCCGCGAAATCCTATCGCCAGTTGATCGTGGCCCCGAGCGAGCGCGAACTGGTCGATCAGCTGGATCGGCAGTGGCAAGGCTTTATTGCCGCCTCGGAGGAGGTGCGCTCGCATGCCGCGAAGGGCGATCTCGCCGCCGCCAAGCAGATCAATGCCGAGAAAGTCGTGCCGGTCGGACGCGCGATGGACAAGACCTTGGCCGGGCTCGTGGAGTTCAATGATCATGGCGCCGAAGCATCCGGTCGGAGCGCCGAAGCAACCTATTTGCGCGCCATCTACCTGATGAGCGCGATTCTGTTCTGTATTTTGGCCCTCGGAATCGGCGCGGCGGCTTTTGTGTCGCATGACATCCGTCGCAGCATCAACTCCATCCTGAAGCCGATGGGACGGCTGGTCGACGGCGAATTGTCGGTCGAGATTCCTCACCAGGGCGAAACAACCGAAGTTGGCCGCATCGCGACGGCGCTCCAGGCCTTCAAGGAAGCTCTTATCGCCAAGAAAGCCTCGGATGAAGCGGCGAACGCGGAAAAGGCAATCAATCTGACGCGCGCACAACGCATCAGCTCCGCCACGGCTGATTTCGAAACGATGATCAGCGAGCTCGTGGGCTCTCTGGCGTCGTCATCGACCGAGCTGGAAGCCTCCGCCACGACGCTTTCATCGACCGCCGACCATGCGCAGGATCTGGCGACGAAGGTCGCAGGTGCATCCGAGGAAGCCTCGACCAATGTGCAGTCGGTTGCCTCGGCAACCGAGGAACTGAGCTCGTCCATCAACGAGATCAGCCGCCAGGTTCAGGAGTCCGCTCGGATGGGGATGGCCGCCGTCGGTGAGGCGAGCAAGACCAACGATCGTGTCGGGGAATTGGCGAAAGCGGCGGCCCGGATCGGCGACGTCGTCGAATTGATCAACGCCATTGCCGGCCAGACCAACCTGCTTGCCTTGAACGCGACCATCGAAGCCGCGCGTGCCGGCGAAGCGGGTCGCGGCTTTGCCGTCGTGGCTTCTGAGGTCAAGGCCTTGGCAGAGCAGACCGCGAAGGCAACCAGCGAGATCGGCCAGCAGATTGACGGCATCCAGTCCGCGACACAGGATTCGGTCGGCGCCATCAAGGAGATCAGCCGCACAATCGAAAAGCTGTCCGAGATATCCTCGGCCATCGCGTCGGCCGTGGAAGAGCAGGGCGCTGCGACCCAGGAGATCTCCCGCAACGTGCAACAGGCGGCCCAGGGCACGCATGAGGTTTCGTCGCACATTACCGACGTGCAGCGTGGCGCCAGCGAAACGGGCCTCGCCTCATCCCAGGTTCTTTCCGCGGCGCAGTCGCTCGCCGCCGACAGCGTCCGCCTGAAAACCCAGGTCGAGAACTTCCTGAACACCGTGCGCGCGGCCTGACCCTGTCAACGGCAGGTGAACGCTATCCTCTCGGCGGCCCCCGTCGTTTCATCGCATGGCGGCGAGGGGTGCGTGTTACGCGCGGGCGGATGCGGCTGACGGCGGCACGCTTGGGTTTCGCGACCTTCGGCCCACGCGCCATCTCCATCAACATCCGCAAGGCCTCGACCACCGAGCGCTGGCGCACCGCGCTGCGGCCGATTGCACCGAAGCGGCATTCGTGGGTCGCGATGCGCCCGTCGCGCGCGGCCACCGCGAAATGCACGAGCCCGACCGGCTTGCCCGCCACGGCGCCGCCGGGGCCGGCAATTCCGGTGATGGCGACCGCAAGATCGACGCCGGCCCGCTCCAGCGCGCCGACCGCCATCTGGGTCGCGGTCTCCTGGCTGACGGCGCCGAAGGTCGCGAGCGTATCGGCCTCGACGCCCAGCATGGCGCGCTTGGCGTCGTTGGAATAGGTGACGAAGCCGCGGTCGATCACGTCGGACGAGCCTGGAATATCGGTGAGCGCGCCGGCAACGAGCCCGCCGGTACAGGATTCGGCGGTCGCAATGGTCAGCTTGCGGCTGCGACAGAGATCGAGCAGCGAACGGGCGAGGGTGGTGGATTGACGTTCGCTAGCCATCTGCCCCGCTTTCCCTTCAGCCAAACGTCAAATCGCGACTAATGCCCACTTTCCGAAGTTCGTGCATCACCTCGGCACCACCGTTCACGAACTTCGGAAAGTCATGGGCACTAGCAAACATATTGATCCTAGTGCCGCTTTTCTATTTGAAGTTCCTGGATCGAATCCGCCGCTTGTGGCGTAAGAACTTCAAATAGGCGGCACTAGTCCCTTGTCGTCCGGTCCTTTGTCTTCCCAGGGCAGGCGGATGGTGGCGCAGGCGGTGGCCGCGATTCCTTCCTCGCGGCCGGTGAAGCCGAGGCGCTCGCTGGTGGTCGCCTTCACGGCGACGCGCGAGATGTCGAGGCCGGTGATTTCGGCGATCCGCGCCCGCATCTGGTCGCGCAGGGGGCCGATCTTCGGCCGCTCGCAGATCAGCGTGACCTCGAGATTGGCGATACGGCCGCCGCGTGCGGCGACGCGCTCGACGGCATATTTCAGGAACTTGTCGGACGCGGCTCCCTTCCACTTCATGTCGCTGGGTGGAAAGTGCGAGCCGATATCGCCGTCGGCGAGCGCACCGAGTATGGCATCCACCAGCGCATGCAGCCCGACGTCGCCGTCGGAATGGGCGAGGAAGCCTCGCGTGTGCGGCACGCGAACTCCGCAGATCATCAGGTGATCGCCGTCGCCGAAAGCGTGCACATCGTAGCCGGTGCCGCTTCTGACATCGCCGAGCAGGCTTGCCAGGCGCGCTTCCTCGCGCACGAAATCTTCCGGTGTGGTGAGTTTCATGTTCGCAGCTTCACCTTCAAACGTCGCAACCGTCAATCCCACCCATTCGGCCAGCGCGGCATCGTCGGTGAAATCGCCCCGCCCTTCGCGCGCGGCGCGCCGGTGCGCCTCGAGGATGGTGTCGAAGCGGAAGGATTGCGGGGTCTGTGCGATTCGCAAGCGCGCCCGCTCGGGTGTTGCTTCGATGCGGCCATCGCCGTCCACCACCTTGATGGTGTCGGCGACGGGGATCGCCGGTATAGCAGCGCCCGTCTTTGACGCCGCATCGATCGCGCGAGAAATCAGAGCTCTCGATACGAAAGGCCGCGCCGCATCGTGAATGAGCACGATGTCCGGCTTTGCCGCGGCAAGCGCCTCGAGCCCGGCATGCACCGAGGCCTGACGCGTCGCGCCGCCTCTGGCGGGCGGGGCATGGCGCAGTCCGCGCACGGCGTCATCGAACATCGTTTCGTCGTCGGGATTGACGACCGGCTGCACGACGGAAACTTGCGGATGCGAGCTGAACGGCTCCATCGCGCGGTAGATCACCGGTTGCCCGCCAATCGACCGGTACTGTTTCGGTCCGCCCGCACCGGCGCGAAGGCCGCGGCCTGCGGCGACGAGAATGGCGGCTGTCCGCGGCGGATTCGTCATGAGTGTCGGCTATCAATCGGGTTCGAATGGGGCCCAGCCCTTATCATGCTCACACCGGGAGGACAGAGCGATTCCTACGGGTTGGGTATAAATCGAGAGTATGCTGCACTGCACTTGCAAGATTTACCGAACTGTCTAAAGTGTAGGCATGAAACTTGACTGCACAAGAATTGTGCGACAGAATGATTCGCTAACGGGTAACGGCACCCGTGAAAGCAACGAGAAATCCGTGAGCAGTCTCAACTCTTTGCATCCTAACCCATTGAAGATAGGTGGTATTGAGCTCGTGAACCGGGTCTTTCTGGCGCCGATGTCGGGCGTCACGGATGCGCCATTTCGACGTCAGGTTGCACGGTTTGGGGCCGGATTGGTGGTCTCCGAGATGACGGCCAGCGACGATCTGGTCAACGGCAAGCCGATGTCACAGCTGCGGTGCGAAGCCGCTGGCGTTGGCCCCCATGTCGTCCAGCTTGCGGGCTGCGAGGCCCGGTGGATGGCGGAGGGCGCACGGGTCGCGGAGGCCGCCGGCGCCGATGTGATCGACATCAACATGGGCTGTCCGGCGCGCCACGTCACAGGCGGGCAGTCTGGCTCGGCCTTGATGCGCGATCTCGATCACGCCGTTCGCCTGATCGATGCCACCGTCGGCGCGGTGAAAGTGCCGGTGACGCTGAAGATGCGGCTCGGCTGGGACGAGCGCTCGCTGAATGCGCCGGAATTGGCGCGACGCGCCGAAGCGGCCGGCGTGCAGCTGATTTCCGTGCATGGACGGACGCGCTGCCAGTTCTACAAGGGCGAGGCCGATTGGGGCGCGGTGCGGGCCGTGAAGGACGCGATCCGAATTCCGCTCGCCGTCAACGGCGACATTACGTCGTTCGACAAGGCCGTCGCCGCGATCCAAGCCTCCGGCGCCGACGCGGTCATGGTCGGTCGCGGCGCGCAGGGCCAACCCTGGCTGCCCGGCCAGATTGCCCGGCGGCTCGAGACCGGCGTGGTCGAGGCCGCGCCGTCGCTTCGGGAACAGCTGCGGCATCTCCGTACGCTCTACGACGGGATTTGCGATCATTACGGCTTGCGCATCGGCTTGCGCCACGCCCGCAAGCATCTCGGCTGGGCGCTCGAGGTCGCGGCCGACTATAGCCGTGCGCCGGCGGCGGTCCTGAAGAACTGGCGCGGAAAAATTCTGACATCGGAGGATGCGCGAGCAGTTCACCTCTCGCTCGAAAATGCATTCGATGATTTTGCATGGAGCGCGGCTGCATGATCTCCACCGCCGAACATCGCCGGCCGATGCCTACAGATTCGGAGATCATCCTCAACGCGCTGCCGAACCCCGTGCTGCTGGTCGGGCCCGATGGCCGGATCGTCGACGCCAACATGGCAGCCGAATCGTTTTTCGAAATCTCGGCCCAGTTCCTGCAACGGCATTCGCTGAAAGAGCTGGTGCCGTTCGGCAGCCCCTTGCTCGCGCTGATCGACCAGGTCCGTTCCTCTGGCTCGCCGGTCTACGAATACAAGGTCGATCTAGGCACGCCGCGCGTGGGCGGCGATCGCCAGGTCGACCTTCATGTCGCTCCCGTCACCGAGCGTCCCGGCCATATCGTCGTGATGCTCCAGGAACGCAGCATTGCCGACAAGATGGACCGGCAACTGACGCATCGAAGCGCGGCGCGCTCGGTGATCGCGCTGGCGGCGATGCTGGCGCACGAGATCAAGAATCCGCTCTCCGGCATTCGCGGCGCGGCGCAACTGCTCGAACAGGCGGCCTCGCCGGAAGACCGCACGCTGACACGGCTGATCTGCGACGAAGCCGACCGCATCGTCACGCTGGTCGACCGCATGGAGGTGTTCGGCGACGACCGCCCGGTGGCGCGCGGACCGGTCAACATCCATTCGGTGCTCGATCATGTCAAACGGCTGGCGCAATCGGGCTTTGCGCGCAACGTGCGCTTTGTCGAGGAATACGATCCGTCGCTGCCGCCGGTGCTCGCCAACCAGGATCAGCTGATCCAGGTCTTCCTCAACCTCGTTAAGAACGCCGCGGAAGCAACCGCCGACCTCGGCAACGAAGCGGAAATCCAGCTCACCACCGCATTCCGTCCCGGCGTGCGGCTGTCGGTGCCGGGAAAGAAATCGCGCGTCTCGCTGCCACTTGAATTCTGCGTTCGCGACAACGGTCCCGGCGTGCCGGACGATTTGTTGCCGAACCTGTTCGATCCCTTTGTCACGACCAAGCCGACGGGAAGCGGGCTCGGTCTGGCGCTGGTCGCCAAGATCGTCGGCGATCACGGTGGAATCATCGAGTGCGAGTCGCAGCCGAGAAAAACAACCTTCCGAGTGCTGTTGCCGATGTTCAATCCAGCCAAGAAACTTGATCAGAGTGACCGCAATGACGTTGCCGGGACGCCGTTGCCTGCCACAAGATGAGGAATAAAAATGCCCGCAGGTAGCATTCTCGTAGCCGATGACGACACCGCCATCCGCACCGTGCTTAACCAGGCACTGTCGCGTGCCGGATATGAAGTGAGGTTGACCGGAAATGCCGCAACGTTGTGGCGTTGGGTGAGCCAGGGCGAGGGCGATCTCGTCATCACCGACGTGGTGATGCCCGACGAGAACGCGTTCGATCTTCTGCCGCGAATCAAGAAGATGCGGCCGAACTTGCCGGTGATCGTTATGAGCGCGCAAAACACGTTCATGACCGCGATCCGTGCGTCCGAACGCGGCGCTTACGAATATCTGCCGAAACCCTTCGACCTGAAGGAATTGATCGCAATCGTCGGCCGCGCGCTGGCCGAGCCGAAGGAGCGGGTGGCGAGCACGGTAGATGATGCGGAGTTCGACTCGATCCCGCTGGTTGGCCGCTCGCCGGCAATGCAGGAAATCTACCGCGTGCTGGCGCGGTTGATGCAGACGGACTTGACGGTGATGATCTCCGGCGAATCCGGCACCGGCAAGGAATTGGTGGCGCGCGCGCTGCACGATTACGGCAAGCGGCGCAACGGCCCGTTTGTGGCGGTCAACATGGCGGCCATTCCGCGCGACCTGATCGAGTCGGAATTGTTCGGCCATGAGCGCGGCGCTTTCACCGGCGCCAACACCCGCGCCTCGGGCCGGTTCGAGCAGGCCGAAGGCGGCACGCTGTTCCTCGACGAAATCGGCGACATGCCGATGGAAGCGCAGACGCGGCTGTTGCGCGTGCTGCAGCAGGGCGAATACACCACCGTCGGTGGCCGCACCCCGATCAAGACCGATGTGCGTATCGTCGCCGCTTCAAATAAGGACCTGCGCATCCTGATTCAGCAGGGCCTGTTCCGCGAAGACCTGTTCTTCCGCCTCAACGTGGTGCCGCTGCGGCTGCCCCCGCTGCGCGAGCGGATCGAGGATTTGCCGGATCTGATCCGTCATTTCTTTGCGCTGGCCGAGAAGGACGGATTGCCGCCGAAGAAGCTCGACGCGCTGGCGCTGGAGCGGATGAAGCAGCACCGCTGGCCCGGCAATGTGCGCGAGCTCGAAAATCTCGCGCGGCGCCTCGCGGCGCTGTACCCGCAGGATGTGATCACGGCATCCGTGATCGACGGGGAACTCGCCCCACCCGCGGTCGCCTCCGGCGGCAACATGCACCAGGGCATCGACAATCTCGGCGGGGCGGTCGAGACCTACCTGTCCTCGCACTTCTCGGGCTTCCCCAACGGCGTGCCGCCGCCGGGGCTGTACCACCGTATCCTCAAGGAGATCGAGGTGCCGCTGCTCACGGCAGCGCTTGCGGCGACCCGCGGCAATCAGATCCGGGCGGCCGACCTGTTAGGTCTCAACCGCAATACGCTGAGGAAAAAGATCCGAGATCTCGACATTCAGGTCTATCGAACCGGTAACTGAGTATTCAATAAGCGCCATAGCGGCCCGGTTTATCGGGGATTCGTGCGGCATCTCGCGGTTGACGCCGTGGAATTGTCGCAATTCGGCAACATTGTGGTACGAATGCATCAGTCCGCAAGCGCGCGGTTACTTTGGCCTTCATCACACCGTTTGCCGGAATGACCAGCGTAGACACCTCCGCCGCACATTTCGACCCGTCCCTGTCCGAGCCGAGGGGACGCTCGCTGATGCGACTGCTGGCGCCGGTCGCCATCGGCCTGGCACTGCTGTCGGCCTTCCTCACCTTCGTTGTCCTGACCGGCCTGACCCGGATCGAGCCGACGCGCGAAGTCGCGGTGTCGTTCATCCTGATGAACGGCGCCACCATTCTGGTGCTGCTTGGCATCATCCTCCGCGAGGTCTGGCAGGTGATGCAGGCCCGCCGCCGCGGCCGGGCGGCAGCGCGGCTCCACGTTCAGGTCGTCAGCCTTTTCTCGATCATAGCGGTGCTGCCGGCGGTTCTGGTCGCAGTCGTCGCCAACGTCACCATCGACCGCGGCTTCGACCGCCTGTTTTCCGGTCCGACCAAGGCGGTGATCGAAAACTCGCTGATCATCGCGCGCGCTTATGTCGAGGAACACGCGCATCTGATCCGCGGCGATATTCTGGCGATGGCGAGCGACATATCCCATGCCCGGCCGCTTTACGATCAGGACCGCCAGTCCTTCCGCGAATTCCTCACGGCAAGTGCGACCTCGCGCAACCTGCCGGGGGCCATGCTGATCGACAAGGATCGGCGCGTGCTGGAAAGCGCGCAAACCGGCATTCCCCTCGCTTTCGCGGCGCCACCCGCCGGCTTTCTGAACGACGTCAAGGAAGAAGAGCCTGAGATCGCGGTGCTACCCGAGGAAAATTACGTCGCCGCTCTGATCAGGCTGCGCGGTTTCCAGGATACCTTTCTCTACGTCGCTCGCCCACTCGATCCGCATGTCGTCGATCAGTTGAAGCAAACCGAGGCGAGCGTTGCCGAATATGCCGAGATCGAATCGCGAAGGCTCGGCATCCAGGTCAACTTCGCACTGATCTTTGCGGTGATCGCGTTGACGATTCTGATGGCCTCGATTCTGCTGGGGCTGAACTTTGCCAACCGCCTGGTCACTCCGATCCGTCGGCTGATGGGCGCTGCCAACCTGGTCTCGACCGGCGACCTCAAGGTGCAGGTGCCGGTGCTTCGTTCGGAGGGGGACCTCGCGCAACTCGGTGAAACCTTCAACAAGATGACGCAGGAGCTGCGCACCCAGCGCGACGAGCTCGTCAATGCGAGCGACTTGATCGACAGCCGGCGGCGCTTCATCGAGGCGGTGCTGTCGTCGGCAAGCGCCGGCATCATCGGCGTCGACGCATCGGGAAGCGTCGGTATTCTCAACCGCTCGGCCGAAAAGCTGATCGGCCACGTCGAATCCGAGACGCTCGATCACCCCCTGTCGGACGTCTTGCCCGAACTCGACGACATGATGAAAGCCGCACGCGAAGGCACCCAACGGCTGGTGCAGGGCCAGATCACGATCAATCGCGAGGGCCACGAGCGAATCCTGTCGGCGCGCGTCACCGCCGAGCAGACCAGCCAGACCCGCGACAGCTACATCATCACCCTTGACGACATCACCGAGCTTGTCTCGGCGCAGCGAACATCCGCCTGGGCCGACGTAGCGCGCAGGATCGCGCACGAAATCAAGAATCCGCTGACGCCGATTCAACTCTCGGCCGAACGCATCCGCCGCAAATTCGGCAAATCGATCACCGAAGACAGAGCGGTGTTCGAGCAATGTACCGAAACGATCGTGCGGCAGGTTGACGACATCAGGCGGATGGTCGACGAATTCTCACGCTTTGCGCGGATGCCAAAGCCCGTCATCGAGGGCGAAGACGTTGCCGATACCGTGCGTCAGGCCGTGTTCCTGATGCGGGTCGGCCATCCCGATGTCGATATCGAAGCCGCAATCAGGGAGGAACCGCTGCGCGCGAAATTCGACCGCCGGCTGATCTCGCAGGCGCTGACCAATATCATCAAGAACGCGACGGAGGCGATCGAAGCGGTGCCCGCTGGCGAGCTGCAGCGGGGTCGTATTGATGTCATCGCGGCGCGCGAAAGCGACGAGATCCTCATTGACGTCATCGACAACGGAATTGGCCTGCCCAAAGTGAGCCGCGCGCGCCTGCTCGAACCCTATGTGACGACCCGCGAAAAGGGCACGGGCCTCGGGCTTGCGATCGTCGGCCGCGTCCTCGAGGACCATGGCGGCCGGATCGAACTGCATGATGCCTCGGAGATGCGGCCGGGCGCGCGCGGAGCCTGGATGCGGCTGCGCTTTGCGATAACGGGCCAGGCGGCAGCGCCGGTGCACGCTGACGCGGCGCGACCATCGGCTGACAAGGCGCAGGTCGCTGCCGAAATCAAGCCAGCTCCGGAGGAAACCTCCGGGCAGCCAGAAACGACTAATGAAAAAACCAAAATCAAAGCCGCAACAGGCAACTGAGAATACGGGCGTATCCAATGGCAAGTGATATTTTGATTGTCGATGACGAAGCCGACATTCGTGACCTTGTCGCGGGGATTCTCGACGACGAGGGATTTACGACGCGGACGGCCCGCGACAGCAATTCCGCGCTGGCCGAAATCGCCAACCGGCGGCCCAGCCTGGTGTTCCTCGACATCTGGTTGCAGGGCTCAAAGCTCGACGGGCTGCAACTGCTCGAGCAGATCAAGCGCGACCATGCCGATCTTCCTGTCGTGATGATTTCCGGCCACGGCAACATCGAAACCGCGGTCGCCGCCATCAAGCGCGGCGCTTACGACTTCATCGAAAAGCCGTTCAAGTCCGACCGGCTGATCCTGGTCGCGACACGGGCGCTGGAAACCTCGCGGTTGAAGCGCGAGGTCAAGGAACTCAAGCAGCTGGCGCCGACCGCAAGCATCATGACCGGTCGTTCGGCTTGCATGAATCAGTTGCGGCAGACCATCGACCGCGCGGCCAAGGCCAACAGCCGTATTCTGATCGTCGGTCCGTCGGGCGCGGGCAAGGAGCTGGCGGCGCGGACGCTGCACAGCGCATCAAGCCGCGCGGACGGCCCCTTTGTCGTGATCAACGCCGCGGCGATCACGCCGGAGCGCATGGAAATCGAACTGTTCGGCGTCGAGCCCAATGGCGAGCATGCGCGCAAGACCGGTGCGCTGGAAGAAGCGCATGGCGGCACGCTGTTCATCGATGAAATCGGCGACATGCCGCGCGAGACCCAGAACAAGATCCTGCGGGTGCTGGTCGAGCAGACGTTCCAGCGGCAAGGCGGCACGGCCAAGGTCAGCGTCGATGTCCGCATCATTTCCTCGACCGCCCGCAATCTCGAGGAGGAGATCGCCGCCGGTCGTTTTCGTGAGGACCTCTATCACCGCCTGTCGGTGGTGCCGATCCGCGTTCCGCCGCTGTCGGAACGGCGCGAGGACATTCCCGAATTGATCGACTACTTCATGGACCAGATATCGGCCGCAACCGGCCTGCCGAAACGCCAGATCGGCCAGGACGCGATGGCTGTGCTGCAATCACATGTCTGGCCGGGCAACGTTCGCCAGCTTCGCAACAATGTCGAGCGCGTGATGATTCTCGCCGGCGGCGGGCCGGAGGTCATCATCACCGCCGATATGTTGCCGCAGGACGTTGGTTCGATGGTACCGGCGATGCCGACGAGCAACAATGGCGAGCACATCATGGGCCTGCCGCTCCGCGAGGCACGCGAGGTCTTCGAGCGCGACTACCTGATGGCTCAGATCAGCCGGTTCTCGGGAAACATCTCCCGGACGGCGGAATTCGTCGGCATGGAGCGCTCAGCCCTGCACCGCAAGTTGAAGGCGCTCGGGGTCGGATAGTCCACCGGATGACGGGGCCGGATAGGAGCTGAGCGGGCGGAATTTCGACCCGTTTTCCCGGGTCTATGGGGAATTGGCGCCTCTTTCAAGCTGGCGGAGCTGCGAAGCTGCTTGCCTAATAACCAAGCCTGCCCTCTAATCACGCCATCGGGCTCGCCGGAGGGGGATCTCAGGGGGCCGATAGCCGAGCGGACTGCTTCGACAGAAAGTGGCCGTCGGTTCAATAAAAAAAGCACCGAGACTTTGCGGGATAAAAAACAATGGCGGCAGACCGCGCACAAAATCTACAAGACACCTTCCTCAATCACGTTCGAAAAACCAAAACGCCACTAACGATTTTTCTGGTCAACGGGGTAAAGCTGCAAGGAATTGTGACTTGGTTCGACAATTTCTGTTTGCTGCTTCGGCGCGACGGACACTCGCAGCTTGTCTACAAGCATGCGATTTCGACCATCATGCCGGGCGCTCCGATCCAGTTGTTCGAAGGCGGCGAGGATGCACCGGCTTGAGAGTGAGCTGATTGGAACCCCGAACTACTGACGGGGCAGCCGACCGCCCACGGTCGGCCATGGGGAAGCAAACCGGGCGGGTGATGGTCATCGGCCCTTACTTGCGAACGCGCAGGGGTGATCCCGATGCGCGAGAGGAGTCCCATGTCATCCGCGGCTCCGAGGCGCGGCTTGAGGAGGCTGTCGGTCTTGCGCGCGCCATCGACCTGGCGATCGCGGATGCTCTCGTCGCACCCGTCAGCCTGATCAAGCCGGCCACCTATCTGGGCAAGGGCAAGGTCGAGGAGATCACGGGCCTCGTTGCCGGTCACGAGGCTGAACTCGTGGTCATGGACTGTGCGCTGTCGCCGATCCAGCAACGCAACCTGGAGAAGGCCTGGCGCACCAAGGTGCTCGACCGCACCGGGCTCATTCTGGAGATCTTCGGGCGCCGCGCCAAAACCAAAGAGGGCGCGCTGCAGGTCGAGCTTGCGCATCTGAATTATCAGCGCAGCCGCTTGGTGCGATCGTGGACACACCTCGAGCGTCAGCGCGGCGGCTTCGGTTTCATGGGCGGTCCCGGCGAGACGCAGATCGAAGCTGACCGCCGCATGATCGGCGAGCGGATCACGCGGCTCGAGAACGAACTGAAGAAAGTTCAGGCGACGCGGCGGCTGCATCGTGCCGGCCGGCAGCGCGTGCCTTATCGCGTGGTGGCGCTGGTTGGCTACACCAACGCCGGCAAGTCGACGCTGTTCAACCGGCTGACCCGTGCCGATGTTCAGGCTGCCGACATGCTGTTTGCAACGCTTGATCCGACCTTGCGCGCACTGAACCTGCCGCATGGCGGCAAGGCCATGCTGTCGGACACTGTCGGATTCATTTCCAATCTGCCGACACAACTGGTGGCCGCGTTCCGCGCTACGCTGGAAGAGGTGCTCGAGGCCGATGTCATTCTTCACGTCAGGGATATCTCGCACGAAGACAGCGAAGCGCAGGAGCGGGATGTCGAGACGGTACTGCGCCAGCTTGGCATCGATCCGGCAGGCGGACAGCGCATCCTGGAAGTCTGGAACAAGATCGACCGTCTGACGCCGGACGAGCGCGAAAACGTGACAAACATCGCCGCCCGCCGGCCGCCGGAGCGTCCGTGCTTTCTGGTCTCTGCTGAGACCGGCGAGGGGATCGACGGTCTTTTGACCGCGATCGAGGATTTGCTCGCCACGACGCGGACGACGCTGCATCTGTCGATCGATGCTGCTGATGGCGCCGGCATCAGCTGGCTGCACCGCAACTCGGAAGTTCTGGGCAAGAATTTACACGACGGCCGCTACGAGATGACCGTGCGCGTCGACGAAACCAAGCGGGATCTCGTGATCAACCGCTTCGATGCGGTGCCGGCCCCCTGACGATTGCTGTCGTCCCCGCTCAGCGCTCGACGGGCTCGCTTGGCAGGGACGACGAAGAGCGCATTTCGTCAGCCTTCGCCTCATTCCACAGCGCATCCATTTCCGCAAGCGACGCGGCCTCGAGCGGGCGCCCCTGCGAGGCCAGGGCACATTCGATATAGGCGAAGCGGCGCTCGAATTTCGCATTCGCGCCGCGCAGCGCCGTTTCCGGATCGGCATCGAGGTGGCGCGCCAGGTTGACCAGCGCAAACAGGAGATCGCCAGTCTCTGCCGCAAGCTCGGCCTTGTCGCCCTGATCGAGCGCAGCCTCGATCTCGTCGGCCTCTTCGCGAATTTTCCGCAGGACCGCACGCGGGTCGTTCCAGTCGAAGCCCACGGTCGAGGCCTTGCGTTGCAGGGCCATCGCACGGGTGAGCGCGGGCTGACCTGACTTCACGTCTGATAGCAGTGAAGCAGATGGCGCCACCTCACCGGGGCGTCGTGCGGCGCGTTCTGCCTTCTCCTCGGCCTTGATGCGCTCCCACGCGCTCTTGACGCCGGCGGCTGCGATATTACCGTCCTTGTCGGCAAAGACATGCGGATGTCTGCGGATCATTTTCCGGCAGATCGTCTCGACCACATCGCCGAAGTCGAAGGCCTTTTCCTCTTCGGCCATGCGAGCGTGGTAGACGACCTGAAGCAGGAGGTCGCCGAGCTCATCTTTCAAGTCATCGAAATCGTTGCGGGCAATCGCGTCGGCGACTTCATAGGCCTCTTCGATCGTATAGGGCGCAATGGTCTGGAAATTCTGCTCGAGGTCCCAGGGACAGCCGGTCACGGGCGTCCGAAGCTGCGCCATGACCTCGATCAGGCTGGAAATATCGCGGGAAGGGGTCATGCTGCACCGGGTACGTAACGTCTGCGGCTCTGTATGCCGCAAGAGGGGCGCCTGTCCCAGAGGAACCGGAAGGCAACGCGCGATTTCCACGGATGGCTGAAGGCCGGTCGCTCAAGCCGTTGCCACTAGGGCGTGGTGACGAATTAGTCATTTGAGCCAGATGGCGATGGCGGCAAGTTTGACGAAGCCCATGAAGTTGACAAGCAGTTTGTCATATCGCGTCGCGACCCGGCGGAACTGTTTGAGCTTGTTGAAGAAGCGCTCGATGATGTTGCGCTCCTTATAGAGATCGACGTCGTAGGCGCGCTGGACCTTGCGGTTTCGCTTGGGCGGGATGACGACCTCGGCTCCGGTTTCGGCGATTTCCTGGCACAGATGATCGGCGTCATAGCCTTTGTCGCCGATCGTGGCGCTCGCAGTGAAGCCATCGACAAGCTCATGTGCGAAGGCAATGTCGTTGCGCTGCCCCGGCGTCCCAATCAGGCGGAGCGGATTACCGAGCGCATCACCGGCGGCGTGGATCTTGGTGCTCAGCCCACCTCGAGACCGGCCCAGGCCCTGGGCATCCGCCCCCCTTTTTCCGTGCGCGCGCCAGCGGCATGCTGATGCGCCCGCACAATGGTCGAATCGATCATCAGCCATTCCAGATCGGCTTCGCGCGAAAGAGCCGCCAGCACGTCATCGAGAACGCCCATCTCAATCCAGCGATAGTAACGCCGTTTCACGGATTGATAGTTGCCCAGCCGCTCCGGCAGATCACGCCAACGTCCACCAGAACGCGCCATCCACAACAGCGCATCCAGAAACCGACGGTTATTGGTACGAGGCCCGCGCTTACCCTTGGTCCCGCCAGGCACGAAGCCCCTAATTCGTTCCCACTGGTCATCCCGAAGTGCGTCGCAATCCATCGCCGATCCCCAAAAATCAGCGTTGAATCTGATTTGCCCTCGTTTGGGAATCCCATATCCTTAAATCGTCACCACGGCCTAGCTAGGACATGGGCGGAAAATCTTCCGGTTTGAGCTCAATCGGCTTGCCATGAGGCGTGCGGTCGGCGGCATGATCCCAGGCGTCGCGGTAGCGATGAAGGGTCTCCAAGGTCGCGACGCCTTTTTGGGCGACTATTTTCTCCAGCGTGGCGAGCCAATGCCGATAGTAAGTCGTTCCGGTATCGGGATCGCCGTTGGCCTGCGCGATCCTGATTTCGTCAGCCAATGCTGCTGCCCATTCTTTCCACGTAAAGAGGCCGCGCTCTTGAAGCGAGAGCGCCATGGCAAACGCCTGAGCCTCCCACGGCTCGCGAAATACGGGACCACCGTCGTCCCGTGGCAGGTCGGCAAGAGCGCGCGTTGCCTGTGCGACAGCGGCGTCGGTCATCACGCTGGCTCCAGATAAGGCTCGAACGCGTCGATCGAGATCTTGACGGTGGGATCGGCGTCCGGGCCCCACAATTCGCCGCCATCAAAAGCCACGTTGTAAAGCCATTGCGGGTTTTCACCCAATTCCAACGCCGCAGAATCCGGAAAAACCTGGCAGCCAAGGATTCGTTCGACCACGCCGACATGGCCGCGCGTATAGCGGGGAAGGCGCGTATGCGTTGTGGGGTGCATGTTCTTTGCCCGCACGCGATCGCCCGCCTTGAATTTTGCCGGAGCTGTGGCCTGCCGTTCAAAGTCGCCGCGCACCATGATGCGCTCGACATCTCCAAGGGCGAACTTGCCGCGCTTCAGCGGCTTCCCTGGATCCTTCGCGTGTCCGGTCGCAAGGTCGGATTCCGTGACGAAACCCTTGTCGAGCAGATTGTCTTCAAGCCCCAGCAGCCATTTCTGATAATAGGAACTCGCCAGATAAATATGAGGCGGCAGGCTTTCGCGATAGAAGCGGGAGGTGTCGATGTTGTACGCGCCGGCGGCGCCCATCGCACGCACCATCGCCATCACGCGGCCTTCCCATTTCTCATGAAACGTAGGCTCGTTGGCCTCGGGTTCGACCTTCCCAAAGCCGTCCATGCCGCCCATGTCATGCACACCGTTCATGGCTAGCGCTCCGATCCCGAAGTTCGCAAGTAATTGCGGCAACCTCTGATGCGAACTTCGGGATCAAAGGAGCTCTAGCTGATATCATTTTTAGTGCGGCTTTGAATTTGAAGTTCCGATAACGAACTTGCAGCGACATTGATAGGAACTTCAAATTCGCCGCACTACGATCCAGGCGTTTTGGGAAACCCGGTGCCGATCATCGAATCCCGCGTCACGATTTCGGCAAGTTGCTCTTCGCTCCAGCCGTCGGTGCCTTTGGGGCGCATCGGCAGCACCAGAAAACGCGTCTCAGCCGTGGAGTCCCACACCCTGATCTCGGTTTCCTTCGGCAGGCTGACGCCAAAATCGGCGAGCACCCCGCGCGGATCCTTCACCGCGCGCGAACGGTAGGGTGCGGCCTTGTACCAGACCGGAGGAAGTCCCAGCATCTCCCAGGGATAACAGGAGCACAGCGTGCACACGACCATGTTGTGCCGCTCCGGCGTATTCTCGATCGCGACAAGATGATCGCCGACCCGGCTGACGTGACCAAGCGTGCCGACTGCTTTGCTCGCGTCTTCGAGCAGGGCCTTCTTAAACGCAGGATCTACCCAAGCCCTCGCGACGACGCGCGCGCCGTTATGCGGACCGATCTTCGTCTCATAAGCCTGGATGATGGCGTCGAGCGCAGCGGGCTCGACATATCCTTTTTCGGTCAGGATCGTTTCCAGCGCGCGCACGCGCAGCTCCGTCTCTGACAACTCCGAATGGTCGTCGTGATGATGGTGATCGTGTTCGGTCATGGTGTGATTGCGATCGTCGGGAAGAAGATCATTCTATTGTCGGCCGACCGAGGCTGCGGGTCAAGATTGCCTTGGCCACGCCAATTCGAACTTGTCAAATGGACGTTACACTGCCTAGCTGTTCGACGAACGGCCAAGGGGGCATGCCGACGCCGCTGGCAAGCTTGGGGTAGGGCGCTTCGGCGCATCCTCGGCCCGTTCGTGATCGGGTTTCTGCAACAGGCGACTGGCGGTCAGGCAGCGGTATTTTGGGCCATCAGCGGCGCCGCTATTGTCGCGGCGTTGGTGATCGGTTCACTCTCGGTGCAAAGCAAGGCAGCCGGGGCGAGGATGGCGCCGGCGGAATAGCTTTTCAAAATGGGAAAGACGACCGTCGTGACGACGATCAATTGCGATATGGGCGAGGCCTTCGGCCTCTACCGGATGGGCGACGACGACGCGTTGATGCCACTGATTTCCGTGGCCAACGTCGCCTGCGGCTTCCATGCCTCCGACTTCAACCACATGCGCAGGACCGTGCGGCTTGCAAAGGCGCACGGCGTCAAGGCCGGGGCGCACCCTTCGCTGCCCGACCTCCAGGGCTTTGGCCGCCGCGAAATGAAGATGACGCGCGAAGAGCTCGCCAACTGCGTCATCTATCAGGTCGGTGCGCTCAAGGGATTTCTGGAGGCCGAGGGCATGACCCTTAACCACATCAAGTCGCACGGCGCGCTCTATGGCATGGCGGCGCGGGACGAGGGCGTGGCGCACGCCATTTGCGATGCGGCCGACGTGTTCAAGGTGCCCATCATGGGCATGATCGGGACTTACCACGACACCGTCTATGGCGCGCGCGGCCATAGCCTGATCGCCGAATTCTACGCCGACCTCGACTATGCGGACGACGGTCGGCTGATCATCACACGCCAGCATCACGCGGTCGATCCGGCCCGCGCCGCGTCACGCTGCCGGCGCGCGATCGCGGTAGGAAAGGCCGAAAGCATCAACGGCATCGACATCGCGGTCCGCGCCAATTCCATCTGCGTGCATTCGGATACGCCGAATGCGGTCGAGGTGGCCCGTGCCGTGCGCGACGCGGTGCTGGGCGATCATCCTGAAAGACTGATCGAGGAGGGAGGCCATGACCAACTTCGTGAGCATCGAGAAGGGCCTCGGTCCCGACGGCCGTATCGCGGTGGTGCGGTTTGACCGCGGCGACGGCATAAACGCACTCTCCCCGGAAGCGATGCGCCAGCTGACGACGGCCGCCCGCAGCTTCGAGGACGATGGCGACACCTCGGTCGTGGTGCTGACCGGCGGTCCGAAAGCGTTCAGCGCCGGCTTCGACCTCAAGGACGCGGAAGGGCGTTCGCGCAAGTCGATGGATATCGGGTCGCTGCGCCGCCACCTGAAGCTCGGCCCCCGGCTGGCCCGCGCCTGGCAGGAGATGGACCAGATCACGATCGCCGCAATCGAAGGTTTTTGCATCGGCGGCGGCATTGCGCTCGCGGTCGCACTCGATTTCCGCGTCATGAGCCGCGCCGCGCATATCCGGATCCCCGAAATCGGGCTTGGCATGAACATGAGCTGGCAAAGCGTGCCGCGTCTGTTGCATCTGATGGGTCCGGCACGCACCAAGCAGGCGGTGATCCTGGCCGATCAGCGCATCTCCGCCGAGGAAGCTTACGCCTGGCGGCTGGTGGAGGAGGTTGCCGAACCCGGCTCCGCTTTCGACGCCGCGATGGCTCTCGCCGCCAGGTTCGCGAGCCAGCCGCCGATCTCGGCCGCGATGACCAAGCTCACCATCAACCGACTGACGCACGCGCTCGACGATCTCACCAGCCACATGGACATCGATCAGTTTGCGCTCGCGACCATGACCGACGATCACAAGGAGGGCGTGGTGGCGTTTCTGGAAAAGCGCAAGCCGCGTTTCCGGGGCCGCTGATCGCATCTGCGCGATCATGCAGCCGGCGGGCGGACCGCGGCCGTCTATTGCGGCGATGGGCTTTCCAGCAGTCGATCCTTGATCAGCCGGACTGCGCCACGGCCCCAGGCATAGTCGGCTCCCATACGTAGCCCGCTGTCGGCTGCGGAGACCACGGCGCCGCTGCGCACATCGCGGATTTGGAATCTGATCGTGTATTCGGTGCGGCTGACCCGCCGCACGACGCCCACAAAGGATTGCTCGGCCCCCAATTTGAGGGCGATCGGCGCATCGCAACCGCCGCAATCGTGCAACGTATGCGCCGCCGCGGCTGCAGCGTCCGCAACTCCAACGCCGATCACGCGGTAGCGCCCGGATTTGGTCAGGAGCTCACGCACCTGGTTTGTGAGATTGGCAAGCTTTGTCTCGTCCGATTGGGGCTCGGCGGTGACGGAGGCACCGGCGCTGGTATCTTCAAGCTCGAAATCGAAGACTGCGAGTTTGATAAATTCCGGCGCGGCCGCCGCCGGCGCCAGCGGCACCGTGGTGACGAGCGCCACAGCCGCGTATTTCTGGAGCACATTGGCCAGATCGCCCATCCTCCCACATCGCCCTGTCGGCGGGATCATTGGTGCTCTCCGTCCTGTCTTGCCTCGTGATGCGCCGGCCGATCGGCGGCGAGCGCCGCGCGAACTTCCTGTGATACGAAAACTTCGGCGCGTTGCCATGCCTCGTCGCTGTCGCCGCGAAAGGTGAAGAGCTTGTCGAATACGACGCGAGTGGCATCGACGTCGAATGCCGTCACCTTCACCCATTGGACCAGCGTGCTCAGCTTCTGGATGCCGCCGGTGACCAGAACTTTCGCACCAGCCTTCGCGGCGGCGCGAAGAAGATCGGCGGGCTTCTGCCCGTCGTCAGCGCAAAGCGGCGGGCAGGATGAGGGGAGGAGATGCACGGCAGGGTCGCGCTCAAAATCGGCTCTGAGCGCGATCATGAAAGCCTGCAGACGCTTTCGGTGGACGGCCGCCTGATCGGTGGGTTCGCCTGCCGTGTCGATATAGGCGAAGTCAGTGATCGCCACCTTGAGGCCGCCCTCTCGCATCACGGCGGCTTCGGAACAGGCCGGGGCGGGCCCGAGAGCCAGCAAGAGCGCGGTTGTGGCTGCAATGCGCGAGGCAAGGCGGAAATGTTGCATGACGGCGCTCGGCTGTGGAACCGGTGGGTTGCATGGACCAGGATCCACCTGTCGCCGATCCGGCGCAGCGGAGCAATTCCCGACCGGAGCCGGGAAAATTTCACGACATCGCATCCGTCCGGGACGCGGCACTTCCCGTTGCTCTGTTTCTGCCGTTAAATGCGCCAGGCAGCGTCCCCGCTCGGAGGCCAGCGCGATGTGGAAGTGGCGGAAGAGCGATCTGAAATACCGTTTGACCTTGCGGGTCGCCGCGGTATCGGCCTTCTGCTTCGCCGCGATCGCGGCCTATTTTCTTTACGACGCAGACAGATCCGCGCAGGCAAGGCTCGCGGCCGTCGTTGATACAGCTGCGAAGGCGCTGGAGCTGCAGCAAAACAAGATGGAGTGGGTGAACAACCCGCGCGGCGAATTTCCCGACTTGCAGAACGTCGCAACTGCGATCATGGCTCCCGGCCTTTGTATTGCCTATCGCACCAACGATGGCCAGGTTCTGCAGCGCTTCTGCGGCGGCACCCTGAGCGGTACTGCCGATCCGCCCCGGCTGTTCGTCGTCTTCTATCGTGAGTTCGTGGATAGAGGCCAGGAAGCCGTGCGGCCTGTGCTTCGCCGCGGGGAGAAGCGGGGCGAAGCCTTCGCGTGGATCGATCCGGCAACGCTTGCGGCCCAAGCCTGGCATGAAGCGGGCCGCCTGATCGCCGCTCTGGCCATCACCTTGCCGCTGCTGTGCGGCCTGGTTTATGCAGCGCTCGCTCGAGCGCTTCGCCCGACGCGTTCCATTCGTGCCGGTCTTGCGCGCATCGCCGCCAACGACCTCTCGACGCGCCTTCCGCCATTCGACCTCGCAGAGCTTTCCGCGGTCCGCGACGTCTTCAACCACCTCGCCGAAAGCCTTGAAACCGCCCTGGCCGAGCGCAACGAACTGACGCGCAAGCTGATCGACTTGCAGGACGACGAACGCAGGTACCTGGCGCGCGAGCTGCACGACGAGTTTGGACAATCACTGGCTGCCGTCCGCGCACTCGCCGCATCGGCGCGGCACAGCGCGGCGCAAGACTGTCCCGTGCTGCTGGCGGAATGCGACGGCATTGAACGGATTGCGAAAGGCATGATGGAGACGTTGCGTGGCGCGCTGTTCAGATTGCGCCCACCTGACGTCGACGAGCTCGGATTGGCGGCCAGCCTGGAAGGCCTGATCGCCGGCTGGAACGGCCGCAGCCGAGGTCACACGCGCTTCGAAATCAGGCTTTGCGATCGTGGTGCCGAGCACCTGCCAGCCGCGATGGGTGCGAGTCTCTACCGTATCGCCCAGGAGGCGCTCACCAATGCGGCCAAGCACGCCGGCGCGACGCGGGTCGCACTTGATCTCACGGTACGGGAGATGGAAGGCTCGCCCGGCGAGCGCGCAGCTCAGGAGATCGAGCTCACCATCGCCGACGACGGTCGTGCGGGTGACCAGGCGATCAAGACTGGAATGGGCTTTCTTGGCATGCGTGAACGCGTCGCCTCGCTCGGCGGCAGACTGAGCTTCGAGGCCGGACAGAGCAGGGGTGCCACGTTGCGCGTTGTCATCCCCGTAGCGCTGCCACAGTCACCGAGAGCAGAAGACGCCCAAGTCGGTTCGGAGCGCGCGGCGTGAGTGCTGATGGCCGAACGATCATGCTGGTGGACGATCATGCCGTCGTTCGCGAGGGCTATCGTTCCGTGCTACAGAAGCAACCGGGACTACGCATCATCGCCGAAGCGGCTGACGGCGCCGAGGCCTACCGGATCTTCAAGGATGTTCGACCCGATCTCGTCATCATGGATCTCGCCATGCCAGGTATCGGCGGCATCGAGGCCGTCCGCCGCATTCGCAAGTGGGACCCCTCCGCCAGAATTCTCGTCTTCACGATGCACCAGAACGCGGCGTTTGCGATCCAGGCGATTCGCGCGGGGGCGAGGGGCTATGTCACCAAGACGAGCCCGCCCGAAGCGCTCGTCGACGCCGCGCTGGAGGTTCTATCAGGGCGGATTGCCGTCAGTCCGGACATCGACCATGAACTCGCGCTCAGCCGCCTTGTTGGCGAGACCGTCATCGCAGATGTCCTGACCCCACGAGAG
This sequence comes from uncultured Alphaproteobacteria bacterium, assembly GCA_963764405.1. GTDB lineage: Bacteria > Pseudomonadota > Alphaproteobacteria > Rhizobiales > Xanthobacteraceae > Bradyrhizobium. Next base: position 420,939 of record CAVXSU010000024.1, read on the forward strand.
TTCGAGGTCCTTCGCATGCTGCTTGCCGATCGGACCACTGATGAGATCGCCGAGGCATTGCACCTCAGTCCCAAGACTGTTGCCAATCTCCATTCTCTCATCAAGGACAAGCTCGGCGTCGACTCGGACATCGGACTGTTTCGGCTTGCCGTACGTCAGGGCGTTTTGACGGAGACGCTGGACTGATAAGCCGTCGCCGCGCCGGAAAGCTGGCCCGCGCCAAGGGGGTAAGCCAATTCCTGTGATTCGCATAAGGTATATTATGGAATATTTTAATCTCCAGGGATTTTCAGACATTTGTCTATGACTCCTCAGGTTCCAGCGAATTTCGAAATCGTTCGTGACGCAACGAAACAACGTCTGCGCCGCCTCGCCAAACGCGATCAGGATGCGTGGCCAAATGCATACGAACTGCGCTTGGTATTTCTTCTGAAAGCGGGCAAAAAGCGCTCGGGATGCTTCCCGAAGGAAGCCGAATAAAGAGAGCGATCTGGGAGACGATGAGATGGGCTTTTCGCGACGTTCGTTATTGAAGACCACGGCTGCCTCGGCCGTATTGGGCGGTCTGGGAGCGCCGCTGGTAGCACGGGCCCAGCAAGCCGAATTCAGCTACAAGTTCGCCAATAACCTGCCGGACACCCATCCGTTGAACATCCGCGCCCGGGAAATGGCGGCGGCGATCAAGACCGAGACCAACGGCCGCTTCGACCTGCAAATCTTCCCGAACAACCAGCTTGGCGCTGATACGGACGTGTTGAGCCAGCTCCGGTCCGGCGGCGTCGAGTTTTTCACGATGTCGGGCCTGATCCTGGCGATCCTGGTTCCGGCGGCGTCGATCAACGGGATGGGCTTTGCGTTCCCGGACTATCCGACGGTGTGGAAGGCGATGGATGGTGACCTTGGCGCCTATGTGCGCAAGGAAATCGCCAAGGCCAATATCATCGCGTTCGAGAAGATCTGGGACAACGGATTCCGCCAGACGACGTCCTCGACCAAGCCGATCACGGCTCCAGCCGATTACAAGGGCTTCAAGATCCGCGTGCCGGTATCGCCATTGTGGACCTCGATGTTCAAGGCGTTCGATGCCGCGCCAGCCTCGATCAATTTCAACGAGGTCTATTCGGCGCTGCAGACCAAGATCGTGGAAGGCCAGGAGAATCCGCTGGCGCTGATTTCGACCGCCAAGCTCTATGAGGTCCAGAAATATTGCTCGCTGACCAACCACATGTGGGACGGCTATTGGTTTCTGGCCAATCGCCGCGCGCTGGAAGCGCTGCCGCCGGATATCCGGACAATTGTCGAGAAGAACGTCAACGCCGCCGCGCTGAAGGCACGCGTCGACACCGAAAAGCTTAACGCGACCGTCCGCGAGGATCTCACAGCCAAGGGATTGGTCTTCAACCAGCCTGATCTGGCACCATTCCGCGACAAGCTGCGCTCAGCCGGCTTTTATTCCGAATGGAAGGGCAAATACGGCGAGGAGGCGTGGTCGATCCTGGAGAAATCCGTCGGCAAACTGTCTTAAGTAGCTGAAGGTTGGTGAAGATGGTGGGCGCCGGGGCGACGCAGGCCGCAGGCGAGGTGGTGTCCCCTCGCCGCCGTTCGCCTGCCGCCAGGCTGGAAAATGCCGTCGGCATGCTTGTGGAAATCCCGGCCGCTTTGCTCGTCGTTACCGAGATCATCACGCTGTTTGCCGGCGTCGTGTCGCGTTACGTCCTGCAGCAGCCGCTGATCTGGTCGGACGAACTCGCCTCGATCCTGTTCCTGTGGTTGGCGATGTTAGGGGCAGTCGTCGCGTTTCGCCGGTCCGAGCATATGCGAATGACGGCGGTGGTCGCGAACGCGAGGCCGAGCTTGCGTGCTTATCTCGATGTGGTCGCGACCTGCGCCGCGCTGGCGTTTCTGCTTTTGATTGTCGGGCCGAGTTACCAGTACGCCTACGAGGAAAGCTTCATCACCACGCCGGCGCTGCAGATCTCCAATAGCTGGCGCGCCGCGGCCCTGCCGGTCGGCACCTGCCTGATGATGCTGTTTGCGGTGCTGCGGCTGATCCGGGTCGGCGACGCCAGGCTGGTGTTGCAGGCCGTGCTGTCGGTCGCGGTCCTGGTCACGCTGTTCTGGCTCGCTTCCCCGTGGCTGCGGCCGCTCGGCAATCTCAACCTCGTGATTTTCTTTGTCGGTGTCGTCGGCTTCTGCGTCTTTGCCGGCGTGCCCATTGCATTCGCCTTCGGCCTGGCGATCTTCGGCTATCTCGCGCTGACCACGCGCACGCCATTGATGGTGCTGGTCGGGCGGATGGACGAGGGCATGAGCCACCTGATCCTGCTCGCGGTGCCTCTGTTCATCTTCCTCGGGCTTCTGATCGAAATGGCCGGCATGGCGCGGGCCATGGTGGCGTTCCTGGCGAGCTTGCTCGGCCATGTCCGCGGCGGCCTAAACTATGTGCTGGTCGGGGCGATGTATCTGGTCTCCGGCATTTCCGGGTCCAAGGCTGCCGATATGGCGGCGGTTGCGCCGGTGTTATTTCCTGAGATGAAGCAGCGCGGCGCCCGTCCCGGCGATCTCGTCGCCCTGCTCGCCTCGACCGGCGCCCAGACTGAAACCATTCCGCCCAGCCTCGTGCTGATCACCATCGGCTCGGTCACGGGCGTTTCGATTTCGGCGCTGTTCACCGGCGGGCTTTTGCCCGGCGTCGTCTGCGCGATCACCCTCTCGGCGCTGGTGTGGTGGCGCTATCGCGGCGAAGACCTTAGCCATGTCAAACGGGCTAAACCTTCCGAAGTCCTTCGCACCTTCGTCGTCGCCCTGCCCGCGCTGGCGCTGCCATTCGTCATCCGCGCCGCGGTCGTCGAGGGCGTTGCGACGGCGACCGAGGTTTCCACCATCGGCATCGTCTACGGCTTTGTCGTTGGGCTTGCGATCTACCGCCAGTTCGACTGGCGGCGGCTGCTGCCGATGCTGATCGAGACGGCTTGCCTGTCCGGCGCGATCCTTCTGATCATTGGCACTGCGACCGGCATGGCCTGGGGGCTGACGCAATCAGGCTTTTCGCGGGCCTTGGCGACTGCAATGACCGGCCTGCCCGGCGGTTCCGCGAGCTTCATTGCGGTTTCGATCCTGGCCTTCGTCGTGCTCGGCAGCGTGCTCGAGGGCATTCCCGCGATCGTGCTGTTCGGCCCGCTCCTGTTCCCGATCGCGCGCGCGGTCGGCGTGCACGAGGTCCACTACGCGATGATCATTATTCTGGCGATGGGCATCGGGCTGTTCGCGCCGCCCTTCGGCGTCGGTTACTATGCCGCCTGCGCCATCGGCCGGGTCGATCCGGCCGAGGGTATTCGACCAATTTGGGGCTATATGCTCGCGCTGCTGGCGGGCCTGATAATCGTTGCTATCTTTCCATGGATATCGATCGGCTTCCTTTGAAAGCGTTTTCAAGCGAAGTGGAAACCGGTTCGCGTGAAGAAAACGCGTCGATATAACAGCCAACACAAGAAGGTGACCGATGACAGGACCACAGAGCCAATACGACATCGGCCTTGAGAAGACGCCGGCCAATTTCGTCGCGCTGACACCGCTCAGTTTCCTGGCGCGAACCGCCGCGATCTATCCCAATCATGTCAGCACGGTCTATGAGGGCCGACGCTTCACGTGGGTAGAGACTTACGCGCGTTGCCGGCGCTTTGCCTCCTATCTCGCCGGCCGGAACATCGGCCCGGGTGATACGGTCGCAGCGATGCTGCCGAACGTTCCGGCGATGAACGAAGCGCATTTTGCCGTGCCCATGACCGGCGCGGTGCTGAATACGCTCAACATCCGGCTGGACGCGGCCGCGATCGCGTTCCAGCTCGATCACGGCGGCGCCAAGGTCATCCTGGTCGATCCGGAATTTTCCGAAGTGATCTCCGACGCGCTGAAGCAGATGAAAGGCGAAAAGCCGTTCGTGATCGATGTCGACGACGCGTCCTTCGGCCAAAAACGCATCGGCGAAATCGAATATGAGACCGCGCTCGCGCACGGCAGCGAAAATTTTGTCGCGCGACCGCCGTCCGACGAATGGGACGCGATCGCGCTGAGCTATACGTCGGGCACGACAGGCAATCCCAAGGGCGTCGTCACCCACCATCGCGGGGCGTATCTGAACGCGGTGAGCAACATCCTGGCCGCCAATCTGGGTGCGCATCCCGTCTATCTCTGGACGCTGCCGATGTTTCACTGCAACGGCTGGTGTTTCCCCTGGACCGTTGCCGCTGCTGCCGGGATCAACGTCTGCCTGCGCAAGGTCGATCCTGCAAAAATCTTCGAATTGATTCCGAAACACGGCGTCACACATATGTGCGGGGCGCCGATCGTCTACAACACGCTGATCAACGCGCCGGGCGCGCCGAAGAAGACTGACAGCCGCCCGGTGGTCGGCTTGATCGCGGGCGCAGCACCTCCCGTCGCGGTGCTCGAAGGTGCGGAGCGGATCGGCATCAAGCTGACCCATGTCTACGGCCTGACCGAGGTCTATGGTCCGGCCTCGGTGTGCGCCGAGCAGCCGGGCTGGGACGATTTGCCGGCCGATCAGCGCGCACAGTTCAAGCGGCGGCAGGGCGTCTCCTACCCTCTCCAGGAAGCCGTCACCGTCATCGATCCTGAAACCATGCGTGAAGTCCCACGCGATGGCGAGACCATTGGCGAAGTGATGTTCCGCGGCAATATCGTCATGAAGGGCTATCTCAAGAACGAGAAAGCCACGCATGAGGCTTTTGCCGGCGGCTGGTTTCACACCGGCGACCTCGGCGTGCTCGATAAGGACGGCTACGTCATCATCAAGGATCGCTCCAAGGACATCATCATTTCCGGCGGTGAAAACATCTCCTCGGTCGAGGTCGAGGATATCCTCTACAAGCACCCGGCCGTGCTGTTCGCCGCCGTCGTCGCCAAGCCGGATACGAAATGGGGCGAGGTGCCCTGTGCCTTCGTTGAACTGAAGGACAACGCAGCTGCCACCGAGGCTGACATCATCGCCTTCTGCCGGGAGCAAATGCCGGGCTTCAAGACGCCGAAAGCCGTGGTGTTCGGCCCGATCCCGAAAACCTCGACCGGCAAGATCCAGAAATTCCTGCTGCGCGACCGGGTTCACTCGGCCAAGGCGATCCTGTCGTAAAATCGCAGGCGATCGCTGTTTCCTTATCCCTCCCCTGCGAAGTGTGGGGAGGGATAAGAGTCTCACCGCGCCATCGGGCTGTTGCGGGCGGCCTTCAGCCACAGGAACCAGGAGCGGTCGTATTGCGTGCTGATAGTCTTGGTCGTGCCGACCGTTTCTTCTTCGGTGAGATAAGTGACCGGCCCAAGCTTCATCGCTTCCATTTGCAGCCGTGCGCCTACTTCGGTGTAGACCGCGCGGAACACGGTCTGCCGCAGCGTACTGCCGACAACCGTGGAGCCATGGCCGCGCATCAGGACAGCCGGGCCCTCGCCAAGGCTGTCCGCCAGCGCCGCGCCAAGCTTGCCGCTTGTGATCAGGAGATCGCTGCCGGGACCGGCAAAGTCGCGGATTTCAAAAATCGGCGTGCCTTTTTCGCTCAAAAATCCGCACATGTGACAGACCGGCCGCAGCTTGGTGGCCGGGACCACGCTGAACGGAACGACCGAAGGCGAATGGCTGTGCACGACAGAGTTCACGTCTCCTCGCTTGCGATAGATTTCGCCGTGAATGAATCGCTCCAGATACGCGGCAGGGCCGTTCGGCACGACCGGATTGCCGTCAAGGTCGAATTCCAGCACGTCCTTCTCAGTCACCAGCGCCGGCGCCATGCTGCGCGCCAGCAGAAAGCGATCCAGCCGCTCGGGATGCCGCACGCTGACATGACCGAACCCATCCACGACGCCCTGATCGAACAGGATATGGTTGGCATCGACCAGCTCGCGGATGGCGGATGAGACGGTCTCGGAGGCGGTACTGGACATGGTGGGAAATTCCTTAGGATGCTATGTTTCTCTCCATAAGGCGGTCGGAGGGAATGTCAATGAAGGACCACGCATGAGCAAACTGCAGTTGTCCGTCGCCATCGGCGACTATGACCGGATGCGGCCGCTGGTCGACGGTCTGGTCCAGATCGACAGCGTCGACGCGCAGTACATGTTGCTCGATCCGGAGGAAATATTCTTTCGCGCGTTCCGACACGTCGATTTCGACGTCTGCGAACTTTCGCTCTCGAGCTATTCGGTCAAGACCGCGGCCGGGACCAGCCCCTATATCGCCGTGCCGGTGTTCCCTTCGCGCGCCTTCCGTCACACCTCGGTCTATGTCCGCACCGACCGGATCAAGTCGCCGGCCGACCTCAAAGGACGTCGCGTCGGCGTGCCGGAATACCAGCTCACGGCCAATATCTGGGTGCGTCTCTTTCTCGAAGAGGATTACGGCATTCGTCCTTCCGACGTCACCTGGGTGCGAGGTGGTTATGAGCATCCCGGAAGGATCGAGAAGATCAGCCTCAATCTGCCGTCCGACGTCGTGGTCGAGAACGCAAGAGCCGACGCCACGATCTCCGATCTGCTGGCAAGCGGCGAACTCGATGCCGTGATCGGGCCGCGCGCGCCATCCTGTTTCGATCGCGGGCACGCCAACGTCGGCTATCTCTTCGCCGACCCGCAGGCGACCGCGACCGAATGGTACCGGCGCACGCGCCTCTTCCCCATCATGCATACGCTCGGCATCCGCCGCACGCTGGCCGAAAAGCATCCATGGCTGCCGGTCGCGGTCTATAAGGCGTTCGAGCGCTCGAAGGCGATTGCGCTGGCAAAGCTCTCGGATACATCCGCAACCAAGGTGACGTTGCCGTTTGTCGAGGAACAATTGGGCGCGGCGCGGCGGCTGATGGGCGCGGATTTCTGGTCGTATGGGCTGGAGCCGAACCGCGAGGTGCTGAGGCGTTTCCTGGAGCGCCATCACGCGGAAGGCCTGTCGTCCCGCCTGCTCGCGCCGGAAGAGCTGTTTCACCCTTCCGCGCTCGAGCTGCACAAGATTTGAGTGAGCTCGTTCAGAAGCTTCGTGGTGGAGACCGAAGGTCGATCGGCAAGGCAAATGCGGTGGTCCGCGCCGTTCTCGCGGCGCCGTTCCGCTTTGGCGAGATCGTCGCCGGTCTTGCTCACGAAGATCTCTTGGTCAGGATGCGGTGCGCCGACGTTGCGGAAAAGGTATCGAAGGAGCACCCTGATTGGCTTCAATCCCACAAGCGAAAGCTTCTTGAGCTTGCCGATCGCCCAAGTGAACAGGAGTTACGCTGGCATTTGGCCCAGATGCTGCCGCGCCTCGATCTCACTTCCCGGGAGCACCGTCGCGTTGAAGCGATCATGCTGGACTATTTGCAGGACAAAAGCCGCATCGTCCAGGTCTCGGCCTTGCAAGGATTAGCTGACTTGTCGTCCGGCGATCCGAAGCTTCGTCGGCGCCTGCTTGTGCTTCTTCAGGACTTGCGGCGCTCAGCCGGCCCGGCAGTGCGCGTACGCGCGCGCAAGCTGCTGGCACGCTTCAAGCCGTGAGGAAGTACTTGCAGCAGAAACCTCAGCCGATCGTCAGCCGCATGCCGTCATAGGCGGGGACCACGCCGGCGGGCAGGCTTTGCCGCAGCACTTCGTAATCGAGATCGGAATGCATGTTGGTGATGACCGCGCGCTTTGGCTTGAAGCGTTCGACCCAGGACAATGCATCGCTGACGCTGAAATGGCTGGGATGGCCGGTGTAGCGCAGGCCGTCGATGATCCAGAGATCGAGGTCTCTGAGAAACGGCCAGCTTGCGTCCGGTATGTCGCTCACGTCGGGCGTATAGGCGGCCCCGCCGACGCGATAGCCGAGCGCGGGAATATTGCCGTGCTGGACGTTGAACGCCGAGAGCGTGACCTGACCGCCCTTCCCTGCGATCATTCGGCAATCGCCGCCCTCGATCGCATGGCGATCGAGGATTGGCGGGTATTCGCTGCCTTCGGGGGAGACAAAGCAGTACGAAAACCGCGCCATGATGTCCTTGGCGGTCGACATGTTGAAATAGGTCGGAATGCGTCGACGGTTATGCAGCACGACCGAGCGTAGATCGTCGATCCCATGGGTCTGGTCGGCGTGCTCGTGGGTCAGGAACACCGCGTCAATGTGATCGACCTTTGCGTCGATCAGTTGCTCGCGCAGATCGGGTGACGTATCGATCACGATCCGCGTGGTGCCGCTCTGTCCGGTTCGTTCGACCATGAGCGAGCAGCGTCGCCGCCGGTTCTTGGGATTGGTCGGATCGCAGGCGCCCCAGCCAAGTGCCGGCCGCGGCACCCCGGCCGATGATCCGCAGCCAAGGATGGTGAGCGTCAGCGTCATACAGCGGGCACTTTGGAGAACAAACGGAAGAAATTCTCCGTGGTCTGACGCGAAATCTCCTCGAGCGTAATCCCACGAGCCTCCGCCAGTACCTTGGCGACCTCGACGACGTAAGCCGGCTCGTTGCGCTTGCCGCGGAATTTTCCGGGTGCGAGATACGGCGCGTCGGTCTCAACCATGATGCGATCAGCGGGCAGCTCCGCGGCGAGCGCACGCAGTGCATCTGATTTCTTGAAAGTGAGGATGCCGGTGAACGAGATCGAAAGTCCGAGCTCGATCGCCTTCATCGCGAGCTTGCGGCCGCCGGTATAGCAATGCAGCACCGCGCGGAACGGCCCCTTGGCGATTTCGTCTTCGAGGATGCGCTCGCAATCCTCGTCCGCTTCACGGGTATGGATGACCAGCGGAAGGCCAGTCGCGCGCGCCGCCGCGATGTGAGCACGGAAGCCGCGCTCCTGCGCCTCGCGTGAGCCGTGCTGGTAGAAGTAATCGAGTCCGGCTTCGCCGAGCGCGACGACCTTGGGATGTCTCGTCAGCGTGATCAGTTCGTCGGCGGGAATGCCGTCTTCCTCGTCGGCCTGGTGCGGATGGGTGCCGACCGAGCAGTAGACCTGGGCGTATCTGTCCGCAATCGCGAGCAGCGCGTCGAGCCGCCTCACCCGCGTCGAGATCGTGACGATCCGCCCGATCCCGGCCGCCTCGGCGCGCGCGACAACGCCGTCGAGGTCGTCGGAAAAATCCGGGAAGTCGAGATGGCAATGGCTGTCGACAAGCATGGGATCAGAAGCGCTCAGGCCGCTGTTGGTTCGATATAGCGCGGAAATACCGGGGCCGGTGCCGGAAGGACAGTGCCCGGTTTTATCCGCTGACCGAGCGCGGCGAAGTTGCGGGAGTCATCCGGGATGCCGAGAATGTCGAGCAGTTTGCTTGAGGCTTGCGGCATTGCCGGCTGGGCGAGGATGGCGATCTGGCGCACGACTTCCGCGGTCACGTACAGAACGGTGCCCTGACGCTTCGGGTCCGTCTTGGCCAATGCCCAGGGCGCTTCGCCGGCGAAATACCTGTTGGCTTCAGCGACGACCGCCCAGACCGCATTGAGCGCCTGGTGAATCTGCTGGGACGCCATCGCGTTTCGCGCCAGCGCAATCATGCCGTCGGCCTGCGCCAGAATGGCCTTGTCGTTGTCGCTGAACTCGCCGGGCTCGGGCAGCACACCCTGATATTGTTTTGCGATCATCGACAGCGAGCGCTGCGCCAGGTTGCCGAGATCGTTGGCGAGATCGGCGTTGATGCGCGCCACGATGGCTTCATGGTTGTAGCTGCCGTCCTGGCCGAACGGCACCTCGCGCAGGAAGAAATAACGGACCTGATCGACGCCATACTGGTCGGCGAGGTTGAAGGGATCGACGACATTGCCGACCGACTTCGACATCTTCTCACCGCGGTTGAACAGGAAGCCGTGGGCATAGACGCGCTTCTGCACGGGGATGCCTGCCGACATCAGGAAGGCCGGCCAGTAAACCGCATGGAAGCGGATGATGTCCTTGCCGATGATATGCACGTCGGCCGGCCAATAGTGCCAGTTCGCATCGCTTTCGTCTGGAAAGCCGACGCCGGTGATGTAGTTGGTGAGCGCGTCGACCCAGACATACATCACATGCTCGCCATCACCGGGGACCTTGACGCCCCAATCGAACGTCGTTCGCGAAATCGACAGGTCCCGCAATCCGCTTTTGACGAAGCTGAGCACTTCGTTCTTGCGCGTATCCGGCCCGATGAAATCCGGATGCTGTTCGTACAGCGCGAGCAATTTGTCCTGATAGGCGGAGAGACGAAAGAAATAGCTCTTCTCCTCGACCCATTCAACCGGCGTGCCCTGCGGCCCCCGGCGCACATTGTCCTCGCCGAGGGTCGTTTCGTCCTCGGCGTAATAGGCCTCGTCACGCACCGAATACCAGCCGGAATAGCTGTCGAGATAGATGTCGCCGTTGGCGGCCATCCGATTCCAGATTTCCTGGCTGGAGCGATGATGCTGTTCTTCGGTGGTGCGGATGAAGCGGTCGAAGGAAATGTTCAGCCGCTGGTCCATCTCCTTAAATCGCTGCGCATTGCGTGTCGCCACCTCTATCGGCGTCAGCTTTTCGGCATCTGCCGTCTGGATCATTTTCTGACCATGCTCGTCCGTGCCGGTCAGGAAGAATACGTCCTTGCCGTCGAGCCGCTGAAAACGCGCCAGCGCGTCGGTCGCGATCGCCTCATAGGCGTGACCGATATGCGGTACGCCATTGGGATAGGCGATGGCGGTGGTGATGTAGAACGAATTCCGGGTGACCTGGTCGTGATGAGCCTTGGCGACCGGAGCCGACGGCGCCGCCGTGGGGGCCGCAGATTTGGTTGCAGCTTTGGCCTTTTTCGGGCTCGCAGCTCCGGCTTTTGCCTTCTTCGCCGGCGCTTTGGCGGAGGGTTTCTTGACTGCCTTTTTGGCGGGTTTCGTTGCGCTGTTCCTGGCGACCTTCCTTGTCGCTTCCTTTGCAGCTTTTTTGGCAGATTTTTTTGATTTCCCGGCTACGGCACGCTTCGCGCCGGCTCGCGATTTACGGGCCTTTTTCGCCTTGCGTTTCTTGGCGGGCTTTTTGGCAGACTTCGCCACGACGAATTCCTTTACAGATCAAATAAAATTGTCGGGATTTCTGGGGCCGCTGTTATCGCGTGGCTTCCGCAAGCATCCCAAACACCGAGAACACAAGCGGTTTGCGCTCGAGATTGTATTCAGCGGTGTCGCGCGCGGCGCGATTGATCTTTTCCCATACCTCCGCCAGCCGTGCAAGGCGCGGCAGGTCGCCATTGGGGTCCTTGGTGCGCAGACGCGCGCCGATCCAGCGGTCGATGCTGTCGATGAAGGTGGCGAGTGCAACCTTGTCGCTGCCGCCAAGCGCGTCACCCAATGTGTGCAGTTCACGCGGATCGAGCCGCGGCAGGGCCGCAAGCAGCGCTGCGGTCTTCTGGTGAAGCTTGACCGCGTCGCCGCCGAGCAGCGTCAGCGCGCGCGCCACGCTTCCTTCCGCGGCGTCCGCTGCCGCGACCAGCGCGGGGTCATCGCCTGCAACGCCGGCTGCCCGGCTCGCCGCCTGGATGACGTCGGACGTGGCGAGCGGCCGTAATGGCAACCGGCGGCAGCGTGACAGGATGGTCGGCAGCACCCTCCCCGGCGCGTGGCTGATGAGCAGAAACAGCGACTGGCGCGGCGGTTCTTCGAGAGTTTTGAGCAGCGCGTTCGCGGCGTTGGGGTTGAGCTCGTCCACGGTATCGACGATGCATACCCGCCAACCCTCCGCGGCCGCGGTTGATCCGAAAAACGAGATGGTCTCCCGGGTCTCATCGACGGTGATAACGGTGCGCAGCACGCCCTTGTCGTTCGCCGTTCTCTGAAGCACCAAGAGCCCGCCATGCGCCTCGGCCGCGATGCGACGCGCAACAGGATCGGCGGGATCGACGCTGAGGTTGTCGGCGCCCTGCACGGCGGCCGAAAGCGGATCGCGATGGGCGAGAACGAAGCGGGCCATGCGGTAGGCAAGTGTGGCCTTGCCGATGCCCAGCGCGCCACCGATCAGCCAGGCGTGCGGAATGCGTCCACTGCGATAGGAATTGAGCAACGCCGTCTCGGCCTCGCGATGACCAAACAGCTCGGTGGTTTCCCGCGGATGCGGAACCGACACCTGCGTCTCGGCCTTGCTGCTCATGCGGGAGCCGCCGCGTTACCTGCGCTGGCCGTGAAAAAACGATCGCACAAAGCCGACCAGATATTCTCTGCCACCTTCGCCGGATCCTCCGTGGCATCGATCAGCACGCAGCGTTCGGGTTCGTTTTTCGCGATCTGCCGATAGGCCTCGCGCAATTGCTGATGGAAGCCGATGTCTTCCGACTCGAACCGGTCGGCTGCAGCCGCGCCGCGTCGCGCCGCCGCGCGCTTGAGGCCGACTTCGACCGGAACGTCCAGGATCACGGTGAGGTCAGGCTTCAAGTCGCCGATGGTGACGCGCTGCATGGCGTTGAGAATTCCGGGCGCAACGTGCCCAAGCGCACCCTGATACACTCTGGTTGAATCGGAAAACCGATCGCTGAGCACCCAAGTGCCCTGCTTGAGCGCGGGTTCGATCACGGTGCGCGCGTGATCGTCACGCGCGGCGGCAAACAGCAGCGTCTCGGCCTCGGGGCCGAGCAGCTTGCCCATTCCCGAGAGGACCAGATGGCGAATGATCTCCGCGCCCGGCGATCCGCCTGGCTCGCGCGTGACGACGGCATGCAGTTTCACGCCGGCGAGCCGCTCGGCCAGCATCTTGATCTGGGTGGATTTACCGGACCCTTCGCCGCCTTCAAAGGAGATGAAACGCCCGCGCCCGCCCGGGGCTTTGACCGATGTCTGCGCCATCGTCACAGCTTCGCGGCGCCGGCACGGAACAGGCCGATCGCCAGTTCAGTGACGCCATCGAATGCGCGCCGGATCGTCGAGCCCCGGCCAACCGGCTCCGCCGCGAAGACCGGCGTTTCCACGGCGACATTGCTGCCGCGCCAAACCTTGACAACGCCGACCCGCTGGCCGGCGTCAAACGGCGCGTGCACCGGCCCACTATAAACAATGCGGGCAATCAGCTTGTCGTTGCCGTTTTTCTGCACCATGACCTTGACCGGCTCGTGGCTTGCCAGCGCGACTGAACGGCTGTCGCCGCCGAACACCTTGGCATAGCCGATCGTCTGGTTTTCCGCGAACACGGTGCGCACCTCGAAATTGCGAAAACCCCACTCCAGCATCTTCTTGGCTTCGCTGGCGCGGTCTTCCGGGTCCTCGAGCCCGTTGATGGCTACGATCAGGCGCACGCCGTTCTGGACGGCCGATCCGACCATGCCGTAGCCGCCCTCCTTGGTATAGCCGGTCTTCAAGCCGTCGGCGCCATCGAGCGAATTCAGCAGCGGGTTACGGTTCGGCTGTTTGATCTTGTTCCAGGTGAATTCCTTCTCGCCGAACAGCTTGTAGAATTCGGGATACGTCTGGATGATGTGGCGCGCCAGCGTGGCGAGTTCCCTCACCGTCATCTTGTTGCCGGGGTCTGGCAGGCCGTTGGAGTTCGCGAACGTCGATCGCGCAAGACCGATCTCCCTTGCGCGCTTGGTCATGACCTCTGCGAAAGCACGCTCATTGCCGGCCATGGCCTCCGCCAGCACGATGCAGGCGTCATTGCCGCTCTGGATGATGGCGCCGTGCAAGAGATCGTCGACGGAAATCTTGCTGTGGATCGCGGCGAACATGGTCGATCCGCCGGCCGGCGCGCCACCCCTGCGCCAGGCGTTCTCGCTGACATGGTATTCATCGGTCAGCTTGATGTCGCCCTGCTTGATGGCGTGGAACACCACCTCGGCGGTCATCAGCTTCATCATACTTGAGGGCGCGCGCAGCTCGTCGGCGTTCTTTTCGAACAGGACGGCTCCGCTTGTGGCTTCAATCAGGATCGCGGTGGGCGCATCGCCGTCGAACCCGCCCTCCTCCTTCTTGGCGCCCTGCATGCTGTTATTGGCGGCATGAATGGTGCCGCTCAAGCCAAACGCGATCAGGACCGTAACGGCGACCAGGGCCCGTGTCAGGCGTCCCGTCGTGACGGCTGGCCAATGAGACCGCAATGTCGAACCTGCCATCGGAAATTGTCCCAGAAGGCTCGCCTTCTAACAGTTGGAAACTGCCCAAACAACACGACTTTCAGGCCCAATGCCCCCTGAGTTGGCGCCTTCAGGCAGCTGCACAAGGCGCTGAAAAGCCGTCGGAAACGCGGTTTTCGCGACGCCGGCTGCCGACGACTTGAGCGCCGCCTTCGCGCGTGATCGCTTAGGGGTGATTCGAAATCAGTACAGCCCGCGCCCGGCGAGGATTTCGCTCGGAATTTGCGGGTCCATCGGCGCGTAGGCCGAGACCGGCCTTGTCACGTAGCGATCCTGCGATTCGTAGTTGGCCGTGCGTGACTCGTCCTGGAATTGATCGTTTGGACGCGCACGCAAATAGGCCGTGCGGTCATGGTCCGCGAACCCCTGCTCCGGCTGCGTGCTGCCGAGGTTGTAAGGCCGCCCCTCCGGCAGCGGGACCTCGCCGCGGATCGGTCGCCCATGGCCGGGCAGTTCAGAAGCGAACGGCCGGGCGGAGGCAATCTGGACCAGCGAGGGTGCCGGCGCCGGCGCGCCGGTGCGCAAGGTCGCCATCAGCAGGCGGTCATCGGAGCCTTCGAGCGGCGCGCGGCCAACATATTCGACACGCACCCGCGCCACACCGCTGCTCTTGAATTCCAGAAGGTCGGCCGCCCGGCTCGAGACGTCCATCACGCGGTTGGCGTGATAGGGACCGCGGTCATTGACACGAACGATCAGCGATTTGCCGTTCGCAAGATTGGTGACGCGGGCGTAGCACGGCATGGGCAGGGTCGGATGGGCAGCCGAGAGCGACGACATGTCGAAGACCTCGCCATTGGCAGTCAGCCGCCCGTGAAAATCCTCGCCGTACCAGGAGGCAAGGCCTTCCTGGCGGTAATTGACGTTCTCCTCGGGAACATAGAGCTGTCCGGCGACCATATAGGGCTTGCCGATGCGGTAAGTTCCCCCGCCTTTCGGCACGGGATCACCCATGGCGATGACGCGCGGGCTGGAAGAGACGCCGTATTTGGGATCGATCCGGCTGGAAAGGCCGGATGAAGAACAATTGGCAAGGACAAGGCACGCCGAGACAATGGCAATTCCCCGCCACGCGCCCAAAACCGGTGCTGACCCCTGATTTCGCATCCGCCCCAAGTGCCATTCGACCGGCCGCGGCTTCCGCGTGCCTGGCGGTCTTCGTCCCCGATGCCAGCCTCAAGGCTCGCATCAACGCCGCAATATACCGCAGGGGGAACGCGGCGGAAATGGGGAGAGCGATCGCGTGGTCAAAGGTTGGTAAATCAATCCTTTGTGCTAGGGAGATTGCGATTTCCGAAGCGATCCGGTGAGAGAATGCCTTCATGTTGCATGGTTGAGGCTCGCGCGCGGCCATTTTCCCGGTATTGTCGCAAACGACGGCACTCGGAAGGATGCGGGCCATTGACGTTTCAGAAGGCGCGCCGTGCGGTTTGCTCCTCGCCTGTTCTTGAAATTGCAACCGTCAAATGATTGAAGTCGCGGGCTGTGGAAGGGTGGCCGAGTGGTTTAAGGCACCGGTCTTGAAAACCGGCGTGCCCGCAAGGGTACCGTGGGTTCGAATCCCACCCCTTCCGCCAGCAACGGATTGAAATAATTGATCTTTGCCTCTGAAGGCAGCCGGCAACCCGAGCCGAGCCCGCGAATCGAGCTGGTAACGAATCCACGTTCAGCGAGTTTGTGCCTTCGCACCGAAAATTTCCTCATCTCAATCAGACCGTGGCGTTTCAGGCCCGGTCGTCGATATCAAGATCGCCTTGAGGTGCCTTTCGCACAATTCCGTTATGCCGGCCCGATTGAGATGATCGGCGTCGAAATAGAAGTGCGGCTCGGCCAGCGCGCCTGAGAGATCGAGGAACGCGATCTGCCGCTTCGCGAGCGAGCTGCCGATCGCGGCATCGAAATCTGCTTCGTTCGGAATCCGGCGGTAGAAATTGGGCGCGCCCGCAAGTTGATGCAAGTCAACGAGGCTATCTGCGCCGATGACAGTATCGGTCGATTTCTGGAGACCGACATGATCAAGGACATCCTGGTACACATCCCGACCGAGCGCCGAGCCCGGCCCGTCATCGACGCTTCGATCTCGCTCGCCTCGACCTTTGGCGCGCATCTCGATGCTGTGGCGACCGGCTATGTATCGACCTCCGCCGCCTATGTTATGGACGGGAGCGGTGCTGCGGCTGTGGCTGCCATTTTCGAAATGGAGCAGCAGAAGGCCGCCGAGCGTGCGGAGAAGGCACTCGCGATATTCAAAGCGGAAGCCAGTAAGGCAGGTATATCTCGCGGATGGCGTGTCATCGCCGACTTGCCGGCAGAGGCGGCCGTCGCGATGGGGACTGCCGCCCGGTTATATGATCTATCAGTCGTTCTGCAGCCGGATCCGGAGCATCACGCTATTGATGACGCGATCTCGACAGAGCTTCTGTTGAACGCTGGCGGACCCGCCCTGTTCATTCCGTATATTTTCCGCGGCGCCTTTACGGCGAAACGGATTGGCATTTGCTGGGACGGTAGCCAACCTGCTGCTCGGGCACTCAGGGATGCCAGACCCTTCCTTGCCAAGGCAGACACGCTTCATGCGGTTTCCATCGGCGCGGCCGAAAGTGAGCCTTCGGATGCGTCGCTCGAGAAGCTTGTTGCGCACCTCGGCCGCGTTGGCCTGCGCGTCAAGCCTGTCAATCTTCCTGCGAGATCTGGCGCCGATATCCCGCCGTCCCTTCTTTCTTTCGCCGCGGATGAGGGCCTGGACATGCTGGTGATGGGAGCCTACGGCCACTCGCGGCTGAAAGAGGGGATTTTCGGTGGTGTCACGCGCGAGATGCTGGGGACGATGACGATCCCGACGCTGATGTCACACTGAAGGATGGAAACCGGCCATGCGTGCTCACCAAATCATGACCAAGCCAGTCATTACCATCGAACCTGACGCGACGATCGTCGAAGCAGCAAACGTCATGCTTAGACAGCATATCAGTGGCCTTCCGGTCGTCGATGCCGCGGGAACGCTGGTCGGCATCGTCTCTCAAGGTGATTTCCTTCGCCGCAGCGAGATCGGCACGGGCCGTCGACGCGGCCGATGGCTGAAATTTATTCTCGGCTCGGGCAGGTCGGCGATAGAATTTGTGCACGAGCATGGTCGCAAGATCTCGGAAATCATGAGTCCGGCGCCGGTCACCGTCATGGAAGACACGCCTCTGGCGGATATCGCCGACCTCATGGAAAAGAGGAATGTCAAACGGCTTCCGGTGGTTCGAGGCGGCAGGCTCGTCGGCATCGTCACGCGTACCAACCTGCTTCAAGCTGTCGCGGACCTCGCGCGTGACGTCCCCGATCCAACGGCCGACGATGATCGTATTCGCGAGCGGATCATTCGCGCGATGGAGAAAGCCGACTGGCGTCCCGTCGGCCTGAACGTCATTGTCCGCGACGGAATCGTCCACTTGAGCGGAGCGATCCTTGACGAGCGCGCTCGTCAGGCAGCCATTGTCGCGGCGGAGAACATCGAGGGTGTGCGCAAGGTGCACGATCATCTCTGCTGGGTCGACAGCATCACTGGGATTTATTCGATGTCACCCGAGGATGACGAGTGGGCAAATGTAAACTGACGTTTCACTTTGCAAACCAGGAATAGGTCATGAAAAAAATTCCAGATCTTGCCATTTCGGCCGAAAAGGTTGCCGAGATCGTCGCAAAGGCGAGGCAGTTCGACGTCAAGGACGTCGTCACGGATCCCAATTCAGCCTCCAACGCCAGCGACGACGGAATGTTGTCGGTTCTGGAGGATCACGGCGACGACCCTGTCCGAACCGAATTGACTGCGATCATTCGCGGGCTGAACGAGGACGAACAGGTCGATCTTGTTGCCCTCGCCTGGCTTGGTCGCGGCGACGGTAACATCGATGATTGGGCCGAGCTTCGCGCCGAAGCCTCGCGCGCCCATAACAAGCGCACCGCCGAATACCTTTTGGGCATACCCGTCCTGGGCGATCTTCTTGAAGAGGGGCTCGTGCAATTTGGCCATTCCCTTGAAGAGTTCGAACGCCCTCTTTGACGAAGAAGCAGCCATGCCCTACCGCATCAACGTTGATCTTCCACCTGGTGTCCGTAACCATCTGCCACCGAACGCGCAGGATATTTATCGAGAAGCCTTCAATCACGCCTTCGCCTCCCATGCGGGGGAGGTGCGGCAGGAGGAAATCGCTCATCGTACGGCGTGGGCCGCGGTGAAGCGCTCCTACGTCAAGCGAGGAGATGAATGGGTGCCCTCAACCATCCAGTAAAGGGCGACGGAGATATTCACACCCTCCTCCCAGACTCGAGAAGATCAGGCTGCATCCTGTTTGGCCACAGAGGGACGCAGGGGCGCAAACTGTTCCGCCGTCACGGTTTCCTGTGCCAGCAGAAGATTGACTCCCGCGTCGAGGTCATTGCGTCGCCTTTCAAGGATATCGCGGGCGCAGGCTTCGCCTGCTTCGACCAGTTGCCGGACCGATAGGTCGATCTCGCGTCCGGTCGCTTCGGCGGCGCCGAGCACCGCGTCCTGCGCCGCCGGAAGAAAGGTCTGCGGCCGCGGTGCGTAGGTGCGCTGTCCTAACTTGGCATCCATTCCGTACTTGGTCACCATTTCGATCGCAATTTCGGTCGCGCGCTGCAGATCATCGGCCGCGCCGGTCGATATATCCCCATCGAAGATGAGCCGCTCGGACGCGCGGCCGCCCATCAGGACGGCAATCCTGTTCTTGAGCTCGCTCACGGTCAGGAGGAAGCGATCCTGGGTCGGGCGCTGAATCGTATATCCCAGCGCGCCGACGCCGCGCGGAATGATCGAGACCTTTTGAACCGGATCGACGCCCGAAAGGCTCGCGGCGACAAGCGCGTGGCCCATCTCATGATACGCCGTCCTCCGCCGCTCTTCTCTGCTGAGGACCCTGCTCTTCTTCTCGATCCCGGCGACGATGCGTTCGATGGCGGCGGTGAAATCATCGAAGGTCACCTGTTCGGCGTTTCGCCTCGTTGCGGCGATCGCGGCCTCGTTGATGAGATTGGCGATATCGGCGCCGGTGAACCCGGCCGTCAAACCGGCAACCTTGTCGAGATCGACGTCGCCGCTGATCTTGATATTCTTGATGTGAACTTTGAGGATTTCGAGCCGGCCTGGCTTGTCGGGCCGATCCACCAGAACCTGCCGATCGAAACGCCCGGCGCGAAGCAGGGCTGCATCCAGAATCTCCGGCCGATTGGTGGCCGCCAACAGGATGATGCCGGAACGCGGATCGAATCCATCCAACTCAGCCAGCAGCTGGTTGAGCGTCTGTTCCTTTTCGTCCTGGGTGCCAAAGGCATTGGGCGCCCTGCTGCGGCCGAGCGCGTCCAATTCGTCGATGAAGATTATGCAAGGCGCAGCCTTTCGCGCCTGCTCGAACAGATCCCTGACCCTCGCCGCACCCACGCCGACAAACAGTTCCACGAACTCGGAGCCGGAGATGGAAAAGAAGGCAACGCCGGATTCGCCGGCCACCGCGCGCGCCAGCAGGGTTTTGCCCGTGCCCGGCGGCCCAACGAGCAAGATCCCCTTGGGGACGTGAGCACCCAAGCGGCCATAGTTTTGCGGATCCTTCAAAAAGGATACAACCTCCTGCAATTCGAATTTGGCCTCATCGACCCCCGCGACGTCAGCGAAGGTCACCTTGGTATCCTTCTCGACATAGACCTTGGCGCGCGACTTTCCGATCGCCATCAGTCCGCCGAGGCCCTGACGGTTGCCGCCGACGCCACCGCGGAAAAACATCCAGATTCCGACGAAAAACAATAGAGGCCATACCAAGGACAAAATGCCGCCAAGGCCGGAATTGGACGCGGCTCCTGTTACGGTCACGCCTTTCGCATCGAGTTTCGCGGCCAGCGCCGAATCCACGCGGTTGGTCACGAAGCTCGACTTTCCATCGGGAAGCGGCGCCTTGAGTTTTCCCTCGATGGTATCTGAGCTGATCGTGACCTCGGATACAGCGCCCTGATTCACAAGCTCTTCAAATTTGGTGTAGGAAATCGTCTCGACGCTGGCGAGAACGGCCAGATAGGACAGAACAGCCATCGCAACGAAGGTGGCCACGGCCAGGCTAATGGCAAACAGCGCGCGGCTTCTTACCGACTGTTCCTCTTTCATGCGTCCTCGAGGCGTTGAGAATAAAGGCTGATTAGCCCGGCGAACAGTTCACCGGTTTGTTCTGGATCAAACGGGGGACTGCGTCGCCCTGAGGCGCGTTTGATGAATGTCAACAAGCCGGCCCCTTCCCATCGGTATTTGTTCTCATAGCAACCCCCGTGCGAGGGCCGGTCATGGAACTCAACGATGCGATAAACGGGCGGCGGGCTGTCCGCGATTACACGTCGGCCGCCGTCGGAGAGAGCGAGATTCGAGGCCTTATCGATGCAGCCATTCGGGCGCCGAGTGCGATCAATCGACAACCCTGGCGATTTACAGTCGTACGCGATGCAAAAATGCTTTCGCGGATTTCGGATGAGGCGAAGGCCTACATCTTGCGAAATCCGCCGACTGAGCTCGCTTCACCTCATTTTCAGTCGTTGCTCGACAATCCCGCCTTCAACATCTTTTACAATGCGCCAGTACTGATCGTCATTTCGGCAGCCGCGGGACCATGGGCGGTCGAGGACTGCGCCCTGGCTGCGGAGAATCTGATGCTGTCGGCCCACGCCGCCGGACTCGGGACATGCTGGATCGGATTTGCACAAGCCTGGCTCGCCACGCCTGAAGGAGAGGCGCTTTTGATGCTACCCGAAAGCGAGATACCTGTTGCTCCGATCATCGTGGGACATCCCAAATCGGCATTGGCGGCGGTCCCCCGTCACGCAGCTCAAATCCGCTGGCTTCCCTGACCGTTTGCATTATATCGATGACAAGCTCCGGCTTTTTCACGCATCTCACGTGACGGGAGAGATCGATGTCGACCAAGGACCCCATCAATTGGATGCTGTCCAATGCCATCGAGACGCTGGCCCGAGCCGAGCGGCTACATCAGCAATTTCTCAATCTGCAACCGCTGGCCGGAACGCGCGAGCCGAGCTGGGAACCTCCTATCGACGTCCTGGAGACAGAGAGGGAAGTCCTGATCCTGATTGCGCTCCCGGGGGTCGATCCCGACGAAGTTGTGGCGGCGATCGACAAGGGAGTTCTTGTCGTCAGCGGGCACCGGGTGCTGCCGGCGGAGCTGCGAAATGCGCGAATCCTGCGACTGGAATTGCCTCAGGGGCGATTTGAGCGACGTATTCCCCTGCCGATCGGCCGCTATACCATCACACGTTTTGCGGCCAACGGTTGCATCGGCTTGCGTCTCGCCAAGGCCGGTTGAGGAGACGCAGCATGGCCAACGAAACGACTGGACCCGTAGCCGTCACGCCTGATCAAGCGACGCCAATTCCAGCGGACGCCCTGATCATCGTGCCGGTGCGCAACATCGTGCTGTTTCCAGGGGTCGTCATCCCCATTACAATCGGACGACCGAAATCGATCGCTGCTGCGCAGCAGGCCGTGCGCGAGCAGCGGCCGATCGGAATTCTGCTCCAGCGCAACGCCGAATTAGCCGACCCGGGACCCGACGATCTGCACCGCGTCGGCACCATGGCCAATATCGTGCGCTATATCACCGGTCCCGACGACGGCCATCATCTCGTTTGCCAAGGCGTCCAACGTATCCGCGTGCTCGATTACTTGCCAGGCACTCCGTTTCCGGTTGCGCGGGTTCTGCACATTGCCGAGCCGACGGCAAGTTCGCCGGAAATCGAGGCGCGTTTCCTGAACTTGCAGCGGCAAGCGATCGAAGCTGCGGAACTGCTCCCGCAGGCGCCACAGGAATTGATCGCCGTCCTTCAGGGCACGACCTCGCCTTCGACATTGGCGGATCTTGCGACATCCTACATGGACATCAAGCCGCAGCAGAAACAGGAAATTCTCGAAACGATCGACCTTGCGCTCCGCATGGACAAGGTATCGAGGCATCTCGCCGAACGTATAGAGGTGCTACGCCTCAGCCAGGAAATCGGACAGCAAACCAGAGCGACGTTTGACGAGCGCCAGCGGGAGGCGATCCTGCGCGAACAAATGGCGACCATTCAGCGCCAGCTTGGCGAAGGCGACGGCAAGTCCCAGGAAGTCGCGGAGCTGAATGAGGCCATCGTGAAAGCCAAAATGCCGCCGGAGGCGGAAAGCCAGGCGCGCAAGGAAGTTCGCCGCTACGAGCGGATGCCGGAAGCGGCTGCTGAAGCGGGCATGGTCCGCAGCTACCTGGATTGGCTGATCGAACTGCCGTGGAGCTTGCCTGAAGAAAAGCCGATCGATATCGCCGAGGCGAGGCGCATCCTCGACGAAGACCACTACGGTCTTGAGAAGATCAAGACCCGGATCATCGAATATCTCGCGGTTCGCAAGCTGGCGCCGCAGGGCAAGGCGCCTATTCTCTGCTTTGTCGGACCGCCCGGCGTCGGAAAGACGTCTCTCGGGCAATCGATCGCGCGGGCGATGCAGCGGCCGTTCGTACGAGTCAGTCTGGGCGGCGTTCACGACGAGGCGGAGATTCGCGGCCACCGCCGTACCTATATCGGCGCACTTCCCGGCAATATCATCCAGGCGATCAAGAAAGCCAGTGCGCGCAACTGCGTCATGATGCTCGACGAGATTGACAAGATGGGACGCGGTATCCAGGGCGATCCTTCGGCCGCGATGCTGGAAGTGCTCGATCCTGAGCAGAACGCAACGTTCCGTGACAACTACCTCGGCGTTCCCTTCGATCTCTCCAAGGTCGTGTTTGTGGCAACCGCCAACATGCTCGATACGGTCCCCGGCCCGCTGCTGGACCGGATGGAGCTCATCAGCCTGGCTGGGTATACGGAAGAAGAGAAGCTCGAGATCGCGCAGCGCTATCTCGTTCGCCGGCAGCTGGAGGCCAATGGACTGAAGCCGGAACAGGCCGGGATCGACCCGGACGCGTTGCGGTCGATGATCAAGGGGTACACGCGCGAAGCCGGCGTTCGCAGTCTGGAGCGAGAGATCGGCAAAGCGTTCCGTCACGCGGCGGTGCAGATTGCGGAAGGCAGCGCTGGCCGCGTTGTTCTCGGCGCCAGAGATATAGCGGACGTGCTCGGCCCGCCGCGGTTCGAAAGCGAGATCGCTATGCGGACCAGCGTTCCCGGCGTGGCAACAGGTCTCGCCTGGACGCCGGTTGGAGGCGACATCCTCTTTATCGAAGCCACGCGCACGCCGGGAAAAGGTTCGCTCATCCTGACTGGCCAGCTTGGCGAGGTCATGCGTGAGAGCGCGCAAGCCGCTCTGACGCTGGTGAAGAGCCGGGCTTCGCAGCTCGGAATTGACCCCTCTCTGTTTGAGAAGAGCGACATTCACATCCACGTCCCTGCCGGCGCTACTCCGAAGGACGGGCCCAGTGCCGGCGTCGCGATGTTTACTGCGCTCGCCTCCCTTCTGACGGATCGTACCGTCAAGAACAACACCGCAATGACCGGCGAAATATCGCTGCGAGGCCTCGTGCTCCCGGTCGGCGGCATCAAGGAGAAGGTTGTCGCCGCCGCCGCGGCGGGATTGACCCGCGTCCTTCTGCCGGCACGCAATCGCCGTGATTTCGACGATATCCCGCTGGGTGCCCGCAACAAGCTCGAGTTTATCTGGCTCGAGAGGGTCGACGATGCCGTCGCCGAAGCGCTCGAGGCCAAGGGTCTGCCGGCTGGCGTAGCCGCCCGGTAAGGTCGGACAAACGAGCCGATTTGACCAGGATCAAACGACACTGCCCATCCCGCCCCTATCTTCGCTTTGCAAGCTTTAGCAAAGGGAGGATGCCTATGGCAGAAGCTGCAACCAAGCTCCCCGTGAAGACCGAGAAAGCTTCACCCGCGCCGTCTGGTCTCCTTGAGTGGCGGCCGTTCGACGGCCTGCGCAACCAGGTTGACCGTCTGTTTCGCGATTTCGAGACCGGATTCCTGCAATCGCCGCTCTACCGGGACGTCGACAGTTTCTGGCGGCGTGAACTCGCTTTTCCGGTGACGCCGGCGATCGACATTGTCGAAAAGGACAATGCCTTCGAGCTCACGGCAGAGCTGCCGGGGCTCGACGCCAAGAACATCGCGCTCAGCCTGTCCGACGACGTGCTGACGGTCAAAGGTGAGAAAAAGGAAGAGAAGGAGGAAAAGACCAACGACCGCTATGTCTCCGAGCGTCGCTATGGTTCCTTCCGCCGTTCGATTCAGCTTCCCGCCAGCGTCGATGCCGCCAAGATCGAGGCAAACTACAAGAGCGGCATTCTCACCGTCACGCTGCCGAAGTCCGCAGAAGCCCAGAAGAAGCAAACGGTGATTCCGATCACCACGAAGTAGGCCCCAGAACTGGCCTCGCCATCCTCTCGTTGGCGGGGTCATTCGCTTGAGACCCGGAGACGTCATATGGCGCACAAGCAAGTCCTGTTTCATTCCGCCGCCCGCGAGAAGGTCCTCCGTGGCGCCTCGTTGCTCGCCGACGCCGTGCGGGTCACGTTAGGTCCCAAGTCGAAGTCGGTGTTGATCCAGAAAAGCTGGGGCACGCCCATCGTCTGCAACGACGGCGTGACGATCGCCAAGGAATTTGACCTCAAGGACCCCGAGGAAAATCTTGGCGCGCAGGTGCTGCGGCAAGCCGCCGAGAAAACCGGCGATGTCGTCGGCGATGGCACCAGCACGTCGACGATCCTGGCTCACGCGATCCTGGCTGACGGTGTCCGAAACGTGGTCGCCGGCGCCAGCGCAATCGACCTGAAGCGCGGCCTCGACCGGGCGGCCCGTGCTGCGATCGCCGCACTGCACGCCATGGCTCGGCCGGTCAAGACCAAGGCGGAAAAGGCGCAGGTGGCGACGGTTTCGGCCCACAACGATCCGGCGATCGGCGAATTGGTTGCAGATGCGCTGGAGAGGGTCGGCGACGAAGGGGTGATCTCGGTCGAGGAGTCGAAGACGACGGAGACCGTGCTCGATGTCGTCGAAGGAATGAAATTCGATCGCGGCTTCCTGTCGCCTTATTTCGTCAGCGACGCAGAGCGAATGGAAGCCGTTCTGGAGGATCCGTTCATCCTTGTCTGCGATCAGAAGATCAGCGCACTGAATGACCTCGTCCCCCTCCTCGAACAGGTGGCTAAATCCGGCCGGCCGCTATTGATCATCGCCGAGGATATCGAGGGCGACGCGCTTGCTACGCTGATCGTCAACCGGCTGCGCGGGGTGCTGAAGATTTGCGCCGTCAAGGCGCCCGGCTTTGGGGACCGTCGCAAGGCGATGCTCGAAGATATTGCGATTCTGACCGGCGCCCAGGTGATCTCGGGCGAGGTTGGATTGAAGCTCGAAAGCGTCACGGTGGCGCAGCTCGGCCATGCCGCGCGCGTGGTCTGCGACAAGGAAAATACCACCCTGATCGGCAGCAAGGGCGATCGCGCCCATATCGATGGACGCCTGCAACAGATCCGCCATGAAATTGAAAAGACCACCAGCCAGTACGACAAGGAAAAGCTGGAGGAGCGGCTTGCAAGACTCTCCGGCGGGGTCGCCGTGATCCGCGTGGGGGCCCCGACGGAAGCGGAGATGAAGGCAAGGAAAGAGGCGCTGGACGACGCTATCAGCTCGACGAAGGCGGCAGTCGCCGAAGGCATGGTCCCGGGTGGTGGTCTCGCGCTTCTGAGATGCACAGAATTCTGTCAGCAAGGAAGAGGCAGCCTGTGAAGGCGACGAAAGGACGGGAGTCCAGATCCTCAAACGCGCTCTTGAGGCCCCTGCCCGCCAGATCGCCGAAAACTCCGCCGCCGATGGTGGCGTCGTGGTGGCGCGCATGCTGGACGGTCAGGGCAATGTCGGCTTCGACGCAGCTCGCAAGAAATATGTCGACCTTGTTGAAGCCGGCATCGTCGATCCCGCCAAGGTCGTCAGGATTGCGCTCGAAAACGCCGTTTCAGTCGCGAGTGTCCTGTTGCTGACGGAAGCGACCATGACGGAAATTCCGGAGCCGAAACGGGAGCGAGCGGCTGAGCCGGACATGGCCATCTGAATCGGACTGAACCCTGCTTGTTGCGGCAGGAAGATTGAACGGGCAGTTCGTTACAAACCATCAAATGTTACTCTCGTATCAAATGCGCTGAGGCATTGCGATGGAACAAGCGCTCTGGTGCTCGCGGGCAAAACAGGACGCCCGCAAGACGGTCAAAAAGCGCTAAACGCGTCGAGTTAATTCAGTCGGCGATGCGAGGCTACTCGACTGACACGCGAATAATGCCAGCTTGCATCATGCCCAGCGCCCGAGCCGCGCTGACCGACAAATCGATCACCCTCCCGCGCACGAAGGGGCCGCGATCATTGACGCGACACTGGATCGAGCGGCCTTCGTGGCGCACCGTCACGATGCTTCCAAACGGCCTGGTTCGGTGCGCGCAGGTCATCCCGTGACCGCGGCCGCCATAATACGAGGCCAGGCCGGACTCGGCTTCAGCAGATGTGACGGAAAGCAACAGGACAGTGGCTAGCAGGAAGGTTCGATACATCGGGATTCTCGCTTGCGCGTGATCCCTGCCCGTTGCCCTGTAAGCCGAAAAGTTTGGCGGTGACTTGACCAAATCCCGTGGTATTTGCGGCGACGTGGAACCCAACCTCCCAACTCCTCCGCCCCTGACATCGAATGATGGTGAGCCGTTACGGCCCGGCGATGGACATCGCCCGGCTATCTTAGCGGCGCGCCGAACCTGTTGGCTTTCGCAAGAGCGGCGCATTCGAAGGTCTCGAGGGCGATTTTCTGGGCCAGCATGACGTCTCCCGCGACCAGACAACCATCCGGCACGACGCACCACCCTACTCGCGGGGTGCCATCTTCAGCCAATTCGAGGATATTCGCGCAAACTCCCAACTTGATGCGATACGTCTTGCCACTCTGGCCGCCGATCACGTCAAAGTAGCCCCTCGCGTCGAGCTGGGCGAGCTGCGCGGGGGAAAGCCACGACCGCAAGAGTTCTCAGCCCGCGGAGTTCGGGCGTGTTCGCATTCCTGGCGCTCCTGAAAAGCCCAAAGACGGCCCGCGCGCGCCACTCACACTCCGAGGCTTGCCGTCCCAGCCAGAACAGGGCTTCACCCGCCAACCAGACGCGGAAAGAATAACGTCTCGTTCGCGGTCGGCTCAAACGATTTCGCCAAGCGCGATTCGCCGGTCGACGTCCGTTCCGCCGCAATGAATCCGGAGCCGGTCAACTCCTTGAAGCGACTTTCGGCTTTCGCTACGGCTTCCGCATCGCTGGGGTCGAATTGGTGGCGGCTGTCGCCGTTGAGGTCCATGACAATCTGGGTTGCCATAACAGCTCCTGAGGTTGGAGGGACATTGGTGCCAGACAAACTCCCGCACCTGACGAGAGGTTCCAAAGCCGCTGCCGAGCGATGCGACCCGCTGGATGCCGACCGACCCAAATGCCAAGGTCAGCGCGTTTCCTGCGACGAAGATGCTCGACCGTTTCGGTGATCGTCACCTCGGCTGAAGGGCCTACTCATTTGAATCGAGCTGGAGGCCCTCGTGATCCATGTGCAGATAGTTGGCGTTGAACAGCCCGGCGCTGATCAGCCGTTCCAGGTTCGGAACGGTCAGGGTCTTGCCCTTGAGGACGACTAGCTTTGCCCCACGCAACTCCTGAAGCGTGCGGTTGACATGAACCTTGGAGAGGCCCGTTGCCTCCGCGAGATCCGCCTGGGTCAACGGAAACTCGCAGCTCTGATCCTCGGTGAGACCGGCGAGCCGGAGCCGGAAAAAGATTTCGCACAGCAAATGCGCCATTCGCTCCGATGCGGTGCGCTGACCGAGATTCATGGTCCACTCACGCTGGATCGCCGCATTCACCAGCGTCTCCCACCACAGCGCCGTCGCTATGCGCGGATAGCCGGTGCCGATTTCGTCGAAAAACTCCCGCGATAGATCCGCGATCGTGACGTCGGTAATGGTACCGATCGAATGGTCCATCTCCTTCAAGATAAAGACGTTGAGATCGCACATGTCGCCGGGCAGGAAAAAGGATACGATCTGGCGGCGGCCGTCCTCCAACTGCTTGTAACGGCAGGCCCACCCGGACAGGATCAGGTGCACATCCTTGGGTCGGTCCCCTTCGCGGGAGATATCGAGGCGTGGTGCGAACTTGCGCACTCGCTCCGCTGCAACGCGCGTCAGAATCGCCCTGTCGCCGGGTGACAGGCGCACGAATTGCTCGAGCTTCAGGATCAGCGGATTCACGGCCATCTCGTCTTCTGCCGCGATAAGCCGGTTCACGGCCTACTTCCTCGATAACTTATGTTATTTCCCAACCGATGGCGAGTTGGGAGAGGATTTTTGCCAGGAACAGCGTGGCGGCTTCGTTACTGGACACCCCCTCCTTTCTGCGGCTTCCTGGAGGAAAAAGCCGGTCATCGGCGTCCGGCAAATGATGACGAGAGGAACGATCCAGTTGCGGTGTGTCGTTGGTCCGTCGCAGGCGTCCTGACAAGAGGAGTCAGTAAGGGCTTCGCCCGTCCTGGAGGATCCCACTAAAAAATATTTTAGGCAGCCGTATACAGCGGCAGTCGCAGCCTTGGCCGGGGCTAGCCAGTAAGATGGAGCCTCGCTCCCGATCATGGCGCGGCGAGCTATACTGGTTCAGACAGATTGCACGGCAGGCGGGCGCTGATCGACGTCGACGACTTACGTCTTTGGAGCAAGAGGTGCTTGCGGTGCATCGGCCGCGTGATCAACGGCCGAAGCGGCGGCTGACTTGCTTTCTTGAGCAGAAGGCCTCTTTCGGCGTTCGGGGGCAGGCGCGCGGCCTTCTTACGCATCTCCTCGGCGTAAAGTGCAAGTCGATCCCTCAGGGACAGGAGTTGCCTGGATCGGCGTCCCTCCTGCATCACTATCGCCAGAGTCCGGATTGCTCAGGCCCAAGCGTACCGACGCGGCGGCCGTCGTCCCAAATCTCAAGCGGGAAATCCCCGACAAGGCCTTGGCCTTGGGATATCGCCTCATCGTCATCGTGACATTGCAGAATGGTGGGAGCGGTGAAAACCTTGCCGCGCTGATCGAGCTGATAGAACCTGTAGTCTGTCATGATGCCGCCCGATCCGAAACGCCACCTAGGATAGAGTGTCTCAAGCCAGCGTCACTTACATAGGTGAATCGGATTGTGGTTCCGGAACTCGCAATCCGGATGAATCGGACGAAAGGACGAAATCGCCTGTCGCAGCAAGCAGAGGCTCACATGCCGTGGCTTTCGAACACTTTTTTGCAGGTCCGGCTCAGGCGGGCGCGATTCATCTGAAGGCACTGCTGCACCGCGCCGTCATCGCCCAGGTCCTTGCGACAGAACCGCGACGCATCGCGCGTGCACGCGGCCTGCTCCTGCTGTGTGCCGGCATGCTGCGCCAGCGCGCTTCCGTCAGCGACGAATGAAGCCATCAGACAAGCGGCAGCTGCCAACACGGTGCGCATTGTCGAACTCCAGTGTCGCGGCCGGCAGTCCCTCATACTTCACCGAGCGCCGCTACTTCGCGGAAGACTGTGCTTCTCGCGCCAGTCGTTCCGCCTTCAGGCGTTTGCGGTTCTCGTCGAAAGCCTTCCGCGCCGCCGCATAGTCGCGCAATGCCTCATCGGCCTCCACTCGCCGCTTGGCATCCCTGGCCAACCGTTGCTCGCGCGTGAGAACCCGCGGAGGGCGAGCTGAAAAATCTTCTGTCATGAACATACAACGTTCAGGCGGCCAGAAAGTTGCCCAAATCGGGGCAACACCTTTGTTCACCAGCCATGCTGGTGAGAGCAAAACTGGATTCAGGATATCAACCCCGTCCCCCTTCCAGAAGGCGGCCCGGGCGAAATCTTTCGCAGCTCAGACTTCCTCAAAGAGCATAGCTAGAATCCGGAGGCTGGCGATACGGTCGAAGCCGACTGGCCGAACGCCAGCATTTAAAAATGGGGGGCAAAAATGCATCGTCAGGCGTGGCGGGTGGTCTCGACCCTAATTCTCTTCGCTCTGCTGGTCATCGCGCCGGCATGGGGCTCAGACCCGGAGATCGACAAGCTCCTGCGAAGCCCGGTCAGCAAAGACTGGGTGACCAACGGCGGCAATCTCACCAACGATCGTTATTCCACCTTGAAGCAGATCGACACCACGAATGTCGGCAAGCTCAAGGGCGCTTGGATGGCCCGCCTGAAAGGTTCCGGGGTCGGGGGCAAATATTCCTTCGAGGCGACGCCACTGGTGAAGGACGGCATCATGTATGTCGTTACCGGCAACGACGATGTCTTCGCGCTCAACGCCAAGACCGGCGAGATCATTTGGGAATACTGGTCCGGCATCGAGCAGAACATCTCGACCGTCTGCTGCGGCTGGGTCAATCGCGGCCTCGCAATAGGCGAAGGGCTCATCTACCTCGGGCAGCTCGACGCGAATGTTGTCGCGCTGGACATGAAGACCGGCAAGGTTGCGTGGAAGATGCCGATCGAGAAGTGGCAAAACGGCTACGGCGTCACCAGCGCCCCTCTTTATTATGATGGCGTCGTCTATAGCGGGATCACGGGTGGCGAGTTCGGCGTCCGCGGCCGATTGACCGCCCTCGATGCAAAAACAGGCGAGATCAAGTGGCGCTGATTTACCTTGCCCGCTCCGGGCGAGAAAGGTAGCGAGACCTGGCCTCCCGGGACCGATCATGCGATGCGCGGTGGCGCTGCCACCTGGAATACGCCGGCCGTCGATCCCGAACTCGGCCTTCTCTATTTCGCGGTCGGCAATTGCGGACCCGACTACGACGGCTCGATGCGCGAAGGCGACAACCTGTTCTGCACGTCCATGGTGGTGCTAAAAGCCAAGACCGGGGAATACGCCTGGCACTTCCAACAGGTGCACCACGACATCTGGGACTACGACGCCGCAAGCCCGGTCGTTCTGTTCGACACAGTCATCAACGGCGAACCGCGAAAGGGCATCGCTGAGGCCGGTCGCACAGGCTGGGTCTACATCCTCGATCGCACCAACGGGAAACCGCTTGTCGGCATCGAGGAGAAATCGGTGCCGCAGGAGCCGCGGCAAAAGACGGCGGCGACACAGCCAATTCCAGTCGGCGATGCAATCGTGCCGCAATGCGCCGAGAAGATTCCCGGCTATGACGAGGCCGGCTGCATCTACACGCCGTTCTGGGAAACCCCGGTTCTGATCCAGCCTTCCGGCGTGGGCGGCACCAACTGGTCGCCAATGCCGTATAGTCCCGATACCGGCTATTTCTATGTGCCGGGCACGGTGCGGACGAGCGCGTTCCTGCGTTTCAGCAGCAAGTACACGAACGGACAACGCTATACCGGCGGCGGGCAAGCGGCGCCGATCGGTTCAACCATGACCGGCACCTTCACCGCGATTGACGCCAAGACCAACAAGATCGCCTGGCAGACCAAGACGCCCTACCGCGTCGGTGGTGGCGGCGGCTCGACGGTGACGGCGGGCGGGCTGGTGCTGCGCGGCGAACCCGACGGCAATTTCCTCGCGCTCGATGCCAAGACCGGCAAGGAACTGCTCCGCTTCCAGACCGGATTTGGCGCGGACGCTCCGCCTGTCGTCTACGAGGTCGATGGTGAGGAGTACATCGCGATCGCGACCGGCGGCAACCAGATGCAGGGCAGCGCCTACGGAGACGCCATCTGGACTTTCTCTCTCAAAGGTCAGCTCGGCCCGCTGTGGGCGCCGCCTCCGCCGCAGACGGTCGCCGGCCCGACGGGGCCGATCTCGGCGGGTACCGACGCGATCAAGATCGGCGCCAACAATAAAGAGTACAGCTTTTCTCCGGCCCGCACCCGGATCAAGAGTGGCACGACAGTGAGCTTCACCAATGTCGGCGATATTCCGCACGATGCGAGCGGATTGCAGCCGGACAATAGCTGGAGCACTGGCGCTCTCGCCAAGGGCGAGACGAAGACGGTCAAGTTCGACAAGCCGGGCGTCTACTACTACATCTGCTCGCCGCATCCGTGGATGTATGGCCAGGTGATCGTCGAGTGATCGGCCGAAGCTGAATGCCGCCGATGCGCCTTCCCGCTGACCTTGCGGGAAGGCGCTCTTTTTGCAGGAGTTGACCGAGTGGCGCTGTCCGGCGAAGAAGCATGTCGCGGCCTCGCGATGATGCGAGGGTCAAGCCGATGGCGCATTTGGCCTGCGCTTGCATTTCTCCTTTTTTCCGCGCCGGTTGCAGCGAACGAGGTCGCCGAACCCTCGCCCAAGGAATTGATCGAGGGCTTGCTGTCGGGCCGCGCGCCGGTCGGCGGCCCGTTCGAGCTTACGGATCAGATGGGAAGTCGCCGAACGGATGCTGATTTTCGCGGCCAGCTCGTCGTACTCTATTTTGGTTATACTTATTGTCCCGATGTGTGCCCAACCGAGCTTCAATCGATCTCGCTTGCGCTGGACAAGCTGGGCGTGGCGGCGGAAGCGGTGCAGCCCCTGTTCATCACGGTTGATCCGGAGCGCGACACGCCGGCACGGCTCGCGGAGTTTGTCTCATCGTTTCACCCGAGATTGATCGGCCTGACCGGCTCGCCGGCCGAAATCCGCAAAACGGCGATCGCCTACCGGACCTTCTTCGTCAAAAGCCGCGCTACGGCGCCGGGCGACTACTCGGTCGATCACACCGGTTTCATCTATCTGGTCGGTAAGGACGGGCGCTATCTCGGCTTCTTGCCGCCCGGCGTCACGCCAGACGAAATCGCCGATGCCATTCATGCGCGGCTTGGGTCGGAATGACCTTACTTGATTCTGTTGCAATTCGGAGGAGACGATGCGCAAGAGCAAGCGGCCGAGTGAGCCGGAACAGGCCGGAGCAAACGGACTTCTCGATCGTCGCTTCTTTCTGATTTCCGGTGCGGCGGCGATCGGAATCGCAACATTGGCGGAGGCGACGGACGCGCTGCCGGTCGAGACATTGCCGATCGAGCCGTGGATGAAAACGCCCGGCTCGCCCTTTACGTCCTATGGGCAGCCCTCAAGATATGCGAGCAAGGTTGCGCGTACGTTCGCAAGCGCGACGGGGACGACCGGCACCGGCACGTCACGCACTCCGCATCACCTTCTCGACGGCACGATCACGCCGAACGGACTTCATTTCGAGCGCCACCACAGCGGTATTCCCGATATCAATCCAGACGCGCACCGGCTTTTGATCCACGGTCTGGTCAAGCGTCCGCTCGTCTTCACGCTCGACGCGCTGATGCGCTACCCGATGGAATCGCGCATCGCCTTCATCGAGTGCGCCGGCAACGGCGCCCAGCTCTATCAGAAGGACCCGATCGCGCTCGGCGTCCAGCCACTTCATGGCCTGATGTCCTGCGCCGAATGGACCGGGGTGAGGCTGGCCAACCTTCTGGAGGAGGCCGGCGTCGAGCCGGCCGCGCAGTGGATGTTGGCCGAAGGCGCGGACGCGTCGGGCATGAGCCGCAGCGTGCCGCTTGCGAAGGCGACGGATGACGCGTTGGTCGCGATCTACCAGAACGGTGAACCGGTGCGGCCGTCCAACGGCTACCCGATGCGGCTGCTGTTGCCGGGATATGAGGGCAACATGGACGTCAAATGGCTTCGGCGCATCAAGCTGACCGAAGGACCGACAATGACGAAAGACGAGACGTCGAAATACACGATCCTGCTGAATGATGGGAAATCGCTGCAATTCTGTTTCGCGCAGGAAGCCAAGTCCGTGATCACGCGCCCCTCGCCCGGCTTTGCGATGGGAGCGCCGGGCCTCTACGAGGTCTCGGGTCTCGCCTGGTCCGGCTACGGACGGATTGCGAAGGTGGAAATCTCCGCCGACGGGGGCGCAAGCTGGGCGCAGGCCGCGCTCCAGGAGCCGGTGCTGCCGATGGCGGTCACGCGATTTCGTTTGCCGTGGCGATGGGATGGCGGCCCGGCGATCCTACAGAGCCGCGCGACCGATGACTCCGGATATGTGCAACCATCGCGCACCAGGCTCATCGCCGACCGAGGAGCCAGGGGCGCTTATCATTTTAACGGCATTACCAGCTGGGCTGTGGCGCAGAGCGGCGAGGTCAAACATGTCTACGCGTAACGCACTGCTCGCAGCCATCGTCGCCTGGCATGGCGCTGCATGGGCGGAAAGCCCCAATCTCGGAAAAATTGCGAGCCCTGAGGAGATTGCGTCGTGGGATGTCAGTATCGGCCCCGATGGCGCGGGCCTGCCGTCCGGGAGCGGAACGCCGCGGCAAGGCGAGCCGGTCTATCTGGCGAAATGCCTCGCCTGCCTTGGCGAGAAAGGCGCGGGCAAGCCGAATGATCGGCTGGTCGGCGGGCAAGAATTGCTCGCCCCCGGAAAAGCACCCGTCAAAACTGTCGGCAATTTCTGGCCCTACGCCACCACCATCTTTGACTACGTGCGGCGAGCCATGCCGTTGAACGAACCCAAATCGCTTGGCGATGACGAGGTCTACGCCGTGGTCGCCTACCTTCTTTGGCTCAACGGCATCATCGCCGAGAACGACACGATGGATGCAAAGACGCTGCCGGCGGTGCGAATGCCAAACCGGGACGGATTTCTCCGCTTCTCCCGGGGGCGGTAAGGTCTGCTCGGGCCGCACGCCGCGATGGAGGTGACCGCATGAAGACGGCTTCCAGCCCTTGAAATTCGGCCGGTGAACGTGCTGTTCTCCGCGCGGAAAAAACCGGAGACAGCAGAATGACCTACCCGAACGTGCAGTTGTATATCGACGGCAAATGGCGTCCCGCCGCTTCCGGAAAAACCATTCCGGTCCTCAACCCCGCAACGGAAGAGCCCGTGGGCACCGTGGCGCATGCGGAGAAGACCGATCTCGACGAGGCCCTGGCCGCCGCTGAAAAGGGCTTCAAGGCCTGGCGGGTGGTGTCAGCCTACGAGCGCTCCAAGGTGATGCGCAAGGCCGCCGACTTGATGCGCGAGCGCGCCGACAAGATCGCGACCATCATGACGATGGAGCAAGGCAAGGTTCTCGCCGAGGCCAAGCTCGAGACCATGGCGGCTGCCGACATCATCGAGTGGTTTGCCGAGGAAGGCCGCCGCGCCTACGGCCGGCTGATCCCGGCGCGGGCGCCCGGCGTCTACCAGATGGCATTCAAGGAACCGGTTGGCCCGGTGGCGGCGTTCACGCCGTGGAATTTCCCGATCAACCAGGTCGTTCGCAAGCTGAGCGCGGCGCTCGCTTCGGGCTGCTCGATTATTGTCAAGGCGCCGGAGGAAACCCCGGCCTCGCCTGCTGAACTGATCCGGGCATTTGTGGATGCAGGCGTGCCCTCGGGCGTGATCAACCTGGTCTACGGCGTGCCATCCGAAATCTCTGAATATTTGATCCCGCACCCGGTGATCCGCAAGATCTCATTCACGGGCTCGACCAATGTCGGCAAGAGCCTTGCGGCGCTGGCGGGCCAGCACATGAAGCGCGTAACCATGGAGCTGGGCGGCCACGCGCCCGTGATCGTGTTCGACGACGCCGACATTGAATCGGCGGCCAAGATCATGGTCGCCGCCAAATATCGCAACGCCGGCCAGGTCTGCATCTCGCCGACCCGCTTCCTGGTGCAGGAAGGCGTCTACGACAAATTCATCAAGCAGTTCGTCGACGGTGCCAAGTCGATCAAGGTTGGCAACGGCCTCGATGCGGATTCAAAGATGGGTGCGCTCGCCAACGACCGCCGCGTCACGGCGATCGAGACCATGGTGCAGGACGCCGTCGGCAAGGGTGCGAAGGTTGCGGCCGGGGGCAATCGTATCGGCAACAAGGGGTACTTCTTCGAACCCACCGTCGTCACTGACGTTCCGAAATCAGCACGTGCGATGAACGAAGAGCCCTTCGCGCCGCTTGCGCTCATCTCGTCATTCTCGAAGTTCGATGACGCGGCGGAGGAAGCCAACCGCCTGCCGTTCGGTCTTGCCTCCTACGCCTTCACCAGGTCAGCCAAGACCGCGACCGCGATCGGCGCGGCGGTCGAAGCCGGCATGATGTCGATCAACAGTTTTGCACTGGCCCTGCCCGAAGTGCCATTCGGTGGCGTGAAGGATTCGGGCTACGGATCCGAAGGCGGCACGGAGGCGCTCGAGGCCTACCTGAACACCAAGTTCATTACCCAAACTGGCGTTTAAGACAGGGATCGGCGCCCAAACCGAAAATTGAGGAGCAAGTCGCCGGAAGGTGGCTTGCTCCTTCGTGTATTTGATTGGCTGCGAACTAGAGAGCTGTCCGCGGGTCAGTCACGCGGTCCGGATCCATCCGGAGACTTTACGAAAGCCAGGCCAATCCGCTTCTCGCGAATCCAGATCACCCGGCAGTCATGGGTCGAGGAGTCACGCGCCATCACAAGGCAAAACTGGTTTGGAACGAAGGCGGGATTTTCGACGTCGACGGCGGCGCCGTCGGGAGAGATATTTCGAACCACGCAGCGCATGACCGATCCGCCCGCCGAAACATAGGCAGGTTCATTGATCTCGGTCCGCTGATGCTTCCGTTTCTCTTCCATCAATTGTGCTGGCATGCCCATAACCCGCAAGCCTAGCGCCAAAACCTAAACAAATTGCTGGCAATCCGGTCCGGCCAAGTCACTCCTATCTTGCCGGGCGGATGATTGCCGGACGTTTGCAGTTTTGGGGCCCTGCCAAAACGAGAACTGGCTTCCGCATCGTGGGTGACCACGCTAGCTTTTCCTTCCGACCGGTTTTTTGGCGCTCCGCCGGTTCGGCAAAAAAGCAGGTGCCACGGAAACGCTGCTCAGGGGGAGAGGCCATGTTCGAGATTCTCGACCGGCAGACGAGTTTGACTGGCAATCAGATCAGAATTCTCGTCGCTGCCATTGTTGGCGATGCACTCGAATTCTTCGACTACTTCCTGATCGGCTTTGTATTGGCCTTCTTGATCGGTCCCTGGAAGCTGACGTTCGGCCAATCGGCAACGGTGCTGATGAGTTCCGGGATCGGCGCCATCGTCGGCGCTTACGGCTGGGGTTGGCTTGCCGACCGTATCGGCCGCCGCAAGGTCTTCATCGGTACCGTGCTGAACTTCTCGATCGCAACCGGTCTTCTGTATTTCACGCCGGACCAGGGGTGGATCTACCTCGCGGTGATGCGTTTTTTTGTTGGCCTCGGCGTCGGCGGCCTTTACTGCGTGGACTTGCCGCTGGTGCAGGAATTCATGCCGTCGTCGAAGCGTGGCTGGACCGGCGGACTGGTGACGTGCGTGATTCCGCTTGGCGTCGGCCTTGGCGCCGTTCTCGGATCGGCAGTCGGCTCCGGCGAATGGCGGGTCCTGTTCGCCGTCGGCGTGCTTCCGGCGCTGCTGGTGCTCCTGGTCCGAATTTGGGTGCCGGAGTCTCCGCGCTGGCTCTGCCGGCAGGGCCGCTACGAGGAGGCCCGCGACTCGCTCGCCTGGGCACTCCAGGTGAAACCTGCATCGCTGCCTTTGCCAACGGCCGCGGATGCCGGTCCGGTCATGCAAAGCCGCTGGCGCGACTTGTTCAAATATCCGCGGAGTTTGATCGTATCATGGCTCGGCAATGCCGGCGCACAGACTGGGGTTTATGGCATCACGCTCTGGGCGCCCGCTTTGTTCGTGTTGCTGTTGAAGGTGTCGCCGCAACAGGCAGCGAAGATGATGATCCTGTTGAGCGCGTCCGGCTTCATCGGGCGGGTGTCGTTCGCATTTTTTTCGGAATGGCTCGGCCGACGCAATGCCGGCGGTTTGCTCGGTTTCGGCGCCGGCATGCTCACGATCGTCGCTGGTCACTATTACGACGCGACGGTGATGGGGATCTCGGCGTTCTGGCTCATTCTGGCCGTGGCCTTTTTCTTCGCCGACGGCGGCTTTGCGATTGTCGGGCCTTATGCCGCCGAGGTCTGGCCGTCGCATTTGCGGACCTCCGGCATGGGCTCGGCCTATGGGCTTTGGCGGGATCGGCAAGATCCTCGGCCCCGTTGGCCTCGCCTTGATCGTCGGCAGCGGAAATTATTTCAAGCCCGACGTGCCCTTGACGGAGTTTCCTCTGGCTTTCCTTTATCTCGGTTGCTGGTTTTTGCTGGCTGGCTCGGTGTACTATTTTCTTGGCATCGAAACCCGGGGCAAATCGATCGAACAAATCGACAAGGAACTCGCGGCGACCGCCTGACGCGACGCTCGTCTCCCAGGCGACAACGAGCCAAGGGAATACATTGATCGAAGGAGAACAACCATGCCGCTTGGCGGACTACAGCATTACACGATCGAACCTGCGGATCTCGAACGCACCAAGGATTTTTATTGCGATGTGCTTGGCCTTGAGAACGGCGATCTCCGCCGCTCGACTTTCCCGGCTACTGGCTCTATTCGGGCGGCGTTGCCGCCGTCCATCTGATGGGCACGCGCAAGCCACGTGAAGGCATCGTCGTCCGCGGCACCGAGAAGAAATACGAGGACACTGGCCGCCTCGATCACATTGCCTTCGCGGCGACCGACGTCGAGGGGATGCGCAGGCGGCTGCAATCCCGGAGTATCAAGTTCCGCGAAAGCATTGTTCCGCGTACGGGCGACACACAGTTCTTTCTCTATGATCCGGACGGCGTGGGCGTGGAACTGAATTTCCCGAAGACCTGAGAATGGATTCAGGGTCCGGACAATCTTACGCCCCGCCAATCCAGACAAGGTCATAAGGCGGCCATATCTCGGGCGCGAAGCGGTCAGCTTTTCCTCAATTTTGCATGACGATTTGAGCTTCGCCGCCGCTGCGGCAGGATAGCCGGGTGCCGGTGCCTTCCACCTACCCCAGGGCCTGCGTACCCGGCTATTCGCAGCGGGCTGACAACGCGAGAACGACCCGGCGATCCCGCCAGCGACGTCTTATTGTTGTCTCAATCCGGCCCGCTGTCGCCTCAATCCAGCCCGCGTTCGTGGCTCAGGCGCACCATTTCTTCGATGAAGATCGCCTTCTGCTTGTCGTCGAGGCTCGTGAAGAGGGGCTCCGCGGCGTCGGCCACGGCGCGCTGATCCGCGGCGCGATCGACCAGAAACTGCGCCTCGTTGCGCATCTGCTCAACGATGTCGTCGGGCGGATCGCGCTTGGCGCGCGCAATCCTCAGGTTAAGCCGCTCGGCGCCATTGTGACCGAGGTAGTGCATCGCACTGTTGAAGGCCGACCAGTTCTTTTCCTGTTCGGGCGTCAGGATCAATTCAGTCTTGATCCGGTCGATATAGGCATCGCTGTTCGCCACGATCTGCTCAGCTGTCAACGTCGGCTCGCCCGGCTGGGTGAGAACCTCTATCGGCTTCCCCGACGCCGTAGTGGGTACGGCGGCGGTCGCCTTCGCCGTTTTGGTGGCCTTGCCGGGTTTGGATGGGCTACCCGGGATCGGTTTGGCCGTAGCGGCGGCGGTGGGCGGCTGCTCCTGCCCCTTCTCGCCACCGACGCCCAATGCGCCATTGAAGACGCCGACCACACCGCCGATCGCACCACCCAGCACGCCACCGACGGGGCCCGCGGCCTTGTTGCCGACCTGCGCGCCGTCCTGCATGCCCTTGACCAGCCCCTGCGCGAGAGCCGCCTGCGGCAGGCCCAGCAGCAGCGCGGCGATTGCCGCAATGCATAATCCCACTTGCAGGCGCGAGGCCGGAGTTGGGCGGATCATTTCAAGCTCCATGGGTCGGAAACGATAGGACTTTTGAATCACTCAATCGCAGACGACATTATCGTTACAGCGTCGGACGAGTCCACGGTGGCGCCAGCGCACAGAATGCGAAGGTGTGTTCGACCGGCAGCCGCCGGGACATCGTTGACGGACCATTTCAGACCACGCTCGCTCCCCCAGTTTGCAGCGCAATAGAGCAAGCTCTCGTCGCGCTTGATTGACGACGCCTGGTTCTCGATGGGGTGCGACGAAACGCAACGATAGTTCTAGGATCGTTCGTGGCGTGATTTCTCGACACCGGCCGGCAATTCTGGTCTGATCCATCCCAATCTTCGCGCCGACCTGCGAACGCAGGGCTTGCCAGCGGCATCGGCCAGACGAAGTCAAAAAACAAAGCAAAGCAACATATGGAGGGAGTGCGATGTCCAGGAGAAGGCTTTCTCGGCGGCAGTTCGTGGCCGCCACTGCGTTGTCATCTGCGGCGCTGATTTCCTCGCCCTACCTCAGAACGGCGCGAGCGGCCGGCAGGCTCTCGATCGGCCTCTGGGACCACTGGGTTCCCGGCGCCAACAAGACCTCCACTGACCTCATCAATGAATGGGCCGCGAGGGAAAAGGTCGAAGTCCAGATCGACTACATCACCAGTCAAGGCAACAAGCTGCTCCTCACCCAAACCGCGGAAGCCGAAGCCAAGTCCGGCCACGACATTCTCGCCTCCGGCGGTCCCTGGCAGCCGCAGTCTTTTGCCGAATTGCTGGAGCCCATGAACGATATCATGGAACCGATCATCCAGCAGAATGGAGCTGTGAACGGCACGGTCAAATATCTCGGACAAGCCGACGGAAAGTGGCTCGCCGTTCCCGCTACTATCGGCAGCCAGATCAAGGGGCCGTGCTCGCGCATCGACCTGATGAAGAAATACGCCAATATCGACGTCCAGGAGATGTATCCCGCCGGAAGTCCGCCGAAGGCAGACAATTGGACGATGGACACGTTCCTGAAGGCTGCGGAAGCCTGCCACA
The DNA here is from genome assembly GCA_963764405.1 of uncultured Alphaproteobacteria bacterium. GTDB lineage: Bacteria > Pseudomonadota > Alphaproteobacteria > Rhizobiales > Xanthobacteraceae > Bradyrhizobium. The sequence goes on from CAVXSU010000024.1 coordinate 461,706, forward strand.
AAGGCGGCTTTGCCTTCGGCATAGGACTGGGCGAAACCACTGACAGCGTCGATTCGGCGGGCGCGATCTTCCAGGCGTTTGGCGCAGAACTGGTCAACGTCAAGGGCGATCTCACGGTCAAGAGCGATTCCGTTCGCCAAGCGCTTGAATTTTACAAGAAGCTGATCTCAGTTCTGCCGCCCGACGTCGCCGCCTGGGACGATGCCTCCAACAACAAGTGGCTGATCTCCGGCAAGGGCGCCATGATCATGAACCCGCCAAGCGCCTGGGCCGTCGCCAAGCGCGATGCGCCCGAGATCGCGGCGCAGTGCTGGACCCATGGCTTCCCTGTCGGTCCGAAGGGACGCTTTGCGCCCTACCTTCCCTTCTTCTGGAGCGTCTGGAATTTTTCCAAGAACAAGCAGGCGGCCAAGAGCTTGCTCACGCATCTGTCGCAGCCGACGTCAATCGAAAAGCTGGTCGAAGCAAGCGGCGGCTACGACCTGCCCGCTTATGAGAAACTCAAAAAGCTGAAGGTTTATGGGGAACAGGAGCCGCCGAAGGGCACGCTCTATCACTATCCGGATCCCTACAATCAGCAGAAGCTGTCGATTGCGGCTTCTCCGGCGCCGCCAAAGATTGCGCAGCAGATCTACACCCAGGCTACGCTGACCAAGATGTGCCTCCGTTACGCGCAGGGCGAAAAAATGGAGAACACGCTGGCTTGGGCGGAAGGCGAATGTGAAGGCTTCATGCGAAGCTGAAGCCAAGGCCGTCGCCGCGACTGCCTTTGCGGCTTAGCTCGCAGCGACTTCCTCTCGGGTCGGGCGTTGGAACGCCGGCACTCTCGGTGAATGATCCCACAAGGGAAGATGCACCATGGTCGATGTCGTACTTCAACAGGACGGTGCTCAGGGCGTCCGGCGCGCCGCCGGGCGCACGAGGTGGCGCAACCTGCTCGGGCGGAAGTCGACGGTGGCGTTCTTCATGACTTTGCCGCTGATCCTGCTCATCGCCATTCTGGTGATCTACCCCGCCCTGTATTCGGTTCATCTTGCGACCCTGAACAAGTCGATGACCAGGTTCGTCGGCTTTGGAAATTTTCAGTTCCTGTTCAAGCGCGAGACCTTCTGGATGGTGGTGGAGCAGTCCTGCATCTTCGCCATTACGGCCGTGATCTTTAAGGTGCTGATCGGCTTCATCGTCGCCCATTTCGCCCACAACATCCCATCCCGCAAGCAGCGAAAATGGCGAGGCATGCTGCTCGTACCCTGGGTGATCCCGCCGGCCATGAGCACGCTTGCCTGGCTGTGGCTGTTCGATCCCTCCTACAGCGCCTTTAATTACACGCTGTCGCTGTTCGGCATAGGACCGATCCCCTGGACTGGCGACGCGATTTGGGCGCGCTTTTCCGTCATCCTCGTCAACGTCTGGTATGGTGCGCCATTTTTCATGATCATGTACCTGGCGGCGCTGAAATCGGTGCCGGACCAGCTTTATGAAGCGGCCGCGATCGACGGCGCCAATTGGTGGCAACGCATCTGGTATGTGACGCTGCCGATGATGCGCAACATCATCGCGATTACGACGCTGTTCTCATTGATCGTGACGTTTGCCAATTTCGACATCGTGCAAATCCTGACCGCCGGTGGTCCGCTCGATCATACCCATATTTTCGCGACCTGGGCGTTTCGCGTCGGTATCGAAGGCCGTGACATTCCGCTGGGCGCGAGCGTCTCGCTGTTCATGGCGCCGATTTTGGCCGTCGCCGCTTTCTTCATCCTGCGCGATGTCACCAAACGCGGAAACGAAGCCTGATGAGCTCGCTCGCGATCGACAAGACCGGGCCTACGCGCAAGATCAAATACGGCAGCATGAGCCGCGACCGTCTCTGGGCGCTTCGCTGGTCGTACTTCTTTCTCACGTTGTTTGCCGTCTTTTCACTGACGCCGCCGCTCTACATGCTGATCACCTCGCTCAAGAGCAGCGCGGAGATCTCGGCCGCGACCAATCCCTGGTGGGTATTCCATCCAACGCTGAGCAACTACGTCGAATTGCTCGGATCCAACCAGTATCTGCGATTTTTCTGGAATTCTGCCTTGGTTTCGGTCGCCGTGGTCATCGTCACCATGCTGATCAGCGTGCCGGCGGCCTTCGCGCTGGCGCGGATGAAGTTCTGGGGTTCGGCAACGCTTGCGACCGGCGTGTTCCTGACCTACCTGATCCCGGACAGCCTTCTGTTCATTCCCCTGTTCAAGATGTTCGCGCTCTTTGGCGACTGGACAGGAGTCCAGCTGATCAACCGCTGGTATGTGCTGGTCCTTATCTATCCGACGCTCACGGTGCCGTTTTGCACCTGGATCATGATCGGCTATTTCGCCTCGATCCCGAAGGAACTGGACGAGGCAGCTATCATTGACGGCGCCTCGTGGTTTCAGACGCTGACCCGCATCTTCATTCCGGTCGCCTTGCCTGGCCTGATCGCCGCAACCATCTTCGCCTTCACCGTCTCTTGGGCGCAGTTTCTCTATCCCCTGGTGTTCACGACCTCCACGGATCAGCTGGTCCTGCCTGTCGGCATCATCACGACGCTGATCAAGGGCGACGTCTTCAATTGGGGGCAGATCATGACCGGCGCCCTGCTCGGCGCCGCGCCACCGCTCATCATCTATGCCTTCCTGATGGACTACTACATTGCCGGCCTCACCGCCGGTGCGACAAAGGGTTAGTTCCCATGGCCGAAGTGAATCTGCGTAAGGTCGTCAAGCGCTACGAGGATGTCGAGGCCGTCCGTGGCATCGACCTCGACATTGCGGATCACGAATTCGTCGTGCTAGTGGGGCCCTCTGGCTGCGGGAAGTCGACCACGCTGCGAATGATTGCAGGGCTGGAAGATATCAGCGATGGCGACATCGTGATCGGCGGCGACGTCGTCAACGATGTGCCGCCGAAGGACCGCGACATCGCAATGGTGTTCCAGAATTACGCGCTCTACCCGCACATGACCGTTGCGGAGAACATGTCGTTCGGGTTGCGCTTGAAGCGCTATCCGAAAGCCGAGATCAAGGCGCGGGTCGACGAGGCAGCGCGCATGCTGGACATCGTCGAGTTGATCGATCGAAAGCCCAAGCAGCTATCGGGTGGCCAACGCCAGCGCGTGGCGATGGGGCGCGCGATCGTCCGCAACCCGAAAGTCTTTCTGTTTGACGAGCCGCTGTCCAATCTCGACGCCAAGCTGCGGGTGCAGATGCGGATCGAGATCAAGAAGGTCCACCAGAAAGTGCGAACCACGACGGTCTATGTGACGCACGACCAGGTTGAGGCGATGACACTCGCGGATCGCGTTGTCGTAATGAACAAGGGGCGGATCGAGCAGATCGGTGCGCCCAACGAGCTCTACCACAACCCCGCAACGCGGTTCGTGGCGGGCTTCATCGGCTCGCCTGCGATGAATTTCCTGCCGTGCCAGCTTGAAGACAATGCCGGGAGGCTGCATGTCCGGCTGACGGACCGGATTGCCTTTCCGCTGCCGCCTGCCCGCGCGGCGCGCTATCAAAATGCCAATGGAGACCAAAAACTGCTGCTGGGGTTGCGGCCCGAGCACATCACCGAAGCGAAAGCCCACGCCGAACCCGGCGTTGAAGCTTTCGACGCGATGCTGGACGTGACCGAGCCGATGGGGATGGAGACGCTGATCTACTTCACGCTCGCGGGCAAACAGGTCTGCGGAAGGGTCAATCCCAACGCCTGCGCTCGCGACGGCGAAGCGCTCCGCCTGGCGGTGGACCTCAACAACATGCATCTGCTAAATGAGGCCACCGGCGCCGTAATCTGATGGTTGCGCCGCCGGCAGACAAGGCTCGCGGAATGACAACCAACAAAATGACAGCCAACAATAAGAAGATCCTCATCACCCAGACCATGGCGCCGTGCGGCCGCGCTCTCCTCCGGGAGCGCGATGACATCGAACTCATTGAATTCCCCAATCTGATTTCGGCCGCAGATTTCGAGGCGTTGTTGAAAGCCCATGCGCCGGTCCACGCCGTCGCGCTTGGTGCCACCCGCTTTGGCGAAACCGAACTTGCAGCAGCAGAGGACATGAAGGTCGTGACCCGCATCGGCGTCGGTTTTGATGCTGTCGATGTGCCCGCGCTCAGCCGCCGCAAGGTTCCGCTGATGGTGGTCGGTACTGCCAATTCGCCGTCGGTCGCGGAGCAGGCCTTGTTCATGATGCTGATGCTAGCCAAGCGCGCCAACGAGCTGCATGCCCTGGTCAAGGATGGTCAATGGGGCGCGCGCCTCGGCAAGTTGCCTTTTGATCTCTTCGGCAGGACGGTCTTGATCATCGGCTTTGGACGGATCGGCACGCGTACCGCCAAGCGATGCCAAGCCATGGAAATGAATGTGCTGGTTTACGATCCCTATCTGTCGGCGGATGAGATCAGGCGTGCCGGCTACCAAGCCGTCGCCGATCTCGATGCGGCCCTGCCTCGCGCCGACTTCGTCAGCATTCATTGCCCGAAGACGCCGGAGACGGTGGGGATGTTCAATGCCACGAGATTGAGGCGCATGAAGCCGTCCGCCTATCTCATCAATACCGCACGCGGCGGAATCATCGAGGAAGCTGCGCTCTTTGACGCGCTCACCTCGGGCAAGCTGGCGGGCGCCGGCCTTGACGTGTTTGCGCAGGAACCGCCGCCGGTTCCAAATCCGCTGTTCGAACTGCCCAACGTGATTATCGCCCCGCACGTCGCTGGCGTGACCTGGGAGGCCGTGGACCGGATGAGCGAACAAACTGCGCGCAATATCCTGAGCGCGCTGGATGGCGAACCGATCCGGCAGAACGTGATCAACCAGGACGTGCTTGGCTAACGAACAAAGATATCTTTCATTCAGAGTCTCGACAAAACTCAGCCTCATTCCGACGACTAAGTATTTTGCAGATGCGCGGGACATCGGCCGCGCGAGCTTTTGGAGCAGACGATTGAGCGAAGGCGACCCGACCGACCATGCGCTTGCGACCATTGCGAGCATCCTCGATCAGCCGGCATTCCCGCCGGAGGCGATGAAGGTTGCTACCAGCGAACAGCCGGAGCAGGAGGTCCCGCGGGACGATGCCGACGGCTATTCGAAAGCCGGTCCGGGACCGATGGAAGCCATCCGCTTCAAATGGACCGTGCGCCGCGGGTCCGACAACCGATATTTTGTGGACGAGACCATCGGCGAGGATTCCCGCCCCATCACGAGCGGACCGATGTCCGCGGATGCTGCCGTGCGGTTCGTCGATGATCAGGCCAGCGAAGCACGACAGCGTTTTGAGGCGCTGCGGAACGAAATGGCTGGACGCGCCGCTGCCGCCGAGATCCTTCGCAAAGGCGGCGACTAGTGGTCCGATTCTAACATTCGCATCCCTTCTCAGCGGGCACCTTTGCGAATGTTAGAATCAAGGGACCACTAGCAAGTATATCTTACTAGTGGAGTTTAGGATTTTGCATTCGCTCATACGCGTTTGCGGCTAGGTGGGTAGCGAATGTCAAATCCACTCCACCAGAGCCGCGTAAGCTCCTACCCGCCGACCTTGACGTTGTATTCCTCGTCGGTGACCGGCTCCATCCAGGTCACGTGAGTGTCGTCGAGCGCTTCCTGCATGGCAATGTGGGTCATTGCATTGGTCGGAGATCCGCCATGCCAGTGCTTTTCGCCCGGCGGAATCCAGATCACGTCTCCGGGGCGGATTTCCAGCACGGGTCCGCCCTTGGTCTGGAAGCGGCCGACGCCCGAAATGACGTACAGCGTTTGCCCGAGCGGGTGCGTGTGCCAATTGGTTCGCGCGCCGGGTTCAAAGGACACGCGGCCGGCCCGGAGCCGCGCCGGCGCAGGTGCCGTCACGATCGGGTCCTGCCAAACCGTCCCGGTAAAGCTCTCTTTCGGCGCGCGGCGCGTCGGGCGTGAACCGGCTGGATGAAAATCCATGGGCTGTCCTCCTTCTTGGGCGGGGTTACTTCTTTGAAGCGGCGTAGCGCGCTTTCGTTTCGGCGTTCATGGGATAAAGGCCAGGCAACAGCGCGCCGTTATTGACCTCATTGACGATCCAGGCCTCCATCCGCTCCTGCTCGGCGCCCTCGGCCAGCACATGCTCGAGGAATGCCTTCGGGATCACGACCGCGCCATCCTGATCGGCGACGATCACGTCATCGGGGAACACCGCAACGCCGCCGCAGCCGATCGGTTCGCCCCAGCCGACGAAGGTCAAGCCTGCGACCGAAGGCGGAGCGGCATAGCCGTCGCACCACACCGGCAAGCCCGTGCCGAGCACGCCCTCAACGTCGCGAACCACGCCGTCAGTAATCAGTGCCGAAACCCCGCGCTTGACCATGCGTGCGCACAGAATGTCGCCGAAGATGCCGGCGTCGGTGATACCCATCGCGTCCACCACCGCGATACAGCCCTCGGGCATGGCCTCGATCGCGCCTCTGGTCGAGATCGGCTTTGACCAGGACTCGGGTGTGGCGAGGTCTTCGCGGGCAGGCACGAAGCGCAGCGTGAAAGCCGGCCCGACCAGCCGCTTCTGCCCTGGCCGCAACGGTTTCGTCCCCCGCAGCCAGACGTTACGCAGTCCCTTTTTGAGCAGGACCGTGGTGATGGTGGCAGTCGTGATGTGCGAAAGGGTTTTGACGGCTTCGGGCGATAGGGACATCGAACGATAAACTCCGGTGGGATGAATTGGCGCGCATCTTGCGAAGCGAAATAGTTGCGTCAAGGGCTCTTGGGCATTGCTGTGCGGCGTGCCGTGGACGCTCTCCCCGCGATCATCGCATCTTATCGGAGGTTGGCGCATTAGTTTATTGAAGTAACAGGCTTTTTTTGCTCTGACGGGTCGCGCTTGCCTCCATCCAATGATAGGCTGCACGGAAATTTCGGACTGGATCGTCGAGCTATGGCTGCGCCACTTTCCCCTCCCCGTCTCCTGCTTAGCGGGGACAGCGCCATCACGGTGGAGTTCAGTCGCAAGATCGATGATGAGGCCAATCGGCGTGTGCTCGCGCTCGATCGCATCTTGGCGGGCGAGCCGATCACGGGGGTGACTGAAACAGTGCCCACCTATCGATCCCTCCTCGTCCATTACGATCCGACACAGATCGACCTCACAACGCTCGGCCAAGAGCTGGTCGAACTGGCGCAGCGGCCAATGCCTGCTTCCGAGAAGACAAGGCTATGGCGGGTGCCGGTTGCCTATGGCGGCGATTACGGTATCGACCTTGAGGATGTCGCCAAAACTCTGAACACCACGCCAGATGAGATCGTGGCGCGGCATGTCGCCGGCGATTATCGCGTGGCCATGCTCGGCTTCACGCCGGGATGGTCTTATCTCAGTGGATTGCAGGAATCGCTGCATATGCCGCGGCGGCGGAATCCGCGGCTGTTGACGCCAGCGGGGACAATTTCCGTCGGTGGCGTTCAGGCGGGTATTCAGTGCCTTGCCGGCCCGAGCGGCTGGCACCTGTTGGGCTGCACGCCGGTGCGAACCTATCAGCTTCATCGCGAGCCCACGTTCCTGCTCGAGCCGGGCGATCGGGTGAAGTTCTATGCCATCGACGCCAAGACCTATGTTGAACAGGAGCATGCCGCCGAGCATGGCGAGATCGTTGCCGAGTTGATCGCCGCATGAGCAGTGCCCCCTTTCCAAGGCTCGTGATTTCCTCAATCGGCCCGGCGAGTTCGGTGCAGGACGGTGGACGCTTCGGTGCCCAGCGTTATGGCTTGACGCCGAGTGGCGCCATGGACCGGCTGGGGCTTGCCGCCGCAAATTGCCTGGCTGGAAACGCGCTGCTGGCGCCGGCTGTCGAAATCGGCCCCTATGGCGCTTCGTTCACTGCACGCGAAGGCGCGGTTCGCCTTGGACTTTCGGGCGCGCCGCGCAGCGCCGATATCGGGGGTCGCTCAATCGCGTGGGACACCTCCCTCACGCTCGCCGACGGCGAAACCTTGAAACTCGGCATGGCGCGGGGCGGATCATTCAGCTATCTCGCGATCGAAGGCGCCATCAGAGGTGAACCGATGTTCGGCAGTCTTGCGGTCAATGCGCGGGCAGGCCTCGGCAGTCCCTATCCCCGGCCCTTGCAGGCGGGCGACGAATTGAACGTGTCGGCGGCTGGCATGGGAGCTGAACGCCGGATCGAGTTGCCGGCAGCAGGATCCGGCCTGGTCCGCGTTGTGCTGGGACCACAGAACGACGAGTTCAGCGACGAGGCGATCAGCCTCTTTCTGGAGAGCGAGTGGAAGATATCGGCGACCAGCGATCGCATGGGATATCGCCTCGAGGGGCCAGCCATCAAGCATCTGCACGGCCACAACATCGTTTCCGACGGCACGGTGAACGGCAGCATCCAGGTGCCCGGAAATGGCCAGCCGATCGTCTTGATGTCCGACCGCGGCACCAGCGGCGGCTATCCCAAGATCGCGACCGTGATCACGGCCGATTTCGGACGGTTCGCACAAATTCCGGCCGGAACGGCTTTCCGCTTCAAGTCCGTGAGCGTGGAGGAGGCGCAGATTGCGGCGCGCAAGTTCGCCGAACTGCTGCGTACCCTGCCCGACCGGATTCTTTCGATCGAGAGCTTTGATCTCAACGTCGAGGCGCTGCAAGATGCCAATGTCGCCGGCGTCGCCGTCAATGCGATGGACGCCCGGACTTGGCAAGTTGCCGATGCGGTGACGCCGGACTAATTTCAAAAAGCCAACCAGAAAACGGATAACAAGATGAAAACGGTCGATCTGAATAGTGATCTCGGCGAGTCCTTCGGTGTTTGGCAGATGGGCAATGACGCCGCGATGATCGACGTCGCGACATCCGTGAACGTTGCGTGCGGCTTTCACGGCGGCGATTACGACACCATGCGCAAGACGGTGGAATTGGCAAAGGCACGCGGCGTCAGCGTCGGCGCGCATCCCGGCTATCGTGACATCCATGGCTTTGGCCGACGTCCGTTCTATGGCATGAGCGCCCGCGAGATCGAAAGCCTCGTCGCTTATCAGATCGGCGCATTGCAAGGGGTCGCCGCACTCGCCGGCTACAGGGTGACCCACGTCAAGGCGCATGGTGCGCTGTCGAACGTGGCATGTGAAGAAGAAAGCACCGCGCGCGCGATTGCTTCGGCCATCAGGGCCGTCGACCCCAACCTGGTGTTTGTCGTGCTCGCCAACTCCAAGCTGGTGGCGGCCGGCGAGGCAGCCAACCTGCCGATGGCGCACGAAATCTTCGCCGACCGCGCCTATGAGGATGACGGCAATCTGGTCTCACGAAAAAAACCCGGCGCCGTCCTTCACGATCCCAGGCAAATCGCCGAGCGGGTCGTGCGGATGGTGCAGGACGGCGCGGTGGTGTCGATTACCGGCAAGGTCATGAAGATGCGCACCGACACCGTGTGTATTCACGGCGATACCCCAGGTGCGGTCGAAATCGCGCGCGGCGTTCGCCAGGCGCTGAAGGACGCCGGCATCGAAGTCGCGCCGTTCAGGCGCGGCTAAGCGCAGACTTGCTGAGATCTTAAAAGGGATGAACGGAAAGCGTTCCGAACAAGACGCCCGCGATCAATGCAAAAGCGCCATAGAGCGCCGCAGCATGGAAACCTGTTCCGGTTTTGCGCGACAGCGAGCGCGCATACAGATGCAACCGAGCTTCCGCGGACAGTTCGCGCATGGCCGATCTCCAACGTGACATGCGCGACAGTCGAATAGCGATTGCAGGCGGAAACAAGACGGCGCTGCAAAAAGCGATATCGTTGTTCTGCCGGGTCGAAAGCGAAAGGAAAATTCTTCGCGGCTGACTCAACCAGGAATATTATTCGCTCGAATTTTCGCTTTCTGGAACCGGTTCTGCTGGAATACCAGATACATCGCTAGTAAACGTCCTGCTGGTAACGGCCTTTCTTCTTGAGTTCGCCGACAAAGCTGATGGCTTCATCGGTCGAGCGCGCACCGTGCTGAGCGACGATGTCGACCAGCGCGCGTTCGACGTCCTTTGCCATTCGCTTGGCGTCGCCGCAGACGTAGACGTGCGCCCCCTCGGCAAGCCACGACCACAACTCCCGGCCGACCTCGCGCATGCGGTCCTGCACGTAGAACTTCTTGTCGCCGTCGCGCGACCACGCGAGCGACAAGCGCGTCAGAAGACCTGCAGTCTTCATCGCGTTGAGTTCGTCGGAATAGAAGAAATCGCAACTCGACCGTTGATGACCGAAGAACAGCCAGTTGCGGCCGGTCGCACCGGTCGCCCGACGATCGAGCAGGAAGGCGCGGAATGGCGCAACGCCGGTGCCGGGCCCGATCATGATGATAGGCACTTTGGAATCTTGAGGAAGGCCAAAACCATGCGCCTTCTGCACATAGACCTTCACCTGATCGCCCGGCTGAACGCGCTCGGCCAGAAAGGTGGAGGCGAGGCCCAGCCGCTTGCGTTTGCCGATCACGTAGCGGACGCAATCGACCGTCAGCGACAACTTGCCGGGAGTTGCGTTATGCGAAGACGAGATCGAATAAAGCCGCGGCTGCAACGGCTCGAGCGCCTCGACAAAGGCTTCGGGATGCGGGCGGACGCCAGAGAACTTTTGCAAGGCCGCCATGACGTCAAGTGTTGCGGCGTCGCCGTCGGGGTCGTCGCCTTGCGCCAGCGCGCGCGCCTTCTCGCGCGGGGCGCCGCCGGTAATGAAGGAGATCAGCTCGAACAGGGAATCCGGCGCCGGCGCGAGCGAGACTTCGTCGGTCAAGACTTCGCGTAGCGTCCGGCCGCGCACCTCGGTGGTGTGGGAGGCGCCAAGCAAGGCGATGATCTGATCGACATGGCCGAGCTCGTTCCTGGCGAAGATGCCGAAGGAGTCGCCGACGGCATAGTCAAGGCCGCTTTCGGCGAGATCGAATTCGATGTGCCAGGTCTCCTTTTCCGACCCCGTCTTGTTGAGAAGGCGCCGGGATACAAAGGTCGCGGGCGCGGGGTTGTCACGCGATCGGCCGAGTTCGACCACGGGCGGGGCCGGAGCGGGTGCTTCCGGCGTGGCCGCCACCGGAGCCGGCGCCGCAGTGGGAGCCTTGTCCAGGTCTTCATAGAGCGTCTTCAGCATCCGCGCGGTTTCCTTGCCGCCGGGGACGCAGAGGTTGAGCCGGCCCTCCGCCTTGCTCGCGATCGCTTCGGAATAGTCGTGGCAATTGTAACCGCACTGGCCGCAATCCTGCTGCGCCATGGCCGCCATCATGCGCCGCCGCAAGGGGCGCCCCTCCGCAAGCTTCATCCGCTCGGCGATCGGCAGTGTCTGGTCGTGCCAGGGGGCTTCGCCGTCGTCGGGGTCGCCCGCGGGGCCTTGCATGACCGCAGCGCCCTGCTCGGCCGACAGCGGCGTGACCTGCTCGCTCAGAAGGCCTACGAAAAAGCCGTTGAGCCAGGAGCGCTGTGCCTCGGAGAACGGTGCGCTCGATGGGATGATTTCGATTTTGGGCGGGGGCGTGATCTGGTTCATGACGAGGTCTCAGCTTCCGCCATTTTGCGCAAGCTCTCGCCGTCGTGGCGGCGAGCGAATGTGAGGAAGGTTTCGGACGGGCCGGCGCGATGCGCCAAATACGCCTTGAGCAGTTTCTCGACCGTTTGCGGAGCGTCCTCGGCCTTGAGGTCGTGATAGAGCTCCTGCCCGATATCGGCGTCCGCGCCAAAGCCGCCGCCCGCAAACAGGTGATAGCCCTCGACGGTGTCTTCGGAATTGCTGACCGGCACCTTGGCCGCGATCAGGCCGATATCGCTGATATAGTGCTGCGCGCAGGAATGATGGCAGCCGGTCAAATGGATATTGAGCGGTGTGTCGACCTCGACACGGCCATCGCACCAGTCGCCAATCGCGGCCGCATGCGCCTTGGTATTGGAGGCGGCAAACTTGCAACCGGTATTTCCGGTGCAGGCAATAAGGCCGGCGCGAACATTGGAGGCTTTGGTGGAAAGCCCAATCGCCTCGATCGCCTTGATCGCCAAACAGGCATTGGCGTCGCTGACGCCTGAGATCAGCAGGTTCTGCCAAACTGTCAGCCGGATCTCGCCATCGCCAAGATCGGCTGCGATCTTGGCGATGCCGCTCATTTGTTCGCAAGTCACCTTGCCAAGCGGCAACGTCACTCCGATCCAGTTCAGACCATCCTGCTTCTGCTTGTGGACGCCGATATGCGCGGTCCGATCGAACGCCGGACGCGGCACGAGCGCCTCCGGCGGGACGCGCGTCAGGGCATGGCCGAGCTTCTGCTCGACCAGGACGAGGAATTTCTCCATTCCGATTTTGTCGATGACATACTTCAGACGCGCCTTGAGGCGGTTGGTGCGGTCGCCGGTATCGATAAACGCGCGCACGATAGCGTCCGCCACTTTCGTTGCGTCCGCCGGCCTGACGATGATGCCCGTTTCCCTGGCAAAATCCTTGTGTCCGGTGATGCCGCCGATCCCGAGCCGAAACCACACGCCGCCTTCGACACCGAAACCATCTTTCACCTCGACTGCGGCGAAAGCGATGTCGTTGGTGTCTTCCAGCACCGCGATTTTGCCTGCGCCGTCGAACGCAACGTTGAATTTGCGCGGCAGGCCATAGAGCGAGCGGTCGTTGAGAATGTGAAAATGCCATTCCCGTGCGTAGTCGCGGGTATCGATCAGTTCCTGCGGATCGATGCCGGCGGTCGGCGTGCCGGTGACGTTGCGGATATTGTCGGCGCCCGAGCCACGCGAGCACAGGCCGAGATCCTGGATACCCTCAATCAACGCGACTGCGTTCTTCGGCGGTAGCTCGCGAAGCTGAAGGTTGGCGCGCGTCGTGACATGGCAATAGGGCCCGCACAGGCGTTCGGCGAGATCGGCAAGCCCTGAAAGCTGCCAGTGCTTGAGAATGCCGTTCGGGATGCGCAGGCGCGACATATAGGAGTCCTGCGCCGGCGCCACGTAAAACAGGCCGTAATAGCGCCAGCGGAAATTATCGGCCGGCGGCGGCGGCGCGTTGGTTCGCGCCTGAGCCTTCAGCCGTTCGTAGGCATCAAACGGATGCTCCTCGCGCTTGAACTTCTCCTGGTCCGCAAGTTTCTTGCCGGACGCCAGAACCTGGTCCTGTGCCTTGATGTGCGCGGCGTCGGGGCCCGTCGGCTCGGCGTCGGTTGTGACTTGTACCGAGCCGCCGGGAAGGCCGCGGCCGCTTCTGAACATCTGTACGCCGGCCGCAAAGCCTTCGAGGTAGCGTTTTTGTTCGTCGGTGAAATCGACGGAGATCGTTTCAAGCTTCATCGGGATTGCGCACCGTCATTCCGCTGCCTGGGCTACCGTTTGGGCCGCCGGGATAAGTTGACCGCGTGGCCTGTAGGTCGAGTAGAGCGCAAGCCCGGTACAAACGAATCCGCCGACAAGATTGCCGAGCGTGACCGGAATCTGATTCCACACCCACCAATCGTAGAATCCGACCTTGGCGCCGAGCAGCATGCCGGTCGGAATCAGGAACATGTTGACCACGGCGTGCTCGTAGCCAAGCGCGAAGAACAGGAAGATGGCGATCCACGTCGCTGCGATTTTTCCGATCGTGGAGTTGGACGTCATCGAGAGGATGACGCCGAGGCTCACCAGCCAGTTACAGAGAATGCCTTTCACGAACAGACTCAGCATCCCGGCCGCGCCGATGGCTTCGTTGGCGATCGTCTTGGATTCAGCGGCGGCCACAAGACGAGCGGCAACGCCAGCCACTTCAAGTTTGCCCATGTTCGTGAGCGATCCCGCGATCAGCGCGCCGACGGCGAGACTGCCGATCAGATTGGCGAGATAGACCCAGGACCAGTTGGCAAGGACGGCGCCCCAGCTTGCTTTCCCCTCGAGCCGCGCAATCGGCACCACCGCAAAGCTGCCGGTTACGAGTTCAAGGTTGAGCAGGACGATGATCGCGAGAGCGACCGGGAAGATCAGCGCACCCACGATAGGCTGGCCGGTTGTCGCCGCACCCGTAAAGGCAAGGGTCGTCGCCGCGCCGAGCAGCGCCCCTGCCAGAATTCCGCGGATCAACAGGTCGCGGGGTGGAAGCGCCAGCTTCTTCAAGCTGGCATCAATCATCGAATTAACAACGTCGGCAGGTTTTACGTAGTCCATATCGAGGCTCCAGCTGCCACGCGTCCGCGTGGCTCACGACGGGCGAAAGAACGGGTGATCGCTCGGAAGCTCGACGGAGGCGGCCGCGCCTTGTCGAACTTCACTCTCGCGATCCGATCAGCCTCGTTGCTGCGGAAATCCATCTCGGACGTGTGCCAGCCGCCCTCAGCGGCGGTGACTGCAGTGCAACAATACAAGTTGCGTGCCACAATGATTCGAAAATAGGAATTTGTTTTATTTCAATGGTTTAGTTCAAAGAAATGAAGCATGGTTCGGCTGGCCGAGATGACGAATTTTGGGCACAAAGGCTAAAAGATAGACAGGTTTATAAGTTGCCCATTTTTTAATCTGATTCGGCTTTAGGGATTTCGTTGCCCCTGCAAGGCGGCGAAGTAGCCTTGGATGTTTTCGGGATCGAAAGCAGGACCAGCAAACGTGCCGATGGCTTTGGCATCCGGCTGTCGCTCGCTGGTGCGCCCAAACGCAGCCTCATAGAGGTCCGGCCTGAACACCCCTTGCGCCGCTTTCAAGGCCTCGAGGCTCATTGGCGTCTGCCGCCACCGCACCATTTGCGCGTAAAGCCAGGCGGCCTGGAGCGGGTCTGGTATCGAGGCATCGTCCCTCGCGAGCATCAGGTAGCTGCCGCTTTCGCGCATCGTGCCATCGGCCGCGATCTTGAGCCGGCCCTCCAACGTTCGCAGGATCACCCCCGCATGGACGCCGATATATTCGGCGCGCGCCAGGATCTGCGCCACCTCATTCCGGTTCTCCGGCGCCTCAGTGAATTCGGCCGCGTGGAAGACCGCACGAACCAAAGCCGCCAGCGTTTGTGGGTTTTTCTCTGCCCATTGCTGGCGGACTCCGAGCACCTTTTCCGCCGCACGCTGCACAATGTCCGAACTGAAGTGCAGGATCCGCCCGACTCCGCGGTCGACCGCGATCGAATTCCAGGGTGCGCCGACACAGAAACCGTCGATAAGGCCGCCGGCAATGCTGTCGACCATGAACGGGGGCGGCAGCACGACCAGGCGGACGTCCTCGTCGGGATGGACAGGACCTGCTGCCATCCAGAAGCGCAGCAGATAGTTGTGGGTCGAGAACGGAAACGTCATGCCGAACGTCAACGGTTCGCCGCCATTGCGGCGTCGCCTGGCAACGACCCGTGACAGCGCCCGCGCGGTCGCCATGGGATCAAGCGGATCGCCGTCGATTTCATGAACGATCGCTTCGTAAAGCGCCGGCGACACCGTGATGGCATTGCCATTGAGGTTCAGCGTCAGCGGCGCGACGATCGGCACCTTGATATGACCAAGGCCGAGACTTGAAGCGATCGGAAGCGGGGCGAGAATATGTGCCGCGTCGAACAGGCCGATATTGAGCTTGTCGCGGACGTTCGACCAAGACACCTCGCGAACGAGTTGCACATCAAGCCCCTCGGCCTGCATGAAACCCTTTTCGACGGCCACGATGACCGCAGCCGCATCGATCAAGGGGATGAAGCCGATCTGGAGTGGCGCTGTCATTTCAGTAGCTCCGAAGCGGTCAGGATCGACTGGGCGATCTCTCCGATCTTCTTCTTCTCGCGCATCGCCGTCGACCGCAGCAGGACATACGCCTCGTCCTCGGTCAGTCCCTTCAATTTCATTAGAATGCCCTTCGCCCGTTCGATCACCTTGCGGTCTTCCAGCGCCGACTTGGCGCGGTCGAGCTCATCCTGGAGCTTGGCGAAAGCGTTGAAACGGGAAATGCAGAGGTCGAGGATCGGCTTGAGGCGTTCTTTCTTGAGGCCGTCGACGATATAGGCGGAAACCCCGGCGTCGACGGACGCCTGAATCGAGGCTGCGTCGCTTTGATCGACGAACATCGCAATCGGCCGCCGTACCGCCCGGCTGACCTGAAACATTTGTTCCAGAATATCGCGGCTCGGATTTTCGAGGTCGATTAGGATAACGTCGGGATCAAGCGCATAGATACGGCTCAAGAGGCTCTGCATCTCGTCGATGCGGACGACGTCCGTGTAGCCCGCCTCCCGCAATCCTTCTTCAAGAATCGCGGCGCGGATCGGGCTTTCGTCGACAATCGCGATTTTTGGAGACGACTCGGCGCCCATCGTTTACCCGCATTCCGGCTAAGCATTGATAGCACGTTGATACGGTCGGGCTCAAAGCCTTGTATTTGTGCAAGATTGGGATTAGCTCCAGCCTCAGTTATTTACCCGGACAGTTCAAAGATGTCGCAGGCCGCCGCGCCTAAAGTCAGCTTTGTTTCGCTTGGATGCCCCAAGGCCTTGGTGGATTCCGAGCGCATCATCACGCGGCTGCGCGCCGAGGGCTATGAACTGGCGCGCAAGCACGACGGCGCCGATCTCGTTATCGTCAATACCTGCGGCTTTCTCGACAGCGCCAAACAGGAATCGCTGTCCGCAATTGGCGATGCGATGGCCGAAAACGGCAAGGTCATCGTCACCGGCTGCATGGGGGCTGAACCCGAGCAGATCGAGGAGGCCTACCCGGGCGTGCTCTCGATCACGGGTCCGCAGCAATACGAAAGCGTGCTGGAGGCGGTGCACCGGGCGCTGCCGCCGGCACACAATCCGCATCTTGATCTGTTGCCACCACAAGGCATCAAGCTGACGCCGCGGCACTATGCGTATTTGAAGATTTCGGAAGGCTGCAACAACAGCTGCTCTTTCTGCATCATCCCGAAACTGCGTGGCGATCTGGTGTCGCGGCCCGCCAACGACGTGCTCCGCGAGGCCGAGCGGCTGGTCAACGCCGGCGTCAAGGAATTGCTGGTCATCTCGCAGGACACCTCGGCCTACGGCGTCGACATCGAATATGCCGCCAGTGCGTGGAAGGACCGCGAGGTCCGCGCGAAGTTTTTCGATCTCGCGCAGGCGATCGGCGAATTCGGCGTGTGGGTGCGGCTGCAATATGTCTACCCCTACCCCCATGTCGATGAGGTCATCGGCCTCATGACCGAGGGCAAGGTGCTGCCTTATCTCGATATCCCGTTCCAGCATGCAAGCCCGGCCATTCTGAAGGCGATGAAACGTCCTGCTGCGCAGGAGAAGACCCTGGCGCGCATCAAGGGCTGGCGCGCGGAGTGCCCCGACCTTGCGCTGCGCTCGACGTTCATCGTCGGCTTTCCCGGCGAGACGGATTCCGATTTTGCCGAATTGCTCGACTGGCTCGAGGAAGCCGAGATCGATCGTCTTGGCTGCTTCAAATATGAGCCTGTGGCGGGCGCATCGGCGAATGCGTTGGGCCACGCCGTCCCCGATGAGGTCAAGCAGGAGCGCTGGAACGCGCTGATGGCGCGGCAGCAGAAGATTTCGGCGCGGCGCTTGAAGCGCAAGGTCGGCAGCCGCCAGCAGGTCATGATCGACGAGGTCGGCCCGACGGTGGCAAAAGGTCGTTCGAAGGCCGATGCCCCCGAGATTGACGGCGCGGTCTACGTCACAAGCGGCAGGCCGCTGAAGGTCGGCGAAATCGTTACCGCCAAGATCGAACGTTCTGACGAATATGACCTGCACGGATTCGCCGCCGGATTTTGACAGGCTTGACAGGGCGCGCCGTTCGGCTGTAAGAGCGCGCGCCATGATATTCAACCGGACCATCGCCCGCGCCGCCTGCCGCCGTCACCGCCGTGACGACGATGGGGTGCGCCATGTCCGACGACGACGCTGATTAGATAGATCAGCAAGGTTTTCGAGAAGGCCGCACCCGAAAGGATGCGGCCTTCTCGCTTTTCGGCCCGCCCCTTCCCGCAAAAACTGCAAGGAGAGTTCGACATGACCCACGTCCCGTATTCGTTCGACGCGCTGATGGAGATCACCGCCCGCCCGCCGATCGCTTTCGTGCGCGGCGAAGGCTCGTACCTCTGGGATGACACGGGAAAACGCTATCTCGATTTCATCCAGGGCTGGGCGGTGAACTGCCTTGGCCACTCGCCATCAGTGCTTGCGGAGGCGATTTCCGCGCAAGCCCAACGGCTGATTACACCGAGCCCAGCCTATTACAACGACACCAGCTTGAAGCTGGCCAGGGCGCTCACCGATCTGAGCTGCTTCGACCGGGTGTTCTTTGCCAATTCCGGCGCGGAAGCCAACGAAGGCGCGATCAAGCTCGCGCGCAAATACGGCTCTGTCCACAAAAACGGGGCATATGAAATCATCACGTTCGAGGGAGCCTTTCACGGCCGGACGCTGGCGACCATGTCGGCCTCCGGCAAGAAGGCCTTCGAGCCCTTGTTCGAACCCAAGGTCTCCGGCTTTCCCAAGGCCAGCTGGAACGATCTCGCCTCCGTCGAACAGCTGATCACCGATAACACCGTCGCGGTGATGCTGGAGCCGATCCAGGGCGAAGCCGGCGTCTGGCCGGCGAGCGACCAATTCCTGCGAAACCTGCGTGCGCTCACTTCGGCGCACGGCCTGCTCCTGATCTTCGACGAGATCCAGACCGGAATGGGCCGCACCGGCAGGCTCTTCCATTATGAGCACACCGGGATCACGTCCGACATCATGACGCTCGGCAAGGGGATCGGCGGCGGCGTGCCGCTGGCGGCACTGCTCGCCACCGAAGCCGTATCCTGCTTTGAGAATGGCGACCAGGGTGGAACGTTCAACGGCAATGCGCTGATGTGCGCCGCCGGCCTTGCCGTGCTTGAACAGGTCGCCACGCCAGCATTCCTGAAGTCGGTTGCGGAGAACGGCCTCTATTTGGAGAGCGAACTGCAGCGGCTTTCGGCGCGCCACGGCCTCGGCGAAGTGCGCGGACGGGGGTTGCTGCTCGCGCTCGACCTGCGGGTACCGATCGCGCCGTCGATCGTTTCTGCGGCGCTGGAAGACGGCGTGCTCCTGAACGCGCCCCGCCCCGATGCGTTGCGGTTCATGCCGGCGCTCAACGTGACGAGGCAAGAGATGGATTTGATGATCGATTGCCTTGACGCTCTGCTCACCAGGGCCGGCGCCGCGCGCAGGGTGGCCTGATTACGGCTTGAGGATCGACGCGCCGGTGGTGGCCCGGCTCTCGAGGTCGGCATGGGCCTTGGCGGCATCCTTCAGCGCGTAGGCATGATTGATCGGCACGTGCAGTTTGCCGTTGATGACGGCGGCAAACAGCGTGTCGGCGCCTTCGAGCAATTCGGATCGCTTGCCGATGTAGTCGTTGAGTTTTGGCCTCGTCGCAAACAGCGAGCCGTGATTGTTGAGTTCGGCGATTGAAAACGGCGGCACCGGTCCCGAGGCATTGCCGAAACTCACGAACAGGCCGCGGGGTTTCAGGCACGACAGCGAGCCCGGAAAAGTCGATTTCCCGACGCCGTCATAGACGACGTCGCAGAGTTCGTTGCGGCTGATCTGCTTGACGCGCGCGACGAAGTCTTCCTCGTTGTAGAGGATGACATGGTCGCAACCGTTGGCGAGCGCCAGATCCGCCTTGGCTTTCGAGCCGACGGTGCCGATCACATGCGCGCCCAGCGCCCTCGCCCATTGGCAGGCGAGCAGTCCGATGCCGCCGGCGGCGGCATGAATCAAGACGCGATGATGCGGCTCGACCTTGAACGTCTTGTGCAGGAGATACCAGACGGTCATGCCCTTCAGCATCAACACCGCGCCCTGCTCGTAGGTGATGTGATCTGGCAGCTTCACCAGCCGCTCCCAGGAAATGTTGCGTTCGCCAGCATAGGCGCCAAGATTGACGTAATAGGCGACACGATCGCCTGGGTGAAAATTGGTCACGCCCGGCCCCACCGCCACGACCTCGCCAGCGGCCTCGTTGCCGACGATGAAAGGCAGCCCCGGCGCCTTGTAGAGACCGGTGCGATAGTAGGTATCGATGAAGTTCAAGCCGACCGCATGCTGGCGGATGCGGACCTCGCCGGGGCCCGGCGCAGGCAATTCGGTATCCTCATAGACGAGGGCCTCCGGACCGCCAACCTTGTGCACCCGCACGGCCTTGGTCATCGCCCTATCTCCTCAAACACTTTCATTGTCGCGAGCGAATGACATCAAGGCCGCGTTGTCAACTCAGCGCCCCCGAATCCGGCGCATCTTAACCTTTGCGGCGGTTGCGTCGGGCCCGCACATTGAAGAATTCCACGGCCGCCGAAAACGCGATCGCGAAGTAGATATAGCCGCGCGGAATGTGGAATTTGAAGCCGTCGGCAACCAGCGCAACGCCGATCAGGACCAGAAATGCCAGCGCCAGCATTTTGGTCGTCGGATGCTCCTCGACGAATCGCGCGACCGGACCCGACGCAGCATACATGACCAGACAGGCAATGACGACGGCCGCGATCATGATCGAAAGCTCCTGCGCCATGCCGATCGCGGTGATGATCGAGTCCAACGAAAAGACGATGTCGATGATGATGATCTCCAGGATCACCTTCAGAAACGCCGTCCTGCCCGAAACGGCGGCGCGCTTATCACCGTGCGCTTCGACCTCTTGATGGATCTCGTGGGTGGCCTTGGCGATCAGGAACAGCCCACCGGCGATCAGGATGATGTCGCGCCACGAAAATGAGAGGTCCCGAACGGTGACGACGGCGCGGGTCAACCCGATCAGCCAGACGAGCAGGCTGAGCAGCACGATGCGAAAGACAAGCGCCAGTGCCAGCCCGATTTGACGTGCGCGCCTGGCCTGCTCTTGCGGGATCGCGGAGACGACGACGGAAAGAAAGATGACGTTGTCGATGCCGAGAACGATCTCAAGCGCCGTCAAGGTCAAGAGCGCTGCCCAGGCTTCCGGGCTTGTCAAAAGCCCGATCATGTCTTGAACGATCTTAGCAGCCGGATGGCGCTGTCGCTGCCGACGACGTAAAGGCCGATCGCGCAGAGCGCGGCCGTCACGGCGATACCGGGTTCAAAATCGTAGATCAACGTCACAATGGCCAACGCCGTTCCGGCGCCGATCAGGCACAAGGTCAGCCAGCGCAGGCGCGCGACGCGGACGGGATGAACGACGTAGAATGGCATGAAGGTGAGAGCAATCAACGCGGCGACCGCAAAGCTGGATGCAGCCGGCGGCCAACGCAGCAGGAACAGGTAGAACGCGGCGATATTCCACAATCCAGGAAAGCCGCGGAAGTGGTTGTCATCGGATTTCATGCGGCGGTCGGCAAAATAAAGCGCGCCGGAGACGGCAATCCCTACCCCCAGGATCGGTGCGGCCAAGGGCCACAGCATGCCGCTGGCCGTGATGGCATAAGCGGGCACGAATACGTAGGTGACGAAATCAACCACGAGGTCGAGTATGTCGCCCGACCAGTTTGGCTGCAGACGTATGACATCGAGACGCCGCGCCATCGGGCCGTCCACGCTATCGATGACGAGCGCAACGCCCAGCCACCAGAACATCGCTGTCCAATGCTCGCGAACCGCCTCCAGGAGTGCCAGCAGAGCGACGCCGGCGCCCAGCGCCGTGAATATGTGCACGGAAAAAGCAGCGGCACGCAGGCCCGCCGAGGCTTCAAATTGCTGAGGTTCGGTCTCTTGATCCATATGGCCGCAATGCGCCCGTTTGCCGACACTGCTATCAGGAATCCCCCGGTTTGCACATCTAGTGTCCCGTAGTGTCCCGATTCCGAAGTTCGCTTCGGGCTTGAAAATGCCGCAGGGAATGTCAAATGTCGTTAGTATGAACGAGAACTCCTCGATCCATGACGTCGCGGTCGTCGGCGGCGGGCCTGCAGGGTTGACGGCAGCGATAGCGATAGCCCAATCCGGCGCAAACATAGCATTGGTTGCCCGACGATCACCTTATGCCGACAACCGGACGACGGCCCTTCTCGGCGGATCGATCGATTTCTTGCAGAGGCTCGAGGTTTGGCCGAGCTGCAAGGACAACGCCGCCGAGCTGCGCATCATGCGTCTGGTTGACGACACCGGCCGCCTGATCCGCGCGCCGGAGGTCAGGTTTTCCTGTGATGAAATCGGCCTCGATGTGTTCGGGTACAACATCGAAAATCGCGTGCTGGTATCGGCGCTCGAGCAACGCGCGGCCGCTCTTTCCAACCTGACCCGGTTTGACGACGAGGCAGCCGCGATCAAGCCCGCAGAGGATGCAGTCGCGATTGAACTCGCAGGCGGAAAAATCTTATCGGCGCGTCTTGTGGTCGGCGCCGATGGCAGGCATTCGCTGTGCCGGGAAGCCGCAGGGATCACTGTCCGGCACCGCGATCTTCATCAGGCCGCGCTGACGTTCAATGTCAGCCATTCCCGCCCCCATCACAATATTTCGACCGAATTTCATACCCCGCAGGGACCTTGCGTCTTTGTGCCGCTGTCCGGCGACCGCTCAAGCGTGGTGTGGGTATCGGAGCCCAAGGAGATCGAGCGGCTGATGGCGTTGAGCGACGAGGAATTGTCCAACGCCGCGGAAGCGCGCTCGCATTCTATCCTGGGCAAGATACACCTGGAGCCTGGCCGAAGCCGGTTTCCGCTCGTCATCGAACAGCCCGCAAGCTTTGCCAAAGCGCGCATCGCGCTGGTGGGCGAAGCTGCCCACGTCGTGCCGCCGATCGGCGCGCAAGGCCTCAATATGGGGCTGCGCGACGCTGCTGATATCGCCGACATCGTACGGGATTCGTTGGCAGCGGGCGAGGATCCTGGGTTGGCCGCGGCGCTTGGCCGTTACGCCTCGGCGCGGCGGCCCGACGTCATGAGCCGTACCTTTGCAATCGATCTCGCCAATCGCTCACTGTTGAGCGCCTTCCTGCCGATGCAGTCGCTTCGCGCGGCCGGCCTTCATATGATCGGCTCGTTCGGACCGCTGCGCAGGCTCGCCATGCGCGAGGGCCTTGCCCCCTCGTGGCGCACGTCGCACACCGGCCGCGGTGTCAGGGAAACACCAGTCGGCCGGTCTGAATGAGCCACATAGCAGCCGTCAGCGTCACAACGGAAGCGAAGGTTCCGACCATGACGGCAACCGATGCCGGTTCGATCCAGGCATCGTTCTGACGCGCGATCACAAAAACGTTCAGGGCGGGCGGCAGCGATGCCATCAAAACCGCGGTGGCCGCCCATGAATTCGGAAATGGTCCCAACAAGAGCATCAAGGTGAACACGATCAGCGGATGGAGGAGTAGTTTCACCCCGACCACCGCTGGGACTTCCCAGGGCATTCGGCCAAACGGCCGAAGTGCGACCGTCACCCCGAGCACGAACAGCGCCGTCGGCGCGGCGGCGTTTTGGAGGAATGACAGCGTTTTGTCGATTGCGACCGGCGGATGAAAATGAAACGCCGCAGCGAGCGCGCCGGCGCAGGCCGACACGATCAGTGGATTGAGTGCGATCTGCTTGATCAGGAGGCCCAACGCGTGCAGCCAGTGATGCTCGCTGTGATCGGTGAGCGCGATCAATAACGGCACCACCGAAAACAGAAAAATGCTGTCACAACAGAAGATCAGTGCCGTCGGCGCCGAAGCTTTTGCGCCGAACACCGCCAGCGCGAGTCCGGGCCCCATATAGCCGATATTGCCGTAGCCGCCGGAAAGCCCGGCGAGCGTCGCGTCGCGGAACGACAGCCGTCCCACCAGCCGCCCGGCGGCCATCGCCAGGAAGAAGGCGAGCGCGGTGCCACAGGTCGTGGCGATCAGAAACGGCGGGTTATTGAGTTCCTCGAAGGGAGTTCGCGAGGTGATTCCGAACAGCAGGGCTGGCAGCGAAACGTAGAGCAGGAAAAAGTTCATCCACGCGAGACCTTGCTCCGGCAACGGCCGGAGCCTGGCACAGGCGAAGCCGATAAAGATCAGGCTGAAATAAGGAAGCGCAAGATTGAGAACGTCGGCCATATCGGGACATTTTCGTCATTGTTGGCCCCGATTTGGCAATTTGCGTGGGATCAGCGGCTAACGTTAATTCCTTATGGACCACTAGCATCGGCCGCAATCATGGTCTATTCGACGAGGTATGATCAAAACGCGTACTGCTAAGTTCCAGATCGGGCAGATCGTCCGCCACCGGATCTTCTCCTTCCGCGGCGTGATTTTCGATATTGATCCGGAATTCAACAATACCGAAGAGTGGTGGCTGTCGATCCCCGAGGAGGTTCGTCCTCACAAGGATCAGCCGTTCTACCATTTGCTGGCTGAAAATTCGGAATCCGAATACGTGGCCTATGTTTCGGAGCAGAACCTTCTGCCCGACGATTCAGGCCAGCCGATCAGGCATTCGCAGGTCGCCGAGATTTTTGTGAAGGACAAGTCCGGCGGCTACCGGCCGCGCAATCCATCGCTCAACTAGCGACTACGCTCTCCCAACAACATGGCAAACGAAAAAGGCGCTTCTTTCGAAGCGCCTTTTTGTCGGCCATGTGAGGTGACTTACTTCGCAGCCTGCGGGACCCCCGGGGTCTGGCCGCTTTGTTCCAGCTTCTTGCGAGCCTCCTCGGCGCGCTTCTGCAACTCTTCCTGCAGCTTCTTCTGGTTTTCCTCGAACTGCTTCGGATCGGTCGGCGGACCGTCATAGGCCTTGGCAAAATCACCAAGCGGCAGCGGCAGCGTGATGGGCTGGTTGTTGGAGGAGATCGCCTGAACGACGAGGTTCTGGCCCTTCTTCATCTGGTTCAGCATGTCCGCCGTCACTTCGTAGTCCGACATGCAGCCGTTCTGGAAGCAGATCACGAAGGGGCTCTGCGCCGGCGGATTGTTGTCGATGATGATCCGGGTGCCGTGAACCAGCAGCATGCCGAGCGGCAGCGTGACTCGGAGGATCTTCTTGGGCTCGCCTTCCGGTTCGATCACGACGGCCGCGATCACCGGTTGACCGGATTCGATCCGGCCATCCTTGCCGGTAAAGCAAACCTGCTTGGCATTGGCATCCTGCCCCTTGAGACAGAATTTCGTCCAGGGGGCGTAGATCAGCTGAACCTGCTGGTCGGCCGGCGGCTGGGCGGCCGGCGCGCCGGGTGCCCCGGGCGGGGCGGCCTGCGCGGCTGGTGCGGGAGCGGCAGGTGCAGCCTTGGGAGCTGCCTTGGGAGCTGCCTTGGCCTTCGGCGCTGCCGATGGAGCCGGCGCTGGCGTCTGGGCCGAGACATCGGACGCAAGGAACGTGGCCCCTAGTGCGGTTGCCGCCATCAAGGCGAAAACGCGCCCACGCGGCCAGACTGGCGCGGCCAACATACGGAAATTCATTGCGGAAAACCCTTTCTGAACGGAAGCGCCGAAAACCGCTCTAAGCGCAAAAAACCCGGCCATTTTGGCGGCTGTCTCCTTGCCAATTGAGGCGGATGCGTGACAGCCCCTGCCCCACTGGTCAATTGGACGTCTTCATACAGAGGCGGACGAAAATATCAATGCCGGTTGGCCATATTGCGACGCGTTACCGTGCGAACCGAACGCCTGTGCTAACAGGAAGATTGTGAACCAGATCGAATCAAATCGGCGCGCCAAATGGCGGGTTCCGCCGCACAAGCTTGTCGCGGCCGCACTATGTGGCTTCGTCGTTTTCAGTCCTCTGTTTCTATCCGGCGGCGGCGCTTTCGCGGCCGAAAGCTACGCAATCGCCATGCACGGTGGGCCGGCACTGGCCGCAAACTACACTCACATGCCTTACGCCAACCCCGATGCGCCGAAAGGCGGGCGGCTGGTGCAGGGCGTCCTCGGTTCCTTCGACAGTATTAATCCCCTGATTGTGAAGGGATTGGCGGTCCCGCAGCTCAGAGGCTATGTGGTCGAGAGCCTGATGGCGCGAGGCAATGACGAGGCTTTCACGCTCTACGGATTGCTGGCGCGAAGCGTCGAGACCGACGAGGGGAGGCACTACGTCACCTTCCGCCTCGATCCACAGGCGCGTTTTTCGGACGGCAAGCCGGTCACCGCCGATGACGTGCTGTTCTCCTGGGCTCTGCTGCGCGACAAGGGGCGCCCCAACTACCGGCAATATTATTCGAAAGTTGCGAAGGCCGAGGCGCCGGACCCGCATACGGTGCGGTTTGATTTTGGCGGGGTGACCGATCGCGAACTGCCTCTGATCCTTGGTCTGATGCCAATCCTCCCCCACCATGCCGTTGACGTCGGAACCTTCGAGGAGACGTCGATGACCGCGCCCGTCGGCTCCGGGCCCTACCGCGTGAGCGCGGTCAATCCCGGCGTGAGCGTCACGCTGACGCGCAACCCGGACTACTGGGGCCGCGATCTGCCGATCAACCGAGGCTTGTGGAACTTCGACGAGATCAGGCTTGACTACTACCGCGAAGCCAACGGCTATTTTGAAGCGTTCAAGCGCGGCCTTTACGATTTTCGGGTCGAGACCGAACCGCTGCGCTGGCACGACGGTTACGATTTTCCGGCCGTGCGCAATGGGGAAGTGATCCGCGAAGTCACCAAGCCCGCAACGCCGCAGCCTTCTCAATTTCTGGTGTTCAATACCCGTCGGCCGGCATTTTCCGACATTCGGGTTCGTCAAGCGCTCACGCTTCTGTTCGATTTCAATTGGATCAACCGCAACTATTTCTTCGGGCTCTACAGCCGCTCTGCCGGCTACTTTGCCGGCTCGGAGCTTTCGGCCTATGAGCGCGCCGTCGAAGATCGTGAACTGGAATTCCTGAAGCCATTCCTCTCGCATATTCCGCCCGACATCCTCGACGGCAGCTACCAACTGCCGGCCAATGATGGCTGGGGTCGGGATCGCGCCAACCTGCGCGAGGCGCTGGGTTTGTTGTCGCAGGCCGGGTATGAGCTCGACGGTGCGGTACTCCGACAACGCAACAGCAAAGTGCCCTTCGCCTTCGAAATTCTCGTAACCACGCGCGACCAGGAACGCATCGCGCTCGCGTTCTCACGGGACCTCAGGCGTGCGGGGATCGAAGCCAAGGTTCGCGCGGTGGACGCGACGCAGTTCGATCAGCGCCGTCTCGCGTTCGATTTCGACATGATCCAGAACCGGTGGGATCAGTCACTGTCGCCCGGCAACGAACAGTACTTCTACTGGGGTCTTGAAGCCGCCGACAACCAGGGCACACGCAACTATATAGGCGCCAAGGATCCAGCAATCGATGCCATGATCGGCAACATGCTGGCTGCGCGGGATCGCGGCGTTTTCGTCTCGGCGGTGCGCTCGCTTGACCGCGTCCTGATGTCGGGGTTTTACGCTATCCCCGTTTTTAACATCCGGGAGCAATGGATCGCGCGCTGGAATCGGATACAACGGCCGCAAACCACAGCTTTGACCGGTTATCTTCCGGAAACTTGGTGGTATCGGCCACAGCAACCGAAGTAGTCTCGAACCAGACGAATCGCACCGAGCCAATTTCCGTGATGCCGACAAGCAACGTATCGCCGACGCTGGACGGGCTGTTTCAGCGGATTTTGGCACGTCAGCCGGACGCCGTCGCGCTGCTTGATCCGATCAACA
Source organism: uncultured Alphaproteobacteria bacterium (assembly GCA_963764405.1). Lineage (GTDB taxonomy): Bacteria > Pseudomonadota > Alphaproteobacteria > Rhizobiales > Xanthobacteraceae > Bradyrhizobium. The sequence goes on from CAVXSU010000024.1 coordinate 489,185, forward strand.
AGGTCCGCATCACGGGTCAACCGCCGCGACGCATGACTTTTGCGCAGGCCGACCGGGCGATCTCGGCGCTCGCGGCCCATTTCGTCGAATCCGGCCTGCCGATCAATTCCGTCGTCGGGGTGCAACTGCCCAACACCGTCGAGTTCATGCTCACGATCCTCGCCGCGCATCGTGCGGGCCTGATCGTGGCGCTCTTGCCGCAGCTCTGGCGGCAGGCGGAGTTGACCGCAGCACTCAATCGCACTGGCGCCAGGGCGATCGTAACCATGTCCAGGATCGATGGTGTCAGCCATGCCGATCTGGCCATGAACGCGGCGGCAGAAGCATTTTCGATCCGCCATGTCTGTGGCTTCGGCGAGGATCTCCCGGAAGGAATGGCGTCGCTGGACCTCGCAGCGAAGAGCGCGTCATTGACCGATCGCATCGTCGTGCAGGACGGGCGCAAGGCGGCGCTGATCTCCTTCGACGTCACCCCGGACGGAACTCCGCACGGTGCCGCGAACGCATCTCAACCTGATTGCGGGCGGACTCGGTATTTTCCTCGAAAGCCGCATTCCCCAGGGCGCGCGAGTGATGTCGGCATTTGCGCCCTCCTCTTTCGCGGGGCTGACCTCATCGCTTCTGCTCTGGCTGCTGTCGGGCGGAACGCTTGCCTTGCACCACCCGTTCGACAGCGAAGCGCTGGAGCGGCAACTCAACGAATGTGCCTGCGATACACTCGTCGCGCCGGCGGCGATGGCGCTACGGCTCACCGATGCCGATATTCCCTCGCGCCTGCCGGCGTTGCGCCATGTGATCGGCCTGTGGCGCATGCCGGAACAGGTAGCCTCCAGCACGCAGTGGACGACCGAACAGGCGAGATTCACCGATGTCTATCTGTTCGGTGAGGTCGGCCTGTTCAGTGCGCGCCGAACAGCCGATGGAGCGCCCGTCCCGATCATGCCTGGGTCGCATGGCGCGCCACGCGACATCCCCGGCACCTCGATCGCGGGAGAAACTCTGCTGACGCCCAGGGGCACGCTGGCCCTGCGCGGGCCGATGGTGACGGTTGCTGCCTATGCGCCTCCGTCGCCATCCTCGGATTCCCTGATGGCGCCGCCTCCGCCGCCCGATTATGCCGATACCGGCTATGCCGCGCGGCTCGATCGTTCCTCCGGTGCGATCTGCATCACTGCGCCGCCCTCGGGCATCGTCTCCGTCGGCGGCTACCGTTTTCTGTCGCAAGACCTTCAGGAATGGGCGAAACGGTTGGGACAAGGCGCGCTGCTCACGGCGCTGCCCGACCGCCTGTGCGGATACCGCCTCGCCGGGCGCGCCCAGGATAATGCGCGCGGCCGCGACGCGATGAACCAGCTCGGGCTTAACCCGCTGATGGCCGAGGCTTTTCGGGATCGCACAATCATCGGCTCATAGGCTGGACGTTCTCCGAGTGTTGACAAGCCATTAAGACCGTCAAACTAGGATCACGCCTCGAAACGAAGCGCGGTGATCCGAATTTCAATGTCCCAGCAGCAAGGCTTGATCCTCGTTGTGTCTGACGACACGTCGGCGGCATTTTCGGCGGCGCTCGGCGAGGCGATGTTTCCGCTCGTTGAAGCGAACTGGGCCGAAGCTTCGCGCGCTGTTGCGCAACTGCATCCCGCCGTCGTGATATGCGCAGCCGGGGAAGGCACGGATAGGGACATCCAAGCCGCGCTCGCCAGACAGATCAGCGCCGTTCAGCCGTACCTGCCGCTGCTTGTGATCGACCCGAAGGATGCATTGCCTGAAAATGCGATCCCGTTTTCGCAAGCGAACGGCAGATGGGACCGCTTGATCGCGCGCTTGCGTGCGGCCCTCCGGCTTCGAACCCTGCACACGACGGTCCTGCGCCGCCTGAACGATCTGCCAATAAAGCCAGCGATTGCGGAGATCGATCCGGTTCGCGATGCGACCGTGCTTCTCGCCGGACGGGGCGGCGCCTATCCAGCCTTGTCCGTCGCGCTCGGGGAACGTATGGGCGTGGTGGGCGCGCTCAGCATCGAAGCCGCCGCGAAACACCTCAACACGCGGGATATCGACGGGGTCGTGCTCGGCGAGGGTTTTACAGATCGCGTTGTCGACGCGTTTCTCACGGTGCTCAGCGAGGACTCGCGCTTTCGCAATTTGCCTGTCGTGGCAACGCTTGCGGGCCTCGTGCCCGCCTATGACCTGCCGAACCTGGAGGTCATCGCCGGCGACCCCGCCTATGTTGCGGCGAATGCCCTGCCGCTGATTCGTCAGCGCGCTTTTGAAGCCCATCTCAGCCGCACGCTGCGCTCGATCGATGCCGGCGGGCTGCTCGATCCCCTGACCGGCTTGTTGACGACTGAAGCCTTCGATCGCGATTTTGCGACCGCCGTTCGCCAGACGCTTGCCGATGGCGGCGGGCTATCGGTCGCACGCTTTGCCTTCGATCCCGCCAATTCGCGGGCGCGGCTCGACGGCGCAAGGCTTCTCAGCCGGCTGATGCGGCAGATGGATTTTGGTGCGCTCCGCGAGGACGGAGCGGCACTGGTCGTGTTCGCAGAGACAGATCTGCGCACGGCTCACGCAATCGCGCGGCGCCTTTCCAGCGTCATGCGACATACCGCCTATGACAGCGGGGACAGGCGGCGAAGCGAGCCGGTCGTCTCGGTGGCCACGCTGGAGACTTCCGACACGGCGCAATCATTGCTCGCGCGTCTCGACGACGAAGGCCGCCGCGCGGCCTCATAACGTCAAGCCGCCTTGCGATCCTCGGCGAGGTTGGCGAGCTGACGCAGGATCTCGGTCGTCCCGGAAAGACGTTCCTCGGCCGTTTCCCATTCCTGGAAAAACACCACCTTCATGTCCGGCCGGACGCGTGCGGCCTGTCCGTGCTGGCGAATGAAGAACACCAGCCGGTCGGGTTGTGCGAATTTGTTGTCGCGGAAGGAGATCACAGCGCCCTTCGGCCCGGCGTCGACCTTCTCGACATTGGCCCTGCGGCAGTAATTCTTGATCGCCGCGACCTTGAAGAGATAGCGGACTTCATCCGGCAAAACACCAAAACGGTCGCGCAGTTCGGCAGCGAAATTGTCGATCTCCTCGTCGGTTTCGAGATCAGCAAGGCGCCGGTACAGCGACAAACGAACCGAGAGGTCGGCGACATAGTCCTCCGGAATCAGCACCGGCATGCCGATGGTGATCTGCGGCGACCAGCGATCGGCCGCCGGCTCGACTACGCCGGCCTTGAGGTTGACGATCGCCTCTTCCAGCATCGATTGGTAAAGCTCGAAGCCGACTTCCTTGATATGGCCGGATTGCTCCTCGCCGAGCAGATTGCCGGCGCCGCGGATATCGAGATCGTGCGAGGCGAGCTGGAAGCCCGCGCCCAGGGTTTCCAGCGATTGCAGCACTTTCAGGCGCCGCTCGGCTTGAGCGGTGATCTTCTGCTGGGCCGGCAGCGTGAACAGCGCATAGGCGCGCAGTTTTGATCGTCCTACCCGGCCGCGCAGCTGATAGAGCTGCGCTAGGCCAAACATGTCGGCGCGGTGAACGATGAGAGTATTCGCATTCGGGATGTCGAGACCGGATTCAACGATCGTCGTCGACAGCAGGATGTCGTATTTGCCGTCGTAGAATGCCGACATGATGTCTTCGATCACGGTCGGCGGCATCTGGCCGTGCGCGACCGCGACCTTCATCTCCGGCACATTCTTGTCGAGGAAATCCTTCACCGAGGCGAGGTCCTCGATCCGCGGCACGACATAGAACGCCTGTCCGCCGCGGTAACGCTCGCGGAGCAGCGCCTCGCGGATCATCAGGGGATCGTGTGGCGCAACGAAGGTGCGGACCGCGAGCCGATCGACCGGCGGCGAGGCGATGATCGAGAGCTCGCGCACGCCGGTGAGCGCCAGTTGCAGCGTGCGCGGGATCGGCGTGGCGCTGAGCGTGAGCACATGCACCTCCGCGCGCAGCTGCTTCAGACGCTCCTTGTGGCTCACGCCAAAATGCTGCTCTTCGTCGACGATCAGAAGCCCGAGATCCCGGAATTTGATCGATTTGCCGAGCAAGGCGTGCGTGCCCACCACGATGTCGATCGAACCGTCTGTCAGCCCCTTCTTGACTAGCGTCAGCTCCTTGGCTGCGATCAGGCGCGAGGCCTGCGCGACCTTCACCGGAAAGCCGCGAAACCGGTCGGTGAACGTCTTGGCGTGCTGGCGCGCCAATAGCGTGGTGGGCACGACCACGGCAACCTGTTTGCCGTCGAGTGCCGTGGCGAACGCCGCGCGCAAGGCGACTTCGGTCTTGCCAAAGCCGACGTCGCCGCAGATAAGCCGATCCATCGGACGCCCGATCTCGAGGTCCTTCAGGGTCGCATTGATCGCTGTCAGCTGGTCCTCGGTCTCCTCATAGGGGAAACGGGCACAGAATTCGTCATAGACATGTGGCTGCACGGGCAGTTTCGGCGCTTCGTGCAGATGACGCTCGGCGGCGATCTTGATCAGTTCGCCGGCGATCTCGCGGATGCGGCTCTTGAGCTTGGCCTTGCGCGCCTGCCAGCCACTACCTCCCAACCGGTCAAGCTCGACATTGGCGCTATCGGAGCCGTAACGCGACAGCAATTCGATATTCTCGACCGGCAGGAACAGCTTTGTTTCAGCCGCATAGTGCAGTTCGAGACAGTCATGCGGCGCACCGGCAACTTCCAGCGTCTGCAATCCGACAAAGCGCCCGATGCCATGCTCGACGTGAACGACGATATCGCCGGCCGCGAGGCTGGTCACTTCCGAGATGAAGTTGTCGAGCTTGCGGCTTGCCTTGCGCGGCCGTACCAGGCGGTCGCCGAGAATATCCTGCTCGGTAATGACGGCGACCTGGTCGGTCTCGAAGCCGGTTTCCATGCCGACAACCGCCAGCATGGTCTCGTTGCGCGGCGTCGCCTGCACCATGCGCCAGGTATTGACGCTGGTCAGATTGAGCAGCTTGTGATCCCGCAGCATGCTTTCCATGCGGTCGCGCGAGCCTTCGCTCCACAGTGCGACCACGACCTTCTTGCGTTCGGCCTGCAAGGCGTGGACGTGGCCAACGACGGCCTCGAACACATTAACGTTGCTATCGTTGCGTTCAGGCGCAAAGCTGCGGCCCTGCCGCGCGCCGGCATCGATCGTATCGGTGCTGCCTTCGGGGACCGCAAAGGAAGTGAGCCGCGCCAGCGACGCCTCCCGAAGACGCGTCTTCCATTCGTCTTCCGTCAGATAAAGCCGATCGGTCGGTAAAGGCTTGTAGATCGCGCCGCCGCCGGAATGTTCGAGCCCTTCGCGCCGGGCCTCGTAGTAGTCGGCGATCTGCTTGAATCGCTCGGTCGCGGCGTCCTCGCTTTGCGGTTCGATCGCGATCGGGGCGTCGCCGAGATAATCGAACAACGTATCCATACGATCGTGGAACAGCGGCAGCCAATGTTCCATGCCGGGATGGCGGCGGCCTTCGCTGACGGCTTCATAAAGCTGATCGTCGCGTTCGGGCGCGCCAAACGCTGCGACATAACCCATCCGGAAGCGCCGGATGGTCTCGGTCGTGAGCTGAAACTCGGAGATCGGCACCAGATCGAGCGAACGCATGTCGAGCAGCGTGCGCTGGGTTTCCGCATCAAAGCTGCGGATCAACTCCAGGCTGTCGCCGAAGAAATCGAACCGAACGGGCAGGTCGAGCCCGGCCGGAAACAGATCGAGGATGCCGCCTCGCACGGCGTATTCGCCGGCTTCGCGCACGGTCGACGAACGGCTGTAGCCATTATGTTCCAGCCAGGCGACGATGGAATCCATCGGCACCACGTGGCCCGGCGCCACCGACAATGCCTGCGCCGCAACCAGTTCACGCGCGGGCACCCTCTGCACGATCGCGTTGACCGTCGTCAGCACGATCAGCGGCTTTTCGCTGCCGGCAAGACGCGACAATTGTGCGAGCGTCGTCATTCGCTGAGCGAGAATGCCGCCATGCGCCGACACCCGGTCGTAAGGCTGGCAATCCCAGGCCGGAAAGTGCAGCACCGAAAGATCCGGAGCAAAGAACGCGAGCGCGCGGGCCAGCTGTTGCATCCGCGGCCCATCGCGGCAGACGACTGCCAGGCTGACCGCCGGCCGCTTCGGCCTTCCCGCGACCGCACGCGCCAGGTCCGAGAGGATAAGCCCCTCGGCACCCTCGGCAATGTTGGCAAAGGTCATAGCGCGGCCGGGAAGCAGCGATTGCGCGGGAGATTGGCTTGGCTGCTTCATTCGCCCAGCTCTCCGGGGCGGAACGCCTTGATGCGTTCGAACAGCGGGCCGGCATGGGCCGACGCCAGCGCCGCGTCGCCTGACAGTGCCGCATAGAGGTCGGAATCGGGCACTTCGATCAAGCGCTCCAGTTCGAGGAGTTCGTCGTCCGACAGGGTCGCAATGGTGATGTCGGCGAACCGGCCGAGGATGAGATCCATCTCACGGGTGCCACGATGCCAGCAGCGAAATAACAACCGCTTGCGGCGGTCATCGAGGCCTCCACTCGACCGTGTCGTTCCCGTCATTTCAAATTCCCATCCAACGCCAAAAGCCCGGACGTGCCGGGCGGGGGTGATATAGCGATAGCGTGGCCGAAAGTCAGCCCTTCTGTGAGCTAGAATTATCAACTGCGGGTCTCATTGCCGGGCTTGACCCGCCTGCGCGGCCGTAGCTGTGTAACCGGCGCCGAATTTCAAGCTCGCTACGGCGAGGCGGAGGCCCGGCGATCCATCGCCCGTTGAAGACGAAAGCATGCGCCCTCCTCTTCTCAATCCGCTGTTTGCGCCGGTCACGAGCCTTTCAGGCGTCGGCCCGAAGCAGGACAAGCTGTTTCGCTACCTGCTTGGCCGCGATGAGACGCCGCGGCTGATCGACCTGCTGCTGCACCTTCCATCGAGTGTCGTTGATCGCCGCGCGAGACCGAAAATCCGCGATGCGGTGCCGGGAACCGTGGTCACGCTGGAAGTGACGGTGGATCGTCACCGGCCGGCGCCGCCCCGCAACGCCCGCGCGCCGTACCTTGTCCACGCCAGCGACGACACCGGCGACGTCGTCCTGACCTATTTCCGCGCCAAGGCCGATTACATCGAGAAATTGCTTCCGGTCGGCGCGAAGCGTTACGTTTCCGGCACCTTGCAGATGTTCGACGGCGTGCCACAGATTGTCCATCCCGATCGTGTCGTCGACGAAGCCGCTTTCGCCAAGCTATCCGGGATCGATCCGGTCTATCCGCTCACAGAGGGGCTTGCGCTCGGATCGCTGCGGCGGGCGGTTGCGCAGGCGCTGCAAAAGCTGCCGGACCTGCCCGAATGGATCAGTCCGGAGGTCATCCGCCGGTGTCATTTTCCCCCGTTCAAGGAGGCACTGAATCGCGTTCATGTTCCCGTCGAGCTGACAGACATCCTGCCGGATGGACCGTTTTGGTCGAGGCTTGCCTTCGATGAGCTGCTCGCCGGGCAACTGGCGCTCGCCCTGGTGCGCGCGCAGTTGCGCCGGCCAGCCGGCGATCGCCACGCCGGTGATGGCCTTTTGCGGCGCAAAATCATCGACGCGTTGCCCTATGCGCTCACCTCGTCCCAACGCGAGGCCACTGCCGCCATCGCCGAGGACTTGCGCCAGCCTGTTCGCATGCTGCGGCTCCTGCAGGGTGATGTCGGCTCAGGCAAGACCGTGGTCGCGCTGCTTGCGGCCGCCGCCGTCTCCGAGGCTGGCAAGCAGGCCGCGCTGATGGCGCCGACGGAAATTCTGGCGCGGCAGCACATCAAGACGATCACGCCGCTGGCCGAACGCGCGGGATTGAGGGCTGCGATCCTCACCGGGCGCGAAAAAGGCAAAGAGCGGCGGGACATCCTGGCGCGCCTTGAGGCCGGCGAAATTGATTTTCTGGTCGGCACGCATGCGCTGATCCAGGCCGATGTGATCTTCAAATCGCTAGCGCTCGCGGTGGTCGACGAGCAGCATCGTTTCGGCGTTCGCGAGCGCCTCGCGCTCACCTCCAAGGGCGAGGCCGTCGATGTGCTGGTGCTGAGCGCAACGCCGATCCCGCGCACGCTGGTCATGACCTATTTCGGCGACATGGACATCTCGGAATTGCGCGAGAAGCCCGCCGGTCGCCAACCGATCGATACGCGTACCGTTCCGATGAGCCGTCTCGCCGAGGTGATGGAGGCGGTCGGACGCGCAATCGACAAGGGCAAGCGCGTCTACTGGATCGTGCCGCTGGTGGAAGAATCCGAGGCCATGGAAGTGGCGCTTACTGATGCCGAGCAGCGTTTCAACAGCCTGCAGGAACGCTTTGGCGACAAGGTCGGCCTCGTCCACGGCAAGATGCGCGGGCCGGACAAGGACCGCATCATGGCGCAATTCGCCTCTGGCGAGATCAACCTGCTGGTCGCGACGACCGTCGTCGAGGTCGGCGTCGACGTGCCCGAGGCGACGATCATGGTGATCGAGAATGCCGAGCGCTTTGGGCTCGCCCAATTGCACCAGTTGCGCGGCCGGATCGGCCGCGGCTCCGAGGCCTCGACCTGCCTTCTGCTCTATCGCGAACCGCTCAGCGAAATGTCGAAAGCCCGGCTGACCGTGATACGCGAAACCACCGACGGCTTTCGCATTGCAGAGGAGGATCTGCGACTGCGCGGCGAAGGCGACGTGCTGGGGGTGCGACAAAGCGGCCTGCCCGGCTATCGCATCGCGCGATCGGAAGTCCACGGCCAGCTCACCACGCAGGCCCGCGATGAGGCGCTCCGCATCATGAAGGAGAATCCCAAACTGACGGGCCCGCGCGGCGAGGCGCTGCGCTGCCTGCTCTATCTGTTTGAACGTGGGGAAGCCTTGCCGCTGATGGGAGCCGGGTAAACTCGCTCAGTCCACTTTCGCCGGCTCCGGCAAGAGCCTGGAAGCATTCGCCGCCTGTGCGGCATTCGCCATTCCGGCGAGCGCAGCCATCTTCTTTTGCGAATCCGAGCCGGGCTGCACCACGCCGCAGGACATGATGAGCGTTGCGGCATCTTCCGCGCTCATCTCGACCTCGACAATCTTGCTCTTCGGTACATAGAAGAAGAATCCTGTGGTCGGGTTGGGCGCGCAGGGCAGAAACACCGAGATGTGCTCCTCCTTGCCGGGAATACTCCCGGCAATCTCTTCGCTCGGCGGCTGCGAGATCAACACGATCGACCACATGCCTGGAGAGGGAAATTCCACAAGACCGACACGGCGAAAGCTCGACCCCTTGCCCGAGAACAAGGTCTCGAACACCTGCTTCATCGCGCGGTAGATGGCTCGCACGGCGGGAATTCGTCCGAGAAATCGCTCGCTCAGGTCGACAAGCGAACGCCCGATCAGGTTGGCGGTGAGAAAACCGAGCAGCGTCAGCGCGATCACCGCAACCACCAACCCCGAACCCGGCAGACCGAACGGCAAATAGGTTTCGGGGCGGTAGGCGATCGGAACGAACGGCCGCACCAGTCCGTCGACCCAGGTGACGAACCACCAGGTCAGATAGAAGGTGATCGTGATCGGACCGGCGACGATAAGACCGGTGAGAAAATAGTTGCGGAAACGGGCTACAAAGCCGCTGTGGACCTCCGGCGCTGGTTCGGCCGGCAGTTCGGGCGGGGACAGATCGTCGCGGTTCATTGGGGGTTCCAGAGGGGCTTAGTGGAGTGGATTTGACATTCGCTACCCACCCAGCCACGAGTTGGCAAAGCGAATGTCAAATCCGAAACTCCACTAAAATCTTATAGTTGCTAGTGGTCCTGTGATTCCAACATTCGCAAAAGCGCAGGCCGAGACGGGATGCGAATGTTAGAATCGGACCGCTAACAGCGGCAATCCTGACATGCCAGCTAAGCCTTCCTAGCAGACTTTTGAAGACCCCCAGCGGGGAGGCGTTATTCGACGGTTACCGATTTGGCGAGGTTTCTTGGCTGATCGACGTCGGTGCCCATCACGACCGCGGTGTGATAGGCCAAGAGCTGCACCGGAATGGCATAGACCATCGATGCGAATGTTGCTCCCATATCCGGCAGCACGATCGTGACCAGCGATTTTATTGTCGCTTCCGCCGCACCCTTGGCGTCGGTCATCAGGATGATTTGGCCGCCACGGGCCGCCACCTCCTGCATGTTGGAGACGGTCTTCTCGAACACCTGGTCGTAGGGCGCAATCACCACGACCGGCATTTTCTCGTCGATCAGGGCGATTGGCCCATGCTTGAGTTCGCCGGCCGCGTATCCTTCCGCATGGATGTAGGAGATTTCCTTCAGCTTCAGCGCGCCCTCCAGCGCCAGCGGATAACTGGTGCCGCGACCGAGGTAGAGCACGTCGGTGGACTTCGAGATATCGCGGGCAAGTTTTTCAATCTGGGGCTCTGTGGCCAAAGCTGCTGCCATCAGGCGCGGAATCTCGACCAGTCCGTGCACGAGTTTGACTTCGTCGGCCTCGGACAGCGCGCCGCGCGCCTTGCCTGCGGCAACCGCAAGCGCCGCCAGCACCATCAGCTGACAGGTGAAGGCCTTGGTCGAGGCCACGCCGATCTCGGGGCCGGCCAGCGTCGGCAGCACGGTCTCGCTTTCGCGCGCAATCGTCGAGGTCGGCACGTTGACGACGGAGAGCGTGTGCAGGCCTTGCGACTTGGCGTAACGCAAGGCGGCAAGCGTATCGGCCGTCTCGCCGGACTGCGAGATGAAAATCGCCAGATCGTCCTTGTGCAGCGGCGGCTCGCGATAGCGGAATTCCGACGCAACATCGAGTTCAACCGGAATGCGGCCTAACCGCTCGAACCAGTATTTGGCGACGTAACCGGCGTAGCTCGCCGTGCCGCAGGCGGTGATCGAGATGCGCTGAATGTTCTTGAAGTCGAATGGCAGGTCCAGCGGCAGCGACACCCGTTCGGTCGCCATATCGACGTAGCGCGCCATCGTATGGCCGACCACTTCCGGCTGCTCGTGAATTTCCTTCGCCATGAAGTGGCGATAGTTGGCCTTGTCGACCAGGAGCGAGGAGGCGCCCGACTTCAGCACTTCACGATGGACGCGCTCATTCAGCGCGTCGTACACCACGGCCGCATCTCGTGTGAGCACGACCCAGTCGCCGTCTTCGAGATAACTGATCGTGTCGGTGAGAGGCGCGAGCGCAATTGCGTCCGAGCCCAGATACATCTCGCCCTTGCCGTAGCCGATCGCAAGCGGCGAACCGCGCCGCGCCCCGATCAGAAGATCCTTTTGGCCGCCGAACACGAAGGCGAGAGCGAAGGCGCCGCGCAATTGCGGCAGTGTTGCCTTGACGGCCTCCTGCGGCGAAGCGCCCTTGAGCAGGTAGGAATTGACGAGGTGGGCGACAACTTCGGTGTCGGTTTCGCTGGCGAACTTCGCGCCCTGCTTTTCGAGGCCCAGGCGCAACTCGCGAAAATTCTCGATGATGCCGTTGTGCACGACGGCGACCCGCTCGGTTGCGTGCGGATGGGCGTTGTTTTCGGTCGGCTTGCCGTGCGTGGCCCAACGGGTATGACCGATACCGGTGTGGCCGCTCAGGGGCTCCGCCCGCAACCGCGCTTCCAAATTCTTCAGTTTGCCTTCGGCGCGGCGGCGCTCCAGGTGGTCGCCTTCCAGCGTTGCGACGCCTGCGGAATCATAGCCGCGATATTCGAGGCGCTTGAGCGAATCCACCAATTGCTCGGCGACCGGTCCGCGCCCGAGAATGCCGATGATGCCGCACATGCGGTTGTTATCCCCGATCGAAAAGCCCGAAGGCTTCTTAACGAAATTCCGCCGCGCCGAGATAGTCAATAATTATTGCCGATTGAGACAGTGTTAAGCCTAAGGCTTAACGCTGTCTCAGCCGCCTTTCGGCGTCTTGTCGCGCGTCTTGAGCTCACGGTAGCGCGTGGCTCCGCCCTCGCGGTTGGTTTGCTGGCTGCGCTCCACCGCCATGGCGTCGTCCGGCACGTCGCGGGTGATCACCGAGCCCGAACCGATATAGGCGCCACTGCCGATTCTGATCGGCGCCACCAGTGAGGAATTGGTGCCGATGAAGGCGCCGGTGCCGATTTCGGTTCTGTGCTTGCCGAAGCCGTCGTAGTTGCAGGTGATGGTGCCCGCGCCGAGATTGGAATTGGCGCCGACATGCGCATCGCCGACATAGCTCAAGTGGTTGACCTTGACGCCAGCCTCAAGCGTTGCGGCCTTGGTCTCGACGAAGTTGCCGATTCTGGTGCCCTCGCCCAGTGAAGTTCCCGGACGCAAGCGCGCATAGGGCCCGACCGACGCCTTCTTGCCGATCGACGCTTGCACGATATGGGAGAATGAATGGATCACGGCGCCGTCGCCAATCGAAACGCCGGGACCAATGACGACAAACGGTTCGATGGTGACGTCCTTGCCGAAGGTGGTGTCGGCGGCGAGAAAAATTGTCTCCGGTGCGATCAGGGTCACGCCGGCTTCCATCGCCGCCTTGCGCAAACGCGCCTGCATGACGCTTTCCGCTTCGGCAAGCTGCGTCTTCGTGTTGATGCCGCGCACTTCATCCTCACCGGTTTCGATCACGACAGCCTCCAATCCCAGGTCCCGAACGATAGTCACCGCGTCTGTCAAATAGTACTCACCCTTGCTGTTGGCATTCCCGATCTTCTCGAGGATCGAAAGCGCACGGCGGCCATCAAGGGCCATGACGCCGGCATTGCACAGCGTGACCTCGCGTTCGGCCGGGCTGGCGTCGGCCTGCTCACGGATCGCGATCAGATGTCCATTCTCGACCAGAAGCCGACCGTAACCGGTGGGGTCGGCGGCGCGAAAGCCCAGCACGGCGAGGGCTGCGCCCTGCGTCAACGCCACGCGTAGCCGTGCGAATGTCGTGGCCGAAATCAGTGGCGTGTCGCCAAAGGCGATGATCAAGTCGTCCGTACCGCGCGCCAATGCCTCGCGCGCCGCGAGCACTGCATGCGCCGTTCCATTGCGATCGCGCTGAACGAACGTCTCCGCGTCGGGCCGATGCCGCTTCGCTTCGTCGGCGACAGCCTCGTGGTCCGGTCCAATCACGACCGCGAGTGAGGTGCCCGCGCCCTTTGGTGCCGCTGACAGCACATGGGCGAGCAGCGATTGGCCGGCGACCGGATGCAGCACCTTCGGCGTGGAGGAGCGCATCCGCGTTCCCTCGCCGGCTGCAAGCACGATGGTCAGGCTGGTCCTGCCGCTCATCATATCCCTTGGATAAACCCTTTCCGGCCCTGGCCGCCGCGCCCTCATAGAGCCTTTTCACCCCCGATGGAAACCGGATTCGCCACGAATCAAGGTGAGGATCGGAAGATTGCGGCCGATTTCCTGTTAATGTTTACCGATTGATTCGGTTAAGGCTTGGGGAAGGGCCGAAGACATCTCATGGCGAAGGATTCCGACAGGCTGCGCGGCGGCTTCGACGAAGAGACCGGCGGCGCACTATCCGGTTTGCTCGCTGAGGAAGACGAATTTGACCGCCGTGCCCTCTGGCGGCTCGGAACCTGGGCCGCCGTCTCGGTCGGCGCTGTGGTCGTCGCCCTGGTTGCCAACCAGTCCTCGATCGGCATGCGGCGCGACCAGACCGCATCGGCCGATCTCATGAAGCAGGCGCAACGGCTCCAGCTTGCCGCCAGGGAAAGCCAGAACGAGACCCGGCGACTGGCGTCCGCGGTCGACACGCTCAACGGCGATCGTGACCGGCTTTACTCGCGGGTTGCCGTCCTCGAGCAGGGACTTGATTCCGTCACCGGCGCGATTGCCCGGCAAGCGCCGCCGCCGCAGGCGAAAGCAGATTCTTCAACCAGCTCAAATCAGGTCAATGCGAGCGCGGCTCCGCCCGCGGGTCCTTCGACCCCCACGCCTGCACCAATCCCTTCGCCGGCACAGCCAGCGGCTTCAGTTGCGTCAACGGCGCCGCCACAAGCCGTACCGGCCGCACCGACACCGACCGCATCGGTTGATCCCTCCCCAGCAGCCACCAAGCCTCTTCCAGCCAAAGCAGCTCCTGTGGTCGCTCCGGTCGCCGTGACCGCGTCCGCCGTCCCGGACAAGCCGTCAGATAGGACCGTACCCGACAATACGACCGTACTCGAAAAGAAGGACAAGCAGGCCTCTGCGGCTCCTCCATCCGAGCCAGGCCTCGCGGCAAAATCAGCGAGAGCAGAGCAAACCGCGGCGCAGCCGCCCGGCTCCGTGGTGGGTCCCAAATCGATGATGGGCCCGCCGGATCCAGCTGCCGGAAAACTGGTCGAACCATTCACGCCGCCGAAAACAGTGATCTCAGCGCCGTTGCCGGAAATCGCGGCGGTCGCTCCCAACGAGAAGCCTGAGGAAGCCGACGCGGACGCGCCGGCTCCGGTGCTTGTGGCCCGGCGCACCGAATTTGGCGTCGACGTTGGTGGGGCGAATTCCGTTCCCGGTTTGCGCGCGCTGTGGCGCGGACTTCTCAAGTCGCGGACGAATACGGCGCTGGCGACGCTGCGGCCGATCATCGTGATCAAGGAGAACAACAACGGGCTTGGCATGCAATTGCGGCTGGTGGCAGGACCGATCAACGACGCGGCGGCGGCAGCGAAAATCTGCGCCTCGCTGACGGTGAGCGAGCGGGGCTGCACCACGGCCGTGTTCGAGGGCCAGCGGCTGAGCATGGGTGCCGACGACCAGCCAAAGGTGGAAGCGAGAGGCGGTTCGGAGACCAAACCCGCCCCCGAAACCAAACCTGAGCCCAAACCTGTCTCCGACACCAAGCCCGACCCTGATGCCAAATCGCCTTCCAATTCGAGGTACTCTGGTCACCACCGCTACTACGCCTCGAAACGTGCGCCCAAGGAGGACGAGCCGCCAAAGCAGGAGCCTTCCACGTTTTCCAGGCTTTTCAGCAGTCATTAGTGCTTCTGGTAGCGCGCTCCGGTCCAATTCGGCTGGGCAAAAACGTTATCATCACAGCCAGTTGGACGATGTTCTTGAGACATGCGTGAATGGCGCCTTCGAACCCACTCCAGATTGGCCTTGCGCAGGCAAATCAAAAGCGGCAAACCGGCCACCGCGTTCGGAAGGACTAAGTACCGCCGATCTGAAGTCTCTGCACAACAAGCGGCGAATTCGACCGCGGACTTCAGATCGATAAAGCGGTACTAGAATCAATAAGTTTACTGGTGCCCATTACTTTCCGAAGTTCGTGAAGGTGGGCGCTGCGATGGCGCACGAACTTCGGAAAGTGGGCACTGGTCCGTGAAGAAAACCCCGTTCCGCCTCACCCCCTATCAGGTTCAATGGCTTTTGGTCGTAGGTTTCCTCACCGTCGGCTACGCCATCTATGTGCGCTATATGGCGATCGAGCTGTCCACGACATCGCTCGCATGCGACGCCGGCTTGCAAACCTTGCTCTGCAAATCGAGAGCGCTGGCGACCCCCCTCTTCCGCCACCTGGTTTTTGGAATAACAGCGCTTGTCATCGCGACACTGCATGTCATCCGGCCATCGATCGTCCTGCTGACGCTCGGCCTGATTGCTGCCGGATTCGGCATCGTGCTGTACAACGTCGTTCTGTCGGGTCTCGCGATCGGCCTGCTTATTCTTGGGTTTGCACGGCCCGCGCCCGCCACAGCGTAGCGCCGAGCAGGACATAGATTGTGCAAGTCCACAGTGACTGCCAGTTGTCCGAGCCTTCGTTGAAGCCGGTATAGATGGCGGTCATCACGAGAAGTGCGGCAAATGTCGTCTCTGCGATCGGACGCGAACCCTCTTTCGGGCGATTGAGCAGGGACAGCGCCGCGAGCGGCACGACGGCCATGGTCAGCGCCGCAAACGGGAAATCCTTGTAGCGCGGATCGAAGGCCAGGCCGATCGCGGTATCGGCGCCGATCACGGTGGTGACGGCGAGAACTAGCCCCAGAAGTGCGGCCGGCCATGACCGGCCTCGATAGTTGGCCGGGCCGATCAGCTCCAAAAAGGTCGGCACGCTACGGCCGGACATCAGTGCATGCGTGCCAAGCAAAGGCGATGCGATACCGGCGGCCAGCAGGAAGCCCCAGAACAGCCAGCCGCCCACGCCGTAGCTTTCATAATACATCTTGTCGGCACCAACGCCTAACAACGCGCCGGCAGATGTGGCGGAAACGCCGACCGCGATCCAGGCGGCGAGCCCGGGTTTCCAGGGCTTGCGCCGCAGGGTCAGCCAGGCCACCGCAAACGTCAGAACCGCGAGCAGCATGCCGATGGCCATCTGCTGCTTCCAGTAGGGATAATTGCTGATGGCAATGCCGGGCGGATATTTCAGCGCCCTTTGGACGGAATCAAACAGGCCCCAGTAGCCGCCGACGGTGCCCTCAAGCTCTCGCTTCCAGGGTTGGTCGTAGGCTTCGATCAGGTTGACGCGAAAATGCTCGCGCTTGGCGAGATCGAGGATTTCGGAAACCACCCGCGCCTGGTTGGTGCGTGACGGCAAGGCCGCGTCGCGCATGCGCCCGGCGCTGGGCCAACCGGTTTCGCCGATCAGGATTTCCTTGCCCGGAAAGGCCACTTCCATTCGATGGCGGATCGCCTCGACATGGGCGGCGGCATATTTCGCGCGGATCGGAAAATCCTCCCAGTACGGGAGAATGTGAATGGTGACGAAGTCGACAGCCTCATAGATCTCGCGGTAGCGTAGCCAGAATTCCCAAACGTCGGCATAGGTCACGGGAACGCTGACCTGGGCCTTTACCGAGCGGATCGTGGCGGCGAGGTCGGACTGGGTCATTTCCCCGCGCAGGAGCACCTCGTTGCCAACCACGAGCGCAATGACGGTCGAGGGAAATTCCTTGGCCAGCCGTATGCCGGTCGCAATCTGGACCGCGTTTTTCTGGCGGTTGCTGCTCAGCCAGATCCCCTGGATGACCTTCAGGCCCGCCTTGGCCGCGAGTTCTGGAATCTGGTCGAGGCCGTGATCGACGGAATAGGTGCGGACGCAGTCCGATATCTTGGCGAGCTGGGCGAGATCTGCGGAAATCTGGTCCGCCGAAATGTGGGTGGCGGACGACAGCGGCGTCTGGTCGCCGCGGAATGGCGCATACGAGACGCATTGCAGCTTGGCGTTAGGATCGATCGGCGCGCGCGAAAGCGATATCGGCGTGGCCAGCCACCACCACACCGCGGCGATCGAACCTAAGGATAGTATGAGAAGTGCGAGCGGCGTGCGAAAAGTAATCGGTTCCATCCTCCGGGCGGGAATCGTCGATTAGCCGGTCGGAGGCCGTCTGCCAAGAGCGGCAAGGAGCGGGCCCTGCCTAATCTTCGGCCGGCTTTACCAAGGCGCGATAAAGTTGTGGGTTTGCTGGACAAAATCCGAAATCTCCGTCATGGGATTTTGTTGTGGATGCCCGCCGCATTGGAGACCCATTTCGGCGGCAAGCGTTTGCGGATGGGGTCGTATCCGACAGGACCTGGTCAGGAACCAAATCGGGGAATTTATGCGTCAGCGGTTGCTTCAGGGGCGGTTTGCGGTGTTGCGATATGTCGTTGTTCCGGGACTGGCGCTGATGCTCGGCGTGGGAAGTGCCTTGGCCCAGAGCGGGGCGCCGGCCAATGGCGACCAATCCGGCAAGGCCGCCGCGGGCGCGGCTGACGCGGCCAAGGAAAACCAGCGCCGGACCGACGAGTTTGCCGAAGCAGCCCAGGCCATCACCGGCCCCGCCGGCAACCCGGAATGCGTCTGGCTTGGTCGCCGCGTCGTCCAGTTGATGTATCGGGACGACCTCGATACCGCCTTCCGCCACCTCGATCTCTATGACCGTTTCGGCTGCCCGGGCGGCCATGTCCAGGCGGCGTTCCGTTGCCTGACCCGGTTCCTCCCCCAGATCGACGACAAGGTGGTGGCCAACAGCCTGAACAACCGCATCCACGTCTGCTGGATCAATCCCAGCGCCCAGCCGCAGGCGACCGCAGCTGCGGCCCCCGCCCCCGCCGCCACGACTGCGGGCAGCGCCGCACCGGCTTCAGCGCCGCCCCCGCCTCCCGCGACGAAATAGTTCTCGAACGGAACAGTTCGAAGTTTGGCGCCCTTAAAACGCCATTCCTTCATATGCATACCAGTTGTTAAATCTCGCGGCAGGATTATCCTTAGAATTGCTCCCGTGTCGGCCGAACCTTGAGGACGGGTTCGATTTGTCCCACTGCACGTCCCGTATGGTTAGTTGCGATGCGCGCCGTCGTCGCCGTCTTGCTGTTGGTTACCGCCGGTCACGCCGCGCTTTGGGGGCTTTTTCAGGAAAAGCGGGACGCCCCTGACTTCCGGGGCATTTTGCCAAGCATTTCCTATACGCCGTTCGAGCCCAATCATAATCCCGCCATTGACCCCGCTGCCGATGGCGAGAAGGTTCGCGCCGACTTAAAGAAATTCTCGCAGATCGCGCGCGCTGTTCGCCTTTATACGTCGACCGAAGGCAGCGAACTTGTGCCGCCGATCGCCGCCGAATTCGGCATGAAGGTCATGCTTGGCGTCTGGATCGCGAAGGACTTTAATCGGAACGTTCGCGAAATCGGCGCCGCGATCAATCTGGCACGACACAACAGCAACGTCATCGGTATCGTCGTCGGCAACGAGACGATCTTCCGCGGTGAACAGATTCCGACTGAAAACCTCCTCGTGCGGCCACCGCCTTCGAGCGATGACTCGGCCGATCAAGGGCAAACACGTCGTGAGGATGCCCAAAAGCTCGATCCCGAGGAGATAGCGCGAATTGGTGTTGAGGAGGACCAGCGGCGTCGGGATGCCGAGGCGCAGCCCGAGGAGAAGCGAGCCGAAGCGGTCAAATGGGCAACCGCTGAAAACAATGTTCACCGGCTGATCCGTCTGATTCAGGGGGTCAAAAAGTACGTCAACGTGCCCGTGACCACGGGCGAGATCTATAGCATCTGGAGCGAGCATCCCGACCTCGCTTATGCCGCCGATTTCATCGGCGCGCACGTGCTGCCTTACTGGGAACAACACTCATCAGCCGAAGCTGTCGATCAGGCCATCGACCGCTACCAGTTCCTCCGCAACCAGTTTCCGGGCAAGCGCATCATGGTTGCCGAATTTGGCTGGCCGAGTTCCGGCTACAATCTCGGTAACGCCGTTCCCGGCTCGTTTGCGCAAGCAGCGGTGCTGCGCAATTTCGTCACGCGCGCCGAAGCCATCGGGCTCGATTACAACATCGTCGAGGCGGTCGACCAGCCCTGGAAATATTTTGAAGGCGGCGTCGGCCCCTATTGGGGCATCCTGAACGCCGCGCGCGAGCCGAAATTCAACTGGACCGGCCCGATCGTCAATCCGGACTACTGGAAGCTCGCGACCATTGCCGTGCTTGTCGGCATCCTGATGTCACTGCCAATCCTTGGACTGGCGCGGCCGACTGCGATGCAGGCGCTGATGCTATCGACCGCCGCTAACGCCGTAGGTGCCTGGGCCGCCACAGTCTTCGCCTTCTGGGCTGGACACTACTTCCTGTTCGGCTCGGCCTTCGCGCTGACGCTGGGCATGATCCTTTTGGTGCCGCTGATCCTGATCGCGCTGGCGCGGGTCGAGGAAATCGCCGCCATTGCCTTTGGCCGAAAGCCGCGGCGTCTCATCGTCAGGGGCGCGCCGACCGTTCCTGCGACGATGGGCGACAGCGTGAGCTTCCCGAAAGTGTCGATCCATATTCCCGCCTATTTCGAGCCGCCGGAGATGCTGATAGCAACGCTCGATGCGGTGTCGCGGCTCGACTATCCGAATTTTGAATGTGTTGTCATCATCAACAACACGCCTGATCCGGCATTCTGGCAACCGATCCAGGACCACTGCCGCGCGCTCGGAGAACGCTTCAAGTTCATCAACGCCGAGAAGGTGAAGGGTTTCAAGGCGGGTGCCTTGCGCATCGCCATGGAGCGGACCGCGGCGGACGCCGAGATCATCGGCGTGATCGATGCCGATTATGTCGTCGATCCAGACTGGCTCAAGGATATTGTTCCCGCTTTTGCCGATCCGCGCGTCGGACTCGTGCAGGCGCCACAGGACCACCGCGACGGCGACCGTTCGTTGATGCACTACATCATGAACGGCGAATATGCGGGATTCTTCGACATCGGAATGGTCCAGCGCAACGAGGAGAACGCCATCATCGTGCACGGCACGATGTGTTTGATCCGCCGCGCCGCGATGGACATGGCGGGCGGCTGGGCGGGCGACACCATTTGCGAGGATACCGACCTTGGGCTCGCCATCATGGAGCATGGCTGGCTGACCCATTACACCAACCATCGCTACGGTCACGGCCTGTTGCCCGACACCTACGAGGCGTTCAGGAAACAGCGCCATCGCTGGGCGTATGGCGGCTTCCAGATCGTCAAGAAGCACTGGCGGCGTTTCCTGCCCGGCGCGAGCCGGCTGACGCGCGATCAGAAACGCGAGTTTTCGCTGGGCTGGCTGAACTGGCTTGGCGCGGAAAGCTTGGGCGTCGTGGTCGCCATCCTTAATCTGATCTGGGTGCCGATTGTCGCTTTCGCCGACATCGCCATTCCCGACAAGATTTTGACGTTGCCGATCATCGCGGCTTTCGTCGTCACGCTGTTGCATTTCCTCGTTCTCTACCGCCTGCGGGTGCCGGTGAAGTGGGGTCAGATGCTCGGCGCCATGATCGCGGCCATGAGCGTGCAGTGGACGGTGGCGCGGGCGGTCGCCCAGGGGCTGATCACCGAACATCTGCCGTTCGCGCGCACGTCCAAGGGTGGATTGTCGCGGATGTCGATCGAATTTCAGGCGTTCTGGGAGGCCGTCATCGGCGTATTGCTGCTCGTGGGCGCGGTGGTGCTGGTCGTCACTAACAATTTCAAGCAGATCCGCGAAATCTATATCTTTGCCGGCGTGCTGGTGCTTGAGAGCCTGCCGTTCCTGTCGGCGGTCGCAATCGCGATCCTTGAGAGTTCCCGGATCAATTCATTCAAGTTCTGGCATGACGCGGGCGTCCGCACCGGCGAGCTGATCGGCTTGCGACCGGTGGCGTTGCCTTCGGTCGCCGCGCCTTCCCAGCCGGTGCCGAGCGAAGTCCGTTCTGAAGCCGGCTGAAGACCGCGAACCGCGCTTTCAGACGTCGGAAATCCGGTGCCCTCCGGCTCGGCCAACGCGTTATTGTTCGTGGGATTGACGCAACGGAGCCGCCTATGTCGGGACATCGGAAAATCGCGCTTTCAGTCGCGTTGATGCTCGGCGTTACATGTTGCGGTAGCACGGCTTTGGCTGCCCAATCCTCGGTGAGCGCCTACGCCCAACTGAACCAGCCACCTGCGCGCGACAGGCCGGCCTTGACGCCCGACGAAGTGTCAAAGCTGAAGAAAGATCTGGCCGGAGCACGAGATCGTCAGAACTCCCACGCGAAGACCAAAGACGCAGCCCCGACGCCGACGTCGAAAAAACCCTGATCAACGTTGTCCGGCGAGCGTGGCTCAGAGCGCGGCGCTTGGGCGATTGCCAGTGCGCCAGGGAGTGACGAGATGGTCCCGGTGCCGCATCACCAGAGTCCGGGACCATCCGTCATTATCTCCCCAAGGGACCGGGGAAGTTTTGGGGAGCAAGGCCCAGCATGCGTGAGATGTTGTTCTGATTGCGCCGTTTTCGCCCTCGCAAAGGAACTAGTCCGGAAGCGCCGGTTTGCACGCCATCAGCGCCGCTCGACAGAATGGGCCGGCGTTCTTCAATATGCTTTTGATTTAATTATGATTTTGGTGAGCGCGCTGGGGATCAAACCCAGGACCCCGTGATTATCAATCACGTGCTCAATTGATCTAAGCTATTGTCGTGACTCTTGAATGTGTAATTACAACGCAATTAGTAAGCAGCGGGTAAGCCGAGCGGGTATTCCCTGCCCTGCCCGCGCCCGATCGGCGCCGCGGCGTTCAATTAATTTTCGTTTGTGTGCGCCCTGGCGCCTGGCATGGGGCGGAGGGGGGTATGTTCATCGGGGTGAGACTCCGGTACCCGCGGGGATCCGTATCGCGTACAGCCGCCTCTGAATATGACCCCCCGGCATGTCTTGCTAGGAAAAGGATGCTTATTCGGATGACACGTTACCGCGCCAGATTAAAAAAGACTTGCCCATGCGTTCGTTTGGCTTGGCCGTATTGGACAGCGCGGAGAACCGAAACGAATCGAGGCCCCGGTTAAATTACGTCCGCTCAAACCGCTTCTGGAACGTGGTCTGTATCGGCTGCCCGCTTGATGGGGCCTTGTATAGCGGACGTCCTTGTCTTTAGTCTTACTTTAACGGCGTCCCTGACGGGAGCTTCAACAAAATAGAAGAGGAAGGCCGAAGAGGCGAGCGTGATTATTATAAAGAGCAAGAACGTGAGTGACAGGTCCAGCCCGTGAACAAGGGGCAAAACGCCAAGGTTCACGACCTGATGCGTCATGTAGATGGAGTAGCTGATTTCTCCGCCGATCACGAGTGGACGAAAGCTGAGCAGACGGGACAGCCAGCCATCCCTCGCGAGCGAAGCTATCAGTGCGCCCCCGCCTACCACGAGTAGGATTTCCCGCACTGCCGTCAAGGCGAGTGGGTCATTCCCGATTCCAGGGAGAGGCGGAATGAAACAGCCAAAGACCGCCGTTGCCGCCGCCAAGCCGATCAATTGCGGTACGCGAAGGTTCATACGATAGATGACGACACCCGAGACGAACTCGATCAAACGAGCTGGCGGGAACTGAAAGATCAAAAGATTACAATGCGGGCTGCCCGCAGTGCTTCCGGGGCTATCGACCGGGAGGAAACAACCATGGACAATTGGCAGGACCGCACCGATAGCGACAGGAACGAGGACGATGAGTATTCTCAACCAGCGCCAAGGAGCCAGCATGCCGATGTAAGCTATATAAAAGAAAAGCTCATTCGAGACGCTCCATGAGGGACCGTTATAGCCGTTGGCTATGTCCGCGTTCATGGTCCACGTTTGTGTAAGCGTGTAATGATAAATGAGCCAGTTCTCGTGACGTTGAAGGTAGCTATTATGTGTGACGTACAAGAAGAAAACCGCAGCCGTTAAGACCACGCAATGCACTGGCCACAACCGAGCCACCCTCAGAATAAGGAAATCCCGACGCTGTTTATTGGTCGAGAGCTCAGGGTAGTTGTAGGCGATAATGAACCCGCTGAGGACGAAGAACCAAGAAACGGCCAATGGCGCCATACTGTACGCGAATGCGGGTAAGGTCCCGACCTCATCGGCGAATTTGCCCGTAAAATGGCCGACAACCACCATCATTGCGAAGAAGAACCGCACCGACGTAAGCCCGTCGAGCTTGCCTCGCGCCGGAATGCTTTGAAGGCTCACGACCGCTCCCTGAATTGCGCGGACACACTAAAAAACGTCTGGAACCAATGCAACCTTCGATAAGCGGAGTTGCTCACTAACAATTTAAGTAGTCCATGACTGTTGTATTCGGGCACCTTGCGCCGCAGCCCGTCTTGTCTTTGCTACAAATCCGCTACAAAGGCCCGGCGGCTCCTAGTAATTACATGGGAGTGGGTTCCAGCTCTGATGTCGCCTATTGGCCCATCACGGACCAACGCGCCGCTCGACCTGATGTCGGTTGTCAGGGGTAGACCGGAGTGCGCCGGGAGACCGGCAAGGAGTAGATGGTGCAAGTCCATCACGATGAAGGAGTAGCGAACCGCATCGACCCCGAGTCATGCGCCAATACCCGTGAGGGTATTGGCGAAGCGTTGACAGGGGAGCGCATAGGCCAGCCATTGAGCCGCGAAAGTACCCTCATCCTGGGTGCCGACGTCGTTCCGGTGACGGAAGGCAACACGGATGGGCGCGATAACGCGAGCGCCCAGACGGCCCGGCGTGGTCTTAGACACTGGCATGTGCGCACGCTCATTGCTTGGGAACCGGGAGATCTCATGGTCGGCCAGCGCCAGCATGCGTGCTGCACTGGCCCGCGTCGGGAAGGCGAGGAGCCGTAGCCGATGATGCACGATCATGAGAAGTCTGACTCCGCCATAGTAGCTGTGAAGCCGACGAACAAAGCCGGGCAACCGGCTGCGGAGTTGGTGGAGCCAAGGGCGGAGGCCGAGGAGAATGTGAGTCAGCAAAGCACGGGCCGGGCACAGTACCGGGGAACCGTGTCACAGGCGCTGGAGCGCATACGGCAAGTTGCAAGGCAAAGGAAGAAGGAGAAGTTCACCGCGCTCTTCCATCACGTCAGTATTGATCATCTCGAGGGGGCATTCTCTGAACTCAAGGAGAATTCGGCAGCTGAAGTGGACGGGCTGACATGTCGGGACTACGAGCAGCACCTTGAGCGCAATCTTGAGGACCTGCATGCCCGCGTCCATCGGGGAGCGTATCGGGCACTACCGTCGCGGCGCGTTTACATACCCAAGCCGGATGGTCGGCAGCGCCCGATCGCGGTCGCCGCCCTTGAGGACAAGATCGTCCAGAGGGCCACGGCTGCGGTGCTGAGCGCGATCTACGAGGAAGATTTCCTCGGGTTCTCGTATGGGTTCCGACCCGGACGCAGCACGCACGATGCGATGGATGCGCTCATGGTCGGGATCACCAGCACAAAGGTGAACTGGATACTGGACGCCGACATCCGCTCGTTCTTCGACACGGTGAGCCAGGAGTGGCTCATCAAGTTCGTGGAACATCGCGTCGGCGACCGACGCATCATCCGCCTGATCCAGAAATGGCTCAAGGCAGGCGTCTTGGACGACGGGATCCTGACGGTCAGTGACAAGGGGACCGGGCAGGGATCGGTGATCTCACCGCTTCTGGCCAATCTCTATTTACACTACGTCTTCGACCTCTGGGCTGAGCGCTGGCGACGGCGTGAGGCCGCGGGCAACATGATCCTCGTGCGCTACGCCGACGACCTCATTGTCGGCTTCGAGCACGAGACCGACGCCCGTCGCTTCCTCGACGAGATGCGTAAGCGGTTACAGGAGTTTGCACTGTCGCTTCATTCGGAGAAGACCCGGCTGATCGAGTTTGGACGCGTCGCGGCGGCAAACCGCAAGCGGCGCGGGCTCGGTAAACCGGAGACCTTCACCTTCCTGGGCTTCACCTTTATCTGCAGCAAAACTCGTCGGGGCAAATTCCAAATAAGACGGAAGTCCCGGCGGGACCGCATGCAGGCAAAGTTGCAAGCCATCAAACAGGAATTGCGACGGAGCATGCATCAGCCGATTCCCCAACAGGGAAGATGGTTGCAGCAGGTCGTCACCGGCTACTTCAACTACCACGCGGTGCCGACAAACAGTTCGACACTGACCGCGTTCCTATTCCACGTTACCAATCTCTGGCGACGCACCCTACAGCAGCGGAGCCAGAAAGACTGGACGACTTGGGAGCGGATCAAGCGGTTGGCCGACGACTGGCTCCCGAAACCGCGAATCCTTCAGCGGGATTTTCCAAGTCAGGACGTTCGCGCGGCAATGGCAACGGTTGGCGCCCGTGAAAACCGCGAGCGCATTGCTTCCGAAATCGGGCTTCAAGCTGCTCCAAAAAACGCGCCACCGCTTGAAGGACCGCCTCGTCATGACCGTGCACCGGACAATTCGAGGGGCCACTTATGGTCCCTCTTTTTCCTTTTTTAAGGCACGACAGCAATCCCCGCGGCATTTAATCCAGTACGCAGGGCCGTTTTCACCTCGTCGTGGTCGAACACCAGATCCTTGACGACAACAGGCTTGCCGCTCGGATCTTGTTGTCGGGCGGCTACCTTCAACTGGGTGCACAAGTTTGTGACGATCGTTTCGACTTGATCCTCAGTCATGGCGCCTCCTCCTGCTTACCCGATGCTTACCAAGACAATTCGGGAGCCATTTTTAGGCTCATCTTTTTTGGTAATTTTCTGAGTATTTTCAAGGTGGTGAGCGCGGTGGGGCTCGAACCCACGACCCCGTGATTAAAAGTCACGTGCTCTACCGTCTGAGCTACGCGCTCGCTTGAGGCCGCTGTGTAGGGGCCAGCCGGGTGCGGGTCAATAGCACGCGGGGCTCGACGCGTTCAGTCGCGTTCCGAACTCTGCATGTTGATCTCCATCTCGGGGAGCGGCTATCGCTCCCGAGCGCGGAGATTGCAGGCATTTCAATTCCACGTTCGTGATTCGGATCACCGAGCGCCACATTCGGCCGCAGCCAAGCAGCAGCTCCCTCTATGCAGCGAGAATCTTTATTCCCCAACACACAACGGCAACTGCAATGACGATGCAGGCAACGGTCAGGGCGTTCTCCAAGGCAGATGAAGCCATTTTAGTGCTCTCATTTGCCTACCCCGCGCAAACGCTAAGCGATTCGATCGGGGATAAGCAACGCGGCAGAAGGAGTAGTCCACAGCCTGACCCGCGGCGCGAACGTAAGGGAACCAATATGTTCGCGCGAAATCTTCCTGAGCCGCGTTAGCGGCGAAGGCGGGAGCAGTTACCGCCGGTGAAACACCAGCGTACGCAGCTCGATGCTCTCCCGCGGCGGAGCATCGCTGGGTGTGGTTGGATCGATGAAAGCGGTGTGTGGGGCAAACCGGGCGCGGCCATCGGTTGCCGAGTCATAGCATTTCAAAAGCAGGGCCTCGTCTGACGTGATCTCCGGGAAATAGAACCAGCGATGATCGGGATTGAATTTCACCGAATAGGTTTCGCCGCTCCGGTTCGGATAGATCAGATCCGAGGCGATCAGATCTTCCGCGGCAACGCTCGTCGCGTCGCAGAGCGCCAGCGGCGCATCCCGCACCGGACCCCGGATGGGACGCCAGAGATTGATCACCTGCACGCGCCCGTTGAGGAGTTCATCCGCCTCGGCAGGCAGGTGTTCATGCACACGATTGGCGCCGGATGCAGGGGTCTGATCGACGTGGACCCGGGTCGCAGGCTGCCGCGGTCCGGCACCGCGGATATCGGCTGCGCCTTCAACCCGCCGGCGCACGGTGTGATCGAAGATGACGACGCGGTCTGCGCGCAACGTTGCTCTGATGAAAGCTTCCGCCGCTGGATAGTAGATCTTGCGAACTTCCTGATCGTCGTAGAAGTCCCGCACGGCCGTGGGATGGCGAACCAGCGCAAAGCCTTCGCGATCGAGGGAGAAACTATTCGTAACCGCGCGACCATTGAAGATCGGCACCCGATGCGGCTCGGGCAACGCCGTCGACCTTGGCTCGCCCGCTGGCGGATCGAAAGCATAGCTGCGCGGTTTGCCGTTGATCGGCGCAAGGTAGTTCAGTTCTGCAAGCACGAAGGGCAGCAACTCGATTTTTCTTTCGACCAGGCTCATGCGCATCTCCTGAGAATTCGGCACATCCAAGGATCTGGCCCGCTGCCCCGGGAGCGACAAGCGCGCACCTGAAATAGCAACGCAACAACTCTCGCTGGCACCACCGGGAGCAAATCCTTCCGCAAAACAGGCACGCACCGACGTGCTTTTCCGCCGGATTGCATAGGCTGATATTGGCAAGTGGACTGTGGAACCATGGCTTTGCGGGCCTCACGCAAAACGGTCCTGGGATTCCACATCCCAGGACCGTCAGGCCTCGCGTGAGTTGTCGCTTAGGGGGCGCTAGTTGCCCGGCGGGTTCAAACTCGGCGAACTGCCGCCTACGCGTGACGGATCGCGCCCCGTGAAGCCATGGTTCACGAGATTCCAGTACTCCTCCGTATTCCGAGGCGGGCGATAATCGCCAGGTACCTGACCGTATGGACTGTAAAACGTTGGGGCGGGGCCTACCGGCCCATAGGGTGCTCCCACGTAGGGCCCATAAACCTCCTGCGCAAACGCGGGCGTGGCGACGGCCGCGGAAAGAACAACCGCCGCACTGATCGCTTTCAACCTGTTCATTGCCTTTCTCCTTAAATCTACGCCCGGTTAATCCCGCGCGCAGCCGGACGTTCCGGAAGATTCAAACCATCGTGATGTTTCGCAGCAGAAATACCGTTAAGAATTTTTAAGGTTGCGGCGTGGCCGGCGCGCCCGCTTCGTAAGGCCGGTGTAAGCCTGTTCAAATACGGTCGTCGTTGCCCCCAAAACTTCATCGATGGGATCACTTGCACGATGAAGGGCGTTGAACGGCCCTTGGCACAGTTGAGATTCGCCCCCCAGCTATGCCAAGGCCGTTTCTTTTTGTCGGCTCGCCTGATCGCCGTTGCAGCCTCAACTTGCATTGTTTTCACCCCGAGGCTGGCTTAAACCGGGAATCTCAGGTTTTGCCGACCACATGTCTTCCATGAAAAGCCGTCTCGCCGCAGTGTCCGGCTCGATCCGTGAATGGATTCGCCGCTACCGTTTGCAATTGATTCTGGCGCTGCGCGTGACGGCCGGCGCGCTGTCGGCGTTCGCGCTGGCGCAGATCCTGCACCTGCACCTTCCGCTCTGGGCGGTTTTGACCTCGCTCATCGTCACACAGATGAGTCTGGGCCGTTCGCTCAAGGTGGCGAGTGATTATCTGATAGGCACCTTCGGAGGCGTCGCCTATGGCGGGGCGCTTGCCATCCTGATTCCGCACGAGAGCGAATGGGCCCTGCTCGCGGTTCTGGCGCTTGCGATCGCGCCGCTCGCCTTCATCGCTTCATTCCGCGCCAATTTCAACGTGCTGCCGGTGACCGCGATCATCGTGCTTCTGGTACCCGGCATGCAGCACGTCAGCCCGGCGGCGTCCGCGCTCGACCGCGTGCTGGAGGTCACCGTCGGTGGCGCGGTCGGCTTCGCCGTCTCCTTCCTGCTGTTTCCCTCTCGCGCGCACGAGATCACCATCCAGGCCGCAGCCGATATGCTTGACCTGATGGCGGATGCGCTCTCAAAGTTTCTCGAGGACCACACCCGCGAGCTCGACCCGATGGAACGGCGGCGGATTCAGGACGAGATTGCCGCCGCGCTGACTCGCCTCAACACGATTGGAGCGGAGGCCAAGCACGAGCGTAGTGCGTGTCTCACCTCCGGCCCCGAAATCGGGCCTCTTCTGCGTACGCTGTTGCGCTTGCGCCACGACATCGTGATGCTCGGCCGCGTCGTCGGATGCGAGTTGCCAGAGGAGATCTCGACGCGGTTGAAGCAGCCGCTTGCCAATATCGAAGCCGCAGGACGCGATTTCCTGCGCAGCAGCGCCGCGGCGCTGCGCGCCCAAAAGCCGCCGCCGCCGCTCGAAGCGGTTGAGCTGGTATTTCATGACTACATCGACGAGTTCGGCGCGGTGCGCCACGAGGGGCTGACTCGAGACATGAAGAGCGAATCCGTGGAGCGGTTCTTTGCGCTCGGTTTTGCGCTCGAGCAGCTTCGTGAACACCTGTTGGAGGTGCACCGCGTGGTCGACGAATGGGCCCGCGACTAGGAGCACGGCTGCTATTTGATCGAAACGACGAACTGGCGAGCGTTGACCGGCCTTGGGGTATGCGGCGGCGGCCCCGCGATGAGCCAGATGGCAATTCCGGTCAACATCGCCGCGAGAAATGTGGGTTTTTGTGCCGACGTATGGAAGAAGGCCGTCAGAAGTACCGGTAGTGCATCAGGCAGGACCGGCAATATTCCCGATAGATGAAGCGAAGGATCAGTGTCATGGAATCAACTCCGTTGTTGATTACGCGACAAGGATTGCAGCGTTGTGTTTCAGGCCCATTTCATCAGGGGGCGTAATTGATGTCGTGGGAACGGATTCCAGTCTTGGGCGACCGGCGATGACCATCGAGGGCCGTCCCCGCGCTGGCCCCTCAGCTTCCGTCGAGGTCGCGCGCCGCGGCGAAGAACAGCTCTCCCATGAGACCGGCAGGTGCTTCAGACGGCCGACCTTGTGCATGAACGAGGCATGTTTCATCAGGTTGGCCGGCGTGGTGGTGTAGTTGATATCGGGGTCGGTGATCATCGTGACCAGATCGCCGGCCTCCTGACTTAGCCCAGGGGCGCGTCCGAGACAGCGAGCTGCGGCAGGCCGGCCTTGGCGGCAGCCTCCTGCAACGCCGCCATTTCCTTGGCGTGGAATGGCACGCCGGTGCGCCGATGTTTCGCCTCCAGCCGCCGCTCACGCTCGCCCGGCATGATCACCTCGTCGAAACCTTCGGCGGTCGGATTGGCGTGGACGCGCCGCGCCAGCGTATCCATGCGCCTGGCATATTCATCCCGGCTCACGAACAGGTCCGGCCTCATCGCCATGATGAAGTGACCGACGTTCTGCGGCGCTTCATAATCCTCGAAATGATTGCGCACGTCGCCGCCGAATGCCGCACCGGAGATCACGCCGCCTATCACGTCCATCAGCATCGCCAGCGCCGACCCCTTGGGTCCACCGATCGGCTGCACCGTGCCGCCATCGAGCGCGGCGTGGGGATCGGTGGTCTGGCGGCCCTTGGCGTCGAGCGCATAGCCGAGCGGGATCTGCTGGCCGCGTCGGGCCGCACGGCGGATCTTGCCACGCGCGGCAACCGCAGGCGACATGTCGAGATCGAACGGCGTTTCCTCACCCGCAGGTGCGGCGACCGCAATGGGACTGGTGCCGAGTAGGCCTTCGCGGCCACCCCAAGGTGGCATGGCCCGCGACGCGTTGGTGAAGACGATGCCGATAAAGCCGGCATCCATCGCCTGCAGGGCATAATTGCAGGCCGCGCCGAAATGCGTACTGCGGCGCGCCGAGACGATGCCGACGCCGAACTCGCGCGCCATATCGATGGCCTCTGCCATGGCCTTGGTTGCGACCACAAAGCCGAACGCATCCTGACCATCGAGCGATCCAACCATTGGGGTGACGCGCTCGACCTTCAGGCTGGGCCGCGGATTGATCAGGCCGCGCCGCACGCGATCGAGATAATGCGGCAAGGTCTGGAGCCCGTGGGTATCGACACCGCGCAGGTCGGCCTTCACTAAACAGCGCGCGACCGTTGCCGCGTCCTGTTCC
Organism: uncultured Alphaproteobacteria bacterium; assembly: GCA_963764405.1. Lineage (GTDB taxonomy): Bacteria > Pseudomonadota > Alphaproteobacteria > Rhizobiales > Xanthobacteraceae > Bradyrhizobium. The sequence goes on from CAVXSU010000024.1 coordinate 520,062, forward strand.
GGCAGGCCATGGGCGATCAGGAGCCTTCGGCCAAAGGCTTCGGCCAGCTCGGCGTCGACATAGAATGGACCCGTCGCCGCACCAGCATTTGTCGCTTGTGTTGACGTCATCACCGCTCGCTCAGCTGCCGTTCAAGCCGTAGGCTTCCGGGAAAAACATGTCCTTCCATGACGCCGGCTTCTTCTTGATACGTCCGACCTCGTGCATGAAGTCGACGATCTTCATGATGCTGATCGGCGTCGTCGTGTAATCGACGTCGGGATCGGCGACCATCTTCTCGATGTCCTCGGCCGTGCCCTTCTCCCGGGTCACGTTCAGGTAAATTTGCGCGGCCTCGCGCGGATGCGCCTTGACGAAGGCATCCGCCTCCTCGAATGCGGCGATCATCGCGGCGCATAGTTTCGGATTGCCGTTGTGGAATTTCTTGCTGGTCAGGAGCACGCCGTTGGTGTGCCTTGCGCCCAGCGTGTCATACGATTTTAGGACCTGGTGGATGCCGGGCGTTGCGAGCTCGTAGTAATAAAACGGCGCGCTGGCGAAATGCGCGTCGATTTCCGATTTGCCCGATATCAGCGCCGCGGCTGCATCCGCGTGCGAGCGGGTGATAGTGATCGAATCGAGCTTGTCGTAATGATCCTGTCCCCAGATCTTCGCCGCCTCCATTTCCAATGCAATGGCATGCCCCGTCAGCTTCACCGCGGGCAGAGCGATCTTGTCCCTGTCGGTGAAATCGGCAATCGTCTTGACCTCGGGGTTGCGCGTCACCAGCACGTAAGGCATCGACTGCATCGCGATCAGCGCGCGTACCTCCTGCGGCGTTCCCGTTGTCTTGTCCCAGACGGTGGCGAGCGTCGGAACACCCGGTCCGACGAAATCGGCGTTACCCGAGAGCAGCGCATCGAGATCGGCCGCCGGGCCGGCGCGCTGGGTCCATTCCGTGGTGACGTCGAGGCCCAGAACCTTGGCGTGCTTCTCGAGGAGATGCTGGTCTTCGATGACGATCATCGGAAGGTAAGGCAGGCCGAACTGCCGCGACACCCTCACCTTGCTGACCTCGGCCTGCGCGCTGCCGGTTGCTAGGACGACAACCGAAGCGGCGATCAGTCTAAAAAATGTACAAGAGACGGTCATGTCACGCAATCTCGCGAACCTGTTTGGCCTTCTCGATCATGGCGGCGAGCAGCTGGAAGCAAACGCGTGGCGATGTCGGGCGTTGCCGGTCGAAAGGCCGCCGACGCCGACATGCTTGCCGTATTTCCGGCAGGCCGCGATTGCCCGCGCATAAGCCTCGCGCACCTTCGGATGGTCGAATTGACCCGCCAGTCCGAGATCGGCAAGCAAGTCGTTGATGCCGATCAGAACCATGTCGACGCCTTCCACCGCGGCGATCTCTTCGGCATTCTCGACCGCTTCGGCCGATTCGAATTGCACGATCACCATCGTGGCGTCATTGAGCGCCGCATTGGCTTCCGCGGTCGGAAACGGCCGGAATTCCAGATGCGGCAGCGCGCCTCCGGCGCCGCGGTCGCCGAGCGGAGCATATTTCGCGGCGGCGACCACGGCGCGCGCTTCCTCGGCCGATCGCACGCCGGGCGCGATAATGCCGAGCGCGCCGGCATCGAGCACGCGCTGGATATATTCCGGCGTATTGGCGGGAACACGCACCATCGGCGTCACGCCGGCGCTCAAGGCGGCTTGGCAGATCTGACCAGTCGCCTCCAGCGTCAGCGTCGAATGTTCGAGGTCGACATAAATCATGTCGAAGCCTGCGGTCGCAGCCATCCGCGCGATTTCAACACCGCGCACCAGGCGGATGGTCATGGACGCCACGAGTTGGTCGTGCGCCAGCTTCTCCTTGACGACGTTGCGGACGACTTCGTTCGCCTTCACGAAACCAGCTCCTGTTATTTCGGGTCTGGCAATTCGATCGCCAGCATCACGTTGCTGTAGCTCTTGCCGTGAATATCCTGCGCCAGCGAAATCGTGACGCCGCCGGCAAGCGCATTCTCGATCACGAAATTGAACGCCTTGAGATTGCGCAAGGGATACCGGCGGATGGGACCCCTGGCGATGTGACGAAATGCGTGCGCGACGCGCTCGACGGACAATTCGCGTTCGAGGAACTCCCAATGCCGCGCATCGTAACAGATCACAGAGATGTTCGACGTATTGCCTTTGTCGCCGGCGCGGGAATGGGCGAGATCGTAGACGCGGACGCTCACAGCGAGCCCTCCACGACCACCTGCGGATTGACCATGCTCTTCGGCAGCAGCACCGACTTGACCGCGAGAACGTCGCGCACCCTCGGCTCGCAGGCGCCCCCTGCCCCGCCCGGCCCGTGCATATGCATGGCGCGGACCTCGAACCCGATCGCGTGCGCCGCCTTGCGGTTGGGGGTGCGGCCCGCCATGCGCAAGCGCACTTCGTAAGGCTCGGGGCGGCTCTCGATATCGTCATGCAGGCTCGACATGCCGATCAGATCGACGCGGAAATCGTCGTAAGTGAAGCCTTGCAGCCTCAACCGCTCCTTGACGATTTCGGCGGCCCATTTGGCGCGCGCGACCGCATCGATCCCGCCATAGGAGACCTCGCCCTCGCCGATATAGCCATCGGCATAGCCGACATTGACCTTGTACGCTGGCGTCGCCGGGCGCGCAGTCGCATTGGCAAGTCGCACGCGGTCGGAAGCTTCCTCTGTCAGCGCGATCGTGGAGATGTCGAGCACGCAGTCGGGCGTGATGTAGGCGGTGGGATCGTGGATTTCATAGATCAGCTGCTCGGTGCAGGTCATCACGTCGAGGCGCCCGCCGGAGCCCGGGGTCTTGCCGATCACGATTCCGCCGTCGGCCTTCACATCGGCAAACGGAAAGCCGTTGCGCGCCAGATCGGGTACATCCTTCTTGCCGGGCCAGCCGAAACAGCCGCCGGTGACCGACGCCGTGCATTCGAGCAGGTGGCCGGCTGCGGTACCCTGCGCAATTTTCGGTAGGTCGTCATAGGCCCAGCCGAATTCGTGCATCATCGGCGCCAGGAATAGCGAGGGGTCGGCGACGCGACCGGACAGCACGATTGGCGCACCGGTATTGAGCGCCTCGCACACCACGTCGGCGCCGAGATAGGCATTCGCCGAAATCATCTTCGGCATGATCAATTCCAGCGGCTCGCCGTTTTCGATCAGCCGCAACTCGCCCTTGTGCTGGACGAGGCTTGAGACGTCGTCGCCGAGGACGACGGCAACCGGAATATCGCCAAGCCCGAGCTCGGCCGCCTCCTTCCGTGCCGCACGCGCCCCGCCGACCGGATTGGCCGCGCCCATATTGCTGACGATGCGGATTTTCTTTTTGATGCATGTCGGCAACACCATGCGCAAGCGTGCATGCAGCGATGGCGCGTAACCCTGGTTCGGATCCTTGCTGCGCGACAGGTTTTCCCGTGACACTGTCCGTTCAGCGAGGCATTCGAAGACGAGGTAGTCGATGTCGCCTCGTTCGGCGAGTTCCAGCGCGGGCACCATCCGGTCGTCAGATGTCCCCGCGCCGGAGCCGACACGCACGGTGTCCCTCGACCTCATGTGAGTGTTTCCTCAAGTTCTTTTTGTTTTGTTCTTCTTGTTTTGGCCGGGAGTTTGGGCGGCGGACTGCGCATCCGTCCAATCAGGACCTTGGCATGGTCCATAAGCTCTGCTTATGTCCGCCCTGGGTCATCCGAGGGGACGTTCAGCTGGACATGAACCTGCGGCACATGGAGGTCTTCCACGCCATCATGCGCACCGGCTCGGTGACCGGCGCGGCGCGCGCGCTCAACGTGACGCAACCGGCGGTCAGCGCGATCCTGAAACACTGCGAAAGCCAGCTCAGGATGAAGCTGTTCGCCCGTGTCTCAGGCCGGTTGCAGCCTACGGCCGAGGCGAAAGCAATCTTTCCGGAAGTCGACGCGATTTTCGGCCGGGTCGAGGCCGTCAATGCCCTGACGCAAGACCTGGTCGGCGGGCGTCTCGGCACGCTCTCGATCGCCGCCTCCTTTCCGATTGCCAATGGCTATCTCGCCAAGGCGGTCGCGACCTTCATTGCCGAACGACCAAATGTGCGTGTTGCGCTGCAATCGCTGACCTCCACGCAGGTTCTCGACAGAGTGGTCCATCGCGAGGCGGAATTGGGGATCGCCTACGAGCCGGTGGTCAGTTCGGAAGTTGAGACCAGGGTACTGATGCGCACCGGCATTGCCTGCGTGATGGCGGCGGGCCACCCGCTTGCACGCCGCAAGGAAGTCGCCGTGCGCGATCTGCAACCCTATTCGATCATCACCTACCTGCCGCAGGCGTTGTCACGCATCTATGTCGACCGCGCGCTGAGCGCGGCCGGCATCGTGCCCAACATCGTGGCCCAGGTGAGCCTTTCCCTGACCGGTATCATGCTGGCGCGCCACGGCGCCGGCGTCGCGCTGGTGGAACCGCTGCTCGTCACCTCGATGGGTTTGCCCGGCACAGTTGTGCGGCCGCTCAAGCCACGGATCGACATCAAGACACTCTTGATCCGGCACAAGACGGCGCCCCAATCAAAGATCATGAACGAATTCGTCGGCCATCTGGGCCGGGTCATTGCGGCGGAGCCGTCCCAATAGGCAGACTTATGGACACTGGCCAAATTGTTATTGGACAGTTATAGGCCCTTACAGAAGTCTAAAAGAAAAATGACTGGTCCTTGGGAGGACAAACGGATGACGGGAGGCCTTGCACTCGCGTCAAAGGCAGCCCCCGACACGGCGAGAGTTCGGCCGGCGTCACCAGCTGCGCGCGGCCGTACCGCGCCTGATAACGAGGCCGGCCGACCGCTGCTCGATGTGCGCGGCGTCACCATGCGCTACAAGACGCAGGCGCATCTGATCACCGCCACCTATCGCGTCTCCTTCAGCGTGCTGCAAGGCGATCGCTTTGTCGTCGTCGGCCCCTCCGGTTGCGGCAAATCGACCTTGTTGAAAGCGGTCGGCGGCTATCTCTCGCCCACCGAAGGCGAGATCACCCTGAAAGGCGAGCGGATCACCATGCCGGGCCCGGACCGGATGATGGTGTTTCAGGAATTCGATCAGCTATTGCCTTGGAAGACGGTGCTCGAAAACGTCACCTTCCCGCTCAAGACGACCGGCGCGTTGAATGGCAAGGCCGCCACCGATCGCGCGATGCAGTATCTGGAGAAGGTCAAGCTCGCCGATTTTGCGCACAGCTATCCGCATATGCTCTCCGGCGGCATGAAGCAGCGCGTCGCGATCGCGCGCGGCATGGCGATGGAGCCCGACATTCTCCTGATGGACGAGCCGTTCGCCGCGCTCGACGCCCTCACCCGCTCGCGCATGCAGGACGAACTGCTCGCGCTGTGGGACGACACCCGCTTCACCGTGCTGTTCGTCACCCATTCGATCCCCGAAGCGATCAAGCTCGGCAACCGGATTCTGTTGCTGTCGGCGCATCCGGGCCAGGTCAAAGCGGAGATCAACAGCGTGCCGCGCGGCCAGGAGAACTCCAACGAGGCCGCGGCGCTGGGGCGCGAAATTCACGACATGCTGTTCGCCGACCAGATCAAGAAGGCGCCCGATGCTTCAGGCGAGTGAACGTCCCGAATATCTACTGCGAGACGCTTGGACCCGACCAGTTCGGCATCATCGAAAAGCCGCTGACGCTCGCCGAGCAGATCTACAACCGGGTCTGGCTGCGCAAGCTCGCGATCCTCGTCGTCCTGGCGCTCGCCTGGGAAATCTACGGCCGCTGGCTGGATAATCCGCTATTGGTGCCGCCGTTCAGCGCGGCCGCGCAGGCGCTCATCACCGATGTCGCCAACGGCACCATTCCGAAGCGCGCGTTAAGTTCGATCGAGGTGCTGCTGGTCGGCTTTGCCGTCGGCACCGTGCTGGCGGGCTTACTCACGGTCTTCGCCATCTCCAGCAGGATCGGCACCGATTTTCTCGACACCATGACGGCAATGTTCAATCCGCTGCCGGCGATTGCGCTTTTGCCGCTGGCGCTGATCTGGTTCGGCCTCGGCGACGGCAGTCTCATTTTCGTGCTGGTGCATTCGGTGATGTGGGCGGTCTCCCTCAACATGCTTGCCGGCTTTCGGAGCGTATCGGCGACCGCGCGCATGGTCGGCCGCAACTACAACCTGAAAGGCTTGCGCTTCGTCGGCCAGATCCTGATTCCGGCGGCATTTCCGAGCATCCTCGCCGGCCTCAAGATCGGTTGGGCCTTCGCCTGGCGGACACTGATCGCGGCCGAACTCGTGTTCGGCGTTTCGTCGGGTCAGGGCGGGCTCGGCTGGTACATCTTCGAGAGCAAGAACCAGCTCGAGATACCCGAGGTCTTCGCCGGTCTCCTCACCATCATTCTGATTGGACTTGCGGTTGAGAATGGCGTGTTTCGCCTGATCGAGGCCCGTACCGTTCAGCGCTGGGGAATGCAGGCATAAATGGCGGCTCGCTCGAAATCAGGAAAAGCGATGACGTTGAACCGGCGCAGCTTCTGCAAGGCACTCGCTGTCGCCCCCGTGGCGCTGACCTCACCCATGCTGACGCGCTCGTCCTTCGCGGACGAAGTCTCCAGCATCGTGATCGTGAGCCAGCATGGCCTGCCTTACTTGCCGCTAATGGTGATGGAGACCCTTCAGCTCGTGCAAACGCATGCAAGCCGGCTCGGCATCGCTGCGCTGAAGCCCGAGTACAAGAGCCTCGGCGGTACCCAATCGTTGATCGATGCGCTGTTGAGCCGGCAGATGGATTTCGGCGTCACCGGTGTGCCGAGCCTTGCCACGTTGTGGGACAAGACCGCGGGCACTGCAAACGAAGTGCGTGCACTGTCCGCGGTGCAGTCGATGCCGTTCATGCTGGTGACCAACAAGCCCGAGATCAGGACGATCAATGATTTCACAGGGGCGGACAAGATCGCGGTCCCCGCCATCAAGGTATCGAGCCAGGCGATCTGCCTGCAAATGGCGGCGGCAAAGGAATGGGGCGACGATCAATATGCGAGGCTCGATCCCTTTACGGTCACCCGCTCCCATCCGGACGCTGCGCTCGCGGTGATGTCGAAGGCCGCCGAAATCGACAGCCACTACTCGGTCGCGCCCTACTACTATTTCGAGCTCGCAACATCAGGCGTGCACAACGTGCTGAAGTCCTACGACACGCTCGGTGGCCCCGGCACCAACGGCGTGATGCTCATGAGCAAGCGGTTCCGTGACGCCAATCCGAAGCTGACACAGGCCGTCTATGCCGCGCTCTCGGAAGCCGAAGAGTTCATCAACAAGAACCCGGGCGACGCGGCGCAAATCTATATCAAGACCACCAACGAGAAGCGCAGTAACCAGGAAGGCATGACCAGGTTCATTTCCGATCCCGACAACATCTGGACCACGACGCCACAACAGACCATGACCTTTGCCGGCTTCATGCACAAGGTCGGCACCATGAAGCGCCTGCCCGCTTCCTGGAAAGACTTGTACATGCCGGAATGCCATGAGCTCGCCGGCAGCTAGGACAGCTTCAGGAGACCGGCGAATGAAGATCTACGTGCTCGACGCCTTTCACCCGTCCGGCATCGATCATGCCGCCGAGCATGCTGAAGTCATCCGCTGGGACGATCCGCGCGCGCAGGACTGGCACGAGGATGCCGACGGTTTGATGGTGCGCGGCAAGCGCATCAGCGCCGAGGACATGGCGCGCGCCAGGAAGCTGCGCGTGATTTCCAAGCAGGGCGTAGGCCTCGACAATATCGACCTTGTTGCCGCCAAAGCCCACGGCATCGCGGTTTGCCGGACGCCCGGGGTCAACAGGGAGGCCGTCGCCGAGATGGCGCTGACGCTCGGCTTGAGCGTTGTCCGCCGCGTCAGCGAATTCGACCGAAAGATGCGTGCCGGCGACAAGGTGCAGCGCGCGCATTATCTCGGCTACGAATCCTGGCAGAAGACGGTTGGCATCGTCGGCATGGGCAACATCGGCACGCTGGTCGCCCGTAAATGGCGCGGCGCGTTCGATACCAATATCGTAGGTTATGACCCCTACGTGCCGGCCGACCGCTGGTCTGACATTGCGCATCGCCGTGCCGCTTCGCTTCAAGAAATGCTGCCGCAGGTCGACATTCTGTCGCTGCACCTGCCGCTGACCCCGGAAAGCCGGGACATGATCAATGCCGAAATGCTCGCGCTGATGAAGCCGACCGCAATTATCGTGAACACCTCGCGCGGCGGCATCGTCAACGAGACGGCGCTCTACCAGGCGATCTCGTCCGGAAAATTGTTCGGCGCAGGCTTCGACGTCTTTGAAGCCGAACCGCCGACCGCGGATCATCCCTTGATGTCGCTGCCGACCTTCGTGGCGACGCCACATGCGGCTGCCGGCACGGTCGAAACCCAGGTGCGAAGTTCAATGCTGACCGCCTCGCAATTGCTGGAGGCGTTGGCTGGCGGCCGGCCGCTCGGCCAGGTCGCTTGAGGCAGCCTACAGCTCTCGCAACGCATTGAACTGAGCCACATAACCCGACGCGTCGATCCGCACGCCGATGACGGTGGTCTTTTTGGTCTTCAGCGCGTTCGTCAGCGCATTGCTGAACGCCTGCTCGGTTTCCACCGTCACCCCGTCGGCGCCGAACGACTGCGCGAGCTTCTCCCAGTCGATGCCGCCCAGCGCCACGCCGTTGCGCGGAATGCCCTTGATCTCCTGCTTGACGCGGATCAGGCCGATCTCCTGGTCGTCGAAGACGATCACGATGATCGGCAGGTTCTCGATCTGGGCGGTTTGAAGTTCCGCAACCGTCATCAGGAAGCCGCCGTCGCCGGTGAAGGCGACCACCGGCCTTTCCGGATAGGCCATGCGCGCGGCGAGCGCGCCGGGCACGGCGTAGCCCATCGACGCAAGGCCGTTGGACGTGAGGAATTCGCGCGGGCCGTAGGATTCCCATTTCTGCACCACCAAGAGCCGGCTCGCGCCGGCATCGCAGGTCGCAATCGTGTCGCGCGGCAGGATGGCGCGCGCGACCTCCATGGTCCGCTGCGGCGACAGCCCCGTGGCGGGCGTATTGAGGGCGTCGCGCACCTCGCTACGGAACGTCTTCGCAGACTTCTCGCCCCAATTCGCGCCTTCCGGCGCCCATTGCGAAAGGCCTGCCAGGAGCGCCTTGAGGTTGCCAATAACCTCCGGATCGGCCGGCACCAGCGCGTCCGTGCTCGGAACCGAGGCCAGCGACAGCACCGGCAACGTGTATGGCCAGGGTTTGGGTTGCAACTCGACCGCATCGAGGCCAACGGTAATGATGAGATCGGATTCCTGCACCAGCTTGCGCTCGATCAGCCCGCCGATGATGCAGCCGGCACGCAGCGGATGGTCCTCCGGGATCATCCCCTTGCATTTGGTGGTGGTGAGCACCGGCGCGCCGAGCCGTTCGGCGAATTTCACGAATTCGGCCGACGCGTTGCACCAGTAGACGCCCATGCCGGCGATCAGGATCGGCCGCTTCGCGCGGTTGAGCATGTCCAGCGCGGGTTTCAGGTCGGCGCGATCGGGGCCAGGCGTGATCCACTGCGGTCTCAACGGCGGCTCGGCCACAAGTTCTCCGGCCTCCCGCGTGGTCTCGCTTTGCGGAAATTCGAAATGTACGGGACCCGGCGGCGTCGCTGTCGCCGTCCGCATCGCTCGGCGCACCTGCTGGCGCACGGTCTTGGCGTCGATCGTCGTGCTCCACTTCACGATCGGTTCGTAAATGGCCTGCTGGTTGATGCGCTGCCGCAACCCCGTCTCGAACACGGGACGCGAATAGGTGTCGGTGATCGCGATCAGCGGCGAGCGATCGAGAAAGGCGTGCGCCACGCCGTTGACCATGTTGGCGGCGCCGGGCCCACGGGTCGAGAGGCAGATGCCGGGGCTGCCCGTGAGATCGCCCCAGGTTGACGCCAGCATCGCGCCGGCGACCTCCTGCTTCATGAGAAGAAAACGCATCTGGCGCTGACGCGCAGCTTCCATCAGTTCGACCGACTCGCCACCCGGATGCCCAACGATGAAAGGTGTGCCCGCATCCTTGAACGCGGCTGCGAGCACTTCGACTGTCGTGGCCATGGCAAAAGTCTCCCGGAGATTTTCTTCTGTTGCCCTCACCATGGCAGAACTCGCCGAGCTTTCCAACCGCGCAGGGCAGCCAAGCCAATAGCTATATCGCCGTCATCCATTACTATATTAATGTGCGGCATCTTCTTCCCTTCTCGGTTCAAAGATGCCCGTCAACCTCGCCGTCCTCGACGTCTTTCATCCGCAGATCAAGGCGGCCATCGCCTCAGCCATTCCTTCGGACTGGACGGGCAGTTCCTCGAGGAGAACTCGCTTCCTGCACGCGCAAAGCTGATCCGCGACGCGGACATCGTCTTCGTCATGGCAGCGCCATGCCGAAGGAATTATTGGCCGAGGCACGCAAGCTGCGCCTGATCCAGAAGCTTGGCGCCGGCCTCGACAAGATCGATCTCGACTTCTGCCGCGCGCGCGGCATCGGCGTCGCACGTCTTCAGGCCGGCAACTCGATACCGGTCGCCGAACACACCATTCTTCTGATGCTGGCAACCTATCGACAACTGCCGCAGATCGACCGCCGCACCCGCGTCGGCAACTGGAACAAGGAGGATGCGCGCGGCACACACCGTTCGCTCCACCACAAGACGGTCGGGCTCGGTCGGTTTCGGCGCCATCGGCAAGGAAGTCGCAAAGCGGCTTCGCGGCTTTAACGTCAAGATTCTCTACTATGATCCCGTCCGCGCATCAGCTGACGTCGAACAAAGCCTCGGCGTCGCTTACAGCGATCTCGATGCGCTGGTGCACGAGGCCGATATCATTTCGCTGCACCTGCCGCTGCTGCCGCAAACGAAAAATATCATCGATGCCAAGCGCGTCGCCGCGATGAAAGAGGGCGCGGTGCTGATCAATTGCGCTCGCGGCGGACTGGTCGATGAATCGGCCCTCACGAGAGCCTTGAAGACGGGACGGTTGATGGGCGCGGGTATCGATGCCTTCTCGCAGGAGCCGCCGGTCGGCAATCCCCTGCTCGAGCTCGACAACACCGTGGTGACGCCGCATCTCGCAGGCGCCACGCTCGACAACATCGCGAACGTCGTTGCGCGCTCGGTTGAAAACGCAAAGGCCGTGCTGCGCGGCGAGCCGCTTCCGTCCGACGACGAGGCCGTCACGCCCGGCAAGATGCCGGTCAGCTAGACGAATAAATGAAGGCCCGGCGGCGCTGCCGAGCTTCGAATTCAGAAAAGTGGGAGGCTGTCGATGTTACGTCTGCTTGTTGCCGTGGTCTTCGGTGTTTCCATCATCTCCGCGGCGTTTGCCGAGGAGCCCAAGCGAACCGTGTTGAAGCGGGCCGATCTCACCGGGACCAACATGGAAATCGTCATTTCGGCCCTGGAAGTGCCGCCGGGTGTCAGCATCGCAAAACACAGTCATCCGGGCGAAGAGGCCGTTTACGTGCTCGAAGGCGCGACCTTGCAGTTTCCCGACGGCCGCGAGGTGTCGCGCCCGGCCGGGGAAGCCGGCGTCAATGTCCGCGATGTTCCGCATGCCGGTTACAAGGTGGTCGGCGATAAGCCGCTCAGGCTCTTGACGGTGCATATCGTCGACAAGGGCAAACCGATGACAGTGCCGGCGCAATAGCACGGGCGGCCTCGCGAACCGCTTTGTGCAGTGAACGATCGATCAGATCTGCCGCGCGGGCATGACGCGACCGCAGCTGGAAAGTAGTTCGCGCAGATCCCGTATCGGCGGGAACACTTCCTGATTCCAGTCAGCTCCCTGCGCGTCGTAGGCGGCCTGCTCCATCTCGACGATTTCCCTGTCTTCCTCGAATACGCGATCCGTGAACCAGGCCAAAACGGGCCACGCAAGGTTCAAAACGCCGGGAATTTTCGGCCGGCGGACCGAGAGTATGATGAACGAATCTGTTTTTCCGCTGCTCTGCATCGACCGGCGTGTAACCGAGCCAAACGTGCAAGACCGGCTCTTCGCCCGAGGTCCAAAACCGCAGCGTCTGATGCGGGTACTCGGTCCGGATCGTCATGCGGTCGCGCGGAACGGATGTGTCGAGGCGGAAGCTTCCCATGATCAGGGATTTGCCAAGCGGCTGCCTCGCGTCGGGCCGGGCAAAGGTATAGTCGAGCTCCATCCATCCTTCGCCAGCGCGCTTGCCGAGGTAACGTGGCGAAACCTTTCCGGTGGTGCGCCGATGGAGAAACTGATGGTTCATGTCCATCAGGTTCTCATGCATGAATGTATAGTGGCAGTTGACGACCCGGCCGAAACGCCGCGTCTTGTAGCCGCTGTCAGCCGCCGCACCGAGACTTGCCGGCTGCGGCGCTGCCGGTAAACTACCCGGCCAGATGAAGATCACTCCATCGCATTCGCAAGCCGGATATGTCCGCACGCCATTGGGCAGCTTTCCCTTGCCGAGATAAGGGACATCGACGCATCTGCCCGACGCGTCGTAGCTCCAGCCGTGATAGCAGCAGTGGACTCGGCAATCCTTCACAGTGCCTTTGGACAAAGGCACCTGGCGATGGGCACAACGGTCTTCCAGCGCATACACGTCACCTTGCTCGGGGCGAACGATTGCGATCGGTTCGCCCGCAAAAGAGGACGCAATCACCTGGCCCCTCTTGAGTTCATGTGACCAGCTACCGGATACCAGTGATCGGGATGCGCGCCGACCCGGCGCAGATCAACCGGCTTCTTACCGATGTCCGCTTCCGCGGAGACCAGTACTGGATTCAAGGATTCAACTCCCCCGCTGCCCTTTTCACCGACGAAAATGTTCCCCGGAAAGCGACGATCTTATGTCGAGATACACGCCCCAGCCTAGCCATTTGACGGGCCGGCGCCGGAAAGGGAAAGCTAACCCCTTTCCACCGCGAACCGTCAGTCAGGTTTTTCGATGGCTTTGCGGCGTGCTCTCGATGATGTGAAGCGCGGTTCGAGCGAATGAAACCTTTCTCCGAGGTGTCTTATTGAGTAAGAAGAATCACCAACTGAGGACACCGACATGAAGGCTACGATTCTCCTCACCGCGATCACGATGGTCATGGCGACTGGCACAGCGCTGGCGAGGCACATGCCTCCCGCCTCTTATGGTCAGAGCATCTACTGCGCGACCCGGGAGGCCGGCAATCCCCACAGCAAGTACTGCGATTATCTTGCCTGGAGCGGCTGGCGCCGGCGCGGCAGCTGGGATGCCACGCTGGATAATGCCTGCCTGATGAACCCACACTTCGTGCCGGCGGAATGCGGCGGAGGGATACACTACTAAGGTTGCCTGCACCTTAGGCGGTCGGGTGCATGGCGTGATGGCCGGCGCCTTGATATCTACTGAAGGATGCAACCCAACTATTTGGCGCTGGCCATCGTCATTGCCTACATGGCCGGCCTCGGACTGCTGACGAGCATTGTGCAGCGGTCGGTCACGACCGCCACGACCTTCACCTCAGGCACCACTGGCTCGGGCGTCCCGGCTGTTCTGGTCGGGCTCATGCTGATGTCCGAATTCATCGGCACGTCGGCCAGTGTCGGGACAGCACAGGAGGCCTATGTCTTTGGCATCTCGGCCGCCTGGAACATCATCGCGCTCGGCGTGGGTTTTCTATTCTACGCCTGGTTCCTCGCCGGAAAATACAAGGCGTCCGGTCACAACACGATTTCGGCGGTGTTTGCCGAGGTCTATGGACCCTCCACCAAGATCGCGACTTCACTGGTCATGATCTTCGCGCTTCAGATCGTGGCGGTCGCGCTCTATGCCGGCGGCGGCGCGATCCTGAGCGTGCTGCTTGCTGTCGACCGGACGCTTGCGACCGTCATTTGCGGCGTTGTTGCCGTCCTCTATGTCTTCGTCGGCGGCATGCGATCGGTGGTTTACACCAACGTCATCCATTCGCTAATGAAGTATATCGGTATCGGCGTTGCGCTGTACTTCGGGTTGACCAAGGTGGGCGGGTTGACTGAGCTACATGCTCGCCTGCCGGCTCAAATGTTTTCCTGGACGAATGTCGGCCTCAGTCAGATCTTTGCCTGGTTCATCGCCGGAGTCGGCGCGACTTTTTCCACCCAATATGTCATCCAGGCGATCAACACGGTCGGGACTCCACAAAAGGCGCAGGTCGCAAGTCTGAGCGCGGCTCTTTTGCTGGTGCCTTTCGGGGTCGCGACCGCGCTGATAGGCATGTGCTCGCTAGCGCTTTCTCCAGGCATCAAGTCGATCAACGCGTTCTCGGCCCTGATTGCCGACATGAACGGCGTGATGGCCGGTGTGGTCGCTGCGGGCCTGGCGGCTTCGCTGTTTGGCACGATCGCTGCGATCAGCGTTTCCACGGCGACTCTGCTCTACAAGGATTTCTATTCGAGGTTCGTGAAAGCGGGAGACGACGACGCGCGCTCCCTGGTCTTCGTGCGGGTGGCGACGGTGATCGTCGGCCTGCTCCCGATCGTGCTCGCGATCTACACGCCGAACGTCTTGCAGATGACTTTTCTGGCCAAGGCGATCCGGACATCACTATCGGTTCTCGTGCTGTTGGTTTTCTATGCGCCCTGGCTTGGCACCAGGGGCGGCGCGTTGATCAGCATCGTCGGCTCGATGGTGACGACCATCGCCTGGTTCGTGGTGGGCAATCCCTTCGGCGTCGACAATGCCTATGTGGCGCTTGCGTTTCCGTTGATCGTAATGGCCGCGAGCTCGTTGATTGCCTGGATGAGAGGCGCGGTCCTATTCCCGAAGTCCGGACGGGAAATGCGCTAGTGTCCCGATTCCGAAGTTCGCATCTCGTGTGGCTTTGCTTCAGAAGTCCGCATCAAGAATTCATTGCACAAATGATGCGGACCCCGAACTGGGCTGAAGCCGACAAGGTGCGCCTGCCCGTTGTTCTTCGCCCCAGAACAAAGTTCCTAAGAGCGGGCCAAAATCAGCAAGGCGGTTCAAAAACCTCACGAAGTAGCCGAGCGCTTACGCTCTCTGGGGTAGGTGAAAAAGGGCGGCGCCCGGCTACTCGGCCGCGCGGCGGTGCGGCCTTTCAATAACATCAGCAATGACTTAAAATTTCGTCTGCGTCCAAGACTGGAACCGGTGATTTAGTCCGGAACGACAGGCTTTGGCACAGTCCGCCGGGTATCATTGTGCCTGCCAAAGCAAACTGCCCCGGACCTGAGAGGTCCGGGGCAGTTTCGAAATAGAAATCAGGACGCAGGCTTTAGAGCCTGATGCGGAAACCCGTCATCATTGACGTTGTGCTGATGGTCGTTGCCGTGCCCGGAGTACCGAAACCAGGCTTGACGCTGACCGTTCCGGGGAATGTCGCGGCAAGACCGTCTTTCACCTGGCCATAGGTGATGCCGCTGTACACGTCCATGTGCTTATTCAGCGCATAGTCAGCGACGAAGGATACCTGGTCGAACGTGCCGGCGCAGTTTGTCCTGCTTGTTGGGCCGGTGGTGCAGGCATTACCGTCCGCGATGAATGCGTTCTGGTCGACGTGATAATACGCACCGGTCAGGCTCAGGCCCCAGGAGAACTCGTACTTCGCCCCCGCCCACCAGACCTGCAAGACCTTGGCGGTGGTGAAAGCGTTGTTATCAGGCAAAGTTGCATTGGAGGTCAGCTGATAACCGCCGGCGGCCTGGCCAAATAAGATCGGAGTGCCCGGATTGGTCTGGCTGATATTGGTGTAGCCGGCATAGATCGAGAACCGGTCGCCTGGCGGAGGTTCGGCCTTGACGGCGGCCTTTGTCGGATAGGGATAGGCGGATGACGAGGGCCTTCCGATTTCCCAGGTGTATTTGCCCATCACCGCCCACGAGGTGTTATCTGAGATGCTGGCGGCAAGCGTTTGGCTCCCGAAGGCATCGTTGGCCGAGCTCTGCAAATTCACGGCGCCATTTTCCTTGGTGAAGATTGCTTCACCCGAAAAGCCGCCAACGCGGCCACCGAACATCACGCCGTAGGCTTTGCCGAAGAAGCCGGTGGACGAGCCGCCGTCAGAATACATCGCGCCAGCCGTGATCGGTCCGAAGTCATAGACATACTTTGCCGAATTGTCCCAGCGCGCGGCTTGCGTGCTGCCCATGCCGCCGGTCGTGCCGGAGTAACCGAGCAGCGAAAAGGCATAGGACAGCGCCAACGGGTCGTACATTGCGATGGCGTCAAGCTGGAGGGAGTTCTGCCGGCCGATCGCGAAAGTGCCGTATTGCTTGTTGCTGACACCACCATAAAGCTGGCTGTTGAAGGCCTGGCCGCAGCGGCCACTATCGGCGTTCGAGTTCTGGGCGGCATACGGGATGCCGGCGTTCTGGATGAATGAACTACAACCGTCGGAGAGTTTGCCCTGTAACGGATCCACGCCAGTATCGGCCCGGCCAATGGCCGACCATCCTGCCCAGAGCGGCTCTTCGATCTTCAGGCCGACGAAAGACTGCTGAAGACCGCTATGGGCGATCGTCGAAACCGCCTGCCCGGTGTAGTTGCGGGTTGTCGTGAATGGAATGAACTCAAGGCCCGAAACCACGCTGCCGAGTGGCCGGCCGTTGGTTTGATAGGCGTAGCCGAGATCGAGCGCGCCGATTGGCGTGATGCCGTACCAGGTCAGGTTGTCCGGAATTGGATCCGGCACTTTCGGCGGTGTCCAGTCCGCGGCGTAGGCGGTGCCCGCCATGCCTGTCAGTGTGAGCGCGAGTGCAAGCGCTTTCTTCATTTCAAATACCCCCAAGAGTTGGCCGCCCCGACGGTCCAGACGATGATCCGGCCGGTTTTCGATATTTCCGGGCAAATATAACGACCGATATGTACGACGGAACATAACGGAGCCCACAAGTGCAATCGCGCAACACTTGAAGACTAAATTGGATTTAGCTTGCTTATTGCGGGATTTGTGATCTCGAACATCGGCTTGGGGCGCAACCGGCTCGCCGCCTGTTGGAGGCAAATGCTGGAGAATTGAAGGGCCGCTCTTACGTCGGCCCTTGGCGCGTCAGCTCTTGCACGTCAGCTCTTGGCGCGATGGCCGATGTCGGCACGCAGCGCCTGCAGCTCCTTGCGTGCCGCGCTCTCGGCCGAGCGCTCGATTTTCCGGTAGCGCGCCACGAGCGACTGGCCGAACGGCGTCAGCATCGCTCCGCCACCATTCTTGCCGCCGGTTTGCCGCTCGACCGCGGCCCGCTGGCAGATACGGTTGATTTCGTCGACCAGATCCCACGCCCGCTTATAGGACATGTTCATGGCTCGTCCGGCCGCGGAGATCGAACCGCAGCTATCGATGTTTTCGAGCAGCCGGATCTTGCCCGGACCGATCCGTCCCTCCGGGTCGAGGTCGATCCGAACGCTCAAGGATGGCAGCGATGGTTTGCGCATCGACGGCTCGCTCATCTGCTCAAAGGCAGCGCCAGATCGATCGCGCACGGGCCTCTGCCCGCGCGCGGTCTTCGACTTCAATAGCAGCTACGCGGATCGACCTGAACGTATTGCCCGGATGGATATTTGTAGTAGCAATTGCCCTGCGCCAGATAGTAGCCCGGCCGCGCGGCTGCCTGAGCACCTGCGATCGCACCAATGGTGCCACCGGTGATGGCGCCAACCGCCGCTCCGACCGGCCGACCGCTGATCAGGCCACCCAGGACGCCGCCAACGATCGCGCCGCCGATGGCGCTTGCGGCCGGATCGGGCGGGGGCGCAGGTGGCGGCGGCGCGTAAGCAACCGGCGGCGGGGGATAGCCCGGACCCGGGCCCACGTCGTCATCCGGACCGCCGGCGTAGGCATCATCCATGAACTCGACATCGGAAACGTAAGTCGGCGGTCCCTCCATGGGCTGCGGGTAGAAATACCAGACGCCGCCGACGTCCCACCACCAGCCATAGCGGCCATTGTGCATCTCGTGGCGCCAGCGTCCGCCTTCCCACGCCATGCGGCCGTGATAGGGGTGGCCGCCAAAATTGCGCGCCGGAAAATTGCCATGGGCGAAGCGCTGACCCTGTGGTCCCTGCGGTCCACGAACCTGCGGACCCGCTCCGGGCCGCGGAGCCACCGCCGGCCGGGCCGCGGGAGCCAGCTGCTTGCCCTGCCCTTCCGGGTGCTTGTTAGGCTCCTGCTGTGCCTGCGCCGACATCGCAAAGCCAGCCACAAGCGAAATCAGAGGAACAGCGATCTTCAAGCGCCTGAAGGCACGCATGGTTTTTTCTCCACTGCTAGAACAATAGCCATTATGGATCGGCCGGACCTCGAAATCCACTTTGGGCGGCGCGTCCGAAACGAACACAAACGGAATGCCGCCGTCTTGCCACAAACGCCGGGCGAGCGCCGGACAGGAAGGCTTACCAGTGGCAGATTTGCGGTTATCTTGCCCCATCTTCGGGTTGCAACGGCCGCAGGTGCCCTATAGAGGGACGTGAATTCGACATTCGCCGCCGCTCTGCAGCAGAGCGCTGCCCGATGCGAATGTCCGAATCGAACCACGACGGTTCGCGCCAAAGAGGATAGGGAAATGAAGAAATTGCTCGCGTTGATCGTCGTCCTGCATGCAACCGCTGCCTTCTCGCAGCAAGCCCTCGCGCAGCAGGATGACGCGCCGCCGCCCACGCCCGCAGCGAAGCAGCCGGCACATCATGCCAAGTCGAAGGGGGCCGCCCCTGCGGGACCCGCTAAATCGCTGGCCGAGAAACTCCTGGCCTGTCTCGACATCGACGACGAAACCAAGGACCGGCTCGACTGCTTCGATGCGGCCGTGCCGCCGAAGCCGCCGAAGGCGAACGCTGGGCCGGCGAACGGCGTGATGGACTGCCGTTACGTCAAGGAAGAGGACGAGCGGCTGAAGTGCTTCAACGGCTTTGCGGAGAAAATCCCGAAATTTTCAGCGCGTTAGGCGGCCAGTAGTCCAATTTTAACATTCGCATTCCTTCCCAGCGGCCACTTTTGCGAAAGTTAGAATCAAAGGACCACTGCAAATACATGTTTCTAGTGGAGTTCCGGATTTGACATTCGCTTTTCGAACTCGCGGCTAGGTGGGTCGAGAATGTCAAATCCACTCCACTAGTTCCCGCGTCACGCCGTCTGTTGATAAGCCTTCCCTCGCCGCTTTCGTCCTGATGGCGGCGTCCCCCGGCATGTTATCGACAATGCGGGCCTCTACTTGACGGAAGAAATAGCATGCGGATTACCCTCGTCGGCTCCCGCCATTTCGGCGTGACGACCCTGCAAATGCTGCGCGAGCATGGCGTCGATATCGTCAGGGTGGTCCTTGCCGATGCCGAAGACCGGCTCGCCGCGGCGGCCCGTGCTGCCGGTATCGAGGTCGTCGTGCAGGCCGATCCCAAACTCGTCGTCGCGTCTGAAATCGCAGAAGGCACCGACCTGATCGTCACCGCGCACAGCCACGCGCGTATCGCCAAGGAAGCGCTAGCAGCCTCGCGCCTCGGCGGCATCGGCTATCACCCTTCCCTCCTGCCCCGGCACCGCGGGATCGCCGCGGTCGAATGGACGATCCGCGAGAAGGACCCGATTGCCGGTGGCACGGTGTATCACCTGGCCGATCGGATGGATGCCGGCGCGATCGCGGCTCAGGACTGGTGCTTTGTCGGAAAGGACGAGACCGCGCGCGAGCTGTGGGAGCGGGCGTTGGCGCCGATGGGTCAGAGATTGCTGGCGGAAGTCATCGACTACGCCAAGGCGCATGATGCTTTGCCGGCCCGGCCGCAAGACGAGCGGTTCGCGACCAAGGCGCCGGCCCTGGCGGATTAGGTTATAGCCCGGCCTCTTGTGGTCAGGAATGAGGCGGATCGGCTGAGTTCCCGCGCTGAATTCCCGCCATTAAATCCATGTTTCGGAAATGTTTTTACTACGAGACATGACCACAGCTGGTCGTGATATTTGGCCGCCGGTTCGACAATTGCGCTACTCAAGGGCAGGTTTTCTCCTCCACGCGCAAACGTCGTGGACATGATCGGCTCGCCAGGGACTTGTGCTTCAATCGATCAATGTGCATATGCGAGCGGCCAGGGTAGTGACAAGCCGGATGGGGGTAATGGAATGGAGCATCTGCGGGAGCACCGTGCAGCGGCCGGTGGCAAGCTTCGCATCAATGACAGCAAAATGAAATTTTTCGGCGTCAGGCGTCGCCTGGTGTTTGCGATTGCCGTGGTTGCCGCCTGCGGCTGGAGCAGCAGCGGGCACGCGCAAGCCGGCGGGCCCTTTGCCGGCATGGCTGGCGTCTGGAGCGGCGGCGGCACCGTGACACTCGACGACGGTTCGACCGAGCGCATCCGCTGCCGTGCCACCTACGCTGTCGGTGCTGGCGGCAACGGTTTGCAACAGACCCTGACTTGCGCCAGCGACAGCTACAAGTTCAACCTGTCGAGCAACGTCGAGGCGCGGGGTGCGGCGATTTCCGGAACCTGGAATGAGTCCAGCCGCAACATCAATGGCGCCATCGAGGGGCGCGCGGGGGGCGGCGTCATTCAGGTCGTCGCGAACGCTCCGGGTTTCTCGGCCAATATCTCGCTGACGACGCGTGGTAACAGGCAGTCGGTGGTTATCCGGGCCGAGAGCCAGTTCAAGGCGGCTTCGATTTCCCTAAGCCGCAGCTGATTTCCGATCCGCATTCAACCGCCGGCGGCTCGCCTTTTCAGCGCCGCCGGCGGATTGCGTTCAGGCGGGTACAAACGCGGTCACCTCGATCTCGACTTTGGCGCGAGATCGACAAGGCCGTCGCGGCGCGAGCCCACACTGTCGCGCACCGTAGCACCAGCATATTTGCCCGTCGCAAACCAAGGACCGCGCGACGATCCCGGCTGGCCCTGTTGAGATTGACGTCAGTTCCGCCGGCCGGCCTATTGCCACGATGAATAGAACACCCTCAAGACCGAAGGCCGCGCTCTGGATGGCCGGCTGGCTCAGCCTGATGCTGATCGTGGCCGTCGCCGGCCGCGAGGCCGCACGTGAGCTCAACGTGTTCCAGATCATGGAGATCCGCTCTACGCTCGGTCTCCTGCTGCTGTATCCCCTGATCCGTGCCGCGGGCGGCTTTGTGGCGTTGCGTACCTCTCGGCTGCGAATGCATGCCGGACGCGGCTTGCTGCACTATGCCGGGCAGCTCGGCTGGTTTTACGCGCTCACGCTAATTCCGCTCGGCCAAGTGGTGTCGCTCGAATTCACCATGCCGATCTGGACGGCGATTCTGGCCGCAAGCTTTCTCGGCGAGCGGATCACGGCCTGGAAGATCCTCGCGATCGCGCTTGGCCTGATCGGCGTATTCGTCATCGTCCGTCCCGCGACGGGCGAGATCAATCCCGGCCAACTGATCGCGCTTGCCGCCGCGGTAGCCTTTGGCACGTCGGTCGCGATGATGAAGTCGTTGACCCGCACCGAGGCATCGGTTGCGATCGTGTTCTGGATGATGGTGGTCCAGGCCGTGGCCGGCGCGCTTCCCACCCTCTACGTTTGGGTCTGGCCGTCGCCCTACGTATGGACATGCGCGATCGCGGTCGCCGTCGGCGGCACGTTCTCCCACTTCTGCATGGCGCGCGCGATGCTGTATGCCGATGCCACGATCGTGTTGCCGATGGATTTCCTGCGTGTGCCCTTAACCGCTGCCGCCGGCTGGCTGATCTACAACGAGCGGATGGACGCTTTCACCGTCCTCGGCGCGCTGCTGATCCTGACCGGCAATCTCTTGAACCTGAAGCCGCCAACGCCACGGTCTGCGCCGGTCGAGGCTTGAGACACGCCGGCGAAGTTATTTGCCTGCCGCTTTTCGCAAGGCGTCGTTGATCCGGTCCTGCCAACCCGGACCGCCTTCCCGGAAGTATTCCAGCACGTCCTGATCGATCCTTAGCGAGACCAGTTCCTTCACACTTGGGATCGCATTCGACCTGGGCGGCGCTTGCGGCTCCTTCTTCGTCACTTTCTTGAACGCGGCTTCCGCTTCGGTGCGCGCATCGTTCAGGGTCCGCGGTCGCCTGGGTAGATCCGGCACGATTAAATTCCTTCGAAAAGAACAGTTGAGAGGTAACGCTCGGCGAAGGACGGCACGATCGCCAGGATGGTCTTGCCGGCGTTTTCCGGACGTTGCCCCAGTTTCATCGCGGCCGCAATCGCGGCTCCTGACGAGATGCCACCGGCAATACCCTCGTTGCGCGCGAGCGCACGCGAGGTCTCGATCGCCTCCGCGCTGTTGACCGTAACGATTTCGTCGATCACGGAGCGATCGAGGATGTCAGGAATGAAGCCGGCGCCGATACCCTGGATCTTGTGCGGCGAATGCTGGCCGCCGGAGAGCACCGGGCTCTCTTCCGGCTCGACGGCGACAACCCGCAACGACGGTTTGCGCGGCTTCAGCACCTGCCCGACCCCCGTAATGGTGCCGCCGGTGCCGACGCCGGCGACAAAGATATCAATGTTCCCGCCTGTGTCGTTCCAGATTTCCTCCGCCGTGGTTCGGCGGTGAATTTCCGGATTAGCGAGGTTCTTGAACTGCTGCGGCATCACGGCCTTCGGCGTAGTTCGCACCAGTTCCTCGGCGGTGGCGATCGCGCCCTTCATGCCCTGGCCTGCCGGCGTGAGGACAATTTCAGCGCCAAGGAAGGCGAGCATCTTGCGCCGTTCGATCGACATCGATTCCGGCATCACCAGTTTTAGCCGATAACCGCGAGAGGCAGCCGCGAACGCTAGCGCGATGCCGGTATTCCCGGACGTCGGTTCGATCAACACCGTGTCCGCGTCGATGAGACCGGCGTTTTCCATGGCCACGATCATTGCGGCGCCGATGCGGTCCTTCACACTTGCAGCGGGACTTAGATATTCGAGCTTGGCTAAGATCGTTGCGTTGGCTCCGCGCTGCTGCGGCAGACGTTGCAATCGCACGATCGGTGTATCGCCGATCGCATCCACGATGCTGTCGAACACCCGGCCGCGGCCGTGATGCGGCACACCACGCGTCGCAAAAAACTCGTCCATGGCGAATATTTCTCCGGTGATCGAGCGGGCCATAAAGTTTGAGTTTGTTTTTATAGAGGTAAAACTGCGTCGTCGCTCGAGCAATTCTGCGCCACAATTCGCTGCAGCGCAAAAATGCGCGCCGCATCGAATAACGTAAAACCAACGCATTTGTGTTGCGACATCGTCAAACAAGTTGTTGTATGGTCTCTTCAGGTTCAGGTCGCAAAGGAGGCCACGATGTCAGCACTGGCTGAAGTCCTGTCCACCGTGTCGAGCATTCCGCGCGGGAGTGATCTGCCGACGTGCCCTGTCTGTGCGGACTCCATGGTCGCTGCTGAGGCTTCAGCCTATCTGGCGGATAATATCGTCAGCTACCTCTGGACCTGCGACACATGCGGCTATGGTTTCGTGACCAAGCATTCGCTTAGCCGTTGGGTCTGTAACTGAGATTCAGCAGTTTTCAGGGTTACCGTCGGCGTGGAACCTGTGTCATCGCGCCGCGATGTCGCCCTGTTCCCATTCGCGTCGCGTGCGTTCGCAAAAGCTCGCGAATGAGCCTTGCGCGATGGCGTGTCTGATCTCGCTCATGAAATGTTGATAGTAGGCGATGTTGATTTCCGACAGCAGCATCGCGCCCAAGGTCTCGCCCGACCTGACGAGATGGTGCAGGTAAGCGCGCGAATAGTTGCGCGCGGATGGCCAGGAGCTCGCTGCGTCAAGCGGCCGCGGATCATCGGCGTGGCGCGCATTGCGTAAATTGATCTGGCCATGGCGCGTGAAGGCCATGCCGTGACGTCCATTCCGGGTCGGCATGACGCAGTCGAACATGTCGACCCCACGTGCCACGGCTTCGAGGATGTCATCCGGCGTTCCAACCCCCATCAGATACCGCGGGCGCTCGACGGGAAGCAGCGGCGCGGTCTCCTCGATCATCGCCAGCATCACCTCTTGCGGCTCGCCGACCGCCAGCCCGCCGATCGCATAACCGTGAAAGCCGATATCGACGAGACTGCGCGCACTCGCGTGCCGAAGCTGCGGCATATCGCCGCCCTGCACGATGCCGAACAGCATGTAACCCGCAGGCGCGGTCTCGAATGCGCGCTTGCTGCGCTCGGCCCAGCGCAGCGAGAGCTGCATCGCTCGCTCGATGTCATCGCGCTCGGCCGGCAGGCGGACACACTCGTCCATCTGCATGGCGATGTCGGAGCCGAGCAGCCGCTGCACCTCGATCGAGCGCTCTGGCGACAGTTCGACGAGGGCACCGTCGATATGCGAGCGAAAGGTGACCGCGCTCTCCCTCACCTTTCGAAGTTCGGACAGCGACATCACCTGGAAGCCTCCGGAGTCGGTCAGCATCGGACCGTTCCAGCCCGTGAATGCTTGAAGGCCGCCGAGCGCGGCAATCCGCTCGGCGCCGGGACGCAGCATCAGGTGATAGGTGTTGCCGAGCACGATATCGCTGCCGGCATCGCGGACCTCGCGCCAATGCATGCCCTTCATGGCGCCGGCGGTGCCGACCGGCATGAAGGCGGGCGTCCGCACCACGCCGTGTGGCGTGGTCAGCAGACCGGTCCTCGCCTGGCCGTCGGCGGCGAGCAGTTCGAAATGATTGGGTACGCTCATTCGGGCCGCTTATTGCGTATCCTCGTGGAGTGGATTTGACATTCGCTACCCACCTCGCCGCAGGTTCGTCAAGCGAATGTCAAATCCAAAACTCCACTAGAAACATATATTTGCTAGTGGTCCTTTGATTCTAACATTCGCAAAAGTGCCTGTTGCGAAGGGATGCGAATGTTAGAATCGGACTACTAGGGCCCCTATTCAACCGTTGCTTTACGGTTTTCATGGCAAAAGCGGTTGACGATGCTTCGAGACTTGCCCATAAGTCCGCTCCCATGATGTCAGCGACTACCAAAACCACGACCAAAACCAAGCCCTCCAGGGGCTCGGGAGGCGTGCGCGCGTAATCGAACGACGCATCATCTGATCCGAAGCCCTGCACCTGAAGAGGTACGGGGCTTTTTTATTGCCCAAAACTTAGGGAGATGAACGTGCACAGAGATCCCGTTGTGGCCATTGCCGGCGTAACCGGCGCCGTTGGCGCGGAATTCATTGCCACGCTCAACAAGCGCGGATTTCCCGTGGGCAAACTAAGGGCGCTCGCGAGCCGGCGGTCGGCCGGTAAGACGGTCGACTTTCGCGGCGAGAGTATCGAGATCGAAGAGTTGCGCGAAGATTCCTTCGATGGCGTCGACATCGCGCTGTTTTCAGCTGGCAGCGATGTCTCGCGCAAGTTCTCGCCGATCGCCGTGAAAGCCGGCGCCGTCGTCATCGACAATTCTTCCGCCTTCCGCATGGACCCGAACGTGCCGCTGGTGGTGCCCGAGATCAACGGGCGCCGCATCCGCGAGCACAAGGGCATCATCGCCGTGCCCAATTGCTCGGCGATCACAGCATTGATGCCGCTGTGGCCGATCCATCGGCAAAACCGCATCAAGCGGATGATCATTTCGACCTATCAGGCGGCTTCCGGCGCCGGCGCAGCGGCGATGGCCGAGCTGGTAGACGCGACGCGCGCCAATCTTGCCGGCAAGAGTTTTACGCCCAAGGTGCTGCCGCATCCTTATGCCTTCAACGTCTTCAATCATGATACCAGGATCGATCCCGAGACCGGCTACAACGAGGAAGAGACCAAGGTCATCAATGAGACTCGCAAGATATTTGAAGATGACGTCATCGCGATCGGCATCACCTGCGTTCGCGTGCCGGTGCTGCGTGCGCATAGCCAGGCGATCACCTTTGAATGCGAAAAGCCGATTTCGGAAAGCGAGGTCCGCAGGATCCTTACGAACGCCCCTGGCGTCAAAATCGTCGACGACCGCGTCAGGAACTATTTTCCGATGCCGATCGAAGCCTCACGCCAGGACGATGTCCTGGTCGGGCGTATTCGCCGCGATCTCAGCGACCCGCGCGGGCATTCGATCTCGCTGTTCGTGTCGGCGGATCAACTGCTGAAGGGCGCGGCGCTGAACGCGGTACAGATCGCGGAATTGCTGCCCGAGCGTGTCGCGGCGTGAGCCCCTTCAAACGGGAGCAAGGAATCGATCCCCGCCAAACGCGGAGGCTTGGCGGGCCGCTCACTCCACGCTAAACGACAACGCGTCAGAAACCCAGTTGGCGGATCAGCGCATGACGACCACGTTGCTTCTGAGGCTAGCCTCAGCCATCTCATTCCTTTTTGCGATCGGGCACACACTGGGCGGGACCAGGCAATGGTATCCGATGGGAGAGAACGAGGTTCTCAAGGCGATGGCGACCGTTCGCTTTGACACCATGGGATCGAACCGATCATACCTCGACTTCTATATGGGGTTCGGTTGGTCTCTCAGCGTCGCCTTGCTGTTGCAGTCCGTGCTTTTGTGGCAAATCGCCTCGCTGGCGCGCTCGGAGGCGATACGCGTGAAGCCGATCATCGCGACGTTCGCCCTCGCCACATTGGCGAGCGGCGTCATCGCCTGGCTGTTCATTTTTCCGGTGCCGGCACTGTTCTCGCTTGCGTTGCTGGGCGTCCTGGTCGTTGCATATCTGAGAGCGTAGCGGGCGAGCTTTGCGCGGATTCGCGGCGCACTTTAGTCCGGCGAACGAAACAGCAAACACGCATCGCCATAGGAATAGAACCGGTAGCCGCATTCGATGGCGTGCGCATAGGCGCGCTTCATCGTCTCGAGCCCTGAAAAGGCCGAGACCAGCATGAACAGCGTCGAACGCGGCAGGTGAAAGTTGGTCAGGAGAATATCGACGCCGCGAAATCGATAGCCGGGCTTGATGAAGATCGCGGTTTCGCCGGCGAAGGGCTGGATCGCGCCGTTCTCCGCGGCCGCACTCTCCAGAAGCCGCAGCGAGGTGGTACCGACGGCAACGATGCGGCCACCGTTCGCACGCGCCGCATTGAGCGCCTCGGCGACATCAGCTGAGATCGTACCCCACTCGGAATGCATCCTGTGCTCGGCGGTGTCATCCACCTTGACCGGCAGGAAGGTGCCGGCGCCGACATGCAGCGTGATCCGGTTGAGGCCGATGCCTCGTTCGCGCAACGCAGCTTCGAGAGCCGGCGTAAAGTGAAGGCCGGCGGTCGGTGCGGCGACCGCACCTTCGTTCACGGCAAACATGGTCTGGTAGTCGGTGGCGTCCTGCTCATCGGGCGCGCGCCTGGAGGCGATATAGGGCGGCAACGGCGCGCTGCCGAGGTCGGATATCGCGGAATCAAGTGTCGGCCCGTGAAACGAAAACGACAGCGTGACCGCGCCGTCATCGCCCTTGTCCTCGACTTCCGCATCGAGGTGACCAAGCAGGCAGACCTTGCCTTCGTTCCCAAAGCGCACGACGTCGCCCCGCGCGAGCTTCCTGGCCGGCTTGACCAGCGCCCGCCAGCGCGAGCCATCAAGCCGCTTGATCAGCGTCGCCTCGATCTTCGGCTCGGTCTCGCGGCCGATGCGGCGTCCCCTGAGCTGCGCCGCGATGACCTTGGTGTCGTTGACGACGAGCTGATCGCCCACCTTCAGCCATTTCGGCAAATCCGACACCACGGCGTCATGCAGGCGCGCACCGGCTTCGACGACCAGCATGCGCGCGCTGTCACGCGGATGCGCTGGCCGCAGCGCGATCCGCTCGGCAGGCAGCTCGAAATCGAAGAGATCGGTGCGCATCCTGTTCCGGTCTGGGTGATCCTCATGGTGAGGAGCCCGCGAAGCGGGCGTCTCGAACCATGGGACGATGGCGATCCAGGGGCCTCATCCTTCGAGACGCGCTAACGCGCTCCTCAGGATGAGGGATGGGCAGCCTCACGCATCCAGCGCCATGTGCGCCTTGACGATCTTGTCGGGATCCTTGACCGGCTCGCCGCGCTTGATCTTGTCGACGTTCTCCATGCCCGAAGTCACCTTGCCCCAGACGGTGTACTGCTTGTTCAGGAACGGGGCATCATCGAAGCAGATGAAGAACTGGCTGTCGCCCGAATCCGGGTTGGCGGCGCGTGCCATCGACGCGGTGCCGCGCACATGCGGTTCGGCGTTGAACTCGGCCTTCAGCTTCTGACCGGAACCGCCGGTGCCGGTGCCCTGCGGGCAGCCGGTCTGAGCCATGAATCCGTCGATCACGCGATGGAACACGATGCCATCGTAAAAGCCCTCGCGCACCAGTTCCTTGATGCGCGCCACGTGGTTCGGCGCAAGGTCGGGACGCATCTCGATGGTGACGGGTCCCTGCGTAGTTTCCAGGATCAAAGTATTTTCTGTGTCAGCCATGCTCGTTTCTCTACTGGTGAAGGTTTACGGTTGTGAAATCTGATAGCAAAAGGGCGGCCAGCCACAGCGCCGGCCATGCCGTCGGTAAATGGCATCGGTGTACAGCGCTGCAATGCCTCCATCGCCGCAATCCGGTACAATAAACGGTCGTTGTCGTCCGCCTGTTCCGATTCATAGGTGACGCGGGGCCTGCCCAAAATCTCCCCGGCGCGGTTGAAACTCACGATCACGGTGATGTCGATGTCGGGATGGACGCGGGAAGGGTCCGGCGGCTTCCAGCACGCCCGCAGCCTCGCCACAACATCGGCGATGGTGTTGACCTGCGCCGGTTGTGCCGGCGCGGGTGTGGCGCCTGCGAGCCAGACCCCCGCAACGCAGATCGACATCAGATGGCGAGGCAGCCTCACCATCGATCACTTCATGTCGGAGGCGACCTGAACCTTCACCATCTTGTCGGGGTCGGTCACCGCACCGCCCGCCGCGCCCGGTGCAGCTTTTTTCAGTTTGTCGACGACGTCCATGCCCTGCACCACTTCGCCGATCACCGTGTACTGGCCATCCAGCGGCGTGCCGTCCGCGAACATGATGAAGAATTGCGCGTTGGCGGAATCGACGCTGTCGCCGCGCCGCGCCATGCCGACGATGCCGCGCTTGAAGTGCACGTTGGAGAACTCCTGCTTCAGGTTCGGATATTTGGATCCGCCGGTGCCGTTGAAATTCTGGCCATCGCCGGTCTGCGCCATGAAGCCATCCATCACACGATGGAAGGGCACGTTGTTGTAGAAGCCTTCGCGAGCGAGCTGCTTGATGCGCTCGGCGTGCTGGGGCGCGATGTCGTTGCGCAGCTTGATCACGATCCGGCCCTTGGTGGTGTCGATCACGATCGCATTCTGCTTGTCGAGACCGGCAGGAAGCGGCTGGGCGATGGCGGGCGCAGCGCAAATAAGCGCGGCAACAACGGCGAGTATTCGGATCATGGAAGCTCCAGCGTGAGAAATGATGGATCAGCGGCCGAATTTGGCCTTAAGGCGCTTTGCAACCGCCTTGGGCACGAAATTCGAGACGTCGCCACCCATACTGGCGATCTGTCGCACCAGTGTGGCGGTGATCGGGCGAACGGTCGGAGAGGCCGGCAGGAAGACGGTATGGATCTCCGGCGCCATGGTCTCGTTCATGCCGGCCATCTGCATTTCGTAATCGAGATCGGTGCCGTCGCGAAGCCCCCGGATGAGGATCGTGGCGCTGGCGCGCTTGGCGGCCGTGACGACGAGATCATCAAAGGTCGTCGCCTCGAATTCGGATTTCGCGCCTTTGGCGATCGGTTCGAACACCTCGCGGAGCATGGACAGCCGTTCCTCCACCGAGAACAGCGGCGCCTTGCCGGGATGGACGCCGATCGCCACCACCAGGCGGTCGCACAGGCCAACGGCATGCCGGACAACGTCCAGATGGCCATTGGTGACGGGGTCGAAGGAGCCAGGGTACAGCGCGATACGGGGCATAACCCCTCCTACCCCGCTCAGACCGACCCCGCAAGCTAGTCCAGTTCCGGCCAGCCTCAAGCTCGTGAAAAACCCGAGGTTTTGTCGGCCATTGAACCCGTTGGCGGCTCGGCACGTCTATTGGTCGGGCCGGCTCTGTTTCGTCCGGACCTGCCCGACGAAACAATATGATGGCCGAACGAAACCATTTTCACAAGTTTTGAGGTGTTGGCGAAGAACTCCGGAAACGGCCGGTTTGTATCAACGCGACCAGACAACGGGGCCACAAGGCCCGACGACAGGGGACCGTCATGATCAAGACTCTTTCAGCCATCGCTGTAGCCGCTTGCGTTGCCGCAGCGCTAGCCATCCTTCCCGGCTTTGCGCCGCAGGTCGAAGCGAGCGTTCCGCGCCCGCTCGCCAAGGCCGACCGCCTCGATATCCGCACCGCAAGCCACGATTGCGCGCAGCAGAACTGGCCGAACTTTGACGCCTCCTGCTTGCGCAGTGCCGGCTCCAGGGCCGCCGTCCGCACCGCCCGTCTGGTCACCGCCGATCGCACGCCATAAAGCCCGGGCGTCGGGCCTGGTTTTCGGCCTACGACACCTCCACCGGCACGCTCTGGGCGTGCCGGAAGACGTTTTTCGGATCGAACGCGGCCTTTAGCTTCATCAGCCGCGGCAGGTTATCGCCCCAATAAGCCCTGGCGTAACCTTCGCCGAGATCGAGATCGCAGTAGTTCACATAACACCCGCCTGACACATAGCGCCGCATCGAGATATAGAGCGTCCGTATCGCCGCGATATTGGTCTCGGTGGCGCCCGCGCTTTCCCACTGCATGTAATATTGAATGAGATACTTCGTCGTGCCGCGATGGGCGAAGGCCGTGGCATCGGAAGCGACCCTGTTGATCGCCCCGCCATAGCTGTCGCAAAGCACCGCGATTTCTCCCGGCGCCGCGAGCAAGCCGTTCAGCAGCGTCAAAATCCCCTGCTCGCTCATGGGTTCGACGACGTAATCGGATTTGGCTTTCATCAGCACAGATTCGTAAGCCTGCCCGCCGCCGTTGAAAATGTTGGCCGCCCTGGCGAAGGTCAGCGCGCTCGTGCTTTGCGTATCGGGGCTGCCGGCCAGCCTTTGCAGGCGCTTCAATTCCAAGATCAGCCTGGTTTGGGAATCGACAGAGAGCCCGGCGACGTGAAGCTGGATCAATCCGCCCGGCACTTTGGTCAAATGCAGCGTGCAGGTGACCGCAGACGGCAAATTGTCGAGCCATTCCTGCCAGGCCAGCATGATCCTGGCCGCTTGCGGCGCCGGCTTCTTCCAGGTGACGGCGAACTTGGCGACCAGGTTGACCACACTGGTGCGGAAGCTGAATTGGGTCACGACGCCGAAGCTGCCATTGCCGCCGCCGCGCAGCGCCCAGAACAAATCCGCGTTTTCCTGATCGCTCGCGTTGAGAACCTGGCCTGCCGCGTCGACCACCTGCAACGAGGTGATGCTGTCGCAGGCGAGACCGAAGGGCCGACCCAAGAGGCCAAAGCCGCCGCCCAGCGAATGGCCAGCAACTCCGACCGAGAAACACGTGCCGGCCGGGATCGCCCGATCGCTCGGCTCGAGCGCCTTGTAGACTGCCCCCAAGGAAGCGCCGGCGCCGATCGCGACCGACTTCCTGTCGGCGGATTGCTGCACGGCACTCATGCCGCGGACATCGATGACGAGATCCGCGCTTTGGGAAAGGCCTTCATAGGAATGGCCTCCGGAGCGAACGGAAAAACTCACGCTGTTGCCGGTCGCCCAGCGGATGGTGCTGCCGACCGCTTGTGGGCTTGAGGCAACCACGCGCACCTGCGGCGTGAGTTGCTTCCGTTTGCTGTAGGAGGCGTTGTAGTCGAACTTGTTGGGAGCCGCGGCGCCTGAAATCAGAAGCAGATCTTTCCTGGGATCAAGCACCGTCTTCAAGGCGGCAATTGGTAATCCCGTATCAGCCTCAGCCTTCCGTATTGAAAACAGCGAACTGCCGACGACCAGATTGGCCGCAAGGCGGCCGGATCCCTGCAGGAAATCACGGCGCCTCATCTTGCTTTGCCCTTGCATCGGCTCCCCCAGAACAACTCGGCTTGATGAAGCCGGTCGATCTTAATGGCTGCATTGCAAAAGCGCCTTGAAATATTGCGGTTGATGGAAATTCGGCTTGGCGGTCTTTGGCAGGAACGTGCTCCAGTAGCTGCGCTCTCTCGCGGCTCCCAGGACGGAATAGTAATTGCCGCGAATTTTCGCGGGGTCACCATCCCAGCCGAGCGGCCTGAGCGGAATCTTCAATTCGGCACTCCAGCCGCCCGTCACAATCGTAGCCGTCGAGGCCAGCCCGAGTTCGACACCCTCCTGATGTTCTTTGGCGCTGACGATCCTGACCTGAAATGTCTGATTGTACGGTGACACCTCGAATTCGAAGTACGGAAATCCGCTGTCCGAAAACGTCACGAACAACTCCACGACATCGAATTGGTAGGGATATTCGTTCGGCCCGAGAACCTTCTTCGCATTCAGCGACGACGCCGTGACCGAAAAACGCGCCGTCAGAACGTCGCCTCCGAGCGCGGCGCCTGCGTGAACGGGACTTGTCAAAGGCGACCGCGCCGGCACGACCAAAGAAAGATCGCAGGCCATCGCGTTCGAACAGCTCAGCAAAACCGCAGCGGGAATGAGCAACTTCATGGCAGCGGCGGGATCATGGATCGTGCCAATGAATCGGACAACCGGCCCTGGCGCAAAAATCATCGCGCGGTCGATGTTTGCAACAAAAACGTGCCGAGTCTCCGTATATCCCCTGAGGAAACGCGGCCGCCGATCAGATCTGACCTTCGGTGATACCGATCAGAACGGCTCTCACCCGGTCGCGAACCCCGAGCTTCGACAGGATGCTTGAAACGTGGTTTTTCACCGTCCCTTCGCTCGTTCCGAGACAATCGGCGATCTCCCGGTTGCTCAGTCCTCCGGCCATCAAGCGAAGGACTTCCGTTTCACGCCCACTGAGACGATCCGGGTAATCCAGCCGGTCGAATTGCGGGCGGGACTTTCTGATCTCGGAAAGCAGGCGTTCGGTGATGGCCGGACGCATCAGGGAGGCGCCGGCGGCGACCTCACGAATAGCCTCGGCCAGGCGCTCGAGCGAGATGTCCTTCAGGAGAAAGCCGCGGGCACCATAGCGAATGCCATCGCGCAGAGCCTCTTCATCATCAAAGGTGGTCAGCAGGATCGCCGGCACCCGACGGTCGGCCTCCTGCAATCGCCTCAGGACGTCAATGCCGCTGCCGCCGGGCATCCTGACGTCAAGCAGCACCACATCCGGATCCGTCGCGCCGATCATTGCGACAGCGCTCACCGCGTTTCCCGCGCTGCCGACGACGACGAAATCGGCAATGAAGGACAGCAATTCAACCAGGCCGCTACGCACCAGTTCCTGGTCGTCGACGATCATGATTCGGATCAAGACAGATCTCCTCCAAGGGAAAATCCGGGCTTTGAGGAGAAATCCGCCGCCTTGCCTGCTGGTCCATTCCAGCGTGCCACCGGCGCCGCGCAGCCGTTCGCGCAATCCGTTAAGCCCATTGCCCGCATATATCTCGTCGGCACCGTTACCGTCGTCCTGCACAAAAACGAGGGCGGCGCTGCCTTGATGCGCGACTTGCACCGTGACGTGTCGTGCAGCGGCGTGCCTTACAACGTTGCTCAATGCCTCCTGGACCAAGCGGAAAATAATCAACGCAGAGTCGACGTCCGGGAGCACGATGGCGTCATCATAATACAGGGTTACTTGAGGCTCCGGCACACCTACGCACAAGGCCCCCAACGCGCCGCGCAGATCAAGGGGCGTCAGCCCGCGGGCCATCCCCACGATGGCGCGTATCTCGTCAAGGAGCCGCTGCACAATCTCTCGGGCCGTTTGAACGGCCTTGAGCCCTCTGTCGTCGAGGCCTCGGCGAGCAATGTCGAGCTGCAATCCCAGCGCGGTCAGATCATGTCCGATGGCGTCATGTAAGTCGCGCGCGATACGCAGGCGTTCCGAAGACCTTGCACTTTGTTCGAGCAATTGTTGAGTCGCCAACAACTCGGAATTCGCCGCGGCGAGCTCGGCCCGCCTTGATTGCTCAGAGGCCGCCAGGTGCCCGGCGGCGAAACCAAAAATGTGCCAGCCAATGGTCGCCACGCTATTGAGAAACCTGATCAGCGCAATTCCGAAACCCGAAATGTGGATCGATTGATGTTGTGCGTCGATCGTAAGATCGGAGGCTTGCATGCTGATCACGAACAGGGAGAAAGCCAGAAACACCAACTCCTGCCCGATCAGCCACGCGAGCGCGTGGCGAAAGGCAAAGATAAACGGCAATTCAACCGAAGTCAGGACCAGAAAATCGGAATTGAGCACAACTCCCAGGGCGGTCTGGCCGACGAGAGCTGCAGTTGCCAATCGGCCGCGCCGCCGTCGCTCAATCGTCATCCAATGAAAGAGCCAGGCGAAAGCGACGGTCCCAAGTAAACAAAAACCGAACCAGCCATACCGAATGCCCCGGAGAACCGGCTCGGACAGTGGTCCCATCACGGCGATCAACTCGCGATTTGGGAACAGCGCGGCCGGCGGGGCCGCGACCATGATTTCCCACTGGGTTGCAAGTGCCGCGATTCCGGTGACCGCGCAGACACATAATCCCGTTATGTGAATGAAGGATGGGACGGAGGTCTGGGTAGTTGTTGGCATGGCCGCACACTAACGCCAGCCGTATCGATACGCATATATCGAAAGTCATGGCCACCTAGTGGTCCGATTCCGATATTCGCATCCACCAGGTGACTTTCCGCACATGTCAAAGCCGATGGGATTCGTCAGAACGCCGCTACGGACGCCACCTCTCACACACCGGTGGTACGTCCATGTCCCAAAACATGAGGATTGGCGGTATGAAACGACTTCTCTCCCTGACCATGCTGGCCGTTAGCCTTTCGGGCTGCGCCCAGCCGATTTTGGTGAGGAATCCGTCCAACGGACAAGTTGCACAATGCTATTCGCCGACAAGTGTCTTTATCCGATTTTACGAGCGCGACAAATGCGTGGAAAGCTATCGCAAGCTTGGTTGGGCGGTGGTTGCCGAATAGGACGCGACAACGCAACGGCCGCGCCGGCGGAGACATCCACGACAGAAGGCAACACCTAAGGCAACACTTGGCAGCGCCGCGCTCAGCCGGTGCCGCCGTTACCGTTGCCGTTTTCGGCTTCCTCGCCGATGTGCTCGACCGAGACCACGTGCTCGTCTTCGGCGGTGTCGAACACGATCACACCCTGCGTCGAGCGGCCGGCGATCCGGATATCTTCGACCGGGCAACGGATCAGCTGGCCCTTGTCGGTCACCAGCATGATCTGGTCGGACTCTTCCACCGGGAAGGACGCCACCAGCTTGCCGTTGCGGTTGTTGACGGACATCGCGACGATGCCTTTGCCGCCGCGCCCCGTGGTCCGGTATTCGTAGGACGAGGTGCGCTTGCCGAAGCCGTTGACGGAGACTGTCAGCACCACCTGCTCCTGCGCCGACATTTCGACATAGCGCTCGGACGAAAGCTGAATCGCGCTCGAAGCCTCTTCCGTCTCGCTCTCGGCGGCGGCTTCTTCGGCGGCATTCTCCCCGGCCACCGCGCGGCGCATCTTCAGATAGGCGGAGCGCTCCTCCGAGGTCGCCTCGACATGGCGCAGGATTGCGAGCGAAATCAACCGATCGCCGTCAGGCAAGGCGATTCCGCGCACGCCCATCGAGGTACGGCCCGAGAATACGCGCACGTCTGTCACCGGGAAGCGGATGCATTGGCCGCCGGCCGCGGTGAGCAGCACGTCGTCGTGCTCGGTGCAGATTTGCACGTCGACAATCGCCTCGTCCTCGGCGAGCTTCATCGCGATGATGCCGGAACGGCGGACATCGACGAAATCCGAAAGCTTGTTGCGGCGGACCGTGCCGCCGGTAGTGGCGAACATCACGTCGAGATTGCCCCAGGACAATTCATCCTCGGGCAGCGGCATGATCGTCGTGATGCGCTCGCCCTGCTCCAGCGGCAGGATGTTGATCATGGCCTTGCCGCGGGCATTGGGCGCGGCCACCGGCAGCCGCCAGACCTTTTCCTTGTAGACCTGCCCGCGCGAGGAGAAGAACAGCACCGGCGTATGGGTCGAGGCGACGAACAGGCGGCTGACGAAATCCTCGTCGCGGGTCTGCATGCCCGCCCTGCCCTTGCCGCCGCGCCGTTGCGCGCGATAGGTCGACAGCGGCACGCGCTTGACGTAGCCGGCGTGCGACACGGTCACCACCATGTCTTCGCGCTGGATCAGGTCTTCGTCTTCGACCTCGTTTTCCTGTTCCATGATAACGGTCTTGCGCGGCGTCGCGAATTCCGACTTCACCTCGCCAAGTTCGGTCTTGACGATGGCCTGAACGCGGGCCCGCGAGCGCAGGATGTCGAGATAGTCCTTGATTTCGACCGCAAGCTTGTCGAGCTCTTCGGAAATCTCTTCGCGCCCGAGCGCTGTGAGCCGTTGCAAACGCAGGTCGAGAATAGCCTTGGCCTGCTCCATCGACAGCCGCGCGGTGCCGTCGGGCGCCAGGCGATGGCGCGGATCGTCGATCAGCGTGATCATGGCGGCAACGTCCTGCGCCGGCCAGTCGCGCGACATCAACGCATCGCGCGCGGTGTTCGGATCCGGCGAGGTGCGAATGACGCGAATGATTTCGTCGATATTGGCGACCGCGATCGCGAGGCCCACCAAAATGTGGGCGCGGTCGCGCGCCTTGTTCAGCAGGAACTTCGTGCGCCGCGTCACCACCTGCTCGCGGAAGGCCACGAAAATAGTTAGCAGGTCCTTCAAATTCATTAGCTGCGGCCGGCCGGCATCGAGCGCGACCATGTTGGCGCCGAAACTGGTTTGCAGCGGCGCGAACTTGTAGAGCTGGTTCAGCACCACATCCGGCACGGCATCGCGCTTCAGCTCCACGACCACGCGATAGCCGGCGCGGTCGGACTCATCACGCAGGTCCGCGATGCCTTCGATCTTCTTGTCGCGCACCAGTTCAGCGATGCGCTCGACCATCGTAGCTTTGTTGATTTGATAGGGAATTTCGGTGATCACGATGGCTTCGCGATCCTTGCGGATGGTGTCGATAGACACCTTGCCGCGCATCACGATCGAACCGCGGCCGAGGTGGTAGGCCGAGCGGATACCTTGCTTGCCGAGAATGATGCCGCCGGTCGGAAAATCCGGCCCCGGGATGATCTCGATCAGCTGGTCGATCGTCAGGCCAGGATTGTCGATCAGCGCGACGCAGGCATCGATGACTTCGCCGAGATTGTGCGGCGGAATGTTGGTGGCCATGCCGACCGCAATGCCGCCGGCGCCGTTGACGAGAAGATTAGGGAATTTGGCCGGAAGGACCGTTGGCTCGCGATCCTTGTTGTCATAGTTGGCCTGGAAATCGACAGTATCCTTGTCAAGGTCATCCAGCAGCGTATGCGCAATCTTGGTGAGCCGTGATTCCGTGTATCGCATCGCGGCGGCCGCGTCGCCATCGATCGATCCGAAATTGCCCTGCCCATCGATCAGGCGCACGCGCATGGAGAAATCCTGCGCCAAGCGGACCAGCGCATCGTAGACCGATTGGTCGCCGTGCGGGTGGTATTTACCGATCACGTCGCCGACCGTGCGCGCCGACTTGTTATGCTGCTTGTTCCAGTCGAAGCCGTTCTCATGCATGGCGTAGAGAATGCGGCGATGAACGGGTTTCAGACCGTCGCGGGCATCCGGCAGCGCGCGCGCCACGATCACGCTCATCGCGTAATCGAGGTAGGAGCGTTTCATCTCGTCGAGGATGGAAACGGGACGAATATCGGACGGCGCCGGCGGCTCGCCGGGCTTCGTATCTTCAGGGTCAGACAAGGGAAAATCCGGTCAATTCAAAATCATATTCATATAGCGCATCGGGGGCGGCAAAACCACCCCTTGAGGCCTTGGTCAAGCCGATTTTCCCCTCGTTTTTTCAGGCACTTAGCGGGGCATCCGATCACCGGGTCCGCAGCCTTGAAATGAGGGCATTGGAGCCGCGCGGGAGGCGCAATTCCCGCGGCCAAAAGCGGCCGTATGCGCGCACTTCACGGGACCGCTCGAAACCATGTTGACTTCGAACGGGACTTCAACCTCTCGCTTCAACGGCCTATTCAGAACGGAATGTCGTCATCCATATCGCTGTTGCGAGAGCCTGCGGCCACCGCGCGTCGCGGCGCGCTCGAGGGGGAGCTGGCGCCGAAATCGCTCCCGCCCTGATCGTCGGAGCCGAAGCTGCCGCCACCACCACTGCCGCCGCGTCCATCCAGCATGGTCAGGTTCGAGTTGAAGCCTTGCAGCACGACTTCGGTCGAATACTTTTCCGCGCCGCTCTGATCGGTCCATTTGCGGGTTTGCAACTGGCCTTCGATGTAAACCTTGGCGCCCTTCTTCAGGTACTGCTCGGCAACCTTGCATAGCCCTTCATTGAAGATCACCACGCGATGCCACTCGGTCTTTTCCTTGCGCTCACCGGTCGCTTTGTCGCGCCAGCTCTCCGAGGTGGCGACGCTGAGGTTGGCGATCGGCCGCCCGTCCTGGGTGCGCCGGATTTCGGGATCCTTGCCGAGATTTCCGACCAGAATCACCTTGTTCACGCTTCCTGCCATCGCCTTTTCTCCACTCTCCTCAATGTTGGCGCAGACCCTATACGCTCGCCTGCCGACCGCGCCCGCCGTTCCCGGATGTTATCCCCACATATAGCAGCTTGGCGGGGAATGTTCCAGTTTTGTTCCTGAAACTCCCGGGAAAGCGTCACGCGAGAAATCTCGGCGAATTGCCGGGAAAATCTCCGAAAATTGCGCCTGCGCGCCGCCGTCTTGACGCCAGCCGTTAGCCTCGTCAATCCCGGCCACGCTCGGCTCAAAACGCATGACAAATCATCAGCTTCCGGGCCGCCCACTTCATTGTGAAGTGTGACTTTTGGGAGACGGCCGCGGTGGCGAAAGTGAGCTATCTTCAGGCCCGAAATGGGGAAGGTGGGCGCCGGAACCGAGCGCCTCGTCAAGAAGCGCTTCGAACGGACGCGAGGCGCTGGGGTGAAGATGATGAAGCGCTTGCTGTTGGGAGCTATCGCACTCGCCACGATGGGTGTGGTTGCGCCTGCGTTGGCTGCCGATTTGGCACCAGCGCCC
This sequence comes from uncultured Alphaproteobacteria bacterium, assembly GCA_963764405.1. GTDB lineage: Bacteria > Pseudomonadota > Alphaproteobacteria > Rhizobiales > Xanthobacteraceae > Bradyrhizobium. The sequence continues at coordinate 559,092 of CAVXSU010000024.1, forward strand.
TACGTCAAAGCGCCGATGATGATGCCGGCAATTTACGACTGGAGCGGCGTCTACGTCGGCTTGAATGGCGGCTGGGGCACGTCGAGTCGTTGCTTTGATCAGAGCGGTCCCACTGTGATCGGTCCCGACGGCTGCCACACGACGTCAGGCGGTTTCGCCGGTGCGCAGGCCGGATATCGCTGGCAGACCGGCTCGTGGGTGTGGGGTTTTGAAGCCCTCGGTGATTGGGCCAGCCTGCGCGGCAGCAGCGTCAGCCTGCTCACACCGGTCAATACCGATCGCTCCCGTGTTGATGCATTCGGATTATTCACCGGCCAGGTCGGTTACGCCTGGAACACGGCGCTGCTTTATTTCAAGGGCGGCGGGGCCGTGGTCGCCGATCGCAACAACATCGTTTTGCCCGGTACGATCGTTGCGAACTCGTCCGGCGACAATCGCTGGGGCGGCGTTGTGGGCGCCGGTGTCGAATTTTCGTTCGCGCCGAACTGGTCCGCAGCGTTCGAATACGACCACCTGTTCATCGCCAACGCCAATACCACCTTCACCAATACGGTCGGCGGAGGGGTCGTTAGCACTGACCGCATTCACGGCGACACCGATATGGTATCGGTGCGCGTCAACTATCGCTGGGGTGGCCCGGTCGTGGCGAAATACTGAAGCTCCTCACACGTTCTCGAACCTGATCAAACGGCCGGCCACAGCGCCGGCCTTTTTTGTTGTTGCGTGGTTCGTCTTGCGTTGCTTCGTCGGCCCTGTCACGTTCCGGCTGTAAATTTTCGGCAGAGTCGTGGTGTTTCGGTGACGGTCTTTTGCTGACGCGCAGGCTATAGCTCCCTCGCTTCAAAACGATTCAACTGCGGCTGGTGCCAGCGGCGTTGAAAATGACAGATTGGAAAAAATGAAAAAGGCCCTGCTCGTCGGCGTTAGCCTTGTTGCCATGGGAGTTGCGCCCGCGCTCGCGGCCGACCTCCCTGCCCACGCCCCCGTCTATACCAAGGCTCCCGCGTTCGTTCCGGCGATCTATGACTGGAGCGGCTTTTACATCGGCCTCAACGGCGGCGGAGCCTCGAGCCATAACTGCTGGGACTTGACCAACGATGGCGCTGGCGCGGTGCCCTCGACCAGCGTCGGCTGCCACAACGCCACCGGCGCGCTGGCTGGCGGTCAGGTTGGTTACCGCTGGCAGATGACAAACTGGGTATTCGGTTTCGAAGCTCAGGGCGACTGGGCCAATCTGAAGGGATCGAACGTCAGCACGATCGGTACTTTCGCCGGTCAGCCGTTCCTGAACCAGACCAAGATCGACGCCCTCGGACTCTTCACCGGTCAGATCGGCTATGCCTGGAACAACGTGCTCTGGTACGGCAAGGCTGGCGCGGCCGTCACGCGCGACACGTATAGCGGGGTCGGGCAAGCCGCCACCGCCGGCTTCCCGGTCGGCTCGGTTTTCGATCAGGCCCACGACACCCGTTGGGGCGGCGCGATCGGAACCGGCCTCGAATTCAGCTTCGCGCCCAATTGGTCGGTTGCGGTCGAATATGACCATCTGTTCATGGGCAGCAGCAGCAATAACATCATCAATGTTACCGGTGCTTTCGACCGAACCATGAACATCAAGCAGGATGTGGACATGGGGACGGTCCGGATCAACTATCGCTTCGGCGGCCCGGTGATCGCAAAATACTGATCGGAGCCGACGGCGCCTGTCAAAGCCGGCGGTTGCGCCGGCTTTTCTGCGATTCACCGGTTGATCACGTTCTGGTTGCATATTTTGACATCGGTTGTGGCCTTTGGGTGACGGTATTTTGCCCGCTACGCGCTATATCAGCTCAACGACTTCAAGTTGATTCATCTGCTGGTTGCGGCCAGCGGCCACTAGAGTTCAAAGGGTTGGAGAAAGAAGATGAAAAAGGCATTGCTGCTCGGAGTTAGCCTCGCTGCCCTGGGAATCGGCTCTGCCTCGGCGGCTGACATGGCGGCGCGCGCACCGGCCTACACCAAAGCTCCCGCCATGCCGGTGGCGATCTACAATTGGGGCGGCTTCTACATCGGCGGCAACGCCGGCGGCGCTTCGAGCCGCAATTGCTGGACGCTCAACGGTCTCAATGGAGGCGCAATCGCCCCGACCGACGAAGGCTGTCGTGATGCGACTGGCGGCCTTGTCGGCGGTCAGATCGGTTATCGTTGGCAGATGACGAACTGGGTGTTTGGGCTGGAAGCGCAGGGCGACTGGGCGAACCTGAAAGGATCGAACACAAGTTCGCTCGCGGCGCTCTCGCCTCTCGTCAACGAGACCAAAATCGATGCGATCGGGCTCTTCACCGGTCAGATCGGCTACGCCTGGAACAACGTGCTCTGGTATGGCAAGGGCGGCGCGGCTGTCACTGATAACAAATACAGCACGACCAGCCCAGGGTTCACGTTCAATGGCGTCTTGGTCCCAGCAGGCCCGTTCGATCAGGCCAGCGAAACCCGTTGGGGTGGCGTGGTCGGAACCGGCATCGAATTCGGCTTCGCGCCGGGCTGGTCGGTAGCCTTCGAATACGACCACCTGTTCATGGGCAATCGCAACATCTCCTTCGCTGCCACCACAGTGGCGAACTCCCGCGTCGACAACATCAAGCAGGACGTCGATATGGGCACCGTCCGCTTCAACTATACCTTCGGCGGGCCAGTCGTTGCCAAGTACTGATCGTAGCGATCGCGCCTGATCTTCGAAAAAGCCGGCGGTTGCGCCGGCTTTTTTATTGACTGCTGACCGCTGCTGCCATTTTTGGTTCCTCTGACGCATTTTTTTCGCCGAACCGGGATCCACCCCGGTTGAAAACGCTATGCCCGAATCAATTCCGTTGATGGTTGTCACGCGGCGCTGGAAATCCCCTCCCGTTCTTCCTATGTTCCGAGCATAGCCCCAGGCTGATCGCTGCCGCGATGCGCCCGAACGAAGGCCGCGTCCTCGAGACGTTGTTGCCCGGAAATGCCGATATGGATGAAATTCTCAAAGCGCGACGTCAACAGTCCCCTTCGAGCCTGCGCGCGATCACCATTCGCGGCGCGCGCGAGCACAATCTGAAGAACATCGACGTCGAGATTCCGCGCGACAAGCTCGTAGTGTTCACGGGCCTGTCCGGCTCCGGCAAATCCTCGCTCGCCTTCGACACCATCTATGCTGAGGGACAGCGGCGTTACGTCGAGTCGCTGTCGGCCTATGCGCGCCAGTTCCTGGAGATGATGCAGAAGCCGGACGTCGACCAGATCGACGGGCTGTCGCCGGCGATCTCGATCGAGCAGAAGACCACGTCGAAAAATCCGCGCTCGACCGTCGGCACCGTGACCGAGATCTACGACTACATGCGGCTGTTGTGGGCGCGCGTCGGCGTGCCGTACTCGCCGGCCACCGGCCTGCCGATCGAAAGCCAGACCGTCTCGCAGATGGTCGATCGCGTGCTGGCGCTGCCCGAAGGCACGCGGCTCTATCTGCTCGCGCCGGTCGTGCGCGGCCGCAAGGGCGAGTACAAGAAGGAGCTCGCCGAATATCTCAAGAAGGGATTCCAGCGCGTCAAGATCGACGGCAAGTTCCATGAGCTGGCCGAGGCGCCGACCCTCGACAAGAAATTCCCGCATGACATCGACGTCGTGGTCGACCGCATCGTGGTGCGACCTGATATCGGCCAGCGCCTGGCCGAAAGCTTCGAGACGGCGCTGAAGATCGCCGAGGGACTTGCGGTGATCGAATATGCGGATGCCCCCGCGGCACCCGACGCCGACGAGAAGAAAAAGGTCGCAAAAATCCACGACAAGAGCGGTCCGGAACGCATCCTTTTTTCGGAAAAGTTCGCCTGCCCCGTCTCCGGCTTCACCATTCCGGAAATCGAGCCGCGGCTGTTCTCATTCAACAACCCCTATGGCGCGTGTCCGGCCTGCGGCGGGCTCGGCATCGAGCAGCATATCGACGAGGATCTCGTCATTCCCGACAAGGAACTGAGCTTACGCAAGGGCGCGATCGCGCCCTGGGCGAAGTCGTCGTCGCCCTATTACATCCAGACGCTGACCGCGCTCGGCAAATTCTACAAGTTCACGCTCGACACCAAGTGGAAGGACCTGCCGAAGAAAACCCAAAATGCGCTCCTGCACGGCTCGGGCGAGGACGAGATCAAGTTCTCTTACGAAGACGGCGTGCGCTCCTACGACACCAAGAAGCCGTTCGAGGGCGTCATCACCAACATCAACCGCCGCTACCGCGAGACCGAAAGCGAGTGGGCGCGCGAGGAGCTGGCCAAATACTTCTCCGACGTGCCCTGCGAAGCCTGTCACGGCCACCGCCTCAAGCCAGAGGCACTGTGTGTCAGGATCGCAGACAAGCACATCGGCGACATCTCCGAAATGTCGGTGCGGCGCGCCGGCGAATGGTTCGAGACGGTGCCGGCAGCCCTCAACGCGCAGCAGAACGAGATCGCAGCGCGCGTGCTGAAGGAGATCCGCGAGCGTCTCTCCTTTCTGCTCGACGTCGGCCTGAACTATCTGACGCTGTCGCGGTCGTCAGGCACGCTGTCCGGCGGCGAAAGCCAGCGCATCCGCCTGGCCTCGCAGATCGGGTCAGGGCTGACCGGCGTGCTCTACGTGCTCGACGAGCCCTCGATCGGCCTGCACCAGCGCGACAACGCCCGGCTGCTCGATACGCTCAAGAGACTTCGCGACCTCGGCAACACCGTGATCGTGGTCGAGCACGACGAGGACGCCATTCGCCTCGCGGATCATGTGCTCGACATCGGTCCGGGTGCCGGCATGCACGGCGGCAATATCGTCGCGCAGGGCACACCCGCCGACATCATGCGCAATCCGAAATCGCTGACGGGAAAATATCTCACCGGCGAATTGTCGGTGGACATCCCCGAGCGCCGGCCGCCGAACCATCGCCGCACCATCAAGGTCGTCAACGCGCGCGGCAATAACCTCAAGAACGTCTCGGCGGAAATTCCGCTCGGGCTGTTCACCTGCGTGACGGGAGTCTCCGGCGGCGGCAAGTCGACGCTGCTGATCGACACGCTCTACAAGGCGATCGCGCGCAAGCTCAACAATGCGAGCGAGGGCGCCGCACCGCACGACCGCATCGAAGGGCTGGAGCACATCGACAAGATCATCGACATCGACCAGTCGCCGATCGGCCGTACCCCGCGCTCGAATCCCGCGACCTATACCGGCGCCTTCACGCCGATCCGCGAATGGTTCGCCGGCCTGCCCGAGGCGAAAGCGCGCGGCTACGAACCCGGCCGCTTCTCCTTCAACGTCAAGGGCGGCCGCTGCGAGGCCTGCGAAGGCGACGGCGTCATCAAGATCGAGATGCACTTTTTGCCTGACGTCTATGTGACCTGCGATGTCTGCAAGGGCAAGCGCTACAACCGCGAGACGCTGGAGGTGCTGTTCAAGGGCAAGTCGATTGCCGACGTACTCGACATGACGGTCGAGGAAGCCGCCGAATTCTTCAAGGCGGTGCCGCGGGTGCGCGAGACCTTCAAGACGCTGCATCGCGTCGGTCTCGACTACATCCATGTCGGCCAGCAGGCGACGACGCTTTCGGGTGGCGAAGCCCAGCGCGTCAAGCTGGCGAAGGAGCTGTCAAAGCGCGCGACCGGGCGCACGCTCTATATCCTGGACGAGCCGACCACGGGGTTGCACTTCCACGATGTGAAGAAGCTTCTGGAGGTGCTGCACGAGCTGGTGGCGCAGGGCAACACAGTGGTCGTGATCGAGCACAATCTCGAAGTCATCAAGACCGCCGACTGGGTGATCGACCTCGGGCCCGAAGGCGGCGACGGCGGCGGCGAGATCGTCGCCTGGGGCCCGCCGGAAGACATTGTGAAAGCACCGCGCAGCTACACCGGCAAGTTTCTGAAACCGGTGCTGGAGAAAGCGGGCAAGAGCCGCAAGCGCGATGGCACGAGCGAGGCGGCGGAGTGATTAGTGCCGATCGGCCCTGGAGCTATTCTTCATTCGGAGAGGTCCAGCGCCGGAAATCGGTTCGTTATTCGATACCAAAAACTGAGCGGCGGTCGTCGCGATCTTTCACCTGGAAGGTACAGGCACCGCGGAGCCAGTTTCATTCCATAGTAGAGATTCTTTCCAGAAACAATTTGTCCACCCTCAACCCTTGCATCGGCGTCATATGCCAGCTTGATCACCCCTGCCGTTCGTTCCAGCAGGCCGGTTGATGTATCGTCAAACGCAACGGTGTATTTGGTGGTTGCCTTCAGAACCTGCTGTCCCTGGCAGACGTAGTCACCTACCTCCAGGTATTTTCTCACCTCCTGATCGCAGGTCTCTCTCTTAAGTAACTCATTTGCAATGATCGCAAGTTGCTCGAGAGAGACTTCCAGAACTTCAACGTCTTCCAGCTCAAGCCGCACGGTTTCCACCAGCTTCGCATCAGCCTTCGTTTTGATATTTTGCAGGAAGTCCGCACTCACGCCAAGTCGTGCCTTTCGCAACTCGGACGACACCCGGTCATTTGTGGGAGACGTCCGCGTCACGTCGACCAGTCGCTTCGGGTCAACCTCACAGAGCATGGTATAATATTTGCCGTCTGATGAGACCTGATAGATCGATCCCGGAGCGCGCAAGATATTGGGTGGTGTAATTGGATAGAAGCCAATGTCCACAATGGCTTCATTCAGCTTATCGGGGGTAGGCTCGTGCATGTAGACCGCCGCTACGCCGCCTGCCGGTCCTGCACATGCCAAAACTATCGTTCCCCACTTGAGGATCGGTGACATCGGAGTGCTCCCGTTCGACGACTAGGGACAACAATAGCTACCGCAAGGACGCGGACATGCATTGGCTGAGCTGATCGGGGCCGTCGCGCCTAGCGCGGAAAGAGCAAGGATCAAGAACAATGCTGCGAGCTTCATAGCCTGTCCTCCTTATCGCTCTGGTTGAGACGACAGATTATCTCCCCACATAAAAGCGCTGAATGTTATCTACCTCACATCCGGTCGTATTTTTTTGTTTTGCCGAGGCTTTGGTGATCGATCGCGGTCCCGAAGGCGGCGGCGGGACCAGCGAGGCGGCGGGGTGACTCCTATCTCAACTTGAGGCAGGCTCAATATCCCGATCGTCAGATTGCGAGCATCTCATGCCAGTTGCCTTCAACCGCGGACAGCGCATCCACTACACCGTCGAAGGCTCTGGGCCGCTGGTTGTTCTGCAACATGGATTGCTTCTGGATGCCGAGAGCTGGAAGCGCAGTGGGGTTGTCGATCTGCTGGCTGATCGTTACCGCGTGGCATGCGTCGATTCGCTCGGTCATGGGTTGAGCGACAAGCCGGCTGATCCCGCACTGTATCGTCAAGCACAACGCGCGGCAGATATCGTCACCGTGATGGATGATATTGGCGAACCCCGCGCGCATTTTGTCGGTCATTCGATGGGGGGATGGATCGGCGTCGGCCTGGCGAAATATTTTTCCAAACGACTATCTTCGTTGCTGGTTGGCGGATGGCATCCCTCTCGAGGTCTTCCGCCGGGACTGCACGGACCGATCGATTTCGACTTCTTCATGAATTTTGCAAAGAGGACGGCTCCGACACTCATCCAATGGATCACCGCAGACGTTTTGCCCGGCGTACGCGGATGTTTTGAAGCGCTTGCCGAGCTACAAGGTGCCCGCGAAGCTCTGGTGAGCAAGCGCTTCCCCGTGCTGATCTGGGATGGCCGGGGCGATCCCGATCATGAGGCGAAGAAGACGTTCGCGAACGATAATGCGCTTCCTTTCATCTCCACGACCGGAGATCATCTTGGAATGCTTTTTCGTCACGCAACCGAAAGCGCAAACTGCATCCGTGCGTTCCTTGACGAAGCGCGCGGAATGGACTAGCGAGACGCACGCCGCGGTCGACCGTGATTTGCGGAGCAATAAATCTGCTTTCACGTCGTCGTCATTCCGGAATGACGCCGTCGTGACAAAACAGCGAAGCTATTTTGCGCGGAAGCCGCAGGCCAGGAATCCATGACGCCGGCAGAGCGTCTGAGAAATAAATTCCGGGCTCGCATCTTCGATGCGCCCCGGAATGACGGCGCCGAAAATGGCTCGGACTGCTTCGTCACTATCGCTCATCCACTACTACTCACTCACGCGGCCTATCCGCCCGCCTCCCGCTCCTCGAGCTCGACCTCCGTAATCGCCGCTTCCACAAACCCCTTCGGATCGGCAAAGAATTCCCGCATTGCGCGGTAGTGATCGGTCTGCCGCAGCGTTGTCGGCTCCAGCCCGTATTTGGTGAACTGAAGCAGCGTCGCGCTGGGATAGGCCATCAGGACGGGCGAATGCTTCGCCATGATCACCTGGCAGCGCTGCGATTTGTCCATGCGATAAAGCAGCTTCAGGAATTCGATCTGGCGCGACGGCGACAAGGCCGATTCCGGCTCGTCGAAGATGAAGAACCCTTGCCGCTGGCAGCGCTCTTCGAAGAAGCGCAGAAAACCCTCGCCATGCGAGTAGGAGAGAAAGTCCGGCGGTGGGCCGCCGCCGAGCGGCCATTCCTGCGCTGCCTGGTCCAGGTATCGCGCGATCGAGAAAAATGTTTCGGCGCGGAAGAACCAGCCGTTGGTGATCTTCGGCACCCAGCTTGCGCGCAGCGCCACGGTCAATTCGCCGCCGCCCTCCTCCAGCGCCCAGGAATGATCGACGCCACTGTAGCCCTTGCCGCCGCCGGCTTCGTCAAAGCCCGCCATGACGGCAAGACCCTCCAGCAGCGTCGATTTGCCTGACCCGTTCTCGCCGACGATGATGGTGATGGCCCGGTCGAAATCGAGCGCAAAATCGTCGTGCAGGAACGGCAGGCAGAACGGATAGGCCTTGCGATCGGGAATGCGCGACGGCTCAAGCCAGATCCGCCTGAGGTAAGGCGCCGGCAAATTGATATTGCGATTTCGCCGCGAACTCATGCTTGGCTCCATCCCGCCGGTACACCTCTGGCGTTCAAGGAACATAACAGGAACATCTCTTCGATGGAAGTTGGTTTCGGCTCGCGGTTGGGCGGCAAATGCTCCCCTGCCGCGCCGACGAGCGAGCTGCCGCCTGACGCCTTGACCCAGCTCAATGTCGGTCAAGCGGTTTCGGTGCAGGAATTGTGTATCTCGCATCTCCGCAGAGACAGCAATGCGATCAAATTATCCGCTGGATTACTCCTTGCCGCAGCCGGGAACGCCCGAGGCCATCGAGCTGGGGTGCACCTGCCGTGTGGTTGGCCACGACGCCAAGCTGGAGGAGTCCGCGCCTTCCGGCATGCTCGCAGCGCCCGACCCGAATTGCCCCGTTCACGGCCCTGCCGCCCAACTCGAGGAGCACGAATAGATGTGGCGCAACGCTCCCCTTCATATCGGCTTCGTCATACTGCTCGCGCTGGCGGCGTTCTTCCTGATACGCGTGCGCAGTGCGGCAGGCGCCACACCTGCCGAGACCAGCGCGTCAGAAGGACATCGTCTGGCCAAGGCCTGGTGTGAGAGCTGTCATGCTGTCGAGTCTCATGTGCTGGAAATGCCGAACGAGCCGCCGAGCTTCCAGGCCATCGCAAATTCGCCCGGTATCACGCCGCTTGCGCTCAAGGTGTTTTTCAGGACGAGCCACAAGGATATGCCGAACGTTGTCATCGGGCCCGACGAGGGGGATGCGCTTGCGAGCTACATCCTCAGCCTGAAGAGCAACTAAACGTTGTGATTTGAGGTTCAGCCCTATCTACCGCGCAATGGCATGATGAAGTCAGGTCGAACTCCGGCCGCGACAGAAGTGCGCGCCTTCTCCCCACCCGCGGGGAGAAGGTTGGGATGAGGGGGTACAGGTGCACGCGGAGATTCCCCCTCACCCGCAACGCACCTACCGATGCGTTGCGACCTCTCCCCGCAAGCGGGGCGAGGTGAAGGGAACACAGGAAAACCCATCTCGATCCATCACGACGCGACCGCCCATCCCTCGGCGCTGTTCGGCACTTCGATGTCGATTTCCAGCATCGTTACGAGACTACCCCGGTCCATCTTGACCCGTAGCTTCTCAGGATCGAACGCGACGTGCCGCGAGACCACGGCCAGGATCTCGGACCGCAGCAGTTCCAGCAAGTCGGGATGGCCACGCAAGCCGCGCTCATGCGCCAGCAGAATCTGCAACCGTTCCCGCGCGACGGGTGCGGATGCAGTGCGGCTGCCGAATAGCCGCAAGTTCATCATGCGGCCCTCCGTCCCAGCAACCGGTCCATCAGGCCCTTTCGTGGCGCCGGCACGATCATCGGGATGGTCGCGCCCATCAAGCGGCGAGCCGCATCCGTATAGGCGCGGGCCGGCGCGCTGTCGGCGTCGTTCAGCGTCACTGGCGTGCCGACATTGGAGGCGCGCAGGACGTCCTGGCTCTCGGGAATGATCCCGAGGAGCGGGGTCGCCAGGATGTCCGTGACGTCGTCGATCGAGAGCATCTCGCCGCGCGCGGCGCGGCCGGTGTCGAACCGTGTGACCAGCAGATGCTTCTGCACCTGCTCGCCCTTTTCGGCCTTTTCCGTCTTGGAATCCAGCATCCCGATGATGCGGTCGGAATCGCGCACCGACGACACTTCGGGATTGGTGACGACGACCGCTTCGTCGGCAAAGCGCATGGCCAGCATCGCGCCGCGTTCGATTCCGGCCGGGCTGTCGCAGATGATCCAGTCGCACTTCGCGCGCAATTCACCGATGATCCTGCCGACGCCTTCTTCCGTCAGGGCGTCCTTGTCCCGGGTTTGCGACGCCGGCAGCAGCCACAAATTCTCCAGACGCTTGTCGCGAATGAGGGCCTGCGAGAGATTGGCAATGCCCTGCACGACATTGATGAAATCGAACACCACGCGCCGTTCGGCTCCCAGCACCAGGTCGAGGTTGCGTAAGCCGACGTCGAAGTCGACGACGACCACTTTCTCCCCCATCTGCGCGAGCGCCGCACCGAGCGCGGCGGTCGTCGTCGTCTTGCCCACGCCGCCTTTACCTGACGTCACGACCAGCACTTTGGCCATTATCGATATCTCCCCAAAATCAAAATCAACTGAGTGGTGTAATCTGCACGACATCACCCTGCAGCCAGACCTGCATCGGCCCGTGATACGAGGTGGCGTCGATCTGTTCGGCAGTCCGGTAGTAGCCGTCGATGGCAAGCAGTTCGGCTTCGACTTTCTGGCAGTAGATCCGCGCGGTCACATTGCCATTGATGCCGGCCATGGCGCGGCCCCGCAGCGTTCCATAGACGTGGATGGAGCCGCCGGCGACGATCTCGGCGCCCGAACTGACGGAGCCTACGATGGTAATGTCGCCATCGGGGAACACCACCGATTGGCCGGAACGGACCTGGCTGTCGATCAATAGGGACACCGGCTTCGGCTTGGCTTGGGGCTTCTTCGGCTCGCTGTTCTGGATGACTGCATTGCGGCCACCCGTGAGCAAGGGCGGCATGCTTGCCGCCAGCCGCGAAGCATCGACGCCCTCGAGGCCGAGGATGCGAAGGCCCCGCTGTTCGAGGCTCGCGATCAGCTGCACGATTGCATTCTGGCTCAGGTCGACCGCCGAGAGATCGAGCACCACCGGCTTGCCGGCGAAAAAACCGGGCGACTGGCCGAGGGTTGCGTCGATTTCATTCAGCCAGTCGATGATCGGCACCACCGGGCAGAACACGAACGCAACATAGGATCGCCCGCGCACGCGGATGGATTTCGGCTTTGCCCTTGCAACCGCATCCATGACGATCCGCTCTCACCCCTTCACATACCGAGGCACATCAGGCAATCGCCGGTGATTGCCTCTGTCCACGCCATCAGATTCGTTCTGACTGAAGGTGAGTCGGCGGGCGAAATTGAGTCGAAATGTGGAAACGGTTGGGGCGCCGCGAAGACCACACGCGGACGCGCGCTCGGGCTGGCAACATTCAGATGAATGTGTGTTGACAATTTTAGAGGCGTTCAGCCGCAAGTGATTTGCCCGTCGTGCCATTGTGTCGCAGCCATAACAGTTGTGGCGACGGGCAAATCACGGGCACTTCTTCGCGCATCCCGTGCCCGCCAAGAGGGGCGTATCGCGATCGTCACGAACGTTGGGCGCGGGATGCGGTGGACGCTTTCGCATCGGCTGACGAGCGATGCCGCAAGCGGACGGTGAAAGCATGTGGTCCTGATGCCTCGACGCTGGCATCAAGTTCCTGGGAAGCTGACGCTTCTCAGGGATGACGGTGGCAAGAAAGCCCGATCGCCGGCCCGATCGCCGGGGAGAGCGCGCCATAGCCGTTAAAACCATTGCGCAGGAAACGCCGGGTTGTCCGGCCTTGCCTGTGGTGTGCTTACTCGTGTGCTTTCTATCTTTGCGCACGAGGCTTCTGCGGGTGCGGGCCAGCATCCGGCGTTTCCTGCGCCCTCTTCTTTTCGAGGGTTATCTTTGCATCATCCGGGCGCGATTGGCGTCGCGGGAATGTGGAGGCTTGACTGTTTGAAATTGAATTGATGCGCGGCCACATTTTCGATCGTCATGCGCGGGCTCCGACCCGCGCATCCATCATTCCTAAAAAAGCCTTTCACGAAGTCGATGGGTTGCCGGGTCAGGCCCGGCAACGACGTTGGAGAAAGTCGATTGGCACGGCCGCCCTCACCTGCGTCCCGCCCACCAGCCGGCGACGAGCAGCACGATGCCGGCGGCGGCAGCGACAACGCCATGCTTGTAATGAATGCGCGCCACGCCATCTTCATGTCCGGGAAAAAAGCCCGGCAACTGGTCGGCAGGAAAGACGAAATAAAAGCCGGCAACGACGAGGAGCACGATGCCGAGAAGCACGAGGATGATTTTCATCGAGTAATCCCTTCAGGTACGACCCGCTTGAGCTTGAACCAGATTCACGCCATTTTGTTAATGGCAGGACGAGCAAATCCGGTGCGTAGTTGCGGAAATTCCATGGCTGACGTCGTCAACAACAGGGCACACCATCGCTATGAACTCGTCGTCGACGGCCATCTCGCCGCGACCTATTACACGCTTGCCGATGGCGTCATCACCTTCGTTCACACCGAGGTTCCGCCTGAACTCGGCGGTCAGGGCGTCGGGTCAAGGCTGGTGAAGGGCGCGCTCGACCAGGTGCGCGCCGAGGGCCTTAAAGTCATTGCGCAATGCCCGTTCGTGAAGGCCTATATCGACAAGCACGGCGAATATGCCGATCTCGTCAAAGGCTAGATCTCTCGCATGGCCATCGTTCGGGATAACAAGTCTCTCAGCCGGTTCGAGCTCGACGTTGAAGATGGCGTGGCCTTTGCCGATTACCGCCTGACGCCACAGGCGGTGATCATCACGCATACGGAGACGCCACCCGCCCTGCGCGGCCACGGCATTGCGTCAGAACTGGTCAAAGGCGCGCTCGCGCTGATCCGCGACGACGGACGCAAGGTGATTGGTGCCTGCGGCTTCGTCGTCGACTACCTCCGCAAGCATCCGGAATATCAGGACATGGAGGGATAGCTCACACGATGCGGATCGACATGTCCGGCAGGCCATCGAGCCTGGCGAGCAGCACATCGCCTTTGACAACGGGACCGACATTTTCCGGCGTGCCGGAATAGATGATGTCGCCGGCCTTCAGCTCGAAGGCCTCGGACAGTTTTGCGATCTGCTCGGCGACGCTCCAGATCATCTTGTCGAGGTCGGAGGACTGGCGGACGTTGCCGTTGACGGCAAGAGAGATGGCGCCCTTGGTGAAATGCCCGGTCTTGCTGGCGGGATGGATCGGTCCGATCACCGCGGCATGATCAAAGCTTTTGCCGATCTCCCACGGCTTTTTCTCCGCCGCCATGCCGTTCTGGAGATCGCGCCGGGTCATGTCGAGGCCGAGCGCATAGCCGTAGACGTGATCGAGCGCCTTCTCCGGCGCAATGTTGGTGCCGCCGGATTTCAGCGCGGCGACGAGTTCAACTTCATGATGATAGTTCCTGGTGAGCGAGGGGTATGAATGGTCGGCGACCGTACCCGGCGCAACAACCTGGATCGCGTCGGTCGGCTTCTGGAAGAAGAACGGCGGTTCGCGCGTGGGGTCCGAGCCGCGCTCGAGCGCATGCGCCGCGTAATTGCGGCCGATGCAATAGATGCGGCGAACCGGAAAGACGTCCTTCTCGCCGGCAATCGGGATGGTGACGGCGGGCACATCGAAGACAGGTTTTGGTCCGGATTGCGCCCCCGCCGGGCGGCTCGCGGCGGCCGTCCCTGCCAGCGCCAGCGCGCCCGTGGCTAGAAGGGCTCTGCGGTCGACGGTTTCCATGTGCCTGCTCCGGATTGTCATTGATATTCGTAACGCTATCTACCGCCCGCTCCCAGGCCCGGCAAGCTGGCGCGGCCGCAACGAACACATGAAAAAGGCCCGCGAGACCGCGGGCCTTTTGGCACCTGATGAAAAAGTCAGGTCACCACTTGATATCGGATGGCAACTTTCCGCCGTTGGCCGCTAGCTTGGCCATCACCTGCTTGTGCAGCCAGATGTTCATGGAGGCGGAATCGTTGGTATCACCGGTGTAGCCGAGTTCGTGGGCGAGTTCCTTGCGGGAAGAGAGGCTTGAATCGATGTCGAGCGCCTTCATCAGGTCGACGATCGAGGTGCGCCATTCCAGCTTCTCATGCTTGGCGGCCACCGCCTTGTCGAGGATCGGCGCAACGTCAACCGTTTGCGCGGGCGCGGCCGGAGCAGCCGACGTTGACGCACTGCCCGATGACGCCGCTCCGCCCGATGACGCCGCTCCGCCCGATGCCGCCGCTCCGCCGCTCGCGGGGGTCGCGCTTGCCGAGGTGCCGAAGATCGCGCTCATGATTTTTCCAAAAATACTCATCGCTCGCTCCTGATAAACCCTGGGACCTGGTCAAGACATGAACAAGATAGTCTTGAATTCCGGCAGCACCCCGACCGGAGAATGAAAGTCTAGTCTTCACAACAGACATTGCCAATGCGGCGCGGACGCGGCGATTTGACTGAACACCGCAGCAATGACGGCGGAATGACACGAGGAGCAGCCGGAACGCACTGAAAAATCACGGCAGCTCTGTTGCGCCGCAAACCAGGGACAAAGAGGACTTCAAAGACCATTCAAATTGAGGCGAAGATATGCGCGGCATCTTTGCAACCGGGCGTCACTCAGGCGTGAGAGACAACGCACGCAAATCGGAGTACGATAACTCTCAGTTCGCGACATGGCCAGTTTGGTTTCTTGTCTTCGCGTCTGGCCTGGTCGTGATCGTTTTGCGGACGGTCCCGAACGTCCTCTTTCGACGTTGAGACAGACCGCCGCGTCAAGGGAGTGCGACCATGGCCAATCCATATCCCGGCGATGCCCCACCGGTGGCTCAGCCAGTGCAACAAACCACGGGTCCCGTCATTCGCCGGATCGCCCTGTCCGATCTGCGCGACGCGTTGCGACTGGGCTGGGAGGATTTCAAGGAGGTCCCGAGTTCATGCCATCCTTCTCTGCGTGATCTACCCGGTGCTCGGCCTGTTGCTTGCCCGCACCGTGCTCGGCTATTCGGTCTTGCCGCTGCTGTTTCCGCTAGCCGCAGGCTTTGCGCTGCTTGGGCCCTTCGCAGCCCTTGGGCTTTACGAACTGAGCCGCCGCCGCGAACTCGGCGAAACACCTTCCGCCTGGGATGCGCTTGACGTCTTCTCCTCGCCCTCCTTCGGCGCCATGCTCGGCCTCGGCACGCTCTTGCTCGCGTTGTTTGTCACCTGGATCGCCGTAGCGCAGGCGATCTATGTGACAGCTTTCGGTTACGCGTCCGCTGCCGAAATTCCCGACTTCGTTCGCCGCGTCCTGACGACGCCGCAAGGATGGTGGCTCATCGTCGTCGGCTGCGGCGTCGGCTTCCTCTTCGCGCTTCTGGCACTCTGTATCAGCGTCGTCTCATTCCCGCTGATGCTTGACCGCCACGCCACGACAGGCGAGGCGATGGTCACATCGATGCGCGTGGTTGCGGCCAATCCGGTAGCGATGGCGGCCTGGGGCCTGATCGTTGCAGCGCTTTTGGTGGCAGGATCGATCCCGCTCTTCCTGGGACTCGCCATCGTGCTGCCGCTGCTCGGTCACGCGACGTGGCATCTTTATCGCAAGGTGATTGCGCCGGATCCGTATCAACGGCCCGCTCCGCCGCGTCCGCCGCGCGAAAGGCGCCCGGCCGCCGATTTTCCGGCCAACCTGTTTCCCTGGCGGCGCAAGGACGGCGCCTAAGTCAAACCGGCGGACTGCCAGTGAGGATCACGGGCAGTCCGCCATTTCCCGGTTTCCGCCTGTTGCTACGCAGCCTTGTTTTGGCCGCGGTTGCGCCCGACATATCGCCGCATCGTTCATCAACGAGGAAGGCGATTCGTTTGCGACATCGGAAGATTTTCGGTTGCGCTTTTGCGGCAGGCGTCAGCCTTGCGATATCGGCAGCGATTGCGAATGCGGCGCCGCCTTGCGGCTCCGGCAGCTTTCAAGCCTGGCTTGATGATTTCAAGACGGAAGCCGCATCAAAGGGCATTTCGCAGCCGACCATTGCATCCAGCCTGAACGGCGTGACGCTCGACCAGACCGTGCTCACGCGCGATCACTCCCAGAAGGTTTTCGACCAAAGCTTCGAACAGTTCTCCGGCCGCATGGTCCCGCCGCGGCTCGCACGCGGCGCCAACATGCTGAAGCAATATGGCTCCGTCCTGTCGCGGGTCGAGGAGACTTACGGTGTGCCTGGTGAGGTTCTGGTCGCGATCTGGGGGCTGGAAACCGATTTCGGCGTCAATATCGGAAAGTTTCCGACCCTGAGGTCGTTGGCGACGTTGGCGTATGATTGCCGGCGTTCTGAGATGTTCCGGAGCGAGCTATTGGATGCGCTCCGCATCATCGATCGCGGCGATCTCACGCCGGCGGAAATGCGCGGCGCCTGGGCCGGCGAAATCGGCCAGACCCAGTTCATGCCGTCGAACTACATCAAATACGCGGTCGATTTCGACGCCAATGGCCGTCGCGACCTCTTGAAGAGCCCTCCCGACGTTCTCGCCTCCACGGCCAATTTCCTGCACAGCTATGGCTGGCAAAAGGGAAAAGATTGGCAGCCCGGAAGCCCGAACTTCCCGGTGCTCCAGCAGTGGAACAAGAGCGAGGTCTACGCCAAGACCGTCGCCTACTTCGCGACCCAGCTGGCCCACGCTCCCTAGTTCGACCTCAAAAAAATGATATTAAATTCATTTTTTGTTATGCACAAGAGTCATGCATATTCGTGGCGAACGTTTAGCCGGCAAGGTCGCCCAGCGGGCTGATTTGACTGCATAACCTCGGTTTTTTGCTGTAGACCGCCGATCGGCCGGCTAAGCCGGCCACGCCCGGCCTTCTACGTCAGCTCAGAGATGGATCGAATTGTTAATCAATCCTTACCTAGCCATGCATAATCGGATTAGCTGCATCGCAGCATTTTGACTTCTGCGCTGCGGTATTGGCCTCTATATTTGACCCGACAATTCAGCCGGAACCTAAAAGCTGAATCAAGAATTCAAGGAGACTACCATGCTGCTCTCGCTCATCCGAATGATCCAGGCGTTCCGCGACTATCAGCGCAATGTCGCCGAGTTGTCCCAGCTCACCGACCGGGAGTTGGCCGACATTGGGCTCGACCGCTCGGACATTCCGCGCGTTGCGGCCGGCAATTACAACGGCTGATTTTCCAGGCCCCTGACCTGAAATGCCGATAGCGCCCGCCTCTGGCGGGCGTTGTCGTATGTAGACCTCTTCCGCGCATTCCACTCGCCTGCGAAACGCGCTACCTGTGCCGCATGACAGGCACCCTTCCATTGGAACCCATCCACATCATCGGCGGCGGTCTCGCCGGTTCTGAGGCGGCATGGCAGGCCGCAAATGCCGGCGTTCGCGTCATCCTTCACGAAATGCGCCCGCAGCGGACGACCGAAGCCCACCGGACGGAAGGCCTTGCCGAACTCGTCTGTTCGAACTCGTTTCGCTCCGATGATGCCGCCAACAATGCGGTGGGATTGCTTCACGCTGAAATGCGCCGGCTCGGATCACTGATCATGCGCGCCGCTGACAGCAATCAGGTGCCGGCCGGCGGAGCGCTTGCAGTCGACCGCGACGGCTTTTCAGCCGCGGTCACCAAAGCGCTCGAAGATCATCCACTGATCGAGCTCAAGCGCGATGAAATCGACGGCTTGCCGCCGGCCGAGTGGGGCAATGTCATTGTCGCGACGGGTCCCCTCACCTCCGCGCCGCTGGCCGAGGCGATCCGCAAGCTGACCGACGAAAGCGCGCTGGCGTTTTTCGACGCAATCGCACCCATCGTGCATCGCGACAGCATCGACATGTCGAAGGCGTGGTTTCAGTCGCGCTACGACAAGGTCGGCCCCGGCGGCACGGGAGCCGATTACATCAACTGCCCGATGACGAAGGAGCGGTACGCCGACTTTGTCGCCGCGCTCATTGCCGGCGAAAAGACCGATTTCAAGGAGTGGGAAACCGATACGCCCTATTTCGATGGCTGCCTGCCGATCGAGGTGATGGCCGAGCGCGGTGCCGAGACGCTCCGTCACGGCCCGATGAAACCAGTCGGGCTCACAAATCCTCACAATCCAACCGTCAAGGCTTATGCGATCGTGCAGCTGCGTCAGGACAACAAGCTCGGCACGCTCTACAACATGGTCGGTTTTCAGACCAAGCTGAAATACGGCGCGCAGCAACGCATCTTTCGAATGATAGCGGGACTCGAAAACGCCGAGTTCGCGCGGCTCGGCGGCCTGCATCGCAACACGTTTCTGAATTCGCCAAAACTGCTCGACACGCAATTGCGCCTGAAGGCGGCGCCACGATTGCGCTTTGCGGGGCAAATGACCGGCTGCGAAGGCTATGTCGAGTCGGCCAGCATCGGCCTGATCGCAGGCCTTTACGCGGCAGCCGATGCGCGCGGCCGGAGGCTGGAATCACCGCCCCCGACCACAGCACTTGGATCGCTGCTCGGACATATCACCGGCGGTCACCTGGAGACGATCGACAACGGTCCCCGTTCCTTTCAACCGATGAACGTCAATTTCGGATTGTTTCCGCCACTCGCCAGCCCGCCGTCACGAAAGCCGGACGGCACGCGTCTGCGCGGCAACGAAAAGGCGATCGCCAAACGTCAGGCTCTCAGCGCGCGGGCGCTAACCGACATCGACCGCTGGATTGCCGATCACTTGCGGCTGGCCGCAGCCGCGTGAGCCTCTCATGAGTTTGCCAAGAGACGACGCTGAAATTCTGTCGGGGCGATGGACCGAAGGCGTCCTGCTCAAACGCGACGTGTTTTCATCCGTCGAGCGAGGCCGCTTCCGCGCGCCGAACGGCGACGTCGACGCGATCTTGCGCCGGATCGATCAGGTGCCCTGGTGGTCATATCTGCCCGCGCGGCATCTGTTCCGCCGTGAGCGGCGTGCCCTGGCGGTGGCGCGCGGCCTCAATGTCGGGCCGGATTTGCTGTGGGCCGGCCGAGAGGCGCTGGTGCGCGGTTTCATCGACGGCGTTGCCCTGCATCTAGTCAAACCGGCTGGCGACGTCGCCTATTTTCGTTCCGCCAAGCAAGCGTTGCGGCGGCTGCATCGCGCCGGCGTCTGCCACAACGACCTCGCCAAGGAACAGAACTGGCTGGTCGGACGTGACGGCCGCGCCTATCTGACAGATTTCCAACTGGCGGCATGCTTTCGAAAGCGCAATTGGCTGTTTCGCATTCTCGCCTATGAAGATCTGCGCCATCTCTTGAAGCATAAGCGCAGTTACGTGCGCGAGGCGCTGACGCCGAAAGAAATCCAGGTCCTCACCCGCAAATCGATCGTTGCGAGCGTCTGGCTCGCAACGGGCAAGAAGGTCTATCAGGCGATCACCCGCGGCCTCTTCAATTTCACCGACCGCGAAGGCGGCGGACGGCGGCTAGTCAACGACGCGCCGGTGCTGGTTCGGGAGATCAGAAAAAACCCCGCCGTCCGTGATGCCGCCATTGTCGCCTTCCCGGATCGTCGCGTGGGCGTCGGGCTTTATGCGTTTGTCGAATCCGATCTGGTTGCGCTCGAGACTCAGCTCAAGGGGGAACTCGCCGCGGCGCATGGCCCAAAACCGCCGGAGCACATCCAGATCGTCAAGGCGTTGCCGCGCGATGCGACCGGCAAGCCGCGCATCGAATTGCTGCAATTGGTGGCGACCAATCAGCTCGACCTGATCGAGACCATGGTGACGAGCGAGCCAGATCGCGCTTTCCTCAAGAACATTCTGGAGTCGCGGAAAAATCTGCGCGACCGCTTCAATTTCGAAACCGCGGGGATGGACTGATCATTGGCGCGAAAAGATGCGCGATCGCGAAGCGCGCCACAGCATCCATAGAGTGCTAAATCGCGACGGCGGTCGGACGACGAAGGGATCGTTGTCGGCCCGCATCAGCATGGCAAGATCACGTCTGGCCTGCGCCAGCGGGAGAAAGGCCGGCCGGACATCCGGCGTGACGGACGGGAGCAGCCCAAAAGCTGCGTCCAAATGCTGGCGCGCTGCTGCCAGTACATCGTCGAGGGCTTCGCGCAGCCGCGGCGTTTGCTTGCCGTCGAAGACATCTTGCGGGCCGCAACCGTTTCTCGCCAGCACCTGTTGCGGTAAAAACAGCCGTCGTTGCGAGGCATCGAGCGGCAGCGAAGCCATCACTTGAACGATTCCCTGCGCCAGCCCCGCGTGACGCGCCAGATGTTCGACCTCGCTGGATGGCGGGCCCATCGTCATCGCGGCCAGCGAGAACAGGGCCGATGAGGTGTCGTTGAGGTACGCTTCCAGCGCGGCCATGGTCGGCATGGGATCGTTATAGAGATCGAACTCGTGCTCCTCGATCAGGCGCGAGAGCCGCTCAACCGGCAATCGATAGCCGCGGATCGCCCACAGCAGTTCGGCGGCGATCGGATTGCCCTCAATCCCGCCATGGCCTTGGCCGGCGAGCATGTCGCGCCACCACTGCAACCTGATCTCGCCGGGGAGCGGTTGGCTCACCTGGGTATGGACCCGGCAGATCTCGACGTTGAAGGCGTACAGCGCCAGCAGCGCGCGCCGGTCCTGTGCCGGGATAAACAAGGTGGATGCGTAGCGGGTAAAGTCGTGCGCACGCACGAGTTCGGCACAATGGCCAGCCGCAGATCGGTCGTCTGTGTCGGCGTTCATGGCACGGCGATCAGCGCCGCAGCAACGCGCCGCCGTTCGCCGATCATGATGTTGTAGGTGCGGATCGCCGGCCCCGTTTGCATGGCGTCGAGGCCGACGCGGACGGCGCGCAACGCCTCGCGCAACCGGTTTGGCGCAACCCAGACGTCCGTGCCGGTGCCGACGATCAACGTATCGATGCCGTTCGCGGCGGCAAAGACGCGCGACAGCGAATACTCATCGATTTCCGCCGCTTTGGTCACCGGCCAGGCCCAGATGCCGTTCGGAAGGCACAATAGCGAACCCCGGTGCGACATATCGGCGAAGGCAAAGCCACCCTTCCCGTAAGCGTCGATCGGCGCTGACCTCGGAAGGTGTGGAGCGTCCGAGCTGTCGCCTTCCTGTTTGGGCATGATCTCGTCCGAAGCCGGGTTCGACCTTTCGGGATCAAGCCCGCATTACTTCTTCGCAGGCGTATCCGGCGTGTCGGCGCGGGTCGTGCCGACGCCAAGATAGATCAGGATCGGCGCGGCAATGAAGATCGACGTATAGGTACCGACCAGCACGACGCCGAACATCATCACCGCGGTGAAGCTGTGGATCGCGTTGCCGCCGAACACCAACAGCGCGAGCAGTGCGAGCGTCACCGTGACGTGGGTGATGATGGAGCGCGACAGCGTCGAATTGATGAACTCGTTCAGCAGCTCCGGCATCGGCATTTTCTTGTAGCGGCGCAGCATTTCCCGGATGCGATCATAAATGACGACCGTATCGTTCAGCGAATAGCCGAGAATGGTCAGTAGCGCGGCAATACTGGTGAGGTCGAAGTCGACCTGCGAGATCGACATGAAGCCGATCGTGAGCACGATGTCGTGCACGTTGGCGATCATGGCGCCGAGTGCGAACTGCCATTCGAACCGGAACCATAGGTAGATCAGGATTCCTACGATCGCGAGCATCAGCCCGAGCATGCCATAGGCCAACAGCTCACCGGAGACGCGCGGGCCGACCACCTCGACACGCCGGTAGTCAACCAAATCGCCGAGCGCTCCGCGCACCTTCTGGACAGCGTCCTGTTGCGCCTTGTCGCCGCCGGGCTGCTCGGCAACCCGGATCAAGACCTCTTCCGGACCGCCAAATTGCTGCAACTGGACATCGCCAAGACCGAGGCCGTTCAGCGCTGCGCGCATCGAGGCAATATCGGCCGTGCCGGACTTCGCCCGCACCTCCATCAGCGTGCCGCCCTTGAAGTCGATGCCGAAATTCAGGCCATGCGTGAAGAACAGCGTGATCGCGACGATCGAGAGCAAGGCTGAGATCGGAAAGCTGATGCGGCGAAAGCGCGTGAAATCGAAATGCGTGTTGTCCGGCACAATCCGCAGCGGCGGCAAAAGCCCGAAGATGCTGACCACCGTCAGCACGACGATCAGAACGCCAAGCCCAAGTAGAACGGAATGAGTCACGGCCGCATTTCCTTCAGATCGGCACGCTTTGCGGCCGCTTCCAGCGTACCCACCAGGCGACGATCAGCCGGGTGAGCGTGAACGCGGTGAAAACCGTGGTGAGAATGCCGATGCCAAGCGTCACCGCGAAACCACGAACCGGACCCGTGCCGATATAGAACAGGACGGCGGCAGCGATGAAGGTGGTGATGTTGGAGTCCAGAATCGTTGCGAGCGCCCGCTTGAACCCAGCGTCGATTGCTGAGATCGCGTTGCGTCCGCCGCGAATTTCCTCGCGGATACGCTCGTAGATCAGCACGTTGGAGTCGACCGCGATGCCGACGGTCAGCACGATGCCGGCAATGCCGGGCAGCGTCAGCGTTGCGTTGAGAAGCGACAGCACGCCGAAGATCATGGCGACGTTGATGGCGACGGCAATGTTCGCGAACAGGCCAAACAGGCGATAGGTCACGAGCATGAAGACAACGACCATGATCGAACCGACATAGGCGGCCAATTCGCCCTTTTCGATCGAGTCCTGGCCGAGACCGGGACCGACGGTGCGTTCCTCAATGACGGTCAATGGCGCCGGCAGCGCGCCGGCGCGCAGCAGGATCGCGAGGTCATTCGCGGATTGAACCGTGAAGCTGCCGGAGATCTGGCCTTGCCCACCGATGATCGGTTCGC
The DNA here is from genome assembly GCA_963764405.1 of uncultured Alphaproteobacteria bacterium. Taxonomy (GTDB): domain Bacteria; phylum Pseudomonadota; class Alphaproteobacteria; order Rhizobiales; family Xanthobacteraceae; genus Bradyrhizobium. The sequence continues at coordinate 582,412 of CAVXSU010000024.1, forward strand.
GGATCACGGGGGCCGAGATCACCTGGTTATCCAGTATGATTGCAAAGCGCTGCCCGACATTCTCGGTCGTGGCTTGCGCGAACTTACGCGCGCCGGCCGAATTGAACTTGAAATTCACAACCGGCTCGCCTGAGCGCTGATCAAACCCGGTCTGCGCGTCGCTCAAATCTCCGCCCGAGACCAGCACCTGCTTCTTGATGACGAGTTTCTGCCCGGTGACTTCGGACAAGAGTTCGTCTTCCGGCGGTATTCTTCCCTGCGCGGCCGCGTCGGGCGGCACAAATTCATCGACCATGCGGAATTCCATCTTGGCGGTTCTGCCAAGCAGCTCCTTCAAACGGGTCGGATCCTGCAAGCCCGGAACCTGAACGAGGATGCGGTCGGTCCCCTGACGCTGGATCACCGGCTCGACGGTCCCGAGCTGGTTGACGCGGCGTTCCACGATCTGGATCGATTGCTCGATGGTCTGACGGATGCGATCGGTGATGGCCGCCTGCGGCACAACCAGCCGAATCGTGCCGTTACCGGCATCCGTCACGTCGAGGCTGCGCTGGCCGTTGGAACCAAGCAGGCCGCCGAGCGGCTGAGACAACTCGCGCAGCTTCGACAGCGCGGTTTGCAACTCGGTATCGCGGGAGATGCGCACCTCGACCGCATCATTGCGGGAGTTAAGGCCGGTATAGCCGATCTTGGCCTCACGCAGCACGCGGCGAACATCGTCGCGCACCGCATCGACCTTCTCTTTCTTGACGTAGTTGGAATCGACTTCGAGCAGAAGGTAAGAGCCGCCTTGCAGATCGAGGCCGAGAACCAGATGGCGCTGCGCCCACAGTGGCCAGGTCTTCACCTTCGCTTCGGGAAAGAAATTCGGCACGGCGCACAGGCACACCACCAGCGCGGTCAGGATGATCCCCAGCGCTTTCCACCGTGTGAAATACAGCATTGAATTGACTCGTCAGATCCAGCGAAAGCGGTGCCTGATATCAGCCCGCGGCGGTCTCGTCCTTGCCGAGTTCGCCTTTCTCCTTGGCCGGCTCTCCCTTGGCGCGAACGCCGGAGATCATCTGCCGCATCTGGCGGACGCGAACGCCCTCAGAAATCTCGAACTCGATCTGATCGTCATCGACGACCTTGGTCACCTTGCCCACCAGTCCGCCGGTCGTCACCACGGTATCGCCACGGCGGATGTTTTTGACGAGCTCCGCGTGGTCCTTCACCTTCTTCTGCTGCGGCCGCAGGATCAGGAAATACATGATCACGAAGATCAGGGCGAACGGCAGCAGCGACATCAACATGCTGTTGGCATCTCCACCGGCTGCGGCCTGGGCATACGCAGGGGTAATCAGCATTCGTTCAATCCTCGTGGAGCGCTAGTGGAGTGGATTTGACATTCGCTACCCACGTAGCCGCAGGTTCGTCAAGCGAATGTCAAATCCTATACTCCACTAGCAGTTTATCTTTGCTAGTGGTCCTTTAATTCTAACATTCGCAAAAGTGCAGGCTGAGACGGGATGCGAATGTTAGAATTTGACCACTATGTGATAGCGCGCCTGTCGCGCTCGGCCGGTCCGGGGCAAATTTCGCGCGGACTATAGCGGCCGGCGGTCCAATTGCAACGCCGCTAACCCCCTTCCAGAGCCTCATTTGGGCCGCTTGCGAGCCTCCGCAAGGCCCGTTAAGGGTTCGCCGTCAGAAAGGCCAAGAATGTCGAAAAAGCCAGCGAAAAAAGCATCGCTTCCCGCCCGGAAGGCCAAGCGGCCGGCCACCCCGTCCGCCTCCGGAGACGATACGGCGGAACGTATTGCGCTGGCGCTTGAGACCATCGCGGCTCACCTGGCTGCTGCGGCGCCTGCCGCTGAAGGAGGCGATGCCCTGCGTCAGGCTGACGCCTTTGTCTGGCACCCCGACGGGCGGCTTGCGCCCGTTCCGCATGTCAGCCGCGTCGAGATCGGCCTCCTCAAGGGCATCGACCGGATGCGCGACATCCTGATCGAGAATACCGAGCGTTTCGCCAACGGCTTTCCGGCCAACAACGCGCTGCTGTGGGGCGCACGCGGCATGGGCAAATCCTCCCTGGTGAAAGCGGCCCACGCCAGCATCAACCGGGATCGAAAGCCAGCGGACCGGCTCAAGCTGATCGAGATTCACCGCGAGGATATCGAGAGCCTGCCGGCCCTGATGGAACTGCTGCGCAAGGCGCCGTTCAACGTCATCGTCTTCTGCGACGACCTTTCATTTGACGGCAACGACGCCTCCTACAAATCGCTGAAGGCCGTGCTGGAGGGCGGCATAGAAGGACGTCCTGACAACGTGATCCTATATGCGACCTCCAACCGCAGGCACCTTCTGGCCCGCGAGATGATCGAGAACGAGCGCTCGACGGCTATCAATCCGGGCGAAGCGGTCGAAGAGAAGGTTTCGCTTTCGGATCGCTTCGGTCTTTGGCTCGGCTTCCACCGCTGCAGCCAGGACGAGTATCTGGCAATGGTGAAAGGCTATTGCAGCCATTTCGGCATCAAGCTGCGCGAGGAGGAGCTCGAACGCGAGGCGCTGGAATGGTCCACCACGCGCGGCTCCCGCTCAGGCCGCGTCGCCTGGCAGTTCACGCAGGAACTGGCGGGCCGGCTCGGGGTACGGATCAAGCTCCGTTGAGGAATTGCAGGGGATCGACCGGCGTCGAACCTTTGCGAATTTCGAAGTGAAGCTGGGGCGAGGCCACCTCGCCCGACTGGCCGGACTTGGCGATGACCTGGCCGCGCTTGATGGTGTCGCCGCGCTTCACCAATAGCTCGCTGGCATGAGCGTAAGCCGTCACGTAGCCGTTGGAGTGGCGGATCAGCACAAGGTTGCCATACCCCTTCAACTCGTTGCCGGAGTAAGCGACTACGCCGTCCTCGGCGGCCTTCACTGGCGTGCCCTCCGGTACGGCCAGGTTGATGCCGTCATTGGCCTTGCCGTTGGTCTTGGCGCCGTAGCTCGTGATCACCTTGCCGCGAACCGGCCAGCGGAAGGTCGGTAGCGCTCCCGTGGTTTCAGCGGCCTTGGCCGGGGTCTCGGCTGCGGCAGCCTCCTCGACACCAGCCGTCTGCGCCAGCCTCGCCTTCTGCCGGGGATCGGCCGCAAAGGTCGCGACCCTGGTGACGGGCGCAGCCGATACCGGCGCGCCCTGGGCGACTGCCGGCTGCACAACTGGAGCAGCGGCGGCGGACGCTTTCACCGGTACGTTGAGCTTCATGCCGATCTTAAGCTTCGCGCCGGGCGCGAGACCATTGGCCCTGGCGAGTTCGGCGGCTGAAATGTGATTGCGGCGCGCAATGCCCATCAACGTGTCGCCGTGATTGACGACATGGACCGAGGGCGCGGCCGCGGCGATCGCAAGAGGCCTGCTGGCTGGCACTGCCATAGCGGGGGCGGCGGCCACCGCGCTTGGGCGCGGAATGATCAACTGCTGTCCCGGAGACAGCACGCGCGGCCCCTTGTAGCCGTTGGCCTGAAGGATCGCAGCTGGCGCCACATTATAGCGGCGGGCCAGAATTTCGAGCGTATCGCTGGTGCCGACAATGATCGTCGTGCCGTGGGCCGGATGCACCGCGGCAACCGAGTGCGGAACGCTGCCGGTCGCCTCGATCGGATGGGCCGGAGGCGCATAGGAGGAAATGCCACGGCCGCCGCCGGACATGCCGGAGCTTGCCGAGGGGTAGGATTGCGGTGCGGCAATGGGCGGCGGAAGATTTTGCGACTGAACCCGGGATTGCGGCCGCGCATATTGCGGAAGCTCATGGCGCTGGGCCGCAGCCTGCGGCGCCGATGCCGTAAAGTCATTGGAAGCAAAGGGGTTTTCGGAAAGGCGGCTCTGCATGTCGGAGCTGCATCCGGCAACCCCTATCGACATCAGCGCCAGCACCGCGATACGCAGGGCGCGACGCGAGCAAAGCAACTCGACGGCACGGGACATGGTTACTCACTCGTACGCAACAAAATACTGATTTGAGTTAACACGCGCCGAGTAAATAACCGCTTAAGCCGGGGAATAAGGCGTTGGCGGAAAAGCCAATCCCGGATTCTAAAGCTCCCGCGCAATGCCGTGCAGCGCCGGCACAAAGCGCACGTCGACCAACTGCTTGCGCTCGAATCCGGCGTCCGTCCTGGTCAGGCGGACGAGGGTCTGAACGCCGTGAAGCGGGCCGACCGGCGCGATCAGGACGCCGTCCGGTTCGAGCCGTTGCGCAAGTGCGTCCGGAATCTCTTCCATCGCCGCGGTGACCATGATGCGGTCGAAATTGCCGGCGCCTTCGGGGATGTCAAAGCCGTCGCCCACCATCACCTCGACGTTGTGATAGCGGAGTTTCTCGAGCCGCGCCCGCGCGCGGTCCGCCAGGGTCCGGTAGCGTTCAATGGTCAATAAGTGACCGCATAACCGCGACAGGATGGCCGCCTGATAACCCGAACCGGTGCCGACCTCGAGGACCCGATGCGATCTCTTCAGGTGCAACTGCTCGGTCATGTACGCCACCACAAAGGGCTGGCTGATGGTCTGCCCGCAGGCGATGCCAAGCGCCATGTCGCGATAGGCATCGGCGCGATCGGCCGGTTCAACGAACGCGTCCCGCGGCACGTCTTCCATGGCGTGAAGCACCGCCTGGTCGCTGATGCCGCGCCGCCGCAGATTCAGCTGAAACATCATTTTCTGGGGCGGGTCTTGCGGGTCGGGCATTTCGGTCGGTGAGCTGGCTCTATGGCGGCGGACAAGTACGCGATGGCACACCCATCCCGATTCCACTGAACATATCACTTCTTGTCTGCGTTCCCGTGGCTCAGCCGGGTCTTTTCGGCCGGACAGGTCAACATTGCGCCTGCTGTCGATTTTTGCGATCCTTTTGATTGGCGAAGTCAAGGGGATCCAAAGGATGGGCGTACGGACGTCTGGTGGATCGATATTCCTCGTCGAGGACGAGGTGATGATCAGAATGATGGTGGCCGACATGCTGGAGGAGCTCGGCTACCGCGTTGTCGCCGAGACCGGCGAAATCAACGATGCCATCAAGCTTGCGCAATCGGCTGAATTCGACCTTGCCATCCTCGATGTCAACGTCAACGGCAAGGTGATTTCACCGGTCGCCGACCTTATTGCGGCGCGCGGCCGTCCCTTCATCTTCGCAACGGGCTACGGGTCATCGGGGCTGCCCGCGGAATATCGCGACCGGCCGGCGCTGCAAAAGCCCTTCCAAATCGAAACGCTGGCGCGGACCATCGAGCAGGCGCTCAAGCGCAACGCGGCCTGACGCGCGGCCTCGCGACTATTTCAGCGTCGATGCCAGCGCCGCCGAAAATGCCTCGTCGGTTCGGTCGAGCCGTAGCGGCGTCACCGACACGTAGCGTGAGGCCAGCGCCCAGAGATCCGTTCCTTCGGCCGGAACGTCGACCTTGGCGAGGCGCTCGAAGCCGATCCAGAAATACGGGTTGCCGCGGCCATCGCGCCGCTGGTCGATTTTCAAGAAGCCCAGATTGCGCTTGCCCTGCCGCGTGACGTACACGCCCGCTACCTGGTCGGGCGCGCAGGCCGGAAAGTTGACGTTGATCACGGTGTCCTTTGGCACGCCGGCGTCGATCACCTTGCGCAGGATCTGTGGGCCGAATTGCAAGGCGGTATCCCACAGCGGCCTGTCGCGCGTCTCGAGGGTGAACTCCTGCGATAGCGCAAAAGACGGCAGGCCCAGGATCGTGCCTTCAAGCGCGCCAGCAATCGTGCCGGAATAGACGACGTCCTCGGCGACGTTACGACCCTTGTTGACACCCGAGAGCACGAGATCGGGCTTCTTCTCGCCAAGGATGTGGCGCGCGCCCATGATGACGCAGTCGGTCGGCGTTCCCCGGACAGCGAAATGGCGGGGGCCGACCTCGCGGAGCCGAAGAGGATCATTGAGCGACAACGAATGCGACACGCCGGACTGATCGAGTTCCGGTGCCACCACCCAGACGTCGTCGGATAGCTTTCGCGCAATCTCTTCGACGACCTTGAGGCCTGGCGCGTGGATGCCATCGTCGTTGGTGCATAAAATTCGCATCGGCAAAACGGCCCTCTTCGATCAATTCCATGGCGCGGTTGGTGTGGCGGTTCAGGAGTCCGCATTGTCTTCTGCCACGAGTGCGTCATGCGGACTTCTGAACCAAGGCCACACCAGATCAGTAACTTACTAGTGTTCCCTCTTCGCAAACGAGAGGCCGCACATTGATGCGAACTTCGGAATCGGAACACTACCGCCGTCTTATCCGGCTAACGGCTCAGAGGCAAACTCGTTGTTTTTGTTACATAATTTCTGTAGCCGTGCGCGAGGCAGGAGTTTTGGCCGCTCTGGCCTGCGCTACTGGCGCGTGCGAACACGCCACACCGGCCGCAGCTTCGCCGACACGCCTTCAAACCGCATGTCGAATTTGGGCGTAACGAGCCTCGATGGCTGCGGTTCGGCCGCGGGGGCCATATAAATCATTGGCGAAGCCGGAGCCGGCGGCGGCTCTTCTCGCGGCGCCTCCGGATAGTGTTTTCGGGCGGCTGCAACGGCCTTGTCGAAATCGTCCTTGTTGACCCAATCGAGACTGCGGACGGCATCCTGAATGCCGTCCTCCCACAGCTGCGTCGCCGCGATATCGAATTGGCCTCTCTGCTTCTGATTGCAGGCCTGAATGCCGTGGCCGGTCACCGCCCATTGCTTGCCCACCCAGTAAATGTCGCGGTGCAGGGCCATCGGTCGTTTCCGAACAATACACTTGAAGTTAACGCTTGGGCGCAATTGGAAGCCAAGATACTCGCGCGGCACGGCTTCGCAACCGGGACGGCTGCTTCTCGTCAAAACAAGCTCGCTATCGATCGGCCGCGACGACCTTGGCACCGCCCATATAGGGCTGAAGCGCGTCAGGCACGGCGATCGAGCCGTCGGCCTGCTGATAGATTTCCATGATGGCGATCAATGCGCGGCCCACCGCCGTGCCGGAGCCGTTCAACGTGTGCACAAAGCGCGGCTTGCCGTCGCTGCCCCGATAGCGCGCATCCATCCGCCGCGCCTGGAAGTCGCCGCAGACCGAGCAAGAGGAAATCTCGCGGAACGCGCCGCCCTCGCCCTGGCCAGGCATCCAGACTTCGATGTCGTAGGTCTTTTGCGCGGAAAAACCCATGTCGCCGGCACACAGCGTCATCACGCGGTAGTGCAGGTCGAGCCGGCGCAGCACCTCCTCCGCGCAGGCCAGCATGCGTTCGTGCTCGTCCCTGCTGGTTTCCGGGGTGGTGATCGACACAAGCTCGACCTTGGTGAACTGATGCTGGCGGATCATGCCGCGGGTATCGCGCCCGGCGGCGCCCGCCTCGGCGCGGAAGCACGGCGTCAGTGCGGTCAGGCGCATCGGCAGCTCCTTCTCGTCGACGATGGACTCGCGGACGAGATTGGTCAGCGAAACTTCGGCGGTAGGAATTAAGCCAAGGCGTTCGCTTCTCAGCTTTTGAAAGCCGGCATCGTCGCCCGTCGTCGTCAGCAATTCGCCCTTGATCGCCCAGAACTGATCGTCCTCGAACTTTGGCAACTGACCGGTGCCAAACATGACGTCGTTGCGCACCAGCAGCGGCGGATTGATTTCGGTGTAGCCATGCTCGTTCGTATGCAAGTCAAGCATGAACTGTCCGACTGCACGTTCCAGCCGGGCGAGACCTTTCTTCAACACGACGAAGCGCGCGCCCGATAATTTGGCGGCGGCTTCGAAATCCATGAAGCCGAGCGCATGGCCAAGGTCGTCATGAGCCTTTGGCGCAAAGGCGTAAGCCCGCGCCGCGCCGAAGACGTGATGCTGAACGTTTCCGTGCTCGTCGATACCATCAGGCACTTCGTCGAGCGGCAAATTCGGGATCGCAGACAGGGCGGTCTCGAGCTCGGCATCCGCGGCCTTGGTCGCGGCCTCCAGCTCCGGCATGGTCGTCTTCAGATCGGCAACCTCCGCCATCAGGCTCGCGGCGCGCGCTCCATCCCTGGCCTTCTTGGCCTCGCCAATTTCCTTCGACGCCGCATTGCGCCTGGCCTGCGCCTGCTCGGACTTCAGGATTGCGCCGCGGCGCTTCTCATCGATCGCGAGCAGAGAGGCCGCGAGCGGCGCAAGACCGCGCCGCGTCAAGGCAGCGTCGAAAGCGTCGGCATTCTCGCGGATCCATTTGATGTCGTGCATGGTGGGACTTCCTGGCGAGACCGTCGTGTGCGCCCCAGTACCACAGCAGTCATCACCCGCGAAAGCGGGTGATCCAGTATTCCAGAGACCGAAATGATTATCGCTGGCCGTAGAGTGCTGGATACCCCGCTTTCGTGGGGTATGACGATTCCCGGACCCTACTCGGCCGGTGTCGGAGTGGTCGGCGCCGGCGGGGTCGCGCCGGTGGATGCCTGCCTGGCGGCGGCGCTCTTTTCCACCATACGCACCGCCCAGATCGAGCCCTCGTAGAGCAGGAGCAAGGGAATGGCGAGGGAGGCTTGGCTCAGAACATCGGGCGGCGTCAGCACCGCTGCGATAATGAACGCAACCACGATGAAATAACGCCGTTTGTCGCGCAGCTGCTGCGAGGTAATCAGGCCGATCCGCCCGAGCAGCGTCAGGATCACCGGAAGCTGGAACGCGATGCCGAACGCAAAAATGAGCGACATGGTCAGTGACAGGTACTCGCCGACCTTGGGCAGAAGCTCGATCTGCGCGCTGTCCGGACCTCCCAGTTGCTGCATGCCAAGCGAGAAGCGCACCAGCATCGGCAGCACGACGAAATAAACCAGCAGCGCACCGAGGAAGAAAAAGATCGGCGTCGCGACCAGATACGGCAGGAAGGCCTTGCGCTCATGCTTGTAGAGGCCAGGCGCCACGAAGGCATAGATTTGTCCCGCCACGATCGGGAACGAAATGAAGCCCGCGCCGAACAGCGCGAGCTTCAGCTGAGTGACGAAATATTCCAGCAGCGCGGTGTAAATGAACTTCGAATTTTCCGGGCCGGCGACCCACACGAACGGCCAGACCAGCCAGTTGTAGATCGTCTTGGCAAAGAAAAAACAGCCGATGAAAGCGATGCCGAAGCCGAGCAGCGCCTTGATCAGGCGCGAGCGCAGCTCGATCAGATGATCCATCAGCGGCGCTTTGCTGGCCTCGATGTCGTCGTCGCTCATGACGCCTTGGCATCCCGTGGCGGTTCGGCAGCTACCGAATGCGCATCCACTGTTGCGGAAGCGGGCTCAACTTCGGGAGTGATCGCCAATGGCTCGGAAGCGGTCGCCTCCGTGGGAGGGCTCGTTGTTTCCGGTTGCGAGACCGCCCCCGCAGATGCGGCAGGCTTGTCATCGACGCCGAGAGCCGAGGTGACATCGTTGTGGAGCGAGGTCATGATATTGCCGCTGGCAAAGCCGCTCGCCGCCTCCTTGACCTCATCAAAGCTCTTCTTGAGGTCGGCCATTTCGGCCTCGCGCATCGCTTCCTGGAATTGGCCCTGGAATTCGGCGGCCATCTTGCGCGCCTTGGCGACCCACTGGCCGACCATGCGGAGCACGCCTGGCAATTCCTTGGGGCCGATCGCAATCAGCGCGACCACGGCGATGATGAGGTACTCACTCCATCCGATGTTGAACATGAAAGCTTCCGCTCACGCGAGGCCGATGTTTCGAGACTGGGCCGGTCGCGCTTTTATTCCACCGGTCTTGCTGCCCGCGCCGCCCGATCGGAGAAGAGCTGACTGGACTATAAGCCGGTTGGATCAAACTGCCTTGCTGCCGACATCCGATCGCGCCGCCTGCGGTGAGGCGTTATTGTCGATCGACTTCACGGGCTCGGTCTTCTCGACCGTCTTTTCATCGTCCTGCATGCCCTTCTTGAAGGCCTTGATGCCCTGGGCGACATCACCCATCAGGTCGGAAATCTTGCCGCGACCAAACAGCAGCAGGACGACTGCGATCACCACGATCCAGTGCCAAATGCTAAGCGAACCCATCCTGCAATCCTCCAACACCCGAAACGACGAGACCCAAAGGTCCCGGACCATGCTTCAGCGGAACGTAGGCTCAGGAGGTGCCAAAAACAAGGACTTAAGCCGCGTAAAATCCGTGTTATGCGGCTGACCGTTAACACGCCACGCGATCTCGCGCGGCCGTCTGGTGACGCCCAAAAACCGGCGCTTATTGGCTTTCGGGACCCGATTCCGGCTCGACGGGCGGCGCCAATGAAAGTTCCAGATCGCCCGGCTCGAGCGGATCTTCATCTTCACGCAACGCCGGATCATCGGAGGGGGTCGGAACATTGAATCCGGAAGGCAGACGCGAGTCCAACAGACCCGTTCCTTTCAGTTCCTCAAGGCCCGGCAAGTCGTTCAACGCTTCCAGGCTGAACTGCGACAAGAAAGTCTCCGTCGTTCCGAAGGTCAACGGACGCCCCGGCGTCTTGCGCCGGCCGCGCGGCCTGATCCACCCGGTCTCAAGCAGCACATCCAGCGTCCCCTTCGACGTCACCACGCCGCGGATTTCCTCGATCTCCGCACGGGTGACCGGCTGGTGGTAGGCGATGATGGCCAGCATCTCGATCGCGGCGCGCGACAGTCGCCGCGTCTCCGTGCTCTCACGCGTCATCAGCCACGACAGATCGCCGGCGGTGCGGAAGGTCCATTTATTGGCGATGCGAACCAGGTTGACGCCGCGCGAGGCATAATCCGCCTGCAGCTGCGCCAGCGCGACCTTGATATCGACGCCATCGGGCATCCGCTTGGCCAAAGTCGCCTGGTCGAGCGGTTCGGCAGAGGCAAACAACAGCGCTTCCAGCAATCGCAGCTCGTCGGGCCGCGTTTGCGGATTGCTGTCGGCCGCCTCCTCGGCGTTCGCTATGCGCTTTTCCGCCAGGCTTGCCATCGCACAATCTCCTTCTTCCACTTACTCACTTAGCCCCGGCGCGGCTACTGCGTCAGGCGCCGGTTGCGGCGGACGCTTTCGAAAAAACAAGGGCGCAAACGGCTGCTGCTGATGCAACTCGACCTCGCCTTCCCTGACGAGTTCCAGCGCGGCAGCGAAGCTCGAGGCAAACACGGTCGCCTTCTGCGAGGGGTCGACGACGTAATGGATGAGGAACTCATCCAGCCGGCTCCACTCCTCGGCCATGCCGACCAGCCGCTCGAGCGAGGCTCTCGCTTCGGCAAGCGACCACACCGTGCGCCTCGCCAGATGCACCGAGGCGAGCACGCGCTGCTGGCGCTGCGCTGCATAGGCGGTGAGCAGATCGAACAAGGTCGCCGTGTATCTCGGATGGCGAATTTCGGCGATGGTCTCGGGAAAGCCGCGCGGAAAAATATCACGTTGCAGCTGCGGACAATTCATCAGCCGGTTTGACGCTTCGCGAATGGCTTCAAGGCGGCGCAGCCGGTTGGCAAGCGCGGTCGCCATTTCCTCGGCGCTCGGCCCCTCCGCCGTCGGCGGCTCCGGCAATAACAATCGCGACTTCAGGAAAGCGAGCCACGCCGCCATCACGAGATAATCGGCCGCCAGCTCAAGCCGGATCTTCCGGGCCGCCTCGATGAATTGCAGATACTGGTCCGCCAGCGCCAGGATCGAGATCTTGGCGAGATCGACCTTTTGCTGCCGCGCCAGCGCGAGCAGCAGATCGAGCGGGCCCTCGTAGCCCTCAACATCGACAACCAGCGCCGGCTCGCCTTCGGCGAGATCGGCCGGACGGCCGGTTTCGAACGACAGGATTTCCGCAGTCATGCGCGCTTCAAGTCCCTGCTCTGTTCGTCAAGACTTCCAGTTCAGCCCGAGCCGCCGCTCTATCGAGTGGCTGCGGTGCCCGACGCGAGGCCAGCGCACGGGCGGCGCGCTCAAGGGCTTTCCCCGACAATTCTGGCGTCCCGGCGGCGACCGCGCGCATTTCCTCGAGGTTACCGTTGCAGTGCAGGACCATGTCGCAGCCGGCCGCAAAAATGGCTTTCGTCCTCTCCCCAATGGACCCGGAGAGCGCATTCATCGACACATCATCACTCATCAACAAACCTTGGAACCCAATCACGCCGCGAATCACCTGGCTGACGATTGTCGCAGAAGTCGTCGCCGGATGGACCGGGTCGAGTGCGCTAAACACAACATGTGCGGTCATCGCCATCGGCAAGTCCGCAAGTGGTCGAAAGGCCGCAAAATCCGTTTTTTCGAGCTCATTTCTGGACGAATCTACTGTCGGAAGCCGCAAATGGCTATCCGCCGTAGCCCGGCCGTGGCCGGGAATGTGTTTCAAGACCGGTAGAATGTCACCGTCTGCAAGACCTTCCGAAACGGCGCATGCAATCGCCGCCACTTTTTCCGGCTCGGTTCCATAGGCGCGATCGCCGATAACGGCGTCAGCGCCCGCCACTGGAACGTCCGCCAATGGCAGGCAATCGACGCTGATGCCGAGATCGGAAAGGTCCGCCGCAATCAATCTCGCGCTCAGCCACGCGGCCCTTAAGCCCAGCGCGGGCTCCTGATCGTAAAGCGCGCCGAACACACTGCCCGGCGGGTAGACCGGCCAATGCGGCGGTCCAAGGCGCTGGACCCGGCCGCCCTCCTGGTCGATGAGGACGGGAGCGTCGCCGCGGCCGGCGCATGTCTTCAGGTCTTCGACAAGCGCGGTGACTTGCGGGGGGGTCTCGATGTTCCGCTTGAAGAGGATAAAGCCCCAGGGCCGCTCGGCCTGAATGAACGCGCGTTCGTCGGCGGTCAGCGTGGTCCCGGCGATACCAGTTATGAAGGCCTTGGTCATATCGGGCCGAATAGCCCGCTCCGGACTAAAGGGTCAAGAATGAGCCGTTAGTTCTTCACTACCCAACACTGGCCGCCTGCGGCCTGATAGTTGTGGCAGAACTGCGAAGCCTCGGCAGGGGTTCCGAAGGAAGGGCCGGCGCGATAGGTCACACTGCCGCTCTTCGAATTGGCGCGCGCGACGACCGCTGACTGCGAGCCGAGCACGCTCGGATATTTGCTTTGCAGCGCCCGATATGAGGCCTGTGCCTCGGCTTCGCTGGGCTGTGACGTAACCGAGACCAGATAACTGCCGCTCGCCGCCGCGCTCGGGGTGCTGGGTGTGGCTGGCACGACCTGCGCAGGATTAGTCGCAACGACACGAACTGGTTCAGGCGCAGCCGAGCTTTCCGTCTGCGGAGCAAGCGACAACGGTCCGTTGGCATTGGCGGCAGTGGGGTTGGTCGTTGACGGCCGCGCGCTGGTCGCTGCGGCGGTGCGCGAAGGCTTCGCTGGCGCAGGCGCCGGTACGGCGGCGGCCGCCGGCGCCCCAGCGGTCCCCTGGTCCCCCCGAACGGAGACTGTCCTGACCTGGTGCGGCTCGTTGTTCGTAAAGGTTCCATTCGCGGCGCTGGTGGTCGGCGATGGCGCGCCCGGCATGACGCCAGAAGGTAATTGCGCACTGCCGTTCGGCGTGAGCGGCGGGAAGACGACGCGTGGCCCGGCCGATCGCGAGCCGGGATCGATCGGCGTTTCCTCGCGCGACACGATCCTTTCGCCGCCATCGCCGGTCACCATCCGATCCGGCACCTTGGTGCTGGCGTCGGCCGGCGCGGGAATGATCTTGGTCGGCCCGGCATCAGCGCGGATGATCGGTGGCGCGCCGGTACGGGCGTTGCCGGTATAGGTGCGATAGGCCAAGGCGCCGCCAACGCCGAACACGGCCAGAGCCAGCACGGCGGCAACGGTGATCAAACCACCACGGCGTTTTGGTTGCGGCTGATCCTCGAACTGTAGGTCCTCCTCGTAGGCGTACCCATCGTCGGCGTAACCTTGCTCGTGGGCGTGCTGCGCGTCGGAATCGAAGGCAGGATAGAGCGCATCATCGTAGCGCGAGGGATCCGGCTCATGACCGGATTCGGCAAAGAACTGCTCCTGATCATAATCGGGCTCGACCGGAGGATGCGCCGCCGCGTAACGATGCAACGGATGCACTGCGCTGGGATAGTCATCTTGCGGCGAAGGTGGCGGCGATACGTCTTGCCTGGTCGCTGCCCGCTGCATCCAGGATGGCGGCGCGGGAGGCGGCGGCTCCTCGGGCTCCGAATCCTCGTAATAGCCGTCATGATAAGTGTCTTCGTAGCCGCCTTGCGTGGACCTCGGATCAGCCGGCCGCGCCTGCGGCTGCACCGGCAAATTAGCCCGGCTCATGGACTTCGCGCCAAAGGGATCGGTCTGGCCGATCAGCCGTGCCAGCTCCGCCAGCGGATCGCTCTCTGCATGACCAGAGGCGCGAGATTCCATGTCGCGGTCATAGCCGTCACCGGCCGGAAAAGATCTCTTTGGATATCGATCAGCCATCGTTGTGATGCGCCCCCTCGGGGAAAATCGCCAACCCGCTTTCAGAAACGAACCGGCTCCTGCCGGATACCACCCCAAAACTCTCCCCAGGGCGGTGGCACTTCAATCAGCGCATCTCGTTTGGAGCACCGACCCCGAGAACCCCAAGGCCGGATGCCAGAACCGTGACAACGCCCTGCACCATCGCCAGCCGGGCCGCGGTCATCTCGGCATCATTATTGATAATAAAGCGTAAATAGGGCAAGTCGCGCCCTTTCGTCCATAGGGCATGGAATTCGCTGGCAAGATCATACAGGTAAAAAGCGATTCGGTGCGGCTCGTGTGCCCAGGCGGCAGCCTCCACCGTCCGGGGATAGACGGCGAGCTTCCGGAGCAGGCTGAGTTCTGCGAGGTCGGTCAGCCGCTCGACGGGAGCGGTTTCGAGATAGGCCAGCCGCGCCCCCTCCTCCACGGGCAGGTCGCGCAATACCTCCTCCCGGGCCGTGCGGAAGATCGAGTGCCCGCGGGCGTGCCCGTACTGCACGTAAAAGACCGGATTGTCGCGCGACTGCTCGATGACCTTGGCGAGGTCGAAATCGAGCACCGCATCGTTCTTGCGGTAGAGCATCATGAAGCGCACGGCGTCCTTGCCGACCTCGTCGACGACCTCGCGCAGGGTGACGAAATCGCCCGCGCGCTTGGACATCTTCACCGGCTCGCCATTGCGCAGCAGCCTGACGAGCTGAACGATCTTGACGTCCAGCGCCGCCTTGCCGTCCGTGACAGCCCTGATTGCCGCCTCGACCCGCTTGATGTAGCCGCCGTGGTCGGCGCCCCAGACGTCGACGAGATTGCGGAAGCCTCGGTCGAACTTGTCCTTGTGATAGGCGATGTCGGACGCGAAATACGTATAACTGCCGTCGGACTTGAGCAGCGGCCGATCAACGTCATCCCCAAAGGCAGTGGCGCGAAACAGCGTCTGCTCGCGATCCTCGTAATCGTCGACCGGCGCGCCTTTCGGCGGCGGCAATCGCCCCTCATAGACGTCGCCTTTGGCGCGCAGAAAATCGATCGTCGCGGCGACGCGGTTGTGACTGCTTGCGATCAGCGAACGCTCCGAGAAAAATACGTCATGCTCGATGTTGAGCGCGGCGAGATCGCCCTTGATCGCTTCCATCATCATGTCGATGGATTTCGCGCGGACCAATGGCAGCCACTCGGCCTCGGGCATGCTCACAAGCGCCTTGCCGTGTTCCTTGGCGAGCGCCTGCCCGACCGGCTTCAGATAATCGCCGGGATAAAGCCCTTCGGGAATGTCGCCGATGGTTTCGCCTAGCGCTTCGCGGTAGCGCAGGAAAGCCGAACGCGCGAGCACGTCGACCTGGGCGCCGGCATCATTGATGTAATATTCGCGCGTGACGGTGAAGCCAGCGAGCTGGAGCAGGCTTGCGAGCGCATCGCCGAACACGGCGCCGCGGCAGTGCCCGACATGCATCGGCCCGGTCGGGTTGGCGGAGACGTACTCGACGTTGACTTTCTCAGCCGCCCCGATCGCGCTTTTTCCGTAAGCGTTTCCCGCCCGCAGGATGGCGCGCAACGTGTCCGTCCAGACCGCTGCTTTCAACGTCAGATTGATGAAGCCGGGACCCGCGACATCGACCGCGGCTATGACATCCTCAGCCCGCAGCCGTGCGACGATCTTTTCGGCGAGGTCGCGCGGCTTGGTTTTCGCCTCCCTGGCGAGCACCATGGCGGCATTGGTCGCCATGTCGCCATGGGTCGGGTCTTTCGGCGGCTCGACCACCACCCGCGACAAATCGATGCCGGTGCCAAGTTCGGCCGCGCAAACCGCGTGCACGCGCGTCAGCACCTGTGCGAAAAGATGTTGGGTTGAGGATGTGTCGGCCATGGCCGCCGCCTAACGCAAATCCGGGGTCGAGTCAAAAAGCCGCCGGTGCTCGGTCAGCGCAAAACGGTCGGTCATTCCGGCTATAAAATTGCCGATCCGTCGCGCCCGCTCAACCTCGGTTTCGGCCCTCGCTTCCGACGGCAGCCATTCGGACGGCAATGCGGCCGGATCGGCCTGATAGCGCGCGAACAAATCGAACACCAGCTGTTCGGCATCCCGCATCACGCCAATCACCCGCGCGTGCCGGTACATCCTGATCTTGAGAAAAGCCTTGATCGCGCCTTCCGCCTGAATCGTCTCGGGTGGGAAGGCAATCAGCGCCTGGTCCTGGTTGCGCACATCCTGAGCCGAAGCCGGGTGGGCTAGCTCCAGGCGGCGATGGGCTTCGCGAATGACTGCGCTGATCAGATGCGAAATCAGCTCGCGCACCAGTTCTGCGCCGCGCCGGCTCTCATCGAGTCCGGGATAGTGGGTGTCGATTTCGGCGATGATCGCCGCAGTGAGCGGAATTTCCTTGAGATCGTCGATCTGAAACAGGCCGGCGCGCAAGCCATCATCGATATCATGCGCATCATAGGCGATGTCATCGGCAATCGCGGCAACCTGGGCTTCCAGCGAAGCAAAGCTCCACAGTTCCAGATCATAGGCCGCCACAAACTCGGAAACGCCGACGGGAACGCCATGCTCGCGGTAGCGGCCGATCGCCGCGCCATCGCGCGCCGTCACCGGACCATTGTGCTTGACGATGCCTTCGAGCGATTCCCAGGTGAGATTGAGCCCGTCGAATTCGGGATAGCGGTGCTCGAGCGCCGTCACTAACCGCAAGGTGTGCGCGTTGTGATCAAAGCCCCCGGATACGCGCAGGCAGGCGTCGAGCGCTCGCTCGCCGGCATGACCGAACGGCGGATGACCGAGGTCGTGAGCGAGCGCCAGTGTTTCCGTCAGGTCCTCGTCGAGCCCGAGCTGACGGGCAAGCGCGCGGGCGATCTGGGCCACTTCCAGGGAGTGGGTCAGGCGGGTGCGGTAATGATCGCCTTCGTGGAACACGAAGACCTGCGTCTTATGCTTCAGGCGCCGGAAGGCGGTAGAATGAATCACGCGGTCACAGTCGCGCCGGAATGGGCTGCGGCTCCGGCTCGGCGGCTCCGCAAATTGGCGGCCGCGGCTGCGATCGGGATCGCAGCCATAGATCGAGCGGGGGGCAGCCATTCCAACTGACACGGGATATCCTGTCTCCAGGCGGACAAGCGGGTTTGATTCCCCGGCCCGCTGCACCTAACTATGATAGACGCCGGATACCAAATTACTACGCGGCGATCGGAGCCTTACGATGACCACAGCCGTCACCATCAGCGAGCGGGCCGCCCGCCGCATTGGAGAAATCCTCAGGAAAGAGGGCGATGGCGCCATGCTGCGGATCAGCGTGGAAGGCGGCGGCTGCTCCGGCTTTCAATACAAGTTCGACGTCGAGCGTTCGCAGGCCGAAGATGATCTCGTGATTGCCCGCGACAGCGCGGTCGTTTTGGTCGATCCCGCCTCGGTGCCATTCCTGGCGGGCTCCGAGGTCGACTTCGTCGATGACCTGATCGGCGCGTCGTTCCGCGTCAACAATCCCAACGCGACCGCTTCCTGCGGCTGCGGCACTAGTTTCTCGATCTAACAGAGACCGTCACTTCGATGCGCATCGCCACCTGGAACGTCAACTCGGTTCGGCAGCGGATCGAAAATCTGATGAGCTGGCTGAAGGAATGCTCGCCAGACGTCGTTTGTTTGCAGGAAATCAAATGTACCGACGAAGCGTTTCCGCGGCTGGAAATCGAGAGCCTCGGTTACAACGTCGTCACCCACGGCCAGAAAACTTTCAACGGCGTAGCGCTGTTGTCCAAACTTCCGTTCGATGAGACGAAGTCGGGACTGGCCGGCGACGACGAAGACGCGCATGCGCGGTTTGTCGAAGGCGCGGTGACGCTCAAGCAGGGCGTCGTCCGGATCGCCTGCCTTTATCTGCCCAACGGCAACCCGCCCAACACGGAAAAATATCCGTACAAACTCAAATGGATGTCGCGGCTTCTTGAGTATTCGAGGCAGCGGCTTAAAGCAGAAGGGCCGCTGGTTCTGGCGGGCGACTTCAACGTGATTCCGAAGGCGGAGGACGTTTCCAATCCAGCCGCCTGGGTTGACGATGCGCTGTTTCGCAAAGAGACGCGCGAGAGCTTTCAATCCCTGCTTGGCCTTGGGCTGACGGATGCACTGCGCGCCGTCACCGACGCACCCGGGCAATACACCTTCTGGGACTACCAGGCCGGCGCCTGGCAGAAAAACCAGGGCCTGCGCATCGATCATCTCCTGTTGTCGCCGCAGGCCAGCGACCGGCTCGTCGATGTCGGCATCGACAGCTACGTCCGCGCCTGGGAGAAACCGTCAGATCACGTGCCGGTCTGGATCGATTTGGATCTCGAGGCGGCGTAACACAGCACTCGCGCCGCGCTACCCGTCCTACTCCTTGCCGCCGCGCACCCAGCGCTCGACCATCTGCAGCGCCATCGCACGGTCGTCATCGGACGCCTTCGCGACCGCCTTGTTGTAGCTGTCCCTGATCCAGGTCTCGTCCGGCGTCGCGCTGTCGCGCGCCAGCATCAGCCACATCAATCCGCGCGCGGCCTGCCGCGGCAACTGGTCGCCGTTGAACAGCATCTGGCCGAGCAGCGCCTGAGCCTGATGCTGGCCCTTTTGCGCAGCCAGGAAGAGCCAGCGCGTGCCGTAACGGAAATCGTCGCGGGAAGAACCTGCGCTCTTCAGATAAAGCCGGGCAAGATCGTATTGCGCGTCGGCATTTCCGAAATAGGAAGCCGCATAGGAGAACATCTCACGCGCGCGCTCGGCATCCGGTTTGATCTTCGAATTCGGGATGCCGCTCAAATAGTACCGTCCGAGCGCCACGAAAGCGTTGGCAACGATCGCCGCCTGCGGGGCCGACGGACTGTCTTCCGCATGCGCATTGGCGATGCCGCTGAAATACTCGAACGCCCGCAGGTCGTCCTGCGCCACGCCGTTGCCATCGGCGTACATGCGCCCGAGCTTCCACTGCGTGACGGTCTCAGTCGCATAGGCCGAAGCCGAGGTGTCGATGCCTGGTGAAGCGCCCTTCTTCAGGGGCGACAGGGGCGTCACAGCCCCCGGCGGCGTCGAAACCACCGGAATGGTCGAATCCTGGTTGACTGGGGAGCCATCGAAGGCAAATCCGGGCGTGGCCGCCGGTGCGACCCCAATCATCAGAGCAATGATGATGCGCTCAAATGTCCGCATAACACAACTTCTCGTGCGCTCCGCCCGGGTGGGTGACCGCGCCCGCCACTGCCGGCCCGACCTGCTGGGCGTACTTCCACAAAGCACCCGTCGTATGGTTAGTCGCGCGAGGCCCCCATTTGGTTTTGCGCTGGGCGAGCTCCGCGTCAGTCAATTTTACGTTAATAGTCCCGACGACCGCATCGATCTCGATGATGTCGCCGTCCCGCAACAGCGCGATCGGACCGCCGACGGCGGCCTCCGGCCCGACGTGGCCGATGCAAAAGCCGCGCGTTGCGCCCGAAAAACGACCGTCAGTGATCAGGGCGATCTTGCCGCCCATTCCCTGTCCCGTCAGCGCTGCTGTCGTCGAAAGCATTTCGCGCATTCCGGGGCCGCCGCGCGGTCCCTCGTAACGGATGACGATGACCTCGCCTTCCTTGTAGGTCTTCTTCTGGACCGCCTCGAACGCATCCTCTTCCCGATCGAAGCAGCGGGCGGGACCTGCGAATTTCAGGTTGGCCATGCCCGCGACCTTCACGATTGCTCCCTCCGGCGCGAGGTTCCCCTTCAGGCCAACCACACCGCCAGTCGCGGTGATCGGCTTGTCGGCGGAGCGCACCACGTCCTGATGTGGGTTCCACTTCACGTTCCGGAGGTTCTCGGCCATGGTTCGCCCCGTGACCGTCAAGCAGTCGCCGTGCAGGTAGCCATGGTCGAGCAATGTCTTCATGAGAAGCGGTATGCCGCCAGCCTCGAACATGTCTTTGGCGACATAACGGCCGCCTGGCTTCAAATCCGCGACATAAGGTGTTTTCTTGAAGATTTCGGCGACGTCGAAGAGGTCGAACTTGATGCCGCATTCGTTGGCGATCGCGGGCAAATGCAGTGCAGCATTGGTCGACCCGCCCGAAGCCGCCACGACGGCTGCGGCATTTTCCAGCGACTTGCGCGTGACGATATCGCGCGGCCGGATGTTCCTGGCGATCAGCTCCATGACCTTTTCGCCCGCCGCCATGCAGAAGGAATCGCGGATTTCGTAAGGTGCGGGCGCACCGGCGGAATAAGGCAAAGCCAGGCCGATGGCCTCCGATACCGTCGCCATGGTGTTGGCGGTGAATTGTGCGCCGCACGCGCCGGCCGAGGGGCAAGCGACGCGTTCGATTTCGTCCAGGTCTGCATCCGACATCGCACCAACCGAGTGCTTGCCGACCGCCTCGAACATGTCCTGCACTGTGACTTGCTGACCACGGAAATTGCCGGGCAGAATCGAACCGCCATAGATGAAGATCGACGGCACGTTCAGCCGCACCATCGCCATCATCATCCCCGGCAGCGACTTGTCGCAGCCGGCCAGACCAACCAGGGCGTCATAGGAGTGGCCGCGCACCGTGAGTTCGACGGAATCGGCGATGCATTCGCGCGACGGCAATGACGAGCGCATGCCATCATGGCCCATGGCGATGCCGTCGGTGACCGTGATCGTACAGAATTCACGCGGTGTACCGGCGGCCGACGCAACACCCTTCTTAACGGCCTGTGCCTGGCGCATCAGCGAGATATTGCAGGGCGCGGCCTCGTTCCAGCAGGATGCCACGCCGACAAGCGGCTGGTGGATCTGCTCGGTCGTCAGCCCCATGGCATAGAGATACGAGCGATGCGGAGCCCTCTCCGGGCCTTCGGTCACGTGGCGGCTGGGCAGTCTGCTCTTGATGTTGGTCTTGGCGTCCATCGCTAACCTGCTTCCCGGGCATCTCGGTCCGGATAGGAAACCGGACGATTTCCTCCGCACTCACGAGCGCCGCGGTCTTCAAATCTCTTCCATTATGATCTCATAGAGGGGTGTGGCCAAAAAGCGGCGCAGATCGACAGGACCTGGGATGAGGGTTAAATCTTCGCGAAGTGTTGCCGGTCCGACACATACGTTGCCGCAAAGCAACCCTCATCGGTATTATTGGAAGGACCGGCCTCACGGGCCGGCTCTTCCACCGCATCAGCCGGACTCAATGACCGGCCATGTCCGAATAGCCGCCGCTATAGCGGTACCACTCCGGCTCGGCCTCTGAACCATAACCATAACCGTACCCAACGGGGGGCGGGGCATAGGCGTTGCTGTCGCGGAGTTCTAACGCGGTGCGATGATAAATCTTGCCGTGGTGGTGTTCGGCAGCGGCGGCCAATTGTACGCCGGAAAAAACTATCGACGCCGAACCGGCGATCGCAAGAATGCTCTTTTTCATTTTCGTCTCCCTTGGACAGTCATGCACAGAACCCGGCGTCCTGTGCTCGCTGTCATTTTTGGGAGATAATTGCGCTCGCCGTCATTGGTACAAGCTGCCGGCATCACGATGCGGCGAGCAAATTTATTGATCAAAGAGGATTCCGGCTAAATATTCAGCACGCGGCCATACGCATCCAGCACCGCTTCCTTCATCATCTCCGAGAGCGTCGGATGCGGGAAGACCGTGTGCATGAGTTCTTCCTCCGTAGTCTCCAAATTCATCGCGACGACGTAGCCTTGGATCAATTCGGTGACTTCCGCACCGATCATATGGGCTCCGAGCAACTGACCGGTCTTCTTGTCAAAGACCACTTTGACGAGGCCCTGATCTTCGCCGAGCGCAATCGCCTTGCCGTTGCCGACGAAAGGAAAACGGCCGACGCGGATCTCGCGTCCGCCCTCTTTCGCCTTCGCTTCAGTGAGACCCACCGACGCCACCTGCGGATTGCAATAGGTGCATCCGGGAATCAGGTTCTTGTCCATCGCATGCGGATGCAGACCCTTGATCGCCTCGACGCAAATCACGCCTTCATGCTCGGCCTTGTGTGCGAGCATCGGCGGACCCGCCACATCGCCGATGGCGTAGATGCCCGGCACGTCGGTCTTGCCGTACCCGTCGATCACCACGCAGCCGCGGTCGGTTTTCACGCCGAGCTTCTCCAGCCCGAGATTCTCGATATTGCCGACCACGCCGACGGCGGAAATCACGCGTTCGAACTCGACCGTCCGGGGCGATTTGCCGTCATCGATGGTGGCAACCACGCTGTCGCTCTTCTTCTCGAGCTTCACCACCTTGGTACTGGTGAGAATCTTGATACCCTGCTTTTCGAACCGTTTGCGCGCAAGACCGGCGATCTCGGCATCCTCGACGGGGAGGATTTGCGGCAGCACCTCGACCACGGTCACGTCCGATCCCATCGTGTGGAAGAACGATGCGAATTCGATGCCGATCGCGCCGGAGCCGACGACGAGCAGCGACTTCGGCATCTTCTCCGGCACCATCGCCTCGAAATAAGTCCAGACCAGTTTCTTGTCCGGCTCGAGCCCCGGCAGCACGCGCGGACGCGCGCCGGTCGCAATGATGATGTGCTTGGCCTGATAGGCGCCCTCGCCCAGCGCGCCTTTCGGCGCCTCGACGGCGGATTTCTTCACGGTGATCTTGCCAGGCGCGTCGATTGACGCCTCGCCCCAGATGATCGTCACCTTGTTCTTCTTCATCAGGAAGCCGACGCCGTCGTTGAGGCGTTTGGAGACGCCACGCGATCGCTGCACGACCGCTTTCGGATCGTAGGCCACCTTCTCGGCGGAAAGCCCGTAATCCCCGGCATGCTGCATGTAGTGATAGATTTCGGCCGAACGCAGCAGCGCCTTGGTCGGAATACAGCCCCAGTTCAGGCAGATGCCGCCGAGATAGGACTTCTCGATGATCGCGGTCCTGAAGCCGAGTTGGGCAGCGCGAATTGCGGTGACATAGCCGCCCGGGCCCGAGCCGATGATGATGACGTCAAAAGATGTATCGGCCATACGTCATACCATCATCATCACGGGATTTTCGATCAGCGTTCTGAAGGCGCCGATCAGCTCGGCGCCGAGCGCGCCGTCGATTGCACGGTGATCGCACGACAGCGTCACGCTCATCATCTGCGCGATCTCGATCTTGCCGCCGCGTACGATGGGGCGCTCCTCGCTGGTGCCGACCGCGAGAATCGTCGCATGCGGCGGATTGATCACGGCCGTGAAGTGGCTGATGCGGTACATGCCGAGGTTGGAAACGGCCGTGGTGCCGCCCTGATACTCCTCGGGCTTCAGCTTGCGCGCCCGCGCGCGCGCGGCGAAATCCTTCATCTCGTTCGAGATCGCCGACAGCGTTTTGGTTTCGGCTTTCCGGATGATCGGCGTGATCAGGCCGCCCGGCATCGCCACCGCAACGCCGATGTCCGAATGCTTGTGCTTGACCATGCCGCCTTCGGTCCAGCTCACATTGCAATCCGGAATTTTCTGCAGCGCGACCGCCATCGCCTTGATGACGAAGTCGTTGACCGAGAGCTTGTAGAGCGGCTTCTTCTCCTTGTCCTTCGGCGCAGTTGCATTGATCTCCTCGCGCGCGGCAAGGAGCTTGCCGATCTCGCAGTCGATCGTGAGATAAAAAGTCGGAATGGTCTGCACCGCCGCGGTGAGCCGTTGTGCGATGGTGCGGCGCATGCCGTCATGCGGCACGATATCGTAACTGCCGGGCTCGAACAGCGCGAGAATCTGCTTGTCCGACATCGAGGGCGCGAGCGCAGGTGCCGCGCCGGGTGCGGCCGCAGGCACCTTCAGTCCCTTGCCGGCTTTGGCTTCCGCCACATCGCGGGCGACCACGCGGCCATGCGGGCCCGTGCCGGTGATGCGGGCGATCTCGATGCCGGCTTCCTTGGCCAGACGGCGGGCGAGCGGCGATGAAAACGTGCGAGCATGGCCGTTGGCTTGCGGCGCCGCTGCCTGAGGCGCAGGCGCTGCGGCGGGTTTGGCGGCCGGTGCCGGTGCAGCAGCAGGTGGGGGCGAAGCGGGTTTCGGAGCGGGCGCTTCCGCTTTCGCCGGAGCAGCCGCAGGCTTCGCTCCGGCCGAGGCTCCGGCGGCCTTCACGTCCTCGCCATCGCCGGCGAGCACGGCGATGATATCGTTGACGGCGACGTCCTGGGTGCCTTCAGGAACGAGTATCTTCGCGATCGTACCCTCGTCGACGGCCTCGACCTCCATGGTCGCCTTGTCGGTCTCGATCTCGGCGATCACATCGCCGGACTTGACCTTGTCGCCTTCCTTCTTGAGCCATTTGGCGAGATTGCCCTTCTCCATCGTCGGCGACAATGCGGGCATCAGAATATTGATCGGCATGTGCTTAAGCCCCGCTCTGTCAGCGATAACAAACAGCTTTGGCGGCGGCGACGACTTCAGCCGCCGAGGGCAATGCGAGCTTTTCCAGATTTGCCGCGTAAGGCATCGGCACATCCTTGCCCGAGACGCGCGCCACCGGCGCATCGAGATAGTCGAAGGCATGCTCCATGATGCGCGCCGCAATTTCGGCGCCGACGCCGTTCTGTTGCCAGCCTTCCTCGACCGTGACGGCGCGCCCGGTCTTCTTCACCAATTCAACGATGGTCTCGGTGTCGAGCGGACGCAGCGTTCGCACGTCGATGATGTCGGCTTCGATACCCTCCTTGGCGAGTTCGTCGGCGGCCTTCAGCGCATAGGTCATGCCGTTGGACCAGGAGATGATCGAGACGTGGCTGCCGCTCCGCACCACGCGCGCCTTGCCGATCGGGATAACATATTCATCGAGCTTCGGCACCTCGCCGGAATGCCCGTACAGCACTTCGTTCTCGAGGAAGATCACCGGATTGGGATCGCGGATCGCGGCCTTCAGCAGGCCTTTGTAGTCGGCCGCCGAGAACGGCGCGATCACCTTCAGGCCGGGCACCTGCGAGTACCAGGCCGAATAGTCCTGACTGTGCTGGGCGGCAACGCGGGCGGCTGCGCCATTGGGGCCGCGGAACACGATGGAGCAGCCCATCTGACCGCCGGACATGTAAAGCGTCTTCGCCGCCGAATTGATGATCTGGTCGATCGCCTGCATCGCGAAGTTGAACGTCATGAATTCGACGATCGGCTTTAAGCCCGACATCGCGGCGCCAACGCCTATGCCGGCAAAGCCATGCTCGGTAATCGGCGTGTCGATCACGCGCCTGGCGCCGAATTCCTGCAATAGCCCCTGGCTCACCTTGTAGGCGCCCTGATATTCCGCGACTTCCTCGCCCATGAGAAATACGTCCGGGTCACGACGCATCTCTTCTGCCATCGCGTCGCGTAGCGCCTCACGGATGGTCATGGTCACCATTTCGGTGCCAGCGGGAATTTCCGGGTCGGGTACAACAGTGGCGGTGGGAGCCGTGGGCGCGGACTCATCCTTTGGAGCCGGGGCCGACTTAGCCTCGGCTGCCGGAGGCGCTGATTCAGCCGCCTTCTCCTGCCTGGCAGGCGCCGCCGCCTTGGCGAGGTCGGCCGCGCTTTCACCGTCGGCTAGAATGGTTGCAATCGGCGTGTTGACGGCAACGTCCGCGGTGCCTTCCGGAATCAGGATCCTGCCGAGTGTTCCCTCGTCGGTCGCCTCGACCTCCATCGTGGCCTTGTCGGTTTCGATCTCGGCGATGACGTCGCCGGACTTGATCGTCTCGCCTTCCTTCTTCAGCCACTTGGCGAGATTGCCTTTCTCCATCGTTGGCGAGAGCGCAGGCATGAGAACTTGAATGGGCATATCAACTCCACAAAGTCAGATTTAGAGCGCGCACATCCAGCGCCACGAACGCTTATCGATAGATATCGGTGTAGAGTTCGGATACGTCGGGCTCGGGGTCATGCTGCGCGAAATCAGCCGCTGCATTGACGATCTCGCGAACCTCGGCGTCGATTTTCTTCAACTCGTCCTCGCTCATTTTCGCCGCGAGCAACCGGTTGCGGACCTGCTCGATCGGGTCCTGATCGTGTCGGACCTTTTCGACTTCCTCGCGGGTGCGGTACTTCGCAGGATCCGACATCGAATGGCCGCGGTAGCGATAGGTCTGCATTTCCAGGATGTACGGCCCTTTGCCGGCGCGGCACCAGGCGACCGCCTTGTCGGCAGCGGCCTTCACGGCGCGAACGTCCATGCCGTCGACCTGGTCGCCGGGAATGTTGAAGGAGGCGCCGCGCTTGGAGAAATCGGTCTGGGCCGAGGAGCGCGTTACCGACGTGCCCATGGCGTAGCGGTTGTTCTCGATGACGTAGATGACCGGCAGCTTCCAGAGCTCCGCCATGTTGAAGCTCTCATAGACCTGCCCCTGGTTGGAGGCGCCATCGCCGAAATAGGCCAGGCTGACGAAATCATTGCCGCGATAGTGGTTGGCGAAAGCGAGCCCGGTGCCGAGCGAGACCTGCGCGCCGACGATGCCATGGCCGCCGTAAAAGTTTTCGGCCTTGCTGAACATGTGCATCGAGCCGCCCTTGCCCTTGGAATAGCCGCCACGGCGTCCGGTCAATTCGGCCATCACGCCCTTGGCATCCATCCCGCATGCGAGCATGTGCCCGTGGTCGCGGTATCCCGTTATGACCTGATCGCCCTTCTTGAGCGCCATCTGCATCCCGACGACGACCGCTTCCTGGCCGATATAGAGGTGGCAGAAACCGCCGATCGCACCCATGCCGTAAAGCTGACCGGCCTTCTCCTCGAACCGGCGGATCAGCAACATGTCCCGCAGCGCCTTCAGCTCCTGTTCCCTGGTAAAGGGAGGCGGCGCCCCCTGCTCCTGAACGGCTTCATTGGCGGCGCTTCTTTTGGGAGGAGTCATGGCGTTTCCGGAGTGAAGAGAGGCGAATTTGCTTTCTGTAGCTTAACTCAAACCGCCTTGAAAGGATTTGCGTAAGCTGGAAATGGCCCCTCATGCCGCGCTGCAATGCGGTACGACATTTTCGAAATCTATTTCGGATGAATTTGTAATTTGAAGATCAATTCGGATTGATCATCCGAACGAGGTCGTGCGGGTTGGCGTAGTCAAGCTGGTAGCGTGCTCGTTCGTCGAGCATGTCGGGATCCAGCCGGTCGGATCGCAAGAGCGATACCCGTTGCTCACCCTCGCTCCGTTCTTTTTTCAGGCGCGCCAGTTCGGCAGTCAGCGCGATGATCTCCTGGTCGAGTTCCTGCCGCGCGTTCAGCCCATACTTGCCGGTATAGGCGTTGACCCCGAAATAGCCGACCATTCCCGCCGCCATCGTATAGAGGGCAAGACCAGTGAGGAACGATTTGAGACGCCTGCGGGAGACCATGGGTTAGTGGTCCGATTCTAACATTCGCATCCCCTCGCAGTGGCCACTTTTGCGAATGTTAGAAACAAAGGACCACGAACAACTATAGGAATTCAGTGGAGTTTAGGATTTGACATTCGCCTTACGAACTCGCGGCTAGGCGTGTAGCGAATGTCAAATCCAATCCACTGCAAGATGCGCCCGCAGGGTTAACGGAATGCTAAGCACGCCCTCAGACCCACAAAATGCTGAGCGAAGCGCGAGCCTCGTTATCTGTTCTGTTTTTCGACGAAGACGGCGAAGGCGTCGAGATATTCCTGAAGCACCTTTTGCAGGGATTCCTTGGTGAGGTTGCCCTTTTCGTCGAAGGCATCGCCCACCGCGTTCAGATAGGTCTCGGGCTGGCCCATGATCGGCCCCGTAATCCCCGGAAGAACGTTCTGCAAACTCTTGGCAGCGTTGACGCCACCGAGCGGTCCCGGCGAATTGCTGACGATCCCGGCCGGCTTGCCGAGGAATGAGCTCTTGCCATAGGGGCGCGAGGCGACATCGATAGCGTTTTTGAGAACACCGGGAATGGCGCGATTGTACTCCGGCGTGACGAAGATGACGCCATCCGACTTCTGGATCGTCTCCCGGAATGCGAGCCAGTCGGCCGGCGGGTTCGCCTCCAGATCCTGGTTGAAGAAGGAAATTCCGTGCGGTGTGACGACGTCGAGCTGCAGGGACGGCGGCGCAAGCTTCGCCAGCGCATTGGCGATCTTGAGGGAAAAACTCTCTTTGCGGAGGCTGCCGACGAGGACCAGGATGTGGTGCGGGCTGGACATGTGCTTGCTTTCCTTTGGGGTGCGCACGGGAGGGGCGGGATTTCGGCGCTACCCTAGCGGGACCGCTAAAAGATGCAAGTGCATGAAATGAGGTGGGCCCCGCCCATCCGTTCGAGATTCTGTTCACGAAAAAAATCAGGCCGCCCTTCGAGACGGCCTGATTGGTTGGCGTCGGAGAGGCGCGTTCAGAGCACCGGATTGAAGGCGACCGGCACCAGCCGATAGCCATTGCCGTCCTTCTCGACATGACCCACCGCCGGGAACGGGAAGTGGAAGCCGACCACGGTCGCCTTCTCGGCGGACGCCATGTCATAGAACTTGTGCCGGGTCTTCTGCGCCATCTCCGGATCGGCGTCATAGGCAACGTGCCAATCCGGGTTGCGCAGGAAAAACTCGGGGATGTTGGTCACATCGGCCGAGATGAGAATCTTCGAATTGCCAGAAGCCAGGGCGAACGACGTGTGACCCGGCGTATGACCGGGCGTGCCGATCGACGTGAGGCCGGGCGCAACCTCCTTGTCCCAATCGTACTTCGTCACCTTCTTTTCGATGCCCGTGTAGATCTTCTTCACGTTGGCGAAGTAGTTCTTCATCATCTGGTTGGATTCGGCCTTGGCGGCGTTCTCCTCACTCATCCAGAAATCCCAATCCTTCGCCGGCACCATGATCTCGGCATTCGGGAACGCCATTGAATTGTCGGCGGCGCGAATGCCGTTGGTGTGATCGGGATGCAGGTGCGACATGAGGACGACGTCGATGGTCTTGGGATCGACGCCCGCAGCCACCAGATTTTGCATCAAGCGGCCGGCCTGACCCTTGGTCGCATCAAAGGCCGAGATGCCATTGCCGCAGTCGAGCAGGATCAGCTTGCCGCCGGTATTGATGAGCTGCGGATTGAACGGCACCGTCACCATGCCTTGCGGCATGTAGGCAGCTTCCGCGGCTGCGATCGCCTGATCCTTGCTGGCGTTGGTCACCCATTTGTCGGGCAGAGGAAATGTGCGCGCGCCATCGTTGATGGACGTGCATTCGATGCTGCCGACCTTGTAGCGATAGAAGCCCGGCACCTGCGCCGTGGCGGCGGGTGCCGCGGCACCCGCTTCTCGCGATGCCCACGGAAGAACAGAGGCGGCGCTGAACGCAGCCGCACCGGCCAACAAGTCGCGACGGTTCAGATCATTCATGAAGGTTCCTCCCCTATGTCCAAATTCGTAATTTCGACAATGATTGCGGGCGGGAATGTTCACTTCCCGCGCAACAAAGGCAAGCCACTTTCGTTTTTCACGTACCTAACTTAGGGTTACCCCCCCGCGGGCCGTCGCGCTCCGGCTCACGTCTTGTTGGGGTTGATCAGGTACTTCTCGCCGGTTGCGCGCTTCCCGTAGACGGCCAGATGAGAGAGCTGGAGTGCCTCCTGCAACGAGACCACCTGCGTGTAGTGGCTCGCGAATGTGGTCTTCAACTCGGAAGCGATGCGCGCGCGCAGACGCTGGCGATCAGCGGCACTGGTCTTCATCAGGAACGGAAACAACAGCCAGCCGCCGACGCCCCAGATCATGCCGAAGGAACGATATAATTCCGTCGGACCCGGATCGAGCATGCCGTAAATATAGACCTGCTTGTGCACGTTGGAGCCGTAGCGGCTGTAGACCTTGGCATCGCGGTTGATCGCCGCTTCCATGCAGGTGAGAATTTGTCCGGCGAGCTTGCCACCGCCGATCGCGTCAAAAGCAATCGTGGCGCCAGTCTCGGCCAGCGCATCCGTCAGGTCCTTCATGAAGGCGGGCGAGGAAGAATCGACGACATACCTCGCCCCAATCTTGCGAAGGATCTCCGCCTGTTCGGCTTTGCGGACGATGTTGACGAGCGCAATGCCGTCCTGGATGCAAATCTTGTTCAGCATTTGGCCGAGGTTCGACGCGGCCGCGGTATGCACCAGCGCCTTATGACCCTCGCGCCGCATGGTCTCCACCATCCCGAGCGCGGTGAAAGGATTGACGAACCACGATGCCCCTTCGGCGGCTGTCGTGCCAGCCGGCAGTTCCATGCAATCGGAAGCCTTGATGGTGCGGTATTGAGAATACATCGAACCGCCGATCATCGAAACGGTCTTGCCCATCAGCGCCTTGGCCGCGTCCGACGATCCGGTCCCGATGACTGTGCCCGCGCCTTCATTGCCGACCGGCATGGGTTGGTCGAGCCGTCCCGCCATCGCCCGCATGGCAGCGTCCGGCACGCGCGCCGTGATGACCGGCGCCTCCTTCGTACCCGATGCCTTGGCGGTGCTCATATCAGCAGCGCCGACCAGAAGACCAAGATCGGACGGGTTGATCGGCGTCGCCTCGACCCGGACCACCACCTCATCGTCCGACGGCTCCGGCGTCGGGATTTCAACCAGCGATATCTCGAGCTCGCCGCTCTTCTTGATCAGCGAACGAAGTTGCAGCCCGCTTTTGCCATCGGCGCTCATCACATCCTCCCGTCAGGTTTTTATGACGCCAATGATCTCGCGCTGGCCAGGAAACGCAAGCCCCTGGCTATTCGGTCTGGTCGTTTTCAGGCGATTGCCTTCAGCGCCGCTCTTCCCGCATATTTCGCCTGGGTGCCCAACTCCTGCTCGATCCGCAGCAACTGATTGTACTTGGCGGTGCGATCCGAGCGCGCCAGCGAACCGGTCTTGATCTGCCCGCAATTGGTCGCGACCGCGAGATCGGCGATCGTGGAATCTTCCGTCTCGCCGGAACGGTGCGACATCACGGCGGTGTAGCCGGCCTTGTAGGCCATCTCGACCGCGGAAAGGGTCTCGGTCAGCGTCCCGATCTGGTTGACCTTGACCAGAATGGAGTTGGCGCGGCCGTTCTTGATGCCGTCCGAAAGCCGTTTCACGTTGGTGACAAACAGGTCGTCACCGACCAGCTGGCACTTGCCGCCGATCAGATCGGTCAATTCCTTCCAGCCATCCATGTCGTCTTCCGACATGCCGTCCTCGATCGAAACGATGGGGTAGCGAGAGGCAAGGTCGGCGAGGTATTTCGCCTGTTCGGAGCGCGAACGGGTTTTCTTCTCGCCGCCATAGACATAGGCACCTTCCTTGAAGAATTCGGTCGCCGCGCAGTCAAGCGCGAGCATGACATCACTGCCTGCCTTATAACCGGCCTTGCCGATCGCCCCCATGACGAACTCGAGTGCCGCGTCGGCTGACGGCAGGTTCGGCGCGAATCCGCCCTCGTCGCCGACATTGGTGTTATGGCCGGCCTTCTTCAGTTCCGCGCGCAACGTGTGGAAGATTTCCGAGCCGCAGCGCAACGCGTCGGCAAAGGTCGGCGCGCCGACCGGCATGATCATGAATTCCTGGAAGTCGATGGGATTGTCGGCGTGCACGCCGCCATTGATGATGTTCATCATCGGGACCGGCAAGGTCCGCGCCGACGTGCCGCCGACATAACGATAAAGCGGCATGTCGAAGGACGCCGCCGCCGCCTTGGCGCAGGCCAGCGAAACGCCGAGGATCGCGTTGGCGCCCAACCGGCTCTTGTTCGCGGTGCCGTCGAGATCGATCATGATCTGATCGACCTGAACCTGTTGCTCGACCGCGATATCGTTCAAGGCGTCGCAGATTTCGCCGTTGACGGCGGCGACCGCCTTTTGCACGCCTTTGCCGAGATAGCGCGCCTTGTCGCCGTCGCGCAGTTCGACCGCTTCGTGTGCACCGGTCGAGGCGCCCGACGGCACGGCCGCGCGGCCGACGGAACCATCTTCCAGTACGACATCAACTTCAACCGTGGGATTACCGCGGCTATCGAGAATTTCGCGGCCAATGATGTCGACGATGGCGGTCATGGAAGCCTCTTAAAGAAGATGGAGCCGAAGGTCGGTTGCTTCTACAGCAAGCCAATTGCGCGGAAAAGGTTGCGTTGGCGGTGACGGGGAAGAGCTGATTGGCTAAAACCTCTGCAACGGAGACCGATTATGTCCAGGAAGCCTCAAAAGGCCCCAAAATCTGCATCATTACCGTCCGGCTTGCAGCTCGGCCGCGCCGTTGAATGGCCCGCGACACCGGAGGCCGCCAAGCTCGACCGCGTGCCGAATCCGCAACGCGACACCAATTACGTCGTGCGCTTTACCGCGCCGGAATTCACCTCGTTATGCCCGGTCACGGCTCAGCCCGATTTCGCGCACCTTGTGATTGATTACGTCCCCGGCCAGTGGCTGCTCGAATCGAAATCGCTCAAGCTTTATGTCGCGAGCTTCCGCAATCACGGCGCCTTCCACGAGGATTGCACGGTCATGATCGGCAAGCGTATCGCGGCCGAGATCAAGCCAAAGTGGCTCAGGATAGGCGGCTACTGGTACCCGCGTGGCGGTATCCCGATCGACGTGTTCTGGCAGACCGGCAAGCTGCCCAAGGGAATGTGGATTCCCGATCAGGGCGTCGCGTCCTATCGCGGCCGTGGCTGAGCCGCTCAACTCAAGATGAGATCGGAGCCGTCGGTCAGGCGCAGACGGCCTTTGGCGCTCCTGCGTGAACCTTCGGCGGGCACGGAGGCCCCTGCATTCGCCAATCCCCAGCGCGGCATATTGTTGTAGACGCTCTCATGCGCCCCATCCTTAACGAGAAACGTTTCATGCCAGATTCCGACGTCGCCATTGGAAGCGATCCTGCGGTTGAAGTCGCGCCAGGCCGGCAGGTGATCGAGTGAATGGTCGGTGGCGTAGGCCTGAAGCTGCTCAAAGCTTCGCCAATATTGGATCACCAGCAGATTGGGGAAGCCGAACACGTTACGCGCGTGCAGAAGTCCGAGTTCGGGCCGCTTGGCGAGTTCGATCAGCATCCGTGGCATCGCCGTGGCCACTGGCAGCCATTTCCAGAATTTCCACCACTTGTTGATGCGCATCCCGATCAGAAAAACGACAAAATCGCCGTCGAGCTGCGCCGTCATTCGCGCTGGAATAATCTGAGCCATTGCTGAAACTCCTTGGCCAAAACCACTTCAAGGCGCCAATATGAACGCGAAATATTGCCGTCACGGAGTGACCTCATCATGTCACGCTGGACCAGGCGGTTCAACGAGGTGGTGACATGGACCTGACACCCGACATCGCCGATTTCACGCGACGCGACCTCCGCCTGCTGGACAAGACCAAACCCGTCCTGGTGGTGGGGAAATCCGGTCCTGCGATCATCGTCGTCCACGAAATCTACGGCTTCACCGCAACTCTTGCGCGTTTTTGCCGCTGGGTGCGCGACGCAGGCTTCCGTGTTTACGCGCCGATCCTGTTCGGCAAGCCCGATGCCAGCAATGCTGAGGAGCCGTCTATCGCGCGGATTGCGTCGCTGTGCATTTCCCGCGAATTCACGATTCTTGGCAGCAACAAATCCAGCCCGGTGACGGATTGGCTGCGCGCACTGGCGCGCCTTGCGCACGAAGAGTGCGGCGGCCCCGGCGTCGGCGCCATCGGCATGTGCGTGACCGGCGGCTTTGCGCTTTCGATGGCGCTTGATCCGGTCGTGCTCGCGCCGGTCCTCGCCCAACCCGGCGTCCCGGCGCTCTCCGCGGCCGCGCTGGATATTTCCCCTCGCGATCTCGAGCAGGTCGTGGCCCGGACGCATCAAGGATTGAAGCTGCGCGGCTATCGTTTCGAGAATGACGAACTCTGCAAGGCGCCGCGGTTCGCAACGCTGCGTCGTGCTTTCGGCGACGCTTTCTCCGGCACGGAATTGCCGGACAGCGCCGGCAATCCCAAGGGCATGAAGGCCCGGGGAAAACCCCCGCATTCGGTCTTCACCGGCGATCTGATCGAAGCGCCGGGCCAGCCGACCCGTGCGGCAGTCGACGAAGTGATCGCATTTTTTCGCGAGGCTCTGCGGCAACCCCAATAGCGTCGGATGTCCGGCCGCGCTCGGCTACAACTAGCCGCAATTGATCGATTTTTTCTAATGATTTCACCGGTATAATCTGTTGGATAGAACGATCGAAGACCTCGATAGTCGTTGGGCAATTCAGGAGCCCAACAATGAACCGTCCCGCTTCATCTCTCGTATCCAACGCCGATCTCGTTACCCATCAGGTCCGACGCGTCCTTGCCATTCTGCCGGGGCTGCTGATGGCCTCGGTCGTCGCCGCATCCGCCTATTGGCTGCGTGAATTGCCGGGAATGGCGGCTTTCAGCCCGCTGATCCTGGCGATCCTGATCGGCACCGCCTTTCATAACCTCGTCGGCACGCCGGCAACCGCCAAGCCAGGCGTTGCCTTCAGCATGCGACGGCTCCTGCGCTTCGGCATCATCCTGCTCGGATTCCAGTTGACGGTGAGCCAGATCATCGAGGTCGGCCAGCGCGGCTTCCTGATCATCGCCGCAACGCTCGCCGCCACCTTCCTCTTTACGGTTTGGATGGGAAGGGTGCTCGGCGTCGAGCGCAAGCTCGCGCAGTTGATCGCGGCCGGCACCTCGATTTGCGGTGCCTCGGCGGTGATCGCCACCAACACGGTGACAAATGGCGACGATGAGGATGTCGCCTACGCCGTCGCCTGCGTAACGATCTTCGGCTCGGTCGCGATGTTCGCCTATCCGCTTCTCCCCGCCCTGCTGCATCTCGACCCGCATGCATTCGGGTTGTGGAGCGGCGCCTCGATTCACGAAATCGCCCAGGTGGTCGCCGCAGCCTTCCAGTATGGCAAGACAGCCGGTGAATTCGGCACCATCGCCAAGCTCTCGCGTGTGATGCTGCTGGCGCCAGTCGTCATTGCGCTGGGCTGGATCGCCTCCCGCCGCACCGCCTATCGCAAGTCGGATTCGTCGCGGCCGCCGATGCCATGGTTCGTTCTCGGCTTCGTCGCCCTGGTCGGGTTAAACAGCCTGATAACGATCCCGTTCGCAGATCGGAGCGAGATTACGGCTGTCACGAGTTTTCTGCTGTCGGTCGCGCTTGCGGCGATGGGATTGGAAACCGACATCCGCAAGCTCACAGCCCGGGGTATTCGGCCCGCGATGCTGGGGGCGCTGGCCTTTTTCTTCATCTCAAGCTTCAGTCTGGTTTTGATCAAACTCTTTGGATAGGGACCGATGACCCTCGAACAGCTTCGTATCTTCGTTGCCGTGGCTGAAAAGCAGCATGTGACGCGGGCGGCGAGTGAGCTCAATCTCACCCAATCGGCAACGAGCGCTGCGATTGCAGCGCTCGAAGCGCGTTACGGCATCAAGCTGTTCGATCGCATCGGCCGCGGCATCGTGCTCACGCAAACCGGAAAAGATTTCCTCGTCGAGGCCCGCGCGGTGCTCGCCCGGGCCAAGGACGCAACGCGCCTTCTCAATGAACTTGCCGGCCTGAAACGTGGTTCGCTTTCGATTGCCGCAAGCCAGACGGTCGGCAATTATTGGCTGCCCCGGCGAATCCAGACGTTCCGTGCCGCCTATCCCGGCATCGATCTGCGGCTCGCCATCTCCAACACCGAGCAAGCGGCGCGGATGGTGCTCGAGGGCAGCGCAGATCTTGGTTTCGTCGAGGGTGAGGTCGACGAAAGTCTTTTGAGTGCCAAAAAGATCGAGGGCGACGCTCTGATCCTGGCGGTCGGCGCCAGGCACCCGTGGGTCAACCGCGCGAAGGTTTCCGCGAAGGACTTGCCGTCGACCAGCTGGGTCTTGCGCGAGCGAGGCTCCGGCACGCGATCCATGTTCGAAGCAGCGCTCCGGCAAAACGGGCTCAAATTGTCCGATCTTCAGATCGCACTGGAGCTTCCCTCTAACGAGGCCGTGCGCTCCGCCGTCGAAGCCGGGGACGGCGCCACTGCCGTCTCCGATCTGGTGGCGGCGCCTTCCATTGCGGCCAAAACCCTGCATCGCGTCCGCTTCGATCTGCCGCGCCGGTCGTTCTATATCCTGCGGCACAAGGAGCGGCATGTCAGCCGCGCTGAAGATGCCCTGCTCAAGTCGCTCCGCTAGCCGCCTTGCCGGCATCCGCCGGCGGCCGCTGCCGCAACAGCCGCGCGCAGGCAAAGCCGAGAGCGGTGATGATGATTGCGCTGACGAGCAGCGTCGTCATCTTGCCGGCGCTCTGAATGCCGAAGCCATACGCAATCGGGCCGACCGTCTGGCCCATGAAAAAGAAGAACGAGTGCAGCGCCAGCGCCGTGGCGCGGGCCTCGACCGAAAGCTCGCTTGCGAAAACCTGCAGGCAGCCGTGGATCATGTAAAAGCCCCACCCCATCAAGAGCAGGCATGCGACCTGGATCTTCCAGCCCGGTCCAAAGGCAATCGCCGCTAGTTGCAGGCCAACCAACGCGGCGCCTGAGATCATCATGCCGTTGACGCCAAGCCTCGGCAGAAAGCGCGAGACGGTCATGGTGTAGAACAACCCGCCGACGGCAAAGCCGGCGATCACGATGCCGGCGATCGAGAGAGAGGTTTCGCCAAGGTCGAACAGGAACGATGCGATATAGGGAAACAGACCCAGCACGCAGCAGCCTTCGATGAAGACCGCCGCGTAACACAGCGCATTCGGGTTGCTGAAGATGGTGCGGTAACCGTGGCGCAGGCTCTTGAGGCTGGTTTTGGGCACGTGGGTGATCGCCTTGCCGCGAAAGCCCGCGGTGACCGCCAGCGATGCAGCGACCACGAAGCAGCCAAGGATCGCGAGCACGCCGCGCCAGCCGAGAAAATCGCCGATCACGCCGGAGAACGAGGCACCCAGCAGATTGCCGGTCATCGAGCCCGCCAGCGTGCGTCCGATCGCGACCTGGCGCTTTTCGGACCCGACGAGATCGCTGGTAAGGCTAAGCGCGACGGGGAATACGCCGCCGGATCCAACACCGGCGAGGATACGGGTAGCAAACAGAAGCGGAAACGATGTGGTCATCGCGCCAAGGATGTTCGCGAGCCCCAGAATCACCAGGCAGGCAATCATCAGGCGGACCTTGCCGAAGAGGTCGGCGGCGGCGCCCAGCACCGGCTGAACCACCGCGAAGGTGAATGCAAAGACCGCGGCAAAGCTCGCAGCGGTCGTAATGCTGATGCTGAACTCCTCGGCAACGTGCGGCAGGACCGGATCGAGCGCGCGCGCCGAGAGGCTTGCCGCGAAAGTCGCAATCGCGATGATGTTGATCGCAGGCGGCATGCGATCATGCGGCCGCGGCTTGCTCTGCGGCATCAGCGCGTCACGTTCTCAGGCATTCTTTTCAAGCATTCTTGGCGACCCTGTCGAACGCAATCAAGGTCTTCAGCAGACTCTCGAAATCGCGCAGCGGCACCATGTTCGGCCCATCGGACGGCGCGTGGTCCGGATCGGGATGGGTTTCAATAAACACGCCGGCGACGCCGACCGCGACCGCCGCACGCGCCAGGACGGATACGAATTCACGCTCGCCGCCGGACGATGTACCCTTGCCTCCGGGCTGTTGCACGGAATGCGTTGCATCGAAGATCACCGGCGCGCCGGTCGTGCGCGCCATGATCGGCAGCGAGCGCATGTCCGAGACCAGCGTGTTGTAGCCGAATGAGGCGCCGCGTTCGGTCACGAGCACGTTCGAATTGCCCGCGCCGGTGATCTTGGCCACGACATTGGCCATGTCCCACGGCGCCAGAAACTGCCCTTTCTTGACATTGACGACCTTGCCGGTGGCGGCGGCGGCCACCAGCAAATCGGTTTGCCGGCAGAGGAAGGCTGGAATTTGCAGGACATCGACGGCTTGCGCTACTTCCGCGCATTGGTCGGCCTCATGTACGTCGGTGAGCACGGGCAATCCAAGCGATGATCGTATTTCGGCAAAGATCGGCAAGGCCTGCGCGAGACCGACGCCACGCGCAGCCGAGGCACTGGTGCGATTGGCCTTGTCAAAGGACGTCTTGTAGACGAGCCCGATCTTCAGCCGGTCAGCGATTTCCTTAAGCGCAGACGCCACCTCAAGTGCATGCGCGCGGCTCTCGAGCTGGCATGGTCCGGCGATGACGGAAATCGGCAAGCGATTGCCGAATTTGACCGGGCCAACGTCAACGATCGATGCGGCCGAGATTTTAGCGTTCAATGGGTTCGTCCTCGTTTCGCGGCGACCATGGCGCGCGAAGATCGATCGATCAACCTACTTTTACGGCTTTACTGCCTCGAATATCAGGGTTGCGCCAAAGGCCACGTCCGGCGACACGATCAGCCGCTCGCCATGGCGTTTGACGGCCAGGCCATTTTTCCGATGCAGGGTCTCCGTCTCCGCCAAATCGGCGACAACAAAGCGCATGGCGCTCAGCGTGATCCCCTCGCCGCCCGCCTTGACCGGAAAGCCCAGGAGATCGCGGGCCGCCGACGGAGCCATAATCTCGATCTCGCCATTCTCGGTGCGTACGGTGACGCCGACTGCACTCGAAGTCACGTCGCTCTGGCCAATATAGGCCTTGAGAAAATTCCGATGGTTTGGCGGATCGTTGGCAACCATCACGATGCCAGGAACGCGTTGCGCGCCGTTGGCGTGGGTCTGAAACGCCGGATTCCAGAAATTTTCCGGAAAATGGTGCTGACATGCGGCAAAGCGAACGTCAGGCGAGTTCGGATCGGCTGCAAAGGCCAGCGAGAACGCCAGTCTGACCGTGCTGCCGTCCGGCCTCTTTCCTTCGCGAGCGAAATCGAACACATCGAACGCCCCGATGCCGCTAGCCTCGAACGCGCGCGCATCCGCGTGGGCATCTTTGCTATTGAGCAGCAGCATCGAAAAACCTTGGCAGCGCGCGAGGAAATCGCGAGTGAAGGCGCCGAACGAGAAAGATCGCGGCCCATGCGGCACGATCTTCTCGGGCTCGGCGACTTCCAGGATTTCGATGTAGCAGTTTTTCAACTGCACGATGCGGTTATGCGTGCCCCAGGGATGGCGATTGCGCCCACCGACCGTGAACCCGGCACGGACGTAGAAATCTGCCGCCGCGTCCAAATCGCGGACCGCATGCACGATGTGGTCAAGACCATGGGCACGACAGAATCTCATCTCCCGCGACAGCTATTTCACAGATGAAAACGCGGTCGGCACCAGCAACTGACTGACGATATTGCCGACGATCTGGCCATCGGCCTCGGTCCTGGCGCGCGCCTCGATCCACTCCGGATCGCTTTGGAACGCTGCCCACTTTTTCTCGCGATCGGCCAGTGAATCCCAAGCCAGAAAATAGGTCAGCTCCTGGTTGGATTCGCCGATCAGCGTCGTAAAAAAACCGGCCTGCTTGATTCCGTGCTTTTCGAAGAGTTTCAGCGTGACGGTTTCAAAGCGCTTCAATAAGGCCGGCAAGCGGCCCGGCACACAGCGATAGACACGGGACTCATAGATCATCGAACACTCCCTTTGACTTTGTTCTTGGCGGGGGAGTGTCTTTTCGCAACAATCGGCGCTCGCGTCAAAGGCGGGCAGCGCGATGCGCGGGCGACGAATAGCCGCCGTATGTCACATCTGCGCTAGCGGCGCACAGATCACACCAGCCGCGATTGCACCATCGCCGCCTCAATGAACGAGGCAAAGAGCGGGTGCGGCTCGAACGGGCGCGATTTCAACTCGGGGTGGAACTGCACGCCGATGAACCAGGGGTGATCCTGGTACTCGACGATCTCGGGCAGGATACCGTCGGGGGAGAGCCCCGAGAAACGCAAGCCCTGCTGCTCGAGCCGATCCTTGTAGGCGGTATTGACTTCATAACGGTGGCGGTGGCGTTCCGATATCTCCGTCGCGCCGCCATAGATCGCCGAAACCCGGCTGCCGCGCCGCAAGCTCGCAGGATAAGCGCCAAGCCGCATCGTTCCACCGAGATCGCCGCTCTTCGATCGTCGCTCCAGCTCGTTGCCGCGCAACCATTCGGTCATCAGGCCGACGACTGGCTCAGCCGTCGGCCCGAACTCGGTGGAATTGGCGTCCGCGATACCGACGAGGTTGCGGGCAGCCTCGATCACGGCCATCTGCATCCCGAAGCAGATGCCGAAATATGGAACGTTGCGTTCGCGGGCAAACTGAGCCGCGCGGATTTTTCCCTCGGCACCGCGTTGGCCAAATCCGCCCGGCACAAGAATGCCGTTGACATGTTCGAGGAACGGCGCCGGGTCCTTGTTTTCGAAAACCTCACTCTCGATCCAGTCGAGATTGACCTTGACTTTGTTGGCAATGCCGCCGTGCGACAACGCCTCGATCAGCGATTTATAGGCGTCCTTCATGCCGGTGTATTTGCCGACGATGGCAATCGTCACTTGGCCTTCCGGATTTCGGATCCGCTCGTTGATGACGTTCCAGCTTTGCAAGGCCGGCGGGATCTTCGAGGTGATGCCGAACGCCGCCAAGACCTCGTCATCGAGGCCCGCGGCGTGGTAGGCCTCCGGCACGGCGTAGATATTGTCGACGTCGCGCGCCTCGATCACCGCGCTCTCGCGTACATTGCAGAACAGGCCGAGCTTGCGCCGCTCCTCTTTTGGAATCGGGCGATCGGTGCGGCACAACAGAATATCGGGCTGGA
Organism: uncultured Alphaproteobacteria bacterium; assembly: GCA_963764405.1. Taxonomy (GTDB): domain Bacteria; phylum Pseudomonadota; class Alphaproteobacteria; order Rhizobiales; family Xanthobacteraceae; genus Bradyrhizobium. The sequence continues at coordinate 623,311 of CAVXSU010000024.1, forward strand.
TGCCGATCGAACGCAGTTCCTTGACCGAATGCTGGGTCGGTTTTGTCTTGAGCTCGCCCGCGCTCGGGATGAACGGCAACAGCGTCAAATGAATGTAGATCGCATGGTCCCGCGGCAGGTCATTCTTGACCTGGCGGATGGCCTCGAAGAACGGCAAGCCCTCGATGTCGCCGACGGTGCCACCGATCTCGCACAACACAAAGTCGAACTCATCGTTGCTGTCAAGAATGAAGTCCTTGATCGCGTTGGTGACGTGCGGGATCACCTGGATGGTCGCGCCAAGATAGTCGCCGCGCCGCTCCTTGGTGATGATGTCCTGATAGATGCGCCCAGTGGTGATGCTGTCAGCTCTTGTCGCGGGACGTCCCGTGAAACGTTCATAGTGACCGAGATCGAGATCGGTCTCCGCGCCGTCGTCCGTCACGAACACTTCGCCGTGCTGATAGGGCGACATCGTGCCGGGGTCGAGATTGAGATAGGGATCGAGTTTGCGCAGCCGAACCTTGTAGCCACGCGCCTGCAACAGCGCGCCGAGCGCCGCCGATGCCAGACCTTTTCCGAGCGAGGAAACCACGCCGCCGGTGATGAAGATGTACCGCGCCATGGGACTTAACCTTTAAGCCCACTGATCCGATTCGACAAAACGAAAAGGCTCTTGGCCGCGAAATTCTCGCAGGCTGTGGGTGACGCCAAAATCAAAGAGATATCAGTAGCTTGATATAGAGCCTTGATATCGCATGGTAGACAGCCATGGTGCATGGCCATCCTGCTTTATTGCGAGCGCGCCTATTGCGAACGCGGCGCTTCCGGAACCGACGGAGCGGACGGGCTTTGCTGCTCCTCGGATTTCTTCAACGAATCCAGAACACCACCGCTTGAGGGCGTCGTGGGTGTCCCGCTCGCCGGCTGCGACTGCGTGGCCGGAAGGATCGAGCTCGGCTTGCGATCGTAGCTTGCAAGCCAGGACAAGAACAGGCTGGTCAAGAAGAAGCCGACCGCCAGCACCGCCGTGGTGCGGGTCAGAAGATTGGCCGTGCCGCGGCTCGACATGAACCCGGCGCCCCCGCCCATGCCCAAGCCACCGCCCTCTGATTTTTGCAGCAAGACGGTCGCGATCAACGTCGCGACAATCATCAGATGGATTACAATAATGACAGTTTGCATTTCGACCTTTCGTCGCAAACCAAAGCTGTCCGAGAGCGACTTTGGGTTTTGCGGGGATTGATTGGGCCGCGTGTTACACGATTGCTCTAGGGTCGTCTATTTGAAGTTCCTGCTTCCCTAGCCGCAAATTCGACCCAGGAACTTCAAATAGAAAAACGACACTAGAATCAATTTCTTTGCTGGTGCCCATGGCCTTCCGATGTTCGTGAAAGTGGGTGCTGCGACGGCACACGAAGTTCGGAAAGTGGGTACCAGCGCATTGTCACCCCCGGCAGAGTCAACCCTGAGCTAGGGACAGGCGGCCGCAATCGCAAGGAAATCGGCGGCCTTCAGGCTTGCCCCGCCGACAAGCGCGCCGTTGACATTGGCAACCCCCATCAGTTCCCGCGCATTCGACGGCTTGACCGAGCCGCCATAGAGAATGCGCATCCTGGTACCCTCCCCGTTAAACCGCCCGTCGAGCGTTTTGCGGATAAACTGATGAATTTGCTCAACATCTTCGACCGTCGGCGTCAACCCTGTCCCGATCGCCCAGACCGGCTCGTAGGCGACCACGAGATTGTCGGCGCGTGCCCCATCCGGAAGCGAGCCCTGAAGCTGGCCGCGGCAGATATCGAGCGTTTGGCCGGCATCGCGCTGGCTCTGGGTTTCGCCGATGCAGACAATGGCAGTTAACCCCGCGCGCCAGGCGGCCTCCGCCTTTTGTCTCACCAGGGCGTCGCTTTCGCCGTGATCGGCGCGCCGTTCCGAATGGCCGACGATGACGGCGCTTGCGCCGGCGTCGGCCAGCATTTCGGCCGAGATATCGCCGGTATGAGCACCGGATGCTTTGGGATGACAATCCTGTCCGCCAATCGCCACGCCCTGTGAGCCGGCCAATTTCGCGGCGAAAGCAGCCATCAGCGTGGCAGGCGGGCAGACCAGGAGATCGGCTTTTGCCGTCACCTTTGCGGCGTCGGCGATCATGGCCTCGAACTCGACCATCGACGAGCGCAGGCCGTTCATTTTCCAGTTGCCGGCAATCAGAGGCCGAATGGTGGGGCTCATATCCGGAAAGTTCCTTTTTTGCCGTGAAAAGCGGTTTCCATCGCTAGCAGAGCCCTTCAAGCTCGACCAGATCAGCCAAAACCGGATGCGGTCGGACCGTTAACTCTTTCAATTGGCGAACCGTGCTGGTTGCGAGCCGGTAGCCACCACTTTATGATGCGTTATCAATCCGGTGACGCCCCTTTCCGGCATTCAAGACGAATTCCGACGGGCAGCTGCCGGTTCCCTCCTGCCAACAAGTTGGACCCTATGCTTCGAGGAATGCGTAAAGCCTCATCAAACTGGCTCGGCAAAATTATCATGGCCGTGGTGATGGGCTTCTTGATCATCAGTTTCGGCATTTGGGGCATCGCCGACATCTTCAGGGGCTTCGGACAATCGACGTTGGCCAAGGTCGGGCACACCGAGATATCGACCGAGCAGTTCCGCCAGATCTACACGGATCGGCTCCAGCAGCTCGGCCGCCAGTTCCGCCGTCCGCTCACGTCGGATCAAGCCCGCGCGATCGGAATTGACCGGCAGGTGCTTCAGCAGACCATCGCAGAAACCACGCTTGACGAAGAAGCGCGGCGGCTTGGGCTCGGGCAATCGAATGAAGAGACCCTGAAGACAATCATGGACGATCCGAACTTCAAGGGCGTCAACGGCACGTTCGATCCGCAGCGTTTCCAGGGCCTGATCCGGCAAATGGGTTACAGCGAGCAGCGCTTCCTCGCCGAGCAGCGGCGCATCTTGCTGCGGCGTCAAATCGCGGGCTCGATCGCGGCAGGCTATGAACCTTCGAACGTGCAGCTCGAAGCAATGGCACGTTTCCAGAATGAGCAGCGCTCGATCGAATACGTGAAGCTTGGAGCGGCCCAGGCCGGAACGATGGAGCCGCCATCGCCGGAGGCGCTCGCAGCCTATTTCGAGGATCGCAAGACACTGTTCCGCGCGCCCGAATATCGCAAGATTTCCTTCGTCGCCATTACGCCCGACGAGATCGGCAAGTGGGAAGACGTCTCGGACGCGGACGCCAAAAAGGTCTTCGAGCAACGCCGCAACCAGCTTGGCACGCCTGAGCGGCGGGAGGTCGAACAAATCGTCTTCCCGAACGCGGATGAAGCCACCGCCGCCCGCAACAGCATCGCATCGGGCACGTCTTTTGAAGACATCGCCAAGGAGCGCGGGCTCAGCCAGTCCGACGTCGACCTCGGCCTCATCGCCAAATCTGCGATCGGCGACCCGACGGTCGCCGATGCGGCTTTCTCGCTGCCATCCGGCGAGGTCAGCCAGCCCACACAAGGCAAGTTCGGCTTTGCGCTGGTCAAGGTCGGCAAGATCGAGCCGGGCGCCGAGGCGACCTACGAGGGCCACGCTTCGCAGATCAAGCACGATATTGCCGGTGAGCGGGCGCGCGCCAAGATCGCCGAGTTGCGCGACAAGATGGAAGACGAGCGCGGCGGTGGCGCAAGCGTGATCGAAGCCGCGCAGAAGCTCGGCCTGAAAGCGGTCACAATCGACGTGGATCGCTCGGGCCGCATGCCCAACGGTCAGCCGGCAACCGACATTCCGCGCGGCCTCGACATGGTGTCGCAGGCCTTCAACAGCGATGTGGGCGTTGATAACGACCCGATTTCCTATAACGGCGGCTATGTCTGGTACGACGTACTCGGCATCATCCCGTCGCGCGAACGCAATCTCGACGAGGTCAAGGATCAGGTCGAGGCCCGCTGGCGCGCCGATCAGATCTCAAGCCGGTTGCGCGACAAGGCGACCGAAATGGTCAAGAAACTCGACCAGGGCGGCAAGCTCGCCGATGAGGCGGCACAGGCGGGATTAAGCGTCGAAAACGCAACGAGCTTCAAGCGCGATGCATCCCTGCCCGGCCTCAACGCAGGGGTCGTCGCCGCGGCATTCCGCACGCCGAAGGATGCGGCCGGCCACACGCCGGACGCGGCCGCGAACGGCTGGATCGTTTTCCGCGTCACCGACGTCACGGCGCCGTCTGTCGATCTTGCTTCCGACGAGATGAAACGGTTGAAGGACAATCTCCAGCGCGCCGAGATCGACGAGCTGCTCGCCCAGTACATCACCAAGCTGGAGTCCCAGATCGGCACCAGCATCAACGAAGCCGCCTTCGCGCAAGCGACCGGAGCAAGCAGCAACAACTGATACTTGATCCGCAATGCTCTGTTGTTTGCGTTTTCCTGAAAGCATCTGATGGACGATCTCAAATCTATCATCTCCAAGGTAGCTACCGGAGCCACGCTGTCGCGCGACGAGGCTGCGTCCGCCTTCGACCGGATGATGTCGGGCGAAGCGACGCCGTCGCAACTGGGCGGGCTGTTGATGGCGCTTCGCGTCCGTGGCGAAACCATTGACGAGATCACCGGCGCGGTATTGGCGATGCGCGCCAAGATGCTGAAGGTCAAGGCGCCTGCGGACGCAATCGACGTCGTCGGCACGGGCGGCGACGGTTCCGGCTCGGTGAACGTGTCGACCTGCGCGGCCCTTATCGCGGCCGGCGCCGGCGTGCCGGTCGCCAAGCATGGCAACCGCGCGCTGTCCTCGCGTTCGGGTGCTGCGGATGTGCTGGCCGCACTCGGCGTGAAGATCGACCTTTCGCCCGAACAAGTCAGCCGTTGCGTGACCGAGGCAGGCATCGGCTTCATGTTTGCGCCTGCCCACCACCCGGCGATGAAGAACGTCAACCCGACCCGCGTCGAACTCGCCACCCGCACGATTTTCAATCTGCTGGGACCGCTCTCAAACCCCGCCGGCGTCACGCGGCAGATGGTCGGCGTCTTCTCCAGGCAATGGGTGCAGCCCCTGGCGCAGGTTCTGAAAAACCTGGGCTCGAAATCCGTCTGGGTCGTGCATGGCTCCGATGGCCTCGACGAGATCACCCTGACCGGCCCGACCTTCGTGGCAGCGCTTGAAAACGGCGCGATCCGTTCCTTCGAGGTCTCGCCGGAAGATGTCGGCCTGCAACGGGTCTCGGGCGATGCGCTGAAGGGTGGCGATGCCGCCGCCAACGCTATCGCGCTGCGCAACGTGCTTGCCGGTCAGCCCAGCCCCTATCGCGACGTCGCTCTTCTGAATGCTGCAGCGGCCTTGATCGTCGCCGGCCGCGCCAGGGATATCAAAGAGGGCATGGCGCTCGGCATCAGATCGCTCGACGAGGGCGCGGCAGCGGAACGGCTGAAGCAGCTCATCGCAGCCTCCAACAGCTAGGCACCTCATGTCCGATATCCTGAAGCGGATCGAGAGCTACAAACGCGACGAGATCGCCGCCGCCAAACGCGCTTGTCCGCTGGCCGATCTGGAGGCGCGCGCCAAGGCTGCACCTGCGCCGCGCGGCTTTGTCGCCGCGATCCGCGACAAGCTCGCACGCGGCGACTACGCCCTCATCGCCGAGATCAAGAAGGCCTCGCCGTCCAGGGGACTCATCCGGGCCGATTTCGATCCGCCGGGCCTTGCGCAAGCCTACGAGGCCGGCGGCGCAGCCTGCCTTTCGGTCCTGACGGATTCACCGTCGTTCCAGGGACATCTCGATTTTCTGGTCGCCGCGCGCGCTGCCACAAAACTGCCGGTGCTTCGCAAGGATTTCATGTACGACACCTATCAGGTGGCGGAAGCACGCAGTTATGGCGCCGACTGCATCCTGATGATCATGGCCGCTCTGGAAGACGGTGCGGCGCGGGATATCGAAGCGGCCGCCATTGCCCTTGGTATGGACGTTCTCATCGAAATCCACGATCGCAGCGAGCTGGACCGGGCGCTCAAACTCGAATCGCGGATGATCGGCATCAACAACCGCAACCTGCGCTCTTTCGAGACGAAGCTTGAGACCAGCGAAGCGCTGGCGCCGCTGATTCCGAAGGATCGCCTGCTGGTGGGTGAGAGCGGCATTTTCACGCCGGCCGATCTGGCGCGGTCGGCGCGCGTCGGTATTTCCACGTTCCTCGTCGGCGAGAGCCTGATGCGGCAGAGCGACGTCGCCGCGGCGACGCACGCGTTGCTCGCGCGCACTGGCGCCGTCACCGCAGCAAAGGCCGGCTGACCATGGCGCGCCGGCCTTCGAGAGCCAAATCCGAGAAGCCCGAACCTGCCCTCACCCATACCGACGCCAAAGGTGAAGCGCGGATGGTCGACGTATCGGCCAAGCCTGCGACCGAGCGGACGGCGGTCGCCGAAGGCCGTGTCGTCATGAGCCCGGCGACGCTTGCCCTGATCACCTCCGGCAACGCAAAGAAAGGCGACGTGCTGGCAACCGCGCGGATCGCCGGCATCATGGCGGCCAAGCGTACCGCCGAGCTCATTCCGCTGTGCCACCCGCTGGCGCTCTCGAAGGTGACACTGGACATCTCGGCGGATGCGCATCTGCCGGGCTGCCGGGTCCGCGCCACCGTCAAGGTGACCGGCCCGACCGGGGTCGAGATGGAGGCATTGACCGCTGTCTCGGTCGCCTGCCTTACGATCTACGACATGATCAAGGCGGTTGAGCGCGGCGCGCGCATCGAGGGCATTCACCTGGTCGAAAAGTCGGGCGGCAAATCCGGACACTATCGCGCTGGAGCTTGAACTGCCGCTTGCGGCCGGGCCGCGCGGCTTTCGTCGGCAATTGCTGCCGCGGCTTTTGCTTGCGGGCTTGTCGAATTCACCGCGCATTAACCCCAATTGCTAACTTCGCTTCCATCCCGCTGCTGTAACGCCTTCGTGCCGGCCTGGGGGAATTGGCCGGTCTTCAAACGGCGATCGCAATGGCGGCAGACGGCACCGGTTCCTTCGACCTGAAGGCCTTCCTTTCCAGCGGCCCGATTCGCTCGCTGGTTTGCGGCGGTGCGTTCCTGATCGCGGCGATCGCGGTCGGCACCACATTCACGGTCGACAATTTTCGCGAGCGGGCCCTGAAAGGCAATCAGCGCGAACTCGAAAACACGGTGCAGTTGATCACCCGCCATTTCGATCAACAGATCGAGGACTTCACGATCGTGCTGAAGGACATTGCCACTCGGCTCCACGCCAGCGGCATCAGTTCCGAAATGCTGAGAGGGCAACTCTCCACCCTGGCGTGGCACGAGGAACTCCGAACAAAGGTCGGCGCCTATTCCGATACGGCCGGCATCAGTGTGTTCGACGCGGAAGGCAATTTGATCAACTCTTCGGAAGTCTGGCCGGTCCCGGACGTCAGGATTTCCGATCGCAGCTATTTCAAAACCCTCAAATCCGGCACTGAGTCGACACCAATCCAGGTCGAACTTGTTCGAGGTCGCGTCTTCTCCGGAGGGTGGGCCACCATTGTCGCTCAAAGACTGACTGGACCAAACGGCGAGTTCGCCGGAGTAATTGCGCGGTCAATCGCGCCGGCGACTTTCGAGAAATACCTGGCCTCCGTTGTGCTTCGGGAAGGTGCGGCGATATCGATGTACCGGCGTGATGGAATCCTGCTGGCACGCTACCCGCATCTCGAACACATGATGGGGACCAACATCCGGACCACCAGCGTCACTGCCTATATGTCCTTGTCGAGCGGTGGCACACTACGCGTGACCAGCCCGATTGATGGAGAGGAGCGGCTGGCGTCGGTCAATTCGCTGCAACGTTTCCCGATTGCCGTCGTTGCGAGCATGACGGTCGACGCGGCATTGGCGGATTGGCGCGAGCAAACTCGCTTTCTGGTCGTGATCGCGTTCCTGTCTGCGATAACTATCGCGATCCTCTTGTCGTTCTTCGTTCGCAAGCTGCTTGAGCAGCATCGAATTGAGAAGCAGCGCCTCGACACCGCCATCAACAACATGTCGCAGGGTCTGTTGCTCTACGATTCCTCCGAGAGGCTGGTGGTCTGCAACCAGCGCTATATTTCGATGTACGGACTGTCGGCTGACGTGGTGAAGCCGGGCCTCAGCTTTCGCGACCTCCTGTTGTACCGGTACAGGATCGGCTCGTTCAAAGGCGACGTCGAGGCCTTCATCACCAACGTCCGTCGCAATGTCGCGACGGGAAAGATAACCCGCGCTACGTTCGAGACCGGCGAAGGCCGGCTGATCCAGATCGTCAATCAACCCTTGAAAAACGGCTGGCTCGCCACCCACGACGACATCACCGAACGCATGCGCGCCGAGGAGCAGATCCGCCATCTGGCTCACTACGACGCGCTGACCGATCTGCCTAATCGGGCCCTCTTCCATGAGCGGCTTCGACAGGAGCTAGCCCAGGCGACGGTCGAGCGCCAACTGGCCGTGCTGTATATCGACATCGACGAGTTCAAGAGCGTCAACGACTCCCTTGGCCACATGATCGGCGACGAGCTCTTGAAGTCGGTGGCGCAACGGCTCGGCGCGTGCATCGAAAGCTCCGATTTTGTCGCCCGGCTCGGCGGCGACGAATTCGCCATCGTCAAGACCGCGGCGAAGGACCCCGCCGATGTTGCTGACCTCGCCACGCGGGCGCTGGAGACTATCCGCGCTCCCTACGATTGCCTGGGTCATCAGGTGACGTCCGATGCCAGCGTCGGCGTTGCGATCGCCCCGCAGCATGGCACCGACCTCGACCAGATCCTCAAGAACGCCGACATGGCGATGTATGCCGCCAAATCGGCCGGCCGGCGCACCTGGCGCTTCTTCGAGCCTTCGATGGACGCCCATGTCCGCGCCCGCCGACAGCTCGAAACCGACCTGCGCAAGGCGATAGCGGACGAGGCGCTCGAAGTTTACTACCAGCCCTGCCTCAACCTTCAGAGCAACAGGGTTACGGGATGTGAGGCGCTGGCTCGCTGGCGCCATCCCGAGCGTGGCATGGTTTCGCCCGCGGAGTTCATTCCGATCGCGGAAGATACCGGCCTGATCAACGAGATCGGCGAATGGGTCCTGGCCAAGGCCTGTGCGGAGGCCGCAACCTGGCCAGAGGCCATCAATGTCGCGGTCAACGTCTCGCCCGTTCAATTCAGAAGCGGCACACTCGCCTTGAAGATCGTTGCGGCGCTGGCCGCGTCCGGCCTGCCGGCTCACCGGCTCGAACTGGAGATCACCGAAGCGGTGCTGATCCGGGACGACGATGCCGCCCTCGAGATCTTGCACCAGCTCCGCGCCATCGGCGTGCGGATTGCGCTGGATGATTTCGGCACCGGCTATTCGTCACTTAGCTATTTGCAGCGCTTCCCGTTCGACAAGATCAAGATCGATCGCTGCTTCGTCAACGACCTTGCCGAAGCGGGCGGCTCCTCGATCGTGCAGGCGGTGGTGAACATCGCCGCCGCCCGAGACATGGCGACCACGGCGGAGGGCGTCGAAACCGAACGCCAGCAGGAATTGCTGCGTGGATTGGGCTGCACCGAGATGCAGGGTTACCTCTTCAGCGCGCCGAAGCCTGCTGAAGAGGTGAGACGAATCCTGCTCGCTGAGCGCTCCAGGAAGACCGCGGTCGCCTGAGTACCAGGCCTAGTTCGGCACCGGTGGCTTCGAGGCGGTCGCAGCCGGCCCGCCGGCATTGACGGTCACGCCACGCAACAGGTTGAAGGCGGCGCCCAATGCCTTGTCGTCCTTCTCATTCGGCGGAACGTAGGACTGCGAGCCCGTCTGCTCTGCCCCTTCCGCCGAGAGGTGTCCACGCATCGAGGCCTCGCCCTTCAGGTCGGTGCGCCCTTTCAGATCGTCAGGAACGTCCTGCAATATCTCGATATCGGGCAGAATCCCCTGGGCCTGGATCGAGCGCCCCGATGGCGTGTAATAGCGCGCCGTCGTCAGGGCCAGTGCGCCATGATCTCCGCCAAGCGGGATGATGGTCTGGACCGAGCCTTTGCCGAACGAACGCGTGCCGATCAAGGTCGCCCGCTTGTGGTCATGCAAGGCGCCGGCGACGATCTCGGAGGCCGATGCCGAACCGCCGTTGACGAGCACGACGAGCGGCTTGCCCTTGGTCAGATCGCCACCGCGCGCCGAAAAGCGCTGGGTTTCTTCAGGCCGGCGTCCCCGGGTCGAAACTACCTCGCCGCGCGCTAAAAATGCGCTCGAGACGGACACCGCCTGATCGAGCAATCCGCCGGGATTGTTGCGCAGGTCGAGCACAAAGCCGGCCAAACCCTGCTGCGGGATTTGCTTCTGGATATCGCCGATCGCCTTCTTCAGTTCGTCGCCGGTCTGTTCGCTGAACGAAGAGATCCGGATATAACCGATATCGCCGCCATTGGTGCGATAGCTGACCGGCTTGACGTGAATGATCTCGCGCGTGACCGTTACGTAGATCGGACTGTCGTTGCCCTTGCGCAGGATGGTCAACTTGGTCTTGGTATCGACCGGCCCCTTCATCTTGTTGACGGCCTGCTCGAGCGTAAGCCCCTGCACGTTGTCGTCGTCGATCTGCGAAATGAAATCTCCGGACAGGATGCCTGCTTTCGATGCCGGCGTGTCGTCCATCGGCGTTACGACCTTGACGAGGCCGTCTTCCATGGTGACTTCGATGCCGAGCCCGCCGAACTCGCCACGCGTCGTATCCTGCATCTCATGCCAGGAGGCGTCATTCATATACCGCGAATGCGGATCGAGCGAGGTGATCATGCCGTTGATCGCACCTTCGATCAGCTGGGAGTCGTCCGGCCTCTCGACATAGTCGCTCCTGACCCGCTCGAAGACTTCGCCGAACAGATTAAGCTGCGAATAAACGTCGCTCTCCACCTTCGCCTTGGCGACCGCCATCCATTGCTGGCCAATCGGCCCGCCAATAGCCAGAGTGAGGCAGATGCCTGTCACTGTGCCGAGGAGAAACAGGGAGTTCTTTCGCATTTGGCAAGCCTTTTGGTTGGTGCTGCCGGCATCTGGGCCGGCCGGCAACCTTCACGGGGTTTTCCGGTCAGACCGGTTTTATGCGGCACTTGTCGGGTATCATTGAGGCCGCTTTGAGAGCATCAACGGCCGGCGCGAAAAGCCGACCGAGGCAATGCATATTCGGCCGCAACTGTCGCGACTATAGGCGCTTCGCGGATCGTAAAGAACCAGAAATCCCTTTTCTGTCCAATTTGTAATCGCCCAAAACGGACAAGCCGCCTTATGGCTGCTTGGAGTCCATCAGCACGAACAGAATCCGGCAGGTCTCAGTTCCGTGATTGACCCATGCATGGTTGGTGGCCTGCTGGACGACCGTATCACCCGGCTTGAGGTGGACCACGCTGTCATCCAGCATCATGTCAATCTCTCCGGAAAGCACGACGGCGTAATCGACGCTGCGCGTCCGATGCATCAGCGGATGGGTTACGGGCCTTCCCCTTGCCGGTGCGGCGGAGCCGACCGCCTTCATCAACGCGCCAGGTTCCATTTTGGCTTCGGTGGCGGGATCGAGTGGCGGGAATTCGACCACACGGAATTTGGTGCCGTTATCGAGCGGAGAGATGCCGACCGGAATAGCCGACGTGTCATCCTTGAACGAAAAGCCGAGTGGATAGGTGTTGGTGACCCACAGGTTGGTCGCGTGGAGTCCCAATGGACCCGGCTTCAACGGCATGGGGCTGTCGAACATCACGACCGACTTGTTATCGGCATCGAGACCCGTGACGACGCGGCGGATGTCGGAAGCCGACGCAGGCGAACCCGTCAACAGCGTGGCGACGGTAAGCATCAGAATTTTACGGAACATCATTGAACTCCCTCCCGGCGTTAAAGCTGATCTTTGTCAGCATCGCCGGAAGGATGGCAGTGACGGCCTCGGCCGGTCAATCGGGCAACCACACTCGTGCAATCTAGCGGCCGTAGGTGGCGGTCAGGCTCGCTTTCGCCAGCGTATGGAAATGCAGGTCGAACCCAACGAGTGCTGCGGACGCATTGTGGTCCTTCGCGTCCGGCAGCTTGTCGACATCGACCGCAAACACCGTGATCTGGTAGTGATGCGGCTTGTCGCCCGGCGGCGGACACGGTCCGCCATAGCCGTCGCTGCCAAAATCCGTCCGGCTCTGGATGGCTCCCTTCGGCATCAGCTTCGACTTCACGTCTCCCGCCCCCTTGGGCAGCGAAGTGACGTTGGCGGGAAGGTTGAACACGACCCAGTGCCACCAGCCGCTGCCAGTCGGCGCATCCGGATCGTAAATGGTGACGGCAAAACTCTTGGTCCCGCCGGGAGCTCCGCTCCAGCTCAGGCTTGGCGAGACGTTGTTGCCAGTGCAGCCAAATCCCTTGAAGACCTGCTCGTTGGCGATTGTGCCGCCCTCTTTGACCTCCGCGCTGGTCAGGCTCATGCTTTGGGCGTTCGCCGCCGGCACGGCGCACACGGACAGGACCAGGGCCGCAACGGCGACCATTATTTTTCTCACGGCTGTTTCTCCCCTTCTCAGATGCACGTTAAGCGCGAACTAGTCCTTAGCAATTTGCGAGGCGGCGGGGAAGAATGGTTAGGCGCCGGCGGTCTTACCCGTCCCCGGGCAATAGGTTATGGATAGGCCCAAGGCGCGGACAAGACCAGAACTGGCGGGAAAGCTGCTGCGAAATAAGCGTCGTCGGAAATACCTGGAGAAGAAGATGAACGAAGTCACCCGTATCCCGACAAGTACCGAACTTGGCGCCAGCGCCGAGCCGTTCCAGAACTTGCATGAGTTCGTGAACAAGGCGCGCGCCAATCTCAACCAGAACGCCTGGGACTACGTTATCGGCGCCACCGAGACCGAAACCACGATGCGCCGCAACCGCATGGCGCTTGATGAGATCGCGTTCAGGCCACGGGTGTTGCGCAATGTGGCACGCATCGATGCCACGACCGAGGTGTTTGGCCGCAAATTGCGCCTGCCGGTCATGATGGCGCCGGTCGGCGCGCTCGAGATCTTCGACCCCGTTGGTGCAGCCGCCAGCGTCACTCGCGGCGTCGGACGGTTTGGCGCCGCCCATATGCTGAGCTCGGTGTCAGAACCTGGGCTTGAAAAGGTTGCCGAGGCGGCGCCCGATGCGCTGCGCATCTATCAGCTCTACGTCCGCGGCGACGACGCCTTCGTCGAAGATCGCGTCAGCCGCGCGATCGCTTCCGGCTACACCGCGTTCTGCCTGACCGTCGACACTGCGCATTACAGCCGGCGCGAGCGCGATATCGCCAAGCGCTACGTTCGCGAGAGCCGCTTGCGCGCAACCGGCGGCGACTTCCAGAAGGGACTGGACTGGCGCACGGTCGAGCTCATCAAGGACAAATACAAGATCCCGCTGATCATCAAGGGCATTGCCACGGCAGAGGACGCAGCGATTGCGCTCGATCATGGCGTCGAGTGGATTTATGTCTCCAACCATGGTGGGCGCCAGCTCGACCATGGTCGCGGCTCCATGCATGTGCTGCCGGAGATCGTCACCGCGGTCAAAGGCCGCGCGAAAATCATGGTGGACGGTTCGTTCTGTCGCGGCACCGATATCGTCAAGGCGATCATCATGGGCGCCGATCTGGTCGGGATCGGCCGGCTGCAATGCTGGGCGCTTGCCGCCGCCGGCGAAACCGGCATCGTGCGGATGCTGGAACTGCTGGAAGACGAAGTGGTGCGCTGCCTCGGCCTGCTGGGCGTCACCAAATTCGCCGAGCTCGACAAGTCCTATCTTCACCCGGCGGCGCCAACCAGCATGCCGAGCGTCTTCTCAGCCTTCCCGCTTCTCGACATCGAGCCTTATCGGTATTGAAAGAGCCCCGATCGAACGCCGCGGCCCGCGGCGCTTTCGCATGCGAACCGATTGGCCCGAAGGAACGTAATGAACCATCCACCTCTTGTGCCCGGCGATGCCGACGCCTTGCTGTTCGATCTCGGCCGCGTGGTGCTCGACCTCGACTTCAATCGGACGCTCCGTCTCTGGGCGCAGCATGCGGCTTGCGAGCCGGCAGAACTGGCGCATCGGTTCCTGCGCGATGACCTGTATCATCGGCACGAAAGAGGCGAGATCAGCGATAAGGCGTTCTTTGCCGGGCTGCGCCTGTCGCTTGGCGTCGAAATCTCCGATGCGCAGTTCGTCGAAGGCTGGAACGCGATCTTTATTGGCGAAATGCCCGGCATTGGCGAGCTGCTTTGCCGCGCAAGCCAACGCCTGCCGCTCTACGCGTTCTCGAACACCAACGTGCCGCATGTCGCCTATTTTTCCCGTCAGTTTGCCGAGGTGCTCAAGCCTTTCCGCGAAATCTTTGTTTCCTCCACCATCGGGCTTCGAAAGCCGGACGCGGAGGCTTATGATCATGTCGTGCAAGCCATCGGGATGCCGGCAGAGCGCATCGTGTTCTTCGATGATCTCGCTGAAAATATCGAAGGCGCCCGCCAACGCGGTCTGAAGGCCATCCTTGTGACCTCGCCCGGCGACGTGGCAAGAGCGCTTGACGCGCTCGGGATATAGGAAAGTGATGCCAAAAGTACTCGCTATCGGAGTCTTGTCGTTCGGAGTTTTCCCGTGGCGCTGATGCCGGTCGCCGATGCGCTCGCCGCCGTCCTTTCGGGGGCCGAGGCGCTGCCCGAAGAGATGGTCGCGCTGGATTCCGCCCATCGGCGGATCCTGGCTCGCGATCTCGCCGCACTGCGCACCCAACCGCCCCAGGCGATGTCGGCGATGGACGGCTATGCGGTCCGCGCTGCGGATGCCGCCGGTGCCGGAGCCCGGCTGAAGGTAATCGGCGAGATCGCCGCCGGGCGGCCGTTCGATCGCATTGTCGGGCCGGGCGAGGCCGCACGCATCTTTACCGGCGGGGTCATTCCCGACGGGGCCGATGCCGTGATCATCCAGGAAGACACGATCGTCGAAGGCAATGGCATCTCCGTTACAGAGTCCGCGGTCCCGGGACGTCATATCCGCCGCGCCGGCGTCGATTTCCGCGAGGGCGACGTCCTGCTGAAGGCCGGCGACCGGCTCACCGATCGCGATCTGTCGCTCGCCGCCGCCATGAACTATCCCCGCCTGCCCGTCCACCGGCAGCCGAAAGTGGCCTTGCTGGCCACCGGCGACGAACTGGTGATGCCGGGCGAAACGCCCGGACCGGGCCAGATCGTCTTTTCCAACGGCTACGCGCTGCGGGCGCTCGCCCGCGCGGAGGGTGCCGATGTCGTCGACCTCGGCATCGCGGCCGATACGCTGGCCGCCACCGCCGCCGGCATTCGCCGCGCCCGCGACCTCGGCGCCGATATCCTGATCACGACCGGGGGCGCCTCGGTCGGCGACCATGACCTTGTCAAGCACGCGCTCGACGCCGAAGGCGTGGCGATGGCCTTCTGGCGCATCGCGATGCGGCCGGGCAAACCGCTGATGCACGGCCGGCTCGGCGCGATGCGGGTGATCGGCCTGCCCGGCAATCCCGTCTCATCCTATGTGTGCGCGTACCTGTTTCTCGTGCCCTTGGTTCGGAAACTCTGCGGCAGAATCAGCGTCCATCACGCGACGGAACCGGCTCTGCTTGGGCGTGATCTGGCCGCCAACGATCAGCGTGAAGATTATTTGCGCGCTCGTCTTTCGACGCGCGAAGACGGCGCGCTGATTGCGACACCAGTCGATCATCAGGACAGTTCACTGCTTGGGAATCTCGCTGCGGCCCAAGCACTTCTGATCCGCCTGCCGCTTGCGCCGGCCGCCCAGGCCGGCTCCCCCTGCACCATCCTCAGGCTGCCCGCCGAGTGAGTTACGGCCGCTCCGCACGAACCGCATCCTCGTTGACGGAAAATTAAGTGGTTGCGGAACACATATGGAACAGATAGTGTTCGTTCATGATTTGTTTCTGAGCTTTGACGATCTGGGTCGGAGTGGGCGCTCCCGCCACAAGTTTTCAAACTCAGAGGTCTTGTCGAAATCGAACAACAGCAAGCTGGGGACTGGTCGAGATGCTGACACGCAAACAATACGAACTTCTGCGGTTCATCAGCGAACGACTGAAGGAGTCGGGCGTGCCGCCCTCGTTCGACGAAATGAAGGACGCACTCGACCTGCGATCCAAATCGGGTATCCATCGCCTGATCACGGCGCTCGAAGAGCGCGGCTTCATTCGCCGCCTGCCCAATCGCGCCCGGGCCATCGAAGTCATCAAGCTTCCTGAACTTGCGAGCGCCGGCGGCAGCAATCGGCGCGGCTTTACGCCGAGCGTCATCGAGGGAACGCTTGGCAAGGTTCGCGGCGGCGGCAGTATCGGCGCGGCAGATGACGGTGAGCGGCCGGTCGCCGTGCCGGTGATGGGGCGCATCGCCGCCGGCACACCGATCGAGGCGTTGCAGACGCGCAGCCACACCATCAGCGTCCCGCCGGACATGCTGGGATCGGGTGAGCACTACGCGCTTGAGGTGCGCGGCGATTCCATGGTGGAAGCCGGAATCCTCGACGGAGACATGGCGCTGATCCAGCGCAACGAGACGGCCGAGACCGGCGACATCGTCGTCGCCCTGATCGACGATGAGGAAGCCACGTTAAAGCGCTTCCGCCGCCGCGGCGCATCGATTGCGCTCGAGCCTGCTAACACCTCCTACGAGGTTCGAATCCTGCCTCCGAACCGGGTCAAGATTTAGGGCAAGCTGATCGGCCTATACCGGAAATACTGAGCTCACAAAGGCTCTTCCCTCGCCTCCCGCGCTGGCTTGTCCTTGAGGAACAAAAAAGTTCCTCAAGCTGCACGGCATTTGCAAAACAAATTTGTGATCCAGCACCTTGAGGCAAGCCGCAGAATTGCCTCCAATCCACGAGAGATTTATAATGTGATGTTCACCTAGATGGAGGCCTGTGCCTCTTTTCGATGGAGAGGCTCGGCCGGCTATCTCGACTGAGGAGCCATCCGATGTGTGACTACAGTCTGCACGCCGTTGCCACTCGCCCTGCGAAAGCGGGTGAGACACTGATCACCACGACTTTCCGCGGTACGTCCACCAAAGGCTTTGCATCGGAGAGCGAGCCAGAGGTTGCCGTCTGCCTGTTGCCGGGGACCGAACTCGCCTTTGCCGACGACGTCAGATACGACAGCCGGTGGTTCTGGACGCGGCGGTCGGCGTTTCGGGTCGGCAAGCTAGGCGAGATCGACCGGCACCTCCCCGACCGGCACCACGACACGATCGAATTTCCGGACGGTAGCCGCGTGCTGGTGACCTTGCTCCGCGAAGGACAGCGGGCCACCGTGCTGCAATTGCCCGCAGTGCGGCAACAGGAGCGCGCAACTCCCCGGCCGGTCGTCACCAATATGCCGCAGACGAGACCCATTACTACGGGCTGAGACGGTTCGGTTTTAGTGCGTAAGGCGTGATGAATTCCTGGAACGACCCGCGCGCCAGGGAACGGACGCGGTTGCAACTGGCGCTGACGACATTCGCGTTGCAGCTCGATGCCTTCGAGCTGCGGACGGATTCGGTGTTGCGCTCGATCGGCCGGTCCGCAGATGATGGCCTGATCCCAAACCTTGCGCCGCAGTTTGGCGAGGGAGGCAAAAATGCCAATCAATAAGGTCACATGGCAAAAGGTGGGGCATGTCACCGAGCCTGGCCGCTACATGTTTCGCTTTGGATGGCTGACGATTGTCGCAGAAGATCTCGCGATCTGGTCGCAATTCCCCGACGCGTCCTTCACCCTGGTTCAAACGTCGGCACCACCGTTGGCCGCTGAGTTCGACGACGAGCAGATCGCCGAAACCGGCGAGTTTCACCTCGGCGCCTTCGAGTTGCCGGTCGGCAACGTGCCGAGCTTGGTCAGTCCTCATCCAACGGATGAAATGCCGATGGATGCTCAATCCTCCGCCTGAAGATCCGACTCGGACGGCGTCGCGTCGGCCGGCCGCGCCGGGATGGTCCCGCCGGTAGCGGGAGTGCCGCCGGGATCGGCCTCGCCTGCGGAAGGTGACCACGGCCGGTTCGTGCCGCTTGGCCTGACGGCATCGATCACGAAACCTCGCCGCGTCCAGCGAAGCGCCATCGCGCCCTGCGCGCGCAGGCGCTTCAGTTCGATCACTGTAGCCCCACAGCCGGGCGGAACGGACGTTGCGGCCACGATGAGCGCGGCGCGCGCGCAGTCGTCTGCCAGGCCGTCAGGCTTCAATGACAGAGCAACAAACCGGCCGTCGGCCATCGGGACCACACAGCCTTCCGCGTCGCAGGATACGCCGCCCCCGAGCGAGGCGACACTAGGGTCACGGTCGTCGGCATCGGCGGCCAGCCACTCCTTGACCAGGAACGCATCTTTGCCAGACTTCATAAGATGCAGCCGGCCGTCGCGTCCGCGGAGAGCGACCTCGCGACCGTCGCCGGAGATCAGGATGTCGGGCTGCGGGAGGACGACCGTCGAGATCACCGAGATCAGCAGCAAGGCGGCGCCCGACCATCTCAGGGGCGTCCGCAACAATCCCAGCAGCACGATCCCAAGGCTCGACACGATCAGCGGGCCAACGCCAAACGCCGTGATCCGGCCGATCGCGCCTGGAAGCGCCGCCACCCACTCAGTCACCGCGATCATCAGTCGATGCCGACGCCCATCAGCCACCAGAAGAAGCCGTCGAATCCGAATGGCATCGCCACGAGTCCCAGCATGCCTGCCGGCTTCACGATGGCCGAGACGACCGGCATGGCCGCCAGATTGGCAAGCACGCCGTACGGCGTCACCCGGTGAAAATGAAAGTCGGCATAGGGCGTGGTCGCGAACCCCGCGACCAGCGATGCCAGCGTGAGCGTAACCAGTTCGCGGCCGCCCCACAGCGCAACCTTTGCGGCGGTGGAATTCTCGGGCGTCGCAAACAGGCGGGGCATGCCGATCTGCACCAGCGCCACCAGACCAAGCGTTGCCGCAAACGACATCTGGAAGCTTGGGTGGACGAGCGCTTCGGGCGCCAGAACCAGCACGATGATCGCCGACAGCGCCAGCGTGCGAAACGTGATGGCGCGGCGATCGACCATCACTGCGATCAGCACCACGGCCGTCATATAGAACGATCGCTGGGTGGCAACCTCGGCGCCCGACAGCAAGAGATAAAATGCGGCCGCAGCAAGCGCCGCGGCGGCGGCCCATTTCTTGATCGGAAAGGCAACCGTCAACACTGGCACCAACGCCAACAGCGCGCGGATGGCAAAGAACACCACGCCCGCCACGACCGCCATGTGGTAGCCGGAAATCGACAGCACATGGCCGAGGCCGGAGATGAACATGGCATCGTTCACGGGCGTCGTGATCGCATCGCGTCGGCCGGTCAGGAGGGCGGTGGCAATGGCGCGTTTGTCGCCATCAAGCGTGGTGCGGATCCGCGCGTCGATGGCATCGCGCAGATCCTGCATGAATGCGGCATAACGCAGCGAAAGACCGCCGGCGACTGCCGGTTCGGCCACCTTGATGCTGCCGGTCACGAAGCCGGAAGCGCCGATGCCCTGGAAGAACAGGTCGCGGCTGAAGTCATAGCTGCCGGGCCGCAGGGAGCCAGCGGCGGCTGCAGACGCGCTTTCATCTCGACGAAGCTGCCGACCGCAGGCGCCGCGCCCTTGCGCACCGATAGCCGCACCCGCTCCAGCCTCGTCGACAAGCGGGGGCCGTCCATCTGCGTCACGCGCAACACGAAGCGATCGGTCCGTTCACGGATATCCCGCGCCTCGACAAAGCCCGACAGCGACACCGAATAGGCTGGCCTTGCCAGCACCTCATGGCCGACGTGGGCGGTGCGCCAGGTCGCGTCGCAAATCCGGCCGCGACGCTCGCCACCATCACGGCAAGCGGAAAAAATCTGCTTCGCCGAAACAGGAAAGCCGCGAAGCCGAGGGCTGCGGCGGTGACAATGGTGACCGGAAGAACCGGCTCGCGCTCCGCCGCAAAGTAGAAGGCGATGCCGGTCCCGTAGGCCACGGGAACCCACGGCAAGAGCCGACCAGCGCCGGCCTCAGCGTGTACCCATTCGCGCAGCTTCTCGAATGCACCCGGCCAGATATTAAGCCCGGCGGCAAGACCGCCGACCTGCGCCCCGCTGCGCGGCGGCCAGGTCTCCGCGATGCCCTGTACCCGGCCAGGCGTTCTGTCCCGCTCAGCCATCCGGCCCCACCCAACGCTACATCTGCGCTAGCGTGGTGGATTTGACATTCGCTTCAGTATCGCCGCGAGTTGACCAAGCGAATGTCAAATCCAAAACCACACTAGAATCCAATATTTCCTAGTGTCCCTTTGGTTCTGACATTCGTAAACGAACCCGCGGCGACAGAATACGAATGTCAGAACCGGGACACTAGCGATGCTACCTAGGGCGGTAGCGCCTTGAATGGCGAACGGATGTGGAATTCGCGAGAAAGCCGCAATTATTGTAGAGAGCCGCGTCGGCGCCAGTGGAGTGGATTTGACATTCGCTACCCACCTTGCCGCGGGTTCGTCGTGCGAATGTCAAATCCGAAACTCCACTCGAATCTTATATTTGCTAGTGGTCTTTTGATTCCAACATTCGCAAAAGTGGCAGCTCGAGAAGGGATGCGAATGTTAGGATCAGACCACTAGAAAGGAATCAGCATCGTGACGGGTGCGGAACTGAAACAACTTCGCCAGGATCTTGGGGAAGCCATTGGCCGGCCCCTGTCGGCCGCCGACATGGCGAAGCTGTGCGGGCTGGAGCCAAAGGAGGGCGCCGACACGATCCGCCGCTGGGAGGTGACCGGTCCGAGCGGGCCCGCCGACAAGCTCCTGACGATCCTCGCCATGGCGAGCGATCGTCATCCGATCCTGGAGAACTTCAATATCTTCGACCGTTGGGATGTCGACGAGAAGGAGCGCCCTGCCCGCAGAGCGGCTTTTCGCGAGAAGATGCGCGACGAAATTCGCGAACGCCTCGCCTGATCGCTTCACTGATTTGTACCACGCTGCAAAACGCGATGTGGTTGGCGCGTTTATCCACAGCCCATTGCCTGCTGCGCTCGCTTCACTTGCGCGTTTGCTTGCGTCGCATTCTGCGCGGCGTAACATTTGCCGCGTGCTCAGGTGTTGCGGGGGTAGCTCATGAGTGGTGCGGACACAGCGTATAATTTCGATCGTTATCGCAAGCTATTGGCGGAGGCGGTTGACGAACCCAAGCGCCTTGCCTTCATCGATCTGCTGATTGAGGAAAAAGCCCGGGATCGTCTGGCCAACCACATTCTCCGTGGCCGGCTCACTGGATTGGACAAGACGCCCTCACAAGGCAAGTTACGCTAACCCTTGCCGACCTCTTTCGCGAAGGTGTCGCGCAGTCCGATGGTCCGATTGAACACCGGATGGTTGGCGGTTGAGTGCTTGTCACGCACGAAATAGCCCTGCCGCTCGAATTGCATGGCATCAGTCGAATTCGACACAGCCACGTCAGGCTCGACCCGTGCGTTCTTCAAAATCTCCAGCGACTGCGGGTTGAGGTCGGCTGCGAAATTGGACGCATCGGGAGCAGGATTGGCAAAGAGTTGGCTGTACAGACGGATTTCCGCCGGCTTCGAATGCGCCGCCGAGAGCCAGTGCATGGTCGCCTTGACCTTGCGGCCGTCGGGCGCGTTGCCGCCGCGGGTTGCAGGATCGTAGGTGCAGCGCAATTCGACGACTTCGCCGGCGGCATTCTTCACCACGTCGCGGCAGGTGATGAAATAGGCATAGCGCAGCCGCACTTCGTTGCCCGGTGACAGGCGGAAATACTTCTTCGGCGGGTTTTCCATGAAATCGTCGCACTCGATATAGAGCTCGCGACCAAACGCGACACGGCGCGTGCCGGCATCTGGATTGTCAGGGTGGTTGACCGCTTCGATCTCCTCGGTCTGCCCTTCCGGATAGTTTTCGATCACAACCTTGAGCGGCCGCAGCACCGCCATCCGCCGCTGCGCGGTCTGGTTCAGCACTTCGCGGATGCAGAACTCCAGCATGCCGACATCGACGACGCTGTTGGCTTTGGCGACCCCAATGCGCTTGATGAATTCGCGGATCGCCGCAGGCGGGACCCCGCGCCGCTTAAGCCCCGCGATGGTGGGCATCCGCGGATCATCCCAGCCCGCGACGTGGCCGCCGCGCACCAGTTCGGTCAGGACGCGCTTGGAGAGCAACGTATACGTCAGATTGAGGCGCGCAAATTCATACTGGCGCGGCTTCGATGGCACCGGCAATTTGTCGAGAAGCCAGTCATAGAGCGGCCGGTGGTCCTCGAATTCCAGCGTGCAGATGGAATGGGTAATGCCTTCGATCGCATCGGACTGGCCATGGGCATAGTCATAGCTCGGATAGATCGACCATTTGTCGCCGGTGCGCGGATGGTGGGCGTGAAGGATGCGGTAGAGCACGGGATCGCGCAGGTTGATATTGCCCGACGCCATGTCGATCCTGGCGCGCAGCACGCGCGCGCCGTTCGGGAACTCGCCCGCTTTCATGCGGCGAAACAGATCGAGGTTTTCCTCCACCGATCGGTCGCGGAACGGGCTGTTCTTCCCGGGCTCGGTCAGCGTGCCACGTGCCAGGCGGATCTCTTCCTGCGACTGGTCGTCGACATAAGCGAGACCAGCACGGATCAGGCCTTCCGCCCAATCATAGAGCTTTTCAAAATAGTCGGAGGCGAAGAAGAGATTTTTCCCCCAGTCATAGCCCAGCCATTTCACGTCGGCCTGAATCGAGTCGATGAATTCCTGCTCCTCCTTGGTCGGATTGGTGTCGTCGAACCGAAGGTGGCAACGGCCACCGAACTCCTGGGCGATCCCGAAGTTAAGACCGATCGACTTGGCATGACCGATATGCAGGTAGCCGTTCGGTTCCGGCGGAAACCGGGTCACGATCAGCCTATGCTTTTTGGCGTCGAGGTCGGCCTGGACGATGTCGCGGATGAAATCACGGCCTGCCTCTGCCGTAGTCGCTTCTAGTGTCATTCTGGCTATTTACTCCGGAATCACAGAACTATCTGCCAAATCCATCAGGGTGGTGGAATTGACATTCGTTTCAGTACCGCCGCGAGTTCCTATAGCGAATGTCAAATCCCAAACCACCCTACAAACTTATTATTTGCTGGTGACCCTTTGTTTCCGACATTCGTAAATGAGCCCGCCGCGACAGGATACGAATGTCAGAAACGGGCCACCAGCCCCAAGGAATGCTTTAGTTATATGGGGTTCCTGCTATACACCCGCAGCCCGCCATCGCCTCATTGACATCTATGCCCGACCACGTCGTCACGCGCTTTGCCCCCTCGCCGACCGGCTTTCTCCATATCGGGGGCGCCCGCACCGCCCTGTTCAACTGGCTCTATGCGAGCAAGCACGGCGGCACAATGCTGCTCCGGATCGAGGACACCGACCGGGAGCGATCCACGGATGCCGCGATTGCGGCCATTCTCGACGGCTTGAAGTGGCTTGAACTCGATTGGGATGGCGAGGTCATCTACCAGTATAGCCGCGCCGGCCGCCACCGCGAGGTCGCCGAAAGCCTGCTGGCCGCCGGCAAGGCCTATCGCTGCTACGCGACGCCCGAGGAACTGGCGGCGATGCGGGAAAAGGCCCGCACTGAGGGCCGCACGCGCCTCTACGATGGTCTCTGGCGCGACCGCGACGCGCCCCAGGCCCCGCCCGGGATGAAGCCGACGATCCGCCTGCGCGCGCCATTGACCGGCGAAACGGTGATCGAGGATCAGGTGCAGGGCCGAGTGGTCTGGCAGAACGAAAACCTCGACGACCTGGTGCTGCTGCGCGGTGACGGAAACCCGACCTACATGCTGGCCGTCGTGGTCGACGACCATGACATGGGCGTCACCCACATCATTCGCGGCGACGACCACTTAATCAATGCCGCGCGGCAGAAGCAGATCTATGATGCACTTGGCTGGGACATTCCCAGCATGTCGCATATTCCCTTGATCCACGGGGCGGACGGCTCGAAGCTTTCCAAGCGCCATGGCGCGCTCGGCGTCGACGCCTACCGCGCCATGGGATATTTGCCGGCCGCCCTGCGGAATTACCTCGTCCGTCTCGGATGGAGCCACGGCGATCAGGAGATTTTCTCGACCGAGGAGATGATCGCTGCCTTCGACCTCTCGGGCATCGGCAAATCGGCAGCTCGCTTCGACTTCGCCAAGCTTGAAAATCTGAACGGGCACTACATCCGCCACACCGACGATCAATCCCTCGTGAAGATGTTCGAAGAGGTGCTCCCTTACGTGCCAAGCGGCGCGGCCCTCGCGGCCAAGCTCAACGACAAGACCCGGGCGCAGTTGCTGCAGGCGATGCCAAGCCTGAAAGAGCGTGCCAAGACGCTGATCGAACTGATTGACAGCGCCTATTATATCTTTGCCGACCGGCCGATCGAGATCGACGCCAAGGCGGCCGCCTTGCTGACGCCGGAAAACCGCCTGCTGATTGGGCGGCTTCGTGTGGCGCTGTGGGAAGTCAAGAACTGGACCGCTGAAGAAACGGAAACGGCGATGCGCGCCTTTGCCGACCTGAACGGCCTCAAGTTTGGCGCCGTGGCCCAGCCGCTGCGCGCCGCCTTGACGGGGCGCGCGACCTCTCCGGGCATATTTGACGTCCTGGCCGTGCTCGGCCGCGACGAAAGCCTGGCCCGGCTCGACGATCAAGGTCCTGATTGAGGTTTCCGGACGCCGCCTTGCAGCGCACACAGCAATAAGCTACCCATTTCATTGCTTCATTTAAACGTCCCGCGCGCCTGCCGGCCGTCTCGGAAAAGGCGTCAAACGCGGGACTTCCGCAACGATCGCATCGGGGACATCACGATGGCCGCACCTCAAGGCAAGACCGCAACTTTAACGGTAGGCAACAAGACCTTCGATCTCCCGATCTCGAGCGGTAGCGTCGGTCCCGACGTCATCGACATCGGCAAGCTCTACGCGCAGTCCGGGATGTTCACTTACGATCCCGGCTTCACGTCGACGGCGAGTTGCGAGTCGAAGATCACCTATATCGACGGCGATGCCGGCGTCCTGGAGTACCGTGGCTATCCGATCGAACAGCTCGCCGAACACGGCGACTTCCTGGAAACCTGTTATCTCCTTCTTTACGGCGAGCTGCCGACCGCCGCACAGAAGAAGGATTTCGACGATCGCGTCACCCATCACACCATGGTGCACGAGCAGATGGCCCGCTTCTTCCAGGGTTTTCGCCGCGACGCCCATCCCATGGCAGTCATGGTGGCGTCCGTCGGCGCACTCGCTGCCTTCTATCACGACTCCACCGACATCAATGATCCGCAGCAGCGCATGATCGCCTCGATGCGCATGGTCGCCAAGATCCCGACGCTTGCTGCAATGGCCTTCAAATATAATCTCGGCCAGCCTTTCATCTATCCGAAGAACTCGCTGAAATTCGCCGAGAACTTCCTGCGCATGTGCTTTGCCGTGCCTTGCGAGGAATACCAGATCAATCCCGTGCTTGCAGATGCGCTGGAGAAGATCTTCATTCTGCACGCCGACCACGAGCAGAACGCCTCAACCTCGACTGTTCGCATCGCCGGCTCCTCGGGCGCCAATCCGTTCGCCTGCATCGCCGCCGGCATCGCCTGCCTGTGGGGACCGGCGCATGGCGGCGCCAACGAGGCGGCGCTGGCGATGCTGTCGGGCATCGGCACCGTCGACAAGATTCCGGATTTCATCAAGAGGGTGAAGGAAAAGAACAGCGAAGTCCGTCTGATGGGCTTCGGCCATCGCGTTTACAAGAATTACGATCCGCGCGCCAAGATCATGCAGAAGATGTGTCACGCCGTGCTGAAGGAAACCGGCCACGGCGATGACCCGATGCTGAGGGTTGCGCTGGAACTGGAAAAGATTGCGCTCAACGATGAGTATTTCATCCAACGCAAGCTCTATCCGAACGTCGATTTCTATTCTGGCATCACGCTGAAGGCGATGGGTTTCCCCACATCGATGTTCACCGTGCTGTTTGCGGTCGCCCGCACCGTCGGCTGGATCAGCCAGTGGAGCGAAATGATCGAGGACCCGCAGCAAAAGATCGGCCGTCCGCGTCAGCTCTACACCGGCCTGACGCGTCGGGACTACGTTCCGATGGACAAGCGGAAATAACTGAAGAGGTCGAAGCCGGACTCCTTTGGGGCCGGCTTCTTAGCCTACCCTTCGGGACTTTCTCAGCATTCCTAGAACGATGTCTGCGGCGCGGACACTGGGCGACTGATTGCCGGTCGACATGATGCCGTCAATTCGCCCAAAGGCCTCGACCTGCCGCCGCCGCATCGGTGAATCGGTCAGCACCTCGCCAAGGGCGTTCGCGAGCTTCTCCGCCGTGCAGTTCTCCTGGAGGAATTCCGGCACCGCGTTCTCGCCGATGACGAGGTTGGCGAGGATGACCGACGTAACCGTGAGCGCGCGCCGGAGGATCGATGCCTCCAACGCCCCGGTACGATAGGCCGTCACCATCGGTACCTGCGCCAGCGCGAGTTCCAGCGTCACCGTGCCGGACTTCGCAAGCGCTGCAGTGGCGATCCGGAACGCCGCACGCTTCTCGCTCTCGCCGACTACGATCCGTGGAGCGACTTTCCAGGAACTCACGCCTTCCCTCACCAACTCGAGCAAATGCGGCATGGTGGGCAGGATCAATTTAAGTTCCTTGCCCTGCGCCTGGAGCAAATCCAGCGCCTCTCCAAACACCGTCATATGGTGCCGGATCTCGCCACGACGGCTTCCCGGCAGAACCAGCAGCACTGGCGGCGTTCCGTTACGCCGTTCCTGCTCCCTGGCATTGGGCCTGAGCGAGCCGAGCTGCTCGGTCAGGGGGTGGCCGACATAGCTGCACGGAGGGCCATGCAGCCGCCGGTATTCCTCCGGCTCGAACGGGAGCAGCGCCAGAACGTGATCGACATAGGCCCCCATGGCGCGCGCCCGGCCCCGCCGCCAAGCCCAGACGGATGGCGACACATAATCCACGATTGGGATCGAGGGATCGCGCGAGCGTACCCGTCGCGCGACCCGATGGGTGAAGTCGGGACTGTCGATGATGACGAGCATGTCGGGCTGGGCGTGTACCGCCGCGGCGACGGTCCGCTGGATCAGGCGCAAAACCTTGGGCAGCTGTTTGATGACGGCCGAAAAGCCGATGATCGAGAGCTCCTCGATTGGAAACAGTGACTTCAGCCCCTCTTTGGCCATCGCCAACCCGCCGACGCCCTCGAAACTGACGGCATCGCCGAGGCGCTGGCGAAGCACCTTCATCAAATGCGCGCCCAGCCGGTCGCCGGATTCTTCTGTTGCAATCAGAAAAATCTTGCGCGCGATCCTGCCATTTGCGGGAGCCGGCATCAGGAAGGCAGACCAACGACAAAGAGACCCGCCGTATCGGCCGTCTCGATCACGGCCTGTGGGTCGGCAACCACCGTGTTGCCGGCAATCACCGCGACGCCTGCGAGGTCGGCCGCCGCGGCTCTTTCAATCGTTCGCGGTCCAATCGTCGGCAGATCATAGCGCAAATCCTGACCGCTTTTCGGCGCTTTCACCAGCACCCCGCGACCTGCCGCTGCGCGGATGCGGCCACCGACGCGCAGCTCCGCGATACGCCGCAACAATTCATCCGTCCCTTCTATGCCTTCGACGCCGACCACATGGCCGTCAATCACGACAACGGCCTGGCCGATGTCGAAAGGGCCGAGCGCGCTGAGCACATCGCGTCCCCTGGCAATATCTGACATCGCATCGTGACCGGGCAATCTGCGGGTGGCGCATCCTTCCGGCATCAGCAAATCGGGCGCGACCTCCTTCAGTCCCAAAAGGCGGAAGCCCTCCTGCTCAAAAATCCGTCCGACGCCCGACAGCAGATGATCGTCGCCGCCGCGAAAGGCTGACCATATTCGCCCCAGTGCGCGAAGCGTTCCCCAATCGAGCCGGATTTCCGACAGTGCCGGCCGCACCAGCGTTCCGATGAAGACCAGATCTTTGCACTTCTCGGCGCGAAGCAGCTTCATCGTCCGCCCTAATTCGCCCACCGAGATCCAGTGATGGCGAAAGCGCTCAGCGGCCAGAGGATCACAGGCGCCCCTGAGCGCAAACAGAACCGGATCAAGGCCGCGTGCTTTCAGCGAATCGGCGACGGCAAACGGCATCGCGCCACCGCCCGCAATGACGCCAACCGGTGACGATATTTCGAAAGCCGCGGCGGCCATGGCTGCGACTACTCCGTGATCAATCTTCAGCGTTGCGGCCAGACGGCAGGCACAGAGGCCGATGTTTGCCGGCATCGATGAATTGCAGGATTTCCGCGATTGCCGGATCCGCTTCCGCAAGGGACCGCACCGCGCTCAACCGTTCCGAGAAGATTCCGGGAGCGTCGAACAGCTTCTGGTAAAACGACCTGACGATGACCAGCCGCTCGCGGGTAAACTTGCGACGCTTCATGCCAACGACATTAAGGCCTTCAAGACGCGCGTACTGGCCGTTGACCAGGCCATAGGGAATAATGTCACCGCGAACGCCGCAAACGCCGCCGATCATCACCTGCGGTCCAACCCGCGTGAACTGATGCACCGCGGACAAGCCGCCAATAAAGACGAAGTCCCCGATCTCGCAATGACCGCCGAGCGTTGCAGACGTTGCGAAGATGACGTCGTTGCCGACCTGGCAGTCATGTCCCACATGGCTGCAATTCATGAAGTATCCGCGATCGCCGACGCGGGTGATACCGCCGCCGCCAACGGTGCCGACATTCATTGTCACCGACTCGCGGATCGTGCAGCTCTCGCCGATCGCAAGTTTCGTCGGCTCACCGCGATAGCCTAGCGATTGCGGCGCCCCGCCCAAAGAAGCGAACGGATAGACCGTGCAGCCGGCGCCGATGGTCGTATGCCCCATCACGTGGACGTGGGCGATCAGCCTGCAGTTCGCGCCGATGGTCGCATCACGGCCGACCACGCAGTACGGGCCGATCGTGGCGCCTTCGCCGATCACTGCGCCGTCTTCAACCCGCGCGGTTGGATCGATCGTCATCATCGAGGGCCCGTCGTCTCGCAAGCAATGGCGCAAATTGTTCGATTTTTCAGTGGTTAGCGCGGGCCGCCGGGACTGTCCAGTGACCTGCCTTCCATGAATTGGCGTGCGCTAACGAGGCTAGTGTGGCGGTTCAGAAGTCCTCATCATTTGTGCCGCGGGCTCGTCATGCGGACTTCTGAACCAAAGCCACACTAGATCAATAGGTTTGTTAGTGTCCTTTCGATTCCGAAGTTCGAAACGTGGCTCCGAAAATACTACTCACTTCGGAATCGGGACACTAGAGCCTATCCGGTTCTGATTGAATCAGAACCCGGCTCTACTCACTTGTTTTGAAGCGTTTCTTCACGCGAACTGGCTTCCACTTCGCTCGAATACGCGTGGAGACAGGCCGCCCGCGTCAATTCATCGTGCGCTGAACGAAGGCGGACCCCTGGGTCATCACGCACATATAGGAGAAGGTTTGCGCTTCGCCTGGGATCTCGACGTCAAGATCGATCATGACGGGTTTCGCCTGACCTCTCCAGGTCGCCATAACGGTAGGCGGCACCGCGCGCGTCCGGGACCTCTTAACGACAAGTCCCGTGATTTTCGGCAATGCCTCGGTCGCGCTAGCGATGCATGTCTTGGCGGCTTCGGCACGGCTACCCTGCGCGACAAGCAAGACCGCCGCCGCTGCCGATATCATCACGTATCGCATCTGCCCTTCCCGCGCTGGCCGCAGAACTAGAACACAGAACCCCGAACATGTCGATTGAGGGTTGCGCCGCAAAGGACTGGTTGAGCGGACCGTCGCGAGCCCGAGGCCCACGTCAATCGGCCAGCATGGCCCCGACGTCGGCCTCGGCAACGATCGTGCCGTTGACCTTGGCATCCCCGTGAAACCACCACATCGCCTTGCGTCGCGAAATGCTGCGCATGTGATATTCGATGGTATCTCCCGGCAAAACGGGTTTGCGGAACTTGCACTTGTCGATGGTCAGAAAATAGACGGCACGCGGCCTGTCGGTCTCCATCGCCTTGATTCCGATCACGCCCGCGGTCTGCGCCATCGCTTCGATCATCAGCACGCCCGGATAGACGGGGCGGTCGGGAAAATGACCGAGAAACACCGGCTCGTTGTAGGTGACGTTCTTGATGCCGATTCCGCTGTGATCCGAGCGGACATTGATCAGCCGGTCGATCAGCAGCATGGGGTAGCGATGCGGCAAGGTCTTGAGGATCTCGTTGATGTCCACGAGCTCGTATTTGACCGACGTCTCCTCCATCGTCCCCGATCCTCTCCCTGGGCGCTCAGCGGCACCGGCAAAGCCGCAATCCTTCCGAGCCATAAGCCCCGGAGGGCTGGCCGCAAAGCCAACTCTGCGGTCGTTGCCGGTCCTTGGCAATGCTTAAAGATAGCGCCAGCCGGACCCATCTGGTCCGGCTCCATTCTGCATACGGTGCGATAAAGCCAGGGTGGCCAGGATCAGAAGCTGGTGCCGCCGCCGAACTTGAACTGCATCGGGATATCGTGGGCAGCCTTGGTGATCGGGATCGCGTAGTCGAAGCGAAGCGGACCGAAAGGCGATGCCCAGATCAGGCCGACACCGACCGAGGTGCGCACCACGTTGCCGGGATCATACTGCAGTCCCAAGCAGGTGCCGGGGGAGGCCGGGAAAGCCCCGCCGTTATTGATGGGTTTGATACAGCCCGGCACATTGACCTCACCCGTCGCCGCCCAATCGGTGGGCCCCCTGTAATCACCGAGCCAGCCGGCGTCTGCATAGACCGCACCCTTCATGCCCAGCTCCTTCGGCAGGAACCAGAACGGCATCTGAAACTCCAGCGAAGCGCCCCAGTATTGCGTGCCGCCAAGCGCGTCCTGGGTACCGTAAGGGTTGATATCACGTGGACCGATGCCGTTCGGCGCAAAACCGCGCACCAGATTGGGACCCATCTGGAACTGGTCCAGCATCCGGATCTGGTTGTTGCCGACCTGGGTCATGACACCACCCTGGAGGTGAACCAGGCCGACGATATCGGCAACAAGCGGCGTGTAGTATTTCGCGTCGACCGCCGACTTCAGGTAGGTCACGTCGCCGCCGACGCCCGCGAAGTCCTGTTTCCAGTCGACCAACAGACCGTCGGTCGGGTTCTTGTTGTTATCCAGCGTGTTGTAGTCGAACGAATATCCGACTGCCGACGTAATGGTCGAGCCCTGAGCGAGCTCCTTGCGCACCGGCAACGACGCTTCGCCATCGGCATAACACCACAGCCCGGTTCCGGAGGGGTCGACGCCGCCCGGAATGAGCTGCTGGATCAGCGCCTGGCCGGCTGCCGTGTTGGCGAAAGCAGGCGAGGGATTGAACGCAAGCGTGGGATTGTTCGGGTTGTTGTTACAGTTGTCGAGAAAGCCCGGCAGCGAGATTTGCTGCTGATAGATCGAATAGCGAAGCTGCACGGCCATGTCTTCGCGAAGCGCAAGTCCGATCCGCGGGCTGAAGCCGATCGTCTTCGTCTGGTAGGAAATGAACTGGTTGGCCAGCTGCTCGCGGTAGTAGGTGTCAATACCGAGGCCTATGCGATAGTCGAGCAGATACGGATCGACATAGGAAAGCGAGATGCCGCGCGCAAACTCGCCGTAGGTCACCGATATCTTTCCGAAGAGGCCGCGGCCGAGCAGGTTGCGCTCGGAGACGCTGACTTCGGCGAGCGGACCGTCGGTGGTGGAATAGCCGCCCGACACCGAGAAATCGCCGGTCGATTTCTCCTCGAGATCGACGTTGAGAATCACGCGATCACTCGACGAACCCGGCTCGGTGGTGATTTTGACGTTCTTGAAGAAATCAAGATTCTTCAAGCGGCGCTCGGCGCGATCAACCAGCGCGCGGTTGTAGGCGTCGCCTTCGGCGATGTCGAATTCCCTGCGGATCACGAAATCGCGCGTCCGCGTGTTGCCGCGTACGTTGATTCGCTCGATGTAGGTGCGCGGGCCTTCGTCGATCGCGAATACGATCGAGACAGTATGCGATTCGAAGTTGCGGTCGCCGCGCGGCTTGACGACCGCGAAGGCAAATCCCCGCCGCGACGCTTCGATCTGCATCTCCTCGACAGACTTCTCGAGCGCCTCGGCGTTATAGAGCGAGCCGATGTTGACGCGCGAATACGGCGCGAGCGCATTGCCGTTCAATCCGGGGATGCTGGATTGAAAATCGACCGTGGCGACACGGTATTGCTGGCCTTCCTCGATCTTGAAGGTGACCAGGAAGCCCTTCTTGTCCGGATCATATTCCGTCAGCGCGGCAACGACCTGCACGTCGGCAAAACCGTGCTTGAGGTAGTAGCGTCGAATCAGGTCGCGGTCGGCTTCGATGCGGTCCGGATCGTAGACGTCACTGCCGCCGAGGAAGCTCAGGAGATTCAATTCGCGCGTCTTGATGACGTCCTTCAGCCGATACGACGAGTAGGTCTTGTTGCCAACAAACTCGATCGAGTTGATGCCGGTCTTCTTGCCTTCGGTGATCGTGAAGACCAGGTCGACGCGATTGTTCGGTTGTTCGATGATTTCAGGAACAACCGTCACGTCATAACGGCCGGAATGGCGATAGATGTCCGCAATTCGCTGCGCATCCGACTGGACCATCGGACGCGACAATGTTCCGCGCGGCTTTGACTGGACTTCGGACGAGAGTTGCTCGTCCTTGATCTTCTTGTTGCCTTCGAAAACCACGCGGCCGATGACCGGATTCTCGATCACGTTCACGATGATTCGGCCGCCGGCCTGATTGATTTTCACATCCTGGAACAGGCCGGTTTCGATCAGCCCTTTCAGACCGTCGTCGATATGGCCCTGGTCCAGCTTTCCGTTCGGACCCGGCTTGAAATAGGAGCGGATCGTGGACGCCTCGACCCGGCGATTGCCCTGGACCTCGATGGAATCGACCGTCTGCGCCGACGCCGGTGAGGACGCGAGCCCAACCGCCAGGGAGGCGGCAAATGGCGTCGTCAACATGATCAGGGCGGCCAGCAAGCCTCCCCGTACCCCCATTCCAACCTTCATGCGCCGAGCGCCCTTACAATCCTGTGCCGGTCCGTCGTACCCCCGCGAACCGGCAAATCCCCACCTGCCGCCCTGCTTGTAGCTAATTTTGCCAAGCCGGCAAACCTTATGTGGCAGCGCGATTTCAATTTCATTCCAAGACGTTGCCTATTGGCCACGTCATAAAAAAGCCGCGTCACGATGCCGCGAGATGCAGGATGTCGTTGTAGGTCACGAACACCATCAGCATCAGCACCAGTCCCAACCCGATTCGGGAGCCCATCTCCTGGGCTTTCGGCGATAATGGACGCCCACGCAGGGCTTCCACGGAATAGAACAAAAGATGACCGCCATCGAGCAGCGGCACCGGAAACAGGTTCAAGAGCCCGATTGACACGGAAAGCGCCGCGCATAATTGCAGCAGGAACTGGAAGCCGAGGCTGGCCGCCTGTCCCGAAAGCTGCGCAATCCGCAAGGGCCCGCCGAGATCTCCGGTCGAGCCGGCGCCGACAAACAGCGAGCCGACGAACTTGAACGTGCTGTCGATGATGAACCAGACCTGCTCGACGCCGATCTTCAGCGATTCGATATAGCCAACCGGCGTGGTCTTGGGATCGCTGGGCTGGGCGTTGTACTGGATTCCCAGGACGCCGATCTTGTGACTGTTGCCGAAGATGTCTTTCATCTCCTTCAGCGCAGGCGTCGCCGTCAGCGTGACCAAGCCGCCGTCACGCTTCACACGGAATGTCAGCTTGGTGCCGGCACTCGTGGACACGGTGCGCTGCATGTCAGCGAAACTCTCGATCGCATTTCCGTCGATAGAGACCACCACGTCGCCGACATGGAAGCCCGCGGAAGCCGCGACACTGTCGGGCTGAACGACGTCGACACGCGGAATCGAACTGGGCTTGCCGTAATAAAGCGACATGCCCGCAAAGATCAGAATGGCCAACAGGAAATTCGCGATCGGACCGGCAGCGACAATTGCAGCCCGAGGGCCGACCTTCTTGTGATGAAAGCTGTCCGCCTGTTCCTCGGCGGTCATGTTGCCGAGCGATTCCAGGTCAGGCGTCGAGGCCTCGCTGTCATCGCCAAAGAATTTGACGTAGCCGCCGAGCGGTACGGCGGAGATCCGCCAGCGGGTTCCGTGCCGGTCGTTGAAACCCGCCAATTCGGGGCCAAATCCGAGCGAAAAAGTTAACACCTTCACGCCCGCCCAGCGGGCGATCAGGAAATGGCCGAGTTCATGGAAGAAGACGACGACAGTCAGGACGAACAGGAAGGGAACGATATAGCCGATCAGGCCATGGCCTAACACATTGAAACTGTGCTGAAAAAACTCAGACATCCGATTCCCCTCACCCGAAGCCGAAGGCTCCGCCCCAACGCTCTAGGATGCCTTTAAGGCAATTTGAGGCAATAGGGTGGCCGCCTTATTTCGCGCCTTATGGTCAACAGCAATTGCATCGTCGGCCGAGGTCAGCGAGGTCAGATTGCCGCCACGAATCCAGGCTTCCAGCGTCGCTTCGACAAGCCGAGCAATGGAGCCAAAACGAATCTTGCCGGCGATGAAAGCAGCGACCGCGATCTCGTTTGCCGCATTATAGACAGTGGTTGCGCCCCGACCGGTTCGCAAGGCCTCATAGGCCAGCTTGAGACCCGGGAAGCGCGCAAAATCGGGCGCCTCGAAAGTCAATTGCCCGATCCTGGCGAGATCGAGTTTGGCCGCGGGGCCCGTGATTCGATCCGGCCAGCCGAGGCAGTGCGCAATCGGCGTGCGCATATCGGGCGCGCCAAGCTGCGCCACCACCGAGCGGTCCGAGAACTCGACCATTCCATGAATGATCGACTGCGGATGGACGAGCACGTCGATCTCCTCCGCCGTCAAACCGAACAGGCAGGCTGCCTCGATCACCTCGAGGCCCTTATTCATCATCGATGCCGAATCGATGGTGATTTTCTGTCCCATGCTCCAGTTCGGATGCTTCAGGGCCTGCTCGAGCGTGGCCTTTTCGATATCGGCGCTCGACCAGGTGCGGAACGGGCCCCCTGATGCAGTGATGATGACGCGAACCAGCTCCTCGCGATTTCCGGAAGCCAGGG
The DNA here is from genome assembly GCA_963764405.1 of uncultured Alphaproteobacteria bacterium. Classification (GTDB taxonomy): domain Bacteria; phylum Pseudomonadota; class Alphaproteobacteria; order Rhizobiales; family Xanthobacteraceae; genus Bradyrhizobium. The sequence continues at coordinate 658,463 of CAVXSU010000024.1, forward strand.
CCTGAAACAAGGCGTTGTGCTCGGAATCGGCCGGCAGGATGCAGGCGCCGGCCCTGTTGGCGCGCTCCATGAAGAAATCACCGGCGCAGACCAGGCATTCCTTGTTCGCCAGCGCCACGGTGGCACCGCGATCGACGGCGGCGAGCGCGGGCTTGAGACCGGCGGCCCCGCTGACTGCGGCCATCACCCAGTCTGCCGGACGCGCGGCCGCTTCGATGACGGCGCTTTCGCCGGCGCCGCATTCTGTTTGCGTGCCCGCGAGCGCGTCCTTCAATTCGTGCAAACGATCGGGATCCGCGACGGCGACAAAACGAGCGCCGAATTCCCGTGCCAGACCGGCGAGCCCCTGCACGTTGCTGTGCGCGGTCAACGCTTCGACACGATAGCGGTCCCTGGACGCCCGCAGCAAATCCATCGTGCTGTCGCCAATCGAACCGGTCGCACCGAGCACGGTGACGGAACGAATCGCGGCAGCCGTTTTGTTGTTACGCAAGGGAACGGCGCTCATACTTCACCAAACCATAAGACCGCGGCCGACGCCATCCGCGCCGCCGCGCAAAAAGCCGAAAATAGCTGCCAGAACGATGGCGGCGACGAAGCCGTCCAGGCGGTCCATCAACCCGCCATGTCCGGGAATCAGGTGGCTGGAATCCTTGACGCCAAACCGGCGCTTGATCGCGGATTCGAAGAGATCGCCAAGCTGCGCGGCAACCGAAAGTATGGCTCCCAACAGCAGCAACGAAACCGTTCTTCCCGGACCACCGAGCGCAAATCCGATCGCTGCGCCAAGGCTCGCCACAAAGCCACCGACCGCTCCCGCCCAGGTCTTTTTCGGACTGACCCGGGGCCAGAGTTTTGGGCCCCCAATCAGCCGACCGGCGAAATACCCGCCAATATCGGTTGCCCAAACCACCAGCAGCACGAACATCAGCGCGGCGAATCCGGAAACCGGGTCACGCCGCACCATGCTGGAGGCGATCGAGGCCGCCAGTGCATAGCCTATCCCCGCCACGGCCCAGCCGCGCCGATCGCTGGAAAATATGATGGCGGCCGCACCTCCAAGCACGATCAAGGCCGAAACGTAGGCCGCATCGAAATGTTCGGCTTCGACCCATCCCGCGACCAGCAGCACGAGCACGCCCGATAGCACGAGCGAAAGCCGACGCACGCCGATAATCGTGAGCCATTCGAGGTAGAGCCCGATCGCCGCCAAGGTCACGAGGCCGATCCAGAACCATCCGCCGAGATAGGCCATGGCGACAGCAAGCGGCGCCATCACCAATGCGGCGGCGATCCGCAGCAAAAGGTTGCTGCGCCCCCCCTGCCCGGCCGCCTCTGTCGATGCTGCTTTACCCTCGGTCACGATCCGGTTTTCGCAACCAGACCGCCGAACCGGCGCTCACGCCTGGCATATTCCGCAATCGCGCCCTCAAGCGCGGCCTTGTCGAAATCGGGCCAGTGGACCGGAACAAAAACAAGTTCGCTATAGGCCGCCTGCCACATCAGGAAATTCGACAGTCGCTGCTCGCCGCTGGTGCGGATGATCAGATCCGGGTCGGGAACATCGGGAGCGTCGAGATAGCGGCCGAGCGTATCGGCATCAATTGAGGACGGCTCGCGCCTTCCCGCCGCTACCTCTTCGGCCAACCGTTCTGCCGCACGGGCGATTTCCTGCCGTGACCCGTAGTTGAACGCGACGATCAGATGCATGCGATCATTGTCGCGTGTCAGGTCCTCCGCTTCCTTGAGCAGCGCACAAATGTCCGGCTCCAACCCTTTACGCTCACCGATCACGCGAACACGAACGCCGTCGCGATGCAGGATGGCAAGGTCGTTGCGGATAAACCGTCGCAGCAGCCCGAACAGGTCGCCGATCTCAGACGCCGGCCGTGACCAGTTTTCGGAACTGAAAGAGAAAATAGTCAGATAACGAATGCCCAGTTCGCCGGCGGCGCGGACCACATGCCGCAAGGCCTCGACGCCCCGGCGATGACCTTCCACGCGCGGAAGACCGCGTGCAGCAGCCCATCGCCCGTTTCCGTCCATGATGATCGCCACATGCAACGGCGCGCCCCCTCGATCCAATCCTTCAGTCACGGGCGCTGCGGCATTCGACATCAATCAATCCTCAAGGCGCGATTTCTAACATGAAGGTTTCGACGGATCGCACCTGAACAATAGGCTAAACGGTAAGGATTTCCTTTTCCTTTGCCGCCAGCAGCTGATCGATTTCCGAGATCGTACTGTCGGTGGCCTTCTGCACGTCGTTCGCCAGGCGCTCCTGGTCGTCCTCGGACATCTCGTGATTCTTTTCCAGCTTCTTGAGCACGTCGAGACCGTCGCGCCGCACGTGGCGAACCGCAACACGGGCGGCTTCCGCGTACTTGTGCGCGACTTTGACCAACTCCTTGCGGCGGTCCTGGTTGAGTTCGGGGATCCGCAGGCGAAGGACCTGGCCCTCGGTCGCCGGACTGAGACCGAGATTGGAGTCGACAATGGCCTTCTCCACCGCCTTGACCATCGATTTGTCCCAGACCTGCACCGACAACAGGCGCGGCTCGGGAACACTGATGGTTGCCAGCTGATTGAGCGGCATGTGCGAGCCATAGGCCTCGACCTGGACCGGTTCCAGCATGGATGCGGCGGCGCGGCCGGTCCGAAGGCCGCCCAGTTCGTGCTTGAGAGATTGCGTTGCGCCCTGCATGCGGCGCTTCAATTCGTTGATGTCAAAGTTACCGGCGGACATGACGCTCTCTCCTCCTCAATGCGGTGGCCGCGACGCAAACCCGGCGTGTTTTGGCGCTGCAAAACGACAAAGGCGGCTAACCGGCGACGACGGTGCCGCGACCGGTACCAGTCAGAATGGCGCTGATCGAACCCGGCTCGGCGATCGAAAACACGATGATAGGCAGCGATGTCTCCCGGGCAAGCGCAAATGCAGTCGCATCCATGACCTTGTAGCCGCCTCCAATCGCTTCCGAATGGGTCAGGCGATCAAATCGCTTGGCGGCCGGGTCTTTTTTCGGATCGGCGCTGTAGACGCCGTCGACATTGGTGGCTTTGAGCACCGCCTCTGCGCCGATTTCCGCCGCCCGCAACACTGCCGTCGTGTCGGTGGTGAAAAAGGGGTTTCCGGTTCCTCCGCCCAGCAGGACGATACGTCCCTCGGACAGATATTTGTGCGTCGCACTTCGCGTGAAAAGCTCGCAAACCTGCGGCATGACGTGCGCCGAGAGAGCACGCGCAGGCGCGCCCTTGCACTCGATCGCCGCTTCCAGCGCCAGGCAATTCATCACGGTTGCCAGCATCCCCATGGTATCGCCGGTAGGCCGCGAAACTCCACGCGAGGACACGTCCACGCCGCGAACCAGATTGCCGCCGCCAATGACGACGGCAATCTCCACCCCAAGAGCCTTGGCCGCGATCAGGTCCCCGGCAACGCGGTCGATCGTTGGCTGGTCGAACCCCGACGGGTTCGGGCCGGCAAAATATTCGCCGGACAGTTTGATCACCACGCGACGATAGATCGGCCCTGCCATCTGCTAATCGCTTTCCCTATCCGCCCGGCGGCTCCCCCGGCGCAAACAGGCCGCAAGCGCCAAGGCGGTTACTTCTGTCCGCTGGCGGCTGCGACTTCGGCCGCAAAGTCAGTTTCCTGCTTCTCGATTCCCTCGCCGAGAGCATAGCGCAAAAACCCGGCGACCTTGATCGGCCCGCCGACCTTACCCTCAGCTTCCTTCATTGCCTGGGCGACGGACTTGCCGCTGTCGTGAATAAAAGCCTGCTCGAGGAGGCAAACCTCCTTGTAGTAGGTCTTCAGACCGGACTCGACGATCTTCTCGATGACGTTTTCCGGCTTGCCCTGCTGACGGTATTTGTCGGCCAGAACATCCTTCTCGCGCCTGACCGCGGCCGGATCGAGCCCCGCAGGGTCGATCGCGAGCGGGTTGGCGGCGGCGACGTGCATCGCCAGTTGCTTGCCGAGCACCGCGAGCTCATCGGTCTTGCCGGACGATTCCAGCGCGACGATCACGCCCATTTTGCCGGCGCCTTCAACCACCGCGTTATGCACGTAGCTCGACACCACGCCCTTGCCGACGTCGAGCAAAGCGGCACGGCGCAGCGTCATGTTTTCGCCGATGGTGGCGATCGCATCGGAAATGGCGGCCTCAACCGTGATGGCGCCGACCTTGGCGGCCTTGATCTTCTCGATGTCGGCGCCGACGTCGAGTGCGACCTGCGCGATCATCTTCACGAGGCCCTGGAAATGCTCGTTGCGCGCGACGAAATCGGTCTCGGAGTTGACCTCGACGACCACGCCCTTGGTGCCCTTGGTCAGCGCGGCGATCAGGCCTTCGGCTGCGACGCGGCCCGCTTTCTTGGCAGCTTTCGACAGGCCCTTCTTGCGCAGCCAATCCTGCGCGGCCTGCATATCACCGTCGGTCTCCGTCAGTGCCGCCTTGCAATCCATCATGCCTGCGCCGGTGGATTCGCGCAGGTCCTTGACCATCGCCGCCGTGATTGTCGCCATGTCGCTATCGTCCTCTGCCTGCGACGGCGGATGCGGTTCGACCTCCGCCAGCCACCGTCACCAATGCCGTAAACTGGAATTTGTTGTCTTGCCGGCCGGATTGCCCGGCCGGCATCTTGTTATTCCGCTTCGGCGGTGAGCGCCTTGGCCTGGGCCACCCAGGCGTCGGCACGGGCCGGCAGACCGACCTCTTCGCCGATCTTATGGGCGGTGTCGTGATCGAGCTCGGCCAATTGCCAGTAATGAAAGATGCCGAGATCGTTGAGCTTCTTCTCGATGGTGCCGGAGACGCCGGTGAGCTTCTTGAGGTTATCGGGCGCGCCGCGCGGGCCCGCCAGACCCTGGAAGCCAGCCGTCTGCGGCGCGGCCACAGCTTCCTCGCGCGCCGGATGCGCCGACGCGCCGACATCGATACCCGCATCGCCCTGCGCTCGCGAAATGCCGTCGATCGCAGCACGCGCCACCAGATCGCAATACAGCGAGATCGCGCGGCCGGCGTCGTCGTTGCCGGGCACGACATAGGTGATGCCCTTCGGATCCGAATTGGTGTCGACGATCGCGGCCACCGGAATGTTCAACCGCTGGGCTTCCTGGATCGCGATGTCTTCCTTGTTGGTGTCGATCACGAAGATCATGTCCGGCAAGCCGCCCATGTCCTTGATGCCGCCGAGCGAGCGGTCGAGCTTGTCGCGCTCGCGCTGCAACGTCAGCCGCTCCTTCTTGGTGTAGGCGCTGGCATCGCCGGAATTGAGCACCTCGTCGAGATGTCGCAGCCGCTTGATCGAGGCGGAAATCGTCTTCCAGTTGGTCAACGTGCCGCCGAGCCAGCGCGAATTGACGAAATACTGCGCCGAACGCTTGGCGGCCTCCGAAACGCCATCCTGGGCCTGACGCTTGGTGCCGACGAACAGGATGCGGCCGCCCTTGGCGACGGTGTCGCTAACGGCCTGCAATGCGCGATGCAGCATCGGCACGGTCTGCGCGAGGTCGATGATATGGATGTTGTTGCGGGCACCGAAAATGTACTCGGCCATTTTCGGATTCCAGCGGTGCGACTGGTGGCCAAAGTGGACGCCAGCCTCAAGCAGCTGACGCATAGAAAAATCGGGTAGTGCCATGACTTCAGTTCTCCGGTTGGTTCCTCCGGAAACGTGTGAGCAGGCGAGCCTGATGGGCCCGGCTGCCACCGGACGGCCTTGTGAGCCATGTTTCCGTGTGAGATGGCGCGCTATATAGCCTGATTTTCGCGAGAAGCAAGGAAATACGGGGTTTTTCGGAGCGGATGGCCGAAAATTACCCAAAACCTACCCGTTTCAGAGCGATCCCGGCGTCAGGAGCCGAAAACCTTGGAAGGACGGAAGTCAGCGCGTCCCGGGGTTATGCTGTCTGGCCTGATGGCGATCGGCATCGAGGCCGGCCTTGAGGTCGGCGACGTTTGCGAAAAACTGGTCCGTCGAACGTAGCGGCACGGTGCGGAATGCCGGCGGCAGCAAGAGGCGGGCTGTGTTTTGCCGCCCGAGATCGGAGAATGCCTCGGAGCGCTGGAGCGTCTGCGCGCCGATTGCGAGAAGGAGAACCACCGCGACGATCGCCGCCTTCACCCACACGCCACGCGCGCTGATAGCGTGCAGGTGCAGGAAGCACGCCGCCGCCAGGATCGACCAGGTCGTCGCATACTCGTAGTCACTCGGCACAGGCCAGGTCAGGCCAAAGGCCGCGTATTTGGCAAACTCGTTGTAGAGCAACGAAACCAGAACGGCCACGAGCGCGATCGCGAGGTTGCGCAGGAATTGCGAGCGCCCGGCAAGCAGGCGCGAGACCAGTGTCCATATGCCCACCCAGACCAGCAGCACTCCGGCCATCGTGAGCAGGGGCGTCATGTAATTCGACAGCCGCGGCTCGCCGGTTTGGGCGAGCCAGACCCTGAGCGCGATGAAACCGAACACGATCACCGTCATCGCGGCAACCATCGCCGTCGATAGCGCGCCCCGTTCGGCGAGCACCATGCGCTCAGGCTCGACCGCATGGTCGCTGGTGCGGATCCGCAGCAGTGTGTGACCGATTCGAAACGGTGTTGTGCCGTCGATCACAAGGCGCGTGATCGGGCCTTTGCCGCCATCCAGGAAAATTCCGTTAACGCTGTCGAGATCCTCGGCAACGAGCCGTCCCGCCGCGTCGCGCGACACGCGCAGATGACGCGCGGCCACGTATGGGTCGTCGACGATCACATCATTGTCATAACCACGGCCGACGGTGACCTCCGCCCCGGCAATCCGGACGCGATTGACGACGTCGCGGTGACGAGAGAGAATTTCGACCCAGATCATCTCTTCACCCGAACTTCGTCGAGGAAACGCCGGCCGATATCCATCGCATCGTCATAGCCGACGGCCTGCATGCTCAATCGCGAGACCAGCGCCTCGGCGCCGTCGTCCTGGGTGACGGCGACCAGCGCAACGTCGTAGAGACCTTCGAACTCGCGATAGGCTTGCGCGCACCACATCACCCGCAGCGCCGGCTGATCCGAGACCACGGCGCTGCCCACGAAGTCCTCACGGCAGCGCTCCGGCGTGTACCATTTCCGGTAGGGACCGCCGCCTTGCAACCTGTTCTGGCTGAGCTGGGCCAGATAGGTCGCAAACTGAAACTGGTTGAGTTCAGTGGATCGGACGTAGGAGTGGTAGATCTGAATATTTCCCGTGTTCAGGTCTGACGCAACGAACAGGCTCGTTTCGCTGACGCAGCTTGTCGAATTCATCGCAAAGCGCGGCTTGGGTGCGACGCTGGCATTGGTTTGCGCCCAACAGTTGAACCATGGTGCCGCAGTCTCCGGTCCCCGATAAGGGCCGAGTGCCGTCGGCCGGAAACCCTGTTCGCGAAGAGATTTGTAAAGGGTCCTGCGCTCGTCCGTGATTTGCCGTCCGATCTCGGCGCGGAAATCCGGTGACACCTTCTGCTCGCGAACCCGCTCGAGCAGCGCTTCGGCAAACCGCGCGGGGACGAGAAAGCTGATGAGCTGTCCGCCACGGCGTGTCGCGACATTGACGCCCACGACCGCACCATCCCCCGTGACCGCAGGCCCACCGCTCATTCCGGGATTGAGCGCGCCGGTGAAGTGGATGCGATCGGTGTAACTGTGCTCGACCAGGCCGTTATAGGTCCCTTCGACGATGGTAAATCCGAGCTCGAGCGGATTGCCCATGGCATACAGCCGCTCGCCCTTCGGCACGTCGCCGCGAACGGCCGTCGGATCAAACGTGAAGAACGGCGCGTCGTGCTTGTCGATCCGCACAATCGCCAGGTCGTTGGGAAGGTCAACCCCGAGCAGACGGACGTCGCCGTGCGTCCCGTCAGCCGCGGTATATTCGAGGCGGTAGGTGTTCGGTTCGAGAACCACCTGCGAAACCACGTGGTAGTTTGTGATCGCAAGCCCGTCGGCCGTCACCAGAAATGCCGAGCCGTTCGATGTCTGCTGGCCCGCGCCTGCGACCAGCGTGCGGATTTGCAACAGCCGCGGCGGCGCGCTGGCGTAGACCGCCTCCGCGCCCGGGATCTGGCCCGGCGCCGCACTGGCGGCGACGCAAACAAGCGCGGCTGACGTCAGCAACAAGACGCAGCGTGTCAGGATTGCAGACCAGGTCGTCACGACGTCACCGCAATCCATTCAGTCGGACAGTCACTTTCGCCATCCATTTCCGCGAGCTTACGCAGCGCGCAAGCTGGAAAACGCGCTCACGGTTACTTCCGGCAGCCGTTTAGCGAAAACACCGTTTGGTTGCAACAAATCTCGCGGCTGACGCGGGAGGCCTCACGCCACCATATCGACCTGACCGCTTTTCAGCCGGTAGATGCCGCCAACGATTCTGATCCTGTTCTGCTCGGCAGCGGCGCTCAGGATCGGCGTCGCTGTTTTCAGCTTGGCGACATTATCGACCACGTTCTGGCGAATGGCGTTGTCGAGTGTATTCCCTGGCTGCTCCGCCACCGCCTTGACCGACGGCGCGAGGGCGGTGACCAGCGAGGGCATATGGCCCGGCAGCGGCTTGCCGTCCTTGAGCGACTTGATCGTCGCATCCACCGCGCCGCAGGCGTCGTGGCCGAGCACCAGGATCAACGGCGCGGCGAGGACCGCGACGGCGTATTCGAGGCTCGCCACCGTTTCCTCGCTGGCGAAATTGCCGGCGATGCGGCAGACGAAGAGATCGCCCCGTCCGCTGTCGAAGGCGTATTCGGGGGCGATGCGCGAGTCGGCGCAGCTCAGGATCGCGGCATAGGGATTCTGGCCGCCGGCGAGCGCTTCGCGCTCATGCTTGAAATCGTGCCGCTGCGCGATCCCCTCGACATAGCGCTGATTGCCTTGCATCAGGCGCTTCAGCGACGCATCCGGCGACATCACGTTTTCGGGCTTCGGCGGCGCTTTGGTTTCCTTGGCGTGAGCGGCGTTCGCCCAGAACACGCCCGCCGCCGCTGCCCCCAGCAGCAGACTTCGCCTTGTCGGCAAGAAAGTGTGATGCGAATCCTTTCGGCACATCCTGCACATCGAAAAGCTCCGTTGTTTGTCTGCTCAGCTCAGGTTTGATGACAACCACCGGTAGGTTTTTACACCTCTTACAGCGTTTCGACCATCTCGACGCCCGCCACGGCCTTGATCGCGCCGGCGATCTGCGGCGACACCTGGAAACGGCCCTCGAGCTTGAATTCGACCTCGGTCTGCATGTCGAGCCGCAGCACCAGCGCGATGTCGCCGCTGCCGGACTGGCCTGAGGGCGGCGAAAGCCGCCGCGCGATGGATTCCAGCGGCTTGGTATCGCGCAGGAAAATGCGCAAACCTTTCTGGGTCTTGGCGGCCGCATCATCAAGTACTTCGGCGTGGAGCACGCGCGCGCGCACGTCCTCGCCCTGCAACTCCGCCCCCAGTTGCAGGAGCACGGCGGCGCCCGGTTCCAGGATCTCGCGATACTGCGCGAGCCCCTCCGAGAACAGCACCGCCTCGAAGTGGCCGGTCGGGTCCGACAGGCCGATGATGCCCATCTTGTTGCCGGTCTTGGTACGCCGCTCCATACGCGAGACGACCGTTGCCGCCACCTTGCCGGCGGTGGCTCCAGTCTTCACCGCCCGCGAAAACTCGGCCCAGGACTGCACGCGCAGCCGCTTGAGCACCGTTGCGTAGTCGTCGAGCGGATGGCCTGACAGGAAAAAGCCGATCGCATCGTACTCGCGCCGCAGCCGCTCGGCCGGCAGCCAGGGCTCGACCTGCGGCAGCATGATGGTCGGCGCATCCGCCGCGCCGCCGAACATATCGTTCTGGCCTGACGTGGCGGCCTCGTGGCTGCGCTGGCAGGCGGCAAGGATGGCGTCTGCGCCGGCGAACACCCGCGCGCGGTTCGGCTCGAGTGTGTCGAAGGCGCCGGCTGCGGCCAGGCTCTCTACGATGCGCTTGTTGATCGCTCGCGGATTCACGCGGGAGGCAAAATCGGCGAGCGAGGTGAATTGCCCGCCGCGTCGCGCGTCGATGATCAGTTCAACGGCCTGCTGGCCGACGCCTTTCAACGCGGCAAGCGCGTAATAGATCGTGCCCTGGCTGACCTCGAAGACCGCGCCCGAGCGGTTGATATTAGGCGCCTCGACCTTGATCCCCAGCCGCTGCGCCTCGGCGCGGAATTCCGAAAGCTTGTCGGTATTGTTGAGGTCGAGCGTCATCGACGCGGCGATGAACTCGACCGGGTAATGCGCCTTCATATAGGCGGTGTGATAGGACACCAGCGCGTAGGCCGCAGCGTGGCTCTTGTTGAAGCCGTAATCGGCGAATTTCGCGAGCAGCTCGAAAATGGTTTCCGCCTGCCCTCTGGGAACGTTGTTCTTCACCGCACCGGCAACGAACACGGCGCGCTGCTTCTCCATCTCGGCGCGGATCTTCTTTCCCATCGCGCGGCGCAAGAGATCGGCGTCGCCGAGCGAGTAGCCGGCCATCACCTGCGCGATCTGCATCACCTGTTCCTGGTAGATGATGACGCCGAACGTCTCTTTCAGGATCGGTTCGAGCAGCGGATGCAGATATTCCGGCTCTTCGTCGCCGTGCTTGCGGGCGCAATAGGTCGGGATGTTCGCCATCGGACCGGGGCGGTAGAGCGCAACCAGCGCAATAATGTCCTCAAAACGGTCAGGCCGCATGTCGACCAGCGCCCGCCGCATGCCCTGACTTTCAACCTGGAACACGCCGACCACATCGCCCCGCGCCAGCATCTGGTAACTGGGCCCATCATCAAGCGGCAGCGTCGCCAGATCGACGTCCACGCCGCGCTGCTTCAGCAGCTTCGCCGCAACATCGAGCACGGTGAGCGTCTTCAGGCCCAGAAAATCGAATTTGACGAGGCCCGCGGGTTCGACCCATTTCATGTTGAACTGGGTCACCGGCATGTCGGATTTCGGATCGCGGTAGAGCGGTACGATTTCGCTCAACGGACGGTCGCCGATGACGATGCCGGCGGCGTGGGTGGAGGCATGGCGCGTCAGGCCTTCCAGGCGCTGCGCGATGTCGAACGCGCGCGCCACCACGGGGTCCTCGTCACGAAACGCCTGGAGTTTTGGTTCGCCTTCGATCGCAGCCGCCAGCGTGACGGGTGCGGCTGGATTTTGCGGCACGAGCTTGGTGAGCTTGTCGACCTGCCCGTAAGGCATTTGCAGCACGCGCCCGACGTCGCGCAGCACGCCGCGCGCCTGGAGCGTTCCGAAGGTGATGATCTGGGCGACCTGGTCGCGGCCGTAGCGCTGCTGAACGTAGTTGATCACCTCGCCGCGGCGGTCCTGGCAGAAATCGATGTCGAAGTCCGGCATCGACACGCGTTCCGGATTGAGGAAACGCTCGAACAGGAGGCCGAAGCGGATCGGGTCGAGATCGGTGATGGTGAGCGCGTAGGCGACCAGCGAGCCGGCGCCCGAGCCGCGGCCCGGGCCAACCGGAATGCCATGCGCCTTGGCCCATTTGATGAAGTCGGAAACGATCAGGAAGTAGCCCGCATAGTTCATGCGGGTGATGACATCGAGCTCGAAGGCAAGCCGGGCGCGATAGTCTTCCTCCGAGCTTCCTTGCGAAAGCCCGTGAACCGCAAGCCGGCGAGACAGGCCCTCCTCGGCCTGGCGCCGCAACTCGGCCGCTTCCTCCCTGGCTGCATCGTCCGCATTGGTGCCGGCCCCAACCGTGAAGCGCGGCAAAATGGGTTTGCGTGTCTTGGGACGAAACGCGCATCGCTCGGCGATCTCGATCGTCGAGCTCAGCGCTTCCGGAATGTCGGCGAACAACACAGCCATTTCCGCCCGCGTCTTGAAGCGATGATCGGGGGTCAGCTGCTCGCGGTCGGTTTCGGCAATCAGCCGGCCGCCGGCGATGCACAGAAGCGCGTCATGAGCCTCGTAATCATCTGACGTTGCAAAATACGGCTCGTTGGTTGCAACCAGCGGCAGCCCCTTGGCATAGGCAAGGTCGATCAGCCCGGTCTCGATGCGCCGCTCTTTCTCGATGCCGTGGCGCTGCAATTCGACATAGAGGCGATCGCCAAACAGCGAGGCAAGACGTTCGCAGCGCGACGTCGCGAGCGCCGCCTGATCGGCGGCAAACGCCAGCGAGATCGGGCCGTCGGGCCCGCCGGTCAAGACGATCAGGCCTTCAGCATGATCCTCCAACCAATTGACCTTGATATGCGGGGTCTGGTGAACGGGGGTTTCCAGAAACGCGCGAGAATTGAGTTGCATCAAGCTGCGGTAGCCGCGCTCGCGCGCCGCCAGCAGCACGATGCGGGAAGGCGCCGCCGCCAATGCGTTGCGGGCGTTCGGGTCCTGATCGCCGAAGTCCACGGCGAGTTCGCACCCCACGATCGGCTGGATGCCGTAGCCCGCCATCTTGTCGGAGAATTCCAGCGCCCCGAACATGTTGTCGGTGTCGGTCAAGGCGAGCGCCGGCTGGCGGTCGGCCTTGGCCAGCTCGCCGAGCCTTGCGATCTTGATCGAGCCTTTCAGCAGTGAATAGGCCGAGTGGACGTGGAGATGGACAAATCCTGGAGTGGAAGACGTCGCCACGGGCTTTGACATGTCGTTATCGGTCGCTCACCGGCTTTGAGTGGGAAATCGTGCCGCGCGGGACGCAACTCGCTCCGCCATGGTGCGGCTTCCTGCCGAACGTGTCCACGCCGCCCCATCACCTCGCCTGACGCTGTCCGGCTTTTCCCCAAGGGCAGAGCCCGGACCCAGGAACCCGTGCCGGAAGACGCGCTAAAGCCTACAATTGCGGGATCAATTGCGCCCATACCGCGATCATCCCGACAAACAGCCCAATCGACGCCAGCGCCGCTGCTTCCTCGACAAAAACCCTCAACATGACCGCCTCCATACAAGAGAACATAAGAGGAACATAGTTCCTTTTTTGTTCTCAGGCAAGGCGGCGGCGTGTGCAACGCTCGCAAACCGGGTCCGTTGGTTAACGGGCAGACGATTTGCGCCCGCTCCCAATAAAAAAAACCGGCCCAACCGGGCCGGGATTTTCACGGTCGGGAGGAACGAACTCAGTAACGCGCGTAGCCCGGTCCGCCGAACTTGTAGTTCAGGCGGGCGGTGAAGAGATCGACGTCCTGCTTGATATTATCGGTGATGAAGCCGTCGTTGACGTCGTGGTTGCCCATGAACAGGTGATTGTACTCGAAGCCGAGCGACAGGTTCGGGATGATGGCGTATTCGAAGCCGACGCCGAGCGCAGCGCCCCAGCGGGATTCGTTCGCACTGTCGAGCCAGACACCACCGGGCGCCGAGAAAACGGTGTACTTGTTATCGGTCACCGCAGCACCGCCCTTCACGTAGACCAGCGCGCGATCCCAAGCATAGCCGATCTGGCCCGTAAACAGGCCGAAAGAGTCGATCTTCGTCTGGTTGACGTTGGGATTGAAGATCGCGCTGACGTTGCTGCCCTTGAAGTCAGCCCAGTTGCCCTGCGCTTCCAGGCCGAACACCCAGGACGACATCTGCCAGCGATACCCGACCTGTCCACCGAACGTACCGCCCGAAGGATTATGGCTGCCTTCATCGGGGCCGCCAGCATCCAGCGTCCAGTCAACGCGACCGATCCCACCGCCGCCGTTGATACCGATGTAGAAGCCGCTCCAGTCGTAAGCCGCTTCAACCATTGCCGGCGCCTTTGTGTACGGTGCAGGCGCTCGAGCGGGAAGATCCGCGGCGACGGCCGGTGCAGCGGCGCCAACCGCGAGCGCTACCGCCGCGAGAATAGTGACTCTTTTCATTTGCGATATCCTGCTTTCGAAGCTGTGTGTGCCCCAATTGCCCCAGTCACACTCTTACCAGTGATCGCCCAGAATGCTGTCACTACGGCGCAACACGGCCGAACAAATCCACATTAAAAAACTTTTAGAAAGCCTTTTGGAACAAGGACTTCCTGAAACATTCGGTTACAAATCTCCGCCACATTTGCGCCCAAGAACTCCCGCTCACCGGTTCCATGAAACCAGCGCATAAACTGAAAGCGGCTTGGCTTGATTTTGAAACCCGAGCGGACCGTCGCTCTTGCGGGGGAAGCGGTTGCTAATGCGACTTGAGCTGCAAGTCGAAGGTCTTTTCCGGCTGAACCGTGAGACGGATCGCGACATCGGTGGAACCGTCGAAGGTCTCGAGCACCTCATCGCAAAGCAGACAGCGATACTCGCCCCTGGTGCCCGGCCGGGAGGTCAGCTCGATTCGGCGATAGCCGGCGTGGCAGACGGGACAGGTGAGGTCTGATTTTTTCATCGCGAAAACGTGGCTTGCGGATCCTGGATCCTGATCATGCCTCTTACGGGCAAAGCTTACCAGCCCCGCGCGACATCACATTTCCTTCGTGGAACATTCATATTTGAGAGAGCGTCGCAGGAAAGTGGATCAACCTGACGATCTCAATCCAACTCAACGACCTCGCCGTTGACGAGCGACACGCGCCGGTCCATGCGGCCAGCCAATTCCATGTTGTGGGTCGCAATCAGCACCGCGACATGCGTCGCCTTGACGAGCTGCATCAGCGCCTGGAACACGTGGTCGGCTGTATGGGGATCCAGGTTACCCGTAGGTTCGTCGGCGAGAAGCGCCCGCGGCGCATTGGCCATCGCGCGGGCAATCGCCACCCGCTGTTGTTCGCCGCCGGATAGTTCGGCCGGCCGATGCTTGATGCGGTCCCCAAGCCCGAGATAGGCCAGAATCTCGGTCGCACGCTTGACGGTCTCCGAGCGCTTCAAGCCGCGAATCATCTGCGGCAGCATGACGTTTTCCAGCGCCGAGAACTCCGGCAGCAGCCGATGCGACTGGTAGACGAAGCCGATGTCGGTGCGGCGGATCTGCGTCCGTTCAATATCCGACAGGCTCGACGTCGGCGAGCCGCCGACATAGACCTCGCCATCGTCAGGCGTCTCAAGCAGGCCCGCGATGTGCAGCAGCGTCGATTTGCCGGTGCCCGACGGGGCTACCAGGGCCACCGATTGTCCCGCCCACAGCGCGAGTTTGGCGCCGTTGAGGATCACCAGCGGCGTGGCGCCCTGCATGTACTGTCGTTTGATCTCGTGGAGATAGACGACCGGTACCTCCTCCGCCCCCTCACCCATCTCGTTCCTCACTCGTACCGCAGCGCTTCGACCGGGTCGAGCCGCGCAGCACGCCAGGATGGATAGAGCGTGGCCAGGAAAGACAAGGTCAGCGCCATGATCACAACGGCGCTGGTTTCACCGAAATCGATGTCGGCGGGCAACTTGGACAGGAAGTAAAGGGTCGGATCGAATATTTCGGTCGCGGTGACCCAGGAAAGAAACTGCCGGATTGATTCGATGTTGAAGCAGATCAGCATGCCGACGAAAAAGCCGACAAGGGTGCCGACCACGCCGATCGAGGCGCCGGTAATCAGGAAGATGCGCATGATCGCGCCCTGCGAGGCACCCATGGTGCGCAGGATCGCGATATCGCTGCCCTTGTCCTTCACCAGCATGATCAAACCGGAGATGATGTTCAGCGCCGCAACCAGCACGATCATGCTGAGAATGAGGAACATCACGTTGCGCTCGACCTGAAGCGCGTTGAAGAAGGTCGAGTTGCGCTGCCGCCAGTCGACGAGGAAGACCGGCCGTCCCGCCGCTTCCGTCACGCTCTTGCGATAGGCGTCGATCTTGTCGGGGTTGGCGGTGAAGACCTCGATCGCGGTCACGTCGTTGTTGCGGTTGAAATATGCCTGCGCCTCGGTCAGCGGCATGAACACGAAGCTCGCGTCATATTCCGACATGCCGATCTCGAACACGGCCGTAATCCTGTAGGGCTTGATGCGCGGCGTCGTGCCCATCGGGGTCACTGCGCCACGCGGGGCGACCAGCGTTATGCTGTCGCCAGCATGCAGCGACAGCGTGTCGGCGAGCCGGCGGCCGATCGCGACGCCCTGCCCCTCGTCAAATCCCTCCAGCGTGCCCTGCTTGATGTTCTTGGCGATCGAGGTGAGGTTGTTGAGGTC
This sequence comes from uncultured Alphaproteobacteria bacterium, assembly GCA_963764405.1. GTDB lineage: Bacteria > Pseudomonadota > Alphaproteobacteria > Rhizobiales > Xanthobacteraceae > Bradyrhizobium. Next base: position 674,512 of record CAVXSU010000024.1, read on the forward strand.
GTCGGCGCGGATACCGCGAACGAAGACGCCCGACGCATTGAACGGCGAAGACGCCAGTGCCTGCCCATCGACGACGGGCGCCGCAAGGCGGATGCCCGGCACCTGGTTGATGCGATCGGCGACGTCTTTCCAGTCGGTCAAAGGCGATTCCAGCGGCTGCACCAGAAGGTGACCGTTGAGGCCGAGGATCTTGTCGAGCAGTTCCTTGCGAAAGCCGTTCATCACCGCCATCACGATGATCAACGTCGCCACGCCGAGCATGATGCCGAGGAACGAGAAACCGGCGATGACGGAGATGAAGCCCTCGCGGCGGCGCGCCCGCAAATAACGTCCAGACAGCAGCCACTCGAAGGGCGCGAAAGGTCGGGTTTGAACTGGCTCGCTCATGGCTTGGTCCATGTCCGATTTTCACACGATTCGGGCTAATTGTGGCCACGACGGGCGTTATTCCCGCACGGCCCACGGTGGATAAGGTCACGCAAGTCAGGCCAACCGCGCCAGCACTTCCGCAGCGCTCAGGTTCTCCCGCGTGCCATCGCTGCGGCGCTTGAGCTCGAACTTGCCCTCGGCAAGGCCCTTTGGACCTACGAGGATCTGCCAGGGAATGCCAATCAAATCGGCTGCCGCAAATTTCGCCCCCGCCCGCTGATCGGTATCGTCATAGAGCACCTCGACATCCCGCGCGGTCAATTCGCGGTAAAGCTGCTCGCAAGCGCCATCGGTGTCTTCGGAACCTTGCTTCAAATTCAAGATCACCGCCTTGAACGGGGCCACCGCTTCCGGCCATTTGATGCCGGCGTCGTCATGGCAGGCCTCGATGATGGCGCCGAGCAACCTCGAGACGCCGACGCCATAGGAGCCGCCGTGAATGGCGACCTCTGCGCCGTCGGGACCCGCGACCAGGGCCTTCATGGGCTCGGAATACTTGGTGCCGAAATAGAAGATCTGGCCGACTTCGATGCCGCGCGTGTGTACCCGCTTCTCGGCGGCCACCTCGCGTTCAAAGCGCGCGGCGTCGTGCACGTCCTCGGTTGCAGCATACACCGAGGTCCATTGCCTGATGATGTCAGTCAGATCGCCGTCGTAGTCGACGTTCTCGTCGGGCACCGGCAGGTCGAGCACGTCACGATCGCAATAGACGCCGGACTCTCCGGTCTCCGCCAGCACGATGAATTCGTGACTGAGATCACCGCCGATCGGGCCCGTCTCGGCGCGCATCGGGATCGCTTTCAATCCCATACGCGCAAAGGTGCGCAGGTAAGCCACGAACATCCGGTTATAGGCCCGTCGCGCGCCCGCTTCGTCGAGATCGAACGAGTAGGCGTCCTTCATCAGGAATTCGCGCCCGCGCATGACGCCGAAACGCGGCCGCTGCTCGTCGCGGAATTTCCACTGGATGTGATAGAGGTTGAGCGGCAGGTTTCTGTACGACTTGATGTAGGCGCGGAAGATCTCGGTGATCATTTCCTCGTTGGTCGGGCCGTACAGCAATTCGCGCTTGTGCCGGTCGGCGATGCGCAGCATCTCGGGGCCGTAAGCGTCGTAGCGGCCGCTCTCGCGCCAGAGATCGGCGAGTTGCAGCGTCGGCATCAGCAGTTCAAGCGCGCCTGCGCGGTTCTGTTCCTCGCGAACGATCTGCTCGATCTTCTTCAACACCCGCAGGCCCAGCGGCAACCAGGCATAGATACCGGCCGCTTCCTGCCGGATCATGCCGGCCCGTAGCATCAACCGATGCGATATGATCTCGGCCTCTTTCGGATTCTCCTTCAGGATCGGAAGAAAGAAACGCGACAGTCGCATGGACCTTGCCTCGAGGAATCAGCCGGAGTTACGGGAGTTCGCTAGTGGAGTGAATTTGACATTCGCCAGCCGTCTGGCCACGAGGTCGTAAGGCGAATGTCAAATTCCAAACTCCACTAGAATCCAATATTTGCTAGTGGTCTTTCAATTCTAACATTCGCAAACATTCCGGCCGCGACGGGAGGCGAACGTTAGAATCGAACCACTTGCAGTCAAACCGGATCGGCCGTCAAAACACAAGGGCGCACATCGTCAAAGCCGCCAAACAGGCCGGATTTCCGGCCGTTTAACGCCCAGCCGCCCTTACATCTTCATGCCGGAATGATCCGGCATCTTCTTCATGTCCATTGGGCCCGCGCCCGCCGGCCCCATCGCGCCGATGCCTGCGACATCAAACATGACCGAAACCTTGCCGGCCCTCTCGAACTCCAGCGTGACCGGCAGCTTTTCGCCTTGCTTCAGCGGACCCTTGAGGTCGAGCAGCATCAGGTGGTAGCCGCCGGGGGTGAGCTTCACGGTCTTGCCGGGCTCGATCAGCAGACCTCCCTCGACCGGGCGCATCGTCATGACACCGTTGTTCATGCTCATCTCGTGGACCTGCACCTTACCGGCGACATCAGCCGAGCCACCGATCAGACGGTCCGACGTGGTGCCCTTGTTCTCGATGGTCAGGTAGCCGCCACCGACCTTGGCGCCGCCGGGGGTGGCACGGCTCCAGGCTTGCTTGATGACAAGATCGCCGGCTTTCACGTCCTCGGCGCGCACGGGCGCCGTAGAAATGATGGCCGTGAAGGCAAGGCTTGATAGCGCGATGATGATCCGTCTCATGAGATATTCCATGTCTGCCGGTTTTCTTCTCGTTTGCGTCGCCGTCAGCACTATGCGGCCGGGGTTGCCACGTCTACCCCGCCCACTATACTGACGGCGCTGGTTCGGCGGCGTGGCTCCTTAAAATGTTACGAGTTTCGGAAGCGGACCACTCGGCCGGGAACCAATCCACGTTCTGACCAACTATGACGCTTGTGAGCACGCCAACCGGGTCAAATCAAGCACGCTCGAAGCTGCGACTGTTCTGGCGAAGGCTGGTTGGCGCAGTTGCGATCTATGCTCTTGCCATGCAGCCCCTGCTGCTGACGGTCGCGGGAAGCCAGCTTGCGCAGGCGTCCGCTCTCGACGAAGTGACGTTCTCCGAGCTCTGCCAGCACAACACCGATGGCAATCCGGTCGCGCCAGCCGATCAAAAACATCCCGCACAACAGCACTGCCTGCAATGCTTTTCGGGGGCCTTTGTTCTTCTCGGCGCCCCGCAATCCGTAGCCGTTGCGGCCGGTGATCGGGAGTTCCGCAAATTACGCCTATCCGGGCGCGCGCTGCGCCTGTCTTCGACATCGCAATATTCGGTCGCCCGGCCAAGAGGTCCTCCGCTGAGCGCGTGATGCAATCCAGCCTTTTCGGCTGTCCAGGCTTTGCGTTCACGTTTTCTGACCGGAGAAATCCCGATGTCTCGGCTCTTGCCGCACACTCTTGCGCTTGCAGGCATTATCGCGCTGACCTGCACCTCGCATGCCCTCGCCCACTGCTTCGTCGGCGCCCGCTTCTTTCCCGCGACGCTAGCGACCGACGACCCCTGCGTCGCCGACGAGATGTCCTTGCCAACCGTCGGCTGGTCAAAGACCAGCGACTTTCCGCCTGCGACCCAATGGGACGTTTCCGTTGAGCTCTCGAAGCGGATCACCGAGAATTTCGGCATATCGATTGGCCAGGACTGGACGTCCATTCGCCAGGCCAATGGCACGCTGACGCAAGGGTTCGATAATTTCGAGACCACTTTCCAATATCAGATCCTCAGAGATCGCGAGCATGAGCTCGCCATCCTCTCGGGCGTCGTCGTCGACTGGGGGCGGACCGGTTCCACCGGCTCGGGCCTCGCTACCAACTACAGTCTCGTGACGCCAACGCTTTATATCGGAAAGGGCTTTGGCGATCTGCCGTCGGACTTCGGCTGGTTCCGTGCGTTCGCCGTGACCGGCCAGGTCGGCTACCAGATCCCGACGAACTCCTTCGACTTTACACAGAACGCCTTCATTCCGCAGCAACTGGTTTACGGCGCATCGTTGCAATACAGCATGCCCTACCTGAAATCGGAGATCGTCGATCTCGGACTTCCCGATTTCATCAACCACCTGATTCCGATCGTGGAGTTGGACCTGACGACGCCAGTCGCCAACAATTTCGGCAACCCCTACACGACCACCGGCACCGTCAATCCCGGCGTCATCTATGTGGGAAGTACGTTCCAGATTGGACTTGAGGCCATGATCCCGATCAACCGCGCCAGTGGAACGGGGGTCGGCGTTCTCGGCCAGCTTCATATTTATCTCGACGACATGTTCCCGACGACCATTGGTCAGCCGCTCTTTGGCGGATCGGCAACGACCACTCCCCGCAAACTCTGAGGTCACGCCAATGCGCATCCTTATTCTTGCAACGACGGCGCTCCTCGCTGTGTTCGCCGCTCACCCCGCTTACGCCCACGCATTCCTAGACCATGCCGAGCCGCGGGTCGGCAGCACGACACCGTCAGCGCCAAAAGAGGTCGTTCTCTTTTTCTCCCAGAAGGTGGAGCCGGTATTCAGCTCGGTCGAAGTGAGCGATGCCAATGGCGCGCGCGTCGATCTAGGCAAGCCGAAGATCAGCGCGACCACCATGCGGATCGGCCTCAAGCCGTTGCCGCCGGGAACGTACCGGGTTCGCTGGCACATCCTGTCGGTCGACACCCATACGACCGAGGGTAATTTCACCTTTCAGGTCGAAAAGTAGGCCATGAGGTTCATATGAGCACGCCGGTCGCCCTCCGGGCGCCGGCGCCTGCCCAGCCCCGCTCCCGATGGAGAGCACGTTGATCAATTCGCTTGTTGTCGTGCGGGATCTCCACCTGACCTCGACGGTGGTTGTAGCCGGCATCATCTTCTTTGACCTGTTCATTGCATCGCCACTTTGGCGAGCGATGCCGCCATCCCCCGCGGCACGAAAGTGCTTCCAGTCGTCCGCTGGAAAGCTTCTTTGGTTCAGCCTGGCATTGTCGATCGCCTCGGCGCTCGCCTGGCTGTGCCTGTTGTCCATGCGGATCAGCGGAAAAGACTTTCACGACGTGATCACCGATGGCACCGCCTGGCTTGTGTTGTCGCAGACCCAGTTCGGCTTCGCCTGGCAACTCCGGCTCTTGCTGGGCGGCTTGCTTGCGGCGTGCCTATGGCTGCGCCGGGCAGGCCGGGGTCGGTTCGCGACCGGCCTGACGATCCTCGCGGGTTTGCTCGCGGCCGCTTATCTCGGGTCCCTGGCCTTTGCTGGCCATGGCACAGAAGGTGTGGGCCTCGCGCAAAACATCCACCTCGTATCCGACGTCCTTCATCTGATCGCCGCCGGTCTCTGGCTCGGCGCTCTGATCCCGCTGGTGCTGCTGCTCGTTTATCTCGGCCGATTCCGCGAGGACGGCTGGGCATCGCTCGCCGCGCGCGCGGGAAGCCACTTTTCCACGCTCGGCATTCTCGCCGTCGGGATCTTGTTGGTCAGCGGCACCGTCAACGCCGCGTTCCTGCTGGGCGGGGTGCACAGCCTGATCGACACCGACTACGGCCGCCTGCTGCTTCTCAAGGTTGGGCTGTTTCTAGCCATGGTGTGCCTGGCCAGCATTAACCGGCAGTACCTCTTGCCGTATCTCCAGGTGGGGGGCGCCGGAACGGGCGAGGCGCCTGTCGCGCTCCGCAAGCTCGTTGGGAGTGCCTTGGTCGAAATCGTCCTGGGGCTCGCGATCGTCGGCGTCGTCGGCCTGCTCGGCATCATGCCCCCGGCGACCGAGATGGCGACCCACATGCACTGACGACCGCTCGCCGCAGGCCTGCGGTTAAGGTCTTTAATAGACTACTGAAATACCTCTATTTGGGTTTCGAATGCCGAAATCCCATTCATTTCACAACGTGCTGCAATTTTGAACAATCGTTGCCGGAATAGATGACACGGCCGGATTTATGGTCTAGGAATGCAGCCCTCAGGCCGGCCGAAAGGTCGACGTCTGGTGGTCCAAGTCTCGGGAGGAGCCCTGGCGCGCACAAAGGCAGCGTCGCCCCGTCAATCAAGATCAAATCACGGATACGGGAAAATAGGGACGACACAATTTTCGGAGCAGGACCTCGCAAGTCCTGCTCCTTTTTTATTTCCATGATCCGGAATTTTTCGCCGATCACTCGCGCTCAAGGAAATTCGATCCGATGTTCGCTTTTTTCCTGATCGGATCGAAGTCGCAAAACACGCCGTCGGCAAACAGCGTGTAGCTCGAGACGATGTTGTACTTGTCGAGCTTCACCGCGTTCAGGCCGACCACACGCGTGTTGGTGCCGCCGTTCCACTTGAAAGGCGTGCTGCTCGACGCCTTTTCACAGGCTGCAACGGCATCGGCGAATACATAGCCTTCGACGAAATTTTTCATCGTTTGAAGCTGGGTGTTGATCTTCCAGTCGATATACGACGTCACGGCAAGCCCTGCGACAGTGAGCAGCAACAGCCCGGCAACGATCCTCTGAAACCACATTTTCTCCCCCCACAACACCCCACAGCGTGACCGACGCCGAGATTCAGAACGGCATGCCCATCATCTTCGACAAGCGATCGATGTTCAGCCAACCCTCGTAATAGGCCGCCATGCCCGCGGCATAGATCACAACCGACAACAGCGTCGTCCAGATCAGCTTGCGGCCCATGCGGCTTGCGACCGGCGCGCCCGGATCGGTGCCGGGACTTCCGCCACCATCTTCATGCTGGCTGCGGATGCCGAACGGCAGCGTCAGAAACAGCGTGATCCACCAAACGACGAAGTAGATCGCAAAGCCGGTTGAGATCGTATAGGCCATGCTAGTGGTCCGATTCTAACATTCGCATCCCTTCTCAGCGGCCACTTTTGCGAATGTTAGAATCAAAGGGGCCACTAGAAAATATAAGTTTCTAGTGGAGTTTTGGATTTGACATTCGCCTAACGAACTCGCGACTGGTTGGCTGGCGAATGTCAAATCCACTCCACTAGGGTCAGGCCTGTTCGATTTCGACAAGCGCGCCGGAAAAATCCTTCGGATGCAGGAACAGCACGGGCTTGCCGTGTGCACCGATCTTCGGAACGCCGTCGCCGAGCACGCGTGCGCCTTCCTTGATCAGGCGATCGCGCGCGGCAATGATATCAGGTACGTCATAGCAGATATGGTGAATGCCGCCGTCGGCGTTGCGCTCAAGGAATTTTGCGATCGGCGACGCGTCACCCAACGGCTGAATGAATTCGATCTTGGTATTGGACAAGGTGACGAACACGGTGATGACGCCATGTTCTCGCAGCGGCACTGCCGCGGAAACCTCGGCGCCGAGCGCACCATAGATTTTGGCAGCCGCTTCGGCGTCCTTGACCGCAATTGCCACGTGATTGAGCCGGCCGAGCATGTCGCTTCTCCTGCTTTGTTATAGCTTGGCGAAGCCGCCTTCGCAAAACCGGCCCACTTGCGAATTTCGTCAGAATCTAGACCGAGAGCACGTGAACGAAGCACAACGGTTTCTTGCCCCAGTGCTCGTTCACGCAAGCGCGAACGGCCCGGCGCACCAATTCCGCAAGCGCATCCGGATCGCGCCGCCGGGCCCGCGGCAAGCCTTCCACGGTCGAGACCACGGCATCGAACACGATTTCGTCGATGACCTCGCCCGCCGCGTTCTTTTCCGGAATTCCGATCAGGTCGATTTCGGGGTCATCGGCGAGTTCGCCTTTTTCGTCCATCGCCAGTGCGACGAAGGCGCAGCCGGCAAACGCCATGCGCCGCCGTTCGACCACGGCGCGCGACTTGGCATCCTCCAGAATACTGCCGTCCTTGTAGAGGCGGCCCGTGGGCACCTCATCGATGATGCCGGGTTCGCCGGGGCCGAGCTTGACCTGATCGCCATTGCGGCAGGTCAGCACCTTCGGCACGCCTGCGGCGCGCGCCAGCTTGGCGTGTTCGAACAGATGCAGCGCCTCGCCGTGAACGGGGATCAGCAGTTGCGGACGAACCCAACCGATCATGTCGCGCAACTCGTCGCGGCGCGGGTGGCCCGACACGTGCACGAGATGGGTCCGGTCGGTAATGACCTCGATGCCCTGCGCGATCAGGCCATTCATGATGGACCCGACCGCCTTCTCGTTGCCCGGAATGGTGCGCGAGGAGAAGACCACACAATCACCCTTGTTCAACGTCACCTGCGGATGATCGTCATTGGCGATGCGGGAGAGTGCCGCGCGCGGCTCGCCCTGGCTTCCCGTGCACAGCGCCAGCACCTTGTCCGGCGGAAAATGGCCGTAAAGATCGGCGCCGCGGAAATTCTGCACGCCATCGAGATAACCGGTTTCCCTCGCGACCTGAACGACGCGGTCCATGGCGCGGCCGACCACCACGACCTCGCGCCCCGACAGCCGCGCGGCATCGGCAACCGCGCGTATGCGCGCGACGTTGGAGGCAAAGGTCGTGACGGCGACCCGGCCCTTCGCGGCCTTCACCAGATCGGCGATGGTCCTGGCGACTTCGGTCTCCGACGGAGAGCGGCCGTCGCGGATGGCATTGGTGGAATCGCCGATCAGCGCCAGCACGCCGGCGTCACCCAGCTCGCGCAGGCGGCGCTCATCTGTCGGCGGACCGACAACGGGCGTCGGATCGAGCTTCCAGTCGCCGGTATGCAGGGCAGTTCCGGCGGCCGTGCGGATAGCGAGCGCATGCGATTCCGGAATCGAGTGCGCCACCGGAATGAACTCGACGCCGAACGGGCCCAGTTCAATCTTTCCGCCCGAGGGCACGACGGTGACCAGGATCTTCGGCGGATTGCGCTCGGCGGCGCATTTGGCCTCGAACAGCGCCGCGGAGAACTTCGTCGCATAGATCGGACATTTCAGGCGGGGCCAGAGATCGATGATGGCCCCGAAGTGATCCTCATGGGCGTGCGTCAGCACGAGCCCGACGAGATTCTTCCGCTCCTTCACCAGGAAGCTGATGTCGGGCATGATGGTGTCGATGCCCGGAAGGTGCTCCTCATCGCCGAAGGAGACGCCGAGATCGACCGCGAGCCATGCGCGCTGCCGGCCATTGCCGAAGCCGTAGACCGACAGGTTCATGCCGATCTCGCCGACGCCGCCGAGCGGCGTAAAGGTGAATTCGCCTGCCTCTGCCATCAGCCGGCCCCCGCGGAAGCGGCTACGCCGAAATGGACATCACCGGCCGAAACCGCAATCCTCTCGCCGGCGGAAGTTCTGACGATCATGCAGCCTGTGTCATCGATGGTGTCGAAGATGCCCGCGAGTGTGGCATTGCCGGTGTGGACCGCCACAGGCTGTCCGAGTCCCGCCGCCAGCGCCAGCCAGCGCCGCCGGATTTCGCCAAAACCCCTGCCCTGATCCCAGATGTCGCGGTATTCGACCCAAGCGTCCGAGAGAGTCGCAAATAGCCTCTCGGCGCTGATGTCAAGCCCAAGCGCCGTGAGGGAGGTCGCCGGCGTCGGCGTGCCCTCCGGCGCGGCGACGACGTTGGTGCCCATGCCGACCACCACAGCAAGACCGGCACCCGCTATCGCCTCGGCCTCCAGCAGGATGCCGGACAATTTGGCCTGCCCCGCCAGCACGTCGTTGGGCCATTTCAGGGAAAACGCGATCGAGGCGGCGCCCGCCACGGCTCGGAGCGCCGCCTCCAATGCCAATCCCGCGGCGAAGCCAAGGGTTGCTGCGGTCGCGGGTGTCACATCGAGGGTTTCGAGCACGCTGGCGGCCAGGTTGCCGCGTGGGGCCATCCAGGGCCGATGCCGCCGTCCGCGGCCGGCGGTCTGCTCGGTCGTGACAAACCACATCGGCCCCCGCTCGCCCGCATTGGCTCGCGCCAAGGCTTCCGAATTCGTCGAGCCGATCTGATCGAAGCTTGCCAGCCGGTAACCGGCCGATATGGCCTTCGGACCGAGCGTGAACACCATCTAGAAAAGTGATTTGGCCGCTGCCGAAGCCATGCTCACCAGCGGTCCGGGATAAACGAAGAAAAGGATGTTGAAAAGACCGGCGACCGCCAGCACCGTGCGCACTTCAACGCGCACCGGGTCAAGCTTGGTCAACGGCTCGTCGAAATACATCACCTTGACGATCGAGAGATAGTAATAGGCGCCGATCACGCTGGTCAGCACGCCGAGGACGGCGAGCGTGAACAGGTTTGCTTTGATCGCCGCCACGAAGACGTACCATTTGGCAAAGAAACCCGCGAGCGGTGGAACGCCCGCCAGCGAAAACAGCAGCATCGCGAAGATAAAGGCCACCAACGGATTGGTGCGGGACAGGCCGGCAAAGTCGCTGATGTTCTCGACGTGCTGGCCATTGCGTTTCATGGCCAGGATGACCGCGAAGCTGCCGAGCGTCATCGCGACATAGATCGCGATATAGACGAGCACGCCCTGCGCCCCTTCCGGCGTGCCGGAGGCGAGACCTACAAGCGCAAATCCCATATGGCCGATCGAGGAATAGGCCATCAGCCGCTTGATATTCTTCTGCCCGATCGCCGCGAACGAACCCAGCGCCATCGACGCGATCGCGACGAACACCACGATCTGCTGCCACTGCGGCGCAATGCCGGGAAACGCCGTCAGCGCCACGCGGGTGAACACCGCAAGCGCGGCGACCTTCGGCGCGGAGGCAAAGAAAGCCGTGACCGGCGTCGGCGCGCCCTCATAAACGTCGGGCGTCCACATGTGGAACGGCACGGCCGAGACCTTGAAGCAAAGCCCGGCGAGCAGGAACACGATGCCAAAGACGATGCCGATCGATCCGGTCTTGGCCGTTGCCGCGATGCCCGCAAAGCTGACTGTCCCGGTGAAGCCATAGATGAGGGATGCGCCGTAGAGCAACATGCCGGAGGATAGCGCGCCCAGCACGAAATACTTCAACCCCGCTTCGGTCGATTTGATGTCATCCCGGTTGGACGCGGCGACCACGTAAAGCGCAAGGCTCATCAGTTCGAGGCCGAGATAGAGCGAGATCAAATCGCCGGCCGAGATCAGGACCATCATGCCGAGCGTCGAGAGCAGCACCAGAATGGAATACTCGAAGATGCGCCGGGACGGATCGGCGAGAAACTCCGCCGAGAGAATGAGCGTTGCGCCGGAACCGATGATGGCGAGAATCTTCAGGAAGCGGGCAAAGTCGTCGACGATGAAGCTGCCATTGAAGGTGACAAGCTTCCCGGCCGGCAGCGTCAGCTCCAGGAGGCCAACGATCACAAGAAGCACAAGCGCAAGCCCCGTGACCAGGCCCGTGGAGCGGGCGCCCTGATAGGCCCCGACCATCAACAGCGCCATGGCGCCAGCCGCCAGAACGAGCTCCGGCAAGACGGGCAGCAACTGGTAACCTGCGCTTTCAAAGCTCATGACACTTTGTCCAGTCTAATGTACCAGCGCGGCCGCCTTCACGGCCGTGACTGCGGTATTGTAGTTGTTGACGAGTTGCTGCACCGAGGTCGCCGACATATCGAGGATCGGCTTCGGGTAGAACCCGAACAGGATGGTGAGAGCGACAAGCGGTCCCAGCGTCAGGCTCTCGCGGAATGTGAGATCCTTGATGCTGACCAGCGACGGCTTGACCAGCGCTCCGAAGACCACCTTGCGATAGAGCCACAGCGCGTAGGCCGCCGACAGGATCACGCCGGTTGTTGCGAAGACGGTGGTCGGAAGCGAGATCCTGAAGGTGCCGATCAGGGTCATGAATTCGCCGACGAAACCGGACGTGCCGGGCAGGCCGACATTGGCCATCGTGAAGACCATGAAGGTCAGCGCATAGAGCGGCATGCGGTTGACCAGGCCGCCGTAAGCGGCGATCTCGCGGGTATGCATGCGGTCGTAGACGACGCCGACGCAGAGGAACAGCGCGCCCGACACGATGCCGTGCGAGATCATCTGGAACACGCCGCCGGCGACGCCTTGCGTGGTACCAGCGAAGATTCCCATCGTGACGAAGCCCATATGCGCCACCGACGAATAGGCGATCAACTTCTTCATGTCTTCCTGCATCATGGCGACCAGCGAGGTGTAGATGATCGCGATTACGGAGAGCGAGAAGATCAGCGGCGCAAAATACTGCGACGCGAGCGGGAACATCGGCAGCGAGAAGCGCAGGAATCCATAGCCGCCCATCTTCAGGAGAATGGCAGCCAGGATCACAGAGCCTGCCGTCGGCGCCTCGACGTGCGCATCCGGCAGCCAGGTGTGCACCGGCCACATCGGCATCTTCACCGCAAATGACGCGAAGAACGCCAGCCACGCCCACGTCTGCAGCGAGCGCGGCACGGCGGTGTGCATCAAGGTCGGAATGTCTGTGGTGCCGGCGTTCCAGTACAGCGCCATGATCGCGAGCAGCATCAGCACGGAGCCAAGGAACGTGTAGAGGAAGAACTTGAAGGACGCATAGACCCGGCGCGGGCCGCCCCAGATGCCGATGATCAGGAACATCGGGATCAGGCCGCCCTCGAAGAACAAGTAGAACAGCACGAGGTCGAGCGCCGAGAAGGTGCCGACCATTAGCGTTTCCAGGATCAGAAACGCCATCATGTATTCCCGCACGCGCACCTTCACCGATTTCCAGCTCGCCAAAATGCAGAACGGCAACAAGGCGGTGGTCAGGATCACGAAGGGCAGTGAAATGCCGTCGACACCCATGTGGTAGGTGATGGCATTGGCAAGCCACGGCGCCTTCTCGACGAATTGAAAATCGCCGACCGACGGATCGAAGCGCGCGACCAGGATCAGCGACACCGCAAACGTCACCAGCGTGGTCCAGAGTGCGATCCAGCGCGCATTGCGCTGCGCAGCCTCGTCGTCACCCCGGACGAGATAGATCAGGAGCGCACCGATCACGGGCAGGAAGGTAACGACCGAAAGAATGGGCCAGGTCGTCATCGATTAGCCTCCCGCGCCAAACATGAACCAGGTGATGAAGCCGGCGACCCCGATCAGCATGGCGAAGGCGTAATGGTAGAGATACCCGGTCTGAAGTTTGATGGCATTGCGCGTGACGTCGAGCACGCGCGCAGAGACACCGTCCGGACCCAGGCCATCGATGATCTTGCCGTCGCCGACCTTCCAGAGGAAGCGACCGATCCACTTCGCCGGACCCACGAAGATCAGGTCGTAAAGCTCGTCGAAATACCACTTGTTGAGCAGGAACTGATAGAGCAGCGGCTGCTGGTTCGCCAGTTCGACCGGCAGATAAGGCCGCCGGATGTAGAACAGCCAGGATATCAGGAACCCCACGACCATCATCACCGTCGGCAGGAATCCTAACAGGTGTGGTATTTGCTCCATGTCTTCGAGGATGTGCGGATTCATTTTCAGCGAGTTCGCGGAAGAATTCTTCGACGCCATGCGGACTCGCGAATATCTCTCTGAACGGGAAACCGGCGAGAATCGAACCACCCGCGAGGACACCGATAGGAACAAGCATCGTCAGCGGCGATTCATGGGCCGCTTCATAGTGCTCCTGATCGTGCGGTTCACCGAAGAAGGTCTTGAAGATCAGGCGCCAAGAATAGAAGGAGGTCAGACCCGCCGCAACGACCGTCAACAGATAGGCGTAAGTCGCGAACGTATTGTGCGACGCATACGCGGATTCGATGATGGCATCCTTGGAGAAATAGCCGGCGAACATCGGGAAGCCCGTCAGCGCCAACGTACCGATGCACATCACTGCAAACGTGTAGGGAATCTTTCGCCACAGGCCGCCCATGTTGCGGATGTCCTGCTCGTGATGCATCGCATAGATCACCGAGCCTGACCCTAAGAACAGCAACGCCTTGAAGAAGGCGTGCGTGAATAAGTGGAACATGCCCACCGAATAGGCGCCCGCCCCCATCGCCACGAACATGTAACCGAGCTGCGAACAGGTCGAATAGGCGACGATGCGTTTGATATCGTTCTGGACGAGACCAATGGTCGCCGCAAAGAACGCCGTGGTGCCGCCGATGAACATCACGAAGGCCTGTGCGGTCGGCGCCAGTTCGAACAGCGGTGACAGCCGCGCCACCATGAACACGCCGGCGGTGACCATGGTCGCGGCGTGGATCAGCGCCGAGACCGGCGTCGGGCCTTCCATCGCGTCGGGCAGCCAGGTGTGCAGCAGGAACTGCGCGGATTTGCCCATCGCGCCCATAAACAGCAGCAGGCAGGTCAGGGTCAGCGCATCCGGATGCCAACCGAAGAGATCGATGGTCTTGCCGGTCAGCGCGGACGCTGCGCCGAAGATCGTCTCGAAGTCGGTCGACCCGATCAGCATGAAGACGGCGAAGATGCCGAGCGCAAAACCGAAATCGCCGACGCGATTGACGATAAAAGCCTTGATCGCGGCCGCGTTCGCTGACGGCTTCTGATACCAGAAGCCGATCAGAAGGTAGCTCGCCAAGCCGACGCCCTCCCAGCCGAAGAACAGCTGCACGAGGTTGTCGGCCGTCACCAGCATCAGCATCGCGAAGGTGAACAGCGAGAGATAGCCGAAAAACCGCGGGCGGTTCGGATCCTCGTCCATGTAACCGATCGAATAGAGGTGCACGAGCGAGGAGACGGTGTTCACCACCACCAGCATGACAGCGGTCAGCGTGTCGACCCGCAGCGACCAGGAGACCTGAAGATCGCCAGACGTGATCCATGGGAACAGGGCGACCCGGACGTCGTGATGCTCAAAGCCGACATCGACCAGCATGAACCAGGACAGCGCCGCAGCTATCAGCAGCAGACCGGTCGTGATCAATTCGGCGGCGCGGGATCCGGCGGCCGCCGGCTCGGCCGCGTGATGGTCGTCGTGACCGTGATCATCGTGGCCGTGGTCGTCATGGGCTTCCGCTGAATGGGCATCAGCCCCATGCGCATCATCGTGATGCTCCACCTCGTCGCCGCTGAGGTTGCGCGCATGCGCGCCAACGATCGAGATGGCTCCCGCAATGATGGCGCCGATCAACGGCAGAAAAACGATTGCCTGGATCATGTCGCAGGTTAACCCTTCATCAGATTGACGTCTTCAACCACGATGGAGCCGCGGTTGCGGAAATAGACCACCAGGACGGCAAGACCAATCGCGGCTTCCGCGGCCGCCACCGTCAGCACCAGAAGTGCGAACACCTGGCCGACGATGTCGCCGATGAACGTCGAAAACGCCACCAGGTTGATATTGACCGCGAGCAGGATCAGCTCGATCGACATCAGGATGACGATGATGTTCTTGCGGTTGAGGAAGATGCCGAGAATCCCGAGCGTGAACAGGATGGCGCCGACCGCCAGATAGTGCCCCAGACCGACTGTCATTTTACCCACTCCGCCGCATCGGCGTCCTGCAATCCCTGCCCCGACGCCACCTTGCGCACGGCCATCGCCATTTCCGGCGTCCGCGCGTTCTGCACGTTGATGTCCTGCCGCTTCACGCTCGCCTTGTGACGCAGCGTCAGCACGATCGCACCGATCATCGCGACCAGCAGCACCATGCCGGCGAGCTGGAAGTAGTGGATGTATTTCGTGTAGAGCACCAGCCCCAGGGCTTCCGTGTTGCTGACATTGGCCGGGATCGCCGAAGTAATCGACTTCGCGACATTGGCGTTGATGACCCAACCGCCGGCTACCAGCAATAATTCAAAGAGAAAGATGCCCCCGATCACAAGCCCGACCGGCAAGTACTGCATGAAGCCTTCGCGCAGCTCGGTAAAATCCACATCGAGCATCATGATCACGAACAGGAACAGCACCGCGACCGCGCCGACATAGACCACGACCAGGATCATCGCCAGGAACTCGGCACCCAACAGCACGAACAGGCCGGAAGCGTTCACGAAGGCGAGGATCAGGAACAGCACGGAATGCACGGGATTGCGCGAGACAATCACCATGACGGCGGAGGCCACGCAAAGGCCAGCAAACAGGTAAAAGAACAGGGCCTGAAGGATCATCCCCTCACCTCACCGGTATGCCGAGTCTTGAGCGATCGACTTGGCAATTTCGCGTTCCCAGCGGTCGCCATTTGCGAGCAGCTTCGCCTTGTCATAGTAAAGCTCCTCCCGCGTCTCCGTCGCGAATTCGAAATTCGGACCCTCGACGATCGCATCGACCGGACAGGCCTCCTGGCAAAGCCCACAATAGATGCATTTCACCATGTCGATGTCGTAGCGGACGGTACGGCGGGTGCCGTCGTTGCGCCGGGGACCAGCCTCAATCGTGATCGCCTGCGCCGGGCAGATCGCCTCGCAAAGCTTGCAGGCGATGCAGCGCTCCTCGCCGTTCGGGTAGCGGCGCAGCGCATGCTCGCCCCGAAAGCGCGGCGAGATCGGCCCCTTTTCAAAGGGGTAATTCAATGTCGGCTTCGGCTTGAAGAAATAGCGCATCGCGAGGAAGAAGGCGGAAACGAATTCCGACAGCAGAAGCGAGCGGGTGGTGGCGTTGATGTTGATACTCATAGCGACCTCATTTCGGCGCGATCCCCGCAAGTTGCAGCACGCCCGCAACGATAACCACCATGGCGAGCGACAGCGGCAGGAACACCTTCCAGCCGAGCCGCATCAACTGGTCGTAGCGGTAGCGCGGGACGATGGCTTTGGCCATTGCGAACAGGAAGAACATGAAGAACAGTTTCAGCGCGAACCAGATGACGCCCGGGATCCAGGTGAAGGGCGGCAGCGCCACTGGCGGCAGCCAGCCTCCGAGGAACAGGATCGTCGCCATCGCGCACATCGTGGCGATCGCGACATATTCGCCAAGCATGAACAGGAGATACGGTGTCGAGCCGTATTCGACCATGAAGCCGGCGACCAGCTCGGACTCGGCCTCCACGAGATCAAACGGCGGACGGTTGGTTTCCGCCAGTGCCGAGACATAGAACACGACGAACATCGGAAACAGCGGCCAGACATACCAGTTCAGGATCGTGAGCTGCGGCAGGCCGATCAGGCTGGCTAGACCTCGCGTATTCTGCGCCTCGACCACGGCCGACAGGTTGAGCGTTCCGGCGCACAGGAGAACGGTGATGATCACAAATCCGATCGAGACTTCGTAACTGACCATCTGCGCGGCCGAACGAAGCGCGGCGAGGAACGGATACTTCGAATTCGACGACCAGCCGGCCATGATGATGCCGTAGATCGACAGCGAGGAAATCGCGAAGATGTAGAGAACGCCGACGTTGATGTCGGAGATCACCCAGCCGAGATTAGTCGGGATCACGGCCCAGGCGGCAAGCGCGAGCACACAGGAGACCAGCGGCGCGAGCAGGAACACGCCCTTGTTGGCGCCGGCTGGAATGATCGGCTCCTTCAGCACGAACTTCAGCAGGTCGGCGAAGGATTGAAAGAGCCCCCAGGGTCCGACCACGTTCGGGCCGCGGCGGATTTGCACCGCCGCCCAGATCTTGCGATCGGCAAGCAGGATGTAGGCGATCGCAATCAGCAGCACGACGAGCAACAGCAGGCTCTCGGCGACCATGATGATCAGCGGCCAAAGGGTACTGGTCCAGAATTCGGCCATCACGTCACTCCGCTGCTGTCAGCATATGCCCGGAGGCAAGACGCGAGCATTCCGCCATCACGGCAGAGGCCCGCGCGATCGGGTTGGTGAGGTAAAAATCCTCGGTCGACGCCTTGAATGGCACCTTCTCGACCGCGCCGACCTTGCCCGCGAGCGTCTTGAGACCGCCTGTATCGCCAGGCGCGATCTGGTCGAGCCGCATCAGGTGGGGCGCCGCCTTGAAGATCGCATGCCGCAGCGCGGCGAGCGAGTCGTAAGGCAGCTTTTTGCCCAATACTTCCGACAGCGCGCGGATGATCGCCCAGTCTTCGCGCGCCTCTCCGGGCGGGAAGCCTGCGCGGTTCGCCATCTGCACCCGGCCCTCTGTATTGACGAAGAGACCGGACTTTTCGGTATAGGCCGCCCCGGGCAGGATCACGTCGGCGCGGTGCGCACCGGCATCGCCATGGGTGCCGATGTACACCACGAACGTGCCGTCCGGCACCTTGACCTCGTCGGCGCCCAGGAGAAACAGCACATCTAGCGTTCCAAACGTCGTCATCTGCGCCGCGTTCAGCCCGCCCGCTCCCGCCGCAAAGCCAATATCGAGCGCACCGGCGCGCGAGGCCGTGTTCTGCAGGACCGCAAAGCCGTTCCAGCCGTCCTTGACCGCGCCGATGTCGAGCGCGAGCTTCGCGGCCAGTGCGAGCACCGCCGCGCCGTCATGCCGCGAGAACGCATCGGTTCCGACCAGCACGATCGGTTTCTCAGCATTCTTCAGGACCTCGGCGAAGGAATGTTTTCCCGCGGCGAGATCGCCAAGCAACTCCGTCCCCGCGCCAATATAATCGTAGGCGTAAGTCAGGTCGGGCTTGGCGCCGACGACGCCGACCTTGAGCTGGCCGGTGCGCCAGCGCTTGCGGATGCGCGCGTTCAGCACGGCCGCTTCCTTGCGCGGGTTCGAGCCCACGATCAGGAGCGCGTCTGCCTGGTCGATGCCCGCAATGGTGGGGTTGAAGACGTAGGACGCCCGCCCCGCCCTCGGATCGAAGGCATCCCCGCCCTGTACGGCGAGGTTGGCCGAACCGAACTTCGCCAGAAGATCCTTCAGCGCGAACATCTCTTCGACCGCAGCGAGATCGCCGGCGATAGCGCCGATCCGCCTGCCATCGGTGCGCGCAGTCTTCGCGGCAATTGCGGCAAAGGCCTCTGGCCACGACGTAGCGCGAAGCTTGCCGTTTTCGCGGATGTAGGGACGATCGAGCCGCTGCGTGCGCAGACCGTCGACGATGTGGCGCGTCTTGTCGGAAATCCATTCCTCGTTGATCGCTTCGTTCACGCGCGGCAGGATCCGCATCACCTCGCGTCCACGCGTATCGACGCGAATGGCCGAGCCCAGGCCGTCCATGACGTCGACCGACATGGTCTTGCCCAGCTCCCACGGCCGCGCGGCGAACGCGTAGGGCTTTGAGGTCAGCGCGCCGACGGGGCAGATATCGACGAGGTTGCCCTGCAACTCGGAGGTCAGGGCGCTCTCGAGATAGGTCGTGATCTCCATGTCCTCGCCGCGACCGGTCGCGCCCATTTCCGGCGCGCCGCATACTTCGGCGGAGAAGCGGACACAGCGCGTGCACTGGATGCAGCGGTTCATCGAGGTCTTGACCAGCGCGCCGAGATATTTGTCTTCAACCGCGCGCTTGTTTTCGGCAAAGCGCGAGGTGTCGACGCCGTAGCCCATCGCCTGGTCCTGCAGATCGCATTCACCGCCCTGGTCGCAGATCGGGCAATCCAGGGGATGGTTGATCAGCAGGAACTCCATCACGCCTTCGCGTGCCTTTTTCACCATCGGCGAGCGGGTGGAGATTTCCGGCGGCTCGCCTTTCGGACCCGGACGGCAATCGCGCACGCCCCAGGCGCAGCTGGCAACCGGCTTCGGGCCGCCCTTCACCTCGACCAGGCACATCCGGCAATTGCCGGCGATCGAGAGCCGCTCGTGGTAGCAGAAGCGCGGGATTTCGGCGCCCGCCGCCTCGCACGCCTGCAACAGCGTGTATTCGGCGGGCACATCGATTTCTTTGCCATCGACAATGAGTTTGGTCATTGCTGTCTCAAGTCTTTCCCAGCTTGCAGTCCGGCGGCGTGACGCTGGCGGTTTTCAAGGATGTCTTCACCCAGTCCTGGGTGGTGGTGCCATAGGTCGCGAGATATCCGGGCTCGGCCTGGTTCTTCTCGCAGAGAAACGGCAGATGCGGCTTCAGGTCGTAGTCGCAGGAGGCAAGCCACTCGCGCTTATCGGCAAAGGCGCCGAACGCTTCCTCGCAGGCATAGAGGAAATACGACACGAAGCTCTCGTATTGAAGCCGAACATCACGCCCGCCCGCCTTGATCGCCGCGTAATCGGGATCGGCGAATTTCGGGTTCTTGAACGCGAGATCGGTGTAGGCGAGGAAGGCTTGCCGCGCGGCAACCGCGCCATTGTTGGAGCGGATCTCGTTGATCTGGAACAGGATCGCCACAAAGCCGAGCAGCGCCACGGTCGCCTGCGCCATCTGCGCCAGCGTCCCGAATCTCTGCCAGAATGTAGCGGGCAATGCCATCAATCCTACTCCGCAGCCACCATACGCGCAGGGTCGAGAATGCCCTGATCGTCCAGATCCGCCTTGTGCGAATATTGATCGATGCGTTCTTCGATCTCATGGCGGAAATGCGCGATCAACCCCTGGATCGGCCAGGCGGCGGCATCGCCGAGCGCGCAGATGGTGTGGCCTTCGACCTGCTTGGTGACTTCCAGCAGCATGTCGATCTCGCGCTTGTGGGCGCGGCCTTCCGCCATCCGGGTCAATACCCGCCACATCCAGCCGGTTCCTTCGCGGCAGGGCGTGCATTGGCCGCAGCTCTCGTGCTTGTAGAAATACGAGATGCGGGCGATCGCGCGGATCAGGTCGGTCGATTTGTCCATCACGATCACGGCCGCGGTGCCGAGACCCGAGCGCAGCTTACCGAGGCTGTCGAAATCCATCGGCGTATCGATGATCTGATCGGCCGGCACCATGCGCACCGACGAGCCGCCGGGGATCACCGCCTTGAGATTGTCCCAGCCGCCGCGAACGCCGCCGCAATGCTTCTCGATCAACTCGCGGAACGGAATGCCCATCGCCTCTTCAACGTTGCACGGGCGCTGGACGTGACCGGAAATGCAGAACAGCTTGGTGCCGACATTGTTCGGCCGGCCGATGCTGGCGAACCAGGATGCGCCGCGGCGCAGGATGTCGGGCGCAACCGCAATCGACTCGACGTTGTTGACCGTGCTCGGGCAGCCGAACAGCCCGACATTGGCCGGAAACGGCGGCTTCAGCCGCGGCTGACCCTTCTTGCCCTCGAGACTTTCCAGAAGCGCGGTCTCTTCGCCGCAGATATAGGCTCCGGCGCCATGGGTGACGTAGAGGTCGAACGGCCAGCCATGGACGTTGTCCTTGCCGATCAGCTTGGCCTCATAGGCCTGATCGACCGCGGCCTGCAGATGCTCGCGCTCGCGGATGAACTCGCCGCGCACATAGATGTAGCAGGCATGCGCACCCATCGCGAAGCTTGCGAGCAGGCAGCCTTCGACCAGCAGATGCGGATCATGTCGCATGATCTCGCGGTCCTTGCAGGTGCCGGGCTCGGATTCGTCGGCGTTGACGACGAGATAGCTCGGGCGCCCGTCCTTGGACTCCTTCGGCATGAACGACCATTTCATACCGGTCGGAAATCCGGCGCCGCCCCGGCCGCGCAGGCCCGAAGCCTTCATCTCGTTGATGATCCAGTCGCGCCCCTTGTCGACGATCGCCTTGGTGCCATCCCAGGCGCCGCGGCGGCGCGCACCCTCAAGGCCCCAATCATGCAGGCCGTAGAGGTTCTTGAAGATGCGGTCCTTGTCCTCGAGCATCAGGTGGTTTCCTTCAGCGTAGTCGGTCCGCCGACAGGCGCGGAGAACTGGCGATCGATTTGCGGTCCCGGTTTCGGCGGCTTGCCGGAGGCAAAACCATCGAGCACCTTGCCGAGACTTTCCTTGGTCAGGTCCTCGTAGGTGTCCTTCCAGATCAGGACCATGGGCGCGTTCACGCAGGCGCCAAGACACTCGACCTCTTCCCAAGAGAAATTGCCGTCTTTCGACAGATGGAAGGGATCGTGATGGATCCGGCTCTGGCAGACCTCGATCAGATCGCCCGCACCACGCAGGCGGCACGGCGTCGTTCCGCAAACCTGCACATGCGCCTTCTTGCCGACCGGCGCCAGCTGGAACATCGTGTAGAAGGTCGCGACCTCCAGCACGCGGATGTAGGGCATATCGAGCAGGTCGGCGACCGCGCGGATCGCAGCTTCCGAGACCCAGCCTTCGTGCTGCTCCTGGACCCGCCACAGGATCGCAATCACGGCCGACGCCTGCCGGCCTTCCGGATATTTCGCGATCTCCTTCTTCGCCCAAGCCAGATTTTCCGGCGTGAACGTGAAGCTCGCGGGCTGGACTTCCTTGGGCGCAAGGCGGCGAACGGACATCGTATTCAGTCTCTCATTGCATGCGGCGCGCGGCGTGGGCGTTCAAGGCAGCGATACGCTCCTGCCAGAACGCACTTGACGTGCCGAAGACGTTGTAGCCGATGTGGGTCGAAACCTTGATGCGATCGAGGATCGAGAGCTCGCTCACGGTTTCAAATCGGTTGGAGTGGGGATCGTGGACGATGAGCTTGAGCGGCGTCTGGTCGAGGATATAGCGCGACACCGTGTGGTCGGGGTCGTTGCCGTGCTCCTCGCAGATGATCACGCTGTCGCCGGCAAGCAGCTTGGTGCCACCCTTGATGGCATCGATTTCCACGCCCTCGACGTCGAGCTTGACGAGGTACTTCCCGCCGGGCGCAATCTTGCCGTCGGCGAGGAGATCATCGAGCGCCATCACGGGCACCTCTTCGCCGCGATTGGTGCCACTGGCGATGCTGAAGGCCTCATGCTTGGTGCCCGACAGCCGCGCGGTACCTTTTGCAGCCCCGATCGCGCACTTCCACGTCTCGAAGCGGTTACCGTTCACGCGCGCGTTGTTGGCAAGCTTGGAAAAATTGTCGGACGAAGGCTCGATGGCGATTGCCCTGTGCGCGCCGAACGGCTTGCTCGTCGCCAGCACCGACCAGTAGCCGTAATTGGCGCCGCAATCGAGCAGCGTGTAGTCGACATCGTGCGAGTGGCGGAACAGCAATTCCAGTTCGTCTTCATAACTGTAGGAACGGTTGAGAAGCTTGCTCCAGTAGCCGTCGCCGTAGGGAAACTCGAAGGTCGCATCCTCATTGAGCTTGATCGCGATATTCCGCTCCGGCAGCGTTTTGCGCAGCAGGTTGGCGCAGCCGTTGTAGCCGAGATGCGAGAAGTGGGAGGAAATCTTCGATCCCGCCGTCAGCGCCAATGCAGCCGTCCGTTCCCACAGGTTGGCTCCTTCAAGAGCCCCCGAGGCGCGGTCGAACTGGATGGGCGGAGGCGAGATCACCGATCGACCTCTCCGAACACGATGTCGAGCGAGCCGAGGATGGCCGAGACGTCGGCGAGCAAATGGCCGCGGCAGATGAAATCCATGGCCTGCAGATGCGCAAAGCCCGGCGCGCGGATCTTGCACTTGTAGGGCTTGTTGGAACCGTCGGCGACGAGGTAGACGCCGAACTCGCCCTTGGGCGCCTCGACCGCCGCGTAGACCTCGCCAGCCGGCACGCGGAAACCTTCCGTATAGAGCTTGAAGTGATGGATGAGGGCTTCCATCGAACGCTTCATCTCGCCGCGGCGCGGCGGGAAAATCTTGTGGTCCTGGATCGCCACAGGTCCCTGCCCGCCCGGCTCGCGCAGTTTCGCAATGCACTGCTTCATGATCCTGACCGACTGGCGCATCTCTTCCATGCGGATGCAGTAGCGGTCGTAACAGTCGCCGTTCTTGCCGATCGGAATGTCGAAATCCATCTCGGCGTAGCACTCATACGGCTGCGCCCTGCGCAAATCCCAGGCCGCACCGGAGCCGCGCACCATCACGCCGGAAAAACCCCACTCCCAGGCCTGTTGCAGCGTGACGACGCCAATGTCGACGTTGCGCTGCTTGAAGATGCGGTTACCCGTGAGCAGCGTTTCGAGGTCGTCGACCACCGTGAGGAACGGGTCGCACCACGCTTCGATATCATCGATCAGTTTCGGCGGCAGATCCTGATGCACGCCGCCGATACGGAAGTAAGCGGCATGCATGCGCGAGCCGGAGGCGCGCTCATAAAACACCATCAGCTTCTCGCGCTCCTCAAAGCCCCACAGCGGAGGGGTGAGCGCACCGACGTCCATCGCCTGCGTGGTGACGTTGAGAAGATGCGAGAGAATGCGGCCGATTTCGCAATAGAGCACGCGGATCAACTGGCCGCGGCGCGGCACCTCGATGCCGAGCAGCTTTTCCGCCGCGAGGCAGAACGCGTGCTCCTGATTCATCGGCGCGACATAGTCGAGCCGGTCGAAATACGGGATCGCCTGGAGATAAGTCTTGCTCTCGATCAGCTTTTCGGTGCCGCGATGAAGCAGACCGATGTGGGGATCGACGCGGGCGACGACTTCGCCGTCCAGCTCCAGCACGAGGCGCAGCACGCCATGCGCCGCCGGATGTTGAGGACCAAAATTGATGGTGAAGTTGCGGAGATTTTGCGGTTGCTCGTTCATGGCTTCGGCTCCGCTTTCGCTTTCTCGTCACCCGGCAGGGGATAGTCCGCCCCCTCCCACGGCGACATGAAGTCGAACTTCCGGAATTCCTGGTTGAGCCGGACCGGCTCGTACAGCACCCGCTTCTCCTGGTCGTCGTAGCGCACCTCGACAAAGCCAGTGAGCGGAAAGTCCTTGCGCAGGGGGTGGCCGTCGAAACCGTAATCGGTCAGAAGCCGCCGCATGTCGGGATGGCCGACAAAGATCACGCCATAGAGATCGTAGGTCTCGCGTTCGAACCAGTCGGCGCCCGGAAACACGCCGATGATCGACGGCACCTGGGTGGTCTCGTCGGCTTCGCCGCGCAGCCGGATGCGCGTATTCAGCGTTGGCGACAGCAGGTGATAGACCACGTCGAACCGCTTCTCGCGGCCGGGATAGTCGACCGCCGTCACGTCGGTCAGATTGACGAAGCGGCAGGCGGGATCGTCGCGGAGATAGCGGACGACGTCGACGATCCGCGCGACATCCACATCAACCGTGAGCTGGTTGAATGCGACCGAACGGCCCGTCGCCGCGCCCGAAAGCGCGGCAACGATCATCTGCCCCAAAGCGTCAAGCTTGCCGTCGTCCATCCCAAAACCCTAGCTAGCGTTCGATGGTTCCTGTGCGCCGGATCTTCTTCTGCAACAAGAGGACGCCGTAAAGCAGCGCCTCTGCCGTGGGCGGGCAGCCGGGCACATAGATGTCGATGGGCACGATGCGGTCACAGCCGCGCACCACCGAGTAGGAATAGTGGTAGTAACCGCCGCCGTTGGCACATGATCCCATCGAGATCACATAGCGCGGTTCCGGCATCTGGTCGTAGACCTTGCGCAGCGCCGGCGCCATCTTGTTGGTGAGCGTGCCCGCGACGATCATCACGTCGGATTGCCGCGGCGAGGCGCGCGGCGCAAAACCGAAACGCTCGACATCATAGCGCGGCATCGACACCTGCATCATCTCGACTGCGCAGCAGGCGAGACCGAAGGTCATCCACATCAGGGAGCCCGTGCGCGCCCAGGTGATCAGGTCGTCGGCGGCGGCCACGAAGAAGCCCTTGTCGGAAAGCTCGTGGTTGACCTCGAGAAAAAAGGAATCGTTGGCGCCGACCAGCTTTCCGGTGGAGGGATCGATGATGCCCGTCGCGGCGGGAGCAACCGCCGGCGCAAAGGAGGGCTTCGCGGGAGCTTGGCTCAATCCCATTCGAGTGCGCCTTTCTTCCATTCGTAGGCAAAGCCGACCGTGAGCACGGCCAGGAACACGAACATCGACCAGAATCCGGTCGCGCCCAGCTTTCCGTAAGCGACCGCCCACGGAAACAGGAAGGCCACTTCAAGGTCGAAGATGATGAAGAGGATGGCCACCAGATAGAAGCGGACGTCGAATTTCATGCGGGCGTCATCAAAGGCGTTGAAGCCGCATTCATAGGCCGACAGTTTTTCCGGATCCGGCTGCTGGAATGCCACCAGGAAGGGCGCGATCAGGAGCACCAGGCCGATCAGGCCGGCGACGCCGATAAACACCACGAGGGGAAGATAATTCTGCAAGATGCCGGTCATCGGCGAGGCCTTATTTTGCTGCGGTCATCGGGGTCCGCAGATTCGTTCATTGGAATTGTTTCGAGGCTTAGCGCAGCGCACCAAGGGGCGCAAGACAAGCTATCTTGACGCCCTTTCGGCCCTCACACGGCGTGGAAAACCGGCCATCGACCCTCCGGAGAGACGTCCGATTTCGCGGCTAAAATTTCCGTAAGCCTCGGTCCACCGGCGGGCCGGCTCATGCCCTCGGGCACGGGAATGAAACCATTTTGCGGAGCCGACGAAACCAGCTGGAAACAATTCGGGCGTAGATCGGGAACCAACGAGAGGGCGCCGCAGATGCCCGGGAGGCTTCCATGAACCACTCCATTCAGTCCGCAGATCGTGCGACCCACCTCAAGATCGTGGTGATGGCGCTTGTGGCGGGAATCGCCGTTGCCGGCTTCTGCATTTCCGCCCGCACGAACTCGTCCGACTACAGCCAGACCGCGCGGATTGAGAAGGCCGGCAAGCCGGTCGCCCTGACCAGTTCCGACACCCGGATCGTTCGCTAGACCCTCGCGTCCCCCCCCCCGCGAGGACCTCGTTCCCCCAAACGAGGATGTGAAAGGGCCGCTTCCCCCGGCGGCCCTTTTGCTTTGCTGGCGCTGTCAAGGCACGTAGCACGCCGGGATCGCCTCAGACCTAACGCAACGTGGCGTCAATATGCTGAAAGTCCAGAAGGTTAGGCCAGTTTCCCGTCAAACAGCTTCCTTCAGCTCCTTGGCCGCGCGGAAGGCGACTTTCTTGCTGGCCTTGATCTGGATCTCCTCGCCGGTGGCGGGATTCCGGCCCATGCGGGCGGCGCGCTTGCGGACCTGAAGGATACCAAGGCCGACGATGCGAATGCGATCGCCCTTCTTGAGATGCTTGGCGATCCGCTCCACGAGATCGGTCAGGATGATCTCCGCCTGCTTCTTGGACAATTCCTGCGCCTCGGCGATGTCAGCTGCGAGGTGCTTGAGGGTAACGGTGGTGGTCGGGGTCGCTGCCTTCGCCATATTTGGCCCTCCTCGTTGTTGATGGCTTCAAGAAACCACGAAGCCGCAGGCCTTAGATGATTCGAGCTTGGGCTGCCTATGAACTTTTGCCTGCAAATAGCGCCTTTTTTGCATCGAGATTGCAGAAAGCCCTGCGAGACAAGCGGATTCGCAACAACCTTGACTAAAGAGGGGCGCGCCTTTAATCCCTCCGGCGTGCGGACCAATCTCGTTCGGGATTGCGGCATCCGCGGGAGTAGCTCAGTTGGTTAGAGCGCCGCCCTGTCACGGCGGAGGTCGCGGGTTCGAGCCCCGTCTCTCGCGCCATCTCCCCTGAAGCGGAATATCCGCGCTCCCATGACCGCGAACGCATCCCTTGCCTTCACCCACACCGTCACCGAGCGCTTCCTGCGCTATGTCGTGATCGACACGCAGTCCGATCCCGCCTCGCCGACCTGCCCGTCGACCGAAAAGCAGAAGGATCTGGGCCGGCTGCTCGCCGCCGAGCTTCGCGAGATCGGCCTTGCCGACGCTCATCTCGACGAACACGGCTATGTCTATGCGACGCTGCCGGCGAATACCGACAAGCGGGTGCCGGCCATCTGCCTCTGCTCGCATATGGACACTTCACCGGATTGTTCCGGCGCTAATGTCCGGCCGCAGATCGTCAGGAACTATCGGGGCGACGACATCGTGCTGGCGGGCGACCGCTCGCAGGTGATCCGCTTTGCCGAGCACCCGGCGCTGGCGGACCAGATCGGCCATGACATCATCACGACCGACGGCACGACGCTACTTGGCGCCGACAACAAGGCTGGCGTCGCTGCGATCATGGACGCCGTGCATGTTCTCATCAAGAACCCGCAAATCAGGCACGGCACGATCAAGGTGCTGTTCACGCCGGATGAGGAGATCGGCCGCGGCGTCGACCTGGCCGACCTGAAGAAACTCGGCGCCGATTTCGCCTATACGATCGACGGAGAGAGCGCGGGCCAGATCGAAGACGAGACCTTCTCGGCCGATGCTGCCACCATCACGATCCAGGGCGTCCCCACCCACCCGGGCTTTGCCAAGGGCAAGATGGAACATGCGATCAAGATCGCCGCCGCGATCGTCGATCGCCTGCCGAAAGACACCTGCTCGCCCGAGACCACCGACGGCCGCGAAGGATTTTTACATCCGGTGGGTCTGTCCGGAACGCTGGAGGCGGCAACGCTCGGCTTGATCGTGCGCGACTTCACCGAGCAAGGCTTGCACGAGAAGGAAGCGCTGCTGGAAGGCATCGTCAAGGACGTGATGAAGGGCTTTCCGCGCTCAAGCTATCAGCTCGAGATCAAGCAGCAATACCGCAACATGAAAGTGGTCATCGATCGCTACCCGCAGATTGTCGACTATGCGGTCGAGGCGATCCGCCGTGCCGGTCTCAAGCCAATGAGGACCGCGATCCGCGGCGGCACCGACGGTTCGCGGCTGTCATTCATGGGCCTGCCCTGCCCCAATATCTTTGCGGGCGAGCACGCCTTCCACTCCCGCCTCGAATGGGTCAGCCGGCAGGACATGGAGAAGGCGGTACAGACCATCGTTCACCTCGCGATGATCTGGGAAGAACGGGCTTAGACCCTGCTCTAGACCTTCGCCGTCACGATCCAGATGGAGCCGTCGAGCGGCACCGTTTGTCCCTTCACGAAAGGCGTCAGCGCCTCGCGGACTGATTTCGCAGCGGCAGCGACCACGTCCGGCGGCTGATCGGCCAACGCGCGGGCAGCGGGCCCGATCTGAAGCCCGCTCTCGACCGCCGCATCGAGGCCGCGCCCCACCGCCACGTCGAGCGCAATCTTGCAAGGCTCCAGCGCCACGTCGGAGAAGCCGGCTGCCTTGAGGACGCGCGTCACGCGCTCCTCCGAGGCAAAGGCGAACGGGCCGGGATCCTCGGGGCCGACCGGCGGCATTTTGGGAACATGCTGATACACAGCCTGTAGCGGTACCATGAACAACGGATTCTCGCGCGGCTCGCGCCAGCAGGCGAAAGCAAGCCGGCCTGACCGCCGCATGGCGCGGTGCATGTTGGCAAAGGATAACGCCGGATCGGCAAAGAACATCACGCCGAAACGCGAGGCGAGCAGATCGAAACTGTCCGGCGCAAACGGATGAACGGTGGCATCCGCCAAAATGAACTCGACCGGCGCGCCGGCGGGTGTCACCTCCTTCGCGCGCGACAACATCGGGCCCGAGATGTCGACGCCGGTGACGTGACCGTTGGGGCCGACCGCTCTCGCAAAGGCAAACGTGGTGGCGCCGCTGCCGCAGCCGACGTCAAGGATACGCTCGCCAGCCTTGACCTTGGCGCGATCAATCAGGAGATCGGCAACCGGTTGCAGCAGGATGTCCTGGACCGCCTGCCGATCGGCCCAGCGCTTGCCGCCGGCGCCGTTCCAGTACGCGATCTGATCGGCGTTCTTGTCGTGCCCTGTTGGTGCGTCCATGATTTTCAAAACCCGCTGCGAGTTGTTGTTTGAACCGAGCTTGCCTCGGCAGATAGCATAAAATAGCCAGCGTGACGGCTATTCATTTTCTCGTGCGCGGCAATTGCCGCGCCATGACGGGATTTTTAGGTCACCGGCCTTCCAAAGCGGATTGAATGGTTTGCGGCCGTCGCGACTTGATGGCATCCCGTTTGCACACTCCCCCCACATGTCCATGCAGCACTTGGCCTATTCACGACGAACCCCGCCGAGGGTCGAAGCATTGATCGTGCGGCTTGTGGCCACGGCCGCGCTCACAATCCCGATATCCGGCCGCGCCAGGGCCGAGGATCCGGACAAAAGCGGTTACACGCTGTTCGATCCGGTACCAGACGACCTCATGCGGAAGTTTGCGCCTGATCGTCCAGCCAAGGGCTTTTCGGTCCGCACGATCGACGCCGGTCATATCGAGATCGAGACAGACCTCGTCAACGATACCACCTCGAATTCTCCGGCGGGCCCACACACAGTATTCAGGGGCTCGATCCAACCGTGAAACTGGGCTTGACCAACTGGATGGATGTTGAGGTTCAGTTCAACGGCTTGCAATATACGGAATCGTTCGATGCGACCTCGCCGTTCAACTTCCAGAACGCGACCGGTTTCGGCGACGTCTTCCTGCGGACCAAGATGAACCTGTTCGGCAATGACAGCGGCCCCGTTGGCTTTGCGCTGATCCCTTACGTCAAGCTGCCGTCCTCCGCCCCGCTCATCAGCAATGGCGCGGTCGAAGGCGGTCTCATCGCGCCGCTTGCACTCCGGCCCGACGATTTTATCGTCACTCTCATGACCGAAGTCGACGATCTCAAGAGTGCCGCCGGCAACAACCGCTACGCCAACTTCATCAACCTCGTGAGCGGCAGCCATGGCGCGCCGGGAACAGAGGGCATCAACGCCATGGTTGAGCTGTTTTCATCGGTCGGCACCGACCGCTTCACACCGCCGGTCTATACGCTCGACTTCGGTATGAACTTCCGCCTGAGCCAGCACGTCATTCTTGATGTTGGCCTCAATCTTGGCCTCAACAGCGCGGCTCCCAAGGCGCAGGTCTATACGGGACTGTCGGCCCGGTTCTGAGCGGCTAACACTTAAGCCGCCGCCGTGACCGTCCCCCATTATTATGCAGACTCACCATTCGCCGCTTGTGGGTGATCGCGTATCGTCATCGCGCGACTTGCAGTGTTTTTAGCTCACGAGCGAAAATGCGAAGGAGGCAACCCCGATGCCGCGAGACAGCGGATACTGGTTTCCTGCCAAACGCTACGGCTGGGGTTGGGGTCCGCCTGCGACCTGGCAAGGCTGGGCGGTGCTCGCCGCCTTTATCATTCTGATCGTTGTCGGCGTTGTCACCCTGCCGCCGCACCGCTCGCCCGTGATGTTCGTCGCTTACGTCGTGATCCTCAGCGCTCTATTGACGGGCGTGTGCTGGTGGAAGGGCGAGCCGCCGCGATGGCGATGGGGTGGCGAGTAGCCACAGAAGGCCGACGATCACGCACAGAATTGGACGAACCATTCACTCGTCCTTCTGTCCGAAATGTAACACGCGATCACTCATGATTATGCGCCAGGAACGTCGTGCCTGCGCGCTTCTTATCCTCTGGTCGGAGACAACGGAGGAACTCATGAAGGTCACAACAATGATATTGGCCGCGGCGCTCGCAACGTCGAGCAGCGCTGCCTTTGCCCAGGGAGGCGGCGGTGCCGCTGGAGCGGCGGGCGCAGGCTCAGCGGGCGGCACCGCGTCGCCGGGCATGTCGTCACCCGGCAGCATCTCATCGAGCAACACGGCACCCGGCACCACGACGCCTGGCAGCACCACCGGCATGGGCAACACAAGTGACCCCGCCACGAGGCTGAACCCTGGGCTCAATGCAAACGGACCCTGCAACGGTGCCAGGCCAACAAACGACAACACACCATCCTGCTAGCGTAGGAACTTCTTTCAGCCTCGCACGCTATCCCTACAGCAACAAAGTGGAGAGACACGAATGGACAAGGAACATGTGAAAGGCGCTGCAGACAAAGCAAAGGGCGCGATCAAGGATACCGCCGGCAAGGTGACCGGTGACAAGGAACTTCAATCCGAAGGCAAAATGGATAAGGCGAAGGGCGATCTTCACAATGCCGCCGGAGACGTCAAGGACGCCGTGAAGCACGCCACCAAGTAGGTTGCTTCGAGCTCTATTTCCCGAACTGGGGCCGCCAAGAGCGGCCCCTTTTATTTCCAACGGGAGGGGGTCCGCAGACCTCGCGGAGATGCGTGGTCAGAGGCTGGCGGTGGTGTGACATCGGCAAAAAATAACCCACGCGGGTGTATGGCTGCCAGAATTAGGGTAAGCCTCACCGGTCAGCTTCGCGAGATAATGGTTGATCCGTGGAGTGACGTCAGGATTAGCCGATCACGCTGGCCCAGGTCCCGGCGCCGGCCATGAGCAGCACGAAGCTGATGAAGATGATCGCACCAGTGGTCGAAAGGGTGCCTGGACTACACATCGTGTTACCACCTGTGGAAAAGCGCCGCCCTATTCCAAAATAACTGCATCAGTTGAAGTATTTACGACATCAAGCCTTTTTTTGCCGATCTGTGGACAACCTTCTCAGCCGTCAGGTTGCTCATCAAGTTATCGCGAGTCGCCAGACCGGCTAAGCGCGAACAAGAACCCGTCCACCGGTGGAAATAACGGGGAAAGCGGATACCAATGCGGAAATCTGATCTCATCTGTCCTAACTGCGGCGCGGGATATCGCCGCTTAGAACTGGAATCGAAGCCGGGCGCCAAGGGCCAGTTTCGTTGCCTAACCTGTAGCGAGGTGCTTGAAGTTTTCGACGGATCGCGTGACGTCGCCATCCGGCTCACCATCCAGCCAACGAAGCGCAAGCACCGCCGCAGTACCTAGCGGCCTACGTCATGGTCCGGTCAAATATCCGAGCTATGGTCAGTCGTGACAGATCGTTCGCCGGATGCACGCGGACGGTCCTCGCCCCAGCCATCGTGCTGGGGTTTTTCATTCGGTGGGGCACGATGAAGCGCGTTGTTGTTGGCGTGGCATTGGCGATGAACTCGGCGGCTTTTAGTTCGGCGCAAGCCTTCTGCGTCTATGCCGACCGGCAATATTCTGATGGCGCGACACTCTGCATCTCGCCAACCGCAACCCAAACCTGCAACGGCAATGGTAGTTGGACCAAGCTCGAACTGCCACAGACGCAGGCCAACGCCTGCGAAAGGGCGTTTCAGACGCCAAACTCCATCAGCTTCACAGTCTTGCCCGACAGGCGTCGTGATAACTAGGTGACTGACCAAGAGCGGTCGGCTGTTCGTGCCTGGTCGTACGGGACGGCGCAATTGTCATTGCCTTCCGGTCGAAAGAAAAGAGAAGCAAAGCGAATCGAAGAGGAACGCCGCGGTGACATCGTCGAACTACCCGCTCTGGTGCTTTAGCCCAAATGCGCCCTGCGCAAAGCATGCTTGGACGGCTGCCCAAGAACCCGCGGCCATGGGCCGACACATGCCCCACAAACCGATGGTGGGCGGCTACGGATTCGAACCGCAGACCCTCTCGGTGTAAACGAGATGCTCTAACCAGCTGAGCTAGCCGCCCGTGGGTCGCTGTTTAGCCCCGCAAACCCCTTTGGCGCAAGGTCCGATGCGGCCGCACCTCGCCGGACAACGCTTAAAAAAAGTGGCGCCCGAAGGCGCCACTTTAATCATTTCGTCAATACCGGGATTTTAGTGCGCGGTGAGACCGCCGGAAGCTTCGTCACCCGATTCCGGGGGCACCGGCACCTTGGCGGAGTCTTCCTCCCAGACGATCGGCACCGGAGGCCGCACAAGGGCCTTCGCAACCACTTCGTCGAGCCGCGCCACCGGAATGATGTTCATCCCGCCCTTGATCGCATCGGAAATCTCCGTGAGATCCTTGGCGTTGTCTTCCGGGATCAGCACCGTCTTGATGCCGCCGCGTGCGGCCGCCAGCAGCTTCTCCTTGAGGCCGCCGATCGGCAGCACCCTTCCGCGCAGCGTGATTTCGCCGGTCATGGCGACCTCATGCCGAACCGGGATGCCGGTCATGACCGAGATGATCGCGGTTGCCATGGCAACGCCGGCCGACGGTCCGTCCTTCGGCGTCGCTCCCTCCGGCACGTGGACGTGGATGTCGCGCCTGTCGAACAGCGGCGGCTCGATGCCGAAGCCGACTGCGCGCGAGCGGACGAACGACGCCGCCGCCGAAATCGACTCCTTCATCACGTCGCGCAAGTTGCCAGTGACCGTCATCTTGCCCTTGCCGGGCATCATGACGCCTTCGATCGTCAAGAGCTCGCCGCCGACATCGGTCCAGGCAAGACCCGTGACAATGCCGACCTGGTCGTCGCTCTCGATCTCGCCGTAGCGGAACTTCGGCACGCCGAGGAAGTCTTCGATCGTCTTCTCGGTGACCTTGACCGACTTCTTCTTCGAGATCATCAGTTCCTTCACCGCCTTGCGGGCGAGTGTCGAAAGCTCACGCTCGAGGTTCCGCACGCCCGCCTCGCGGGTGTAGCGACGGATCATCAGAAGCAGCGCGTCGTCGTCGATCGACCATTCCTTGGGATCAAGGCCGTGCTTGGAGAGCGCGTTCGGGATCAGGTGCTTGCGCGCGATTTCGACCTTCTCGTTCTCGGTGTAGCCTGCGATCCGGATGATCTCCATGCGGTCCATCAGCGGGCCCGGAATATTGAGCGTATTCGCGGTCGTGATGAACATCACGTTGGAGAGGTCGTAGTCGACCTCGAGATAGTGGTCGTTGAAGGTCGAGTTCTGCTCGGGGTCGAGAACCTCGAGCAGAGCCGACGACGGATCGCCGCGGAAGTCGGCGCCCATCTTGTCGATCTCGTCCAGCAGGAACAGCGGGTTCGAGGTCTTGGCCTTGCGCATCGACTGTATGATCTTCCCCGGCATCGACCCGATATAAGTCCGCCGGTGGCCGCGGATTTCAGCCTCATCGCGCACGCCGCCGAGCGACACGCGAACGAATTCCCGGCCTGTCGCCCTCGCGATCGACTTGCCGAGCGAGGTCTTGCCGACGCCGGGAGGTCCGACGAGGCACAGGATCGGTCCAGTCAGCTTGTTGGCGCGCGACTGCACGGCGAGATACTCGACGATGCGGTCCTTGACCTTCTCAAGCCCATAGTGATCGTTGTCGAGCACTTCCTGCGCGGCCACGAGGTCCTTCTTGACCTTCGACTTCTTGTTCCACGGGATCGACAGCAGCCAGTCGAGATAGTTGCGCACGACGGTCGCTTCCGCGGACATCGGCGACATCTGGCGCAGCTTCTTCAACTCGTGCTGGGCCTTCTCACGCGCTTCCTTGGAAAGCTTGGTCTTGGAGATCTTCTCCTCGAGATCAGCGAGTTCGTCCCGGCCCTCGTCGTCGCCGAGTTCCTTCTGGATCGCCTTCATCTGCTCGTTGAGATAGTACTCGCGCTGGGTCTTCTCCATCTGGCGCTTGACACGCGAGCGGATGCGCTTCTCGACCTGGAGCACGGAGATTTCGCTCTCCATCAGGCCGAGCACCTTCTCCAGCCGCGCGGTCACCGACAGCGTCTCCAAGATCGACTGGCGATCGGCGATCTTGACGGCAAGATGCGATGCGACGGTGTCGCCGAGCTTGGCGAAATCGGTGATCGCCTGCACGACACCGACGACTTCGGCGGAGATCTTCTTGTTGAGCTTCACGTAGCTCTCGAAATCAGACACGACCGAACGGGCGAGCGCCTCGGCTTCGACTGACGTCGCATCGGTATCGGCGAGCGCAACGGCGGTTGCTTCGTAATATTCAGTGCGGGCGGTATATTTCTCGACGCGCGCGCGCTCGAGCCCTTCCACCAGCACCTTCACGGTGCCGTCGGGCAATTTCAGGAGCTGCAGGACGCTGGCAAGCGTACCGGTCTCGTAGATCGCATCGGGTGCAGGATCATCGTCGGACGCGTTCTTCTGCGTCGCCAGCATGATCAGCGCATCGTTCTTCATCACCTCTTCAAGCGCGCGGATCGACTTCTCGCGGCCGACGAACAGCGGCACGATCATGTGCGGGAAGACGACGATGTCGCGCAGCGGCAATACGGGATAAGCATGGCTCTCGCCATGAACGATTGATGGCCGGGGTTTTGGGGTGGTCATGGCCTTTTCCTTTTGTTGTGCCCCCTTGCTCGCCATCCGCATCATGCGCAACAGCCACAAGGTGCCGAATGCACCGGAAAACCAAGGCCTTATGAGGCCGCCTCTCCCGGTTTTTGGCGGAGCGAATCTTCGAGCCGAATTCACGCCGCCAGCAGCATTAGGTGGCTATCGGCGGTGGGGGTGTCAAGTCGCAGGAAAGCCCTGTCCCAAAGGGCGAAATGCGGCATTCGGGTTGAGCCGAAACGGCCGCCGAAAGGCTCGGCAGCCGCATCAAAATACGCCACGAAAAGCGGCTGATCCGCCGCACTAGGCGCTGGCGCTGGTCTCGACCGCGCGGTCCGAACGATCGGCGTAGATGTAGAGCGGACGCGCCGTTCCTTCCACAACTTCGCGCGAGATCACGACCTCCTCCACGCCTTCGAGGCCCGGAAGGTCGAACATGGTCTCAAGCAGGATGCTTTCGAGGATCGACCGCAGGCCCCGCGCACCGGTCTTGCGCTCGATCGCCTTGCGGGCAACCGCGCCAAGCGCCTCGTCGGCGAAGGTCAGTTCGATATTCTCCATCTCGAACAACCGCTGATACTGCTTGACCAGCGCGTTCTTCGGATCGGTGAGGATCTTCTTCAGCGAAGCCTCGTCCAGGTCCTCCAGCGTCGCCACGACCGGCAGACGGCCGACGAATTCGGGGATCAGGCCGTACTTCAAGAGGTCCTCCGGCTCGACATGACGGAAGATTTCGCCGGTGCGGCGGTCTTCCGGCGCCAGCACCTGCGCGGCAAAGCCGATCGAGGTCGAGCGGCCGCGCGCGGAGATGATCTTTTCGAGACCGGAGAACGCGCCGCCGCAGATGAACAGGATATTGGTGGTGTCGACCTGCAGGAATTCCTGCTGCGGATGCTTGCGGCCGCCCTGCGGGGGGACGGAAGCCACGGTGCCTTCCATGATCTTGAGCAGCGCCTGCTGCACGCCCTCGCCCGAGACGTCGCGGGTGATCGAGGGATTGTCCGACTTGCGGCTGATCTTGTCGATTTCGTCGATGTAGACGATGCCGCGCTGGGCGCGCTCGACATTGTAGTCGGCCGACTGCAACAGCTTCAGGATGATGTTCTCGACGTCCTCGCCAACATAGCCCGCTTCGGTCAGCGTCGTGGCGTCCGCCATCGTGAAGGGCACGTCCAGGATGCGCGCCAGCGTCTGCGCGAGCAGCGTCTTGCCCGAACCGGTCGGACCGATCAGCAGGATGTTCGACTTCGCAAGCTCGACGTCGTTGTGCTTGGTCTGGTGATTGAGCCGCTTGTAGTGGTTGTGGACGGCGACCGAGAGCACCTTCTTGGCATGGCTCTGGCCGATCACATAGTCGTCCAGCACCTTGCAGATTTCCTTCGGCGTCGGAATCCCGTCGCGCGACTTCACCAGCGAGGA
This sequence comes from uncultured Alphaproteobacteria bacterium, assembly GCA_963764405.1. Classification (GTDB taxonomy): domain Bacteria; phylum Pseudomonadota; class Alphaproteobacteria; order Rhizobiales; family Xanthobacteraceae; genus Bradyrhizobium. The sequence goes on from CAVXSU010000024.1 coordinate 711,251, forward strand.
TTTGTTTTCCTCACGAATGATGTCCATGCAGAGTTCGACGCATTCGTCGCAGATGAAAACGGTTGGGCCCGCGATCAGCTTGCGAACTTCGTGCTGGCTCTTGCCGCAGAACGAGCAATACAGCGTGTTCTTGGAGTCGCTGGCGCCAACCTTACTCATTCATAGTCTCCGTCCGCAGTTCGATTCCGCACCTTGCTCTCATCCCGGTTACCAACGGCCCCCGACTTTTATACAAATCGTTGTAGATAGAGCAAAATTCGTACCAAAAAAGACCCTAATTTTGTTGGCCGCCGCGAGAATCGCGGCCAATTCGAAATCCATGCAAGCATACCCTGAGCGACCTAGCCAACCATGCTCGCACCCGACTATCAAGAATTCGCTAATTGGCGGGGTCGCGCTATCCGTGACAATACCGTGATTTCCACCGTCAAGGGGTCATGATCGGCTAAAAAACGGCCGGACGTTGCGCGATTGCCACGCCAGAAGCCCGGGACGAAAGCGGAACTCTTGCCCGGACCGGGAAAAGGACGCTTTCGGACCATTCGCAAGCAAGCAACTGTTAACGCCAGCTTCGGCAACTCGGCTGGCCGGCGTTAGTGCCGCGCCTTTGAAGTTCCTGCACCAAATTCCGTTCAGGAACTCGAATTTGCGGCCTCAACTCGCTTTTGCGAGGGCTGCCGGATCCTCCGGCCGCTTGTCGATCACCTTGTCGACCAGGCCGAACGCCTTGGCGTCGTCGGCCGTGAGGAACTTGTCGCGTTCCAGCGCGTCTTCGATCGCCTTGTAGGTCTGGCCGGTGTGCTTGACGTAGATCTCGTTGAGCCGTTTCTTGAGGTTCAGGATTTCCTGGGCGTGCAGCATGATATCGGTCGCCTGGCCCTGGAAGCCGCCCGAGGGCTGGTGCACCATGATGCGCGAATTGGGCAGCGAGAAACGCATGTCCTTTTCGCCGGCCGCGAGCAGCAGCGACCCCATCGAGGCCGCCTGCCCCGTGCACAGCGTCGACACCGGCGGGCGGATAAATTGCATGGTGTCGTAAATCGCAAGCCCCGAGGTCACCACGCCGCCGGGCGAGTTGATGTACATCGAGATTTCCTTCTTCGGGTTCTCGGCTTCGAGAAACAGAAGCTGTGCGACGACGAGCGTCGACATGCCATCCTCGACCGGTCCGGTCACGAAGATGATCCGTTCCTTGAGCAGGCGCGAGAAGATGTCATAGGCCCGTTCGCCCCGGTTGGTCTGTTCGACCACCATCGGCACGAGGTTCATGTAGGTTTCAACGGGATCGCGCATTAGTCACCCAAAGGTTGGCAGGAAGCAGCATCTGTCGGCGGCAGCAGATGACGTGAAGATGAGACCGACAGGATGAGCCTTCCGTGATGCAGGGTTCAAAAGACAGGTTCAAAAGACAGGTTCAAAGATAGGCTAGGGTTTGCCGGCCACAAGACCGGCAACTGGATCACCAGCCCCGGCCACAAGGCCGGGGCTGCCGCGGCAAGTTGAAGCCGATTCTGCCGGGCACGCATAGCCGACGAAGCGCATCCCGACACGCGTTTTCGCCTCAACCTTAACGTTGACCTTACAGACGCTTACGCGGCGGTCTTCTCTGCCTCGTCCTCCTTGTAAAGCTCTTCACGCGAAACCTTCTTTTCGGTCACGTTGGCAAGCTCAAGGATGAAGTCGACCACCTTGTCCTCATAGATCGGTGCACGAAGCTGGGCCAGCGCATTGGCGTTGTTGCGATAGAAGTCCCAGACCTCCTTCTCGCGGCCGGGCATCTGGCGCGCCCGCTCGATCACCGCGCGGCCGACCTCGTCGTCGGTGACCGTGATCTTGTTCTTTTCGCCGATTTCTGAGAGCACGAGCCCGAGCCGCACGCGGCGGTCGGCGATCTTGCGGTACTCCTCTTTGGCTGCCTCCTCCGTCGTATCTTCATCGGCGAAGGTTTTGCCGGCGGCCTCCATCTCGGACTTGATCGAGTTCCACATCAGATTGAACTCTTCGTCGACCAGCGACGGCGGCGCCTCGAAGCGATGGGCTTCATCGAGGCGGTCGAGGAGGACGCGCTTGACGCGCTGACGCGTCGCGCCGGCAAATTCGGCCGCGATCCGCTCGCGCGCGGCCTGCCTCAGCTTGTCCAGGGATTCCAGGCCAAGCGTCTTGGCGAACTCGTCGTTGATGGCGAGTTCCTGCGGAGCTTCGATCTGGGATGCGGTGGTTTCGAACTCGGCCGGCTTGCCAGCGAGTTCCTTGTTGCCGTAGGTCGCCGGGAACGTGACCTTCAGCGTCCTCGTTTCGCCAACGCCAATGCCAACCAGCTGGTCCTCGAAGCCCGGAATGAAGGTGTTGGAGCCGACGGTCACCGGGATATTTTCGGCGCTGCCGCCTTCGAACGCGGTGCCATCGATCGTGCCCTTGAACGAGACCGTGACGCGATCGCCGCTTTCGGCCTTGGCGCCTTCGCTCTTCGCGGCAAAACTCCGGTTCTGCTCGGCGATGCGCTTGACGGCATCGTCGACCTCGGCGTCGGTCACTTCGGCGACCGGCTTCTCGACCTTGAAGCTCTTGAAGTCGGCGAGCGCGATCTGCGGCACGACCTCGATCGCAACCGTATAGGTCAGATCGGATTTACCCGCGAGAAGCTCTTCGACCTCCTTCTGCTCGGTTGGCATGGTGATCTTGGGCTCGGTCGCCAGGCGAAAGCCGCGCTCGGTGAAGAGCTTGGAGTTGGCGTCGCGAATGGTCTGATCGATCGTCTCGGCCATAACCGAGCGGCCATAGACCTTCTTCAGATGCGCGACCGGCACCTTGCCCGGGCGGAAGCCATTGAGGCGGACCTTGTCCTTCATTTCCACCAGGCGCGCATCGGCCTTGGCATCGAGATCAGCCGCCGGGACACTGATCTGAAACTCGTGCTTCAACCCTTCCGCAACCGTTTCCTTTACCTGCATGGCTTCAATCTTCTTCTCGAGGAGGAGTCCGGCGACAGGCCGGACGGCTTCATTGAAATGGCGCATCGCATCGTGGCTTGCGCCGGCGGTTATCTCCAGAACCCTATGAAATTCTTGCCTTAATCGGCGGTCCGGCTGTCGGGACGCTGAAAGCTCCCAAGCGGCCAGCGGCCCATAGGCGATGGGCTGACGCTGGTAGCTCAATGGCGGCGGGAGATCAACAGTTCCCGACCGAGACGCGCCTCAAAACACGTCCGCCGATACAGTAATATATGGAGATCGCGGGCGACGATGCTAGGCGACGCGGATCGAGCCGAGGAAGCGGCCCATTTCGGACTTCAGCCGATGGCTTTCGCCGGTCAGCGCTCGGGCCGACGACAGCACCTGCGTTGAGGCCGTGCCGGTCTCGCTGGCGCCACGCTGCACCTCGCCGATGTTGGAGGAGACCCGCGCGGTACCTGAGGCCGCCTGCTGCACGTTGCGCGAGATTTCCTGCGTCGCCCCGCTCTGCTGCTCGACGGACGCGGCAATCGTCGCCGAAATCTCCGACAGCCGCCCGATGGTGGCGCTGATATTGCCGATGGCGCCGACCGATTGCTCCGTCGCGTTTTGAATATCCGCGATCTGCTGGCCGATTTCACCGGTCGCTTTCGACGTCTGTTCGGCCAGCGCCTTGACCTCGGCGGCAACGACGGCGAAACCCCGGCCCGCCTCGCCGGCTCTTGCGGCCTCGATGGTGGCGTTGAGCGCCAGCAGGTTGGTCTGGCCCGCGATCGAGTTGATCAATTCGACCACGTCGCCGATACGGCTTGCAGCCTTCGAAAGTCCGCTGACATGGTCGGTCGTGGACCGCGCCTGACCGACGGCTTCGTTGGCGATCCGGGCGGTCTCCTGGACCTGACGGCCGATCTCGCCGACCGAGGACGACAATTCTTCCGTGGCAGCGGCGACCGACTGAACATTGGCCGAGGCGTCCTGCGACGAGGCCGCCACCGACACGCTGAGTTGCTGCGCACGTTCGGCGGTCGCGGCCAGCGCTCCGGCCGAGGTCTCCAGTTCGTTCGACGCCATTGAAACCGCGTCGACAATTCGTCCGACCGCATTCTCGAAATCATCGGCGATCCGGAGCATATCCGACTTGCGCTGCTCGGCCGCGCGCAATTCTGCCGCGGCATGGTCCGCCTTGAGACGCTCGGCCTCGATCATCTTTTCCTTCAGGATATGAATGGCGGCCGCAACCTTGCCGATTTCGTCGGTGCGCTGCTGGCCCGAAACTTCCGCGGCGGTGTTACCGCCTGCCAACTGATCCAGACATTCCACGACGCCCATCAGGGGACGCGAAATGCTCCGCCGCACCGCGATCATGAACAGGACCACGCCGGCAATGACCGAAAGCGCCAGCAACACGGCAACGTGCCAGGACGTCCGTCGCGCGCCTTCGGCAGCTTGCGTCGCGTCACGATCCGCGATCGCGATGAAGCGCTCCTTGGCCTTGCCCAGGAGTTCGGTTGGCGCTCGGTCGATGCCGGCTACCGCCGCGTCTCCGACGGCGCTGTCAAAGTCGCGATCCTTGAATGCCTGAAATCCGCGCCGGTAAGCCTCGCCCATCGTGATGTGGGCCGTGAGAAACTGCACAATCAGCTGCGCGGCATCGGGGTCGATGACGCTTGCCTTCATCCGCTCGACAGTCTTGCGGACGTCGCTTTCCCGTTGCTCGAATGCCTTCCAGTGCTTGTCGAGCGCTTCGGGCTTCCTGCCGCGGAGCAGCGTATCCTTCCACTCCTGGACCTGCTTCTTGAAATTGGTCTCGACCGTCAGGACATCGACGGCGTTGGCCTGGCTCGCTTTGACGTCCGTGACGAACAGCAGAACGCTCTGCGAATACTGCCAGAAGCCGTAAGAGGCGGCCGCGAGCAAAACGGCGATGCAAAGTCCGAACAGCATCAGGATTCGGCCGCGGATGCCGAGCGAAAGGTTTTTCGTCGAAAGCATTTCACCAGAATCCGTTCGTCAAATAAGGGGATTATGTCCCGGCACGCTTTCCGGTTTCTTAAGGAAAAACCGAGAGTTGGCCGGCAGTTACGCCATCTTCAAGTTGCGCTGAGCTTCAAGATCGCGTTGTGGTCGGCGAAATATTTCGCACGGAGAAATTAGCGACAATGCCTCGATCGCAAGGGCGTCGTGCGGATCAGAGGCCTGCCGCCAGGACGATCCGGGAGGTGGTGCGGGCGGAGGGACTCGAACCCCCACAACTTTCGTCACTGGAACCTAAATCCAGCGCGTCTACCAGTTCCGCCACGCCCGCAAAGAAGAGCATCATCGTCGGCCGCTATGCCGCGGGCGGCGGCTTATACCATGCGCCGCAGGCTCGCAGCAATTATCTGAACCGACGCGCTCGAAAGCGAATGGACATATCGTGCGGAAAGTGGTCCGCATCAACGGCCATGGCAGATCACTTTTCAGATCACATGTCTCGGCTGAACCGGCGCGCGGTGACGGCGGGCCTCAGCGCAATGGCGTTCAGCTCCGTCCTGCCGAAGATCGCGCTTGCCGATGAGCCGCAACGCGTCGCATGGCGGGCGACGGCGACCAAGTTTGGCTGGCCCCCTCTGGCGAGCCTCGCGCTCGGATGGTCGTCCAAATACACGCCGGTCTGGTCGCTTGCGCCGGCAGAGCCTCTGCTTCACGTTAAACCCGGCCTGCTCGACGTCGTATTTCAAAACGACCTGCCCGCGCCAGCGGCCTTGATCTGGCGCGGAATTGACGGTGCACCGGCGGTTGAGCCGCTGCTCGGCCGCGCGAGTCTTGTCGCAGGCGGCAACGAGAAAACGAGAATCGCCCTGAGGCACGCCGGAACGATGTTCTGTGACCTGAGCCTGCTCAGCGATGGCGCGGCGCAGGCCTCGCGCGGCCTGCCTTTGGTCGTCAACGAGGCGCAATCCGTGACAGTCGATCGGGACGAGGTGATCTTGATCGAGGAATGGCGCGTACGTCCCGACGGGATCGCGATCGCCCCCGGAAATGATCCGAACGATGCCGAGGTTTTTCATACTGTCAACGGCATCTTCGCAAACGATATACTGGGCACCCCGATCCGCGCCAACACACGCCTTCGGCTGCGCCTGATCAATGCAGGCCAGCGCAGCGTCGTGGCATTCAAGGTGGAGGGCGTCGACGTTCGCGTGATGGCCATCGACAGCCAGCCTGCCGAACCGTTCCTGGCCCGCAACGGCGCAGTCGTGCTCGCACCAGGAAGTCGCGTCGATGCCTTTGTCGATGTTACCGGCGCCGCCGGTACAAGAATTTCGATGCACCTTCATGACGGCAAGAAGGCCCGCCTCATCGACCAGTTTGTCGTTTCGGATGAGGCGCCGATCCGCAGCGCACCGTTGCCGCCGGCGTCGCCGTTACCCTCCACCGATCTTCCGTCGCATCTTGATCTGAAGAACGCGCTTCGGATCGATCTTCCCTTCGGCGGCGACCAGAAGGAATGGCTGCGGCCGGCTGCATTTGCGGCCACGCAACCTATGTTTCGCGCCAAGGCCGGCCGCACGGTCGTGCTGTCGCTGATCAACCGCGCGAGCGTGACATCCGTCTTTCACCTGCACGGCCATCACTTCCGGCTGCTCGATCGGCTCGACGACGGCTGGAAGCCGTTCTGGCTCGACACGATCGCGATCGACGCTGGACAGACCCAGCGCATCGCGTTTGCCGCCGAACATGCCGGACGCTGGTTGATCGAGGCGGTTGAGACGCGCTGGGAGGTGCCACGCCTCGTTCGCTGGTACGCGGTGGAGTGAGGGCACGGCTTTGGTCCGGGTTCGAATTCAGGTGCGGGTCCATAAATAGAGCGCGTCCGGCTCCCTTTCTTCATTTGCCGAACCATCGGTTTCCCGCACCAACAGAAAACCCCGTTGCTCATAGAAATGCCGCGCAGCCGTATTCCGCTGAAAGGTCCAAAGCTGCAAGCGATCAAACGAGCGTCGCGCGATTTCAAGAAGCGCACCGCCGATACCAAGCCGCTGCTGGCCTGGAAGCACGTAGAGCTGATCAATCCAACTATCGCGAAACGCCACCAGGCCAATCATCGTGCCCCCGTCGAATGCGCCCCAAACGTCGCAGGCGGCGAAAACCCGCTCACGGTAGAACCAGTGATCCTCTTCGAGCGTATGAAGTCCCTTCAGCCACGGCAATGCGTGATCGAACGAGGCCCGATGGACACCTGCTGCCACCTGCATGTCCGCAAGCTCAAGGCGCCGGAGATCCCAATCGGACATCGTTAATAATCGATGCCGAACTCGTCATAGAGATGGCGCGTCACCGCCGGCAGCGTCTCCGGCAGATCTTCCGCGATCAGTCCGGGTCCCGCCTCTCGCGCCGCATCGCCATGCATCCAGACCCCGATCGAGGCGGCTTCGAATGCCGGCACGCCCTGCGCGAGCAGGCCTGCGATCATGCCAGAGAGCACGTCGCCTGCGCCCGCGGTCGCAAGCCACGGCGGCGCGTTGGCGGCGATGGTGGCACGGCCATCGGGCGCAGCGACGGTCGTGTCCGGTCCTTTCAACAGCACGACCGCGCCGGCGCGCTCCGCCGCGTCCCTCACGCGCTCGAGCTTGGAGCGGCCGGGATGCTTGTTGCTGATATCGCTGAACAGCCGCGGAAACTCGCCCTCATGCGGCGTCAGGACAACTTGTGGATCGGACGAATGCATGATCGCTTCGAACAGCCGCCCGGGGTTGTCGGCAAAACTCGTCAGCGCGTCGGCATCCAGCACTACCGCCCGCTTCGCCGATAGCGCCGAAAGCACGAAATCGCGGGTACGTTCGCCGACCCCGGCACCCGGCCCGATGACATAGGCATTGAGGCGTCTGTCGTTGAGCAGTTCGGCGAATTCGATTGCCGTGCCGATCGGGCGAACCATCACCGCCGTGAGCGCCGCGGCATTCACCGCGAGCGCATCGCGTGGCGAGGCCAGCGTGACGAGACCCGCGCCGGCCCGCAAGGCGCCGCGTGCCGACAATCGAGCCGCGCCAGTGGCGGCGATCCCGCCGGAAACCGCAACGACATGGCCACGGTCATATTTATGCCCGTCGGCTGAGGGAAGCGGAAAGGCTTTGCCCCAGCTCGAGGGAACATTCTCGAACGTCCTGGGCGCGATTTCGGAAAGCACGCTCGCATCAATGCCGATGTCGGCGACGCGCACGTGCCCGCAATGCAGCCGTCCCGGCAGCAGCAAGTGCGCGGGCTTGCGGCGAAAGAAGGTGACGGTCTCGACCGCGCGCACAGCCGTTCCCATGACGGAGCCGGTGGTGCCGTTGATGCCGCTCGGCAGGTCGACGGCGAGAACCGGCGCCCCGTTGGCATTGATCGCCTCGATCACGTCGAACGGCTCGCCCTTGACCGGGCGGTCGAGACCGGCGCCGAACAGCGCGTCGATGATCAGCGCAGGCTTGCCGATCGCCTGCGGATTGAACGGCAGCACCGGATATTTCCAGCCGCGCGCGGCAGACGCCGCGTCGCCCTGCAGGCTCTCGCGCTCGCAGAGCAGAATGACGGACACTTCCCGGCCCCGCGCGGCGAGTTCGGCCGCGGCCACGAAGCCGTCGCCGCCATTGTTGCCGGGCCCAGCAATCACCAGGATCTGACCCTCCTCGACCAGATCCATGGCGGCTGCGGCGACAGCTTGGCCTGCGCTCAGCATCAGGGAGAAGCCGGGCGTTCCCGCGGCGATCGCGAGCCGGTCGGCACGCTCCATCTCAGCCGTCGTCAGAACTTCCATGCCCAATCCTCTGACAGAAACGCCTTTTCCGAAGGCAGTTTTGCGGTTCAAAGCCTCGGCAAGGCCAGAGGGACCGCCCATCATTTGATCTATTTGCCTAATTTCAGTGCTGCGCTATGATCGACCGATTCCCAGGCATGGTCTTTGGACTTCCTCTAAGAGGCTGACGAAATTCAGAAAATCTTGCATCTTAACGATCTGGCATAGACCCTGCTTTCGAGGAAGCCAACTCCGGCTGGCAATCTGGTCAGGCAAATTTCAAGCCTGAGCGCCGCGACCGGATTCACATCATTCGCATGATCCGCGACAATAAGCCCAACGTCTTTGAGTCCCTGAAAGTGCCGGGAGGCAACCTGTGAAGAAAATCGAAGCCATCATCAAGCCGTTCAAGCTCGACGAGGTTAAGGAAGCGCTTCAGGAGGTCGGACTTCAGGGCATTACCGTTACCGAAGCCAAGGGATTCGGGCGCCAGAAGGGACATGCCGAGCTCTACCGGGGTGCCGAATACATCGTGGATTTCCTGCCCAAGGTGAAGATCGAGATCGTGATTTCCGATGATCTGGTCGAGCGCGCGATCGATGCGATCCGGCGGGCGGCGCAGACCGGGCGGATCGGCGACGGCAAGATTTTCGTCTCCAATATCGAGGAGGCCATCCGCATCCGCACCGGCGAGTCCGGCCTCGACGCGATCTAGGCGCAAGGATTTTGGCCTTTCCCTAGACCGCTTAGCGGCCAAAATGCCTCTACAAGCGGCATCTTCCTTGTTGCCGCGAGCTTGTCTTGGATATTGCCCGATTGTATTGACGACTGTCCAATTGCCGCTGCCCGCGGCCCAGCCCAAACAGCCTATTCCGAGGCACCACCAGAGGGGGGAACCATGAAGACCGCCAAGGACGTCCTCAAGTCGATCAAGGACAATGACGTCAAATACGTCGACCTGCGCTTTACCGATCCGCGCGGCAAGTGGCAGCACGTGACCTTCGATGTCACCATGATCGAGGAAGACACCTTTGCCGAAGGCCTGATGTTCGACGGCTCCTCGATTGCCGGCTGGAAGGCCATCAACGAGTCCGACATGTGCCTGATGCCCGATCCGGTGACGGCCACGATCGATCCGTTCTTCGCCGAAACCACCCTGGTGCTCACCTGCGACGTGCTGGAACCGACCACCGGCGAGCCCTATAACCGCGATCCCCGCGGTATGGCCAAGAAGGCCGAAGCCATGGTGAAGTCGATGGGCGTGGGCGACACGGTCTATTTCGGCCCCGAGGCGGAATTCTTCGTGTTCGACGACGTCCGCTACCAGACCACCCCCTACAACACCGGCTTTAAGCTCAACTCCTCGGAACTGCCGATCAATTCCGACACCGAATATGAAGGCGGCAATCTCGGCCACCGCATTCGCACCAAGGCGGGCTACTTCCCCGTTCCGCCGCAGGACTCCGTGCAGGACATGCGCTCCGAGATGTTAGGGGCGATGGCCAAGATGGGCGTCAAGGTCGAAAAGCACCACCACGAAGTGGCGTCCGCCCAGCACGAGCTCGGCATGAAGTTCGACACCATGACGCTGATGGCCGACCAGATGCAGATCTACAAATATTGCATCCAGCAGGTCGCCCATATCTACGGCAAGACCGCCACCTTCATGCCGAAGCCGGTCTATGGCGACAACGGCTCGGGCATGCACTGCCACCAGTCGATCTGGAAAGAAGGCAAGCCGGTGTTCGCCGGCAACAAGTATGCCGACCTCTCGGAAACCTGCCTCCATTACATCGGCGGCATCATCAAGCATGCGAAGGCGATCAACGCCTTCACCAACCCGTCGACCAACTCCTACAAGCGGTTGGTGCCTGGCTATGAAGCCCCGGTGCTGCTCGCCTACTCCGCGCGCAACCGCTCGGCCTCCTGCCGCATCCCCTATACCTCCAACCCGAAGGCGAAGCGCGTCGAGGTCCGTTTCCCCGATCCGATGGCGAATCCTTATTTGGGTTTTGCCGCGATGCTGATGGCGGGTCTCGACGGCATCAAGAACAAGATCGATCCGGGTCCGGCGATGGACAAGGACCTCTACGATCTGCCGAAGGAGGAGCTGAAGGCGATCCCGACGGTGTGCGGCTCGCTCCGCGAGGCGCTTGAGTGCCTCGACAAGGACCGCGCGTTCCTGAAGAACGGCGGCGTGTTCGACGACGACTTCATCGACAGCTATATCGAACTGAAGATGACCGAAGTCGCGCGTTTCGAAATGACGCCGCACCCGGTCGAGTTCGACATGTATTATTCGCAGTGATCGCACCTTCGGCCGAATGCAAGTACAAACAAAACCGCCCGGTTTGCCGGGCGGTTTTCGTTTCATGTGGACTTCGGTTATTCGCCGTTGCCGAAGCGAGCTATAACGATCAAGAACCGTAAGCTATTCACCCTCCGCGCCGATCGCGTAGGCGGTTTCGCCGTGCACCGCATCGTCACCGACTTTCAAGGTCGCCTCGTCCATGCGTAGCGGCACGACGAAGGAAATCACCTTGAGGATGATGAAGGTTGCGATCACGTTGTACACGATGATGAACGCCGCGCCTTCGGCCTGGGTCAGGACCTGAGCCGCATTGCCGTAGAGCAAGCCCGTCACGTTCACGCCTGGCGCTTCCTTCTCAGTGCCGATGTAGAGAAGCATGTCCGGGTTGGCGAAGACGCCGGTCAGAAGCCCGCCGGTGAGACCCGCAATGCCGTGCGTGGACAGCACGCTCAAAGTGTCGTCCACCTTCATCAAGAATTTAGTCTTCTGCAGTTTGTTCATGGCGAGCCATGGGATGATGCCGGCGGCGATGCCAATGGCGATCGCGCCGAGACCGTCGACGTAACCGGCACCGGGCGTGATGGCGACGAGACCGGCGATCATCCCGTTGACGGCACCCAGCACGGACGGCTTGCCATAGGCAATCTTGTCCAGCAGCGTCCATACCAGCAGGCTCACGGCGGTGCAGGTGTTGGTGTTGAGTACCGCTGCACCGGCATTCGCGTTGGCAAAGTAGGGATCGCCGCCGTTGAAGCCGTTCCAGCCCAACCACAGGATTCCGGCACCGGCCAGCGTCATCAACAGGCTATTGGGCGGAAAATGGTCGCGGTCGGCCTGCAGACGAGGTCCGATAATCCAAGCGGCGACGAACCCGGACGTGCCGGCGGCAAGATGGATAACGTAGCCGCCCGAGAAATCTGCGACCCCCAGGCCGGCGAGCCAGCCGCCGCCCCAGATGCTGAACGCCCCCACCGTGTAGACCAAGGTCATCCATACCGGGCAGAAGATCATCCATGCTGTGAAGTTCATTCGTCCAAGCACCGACCCTGCAAGGATGATGACGGTGATGGCGGCGAACACAAACTGGAAGAAAATCAAGGTCGCCATGGGAAAGGTGAGCGCCGGCATACCCGCCGCCGCGGCCGGCACAATTGCCTGACCGGTCGTGTATGCCGCCGACGTCGCCAAGCCGGGTATGCCCAGAAACGGAAACCATTGTTCCCCGAACGCCATCTTGTAGTCGAACAGGACCCAGACGACCAGGACCGAGGCGAAGGCGTACATCGCCATGAAAGCGGAGTTGATCGCCCACTTCTTCTTGACGATGCCGCCATAAAGAATCGTAAGGCCCGGTATGCTCTGCAGGCCGACGAACGTTGCGGCCGCAAGCTGCCAAGCGTTATTTCCGGTATCGAGCCATTGTGGTGATGGTACTAGTGCCATGATCGCTCCCCAAGTTACAACTGCACGTAGAGAGGGAACGCAAGGAATATACCAGCTGCCTCGAGGCATCCCGGGAATTGACCGCAAAAGGTTTTTTGAGGAGGCTTACTCGCTCATCCCGAAGGCGTCCCTTGGTTTGGTGAAAACAGCATCAGATGATGAAAATATGAGCAAAATGGTGCGGCGTTCTTTGACAAGGTTGGCGCTAGGAATTGGCGTCCTGACGATCTGCGTGTCTGCTTACGGAATTGCAGGCGAGAACCACCACGGAGAGGCCGCCATCACCTGTACCAATCCGGCGAGCGGAACGACTTGGCAGGTACGGATCGACTATGACCGCTCGACGGCCAATTCCTATCCGGCCCGCATCAGTGAGACGAAGGTTTCCTGGCGCGACGCGACCGACGGCGGCAATTACACGCTTGATCGAAAATCCGGGGAACTGACGGTCGTCGTCGCGTCGAGCACCGGTGGCTATTTCCTCCATCATCGTTGCGAGTTGCAGAATTGAGATCGCGATTCCAGAAATTGATCGCCGTCATCGCTCGCGATCCGGGCGGGGGCTGGCGCGAAACCTAGAACGACGGCGATGACAGCGCGGGATTCCGGCCTCCGGGTAAGTGTCGGGTTCGCGTCGAAGCGCGGCCCGCGCAAACGCAATGAGGATTTCGCCGGTGCCGTTTTTGGACCGGAAATGCCTGCACCGCGCCAAGACGTGGTGGCCGCAATCGCCGACGGAATGGGAAGTGCAAACGGCGGGCGCGAGGCAGCCGAGATTGCGGTGCGCGGCTTTCTGGATGGATTTTGCGATCTTGCCGAGACGATGGAGGTGCGACGCGCTGCGGCTGTGGTTCTAAACTCGCTCAATAGCTGGATCCATTCTCAGGCTCAGCGAGACCCCGAGTTAATGGGGATGGGATGCACCTTCACGGCCATCGTGCTCCGCGGCCGCGTCGCGCATGTGTTGCATGTGGGCGACACGCGCGCCTACCGGCTGAGCCGAGAACACCTGATCTCGCTTACAACCGATCATGTTCGGCAGGTAAGTACCGGTCGCTCGAACGTCCTCACCCGGGCGCTGGGCGTCGAAACCGAAGTGCGGCTTGACTACACGACGCAGCCGATGGCGCAGCACGACCGCTTCCTGCTTTGCAGCGATGGAGTGCATGGATACTTGGCGGCTGAGACAATCGCCGACATCATGCGCGAGCGCGTTTCTTCGGAAGATACGGCCCGCGCGATCGTTGCGGCGGCGCTTCGAGCAGACAGTGCGGACAATTGCACCGCTTTGGTGCTCGACGTGGTTGGCTTGGCGACCGCGCAATCGGGAGAGATCGGCGCCAACCTCGCGCACTTACCCTTGATCCCCGTTCCACTTGGCGGCGAGGCAATCGATGGGTTCGTGCTCAAAGCGCTACTTTCCGACGGCCGTTATAGCCGCCTGTTCGGTGCTATCGATGAGGTTGAAGGCGGCGAAGTGGTATTGAAGTTTCCAAAACCTCTTGTGGCGGGCGTGGCAAGCTACCGGGCAGCCTTCCTCCGCGAAGCGTGGGTCGGCGCACGCGTGACCAGTCCCTGGCTTGGCCGCATCATAGAGTTGCCTCCGGGACGACAGACCTGCCTCTACACAGTCATGCCGCTCTACCAAGGCGAGTTGCTGGAAACCCGGATCGCTCGCCGGCCTGCGTTGGGATTGGAGGAAGGACGGAATATCGGGATCAAACTAGCTCGGGCTGCGGCCGCGCTGCATCGGGTCGGCATTGTGCACCGCGACATCAAGCCGGACAATGTGATTCTTGAAAGTGAAGGGTCGCTGAAGTTGATCGACTTCGGTGTCGCGCGCGTGCCCGTGGCCGAGAATTTCCCGCCCGAAGAGATTCCCGGTACACCAGCTTACATGGCGCCAGAGATGGTTGACGGCGAGCCAGGCAACGAGACAACGGACATTTACGCTCTCGGCGTTGCTCTGTTCCGCGCCTTCACTGGCGAGTTCCCTTACGGCAACACCGACGCTACAAGTCCAGCACGTCACGAACGGCCGGTGCAGCTCTCGGCCCTTCGTCCTGACCTACCTGCCTGGCTCCAAGCCACATTAGCCAGGGCGATCGCGCCCAACTCCGCCGAGCGCTTTCGTGATATGTCCGAGTTTGCCGTCGAACTGGAGGCGGGGCCCGCAAGCCCCCGGGTTGCGGTCCGCCGACCTCGAACGCTCTACGAACGCAACCCGGTTCGTTTCTGGCAGGCTGTCGCCGCGCTACTGGCATGTGCACTGCTGCTATCGCTGCTCCGGCGATAACCCTGGTTTCCGATCAGTTTTCTCACCTTCGCCTCCCACCATCCGCTGGCGATCTGATTCGGCGAATGGAACCGTCGAGGGTCCGACGTTAAGCCGGCAATTTCCTTCCGGAACCTCCAACAACGGAAGACTCCAAAGTTGTTGCCATAACGCCACATGCCTTTAACAATATCTTCCGAAATGGCCGGAACGCCTCAAAAGTCGGCACTTGATGAACTTTTTTGCTTCCGTGACAGCAAGTTACCCCACATTGTCAAAAAATAGCTTTTTACCTCCGGTTGCATAGCGTTTTCATAAGAAAGAAAACGTCGGCGGGAGGACTTGATGGGGGATCGTCATGAAGAAAGTCGCTTTGCTGGCAACGGCGCTAGCATTGGTACCGGGCGCGGGTCTCGCGGCTGACCTGCCGGTGAAGGCTCCGCCGCCTGCTCCGTTTCAGCCCTGGGACGTCGCCTTCGGTGGCGCTCTCGTGAGCGATTACATCTTCCGTGGCATCACCCAGTCCAACCACCAACCGTCGGTGGCGGCGTATTTCGAGCCTCGCTACAACATCAACAAGGACGTACAGTTCTATTTCGGAACATCGGCCGAGAGCATTTCCTTTGCCAATCGCGCGGCCGCGGAGGTGGATATTTACGGTGGTGTTCGGCCGACCTTCGGCGCCGCCGCTTTCGATTTTGGTCTCTGGGGCTATCTGTATCCGGGCGGAAGCTGCGCCGATAACGTTGTCACAGTGGTTGGCGGTGTGGCGGTTCCCGGCGGCAATGTCTGCCCGGTGTCAACGACCACCATTTTCCTCGGCGATGGCAACGTCATGAAAAGGAACGTCAGCTTCTTCGAAGCCTACGGCAAGTTGAACTACACCATCAACGACAACTGGGCGTTCGGCGTGAACGAGTACTATACGCCGAGCTTCCTGAACTCCGGCGCCTGGGGCGACTATGCCTCGATCACCGGCAAGTACACAGCGCCGGCCGATATTTTCGGCAAGAGCGGCGTCGGCATGTATGTGTCCGGCGAAGTCGGACGGCAGTTCCTGGGGACGAGTGACGCCTTCTATGGCGTGCCGGCTTTCCCGACCGGCATCAAGTACGCCGACTACGATACCTGGAACATCGGCATCGGTTTCACATACAAGGTTTTCACGCTCGACCTTCGCTATTCCGGCACCGACCTGTCGAAAGGCAATTGCAACGCCTTCACGAGCGCCTTCAACGCGACGGGAACGACCAATATCACTCCGATCAATCCGACTGGCGCCGGCTCCAACTGGTGCGGCAACGCCGGCATCGCCAAACTATCGGCCGACCTGACGGCGATGACAAACCTGAAGTGAGCTTTCTATTGCTTTGATACATCACACTCCATACGCGAAAGGCCTGGCCGACCTGGCGGTGGCTTTTTGCGACTGCGGGCGCTTGCTGTCCCGATCTTTGCTGCAATCCCGTTCGGAAGTGGCGGGCAATCAACGACGAAGAGTTGCCGCCGCGGCTGGCTATGGCTGAAGGCTGACGCCGGCCTTGCGCAGGGCGATCATGTTCGCCGCGTCCAGCTTTCTGTATTGACCGAACCCTCCGGTACCGCGCCGGAAACAAGCGCACGCACCTGTTCGACCGTATTCAGCGCCTGCGCCTCGATCGCAGGCGGCGTGAGTCCGCCGACATGCGGCGTGGCGATCACGTTGGGCAAGGCTGCGATGGCAGGCGTCGGCATCTGGTCCGCCGCGCGGCCGACATCGATTGCGGCGCCCGCGATTTTTTCTAGGGTGATGGCGGCGGCCAGAGCGGCTTCGTCGACCAGGTTGCCGCGCGACACGTTGATGAAGACCGCATCCTTGCGCATCTTCGCGAAGGCCTCGGCATTGATCAGGTTCTCCGTCGCCTCATTCGCAACCGCGAGGCAGACCACGTGATCGGATTTTTCCAGCAACGTCGACAGGTCAACCTGCTGGAAGCTCGGCTCCTCGACGGTCACGTACGGATCGGAGATCAAGACCCGCATCCCCATGGCGGCCGCGAGCGGCGCCACCGCGCGGCCAATCGCGCCATAGCCGATGATGCCGATCGTGGTTCCTGAAAGCTGCCGCCCCATTCGCGCGACCGGCACCTCGCCTGCCTGAAACGTGGCCGCTGCGCGCGAGACGCCGCGGTTGAGGTCGACCAGGAAGCCCAGCACGAGCTCGGTGACGGACTCGACGAAGCCGGGCTTGGCGCGGGTGACGAGGATCCCATGCGATGAAGCCGCCGCGACGTCGATATTGCGGATATCGACCGCGCAGCGCAGCGCGGCTTTCAAAGAGGGAAGCGCGGCGAAGATCGGCTTCGGCAGAGCGGTGGCGCGATCGGCGACGATGAGGTCGCAACCTTGCGCCGCGGCGATCAGCCCGTCGCCTTCCAGAGTCTCGTCACCCTGATGCAGCACCACCTTGCCAAGCGCGGAGAGACCGCTGAGTGCGCGAGCGCCGTAATAATTGTCGCGCATGTGCGGCGTGTGGGTCAGGAGAATCTTCATCGGTTGAGTTGTCCGGTTCAATAACCCATGAGTTTTGGCAGCAGCGTGCTGATGGCAGGCACGAACGCGATAATCACAAGACAAGCGAGCAACAGCCCGAGATAGCCCAGCATCGGCTTGACGGTCTGTTCGACCGGCACCTTGCCGATCAGGCAGGCGCCATAAAGACCCAAACCAAGAGGCGGCGCAAACAGGCCGATGCCCATCGCGATGACAAGCACCACACCATAATGCAAGGGCGCGATGCCGAGCTGGCTTGCGACCGGCACCAGCAGCGGCCCAAAGATGATCAGGGCCGCCGCACCTTCCAGCACCGAGCCCATCACGATGAGGATCACGATCGACAGCAGCATGAACAGCCAGGTGCCGCCCTGATGTGAAAGGCCCACCATGAACTCGCCGACCGCGTGCGGCACCTGCTGCAAGGTCAGGACGAAAGCAAGCGACTGCGCGGCCGCGACAATGAACAGCACCAGCCCTGCGCGCGAAGCGGCATGGACGAAGCTACGCCAGGCGGCGGCAAGCGTCAGTTCGCGAAACATCAGAGATCCCACGACGACGGCATAGAGCGAGGCGAAGGCGGAGATTTCGGTCGCGGTGGCAAAGCCGGATTTGAAGCCGACGAAGATCATGGCGATCAGGCCGAGCGACACGCCCGCCCCTAACCACATCCGCAGCATCGCTGCGCGCGAAAGCGGCTGCGGAGGTGCCGAACTCGGGGACTTGCCGAGCAGGATCGACACGGCAATCAAAGCCGCGGCCATCAGGGCGGCCGGCAACAGGCCAGCGGCAAACAGACCGCCGATCGAGAGATTGGCAACGAACCCTAATATGATCAAATTGATGCAGGGCGGAATGGTTTCGGCCATCACGGCGGAGGCGGCGAGCAGCGCGACCGTCGAGCCCGGATTCTGTCCGGACCTGCGCGAGGCCGGGATCAGCACGGCACCGACGGCGGCGACATCCGCCATCTTCGAACCGGAGATGCCGGAGAACAGCACCATGGCGCAGACCATCACCACGTTCAGCCCGCCCCGCATCCGCCCGACCAGGCGCTGCAGCAGTTCGATCAGGCGCACCGACATGCCGTTGGCTTCCATCAGGTAGCCAACCAGGATGAAGAACGGGATTGCCAGCAGCACGAAATTGTCGATGCCGCGCGCCATCTGCTGGGCAAAGATCACGCCGGGGAGCGTGCCCTCGACCCAGATGAAGATCAGCGCCGCCAGCGCCAGTGCAAATCCGATCGGCAGCCCCCCGGCCAGCGTGAGCACGAAGCCGATCAGCATGAGTGTGCCCGACGATGGCATCGCATCTGGAACAAATGCGTCGCCCAAAAGATAGACGCCGGAAATGGCGGCAAGGATTACGGCCGCCCGCAACACCCGTCGCCAGTTCCGCATCAGCAGAATGTCGGCGGCGAACACCGTCATGCAGGCCGCCCCCAGCCCCATCGGGTAGAAGGTCAGTTGCAAGGGCAGGCCGGAGCCGGTGGTCTGTCCCGATGTCATCGAGCCGAGTTCGACGGCGTGAAACGCGACATAAGCTGCGACGATCAGCACCAACGTCGCGCCGACATCGTCGACGGCGTCCTGCCAGGCTTGGGCGAGCTGCGCGCGGAAAAATATCACGCCGGGATTTTCATCGCGCGCCAGTGCGGACGCGGCGCCGAAAAACGCCGAGGCGACCATCAGCCCACGCGCGACGTCATCGGACCATTCGACCGGCGCGTTGAACAACGATCGTGCCAGCACCGAGTAGATGACGACCACGAGGTCGGCGGCGAGAAGCCCCGCGGCAACCGTATCCGTGACCCAAAGCAACGCGCTCGTGACTCGCCGCCGCGCGCGCGCCTGCGCGCCGGCCAGAGTTGCGGCAACGTCCTGCATCGTCACGCCGCGGTGGCGCGGATCAGGTCAACCACAGGCTTGGCGTCGGGATGCGCCTTGATGAAGGCTTCGGTCTGCGGGAGGACACGCTTGCGGAAGGCTTCCCGGTCGCAATCGATCACGGTGACGCCCTTGTCCTTCAACTGCGTGAGCGCCTCCTTCTCGACCGCGAGCCCATGCGCGCGCGTGTCGGCGGCAGCCTTTCTGGCCGCCTCGATGAAGGGATCGCGCATCGCCGCCGGCATGCGGTTGAAGGTCGTCTCGGAAAAATAGATCGCAAGCGGCGAGAAATTGTGCTGGGTGAGCGAGTAGAATTTCGCGGTCTCGTAGAACTTCGAGGCGACAATGGTCGGCGGATCGTGCTCAAGCCCGTCGAGCACGCCGGCTTGCAGAGCGGTGTAAATCTCGCCAAACGCCATCGGCGTCGCGGCCGCCCCCATCAGGCGCAGGCACTCGGTGATCACTGGATTGGGCAGCGTGCGGATCTTCAGCCCGGCGAGGTCATCCGGATTGTTGACCGCCTTGCGCGCCAGCACCGAGCGCGAGCCGAAATTGTAGGCCCAGGCGATGATGCGGACATTGGCACCCTTGAGCAGCGCTTGTTCGATCGAGCTCGCTGCTCCGGCGTCGAAGGCCTTGGTTTGCTGCGGGAACGACGTGAAGAGATAGCCGAGGTCATAGGTGCCGACCAGAGGCACGAGATTTGCGGCAATCGACGAGCCGGAGACCATCATGTCGATCACACCGAGCTTGACCGAGTTGATGACGTCGATCTCCTGGCCGAGCTGATTGTCGGGAAAGAACGCGACCTCGACCTGTCCGGCGAGGTTTGAGGCCGCGATCTGTTTGACGAGGTTGTCGTAATAGACCCGGCCGTTGGCGAACTTCGGATCGTTGGCCTGCGAGGACGAGAGTTTCAGTTTCAATACCGCTGCTTCGGCGCGTCCGACCAGCGCCGGCGCAGCGAGGCCGCCGGCCGCGAGCGCGAACGACGCGCGAAGCAAATGACGGCGATTGACGAACAAGGACTCGACAGAGAAAGACATGGCCCGGTTTCCCCCGATGCGCGGGTCCTTAAAGCATGATCCGGAAAAGTGTGTAGCGATTTTCCGAGAAGATCATGCTCAATCAAAGTCCGCCCGCGTTCATCTCAATCGCAAACTAGCTTCATCGGTTTGGTCAGCACAAGTAGCTAATGGAGCGGATTTGACATTCCTGGCCGCCCGGCCGCGGGGCTCGTAAAGCGAATCTCAAATCCCAGGCTCAACTAGAAACCTATGTTTGCTGGTGATCCCCTAATTCTAACATTCGCAAAAGGCGCACGCTGGGAACGGATGCGAACGTTAGAATCGGACCACTAGAGCTAAAATTCGCCGCACTAGCCATGCATTTCTGGCCGAGATGCCGTTCCATGCATAGCGGTAACGTGGTCTTCGCATGGTCCCGATCTCAGGGAACTGCGCCGCCTTCAGAAAGTATTTGAAACTTAAAGCAGCCGGCGATAAAAGCGCCCGGAACTTGACCCCGCCTCACATCGACGTTTGGAGCGGGTCTGACTCGCAACCGGAGAATGACACGTCAACGTGTCGCTGTCGTTTGCGGTGGCTAACCGGAGCGTTTCTGTCGATTGACGTTTCTGTCGACTGAGACGTGCACGCTGTGCCGAACTTGAAAGCGCCCGCCTGAATAACGCGCGGCTCTTGCAAAATCCCAATCGCACTTTGCAAAGCGGACCGCTGGATCCGCGATATCAGAGGTTTGCTTCCAAAATGTTATTTTCACCTTCCAACAAGATCGCGCTGTTCATTGATGGCGCCAATCTCTATTCCGCGGCGAAAGCACTTGGCTTCGACATCGATTACAAGCGCCTTCTGACGGAGTTCCAAAGCCGCGGAACGCTGCTTCGCGCGTTCTATTACACCGCCGTCATCGAGGACCAGGAGTACTCCGCGCTCCGCCCGCTGACCGACTGGCTTAACTACAACGGCTATACCGTCGTCACCAAGCCGGCGAAGGAATTCGTCGACGCCGGCGGCCGCCGCAAGATCAAGGGCAACATGGACATCGAGCTCGCAGTCAATGCCATGGAATTGGCCGGGTATATCGACCAGATGGTGCTGTTCTCCGGTGACGGCGATTTCCGTCCGCTGGTCGAGGCGATGCAACGGCGCGGCGTGCACGTGACCGTCGTTTCCACCTTGGTAAGCCAGCCTCCGATGATCGCGGACGAATTGCGCCGCCAGGCCGACGTCTTCACCGACCTGACCGAATTGCGGTCCAGGATCGGCCGCGATCCCGCCGAACGACCGGCACCGCGCGAGGTGCGCCTGCCCCGCCGGGCGATCGCCTCGCCCAGAACCGGCATGTCCGAGGGCGACGACTGACCGCCGGCCACTCAACTTCGGGCGGGTTTGGCCGGCGTCCCTGAATCAAGCTCAGGCCGGTTGTCGGCGGCGATCGCTCACGATTCCGAATGCGATGCCGCCCGCGATCAGCGCGAGTGCCGCCAGCAGCGACGGGTCGAAGGCCTCGCCGAGAAAAGTAGCGCCGCTCACGATCCCGACGGCAGGCGTCGCCAGTAGCCCGAGCGACGTCGTCACCGCCGGCAGGCTGCGGTTGACCATCAGCATGGCCCAGTGTGCGAGCGCCGTGCAGATCACCCCGCTGAACACCAGCAGCGCGACCAGGCGCGATGTCCAGACGACATGCGGCACGCCGTCGGCGCGCGCCGCCATGATCGACAGAATGATGCTGGCGAGAAGAAGCTGCCAGAACACGAGCTGGAACGGCGTCGAGATCCAGCGGTGCGCCCGCACGTAGACGATATTTGCCGCCCAGCACAAGGCCGCGAGCATGATCACCCCGCTGCCGATCAGTGCTTTGCGGTCGCTCCAGTCGAGCGAGGCCGGGCTGAAGATCATCGCGAGGCCGGCAAGACCCAGACCCACGCCGGCGGCGCGGCCGGGCGAGATCGCCTCCGACAGAAAGATACGCGCGCCGACCGTGACCCAGATCGGCGTCGTGTAGCCAAGCACGATGGCGCGGCCCGCCGAGAGGAATTGCAGCCCGGCGGCGACCAGCGCCGAATAGGCCGTCATGTGCAACAGCGATGTCGAGAGAACGACCGGAATGTCGCCTCGCCTGGGGATAATAAACTCTCCGCGCCACCACAACAACACCGCGAGCACGACGGCGGCGATCGCACAGCGTAGCGCCGTCGACCACAATGGCGACATGTCGCGCACGATCGTCTTGATCGCCGGCCAGTTCGTGCCCCATGCGAGCACGACGACGACAAGCAAAAGCAGCGCGCGGCGATAGGACAGGCTGTGAGGCGGCATCTCGCATCCGATGGACGTTCCGGCCGCCTTGCCTACCCCGCCAACTGGACCTACAAAAGAACCACTCTAATCAATCTCATGGGTCCAGTTATGGATGACCTCCTGTCCGGCCTCATCGACCTGTCGCGCGGGAGCGGCGAGCCGCTGACGCGCGGACTCACCAGCCATCTGAGATCGTTGATTGCCGACGGACGCTTGCAACCGGGACAACGGCTGCCCTCCAGCCGAATGATGGCCCGTTCGCTCGGCATCTCGCGCAATACCGTGTCTTTCGCCGTCGAGCAGCTTGCAGCCGAAGGCTATGTCAGCGTCAGCCGCGGCCGCAGGCCGGTCGTCACCGAAGGCCTGTCGCGCGTTCCGGTCCAGCCGCGCGGTGACGGCGTGCAGTTCCGCATCCGCCGATGTTCGCATCGGATATCTGATCGTTCCGGAAGACCTGGCGTCAACCTTCGCCCTGGCGCAAAGGCACCTTGGAATGCTCGTGCCGGTGGCCTTGCAGATCGCGCTCGCCGATTTCATCACGGCCGGCACCTACCGCTCGCATATCCGCAAAATAACGCGGCTCTATCGCGCGCGCCGTGACCGCCTGGTGCAGGCGCTCGCCGCGGAGACCAGACATCGGCTTGCCGTCGACTGCCCTGCCGGCGGAATGCAGCTGATGGCGCGATGCGACCCCGGGACCGACGATATCGCGCTTTCGAAAAAGCTCGGCCAGACCGGCGTCACCGCGCGCCCCCTCTCAGACATGCTCTTTCACAAGTCGCGCGAGCGCGGCCTGTTTCTCGGTTTTGCCGCCTGGAACGACGCCGAGATCGATGCCGGCGCACGGGTGATCGGGCGGCTGATGCGGTGAAGGGCGGGCGCTCCCGACGCCCGCCCGAAAGATCAGGGTCTCAAGCCGCCGCAGCTTTTTTCCTGTTGGTCGCCAGGCGCTCGTCGACGAGGACGACCTGCGCATCGATCGCCGGATGCCGCAAACCCTTCTGAAGGGCGATGAGCTGCACCAGCTTGTCGGCGCGTTCGATGTTCGGCGCGCCATTCTGCAAGGCGCGCGCGGCTGACGCCGGACGGGACAGGCTCTGCGCCGCAGCGGCATATTTTTCGAACGGGACGAGATCGGACGGATTGGCCCCTAACTTCACGCAGAGGTCGAACACAAAATTGTAGACCGAACGCGATTCCTCGATGTTCGAGTGCACCGCTTCCTGTGCTGTCCGCATGCCGTCCTTGGTCACGCATCGGTAGTTGCCCGCGAGCAGCATCGACCATTTGGCGAGCGGCACCCAGATCGAATCGTAGGCCCTCAGCTTGACCGGAAGCTCGATCTCGTCGCCGGCAATCTTGAAGCGCGCACGATCGACGTCCTTTTCCAGGTTGCGAATGATCTGCGTATCCTTGTCGTCCTCGAAGCTTGCGCATTTGAAGTTGGTCGGCAGCGTCACCAGCAGCTCGTTGGCATTGCCGTCGGGCGGACGTATGGCCTGGGGATCCGGACTGTTCAACGTGATCTTGTGCGGGCTGACGGAATCCCAGACGCGCGGATCGGTATAGGCGGCTTCCAGCGCCTTGTAGTCGAGGCCAGGTATCCGCTTGATGTAGGGCAGCGGCGGCATGTTCATGATCGACATGCAAGGCACGCCCGATTTTCCGACCGCATCGAGCAACTGGCGCACGCCGTCGGAGCGATATTGCGGCTCCTGCATGCATAATCCGACGAGATCGTACTTTGACGGGTCGACGCCGGTCGCGGGCCCCGCCGTCACCCTGCCCGGCAGCTTGCGGGATTCGAGCAGCACGGGGTCTTTGCGGCCACGGACAGGCAACGTGACCTTGAAGCCTTCGGCATTGATCAGATTGGCTTCTGCCGGCAGGCAGACGAGGTGGATGGAATGACCGCCGAACAACAGCTTGGATGCAAGCAGCGATCCATATGATGCGCCCATGAGGAGGATGTTGTAGGAAGGCATTTGTTTTTCCTTTTTGCGTTTCCTTCTGCGGGGCCGCTGGCAACTCTCAAGCATTCAAGCAAATGGCTGCCTTGAGGGACCGCCCCTCCTGATAGCGCGGTATTTGCCGAGTTCAAGAGGCGCGCGTGGCGTGAGCGGTCAACCTCACTTGATCAGCGCGCGTGATCAGCTCGCGGTGCGGCGATGCACAAGAGATGATGCCGACATAGGTCTCGCGACGCACAATAGAGGGGCGCATTTTTTCAGAATCTGAAAACCTCTTTTCAGACCCTGAAAACTTTCGCGTAGTGCGCCTTCAGTTCTTCGCTCGCGGACTGCACCTGAGCTGGATCGGATTTCAGCATCTTGATTTCCGACATCGGCTTCTGCCCTGCCCGCGGCTTGACGTCGGCGTGGAATGAGCGATGGGCGAATTCGTTGACCAGCATCTGCTGGGCTTCACGGCTGAAGAAGAAGCTCTGGAACAGCCGCGCCGCGTTCGGATTGGGCGCGTCCTTGAACACGCCTGACGGCACGATGATCAGCGGCGAGCCTTCGAGCGGATACACCACCTCCACTGGCTTGCCCTGGTCCTTGAACAGGATGAGGTTGTAGTCGTTGCCGTCGGCCATCACGGCGCGCTCGCCGAGCATGACTTTTACCGGAGGATCGCCCGCCGACTGCACCTGCATCACCTTCTGCTGCGCGAGCTTTTCCAGATACGACCAGCCGAGATCGCGCGATAGCACGAACGTGGTCGTCAGGATGGCGCCGCTGTAGCTCGGATGTCCCTTGACGAGCTTGCCCTTCCATTTCGGATCGAGCAGGTCGGCGTAGCTCTTTGGCGCGTCTTCGGGCTTGACCAGGTTGGTGTTGTAGCCGATCGCCTCCAGCCAGGCGCATGACGTCGCGTACAGGCCGTCCGCATCGATCTGGTCGGCGGGAAAATTCTTCGTGACTTCTTCCGGCAGATATTGCGCGAGCCAGCCGTTCTTTTTCCATTCGAGATAGTGCGCCACGTCGGTGGAGTTGGCGACATCGACGGCGTGGATCCCGCTGCCCTGCTCCTGGCCGATGCGCTGGAAAATCCGCTCGGCGCCGGAGCGCTCGACGCGGACGGAAATGCCCGGATATTTGGCCTCGAACAGTTTGCCCAGCCGCTCGGCAACGTCGAGCTGGATCGCCGCATAGTAGGAGACCTTGCCCTCCTTGCGCGCCGCCTCGACGAGATCGGGCGTGACAGCGGACGGCGCAACCGCGGCGGCCCTGATCGGTTCGGCGAACAGCATCCCTGCCGCCGCCCCGGCGGACGCTCCAAGCATCTGGCGCCGCGACCACCTGTTTTCCATGAGCTTTTCTCCCCGCGGCATGCCGCTGTTTTTGTTGATTGTGGCGCCATGTTAGCGGACATCGGCTGCCGCAGCACTCATCCCTTGGTGGTGAACGGCGGGCTCTGACGGGCTCGCACTGACTATTCGGGCGGCAAGCCCCTCAACCGCAAATATAGGCCTTCGCAGAGATCACCCAGATATTGCATGAGTTCCATCTGCATGTTTAAGTTGCCGGCGACGGTTGGCGATGCGAATTCTGCTTGCTTGAATTGAAGTGTGAGTTGATGAATGCCGTTTTCGTTTAGTTCTTCGAGATCCGCCCTGCCCGCGACGCTTCTTCTGATTTCCACAGTGCTCAGCGGCTGCGCAACGGACCAGTCCACGCCTGTTGCCTCGGCCGCGCCCGCGCCCATTCCGCACGGCCAGGCCGGGATCACCATCACCCGCGCAAGCGGATATTACGGCATGCTGATGCCTGCTGATATCGAAGCCAACGGCACCAAAATCGCCAGTCTGGACAAGGGCGCCATTTACTCCGGGAGTGTGCCAGCCGGACCTGTGACCTTGGCCGTCAAGTGCCCGTGCGACTTCGGACGCTACAACATTCACTTCAACGCCCAGGCCGGCAAGCGTTATGCCTTCGAGGTTTCACCGCGCAATGACCAGTATGCTGCGGTCGTTGTCGGGGGGCTTGTTGGCTATGTCGCAGATGCGGCCATTAACGGCGAACAGGCCGGCACCTTCAAGATCGTCGAGGTGCCGAGCAATCGCTAGTGGAGTGGATTTGACATTCGCTACCCACTTGGCCGCAAAATTCCGAAAGCGAATGTCAAATCCCAAACTCCACTAGAAACATATATTTGCTAGTGGTTCTGTGATTCTAACATTCGCAAAAGTTGCCGCCGAGAAGGGATGCGAATGTTAGAATCGGACCACTAGCGCTGGCCGTCAACGCTTGGCTTTCGTAACGCGCTGGCCGTCACCACCGATCACACCAAACTTGCTTGCGATGATATCCGGGGTCGGGATGATGCCCCCGGCCGCCCAATGGCTGGGCTCCTGTTCTTCGATCTTGACCCAGACGCTCCGGCGGAAATCCGGATCACCCTGCCCTTCGATCTCGACCATCAGATCGGTGATGCGCTCGAGCATTGTACGCTTTTGCGCATGGTCCAGAATGCCGCGAACGGTCGAAATGGTGATGTGAGGCATGCTTTTTCTCCGTTGGTTGCGTGACGCCCGGAGAATGATCCGATCGGGATCAGCATTGGCAGTGGCGGATAAGACAGAGTTCGGGCAATTTCTGCCACGAGGGCCATGATCGGATCATGTAGGATTGCAGCCCCGGCCTGGAGGTCTCATGAAACTTGCCATTCTCGCGCTTGAAGGCTGCATGCATTCCGCCATCACCGGAATTGGCGATATTCTCTCTCTCGCCAATCACGTGATGAAGCTTCGTGGCAGTCCCGTCCGCTTTACATGGCAAATCTTGTCGCTCAACGGCAAAGCGGTGCGCTCCGGCGGCGGACGACTGCTGCAAGTGGATGGGACGATCGGCAAAAGCCTGTCCTGTGACGCGATCATCGTGCCCGGCAGTCTGATCGATCACGCCACCGCTGAACGCCTCGCTCCGCAGTACGAAAAGGCCGCCGCCTTGCTGCGGCAGCACCACGCGAACGGGCGGCTCATCGGCGCCTTCTGTAGTGGCGTGTTTCTGCTCGGCGCGGCCGGCCTGCTCGACGGCCGTCGCGCCACCATCACCTGGTGGCTGCAAAGCGAGTTCCGGCGCCGCCATCCCAACGTCGACCTTGCAGGCGATGCGGTCATCACGTCGGATAAACGGATCGTGTGCGCGGCCGGTCCGATGTCGTGGGTGGACCTCCTGCTGCGGATCATCGAAATGATCGACGGCAACGAGATCGCCAAGATCTGCGCCGACTATGCCGTGATCGATACCGCGCAGCGCACGCAGGCCGCCTTCCTGCCTTTGGGCTACATGCTTGAGCAGGATCCGCTGCTGATCAAAGCCGACATGCTGGTGCGCCGCACCGACAAACGGCCGATGACGGTGAGACGCCTCGCCGACGCATTAGGCTTGAGCGAGCGCACGCTCAACCGGCGCTTCCAGGACCTGACGCATCAGCCGCCGCAGGCCTTCATCACACGCCGGCGGATCGAGCACGCCCGCACACTTCTGGAGACCACGTCACAACCGATCAAGCTGATCGCGCGCTCGACCGGCTATGAGGATGAGAGCAGTTTTCGCAAAGCCTTCCGAAAACTCACCTTGATGTCGCCTCAGGCCTATCGTGCCCACCGCTTGATGCGGGCTTAGCAGAGGCATTCCGGCGTCATGGCAGGGCATGACGAACAGTTCCGCGAAGATTCCCCTTGCGCCGACGGGCAAATCACTGCCAATAGCTCGCCCCGGCCCGCGCCCTTTCAGGAGGGGCGCTTCGCGATCGTCACGAACCGTTGGGTGCAGGATGCGATGGACGCTTGTCGTGCGAAAAGACGAACGCATGAGCAGGCGGACGGCGAAGCCGCGTGGTCCTGATACCCCGACGCTGATATCAAGTTGGCGGGAGTCGAATCCGCTGACGATGGTGGCAAGAAAGCCCGATCACCAGGAAGAGCGCGGAGCAGCCGTTAAAACCAGTCGCGCAGGGAATGCCGGGAGCTCCGGTGGACCTGTGGTGGACTTATCTGCGTGCTTTCTTTATTTGCACGCAAGGCTCTGTAACGGGCCTCGATGAGTCAATCCCTTTTTTGCGTGATCCACTTGCCGGGGACTTGCTTCTGTCCGGGATCGGCACCAAGGCCGTCACCTGATGGGGTTCGTAGAGGATCGGTCGGCCAATCTGCGGTAGGCGTGATCGCATCTAGAGATGGCGTCGACGACTCGCGTGGCGGCCTGACCTGATCCATCGTCCCGGCAAGGGACTTCGCTTCGGGCAAGGCCTGATGTGGTGACCCCGTCCGAAAACTGTGTTGCGCCTCCCGATCAGGCCGCCGCGGCAGCGTCGTTGAATGGTGTTGCGGTGACGAGCATGCGATGCAGGATGACTGCGAGCTTGCGCGCCAGTGCAACCTTCGCCTTGTTCATGCCGGCGCGCCTGGCGATCCGCATTGCCCAGCTCTTGAGCCGCGAGCATCCCTTGACTGGTTTGGTCAGCATGATGTGGGCGGCCTCATAGAGCGCTGCCCGAACCGCGGCATCGCCGATCTTGCTGATCCGCCCTGAGCGGTCGGTCTCGCCGGATTGGTGCTTCTTTGGTGTGAGCCCGAACAGCGGTCCCGCCCGTTTTGACGATCGAAACCGCGCCGGGTCGTCGATGGCAGAAACATAGGTCAGCGCCACGATCTGTCCCACTGCCGGTGTCGACATCAGCAGTTTGGCGTTTGCATTTGAATGCGACATCGCGCGCACCTGCTTCTCAAACGCGTTGAACTCACCCAGCAATACGGCGCGCACCGAGAGCAGGGCCTCGCCGATTGTCTTCAGGTTCGGGTGGCCCTTGACCAGCTCCCTGATCCGACCGGCAAAGTTTGTCCGCGTTGTCTTGCCGACCTTCAACCCAAAGCCACGCAAAATCCCGCGCAGGCTGTTCTCGATGTCGAGAAGCTTGCTCTGCACCAACTTGCGTGCTGTCAGTATGGCCCGCACCTCTTGGGCTGCCATCGACTTGCAGTGCACCGGCCGGAACCAGCCAAGCCGCATCAATTGCGCGATCCCACGCGCGTCATTGCGGTCCGACTTCACCGGCATCGCCTTGAACGCATCGCGCACGTGCCGCGTCTCCAGAAGTTCGACCGCAAGCCCGGCCTGCTTCATTGCCATATAAAGCCATTGTGACAGCGGTCCCGCTTCCAGCCCGATCCGCCCAAGCCCAAAGTCCAGGGAACCAAGCCAGCCTATCAGTGCCGCCGGCTCGCTCGCGACCTTCGTCTCGCGAACGATCTTGCCATTCCCGTCCACAACACACACGCTTGAGTGTTCCAAGGACACATCGATTCCGGCATAATGATCCATGGTCGTCTCTCCTTGATGCTTGGAGCGAGGCCAGTCCTCGACTCCGTCACACCATCATGTGAGGGACGACCGCCCGCAGGGCCAAGAGGCCCGTTACCCCATCTGCGGGTGCGCTCAGGCACCCGGCTTTCCCTGCGCCCTCCGATTTGAGGTGGGCAATTGCCGCAAGACTCGGGGCATCCAGCCTGCGAGAACGCCGGCGACTTGTCTTTCCCGCAGCGTGGCAGCCTTGGGTGGAGATGATGCGCGAGGCAGCGTGAAGGAATTGAAGCTTTCTCCTCGTCATTCCGGGGCGCGAGTGAAACGAGCGAGCTATGGTGCGCAATCGAGCACCTGAGAATCCATCGGGCGGCACGGATGCTGGGTGGAATGGATTCCGGGCCTGCGCCTTCCGCGCAAAATAGCTTCGCCATTTTGTCGCGACGGCGCATCCCGGAATGACGAGGGAGCGTCCTACGCCGCGACGTGCCTGGCTTCGCGGAGCGCCTTGCCGAAGGCTTCGAACAGCGCGCGGTTGACCGGGTTGCGCTGCGGATCGTATTCGGCATGCCACTGCACGCCGAGCGCAAAGGACGGCGCATCCGCAATACGGATCGCCTCGATGGTGCCGTCTTCCGCGATCCCCTCCACGACGACCCGTTCGCCGGGATCGAGGATGCCCTGACCATGCAGCGAATTGACGCGAATGGTGTCGCAGCCGAGCAGTTCGGCAAAGGCGCCGCCGGCCAGCAGACGCACCTCATGGCGATCGGCGAAGATCACCTTGGGGTCGGGATGGATCTCGCCGTTCTCGAGCCGCGGCATCCGGTGGTTCATGCGGCCGGGCAGTTCTCGGATTTCGGGATGCAGCGAGCCGCCAAAAGCGACGTTCATCTCCTGAAGGCCGCGGCAAATGCCGAACAGCGGAATGCCGCGGGCGACGCAGGCTTCCGACAGCGTCAGCGCGACCTCGTCGCGCTTGAGGTCATAGGGCTCGTGCCTGGCGTGCGGCTCGGTCTTGAAGCGGGTGGGATGGACGTTGGCGCGGGCGCCGGTCAGCACAATGCCGTCGACCGTGTCCAGCAGCGCGGCAACGTCGGTGATATCAGGGCAGCCGGCGAACATCAGAGGCAGCGCGCCGACGACTTCGGCGATGGCGCGAAGGTTGCGGACGCCTACGGCCTGCACCTCAAAACGACCTTCGATGCGATGGGAATTCCCGATCACACCGACAACCGGCTTCCTTCTCATACCCCTTCCAACTCGCGAAGCTCCGAAAGGACGATAATGCCCCCGCAACTGCTTCGGATCAACAATTTGGAGCCATTTTCCACGGCCGTGCAGGTCTGCAATGGATTCATTCCTCGCCGGCCGGACCGTCTTCAGGTGCGTAATCGGCCCGGATGGCTTGATCGTGGGCAGCTTTTGGCGAAAGAGTGGGCGTGAAACGGGAAATGGGAATCGTGCCGCAGACATCGGATGACAGCCGTCAGGGAAGAGGCGATCTCGCCTGGGCCATATCCGTCGGCGGCATCGGCACCGTCGCTTTCGCGAGTCTGGTGGCGTTCACCTGGTACTACGCGGCGACGCTGTTTCTGATCTTTGCCGGCATGTTGCTCGGGGTGACACTGAACGCGCTGACCCACCTGCTCGGCCGCGTTCTCAAGGCGCCGCACTGGCTCAAGCTCGCCATCGTCTGCCTTGTGCTCCTGGCGCTGCTCGCCGGCATCGCCTTTCTTGGCGGTACGACGATCGCCCAGCAGGCCACCGCGCTGAGCGATACGATCAAGTCGCAACTCGTCAACGTCAAAGCCTTCCTTGATCGCAACGGCATCGACACCAGTTATTTTGACTTGGGCAATCCAGCTCAGGGACAGGCAGGCTCGACCGCGCCAGGCACAACCCAGCCGCATAACCTTCCAAGCCCGGGCACGCTGGCCTCGAGCGGCGGCGCGATCGTCAGCCAGACCTGGAAGCTTCTCCTGGGAACGCTGAGCGCGGTCGGCAACTTCTTCATCGTGATCTTTCTTGGGCTGACCTTTGCGGCGCAGCCGAGCGTCTACCGCAACGGCCTGCTCTATCTGGCGCCGGCAAAGCACCGCGCCCGCGCCACCGTCATCATCGACCGGATCAGCGAGACCTTGGAGCGCTGGCTGATCGCTCAGCTCGTGGTGATGACGGCGGTGTTTGCCGTGACCTGGCTCGGGCTTGCCATCATCGGCATTCCCGGCTCGTTCATCCTCGGCATTCAGGCAGGACTGCTCGCCTTCATTCCGACGGTCGGCGCGATCATCGCCGGGCTGATCGTGGTGCTGGCGAGCCTTGCCTCGGGGTGGGTCGCGGCGGGCAGCGCGCTCGGGCTCTTTCTCGGCGTGCATGCGCTCGAGAGCTATATCCTCACGCCCATCCTGCAGCGGCAGGCGCTGGATATTCCGCCTGCCACGCTGTTTGCATTCCAGATCCTGCTCGGCATCGTATTCGGAATCTGGGGCATTTCGCTGGCGCTGCCGCTGATGGCGATCCTCAAGGTGTTGATCGATCACTTCAAGGTGGAGGGTTCGGCGGCAGACGCTGCACCGGCGTGACGTTAGCTCACCACGGTTTCGGTGTGCTCGACTTCCGGCGGCGCCGCAAAATACTGGCCGACGAGGCCGCGCCAGGCCTGAAAGTCTTCCGAGCCGCGGAAATCAACCGTATGATTTTCCAGCGTCTCCCACTTGGCGAGCAGCCGATAGCGCGTCGGCTTTTCGATCGATTTATGCAGCTCGATGCCGCGTCCGCCCCTGGCGCGCAGAAACAGCGGTTTGGCCTTGGCGACGGCGGCCTCGAAATCCTTCTCGGTGCCGGGTTTGACTTCGATCTGGGCAATTTCGGTGATCATGGTGCAGCCTCTTTCCTGGAGAGGCTTGTCTCTAGCCGAGACGGGCGAAAAGAAAAAGGGCGCCCGCGCTTCACCGTCAGCGCAAGAGCAGAACCGTGCCTGCAACCATCATGGCGCAGCCGAGCAACATCAGGATAGGCCAGCGCCGCGAATGATATCGCCCTTGCGCGCGCCGTTCGATGATGACGGCCGTCTCATATTCTTCCGCAGTCGAGAACATGCAGGCGAAACCGCCGCGCGCCGAGACGGCGGCTGCCTCGAGCGAGGAGAGTGCGGCTTGCGGATTGCGCCTGCGGATCGACTCCATGTACCTGAGGGTACGAAACGGATGGTAAACAGCGGGTTACCACCCGCTTTCCTTTCTTCACGCCAGGCGCGGCACACTCGTGACCGGACGCGCCGAGCCCGCGCTCTTGCGGCGCCAATGTTCGAGCGACAGCGGCAATTCTTCCGCCGCCTCGACGCGGTTGCGGCCGCTGCGCTTGGCCTGATAGAGCGCGGTGTCGGCCGCCGCCAGCAGCACCTCGAGTTCGGTGCCCGCCGGACCGCCCGCCACGCCGATGCTGACGGTCGTATCGACCGGGCCCTCCTCGCAGACAATTCCGGAGGCCTCGAACGCCTCGCGCACGCGCTCGGCCACGATCACGCCTTCCTCGAGCGGGCACGGCAGCAGCGCGGCAAATTCCTCGCCGCCGATCCGTCCCGACAGGTCGCTGATGCGCAAGTTGTTCAGCACGACGGCCGCGAACAGTTTGAGGACCTCGTCGCCGGCGGGATGCCCGAAACGATCGTTGATCGACTTGAAGTGGTCGATATCGAAGATCAACACCGTCACCGGGCGCCCGCCATTGGCCTCACGCTCGATGGCCCGCGCGCAGGCTTCCGCAAACCCACGGCGGTTGAACATGCCCGTCAGCGGATCGCACGACGCGGCGTTCTTGTGCACGGTCACCGCGCGCTCCGAAACCAGCATGAAGATCAGGAACACCGTGCCAACCGCATAAAGAACCAGTTCGACGGTGAACATCGTCACCCAGATGCTCTGATCGAAAGCGCGATCGTTCGGGTGCAGGAGATCGCCGAGCAGGATCGGCAACATCAGCACGAAGCCGTGCAATACGGGGACAGCGACCGACGGCCAGCGCCTGCGCAGGGTCCGCCGGCGCTCGCTCCACAATTCGGTGGCGGTGAGCGCCGCATAAATCGCGACGATGGCTGCGCCGATGGTCATTCGCAACGCGGCAGCACTTGGCGGCAGCGTCATGACGGCGGCAATCCAGGCCAGCGCACCGAGCACGAGGCCGGGGTAGCTCGGTTTGCGGCCATGAAACAGGCGCGAGGCGTTCCACACCATGCCGCAAGTCACAAAGCCGACAGCGTTCAAGGCAAGCGCGAACGGATCGCCGAACCTCGTGCTTCCGACCGTCCACAGCGCGATCGAGGCTGCGCCCAGGAGATAGGCCGATCCCCACCACTTCAGCGCGGCAATTTTCTCCTGATAGCCGAAGAACAAAAGCATCATGCCCAGGAGCGCCGCGATCATGGCGGCGACAATGTAGAGCGTGGAAGTATCGAGCGACATGGTGTCACCGAAGGTTGTGATGCACATTTGCGGCCGCACGATCGAAAAACGAGATTGCCGCATCTGCCACGCTAAGCCTGCCGTGTTGGCAATCCGTTTGACTTGGAGAGCAAGTTTTCGGGAAAACTGCGTCAACTCATTGTTAAAATGCGAAAAGAAAAAGCGCCCGCTGGCGGGCGCTTTCGCATTTCAAATAGACCGCTTTCGCGGCAAATTCTAACGAAGCAATTAGCGCTTCGAGAACTGGAACGAACGGCGGGCCTTGGCGCGGCCGTACTTCTTGCGCTCGACCACGCGGGAGTCGCGGGTGAGGAAGCCGCCCTTCTTCAGCACGTTGCGCAGTTCCGGCTCGAAATTGGTGAGCGCCTTGGAAATTCCGTGGCGGACCGCACCGGCCTGGCCCGAAAGGCCGCCGCCGGTTACGGTGCAGATCACGTCATACTGGCCGGCGCGGGCGGCGGCGATCAGCGGCTGCTGAATCATCATCCGCAAAACCGGGCGGGCGAAATAAATCTCGACCTCGCGGGTGTTGACCGTCACCTTGCCGGAGCCGGGTTTCACCCAGACGCGCGCAACCGCGTCCTTGCGTTTGCCGGTCGCATAGGCGCGGCCGTATTTGTCGACCTTCTTGACATATTTCGGCGCTTCGGGAGCGGCCGGCTTGAGCTGGGACAATTGGTCGAGCGACTGCACGGTATCAGCCATCTTATGCGGCCCTCATATTCTTGCAATTCATCTTGGCGACGTCGACCGTCTCCGGCTGCTGGGCTTCGTGCGGATGCTCGGCGCCGGGATAGACGCGCAAGTTGCCCATCTGGATGCGGCCGAGCGGTCCACGCGGGATCATCCGCTCGACCGCCTTCTCCACGACGCGCTCGGGGAAACGGCCCTCGAGGATCTGGCGCGCGGTATGCTCCTTGACGTGGCCGACATAACCGGTGTGCTTGTAGTAGGTCTTCTGCTCGCGCTTGCGGCCGGTCAGTACGGCATGCGCGGCATTGATGATGATGACGTGGTCGCCGCAATCGACATGGGGCGTGTAGGTCGGAAGATGTTTGCCGCGCAGGCGCATGGCGACGAGCGAAGCGAGGCGACCGACCACCAGACCCTTGGCGTCGATCAACACCCATTTCTTCGTCACCTCGGCGGGCTTTGCCGAAAACGTTTTCATGTGAGCAATCCGTGAAAAGGGAAAGGCGCACACCGGGTGCGCCAGACTGGGCTGGTTTCTAGAGAGGTCTCGCCGCCACGTCAATGCCAAACTGAGCAAAATACATAAGTAAAAACAATGTCTTGTAATTATGGTTCTATAATACCCTTAAAATCCCTGAGCAACGGGAATGGAATAGGTCGCGGTGACATGAGCGATGGTGTCGGGCGATCCAGCCGACATCAGGTTGACCTCCCCGATCGCCAGCCGCTTGCCGAGCTTCAGAATTCGCGCGGCGGCCAGCACGTCCTGCCCCGGTGCGCCCTTGCGCAGGAAGTTGATGTTGAGGTTTGTGGTGACCGCCAATCCTACGGGGCCGATCGCCGAAAGCAACACGACATACATGGCGAAATCGGCAAGCGCCATCAACGTCGGGCCGGAGATCGTCCCTCCCGGACGCAGCATCTGCTCGCTATAGCGTTGTCTGAGCCGGCAAGAGGCACCATCGGCTTCCTCGATCAGAATGTCATTGCCGCTGAAGGCTTGAGGGAATTCGGCACGCAGGAACCTCTCCAGTTCAGACACCGTCATTTTTGCAATCGTCATGCTCTTCCCCTGCCCTCGCCTCATCCTTCCTATTACATTAGATATGTCAGCCCATCAGCTTGCGAGCCAGTGACAATTCCGATGACGAGCCAAACCGCACGCGTCCCCGTTTCGCAGCCCCCGATCCTGTTGCGCGAGCAGGTCGGCAGCATCGCCGTCCTGACCCTCAACCGGCCCGATGCGCGCAACAGTCTCTCGGAAGGATTGATCGCAGCCGTTACCGCCGGCTTACGCGAAATCCACGACGACCGGTCCGTGCGCGCCGTGGTGATTGCCGCCAACGGCAAGGCTTTTTCGGCCGGGCACGATATGAAAGAACTGACGGTGCGCCGCAGCGACCCCGATCGCGGCCGCGCGTATTTCGCCGAGATCATGACGGCATGCAGCACCATGATGCAGGCGATCGTCCATTTGCCGAAGCCGGTGGTTGCCGCGGTGCAGGGCATCGCCACCGCTGCCGGATGCCAGCTTGTCGCAAGCTGCGATCTGGCGATTGCGTCCGACGCGGCAAGCTTCGCAACGCCTGGCGTTGATATCGGTCTGTTCTGCTCGACACCGATGGTGGCGCTCTCGCGAAACATTCCGCGAAAGCAGGCGATGGAAATGCTTTTGACTGGCGAGCCCATTTCAGCCGCGACCGCGCGCGACATCGGCCTCGTCAATCGGGTCGTGCCTGCGGGTACCGAACGCGATGCGGCGATTGCGCTGGCCGAGAGGATCGCGAGCAAATCCGCCTATACGATCAAGATCGGCAAGACCGCCTTCTACCGCCAGGCCGAAATGAGCCTCGCGGACGCCTATCGCTATGCGGCGGAAGTGATGACCGAGAATATGATGGCGCGCGACGCCGAAGAAGGCATCGGCGCCTTCATCGAGAAGCGCGAGCCGAAATGGCAGGACAAATAAATCACGACACCTACGACGACAACTACATCCGCGGGATCCTCAACGGCATGAAATCCATCGCGATGGTCGGCGCCTCGCCAGTCAACGTGCGGCCGAGTTATTTCGCCTTCAAATATCTGGCGCAACGCGGTTACGACATGATTCCGGTCAATCCCGGGCATGTCGGCAAGACCCTGCTTGGAAAGCCGTTCGTTGCATCGCTGCTCGATATCGGCCGGCCCGTTGACATGGTCGATATCTTCCGCAACTCGAGCAACATCATGCCCGCAGTCGATGAAGTCCTGAAGATGACGCCCCTGCCGAAGGTGATCTGGATGCAGCTCGGCGCACGCGACGAGGCGGCTGCGGAGAAGGCGGAGACCGCCGGGATCAAAGTGGTGATGAATCGCTGTCCGAAAATCGAATATGGCCGGCTGTCTTCCGAAATATCCTGGATGGGCGTGAATTCGCGCACCTTGAGTTCCAAGCGCGCGCCGATGCCGACACAAGGCATGCGGCTGTCGCTCGGGCGGACCAGCGTAGGCGGCGGAACGACTGACGCAGCCGATCGCGCCTCAAAAAACAGAACCGATCGCGGCTGATCGCAAGCGAAACAATTCTTGCGCGAGCGGTATCGAATCCGACAGACCATTCCAAACAGGCTTTGAACGGCTCGTTTGCCTTGACGCCGAAGCCCGGCAACATCAGCATGGCCCGAATTTCTAAGGCAGGAAACACCAATGACCGATCGCCCCCCGGGCTTTTCCACCCTTGCCGTGCATGCGGGCGCGCAGCCCGATCCCACGACCGGCGCGCGCGCAACGCCGATCTATCAAACGACGTCCTTCGTGTTCAACGATGCCGACCACGCGGCCTCGCTGTTCGGCCTGCAGTCGTTCGGAAATATCTACACCCGGATCGGCAACCCGACGCAGGCGGTGCTTGAAGAGCGCGTCGCTGCGCTTGAAGGCGGCACCGCGGCGCTCGCGACGGCATCCGGACACGCGGCGCAGGTCGTGGTATTTCAGATGCTGCTTAGACCCGGCGATGAGTTCATCGCGGCGCGCAAGCTCTATGGCGGATCGATCAACCAGTTCAGCCACGCCTTCAAGAGTTTTGGCTGGAACGTGGCATGGGCCGATCCCGACGACATCGAGAGCTTTGAGCGCGCAGTGACGCCGCGCACCAAGGCGATCTTCATCGAATCCATCGCGAACCCCGGCGGCACCATCACCGATATCGAGGCCATCGCCTCTGTCGCCCGCGAGGCCGGCGTTCCCCTGATCGTCGACAATACGCTGGCAACGCCCTACCTGATCCGCCCGATCGATCATGGCGCCGACATCGTCGTGCATTCCCTGACCAAGTTTCTCGGCGGCCATGGCAATTCGCTCGGCGGTATCATCGTCGATGCCGGAACCTTCGACTGGTCGAAGGACAACAAGTATCCGATGCTGAGCGAACCGCGGCCGGAATATCATGGCATCAAAATTCAGGAGACGTTCGGCAACTTCGCCTTTGCGATCGCCTGCCGCGTCTTGGGTTTGCGCGACCTGGGCCCGGCGATCTCGCCGTTCAACGCATTTCTCATCCTGACCGGCATAGAGACATTGCCGCTGCGGATGCAAAAGCATTGCGAGAACGCCAAGGCGATCGCCGAATGGCTCGCTGCGCACCCGGCGGTCGCCGCCGTCAACTATGCGGGGCTGAACGGCGACAAGTACAACAACCTCGCGCGCAAATATGCGCCGAAAGGCGCTGGCGCCGTCTTTACCTTCAGCCTCAAGGGCGGCTACGACGCCGGCGTCGACCTGGTTTCGCGCTTAAAACTGTTCTCTCACCTCGCCAATGTCGGCGATACCCGTTCGCTGGTCATTCATCCGGCCTCGACCACCCACAGCCAGCTGGATGATGCGGCCAAGGTCAAGGCAGGTGCTGGACCCGATACCGTGCGACTGTCGATCGGCATCGAGGACAAGGAAGACCTGATCGCCGATCTCGATCAGGCGCTGCGAGCTGAGGGTTGAACTTCAGAAGGCGTTAACACTCGCTCCGTGCAAAGGTGCTTCAATCATCGAGAGATGATTCGGAGCGGAGCCATGTGGCGCGGGCTTTTGTTGGCGACGGCTGCGATTTTCATGTTGGGACCGGCGTTTGCCGCGGATCTACCGAGCGGCTACCGCAAGGCGCCGCGCCACGGCCAGATTATCCCCGTTGAGCCGGAATCCGACCTCCTTTTCACGCCCTCGGGAGCAATGCCTTACATCCACTTCCCGCCGCATACGCCGATCCTGCTGGGATCCGCCACGCTTCCCGGCTACTACGGCTCGAACCATTCCTATGATTATCAGGGCCCCTATTACGGCGGCGAGAATATCGACTTCCGCTACCGGCTGCCTTACACCTGCGGCGTGCTCGGATACTGTTAGCGGGCCAGTGCGGCAGGCTGACCGATTTCCTGCACGATCGGTTCACGCCGAACCCGTGTGAGACGCTCCGCCTGCAAGACCGAAAACGTCAGTACGATGATCGCAACCGCCTGATGGGTGAGCGCAAGATCCATCGGCGCCTGATTGAGCAGTGTGAGAACCCCAAGCGTTGCCTGCAAGGTGACGACGCCCAGCAGCCATAGCGCACCGTCAAGCACGGAGCGCTCGACACGGCAGCGGGCGGCGTCGATAGCATGCAGGATCGCCAGAACGAACAGCGCGTAAGCCACCAAGCGGTGCTCGAACTGCACCGTCAGCGTGTTTTCGAAGAGGTTGCGCCACCACGGCGCGTCGAAGAACAACCGCGCGGCCGATGGAATGAAACCGCCGTCTATATCCGGCCAGGTGTTGTAGATCTTGCCGGCGCGGAGGCCCGCCACCAAGGCGCCGAGATAGAGCTGCACGAAGGTCAGCGCCAGCAGAAGGACGGCGGTGATTTTCAGCCGCGACGGCGCGCGCGAAAGCGCCGGTTCCCCGATGCGCCGCAGCGTCCAGATGATGCTCGCAAAGATGAGCAACGCCAGCACCAGGTGCGTTGCGAGCCGGTATTGGGAAACTTCCACCCGCTCCGAAAGTCCGGAGGCGACCATCCACCACCCCACCCCGCCTTGCAGCGCGCCTAGAGCGAAGATTCCCCACAAGCGCCGTTTCAGCTCCGCGCCGAGACCGCCGCGCCAGAGAAAGAAAAGGAACGGCAACAGATAGGCGGCGCCGATCACCCGCCCGAGCAGCCGATGGCTCCATTCCCACCAGAAGATGGTCTTGAACTCATCGAGCGACATGCCGGCATTCATCTGCCGGTATTGCGGAATGGCCTTGTAGCCATCAAAGGCCTGTATCCATTCCGCCTGGCTGAGCGGCGGCAACGTGCCGGTGACCGGCTTCCACTCCACGATGGAGAGCCCG
Source organism: uncultured Alphaproteobacteria bacterium (assembly GCA_963764405.1). Lineage (GTDB taxonomy): Bacteria > Pseudomonadota > Alphaproteobacteria > Rhizobiales > Xanthobacteraceae > Bradyrhizobium. The sequence continues at coordinate 751,539 of CAVXSU010000024.1, forward strand.
GACTCCGTCAGACGAGTGGCGCCGCCGACGAGCACCATCGCGGCGATCAACACGGCCACCGTAATCAGCCAGACTCGGACGGGACGGATATCCCGAGTTCGGGGGGTGGAAACAAGGGCCATTGGCAACACACTTGATTGAAGTTTGGTGCATCTTATAGTCCGCTCCCTTCCCGCGCGCAAAGCACGCGTTCGAGACCGAATTGCTAGTCCGTGATGAAAATACGCACCCGAAAACTGCTCGGAACCGTCGCCCTGCTGCTCCTGGCTGCGGCGTGGTCGCTGACGGGAATGACGGTGGCCCAGATGCCGTGGCTTGCGAATTCTGGCGTGTTGCAGGCCGTCTTCTATGTCATGGCCGGAATGGGCTGGGTATTGCCGGCAATGCCGATCGTGAGCTGGATGTCGCGGCCGGATCCATCCTGATCCGTGTACTTCCGTTTAAGGCAATGTGGCACCGGACAACATTACGCGCATGGCACGCAACGAGCTCAACCTTCCGTCCCATGTCATCCTGGGAAGCGCGAGCAGTGGCGTATTCCCTGCAGGCTCAATCACGCCCGGAATCGCCGAGACGGCGCTGACGAAACCGGCCTCCTCGGCCATGGCCATATGCTTGCGCTGCCAGGATTGCCGGTCGCCGAACGGATAGGCAAAGTGCCTCACCTCACGCCGCAGTGCGGTCTCCATGACTGCTCTCCCCATCGTCATTTCCTTAAGCGCCGCCGCATCCTTCACATTGGACAGAATTGGAAAGTTGACCGTTGCGCCACCCAGCGTGACCAGAGGATCGGCTGCGAGTTTCGTCAGGTCGCCCCAGTCGAGCGCAACCTCGCGCGACAATGCCGCGAGATCGACCGCGTATCGCGTGCACAGGTCCTTGATGGCCGCGGACAGATCCGCCGGCGCGAGCGATCGCATCCAGCGCGACAGATAATTGTAGAGCTCAGTTTTTTCCATCGGGCCCGGGACATCGAAATGCCGTTCCTCGCGGCCCATCACCAGGCTGATGCGACGATCCCGCGCGATCACCTGTTCGAGCGCGAGCCACCAGGCCTCGCCAATTCCGTCGGGAAACGCTGTCGGCACATAGACGGTAAAGGGAACGCGGTGCCGCGACAGCACCGGATAGGCAGCTGTCATGATGTCCTTGTAACCGCCGTCAAACGTCAGGGAGACGAACCTTTGCCGCGCGGCCAGCGTGACGGCCCTGCGGCACACCTCGTCGATCGAAATGATCTCATACTTCCAGTGCTTCAGCGCCCGGATCGCGCGATCGAGAAAGGCAGGTGTGATTTCGCACGACCGCAGCGGCTGAAACCGGCCCGCTTCGCGGGGCCTGACACGCTCAAAGCGCACAATAACGCCTGCGCCTTTGCGCTTGAACCATGCATGACCGCTGAAATAACCGAGTTCCAGCTGGAGGCTTGTCAGAAGCGAGGATGACAACGTCTCGTCTTTCAGCGTGCATTTCAAATGGAGCGGAGGAGATTTCCCAAATCACCGGTGTGGCCGGATTTCCACTCCCTCGGACTCTGATGTCATTACCCTTTGTTGACACTTCTTTGCAAAGGTCGGCTGAAACAAAAAGTTAAGTAATCCCTTCAACGGCACTGCGGACAGGTGTTGCGATGGCCATGGCTGCCGCGATCGATAGCCGGACGGCAGGCGCCTCGGCGTGGTCAACACCTAGCCGCATTGCCGCCGTCGAGATTTTTACCGACCTTGCCGAGGCCGAGACCGTCTGGCGCGGCTTGGAACTTCAGCACCACCTTTCCACGCCATATCAAAGGTTCGACTTCCTTCGCCCGTGGCAGCAGATGGTCGGAACGCGCGCTGGCCTTCAGCCTCTCGTGACCGTCGCCTATGACCGTGACCGCGTGCCATTGCTCCTGCTCCCGCTCGTCCTCCAGAGGACCCAAGGAATTCGCATCGCCCGCTTCATGGGCGGTAAGCATGTGACTTTCAACATGGCGCTGTGGAATCGGGATTTTGCAACGGTGGCGTCGCGCGCCGATCTCGATGTCCTCCTTGCAGCCATACGCGAGCGGTCCCGAGCCGATGTATTCGCATTCCGCCAACAGCCCTTCGCCTGGCAGGATTTGCCGAACCCAATAGCGCTGTTGCCGCACCAGCTGTCCGTCAATGATTGTCCTGTCATGACGATGGTTCCCGGCGCCGATGCTACGGCGCGCGTCAGCCATTCGCTGCGCCGCCGCCTGAAAACCAAGGAAAGCAAGCTGAAGGCGTTGCCGGGCTTTCGCTATCACCCCGCAACCAGCGACGCCGATATCAAGCGCCTGCTCGATGCCTTCTTCCGCATCAAGCCGCTGCGGATGGCGGAGCAAAATCTGCCCAACGTGTTCGCCGAGCCCGGCGTCGAGGACTTCATTCGCCAGGCCTGCATGACGGAGATCGCGGGCGGGGGCCACGTGATCGAAATGCATGCGCTCGAAAGCGACGGCGAGGTCATTGCGCTCTTTGCCGGAGTCGCCGACGGTTACCGGTTTTCGATGATGTTCAATACCTACACGGTATCTGCCGTTTCGCGCTTCAGCCCAGGACTTGTCCTGATCCATTACATCATCGATCACTACGCCGAACGCGGTTATCGCAGCCTGGATCTCGGGGTCGGGTCGGATAGCTACAAGAAGCTGTTTTGCAAAGCGACCGAGCCGATCTTCGACTGCTTCATACCGCTGAGCGCGCGTGGCGCGGCTGTCGCCACCGCTTTATCGACGGCCAACCGCGCGAAGCGTCTGGTCAAAGCAAGTCCAGCGCTGTTGCGCCTTGCGCAAAGGCTGCGGCGCGCAGCCCGCTGAAACCGCCGCCGCCCCGAAGAGAGATTACGCCGCGACGACCCGCAGGGTGCGATCAACCGCATCCGACGGCAGGACGGGTTTGCTCAGCATCGTCACATCGCTGAAGCCGATCGCCCTGAGCTGCTCGCACATCGTGCTGCGGGCGCCGGCGGCCATGGCGGCATCGGGCACCACCAGCGCGCGCGCCTGCGATGTCAGAAGCCCGGCAGGCAAATCCGTGGCACTGCCCGCATCAAGCAGAACGTAGTCGTAGACCTTGAGCAGCGCGTCGACCGCCAGCGTCAGCCGCGGCGATTGCAACAGGGTGAGATCCGAGCCCGGCCTTCCCGCGCTCACGAGATGCACCCGCGACAGCCGGTCCTTGGTGATCACTTGCGTGAACGAGGCGTCGCCCCGCATCAACTCGGCCAGGCCCGGCGCGTTTGGATCGACGGACACAGCAGCGATGGTCGGCGAGGTCGCAACGAGGTCGATCACCACGACCTTGGCGCTGCGAGCCATCAGGCGCGCAAGCGTAAGCGCAGTCAGGGCAATGTCCTGGCCCGACGCGGTACCGAGGACCGTAACCTTGCGCGCGGCGCTGCCTGCGGCAAGCAGGCGGCCTGCCAGCTCGTCAATCTCGGTGATTTCGGACTCGATCTCCGGCGCGAGCGGGGCCGCGATGGACCCAACGGCTTGGTCTAGTTCGACATGGTTGGGCGCGATAGGCCAGGGCTCGATGAGGTTTGCTTCGTCCGACGTGGCAACGGCATCGGCCGCAGGCTCACAATCCGGAGCCGCAACCGGTCCAAACGCTGCGGCTGCGCGCGGAATGGTCATGCGCAGCAACTCGCCGGTGACGATCGTGCCGGTCGACAGCATCAGTGTGGCAAGCGTCGCAAGCAGCACGATCGGCAGCTTTTTCGGATAGGCCGGACTGTTGGACACGCTGGCCCGCGAAATGATCCGGCCGTCAGCCGGAGCGGCCTCGATATTCTCGCGAGTGGCCGCCTCGCGATATTTCGCGAGATAGGACTCCAGAAGATCTCGCTGCGCCTTGGCCTCGCGCTCAAGCGCCCGAAGCTGGACGTCCTGCCCATTGGCCGAGCTCGCCTGCTTCTTCAGCTGATCGAGGCTGGCGCCCAAGTCATCAACCCGGCCGCCGGCAATGCGCGCGTCATTGTCGAGCGCGCGCGAAATCTTGCTGGCCTCATCGCGAATTTGCCGATCGAGATCGGCAAGCTGGGCCTTGAGTTCCTTGATCCGCGGATGGTTGTCGAGCAGCGTCGACGACTGTTCGGCCAGTTGCGCGCGCAGCGTCACCCGCTGTTCGCTCAAGCGGCGGATCAATTCCGAATTCAAGACCTCGGAGGCTTCGATCGGTCTGCCGCTCTGAAGCATTTCCCGGATCAGGCGCGCCTTGGATTCGGCGTCAGACTTGAGCGCACGCGCGTTGTTCAGCTGCGTGTTCAGTTCGCCCATCTGCTGATTGGAGAGCGTGGTGTTGTTGGTACCGACGAAGAGACTTCGACCTGGAGCGAAAATCCTCGACCCGGGATTCGGCGTCGGCCACCTTCTTGCGCAGGCTTTCGATTTCGCCAGCCAGCCACTGTCCCGCCGACCTCGCCTGATCCCGCCGCGCGTCCTGCTGCAGCGCCAGGTAGCCGTCGGCGATGGAATTGGCGACCCGTGCCGCGAGGTCCGGGTCGCGCGACTGAAATTCAATAACAATGACGCGCGATTTGTCGAGCGCGTAGACGGCCAGGCGATCTTGATAGGCATCCAGCACCCGCTCTTCCGGCGTCAGCGAGATCGGGTCGCGGCCGATCCCGATCAAGGCGAGCAATGATTTCAGCGGTGAAAATCCTCTCAAGATCGGATCGAACTCAGGCAATTCCGCGAGCCTGTTCTTCTTGATGATGTCGCGGGCGAGGTCGCGCGACAGCACGAGCTGCACCTGGCTGGTGACGGCTTCTGCATCCAGCGCGTTGCGGTCGTCGTTTCGCTCACCGTTGGGCCGCAGGAAGACGTTTTCCCGACCATCAATGAGAATTCGCACTTCGGATTTGTATCGCGGAGTGATCATGTTGACCGCCGCGACCGACAGCACGGCGGCCAGCAAGGTCGGAACGATAATCCAGGCCCGCTTGCGCGCGATTGCTTGACCGATCGCGACGAAATCCAGGTCGCCTGCTGGCGCAGCCAATGACCAGGGAGCAACGGGCGGCACATCGAGGTGCGATGGCGCCGCCCGCGCTTTACCCGAACGCCAGAACGCTAAACGCATTGCTCACTCCCCGCGGGACGCCACGACTTTACCGGATGCGCGCGATTACACTCCATTAGGGTTGCCGCGGGGTTAATTCCGCCCGGTTTGGCGGCCTCCGCGCCCGCCATGGTCATGTTTTGTTAACCATGAATGTCCTTAATCGGAATCAAGAATTGACCGTGAGTTCTCCGATGCGAGGCGTTCGCGCCCCAATAGGCTGCCTGGTGCCCACTTTCCGAAGTTCGTGCTGTGCCTCCGCACTCACCTTTCACGAACTTCGGAAAGTCATGGGCCCCAGAAAACTTATAATTGCTGGTGCCGCTTTCCATTTGAAGTTCCCGAGCGGAACGTGCCGCGTGTGGTGCAGGAACTTCAAATGGGCGGCACCAGTTGCTGCGCTCGCGCTTGCGGGTTGTATGCAGACGACCTATCCGGCCGCGATCGCGCCGCGCAGCGATCTTGATGCCATGGCCTACGGCGAGCCCCAGGCCCCTCATCCCTCTTATCCGACCGCAGCCGATTCCGGCGGCGCCATATCCGCGCTTCGCACGAGTTTTGCCGCCTCCTCGCGCGAGGCTTATGCGGCTGCGACGCCCGCCGCCCACGCTCCGGCTCATGACGCGCCGTATCGTCTTGATGCCGGCGACAGGCTGCGCGTGGTCGTCTACGGCCAGGAAGGACTCACCAACACCTATGCGATCGACGCCGGCGGTTCGATCACGATGCCCTTGATCGGCGCTGTCGCGGCGCGCGGCAAGACGCCGGCGGGACTTGCTGCAGACATCGCCGCGCGCCTGCGCAACGGCTATATCCGCGAGCCGTCGGTGGCCGTCGAAGTCGAAACCTATCGGCCGTTCTTCATTCTCGGCGAGGTCGCTGCACCCGGGCAATATCCCTACGTGCCGAACATGAGTATCGAGAGCGCGGTCGCGATCGCAGGCGGATTTTCGCCGCGCGCCAGGCGCGACAGCGTGACACTGACGCATAATGTCAGCCGCACCGTCGTGCCGCTCGGCACCCCAATTGGCCCCGGCGACACCGTCCTCGTCGGCGAACGGTGGTTCTAGCCATGGCCGAAACTGCAGACCGGCCCCTTCGCATTGTCCACGCGGTGCGTGCACCTGTTGGCGGAATTTTTCGTCATATTCTCGATCTCGCCAACGGGCAGATCGATGCGGGCCACAATGTCGGCATTATCGCCGATAGCCTGACCGGCGGCGAACGCGCCGACACCGCGCTGGCCGAGATCGCTCCCCGATTGAAGCTCGGCGTTCGGCGCGTCGCGATCCATCGCGAACCGCATCCCTCGGACTTTCTGGTGTGGCTGCGCTTCATGTATCTGATCTCCCGCCTTAGGCCAGACGTGGTGCACGGGCACGGTGCCAAGGCCGGCGCCTTTATCCGCATGATAGGCAAGTCCAGGCGGTTCATTCGCGTTTACACGCCGCATGGCGGTTCACTGCACTATCCGCTCTCGACATGGAAGGGCGTCTTCTACAGCCGCCTCGAACGCGCGCTGATGAACAACACCGAACTGTTCTTGTTTGAAAGCGCATTCGCCCGTGACACATATCAACGCACGATCGGCACGCCGAAGACGGGCCTGGTACGCTGCGTCTTCAATGGCGTGACCGCAGCCGAATTCGATCCCGTCACCCTCGCGGGTGATGCAACCGACGTGGCCTATGTCGGCGAGTTCCGCCACATCAAGGGCGCAGACCTCTTGATCGAGGCGGTAGCGCGGATGCGCGCCGACGCCAAGCCGGTCAAGCTGACGCTCGCCGGCGATGGCGAAGAACTCGGCGCCCTGAAGATCCTGGTCGAACAGCACAGCCTGGCCGAGGCGGTGCGCTTTATCGGCCACGTCAAGGCGCGCTTTGGGTTCTCAAAAGGAAAACTCCTGGTCGTGCCCTCGCGCGGCGACTCGATGCCTTACGTCGTGATCGAAGCAGCCGCCGCCGGAATCCCGATGGTTGCGGCGAACGTCGGCGGCATCCCGGAGATTTTCGGCCCGCATCAAGATGCGTTGTTCGCACCGAACTCCGTCGGCGCCATGGCGGATGCGATCAAAGCGGCGCTTGACGATCCGGCCAGCGCCGCGACGCGCGCCAAGGCCCTTCGCGAACGAATCTTCCTGCACTTCTCGCAAAAGGCCATGGTCGAGGGCGTGCTGGCGAGCTACCGCGAGGCATTTTCCGGACGTTAACCATTCCCTGCGCCGATAACCGTTTCTTCCGATTTCTCATCTAAGCCGAGGCTGACACATTCAGGCGCGTTGCGCGCCCGCTTATATTGACTTGCGGCCGACACGGATTGGACGACAGTGGAACCGGTTCATGCATGCTCGATGTTAGAGGCCGTGGCTTCGGCAACGGCCGTCCCGGGCGCGCCGCCGGTCGAACGGCGACGTCGACTTTCGCAGGCAGCCCTCGTCGTCACCGGCCAGAAAGTCGGCCGCGCCTACTCGCCGATCGTGATCGCCGGCATCGTTCGAATCGCCGATTTTGTCATGCTGAGCACAATCGGGATTGCGCTTTATCTCGGCTATGTGGCCCCGATTGCCGGCTTCCACTGGGAATATATCGCCGCCATCCTGATGATGACGCTCGCGGCCGTGATCTGTTTCCAGGCTGCCGATATCTACGACGTTCAGATCTTCCGTGGCCAGCTTCGCCAGATGACTCGCATGATCTCGTCATGGGCGTTCGTTTTCCTGCTGTTCATCGGCGTATCCTTCTTTGCGAAGCTGGGTAACGAGATTTCCCGGCTCTGGCTGTCCGGCTTCTTCTTCCTTGGGCTTGCGACGCTAATCTCGGGGCGGCTGTTTCTGCGCACCCTCGTCCGCTACTGGGCGCGCCAGGGCCGGCTTGACCGCCGCACGGTCGTGGTCGGCGCCGATGAAAATGGCGAGCAGCTGATCGACGCGCTGAAAGCGCAGACCGATTCCGATATCGATATTCTCGGCGTGTTCGACGACCGCAACGACGGTCGCGCGCTCGAGACCTGCGCCGGTAAAACAAAGCTCGGCAAGGTCGACGACATCGTCGAATTCGCCCGGCGCACCCGCATCGACCTCGTGCTGTTCGCCCTGCCGATTTCGGCGGAGACGCGAATTCTTGAAATGCTGAAGAAGCTGTGGGTCCTGCCGGTCGATATCCGCCTGTCGGCACACACCAACAAGCTCCGCTTCCGCCCCCGCTCCTATTCCTATCTCGGCAAGGTGCCGACGCTCGACGTGTTCGAGGCGCCCATCACCGATTGGGATCTGGTGATGAAATGGATGTTCGACCACCTCGTCGGCGCGATCGTCCTCCTGCTCGCCGCGCCCGTGATGGCGCTGGTTGCGATTGCCGTCAAACTCGATAGTCCCGGCCCCGTGCTGTTCCGGCAGAAGCGCTTCGGTTTCAACAATGAACGCATCGACGTCTTCAAGTTCCGCTCACTCTATCACGATCAGGCCGACCCCATGGCCGCCAAGGTTGTCACCAAGAACGACAGCCGCGTGACCCGCGTCGGTCGCTTCATTCGCAAGACCAGCCTCGACGAATTGCCGCAGCTGTTCAACGTCGTGTTCAAGAGCAATCTTTCGCTCGTCGGCCCGCGTCCGCACGCGGTGCAGGGCAAGTTGCAAAGCCGCCTGTTCGACGAGGCCGTCGACGGCTATTTCGCGCGCCACCGCGTCAAGCCTGGGATCACCGGTTGGGCGCAAATCAACGGCTGGCGCGGCGAAATCGACAACGAAGAGAAAATCCAGAAGCGTGTCGAGTTCGACCTTTATTATATCGAGAACTGGTCTGTGTTGTTCGATCTCTTCATTCTGCTCAAGACGCCCTTGGCGCTGCTGACGAAGAACGAGAACGCCTATTGATTCCGCGCTGGGCGTAATCCGGCGTTTGTTGCGTGAGTTTGAGTAATCGGTATGTCGATCGCGTACACGGCGATTGCCGGCTCCTACCCGGCCATAACAGCTTCGCCGCGACTTCTGGCGTTCCAGCGCGCGTTGGTGTGGCTGGTCGCAGCCTCGGTCGCCATCGTCTTCATCGAGCCCAGCCCCTACGAGATCACGACGCTTGGCGCAGCGGTGCTGTTCTGCGCCACGGGTCTGCGCATGCGGCTCGTGCTGGTGCCCCTCTTCCTGCTGCTCATCCTGATCAATATCGGCTACGGCATCGGCGCCATTCCGTTCTACGGCAAGCCGGAAGTGGCCAACTGGATCGTGACGTCCTGGTACATGGCGATCACCGTGATGTTCTTCGCCATGGTCATGTCGGAGGACACCGAGGCGCGGCTCGACATGCTTCGCCGCGGCTTGATCGTAGGCGCCATGATCGCCGCCATCTCCGGCATCGCGGGATATCTCAATCTGGTTCCGGGCGGCTACGACCTGCTCACGCTGTATGGACGCGCCAAGGGCACCTTCAAGGATCCGAACGTGTTCGGCGCGTTCCTGATCTTGCCTGCGCTGCTCACGCTGCAAAGCGTGGTTTCCGATCATTTGGCGAAGGCATCCCGTAATGCGATTGCGCTTGGCGTCATCGCGCTGGCCATCCTGCTCGCTTTTTCGCGCGCGGCCTGGGGCGGACTGGCAATGACGGCGGCCTTCATGCTGGCGATGATGTTCCTGACCGGCCGGACGCCGGCGGAGCGCAGGCGGATCGTGGTCATTTCAACCGTAGCCGTGGTCCTGATGGTGCTGCTACTTGCCATCCTCTTGTCGTTCGATTCCATCGCCGACATGTTCAAGCAACGCGCAAGTTTTGACCAAAGCTATGACGAGGGCCGCTTCGGCCGGTTCGGCCGCCATATTCTCGGCGCGCAGATGACGCTGGGCCTGCCGTTCGGCATCGGCCCGCTGCAATTCCACAACTATTTTCCCGAAGACACCCACAACTCCTACCTGAACGCCTTCATGTCGGGCGGGTGGCTCGCCGGCCTTTGCTATCCGACCCTGATTGCGGTGACGATCATCATGGGGTTTCGCCACGTACTGACGCCCGTCCCCTGGCAGCGCATGTACCTGGCGATTTTCGCCGCCTTTCTCGGCACGGCCGGCGAGGCGTTCGTCATCGACACCGACCACTGGCGTCACTTCTGGATGATGCTCGGCTCCATGTGGGGCATGTTCGCCGCAGCGCAGGCCTACAAGGCCGCGCCCGCATTGCGGCCTACCTCTTCGATCGAGGCCTCTTAGCCGGCCGGCCCTTCGCCGGTTCCTTTGCGATCGTCGCCTTGAGCTCTTCGACCGCCGTCAGCATTGTCTCGTAGCCCTGCGAGGCAAATCGAAGCAACAGCCGCAGCTCATCGTCGGAATAGCTTTCCCAATTCTTCAGCATCGCCTGCTGCATGCGCGCATAAAGGGCGCCGATTCGCGCGATATTCTGCGGGACCAGCGCGATGAAAACCTTGCGCCGATCATGCTCGTCACGTTCGCGCTTGACGAAGCCGACTTTCTCCAGCCGATCGATCACACCCGTAATGGCGCCAGTGGTCAGGCCTGTCACTTCGGCAAGCCTTCCGGCGGTGGCGCGCCCCTCCAGATTGAGGAAATCCAGGCATTCGAGATCGGAACTCGAAATGCCCGCGTAATCGGCGACAGCCTGGCTGAAAATCGCTCCCATCCCCGAGGCGCGCCGCATCGCGTGCTCGAGTTCCTGCATCAGCGCTGCGCGCGCTTTTCTCCTTGACAAAGCCCGTCCTATCTCTTAGCCAGACGATATCTTAGTAAATAAGATAATTAGCTACCGTATATCTCTATCACCGCTGAGACATCAGGAGCAAGTCATGCCGCGACGTCCCCGCAAAGCATTGATTATCGGTGCCGGCATCTCCGGCCCCGCCGCCGCGATCCTTCTCAAGCGTGCCGGCTTCGACGCCGAACTGTTCGAGGCATGGCCTTATTCGACCGGCATCGGCGGCGGCTTGCAGATTGCCCCCAATGGCATGCGCGTTCTGGCCGAGATCGGAATCGCCGGCGATATGATCGCCGCCGGCTCAATCTCGGAATCATTCGACTTCCGCTCGCAATCGGGCAGCAAGATCGGCTCGATCAACCGGAACATGATACAGCGCTTCGGCGGGCCAGCGGTCAATATGCGGCGGTCCACGCTGCTGGAGGCACTCGTCAACAAGGCCTGGTGCGAAAACGTCGAATTGCGCTTCGAGAAGCGGCTGGCACGCATCGAGGACCCGGTCGACCGGCCCGTCCTGGCGCATTTCACCGACGGCAGCAGCGCCGAGGGCGATTTCCTGATCGGCGCCGACGGCGTGCATTCGATCGTCCGCCAGCACGTCCTGCCCGACGGGCCACAGCCCTTCGACACCGGTTTGATCGGCTTCGGCGGCTTTGTGCCGCGGTCGCTGCTTGAGGATACTGGAATTGGCCAGCGCATCGAGGGCACGGTCGGAAAGAGCGGCTTCTTCGGCTACGGCTTTTGCAGCCCGGACCAGCAAGACAGCGCCATGTGGTGGAGCACGCAGCCCTCCCAGGGTCTCGACGCCGCCACCTACCGCGCGATGGATCAGGAGGCAATCCGACGTCATCTGCTCGATTTCCATGCCGGCAGGCACGAACCGATCCCGCGCATTCTGCACGCCGCTGAGAATATCGGAGTCACCGACACGCTCGATGTCACCACCCTGCCGGTGTGGTCGCGCGGCCGCACGCTCTTGATCGGGGACGCCGCGCATGCGACCAGCCCGCATGCCGGACAGGGTGCATCACTGGCGCTCGAGGACGCCATGCGCCTCGGCTGCCTCATGCGGGAGGGTGGAGAACTCGGCCAGATCTTCCAGGCCTTCGAACAGGAACGCCGCGCGCGTGCCGAACGCATCGTCACGATCGCGCGCCGCAACGGCAACAGCAAGCGCGAATTCAGCGCAACCGGCGCCTGGATCCGCGACCGGATGCTCAAGATTTTGATTTCGATCACGTCACGGGGAATGGACTTCGTGTACGCCTACGACGCGACGCGCGGGTCTATACCTCGACCTGAAACGTCAGGCCTGCGTGATCGACAAGCCGCTTGATGAGCTTGCGCTGCATGGCCGCGCCCGGCGTCCAGATTCCTGCGGGAACGTCGGGCGCATCACGCAGTAGGCAGATCGCGCATTCGGCAATCATCTTGGATGTCGATCCGTAACCGGGATCGCGGTCGCCCTTCACCGATGCCCGGACCTGGCGCCCGTCGGGGGCGACTGCCACATAAAGCAGATCGTAACGGCCGTTTTCGCGCTCTTCTTTCGACGGCCCCTCCCCGGGCTTTGGCGCGTTTGGCCCGGTCTTCTCATTGTTGGCAGTCATGACGCGCTTGGCGTTAGCTTCGCCCTTCTCACCAGTTCCGGTCAAAACCATTTCGTCGTAGACGAACTCCTTGCCGTAAGGAAAACCCATCAGCATGTTGGAGCGGTGGAGATTGCGGGTGTTGATCAAGGCCATCATGAAGGGCGCAGCCCAGGATTGCAGGTCCTCCTCATAGACCGGCTTGTTGCCGCGCGGCTGCCTTGGGCCCTCGAATCCCGGCGTCAATGCGAAGGAATTGTTGAGGATGGCGACGAGGCTCAGGTCTTTTGCAACAGCGTCAAACGTCGCCTTGGCGCTTGCTGCCGTACCGCCCGACAGTGTCCCGCGCATGTCGCGCACGCGGCCCTTGACGCGCGAAACGGCACCGCCAAAGACCCGCTTGGCTTCCTCCTGCACGAAAAAAGCGCCGAGCTCGAAAGGCAACGAGTCGAAGCCGCAAGAGAATACGATTCTGGCCCCCGATGATTTTGCGGCCGTCTCGTTCGCCTCGATCATCTGCCGCATCCACACCGGTTCGCCGCAGAGATCAAAGTAATCGGTGCCCGACTTCGCGCAGGCCGCGACCAATTCATTTCCGTAAAGCTGATATGGACCTACCGTCGAGATCACCGACCCGGTTTGATCGATCATCGCCTTCAACGAAGCCGGATCTCCGGCGTCGGCCACGATCAACGGCGTACCGGCGGGCGCGCCGATGGCGTCGCGCACCGATTTCAGCTTGTCCAGGCTGCGGCCGGCCATCGCCCATTTCAAGGATGCGTCGTTCTTGTAATGCGCAGCCAGATATTCGGCGACGAGCTGGCCCGTGAATCCGGTTGCACCATAAACGACGATGTCGAATTTCGACGAAGATTTCATCTGTATTCCCTAAACGCGATTACGTCTTACTTCTTCCCGTACGACACTCCCATGCCGGCGCGCACGTCGCTCTGGATACCATACGGCGCGATCGGATAGCGCAAGCCGTTTCTGGCGAGCTGTTTCATTCCGATGATAGCCTTGGCAAGATCGGAGGGCTTGAGCGCCATCAGCATTTCTTCGTCCGGCACTCCGCCATACCGCCTTTCGGCAAAGCACGGCAGCGACAGCGAGGGCTCGCCGGTCTTCAGCGCGCGCCCCCAGGAATCCGCGCACGCGGTCTCGCCGACCACGCCCCATTCGAACTTCTTGTACCCGGTATATTGCAGTCCATTGATCAGGATGATCATCTGACCCGGCGTCGCATAGACGAGGCAAATATCCGGCGGGTCGAGCCGACCGCTTGCGAGCGGGCTGACCGCCATGGCCTGATACCGGCCGAAGGGCACGACGTCGAGCGCCTCCTGTCGCTTCTTTGCATCTTCCGCCGTGCCATGCCAGACGCCAACATAATTTTCTCCGGCGCGCCATTTCTCGTCCTGCGGCCCCAATCCGATCACCGCGCGGCATTGCGCGCCGACAAGATCGTCTGCTGTGATGCCGACAGTCCAGCCGAGCCGCGAGGCCATGCTGACGATCTGATCGGTGGTGTGGATCGCGGTTGGCCGCCTGATCTTGGGGATATCAGTCATTTGCTCGACGGTCACAAACATCTTCAAGCCGATCACCGTCGTCTTGAGGCGAAGCAAGCTGTTGAGGTCCGCCACAATGGCTGCGAGATCCAACGATTCCGATGTCGGCTGCTGCACGGCGTTTGCTCCGGGATTGGCATTCTTGATTGCACCCCGCCAATCCTAGTCTGATTAGCGGGTCGTTGCGACCCTGGCTTTATTTTTCATCCGGTCCAGGAAAGAAATGATCGATTTTGCCTGTCAACCGGTAAGCCGCGAGGCCGATCCATTCGCGCATCGCGAGGTCGGTGCGTTCCAGGCCGTTGATCGCCATCGAATAAAACGAGAAGGCTTCGGATTCGCCGGCGCGCCGATCGACCGGATAGGCCTCCACGTCGAACCCCGCTCTGCGGAACAGACCGATCGATCGCGGCATATGAACGGCTGACGTCACCAGCAGCCAACGTTCGCCTTTCTTCGGTTTGACAACGGTTTTGACGAACTCCGCATTCTCAAATGTGTTGCGGGAAAGTCGCTCGGCCGTCAGCCGCGCTTTAGCGACACCGAGGTCCTCGAGCATGGAAAGCGCGTAGTCGGCCTCCTTTGGGGAATCATCGCCGATCAAGTTCGCGTTGCCGCCGGAGTAAACGATGCGGGCGTTCGGATAACGGCGGGCAAGCTCTGCGGCTGCGACAATGCGGTCACCTGAACGGCCGAGGGCCGGTCTGTCAAGCACGGCCGACAGATCGGGATTGATCGCACCGCCGAGCACTACAATTCCGTCCGGCGGACCGTGCGAAGCGTCCCATGGTGGAAATCTCTCCTCCAGAGGCAAAATCAAAAGTCTTCCGATCGGCGAAAATCCGCACAACGCCAGAAGCAGGACGGAGGCGGCGAGCAGTCTGCGGCCAAAAGCGGACCATCGTGTGAGCAACAGAACCGCGCCCAGCACCCCAATGCCGAGCAGAAAGTTGATCGGTATCAGCATGGTGCCGATGGTCTTCGAGAAAAAGAAAAACAAGGCGGACCTCCTCACGGAGCAGATTTGACATTCTGCGTCTCACTAGCCACAAGCGTCATACGCGACGCTGTCCACTGAGACCACTCGTCCAAGCCCCATCATGAAGCATCACCACCTGCATTCGAGCCCTGAAACCTGCCATTGGGGCTTCTTCGAAGCCAAACTGAAGCCCGTCCTCACCATCGAGAGCGGCGACGAGGTCACCATCGATACCATCAGCGGCGGCCCGGACGTGGTGCCGGATCGCAGCCATTTTCTCGTTCCGCCGGAATTGGCCGAAGTTCATGCCAAAAATGAGCGAATGGTGCCTGGTCATATCCTGACCGGCCCGATCGCCGTTGCGAGTGCCGAACCCGGCGATGTGCTCGAGGTCGACATCCTCGATATCCAGTTGCGCCAGGACTGGGGCTATAATCTCATTCGGCCGCTGGCCGGCACCTTGCCGGACGATTTCCACGAGCCACGGCTGCTCAACATTCCACTCGATCAAGCGCGGATGGTCGGTCGTCTGCCGTGGGGGCTTGAACTGCCGCTTGCGCCGTTTTTCGGCGTGATGGGCGTGGCGCCGCCGCCAGCCTGGGGCCGCATCACTTCCCTGATTCCGCGCGCGATGGGTGGCAATCTCGACAACAAGGAGCTGACGCCGGGCGCCAAGCTCTATTTGCCGGTGTTCGTGCCAGGCGCCTTGTTTTCGTGCGGCGATGGCCACGGCGTCCAGGGCGACGGCGAGGTTTGCGTCACCGCCATCGAGACCGCGCTACAGGGGCGTTTCAGGCTGACGTTGCGGAAGGATTTGCGGCTCGGCTATCCACGCGCGGAAACTCCCACCCATTATATGACGATGGCCATGGATCCGGATCTCGACCAATGCGTGGTACGGGCGCTGCGAGATATGATTATGCTGATCGGCGAAAAGCGGAATTTGTCGCGCGAGGACGCCTATACGCTGTGCAGCCTGGCGGCGGACCTGCGGGTGACGCAGACGGTGAACGGATCCAAGGGAATCCACTGCATGATCGCCAAGGCGATTGTCCACGGGTGAACATGAGCGCACGTGAAACTTCACGTTTAGCCCATTGGATTCAGCCCGCTGACCGCGTAGTTTGTTCCCTGTCCGGACCGCGGTCCCGGACGAATGGCACCAGTGTCGCCTATCTGAAGCTCCTGCATGCAAGCGGCCGAACCGGTTCAGGAACTTCAAGCGACACTGGAATCAACAAAGTTTGCCAGCGCCCATGACTTTTCGAAGTGCGTGAAAGCCGGGCGCGGAGGTAGAGCACGAACTTCGGAAAGTGGGCACTGGGATGGAACGACGCCTGGCCGCCATTGTCTGTGCTGATGTCGCCGGCTATTCCCGAATGATGGGAACCGACGAAGAAGGCACGCATGCGACCTTCAAGGCTCATCGCAGCGCGGTCTATCCGATCATTCTCAATCACGGCGGCCGCCTGGTGAAGAACACGGGCGATGGCTTCCTTCTGGAATTCCCAAGCGTCGTCGGCGCGCTCCAATCCTCCATCGAAATCCAGACGTTGATGGCCGAACGCAACAGCCAGCTCCCGGCCGATCGGCTCATGCAATTTCGACTCGGCCTCCATATGGGCGATGTGATGGCCGATGAGGACGAGGTTTTCGGCGACGGGGTGAACATTGCCGTTCGCCTTGAATCGGTCGCCACGCCAGGCGGCGTCGCCATTTCCGGCAAGGCTTACCAGGAGGCCAACAAGCATATTGACGTTCCCTTGATCGATGCCGGAAGCCGCCGCTTCAAAAACATCGAAGAGGCCATCAGCGTATGGACTTGGGATCCGTGCGGATCGGAAACCAACGGTCGCGCACTGCACGACAAATCAAACCTTCCCGCCCAATATCGCACTGCCATCGTCGGCGTGCTTCCATTCGTCAATCTCAGCGACCATGCGGAAGAGTATTTTTCCGACGGCCTGACCGAGGACCTCATTCACGCATTGTCGCTGCAATCGTTTTTTCGGGTGCTGAGCCGGAACGCAACCTTCTCGTTCAAGGGCCAGAACCTCCCGGCGCGCCTGATCGCGCGGGAAATCGACGCGACCTATCTGATCCAGGGTTCGGTGCGGCGCGCCGGCGACAAGATCCGCGTGACCGCTGAACTGATTGCTCCCGAAAGCGGCGAGCAATTATGGGCCAGCCGATATGACAGCGATATCGGCGACCTCTTTGCCATGCAGGACGAACTCATCACCAACCTGTCGGCCGCGATAGCGCCTGAAATCTTCCGCGCCGAAGCGTCAGCTCCGGCGCGCGCTTCGGCCGACCCGACCGCATGGGATCGGTTCCTGAAAGGTCTCTCGCATTATTACAGGCACACGAAAGGCGACTTCGAAAGATCGATTGATCTGTTCAGGCAAGCCACGGTTCTCGACCCTTCGCTTGCGATTGCACGCGCCTACCTTGCCACAATCCTTACCCAGGGCGTGCATTTTGGATGGCTCAAAAGCACCCGCGAATTGTGGGCCGAGGCGATGAACCTTGCGGAAAGCAGTGTCCAGCTCGATCCACGCTCCTCCTTCGCGTTTTCAATTCTCTCCTACATGCACGCGATGGAGGGGAATTACGATATCGCCATGGAGGCGGCGAAGCGCGCAGTCCATCTTAACCCGTATGACATGATGGGCTCCCGCGGAATCCTTGGAATAGCCCACTTCGCTCGGGGCGAACATCAGCAGGCGATTGAACTGTTTTCCATGGCCGTGCAGCGGGGTAACAGCGACCCTCGGTACAAATGGGAGGCGCTGCTTGCCTTCGGCCATTATCTGTTGAGACAATATGATGCTTGTTTGTCATGGGCACGTGAAGTCCTGTACCTCACGCCCAATCACCTCCAGGTGTTGGCCGTGCGAGCCGCAGCACTGGCGCAATCCGGCCGAACCGAAGAAGCAGCACACGCAACCGCCGTTCTCTTGAACGGCTTCCCGACGTTGACGGTCGACCGGCACTTGCGGAATTTTCGCTGGAAAAACCCGGCCGACATTGCCCACTACCGGGAAGGGTTGGTGAAGGCGGGCGTTCCCGTCGACGAACTCGGCCTCGCCGAGCCCGCGTCCAAACACGCCTAGAGCCTATTCGCTTCTGATTAAATCAGAACCGGGCCCTACTCTTTTGTTTTGGCCCGTTTTCTTCACGCGAACCGGCGTTCCACTTCGCTCGAAAACGCTCTGAGCGACATCCGGACGAAGCCCGGCGAGACCGTCAGAAAAATTGCGCGTCGCGATTTGCCTGCGTAGAGTTGACAGCGAATTGGATTCTGCCAAAGCTTCGCCACAGCCAGAGGTAGAGCGATGCGGGTTGTGGCTTTGATTTTCCTCCTCGGGGCTTCCGTTCGATGCCTGCACCTTTTGATCACGCCGCACTTTGAGGATTGAAGGTCATGCCAATTCAGCCCGCCAACTCATCCGCAGGCTCGTCGCACCAGATCCCTGTTTCCACCAACAATCCCTGCCCGTTTTTGCGTGGACTCGTCGCCGGAGGATATGTCGACGGTCACATCGTCCCGCTGCCGAATCTGACAGCAACCATCGAATCAGCAACTGGCAAAAAAGGCCTCAAAGAACGTCTTGCCGGGATGGAAATCTACCTGGTCGCGCTGATCGCGAACGGGCTAGGCCCGCTTCGACTCTTCAAAAGCTGGCGGTCGGGGGCCGTGCTCGACCAATTGCGCAATGGGCCACTCGACAAGCACGGCGCCGGGTCGCGAATTCTCGACGTCAATGGCGAAGTGGACCAATCCGAGATCGCGCGTCTGGCTGAATTCGGCTCGGATTACCCGGACCTCTTTGGCGGCGGCACCGAACGCGGACTGAACGCGCAGCAAATCACGACCTACATGAATGCCAATTTCGAGCGCGCCAAAGGCCATCGGCGTCCGATCGACCGTTTGTTGATGAACGGCGAGTGGCCGGTCCTGCTCAACATCATCGGCAAGGGCGAAGGCAATAACCGCTATCTCAGCATCGCGGAAGTCAGGACGTTGTTTGTTGACCGGCTGTTTCCGCAACGGATCGTGCTGCGATTGAAGCAGCCCGTGGCGGCGCCAAGCCGCCCTGCGACGATCGTCAAGCGGGCCGTCGTTGCGGTTGTGGCACTCGGCCTGCTTTTGTTGCTCGCGATCACGCAATTTCCAGATCAACTTAGGACGCTCCTGGCGATCTTGCCGAGCCAGGCGGCGCAGCTTGCGCAGCTGTTACCCCCTCCTCTGCCGAGGCTTGCACCGATCACCACCGCCCGCTGGCTCGACCAGGGCTGGAGCACCGAGGACCGGCACTGGTTTCACCATGTGAGCCAGGGCACCAAGACGTTTCCCGTACCCTATGCCTGGTTCGTGGCACTGGAGCAGCCACGGATTCATCTGTTTTCGCGACCGGGCCTCTTGAGCGACACCAACTACCTCGAGCGCTTTGGCTTCATTCCAAGCCCGAAAACCATCCATACCGACAAGGATACGCTGCTCCGCTATGGCTATGCGGAGCCCGCCGATGCGCCGGCATCGACACAATCATCGCCAGGTAAATGGCCGGTCGAGAATACCGACGGTCTGCCAGTCGGCTTTGCGCGTCTTGTCGGCGCCACCGATCCCGCAACCGGCATCGCTCAGCCCGACCTGATCGGATTGACCTGTGCCGCCTGCCACACCGGCAGCATTCATTACAAGGGCATCAGCATCCGCTACGACGGCGGTCCCGCAATGGTAAATCTTTTGAAGCTCGAAGAAGCGAGCACCCTTTCCTTCCTCTATACGCTTTATGTGCCCGGCCGGTTTAGCCGTTTTGCAACACGCGTGCTCGGCCCCAACGCGACCGACACCCAACGTGCCGATCTGCGAAAAGGGCTGACCGCTGCTTTGAACTTTGCGCTCGGGCAGAAAAAGGCGCTCGACAATTTATCGGCTGCGAGCGGTCAGAAAGACACCGAAGAAGGTTACGGCCGGCTTGATGCGCTGAACCGGATCGGCAATCAGGTTTTCTATACCGATATGGTCCTGAGCGGCGTCGCCGTGCCTGACACGAATATGCACCTGCGGGATGCGCCGGTGAGCTTCCCACCGATCTGGACCGTGTCATGGTTCTGGTGGGCGCAGTACGACGCCTCGATCGAGCAACCGCTCGTTCGCAACGCCGGCGAGGCCCTTGGCGTCTCCGCGCTGCTGAACCTCTCGCCCGACTATGCGCCCGAGGCGCGGTTCCGGTCCTCCGTCGACGTCGAAAATCTCGCCGCTATCGAGAACATGCTGAAGGGGCCGAACCCCTTTGAGCAGACGCCCAACGGTTTTGCCGGCTTGACGTCGCCGAAATGGCCCTCGGAGATGTTCCCCGACGATCCCGCCTGGAAGATCGACACCGCAAGGGTCGACAGAGGCCGGAAGATCTACGCCGAGATCTGCGTCGAATGCCACCTCGGCCCGGTCAACGACCACGTGTTTGATACGCAATATCCGGACAAGAGTTTCTGGTCGCCGAATGAAACCCATTGGAAAAAGGACGGCGATGGTCCGGTGCTGGACGAAGTCCAGAAGGGCGTCGGCGGAATGGGCACCGACCCGGCTCAGGCGCATGTCCTGATGTTACGAACGGTCGAGGTGCCGGCTTTCCTTGATATCGACCCGGCTCGCGACCTCGGAAAGTTCTGGGGATGTAAGGGCCTGCCGGCTTCGTCCACGACCAACATATCGTTTGCACTCGCCTTGATGGACGTCGTCGACCGCACCAATCGCAAATGGATGGACGATCACCACCTGACCGACGAACAAAAGCAGGCGCTTTGGCGCTCGCGAAAGAACTGCCCCAATCCGGGCGATGCCACGGAAACGCATTATCGCGCGCGACCGTTGAACGGCGTTTGGGCGACGGTACCCTATCTGCATAACGGGTCCGTGCCGTCGCTCTACTGGATGCTCCGACCCGCCGCGGAGCGGCCGAAGCAATTCTGCATGGGCACGCGCGATTTCGATCCACAGCAGGTTGGCTTCCGCGCCGAAGCTCGTGAAAAGCAAACCTGCGCCAAAGGCGAAACCCTGTTCTCGACCGTTGATTCGAGCGGGACGCCGATCCCGGGTAACAGCAATCTCGGCCATTCGCTGGAAGGAACTCCGGGCCCCGGCAAGCCAGGCGTCATCGGCCGTCTGCTGTCAGAGGACGAGCGCACCGATCTGATCGAATATCTGAAGACGCTTTAGGAAGCGCCGACTCAAACGCGGGCACGCAGCTCTCGCTTCCGTCGCCCGATCCGGTCAGTTGCTGGTCGTGGCCTTGGTTTTCTTGGGCGGAGGCGTCGAGGCGCTCGACGACGATCCGTCAATCGCGCGGGCGCCGCCCCACGGATCTGCCGGAGGCTTGTCGGGAATGTTGCGGAGCGACCTCTTGTAGGCCTCGCTGGTGGATTTTTCCGTTTCGATCTCACCTGGCCCCTTTGGCGGGTCGGAAGGCGCCGGCGGCTTGATGCCTTGCGCGAATACCGGACTGGTGAACAACACGGTCAACAAGGCGGCGGCACGAAGAACTCTCATCCCCAAAATCTCCTTCTTGATTCCTTCATATCATTGCGCCTGAAGCGTCGCCAACAGAACGCTTGCGCAGAATCTCTGGCAAAATTTTGAGCGGGTCGAGCGCCAATTGCCGCAGCCAGGCCATTGCCGCCACAACGTCCCGCTCGTTACCGCGTGCGTCTTGATCCCCACTTCGGCCTCAGAACGCGCGAAAGGAAAACTCAAAGGTATCATAGTAGGTTAACCTAGCTCCGATTCGATCACGAGAATATTATTTTAAGCATACGCCTGTAGCCTCATCCTCGTACTTTGGGGGATTTCATGACGTTCCAACCAAAATGGCGCGGATTTTGGCGCTTTCGGCTGAAGCTTGGGCCCAAGGCGGTCCTGAGCGCTGCATTTCTGATCGTGATCAACACGGCACTCCTAGTCGGAGCCGGCTACTGGTCGTTGACACACAACTTCAACCTTCGCTCCGAGCGGGATATCGACCTCAGCCTGCGTACGCTCACGCTGGCGTTCGGCGAAGCCTATCCCGATGCGAAGATCACGCTGCGTGGCGATGGCGTGGTCGAACGGGTCGTCATCCCCAAGATGCCCGATTTCACCGATCACCGCATCGTCGATCGGGCGACCTCCTATGTCGGCGGCAATGCCACGCTTTTCGTCTATGACGACGCCACGGATCAGTTTGTCCGCCGAACCACGAACGTGAAGAAGGAAAACGGCGAGCGTGCCGTCGGGACGCATCTCGCCGCCGACCATCCTGGACAGGCCATCATTCGCCGTGGCGAAGCCTACAAAGGACCGGCGATGCTGTTCGGAAGCCGGTTTTACACGGCCTATCACCCGGTCTTTAACCCCGCCGGCAAGGTGATCGGCATCATCTATGTCGGCATTGCCACTGCAGAACTTGACGGCATGTTGCGGCAGGCGATCGTGGCCATGACGACTGCGGCCGGTATCGCCGCCCTGCTCGCGCTGCTTGCGACCATAATGCTCGTCCGCCGCGTCACCAAGCCACTCAACGCCGTCACCGACACGCTGACCGCGCTTGCCGACGGCAGGACGGATGTCGAAGTTCAGTATGCCGATCGCGCAGACGAAATTGGCGCCATCGCGCGCACCATCGATGTCTTCAAGACCAACCGTATCGAACGCCGTCAGCTTGACGCCGAGCGGTTGAATTCGGAGAAGGCCGCGACTGAACAACGCAAGAAGGAGCTCAACCAGTTCGTCGAAGCTTTCCGCACGAAGATCGGCGGAATTATCGAGCAGGTGATGAATTCCTCGCATCGTTTCGAGCAGGATGCCCAGCAGCTCTCCCTGACCGCGCGGTCGACCGCAGAAATGTCCGGGCAATCTGCCGAAGCTTCGAGGCAGGCTTCCGAGCATGTCCGTAGCGCGGCGACCGCATCCGACGAACTCTCCCAGTCGATCACCGAGATCAGCCGCAGGGTTCAGGATTCCAACAGCGTCGCTGCCAATGCCGTCAAGCAAGCCGGCGCCACCGATGAGCGCATGGCGGAATTGTCGGCCGCCGGCGACCGGATCGGGGACGTCGTGAAACTGATCACCTCGATCGCTGAACAGACCAATCTGCTCGCCCTCAACGCGACCATTGAGGCTGCCCGCGCCGGCGATGCCGGCCGCGGCTTTGCCGTGGTGGCGCAGGAGGTCAAGAACCTCGCCGGCCAGACTGCCAAGGCCACCGACGAGATCAGCGCGCACATCGTCAACATGCAGCGCGCCACCGGCGAGTCGGTCGAGGCGATCAAGGCCATCGGCCAGACCATCGAACGGATCAGCGAAATCACTGCCTCGATTTCCGCCGCCGTCGAGGAACAGGGCACGGCGACGCAGAACATCGCTCACGGCGTGCAGGCCGCGGCGGGCGGGACGCTTGAGGTCGCCGAAAACATCGAACGCGTCGCCCGCAACGCTGGAACAAACGAAATGACCTCAGGCCAGATGCTGCAATCAGCCAAGGCGCTTTCCGAAGTGAGCATCCACCTGCGCGATGCGGTGGAAGAATTCCTCGACAGCGTTCGCGCCGCCTGACGCCGGCCTCGAAAGAGCGGACTCTTCCGCCTTCGACGGCGGCTGGCCCGCTAGCGGCTTGAGTCCGCCTTGGCCGTGAAGCCAGCCCAGGTAAGATAAAGTCCTAATATGAAGGCCGGCGTGAGATAGCGCCAGTAATACTCGGCATAGTGCATCTGATCCATCATCGCCGACAGCGAAGCCGATGGTAGAAGCAGAAGCAAGATCCCCTTGCCGAGGATAAGCCAGCCCACCAGCGTAACTACGATGGGCAAGGCGCCGCCAGTCCAGACACTATGGCCAATCAACATCGCAACCCCCACGGCCAGGCTGATGATGGCGTAGCTGAGCAGGACAGGCCCGTCGCTGACGCTAGCCTGGATGCTGCTCCCTCCCCGCATCAGCAAGCAGCCCACGAGCAGAAGCATGAACACTCCAAGCGATCGCGCGAGAAAGATCGTCAGCCGGCTCATGAGAACCTCCGCAGCACGAATTCGAGAAGCCTCTTTCATCATTCAAAATATTGAGGCGCATCCCGCCGCACAAGATTTGGACCTTGCGCGTCCCGAAGTCCACACGATCAGAACCGCCCGGATCCGGCGGGATGTGATAGGCTGCGGCCAGCCGGACACATCTATCGGAACGGAAGGCTGGCCATATGGGAAAGAGCGGAACTCAAGGCTATCGGAGCGCTTCTGAACAGCCGGCGTCACTTGAAGCGGCCTGCCAACTGGACACTCTCGATCGCAGTCGTCTCGACTCTCATCGCCATAGGACTCCTTGCGCTCTATCTGATGCAGAAGACGCCGGAACTTCCCTAGAGATCGTCCGACGCGGTCCGCTCAGTTCACACCCCTCGGCGCTGGTGCGTCAACGGCGTCCTTGCCGGTTGCCCGCCTGTCCTTGCGCGCCGGCGCTTGCGACACCCGGCCCGACGCCTCGGCGGGGTCATTCATCGCCGCCACCATCTCGTCCAGCACCACCTTGTATTCACCGGCGGCCTCCAGCGGCCGCGGTTCGGATTTTTCGGAACAAGCTTGTTGCGGCGGCGCAGGAGCTATTGCGTTGCAATCGAACCGCGCCCGCTCGAGCTTGTTTCCGACGAACCATGCGCACAACACGCCCGTGACCTTGTCGTCATCGAAGATGTCGGTATTGACCGTGTCGACCGTCATAATCGGTCCGCCGGATTTCAGGACGACGAGATCACCCGGCCTTAAAATGGTCATCTGCGTAACCCAACGTCTGCGCGTCGGATGATCCGGCGGCGATTGCTGCGACGATATCAGATCGCCGGATGTCTTCGCCGCGATCGATTGTGACGAGCACGCTCTGGCCGCGGCCCGCTACAAGCGGCCCTGATTCCTGTGCAGCCAAGCCACAGCCGACAACATTCCGTCTCAAACTATTTGAGCAGTCAACGCGTCGTAAATTTCTAACATAGACTATCACCACTGCGTGATTCGCGGCACGAACATTGCTTCGAGCGAACTGGCTGGAACAAACTCAGGAGTGTGGCATGAGACGCCTCGTCCTTTGTACAGCGTTCGGTTTGTTGATGAGCGTAGCGAGCGCCCGTGATTTCGGGCAGTGGGAAGCGACAGATCCGCTCATTCGCCAGTGGTATCAGGCGCTGATGCAGCCTGATAACCCCGCCGTTTCATGTTGTGGTGAAGCGGATGCCTACTGGGCGGATTCGTTCGAAGTCGACGGAGACAAATACGTCGCCATCATCACCGACTCACGGCCTGATGAGCCGTTGCGGCGCAAGCACGTGGACATTGGAACCCGGATCGTGGTCCCGAACCACAAGCTGAAATACGATCAGTCCAATCCGACCGGTCACGGCATCATCTTCTTGAGCAGGGGCGATTACGTCTACTGCTACGTCGCGCCAGGCGGCGTCTGATTCTTGCGCAACGTTTGCCGCTGCATTTGGCAGCAGCGGCGCTTGTTTCGGACGAGTGCGGACCAGACCTTGTCGCTGATCATGTGCCGCCCTTCCGTCATTAGCCGCGGCAATCGCCGAAGACATTGTATCGAATGGGCATCACGCGTGCGCGGTTTCCAGCTCGCACCTTTCCTAAACTTCATCTTCCCTTTTGCTGGATCGAGCGTTGTCTTGCATCGCAAGCTTGCGAAAGGCCTTGCGATTGTTGTCCGAGCAGGAGAACGCAACGCAACGTACAATCCTCACGGCGATCGTCTTTGTCGGCATCCTCACAGGCGGCTCACGCTCAAACCACGACGAACACTGGAACAGATCCCCTTGGCGTGCCGACGTCGACACCGTCATCGATCTCTTCGTTTTCCGCGGAAACATCGGCTCCCACGACAGGCGGATCGGCGACGCCATCCAGTTCCTCAGTCGGCGGCAGCGGGATCAGCGTCCCCTCCTCGCGCAGCTCGCAAGTCCCCCTGGAATTGCCGGGTGAAGGGCTCGGCACCTCCACGCAATCGGCCAGCACCACGGCCGCAGCACCAAGTGCGCCTTCGACGATCTGTCCACCGGCGATTCCCACGACCGACGGCGGCTCCGCGAACATCACCACGATCGATGGCTTCTCACCCGGCGGGTGCTGACGCATCATATTCGGTCTATCAACAGACCGGATGACCGTTCGAGCAAGTTCGAAGAAAGATTCCGGGCCCGCGCCCCGTTTTTTACCGCGTCAGGTAAGCTTCAACCGCGTGAGCCAGAAAAATGCTGGCACTAGACAATGCAATAGCCGCAACAACGAATTCAAACATCGGACCGTCCCTACACATTCTGTACATTGGACAGTCACATCGTAAACGCTTTCCGGTTTCAGGAATGTTTCGTAGTTCACAGAAATGGCTTCGTGGAAGGCGTTTTGCTGCGTCTGTGACAAATTCGACACGCTGAGATTTCAAGCAAGCTTGTACGAATTACCCTCCGCGTGAGGCTCGAAGAAAAGCTCGAGACGACTTTTTTACCTCCCACTTCATGGCGCGACGCGCGTCGTGCGGCGCAGGATGCTGCCGTTCAACCTGCACATCCAAAAGACGACCGCGACAATCAGGACCGCTACAAAAGTCGCTGAAGACTACATTACCGTCTGGAACGAGCTCGACGCCACGCGGCGGCGCGCGATCCTGGAGTCGACGTGGACGCCTGCGGCGACTTATGTGGACCCGGTGGCGAAAGGAACGGGCCTGTCGAGATCGCCAACATCATCGGCTTCGGTGCAGAGGCGGTTCCCGGACTTCATGTTCTCCCTGTCCGGAAACGCGGACGGCCAGGCAAATGTCGTGCGATTTTCGTGGGCGCTGGGCCCAAGGGACGGCGTTGCCGTCGTCAAGGGTACCGACTTCGTTGCGCGCGACGACGACAAGATCGCGGCCGTGGCGGGCTTTCTCGATCTCGTGCCGCCGCCGGCGTAGACCGATTTGAGGCAACAGGACAACACGAGCTCGCCCGCGCTCGCTCGGAAAACCGCACTACTTCGTCTTGTTCCACCTGTTCGAGGGTTGAGCGGCCCCGCGGGTTGCCTTACCAGCCCCTCCGGCAAGACAGGTTCGGTTCCCGGCAGCGGATCGGCCCTGACGTCTGCGCCCCGCTGGGCCTTCTCGTGCGGAGTCGTCCTGTTACGGACTTGATCCGCTTGCGGCAGACCATCCTTGTTGATCGGATCGTACGTCCCCGCTTCGGATATCCCTCGTGTCCGTACCGCATTTGCCCATGACCGCCTCCGGCGTTCTGTGGTAAACGCGCGCGGTGGATCGGGGTTGCTGGAACGGGAAGCCGCCAAGGCTACATTGTGGATGCGAAATGGTCGGAGCGAGAGGATTTGAACCTCCGACCCCTAGTCTCCCAGACTAGTGCGCTAACCGGGCTGCGCCACGCTCCGACGCCCGTTCCATTAGCTTCGATCAGCGAGCCGCGCAAGCCGGGCAATCGGGCGACTGGGGCGTCGGCTGCTCAATCAATCGGTTAGGACCATCACTTGGGATCCCGCGCGAAGCGCCTTCAGCCGTCCTTGAGCGCGGCATCCAGCAAGCGCCGACAGGCGATCAGGTCCTCGAGTACCCCCTTCAACCGCGCCACGTCGATGATCGGGACGATATCGGCAACGCCGGCAATCGCCTCCTCCTCGTCGAAGCTTTCGACTTCCCGTTCCCTTCGACTGCGGCGCTCGGCAAAGCGCGGAATGCCGCTTTCCCCGGCGCTGTCATAGTCGTCGTCGTCGAGATCCATCGACGGAGCAAGGCCGTCATCGCCTTCGAGGATGCTTTGGCCGACCACCTCCTCGATCGCCCCAAAGGAGGCGATGGCGTTGGCATCGGCGAGCCGTTGCACGGATCCGATGCCGTGCTCCTTCAAAATGCGCTGCACGCCGCGGATGGTATAGCCTTCGCCGTAGAGCAGACGGCGGATCCCCTTCAACAGATCGACATCGTCAGGGCGATAGTATCTGCGGCCGCCGCTCCGCTTCATCGGCTTGATCTGGGAGAATCGCGTTTCCCAGAACCGCAGGACATGCTGCGGAATGTCGAGATCGTCGGCGACCTCGCTGATGGTTCGGAAGGCATCCGGCGCCTTGTCCAAATGCTCGCTCCTCTATCCCGCCGATGGCGCGGCGCCTCTATTCGGCCTTGCCGTTATTACCGGCGGCGTGACCGTTGATACGCTGCTTCAAGATCGCCGACGGCTTGAATACCATCACCCGGCGCGGCGAGATCGGCACTTCGGTTCCGGTCTTGGGATTACGGCCGATCCGCTGGCCCTTCTTGCGCACCATGAACGAGCCAAACGAAGACAGCTTCACCGTTTCGCCCTTCTCAAGGCAATCGGTGATCTCCTTCAATACCAGCTCGACAAAAGCGGATGATTCCGTGCGCGACAACCCCACCTTCTGGTAGACAGCCTCGCACAGATCAACTCGCGTAACGGTCTTTCCGGTTCCGGTCATCGCCTGCCCCACTCTCGGCGAACACATATTCGCTACTGAAATTAGGAGGTTACGTACTGACGGTCAACAGCCGTGCTGGCCTCATAACATGAAAGAAAAGCGTAAAATTCGGGATTTACTTGCCTGCGACTCACCACCGGATCAGGACCGATCCCCAGGTGAAGCCGCCGCCCATGGCTTCCAGCAGCACCAAATCGCCCTTTTTGATGCGGCCATCGGCGAAAGCTACCGCCAGCGCCAGGGGAATCGATGCGGCCGACGTATTGCCGTGCTGATCGACCGTGAGCACCACCTTCTGCGGCGCAATATGCAATTTGTGCGCGGAGGCGTCGATGATTCTCTTGTTGGCCTGGTGCGGAACGAACCAGTCGATGTCATCGGCGGTGAGCCCGGTCGCTTCAAAAGCACTGACGATCACATCGGTGATCATGCCGACCGCGTGCTTGAAGACTTCCCGCCCCTCCATTCTGAGGTGACCGACTGTCTGGGTGGAGGACGGACCACCGTCGACATATAGCTTTGACTTGTGCCGGCCGTCGGATCGAAGATGCGCCGTCAAAATACCGCGGTCGGAGGATTTTCCCGGCTGCGTCTGGGCTTCCAGCACCACCGCGCCGGCGCCGTCGCCGAACAGCACGCAGGTGCCGCGATCGTTCCAGTCGAGAATTCGCGAGAACGTCTCCGCGCCAATCACAAGCGCACGTTTGAACGCCCCGCTGCGCAGGAAGTTGTCGGCCGTGGTGAGCGCGAACACGAAACCCGAACAGACCGCCTGCAAATCGAACGCTGCACCGTGGTGGATGCCGAGTTCGTTCTGAACGGTCACCGCGGTGGCCGGAAAGGTATTGTCCGGTGTCGAGGTGGCCAGAACGATCAGGTCAATCGATTGGGCGTCGATGCCGGCATGAGCCAGCGCCGAACGCGCGGCGTTGGTCGCAAGGTGTGACGTAAACTCGCCTTCCGCGGCGATGTGGCGCTGACGGATACCGGTCCGTTGGACGATCCACTCGTCGGACGTGTCGATCCGTGTCGCCAACTCGGCATTGGTCAGGATCCGCTGTGGCAGATAGGAGCCGCAGCCGAGCACGACCGAGCGTATTGCAGTCACGAGACAGCCTCCGGCGTGGGCGGGTTGGGAACGAGACCGCCGCCCTCGCGATTGAGCATTTGATTGATCTTGGTCAGGAGATCGTATTTGCCCATCTCATAGCCAACATCGACGGCATAGGCAAAGCCGTCGGCGTCGGTTCCACCATGGCTCTTGACCACGATGCCGTTGAGGCCGAGCAAGACGCTACCGTTGGAGCGGCGCGGATCGAGTTTTTCACGTAGCGCGCTGAACGCCGGTTTCGCCAGCAGGTAGCCGAGCATGGAAAGCCAGCGGCGTGACAGCGCCGCTCGCAGAAATTCGTTGATCTGGCGTGCCGTGCCCTCGGCCGCTTTCAACGCGATGTTGCCGCTGAAACCTTCTGCAACAATCACGTCGGCGTCCCCTCGTCCGATGCCGTCGCCTTCGACAAAGCCGGTGTAATTGAGCTGCGGCAGGTTCAATTCGCGCAAGAGCTCCGCTGCCTCGCGGATCTCCTCGTGGCCCTTCATCTCCTCGACGCCGATATTGAGAAGCCCCACGCTCGGCCGCTCCAGGTTCATCAGCACGCTCGCCATGGCACTCCCCATAACCGCAAGTGCCACCAAATGACGCGCGTCACCACCGATAGTTGCTCCGAGGTCAAGCACGACTGAATCCCCCCGCATGGTCGGCCAGATCGCCGCGAGCGCGGGGCGATCGATGCCGGGCAGCATGCGCAGACAGAATCGGGCCATGGCGACCAAGGCACCGGTGTTGCCGGCGGACACGGCGACATCCGCTTCGCCTTTTTTTACGGCCTCGATCGCAAGCCACATCGAGGACGTTCTGCGTCCACGCCGCACGGCTTGGCTCGGTTTGTCATGCATGCTGACGGCAACATCGGTATGAATGACCGAGGAGACGGCCTTCAGAGCTTGATGTTTGGCGAGTTGTGATTCGATCACGCTGCGATCGCCGAACAGGAGAAATTCAGCATCGGGATGTCGGGTCAATGAGATCGCGGCGCCGGGAATCACGACTGACGCGCCGACGTCGCCCCCCATGGCGTCAAGCGCTATTCGAACCTTATGAGGCATGAACGTCCCGGAAACCCGACCTCTCATCGGACTTGAAATGCCGATCGCTACAGCCACGACGGTTGCGGCCACCGGCGAGGCATCGACCGCGCCAGGCTGGGCCGCGACAATAGCGTTTCCCCATACCGACACAACCTCTTGACCGTCACCTTTTGCGGTGCAAGTACCACGGCGCCAGAACCGAAGCTCGGAAATAATGTAAATTATTTCAGTTGCTTAAATCTATTTTCGGAAGAACAGGTTCCAGCGGAATTCGCGCGGCACCTCACCCATCCCTGTCATCCCCGGGCGTGGTGGGAGTCTTCTTGGCCGGCGCTGACGCACCACCCGTTTGCAGACCCTTCAAGGCTGCAAATGGATGCTCAGCCGGGTCGACGATCTCCGCGGGCGCCTCGAACACAGCGTCCGGTCTGCGCGGATAAGGGTCAATCGCGAGGAATAAAACATCCGTGGCAAGCCGGCCGAGATCGATGACGCCATCGACGATCGGCTCCGGTGGATCGGCCACTTCCTCTTCTTCGCTTTGGGCAGCTTCATCGACCAGAGCAGCGAGATTTCGAATTTGCTCCAGAGGCGCGAAGGTGAGGTCGACCACCTCGTTGACTTCATTCTCGACGGGACCGAGCGTCACGACGCAGGTCTGACCGACTTTCGCATGCACCTCGCCCCTGACATGAACACGCCCGTTGCTCTTGAGCTTCACATCGAATGATGCATTCGCCGACATGACTTCGCGTAGACCTGCGATCTGTGCCATTGCCACGCGCGATGCCTCGCTCGCTTCGAAGGCGCGGTGCAACCCGGTATCCGGAATTTGCGCAACGACGACCGGCACGCGCCAGGGATCAGCTGTCTTCATCGGCCATCACCCTTCAGGAATGCGGCTCGCATGCTTCGGCCGGGGCAGGAAAGGTCCACGCGACCGCAAGGAGTGCGGCATCGTCGACGCGGTCAAGATGCGCCAACACCCTCTTCGCATAGGAGGCAAGCCGCCGCGCGTTTTCCATTCCTTTCCCGTTCAAGACATTCTTGCAAAAAGCCAGGGCCAACGCTTCGTTATCGGCCAATGCGGCGTCATAGGCTGCGCCCCGGCCGTAAAATGCTTCTCCGAAGGCTTGCATCCGTTTGGGGACGGCGAGGTCGCCAACACCCATTTCCCGCAGATTGGCGTCCATATCCGCGCAGAAATGATCGAAAAGGGCCTGTGAAACCTCAGCCGTTCCGTCCGCAGATCGAAATCGTCGCAGAACCATCCACAAATGCAGCAACAGCAGGTCGAAACGGCCGTTAACCGTGTCCGCCACACCCAGTTCACGGTAGAACGCCGGTTCTCGCGCCTGCGTCACGATCATGCCATAGATGGCCTCAATGGTGCCACGCAGGGCCCCCCGGGGTTTGCTGAACTGGTTGAATGGCCAAAGCATTGTGGGTCCACGAGTGTCCCGGTTCTGCCAGTGTGGTCTTGGAGTTGACCTTCGCTATTGGAACTCGCGGTAGCACCGAAGCGAATGTCGAATCCACCAGACTGCGGCGACTTTGTTGCAATCACGCGCACTGCCGGGTACGCCAAGGCCGCACCTGACGCAAGGGGACCCATTCGGGGATGATAAAGTCCAGTCTGACAGGCTTTGCACGCAGCTCCGGCTGGCGCGGCCTACGAACCGCGGCCGCGGTCGTGCTGCTATGTGCTATGATTGGCGGATGCGGCGAGCAGTTCCAGCGTGGCTATATCCTGCCGCCGGGAGCGCTTGAACAAATCCCCATCGGGGCAAGCCAGGATCAGGTCCTGATCGTGTTGGGGACGCCGTCGACGGTCGCAACGCTCAATGGCGAGGTCTTCTACTACATCTCGCAGCGCGCCGAACGCAAAATGGCCTTTATGACCGACCGGATCGTCGATCAGCGTGTCATTGCTGTCTACTTCGACAAGAACCGCCAGGTGCGGCGCCTTGCCAACTATGGCCTGAAGGACGGCATGATTTTCGATTTCATCAGCCGCACCACTCCGACCTCGGGCCAGGAAATCAACTACGTCGCGCCGCTGTTCAAGGCGCTCAACATCGGCCAGGGCAGCGACAACAAGTAAACCGATAAGGCAGCCGGGAGGCTCGCGCTTCAAAACCTCGTCAAAACAAAACCCCCGCGGCGGAGCCACGGGGGTTTTTCATTTCAAACTGCGCCGCCTCAGCGGGCGAGAATCGCCAGCAGCAGCAGTGCCACGATGTTGGTGATCTTGATCATCGGGTTCACCGCGGGACCGGCCGTGTCCTTGTAGGGATCGCCGACGGTATCGCCGGTCACGGCCGACTTGTGGGCATCGGAGCCCTTGCCGCCGTAGTGGCCGTCCTCGATGTACTTCTTGGCGTTATCCCAGGCACCGCCACCCGAGGTCATCGAGATCGCGACGAACAGGCCGGTGACGATCACGCCGAGCAGCATCGCGCCGACGGCGGAGAACGCCGCCGACTTGCCGGCCGCACCGCCGCCCGCGATCGCATAGATCACGAAGTAGACCACGATCGGCGACAACACCGGCAACAGCGAGGGAATGATCATTTCCTTGATCGCCGCCTTGGTCAGGAGGTCGACGGCCTTGCCGTAGTCCGGCTTGTCGGTGCCCTGCATGATCCCGGGCTTTTCGCGGAACTGACGCCGCACCTCTTCGACAATCGCGCCGGCTGCACGGCCAACGGCGGTCATACCCATCGCGCCGAACAGATAGGGCAGCAAGCCGCCGAACAGCAGGCCAACGACCACATAAGGGTTGTTCAGCGAGAAATCCGGATTGACGCCCTTGAAGTAGGCGTGGTTTGCCGAGTCTGCGATGAAGAACTTCAGATCCTGGTTATAGGCGGCGAACAACACCAGCGCGCCGAGACCGGCCGAGCCGATGGCGTAGCCCTTGGTGACGGCCTTGGTCGTGTTACCGACCGCGTCCAGCGCGTCGGTCGACTTGCGCACTTCCTTCGGCAGCCCGGCCATTTCCGCGATGCCGCCAGCGTTGTCCGTGACCGGACCGAAGGCGTCGAGCGCGACGATCATGCCGGCCAGCGACAGCATCGTAGTGGTGGCAATCGCGATGCCGAACAGGCCGGCGAGGCTGTAGGTCACCAGAATGCCGGCGATGATGACCAGGGCAGGCAGCGCGGTTGCTTCCATCGAGATTGCGAGACCCTGAATCACGTTGGTTCCGTGACCGGTCACGGAGGCCGCCGCGATCGACTTCACGGGGCGATAGTCGGTGCCGGTGTAGTATTCGGTGATCCAGATGATCAGACCGGTGACGACCAGACCGACGACGCCGCATTCGAACAGCGCAAGGCCGGTGTACTCGACGCCGGCGAGCTTATCGAAGCCGATCAGCTGGTGGATCACGATGGCGACGCCGATCAGCGACAGGACGCCGGTGGCGATCAGGCCCTTGTAGAGCGCGCCCATGATCGACTGGCTCGCGCCGAGCTTGACGAAGAACGTGCCAATGATCGAGGTGATAATGCAGATGCCACCGATCGCGAGCGGCAGCGTCATCATATTGGCGAGGATCGGCGTCTTCGCAAAGAAGATCGCGGCCAGCACCATGGTGGCGACCGCCGTCACGGCGTAGGTCTCGAACAGGTCGGCGGCCATGCCGGCGCAGTCACCGACGTTGTCACCGACGTTATCGGCGATTGTCGCCGGGTTGCGCGGATCGTCTTCCGGGATACCGGCCTCGACCTTGCCCACGAGATCGCCGCCGACGTCAGCGCCCTTGGTGAAGATGCCGCCGCCGAGACGGGCGAAGATCGAGATCAGCGAGGCGCCGAAGCCAAGCGCGACCATGGCATCAACCACGGTGCGGCTGTCAGCTGCCAGATGCATCGAATGGGTGAGGAAACCGAAATAAAGGGTGACGCCGAGCAGTGCGAGGCCCGCCACCAGCAGGCCCGTGATCGCGCCGGCCTTGAAGGCGAGCTCGAGGCCGCCGGCGAGCGAGGTGGTCGCGGCCTGCGCGGTACGCACATTGGCGCGCACCGACACGTTCATGCCGATGAAGCCGGTCGCACCCGATAGGATCGCGCCGATCGCAAAACCGACCGCAACCAGAATGCCGAGGAAATAAGCGAGCAGCGCGAAGATCACGACACCGACGATACCGATCGTCGCGTACTGGCGCCGCAGATAGGCCTGCGCGCCTTCACGTACCGCAGCCGCGATTTCCTGCATACGCGGATTGCCGGCGTCGGATTTCAGAACCGACGAGGTCGCCCAGATGGCGTAGACGATGGAAAGCGCGCCGCAGAGCACGATCAACCATAATGCTGTCATTGAACTTGCCTCAGATCTCTAAAAGATGGCCCCACGCCTCGGCCGCGGTTGCGGCGGGCGCACAAAAAGCAGGCCCACCCTGCCCAAGGGGGCGGCCTGAAATCGGCCGGGACCATGCCAAAATCGCATGTCCCGTGCAACGCCAAGGGCCGCAAAAACGGACGATTTCGAAAGGTATTTGCATCGGGACGGGGCCATTTTCATAGAATTCCTAGAAGTGGCTGTAGGACGTCCGCGCGAGCGCCAGTTCCTGACCCTCCGCATCCAGCCATTTCGGGACGGACTCGCCGGCGATAATGGTCCCGATCGGGTGGACCGCGACGTCAGCGGCCTGGGCCATCCCGGCAAAGTCCTCAAATTCGTCCTGCGGAACGGCGCATAAAACCTCATAGTCGTCGCCGCCGGATATGAGCTCTGCCATCCCGACAGCGCCTGCTGCAAGAACCTTGGCGGCGGCATTCGATAACGGGATGGATTTCACCTCGATCACCGCGGATACGCCCGATGCCGCGCAGAGCTTGGCCAGATCGCCGGCCAGCCCGTCCGACACGTCCATGGCCGCACGGGCATGCGCGCGGATCGCCGGCGCCAGCACGTTGCGCGGCTGGGGGACGCGATAGCGGCCCACCAGCATGTCGCGAGATACAGCGTCGCCGGCGAGCGCAACCGCCGCCCTGCCCCCTTTCTGGATGTCGAGACCAAGCGCCGCGTCGCCAACGGTGCCCGTCACCACGACTTGATCGCCGGGCTTCGCGCCGCTTCGGTGAACCATCTTGCCCGGCGCCACGCGGCCGAATGCGGTGATCGAAATCACCAGCGGGCCCGGCGTCGAAACCGTGTCGCCGCCAAGCAGCGGGCACCCGAAAAACGTCGCATCGGCACCCAGCCCGCGCGCGAAAGCCGCCAACCAGGTTTGATCCACCTTGCGCAACGCCAGCGTCAGCACGAAACCGGCCGGATCGGCACCCTTCGCCGCGAGATCAGACAGGTTCACCCGCAACGCCTTCTGCGCGATGGTGTCCGCGGGGTCGTCGGGGAGAAAATGGACGCCCTCAACGAGCGCATCTGTCGTGACGACGATGTCCTCGCCAAGCGCCTTCAGGATGGCGGCGTCGTCGTTAAGTCCAAGCGCGCCGGGATCAATCGCCAGCGGCTTGAAATAGCGCGCGATCAGCGAATCCTCACCGGATGCTGGCGCCCCGGGAGTGGTCATGTCAGCCACCGGCCCGCACGAATTCGCTGCTGCGGAACTGACGAGCGATCTGATCGAGAACTGCGTTGACCATGCCTGTCTCTTCCGCCTCGACAAAGGCGTGCGCAACGTCGACATATTCCGACACCACCACGCGGCCGGGAACATCCTTGCGATGTTCCAGCTCATAGGCACCGGCGCGCAGCACCGCGCGCAGGATGGCGTCGATCCGCTTCAGCGGCCAGCCTCTCGACAGGGCTTCGTCGATCAGGGGATCGAGCTTGGCCTGATCGCGCACCACGCCCGACACCACGTCGCGAAAAAATGCTGCCTCCGCCGGCAAATATTTGTCGCCTTCCACCTCATTGCCGAGCCAGTGGCTTTCGAACTCGGCGAAGATGTCGTTGATGCCGGCACCCGCGATGTCCATCTGATAGAGCGCCTGCACGGCGGCAAGCCGTGCGGCGCCCCGCCGGTTGGCTTTGCGCTCCGGGACTTTCAAAGGCTTTCTCGTCTTGTTTTTCTTGTCGTCGTTCATGATCGCTGCTGATTCAGCCGGCGCTTGATACGCAGCATCGCGAGCGCCGCGCGCGCGGCATCGCCGCCTTTATTGAGTTCGGAAACCCGCGCCCTCGCCCAAGCCTGCGCTTCGGTGTTGACGGTCAAAATGCCATTGCCGAGCGGAAGCCTTTTCGCCACGGCCAAATCCATCAAGGCGCGCGAGGACTCCATCGAGACGATCTCGAAATGGATCGTATCGCCACGGATGACGCAGCCAAGCGCGATCGCGGCATCATAGGTTTTGCCTGCCGTTTCCGCAGCATCCAAGGCAATTGCGATGGCCGCAGGAATTTCCAGTGCGCCCGGCACCGTGATGACGTCGTGGCTGACGCCGGCCGCCTTCAATTCCGTGACCGCGCCTTCCAGCAGCGCATCCTGAATATCGTCATAGAAGCGCGCCTCGACGATCAGCGCCCGCGCGCCGGAAATGTCGGACTGGTCCTTTAACGGTGCGCGTCGCGCGTCTGCCATTCTTCAATCCATCGGGTTTCGTCATGACGGCTACGCCGTCACTTCATTTCCGTCAATCTCGCCGCATAGCGCGCCATCAGATCGACCTCGATATTGACCTCGCTGCCCGCT
Organism: uncultured Alphaproteobacteria bacterium; assembly: GCA_963764405.1. GTDB lineage: Bacteria > Pseudomonadota > Alphaproteobacteria > Rhizobiales > Xanthobacteraceae > Bradyrhizobium. The sequence continues at coordinate 788,755 of CAVXSU010000024.1, forward strand.
CGCCAGGACGACAGGGTCGTGACATTGAGCGTGTGCGGTATGATGAGCACGGAAAACGCGGTGTCTTTGACCGCGTTAACGGTGAGCGAAACGCCGTCGAGCGTGATCGATCCCTTCGGCGCGATGAAGCGTGCGAGTTCCCGCGTGGTATTGAGCGTAAAGCGCGCCATGTCGGGCAGATCCTCGCGGCTGAGGATCGTGGCCACGCCATCCGCATGGCCGGCGACGATATGGCCGCCGAGTTCGTCGCCGACCTTGAGCGCCCGTTCCAGGTTGAGCCGGGTGCCGACGGCCCAATGCTTCGCGGTGGTCAGCGAAAGGGTTTCGGCAGCAGCATCGACATCGAACCAGGTCTTGCCCTTCTCGACGCCGGAAGCGACGACCGTCAGACAGACCCCGTTGCAGGCGATCGACGCGCCATCCGCGATGCCAGCCTGATCATACCGGCAATCAATGCGCATGCGATGCAGTTGCCCCTGCGCGACATGCGTCAGACTTACTATTTCGCCGATGTCGGTGACAATGCCGGTAAACATCTAGTGCCCACTTTCCGAAGTTCGTGCTCCGTCGCAGCGCCCACCTTTCACGAACTTCGGGAAGTCATGGAGGCACTAGCAGAATTATTAAATCTAGTACCGCTTATCGATCTGAAGTCCCTGAAGGAATATGCGGCCTGGGGTGCAGGGACTTCAGATCGGCGGTACTCGCGCGCTCGTAAACGGTCAGAGTGTCGGAATCCAACCTCTCGCTAGCACGAACGCGAAAGGCGGACGACTGGATGATTGTGGCGAGCGGCAATGCGTCCAACGCCGCCAGACCATCGGCGCCGATCGGGTTCGGGCCGCGGAGCAGCCAGAACTCGTCAACCAGACCTGCCGCGACAAGGGATGACGCCACGTGCGCGCCGCCCTCGACCAGAAGACGGGTGATGCCGCGCTCGGCGAGCACGTGCAGGACGGCCGGCAAATCCAGCCCGGCCGGTGTCGATGCGACACGGATGACCTGCGCCCCGGCCGCGCCCAGCATCGCGGCGGCGGGCGCCTCGGCCAGGTTCGAGGTGACGACCCAGAGCGGGGTCGTGCGCGCCGAATGAATCAGGCGGCTTTGGGCCGGTATCCGCAAGCTTCGATCGAGCACGACGCGCACCGGCGAACGCGCCTCCATGCCCGGCAGGCGGCAGGTCAGAAGCGGATCGTCGGACAGCACCGTGCCGACGCCGACGAGAATGGCGTCGCACTGCGCCCGCAACAGATGCATGCGCGATTTGGCGACTTCGCCCGAAATCGCGACCGGCTTGTGGCCGGGAGCAGCGATCTTGTCGTCGGTGGAGACGGCCAGTTTCAGGATCACATGCGGACGGTGCTCGCGAACGCGGCGGAAATGTCCAGCATGGGCGCGCGCGGCTTCCTCGGCCTCAAGCCCGACATCGACCGCAATCCCGGCAGCCCGCAACCGCGCATGGCCTTGCCCGGCCACGTCCGGATTGGGATCCTCAATCGCCGATACCACGCGTTTGATGCCGGCATCGATCACAGCATCGGCGCAGGGCGGCGACTTGCCGACATGCGAACATGGCTCCAGCGTCACATAAAGCGTGGCGCCGCGCGCCGCCTCACCGGCGTGCGCCAGCGCCACCGGCTCGGCATGCGGCCGGCCGCCTGGTTGCGTCCAGCCGCGTCCGACGATGATGCCATCTTTCACGACCACCGCGCCGACTGCCGGATTAGGCCAGGCGCGCCCGAGGCCGCGCCGGCCGAGCGCCAGCGCAAGCTCCATAAAACGCCGGTCAGCCGCCTTCGAACTCTTCATCTTTTGCGCGAGCTGTTCTTCCAGAATGCGGAAGATCATTTTCGCAACAGCGTGATCCGCGCGTCGTCTTCGCCGGAGAGTTCGCCGAGCACGGCCTCGAAATCCTTGGCCTCGCGGAAATTGCGGTAGACCGACGCAAAGCGGACATAGGCGACGTCGTCGAGCTGGCGCAGGTGCTCCATCACGATCTCACCGATCGCCTCCGAGGAGATTTCCGCCTCTCCACCGCTCTCGAGCTCGCGCACGATGGCCGAGACCATCTTCTCGACCCGCTCGGAGTCCACCGGGCGCTTGCGCAAGGAGATCTGCACCGAGCGCACCAGCTTGTCGCGGTCGAACGGCACGCGGCGGCCATTGCGCTTGATGACGGTCAATTCGCGAAGCTGCACGCGCTCGAAGGTGGTGAAACGGAAATTGCAGGCGACGCACACGCGCCTGCGCCGGATCACGGCGGAATCTTCCGTCGGACGGGAGTCCTTCACCTGGGTATCGAGGCTGTTGCAGCTTGGGCAACGCATGCGGGTTTATACCTTACTGGTAAATCGGGAAGCGATCGGTGAGCGCCTTCACCCGTTCCTTCATGGCCTGCTCCACCAGCGGTGCCGAGCCGTCCTTCGACTGCGCGACCGCATTCAAGACTTCCGCGATCATGCCGCCGACCTGCTTGAATTCGGCAACGCCAAACCCGCGTGTTGTCGCAGCCGGGGTCCCTAAGCGAAGGCCGGAGGTCACGAAAGGTTTCTCGGGGTCGAAGGGAATGCCGTTCTTGTTGCAGGTGATGGCCGCGCGCACCAGCGCCTTTTCGGAGACGTTGCCCTTCAAGCCCTTCGGCCTGAGATCGACCAGCATCAGATGATTGTCGGTGCCGCCGGAAACGATATCGAGCCCCTCGGCGCGCAGGGATTCCGCCAGCGCCTTGGCGTTCTCGACCACGTTTTTCGCGTAGATCTTGAAGTCCGGCCGCAACGCTTCCGCGAACGCAACGGCCTTCGCTGCGATCACATGCATCAAGGGACCGCCCTGGAGTCCGGGGAAAATCGCCGAATTGAATTTCTTGGCGAGCGCCTCGTCATTGCAGAGGATGAGGCCACCGCGCGGGCCGCGTAGCGACTTGTGCGTCGTGGTCGTCGTGACATGCGCATAAGGCACGGGCGAGGAGTGAACGCCGCCGGCGACAAGACCTGCGAAATGCGCCATGTCGACCAAAAGATAAGCGCCGATGCTGTCGGCGATCTCGCGAAACCGCTTGAAATCCCAGGCGCGCGAATAGGCCGAGCCGCCGGCGATGATCAGCTTGGGGCGCACCTGCTCGGCCTGTTTCGCGATCGCATCCATGTCGAGCAGCTGGTCTTCGCGCCGCACGGTGTAATGCACCGCCTTGAACCATTTACCGGACATGTTGACTGGCGATCCATGGGTGAGGTGTCCGCCGGCGGCGAGATCGAGCCCCATGAAGGTGTCGCCGGGCTGCAGCAATGCCAGAAACACCGCCTGGTTCATCTGGCTGCCGGAGTTCGGCTGCACGTTGGCGAAGTTGGCACCGAACAGCTTTTTCGCGCGCTCGATCGCCAGCGTCTCGGCGACGTCGACCCATTCGCAGCCGCCGTAATAGCGGGCACCCGGATAGCCCTCCGCGTACTTGTTGGTCATCACCGAACCCTGTGCTTCCAGCACGGCGCGGCTGACGATGTTCTCAGACGCAATCAACTCGATCTCGTGACGCTGGCGGCCAAGCTCGCCCTGGATCGCCTTGGCAATCTCGGGATCGGCCTCGGCAAGCCCGGCTGTAAAGAACGAGCTGGGCGTGGACGCGGTCTTGGCGCTCAAGGAGCTGGCACTGGAGGGCGAAGAGCTCATCGGCAAATTCTCCACCGCCGCGACAGGAAGAAGCGTCGCGGTCGGTCAACGAATGGCGGTCGAAAGGGTGCCTGCGGGGATACCACATCGCCCCGCGCCGGCCAAGCCATTGCGGTAGGGGCCTGATATTTATGCCAGATATGGTGGGGATAGCCGGAAATCCCAACCCGCCCGGTCCGGCAAGCTGCAAGGCTGTCCATCCCTCGAGATGGCGCTTTGCGCCTCCCCGGGATGAGGTCGTCGTTTGCGGCTCAATTCCGGACCCTCAAGGTGAGGAGCCGCGTCGCCTGACGCGGCGTCTCGAACCATGAGGCCGCTTAGCCGATACCGATCCACCTGCCGCCTATCGCTTTCCCGACAAATGCCACGACCAAGCCTTCCCGCGACCGAGATGCCCGGGTTCTGGCTGAAGTCCTCCTTAGAGGACGCAGGGAATGCCGGGTGCCGGCTGCACCCGCAGCTCCGCGTGCAAAAATGAAAGCACGCAGATAAGTCCACCACAGGTTCACCGGACATCCCCGGCATTCCCTGCGCGATGGTTTTAACGGCCTATGGCGCGCTCTCCCCGGCGATCGGCCTTTCTTGCCGCCGTCCCCGCGCAATGCGAAGCGTTGTCGCGAGTTGATGCCGGCGTCGAGGCATCAGGACCACACGCTTTCTCCGTCCGCTTCATCATCGCTCGTCAGTCGATGCCAAAGCGTCCATCGCATCCCGCGCCCGACGTTCGTGACGATCGCGAAGCGCCCTCTCATGGGGCGCGGGACGCGCGAAGAAGTGCCCGTGATTTGCCCGTCGCCACAAGCAATATGCCTGCGGCAGATTGATACGACGGGCAAATCAGCCGGCACGCGCGAAAAGCTGTCAAGTGATGAGCAATTGCCGTCCCGATCGCCATCGCGACGGCTCGTTTGATTCAAATCAAGCTCGTTAGCGAGGTTCGCGCTCAGATTGCACTCGCTTCGACGAGCCCGCTTCTAGGGAGGGGAGTATGGCAGCAAAGAAAAGGCGGCCGCGCGTAGCAAAGCCAACCGGGACCAAGAAGACGAAGGTACCTGCGAAGAAGGCCGCGCCGGCCCGAAAGACCGCTGTGACCGGCCAAACCTTGCGCCTGGCGGCAAAGCGGGGAGATGTCCAGGCCCGACGCGCCGGGGCGGCGTACGTCGAGAAGGCCGCAGAGCTGGAGGCCGCGCGGATGGAGCGCGCCGAGGCCGCGCAGGCGCTAGCGGCGTTCTACGCCGCCGAGGCTGCGCGAGAGAAGCGGCCGTTCTTGAACTTCCTGGCGCAAGGGGATTCCTGGTTCGATTACACCTGCGGGTCTGCAATCATCTACTGGCTTCAGGGGTTCTTTAAACCTGAGAACGCCTACTTCCAAAACATCGCGGCGTCTGGACGCACTCTCCGCCAGATGCTCTCGAGCGACTTCAAGGACGCACTCAAGGCCGGCCCCCCCAGCGGTGGGCGGTGGAACGGCATCCTGCTTTCCGGCGGCGGCAATGATATCTGCGGCGATTCCCGCTTCCGAGATTGGCTCAAGCCCAATGGCGGCGAGACGCATCCGCCGGACTACTATGTCACCCCCGCCTTCGATCATGAGCTTGGCATTCTCGAAGGAATTTACGAGGAGGCGATCGCGCTCGTCGGCAACGTGACGCCCGGCACGCGGCTCTTCGTCCATGACTACGATTGGGCGATTCCCGACGGCCGTTGTGTGAGCGGTCATAGTCCGCACCTGCGCGCGGACTTTCGGTTCTGCTTTGCCGGCCCCTGGATGTGGCCGGCGTTCGAGGAGCGCGGCTTTCATAAGCCCGGCGATCCGATGCCGCAGCTGACGAAGGACATCGTGACGGTGCTTCTGAAGCGTTTCGCCGACACGCTTACAGGCCTCGCACAGAAGTACCCTAACAAGCTCGTCCTCGTGCGCACCCAGGGCACGCTCAAGCCAACCCAGGACGCGAAGCTTTGGGCCAACGAGTTGCACCCCTATGATGACTCTTTCGCGCTCCTGGCGAAGCCGTTTTACGACGAGCTCCGCTCGCTTCTCTAGCCGCTGACGAACTCAGTCAGATATCAATGCGACGCGTGGAACACGTCCGAAGCGTCGTCGAATCGCAGAAATCAAGACGCGGCAACCTGACGCCGCTCAGAGTTCGAGGCCTGCCGTCAGTGCCGTGACCTGGATTGAATGGCCCTCAGATATTCGATCACGGCGCCAGCGTCGCGCTGGCTGAAGCGGAATGTCGGCATGTCAGGATGAACGGTACTGAGGCCATCCTGTAACCGTTGACTGAAGCCCTCGTCATAGAGCTTATTTTCGCCGAGCTCCCGGAACGGCGGCGCATAGGGATGCGGACTTTGCCCGGACCTGCCGATGGCGTGGCAGCGACCGCAGAATTCTTCCAGCAGCACGCTCGCATGCTGCTGTTCCCTGTCCAGCGCGTGAGCTGCCCCGCCCCATGATAGGCCAATCGAAAGAGCCGCAAAGATCCTCTTCATGTCCGCTCCATTCGAATATGGTAGCCACCCCCATACAAAGATTCGTCAAACTGGTTCGATTGGCAATTTGGCGCCGGGCCAAGCCCGGTCATGTTGTGAAATGACGTCGTTGCGAGGAGCGCCAGCTAGGAAGCAATCCAAAATCCAAATCCGGCCGTCATGCCCGCGCTTGACTCGCCATGACGAGAGAAAATAACCACCGTCATTCCGGACGACGCGAAGCGGCGATCCGGAAGCCCATTCCTCCAAGCATTCAGGCAGCGCCACGGATTCCGGGTTCGATGCTGACGCATCGCCCCGGAATGACGAACAAATGCATCAGTGCACCCGCGATGACGGCGCAAGATGCGCCATCCCCGCTACTTCTTCACCAGCGGGCAATCGCTCTGCGAGAGCGGCTTGGCGGCGTCTTCAGGCGCAATCGTTGCGATCAGCTTGTAATAGTCCCACGGATATTTCAACTCTTCGGGCTTCTTCACCTCGAACAGATAGGCCGGAATGACACGGCGGCCGTCGGCGCGGAGCGGACCCTTGCCGAACAGGGGATCGTCGGTCTCAATTTCCTTCATCTTGGCGACGACCTTGGCGCCGTCATGCGGATTGCCGCCGAGTGCCTCCAGCGTCTTCAGGTAATGCAGCACGACCGCATAGTTGCCGGCCTGCGTCATCGACGGCATGGCGTGATTGTTCACCTTCTCCTGAAAGCGTTTCGACCATGCCCGCGTCTTGTCGTTGAGGTCCCAGTAGAAGGATTCGGTGAAGGTCAGGCCGTGCGCGGTCTTCAGGCCGAGCGAATGCACATCGTTGATGAAGAGCAGGAGCGCTGCGAGCTTCTGACCGCCCTCAACGATGCCGAACTCGGACGCCTGCTTGATTGAGTTCGTGGTGTCGCCGCCGGCATTGGCAAGCCCGATGACCTTCGCCTTGGACGACTGCGCCTGCAGCAGGAACGAGGAGAAGTCGGACGTGTTGAGCGGGTGCTTGACGCCGCCCAGCACCTTGCCGCCGTTGGCGGTGACGACCGCACTGGTATCGCGCTCCAGCGCCGCCCCGAAGGCGTAGTCGGCGGTCAGGAAGAACCAGGTATCGCCGCCGGCTTTGGTCAGCGCCTTGCCGGTGCCGTTGGCGAGCATGTAGGTGTCGTAGCTGTAGGAGATGGTGTTGGCGTTGCAGGCCTTGCCGGTGAGGTCGGCGGTGGCCGCGCCGTTGTTGAGCAGGATCGCGTTCTTTTCCTTGACGATGTTGCTGACGGCCAGCGCCACGCCGGAATTCGGCGTATCGGCGATGGCATCTACCTTCTCGGTATCGATCCACTGGCGCGCAATATTGACGCCCACGTCCGGCTTGTTCTGGTGATCGCCGCTGATCACGTCGATCTTCCAGCCTTTCGCTAGCAGACCGGAATCCTCCACCGCCATCTTGACGGCCACTACCGCATTGGGCCCGCCAATATCCGCATAGAGGCTCGACATGTCGTTGAGCACGCCGATCTTGACGTTCTTGTCGTCGGCTTGTGCCGAGGTGGCAAGGCCAAGACCAAGACCAGCAAAGGCCAGCAAAGCGGCCGCATGCCGCGTGAATATCGTCGTCATGAAAACTCCTCCCACTGCGTGTCGGCACGGCCCTCTTGCATGGAGCCTTTACCAAAGTTTGATCGGCAAACGATCTCGCTTTCCGTTAGCGGCTGTGCCTGCTTTCGGCAATGCGTCTTTGTGACGGTCTAACGCCGTTTGGTGGTTAATACAGAGGGATCGGTTGGTCGCGGTGCCTTGACACCGCAAAGCAGATAGCTGAAACGCGACCGTTACCGCCTTGCCGCGCTAACCGGCGGGGCCGCCGCAATTGGTGATGTCGTTGGCCAAACTCCAGCTCTCCTTGGTCCGCAAGTTGGTCGTCCTGTAGACACGACCGCGAAGGTCGCCGGGACATTCCTTCGGGACCTCGACCAGACACATGTTGACCTTGTCGAAAACCTGGGAGTGAACGATCGAGTTTTCCCGCCGCATCGACACCTGAACGCCGGAATTGGAGAAACGGACGATCGTGCCGGGATCGGCCCCCTTCTTCGGCCGCGGCGCCAGGTCCTCGCCATAGCGGTCCGTGATCGAGGTGATCGTGGTCTCGAAACATTCGCCGACCTTGCGCGGCATTTTCGAGATGCGCTCGGTATTCGGCAAGAACTCGTCCTCCACCTCGTCGGGCGCCGGCGTCCATTTGTCGGGGGGCGCCGTTCCGGGATTGAGCCGTTCCGCAGGCGCGGCGGTATTGTTCTCGGCAAACGACGAGAGGAAGCTCGGCTGCGTGCAGGCGCCGAGCGCAAGGAGCGACAGCAGCCCGACCAGGCGCAAACGGTTTCGAACTGTCAGCATCGGCTTGCAGGCCGGCCTAGGCCGTCCCTCCCGACCACATGCTTGAACGTACGATCCCACCAAAGGCTCCCCGCCCTTCAATGCGCATCGATCAGGCGGAGTCGCCTGCCGAGTATTCCTGTCGTGCCAGCGCGATAGTGCCGGATTGGGCAATTTTGAGGGCGCAATCAATCGGCCCGCCCGGATATTCGTCCGAGCTAAGGTCCCGATTCCGAAGTTAGTAGCATTCTGCGGAGCCACTTTTCGAACTTCGGAATCGAAAGGACACTAGCCAAACCACTTGATCTGGTGTGGCTTTGGTTCAGAAGCCCGCATGACAAGCCCGCGGCATAGATGATGCGGGCTTCTGAACCGCCACGCTAGCCGTGCTTTACCAGAGCTTTTCGCAAAGCAGAAGGCTGCTACAGCCCGGTATAGCCTTCCTTGACCGGATCGATCGATCCGTCGAGTTCGCGCAAGTACGTCAGTCCGCACACCGTCAGCCGGTGCATATCCTTCTCGCCTGCTTCAAACAGGGTCGTGACATATTCGGTGACCTTCTTGCGTGCCTCGGCGCTGGCGGCTGCCGAGCGGTTGAGCAGGAGATCGTACGTCATCATGATGCGGTCGATGGCGGCTTCCATGGATTCCTCTCGCGCTGTGGTGAAATTTGAAAGTCGGCGGCCTCGATCGGTCGAGCGTCCTGGCGGGTCGGAACTCAAATCCGCTCCACCAGCGCTTCGAACCTGGCGATCGCCTTGTTGGCGAGCCTGATCTTGTTGAACTCGCCGCGCTCGAACAGCTGCACGATGATCGACAGCAATTGTTCGTTGGTCGCAAAGCTGTCGGGGATGGCGCCGGTCCGATACAGATAGTCGGCGGCGATCGCATAGGCGTCGCTGACCACCCCGACATTCATGACCCGCAATCCGCGCTCGACGAGCATCATCGTCCTCCGAATACGCGACGATAAGCCCGCCAATGTGCAAAAGTTCCAATGCTCGCTGCGGCACAAAAAAGAGACAGCCGATTTAAGCCGTTACAAAAACGACAAAACGCACCGGCTTCGGAAAACTCCGAACCGGCGCGTCGATGGGGGAAGTGTCGTGAAGTTGCGGCTCGCCGGTCTTCTAAATAGCCGGCTCGGCCGAACCCGAAATCAGAGCCGATAGAGGATCTGGTCGGTCCAGAACCGCTCGAGGCGATGCAACGACTTGTTCAGCGTCGCAAATTCCTCGTTCGAGATGCCGCCGACCTGCTCCACGGTCTTGACGTGCTTCTGGTAGAGCGCATCGACGATCTTGCGGATCTCCTGGCCCTGCGCGGTCAGGCGAATGCGAACCGAACGGCGATCGACGCGCGAGCGCTGATGATCGAGGAAGCCGAGTTCGACCAGCTTCTTCAGATTGTAGGAGACGTTGGAGCCGAGATAATAGCCGCGGGTGCGCAGCTCGCCGGCGGTCAATTCCTTGTCGCCGATATTGTAGAGTAGCAGCGCCTGCACCGAGTTGATGTCGGCGCGGCCTCTGCGATCGAATTCATCCTTGATGACATCGAGCAGGCGGCGATGCAGCCGCTCCACCAGAGTCAGAGCTTCGAGATAGAGCGGCTGAACCTGAGCCTGCTGCCCCGGAGCGCGCTCGACGGTATCCACCGCCGTTGCTGCGGCTTTCATCATGACACTTCCCCTGTTGTCGTCTTTGCGACTTATTCGACGAAACTTTTGTCCCGCCTGATGGATGCAAACTTAAGGGACGCGTTTGAAGATCAGCTTAAATAAGAGAATAAAGAGATCATGAATTTAAGACAGTGAATCGCGGATTAAGCCTGCAATACCAGGGGCTTTCGCAACCTTTCATTGACGCTTCACCCGCCCTTGTTCACGCTTCGTCTTATCCCCTTGTCACAGATAGAAACAGCGCGACCGGAGGTGGAAACGCTTGCCTAACGGGTGTGGCAATGATGGCGAAGGTGACCGAATGGTTACTTCGGATTTTGACTATGGCGGCCGTTCGCGCGAGGCCATCCACGCCAGCGCGAGATAGGCCGTCAGCATCAAGGCCTCCGCCGCCACGATCGCGAGGCTGCCGCCATAGATGGCGGGAAACATCAGTTCGATGACCGTCATCGAGACCACCGTGATGAGCCAGACTACGGCGCCCCATGGGGTTGCAAGCCAAAGCCCGACCGCGGCGACGAGTTCGATCACGGCGAAATAGACGGTCGAGGCCTGCCAGGCGAGCGTCTGGCTCTCAAAGGCCTCCTCTTCGCCGCCGACAAAGCCCGTGACCTGCGCCCAGTGATAGAGGCCCTTGGCCACCGAGACGACGGCCATGATGCGCAGGAACAGGACAAGCCGCCCCGTCCAGACATTATCGCCGGACTCGGTGCGTTCCGACGATATCGCATCGGCCGATATCGGGTGGTCTCGGGAGGAATTGCGCGTGGAGGTGTCCGACATCTCGTGAGGGGTTTGCAAATCGGGCAGGTTGGAAGTCAGTCATGGCCGTTCGGGCCGATAAAATCAATCGGGTCGGTTCGGGCCAATAGCTGGCGAGGCCGGCACGGAGTGCTATATTCGCTCCAACCGCTGCCTCCCAGCCATTCCGAAAGAAAGAACAGCAAATGGCGATCAAATTCGGGCGTCCGATCGAAATGCGCGACACGCCGCGCCGTGAACCCACCGTCTCCGCGCCTTCCCTTGATTTGACGATCCGTCCTCGCCGCAACCGCAAGGCGGAATGGGCGCGCCGCATGGTGCGCGAAAACGTGCTCACGACGGACGACCTGATCTGGCCGCTGTTCATCTCGGACGGGCAGAACAAACGCACCCCCGTCGCCTCGATGCCCGGGGTCGACCGGCTCAGCGTCGATCAGGCCGTGCGCGAGGCCGAGCGCGCAATGAGGCTCGACATCCCCTGCATCGCGTTGTTTCCCTATACCGATCCGAGCCTGCGCGACGAGCGAGGTTCGGAAGGGATCAACGGCGATAACCTGGTCTGCCAGTCGGTGCGCGCGATCAAGGCGGAGTTTCCCGACATCGGCGTGCTCTGCGATGTCGCGCTCGATCCCTACACCAGCCACGGCCACGACGGGCTGATGGAAGAAGGCAGGATCCTCAACGACGCCACCGTGGCCGTGCTGGTGCGCCAGGCGCTGGTGCAGGCGGAAGCCGGATGCGACATCATCGCGCCGTCGGACATGATGGACGGCCGGGTGGGCGCCATTCGCGAGGGCCTCGACGCCGCCGGTTTCGTCGACGTGCAGATCATGGCCTACGCGGCGAAATACGCCTCTGCCTTCTATGGACCATTCCGTGATGCCGTGGGTTCGGCGAAGACGCTGACCGGCGACAAGCGCACCTATCAGATGGACAGCGCCAATTCGAACGAGGCGTTGCGCGAGGTCGAGCTCGACATTGCCGAGGGCGCCGACATGGTCATGGTCAAGCCCGGCATGCCCTATCTGGATATTCTGCGGCGGGTCAAGGACAGCTTCGGCATGCCGACCTTCGCCTACCAGGTCTCCGGCGAATACGCGATGATCATGGCGGCCGCGCAGAACGGCTGGCTCGATGGCGAGCGCGCCATCATGGAGAGCCTGATCGGCTTCAAGCGCGCCGGCGCCGACGGCATACTGACCTATTTCGCGCCGCAGGCGGCGGAGAAATTGAAAAAGGGCGGCTAGCTACTGGCGAGACGGAAGCCGCGGCGCCATGGCCATCGCCAGCGGCAGGATAACGGCGGCCGTGATCGCGGTCGCCAGCAGCGCGCCATGCGCGCCGATCTGATCGCCGAGAATTCCGAACAGGATCGGCGCCGTCGCGCCCGCACCGATCGTGCCGGTGTAGAAAATCGCGAATGCCTGCTCGGTACGGCCTGACGGTGCGAGCTCCGGCACGGTGCCGTAGAGCACCGAGGACGTGCCGTTGAGCATGACGCCGAGGATGGGCAACAACACCAGCGTCGGCGCCAGCGGCAGCATCAGAACGGCCAGGATGACGGCGGCCGTGCCCGCCTCGGTCAAAAGCACGGTGGCGAGCAAGCCAAACCTCGCGCCCAGCCAGCCGCACGCGAATTTTCCGGCAGCGCCGCCGATGAACACCAGCGCCAGCGCCTGGCCGATCGTCGACAGCGAAGCGCCCTGCTCCTTCAACAGAAACGGCAGGAAGGTCAGAAATCCCATGCGCACGCTGGAATCGAGGATGCCGATGGCGAGCAGCAGAGCAAATCCGCCGCGCGCGGCGGACGCGTGATGCGCCGCCTTTGCCTCACTGTGCATCGGTCGCAGGTTCGCGGGCAGGACAATCGCCACCGCGACCGCAACGATCAGACCGAGCGCGGCGAGCGCCCACAGCATGTGGTGCCAGCTCATCACCGCCAGCAGCAGCGAAGCACCGCTCGGGATCGCCGCCTTGCCGACATCGCCGGCAAAGTTGTAGGTGCCGAGCGGTCCACGCGCATCGCCCTGATAGGCGCGCGACACCGCGGCCGAGGCGATCGGATGCTGCGCGCTCAATCCGCACCCAACCACCACCAGCGCGAGGCAGAGCCCGACAAGTCCAACAGAAGTACCGGCGATCACGTAGCCGATGGCCGCAAGCGCCGTGCCGAGCGCCAGCGTGGTGCGCCCGCCGATATGTTCCGCCACACGCCCCATCGGCACTTGCAGCCCGGCCATGGACGCCGCAGCCAGCGCGCGCAGGAACGCGAGCGCGCCATAGCCGATCGCGAACTCGGCCTGCCAGATCGGCAGCAAGAGATAGATCAGGTCGGTATAGCCGTCGTGCAGCGCGTGGGCAGCGCAGGCAGTCCACAGAGTCCGCGCGCGCGATCGGGCCTGCGCATTCGCGGTCCCAGTGCGCGTGGAGAGCGTCGTCATCGGCAAGTCGTGTCCATCCGCACTCGGCAGGTTTGGGAGAATTCCTCCCGATCGAACGCTTCAGGCTTGCGATTCTTTCGAGCATTCGCTGCCGGCATAATCCGATGGCCCGGCCCGTTCAACTGAGCTATTTTCCCCCAGGAGGAGAGAAAAAGTCACCCATGGCCGCAGATCCGGAATTGCCACCCCTGAATGCGATCCGGGCGTTCGAGGCCGCCGCGCGCCGCGGCAGCTTTGTCGAGGCGGCCCGCGATCTCCATGTCACGCATTGGGCGATCGGCAAGCAGATCAGGATTCTGGAGGACTGGCTCGGCGTGCCCCTGTTCGAACGGCGCAGCCGCGGCGTCGCGCTGACCGACCAGGGCGCGGACCTGCTCACGGATGTCTCTTCGGCCCTCTCTCGCCTGACCTCGGCCACCGGCAGGCTTCGCGCACCCGACACCGCGCGCCGCGTGTCCGGCGTGGTACGCGTCAACGTATTGCCGAGCCTTGCGTTGCGCTGGCTGTTGCCGCGGCTGTCGAGATTCCAGGACGCCTATCCAGGCGTCGAGGTCAAGATGACCACGACCTCGCGCAAGCTTCGCTATGTCGGAACCGCCTTCGACATCGGCATACGCAGCGGCGCCGAGCACGGTTCCGGCATTCAATGCGAGACCTTGATGCCGGACCGGCGTCTTCCCGTTTGCAGCCCGGGCATCTTGCGCGACCGCCCGGTGGAAACGGCCCAGGACCTGCGGCGCCATGTTCTGTTGCATTCGACCACAACCCGCTCCGCGTGGCCACAATGGTTCGCAGCCGCCGGCGCGCCCAAGCTCACCCCGGCGCGAGATCTCGAATTCGATCACGTCTATCTTCAAGTCCAGGCCGCGGTCGACGGCCTCGGCGTCGCGCTTGGATCCCTGCCGCTGATCGAAAGCGACATCGCGGCCGGCCGCCTCATCTGTCCGCTTGCCGCGCCCGAATTGCGGGCCGACGACTACCAGCTCCTAATCCGGCAAGACCGCCTTCGCGATCCCGCGATCAAGGCATTTCGAAGCTGGCTTCTCGCCGAGACAACCAAGCCGCTTCCGGCAATCGATAGACCCCCGCAGCGAAATCGCAAGACGCGGCGCAAGGGCTGAGCTATGCCCGGGCGCTCGGCTGCGGGCCGCAATAGGCGCGCAGCGCCTCGCGCTCGTCGTGCGAGAGCACGTTGACCGGGTAAAGCGGCGCCTCGCGCTCGCGCGCGAAAAACGGATGCGGCCACGCTTTGCCGGAAAGACGCCAACCGAGGATTTTCGCGACCGCGCGCAACAGCAGCGACAGATTGATCCCCGTCGAGCCCGGCGGCGCTTCGCCTACGGCATGTTTTCCCTGAATGGCGCCGGTCGGCGGGCCAAACACGTCGTCGGCGCGCTGCGCGCCCTGATCGAACGCCACGGCGATGACGCCGACGAACGGAACCGCCGGCCTGAGCGTGTTGCCGACGGGCGTATTGCAGCAGCTCGCATACCATCGATAGAGGCCCTTGGGTGTCAACCGCAGGCCGGCAATGCGGTCCTGTCCCTGGACGAAGCTGAGCGAGGCTGGCGCGACCTGGACGATATCGGAGCCGCCGTGGCCGTCGAGCAGATCGGCGCGGCCAAGCCGGTGCGCGAAAGCCTGGCAGTCGGCGCAATAGCAGACCACGCGATTGGCGGCCCGCGACGATGCATCGCTGACAACGCCGCGCACTTCTCCACAACGGCAACGAAATTCCGCAACTCTGCTCATTCGTCGTCCCGCTCCCGGCAAGATGGCACGCCTCGGTCAGTCGGTAGACTGCCAGATTTTCGGAGCGCGGGAGGCTGGAATATTTCTATGGAGCCTCGGACCGGCGGCTCTTGCAACCGCCCTGCCCGTTCCCATGTCCTCAACACCCCCATCCGGGAAGACGAGGACGGGTCATGTCATATAGCGGTTCTGGAAATACCGGCGGCGCTTATGGTGGCGGCGCTTCTAACGCTGGCGAAGGTAACGACGGCGGCGTTCCGCCTCATGCCTTTGATCCCGACCTCGAGCCGGAACTGTTTCGCGGCGTTCTGACGCGGCGTGTTTTCGCGTTCCTGATCGACCTCGTCGTGCTGTCGGTGCCCGTGATCCTGGGCTACATCTTTATCGCCGTGTTCGGCCTGTTGACGCTTGGGCTCGGCTGGGTGCTGTTCTGGCTGGCATGGCCGGCCTCGGTGATCTGGGCCATCGTCTATTACGGCGCCTCGCTCGGCGGTCCGCATTCGGCCACGGTCGGCATGCGCGTGATGGATCTCGAACTGCGCACCTGGTACGGGGCTCCCGGCTATTTCGTCCTGGGCGCCATGCACGCGGTGTTGTTCTGGGTTTCGGTGTCGTTCCTGTCCCCGCTGGTGCTGCTGGTCGGGCTGTTCAACACCCGGCGGCGCCTGTTGCACGATTTTGTGCTGGGAACCGTCGTCATCAACAACGCGGTCCGTAGCCCCTGGCGGTCCGATTCTAACGTTCGCTTCCCTTCTCAGCCGGCACGTTAGCGAACGTTAGAATCAAAGGACCGCCAGGCAAATTTCAGTTTTGGTGGAGCTTTGGATTTGACATTCGCTTTTCGAACCCTCGGCTTGGCGGTTGGCGAATGTCAAATCCGCTCCACCTGGGCCAACCCGCCCGGACATTTTAACCGGCAAAACCGGGAAATTTTGGGAAACGGCACCGGCCCGCAAACGGTTTGCAAACCAATTGACCGTTAGGCTTGGCGGCGCGATGCTGTGTGCAGTTTCCGTGCGTTTTTGCTTTAGGACCGACGAGATCCCGTGACCCAGCATTCGCGTGATACCCCGCAATTCTATCTGACCGCGCCCTCCCCGTGCCCCTATCTGGCGGGCCGGCACGAGCGCAAGGTGTTCACGCACCTGGTGGGCGACAAGGCGGGCGATCTCAACGACCTCCTGACCCATGGCGGCTTCCGCCGCAGCCAGTCGATCGCCTATCGGCCAGCCTGCGACCAGTGCCGCGCCTGTGTTTCCGTTCGCGTGGTCGCCAACGAATTCCGTCTCTCGCGCAGCTTCCGCAAGATCATGGCCCGCAACGCCGACATTGCCGGCGAGCAGCGCAGCGCGGTTCCGACCTCGGAGCAATATTCGATCTTCCGCGCCTACCTCGACCAGCGGCACCGCCATGGCGGCATGGCCGACATGACCGTGCTCGACTACGCCATGATGGTGGAAGACAGCCACGTCGAGACCCGCATCATCGAATACCGCCGCCGCGATCCCGAGGCTGCCGGAAACGGCCGCGGCAACGATCTCGTCGCAGTCGCCCTGACCGACGTGCTCTCGGACGGGCTGTCGATGGTCTATTCGTTCTTTGAACCGTCCGAGGAAAATCGCTCGCTCGGCACCTACATGATCCTCGACCATATCAACCGCGCGCGACGGCAGGGCCTGCCTTACGTCTATCTCGGCTACTGGATCGAGGGCTCGAAGAAGATGGACTACAAGGGCCGCTTCCTGCCGCAGCAGCGGCTGGCGCCTTCAGGCTGGGTGCGCATCGACGCCTCGGGCGAAACGCTGACCGAGCCGCAGGATTGAAGGCGGCGCTCACAAACGCCAACCGCCTCGAGACCGGTGGGATCAGATCAAGCTGCGAGCCACCGCTATCAAACGACTGCATTGATCCACTGTTCCGACGGTAATGCGCAGGTAATCCTTGATCCGGGGTTTCTGGAAATGCCTGACCAGAACGCCGTGCTCCCGAAGCCGGGAAGCCAGATAGGCGCCGTCGTGGCCGGGATGGCGCGCGAACACAAAGTTCGACAGGGACGGCAGAACCTCGAAACCCAGTTCGGAAAGCGCGTCTGCCAACCACTCGCGGCTCGCGATAATGCGTTCGCGCGTCTCCTGAAACCATGCGTCATCCTCCAAAGACGCGACCGCACCGGCGATAGCGAGGCAATCAAGGGGATAAGAGTTGAAGCTGTCCTTCACGCGTTCCAGCGCTTCGATCAGGGGCCGTTGACCAATAGCAAAGCCCACTCGCAATCCTGCCAGGGCCCGCGACTTGGAGAGCGTCTGGATGATCAACAGATTGTCGTGGCGGGCGACGAGCGGTATAGCGCTTTCGGCGCCAAAATCCACATAGGCCTCGTCGATAACCACGAGTTGGTCCGGATGCTCGGCCAACAGTCGCTCGATCACCTTGAGCGGAAGTCCAAGGCCGGTGGGCGCGTTTGGATTGGACAGAAGAATCGCGCTGCAAGGCCGCCGAAAATCGGCAATTCGAATCCTCATCGCGGCATCTAGGGGCACCTCTTCGTATCGTATTCCATACAGGCCACAGTAGACCGGATAGAAGCTGTAAGTGACGTCGGGAAAAAGAAGCGGAGCCTCGTGCTTTAGCAGCGCCTGAAAGGTGTGGGCTAGAACCTCGTCCGACCCGTTCCCGACGAACACCTCTTCAGGTGCAACGTCGTAACGCGCCGCGATCGTTTCGCACAGAGAAGAAGCGCGCGGATCTGGGTAAAGGCGTAGACGATCCGTTGCGGAAGCGATCGCGGCCAGTACGCGAGGCGAGGGTCCGTAAGGATTTTCGTTGGTATTAAGTTTTACGACGCCGTCCCGCTTTGGCTGTTCACCGGGCACGTAGGGTGACAAGCTGTGGACGACCGAACTCCAGAAGCGGCTCATGGTTTGCGATCCGACGGCGCATGAATCACCGCAGGAAATGCCAAGGCCCGGCGAAAGTCTGCCCCTCGTCCTGCGCGCTACTTCTTCACAGGCGCGTAGAAGGTGCCTTCGACCTCGCAGATGTCATCGCCGTTGAGACGGTGCACCTCGATGATGGTGCGTGGCGGATACGGCCCCTTGCCCCAGAACTCCTCCTGGATCTTGTTCACGATCGGCCGGAAGCGATACATGTCCGTGACATAGACGACGAGGCGCACCGCATCGCGCAAGGTCGCGCCTTCGGACTCGGCGATCAGCTTCATATTGGCGAAGGCCTGGCGGATGCGCGGCTCATCCCCCTGCACCTGAAGATTGGTTTTCGGATCGATCCCGCGCATGCCTGCGATGAAAACGAAGTCGCCGGCGCGGGTGCCCAGATTCCAGGTGCCGGTCGGCCTGATCGCGCCCTCAGGCGCGAGCGTCTTCACGCCGGCAGGCGACAACGGCAAGGTTTCAGCGGCCGCCGCGGGATGAACCCACAATAATGCGACGAACAAGAGCGCGATGTTCTTCAAAGCGAGCCTCCGGGATTTTGAAACGCTGGCTTCCCGGCAGCATAGAGAGCAACACGAGGGCTTAAAACCCTCCGGCCCAAAAATCCGAGACCAGCTTGACGTTCAGCGCGATGATCACGGCTGCGGTTGCGATCGCAAGGGCACTCAGCCAGCGCGGTGCGACGAACGGGCCCATCTTGCGGCGGCTTGAGGTGAACATCACGAGCGGCACGACGGCCAGCGGCAGTTGCAGGCTGAGCACCACCTGGCTCAGGATCAGAAGCTTGCCTGTCGCCTTTTCGCCGGCAATCAGCGTCACCACCACCGCCGGCACAATGGCGATCGTCCGCGTCACGAGACGCCGCAGCCACGGCGCGATGCGCCAGTTCAAGAAACCCTCCATCACGATCTGACCCGACAGGGTCGCGGTGATGGTCGAGTTCAAGCCGCAGCAGATCAGCGCAACCGCAAACAGCGTCGGCGCCAGCATCGAGCCGAGCAGCGGCGCCAGAAAAGCGTAGGCCTGATCCAGCTGGGCGACGTCGGTCTGTCCTGTCCGGTGAAATGTCGCCGCGGCCAGGATCAGGATCGAGGCGTTGATGGTCAACGCCAGGCACAGCGCGATCGAGGAATCGATGGTGGCAAGGCGGATGGCCTCGCGCTTTTCCTGCCCGCTCTCGCCGATGAAGCGGGTCTGCACGAGGCCGGAATGCAGATAGAGGTTATGCGGCATGACGGTCGCGCCCAGGATACCGAGCGCGAGGTAGAGCATCTCGTGGTTGGCGAGAATGTCCGAGGTCGGCACGAAACCCCTGACCACCGCGCCCCAATCCGGATGGGCAAGCGCGATCTGGATCGCAAAGCAGGCCGCGATCACACCCAGCATCGCCACGACGAACGCCTCGATCCAGCGGAAGCCGAAGGCTTGCAGCGCCAGGATCAGGAACACGTCCGCTGCGGTGAGGATGACGCCGGTCGACAGCGGAATATGAAACAAGAGATTGAGGCCGATCGCGGTGCCGATGACTTCTGCGAGATCCGTGGCGGTGATTGCGAGCTCCGCCGACAACCACAGCGGCAGCGAAATCCAGCGCGGAAATAAATCGCGGCAGGCCTGCGCGAGGTCGCGCCCGGCGCCCACCCCGAGCCGGGTGCAGAGCGATTGCAGGATGATCGCCATCGCGTTGGACAACAGCGCAACCGACAGCAGCGCGTAGCCGAATTTGGAACCGCCCGCGAGCGAGGTCGCCCAGTTCCCGGGATCCATGTAGCCGACGGCAACCAGATAGCCCGGACCGAGGAACGCCAGCAGCTTGCGCCAGAACGGACCCTTTGGCGCCGTCTGGACCGACGCGAAAGCCTCCGCCAGCGAAGGCGGACCCCGGTCGCTGCACCAACCTATCCCGGACAACGCGCGCGAGCCGGGTCTAGCTTGGGAATCCGAAGGCAAATTCGTGGTTTTCGCGTCCATGCCACCACGATGTAGGAGTTTCGATCTTATTGCAACTAATTTGCAACTGCATCTGAGGGTTCCCAGCGGCTGATCCGAAATCGGGTGGGTTTGAAGGGAGGCTCACCCCAGAATGGCACCATACGAGAGCAAGGGAATTCGAGGGAATCCGCCATGTCCGCCCCAAACGTCCAGTTGCCCGCAACCTTCAACCGCCTCGCCTGGTCCAATCTCGCCGCCCAATCGGCCGAACAGATTGCGCTGGCCGCGGCCCCGATCGTTGCAGTGCTCATGCTCGGCGTCGGCGAAGGCGAGACGGGCCTGTTGCAGACCGCGCTGACGCTGCCATTCGTGCTGGTCGCGGTGCCCGCAGGGCTGCTCGCAGATCGCATCGCGCGGCGGCGGCTGATGGCCGGCGCAGAAGCCTTGCGCGCGGTGGCACTGCTCGCGATCCTGCTTCTGATCGCGCTTCACTGGCTGACGCTGCCGTTGCTTGCTCTATCGGGCTTCATCGCGGTGTGCGGCACCGTCGTCTATAGCGTCGCTGCCCCTGCCCTTGTTCCCTCGCTGGTGTCGGCGCAGGCCTTGCCCGCAGCCAACGCCAGGATCGAACTCGCCCGCACCATCGCCTTTGCCAGCGGACCCGCGCTTGGCGGCACTCTCGTCGGATGGCTCGGCGCGGCCCCCGCTTTCGCTTTTGCCGCCGCACTCTCGGTGGTCGCGGTCGTGTTGCTCTCCGGCCTCCACGAACCGAAGCGCGCGGCCACGCCGCGGCGGCATCCGCTGCACGAGATCAGGGAAGGCGCGGCGTTCGTGCTCAACCACCCACTGCTGCGGCCGGTGTTCGTCACGCAGTTCATCTTCAATACCGGCTCTTTCCTGCTGCTGTCGATCTTCGTCCCCTATGCGGTGCGCCACCTCGCTTTGTCGGCGACCGGCGTCGGCGTCACGCTCGCAATGTATGGCGCCGGCATGGTTGTTGGCGCGCTGCTGGCGACGCGGGTGATGCGCCGCATCTCGTTCGGCACGGTGATTGGACTAGGGCCCGTCACCGGATTTGCCGCCGCCGTGACCATGGCGCTGACGACGGCAATCCCGTTAGCCTCGCTCGCGGCCTTGAGCTTCTTCCTGCTTGGCGTCGGGCCGATCCTCTGGGTGATCAGCACCACCACCTTGCGGCAATCGGTGACGCCACCGAGCCTGCTGGGCCGGGTTTCTGCGATCAATATCCTGAGCTACGGCGCGCGGCCGCTCGGCTCCGCGCTCGGCGCCATCATCGGCGGGCTCTATGGGGCGGAAGCGTGTCTCTATCTCGCGGCGTTGATCTTCGCGGCGCAGGCCCTGGTGATCCTGATGTCGCCGGCTGTCGGCCTGACGCGCCAGCCCGACATGGTTGGCGAGTGCGCCGGGGCGTGACCCGCCAGGGCCAAGCGACATCTGAAAAGGGCAGATGGCCCTCCGAAGGTGAAACAACGCCTGATTCAGGCCGAACCCATCACGCCTCGTTCCGGCCTCGCGCAGGATCGACGCAACGCGTGCGTGCGGCCCGGTCGTCCTAACGAACGCGACGCAAGCCCAGGCCAAGTCCGATCCAGCCCACGCCGGCCATCACGAGATCAATGCCAAGGAACAGACCAAGGATATAGAGGCCCGATACCGGCCAATGCGCCAGGATCAAGAGGCCGAGCAGCAGTGTGATCACGGCCGACAGCAGCACCAACATCCAGGGCGTCTCCCGCTTCATGCTGAAGGCCAGGATGATCCGAACGATGCCCGAGGCCACCAGTAACGCGCCGAGCATGAGCGTCAGCAGCGCGGCGGCGAACAACGGATTCTCGAACGTGACGAAGCCGGCGACGATGTAGAGCAAGCCAAGCAGACCCCAAAGCAGGAATTTGCCCCAGCTCTTGATCTGAAAGGCGTTAAAAACTTCCGCAACGCCGGCGACGATCATCATCACGCCGACGACGAGGACGCTCGCAACAGTGGCCGTCACGACGCTGCCAAGTGCGATGAACCCGACGATCAGATAGGTGACGCCGAGCGCGACGATCCAGCCCCACTTGGCGCGAAGCGGCGCTACATCGGAAGTCGCTCGAAGATTGGTGAAAGTTTCTGAAGCATTCGCCATCGCGGTCCTCCACTTTCGAAAACCCGTCCGACATACGTCTACAAGCACCGGTAGACGATCGAAGCCAGAGTATAGGATGAGTGGTTCTGCCGACCAACCGCTATTCCCGAGCGATTGGGTTCGCATTGCTGACCATTCTATTCAAATCCGCCGAGTGATCACGGGGTCGCTTTTGCCGTCATTCAGCTTTTCAGATAACGCTCGTATTGCCCGGCCAGCACTTCGTCGGTCGCGATCGCAGGCTCGAGCGTATAGAGATCCTGCGCGCGGCCGATGCCGCGCAACGCAAAGCGCCCGGTCGATACGAGATAATGCCGCCCCGCCGCATCGAGGCCGTCGCGAAAGGCTGCCGAGACGAGCAGTTCGCGATCAACCGAGCGGCACATCGAGGCGATGCGGCTGACCTCGTTGACCGCCGGCCCGACCACGGTAAAATCAAGCCGGTCGTCATGGCCGATATTGCCGTAAAACACCTCGCCGACATGAAGCCCGACGTAAGCCGAGGTGACCGCCCGTCCTTCGGCGCCGCGGCTTGCATTCAGGGCGATCATGTTGAGGCGAAAACGGTGCTCGGCCCGCAGCGCCGAGCGCTTCGCATTACCGAGATTCTCGCCGGTGAACATGGCGAGCACGCCGTCGCCAATCAATTTCAGCACGTCGCCGCCGGAATCATGGATGGCGTCGATCGCGGCTTGCGCATAATCGTTGAGAAACGGGATGATTTCGTCGGGCGCGATACTCTCGGCGATGCCGGTCGATCCGCGCAGGTCGGAAAACCACAGGACAGCCTTGATCTGCTCGGTGACGCCGCGCGAGATCTTCCCGTGCAGGACGCGTTCGGAGGCATCGCGCCCGAGATAGACACGGCCGAGCGTGCGGACGATATCGACCTGCTGCGCAGATTTGATGACCAGCCCCAGCACCGGCACGAGGTCGCGCAGCGCCGCCAGCTCGCGATCGTTGAACCCGTCGGCGCGCCGAGTCAGCCAATAGGAATAAAAACAGTCCATCTGCCCGAGCGCGCCACTCTCGCCGAAACGATGGACAAAGCCGAGCATGTGCCGGTGGCCGTTCTCGATGAGCTCAGGCACCCTTGAAAAGCGCGCGACTTCCGGATCTGCGAGGTCGAGCCGCAGCTCGTCATGCCCATGTTCAAGCATGTGAAAGAACACCGAGCGCCGCCAGCCGTCGTCATCGTCGCCGGTCGGTCCATATTCGAACCGGTCGCTCTCGTTGGTCTTGGTCTCGGAATCATTCCAGCGGAATCCGCGTCCCTCGAAAATCGGATGCAGCGTGTCGATAAAGGCAAGGCTGCGCGACAGGTCAAGGCCTGCGGCGCAGCAGCGCTCGCAGAAACCGCGGATCAGGTCGTTCTCAGGCAAGCCGGTGAGGCCCTGGCTCACCAGCCAGTTCATCAACCCGACACGGGTCGCAAGTTCCATGGCGGCGATTATGCCGCGTGATCGTGACGCGCGAAAGAGCAGCGCCGACCTTACGTGCGCTGGACCTTCTCGCCGTCTTCCTTGACGAACGAGGTCACGGGATTGTCGAGGAGATCGAGCACCGCTTCCGACGGACGGCACAGCCGCGTGCCCTTTGCGGTGACGACGATCGGCCGGTTGATCAAAATCGGATACGCCAGCATGAAATCGATCAGTTCGTCATCGCTCCACTTGGGATCGGCGAGCCCGAGTTCGGCATAGGGCGTGCCCTTCTCGCGCAAGAGCGCGCGCACGGAAATGCCCATCGCCTTGATCAATTCGCGCAGCTTTGCGCGGTCCGGCGGCGTTTTCAGATATTCGATGATTTCCGGCTCTTCGCCGCTCTGGCGGATCATGGCGAGTGTATTGCGCGACGTGCCGCAGGCTGGATTGTGATAGATCGTGACGCTCATGCGTGTTCCGCCCTCTCCACGACGGTGGCTTCGCCTCGGGATCTTAGCAACCAGTTCATCAGGGCGAGTGCCACCATCGCGCCGGAAAGTTCGGCAGCGATGAAGCCGGGAAGATCGGTAGGGCGGATGCCCGAAAACGTGTTCGTCAGGGAGCGGGCGATGGCGACGGCGGGATTTGCAAACGAGGTGGACGACGTAAACCAGTAGGCGGCCGTGATGTAGAGGCCGACCAGCCAGGGAATGGCGGGCCGGTTGAACTTCAGTCCCGCCAGAATGGTGGCGACGAGGCCAAACGCGGCAACACCTTCTGCGAGCCATTGCGGCCCACCCGTCCGCACCTTCAGGGAAGCTTCCCAGAGCGGCAAGGCGAACATCGCATGCGCGAGCAAAGTCCCCGCGACACCGCCGGCAACCTGCGCCAGCACATAACTCCAGCCCTCCATCACCGTCAGTTCACCCTTGAGCGTGAAGACGGCGGTGACGGCGGGATTGAAATGCGCGCCTGAAACGGGTGCGAGGATCGCGATCAACACAACGAGAATCGCGCCGGTCGGAAGCGTGTTGCCGAGCAGGGCGAGTGCGACGTCTTTGGTGAGGCTTTCGGCCATGATGCCGGAGCCGACGACGGTCGCCACCAGAAACATGGTGCCGAGCGCCTCCGCGGCGAGCCTGCGGGTCAGGTCAAACTTTGGCATGCGCACGCTTTCTGGCGGAAGGAGGACAGCACGGCGTAAGATCCTCGATCAGCGGCGCGCAGATTTCCGGCCGCCCCTCGCAGCAATCCCGAAGCATGAACAGCATCACATCGCGAAATCGCGAAAGCTCGGCGCGATAGACGATCGAACGGCTGAAGCGCTCGGCCGAAATCAGGCCGGCGCGCGACAGCACGGCCAGATGTGACGACATCGTGTTTTGCGGCACCGCCAGGCTTTTCGCGATTTCGCCGGCGGCTAGTCCTTTCGGCTCGTGCCGGACAAGCCGGCGAAAAACCTCGAGCCGCGTGGGCTGGGCCAAGGCAGCCAGCGCCAGAACCGCATCTTCCTTTTCCATATATCGAGATTTATCGATATATCGCGGTCCGTCAAGCAAATTGCTTGGAATCGAAGGTGGGACGATTCCGCGTTCGATTTTACAAGGGTAGCGCATTCAGATGGAGTGGACTTTTGCAAACCTGATCATCCAGACCCTGTCCGGTCTGATTGGGTCAAACATCGCCGCAGCAGCAGCCCATGAACACCGTTTCGGTTTCTGGGGGCATAGCCTCGTCGGGATCGTAACCGGTGCAGTCGCCGGGATCTTCCTGCAAAAATACGCCTCCACCGTCGTCACTGCGAACGGCAGCCTGAACGATCCCACGGGTGTCCAAATCATCGCGGCGCAAGTGCTGACGGGTGCTGTGAGCGGCGCGATCGCAATGATGGCAACCGGCTTCATCATCAAGGAACGATCGAAAAGCGATTGAAGGTGTGCGAACTCGCCTTCGGTCTATGCCGTTACCGCGCATGCGCCTGCATATCGAGCCGTTGACGCCTCCACCGTCGGCACAGCAAATGCGGACTTTGAGAACAAACAACAAGATGGCATCTGAAGACCGTACCCGGCAGTTTCCGATCATCCTGGCGCTCGGCACCACGCAGACGCTGGCGTGGGCCTCGAGCTACTACTTGCCCGCCATCCTCGCCGACCCGATCGGGCGCGACCTCGGCATGTCGGCCAACTGGATCTTTGCCGCCTTCTCCGCGGCGCTGGTGATCTCGGCGCTGCTTGGGCCCCGGATCGGAAGGCAGATCGACCTGTTGGGCGGCCGGCCTGTGCTCTGCACCTCCAATCTCACGATCGCGGCGGGTCTGGTCTTGCTTGGTCTTTGCAATTCGATCCCCGTGTTGATCTTGGCCTGGATCCTGCTCGGGATCGGCATGGGCTACGGCCTGTACGATGCGGCCTTCGCCGCGCTCGGACGGATCTATGGCGATGCGGCGCGCGGCCCGATCACCGGCATCACGCTGATGGCAGGCTTCGCCTCGACCGTCGGCTGGCCGCTGACCGCGCTTGGGCTCGACCATATCGGCTGGCGCGAGACCTGCTTTGCCTGGGCGGCGGCTCACGTCCTGATCGGCCTGCCGCTCAACTTCTTCATGTTGCCGAAGGTCGCGGGCGCGAAAGCGGCTGCCGCCAAGGCGCTCAAGCCTCATATCCCGATCGATCGCACCATGGTCCTGCTGGCGTTCACGTTCGCGGCGGGGTGGACCGTGACCGGCGCGATGGCGGCGCACATGCCGCGCATCCTCGAAGCCGGCGGCGCGACCGCGGTGCAGGCGGTGGCGGCCGGTGCGCTATTCGGTCCCGCACAGGTGTTTGCGCGCGTGCTCGAAGCGACGCTTCTCAAACGCTATCATCCGCTGGTCTCGACGCGGCTCGCCTGCCTCACGCACCCGATTGGCGCTGCGATCCTCAGCATCGCGGGTGGCGCAGCGGCCGGTGCGTTTGCGATCTTCTTCGGGATGGGCAACGGCATCCTGACCATCGCGCGCGGCACGCTTCCCCTGGCGATCTTCGGGCCGAAAGACTACGGCTATCGCCTCGGCCTGATCGGCGCGCCGGCGCGCATGGCGCAGGCGGCAGCGCCGCTGGCGTTCGGCCTTTTGATCGACCTGATCGGGATCAAGGTGCTGATCGTCTCCTCCGCGCTCAGCCTTTCGGCGCTCGCCGCGCTCTTGGTGTTGAAGCCGGCTGCGGGCCGCAGGGCAGCCGAGGCTATGAACGACTGATACGTTTATCGCGAGAGTTTTCCGATCCAGGCGAGGATCGCCTCGGTGACCGCCGTCGGCTGCTCCGGGATCAAGGCGTGGCTCGCATTCGGAATCACGACAACCGAGGCACGCTCGCCGAATTCGTCGCGCATCTCGTTGGACATCGCGCGCGGCTTGAAAGGATCAAAGTCGCCCTGAAGGTCAAGCAGCGGCACCGTGCCGCCCGCCCACCACTCGGACTGTTTAACGGCACGGCCGGCGGCCGACTGCATTTCGTCCGCAGCCGGATGCCAACCCTCCAGCCAGATCCTCGCATCGCTAGTCGGAGCAAAGAAAGCCAATCGCAGATATTTCAGCCGCTCGCTGGTCGGCAGCGCGAAATCGCCTGATTTCCGCACCGCTTCCGACAATTCCTGCGCGCCGGGAAACCCGGCCGGATAGGCCTTGGCTGCGGCGGCGGCCATCACCACACCCCGCACAAGGTCGGGATGATCGACAGCGGTCATGCGCGCGACCCAACTGCCGAAGGCATGTCCGACAATAATTGCGGGACCGCCAGCGCCCGCATTGCGGATGACGGCGGCAATATCGTGGGCGAGATCGTGGAGCGTGAGATTTTGCATCGGCCCGAGGCTGAGCGCAGCGCCGCGCGGCTGCGGCCGCAACACGCGAAAACCGCCCTTGACCAGTTCGCCCGCGACGTCGTCGAAATCCTCCGCGCCACGGCCGCGCGACGGCAACATGACAATCAGCGGCCCACGGCCCTCCGCAATGACCTCAATGCGGATGTCGTCATAAAAAACGATTTCCCGCTCGGGCTCGGCCTGAACGGGAAACGTGGCCATCGTCATCGACCCAACGACGAGCGCCGCCGCGATGCGGCGGCTCCGACGGCTCAGAAGAGGCAAGATTGCATCACTCATAAAACTCCGGCGCCATTTTCAACGTGTCGCGCTGCGCCTTGTCGTGATTGATCCACAGCGTCCCCTTGTCCTGCGCCAGACGGTCCGCAATCTTCTGCATCGACGCCAGCGTCTGCTCCTTGCTGACATTGTTGGAGGGCACGCCGCGGTTGTCCCAGTTGCTCTTGAAGTGAACCGCGTCGCCGGTGAGAATCAATTCGCCGGTCTTCGGCAATTTGACCAGCAGCGACTGGTGTCCCGGCGTATGACCGGGCGTGGAGAGGACAACGATGCTGCCATCACCAAAGATGTCATGGTCGCCTTCGACCTTGGTGACGGGATGCTCCGCCTTGAAGCGCGGCGTGCCGTTCGCGGCAGGCCATTCATATTCCGCCTTCTGCACATACAGCATCGCATTGGGGAACATCTCGACGTTGCCGATATGATCGGGATGGGTGTGCGAGATCGCCATCGCCTTGATGTCCGATGGCTTGACGCCGAGTTGCTCGAGCTGCGCGGCGAGCTTCTTCGGCCGGTGCCAGGTGACGGATCGCGGATCGGCCGGCGCAAGGCCGGTCGGCATATCGGCGACCGCATCCGGAATGCCGGTGTCCCACAGGAACCAGCCTTGGGAGTGCTTGATCAGGTAACAGTTGTCGACGAAGTCCATCGACTTGCCTTCGTTGACGCCGGGCGACCACCGCGAGATGTCGCCGGCTGTGCCCTCGCCGCAATTGAGGATGTAGAGCTTTTCAACGCCGGCTTTCGCGGGCTCGGCCAGACCGATCGCCGCGAGGCCCAAAATGGCTGCCAGACCCAAGGCTCTGTTCATGCTGTTTCTCCCGGATGTTTTTGATTTTAAGGCACCTGCCGGCCTCGTTGAGCCTCGCAGACTACCTTATCGTGACAGACGCCGCCCGAACAATGGTGGGCGGCGTCGATCAGGTCACACCGGGGATCGGCGATTATTCCACCGCCTTGCCGAACTTGTTCGACTTCGGCAGACCGTGCGCGAGACGCCCGGCATCGGCGCGATTGCCGTTCCAGTCGGACAGCTCCTTCGCCGTCATGCTCTGATCGCGGCCGGCAGAATCCTTCCAGGCGAGACCTTCCCTGGAATCGAACACCGTGACATCCGATAGTTCGGCCTTGGCGTATTTCTGCAGCCGCACGCCGCGGCCGCGCGCCATCTCCGGCACCTGATCGATCGGGAAGATCACCATCTTGTGGTTGGTGCCGATCACCGCGACGCGGTCGCCGGCGACAACCGCGATCGTGCGTGCCTCGTTCGGCATCTCGACATTGAGGACCTGCTTGCCCTTGCGGGTGGTGGAGACGCAATCATCCTCGTTGACGATAAAGCCCTGCCCTTCCCCGCTTGCGATGAGGAATTTGCGGCCGCCCTTGTTGACAAAGGTCGAGACGACGGCCGCATCCTGATCGAGATCGATGAACATGCGGATTGGCTCGCCGTGGCCGCGTCCGCCCGGCAGTTTTGCGACATCGAGCGAATAGAACTTGCCGTTGGTACCGAACAGCAGAAGCTTCGAGGTCGTCTCGGCAAAGAAGGCGTGGTCGAGCTTGTCGTCCGTCTTGAAGGCAAGGCTTGAGAGATCGGCGACATGGCCCTTGAGTGTGCGCACCCAGCCCTTCTCGGAAATCACGATCGTCACCGGCTCACGCTCGACGAACGCTTCCTCGATGGCAGCGAGATCGTGCTCGGGCGCGTCGGCAAATTGCGTGCGCCGCTTGCCGAGCGGCGTCTTCGGCCCGAACATGTCGCGGACTTTGGTGACCTGCTCGCCGACTTTCTTCCACTGCTCGGTTTCCGAGGCCAGGATCCCCTTGATGCCTTTCAATTCGGCGCGAAGCTCCTTGTCTTCGCTGCGGATCTCGATCTCTTCCAGCTTGCGCAGGTTGCGCAGGCGCATGTTGAGGATGGCCTCGGCCTGGATCTCCGTGAGCTTGAACGTCTTGATCAACACCGGCTTCGGCTCGTCCTCGGTGCGGATGATCTTGATCACCTTGTCGATGTTGAGATAGGCGATCAGGAAGCCGCCGAGAATCTCCAGGCGATGTTCGATCTGTTCCTTACGGTAATTGGAGCGGCGGATCAGGACATCACGCAGATGGTCGAGCCACTCCTTCAGGCATTCGGCGAGGCCAACGACCTTCGGGATACGGCCCTTCATCAGCACGTTGAGGTTCAATGGAATCCGGCTCTCCAGCTCGGTGAGCCGGAACAGCAACTCCATCAGCAATTCCGGATCGACCGCGCGCGACTTCGGCTCGATCACGAGCCTGATGTCCTCGGCGGATTCATCGCGGACGTCGCCGACCAGCGGCAGTTTCTTCTCGTTGAGAAGCTCGGCGATCTTCTCGACCAGCCGCGACTTCTGCACCAGGTACGGAATTTCGGTGATCACGATCACCCAGGTGCCGCGCGCGCCCTCCTCCTGCTTCCACCTGGCGCGGACGCGGAACGAGCCGCGGCCGGTGACGTAGGCTTCCGTGATCGCTTCCTTGGAATCGACAACGATGCCGCCGGTCGGGAAATCCGGACCCTTTACCCACTTCAAAAGCGATTTCGATTTTGCATCCGGCTTGTCGATCAGATGCAGCGCCGCGTCGCACAGCTCAGCCGCATTGTGCGGCGGGATCGAAGTCGCCATGCCGACCGCGATGCCCTGCGCGCCATTGGCCAGCAAATTCGGGAATCCGCCGGGCAGAACGACCGGCTCCTTGCTGCTGTTGTCGTAGGTCGGCTTGAGATCGACGCCGTCTTCGTCGATGCCTTCGAGCAGAAGCCGGGCGACGTCGGTGAGCCGCGCTTCGGTATAACGCATCGCGGCCGGGTTATCGCCGTCGATATTGCCGAAATTGCCCTGACCATCGACCAGCGGGTAGCGCGAGGAAAAATCCTGCGCGAGGCGAACCATGGCGTCGTAGATCGCCTGGTCGCCATGGGGATGATACGAGCCCATCACGTCGCCGACAATCTTGGCCGACTTCTTCGGAACCGTATTCGGATTGAGATTGAGCAGCCGCATGCCGTAGAGGATGCGCCGATGCACCGGCTTCAATCCGTCGCGGGCATCCGGCAGCGCGCGGTGCATGATGGTCGAGAGCGCATAGGCGAGATAGCGCTCTTCCAGCGCATCGCGAAGCATGACCTCGTGAACTTCGGCCGGCTCGGGCGGAGGCGTTCGTTTTCCCATGGGGACGAATTAGACTCTGGCAATCGATCGGGCAAGAAACGAATGGAGGCAATATTTTCCGGCGTCGTCCCTGCGAACGCAGGGACCCATAACCACAGGAGTTTATGACAATAATAGCTGCCGCCGCGGCTTCGATTGAGAGGGCTTAGAGTATGGGTCCCTGCGTTCGCAGGGACGACAAGTCGAAAAAGCGAGGTCAAATCGTCGAACTGATTCGCGCCAGCGGGTTCCAGCGTGTGGGACCAAGGGCCTCTGGTCGACCGGAACCGCGATGACAGTCGTTTGCAAACAAAAACCTCCTTGTGCCGTTACGAAACCACGGCTTTGATGCGCGGACGCGTCACCGCGTTGATAAAGCCGTCTCTCGCGTCGGAATGGCCCTGCCCGCGCGGCTCCAGCACATGGCGCAACAGAAAAAGCCCCGTCAAGGCAAAGCCGTCGCGCAGATCCTGCTCGGTCCAGCCTGACCCGCCTTCATCGCCCTGGCGCAGGAACGCCGGCAGGCGCAACAGCCGCTCGTGGAACGGTGCGCCGGCCGAGCGAGATACCGCACCGCCTGATTTCGGCGAGACGTAGACGAGGTCGGTGGTCACACCCGTCGCGGCGCAGGTCTCGAGGTCGAGCCCAAAGCCGAGTTCGGCGAGCATGGCAAGTTCGAAGCGGATCAGATGCGCGGCGGCTCCGTTTGCTTCGTCGAAATCATCCAGCATGTGGTCGAGCATCTCGTAAATGTCTTCATGCGGATCGCGCTCGGGCAGGAGCCGCGCCAGCGAAGCAAGATGCGTCACGCCATAGACCGCATGCGAGGAGGACAAATAAATTTGCCGCGCGCAGCCGCGTGCCTTCGATGAGGTAATACCCAAGGTGCTCGTCGAGCCGCGCGCGCCACACCGCGGAGACGCTGTTGCCGGGCTGCAGCAAGGGCCGCATCCGTTTTCCCGCGCCGCCCCGCACGAGACCCAAGTGCCGGCCATGGCTGCGCGTGAGAAGCTCGACGATGGCGGAAGATTCGCCATGCCGCCTGACCCCTAGCACGATGCCTTCGTCGGTCCATTCCATGGGGAAGAGACTACTGGATTCTGGTGAACGGCGCAGCTGTCGCCGCAATGTTCCCCGGACGCTGCGCAGCGCGGGAGCGGTGCGCTGCTAATCCCGGGCCAAAAGTCGTCGGGTCCCGGCGCTGCGGAGCGGCGCAAGAGCGCCGCACCGCGTCCGGGACAAGTTAGGCATTAAACCAGCCCTGGGCGTCGCCGGTGTAGGAACAATAGAGACCGACGGCCGTCAGGATGCAGGACAGGAGCTCGATTCCGCTATCGAGCTGAATGCCGTTTTCCGCCAGCACCGGCAGCAGGGAAAAGGCCGACAGAACGAGCAGCGCCGTCAGGACCCAGCGCGGCCAGTTCTTGCGCTTTTGCGCGGCAAGATGGACGAAGTAGACCAGGAGCAGGATGAGACCGGCTTCAAGGATCATCGGCGCGAGAAGATCGCCCTCCAGGGTCGAACGGTCCTGAAACGCAACCGACAGCGCATCGAGCGTCAGCGACAGGTACAGCAGCAGTTCGAACCAGACCACGTTGTTTGGAACTTTCATCGATGGCGCCAACAGTCTCGCAATTCTGATCTTATCATCCCGGAAGTCATTCGATGGGGAACTCGAGTCCCATCTCGCGATAGCGGTCGGGATCTTCGCCCCAGTTCTCGCGCACCTTCACGAACAGGAACAGGTGCACAGGCTGCTCGATGATCCCGGCGATCTCCTTGCGCGCATCCGCCCCGATCGACTTGATGGTGGCGCCCGCCTTGCCGAGCACGATCTTGCGCTGGCTTTCGCGCTCGACAAAGATGGTCTGCTCGATGCGGACCGAACCGTCCTTCCGTTCGGTCCAGCTGTCAGTCTCGACGGTGGAGCGATACGGCAGTTCCTGGTGCAGTTTCTGGAAGATTTTCTCTCGCGTGATTTCGGCGGCAAGCTGCCGGATCGGAGCGTCCGACATCTGGTCCTCGGGGTAATGAAACGGACCGGGCGGCACCATCGCGGCCAGGGTACGTCGCAAGTCGTCGACGCCGTCGCCCGAGAGCGCGGAAATCATGAAGGTCTGCGCAAATGACAGGCGATCATTGGCCGCCTTGGCGAGCGCGAGCAATTTCTCGCGCGGCACGAGGTCGATCTTGTTGATCACCAGAAGCTTTGGATGCGCCACGTCTGCCAGTCTGGCGAAGATCGCCTCCGCCTCGTCGTCGAGGCCAGCGCGGGCGTCGAGCAGCACGCAGACGAGGTCGGCATCATGCGCCCCGCTCCATGCGGTCGACACCATCGCCCGGTCCAGCCGGCGCCTGGGCGCGAAAATGCCGGGCGTATCGACCAGAATGATTTGCGCGTTATTCTCGACGACGATGCCGCGGATCAGCGCACGCGTTGTCTGCACCTTGCGCGAGACGATCGTCACCTTGGAGCCGACCAGCGCATTGACCAGCGTCGACTTGCCGACGTTCGGCGCGCCAATCAGCGCGACAAAGCCGCAACGCGTCGCGGACGGTGCGGCGGCCGGCGACGTTTCACTCATTGCTGCCGCCGCCGACGCCCTCGCGCGCGATCATCGCAGATGCTGCGGCCTTCTCCGCGGCGCGCTTGCTGCCGCCGGTGCCCTCGGCCGCCTCAAGTCCGGGGAGTTCGACCGCGATTCGGAATTGCGGATCGTGATGCGGCCCGGTGCGCTCGACCTCGCGGTAGACCGGTGTCGGCAGGCCCTTGCCTTGCGCCCATTCCTGCAGCGTGGTCTTGGGATCGCGCAAAGGCCGCCGCAGCTTGTGCATCCGCTCGGTCCAGTTGCGCTCGACGAACTCGGCGGCCGCCTGATAGCCGCCGTCGAGAAACACGGCCCCGATCACCGCCTCGCAGATGTCGCCGAGCACCGATTTGCGCAACCGCGCGCCGGCCCCGGCGCCGACCGCGCCCAACTTGATGTCATCGACGAGCCCGAGCGATTTGGCGACGTCGGCACAGCTCTCCTTGCGCACGAGATCGGCGAGCCGCTTGGACAGTTCACCCTCATCGGCGTTCGGAAATGCGCGGTAGAGCATATCCGAGACGATGAGCCCAAGCACGTGATCGCCGAGGAATTCCAGCCGCTGGTAGCTGTCGCCCCGCTTGCGCGATGGCTTGAGCGCGGAGACGTGCGTGAGTGCGGTCGCGATCAGGGTCGCGTCGGTGAAGCTGTGCCCGATCCGCGCCTCGACCGCGGCCGTTGCAGCCTTCGAACCGGAAGACTTGGAGGCGGACTTTGCCCGCGGCCGCTTCTTCTTTTTGGCCGCAGGCTTCCGCCCGGCTTCAGCTTCGCCGGACGCCTGAGGGGTGATGATGTCGGATGCGTCTTCGCTCATCGCACCAGTTTGAATAAGCGATTCCAGCGAATCGACCACGGCCACTGCCAGACCTTCCAGGCGCTGTCGCCCTCGCGAACCGAGAAGAAGATCAACTGGGCCTTACCCACCAGATTCTCGAACGGCACGTAGCCGAACACGCGGCTGTCGCTGGAGTTATCGCGGTTGTCACCCATCATGAAGAAATCTCCCGGCGGCACCTCGTAGACGTTGGTGTTGTCGGGAAACCCGGAACTATCGACGCAATCGAGAGATTCGTAACTGACGCCGTTGGGCAGCGTCTCCTTCCAGCGCTTCACCCGCGCCGTCGCCTCCGACCGGCCGCACGGATCCTCGCCGACGAAATCGCTCAAGCGCTCGCGCTTGACCGGAGTGTCGTTGATATAGAGCAGACCATCCTTCATCTGGATGTGGTCGCCGGGCAGCCCGATCACGCGCTTGATGAAATCCGTCGAGGTGTCGTTCGGCGGGCGGAACACGATGACATCACCGCGCGTGGGATAGGAGCCGAAGATACGACCGGAAAACAGCGGCGGCGACAACGGAAACGAATAGTGGCTGTAACCGTAGGAATATTTCGAGACGAAGAGATAGTCGCCGATGAGAAGCGTCGCCTTCATCGATCCCGAGGGAATGTTGAAGGGCTGGAACAGGAAGGTGCGAATGACGAGCGCGATCAGGAGAGCATGAATGACAACGCGGATGGTCTCGCCCAGGCCGCCTTCGGATTTGGTAGAAGATGTCACGCTCATGGATTCCCTAAACTTCCTGCTTCTCATTGCCCGCCGCGCGGCCGGGCGCGGCGGAAAAACGGTCCCGACGCAACCAGCCGTCAGAATCGGATCACTAGCCTTCTGATGTGGCGAGCGAGCTTGCGGAAGTTGAGGTCCGAATCCGCTCAGGCGGCGAATAATCGTTCGCCGCGGTTGTAGACGGTTGTTGTAGGGGGCGCAATCAACGGCTTCATCAAAATTTAATAAGCCGTTGAAAAATATACTATTTTAGTTTTTTATGATCCGCATCTCCGCGGGCCTAGGCCGTGCGCCCGTCATGGGCCGAAATGATGACGAAGGCCTGTGCGAGCGGCCAATCGTCGGTGATGCTCAGATCGATTCTGGCCTCAAAACCCACCGGCGTGAGGGCCTCGAGCCTGGCAAGCGCCCCGCCCGTCAGGCGCATGGTCGGCCGGCCGCCTGGCAGATTGACGACACCCATGTCGCGCCACCAGACCCCCTGCCGGATCCCGGTCCCGAGCGCCTTGGAACAGGCCTCCTTGGCGGCGAACCGCTTGGCGTAGGTTGCCACGACCATGTTCTCGTTCTTGGCCCGCCGTTCGGCCTTTGCACGCTCGGCGTCGGTGAAGATCCGCTCGAGAAAACGATCGCCATGGCGCTCGATGACCTTGGCGACGCGGCGGATATCGATCAGGTCGGAGCCGATGCCGATGATCATGCCCTATCCGTTCCCCGCAACCTTGCCGCGGCCGCGGTCCATCGCAGCCCGCATCGCACGAACCGTCTCGCCAAGGCCAACAAACAGGGCCTCGCCGACCATGAAGTAGCCGATATTGAGTTCGGCGATTTCGGGCAAGGCGGAAATCTTTTCCGCGGTCGCATAGTCGAGGCCGTGGCCCGCATGGACTTCCAGGCCGGCCGAACGGGCCAAAGCCGCACCCGTGACGATACGCTTCCATTCCGATTCGGCCTTGTCGAGGTGACCATCGACCACCGCATCGCACCAGGCACCGGTGTGAATTTCGATCACGGGCGCGTGCAGTTTTGCGGCCATTTCGATCTGCGCCGGGTCGGCCGCGATGAACAGTGACACGCGGATGCCGGCATCGTTCAGGCGGGCGATGAACGGCGCCAACACGTTATGCTGGCCTACGACGTCAAGGCCACCCTCGGTGGTCAGCTCCTGGCGCCGCTCGGGCACGAGGCACACCGCGTGAGGCTTGGTCGCAAGCGCAATCCCCATCATGTCCGAAGTCGCCGCCATCTCGAAATTCAAGGGCTTCGAGATTTCGGCCTTCAGTCGCGCCATATCGGTATCACGGATGTGGCGGCGATCCTCGCGCAAATGCGCGGTGATGCCGTCGGCGCCGGCCTCGATCGCCAACAATGCGGCGCGCACAGGATCGGGCCGCGCCCCTCCCCGCGCGTTGCGAAGGGTCGCGATATGGTCGACGTTCACTCCGAGGCGTAGCGGCAAAGCAGTGGGCATCTCAAACTCTCGATGAAGCTGACGATCCTCAGGATGAGGATTGAAGGTTTCACCCGTTGACGCGCTCGACCCGTGCGACCACGGCCTTGGCGCGCAACTGGGCGATAATAGCGCTGAGATGCTTGAGGTCATAGACCTCGAGATCGATCGTGAGTTCGGTGAAATCCGGCGAGCGGCGGGCCATGTGGATATTATCGATATTGCCGTCGTGCTCGGCGATGACGGTCGCGATCTGGGCAAGGCTTCCGGGCTCGTTGACATTGTCGATCAGGATTCGCGCCGGAAAGCGCTGCGGCGTCGCCTCATCGACATCCCAGCGCACGTCGAGCCAGCGCTCCGGCTGTTCCTCGAAGTCCTTCAGGGCCGGTGACTGGATCGGATAGATCGTGATCCCTTCGCCCGGCGAGATGATCCCGACGATGCGGTCGCCCGGCACGGCACCGCCATTGGGCGCGAACTTGACCGGCAGGTCCGAATTGATGCCGCGGATCGGGATAGCCGAAAGGTTTCGCCCCGTCCCGCTTGGCGGTTTCACTTTCAGCTTGTCGGCGAGGACCTTCTTGCCGCCGTAGCGCGCCACCCGCTCTTCCCTGTAGTCGGGGTACATCGCGCGAGCGACGTTGGAAGCCTTCATTTCGCCGCGCCCAACGGCCGCCATCACGTCATCGACCGAGGCCCGCGCCAGCCGCGGCAAAGCGCCCTTCAGCTTGTCGTCGGCATATTCGATCTTGGCGCGCGCAAACAGCCGCTCGACCAGGCGGCGGCCGAGACCGGCATATTGATCCCGCACGGCGGTGCGCGTCGCCCGGCGGATCGCCGCCCGCGCCTTGCCGGTCACGGCAAGCGATTCCCAGGCCGACGGCGGCGAAGATTGCGCATCCGAGGTCAGGACCTCGACTTCGTCGCCATTCTGCAGTTCCGACGACAGCGGCGCGAACTTGCCGTTGATCTTGCAGCCGACCGCGCTGTTGCCGACGTCGGTATGCACGGCATAGGCGAAGTCGATCACGTTGGCCTGCCGCGGCAGCGCGATCAGCTTGCCCTTGGGCGTGAAGCAGAACACCTGGTCGTGAAACAGCTCGAGCTTGGTATGCTCGAGAAACTCTTCCGGATTGGCGCTCTCGGACAGGATCGCGATGGTGTGCCGAAGCCAGGCGAAAGCCGAGGATTCGCGTTTCAGCCGCTCGGTCGGCGATCCCACGCCGTCCTTGTAGAAGGCGTGCGCTGCGATACCGAGTTCGGCGATCTCGTCCATCTCCTCGGTGCGGATTTGCAGCTCAACGCGCTGCTTGCCGGGACCAATCACGGTGGTGTGGAGCGAACGGTAGTCGTTCTGCTTCGGGGTCGAGATGTAGTCCTTGAAGCGGCCGGGCACCACCGGCCAGGTCGTGTGCACGACGCCAAGCGCCCGGTAGCAGCATTCGACATCCTTGAGCACGACGCGGAAGCCGAAAATGTCGGACAATTGCTCGAAGCCGACTGATTTGCGCTGCATCTTGGTCCAGATCGAGAACGGCCGCTTGCGGCGGCCATAGACGCGCGCCCTCAGGCCGTTCTTCTGAAGGTCCTTGGAGAGCTGGCTTTCGATCTCACCGATCAGGTTACGGTTGAGCTCGGCGAGTGAATCGAGCCGCTGCCGCACCACCGAATAGGCTTCCGGGTCGAGCGTCTTGAACGAGAGATCCTCGAGCTCCTCGCGCATTTCCTGCATGCCCATGCGCCCGGCAAGCGGCGCATAGATGTCGAGCGTCTCCTCGGCGATGCGCTGGCGCGAGGCCGCGGGTACGAATTCCAGCGTCCGCATGTTATGCAGCCGATCGGCGAGCTTGATCAGCAGCACCCGCACGTCGTCGGAAATCGCGAGCAGAAGCTTGCGCAGATTTTCCGCTTGTTTCGCTTCGCGCGACACCAGTTCAAGCCGTTTCAGCTTGGTGAGGCCTTCGACCAGCGCCCCGATCTCCTGCCCGAACACCTGGTCGATTTCGGCGCGGGTTGCCTCGGTATCCTCGATGGTGTCGTGCAAAAGCGCAGCAACGATGGTGGCATCATCGAGCTTGAGGTCGGTCAGAATCGCCGCGACCTCGAGCGGATGGGAGAAATAGGGATCTCCGGAGGCGCGCGTCTGCGAACCATGCGCCTTCATGGCATAGACGTAGGCGCGGTTCAGAAGGTCTTCGTTGGTGTCGGGATTATAGGAGCGGACGCGCTCGACCAGATCATATTGCCGCATCATGCGCGCGCGGGACTTGGCCGCCTTCGGCTCGACAGTTGGCGCAGCCGACGATGGCGCCACCGAGATTGAACTGGCGGCCTGCATCTGCTCGGGGCTCTGGCGCCGGTACGCCATCGGGTCAACACCTCTGCAAGCGAACCCGGCTGGCTCAGGTCCGCCTCCCAAATCATCCAGCTCATGTAGTGGGTTCCCCGGCCAGGCGTCACCCTCGGGTGAGGTGCTCGACCTCAGAGAACACGGCAATAGTCTAACGAGAAACGAGCGCGCGTCAGCTTAAAATACGAGACGGCCTGCGCGGCGGATCCGGCAGGCGGCCGGTAACCATAATGTTAGCCAAAAACAAAGGCCCGGAGCGAGCTCCGGGCCTTTGGATAAGAATTCTGTGGATTGGAATGAGGCAACCGGACAGAGCTGAGCCGTATTTCGAACTTACTCGTCTTCTTCGGGCTGCTCTTCCGGGGGCGCAAGCCCCTCGAGACCCTTCAGGAGTTCTTCCTCGGTCATACGCTCGATCGCGACCTCGGTATCGTCGGCATCGACGCTCGCACCCGCCGACCCGATCAATGGAACCGTGTCGGGTTCGGGCTCGTCCACTTCGACGAATTTCTGCAGGGAATGAACCAGTTCTTCGCGCAAATCCTCCGGCGAAATCGTCGAATCGGCGATCTCACGCAGGGAGACGACCGGGTTCTTGTCGTTGTCGCGATCGACCGTGAGTTGCGACCCGGACGAGATCATACGGGCGCGATGCGCGGC
This sequence comes from uncultured Alphaproteobacteria bacterium, assembly GCA_963764405.1. Lineage (GTDB taxonomy): Bacteria > Pseudomonadota > Alphaproteobacteria > Rhizobiales > Xanthobacteraceae > Bradyrhizobium. The sequence goes on from CAVXSU010000024.1 coordinate 828,284, forward strand.
CAAAAGGACCAGGTCGAACCGGTTGTCGACCTTATCAATGCAATCTTCTACGGTGACGCGAGCCATCGACTGTCGCTCCGCTCAAGGGGTTGGAATATGTTGATTATTTTGAGCTAGTTATAGGGCCATTGGCCGTTTCGCAAGACTAATTTGTGATTTGGCCTTCCCAATTTGCTCTGATAATCCCAGACCAGAGGACTGGCAGCGCGGCAATTTCGAGCTGTCACGACGGCGGCGCGGACAAGAAAACGCTTTATTGCGTTGACAAAATCCACTTCCGGTTGTTTCGGCCTACCTTTATTTCCGGCAGCGTCTGGACATCCGCAGGGCTTCGGCAGCATCGTATGTGAATGCGCGAAGCACTGCGGCTGCGCCAAGAAGAATACCGGGAAACCCCTGTGAGAACTCTGTGAGAACTCTGAATGTCACCCGCTTCCAATAAGATCGCGCTCTTCATCGATGGCGCCAACCTTTATGCCACCGCCAAGACCCTCGGCTTCGACATCGACTACAAGCGCCTTCTGAAGGAGTTCCAAAGCCGGGGAACGCTGGTCCGCGCCTTCTACTACACGGCCATTATCGAGGATCAGGAATATTCCTCGATCCGTCCCCTGATCGATTGGCTCGACTACAATGGCTACACCGTCGTCACCAAGGCGACGAAGGAATTCATCGATGCGAGCGGGCGTCGCAAGGTGAAGGGCAATATGGACATCGAGCTCGCCGTCGACGCGATGGAGCTCGCCGAACACGTCGACCAGATAGTGTTGTTTTCGGGCGACGGCGACTTCCGCTCGCTGGTGGAAGCGGTGCAGCGCCGGGGCGTGCGGGTCACCGTGATCTCGACGATCGCGAGCCAGCCACCGATGATTGCCGACGAATTGCGCCGCCAGGCCGACGTTTTTACCGACCTGGTCGAGCTGCAATCCAAGCTCGGGCGCGACCCGTCCGAACGCCCTGCCCCCCGCGAACCGCGCCATCACGCCCCGCAATTCCTGCAACGGGCGACCACGCTAGCCTCGAGGGGCGATGGCGACGACTTCGACGACTGAAAAAGCCGCGATCAAGAGCGCTCGAGCCAAAGCTGCCCCCCGCCCGCCTGAGACCGAGCCGGACCGCGACTGTGGGCTTTGCCCAAGGCTTGCCGCGTTCCGCGCGACCAACCGCGCCCAAAAACCGCAATGGTTCAACGCGCCGGTGCCCGCTTTCGGGGACCATAACGGACGGCTCGCGATTGTCGGCCTTGCGCCGGGCTTGCAGGGCGCCAACCGCACCGGACGCCCGTTCACCGGCGATTACGCGGGCGATCTGCTCTACGCCACCCTGATTGAATACGGCTTCGCCAAAGGCGTCTACCAGGCCCGCCCGGACGATGGCATGACGCTGGCCGATTGCCGCATCGTCAACGCCGTGCACTGCGTGCCGCCCCAGAACAAGCCGCTGCCGGCCGAGATCGCCAATTGCCGGCCGTTTCTCCTGGCGGCCCTCGAAAGCATGCCAAGGCTCAAGGCCATTGTGGCGCTCGGCCGGATCGCTCACGAAACGACGGTCAAAGCGTTAGGCCTTCGCGCCGCAGCAGCGCCGTTTGCGCACGGCGCGGTTCACCAGGCCGGCCCGCTCCGCCTTTACGATAGCTACCATTGCTCGCGCTACAACACGAATACCGGCGTGCTGACGGCGGAGATGTTTCGCAACGTGTTCGCGAAGGTACGGGCCGACCTGGCTTTGGCTTAGGCCGGGTTTTCCTTCAGCCAGTCCAGCACATCGCCAGCATTCCGGTCGGGCGGAAACACCGGATAGAAAACATGGGTGATGCGCGCGTCGTCGACGATCAGCGCGAGCCGCTTGATCAGGACGAGACCGGCAACCTCCATGGTCGGCAGGTCCAATGCCCGCGTCAGCTCGAGCTTCTCATCGGACAGGACCGGGAACGGCAAATGCAGCCGCGAGGCCATTTCCGTCTGGTAGGCGTTGCTCTGGGTGGACAGCCCAAAGACATGCTGCGCGCCAGCCGCCTTCAGCTCCGCAAACAAATCTCGAAACGAGCAGGTTTGCGGCGTGCAGCCCCGTGCGCCCGGGATCATGTCCCAATCGTCGACCAGCGAGATCTTGCCGGGCTCGCCGGTGCGCGGATAGGCGAACACGACGCTGCGGCCTCTCAGCGCCGAAAGCGTCACCGTGGTGTCGTCGGTGGCCACAAGGTTAACCGGCGGGATCGCAAGACCGACGAGATGGTCCGCCGCGCCGTCATCCTTTGGTGCGGGAATCTGGCTCCAATCGACTTCGAGCAGGTTTTTCTGATTCATTTTTCTTTCCCCGGGCCGATCAACCGTATCTCATCCGCGCGCCCGCATGAGGCGGCTCTTCTCGCGGCCCCAGTCGCGCTTCTTCGCGCTCTCGCGCTTGTCGTGCAGCTTCTTGCCCTTGGCGATCGCGAGCAGCAGCTTGGCCCGGCCGCGCTCGTTGAAATAGAGTTTCAGCGGGATCAGCGTCATGCCCTCGCGATCCACCGCTCCCATCAGCCGGTTGATCTGCTTGCGATGCAGGAGCAGCTTGCGCGGCCGTTTCGGTTCGTGATTGAAGCGGTTGGCCTGCAAATATTCGGGAATATTGGCGTTGATCAGCCAGATCTCGCCGTTCTTGGAATCGGCGTAGGATTCCGCGATCGTCGACTTGCCGCTGCGCAACGACTTGACCTCGGTGCCCGTCAGCGCGATCCCGGCCTCAACCGTGTCGTCGACAGCGTAGTTGAAACGGGCCTTGCGGTTCTCCGCAATGACCTTGATCGGGCGTTCTTTCTTCTCGGCCACTTGAGGTCCCGGTCTAGCCCTTCTTCAGAAGGTCGCGAATTTCGGTCAAAAGCTCTTCCTCGCGAGTCGGCTTCGGCGGCGCCGCAGCTTCCTTGCGCTTGAACTGGTTCATCAGGCGGATCACCGTGAACATGACGAAGGCGACGATGATGAAGTTCACCGTCAATGTGATGAAGCTGCCGTAGGCCAAGACCGGACCCTGCTTCTTCGCATCGGCAAGGTTCGTTGCCGTGACGTTTTTCGACAGCGCCAAGAAGTAATTATTAAAATCGAGGCTGCCAAAGGCGCCAATGACCGGCATGATGATGTCGTTGACCAGCGAACTGACGATGGCACCAAAGGCGGCACCGATGATCACGGCGACCGCAAGGTCGACCACGTTGCCCTTCATGGCAAAGTCGCGGAATTCCTTCAGCATGTGCAGGCCCCCATAAGATTCGCTGGCACGAACGCCTGCCGCGCCACAAAAATCAGTTGATCAATCCCGCATGGACCATGGCGTTGCGGACGGCAACGCGGGTCGGCTCGGAGACCGGCACCATCGGCAACCGTAGCGTCTCCTCCAGCTTGCCAAGCAGCGACAATGCATACTTGATCGGCGCAGGATTGGACTCAATGAAAAGATTGGTGTGCAGCGGCATCAGCTTGTCATGCAGCTTGAGCGCGGTGGTGTGATCGCCCTTCTGCCAGGCCTGGTGAAACTCCGAGCACAGGCGCGGCGCGACGTTCGAGGTCACCGAGATACAGCCATGGCCGCCATGGGCCATGTAGCCGATCACGGTCGCGTCCTCGCCCGAGAGCTGGTTGAAATCTTCGCCCAGCTGCGCGCGCTGCTGGGAGACCCGCACCATGCTGGCGGTAGCGTCCTTGACGCCGGCGATGTTCTTGAGCTGGAACAGGCGTGCCATGGTGTCCACGCTCATGTCGATCACCGAGCGCGGCGGAATATTGTAGATGATGATCGGAATTCCGATGGCGTCGTTGATCGCCTTGAAATGCTGGTAGAGGCCTTCCTGCGTCGGCTTGTTGTAGTAGGGCGTCACCACCAGCACCGCGTCCGCTCCCGCCTCTTCGGCGTGCTCGGCAAGCTCGATTGCCTCCTTGGTGGAATTCGAGCCTGCGCCCGCAATCACCGGAACACGCCTGTCCGCCTCGTCGATGCACCATTCGACGACGCGTTTGTGCTCGTCATGGCTGAGCGTCGGGCTCTCGCCCGTGGTTCCCACCGGCACGAGACCATGTGTTCCCTCTGAGATTTGCCAGTTCACAAGCCCGCGGAAGGCCGCCTCGTCGAGCGAGCCGTTCTTGAATGGCGTGACCAGGGCGGTGAAGGACCCGCGGAATTTCGTCTTCGCTGCCATGGACTTCTCCTTAACACCGGATGCGGTCTGGCCGCTCCTTCAAGCACTGAATTCAGCCATTCATACCGGGTATGAAGCTTGGGCGAAAGTACGGAAAACCGCCCCTGGTATAGCCGGGACATAAGGCTGGCCGCGATTTTGCCGTGGTGGTGACGCAAACAACGCACCGCCCCGCATATCGGGTGTTTTTACCGCATATTCAATAAACTAGACCTTAGTGCTCAGGTCTTTCGTGATTCGCCGCAGAGGAATGCCGTGACCCGCTCCGCTCGCGCCGCCGCTTTGCGTTCGACTGCCATGGCGACCACCCTGGTGACTGCGCTGGCGTTCGTCCTGGTCCTGGGCTCGCATGTCCTCGCGAGCGAGACGACCGACAAGAGCAAGGTGCCGCTGCCGAAGGCGCGCTCAGCCGCCCACAACGCAGAATCCAAGACGACGGAAAAGACAAACGCAAAAAAGTCCGAAAAGAAGGTCGAGAAAAAGCCGGCGAGCGATAAAAAGCCGGAGAAGAAGGCGGATAAGGCAGCCGACAAAGCCAAGGTTAAAGCGGCCTCCAAATCGCCTGGCAGGGCAACGCCGGTCGCACCGAGCCCCGCGCTTGTGCCGGCCACGCGCCAGCACGCCGCATTGCCGCCTCCGGCCGGCCGCAAGCCGGCGGTGCGGGCCGCGGTTGCGACGACATCCTCGACCTCCGCTTCCGACAAGGAAGCGCTCGAGAGCGTCATCGACCTCGTGCGCAAGCGCAAGCCCGCGGATGCGACCGAGGCCGAAGCCGCGATCTCCGATCCGCTCGCGAGGAAGCTTGCAGAGTGGATCGTCCTGCGCAGCGAGGACAACGGCGCCACCGTCGAACGCTATCGCGCCTTCATCGCTGCCAATCCAAGCTGGCCGTCGCAGGCCTTCCTCCGGCGGCGGATCGAGGCCGCGTTGTGGGACGATCGCCGCGAAGACGCGGCGGTCTGGTCGTGGTTCGAAAACGAATCGCCGATTTCCGCCAAAGGCAAACTCGTCCTGGCCCGCACCATGATCGGACGCAGCGACCGGGCCAATGCCGAGCGGCTGGTGCGCGATGCCTGGCGCAACGACCCGATGTCGGAAGATACCGAGAACACCGCGCTCGATCTGTACGGAGCGCTGATCACGCCCGGCGATCAGAAGGCGCGGATGGATTTCTTCCTTTATGGAAGCGAGCACGAAATCGCGCTGCGCGCGGCCAGGCGGCTCGGCGGCGGCTACGTGGCGCTCGCGAAAGCCCGTATCGCGGCCTACCACAAGGCTCCCAACACCCGCCCGCTGCTCGAGGCGGTACCGTACGAATTACACAGCGATCCCGGCTATATCTTCAGCAAGACCCAGCTCTTGCGCCGTGAAGAAAAATTCGCCGAGGCCGCACAGCTGATGATGAGCGCGCCGAAAGACCCCAACCGCCTCTACAATCTGGATGAGTGGTGGGTCGAACGGCGGCTTCTGGCGCGCAAGATGATCGACGTCGGCGAATATCGCACCGCCTACCTGATCGCGCGCGACGCAGCGCTGCCTTCGCGCGACATCTACAAGACCGAGCAGGAATTTACCGCAGGCTGGATCGCGCTCCGCTTCCTCGACGACCCTGCGACGGCGGCGCAGCATTTTGCCCGCATCGGCGTCGGCAGCGCCAATCCCACGACGCTGGCACGCGCCGGCTATTGGCAGGGTCGTGCGGCAGAAGCCGCGGGCCGTTCGCAGGAGGCGCGCGCCGCCTATACGGCCGCCGCGGGGCAGTCGACCAGCTATTATGGCCAGCTCGCGCGCGCCAAGCTCGGCCTGCCCCAGATTGAGCTGAGCGGACCGCCAAGCGCACGCGGCCGCGCCGTCGAGCGCCTGGAGATCGTGCGCGCGGTGCAGCTGTTGTACGAGCTCGGCGAAGGCGACATCGCCGTACCGATTTTCGCCGACATGGGCGAAAACGGCGACGCCGATGCGCTGGTCGGGCTTGGCGAACTGGCGGCGCGCTACAACGACGCCCGCGGCATGCTCTTGATGGGCAAGGCCGCGCTCAATCGCGGGCTGCCGTTCGATTTCTACGCCTATCCGGTGAATGGGATTCCGCCTTTCAAGTCGATCGGCCCCGACGTCGAACCGGGCATCATCTACGCCATCGCGAGGCAGGAGAGCGCCTTCAATCCGGCCGTGGTCTCGCCGGCGCAGGCCTACGGCCTGATGCAGGTGACGCCGGAAGCCGGCAGGTATGTCTGCAAGAAATACGGCGCGAGCTTCGACCTCACCCGGATGAAAACCGACCCGGTCTACAACGCAGCCCTTGGCGCAGCCGAGCTCGGCGGCCTGCTCGACGATTATCGCGGCTCCTACATCATGACGTTTGCCGCCTACAATGCCGGCCGCGGCAGCGTCAAAAAATGGATCGACCGCTACGGCGACCCCCGCGACCCCAAGGTCGACCCCGTGGACTGGGTCGAACTGATCCCCTTCTCGGAAACGCGGAACTACGTGCAGCGGATCATGGAGAACTTGCAGGTCTATCGCAGCCGCTTCGGCGGTGGAACGCGACTGCAAATCGAAGCCGACCTGCATCGCGGCCGCTTCGAGTAGCGCCGATTGCTCCGGGCCAATCCCCGCCTTAGAAGAATCCAAACAAGCGACGGCACCGCGCATCGCGGCGGTGCGGTTTGCAGGGCCGTTCAGCACAAGAAAAATCCCCCTTCCGGTTTCCCGGAAGGGGGATCTTGTTGGGTCAGGACGTCAGCAGCTCGCCCTTACTTGTGGAACATCGGGGGCTTTGCCGGCTCCTCAGGCGCCCAGAGGCGGTAGCTGAGGGTCGCAAACACCGTCGAGCCGCGGGTGATGTTGGAGAGGTCCGCGCCGCCGAGCGCCGCCGGCAGTTGGCCACCCGACGCATGCGAGTAAACTTCCTGCGTCGCCCAGACCGACAAGCTTGCCGGGCCGAAGTTATATTCCACGAGGCCACCGATCGCACCCAGTTGGAAGCGCTGGGTGTTGCCAACGATGCCGAGCGGATGCGCGGTGGTGCAGACGCCGATCGGGCAACTGTCGTTCGAAACCTGGGCAACGTAGTAGGCAACCGGACCAACCGTCCACTTACCGAAAGTCTTCGTTGCCGTGAAGTCGGCGTGGAAGACGTCACCCTGGGTGTAGTTATCGGGCTGGTTGGCCGTGTTGAACTCCCCATAGAACGCGCCGGTGATGTTCCAGCCGTTCGCCAGATAGGAGATGATCGCCTCAGGCTGGAAGGTCCAGTACTTGTTGCCGAAGTTGGCAAAACCGTTACAACCGGTGGCGTTCGGCGCGAGACAGCCGACCCCAGTCGCACCCTGGATGGTGCCGGTCGGAGCATAGATGCCAAGGCCCGTCTTGAAGACGAAGCCGCTGGTTCCGAGCTTCCAGCTCAACTCAACCGGCACGAAGTAGGTGTTGTGAACACCCGAGAACATGTCGATCTGCTGCGGGTTCAGCGAGAGCGGCTGACCGACACTGACCATGCCGAAGGGCTGCACCAGGACCGCGTCGTAGGTCGCGCCCAGGAATGTCCAGCCGGGAACGAACAGGAAGCCCTGCACGTCGACCGCGGCCTGCACGCCGGCCTTGTTGCCAATGCCGGGTACGTTCGTGATCGGGCCCGCGATGTTGGACTGATAGGTAAAGACCTGATTGAACATGTAGATGCCCGGCGGCGGGACACCGGCGCTGGCGCCGATGAAGACGCCCGGCTTTGATTGCCAAGCGACGCCCCCTTCATATGCATTTGCCGGCGAGAACGCGAAAGCGGCCATGCCCGCTGCCGCCAAGAGAGCCTTGCTGTTGAATTTCATGTGTCCCCTCGTAGTGTGAAACGCTAAACCACCCCAGGCCGCCGGTTCTTACTTGGCCCCTCGTCATCGGAAGTTTCCGAACGCGACGAATCCGGCATGCCTATTTCTTGTTCCGAGAGTGCGCCCCTCAGGGATAAAAAGGCAATTTAAACTTGCCTCATGACTCTTTGTCACAGTCGCTTTTCCAGTAGGTGTTGCAAAATATGCACACACAAGACCGAGACATGAAAGTCGCCAAACCTCTGTTTTCATAGGCACTTTTTGGCTACCCGGCAGCAGGTGCGCGCAGCTTTCAAAATTCCTTGAGACGAAATTCACGGCGTAACGTTGAGGGCATCGCGACGTTTTGGGGTCGAATTTGGGCCCGCATGCCACGCGGGCAACACAAGCCCAGGAAGCGTGCAGCCGCTTCAAGAATCTTGCAGGAGGGTGGTTCTTCAACGTAGGTAATCACCTCTCAAAGCGCGGCGGCTCAGAAGTCCGCATCGTTTGTGCCGCGGGTTCGTCATGCGGACTTCTGAACCAAAGCCACACTCGAATGATGAGCTTACGAGCGCCCTTTCGATTCCGAAGTTCGGAACGTGGCTCTCCAAAATGACCCGAACTTCGGAATCAGGACTCGAGCGGCTACAGGCGAACGACGACGGAGAAGAAATGCGGTTTTCGGTACTCCTGGTATCCACCCTCGCCATTTTCGCGCTACTCGCCAGCTTCGACAGAGCCAACGCGCAGAGCGACCTCGATCAGTGCAGGTTTGCCGGACAACTCGACAAGGCCGACCAGGGAATTGCAGCCTGCGATCGCGTCATCAATGATACGAAGACATCGACGCAGGATCGCGCCAGCGCGTTGAGCAGCCGCTGCGGATGGTGGTGGACGAAGAAGGATTCCGATCGCGCGCTGAAGGACTGCAACGAAGCCATCGGCGTCAACCGCACCGTTGCGGCAGCCTTTCTCAACCGCGGCAACGTCTATTTGAGCAAAGCCGACGCAGATCGTGCCCTCGCCGACTTCAACGAGGGGCTGCGGCTCGATCCGAAAAACGCGTGGGCCTATGCCGAGCGCGGCAATCTCTACAAGAACAAGGGCGAGCTGGATCACGCGCTCGAAGATCTCAACGAAGCGATCAAGCTCGATCCCACCTATGCGCTGGCCTATTTCTCACGCGGCGACGCGTACAAGAGCAAGGGCGACCTCGCGCGCGCGATGACCGACATGAACGAGGCGCTGCGCCTCGATCCCAATTATGCGCTCGCCTACTTCGTCCGCGGCCGGCTGTCCTACATGCTTGGCAATGCGCCGGCCGCGCTTGAAGATTTCACCAAGGCCATCAAGCTCGATGACAGCGAAGCCACCTCCTATTTCAACCGCGGCGTCGCCTATTACGTCATCGGTGGCCATACGGCGGACGCGATCGCGGACTTCCAGAAGGCTGCCGAACTCAATTCGAAGGATGCCTATGCCGCGCTGTGGCGCGAGCTTGCCGAACGGCGCACCAATGCGCCTGGCCATCTGGCGGAGGCTGCCAAGCAGCTCGACATGGCGGTCTGGCCGGCGCCCGTGATCCGCGAGTACCTCGGCGAACGCAACGCCGAACAGACCCTTGGCGCGGCCTTCGATACCGATCCGCAAGTCAAGGCAGCGCAAACCTGCGAGGCGAATTTTTACAGCGGCGAGCTGGCGCTTCTGAAGAAGAACAGGAAAGAGGCGCAGCGGCTGCTCAACCTTGCGGCCGACAGCTGTCCGCCGAGCTTCGTCGAATCAACCGCTGCGCTGGCCGATCTCATCGCGCTGAAGTGAGGGTCGCAAACCGCAGCGCCTAGCCCGACCGCGCAACCTCTGCGGCTTGAAGATGACGACCAACGATGGTGGATGATCGGGTGAGCTGGCGTTTGGCTGTGGCCAAAAAAGCTGAGCAGGTTCCCCCATACCCCCCAGGATATGTCCCCCGGGAACACTGCTCAGCTTCTCAGCGCCCTCGCCTCTCCCGCGTGAGCGCGGGAATTCCTGCGAACCGCCGAGGACGACCTCGGGTGCCCCCCTCCGTCGCGGCGCCGAGAATTACTGAAGGTTTCTGCACACGCAATAAAAAGACGGCGCGCGGAAAGCTTAGGGATCAATGTTTCTGAAAGATGTTGCACAAAAAGCACGCAAATCGCTCCTCTCGGTTGAACCGGCAAGGCAATTTCGCCGAATTGGCCCAACCGGCAATCTGCTGCTTGCGGCTCGCCCCGCGCTCGGGCATATCCGCGCTCGACGGAGCTGTGGCCGAGTGGCTGAAGGCGGCGGTTTGCTAAACCGTTATAGGCTTGTAAAGGCCTATCGAGGGTTCGAATCCCTCCGGCTCCGCCAACTGCCTCTCTTCAACCGCGCAGCCGCTTTAAAATAGTTTGTCAAAATCCAACCCCAGTTTGCCGGAGATAGTTGCGGTTCCATCGGCACGCCCGGCAGAGCGCGTTCCCGGGCGCTGTTCGCGATACATCCTTGGTGAACCATGGGGCTGATCCGTTTCTTGCTCGCGATGTCTGTGGTCGCTGCGCATAGCGCGCCGATCCTCGGATTGACGCTCGTCGGCGGCAAGATTGCGGTCCAATCGTTTTTCGTCATTTCCGGCTTCTATATTTCGCTCATCTTGAACGAAAAATATCCGGCCGGAGTTCGCGGCACGCTGCTGTTTTACGGCAATCGGTTTCTCCGGATCTATCCAATCTATTGGGCCATTCTGCTTCTCACCGCCGGCGCCGGCGCCGCCGTGTTGTTGCTGTTCGGCTGGCACTCGGTTGTGAGCAACATCTCAAGCCTGACCAAGGATTTCTCCGCCGACAAGCTGTTGTTCCTGATCGCGTCCAACGTCGGCATTTTGGGAATCGACCTCAGCTCGTTCATGCGGTTCGACCTGCCGCACCTCGCCTTCACCGCCAACTGGACGGCTTACAAACCTCAACCGTCTTACCTTTACCTGGTCCCGCAGGCTTGGAGCCTGTCGATCGAGATCCTGGTCTATGCGATCGCACCGTTCCTGTTTCGGCGGTCGATCGGCCTCCTGGCGGCGATTCTGATCGCCAGCTTCGCCGCGCGATGCTTACGACGCCGGTTTTAAATTCGATCCCTGGGACTACCGCTTCTTTCCGTTCGAGCTCGGCCTGTTCGTCATCGGCTCGCTTCTTTATCGCGCATACCGCTCGGTCCAGGGCTTTCGCATTCCCTCGGTCGGATGGACGTCGTTGGTGATCAGCGCCACTGGCATCCTGCTATACCCGCTGCTGCCGCAGATCACTTATCCGGTTGTCGGCTTTCCCTGTACTGAGGTGGTTTTCCTTACCGCTTTTTCGCTTTGCATTCCGGGTATCTTTGCTCTCTCGAAGAACTGGCGCGTCGATCGCTGGCTTGGCGAGCTGTCGTATCCGATCTACCTTTGCCACCTTTTCGTCATCATGGCCTGTAACGGGCGCTTCGGGTGGGGCGCGTTGAAGCCCGCGATCGGAACGGTTCTCCTGGCAGCTGTTCTGACAGTGCTGATGGAAATACCCCTCGATCGGCTGCGGCAACGTCGCTTCAAGCAGCTGATGGGCTCCGTGCACGACGCGGCCTATGCAAAGCCGCAGCCGCAGCCGGCCTGACCATCCGCATCATCGATCAAGATGACCATTCACTTGAAAGCCGGCGCCGCGGCAGGGCCAGCGCTGAGTCCCACGTCTCACCCGTGTGCTTTCGGCAGCCGTAGCGAGAGCAAGGCACCAATCATCAGCAGCGCAACGTTGCAGCCGAGTGCCTCCGCAAAGGCGTGCGCGTAAGCCATTGTCTCCTGCGCCGTTCCGAGCACGTTGAAGAACACACCGCCGATGATGGCGACGCCCAGCGCCGCTCCGATCTGGAAGGTCGAGATGACAATGCCCGAAGCGAGCCCCGCATGGCGCTGGTCAATGCCGCCAACGACCGCCTTGATCACGGAAGGAAAGACGATGCCAAATCCAACGCCTGCAACCAGAAGCGCGACTCCGACGTAGAGGGGCCTTTCCTCGAGGACTGACGGAATGACGGCGCCGAAGCCCGCGATCTGGATCGCGAAGCCGAGTGTCAAAGCGCGCGGCCCAAGCCGCTGCATGATGCCGGCGGACGCAAAGGAGGCCAGGAAATAACCGATCGCAAAGGGCAGCGTTCTCAAACCTGCCTCAAGCGGCGTGAGGTGCAGACCACCTTGCAGATAGACCGAGAAGGTCAGGTAAAACGACGCCAGCATGTAGAACAGGAGCGCCATCGCGGTACCGGTCGCAAAGCCCGGCTGGCGGAACAGCGACAAATCGACCAGCGGCGCGCCGCCTTTCGCCGTCAAGCGCCGCTCAAAGGCGATGAATACGAAAAGTGTGACCGGCGACGCCGCAAGCATCGCCACCATCCAGGTCGGCCATCCACTCTCGCGCCCCTCCACCAGCGGATAAACCAGAAGACCAAGCGTTGCCGACAGCAGCACAACGCCGCCGATATCGAGTTTTTGCGCGTGATCGGCGTGGGTGTTGGCGAGAAAGAGCACGCCGCCGACAATGGCCGCAATTCCGATCGGGATATTGATCAGAAAGATCGCCTGCCAAGTGAACCCGAAGGGATGCGCGGCCACCAGCATGCCGCCAAGAACCTGTCCTGTCACGTTGGCGAAACCGAACGTGGCGCCATAAAGCGCCAGTGCCTTGACCTGCTCGGCGCCGCGAAACAGCACGCGGATGGAGGCCAGCACCTGCGGCGCCATCACCGTTGCCGTCAATCCCTGCAAAATGCGGCCCGCAATCAGGACAGAGGGCGACCAGGCAAGACCGCACAAGATCGAAGCGAGCGTAAAACCGGTGACACCGGTGACGAACATCCGCTTTCGTCCCAGCCAGTCGCCAAGCCGGCCGCCAGTGATCAGGAACACTGCATAGGTGGCCGCATAGGCGGAAATGACGAATTGAACGTCACTCGACGTCGCCTTCAGATCTTGCCTGATGGCGGGCAGTGCCAGATTGACGACATTGAAATCCAGAACGGGCAAGAAAGCGCCGATCAACAGGATCGGCAGCGCAAACCAACGACGTGGATCGCGCGCGGGGTCCACGAGGCCACGCTTTGCGAGGACGGCTGCATCGATGCTCATGATGGGCTCCCGGTTCTCACAGCGCCGGATGCCTGCGATGCCAGTCCGTTGCCTGCTGATAGGCGTGAGCCGCCTGCACCAGGAGTGCTTCGTCAAGATGGCGGCCGACCAGTTGGAACGAGAGCGGCAGGCCCCTTGCCGTAAAGCCGCCCGGCAGAGTGATGGTGGGGCTGCCCGACATGTCGAGGGGCGTCGCGAAACGCAGAAAGCCGGCCAACCCTTCGGGTGTGGCAAACAGCGCCTTTTCTTCGGCCAGCGTGAAATCCGCGGCTGGCTGCGTTGGCACCAGCAGGAGATCGATCTCGGAGAACAGGGCCGAGAGCGCGCCTGAGAACGCCAACCGTTCGTGATGTGCCTTCATGATGTCGATGGCATTCGCCGCGCGGCCAGCCTCCAGCACTTCGGCAAGCCCGCCATAGCCAGATGCCTGCGAGGGATAGGTTGCCTCATGGGCGATGGCGGCTTCAACCGCACAATACGAACCCCACGCTGCCATGACCGGTTCGGGATTGGGCACGGTGACGTCCTTGATGACGGCGCCGAGTTCTTCCAGAACCTGTCGCACCGCGCGCACGCATCCGATCACATCGGGATCGCTCTCGGCTTCGTTGTAGGTGGCATCGACGCCAATCCGCAGGCCGCGCACACGGGAACTGAGTGCGGCGAGATAATCAGGAACGGGCGCGGCGAGTGTCGTCGGATCGTTCGGATCGAGGCCGGCGATGGCACCCAGCATGACTCCGGCATCAGCGGCGGAGCGGGTCATCGGGCCGACGTGATCGAGGCTTGCGGCCAGTGCAAAGACGCCATGGCGGCTGACCCGTCCCCAGGTCGGCTTGAGTCCGGTGAGACCGTTGGCAGCGCATGGAAAGCGAATGGAGCCGCCGGTGTCGCTGCCTAGCGATCCGAAGCAGAGACCGGCTGCGGTTGCGACGCCCGAGCCGCTCGAGGAAGCACCCGCATAATAGTCTTCATTCCATGGATTGACCGGGACCGTGATCGTCGGGTGATGATTGACGAGTGCTCCTTCGGTGCACTGGAGCTTGCCGAGGAGAATGGCCCCCGCCGCTGTCAGCCGCTTGACGACGGTCGCATCGACTTGCGGAACACGGTTGGCATGAATCGGCATGCCCGCCGTCGTCACGACGCCGGCAGTATCGAAGATATCCTTCACCGCAACCGGAATGCCGTGGAGCCGCCCGCGATAAGTTCCTCGTGCGATCTCGGCATCGGCCTTTCGCGCCTGCGCCAGCGCAAACTCGGATGTTACAACAGCATAGGAATGAAGCGATCCATCGAGCCGCGCGATGCGATCAACCAGGGCGCGGGTCAATTCCAGGGAAGAGATTTTGCGGGATTTGATGGCGTCGGCCGTTTCGGTCAGCGTCGCGTAGTGCCAGTCCGTCATGTCGTTCAAGCCTCAATTCGCGGAAATGCGACGCTCGATGTAGCGCTCGGCTTTGAATAACGAAATGGGATGTATATATATTTCAGAGATAACGAACTGGTATGCTTGGAAATGACGAATCTGGATGTCGAGTCCGTACAAACCTTTGTGTTGGTAGCCGATTTTCAAAGCTTCACCCGCGCCGCCGAGGCGCTCGACACCTCCCAAGCCGCGGTCAGCATGAAGCTGAAGCGGCTCGAGGAGCGGTTGGGTGAGAAGCTGATCGAGCGCACGCCGCGCTCGGTGCGATTATCGGCGCGCGGCGCGGCATTCCTGAAGGTAGCGCGCGATTTCCTTGCGGCGCATGAGCGCGCGATCGCAGGACTCTCGCCGGCATCGCGCCGCTTCACACTGGGAATTGCCGATCAGGTTGCCGGCCCCGAGCTTCCAACGCTATTGGCGCGCTTGAATGGCTACGACCCTGCTCTGTTGATTGAGGTCGAGATCGGGACGTCGCGCCAGTTGCTGGATGCGTTCGATCGCGGCGCGCTTGATGCGGCGATCGTACGCCGGGAGGACGACCGCCGCGACGGCGAGACCTTGTGTCAGGAGCGCTTCGGCTGGTTCGCGGCCTCAAGTTTCGAGCACCGGCAAGGCGAAGCGGTTCGGCTCGCCTCATTGTCGGCTTCGTGTGGCGTCCGCAACGGTGCCACACACGCGCTGGAGGCGGCTGGTCTCGACTGGGTTGAGGTTTTTCTCGGTGGCGGCATGACGGCCGTCGTTGCTGCGGTCTCCGCAGGACTTGCGGTCGCAGCACTAGCGCACCGCGTCGCTCCGCCGAGCCTTGTCGAGGTCAGTGAGAAGCTCAAACTGCCACCGCTTCCGTCATCGGCCATCGTGCTGCATTCGAACCTGACCGATGCCCGATCGCGTGGCGCGTTACGAACTCTTGCCGCCGCGTTCCGCGAGCACCGCCCAGCTGCGCCAGCAGCACGGCCGAAGCCACGGCGCGGATAGCGCCTTCAGGCGGCAGCGTGTTCAGGCGATCAGTGAGCTTTCATCCAGTCGCGGGCTTCCCGCTGGGCGGCTGCGATTTCCACATCCGTCATCAGCTCGGCCACCTCGCGGCGCATCCGAATGGCATCGCTGCGGCCCTTCACGGCGGCCAGGTTGAACCACTTATGCGCTGCGATCAGGTTGACGACGCCGGAACGGCCACTCGCCCAATAAAGCCCGCGCTCGAAGAGCACATCCGGAATGGCTGTTGCCGTGACCGGAATGGCCACGTCCAGATCAATAGAACCCTGAAACATCTTAGTCTCCCCGTCTTGTTTTTAGCCCGCGCGCTGGTTTCCGCGCGCGGCCCCTGTCCAGCTCTGTTTCCCCATGGCGCTTCATGCGCATGGCCGTTGACCGGCCGCTGGGGTGATCATGACCGCTCAAATTTGAAGGACAGTTTAAGCTTCGGGATGAATCGGGTGTAAACGCCTCGCCGGCCGCCGGATCGCCGATGTCGAGGAAATGCCCGTTTTATGCGGGTTTCCCGTACCCTGAGAGATCGGTTTACCCTGGCGTTTCGCCAACCGATAACCATCGCTGCAACAGGGCAGACGAGGCACGAGCGCAGCGCGCGCATCCCAAGATGGGTGGCGCGGCGGGACGTCAACGGATTTTCGAAAAGTGGGATGCCGGACCCGCTCGTTACCGGCTTGGAACGAGGGCGTCGGCGAACACGTCAGGACCAGATCTCACGGAGGTCTTCCGGCATTTGCGCCATCGGACCGGTGAAATTGCGGACCACGTAAGGGATCCGCACCGAACGAAGAAAACCTGTTTCTTCTGCCGGACCGGCCTCTGGCGGGAGCAAGCTCCCTCAGGATGACGATCCAGCCGTTTGACCTGATGTCTCGCCGACACCCTCTTTCGTCGACAAGAGCCGCTCTTCTAATCTGCTTCCTGGAGGAAGCAAACCGTCGAAGGCTCGTGTGACGCGCCGGCATCAAACCGCCGGCATCTTCGTCAGGCGAGACTTACTTCTTCTTCGAGACCTTGCGGGTCTTCTTCGCAGTCTTCTTCACTGCGCTCTTCGCCTTCTTCGCCTTCTTCGCTTTCTTAGCCATGTTGCCCTCCAATGTGAGATGGCTTAATCGCTGCGTGCATTCGGGAATCGAGATGCACGACATCCCGAATACACCAACGGACTAAAAAAAGCAGCTTCCCGCTTAAGGAAGTATTGACGCCTCGCGCCGTGCACGCGCGACGCACGAGCAGCGAAGCGACGGCAAAATGCGCGCGTGTCGGCGCGCAAAATCCGACAGCGATGCCGGAATCGAATCCAAAAAAGTGCACCAAACGCTTTCAAGGAAGTACTTTGCGCTTCTCGCGAGATCGATCGTGCTTTCGCGATCGACATCAACAGTCATTCGAAAGTCCGTTGGGAGGCCTGTCGCACGGACTCCGAATCGAAATTTTTGCAACAAAAAAATTTTTCGCGGAAACCCCGCTAGAGGCTCACTGCCGCTGGCCGAGCGCAGGTTTTCTGCCGGGAATCGATTACGGCCAATTCGCGGCTACTCACGCCACGAGGGCGATTGATCATGAGACATCGTGAACGATCGGTGACTATCGCGAGCCTCGAGCAGCCGAAGCGCAATGCCGATCGCGACGACCTCAGATGCCGAGCTTGGACTTGAGGAGATCGTTGACGGCTTGCGGGTTGGCCTTGCCGCCGGATGATTTCATCACTTGACCGACGAACCAGCCTAGCGCCTGCGGCTTGGCCTTGGCCTGCGCGACCTTGTCCGGATTGGCCGCGATGATCTCATCGACCACCTTTTCGATCGCCGAAAGGTCGGTGACCTGCTTCATGCCGCGCGCTTCGACGATCGCGCGGGGGTCGCCGCCCTCCTGCCAGACGATCTCGAACAGATCCTTGGCGATCTTGCCGGAGATCGTGCCCTCGCCGATCAGGTCGACGATGCCGGCAAGCTGCATGGCCGACACCGGCGAGGCGCCGATCGCCACGCCTTCCTTGTTGAGCCGCCCGAACAGCTCATTGATCACCCAGTTGGCGGCGAGCTTGCCGTCGCGGCCCTGAATGGCGAGTTTCGCCAGCACTGTCTCGAAGAAATCCGCGCTTTCGCGCTCGGCCACCAGCACGCCGGCATCATAGGCCGAGAGCAAGAACTCGGCGATGAAGCGCGCCTTCTTCTGGTCCGGCAGTTCCGGCAGCCCGGCCTTCAGCTCGGCGACATAGGTATCGGTGAATTCCAGCGGCAGCAGGTCTGGATCGGGGAAATAGCGGTAGTCGTGCGCCTCTTCCTTCGAGCGCATCGAGCGCGTCTCGCCCTTGTTGGGGTCGAACAGGCGGGTTTCCTGGTCGATCGCGCCACCGTCCTCGATGATTTCGATCTGCCGGCGCGATTCGTGCTCGATCGCCTGGCCGATAAAGTTGATCGAGTTCATGTTCTTGATCTCGCAGCGGGTGCCGAGCGGCCCGCCTGGCTTGCGCACGGACACGTTGACATCGGCGCGCAGGTTCCCTTTCTCCATGTCGCCGTCGCAGGTGCCGAGGTAACGCAGGATCGAGCGCAGCTTGGTCACATAGGCCTTGGCCTGCTCGGCATCGCGGATGTCGGGCTTGGAGACGATCTCCATCAGTGCGACGCCCGATCGGTTGAGATCGACGAACGACATGGTCGGCGACTGATCGTGCAGCAACTTGCCAGCATCCTGCTCCAGATGCAGCCGCTCGATGCCAATGGTGGCGGTCTTGCCGCCCTCGAGTTCGACCGTGACCTCGCCTTCGCCGACGATCGGCGACTTGTACTGGCTGATCTGATAGCCCTGCGGCAGGTCAGGATAGAAATAGTTCTTGCGGTCGAACACCGAGCGCAGATTGATCTTCGCGTTCAGCCCAAGCCCCGTGCGCACCGCTTGGCGGACGCATTCCTCGTTGATGACCGGCAGCATGCCCGGCATCGCCGCATCGACCAGCGAGACATGGGAATTCGGCTCGCCGCCAAATTCAGTTGAGGCGCCGGAAAACAGTTTCGCGTTCGAGGTGACCTGGGCGTGGACCTCCATGCCGATCACGACTTCCCAGTCGCCGGTTGCGCCCTTGATCAGTTTGCCGCTGGTTGCCGTCATGCCTTTTGACCTTCAAGCTCGGAGACGATCCGCTCCCACTCGCTTTCGAGTAAATCTTTCGCCGCCGGCTGGCCGGCCTGGCGATACCAGTAGCCGGCATTGGACAGATCGCCCTCGACACGATGCAGATAGGCATGCACCCAGGCCGAGTATGCGTCGCTCTCGTCCTGCACGATCCTGTGCGCGGCGTCCCAGTCGCCCTTGGCGGCCCACCATAGCGCCGCGAGCGGGGGGCTAAGGCCACTTTCTGGCGCCGCGTTTGAAAGCGTGGACTTCAGGTGCGCCATGCTCACCACCACTTTGGCGCCGGGAAGCGGCCAGCCGCCTGCTCGATCACCTCGCCGAGCGAGAACAGCGTCTCTTCGTCAAAGGGCCGGCCGATCAGCTGCAGGCCGAGCGGCAGGTCCTGCGAGTCCTTGCCCGCCGGCACGGCGATGCCTGGCAGGCCCGCCATGTTCACCGTCACCGTGAAGATGTCGTTGAGATACATCTCGACCGGATCGGCGCCGCCCTTCTCGCCGACGCCGAACGCTGCCGACGGCGTCGCCGGGGTGAGGATCGCGTTCACGCCGGAAGCAAAGCAGTCCTCAAAATCCCTCTTGATCAGCGTGCGCACCTTCTGGGCGCGCAGGTAATAAGCGTCATAGTAGCCGGCCGAGAGCACATAGGTGCCGATCATCACGCGGCGGCGTACCTCGGCGCCAAAACCTTCGGCGCGCGTGTTCTCGTACATGTCGGTGATGGCGCGGCCCGGCACGCGCAAGCCGTAGCGAACGCCGTCGTAGCGGGCGAGGTTGGAGGAGGCTTCCGCCGGCGCCACGATGTAATAGGCCGGCAGCGCATATTTGGTGTGAGGCAGCGACACCTCGACAAGCTCGGCGCCAGCCGCCTTCAGCCAGGCCGCGCCCTCGCTCCAGAGCTTCTCGATCTCGGCCGGCATGCCGTCGAGACGATACTCTTTGGGAATGCCGATCTTCATGCCCTTCACGGATTTTCCGACCGCCCGCTCATAGTCAGGCACCGGGCGGTCGACTGACGTCGTGTCCTTGGGATCGTGGCCCGCCATCGACCGCATCAGGATCGAGGTGTCGCGCACGGTGCGCCCGATCGGGCCTGCCTGATCGAGCGAGGACGCAAAGGCGACGATGCCCCAGCGCGAGCAGCGGCCGTAGGTCGGCTTCATGCCGACGGTTGCGGTAAACGCCGCCGGCTGACGGATCGATCCGCCGGTGTCGGTCGCGGTCGCGCCCATGCACAGCAGTGCGGCGACTGCCGAAGCCGATCCGCCCGACGAGCCGCCCGGCACAAGCGAAGTGTTGGAGCCCTCGCGCCGCCAAGGGTTGACCACCGGACCAAAGCACGAGGTCTCGTTGGATGAGCCCATCGCGAATTCGTCGTTGTTGAGCTTGCCGAGCAGCACCGCCCCGTCGCGCCAGAGCTGCGACGTCACCGTGAATTCATAGGTCGGCACGAAGTTGCCGAGAATCTTCGAGCACGCCGTCGTGCGGATATCTTTGGTCGCGAAGAGATCCTTGATGCCGAGCGGAATGCCCGCGAGCGGACCGCCCGCGCCGCTGGCGATGCCGGCATCAGCCTTTTGCGCCATCTCCCGCGCGCGATCCGGCGTCTCCAGCACGAAGGCGTTGAGCGCGCGCGCGGCCTCCATCGCCTTCAAGTGCGCGTCGGTCAGTTCAAGCGAGGTGAAAGATTTCTTCGCGAGGCCGTCGCGGGCCTCGCTTAGCGTCAGCGATGTCAGATCGGTCATTTATTCACAGGGCTACAGAAAAAGGGCGAAAGCGTCTTGTCGTTGGCGGGATCGTCGCGCCTCACCTCGCCGCGCGCCTGGCTTGCGGCCTCGAGCGCATCGAGTACCGCATCCATCGCCTTGTCGGGATCGGCCGCCTTGCCCTGGCGCTCCATGGCGTCGAGATAGTCCATGTAGGCGCGGTAGGCCTTTTCATCGTCGCAGAGCATGCACATCGGACGTCTCGCTAAAGAGTTCTACTCAACGACTTTCGGCACCAGAAAGAAATGATCCTGGGTTTCTGGCGCGTTCCTGACGATGTCGTCGGCGATGTCGCCATCGTTGACCACATCGGCCCGCTTCTTCATGGCCATCGGCGTCACCGAGGTCATGGGCTCGACGCCCTCGACATTGACCTCCTCGAGCTGCTCCACGAACTTGAGCATGGCGTTCAGTTCGCCCTGGAGGTGGGAAATCTCTGAGTCCTTCACTCCGATCCGCGCCAGATGCGCGATCCGGCGAACGGTGTCAGCATCGACCGACATTATATATAGCCTCAAATGCGGAATTTCAGCCTGCCGTATAGCAGAGGCCGGTTTTGCGCCGCAACCGTGGAGGTGGGCTGGATCAGCCCGCCATTTTGCTCAACCGCGCCAGTGCGCTGCCCGCCAAGGCCCGCGTCAGCTCCGCTGCCGGCATATCCCGCCCCAACCCGACGGCCTGGCCGGCCCACAAGTTGGTGAAATCGAGCCTGCCCTGCTTTTCGGCAGCCGCCTTCAATGGCGCCAGAGCCGTGGCCGCATGGGGGAATTGCGGCGCCGCGTACGAAATCGGGCCGACCTCGCGCATGACGCGGTTGGCAAGTCCCCGCGCCGGACGCCCGGTCATGACATTGGTGATGACGGTGGAATCGTCCCCTCCCTGCGCCAGCGCTATGCGGGCCGGAGCGCACACGTTCGATTCCGGGCAACGCAAATAGGCGGTGCCGATCTGCACCCCGGCCGCTCCCAGCGCAAACGCCGCCGCGATCCCTCGTCCGTCAGCGATGCCGCCCGCTGCAATCACCGGCACCTGCACGGCATCGGCAACCTGCGGCACCAGCGCGAAGGTGCCGGGCTGCTCGGAGATATCATCGGTCAGGAACATGCCGCGATGGCCACCGGCCTCCGCGCCTTGGGCGATGATCGCATCCGCGCCGTTCCCCTCGAGCCAGATCGCTTCCTTCACCGTGGTCGCCGATGAAATGACCTTGCAGCCGGCCGCCTTGACCCGGGCCAACAGGCCTTTCTCGGGCAGGCCGAAATGGAAGCTCACGACCTCGGGCCTGAGTTCCTCGACGACCTCACACATCGCGCTATCGAAGGGAGCCCGGTTGGCGGCATTGACCGGCGCGGCGGGATCGAGTCCAAATTCCTTGTAATACGACGTGAGCCGCTCCTTCCAGGCGGTCTCCTGCGAAGGATCGGCAGCAACCGCCTCGTGACAGAAGAAGTTCATGTTGACCGGCGCGGACACCCGCTGGCGGATGATGTTGACCTGCTCGCGCGCCTTCTCGGCCGAGAGCATCGCGCATGGCAGCGAGCCGAGCGCCCCTCCTTCCGCGGCCGCAATCACAAGATCGGCATCCATCACACCCGCCATCGGCGCGAGCACGATCGGAAATTCGGTCTTGAAGAGGTCGATCAGTCGGCGGTCAGGCCACATTGTCGCGTCTCGCTCGGAATGAGAGTGTTAGTTGCCGGTTGCTCATGCAGTCTGGAAGTTGCGCCTACCCGCAAGGATTTGATCGGCCTCGCTCACGATCCGTTCGACGATTTCGGCCGCCGGCGGAATGTCATGGATAAGCCCGACGGCTTGGCCGGCAAACACGGCCGCAACGTCGTAATTCCCCGCGTCGCGCGCGACGGCGTAGTCGGCCGCGACAGCCTCGACATTGTGGATCAACTCCGTTTCGCGTCCAGCCCATCGGCGCGCATGGTCGTTGATCAAGGTGCGCGCGGTGAAAGGCGCCGGCCACCAGATCTTGCGCGAGATGTCGAAGATCATGCCGCGCAGCGTATCGCTGGTGGTCGCGGCGCAAATCCGCTTCTTGGCCTCAACGGCGCCATCGCATTCGATGCTGGCATAAAAGCGCGTGCCGAGCAGGACGCCGCTTGCACCCATCATCAACATGGCAGCGAGCCCTCGCCCATCGGCGATGCCGCCGGCCGCGACGACCGGGACGCGGCCCGCCGCCAGATCGACGATCGCGGGCACGATGTCGAGCGTCGTGCGGGACGCGCCATGGCCGCCGGCCTCGGTACCCTGGGCGATCAGAATATCGGCGCCGGCATCGAGCGCCTGCTTTGCCATGTCCTCGGTCTGGACCTGACAGATCAAGAGACTGCCGGCCGCCTTGATGCGCTGCGCAAAGGGATTTGGGTCGCCGAATGACAGCATGATCGCGCGTGGCTTTGCCTCCAGCGCGATGTCCAGCAGCTCCGGCTGTCTGGCCAAGCTCCAGGTGATGAAGCCGATGCCGAAAGGGACCGAGCATTTCTTGAGCTTGGCGGTTTCCTGCTCAAGCCACGCATTCTCGCCATAGCCGCCGCCGAGAATGCCGAAGCCGCCGGCTTGGCCCACCGCCGCGACCAAACGCGCGCCGGCAATAATCGCCATCGGGGCCGAAACGACGGGATGGCGAATACCAAGGAGAGACGTCAGTGGCGTGCTGATCGGCATGATCGCCCCGTTCGCTATGGACAGACATATTAGCGCGGCCTAGCATTCTCCAAAAGTGAACATTAGAGAACCAAGCTATCTCGAAATGAAAACAGGAGCGCGTCGGTGGAATTGATCGACCTGGTGACGTTTTCGGCCGTGGCGCGCAACGGCGGCATCACGCGAGCCGCCGAAGAGCTCAACACCGTGCAATCCAACGTCACGCAGCGGGTGAAGGCGCTTGAGGCTAAAATCGGCACGGCATTGTTTGAGCGCCACAGCCGCGGCATGACCTTGACCGGCGCCGGCCGCCGGCTGTTTCCCTATGCGCAGCGGATGGCGGCGTTGGCGCGCGAGGCGGTATTGGCCGCACAGGATGATGGCGAGCCGAAGGGGCCGCTTGCGATCGGCTCGATGGAGACAACCGCCGCGGTGAGACTGCCGGGGCTTTTGGCCGAATTTCACCGCCGCTTTCCGAAAGTGACGCTTACGCTGAAAACCGCGACCACTGCGGACCTCGTCACCGGCGTCTTGAACGGCACGCTTGACGGCGCCTTTGTCGCGGCTCCGATCGAGCATGGTGATCTGATCGCGACTGTCGCTTTCCACGAGGAGCTGTTGCTGGTCACGCCGCGGCGCTTCTCGAGCCTCGCCTCACTTCGCGGCGGCACGCCGGAATCCGGTCCAACCGCGCTCGTATTTCGCACCGGCTGCACCTATCGTCAGCGGCTGGAGCAGTTGTTGACCGATCTGGGTTGGCCATCGGCGGCCCGATTCGAGCTCGGCACGCTCGACGGCATGATCGGCTGTGTCGCCGCGGGGATGGGCGTGACCGTGCTGCCGCGCGCCGTGGTCGAGCGCAGCAAGCAGCGCGACGACGTCAGCATCCATGCCCTCGATGCGCCTTGGTCGCGGGTCGACACGCTCTTCATCCAGCGCCGCAGCGCCCATCAATATAGCGCCCTTGAAGGCTTTACCTCCTGCCTGAATGGCGCCGATCGCGTCATCGCGGCTTGAGGGCAAAGCGCCGCAAGGCAACCAGCGCCCAGATCGCCTCGACGAGCCCGAACGGCCAGGCGCCCTGCAAAAACCCGTAGGCCGAGCCGAGCGCGCAAGCTCCCGCGAAAGCCAGCACAAACCAGCGGCTGCGGTCCCTCCAGCGCGTAAGAGACCAGCATGGCCGTGACCGCGAACAAACCGAAAAGCGTCACCCCGTCCATCTCGTCCTGCACTCCGTTTTTGCGTAAACCGCTGCCTGCATGTTATGCGAACCTCATGCCTGCGCTCATCCTGCCCTTGATCGAAGCCGCTACGCACTGGCCCGCGCGCGGGGCGCTGATTGGCCTTGATCTCGGCACCAAGACCGTCGGGGTTGCGGTATCCGATCCCGACCGGCGGCTGGCGACAGGCGTGACGACCATCCAGCGCAAGGCATTCAAGGCTGACGCTGCACGGCTAATCGAAATCGCCGCTCAACGGACTGTGGTCGGATTCGTGCTGGGCCTTCCGATCAATATGGATGGCAGCGAAGGACCGCGCGCGCAGTCGACGCGCGCCTTTGCGCGGAATTTCTCGAAAACGACGGAGCTTGCGATCGCACTATGGGACGAGCGACTTTCGACGGCCGCCGTCGAGCGCGAATTGATCGGCATGGACATGAGCCGCGCCCGTCGCGCCGAGGTGATCGACGAGCACGCCGCGATCTTCATTCTTCAGGGCGCGCTGGACAGGCTATCGAAGATACTATGAACTCGTGAGCAGGATGGTCTGCACGACAGCGGCGAGATTGTTCAGACCGTGCAGGATGATGGTCAGCGAGGTCGAGTTGGAACGGTAACGCAGATATCCGAGCAGGAGGCCGATCGAAAAGACTTCGCCGAGGAAATACCAGTTGTATTGCAGATGAAGTCCGGTCCAGACCAGCGAGGACAGGACGATCGCACCGGGCACGCGCAGGAACGATTCCGACCAGCCGCGGTAGAGAAAACCACGTGCGAAAAATTCTTCGTTGACCGGCGCAGCCACGCAGAACGCGAACAACAAAAGCGGAAGCGCGCCGTCGTCCTTGGCGGTTTTCAGCACGTCGCCCATGAAGCCGGGTTCGACCTCGCGCCCTGTCGCGCGCGACAACGTATCCCACGCCATGACAAGCACGAACAACGCCGCCACGCCGATCCCGAGATTGGCCCATGAAAAGCCGCGTAGCGCGAGGTAGTCGGCAAAGCGCGCGCCCTTGATCCGGATCGCGATCCACAAGGCGGCGGCAACCGCAGGCAGGCCCGTGATCACCGACAGCGAGATCGTTACCCCGCGGCTGACCACGATGCGCACGGCTTCGCCGAAGGAGTCCTGATCGATCGCCCCGCTTTGGCGGAGCATGAACCAGCCGACGACCGCGATCTGACCGAGGAACATCGCCGCGAAAACGACAAGGCCCCAGAACGACGTGCCCCAGAATTTCCAGACCCGGGGGCCGGAGGCAGGCGGCGTGGCGATGATAGGAGATTCAGGATTGAGAGAGTCCATCAATTCACTTTCATGCAGGTAGCGCGCGGTCGAGCAACCGGCCGATGTCGTCGGGGGCCAGGTCCACAGCGCCGTACATGCCGCCGTGATTCCCGGCAAGTCGGGTCGTCGCAAACAGTTCGGCATGGTGCGGCGAGACCGCGTTCAGCGCAGCCGTCGCGGCCAGCAGCGCGAGCTTTTCGACCGCGAGCCGCGCAACGCCTTCAGCATCGGGGCGGCGAAAAGCCTTGCCGATAAAGGCCGTCGCCTCGCCTGCTCCCGGCAAGCCCTTGGTCTCCCATGCCAGCGTGTCCAGGATGGCGCCTGCCCCCTCGGCTTCGCGCGACAGCGCGCGCAGTACGTCCAGACACATCACATTGCCGGACCCTTCCCAGATCGCGTTCACGGGGGATTCGCGGTAGTGCCGCGCCAGGATGCCTTCCTCGACATAGCCGTTGCCGCCGAGGCACTCCATCGCTTCATAGAGGAATCCGGGCGCGCTCTTGCAGGTCCAGTATTTGATCGCCGGCGTCAGCAACCGCATGTAAGCGGCCTCGTTGGCGTCTAGCGTTGCGCCGTCGAACGCGCGGCACAGCCGCATCACGAGCGCGATCGATGCCTCCACATGCAGTGCCATGTCGGAGAGCACCGCGCGCATCAACGGCTGATCGGAGAGATGCTTCTGGAATACGCTGCGATGGCGCGTGTGAAGCAGCGCATGCGCGAGTCCGGAGCGCATCAGACCGACGGAGGCGATCGCGCAATCCTGCCGCGTCAACTGCACCATCTGGATGATTGTGCGGATGCCCTTGCCTTCCTCGCCGACCAGTTCGCCGTAGCCGCCGAGGAATTCGACTTCGGACGAGGCATTGGAGCGATTACCGAGCTTGTCCTTCAGTCTCTGAAACTGGATTGCATTGACCGATCGGTCCGGGCGAAAGCGCGGCATGAAGAAACAGCTCAAGCCTTGCTCGGTCTGTGCCAGCACCAGGAAGGCATCGCACATCGGCGCCGACATGAACCACTTGTGACCGGTGATGAGCCAGCCATCGGCGTCGCGCTCCGCGCGCGTCATGTTGGCTCGCACGTCAGTGCCGCCCTGCTTTTCGGTCATGCCCATGCCGAGCGTCATGCCGCGCTTGGTCGGCCACGGCGCAAACGCCGGATCGTAAGCGCGCGTGCCGATCACAGGCATCGTCTTTTTCAAAATATCGCCCTGCATGGCGAGCGCAGCCACCGAAGCACGGGTCATGGTGACCGGGCACAAATGTCCGGTCTCGACGCCGGCCGCCATGTAGAATTTTGCCGCGCGCACCACTTCGGCCGGCGCGCCCGCGGGGCACCCGTCGGCGGCCCACGTTGAATTGTGCAGGCCGGCATGGGCGCTGTGCGCCATCAACTCGTGGTAGGCCGGATGAAACTCGACCTGGTCGCGACGGATGCCCCTGGAATCGAAAGTGCGCAGCTTCGGTGTGTTCTCGTTGGCAAGCCGCCCCCGTTCGGCCATCGCGGCCGAGCCCCAATGACGGCCGAAGTCGGAGAGTTCCTTGGTCGCCGCCGCTCCGCCATTGGCGGCCACGGCTTCGGCCAGCGCAGGATCGAGCGCAAACAGATCGACGTCGACGAACGGCGGCGACTGGTTGAACACCTCGTGGGTTGCGAATGAATCTTGGGTCATCGGACATCCCCGGCGGGATAGACTGTGGCGGCGCGTTAATCATACGCGGCCGCGCACCCGCTCAGCAGCGAAAAATGCGCGCATCCGCAGGCATAATTGACGAAACCTTGCCGGGATTTGTAACCGCGAGACGGACGGACCGGGGGATAACTTTTAAGTTCCCTCTTCGGCCTTGCTAGGGGCTCCGGCTGCGCCTATAGCTCTCGCTTTAATGACATCCGTATCGAAATCGACCTTTGTCCTCGGTCACCGGCATCTGCTGGGCATAGAGGGCCTTTCCGCCGCCGACATCACCGGCCTCCTCGACCTCTCCGAGGAATATGTCGAACTCAACCGCCAGGTCGACAAAAAGCGCACGTCGCTGCGCGGCCGCACCCAGATCAACCTGTTCTTCGAAGCCTCGACCCGCACCCAGTCCTCGTTCGAGCTCGCGGGCAAGCGGCTCGGCGCCGACGTCATGAACATGTCGGTGTCCTCGTCCTCGATCCGCAAGGGCGAGACGCTGATGGACACGGCCGTGACGCTGAACGCCATGCACCCCGATATTCTCGTGGTCCGGCATCATGCCTCCGGCGCGGTGGAACTCTTGGCGCGAAAGGTCGACGGTTCCGTGATCAATGCCGGCGACGGCGCCCATGAGCACCCGACGCAGGCGCTGCTCGATGCGCTCACCATCCGCAGGAACAAAGGCCAGCTCGAAGGGCTGACGGTCGCGATCTGCGGCGACGTCATGCATTCGCGCGTGGCGCGCTCCAACATCATCCTGCTCAACACCATGGGTGCGCGCGTCCGGGTCGTGGCGCCCTCCACGCTGTTGCCCCATGGCATCGAGCGCATGGGGGTCGAGGTCGCCCGTGACATGCGCGAGGGGCTCGAGGGAGCCGACATCGTGATGATGCTGCGGCTGCAACGCGAGCGCATGAACGGCTCGTTCGTGCCGTCGAGCGGCGAGTATTTCCACTATTTTGGGCTCGACCAGAAGAAACTTGCCTATGCAAAACCTGACGCGCTCGTGATGCATCCGGGACCGATGAACCGTGGCGTCGAGATCGACTCCATCGTCGCTGACGGCGCGCAGTCGCTGATCCGCGAGCAGGTGGAAATGGGAGTGGCGGTGCGCATGGCGGTGCTGGAAGCGCTCGCCCGCAACCTGCCGAACGTGTGATGACGTGCCCTCATCCTTCGAGACGCCGCTGCGCAGCTCCTCAGGATGAGGCAATGGGCTTGTTCCTCATGGTGAGGAGCGCAAAGCGCGTCTCGAACCATGAGGCCGAGATAGAGCCCGTCATTCTACTGAACGGAATTTGTTCTAGATGCTGACAGATCGCCGCCCCATTCTTCTCGCCAACGCCCGCGTGATCGATCCGTCGCGCGACTTCGACGGACCGGGCGACGTCCTGATCGCCGACGGACTTATCCGCGACAGCAAGCGCGGCATTGGCGCGGCCGGCGTGCCCGAAGGCACCGACATCGTCAATTGCGCCGGCAAGATCGTCGCGCCCGGCCTGGTCGACATGCGTGCTTTCGTCGGCGAGCCCGGCGCGAGCCACCGCGAGACGTTTGCGTCCGCAAGCCAGGCGGCCGCGACCGGCGGCATCACCACGATCATCTGCCAGCCGTCGACCTCGCCCGTCATCGACAATTCCGCAACCGTCGATTTCGTGCTGAGGCGCGCCCGCGATACCGCGATCGTCAACATCCATCCGATGGCGGCGCTGACGAAGGGCCTCGCCGGCGAAGAGATGACCGAGATCGGCCTGTTGAAGGCGGCCGGCGCGGTCGCCTTCACCGATGGCGACAAGAGCGTCACCAATGCACAGGTAATGCGGCGCGCGCTGACCTACGCGCGCGACTTCGACGCGTTGATCGTCCATCACACCGAGGACCCGGATCTGGTCGGCGAAGGCGTCATGAACGAGGGCGAATTTGCCACACGTCTCGGACTGATGGGGATTCCGACCGCCGCGGAAGCCGTGATGCTGGAGCGCGACATGCGCCTGGTGGCGCTGACCGGCGGCCGCTATCATGCGGGTTCCCTCTCCTGCAAGGAATCGCTCGACATCCTCAAACGTGCCCGCGAGGCAGGCCTCGACGTTTCAGCCTCGGTCTCGATCAACCACGTTACGCTCAACGAGAACGACATCGGCCCCTACCGGACGTTCCTGAAGCTGTGCCCGCCACTGCGCACCGAGGATGATCGCCGCGCGCTGGTCGAGGCCGTTGCGTCCGGCCTGATCGATGTGATTATGTCCGATCACAACCCGCAGGACGTCGAAGTCAAGCGCCTGCCCTTTGCGGAAGCCGCCTTTGGCGCGATCGGGCTGGAAACCATGCTGCCGGCCGCGCTGCGGTTGATCCATCAGGGCGAGATGGATTTCAAGACGCTGATCCGCGCGATGTCGACGCGGCCGGCGGAACTGCTCGGCCTACCAGGCGGATCGCTGCGGCCGGGCTCTCCTGCCGACGTGATCGTGATCGACACCGATACGCCCTGGGTGCTCGATCCCGCAGACCTCAAATCGCAGTGCAAGAACACGCCTTTCGATGAGGCCCGCTTCTCCGGCCGGGTCGTCCGCACCATCGTCGGCGGGCGTACCGTGTATGAACATGTCGCATAGCGTTTTCAAGCGAAGCGGGAACCGGTTCGCGTCAAGAGAACGCGTCAAAAAGAGATAAGCTTGAGAGCGAAGTTCGCTGGTCGTGGGGAGGAAGCCGTGATGTCCGCAAATGTGTGGCTGCCACTCGCTTTTGTCATCGGCTACCTGCTCGGCTCGATCCCCTTCGGCCTGATCCTGACGCGCTTTGCCGGCACCGAAGACCTGCGCTCGATCGGCTCCGGCAATATCGGCGCCACCAATGTGCTGCGCACCGGGCGAAAGGGTCTCGCGGCCGCGACGCTGCTGCTTGACGCGCTGAAGGGCACCGTTGCCGTGATCATTGCGAGTCATGGCGGCGCGGAGGCCGCGATGCTCGCCGGCCTTGGCGCATTTCTCGGCCATCTCTTTCCGGTGTGGCTGAAATTCAAGGGCGGCAAGGGCGTCGCCGTCTATATCGGCATCCTGATCGGCCTGTTCTGGCCGGCGGCGATCGTGTTTTGCGCGGTGTGGCTGATCACCGCAGTGATCTCGCGCTATTCCTCACTCTCGGCGCTGGTCGCAAGCGTCGTGACGCCGGTCTTCCTGTGGTGGTACGGCCACCTCGCGCTCGCGGCACTGTCTGCGCTCTTGACCGTGCTGTTGTTCTATATGCACCGCGCCAATATCAGCCGGCTGATGGCTGGCACCGAGGGCAAGATCGGGCAGAAGTAGTGCTTACGATTTCAGCGCCCGCTCCATGAAGCGCGCAGCCGCGATCGCCTTGGCGTCATTCCAGTAGTCGGCGATGGTCTGCACGCCGACCGGCAAATTGCCCTCGGCGACATAGGCCGGCACGTTGACGCAAGGCGTGCCCATCAGCGTCCACAGCGCGTTGTAACGGGGATCGCCGGTCGAATCCAAACCCTTTGGCGGAATGCCCGGCGCCGACAGCGCGAGCAGCACGTCGATATCCTTGAAGATATCGCTCAGAGCGGCGCGCGCCTTCGCCGCCACGTTGCGCGCCGCATCATAATCGGCGGCCGTGTAGTGGCGGCTGTCATCGAGCCGGCCGCGCAACAGCGGCGGCATCGCGTCGTAATTCTCGCGATACTCCCAGGCGAACGCCTGATGCGCCTCGAACTGCTGCACGACGTTGTGAATCCGCCAGGCTTCCTGGACGATCTCGGGCATTTTCAACTCGCGCACAGACGCGCCCGCTTTCGCGGCAGCGCGTGCAGCGTGCTGCAAGGCCTCGGCCCCGCCCGCTTCGGGAGGCCCGGCAAAATCCTGCGTCACCACGCCGATGCGCGGCGCCTTCATCTCGGGTGCGTTCAAGTCGCTGCGGCCCGTGATCGCGGCAAGCGCGATCGCAACGTCCTCGACGCCCGCCGCAAACAATCCGACCGTGTCGAGCGTCCAGGAAAAGCATTTGACGCCGACCGGCGGCAACAGCCGATAGGACGGCTTGATTGCCGCCACGCCGCAGAACGATGCGGGCCGGATCACCGAGCCACCGGTCTGCGTGCCGACGCTAAGCGGAATCATGCCGGCGGCGACCGCGGCCGCCGAACCCGACGACGAGCCGCCCGGCGTATGACCGGGATTGCGCGGATTGAGCGTCGGGGTGGGATCATTGGCGGCAAAGGCCGTGGTCGTGGTCTTGCCCAAGACGGTCGCGCCGGCCAGCTTGAGCTCCATCACAACAGGCGCGTCCGCACGCGGCTGATGGCCCTTGTAGATCGCCGCGCCCATTTCGGTCGGCAGCTCCGCGGTGTCGATGATGTCCTTGATGCCGACCGCGATGCCCGCCAGCGGGCCTTGCGCTTGCGCCCTCGGATTCTTGCTGCGGCAGACGAAGGCCTTGATATCGGCTTCGTGCTTGTCGATGGCGGCAAGCGACTCCGCGAGCGCAGCCTCAGGGGTGAGCGCGCCCTGCTCGATGCGGCGCTTCTGGTCGGCGAGCGAGATCATGGGATTTTTCCCTTCATGTCCGGCATCATTGCCGGACGTCCCGTCTTCTGGATGGCGCGTAGGCTTAGCAAGAGGGGAATAGCCGGGACAAGGGGCGGCCTGACGATGGCTGGGTTGCGGGCGGCTGCCCTCTTCCCCACGCGCTCCGGTTGATCCATTCTGGATGGAATGGACACACAAAGACCCGAGGCAACAAGGCTCACCGACGCCGAGCGCATCGACCGCCTGCGGCTGATCCGCGCCGACAATGTCGGGCCGCGGACCTTTCGTTCGCTGTTGCGTCATTGCGGCAGCGCGCGGGCCGCGCTGGAGCGGTTGCCGGAGTTCGCCCGCCGAGGCGGTGCATCGCTATCACAGCGCATTCCGAGCGAGGCGGATGCACGCGCCGAACTCGAAGCCTGCGCCAAACTCGGCATCGGCCTGATCGCGCCCGGTGAGAACGGCTATCCGCCGCGTTTGACGGAACTGGACGATGCGCCGCCGTTGCTCGGCGTGCGCGGTGCGATCGAAGTCCTGATGCGGCCGATGATCGCGATCGTCGGCTCGCGCAATGCGTCCGCTGCCGGACTGAAGTTCGCCCAGGTGCTGGCACGCGATCTCTCCGACGCTGGCTTTGTCGTCGCCTCCGGTCTTGCACGCGGCATCGACCAGGCGGCGCATCGCGCCGCGATCGAGGGCGGCACGGTCGCGGTGCTCGCCGGCGGTCACGACAAGATCTATCCGCCCGAACACGTGGACCTGCTACATGGCCTCCTCGCCTTGGGCGCCGCCATCTCGGAAATGCCGCTCGGGCATGTCGCACGCGCGCATGATTTTCCCCGCCGCAACCGGCTCGTGTCCGGCGTTTCGCTGGGCGTGATCGTGGTCGAAGCCGCGCTGCGCTCCGGCTCGCTGATCACCGCACGCCTGGCCAACGAGCAGGGCCGCGAGGTGTTCGCGGTGCCGGGCTCGCCGCTCGATCCGCGCGCCGCCGGCACCAATGGCCTGATCAAGCAGGGCGCCACGCTGATCACGGAAGCGTCCGACGTGATTCAGGCGGTCGCGCCGATCATGGGCCGGCCGATCGAACTGCGCGAGGACGACACCGAGCGCCTCGCGCCCGATCCTGATGCGACCGAGCGCGACCGCGTCGTCTCGCTGCTCGGTCCCACGCCGGTCCAACTTGACGATCTCATCCGTCTCTCAGGTGCTTCACCGGCGGTGGTCCGCACCGTGCTGCTCGAGCTTGAACTCGCGGGACGGCTTGAGCGGCACGGCGGCGGAATGATCTCGCTGCTCTAGTTTTTGTTTAGCCGCGGAAGACCGGCGCGCCCGCCGGCGAACTGGTCGCACCGCCATCGACGAAGATCTCCTGGCCCTGCACATGGGCGGCGTCGTCGGATGCAAGAAACAGCACGGTCCTGGCGATATGGTCGGGTTCGGCGATCCGTCCGAGCGGCGTGACTCCGGCGATGCGCTTTTCCAACGCGGCGAAGGCGTCCGCGGTCGGCGCCGCACCATTCCAGATCGGCGTGCGGGCCGCACCCGGCGCGACGACGTTGACGCGGATGCCGCGCGGCGACAGTTCCGAAGCCAAGATCCGCGCCATCGCGCGGACGCCGGCCTTGCTCGCGCCATAAGCCGACCAGCCGGGGTTGCCGAGCACCGAGATCACCGAGCCGTTGAGGACGACCGACGCGTTGTCGTTCAGGTAAGGCAGCGCCGCCTGCACGGTGAAAAAGACGGACGTGAGATTGGTCCGGATGATCTGCTCAAAGGCGTCGAGCTGGCTGCCGCCGACCGGCGTGAGGCCGGGAATACCGGCGTTCGCGAACACGATGTCGAGCTTGCCGAATTTTTCCGCGGCCTGCTTCACCGCCGCTTCCGTCGCGGCAACGTCGTTGGCATCGGCGACGATGGCGAGCGCATTCGATCCCAACTCCTTCGCAGCCGCCTCCAGGGTCTCCTTGTTGCGCCCGGTGATCGTCACCTTGGCGCCTTCCGCTACGAACAGCTTTGCGGTCGCAAGCCCGATGCCGCTGTTGCCGCCCGTGATCAACGCGGTCTTGTTTGCAAGCCTGTTAGCCATGACCCGTCTCCTGCATGGTTGCATCATTAAACTTAATTGCCCACGTGGGGCGGGTGGTTTAAAATTGCAACCACACAAGGCCGTGATGCTGTCCCTGCCTTCGCTGGGCGCCCACGGATCAGGGAAATGGAGCCGGCGATGAAACGAACGAGCTTTGAGGGCGACGCCTGCCCGATCGCGCGCGCGCTCGACGTGATCGGCGACTGGTGGTCGCTCCTGATCATCCGCGACGCCCTGCTCGGCCGCCGCCGCTTCGGCGAATTTCAGAGGAGCCTCGGGCTTGCGAAAAACATCCTCACGGCACGGCTGCGCATGCTGGTCGATGAAGGAATTCTTTCGACCGCGCCCGCTGCTGACGGCAGCGCCTACCAGGAATATGTTCTGACCGACAAAGGCCGCGGTCTGTTCCCGGTCATCGTGGCGCTCCGGCAATGGAGCGAGACCTATGACGCACGCCCCGAGGAGATCGGTACCCGTCTGGTCGATCGTGAAACGGGTTTGCCGGTTCGACAGCTCGAACTTCATTCCCAGGACGGACGCCTGCTTGGGTTCGGCGACACCTCCGTGAAGCCGCGGCGTCAGGCCAAACCGAGACGGCGGACAAACGGCTGACACTCTGTTCCGGCCAGCCAATTTCTGTTCCGGAGAGACAATCTGCCGCCTTGAAATACAATCATAAGTATATATTTTACAACCATCATGAGGTGGAAATTGCCCTCTTTCGCCTGCTTTCAACACCTGTCGATTTGACAGGGGCGGCCTCACCACCCATGTTCGACCCGAAACGGCCCACGCGAATCCCGCGGAACCGGCCTTTATTTTTCCCCTAAGCTATTGGAATGGCATGAATATCGTCATCGTGGAGTTGCCGGCCAAGGCCAAGACGATCAATAAGTATCTGGGCGCTTCCTATGAAGTGCTGGCGTCTTTCGGCCATGTCCGCGACCTCCCCGCCAAGAACGGATCGGTCGATCCAGACGCCAACTTCCAGATGATCTGGGAAGTCGACCCCAAGGCCTCTGGCCGGCTGAACGACATCGCCAAGGCCTTGAAGGGCGCCAACAAGCTGATCCTGGCGACCGACCCTGATCGCGAGGGCGAAGCGATCTCCTGGCACGTTCTGGAAGTGCTGAAGGAAAAGCGCGCCCTGAAGGATCAGGCGATCGAACGCGTGGTATTCAACGCCATCACCAAGCAGGCGGTCACCGACGCGATGAAGCATCCGCGCCAGATCGACGGCGCGCTGGTCGATGCCTATATGGCGCGCCGCGCTCTCGATTACCTTGTCGGCTTCACGCTCTCCCCGGTCTTGTGGCGCAAGCTGCCCGGCGCCCGCTCGGCCGGCCGCGTGCAGTCCGTCGCCCTGCGTCTCGTCTGCGACCGCGAACTCGAAATCGAAAAATTCGTGGCCCGTGAATACTGGTCGCTGGTGGCGACCCTCACGACCCCGCGCGGCGAAACCTTTGAAGCGCGGCTCGTCGGCGCTGACGGAAAGAAGATCCAGCGCCTCGATATCGGCACCGGCGCGGAAGCCGAAGACTTCAAGAAGGCGCTGGAAACCGCCACTTTCACCGTGACCTCGGTCGAGGCCAAACCTGCGCGGCGCAACCCGCAGGCCCCCTTCACCACCTCGACGCTGCAACAGGAAGCGAGCCGCAAGCTCGGCTTTGCGCCCGCGCATACCATGCGGATCGCCCAGCGGCTCTACGAAGGCATCGACATCGGCGGCGAAACCACCGGTCTCATCACCTACATGCGAACCGACGGCGTGCAGATCGACCCTTCGGCGATCACACAGGCGCGGAAAGTGATCGGCGAGGACTATGGCAACGCCTATGTGCCGGACGCGCCGCGCCAGTATCAGGCCAAGGCCAAGAACGCGCAGGAAGCGCACGAAGCGATCCGCCCCACAGACCTGTCGCGGCGACCGAACGACATGCGCCGCCGGCTCGATCCGGAACAGGCCAAGCTTTACGAGCTGATCTGGACCCGCACCATCGCGAGCCAGATGGAATCGGCGGAACTCGAACGCACCACGGTCGACATCATCGCCAAAGCCGGCTCGCGCACGCTCGACCTGCGCGCCTCCGGCCAGGTGATCAAGTTCGACGGTTTTCTCGCGCTCTATCAGGAGGGCCGCGACGACGATCCCGACGACGAGGAGAGCCGTCGGCTGCCTGCGATGAGCGAGGGCGAAAACGTCAAGCGCCGGAACCTCGCCGTCACCCAGCACTTCACCGAGCCGCCGCCGCGTTTCTCCGAAGCTTCGCTCGTCAAGCGCATGGAAGAGCTCGGCATCGGCCGTCCCTCGACCTATGCCTCGATCCTCCAGGTGCTGAAAGACCGCGGCTACGTGCGGCTGGAAAAGAAGCGCCTGCATGGCGAGGACAAGGGCCGCGTCGTGGTCGCCTTCCTGGAAAACTTCTTTGCGCGCTACGTCGAATATGACTTCACGGCAGGGCTGGAAGAGCAACTTGATCGTATCTCGAACAATGAGATTTCCTGGCAGGACGTGCTGAAGGATTTCTGGCGCGGCTTCATCGGCGCGGTCAACGACATCAAGGATCTGCGCGTCGCCGAAGTGCTCGATGCGCTCGACGAAATACTGGGCCCGCACATCTACCCCGCCCGCAGCGATGGCGGGGATGTCCGCCAATGCCCGAGCTGCGGCACCGGCAGGCTGAATCTCAAGGCCGGCAAGTTCGGCGCCTTCGTCGGCTGCACCAACTACCCGGAATGCCGCCATACGCGTCCGCTCGCCGCCGACAGCGAAGCCAGCGCCGATCGCGTGCTCGGTCAGGACCCCGACACCGGCCGTGACCTGATCGTGAAGGCGGGACGTTTTGGGCCTTATATCCAGCTCGGCGACCAGAAGGATTATGAGGAGGGCGAAAAGCCCAAGCGCGCCGGCATCCCGAAAAACATTTCGCCTGCCGATGTCGAACTCGACCTGGCGCTAAAGCTGCTGTCGCTGCCGCGCGAAATCGGCCTGCACCCGGAAACGGGACAGCCGATCACGGCGGGCCTCGGCCGCTTCGGGCCGTTCGTGAAGCACGAAAAGACCTATGCAAGCCTCGAGGCCGGCGACGAGGTGTTCGACATTGGGCTCAATCGTGCGGTGACGCTGATCGCCGAAAAGGTCGCCAAAGGTCCGAGCGGCCGCCGCTTCGGCGCCGATCCCGGGAAGCCGCTCGGCGATCATCCGACGCTTGGCACGGTTGCGGTCAAGAACGGCCGCTATGGTGCCTATGTCACGGCCGGCGGCATCAATGCGACCATCCCGGGCGAGAAGACGCTGGATACCATTACGCTCGCCGAAGCGATTGCACTGATCGACGAGCGCGCGGCCAAGGGCGGCGGCGCAAAGCGCGGGGCTAAGAAAGTTACCAAGCCGGCCAAGACCGAGGCAAAGACTGAAGCAAAGGCCGCGGCAGATACCGCGGCCAGCCCGGCAAAGAAGGTCGTTGCGAAGAAGGCTGCGGCCAAGCCGAAGTCGGAATCGATCTCCAAGGCGCGCGCGCCGGTGACGGCCAAGAAAACCTCGGCCAAAAAGGCCGCCAAACCCGCCGCCAAGAAGAGCGCCGGCAAAGCAAGTGGATAAGGCAAGCGGCAAGTGCCGCCTATTTGAAGTTACTGCGGCGAATATCGTTCAGGAACTTCAAATAGAGGCGGCACTATGATGAGCTTGTTAGTGCCCATGACTTTCCGAAGTTCGTGAAAGGTGGGTGCTATACGGTGGACGAACTTCGGAAAGTGGGCACTAGTGCAGCGAATTTGAAGTTCCTATCAGTTTTGCCGCGAGTTCGTTATAGGAACTTCAAATTCAAAAGCCGCACTAGCATCAATAAGTTGCTAGAGCTCCTTTGATTCCGAAGTTCGCATCAAGGGTTGCCGCGATAGCTTGCGAACTTCGGAATCGGAGCTCTAGTGTGGCACGGCAACGCGACAGCGGTTTTCCGCCCACAGACGCCATCGTCGCCTTCATCCGCGCGAATCCGGGAAAGATCGGGACTCGCGAGATCGCCCGCGAATTCGGCCTCAAGAACGCCGACCGCGCCGTGCTGAAGCAGTTGCTGCGCGAACTCGCGGACGAAGGCATCATCAAGAAGCGCGGCAAGGACATCAGCGAGCCTGAAACCCTGCCGGCCACGCTGTTGGCCGACATCACCAGCCGCGACAGCGATGGCGAGTTGATCGCCGTCCCCGCTGAATGGGATGAGGTCGAAAACAGCGAGCCGCCGAAAATCCGCATCCATGTCCCGCGGCGGGCGAAGCCCGGCAGTGCCGCCGGCGTCGGCGACCGCGCGCTGCTCCGCGTCGAAAAGATCGAGGAGCGCATTCGCGATGGCGTCGCCTATCGCGGACGGATCCTCAAGGTCATCGATCACGCCAAGACACGCGTGCTCGGCCTGTTCCGCAAGGCTCCCGATGGCGGCGGCCGGTTGATCCCGGTCGACAAGAAGCAGGCCGGGCGCGAACTGAACATCGCCAAGAGTGACACGCTTGGCGCCGAGGATGGCGATCTCGTCAGCGTCGACCTGGTGCGTTCGCGCGGTTTTGGCCTTGCGTCGGGCAAGGTCAAGGAACGGCTCGGATCGATCGCATCCGAAAAGGCGATCAGCCTGATCGCGATCCATGCCCACGACATTCCGCAAGCCTTCTCGAAGGCTGCGCTGGCCGAGTCCGAGGAAGCAAGCCCAGCGACGCTCAAGGGCCGCGAGGACTGGCGCGATGTCCCGCTCGTCACCATCGACCCGCCGGATGCGAAGGATCACGACGACGCGGTCCACGCCGAAGCTGATTCCGATCCGATCAACAAGGGCGGCTTCATCGTCCATGTCGCAATCGCCGACGTCGCCTTTTATGTCCGGCCGGGCTCGCCGCTCGATCACGATGCCCTGGAGCGCGGCAATTCGGTCTATTTCCCCGACCGCGTGGTGCCGATGCTACCGGAGCGCATCTCGAATAACCTGTGTTCGCTGGTGCCCGGCGAACCACGAGGCGCGCTGGCGGTACGGATGGTGATCGGAGCGGACGGACGCAAGCGTTCGCATACGTTTCATCGCGTGCTGATGCGATCGGCCGCGAAGCTGCATTACGCGCAAGCGCAGGCTGCGGTCGACGGCCATCCCGACGACACCACGGGCCCCCTGCTCGATCCGATCCTGAAACCGCTTTATGCCGCCCATGCGGCCGTGAAGCGCGCGCGTGACGAACGCGATCCGCTCGATCTCGACCTCCCCGAGCGCAAGATCCTCCTGAAGGCCGACGGCACCGTCGATCGCGTCATCGTGCCGGAACGTCTGGATGCGCACAGACTGATCGAAGAGTTCATGATCCTGGCCAATGTCGCTGCGGCCGAAATGCTTGAAAAGAAGTCGCTGCCCCTGATCTATCGCGTGCACGATGAACCCGCGCTCGAAAAGGTTCACGCGCTCCAGGAATTTCTGAAAACCCTTGACCTGCCCTTCGCCAAAGCCGGCGCATTGCGGCCGGCCGTTTTCAACCGCGTGCTCGCGCAGGTCAAAGGTCACGATGCGGAATCGCTGGTGAACGAGGTGGTATTGCGCTCGCAGGCGCAAGCCGAATATTCGGCGGAGAATTACGGCCATTTCGGTCTCAACCTGCGACGCTACGCTCATTTCACCTCGCCAATCAGGCGATACGCGGACCTGATCGTGCATCGTGCCCTGATCCGCGCGCTGGGACTTGGCGAAGGCGCGATGTCAGACAGCGAAACGGTCGAAAATTTGGGCGAAGTCGCAGCGCAAATCTCCGTCACCGAACGCCGCGCCATGAAGGCGGAGCGCGAGACGGCGGACCGGCTGATCGCGCATTTTCTCGCCGACCGCATCGGCGCGACCTTTCAGGGGCGCATTTCCGGCGTCACCCGCGCAGGGCTGTTCGTGAAACTGACCGATACCGGCGCCGATGGGCTGATTCCGGTCCGCACGCTGGGCGAGGAATATTTCAATTTTGATGAGGCGCGCCATGCGCTGATCGGCTCACGCAGTGGTGCCATGCACAGGCTCGGGGACGTCGTCGACGTTCGTCTGGTAGAAGCTGCCCCCATCGCAGGCGCATTGCGGTTCGAGCTGATTTCGGACGGTCAGGTTCCAGCGCGCGCGCGCCGCCGCGAATTCGCGAGAGCCAAGAGCTATCCCGGCAAGGGGCCACGCCGGAAGGCCGGCAGGGCGGATAAGGCGAAGGCCGGGAAAAAGAAGAGAGGCAAGTCATGGAAACGGTGAGCACACCTTTGACGGTCTGGAGCCAGGAAAGCGCGCTGAAAGAGAAGCGCGACGTCTGGCAGGCCTTGAAGCGCGGCTTTCGCGGCCGCTGCCCGCGCTGCGGCGAAGGCAAGTTGTTTCGCGCCTTTCTGAAGGTCGACAGCGCCTGCTCAGTGTGCGGTCAGGATTTTACCCCGCACCGCGCCGACGACCTCCCCGCCTATCTCGTCATCGTCATCGTCGGCCACATCGTGGTGCCGCTCGCGCTGATGATCGAAACCGACTATGCGCCGCCGGTCGCGCTCCAGCTTGCGATCTATCTGCCACTGACACTCGTCGCCTCGCTGGTACTGTTGCAACCGGTCAAGGGCGCCGTCGTCGGCGTGCAATGGGCGCTGCGGATGCACGGATTTGACGAAGAGAATCCCGAACCTTAAATCGTTCGCTCTCACGAAAACGGAACGCGCGTGCGATGAGCGAAACGGGGCAACGAGTGGCGGAGGAGAAAGAAGCCGACCACCACCCCTATCGCCGCCCGGTCGATGCCGCCACACTGATTCTGGTCGATCGCTCGGCTCCGATCCCGAAGGTTCTGGTCGGCCGGCGCCACGACAATGTTGTGTTCATGCCCGGCAAATTCGTTTTTCCGGGAGGCCGCGTCGACACGGCCGACGGGCGGATTCCCGTTGCCGCCCCAATTCCAGCTCAGCTTGAAGCGAATTTGCTGAAGGGAAGTCCGAAGATCACGGCAGCTCGCGCCCGCTCGCTCGCGGTGGCTGCGATTCGCGAGGCCTGCGAGGAAACTGGCCTGTGCCTGGGGCGCGCGCGCGATGGGAAGGTGCCGGCGTTGCCGGGCCCCTGGAAACCCTTTGCCGACGCCGGTCTCTTGCCCGATCCATCCGGCCTCTTTTTGATCGCCCGCGCCATCACCCCGCCCGGCCGCGTCCGACGCTTCGACACGCGCTTCTTCACCGCCGACGCCTCGGCCATCGCGCATCGCGTCGATGGCGTCATTCATGCGGATGCGGAGCTGGTCGAGCTGGTCTGGGTCGAGCTCGGCTCAAAGCCGCTCGCCGACCTGCATCCGATGACGCGAAACGTGCTGAACGAACTCGACAAGCGCCTTGCCACCGGCGCGCTTCGCCACGATGCCGACGTGCCGTTTTACCATTTTTACGGCGGCAAAATGCACCGGGACATTTTAACCGCGTCGTAACGACCCACGGCATGATGCCCTCGTCGTTGTCCTTTCTAAAAACAAAATAATCTTCCGCGCACCTGCCGATGGCGCCACGGGCCGCCATGCCTATCTCTTCAGTACGACAACAGCATGGATAAGGGGCGATGGCACAACGGCAACTCAAGCTCGGCGCGTTCATGCGGCCGATCAGCATTCACACCGGCGCGTGGCGCTATCCCGGTGCCTGGCCCGACGCCAATTTCAACTTTGCCCACATCAAGCAACTCGCCCAGAAGCTCGAGGCTGGCAAGTTCGACGCCTTCTTCATGGCCGACCATCTGGCCGTGCTCAACATGCCGATCAATGCGCTGAAGCGCAGCCACACGGTCACATCGTTCGAGCCATTCACGCTGCTGTCCGCTTTGTCGGCCGTCACCGAACGTATCGGACTGATCGCGACCGGATCGACGACGTTTGATGAACCCTACCACATCGCCCGCCGCTTCGCCTCGCTCGACCATCTGAGCGGCGGACGCGCCGGCTGGAACATCGTCACCACATCAAACCCGGATGCCGCGCTGAATTTCGGGCTCGACGAGCACATGGAGCATGCCGAGCGCTACAAGCGCGCCCGCGAGTTCTATGATGTCGTCACCGGCCTGTGGGATTCCTTCGCCGACGATGCCTTCGTCCGGGACGTCGAAAGCGGCCTCTATTTCGATCCCGAAAAGATGCATGTGCTCAACCACAAGGACAAGTATCTCTCGGTGCGCGGTCCGCTCAATATCGGCCGGCCGGTTCAGGGCTGGCCCGTGATCGTCCAGGCCGGCGCGTCGGATGACGGCCGGCAACTGGCGGCGGAAACGGCGGAGGCCGTGTTCACCGGGGGCGGCAGCCTCGCCGACGGCCAAAAACTCTACGCCGATATCAAGGGACGGATGGAAAAGGTCGGCCGCAACCCCGAGCATCTGAAGATCCTGCCCGGTGCCTTTGTCGTCGTCGGCGACAGCGTCGAAGAGGCCAAGGACAAACGCGCTCTGCTCGACAGCAAGGTGCACTACGACAGCGCGATTGCCTCGCTCTCGGTAATCCTCGGAACGGACGCCTCCGGCTTCGATCCCGACGGCCAGTTGCCGCTGATCCCCGAAACCAATGCGAGCAAGAGCGGACGGCAGCGAATGGTCGATCTCGCCGCACGCGACAAGCTGACGGTTCGCCAGCTCGCCCAGCGTGTCGGCGGCTATGGCGGGTTGTCGTTCGTCGGCACGCCGCGGTCGATCGCCGACCAGATGGAGGAATGGCTGACGAGCGAGGGCAGCGATGGCTTCAACATCATGTTTCCGTTCCTGCCCGAAGGCGTGAACGACTTCGTCGACAAGCTGGTGCCGGAACTGCAGAGGCGCGGGGTCTTCCGAAAAGAATATGAGGGTCGGACCCTGCGCGAAAATCTCGGCCTGCCACGGCCGAAAAACCGCTTCTTCGAGAGGTAAGCGCATTCCGTAAAAGTATGGTCCGGTTTTGCGATCAGAAGCGCGCAAAAGGCAGGGATTTTGGCCGGATTCGTGAAGGTTTTGGCCAGCAAACCTTGACTTTGGGCGGTTTGAGGCTAGGTTGCGCCGCGAATGCGTCGCCTCCTGGCTGGCGCCCTGTTCCAGACATTCGAGGTTTTAACCATGGCCAAGGCGGTCACCATCAAGGTCAAGCTCGTTTCTTCGGCTGACACCGGTTTCTATTATGTCGCCAAGAAGAACTCGCGCACCATGACCGACAAGCTCGTGAAGAAGAAGTACGATCCGGTCGCGCGCAAGCACGTCGAATTCAAGGAATCCAAGATCAAGTGAGATCGCGCACATCGCGATAGAGATGAGAACGGGGCCTTCGGCTCCGTTTTTGATATCTAATGTCCCGATTCCGAAGTTCGTATGATTGTGTGGCCCCACGTCTACGAACTTCGGAATCGAAGGGACACTAGTTAATCTATTTTAGCCAATGCGGCTTTGGTTCAACGCCCGCACGACGAGCTCGCGGCATAACTGATGCGGGCTTTGAACCGCCACACCGCAACCTATGCCGCTTTCAGCATCGGCGGCGCGGAAGGCCGAACAAGCGCAAACGCGACCTGGATAACGCCGCCAGCGAGCCCCAGCGCAACTCCGATCCGCCAGGCCATGGTGTAGGAGCCAAGGGAATCGTAGAGCAGACCGCCGCCGAAGGCGCCAAGGAAACTTCCGACTTGATGGCTCATGAAGGCGAGCCCCTGGATCATCGCCTGCCACTTCAGGCCGAACATTTCAGCGACCGCACCCGCCACCAGCGGTCCGACACCCATCCACAGGAACCCCATGATCGCGCCGAACAGAAGCGTGCTGGCGGGCGTCGCAGGCAACGTGAAGTACCACGCGAGAGCGAGCGAGCGCAGAATATAGATGCTGCCCAGCAGCACGAGCTTGCTCCAGCGCTGACCGGCCCAGCCAAAGAAGATGCTGCCGAGCACGTTGAAACCGCCGATCATGCCGAGCGTCTGTGCGCTCAGCATCGGGTCCATGCCGCAGATCGCAAGGTAAGACGGCAGGTGCGTAGTCAGGAACACGAGCTGCATGCCGCAGACGAAATAGGCGCAGGTCATCACCACAAAGGAAGCATTGCCGAATGCCAGCCTGACCGCCGCGCCCGCCGAATTGTCGCCGATGTCGTCGCGCGAGGGCTTCGGCAGCGGAATGGCGTCGACGCGGCCGGCGAACCAGGCCGCCGGGATCATCGCAATCGCCAGCACGACAAAACCGGCCAGCCCCACC
This sequence comes from uncultured Alphaproteobacteria bacterium, assembly GCA_963764405.1. Classification (GTDB taxonomy): domain Bacteria; phylum Pseudomonadota; class Alphaproteobacteria; order Rhizobiales; family Xanthobacteraceae; genus Bradyrhizobium. The sequence continues at coordinate 872,390 of CAVXSU010000024.1, forward strand.
CGCCAGCCGTAATCAGCATTGAGCATTTGTCCGATCGGCGCGGATAGAAGCGCGCCAAGCGAGCCCGCGCCGGAAACAAGGCCAAGCACGGTCGAGCGCACCGTTTCCGGCACCGCGCGGGCCGCAACCGACATCGCGATCGCCGCGGCTGTACACGCCAGCGACACACCGATCAGAAGCCCCCCGCCGATCATGACGCCGAGGAGGCCGTGGGCGCTCGCCATCAGCGCAAGCCCCGCGATATAGGCGGCCGCACCCAGCACCATGATGGCGCGGAAGCCAAAGCGGACCGTCAGCGCGCCCGCCACCGGTTGCAGAAATCCCCAGGCCAGATTTTGAATGGCGATCGCCAGCGTGAAATCGGATATAGAAATGCCGATATCATGCGTCAGCGGCTGCATGAAGATGCCGAGGGACTGCCGCAGCCCCATGCTCAAGGTCAGCATGAGCGAGGTCCCGATCAAAATCGGAAGGGTGGGACGCAAGACCTGCAACAGAGGCATCATCTTCTCCCTTGATCGGCCGCGATTCGAACCCGCAAGCCTGCAATGCAGACTACACAGACCTGTTTACCTCGGCTATAGTGAAAGTCCCCCCGCCACGGCATGAGGATATCGCGCGTTCGCATGGCAAGCCCGAAACCCAAGCCGACCATGAAGGAGCGGATTCTCGAAACCGCCGACAGGCTGTTCTATCTCAGGGGTATTCGGGCGATCGGCGTCGACACCATCGCAGCCGAAATCGGCATCAGCAAGCGCACGCTCTATAACCATTTCCCCTCCAAGGACACGCTGATCTCGGCGTATCTCGAGCGGCGGTTCGTGCAACCGCGCGACTCGGATAAGTCCCCGGTCGAGCAGATTCTCGGCACGTTCGACTCGCTGGAGCGGCGTTTTGCGTCGAAGGATTTTCGCGGCTGCCCCTTCGTCAACGCGGTGGCCGAAGTGGGTCCGGAGAACCGGTCGGTGCGCAAGATCGCGGTCGCCTTCAAGGAAAGCCGCCGGCTCTGGTTCCGCGGTCTTCTGGTGCAGATTGGCGTAGCCGATCCGGAAGGACTCGCGACGCAGCTTGTGCTTCTCGTCGACGGCTCGATCGCCCAGGACCTGGTGCGTGACGATCCCGGCATGGCGCGAGCTGCGAAGGAAGCGGCAAAGATGCTCCTGTCGGGCGCCGGCGTGAAGCTCGACGACGCGCCTTCCGCCTCGCGACAGAAAGCCCGGAAAAGTTAGCTCTGACGGTTACGCCGCGTTGGCAACGACGCGGTTGCGGCCGTCGTGCTTGGCCCGATAGAGCGCGTTGTCGGCGCGCTTGAGCACGTCGGCGACCGACTCGCCCTTTCGCTCCAGGGTCGAAAGCCCGATCGAGATCGTCACCTCGATGCGCGTTTCGCCCTTGTTGACGGCAAACGGCTCGCCGGCGATCGAGCGCCGCAAGCGTTCGGCCACCATGCCCGCAACGTGGAGGTCGGTTTCCGGCATTACGATCACGAACTCCTCGCCGCCATAGCGGCAGGCGAGATCGATACCGCGGATCGATTTGCGCACGCGCACCGCGAACTCCCGCAGCACGTCGTCGCCAGCGTCATGGCCGTAACTGTCATTGATCGACTTGAAGAAGTCGATATCGAGCATCATCAGCGCGAGCGGCTTGCCGCGGCTGGAGGCCTGCTCGGCGAGCGTCGCCAGATGGCTTTCCATGTAGCGGCGATTGTGCAGGCCGGTCAGAGCATCCGTAATCGCGGCCTCGATCGAGTTCTGGACGTTGTCCCGCAGGTGGTCGGTATAGCGGCGCTTGCGGATCTGGGTGCGGGCGCGCGCCTGCAGTTCGTTCTTGTCGACGGGACGCAGCAGGTAGTCGTTGACGCCGATCTCCAGCCCACGCAGCAGGCGCGTATTCTGGTCGGCATCCGCGATCGCGAGGATCGGCACGTGACGCGTCCGTTCCAAGGAGCGCGCCTGGCTGCAAAGCCTGAGCCCGTCGAAATTGTCGAGGCCGAGCGAGACGATCAGAAGGTCGTAGTCGCCGTCGGCGGCGCGAAACAGCGCTTCGGCCGGATTGGTTTCGAGATCGACCGTGTGCTCGGCGGCCAGGACCGGCACCAGCCGTTCGTAGGACGACGGCCGGTCGTCGACCAGCAGGACGCGACCGCCCTTGCCGGTGTCGGCGACCGCGCTGCGCTCCGGCGCCTGGACGCCGATTTCGAGCGAGGTGATCGCGCGCATCCGCAATTCGTCGGTCATCATCTTGAGCCGGCTCAGCGAGCGTACCCGCGCGATCAGGACGATATCGGAAACCGGCTTGGTCAGGAAATCGTCTGCGCCCGCCTCAAGGCCGCGCACGCGGTCGGCGGGGCTGTCGAGCGCCGTCACCATGACGACCGGAATGAAATGGGTGGCCGGGTTCGTCTTCAGCCGGCGGCAGACCTCGAAACCGTCCATATCCGGCATCATGACGTCGAGCAGGATGATGTCGCATTCGGCACGCGCGCAGGTCGCCAGCGCTTCCGCTCCGTTCGACGCGGTGAGTACGTCGAAATATTCCGCAGACAACCGCGCTTCCAGCAATTTGGCGTTGGCTGGAACATCATCGACCACAAGAACACGCGCGGACATTTCAACAACCCTCTATCCGATAAACCGTCGGACGGTCTCGATAAACTTGCCGACCGAGATCGGCTTGGACAAATACGCCTCGCACCCGCCTTCGCGGATCCGCTCCTCGTCGCCCTTCATCGCAAACGCGGTGACGGCGACGACCGGAATGGAACGCAATTCCGGATCGTCCTTGATCCATCGCGTGACTTCGAGACCTGACACCTGCGGCAACTGGATGTCCATCAGGATCAGATCGGGACGAAGTTTGCGCACGAGATCGAGCGCCTCGAAACCATTGCTGGTACCGGAAGTCTGATAGCCATGCGCTTCAAGCAGATCGCGAAAGAGCTTCATATTGAGCTCGTTGTCCTCCACGATCAGGACGGACTTTGCCATCCCGCCCCTCCACTCCCGGCAATGCAGACAGTGAGGGCAAAGCCCCCGATGCCGCTCAGCCTGTCCAAAAGTGAAATCAAAGTAGCGCCAGATTCGCTCTAACCCGTTAAGCCGCCACGGCTTGCCACGACGTAGTTGCCGGCTGCTTGAACAGTTTCCGCAGACTCGGGCATGATTGTTCAGAAAGTAGAGACCATAAGTTACCGAAAGGCAAACCGGCACCTTGAGAAAATCCAAGCGGAACCCTCGGGAAGTAGCTGAAATCGTTGCGATTCAAGCGCTTTCTTTTGTCGCAGGCGATGCCGAGCGGCTGGGCGCGTTCCTGGCCGAATCCGGGATCGGCCCGGAGACCTTGCGCAGCGCCGCCGCTAATCCCCGATTCCTGGCGCATGTACTCGATTTCGTGATGCGCGATGACGCGACCGTGAAGGCATTCGCGGAGGCCTCACAGCTTCATCCGACCAACATTGCCGCGGCCCATCAGGCAATGAACGATCCCGCCTAGTGTGGTGCATTTGACATTCGCTCAGTGGCCCCGCGACTCCTCACAGCGAATGTCAAATGCACCACACTAGAATCTGATATTTGCTAGTGTCCCTTTGGTTCTGACATTCGTAGGAGAACCCGCCGCGATGGAATACGAATGTCAGAACCGGGACACGAGTGAGCGCGACGTGCCGTGACGCCTCCGGCACGAGCCGCCGCCGATGGACCCGCCTGCTTTTGCAGGGATTGCCTCCATGATCTGGAGTTTGGCGCGCGGCGATGTCGCGCCTGCGGCTCGCCGCGACTGGTGCGTCATCGCGCGCTTGCCTCGCTCAATCTTGCGCATATCGATTGCGATGCGTTCTATGCCACGGTCGAGAAGCGCGACAATCCGGAGCTTGCCGACAAACCGGTGATCATCGGAGGCGGCAAGCGCGGCGTGGTCTCGGCAGCCTGCTACATCTCGCGCACTTACGGCGTTCGCTCGGCGATGCCGATGTTCAAGGCACTGGCACTCTGCCCATCCGCGATCGTGATCCGGCCCGACATGGCCAAATATGTCCGCGTCGGCCGCGAGGTGCGCCGCGCGATGCAGGCGCTGACCCCGCTGGTCGAGCCGCTTTCCATCGATGAGGCGTTTCTCGACCTCAGCGGGACGCAGCGCGTGCACGGCATGATCCCGGGAAAAGTGCTGGCGCGCTTTGCGCAAACCATCGAACGCGAGATTGGCGTCACCGTTTCGGTCGGGCTCTCCTGCAACAAGTTCCTCGCCAAGATCGCGTCCGACCTCGACAAGCCCAGAGGTTTTGCGACGCTCGATCAGGACGAAGCGCGCACCATGCTGGCGGAAAAGCCGGTCAACTTCATTTTTGGCGTCGGCCCGGCGACGCAAGAGCGCCTGACCCAGCGCGGCTTTCGCCTCATCGCCGACCTGCAGCGCGCCGACGAGGCCGAGTTGATGAAGCAGTTCGGCGGCGAAGGACAACGATTGTGGCGGCTGGCGCGCGGCATCGACGACCGGCGCGTGGTGCCCGATCGCGGCGCGAAAACGATCTCGAGCGAAACCACCTTCGAGAATGATATCCGCGACTTTGCGACCCTCGAAAGGCTGTTGTGGCGGCTCTCGGAGAAGGTCTCCGCCAGATTGAAGAGCAGCGAGCTTGCGGGCTCGACGATCACGCTGAAGCTGAAGACCGCGGATTTCAAGCAGCGAACCCGCTCGCAGTCCGTTTCGGCACCGACCCAGCTCGCCGCAAAGATCTTTGCGGTATCGCGAGAAATGCTGGTGAAGGAGATCGACGGCACCGCGTTCCGCCTGATGGGCGCAGGGGTCAGCGCGCTTCGCCCGGGTTCGCAAGTCAACGACACCGACATGCTCGATCGCCGCTCCGCGGATGCCGAGCGCGCGATCGACGGCTTACGCAAGAAATTCGGCAATGCCGCCGTGATCAGGGGTATTGCCTATGACGGGCCGGAAAAGACGGAGAGCTAGTGGTCCGATTTAACATTCGCATTCCTTCTCGGCAGGCATTTTTGCGAGTGTTAGAATCAAAGGACCACTAGCAAATATCTGTTTCTAGTGGAGTTTAGGATTTGACATTCGCTTTGCGTGCTCGCGGCCAGCTGGTTAGCGAATGTCAAATCCACTCCACTAGTTCAAGCCGTCATTGGCACGGCTTGGAATCCTTGACGTTGAACTTTCCAAGCGCGCCCGAAATGACGAAGTCATTGTAGTCGAGCACCAGCGCCCGCGAGACGCCGTTTTCGAACAGCTCGAACGACATCGCATAAACCGGCGTCTGCTCGCCTTCCTGAGGCCTGGAATCGTGGTCAAAGTAGCTGACGGTCACCGGCCAGCGGGTCGTCGACTTCATCACGTCGTTTTCGGTCGAGGGATCGGGTGAGGCAATCGTCTGATCGCCACGGATCGGCTGCCCGATCACGGCCAACGTATTGAAGACCTTCTCGCCATTGTCCGAGCCGTCATAGACGGTCTGCTCGACGATGCTCTTTCCTTCCTTCGCCGCGGCGATGATGTGCTCGATTTGCTCGGTCGGAAACACGGTCGAGCCGTCGAGGTTAAAGGTCTTGGCCATGGGCTGCTTCAGCTTCACCGTGATATGATCGCCGACCCGTTCCGCGATCCCGTCCACGGGCCCCGTCTCGACGTCGTTCATGCGCGAATCGATCTTGAACCGGTAGGTCTTTCCGGCCGCATCCTCCCAGGATGTCGAGCGCAGGTCCGACAAGGTGACCTTGTCCTCGCCATTGTCCATCTCGGACACCTGGCGGAATTCGGAGGTATAGCCCTCGCACGTACTGCCGCTGAAGCTGTAGAGGATACGGCCCCGCGCGCTGCTGATCGAGTTGGATCCGCGCGATTTCAGCAGCGAGAGATCGTAAAGCGCCTGGTGCGACAGGAATCCGCCGCTTGCGGTGGCGGCAGCCTTTCCGGGGGTCGCCATCGCCATGACCGACAGCGCCATGGCGAGCGGCAATGATTTGGCGCTGCGAGTGAATGTCCGCAATGTGGGGGCCATGCTTTCTCCCTAAGAGCTCTTTGGAAGCGGCTATTCCCCCGCGGCCGAACATGGTCGGGGAAACCGATATCGCTTTCCCTCGCGGCAATCGCCTGACTTGGACCGGGACTCAACCAGAGGGACTTGTCACAGTGTTCGCCGTCTCATTGCGCTGCAACTGCGGCCAAAAGGCGGAAGAACAGGATCCGACGCTAGTGGGGTGGATTTGACATTCGCTCCCCACACGTCCCAGCCTCGCATAGCGAATGTCAAATCCAAAACTCCACTAGAAACCTATGTTTGACGGTGGTCCTTTGTTTCTGACATTTGCAGAGGTGCCTGCCGCCCGAGTATGCAAATGTTAGAAACGGACCACTGTTTGCCCTGTTTTTTGGCAGCGCCACCACCCCTCGCCCTCGCTTGCAACGGATCGTCCGATGCGCGAAACAAAACATCCGGTAACAATCCCACGGGGACGAAACATGGCGGGTACGGTCGAACAGAAACTGGCATCGCACGGCATCACGCTGCACGAACCGCCCAATCCGGTCGCAAACTATGTGCCCTGCGTGCGCAGCGGAAATTTGCTGTTTGTTTCCGGCCAGGTCTGCCTGGGCGCGGATGGCAAGCTGATCGCCAAGGGCAAGCTCGGCGCAGGCGTGACGGTCGAGCAGGGCGCCGCCGCCGCGCGCGGCTGCGCCATCAACCTGCTGGCACAGGTCAAGGCTGCACTCGGCGATCTCGACAAGGTGACGCGCGTTGTTCGTCTCGGTGGTTTCGTCAATTCGGCACCTGATTTCCTGGACGGCCCAAAGGTCCTCAACGGCGCCTCCGACCTGATGGTCGCGGCATTCGGCGACAAAGGCCGCCACGCCCGCACCACGGTCGGTGTCGCCTCGCTGCCGGCCGACGCTGCGGTCGAGGTCGAAGGGGTGTTCGAGGTTTCATAACCGAGGGCTTTCAAAGATGCGCGCCCCCGACTGGCTGACCGCGCGGCCGGTGGCCCATCGCGGGCTGCATGATCGCTCGTGCGGCATCGTCGAAAACATGCCGGGCGCCGCGCTGGCCGCGATCGACGGCAACTTTGGCATCGAATGCGACATTCAGCTCACCGCCGATGGCGAAGCGATGGTGCATCATGATGATGGGCTTGGCCGTCTCACCGAGGGCGCGGGCGCCCTGCTCGGCATGAGCTGGATGGCCTTGAAGGAAGTCCGTTTCAAGGACACCTCGGAACGGATGATGTCGCTCGCCGACCTCTGCATTCTGGTGCGGGGGCGCGTCCCCATCATCGTCGAGGTCAAAAGCCACTTCGATGGTGACCGCAGGCTGGTCAGGCGGATGGCGGAAGTGCTCAAGTCCTACTCGGGACCGATCGCCGGGATGTCGTTCGATCCGGACCAGGTGGTGGCGCTCCGCGAGATGATACCGGATCGGCCGCGCGGCATTGTCGCACAGCGCGACTACAGCGAGGCCGGTTGGCCGGAGGCGACGGCCTCCCAGCGCGCCGGCATGCGGCATCTGAAACACGCCCTCAGGACCCGACCGGATTTTGTTGCCTATTGGGTCAACGATTTGCCGGCGCCAGCGCCCTGGATCGCGCGGCATATCTTCGGCCTGCCGCTATTGACCTGGACCGTGCGCACCGCCGAACAGCGGTCGCGTGCCGGCCGATATGCCGATCAAATGATCTTTGAAGGGTTCCGGCCCTGATAGCAGGACCTTGAAGTCGCGGCCCCCTTGCACGATCTTAAACGCGGTCACCATATGGGCGATGGCTGATCGAAATTTGGACCAGCGCTAACCCTTCATGGATTCATCCGAAATTACCCTCGAAGCGGTTTCCTCCGTCAGCCAGATTCCGGCTGACGAATGGAATGCGTGCGCGAATCCAGTTGCTTGCCCCGTTGGCCTGCCTGAAGGCTTCAAAAGCCCATACAACCCCTTTGTTTCGCATGCATTTTTCTCAAGCCTCGAGGCATCCGGGTCGGCCGCTGCGCGAACGGGTTGGGGACCGCGGCATCTGCTTGCCCGGCGCGAGGGCCAGATCAGCGGCATCGTGCCTTGCTATCTGAAATCGCATTCGCGGGGCGAATACGTGTTCGACCGCGGCTGGGCGGATGCCTATGAGCGCGCGGGCGGAAGCTATTACCCGAAGCTGCAAGCCTCGGTTCCGTTTACGCCTGCCAGTGGCCCCCGCCTCCTGATCCGCAACGACGAAGATCATGACGAAATCCGCACCGCACTGGCGCGCGGCCTCGTCGGGCTTTGCGAGGCGACCGAAGCTTCCTCCGTACACGTGACGTTTGCGCGCGAGGCGGAGTGGAAATTTCTCGCCGGTCACGGCTTCCTGCAACGAACCGACCAGCAATTCCACTGGCACAATCAGGGCTACGGCAGTTTCGACGATTTCCTCGCCACGCTGAATTCGCGTCACCGCAAGGCGATCAAGCGCGAACGGCGCGAGGCGGTTGCCAACGGCATTACGATTCATGCGCTGAACGGCGGCGAGATCACCGAGGAAGCCTGGGATGCCTTCTTTGCGTTCTATATGGAAACCGGTTCACGCAAATGGGGCCGGCCTTACCTCACCCGTTCGTTCTTCTCGTTGATCGGCGAGACCATGGCGAACGACGTGCTGCTGATCATGGCGAAACGCAACAACCGCTGGATCGCAGGCGCCATCAATTTCGTCGGCTCCGACACGCTGTTCGGCCGCAACTGGGGCGCGATCGAGCATCACCCGTTCCTGCACTTCGAGGTCTGCTATTACCAGGCGATCGACTACGCGATTGCGCACGGACTGAAAACGGTTGAAGCTGGCGCGCAGGGCGAGCACAAGATCGCCCGCGGATACCTGCCACAAACCACCTATTCGGCGCACCACATCGCCGACCCAGGCCTGCGCCATGCGATCGCCGACTATCTCAAGCGCGAGCGCGCTTATGTCGCCGAGATGGGGCGCGAGCTCGCCGAAGCCGGGCCGTTTCGCAAAGAGACCGGCATTCCGGACAACGATTAGATCAGGAGATTTTCATGCCCGCTTATGACCCGCAAAATCCCTTTGCCAAGATCCTGCGCGGCGAATTCCCCTGCTACAAAGTGCATGAAGACGACCACACGCTGGCATTTCTCGACATCATGCCGCGCTGTCCGGGCCATACCCTGGTGATCCCGAAGGCTCCCGCTCGCAACATCCTGGATATTACGTCCGACGATTTCGCCCATGTTGCTCGCGTTTCTCACAAAATTGCACGCGCGGCGATGATCGCATTCAACGCACAAGGCATCACGCTGCAGCAGTTCTCGGAGCCCGCCAGCGGACAGGTGGTGTTTCACTTGCACATGCATGTGATGCCTCGTTATGACGGAGTAGCGCTGTTGCCGCCAGCCAGCCGCAAGGAGGATGCCAAGGTGTTGGAAGAAAATGCCGCGAAGCTGGTGGCGGCGTTGAAAGTGTAACGCCCGCCCACCGTTACTTCATTTATGTTCTGCTTTCATAGGGTCTGCTATCGGGTCACAGGTATCGTATGTCCTTCTGGTCGTGGTTTTCGCGGACACCGCCCCCTCCGTTTTTCGAGCGATTGGCGCCTGAGCAAAGGCCCACCTTTACCGAGGCCGACCGCCAGTTCGTCAGAGCCGCATTGGATCGCTTCGAAGCTAGCGGGCTAACAATTTGGTCCGAACTCAATCGCGATCTCATCGTCGCGCGTGCCCTGATTGATATCTTTAGATGGAAGGCGGATGATGCTCCTCAACCGAGCCTACGAGAGCTTTTCTTGGCGTTGGCGTGCGAGACCGACAGTCTGCCGGGGTATATTGCTGATATTGGAGAGCAGTTTCCATCGCTCCGATCGATGGACGAGGATGTAGCTGAAGAGCTATTGGAGCAACATAGCTGCCCCATTTTCGTCAACGCGAGCAGCATCAACCTTATCAACGAGGATAACTCCCTCGACCGTATCGTGCGGGACTTGTCTGCGATGGGTAACCTCGGTGTTGAGCAGATAAACTATCGCTCGACCGGGAATGGCGTTATCACTGTCTACCTCGAGGTTGAGGGAACAGGTGCATGTCGTTTCACGATCGAAGACAGGAAGCGACCGGACATGACCCCAGCCCTCGGCGAATTGAACCGAGTAGCCAAGGCAAAAGGCCTTGGTCAATACGTCAGCGTTCCAGATGGTAATTCGGATAGCGAAACATTCATTTTTGCGAACGAAACTGCACTTCCGAAAATCATTGATCTGCTGGAGTTGGAACCAATCTAACCGAGGCCTTGGCCTCTACCCCTTCCCCGCACTCTGCGCAGCCAGCGGCGAGAACTCGCAGCGATCCGGTTTCAAATCGATCAGCGGTGTGTCATCGAGGCAATCAAGCCCCCGCACCAGCACGCTCGAACCCTCGATGCCGACGAACCTCACAATCGAGGTGCCGATCGGATTCGGCCGCACCGGCGAGCGCAAGGAGAAAGTGCCGCGCAAAGTTCCACGCGGGTTTTGCAGCACGAGATTGCGCCGCGACCGGTCGAGCCAGTAGAGCACCTCCAGATATTGGTAAAGCTCGATGCCCTTCAACGCCGGCACCCACGGCTCGAAAATCTCGAGCCGGCAGACCGGGCCGTCATGATCGCCTTGCCGCGGCGTATCCTCGCGCGATGTCCAGGGCGTGCGGATGCGGCCGATGAAGACGAGGCCGGCGTCAGTGGCCGCTGGCATGTCGACGGCGACTTCGCCGTCGCGTAGTTGAGTTTCCACGATCATCAGTTCAGTCCAATGAGATGTTCCCGGCCTTGACCACCTCCGACCATCTGGCACGGTCAGCGTCAATGAACCCGGTGATTTCTGCCGCGCTTTGCGGGCGCTTCACCGAATAGCCGATTTTCTGAAGCGACGCACGAAATGTCTCGTCATTGAGCGCGCGGTCAAGGCTCGCCTTGAGAATGGCCGCGACATTTTCCGGCACCTTTGCCTTCACCGCAATGGCGAACCAGACGCTGACGAGGTAGTCCGGATAGCCGCTTTCGGCGATGGTCGGCACGTCAGGAAGTTCGGAGCGCCGCTCGGCCGAACTCACGCCGAGCGCCCGCAGCGATCCGGCCTTGACCGCGGGCAATGCAGTGCCGAAGGAATCAAACATCAGCTGGACGTTGCCGGCAATCAGATCGACCATGGCAGGCCCGGCCCCCTTGTAGGGCACGTGCGTCATCTCGATGCCGGTCATCTGCTTGAACATCTCGCCGGCGAGATGAATCACGCCTCCTGTTCCGGCTGAACTGAACGAGAGCTTTCTCGGATTCTGTTTGGCATAGGCGACGAACTCTGCCACGGTTTTCGCCGGCACGGACGGATGCACCTCCATCACGAGCGGATCTTCCGTCACGATTGCCAGCGTCCGAAAGTCCCGATCGGGATCGTAGGCCAGCTTCTTGTAGAGCATGGGATTGAGCACAAACATCGAGCCGGACACGACAAGCAGCGTGTAGCCATCCGCGTCGCCGCGCGCGACAGCTTCGGCGCCGATCGCGCCTTGTGCGCCGCCCTTGTTTTCGACGAACGTCGCCTGCTTGAGGTCTCTTGCGAGAAAATCCGCAACCACACGGCCGACCACGTCGGTCGGGCCGCCGGCCGCATAGGGAACCACGAGGCGGATCGGGCGCGTTGGAAACTCGGCCGCCCGGCCCTCTGTCGCGACAAAAAGCCCCGCCAAACTGGCAAGTCCACCGATCAAGGCCGACTTGAGACGCCTGCCCATTGTCGCTTCCTCCACCGGCGACGCTACGCCGGGCAAAAGATCAAACCAGCAATGGAGCGATCAGCCAAGCCACCATTTGCCGGCCAGCATCACGACTTCGCCGGAAACGACGCCCGCAAAGATCGATCGCCGCGTCATCATGAAGACGATGAAACCGACCACCAGCGCGCCATAGCGCAGGAAATCGGGAACACTCGCCAGCGCCCCTGGCGGTCGCACCAGAATCTCCGCGATCACCCCGGCGAGAATCGAGGTTGCCACCGCCTTGACCCACATCAGGAGATCGGAACCCTCGTCCAGCCCGCCACCGAGCCACAAGCCCAGCATGCGCCAGATCTGGTTCGGGATCACCCCAGCCAAGAGCAACACGACAAGCGCGTGCCAGTCGCCGACAAAATCGCGCAGGACATCACTCATGGCCCTTCCCGCCATTTGTGGACGAGAAAGGCGATGGTGCCGGCCGCAACGCCGCTGATCAGGATATCGAAGCTGCTGTCGAGCAGCGAGGCCAGCGGATAGAACGCCAGTCCAAGCCCCAGCGCCAGCACGTCAGCAAGCTCTCTGGAGTTGCGCGCGGTTGAAAATAGGAACGACAACGGCGTCAGCAGCAGGATTGCCGAGGCGAATGTTTGCGTGAGATTCGCAGCGAGCTCATAGCCGATCACGGTCGCGACCAGGGCGATCAGGGCGAGGCCGCTGCCGAGTCCGTGCACAAAGGATATACGGCGGTCACGCGGCACATGCGGCAGGAAACGATAGCACTCGACCCAGAGCGTCACCGCGGTGAAATGCGCCACCAGCACAAGCTGCCGCCGCTTCGTCTCAGGCGTACGCATCATCGGCAGGACCGCGACCACCATCGGAAACAGGCGGATCGCGCTCACGGTCACCGCGATCGCCGATTGCACGATGGAGGCGCCCGAGGACAGCGTCGAGATCAGGATGATTTGCGCCGGGCCCGCCCAGACCAACAGCGTCGCCAGAAACGCCCAGACCAGCGAGAAGTGCGTATCATGGGCGAGCGCGCCGATTCCGATATAGGTAACGAACAGGACGGCCGAGAGAATCGTTGATCGCACCGACGCCATCCCCCACGCGAAAGCGCGCAGAGGCAGATGCCATTGGGGTGAGTCGAGCGGCGGAAATGACATGCGAGAACGGTATCGTGCGAGGAGGAGCAGCCATAACGCCAACGAGATGTCCGTCAACCTCGCGGACGCTCAGGGCTGTCATGCAGCGCTCATCCCCGCACACCCATGTTTCTCAGCACAAAGCAGGCTCCGCCGGCGCGACGGATGCGGTTGCAGAGGTCGTCGGCCTCAGGGCGCGTCTCGGCGCCGATACGCACCTGATAGAACGGCCGCATGCCGCGGCTGCGATTCTGCGAGCTGAGCAAGCTCGGCGACTGGTCGCCGATCACGCCGCGCAATCTCGCCATCGCGCGCGAGTACATCGCCATCGCCAGGTTGCGGTCAAATCCACCGGCGAGCTGAACGCCCCATGGCTTGGCGGCGCCAAGCTGCACGCTTTCCTCCAGCCGGCTGACGAAATAGTTGGGCGCGCGCTTGAGCAGCGCCATCAGATCCTGGCAGGTGGTATGCGCGGCTGCCCGGTCGGATACATGGCCGCCGCGGCCGGCGGCCTGCCATTCCTCGACGGTAGCGCCCGTGATCACCGAAACGTAGTGACGCGTCTCCTGCGGCATCGATCCGGTGCCGGCAAGCCATTCCTGCACCCGCCGCGGCCCGGCATTGTACGCCGCCGCCGCGAGCCCAAGATTGCCGAACTGGTTGCGCAATTCGGCGAGGAATTCTGCGGATTTCGGCAGCGCCTGCACGGGGTCGAAGGGATCGAGCAAGCGTCGTTCGCTGGCAGTACCCGGCATGAACTGCGCGATGCCTTGTGCGCGTTGGCCGCGGCGGGTCATCGGCCCGATCGCGTCTGGCTGGAAGCGGCTTTCCTGCCAGATGACGCGGGCGAAGAACTCAAGCGGCAGACCGCTCGCCCTTGCCGCAGCCTCGATCATCAAACACATGGCTTCCCTGGTGTTGGGGTCGGTCGGCTTTTCCGGAGGGATTGCCAGTTCTTCGACGCTCGGTATGGCAACGCCGAAGCGGTCATCGTGAGCCTGTTGCGCCTCCTGCGCGATCGCAGCGCCTGTGCGCCAGAGCAACAAGATGGCTGCGGCGGAGAGCCATATGGACGAGCCCTTGAACCCCTGCATTGCAGTCCTGTCTCGGGAATAGCACGCTTGACACTTTACGCCCGCAGTCTAGTGGTCCGATTCTAACATTCGCATTCCTTCTCAGCGGGCACCCTTGCGAATGTTAGAATCAAACGACCACTAGCAAAATATAAGTTTCCAGTGGAGTTTCGGATTTGACATTCGCTTGGCGAATTCGCAGCTAGATGGGTAGCGAATGTCAAATCCACTCCACTAGCTATCGTTCCATGATGGCGCCTTGATGAGAGTTTCCGATATGGCGACACCCTCTGACGACCGGACCGGCTACGATGCGCCGATCCCCTATATGGCGCGCACGCGGGACTATTACGCCGCGATCGGCTACACCACGCCCTATCGCTGGGCGCATTATGTGGGCGCACCGTTCCAGCCCTTGCGCAAGCCGCTTTCGCAATCGCGCGTCACCATCATCACGACCGCGGCTCCGTTCGACCCCGCCAAGGGCGATCAGGGCCCCGGCGCAAAGTATAACGGCGGCGCCAAATTCTATTCCGTTTATGACGGTGACACTTCCAAGCCGCATGATTTGCGGATTTCGCACATCGCCTATGACCGCCTGCACACCTCGGCCGAAGACAGCGGCACCTGGTTCCCGTTGCCGCAGCTGCTGCGGCTGGCTTCAGAGAAGCGGATCGGCGAGGTCGCACCGCATTTTTTCGGCGCGCCGACAAACCGCAGCCATCGTGTGACGATCGAAACCGATGCGCCCGAAATTCTCGCCCGCTGCCAGGCCGATCGCGTCGACGCCGCGGTGCTGGTGCCGAACTGCCCGGTCTGCCACCAGACGGTCAGTCTGGTCGCCCGGCATCTCGAAGCCAATGGCATCTCCACCGTCGTGATGGGCTGCGCCAAGGATATCATCGAGCACGCCGCGGTGCCTCGCTTCCTGTTCTCCGACTTCCCGCTAGGCAATTCAGCCGGCAAGCCGCATGACGTGGCATCGCAGGCATTCACGATCGAGCTTGCGCTGCGCGTTCTGGAAACCGCCCCCTCGGCCCAGACCACCGTGCAGTCGCCGCTGCGGTGGAGCGCAGATGCGTCCTGGAAACGCGACGACAACAATGTCGCCGCGCTGAGCGACGAAGAACTCGCCCGGCGCCGGCGCGAATTCGATGCGCAAAAGGAAATCGCGCGGACCTTGCGTGACACGGCCGCCTGAAACCGCCGGTATTCCGGCCATTTACGGCCCGAGCTTCCTGAAATCGGTTTACGTTAACGCGGCATTTTGGCCGCGATGGCCTTCCGCCACCGGCAAAGCCGCGTAAAAGTCTGCCTGTTTTTTAGGAGCTTTTCGATGCCGGAACGACGCCAGAGCCCACGCGACAAGGTGATTTACGGCGGGACCGCCGAGATTGCCGAAGGTGGCGCGTCGAGGGATTGCGTGGTGCGCAACATCTCAAAAGACGGCGCGCACCTCGAATTCGGCACCACGGTACGTCTTCCCAAGGATTCGCTGCGCCTGACGATTGCCCGCAAGGGGCGCTCGTTCATGGCCCGGGTCATCTGGTGGCGCGACAACTTTGTCGGCGTGGCGTTCAACCCGGAGCAATCATACGAATTGCCCGGCTCCGACCTCGCCGATCGCTTGCGTAAGAGCGAGAAGAAGAAGCGCCAGCTGCAGAAACGCATCAAGGAATTGATCGGCGAAGACTAAACCCGGCGACCTGACGCTCCCTTGTACGGCCTCCCTCGCCCGCCCATAATTGGGTCGCCTCGTGGGGTGGATTTGACATTCGCTACCGGCCTGCCGGCGGGTTCGTCGAGCGAAAGTCAGATCCTAAACTCCACTAGAAACATATATTTGCTAGTGGTCGTTTGATTCTAACATTCGCAAAAGTGCCCACTGCGAAGGGATGCGAATGTCAG
Organism: uncultured Alphaproteobacteria bacterium; assembly: GCA_963764405.1. Classification (GTDB taxonomy): domain Bacteria; phylum Pseudomonadota; class Alphaproteobacteria; order Rhizobiales; family Xanthobacteraceae; genus Bradyrhizobium. The sequence goes on from CAVXSU010000024.1 coordinate 888,250, forward strand.
AATCGGGCCACTAGGGCGAGGAAAAACAACAACCGTGCGCATCCTGTTCGCCATTCTCGCCGCGGCCCTGATGGGACTCGCCGGCCAAGCCGCCTCGGCGCAGGCCACCGATCGCACCATCGACGAGATCAAAACCGAGACGCTCGCCCGCGCGCAAACCGGCGCCTATCCCGCTCTCGGTATCCAGCCCACCGACGCCCGCGATGCGCTCAGCCGCATCAAGAGCCGAGATGGCGACGAATGGGCGGCCGCCTGGAGCGCGGTCGCCGACACCTACATGGCCAAAGCGAAAGCGGCCACCGACCCCAAGGAAGCCGACGCCAATTTTGTCCGCGCCTGGCGGCTTTATTATTTCGGCCAATGGCCCGCGCCGACCTCGCCCGGCAAGCAGGCCGCTTATCAGAAAGCGATCGACGCCTATTTGCAGCACGCGCGCAATTTCGATCCGCCGCTCGAGGTCGTGCGCATCCCCTACGGCGACAAGGAAATCGTCGGCTACCTGAGATTGCCCGCCAACGTCCCGCGTCCGGCGCCCCTGGTGCTTGCGATATCGGGCCTCGACAGCCGCAAGGAGACGGTGTCCGAGACCTATGCCGCCGCCCTCCCTGAAGGAATCGGATTTTTCGCCGTCGACAGCCCCGGCACGGGACAGGCACCGCGCAAGGCGGACGAAAGTGCCGATCAGATCTATTCGCGCGCGCTGGATTATCTCGCGACCAGACCGGAGATCGACAAGAACCGCATCCTGGTGCACGGCCAGAGCTTCGGCGCCTACTGGGCTGCAAAACTCGCGCATACCGAAGCCCAGCGTCTCGCCGGTGCAGTGGCGCAATCGCCGCCGATCCATCGCACGTTCCAGCCCGATTTCTTTCGCAGCCGGATGTACACGCGCGAATATCTGTTCGACTACGTTCCGGCAAGCCTGTTCGTCTATGGCATGACATCGGCCGACGATCTGATCGGCTTCGTGCCGAAGATGTCGCTGCAGGCGCAGGGCCTGCTCGGCAAGCCCACCGCGCCCATCCTCGTCGTCGGCGGCACGCGGGACACGCAAGTGCCAATCGATGATCTCGAGCTCTTGATCAATAGCGGCACCGAGCCGCGCGAAGCCTGGATCAACCCCGCCGGCGGACATATGGGCCGCAACGGCACGTGGCCGGACCCGGTGATCTTCAGGAAGATCATCCTGCCGTGGGAGGCCCGTCACCTCAACGCCAAGACTGGCGCGCCGTAAGACATGCCTGACACGCCTGAAGGCGCGGCGTCAGTCATTTCGCGGCTGCGAAGGTCGCGACGAATATCGCTCTTTCAACAGAAGCGCAGTTCTGTCAGCTTACGGCCGGCTCGGCGGGCGGCCGCCCGTGGGCCATAACGATAATAAAATCAGCCGGAGGAAAACCCGATGCCCGCCACGTCTGAGCGCCGCCTTACCCTCAATCGCCGCACGCTTCTGCAGGCTGGTGGAGGCCTGGCAGGCATTCTTGCGACCGGCCGCGCCCCCGCCTTCGCCCAGACCCAGCCAAAAAAATTGGTTTTTGCGCACATCAACGCCGTGCCGGAATCGGCTGCGGTCGCTTTCGACTGGATGGCGAAGGAACTCACCGCCCGCTCCAACGGCGCGCTCGAAATGCAGTTCTTTGGCAAGACCCTGATCCCGCAAGAACTCGAGATCATGAACGCTGTGAAGTCCGGCAGTATCGCGATGGGCAGTCCGGCCGGTGCCGCCGCCACGATTTTCCCCGAGATGGGCGCGTTCCTCGTGCCCTATCTGGTCAAGGATTACGCCACCGCCTACGCCATGTTCAATGGCAAGGTCGGCGACAAGCTGAGCAAGCAGATCGAGGATAACTACAAGCTCAAGGTGCTCTGCTATTTCGACTACGGGTTCCGCCACTTCTGGACCTCGAAGAAGCCGATCGTCGAACCGAGGGACCTGCGCGGCATGAAAATCCGCGTGCAGCAGTCGAAGATTTTCGGCGACACCATCAACGGGCTCGGCGGCAACGCCGTGCCGATGGCCTATGGCGAGGTCGTCACCGCCGCCAAGCAGGGCGTGATCGACGGCGGCGATCTGCCGATCGTCAACATGAAGGCGCTGAAGATCTACGAGGTCTCGAAATACGCCTCCCTCACCTATCACAACTATGGCCCGACCAACGCCGTGATGAATCTCGACATCTGGAACGGCCTGACGGCTGATCAGCAGAAGCTCGTTCTTGAACTGTCGCGGGCCGCACAGGAAAAGATTCGCCAGCAGACGGAGTCGGTGGACAACTTTGCGGAGGCCAAGGCCCTGCTCGAGCCGCTTGGCATGACGGTGGTCGAAGCCAAGGTCGACGAGTTCCGCAAAGTCGCGAGAGAGAAGATCTGGCCGGCTTACAAGGCGCAATATGGCGCCCTGTGGGACGAGATCGAAGGCTTCAAGGCGTAAGCCCGCGTCTTCCCGGAATGTTCTGAAGCGCATGCTGCGTATCCTCAAAACCGCCCCGAAATTTGCGGTCACGGCGCTGATCGCGCTCGCAATCGCCAATCTCCTGATCGGCGTCATCCTGCGCTATTTCGTCGGCGCCATCACCGACTGGCTCGACGTCGATCCGGTGCCGTTCACCTGGGTCGAGGAAGTCGGCGAATTGTCGCTTGCCTGGTTGACGCTGATCGGAGCTGCGATCGGGATCCAGTCACGCTCGCATTTTGCGCTGTCGGTGTTCGTGCATCACCTGCCGGAGGCCGCCCAGCTCTGGATCCGCCGTTTCAATCACGCGCTGATTGTTTGCGTCGGTCTTCTGGTGGCCTGGTATGGCTGGAAACTTTGCCTACTCAATCGCGCTCTGACGACGCCGGGCCTCGGCATCAGCCTCGCCTGGCTCTATGCGTCGGCCGTGGTCGGCGGCGTCCTGATTGCGCTCTACGGAGTTGCGGCGATGCTGTCGCCGCTGCCGCAACCTGACTCTCCGCATTAAGGCGCTCCGTTCATGCTGCTCGCCGAAGTCGCCGCCATCTTCTTCGTCCTGATCCTGCTCTCGATGCCGATCGTGTTTGCGCTCGCGGTCGCGGGCATCGCAGGCCTGTGGATCGGCGGCTACCCGATGCAGCAGCTCTCGTCAGCGCTGGTCTCGGGTTCGCAAAGCTGGGTGCTGCTGGCGATCCCCGCCTTCGTCTTTGCCGGCAATCTGATGGAACGCTGCGGCATGAGCCATGCGCTGGTTGAACTGGCGAGGGCGTTGATCGGCTGGGTCAAGGGCGGGCTTGGCATGTCCGTCATCGTGGTCGCCTATTTCTTTTCCGACATTTGCGGATCGAAAATGGCCGAGGTTTCCGCGTTGGGCTCGGCGTTGATGCCGCCTCTGACCAAAGCGGGTTACGACCGCCGCGATTCCGCTTCGCTGATTGCGGCCGGTACCGCAATGGGCATGCTGGTGCCGCCGGCGATCTTCATGATCGTGATCGCACAGGTCACCAACACCTCGGCGGTAGCGCTGTTCGTTGCCGGATTCATCCCGGCAATGGTCATCATGTTCTGCCTTATGGCGGTCGTTTACATCCGCGCGCGGCAAAAGAACTGGCCGGTCGACACACGGCCGAGCTTCAAGCGGCTCGGCGAAGCCGCGTTGCACGCCGCCGTGCCGTTGGTCGTGCCGTTCGTTATTCTTGCGGGCTTCATCCTCGGCATCATCACCGCCACCGAGGCCGGCGCGGTCGTCGCAGGCTACGCCTTTCTCGCTGCGAAACTCTATTACCGCAACGTCTCCTGGCGTGAGATGGGCAAGATCGCCTATGACAGCGCGATCCTCACCGCGGCCGTGGTGTTCCTGCTCGCGGTTGCTTCCGTCTATCAGTATCTGATGGGCGTGAGCGGCGTGCCGCAGCTGCTCGGCCAGTTATTGTCGCCGCTGAAGGGGCACCCATGGCTGTTCCTCACGGTCACCGCGATCGTGAGCTGCCTGTTCGGCATGGTGCTGGAAGGCTTGCCTGCCGCGGTCGTGCTGATTCCGGTGGTGTTTCCAATTTCGGAATCGATGGGCATCGATCCTATCCATTTCAATATCGTTCAAACCGCAGCGGTCGGGATCGGCCTTTTCCTGCCGCCCATGGGGGTGGGCCTGCTGATGGCGCTACGTTTCGCCAGGCTGAACGTCGGCGACCATTTCCGCACCTATCTGCCCTACATGTTCGCGCTGTTTGCAGGTTTGCTCCTGATCATCTGTATTCCCGGGATCAGCCTGACGCTGCCGAGGCTTGCAGGCCTGATCCGGTAAAATCCGAAATCTTCGGGCGACGGCCAAGGCCGCGCCCGAAGATCCCGTGCAGTCTCGATCAGATGAGGTGCAGGCGCTTGAGCTTGCGGATCTCTTCGACGAACTCCTCAATGCCCTGCTTGTCGTAGATCATCATCAACCGTTCCGGGCTGAGGTTGGACAGCACGACGTTGCGGAAGAAGTTGTTGAACCGTGAGACATCGCTGGCATTGTAGCCGAACTGCGGAGCAACCTGCGCCAGCAGAACCTGGACCGTGGTCACGGCCGGGATGGAGTTGACGAAATCAGCGTCCGAGAGGTTGTGGATCTGATATTCGACGAGCACATTGCCCTGCCCGGCAGCGGGAAGATCGGTGCCCGATCCGAGCTGCGCCAGCGGCGGCAGGCGCATCTGTCCGTTGTCCATCACCAGGTAACCCTTCGCAACCGGATCGATCTGCGCCAGGATCGCTGCTGCACGGAGCCAGTTCACGACCTTGAACTCGTTGCCGAGCGTCGGCGCCGAATGGGCCGAGGCTTGCGTGATCACGAGCAGCGGCGGAAGACCCCGGGCCATCGTTTCGGCAATGCTGATGATGTGATGACCGCCGGTGCGGGAATCGCCGGGGGCGCCGAAATTGTCGTTGACGCCGGCTCCGCCGAAATTCAGTTCGGTGAACTCGGTGCCATCGGCGTTCCACTGGAACACCATCATTTTCCCCCAGTCGTGCCAGATCGGCGCGGCCAGAACGACGTCCTGGTTGATGTTGACGTCGGCAAACGGGCTGATGCCCGTGGCGACCGGCAGATTTTGCGGACCGAGAATTCCATATTCGCCACGATAGGTATCGGCGAAATTGATAGAGCTCCGGTCGTTGAAGGACTCATGCACGGCGAGCCCACCCGGATAGGAGTGATGACCACCGAAATTGCTGCCCGGCGTCGCCTTGAACGTCATCGGCAGCGTCGGGCAAGCCGAGCCGTCGTTGATCACGGGAGGAAACACGCCCGCCTTGACACCGCCGGTGATGGCGGCCGCGTCCGCAGGATTGACGAGATTTTGCGCCAGCAACGTGTTGATGATCTGGGTCTTCACCGCATCGGTCACATGGGCCCGATGATGGATGCAAGTGTTAGGGTTGAGGAACGAATCCAGCGTCGCAGCGCGAAGCTGAGGATCCTGAATCCGTTCTGCATTTCGCGCCAGCAGATCAACGGCCGACTGGACGAGCGGCGATGCCGGTCCGATCTGTTGCGCCCGCGCGATACCCGCGCCGATTTGGGTCTGGTCCGCAGCATTTGCACAAGCGCCGCTGAGCAAAACGGCAAAAAGAGTTACAGCTCCGTGACAAATCAAGGCGGCCTCCATTCTTCATGTGATGAGAATCGACGCGCGAAAAGCCACTCACAGACGCAATAGCCTGCCTCCGCGTTCGACAGCGGAACGCTTAGTCGCCTTGGATGTCTGCCGCGTGAAACTTACGTGTCCTGCAATTGACCGACATATTGCGAAAAGATCGATCGCGCCGGGTCGCGTTGAATCACAACGCAATTCGGCGACCCGATCGTGTCTTCACGATCAAAAAATATTTCGCGGAATATTTGGGCAAGGACGCTTTCGCGCGACACGTCAGCCTGACATCGCCGACGCTTTGCCGCGGATCGGCGCGATCGGCCGGCGCGCCTCGCCCGCTTCCAGGACAAAGCGCTGGTCGAGCGAATACCACGGCGCGTTGAAGCCGTCTTCCTCTGCTGGCGTATCGTGGCGAACGTAGTTGCCAATCAGAGCCCGAGTGACACCGAACTGCACGTCCGAATCGATATGCGGATCGTCCGGCGAGTAGATCTGCGAAATCAACGTCTTGAAGCCTGACTTGAAGACCATGAAGTGCAGGTGGGCGGGGCGAAAGTTGTGGCGGCGCGTAACACGCACCAACTCGCCGACCGGGCCATCGACGGGAATCGGATAACCGGCCGGTTTCACGCTACGGAAATTGAACCGGCCGTTCTGGTCGGAAAGGAAGCGCCCGCGCAGGTTCATTTCGGCCTGGTTGGCGTCCTGGTTCTCATAAAGACCCTCAGGCGAGGAATGCCAGACGTCGACCTCTGCGCCGGCGACCGGATGGCCGCTCGCATCTTCAAGCGAAACCGAAACGAACAGGCCATCGCCCGGAGTCGGCGAGCGCACCAGCGAGTCTCCGCTCGCGCACACCGGCTGATCATCGCGCCAGAATGGTCCGAGCATATTGGCCTGGGTTTCGGTCTGCCCCTGATTGCCGTTGTTGAGCAGACAGACCAGTGGCGAGACACCGAGCGAACCCGCCATCAGCATTACCTCGTTGTGCGAGGCTGTCGTCTTCTGGCCCATTGCGGCAATCAGCTGGACCGCTTCGCCAAACTCGCGCTCGGTGAGGCGCACCTCGCGTACAAAGCCGTGCAGGTGCCGCACCAGCGCCAGCAGGATTTCGCGCAAGCGCGAATCCTCGACGCGCGCAAAGGCCTCTTCGACGGCCTTCGTCACCATGGCCTGATTTTCGATGATCATGCTGGCTAGCCTACCCCGCTCATTCACCCGCCTTGTTCTAACAAAAAAGCCGGCGCGATGCGCCGGCCTATCTCGACCTTTGCGTTGCGCCTGCCTCAGGCTTTTACCAGCGGCCCCCGCGAGGCCGGCCCCTTCGACCCGCCACCACCATTGGGACCGGGACCGCTCGGCTTCGGCTTGCGCGGCGGCGTGCGCTTGCGGGCACCCGGCAGCTTTTCCGGCTTCGGCGTGACGGGCCCATCGACAAAATCGAACCCGATCTTGTCCTGAGACGTCGCCTCGTCCTTGACCAGCACGACGCGGACGTGACCGCCCCCCTTGAGCTTGCCGAACAATACCTCGTCCGCGAGCGGCTTCTTGATGTGCTCCTGGATCACGCGCGCCATCGGCCGCGCGCCCATCTGCTCATCATAGCCGTGCTGGATCAGCCAGGCCTTGGCCGGCTCGGACAGTTCGATCGTGACGTCGCGGTCGGCGAGCTGCGCCTCGAGCTGAAGCACGAACTTTTCCACCACCATGCCGATCACATCCGCATTGAGATGCGCGAACGAGACGACGGCATCGAGACGATTGCGGAACTCCGGCGCAAACTGCCGGTTGATCGCTTCGTGATCGTCGCCTTCCCGCTTCGAGCGGGTGAAGCCGAATGCCTGCCGCGCCAGATCCGCCGCACCCGCATTCGTGGTCATGATCAGGATGACGTTGCGGAAGTTGACCTGCTTGCCGTTATGGTCGGTGAGCCGGCCGTGATCCATGATCTGCAAAAGCACGTTGTAGAGATCGGGATGCGCCTTTTCGATTTCGTCGAGCAAAACCACGCAATGCGGGTGCTGGTCGACGCCGTCGGTGAGCAGGCCGCCCTGGTCGAAGCCGACATAGCCGGGAGGCGCGCCGATCAGGCGCGATACCGTATGTCGCTCCATGTATTCGGACATGTCGAAGCGCAGAAGCTCGACGCCAAGGCTCGCCGCCAGCTGCTTGGCCACTTCCGTCTTGCCGACACCGGTGGGACCAGAGAACAGGTAGCAGCCGATCGGCTTCTCCGGTTCGCGCAAGCCGGCACGCGCCAGCTTGATCGAAGCTGAAAGCGACTCGATCGCCTTGTCCTGGCCGAACACCACCCGCTTCAAGGTCTGCTCGAGGTGCTTGAGCACTTCGGCGTCGTCCTTGGAAACGCTCTTGGGGGGAATGCGCGCCATCGTGGCAATGGTGGTTTCGATTTCCTTGATGCCGATCGTCTTCTTGCGCTTGTTCTCGGCCACCAGCATCTGCGCCGCACCGGATTCGTCAATCACGTCGATCGCCTTGTCCGGCAGCTTGCGGTCGTGGATGTAGCGCGACGACAGCTGCACCGCAGCCTCGATCGCCTCGTTGGTGTACTTCAGCCGGTGATAGTCCTCGAAGTAGGGCTTCAGACCCTTGAGGATCGCAATCGCGTCTTCCACCGTCGGCTCGTTGATGTCGATCTTCTGGAACCGCCGCACCAGAGCGCGGTCCTTCTCGAAGTGCTGACGGTATTCCTTGTAGGTCGTCGAGCCCATGCAACGGATGGTGCCCGAAGCCAACGCAGGCTTGAGCAGGTTGGAGGCGTCCATCGCGCCGCCGGAGGTGGCGCCCGCGCCGATCACGGTGTGGATTTCATCGATGAACAGGATCGCGTTCGGATGCGCCTCGAGTTCCTTCAGCACCTGCTTCAAGCGTTCCTCGAAGTCGCCGCGGTAACGCGTACCGGCGAGCAGCGTGCCCATGTCCAGCGAGAACACCGTCGCCGCCGAGAGCACTTCCGGCACCTCGCTGTCGACGATGCGCTTGGCAAGCCCCTCCGCAATTGCGGTCTTGCCGACGCCGGCCTCGCCGACGAACAGCGGGTTGTTCTTTTGCCGCCGGCACAGCACCTGGATCGCGCGGTTGATTTCGGAATTGCGTCCGATCACCGGATCGATCTTGCCTTCACGCGCCTTCTTGTTGAGGTTGACGCAATAGGTCTCGAGAGCCTCGCCCTTCTTCTTGGAATCCTCGTTGCCCTTGGTCTCGGTCTCTTCATCGACGCCGCGAACGGGCCGCGCTTCCGAGACGCCCGGCCGCTTGGCGATGCCGTGGCTGATGTAATTGACCGCGTCGTATCGCGTCATGTCCTGCTCTTGCAGGAAATAGGCAGCGTGGCTCTCGCGCTCGGCGAAGATCGCGATCAGCACGTTGGCGCCAGTGACCTCCTCCCGGCCTGAGGACTGCACGTGAATCACGGCGCGCTGGATCACGCGCTGGAAGCCGGCGGTCGGCTTGGCGTCGTCGGCGCCGTCGGTCACCAGATTTTCGAATTCGGTCTCGAGATAGTTGACGAGGCTGGCGCGCAGCTTGTCGAGATCGACGCTGCACGCGCGCATCACGGCTGCGGCATCGCTGTCATCGATCAGCGACAGCAAAAGGTGTTCGAGCGTCGCATATTGATGATGACGCTCGTTCGCAATCGCCAGCGCACGATGCAAAGATTGTTCTAGGCTTTGGGAAAAAGTCGGCATTCGCGTCCTCTGTGGCCCCCTGCCATCATGATCGTCGTTGGCCGGTCAGGCAACAACAACCTTTGTCATATATAGTTGCTTTCGATCATGGCAAAAGACCGGTTCGCAGGCTCTCCCCGCACGACGAATTGAAGAAACAGCTTTACCGTGTTTTCCCGGGTTAGCCGGTCCTGATGATCCGATTTTAACGGATGCAAGACCCGTTCCGATTTTCGGGCATAGAACGGCGGAATACGTCAACTCCCAATTCGGCTGGTGTCGCGGTTCTGACATTCGTATCATTTCGCGAGCCGGGCACTTTTACGAATGTCAGAACCAGAGGGACACTAGCAACAATATGATTCCAGTGTGGCTTTGACTCTGACGTTCCTTGGAAGAACTCGCTGCGGCACTGAAAGGAACGTCAGGGTCGCCACACTGGCGTGTGACGCTATTTCTTTTCCATCACGCATTGCAGGGGATGCTGATGCTTGCGCGCGAAGTCCATCACCTGCGTCACTTTCGTCTCGGCGATTTCATAGGTGAAAATACCGCACTCGCCGATGCCGTGATGATGGACGTGCAGCATGATCTTGGTCGCGGCCTCAGCGTCCTTCTGGAAGAATTTCTCCAGCACGTGAACGACAAACTCCATCGGCGTGTAGTCGTCATTCAAAATGAGCACGCGATATAGGTTGGGCCGTTTGGTTTTCGGCTTGACCTTGGTGATGACGGACGTGGCCGGACCGCCGGTTCCACCCGAGCGGTTTTCGTCGCTGGCCATTCGAGGGGAGGACGAGGCGATCGACAGGGGTTGCGGATCGGAGCTGGTAATCAAGCGTAACATGGCGGCGGTGTTTGAAGTCCTCTTACGAAAGCCGAATGACAACCGGGCGAGGTTCTCCTGGCGACACGAACCTTCGGCCAACTCCCGAACACCTCCTGACCGCTTGCCCCGGGCCGGCTTGGCCAATTTGCGGCCTGCGGTGCGCACAAGAATATGTGTCCAGCCTTGTCCGACCGCAAGCTCGGAAAAATATTGACGCTCTCTTATTCACGATCGATTGGCTCGCCGTCTCCCGGTCACCATCGCGGAGCTTGCTGCACCCCGATTCCCGATCAGCGTTCCCAAAGCTTAGTCAATTCGGCATCCTTTGACAAAGCGGGCCGAATTGAAGATCGGCGCGGACTTCTGCAACACCACAGATTGTTGGATTCGGCTCTCGCTGCCCGTCACCCGTTTCCTTCATCGTTTCCTTCAAGACCTTCTCACGTTCCGGCGCCGCGGGAGGCCGGCCGGCCATTTGCGGCGAACCATAAAGTCCGAGGCTGCCGCTGCGAAAGGCGCGGCGCAGCCCAAGTGTTATTGTGCGCTGCACAAGGACCGCCTCCGCCACGCTGGAAACAAAAATTACGAATCCCGTGCTTTCCCGCAAGGCTTCCTTAATCATTTGGAAACTCCGCTCCCCTACCCTGATTCCTCAGGTCTGTCCGGCTTCGGGCAGTCGCGGAAATCGGTTTCTGAACAGCGTCTTAGCTGGAGCGGCGGACTGTCGGCCGGTGTGGCGGAATGAACCCGCGATCGGTTTCCGAACAGGGAAGCGTCACCGGACCGTGGGCATAATTTGGCCTCACGAAGCGGTGATCAAGACAGAAAATAGGACGGGAAAGTTCATGCTTCGGACCAACTTGGTTACCTCGCGCCGGCTGCCGGTCTGCTTTTTCGGGGTTTTCGCAGTCGCAGCCGCAGGCACCTTCACCGCCGACATCGCCGAGGCACGCCAGTACCGGCACGCCTATCACCACGTTGCCCGTCACCACCGCGCGGAATCGTCGGAAGACAGCTATAGCCCAGCTTTCTCAGAGATCATCGTAGACGCCAATTCCGGCGCGACGCTTTCGTCGAGCAATCCGGACGCGAGCCGCCACCCGGCTTCGCTCACCAAGATCATGACGCTTTATCTGCTGTTTGAGCGCCTCGACGCCGGCAAGATCAAGCTCGACACCGAGATGCCCGTCTCCAGGCACGCCTCCGAGCAGGACCCGACGAAGCTGGGATTGCAGCCGGGCCAGACCATCCGCGTCGAAGACGCCATCAAGGGCCTGGTGACGCGCTCGGCCAACGACGCCGCGGTCGTGATCGCAGAAGCGCTCGGCGGCGACGAAGACGATTTCGCCAGGCTGATGACCCGCAAGGCGCATATGCTTGGAATGAGCAAGACGATCTATCGCAACGCGTCGGGCCTGCCCGATGACGAACAGGTGACGACCGCGCGCGATCAGGCAACGCTGGGCCGCGCCATTCAGGACCGGTTCCCTCGCTACTATCGCTACTTCTCGACCGCATCATTCACCTTCCGCGGCCATGCGATCGCCAACCACAATCATCTGCTCGGCTCGGTCGAGGGCGTCGACGGCATCAAGACCGGCTACACGCGCTCATCCGGCTTCAACCTCGTGACCTCGATGCGCCGGGGCAACCGCCATCTGGTCGGCGTGGTGATGGGTGGCCACAGCGCCGGCTCCCGCGATGCGATCATGCGCAACCTCCTGGCCGCAAATCTCGAGAAGGCCTCGACCCGTCGCACAGTCGCGGCGATTACCGAGCACAATCCGTCCGATGCCAATGTGGAAGTTGCCAGCGCCGAAGATGCGATCGCAACGCCAGCCGCAGTGGCGCCGGCATCATCCGCCGCTCCGCCTCCGGTTTCGATCGCCCCGGCAACCCCACGACCGGCGGCGGCTGCTTCGCTGATGTCGCAAGCGAGGGCCGATGCATCGTCGGTCAAGTCCGACGCCAAGGCCGAGCAGACCAAGGTCGAACCCGCTCCCTTGACCAGCGGCGTCATCCAGACCCAGCCGATCGCGGCCATCCCCGGCTCGTCGGAGCCGATGAAGCCGGTCAGAGTTAAGACCGTCCAGATCAAGGCCGGTCAGGTTAAACTGGCCTCCGCCGGGTCAGCTCCTGCAGCTCCGCCCGTCACCAGCGCGATTCCCGCTCGTCCGGGCGTTGCCGAAACGTCCAGTCCAGTTGTTGCGAAGTCCGACATTGCGAAGCCCGAGACGGCAAGGACCGACCTGCCGCCGCAGCCCCCGGGCCACGGCACAGGTAACGGTATTTTGGGCGTGCTGCCCGCTTCCAGCGTTGCTTCTTCGCCCTCGCAGGCGATGGCCTACGCCGATCCCTTCCCGCCACCGCCGGCCGCCACACAGTCAAGCGCCCCGGCGAAGCCGGAAACAGTCCACACCGGATGGATTGTTCAGGTCGGCGCGCTCGAGAGCGAAAGCGAAGCGCGCCAGCGTATCGAGGCCGCCCGCAATCAGGCCCATGGCCTGCTCAACAAGGCCGATCCCTTTACCGAGACGGTGGTCACCAAGGGCGATCGGACGCTATTCCGGGCCCGCTTCGCCGGCCTTGACCGCGATCAGGCCGAAGCGGTCTGCCGCGCACTGAAGCGCAGCGACATTTCCTGCATGACGGTCCACAACTAAACTCGATTAAAACTTTAGGCGAACCGGGCGGTCTCAATTACGAGGCCGCCCGTTTCGTTTGCAAACTTCTCGTCAAGATTTTGCAGTTAGACCTTAAGCAAGCACAGCCACGCCGGATAACGGCGGGCTGTGACGGCGTCTGACGGATGGAAGGCTGCAGCTCAAAGGCTTTCAGCGTTTGATGGCGTACCGGAGTTAGTTACGATGCGTGCGAAGCAGAACCTCTTTGGCCTCGTTCACACGGGCCGCGAGGTACGTCGACCCCCCTTGGTCGGGATGCAGTTTCTTCATGAGGCTACGGTGGGCATGGCCGATCTCGTCGCGCCCCGCCCCCGGCTTCAGGCCAAGGATCTGATAGGCCTCCTCATCCGTCATTTTGCCGCTCGCCGTCGCACCGCGTTGCCGCCCTGCCGCGTCTCCTTGCGAGTTCTGACGCCAAGCGGGAAACCGGCGGTCCAGATAGCTTTCAAGTAGCGGCACGCTTTCAGCATCCAATTCGCCGAACATTGCGAGCAGCGCCGGAAGCTCGAAATTCTCCAGCGAGCGACCGGCTTGGGGGCCGGAGATAATCGTCCCCGTCAGCGCGCCAGTATCGTGATCCAAAATCATCTCGAAAAACCGGGAACGCACGCGCGAGGCCTGGCCGCTCGAGCGCTGCCCGCCGAGACCACCAAAGAGTCCCCCGAATGAGCCAAAAGCCTGCGTGCCAAACGGTGCCCACCCCAACAAGCCCGCACCAAACAGGCCGAGCGGAACGGCGACCGCGAGTTCACCCTTCAGACCGGTGAAAGCCGCAACCGCAAGCGCAAGCACGCCGCCGCCGATCTTGAGGGCGCGCGCGAGCACGGCCGGATTGGCCGCACGAAACATCTGCAGCAGCAGATAGAGAACGATAACGGCGACGGCACCGGCAACCAGCGTGGGCATGGCGTCGAATATAGCCATTGCGACGGGCGAAAAAAGCATGCCGAGCCGTGATCCGCGTGGTCCGTCGTCAAAAAAGCGCGTTGGCGCTGCGGTAGCGTCCCCCTATCATCCGAACCGGAAGCTACGTGTAGCCGGAGAGTGCCCAAGACATGGCAGTGCAGGGTTTGAGGACGATCACAAGCAGCCTTTCGCCGCAAGAGACGATGAACCGGCTAGAAGCCGCGGTGAAAGCGAAGGGCTTGACGGTTTTTGCCCGGATCGATCACGCCGACGGCGCATCCGCCGTCGGTCTCTCATTAAGACCAACGGAAGTTCTGATCTTTGGGAATGCCAAGGGCGGCACGCCCCTGATGCAGGCCGTGCAGACGATCGGGATCGACCTGCCGCTCAAGGCGCTGGTCTGGCAGGACGCATCGGGCGAAACCTGGCTGTCGTGGAACGATCCCGCGTGGCTTGCGGCACGGCACGGCTTGGCTGGCGCGGAGGCCGTGGTCGGTAGGTTGACAGCCCTTCTCGATGACCTCGCCAAGGCGGCAACAGTGGCATAGGTCTCTACTTCATCTGGCCCAGGAGATGGGCAGCTCCGCCGTCATTCTGCGACAGCCGCAGCAATGCTTCGCGCCCACCCGCCGCATAAGCCGCGGCTGCACGCAATAGTTCGACCAATTGTGCCGCGGCGCCAGGATCAAATCGCGACCATGCCCCTCCCGTGAGCCGCGCGATTTCGCGAAACGCCCGCTCAACCGCCGCGTCGTGGCCCTCCTGGAACATGAAGACCGGCACTTTAAGCAGCCCGAGTTCGCCGGCTTTCACGCAAAGATCGTCGACGCTCTCTTCCATGGCATCGCCGACAAACACCACGGCCCGCACGCCGGAGGCCACCGCCTCGCGCCGCGCTTCGGACAGTACCTTGCCGATCTGGGTGTTGCCACCGCGGCAGTCGATTTTGCCCATCAACTTCGCCAATGTGGCGCTGTCGGAAATCCAGCCCGTGGCACGGCATTCATTGAAGCCGCGATAGTAGACCAGACGAATGTCGAGGCTGCCGAGCGAGGCGGCTTCGCGAAACATGTCGGCCTGCAGGGTGCACGCCATGTCCCACGTCGGTTGACGGCTCATGGTCGCGTCGAGTGCAAAGATGAGCCGGCCCTTGCTGCCAGGCGCAAAGGGCGACGTCGCCTTCACTTTGGCGACGAAGGCGGCAATGTCTTCGGAGGTCGACGGCTGCCGCTCCGGCAATGCCTCGCCGTGTGGATCGGGCGTCACTTCCCTGGCGGACTTTGAGTTATTGGGCTCGCCGGACATCGCCTGCTCCTGCAGGTCCAATGTGGGTTACGCCCTCGAGCCGGTCAATGCGGCGGCTCTACCGGGCCAGTCTCAAGGCAAACGCCGCTCAGTTGTTGGCGACCGGCATGTAGGGCGCGACCGGTCCGGCATCCGTCAATGTCGGCGGCGTCTTCGTATCGACCGGCCGAAGCGGGCTATCGTTGTCCAGCATCTTGTCCAGCATATCCTGGATCGCGGCCTTGGCCTCGTCAGGACCGGTATCGCGCATGTCATTGTGCTGGAACGTCGTGCGCACCACCGTAATGCCAGCCTTCTCGCAGATATCGTCGCTCGGAATCACACCGGGATCAGCCTTGAAGACCGGATCCTTCGAACGGAACGAGATGATCTTGAACCGACCATCCGTCATGAACGGAACACGCAGGTTGTCCAGCGTCACGACCTTCCTGATCTGGTCGGGATAGAGCTTGGCGAAATACATCGAGATATCGCCGCCATTGGAATGCCCGATCATGGTCAGGTGATCGTAGTCGGCGTTGGGTTGAACCTTCTTCAACTCGTCGATCGCAAAACGGATGTTGGCAACCCCGCGGTGATATTGCGGCAGACGCCCGACGTAGAGCTCGCCCACCTTGGTCACCAGTGGCGCGTCGGATGCAAGATCGTGCTGAATGCTCGCTACCATGTATCCGCGGGCCGCGAAGACATTTGCCAGGAAGGAGTACTCGGTGAACTTGACAGTGTTGCCATGATTGAGGATGGCCACCGGCAACTTGATCAGCCCTGCATCTGCCTGCAACTCACGGTCGCGGCGAACAGCGAGGTCGACGGCAACCGGCCGATCGCCGCGCGACGCGTCATAGAACATAAACGTCTCATGACGGATCGCCCACTTGCTGAGGGTGAAATAGGCAACCCCAAACACCACGGAGAGCGAGAGCAGAACGGCAATTCCACGCTTCATGTTCGTCCTCTGCGGGACCGCTTCAATGCCTGAATTTCAAGTCCGGACACCGCTTCACATCTTCTTAATATAATTCACGTTGCGGTGACAGAAAGACCAAATGTTGGCGCTCCGCCGCCTGTTCGTTGTGCGACGCACCATTCCGTAGGCACTGAGAGGCCTGGAAAGACCCGCCGACCGCGGCAGAGATGGATTCCCAAGCACCAACAAGGGGTTCATATCTTGGGTGAAGGTCCGGTAAAGCGAGGGCTCTGGTAAGAGAGTAATGAGCGAAATCAGACGAATTCGCCGGAGATCTCGGCAGGGTGCGCGAACGCCTGGCGGATTTCGTCGCCAGCCCGCTCAGGCGCCGATAATGTCGTGAAGCTCGAGCGGCTTGTCGACCTGGCTGAACCATTCGGCACGATTGGCGGCGCGACGACGGCCTCGTTCGTCGAGCGGCAATCTGAGCTGACGCAGCAGGCTCGTGACCTCCTCGCGCGCCGTCACATGGCCAAGGTTGGGGCGGGTCCCGAGCGTTTCCTCGTCCAGGTCGTCGAGCGCGGTCAGACCGCGCGGGAAAAACTCGCGATACACCACACGCTCGGCGAAACCGTCAACCGAACGAAAACCGAGCCGCAGCGACAACTCTTTCAGCCCGTCGGCGACGAGCTGTTTGTTGCGCGATCCGAGCATCGACAGCCGGTTGCGCACGACAATCCAATCGGTGCTGACGCCGTCGATCTGGCGGCGCTTGCGCCGCGTGTCGCGCACCATCTCGGCATAGTGGCTCTCTCCGGTGACCGAATAGGTCTCGGGATCGACGGTTCCCAGCACGTCGAAATCAAGAAAGCTGTCGTTGATCGGCGTGACGAGCGTATCGGCCATCGAATGTGCCAGCCTCATGAGATAGCTGTCGGAACCCGGCGTATCGATCACGATAAAATCGAAGCTGTGTTCGACCGTCCTCACCAATTCCTCGAATTGCTCGAACTCGGTGACTTCGTTTTCAGCGATCTGCATGGTCTGGCCGAGCCTGATGCACCGATGCACCGGAATCTCGAGCTCGATGCCGGTCCGACTCGCCCAGGCGCGGCGATTGTTGATGTAGCGGGTGAAGCTTTGCTGGCGGCAATCGAGGTCGATGGTGGCGACGCGCTGGCCGGCTTTCAGGAGGGCAACGGCGATATGGAGAGCCGTGGTGGACTTGCCGGAGCCGCCTTTTTCGTTGCCCAGCACAACGACATGAGCCGAGCCTGACTGACCCTGACTAGTCTGCAGCAACATGCCTTGAATCCCCCTGCAGCATCTTCAAATTACGCGCGAGCGCGGTCAAGTTAAATGCGCAAACCTCTTCGCAAATCAAAGCTTCGCTTTCCGTTATGATAAATCACGCGCCGCTTTGAAGCGAGAGAAATTTTGCAAAGCGCCCGTCACCCTCGATGCTGGCCGGCAGCGACCAGCTTGGCGGCTGGCCGCAGAGCTTGGTAGAATTGGACGACCCAATCTGCCGCACCTCCGCCTCCCCGTCCCCAAAGAACCGAGACCGATGCCCTCACGCCCCATGATCGCCCGCACAATCCCAGCGCTGCGCCGCGCGCTCGATGGTCTTCGTGCGAAAAAAGCCTCGATTGCGCTCGTGCCGACCATGGGAGCACTCCATGACGGCCACGTGTCGCTCGTTCGCCTGGCGAAGCGGCGCGCCCGTAGAGTGGTGGTGTCGATCTTCGTCAATCCCACCCAGTTTGCGCCGACCGAGGATTTCGGTTCCTATCCGCGAACCTGGAAATCCGATCTCGCTCGGCTGACCGCCGAAGGCGTCGACCTGATCTGGAACCCCGACGTCAAGGTCATGTACCCGGCTGGCTTTGCCAGCCGCATTGTTCCGGATGGACCTGCGATAGTCGGCCTTGAGGACCGCTTCCGGCCCCATTTCTTCGGCGGCGTCGCCACCGTGGTCGGCAAGCTGTTCACGCAATGCCGACCTGACGTCGCCGTCTTCGGCGAAAAGGATTTTCAGCAATTGCGGGTGGTGACGCGGATGGCACTCGACCTCGACCTCGGCGTCAAGGTGATCGGTTCCAAGACCGTGCGCGAGCGCGATGGGCTGGCGATGTCGTCGCGCAACGTCTACTTGTCGATTGAGGAGCGCCGCGCCGCGCCGGTTCTGTTCCAGGCGATGAAGGAAACGGCGCGCCGCTTGCGCGCGGGGGAAGCTCTTGACGCCGCGCGGGCCAGTGCCGTCGAGGCGATCACGGCTGCCGGGTTTTCAGTCGATTACTTCGAGATCAGGCACGCCGAAACGCTTCAGCCGGTGACGTCCATCGCGGATGGGCCGTTGCGCATTCTGGTTGCCGCCAAAATCGGAAGAACCAGGCTGATCGACAACGTCGCCGTGTGAAGGCCTGGGCTTTAGCAACCTAGAGCAGCCCGAGATCGCGCAATTCACGTCGCATCGGTTCGGGCATCGCGGCAACACCGGAGGCTGCCGACCTCGTGAGGTCGGGCGGCGCGCCGTCTGCCTCGAAGTACCGCCATCCCTGGAACGGGCGCATCAGACGCGGCGAAACGGGAATGACCCTCGGCTGCATCACGAGACGGCAGCGGCCGATGCCGTCCTTGTCGCGAAAGGGCTCGATGGCAATCAGTTTTTCGCGGGCGGCAATTTCGCCGCGGATCACCCAATAGAGCGAGCCGCCGGCAAGTATCTCTTCGACGCGCTTGGGCGTCATCCGTGTCACGTGAGTGTGGTGGGCCGGCTGGCCCTTCTTTTTGGCAGCCTTCATCCGCTCGGCAACCCAGTCTTTGAGGTCCTTCACGGAATCGCAGCCGACGCAAAGCTTGATGATATGAAGCGGCATTCTGCCGATATCGCGCAAACTCGTTCGAAGATCAATCGGGGGAAGCGGCGGGCGCCGTGGGCACTAGAGAGGTCGCCGCCGGCGGCGTCCGGGCGGGCTTCGGCGCTGCCTGTTTTTTTGCCGCGGCCGCGGCGGGCGTTGCCGTCGGCCGCGGCGACGGCGTCGGCGCGACGGCTGCGGGCGCAGACGCGTGGGCGGTTGTCGCCGTGGGCTCCGCCGTCATGATACTCACCGGTGGCGTCGAAGCGGCGCTTGGAAATTCGGCATTGGTCGGCCTGCCGGTCGGCACGCCCGGGGCGAGCGCCGCGACCGGAGGGACAACAGGCGGCGGCGCGTTCCAAGCGAGCGAGTAGCGTCCGACGAGGCCGTCATAGGTGTGCTCCTCGATATTCGCCGAGATGCGGCTTCGATCGGTCAGCGATTTGAACACGGCGCAATCCGACGGCGTGCAATGATCGCGGACGACCAGCACCTGGGCCATCAGTCCGTAGCGATCGTGTTCTACCGCGTGGCGCAACGCCTCGATTTCGGGTGTCATGGTCGCGTTCGCGGTCGCTACATCGCCAAATGCGATCAGGCGGCTGATCTGCCGCGCCGCATAAGCAAGCGCTGCGGCGGTGGACTCGGGCGAACCGAACACGGCCTTTTCGCAGGCGGCCAGGACCGCCTCGCCGGCCAGATCGTCGACGCAAGCGAGTGCCGGCAGGCTGGCCGTCGCCATCGAAGAAGAGCGATTATCCTCGATTGCGCCTGAAGCACCGGAGCCGAAACTGCGCATCGTCGCAGCGAGCGCAACCCCGACGGCGAGCAGCGTAATCACCGTCAGCGCGCCGTTCGCAACCGACTTTTCGGCCCGCAACAGCGTGATCACCACAATGACAGCAAAAAATCCCGCTGCGGCCAATGTCAGCCACATCGGAAATGCAGGCGAACGCCACATCTGATCGAGCGTGTTGGCCCAGGCCCAGTTCATGCGCGATGTCCTTTAACACGGCAAAGGCGCATTCGGCATTTGCGAGCTTGCAAATCCAAAGAAATCAGCAAGACAAAAAGAGCCTTGCCTGACCCGGTCTGGAAATCCGCCTGACCTCAATCAATGCAGCCAGGATGCGGATTTCAGGCCGCCACACCAGCTTCGCCGACAGCCAATTTTGCGAACCGGGCCGTTTAACGGCGGATGAAGCGAAACCGCGCTTCGTCCCTCGTGCATCACGTCAAGAAAGCACGAGCTGACTTTCTTTGGCCACCCGCTCGAACGCCTCGGTGGAACTCTTGATGCGGTACTGGCAGTCATCTCCGTCGGTCGGAAGCAGGCGGATCACTTCATAGGTGCCGCTCGCAGCCGGACGCGCAACATTGCTGGCGGTAAAATAGACGGTCTCTCCAACCTTATATTTATGCTTCAACGCCCATCTCCATCACGCAAACGTCAGCGCTCGCCAAGGTCCCACTTGCGTCAGCTGACTGAAACAAACAGCGGCTGTATAACATGCGGCCAAACTTTTTGGCCAGCGCAATCCACACATGGCAAACGCGATAATTTGCAGGATTTTCAGTTAGATAAATGCCCGGTCGAGGGCAATTTGGCAGGCCTGAATAACCAGCTAAACCAAGTCCGTGGCCCGCTTTGACATCAGAGGTTTAGTCAAGAAAATAATACCGCCGGGCGGTTGTATTCCCGGCGGTTCGAGGGCCGATGCTCGGGATCAGGCCGTGTGCGGCAGCTTGCCGTCGGGGCTCGCGTGATCGACCGCCTTGGGGAGTTGCTGCGCGAGAATCTGGCTGATCTGATCAACCGGGATATTGTACCGGGCTGCCAATTGCCTGACCGTGTCGTTACCCAGCACCTGCTGCAGTTGCTCTGCCGTGATT
Organism: uncultured Alphaproteobacteria bacterium; assembly: GCA_963764405.1. GTDB lineage: Bacteria > Pseudomonadota > Alphaproteobacteria > Rhizobiales > Xanthobacteraceae > Bradyrhizobium. The sequence goes on from CAVXSU010000024.1 coordinate 908,910, forward strand.
GGCAAGTTCTGCCCGTTGCCAAGCCAGGACTTCACCTGATCGCCAAAGCCGGCCTGCTGCAACTTGGCGACAATGGCGTTGAGTCCGCCCTGCCCGCCGCTGCCCAAAACTTCGCCCAGCACCGCAGGCAGCACCGCGGCTTCCAATTGGCCAAGCGCGCCTTTGAAAGCTGGTGAATTTTCCAATGAATCGAGAATTCCCATGACCGAACCCCCTTTGGGTCGACGGCGAAGCCGCTTAAGCGAATTCAGACCCTTTTGCCGGTCCCGGTCAAGCGTGGAATCTGCAAGTCGCACGGCCCGCACGGGCGGCCGGTCACAAATTCATCAGATGAAAACGAGAGCGATCGCCCGTCAGCTCGTACCGGAGGAAGGACCTGTCTCGACATCCGGCGCTCTCGGACTGGCGTCGCCAGACGGCGCGATTTCATCGGCCTGAGATTTAAGGCTTGCAGCCTTCTCCACCAGCAGCGCAGCCAGCTCCGGGTTCCCTGTTGCGCGGGCGAAATTCAACAGTGCCATCGCCTGACGCGACAGATACCCTCTTCCAACCATCGAGCATCCCCCAAGAAGAATTGCGCCTCACTAACGTTGGCGGGCGCAATCGGTTTCCTGAAAAGTGCAAAAGTGCACGCGGTTGGTTCCGGGCAAAAGTGGAAAAACATCGAGGAACCGCCGCGTCCGATTCAGATTATGTCAGCCGGACCGGACGGATCAGAGCGTCTCGAATTTCTCGATGACTATCGTTTCGGCAAGCCCGGCCTTGGTCCATTCCGCGAAAGCCGGCAGCGCCATCATGGTGTCCATGTAGCTCTGCGTCGCTTTCGTCACCGCAACGGCGTAGGTCCGGAAGCGATGCACCACCGGCGCGAACATCGCATCCACCGCGCTGAAGGTGCCGAACAGATACGGTCCGGACTTCCCGTAGCGTTCGCGGCAGTCGGCCCAGATCTCTTCGACCCGCGCGATGTTGGCGCGCGCGTCATCCGACAGGTCGATCGCGCGGATCGGTCGATGCAGGTTCATGCCGCATTCGTTGCGAAGCGCCGCAAATCCGGAATGCATTTCCGCCGAAACCGAACGCGCATGCGCTCGCTGGGCGGGATGCTCGGGCCACAATCGCTTTTCCGGGAAACGCTCCGCAATATATTCGACGATCGCAAGCGAATCCCAAATGGCGAGGTCGCCATCGATCAGGATCGGCACCTTGCCGGCGCGGGAGAACTCAAGAATCCGCTGCTTGTCGGCGGCGCCCATGTAGAGCGAGATGAAAATCTCCTCGAATGGGATGTTGCTGGCGCGGAGCGCGAGCCATGGCCGCATCGACCAGGACGAATAGTTCTTGTTGCCAATCACGAGCTTCAAGGTCATTTCAAATCACTCCTGAAACAGCAGTGTGCCATCTTGGCTGGCGACCGTTCAAGGTCTTGCTGCCCGTTGCAGCCATCAAGCCGATGGAGCGGATTTAAAGTACCCGCTGGGGAGGGATGCGAAGGTTGGAATTAGAGCGCTCGCGTGGCAACCTCTTCAACTCACGGGGGTATCAATGCGCGCTTATCTGGTCGATATCCTGGCGGTCGGTTTTTTCATTCTGGAATGGACGGTGTACGCGCTCACGCTCGAGCATACCGCCTACGGACGCGACAGCCTCTCGGCGCGCATGCATGTCTACCGCGAGGTCTGGATTCGCCGTGTGCTCGAGCGGGAGGCCCGCATGGTCGACATGCAGATCATGGCCTCCTTGCAGAACGGTACGGCGTTTTTTGCGTCTTCGAGCCTGATTGCGGTCGGCGGCGCGATGGCGTTGCTGCGATCGACGAACGAAGCGCTGGGAGCGTTGAAGGCGCTGCCGATCGACCTCAGCCCGTCGCCGGCCCTTTGGGAAATCAAATGCTTTGGACTGATCCTGATTTTCGTCTATGCCTTCTTCAAGTTCGCCTGGGCCTATCGCCTGTTCAACTATGTCGCCATCCTGCTCGGATCGATGCCGCCGGCCTCGCAGCGCGACACTGCGGAAGCCGAGGCGCATGTCGTCAGGACAACGCGATTGTTCGAGTTCGGCCGGGCGGCACTTCAACCGTGGCCAACGCGCGTTCTTTTTCGCGCTCGGCTATCTCGGCTGGTTCGTCAGCCCCTGGGTTTTATTCGCGACGACGGCAGCGGTCGTGATCGTCACCTGGCGCCGCCAATTCGCCTCGAACGCGTGGCGGGCGATGGAAAAATAAGCGCGGCGGCCGGCCGATTCAGGATTTGGCGAGCGCTGAGAATACCGTCTCGGGCGCGTGCGCAATGACGGCCAGAAGCGCCCGGGCCGGACCGCGCGGCATCCGCTTGCCCTGCTCCCAGTTGCGGATGGTCTCGACGGGAACGCCGAGCCGGTTGGCGAATTCCATCTGCGTCAGGCAGGCCCGGCGGCGCAGGTCGCGGACTGCAGGAAGCGCTCCGAATTCATCCGGGCCAGCGCCGACCGAAACCGCCGGCGCCGTTGCGGGGGGCGGGCCGACCATCATCGGTGCAAGCGGAAATTCCTGCCCGTCCCTCAATTCGACAATCCGTCCGTCGGCCTTTAAACGAAGGCGCTGCATTGTCGCCTCATCTTGCGTGCTTGGCGGGCACAAGTCGGAGAACCACGGCCCTCGATATCGCAAGTGTACGCGATGCGCGTTAAGACTTGATTAACGATACTTTTTCCCTCCCTTAGAGTATGCCGATCCGTTCGCCGGAGGCAGGCTTCTCCGGTTCGGAGAATATTTCAAGGTCATCTGAGCTTCTTCTCATGCAAGCGTGTCATTCATTCCGGATTTGGTCATGCCGGCGGCGCAAAAGTATCTCGTTGTCAGGCATCGTGGCCTTGCTGGGCGTCATCTGGACGGTCCTTACCGGTCCCGCCGCAGCTGCGACCGCGCCGGGGCGCGTGCCCCCTGCTTCGTGCCCGCGCGCGGATACGCTCGGCACCTCGCGTATCCTGAGCGTCACCGCCACCACCACGCCGCGGGTGGGCTTGAAGAGCTTCTCCCAGACGCTGCCGCTTGCTGATCACGAAGTGGTGCTCACATTCGATGACGGACCATGGCCCCCGACCACATCGCGGGTGCTCGCGGCGCTGGCGCGGGAATGCGTGCACGCGACCTTCTTTCTGATCGGCAGGCCTGCGTCCGAACATCCGGAACTAGTGCGCCGGATCGCAGCCGCAGGCCATACTGTCGGCACTCACACCTGGTCGCATCCGAGTATCCCGGAGGTCAAAGCCGACGCCGCAATCGAGGAAATCGATCACGGCATCTCGGCAGTGGAAATGGCGCTGCACGGCGAGGCAACGACGACGCCGACCACGCCATTTTTCCGCTTTCCAGGTTTTGAATCGACGCCCGCGATGTTGGATCTGTTGCAGTCGCGAGGAATTGTTGTGTTTGGCACGGACCTCTGGGCCGGCGACTGGATTAGAATGACGCCTCGGCAGGAATTGAAGCTGATCACGGACCGGCTCGACGCCGCCGGCAAGGGAATTATCCTGTTCCACGACACCAAGGTCTGGACGGCGGCCATGCTACCGGCCTTCTTGCGGTATCTTCGCGAGCACGGTTATCACGTTGTCCATGTGATACCTGCTGTACCTGCCGCCGCCGGCCGCCACTAAAGTGGCGAAAACAGTTGTGGACGTTGGGCCATTAAGGCCGCATTCAGGTTGCAGCGTGTCATGATGGGTCCGCTTGAGCATGGGTGACGAAAGCTTTTTCATGAGTGGAGCGTGGCGTGGCGTTCGGCCGTGGCGGCGGTTCGCCTTGGCCGCATTCGGTCTCCTCGCCGGCTTGACAGTCCAAGCGGCCTCCGCCGTCGATTGCCCGGGCCACCCGAACGCACTGGGAACCTCGCGCACGCTGGTGGTCGATCCCCGCGAGCATCCGCGCGTCGGCACCATGCAATATCCGGAAACCTTGCCGCTCGCCGATCATGAGGTAGTGCTCACCTTTGATGACGGGCCTCTGCCGCGCAACAGCAACAAGATTCTGGATATTCTCGCCGCCGAATGCGTGAAGGCCACCTTCTTCACCATCGGCAACATGGCCCGATTTTCTCCGGAGGGCGTCCGCAAGCTGCTCGCGCAAGGCCAGACCATCGGCACGCACACTCAGGATCATCCCCTGAGCATGAATCACATGCCGACCGAGCGCGCCAGGCAGGAGATCGATGATGGCATCGCGTCAGCCAAAGCGGCTCTGGGAGATAACACTGACGCCCTGGCGCCGTTCTTCCGGATTCCCGGTTTGTTGCGGGCCGACAATGTCGAGGAGTATGCGGCCGAACAGGGAATCCAGATCTGGAGCGCCGACTTTCTCGCCGACGACTGGCGACACATTTCCTCGCAGCGAGTCTATGATCTTGCGATCAGCCGACTAGAGGCCAAGGGAAAAGGCATCCTGCTGCTCCATGACATCCAGGCGCGCACCGTTGCGGCCTTGCCGCGAATTCTCGAAACGATGAAAGCGCGCGGCTATCGCATCGTCCATGTGGTGCCGGCAACGGCCGGGCGGCCGGCGACGCCAACCGAACCGCGGGAATGGCTGCTGCATCCCGCGCCCGACACTATCGCCCAGTGGCCGCAGGTTCCGAATTTTGTTTTTGCAGATCGCGGCAGCCTCCCCGTTCCCGCGCAGTCGGACTTCGACGTGACGGCGGACCTGCCGATGCTGCATCAGGCTTCGCTGCCCCACTCCTCCTGGCCCGAACCATCCGTGTCCGCGGCAGGTGATGCGACCGTGACACTTGCGGCGCCGGCGCCGACCCTGTTCGAAGTGCAGGGCGATCTCGACGTCGCCTTGCGAAACGCCGCGCATATTTCCCATCGCGCGCAAACGGTCGCTTCCAATGCTGCCGACACCGGCGGACGGCAACTCTCGCGGCGAGAACTTCACCGTTTGGCGCATAGCCGCACCGTCCGTCTTGCGCACGGCGCATATCAAACCCGCGCCTCAAAGCCCAAAAAACCGGGCGCGGCGACAAGCCGCCATGTCAGGCGGCTGGTTCAGGTGCAGCTGGTTCAGGTTCGGAAGAGAAACGCCTGACGTCTAGTTAGCGACGAGCTTCGACATGCACAACAGCACGATCAGCGCGAGAAAAAGCAGGTCGATATAGGATTTCATCTCCCCGGCCTGGCGTAGCGCGGAGACCTCGGTGACGATTTGCTTGCGCTGGGCGTTCCCGGCTTCCCCGGCCGCCGTGGCGAGACGGCGCGCCTCCACCTCCAGCCGCTCGATGCGTTGAAAGAAAAAGAACGAACGCAGCGCGGAAGCGGCACGCATCGCGCCGTAGACCAGCACCATGATCGCGACGATGGCGCGCTGATTGTACTTATCCATCGAGTTGAGACTGTAATAGACCAGCGCCAGGAAGACGAAGTTGGAGGCAAACCGGTAGACGTAGCTCAGGAACTTCATGTGCGTCATCCATCCGATGCAAGCATGGACACCTAGTGGTCCGATTCAAACATTCGCATCCCTTCTCAGCTGGCACCTTTGCGAATGTTAGAATCAAAGGACCACTAGCAGGGCCAATATTCTGGTGGATTTTAGGATTTGACATTCGCTTACGAACCTGTGGTTAGCCGGGTAGCGATGCCAAATCCACTCCACCAGCGCAAACAGCCCTTGGGAAGCGGAGTTGGACGACCCAGCGCAAAACCGCGCGAACTCGGTACAGGCCATACACCGGCACCGTGACACGGCGGCAATCACGGCGCCTTCTGCGAGCGCTCGAATCTTTCGGGATTTACGGCATGCATTTACCCATGCCGCCTCTGTGCCTTCAAGGCCGATACCACTTTTTCCCTGGCCGAATGACCGCGCCAGACGCTTTATTTGCGCCGAATTCGCGCCGTGGTTTTATGCATGCCTCGGTGCATCCATTCGTCCGCTCGCGGCACGCGTTCCCGTGCTCGCACCACAAAACAGGAAGCTATCAGCTGTGCCTGTTTTGGGACGAGGTGCAGGCGCTTTGCTTCGCAAAGCTGCCACGCGACCACAGAAAATAAGGCGTGCAGACCGCCGTCATCCATCTTCCAGTTCTTAGAACAATTGCGACTACCAGAAGGGGACCGCTATTCCTCGAACATTGGTCTTACTGTCTCTTCGTCCTGGACTTGCTCCATCGGTTCTGTATCGTCGCTGGGATGTTCCGTCTCGATCTCGGTTGCTTCGCTGTCAATCAGGCCGCGCGGTTGATCCGCGCCCTCGCCGTACGAGCGGTGCCGCCGGTCTTTAAGCTTCGGACCCAAATTCATTTGCATGTCCTCCCTCAAGGCGCAGACCCCCCAGGGACCTACGGCAGACATCCGTTCGCATTGGCAAGTGTCGAAACCGAGCGAACGGCGATCTCGAGGAAAAATTCCGAGACCGAGATCTCGCGCTGACGACGTCCCATCTCGGCAGCCGTGGCGGGAGCAGGTCTTGCACCAGACGTTATCCTCGAAGCCGCATTCTAAAAGAAATTAAGAACATGATATCTGCACGTTATCGAACGCGCCGAGAAGCAAATCGACCTGTCCGTTGCCCCATAGTGGCAGCAGAACTCTCGAAAAGCGGTAACCGGAAGAATCGGTGATTTGGAACAACGTCGGTTCGGCCGCCTCGATGGTGGCACTGCTCTGGGCGCGCAAGTAGCTGAAGTTGACGCTCGTTGGCATCTCGCCGACGAAGCTTTCCAGCACTGCCTTCCGCCGAAGGCTTTCACTCAAAAATTCAAAACGGTAGCGTTCGGGCGACGCAATGACGCTCAGCAAGAATGGATTTCCTGGCAAATTGGACAGAGCCGGCACGCCGAGATCATCGCTGAATGGCATGCCATTCTCGCCTCGCCTCAGGCTCTTCCAAAGCGAGACGACTGGTTGCAATTTCGCGTCGAGACGATCAGGGAGCGGGAATGGATTGCGGCAGTGCATCATCTTGCTCATCCAACTGGTCGCAAGGGCTTTTTAAAATCTAGATTGATTGTTTCGGCAGGCCCTTGATCTCCATCAAAGGGGAAGCCGTCGAGGCCCTACAGAATATTTGAATTCAAGACACATACGGGATGGAGAAAATGTCCAAGACCGGCTTGCAAGGGAATCTGAGAGCGGTGGAAATGCCGAATTCCAGCTTCCTTTGGGGCGTTTCGACCTCGTGCTTTCAGATCGAAGGCGCGGCGCATGACGATGGTCGCAGCGACAGCATCTGGGATACGTACTGCCGCCAGCAGGGCCGGGTAAAAAATGGCGATACCGGCGAGGTTGCCTGTGATCATTATCATCGCTTTGCCGAGGACGTCGCGTTAATGCGAGACCTCGGCGTCGGTGCTTATCGCTTCTCGATCTCATGGCCGCGCGTTCTGCCGAGGGGCCGCGGCGGTGCCAATGAACCTGGCCTGTCATTCTACGACAGGCTGATCGACGCTCTTCTCGATGCAGGCATCGAACCGTGGATCTGCCTCTATCACTGGGATCTGCCCCAGGCGCTCGATGATCTTGGCGGCTGGGACAACCGCGACATTGCCGGATGGTTTGCCGATTACGCCGCGCTGGTCGGGAGGCGTTATGGCGACCGCGTCAAGCGGTTTGCTACTTTCAACGAGCCATGTGTGTTCACGCTGTTCGGATACGGCTTTGGCTCGAACGCGCCGGGCATTTCCGACAAGGCCGCGCTGCACAGGGCGGTTCATCACGTCAATCTGAGCCATGGAGCGGCCGTTGACGTTTTGCGCTCTTCCGTGCAAGGCGCCTCGCTCGGCGCCATCCACAACCGGCAGCCCTGTTTTGCCGTGAGCACGAGCGCGCAGGACGAAGCCGCCGCGCTTCGCTTTGCGGAATACTGGAACGACGCCTTTCCTCATCCCCAGCACTTTGGCTGCTATACCCCTGCCCTCGCGGAAGCGATCGAACCTTATCAAAGGCCGGGCGACATGGCGCAAATCGCGCGCCGTGTCGATTGGTTCGGTCTCAACCACTATTCACCGCATTACATCAAGGCGGCTTCCAACGTGATCGGCGCCACGTTCGGTGCGCCGCCCGACGACGTACCGCGAACCTCGATCGGCTGGCCGATCGTGCCAGGCGCATTTCGCGACACCTTGCTGGACCTTGATCGTCGTTTCCGGCTGCCGATTTATGTCCTTGAGAATGGAACAGCTGCCGAGGACAAGGTGAACGACGCAGGCCAGGTACAGGACACCGGACGTATTGCCTATCTGCAGGCCTATGTCGGCGCGATGAACGAGGCGATTTCGGCAGGCGCGGATGTGCGTGGCTATTTTGTTTGGTCACTCCTCGACAATTTCGAATGGGCGTCGGGCTATTCGCAGCGTTTCGGATTGGTTTACGTCGACTATCCAACCCGGAAGCGCATTCCCAAGGCATCCGCGCGATGGTATTCCGATCACATCGCCGCCAACCGGGCTCCTCCAGTTCCCGTTGGCAGCGCGATCGGGGCGCAGCGATGAGCAACGGTCACACTTCGAAAAGTGATTGCGTCCTGCTCGCTGATATCGGGGGCACCAACGCTCGCTTTGCGCTAGTAAATAATGGCGAGATCGCAGTGATCGATCATCTCAAGGTCGCCGATTTTCCGAGCGTGACGGAAGCCATCTCGACGATCCTGGAGTCTCGCGCCCCACACCGCACGCCCGATGCGGCCGTCCTCGGCGTCGCGGGACCGGTCGAAAATAACCGTTGCATGATCACCAACAGCCAATGGTTGGTCGATGGCTCAAAGCTTCAGCAGATCTTTGGATTTGACGACGTCAGGCTGCTCAACGACTTCGAAGTCGTCGCCTGGTCGCTGCCAGAGTTGCAGCCGCAAGACGTCTACCCACTGGGAGAGCAAACGGGCATTGCGGGCGCGCCTATGCTCGTGCTTGGGCCCGGAACCGGCTTTGGCGCGGCCTGCCTCTTTTTCCCGGACGGGAAGCCATTCGCCGCCGCAACGGAGGCTGGCCACGCGACGGTGCCGGCAAGCTCGGACCGAGAAGCGGACGTTATTGCTCACCTGCGCCGCCGCTTTGGCCACGTATCGATCGAGCGGGTCTTGTCAGGGAAAGGTCTGGAAAACCTCTATCACGCACTGGCCAGAATTGATGGCGTCACCGTACCGGCGCGAGACGCCGCGGCGATCACAAAAGCCGCGATGGAAAACAGTTGCAGCGTCAGCCAAGCGACACTCGACATGTTCTGCTCCTTCCTGGGGGCCATTGCAGGAGATCTCGCCCTCGCCTTTTCCGCCCGAGGCGGGGTTTACATCGCGGGCGGCATCGTTCCGCGCTTTGCGGATCGCCTTTCCCGGTCGAGCTTTCGCAAGCAGTTCGAAAGAAAGGGGCGTTTCGAACCCTATCTCCACGCCATTCCGACCCGGATTGTCGTCCAACCCGATGGAAGCTTTGCCGGGCTCATGGCGTTCTCCCGCCACAAGACATCTGAACGCCGATGACGGACGTTGTCACCATCACACCCAATCCTGCCGTTGATCTGTCGACCGCGGTCGAGAAGATCGTTCCAGTCTACAAGCTCCGAGGCGCTTGGCAGCGCCGCGACCCTGGTGGGGGTGGAATCAATGTCGCGCGCGTGATCAAACGCCTCGGGGGAGACGTTAGCGCGATCTATCCGATCGGTGGCGCAACTGGTGATTCGCTGCGCAAGCTGGTCGAGCAGGAAGGCGTCGCAAGCCAAACCTTCGCAATCGCGGGCGAAACACGCGAGGATTTCTTTGTCAGCGAAGTCAGCACCGGTCAGCAATACCGATTCATCCTTCCGGGCCCCCAGCTTACCGAAAACGAATGGACAGAGTGCCTGAACCTGCTGTCTCGAACCGAGCCGCTTCCCCGTTTCGTGGTCGCGAGCGGAAGCCTACCTGGCGGGGTGCCGGACGACTTCTATGCAAGGGTAGCCAGAATCGCGAAGCAACGCGGCACCAAAATGATCCTCGACACGTCAGGGCCGGCGCTTTCTGCCGCGGTCGCCGAAGGGGTCTATCTCATCAAGCCGAACTTGCGGGAAATGCGCGAACTAGTGGACCGCGAGCCGTCCAATGCCGACGAATGGGAAAGCGCTGCCAAAACCATCCTTCGAGACGGTAAGTCGGCCATGATCGCTCTCACCATCGGGCACCTTGGCGCGGTGCTGATGACGCGGGATCGGGTCTTGCGGGCGCCGCCGCTTGCCATCACGCCGGTCAGTGCGGTCGGCGCTGGCGATAGCTTTCTCGGGGCGCTGATCTATCGGCTGGCGGCGGGCGCCGATCTGGAAGACGCTTTCCGACTGGCCGCGGCCGCTGGAGCCGCAGCTCTCCTCAATCCGGGGACCGAACTATGCCGTGCCGATGATGCAGCACGCCTTTCCGAAGCGGTGATCCTCAAATCGGCGTGACGGGCTCGACCGGAATGGTCGCCTCATGGACTGCCAACGACGAGCCGTGATTGAGCCGGTCAAGAGAAAGCAAGAGGCCGCCGACCCGTTCGAGCGACGAGACCCACCCTGCTACGCGATCGAAATTGTCGACTAGCCAATTGAAAGAGCTCTGGACCAACGTGAAGGCCGCGGCCGCCTGCGTCAACTCGCCGAGCGTCATGCCGCCCGCGAGGAATTTCGGGGCGCAAAGGACAAGCCCGATTATCGGCGCCAGCAACGTATTCGAATGCGATACCAGCGTGGTGCGCACCAGTCGCCAGCACAGGAACCGCCACTGCTCGAGCACGTCGCGCAGCGCCCGATACACCCCGCCCCTGACCTCCTTCTCTCGCGGTTTCGGTGCCGTCCCCTCGCCGACATCGCGAACCAGATGGGCCGCCGTGATCAATTCGGCTTCGGCCTGATTCTTGATCTGGACCACTTTGGTCAGTGGCGAGCCCACCAGGATCATCGCGACCGTGACCATACCGGAATAGACGATGACACTGATCACGAGATAACCGGGCAGCCGAACTTCATGGCCAGGCAGCGAAACGACAAAGTCACCGCCGACGTTCCACAGGATTTGAATGAAAATGATCGCCGTCAAAAGTGACGAAACGAGCCCGAGAGCAAAATCGATCGGCGCGTCGGTTGCAATCCTCACGTCCTCCGCAATTCGATATTCGGGAATCATCTCCTGATCGCCCTGCACCTGGGCCAGACGGAAATAACGCTCGTTGTCGATCCAGTAGTCGACCACATGCGTCGTCAACCATCGCCGCCACATGCGCTGCATGGTCATGCGGCCCCACACCGAAGTCATGGAGAGCGCAATGCTCGCGCCGCAGAGCGGCACCAGGAGCAGCGCCTGGGTCTGCAGGCGGGAAGGATCACGCCCCTCCAGCGCGTCGAAAAAGTCACGGTTCCAATAGTTGAGACGGAATTGAACGTAGAGCTGCAGGATCACGATCACGACCAGCGCGGCACCAAGCGTCCAGACGCGCCACGCCGGCAATCCGCGCCAGAAACCTGATGCGCTCTCCCAGAACCGGGACCACTCTTGATGCGGAGATGAGCTGTTCTCGATCATAATCAGTTGCAACGATGACGTCATATCATCGCCTCGCGCTTGATCTTGCGCAAATCTCGCGACCCGTCGGTTGGGTAAGATTACAACAATGTTGCACCGCGGGAGAAAGCGCGATGAGCCCTTCTGGGTACATTCGCTGGTTCAAGGACATTCGGCTCGAAGATGTTTCCCTCGTGGGAGGCAAGACGGCTTCCCTGGGGGAGCTTTATTCCGCGCTTTCGCCGCAGGGCGTCCGGGTTCCGAACGGCTTTGCACTGACCGCGGCAGCCTATCGTGATGCGCTGACGCAGGCCGGAGCCTGGGATCGGCTTCGAGACCTCCTTGCCAAGATCGACAAGCGGCGAATTGCGGATCTCGCCAAGCGAGCCGTCGAAGCGCGCGCCATAGTCTATGCAGCTACCGACCGGGACTGCCTGCGCCGCCAGGTCGCTGATGCCTATCAACAGCTCGAAAGCGAATACGGCGCCAATGTTGCGGTCGCCGTACGCAGTTCGGCGACCGCAGAAGATCTGCCAACCGCGAGTTTTGCCGGCCAGCATGAGAGCTTCCTGAATATCCGCGGCGCACGCGATCTGTTTGACGCGTGCCGTCACTGCTTTGCTTCACTGTTTACGGATCGCGCGATTTCCTATCGCATCGACAACGGCTTCGATCATTTCAAGGTGGCGCTGTCGGTGGCGGTCATGAAGATGGTCCGCTCCGACCTCGCAGCGAGCGGCGTCATTTTTACGCTGGACACCGAATCCGGCTTTCGCGACGTGGTATTCGTGACCGGCTCCTATGGTCTCGGAGAAAACATCGTCCAGGGAACCGTGGATCCCGACGAGTTCTATGTACACAAGCCGACGTTCAATCGCGGACATCGCGCCGTGTTGTCGCGGCGGTTGGGTCCCAAGCAGATGCGAATGGTGTATGCGAAAGGGCATAAGAGCACGCGCAACGTGATAACGCCACAGGCGGATCGCAAGCGGTTCTGCATCAGCGACATGGACGTGCTGGAGCTCGCGGGATGTGCGATCGTGGTCGAAAACCACTATTCGGAAAAAGCCAAAGCTCCGATGCCGATGGACGTGGAGTGGGCGAAGGACGGCACCGACGGCGCCCTCTACATCATCCAGGCGCGCCCCGAGACAGTGGCCTCGCGTCGCAAACCGGAGGCTCTTGAGAGCTACAGCTTGAAATCAACGGGCACGGTTATCGCCACAGGACGTGCAGTCGGCGAAAAGATTGCCGCAGGCAAAGTCCGTCTGATCCGGAATGAGCGGGGCCTCAAAGACTTCCGGCCGGGCGAAGTATTGGTTGCGCCCGCGACCAGCCCCGATTGGGAGCCGGTGATGAAACTGGCCGCAGCCATCGTCACCGACCGCGGCGGCAGAACCTGCCATGCCGCCATCGTCGCTCGCGAACTTGGTGTGCCGGCGGTCGTCGGCACGGAACATTTCACCAGCAAAGCGAAGAACGGCATGCCCGTAACCGTGTCTTGCGCTGAAGGTGACATCGGTCGCGTGTACGACGGCAGCCTGCCCTTTGAGGTGGAGCGGACCACCGTCGACAGTCTGCAGAAGCCGCGCACCGAAATCATGGTCAATCTTGGCAACCCGGAGATCGCCTTCAAGACCGCAATGATGCCAAACGACGGCGTCGGCCTTGCGAGGATGGAATTTATCATCAATCAACACATTGGCATCCATCCGATGGCCCTTGCGCGTCCGGAAGAGGTCAAGTCGGCGGGCGATCGCCGGACGATCAGACTGACTACCGAGCGCTACAACAAACCCTCGGACTTTTTTATTGAGCGCCTCTCTGAGGGCGTCGGCATCATCGCTGCGGCGTTCTATCCGCGCCCTGTGATCGTGCGCCTGTCCGACTTCAAGACCAACGAATATGCCAAGCTGCTGGGCGGCGCGAATTTCGAACCAAAGGAAGAAAACCCGATGATAGGGTTCCGGGGCGCGGCGCGCTACGCTCATCCGGCATATGCCGCCGGCTTTGCGCTCGAATGTGCAGCGCTGACTCGAGTTCGAAATGTTATGGGGCTCACCAATCTCAAGATCATGATCCCGTTCTGCCGCCGGCTCGAAGAGGCCCGTCGCGTGATGGAAACGATGGCGCGGCACGGCCTCAAGCGCGGAGAAGACGGCCTTGAGATATTCATGATGTGCGAGATCCCGAACAATGTGATTCTGATCGATCAGTTCGCCAAGCTGTTTGACGGCTTTTCGATCGGATCCAACGATCTGACGCAACTTACGCTCGGCGTCGACCGGGATTCCGACATCGTCGCCTTTGACTTTGACGAGCGTGATCCCGGAATGCTGGAAATGCTGACGATGGCCGTTAAAGGTGCAAAGCGCAATCATCGACACGTTGGCATTTGCGGCGAAGCGCCAGCAAACTATCCGGAGATTGCACGATTTCTGACCGGACTCGGCATCAACTCAATTAGTGTCAACCCGTCGAGCATTCTGCGCACGATGGAGATCGTTCGCGACGCTGAAAAGGCGACGCCCAAACAGTTGGCTGTTGCAAATTGATCGCCCGGGCGTTTGACCCGGCTAAGAACGCTGGTTCTCAGTGCTCTTGGTTTTGTCTTGCGCACGAAGTAGCGCCAAGGCTTCGTGCACCTCGTCGTCCTCCAGAGCATCGTGAAACCGGCGCCGCTCAACTGCCTGCTCTTGCTCCTTCGGCGCAAGCGCATCCTGAGGAACTGCGTTCGCCTGCTTACCGGGCGAGTTGTTGGACATCCTATATCCTCCGGAATTGATCAGTCTGATATAGAAGAACCGAGCCCCACGCCCGGACCCTTGATCCAGATCAATTGCAAACTGAAGCCCGGCTTCAATTGTGCGCCAAATTCAAGTCCGCTCGTCATAGCCTTTCCATGCGGTGGCTTCTACGAAACCGAAAAAGCGCCTTGCGCAGCGGACGCAGCCGATGTCCCAGCCTTGGTCAGCTCTTTTCTTTCATGGCATGTCGTCGAGGCGCGATCTGCCTGGTCCGGCTATCGGTCAAGTTCCGCCAAGCCAAGGAGGTTGCGCGTCAGGTGATCGGTTGAAAAACGTCCCGGCCCCCATGCCATGATGCCAAGCGCCATCGCTGCCCAGGTGATGTGAACCGGCCAGCCGTCAGGTACCGTAAGCTCGACGATGATGGTCATGAACAACAGCCCCAGGGCGGCGAAGCGTGTTGCAAGGCCAAGCACCAGCAGCACGGGAAAAGTAACCTCGCCGCAGCCGGACAGAAAGGCCATCACCGCCGGCACGGGATAATGGTAGGGCCCGCCCGGCAGATGCAGCATGAATTCGTCGCTGAAGAGCGTGACCGCAGTATCGCTCAGCTTGAGAAAGCCGCTCCATTTCAGAATGCCCGACTTCCAGAATGGCACGGCCAGAGCCAGGCGCATGACGAGCTGAACGAACGACGGCTGCGCGACCGCCTGGATCAGTTCGCTGACTTTGGCAGCAAGGTGGGCGACCGGTTGCAGTTCGCCGAGCGCAGAGACTTGTCGATCAGCAATCATGTTCGTCTCCAAGACTTATCGTGATGAAAGCGCCGGCTTCGATCATCCCTGCGATGCTTGCAGCGATGTCGAAGCCGGACGAAATCTGAAGCGCCGAAGCCACCGCCTCGCCGAGTGATCGTCCTGAAATCAAGGTGGCCAGGAAGGCAGCACCGCCCTCTGGGAGATGCCGCACCATGACCTCCGCGTCCGGCCGTGTGATCAGCGCATCTTCCGGCTTTCCTGCATCGATGTGGCCGACGGCATCCTCGCCGCGATTGGCCGCAAAGATCGTCACGGCCGAGAAATGCGAGCGCACGATCCGCGTTGCCGGATGTACGGCAAGCACCGCGTCCGCCAGCCGCTCGGGTGGAACCGCCGCCAGCACCTGTGCCGATAGTGGCGCGGCATCGGCGGCGTGATAGGCGTCAAGCCACGCGCGCTCGATCCGTGCCACGTCGGCAAGCCACGGCATAGCTTGCGCGAATTCGTAAGCTTCGATGAAGGCTGGAAACTCCCGGCCATATTCGAACAACAGCGGCGACGTCGGCGGTGTCGCGCGGATATGAAAGCGCGCCATGGCGCGAAAGAAGTCGACACCTGTGATGCGTTGGACCGACGGATAGATGGCTGCGAGCGCCTCGATGAGGCTGACGGTGACGTTGTTGCGATATACGTTGTAGCGCTCGCCGACAGCCTTGCCCTTCGGTCCGATCACAACAGCCGGTACCGCGCGCTGCGGATCGAGCAGCGCCGACAAGAACGCAGCATAGGGTGGCGACACCTGTTCAAGCGGCCGCATTGCGAAAATCCCGGTTGTGTTCGTCGAGAATTGCCTGCGCGGCGTCCGCTTCGACCTTCAGAACTGGCCAAGCCGGAATGTTGCTGTCCCACTCGATCAGGGTTGGGATCGGACCGCACCGTCCGATGACGATCTCATACAGTTTCCACACGGCATCGGCGACCGGCCCGTCATGACTGTCGATCAGGAGTAACTCACCCTCGTCGTCGGCTTGCTCGGCGTGGCCGGCAAGATGGATCTCGCCGACGCGCGCCAGCGGAAAGTCGGAAAGATACTCCAGTGCCGAGAAGCCGTGGTTGGTTGCGGAAACGAACACATTGTTGATGTCGAGCAAAAGGCCGCATCCGGTCCGCTCGGCGACGCGGCGTATGAACTCCGTTTCGCCCATCGTCGATTCATCAAAAGCCAGATAAGTCGATGGATTCTCCAGGAGCAGCGGTCGCCAGAACGCGTCCTGTATCTGATCGATCTGATCGCAGACGCGCCGGAGCGTCGCCTCGGTGTACGGCAGTGGCAGCAGATCATTGAAATAAGTGCTCTGGTGCGTCGACCAGGCGAGATGCTCCGACACCAGCGCCGGTTCGTATCGCTCGACCAGATCGCGAAAGCGCGCAAGATGGGCCTTGTTGAGTGGCTCAGGACCACCGATCGACATGCAGACGCCATGCAGCGACACCGGATGCTCGCGACGGATCGCCTCCAGCGCGCGATGCGGAGGTCCGCCGGCACCCATGTAGTTCTCGGCATGGACTTCAAAGAAGCGGCGTTGCGTTCCTTCATCAAGGATCACGGCCAGATGCTCGTGCTTGAAGCTGGTGCCGGCAAGGCCGCGCACCCGAAGCGCGGGAAAGCGGGGTGGCTCGGCTGCATGCAAACCGGACAAGACCGTCGTGCTCATGTCTTCCCTCCGCTTTCTCGTCTTCGCAATGGTGCGCCGCTGGCGGGCTTAGACCGGCTTGAGTGAACCAGTCTTGCCGTTCGGCAGGTGGATACCCGTGCAGGTACCGCCTTGAACGAACTTCCAGGCATTGCCCTGGAAATCGGCGGTCGAGGTGCCTTGGCAGGTCGTGCCGGGTCCGGCCGCGCAGTCGTTCTGGCCTTTGAGAGCGACGCCGAAGCATTTTTCTTTCTTGGCGGCGATCGCCGCGTCGGCCTCGGCCTTGGTCAGCGGACCGGCGGCAGCAATTGTTGCAAGCGCGGTCGTAACCGCGCCGGCAAGCACGAGCGAGCTGATGATTTTCTTTGCAGACATGGATATCTCCTCTTGAGGGTTGGTGCCTGTGGGCGATAGCGCATCGTCTCGTTCGTCCCGCGTGCGGCCGTTGTTACGGTCTGGACCACTCACGGGCCGGTGAGGTCGATTGCGTGTGTGCGCCACTAGCAGCCAAACGGCCTGACAAATCCAATGCCTTGTCTCTATGGGAACGTTAGCGAAACGGCATTAGAGGGCGCGCGGCAGGCAGGCGAGAACGTCGTTGGCGCGGTGTAACGAAGACCAATATCTCCGCGTAATGCCATTCAAAGGGTGTCGGAGGGCAGATGAAAAACCTGATCGCTGATGCTCGCCGAGAACCGTATCGACGGAAGCCAGGCGATGCCGCCAAGCCCCTGACTGTCAGTATTCGTCTCGTTGTGTCAGCGCTCGTGTTGACCGCGGTTATGGCAACCGCGGCGGTATGCAGCCTGGTGTGGTGGCGGACGGCGGAGGCGATCAGTCAGCAACTCGCCAGCACGATTGATGAGCAGATCGTCGCCGCTGTTCGCAAGGAAGTGTCATCCATCGTGGACGAGGCCCGCGCCGCCCACACCGCCATTCGGACCCTCTTCCTGCAGAATGTGCTCGACACACGTGAAGCGGATAAACGCGAATTCGTCTTTCTATCGCAGTTGCAGTCGCAGACGACCATATCCTGGGTGGCCTTCGGTTGGCCCGACAACTCGTTCTTTGCCGCCCACAAGCTCGGCGACCGTCGCCTCGAGATGATGGAAATCGCATTGAGCGATCATCCCGGCCAACGCCGCGTGGACGAATACGAGGTGATCCCGGGCGATATCCAGTTTGAAAATCGCCGTTTCGAGGCGACCGACTTTCGCGTCAGCGATCAGGAATGGTTCAAATCCGGAATCGCCTCGGAAGAGCCGCAATGGTTCAAGGTGGTCGACCATCCCATCGGCAAGCGTGCATCGATCGCCTATGTGGGATCGATCGACGTTTACCAGGAACGGCAAGGCGTTCTTGCGATCATTATCGAATACACCAGGCTTTCGCATTTTCTCTCGCAGCTCGAGGTCGGGCGCACCGGGACGGCCTTCATCTTTGACGGCAACGGGGACCTGGTTGCGGCGCCGGACAAGGATGCCGACGAGCTGCGTCCTGCGGGAGATCAGCATGCCTTGCTGCCGGTCGCGCAAGCCGCCTTAACGCGAGCCGGCGATGAGGGCGGAAAGCACGCCTGGCGACGCAGGCTTGCATTCGAAGGTGCGGCCTATGAAGTCGCGCTGACGCCGCTGCCGTTTCCCGGCTGGTCGCTCGCTACCATCATTCCGGAGGCCGAGTTCCTGGGTCCGATCGAGACCACGCTGCGACGGCTGGTCGTCGGCCTTGCTGCGGGCGCCTTGCTCGCGGCTGCATTGTCGGCCGCGCTGGCGCGCTCGATGATTGCGGCACCTCTGACGCGGGTGGTCGGCGAAATCCGGCATGTCGAAGCTTTTGCTCTGGAAGAGGTGCGGCGCCATCCCTCCCGGCTTGCCGAAATTTCGAGCCTATCCGGAGCGATCGCGGAAATGGCAGCCGGTCTGTCAGCTTTCCGCAAGTTCATCCCTGCCGATCTGGTCCGGCTGCTGCTCCGGCAGGGCGTCGAAGCCAAGCCGGGTGGGTCCATACAGCACCTGACCGTCATGTTCATCGACGTCGCGGGATTTACCGGGCTGTCCGAGCGCATGGGCGACAGGCTCATTCCACTGCTGTCGGCATATCTCGACCTGACGTCGGAAATCATCGTCCGCAACGGGGGCACGATCGACAAGTTCATCGGCGATGCCGTCATGGCCTTCTGGGGCGCGCCGACAACGCAGAACGATCACGCGACAGCCTGCTGCCGGGCGGCGCTCGCCTGCCGGGCCGCAATCGAGAACTCCGGACTGATCGACGACCGCGGTCAACCGCTGCAAATCCGGATTGGCATCAACTCAGGCCGCATGCTGGTTGGCAATATCGGTTCCGAATTGCGGCTGAACTACACCGTTATTGGTGATGCCGTGAACGTCGCAAGCCGACTGGAAAGCGCCAACAAACATTACAGGACGCAGATCCTTATCGGGGCCGAAACCAGGCGCCTCATCGAAGGCGCGATGGTCACACGCGAGATCGACCGGATCGCCGTCTACGGCAAGACCGAAGGTCTTGCCGTGTACGAGCTGATCGGTTCAGTCCAGGAAACAGATGGTGACCGTTACCCGTCGTGGATCCTCCACTACGAAGAGGGCTTGCTCAACTATCGCAAGCGCAACTTCTCGGAGGCAATCTGCTGCTTCGAGACTGTTTTGCGGCAGCGTCCAAACGACCGGCCGGCCGAACTCATGCTGGACCGCTGCAGGAACTCTTGAGCGGTCGGGCACTGACGAACACTGGTCGCCCATCGCTATACTTCGGACGAAATAGCCGCTCTTACGCCGACAGCTTCGTGGACGCGGCTCGTATCGCGCGGCCGCTGGTCGCTGGCAGACAGAAACATGCCAATTTGCGACGAAAGCCCGGACAAGCCAGGCTGAGCGCGAGCGGCGATGATTTCGGCCGCGACTTCACTCTGCCGCGACCGGCATCAGCTCCATCTGCTCGTGCAGAATCACCCCCGACAGCGGATCAAACTCCCCGGTCCACGGTGCGTTTTCGAGGGCCGCGCGGGTGTGCGAGTAGCCGGCGTCCCAGCGCTGCATAATCCCGCGCGCGCTGAAGTCGATGTCCTTCGTGTGGGTTTCGCGATCAAGCTGTGGCGCCAGCAGGCGGACGACATGCATGCGCGTTTGGCAACCGTAACCGACAAGCTCCCGCATTTCCGGCGTATTGCGCTCGCTATCGGGCAGCCGTTTGGCGAGCTCGTTGATGACGTGGCGCAACCGATGTGTCTGCTGCTGACGCGCGATGTGGCTCATGATTCTGCTGGAGTATTGCACGTCCTTGTGGCGGTTCAGCACCTCAGCCATTGTTGTCGGCTCGAGGCCAACCGGATTCCATAAATGAACGGCGAAGATCAGCGAGTTCTTGCGTGGATTGTCGTCGAATACGACTTCGGTCGGCGTGTTGGAGAGAATGCCGCCGTCCCAATAAAGCTCACCATCAATACGGACCGCCGGAAAGGCCGGCGGCAGCGCGCCGGAGGCCATGATGTGCTTCAACTTGAGTTCACCGTCGCGGCTGTCGAAATAGCGCATCTGACTGGTGCGCACATGGGCAGCACCGACCGTGAGGCGCGGCGTGCAGCTATTGAGCAGTTCGAGATTGATCAGCTCGCCGAGCGTTTTCTCAAGCGGCGCCATCGAATAATAACCAGCGCGTTCGGCACCCAGGTTGAAGCTGTCGCCGGCGTGGGCCGGGGCATTCGGCCGAAAGAAGCCCGGAATCCCATGCGTGACCGTCGCCCAATATGACAGCCGCTCGTTGAAGTCGGGAAACGCGGTTCGAATGTTCCAGACCGGATTTTGCTCCATCCGCTTCCAGAACTCCTTCAGCCTCGTCAGCCGATCCTCGACAGGGTTCCCTGCGATAAGGCTCGCATTGATCGCGCCGATCGACGTGCCGATGATCCAATCCGGCTCGATCCCAGCCTCGTGCAGGGCCTGATAGACGCCGGCCTGGTACGAACCCAGGGCACCGCCGCCTTGCAGCACGAGCACCACCTGGCCCGGGAGCCCCCTGGCCAGCGATTTGATAGTCCGAGATGAGGTCGTGTCCTGCATGTCCTGCTCCATTCGCCAAGACCGAAGTTCGCGGCGCGTCGCTCCTGTTGCGCCGGTCCGCTTAATGCGCCGTCCATCCGCCGTCGACCGGCAAGGCAATGCCCGTGATCGATGCCGCTGCCTCGCTCGACAGGAACACCGCAAGCGCGCCGATTTCCTCCACTGTCGCAAAACGCTTGTTCGGCTGCTGCGCCAGCAAGACGTCGCGGATCACCTGATCGCGGGAGATCCCGTGCGCCCTGGCCTGGCCATCGATCTGAGCCTCCACCAGGGGTGTATAGACATAGCCGGGACAGATCGCGTTGCAGGTAATTCCTTCCTCTGCGGTCTCAAGCGCCGCCACCTTGGTCAGGCCCAGGATGCCATGCTTGGCGGCGACATAGGCCGCCTTGAAGGGCGATGCGACCAGACCATGCGCCGATGCCACATTGACAATGCGGCCGAATTTCTGCTTTCGCATCGCAGGCAGCGCGAGCCGCATGGTGTGAAACGCGGCGGAGAGATTGATCGCCAGGATCTGATCGCATTTCAAGACCGGAAACTGATCGAGCGGGGCAACATGCTGTATGCCGGCATTGTTGACGAGAATGTCGAGACGCCCGAGGTCGCGCTCCGTTATCGCAATCATTCCGGCGATCGCATCGGACGAGGTCATGTCTGCGGCTGAATAAGTGGCAGTCACGCCGTGTTCAGCCGCTATGGCTTCCGTTGTCCTTGCGATTTCGCCTGCGTCACCGAAGCCGTTCAGCACCACGCTTGCGCCCGCCGCGGCCAGCGCGCGGGCAATTCCAAGACCGATCCCGCTGGTTGAGCCGGTCACCAAGGCGACCCTGCCGTCGAGTGCTCTTGCTTGCTCGCTAGCCTGCGACTTGATCTGGATATTCATCTCTAGAATCCCGCTTTGCACCATCGGCTGTGTCCGACGGGTCCAGACTGCATTGCAAAACGGACTTGCGGAAATGCCGTCTAGCTTCCAAAACCATAGGTGCCCGCTATGACGGTTCTGGTGTCTTCCCGGCGTTCCATCGGCTAGACTTGATGCCAGATCAGGGGTCGGCCATGGAAATGCATCAGGTCAGGTATTTCCTTGCGGTTGCGCGCACGCTCAACTTCACGCGCGCCGCCGACGAGTGCAACGTGACGCAGCCGTCGCTAACCCGCGCTATCAAGCAGCTGGAAGCCGAGCTTGGCGGCGACCTGTTCAGACGCGAGCGGCCGGCTGGGCTTACCGAGCTCGGCCAACGCATGCACCCGCTCCTCAAACAATGCTATGACGCCGCCGTCGGAGCACGTTCCCTGGCGTCGTCTTTCAAAAGTGGCGAGGTCGGTGCATTGCGGATCGCGCTCACGCATTCGATCGACATGGCGTTACTGATCCCGTTCCTCGATCAGATCAAGCGGCAATTTAACCGGCTCGAGTTTCGCTTTCTCCGCGGCAACAGCCGTGAAGTTGGTGAACACCTGAAGAAGGGTGAGGCAGAACTCGGGATTGCAGCCGAGATCGATCCGAGCTGGGAACGTCTCGACAGCTGGCCGCTGTTTACAGAGGACTTTCAGCTCGTCACCAGTGCGCACCACAGGCTCGCGGATCGCGGCGCCATCGAGCTAGAGGATTTAAGATCGGAACAACTGTTGGCGCGCGGCTATTGCGAGCATGCTCCCCGCCTCACCGCTGTGTTGCGCGAGCACGGCATCGACATGGATCATTGCCACGAAATTTCGAGCGAGCGGGATCTCATTGCCCTGCTTGAGGCGGATATCGGCGTTGCCGTACTTCCCGACACCTCGCAAATACCGCAGACTCTGAAGCGCGCCGCGGTCGAAGGGCTCGACGCACGGCGTACGGTCAATCTTTATGGCGTCGCTGGCCGCGAACGAACCGCGGTCGCGTCCGCCGTAATGCGCATGTTACGCGGTGCGGACTGGCGAAAATTCATGGAGAAGAGCCGGGCTGCGTGACAGTGCAGACGGAGCCTATCCTGCATCTTTCAGAGCCGAAATCAGGTCCTCGATTTCCATCCGGCGCCGGAAGTCGGGATCGACAAAGCGCGCTTTGATGATGCCATCGCGCCCGACCACGAAGGTCGCGGGAATCGGCAACACCCAACCGTCATTGCCATGAAAGCCTGGCATGTCGAGATAGTGCAAGAGCCTCTCGATATCGGTGCCGAGCCAGATCGCCAGATTGAGCGAGAGCGCATAGCCATTGTCGAGATCGGTCAGCACCGGAAACGACGCGTCTGCTTCGGTCCTGAATTTCGCGGCATATTCCTGGGTTTCGGGCATGATGGCGACGACGTTTGCACCGAGAGCTCTGATGCGGTCATAAGCCTTGATCACGGCCCTCACATTGAGCCGGCAATAGGGACACCAATGGCCGCGGAAAAACATCACCACCAACGGACCTCGCTCAAGTAACGCGGGCAAGGCCACCAGGCGGCCGCTCTCGTCAGGCAGAACAAATGGCGGCATCGGCTCGCCAGGACGCGGCGCATTTTCTCCGCCGCCGTTTTCGTTGATCCTGACAACGAGGCGGTCGACTGCCTCGCCGTAGGCGGGAAAGATCTCGTGGCCGGCCGCGGCATAGGCCTGGAGCTGCTCGTTCAGCGTTCCGTCCATTTCCCGACAGCGCTGAAAGGCGAGCTTGAGCCGCTCGGCGTCGGCTGGTGAAAGCGATGTCATCTCCTGCTCCGGCATATTCGACCTTCAGATTGTCATTTCCTGCGCGAGTTGCCCACAAGACCTTTTGTCTCGGCAACCGTCCAGGCCGAAAGCATCGCACGAAGCGCGATAGCATTGGGCTATCGATATCAAAGCAGCCCTGTATTTCAGTTCAGGCGCTCAAGCGGCGATCCTGCCCCTCATCTGCCAATAGCAGCCAAAGGACAGGAGAACAGACATGACTCGCCGCATTGCGTACCATTTGGCGAATAGCCTCGCCTCGTTACTACTCGTCTTCATTCTTGTCGCAGCCGCCTGTTCGGCGGCGCGAGCCGACAGCGACGACGGCATCGTCCGCGTCAAGAGCGCCGTGCCGATGGCCGAGGCGATCAGCCGCATCAAGACCGACATTGCGGCCAAGGGAATCAAATTCTTCGACGAGATCGATCAGTCGAAGCTCGCGGCCGATGCCGGCATCAAGCTGCGTCCCTCGACATTGCTCGTGTTCGGAAATCCGCCGCTGGGCACTCAATTCATCACCTCGAACCCCAACGCAGGACTGGATTGGCCGGTGCGCCTGCTGCTAACGCAGGACGACAAGGGCGACGTCTGGGCGGTATGGACAGATTTCGGATGGATCGCGCGTCGTCACAACATTCGCGACCGCGATGCGCAGTTCAACATGGCTACCACGGTCGTCAAATCAATCACGTCGACGATCGCCACGAAGTGACCACACCAAGCTGCGTTTAGGACCGTCCGCATCCAAATCAAACTGTCCAAAGCCGCGAGAGTAGTCCCAGACGGAAGACCCGTTTGACGTGGTGGTCC
Organism: uncultured Alphaproteobacteria bacterium; assembly: GCA_963764405.1. Taxonomy (GTDB): domain Bacteria; phylum Pseudomonadota; class Alphaproteobacteria; order Rhizobiales; family Xanthobacteraceae; genus Bradyrhizobium. The sequence goes on from CAVXSU010000024.1 coordinate 933,156, forward strand.
TTGGCGGCGGCAACGCCGGCATCGGCGCCACGGACCGGCACGACGCGCCGCCGGACCTGACACCATCCGCGTCGGCTCGGGCACCGCTGAGACCGCATAGCGCGGCGCTATCGACACCAGAGCCAACGAGCATTTCCTTGTGCGGCTGATTTCCAAGATGGTGTCAACCAAGCCGCTTCGATCCACCCGTGATGCGGTTCACCACAGAGGAGAGACATCATGTTCAGATTGAATACACAACTACTCCGACAAGGCGTCGTGCTCGCTGGGGCGACGATCGGATTGATAGCGATCGCCTCGAACGCCAAGGCGGGCGAATGCCCCGCCGGGAGCGTGAAGGCCAACGTCCGCACCATGGTCGACTATAAGCCCGTGGGCGTCACCGATACCACGCTGGGTTCGATCGACCTGGAAAAACAGCCAGCCCACATCGCTGGCCGCGAGCTGCGCTTCCGCAAGCTCACCATCGAGCCCGGCGGCATCGTGCCCTGGCATAGCCACGACGATCGCCCCGCGCTGATCTTCGTGCAGCAGGGCGAGATTGTCGAATATGCCAGCAACTGCGAGGTACCGATCGTGCACAAGGCCGGCGATCTCCGGCCCGAGGTCTACGGCACCTCGCACTGGTGGAAGAACCTCGGCAAGGAAACCGTGATCCTCTACGTCGGCGACGTCCGCAAGGACCCGGCCGACCACAACATGTAACGAGCGCCCATCCCCTCGATCCACCGCTCGTTGCCGGATGCTACGATCCGGGAGCCGCCGTGTCCCCCCGCACGCCCGGACGTCGCATCCCTACTCTCGAGGTTTGTGTCATGACCGATTTGCCCGCACCATCAGAATCCCAGGCGATGACAATGCACGCGCCCTCATCGGGCGTGGTGCTGCGCTCGGTCGTCATTGGTCTTACAGCCTTTCTGACCGTGGTCGACCTGTTTGCGACCCAGGCAATCCTGCCGTCGCTGGCGCGGCATTACCAAGTGGCGCCGGCTGCGATGGGCTTTGCCGTCAATGCCACCACCATGGGAATGGCGGCGGCCGGGCTGATCGTCGGCTTCTTCAGCCCCCGGATCGATCGCCGGTTCGGCATCCTCGCCAGCCTGCTGGTCCTGGCGATCCCGACCAGCCTGCTCGCGACCGCCCCCAATCTGACCATTTTCACGATGCTCCGCATCGTGCAGGGGTTATGCATGGCCTCGGCCTTTGCACTGACGCTGGCTTATCTCGGCGAGCAATGCAGCGCGATGGATGCGGGCGGCGCGTTCGCCGCCTACATCACCGGCAATGTCGCGAGCAATTTGATCGGCCGGCTGATTTCGGCAGCCGTCGCCAACTCGTTCGGCCTGGCATGGAATTTCTATTTCTTTGCGCTGCTCAATCTCGCCGGCGCGCTCCTGGTTTATTTCACGATCAAACGGGTCCAGCCGATGCACGCCGTGGGCGAAGCATCTTCGCCGCTTGCCGCCATGCTCGCGCATTGGCGCAACCCGCAGCTACGCGCGGCCTTCGGCATCGGCTTCTGCATCCTGTTCGGATTCATCGGCACCTTCACCTATGTCAACTTTGTACTGGTGCGCAGTCCTCTCGCGCTCGGCATGATGGATCTCGGCTTGGTCTATTTCGTCTTCCTGCCGTCAATCGTCACCACGCTGCTGGCAGGCCGCGCCGTCGAGCTCTTCGGCACAAGGCCCGCGATCTGGGGAGCGCTCGCTGTCGCAGGCATCGGCTTGCCGCTGCTGCTGTCCGCGCACCTGACGGATGTTCTGGTCGGCATGGTGCTCATCGGGATTGGCACCTTCTTCGCGCAGGCTGCGGCTACCGGCTTTGTCGGGCAGGCTGCCCGCGACAATCGCGGTGTCGCGAGCGGGACCTATCTCGCTTGCTATTTTGGAGGCGGCCTCGTCGGCAGCGCCGTTCTCGGTCACCTATTCGACCGCTTCGGCTGGGCGGCGTGTGTCGCCGGTGTTTTTGGTTCTCTTGCCGTCGCTGGCATCCTGGCTACGCAACTCAAGACGCCCACTGCCTCGTCCTAGCGAAGACCACCACTGGAGGATGACTGTCTCTGGTTGGCTCCAGAGCAGCCGATTGGTTCCAAAGCAGACTGCGGCGCGCTAGCCGCTAACTCGGTCGGGAGACGTTCAAGCAAACAAATTGTCTTTTTGTCTGGTCTAGCAGCGGCGGATCCGAAGGGCCGCATGCGTATGCGGGCTTCGTGATCTTCTCACCGAAGTCGAGGGCGACTTCCGGCTCCGAAGCATTTCATGGCCTCCCGCGCCTTGCCGCGGAGATCATCGCGAGAGCAGGCCCTCTCGGTTTGGAGAAACAACCTGCTCATGCGTAGGGGTTGATCAGCTTCTGATGCGCGGCACTGTGATGCGCCAGCAGGTCGATGAATGCTCTGACCTTGGCCGACAAATGATGCCGATGGGGGTAGATCGCATTCATCGAAAGCTCGATGGGTCGATATTCCGGCAAAAGGCGCACCAGTCCGCCTTCATCGAGATCGGCGTGCACCAGAAACCCCGGAAGCAGGCCAATGCCGACGCCTTCCAGCGCTGCACGGCGCAACGTCTCGCCACTGTTGGAAATCAGGTTTCCTGCCACGCGCACGGACGCCGGCACACCCTTGCGGTCAACGAAGCGCCACTCGTCGCCGTAGGGATAGTTGACGTGGCGGAAGCAGTTGCGCTCGCCGAGTTCGGCGAGTTCCTGCACCCGCCCGTGCCGCTCCACGTAACTCTGCGAGCAGCACAACACGTGACGCCACGTCGCCAGACTGCGAACGATCAGGCTGGAATCGAGCGACGGCGTCAGTCGGATCGCGATGTCGAAACCATCGTCGATCATGTCGATGCTGGACTCACCCATGAACAGTTCGACGTTGACGCTGGGATAGGTGGCAAGGAATTGGGCAACCACCGGTGCGACGAATGGCACGATATGGGTCATGCAGTGGAGGCGCAGCGTTCCACGTGGCGTCGATTGCAAGGCGGCTGCGGCGTCGTCCGCCTGCTCGAGATCAGCAAGGATCTGCGTGCTGCGATCGTAATAGGCTTTTCCGATCTCGGTGAGGCTGACCTTGCGCGTCGTGCGATTGAGGAGCCGAACGCCGAGCCGATCCTCCAGCGCCTGCACGTGATTGCTCACCATCGTCTTCGACATGTTGAGCCGGCGCGCCGCAGCCGAGAACGAGCCGTTCTCGGCCACGCGAACGAAGGTCGTGAGAGCGGTGAAGCGGTCCATCGACAAGCTCCGATTATCCCATCCGAATGGACAATCATTCCTGACTTTAAGGGATTATCACAAGTGGCCGAACACCGCATTGTTTGACGACAACAGCAATCCCCTCGGAGTGCCTGGAGATCGCAAGGAGGATACCATGTCGAACGTCACTTATGTATCTGGAATACAAAAGAAACTTTGCCGCGGCCTATCCCGCCAGGCGATCCGGCGGACGGCCCTTGCCGTCGCGGGGGCGCTCGCGGTCGCCGGAGCCGCCGACTTCGGCCATTACTACTTCACGACCGGCCGCTACCTGGAGACGACTGACGACGCTTACGTCAAAGCCAACTCCACGATCGTCGCCCCGAAGGTCTCCGGCTATCTCGCCGAGGTGTTGGTTGCCGACAACGAGCAGGTCAAGGCCGGCCAGCTGCTGGCGCGCATCGACGATCGCGATTTCAGGTCTGCGCTGAACCAGGCCAAGGCCGACGTGGCGGCATCCGAGGCCGCGGTCAAGAATCTCAATGCGCAGATCGAATTGCAGGAGCCGCTCATCGAACAACAAGCGGCCGAGGTCGACGCGACCGAAGCCAACCTGAAATTCGCGCAGGAAGAACGCGCCCGCTACGACCAGCTGATGAAGTCGGGTTCCGGTACCATCCAACGCGCCCAACAGACTGACGCTGCGCTGCGCGCACAGACGGCTCAGTTGCAGCAAGGCAAGGCGGGATTGATCGCTGCCAACAAGAAGATCGAGGTGCTGGCAACGGAGCGCGCGAAGGCCGTCGCACAGCTCGAACATGCCCGCGCCGTCGAGCAGCAGGCAGCGTTGAACCTGTCCTATACGCAAATCACGGCGGCGGTCGAGGGAACCGTCGGCGCACGAACCCTCCGCGTCGGTCAATATGTCCAGGCCGGAACACAATTGATGGCGGTCGTACCGCTCGACCAAGTCTATGTGGTCGCCAATTTCAAGGAAACTCAGCTCACCCACGTGCGCAACGGTCAACCAGTCGAGCTGTATGTCGACAGCTTTTCATCGACCAGATTGAAAGGCCATGTCGACAGCCTTTCGCCGGCGAGTGGCCTGGAATTCGCGCTGCTGCCGCCGGACAACGCCACCGGCAACTTCACCAAGATCGTACAGCGCGTGCCGGTGAAAATTGTGCTGGACGACCCGCGCCTGAACGGGCGGCTGCGCCCGGGCATGTCGGCCGTGCCGACCGTGAACACCAAGTCCACTGTCGTCGCCGAACGCGAAAACGCGGAGCGCCTCGCATCGCGCAGCGGCGAACCGCGCAGCTGAACCGCGAACGCATCCTCGCTCGCAGGTGAAGCGGAGCAAAAGCGATGACCACCCTGCAAACGACCATCGACGACATTCCTATCAGCACCGGCAAACCAGCCGCCCCTGTTCCAACCGCGGCCGGCACGTCGGCAAAAACCTGGCTCGCAGTGATTGGTGCCACCCTCGGCGCTTTCATGGCGGTCTTGAACATCCAGATCGTCAATGCCTCGCTCGCCGATATCCAGGGCGGGATCGGCGCTGGCATCGACGACGGCGGCTGGATCTCGACCTCCTATCTCATCGCCGAGATCGTGGTGATCCCCCTGAGCGGCTGGCTGGCCCAGGTGTTCTCGGTCCGCATCTATCTTCTGGCTAACGCTTTCCTCTTTCTGGTGTTCTCCGCGGCCTGTGCGCTCGCGCAGGACCTGCCGCAGATGATCGTGCTGCGCGCCATCCAGGGTTTTACAGGCGGCGTGCTCATTCCCCTGGCATTCACGCTGATCATCACGCTATTGCCGAAAGCAAAGCAGCCGATCGGCATGGCGCTGTTTGCGATCTCCGCCACCTTTGCACCCGCGATCGGCCCGACCATTGGCGGCTATCTGACGGAAAATTTCGGCTGGCAGTACATCTTCTATGTCAACGTCGTGCCGGGCGCGGTCATGATCGGCATGCTCTATTTTTCGCTCGAAACAAGCCCGATGAAGCTGTCGCTGCTGCGCGAAGGCGACTGGCCCGGCATCGTCACCATGGCGATCGGACTTGCCGCACTGCAGACCGTGCTCGAGGAAGGTAACAAGGACGATTGGTTCGGCTCGCCCTTCATCGTCCGCCTCGCCATCATTGCTGCGGTCGCCTTGCCGCTGTTTGTCGCGATCGAATTAGCCGCGAAGAAGCCGCTACTCAACTTGCGCATTTTGTTCCGGCGCAATTTCGGCTTCGGCGTACTCGCCAATTTCCTTCTCGGCGTCGCGCTGTACGGCTCAGTCTACATCCTGCCTGTCTATCTGTCGCGTGTCCAGGGCTACAACTCCGAACAGATCGGCATGGTCCTCGCCTGGACCGGCCTGCCGCAGCTGCTGCTGATCCCGCTGGTACCGCGGCTGATGAAGCGCTTCGATCCGCGCATCATGATCGCCGTTGGTTTTGCAATGTTCTCTGCCTCCAACTTCATGAACATCTACATGACCAACGATTATGGAGCTGATCAATTGCTCTGGCCGAACGTCATCCGTGCCGTTGGCCAGGCCATCATGTTCGCTCCGCTCTCTGCGGTCGCGACTGCCGGCATCGAGCCTGAGAATGCCGGGTCCGCATCTGCCTTGTTCAACATGATGCGCAACCTCGGCGGCGCCATCGGCATCGCCGGACTGCAGACACTGCTTACAAAGCGCGAGCAATATCATTCCAACGTGCTTTCGCAATCGGTCTCGGTATTCGAGCAGGCGACCCGCACCCGCCTCGATCGGCTCACGCAATATTTCATGAACCACGGCGTGATCGATCACGTTGATGCGACACACCGCGCCTATGTCGCGCTCGGCAAGGTCATCCAGAAGCAGGCCTTCATCCTCGGCTTCAGCGACACATTTTTCACACTCGGCGTGGCGCTGATCGTCGCACTGCTGGCAGGGCTTTTCTTGAAAAAGCCAGATCGTCTCGATGCCGGTGCCGCACACTAATCATCCATCCACCAAACCCAAAGGAGACAGACCATGAAGCCCCGCATGAACTTCCAGCAAGCCGCACCTGACACCGTCAAGGCGCTCATCGCGCTCGAGACTCAAATTCAGTCATCCGGTCTCGAGCAGTCCCTGATCGAGCTGGTCAAGACGCGTGCCTCCCAGATCAATGGCTGTGCCTTCTGCATCAACATGCACACCCAGGATGCGCGCAAGCACGGCGAAACCGAGCAGCGGCTTTACCTGCTGAATGCCTGGCGCGAGGCGCCTGCCTACACTGACCGCGAGCGCTCCGCGTTGGCCTGGACCGAGGCCGTGACGTCGATCTCCGATACTCACGCGCCCGATGACGTCTACAACGAGGTCCGCGCACATTTCTCGGACGCCGAGACCGTCAACCTCACCATGCTGATCGCAACCATCAACGCATGGAATCGCCTCGCGATCGCCTTCCGTGCGGTACCGCCGGTGAAGACAAGGACGGCAACCGCCGCCTGACAAGAGGACGCCGTACGCGGATTAATCAGCGCGACGGTCGAGAAGTTCGATCGCCCGGACATCCTGGTGAACAATGCCGGGATCGCCGGCATCGGCATCATCCACGACGGCACCCCGCTGGATACCACGGACGTCGCCTGGATCGACGATGCCAAGAAGCATGTGCGCGAGCTCGAGCAATTGCAGGGCTTGCGCCCCGTCCTGGCGCGTTAGCGATCAGCGCTCAGCCCAGCGAAACGGTCATCGCCTGTCACAACTCATTCAAAGCTGGCGGGTCGAACCAGTTCATCAGGGAAAGGCCGCCGTCCACCACAAAGGCCGCTCCCGTGACATAGCCAGATATCCGGTTCGAAAGAAGCGCGAGAGCCATTGGCGCAAGATCTTCGGCCTTGCCAAGACGACCGAGCGGAATGTGCCGGGCCAGGGATGAATCGGCGACAAATCCACCCGCGGCGATTGCTCCAGGAACGAGTGCGTTGATCCTGATATCGAAGCGGCCAAGTGTCTTCGCCAGTTCTCTCACCAGCATCGAGAGCGCCGCCTTGGACGTGCTGTAATGCGGCAAATTTCGCGGCGTGCCCGTGTGAAGTGAGGTAAGCAGCAGAAATGATCCAGGCGTCCTACTCGCAATGAGCGGACGAGCAAGCTCGCGCGACAGGTAAAAGCCAGCGTCGACGTTGACCATGCGCATCTCCTCCCACGTTTTGGGATCCACCGCGAAAACATGGTCGGCCTCGCGCCGCGGAGGCGAAGCGCTGTGAACGAAATGAGTCACTTGCCCCAATGCGCTCCGCGCATGTATCAGCAACGGGTCCCAGGCGTCACGACGCGCCAGGTCCCCAACCCACGGCACGGCTAGCTCGGGACGAGGCGCGGCAGCGACAGCCGCAGCCACTCGTTCCCCGCTCACATCCGCGAACACGGTTCGCACGCCTTCGCCAACCAGAGCGTGCGCGATGGCGCGACCAATTCCATTTCCCGCACCTGTGACCAGCGCGGCTTCACGCACGGGGTCGAAGGGATTGCTGAGAAGACTCATGTCTGCTGGTCCCCATCGGCTTCAGTCGAACAAATAATACCCAGCCGGCACGCTAACCCACTTCGTAATCGCGGGCATCCACGGCCTCCGCTATGTATAGAACACCCGGCTGAGAAACCAATAGCCGCCGAGCGCCGTAATGAGTGCCGAAAGCGCATAGACCACGCTCGAAGCTCTCGCCGGCTTGGGGCCGCCGAACGCGATGAGCTGGTCAAGGGCCATAAGCGCCGGAACGACGATCGAGACGATGGCCACCTGCCCGATTTCGACGCCAATGTTGAAGGCCGCAAGCGCGGGGACGACGGCGTTCGTCGGCAGGCCCATCTCCCGGAGCGCGCTGGCGAAGCCGAAGCCGTGAACCAGTCCGAATGCGAAGGTAACCCGCCAGCGGCGATCGATGTCGCGTGTGAAGAAGTTTTCCATTGCGACATAGACGATCGACGCCGCGATGGCGGGCTCAACAATGGTGCTGGGAATAACGATGACGTTGAGCGTGGCAAGCGAGAGCGTGATCGAATGGGCAACCGTAAATGCAGTTACGACCTTGATCACGGGCACAAGCCGCCGTGCCCACAACACGACCGCGACCAGAAATGCGATATGATCGTACCCTAAGAAGATGTGCTCAATGCCGGTGACCAGATAGCGCTCGAGCGTCGAGAGCAGCGACGGGGCCGGCGCGGAGAGCGTGACCGTGCTGTTGGCGGTATCGAGCAACGCCTGCGGGGCGTTGTCACCCTCTCCTATCAGCACGACCTGACGCGCTGCAGGATCGGCGTCGGTCAGCACTGTCGAGCGGTAGACGATGTCGCCGCCCACATCCGGGCAGGAAAAGCGGTTGCGAAAGATCACGCCGTCGCCGTCGGACGCGAGCGCCGCCGTGCCCGGCACGCAAGCCCTGCCGTCAGACCCGGTCACCGCGATATGTGCGGTGACGTAGGCGATGATCGGTGCGGCCGATGCCTCAACCTGCGCCGGGTCGACCTGGTCGCGTTGCGCATCGAAGATCCTGGTGCCAGCCAGGCGGTCGGCGTCGCTGCCCTTGAGCCCCACTTCGATGCTGACGCTTTTATCGTCCCCCAATGTCACGCGCGCAGTTGAGAGATTCACCTGGTGCGCCGGTGCAGTAACCACGGCGCCGAGCGCAATCATGGCCGCCAGCAACACCTGCCACAACCTCACGAGCCTGCTCCGACGGCCTTGAGGAGATCGATCAGGCGCGCCGGCTCGAACTCTGCAACAGTGATGATCGCGCCATCCGGCGCCAGCCGGGCGTAGCGATCGAGCCTGTCGGCAGATGCGCCGAATTCGATCCGCGCCACAGGCGTCGAGCTGTCGCGTGCGTAGAACAGCACGATCAGCGTGGGCAACGCGAGACCATATCGGGCCAGATGCTGCGCATCGCCGGGCGCCACACGCGCTTCCGCCACAGCGGAATCGAAGCCGCGAAAAGCGGCATCGATGATCGTTGCCTGGGTGGGATCGGCGACATGAACCTCGGTACCGGCCGAATGCGTGTGCTGACCGATATGCTTGAACCAGGCTCCAGCCGCATCCCGCTCGAAACGGGTGAGCTTGCCGCTCGCGACGATCTCAATGGCCCACACCTGCGCCAGCGAGACCGGCAACAGCAGCCCCGCGCCGCGTCTCGCCATTGCGGAGCCGGCCTTGCCATGCAGCCGCCGCGCCATGTCGAGCACGAGCCGCCACTCTTCCGTCACGTGGCGCGGCATCAAATAGACCGTCGGCGCGCCGCCGAGCCTGACATAGTGCGACGTGCCCGCCGGATTTGCCGTCCCGAAGTTCACCGTCGTAACGCCTCCGGGCCGGGTTTCAAGGACGACAACCTCTGACGGCGGGTCAAGGCCGAACCCGGCAAAGCTCCTGGCAGTGAGCTCACCCGCGGCAATCTCGCGCGACGGTTCACTAACCTTGAGAAATCTCAAGGCCGTATCGATATGCGAGACAAGTTCGGCCGGCAAGGCAGCGTCGAGGCCTTCGATGATCCATCCACCCGGCCGGCGCCGCATGGCGAGGCTTCCGGCGTCGGAGCGAATATCGATGTGCTCAACCTCGATCGGCGCGATGGCGAGGAGGCCCTTGGGCGAGGATGGCAGCTTGCCGTGCACTCCCGGCCAGTGTCCGGAAAAAGCCAAAGCGAGAAGAAGCGCCAGCAGCACGATTACGGCTAGCGGCGTTTTCCATCGTGCAGCTGCAAGTTTCGCCGCAGTCAACGCCGCCTCCACCACATCGCGACGCCAAACAGAGCCGTGCTGAGCGGCAGCACGACCTCCAGCGCGATAAAGGTGTCCCGCATCTGGGCACTGGTCAACACGATTTCAGGCAGATTGTAAGTCCGCGGCGCGAGATTCGGCGATGCGTCATCCTCGCCAAGCCAGCGCATGATGGCGACCGATAGTTCGCCATCGGAGACATAGGAGAAATATTCGTTCGCCGCGAATTTGCTGGTTCCCGATATCACCAGCCGAAAGTGCTTGTCGGGTGCGGCTCCGGGAAAGACGCCCTCAAGCGCGGCGATCAGCGCCTGGGCGCCTTGCTCGACTACGGCTGGCGCCGGTCTGCCGGCTGCGACCGTGATGCCGCCGGCGGCCGAAGGCGGCCGCAAGTAGCTGTCCTTGCTGCTGGCGGCAAGGACGCTCGCTCTGACCGCCGCTGGCGGTTGGCTGAGATGGATCGGCCGCGCCTGCGCGAATACTGTGAGCGCAAGACGCGCCGTGATCGGATGTGGAGGATAGTAGGGCACCGCGACCTTGTCCGGATCCGTGCGAAAATGATTGAGGGGATCGATGATGATGGCCGGCTCACTCGACAGGCCCAGCGGAGCTAGCAAACGGCTTTGCAGTTCGGCATCAAGCGGAAACTGCGGGTCGATCAGCATCGCGAGCCGTCCGCCGTTCCTGAGATAATCGACGAGGAGATCCGCCTCGCCCGCCGCCAGCGCTGTTCGCGGACCGATCTCGGCAACCAGGGTGCAATCGGTCGGAATGGCGTTCGCCGTCGCCGTGACGAGGGAGCGCATGTCGAAGCCGATCTCGTTGAGCGCCAGTTGGAGCCGGTCGAGCTGCTCAGGCTCGGCGACCAGCACGTCGCCGGCGCCCGGCACATCATGCCCCCTCAGCGTCTCGACGTGGCTGAAATGGTAATGGCCGGGCATCGGGCGAAACGTCTCACCATGACCGGTCACGAAGCAGATCGTCTCGCCGTGTCGCCGAAGAACGCGCAGCGCGGCGTAGCCGAGACGCGCGGCGTCGGTGACGTTTTCCACGAGCACTTTGCGGTCACCACTCTGCAACACCGCCGTATTGTAGGAATGTACACCGATGTCGCGTGCAAGCCCCGGCTCCTTGTCGAGATCGATCGCGCGGAACGCCAACAGCGGATGGTTGCGTGCCGCGATCTCGATCATGTCCCGCATGCCGACTGCATTGGGGTCGTTGGCGTTGTAGAAATACGCTAGCGAAAGCGGGGTCCGCAGACCTTCAACAACATCGGTGAGCTGCTGTGGCGGGGTGTTCAACCCTTCGCGGGTTGCGTCAAAATGCACATCGTGGCGATAGAGGGCGACATTGGCTGCGGTCACCACGCCCGCCGCGCCACAGACGATCAGCACGTTGGCGGCCCAGGCAGTCCACTGCGATCCGCGGCCGCGCAAAGGTAAGCGGACTGCGAGCGCGAACAGTGTCAGCAGGGTCAGCGACCAGGCTGCGAACAGCAAGCCGTCCGATATCCGCTCACCAAATCCGGCGAAACCAAGCACGCCGAACAGCAACGCTGAGGCAACCAACGCGGCGACCATCAGATCGGATCGGGTCAACCGCGACATTCGTCCTCCTACCGCCGCGCCAGCGCACGCACGGTCAACAACAGCGTCAGCAGCGTGACGCTGAGAAAGAAGCCGACATCCGAAAGGTAGATCGAGCCCACCGCGAAGGGACGGAAATGCACCGCGAGCGACAGGTTCACCACCAGCGTGTCCACCGGGTTCGGCAATAGCCAGCCGAAATTGTCGATGATCCAAAGGAGCAGGAAGATACTGAGCGAGATCAGCGCCGCGATCACCTGGTTGGCCGTGAGCGCCGATGCCAACAGCCCGGTACCGACCAAGGCCGAACCGAACAACAGCAGTCCGAGATAGCCGCTATAGATTGGTCCAAAATCGGGATCCCCGAACCAGGCCAGCGCCACCGCGTAAAAGCCCGAGAGCAACAGCATGACCACGATCAGGCTCATGCTGGCGACGAACTTTGCAAGTACGATCGCAACCTCGGAGACTGGCGAGGTGAGCAACACCTCCATGGTTCCCAGCTTTCGCTCCTCCGCCAGGAGGCGCATGGTGATCAGCGGCGCGGTCAACATGAACAGCACGAACATCTGGAAGAAGACGTGCACCATGCTGGGCTGATGGCTGATGAACAGTGTGAGCGTGAAGCTGTAGCCCATGATGAGCAGGAAAACGGTCATCACCGCGTAGGCGATCGGGGAGGAAAACAGCGCCATCTCCTCCTTGCGCAAGAGGATCGCGAAGCTTCTCATGCGGCGGCCCTCGATGACCGCCGCGTCAGCTCGAGAAACACACGCTCGAGATCCGCGCGGCCTTCGCTCAGCTCCAAGACCGCGACGCCGGCCCCGACCAGCGCAGTCACGATCTCGGTGGCGATCGACGCACGTGGCTCGATTCCGATCAGATAACGCATGTTTTCCGAGCCCGCGCCCAGTTCGACCGCGATGTCGCGAACGCCCGGGATGGGAGAGACGATGCTGCGAACGGTCGCTTCCGGCGCGGCGGCAGTCAGCCGCAGCAGTGCCCCTTCCGCCCTCTCCTTCAGCGCGTCGGCGGTCAACAGCGTGCCATCCACCAGGATCATGACCCGCGAGGCAATCTTCTCGATTTCGGGGAGAATGTGCGAGGCGATCAGCACGGTGTGGCTTCCCGCAAGCGACTGGATGAGATCGCGAACGGCGATGACCTGGTGCGGATCAAGACCGCTGGTCGGCTCATCCAGTACCAGCACTCGCGGACTTCCCAACAGCGCTTGCGCAATCGAGACGCGCTGGCGGAAGCCGCGCGAGAGTTTTGAAGTCAGGAGCAGCATGACGCGCGTGAGGTCCAGCCGCTCGGCCGCTTCGTCCACCGCGACCTTTGCCGCCCTCCCCTGCAATCCCTTGAGATTGGCCATGAAGTGGAGAAACTCGCCCACCCGCATGTGATCGTAGAGCGGCGCGTCTTCCGGCACGTAGCTGATCAGACGGCGAACTGAGAGCGAGTTTTTTACGACGTCATGCCCTGCGATCTCGATGCGACCCGACGTCGGCACGAGATAGCCGGTGAGCATGCGGAAAATCGTGCTCTTGCCTGAGCCGTTGGGCCCAAGCAGGCCTACGATCTCGCCCTGTTCGATGGCAAAGGACACGTCGGTGACGGCACGGCGCGGCCCGTACCATTTGGTGACATGCTGCGCCAGCACGAGCGGTGACATCAACTTACAAGCCCCAGATGCAGCAAAGAAAGGCGTGCGCCAAGCTGTCCAGACACGATACCGGGCGCAAGACCCGGAACTGCGTTCGGCTCAGCGCACGCCGTTCGATCATTCGTAATATTCGGGCGAGTGCTTATGGGCTTTGTAAACGTCCGGATCGTGCGCGAAGATGATATCGCCACCCTCGACGTCGTGCACGCGCTTGACCCAGGCATAGGCGTCGAGCATGCCGACGGGATCATAGACGCTGCCAATACTCGGCAGGATGTTCTTCTCGAGATTCTCCTGCAGGTAGACAGCGTCGCTGGTAAGCACGACCGTTCCTGTCTTCGGCATCCGCACGACCATGATCTGGCTGCCGGGCGTGTGCGATACCGTTCGATGGATATAGACGCTGTTGTCGCCGAACAGGTCGAGATCACCGTCGAGTTCGATCGTCTTGTATTTGCTCGGCATCGAGCCGCCGACGCCGTTGCGCAGCATGGCGAAATCGTCACTGATGAAGAACGTGGCATAACCGGGGGCCGGCCAGAACGCATTCCTGATCTCATCGCGCTGGTACACGAAGGTCGAATCCAGGAACTTGCCGATGTTGCCAGCATGGTCGACGTGGAAATGCCCGAGCACGACATATTTGATGTCGGAAGGCTTCACGTTGATCTTGCTGAGCTGTGTATCAATGGCGATGTCCGGCGAGCGGCCAGGGTCAAGCGCCTTCACGAACGGCCCCCAGTAGTCTGCATTGGTGATGATCTTGTCATTGTTGCCGCAGTCGAACAGCACGTCTCCCTTCGGATGACGGATCAGGAAAAAGCCAACGGGAATCTGCACCTTGCCGCTGGCGCCGTTCTGGATGATTGACTTGTCGAGGTTCAGCGCCCCGGAGCTGAAGACGTAAAGCTTCATCTCCTTCGGAGCATCGGCCGCCATCGCTCCGGCGGCCGTCATAAGCAGTCCTACGGTCAACGAGCCAAGGACTCTCGCACAACGCAGCAGCATATCGTCCTCCCTGTTTATCGTATTTCTGAAATTCTCTAGGACGCTGAATTGTTACCACGGGATTGTGGCGGTTGTCCGGACATGCCCGCCATACGAAATTGCGTTCGCGGCTTGCTGCACAGCAACACGTCGAGTCCAATCCTGCTAACTCTCACTGGCCCAGCAGGCATGTTATTGCTTATTCCGCAGGACGAGACATCGACGGCGCATGTTGTTGTCGGCCAACCCCCGGGCTGGCAGGCATGTTCTGCTCGGCGATCAAGACCGCGTCGCCGACGGCTCGATGCCGACCAGGGTTCGACCACCGCCGAAATGCCAGCTTGATCAGAATGTAATCGACGATCTACAGTTGGCAGCCTGAATAAAAGCGGCGGACCGTCACAAGGCCGGCCACCACAACAGGTCATGGGAGGTGCAGTTCAATGAGCGGACCCATTACGCGTCGCACTGTGTTAGCCGGTGGTACAGCCGGCCTGCTGGCCGCCCCCTGGGTGGCCAGGGCTCAGGCCAATACGCTGCGGATCGGAATGCAAAGCATCCTGTCAGGGCCGATCGCGCTGCTTGGAACCTCATCGCGCAACGCACTGATGCTGGAGCAGGATCGCATCAACGCCAGCGGCGGTTTTCTCGGCCGGCAGATCGAATTCGTCTTCCGCAATTCAAAGGGGCAGCCCCAGGAAGCCGCCCGCCTGACGCGCGAACTGGTGAACAGCTCGGGCTGCGAGCTCTTGATCGATGCCGAGGCATCATCCGGCGCCTTCGCGGTGCAGGAGGTCGTACGCGACCTTGGCGTCGCCTGCCTCCACACCAACAGCGAAACCTCCTCGCTGACCGCCGATCCCAAGATCCGCGTACCTACCGCCTTCCGCGTCGCGCGCCAGGGTGTGCATGACGCGGTCGCCGGCAGCATCTATCTCTCCGGATACGCCGACGCGAAGAAGCTCAACAAATGGGCGACCTGTTCGCCTGACTACGCCTACGGTCGCGACACCACCGCGCAATACCTTCAGTTCTTCAAGCAGTTCAAGCCGGACATTGAGATCACCACCGAAGCCTGGCCCAAGCTCGGCCAACCCGACTTCACCGAAGTCATCACCAAGCTGATCCAGGCCAAGCCCCAGGCTCTGTTTACGTTGCTCTATGCCGGCGACCTCTCTGCGTTCGTGAACCAGGGCAACATCTACGCGCTGTTCTCGCAGATGGCGGTGGCGACACCCAATGTCGACTATCCCGTGCTGGCCGCCATCAAGAATTTGCCGCCCGGCATTCAGTCGGCGACGCGATATCTCGAGACGTTCCCCGACACGCCCGCCAACAAGGAATGGGGCCAGGCTTACCTCAAGAGGTGGAATGAGCGGCCGACCAACTGGGCGTGGCAAAATACCCTGGCGATGCACTTCTATGAGGCTGCCATCAAGAAGGCCAACTCGCTCGACGGCAAAGCTCTCGCTGCGGCACTCACCGGCATGAAGATCAACACGCCGTTCGGCATCGACGGCACGATCACCATGCGCGATGACCACACGATCGTGGGCTACGCCATCGGCTGGGGCCAGACTACGCCGAAGGAGCCGTTCATTGCCGATGTCAGGCCCGCCGACTGGGGCAAGATCATCGAGTACGAGACGGAGTGGAAGAAGCAGCAGAAGTACATCTGAGGTTCGATGGACCTCGACGCACTCGGCGCCTGCCTCGCGACGCCCGCCTGCGTGGTCACCCAGACCACCAGCGGGCTGATCGTCGGCATGTTGCTGTTCCTCGTCGCCGCTGGGGTGACCCTGATTTTCGGCGTGCTGAAGATCGTGAATTTCGCCCACGGCACCTTCTACATGCTGGGCGGCTACGTCGCCTACACGGCGCTCGGCACAACCGACAGCTATGCGCTTGCGGTGCTGGCGGGAGCGCTCTCGATGGCCCTTTTCGGCGTGCTGTTCGAACGTGTCCTGATCAGTCGGGTCTATGGCTCCAACGTACTGATGCAGCTCCTGATCTGCTACGCCGTGGTGCTGATCTTCGACGATCTCGTGAAGATCGTCTGGGGCCCAGAATTCCACGCCATGGGAATGCCGCCAGCGTTCCAGGTGCCTCCGTTGTTCATCGCGGGCGGCGTCGTGCCGCCCTTTTACGCGATGCTGATCGGCGTCGCCGCGCTGATTGCCGTCGTGCTTGGTCTCGGGCTTTCGTTCACACGGCTCGGCAAGACCGTGCGCGCCGCCGCGATAAACCCTCAGATGCTCTCGGCGCTGGGTGTCAACACGACGCTGCTGTTTGCGATCGTGTTTGCCGTCGGCGGCGGACTGGCGGGACTGGCAGGCGCACTTGCGGCGCCGGTCCGCTCGCTGTCGCCCGGCATGGGTTTCTCGATCCTGATCGAGAGCTTCATCGTCACCGTGATCGGCGGCATGGGGTCCATCGCGGGCGCGCTGGTCACGGCGCTCTTGATCGGCATGGTCCGCGGTTTCGGCACGATCGGTTTTCCCAGATTCACCGATGGGCTGATCTATATCGTGATGATAGGCATTCTGCTCCTGCGCCCGCAGGGCCTGTTCGGGCGCGGCTCATGAAGCACCACGCTGCGTCACGCGATGCGGTGATCGCCGCCGTTGCCCTGATCGTCATCCTGGCGATTCCGCTCGTCCATCGTAGCCCCGCGTTCGAGGACTTTGTCATCCGCCTGAGTGCGATGGCGCTTTTTGCGACCTCGCTGAACCTGCTGGTCGGCAACGCAGGCATGGTTTCGTTCGGTCATGGCATGTTCTATGGTCTGGGCGCCTACGCCTTCGCGTTGACGATGCAGCTGACGGATCTCTCGCTGCCGCTCGCAGCCGTGCTCGCAGTCGTTATCACGTCCCTTGCTGCGCTCTGCGTCGGCGCCATCTGCGTACGGCTCAGCACCGACTACTTCGCCTTCATCACACTCGCGTTTCAGATGCTGTTCTACAGCATCATCATCTCCTGGCAGAGCCTCACCGGCGGCGACCAGGGCCTGCGCGGCGGTATCCCGCGCCGCGAGATCTTCGGCTTCGAGCTCGCTTCGCAGCTTCATCGTTACCAGTTCTGCGCCGTCGTGGCGGTGCTTGGCTTGCTGGTGCTGCGGCATATCTCGGCAAGCCCGTTCGGCCAGACGCTGCGCATGATCCGCGACAACGAGAACCGCGCAAGCTTTCTTGGCGTCGTTCTCTGGCGAGCCCGGCTCTGGGCCTTCGCGATCGCCGGCGCTTTCGCGGGACTAGGCGGCGTGCTCGCTGCGCTGTTCGTATCGGGCGCCTATCCCGAACTCGCGGACTGGCCGAATTCGGGGCAGGCGATCTTTGCCGTCATGCTGGGCGGCATCAACAGCTTTCTCGGACCGGTCGTCGGCGCGGCTGTCCTGCTCGCGCTGAACGATGTGGTGACACGCTTTACCGAATATTACGGGCTCGTTCTGGGGATCGTGATCCTGGCCTTCGCCCTGGGGTTCCGCAGCGGCGTGCTCGATTTCCTCAAACCGGCCCGGCCCCGAGGCTCACGATGAAGCTCGAAATCAAAAATCTCACCAAAACATTCGGCGGCGTGCGGGCAATCGACGATGTGTCGCTGGCCTTTCCGTCTGGGTCGCTTTCGGCGGTGATCGGCCCCAACGGCGCCGGCAAGAGCACCTTCTTCAACCTGATCAGTGGCGCTTTCACGCCCGACGCCGGCCAGGTCCTGCTCGACGGTTGCGATGTCGTCCGTCTCTCGAAAACCGAACGGATGCACCGCGGCATCGCGCGTGCCTTTCAGGTCGCAAGCTGCTTTCCGACCATGACGGTGGCGGAGAACCTGATGGCCGCCGTCACCGCCCATTCCGGCCAGTGGAGCAATCTCTCCCGCCGCTTTCCGTCACCCGGTGTACGCGAGCGTGCGGCAGAGGTGATGGAGCTGGTGGGCCTGACACATGTCGCAAATGTCGAGGCCGCGATTCTTTCCCACGGCGACCAGAAGCTGCTCGATATCGCTATTGCGCTTGCGCTTGAGCCAAAGGTGCTTCTACTCGACGAGCCGACGGCCGGCATGGGCCCGGACGAGCGCTGGCGCATGATCGAGCGCGTGCGCGGCCTGTGGGAACGGCACAAGCTCACGCTCGTCTTTATCGAGCACGATATGGATATTGTCTTCCGCGTCGCGAGTACCATCCGTGTGCTGTGCTATGGCCGCCTCCTGGCCGAAGGCACGCCGGACGAGATCCGCAACAACCACGCGGTGATCGAGGCCTATCTCGGCACGGAGGCGCACGCGGCATGACGGACCTCCTGCGAGCCGAGGGAGTGAGCGCCTTTTACGGTGCAAGCCAGATCCTGTTCGATCTCGATCTCGCCCTTCACGAAGGGCGCACGCTGGCGCTGCTCGGGCGTAACGGCGCGGGCAAGAGCACGACCATGAAGACGCTTGCGGGAATTGTGCCGGCGAGAAACGGCCGCATCTCGTTCGCCGGCCGCGACATCACCCGCGCTCCGCCGCATGCGCGTGCGCGGCTCGGCCTCGCCTATGTCCCCGAGGACCGGCAAGTGTTTCCCGAACACAGCGTTGAGGACAACCTCCTGATCGCAGCCAAGACTGGCCCCGATGGCAGGCGAGACTGGACCCTGCCGCGCATCTGGGAAACCTTTCCGCTGCTCGCAAACCTCCGCTCGCGCCAGGCGGGACGCCTGTCCGGCGGCGAGCAGCAACTCCTGGTGATTGCGCGTGCCTTGATGGGCAACCCTCTGGTCCTGCTGCTCGACGAACCGAGCGAGGGGTTGGCCCCGATCGTGGTCGCCACGATCGGCAAGGTCCTGCGGGAGCTGGGCGCGGGTGGCGCGACCATCCTGCTTGCCGAGCAGAACATGCATTTCTGTCTGCGAATTGCCGAGGAAGCGGTCGTGATCGACAACGGCAAGGTGGTGCATCGCCAGGACACGAGGGGCCTTGCGAACAACGAGGATATCCGCCGACGCTATCTGGCGATGTAGCGATCCGGCGCTGCCCGTGGCACATTGCGAGAGACTCCACCCGGTTGACTTCGGAAGCACCGGATCATGAACGTCAAATTGCCGCCCAAGAAGTTCGATCTTCCCTCCGCGATTGCCGAGGCAGATATCCGCTGCCTCCTGATGGTGCTGGTGCACATGACCGGCGACCAGCGTTGGCTGGAGCCGCCCTACAAACCAAAGCGCGATGTGCGCCTGATCCCCGATCCCGACGCCGGCGTGCCCGCCGACATCCAGCATGAAATCCGCGCCGCGGTCGTCGAGCTGTTTGCGCGCGGCAATCCGGAGCCCGTGATCACCGATCCTGGCGACGAGCTGACGCTGAAAATGATGCGCGCTTGCCTCGGCGAGAACGTCGCTCCCGAATACGCGCCGCTGATGCGCGAGGAGATGGGATTTGTCCGGCGCGAAGCGCGCTGGAGCCGGCGCCCGCCGGACCAGACCCTTGCGCAGCATCATGTGCTGATCATCGGCGCCGGCGTCTGCGCCATCGCGCTCGCTGTTGCCTTGGGACACCTCGGCATCCCCTACACGATCATCGAGAAAAATGCCGAACTTGGCGGCACGTGGTACGTCAACCGCTATCCCGGCTGCGGCGTCGACACGCCGAACCACTCGTATTCGTACTCGTTCGGTCCGCGAAATGCCTGGACCCGCTACTTCTGCCAGCGCGAGGAATTGCTCAATTACCTGAAGAGGGTCGCGGAGCAGTACGGCATTCGCGAGCATCTGCGCCTCAACACACGGCTAACCTCGTCACGCTGGGATGAGGGCAAGCGGCGCTGGCTTTCGACGTTGAAGACCGAGGACGGCGAAGCGATCTTCGAATCGACGGTGCTGGTCAGTGCAATCGGTCAGCTCAATGATCCCTCGCGTGCTCATTTCAGGGGAGAAGAGGATTTCCGGGGCCTGATCCTGCATTCGGCGCTGTGGTCGGACGATATCAAGCTCGACGGCAAGCGCGTCGCCGTCATCGGCACAGGTGCAACATCGATGCAGCTTGTGCCGTCCATCGCCGACCGCGTGGCATCGGTGACCGTCTTTCAGCGGACCGCGCAATGGGCCCGGCCGGTGAAAGGCTATTCCGAACCCATCACCGGCGGCGCGCGGTGGCTGCTCGCGCATTTGCCGTTCTACGTGCAGTGGTACCGCTTCAACATGTTCTGGCGCTATGGCGACGGGCTGTTGCCGTTCCTGCGCAAGGATCCCGCCTGGCCGCACCCGGATCGCGCGGTCAACAAGAGCAACGACCGGCACCGGGAAGAACTCACCGAGTTCATCCTCTCCGAATTGAAGGGCCGTCCCGATCTGATCGAAAAATGCGTTCCGACCTATCCACCCTACGGCAAACGCATCCTGCTGGACAACGGCTGGTTCAGGACGCTTACCAGGCCCAACGTGGGGCTCGCCAGCGACGCCATCGAGCGCTTCACACACGACGGCATCTTGACCTCGGACGGAACGGAGCGGCCGTTCGACGTCATTGTCGTTGCTACCGGTTTCAAGGTGACCGAGATGGCGGCCCGGCTCAACATTACCGGCCGCGACGGCCAAAATCTCCGCGACAAATGGACCAACGACAATCCCACGGCCTATCTGGGCCTGACAGTCCCTGATTTCCCGAATCTGTTTTGCATGCTTGGCCCCAATTCCGGGCCCGCGCATGGCGGGAGCGTGATCTTTCAGTCCGAATGCCAGAGTCGCTACATCTCGTCCTGTCTGGTCGAGATGATCGAGCGCGGCATCGCCGCAATCGATGTTCGCCAGGATGTTCACGACGAGTACGTGCACAAGGTCGACGCCGAGCACGAGGCGATGATCTGGACCCATCCGGGCATGACCACCTATTATCGCAACAAGAGCGGCCGCGTGTTTTCGGCGATGCCCTGGCGTTTCGTCGACTATTGGGCGATGACGCATGACGCTGACCTCACCCGATATCACCTGACGGAAGCGTAGGGTTTGGAGCGAGTGCCGGCATGGTGATCACGAGACCGCTGATTTCGACGCGCGGCTACGCCACGTCGCATTTTCTGCAACTTCGATAACTTACCTGCGCAAACCGGACAATAAGGTGCCGATCAGACCCAAAGGTCCCTTTGCGTGAGTCACGCAGTTTTCGACCTTCCTACGCTGCCGTCGCGGTGCGTCAAGGCAAGTGATCAGCTTTCGGCTCGCCTGAGGGTGCATCAGCCGTGGTACTTTGATCAGTGAGATTGACAATGGCTGCGCGCAACCTGCTGTTTGATACGGGCTTATGCATCAGCAAACAGTCGCTCAGGCTTGCTTCGAGAATGCGATCCGGCGCCGTGTCTCCGGTAATCAAGATCGCCGGAATGTCCTTATTGAACTCAGTCCGCAGGCGCTCGATGGTGACGATGCCGTTCTCGTTGTCCCGCAACCGGTAATCTGAAACGATCAGATCGGGAGGTGTGGTGAAGCTGGCAGCCTGGGCGAGCATCTCGGCGCAGGAGGCAGCCGCGACCACCAAATGGCCCCACCCCATGAGGAGCGCCGACATTGCCTCCTGAATCGCCTGCTCGTCGTCGACGACAAGGATGAAAAGCCGCCTGTGTCTCGCGAAGACGCTGTCCCCGGGCGGCGCCACGATTGCTCGTCCGCCCTCAGCCAGGGCGACGGACAACCTGAACACTGAGCCGTTGTTGACGCGCGACTGCATGCGGATCGGAATGTTCAAAATCCGCGTCAGGCGCTGCACGATGGCAAGTCCCAATCCGAGCCCATGCGAACGATCGCGCTCAGGATTTCCGACCTGGTAGAATTCCTGAAAGATCAGATCCTGCTGATCGGGTGGAATGCCGCAACCGGTGTCCCATATCTCGATGCTAAGCCGATCGCCGGCCCGCCTGCAGCCGACCACCACGCGCCCCTTGCTCGTGTAGCGCACGGCGTTGGAGAGAAGATTGCGCAGGACACGCTCCAGCAAGACCGGATCGGTCTGAACCGCCAGGCTGCAGGGAAGCAGGCTGAGTTCGAGGCCCTTGCGCTCCACCTCCGGCATCTCCTCGCGGCATATCCTGTCCAGCAGCGGCTGAATTGCAAAGGGCCGAGGCCGGCTCTCGATCACGCCGGCATCAAGGCGTGAAATATCCAGGATTGCGCCGAACAGGCTGTCGAGCGCGCCTACCGAATTCTGGATCTGGCTGACGAGCCTGCGGCTGTCCGTGTCGAGCGTGCGATCGCCAAGCGCGCCGACGAACATGCCGAGCGCGTGCACAGGCTGACGCAGATCGTGACTGGCGGAAGCTAGAAAGCGCGACTTGGCGACGTTGGCAGCTTCCGCGAGCTCCTTCTGGCGCAACAGATCTTTTGCGAGATCCAGATTGGCGAATTGCAATCGCAGCGACTTCACCAACAATTTGCTGAACGACTTGGCGAGCACCGCAATGACGACGATCCAGAGCAGCGCCAAGACGCCATAAGTGATATGGAGTGCGTCGCCCTGCAGCGACGACCAGACCATGGTCGGCACCATGATCGCAAGGAGATTGCAGTAATAGGCCGGCAGCAACGTGCCCAAAGCCGAAATCGCTCCGGCGGCGAGCGCAGCGCAAGTCAGGAAGACGATGAACTGAAACTCGGTGCGGTTCGGATCCAGGAGGAACAGCGAACCGATTCCCCAGCAAAGGCCGCCGAGAATCGCGCTTGCAATGGCGTAGAACGACCAGCGACGCCAATCCTCGATCCGAGGTTTGGCTCTGCGATAGGCGTGAATCAAGGCCATACGCGCGGCTGTGCTCGCTCCAAGAAGCGATACGAATATCGCCCCCGTTTGCAGCGGCGTCGCCTTGGTGTAGACCAGCGTGCCCGTGAGGATCATCGCGGCGAGCATCCCGCCGATCGTTCCGGGCGTGGCGTTATGATAGAAGCCCGCGACCTGCTCTGCGCGCAGCTCGTCGAAGCGCTGTTGCGAGATTTCCGTGCTGACCAACCGACTGCCCCCTCATTCGCCCCAATGGCTTGGCCGGCACATATGCGACCCGGACTACTATAGAAGCTCCCGCCGTCAAACCGGAGAACAAAAACTCCTGGAAGGCAGGTTCTCGAGCGAGAGAAGCCAACTGCGATGCTTTGCCGGCGCCATGCCTGGCCCCGAAGCCAAAGTCATAGGAGGGAGACTGCCTTCTCGCCGGCCCCAACGAGACAAGACCTTCGTTTGCGACGACGGACCGTTTTGCAGAACGCCTTGCCGTCCGCCAGAAATACGGCGAATAATGTTCGGATGAAGCTGCTCATCGTCGACGACCACGCGATCTTACGTGAAGGGCTCGTTGCCCTGCTCCGGCAATTCGAGCAAGGCGCAGATGTTCTGCAAGCGTCGGACACGACCGAGGGGCTGCGCCTGGCCGAAGCAAACACCGATCTGGACGCAGTGTTTCTCGATCTCAATCTGCCGAGCCGGGGCGGCATGGAAGTCATTCCAGTTTTTGCAAAGCGGTGCCCCCAATTGCCTGTCATCGTACTATCGTCGTCGGAAGACCCGAATGACGTGCGGCTAGCCCTGAAGTTAGGCGCCTTCGGCTACGTGCCGAAATCCGCAAGTCCCCGCAACATCCTTTCCGCCTTGCGCCTCGTGCTCTCGGGAGAGATCTACGTCCCGCCGCTGATGCTCGATCTCTCAGCCGTCGCAACCGATGGATCGACCCGATCGGCTCTGGAACTCGGCGAACGCCTCACCGAGCGGCAGACAGAGGTGTTGCGGCATCTGTGCCGCGGTCTATCCAATAGGGAAATCAGTCGCGCGCTCGATCTGTCGGAGAAGACCACCAAGTCGCACATCACGGCCATCTTCAAGGTGCTCGGCGTGGTGAACCGTACGCAAGCCGCTTCCGCTGCGCGGCATGCGGGGATCGTGGCGGACTGAATTGGCGAAAGCGCATCCAGCTAGGCGGGTTCGGTCTGGTTTCGCCGACAAGTGGCGTGCTCATCTCACGAGATCGCGGCATCTCAAAAATGCCGGCTCAGCTTCACCAGGCCCGTCTGGTCATTGTAGCTCGCTCCGAATCGCCCTTCATATTCAAGACGCAAATCCAGATCCGGTATCCGCGCCACCCGGAAAATGTCGATGCCGGCCGACACCTTCCAAAGCGTTTGTGGAAGCGAACTCAGCGTCGTGAATGGTGCGACGCCTGCCGGCGCGCCTTCGAACGTCGAACTGAGGCTCCACGTATTGTTTGAAAAGATTGTTGCTCCGCCTTGAATATACGGCCGCAGCGCTGAGCCATTGGCAAGCAGCCAGGTCTGCCCGAGTTCGATCATCGGCGTCGCTGCAAAGGTTACCTTATTCGCCGCGGCGACATTGAGACCCAGCGCGCCGGCGCCGAATTCACTGAACCCCGGCATTGCCGTGTAGATCGCGTCGAGATCGAGTGATGGCTTGACATAAAGGCCGTTGGACTCGGCGACATAAGCCGCACGGAAACGCGAATCCAGCCGCCATACGCTCGGCGAGCTGGTTGCCGCGGCCGCACCGGCGAAGTTGATGTAGCGCGTGGTGTTGAGCTGCTCGTATCCGACATCGAGGGCGGCCGCAAGCAGCCAGGGTCCGATCTGGTGTTTCAACGCGCCACCGAAGTCATAGCGGTCGGCCGCTGTGGTTGCGAATGTGCCGCTGGTGGTGTGACCCGTCTCGTAGCCGAACGCGAATTCGCCGAACCAGTCAGGCGCGAGCTGAACTTGCCGCCCAGTCTGCAGGCGTGCTGACTGATCGCGGAATCCGGTAGAATTCGACGAACTGCCGCCGCCGGAAAAGCTGCCGGTCAGTTTGGCCCAATCGCAGGGAACTTCGGTCAGCGGAGCATAGGGACCTGTCGGAAGATGACAGCTCAGCATGCTGTCAACAAAGCCAAGCCCGGTGAAAGTCGAAATAGCCGCCTGCGCCAGATAAGGCCCCGGGTGTAGCCGATCCATCACCTGCGCATACATTTGCGGATCGGTCAGGTTTGCGAGAGCCGCGAACGCAGGCCCGATGCCCGGAGTTGCGCCGGCATTCCAGATGTTCTGCAGCTGATTGGCGACCGCCAGTTCATTCGGTGTGAGCGAGGCGGCAAGCGCGGGGCTGACAAATTGGGCCTGCAGCGCGACAAGCTGGAGCGAGTTGCCTACGAACTGCACGCCGTAGGTTACCGTCGGCGAATTGATCGCCGTCACGTCGTTGGGCCCCGCGAATCCGCCAGTCGCCGTCAGAATGGTTACGGGTGCATTGGGCAGTAGCGCCAGCAGGTGCGGCTCGATCGCGCCGCGGACGCTGGCGATGCCATTCACCGTGAGAAGGTCGGACGTGCCGCCGAAGCGGACGTCGACAACATAAGTGCCTGTCGCCGTCTGAGCGAAAGCTCCGCTCATCGCTGTCGTGACCACGTTGCCGACGCCACCGATATCGAGCCGGCCGGCATTGACCAGGGCTCCCGAACCGAGGTTGAGCGTCGTTCCCGTGACAAATGTCCCGCCGGCAAGATTGTTGACCTGATTTGCACCGCCGCCAAGATTGACACTGCCGATAATGCTACCGGAATTGTTGACCGTGGTGTTGCCGACGACTTGCGCCACATTGCTCTGATTGACGCCGTCGGTCTCCTGGATGGCGAGGCCGGATTGCGCGGTCACGATCGCGCCGGACGAGATGTTGATGGCGTTGGTGTTGCCGCCATCGATGTAGATACCGGCAGCCGAGCCGGTGCCGCCGCTGATGGTGCCGCCGTGAATGTTGATGATGACATTTCCGCCGCCGGTGCCGCCGACGCTTTGGGCGAAGATCGCGTGCGAATCGATGCCGCTGGCGATCACGTTGCCAGTTTGGTCGATGGTGATGGTGCCGCCCGAGCCTGCGCCGCCATTCGAGCCGGCGAATGCGATCGTGCCGCCGCTTGCATTGCCGGTGCCGCCGATGCCGCCGCCGCCGCCGATGCTTTGCGCAAGGATGCCGTAGGCGGCGATCCCGCTGGTCGTGATCGAACCGGTACTGCTGATCGTCACTGCCTGGCCATCGCCAGCCTCGCCGGCGGCCCCTCCGACGCCCACGCCGACCGTGATCGCACGGCTGCCCAGATGGGGATTCGATCCTGCCGCATCTCCTCCAATGCCGCCACCGCCGCCGATGCTTTGCGCGATGATGCCGTAGGCGCCGTTGCCGTAAGTCGTGATGCCGCCCGTATCAGTGACCTGGACCGTGCCGCCGTTGCCGCCAGCGCCGCCGCGGCCACCCACCACGACGGCGCCAAGGTTTATTCCATCGCCCGTTCCGCCGACACCACCGCCGCCGCCGACGCTCTCGGCCAAGATTCCGTAGGCGCGATCGCCGATCGTCGTGATCGCGCCGTTCTGGGCGACGATGATGTTTCCGCCGATGCCTGAACTCCCCGTCGTACCGCCGATGGCGATCGCGATACCTTTGGGGTTGAGGCCGACATGGCCGTCGCCGACCAGCGCGACGCCGCCACCGCCACCGATGCTTTGCGCGAAGATCGCGGTCGCATCATCACCCCAAGTGGAGATGGTGCCGGTGTTGGTGACGTAGAGGTCGCCACCCTTGCCGCCACCACCGCCGCTGCCGGCAACTCCGACCCCTACCGCGATTCCGCCCGCACTTTGTCCGCCACCGCCGCCTGCCGATCCGCCACCGCCGCCGACGCTCTGGGCAAAAATGCCTTGCGAGGCGTAGCCATAGGTAACGATGTCGCCATCGTTGGTGACATGGACGTCTCCGCCGTCATTCGCCGTGCCGCCGTTGCCGCCGATACCGACGGCAATCGAAACCTTCGTTCCCTCTTTCGTCCCGTTCGCGAGCTGTTCGAGCTTGGACCGATCGGTCGAGTTCGGCACGCCGGGATCAGACGGAGGCGTGCTCGGATTCGGGTTGACGATGTTGCCGGGCAGGAAATTATTGACGTTGCCGACCGTGTCGGAAGACGCAACGCCGGCGCCGCCCATGCCGCCGCCACCGCCGACGCTTTGCGCGACGATCGCCGCGGCCCCGTCGCCCATCGTGAATATCTTGCCGACGTTGGTCACCGTGACGGTATTGCCCTTGCCGCCAGCGCCGCCGCTGCCGCCGATACTGAGCGCCAGCGAAATGGTGTTCGCGGTCCCCTCGTTGACGGCCGTCGATGTTGCCGAGGCGTCTCCGCCGTTGCCGCCGCCGCCGCCGACGCTTTGGGCAAAGATGCCGACGGACCCGGCGCCACCCGTCAGGATATAACCGGTGTTGGAAACGGTGACCGTGTTGCCATCGCCTGCGGCTCCGCCCGATCCACCGAACGAGAAGTCCACGGACACCGTTGCCGGACCGCTGCCTGGGGGATTCTTGGGGTTCGATCCACTGTTGGGCATGAAGAGCGCCGTGGCGGTCCGGGAGGCGCTGCTGCCACCGTTGCCGCCACCGCCGCCGATGCTGTAGGCCGTGATGCCGTTTGAATTCATTCCGGTTGTGACGATCGCGCCGGACTGATCGACGCTGACGGTGCCGCCACCGCCGGCCGAGCCACCGGCGCCGCCGACCGAAATGCCGACGTTGAAGACGCCGGCGCCAAAGCCGTAACCCGCACCACCGCTGCCGCCGCCGCCGCCGACGCTTTGCGCAAAGATGGCAGATGAAAGGTCGCCGGTGCTGCTGATCGTCCCGGCGTTGATGACTTCGACGGTGCCGCCGGTGCCCGACGAGCCACCCTTGCCGCCCACCGCATATTGCACAATGCAGCCGCAATCGAGCGTGCCATCACCGCCGTTGCCGCCGCCACCGCCAAGACTCTGCGCGAAGATCGCGCTCGAACGAAAACCGGAGACCTGAATCTTGCCGGAGTTTTCGACGTGAACAAGTTGGCCGTTGCCCGCGACGCCGCCGCTGCCACCGATCGCGACGCTGGCAAGCCCAGCAAACGAACTTGCCGAGCCGCCGTCGCCACCACCACCGCCGACACTCTGGGCGAAGATGCCGTTGCTGCCGAGCCCGGTCGTGCCGATCGATCCGAGATTGTAGACATACACCTGGCCGCCATTGCCGCCGGTGCTTCCGGCGCCACCGATCGAGACAAGGCCCGTCGCACCGCCACCATTACCGCCACCTCCGCCGACGCTTTCTGCATAGATTCCGTAGGCGCCGAGGCCCGACGTCTGGATCGTGCCGGTTGCGGCGTTGGTGACGGTGACGGTCTGGCCGTCCCCGCTGGAATTGCCTGCGCCGCCGAGCGCCACGAGGTCGCTCGTTTGGCTGCCAGCCCCGCCGCCACCGCCGATGCTGGCAGCGGTGATGCCGTGCGCTACCAGACCACTCGTCGTGATGGATCCGAAATTGCTGACGTTGACGATGCCGCCGTTGCTTGCCGCGCCGCCGGTGCCACCAACCGACACGATGCCACTGCCGTTCGCCGCGGTCCCGCCGCCGCCGCCCGTGCTCTCCGCCTGGATGCCGAATGCGCCGAATCCGCTAGTTGTGATCGCGCCGTTCGCCGTGACAGTAACGACGTCTGGACCTCCGCCGCCGCCACCGCCGCCGGGTGTGTTGTAGGCCGCGCCGGAATTGCCGCCATTTCCGCCGGCTCCGCCAAGGCTTCTGGCATAGATGCCGTTCGCCAGAAGTCCTGATGTGCTGATCGTGCTGTTCGATGCCGTCGTGACGGTGACGGCGCCGCCCGCGCCGCCGGTGCCGCCGGTGCCGCCATTGGTCACGAAGGCGCCGGTCGCGCTCCCGCCGGTACCGCCCGCGCCGCCGCCACTCAATGCGAAGACGCCGTTGGCGAGAGCGCCTCCGGTGGTGATTTTGCCGTTTGCATTGACGATCACTGCGACGCCGGATCCGCCATTGCCACCGGTGCCGCCGCTGCCGCCGGCACCGCCCGCACTGTCGCCGTTGCCGCCGCCGCCACCGATGCTTTGCGCGCTGACGCCGACGGCCGAGTTACCCGTCGTGATGACCGTTCCGTTCGCGATGATGGTCACCGCGCCGCCGCCACCTCCGTTGCCGCCATTGCCGCCGGCCGCTACGGCTGCATCGCCGCTATTGCCGTTGCCGCCGGTGCCGCCCGCGCTCAAGCCAAACAGAGCGGCGGCGTTTGCGCCGCCGGTGGTAACCTTGCCATTCGATGTCAGATTGATCGTACCGCCTGTCCCGGCATCGGCACTGTTTCCTGCACTGGCGTTGGCCAGCGAGAATGCGTGGCCGCCATTGCCGCTGTTGCCGCCCTGGCTCAAGGCGGCGATGCCGTAGGCGCCGCTGCCGCTTGACGTTACGTTGGCGCTCGTGTCGATGACGACGGTTCCCCCGTCGCCGCCCGTGCCGCCATTGCGCGCGTCCGCGTTGAAGGACCCCAAAGCGTTGGCGCCGTTGCCGCCGATACCGCCAATGCTTTGGCCGTAAATTCCAACCGCGTTGGCGCCGGCGGTCGCAATATTGCCCGAGCCCGTTATGGTCACGGTGCCCCCAACGCCGCCGCCGCCGCCATTGCCGCTGGTGCCGTTGATCGTCAGGCTGTCGCTGGCGTCGCCGCCGTTGCCGCCATTGCCGCCCTGACTCTGGGCCAGGATGCCGACATACGGACCGTTCGTAAAAAGGCTACCGACGCTCGCGGTTCCGGTCGTGGTGAGCGAAAGTCCCGTGGTCGTCACGGTCACGTCACCGCCCGCTCCGCCGGTCCCGCCATCGCGCCCGACCGCCGTACCGCCGGTCGCGCTGCCGCCAGCGCCGCCGCTGCCGCCGAAGCTGAGCGCGGCAATGCCGGCGCCGCTCGTCGTCATCCGGCCCGAGGCTGTCACCGTCACGACGCCACCGGCACCACCTGTGCCGCCATTGCCTCCGCCTGTATTGACGGAGCCTTCTTCGCCCGCGGCGCCGCCTACGCCGCCTGCACCGCCCAGGCTTTGCAGATAGATCCCGAAACTGCCGGCGCCCTGGGTGGCGATGGTGCCGCTCGAGGTCACACCGATCGCGCTGCCAACCCCGCCGTTGCCGGCATTGCCGCCGCTGGGACTGCCCAGACTGTTGTCGTTCTCTCCGCCGCTACCAGCCCCGCCTGTCCCGAACGCCATGATTCCGTTCGCAAAGGTGAACGGAAACGGGAAGCCCGGCAGCGTGGTCGATCCTGACGTCGTGATCGTTCCCGTATTGAGGAGCGTGATGGAGCCGGCGTTCGCACCGTTCGTGCTGCTGTTACCAGTCGAGCCGGCCAGCGAGGAGGCATAGATGCCCGAGCCGCCGGCGAGTTGCGTGGTGATAGAGCCGGAGTTGGTGAGGCTGATGTTGCCGGATGATGCACCCGGAGCGCCATTATCCTGACTCTGCATATAGCCGTTGCCGCCGGTCGAGGAGGCGGAGATGCCATAGGCGCTCGTTCCGTTGGTTGCGATGGAGCCGGAGTTCGTCACCGTTACAACGCCACCGAGACCGCCGCCTCCGGTGATTGCGTTCAGTCCCGCGGTGCCGCCGATGCTCTGGGCGGATATGCCGATGGCGTTCGTGCCCGCGGTGCTGACCGAACCGCCGTTGCCGATAGTAACGGCTCCGCCTTGCGCACCGGCTCCGCCAGGACTCACGAGGAAGGCCGCATCAGCGCCATTTCCGCCGGTGCTCGTCACCAGGATCCCTGGCGCACCACTGGTGGTCGAAATGCTCGCGCTGCCGTCGGTCGTGGCCATCAAATCTGATCCCGGTAGTCCGTTGGGCTGACTACCGGCAACGCCGTTGGCGCCCAGCGATTGAAAGTTGATGCCGGAGGTGCCTGCCGCCGGCGCGATCGGCACCGTCAACGACTGGACCCAGAGGCTGGTAATGCCGTTGTTGGGATTGAGCGCAATGCCGGCCGCCTGATTGCCGGAGCAGGTCGTGGGCGCGCCGACCGTGCTGCATGGATCATTGGCCTGCGCGCTTGTGGCGAGCACTGCAAAAGTCACGGCAAAGATCGACAGGGCGAGCCGGATCGGGCCACTGGATGAGCCTACCCGCGCCGCATTGTTCTGCCGCTCCAACTCATGGATCGCATGCAGGTGGCTGACTGTGACGATGCTCACGACCGCAACAATTCCCGCTCAAATCGCAGACCGATCGCGATCGCACGGGAGGAGCATCGAAGCATCCCACGCGCATTCACGAACGTCGGCACCGGTATTTTTCGCCAAGCAACGACGGGCGCGCTAGGTCCCGAGACGGTCGTAAGACCTGCAAAAGAATAGCGGTGTGTCCCAGATGATACAGCCCGCGGCACCCGTGCCGGTACGCGAGCGGCTACGGGACGTCGGCGCGAACCGCGCCCAGGAGCCTTTGGCGACCCCAATCGCCGCAAGAGCTTCGTCGTAATCGACGGGCGACGGATCCCGCCGGCCATCCACCCGAGCGACACCGCGTGACTTGTTCGGCAGCAAGGGCTTAACCAAAGCCCATTCCCCATCGCTCAGATCAAACCGTGCCATCTCACCCCAGTCTCCGCAGGGAGCACTGTTCGCAAGCTAACGGAATTCCCTTATGAGCACGGGACCTAGCACTACTTTGGCAGATTTTGGCGATTGATTGGCGCAACTGGATTCCCGAATCAAATTTTCGATGATTCATGGGTGGTCGGCTTTTGGAGGGCCGACCATGGTGGACACGAAGTCGAAGTGGGAAGACGAGCTTGGACGCTGGCTGAAGCCATTCTTGGATCGTTTAGGTCACAAGGCGCGGCGGCGGATGTGTCCGCTTTATATCTCGGGATTGATTGGACCGGGCGATCGCAAGAGCGTCCAGCCAATAGCGGCGCGGTTGGCACCGGGCGAGTATGACCAGTTGCACCATTTCATCGCTGACGGCGTCTGGGATGCGTCGCCATTGGAGGCGGAATTGCTCGTTCAGGCCGATCGCCTGGTCGGCGGCAAAGATGCGGTGCTGGTCATCGACGACACGGCGATGCCGAAGAAAGGCGATCGTTCGGTTGGTGTCGCTCCACAATATGCCTCATCTCTCGGCAAGACGGCTAATTGCCAAACATTGGTGTCGCTGACGCTTGCGCGGGGTGAGGTGCCGGTGATGGTGGCATTACGTCTCTTCGTTCCCGAGAGTTGGACGAGCAATCCGGTGCGTTTGAAACGTGCGGGCGTTCCAGTCGAGCACCGCGCAGCGCGGACCAAGCCAGAGATCGCCTTGGCGGAGATCGATCGCGTGATGGCAGCTGGTATGCGCTTTGGCTGTGTGCTGGCGGATGCCGGTTACGGCCTCAGCGCGCCGTTCCGTCAGGGGCTCACGACGCGCGGCCTGGCCTGGGCCGTCGGTATCCCTCGGCACCAGAAGGTTTATCCGGTGGAGGTTAAATTAATCTGGCCGGTCGCCGGTCGAGGTCGACCCCGCAAGCGGCACATTCCCGATGTATTGTCGACGGCGGCCGAAGACATGCTGGCCAATGCCAAGTGGCAAAATGTGAGTTGGCGAAACGGGACCAAGGGCCGGCTGGAAGCTCGCTTCGCCGCGGTTCGCGTGCGGACCGCTGATGGACCTCCGCAGCGGATCAAGGACAAGGGCCAGCAGCATCTTCCGGGGGACGAAGCCTGGCTCATCGGCGAACACAGGACGTCGGGAGAGAAGAAATATTATCTCGCCAATATGCCGGCCAAGACGAATCTGCGCACGTTAGCTGCCACGATCAAGGCGCGATGGATTTGCGAACAGGCCCATCAGCAGTTGAAAGAGGAACTCGGGCTTGATCACTTCGAGGGACGATCCTGGCAGGGCCTGCATCGTCATGCGCTCATGACCATGATCGCTTACGCATTCCTCCAGCATCGCCGTCTCGCACAAGCGGGGCGGAAAAAAAAGAATCAACGGCCCACCGCCTCAGCCGAGCCTACCAGCCGTACGCCAAGCCATCGTCGATCTCATCGTTCAACCACGACCTCAGCGATGTCCGCACTGCAGAAGACAAATCGGCGGAACGAAGCGGCGTGAATAAATCTGCCAAAGTAGTGCTAGCCAGGCACGTCGAAAACGAGATTGCTCTTCCGGCATATGAGACGGTCGTCGCCATGAGATGGCAATGGCAATCGTCAGATATGGTCGAGCGCGTGTGCGTGTTCGCCGCAAGTTCTATACGGACTGCACGTCACTTGGCGTCATGACGTTCAAGAGTCGAAAGTTAGGAAATCTGATCAATGAATAGTTGGCGTATGCCTCCCGCCGAGCCTTATCTCTTGCTATCCGCTGCTGCAGCCCAGCCCTAAGGGCGGCCTCTGCTTCCCTCATGTAATACCGAAGCTCCCGTCGTCCGATCCGGGTCATCGCGGGGTCGGCAAGATAGCGCCATCCGCGTCCGAGCCATTCCTTCAACGCTTGTACATCTTGATCAAGAGTGTCCGCCAACGGCCACCTCCCAAGGGACAGCGCGAGCACTTTATGTGATTCTCCGGCCTTCTAGTACGGCCCAGCCTTATCGCCCCCATCCCTAGCGGCTTTCGCCCGATGCAAATCAGCGGAATCATATAGGGCATGAGCACCAAGTCGCGCGAGCACCTTTACGGCACGACGATCCGCATGTCGGCGGAGCGCGCCAAGCAGGCCCGGCAAAAGGCTGACCGATTGGCTTGCGAGGCGTCGAATTTCGGATGCTCGGCTATAAGGGACCGGCGCAGCTCTCACCTCGGTGACGCCCTCAATGCTGGCTTCCTCTATCTCGTCCGCTGTCTCGGCTGCGACACGCATCACACGGCTGTGCTCGATATCGTTCGCGACGGCTTCCATATCCCGCCCTTCCTCCAGAGGTTCGTTGAGCGGCACGGCAGCCGCCGACCCGCCAGCGCACTGGTCCTTCCGCAATGGGAACCATCGTCATAGGTTGGTGTCGAACCAGGGGCCGCACCCGCCAGCCCCGAAGTCCCAGAGACGGTTGCGCTCGCGTTGCGGCGGAAGCGCGACCGTCTTTCTCGGACTACTTCCTTTGCACGGGGACGACGGCGCAATTCAACCAACATTCCCGGCAAGCTGAACACTGCTCCCCAAAAAACCCGCCTGTGCATCTGGGGAGTACGGATGGTCCCGGCTTCGCAGGGGGGTGCTGGGGCCATCCGACCCCGCGCATTTTCGAGCGAAAGAGGCCGCCCGCTGAAAGAGATGTTTCGACAGATGCGGGAAGCAAGTTAACGGAATTTCTTCACTTAGATTGCCGCAATTTCCCGAGTTGTCGGGAAACGATGGTAGAGGCTGCGACATTTTATCAATTGAACTGGTAAGCGTACGCACGAAACTAAGATGCATGTTGCGCGTATGTTGGTTGGTCATGAGAATTAAAGAGCAAAGACGCCGTAACTCGAAGCCGCCTGTCACTCCGCAAAGTCGTCTAGCACGTCAGATGTCGGAGGTGCTTTCGCTGAGAGAGAAGGTCGCTCAGGCTGAACTGGCAGCCCACAGGTACGGCTTGCCAGATGGAGATCGGGCACAAGCGCACGACCAACGCCGACCGACGCAGTCGTAGTTTAAGGGCACAGACCCCGACCCGACGATGCTGCCGAGGATCGGGATCATGCAGCGTTGAACACCGGGAAGGCGAAACACCCGTCGCCGCTACGGAAAAAGGCAGCAAGCGTTACCGGGTCGTCCGGTAATGTGGAGCCGCCCTGTTCGCTGAAATTAGAGCAGCCCCTGCCGACAACTTGAAATGCCCCCTGCCCCATTTCGACAGCGGACGGTGGTCAGCAGATGTTAGTCCGATGAGCGGGCGGAAAGGTTCATGGTCGACCCGTCCGCCCTCACCGCTGTCATCACCTATCGAGCCTTCGCTGTGGCTCGGAAGAATCTGGATGCAGTCGTCAAGAATCAAAGAGAAACGCCCGCGAAGAATACATTTCGCGACTTTCTCAAGCTTTGCGTGGAAAATCCAAAGTTCGCCTACGGAAATCCGCCGCTTTGATAGATGAGGCTGTGGGCCAGACGCTACATCCGTGATGAACTGACAAGACTCCTGCTTGTCTATCACTAGAGCCACAATCTCGACCGCCGCTCGCTGCACAGCCTGCTAGCTCGCGTGAGGGCTGGATCAACCAGTTCGAGGAGCTTGTCGCCGAAGCGCTTGGCCGCGAAGACGCGATAACCTTCCTGATACACTCCAGGAACTCGGAGTCCCGCCCAGGACAACAAGCGAAACCTAGCAACCGCATCGGGGCGGGAGTGGAAGTCTGCAGCCACCGTGATTTCGTGACCAGACAGCACTCAGTGAGACATAAGACAGCAGATCGAGCTTGAGGTGAGCAGATCATGGGTCATGCCACCGAAAACCCATTCGTTAAGCCGGCTATGACCACAGTGTTCGCGCCGGCTCGACGCCACCGCGCGTCATAAGGACGCAATCGCGAACGTGTCACAAATCCGCATGCAATCCCGACTGAGATTTGCGACGATTGGCCGTTAGAGCCCAGCACCGCAAGGGAGAAGATCATGCCAAGGATTGCCCGACTTCACGCCTGTCTAGCATCTGCGTCCGCTCTCGTACTTTCCGTGGTGGTGCCGAACGCGCACGCATTCTCCGACCCGGACGAAGGCGTGCTGCACACGCACTATGATGGCGTAACCGACGATCTTCTGACGGCAGGCCTTGGCAAATCGGGGCTGGGCTCGGCGACCGCGCCCACTTTCGCAAATCCGCTCGTTCCGACGACCGAGGAATTGCGCCGGTCGGCGATCTACAACAATTACCGCGCGCTGATTGATCCGACGCCGGGCGGCGGATACGGCACGCTCTACGGGCCAAACGTCACGGCCGACGGCACCGTGACGACCGGCGAGGGCCTGATCGCGGGCGACGAATATATCGCCTTCGAGAAAAACGCTGGCAGGCGCGGCCGTGTGACCATGATGGTGCAGATTCCCGACAGCTTCTCGCCCACGGCAGCCTGCATCATTACGGCGCCTTCATCCGGCTCGCGCGGCGTCTACGGCGCGATCGCGACCGCCGGCGAATGGGGCCTCAAGCACGGCTGCGCGGTGGCCTACACCGACAAGGGCACCGGCACCGGCGCAGACGATTTGCAGAACAACACCGTGAACCTGATCCAAGGTCAGCGCGTCGATGCCGCACAGGCGGGCGATGACTCGAACTTCACGGCGCCGGTCTCGAACAAGGATCGCGCCGCATTCAATTCAGCAACGCCCAATCGATTCGCCTTCAAGCAGGCTCATTCGCAGCAGAATCCCGAAAGCGAGTGGGGCCAGAATGTGCTGCGCTCGATCAAGTTCGCTTTCGGGATGTTGAACGAAAGGTTCGGCCGCCGCGGCGTCCACTTCGACAAGCGCAACACCATCGTGATCGCTTCCAGCGTCTCGAACGGCGGCGGCGCGTCGCTGCGCGCGGTGGAGCAGGATAACGAAGGCCTGATCGACGGGGTTGCTGTCGGCGAGCCGAACGTCAATCCGAGATTCACCTCGAAATTCACGATTGTGCAGGGCAATGGCCAGCCGTTTGCGGCGCACAGCAAGCCGTTGATCGACTACACCACCTTCATCAACGTGTTTCAGGGGTGCGCCAGCGCGGCCACGGCCAATGCCACGGCCCCGCTCAACCTCGCCCCAAGCACGGCGCGCTGTGCGAGCCTCCACGCCAAGGGGCTGCTCCATTCGACGACGCCGGCCGATCAGGCCACCGAGGCGCAAACGATCATGAACAATTTCGGCCTGCTGCCAGAGCAAAACATCGTAGCGCCCGGTTACTGGTTCGGTAATGTGCACGAGGCTATTGCCGCGACCTATGCAAGTGCCTACGGCCGGTCCAGCGTACTCGACAATCCCTGCAACTTCAGTTTCGGGGCGACAGATGGGTCCGGTAATCCGATCCCGGCCGCGGCCGCGGCCGAGGCGCAGATTTTCGCCACCAGCAACGGCATTCCGCCGACCTCCGGCATCAACCTGATCAACAATGCCGCACCGGGCGGACCTAAGGAAAACCGCCTGTCCACGGCAGATCAAAACCTTGACGGCGCGCTCTGCCTGCGCTCGCTGGCGCTCGGGCGCGACACCGCAACCGGCGCTCCGCTTGGCCAAACGGCGGCGAACCAGGCGCACCAAATCGAGGAAGGCATCGAAGAAATCATCGCCAACGGCAACCTGCACCGGATTCCCGCGATCTACGTTGCCGGACGCAACGATGCGATTCTGCCGCTGAATTTCGCGGCGCGCGCCTATTTCGGTCTGAACAACATTGTGGAGGGCTCGCAAAGCCCGCTTCACTATTATGAGGTGACCAACGCCCAGCACCTCGACAGCTTCAACCAATTTGGCAGAACCCCCGGCCTGCCATTTCAAGGTTACAATGAGCTGCTCATTCCACTGCATCGCTACTTCATCCAGGCGATGGACCTGATGTACGACCACTTGCGGAACGGACGGCCGCTGCCTCCGAGCCAGGTCGTACATACGACCCCCCGCGGGGTAGGCGCGCCACCGATCACGATAACCAATGTGCCGCCGATCGCCGACGTCCCGGCAGCGAATGTGCGGATCACCTTCACTGGCAACCAGGTGAGAATTCCGGACTAACGGAAATCCTCCGCAGCGCAGCGAACTTGCCACCGGCGTTCCTTTCAAGACCCAGTTTTGCAATTCTGAAGGGAACGCCGATGTTGCGGCCCGCGTTCACAAGGACCGGTTAGCGTCACATGCATCAGTATCAAGCAGCGCTCAGCTGGACCTATTAGTTCGGTGCAGCGCCGACGCCGGCGCTCGTACACAAATAGCGAGGCCCACATTGAGAGCTGCTCTCGGAGGAAACGCTCATAGTCGGCGGTATCGGCAACAGCCACCTTGACGACAACAGCCCCGCCACCTTAGTCGAAAGTTACACCCATCCGATAGCCACTCTGCCAGACAACTCGGCAGGGCAACATCAACCGGTCCTCAGGTATCTCAAGGGTGAAGGCTTTCGCCTTACGGACCGGACTTATCAAATCTGGAAGCTCTAACGCAGCACCAGTCGTCGAGATGTCGCGAACGGTACAAGCGTACTTGTCGCCGCCGTAATTTATGTTGGCTCGCTTGCCGACGCGATGTCTCGGGGCGATACGACCTTCCACCATTGGAAATGTCCTTGAGCCGAATAATCTAATATTGCGCAATGCTCGCACTATTATACCGTCGCTCGTTAATCATTCGTTGAAGCATTGCAGCAACTAGCCTCTTTGAGGTCGCGACTTGCGCGCGAGGTCGTGCCCCCTGGTCGATCTTCCCACCTGGCCACGCGACCACCCGGGGCTGCGGCCCGAATTGGTTAGTTACGTACCTCTGCCACGCCGGGTGACGCGATCAATCGTGCTGGGTTCTTCGGTTCGGATTGTGATTTTGCGGGAGCATGTCGTGGAAATTCAACAACAGCGAACAGCCGCTACAGGCCGGTTCACCGCACTGGTTGACCTGCAGCCATCATCGGGACCTGGATGGTCCTCACGCTGATGCGCGCCGCGGCTTTCGGTGCGCATCAGCGCGAGCAATGCCACGGCACGCGCAATGGCAGCGCCCGTCGGCCCTCGCGGGAGAAGTATGGTGTTGAGGCCAAGCTGCAAGATCGTTCGGGGATTAAGTTGGTTTGTAGAGAGTAGGCGACGGAGTGAACGATGCTGGCATCGGCTTCGCCATACCTCTTATCTTGAAAATGATTATTATGAAAAAGCGTAAGTTGGATACGACGCGACCAAAACTCTGTCGCGGGTGTTGAAATCAAATAGGGCCACCCTTGCGGCGGCCATGGGCCGGGCTCCTCTGGTTACATTATTTTGTAATCTTATAGACCCTGCCCTGTGTTCACTTGTGCACTTCTTTCCTCAGTTGAGACTCTAGCGATGACTTCGAAAGCATCGGTTTGCCTTCATACCAGCATTCGCGCCCATCGATGAGACGCCAAGACCAATACCCATGCGGGTTTGACCCAGCACTCTTAGGAAACCCATCGCAAGACCATTAACACCGACCGCGATCCTTGAGCTTCGCGGCGCGTTTAAACCCACCCCAACCGCGTGAAGGCGCGGAAGAGCGTACCACTTGTTAAGACTCCCCTTCCCGACCCGTCCGCCTACTTGTCGACGGCCGTTGCTTCGGCCTGGTCAGCGCGGATATTGGCGTACCAGCGCAGATCAATTCGTCGTGCGGATCGCTGCCACACTCGTAGCCCGCGTTCCGCAAAACGAACTTGCCCACAGTCACGTGTCGGTGCTGATCGGCCTTCTCGGAAAACTGGCGTTTTCGCCGAAGGAACGCGGCGCGCCGAATCTACCGGCGCGCAGCACGTGACGCTGCGTGGCTTCTCACTTCATGCTTAACGATATGCCGAGCTTTGCGGCCTTTACGGTTGTCGCGCCGGGTGAACGCTTCAACGCTTTGGCGATCTTCTTTACGCCCTGCTTGTCCTTCGCCATCGATTTCAGAGTGCGCACGTCGTCTTTCGTCCATGCAAGGCGAACGACTTTTCTCTTCTTGGCCATCTTGGCTCCTCTAATGGGAACGGCCGTATACCACACGATTCTTTCGGGTACGATTGAGATTTTCAACGGGTGATTTGCGTCGAATGGTCGAAGATAGCCCTCCAAGTCTCGCTTCAGCCTGATGCACCTCATGCCGAAGGCGAAGCAGTTCTGCGTATCGTCGCGATAGGCTTTGCGGCCGTTCGCAATTCAGCATCGTGGATTGTGGTCGGGTCCATTCGTCGGCCATGTATTCCGTCCTGCTTCCAAACTTCTTGGTTGTCGCGATGAGCCGCTTCCGGGTTCATACCGGGTGAAGGCAAACGCTGTGCGCGTTATGGTGGGGGCCGCATCGCACGACAAATAATTTTGCGCGCGGCTGCGACAGCACAGTGAAGGGCTGCGCTAACCTGACTGGTCAACGGTCATCCGGAGCAATCGAGGGTGCCACTTTTGTGGGAGTATCATCGAAGGCGCGCACAAGCCGCATCAGTTGCGGCGGTACGTCGCTCTGATCGCAGTCGGGTGCGACCTTCAAACGGTACCCGATTGCTAACCTAATTACCGCGAGCGTTGAATCATCGAGTTTTTCTGGTGTCATCACGAACCTCTGCAAAAGGAGGTAACGCCGACGGCGACCATGGGCCTATGCGATGTGGCGTGTCTAAAGGACGCACAGCGAATGTCTACATTTAGACGCACAGCACGACTGCATAATACTTGGCCTTGCTGAAACTGGATAACCGCTGTTCGATAGGAAGGCGGGTCCTTGGAGCGACGCCGGCAGGCAACCCGCTTCCCCGCCGCCTCGCGCCATCCACCCGAACGCCCCCGCCGGCTTAGCTACCCGGCGGGGGTTTCAATTTAGACTCTTCTTCTCCGGATCACGCACGGCACCGGCTTCGCCGATTTGCTGTTGGGGAAAGCGGAAGCTGGCTAGGAACGACTAAAGCGGCCATTCAATCTACGTGAACTTCACTCGCCGCCGATCCATTCCTGATCATTTCTTCGCTGACGCGGGTAGTCGACATCCGCAAGGAACTGTAGGAGGACCCGATGGGGGAACAGCTATTTTCTGTCGCTGTTTTTTGCCGCCTACGTCCTGCTCCTGCACGGGCGGATGATTGCAATCTACATTCTCTCGTTCCAGGGGCCCGACGGTGGTCTGACCTTCCCGATGAACGGCATCTCGCTGGTGTGGTTCAGAAGGGTGTTTTCGGGTGGCGGCATCGTCGATATCGCAGCCGCCTGCAAACGTTCGCTCGAACTCGGCCTCGTGGTCACGGTGCTGACGGTTCTCTTGTCGGTTTCGAGCGGCGGCCCGGTGGCGGTTATTGCGCGTCTCAGAGGTAGACCGGAGATGGCCGAAGCTCGTCTAAATCGACGCGAACGACCCGGCCAGACACGCCCGCCCAGCGAGGCATGTGACCGATGATCCAGGCTACCGATGATTGTTACGGCTGATGTCGCCGCGTGATCGCAACCTGGGCCGCCTGCGCATAAAGACTGGAGACCAGTTCGAGATGCGAGCCGGCGGCGGCGGATTTTTCCGGCCAGCCTTCGAGGGCCTCCAACATCGGGGGTAACGTTGCAGCACGCAGCGATGCATAGGCTTCGGTGACAGAGTGCCCGGTTTCAGTCGCGCGATAGCGTGTTTCTTTTCGCGATGACGAGCCTTCGGTCTCGATCAGGCCGGCCTTCACCAGCTTTCGTGTGGCGTATTGCAGGTTTGGGACATCAACCCGGTTTAGCAGTTGGCCGATTTCGGAAAGACGCTTCGGCTCGTCCCCCATCCGAACCACGTTGAGCACCGCGACATCATCACCGGTCAGCGGCACGTCGCAGACCGCAGCAAGGCACGCGGCCTTCCAGCGATAATAGGCCTGCGCCAGCCGCTCCAGGCGGAATTCGAATTCTGAAAGCCGGCGCTCGGTCTCGGTGCGGGCCAGGTGCCAGGAGCCCAGCCGCACGACAGTGGCCGGCTTCGGCCTCACCGCTGTGCTGGTTCGTTTCGCCGCGGACTTCAGCGTCTTCCTCAACATCGTCTCCTAACTCTGGCTTCTGATTCTGTCTTTCGCCCAACGTCTGGGCAGGCTGTGCCCAATCTAGGCTATTTACAAGTTCAATTCTTACATTAAAAATTCAAGTAATAAAACATGATGAAAAGGCATGGACGTTGCCGGTCCATGCAAGGCGCCTCACAAGGACGAAACGACCTCAGCCAGGGAGAGGGATTGATGGCGGGACAATGGATCGACATCGCTGCCAGGGATGGCGGTACGTTCAAGGGCTATCTCGGCGTTCCCGCCTCGGGCTCAGGGCCCGGCATTCTGCTGTTGCAGGAGATTTTCGGCGTCAACAAGTCGATGCGCGATGTCGCTGACTATTACGCGGAAGAAGGCTATGTTGTGCTGGCGCCGGACCTGTTCTGGCGGCTGGAGCCGGGCATCGAGCTCGGCTACGGCGAAGCCGATTTTGGCAAGGCGTTCGGTTATTATCAGCGCTTCGATGCCGACCAGTCGATCAAGGATGCTGATGACGCGCTGAAGGTCCTGCGCGCGCATCCCGAATGCAAAGGCAAGGTCGGCGCGCTCGGCTTCTGCCTCGGCGGCAAGCTTGCTTATCTCGTCGCCGCGCGCACGGACGTGGATTGTGCCGTCAGCTATTACGGCGTCGGCATCGAAGCCGATATTGCGGAAGCTTGCAACGTCAAGGGGCCGATGGTTTTCCATTTCGCCGAACTCGACAAGTACGCGCCGGCCGAGGCGCGCGAGCAGATCAAGGCTGCCTTCAAGGGACGCCCCGATGTCGAGTTCTATCTCTATCCCGGTTGCGACCACGCTTTTGCCGCGCCGGAACGCACGAGCTTCAATAAGCCTGCGACACTGATGGCGCATTCGCGCTCAATCGCGCTGTTTCGCAAGGTGCTGGGTCCGCACTATGATCTCTCGTCGCTGTGGGACCGGCATACTGAATTCGAATTCGGCACGCGCTCGGCGGAACAGACCATGACCACCATGGTCGCCGAACCCTATGTCAACCACATCCCGACCATGACGGGTGGCGTCGGCTATCGCGATCTCCTGCGTTTCTACAAGCACCACTTCATTCCAAAGACGCCGAAGGACACCAAGCTGGTGCCGATCTCGCGCACCATCGGCGCCGACCGCATCGTCGACGAGATGCTTTTCTGTTTCACCCATGACATCGAGATCGACTGGATGCTGCCGGGCGTGGCGCCGACTGGCAAATATGTCGAGATTCCCCTGGTCGCGATTGTGCGCTTCCGAGGCGACAAACTCTACAACGAACATATCTACTGGGATCAGGCGTCGGTGTTGGTCCAGATCGGGCTGCTTGACCCGAAGAAGCTTCCGGTCGCGGGCATCGAAACCGCGAAGAAGCTGGTCGATGAAGCACTACCCTCGAACACGTTGATGGCCTGCTGGTCCGAAAGCGCCGGAAAATAATCGAAACGAGCCTGTGGCGCGGCTTGTGCGCAATTGTTGATGTGATTTGGCTCATAGCGTTGGGGTAATGAATATGATGTTTTCACTGTCTCGCCGTTCGATCCTTCAGCTTGCCGGCGGCGCGGCCACGCTGCCGCTTACCTCCGGTCTTCTTGGTGGCACGGCGCATGCCGCATCTGGCACGCTGACCATCGCCTACAACGTCAACCTGCCATCGTTCGACCCGACGGTCGGCCTGTCGGCGGTGAACCCGACCATCCAGTCGATCTATCAGTCGGTGTTCGATCCCTATATCGGTCAGGCGCCTGACCTGTCGTTCAAGCCGGGGCTCTTGACCAAATGGGGCTGGAACGACGACCGCAGCAAGATCACGCTCGAAGTGCGCAAGGGTGCCACCTGGCATGACGGGTCGCCGGTCGCCCCCGAAGACGTGGTGTGGTCGCTGGAGCGCGCCGCCGATCCCAAGAGCGGCAACCCGATCCAGTTCGTCTGGTCCAAGGTCGGCAACTATAAGATCGATGGCAACACCATCACCGGCGACGTGAAGGAGTTCGAGCCGACGCTGTTCAAGTGGATGGCGTTCCTCACCGGCTATGTGTTGCCGAAGAC
Organism: uncultured Alphaproteobacteria bacterium; assembly: GCA_963764405.1. Taxonomy (GTDB): domain Bacteria; phylum Pseudomonadota; class Alphaproteobacteria; order Rhizobiales; family Xanthobacteraceae; genus Bradyrhizobium. Next base: position 976,855 of record CAVXSU010000024.1, read on the forward strand.
CTATTACGAGAAGGTCGGCGCCGAAGGGTTTGAAAAGGCGCCAATCGGATCGGGGCCTTACAAGGTCGACGCGTTCGAGCGCAACGCGTTCCTGCGGCTAAAGGCGCATTCGGGATACTGGGGCCCCAAGCCGGCCTTCGAGACCGTGGTGTTCAAGTTCATCACCGACCCCACCAGCCGCGTCGCCGAAATGGAATCCGGCGGCTCGGATCTGACTTTCGAAATTCCTTACGAGGAGTTCGATCGTCTGAAGGGCAAGCCAGGCCTGGTCGGCCAGACCAAGCCAGTGTCCGATATCGCGATGATCTTCCTGACCGACATCGATCCGATGCTCGACCGCAACGTCCGTCTTGCTGCAAACCATGCGATCGACAAGAAGGCGATCGTCGATCGATTGCTGAAAGGCTATGGCGTTCCGATCTCGACGCTGGAGGCGCCGGGCTATGCCGCCTTCGATCCTTCGATCAAGGTCACTTATGATCCTGACCTCGCGAAAAGTCTGCTCTCCAAGAGCGGTTACACACCAGACAAACCGGTCAAGTTCACGATCCAGACCACGCGCGGCTTCAAGCCGAAGGACTACGAGATGATCCAGGCGATCGTCGGCATGTGGCGCAAGGTCGGCATCGACGCCAACATAGAGGTCTACGAAATCGCCAAGCATTTCGAACTGCGCGCACGCCACGCGCTGGCGCCGGCCGCCTTCTACAACTGGGGCAATGCGATCGGCGATCCCTCGACCTCGACCGGCTTTGCCATGTTCGGCCCGTCGCCGCACTGCGCGTGGAAGGGCAAGGACCTCGTCGAGCGTATTGGGCCGTTGTGGGGCGAAAAGGACGAGACCAAGCGCGTCGCGGGCTACAAGGCGGTCGACAAATACATCGCCGAAGAAGGCGAAGTGATTCCGTTGTTCCAGTATGTGCAGCCGATCATCCACAAAAAGGGCCTGAAGGTCGTGGCACAATCGAATGGCATGATCCTTCCGCAACTCGTCACGCCCGCTTAAGGCGGGCGATCAGGAAACGGTGGCATAGCGATGCGATGGGGCGAGATCATCAGACGAACTCGTCCTCGTTCCGCCAACACTATTCGGTGTGGCGGTGATCGTTTTCGTGTTGCTTCGCGTCGTGCCCGGCGATCCCATCGCGATGATGATCCCGCCCGGAGCGTCGGAGGCCGACATCGGCAGGCTGCGGGCGCTTTACGGCCTCGATCAGCCGGTCCTTCAGCAATTCATCGCCTGGCTCGGACAGCTCTCAAGAGGTGATTTCGGCCGGTCGATCAGCGTGCGCCAAAGTGTATTTGAACTGCTCTTGATGCGGCTGCCGGCGACGATCGAACTGGCGCTGTTGGCGACCCTGATTGCTGTCGTCATCGGCGGGCTTGCGGCGCTTGCAGGCATTTTGCTGCGCGGCCGCCGCGCCGAGTGGGCGGTCGATAGCGGGATCGGCGTGCTCCTGGCGGTTCCGGACTTTCTCTGGGCGCTGATCCTGCTGCTTCTGTTCGGCGTACTGATCCCGCTATTACCGATCTCCGGCCGCATCGATCCGCAGATTGATCTCGGCCTCCGCAGCAACTTTTATCTGATCGAAAGCCTGTTGACCGGCCGCTTCGATATCGCGGGGGCCTTGCTGCACCATATGATCCTGCCGGCGCTGGCGCTGGCCCTGCCGTTTGCAGCAATCATCGCGCGCATCTTAAAGGCGTCGCTGGTGGAGGCGGAGGATCAGGATTACGCGCAAGTGGCGCGCGCGCGCGGCTATTCGCGGCCGGTAATTTTGCTTCACGAGGTTTTCCCCAATGCGCTGATCCCGACAGTTGCGCTTGGCGGCGTGCAAGTGACGCTGCTGCTCGGCGGCACGGTGTTGGTCGAGCGCATCTTCTCTTATGAAGGCATCGGCAACATGGCGATCGATGCCGTCATCAATCGCGACTTCCCGCTGATCCAGGGGCTGGTCCTGACCTTTGCGGTGATGTTCATCGCGCTCAACCTCGCCGTCGATCTCGTCGTGACGCTGCTCGATCCGAGGCTTCGCCATGGCTGACGTTGCGGTCACCTCCTTTGCGACGCCGCCGTCGCGCCTGGTCGCAGGATTGAGGCGCGGCGGGGCAAGGCTGTGGGTCGGTGCGGCGCTAGTGGCGATCCTCGTGCTGGTTGCGCTGTTTGCACCTCTGCTCGCGCCACACGATCCGCTCGAACAGGATCTGCTGTCGACGCAGTTGCCGCCAGTGTGGACGCAGGGTGGCGGTCCCGCCTTCATTTTCGGCACAGACAGCCTCGGCCGTTGTGTGCTGTCGCGACTGATCTATTCAGCGCGCACCGCCGTGACGGTGGCGCTGATCGCGGCTGCGCTCGCTGCGCTGATCGGGGTCGCGCTGGGACTCTTCGCCGGCAGCTTCGGAGGCTGGATCGATCAGGTGATCTCGCGGCTGCTCGATGTCTGGATGGCGTTCCCGCCGGTGCTGCTGTCGATAGTGCTGGCCGCGGTGATCGGTGCCGGGCTGACATCGGTGATTGTGGCGATCGTGATGGTCGACTGGACCCGGTTCGCCCGGGTGGTGCGCGCCGAAACCATGGTGCAGTTGACGCGCGACTATGCGGCAGCCGCGCGCGCTATCGGACTGTCTCGCGCCAGCATGCTGCGGCTGGAAATCCTGCCGAATCTGGTACCGCTGCTGGTGACGTTGCTCGCGGTCGAGATGGGAATCGCGATCCTCGTCGAGGTAATCCTGTCGTTTGTCGGGATTTCGGTCGCGGGCGATACCCCGACCTGGGGAAGCATGATCGCGGAGGGGCGCCAGATCGTCTATCAGGCGCCGTGGATCATGGCGCTGCCGATTGCCTGCATCATCGCAAGCGTGATCGGCCTCAATCTGCTCGGCGACGGCCTGCGCCTCGCCATCGATCCGGTGCAACGCTCATGACCGCCACGCTCGCCATCCAGGGCCTGAAGGTCGCAATCAACGACCAGAACGTGCTGCGCGGCGTCAGTCTTGCCGTGCAGCCAAGCGAAGTCCGCGGCCTTGTCGGCGAATCCGGTGCGGGCAAATCGATGCTAGGCCGCGCCGTGCTCGGGCTGTTGCCGGCGAACGCGGTGATAACGGCCGGTCATATCACCTTCGAAGGCCGCGATCTTCTTGGGATGCCCGAAGCGGAGCGGCGCCATCTGCTGGGCCGGCGCATTGCGCTGATTCCGCAGGATCCGATGACGTCGCTCAATCCTGTGCGGCGGGTCGGCGCCCAGATCGGCAGGCTGCTGCGGCATCATCTGAAGCAGTCGCGGCGCGCCGCGCTGGCGCGCGCGGCCGAACTTTTGACCGAAGTCGCGATCCGCGAGCCGGAGCGGGTGTTGTCGCTTTATCCGCACGAGATTTCCGGCGGCATGCGCCAGCGCGTGCTGATCGCGATGGCGTTTGCCTGCGATCCCGTGCTCGTCATCGCGGACGAGCCGACCACTGCGCTGGACGTCACGGTCCAGCGCCAGGTGCTTCAGCTCGTCGAGCGGCTGCGCCTGCGTCACGGCAGCGCTGTGCTGTTCGTCACGCACGACTTCGGCGTGGTCGCAAAAGTCTGCCGCAGCATGAGCGTGCTGCACGCCGGACGTGTCCTGGAAGAGGGCGAGACCGCCGACATTTTAGCGCGCCCGCGTCACGCCTATACGCGCGCGCTGCTGGAGGCGACGCCGCGCGCCGACCGGCCAGCGGAAGCGTTGCGGCCGGTGCCACCCGCACTGATAGAGCAATTGTGGTCGGAGGCGCGCAAGCTCGACTCGCCTGACGCGATGAGGGCGGCATGAGCGACATCCTGGTCCGCACCGGCAGCCTTCGTTTTGGATATCCGCAACGCGACGGCCTGTTCCGCAAGCCCTCCCCGCGCGAGGTAATCAAGGGCGTAGATCTTGTCGTGCCCCGTGGATCGGTGCTGGGCCTTGTCGGCGAATCCGGCTCCGGCAAGACCACGCTCGGCCGCCTGCTGGTCCGGCTGCTTCAGCCGACCTCGGGCGGCATCCAGTTCGACGGCGTCGAGATCGGCAGCCTTGATGAGGCGGGTATGCGTCCCTTGCGCGCGCGCATCCAGATGATCTTTCAGGATCCGCAGTCCTCGCTCAATCCGCGGCTGCGGCTCGGCACCACCCTGACGCGGCCCCTCGCCGCCTATGGGCGGCTGAAAGGGCGGCGCGATCAGCGCGAACGCGCCGCAGCTCTTTTCAATCTTGTCGGCTTGCCGGCCGGATTTATCGACCGTTACCCGAACGAACTTTCGGGCGGCCAGCGCCAGCGCGCCGGCATTGCACGGGCGCTTACGCTCGAGCCCGATTTTATCGTCGCCGACGAAATCGTCTCGGGCCTCGATGTCTCGACCCAGGCGCACATCCTTCTGCTGCTTAAGGAGCTGCGTGCCCGCCTCGGTCTCACCATGGTGTTCATCAGCCACGACCTCTCGCTAGTGCGGGTGCTCTGCGACGACGTCGCGATCCTCTATCAGGGTGAGGTCGTCGAATACGGGCCAGTCGCGCGCGTGTTTGGCGCACCCCAGCACGCCTATACGCGGCAATTGCTTGCCGCGATTCCGTTGCCCGATGTCGAGCCAGGCTGGCTCGACGATGTTCCCCCGACTGTCACCGCTCAACAACAGCAAGGATCAGCCGCATGACCGAGACCATCAAGGGGTCTGTCGTCCTCATCACCGGCGCCACCGGTGCGATTGCCAAGGCGCTCATCGCCGAACTCAAGGCCCGCGGGGCCGCCAAGATCTATGCGGCCGCGCGCGATGTTTCCGCTCTCGACGCCTCGAGCGGGGTGGTGCCGCTCAAGCTGGATGTCACCAGCGATGAGGACGTCGCAAAGGCGCTCGGCACTGCTGGCGACGTCACGCTCTTGATCAACAATGCCGGCATCAATCACAACACGTCGTTCATGACCGCGCCAAGCATAGAAATCGCACGCGAGGAGATCGAGATCAACTATCTGGCGCCATTGCGGGTGACAAAGGCCTTCGCGCCCGTGCTGATCAAGAACAAGGGCGCGGTACTCAACCTGCTGACCATCCTGTCGCGGGTCAATCTGCCGTTCATGGGTTCCTATTGCGCGTCGAAAGCGGCCGGTCTCAGCCTGACGCAAGGCCTGCGTGGCGAACTCGCGCCGAAGGGTGTGCGTGTTGCGGCAGCGCTGCCCGGCGCCATCGACACGCGCATGACGGCAATGCTGACGATCCCGAAGATGACGACTGCCGATGCTGCCAAGGAAATCCTCGATGGCTTCGAGGCGGGCGAGGAGGAAATCTACGTCGGCGACATGGCGCGCGGGCTCGCGCAAGGCCTCGCGGCCGATCCCAAGGGCACCGAGCGGCAGCTCGCTTCGCCCGGCTAGTCAGCCATCACGTTCATTGACTGCAAGAACCAGAGGGAGCGATCATGACCAAGTTGAGTTTAGTGCTTGCCTTCGCCGCGTTGACTGTCGGCGCGGCCGCGACGACGGCCTCGGCCAATTCCATTCCCGGCCTGCGCGGCCACGATCACACCGGCGTCACCGTGCCGGACGTGAAAGCGGCGACCGCCTTCTTCACCGACGTGATCGGATGTTCACACGCGATGTCGTTCGGGCCGTTCATGGACGACAAGGGCACGTTCATGCAGGATGTCGTCAACGTCAACCCGCGCGCCGTCATCGAAGAGATCAGCATGGTCCGCTGCGGCTATGGCTCGAATATCGAGCTGTTCCAGTACAAGTCGCCGGACCAGGCCACGACCGAGCCCAAGAACAGCGACTATGGCGGCCACCACATCGCCCTCTACGTCGACGATATCGCAAAGGCTGCCGAGTATTTGAAGGCGAAGGGCGTCAAGACCATGCAGGGCCCGATCCCGGTCAACGAAGGACCCGCGGCCGGCCAGTCAATCCTGTACTTCCTGACGCCATGGGGAATGCAGATGGAGCTGATCAGCTATCCCAAAGGCATGGCTTACGAAAAGAACGCGAGTACGGTGCTTTGGTCGACGACCGAGCCCTCAAGATAGAGCTTTCGAATCAGGGTCTCATGGAAGCAGTGCACGGCACCGCGGCCGCTCGCGAAGCGGCCCGGCAACGAGCGATATCTGGCGAGCTAAGGCGTGATTCACTCGTGTGCCGCCATGCGGATTGATTCTCGGGCCAAGAGCAACAGTTGAAGCTGAGCGCCACCTGAAGAGGTCTGCTTTCCCACTGGAGGCGGATATTCCGCGCCTCACCGCCAATCAACTTGCACTGAAATTGGCCTCATGCGGCTGATTATAGCCTGGACTGCGCCACGCGCGCTCGTGGCACCTCGGTGTGTGCGCAACAAATCCAGCATGCGCTTGCGCATGATCATGCCCGGCCGGTCGGAGGCATGTGCGTCTCGACCTTCCGGCCCATATCGACAATGGCGTCGGGATCGGTGGAACTCGGGCAAAAAACGCGGGATTTCTGCATTTCTTCCAGGCTGCGGTACGGCGAGCCCGTTTATTGTGGCGGAGGGAGAGAATTTAGAGTTTGACTCCAGTCCCCCTTCCCTAGGCCGAGAGAACCGTTCTCCGCACCGTCACTTTCGTTTATCCGCCGCGAGACCTTAGGGGTTTTCTCCAGTCTTGGCCGCGGGAGGGACCAGGTTGGCGAGATCCGATCAGCGCGTGTCTGTTTTGCCCCCGCAAGCGGGCGAGCGTACCCAATGCTAAGAGTTTTTCTCATCTAATTTCCGCACTTGCTCATTCGAGCGAACCAGAAAAAAGGGTCCGATCAAACCCCGAAGGTGCATTTTTGCAATTCGTGCCTCCGCACATGCCTTTGAGTTAGTCCTACCTCTCACAAACGGTAAGCCAGCGCTGCGTTGCCTGCAGTGTGCCAGTCACTATCTCTGGTCGGAAAACGTTCAAATAAACAAGCTGTCTTTTGTCAGAATTATTACTGAGCACATTGTTGAGCGGCCGCTTGCCCCGCTACGCGACCGAGAACAGTCGCGGTTAAAAGGCCGTTTCCGGACAGATAGCCGGCTGCCGTCGAACCAGACACGCCTGCAGCCGCTCCTCCAGCAGCAAATACATTCGAGAAGGCGCTTCCATGCTTACGCTTCACGCGACAGCTGGCGTCGATGGCCACACCGCCTTGTGTATGAAAAAGCGCGCCGGTTACCTTCACGGCGTGAAAGGGCGGAATCAGCCGCTGTTCCGGTGAAAACTGGCGCCCATGACGATCCCTTTCTGAATGCGCCTTTAAGGCTTCGACTTCGGCCCATTCCCAGCCGAAATCTGCGGCTGGAACCTGCATGGCTTCCGCCAGCTCCTTGACGCTGTCGCAGGTCTTGATCGCGCCCGCTTGCTCAGCCTGACGGAAATCCTCGAACTGTCGCGCCACTGACGCAATGCGCGCGTCGAAAACACACCAAGCAACGCTGTCGGGCTGCCGCAGAACCTCCGCCGCTTGCTCGGAATAGCCGAGCGACTCGTCGGAAAAACGCCGGCCCTCGCTGTTGACCTGAAAGCCGCCCTGCATGATCGCGGCCCAGGTGATGAGGATATTGTGCGGCGTCGCCACCGATCCATGACCTTGATAAGAGCCGAGGTGCCTCAATTGCGCGCCGATTGCATCCCCCCAGATGATGGCGTCGCCGCGATTGCCCAGATGTCCAAAATAGAGCGCGTTTGCCATTTCCGGAATGTACCGGCGCACCAGATCTGGATTGCCACCGTAACCGTTGCAGGCCAGCACAAGCGCCTCGCAGCTTATCCGCTCACACACGCCGTCGCCGCGCATGGTCTCGACGCCACAAATTTCTTGATCGTCTGTAACAAGTAGCGACCTTACTGCGCGGCCGGTAACGATGGAAATGTCGTTTTCTTCAGCGGCTCGCCGCAACCGGTCGATCAATTCGAGCCCCGTTCGCGTCGGCAGGCCATGCATGCGCAAGGCCGAATGGCCTGGATAGTTGAAGTTATCGATGACATCGAATGGTAGCCGATAACGGTCCGATAGCCACTCGATCAAAGGCGCGGCGCCTTGCGAAACGGCCGCGACGATGGCGGGATCCGCTTCATTGTTCGCCTTGCGCTGAATGTCGGCCGCAAAGGCCTGCGGGCTGTCGTAGATTCCCCAGGCGCGCTGAAACCGCGTGCCGGCGGCCGGAATGAGCCCGGCCGACAGCGACGTCGATCCTGATGGTCGCGCGTCGCGCTCGATCACGAGCGGCTCGATCCCCGCTTCCTTTGCCGCCAGGGCCGCGCACAACCCGGCGGCGCCCGCACCGACGATCAAGAGCGGGGCTTCCACATCGAAAAGAGCGTCGCTGGCCGGCTCGATCGGGTTCATGCCGCGGTCAGTTCTCTCTTGACCTCGCTGATCGTTGCGATCCGAGCGACGGGCCGCAGCCCCTCGATGGCGGCACGGTGCAAATCCTGTGAGAAGGCAGCACAGCCATCTTCCAGTACGGTGCAATCGAAGTCGCGCACCTGCGCGTCACGCACGGAGGAGGCGACGCCGCCGTTGGTGACAATTCCGGCAAAGTATAATCGCTTGATGCCCTGCATGCGCAACAGCCACTCCAGTCGCGACATGTAAAAGGCGGAGTAGGCGATCTTCTCGACAGAAAAATCCGCCGGCTGCAATTCTTCGACCAGCGCCTGGCCCCAGCTGCCGGGCGCGAAATCGCCCTTGGCGAGAAAGGGACGCAGCTTCTTCAGGTGCGGCGAAATCATCGGCTCGCCGCCCGGGCCCGGGACCAGCGTAAACAAGGTGGCGCCGATCAAGACGCCCTTTTGGCGCGACAGGTCGACAAGAGGCTTGAGGCGCTGGGGCAGCGCCGCAATGTAATCGCTGCATTGTCCCGCGCGGTCGTAGGCGCCTTTCCCGTGGAGAAAGTCGTTCTGGAGATCGAGTAGCAAGAGCGCGGACGACGGCGTCATTTCGGCACCCGTTCGACAATGAGATTTCCGAGTTGGTCGACCCGGCCGCGCAGGCCAGGCTCAATGTAGATCGTTGCGTCAGGTTGCTCCAGAATGGCGGGCGCCTCGACAATCGTATCCACTGGCAGATCGAGGCGCGACCAGATCTGAGTCTCAAGCCAGGCGCCGTCGATCCGCACGGGCCGCGTGCCCGTTTTCGCCCTCTCGACCGACGTCTCCGGCCCCGGCGCGAAAACCGAAAGATCGAGCCGGGGACGGCGGCCGATGGCCGCCACGCGCAACGACACGATCCGGATCGGCACACCCGACAACAGCCGGCTGAAGGACACGGCATAGGCGGTCTCGAAAGCGGTGCGAATTGTCGCGGACGAAATGCCGGTGGTGCCGCCCTGCAGCGTCAGCGGGACTCCAACGGCGACGGCGTGCGTTTGCCCGACATAGTGCATGTCGAACTCGAAACTCAGGTCGATCTGGCCAACCATCGCGCCCGCGGCGCTCACGACCGCACGCACCTCCTCAGCGGCCGCGACCATACGGCGGTCGAGCGCTACGATGTCGATGCCGTCGAGCGCAAGATTGAGCGTCTGCACCTGATCGTGCCGCAAATCCGCAATCACACAGCCGAGCGCCGAGGTCACGCCGGGAAAGCGCGGCACCAGCGCCCTTTGCAGGCCGATCTCCTTGACGATCGCGCCGACATGCAGGGCACCACCGCCACCGAACGGGACGCCGACGAATTTCGCGGGATCGTGGCCGCGCTCAATCGACACCAGGCGGATCGCGCCGGCCATGCGAGCATCGGCCACCCGCACGATGGCCTCGGCGGCATCCAGCACGTCGATCCCGAGGGGGCGACCGACATGGGCTTCGATCGCGCGCTTGGCGGCCTCGACGTCGAGGCGCGCGAGCTTGCCGCCGATCGGCCTGGCGGCATTGATGCGGCCGAGCACGACGTGGGCATCGGTCAGCGTCGGCCGGTCGTTGCCCTGACCGTAACACGCAGGCCCCGGCACCGAGCCCGCGCTTTCCGGCCCGACCTGCAAAAGCCCGCCACGATCGACCGAGGCGATCGACCCGCCGCCGGCGCCGATGGTCGTGATCTCGATCATCGGCGTGCGGATGACGAGACCGAAATCGATGGTGGCCTGCGCCGCGAGCGACGCCCGGCCGCCGGCAATCACCGACACATCGAACGACGTGCCGCCGAGGTCGCAGGTGATCGCGTTGTCATAGCCGGCCTGACGGGCGATCGCTGCGGCGGCGATCACGCCGGCTGCGGGCCCCGACAAAGCGGTGCGGACCGGAAACCGCCGCGCGGTCGCCGTCGACATCACGCCGCCATTCGACTGCACGATGTAGAATTGCCCCTTGAACGGCAAGGTGCCGAGCGCCTGCTCGAGCCGGGCGAGATAACTACTGACCCCCGGCTGCAGATAGCTGTTGAGCGCCGTGGTCGAGGACCGCTCGAACTCCCGGATTTCCGGCAGCACCTGGTGCGAAGCGGAAACGAATTCGTTGTGCCAGACGGATTTCACCGCAGCCAGTGCTTTCTGTTCGTTGGCGGGGTTGGCGTAGCTGTTGATGAAAATGATCGCGAGCGCCTCGGCGCCGCGTTCGCGCAGCGCAATCGCAGCCGCCCGCACTTCGGCCTCATCGACCTCGGAGCGGACCGTGCCGTCGGCAAGCGTCCGCTCGTCGACTTCCATGCGACAATCGCGGTCGACGATCGGCGTGAAGTCGCCCCACAGCCCCCAGGTCCGCCGCCGGTCGCGCCGGCGCATTTCCAGCACATCACGAAAGCCGCGCGTCGTGATCACGCCAACCTTGTGCCCTCGCCGCTCCAGCAACGAATTGGTGCCGACGGTGGTGCCATGAACGATCGAAGCGATCGCGTCACCGGCGCCGATGGCGGCGATCCCCTGCATGAAGCCGGCTGCCTCGTCCCCGCGCTGCGACGGCACCTTGGCGGTCCGGAAAGCCTTGGTCTGCGCATCGAACAGCAGCAAATCCGTGAACGTGCCGCCGACATCGACGCCGAGAATGTTGGATGGCTTCATCGGCCGGCTCCGCTTCGCAAGCCTGCCGTCGCCGCTACATCGACCGCGCCGTCCTCACTGAGGACGACACCATATTCGCTGCGCGCCGTAGCGTTCGTCACGTAGCCAAGCCTGACGTCGCGGGCAACACGCCGCGGATCGCGCGTCAGCGGATCGCCATAGCCGCCGCCGCCCGGGGTCTCGAGCCTTACTCGCTCGCCTTGTCCAATGCTGATGTCGGTGATCTTGCTCACCATCGCCGGCGACCGCTCGCCATCGGCCGATTGATAGAAGAAGCGGTTGAGCGCTGCGCTCTTGCCGCCGCCAACGCCGAACGGCGGGAATTTTCCACGCTCACCCAGCAGCGACACGTCGGTTGCGCCCTCCGCCAGCGTCTCGATCTCGTAGATCGCGCCGAGCCCGCCACGATGACGACCGGGGCCGCCGGAGTCCGGACGCAGCGCCCATTGCGTGAACATCACGGGATAGAGCGACTCCAGGATTTCGGCGGGCGGAATTGTCGCCGTCGAGATCGGGTTGTTGCCGTGGTTCAATCCATCGGTCTCCGGATTGCCGCCGAGGCCGCCACCGAAGAAGCAGAACATCACCCAGCGCCGACCGTGCTCGCGCCAACCGGACAGCGACAGCGCATTGATCGTGGCGAAAGGACCGCCATTGGCCCGCTCCGGCGCCAGCTTCGCGAACGCGCCGAACACGGTGTCGATCACGCGCAGGATGGTCTCGGTATAGCCGCCGACGGGCCGCGGAGCGGAAACGGCGAGCAGCGTCGTGTCCGGGATCACAAATTTGATCGGCGCAAGGCAGCCGGCATTGGCCGGCACATCGGTGAAGATGTGCTTGAGCGCGACATAGCAGCAGGCGACCGTGGTCGAGTAGGCTATATTGAGGGGACCGTCGCAGGGCGGCGACGAGCGTGAGAAATCGAGCTTCATCGTCTCGCTCGAAACGGTGAGATCGAGCGCGATCTTCAGCGGCACATCGGTGATGCCGTCATTGTCGAGATAATCGTCGCATGAATAGGTGCCATCCGGCAGGCTGGCAATATTGGCGCGCATCAGTGTTTCCGCGCGCCCGGTCAGAAGATCGAGCGCTGCGACGATCCGCTCCGCTCCATATTCCTCCAGAAGAGCGTGGAATCGCCGCTCGCCCAGGTCCAGAGCGTTGAGCTGTCCGTGGAGGTCGCCCCAATTCGATTGAGGCACGCGCGAATTCGCGCCGAGAATGTCGATGATGTCTTGCTGAATGACACCCGCGCGCGCGAGCTTGACCGGCGGCACTCGAAAGCCCTCTTGAAAACTTTCGGTCGCCCTGGCGTTGAAATTTCCCGGCACGTTGCCGCCGACGTCGAGCCAGTGACCGACCGATGCAAGCCAGGCAAACAGTTTGCCGTTCCAGAACAACGGCCTCACCAGGCGAAAATCGTTGAGGTGCGTGCCACCGTCGTAAGGATCGTTGAACAGATAGGTATCGCCCGGCTTGAGATCGCCGTCTTTGTTGGCCTTGTCGATGACAGCCTTGACGGCAAAGGCCATCGCGCCGACGAAGATCGGCAAGCCCGTCGTGCCCTGCACCAACGTCGCACCGGTTTTGGCATGATAGAGGCCATGGCAGGCGTCATGGGCTTCCGCAATGATCGGATTGAAGGCCGAGCGATAGAGCGTAGCATCCATCTCGTCGGCGAGTTGGACCAAGCGGCCGTTGAGAACGGCCAGGAGGATCGGATCGATCGTGCTCATTTGCTGCCTTCCGGCCGCTTGGCGCTTAAACGCTTGCCACGCTCGATCATTTCGGGTGTCCCGAGCAGCGCATTCATGTCGCTGAAGCCGAACATCCGTTCGATGAAGGGCTGCGTCGTATGGTGTTTGGCCAGCGACGCGTAGTAGTCCACGGCGGTTCGCGCCAGTGTGCGCACGATCCCGCCGGGGAAGATCACGAGCGAGAAGCCGAGCGCTTGCAGCTCATCCCCGGAAAGGATCGGCGTCTTGCCGCCTTCGACCATGTTCGCCATCAGCGGAATGTCGCCCTTGATGCGATCGACGATTCCGGCCAGATCCTCCCGTGTCTTCGGCGCCTCCACGAACAGCACATCAGCGCCGGCCTCGCGATACATCGACGCGCGCTCGATCGCGCGATCAAGCCCCTCCACCGCCACAGCATCGGTGCGCGCGATAATCAGCGTGTCGCGCGAGCGGCGGATATCGACGGCGGCCTTGATCTTGCCGATCATCTCGTCCGCCGATATCAGGCTCTTGTCGTCGAGGTGACCGCAGCGCTTGGGAAAGCCCTGGTCTTCAAGCTGGATCGCATGCGCGCCCGCTTTCTCGAACAGCCGCACCGTGCGCTCAACATTCAGCGCGTTGCCGTAGCCGTTATCGGCATCGACGATCAAACTCGCCTCGACCCGGTCGCTGATCAGCGCAACCGTCTCAACAACCTCGGACATGCTGACGAGTCCAATATCCGGCCGGCCAAGGCGCGTATAGGCAATTGCCGCCCCGGAGACATAGAGCGACTGGAAGCCTGCCCCGCTCGCGATCAATGCGGTGAGCGGATCGTAGACGCCGGGAGCGATGACAATCGGCGGCTTCGAGAGCAGCGAGCGAAGTGAGACTGGTTGGGTCATGGCTATAATCCGAGAAAGGCCCGTTTGAGGTCTGCATTGGAACGCATGTCTGCGGCAGCTCCAGACATGACAAAACTGCCGTTTTCGAGAACGTAGGCGCGATGAACGATATCGAGGCTTTGCGCGACGTTCTGCTCGACCAGCAGCACCGCCAGCCCCTCGCTGTTGAGCCGCCCGATCAGGGCGAACATCTCCTCGACCATCAGCGGCGAAAGACCAAGCGATGGCTCATCGAGTATCAGAAGCTTCGGCTCCGCCATCAGTCCCCGGCCGATCGCCAGCATCTGCTGCTCGCCGCCGGACAGCGTGCCGGCGAGCTGACTTGTCCGCTCGCGCAGCCGCGGGAAGTAGGAAAAGACGCGCTCGCGGTTCGTCTCGCGCCGCGCCGATGCGCGGGCGTAGCTGCCGATGTCGAGATTTTCGCGCACCGACATGTTGGGAAAAATGCGTCGCCCTTCGGGAACATGAAGCAGGCCGGCTGCAACAATCTCAGTCGGCTTTGAATCGCGTATCGACCTGCCGTCGAATTCGATTGCACCCTGGCGCGCCGAAACTATCCCCGAAATCACGAGGTTGAGCGTCGATTTTCCCGCGCCGTTCGCGCCGAGGACAGCGACCATGTCGCCGGCATTCACCACGAGATCGACATTGCGCAGGATTTCGACCTCGCCATAGCCGGCGCTGAGACCCGCCACCCTCAGCAAAACGCCGTCAGCCGTGTCGTCAGGCATGTGCGCCTCCTGCAAGCCGCGCAGCCGCACCGCGGCCAAGATAGGCCTCGATGACGTCAGGGTTCACCGCAACTTCACCAGGCGTTCCCCGCGCGATGACATGCCCTTCCACGAGCACGTAGATTTGGTCAGCGAGGCTCATGACGGCCTGCATGACGTGCTCGATCATGAGAATGGTGACGCCGCGCTCGCGAATGCCGCGGATCACCGGCAGCATGTCGCGTATTTCCGACGGATTTAGACCGGCCAGCACCTCATCGAGCAGGAGCAGCTTCGGCGACGTCGCCAGCGCCCGCGCAAGCTCGAGCCGCTTTCGTCCCGCCAGCGTCAAGGTTGCGGCGGGCTGGTCCAAGACCTTTTCGAGGCCGACGCGTCTTGCGACCTCGGCTGCCGCCGCAAGCGCCCCATCGCGTCGTGCAAGATGTAGGTGCGCGCCGACGGCGACGTTTTCCAGCACCGAAAGCCCAGCGAACGGCTGTACGATCTGGAACGTGCGCGCGATGCCCTGTCGGGCCATCCGATGCGCGCTCTGGCCGGTAATGTTGGCGTTCTCATAAAGAATGCGTCCCTGGTCCGGCGTCTGGAAGCCCGCGATCAGCGCAAACAATGTGGTCTTGCCCGCGCCGTTGGGGCCGATCACCGCCGTGATGCGGCCGGCTTCAACCGTGAGCGAGGCACCGCGCACCGCGTATAGGCCGCCAAATCGCTTCGATATGCCTTCTACCGCGAGAATCGGCCCGCTCATGCTGCGCTGCCTCCCGCACCAAGCTGCCGGCGCTCAAGCCATGTTCGGCAGCGCGCACCGATGCCGGCGACGCCGCGCGGCGCGATCCAGACAACCAATATCAGAACAATCCCATAAAGCATGAGATCGAGGCCCGGCGCATCGCCTGTCACGAGCTTGGCTGCTTCACCGAGTGTTTTCACCATCAGTGCACCGAGCAGCGGTCCGAACACGCTGCCGACCCCGCCGATGATCGATGCGAGGAGCGCCTCGACCGAGATCCATGGGCCATAAGCGATCGGGGCATCGATGAACAGGAAATACTGAACATAAAAACAGCCGGCCGCGGCGGTGAGCGCCGCCGACACTGTCATTGCGGCGAGCTTGACGCGCGTCGGATCGACGCCAAGCGCCTGCGCGGCGGCCTCGCCTTCGCGCACCGCCACTAGCCACGCCCCGAACCGCGATCCCTCAATCAGCCGGGTCACGACCAGCGCAGCCGCAACCAGCGACAGCACGAACCAATAGAAAGCCGCTCGGCTGGAAAATTGCAGCGCATGAATGCCGGGATCGAGCTTGACCAGGATGCCGACACCAGCGCCCGTGACCGGCGCGACGCTCGCGAGAATACGCAGCACCTCGGCAAAGGCGAGCGTCACTAGAGCAAAGTAGGAGCCGCGCAATCCCGAAGGAAAAGTTAGCGCGCCAATCGCCGCCCCCATGCCGGCACCCGCCGCGATGCCGAACGCGAAAGCAGGCCACGCATTGAGGCCGTAACGCGTTTGCAGGATTGCCGTCGCGTAGGCGCCCGTCCCGAAGAATGCGGCGTGACCGAAGGAATATTGGCCGCCATAGCCGCCAAGGATATTCCATCCCTGCCCCGCCAGGGTCAGCAGAAGCCCCGTCACCAGGAAGTTCAGCACCAGATCCGAATGGACGACGAGCGGAACGCACCCAAGCGCGGCCACCACACCAACGATCGGCAAGAAGCCGCGCCACTTCATGCGCGCGCTCCCAACAGTCCGCTTGGCCGAAGCAGCAGAACCAGAATGAACATCAGGAAGATGCCGATCTGTCCGAGCGATTCTCCGAGGTAAAGCCCACAGACGCTTTCGACCAGGCCCACGAACAGACCACCGACCAGCGCGCCCGGGATGGACCCCATTCCGCCAAGCACGACGGTCGTGAACGCGATCAGCACGAAGGCGTTTCCGACATGCGGATTGACATAATAAGTCGGGATCAAGAGGCAGGCCGCGACCGCAACGCAGGCGGTTCCTAATCCGAAGGTCAAGGCATAGACATGCGCAACGTCGATGCCGGATAGTTGCGCGCCGAGCTTCTCCTTTGCGACCGCGCGGATCGCCTTGCCGGTATCGGTGAGTGTCAGCAGCAGCCAAAGCAGCAGCGCGACAACCACTGCGCCTGCAAACCCGATAAGACGCGGCACCGCAACGAACATGCCGGCAAACGGCACCACGGCAAAGCTGTAGGGAAGGTCCACCGTCCTCGTATCGCCGCGAAACGCGAACAGCAGGCCGTTTTCGATGATGACGGCGAGCCCGAGCGTCACCAGCAGGATATTGCTGTCGCTGCCGCGCGAGACCGGACCGATGATGAAGCGCTGAAGCGCGTAGCCGATCAGGAAGAAGGCGGGCGTCAGCAGCAGCAGCGCGACGTATGGATCGATGCCGAGGCTTCGATACAGAAAGAACGCCGCAAAGAGCGCGGCCGTCAGCAGCGTGCCATGCGCAAAGTTGATGATGTGCAGCACGCCGTACACGAGCGTGAGACCGAGCGCGATCAACGCGTACAGGGCTCCGTTCAGAATGCCGTTGACCACGGCAGGAAAGAGAATACTCAGCTGCACGCGTGCGATCCGTCAAAACGGCGTTGGTGCGAAATCCGGCATCATGCCCGCGGCATCGGATAGACCGCCTTGGCCGACGCAAACGCCTCCGGCAGGATCACCTGGATGTCGTTGCCGACGACTTGCGTATTGGTCGGCACCGCGCCCTGGTTCTGGCCGTTGACGAATTTGGTCGGCCCATAAGGCATCACGTGGCCGGCAAATGTCGAACTCGACAGCGCCTCGATAATCGCCGCGCGATCGGACGATTTCGCCCGTTCGACCGCATCCGCCAGCAACAGCGTGCAACTGTAGTTGAGGTAGACCTCGTAGGTGAAGAACTGGTCCTGCGCCTCGACCTTGCTCTTCAGGGCCAGCGCCTTTGCGTTGCGCGGATCGAACCAGTGATTGCAGTCCATGATAAACTGCGCGGCCTGAGGAAATTCCTTGACGAACTTGTAGGATGACGCCGCGCCGCCCAGCACCGAGTAGATCGCCGCCTTCGGCCGCACCTGTTGCTGCTGCATGGTGCGGGCGAGCAGCACATACTCGTTGTAGTAATCGGCGGGGATGACGATGTCGGGGTCGGCCGCCTTGATCTTCAGCACGACGTTATTGAAATCGCGGGTCGGTGTCGGGTGCGGAATGGTTTCCAGAATCTGGAAACCGTTAAGCGGCAGCTGTTCGTTGAGGAGCTTCGCGAGACCTGAGCCGAACGCCGAGTCCTCGTGCACGATCATGACGGTCCTGGCGGGTTTACCCGCGGCGTCATTGATCGCGACGAGATTGGCAAGCGCCGTCTTGGCGATCACGCCGAAACCGGGACCGAAGCGGAACGTGTTCTTCAACCCGCGCGTCACGATGGCGTCGGTGACGCCGACGTCGACCAAATAAGGCAGATCGTAGCGCGCGGCCGTCTGGGAGGTCGCAAGGCAGATGCTGCTGGCATAGCCGCCGACAATGGCGCAGACGCCGGCCGAATTCATCTTCTCGACCTCGGCGTTGCCGCCATCCGGCGTCGACTGCGCATCGCCGAGCACCCCCTCGATCTTCCCGACGCCCTTGATGCCGCCCGCCGCGTTGATTTCCTCGACCGCAATCGAGGCGCCGAGCCGCCCCTGCTGGCCGGAATAGGCCAATGCGCCCGAGACGGGTTGCAGGAAGCCGACCTTCACCGCCGCGCCCTCGGCGCGCAGAACCGAAGGCGACGCGATCACGCTGCTCGCCGAGGCGATCGCCGTCAGCGCCGTCGATTGCAGGAATTTTCGGCGGGTAAAACGCTTGCTGTTGTTTGGCAAGGCGGCAGCTCCTCTGGCTAGACGAAAGCAATCCCGGCTGACGATCCGGTCTTTTTCGTTTGTTTGCGGCGCGCGCTCAGCAGCGGCGACCAGCCCCTGCTCCTGGCACCACCGGAGCGAACCAGGTCGAATTCAAACCCATAACGATCAGGCCGGTAGAGCGCGTAGAGATGTTCGACGCCCTGCCCGTTGCGGTCGTAGACCGTGCGCACGAGTTCGATCAGCGGCGAGCCGGTTTTCACCTTCAGCGCGCGCGCCACATCCGGCGTGGCAAGGCTTGCGGAAATCCGCTGGGTCGCGCGCTCGACCTTGACGCCCGATCGCTCCAGCAACTCAAGCAGCGGCCGACCGGCCAATTCCTTAGCCGAGAATGTGGTCCCGATGCGCTCGGGCACATGCGCCAACAGATAGGAAAACGGCAGGCCGTCGAGGAAGCGGACGCGGACCGAGCGTTGCAGCAGTTCATGATCGCCGCGACCTAGCGCCTCGGCCGCGGGACCGACGGCCGGCACATAGCCGAACGACAGCAGCCGCACACGCGTTCTGCGACCCATCTCGGCGAGGTTCGCCAGCACGCCGGAAATGTCGGCGCTCATCCGCGACGAATGCGCGCGATAGACGACGCGCGTCCCGGTGCTGCGCCGCCGTTCGATCAAACGTTCGCTCTGGAGCTCGCCGAGAGCGCGTCGCACCGTGACGCGCGATACGCCATGCGTCGATGCAAGGTCGTTCTCGGTGGGAAGGCGCGCACCAAAGGAGAGAGCGCCGCTCACGATGCGATCGCGCAGGACCAGGTAAACCTGGCGTGCCTTTGCCTCCTGCAACCGATCCGCCACCACCTTAGCCCCCTCACGCACCGCCGACAGCTTTACTTGGTATCATTTACCATACAATATGGGGACGCTACCGCAATGTCCCGGCAGGCTGAAATCGTCGCATGACATCGCCTCTGACCCTGTTCGACAAGCTCTGGGCGCAGCACGAGATCCTGCAACGCGACGGCGAATCCCTGCTCTGGGTCGATCGCCACTACGTTCACGAAGGCTCGTTCCACGCCTTCAGCCAGCTCGCCAGGCGCGGCGGGCGCGTCGCCGAGCCGTCACTGACGTTCGGCGTCGCCGACCATTATGTGCCAACGCGCGGTCGCGGCCAGCCGATCGCCAATGCCGAGATCGCACGCATGGTCAGCGATCTCGAGAAGAACACCCGCGACCAGGGCATCACCTTGTTCGGGCTGAAGGACCCTCGTCAGGGCATCGTTCATGTCGTCGGCCCGGAACTGGGACTGACCTTGCCGGGTCTTTTGATCGTTTGCGGCGACAGCCACACCTCGACGCATGGCGCCTTCGGTGCATTCGCGTTCGGCATCGGAGCGTCTGAAGTCGCCCATGTGCTGATGACGCAGACGCTTTGGCAGAAGAAGCCCAAGCGCATGCGGATCGTCGTTGACGGAAGGCTCACCGAGGACGTCACCGCCAAGGACCTTGCGCTTGCGATCATCGCCAGGGTTGGCGCCGACGGCGCCTCCGGCCACGCCATCGAGTTTTCCGGCTCCGCTGTGAGCGCGCTTTCCATGGAAGCGCGGATGACCCTCTGCAACATGGCGATCGAGGCCGGCGGCCGTTGCGGCATCGTCGCACCCGATGCGGCGACCTTCGACTACATCAGAGGCCGCGCGTTTGCGCCCGTGGACGAGTCGCTCGATCGGGCGATCGAGGATTGGAGGCACCTGAAATCCGATCCCGGCGCGCCGTTCGACCGCGAAATATCGATCGACGGAGCCGCGATCGCGCCCTTCGTGACCTGGGGCATCAGCCCGGAGGATGCGCTTGCGATCGATGGCCACGTACCCCATCCCGACCGCGCGCCAACGCCGGAACGTGCGAAATATCTGCAAGGCGCGCTCGACTATATGGGTCTCGAAGGCGGCATGCGGTTGACCGACATCGAAATCGACCGGGTTTTCATCGGCTCCTGCACCAACGCGCGCATCGAAGACTTGCGCATCGCGGCCCGAATCCTTGCCGGCCGCCGCAGCAAGGTGCCGGGCCTGGTGTCGCCGGGGTCCTCCACCGTCAAGCGCCAGGCGGAAGACGAAGGGCTCGACAAGGTGTTTCGCGCCGCCGGCCTCGAATGGGCCGATTCCGGCTGCTCGATGTGCGTCGGCATCAATGGCGATCAGGTCGCCGAGCGTCAGCGCTGCGCCTCGACCACCAATCGCAATTTTCGCGGCCGCCAGGGTGTCGGTGCGCGCACGCACATCATGTCGCCCGCGATGGTCGCCGCGGCCGCCGTCAACGGGCGGCTCGCCGATATTCGTTCCTTCACATCAGGCAAAGGCTGAACGGGGCGCGAGATGGAAAAATTCACGCACATCGCAGCCGCAGCCTGCCCGCTCCCGGCGGAGAATATCGACACCGACCAGATTTTGCCGGCGCGTTATCTCAAATTGCCGCGCAACGGCGAGCACGGCAAGGTACTGTTTCATGATCTGCGCTTTGACGCTGCAGGCGCCGAACGGGCGGATTTTCCACTCAACCGCGCACATTGGCGGCAGGCGAAGGTCATCGTGGCCGGCCGCAATTTTGGCGGCGGCTCCTCGCGGGAGGCCGCCGTGTACGCGCTGTTCGATTACGGCATCCGTTGCGTGATCGCGCCGTCGTTCGGTGACATCTTTTCGCAGAACGCGATCAAGAACGGCCTGCTGACTGCCGTGCTCGGCGACGCCGAAACAGCAGCCGTCATCTCGGCACTGCAGCGCGATCAGGCTTCGATCGTCGCGGTCGATCTCGTGTCGCAATCGATCTCCTGCGGCGAAGCGAAATTCTCCTTTGTCATCGATCCGTCGCGCCGCGACCGCCTGCTCAACGGGTGGGACGATTTCGACGTCACTCACTCGGTTCGCAAGGAGATCGCCGACTTCAAGGTCGCCGATCGCAGGCGGCGACCCTGGGCGATCCCTTTCAGACACGGCATCTCGCGTTAGCTCTTACTAACGACCATTAATTCGCGGACTGACCCCGTTTATCTAATTTCCTTATCGAATCACGAACTGATTCCAATTGCGATCAAGCTCGAACGGATGTGCATTCACGACAGAAGCATGCTGGCCGACGCAGCTATGGCTCCGCCGATCGGCTTGCCAGCGGGTATCTCACACCCTGATTGCAATGGCCCTCGTCGTCTCCTACGCTTGCACCGACAACGGGGAGGAAAGAACATGGAAATTCTGGCCTTTGGCTATCTTGGCTTAGGATCGTCGAATCTCGACGATTGGGCTGCCTTTGCCACGTCCACGATCGGCATGCAGTCAGTTGACCGGGCCAGCTCCATGCGCGCCTTTCGCATGGACGACCGCAAGCAGCGCCTGTTCATCGACCGCGCCATCGACCCTGGCACTCAGGTGTTCGGCTGGGAAGTCGCCAACGCCGCGGCACTCGACACGCTCGCCGCCCGGCTCGAAGCCGCCGGCGTCGCGGTGAAACGTGAACCCGCCGCGCTGGCTGACCAGCGTTGTGTGACGGACCTCATCGCTTTCGTTGACCCTGCCGGCAACCGCCTGGAAGCCTTCTATGGTGCCCACATAGCCGACGCCACCTTCAAGCCCAGCCGCGACGTCTCAGGTTTTCGCACCGGCCCGCAAGGTATGGGACACACCCTACTAACAGTCCCTGACATCGACGCTGCCCTAGCCTTCTACAAGGACCTGTTAGGCTTTCGCATCAGCGACTTCATGGTCGCGCCGTTGAAGGCCTATTTCATGCACGTCAACGCGCGCCACCACAGCGTCGCTCTCGTCGCGGCACCGGTGCGCAGCATGCATCACTTGCTCGTCGAGTATTACCAGCTCGACGATGTCGGTCAGGGCTTCGATCTGCTGCAGGGCACCCCGGAGAAAATTGTCGCTACTCTCGGCCGCCATTCTAACGACCTCATGACGTCGTATTACATGCGCACTCCATCCGACATCTATGTAGAGTGTGGCTGGGGCGGCAAAGACGTCGACGACGCGACGCCGCCGGTGGAGATGACCAGCGTCGGCAGCTTCTGGGGCCACAAGGGTCTATTTGAGGACATCGGCGCGCCACCTTCGGCCATGCCGGATGTCGGAACGCGTCGCGCCCCCGTTCAGGTCATAGAGGGCAACTACCAACGCATGGCCGGCATCTGCCCCTGGTGGGACGAGGCGCGCGGCAAAGCGCGCTAGAATCTTTGCGGCTCAGACCCGTCTTTGGTTCAATCTCGACCGAATTGAGCTGTCTGCGCCACGTGCACCGCTCGTTAAGCAGCAAGTTCGACGAGCTGGTTCCTGCGGCTTTGCAGAAAGGGATCATCGGTCACCAGCAGTCTTCCGATCTTTCTCGCGGCCGATCGCAACAAAAGCCCGCTCGAAATCATTTTCCGAAGAGCCGGCCGATTTCTACGCTCGGCTACGCCGCGGTTTTCTCTTAGCCAGACATTGCTTTTGTTCCGCCGGGTCTTCGTTCAATAGAACTGCTAGGACGACGGGAGCAAACGGCGGAACCTGCCCATGGCAGCCATTGCCGACGAAGCCGAGCGCTGGCTGAACAAGCCGGTCATCAGCGTGAACATCGCAACTTATTGGCATGCTCTGCGTCACGGCGGCATCGAGGACAAGATTCAGGACTGGACGCGGCTCATGCGTGAGTTCTGAAGAGCAGGTCGAGAAGGCTACGGTCGGCGCTCGAACGCCTCGCTCTTTGTCGGCCCTTCGGCCTGCATCGCCGCGGCAATTAGGCAAACGCTGTTGGAGTGAAGCGGGCGATAGACAAAAACAAATAGCGCCAACCACCACCACGACCGATATTCCGATTAGAATCGAAATAGCCCCATATAGCCCGGGCCCCTAATAGTGAGCGGGCCGCGTCCAAGTTGGAGCCGGATCGAGCGGAATACGACACAGCTCCTTGTTCTCGCCATCCGTAACCCGGACTGCACAGCCCTTCTTCTTCAACTCTGGCAGGACTACGCAGAGTTCATTCGCAAGCTGCTCAGCTCGATCTGAGGCGAGACCAATGTTTTCTAAAATAAGACCGCCTTGATGTTTGAATTCTTCATCGACGACGAGATCAAAAAAGTAGTATGGCATGCGAATCTCCAATTTCGGCCTGCCATGAATTGTACGACTGAGTCGGGCGTTTCCTTTTTCGAGCCTTGGCCGATCAAATCACGTCGCCTCTGAGTGTTGCATTTTAGCACGAAAAGCCACAACAACTCAGCTGTTCGATATCGACCGCGCAAAGCCAAAATTGTAAAGCCATGGTTTGGCTCCGCGGCTAGAACGTGGCGCCCAAATTTTCCACGATCGACGTGCTACGCTTTTTTAGTCGTAACCATCACGGGCGTTCGTTCAAGACGCGTTACCGAATCCTCTAGCGATATCTCTCCTGGCATGGTCGAAGAAGCGACATCACCCATGAGGATCCGGCTTTCATACGAGCGAGCGATAACTTTGATCCTATGAGAGCGCGGGTACGTTCGTTATGTTACGCATCGGCGCTCTTGAACGTAATTTAGTTCCGCTTGCCGTAAAAATTCAAACGCGCCCGGCCTATTCGCTTGAAAGCTGCCAGATCATCGGGACAACTCTGATAGCATTACTGCGGCGGATTTTCGATTCGGTCGTCCCAAAATTTTGTGGGCTCATCGGCCGATCGCCACACGGCGAGGAGGTCGAGATGAATAATTACCCAACAGCAATGACGCTATCCGAACGTGCTGATGCGCTCGAAGAGCACATGATGCATGAGCTCGAGCACATCGCCATTAAGTCCGCATTGTTCAACTTGGCCGACGGCAAGCTAACCGACGACGTAGCGGCCGTGCTAGCGCGCAATCCTGGCAAATACCTGATCATGAAGGAGGACCCGCGCCTTCCTAGGATGCCGGCCAAACCCACTCTAATCGACTATTTCAGATGCCGATTCGCGTCGACCTCGCATCTGCTGCAAAGCGCCGCGCACGCCAAAAAGGCTGGCCAAAGCGAGAAGGTCATCATGGCCTGCCTCCTGCACGACATCGCGGTCGCGAGCTTCATCAGGTGCGATCATGGCTACTGGGGCGCCCAGATGATCGAGCCCTATGTCGACGAAGAGGTGAGTTGGGCCGTGCGGGCGCATCAGGCGCTGCGCTTCTTTCCAGACGAATCTGTTGGATACCAATATCCGGAAACTTACGTGAAATGGTTTGGTCCCGATTTTCAGCCTGAGCCCTATATCGTCGATGAGTACCAACGTGCTCGCAATCACAAGCACTACATGACTGCACGCTTTATCACCCTGCACGACCTTTATTCATTCGATCCCAATGCCAAGGTCGACCTTGACGACTTTACGGACATCATCGGCCGTCATTTCAAGCAGCCGAAAGAGGGGCTCGGCCTCGACTGCAGTCCGTCAGCGCATATGTGGCGCACAATGCTGTGGCCGACACGGTTCCTTTAGTTTCTGATAGTGACGTTAATAATTCCGGCCGAGACTCCCGCTGCGATCGCAGGTGAAGTCGCAGCTTCAGGCCCAGACCGGACGGGTCTGGCGTGCGTCAGTTGCTTTTCCTAAATGGCGCATTAATAAAACCGCGAACTTCGCTCGTCTGAACCCGACGGCGGCGCAAAGGGCGGATCGGAACCTATCCTGACCGCATTGTCATTGTCGACGACCCTACGGAGCACAACGTTTCAAATCCAGACAGCGAGGCTGGCTATGGTCAAACCGTTTCCGTCGAAGACCCACATCGGCAACCACATGCTGCATCCCGAAACACTCATGCTGAACTATGGCTATGATCCGCAACTGTCGGAAGGAGCTGTCAAAGCGCCAGTCTTTCTGACCTCGACCTTCGTTTTCAGGACCGCCGAAGACGGACAGGACTTCTTCGACTACGTTTCCGGCCGGCGCGAGCCTCCCGAGGGCATGGGTGCTGGCCTGGTTTATTCGCGGTTCAATCATCCTAACAGTGAAATCGTCGAGGACAGACTCTCTGTCTACGAGCGAACCGAGAAATGCGCGCTGTTTTCGTCCGGCATGGCGGCAATTGCGACCACGATCCTCGCGTTCGTTCGTCCTGGCGACGTCATTCTGCACTCTCAACCGCTCTATGGCGGGACGGAAACCCTGATTGCAAGGACGCTTGCCGCCCTCTCCATCGGAGCGGTCGGCTTCGCCGACGGCATCGACGAAGCCGCAGTCAGGTTGGCGGCGGAGGAAGCCATGCGCAAGGGCCGAGTGGCTATGGTCTTCATCGAAACTCCGGCAAATCCCACCAACGGCCTGGTCGATATCGCGATGGTCCGCCGCATCGCCGAGATGATCGGCCAAGCTCAGGGAGACACGCCGATCATCGCGTGCGACAATACGCTGCTCGGACCCGTGTTTCAGCGGCCAATTGAACATGGCGCGGACCTCTCCTTGTACTCGCTGACCAAATATGTCGGCGGACATTCCGACCTAATCGCGGGCGCCGCGCTCGGCCCAAAAGCCCTGATGAAAGACGTCAGAGCGTTGCGAGGCGCCATCGGCACACAACTGGACCCCCATTCCTGCTGGATGATCAGCCGGTCGCTCGAAACGCTCAGCATCCGCATGGAAAAAGCTGACAGAAATGCGCGGCTCGTCGCGGACTACCTGCGCGACCACACCAAAGTGGCTAAAGTCCATTACCTTGCTCACCTCGAAGAAGCCTCTCTCGCCGACAAGGTTTTCGCAAGGCAATGTAGCGGCGCGGGCTCCACGTTCTCGTTCGACATTGTCGGCGGCCAAGCCGCCGCTTTCAAATTCTTGAACGCACTGCAAATCTTCAAGCTCGCGGTGAGCCTGGGCGGCACCGAGTCACTTGCAAGTTTGCCCGCAAGTATGACCCACTCCGGCGTTCCAGCCGACATCCGCAAAAAAATCGGCGTTCTGGACTCCACGATCCGGCTGTCGATCGGCATCGAACACCCGTCCGATCTGATCGCGGACATCTCACAGGCTTTGAACGAGGCGTAGCTGCCCTCCTCGCTTAAGCGACACTGAAAGAACGGACAACGGGGCTGACCTCTATGTCGCTTTCAAATAGATCTCAACGGCCGAGCCGACATTCGTACGTCGAGATGTTGTGGCATATTGGTCATTTCATAACCGCTCAGTAGGCGACTCTCGCATTGTTCAATGCTAAAGCGCTCAACAGGAACGGTGAATACGTATCCAACGCCCCGCTCGGTTTTGGATGACACGCGGCGCGCTCGGAAGCGATTTGCGCGTACCGTTGTCATTGCGAAAAGCGCGAGCAACACAGCAATCCAGAGCCGTATGCACGGCTCTGGATTGGCTACGCTGTTTCGCCGGAACGACGGCTCTTTCAAAACGCCGTATACCCGCCGTCGATCACGAAGCAATCCGCGGTGTGGTAAGATGACGCGCCGCTCATCAGGTACACGGCGATGCCGCCGAAATCGCTCGGCTCGCCGAAGCGGCGCATCGGAATGCGCGGCATCACGTTGCCGACAAATTTTTCATCCGACATGATCTTTGCGGTCATCTCGCTCTTGATCCAGCCGGGCAGGATGGCGTTGGCGGTGACGCCATAGCGCGCCAGCTCCACCGCAAGCGCGCGCACCAGCGCGTTGATGGCCGCCTTGGTCGCCGCATAATGTTCGTTGCGCGCGGTTCCAAACAGCGAAGCGAGGCTTGATGTGGCGACCAGACGCCCGAATTTGTCGCCTTTATCGGCGCGCTCGGTCATGTGACGCGCGGCGGCCTGGAACACATGGAACACGCCGTCGAGATTGGTCGCAAACATCGTGCGCCATTCCTCCTCGGTGCGATCGATGAAGGCGCGCCGGCCACCGCCGCCGATGCCGGCGTTCGCAAAGCAGCCGTCGATACGGCCGAAGGTGTCCAGCGTTGCCCTCATCGCGTCCTGGACGGAAGCGGTATCGGTGACGTCGCAGACGCGGATATCCACGTTGCCCGGGCCGGCCGCCATGGTCGCGGCCGCCGCCTTGTTCTTCTCCGCATTGCGGCCCCAGATCGAGACGTTGCAGCCTGCAGACGCAAGTGCCTGCGCAATGCCAAGCCCTATACCGCCATTGCCTCCGGTAACGACGGCGACGCGGCCGCTGAGGTCGAACATGTTCATGGAACGCTTCCGTATCTGATGCGCACGGCAGCCGTGTGCGCAAGGGAGATCGACGCCTGCGGCCGAGCATGAACAAGCGCGTGGCAAAAATCAAATATGCGGCACGAGCCTACTCCAATCCGCGTCACGGAAAATGCGGACTAGTGGGGTGGATTTGACATTCGCTACCCACCTAGCCGCGAGTTCTGAAAGCGAATGTCAAATCCTAAACTCCACTAGCAACATAAATTTGCTAGTGGTCCTCTGATTCCAACATGCGCAAAGGTGGCCGCTGAGAAGGGATGCGAATGTTGGAATCGGGCCACTAGATGTTTCAGGGGGAAACCATGCAATTCAAGCACTGCACGCTCGAAATCGACGGAGCGGTCGCCATCCTCAGGATGGATCACCAGGAGGTCATGAACGCCGTTTCCATGGACATGCTGGGCGGCCTCATCGAAGCGCTCGATGAGATCGAGGCGCGGAGGGCCGAGGTCCGCTGCGTCGTGCTGACCGGCGCGGGCCGCGCCTTTTGCACCGGGGCCAACCTGCAGGGCCGCAACAGCCAGCACCAGAACCCGGGCCGCAGCAATGCCGGCGCGGCGCTTGAGACGGGCTTCCATCCTTTGCTGCGGCGCATCCGCAACCTTCATTGCCCGCTGGTCACTGCCGTCAATGGCCCGGCGGCCGGCGCCGGCATGAGCTTTGCGCTGATGGGCGACATGATCGTCTGCGCGCGCTCGGCCTATTTCCTGCAAGCTTTCCGCCGTATCGGCCTGGTGCCGGATTGCGGCTCGACCTGGCTGCTGCCGCGCCTCGTCGGCAAGGCACGCGCGATCGAGCTTTCGCTGATGGGCGAGCGGCTGCCGGCGGAAAAGGCGCTGGAATGGGGGCTGGTCAACCGCCTCCATGATGACGTGGTCCTGATGGAAGAGGCGATGAAACTCGCGCGCGAGCTCGCGAGCGGTCCAACGGTCGCGCTGTCCTTGATCCGCAAGCTCTATTGGGATAGCCTGGAAAATTCCTTCGAAGACCAGCTCAATCTCGAATACCAGTCGCAGCGCGTTGCAGGCAGCTCGGAGGATTTTCGCGAAGGCGTCACCGCGTTTCTCGAAAAGCGTCCGGCGAACTTTGCAGGAAAATGATCGAGGAGGAACTCGCGCGTTCCGTGACCGCCTGGTATCCGGGCGCGACCGGCGTTGCCGGGACAATCAAGTTGTCCGGCGGCGCTAGCCAGGAGACCTGGTCGTTCGAGATCATGACCCCTGCCGGCAATGTCGGCGCCATCCTGCGCCGCGCGCCGAAGGGATATGGTGCGGCCCCGTCGCGCGCGGCGGGACTCGATGCGGAGGCGGCCTTGATGCAGCTCGCTCGTCAGGCGGGCCTGCCGTCCCCCCGCGTGATGCATGTGCTGAATGTCGATGACAATCTCGGCCCCGGCTTCATCATGCAGCGCGTCGAAGGCGAAACCATCGCGCGCAAGATCCTGCGTGATGCGCAATTCGCTGACGCGCGCCCAAAGCTCGCGCGTCAGCTCGGCCGGATTGCGGCCGGCATTCATGACTTACCGCGCGCAAAGCTGCCGCCGCTACGGCAGCGGACCGCAAGCAAGGAGATCGGCGAGCTCGCGCGCGAATATCGCAGCCTCAACTGGCCGAAGCCGGTGTTCGAACTCGCGCTCCGCTGGCTGCACGACCATGATCCCGGACCGCCCGAGGAGGTGACGCTGGTGCATGGCGATTTCCGCAACGGCAATCTCATCATCGGCGCGGACGGCGTTCGGGCGGTCCTGGATTGGGAGCTTGCCCATCTCGGCGATCCCATGGAGGACCTGGGCTGGATTTGCGTCAATTCCTGGCGCTTTGGCGAGATCGACAAGCCGGTCGGCGGCTTTGGAACGCGGGAAGATTTGTTTGCCGGCTACGAAGCCGCCGGCCGCAAGGTCGATGCCGCGCGGGTGGCATTCTACGAAGTGATGGGCACCTTGCGCTGGGGCGTGATGTGCGGCGGCATGCTGCAGCGCTTTCGCATGCAGCCCGATCAATCGATGGAGCGCGCCATGATCGGGCGTCGCGCATCGGAAACGGAGATCGATCTGCTTAGGCTGCTGGCGCCACGGGGATGACGCTCGAAAGGAGATAAAGATGCAGGATGAGCCGGGACCGGGTGAGCTGACGAAGGCCGTTGCGGAGTTCCTGCGTGCGGAGATCACCCCGCTCGTGTCGGACCACAACGCCTTCAAGCTGCGCGTGGCGATCAACATGCTGGACCTGGTGACGCGGCAGTTGACGCTTGCAGCGGCGAGCGATGCCGCGGAAGAAGAGCGATTGCGGAGATTGCTCGCCATGCAGGGCTCGCTGCTTGAGCTCAACCGCGCGCTTGCGAACAAGATCGCTAACGGCGAACTGGACCTGCGGACGGCGGGACTGGCCGAACATCTCTGGCAGACTACTATGGACAAGCTTGCGGTCGATCAGCCGGCCTATGCGGCTTATCGGCTGGAATTGGAAAAGCCTGATCGGAAGCTGCAACGATAGCAGAGTGAGGGAGCCGCGCCGTGGATTTTGCATTGCCTGCCGATCTCGTCGCCTATCTCGACGAACTCGATCGCTTCATCGCGCGCGAGATCAAGCCGCTCGAAGACGAAGACAACAACATCCGCTTCTTCGATCATCGCCGTGAGTGGGCGCGCACCGATTTCGATCATGGCGGCTTGCCGCGGCCCGAATGGGAAGCGCTGCTACGCAAAGCCAAGGACCGTGCCGACGCCGCGGGGCACCTGCGCTTTGCGATTCCGAAGCGCTACGGCGGCAGCGACGGCTCCAACCTCTGGATAGCGGTGATCCGCGAGCACTTTGCCTCGAAGGGGCTTGGCCTGCACAACGATTTGCAGAACGAGCATTCCATCGTCGGCAATTTCCCCATCGTCACCATGCTCGACCGCTACGGCAGCGGCGAGCAGAAGACCATGATCGAAGGCTCGATGACCGGGACATATCGCATCACCTTCGGCCTCACAGAGCCCCATCATGGTTCGGACGCCACCCACATGGAAACCCGCGCGGTGGCCGCCACGCACGACAACGTCAAGGGTTGGCTGATCAACGGCGAGAAGATGTGGACCACCGGCATGCACGTCGCCACCCACTGCGCGCTGTTTGCGCGCACCTCGGGCAATGATGGCGACGCACGCGGCATCACCTGCTTCCTGGTCCCGGCAAAGTCGAAAGGTGTGAAGGTGGAAGAGTATATGTGGACCTTCAACATGCCAACCGATCACCCGCGCGTCAGCTTTACGGAGGTCTTCGTGCCGGAGAGCGCAGTTTTCGGCGAAGTAGGCAAGGGTCTTTCGCTCGCGCAGTGCTTTGTCCATGAGAACCGCATCCGCCAGGCCGCGAGTTCGTTGGGCGCCGCCGTCTATTGCATCAACGAAAGTGTCAAATATGCGCGGGAGCGAGCGCCGTTCGGCAAGGCCCTTTCGGAACACCAGGCGATCCAGTGGCCCTTGGTCGAGCTCGCGACCCAAGCCGAGATGCTGCGGCTGTTGATCCGCAAGACGGCCTGGGAGATGGACCAGATGACACAGGCCCAAGTCGAGCTGACGCTCTCGGACAAAGTGTCGATGTGTAACTTCTGGGCCAACCGCCTGTGCTGCGAGGCGGCTGACACCGCGATGCAGGTGCATGGCGGCATGGGCTATTCGCGCCACAAGCCGTTCGAGCACATCTACCGCCATCACCGCCGCTATCGCATCACCGAGGGCAGCGAGGAAATCCAGAAGCGGAAGGTGGCGGGGTTCCTGTTCGGCTATATGGGACCGGGGAAGCGGTGATACGACGCTTGGCACGCGGTCTCCACGCGTCGTCCTGGCGAAAGCAGGGACCCGTAACCACGGGGCGTGTTTGTGAAGCTGTCGAGATAGGCAGCTGTAGTTGACGCGCCCGTATCAGACACGCGCACCGATGCAGTGGATAGTACCGGCCCTAGTCAAGGCGTCGGTCATCATGCCCGATCCCCTGGTTCGACTGAACGGTCACTAATTCTTGGTCTGCGCAGCGGGACAGTAGCGATCTGACAGCTTAGTCACCAACCTGCAAATTAAGAGGGCTGCGCGCGAGAACCGCGCAGCCCGTTGTTGCTCCCGATGACCGTCAGAACATCAAATTGTCCTTCACCAGCACCCAGCGGCCGTGCTGGATCTGCTGCACCTGCGTGATGGTGTTAGCAAGATGATCGGTCTTGGAGAATTTGGTCGGCGGGGAACTGAAGATGTCGTTGAACTTTTCGCCCAACTCCAGCGAATCGAGCATCTTCTGGCCGGTCAGGTCTTTACCGGCCTTCTCCGCGTAAAAGGCAAAAGTTTCGACCGCATTATAACCTATGATTGCCTGCGTATTTGCATCGGTGCCAAACATCTTCTTGTAGTTGACCAGCCACTCCTTCACCTTGCCCTTGGCGGTGTCCTCGTAGGGAATCTCGAAGCCTGATGCGGCATAGAGTCCCTCGACCGCATCCTTACCGAGCGTTGGTACTTCGAGCACGTTGGTCGGCGTAGCTCCGAGGAAAGTTACGTCCCAGCCAAGCTTCCTGGCCTCACTCATCGCGCCGATGGTTTCGCGGATGACGGTGCCGAGCACCACCAGATCGCAGCCGTCGGATTTCATCTTGGCGACCTGCGCGCTGAAATCGGAGGCGCCGCGTTTGTAGCTGGTGATCGAGGCCGGCTGCACCTTCATGGCTGCGAGCTGCTGGTTGAAGCCGTCAAGCACGTTTTTGCCGTACTCGTCGTCCTGGTGCATGATGCAGGGCTTTTTAAAAGCCTTCCAATCCATCATGTATTTGAGTGCGGCGCGCGTGCTCTCGACATACGGCAGGAGGTTGTTGAACTTCAATCTTTCCTGCGGCTTTGCCGGATCGAACTTGAAGGTGAATTCAGCGGCTGTGAGCGGAAACAGCTGCAGCACGCCGGCATCAAACAGCACATCCTGTGCGGCGAGAACAGTCGGCGATCCCATCGGCCCGATCATGGCGAAAATCTTGTCGCGCTCTACCATCTTTTGCGAGGCCAGCACCGCCTTCTTCGGGTCGTAGCCATTGTCCTCAAGGATCATGCGAAGCTTACGACCATTGATGCCGCCGGCCGCGTTGATCTCCTCGACCGCCATTTTCATGCCGTTGGAAACCGGCACCCCCCAGACTTTGATCGGACCCGACAGATCCTGATGGGTACCGATCACGATCTCGTTCGCCGCGATGCCTTCGTTGGTGACCTTGGTTTGGGCTGTGGCCGCCAGATGCGTCAGCGCAAGCGCACCGAATGCAAGGCCCAGCGCCTTGAACGATTTTGACATTCTACTCCTCCTCTTCCCTGGCCCGTATTGAGCGAAGGGTGGGGCCCTTCAATCCTTCGCCGGTTTCTTTTTCACTACTTTCACGCCACCGCCCGGTCGCCATACATGGCGTCGATTTCGACGGCGTAACGCTTGTTCACAAAATTCCGCTTCAGCTTCATGGTCGGCGTTAATTCTTCGTCCTCTGGTGTCAATTGGCGTTCGATCAAGAAGAATTTCTTGATGGTCTCCACGCGCGCAAAGTTGGCGTTCACCACCTCGATCTCGCGCTGGATCAGGTTCTGGATTTCCTGCGCGCGGCAAAGGCTCGCATAGTTCGTGAAGGGAATGTCGTGGTCCTGGGCGTATTTCTCGACATTCTCCTGATCGATCATCACAAGACAGGTAAGGTAGGGCCGCTTGTCGCCGATCACGACAGCGTCGGAAACGTAAGGTGAAAATTTGAGCTGGTTTTCGATCTCGGACGGCGTGATGTTCTTGCCGCCGGAGGTGATGATGATGTCCTTCATCCGATCGGTGATCTTGACAAAGCCTTCATTGTCAATCGTTCCGACGTCGCCGGTATGCAGCCATCCCCTGCTGTCAACGGTCTCGGCGGTTTTTTCCGGCTGGTTCAGGTAACCCATGAACAGGAACTCGCCTCGAATCAGGATTTCGCCTTCCGGAGAGAGCGCCACTTCGCCCCATGGCACGGCCTTGCCGACCGAACCGAGCTTGATCCGGTCGGTCGGCATCAGCGTCGCGACGCCGCAATTTTCGGTTTGGCCGTAGACCTCACGCATGTCGATGCCAAGCGCGAGATACCAGCGGATCAAATCCGGCGAGATCGGCGCAGCCCCGGTAAAGGCGAGACGGCAGCGGTCGAGCCCGAGCATGCGGCGGATGTTGCGGAACACCAGCCAATAGGCGACGCGGTTGGCAAGCTGCAGCGACAATGACGGCGTCTTGGCCTGAAGCTTGCAGTCGGTCATACGATAACCGATCTCGATCGCATGGCGATATGCCCAGTTCTGCAGCGCGGTTGCATCCTTCAATGCAATGGTGATGCCGGAATAGAATTTCTCCCAAATGCGCGGCACCGCGAGAAACAGGGTGGGCTGCACCTCGCGCAGATTGTCGGGAACGGTTTCCGGGCTTTCGGCGAAATTCATGACCGATCCCAGAGCGAGCGACAGATAATAGCCGCCGATCCGCTCGGCGACATGGCAGAGCGGCAGGAACACCAGCCGTTCCTCGGCATCGGTCGAGGGAAACAGGTCATTGGCGTGGCGCATCTGGTGCACGACGCTGCGGTTCGCATGCATCGCGCCCTTGGGCGGCCCGGTCGTGCCTGACGTATAGACCAGTATCGCGAGTTCGTTCGCGCCGCGGCTTGCAACCATTTTATCCCAAAGCGCTTCGCGGCCCTGAATGTGGTTGCGCCCCAACGCCACAAACTCCGCAAGGGACATCACCATGGGATCGGAAAAGCCTCCGAGGCCCTCCATGTCGAATACCACGATGCGCTGCAGGGTCGGGCAACGCGACCTGCAGATCAGGACCTTGTCGAGTTGTTCCTCATCCTCCGCAAAGAGAACTTTGGTTCGGGAATCATTGATGAGATATTCCACTTGCATGGCTGAATCGGTCGGATAGATGCCGGACGAAACGCCGCCAGCGCATAGAATGCCCATATCTGCGAACACCCATTCCGGCACCGCGTTGGCCATGATGGAAGCAACGTCGCCGGGCCGGAAGCCGACCGCGTCCAGCGCATATGCGATTTCTCTCGAAATCTGCAGCCACTCGCGCCAGCTGGTCGACTGCCAGATGCCGAATTTTTTCTCGCGGATCGCAGGGCTATTGCCTCGCGTCTGAACCGCGAGCAAAAAGCTCTGCGCAATGGTGTCAGCGACCGTCAGCACCGCCGGTCCGGCCATGCCCAGTTCCCTCCTCTGTTGGCTCGCTTCCGCGCGCCGGCCCTGACGACCAGTCTTATTTTTGTAGAAGCGGCGCGTATCTAACGCCACGTTTTCTTCCTTTTCCAGCGCCGTTCACCCCTCGCGCCGGCCTCCTTGGCGCCCAGATAG
Source organism: uncultured Alphaproteobacteria bacterium (assembly GCA_963764405.1). Classification (GTDB taxonomy): domain Bacteria; phylum Pseudomonadota; class Alphaproteobacteria; order Rhizobiales; family Xanthobacteraceae; genus Bradyrhizobium. Next base: position 1,011,586 of record CAVXSU010000024.1, read on the forward strand.
AACTCCTGGATATCCTTGGATTGCATCAGCCGCTCACATGTGTCGTTCATGACCACCCGGCCGATTTCAAGCACGTAACCATAGTGCGCGGTCTGAAGTGCGACTTTCGCATTCTGTTCGACCAAAAGAATTGACATGCCCTGCTCTTCGTTGACCCGCCGGATAATGTCAAAAATCTCCTTCACCAGTATAGGCGCCAGGCCGAGCGAGGGTTCATCCAACAACAGTAGCGTCGGTCGGTTCATCAACGCCCGCCCAATCACCAGCATCTGCTGTTCGCCGCCGGAGAGCTGGCCGGCCGGCTGGTCGAGCCGCTCCTTCAGGCGTGGGAAATAGCCGTAGACGCTTTGAAGATCCTCGGCGGCTCCGTCGCGATCCCGGCGCAGATAGGCGCCCATCATCAAATTCTCGCGCACGGAAAGGAACGGAAATACCTCGCGCCCTTCGGGCACATGGCTTAGGCCCAGCCGCACGATCTTGTCGGCCTCCATCCGCTGGATCGGCCTGCCCAAAAACTCGATCGAGCCCTTCTGCGGATCGAGAATGCCCGAAATCGTCTTGAGCACTGTGGTCTTCCCGGCGCCGTTGGCACCGAGCAGCGTCACGATCCGTCCGCGCGGCACCTCAAGGCTGATGCCTCTGATCGCCATGATCGGTCCATAATAGCTCTCGATGTTACTGAGCTTGAGTATGATGTCGGGTGCGTTCATGGCATCCTCTCAAGCGCCGAGATACGCGGCAACGACGTCGGGATGGCGCTGCACTTCCGCAGGGGTTCCCATGGCCAGCACGCGACCATAATTCAGCGCAATCACCCGGTCGGAAACGCAATTCACGAGCGTCATGTCGTGCTCGACCATGACCACCGTGACGCCGAGTTCGGACTTCATATCCCTTATCCAGAACGACATGTCGTCGGTCTCCTCGACGTTCAGCCCAGAGGACGGTTCGTCGAGCAGGATCAGCTTTGGTTCGGAGCAGAGTGCGCGCGCCAACTCGATGACCTTCCGAACGCCGTAGGGCAGCCCTGAGATCAGCTTGTCACGATAAGGTTCCAGATCGAGAAACTCGATGACCTGCTCGACGCGGCGGCGATGGCTTTTTTCATTCGCGCGCACGGTCGGCAGGAACAACAGCTCCTGCCAGAGCCGAGTAGTGCAATGCCGGTGCCGGCCGACCAGGAGGTTGTTGAGCACGGTCGCATTCTCGAACAGTTCGATATTCTGAAACGTGCGGGCGATGCCGAGCTTTGCGATGCCGTAAGCCGGCTCGTTGGTGATGTCCTGGTCCTCAAAGAAGATCCTGCCTGAGGTCGCGGTGTAGATGCGCGAAATCAGGTTGAAGATCGAGGTCTTTCCGGCACCATTGGGCCCGATGATCGAGAGTATCTCGCCTTTCTCCACCGCGAACGAAACGGCATCAACGGCTTTCAGGCCGCCGAAACGCAGGGTGAGATTTTCGGCGCGGAAATAGCTCATCAATTCCGCTCCGATTTCACATAAATCTTCTGTCGCCTGAAGGTGGCGCGCTTGTAAAGCGGGAACAGCTGGAAGAACAATTTTATCTTAAGCCAGCGGCCGTACAGGCCAAGCGGCTCAAAGAGCACGAACAGCACGATAATGACGCCGTAGATCGCGCCCTTCAGGCCATTAGCGGAGGCAAAGGCCGCCGCGCTCTCCTGAATGCGCGCAGCCCGCGAACTTGCTGCGCCAAGTGCCGCAGCAAGGCCTCCGATCAGACCAGGCATGTCGTCCTTCAGATAGGTCAGGAACGGATCGATCATGACAATGAAGATCGCTCCCAGCACGGCGCCGTGCAGGCTGGAAGTTCCGCCGATCAGGATTACGATGATGAATTCGATCGACAGCTGCAGCGTGAACATTTCCGGGCTGATGAAGGAGAGCTTGTGGGCGAACAGGCAGCCGGCGAAGCCGGTGATTGCGGCGCTGATGGCAAACGACTTCACCTTGTAGAGGGAGACATTGATGCCCATGCTCCGCGCCGCCGTCTCGCTGTCGCGGATCGCGATGAATGCGCGCCCCGTCGGCGAGCGCAGCAGGTTCAGCGTGCCGATGACGGTCACGATCAGGACGCCAAGGCAGAGAAAATAGAATGCGGGACTGTCGCGCGGCACCTGCGCGCCGAGCCACTCGATAGTCTTGACCCGCATGCCTTCGTTGCCATGAGTGACGCTCTCCCACCGTGCCAGGATTTCCTCAACGATGAAGGCAAAGGAAATCGTGGCGATCACGAGATAGATACCCTGCAAGCGGAGCGCCGGAAATCCGACGATCGCGCCGATGACGCCGGTCAGTAACCCGGCGGCCAGGAAATACACCGGAAAGGCGACGTTGAACTGCTGCAGATAGGCAGCGGTATAGGCGCCAATGGCGAGAAAGGCGGCGTGGCCGAGCGAGGCCTGCCCCGTAAACCCGGTGAGGATTAACAGCGCCACTCCGACGGTGGCGTAGATGCAGACGAAGACCAGCTGGCTGACCATGTAGCTCGAGAGAACGAACGGTGCGATAGCCAGCAGGATCAGCAGCGTGCCGTAGGACATCACATGACCCGAGTGAGCGAACAGCCGGATGTCGTCTTCGTAGTCGGTCTTGAACAAAAACCGCATTGCTGCGCCCTCAGACCTTCTTGCGCAGGGGAAGGCCGAACAGGCCCTCCGGCTTGAGCAACAGCACCAGCAGGAGAACGAGATAGGGCGCGACGTCCTTCCACCCCTGCGGCAGGTAGAAGCCAGCCATGCTCTCGATCACGCCGATCAGGACGCCGCCTACCACAGCGCCGGGAATCGAGCCGAAGCCGCCGAGCACGGCGGCCGGAAACGCTTTCAGCCCCAGCACCAGGCCGACATTGGAGTGGATGAAGGTGATCGGTGCTAGCAAGACGCCCGCGCAAGTCGCCACTGCCGCGCTGATCGCCCAGACCATCGACACCACACGTTTGACCGGAATACCCATGTAATAGGCGGCCAGCATGTTCTCGGAGCTGGCACGCATGGCGGTCCCAAGCGTGGTCTTGTTGAAGAAGAGGTAAAGCAGGGCACAAAGGATGATCGTTGCTGTGATCACCGAGAGCTTATCATAAGCCAGCACGAGAGTGCCGATCCGCAAGACCCCCTCGCTGAACGGCGTCTCAATCTTGAAGTCGTCGGTGCCCCAGATCATGCCGGTGATCGACCGCAGGAAATATCCAAGCCCGATCGTCACCATGATAATGGAGAATTGCGGATAGCCCAGGATTGGTCGTACGACCAGCCGCTCAACTAGCACGCCGAACAGCGCCATTGTGAGGACCGCTGCGGCAAAACCGATCCAATAATTGAGCCCGAGAATGCCGATGAAAGTGAAGGCGAAAAATCCACCCAACATCATCAGATCGCCCTGAGCAAAATTGACGACCTCAGTGGCCTTGTAGACAAGGACGAAACCAAGCGCAATCAGGCCGTAGACGCAGCCGAGCGCAATGCCACTCACCAGTTGCTGAACAAAGTCCAGCATTTGTGTCCCTCTCCGGCGCGTGGCAATTCTCTTGACGCCTTCGCACCCGTCTTTCGCGTTTCCGCTCTGCGAGACGCCGAAAGATTGTACCTTGTCAGGCGCTCATTCAGCCGAATGCGACGATCCCTGTCAACAAAGTGCTGATTTTCACTTCGGACATCGAAGTCTTGCGCCTCTCACCCCAACAAGTGAAATGATCCGCCGAGCACTGAGCGGACGAAATGGAGAACTTTTGTGCTGCCTGGTACCCCACGACCTGGAGAAATTACCGAAATGCTGGTCCACGGGCGCTGGCCCCATTGCTCTGATATCGTCGTATCGACCGCAAGCCTCACCGAGCAAGCTTCGCACTTTCGGTGTGATGAGACCCGCGGATTCGAATCCTGCTACCCTGGCGCCGAGGCTTCAATCTCGACGACAATCCTTCCGGTCGTCACCTGCTCACCCTCTGTTACTTCCACGGCCGAAATCATGCCTGAAATCGGCGCAGAATGAACGTGTTCCATCTTCATCGCCTCCAGCGTAATGACCGGCTGTCCGGCCGTCACGCGTTCTCCCTGTTTGACGAGAACCGCAACGACGCGGCCGCTCATCGCGGCACGGATCCTACCATCGCTGCTGCTTGCCCCCACCGCAGCCGGCGCTGACATCGTGAGATCGCGGATCGAAACCGTGATGCCTTGGCGCAGAATATAAAGGTGATCACCTTCGCGAAAGAATCTTGCAAATTCGGTTAGGCCGTTGCTGCGGAAACGAATGGCGTCGCCGCTGAGTTCATCGATCTCGAACAGGTACTCCGTCCCCTCGAGGTGGACCGCATAACCGCCGTCGCGCTCACGCGCGATCTCGATATCGTAGACGGCATGATCAAGCTGAACGCGGGCGGGAAGCGGAAACGTCGTCGCCAGCGTCCGTCCGCTCCGCCATTGCGGCGCGAAAGGATTCGTAACGTAGAGCAGCAATGCCGCGAAGGCTGCATCCGAACGCGCGGCCTTGCGCGGGGCAAGCAGATCGGCGCGGTTTCGTCCGATGAAGCCGGTGGTGACCCTCCCTGCCGCAAATTCCGCATGCCGCAGGCAGACGGCCAAAAAAGCCTGATTGGTCGTCACGCCGAGCGCAACGGTTTGTTCGATGCCGTGAATAAGCCGGCGCCGCGCCTCGTCGCGGGTGGCGCCGTGGCCGATGAGCTTGGCGATCATCGAATCATAGAACGGCGGAACCTCCGAACCGGATCGCAGCGCGTGCTCGACGCGAAGCCCGTTCGGCATCTGCCACAACGCCATCCGGCCGGACCGCGGCGTGAAGTCATGTGCTGCATCTTCCGAGCACAGCCGCACCTCGATGGCGTGGCCGAAGAATTGTATATTCTCCTGCCGAAGCCCGAGCGGCTCGCCGCTGGCGACGCGTAACTGCAATTCGACAAGGTCGAGACCGGTGATCGCCTCGGTGACGGGATGCTCGACCTGCAGGCGCGTATTCATTTCCATGAAATAGAATTCACCGTTTTGGTCGAGCAGGAATTCCAGTGTGCCGGCGCCCTCATAGCCAATCGATTTAATCGCGTTAACCGCAATAGCACCCATGCGTGCCCGCAATTCCGGGGTGACGCTCGGCGACGGCGCCTCTTCGATCAGCTTCTGGTGCCTTCGCTGCACCGAGCAGTCGCGCTCGCCGAGATGGACGGCATTGCCAAACGCGTCGCCGAATACCTGAATTTCGATGTGGCGGGGATCGATGATCGCGCGCTCCAGGATAACAGTGGCGTCGCCGAAGGCGCTTTGCGCCTCGGAGCGCGCACCGCGCAAAGCATTGGGGAAAGCTGTTGCATCCGCGACAAGCCGCATGCCGCGCCCGCCTCCGCCGGCAACGGCCTTGATCATCACGGGGAAGCCGATCCTCTGGGCCTCGTCCAGCATTGCGGTTTCGCTCTGGTCCGCGCCCTGATAACCGGGGACGCAGGGCACGCCGGCGGCCTTCATGATTTCCTTGGCACCGGCCTTGTTGCCCATCGCCTTGATAACTTCCGGCGACGGCCCGATGAACACCAGACCCGCATCGCGGGACGCTTGCGCAAAATCCTCATTCTCGGCAAGAAAGCCGTAGCCCGGGTGAACCGCGTCCGCGCCGCTTGATTTAGCCGCCGCGATGATCGCGCCAATGTTGAGGTAGGATTGCGCCGGCTGCCCCTCGCCGATTCGGACTGCTTCGTCCGCTTCGCGAACATGCAGCGCATCCCGGTCGGTATCGGAATAGACCGCAACCACACCATAGCCGAGCCGGCGCGCGGTGCGCATGATCCGCAGCGCGATCTCGCCACGGTTGGCGATCAGGATTTTGCGGAATGCCTTAACCTGCGTCGGTCTCGTCATGGCCGCGCGACCGAAAACTGCATGCGTTGCGGGATGCGCGTCTCAGCCTCGCGGCAGATCGCCAGCACCTCGCTCAATATCGCCCTTGTGTCGCGCGGATCGATCACGCCATCGTCGAGTACGCGCGCGCTGGTCGAAAATACGTCCATTTGGCCATCGAATACCCCGATGATCTGCGCCTTCATCGCATCGAGTTTTTCCTTTTCGATCGGCTTGCCTCGACGGATCGCGGCGGCCTCGGTCACGATCGCCATGGTTTCGGCGGCCTGTTCGCCGCCCATCACCGCGGTCTTGGCGTTAGGCCAAGAGAAACAGAACCGCGGGTGAAAGCCGCGTCCACACATGCCGTAATTGCCGGCGCCGAAGGACGCGCCGCAATAGATCGTGATCTGCGGCACGGTGGCTGAGGTCACGGCCTGGATCATCTTCGAGCCGTGCTTGATCATGCCGGCCTCTTCATAGGCCTTGCCTACCATATAGCCGGTGGTGTTGTTCAGATACAGCAGCGGCGTGCGCGACTGACAGCAAGCCTGGATGAAATGCGTCGCCTTGTTGGCGCCATCGGGATCGAGCGGGCCGTTATTGGTGATGATCCCGATCGCCTGCCCCTCGACGCGGGCATGGCCGCAAACGGTGGCAGGGCCGTAATTGGCGCCAAACTCGACGAAATCGGAATCGTCGATGATGCGCGCGATCACCTGTCGCATATCGACCGGCCGCTTGTGGTCCATCGGCATGATGCCGAGCAATTCCTCCGGATCGTGGCGGGGCGCGCGATGCGGCGTGGTGCTCGCGCCCGGCCGGTCCCATTCCAGGTTGGCCATGATGTCGCGCGCAATACGCAGTGCATCGCGGTCGTCCTCGGCGAGATAGTCGCCGAGCCCGGAAATGCTGGTGTGCATTTCGGCACCGCCAAGTTCCTCTTCGGTGGCGATCTCGCCGGTCGCGGCCTTCAACAGCGGCGGCCCGGCGAGAAATGCTCGCGTCCTGCCGCGCACCATCACGATGTAATCCGACAGCCCGGTCTGGTAGGCGCCGCCGGCCGTAGACGAGCCATGCGTCACCGTGACCACTGGCAAGCCTGCCGCCGACAGTCGCGCCAGATTGCGAAAGATGTTGCCGCCTCTGACAAAATCCTCGACCCGGTAGCGCAACAGGTTGGCGCCGGCGCTTTCGACCAGCTGGACGTAAGGTAGCCTGTTCTCCAGCGCCAGTTCTTGCACCCGCAGCGTCTTGTCGAGGCCGTAAGGCTGCAGCGCGCCGGCATCGATGCCGGCATCATTGGCGCTGACCATGCAGCGGATGCCGGCGACGAACCCAATGCCGGCGATCACCCCACCGCCGGAAACGCTCTTTTCGGGATCGGGCACATCGAACCGGTAACCCGCGAGCGTGGAAAGCTCGATGAAGGGCGCGCCGGGATCGAGCACAAGCGCCACGCGCTCGCGCGGCAGCAATTGCCCGCGCTTGTGAAAGCGATCCTTGGCGGCGGCCGAAGCCGCGCGCGTTCGCTCTTCGAGCGCGCGCATCCGCGAGATGAGCGCCAGCATGCCGGCGCGATTGGCCTTGTAGGTGTCGCTACCCGGCGCGATCGTTGATTCTATACCGGCCATTTCCGACCATACTTTCCGGGACTACATGCCCTCTTTCGCGAAGTGTTCGGCAAACGCTTGGCGCAGTTCGACCTTGCGGAGCTTGCCGGTCGCGGTCATCGGCATTTCATCGAGGATCCTGATGAATTTTGGCACCTGGAAGCCGCTGAGGTGCTTGCGGCAATGCTCGGCGATGTCGGCTTGGTCGGCCTTCGCACCCGGCTTCAGTTTGACGAAAGCTGAGACGGCCTCGCCCCATTGCGGATGCGGCAGACCGACCACAGCGGCGTTCTGCACGGCGGGATGGGCGAGCAGGGCTTCCTCGATCTTGACGGAAGCGACATTCTCGCCGCCGGACTTGATCATGTCCTTCTTGCGGTCGAGGAAAAGCACTTCGCCGTGCTCGTCGATAACAGCGAGATCGCCGGTGTGATGCCAACCGAATTTTCGCGCCTCTTGGGTCGCGTTCGGATCCATGTAGTAGCCCATCATGACGTTCGGCCCGCGATGCACCAATTCGCCGGGCTGGCCGTGTGGCAAGAGATTGCCGTGTTCATCCATGATCGCGGTCTCGTTGACGATCAGCAACTCGCCCCAGTAGTTTCCGAAACGCTTGAGCTGGACCTCGGAGCGCGACATCGTGGTGGCCGGATACATTTCGGTCTGACCGCTGGTGAGAACGAAATTCGGGCACAGATCGGCGATCGCGCGCTCAAGCAGCGGGCGGCCCATTGGTGCCATGGTGTAGATGCAGGTCCGCAGGCCGGAGAGATCGAACTCCTGGCGGCGTGGATGATCGAGGATCGCCTGATACATCAGCGACAGGCCGACGAAGACGGTCAGCTTGTCACGTACAATGGCTTCCATGCATACCACCGGATCGAAGCCGCGCATCAGCGCCATGCGGCCTCCGACCGACAGATAACTCAAGAGCAGCACGTGACCTGCGCAGTGGAACAGCGGAAACTGTCCGGTGATGCCGTCGTCGCGGCTAAGCTGCATCTCGATGGCGTTACTCATGACGGCCATGACCACAGCGAGGTGGCAATGCATCGCGCCTTTCGGCCGTGAAGTGGTGCCTGAGGTATAGATGATCATTGCCAGATCGCGGTCGTCGATGTCGACCTCCGGCTCGATCTCGGAACGGCCTTTCAACAAATCGTTGAAATTTCCCAGACCTGCCGCGGCGGCCTTGCCAGCAAGATCAACCGCGATCAGGTCGATGCCGCGCTTTTGCAGCGCCGCACGCCGGTCCGGCTGCCCGTAGAGATTATCGTCGATCAGCGCGAAACGTACCTCAGCATGATCGAGGATGTAGTTCATATCGTCAGGTCCGAGCATGGTGTTAATGGGCACCCAAACGAGGCCCGCGCGATGAATGCCGAAAAGAGCTTTGACGAATTCGACCGAATTGTTGCAGATGGTGGAAATTTTCTCGCCAGGCCTGAGACCACGCGCGACCAGATAATTGGCAAAGCGGTTGGCGTCGCGCTCGAGCTCGGTGAAGGTCACGCGCCGCGCGCCATCGGTGACGGCGGTTCGATCGGGAAAGCGCGCCGCGGCGCGTTTCAGGAGATCGCCGATTGCCACCCGGCCGATCCGGCCTGGACCGGGTACGCCGCCGGTCGCCGCGAGACTGGTCATGACGTTTCACTCCCTCATTTGCGTCATTTCCGGGTTCGCGCGATGCTCACTCCGGATTGACGGTTTAGTGGAGAATCCCAAAAATCTGCCGTGCTTCGGCCGGAGTCGCTATTTCGCGTCCCGCCCGGCGCGCGCAGACCGCGATGCTCTCGATCAGCTGGCCGTTGGACGTCACCTTGGTCCCGTCGGGCTTATAGAAGGTATCTTCGAGCCCGGTGCGCAAATGACCGCCAAGTTCGGCGCAATGCTGATGCAGCGGCCAGATTTCCGCCCGTCCGATTGCCGTGACTTGCCAGCGGGCTTCGGGCAATTTCAATTTCAGAAGGATCGGCAGTAATTCGGGATCGGCCGGCATGCCGGAGGCGACCCCCATGACGAAATTATATTCCAGCGGCCCCGAATACATGCCGGTTTGCCTGTACATCCCGACGCAGCGCACGATGCCGACGTCGAAACATTCAAATTCGGGGATCGTGTCGACTGCCTTCATCACGTCGAGATAGTCCCGCACCTTCTCGACTGCGTTATCGAACATCATCGGTGGCCAGGCCCACGTGTTGTCGGCCTTCACTTTGAGATAATTCAACGAGCCGGCGTTGCAGGCGGCCATTTCGGGCCTGGTCTCGCGCACGCAATCGAGCGCGCCCCGATAGTTGGGGCCGGACGTTCCCGTCGTGTGGTTGATGATCACGCCCGGGCAGGCCTCGCGGATCGCCTGCTGGATCTCGCGGGAGACGGATACTTCCCATGATGGCAGATGCCCCTTGCCCGGCGCCTGCTGGCGCAAGTGAATATGCATCACGCTGGCGCCTGCGTTGAAGGCGGACTTCGCCTCCCGCGCCATTTCCTCTGGCGTAACCGGGACGTGGTGCTGCTTCGGGTCGGTCAGCACGCCGTTCAGCGCGCAAGTGATGACAGCCTTGTCACTCATGGAGCCGTCTTGATTTTGTTGAAGTTTCCACGCGAGATCCGGCGGATCATGCGTCCGGCATCATCCGGCTTCTTGCGTCCACGCGCTATCGCCCGCTTCGGCTCGGTCGTAGATCGCGAGGTCGCGGGAGCCCGAGAAGATCGCGCGCGGTTTCAGCCCGTAAAACCGCCGGATCGAGTGGCTGAAATGGGTCGAGTCGGGATAGCCGATTTCCTGCGCCAGATGCGCCAGATTAAGGTCCTGATTGGCGAAGTGCAGCAGGTGCCGCGCGCGTTTCCAGGCCCGGAAGGAACGAAACGAGATACCGGTCTCCTGCTTGAACAGGTACAGGAAGCGCGAGGCGGACAATCCGGCCTCCGCCGCGCAGCTTGCCGCGGTCACCGGATCGCCGGAAAATTGGCAGATTTGTCCAATCGCCTGCACCACCCGCGGATCGAGAGTCCGCCGTGGCAGCGCTTCGCCAAAGCACATGATGTCAAACGCGGCACTGACGATATCGCCGCTGCATGGCTGATGCTGCAACTGCACGTAGGCAGCGCGGACGCGCTCCGCGAATAACTGGCGGTCAGTTCCCGATAGCCGCTTCGCAAGTAATTCGAACGCGCCGGCGCAGACGGTTTCGGGTTCGATCAGGATGCAAATCACGGAGCGATAGTCGCTAGCGATGGTGTGCCGCAGATTCGGCGGCATAACGGCTAGTTCCCCGTAGTCCTCGACTGCGCCTTCGGCTGTCAGCCGAAGACCACCCGTAATCGCAACATAGACGTGAATGGCGCCCGAGCATCGCTGGCGCGGACGGCCAAGCAGGCCCGCGTAAAAGACGCGTTCCGGTGTAATCAGCATCAGATGGCCGGATTCGCGGCCTTTGTCGTCCATGGTCGAACTCCCCGCGCGGCTCTTTTCGGCCGCTGTGCAGGGTCAACCATAGCGTCATTCCGGGGCGAAGCGAAGCATAGAAGCCGGGATCTCGAGTTTCCCTGATGTGCAACTCCACGTCTGAGGTATCGTACGCACCTTGCCGGATCGACGGAGCACCCCTTAAGATCCGGGAACGAACCTTCGAAGCACCTTCTGCTGCTCGCCGGCGAGTTCTTCCGCGGCGACCGCCCTTTTGTATCCGTCGCGGTGCTGCAGGCGTTGCCAATAGGCCGCGACGTTGGGCCCGAAATCTTTCGCCAGCCCGATAATTTCGGCGAGCCGCAGCGCGAAGCCGACCACGATATCTGCCGCGGTGAACCGGTCAGCGGCAAGCGTCTCGGCATTGGCGGTAGCGGTCTCGACCGCGCGCAGCCGTCCCAGGAACCATTTGGCGTAATCGGTCGCAACCTGCGGATTGCGCCGTTCTTCCGGTTCGAGCTGGGTGTAGCGCAGCACCAGCGTTTGCGGAAACGTCAGCGTGGCGTCGCTGAAATACATCCAGTTCAGGAAAGCGCCATAGGCCGGTTCGTCGACGCCAACGATCAGCGACGTCGGGCCATGCCTAGTGCCGAGATAGTGACAGATGCCGGAAGATTCCGTCATTTTGGTCTCGCCGTCGATGATCAGGGGAATGGTGCCGAGCGGGTTGAGCGCGAGATATTCCTTGGCAAATACCCGCGGCGGAAACGGCAGCATTTTGAGGTCATAGGGCAGCCCCATCTCTTCCAGCATCCACAGCGGCCGGAACGAGCGCGCGGCGCGGCAGTGATAAAGCGTAATCATCCGTCGTTCCCTTGTTCCTGATTCATTTCACTTCTGATTCATTCCGGGCAGCGTGCCCATCATCTTGCACAGTACCGATAGCATCACCTCATCGGCACCGCCACCGATCGAGGCCAGGCGGGTGTCGCGATAGGCACGGCTGACGGGGGTCTCGTTCATGAAGCCCATGCCGCCCCAATATTGCAAGCAGGCGTCGGTCAGTTCGCGCCCCAACCGGCCGGCTTTTAGCTTAGCCATGGTCGCGAGTCGCGTGACGTCCTCGCCGGCGATCAAAGCTTCAGCCGCGCGATAGGTCAGCGCGCGCAAGAGTTCGACTTCGGTCTGCATTTCGGCGAGCTTGAAGTGAACGACCTGGTTGTCGAGAATGCTTTGGCCGAATGCCTTTCGGTTGCGGGTATATTCGATGGTCTCGGCGATGATGAACTCGTGAGCCTTGAGGCAGGCGGCCGCGGCCCACAGCCGCTCCTCCTGGAATTGCAGCATCTGGTAGGTAAAGCCCTGACCCTCCTCGCCGATCCGGTTGCGCTTGGGCACCCGGACATCGTCGAAGAAAATCTGCGCGGTGTCGGACGAGCGCATGCCCATTTTGTCGAGCTTGCGGGCAACCTGCACGCCCCTGGTCTTCATCGGCACGCAGATCAGCGATTTGTTGTGGTGTTTGGGTGCATCGCCCGTATTGGCGAGCAGGCAGATCCAGTCGGCCTGAACGCCGTTGGTGATCCACATCTTGCCGCCATTGATGACGTAGTCATCGCCATCGGAGCGCGCGCTGGTCTTGATCGAAGCGACGTCGGAACCGGCGCCCGGTTCGGAGACGCCGATGCAGGCCACGGCGTCACCCGCGATGGCGGGCGCCAGGAATTCGCGGCGCACCTCATCGGAGCCGAACCGCGCCAGCGCCGGCGTCGCCATGTCGGTTTGCACGCCGATCGCCATCGGCACGCCGCCGCACCGGATGGCGCCGAGTTCTTCCGCCATCATCAGCGCGAAGCTGTAGTCGAGGCCCTGGCCGCCGAATTCCACGGGTTTGTTGAGGCCGAGAAAGCCGAGTTCGCCGAGCTTCTTGAACAGCTCGTGAGCGGGGAAGATATCCGCCTTTTCCCATTCATCGACAAAGGGATTGATTTCGGCGGCGATGAATTTTTGCAGTGCGCGGCGGACTTCTTCGTGATCAGCGGTGAAGAGCATCTTATCCCCTCGTCATAAACCCATCTGCCGGCTGGCCAGATCCTTCATGATCTCCTCGCTGCCGCCGCCGATCGCGTTGACCTTGACCTCGCGGTAGATGCGTTCGACCTTGATGCCGCGCATGTAGCCGGCGCCGCCGAAAATCTGCACGGCTTCGGAGGCGCAGAATGCCATGGTCTGCGTCGCTTGGTTTTTCAGCATGCAGATCTCAGCGACCGGACTTTCGCCCCGATCGAGCCGCCACGCCAGCATTTCAAGCATCGCCTGCGACGCTGCGACCCGCTGCGCCATGTCGACCAGCTTGTGCCGGATCACCTGATGCTGCGCCAAGGGCTTGCCGAAAGTTTGCCGCTGTTTGGCGTATCCCATCGCCTCCTCGAGGCAGACCCGCGCCGCCGCGGTGCAGCCGGCCGCCATGGTCAGCCGCTCGTTGTTGAAATTGTGCATGATGATCTTGAAGCCCCCGCCTTCTTCCCCGAGTAGGTTTCCGGCCGGCACGCGGCAATTGTCGAAATGCAAGGTCGCGGTGTCCGAAGCCCACCATCCCATTTTCTTCAAAGACGTGCGCGAGAGCCCGGGCGTGTCGCCCTCGATCACCAGGAGGCTGACGCCGCCGGGTCCCGCTCCGCCGGTGCGCACCGCAGTGGTGATATAATCGGCGCGCATGCCGGAGGTGATAAAGGTCTTCTCTCCGTTGACGACATAGACATCGCCATCGCGGCGCGCAGACGTGCGCAGGTTGGCGACATCGGAGCCGCCGCTCGGCTCGGTGATTGCGAGCGCGGAAATCTTCTTGCCCGAAAGGATCTGCGGCAATACCCGCGCCTTGAAGTCCGGGGTGCCGGCGCGCGCAATCGGCGGCGCGCCAATCGAATTGCTCTTCAGGCTGGCACTGACGCCGCCGGCGCCAGCCCGCGCCAGTTCCTGCACCGCGACGATCCACATGAAATTGTCGACTTCGGTGCCGCCATACTCTTCCGGAAAGCCCAAGCCTAATAGGCCGATTGCGGCGGCCTTCTCGTAGAGTACCCGCGGAAATCCGCCCGACTCGTCCCATTCATGCGCATGGGGCTCGATCTCCTTTTCGACAAAGCGGCGCACCACCTCGCGATAGGCCTCGTGCTCCGCGGTGTAGAATGGGCTGGCCATTCGTTTCGCTCCTGGGTGCTTGTGTCGTGACAGCTTACGATGTCTCGAAACCCCCACACCTAACTTGTGTCAACTAGCTGGCTGCCGACGGGACGAGAGGTGCTGCGGCACCCGCGGCTATACCGATTCTCCAAAGCGCGACGGCATTCCTCAACGTAATGTGCGTCAACAGCTGACATGTCAGGCTTGGTTCGAAAGGGAATAGGCCACTGAAGCTGCCTATTTGCACCTGAAAGCTGATCGCCAGGGGACCCGGAAGGTGTCGTGAGCCGGCGACGAGAGGATTCAGGCCCGGAGCAGCGCTGGGCCACGTCTCACGGGCGCTTGTATTTGGGCCCTCTCGGAACCTCCTCATCTGGCCAAGTCTAGGAAGGGCGATTGCCGACCCGGTACGCTGGGTTACCTTCTATCACGTTGGTCCACTGGAGAAGGTTCGACCCCAGTTCCTCTCCCTCCTGCGACTGGTTTCAGGAACAAATTGATCCACGAATGAGACGACGTCGAACACGGTGTGACGGCCCGCTCTTCGAATATCGATGCGGCTGTTAGGAGGCGGAAGGAAAGCCGCCAGACCGGTCAACGCCGCGCCGTGGTCACCTCTGCCAGCGCAGGTCCACCGTGGTGCTCCACCGCAAAGAACCGGTGGTTCGAGAAAGGCCCGTTTTTGAAGGACTTCTGGAGCCCACTGCGCGCTATGAAACCCTAAGCCTTGTGATAGACGGCTTGCAGGCCATAGACCGGCGTCGCGATCCCCTCGTAGCGCGCTTTCAACTGCATGGAAAGGAACTGCGAATAGTGGCGCGACTGGTGCAGATTGCCGCCGTGAAACCATAGGCCTTCCTGCTGCGTCGGCTTCCACATGTTGCGCTGTTCGCCTTCCCATGGACCGGGGTCCTTGGTCGTATTCGAGCCGAGCCCCCAGACCTTGCCGACCTTGTCTGCCATTTCGCGGCTGATGAGATCGGCGACAAAGCCATTCATCGAGCTGTAGCCGGTGGCGTAGACGATCACATCGGCGGGCAGTTCATTACCGTTGTCGAGCTTGACGCCGCTAGGCGTGATTTCCTCGACCTGGCCTGCCACCAGCTTGACCTTGCCGTCGATAATGAGTTGCGAGGCACCAACGTCGATGTAATAGCCCGAGCCGCGACGCAGGTACTTCATGAACAACCCGGAATCGTCATCGCCGAAGTCGAGCCGGAAGCCAGCCTTCTCCAGCCCCGCGTAGAAACTGGCGTCGTCCTTCCGGATCTTGTCGTAGACAGGCTTCTGGAACTGATTCAGGATCTTGTAGGGCAGCGAGGCGAAGATCAGATCGGCCTTCGCTGTCGTCATGCCGCCGCGGACTGCGCGCTCGGAATAGAGGTCGCCCAGGGATTCCATCAGCGAATCCGAGCGCACGATATGGGTGGTCGAACGCTGCACCATGGTCACGTCGACGCCGGCCTCGTACAGCGCGGCGCAGATGTCGTGCGCGGAATTGTTTGAGCCGATCACGACCACCTTCTTGCCCTTGTAGCGGTCGGGACCGGGATGGCGCGAGGAATGGTGCTGCTCGCCTTTGAAGGTGTCCATGCCTTTGAATTGCGGCATGTTCGGCTTGGCGGACATGCCGGTCGCAAATACCAGCTGCTTCGGTTTGAGCGTGATCTCTTTGCCATCGCGCTCGACGACGACGGTCCATTCCTTGCTGGCGTCGGCCCAATCGGCGTGTTTGGCCGTGGTGCCGCTCCAGTAGTTCAGCTCCATGACCTTGGTGTACATCTCCAGCCAGTCGCCGATCTTGTCCTTGGGCGAGAACACCGGCCAATTCTTCGGAAAGTCGATGTAGGGCAAATGGTCGTACCAGACCGGGTCGTGCAGGCAGAGCGACTTGTAGCGGTTGCGCCAGGAATCGCCAGCTCGGGCGTTCTTCTCGACGATGATGGTCGGCACACCGAGCTGGCGCAGCCGCGCGCCGAGCGCGATGCCGCCTTGGCCGCCGCCGATGATGAGCACGTCGGGCTGGGTCTTAAGGCCGAGTTGCTCGGTTTCCTCGTCGCGCAATTCCTTCCAGGTTTTGGCACCGGGATTGACGCCATGCCGGGCACCGAGCGGCCGGGTGAAGCCGGCCTTTTCCTCATGGCCCTTTAGCTCGACCATCGTCGTCAAGAGGGTCCATATCTGGCCGTTCTGCAGGCGGATGAGTCCATATCCGCGCGCGACCTCTGTCTCAAACGAGATCCAGGACTTCTGTCACGCCGCCGGCTTCGGTTGCTGTCTCACCCTCGGCGACTTTCCAGTTGCGCGGCCTCACGCGCGCAAGGCAGGAGCTGAGCATGTCGCGGACCTGATCGCGGCCTTCCATGGTCTTGATGTTCCAGGTGAAGGCAACGAGGTCGCGCCAGTAGCATTCCGGAGCGAACATTTCCACAGCGGCGTCGAGATCGCCTTTCGCAAGCGCCGCTTCGAATATGTCGAGGAAAACTTGGACGCGCGCGTTAAGTGTGGTGTCGAGCATCGTTTCCTCCCTGTGTCGTTTCTCAGTTTTTCTGCAAATATCGCAACCTTATACCAAGTATCGGATGAATCCAGACTTGCGCAATCCAATTTTCCCGCAGGCTTTGGCGCTACTCACGGTTCACCAACAAGATACCGGCTTGCGCACCGACAAGGTGGGCCATATCTGAGTTTTGGGAAACTGGAGCACGTCGGCTTTTGGCCATCGCGTCGTTACGCTGTGAACAAGCGCCTAAGATTGGCCTCTTGGCTGCTCAATAGATCAATCGCTTAGCTCGTCGATCGGCATCGGGACCTCGTGCCGATTAACAATCCGCCAGCATCGCCGGGGGGTGGAAAATCTTCGTGCCCGTAAGACCGGCTAGGGAACAGGCCGATTGGATCCTTGATCTGTAGCTTCGACGATCACTGTTCCAGCCGCCACTCCCGGTCGGACGGATGAGCCGATTATTCGGCCCAGCGCCAAGTCATCACGGCCTGTTCCGATGTGGGACATCTCGGGTAAATTGGACACGCGATGCTCAAGGTGGCTCTAAGCCTGCGCCCGAACAAACGCTTGCTATAGTCGCCTTCCGATCGAGCCACGCTCTCAGACCGGGCAATGCGGGAGTGCGAGAACTTGGCCGGATTCTGGATCGAGCCGATCCGCATTCCCGCAAGCATGCACTAGCACTACTTTGGCAGATTTATTCACGCCGCTTCGTTCCGCCGATTTGTCTTCTGCAGTGCGGACATCGCTGAGGTCGTGGTTGAACGATGAGATCGACGATGGCTTGGCGTACGGCTGGTAGGCTCGGCTGAGGCGGTGGGCCGTTGATTTTTTTTTTCCGCCCCGCTTGTGCGAGACGGCGATGCTGGAGGAATGCGTAAGCGATCATGGTCATGAGCGCATGACGATGCAGGCCCTGCCAGGATCGTCCCTCGAAGTGATCAAGCCCGAGTTCCTCTTTCAACTGCTGATGGGCCTGTTCGCAAATCCATCGCGCCTTGATCGTGGCAGCTAACGTGCGCAGATTCGTCTTGGCCGGCATATTGGCGAGATAATATTTCTTCTCTCCCGACGTCCTGTGTTCGCCGATGAGCCAGGCTTCGTCCCCCGGAAGATGCTGCTGGCCCTTGTCCTTGATCCGCTGCGGAGGTCCATCAGCGGTCCGCACGCGAACCGCGGCGAAGCGAGCTTCCAGCCGGCCCTTGGTCCCGTTTCGCCAACTCACATTTTGCCACTTGGCATTGGCCAGCATGTCTTCGGCCGCCGTCGACAATACATCGGGAATGTGCCGCTTGCGGGGTCGACCTCGACCGGCGACCGGCCAGATTAATTTAACCTCCACCGGATAAACCTTCTGGTGCCGAGGGATACCGACGGCCCAGGCCAGGCCGCGCGTCGTGAGCCCCTGACGGAACGGCGCGCTGAGGCCGTAACCGGCATCCGCCAGCACACAGCCAAAGCGCATACCAGCTGCCATCACGCGATCGATCTCCGCCAAGGCGATCTCTGGCTTGGTCCGCGCTGCGCGGTGCTCGACTGGAACGCCCGCACGTTTCAAACGCACCGGATTGCTCGTCCAACTCTCGGGAACGAAGAGACGTAATGCCACCATCACCGGCACCTCACCCCGCGCAAGCGTCAGCGACACCAATGTTTGGCAATTAGCCGTCTTGCCGAGAGATGAGGCATATTGTGGAGCGACACCAACCGAACGATCGCCTTTCTTCGGCATCGCCGTGTCGTCGATGACCAGCACCGCATCTTTGCCGCCGACCAGGCGATCGGCCTGAACGAGCAATTCCGCCTCCAATGGCGACGCATCCCAGACGCCGTCAGCGATGAAATGGTGCAACTGGTCATACTCGCCCGGTGCCAACCGCGCCGCTATTGGCTGGACGCTCTTGCGATCGCCCGGTCCAATCAATCCCGAGATATAAAGCGGACACATCCGCCGCCGCGCCTTGTGACCTAAACGATCCAAGAATGGCTTCAGCCAGCGTCCAAGCTCGTCTTCCCACTTCGACTTCGTGTCCACCATGGTCGGCCCTCCAAAAGCCGACCACCCATGAATTATCGAAAATTTGATTCGGGAATCCAGTTGCGCCAATCAATCGCCAAAATCTGCCAAAGTAGTGCTAGGGTGTGTACTCATACAAGGCTGCCGCATTAAGTTCGTCACCAGCAGTCCGTTTTGCTGATCATGACGCGCTATTAAGGACTGAATAGCGACAAGAGGCGCAAGCAGTGGCGTGATGGCTGCTCGCGGCTGGAACGGCTATTCGAAGACCCCGATCACACTGATTGCGTAGGATGCTCCATCTTCTTTCGCATCTCGTCGCAGACCGATTTGACCTCGGCAGTCATCACCGATGCTTGTTCGATG
Organism: uncultured Alphaproteobacteria bacterium; assembly: GCA_963764405.1. Taxonomy (GTDB): domain Bacteria; phylum Pseudomonadota; class Alphaproteobacteria; order Rhizobiales; family Xanthobacteraceae; genus Bradyrhizobium. Next base: position 1,030,543 of record CAVXSU010000024.1, read on the forward strand.
CGGTCGAAGATCAGCTTTGCCTCTTCGCGATACTGTTTTGCGGTGTCTCGGACAAAGGCGAACGTGTCCTTGCATCCGGCGGCCATGCTTTCCGCGCGCTTGACACAATCGATCAGCGTTGCACCCATCTCTTCAAGTGCTTTGACCGCGCCTTCATATTGTGTGATCATCGCTTCGGCACTGAGTTTGCCGATCTGATCGACATTTGCGTGATGTTCAACATATGGAGGCGTCGGCTGTGCCGGCGTTCTGACTTTGGGCGGTGCAAAACCGCTTGTAACGTGGTCCCGTTGCGGCGGGCTTCTCGTCAGCGCTTGGGCGATGTCACGTTCCACATCGACCAACTCCAAATTCTTACTGTTAGTAGCGGACTGTAACATTACTAAGTACTCCCTTAGCTATGGACTACTTACGCACTACTTCAGAAACGAGATCGATGAAAACCTTCCGAGCCTGACCGAGACTCCAATGCTATGACGCATGCCGAGACCGTGTAAGGCTGATTCGTGGCGAAAACCCGGCTGCTGGCGATCTGCATGCAACGCCTCGTAGAGACCGAACGACCTGAAGCCGAAGCGCTGCTCCATTACCGCCGCGACACTGCAACTCCGGCGTTCCAGCCAACATCCGCCAAAAAATCGGCATTCTCGACTCCACGATCCGACTGTCGATTGGCATCGAACACCCGTCCGATCTGATCGCGGATGTCTCACAGGCTTTGAACGAGGCGTACCTGCCCTCCTTGCTTAAGCACCACTGAAAGAACGGATAACCGCATCTAACGGCGGACCCGTATGTCGCTTCTGAACGGAGCTCAATACCGCTTCACGTCCCAGCCGACATTCATCGATCGAATTGTTACGAAGTAGGCTGGCCTCGTTGCAGGAACTGATAAGGTTTGTCGCCAAAGCTGATCAGTTGAATGAACGTCCACTTCTCACCGTTCAGCGTCGGAGATCCGCACATCGCCAAAACTGCCAAAGTATAGGAAGTCTAGGCCAATTAAGCCGGCTGGCGGACGCGGTCAACGATCGAGAATCATCGGATTCTCTTTTGTCAGGATTAGCGAAAAATTCGACGACCGCCTGTATAGAAATGGCGGGTTTGCGATAGCGCAACCCACCATACCTTCTTATGCGGCCTTGGCGACCTTTTCCGGTTCGGCCTGCTTCATGGCGCGCATATAGAGATCGAGCAGACTCTCGCGCTCATCGCGCTCTTCTTGGTCTTGCTTTCGAAGTTTGATGATCTCCTTAGGGATCTTCACGTCAAACCCTTCGCCCTTGGCCTCCGCAAACACTTCCTTCTTCTGTTCGTTCAGTTCCTGCAATTCGTTGTCTAGATTTTCGATCCGTTCGACGAACGCGCGAATGCCGCCGGGAATGGTGACGTCAGACATGGAGCCTCCCTGGTAAATGGAAGCGCGAAAATGACCGCAAAGAAATAACCAATGCGTTAACGTCAAGCCGGCAAGCGTTCGGGTCCAAGAGGGCTCTAGTGTTGACCCGATGTTCGATTCAGGTCGCTGTCCGTGAGAGACCGCATGGCTGCGCGAGAAAGGCTGGGCACCTTCAACGAAAAAGCCGGATCAGTCAGCGCTTACGCGCGAGCCGATCCGGCTTGGGTTTGTTTAAGTCGCTGAACCTCGTCAAGCCGCGGCCAAAATCAGCCTCGCGGGTGGCAAAGCACACGCACCTTGATGTGTATCAGCTTTTGATGTGCTTCGGCTGTATTGCCGAAGACCTACTTCTTCTTGGCGGTCTTTTTCTTCTTTGCTTTCGCCTTCTTCGCTTTCTTGGCCATGTTTCCCTCCGTTGTCCCACAATTCGTTCAATGCAATTCGAACATCGACTTGCATGCCGATCAGCGTACACCACAATTGAAAAATTGATACGGCAGCTTGCTAACAAGGTAAACGCACGAGCGCGCTGTCGCCCTTTTTCAGCGCGCGAGAGTCGGAGACCATGCCTGCACGCGCCCCTCGCATCGTGCTAGTTAGAAGTTGCTGCCAACTACCGATTGCAGTCGTTTGTGCGTTTTCCCGATCGCCTGCACTGGCGATAACGTTCGACGTGCTTCTCAAAAATGGCCCTAGCATCAGCAGCCGAAACGCGGGCTAACTGTTCGGCAAGCGCTCGACTGACTTGGAAGTGCTGGTAGTCGATCGGGTCGCGCCAGTCACCTCCCCAAATCGAAAACCCGTTATCTGCGAAGAGTTCGATGACTGACTCAGCCATGCCAGGTCTCGCAGCGTTTCGGTCGAGGTACAGCTTACCTTCGGCGGGTGAAGCTTCGCGCTTTCCTCCTGTTGCCTTTACGAACGGATTTTGCACTGGGTTTAGGTCGATAGCGGCGCCGTAAGCGTGCAGCGACAAAGTATTGGTTCCGGCGACGACACGGTCATTAAACGATGAGGTGTTGTTGTCTACGTCAGCTGCATCGTCGTCACCGTCGTAATAGTTCATCAAGCGTGCTTTGGCGATTGGGAAACGGCGATCGAGGAGCGAGTCGAAAATTGCCGCGACATGCTGCGCGACGGCATCGAGGACAACGATTTCGCCATCAGAGTGAACGGCGTTGTCAAACCCGAAATAGCTAAACCTAATGAGTGATAATCGACTGCAACTGACTGGCTTTCCCTCAATCAGAGTCTTATGGCGTACCATCTCACCACAAAGGTCAGCAGGGGCGGCCGATACAGCAGCGCGAATGTCTGTGGCGGAAGCGAGGTGTATCAGGCCGCCAAGATGGACCCACAACGTTAAGACGATCGATAGGGCTGAAATTCTCACCGATTTACTACCTCGGATCGTGCGGTCTTCACACAGCACGCTGGAAGACACTGATCAACTCGACCGAAGCTTCATAGTCGAGACTCAATTTCCCAGGCCGTAGCCCCGAAATAAGCAAGGCGTACAACAGAAGTCAGTCGCACTCCACTATCCGAGCGATCGCTGTTCTCTATTCCTACAAGACGCGCTTGGAAAGTATGCATACGACGAAGACCGCCTGATTGACGCACGCGCGCGGGCACGGCGAGTTCTATGATGGCGGGGCATTGCGTGAAGGTCAGGCGGCCTGCTGATCGGCGGGTTTGTCGGTTTGGCGCAGGCGTTTCCATTCCCATGGCAGCAGTTCGTGCAGACGCGATGTGGGAAGATCGGCGATACGGGCGAGGACGTCGGCGAGCCATGCCTTGGGATCGACGTCGTTGAGACGACAGGTGGTGATCATCGTTAGCATGATGGCAGTACGGTCGGCACCACGCTGGCTGCCGGCGAAGGTCCAGTTGCGCCTTCCCAAGGCGATGCCTCTCAATGCACGCTCGGCGCAATTGTTGGTCAAGCAGATCCTGCCATCGTCGAGGAAGCGGGCGAAGTCGTTCCAGCGCCTGAGCATGTAGTTGATCGGCTTCAGGACCTCGGAGGAGCGCGAGAGGGTTTCGCGCTCGCGCAGCAACCAGGCATGCATGTCTTCGAGAAGCGGCTTGCTCTTTTCCTGGCGCACGGCGCGCCGCTCTTCGGCGCTGCGGCCATTGATGGCGCGCTCGATCTCGAACAACGCATCGAGGCGTCTGACCGCCTCCAGCGCGATCGGAGAGACCGGTTTGCCCTTCTTACCTTCCCGAGCATTTTTCTCGATGTCAGCCAGCTCGAAGAAGCCCCGCCGCGCATGGGCAAAGCAAAACGCCGGCGTAATCGGCAGCACCTTCTTCTGCGGGTCGAACAGCGGCTCGAAGCCGTTGTAGCAATCGGCTTGCAGGATACCGGCGAAGGCGGCCAGATGCTTCTGGGGATGCTCGCCTCGTCGGTCGCCCGAGGCGTAATAGACCGCCGCCGGCGGCGCAGGCCCGGCGAAGGGCCGGTCATCCCGCACATAAGTCCAGATCCGCCCGGTCGTGCACTTGCCCTTCGCCAGGATACGGATGGTGGTGTCATCGCCATGAAGCCGCTCGGCAGCGAGCACTTGGCGTTCGATCAAGTGGAAGAGCGGCATGACGGCGAAGGTTCCGTGGCCGACCTGGTCGGCCAGCGTCGACAACGGCAGGTCGATCCCCTCGCATTTAAAGCGCGCACTCTGGCGATTGAGCGGGATATGCATGCCGAACTTGTCGAACAGGATCGTCGCCAGCAATTGTGGGCCGATGAAGCCGCGCGGCGTGGCATGGAACGGCGCCGGCGGCTGGCTGATCTTCTCGCAATCGCGGCAGGTGAACTTCTCGCGCACCGTCTCGATGACCTTGAAGCGACGCGGGATCTCCTCCAGCGTCTTGGTCACATCCTCGCCGATCTTCGCCAACCGCGATCCGCCGCAACATGCGCAGCTCGTCGGAGCCTCGATGACGACGCGCTCGTGTTCGATGTCGTCCGGCCAGGGCTTGCGAACCGGCCGCTTGCGCGTGAACGCGCGCACGCTCTGCGCCTTCGCCGCCGCGGCCTGCGCGGCAAGCTCATCCTCGCTTGCCGTGGTGGCGAGTTCTTCGAGTTCCAATTCTAGCTGCTCGATCAGACGCGCCGTGCGCTCGGAACGCGGCCCGTACAGTTCGCGTTTGAGCTTCTCAATTCGCAGTTCGAGATGCGCGATCAGCGCCTCGTTGTCCGACAGTTCCGCCCGGGCATTCGCCGCTTCGGCTTGCCAATTGATGGCTTCGGCCTGTATCCGGGTAACCTTCGCTGCGGTCGCATCGCGTTCGACCTCGGCCCTCAGCCGCGCTTCGCGTTCAGCCCGCAACGCCTCACGTTCGATCAACAGCGCCGCCTGGGCGCTGGCAAGATCCGAAGGAAGATCATCCGGCTTCAAACTCATGAAGCCAGTAAATCAGATTTTCCGGTAGGTTCAATCGCAAAATGCTATCCAACTCGCGTTGGACGCCATGTTTCTTGAGGATTTCGCCAGTCGATCCCAGACAGTAGGTAAGAAAGCTGTGCCGGAGAGATCGTCACTGCTGCACCGGCCGCCGAAGGCCAGATAAATCTTCCTCTTTCGAGTCTTTTTGTAAACAGGCATGCTCCCTGAGAATCGTGCCAAATGATTTTTATCAGATCTGAACGGCGCCCCCTGAAGCAAAACAAATGACCCCCCAGTGGGTCATGCTTCAAGACCTCCTGCACCTGCAAAGCCAAGCTCGGAAAGCCGCGCCGCATATCGGTATGGCCCGTCGCCAGCCATACCCGCACGCCAGAGGGGATCGGAATCATCGCAGCGCCTTCAACACCGCCGACACCAGCAAGGGCGGCGCCGACCCGCAAATCCTGATCCGCCCGCTCCCCGTCAGTTCCACCACGATCACTTCACCGGACGGCGCCACTTCCTTGATCGGCTCCGCTTCCATCGCGGCTTCCACAAAGCCCTGGTCAGCAAGGTCCTGGCGAAGCCGGCGACGCCAGGTGTAAATCAGACCCGTCGAAATATCGTGATCCCGCGCAACCTGCGCCACACACGATCCCGGCGCAAAGGCTTCCGCAACGATCCGGTGCCGTTCATCCTCGCTCCAACGCCGCCGGCGTTCCGGCCCCGAAAGCACCGAAATCTGACCCATCAACCGCTCTTAAGCTCGCTCTTAAACACGTGCTTATGAGTGCTCAATCCGCCTCTCAGAGCAAGGCGGCCTTTATCGTTGGCGTACCTTGGAAACGCGAGTTGAGGAAGAAATAATCAATTTAAGTTAGGGGTGGTCAGGCCTCACAAGTCGGTTTTTGAGGATTAAACGGAATTGGAACCGGGCGCTGCGCGAGGTCAGCTTATGGGCGCGACGTAGTTCATCAGCAATGTCGAGATGGTTTCGTTGACGTTACATCTCGCCCGAAGCAGCCCCGCAACGCCGCTCCAGACTGCGCCGCCTATCGCGCCGGCCGCGAGCATGGCCGGCATCAGCAGGATGGCTGGGCCATTTGCGAAAGAAATGACGACGGCCGTGCCCGTCAGAGCGCCGAAATACAACTGGCCCTCGCCTCCGACCGTTATGAGCCCGAGCCTCGCGGGCAGGATAACCGCGAGCGCGCACAGCAGAATCGGCGTAAGGCGCGGACCGTGGGCGAACCGACGGCTCGGTGCCGACTGGCTGGTCGGGGTCGGCACCGCCGGCACGGTGCTCGCACTGGTGTTATTCGGGCTCGCCCGCGACGCCGCAACCGCGCTGGCAGCGAGCCTGATCGCCGGGGCTTCTTGGATCGCGGTGCTCTCGACCCTCAACGTGTCTGCGCAGGTCGCCTTGCCCGAATGGGTGCGGGCGCGCGGGCTTGCGCTGTTCATGACGGTCTATCTTGGGACGCATACTGTCGGCAGTGCATTGTGGGGCCAGATAGCGCAGCTCTACGGCCTGCCGATCGCACATTTCATCGCGGCGGCGGGCGCGCTCGCGATTGTTCCACTGACCTGGCGCTGGCACCTCCAGACCGGCGCCGACGTCGATCTTACGCCCTCGCTGCATTGGCAGCCACCGATCGAGAGCGGCACGATCGAGCAGGACCGGGGACCGGTGCTGGTCACCGTCGAGTACCGCATCGATCCTGCCAGGCGGAAGCCGTTCCTGACAGCGCTCGACCACCTCGGCCATGAGCGGCGACGCGACGGCGCCTATGCGTGGGGTGTATTCGAGGATGCTGCGGACCCAGCGCGTTTCATCGAGACGTTTTTAGTCGAATCCTGGCTCGAGCACTTACGTCAACACGAGCGCGTGACCAATGCAGACCGCGTGATGCAACAACACGTGCAACGGTTCCATCTCGAGGGAGCGCCCAAGGTGACGCACATGATAGCGGCGGAACGGGACTGAACCAATCGAAGACGCGCTCGGCGTCCGCGCTCTGATGAACAGACGCACTTTTTCGGCTGCTCTGCCTCGTTCCTCAATCCGCTCGCGATCGGCTCCATCCCCCCCGCTCGACCAGCTCTGTGCGCCGCCATATGACCACGACGACGCATCCAATCGATCACGCGCGAAGAAGATCGCGCTCTTCTCCTGTAACGAATAACGAACCGACTTCGCTTTTTGACCTCGATCAACAAACAGTTTCGTTTGCTCACTATGCTCGCTCAAAATCCAGCACCCCGGAGGATATCATGATCACGCGCCGGCAGGCTAACCTTGCGCTTCTATCCGCCGCTTCGGTCGCCGCAACCGGAGCTGCAATGGCTTCGGAACCCAAAATGATGCATCTGCCGCCAGCGCGGACATCGGGTGGAAAGCCCTTGACGGAGACGCTGAAGCTTCGTCGTTCGACACGTGAATATGCCGCAGTACGTGACACGCGGTGCGGTCCGATACTGTGGACGGTTGATGCCAAACGCAGACCACAGTAAATCGGACAGCACCTGGGTGTCGAGCGATCTGGCTGGAATATTCATGTGTCGAACGACGAATGTCTATGCGGTGATGGCAAACGGAACCTGGCTTTATGACCCCAAGCTTCATGCCCTCGTCCGACATCTTGAGGATGATCTTCGCGCAAAAACCGGTCTGCAGGAATTTGTCGGGACCGCGCCGCTGAATTTGGTGTATGTCGCGCATAGCGAACGAATGCAGGATGTCTCGGCCGAGGACCAGCGTCTTTATGCTCGATAACCTCGGCGAACCCCGTAGGTGCATTTGCTCCAACGGCATCCACTTCGGCCGCAAAGGCTGACAGACAGCTGCCTGCGCCCTCTACCATGACCACCGCAAACATGAGCGTGCCCATGCGGTGCCTCCAACGCGTGATGCCGCGTCGGACATGGGTATGAGACTCTGATATCATGAAACGACTCCGTTGAGCTTGCTCCTGATAGAAGATGCCTGAACGGCTCCGGACGCCGTTGACTTGGGTCAACGCACAAACGCCTGCTAACCCCCCGGCTCTCTGATGATTGATCGAAATCAACAGCAATTTCAGGTCAGGCTATAGTTGGCAATCAAGCTAGGGATAGTTTGATTATGGCCGTTCCGCATATTCGCGCGTTCAAGCAGGCCCTATCGCTACTGTGGACGCCAAGGTTCGGTACCTATTTTATGGCGACACTGTTGTCGAATATCGGCACTTGGTCACAGCAAGTGGCCGAGCCTTGGCTTCTGCTCAGCCTGGGCGCATCACCCTTTCTGATCGGTCTGGACACCTTCGTGCAGTCCGCGCCAGCGCTCATTTTGATATTGGCGGGCGGGATGCTAGTCGATGGGGCCGACCGGCGGCGCGTGATCACGACGTTCCAGGCTATTCAGATGATGTGTCCGGTGGCGCTTGTGGCGCTCCTGCTGACAGGTACGGTCGTTCCCCGGACGGTGATCGCACTTTCCTTGGTCGTCGGCATCACGAACGCGCTCTCAATGCCGTCCTACCAGACCATTGCCCCGTCGATAGTGCGGCACGATCAGATCGGCACGGCTATCGCTCTCAATGCGAGCCAGTTCAACCTCTCCCGGATTATAGGTCCCGCGCTCGCCGGCATATTGATGGCCACTATCGGTGCGATCGGCTGTTTTCTGGCAAATGCGCTGTCCAATGTGCCTTTCATCGCGGTCGCGCTATGGATTTTGCCGCCTGGCTTATCTGCGCCTCGCCAGAACGAACGGCTCGACCGCCACTCCCTCTTCCCTGGCTTGCGCCGGATTCTCTGACCACGCCGCATATGCGAGGAGCGCTGGTCACGACGCTGACAACAATGCGGCCCGCTCGTGATCCTTTGCCCGGTGCTGGTGAAGGATATTCTTGGCGGCGATGCGAGTTAGCTCAGCCTGGCAATCAGCGCATTTGGTGTTGGGGGCCTTTTGGGGGGCGCTTGCCTTACTTGGCTTTGAAGCTGAACATGATGGACGCAAGCTAAGTAGCGGGTTTGCTGCGGTTTCCGGCGGCATAGCCGCGCTCGCGGCCATCAACCCCTGGGCATCCACGCTGCCCTTGTTCCTGATGCTTGCTGGCTTCTTCATGGCCGTCAGCAACACGTCCGCCAATTCGCGTCTCCAGGCGACAGCACCTCGCGGCTTCGCGGTCGAACTGTCAGCCTTTACATGCTCGCGATGCGCGGCGGGCTTTCGATCGGCGGGCTGCTGTGGGGCATGTCCGCTGACCTCCTCGGCGTCCGCTATGCCCTCATTGTCATGGGGTGTTGGCGCTGGCTGCCCACGTGGTCATCGGTCGACAATGGACTCGCGTAACACTGCCGGAACTGGAGAAACAGGCACCGGCAATGCCATGACGTCGATCTAAAGTTCGCACGAACGTCAACATGCCTCGCTCGCTGCAAATCCCAGCCTCGATGAGGCCGCCAGGTTAGATGCTCCGGCGCCGGATTTGAGATAGCTCAATTCGGCCTCGGCACCCTTGCCCTTAAATGCTTCAGTCTACGCTCCAGCAGCGCCCATCAAAGGTGCTCAGATCAAAAGAGCCTGGAATGACCGAACAAGGTAGTGGCCTGTCGCGACGCACATTTCTTCATAGCTCGGCAATTGCAACGGCCGGGACTTCGCTCTGCGAGGCTGCTTCCGCCGTCGTCAGAGAGGCGCAGGCTGACGCCGCATCCACGATCGCCGGTCCGAACGCCACGCCGATTACGCTCAACGTCAATGGCGCGGCACGAATGCTGCCGGTCACACCTAACATGACCCTCGCCGAAGTCTTACGCGGCCCGCTCGGCCTAACCGGCACGAAGATTGGCTGCAATCGCGGTTCCTGCTCGGCCTGCACGGTCTTACTCGACGGTGCGGCTGTCAACTCATGCATGCTGCTCGCGATCGACGTCGGTGATCGCAAGATCACGACCATTGAAGGCCTCGCCCATGGTGACGCACTGCATCTGGTTCAGGAAGCCTTTATCGAACATGATGCGGTGCAGTGCGGGTTTTGCACGCCAGGCCTTGGTGATGAGCTGCGCCGCTCTTCTTGCGCAGATGCCTGACCCGACGGCTGACGACGTCAAATCCGCTATCGCTGGCCATCTTTGCCGCTGCGGGACTTACCCCCACGTGATCAGCGCGACACTGGCCGCTGCCAAGGCACGAGAGGCCTGATCATGGAGACACGCATTGAGCATTTTCCGTTCGGCATCGCCAGCGTTGGGCTTGGCGAAGTGACGCGTCAGGTTCCGGCCGACGAACCCCGCCCCTGCCGCCTAATGCCGAATTAGCCGTGATCGGCAAATCCGTCCCTCGGCAGAACGGTCGTGCGAAGGTCACTGGCGCTACACGCTTTACCAGCGATATCAGCCTGCCCTGCATGCTGCACGGTGTTATCTTGCGGTCGCCCTACGCTCACGCGCAGGTGCAGTCCATCGATGTGTCCGCTGCTGTGAGCCATCCGGGCGTCCACGCTATCCGGATCGTGGCTCGCCCGGACGATCCAGCTGCATCGATCTTGCGCTACGTCGGGCAGCCAGTTGTAGCTCTCGCCGCAACGACGCTCGCAATTGCCGACGAAGCTCTGCGGCGGATCAAGGTCGACTACAAGCCGCTGCCTTTAGTGGTCGATCTCGAGGCCGCGCGGCAGCCGCACGCACCGCTGGTCTTTGAGGCTGGGTACGAGCCCGGTGGGGATCGCTCCGGCTATCCCGCGCCAACGGGTTTGCCGCTTAAGGGCAATATCCGCGGCCCCGCGGTGAGCCGCCGGGGCGATCTGGACCAGGGCTTCGCCGAAGCTGACGTCGTTCTCGATGCGGAATACAGTACCCAGGTGCAGACCCATTGCTGTATCGAAACGCACGGCATTGTCGCGGATTGGCGCGATGACGGGCTCACCGTCTATATGTCGACCCAATTCACCGCCGGCATCCGGCACGAGCTTGCCGAAGCTTTTAAACTTCCGATGAGCCGCGTCCGCGTGGTCGTCGACGGAATGGGCGGGGGCTTTGGCTCAAAGACACCGCTCGGCAATTATGCCCAGTTTGCCGTGGCGCTGTCTCGCGATGCCAAGGTCCCCGTCCGCCTTTGCCTCCACAGAGACGAAGAGCAGATGGACTCGGCAATCGGCCCGGCAGTCCGGCAACGAATTCGTCTCGGCGCCCGCCGCGATGGAACGCTGTCGGCGCTTGCCGTCGAAAGCTATGGCACGGCGGGCGTCGGCTTGGGCGCAGGCTCCGGCAATTTCGCCGAAGGCCTCTACGCTTGCACGAATTTCCAATCCCTCCAGCACGACGTGTTCATCAATGCGGGCCCTGGCTGCGCCATGCGCGCGCCCGGTAATACCCAGGGTGCGTTCGCCCTTGAGCAGACGATCGACGAACTGGCCGAGCGATTGAACATCGATCCCCTGGAGTTGCGCGACCGGATCGATCCGGCCCGGTATGGGGATCGAGGAGCGCGATCGGCGTCACAGGGCATTGGCTGGAACAAGCGACATGCCAGCAGCACGGATGCCGGCCCGATCAAACGCGGTATCGGCATGGCGCAATCCTTCTGGATGGCCAATGTCCAGATCAACGCCAGCTGCGAAGTGCGCATCCTGCGCGACGGCTCGGTCGAGGTTCTCTCAAGCGTCCAGGACATTGGCACCGGGATCAGCACCGTATTGGCGCAGACGGTCGCAGAGGTGCTCGGACTTACGGCTGCGCAAATCACAGTCCGGATCGGTGATACGGATTTTCCCGCGGGGCCGCCCTCTCATGGCAGCCGGACAACCGCTTCAATGACGCCGCCGGCGCGCACCGCAGCCTGGCGCGCCCTCAAGATGCTGATTGATCTGGCAGCGCCGCGCCTCAATGCCGCCGCCGATGATCTCGCGGTCAAGGGCGGCCGCATCTTCGTTCGCAACGATGAAAGCCGTAGCATCGGCTTTGCCGAGGCCGCGGCCTTGATGCGAACGGATCAGATCAGCGTCATAGCGTCGCGCGCCGACGACTATGAAGGCTTTCTCAAGCGCATGGGCGATGCCGCATTGGCGCAGCAGGCCCTCGGCGGCGTTCAGTTCGCAGAAGTTTCCGTCGATACCGAAACCGGCGTCGTTCGCGTCGAGCGCGTCGTCGCGGTGCATGATTGCGGTCGACCAATGAATCCACAGCAAATCGAAAGCCAGATTCATGGCGGCGTTCTGATGGGCATGTCCTATGCCCTGTATGAGGAGCGCATCCTCGATCCGCCATACCGGGCGGATGGTGAATGCCAATCTCGAGCAATACAAGGTTGCAGGCCCCATCGAGACGCCGGACATCGACGTCGTCATTCTTGAGAACTACCAGGGCCGAAGCGCCACCGACGCCTACGGCATCGCCGAGCCGGCCAACATCTCGACCGCACCGGCGATCGCGAATGCCGTCCATAACGCGATCGGCATGCGCCTGCGGAACCTCCCCATGACGCCCGCCGCGGTACTTGCGGCGCTCGGCAAAGTCCCAGGCAGGAGCTGACGATGAACCGCTTCACCTGGGCAAGTCCACGCAATCTGGCCGAAGCGACCGGAGCCGCTTCTGCAGTTGTCTCCGACGTCATGAAAATCGGGGCCAACGGCGAAGCTCGGACACCTGCGTCGATCATCAAGGCCGGCGGCACCGATTTGCTCGATCTCGTGAAAGAGGATCTGCTGACGCCACAAACGATCGTCAATCTGCGCTCCGTTCCGGGACTCGATGAAATCGCGGAAGAAGGCAGCGCCTTGCGGATCGGCGCCATGGTTACGCTTGCTGCTCTCTCTGCGCATCCAATCGTCAAGAAGCGCTACCCTATTCTCGCCGAGGCTGCGGCGAGCTCGGCAAGTCCGCAAATTCGCAACATCGCCACGCTTGGCGGCAATCTCCTACAACGACCGCGTTGCTGGTATTTTCGCAGTGCCGCCTTCCCTTGCCTGCGCAAGGGTGGAAATCACTGCTTCGCTCTCCAGGGTGACAATCGCTACCATGCCATTTTCGACAATCTGCCTTGTGCCATCGTTCATCCGTCGAGCGCGGCTATTCCATTGGTCGCGCTTGGCGCTCAGATTGAACTGGTCAATGCCAAGGGCACTCTTCGCAAGCTACTTCTGGAAGATTTCTTTGTCGCGCACGACATTCATCGCGAAAATGATCTGAAGAGCCACGAGGTTCTGACCTCGGTGATTGTGCCGCCATCGAAAGGGCCACACATGGCGCGTCAGAAACAAGGCGAAAAGGCCTTCGACTGGCCACTCGCAGACGTAAGCATCGTGCTCGATCTTGAAGCCAGCGGAGATTGCCGGAAGGCGTCGGTCATTCTCGGCGCAGCGGCGCCCACGCCATATCGTGCGAGAAGCGCCGAAGCAATGCTGATCGGCCAACGCGTCGACGAAGCCGTGGCGAACAACGCGGCCCGTGCGGCGCTGGAAGACGCTACTCCGTTGTCCATGAACCGCTACAAGTTTCCCCTGTTCGAAACTCTCATCCGGCGCGCATTGCTGCAAGCGGCAAGCCGATCCTAAAGAAACGGAGGACCTCATGATCACGCGCCGCCAAACAAATATTGGATTGCTATCGGCAGCTTCGGTTGCTGTAGCCGGGGTTACTGCAGCAGCAGGACCGGAAACGAAGGTCGTTCAGCTTCCGCCGCCGCGAACGGCAGGCGGCAAGCCCTTGATGGAGGCATTGAAGCTCCGGCGTTCGACGCGCGAATATTCAAACCGGTCGATCGACCTTCAGGTACTGTCGGATCTGCTGTGGTCGGGCTACGGAATCAATCGACCGACAGGCGATCGCACCGCGCCCTACTGGCGTCACATCATGGTGATCGACGTCTTTGCGGTGATGGAGAATGGGGCGTGGCTTTATGACCCAAAGAACCATTCTCTCGTTCTGCAGGTGCAAGACGACCTGCGCGCCAAAACCGGCATGCAGGATTTTGTCGGAACGGCGCCGCTAGATCTCGTCTATGTTGCGCATGGATCACGCATGGAGGGTGTCTCCACAGAGGAGCGGCGTCTCTTTGCGTCAGCCGACGCGTGTTTCATCGGACAGAACGTCTATCTGTATTGCGCATCGGAGGGATTGGCGACCGTATTTCGTGGTGCCGTCGATCAAAAGGCTCTCGCGAAAGAGATGCACCTCGAGCCTGACCAGTTTGTAACATTTGCGCAAACGGTCGGGTATCCGAAGTAGTCCGGCGAATGGTTCGCAGACGCGCTAAGCAAGCTTGGTGCAAGCGTTCCAATTGCAAGGTAGAGAGTCTCAAAGATGCCGCGTTACTATTTTCGTCTAACTGATGGCGCGCAGGTTTTGCAAAATCACCAAGGCATCGAATTGCCGGGAAATGCGGCTGCGCGCGATGACGCGATGGCTTTTGCACGTCACCTCAAGCACGGCCTTGTCATGCAAGGATGGGACTGGAACGGCTGGTTCGTAAACATTGTCGATGCGCACGGCCACAAGATCGACGAAGTGCCGATTGTGGGCGCCTGATTGCTACCAGAACCGTTCAGAGTAGCGGTAAGACTGCAAGCTCCACTTCGAAGTGGCTCGTCATGGCGGAGGGAGATCGAGTAAGTTCGTGGGCGAGCCAGACGATAGGAGTTTGGTAACTGACAGGGCAAAGCGAAACCATGACAAACGAAACCGAGCCGCAACGCAGCCGCTCACGTTCGGTCCCACGGCCTGCGCACCCCGAACACAGATTTGAGGCGCTGCCGGGTCAGGAGCCCAAGCCGGCGCAGGACGATTCGCAAGCACCAGAGGCTTTGCGCAGGATTTTAAATTCGGCGAGCTATCGCGAGGCCGATCGAGACCTGGACTTTCTGCAAGGTGACGCGGCGCGTGGGGCCCGTCTTCAGCTCGACTTCCTCAAAACTGAAAGCATTCTTGAGGAGCAGCAGGTCGCCCATACAATCGTGGTTTTCGGCAGCACCCGCATTTGCGAGCCGCAAGCCGCCGAACGGGCGCTGGAGCGGTCCGTTGAGGCGGTCGCTGCAAGTCCCAATGATGAGGCTCTGCGCCATTGCCTTAAGATCGCACGCAATGTTGCGGAAAAAAGCCGCTACTACCGAATGGCTCGCCGGTTCGGCCAAATCGTGGGACGAGTGGGCGAGATGACCATCGGCGGCCGCATCATGATCATGACCGGCGGCGGTCCAGGTATCATGGAGGCCGCCAACAGAGGCGCGCACGATGTCGGAGCAAGATCCATCGGCCTCAACATAAAGCTTCCAAAAGAACAATTTCCGAATCCGTATGTGACGCCGGAGCTATGCTTTAGCTTCCACTATTTCGCAATGAGGAAGTTGCACTTCCTCTTGCGCGCGCGAGCACTTGTGGCCTTTCCGGGTGGCTACGGCACTATGGACGAGCTCTTCGAAGTCTTGTCGTTGGCGCAGACGCGGAAGATCGCGCCGGTACCCGTCGTATTGGTCGGAGAGTTGTATTGGCGTCGTGTGCTAGATCCCGAATTCCTCGTCGATGAGGGCGTCATTGACCCGGAAGACCGCGATCTCTTTTGGTTTGCCGACTCGGCCGAAGATGCCTGGCACGACATTCTTGACTGGTACGAAGCAAGTGGCCGCCCGCTTCTGCCGCTGGCAACCCGCACGTCGTAGGGTTTGCGGTCAACAAGGAGATTGTTAGTGAAATTGTCATTCCACGGCGCTGATCGAGGCGTGACGGGCTCCTGCCACATGCTCGAATGCGCGAACCGACGCATCCTGGTCGATTGCGGCATGTTCCAGGGAAATCGCGAGCTGGCTGAAGAAAATACGACCCCCTTCGGCTTCGACCCGCGTCGATCGACTACGTGCTGATGACCCATGCTCACCTCGATCATTGCGGGAGACTACCACTGCTCGCAAAACGCGGATTCCGGGGCGAAGTGATCACCACGTCGGCAAGCCGCGAGCTCGCTCGTCTCGTGCTTGTCGATGCGGCGCGTCTGCAGGAAGAAGAGACGCGGCGGCATGTACATTACCAGCACGATCGTAGAGACGACGATGCGCTGGCGCCGCTATACACGATCCTCGACGCCTTCAATTCTTTCGATCGGTTTGGGAGGACAGCTGAATACGAGCGGACCCTTGACCTTGCGCCAGGAATTCGCGTGACCTTCTTCGATGCCGGGCACATCCTAGGTTCAGCGAGTATACAGGTCGAGGTGACCGAAGGCGCCCACGTTCGCTCGGTCCTGTTCTCCGGAGACATCGGTAATGCCGGGCGCCCGCTGCTGCGTCCTCCATCGGCGCCGGCCCGGGCTGATATCGTTGTGATGGAAACGACTTACGGAGATCGAATTCACCGCTCGGTTGGCGACTTCGTCGAGGAGTTCCATGCCGCCATCGGAGCAACCTTGGCGAGGCGTGGCAACGTCCTGATCCCCACTTTCGCGCTTGAGCGCGCTCAAGAGATTCTTTACGTCCTGCGCCAGGGAATTGACCGCTGCAAACTAACACCGGCGGTACAAGTCTTCCTTGATTCCCCTATGGCGATCTCGGCGACCGAAATCTTCGAACGCCATTCGGAATGCCTCAATCCGGAAGCAGCGCGTCTGTTTCGTGAAGGCGGCGATCCTCTCCACTTGCCCAACCTGCATTTCGCACGCGAGATTACCGACTCGATTGCCATCAACAACATAACCGGCGGCGCCGTCATCATCGCCGGTTCGGGCATGTGCGCGGGAGGCAGGATCCGCCACCACCTGCGTCACAATCTGTGGCGCGAGCAATCAGCGGTCGTCTTCGTCGGCTTTGCCGCCTCCGGCACGATTGCACGCCAGATCATCGATGGGGCCAAACAAGTGCGGCTCTTCGGCGAGGAGATTCCGGTTCGAAGCACCATCCACACCATCAACGGGTTCTCGGCCCACGCCGACCAACGAGAGCTGTTGGCATGGCGCCGTGGAATCAGCGGGTGCGACACGACATTCCTTGTCCATGGCGAAGAACCGGCGATGAAAGAGATCGCCAAGCATTTGCAAGACTGTCGAGTCGAAATACCGCGATCGCGTGACGCCTTTGATCTGAATCCCGCGGCTTCATCGTTCGTTTCGCGAAGCACGACTGCCTGAGCAGGTGAGAATTCCGGACTAACGGAAATCCTCCGCAGCCCAGCGAACTTACCACCGGCGTTCCTTTCAAGACCCAGTTTTGCAATTCTGAAGGGAACGCCGGTGTTGCCGCCCGCGTTCACAAGGACCGGTTAGCGTCACATGCATCAGTATCAAGCAGCGCTCAGCTGGACCTATTAGTTCGGTGCAGCGCCGACGCCGGCGCTCGTACACAAATAGCCAGGCCCACATTGAGAGCCGCGTCTTCACGCGGGCCCTGCTGCCGCGATCACGATCATCGGCGGGCCGGTTGTCGGTCCGGAATCGGCGCCGTGAGTTGGCACATCAATTCGCTACCTCGGGTGCACGCCACTTCGCGATGTTGGCCTTATCTTCCGTGCCGGTGCCGGTTAGCGACATCACATAAGCCGCGTGCTCACGGGCGGTCAGGGCGAGGCGCCGACGAAATCCAGACCGCGTGTCCTCTAATGGAACTCGGGAAGCCGCGTAGCCGAGTGAAGCGGATGAAAAGGTACCGATCAGACCCAAAAGTGCCTTTGCGAATCGCACCTCACCTTCCGCTCGTCCGCTGCTGTCATGGCTGCTTACGGGATCTGAATGGCGTATCGCGTTTGTAGGTTGAGCCAGAACTCAGGAGTGGTCTCAAGCGCCTTGGCAAGACGCAACGCAGTGTCGGCAAAGATATTGCTCTGCTCGTTCACAATCCCCTCAATGCATGTTCGACGAACATGGCAACGATCTGCAAGCACGTCGACAGAGATACCGATGGGAACCAAAAACTCCTCGCGGAGAACCTCGCTGGGTTGCAGTGGTTTGGCCATCGTGTTCTTTCGGCGTTATGGCATCTTCTGGCCAAGAATTCCGTCATTACGATGACCTCGCGCGCAAGTATTGAACGACATCAACCAATCCTCGAACAGTTTGAATCAGGTCAATGGGCCGACCGCTTCCCAGTGCCTGGTTCTCGTCCCTCATCCAGGCCTTCGCGGCAGCTTCACTGCCGAGTAACGTTGCGTCCAATAACACATAGATTTGCACGAAGAATTCCGCCAACTCAAAGCCTTTGCCGTGGCCCCGCTCCAGCGCAAATGTACCGCGACGCATGCGGGAAATCACGCTCTCTGACAGCCCGATGATTTCCGCAAGTGCTTTTTGTGAGACACCAAGTTTGTCGGCCGCACGAATCGTGGCCTCGGTCAGGACAATCGCCTCCTGACTAAACGACTTGTCGCTCCGCGATGTCGGCATGAACTTTCCCGAGAAAGAATGACCCCGCGCGTGTGCTGGAGAAATAGCGAATAGCAGTTTTCGTTAGGGCGATTCTTTCACATCGTATCGGATTTGCCTGAGCATGGATACAATCTCTCGGCCGAAGGGTCAGATTGAGCCGCAGCGCTGTCACTAGTTAAGGTGAGCAGGCGATGACCAACGTTCTCACAGTTTCAGGCACGAAGGCTCTCGTTGCACAAATGGAAGTGCGCGCCGCGCAGTACGTGCGAATGTCGACCGACTATCAACGATATTCGATTGAAAACCAGGCTGCGGTCATCGCGACGTATGCGCAAGTGCGTGGTCTGAAAATTGTCCGCACCTATCGCGATGAAGGACAAAGTGGCCTGAGGCTCAAGAACAGAGCAGGCCTGATCCAATTGCTTGAAGATGTCCAGTCAGGCAATGCTGATTTTCGATACATTCTAATATACGGCGTGAGCCGTTGGGGACGCTTCCAAGACACCGACGAGAGCGCCCACTACGAATTCGTTTGCAAGAAGGCCGGCCTCAAGATCGCCTATTGTGCCGAGCAATTCGACAATGATGGCACTATGCTGTCCAGCATCATCAAGAACCTCAAGAGGGTGAT
Organism: uncultured Alphaproteobacteria bacterium; assembly: GCA_963764405.1. GTDB lineage: Bacteria > Pseudomonadota > Alphaproteobacteria > Rhizobiales > Xanthobacteraceae > Bradyrhizobium. The sequence continues at coordinate 1,049,289 of CAVXSU010000024.1, forward strand.
GGCCGCCGAGTACAGCCGTGAGCTTTCGGCGAAGGTTCACGCTGGGGCTCTGAAATTCTCGCGTTTGGGCTTCAGGACCGCCGGAGAGGTTGCCTACGGCCTCAGACGACAATTGGTTGACGAGAAGCAGCGACCGAAAGCGATCCTGCAAAGAGGGCATCGCAAGTACCTGATGACGGATCACGTTCGGATCGTACCCGGACCCGCAAACGAGATAGCTATCGTGCGCTGGATTTTTCAGAGAATCCTGGAGGGGGACAGTCAGGACAACCTAGCGCAGGAGCTTAATCGAACCGGCATACCGACCCATACCGGGCGTCCCTGGAACGGTGGCTTGATCGGCCGAATGCTCCAAAATGAATGCTACGTCGGAAATATCACCTACAACCGCCGCTCGCGTAAGCTCGGGGCAAAGGGTACTCGCAATCCGCCAGCGCTATGGGTCAGATGCGACGGCTGCATTGATCCAATCATTGAACGAAGCGTCTTCTTACGAACGCAAAAGATCATCAAAGAGCGCTACGTCTCGTTATCTGACGACGAAACGTTGAAGCGCTTGCGGATAACACTGATGAAGAGAGGAAAGCTCAACGCGAAAATCATCGGAGAGACCCCTGGCCTGCCCTGTACGACCATCGTCATGCGGCGCTTTGGTAACCTACGTGAGGCTTATCGGCTCGCTGGATATACCTCCAAGCGCCACTTCGACTATATTGAAGAGAGGCACCGATGGGCCGCCGTGAACGCCAATTTGGCCGCTGAGCTTGCAGCAGAAATCCAAAAGCGAGGCGGCAAAACGACCTTCGACGGAGACTGCTTAACCGTAAACAAGACCATAAAAATTTCCTTTCGCGTCGCGCGTTGGCAGCGTCGTCGATGTGAAAGTCACGCGCTGTACTGGTCGATCGAACGCAAAAGGCAGCTTCCACCTGGCTGGATCATTGCCCTTCGGTTGACAGAGCGAGACAAAGCTTTGGATGATTATTTGCTGCTACCGACATCGTCCGTTACGCAGCGGAAGCTTAGATTTTGTGAAAAGGCTCTTCACCAGTACTCAATCGAACGATTTGAGGACTTTTCAGTCTTGACTCGATCGCTTATGCGACGCCTTTTTGCTGCGCGGCGGACTCCACGAAGTTGAGGTCGCGCTACTCTATTGGCCTTGGCGAGTCACAGACGGAGTTGGTGTGCCTTGCCACTCAAGACGCCAGATACCGCCTTGGCGCAAATTCTGGACAAGATCGGGTCGAAAACAGACCAGGCAGGTACCGCCTGCGTGCCGGACCGAGGGATAGACAATTCCATTGCTGACGTGATCGATGCGAAGCTGTCGCGCTAACCGCTGACCCGCGGGGTAACCAATCGCCGGATCATCGTGCAACGCCTGCTCTGTCTTGGTGTCGCCCTGGCGCATATCGTGGAATGAGCCAAAGAAATCGGCAACCAACTCCGCGTAATCGGTGACGTTCTCAAACCGGTCGATTGCTTCAAGTTCACGGGTCAGGTGATACGAAACCTCTTTGATCGCCGTGTCGACATCAAAGCCGCAGTACCAAGCGCCACGCGCCTCATCATTGAATCTATTTCCACCAGGTCGCGTATGGGCGAAGGCGGCATTGATGAACGTGAATCCGGCTCGCCCAAAGACAAGCTCCCGTGTATCGAGTTCCGGAAGGCCACTCTCCTGCGCAATAAGACGGCCGTTGGTTGCACTTTCCAATATGGCGAGATCTTCAAGCGCACCGTGATTTGCCGCGAGCGGCAGCAGAACCGGATCCTTGAGGCGACCTGTCGAGATCAACCTCACTGTGTCGCGTTGCGACAGAATCGACGTAGGCGGCAAGGGCATTCACAAACCACCCCGTAGCGCGTCGATATGCCGGCGCACTTCCAGCATTTTCGGGATGCCGCCTTCGATCATGGCGTCGAGCGGGCGTCTCCCGCCGAACAGCGGTCCTTTGTTGGCTGCCCTTACCCATTCATCTGAAAGCGGCTCGGAAAACAAAAGCCGGAGTCCTTTGAAGATGCCGATAAGCGCACTGATCCTAGTCAGGGTGTCTTGCGACAAAGTCCCTGACCACTCGCGCTTCTTCATTCGAAACCAGGTTCGCTCAGAAACGTCGCCGAGCAACGCGCAAACTTCGGGCCCGGTCAGGCGCCAAAATTCAGCAAGACGCACGATCCCGTCGACGGCCGACGGCGTTAGTCGCTGCCGGGTCGAACTATCCGAGAGGTTAGGCGGCTGGGCTGCCACCGGGTCGATGGGGGGTCGAATGGCTGCGTGGGCCACAATTCTTCTCCGCCAATTGGCAGAGACTATACTGCCAAATGGCAGCAATTACAATGCAATTGCTTAGGCGGTTAGCTAGGCCTCGCAAATCTTAAATAATCTAAAGGCAAATAATATCAATGTCTTAATAAGTCATCCGCTCGCAGCAGTTAATAGTCGCCGGCGGTCCCGCTGCCGGCGGGCTAAAATCAAGGGTTCGGCGCTACTGGCGCGAGCCCGTTTCACTCAGCCGGGTGTTTGACGAAGAAGGTGATGCAGCCGCTGTTATCACCATAAAACGGCTGCCATCCTGGAATCGGAGTGACTGCATCGTTGACGTAGAAAAAAAGTTGTCCCGGCACCTTTGGCGAAATGTATTCGGAAATCTTCTTAAACTTCGGATCCGGGTCGGGCTCCAGGAAATCGAACTGACTGCCAACGGATCCGTAGCGTGCGACCGGTTGAAACCAGGGCTGTCCGTAGTGTCGCTTAAGCGGTAGCAGCAAAGCGTTCCAAATCATCGCCGCAACGCTCAGCTTGGGGCCACTTTCGTTCCGGAAGGTATCGTAGCCGCGGCCATCAGTAGAAACACCGCCATTGAAAAGCTTCTCGTCTGAAGCAGCAGTGCAGGAACCTGCCACAGTGTAGTTCTCATATTCCTTATCAAGGTCCGCTTTATTCGGAGTGGTCCAGACTAGGTATCGTTGGAGACGCCCGACACGATAGCCAGTCGCAAAACAGGGATTTGAAACGTCAAACGAAAACAGAACGCCGTTGGCTGGAATATCCTTCAAGTTTTGGCTCCGGCTGAACTCGCAGACAAAACCAGCGTCATCTATTGCAGTGAACAACCAGTGGCTTGGTACCGTCAAGACAACATAAACAATGGCGAGAGCCGACAACGCAGGTCCCAAGTAGTCGCGCCAGCTCGACCGAATGCCGCTTAAAATTTTCTCTTTGACATCGAGTTCGTTGGTCGGTCGTTGTGCTGGCGCTGGCTGGCGGTGAGCAAGTGCGTCTGTCCAGAGCGACGTCATTCTGTCCGTGATGTCGGATGCAACCTTCCCGCTGCTCCACAACAGAACAATTAGCAGAACGGAAATTATCAGAAACATTAGGGGATACTGGACATAAGCGACGAGCCAGGACGACGCCCATCCCGGCAAAAATCCGCTGCCCGCCTGAATGAGATCCGAAACCCACGCCAGTTTGTTTCGGTCGGCTAGAATGACGTTGGCACGACCCGTCAGAGGAAACACGACAAAGAACGCCGTTGTCACAATCGTTGCCAAGTACAAGAGGGCTCGGAAATAGACCCGAGGCCAGATGACGTGGCGCTCTAACACCACCCTCGCCTCTGCATCAGACTGGAGTTCAAAGAGACTGGGCAAACCATTGTTTTGCGTCGGCAAAGGGTCGATCCTGAAATCGGAATCGGCGCCGTTTGGCTTTGGTACGTTCACAACGACTTCGTAATTGTGCGGGATGCCGATCGGGGCATAAACGTGGGCGTGGTTCTTGATGCGCTTAAATACACTTTCGTAAATCTTCGGTGCCGCCACATAGACTTCGTCATTCAGCATTCTCGAGAAAAGCTCGTTGCATAGCCGCGAGATTCGCCTCGGGCCATAGCGATAGTAGCTTCCCAATCCGCTCCGCGAATCGTACAGCCGCCCGTCCTTGTCCTGCGCCTCCTTGATCTCGGCCACCACCTCTGGGTTCGCGGCTTTGAAGGCCAAGCCACAAGCCTTCGCTTCCTGGACTATCCAATACAGCGGTATCTGCGCGAGTAAATCGTCTGGATAGCCGCCACCGACGTTTGCATGGACTCCAGCAAACCACACTTGAGAGATTCGCTCGTCCTTGGTGAACCTTGGCGAACCTGGCTGCGGGTTTTCGTTTCTTTCGTTCCATAGCACGGGGTGAAATGTCGTACGCTCGTCGTCGAGCGACAAGGCATGGCAAGCCCGATTCACACTCGGATGCAGGGTATGCGAGGGGATTTCCAGCGGCCACAGCCATTGGCTAACGCCGCGCGTCATCTCATCAATCGGTAGACCGTACGCGGCGACGGTGTCCCACAAGCCGAGGAACCGGACGGTCGGAATAATCCGATCTGACGGCATCACACTTTTCTCGACAGGATCTTTACCGAACCATTTCTTGATTTGCTTGACGATCAAGCCCCAGTTCGTATGGAAGTGCCTTTTGTGGTAGGCGCGATAGGCGGCGCGCGCCCGTCGATCCAACTCAGTCTCAGAAGTCGCATCTGCCGGAATAAGTCCTTGGTCGAGGATAAGGCCAATCACGACCCGAATGGTGAATGCACCACGACTGAATCCGAACGCGTAGATTTCATCGTTTGCGGATCGGAAATTCCGACAAGCGAATTTATAGAGCGAGATCACGTTTCGGCGGAGGCCAACTCCAAACGCGCCGCCCAGCAATGCCAACGGCTTCAACGACGATGTTCCCACGCCGTCGTCGTAGCAGGCGACCTGGTCATTGTTGGCCAGGTCGAGCGCCGAAAACATGCGCCATACATTCGTGCGCCAGAAACTCGCCGAGGAGTTGCCCGTCCCGTCGGAAAGCAAAATGATACGCTTGGGCATGAACTCCCCTCGCATATATCGAATTGAATTCGCCGGGCGTGATCATCCAGCAAAGACAACTCTCAGCCGAATCGATGAAGCAGGCTACAGCTCAAGTCCGACGCCGCCATTATGCCCATTGTAATATCAGGTGCAATCTACTCTTGCACAACCGGCGAGCGATTACGCTAGGTCCTAACCCAAAATGCAACTGTTCCCAAGCTGATAAGCTTTGTGGCCAAGGATTATCAGTGAACGACTGAACTCCTCTTTTCGTGTCGCGGCTTCGAATACCTACCATCGTGGCGAACCATCTTTCGGGGGTTCGAGACGCTGGAGCGCTACCGCTTTTCCCCACACCCGTCGGACCTGCGATACTTTCTCCAATCTTACGCCTGAGCCTGCTCGTCTGCTTGGCTCTTACGCTTTCCAGAATCGAGCTCCGAAACTTGCCGGTTCTAGTTAATGCGAATCGCAACGCGCCGCTACGTCTTCCCCCGCAAGAACTCACAATCCTCCTCGAAAACGTGCCGCAGGAACCGCGTCACGGCCTTGATTCGCGGTTGGTAGCGCTGCTCGCTGCGCACCGACACCCAGACGTCGCGCAGAACCGAGACATCAGGCAGCACACGCTGCAGACCGGAGACATGCGCGCCGACGAAGGTCGGCAGCAGCACGATGCCGAGCCCGCCTGCCGCTGCATTGCTCTGCGCCAAAATGCTGTTCGAGGTGAAGCTCATCTTCGGCGCGGCAACCAGTTCGTCGAGCCAGCGCACTGCATGGATAGCGAGCAGATCTTCGATATAACCGACGAAGACATGGTTCACGAGGTCATCGCGGTTTTTCGGCGCGCCATGCGTACGCAGATAGTCCGACGAGGCGTAGAGGTGCAGCGCAAATTCTGCGTATAGCGTGCTGCTCAACCCCGGCGCTTTCGGATTGAAGAAGCTCAGGAAGATGTCGGCCTCCTTGCGCGAGAGATCGACCGTCTGAGGAATGCTGACAAGCTCGATGCTCGCTTTGGAGGTGAAGCGCGACAGCGCCGGTAACCGCCGCGCCAGATATTGGCTGGCGATGCCTTCCATGGTGGCGATGCGTACGCTCTGAACAACGTCGTTGCCCGCGCGCACCACAGCGTCCTGAAGCGAGCTCGCATAAAATTCCATCTTCTGGACGTGCTTGAGAAGGTCGTGCGCCTCGGCGCGGATCGCGATGCCCTTGCGCGTACGGTCGAACAGCTTCACCGAGAGCAGCGTCTCCAGCTTGCCGATGCGCCTGCACACAGTCGAATGATCAAGGCGCAGGCGCTTGGCCGCCGCATGCACGCTTCCTTGCCGCGCGACCTCGAGAAATACGCGCAGGTCGTCCCATTTCGCCGCATCTGGCGTCATCGCCGCGTTGCTCCCTGTACTTGAAACGCAGGCCAACGCAAACTGGCACAGGGTGGTGCAAAAATAAACAATGCGCTTGGCATCGGGGCGTGTTGAGTTAAGGACCAACCAGGGCGACCGGGGCCTAGCTGCTTGGCAGATCAAGGGATTTGGCGTCCGGGTCGGTGAACTCGAAGTTTGCATTTTTGCAAGGCGGAGGCGACCGCATGCGCATCGAGAGGACTGACGTGGCTGTCATCGGCGGCGGGGCCGCCGGCTGCTATGCGGCGCTCAGCCTGCAAAAGCTCGGGATCAGGCCGCTTATCATCTGCAAGGGGCTTACCGGCAAGAGCGGCGCCTCGCTGTTTGCGGGCAATCTGGTGATCTCCGGGCGCGCGCTCGGCAATACCGAAGACAACGCGCGCAACACCGCTGAATTTCTCATCAAGTACCACAACCAGTTCCTCATCGATCAGCACTGGGCGCGGCGTTGCGGCGAATGGCTGGAGAAGATCTACTATCCGGAGCTCGAGGAAGCCGGTCTGTATTTTCGCCGCGACGACGCCGGGCACGTGGTGACGAGCCCGGGCAAGATCCGCTCTATCGCGGCCAATGTGCAGGGCAATTCCGGCGTGCCGTTCATGGATCTTCGGCGCAAGCAGGTCATCAAGGCCAAGATCCCACGGCTCGAAGAGACCGCGGCAACGGCGCTGCTGCGCCGGCCTGACGGTTCCGTCGGCGGCGTGTTCTGCCTCGATACGATCAGCGGCGAATACATTGTGGTGCTGGCGCGGGCGGTGATCCTCGCAACCGGCTATTCCGACCGTCTGCACGTCCGCTCGACCGGTACTCGCGAAATGTCCGCCGACGGCATCGCGCTCGGCTGGCGCGCCGGCGCCACGCTGGTCAATCTCGAAATGCAGTGGTGGCACACCAACGACATCGCCGATCCGCCGACCTGGCAGCGCATGCAAGTCTACCCCAATCCGATGCTCGGCTCGGAGAAATCGGCGCGGATGGTCAACTCGGCCGGCGAGGAATTCTTTAATCAGCAACAGGACGATCCACTCGCCTTCGGCCCTTATACGGTGCAGCTCAAGGCGCTGGCCAAGCAGGTGCGTGCCGGCAAGGCGCGCTATGAAGGCGGCTACTATGCCGGATTCGATCACTGCGACTCCGCGGAGGTCGAAAGCTACACGAGCTACAGCAAGGCCTATCGCCAGCTCGGCCTCGACTTCCCGCGCGAGCTGGTGGAGACCGCGGTCAGTGCGCATTACCGCCAGGGCGGCATCGATGTCGACACTACGACCATGCGCTCGTCGGTGCCCGGGCTCTATGTCGCCGGCGGACTTGGCGGACACAGCAACGGCCTGATCGGCCTTGCCACCTATGACGGCAGGGTCGTCGCCGACGGAGTCGCCGCCGACCTGCCGCGGCTAGCCCCTTGCGACCTGCCCGAACAGGAGGTCGCTCGCGAAAGGCAACGCCTGGATGTGCTGCGTGACGGTCCTGGCGAGGGCCTCGTCCCCGTCAAGATCAAGGAGCGGCTGCGCCAGGTGATGTGGGACAAGGCCGGCGTCGAGAAGGATGCCGCAAGCCTGCGATCCGGGCTCGGCGACATCGAGGAAATTCGCCTCGATCTTATCCCGCGCATGCAACTCAATTCGCGTGCGCGCACCGCGAACTACGAGTGGCTGGACGCCATCGACGTCGTGAACATGACGGAGGCTTGCGAACTGATCCTGCAGTCCTCGCTGGAACGCAAGGAAAGCCGCGGGCCGTTCTTCCGCCGGGATTTCCCGCAGACCGACAATGCGAATTGGCTCACGGCAAACATCTTGAAGAAGACCGATAATGGCTTCCGCTTCGAGCAGCGGCCATACGAGTTGCCTTTCTTCACGCCCGGCTTCGTCACCAAAGACAATCTCGAGGTGGTTTGGTGAGCAGCGCGGACGTCACGACACAAGAGACGACGCGCGCCTTCCGTTACGGCCAGGACGAGCGGCATGATTCGTTGCGCGCCCGCAACTCGCGTTTTGCGGAAGGCGAACTTTTGAAGGTGCGAATACGCCGCTCCGGCGATGCACAGGCGAGCGGGGTGTACCAGGACTTCGAGGTACCTTACCGCAAGTGGATGCGCGTACTCGACGCGCTGAACTGGATCGCCGAGAACGCGGCAACCGATCTCGCCTATCGCTGGTTCTGCGGCTCGAAGATGTGCGGTACATGCGCGCTGCGCATGAACGGTCGCGAGGTGCTTGCATGCTGGGAGGCCGTCGAGCCGGTCATGGTCATCGAGCCCTTGCGCAATCTGCCGGTCGTGCGCGATCTCGTCGTTGACCGCTCGCCTTACGAACGGAAAGTTGCGAGCCTGGAGCCCTGGCTCGAGCGCGATACGCCTTATCCGCAGTTTCCAGAACCCCTCACACATGCCGACATGAAGAATGCCTCGAAGGCTCTCGATTGCATCAGTTGCATGTGTTGCTACTCGGCCTGTCCGGTGGTCGGCCTGGGTGACCTCACCGATTTTGCTGGTCCGGCGCCGCTGGTGCAGCTCGGCCAGACCGCACTCGATCCGCGCAACGGCAACGGCAAGGTGGCGCGCTCGCTGGCGCAGACAGGCATCTTCAACTGCGTGTCCTGCTACAAGTGCGAGGAGGTCTGTCCCGCCGGGATACCCATCGTCAGCATGGTTATCGAACCGCTGAAGGCCCAGGCCGCCGCTCGCCTTCCGGCCACGGCGAAGCACTCGCTGGCGCTGCGCGCCGTCGTCGCTGCACGCGGCCGCGTCGACCCCGGGGCGCTGGTCCTGCGCGTACAGGGGCTACGCGCGCTGGCGCAGTTTCGGCGCATCGCTCGTCTCTGGCTTCGCGGCAAGGTGAGGCCGTTGCGTACACTGGTCGGGGCGAAGACCGTAGCCGCCGTTGCCGCGCGGCGGCTCCTTGCGAAGAAAATCGGATGAAGTTTGCCTATTACCCCGGCTGTTCCGCCCGTTCGACTTGCGCCGAGCTCAATGAAGCGACGCACCTGGTAGCCGCACGGCTGGGGCTGACGTTGACCCCGCTCAAATCGGCAACCTGCACCGGCGCCCGCGAACTGCGCGCGATCGATCCCGCCGGATTTTATGCCCTGAACGTGCGCATTCTTGCGCTCGCGGAGCACGAGGGCCTGCCGCTGATGACCATCTGCAATACCTGCACGCTCAATCTGCTCGACGCGCATGCCGCCTTCGTCAGCGACAGCAAGCTCGCCAAGGATATGAATGCGAGCCTCGCGGAGGAAGGGCTGCATTACAGCGGCCACACCAAAATCAGCCATTTTCTCTGGGTGCTGCACGAGGATATCGGCGAGGCCCGGCTGCGCGATATGGTGGTGCAGCCGCTCACCGGTCTTACGGTTGCCGCCTTCTACGGCTGCCACATCACCCGGCCCCCCGGCCGTTACGGGTTCGTCAATTCGCGCAACAATGCGGCGCTGGAGCGGCTTGCCGAGATCTTCGGCTGCCGGCCGATCGACTATTCCGGGCGTACCGAATGCTGTGGTTTTCATACGGCTGCACACGACGAGCGCATCGCCATCAAGCTCACGGGGCAGCACCTGCGCTCGGCGAAAGCAAACGGCGCCAAGGCCGTGGTGACCCCCTGCCCGCTTTGTCACACCGTGCTCGACGGCTTCCAGCGCGAGATCGAAGCAGACATGGGCGAAACGCTCGACATGCCGGTCCTTCACCTGCCGCAACTCGTCGGCCTGGCGCTGGGTTTGACGCCGTCCGAGTTGCGCATGGACCGTCACATGGTACCGGCCGCGCTGTTCAATTCAATCGCGACGGGAGGAATGACGTAGCGGCCGTTCGCGCGGCATGAAACTGGCATGCAGACTTACCGAGACGTCGTGTCCACTTGCGCCGGGGAGAAGATGATTGGAAACTGATGAGGTCCGCGTGACAGGTCGCGTCGCATGATGCACACGCTGCTCTTGCTGGGGTTGAACGGGCTCATCTGGGGCCTGATCATCGCGTTGATCGCGCTTGGCTTGAGCGTGATCTTCGGCCTTCTCGACATCATCAATATCGCGCATGGCGATTTCTTCATGGTCGGCACCGTGCTTGCCTGGTTCACGCTGCAGGCGACCGGCAGCTTCTGGCTCGGCTTCATCACCGCACCGCTGATCGGCTTCCTGCTCGGCGCGCTGATCCAGCGCGTCGTGATCCAGCCGATCGGTAACGTAGCGGGGCTGTCGATCGTCGCGACGTTCGGCCTGTCGCTCATCCTGCAGGAAAGCGCTCGCATCAGCTTTGGATCGACGCCGCGCCGTATCCTGCCGCCGATACAGACAACGATCCCACTATTCGGCATCGAATATGAAGTCTATCGCCTCTTCGCCGCCGCGGTGGCGGTCGTCGCGCTCCTTGGCTTCTTTCTCTTTCTCAATCACACCAAGCTAGGTACCTGGATGCGCGCGGTTCGCCACGATCGCGATACAGCCATCGCCATGGGAATCCCGGCACAACGCATCTACGTCCTCACGTTTGCGATCGGCTTCGCGCTCGCTGCTTTTGGCGGCGCCGTTGCCGCGCCGATCACCACCGTCGATTTTCGAGGGGGCGTCGACATCCTTCCGTTCTGCTTCATGGCGGTGATCATCGGCGGGCTCGGCAACCTGCCTGGGACCGCGGCCGCCGCGGTTCTGCTCGCGTTCCTCGAGGGCGTGATCCAGAGCTTCGCCGATCCGACGGTGGCGCGGATCGCCTCGCTAGTACTCATGAGCGCCGTGCTGCTGCTGCGTCCGCAGGGCTTGTTCAAGGGGTTGACGCGATGACGGGTCGCGCGGTCATCGAACGCACGCTGCTGGGCGCTTTCGCCGCTTTCATGCTCGCGGTGCCCTGGCTCATCCCCTCGCTGGTCAACAGCTTCTGGGTCAGCCTGATCGCCGAGATCCTGATCTGGTCGTTGTTCGCCTCCAGCGTGAACCTGCTCTACGGCTATATCGGTCTGCTCTCGTTCGGCCAGGCGCTCTATTTCGGCTTCGGCATGTACGGCGTGGCTGTCGGAATCGACCAGCTCGGGCTCGGCTTCTGGCCGGCTTTCGGGCTTGGCGTCGTTGCTGCAACGGCAATGGCCTTCGTCACCGGCATTTTTGCGGTGCGGCTCACCTGGCACTATTTCGCGATCATCACCGTCGTCTTCTCGCTGATCTTCTACTTCCTAGCGGTGACGCAGAAATGGCTGACCGGCGGCGACGACGGCATCAATTTTTCACTGCCGCCGACGTTCTCCTTTGGCAGCACGCAGTTCTCCTTCACCAGTGACGCCTTCCAGTATTTCTTTATATTGGCCACCGTGGCGCTCTGCCTGTGGCTGATGCAACGTGTGACGCGCAGTCCGCTCGGGAAAGCCTTTCTCGCCGTGCGCGACAACGACGTGCGCGCCTCCCTGATCGGGCTCAATATCTATGGGCTGCGGCTCACCGCCTTCGTGATGGCCGGATTTCTTGCCGGAGTCGCCGGCGCACTGTTTGCCTTTTTCGGCCGCTACGCTTCGGCTTCCTACATGTTCTACAACGTGTCCGGCGAAGCCGTTGTTTGGGCCATCGTCGGCGGCGCCGGCGCGTTGTTCGGTCCCCTCGTCGGTACCGCGCTGTTCATCGTGATCCGCGAGCTCGTCTCTACACATTGGGAACATCACTCGCTGATTGTTGGCGTGATGGCGATCCTCGTTGTCATCCTGGCGCCGCACGGGATCGTTGGGCTCTGGCGCGACCTTCTTTCGCGCTTCACCGGCCCCGGAGACGCGCGCGGGGTCAGTACCGCGGCCAAACTGAGGACCGATCCATGAGCGAACCGGTCCTGCGCATCGACAATCTGGTCAAGCGTTTCGGCGGGCTCACCGCGGTCGACCATCTCAATCTCTCCCTGCCTGGCGGCCGCCTACACGCCATCATCGGTCCGAACGGCGCCGGCAAGACGACCTTCTTCAATCTCGTTTCCGGCATGCTGAGACCCGACAGCGGCCGCGTCTACTTTCTCGGGCGCGATATCACCGGACTAAAGCCGCACGAGATCAGCAGGCTTGGGATCAAACGCACGCTACAGGTCAAGAGCGTGTTCCCGCAAATGAGCGTCGCGGACAATCTGTGGATCACCGCGCAGGCGGGTAGCTGTTTCCTGCATCCGTTCCGCTCCGCCGCGCGCGATCGCGAAACCGCCGAACGTGTCGAGCGCATTCTCGAGCAGATCGGGCTCACATCGCTCGCCTCCCGCGCCGCCGGCACGCTGTCCTATGGCGACGTGGCCTTGCTCGAGATCGGCATGGCGCTCATTGCGCAGCCGCGGCTCCTTCTTCTCGACGAGCCGACCTGCGGCATGAGTCCGGCGGAGACCGAACGCGCCGCAGAGAAGATTCAAGAGTTGGCGCGATCGATCAATATTGTCATCATCGAGCACGATATGGAGGTGGTGTTCGAAATCGCCGACGATATCACCGTGATGGCGCAAGGCAGCGTGCTTGCGTCCGGCGGCCCTGAGGAAATCTCGGCTGACGAACGTGTGCGCGAAGCCTATCTCGGCCGTCCGGAGGACGAGGACTATGTCGAGGAGGCCGCCCATGCTTAGCCTTCGCGATCTGCATGTGCACATCGGAAAGCTGCATATCCTGCAGGGCGTCAATCTCGAGGTGAAGCCCGGGGAAGCAGCGGCGTTGCTCGGACGCAATGGCGCCGGCAAGACCACGACGCTGCGCGCCATTATGGGACTTGTCCGGCGCTCCCTCGGCTCGGTGGAATTTGACGGGACCGAGCTCGCGAGCATTGCCTCGCACCAAATACCGCAGCACGGCATCGGCTATGTGCCGCAGGGCCGCGGCATCTTCCCCACTCTGTCGGTCGAGGAAAACCTCTATATCGGCATTCGCGGCAAGCCTGATCCGGCGCGGCAGGATTATGTATTCGGCTGCTTCCCGCGGCTGAAGGAGCGGCTCAAGCAATCCGGCATTACGCTATCTGGCGGGGAGCAGCAGATGCTCGCGATAGCCCGCTGCCTGATGATGGGCCCGAAGCTCATTATTCTCGACGAGCCGACCGAAGGCATCATGCCGCGGCTCGTCTCGCAGATCAGGCGCGAGATTCATCGCATCAACCAGGGCGGCGTCTCCATCCTGCTGGTCGAGCAAAATGTGGAGACTGCGCTCAAGCTTTGTCCGCGCGTCTTCCTTATGGAAAAAGGCACCATCGTCTATTCCGGAATGTCGCATGATCTCAAATCCCAGCCAGAGATCGTGCATCGCTACCTCGGGCTGTCGAAACACTGATGTCATTCAGAGGAGAATGAGCAATGGCAAAAAAGCTATCCCGCCGCAGCTTTCTCGAATGCGCTCTTGCAGCCGGCGCCACCACTGGCGTCGCCAATCTCACGATCATGCGGGACGCGTTCGCCCAAGCCTCGGGGCCGATCGTCATCGGCCATCACTGCGACCTCACTGGTGTGATCTCCTCCTGGGGCTACTGGCACGACAAGGCGGCCAAGGCCGCGGTTGACATCATCAACAAGGGCGGCGGCATCGCAGGCCGCAAGGTCGAGCTCGCCACAGAAGATACCGAATCGAACCCAGCGAGCGGCGCGCGCAAGCTGCGTAACCTGATCCAGCGCTCGAATTCCGAATTCGTCGTCGGCTCAGTGCATTCCGGCGTCATGCTCTCGGCTATTCCGATCTCCTCCGAGCTCAAGACCATCTATTTCTCCACCGGCGAAGCAACGGAAGCGACCGGCTCCAAAGGTACACGGTACTCCTTCCGCACCGGCACCGACACTTATTCGATCGCGGCGGCGAGCCTGCCCTGGTGCGTCGAGAATTTTGGCAAGGCCTGGAGCGTGATCTACGCCGACTACGCCTGGGGCCAGAGCACCAATCAGGAATCCAAGCACTATATCGAGAAATCCGGCGGCAAGGTACTGACTTCGATCCCGGTACCGCTCGATACCAAGGACTTCGTGCCATATTTGGCGCAGATCCCTGCTGATACCGAGGTGCTGTTGCCGGCCTTCATCGGCTCGCTGTCGGTCGCATTCTACACGCAAGCAAAGGCGATGGGCCTAGATAAGAAGATGAAGATGTATTCGTCCTCCGCGAGCATCGAAGCAATCGCGCCCAGCGACATTCAGGGCGCGGCCGAAGGCGTGTATTTCTTCGAGAACTTCCCGCGACAACTCACCGCCAAGAACGACGAGTACCACAAGGAGTTCATCAAGCTCATGGGCATGGACGAGGTGGATGCCCGCGAGATCGGCGGCCAGCGCGTCATGGACAAGAGCCACGGCTGGCAGGCCTGGGAGGATCTCTTCGCCATCAAGCAAGCGGTGGAGGCGTCCGGCTACAAGACGCGCAGGGATGTCGAGGGCGTCATCCAGGCGCTCGAAGGCATGCAGATGAAGAACTCGCTGGCGCACCCGCAGGGCGACAAGATGATCCGAAAGGAAGACCACGTCGGCATCATCGACTGCTACATCAGCCGTGTGGAGAACGGGAAGCTCGCGGTGCAGAAGCGCATTCCGAAGGAGGAGCTCGCCAAGAACATGCCGATACGTCACGACCTGTCAAAGATGAGCGCATAGGCAAAACGGCGCGCCTTGAGGGGTGCGCCGCATTCTCTCCGGCTCAGGCTCAGCTCCGATGATCTCCTATCCGAAAGTGAAGGTGTGCGCCGCGCACGTGGCGCCGGTCTATCTCGATGCACAGGCGACGATCGCCAAGGCCGTGAGCCTGATCGCCGAAGCAGCTGGCGCCGGCGCGCTGCTCATCGCCTTTCCGGAATCCTTCGTGCCCGGATTCCCGGTCTGGGCCGCCGTGCAGGCGCCCATCAAGAGCCACGACTACTTCAAGAAGCTGGCCGCGAACTCGGTCGCTGTGCCGGGCCCAGAAGTCAATCAGCTTTGCGCGGCTGCGCGTGAGCACGGCATCGTGGTCTCGATCGGATTCAGCGAGAGCTCACCGGTCTCGGTCGGCTGCCTGTGGAATTCCAACCTGCTGATCGGCGCCGACGGTGTGCTACTCAATCATCACCGCAAGCTTGTGCCGACCTTCTACGAGAAGCTGATCTGGGCCAATGGCGATGGCGCCGGCCTCAAGGTCTGCGAGACGGAAATCGGCAAGCTGGGCATGCTGATCTGCGGCGAGAATACCAATCCCTTGGCGCGCTATGCACTGATCGCACAAGGCGAGCAGATCCACGTATCCTCCTATCCCCCGGTCTGGCCGACGCGGCCGCCCAACCAGGCTGGACGCTACGATATTGCATCCGCGATTCGCATCCGCGCCGGCGCACATTCATTCGAGGGCAAGGTATTCAATATCGTCGCGTCCGCCTTCCTGGACGCGGCCACCATGCAAGAGCTGCGGGGGCTCGATGCCGACGCGCGCGAGACGCTAGAGCAGTCCCCTCGCGGCGTTTCCATGGTGCTCGGGCCGTCGGGCGAGGTCATCAGCCAGACGCTTTGCGCAGATGAGGGCTTGCTCTACCACACGATCGATCTCTCTGATTGCGTCGAACCCAAGCAGTTCCACGATGTCGCTGGCTACTACAATCGCTTCGACGTATTCAATCTCGAGGTGAACCGCAAGCGGCTTACACCTATCAGCCTGGCAGAAGGCCGCGAGCCGGGAGCTGGGTAGAAAGGCGTCATCGCGCGGACTGACGGCTCGCGCCTTGTGCGCGCGGACGCGATTTTCGACAAGCTACTGGCCCGGCCGAGTGTGAGACAACATCTTTCTCCTTGTCGGGGCGATGCCTAGCGATCATCCTAAGAGATATCGAATGCATGTTTATTGAACCAAAAGGGAAAGCCATGCTGCGGCGAACTTCATGCACCCTCGTTCTGGCGTTTCTCGTTACTGGCGCGGCCGCTTACGCCCAGCAAAACAATCTGAATGCGCCCACGCTCGTGCTGTTGAACGGCAAAATTCTCACAATGGACGGACAATCGAAGATTGCCGAGGCTGTCGCGATCCGCGACGGAAGGTTTCTCGCGGTCGGCGATAGCGCGATGATCCGGCCGATGGCCGCTGGTGGGACACGCACGATCGATCTTGCAGGCAAGACCGTCGTTCCCGGACTGATCGACACGCATTCCCACTTCAAGGCTGCAGGGATGTCGGACTATGTCGTCAATATGAGCCGCGCCAGGACGGTCGCGGATGCACTTGAGGCCATCAAGCAGTTCGCGGCAAAGAAGAAGTCCGGCGACTGGGTCATCGGAAGCGCCTGGCATCCGCCGTCACAACTGGCCGAGAAACGGTATCTGACCCGTCAGGAAATCGACAGCGTCGCACCGAACAATCCTGTCTATTTGCGCACGGTCGGGCATTTCTCGATGGCGAATACCCTTGCGCTTGCCAGGGCCGGCGTGGAGAAGGGTACCCCGGATCCGAGTGGAGGCCGCTTCGAGCGTGATGCTTCAGGCGAGTTAACCGGCGTTCTCGTCGAGACGGCGATCGACCTCGTCGAGAAGTCAGTGCCGGAGTGGGCCGCGGCCGACGAATTCCGCCAATTCAAGATCGCCGAAGGCGTGCTGAATAGCTTCGGCATCACCAGCGCGATCGAGGGCGCGACGCCCGCGCGCGACATCGCCACCCTGCAGCGTCTGGCCGCATCGGGACAGGCGACGCTCCGGGTCGGGCTGATGTTCCGGCCCGAGCCGCCGGCAGAAAATTCAGCCTGGGAAGCGATCATGCGTGGCAACGGCACGTCATCAGGATTCGGCGACGATTGGGTGAAGCTCGCCGGGATCAAGCTCTTCTACGATGGCGGCATGACGCTGAAGACCGCGCTGATGCGCGACGCCTATCCGGATTCGCAGAACGACTATCACGGCATCGCGCAACAGTCGCCGGAGCGCCTCAAGGAGCTGGTGTCGATCTGCAATCGCCATGACTGGAGGGTCGGTGTCCACGTCGTTGGCGACAGGGGCATCGATCAGGTGCTCGATGCGTTCGACGCGGCCGACAAAGAGAAGTCGATCAAGGATCGTCGTTTCATCCTGATCCATGGCAGCCTGATCCTGCCGGAGCAGATGGAACGAGCGAAACGGCTCGGCGTGAGGGTCGACTTCCAGAATGTGTTCATGTGGGACAAGGCGGCAACCGTGGAGCGCTTCCTCGGCAAGGCCGTAGCGGACCGCGCCGTGCCGACCAGAACCCTCATCGAGACACTCGGGATCGGTAGCCTCGGAGCGGGCACCGACTTTCCGGTGAACACCATCGACCCCTTCATCAACATCTACATCATGGTCACGCGCAAGGATCCCAATGGTCACGTCTACGGGCCGAACGAGGCGATCTCGCGTGAGCAGGCGCTGCGCCTCTACACCAGCGCCGCGTCCCATTACATGTTTGAGGAAGACAAAAAGGGCTCTATCGAGCCGGGCAAGCTCGCGGACCTCGCGGTGCTCTCCGCGGATCCGTTGACGGTCCCAGAAGATCAGATCAAGGACATCAAGGTCGATCTGACCGTCGTCGACGGCAAGGTCGTGTTTCAGCGATAGCTTCGGATCGAAGGGCGCTGCCTCACGCTATTGCTCTCCAGCGCCCTCCAGAATATCCCATACCCCTCACTCCCACTCTATCATTTCGAACGGCGTTTCGCCGTTGATTTGCAAGCACAACTTTCCAAGTCTGACGGACAAATGCCGACGGTATACCCGCCGCAATTTTTTGGTCTTGAATTCACCGGAAAATTTAAGCTGTCCGAAGGAATGTCGACTTCGGGAAGTATTGGAGTCAATCGACCAAGTGGCAGCGCAAGCGAAGCCTAAGCGGCCTATCGCACTCGAACCCTTGCGGTACCGTCAACGGCAAGAAACAGTTGGTTATATCAATCACTGGGACGGACTGACGCTGTTTCTCCGCGACGGCCGCGTCGAGGTCGACAGCAACACCGTTGAGCGTTCAATGCGCCCGATTGCAATGGGAAGGCGGAACTCGCTGTTCAGCGGCAGCGAGGGCGGCGCTGAGAGCTGGGCAATCCTTGCGTCGCTGGTCAATACAGCAAAGCTCCACGAACTCGATCCGCAGGCTTATCTGGCCGATGTGCTGGAGCGCATCGTCTCCGGTCGGACCAAGAGCCACCAGTTGCACGAACTTCTCGCCTGGAACTGGAAGGCGGCCCGCGAGCTCAGCGCATGGGTGGCTGCATGAGCCGGCGGCGCCGTTCGGCATCATCCTCGTCACCATCGATGGCGGCAGCCGCGATGCCGCTCGACGAACTTGAGCCTTGGCTGCAGGCTCGCGCCGAGCAGCATCCCATCGCCACGAATCTTCCCATGCTCGACGGCTATGTCGCCGCGATCGTGGCCGGGCCGGTGTCGATGAGTCCGCTCGACTGGATCTGTCCGCTGCTCGCCATCGACGCCGAGGCATTCAACCATGGCGGCACGCCTGAGTTCGCCGCGATTTCGGCCGTCGCGCTGCGCCACAACGACATCAGTAATGTTCTTTCCACCGCACCACATCGGTTCGCGCCGGTCCATGGCCGTAAGCCCGATGGCGACGTTGATGCGCGGCCGTGGTGTCAGGGATTCCATGCCGCCATGCGGTTGCGACTGTCGGCCTGGGCCCCACTGCTCGATGTCAGCAACATACACCACGGCTTGCTCCTGCCTATCCTGCTGCATTGCGTCGACGATCAAGGCCGTCCGCTACTTGGACCACCAAGGAAGGGCCGCGAGACCGAGGAATTCCTGCGCAACGCCCATGCCGACATTCCAGACGTCGTCGAGGCCCTGCGTCAGTACTGGATGCCGAACCGCTACGCTCGCACAGGCTGATCGCTGCAGACGTGGGAGCTCATACCGGTTACAGTTATTCGGATGCCTTGAGCGGAATATCGTTTTGGAAAGGTCTTGTATGCCTCCTACGCCGGCTTACTTGCAGGATGGTTAGCACTCGCTAGCCTCGACTGCTAGTGAGTCCGAAGCAACAATAACCAAAAACAGGAGGACAACATGCAATTCCGTCCGCTTCACGACCGCGTTGTGGTCAAGCGTATCGACGCCGAAGAGAAGACCGCAGGCGGCATCATCATTCCGGACACTGCCAAGGAAAAGCCTTCCCAGGGCGAAATTACCGCGGTTGGCCCGGGCGGCCGCGACGAAGCCGGCAAGCTGATCCCGATCGACCTCAAGGTCGGCGACCGCGTGCTGTTCGGCAAATGGTCCGGCACCGAGGTCAAGCTCGATGGTCAGGAACTGCTGATCATGAAGGAAAGCGACATTATGGGCGTTCTCACCGATCTGCCCGCCGCCAAAAAGAAAGCCGCGTAAGCGCTCCAGTCAGTTTTCCTTGTCCTGAGGAGTCGGCGCAGCCGGCATCTCGAAGGATGAGGCCCGCAAGTTGAAATCTCATCCCTGAAGAACCCGCCCATTTGCGCGGCTTGGGATAGATTTAAAACGGAGATCACTATGTCAGCCAAAGAAGTCAAATTCGGCGTCGATGCCCGCGATCGCATGCTGCGCGGCGTCGAAATTCTCAACAACGCGGTGAAAGTGACGCTCGGCCCCAAGGGCCGCAACGTCGTGCTCGACAAGTCGTTCGGCGCTCCCCGCATCACCAAGGATGG
Organism: uncultured Alphaproteobacteria bacterium; assembly: GCA_963764405.1. GTDB lineage: Bacteria > Pseudomonadota > Alphaproteobacteria > Rhizobiales > Xanthobacteraceae > Bradyrhizobium. The sequence goes on from CAVXSU010000024.1 coordinate 1,069,121, forward strand.
CGTCACCGTCGCTAAGGAAATCGAGCTTGACGACAAGTTCGAGAACATGGGCGCCCAGATGGTGCGCGAAGTCGCCTCCAAGTCGGCGGATGCGGCCGGCGACGGCACCACCACCGCGACCGTTCTGGCGGCTGCGATCGTCCGTGAAGGCGCCAAATCCGTTGCCGCCGGCATGAACCCGATGGACTTGAAGCGCGGGATCGACATGGCGGTAGAAGCCGTCGTCGCCGAACTCGTCAAGAATTCCAAGAAGGTCACCTCGAACGAGGAGATCGCCCAGGTCGGCACCATCTCGTCCAACGGCGACGCCGAGATCGGCAAGTTCCTCGCCGACGCGATGAAGAAGGTCGGCAACGAGGGCGTCATCACGGTCGAAGAAGCCAAGTCGCTCGAGACCGAACTTGAGGTCGTCGAAGGCATGCAGTTCGACCGCGGCTACATCTCACCCTACTTCGTTACCAATGCCGACAAGATGCGCGTTGAAATGGAAGATGCCTACGTCCTCATCAGTGAAAAGAAGCTGTCTCAGTTAAATGAATTGCTTCCCTTGCTTGAAGCCGTGGCGCAGAGCGGCAAGCCGCTTGTGATTATCGCAGAAGACGTCGAAGGCGAAGCTCTCGCCACTCTCGTCGTCAACCGTCTGCGTGGCGGCCTGAAGGTCGCGGCCGTCAAGGCTCCGGGCTTCGGCGACCGCCGCAAGGCCATGCTGCAGGACATCGCAATCCTGACCGGCGGCCAGGCGATCTCGGAAGATCTCGGCATCAAGCTCGAGAACGTCACCCTCAACATGCTTGGCCGCGCCAAGAAGGTGATGATCGACAAGGAGAACACCACGATCGTCAGCGGCGCCGGCAAGAAGGCAGACATCGAGGCGCGCGTCAACCAGATCAAGGCGCAGATCGATGAGACCACCTCGGACTACGACCGTGAGAAGCTGCAGGAGCGTCTGGCAAAGCTCGCGGGCGGCGTCGCGGTGATCCGCGTCGGCGGCGCGACCGAGGTCGAGGTCAAGGAGCGCAAGGATCGCGTGGATGACGCGATGCATGCCACCCGCGCGGCCGTGGAAGAAGGCATCGTGCCGGGCGGCGGCGTCGCGCTGCTGCGTGCCTCCCACCACCTGAAGGGGCTTCGTACCAAGAACGACGACCAGAAGACTGGCGTCGAGATCGTGCGCAAGGCGTTGTCTTATCCAGCCCGCCAGATCGCGATCAATGCCGGCGAAGACGGCTCGGTGATCGTCGGCAAGATCCTCGAGAAGGATCAATACTCCTACGGCTTCGACTCGCAGACCGGCGAATACGTCAACCTGATTTCCAAGGGCATCATCGACCCGACCAAGGTGGTTCGCGTGGCGATCCAGAACGCAGCTTCGGTTGCGGCGCTTTTGATCACCACCGAAGCCATGGTGGCTGAAGTTCCGAAGAAGAACGCCGGTGCCGGTGGCATGCCTCAGGGCGGCATGGGTGGCATGGGTGGTGGCATGGGCGGGATGGATTTCTAAGTCCAACCGTTCGCTGCTCAATAATAGGAAAGGCCCGGCAAAAAAGCCGGGCCTTTTTACAGTCGCGAGCTAGATCCGATCAGCGCAGAGTCGATCAGCCTCGATGTCGGTTGTGGGCCGCGTCATCTTGCCTTCGGGATCATCACTTCAGGTCGTCATGTCCATCAAGTTCGGCGCCAAGCCGGTCGAGTTCGAAAAGGGCAAGGCCGGGATCGTTGTCGGCTCGAAGGAGAAGCTCCCCAACGTGATCGACGCGCTGATCGCAGCCGTCCGCGCCGGCGAACTGGACGACCTCTTCAGCCAGGCGGCCAAGGCCGGAACGATCGGCAAGCCGAAGAAGGCCGCCTGATAATTAGTCGGCCGGCTGCTTGGGAAGCTTCAGGCGGCCGGGCTGCTTTGGCCGAGGAAATCCGGAAGGAGATGACGCATGGTTGACCGCCGCGACAGGTTCACGTGGCAGGATGGCGACATCGAGGTGCACCGGCCGCCTCCCAGCGGACCCCAGGAGAGGCGCCCTCGCCGAGTGCCGGGCGCCGAAAGTGAGTCGGGACTTCCTTCGTCCGCTCTAACCCCCGAGACAGACCCTCACGGACAGAACGATAACATCCGTTTACGGGCTGCCGCGTGATTGAGCCGGTTCCCCGGTCCAAGTGAAACCAAGGTTTCTCCGCCTTTTAGACCTCGATGAGAGCTAGTCTCGACGGGAACCTCACTGGAGGCATCACGCGATGGCGACGAAAGACGGGTTCGATCCGGACGATGCTTTGCCGCTTATTCTATCCGCCGATGAACCCGAGCCGGGTATCGGGAGCGACAGAGCAGTCATCTCGCTACGATTTGTCATGGCGAGTATTTTGGTCGTAACGGCAACAACGATCGGCATTTCGATTCTATCAGTGCGAAATCCGGTGACGCTCTTCGCTGACGGCACAGCTTCGGTCGACTCATGGGCGCCGCAGCCTGGCACCGATGAGTCGATGCCAAGCATCCAATCGGCCGTAATTCAATCAACTGCTGACGCTGAGGCGCCGCAGACTGCGAAGGACGTCCCGACTAGCGAAATCAGTGCCTCTGAACCCGCCAGCCAGACTCAGGCTGAAAACAGTGAGGCATCGGAAGCCCTGTTTAGGGAATTCCAGGCGTGGAGCGCCGAGCAAGATGCGCGGGACTCAGCTAAGCCCGTACAAGATGATCCGGCACCGGTCGCGGAGAATGCCCCAGCGTCCGTGCGGCCCATGCAGACGCACCGAAGGGCCCGGACCGTGCGAAATGCGCGGGCAGACATCATCCGGCACGTGCAGAAACGCGGAGCAAATATCCGGCGGCAAAATGAACGGGCACAGGCCCGGCCCGTACAGGATGCACGAGCGCAGACCCAGCCGGTGCAATATGCCGAGCCACCGTCTTTCCTGGAACGCTTAAACCCGTTTGGAGCAAGCCCGCTCCAGCGTTGGACCAATTAATCTCGCGGGCGAAGACGCGGGCGTAATGGCCTTCTGGATAGCGCGACTCCCTGTGGTAAGGGCCGCAGCCAGTCTTCTGCGATCAAACGCCGGACGGTCGTTGCAATTCCCGAAATCATCCGATGAGCCATTGTCCTTTGTGTATATCGAACTTCACCAAGCCTTCGTCTCGCATTTTCAACAGGAGGGATTGGCAGGCTTCTTCATTCGGGACATTGGCGCGTTTCATAACCTCGTACACTTTGAGAGGCTTCTCGCGGAGCGAACGCGCTAAATCACCTGACAATACGAAAGCTGATCTTCCGTAACGACTCGTTCGATATTCTCCGATTTGCTCTTGATGCGGTATCTAAGACGTCCATCTGCCTCGATGGGCATAAGTTGAACGATGGTGTAAATCAGTGATGCGTCAGTTGCGACACGTCCTTGTGGACCTTGGGGCTGGTGGCGAACGTTTTGATTCAGCTTATAGGCATATGACATGTGTCTACCTCTAAAGGTTACGGCTGCTCTAGCGTGGACCATGCTCTGATGCAATGCATCCTGTTGCCCTCCGGCTCGGGCTCGTGAAGGCAAAGAACGAGCATTGCATCGGGAGCGACGGACGGTCTAACGAGCGCAGGAGCGCGTCAGCGGGATTGACCTAATATGTCCCGAATATGCTTTAGGTGTCGGCAGTCGCATTGAACGGAGTGGGCGCACAGGCATCACCGTAAGTCGGCCTGATGGCCACGCCACAGGACGGGAGTCCGCATGAAACCGCACGTCATTTGTCTCATGGCCGCAAGCGTCGACGGTCGGACGCTCCAGAGTCGCTGGCGCCCGGAGGGGACGGCCGGCGAACTTTTCGAGCAGGTGCACGACGAGCTCGCCGGTGAAGCCTGGCTTATCGGGCGCGTCACCGGACAGGAGTTCGCCAAGGGCAAGCCGTATCCTGCTTCGTCTCAAGAAACCTTTCCTCGCCAGCCGTGGTTCGCCCAACGTGACGCCAAAGCCTATGGCGTCGTCCTCGACGCGCACGGCAAGATCGCCTGGGGCCGTTCGGATATTGGCGGAGATCCGATCGTGGTCGTGCTCACGGAAGAAATCTCCGATGCCCATCTGGCTAGCCTGCGCAGCGAGGGCGTTTCCTACGTCTTTGCCGGAAAGTCCCAACTCGATCTTCCCCTCGCGCTCGAAATCCTCAACCGCGACTTGGGCGTAAAGCGCTTGCTCCTGGAGGGAGGCGGCAGCACCAACGGCGCCTTCCTGCGCGCTGGGCTGATAGACGAACTCAGTTTGATCCTTTGCCCGGCGGTGGACGGCGCAAAGGGGGCTCCATCGGTCTTCAACTCAACCGAGGCTGAGACTGAGCACCGCGCCCCGGTTGAGGCGATGAGTCTGGAGAGCACACGCCAGCTTGATGGCGGCGCGATCTGGCTGAGGTACCGACTCCAGAACGCTGGCCTTAGCGCTTGAGGCCTTTCATCGGCTTCAATCTTCCGGGAGACACTCCGGGCATACGTTACCAATCAATTCCAGCACCTCGCAGATCTCGGCAAGGGCATCCTCTGGAGAAGCGCCGGGCGGTGGATCTTCCTGAGCGATGATCATAGCATACTGCCGCGCGTGCGGGTCAGCTTGGTCTTGGATCCAGCCATGAACTTCGCATTCGCGGATAGCCCCCGCTTCATGCAAGACCATGATCGCCCACCCTCTGAGGGTGCGGAACGCCGGTCGCCTTTGGTCCGTTACTAGCATCGGAATGACTCCCTCGGGCACGAAATCTCCAGCGAGCCCTCGGCGTGTCCTGTCGAGAGCAGGTCCTCAACGGCGCGGATCGCTCCTGCAGCAGCGCCCGGCAATGAGGTCTCGAGAGAAAGCGTTCCGCCATAAAGGCGCTGCAGCGCCCCCTGCCGGACGATGCGTTGAAGATCGTCATGCGCGGCGCCGACAAGGAGGACAAGATGGCGGCGTGAGACGCCCAGCGCCTTAAAGAACTACGACAATGGCGCGAGTTATCTCATTGCGGACCTTCAGAGAATCATCGAGCGTGGCGTTCGATCAGGGGGACATCTGTGCTCGCGACGACGACCGCATCATATCTCGAGACGCTCAATGCCGAGCAGCGCCGAGCCGTCGAGCACGGCGTCACCGCCGTTGGTCACGTCGGAGCTCCCCTCCTGGTCATCGCCGGCGCCGGGTCGGGCAAGACAAACACGCTGGCGCATCGGGTCGCCCATCTGATCGCCAGCGGCGCCGATCCGCGCCGGATCCTGCTCATGACGTTCTCGCGCCGCGCGGCATCCGAGATGTCGAAGCGGGTCGAGCGGATTGCGCGCAAGGTCCTCGGCGACAAGGCCGGCATCATGAACGATGCGCTGAGCTGGGCCGGCACGTTTCACGGCATCGGCGCCCGATTGCTTCGCGAATACGCCGAGCAGATCGGCCTCAATCCCGCTTTCACCATTCATGACCGAGAAGACTCGGCCGACCTGATGAATCTCGTCAGGCACGAACGCGGTCTATCGAAGACCGAGAGCCGCTTCCCAACGAAAGGCACCTGCCTCTCGATCTACTCGCGCTGCGTCAACGCCGAAACCGAGCTGGAAGAAGTGATCGGAACGTCCTACCCGTGGTGCGCCGGCTGGGCCGCTGAGCTCAAGGAGCTTTTCGCAGCGTACGTCGAGGCCAAGCAGAAGCACAACGTCCTCGATTACGACGATCTGCTTCTCTACTGGGCGCAGATGATGTCCGACGCAGCTATTGCCGACGACATTGGCAGACGCTTCGATCACGTGCTGGTCGACGAATACCAGGACACCAACCGGCTGCAATCCTCCGTTCTGCTGGCCCTCAAGCCCGGTGGGCGCGGCCTCACGGTCGTCGGCGACGATGCGCAATCGATCTATTCGTTCCGCGCCGCTACGGTTCGCAACATTCTCGATTTTCCCGAACAGTTCAGCCCGAAGGCGGAGATCGTCACGCTCGACCGCAACTACCGGTCGACCCAGCCGATCCTGTCCGCTGCCAACGGCGTCATCGATCTCGCGAAAGAGCGCTTCACCAAGAACCTATGGACCGAACGGACTTCATCGGCAAAACCGCGGCTGGTTGCCGTGCGCGACGAGGCAGACCAGGCACAATACATCGTTGAGCGGATCCTCGAGAACCGCGAGGAAGGCTCCCTTCTCAAGCAACAAGCCGTGCTCTTCCGCACCTCCTCACACAGCGGACCGCTGGAAATCGAACTCACCCGCCGCAACATCCCGTTCGTCAAATTCGGTGGCCTGAAGTTTCTCGACGCTGCGCACGTCAAGGACGTCCTTGCGCTGCTGCGCTTCGTAGAGAATCCGCGCGATCGCGTCGCTGGCTTCCGCGTAATGCACCTGCTGCCGGGCATCGGGCCCGCCTCCGCCCAACGTATCCTCGATCAGATGACGGAAGCTGCCGACCCGCTCACTGCGCTTTCCAGTCAACCCTGCCCACCTCGCGCCGGCGACGATTGGGCCGCCTTCGTACAAACGGTTGGAAACCTGAGATATTCGGAATGGCCATCGGACCTGGAACGCGCGCGTCTTTGGTACGAACCGCATCTCGACCGCATCCACGAGGATGCCGACATTCGACGTGCCGACCTTGTGCAGCTCGAACAGATCGCGAGCGGATACCCGTCGCGCGAGCGCTTCCTGACCGAACTTACTCTGGACCCGCCGGATGCGACCAGCGACCAGGCCGGAGTGCCGCTCTTGGACGAGGACTATCTGATCCTGTCGACCATCCACTCGGCCAAGGGACAGGAATGGAAGTCGGTCTACCTGCTGAATGTCGTCGACGGCTGCATGCCGTCAGACCTCGGGGCCGGTACCTCCGCCGAACTGGAGGAAGAACGTCGCCTGCTCTACGTCGCCATGACCCGCGCAAAGGACGATCTCCATCTGGTGGTGCCGCAACGCTTCTTCACACACGGTCAGCGTTCGCGAGGCGACCGGCATGTCTACGCGCCCCGGACGCGCTTTATTCCAGAGAGGCTGCTCGGACTGTTCGAGCGCACCAACTGGCCATTGGTAACACCCGGCCTGGCTGAGCGGGGCCCCACCCAAGGGCCACGGATTGACGTCGGGGCTCGTGTGCGAGGCCTGTGGCGCTAGGCTTCCAGCGACCGAGAAGCATATCTGGAACGATTTCGTTCCCCGCTCAGCGTTCGAGAGACCCGGGTTCGCAACGTCTTGCATGAGTCCGATGACCGGAGGCATGGGGAGCGGACGCACCTGTGCTGCGATGCGAACTTTTTTTGACACCTGTGCAAACTTTCATCCAACGCTTGGGCTACCGTCTTTGGCTTCAGTCCTGCCCTTTGTCGACAATGAAGTCGAACATCGGCTGGTTCATCAGGATGTCGAACAGCGCGTAATTGCCGTCCTGATCGATCAAGGGGCCGGTCTTGAACGGCTGATTGAAGGCCTCCTCCCCGAGCTGGAAGATCATCTTGCCGGGGCCGTCGTGCGGCTTGCACAGGTCTGGCACATTGCGGGTACCCCAAATGGGTTTATCGCCGTTGCTCAGCATTACGTCAGTGCGCTCGGACTTATTGAACGTCGCCAAAACCATTGCGCCGACCATGAAGCCGGTAAACCCAGTGCTCAGCATAACGATTCGGATCGCGTGTTCTGGGTACAGGTAGAACCGAGCCAGGACCCTCTCGTCCAGGAGTGATCCGACCAGCCACCCCGCGCCCATGAGCGCGAGCCCGTTCCCAAGTGCCCCAACGCCCGACGCGCGATACCAGCTCAAATCCTGAGAACCCAGATAGGAACAAAGAAGACCGAGGGAGATCGTGCAAATGAACGGAGTTATCGTTCCCGGCAACCGTTCAACAAACTGACTGAAGACATCCTGATATCCCTGGCCCTCCATCAACGCGGGCACGAGCGGAATGCTGATCCGCACAGCGATTGACAGTCCCACAACGATTAGGGCAGCCAATAACACCTCAGCAATAGGGGGGAATGCCGTTCGGTCTCCCTCCTGGCGTTCAATAAAACGTTGCGCGACTACGATGGCGCCCAAGACAGCGAACCCAATCGAAACGCCGAAAGTTACTGCGATGGTTAGGGCCGTTCCCATTTCGATCGGACGTGTACCCGGCATGTACATCATCATGCCGACGCTCAAGAGGATCACGAGTAGAATCGTTGCCGCCCATTTATCCGCTCCAAATCTTGGTGTTGGGCGGGCATTAAAACCCATTTCAGCAAGACGCTGGAGTCGCCCATTGTGCGTCATCTCACAAAAAAGGACATAACGCGCAACGAGGTTGCAAGTGAGGTTCGACACATCTGCAATGTTACAATTCAAAGCCTCTTTCAATTCTCGGGTTGGATGCGAAGACGTGAAAAACGCAAGGCCAGTTCGCATCAAGTCTTCGTATCGGCCTCCTGCGCGAGCGGCCACAGTGTCACCGAGTTGCATGATTCTCGCGTAGGCGGATCGGCTATATGAGTTCCGAGCAAAATCGGGCGTTGTGCCGTTGTTACCCGGCCCAACGAATAGGTTGTACAATGCGATAGCCCTTGTGAAGCGAGCGGAAAGCGTGTCATCCCTCCTAAAGTTCAACGCCCGCGAACCGATGTTCTCGCAAACGACCTTTGTGATTTGGTCGCGAAGCTTCTCCGCCGGCTCAAAACAGGCGTCTTGCGCAAGTTCGATTGCGAGTCGATCGGCTTCGCGAGGAATCGCGGCCAGCTTTATCCAGAATGCCCGCGCTGCCGAATCGATCCGCGATATCTGACGGAATTGCGAAGCAACAACTACAATCAATGCCGCCACAATCGGAGCATATTGGTCGAGTTCAGCTTGCGCCTGAGGATTCGCTTTTGCCAATTTTTCGCCAAGCCAGTCGAAACCAATGCTACCTTGGAAAAGACCGATCATGACTAGACCCCAGAGGGGATGAGCAAGGCGAAGTAGAAAATCATACCAAGGAAGAACAGAGCGAAAGTCGTACCAGAACGATTTGTGGGCGGTTGATTGAAGCGCGTCCAGGCAGCCACATAGAGTGCCAGGATGGCGATAATCCACTCGCTTTTCGTAACGATTTCACGAAGGATAGTCATGTCACGCTCTCCCGCTCAGTGGGCGGTGCCTGGACATTGACGCTGCCCTTGCCAAAACAACACAATGGGCGACGGCGCGCGTGATGGAGACGTGCGATGCGCGTCAATCGCGCGCGTGCCTCAAACAACCTTTGAAAATATAGGAAACAACAGAGACGACATGTGAAGTGGAACACAGTCTTGGCAGAAATCTCGTCCTACGGCCCCCATCGCCTGGGGTGCGTGTAGTTGCCGTCGATCGTCAGTGTCGCGGAGGCGGCGTACGCTCATTCGCAATTGGAAGACGCCGGCCGCTGACTGACTCCATTTCTCTAAGAACGATCATAGAGGTGGGGCCTACCTGCGACTGATAAGCATTGCTGCCAAAGCTTATCAGTTAGGCCAATTTCCTCGCACTGTTTACATGAACGATGAATGTATCCTTTTTGAAGAAAGCGGGTTGTTGAGGCCCGCTTCCTTCGCGTTCACTTTTTCAGTGTGGTCCTATTTGCCCATTGTCAACGCCTCTTCCCACGTCGGGCACGTGCGGGATTCGACCGGGGTTTCGTAGCGCTGATAGTTCTCCTTGCTCACAACGGTGGGCTTGAGCAGGATTTCCGACACAACCGGCTGCTTTCGCAGCGCCCGCGTCGCGATGATCGTGCCGATGCAGCCTTGGAGGAAGCCATTGTAGTCGCCGCTCGCGAGCAGCTTGCCGGCTTTGATCGCATCGACCGCCTCCTTGGTGCCGTTGAAGCCGATTACCTTGGCGGTGCGATTGGCGCCTTCAAGCGCCTCGATCGCCCCCATCGCCATCGCATCGTTGGCTGCAAGCACGCCATCGATTTGCGGATAGGACTGCAGCAAGTTCTCCATGACCTGGAGCGCCTGCAGCCTTTGATAGTTTCCTGGTTGTGAAGCAAGCAGCTTGGCGGCGGGGTTCTCCTTCAGAGCATCGTTGAAGCCGCGAATGCGATCGGTATTGGTGAGCGCGCCCTTCACACCTTCGAGGATAATGAAGTTGCCCTTGCCGTTCATGGCCTTCAGAAGGTAACGCGCCGTCTCAAGCGCAGTCGAGTAATCGTCGGCGCCGACGAAGGCGACGAACTTTCCGCCGGAAGAGCGGTCGGTAATGTTCACCACGGGAATATTGGCGGCGTTGATCTTCTCGACGCCCGGCACCAACGCCTTGTAGTCGACCGGCGTGAACACGATGGCATCCGGTTTCTTCACCACGACGTCTTCGATCTGGCTCATTTGCTCGGGAATGCTGTCGGGCTTGGTTGGAATGTAATGCAATGTCTTGACGTCGAGCGCTCTTGCCGCGGCATCGGCGCCGACGCGAACGGCCTGGAAATATGGATTGGTCTGGTTTTTGGTGAAGACAGCGATGGTTTCGCCACCGGCCAATGCTGCTGTCGAGACCATCGCCGCAAGCAGCCCGCCAAGTGCTGCACTAATCCCTTGTTTCATGTCGCCTTCCCCTCCTCGCTCGTTTTGGTTTCAAATCACAGCCTGCGGCGGCGCGCCTTCATGTCGAGCCAGACCGCAAGGATCACGATCACGCCGGTCGCCAGCGGCTGCCAACTCGTATTGACCGACAACAGATTCATTCCATTCACGACCAGCGTCAGGATCAGTGCGCCGACGAAGGTACCGAACACACTACCGACGCCGCCAAATAGCGACGCGCCGCCGATCAGTACCGCGGCAATTGCAGGCAGTGTCAGACTTTCACCAATGTCGGCCTCAGCCGAATTCAACCGCGCGACAAAGATGATGGAGGCAAGGCCGGCCATGGTGCCGGAAACCGCGTAGACCAGGAGAAGGCGCCGCGACATCGGAATGCCTGAGAGACGCGCCGTAACCGGATTGGCGCCAATCGCATAGATCTCCTGTCCCCAGATGGTTCGCTGGGCGAAGATCGTTCCGATCGCAAGAAAAAGTACGAGGAGGTAAACCGGCGCGGGAAGGCCGAACAGATAACCACTGCCGATCTGGCGAAAGGCGGGCGGAAAGCCGTGAATGACCTCGCCGGCCATATACCAGTAGGTCAGGCCGTTCAGTACCCAGAGCATGCCGTACGTCGCGATGAAAGACGGAATACGCAGGGCCGTGACCATCACGCCGTTGAGCAGGCCGACGCTTGCGCCGGTCGCGACCCCGGCGAGTACACCGAGGGCCGGTTGGCCCGTCTTATAAATCACCGTGCCGGCGACACAGGCTGAAAGCGCGACATTGGCGCCGACGGAAAGATCGAGCCCCCCTGTCAACACCACTAGCGTCAGGCCGGAAGCGATGAAGAACAACAGGCTCGCCTGTCGTAGCACGTTCAGGATGTTCGTCAGATAAAGAAATGAGTCAGTCGAGACCGCAAGGACGGCGCAGATCAAAAGCGCCGCCAGCAGCCTGTACAGGATCTGCAGGATGTCGTCCGACAGGAACGCTCGCGGCGCGACCGGCTTTGCGACGTCCGTCATGACCGGCTCCGCAATCCGTCGAAGAACAGGGCGAGAATGACCAGCGCGCCGACGCTTGCGACCTGGATCGAGGACGGCAGCGCCAGGAGATTGAGGCCGTTTCGCAGGACGCCAACCGCCAAAACGCCAAGCGCCGTCCCGGGCAGCCAGCCATTGCCGCGCTCGAAGGAGGTTCCTCCCACCGCGACAGCGGCAATGGCGTCGAACTCAAGACCAAGGCCGGCGGTCGGATGCCCGGCGTTCATGCGCGCCGTCATCAAAAGACCGGCAAAACCCGCCATCGCGCCGCTGATGGCGTAGACTGCGATCAACAGCCTGGTGGGTGACAGTCCGGCATAGATGAGAGCCTCGCGGTTTCCGCCGAGCGCAAAAATGTAGGTGCCGAAACGCATATGATAAAGCAGAGCGTGGAAAATGAGGTAGGCGATCAGCCCAATGACGATGGGCAGCGGCACGCCGAAGGGGGCTGCGAGATAGACCTCGCTGACGCTGCGCGGGATACCGACCACGCTCTGGCCATCGCTGGCGATCAACGCCAGTCCCTGCGCCATGCCGAGCGTTCCGAGCGTCGCCACGAACGGTGGAATATTTAGCCCGGCGACAAGGTATCCATTCGCCAGGCCAAACAAGGTGCCCACCGCAACGGCTGCGAGAAGGCCTTGCAGCACCGATCCGGTGGCCAGCGACACGATGGCGACGATGATCGAGGTGAGCGTCACGACCGCCCCCATCGAGAGGTCGAGCCCCTCCGTCATGATGACCAACGTCATCGGCAACGACAGCAGCAATAACAACGTCGACTGCACCAGCACGTTGGCAACATTGGTCGGCGAGATGAAGCCAGGTGCCAATGCGGCAAAGACCACGATGAGAAGCGTCAGTACGATCGCGACACCTGGGAGGCGTCGCAGCGGATGGGAGGAAATCGCGGGGGCCGCCTCAACCATGGTGCATTCCCAGCCGGACGATATTCTCTTCGGTGAGTTCGGCCCGCGCCAGTTCACCGGCGATGCTCCCCTCCCGCATCACATAGGCGCGGTCGCAAACATGGCAGATTTCAGCTTGCTCTGACGAGATCATAAGCACCGCGGCGCCTCCCGCCACCAGCTGATCGATCAACGCGAAGATCTCGGCCTTGGCGCCGACGTCGATCCCGCGCGTCGGTTCGTCGAAGATGAAAAGCCGGGCGCCCGCGGCCAGCCATTTGCCGATCACGACCTTCTGCTGATTGCCGCCCGAAAGAAAAGCAACGGTCTGACGCGCACTCGGCGTGACGATGCGGAGTTTCGCGATCAGATCGTCCGCGACGCGCCTGGCGCGGCGGCGCTCGAACCAGCCGGATGGAAACAGCTTGTGCAGCGCCGAGAGCACCAGATTGTCGCCGACCGAACGCATCAAGGCGAGGCCTTCGCTCTTGCGGCTCTCGGGAATGAGCGCAATGCCGAGCCGGGCCGCCTCGTCCGGGCCACCCTTCTTTTCGCGGCCGTTAAAAACGATCCTCCCTGCGTTGATCGGATCGGCACCAAAAATCGCCCGAGCGACTTCCGTTCGCCCCGAACCGACGAGCCCGCAGAGCCCGACTATCTCGCCTTCGCGCACAACCAGGCTGATATCGGCAATTCCGCTAGGCGCCGAAAGCCCCGTCACTTCGAGCAGCGGCTTGCCCGGCGTTGCCGCGAAGGTTCTCGGATAGGTCATGTCAATGGTGCGACCAACCATCATCCGTACGAGTTCGTCGGGGGTCGTGCTGACGGGATCGACCTCGCCGACGCTGTGGCCGTCGCGCAGGACGCTGATGCGATCGCCGAGCGCGAATACCTCTGCTAGCCGGTGCGAAATATAGACGATGGCAACGCCATCGGCCCTTAACCGGCGGATCAGGCCAAACAGAAGCTCGGTCTCACGATCCGACAGCGCAGCCGTCGGCTCGTCCATCACCAGAATGCGCGCGTTCTGGCTGACGGCTTTTGCTATCTCGACCATCTGCTGCTGCGCGACGCCGAGCTTCGCCACGACCACTGACGGGTCAATATCGAAGCCGATGTTTTTCATCACCCGCTGTGCATCTCGATATAGCTTGCGGCGGTCGATGGTACCGGGAACCCGCCCTTTCGGCTCACGGCCCAGGAAAATGTTCTGGGCGATATCCAGATATGGCACGAGGGAGAATTCCTGGAAGATCACGGCAATGCCGAGACGTTTCGCATCTGCGCTGGAGGCGATCGCGACCTTTTCGCCGCGATAGAAGAATTCGCCCAAATCCGCGCGGTAGGCGCCGCACAGCACCTTCATCAGGCTGGATTTTCCCGCGCCGTTCTCGCCGAGCAACATGTGGACCTCGCCGGGCCGGACCGCGAACGAGACGTCGTCCAGCACCCTGACACCTGGGAACGACTTGCAGATGCCGCGCAACTCGAGAAGCGGCGCCGAACCGATCCGCGACAACCCTTGAAAGGGAGGAAAGCGCATCACGCTACGTCTCAGCCCGAGATGGTCTTTAGCCCTCGGTCTCGAGCCCGGTCGGCATCGGCACGTTTTCGGGTGAGAGTTTTGTGCCGGCCGCGAGCGCCACGGTTTCCAAGAGCGCCGCGAAATCCTTCTCGAGGTAGGCGGCTCCGTCGGGCTTGAGCTTCACTGCGCCAATATGGCCTTGCAGCGCCTCGCGCGTAGCGGCCGTCACCGGCATGGCGACGTCAAGATCGCGTCCGGCCTTGAGACCAAGATCGAGGTCCTTGCGCAGCAGCACCGGCGTAAACGTCGTCGTCCAATCGAGATTGACCAGCGCATTGCTCTTGTATTTCGTGAAGACCGAGCCAAGCACGCTTGAGTTCATGAAATTGAGGAAGGCGTGGCGCGGCACACCGGCCTTGTTCGCGAGCATGGTGATCTCGGCGAAATTCTGGATCACGGCACCGAGGAAGACGTTGTGGGCGATCTTGCAGATCCGCGCCAGTTCTCCTTCGCCGACATAGGAGACGCCGGCCGGCGCGATGAGCTTCAGATAAGGCAGCACCTCCTCGAAGACTGAATTCGGCCCGGATACGACTGTCGACAGTTTGCCGGCCTTGACACATTTTCCGTTGCCACTGACGGGTGAGCTGAGGAATTCGCAGCCTAATTGTTTCACCCGTGCGCGGATCGCTTCGGATTCCTCGACATCGATCGAGGAACAGTCGACCACGATTTTCGGAAGCGGACCGGAGCTACCTGTGAGCAAGCCGTTCTCACCGAAGCAGACCTGCTCCAAGTCCTTGCCCGTCGACACCATGGTGAACACGACTTCGTTGGCCGCAAGCTGCTTGGGCTGATCGACAATCTGCCCGCCCTTGCTGGCCAGCGGTTCGGCCTTGGCACGCGTCCGGTTCCAGATCTTAACCGAATGTCCGGCCTTCAACAGTCGCTCGGCCATCGGATAGCCCATACGCCCTGCGCCAATCCAGCCGAGGGAATGTCTTGCCATCTTGGTCTCCTCACATCTTCTGTTTTTTTGTCTTCTATTTTTTGGCGTTTAGTAGCGGTTGGCGATCGGCAGCTCTTCCGCCGGGAATAGCGTGATCACCTGACAGCCCTTGTCGGTGACGACGACTTCCTCCTCGATGCGGGCGGCGGAGAAGCCGTCCTTCGCCGGGCAATAGGTCTCGAGCGCGAATACCATGCCGGTCTTGATCTCCATCGGGTTTTGCAGCGACACCAGCCGCGAGATGATCGGGCGCTCGTGCAGCGCCAGGCCAAGACCATGGCCGAACTGCAGGCCGAAGGCCGCCATCTCGCTGGGAAAACCAAAATCCTCAGCCTTGGGCCAGACGCTCGCGACCGTGTCGGTCGAGACACCAGGCCTGATCAGCGAGATCGCAACATCGAGCCATTCGCGGCATTTCTTGTAGGCATCATGCTGCCGGGCGTAGCGCGTCCGAATTGAACGTGCGGTAGTAGCAAGTGCGATAGCCCTGATAGGATTGCAGGATGTCGAAGAACGCCTGATCTCCCGGCCTCAGGATACGGTCGGTGAAATTGTGAGGATGCGGATTACATCGCTCCCCGGAAATCGCATTGATCGCCTCAACGTCATCGGATCCCATATCGTAAAGCATCTCGTTGGCTTGCCGACGATGTCAGCCTCGCGCACGCCCGGCTTCAGCGCCTCGTAGATCAACTGATAGACGCCATCGACCATCGCCGCCGCATCGTTCAGTAGCATAATTTCGTCAATGTTCTTGATTTCGCGAGCGTCCAGCATGCCTGTCGCCCGTCGACGACTTTAAGGTCGGCCTTCTCCAGCTCAAAGAACATCGCGGTCTCCGCGATATCGACGCCGACCGGCATCTCCTCCACGCCTGCGTCCTCAACAGGCACATGATTTCCTCGGCATGCGCCTTCATCAACCCGGCCGCCGGAGGCACAGTGCCGCGCATCCCGAGCATGCCAGCACGGCATTCTCGGGCACCGGCCAATCGCAGTAGATCCGATGGTGCACCGCTGCCGAGCCGAAATCCCACACGATCGGCTCGCCGTCGCCAGCGAGAAGCGCAAAGCGGCAGAGCTTGTCCCGTTCCCATTCGCCGATTTTGGTGCCGGAAACATAGCGGATGTTGTTCACGTCGAAAAGCAGAAGCGCGCCGCATTCCGATTCCTTAAGCGCCTCTCTCGCCCGTTCAAGTCGATAGTGTCGCAAGCGGTCAAAATCGATCCGACGCTCGAAGTCGACCATATGTGACCGTGCGAAGGTATCGCCCGGTTCCACCGCCAACGCGGGTTCAGATGCTCGGGACGAATGAGATGCGGCTTGAGCGCGTTTGGTTCAGTCATGGGATTTAACCGGTTGATCCTAAAGGAATGATGCCGCCAGCTTATGGGCTCATCTTGTTGGTGTGCAATACAAAATCCGACGTTAGACCGTTCTGGCAGCCGGATGGGCTGGAAAAGGAGCGGATCCGGGTGCATACTGGAAAAATGAAAAAGCCATGGAAGATCGTCGCTTGCATTCCCGCGGTGGACGAAGCCCCCGGGTACCATGAGTATTTCGTCGTCGAGGGCGACCGATCCGCGTGCCGCCCTGGTAATCCTGACAAAAACTCGCGCGGACCTGTTAGACGTTCTCTGCGAAGT
>CAVXSU010000025.1:0-872268 GCA_963764405.1 uncultured Alphaproteobacteria bacterium
GGACCTTACTGCGGTGTTGCGGGGCGATCTTGCGAGGCAGGCCCGACCAAGACCTTGTCAATTCGCCGTCCTTCCATCTGAAAAACCTCGAACCTTCGTCCCGACCAGATAAAGTACTCTCCGGCCTTCGGGACATGGTCGAGCCGGAACAGGACAAAACCGGCAAGCGTCAGGAAGTCACCGCGGGACAGATCCGGAATTTCCAGGCACTCCGCAGCCTCGGTAATCGGCATTGTCGCGTCGATCAGGAATGAGCCGTCGCCACGCCTTGTCACCTTGGGCTCTGCCTCTGCATCAAGATCCGGGAGCTCGCCGGCGACAGCTTCCAACAAATCGGTCCGTGTTACGATCCCCTGTACAACGCCATACTCGTCGATGACCGCTGCGGTGTGCGCCGGTGTCTTCTTGAACAAGTCGAGCGTTCGCAGGATCGTAGCTCCCTCGTGAATGATGAGAGGTGGCTGGAGCGCAACTTTGACATCGAACCGTCGGCCGTCGATTGCCTGATCGAGCAGGTCCTGCTTGTCGACCACACCCTGTATCTCATCGATGGCACCGCGGCCTACCAGAAGCTGTGTATGCGAGCACTCGCGGACCTTCTTCAAAACAACCTCATCCGAGTCTTCGAGGTCAATCCACGAAACGTCGGGACGCGCGGTCATGATGGTCCGCACCGCGCGCTTGGACAAGAACAGGATCTCTTCGATCATCTCGCGCTCAGCGGCGTGGATCGCACCGGATTCGGCCCCCTCGGCGATCACACCACGGATCTCTTCCGCGGTCATCTTGCGTGTTGATGCAGGACGAAGGCCAATGATATGGAGCGCGCTGCGAACGGAAATATCGAGGAGCCAGACAATCGGGGTCCCTATTCGCGCGACGATGGCAAGCGGCTGGGCGACCCGCAGCGCGACCCGCTCGGGATTCGCGAGTCCCACCTGCTTTGGCACGAGTTCTCCTAGCAGCAATGAAAAATACGCAACGACTGTGAACACGAGGGCAATGGCGATCGACTTGCCGAAATGCTCCAGCGGTTGAATGGTGCTCAACCAGTCTCCCAACCGATCCGCGATCGTAGCGCCGCTGAATGTTCCGGCACAAATGGCCGTCAGCGTCATACCGATCTGCACGATAGCAAGAAACCGGCTCGGATTGTCGAGCAACGTCAGCGCAACGCGCGCACGCTGGTCACCTTTTGCTGCGAGCTGCTGCAACTTTGGCCGCCGCGACGACACGATCGCCAATTCAGACATGGCGAAGAACCCGTTGCACAAGACGATAAAGGCAACCGTCGCGATCTGGAGAGCAATCATAATTGTACTGTCCAAGTTGGAGCGAGCGTTGGCTACATATTACGCCCTCACCCGCCTACTGGTCTCGGCTCGATCTGAGGCCTGATCTCCATTTAAGCTCTCCGGCCGCTCACTCAAACTTGAAGCCCTTGTTCCGAAACAGATCAAAGCAGGCGTCGACGGCTGCCACGTCGTAAAGTCGTCCCTTCCCCGTCTGGATCTCGTTCAGCGCTGCATCGAGGCCCAGAGCAGGCCGGTACGGACGGTGCGCCGTGATAGCTTCGGTCACGTCTGCGACCGCAAGAATGCGAGCCTCGATGATGATGGCGTCTGCCGAAAGGCCCCTTGGATATCCGGACCCGTCGAGCCGTTCGTGGTGCTGCAGCACAGCCTCGGCGATCGGCCAAGGAAATTCGACGCCCTTGATGATGTCGTAACCAGCCTGCGGATGCGTCCGGATGAATTCCATCTCAAGCGACGTCAACTTGCCGGGCTTGCTGAGAATTTCGGCGGGGATGCTGATCTTTCCAACGTCGTGAATGAGACCGGCAAAAAATATTCCGCGCTGCTGGTCCTTCGTCATTCCCAACTCGGCGGCGATCAAGCTGGCGAGTTTGGCCACACGGCGCTGATGGCCGGCCGTGTAGGGATCGCGCATCTCGATCGTGCTGGCGATGGCTCCTACCGTGTCCTCGAGGCTCTCATGCAATCGCGTCACGGCTGCCTCGCGTTCGGCTCCTGAACGCTGGGCGACAATTCCGTAGGCCAGATCACCGACCAGCTCCTCGAGTAGCTTGAGTTCATCAGCGCCGAACGCATCCGGTTCCGCGGCGTAGATCGTGAGAGCGCCGAAGGGGCCGCTCTCACTGACCAGGGGTAGCGCGACGCTTGACTGATAGCCGCGCTTCATCGCTTCATCCCTCCAGGGAGCCATGCGCGGATTAGTCGCAAAGTCCCGATTGACCTGCGCTTCGCCCGTCCGGATTGCTGTCCCCGTAGGACCGCGGCCACGCTCATTATCCTTCCAGCTGATCCGTGCTTGTCCGGCGTAACCCTCGTCATGTCCGGCGACGACCGCGACCTGAACGCTCTTATCCGCATCATGCTGGGCAAGCCCGATCCAGGCCATCCGATATCCACCGACATCGACTAACACCGTACACATGTCGCGCAGGAGCTCGGCTTCGCTCTTGGCGTGTACCAGTGCCTGGTTTGCGCTGCTGATCGTCCTGAGCGTGCGGTTCAACCGGGCCAGGAGCCGTTCGGATTCCTTGCGTTCCGTTATGTCGACGAGCCACACACGCAAAAACTGGAATTCGCGGGTGAAGAATATCCTTTCGTCAAAGGTTCGACCTGCTATCTGGAGCTCCTCTGCATCCGCCTTGTCGGCATCTATCCCGTCTTGCTGCGAGAGCGCCGAAACCCACCTCGCCGGAATGAATTTCGAGGGAGCGATCGCGTATCTGTTCAAAATATCCTGCATTGGAGGATTTGCGAACCGCAGTTGCATCGCACGGTCAAACTCTGCAGTCGGCATAGGCGAAAGCTGTGGGAACGACGCGAGGTGCCGGATTTCCTGCTCCGCCCGCTGTATCCCCGAAACATCGCGCGCAGCTGCGAATACGCCAGCGACTTCGCCTGCCTCGTCACGGTAAACCGAAGCATTATAGAGCACCGGCACTACCACGCCGTCGCTTCGATGAACGCTGAGCGGGTAATCGCGAACAAAGCCCTCACTGAATGCCTGTCCATACCCTGCGCGCGCGTGATCAGGATTTGTAAAGTATTCAGAGAAGTCGGTTCCGATGATTTCTTCCCGGGAAAGCCCGGTGGTCGCCTCCGTTGCAGCGTTGAGGTCAGTAATCCTGCCATCGCGTCCGATGGTCACCAGCGGATCGAGACTGGCCTCGAGCAGACCACGATTATAGGCATTCGCCCGGCGCGCGATTCTTGTGCCGGCTTCGGCGGCCTCGGCTCGGCGCCTTGCGAGGCCTGAGAGCTCTCCCACCGTCACAGCAGTAATAAAGAACGCCGCGAGCGCAATCCAATCCTGCACGTTCCCGATGATGAACGTGTAAAACGGCGGCAGGAAAAAATAATCATATGCCAAGGCGGCAAAGGCCGATGCCAGGAGCGCAGGCCAGCGGCCTCCCAGGACCGCCACGAATTGCACGACGAGTAACATTGTCAGCGCCACGGTGGTTGTGCTGACCTGCTTCTGCAGCGCAAGGGGAAAGCAAATGATGGTGACGATCTCGATGCCCAATACCGCGAAAAGATAGGGCGCGCTTTGCAGGTAGAGGCGGTAGCGGGCCGTACTGCCGCTCAATTCGGGCGGCTCACGTCGCAAACTCAGCAGAACCCCCGTGCCGAGCAGAAGGAACGCGAGTGCAGTCGGAAAAGCTCCGACAGTGGAGTGGCTGAATTTGTAGAGCGCCTCGGTGCCGAGAAAATAGCCGGTCAGCACCAGCACCGAGCCGGCGAGCACCAGGAGCGCCAGAACGGTCGCGACAAAACGGCCCCGTCTCATCGTGTGCGCCAGGAGGGCCAAACCAAATGCCACAAATTTTGCGGCCGTGAGTTCCGCCATGCGCCCCGGAATGGTCGTCCCGATCGCGCCGGCTGGCTCGGCGATCAACCATTGATCGATCCCGAGGTCCCGTCCGAGGACGTATTCGGCTAATGTAGCAAGGCCGATGGCGACGATGAATCCTCCAGAAATCCGGGCCAGAACAAGCTGGGCTGGCCGGCCGCCGTCTTTCGGAACGGCCGCAAAAAGCCCCACACCCGACACGAGGAAGCCGATGGCGGCATTCATTTTCATCGAGACCCAGGCGGGATTGAAGCTCGCGAGCAGCGGCAGGTGTGTGATCCAGCCCAACAGTGCCATGGCGCCAATCAAGGCAACGCCAACTGCGGCGAACCTGGCATAGTGCTGAAAATCCTCCAGCAAGCGAAGCTCCGGCGAGATTGTACTTCGTGGAGCTTTCTCCACAACGCGCGGCACATCGCGTCGCAACGGAGCCGGCTTGTTGCTGAAGTCCCGTCCGCCCTGCGCGGTTACGGGATCGGTTGTTTGCATAGGCTTGGCTCCAGGCCCGTCGAGGCGCGTCCGCGGAGTAGTGGCGAACGTATCGATCGCGTACCGAGCAGGTTCGGCGTTGACACACATTTGCATAGGCAGTGCCGAAACTGCGCATTTGAACCCGATCCGGATTCGCATTGGACGGAAATGGACTGGCTTCACGTTGAGCCAAATCAATAATCCCGGGCGCAATTCAGCAGTATTTTGGATCGGCTAATAGGTTCGCCAAGCCGCGTCCGGCGTATCCAGTCGCGCGCGCGAGGAACATTTCAACCAAGGTGCAGGCCAACCAGTGTCAGACCAACCCATCAAGATCGTGATTGTCGGGCCTAGCAAGGCCGATGCCGATACGGTCGAACCACTTCTGCGTCAGGCCGGGCTCGTCTTTACGATACGCTTGGTGGCAACGATGGACGCGCTCATCGAGGCGCTCGATGACTTCAGACCCGACGTTGTCCTTGTCGAATGCAGGATGCATGTTTTCGATGAACTCTCCATCATCAAGCGCGTGCGGCAGAAATCTGCCGAATTGCCGATTATCCTGATCACCAGCGCGCTGGGGGACGAGGCCGCTGTCGCGTTAATTAAAGCCGGCGCCAACGACTATATTCTCAACGACGATCTGGACAGATTGCCGGCCGCGGTCCGGCGCGCCTTGATTGAGGCACAAACAGTCCGGTCCAAGAAGCAGGCAGAGGAAGCATTGCGATTGAGCGAGGAGCGCTATCGCTCCCTTGTCGTCGCAATCTCGCAGATCGTATGGACGACGAATGCGAACGGCGAAATCGTCGAGGACCTGCCCGCCTGGAGAACCTTCACCGGACAGACGGCAGAACAGATGAAAGGCAACGGCTGGCTGGCCGCGCTTCATCCGGACGACCGCGATCGTATCGCTTCCGCCTGGTCAGCAGCGGTCAGAGCACGCACCCTCTTCGAAGTCGAATATCGGTTGCGTCGCTATGACGGAGAATATCGTGATGTTTCCGTGCGTGGCGTTCCGGTCATCGAACAGGACTTTACCATTCGTGAATGGGTCGGCGTTTGCTCCGACGTTACGGAACGAAAGCGTCACGAGGAGCAGCTCGCAGCCGCGAATGCACAAATCGTGGAAGTTCTCCATGAACAAGCCATTCGAGATCCGCTGACGGGCCTTTTCAATCGCCAATATCTCGATGAAACGCTCGAACGAGAAATCCGCCGATCGCAGCGGATAAGGGCGCCCCTTGCGGTCGTGATGCTCGACATTGATCACTTCAAGACTTTTAACGACACATACGGCCACGCTGCCGGCGACGAAGTGCTGAAGACGCTGGGAAAGGTCCTGCGTGATACGGTGCGCGCCAGCGATGTGGCGTGCCGGTATGGAGGGGAAGAATTTGTCGTGGTCCTGCTCGATGCAGATCTGGCCGCGGCTATACCGTCCGTCGAACGGATTTGCAGTGAGATCAGACGACGGCGTTGCGTTTACCGGGGCCAGACCCTGCCGGCCATCAAGGTCTCAGCCGGCATTGCGCAATATCCGGTACATGGCACCTCCGTCGAAGCCCTGCTCAGCACAGCAGACGAGGCTATGTACGCGGCGAAAAATGCTGGCCGCGATCGGATCGAGATTGCTTCGGCTCATCTCGCGCCGACGCCTTGAAATCCAGAGGCCCGGCTTTTCCGACTCGATTGTGTTCACTCGGAGCCTGCTGCATGAGCGAGACTTATGCAGCCTTTATATTTGGGCTCTCCGGGCCTTATCGTTTTCAAACGAGCTTCGCGCCATACTCGCGCTCGTCGCTCTGCTCGAGCGGAGCGCAAATTTGGTCGTGCATGACAATGCTATGCAAATTTCCTCGGAACGCCACACATCAGTGGCACTCAATTCAAAGCTCCGGTCAGCCAATCATGCGACGCCCGAGCTGATGGCGGGGGTCCTCAAGATCAGCCGGCGGCGCGTCCTGGTGCAAGGGCACAGGGAACGTGCACTGCGGCTCAAGTATTTGATAGATGCCGGCGCCTGGATCGATGCAGCGCTGGCGCTGATCGAACTGGAGCTTCCGCTCTGGCACGTCCGACGCATCGCTTACGATGGCGGCGAGTGGCACTGCGCGCTCTCGCGCCAGCCCGAACTTCCAGACTGGCTTGATGAAGCGATCGAGGCACGGCATTCAGACCTCGCGCTCGCGATCCTGATCGTCTTCGTCGAAGCTCATGAGAAACGCGCGTCGTTTGGCAGCACTAGCGTTTCTGCGTCGACTGGCAGGTCGAGCCTGGACTGCATCCCCCTTTGCTGTGACAATTTCGCCTGACCGGACGGCACGCGATCATGGAGACTCGAATCGTGGCCCGACCGGACAGACTTCCTCAGCTCGATTCAAGCCGGGTTCTAATTCGGTTTTTGCTGACTGCCATCATCCTGGTGAGCTGCGCCGCATTCAGCAGCGTCGGTTTTGCCAAAGGCCTCGCCGGCTTAGCTTGGATGGCAAGCCTCGTCAGCGCAGTCATTGCGGTCATCAGACGAGAGCGGCCATTTGAACCGGCTCTCAACCGTTGGGATGAAATGCTGGGCTATGTGGCCGTGTTCTGCCTGGTCAGCATCTTCGCGCACGGAACGACGGGTTAGCCGTTGGCTCTATGCGACGCCTATACGATCGACGTCTTGTCTCCCTCGAATTCATATTCGGCCAGTCGGATATTGGTGCGCGTAAGACGGCTTCCGCCGTGGGGCATCGTATCCTTGGAAACCAATATGAAACTCGTCGAACCTCCCTCGTTTAACCGCCCTGCTTCAACCGTCGTCTTCATCGGCAGGAACGCCCAGGGCGACTGGGTTGCCCGCGAACAGAATGGCTTTTTTTGGCGGACTGTTTGTCAACAGAGCCCAAGCTCTCAAATACGCGCTGTTCGAGAATGGGCATCATCCGGAGACGATCGTCGAAGTGTCGCGCGAAATCGAGTCGAATATTTCCTCCGCCAACCCGCAGATCGCCAGTGCGAAGCGCGCGGCCTGATGCGAAGGGCAAACGACTTCTCTCAGATGGCACAAACGGCATGATCTCACGGTTAAATGCGACTACCTGGCTGACAGGTTACATACCCGATCTTCCCACTCCATTGGATGAGGCGGACCGCGTCGATCTGCGGGCCCTAGAGAGATTGTGCGAGCGTCAGATCGGCTCGGGTGTGTCAGCCCTTGTGGTTTGCGAGACTGCCGGCGAAGCTTCGACCCTTTCGACAGCCGAGCGGGATACGATCATCCGCGCCACGGTCGAGATCGCTAAGGGGCGCGCGCGGGTCATTGCGGGTGCGGGTTCGAACTCTACCGACCGAGCGATTGAACTTACACGGCGCGCGAAAGCGGCGGGAGCAGATGCCGTCCTTTCCGTGGTGCCCTACTACAACAAGCCGATGCAGAATGGCCTTTACGCGCATTTTCGAGCGATCGCGGACGCAGCGGGACTACCGATCATTCTGCACGATATCCCTGGGCGCACGGCCCGGGAATTGGCCGATGACACACTTTTCCGGCTGGCGGAATCCAATCAGTTCATCGGAATCCGAGACGGAAGCGGCGACCTTGGCCGGCCGATGCGGTTGCGCGCTACGCTGCCGCACAGCTTCCGGCTATTGTCGGGTCACGATCCCACCGCCTTGGCCTATCTTGCCGCGGGCGGCGATGGCTCGGTCTCGATGATCTCGAATGTAACGCCCGACTTCTGTCAGACCATTTTTTCCAACCTGAAGCAGGGACGGCTGCAGACCGCGCGCTACCTGCAAAAGCGGCTGATGCCATTGGAGGCCAGCCTCCGAAACGAAAGCCCGGCAGCGCTGAAATATGCACTGAGCTTGTTGGGCTTCATGCATCCCAATACGCGCCTGCCGATCGTACCGTTGGATGAGTCCGCGAAAGTCGCATTGATCAACGCTATAGCCAGCCTCGATGAGGATCTCGTTGGCGCCGCGGAAGCTTGATAGCTTTTTTGAGAGTATAGGCGCGGTTGCGGCAGGTCCGGCGCCTACGCGCTCTTCGACAGGTGCTTCGCCCGCCATTTCGGTCCAGGGCCGCGCATGTAGTATTTTTCCTGCTGGTATTTCCTTCCACGCCCGTACCAGGATGGGAATAGAAATGCCAGCGAGGCGCGATTGGCCTTCCGCAGCAGCGAGCCAACGACTATCGAAAGGCGAGACTGCATCGACATCAGGATTGAACTACTTTGTCGCGTCGCGATCACGCAGTGCATCGGGAACCCAAAGCTCGTCATGCATATCCAGATGTCTTCCCCTACGCTCAAGTTCGCGTAGCATCCGGCGAAACTTTGCATCGGCCATCGATTGGATCAGGGATTTTAGATAACCGTTCGCACGATGTAGTGCGGATCGGCCTCGAGCATACATCTCGTGGCGCCGACCGAAACGGTAGCCGCTCAACTCATGTTTGGCTTCGCCTCGGTGAAGCGCACCAAAGTGCTTGCTATGAGCAGTGAGGTAGTGGGCCATTTTGTACTCCATGGCAGAACCAGCCATGGTGACAAAATGCGAGACCAGACATAGGAAATCGAGACGGCTTTCGAGCCTACCGCATAGAGACCCCATAGGGAAAAATCACCGCGGCGAGTTCTTATAACTCCTTTATGCCGCGCGGGCGCGAGCAATCTCGCATTCATATGGCTTGGCCAGCAGATCATGTGCGTTGGATTCGCCAGGGGCGCCGATGGCCACAACGATCGTGAACACCACCCGTCGAAACGAGCAGCCGGTGAAGCGCGTTTTGCAGACGATTCGTGCCAGGATCAACGCGTTCGTCAGCAGCCGAATGCAGAATGCAGTCCCGGAAACCGCATGCGCAAAACACGTTGGATGCAGCCAAAGTGAGAGACGCGCCGCACGGACCGATCAAGCTGAAGCGCCAAGCCTGGAGTTGCAGCCGCTCAGCGAGGACATTCTCAGCGCCGCGATTCCGGCCTTTTTCATCGGCCGCAACGCGGCCGGGCTATGGATCGTCCGCGAGTCCCGCGGACGGATTGGCGGAATATTTCTGTTCAAGTGGTCAGCGCTCGCCTTTGCACGCTCGCAAAGCGAGCCGGCGCAATGCGCGACGATATTCCCGTCGGAGAGGTTCGAGCTGGACCTCGAGAACCAAGGCAACCCGCTCGCCCGCCATGCTGAATTTCTCTTGCACTGGGCAGGTTGGGTCGCGAGATCGGTTCGTACCGCAGGTTTGGCCTTAGCAGGCTTGGCCGGCATCGTCGCACTTCAGGCGGCGGTCTACGTTTACGTTTGGCGACTGCTGAGCTGACGTCTCGGACGGATTCCTCCCCGCGATTCGAACCGTTGCTGCTTTTCGTGGCGCCGCTCTTATGTTGAGGCGTTCCTCGCCCTCGACAGCCAGTCCTCGTCTGGGATCGGGTGGTGGGTAACTCGCCGCTTGTGCAGCATTGGTCAGCGGGAGACAATGCCGGCTTACTGGAGGCGGAGAGACGGCAATGCTGTTTCGTCTCGCACTTGCTCTTGTTTCGATGACGACGCTACTGCTCGGCGCCACCGATGCCGTAGCGCAGGACATGCTGCGCAGCGTCGACCTCAACAGTCCCGAAATGTCGACATCGGAGATGACGCGCATCGAGGTGCAGGCACTTCTCGAGGCCTGGCGTCAAGACGCGGCGGGCCAACGCCCTGCGGATTTGCAAGAAAGCGGCTGTCGCACCTCGATCTATCGGGCCTCGACTTCTCCGGCGGCAATCTCCGGCTCGTCAAGTTCAACGGGACCAACCTGAAAGGCGCGCGCTTCGATCGAGCCATCCTGAACCAGGCTTGGCTGATCGATGCGGATTTGACCGGGGCGTCACTCGCAAAGGCCTCACTGCTCGGTACGCAGATGCAACGCGCCAAGCTGGGCGACGCCGATTTGAGCGGAGCGCGCATCACGGCGGCTCTTTCCGGTGCCCACCTGACCGGAGCCAAACTTGCTGGCGCCGATTTGTGTGCTGACATGTGCAACCAATCGATGGGCGTGATGCGTGGCGTGCTCAAATCCGCTGATCTCAGGAATGCAGATCTGAGCGGCGCCAATCTCTCGCGCGCTGATCTCGAATTCCCCCAGCTACAGAACGCCAATCTCTCGAATTGCAACCTCAACCGCGCCGACCTTGCGGGAGCCGACTTGTCCAACGCCAATCTCGCCGGCGCCGATTTCACAGGGACAGACGTCGCCTCGGCACTCTTGCCGAGCACGGCGGCGCTGGAAAGCGCCCGCAATCTGGACAAGGCCAGAAACTTGAATCTGGCGCGGCACCCGCATCAGGGATCGCAGTGATCTTGAAACCTGTACTTCGGGCCGCAACTAACGCGATCTGCGTACCGCCGCCATCCAGTTGCGTTGCCGGCACTCAGGGACATACCAAGAAACGAAGGCGTGAACTCTCTGGCTCAGACCAATTGGCGCGCCCGACACGACTCGAACGTGGGACCTTTGCTGAAAAAATTCGAGGCCAAGCGCCAGTTTTCCGCCGTAGCTCAAACGGTGGGTTTCGTCTAAGAAAGTCAAAAATGCTTTATCTTTCAATAGGGGTTGACTGACACCTCCTCCGCCACCCCGATTATGTTGCAACGGCTGCGGGCCGTGTCGGTTACGCCTTCGATCGGGTGCTCGTGTTCGGCAAGGGCGGCGCCGCTTGGACGAGAGACAAGCTTGATGCCAACGACGGGATTGGCGGCACCGCATCTCTTGACCGGAGATATTTGGCAACGCCCGTTCCGGCTAAGCGGAGCGTGCAACAAGGCTGAACGCTCGGCCATTGGCCCAAATCTTCGGTAAGGCCGCCTTTGCGAACCCTGCTCTCATCAATCGTCATCCGTCTCAAGGAGGGCGAGAAAAGGATCAACCTCCGGCGACCGTTTTCGCGTTCGCTCTGAGGTGCGGCATGGCGCGCCGGTCTTGGCGGTAAATCATGCGGCGACTCTTCAAGCAAAGGCAGAAATTTGTTTGCCTTGTCGTAGTTCGTTTCCTTCGCCTAACATATCATAGGAATGAAGAATAATCGCTGAGGCTGATCAGCGGGGGCGCGATGTATTCGAAGAGAGCCTGCTTTGCCGGCGCGGCGTTCTTTTGCGCGACGCAATTGGCCGAGGCGCAGAACTTCAATCAGCTCATCGGCTTTGGCGACAGCACCGTCGACACGGGCTGGTACACAGGCGCGAGCAGCGGGCCGCATTCGACCGGAGTCGCCAGTGTGGATGCGTCGATTGCGGCGTCTCTTGCCGCAGGCGGGAACGCCCACCCGACTGGCCCAGGGCTCGGCAATGCCCAAATTCTTGCCGGCTTCTTCGGCCTTTCAGCAAATTCCGCAAGTCAGCCCGGCGGGACGAACTTCGCCATAGGCAACTCGGTCGATTATCTCGTGCCGCCAGGCTTCGTTCCGGCCACGTCAACCGGAAACCAGTATCCAAATCCGTTGCTCCCGGGCACAGCGACCCAGATCAGTAACTACCTTGCGTCTGTGAATGGCCACGCCAATCCCAATGCGATCTATTTGCTCGCGAGCGGCGGCAATGACGCCAGTGCGGCGCTGTCGACGTTCGGTCCGTCTTCTCCGGCCGAGATCTCCTACCTGCTCGGTGAGGCGCAAGCCCTTAGCAACAGCCTGGTGAACTTGCAGGCCGCGGGCGCGCGCACCATCATCATGAGCAACTATTATCCCGGTCCTTTGAACAATCCGGCGAGCTCGGCCTATGCAAGGACAATCATCTCGGCGACCTGGAGCGATCTGGCCGCGGCCGGTGTCAGGTTTATTCCGGCCGATACCGTCTCGGTGTTTGCCGCGGTGGAGCGAGATCCCGCAGCATTCGGCATCACACATGACCCGCTCGCCAGCGGGCCGAGCAGTTATGCCTGCCTGCCTGCCATCGGATCCGGGCTGACGTCCGGCTACGGAGTGACGTGCGCGCCGACCACCGCACCGAGCACAACGCACGGCTATTTGCAGTCGGCCAACGCCACGCAAACCTACCTGTTCATGGATGGCGTTCATCTGACCGAAGCAGGCCAGCGGATCGAGGCCGACTATTTTTACAATCTGCTGGTCGCCCCGAGCGAAATATCCTTCCTCGCGGAGACTGCCGTTCAGACCACCTTCCAGACCGTTACCGGGATCCAGCAGCAAATCGATCTCGCGCAACGTCTGCGCCAGCCGGGCTGGAACGTTTGGGTGAATGGCCAACTCTCATACCTCCAGCTCAACAACAGCTCGGCTGGCTTTCCCGACGATCCCGGATATCCCGTCTCGGGCACTATGGGCGCTGACTATAAATGGCAGAACGGCTGGCTCGTCGGCGCAGCGCTGACCACGGGCTATGTCAATCCGAGCTTCTCGCTCGGCGGCGGCTACAAGCAGGACACCGTCGCCTTCAGTCTCTATGCGGCATATCGCAACCCGAATTGGTGGGGTGACATCACCGGCACTGCTGCCTGGCTTGGCTACGATACAAACCGGACCGCCCCGATCGGTATTACCACTCAGACAAACAGCGGATCGACTAACGGTTATGATCTCTCGCTCGCCGGCGAGGTCGGGTATGATTTTCATACCGGCGCAGTCACACACGGTCCGGTGGCGGGCGTGATCCTGCAGCAAGTGAGAGTCAACGGTTTCACCGAGAGCGGCAGCTTCACGAGCCTGTCGTTCGACGAGCAAATCCGCAATTCCGAGGTGGGTGTGCTTGGCTACCAG
Organism: uncultured Alphaproteobacteria bacterium; assembly: GCA_963764405.1. Taxonomy (GTDB): domain Bacteria; phylum Pseudomonadota; class Alphaproteobacteria; order Rhizobiales; family Xanthobacteraceae; genus Bradyrhizobium. The sequence continues at coordinate 13,089 of CAVXSU010000025.1, forward strand.
ATGAGATTCGATTGGGGAAAGTGGCACCCCTTCGCTCAATTCGCGTGGGACCACGAATTTGACCCGCTCGACCGGATGGTGACGGCGTCACTGACCACCATCACCGCGCCCAGCTATTCGGTTCCGGCCGTGGTGCTGGGTCGAGATTGGGCAACTGCGACCATTGGTACGCAACTTACGTTGACGTCGGCTTGGAGCGGACTGGCCTCTTTCACGGCGCAGCTCGGCCAAAATCACGCGACGGTTTTTGGCGGCCTCATCGGGCTGAACTACGCGCTCGGTCAGTCGCCGCCACCGCTTGTCTTCAAGAATTGATGGGACCTGGCCGGGGTACTCGGTGTCCCTGGGTTGAATTAAGGTAGGCGGCCTTCGCCCGATGTGATTTCCGACTGGTAGAATGCAAGCCATTTTGCGCCAGACCCGGTGCGCTGTTCCGCAGCAGTGGCCGCACACAAGGGGAAAGCGAGCGGCTCATAAAGCCAAGTTGTCGGCGTCGGCTAACGACCCCGGGCAATTTCCGCAACACTCTTTGCATCCAAATCGACTATGAAATGTGTTCTGAATTGATCTCGCGGGTGCTAAATTAAGCTGAACTATCAGATGAAGGTGTAGCATGAAAACACTCAGTCTTGGATTCCTGCTGGTTATCACCGAGCTCTCGAGCGCCCACGCGCAACGCTCTCCCGAAACGCTTCCTCCAGTGACAGTTGATTGCTACCAGTCGTTTGCCGCGAAGACGCCTTTGCCGGAGCTTCCATCGAAGGACATCGCGATCGACGGCGGCAACCTCGATACGCCGCTTGTACGCTACAGGCTTCAAGTTGCCGATAAGAGAACTCTCAAGATAATTAAAGACCCTGACCGGGCCGCCTATCGAACAGAGCACGGCAAGAGTGTGTGGGAGATCAAGCGCGACTTTACGAGCCTGCATCGGGTCGTGGGTTGGCGAGAGGAATTGCCGGGCGGAGTCGTAAGGCTTTTCACATTTGACTTTGAGGATCTCTTGCTAAGCACAGTTGATATCTCACCAGCGCGCTCGCTCGCCGCCGGGGTAGAACTTCATGTGATGAAGTGCAGCAAGTCGGTCTAGACACCTAGGCCTCAAAGGATTCCAGGACGTTTTAGACCTGCCAAGGGTCCAACAGGTAAATTCGCGGCGGCAAACGAATGGTTAATCGTCCGCCGATGTACCTCTGCATTTAATCTTCCGATGGTCACCCGAAATTTCCTCTAACCGCTAACCGGTGAGTAACCCCCGGTGCATATCGCGCCCACTGTTTAGGGCAACGTTCATGGCGCGCGCCTCATAGCATCTTTATCGTTGGAGGCGCGGATACCAATGTCGCTTTTGAGAGAGACCGCAATTTCGGTGCCGTTATTGGCCATGTTGCTATTCCTTAGTCATACTTTTCTCGGGACGGACGAAAGTCAACTGACCGTTGTCCCTACATCCTGGCTAGGGGGAGTGCCGGTCCCGGCAGTGCGATTTATTGCAAAAGATCCCATGACCGGAAGTGCGTCTGGTGGCAACGTGCTTAGTGCGCCGTCTGAGCAAGCTTCTGCGCGCGACTTAAGTCCGGAAGCGCGGATAAGAAGTGTCTTTGCTCAGTTCGTGTCGGGCGGACGCCGCCCTGCAACTTAACTGTAGGGTATGCCGATAACGTCGCTCTGCTCTCACAAGGCGCCAAGCGAGCGACACCGCGTTGGCCTTTCAGATCTTCTTGCCGCTGCATGTCAGATGTCGATGCGTGGTTCCGAGGATTTTGCTTCGTTCCCACCAAACGAATGGCGGAAGCTGTGTCGATCGTCGCTGTGATGCAGCGCTCTGAGTTGCGTGAGAAGAGTGCCCGTTAACATCTGCCACCATTGCCTCTCGTCTAACGAAATTCGGGCCGTGCGGTTATGTCATCATTAACTCTGAAATAGGTGGTCTAAGCTCAAAAGTAGATCGCTACTCAAAATCGCCTCATAGCTGGACGAAGTCGCTTGACCTTGAAGTGGGTGTTGCTCGCATCCGCTGAATCCAGACACGCGTGGTTCTGATGAGGCGTCGAATGCAAGAGGGCTGGGAAAAAACTGCACTTTTCATCGACGGCGCCAATCTTCACGCGACAGTCAAAGCTCTAGGCTTTGAAATAGACTACAGGCAACTGCTTCGAGCATTTGTGGGCCACGGGACGCTTTTGCGGGCGCTCTATTACACGACCATCGTAGAGGATGATCAGCAATTCTCCCCACCGCGGCCGCTGACCGATTGGCTCGACTACAACGGCTATACGGTCGTCACGAAGCCTGCGAAGGAGTTCATTGATGCTAACGGGCACCGCAAGGTCAAGGGAAGCATGAGTGTCGAGCTGGCTATCGACGCTTTGGAGTTGGCAGACTACATCGATCGAATGGTGCTGTTCTCGGGAGATGGTGGCTTCTGCGCACTGGTTGCCGCGATGCAGAGACGGGGCGTCCAAGTCAATGTCGTTTCGACAATCAGCTGTCAACCGCCAATGATCGCCGATGAATTGCGGCGGCAGGCGGACACATTCACTGATCTTGCAACGCTTCGGGCTCGCATTGCTCGAGCCGACGAAAAGAAGTGACAGGGTCAGCGAATTCAGCGGCCGACTTCATTCAATAAGCCCCTAATTTGCGAATCGTCTCACCGCATCCGACGCTCGGTTGGCGCTTGGTTGGGCGCGAAGAGGCATGACGCGGGATCTGGCGAGGTCGCTTTCGCTGATTTGACGAAGCTTTATCGCCAGGTGCATCGGCTCGAGCCGGATTTTTGTCAGTTAGTCGCCATTGGTCCTCCGACGGGTTCGCTGCGAGAGCCGCTGATATGGTTAACGAGCTGACGAAAAAGGTGCTCAACCCAAGGGCGCTTGCGCAAGCGTACTTGTTCGGAAAGACTGCCCAACAATCTGAGGTAGTCATTTCGAGCAATCAAATGTTGGGAAATTTCTTCTCAGCTGCCGCTGCGATACTCCTAGAACCATCTGCGTTTGAGCTGCCCCATTGGCTCATTGTCGCGGGTGCCGTGCTGGTTATCGTAGGCACGATCGGCGTCTTGGTATGCAGCCGACAGGCGAGTGTTCGGCAGCAGCCAGAAAGAGAGATCGGCAGCGCGCCCCATAGACCTCGCCGCACTTCTGACGCGCTGCCTCCACCGTCATTTACAGACTAGGTGTCGGCCAGCGATCGGCGAGAGCGAGCTCTATCATGGGTCGCCCGCAGCAGTACGCATCGGGCGGACGATGAACGATCGGGGCGCTTACCAAATCTAACTCTTAGCTTGCGAATGCCTCTAGAGTCCCCGCGCATCGCACAATTCCGTAAGGTCGGACGATGGTTTCACTCCACCATCAGTATTCCATTCGCGGCCAGCTGCTTGGTGAAGGGGCCAGCCCAAGCCCTAGCTGGTCAACGACCCAAGGTATTCGCGACTTGGAACTTCGCGGGACTGCGCGCAACAAAACAGCCGAGTGGGCCCTAGCGGTCACTGCCGCAGTCGACTTCCGTCGGCCGGCTGCGATCGCGGGCAAAGAAGCCTCGAAGAGGCTATTTTGCTGGACCGCATGATGCTACCATAAGCTATTGTTGATGGAGATTTTCCGTGATCAAGGTTCGTTTTAAATCCATCTTTTTGAGCGCTATCGTTCTGGCCGGCGCGAGCTTTTCGATGGTGCCTCTTCTTGCGGCCCCGGATGACGATGCGACCATTGCCAGGAGCCTTGCCGACATGCTTCGCGCAGCGCGCCAGGTGATTTCGAACAACCAGGCCCGCATCAATGATCCAAATCTCGGCGACAAGGGTCTTTCGGGTCAGGTCGTTGTCGAACAGGCTATCGAAATCTACAAGAAGAACACCGGAACCGATCCAGCAAGCATCGACCCGGAATCCCGCCACGGCAAACTTTTGCGTGCTCAGATGGATTCGATCGTGGAGGCGACCGATGCCAACCAGGCAACCATCAACGCCAAGGGCGTTGGTTTTAAGGCGTTCATTCCGGCCGTTTTTGCGCGACTGGTCAATGAAGCGTTCGACAATCGAGCAAGAGCTGAAGCGCATGTGAAGGTTACGGCGCCAGAACATCTTGTCAGAAACCGGAAGGCACGTCCGGATGCGTGGGAAAGAGACGTAATTCGGAGCAAATTGCTGCAACCGGAGTGGCCGCGCGGGCAGGCTTTCTCGGCCGAGACCCAGAACATGGACCAAAAGGCCTTTCGCATGATGATGCCCGAATATTATGCGTCATCTTGTCTGAGTTGCCATGGATCGCCGAAAGGCGAGACCGATATCACCGGATACCCCAAAGAAGGGGGGAAAGAGGGTGACCTTGGCGCAGTCATCAGCGTGACGCTGTTCAAATAGCAATGCGCGACGGCGTTTCTCACCTTAGCATTCGCACCAGGCTGATCATTCTTTCAGGCTTGTTATTATGTCTATTGATAGCGACCAATTTCTTTCTGACAAAAAAGCTCGAACATCATTCAACCGTCGTTGCGACCGAAACTGAACTCAGTGAAATCATCAATTCGGCGACAGCTGCCCGGGTAGCCTTTGGCGAGATGCGCTATTGGCTCACGGATCTCGCGGTGAGCCTGCTAACTGCATCCGAGCGCAACGCCGCGACAGCCCGCGGTCGCATGGACGGCTATCTCGACCAACTTGCGAAGTACAAGCCCGATCTGGTGGCAAAGGTCCGCGCCGAGCGTGAGGCATTCGAGCAGTCCGCCAACGACGCAGTCGACAAATATACAAATAATCAGCGCGTTCTTGGAAATGCGTCGTTAGCCCAGGCGCGCAATCATAGCGTTGATGTCGATAAGCTGCTGACTGCCCTTGTCGATGAACTTCGGGGAGAGGTTGCCGCGGAGCGCGAGCGGATTGTGGAGGATGTCAGATCCGCTACCAAGGGAACGATTATCGCTGACCTTGCGATATTGGCCCTCGGCGTGTTGCTGACCGTCGCTATCTTGCGTTCTATTGCAATCCCGTTACGAGCGCTTGTCGGCGCGATCGACGGTCTAAGCGCCGGCGATCTGTCGGTTTCGATTCCAAAAACGGGACCCAACGAAATAGGTGCCATGGCGCGGGCACTTGCCCTCTTTCGCGACAGCCTTCGAGCACGGGATCGCTTCGCGGCGGAAGCGGAAGCGCAACGCAAAACCATCGCGGCAGCGATCGCAACGATATCCGAAGGTTTTGTGCTTTATGATTCCGACGATCGTATTGTGTTGTTCAACGAACAGTTCCGCGCGCTCTATCCGGGACTTTCCGACGTGATCAAGCAGGGTACCTCGTTTGTTGAGGTGCTCAAAGCCGTGATCTCGCGGAAGCTGGTAGACTTGGGAAGCATGAGTGCGGAAGAGTGGATAGCGGAACGCATGGCGCAGCATGCGAGACCGGACGGCTTTGTTGAATATCAATATTGGGGCCGGCACGTTCGCATAAGCGAGCGCCGCATCCAGGGCGGAGGATCGGTAGCGGTCTACACCGATATCACCGAGCTCAGACAACAAAACATCGAACTCGAACAGGCACGCGAAGCCTCGGAGGTCGCCAACCGTGCGAAGAGCCAGTTCTTGGCAAATATGAGCCACGAATTGCGCACCCCACTTAACGCGATCATTGGTTACGCCGAAATTCTCCAAGAGGATGCCGCCGACGCCGGCCAACAGCAGTTTGTACCGGACCTCAAGAAAATCGAGGGAGCTGGCCGCCACCTGCTTGGCTTGATCAATGATATCCTCGACCTGTCGAAGGTTGAAGCGGGCAAGATGGACGTCTTCATCGAGGAGATCGATGTTCCGTCGCTGCTTTCCGAGGTGAATGCAATCATAGCGCCGCTCGCGACAAAGAACGGCAACGCGCTTGCGATACATTCGTCGGAGTCGATCGGGAGCATACGCAGCGATCGCACAAAGCTGAAGCAGTGCCTGCTTAACGTGCTGAGTAACGCCAGCAAGTTTACTCATGATGGAAAGCTCGCCCTCACCGTGGAACGGTTTGAGCGTTTCATGATCCGAATGACGATCTCGGATACCGGAATCGGCATGAATGAAGAGCAACTCGGTCGACTTTTTGAAGCGTTCAGTCAGGCGGATGCCTCGACTACCAAGCGATTCGGGGGAACCGGTCTCGGTCTTGCGATCACAAGGCACTTCTGCCGCATGCTCGGTGGAGATATCACGGCGACGAGCGTGCCAGGAAAAGGTTCTACCTTCACGATTCTCATCCGTGACCACAAACCGGAATCGCAGGTCGCCGAACCGGCAGGTCGCGATGAGCTTGCGAACGCATCGCCGTCAAAACATCGCTCCCCTACGGTTCTGGTTGTCGACGACGATCCTGCTTCTAGGGATTTGCTGAGCACCAGCCTGAAGCGGGAAGGGTATCACACCATCCAGGCAAGCGGCGGGGATGAAGCACTGCAGCTCGCTCGCAGGCTGCGGCCGGACGCAATTACACTCGATGTTCTGATGCCCAAGACCGACGGTTGGGCAGTGTTGGCCTCGCTGAAGGCGGATCATGAGCTCTGCAACGTGCCAGTTATCATGGTGACGATTGCGCCCGACCGGGCGATCGGGCTTTCGCTCGGCGCAGCCGAAGTAATGACAAAGCCGGTTGACCGGTCGGAACTTACGTCCCTGTTGCGCCATCTCCTATCCCGAGAGGGACCCATTCTGCTGGTCGAGGACGATTTGGCGACACGTGAGACTGTACGTGCAACGATTGAGAGGATGGACCTTACCGTGGCGGAAGTGACGAACGGTAGCGAAGCCTTGACCTGGCTTTCGGAAAACCCGCCTCCCGCCCTCATACTGCTCGATCTGATGATGCCGGAAATGGATGGGTTCGAATTCCTCGACGCCTTTAACCGCAAACCCGAATGGCGTGATGTTCCCGTCGTTGTCATCACCGCCAAGCAACTGACTTCGGCCGAACGTGGCCTTCTCTCGGTGCGGACGGTCATCGAAAAAGGCGTTACAATTGACAGGGACATCGCTGCAATCATCGCCAAAGCGATCGGATGGCGTCCCCCTACCAGCCGATCGGATACGCGATCAGCGTGAGCGATGGAGACGTGATGAAGAAGATATTGTTGGTTGAAGACAACGAGATGAACCGCGACATGCTCTCGCGCCGCCTTGCCCGGAACGGCTTCGAGGTGGTCATGGCCGTCAATGGTGAACAGGGCATCGTCATGGCACAAAGCGAGCGCCCGGACCTGATCCTAATGGACATGAGCCTGCCCGTTATCGACGGTTGGGAGGCGACCCGTCGCGTCAGAGCCAGTCAAACGACCTCGTCTATCCCGATCATCGCGCTTACAGCGCATGCCATGTCTGGCGATCGTGAGAAGGCGATTGCAGCTGGTTGTGACGATTATGATACCAAGCCAATCGAAATGCCTCGCCTGCTCGAAAAGATCAACGCGCTTCTTGCGCGCTCCTGAAACAACAAAATCGTGGCTCTGATGCAACGTGAGTGACCCGGACCAGCGCCTCCAACGTGTCATAGCAGCCTTCGTCCGCCAGGAATTTGGCGCACCGGTCACAACCATCATTGGGCTGACGGATATTCTCATTGAGGATGCGCGTCGCAGCGGAGATGAGACCTATTTGGCCGACTTTGCTCGGATCCGTTCGGCCGGGCTCTTGCTCCAAGAGCAACTGGGCGGCCTGGTTAATCTTGCTACCCAGGGACCTGTCGGAGATGATCGAGACCCTGCTGGATTCAAGGGCAGACTGCGGCACAATCTGCGCACGCCCCTGAACGCGGTTAAAGGCTATAGCGAGCTGATCATTGAGGATGCGCGTGACAGTGATCGCGCTGACGTCTTGGTTGATGTCCGCAAGATTTTGGCTGCGGCCGAGGAACTGCTCGTGCAGATCGACAGGCTTGTCGATTTGGCCGATCCGACCGCATCCGGCGGCGGCCGATCTGCTCCGCAGCTGGACGACTCTTCGTTCTCTGGTCAGGTCAGCGAGCTTATGCGATCGATCCAGCCCGCCACAACAAGGTCTCGCGACCAGTCGCCATCTGGTCGTATCCTAGTGGTCGATGACACGGAAGCCAACCGCGACCTGCTCTCTCGTCGCCTTAGCCGAAACGGTCATCTCGTCGACACGGCCGAAAATGGCAAATCGGCGCTTCAGGCGGCGGCGAAGTCGGCATACGATCTGATCCTGCTTGATTTGATGATGCCTGAGATGAATGGTCTAGAGGTGCTAAGCCGGATCAAAGCCGATCCAACCCTTCAGCACGTTCCCGTCATGATGATTTCGGCTTTGGACGAAATCGACAGCATCGTCACCTGCATTGAAGCTGGAGCCGAAGACTACATTCCCAAGCCGTTCGATCCGGTCCTCCTCGGTGCGCGGATTGAAGCATCTCTTGAGCGAAAACGCCTGCGCGATCGCGAACAGGCCTTTCTGAATCAGCTGAAGATAGAAAAGAGCAAGACCGAGTCCTTATTGTTCAACATTCTGCCCGAAACGATAATCCGACGAATTCGCCAAGGCGAGGTCGAGATCGCCGACCGTTTTTCCGAGGCGACCATCCTGTTTTCCGATCTGGTTGGGTTTACAAACTTGGCCAACCGCTGCGCGGCTTCTCGTATTGTCGAAATCCTCAATAATCTGTTTTCGGCATTCGACGTGCTGGCAAACCGATTGAAGCTCGAAAAGATCAAAACAATCGGGGACGCCTACATGGTGGCCGGCGGCTTACCGGAGGAAAATCCTCACCACGCAATAGCGGTAGCTCAGATGGCGCTGGGCATGCTTCAAATAGTGCAAGAGACTGGCAAGCGTTTTGGCGAAAACCTTGAAGTGCGCATCGGGATCCATTCCGGCGAAGTCGTCGCAGGCCTCATCGGTCGGCACCGGTCGATCTATGACGTCTGGGGGGACACCGTTAATACGGCGAGCCGTTTGGAGTCGTCCGGGCTGCCTAACCGTGTTCAAATTTCAGAAGCGACTTACCACCATCTGAAAGAGTCGTTCATATGTGAGCTTCGTGGGCCGGTCGAGATCAAGGGTAAGGGCATGATGCTGACGTACTTCTTGGACCGAAGTCTGCCAGGTGCCTAAAGCTTTTTCAGGCAAGCGGCCCGAGAAAGAGTAACCTTGGTGATTGGATGCGCCAAAAGCGTCTGGCGAAGGTCGCGGCGCAAATTGGCTTTGATGATCTCTTCGGCACTCGCGAGATCGCCACTGTCGTAAGGAGTTCAATTCCTACATGCGCCGGACGAATTGCCGCTCCTCGACCTAGCGGCCATCTACTGGGAGTAAGAGCTCGACGATAGCGGTTATCGAGCTCCCGGGTGAACGGCTCAAGCTTGCGTCATCCCGTAAGCTGCGGCAATCTACGTTGGAGGAACCTTGCTCGCTGCGCGTCGGGCGGCGATCTTTTCCCGTAATTCGGTGCAGACGTTGCGAACTTCCGCCGTCACCTGTGAACAGTTTTCGATCTGACGGAATACGCGCTTTGCCTCTTCGCGGTAGCGACCCGCAGTTTCCTTCAACTCTTCAGTCACGGTGAGCGCATCGCGGGTTATGGCTTCGCATTGCCGGACGAGGTCGATCAGCTCTGTACTCATCGCCTCGATCTCTTTTGCAGCAATTTCGTATTCGCGAACAACGGCCTCCGCAGATAGCTTGCCAATCTCCGTGGCGCCGGCACTATGCTCGACATAGTCAGGCATCACCATGGTTGGCGCATTCACCCTTGGCGGCGCGGCTCGATCCGACTCATGGATCGGGGGTCTGTTTCGAACCTCTGCCTCGATTGCGCGTTCGATTTCCGTCAGGGGGTCGTTGCTGGTTGGTCGCACCATAGCCGTTGCTCTTCTGATAAAAAGTCAGGAGTGTTCCTTGATATGAATGCTCATGCTTTCTGAGAGAGGCGCAATAAGACTGTTTGGTTAAGCTTGTTAGTTAAGCTTTATATGCGCGGTGCGGGTTAACTCGGCAATGTCTGCGCGGTACTTATGTAAGCAGGAGAGCATCAGGAGAGCATAAAGCGCGGACCGCCAACGCTCGTATAGTATGCATGTGCAGAGCCTTGGCTGGCGAGAATATTCGGACTCCTTCACCAGACGAGCCAGAGGCATCGGGTGTAAATGGGGCATCTAAGCCGATCTTTGGTAGACGGGTTTGGCGCGTCTCTTTAGGCGTTAGATGTCCGTACTTGCCAAACGCGAAGTAGGCGTCGCGCCGTCGCCCGATTCATGGCGACGAATTGCTCTTTAGCCTTTGTCATCTCTAGCGAGCTAGCTGAACCGCTCATATACCGGCAGTCTAGGACCGAGCTAACTGTGTCCTCGTGAGCCAGTTCACATTCATTTGGCATAAGGGTTGCTAGGATAGCCGCTGGGTAAAGCCGGGCCCTGGATGACGGCTGAGTGACGAAGGGCAGTGAGTCCCGCTTTCCCCAGATAGTTTGTCTTGGACGCGGGACTGTCAAAAAGACTTTGAAGAAGAGCACTAGGTCTAGGTCTGATTTTTATAAAGTCATACTGCGGGAGCAGCGCTTATGAACGAAAAAGCTGCGCGTTTGCGTGCGCATCAACGAAATATCGATCGCTATCAGAGGCTTCTTAAATCGAACCTGAGCGCAACCGAATTGCGCTTCGTCGAACAACGGCTGTCTGAGGAACGCTTCACGTTGGCCATGCTGCAGTTCGTGGGTGAGCGCAATTCAACATCGGATATCGGCCTTCCGGACGCGCTGCAATAGCGCGGGGCCGAGGTGAGGCGGGACGGATATCGCATCACAGGCTCACAAAGTGCAAAAGTGCACAGACCGAGCTGCTGCCTTAGCCTTTATGGAAGGCCGTTCACAAAGTCGTGCAGAGCGTAAGGATTTGAACCAAATCTTTGGTTGAGACGCCTAAACCTGAGGAGGAAGGCTATGAACAGCATCTCGGAAGTTTTGCCTGTCAGGCGCCCGGCCGCGAAGCTGGCAATATCGCCGCGGATTTTCAGTCTCTGCTATTTGGCTGCGATTACCCTAGCGACGATTGGCTGGCTGTCAGCCTTCGGTTGGATCACGTTCAGCATTGCACGATGGCTATTGGCCTAGCTCAAAAGAAATAGCTGGCGAATCCTGCGATTTCTTCTATCGCGCAGCCGATCATGATCCAGAGCGCAAAATTGACTTCGAACGCGACTCTCATCGCGCATCTCCGTATCCTTGACGTTCGGGGAACTCGAAACAACCAACGCTCTACGAGGATGACAGTTCGCTGGGCAATTCCGGCCGATTTAAGGTTGTGCATTGCAATGCTGGCCGCCACTCCGCGCTTTGCTTGGTACGACGTCCACCGTTCTCGCGGTCTGACGCCCCCTGGAAGAGGGACTGAGCAACCCGTGGAGCAAGGGAGCAAGGTTGTCTTCCCCTGGAAAGAGGGTTCGGGGTCAAGATCGAGCAAAGATTCTGTCCCTCCGCTACCACTCACAAGCTTCCGCTATTCCGTTTCAAGGAGATGAAATGGCCAAGCTACCTTCCTCGATGAAGCTTCGGTCCGGCGATCTTACAATGTGCGCGGGTGAGCGGCTCCCGTTCGATCAATCTTGGCAAAGACGCCTGCAGCCGCGGCCAGAACGGCTAGGCCGAAGGTGCCGAACAGTGTCTGCAAAGCCAGATTGTTCCAGCTCGTGCTCAGAATCGCGTGCGCAGCAAACGAGAGCAGCACGCTGATGCAGTAGACCGCCAGCGAATATTCGCCGCATTGAACCAGCGGGCGCAGTAAGCGCGTGCTCAATGCCGGAAGGTCGCTGGGAAGAAGGCGCCAGCACAGCAGTGCAAGAGCCAGAAAATGGATGAGCCGCAGAACGTCGAGATCGCCCTTCTCGATCGGATAAATCGAATTCGCGATCAGCGTCGGCACATAGGCCTCGAGCGCGTGAAACTGCCAGCCCAACGTGACGAACAAGCTAAACAACAAGTAGGCCACGGCCAGGGCGGCCAAAACCGGCGACTTGAGGAAGTGAAGTCGCTTCTCGGCGGGCGTCATTCCCCACCACATGCCGATCACATAGAGCAGCTGCCAGTCCAGCGGGTTGAAGAAGATAACGCCCGTCGGGTAAGCCGGGATCGACCAGTCAAGCCAATGGGACGCGGAATAAAGCAGCGCTGAGATCATCAAGGCCAGAGTCGGCCAGAGGATCATCGCGGGCAGGATCAACACGAGCCCGAAATGGAGGATGACCATCAGCAGCAACGGATCGAGATTGACTGGCGAATATCTCAACATTGCCGCTTGGAAGACTGTCTCAACTGGTTTGGCGAAGAAAATAGCAAGATTGGCCTGATCCAGCAGTGCAGGTTGCCGAATGGCAAAGAGAGCGACTTCGGCCAGAAGAAGCGCGACGGTGACGATCTGTGCGAGGTAAATTTCGATGGCGCGGCGCAGGACGCGCAACAACGCAATCGCCAGTCCAGCGTGTTTGGCAACGCCTCCGTAGACCCTTCCCGATGCCAGCCCTGACAAAAAGACAAGAATCTCTGCAGCGTCGCTGAACCCGAAGTTTCTGGGGGTGAAGTTATTGAAATAGATCTCGGGGACGTGGTCGATAAAGATCAACCAGAGCGAAAGACCCCGAAACAGGTCGAGCCGCAGATCGCGCACGCCCGGAAGCCAAATGAGATTCGACATCCGAGCTCTGGTTGGCCTGCTCAATGTAACACCATGAGACAAAACGGCGCCTGATCCAAAAGCCCGATATCATGCAAGGCATGCACATCGACGTCGCCCATGTGATAGGTCTTCGACAGACCCCTGGCGTGAAATACCGGTATCGGCGCTGATTCATGCACGACCGTCGCGGCGGCGGTGGCGTTTCCGGCTCTGCCCCGCGTTGCCTCTTTGGCCGGCTGCAGCGCCACGTTCGTGCCGCCGACTAATGCGAGAACAGAATCGGAAGCAGCGGCTTCGACAGCATATTCTGTGTCGCGCCTCCAAGAATGAATTCCCGGAAGCGAGAGTGGCCATAAGCTCCCATCACCAGCAGGTCCGCTTTGTGCGATGCGATTTCTCGTGTGAGAGACTCGCCGATCGACAGTCTCGCCGCGTCAACCCGGTCCACGATGACATCGATTCCGTGGCGCGACAGGTTTTTGGCGAGTTCCTCCGAGGAATGCTTGGTGTCGATGACCTTTTCGTTGGTCACGGTGACGATGCGTACCGTCTCAGCCTTTTCCAGGATCGGGATGGCGTCGGCAACCGCCCGCGCGGCCGAGCGGCTGAAATCCCAGGCGACGACGACGGTATTCAGTTCGAACGGCCTCAAAGGCGGGCTTTCTGGCACAACCAGCGTCGGCCGGCCGGATCCGAAGATAATGGCTTCAGCGTACCATTGATCATACGTCGCCGGCACGGAAACGATGGTGAGATCGCGGAGCCTCGCGTAATCCGCCAGTCGCTCCGGCACGCGATAGCTCAGGCTCTCCTCGTGGATAGTCTCGTGCGATAGGCCTTCCTTTTGTGCAGCAGCCTCGAATGCGGCAAGCAGACCTTGCGCAATGTCGTGGCTTCGATGAGCCTCACGGGCAGCGATTGCACCAGCGGTGCCAAAAGAGACGAAGCTGCCGGGCATCTGGATGTGAACGTCGCACGCGATCGCCGCGATATGTGCGTTGAGGGTCGAGGCAAACGACACTGCGCGGTCGACCACCGAAACGGGCGTCGGGTCGGGGTAACTGGTCAGGGTGAGCAGAATATCCTTGATAGCCATCGAACCCTCCGCTGGAACGTCGTAAGACCATCCTAGCTTCTGCCTTGGCGGCCGATTTGATCTATCGCAGAGTTGCGGAGGATTGATCGGCCGGCCGCTCAGCCCGGTTCTCGGCCAGCTTCCGCCGCTCCAGCAATGCGATTACGACGAGTGCGATTCCTCCCAGGATCATGTTGGCACCCAGCAGCAGCCCGGGCGCCCATAGTGCAGTTTCTGGAAGGTCGGCGAACATCAGACCGGCAAGCGCGAGATCGACCACGCTGCTGGCCCGAATCCATCCGCGATAGCCGGACAGGTATCGGAACCGCTCCAATGGATAAGTGAGCTTGGCGGCGCCGAGAAGAGCAAGGCAAATGACGAGAATCACGGTGAGCGATATGGCGCCGCTCCATGGCTTGACCAACAACGCAAGCCCCGCGATCACTGCGAATGCAGCGAAGAAAGGCAGGTAGGCAAATCTCGCCGCCGGATATAGCCGCCAGTAGACAATCATGGCGGCGATGCCGCTGAAGAGAAAAGACCAGCCCAGCGCTGTCACGGTTCCCAACGACATCAGCGGCGCGATGAAAAGCGCGAGGGCTCTGGCGACTGAGAAAGAGTAGAGTTCGCCGAACCGGGCTTGTTGAGATGGATCAAGATCAGCAAGGAGCCGCCGCTCCGTGCTCATGCACGTCACTTGCGCAGAAACATCGCGGTTCCGACAAGCCCCACGGCCGTAAAGGCCGCGCCCGCCATGAACGTGGCATAAGGCCCAACCATTTCCCAAAGGACCCCCGCCGTCAGGCTCGCCAGCAAAACGGCGATCCCGCAGACGAAGTTGAAGACACCGAAGGCTGTCGCGCGCAGGTTTTGCGGCGCTTCGTCGGCGACAAGCGCGGCAAGCAGCCCTTGTGTCATGCCCATATGGAGACCCCACATGGCCACACCGATCATGACGGTCAGAATATTGGACGCAACGGCGAGGATGGCATCAGCAGCAATGAGGACGGCGAACCCGATGATGAGCAGGGGCTTGCGGTCGATGCGGTCTGACAGCGCGCCAAGTGGGTACGCCGAAAGTGCGTACACGATGTTCATGACGACCAGAACGAGCGGCGCCAAGGCGAGCGCGAGCCCGGCAGTCTGCGCTCGCAAGATGAGGAAGGCCTCGCTGAAGCGCGCCAGCGTCAGCACAGCGCCTATGCCCACCACGATCCAGTACGCAGCGCCAGCGGTCCTGAGGTCCGCGAACCTTAGCGGTGCTTGTGAGGTTGCAGCTTCGTGTTCCGGCTCGCGCACCCCGAAAATGAGCACAAGCACAGCGAGAAGGCCGGGAATCAAGGCAAGCCAGAACACCAGACGAAAATCGTCGTGCAGTTCGGCCATGAGCACGATCGCGATCAACGGTCCAGCGAATGCGCCTACCGTATCGAGTGCCTGCCTCAGGCCATAGGCGGCGCCACGCAGTCCCGACGGCACCATGTCCCCTATCATCGCGTCGCGCGGCGCCCCACGAATTCCCTTGCCGACCCGATCGGAAAACCGCGCTCCAAGCACAAAAGACGAACTGGGCGCAAGCGCAAAGAGCGGCTTGGAAAGTGCGCTCAACCCATATCCTGCGATCGTGAGTGCCTTCCGTTTCCTGAACTTGTCGCTGAACCAGCCGGAGAAAAGCTTCGAGATTGATGCAGTTGCTTCACCTACGCCTTCGATAAGCCCGACCATCTCAGCACTGGCACCCAGCACGGAGGTCAGAAAAACCGGCAGCAAGCCATGGATCATCTCGGATGAGATATCCATGAACATGCTGACAAGACCAAGTGCCCAGACGCCGGCAGGCAGCCGGCCTGATGGTGTTGGCGCGGGCGCCGTTCCTTCACTCACACGATAGGACCCGTCATCGTTGCACCTGGTAGAAGGGCGCGTCCACGGTCTGGACGTATGCGAGCGCCGTTACACTGGCTAGTGTAGGCGCCTGCTGCGGTCAACATGTCCCGCATGCGCGGTCTTCGGCATAGGCGCTACCGAGATACTCACAGCCACGCGGGCTGGCGGCAGCTGCGGCTTATTGGATCGCCCATTTGTTCGGATAACCGAACGTCTTCAATCAGAGCCTCTCGCCGAGGTCGCTCTTCAGGTCCGCATTCTAGGATTGATTACCCGCGAATGTCTGCCGGGCGTAAAGGAGCACTCGGCCGATTATCGATGCATGGCCGGGTGGGCTCGTCGCAATTGATTTGATCGGCATCAAGGTGCCGGAATTCGCTGACCGGTATTAGCTATTTTTTGGTTACGTGCATGGGCATACTCGCATGACGGGAAAAGTTCAGTATTTGGCGCAAGCAGCGCCTCCGCCAGTACCGGCTCCGCTGGAGGGGCACCCACCTGCGCCGTCATCCACGGTCAATATGCCCTCGTTCGAAACGCTCGATCGCGTCGGCAAGAGCATGATCGCGCGGTTCACCGGAGGGGTTTCACCCCACGCGGCGGCGGACGCGTGGTTCGACTGGTGCTCGCATTTCTTGCGCGCCCCCGGGCGCCAGCTTGAACTGGCTGCGCTGGGCGCTGTCATGACGGCAAGGCTTGCCATCCTGGCAAGTGGTGGCGCGGCACCACGATTGAGTCCGGAGCCAATCGACCATCGCTTCGATGACGAGGCTTGGCGAAATTACCCGTTTTCCTGGTGGCAGCAGGCTTTCCTGGCTCAAGAGGAATGGTGGCGCAGCGCCACGCGGCCGCTTCGTGGAATGAGGACCAGAGACGCCGAGCGGGTCGCCTTCATGGTCCACCAGTATCTCGATGCGTTCTCCCCCTCCAATGTGGCGTGGATGAATCCGGTCGTGATCGAGCGGACGCTCAAGGAGGGAGGCGCCAATCTTTCTCGTGGCCTGCGCAACTTTTGGGAAGATGGGGCGCGCGCACTCACGCTGACGCCACCCGAGCCGAGTGCGGACTTTCGCGTTGGGGATACGCTTGCGGCAACCCCCGGTCAGGTCATTTTCCGGAACGATCTGATGGAGCTGATCCAGTACAGCCCGACAACGCCTGATGTGCTGGCTGAGCCGGTGCTGATCGTGCCGGCATGGATCATGAAATATTACGTGCTCGACCTCACGGCGCAACGCTCGCTGGTCCGCTATCTGGTCGATCGCGGCACCACGGTGTTCATGATTTCCTGGCGCAATCCGACTCCCGCCGAGCGCGACATCTCGCTCGATGACTATCGCACCTCCGGGGTGATGGCGGCGCTCAGCGCCGTCAACGCTGTCGTACCCGGCCGCAAGGTCCACGCCTGCGGCTACTGCCTGGGCGGCACCCTGCTTGCAATCGCGGCGGCTACCATGGCACGCGACAACGATGACCGGCTCAAGACAGTCACGTTACTTGCGGGTCAGACCGATTTTAGCGAGGCTGGAGAGCTGATGCTGTTTGTCGATGAGAGCCAGGTCGCCTTCCTCGAGGACATGATGTGGGACCAGGGCGTACTCGACTCGACGCAGATGAGCGCTGCATTTCGCGCACTCCGAAGCGACGACCTAGTGTGGTCGAAAATGACGCGGAATTACCTCCTGGGCGAGCGGGACCCGACGAGCGATCTCCTGGCCTGGAA
Source organism: uncultured Alphaproteobacteria bacterium (assembly GCA_963764405.1). Classification (GTDB taxonomy): domain Bacteria; phylum Pseudomonadota; class Alphaproteobacteria; order Rhizobiales; family Xanthobacteraceae; genus Bradyrhizobium. The sequence goes on from CAVXSU010000025.1 coordinate 30,418, forward strand.
TGCTGACGCCACCCGCTTGCCTTATCGTATGCACTCGCAATACCTGCGCGGATTGTTCCTTGAGAACCGGCTGACGGCGGGAAGGTTTGCTGTCGACGGGAGCGTCATCGCTCTCAAGGATTTGCGTGTACCGATGTTTGTCGTTGGTACTGAGACCGATCACATTGCTCCCTGGCAGTCGGTCTACAAGGTCCATCTGTTCACCGACAACGAGCTGACCTTCCTCCTGACCAGCGGCGGACATAATACCGGGATTGTCTCGGAGCCGGGGCATAAAGGCCGCCACTACGACATTGCAACGCGCAAGCCCGGTGACCGTTATGTGGACGCCGCCACATGGCGCACCCGCGCGACGCGTATCGATGGGTCCTGGTGGCCCGAGTGGGAGTCCTGGCTCGTTGCCCGCAGCGACAGGCAGCGAACCGCGCCACCGAGCATGGGTGCTCCTGGTCGCGGCATTGTCCCGCTATGTGCGGCGCCGGGTGCATATGTGCTCGCGCCGTAGACTCCCAAATGGGTTGCAATCGGCCGCTCGAAGGTGAACCGCGATGGATCCCGTCAAGATCAGTTACTTTACCGACGCCTTGTGCGTATGGGCGTATGTCTCGCAAATCCGCATTGACGAATTGAAGGCCAATTTCAAGAGCAGTATCGAAGTTGAGTGCCGCTATTTCCATGTGTTCGGCGACGTCTCTTCCAAGATGGACGCCGCCTGGAAGCAGCGCGGAGGGTTGCCTGCCTATCGACAGCATGTGCGCGAGGTCGTGGAGAAATTCGGTCATGTCCAGCTTCACGAGCGGACGTGGCAAACGGATGTGCCAAAGTCATCCATGCCAGCCCATCTCTGGCTATGTGCCATCCGTCATGTGGAAATTGGGTCGAGGTGCGCGCCCGGTTCCAGTGACCGCGCTGCCTGGGCCTTTCGCGACGCATTCTTCCGTCACGGGCGCGATATCTCGCAAGCCGAGGTACTCCTCGACACTGTGGAGTCGATTGGATTGCCTGCTGCCGAGATCAAGGATGTCATTGCAACAGGTGCCGCCCACGCGGCTCTGGCAGGCGATCTCGAGCTCGCGCGCGCTCAGTCGATCGCAGCGAGCCCAACGCTTCTCTTCAACGAAGGACGGCAGCGCCTTACGGGCAACGTCGGCTACCGGATCATCGAGGCAAACATCCGCGAGTTGCTGGAGGCTTCACCGGGCCAACTGTCCTGGTGCTAGCGCCGCCGCGGCGAAAGCGAATACTCTTTCGAGGTCAAAGATCGCCCGTAAGCCAGCCGTTGGCGTAAGAGCATGTATTGTGAACAAAAAAAGCCCGCTCAGTAGGGGGATACTGAGCGGGCTGCGGTTTACATTGAGAGGGGGGCTGGTTCGTGCTCAATGTAATCCAGAAGTTCCGCGCTGAAGCGAGTTCCCAATCAGGTCGATGTCTCTTTTTGGCCTTCTGACGACATCATCGACCGCCGGTTATCCTGACCCTTTCGACGCGTTTCAACGCCTCAGGAAGTTTCGTCAATTCGGCTTCGAGCAATTCAAGCAGTATCCTGCGTTTCCCGGGCTGCGTTTCCGCCTTCAGAAGCGACCTGTAAAGACTGATGTTCTGAGCCGTGATGAAATCCTCGAGCGCGCTCGCCATTGGAGATCCCGCAGTTTAAACGATCAAAAAAGCGCACTCTGCTTCAAGCGCGTTGATCGATGCCTTTTCCTCGTCGTGGCGCCCCGAAGTTCACAGGCGTTTCATCTTGTTGCGGAATTTAACGAGACGGCGACAGGGTGGTAGCTCGGGAAACTACGAGCTGGTAGTAATACAAGCGGCGGTCGGAGGACGCGGCGGACGCGCTTTGTGACGCGGCTGGGCTCGATCTCGTTATTCGAATGATCTGGAAAAGTCGGGCGGTCCGTTGACCGGCAAAACGATATCGAATTGCGCGCCACTTTCCGGGCGGGACGATGCCAGCAGCTGCCCCCCGTGGCGCTCGACTATCATCCGGCAAATGGCCAGACCGAGTCCGATTCCCTGGGGTTTGGTCGTGACGAACGGATCGAATATGTTGTCAAGGTTCTTCGGATCGATTCCCGATCCTGTATCCATTACTTTGACGACAATTCCACCTCCCTCGATGTGTTCCGTCGTCACGCTCAGCACGCGGTTTCCGGATTTTTCATCCATCGCCTCGATCGCATTGAAGATTAGGTTGATTAGAACCTCCTGCAACTGACCGCGGTGGCCGATCACGGATGGCTCTTCAGGCATGAGCTCGGTATGTGTCGTGATGTGGTGTTCGGTCAGCTCCCTCTGCATGATATCGAGTGTAGTCAGCACCAGCTCGTTGACGTCGATTTCCACTCTCGCCAGATTGGAGGCCCGAAACAAGTCACGAATGTTATTGAATATTTCGCTGGCGCGATGACCGTCATTGACGATCTTGTTGAGAGCCGATCGCGCCTTCGCGACGTCGGGGGGCTTGTGTCCCAGAAATCGAAGCGCCGTGCTGGCTCTCATGACGATTGCTGCCAAAGGCTGTTTCACTTCGTGTGAGATCGAGGCCACTACCGCTGCCATGTTCATCAGTTTGTTGTCTCGTTCGCGCCTCAGCAACATGTTTGCCAGCGCAAGGCGCGTGTACAAGCCCGTCGTCTCCGCAAGCAACACAGCTAACAGGATTGTCGAGGTGACGAACGAGAAAATGCGGCTGAAATAAAATCCAAGGCTGAAACGCACGCTTGCAAGGGCCAGTTCACTGATCAACGCGCAGGCGACGACCATGAGCCACAGATCGAGAACCGAATGCCGACGTGTCCACAGAAACGCAAGCGCGATCCCGCCAACGAACAAGTCGAAATAAGTAACGTAAAATCCCAACGGCGAAAGGTCGGATACATTCAGGAAAAGTCTAGGCAAGAGGGCGTCGCCCATGATGACCAGCCACCCGATTGCGAGGACCAGGCCGATCGAAATTGCGATGCACCCGCCGATCGCGAATCGAAGCGAGCCCTGAATGGTGTAGTCTTGATCCTTCAACCAGACGTAAAGCAAGAGGGTTAGGGGAAAGCCCAGATGCCAGAAAGTGTAGAGCCAACCAGTCGTCTGCGGTCCGGCTCCGAGCAGGCCTGTTGGTGCAAACGCACCCGGAAAAGTGAGCGCATGAGGAATTACGATCAGCGCAGTAAAGAGATAACCTCCAGCAAGCACGAGGAGTGCTGGTGACCGCGAAATCGAGAAGTGAGCGAACAGCAGAACGGCTGTGATCAGGTCCGTAACCAAGATTGTTGCATTTATGAACGGAATGAGGGCTGCGAAGTGAGGCAGGGCCCGCGGTGCGTACGGAGCTGCGCCGGTAACGGCAACGAATAGAACCGCAACCGTCGCAAACGCTGCCAGCTTCTGTTTGGGCGCCGGCTGATGGCTTATCAGCCCGATCTTTGTTTCGTCGGATTGGTCCCCAGATGCCAGACCGGCCCGCGCTACCGGTTCGCTTGTGCGTGCGGCCTGGCCTGGGTTCGACCGTGCGATCATTTTGCGATCTGCGACAGATCCGCCAAGAGCCAAATGCGGACGAGCTCGGGCAGGCCTTTGGCTTCCAACTTCTCCACGACGTGGGCTCGGTGAAATTCCACCGTACGCGGACTGATGCCGAGCCGGGCCGCGATCTCCTTGTTGGACCTGCCCGTGACCAGTTGTTCAAGCACTTCGCGCTCGCGTGACGTCAACTTCTGCAGCCGCTGCCGCGACAATTCGGCGTCCTCCGCCTTGTTGCTGCTGCTTGGGGAATGGCGTAAGGCCGTCTCGATCGCCGCAAGCAGCTCGTCGGCCTCAAATGGCTTTTCAAGAAAATCGATGGCGCCGGCCTTCATCGCAGCCACCGCCATTGATACGTCCCCGTGACCAGTGATCAGCATCAACGGCATTGTCGAGCCGCCGGCTCGCAATCGCCGCAACAAAGTGAGCCCGTCCATCCCCGGCATGCGCACATCACTAACGATGCAGCCCAGCTCGATGGCGGCGCCTCGTGCCAGCAGCTCCTCGGCCCTGGTATAGGCGTGAACCGTGTAGCCACCGTCTTTGAGCAGTTCGACGATCGAGTCCCGCATGGCCTCGTCGTCTTCGACGACATGGATGACACTTTTGCCGGTCAAGAAAAGATATCTCCGCAATCTCCATAGCCCGAATGAGCACTGTGGCGTGCTTCGCGACGGGCCCGTTGGCCAAATTGGCGAACGGATCTCGCCGGTTAATAAATACCCGGTCGGCCTGATCCAGGTTTGATTTTGATCAACGAGTCCGTCGTCGGCAGGCTCAAAGCACAGGCTGCCGAGGGGCGGCGTCCTCAAACCCCCGCAAATGTACTAGCTCGCAGTCTACCGAGTTACGCTCAGCCGGCAGGAGGAATAACCATTATATGCCGGGCTGAAGTTGTCGGCGAGCCATGAGGCCGAATATTTTATGTAGCGGGGAGGCGACAGCCTTGAAACGATCATTCCATATTCCGCTGGACGCGGCACTTCCGAGTGCTCCTCCCCACTCGATCAGGCTTCGAAGCAGCGCGCCGGAAATGAAGCCGGTATCCGGAGAAGTATCCTGCTGGGTGTTTGCAGCCTATGCCGCCGCGCTCGCCAGTACAGGCTTCTTGTTCGTGATGGCGTTGACCGGGGGCATTCACCTGAACTGATCACGCGTCGAACGCCATGAAATGCGGAGAGACTTATGTTTAGTCCAACCGAGCTGAACCAGAGCCCGATGTGCCCCAAGTGCAGATGTCTCGCTACTCTTCGGCTTCGCGCGAGCCTTCCGGAGAGCGATGGATTTCCGCAAGTGCAGTGTCTGGAGTGCAGTGCTTGCGGTGACGTCATGCTCGTCGAGCGGGGACTTGGTGAAAGAAGCGAAGCAGCCAAAAAGCCCGCTATCCGCATTGCTGCGTAATGCAATAGGCTGCCAATATAGCGCAAGGCCGCCAGACCTGTTGCAGTGTACGAGGGAGATCATCAATGGACCTCGACAGATTCTATACCGATGAAAACCTGACCCTCTATCGGCTCCTTGCGTCTTCAACCGACGTCGACGAGCGACGGGCAATTCTCAGGTTGCTCGCCGGCGAAACAGCCAAGTTGAAATGCGACCTGCGCAAAATCGGCTCTGAGGGGACAGGCCGCGTCTTCAAAACGCGGCATTGACATAGCGACCGTCGGGTTTGACTCGGCCACGGATATTTTCGTCTTGCTGACGACAGGGGTGACAGGGCGTTAGAAACGGACCGCCTGACGGTTCCCGTCTTTTGATTTGGACCTCGCCTCAGGTGTCGCCCAATCACGCCTGCCGAAGTCTTGAATAAAGGGGTCTCTGGCCCCGGCAGCTCGCGGGCATTTCCAAGCTTACGATTTTCCGCGTTGCAGCAGGAAGGGCTGTCCTTCCCTGATGTGGGTGGTGGAAACTTGCGCGATCTGTCAAACGGGTGTGCAAATCCAGTTGCGTTCCTATGTCGCCATCCATTTCCGCTTCCGTTGAGACCAAGGCTTCCTGGACCGTTGCATCGGCAGCACTGCTGGTGCTGGGGATGTCATTTGGCGCGGCCTGGATTACCTCCGTGGCGCTCAAGGACATTGCCAGTGAGGCGGGTGGATCGCGCTCCGTTCCCGCGCTCGCCACGTCATTGGCATGGCTCGGTTCCGGCATCGGCGGCATCCTCATGTCCCAGATCGCCGACCGGCTCGGCACGCGCGCGACCGTGATCATCGGTTCGCTGATGATCGGGCTCGGCCTCACGATTTCGACGTTCGGGCCACCCTGGCCCTTGTGGGTCGGTCACGGCCTCTTCATCGGGCTGATGGGGATCGGCGGCATCAATGCTCCGATGTACATCTATGTCAGCCGCTGGTTCGACCGCCGGCGCGGCTCCGCACTGGCGCTGATTTCCAGCGGCACGTATCTCGCCGGCACGGTCTGGCCACCGATCTTTGAGCGAGCGATCGTCAATTGGGGCTGGCGGCATACCATGCTGTGGTACGCCGCCGCCGAGATCCTCGTCGTCGTTCCCGTTGCGGCGATCTATTTCCGCACCCCGCCCGAAACGATCCATGCCGCACCATCGTCCGCAGCAAACACCGCAAGAGCATCCGTCCTCGGCTGGCGGCCCAATGCGGTCTTCGCGATGATATGCGGCGCCGCCATCCTGTGCTGTATCCCGATGGCGATGCCGCAAGGCCATCTCGTCGCGTTCTGCAGCGATCTTGGCTTCAGCCGCTCGGTGGGCGCGCTCATGCTGTCGGTGCTGCTCGGCACTGCTTTTCTCAGCCGGCAAATCTGGGGCGCAATCTCCGATCGGATCGGCGGTCTCACCACCGTTTTGATCGGCTCAGGGTGGCAGGTCTTGGCGATGACGGCGTTCCTGCTGACGCAGAACGAAGTTGGCCTTTTCACCGTGACCGCCGCTTTCGGCCTCGGCTTCTCCGGCATCATCCCGGCCTATGTTTTGACCGCGCGGGAGCTGTTTCCTGCATCCGAAGCCTCATGGAGAATTCCGACACTGTTGTTGTTCAGTGGCGGAGGCATGGGTGCCGGCGGCTGGATCGCTGGCCTGTTGTACGACCACTTCGGATATTATGCCCCGGCGTTTGCGCTCGGGATTGCCGCCAATATCGTCAATCTTCTGATCGTGAGCGTCCTGGTCGGCCGTCAACGCCATCGCATGAACTATGCGTCGCCGCTTCAGGCCGGCTAAGAGCCGGACTGAAAAAAAAGCGTAGCGAACGCGTTGCCAAGTCGAAGCCCCGCCTATGAAATATTCTGTCAAGAAATCCGACGCTGCGGCCAGAGCATCCCTCAATTTGACTAGCCCGTGATCTCCGCGCAAGCTGGCCTTTCATTTTGCCGAGGCAGGCCGCAGCCGAGGGGCGGCGGCTGGCCGGCGGAATGACAAGGCAGGTTACAAGAAGGCTCCCATGACACGGTTTGCAAACTTGAAGCGGTTGGGCTTCTTCACGCGGCTTCTCGACGAAGCGACGGCGGCAGAGCGGTACCGGCTGGCGACCGAGCAGATCGTGCATGCGGAAAAGTGTGGGCTTGATTCCGCCTGGATAGCGCAACACCACTTTCATGAGCGTGAAGGCGGGCTTCCGGCACCGTTTCCCTTTCTCGGTTTCGTCGCGGCCAGGACCTCGCGCATTCGCCTGGGCACGGGCATCGTCACGCTACCCCTGGAAAACGCCGTGAGGGTGGCGGAAGACGCAGCCGTTCTCGACCTTCTGTGCCAGGGGCGATTTGAGCTGGGTGTCGGGACCGGCGGAAATCCCTCGGCCTTTGCGGCGTTCGGGTTCGACAGCACGCAGCGCAATGAAATCTTTGCACGCAATCTCGATACCGTGCGCAACGCGCTTGCAGGCCGGCCGCTTGCCGGCGGCGATACGCTTTATCCGTCAAGACCGCAATTGTGCGGCCGGGTCTGGCAGGCGACGTTTTCCACCTTTGGCGGAACGCGGGCGGGCAAGGCTGGCGACGGCTTGTTGTTGTCCCGCACGCAGCCCCGCTCCAAAGACGCACCAAGGGCGACGCTGGCCGAGATTCAGAACCCGATCATCGATGCGTATTTCGACGCGCTGCCGCCGGGCCGCGAGCCTCGGATCATGGCATCGCGCAGCATCTTCGCGGCCGACAGTCGCGAGGAGGCCATTCGCCTTGCCGAGATCGGGTTGCGGCGGGCATTACCGCATTTCCTCGCCGGTGGTCACCTGCCGCCCGGAGATACGGTCGCCGAAATGATTACCGCATTCGATACGCACGTCGGAACGCCCGACGATATCGTTGCCTCGCTCAGTGCGGACCGAACGCTGGATCGGATCACCGATCTTGTGTTTCAGGTGCATTCGATCGATCCGCCGCATCCGCATATTCTACGGTCGATCGAGTTGATCGCGACCAAGGTTGCGCCCGCGCTCGGCTGGAAACGAGCGGCAATGGACGTGGCGCTGGCAGGCTAGCTGGGACGAATTGAAAGACGCCGAGTGATGAGCACAGAAACAAGAGATATCATCGACCTTCTGGCCGGCATCGAGACGGGCTCTTCGTTGGACGCCATCCGCGGTAGGCGCGTGCAGGCGCGCGCGAACGCCCAGAAGAGCTATCTCGCTTTGTTTGAGCCGGCTGATTTTGCCGACGTCTCGGCGCTCGAGCGCCATGCGGTTGCTGCATTCGTCGCCGGCGTTCATGGCGAACCCAACGTGGCCGGTTTCTACCTGGCGAAGCTTGCGGGCATTGCGCAAGGGCCGGAACAGGTTGCGGTGCTGAAAGCAGAAATCGAGCGGGGACAAACCTCCGGCCCTTATGGCGCCTTTCCGGCCGGGCCCCTCGCGGCCGAGGACAAGCCTGGTATGGTCTATCGCGTCGCGCCGGATCATCAGCGCGCGCTTGGGGCGAAGCTCGCTGCCGCGCTCGCGCATGCTCACATGCTCGTGTTCCACCCGCGCGACGCAGCGCCCGCTCATATGAAAACCCTGCTCGACGCCGGCTGGACGGCAAGTAGCATCGTGACGCTGTCCCAGCTCGTCGCCTTCCTGTCGTTTCAGATTCGCAACGTGGCCGGCCTTCGCACGCTTGGTGCGGCCGCGCGCTAAGGAGCTTGTCGTTCATGCCGGATTCAATCGTGGTTCAGAGCAGCGAAAACCTGCCGGTCGTTTTCACCCAGGACGAACTGGGCTGGCTGCCGTGGATTGGGCCGTTGCCGGAGGTCGAGTTGAAGGAGCGGCATTGGGCCGGCCTCGTCGATCGCTCCCGCGCCAAGTCCGACTACTTTCGCCTTCTGGTGCGCGATCCGGAAGTGCTGGAGGCCAGAACCAAGACCGACAAGGACATCTTCTACAACACTGCAGATGGCCTGCCGCGCGCCGAGCGCGAGCTCGCCGCCGCAGCGACTTCGCGCTACAACGGCTGCATCTATTGCGCGTCCGTGCATGCACGCTTTGCTACCGTGCATTCCAGACGCAGCGAGGATGTTCAGCGGCTGCTCGACGAAGGGGTCGGTGCCGATCTCGGCGCGCGCTGGAACGCCATTGTCCGCGCCTCCGTCGCGCTGGCCTCGACCCCCATAGCGTTCGGCCAGGAAAACATCGAGGAACTGCAACGCGTCGGCCTGGATGAGGCCGAAATCGTCGACGTCATCAACAGCGCGGCATTCTTCAACTGGGCCAACCGGCTGATGCTGTCGCTCGGCGAGCCGGCCACGAAGAGCCCCGCATGATAGTGGGTTTTCGTGTCGCGAGGGATATCCTTGCTGGCACGGAAATTGCCGATTAAATGAACTGGTTTTTCAATCATCGAGTGAGCGGCCATGAGCAACATCGCGTGCAATATCGACCGTCGTAACCTGATCAAGACATCACTTGCTGCCGCGATGGCGGGAGCGCTGTCGCGCGGCGCTTCGGCCCAATCTTCGGAGCCGATTTTATTGGGCGTCAGCGGTCCGTTGACCGGCCCGAATGCGCAATACGGGGCGCAATGGAAACAGGGTTTCGACCTCGCGTTGGACAAGATCCATGCGGCCGGCGGCATCAACGGACGCAAGCTCGCTTATGATTTCCAGGACAGCCAGAGCGATCCGCGCCAGTCGGTCGCGATCGCCCAGAAATTTGTGTCGGACCCGCGGATCGTCATGGAGCTTGGGGATTTTTCAAGTCCGGCATCCATGGCTGCATCGCCGATCTATCAGCGAGCAGGACTGGTGCAGTTCGGCTTCACCAACTCGCATCCCGAATTCACCAAGGGCGGAGACTTCATGTGGAGCACCTCCGTCAGCCAGGCCGAGGAGCAGCCCCTTCTGGCGCTTTATGCGGTGCGCCATCTCGGCCTCAAGAAGCTTGCAGTGCTGCACCTCAATACGGATTGGGGCCGCACCAGCCGCGACTATTTCGTCAACGCCGCCAAAGGGTATGGCGCCGAGGTGGTGGTCACCGAGGGCTATATCGCGGAGGAACGCGATTTTCGTTCCACGCTGGTGCGCGTCCGCGACGCCAATCCGGATGGCTTGATCCTGATCTCCTATTATTCCGACGGTGCGCTGATTGCCCGCCAGGCGCGCCAGGTCGGCTTGAAGCAGGCGATCTGCGCTGCAAGCTCGGTCTATTCGCCGAAATTTCTTGAGCTGGGCGGCGAGGCGGTCGAGGGTGTCCATCTCGGGACCAGATATTTTCCCGGCGATCCGCGCCCGGAGGTTCGCAAGTTCGTCGACGGGTTCAAGGCGAAATATGGCGGTCAGGAGCCGGATTCCTTCAACGCCTATTCCTACGATGCGATGAATATGGCTGCGGCTGTCCTGAAGATCGGCGGCATTGACCGCAAAGCGATCCGCGACGCGTTCGCAAAGGTTCACGACGTCTCGACGGTCATTTTCGGACCGGCGACCTTTGACGTCGAGACCCGTCGCATCAAGGGCGCCATGAATGCCGAACTCGTCGTCCAGAAAGGCCAGTTCACGCTTTGGGACGGCAAGCCGACCTAGTGGTCCGATTCTAGCATTCGCATCCCTTCTCAGCAGGCACTCTTGCGAATGCTAGAATCAAAGGACCACTAGCAGATACACGTTTCTAGTGAAGCTTAGGATTTGACATTCGCCATGCGAGTTCGCGGCTAGATGGGTAGCGAATGTCAAATCCACTCCACTCGCTCCCGACACGGGAGCATGATCCCGCATCTTTTCGTATTGGAAGCCCAGCTTGTCTTCATGGCTCGACTACACGATCAACGGATTGATCGTCGGTAACCTCTATGCGCTCGTTGCCGTCGGCCTCGCGCTGATCTTTGGCGTCAGCCGCCTGATCAATTTTGCGCAGGGCTCCATCTATCTGGTGGGCGCCTATATCGGCTGGGTCGCGGTGGTGCAGCTGCGGACGCCGCTGGTCGTGACGATCGCTCTCGTCACGGCGGCCAGCGCCTTGGTCGGACTGATCGTCGAGCGGTTCGGCCTGCGGCCATTGCAAAATTCGGCGCGCATCGCGCCGCTGCTGGCTACGATCGGCATCAGTTTCGTGCTCGATCAGATCGTGATGCTGATCTTCTCGCCCAATCCGCGCGCGCTGCCGAGCCAGTTGCCTGATGTCCGCTTCCAGGTCGGCGGAGGGACGATTGGACTGCTTGATCTGCTGATCGCCGGCGTCGGTATATCGAGCGCGCTGCTTTTGTTCGTGTTCCTGCGCGTCAGCAAGTGGGGGTGGGCGGTGCGGGCCGCCGCGCAGGACCGCGACGCCGCGATGCAGATGGGCGTCGATGTCAACCGTGTGAACCAGGTCGTATTCGCCATCGCCGCCGCCCTCGGCGGGCTGTCCGGCACGCTGGTCGGAATGTATTACAACCAAATCGATACCGCGATGAGCCTCCAGGCGACACTCAAGGGCGTTGTCGCCGAGGTGGTTGGCGGAGCCGGCAATGTGCCGGGCGCGATCGCCGGCGGTCTCCTGCTCGGGCTGGTGGAAAGCTACGGCGTCGCGCTGTTCGGCACCAGCTATCGCAACCTGTTCGCGTTCCTGTTGTTGATCGCGGTCCTGGTCCTGCGGCCGAACGGCCTGTTCGCGAGCGCGCGGCAGCTGCCGCCGGAACCGCTGACGGGCACCTTCATCGCGCCCAGCCGTCCGGTCCGTCTCCCGCCCTGGGTCTTGCTGGCGGCCTTCGCCATCTTCGCGCTGTTGCCGCTCTTTCCAGTTTCAGCCTACGTGTTGCAGACCCTGACCAACGCCTGGCTGTTCGGTATGCTGGCTCTCAGCCTCACGCTCGTCGCAGGGACGGTGGGGCAGGTCTCGCTGGGGCATGCGGCGCTGCTTGCGATCGGTGCCTACACCTCCGCACTGCTGTCGCTGAGCCCCTCGTTTCCCGTTGGCGTCGCGATCATCTGCGGCGGCCTGATGAGCGCAGGCCTGGGCACGCTCTTGATCTCGCCATCCTTTCGTCTGCGCGGCCATTATGTGTCGATCGCAACGCTTGCGATCGGTGAGATCGTTTCCCTTGTCATCCTGAACTGGGAGCCGGTGACGCGCGGGCCGATCGGGATTTCGGGCATCCCGCCCTTGTCCTTGTTCGGCCACGACCTCGTCAGCGCCGCGTCAATCTACTGGTTCTGCTTCGCCGTCATGGTCGCACTCGCGCTTGTGCAACTGCGACTGCTCGGCTCGCATCTTGGCCGCAGTTTTCGAGCGATCCGCGATGACGATGTCGCGGCACGCGCCTATGGCCTCAGCCTGAACCGCTACAAAGCGCTCGCCTTCATCTTCGGCGGGTTTGCGGCAGGCGTCAGCGGCGGCATCGCCGCTCATCTCTACTCCTACATCAACCATGAGACCTTCAACACCCAGCAGTCGATTCTCGCCTTGACCATCGTCATCCTCGGCGGATTGGGCAACGTCGCCGGCGCGATCGTGGGCTCCGTGGCGCTGGTCGGTTTGCCCGAGGTTTTCCGGATCGCGGCCGAGTACCGCATCCTGATCTACGGCATCGTTCTCCTGCTGCTGGTGCGGTTCAGGCCGCAAGGCCTGTTGGGAACCATCTGATGGCGCGGGACATGGAAAGCAGCAGCGGCGCGCGGGCGGCAATTCCCGCACCATTGCTGACACTGCGCGGGCTCACGCGCCGGTTTGGCGGGTTGATTGCGGTCGACGCGATCGATCTCGATCTCGCCGCTGGCGAACTGGTCAGCATCATCGGGCCGAACGGTGCCGGCAAGACCACCCTGTTCAATCTCGTTGCCGGCCTGATCCTCCCCGATGCAGGCGAGGTTCGCCTTGACGGGCGCGTCATCACCGGCTTCTCGCCGGAGAAGCTTGCGAGTCATGGCATCGCGCGCACGTTCCAGCTCGGCCGCGTGTTCGGCAATCTCAGCGTGATGGACAATGTCCTGATCGGCGCCCATGCGCGGTTGTCTGCCGTGAGGCCGGGCGTGCCGTTGATTGGCCCGCTGATCGAGCTTGGGTTGGCGCTGCTGCGTCCCTCGGCGGTCAAGGCCGAGGAGGAGCGGCTGCGGGAAGAGGCGAGGGGGATTCTCGCGCGCTTTGGCGATCGGCTGCTGCCGCGCATCGATCAGCCTGCCTACAGCCTTTCCTACGCCAACCGCCGCCGCGTCGAGATCGCGCGTGCGCTGGCGCTGAAACCGCGCCTGCTGCTGCTCGACGAGCCGACCGCCGGCATGAATCCGAATGAGACAGCGGAAATGCAGGCGCTCGTCGCCGAGCTCAAGGCCGAAGGACTGACGATCCTCTTGATCGAGCACAAGCTCGATTTGGTGATGCGCCTCTCCGATCGAATCGTCGTGATGGACGACGGCAGGAAAATTGCGGAAGGCGCGGGGGAAGATGTGCGGAACGATCCCAGGGTGATCGAAGCCTATCTCGGCCACGGGTTGACCGCCGCGACGGATCAGCGGGAGCCCGTGATATGAACGATACAGGCATGAACGAGGCTGCATCGCCCGCCGCGCCGCTCCTGCAGCTCTCCGGGATCAACACCTTCTACGGCGAGGCACAGGTGCATTTTGATCTCTCGATCGAGGTGCCGCGCGGCCATATCGTCTGCCTGCTCGGCGGCAATGCCAGCGGAAAATCGACGACGATGAAGATCATTCTCGGCCTGGTCCGCCCGCGCGCGGGTGAGGTGATCTTCGACGGTGTCTCGACGCTGGGCCTGACGACGCCGCAGATCGTAAGGCGCGGCATCGCATCCGTGCCTGAGGCGCGCCGCCTGTTCGCGGACATGAGCGTGAAGGAAAACATACTGATGGGCGCTTTCGTTCGCAATGATAGCGCCGAGGTGACGCGTGACCTCGAGCGGGTGCTGGCGCTGTTTCCAAAACTCGGGCAGCGGCTTTCGCAACGGGCCGGTTCATTGTCGGGTGGCGAGCAGCAGATGGCCGCGATGGCGCGTGCGCTGATGAGCCGGCCGCGGATGATCGTCATGGACGAACCGACCATGGGTCTTTCGCCGCTTTACGTCGATCGCGTGCTGGATCTGATCAGGACCATCAACAAGGACGGTGTTTCGATCTTCATGGTCGAACAGAATGCAAGCCTCGCCCTGGAAATAGCGCATGAGGCCTATGTTCTGCAGACCGGCAGGATCGTTCTTTCCGGCGCGGCGCGCGCGCTCAAGAACGATCCCCGCGTGCGCGACGCCTATCTCGGCGGCGCAGAAGCGGCTACTGGCTGAATTGTTCTAACGGAGCGCCTTCGGTGGCTTCAGCCCATTGTGCAGGAAGCCGGCGATGACGCGCGCGGTCGCCTCCGGCTGCTCGAGGAAGAGCATGTGCGGTGCGCCCTTGAGTTCGGCATAGCAGGCCCCCGGGATCGCTGCGGCCATGTCCTTCACCACCTCGGGCGGTGAGGATTTGTCCAGCTCGCCGGCGAGACAAAGCGTCGGCGCCCGCACGCCGGAAAGACGCGGCAGCGTATCGACCGCGGCCATGGCGCGCCACGCCTGTGCCCAGCCTTCGACATCACCGGAAAGCAGCCGCGCCTTGGCGGCCTCGTCCTTGCCGCTCGCGCGAAACGGCGGCGTGAACCAGCGATCGAGCGTCGCCTCGAGCACATCACCCATGCCGCGTTGTCCCGCGTCATCGCCGCGGGCGCGGGCGATCTCGCGCGCCGCGGCGGGCAGCGAGGCGCGGCTGGCGCAGATCACCAGCGCGCTGACATCCTGCGGGTACTTCAACGCCAGTTCCTGTGCGACCATGCCTCCGAAGGAGAAGCCGACGGCCACGACCGGCGCGAAGGCAAGCGTTGCCAGGAGAGCGTGAAGGTCGTCGGCGTAGTCGACGAGCGAATGCGCCTTCGTCTGTGCGAGGCTCTTGCCATGTCCGCACTGGTCGACCGTCAGCACCGTGAATTCCTTGCGCAGGATATCGGCGACGGGCGCGAGAAACGTCAGATCGAGGCCGACCGGATGCAACAGGACAACGTTTGGTCCCTGGCCGCCGAGTTCGTAATTCAATTCGTTCGCCGGCATCGCACGTCTCACGGAATGAGAAGTGAAGCGCCGGAGGTGCGCCGGCTCTCGAGGTCGGTATGCGCCTGCGCCGCGTCGGCAAGGGGGTAACGCTTGTGGATCGGCACCCTGACCACACCGCTTCTCATCATCGCAAACAATTCGGCGGCGCGCCCGTCCATCTCCGCGTGATCGTGCAGATAGTCGGCGAGACCGGCATAGGTGACGTAGAGCGAGCCCATCCGGTTGAGCCGCCACAGGTCGAACGGCGGGATCACGCCGCCTGCCGAGCCATAGAACACGGCGAGGCCGCGACGCTTGAGACATTGCAGCGACGTCTCGTAGGTGCTGCCGCCGACGCCGTCATAGACGACCGGAAGGCCGGCGCCACCAGTGAGCTCGCGCACGCGCGCCGCCACGTCCTCGCTTGTATAGATGATCGGGTGATCGCAGCCGTTCGCCTTTGCCAGCACCGCCTTTTCCGGCGTGCTCACCGTGCCGATCACGCTTACGCCGAGATGGCGTGCCCACCGGCAGATGATGAGACCGACGCCGCCGGCAGCCGCCTGGACCAGGATGGTCTCGCCTCGTTTGATTGTATACGCGCTGCGGATCAGATATTGCGCGGTCAGGCCCTTCAGCAGGGTCGCGGCTGCGGCCTCGTCGTCGATGAAGTCCGGCAGCTTGATGAGCCTCTTCACCGGCATCACCGTCGCCTGCGCATAGGCGCGCGGCGTCTCCGAGGCGTAGGCCACGCGATCGCCGGGCAGGAACGCCGTGACGCCGTCGCCGACCGCCTCGACCACGCCCGCCGCCTCCATGCCGATGACGTGCGGCAGCGAGGGTAGCGGATAACGGCCGGTGCGAAAATGAATGTCGGTAAAGTTCAGTCCGATCACCGTATGCCGAACGCGCGCTTCGTCACGGCCGGGCTCGCCGACCTCGACCTGTTCGTAGCGCAATTGCTCCGGGCCGCCCAGCGTGTGGACGCGCACCGCGTAAACCTTCGTCATGGCCGAATTCCCGACATTGCGCTGTTCAATCGACGACCCGCGCCACGGGGCGCACCGGCGCGCCATCGGAGCCGGCGATGTTCAGTCCAAGAAACATGATCTCGGCGCGTTTTCCGGCGAGCGGCGCCAGATTGGTGACATGTTCGGCGATCAGGACGCCGCGGCTGAGCAGCGTGTAATGCACCGGAAAAGCGAAATCGGGCGGCCGCCGCGGCGAGGCGAGATCGGGCGTCGGGCAGTCGATGCCGACGAGCTTCGCGCCCTGCTCGACCAGCCACGCCGCCGCCTCGCCGGTGAGGCAGGCGTGCTGCATGTAGCGATCGGTGTTGATGTAGCGCGACCTCGACGTATCGATCAGCACCATGTCGCCGGGGCGCATGCGCGGCGTCGCGGCTTCCAGATCGGCGACATCGATGATGCCGCCGTCGGCGACGTCGAAATGCCAGATCACGCCGGGTCCATAGAGCCGGTCGAGCGGTACTTCGTCCATGGTCGGCCCGTCGGCGATGAAGTGACGCGGCGCGTCGATATGCGTGCCGTGATGCACGACCATGTGCACTTCGGTGACGTTGGCGCGGGCTTCCGGAATCCTGCTGATCTGGCGAATGTGCGGCTGCGGAAACGACGGGATGCGCGACAGCTCCTCGGTGAGCCGGTGTGAAAGATCGATCCAGGGGCCGCTTGCTCCCGAAATCTTCGGTGCAGGTAGGTCGAGCCAGCCTTTCCAGCCAGGGATTTTAGGGGTCTCGGTTTCGCACATCGCAGCGTGCCCTCACGGTCTCTTCGGGTTACGGTCTACGGGACCGGATTCGTTGCCGCCGACGACAACCCCAGCCCAATCCTCGATCATCTTGATGAGCGCCGTGTAGTCGTCATCGCCGCGGCCCTGGGTCATGGCATGAAACCAGAGCTGGACGACGTTGGAGCCAACCCACATCGGCACGTTTAGCTCACGCGCTTCTTCCAGGCAGAGGAGGACGTCCTTGTACATGGTAGAAAGCTTGCCGCCATAATCAAAGCTGCGCGTAAGCACGGCGGTGGGGAACTTGTCCATGGTCGCACTGTTGCGGCCGGTAGAGGCGTTGATCGTGTCGATCAGCGTGCGGGCATCGACGCCGGCCTTCACCGCCATGGCGGAAGCCTCAAACGCGGCGGCCATGCCGGCCGCCGAGATCATGTTGTTGGCGAGCTTCGTCACCTGACCGAGCCCCGGCTCCTCGCCCATATAGAACACGTTGCGGGCGACTGTTTCGAGCAGCGGCTTCGCCTTTTCGAATGTTGCGCGCTCGCCGGCGACCATGGTCGAAAGGGTGCCCGCCCTTGCGCCTCGCGGGCCGCCGCTCACCGGCGAATCGAGCACCGCAATACCGGCCGTGGCGAGCCCCTGCGCGATGGCCTTGACCGTCTTCGAGCCGATCGTCGACATCTCGACATAAGCCGCGAGGCCCTTGCAGGCGACGATGCCGTCGGCATCGAGCGCAACCCTACAGCTGACCTCGGGCGAGGGCAGGCAGGCAAAGGCGACCTCGCATTCCTCCGCCGCCGCGCACGGCGAGGATGCGGCAACGGCGCCGCGCGCGACGAGCGGCGCGGTCGCCGCCAGGTTCGGATCGTAGACATGAAGCGCGTGTCCGGCGTCGATCAGCCGCTCGGCGATCGGTGCGCCCATCGCGCCGCAGCCGATGAAAGCGAGGCGCGCCATCTCAATCCTCCCACACTTTGCCTGTCGTGGAGGCTGTCTGACCGCCGTCAATGATCAACTCGGTCGCGTTGACGAATTTGGATTCGTCGGACGCCAGATAAAGCACGCCATAGGCGACGTCCCAGGCCGAGCCGAGCTGGCCGCTCGGCACCGCCTTGCGCCGCTCGTCGATCCTGCGGTCGTAATCGGCGGGATCGCTGCGCTTCAGCCGATCGATGATGCGTGGCGTCGCGATATAGCCCGGCATCACGGAATTACAGCGGATGCCCCTGGCGGCGTACTGCACGCCGATGTTCTGCGACAGCTGCTTCACCGCGCCTTTCGACGCGGAATAGGCGACGTTGGCGTAGGTGAAACGGATGCCGGCGGTGGAGGAGTTATTGATGATCGAGCCGCCGCCCTGGCGCAGCATGTGCGGGATGACGGCACGGCAGGTGAGGTACATGCTCTTGACGTTGACGGTCATGAGCTTGTCCCAGTCCTCTTCCTTGACATCGAGCGGACCGCCGACCACCTGCATGCCGACGTTATTGAAGAGCACGTCGATGCGGCCATAGACGCCAAGGCACGCAGCGACCATGCTCTCGACATCGGCGGCGATCGATACGTCGCATTGATGCGCGATGCATTCGCCGCCTTCGGAACGAATGATATCATGCGTCTCGTTGGCGGCGCCGATGTCGCGGTCCACGGCGAAGACGCGCGCGCCCTCGCGGGCAAACAGCACGGCGGTCGCCTTGCCATTGCTCCAGCCTTCGGCGATCGAGCCGGCACCGGCGACGATCGCGACCTTGTCACTCAGACGACCCATCTAGCGGTCCAATTCTAACATTCGCATCCCTTCTCAGCGGTCACTTTTGCGAATGTTAGAATCAAAAGGACCACTAGCAAATATATGTTGCTAGTGGAGTTTAGGATTTGACATTCGCTTTGCGAGCTTGCGGCCAAGTGGGTAGCGAATGTCAAATCCACTCCACTTGTTCGTCCACTCGCAGGTTCCCAGCTACACAAGGGCGGCCAGGAACACGTCACATCAGCTCTTCGGCCACCTGGCCTGGGCGGTGGCGCGATCGATCGGATAGATCGTGACGGGAACGCCGTTCTGCCACTGCACGATCACGAGCGGTGCATCGACGCGACGGCCCGCGGCATCGAACTTCACCTTGCCGGGGAAGGCCATGGCGGTCGGGCCCGAGTCGAATTCCATCGTATGGATCGCCTCGGCGACCTTGACCTTGTCGGCTGCGCCGACTTTCTCCAGCGCATCCTTGAAGATCCAGATATGGCCATAGCCATCGAGTGCGTCCTGGGTCATCCATGGTTCACCGGTGCGCTTCTTGAACGCATCGATGATCTGCTCCTGCCCCTTCAGGCCCCAGTTCGCCACCGTGAAAATGTACCCTTCAAGCAGATCCGGCGAGACACTCTTGAGCACCTCCGGCGCGCCATTGGCGCCGCCGTTTCCGATTACAGGTACGGCACCCTTGCCGATGTGAAACTCGTTCATCTTGTCGAGGCCGAGCTTCAGGTCGGAGATGGTGGTCGTGATGTAGAGCAGCATGTCCGGACGCGACGAGCGCACCCTCTGCATCAGCGTCGTCGCATCCGACAGAGGCGGCGTGTAGGTCTCGTCGACCACGGCTTTCATGCCGTATTTGTCGAGACCACCGGGCGCGCGGAGCGGCCTGAGGAAGCTGATCGGCGACGCCGTGTTGTCACCGATCAGCCCGATCGTCGTCGGCGCCTTCCCCGTGGCCGACTTGGCAAGGTCGATCAAAGTCGGGAGCGAGTTGGCCGACTGCGTATCGGCCGTCGGCGACGACTGGAAGATATACTTAAAACCGCGACTGGTGAGCGAGTCGGCGTAGGACAAGGTCAGCCAGGGAATTTGCGCGCGCTCGGTGACCTCGGTGATCGCAAGCGTGAAGGTGGAGAGCCAGGCACCAAGACCGGCGACCACGTCCGGGTGCTCGGCGACGAGGCGCTGCGCCGCGTTCTTCGCCTTTTCGGCGCTGTCGCCGGCATCGATGGAAATGAGCTCGAGCCTGGCTCCGCCCATCGATTTGATGCCGCCCTTTTGGTTGATCTCGTCGATGGCCATTTCGGCACCAAGTTTTTCCAGCTGGCCTTGCCGTGCCCAGGGACCGGACAGCGGCATGATCAACCCGATCTCCACCGGTTTCGGCGTCTGCGCTTGCGCCGGGCCAACCGGCCAACCTGCAATTCCGGTAGATGCCAGGATCGCTAGCGTAAAACTGATGAGCGGCTTGGCGATCGAGCCGCTTGATGCCCTTGCCATGTTTTCCTCCCTAGTTGTTGGCCGGAACCGGCCTTGGTCGTTGTTGACGGTCACATGCCGAGATAAGCGCGCCGCACCAGCGCATTCGAGATCAACGTGTCGTGGGGCCCTTCCAGCACCATGTTGCCGGTCTCCAGCACGTAACCGCGGTCGCAAAGCTCGAGCGCTTCGGCAACCCGCTGTTCGACGAGGAGAATGGTCAGGCCCTGTTCGCGGTGAATGAGCTGGATGCGGTCGAAGATGGAATCGACGACCGCGGGCGCTAGCCCCATCGATGGTTCATCCAGCATCAACAGGTCCGGCGCCGACGCCAGGCCGCGGCCGATCGCCAGCATCTGCTGCTCGCCGCCCGACAGCGTGCCGGCGAGCTGGTCGTGCCGCTCGGCGAGGATAGGGAATAGTTCGAAAATGGCCGGCATCAACTGATGCCGGCGCGCCCGGCCTTTCTTCGTCAGCGCGCCCATTTCGAGGTTCTCCATCACCGTCATGGAGGCGAACACCTGGCGTCCTTCCGGCACATGGGCAATGCCGAGCATCGCGCGCTCCTCGGGCGGAACGGCGAGCAGGCTTTTGCCGCGATAGGTAATTTCACCGGAGAGCGGCGCGACCACGCCGGAGATGGTCTTGAACAGTGTCGTCTTGCCGGCGCCGTTCGGCCCAACGACGGTCACGAACTGGCCCTCATCGATGTCGAGCGAGACATCGTTCAGAGCCTTGAGCCCGCCATAGGCGACGTTAAGCGACCGTATCCTTAGCACGTTCCATCCATTTCCTGCCGAGATAGGCCTCGATCACCGCCGGATCCTTGACGACCTTGGCCGGAGCGCCACTGGCGATCAGCTTCCCGTGGTCAAGCACGCTGAATTCATCGACCAGCTTCATCATGGCCTGCATCGTGTGCTCGATGATGGCGATGGTGACGCCGTCGCGGTTGATGCGGCGCAGGATCGTCAGAATGTCGTCGAGCGCATCGTGGCCGAGGCCGGCAAACGTTTCATCGAGCAGCAGCAGCTTTGGGCGCGGCGCCAGCGCGCGGGCGAGCTCCATCAGACGCAGTTGCTTGGTCGTGAGGCCACCTGCGATCGCATGGGCCTGCCGGTCGGCGAGGCCGACCCTGTCAAGCGCTTCCATCGCCAGACGCTCAGCCTCCGTGTCGCTGTTCGTGCCGACGAAGGCGCCGATCACGACGTTCTCCAGCACCGACATGCGAGGGAACGCGCGGATGACCTGAAAGGTTCGCCCGACGCCGAGACTGCAGATTTGGTGCGGCTTCAGGCCGACGAGCTCGGTGCCGGCGAGCCTGATGCTGCCGCTGTCGGCGCGCAGAAAGCCGTTGATGACATTGAACAGCGTCGTCTTGCCGGCGCCGTTCGGGCCGATGATGCCGTGGATAGTGCCGGCGCGAATGCCAAGATTGATGCCGTCGACCGCCTTGAGGCCGCCGAAGGCGCGGCTCGCGCGGTCGAGATTGAGCAGGATCTCGCCGCCTTCGGTGGCGTTGCGTTCGGCGGGGCTCGCCGGAGCGACGTCGATCCTCTCGGTCACCAAAGTGGACATTGGAGCCGCGCCGGCGGGCAGGACGACCGCGGCTCGCCGCGCGTTGAGAAAATCGCGCAGTCGCCAGTAGATGCCTTCGGGCGCCACCAGCGTGATGACGATGATGGCGACGCCGTACACCACGCCCTGAATGCCGGGCAGGATGTGGCCAAGCTGTGCATTCAGGGTCTCGGCGAGCGGCACCAGAACCGCGGCGCCGATCACCGGCCCCCAGAAGACGCCGACGCCGCCGAACAGCGCCATGATCAGCGCCTGCGCGGAGACCAGTGCGCCGAACATGGTCTGCGGCGTGACGACGAGAAGGACCATGGCATAGAGACCGCCGGCTGCGGCGCCCATGGCGGCGCTGATCATCATCGCCAGCATTTTCCATCGCATCGGATTGATGCCGGCCGCGTCCGCCGCCGGTTCGTTCTGCTTGATCGCGGTCAGCGACATGCCGAAGCGCGAGCGTTCGATATGCAGCGCTGCGGCCATGCAGAGCACGAGAAGGATCAGCGCCAGCACCATGTAGGCCCGCGGGTCGCTGAATTCGGCATAGAATAGCGGCGCCTCCCGCTTCATCGGGATCGGCACTTCCTGGTAGCCGACCCACTCGAACACGTAGAGCATGGCCAGCGGATAGGCGAGCATCGCCAGCGCGAAGTAGTGCCCGCGCAGGCGGAATGTCGGCACGCCGATGACGATGCCGGCGATGACGCCGACGATGATGCCGATCGGAATGCCGATCCACGGCGTGATGCCGAACGTGACGAAGAGGATGGTCATCGTATAGCCGCCGAGGCCGAAGAAGGCCGCGTGACCGAACGAGATCATGCCGCTGTAGCCGCTGAGCGTGTTCCAGGAGACGCCGACGGTGGCCCAGATCAGCACCAGCGTCATCATCAACTGATAATAGGAATTCCGCACGAACCAGCCGAGGCAGAGATAGGCGAGGGCAAACAGCAGGATCGCCGCATATTGCCTGCCGATCGGGCCCCGCTTCATCAGGTGCGCTCCCAGACGCGACCGAACATGCCCTGCGGCTTGAAGAACACGATCAGCAGAAACACGACGAAGATCGCCGTATTTTGCAATTGATAGGGCAGGATCAGCGTCGACATCTGCTGCACGAGACCGATGGTCAGCCCGCCCCAGAAGGCGCCGAGGATCGATCCCATGCCGCCGAGCACCACGCCGGCATACATGACGATGACGAAATCAAAGCCGATATAGGGCTGGAACGATTGGGAGCTCGCGATCAGGCCGCCGGCAATGGCGGTCACGCCGACGCCGAGCGCAAACGCAAGGCGGTGGCAGCGATCGACATTGATACCGACATAGGCGGCTGCGATCGGATTGTCGGCCGCGGCGCGCAGGGACTTGCCGAGCGCGGAGCGGGTCAGGAACAGGTAAAGGCCGAACGCGGTAATGACGGCGAGGATGAAGGCGACGGCGCGGGCCTGATTGAGAAAGACTTCGGCGATCTCCCAGGACTCGCTCGACAGCGGCGTGCGCACCGACAGCGGCACCGAACCGAACAGGATCAGGCCGCCATTGGAGAGAACGAGCGCCACGCCGAGCGTCATGATGATCTGCGCGTAATGGCCTTCGGCTTCTGCAGAAGCGACGCGCGCGCCGGTGACTCGCGAGATCAAGTAGCGGTGCGAGAGCCAGCCGACGACGAAGACGATCGGGCCTGCCAGCGCCGCACCGACGACCGGACCGGCGTAAGGGCCGAGAAAGGCGAGAATGCCGAAGCCGGTCACCAGATAGTAAGTGACGTACATGCCGAGCATCATGAAATCGCCTTGCGCGAAATTCACCACGCGCATGACGCCAAAAATGATGCCGAGGCCGACGCACATCAGGCCGTAGGTGCCCCCGACGAGGAGGCCGGCGGCGAGCGCCTGAAAGAAGTCGATGATGTGCCACTTCAGCGCGTCCATGCGTATCCTTCCGTCAAGCCGGAAGACCGTTGCGGGCGCGGTCCGGGCGGCCGCGATATGGCCCGCTCGACGCGTGGATCGGCGGTGAGCGCCCGGGGACGTCGCATTTTGCTGCGCCAATCGGTGGAGGAAGGGGCGGAAAAGGCCGACGATCTGCCGGCGCCGCCATGCGCGATTACGCCGCGCGCCTGGGCCCGGACCACTACCGCCATTCTTCCTCCCATTGCCTCGATTGCAGTCGAGACAGGCCGCTTTCTATGAGCGAGTGCGTGGCAGGTTACGGTTGCTCTCGTCCGGTCGTCAAGCGCTCCTCCTGGCTAGTGTCCCGGTTCTGACATTCGTACCCTATCGCGGTGGGCACTTTTACGAATGTCAGAACCAAAGGGACGCTAGTCGCGCCTCCGATCGAAGCGGTCAATAAACGAACGGCAGGGCTGACGATAAGGAGATGCGCTGACCGGCACGCCCATGCGAGCGATGTCGGGGCCGCCCGCGGCGTCGGCCGGCAATCAAGGGGCCGGGTTCTTGCGCACCGCCGGGGGCTCGACCGGATGCAATCGCGAATTCAATCGCCCCATGGGGCGTTTGATCGTCTGCCTTGCAGGTGCGGTGATGCCCCGCGTGAGGTTGGAAACGGCAATCGGTTCGGAGACTATATATCTCGGAGACTATATATAATGACGTTCTGCGGCGCCCTGGCAGCCGACGCTCATCGGATGCGTCTCTTTCCGATGATCGAAGCGCGGATATCCCAGGTCGCCCTTTGACGCCAAACCAGCCCGCGCCGGCTATGCCGGCTGCGGATCCCGGTCGGCGATACGATTACTTCGATCGGCTAATGGGTTAGGCCTGATTCTTGGGCGTGTATTTGCCGAGCACGCATTTGTAGCCTTCGACCCGCCACGTCCGGTACGGACCATTCTGAAGCCATTCGGCGATACCGATTTGGGCATGAACCTGGCAGTCCATCATTGAAATGCTGGACTGCTCGCTGTTGGTAACGACCTTTTCCAGACAGACTTGGCCGTTGCACAAGAGCGCGACGAGGGTAACGAGCATGGAATCTCCATCGGAAGAACGATCCGGCAGAGGCTACCATGCAGCGTTTGTGCCAACGGGCGTGTGCACAGGATTTACCGCCCGTGCAAGTACAGGGGTCAGGGCGGCTCAGGGGATCCAAGAAAAAGGCCCCGACGCAGATGCGCGCGAGGCCTTTTGAGTCCGGGTCAGGGAGGAGGCTGCATTAGACCCGCCATGGTTCGCCGGTCGAAACCAGCCGGCTTTTTTTAGTTGAAGCGATCCTTTTCCGCGCTGGGCATCTCACGGCCAAATGCCCAGCGAGGTTTCAGCCGCCGTGTCTCGCCATCAGCCAGCCCGCATCAGGCCGCTTTGGATTTCGCCACGTGGGTGGCGATCGCATCCATCAGCGCCGGAGACAGGCAGTCATAGGGTTCAAGCCCGAGTTCCTTGAGCCGGCCCCGAATGGCGTCCATTTGCTCCGGCTTGACACCGGACTCGATGATCGAGGAAACGAACGCCGCAAATCCCGGCGCCGCCGAGCCTGATTCCTGGAACAGTTCGGGATGGATGAAGTCCAGCCCGTAGAACGGATGCGCCTTGTTCTCGATCCGGCCGTACATATGCGTGCCGCAGACCTTGCATGCGTAACGCTGAATGGTCTTCGAGGGATCGACGATTTGCAGCTTGTCGCCGTTCTCGAGCACGGTCACGTTCTGGCGCGGCACGACGGCGACGACCGAGAAAACCGCGCCATCGGGCTTCCAGCACTGGGTGCAGCCGCAGGCGTGATTGTGCGCGACGTCGCCCTTGATGCCGACCTTGACCGGCCTGTCCTTGCATTTGCAGACCAGCGTTCCGCCAGCAAAGCTGCCTGAGCCTTTCTTCACACCGTTGTCGACCGAGGGATGGATATGAACGTTCATGGGCCTATCCTCCTTGCGTTTGAGATTCCGTTGTTCAGTACACGACGACCGAACGGATCGATTTGCCTTCGTGCATCAGATCGAAGCCTTTGTTGATGTCCTCGAGCTTGAGGGTGTGCGTGATCATTGGATCGATCTGAATCTTTCCGTCCATGTACCAGTCGACGATCTTCGGTACGTCGGTGCGGCCGCGCGCTCCGCCGAACGCCGTGCCTTTCCAGACGCGGCCGGTGACGAGCTGGAATGGCCGCGTCGCGATTTCCTTGCCGGCTTCCGCCACGCCGATGATCACCGATACGCCCCAGCCGCGATGGCAGGCTTCCAGCGCCTGCCGCATCACGGTGGTATTGCCGGTGCAGTCGAAAGTGAAATCGGCGCCGCCGTCGGTGAGCGTGACGAGGTGCTGGACGATGTCGCCCGAAATCTTTTTCGGGTTGACGAAGTCGGTCATGCCGAACCGGCGGCCCCAGTCTTCCTTGGAGTCGTTGACGTCGACGCCGACGATCTTGTTGGCGCCGACCATCTTGGCGCCCTGAATGACGTTGAGGCCGATGCCGCCGAGGCCGAACACGACGACGTTCGCGCCCGGCGTGACCTTGGCTGTATTGGTCACCGCGCCGACGCCTGTGGTGACGCCGCAGCCGATGTAGCAGCTCTTGTCGAACGGCGCGTCCTCGCGAATCTTTGCGACAGCGATTTCCGGCAGCACCGTGAAGTTCGAGAAGGTCGAGCAGCCCATGTAATGATAGATGGTCTTGCCCTTGTAGCTGAAGCGTGACGTGCCATCCGGCATCACACCCTTGCCCTGGGTGGCGCGGATCGCCGTGCACAGATTGGTCTTCTGGCTCAGGCAGCTTTTGCACTGCCGGCATTCCGGCGTGTAGAGCGGAATGACATGGTCGCCCGGTTTCACGGATGTGACGCCGGGGCCGACTTCACGCACGATGCCTGCGCCCTCATGGCCCAGAATGGATGGAAAGATTCCTTCGCTGTCGAAACCGTCCAGCGTGTAGGCATCGGTGTGGCAGATGCCGGTGGCCTTGATCTCGACGAGGACTTCGCCGGCCTTCGGCCCTTCCAGGTCGAGTTCGACGATTTCCAGAGGCTTCTTGGCTTCAAATGCGACGGCGGCTCGTGTCTTCATGGTCTGATCCTGTCTTGCTCAACTTCAGTGCTTGGTGGCCATACAGGAGTCCTCAGCCTTGGTATAGGCGGCAGGCTTGTCTTCGTGCTTGGCAGGGCGTACCCGCGCCACTGCGTCGTTGGCCCGAGCGCGCAAGTAGACGTAGAGGTCGTCCAGGTAGCAGGTCACGTTCGGATTATCGCCAAAGGCCGGCATCACGTTCTCCTGCGCCGTGCTGACGTTCTTGCGGCCGCTCGCGACGGTCGCGATGAATTCGCCATAGCTCATCGTCTTCAGCGAGTCCTTCAGCGCGGGTGCGTAGCTTGATCCCATGCCGTCCGGTCCATGGCAGACGTGGCATTCCGAGTGATAGCGGCGATATCCCGAATAGGTGTACCAATCGACCGTGCCGTCCGGCTGGATCTTGTAGGTCGGGTTTCCGTCTTTGTCGTAATATTCGCCCTGCTCTGATTTCTTCACTGCAGCTGGATCACCCGAGCCATCGGCGAAGGCAGTCCCGCCTGCAGCGAACAGCACGGCCGCTGCGGTCAATAAACAAATTATACGCAAGATTTCTGTCCTCGGCTGTCGATGTCGCATCCGGTGCGCGGGGTAAGCCCGCGCACCGGAACGAGAGTCTTCAGCTTACTGCTGCGGCAGCGTGAACACGGTAAGCGTTCCGCCGAGCGCGGTGTAGTTGCTCAGCGCTGCGTAGCCGCCGACCGCGCCGAGACCTGCGGTGGGATCGGTCAAGCCGGCTGCAAGGCCGATGCCTGCCCAACCGCCGACACCGGACAATACAGCGACGTACTGCTTGCCACCGTGCTCGTAGGTCGTGACGTTGCCGATGATGCCGGACGGAGTCTTGAACTTGTAGAGCTCCTTGCCCGTCTTGGCATCGACGGCCTTCAGGTAGCCTTCGAGCGTGCCGTAGAACACCACGCCGCCGGCGGTCGCGAGTGCGCCTGACCAGACCGAGAACTGCTCCTTGTTCGACCAGACGATCTTGCCCGTCTTGCCATCCCAGGCAATGAAGTTGCCCATGTGGGTTTCGCCGGGAGGCGGATACATCGACAGCGTCGCGCCGACGTAGGGCTGACCTGCGGTGTAGCTCACCTTGAACGGTTCATAGTCCATGCAGACGTGGTTGGTCGGCACATAGAACAGCTGCGTGTCCGGCGAATAGGCCGCCGGCTGCTCGTCCTTGGAGCCGAGCGCGGCCGGGCAGATGCCCTTGACGTTGTGGTCCTCGCCCTGCTTGTCGGTCGAGTATTCGTCGAGCACTTTCGGCCGGCCATAAGTCGGCGAGCTCTTGTTCATGTCGACGCCGGACGTCCAGTTGACCTTCGGGTCGTACTTCTGCGCAACCAGCAGTTCGCCGTCCGTGCGGTCGAGCGTATAGCCGAGACCGTTGCGGTCGAAATGGGTCAACAGCTTGCGGGGCTTTCCCTCGATCGATTGATCGGTGAGGATCATCTCGTTGACGCCGTCATAGTCCCACTCGTCGTGGGGCGTCATCTGATAGACCCACTTCGCCATGCCGTTGTCGGGATTGCGGGCGAAGATGGTCATCGACCACTTGTTGTCGCCGGGCCGCTGCTTGGGGTTCCAGGTCGAGGGATTGCCCGAGCCGTAATAGACGAGATTGAGCGACGGGTCGTAGGCGATCCAGCCCCATGTGCAGCCGCCGCCGATCTTCCACTGATCGCCTTCCCAGGTCTTGGTGCTCGAATCCTTGCCGACCGGCTTGCCGAGCGCCGTTGTCTTTTCGGGGTCGACGAGGATCTGATCGTCCGGACCTTCCGAGTAGGCCTTCCAGGCCTGCTTGCCGTCCTTGACGTTGTAGGCAGTCATGCTGCACTGGACGCCGAACTCGCCGCCCGATGTGCCGACCAGAATCTTGTCCTTGACCACGAGCGGCGCCGAGGTGCCGGTTTGTCCCTTGGACGGATCGCCATTGACTGCGGTCCACTCAACAGTGCCGTTCTTGGCGTTGAGCGCGACGAGCTTGTCGTCGGCCTGATGCAGGAAGATCTTGCCGTCGGAATAAGCGAGGCCGCGGTTGACCGTATCGCAGCACATCACCGGGATGACGTTCGGATCCTGCTTCGGCTCGTAGCTCCAGATGATCTTGTTCTCGTTGGCGAGATCGAGCGCGTAGACCTTGTTCGGGAAGGGGGTGTGCACGTACATCGTATTGCCGATGATGAGCGGTCCGCCTTCGTGGCCGCGCAACACGCCGGTCGAGAACGTCCAGGCGACCTGGAGCTTGCCGGCGTTGGAGGCGTTGATCTGCTTGAGCTTGGAGTAGCGCGTATTGGCGTAGTCGCCGCTCGGCATCACCCACTCTGCCGGATTTTGCGACATCCGGTTCAGTTCGTCATTGGCTACGGCGCTTCCTGCGGCCATGGCCGCCATCGCACCGAGACCAGTCGCGAGTACTAGCTTTCGCATCGTGGTTTCCTCCCAGGTTGAAGCTTCGGGTTCCGCAGGGCGCGGCCCAGTTTCGAGTTCTTATTGGCCCGAAGTCCTATCCGCTTCGAAAGGCTGCGACTTGCCCGAGAGCGAATCTCGTTTGCTCGAAAGAGAAGCGCGATTAACTTTTTCGGACCAGAATCGTCTCTCGGCGGTGGCCGGGCGCCCTTGCTGCGGGGCGTCAAAAGGCCGCCCTCGGCGGCACGTCCGGAGGTTTATCTTGACGGGGCCGAAACTTGGACGGAGGATCGATCAACGACCGGTAGAGGAATGCTCGGCAACCCCAAAGCCGCCTTAACTTGGCCTTGGATATAGCTTATCCGTGATCGACCGCGAGAGGCTATGGTTGATCTCAAATCGGTGGCGGGAGATGCCTGACACAGTTCACTCGCTCAGCACCGCAGGATTGGGGCCGAAAAGGCAGCTCCAATTTTGGTCAGATGCATTGACCGATCTTTGTGGTCAGTTTGCGGTCGACCCGCTTGAGGCGTCGACGCTCGATGCGCGGATCAACTACACCACGGTTTCGAAATTGAAGCTGTGCCAGATCGAGGCAAGCCAGCACCGGATCGCGCACGCCACGTCGCCGAGCCATACCAGCGAGCACCCCTACGTCAAAATCCTGTTCCAGACGTACGGCATTTCGTATTTCGAGCAGAACGGCTGCCAGATCCAGATCAGGCCCGGCGATTGCCTCGCCTACGATGTCTCCTCTCCCCATACCATCATCAGCCCGTCCCTCACGCGACACGAGGTCGTCATCGTGCCGAAGGAGCTCTTGCGCGAGCGGGGGTTCAATTTTGGCAAGATGTCGGCCTGCAAATTGTCGGCGCTGACCGGCACCGGCCGCATTGCGCACGAATTCGTGCTTGCGGCGTTCGGCGAGGCCGGCAAGCTCTCGGCAAACAGCGCGGCGGGCGTCGCTGAAACGCTGATCGATCTCTTGCTGCTGCCGCTGCGCGAGGCTGACACGACGTTCGATCGCGCCGGTCCCGAAGCGATGTATGTGCGCGCGCAGGCTTTTATCCGCGAACATTTGCGCGATCCGGACCTGTGCATCGATCAGATTGCGGCCTCGCTGGGCTGCACCAAGCGCTACCTGCACATGCTGTTCAGCGAGAGAGGCATCACGGTCAGCGATTACATCTGGCGGGCCCGCTTGCAGCACTGCCGCCAGGAACTTGAGAACTACGGCGGCAAGACCATTACCGACGTTGCCTTCTCCTGGGGGTTCTCAAGCTCCTCGCACTTCAGCCGCGTTTTCCGCAAGTGCTTTGGCGTCTCTCCATCTGCCATTCACAAGGGGCAGCATGGCGTGCCCGCAGATATATCCGACGAGGTCTGATCGGCTCCGGCCTGATCAACTCGAAGGATCGTTCGGGCAGGCGCTGGATCGTGGCTTGATTCCGCGTTTATCGACAGGAACATGACAGTTGTCGATCCGCTGCTCGTCGGTCCATTTCCGGCCAAGCCTTTCCTTGCCGGTCAGCGGCGCTCGCGGGGTCTCCGTCGAGGCGGCGCTTGTCGGCACGCGGCCGGCATCCTGCGCCGAGGCGCAAGCGAAAACTCCGATCAAGGCCAGCGTGCAAAGCGCTGCCTGGAATCGCAAACCCATGGAAGCCTCCTCGAAATTGCTTGCTTCGCTCGCTAGCAGGTCGGGCGGTGTCGGCACCACCCGGAATCCGAAGAACTCTTATCGCGGTCGATCGTTTGCCCAGGTTCCTCTAGCCGGAGATCAACGATGCTCTCTCGCCGATCTATCCTTTTGATATCCGCTGCATTTCTGACGGCGGGATCATCGTCAGCGTTGGCCGCTCGCGCCAACGATCCAATCAAGATGTTCGATCTGGATTCGGACGGAACGCTTGATCTTCCTGAGGTCAAGAAGGCTGCAGCAGCCCTGTTCGCCCGTCTCGATCGCGACCACGACGGGACGCTCGACAAGCGCGAACTCGCAGGGCGGCTGAACGCGCGCGAATTCGCCGCAGCCGATCCCGATCACGATGGCACGATATCGCTCGATGAATACCTCGCCGTCGTCGAAAAGCGCTTCAATGCGGCCAATCGGGATGCTGACGGAACGCTGGACCCCAAAGAACTGCGAACCCCCGCCGGGCGGGCGCTGCTACGTTTGTTGCGATAGAACGATCGAGTGAACCCTTGCGCGGAACGCGCGAGGGTTTTACGTTCCGACCCGGTGCGAGCGTTTGCACCATCACCTGGGAGACCCAAATGACTTGGAAAACTCCGAAGATCGTCGAAGTGCCGGTTGGCATGGAGATCAATATGTACGCCTGCGCGGCACGCAAGTAACCGCGAAGCGTTCTGCCCGGCTCCGACAGTCCGCTGTTGCGAGCCGTGGCAGGCGCTGCGCCGCCTCGCTTCTTCTGATTCAGATCCCTCATCTCACGCCCTGTGACTGCAATTCCCGCGTAGCTGTTATCCCTCTGCAAACTCGGTCAGCTCTGGCCGCCAGCCTGTGATAGGCTCGCCGTGTCGGCCATCCCTTTTGATTCCTGTTGATGGCTTTCGAGACTGGAATGGCCATTTCTGCAAAAGCTTCCCTGGCAGTCGTGCTGTGCCTTGCGCTGCCACCCGCCTGTGCCTTTGCCGAAGAGCCAGACACCAAGCGCGAAGGGATCGATACCGAGCACATCTACGGCTTCATGATCGGCTCGGATGTCGGCGATCCCGGCGAGCGGGAATTTCAGACCACGATGACCGGCAGCTTTTCCAAGCAGGCCGGAAACTATCAGGCCCTCAATCAGCAGCTTGAAATGGAGTTCGTGCCGTTGCGGAATTTCCGGATCGAGATCGGCACGACGCTGGCGGCCTACGATATTTCCTCCGTGCCGGGTTTGGCGAACCTGAACCAGGCCGGTTGGCAGGGCGCCACTCTGGATTTGCGCTACAAGTTTCTTGATCGCGAAACGGCTCCTTTCGGCCTGACGGTGGCGGTTGAAAGCCACGGCAGCCGCATCGACGACATCAGTGGGCTGAGCGCTAGGGATTATGGAACCGAGCTGACGCTTGTGCTCGAGCGGGATTTGATCCCCCACCTTGCGATCGCGACGCTCAATCTCGGCTATCAGCCGGAATGGACGCATTTGGCGGGCATGCCAACCGGGCAGCAGGACTCCACGCTCGCTGTCGCTGCCGGCGTGATGGCACAGGTGCGTCCGGGCCTGTTGCTCGGCGGCGAGGCGCGTTATTTCCGGCAATACGAGGGAATTGGGCTGGATCAACTCGCAGGGCAGGCGTTCTTCGTGGGGCCAACCGCTTATTTCCAGCTTTCGGAACGTGCACGCATCACGGCGAGTTGGAGCTTTCAGGCGTGGGGCCGTCCTGCCGCCTCAACTGTCACGCTTGATCTCGTGAATTTCGAACGTCAGCAGGCGCGGCTGGTATTTGGTTTGAACTTCTAAGCCGGTCAGGTGTGCTTGCGTTTGTATTGAAACCGCCCTTGGACGGTTTCGTACCTCGTCTATGCTATTGATGCCGGAATGGCGCCGGAGGAAATCGGCATGAATGCGATTGAACTCATTATCACGGTTTGCGCCGTGCTCTCGCCCAACACCTGCGAGGAACGGCATCTGACGTTTTCGTCAGAGTTTTCCTTGCGACAGTGTGCGATGAATGCACCGCCCTATATCGCGCAGTGGATCGGCGAGCATCCGAAATGGACGGCCGTCAAATGGCGCTGCGAATATCCGCACATGCGCGAAAAGATCTGACGGGGGTAGCGTCGCTATTTGCTGCAGTCTTTCAGATCCTTGTCGGCGATCGAAAAAACCGCGTCCGCCTTGATCTCGATATCGCGCACGAAGCATTGACGGGAATCGCGATAGCTCACCTTGGCGTCGTAACGGCCCGGCTCAACACCGGTGATGCGGAGGCGTTCGTCGTGGTCGACTTCCTTGTCCTTGTCGTTCAGGGTCTGGTTCGGTCCCCAATCATTCTTGCCGGCCGGCGACAGCTGGAAGCCGGAGATCGTGGCCGTGGTCAGGTTCCAGAGCCGGAGGCCCTTGCCTTGCGCCATCGCCGAGCCCGGCAGGCTCGTTAGAAGCAGGCAAACGGCAATCAGCGCGCGCGACATGGTGGCCTCTCGGGCTATCGGATTCACTATGGCAATGAGCGCCATTCAACGAATGCCGTCTTTTCAGCATACAAGCGATAGCATAGCTTTGGTGTCCGGGAGAAACCTCATGCCATCAGCTGAACGCATACGAGCTCTTGTCGCGATATTGGGCGGCGTCATGGTGATGGCTGCGGCCGCGCGTGCCGACGATGCGAACGACTATCCGACGTCGGCACGTGCCGAATATGTCTTCGGTTGCATGAAGGCCAATGGCGAGGCGCGGCAAACGATCGAACAATGCTCCTGCTCGATCGACGTCATCGCGTCCCTGCTGCCTTACGACCGTTACGTGACCGCCGAAACCGTTCTCAGCATGTCGCAGGTCCGCGGCAATCTCGGCACGCAATTCCGTTCGTCGGAGCAGGCCAAGGGCGCGCTCGACGATTTGCGCCGCGCGCAGGCCGAAGCCGAAGTGAGGTGCTTCTAGGAACGCATCGTAAGCGCGGAGGGCATCCGGACAGCCTCACAGCGCAGCGTCAACTGCCGGAATTGTCGACGTTCCATTGCTTCTGGAAAGTATGGCCCGACGTATCCTTTGCCTCGGCGCGGAAGGTCTTCGCACCGTTCGAGACATAGGTGAAGCGGATATTGGGATCTTCCGAGATGGAAATGCCGCCCTCCATCGACAATACCGGACTGTTATCCTGCCACAGGTGCAATTCGTCGATGAAGAAGGCCGGAACGTAGAGATGGGTGATCTGGTCCATCTGTAGCCCGGAATTGTTCGGGTGACCGACCATGATCTGCGCTTCGCGCACGCCGTTGGTGGGGCCCTGATCGTTGCGGGCAAATTGCCGGTACTTGATTTGACCGAGATGATTGCGCGCCTCTTCCACGTCTTTGCCTGCCGGCGCCGAACAGCCGCCGGATGCCTTCACGAAGGTCTTGACCATGTAAAGCTTGCCGTCGCTCAGTTCGGCCACGGCATGAACATTGGTGTAGCTGTTGACGCGAACGCGCGTTGATATCTCCGAGACCCTGGCGTCCGGCCCGATTTCGAATTTCGCCGCCATCGGCGCCGGGTTCTGATCGATCACCAGCGTAATCGTCTTCAGGGTTCTCGTGTCATCAGCTGCCAGCTTCGAACGCAATGTCACCGGCACGATCGCGGCGTCTTCCGCGCGGTAAGGCATTTCGATGGCGAGGACGCCGCTGCCGTCGTTGATCGGGCGATTGCTGAAGATGTCCTGGACGAGCCCCGGCCACGGATCGACCGGCTCGGCAGCTCCGATTGGCGAGGCATGCAGTCCCAGCGCGATGCTGGATAGCGCCAAAAGAAACAACAGACGACGATAGGGCATGGTCGCGCTCCTTGCATGCGTGGAAGCGGCACCGATTTCGAGCAGAGTACCGCATGAGCTATTCCCACTCAATCTCGGAAAATGCTGCGGTTGCGTTGCGGGCGTTGTAGTCGTCGAACAGTTGCCAGCGGGGCCGCTCTGAAGCCGCGGCCGTTTCGGCGGCCAGATTGATCGGAGCGCCTTTCACAATCAATGCCTTAACATCTGTCGCGAGCGTTTCGAGATACCGCCGCTCATCGGAAAGCGCCGCAGGCCAGTCGCTCACGGGACCGTGACCTGGAACCACACGTTCGACCGGTTGTCGACCGAGATCGTCCATGATGCCTAGCCAGCCGCGGATGCTGCCGTCCATCACCGGAATATGGTCAAGAAAAACGAGATCGCCGGCAAAGAGGGTTTTCGACGTTTCATCGAGCACGGTGAGATCGCTGTCACTGTGTGCGGCCGGCCATGCCCGCAACACGAGGGGGCGGCCTCCGAGATCGAGCTTGAGCGTCCCGTCGACCAGCAGCGTCGGCGGCACGATCTGCACCTCATCGATCAAGTCGGCGCCCATGATATTGCGGAATGCGTCGACGTAAAAGCTGCCGCGTCTCCGCAACGCTTCCGGCAAATTCTTGTGGCCGACAAAGCTGACCCCAGCGGCGGAAAAAGCGGCGTTGCCGAACACGTGATCGGGATGGCCGTGGGTATTGATGACATACCGGATCGGTTTGCCGGTTCGCTCGCGAATGGCGGCGAGAAGCTTTTGCCCTTCGCGGACGCTCCCGCCGGTATCGATGACGGCGACCGCGTCACTGCCAATGATGAAGCCGACATTCGCAATCGTGCCCTCGTTCCCGCGGGTCATCAGTGCGACCGCCCCAATGTGAACGAAAACGCCGGGCGCGATTTCCGTGACGGACAATCCAGGCTGCTGGGCGCGCGCAAGCGGCGCGACCGTGAGCACGATCAGAGCCAGCAGCGTCAGGCGATAACTCATCCCTTTGTCTGATCTTTCGAGTTTGGTTCCGGCCTTGCGCCGCAGCGGGCAACGCGGTGACGGATTATCCTGTTGCGTGCACAACTGGAGCAGCATAGCATTTTGCCGGGAGAGTGGCGCAAGCTGAGGACAGCAATCGATGACACATGCCCCGCTCAAACCTACCCCGCTT
Source organism: uncultured Alphaproteobacteria bacterium (assembly GCA_963764405.1). GTDB lineage: Bacteria > Pseudomonadota > Alphaproteobacteria > Rhizobiales > Xanthobacteraceae > Bradyrhizobium. Next base: position 65,994 of record CAVXSU010000025.1, read on the forward strand.
AAACCTTACCTGCTCGTTCCGCTTCTCGCGGTCGCCGCACTTGTTGCGGTCGCTGACCGGGTTCGCGCGCAGTCGGACACTGAGGGCCAGGATCTTTCGATCGAGCTTGTCGATCCCAAGGTGCTGCGCGTCTGCGCCGACCCGCGCAACCTGCCGTTCTCCAATCAAAAGGGGGAGGGGTTCGAAAACAAGCTCGCCGAACTGTTCGCCGCGAAGCTGCAGAAGAAGATCGACTACATGTACTTCCCGCAGGCGACCGGCTTCGTGCGGATGACGCTGGGCGCGCATCGTTGCGATGTGATCATGGGCTTTCCGCAAGGCGATGATCTCGTTCAGGGAACCAATCCCTATTACCGCACCGCCTATGCGTTGGTCTCAAAGCCAGGCTCTGGTCTCGATGATGTCGCCGAGCTCAAGGATCCGCGTCTCAAGGGCAAACACATCGGCATTGTCGCGGGCACGCCACCGGCCACCAACATGGCGGCCAATGGCTTGATGACGAGTGCCAAGCCGTATCCGCTGATGATCGACACCCGTGTTGATTCATCGGCAGAGGCGATGATCAACGATCTGAACAAGGGCGATATCGACGCCGCCATTCTCTGGGGGCCGATGGCAGGCTTCTACGCCAAGAAGTCGGATCCGCCGCTTCACGTCACGCCGCTGGTGCATGAGACGTCGGGGCCGCAGATGGTTTACCGCATCGGCATGGGGGTTCGTCGCGCCGACCAGAACTGGAAGAGGTTGCTCAACCGCCTGATCCAGGAGAACCAGGGCGAGATCAACAAGATCCTGATCGGCTACGGGGTCCCGCTGCTGGACGAGAACAATCAGCCGATCACTACGGAGACGGCAACGAAATCGCGATGAACCGGTACGCAACCGCAACCGGCCTGGTCGCGATGTTTGTGGCGCTGGCAGGTCCGGCTCGCGCGGATGAACTCGTACCGGAGCCGGGCGGCTATCGCACCGAAGATTATCGCGCGCCGGTTCCGGACACCCTTGCGGGCGGGCGCGTGCTTTCGACCAGGGAAGCAGAAGCGATCTGGCGCGCCAAGTCCGGCATTTTCGTCGATGTGCTGCCGCGTCCGCCGAAGCCGCCAAATCTCCCAGCCGGCACGGTCTGGCGCGACAAGCCCCGCTTCAACATTCCCGGCAGCATCTGGCTGCCGGATACCGGCTATGGAGCGCTGGCAGCGGCGACGGAGGAATATCTGCGGCAAGGGCTGGCACGCGCCACCGGCGGCAATCGCGCTGCCTTGATTGTCGTGTACTGCCAGGCCGATTGCTGGATGTCGTGGAATGCCGCCAAGCGCACGCTGTCTTACGGTTATTCCAACGTCGCCTGGTATCCCGATGGCACTGACGGATGGCAGCAGGCTAACCTGCCGACATCAGAGGCGCAGCCGGAGCCGCGGCCGTCGCAATGACGGTCATTCGATGTCCTGCTGGATGGTGCGGCCCAGCGCAAATAGCCGCTGATCGATCGCGGTCGGCACCTCGCACACGAACTTGACGACGCGGCGACGGTCTTCGAAAATCCGCGTTTCCCATATGAGCGTGTTGCCGAGTTCATCGATCCTGGATTGATCGGGCGGCGTGGCGTCCTGCAGCGCCTGCAGCGCGATGGTGTCGTCGCGAACCTTCTCGACCGCCTGACGCTGCTTGCGCATCACCCGCTCGAGCCCGTTCATGACCGAAGAGCGTTCGGCGTTGAGCCGTTCAAACAGGCCGGCGAACACAAGTTTTCCCGCCGCTACCTTGTCGGTCCCGGGCTGGCCAAGAAATTCCGTGATCGCCTTCTGGGCGTTGTCGAGCGGAAGTTTTCGGGCCGATACTTTCTCGACAAGCGCGCTGACCTTGGGGTCATCCTTCCATTTCTGTTCGGCATCGCCGAGCGGTGGCCCGGCCCACACCGCGGCAAGCGAGATGTCCGGAACCTTGGCCTGCGCGCACGGCCAGTCCGGATAGCGCGGGTCGGCGGCAAGGCAGGCCTGCGTCGATGCGGCGACGGCCAACAGTGCGATACCAGTCCGCCAAATCATGTGTCGCCTCCTGCCGGCCCGCGGCGCGCCAGTCCGCGCGAGGGATCATAGGCGAGGATGGCGCCGATCATGAAGGCCGCGGTGCATCCGCCGACCACTGCGAACGAGATCCAGTTCATCTGACCATAAAGCGCGAAGCGGACCAGTTCGACCGCATGAGTGAACGGGTTGAACTGGCAGACATAATAGAGCATCGGGCTGCCTTCCTGCACCCGCCAGAGCGGATAAAGCGCCGATGACGCGAAGAACATCGGAAAGATCACGAAGTTCATGACGCCCGCGAAGTTCTCCAGCTGCTTGATTCCGGAAGAGATCAGCATGCCGAGCGAGCCCAGCATCAACCCGGACAGGATCAGGGCCGGCAGCACGGTAAGATAACCGATCGGTGGCGGCGTGATGTCCCAGAACCAGGCGATCAGCAGAAAGGCGTAGACCTGCAACAGCGACACCGCGGTGCCCGCAAGCAGCTTGCAGAACAGCAGGTACCAGCGCGGCAGGGGGCTTACCAGCAGGGTGCGCATATTGCCCATTTCGCGGTCGTAAACCATCGATAGCGAGGACTGCATGCCATTGAACAGTTGAATCATCGCCATCAGGCCCGGCGCGATAAAGACCTCGTACAGAACATAGGTCTCGTAGGGAGGAATGATGGAGACGCCAAGCACCTGGCGGAATCCGGCCGCGAAGATAAAGAGCCACACCAATGGCCGCACCAGCGCGGAGACGAACCGCTCGCGCTGATGCAGGAAACGCAGCGCTTCGCGCCAGACAATTCCGCTGAGGCAGGTGACGTATTCGCCCACGGAGAAGCCGGAGCGGGCCTGATCGAGAGTCGCCGACGTCATGATGCGAGGCTCCCGGACCGCGCGCCGGTCAGCCGCATGAAAGCCGAATTGACGTCGGGCGCACTGGCCTCTTTCAGAACCTGCGCGACCTCGCCGCGAGCAAGGACGCGGCCCTGGTGCAGAATGATGAGGTTGTCGCTCGGGATGATCTCGTCGAACAAATGGGTCGCCCACAACACGCCGATGCCTTGTTCGCTCACGAGCTGACGGACATGGCTCAAAATGTCGTCGCGCGCCTTGACGTCGAGGCCGACGGTGGCCTCGTCGAGCAACAGCAGTCGCGGCCGATGCAGCAGCGCCCGTGCGATCTCGAGCCGGCGCATCTGTCCGCCCGAGAGGTCGCGCACCTTGCTGCCGGCGCGATCGGCAAGCCCGATGCGCCCCAGCACCTCGCTGCTCCTCGCGCGGGCAGCGCCGCGGCCGATGCCGTGGAGGGCGGCGTGATAGAGCAAATTCTGAATCACCGAGAGGTCGAGATCGAGCGTGCGGGGCTGGAATACCACGCCCATCAGTCGCAGCGCTTCGCTAGGCGTCCGCCCGATATCATGGCCGAAAACTCCGATTTTCCCGGCCTGGATCCCGAACAGCCGCGTGACCAGCGAGAACAGCGTGCTCTTTCCGGCGCCGTTGAGACCTAGCAGCGCCGTAAAGCTCGCGGGCGCCACGTCGAAGGTGACGTCGATCAGCGCGCGCCTTGCGCCATAGGAATGGCTGACGTTCTGGATCGACAGCGCCGGCGTCGCCACGGCGTCATATGTCGCCGGGGAAGCATGGGATGGTGCGGCGACTTCGCCGTATGCATCGGACGTCGTCATGGCGATATCGTCACGCCCCATGGAAGTTCACCGACCTGGATCGTCTTGACGACTTTTTGCGCGGCGACATCGATCACCGAAACATCGTTGGAAATGCCATTGGTGGTCAGTAAATATTTTTCATCCGGCGTGAAGGCCATGTGCCAGACCCGCTGCCCGACCAGAAGATATCTGGTGACTTCACGGGTCTTGGCATCGACGACCGCAATCCGATTGGCCGGGCCGAGCGCCACGAAGACCGTCTTGTCGTCCTTTGTCATGGCGAGTCCGACCGCCTGGATTGCCTCACTCCGAAGGCCCGGAATGTTGAAGATGACCTTGCCGGTGACGACGTGCTTGACGGGGTCGATGATCGAAACCGTGCCGCCGATCTCCGAGGAGACCCAGAGCTCGGAACCGTCGTGCTTGAACTCGGCGAAGCGCGGCCGCGAGTCGACCAGCACGCTGGCGACCACTTCGCGCTTCGAGGTGTCGATGAAATGCGCCATGTTGGTCGTTTCGGAAGTGTTGATCAGGATCTTGCCGTCCGGGCTGATGGTCATGCCTTCGGGCTCGACGCCCACCTGGATGCTGCCAAGCCGGGTCCGCTTCGCAATATCGATGATGGTGACGCTGTTATCGTTCTCGTTGGCGACATAGAGAATCTTGCCGGCCGCATCCTGCGTGAATAGCTCGGGGTCGGGGCCGGAGGGCAGCGTATCCACGATCTGCTGCGTTTTGGTGTCGATCACCTGAATGGTGTCGTCGTCGCCGACGGCGACCATCACGAACTTGCCGTCGCGGGTGAATTCGATCCCCCTTGGCCGCTGGCCGACCTTGATCGTCGCGGTCACGGCCCACTTGTTGGTGTCGATGACAGAAACCGTGTTGCCCTTTTCGTTCGATACGTAGGCGGTGTAGGCGTGGGCAGGGCTTGCCGCCGCAAGGCAGAGCGCGAACAGGGAAGGCAGGCCACAACGCCGCATGTGCGATCTCTCCGCCGTCATTGCAGTTTGCATTTGGTCTCGGGCCGATCGACGCCGAGCGTATCGAGTTCGGAGAACTGGTGCAGGAAACCCTCCTGCGGCGAGACTGACACGACCATGCGGCCATCGGCGAGCAGAATCGGCTGCCGAAGCTGCAGATTCCAGTCCCGCAAGGTCAACCGCTGGCCCTTGAAGGCGGCAACGGAAAAGTCCTTTCCCTTGATGAAGCCGAACACGGTCTTCGGATCGCCGGAATTGGTGCGCGAGATGGCCTCGCCGATCATCCGCGCCGCCGTCCACGCCTGCATGTCCAGCGCCGTCATGTGCCGTGAATTCAGCTTGACGAAGCGGTTCTGGATCTGGATCGCGCCCCACTGGTCGTGCGATGCGTCCCAGCTGGTCGGAACAAGCCCTGCCGATCCCGCCACTGGCCGAGGGTCCCAGGTCCGATATGGCAGGTAGGACGCGAAGACTTCGCTCTCGTCGGCTGCGACCAGAACGTCATAGGCGGGCGCACTTTGTGTGAACACCGGCATCTGGCGCTGGATCAGCGTGACGCCGCTATCGGTGCGACGGGCGCCGCCGGTGTCCTCGAAGGTCCGCTCCTGCACGATCTTCGCGCCAAAACGCGAGGCTGCGCGGCGCAGCGCGTCGGCATAGAGCTTGTCGTTGTCATGCGAACCGACCACCAGCAGCCAGCGTTTCCACTGCTTCCACACGAGATATTGCCCAAGCGCGTCCGCGAGCATCGAGCGCGTCGGAGCCACGTGGACGACGTTGACGCGACAATCCTGCTCGCGCAGGCGATCATCGATGGAGCCGGCGTCAAACAAGACGGTCCCGCGATCGCGCAAGGCATCCGCGACTTTCAGGATTTCATCCGCCGGCAAATCCAGGATGATGTAGCCATCAGGGCCGGCGAGCTGGTTCGCCGCCGCGACCACGTCGTCTCCTTTCTTGAGCCGCACCTCGGTCAGCGTAAAATGCTGATTGAGGAACCTGCCGGTGGTGTTGTTATCCTCGATCGCCAGTTGCGCGCCGGCCACGCCGTCATTTTCCACGGGCTGTTCGACCAGCGACAAGGTCGATTTGACGCCGGCGTGGCGTAGATAGCCGATGCCGATCTCAAGCGGCTCGGCCGCCCACGACTGAGTTGCTATGACGCAGAGGCCGATCGCGCCAATCAATCCTCGTATCATGCGTCTCCCTTACAGTTCTCCTTGAAACGGAGAACTCTTGGTCAGAGAATCAAGAACCAAGACCAGATCGCCCGTCCTTGCAAGTCTACTTTTTGTCGTTACATCGGCGTGGACTGTCGTGGGTCACGACCATGCGAGCGCTTGCTCTCTTCGTGCTGTTGTTGGTGACGATGCCGGCGGCGCCGGCAAAGGCGGTCGAGCCGCCACGACTTGCGGTGTTCGATCTCGAATTGCTTGACACCAGCCTTCAGGGCGAGATGCAGGGACCCCGCGCCGACGAACATGATCGGCTGATGCGGGCGACAGATCAGCTCAGGAAGGAACTTGGCGAGTCCGGCAAGTTCCAGATCGTCGACATTTCACCCGTCGGTGCTGCGGCGCATCAGAGCAACTTGCAGGCGTGCGGCGGATGCGATGTGAAGCTCGCCAGACAACTCGGCGTCGATCTCGAAATGACCGGCGTCGTGCAAAAGGTCTCCAACCTCATTCTCAACATGAACCTGTACTTGCGTGACGTTCATACCGGCCGTCTTGTGGCGGCGGCGAGCGCCGACATGCGCGGCAACACCGACGAGTCCTGGTCGCGCACGATGCGCTACCTCATCCACGAGCGATTGCTGGTGCCAAATTATGGCGCGCCGCAATCGCGATAGCGGGAGCAGGGTTACGCCTTCAGCCGTTGCGCGTGCCAGCGCAGATGATCGCCCATGAAGGTCGAGATGAAATAGTAGCTGTGGTCGTAGCCGCTTTGCCGTCGCAGGGTGAGGGGAATGCCGGCTTTCTCGCAGGCGGCTTGCAGCAATTCCGGACGAAGCTGTTCGGTCAGGAACTGATCCGCATCGCCGTAGTCGACCAGGAATTCACGGAAGCGTGCGCCGTCTTCAATCAAGGCGACGGCATCATGCTTGCGCCAGGTTGCCCTGTCGCTGCCGAGATAGCCGCCGAGCGCCTTGATGCCCCAGGGAACATCCGATGGCGCCACGATCGGCGAGAACGCGCTCGCAGCGCGATAGCGGCCGGGGTGGCGCAGGGCAACCGTCAGCGCGCCGTGACCGCCCATGGAATGCCCCATGATCGATTGCCGGCCGGTATCGACGGGGAAATGATCGGCGACGACCTTCGGCAATTCTTCGGTGACGTAACTCCACATCCGGTAATTGCGCGCGAAAGGCGCTTGCGTGGCGTCGACATAGAAACCTGCGCCCAAGCCGAAATCGTAGGAATTGGCGGGATCGCCCGGCACGCCTTCGCCGCGCGGGCTGGTGTCGGGCGCGACGAAGATAAGGCCGTGCTCGGCGCACGCCTGACGAAATTCGCCCTTCTCGGTCGCATTGGCATGCGTGCAGGTCAGGCCCGACAGATACCAGACAACGGCGAGCTTCGTGCCCTGGCGATGTTCGGGGACGTAGACCGAGAAGGTCATATCGGTCTGGGTCTGTTGGCTCGCGTGCCGATACACGCCCTGGGTCCCGCCATGGGATTTGTTCAGCGAAAGCGTTTGCAGCGCCATCTCGCGCCTCCAAGCATCTAGCAGTTCATGTTCAGGCTACGCCGCTCTCGATGGCAAGGCGCACCAACTCGGCGGCGGTTCGCACGCCAAGCTTCTGGCGAATGATCGACGACGTATTCGCGACCGTCTTGTAGGGCGCATGAACCATCCACGCGATCTCGGAAAGGCTTTTGCCTGCGCTCAGCAATCTCAGGATTTCCATTTCCCGCGAGTTGAGCCGGGACAGCGGGTTCCTCGCAACTTTCGGGCCGGCAAACGCCATGCTTTGCGCGAGCGCAGGCGGCAGATACACGCCGCCCTTGCCGACTTCTCGGATCGCCTCGACCAGGTTCTGCGGGTCGCCATTCTTGGAAACGAAACCCTTGGCGCCGACCTCGATGGCCCGTGCCAGGTAGACCGGGTCATCGTTCATGCTGAACATGATAATGCGCGCATCGGCGTCATGTGCCAATACGCGGCGTGCCAATTCGAAGCCTGAGACCGTCGGCAGGTTGATATCGACCAGGCAGATATCCGGACGCTCCGTGACGAAGAGATGCTCCGCGCTTTCTGCGTCCGCCGCTTCAAGAAGAACGATGTCCGGTTCGTCGGCGAGCACGGTGCGGCAACCGGACGCAACGATCGGATGATCATCTGCGATCAGAATGCGCATGCGTCTCGCCTCACGCTACCAATGTTGCACCGCATCGCGGCCGCTCCGACAGCCAATCCGCCATGCAAGTTGGGCGGCAATGCGGTACGCTTGAATTAGACAGGCGCGTGTTCTGCCTGTCAACGCTAGTGTGCCCGCTGCGACAAGATACGGATGTCAGAACCGGGACACTCGTGGATCGAGAAACTGAAAGCAACGCGATGGGGCACCTCATGTGGCAGAGATTATCGCTGCGTTGGCGCATCAACCTGCTGCTGGCGTTCGTGCTGACACTGGGCCTTGCGGTCAACGTGGCGCGGCTGGTGCTGGAAGCGGGGCCCCGCGTTCAGGCCGAAGACCAGAGCGTGACGCGGTTGGCGCGCGAATTCGTCGAAACCATTGTCGGCGGGTTGAATGAAGCCGCCGATCCGGAGGCCCGGCTGGACCAGGTCATCGGAGACCTGAAGCGGCTGCGCCATGTCAGCATCACACGGCAGACGGACGATGCCATAGCGCCGGCTGATCCGCACGCCACCGCCGCGCGGTCCGTGCCGGCGTGGTTCACCGCGCTCGTGCATCCCGGAACAACCTCGGTCAGTGTCCCGGTTTCGGTCAACGGCAAGGCCACCGCGCTTGTCATTAGCTCCATACCGAACGACGAGATTGCCGAAATCTGGGACGAGGTACTGACGCAGCTTGAGGTGGGATCGGCGGTTGCGCTGGCTCTTCTTCTGATCACCATGATCGTGGTTGGCCGCGCCTTGGCGCCACTGGAAGCGCTCTCGCAAGCGATGACCGAGATCGAGGCCGGCTCCTACAATGTGCACATCGAGCCCTCCGGGGCGCCGGAACTCGCGGCGATTTGCGGCAAGCTGAATCATCTGGCGGCGACGCTGGGCGCGGCGGTGGAGGAGAAGCGACAGCTTGCCGAACGCGCGATTTCGCTCCAGGACCTCGAGCGCGCAGAGATCGCGCGCGAACTGCATGACGAGTTTGGGCCGTATTTGTTTGCGCTGCGCGTCCATGCCGGCGCCCTGATGCGGCTGGCGAAGACCGCGACGCCGGACGCGGACGGCGTGCGGAAGCATGGCGGCGCCATCCTGGAGCAGGTCCACGAACTCCAGCAATTCACCCGCAGGATCCTGGAGCGCCTGCGTCCGGTCGGCCTTGCCGAGCTCGGGCTTCGCGAGGCGCTTAGCGCCCTGCTGCGGCTATGGAACCAATCCCATCCCGAGGTCGAGATCGAAACGACGATTTCGCACGCGCTCGGCGAAACCGGCGAGACAGCCGAACTGACGATCTATCGCATCGTGCAGGAAGCGCTGACCAACGTGTTCCGCCACGCCAGGGCGACAGCGGTGAATGTGAGCATCGAGCCGGCGCAGCCGCCCGCGGGCGGACAGGGCCATCGCGACTACGCGCTGGTTTGCGTGCGCGACAATGGCCGGGGACTCAAACCTGACCAGAAATTCGGTCTCGGCCTGACCGGAATGCGCGAGCGCATCCTGGCGCTGGGGGGAACCCTCACGGTAGCCTCCGGCGAGGAGGGCGTCACGATCGAGGCGATGGTGCCAACTCACGCGTTGTAGAGAACGTTCCGGGAAATTTCCCGAACGGTTCGGGACGTTTTAAGGCTAGCCTGGTGCAGCCCCAACCTTAAGATCGCAAGTCCGGATTGGCGCGGATAGAAGCTGATTCGGAGCGGGGGCCGAGCAGATGAGGGTTCGCGTATGGGTTCTCGCCTCGCTGTCGGCCGGCTTGGTGGCCGAACTCGGATTCGTCTATGCCCAGCAGGACAAGGGCAGCTACACCACTGAACTGCCGCCCGTCGAAGTCGCTCCGCCGGAGACCAGTGCCAGGCCCGCGGCCAGGCATGCCAGAACAGCGGCTCGCCCAACGGCGGCCCCGCGCCGCGCGGTAGTGTCAAGGCTACGCGTCTATCCTACCTCGCCCGGTGCCACGCCAAGTACGGCTCTCGCCGTCGGCAAGGTTCCCTCCAGCATCAACTTCGTGGATGCGCCGGAAATCCAGCGCACCAATTCCCTGAACGTCATGGATGCCCTCCAGCAGAACGTGGCTGGGGTCAACATCAGCAACGTCGCCGGAAACGAGTTTCAGGCCAATGTCGAGTTCCGTGGCTTTGTTGCGTCGCCCGTCTCGGGCACGCCACAAGGGTTGGCGGTCTATCAGAATGGGGTCCGCGTCAACGAAGCGTTCGGTGACACCGTCAACTGGGATTTGATACCGACCGCGGCGATCAAATCGATTGCCGTGGTGACCAACAATCCCGCCTATGGTCTCAATGCGCTCGGCGGCGCCGTCACGGTCCAGATGAAGGATGGCTTCAACTATCACGGCGCCCAGGTTGACTTGATGGGAGGCTCCTTCGGACGTCTCCAGAGCTCGCTGCAATGGGGCAAGCAGATCGACAACTGGGCAGTCTATGCGGCGCTCGAAGGCGTGCACGACGACGGCTACCGCTATTTTGGAGCCTCGGATGTCCGACGTTTCTATGGCGATGTCGGGTATCGATACGAGGGCAATGAATTTCATCTCAACATGGGTGCCGCCGACAACAATTTCGGTGCGGCGGCGACGACGCCGGTCGAACTGTTGCAGCAATATTGGGGTGCGATCTACACCTCGCCGCAGACCTCGCAGAACCAGGTCGGCTATCTGAATCTGACGGGGAAAGTCGAGGCCACGCCAACCTGGACGATCGAGGGTGTCGCGCACTACCGGGCGTTCAACCAGCACACCGTGGACGGTAACCCGACCGGGACGCAGGTGTGCGACCCTCCCAATCAGGCGCTGCTCTGCTTTGGCGACGGCAGCACGCCGGCGAACGGGCTCAACAATCAGCAGCTTGCCAATCCGTTCCCCGCGGGCACGCTGCTCGGAGAAATCGATCGCACATTCACCAATACGAATACCGGCGGCGTCTCCCTCCAGGCGACCAACACCGATCAGTTGTTTGGTCACGACAACCGCTTCGTCGTCGGCACAAGTTTTGACGCCAGCGTCACGCATTTTGGCGCCAGCGCAGAACTAGGCACGATCGGCACGAACTACGTCGTCAGCGGCAGCGGCATCTTCCTTGGTCAATCCGGAAGTCCGGTCTCGATCGGGCCCGTAGCGCTGCGGACCACCAATCAATATACCGGGCTTTACGCGCTCGACACCTTCGATGTCACGAAAGCTCTCTCGATCACCGCGGGTGGGCGCTTCAACGACGCGCGCATTGTCTTGCAGGACCAGCTCGGCACCGCGCTCAACGGCAACGACACCTATGACCGTTTCAATCCGATGATCGGCGCCACCTACAAGATCACGTCGGAGCTGACCGCTTATGCCGGCTATTCCGAAGCCAACCGGGCGCCGACTCCGCTTGAGCTTGGTTGCGCGAACCCGGCGATGCCCTGCATCCTCGCAACATTCCTGGTGTCCGATCCGCCGCTGAAGCAGGTGGTGTCGCACACCTATGAGGCCGGCTTCCGGGGCACCCACGATTTCAGCTTCGCGACGCTGGACTGGAAGTTTGGCGGTTTCCGCGCCAAGAACATCGACGATATCCTTGCGATTCCCGATCCGGTGCTACAGGGCTTCGGCTATTTCCAGAACGTCGGTAACACGCGTCGGCAGGGCATCGAGGCTGAAGCCAACCTAAAGGCATCCAAATGGCAGTTTCACGCCAGCTATGCGCTCATTGACGCACGCTTCCTCGATTCGTTGCTGCTCGGCTCGAACAGCCCGGCCGCCAACCCCGTGACCGGCAACATCCAGGTTTCGCCGGGCGACATCATCCCGGCGGTTCCGCGCCAGCGCATCAAGGCGAGCTTCGACTATTCCGTCACCGATGCGTTCAAGGTTGGCGGCGATGCGCTGTGGGTCAGCAGCCAGTATCTCGTCGGTGACGCATCCAATCAGGAACCGCAATTGCCGTCGTATGCCGTCTTCAGCGCCCACGCGTCATATCAGCTCGACAAGACGTACCAGCTCTATGGCCGCATCGATAACATCCTGGACAATCGCTATTATACGTATGGCGGCTTCTTCGATACGGCGCTGGTCCCGAATTTCTATAATGGCGGCGCGCCGTTCACCAACGCGCAGTCTCTCGCTCCGGCGCGCCCGCGCGCCTTCTATGCCGGCTTGAAGGCGACGTTCTGAGAATTGACTTTGGCGCCGGATCTCCTTTCCGTGTGTAGCGCCTAGAACAGGAGTTCCATTGTTGAATGCACGCGTAGTTGCGTTTTTCCTGCTGCTCGTCACCGCCGTGCCAGCGCCGGCAGCCGACACCTTGCGTGTCGGGCTCCAGTCGACCGGGACCTTCGCGTGGGTGCTCGACGTCATCCGCCGTCACGGCCTTGCGCAGCGCGCCGGACTCGACATCAGGGTGACCGAGTTCGCCTCGCCGGATGCGGGCAAGCTCGCGCTCAACAGCGGATCGGTTGACGTCGCCATCTCCGACTGGCTCTGGGTCGCGAGGGAACGGGCGCTCGGCAGCAAGCTTCTGTTCTATCCCTATTCAAGTGCGGTCGGCGCGGTGATGGTCAAGGCGGACTCGCCCATCAGGGCGCTTTCCGATCTCAGAGGGCGCGTGCTGGCGGTCGCAGGCGGCCCCCTGGACAAGAGCTGGCTCATCGTACGCGCCGCCGCGCTCAAGCGCGGCATCGACCTTAAGCGCGAGGCAACGCTGCAATATGGCGCGCCTCCGCTGATGTTCCAGAAAATGGAGCAGGGCGAAGCCGACGCCAACCTCAACTTCTGGAATTTCTGCGCGCGGCTGGAAGCGTCCGGATTCCGGTCGCTGCTTGATGTGCGCGATGCAGAACGCGAACTCGGCGCCGCCGAACCCATCGCCATGATCGGCTATGTGTTCCCGGAGGCATTCGCAAGCACCCACCGCAGCACGATCGATCGCTTCTTCGAGGTCACGAAAACCGCCAACGATATTTTGGCGAGTTCAGACAGCGACTGGGACGCACTCCGTCCCCTGATCAAGGCCGGAGACGAGGCGACGTTCGTCGCCTTTCGCGATCGAACCCGCGCCGGCATGCCGAAACGACCGCTCGACAGCGAGATTGCAGATGCAGACAAGCTCTTCAGGACACTCGCCGACCTCGGCGGCCCCGAACTTGTGGGTCCGGCCAGAGAACTCGACCCCCATCTCTACTACCGTCCTTCGGTCAGTGGAGAGTAGGGCCGTCGCCGCCGGCTTGCGCAGCTTACAACTTCCGATACGAACTTCGGAATCAGAGGAGTCCTGGCGAATATAGGGTTTCCAGTGTGGATTCGAATTTGAAGTTCCTATGACGAACTTGCTGGGAAACTGATAGGACTTCAAATTCGCCGCACTTGGCAGGGAAACAGACGTGGCGCGCCTTCTCTCGATCATCGGCCTCGTAGTCATCTGGGCCGTCGCTGCCGTGCTGGTCCATTCCCGGATGTTGCCGGGTCCGCTGATCGTTGCTGCGGACGTCATCACCGAGACGGTCAATGGAGAGCTTCCGTACCAGATGGGCTGCACGCTTGTGCGCGTCGTCGTGTCGTTCTCGATCGCGCTCCTGCTCGGCTCGCTCGCCGGGTTTGCCATGGGCCGCTGGAAGAGGGTCGACCAATACGGAGATCCCTGGCTGGTCGTGCTGCTCAATCTCCCGGCGCTGGTGACGATCATCTTCGCCTATATCTGGATAGGGCTCACCGAAACCGCGGCAATCCTGGCGGTCGCGCTGAACAAGCTGCCAAATGTCGTCGTGGTAGTGCGGGAAGGCGCCCGCGCGCTCGATCCGGAACTCGATGAAATGGCGCAGGCCTTCCGCTTGACGGGCCTCAATCGCATGCGACACATCGTCATCCCGCAACTCGCCCCTTATTTTGCGGCGGCATCGAGGTCCGGTCTCTCCATCGCCTGGAAGATTGTGCTGGTGGCGGAATTGATCGGGCGCCCGAATGGCGTCGGCTTCGTGCTCGGCTCGGCATTCTCACTGTTCGATTTGACCCGGATCCTGAGCTATGCGTTAACGTTTATCGCGCTTATGCTGACAGTTGAAAACCTTCTGGTACAGCCACTTGAAAGACGAGCCCAACGCTGGCGCCGACGCGCTTGAGCTTCGTATCGACAGCAAGACCTACCTCTCCGCCGACGGAAATCCAGTCGAGGTGATCCGCGGTCTTAGGCTGAGGCTTCCGACCGGCAGCTTCGGCGCGCTGATGGGGCCGTCCGGCTGCGGCAAGACGACACTGCTGCGCATCGCCGCTGGGCTCGATTCTGATTTTGTGGGGAGGCGCTGGGTCCCGCAATCGCAACGGCTCGGCATCGTCTTCCAGGAACCGCGTTTGCTGCCCTGGCGCACCGTGGAGGAGAATATCCGCCTGGTGCTGTCCGCCGCCGACGCTACGACCGATCTCGGACCGCTGGTCGCTACGCTCGGCCTTGCGTCACACATGGCACACTATCCTGGCGAGCTTTCGCTGGGTCTGGCGCGACGCGTCGCGATCGCGCGCGCCTTCGCGGTGCGACCGACGCTCTTGCTGCTCGACGAGCCCTTCGTTTCGCTCGACGAGGCGACTTCGGCCCGGTTGCGCGAGGAGCTTGCCGCGCTGGCGCGGCGCGAGAGGATCACCACGCTGTGCGTCACCCACGATCTCGAAGAAGCGATCGAGCTTGCCGACCACCTGTTCGTGCTGAGCCACCGCCCGGCGGCGATTGTCTTCGAGCGGCGACTATCTTCGCCTGGAACGCCGCGCAGCAAGGCGGACGCTCTATCCGTCCAGGAAGAGCTTCGAGATGCGCTCGTTCTGTCCAATGTTCTACCTGAAGTTTGACAGAGCGCTTCCAAGCCAGTTGCATTCCGCTTTGCGGAAAAACTGACGATACGAATCTTCTCTTTTGGGTTTCGTATCGCTCGCTTTCATTGACGCCATCGCTCTCCTGCGACTAGCATCGCAGCTGATCCGCTAAGAGGTCACCAGGGAGGATATCGAATGAATCGCTTCGCATTCGCGGCGTGCGTTATCTTGCTCACGCCACTCAGTGCCAACGCTCAGTCCGCCGATCAATTGGTCAAAGGCGCGACCGACACGTCAAACGTTCTCAATTATGGCATGGGGTACAATCTGCAGCGGTTCAGTCCGCTGACCCAGATCAACCGGGACAACGCCAAGGAGCTTGTGCCGGTGTGGAACTACAGCTTTGCCGACGATCGCAGCGAGGAATCCCAGCCGCTGGTATACCAGGGCGTGATCTATGTCACCACGCACGCGGCCACCATGGCGATCGATGCCAAGACCGGCAAGCAGATATGGAAAACCAAGGTCGAATATCCGCCCGAGACGCCGCGCATCGTATGCTGCGGCATCATCAATCGCGGCGCCGCGATCCAGGACGGCAAGCTGTTCCGCACCACGCTGGACGCCAACGTCATCGCCCTCGACATGAAGACCGGCAAGGAGCTGTGGCGGCAGAAGGCAGCCGACATCAAGGAGGGCTACTCCATGACGGTCGCGCCGCTCATCGCCGACGGCGTGGTGCTGACCGGCGTCTCCGGCGCGGAGTTCGGCACCCGCGACTTTATTGACGGCTGGGATCCCGGTACGGGCAAGCATCTCTGGCGTACCTACTCCATCCCGAGCCCCGACGAGCCTGGCGGCGACACCTGGAAGGGCGACACCTGGAAGCTCGGCGGTGGATCGACATGGATCACCGGCTCCTATGACCCCGAGTTGAAAACGGTCTATTGGGGTATCGGCAACCCCGGCCCGTTCAACGCGGCGGGGCGGCCGGGCGATAATCTCTACACCTGCTCGGTGGTCGCGCTCGACCCCCAGACCGGGAAGATCAAGTGGCACTATCAGTTCTCGCCGAACAACCCGTTCGACTATGACTCCGTCGCCGAAATGGTGCTCGCCGACATCAACGTCGATGGCAAGCCGACCAAGGTCCTGATGGATGCCAACCGCAACGGCTTCTTCTATGTGCTCGATCGCACCAACGGCAAGTTGCTCGCGGCCAATCCCTATGTGAAGGTCAACTGGGCGACCGGCATCGACATGAAGACCGGCCGTCCGATCGAGACCGACGTCACCAAGGACGCGCGCGAGGGCAAGAAGGTCACGGTCTATCCGTCGATCCTCGGCGGCAAGAACTGGGAGCCGATGTCGTTCAACCCGCAGACCGGCCTGGCCTATGCCAACACGCTTCTGTTCGGCGGCCATTACAAGACCGTGGACGCCACCTACAAGGCCGGCGAATGGTATGTCGGCATGGATCTCACCGACCTCTGGGATTGGGGAACCGGCCCCCGCGGCGCACTGAAGGCGATCGATCCCCTGACCGGCAAGGCCAAGTGGGAGGTGCCGAGCGACATTCCGCGCTTCTCGGGCGTGCTGTCGACCGCCGGCGGCGTCGTGTTCTCCGGCCAGTTGACCGGCGAGTTCGAGGCATTCGACGCCGACAGCGGCAAGAAGCTCTGGCAGTTCCAGACCGGTTCGGGCATCGAAGGACAACCGGTGACCTGGCAGCAGGGTGGCGTGCAATATGTCGCGGTGGCGAGCGGCTATGGCGGCGTCTACTCCTTGTTCTCCGGCGACGAGCGGCTAGCCCAGGTGCCGGCCGGCGGATCGCTGTGGGTGTTCGCCGTCAAGAAGTAAGGCGGCGTGATGGAAGGACGTATCGGGGCGGCGGCTTTCGCCGCCCTTGCCATTGCAGTGATGGTATTTCCGACCGCGCAACGCGCGACAGCACAGCAGGCCGCTTCCGAACAGGCCAAGCCCGGTGCGGCAAACGCCGACCAGGGAATGACCGATCTGGGCAAGGCGATTTTTGCGGAGAGATGCTCGCACTGCCACGGCTTCAACATGGTCAATGCGGGCACAATCGCGCCCGACCTGCGCAAGTTCCCCGACGACAGACCGCGGTTCGTCACGACGGTAAAGCAGGGCAAGAACAACCGAATGCCGCCCTGGGGCGACGTTTTGAGCGACGACGATATCGCAAACCTGTGGGCATACGTGTCCAGCCGGAGGGGCCAATGAGACGTTCGTTGACGGCCATCTGTGCCAACGCGCTGCTTGTCGCTGCGCTTTCGGCGATACCGGGCGGGCTTGCCGTCGCATCCGGCGACGTCTTGAAGGTGTGTCTCGACGAAGACCTGCCGCCGGCCTCAGTCCACACGCGCGGCAAGCCAGACAGCGGATTTGATGTGCTGCTGGCGCAGGCCGTGGCAAAGCAGTTGCAACGGCCACTCCACATCCAGTGGTTCGAAAGCAAGCTGGACGAGGATTCGGATCCCGCACTGGAAGCCAATGCGCTGCTTTCGGACGGCCGGTGCGCGCTGCTCGGTGGTTATCCGCTGACCAAGAATTCCCTCGTCGTACCCGGCGTCAAGACGGCAAAACTTCCAGATTTCGACGGCGCGACCAGGGACGACCGCCGGCGCCGTATCACACTCGGCGTCCTCGCGCCCAGCCGGCCCTACATCTATTCAGCTCTCACGATCGCGCTCGGCAGCAAGGCGCATGACCGCCATATCAAGGACCTCAATGATCTTGCGGGCCTGAGGATCGGCATTGAG
This sequence comes from uncultured Alphaproteobacteria bacterium, assembly GCA_963764405.1. Lineage (GTDB taxonomy): Bacteria > Pseudomonadota > Alphaproteobacteria > Rhizobiales > Xanthobacteraceae > Bradyrhizobium. Next base: position 83,579 of record CAVXSU010000025.1, read on the forward strand.
AGCGGCACACTCGCGGATGCCGTTTTGATGAACTTCGACAAGGGCAAGCTGATCGACCAGATCACCCATCTGGTGCCTGGACGCAGCGATCTGCTTGGCGCGCTCGAGCACGGCGAACTCGACGCGACCCTGTTGGACATGCGCCGCCTCGATGCCTGGCGCGCTACGCATCCGGACAGCAACCTCGCCGCAAGCGGATATTACTACCCGATCGGCGCCAATCGCGCCTATGTCGGTCTTGCCGGCGACGGAGCGCTCATCGATGCCGTCAACAAGGCGCTGTCGGAGCTTGAAGCGAACGGCACGATCGAACAGTTGGCGAAAACTTCCGGCCTCACCTATCTGCGGCCGCGTGAACCCGTCGTCCTCGGCGACGTTCTGCCTCAGATCTTGCAGAAGTGAGTGTCGCCGCAATCTTGCAACGAAAGAGACCTGAGCGAATCGTGCGGCCGAGACTTCTCGCTGTTTTATGATTGCAGCGTTTGGCTCGCTAAGGCCTGGTTTGCGAATCGTTTTGCCGGACCCGACGCGGGCCCGGCGCGTGATGGAGCACGGCGAGAGGTGACGCGCGGCCGGCCAAGCGGGCTTCTTCGGGTACGTGAAGAAGCCGCATCGCCGAGGCGCAGTGGTTCAAGCCGAATCTTGATCAATCGGTCACCTGACCGCGGGCGAGAAAGCGCCAGGGCAGTCATGGTTGCTTGATGAGCTTTTTCGATTGCATGACGAAACTCGTCACGGTCGGTCTTCGCAGTGGCGTAGACTTCCGCGAGATTGATCAGTTCATGGCCCGCGCGAACTGGATCCAGGCCACACAGAGCCATCAGGGCGCGGATGGTTGGCTCACTTTCACTGAAAGCAAGCAGCTGGGCGCCGAGATCGGCAAGAGTGCGCTGCGCTTGTTGCACATTCCGCGCGGCCTGGTCATACTCGCGGATCTGCCTCGAACTGACCGCCAGCTCTCTCGGTCCCGGCAGCTGCATGTTTCGGAAGGCAAGCATCCGCTCGAGCGCCTTGTGTCGAAGGCGCAGAATCGTTTGCATCGGTCGGCCGATCAACTCGAGCGCGACCTGACCTAGAAAGAAGAGGGCAGGAATTGTCATCAGGTAGACACACCACTGCATGTCGCGCCCCAATCGGATCGACGTTCAACTTTGGCTTCGCACCGACCACGCTTCAGCTGCACGCGCCTCGCGAAACGAGGGTCGTGCTTTTGTCGGTCTTAGATTGCGAATTCGTCCCGGCTCGTATTAGGCTCCGCTTGCCACTCGCGGCTTGCCGGATCAATCAACCCTAATGGGTCGTTACTCTCAAGGCCGAATCGATCGTCGGCTCTCAGCCTTTGCTGACTTAGTTAACGGCATTTGGTGTTTTGGAGGATTTGCCGAAGGCTTGATGTCGGCAAGTCATTCGCTCGCCGACCCTTGAAGCTCCTCGCTGCTCTTTGATTGTGGCTTCCGGCTATTGCCGGCCGGAGTGGTGTTCGCTTCCGTCAGCAAAGCGGACTGACCGCAGGCAATCTCCGGAGTTTGCTAATGTTGAGGGTTTCGGATGCCGGCGGACCGCAGCGGTACGGCTTGCACCGAGGCCGGCGTCCGAAAGCCGCCAAGGAAAGAACCCGCGGGAAATTGTGGGCGGTGGCGCCGCGAGCGCCGGGCTATGGAGATTTGCGCACGACGGAAGTGCGTGAGGGCAACCGATCCCGATGAGTATGTTGGCTGACGACGTACTGGCGCATGATGGGTCGGTCGCGGCTGCGGGAATCTGCGGTAAATGAGATAGATCGATGGCGACGTTGACGACGCAAAGGCAGAATTTCACGAGCGCCGCCGTTACGGATCGAGGGCCGGCAAGGAGGATCGGGATTTTGCATCTGTGAGGTTGGGAACGTGATCATGACGTATCGAGCCTGATCACGGTTGGCGACGGCGGTCTGTATTGAGGTGTCGAGCCGCGCTTGAAGGTCTCGATGATGTTCATGCGCCCGCCGCAACACGGGCACGGGTGGGTCGCCTGGTCGGTTGCCGCGGCAACATCGGGAGGCTGCTGCTGGTGCACGGTTTGCACAGGTGCCACCGCAGCAATCAGCTGACGCGCCCGCGCGATGGTCTCGGTCTTGGTGCCGCTGGCCAGCAGACCGCAGTGCCTTATCCGGTGGAATCCGCATGGCAGGACGTGGATCAGGAACCGCCTGATGAACTCGTCCGGCTTGAGCGTCATGGTCTTGTAGCGGCCGGGTCCCTCGATCCGGTAGTCTTTGTAGCGGAACGTTACGGCGGTCGCGTCGGCGGCGATGAGGCGGCTGTTGGAGATTGCGACGCGGTGGGTATAGCGGGACAGATAGGCCAGCACCTGCTCGGGCCCAGCGAACGGCCGCTTGCTATAGACGAACCACTTGGTGCGATGCAGCGGCGCGAAATAGGCCTTGAACGCGGCGTTGCCGACGAGGTGGGCGTGGTCGCCGAAGAACTGCAGGCGGCCAGCCTCGTGCGCGGCGAACAGCATCTCCAGCATCAGGCGGCGGAACAGCCGCGACAGCACCTTGACCGGCAGGAGATAGTTTGGACGGCAGCCGATCCAGCGCGTGCCGTCGAGCGATATCCCTCCACCCGGCACGATCATGTGGACGTGTGGATGATGGGTCATCGCGGAGCCCCAGGTGTGGAGTACCGAGGTGAAGCCGATCTTGACGCCGAGGTGCTTGGGATCGGCCGCAATCGTGCGCATTGTCTGCGAGGAAGCCTTGAACAAGATATCGTAGACGACGGCCTTATTCTGGTAGGCGATGGCGGCAATCCGCCCCGGCAGCGTGAACACGACGTGGAAGTAAGGGACGTCCAGCAGTTCTGACTTGCGCTGCTTCATCCATGCCAGCGCCTGCGAGCCCTGGCACTTGGGGCAATGCCTGTTACGGCAGCTGTTATAGGCGATCTGCGTGTACGAGCAGTCCTCGCAGCACATGACATGGCCGCCGAGAGCCACCGTGCGGCAGCTCTCGATCGCCGACATCACCTTCAACTGGCCGAGGCTGACGTGACCTGCATTGGCTTTACGCCAAGCGGGCCCGTGGTCGCGGAAGATATCCGCGATCTCCAGGGCGGGGCGAGCCATGATCGCCGTGGCTTATGCCGGTGGCTTGTTCTCCGGTGTCAGCGGCGTGAGCCGATCCAACGGGCTCATGACCGCGCGGATCACGTTGGTAGCTACCTGCGCGTAGAGCGCGGTGGTATCTACCCTGGCATGCCCGAGTAAAACCTGAATCAAACGGACATCGGTCTTCTCTTCGAGCAGGTGGGTCGCAAAGCTGTGGCGCAATGTATGAGGCGACACTCGCTTTTTGATCCCCGCCCTATCGGCAGCGACATGAACGACGCGATTGAATTGCCGCGTCGTCAGCGGCAGCAGCGGATCACGGCCCGGGAACAGCCAGACCGCGGGCCGGGCGATGCGATACCAATCGCGCAGCAACTCCAACAGCAGCGGGGAAAGCATTGCAAAGCGATCCTTGCGCCCCTTGCCCTGCTCGATGCGCAGCAGCATGCGCTCGGAATCGATATCCGATACCTTCAGCGCCACCACTTCGGAGACCCGCAGTCCGGCGCCATAGGCGGCGCTCAGCGCTGCCTTGTACTTCGGCCCGGGGGCCGCCTCCAATAGCCGTGCGATCTCCTCCAGGCTCAAGATCACCGGGATCTTGCGCGGCTCCCGCACGAACGTCAGGTGCCGTGCCATCTCGGGGCGGTCGAGCGTCACGGTGAAGAAGAAACGCAGCGCTGCAACCGAGCCATTGATGCTCGGCGCACGCACCCCGATCTGCGTCTGATGCAGCTGGAAAAAGGCGAAGATCCTCAGACGTGGCCGTATCCGGCGCGCGGCCGAGAAAGGCTGTGAATGTCCCGACGTGTCGGATATAGTCGTTGCGCGTCTTCTCGACGAAGTTGCGCACCGTCATGTCTTCGATCATGCGCCGGCGCAGCGGGCTGATGGGCTTCTCGCTCATTGGGAGCTCCTGTCTTGAGGTTGGAGTTTGTGAACCCCTCGATCCTCAAGACGGAGCGACCGCCCGTCACCTGTGCTCGTTCAAATAGTTACGGCCGAAGACGTAATCCCCCGACCGCGCCGCCAGCCCATCCCGCGTGAGCGGGTTCGTTCTTTAACCCTTCTGGGACATGGCGCATGGGCTTCCGTTGGAGCGAAAAAAAGCCCAGGACAATGCCGAGGCCTTCAGTTTGGCGGGGAGAAAGTTGGATCAGAGCCTTGCCTTTTCTTTAGCACACCCAACGCCACCTATATCCTTTTGACGTCTTAACTTTACGATGCTTCGGGTTCGGGCATGTTGCATTCATAGGATCAGTAAAGACCTGAGAATAAGCATAAGCATCACGGGTTGCTGTCGCGTTAGTATTTTTACTCTGAGCGACGGCGGAGGTCGAGATTACCCCGAGACACAGAACGAGCGATACTCCAACAAAAAAAGCAATGTCGCGGTTTCTTGACACGGGAAATTTCTCCATCTCGGTTTTCTTAATAGCTTCTATTGTGCGTGTTCCAGCCCCGACCAAGTTGATCTTGATCAAATGGATGCTTCCACCGCTATGATTTGGTCCCTCGCTTGGACAGTTCCAACGGGAGGGTATGGAGGATGAGCGATCAACGAAGTCTTTGGCTCGGCCTGCTGGCGTCGCTGGCTGCGATAACCATGGCGGCCACTCCCGCAGCCGCGCAGAAGAAGCCCAACGTCGTGATGCTGATGAGCGACGACGTCGGTTGGGGCGACTACGGAGCTTATTTCGGTGGCGCGGCGCTCGGGCATCCCACGCCGAACATCGACCGCATCGCCAGGGAAGGCGCGACGTTCACAAGCTGGTACGGCCAGGCAAGCTGCACGGCGGGTCGCGCTTCGTTCATGACCGGTCGCATTCCGGTCCGAACCGCGCTGTCGGTCGTCGTAGTTCCCGGCGACCCGAACGGGCTGGATTCCGACACGCCGACCATCGCCGAGTTCTACAAGAAGAACGGCTATTCCACTTACTTCTCCGGTAAGTGGCATCTCGGCGATGTGGAAAAGTTCTACCCGATCAATCACGGCTTCGACGAGATGAAGCAATTCGCCGCCTATTATCCCGGTGTCTATGGCTATGAAGACACCTCACCCAATGCGCACCCATGGTTCCCGAAATACAACGCCGAATACTGGGGCATGTATCAGAAAGTGGTGAACCGATATGAATGGGAAGGCACGGCAGGAAAGCCGGCAGTGAAAGGCAACAATGGAGCGGTCATCACGCTGGAGAACCTTGCCGATTTCGACGTCCGGCAGACGGATTTGGCGGTCGCCTACATCAAGCAGCACGCGAAGGATGCAAAGCCGTTCTTCATGAGCATCAACTTCATGGGCATGCACCAGCCCACCAGCCCGAACAAGGCGTTTCTTGGCAAGTCGCACCTCGGCAACTACTCCGACAAAATGCTGGAAATGGATGCCAACATCGGCCGCATCATGGACGCCATCCGCGCCGAGGCGCCTGACACCATCGTCATCCACACGGCTGACAATGGCGCTTGGCAGGATGCATGGCCCGATGCCGGCACCAATCCCTATCGTGGTGAGAAGGGCACAGGATTCGAAGGTGCCTTCCGCGTGCCGGGAATCATGTGGTCCCCGGGCAGAATCCCGGCCGGCGAGGTGCTCACCGAAATGATGTCGCATATGGATGTGTGGCCAACCACCGCTACAATGGTCGGTCTTACACCGCCGCCACATGGTGAGATCAAAGATAACAACGGCAAGCCGATCTACTTCGACGGCATCGACAACACCGCCTACGTGACCGGCAAGGCAAAGCATTCGGCGCGCGACGGGTGGATCTATACCGACGGCGAGAAGTTTCTTGGTATGCGCTACGACGTCGGCGATGATCCGCAAAATCCTGATCTGAAGATCGCGTGGAAGATGCTGTACACGTCGAAAGATACGTGGTTGGGGCCGACACTGGACGTCGGTGCCATCGGTTCCACGTACAATCTGACAATGGACCCATATGAGAAATACGACATGACCTTCAACGGGGCGGTCGCGGTACGTAATCCAACCACCTCGCCCGGCCGATACGCCGGCATGGACAATGGTTGGGCCATCTCGTTGTTGGATATTCCGCTCTCTGAGTTCAACAAGTCCATCGTCCAGTATCCGAACAAGAAACGATTCCCCGGCGGAGCCTCCAACGACATGCTCCCGAATCTGCAGAATCCGGAGAATCCGCTGCCTTACGATCCGATCAAGGTCCCGAAGACCATCGGCGCGCACTAAGCGCAGAAGAGACGCAACACGGGCGGTCTGCGAAGGCCGCCCGTTAAGAATTAGAGTCGCGGCACGTTTGGGCCGATGCCGTGTCCGTTCCTGACCCAGGCTGTGTGAAAACCCCATCGATGCTATGATTCTCTTGCTGAATCGGCGGGGGAAGTGATGCAGGGTTTCGTTCAAGGGGCGGATCGCCAGCAGACGACGCTGGTTCCGGAATGCCTCGATGATTGGGTCGGCGAGAGCAATCCTGTTCGCGCGGTCGATGTGTTCGTCGATGCGCTGGAACTCCGCGACCTCGGGTTCGATGGCGTCGATCCGGCAGCGACCGGCCGGCCGGCGTATCATCCTTCGCCGATGCTCAAGCTTTACATCTACGGCTATCTCAACCGGGTCCAATCGAGCCGGCGGCTGGAGCGTGAGGCTGGCCGCAATCTGGAAGTGATGTGGCTGACCGGAAGGCTTGCGCCGGATCACAAAACCATCGCCGACTTCCGCAAGGACAACGGCCCGGCCATCAAGAAGGTTTGCGCGCGATTCGTCGAGTTGTGCCGCAAGATGGGCCTGCTGGCGAAGGCCAGCGTTGCCATCGACGGCAGCAAGTTCAAGGCCGTGAACAGTCGCGACAACAACTTCACGCAGGGCAAGATCCAGCGCCGCCAGAAGCAGATCGAGGAGAGCGTAGCGCGCTACATGAGCCAACTCGACACCGCCGACCGCCGGACTGCCGCAGGAGAAGAGCCGTCGGAAACGGTGCTGCTGACCAAGACACGGCTTAAGGAAAAGCTGGCGAAGCTCGAAGAAGAGGTGAAACGGCTTGCCGCGATTGAAAAGGCGTTGCTCGCCTCGCCCGACAAGCAGATATCGCTGACCGATCCCGATTGCCGCTCGATGGCAACGAGCGGGCGCGGCTCAGGCATGGTCGCTTACAATGTGCAAAGTGCGGTCGACACCACGAACCATCTGATTGTCGCGCACGAGGTCAACAACGTCGGCAGCGATAGATCGCAACTGGCGACGATAGCGCAGGCGGCGAAAGCCGCGTTGCGCAGCGATAACTTGGACGTCGTTGCGGATCGGGGCTACTTTAAAGGTGAGGAAATCCTGGCATGCGAACAGGCCGGCGTCGCGGTCACGCTGCCCAAGCCGCAAACCTCCGGCGCCAAGTCGGCAGGCCGCTTCGGGAAACCTGATTTTGTTTATTTGGCCAATGACGATGTCTATCGCTGTCCGGCCGGCGAGAAGCTGGCGCACCACTTCACCGCTGATGAAGATGGCCAGAAAATGCGGATTTACTTGACCAAGGCGTGCCACACATGCCCGCTCAAGGATCAGTGCACAACGTCCAACGAGCGCCGCATCAAACGCTGGGAACACGAACACGTTGTCGAGGCCGCGCAGACGCGGCTCGATCGGAACCCGCAAGCCATGCGTGTGCGCCGCGAAACCGTCGAGCATCCGTTCGCCACGCTGAAGATGCGGATGGGTGCGACGCACTTCCTGATGAAGCGATTGCCCAATGTAGCGACCGAAATGGCGCTGAACGTACTCAGCTACAATCTCACGCGTGTGCTGAACATCGTCGGCGTCAAGCCATTGCTGGCAGCCATGCGGACGTGAGGCGCGGGCCGTGGACTCAAAGGCGGCACCGAAGGCCGCCCTACGTTGCACGGAGGTTGACGCGAGACGCAGTACAGCAAAAATGCTCTGAAATCGCCGCGTTGGTGTCAGTCACTGTTGGTCGAGAGCAGCTTCGGAATGCGGAGCCGCGTTTTTACACAGCCTGGACCCAAGGCGACGATAAAGCTTCTCCGATCGGATTTCCGCTTTCGCCGGCGAAGCGCCTTATGAGCGCCTCCCAAAATTCCGCTTGCGCCGTCGGGCAAATTACCTTTAGAAGCCCGCCCCGTCCGGCACCCGATCAGGAGGGGCGTTTCGCGATCGTCACGAACGTTGGGGCCGGATGCGATGGACGCGGTGTCGCCAGCTGACGAGTGACGACACAGCGGACGGCGAAGTCGTGTGGTCTTGATGCCTCGACGCTGGCATCAACTGGCGATGATGCTTCGCATCACGCTGGGATGGTGGCAAGAAAGCCCGATCACCAGAGAGAGCACGAAGGAAGCCGTTAAAACCAATCGCGCAGGGAAGGCTGGAAGCGCTCCGGCGTACCTGTGGTGACTACGCTCGTGTCCTTTTTCTTTCGGACACGAGGCTGCGGGTGCGCAAGGCATCCGGCTTTCCCTGCGCCCTCTGTCTTCGAGGGCATGAATTGGCAAAGCTCGGGCGAAACAGGCCGCGAGAATGCGGAGGTGTGTTCAAAGGGCGTCCGTCATTCCCGGGCGCGTGAGGGCGAACTAAGGTGCGCGATTGCGCACCTGAGAATCCATAGCACCGCATCGATGCTCGGAGGAATGGATTTCGGGCTCGCGACTTCGTCGCGGCCCGGAATGACGGAACAGGCTGTTTGACAGGTTAATCAGGACATCGATTGGTGGTTCGGCCGTCCGCGAAGCGGCTGCGCCGGGCCGATCGAACCCGCCGGCCAGCGGGTTTTGCGCATTACTCGCGCGAGAGCAGCGTATTGCTGCGTGTCTTGCGTTCCTCGTGATAGCCGCGCGCGATCATGTCGTCGATGCAGTCCTGCTGCCACTCCTTGCGCGACAGGTGCTCGATGACGATGGCGCGGGGCCACAGCGTTTGCGGCGCCTCTGCAAAGAAGCCGATGAGAACGCGGTCCTCGAAGCCTTCGACGTCGATCTTCAGCGCGTCCACTTTTGCGACGCCGGCATCGCTGAGGATCTGCTGCAAGGTGAAAGCCGGCACGCGGAAGGTGTGGCCGCCGGATTGGCCGCTCGCGACATGGCTCGCGCCGAGGTTGGCGGCGTCGGTCTCCATCAGGAGTTCGCCGTTAGCAGCGCCAGCGGCTGCCGCCAACAGTTTCACCTGCGAAAGGTCGGAGGCCGCCCGATTGAAAGCGAGGCGGGCATACGCCACCGGATGCGGCTCGACCGCAATCACCGTGCCGTTCTTGCCGACCTTCCTCGCAAGCGTCAGCGCGTAGGTGCCGACATTGGCGCCGATGTCCACGAAGACGCCGCGGTCGGGTGTATGCGCGCGCAGAAAAGAGAGCTCATCCAGATTGTAGTCGGGATTGAACAATGCGCCGCGCTCGGTGGCGCTCGCCAGATGGTAGAAGCGGAACGACGCGCCCTGGTACGGCGCATCGACCGGCCCCGGCCGCATCAGGTTGATCAGCCGCGACATCCACGGCCGGAACACGCCGCGCTTGAGACCCGAGCGCTGGACCAGCCGAATGACAGTGGCTTGCGCCGCATTCGGTGCCAGCGCCCCGAACGGCGCGGTCGAAGTGTCGTTGTCGGGCGTCACGCTAGAGCTCCGATTCCGAAGTTCGCAAGATATCGCGGCAGCCTCTGATGCGAACTTCGGAATCAAAGGAGTTCTAGCAACTTATTAATTCTAGTGCGGCTTTGAATTTGAAGTTCCTGCGACGAACTTGCAGCGACACTGACAGGAACTTCAAATTCGCCGCAATAGGCTCACTGCATCCAGTGCGAGGGCTGGAATAGCCGCTTGAGCTTCGAGGAAAAGCCGTGGCGGCTCTGCTCGCGGTCGACGACGGACTGGTCGGTCACCCAGTTCAGCTGGATCGCGCGGCGCTTGCCCTCGAAGGGGTGGTGGCCGTGCCATGAATTGTCCGATCGCTTGAAGATCAGCAGCGTTCCGCCGGCCGGCTCGACTTCGGCGACGTAGTTTTCCAGATCGGAACCGTTGCGCAGCAAGCGCAGGCGGCCCGTCGAGCTCTCCCAGGAATCGTCGTTCATGTAGAGCAGAACGGTGATGATCTTGGTCTTGGAGTCCGTGTGAATCTGGCCGTCGCGGGCCCTGCAAAAACCGCGGACGGTGTACATCGTCGGGCGGTTGGCAAGGTCGATGTCGAACTTTTCCTCGACGATGTGCTGGAACGATGGGCCCAGCAGTTCGTCGATCATTTCCTTGAAATGCCCGGAAATGTTCAGCCCGGCAGGCGGATGCGAGCCGGGACCCGGCACGTCAGGATAATCGGCCAGAACCTCCTTCAGCTTGTCGCGATCGACAAAGTCCTTCACGATCACGTATTCATAGGGATCGCGCTCGAGCGGCGTCGAGCGAAGCACGTCAAGTTTCAGCATGGTTCCTCCTGACGACTCCTGCGGTCTGGGTCGGCGCCGCGTTTGGCTGTCCTTTTCGCGACAGGCCGAGCGGCTTTTGTCCCTCGGTCCACAGCCGGTCATAGACCGCGCGGATACCGCGAGCCTCGGCCGCAAGCGAAAAGTTGGCGTGCACGAAATCCAGTGCCGCCCGGCCCTGTTCCTTAGCAAGATCGGGCTTGAGAAAATAGGGTTCGATCGCCGCGACAAGAGCATCTCCGTCGCCCGCCGGCACGATGGCCCCATTGACTCCGGCGCTGATCATCGAGGGAAAAGACCCTGCGTCAGACGCGACGACCGCAGTCCCCGAAGCCATCGCCTCCAACGGTGTGAGGCCAAAGCCTTCCTGACGCGAAGGCGCCACGAACAAGGTGAAGCGGCGATACCAGACCGCGATGTCGTCGACGTCGCCGAGAAAGAGAATGCGCTCGGTCAGACCTGCGGCCGCGACCTTCGATTTCAGCTCGTGCTCGAAGCCCAACTTGTCGGCTGTGGTGCGGCCGGTAATGATGGCCGTCCAATCCGGATAATGCGGCAGAAGCCGCACCATCGCGTCGACGAACAGGTCGGTGCCCTTTTGATGGCGAATTCGCCCCGTGCAGCCGATCGCATATTTGCCTGGCAGCCCGGTCGAGGCGAAGTCGTCTTGGCGATCGCGGGGCGGGTGGAAGTGTTCGAAATCGGTGCCATGCGGCACGACGGTGTAGGGGACTTCGAGGAAGCTGCCCGAACGCTCGCTGGTGGTGATGATGGCATCCATCCGCCGCAGCATCCAGCGGGTCAAAGGCTTGTGCCGGCGCTGACCGGCGGAATTGAAAATCAGCCGCAGTGGCGCGCGCAGGATATCCCTGAGCAAAAGCCCCGCCATCATCTCGATGTTGCGACGGCAATGATAGATTCGGAACGGGCGATGGCTGGGCCGCCGAAACAGTTTTGGAACGTCGCGCCAGCGCATACGCGGAACCCGCTCCGGCAGATCGAAGCCCAGCGCCGTGATTTTCAACGTCTTCGCCTGCTCCGGCACCAGTTGCACGACCGCTGTCGTGCCGCCGGACTGGCGCCAGTTGAAGTTCGTGGCCACGACTTCGATGTCCGAAAAATCGCTCGTCAAACCGATGATCCTTCAGCCCAAACCGTGCGATAGACTGTGGTGGGGGATAACAGCGTTCTCATGGCGGCTTTCTAAGCCCTGAACTTGGGAAAAACCAAGCAAAAACATCAGGAAATCTCGGCGGAAATGCCCAGGAAAATGCTGCCGGATGGCGCCCGGCGGACCCCAGGAAAAAGACCGCAACCGGACGGGTCCTCTTGCTCGCCGTTAAGGACGTCACCGCACGCAGTCCCCGGCCGAAACATGTCCGTGCTGCGGGCGCCCGATCCTATTCGCGGGCGCTCTTGTCGGATCAAGCCGCTCCCTCTGCGGCCTTATCAATAATGCGGGTCGTACATCTGTTGCTCGATATACGCCATCATGTCGTTCGGCTTGGGCGTTGTTGCGAGGCCCCGCTTGTAGGCGACGTCGGCGACCGCTGCGGCAATATGAGCTGAGACCTCGCGGATCCGCGGCAGCGACGGATACAGGCTGCCCTGTTCGATATCGTCCTGGGTGACAAGATAAGCGAGCGTGTGCGCGGCGGCCATGAACATCTCGTCGGTGACGAGCTTCGATCCGCTCGCGATTGCGCCGAGGCCGACGCCGGGGAAGATGTAGGAATTGTTGCCCTGGCGCGGCACAAACGTCTTGTCGTCGAGCTTGACCGGATCATAAGGGCTGCCGCAGGCGAACAGTGCGCGGCCGCCGGTGTGGCGGTAGGCTTCTTCGGCCGAGCATTCCGCCTTCGAAGTCGGGTTTGAGAGCGCGAACACGATGGGGCGGTGGTTGATCTCGGCCATCGCCTCAAGCACTTCCGGCGTGAAGGCGCCGCCGACGGCGGCGACGCCGATGATCGCGGTCGGCTTGAGCGTGCGGATCGCGCTCAGGAAGTCCTCGACCGGTGCATGATCGTGGGCGTAACGCAATTTGTGCTCGGTGAGGCCGGCGCGGCCCTTGACGACCAGGCCACGTGAATCCACCAGCCAGTTGCGTTTGATCGCCTCAGATTCCGAGAGGCCATCGGCCATCATCGCCGAGACGATGAGATCGGCAATGCCGGTCGCCGCCTCGCCGGCGCCGAGGAACAGCACCTTCTGATCGGCCAATTTGCCGCCGCTGATGCGCAAGGCGGAGAACAGTCCCGCCAATGCGACCGCCGCCGTCCCCTGGATGTCGTCGTTAAAGACCGGAATGTCGTCCCGGTATTTGTGCAGCAGACGGAATGCGGAGTGATTGGCGAAATCTTCGAACTGAATCAGCACGCCGGGGAAGGCGGCGCGGGCCGCGGTGATGAACTCATCGACGAATTCGTCGTAAGCTTCGCCGCTGAGGCGCTTTTGGCGCAGGCCGATATAATAACGGTCGTTCAGGAGGTCCTGGTTGTTGGTGCCGACATCGAGCATGATCGGCAGGCAATTTTCGGGGTAGAAGCCGGCGCAGGCCGAGTAAAGCGAAAGCTTGCCGACCGGGATGCCCATGCCGTGGGCGCCGAGATCCCCTAATCCAAGGATGCGTTCGCCGTCGGTGACGACGATGAGCTTGGCCGGATAAGGCCAGTTGCTAAGCAGTTCGGCAATTCGTCCCCGGTCAGCCGCGCTGATGAACATGCCGCGCGGACGCTGGAAGATTAGCCCATAGCGCTGGCAGGCAAGGCCCACCGTCGGGGTATAGATCAGCGGCTGGATTTCATCGATATTGTCGCAAACGACGCGAAAGAACAGTTCTTCGTTGCGGTCGTGCAGCGAATTGAGCGCGATGTATTTTTCAAGGTCGTTGGGAAGGCTGCGCAGGTTGGTCAGGACGCGCGCCACCTGCTCTTCCATCGAGAGCACGTGCGCCGGCAGAAAGCCACGCAAGCCAAGCGCATCCCGTTCGGCCTCGGTGAAAGCCGTCCCCTTGTTGAGCAGCGGGTCGCGCAGCAGCGCGAGGCCACGCGGAGAATCCGGGGTTCGCAAGTTTGGCGTCATCGCCCGAGCTGGCGCGGTCATGGCGTTTCCTCTCTCATTCTTCTTGGCCCTTTTGGCTTTCACTATCCCGCTTTGAAACGGAACGCGGCCAGACCGGAGAAGAGACCAAATGAGTCTCTTTCGCAATCATTTTGCATTGACCAGAATTTACCGCTGAAGGCAACACTGGCTACGGGCCTGCGTCAGGTCACAAGTAGATGATGGGCCAGCCCGATGTTGCTGTCATGCCAGCCATGATGGCGCATGGTTGCGCGGCCAACCGAATTGACTCCCGACAAAACGCTTCTATGACTTGATATCACGACCTGCACTGCAAAAAACCTGCACGGGTTTTCATCATTGCAGCGCGAAATTGAAGCAGTGGGAAAGTGCGTCCATGCGTGTCATCAATGTCGCCGCCGCTCAGATGGGCCCCATTCAGCGCGCCGAAAGCCGTCAAACCGTCATCCCGCGCATGATTGCTCTCATGGACGAAGCCAAGGGGCGCGGCGCGGATCTGATCGTCTATCCGGAATTGGCGCTGACGACGTTTTTCCCGCGCTGGTACATGGAGGATCAGGCCGAGGTCGATGCCTGGTTCGAGCGCGAGATGCCCAATGCCGCGACCAGGCCGCTCTTCGCACGCGCCGTCGAGCATAAAATGGCGATGAGCTTCGGCTATGCCGAACTGACGCCTGGTGGACATCACTTCAACACCTGCATCCTCACGGACAAATCGGGGAAGATCGTCGGCAAATATCGCAAGACGCATCTGCCCGGTCACTCCGAATTCGATCCCGAACGGGCCTTCCAGCATCTGGAGAAACGCTATTTCGAGCCGGGCGACACCGGCTTTCCGGTGTGGCGCAACCTGGGCGGCATTTTCGGCATGGCAATCTGCAACGACCGGCGCTGGCCCGAGACCTATCGCGTCATGGGCCTGCAGGGCGTCGAGATGGTCGTGCTCGGTTACAACACGCCGTCCGTCAATTCGCAGAAGAGCGAGGAGGGACCTGAGAAGCGACTGTTTCATAATCGTCTCTCCGTTCAGGCGGGGGCGTACCAGAATGCGACCTGGGTGGTCGCGGTTGCCAAGGCCGGCGTCGAGGACGGTTTCCCGCTGATCGGCGGCAGCCTCATCGTCGATCCCAATGGCGAGATTGTCGCGGAAGCCAAGACCGAAGACGACGAACTGCTGGTTCATCCCTGCGATCTCGATGCGACCGTGTTCGGCAAGAAGACCATTTTCGATTTCGCGCGCCATCGCCGGATCGAGCACTATGGCCTGATCACCAGCCGGGTCGGTGCGGTGCCGCCGCCGGAAGCTTGAACTCTCCGATGTCAGGGCTTCTGCTCAAAGACTTATCCCGCCAGGACCGCTACAAGCTGCTCTGCGCGGTTGTCGTGCCGCGGCCGATCGCGCTGGTAACGACGCTCGATCTCAATGGCGCTGTCAATGCGGCGCCGTTCAGCTTCTTCAACGTGTTTTCCGAAGAGCCGCCGCTGATCGTGCTCGGCCTGCAGCACAAGCCCGATCGCTCGCCGAAAGACACCACGCGCAACATTCAGCGCGACGGTGAGTTCGTGGTCCAGATGGTGGACGAGGCGCTGGCAAAGGCGATGAACGACTGTGCTGTTGATTTTCCATCCGGCGAAAGCGAAGTGACCGCGCTGGGGCTCGCCACGCTGCCGTCGGTCGATGTCAAGGTGCCGCGGCTCGCGGTGGCGCCATTTGCGCTGGAGTGCAAGCGCAACGTTTCGCTGGCATTTGGTCCGGGTCGCGAACTTCTGGTCGGCGAAATCCTGCGCGTCCATGCGCGCGAAGGATTGCTCGATACCAGGAGCATGTACGTCGATTTCGCAACCTACCGGCCGATCGGCCGCTTGTTCGGCAATCTCTATAGTTATCAGCGCGAGCCGTTCACGATGGTTCGCGAGAGCCACGCCGAATGGGCCGCGCGCCTGCAGGCCGAATCCAGCGAGCCGGCGCAAGAAAGCTAGTTGCGCGCAAGTTGCACCGTGCCGAGCGCCATGGCGGTGGCGGCCTGGGTCGGGTCGATGACGGGAATCCCGAGTGCATCTTCCAGGCCGCGGCGCAAGCGGGCCATGCCGGCGCAACCCATGACGATGGCGCCCGCACCGTCTTCTTCCTTCAGCGTGCGCCCGACCTCGATCATCTTCGCGAGCGTCCCCTCGCCGGAGGCTGTCTCGGCGACGCTCATATTGAGCGGCCGTTCGCCCGCCAGCCGATCCATCAGCCCCATCTGCCGCAGATAACGGATGTGCCGGCGGATCGAACGTTGCGCGATGGCGATGACGCCAAAGGTTTCGGCGCGCGTCATCGCGGTCAGGACGCCGCACTCAGCGATGCCAAAGACGGGACGGTCGGTGCCTTCCCGGCACACGTGCAAGCCCGGATCGCTGTAGCAGGCGATGACAAAAGCTGACGCACTGTTGTCGCTCTCGATCAGTCGCCGCAGCGGCATCGCCACGCTGTCGACATCGGCCTGGCTTTCGATTCCATAAGGGCCTTCGGCGAGCGTGGTGCAGACGATTTCCGGACCGTTGGCGAAATCGAGCGGCTTGAGCGCTTCCTCCAAACCCTGCGTCACGGCGACATTGGAATTGGGGTTGATCACGAGAATGCGCGGACGGGACATCTCACTTCCTTGCAAGTAAGCCATGACTTGCAGCTATTAGCATAGTTTGCAAAGTTTCGAATGCGGCGTCTGCCTCGAGGGCCGTAGCTATTTTCGGAGAATTTCATGACCGAAGGCGCCTATGACCTCGTGATCCGCGGCGGACGCATAGCAACCAGCTCCGACGTTTTTGAAGCGGATGTCGGCATTGTCGGCGAGTCGATCGCGGCAATCGGCCGCAACCTGCCGGCCGGTCGGCGGGAGATCGATGCGCGCGGCAAATTGGTTCTGCCCGGCGGCGTCGACAGCCACGCCCATATCGAGCAGTTGTCGGCGGCGGGCATCATGAACGCCGACACTTTTGAAAGCGCCACGACCTCGGCGGCTTTCGGTGGCACCACGACCGTCATCTCGTTTGCGGCCCAGCATGTCGGCATGCATCTGCCGCAGGTCGTGAGCGATTATCACGCACTCGCCCGAAAAGGCGCGGTGATCGACTACGCCTTCCACATGATCATCGCCGACCCGACCGCCCAGACGCTCGCCCACGATATTCCGGCGCTGGTGAAGGATGGGCATGCCTCGATCAAGATCTTCATGACCTACGACCGGCTGAAGATCGATGACGAGCCCCTGCTCGATATTCTGGTGGCGGCCCGCGAGTCCGGCGCGATGCTTTGCGCTCACGCCGAGAACCACGGTATCATCGCCTGGATGGTCAAGCGCCTGCTGGCGCGCGGCTACACGCATCCGAAATATCATTCGATCAGCCATGCCCGTTTTTCGGAAGCCGACGCGTTCAACCGCCTGATCGGCATGGCCGCGCTGGTCGATCAGCCGATCATGATCTTTCATGTCTCGACCGCCGAAGGGGCGAAGGTGATCCGTCAGGCGCGCGGGGAGGGGCTGAAGGTATTCGCCGAGACCTGCCCACAATATCTCTTTCTTACCGCGGAAGATCTGGACAAGCCCGGCGCGGAAGGCGCGAAGTGGATGTGCAGTCCGCCGCCGCGTACGGTTGCCGATCAGGAAGCGCTGTGGCAGGCGCTAGCGCTCGGTGACCTCCAGACGATTTCCTCCGACCATGCGCCCTATAGCTTCGATGAAAGCGGCAAGTTGCGCGCCGGCGCCAATCCGAACTTCAAGCAGGTGGCGAACGGTCTTCCGGGGCTCGAGGCGAGGCTGCCGCTGTTGTTCGATGCGATGGTGTCGAAAGGACGTCTGGGTCTGGAAAAATTCGTGGAACTGACCGCGACGGCGCCTGCGAAAATCTACAACCTGCATCCGCGCAAGGGCTCGATCGCGATCAGCGCCGACGCCGACATCGCGATCTGGGACCCGTCGCGCGAGGTGACATTGTTCGATGCGATGATGCACGATCTGACCGGCTATACGCCCTATGTGGGCCGCACCTTGCGCGGCTGGCCGGTGACGGTGCTGTCGCGGGGACGGGTCGTCGTGGCTGACGGCAGGCGGATGGCGAACCCCGGATCGGGGATGTTCCTGGCACGCACCGGCGGCGAGGCCGCAAGGCCGACCGGGCGGCTCGTCGCGGACATGGATCCGAAACGGAATTTCGGCGCGACGTTGCTTTAGGCGTCGATCGGCTTCAAACACGGGGGCTTGCTGCATTGAATATCCTGATCTTTGGCGGCACCGGCTTCGTCGGGATCAATATTGCTTCGGCGCTGCTGGCGCGTGGCCATGCCGTGACCTTGTTCGATCGCGGATCTTTGCCGCGCGCTGCCGGCAACGCCTTCGCTGCTTTTGGTGACAGGCTGAGCCTCGTTGAGGGCGACGTCAGGGAATCGCGCGCGGTCGAGGCTATCATTGTGCGCGGCTTCGATGCGATCATTCTGGGCGCGGCTATTACCGCAGGGCCTGCGCGCGAGGCCGCCGATCCGCAAGCGATCCTGCAAGTCAATCTGATGGCGCAGGTGCCGATCCTGATGGCGGCGCATCGCCATCGGGTGAGGCGAGTCATCAATCTGTCGTCCGGATCGGCATTTGGTTCGGCCGCTTTCCGCCACACACTGCTTGACGAAGAGCTGCTGTGCGAGCCGGTCTCGCTCTATGCCATCACCAAGTATGCGTCCGAGCGCGTGACAGCGCGGCTCGCCGCTCTATGGGCGGAGGACTTCATCAGCGTGCGGCTGAGTGGCGTGTTCGGACCGTGGGAGCGCGCGACCGGTGTGCGCGATACGCTGAGCCCGCAGATGCAAATCATCTCGGCGCTACACCAGAAGAAGCAAACGACGTTGGCCCGCCCCGGTATCCGCGACTGGATTTACGCGCCCGATGTCGCCGACGCCGTTGCGGTGCTCGTGGAGGCGTCAAAGCCAAGGCATGGCCTTTACAACATCTCGACGGGACGCGAGTGGACGGCACTGCAATGGGGACAGCATCTGGCCGATCTCAACCCCGGCTTTGTCTGCAGGCTGATTACGCCTGACGAAACACCGACGGTCGATCTGCACGCCGACGCTGATCGTGCGCCGCTCTCGATCTCGCGCATGGCGGAGGAATTCGGCTGGCGAGCCCGCTTTGGCTGCGCGGATTCCGCCGCCGACCTGAACGAGTGGTGGAAGCGCCACGGGGAGGAGATGTGATGCGATTGCACGGCCGGGTCGCTATTGTCACCGGTGCAGGTTCCGGCATCGGCCGCGCCAGCGGCGTGTTGTTCGCTCGCGAAGGGGCTTTCGTCGCGCTGGTCGATCGCGATGAAGCGGGGATGCGGGAGACGCTCGACGCTATCAGCGACGTCAAAAGCCCGGGATCGGCGCATCCGGGAGACGTCGGGGATGGCGATTTCGCCAAGGCGGTTGTCGACCAGGTCGTAGCGCGCCACGGCCGGCTCGACGTCCTCATGACCGCCGCCGGTTGGTCCTGTGGCGGCACGGTGGTGACCACCGATCCGGCCGATTGGGATGCGGTGTTTCGCACCCATGTCGGTGGAACCTGGCTTTGGGCACGCGCGGCGATACCTCAGATGCAGCGACAGAATAAAGGTTCGATCATCACGATCGCCTCGCAACTGGCAATCGCGGGGGGCAAGGGCAACAGCGCCTACATCGCGGCGAAAGGCGCCATCGTCAGCCTGACCCGGACCATGGCGGTCGATTTCGCGCCGGACGGAATTCGCGTCAACGCGATCGCGCCTGGCGCGATCGAGACGCCGCTGCTGAAGCGAAGTTTTGCCCGGCATTCCGATTCGCAAGCCGTGCGCGACGCTTCGCGTAACCGCCACGCAATGAAACGCTTCGGGCGGGCAAATGAGGTAGCGGAAGCTGCGCTCTATCTCGCGAGCGACGCTTCTTCCTTTACGACCGGCGTCGTTCTGCCGGTTGACGGAGGCTGGCTTGCGGCCTGAGCCATACACTCTTCCACAAGGGTTTTGGGCATGAGCAGCGCATTGAACGCGCTCGAGGCCCAGGTGCGCGACGACCTCGCCAAAACGTCGCATCCTTCCGCGCCCTGGCTCGAACCGAAGATCGGGCCGGATGGGGAACTAGCGCTCGACGTGTTGATTGTCGGCGGTGGGCAATCAGGGCTAGCCGCAGCCTTTGGCCTCAGGCGCTCGCAGGTCACCAATATCCTGATCATCGATAAAGCGGAAGAGGGAAAGGAAGGCCCGTGGCTCTCCTACGCGCGCATGCATACGCTGCGCAGCCCGAAGGACTTTACCGGCCCTGACCTCGATATCCCAAGCCTCACCTATCAGTCATGGCATGAAGCGCGGTTCGGCAAGGAGGACTGGGTGAAGCTGGACCTCATTCCGCGCAAACTCTGGGCCGAATACCTGCTCTGGTTCGGGCGTGCCGTCGATCTCACCGTACGCAATGGTTGCGAGCTTCTGGAGATTGCGCCGGCTGCCGGCGAATTGCTGGCAGCGAGGGTCGCGTACGATGGCGCAATCCAAACGCTTTACGCGCGCAAGATCGTGCTGGCGACCGGGCAGGAAGCCATGGGCGACTGGACGATGCCTGAGCCGCTGCGACACTTGCCGCCAGCGCGGGTCGCGCGGTGCTCGGACGACATCGATTTCGCAACGCTCGCTGGAAAAACTGTGGCGGTGATCGGCGCCGGTGCGACCGCCTTTGACAACGCGGCGATGGCGCTGGAAGCGGGCGCGGCAGACGTGCACTTGTTCTGTCGCCGCGGCGAAATCCAGGTGATCCAGCCCTATCGCTGGCTGACGTTTCGCGGCTTCCTGCGGCATCTCTGCGATCTCGACGATGCCTGGCGCTGGCGTTTCATGCGCGCGATACTTGAATTACGGGAGGGATTCCCGCAGGCGACCTACGATCGCTGCGCGCAGTTCACTAACTTCCATCTGCATGAGGGCTCGCCGATCGAGGCGGTGCAGGAGAAGAGGGATGGCGTCGAATTGCGGACGTCGCGCGACGCATTCCACGCGCATTTTGTTATCTGCGGCACCGGGACCGAAATCGATTTTGCCGGGCGTCGTGAACTCAAGAATTTTGCCGGCAACATCGCCACCTGGGCCGATCGCTACCAGCCGCCGCAAGGCGAGCAGAGCCCGCGGCTCGGACGCTATCCCTATCTCGCCGACGACTATGCGCTGACCGAACGCATCGCCGGCGCTACGCCGTGGATTTCCAACATTCACCTGTTTGCGTTCGCCTCGACCATGAGCTTTGGTCCGTCCGGCTCATCGATCAATGCCATGACGACCGCTATCCCGAAACTGGTCTATGGCCTGACACGAGGCCTGTTCCGCGCGGATCTTGCGCGGCACTGGGATTCGTTCAAGGCCTACGACGTGCCGCAGGCAGTAATCCGAAGGCAAAACCCGGCCGAAGAGCGCAGATGACGGCAATCGGGTTAGACGGCACGGAAATCGGTGCTCGGCTGCAACCGCGGGCTGGACTGAAGGGGGCAAAAATGTTGCTTGGCGCGCAATTTGCTTAAATGCACAATGAGGGCGAACCTCACGATTTTCGGGCAGGTTCCTTGTTGAATTCAGAGGATTAAAGACAATGCGGGGTCGGATTATTGGTCTTACGTTGGTCGGGCTCACGGTGCTCGCGCTTTCGTTTCGCCCGGAGATGGCATCGGCGCAGTCCCGTGCCGAGACGTTGCGCTACGTCACCGGCGCTTCCGTCAACACGCTGGATCCGAACGTGCCGGGCTCGACCCGCGAGGCCTTTGCGGTCAGCTTGAGCACCTACGACCGGCTGGTCTCGTTCGGCCGCAAGCAGCTCAACGGCAAATGGGTATTCGATCTCGACAGGATTACCGGTGAGCTCGCCGAATCCTACGAGGTCAGCGCCGATGGGCTGAAGCTGACGTTCCATCTGCGCAAGGATGCAAAATTCCAGGACGGAACGCCGGTGACCGCCGACGACGTCAAATGGTCGCTCGATCGCGTCGTGACCGCACCCGTGCTCGGCAAGGCACAGTTGCTGACGGGATCGATGACCAGCGCCGATCAGTTTAGGGTGATTGATCCCCTGACGTTCGAGGTCACGCTGCCGAAGCCGGACAAGCTCGCGCTGCCCAATCTCGCGACCATCTATCCGATCATCATCAATTCCAAAGTGGCGAAAGCCAATGCCACCGCGGATGATCCCTGGGCGATCTCCTGGCTCAAGGAGCACACCGCCGGCAGCGGAGCTTACGTGATCGAAAGCTTCAAGCCGGGCGAGCAGGTGATCATGAAGCGCAATGAGGCCTGGAATCGCGGCACGGCTGAAAAGGCTGCTTTCTTCAAGCGGGTGATCGTGCAGACCGTGCCGGAGCCCGCGACGCGCGCCAATCTGGTCGAGCGTGGCGATGCCGATATCACCGTCGATTTGCAGGCCAGCGACGTGCAGTCGCTGGAAGCTAAGGGCACGCTGAAGGTAATCTCGACGCCGCAATATAATGCCGTCACTTTCATTTCAATGAACAACACGATTCCGCCGTTCGACAATATCAACGTGCGCCGTGCCGTCGCCTTTGCGCTGCCCTATGACGACATGTTCAAAGCCGCTTTGTTCGGGCGCGGCACGCCGTTGTTCAATGCCGAATGGAAGGACGGCAAGCCGACCACCAGCGCGTTCCCGTTCCCGCAGCCGATCAAGCTCGATCTCGACAAGGCCACGGAGTATCTCAAGGCTGCCGGCATGCCGGACGGTTTTTCGACGACGTTCAGCTTCAACGTCGGCCAGGCCTCGACAGCAGAACCGATGGCGGCGCTGGTCAAGGAGTCGCTGGCCAAGATCGGCATCAAGGTCGAGATCCAGAAACTGCCGGATGCGCAGATGTCGACCCAGATCAACGAGAAGAAACTGCCCTTCTTCACCGAAGGCATCGTCGCCTGGCTGCCGTCGACCGACTACTTCTACCGCAATTTCTACACCGGCAATCAGCGCTGGAATTACGCCAGCATCGACAACCCCGAACTCACCGCGCTCGCCCAGCAGGCTCGTTTCGAGCCGGACAAGGCCAAATACGACGAAGAGAGCCTGAAGCTGAATGCGATCCATGTTGCCACCATGCCGCAGGTAGCGCTCTGGCAGCCGAGCCAGGACGCCGTGATGGCGAAGTCGATCGAGGGCTACACCTACCAATTCCACCGTCAGGTCGATTATCGCGACCTCAGCCGCAAATAGTTTCTTGCCTGCCATGAAGAGCTTCCGCGCAACGATGATGCGGGCAGCGAGGCGCTTCATGTCCTCGCTGCCGGCGCTGTTCGGTGTGCTGGTATTCACCTTCCTCTTGATGAGAGTTTTGCCCGGCGACCCCGCGGTGTTCTTTGCCTCCGGGCCCAATGCCGGCAAGGAGGAGATCGAAGTCATCCGCAAGCAGATGGGCCTCGACAAGCCTGTCCCCGAACAGTTGCTGCACTATCTCTATGACGTCGGCCGCGGCAATCTCGGCAAGTCGCTGATGACGGGACAATCGGTGACGACCGATCTGCGCGAGCGCCTGCCGGCCTCGCTTGAGCTCACGCTGACCGCATTGCTGATCGCGCTAGTGTCGGCGATCCCCCTCGGTGTGGTCGCGGCGTTGCGGCCGGGCTCGATCATCGACCATGGCGTTCGGCTGTTTTGCGCGCTTGGCGTCTGCGTGCCGACCTTCGTGTCGGGGCTGCTGCTGATCTACGTCTTCTACTATCTCCTCGGTCTCGCGCCCGATCCGACCGGCCGCATCGATGTCTTTACTTCACTGCCGCCGTCGCGCACCGGGTTTCTGACGATCGACTTCCTGCTGGCGGGCGATCTCGACGGCTGGTGGGTCGCGTTTCGCCAGCTGATCCTGCCGGCGGTAACGATGGCGCTGTTCGTGATCGCGCCATTGGCGCGGATCACCCGCGCCTCGATGCTGGTCTCGCTCGGCAGCGATTTCGTGCGCACCGCGCGCTCGGTCGGATTGTCGTGGTGGCGCATCGTCGTCACCTACGCGCTGCGCAACGCCATCCTCCCGGTCATCACCATTGCCGGCATCGTATTCTCGACCATGCTGGGCGCCAATGTGCTGGTCGAGAAAGTCTATTCCTGGCCCGGCGTCGCGTCCTATGCGCTGGATGCGCTGCTGTCGTCCGACTACGCGCCGGTGCAGGGCTTCGTGCTGTTGATGGCGAGCATCTTTGTCGTGGTCAATCTTCTGGTCGATGTTCTCTACGGCATCGCCGATCCAAGAGTTTCGATTTGAAAAGGGTTTCGATCTGATGGCAAGCGCGACGCTGCGGCATACGGTCTGGATCCTGCGCGGCAACCCGCTGACGGCGGTCGCCGCGTCAGGCGTGCTGTTCCTGGTGCTGATCGCGATCTTCGGTCCATCGATCGCGCCTTACGACCCGATTGCCTCCAAGGTATCGGAGGCGCTGCTGCCGCCAAGCGCGGCGCATTTGGCCGGCACCGATCAACTCGGCCGTGATACGTTCAGCCGGCTTCTGGTTGCGAGCCGGCTCGATCTCGTCATTGCGGTTGCGGCCGTCGGCATTTCGTTCGTGCTCGGCGCCGTCATTGGCGCGTTCTGCGGCTATGCCGGCGGGCGTCTTGATCGTTCGGTCGGCCGCTTCGTCGACGTGATGATGGCGTTCCCGCTGTTCGTGCTGGCGATGGCGATGGTGGCCGCGCTCGGCAATCGCGTCGAGAATATTGTCGTTGCGACCGCGATCATTAATCTACCGTTCTACATCCGCTTTGCCCGCGCCGAGGTCAATGTTCGCCGCAATGTCGGCTGGGTCGAGGCTGCACGGGCCAGCGGCGAAAGCCACACCTCGGTCGTGCTGCGCTTCCTCTTGCCGAATGTTCTGCCGGCGATGGCGGTGCAGATGTCACTCAATCTCGGTTGGGCCATTCTCAATGCGGCCGGTCTTTCTTTCATCGGCCTCGGCGTCAGGCCGCCGACGCCGGAGTGGGGCATCATGGTTGCGGAAGGCGCGCGGTTCATCTCGACCGGCAAATGGTGGCTGGTCACCTTTCCCGGCCTGGCCTTGATGCTGGCGGTGCTGTGCTTCAACCTTCTCGGTGATGGGCTGCGGGATATGCTCGATCCCCGAATGCGGACATGACCGAGCCGCTGCTTCGCATCGAAGACCTTCACGTCACGTTCTCGACCAGGGGCGGCCTCGTCGAGGCGGTGCGTGGGGTCACGCTGTCGCTTCAAGCGGGCGAGATGCTCGGTCTTGTCGGCGAAAGCGGTTCCGGGAAATCCGTCACCGGCTTTGCCACGACGCGGCTGCTCGATGCCGCCGGCCGGGTGACCAGGGGCAAGATCTTCTATCGCGGCAAGGACATCACGAAAATTCCCGACAGCGATTTTCGCGCGCTGCATGGCGCGGCGATGTCGATGATCTTCCAGAATCCGCGCGCGGCGTTGAACCCGATCCGCGCCGTCGGTCTGCAGATTGCCGACGCCATCCTCAGTCACAAGCGGGTGTCGAAGCAGGCGGCTGCCGAGGAGGCGCTGAAACTGCTGCGCGCGGTGCAGATACGCGATCCCGAGAAGCGGATGTCGGCATATCCGCATGAACTCTCCGGCGGCATGTGCCAACGGGTAATGATCGCGATCGCCATCTCCTGCAACCCGATGCTCCTGATCGCGGACGAACCGACCACCGGCCTTGATGTCACGACGCAGAAGGTGGTGATGGATTTGCTCGCCAGCATCGCCGTCGCGCGCGGCATGGCGACAATCCTGATCACACACGATCTGGGTCTGGCCGCTCAGTATTGCCGGCGCGTCGTGGTGATGGAGAAGGGGCGTCTGGTGGAAGAGGCGCCGCCCGAAACCCTGTTCCATCGACCGCAGCATGCTTACACGAAGCGACTGGTGGCGGCTTCGCCTACCGCGTCGTCCCGGATCGAAGACCTTGTGACGGACGAAGAGCGCGGCCCGTATCTTGCAGTCCTCGCCGCCTGCAAGCCCGAGAGCGAGCCGCCCGCCGGCACGCCGCCGCTGCTGGACGTGAGAAACCTCGCCAAGCGCTACGATCAGGGGCCGCCCGCCGTCACGGGCTTTTCCATGACCATGAACGCTGGCGAAAGCGTCGGTCTCGTCGGGGAATCCGGATCAGGCAAGACCACGACCTCGCGCATGATCTGCCGGTTGATCGATGCCAGCGAAGGCGAAATCCTGTTCGACGGGGAGTCGATCGGCCATCTGCCGGCGCGCGAATTTCACCGCTCGCCGCACCGAAAAGACATCCAGATCGTCTTTCAGGACCCCAACGAAAGCCTCAACCCGCGGTTCACGGCTTTCGATTGCATTGCCCATCCGTTGCTGCGGCTCTCGGGGATGCGGCCGGGCGATGCCTTGCTGCAACGGGTCGAGGAATGCGCGGTGCGGGTCGGACTGCCGGTCGAACTTCTGCCGCGCTTTCCGCATCAGCTTTCCGGCGGCCAGAAAGCCCGTGTCGGCATCGCCCGCGCCATCGCCTGCCGGCCACGCCTTCTGGTGCTGGATGAGCCGACAGCTGCGCTCGATGTGTCCGTGCAGGCGGTCGTACTGCAACTGTTGGACCGGCTGCGGCGAGAGGATCACCTCGCCTTGCTTTTTGTCAGCCACGATCTCAATGTGGTTCGGATGATGTGCGATCGGACCATCGTGTTGCGCAACGGCAGCATCGTCGAGGCGGGCGAGAGCCGGGCGCTGTTCGATCATCCGCAGACCGACTATACCCGCGCCCTCGTTGACGCTGTTCCGCATATCCGAAGCGCCGGGACGTCCAGCCTTGTCGAGGGGCAGCTGACATGAGCCTTGCGCTCGACCACCTCGTGATCAATACGCTGTTCGACATGGACCGCGCCGCGGCGCTGATGTCGCAGCTTGGGTTCACATTGACACCGCGCGGCTATCACTCGCTCGGTTCGATCAATCATCTTGTGATGTTCGAACATGATTATGTGGAGCTGTTGGGTCTGCCGTCCGGCACGGACAAAGTCCGCAAGGACCTGCTCGAAAGTCCGCGCGGTCTGAACGGCCTGGTCTTCAAAGCCAGTGATGCCGATGCCGCCCAGCGTAGCCTGAGGAACAGTGGCCTTGCGATGCTCGAACCGCAGAGCTTTTCCCGGCCGGTGACCATTGACGGCGTCGAACATGTCGCGCGTTTCCGCACGGTGCGCGCCGCGCCGGAATTGTTCGAGGCCGGTCGCGTCTATTATTGCCAGCATGACACGCCGGAACTGGTCTGGCATAGCCCGTGGATGTCGCATGGCAACGGCGTTCGGGGGCTGATCGAACTGGCGGTTGTGACCGCAAACGCCGACGTTGATGTTCCCTGCTATGCGAAGGCGGCGCAATCATCTCCCGAGAAGCAGGGGGATGATTGGATGGTCGCACTGCCGGGCGGTTTTCGCCTCAGCCTGATGTCGCCGGCGCGCTATCGCAAGCGCTACGGCGAGCAATGCGTGGAGCCGGACGGCCGACAGAGCTTTTTTGGCGCGATCGTATTTGATGCTCCCGAGCCTGGGCGCATCCACGACCTCGCTGCATCCATTCCGGATCTGCGCGTCGCGACAAGCCAGGATTCGCTGACGGTGCTGATTCCCTTCCTCAACACGCTGCTCGAGTTTCGAAAATCAAAGCTAGGCTGAGGCAGCTCTTTGTCCGAGCCGCTCGGCCGCGAGATCACGCAAGGCCTTGCGGTCGAGCTTGTTGGTCGACGCCAGAGGAAGGCTACCGACAAACCAGATCGAGCGCGGATGCTGGTAAGCGGGCGCGTTGGCAAGCGCAAAGGCTTTCAACGTCGGCTCATCCAGATCGCTGCCTTCGCGCTTGACCACAAACGCCACCGGCTTGGTGCCCTTGATCTCGTCATCGACCGGCACGACGCACGCCTGGATCACGTCCGGATGGCTCTCCAGCATCTTTTCGACTTCGCCGGGAAAGATATTTTCGCCGCCGCTGACGAACATGTCGTCGGTCCGGCTGACGAAAAAGTGGAAGCCGTTTTCGTCGCGACGAAACACGTCGCCCGTGACGTAAAAGCCATCCGCGGTGATGGGCGAGGCGACGTCCGGGCGATTATGGTACTCGTTCATGATCGCGGGGCTCTTCATCTCCAGCACGCCGGTATCCGCCGCCCTGCCATCTTCGCCGATCAGGCGAACCTGCACTTTCGGATGCGGATAACCGACTGACATGTCCGGTTGTGGCAAGCCTTTCGGGTGGGGCCCGAAAACGACCGGACCGCCTTCGGTCGTGCCATAGGCGTTGGTGACGGATGCGCGCGGAAGCGCGCGGTGGATCGCGTTCATCAGGCTTTGGCTAACCGGCGCCGATCCCATTCGCAAGAATTCCACGCTGGACAGATCGGTGGCCGCAAAGCGCTCCTTGTCGTTGAGCATCATAGCGATCATCGGCGGGACGGCGGTGAGCCATGTGCATTGATAGTCCTCGATAGCCTTGAGATATAGCTGTGTCGTGAACTGCGGCAGCAGAACGATGGTCGCGTGAGCGGCATGCGCCAGCTGGCTCATTGCGAGCGCGTTCATGTGATAGAGCGGTGCTGCGACCAGGAATCGGTGGCTCGCCATGGCCTGCGCCGCCATGCGCTGCGCGACCACCCAGATGTGGCTCTGATGTGAGAGTACGACCCCTTTCGGGCGGCCGGTTGAACCTGATGTGTAGAGAAACATCGCAGGCTCTCGGTCGGCGGGAGTGACCTGCGTAAATGGTCCCGGCTCGAGAAAGCTTGCGAAGTCGCCATCGCCGCCGCCACTATCAAAGCGGATGCGTGGCAGATCCCTTGGCGCGCTGCTCAGGCGGGCGGCGTCGCAAAAGACAAGTTTGGCGCCGGAGTCGTGAACGATGTAGTCGATCGTGGCCGGCGGGAATTTGAAATTAACCGGGACCGCGACGAAGCCGGCGCGCATGATGCCGTGCACGGTCGTGAGATATTCGAAGCGATTGGCCGAGAGGATGGCAACGCGATCGCCGCGCGCCAGGCCTCGCGCAGCAAGCGCTCGCGCGACGGCATTGGCCTCGCCTTCAAAATCGCGATAGCTGAAGCGGCGTGGGTCGCCGGTGCCGAGATCGATGATCGCGACCTTGTCGGGATCGCCGTTCTTTGACGTCAAGGCGCCCAGATTGAAAAACGAAGGCGTTCCGGACACCACGGTATCCCTGTCAGGCGGCTGGCGGCGCGGTCAAATAGGTGCCACGGCCGCTCGCCAGCAGGCGGCCCTCCTTGTCGAAGACCTTGGCTTCCGCGACGGAAAACTGCTTGCCGAAATTGACGATCGCGCCGCGGATGGTCAGCACGCCGGGCATCGCGGCGCGGTGATAGTCGACGCGCAAATCCACCGTCGGAACGCCGCGGCCGGTCTTGGACACCATCGCCCAGTCGGCCGTGAGGTCGACCAATGCTGCCAGAATGCCGCCATGGGTGTACCCGCGGTCGGGGTTGACGACCCACTCCTCGCGCCAGGTTGCAGTCAGTTCGATCGTGCCTTCGCCGACGGCGATCACCTTCAGGCCGAGCCATTGATGATAGGGCCCGCGGGATATCAGCTTCTGGACGTCTTCGACGCTCGGAATCTCACTCATCGCATAGCAATCCTTTGTCCGCGATCACCGCGGGCCGGGTTCTCAAGGTGTGACCACGACCTTGCCGATGACCTCGCGGTCCCTGATCAGACGCAGGCCCTCCGCCGCCTTCTCGAGCGGGAGTACGGCGTCGATCACCGGCGCGATCTTCTTTTCCGCGATCATTCTCATGAGGTCGGTCAGGTTGTCCTCATAGAAACTGTTGGAGCCGATCACCTTCAGTTCAAAGCTCCAGATATAGCGTAGGTCTTCCTTCGGATCATGTCCGGCGGTCGCGCCGCAGACCAGGAGGCTGCCGCCACGCTTCAGGCAGCGCAGCGACGGCACCCAGGTGTCGCCGCCGGTGAAGTTGATCACAACATCGACGCCGCCTTCATAGGTGCGGCGCTGCGGCTTGCCGTACTTCTCGATCGCCCATTTCGAGAAATCGACCTCTTCGTAGTTGATCGTCTCGTCCGCACCCATTGCCTTGAGCTTGTCGAGCTTCTCGGCGCTGCTTGCGCAGGCAATGACTTCCGCCCCAAGCAGCTTTCCCAGAATGACACAGCCGGTACCCACGCCGCCGCTCGCGCCCAGGATCAGGACACGGTCGCCCCTCTTGATCGTGTTGTGCGTGATCAGCATGCGGTGCGCGGTGCCGTAGGCGACAGGCAGCGATGCCGCCTCCTCGAAACTGACGCCGTCCGGCATGACGATCAGCTGGTCGGCGTCGACGAGGCAATATTCCGCCATGCCGCCGTCGAGCATCTCGCCCATCAGGCCCCTTTTCTTGTTGAGCGGGTTGACCAGCACGCGGCTGCCGATCTTCCAGCCCGAGACGCCTTCGCCGATCTCGGTGATCTCGCCGGCCATATCGAGGCCGATCACGACCGGCAGCGGCACCTTGATGCCGGGCATGCCTTTCACCGTGAACACGTCGTGGTAGTTGAACGACGATGCGCGCACGCGGATCACGACGCTTCCGGCCCTTGCCTTCGGCTTCGGGTGATTGGTTACGATCTCCAGATTTTCCAATCCGCCGTGCTGGCGCAAGAGCAGCGCCTTCATCGTCTCTGACATTTCAATATCCCGTTCGATACAAGTCCCGCGCGCGGTTCAGCGCAGGATTCAAGCGCGCGCAGTTTGCTGAGAGGCGCCGCAAGATCAAGCGCCAATCCTCGCAACCCACCCATTCGGGGAGGGTTTCCCACTTGGACAGGTCAGCCCGCCATCCTTTTTTCATGACATGCCGAGATCAGGACGCATCCTGCATGGCAGCTCCAACAATCGCCTCGATCGATGAAGAAACATTGGCATTGGCCTTCGTTCCTCGCCGATCAGCAAAGTACATCACCACGTCATTGAGGACAGCGCGAAGCTGTCCCGGCCGCATTGCTTCCTGCCCCGGCGGCCTCAGGGGCACGCATTCGGCCAACAGCTGGTTTTGAAGCCTTTCCGCCTCAAGTTCGAGCGCCTTGACCCTTGATCGAAGTTGTTCGGTCTCGTCGTTTGGCGCCGGCAGTGGCCCCGTCTTCAATTCGCCGCGGATGGTTCGCAGACTTCCAACGACCTGTTCGCGCCAGGGACGGCAAGCCTCGTCCAGCGCTCCGATCTCATCCGCCGTCAATAACGTGCGATGTTTGACGGCGGCGAAGGTCGCCATCAACAAAAGCATCACATCGACGTCAGCCTCGCTCTGCAAGGCAAGGCAGGCTTCCGCGACGCCAGGCCTCGCATAGAGGGCGAGGGCGAAAGCCCAGCTCTCCGCTTCGAGCTCGCGGGATCGTCCCATCAGTCGTCGTTCTTGATCGAGTTCAATCCGCCCCAGCGGCTGGCGGCGGAATTGTCGATATCGAAGAGATCGAGCACCCGCCCCAGCGTATGGTCGACCATCTGTTCCAGGCTTGCGGGGCGCGCATAAAATGCCGGCACGGGCGGATAAACGATCGCGCCGATCTCGGTGGCTGCGCTCATCGCGCGCAGATGGCCGAGGTGAAGCGGGGCTTCGCGGACAAGCAGGACGAGGCGCCGCCGTTCCTTGAGCACCACGTCGGCGGCGCGCGTGACCAGCGAGGAGGTGACGCCGGTCGCAATCTCGGCGAGGCTTCGCATCGAGCAGGGCGCGATCACCATGCCCATTGTCCTGAATGAGCCGCTGGCGATCGAGGCGCCGATATTGTCGACCGGATGCACGACGCTGGCGAGTGTCGAGACGTCGGCGGCGCCCATGTCCATCTCCTGGGTCAGCGTGATCCTGGCCGAGCGGCTCATCACCAGATGGGTTTCGATATCGGTGGTCTGCAACAACCTGAGCAGCCGCACGCCGTAGATCGCCCCGGAAGCGCCGGTGATGCCGACGATCAATCGTCTCGGATGTGAGTTCATCGAAACCGGTTCAAGCCCATGACAGCTTCAGCCGCATTAGCACAGTCTCACGGCGCCGTTAAGTTAACGGCGGAAATCATAGGCTTTCGGTTGCGCCCGTCGCGAGATAGCTTGATTAGATCTTCGGCGAACCTGATAGCAGGGAACGACCGGCAGCGAGCGGCCTTGACCCCGCGGGCTGCTGGGATCAAGGCTGAACAAGGTCAAGGCCGGACGAGGCGAGGGAGTAAGTGATGGGAGCGAGACGTTCCAATACAGGCGAGGCGGCGCATCCGGACTTACGCGAATGGCTGAAGTCGCTCGCAGCAAGCGACCGTCTGGCGGTCGCGCAGAAGGGCGTTTCGCTGATCGACGAGTTGGCGGCGATCGCCAAGAGGCTCGAAAATGAGCGCGCCGTACTGTTTCCGGAGCCCGGTCAGCACAGGATTCCGGTGGTTGCCAATCTCTTCGCCGATCGCAGCTGGATTGCAGATGCGCTCGGAGTGCCGGTCACTGAGTTGTTGTCGACGTTCCAGAATGCCGTGCGTCATCCGCTGCCGTGGGTCGAGGTTGCCTCAGCACAAGTGCAGGAGGTCGTTCACGAGAAGGTCGACCTGCTCAAGCAATTGCCGATCCCGAAACACAACGAGCACGACAGCGGCCCCTACATCACGGCGGCGCTACTGATTGCGCGCAATCCCAAGACCGGCATCCAGAATGTCTCGATCCACCGCTGCCAGGTAAGCGGGCCCGACCGCATCGGCGT
Source organism: uncultured Alphaproteobacteria bacterium (assembly GCA_963764405.1). Classification (GTDB taxonomy): domain Bacteria; phylum Pseudomonadota; class Alphaproteobacteria; order Rhizobiales; family Xanthobacteraceae; genus Bradyrhizobium. The sequence continues at coordinate 115,877 of CAVXSU010000025.1, forward strand.
CCTGCTGTTGCCCCGTCATACCCTGCATTACTTCCGGATGGCGGAAGAGGCCGGCGAGGCTCTCGAGATTGCACTCGTCATCGGCGCGCATCCCGCCTGTATCCTCGCTTCGCAGGCGATCGCCGCGCTCGACAGCGACGAAATGGAGATTGCAGGCGCGCTGCTCGGCCGTCCCGTCGAGATGGTCAAGTGCCGCACCAACCGTGTAAAGGTGCCGGCGCATGCGGAGATCGTGATCGAAGGGCGTATCCTGCCGAAAGTTCGCGAGCCCGAAGGTCCGTTCGGCGAATTTCCCCAATATTACGGGCCGCGCGCCGACCGCGAGGTGATCCAGGTCGACGCGATCACCCATCGCGAGAACCCGATTTTTCATACCATTACCGGCGGTGGTGTCGAGCACCTTCTGCTCGGCGGCATTCCGCGCGAGGCCACGCTGCTCGAGCACTTGCAGCGAAGTTTTCCGTCGGTGCGCGACGTGCGCCTCACCCGCGGCGGCACGTGCCGCTATCACCTCGCGGTCAAGATCGACAAGAAAAGTCAGGGCGAGCCGAAGAACATCATCATGGGCGCGTTCGGCGGCCACTACGACATCAAGCAGGTCGTCGTGGTCGACATGGACGTCAACATCGACGACGAGCATGAAATCGAGTGGGCGGTCGCGACCCGTTTTCAGGCCGATCGCGATCTCGTCGTCGTTTCCGGCGCTCAGGGCTCGAAACTCGACCCGTCCTCCGACAACGGCATCAGCGCCAAGATGGGGATTGACGCCACGAAGCCGCTCTCGGTCGACGCGATGGAGTTCAAGCGCATTCATGTCAAAGGGGTTGAGGATGTCGACCTCGGCAAGGCGCTCGAGAGCGATCCGAAAGCAGCCTTTGCACGGATTGTCGCAGGTTGACGACGGCGGCAGACAGTCATCATATAATCGGCGAGACGGCGCGCAGATCGTGCGCTACCGGGAACAGCTTTGATGTCGACGGCGCTGCGGATCGCGCATGGAGCCTTCGGGCGGGTTGCGCTTCTCGATATGGACTGGTCGCTGGTGCGGCACGCCCATCCGCACTGCCACGTGCTGCTGAAGGTCGAGGGCGCCGATACCCAGTTTGTCGTCGGCGACCGGGTTTATCCGTTGACCGATACCGCCGCCGTCCTGGTGAACGGCTGGCAGCCGCATTCTTATGTCCACTATCCGGAGCGGCCGCGCACCGTGATCCTCGCGCTCTATATCGAACCGGAATGGCTGACGGCGTTCCGGCCGGGCTGGGCGGCGAGCGGCGCGCCCGGCTTCTTCCGCCATCCGTCCGGTGAAGTTTCTCCGCATATCCGCGAGCTCGCCATGAATCTGGCGGCCGACATGATGGCCCGCCCCGAGGCGCGGGCCGAACACGAGGCGCTGCTGTCGGACCTCATGATCGCGGTGATCGAACGTTTCACGCCATGGCGAAGTTTTCCCGCATCGATCCGGGAAATGAGCGCGCGTGGGAGCGACTGGCGGATCCGCAAGGCGGCCGCCGCCATGCGGTTGGAAACGGGACGCCGGACCGCCCTCGAATCCTTTGCCAGGGAAGCCGGACTTTCGCGCGCGCACTTCTTCCGCCTGTTTGAATCGTCCGTCGGCGTGCCGCCCAAGGTCTATCTCAACGTGGTGCGGATGGAGAAGGCGGTCGATGCTGTGCTCAATCAGCCCGCTGGGGTCGCCGACATCGGCCATCAACTCGGCTTTGCCGAGCCTGCGCATTTCACCCGCTTCTTTCGCAACCACAGCGGCGTCTCGCCGCGCGAGTTCCGCAACGTCTCACGTCTCGCTAGTTGATGCTGCACCGCACATCCCTCACGAAATGAGACGGGATGGTAAGTTTCGAGATCAGCCGATATTGCGCGCCCCAAACGCTGCTGAATAGCTTTTCCTGACGCAATCAATTTTGCGCGGGAGAAACATCAAGGGATGGCGGAAGCCACCAGCTCAGCCATGGCCCGTCCCGGGTCCGGCCCGCCATGGGTCGGGCAGTCGATTGCGCGCGTCGAGGACTCCGCCCTTCTGACCGGCCGCGGCCGCTTCATGGACGATATCGGCGTCCACCCCGGCACGCTGCATGCGGCCTTTCTACGCTCGCCGCATGCGCATGCCGACATCGTGTCGATCGACGTATCGCAGGCGATGCGCGCGCCTGGCGTCGTCGCGGTTCTCCATGGCGATGAAATCAAGGCACTGACATCGAGCCTCGTCGTGGGCGTCAAGGCGCCCGTCGAATGCTGGCCGATGGCTGTCAGCCGCGTGCGCTATGTCGGTGAACCCGTCGCGATCGTGGTGGCCACCGACCGCTATCGCGCAGAAGATGCCATCGATCTCATCGACGCACGCTACGCAGTGCGGTCCGCCGTCATCGATCCGCGCTCGGCGCTGAAGCCGGAGGCGCCTGTCCTCCACGAGGGCTTTGGGGGAAATGTCGCCAGCGATCGCTCGTTCCGTTACGGCGATCCCGAAGCTGCGTTTGCATCCGCGCCGCATCGAATCAACATCGATGTCAGTTATCCCAGAAATTCCTGCACGCCGATCGAAACCTATGGCGTGATCGCCGAGTATGATTCGGGCGCAGACGCTTACGATGTGCTGGCCAATTTCCAGGGCCCCTTCAGCATCCACGCGGTGCTGTCGCGGGCGTTGAAGGTCCCGGGCAACCGCCTGCGGCTCCGCACACCGCCGGATTCTGGCGGCAGCTTTGGCGTCAAGCAGGGCGTATTCCCTTACATCGTGCTGATCGCGGCGGCTGCGCGTGCGACGGGACGTCCGGTGAAATGGATCGAGGACCGGCTTGAGCATTTGACTGCTTCGGTTTCCGCAACCAATCGAGCGATTTCGCTGGCCGCAGCCGTCGCGCAAGACGGCCGCATCCTCGCGCTCGACTGGGACCAGGTCGAAGACTGCGGCGCGCACTTGCGGGCGCCAGAGCCCGCCACGCTTTATCGCATGCACGGCAATCTCACCGGCGCCTACGACATCCGCCATCTCAGGGTCCGCAACCGTGTCGTCGTCACCAACAAGACGCCGACCGGATTAAATCGCGGCTTCGGCGGGCCGCAGGTCTACTTCGCGCTCGAGCGTCTGGTCCCGCGCATCGCGCTCGAACTCAATATCGATCCGCTCGACGTGATCACCCGCAATCTCGTGCCTGCCGATGCATTCCCCTACTGGACAGCAAGCGGCGCTTTGCTCAACTCCGGCAATTATCAGGAGGCCATTCGCCGGGCGGTGCAGGAGGGTGCGCTCCATGAGCTGAAGGCGCGGCGCGACGCCGCGCGCGCGGAAGGCCGCCTCTACGGCATCGGTTATACGGCCGTGGTCGAGCCGAGCGTCTCCAACATGGGCTACATCACAACCGTGCTCACGCCCGCCGAGCGGCGCAAGGCCGGACCGAAGAACGGCGCGCAGGCGACGGCGACTGTTGCAATTGATCCGGTCGGCAGCGTGACGGTTCACGTTGCCTCCGTGCCGCAGGGGCAGGGCCATCGCACCGTTCTCTCGCAAGTCGTCGCCGACGTGTTCGGCCTGAAGCCATCCGATATCAGGGTCAACACCGAGATCGATACCGCGAAGGATGCATGGTCGATCGCGTCGGGTAATTATGCCAGCCGTTTCGCGCCAGCCGTTGCCGGCACGGCCAAGCTTGCTGCCGAGCGCATTGCCGGGCAATTGCGTCGCGTCGCGGCGAGCCAGTTGAATGCGGGAGTTGACGATATCGTCTTCGCGGATGGCCACGTCGGGTCAAAGCGCAATCCCGACAACAAGATTTCGTTCTCGCGTGTTGCCGCGCTGAGCCATTGGTCGCCGGCTGCGCTGCCTGATGGAATCGGACACACCATCCGCGAGACCGTGTTCTGGTCACCGCCGGAGCTTACCGCGCCTGACGAGGGCGACCACATCAATTCCTCGCTGTGTCATGGGTTCATTTTCGACTTCTGCGGCGTCGAGGTCGATCGCACCACCCTGCAAACGCGGATCGATCGTTACGTCACCATGCACGATTGCGGAACGATCCTGCACCCGGCCATGGTGGATGGCCAGGTGCGCGGCGGATTTGCGCAGGCGCTGGGAGCTGCGCTCTACGAAGAATATGCCTATGCCGAAGACGGCAGCTTTCTGACGGGAACGCTCGCCGACTATCTGCTGCCGACTACGGCTGAAGTGCCTAATCCGGTCATCCTTCACATGGAAACGCCGTCGCCTTTCACCCCGCTGGGATCCAAGGGCGTCGGCGAAGGCAACTGCATGTCGACGCCGGTGTGCATCGCCAATGCAGTTGCGGATGCGATCGGCGCGAAGGACATTGTTCTGCCGCTGGTGCCGGCAAAGCTTGCAGAGATGGTTCGCGGCGCCGAACACCCGCCGCCGGCGCGACAGGCTCCGGCGGCGGCGGGAAAACGCGGCGATCGCAAGCTGCGCGGCGAGGGCGAGGCCGCCGTCAAGGCGAGCACGCAGCAAGTCTGGGACATGCTGCTCGATCCCAGAACACTCGAGGCCGTGATTCCCGGCTGCCAGGGCGTCGAAAGGATTTCCGACACGCACTTCCGCGCTGATGTGACGATAGGCATCGGTCCGGTGAAGGGGCATTACCGGGCGGAAGTGAAGCTGTCCGATCTCGACCCGCCGAAGGCCGTGACGCTCGCGGGTCACGCCGAAGGTGCGCTCGGCTTCGGCAATGGCGAGGGACGGATCGCGCTTCGTCCCGCGCCGAATGACGGCACAACGATCCATTACGTTTACGAAGCCGGGATCGGCGGCAAGGTCGCCAGCATCGGTGGCCGCCTTCTGGATGGCGCAGCAAAGGTCATCATCGGGCAATTCTTTGCAGCATTGGCGCGTCAGGCCGGCGGCGGCGCTTCTGCTTCGGCTGACCGTTCGTGGCTGGCGAGATTGCGGCAATGGGTCGGAGGGCGACGATGAAGCCCGCTGCATTCGACTACGTCCGTGCCGAACATCTCGACGAGGTGCTGGATGCGCTTGGTCGCGAGGGCGGCGATGCGCGCATCGTCGCCGGCGGGCAGTCGCTGATGCCGATGCTCAACATGCGTCTGGCCAGGCCGAAAACGCTGATCGACATCATGCGTCTTCCCGAGCTTGCTCGCATCGAGCGCAAGGGCGGAGATCTCATCATCGGCGCTTGTGTCCGCCAGGCGACGCTGCTGGCATGGCCCGACCTTGGCAAGACCTTGCCGCTCGCGGCGCAGGCGCTGCCCTGGACCGGCCATGTCCAGACCCGCAGCCGCGGCACGGTCTGCGGATCGATCGCGCATGCGGACCCCAGCGCCGAGTTGCCACTGGTGCTATGTGCCCTCGGGGGCGAGGTGCATCTGCGCAACGCTAAGAAACGACGCCGCGTTCCAGCCAGGGAGTTCTTTGCCGGCATGATGGTCACAAGCCGTGCCGACGACGAAATGATCGAAGCTGTTTCGTTTCCCATCGATCGGCGCGCGTGCGCATTTCGCGAGGTGGCGCGGCGCCACGGCGATTTCGCGATTGTCGCCTGTGCGGCGGTTGCGACCGAGAAGGACGTTCGTCTTACGGTCGGCGGTGTCGCCGACATGCCGGTGACGCGGGAATTCCCGAGGCTCGAATCGAGCGCCCTCGACGATGCCCTGAACACGTTCGCCTATGAGCTCGACGCCCGCGCCGACGTTCACGCTTCGGCGCGATACCGGCGTGATCTGGTTCGCCTGATCGGCGCCGATCTGATCCGGGAGGTGCAGTCATGAGCTGCATGTCCTCCAGCCAGCGTCATCCTGTTCAGTTCACGCTGAACGGCAAACCATGTGGCGGCGAGGCCGAACCTCGCTTGCTGCTCACGGATTTTCTGCGCCATCAGGTCGGCGCCACCGGCACCCATGTCGGCTGCGAGCATGGTGTCTGCGGCGCGTGTACGGTCGAAATCGACGGCCAGCTGGCGCGCGCCTGCTTGACGCTCGCCGTGCAGGCCGACGGCTGCGCAGTGCGGACGGTCGAGGGGCTCGCGCCGGCGCCCGATCGTCTCGGTATCCTGCAAGCGGCGTTTAAGCGCAATCACGCGCTGCAATGCGGATTTTGTACGGCGGGTATCCTGATGTCGCTCGACCACTTCCTGCGCGAGAACCCGAAGCCCAGCGAGCAGGAGGTGCGCGATCTTCTCACCGGTCATCTGTGCCGTTGCACCGGCTACACGCCGATTGTGCGCGCGGCCATCGAAGCCGCCGCGGAACTGGCGGGCGATATGGCAAAGGAGGAATCCGATGCTTGATTTGGGAACAAGCTTTATCGGCAGCGTCGCGCGTGACCCCGATAGGCTGGCCATCGTCCACGATGGTGTCCGGCTGACTTATGCGCAGTGGTACCGGCGCGTCTCCTCGGTGGTCGCTTCCTTCGATCGCATCGGGCTGAAAGCTGGCGACCACCTCGTCACCGTTCTCCAGAATTGCGAGGCGGCCGCGACCTTGCATTGGGCCTGCCAGCTCTCAGGAATCGTGATCACGCCGGTCAACTGGCGCGCCAAGGATGACGAACTCGATTTCTGCATCGAAGATTCGGAAGCGCGTGCGGTCGCCTATCAGAATATTTCCGCGGAGACCGTCGCGAAATCAAAACGCGGGCCAAACCTGCCGCGCATCGCCGTCGGCTGCGACGACGCCGGTGCGATTGCGTTTTCCGGCATGGTCGCCGAACCTGCGGCTGCAGCGATCCCGCGCGCCGGCGCCGAAGACTGGTCGGTCATGCTCTACACCTCGGGTACGACCTCGCGGCCGAAAGGCGTGCCGAGGCGGCATTGTGCTGAACGCGCCGCTGGTATTGCCCATGTGGCGCAAAATCTCTACCGGCGCGGCGAGCGAACGCTCGGTGTCATGCCGCTCTATCACACCATGGGCGTTCGCTCGCTGATCGCGATGTCGCTGATCGGCGGCGCCTTCGTGTGCCTGCCGCGCTACGATACGAAAAAGGCGCTGGCGCTGATCGTGGCGGAAAAGGTCACCAACCTCTATCTGGTGCCGACGTTGTATCACGATCTGGTCTACGCTCGTGAGTTCGGATCGACCGACGTATCGAGCGTGCGAAAGCTCGGTTTCGCCGGCGCATCGATGACGGACGGTCTGTTGAAACAACTCGACGAAGCCTTCCGTCCTGATTTGTTCGTCAACCACTACGGCAGTTCAGAGATTTACACTTTCACCATCGACCAGGACGCGCCGGCAAAGCCAGGCTCTGCGGGCAAGGCCGGCATCAATCAGCAAATCCGCGTCGTGAAACTGAACGCGACGTCGGTGACCGATCTTGCCGCGCCGGAAGAGGAGGGCGAGATCATCGCGCTCCTGGCGGGCGATAAATCCTTTGACGGCTACTGGCGGCGGCCTGACGCCGATGCCAAGGCTCTGCGAGAGGGATGGTATTTCACCGGCGATACCGGCTTCGTCGATCGCGATGGCGATCTCTTCGTCACCGGCCGCGTCGACGACATGATCATCACCGGCGGCGAAAACGTTTCTCCGGTCGAGATCGAAAGCTGCCTTTCGCTGCATCCGGCAGTGCTGGAAGTCGCCGTTGTCGGGCTTCCCGACGAAAAGTGGGGCAAGGTCGTCACCGCCTTTGTCAAGCGCAAGGCCATGGTCGGCGAAGCCGAACTCGATCAATTCTGCCGCACATCGGGGCTCGCCGATTTCAAGCGCCCGCGGCGGTTTGTCTTTGTCGATGCGCTGCCGAAATCACCAGTTGGAAAATTGCTGCGTCGCCTTTTGGTCGCGGGCGACTATCAGCCTGAACACGCGCCGCCTTCAAGTGCGGCCTGATGAAAAGAAAGGAATCGCGATGGCTTCCGCTTACACCTTTGCAGACCAGAGACTCGCTAAACTCGACGGTTTTCAGGTCGAGATCGACGAGGCACACGAGCGCGCCGATATCATCCTCAACCGGCCGCCGCTCAACGTCGTCTCGATGCCGGAACGTGACCAGCTCCGTCTGGTGTTCGAAACGCTGGACGAAGATGCGCGCGTGCGCGTCATTGTCCTGCGCTCGGTCGGCGAGCATTTTTCCTCAGGCGGTAATATCGGCGGCTTCATGGAAGCGACGCCCGAGAAGGTTTCCAAGCTCGCCTGGAATATTGCGTCGCCGGCGCGCTGTTCGAAACCGGTGATTGTTGCTAACAGAGGCTATTGCTTCGGTGTCGGCTTCGAGTTGTCGCTGGCTTGCGACTTCCGCATCGCCTCCGAAACCGCGCTCTTCGCGCTTCCGGAGCAGAAGCTCGGGCAGATTCCGGGCTCCGGCGGCTCGGCGCGGTTGCAGAAGATGATCGGCATCACGCGCACCAAGGACATCGTGATGCGTTCCAAGCGCATTACGGCGAAGCAGGCGTTTGATTGGGGCATCGTCACCGAATGCGCCCCGGACGCCGAGCTCGAAAAGGCGACCGACAAGCTCGTCGATGAGCTCCGCACCTTTGCGCCATTGGCGCAGCGAACGGCCAAGAAGCTTCTCAACGATACCGAGGATTCGACGCTGTCGATTGCAATCGAACTGGAAGGCCATTGCTACAGCCGTCTGCGCCAGTCGGATGACTTCAAGGAAGGTGTCGAAGCCTTCAATGCCAAGCGGCCGCCGAAGTTTATCGGGAGCTGAATTCATAATTTTTTTTCAGGGAAAAAAATGGGAGGGGAAGATGTCGGTTGCCGAATTGGGGAATATTGAGGTCGCGCCGTCCGCGGGGACGCGGCAAACGCGTAACGCCATCATCGCGTCGGTTCTCGGCTGGTCGCTCGATCTGTTCGACCTGTTCATCCTGCTATACGTCGCGCCCGTCGTCGGCGCATTGTTCTTTCCCTCGAGTGTCCCGACCCTGTCGCTGGCCGCGGTCTATGCCTCATTCGCCGTGACCTTGTTGATGCGGCCGGTCGGATCGGCGATCTTCGGTCACTACGCAGATGTGCACGGCCGCAAGAATGCGATGTTCACCGCCATTGTCGGCGTCGGCTTCTCGACGGCCGCGTTCGGGTTGTTGCCGACGATCGCGCAGGCGGGTTATGTCGCGCCGGTCCTGTTCCTGATTCTGCGCCTCGTTCAGGGGGTCTTTGTTGGCGGCGTCGTATCCTCAACTCACACCATCGGCACCGAGTCGGTATCGCCCGAGCGGCGCGGCGCCATGTCCGGGCTCATTGGCGGCGGCGGCGCCGGGATTGGCGCCCTGCTTGCCTCCTTCATCTTCCTCGTCACGTCCTCGATCTTCCCAGGCGACGCGTTCGCGGTGTGGGGATGGCGCTGCATGTTCTTCTCAGGCCTGCTCAGCTCGCTGCTCGGCTGGTTCATTTTCAATAACCTCGAAGAGTCGCCCTTCTTCAAGGAGCGGCAGAAGCAGAAGGCCGCCGGCGCGGCCGGCAAGCCCATTGCGCCGGTCAAGGCGCTGTTTTCGAGCGACTGGCGGAACGTCTTGCTGCTCAATCTGCTGATCACCTTCGGCGGTGGTGCCGGCTACTATCTGACCTCAGGCTATTTGCCGTCCTTCCTGAAGGTCGTGAACAATGTGCCAAACAGCACCTCCTCGCTCATTCTGATGGGCGCGAGCATCATGGCCCTGATCTCGGCGATCCTCGTTGGCGCGCTCAGCGACATGATCGGCCGCAAGAAGACGTTTCTCGTTGCCGGGGCATGCATGATCGTGCTGTTGCCGATCTGCTATCTCCGCATGGCGGCGACAACCGACATCAGCATGATCACGTTTTATGCGCTGGTGATTGCGTTTCTCGGCAACGCCGGATACGCGCCGATCCTGATCTTTCTCAATGAGCGTTTCCCGACGGAAATCCGCGCCAGCGGCACCGGACTGTCGTGGAACATCGGTTTTGCGCTGGGCGGCATGATGCCGACCTTTGTTTCGCTGGCAGCCGGCAGCCCTTCGCAAATCCCGATGTCGCTGTCGATCTTCGTTATCGTGATCTTTGTGATCTATCTGATTGGTGCGTTCCTCAATCCGGAAACCAAAGGCAATTTCCGCTGAGGCGCGGCGAGCAGGCCGGTCCGCTCTTGAAAGGCGTGAATGCATCGGCATAGCTTGCGACGTCATGGACGATGCCCCGATCGTAGGCGAAGATGCGCGGCACAATCTTCGAAGGTGAGGTGTCGCGATGGCCTCTCAGGGCCACAAGGGATCTGAGCGAACAAGATCGGTGGCAGGCTTCTGGCACCGTCTGAGGCGGAATCCGCTGGCGCGGGTCGGGCCCGGGCTGATCACCGGCGTTGCCGATGACGATCCAAGCGGAATCGCCACCTATTCCCAGGCCGGCGCGCAGTTCGGCCTCGATATGCTTTGGACCATGCCGTTGGCCTATCCGCTGATGGCGGCGATCCAGTCGATGTGCGCGGAAATCGGCCGCGTGACCGGCAAGGGGCTCGCCGCCAATATCAAGGCGAGATTTCCCCCGATCGTGCTCAAGAGCCTGGTGCTGCTCCTGCTGGTCGCGAACACGTTGAATATCGCCGCCGACGTCGCCGCGATGGGCGAAGTTGCAGAGCTGGTCAGCGGGCTCGATCGCCATCTCATGACGGCGTTCTTTGTGATCCTCAGTCTGCTGCTTCAGATATTTGTGCCCTATCACCGCTATGTCTTTTTCCTGAGATGGCTGACGGTATCGTTGCTGGCCTATGTGGCCGTGCTGTTCACGGTGCATGTTCCCTGGGCAGAGGTAGCGAAAAAGACGGTGTGGCCTGCCTTGAGCCTGGATTTCAACACCGCCTCGATGATTGTCGGCATCTTCGGCACGACCATCAGCCCGTATCTGTTCTTCTGGCAGGCCTCGGAAGAGGTCGAGGATTTGCACGCCAGGCACGGCGCAGCGCTGCTCACCAACCCCGCTGCGGCGAGGACGGAACTGAGGCGGATTCACTGGGATACGTGGACCGGCATGTTCTATTCCGATCTGACGGCCTATTTCATCATTCTCGCCACAGCGGTCACACTTCACGCATCAGGCGTCACCGACATTGAAACCGCGGCGCAAGCGGCCGGCGCGTTGAAGCCGCTGGCGGGCAGTTTTGCCTTCCTGCTCTTTGCGACCGGTATCATCGGCGTCGGCCTGATCGGCGTGCCCGTTCTGGCCGGCTCCGCAGCCTATGCGCTTGCCGAAACGATGAGTTGGAGATCCGGGCTCGAACGAAAGGCTCACGACGCCGTTGGATTTTATTCGGTGATCGCGGTCAGCGTTCTGGCCGGATTGATTATCCAGTATTCGCCGATCAGTCCAATGAAGGCATTGTTCTGGAGCGCCGTCATCAACGGCATCGTGGCCGTCCCCTTGATGGTCGTCATTATCTTGACCGCCTCAAGCGCCTCCGCGATGGGCCGCTTTGCGTCGCGGCGGTTCATCGTGGTGCTCGGCTGGATCGCAACGGTGATCATGGGAGTTGCGGCCGCGATGATGTTCATTCCATCTTGATCTTGCGGTGCCTTCTGATCACGATCGAGCGAAGGCGCGAAATAGGCTCGGCAGGCCGGCCAATGCGGCTTCGGAAAATCGTCGAAGGCGAAGCTGACGATCGGCTCTTTATTGTTGAGCCTGAACGGCGTCGCGCAAAGATATCGCGACAGGCGATTGTCGATGCGCGTTCAACCAGCCGGTTTGCGTCGCCATCGCTGTCGCCATGTCAGATATAGGGTTCTGGCGAGGGCATCCGCGCGCGTTCGGACAGAAAATCAAGCCAGTTTCCGAACATCACGGTCGCGGCGGCGCCGGTCGCAATATCCTGCCGCAGGTTGCGGTCGGGCAGTTCCGCGCTCAGCGCGCGGCGGCGCTCGGTTTGAGCGCGCTCGGCAAAGACCGCGAGTTTCTGCTCGGTCTCGGCGTCGAAATAGCCGACAGGAATGCCGGGATAGCGGTCACGTTCGCCGGCAAGGAAGCGCGATATGTCGCGAAGATATTCGCGCTCCAGCGACAGTGCCTCATATTCCGGGTGGCCCTGGAAGAAGATGAACTGGCTGCCGACGTCCTTGGCAAAGCAGTCGACGCCGCCCTTTGACGAGACCGACAGTAGATCGTAGCCGTTCGCCCTCAATTCATCGGCGTGCAATTCGTTGAGCCGCGAATGCGCGATCTTGAACGGCGAGTGCAGCCCGTCCGTCAGCCAGTGGGACGAGACAGCGAGACAATCGTAGATGCCGGAGCACTTCGTCTCGAGCTGCTTTCGTTCGATGTTATCGAGATGCATCACGGCGGCGTGGGCGGCGAGGCACGACCAGATCGTCGAACGCGTATTGTCCTTTGCCCAGTCGATGATGTCGGCGAGTTCGCGCCAGAACTTTTCCCGGGGGAGGGTTGCTTCACCGGGCTCTGCGCCGGTGACGATCAATCCGTCGATCGGCAACCGGCCGAGATCGGCAATGTCGGTATAATATGCGTCAACCCGCGACCTCGCCGGCTGCGAACGGCGCACAGACGGCAAGGAGAAGCAGTGGAAATCGATGCGAATGTTCCCCGCGGCCTGCCTCAGCAACCGCATGAACTGACGTTCGGTCGCTTGCAGCGCTGCGTCCGGCATATTGTTGATGAGCCCGATCGTGAGGTCGGCATCAACGTTCTTGGGATGGCCGAATTGATCTTCACGCCGCTGTTGCGCCGGTACGAGGCCGGGACTGACGATCAGTCGCCGCTTTTCCAACAGAACGGTCATATCGCGCCTAGCGTTCCGATTCCGAAGTTCGCATGATATCGCGGCAACCTCTGATGTGAACTTTGGAATCAAAGGAGCTCTAGCAACTTATTGGTTTCTAGTGCGGCTTTGAATTTGAAGTTCCTATGACGAATTTGCCGCGATACCGATAGGAACTTCAAATTCGCCGCACCAGCCGGTTCATTCCGCCGCTTCGAGCCGGTTGGCCCACGAATTCGCTTTCGCCAGCGCCTGGTCGATGTCTTCGATGATGTCGGCGACGTGTTCGATGCCGATCGAAAGCCGAATGGTCTCAGGCAGGATGCCCGCAACGCGCTGCTGCTCCGCCGTCATCTGACGGTGGGTGGTCGATGCGGGATGACAGGCAAGCGACTTCGCATCGCCGATATTGACGAGCCGCGTGATGAGCTTCAGCGAATCATAGAAGACCTTGCCGGCCTCAAGGCCGCCCTTGATGCCAAAGGTGAAGAGCGAGGAAGCCCTGCCGTTGAGATATTTTGCGACCAGCGGGTAATACGGGCTGTCGGTGAAGCCCGCGTAGTTGACCCAGTCGACGCGCGGATCGTCGCGCAGGAATTCGGCAACCTTGCGGGCGTTCTCGACATGCCGCTCGACGCGAAGCGCCACGGTTTCGATGCCTTGCAGCAGGAGAAAAGCGTTGAACGGCGACAACACGGAACCCATGGTCCGCTGATAGACGCTGCGCGCTCGTTCGATATAGGCCTTCGCGCCGAAGCGCTCGGCATAGACAAGGCCGTGATAGGAGAGGTCCGGATGGTTGAAGGCCGGGAAACGGTCGGCGTGATCGGCCCAGCGGAAGCGGCCAGAGTCGACGATCGCTCCGCCGAGTGTCGTGCCGTGCCCGCCGAGAAACTTTGTCAGCGAGTGGATGGCGATGTCGGCGCCGTAGTCGAACGGCTTGAGCAGAATCGGCGTCGCAACCGTGTTGTCGACCACCAGAGGCACGCCGTGACGATGCGCGACCTTGGCCAGCGCTTCGATATCGCAGACATTGCCAGCGGGGTTCCCGATCGTTTCGGCGAACACCGCCTTGGTGTTCTCGTCGATCAGCTTCTCGATTGCGTCGGCTTTGTCGCTTTCGGCAAAGCGGGTGGTGATGCCCTGGCGCGGCAGGATATGACCGAGGAGGGTATGGGTGGTGCCGTAGAGCTGCGGCACGGAGACGATGTTGCCGCCACCGTCGGCGAGATTGACGATGGAGAAATGCAGAGCGGCCTGCCCTGTTGCGACGGCAAGCGCGCCGACGCCGCCTTCGAGCTCGGCGATCCGCTTTTCGAGAACGGCCGTAGTTGGATTGGCGATGCGGCTGTAGCGAAATCCTTCGGCTTCAAGATTGAAGAGTGCTGCGCCGTGATCGGCGCTGTCGAACGCGTAGGATGCGGTCTGATAGATCGGAACGGCGACCGACTTGGTAGCCGGATCAGGTTCGTAGCCGGCGTGAATGGCAATCGTTTCGCTGCGCATCGGTCACCTTCTACGTTCTTGCTCAGTAACGCACTTTGGCGTCTTTTTCAGATTAAGTTTTTAGGACGCTATGCGGCAAGTCTTCAATAATTCACGCCAAGATTGAGGAAATAACCCTAACGAATGCGCGCGAATTGATTAAATCTCGGAACAAACACGTCACGGCTTCGTAACCATATTTTCAGCGGCATCGGCCTATGTTGCGCCAGTCGATGTGCTGGATAATCTCGCGCATCGCGCTTCCCGGACGGAAAAGGAAATCCTTAGGAAATCCGGACAATATGATAATATCATCTACCGCATCGGCGGCTTGCGAGAGCTTGAAATGGCCATATCAGTTCCGACCGTGGAGCCGGTCGATTTTTCCGAGACCTTAACCTTCTTCGAAGGCGATTGGCACACCGGCAACGTTCCGATCATGGGTCCTCGGACCCACGGGGCGTGGCTCGCTTCCTCGGTGTTTGATGGCGCGCGAGCTTTCGAGGGCGTTGCGCCCGATCTCGACCGCCACTGCGACCGGGTCAATCGCTCTGCGGTCAATTTCAAGCTCAAGCCGGTCGTCGATGCCGAGACTTGGCTGGCGCTGGCGCACGAAGGCATCGCGCGTTTCGATGCCAAGGCGGAGCTTTACATCCGTCCGATGTACTGGGCGCAGACCGGCAGTGGCGGCGGTGTCTTGTTCGATCCTGAAACGACGAACTGGTGCCTGTGTATCTACGCGGCGCCGATGCCGCCGATCACGGGTTCGGCGATCACGTTATCGCCGTTCCGTCGTCCGACAATGGAAAGCGCGCCGGTCGACTGCAAGGCAGGATGTCTCTATCCGAACAATTCGCGCGCCCTGATCGAGGCGCAGGCGCGCGGCTTCAACAACTGCTTGATGCTCGACATGCTCGGCAATGTCGCCGAGTTCGGCAATTCGAACGTGTTCATGGCCAAGGACGGTGTGGTCTACACGCCGGCGCCGAACGGCACGTTCCTCAACGGCATCACTCGGCAGCGAGTGATAGGCCTGTTGCGCGCCGATGGCGTGACCGTTGTCGAGACAACGCTCAGATATCAGGATTTTGTTGGTGCCGACGAAATCTTCTCCAGCGGCAACTTTGCCAAGGTCGCGCCGGTGATCCGGATCGACGACCGTTCACTGCAGCCGGGTCCGTTCTTTCAGCGCGCGCGCAAGCTGTACTGGGAATTCGCGCATAGTTGAGCAATTACATGCCCAGCAACCCGCGCACAGATCCCGGCCATTTCGCCGGATCCGTGCCGTGGGTGTGGAACATCGCAACCGCCAGCCGGTCCATGCCAAACGCCACGCAGCCGGTGTGGGCAGGAGCGCCGCTGACGTCCTTGATATCCCACGTGGTGCCGAAATGATCGCGGTGATAGTTGAAGCTCATGCAGGCGGTCGGCTGTTCCTCCGAGCGCAGCGGCACGAGCAGTTCGAACTTCAGCGATTGCTGCATCTGGCTGACCGCCTTCATCTGGCCGACGCGGCCGAAGAAGGGATCGCTGGCGTAATCGACGCGGAAGGAAAGGCCGAGGTCGCGCGCGATCGCCTGCGCTTTGACCATCCAGCGTTCGCGGAAATCCGACACATCTTCCGGGCTGCCGATGCAGACATATTCGCGCATCCGGAACGATTGCAGTCGGTCGAGATGGCGCGAGGGCTCGTGCCGGAAACAATCGGCGGCAACGTCAAAGCGCAAGCCGCCTTGCGGCAGCGCGCCCCGTGCGGCGGCGATCGGATAGACCGGATAGCAGGCGGCCGGCGACAGCACGAGGTCGGCTGGCGACAGCGACGTGGTCCAGTCGCCGCCGGCATCGAAGCGGCTGACGGCCTGGTGGATCTCGCGCTCGGTGCCGTGCAGCCCGCAGACGCAGCCCAGCAGGTTCGGAAAGCTCTTCAGATAGCCTGATTTCTCGAGCTGGGCGCGGTTCATGACAGGGGGAAAGCGCATCACTTCGGTGCCGGCCTCGCGGTGCCGGGTTATCAGCGCCGTAAGCCGTTCGATGATATCCTCATAAAGAGCTGTCCGGGCGTAAACGCCGTCGGTGCCCATCTTGTGAAACAGCTTGTCGGCCAGATGATCGAGCGGATCGGCAGCCAGCGTGCTTTCCGCGTTCTCGGTTCGGACGGCGATATTCATGTTTGGCCTTCCCTGATGTTTGAAATCGATATCGGCTCAGTCGCGCAAGCCTGCCGGCACTGCGCTCATGAGGCTTGCGCTGGCGATATTGGAAAGGATGCGATCGTTGTTGATCATGATCGGCGATGACAACACGTCGCGCAGCAACCGGCCGACGCTGAACTCGCCATCGTTGCGATAGCCGGCGAGCCCGCAGGCGCGCATCGCGCTCATCACCGTCTCGACCGCAAGCTCGGACGCTTCGACCTTGAGCAGGTTGATCGAGGACTGGAAGTCGAGCGACGACAAAACGCGTTCGTCATGTTCGTGGGCGGCATAGGTGTCGAGATTGACGGTGATGATCGCGCGCAGCTTGGCGAGCGTCATCCTGGCGGCGTTGAAATGAGCAGCGCCCGGCGGCAGCTGGCCACCCGCGCCGCGTGCAGCCTTGCGGAGGAAGGCTTGTGCGCGTTCGACGGCTGCAGCCGCAATGCCGGCCCAGACGGATGACCAGCACAGATGCGCGACCGGCGTCATCGTCTGGGCATGAATCTTGTCGTAGCCTTCGGGGAAGATCTGTTCGCTCGAGCCGTTAAACTTCAGCTCAAAGCCAGCGCTGCACGTGCCGCGCATGCCGAGCGTTTCCCACTCGACGCTGCGCTCCAGCGTGTAGTCGCCCTTGGTGATCGCGAGCAGCACCTGATCGGAACCTGCCGCATCGTTGGCGCGGCGTGCAATGGTGACGATGCCGTCGGCCTGCGCGCCATAGGAAATGACCGTGGCGCTGCGGACCAGCGAAATCGCGGTACCCTCGCGCTCGACCGCGGCCGCTGAGAAGCGGATATTGCCGCCGTTCTGGCCTTCGGTCGTGGACGAGGCAAGCAGCATTTGCTCGGAAGCGACGCGGCGCATCAGGGCTTCGTGATAGGCGCTGCCAGCGCCGTGCCGGACCAGGCACGCGATTTTCGTCTGATGCATCGCGAAGATCATCGCGGTGGAAGAACAGGCGCGGCCAAGCGCGTAGCACATGTCGGCAATGTCGAAGATAGATGCGCCCTCGCCACCAAGAGCTTTCGGGATCTGGACACCGAGCAGCCGTTCGGCACGGGCGGCATCAATCGCCTTTTTCGGAAAGCGCGCGGCGCGGTCGACGTCTTCGGCATCCGCCGCTGCCGCCGCGGCAACGGCTGCGAGTCTCCGCGGAAAGGAGCTGCGATCGGGGATGAATGGTACACCTGTCTCTTCGACGCTCGTGTCACGAAGGTTGGCTTGCTGAACGTTCATGGCCGATCTGCCTCGATGGTTTCGGTTAAGAAACGTCGGCGTAGCGCGGTGCTACAACTTCCGATCGAGGCTACGCTTAAGGATTTAATTCAAATGCGTCGATGAGATTCAGCGTAAACGGCTTTCGTTTCAGCGATGAAAGTTAATCGCTCGTTGTTTGAACGCTTCGTTTTTTAACAACCGTCATTAGCGTTAAGGGTGGAAGGTGGATTTATCTCAAACCAAATTCACTGTCTTTAAGAGAGATGCGGAGTTATGATCGCGCGCATCACGGCTCGTCTTTGGCGAGCGACGTTGAAATCGCGACAGGTGAGAACTCGAACATGCAGGCCGTTAACGATGTGCAGAGCAGGCTGCTCGCTCTCGTCAAATCCATCCTCAAGCAGAACGCCATCACCGCCGACCTCGAGCCGAAGGCGCTCTTGGTGGATGTCGGCCTGACGTCGATGGACATGGTCAACCTGATGCTCTCCGTCGAGGCGGAGTTCGACTTCACGATCCCGCAGTCGGAAATCACGCCTGAAAATTTTCAATCGGTCGAAACGCTGACAAGCCTGGTCGCCAGCCAGCTCGCGCCGGCCAGCGCGGCCTGATCGACGCACGGTGCGTGCCGCAAAGACCGAAGGCCGCTCTCGACCGTTTCCGTAGTCCGGGACGTCAGGATTTGGAGCCGTGCAGGGCGAAGGCGCCGCTGCCGGCAAGCACAAGTGCTGCCTGCGCAACCAGCCAGAGCATCGGATATTCCCAGCCGCCGCCCGGGCGCGAGTAGCCCCAGCCGACCGGCCATTTGATCCACACCACCACCGCCAGGAAGATCAGCAGGAACGCCGCCCATTGCCGGGTGTACCAGCCGAGTAGCATGGCAACACCACCGATCACCTCGAGGCCGAAAGTCGGCCAGGCGAGCAGGGGCGTGATGCCGTTCTTCGCCAGCAGCGCTTCATGGGTGTACATGCCGCGCTCGATCTTGAGGAAAGCGTGAACGAGCCAATCGAAGCCCAGCGAGATGCGCAGTAGAAAAAGTCCGTAAGGCGCGTAATCCCGGTCGACGGTGGCGTTGCTGAACATCGCGGCGACAATGCCCGGCAGATTGGCGCGGCTCTCTCTGGCTTGGTCGATACTCATGCTGGTGCCCCCCGTTTTCCAACGCAGCGTCGTCTGCGCGCGATTACAAAATCAAGCCGCTGGCCTTCCCGCCACCCGCCCTCTACACTGTCCATCACAAATAACAATAATCAAAATCCGGGGAGACGGCCATGTTGCGCCTTTGGATGACAGCAAGTTTCGTGTGCGCTGCGTCTGCCGCTTCGCTGGCGGCCGGGCCGTCGGCCGCGCAGCAGGCCGCACCTGCGCTCACCGGGACGGTCACGGCGGGACCGGAAGCGCTCGAAGGCGTCCTTGTCAGCGCCAGAAAGAGCGGCTCGACCATTACGGTGACGGTCGTGAGCGACAAGGATGGCCACTACAGCTTCCCGGCCGCGAGACTGGAGGCAGGCGACTATGGCTTGCGCATCCGTGCTGTGGGTTACGACCTCGACGGGCCTGCCCAGGTTTCCATTGCGGCAGACAAGACGGCCACGGCCGACCTGAAACTGCGCGGGGCCGGGGATGTCGCGGCGCAACTGACCAATGCCGAATGGCTCGCCAGCATGCCCGGCACCGACGCGCAGAAGGGGCAACTGCTCAACTGCGTCGGCTGTCACACGCTCTCGCGCCCGCTGAATTCGAAATACACCGCCGACGAATTCCTTAACGCTGTCCTGCCGCGCATGCAGGGCTATGTGAACCAAAGCATGCCGTCGCATCCGCAATTGCGCCGCGCCGAGCGCCTGAGGGAAGAGCGCGGCGACCAGCGCGTGCAGGTCTATCGCGGTGTCGCCGACTACCTCGCCAGCATCAATCTTAGTTCGCATCCCACATGGAATTTCGAACTGAAGACCCTGCCGCGCCCGATGGGGGCGGCGACCCGGGTCATCTATACCGAATATGACTTGCCGCGGGAGACGATCGAGCCGCATGATGTGATCGTCGACGACAAGGGGATGGTCTGGTTCTCCTCTTTCGGTGAGCAGAATCTCGGCCGGCTCGATCCGCGCACAGGCAAGCTCACCGAATTTTCCGTTCCCGAACACAAGCCCGGCTTCCCGACCGGCCTGCTCGGCCTGCGCAGCGATGCCGGCGGCAATCTGTGGTTCGGCAACATGTACCAGGCCACGATCGCGAAGTTCGATCGCAAGAGCGAAACCTTCAAGTTCTGGCCGCTGGAGGGCGATGAAAATATCGACGCCGCGCAGATCAATATGGTCAGCCCGCAAAGTGCCGGCGTTGACGGCAAGGTCTGGGCGCAGAATAACGGCTTTGCCGGCATTCATAGGCTCGACGTTGCGACCGGCAAGTTCGAGACCTTCGAACCTTTCAAAGGCATGTCCGGCCCGCACAATATTTATGACGTCATCCCGGATTCCAGGAACAACGTCTACTTCACCGATTTCCGGCAACGCCATATCGGTCGTATCGATGCCAGGACCGGGCGGATCGATTTTTACGAGACCCCAACACCGAATTCCGCGCCGCGGCGCGGCTTCATGGATGCGCAGGACAGGCTATGGTTCGGCGAGTATCGCGCCGACCGCATCGGCATGTTCGACACGAACAAGCAGGAATTCAGGGAATGGCAGATCCCGCCGAAATGGTCGGCGCCCTATGATGTCACTCTCGACAGGAATGGCGAGGCCTGGACCGGCTCGATGCTGAGCGACCGCGTCACCCGGCTCAATCCGGCGACCGGCGAGACGATCAACTATCTTCTGCCGCGCTCAACCAATATCAGGCGTGTCTTTGTCGACAACTCCACCACGCCGGTCAGTTTCTGGGCCGGCAACAACCATGGCGCTTCGATCGTGAAGGTCGAGCCGCTGGAGTAGGCGGTGGTCCTTTCTGCGCGTGCGGCGATTTCACATGTCAAACAGCCAGCCGGTCATCGCGGTTCTCGTTTCGGTCATGGCCGGGCTTGACTCGGCCATCCACGTCTTTGTCTCCCGAAAGAAGCAAGCAAGACGTGGATCACCGGGACAAGCCCGGTGATGACGAGTTGCTAAAAATCTGGATTGCTTCGCTGCGCTCGCAATGACGGGTTCAACACCTGAGCGAGAACGGCAGGAGGGGATTCGATCCGCCGATCTACTGCGTCGCCTTCTGAAGGTAGGCGATGAGATCGGCACGATCGCTTGCATTCGATAGGCCGGCATAGGGCATGCGGTTGGCCGGGATGAAGGCCTGCGGATCGGCGAGATATTTGTCGAGCGTCTCCGGCGTCCAACTGACGCCGCTGCGCTTCATCGCGGGCGAATAGCGGAAGTCGCCGAGTTGGCCGGCCTTGCGCGAGAACAGGCCGTGCAGGCTCGGCCCCACTTCATTGACGCCGGCGTCCAGCTTGTGACAGGCAGCGCATTCCTTGAAATGCGCCTCGCCGCGCGCCGCATCGCCGTCGGCATGCGCAGCCGTGATCAGAAGCAAACTCAACATCAATGCCGGACTGGCGACCCCTGTCCTTCTCATGCTTGTACCAGCGGTCCCGGATTCTTCAGATATCGGTTCTTGATGGCATCCGCGGTCCAGTAGGCGAGCGCGCCGACCGGGCCCGTGGGGTTATAGGCCGAGTTGTGTGGAAACACGTTGGCTCCGACCACGAACAGGTTGTGGCAATCCCAGCTTTGCAAATACTTGTTCAACGCGCTGTCGCCCGGACTGGTGCCCATGATGGTGCCGCCCGTGTTGTGGGTGCTTTGATAGGGCACTACGGTCCACGGGTCGGTACGCGCGCGCGCCGGATTGAGCTTGGTCGGCTTCATCGAATTGGCGATCGCGTTCATGGTCGCGGCCGCATGGATGCCCATCTTGTGCTCATTGTCCTTGTAATCGAAGGTCATGCGCATCAGGGGCTGACCGAATGCGTTGCGATAGGTCGGGTCGAGGTCATAGCAATTGTAGCGATTGGCCATCACGCTGCCTGAGGCATTGATGACCATCGCGGCCTGATACCATTTCGCGGTCGCCCGCTTCCACTCGCTGCCCCATAGCGGCGTGCCCGCCGGCACCGGGCGGTAGCCGATCGGCAGCGGCGTGTTGAATCCGCCGGATACATTATATCCGCCGACAAAAGCGTGCGGGGCGCGATCAAAGGCCCAGTTGGTATTGAAATCGTCGATGGTGGCGTTGGAGCCGCCGGCATTCATGAAGGGGTTGAAATATTGTCCCTCGAAGAACAGCGTCGCGCTCGCCCCGGTCTGGTAGCAGTAGTTCTTGCCGATAACGCCCTTCTGCGAGACGGGATCGTACGGCGCGCCGATGCCCGACAAGAGCATCAGGTGGACGTTGTTGATGGCATAGGCGCATAGCAGCACGATTGCAGCCGGCTGCTCGAATTCGTCGCCATTGAGGATGTTCGTGTAGACGACCCCGGTCACGCGCTTGCCGTCGGAATCCTTGAGCACCCTGGTGACCCAGGAATTGGTGCGAAGCTCGAAGTTCGGCCGCGACATCGCGATCGGGATCACCGTCATATGCGGGCTGCCCTTGGCATTGGCTTCGCAGCCGAAGCGTTGACAGTAGCCGCAATACTGGCAGGCGCCGAACTTCGATCCGTCCGGATTGGTGTAGGCCTCGGACGCATTGGCCGATGGCCGCGGGAAGGGATGGTAGCCCGCGTTGCGCGCGGCCTCTGAGAACATTTCGCTTGAGAGAATTGGTGTCAGCGGCGGCAGCGGATATTCGCGCATCCGCGGCGCCTCGAACGGGTTGCCGCCTTGCTGGATCACGCCTTTAATGTTGCCGGCCTTGCCGGAAACGGCCGCGGTCCGCTCGAACTTGTCATAATAAGGCTCGAGCTCGGCGTAGGTAATGCCCCAGTCCTGGACGGTCATGTCCTCGGGGATGAAGTTCTTGCCGTAGCGCTCCTCGTAATTGGAGCGGACCTTGAATTCCATGTCGGTCCAGCGCCAGGTATGGCCACTCCAGTGTACGGCCGCGCCGCCGACGACCTCGCCGGGCAGGAACGAGCCGAGCCGGCGCATCGGCAACGCGTCCATCTGCGGATTGTTGCGCACCGTGATGGTATCGCGCGCGGTGTTCTGCATCAGGTCGTGGCGCACGACATAGCGCAGCTCGTCGCGGATATTCGGCAGCGCGTAATCGTTTTCCGGTGTGCGCATGGCGCCGCGCTCCAGCGCGACGACCTTCAGCCCGGCTTCGGTCAGTTCCTTGGCGAGAATGCCGCCGGTCCACCCCAGGCCGACGATGACGACATCAACTTCCTTGAGCTTCGTGGTCATTGGCGCACTCCGCTAGCTCATGTCCGCGATGCCGACAGGCTTGCTCGGAAACGGCTTGCCGCGATATTGCGCGACGTGATCGCGATGCACCGCGATGATGCCCGGGAAGCCGATGATGGCCCATCCGGCCTTGTTGCGGTTGCCGCCATAGATCGGGTCGGAATACATGCCTTCGACCACGGTCTGATAAAGCGTGGTCCAGAACACCCGCACCGGCAGGCCGTCGTCGAAGGTGATCTTGCCGGTAGAGAGGCCGGTCAGAACCTCCTGCCGTTGCTCCGCCGTGATCCGGTCGAACGTGTTGCCGTAAGTCTTGCGGCAATGTGTGTTGGTCGCCGTGATGCCCTCGCGATAGAGCTGGGCCGGCGTTAGAGGCAGCTGGTAGCCTTGGCTCGGGGTGCCGAGCTTCCACGGTCCCTGCATATAAAGACGGTCGCCCTTGCCCCAGCCGCCCGCCAAAGCCCGATCGATATAGATATTGACGCCAAGGTCCGTGCCTTTGGGGCTGATCTCGTCGGCCGGGATCATGTGATCGACAAGGGCCTCGACGAAGGCGGCTTCGTCCAGATTGAGAAAGGCGTAGCCGGCCGGCTCGGCGGGAGGCGCGTTGGCCGGTTGCTCGGCGTGTGCGCTGTCGTGTGTTGCGATTGTCGTGGTGGCGCCGGCTGCGGCAGCGCCGCTGACCACAGCGGATTTCAGAAAATCGCGCCGGTCAAACCCCTGTTTTTTCATGATTGTTTCCCCCTCGCGGCAGGGATGGGCCCCCGCGTCTTTGTTACAATAAGCATGCGACTTTCGGCTGGGCCGGGCAAGACGGGATCAAGCCTTGTGCCCTATCAGGTGCTCATGGCTGGTCCTCTTTTCATGAAGCCTCAGGTCAAGCCGCCGGCTCGTCTTGCTGTCCGGCGCCTGGGTGCACATCGCTTGCAAGACGCCTGAATTCATGTGCGAATGGCCGTCATCACGGAGCGAAGGGATTCCGAGCTACCGTTGAGCTTGCGGTAATGTCGCGGCATCAGGCGTCGCGCGAGTCTCTCCTTGGAGAGTTGCGAGAATCGAATCGTCGCACGCGAGCGGCACCTCTCATCGTCTTCGATTCCAGAGAGCCGTGCGGAGACAATCTTGAATCCGCGGGTCGCCATTGGCGAGATCGCTCACGTTTACACATAGCCGCTCGACGCATTGGCGCGATCAAGGAATAGTTCGTGAGCGCAGTTCAATTTCTGCACGTTAAACGCGGCGCAATCGCTTGCAGATGATCGTGCCATCTGAGGCCCTCATTAAAAAAAATTGAGAAATGTTCCGTCCAGGGCCCCGGATTTCCTAAAAAGTTTTTGAGTTATAAAAATCCATCTGAGGTTCTAAATCCTGTCTTTATATTATCAAAATCATATTATGAGGTTTTGTCGGCTTCTGAATTCGTTGTGTTGTTCGGGTGACAACATTTCACAGCGAGGTGATGCAGGATCGTTCACGTAGGAGTCCTCGTCCGAGGCTCCGTACCTTTAGCAGTCCGCGGCTGATGTCGATTGCCGCGCCTATCGTGGGGGACCTTACGTGAAAAGGACTTTTATCTCAGCAGCAGCCGTCCTGGCTTTCGCAGCGTCGGCGCACGCCGATGAGCTGACGGATATCCAGGCTCAGGCCAAGCAAATTCGAGAACAGAACGCGGCGATGACCAAGCGTCTCGCCGATCTCGAGAAGCGGCAGAAGTCGCTCGAGCAGCAGAAGGTCGCCGTGCCGACCATCAGCCCGGTCGACGCGATGGCCGCCGACCTGCCCTACAAGGCAGTGGTCAAGGCGAGGCCGCCGGAGAACGACGACATCTGCATCAAGGGCATTTGCGTCTACGGCAACTTCGACATGGGCATTGCCTACGAACAGCACGGCACCCCGTTCAACGCTATGGCCGCCGGCCCGCTCAACTACATCGTCGAAAAGGCGTCGAACGGTTCATACTTCGGCGCTGCCGCCAACATGATGAGCACCTCGTTCATCGGTCTGC
The DNA here is from genome assembly GCA_963764405.1 of uncultured Alphaproteobacteria bacterium. Classification (GTDB taxonomy): domain Bacteria; phylum Pseudomonadota; class Alphaproteobacteria; order Rhizobiales; family Xanthobacteraceae; genus Bradyrhizobium. Next base: position 140,777 of record CAVXSU010000025.1, read on the forward strand.
GCGGCAAGCAGGAGATCGGCGACAATCTGTACGCCGTGTTCAACTTGCAGACCCTGTTCAATCCGGCCACCGGCATGAACGGCAACGGTCTCGGCACCATCGTGCAGAACAACGGTCTCGGTCAGTCGCCGCAGCTCGGCGGCGGGTTCGCCAACTCCTACGGCGACTCCTCGAAGGCCGGCCAGATGTTCAACAACGCGGCCTACTTCGGTATCAGTTCGCCGACCTACGGTACCTTCACCATGGGCCGCCAGTCGGCTCTGAGCTCGGACCTCGTCGTCAACTATGACGCGTTGTCCGGCTCGAACGCCTGGTCGCTGATCACCTTCGAAGGCGCAACCGGCGGCGGCGGCGTCACCGAGAACCGCATCTACGACAACTCGTATGAATACCGGTTGAACGTCGGTCCGGTGCGGTTGGCGGCCGAAGCGCAGCTTCGCAACGGCGGCAACTCGTCAGTCGGCAATGCCTTCGAAGGCGATATCGGCTTCGACTACCTGGGCTTCTCGATGGACTTCGTCGGCGGCAAGATCACCAATGCGCCTTCGATCGGAACCACTCTGAGCACTGCCCAGGTCAATGCCATCACCGCCACTCAGCTGGCAGCCAGCCCGACAGGTTATGCCGTCAACTGCTCGCTGGGCTGCCTCGGCGCTGTCGTCTCCGACAACACGATCTTCGCGGTTGCCGCTCGCTACACGATCGGTCCGTGGAAGTTCTTCGGCGGATACGAGCACATCCAGTATGCGAATCCGGACAGCTCGCTCGCTCCCGGCGCGTTCGACTACGGCGGGTATAACATCGGTGTCGCCAACAACAACTTCTACGCCTCCGACAAGAACCTCAACATCTTCTGGGTTGGCGTGAAGTATGCGGTCACCCCCACCCTGGACGTCATGGGTGCCTATTACGGTCAGCGCGCTGGATACTTCACGGTCGGCGCCGGTCCATCCGGTACGACGCTCGCCGTGCCCGCCAGCGGGATTGTCGGCAGCGCAACGCAGGCGGCTGCCTGCGCCGCCAACAGCGCTGCTTCGGCGGGCTGCGCCGGTGGCACCGACATGGTCAGCTTCGCGATGGACTGGCGCTTCGCCCGTCACGTCGACCTCTATGCCGGCGTGTCCTGGCAGCAGAAGTTCGGCGGCTTCGTGAACGGCTACATGTTGTCCACGGGCAACGGCTTTGGCGCCGCGTTTGCCGCCGCCACAGCGGGTTGCGCCACCGGCGTGCCTCCTTGCAACCTGGCCACCCAGGTCTCGAACTTCGATCCCGGCATCGGTCTGCGCTACCAGTTCTGATGCCGGCATAGCGTAACGACGACAACGACAGGCAGAGACATTCGTATCCACGTCCCCCACGCGGTTCACGTTGTCTCTGCCTCTCAATCTTCGGAAGCCTGGAAGTGCATGAAGTAGATATGACGTTCTCGATCACGAAAATTCACGAAAATAATCACGCGATTTCACGAAATCGACAGAAGCATCCAACAAGAATCACAAGAACGGAATTACGATCACATCTCGAATAACATGATGGAGATCATCTTAAGCGCCACAGTCACATGAGCGTAAATTCCGTCGGCTTACGACAATGCTGTGGCGAGCACGCCACAGAATTTCGTCTCCCGCTAAGGCACAAGGCAGCCGTGAGGAGTTCTCGTCCGAGGCTCCGTAACCAGGCAGTCCGCGGCTTTCTCGCCGCGCCTTATTTGGGGGAATTACGTGAAGAGGACTTTCATTTCGGCAGCAGCGATCCTGGCCTTCGCTGCCTCGGCTCACGCCGATGAGCTTTCAGACATCCAGGCCCAGCAGAAGCAACTGCGTGAACAGATGACCAAGCGTCTCGCAGATCTTGAAAAGCGGCAGAAGGCTCTCGAAGCCCAGAAAGCGGCCGTGCCGACCATCAGTCCGGTCGACGCGATGGCTGCCGACCTGCCCTACAAGGCGGCGGTAAAGGCCAGGCCGCCGGAGAACGACGACATCTGCATCAAGGGCATCTGCGTCTACGGCAACTTCGATATGGGCGTGACGTGGATCCAGCATAGCGCGCCCTTCTCCGCCCTCGCCGGCGGCCCGCTCGACACACTGGTGTCGAAGAACGGCTGCCGGTTCGTACTTCGGCGTCGGCGCCAACCAGATGAGCACCTCGTTCATCGGTCTGCGCGGCAAGCAGGAGATCGGCGACAATCTGTACGCCGTGTTCAACCTGCAGACCCTGTTCAATCCGGCGAGCGGGCATCAATGCCAGCGGCCCGGGTTCGATCGCCCAGAATAACGGCCTGACCAACAATCTCGGCTTCCAGAACTCGTTCGGCGACTCCTCGAAGGCCGGCCAGCTGTTCAACAACGCTGCCTACTTCGGTATCAGTTCGCCAACCTATGGTACCTTCACCATGGGCCGTCAGTCGGCCCTGAGCTCGGATCTCATCGTCAACTATGACCCGCTCTCCGGTTCGAACTCCTGGTCGCTGATCACCTTCCAGGGCGCGAACGGCGGCGGCGGCGATACCCAGGACCGCATCTACGACAACTCGTACGAATACCGCCTGAACATCGGACCGGTGCGGTTGGCGGCTGAAGCGCAGCTGCGTAACGGCGGCAACAGCAGCACTGGCAATGCCTTCGAAGGCGACATCGGCTTCGACTATATGGGCTTCTCGGTGGATTTCCTGGGCGGCAAGATCTTTGACGCCATCTCCGCAGCGCCGTTGAGCGTGGCCCAGGTCCAGCAGGCGGCGGCTGCCGGCCTTGCCGTCGGCAACGGCCAGGTCGCCGGCACGATCTCCGACAACACCGTGTTCCAGGTCGGCGCGCGCTACACGATCGGGCCGTGGAAGTTGTTTGGCGGTTATGAGTGGATCCAGTTCTCGAATCCGAACAATCCGCTGGCGCCAGGCGCGTTCGATGCGGGTGGCTTCATCATCACCGCTCCGAACAACACGGCCTTCCCGTCCAACAAGATCCTGCAAACGGCCTGGATTGGCGTGAGGTATGCGATCACGCCGGCGCTCGACATCACCGGCGCGTATTACCACGAGTGGCAGAACCAGTTTGCTACGAGTGCTACGACGCTCGCGCAGTGTGCCGCTGACGGCGTCGCATCGTCGCAGTGCGCCGGTTCGCTGGACGCGGTTTCGCTGGCGGTTGATTGGCGCTTCGCCAGGCACATGGACATGTACGCCGGCGTGATGTGGTCGCAGGTTCAGAACGGTCTTGCGAACGGCTTCCTTGCCGCCGCGACCAACAACGCCGGTGTCACCAATCCGCTTGGCTCCAACAAGGCCTCGAACTTCGATCCCGGCGTCGGTCTTCGTTATCAGTTCTGATGGAGGCGTGACGCGAATAACGGCAGAGACGTCTGACATCTGAACAGAGCAGGTAAAGGACGCCTCTGCCCCTCACCAGCCAGCCGATTTCAACTCCTGAGCGTCGGCTGTCAGGTCCAGGTCAAACCGAATGAGCCCCTGGAATCGGGGCTCATTCACCACCAGAGAAAGAAGAAGGAACAACTGATAGTTGTATCGATCCCAAGAATAGAACTTAAAATATAAAACCGACTGTGTCATGACGGCAACAGGGCCAACTCGTTTGGTGGGTCTCCCCACCGAAAGATGGCTTCGTAGCCGACTGTGGCGTTCCGGTTACAGTATTTCTTTGCCCCCTGGCGCAGAGTGTCTGCCTAAGGAGTCCTCATCCGAGGCTCCGTAACCAGGCAGCTCGCGGTCGACGGTTGTTGCCGCGTCTATTTTGGGGGACCTTACGTGAAAAGGACTTTTATATCAGCAGCAGCCGTCCTGGCTTTCGCAGCATCGGCGCACGCCGATGAGCTGACGGATATCCAGGCTCAGGCCAAGCAAATTCGAGAACAGAACGCGGCGATGACCAAGCGTCTCGCCGATCTCGAAAAGCGCCAGAAGTCGCTCGAGCAGCAGAAGGCCGCCGTGCCGACCATCAGCCCGGTCGACGCGATGGCCGCCGACCTGCCCTACAAGGCAGCGGTCAAAGCTCCGCCGCCGGTGAACGACGACATCTGCATCAAGGGCATTTGCGTCTACGGCAACTTCGACATGGGCATCATGTACGAGCAGCACGGCAGCCCGTTCAACGGCATGGCCGCCGGCCCGATGAACAACATCGTCGAAAAGGCGTCGAATGGGTCGTAGTTCGGCGTCAACGCCAACATGATGAGCACCTCGTTCATCGGTCTGCGCGGCAAGCAGGAGATCGGCGACAATCTCTACGCCGTGTTCAACCTGCAGACCCTGTTCAACCCGGCGACCGGCATGAACGGTAACGGTCTCGGCGCGATCGTGCAGAACAACGGTCTTGGCCAGTCGCCGCAGCTCGGCGGCGGTTTCGCCAACTCCTACGGCGACTCCTCGAAGGCCGGCGCAATGTTCAACAACGCCGCCTACTTCGGTATCAGTTCGCCGACCTACGGTACCTTCACCATGGGCCGCCAGTCGGCTCTGAGCTCGGACCTCGTCGTCAACTATGACGCGCTGTCCGGCTCCAACGCCTGGTCGCTGATCACCTTCGAAGGTGCAACCGGCGGCGGCGGCGTCACCGAGAACCGCATCTACGACAACTCGTACGAATACGGTCTGAACGTCGGTCCGGTGCGGTTGGCTGCTGAAGCGCAGCTCCGCAACGGCGGCAACTCAGCGATCGGCAATGCCTTCGAAGGCAATATCGGCTTCGACTACATGGGCTTCTCGATGGACTTCGTCGGCGGCAAGATCACCGATGCGGCGTCCGTCGGAACGACCTTGAGCACCGGTCAGGTGGCCTTGCTCGGTGTCAACCAGTCGTCCACGACGGGTAACGGTGTCGGCTATGCCATCAACTGCTCGCTGGGCTGTCTGGCGGCGGTCGTCTCCGACAACACCGTCTTCTCGGTCGCCGCTCGTTACACGATCGGTCCGTGGAAGATGTATGGCGGATACGAGCATGTCCAGTACTCGAACCCGGACAGCCCGCTCGCTCCCGGCGCGTTCGACAGGGTGGCTATAACTTCGGCTTTGCCAACAACAACTTCTACGCCCAAAACAAGAACCTGAACGTGTTCTGGGTCGGCGTGAAGTATGCGATCACCCCGACCCTGGATATCGCAGCGGCTCTTACTACGGTCAGCGCGCGGGATACTTCACGGTTGGCGCCGGACAAGCCGGTACGTTTGGCATGGGTGCCTACGCCGTGGGTCCTTCGGGTACTCCTGGCCAGCTTGACCCAGGCCGCTGCTTGCGCGGCTAACAGCGCTGCTTCCGCAGGCTGTGCCGGTGGCACCGACATGTTCAGCGTCGCGATGGACTGGCGCTTCGCCCGTCACGTCGACTTCTATGCCGGCGTGTCCTGGCAGCAGAAGTTCGGTGGCTTCGTGAACGGCTACATGCTGTCCACGGCCAACGGCGCTGCCTCCGCAGGCGGCGGCACGGCGGGTTGCGCCACCGGCGTTGCTCCTTGCAACCTGGCCACCAGGGTCTCGAACTTCGACCCCGGCGTCGGTCTCCGCTACCAGTTCTAAGCTAGACCCCGAAAGCCTGGTTCAAGTCCAAGTGATCAAGAGGGAGCGGAATTTCCGCTCCCTCTTTCTTTTTTGCCGCACATCCGAGCCTCGCAGGCCAATCCCGCCGATTCACGCAGGATTCCGTAAACTATGTCCGATGGCGCCGCCTGGCAAAGCGCCGGCCTCCCCCAATCGCCAGGAATAAAGGCCGAATGCCCTGAGTCTTCCTGGCACGGCGCAATCATGCGCCATCTGGAGCCGTCAGGCTCCTTGAGGGAGAACATGACATGGCTAAAACGGGCCCTGACGATCAGCAAAAGGGATTGGGTCGCCGCGAAGTGCTGGAATGCATGGTCTGGGCGGGAACCGGCGTCCTGTGGACCATCAGCGGCGGAGTTCCTCATTCGCTCGGGTTGATCGGGGAAGCGGCGGCTGCCGAGCAGACCAGCGGCTTTACCTTCCTGCAAATGAGCGACAGCCATATCGGCTTTGACAAGGCGGCCAATCCGGACGCGCTGGCGACGCTGCGCGAGGCCGTTGCCAAGGTGAAGGCGATGCCGACCAAGCCCTCCTTCATCATCCATACCGGCGACATCACCCATCTTTCCAAGCCGGCTGAGTTCGACAATGCCGACAAGGTCTTCGGCGAGGCCGGCGTTCAGATGCATTGGGTGCCGGGCGAGCACGACATCATCGATGAAGAGCGCGGCAAGGCCTATCTCGAACGTTACGGCAAGGCTGCGAAGGGCGCCGGCTGGTATTCCTACGACGATCATGGCGTGCACTTCGTCGGCCTCGTCAACGTCGTCGATCTGAAGGGCGGTGGTCTCGGCAACCTCGGCTCCGAACAGCTCGCCTGGCTCGAGGCGGATCTGAAGGACCGGTCGAGCAGCACGCCGATCGTCGTGTTCTCCCATATCCCGCTTTACGTGCTCTACAAGGAGTGGGGCTGGGGCACCGAAGACGGCCAGCGCGCGCTCGACCTCCTCAAGCGCTTCGGCTCGGTCACCGTTCTCAACGGTCACATCCATCAGCTCGCCCAGAAGATCGAAGGCAACATGACCTTCCACACGGCGCTCTCGACGGCATTTCCCCAGCCGGCGCCCGGCACCGCGCCGTCGCCGGGACCGATGGTCGTTCCAGCCGATCAGCTCCGCAGCAAACTCGGACTGTCCACGGTCACGGTCATGCAAGGCAACAAGCCGCTCGCTTTCGTCGACAAGACGCTGGCCAGCTAACCGAGGATCTCGATGCGTACCTCAGTCAACCAACTTCGCCACGCTCTGGCGCGATTCACTCCCGGTCGCGCCGTGGTCGCCGCGATGCTGCTCGGCCCGATCGCCGGCGCATTGCTGGCCTACGGCGCGCTCGCCGCGCAGGAGCCCAACGAGGTCATGATCGACAACTTCACCTTTGGCCCGCAAGACCTGACCGTCGCGGTGGGCACGACGGTGAAGTGGGTCAATCACGACGACATCCCGCACAGTGTGGTCGACGGCAACAAGGCCTTCCGCTCGAAGGCGCTCGACACCGACAACTCGTTTTCATTCACGTTCGCCAGCGCCGGCAGCTTCGATTACTTCTGCGGGCTGCATCCGCACATGCAGGGCAAGATCATCGTGAAGTGATCACGTCATAAGAACTCTGGTGACATGACAACAACGCTATCTAGTGGTCCTATTCTAACATTCGCATCCTTTTTGAGCGGGCACTTTTGCGAATGTTAGAATCATAGGACCACTAGCAAACATAAATTCCTGCTAGCGGAGCTTTGGATTTGACATTCGCATTCCAAACTCGTGGTCAGACGGGTAGTGAATGTCAAATCCGCTCCACCAGGGTACACCGGGCGCCTTTCCAGTGTACCGAACCTGAAAACGACATGCTAAAAGACCGGCTGGAAGGCTCAGATCACCTGCCGAGCCAGCAGCAAATATCGGTCTCCGTAGTGCAGAACAAGGACGACAGAAACGCGTTTGATGAAGTCTTCCTGCCGCACATGCCAGAGGCTTACCGCCTGGCGCAGTGGCTTGCCGGCAATGCGTCGGATGCGGAAGACATTGTCCAGGAAGCCGCGATACGCGCGTTTCGGGGCATCAAGAGTTTCGGAGCCGTCAACGCCCGCGCGTGGTCTCTGACCATCGTGCGCAACACCGCGCTGAGCTGGCTGACAAAGAACAGGCCGAAGGCGGTCAAGTATATCGATGATCTCAATGCGGCGGAGCAACAGGGCATTGAATATGAAGGTCTTCACGGGACGAAAATAGAGACGCCGGAAGAGGCCGTGCTTCTCAGGGCGGATGCCGAGGAGATCCAGAAGGCGCTGGCACAATTGCCGACGCAGTTTCGTGAGGTGATTGTCTTGCGGGAGATCAATCAGTTGAATTATCGCGACATTGCCGAGATTGCCAACGTTCCGATCGGCACCGTCATGTCCCGACTGTCGCGAGGAAGGCAGCTCCTGATGGCGCTTCTCGGGGGACGAAAGTAATTATGATTGCATCCTTACGAGACAATGACGAATTGCTGTTGACCGCCTATTGCGACGGTGAACTCGATCCGGCTGCTGCGAGCGAATTCGAGCGGCGGCTGGAGAGCGATGATTCGCTCAAGGTCCGCTACTCGCGCCTGATGGTGCTGCGCCGGGCCGTGCGCTCGCTCCCGCCGGCCGAGGTGCCCGCGGGCTTGCAGGCGCGCATTCAGGCCGGCTTGAACGCGGAGCAGGCCGACACGGGGCGGGCGAACCAACCCGCCAACGTCACCGTCCTGCGCCGGCGCAGCTGGTCGTTCCAGGCGCTTGCGGCCTCCGCAGTGATCGGCGCGGTCATCTCCGGCTCCGTGCTGAAAACGATCGACTACTTTGGCCAAAGCGACACCATCGCAAGCGAGGTTGTTGCCGGTCATATCCGGGGGCTGCTGGCGCCGCAGCCGTTCGACATCGCCTCCTCCGACCGTCACACCGTCAAGCCGTGGTTCACCTCGCGCCTGCCGGAATCGCCCCAGGTGCCTGACCTCACGGCGCAGGGCTTCGCGCTGCTCGGCGGCCGGGTCGACGTGATCGGGGACCGTCCGGTGGCAACGATCGTCTACAAGCACGCCGCGCATACCGTGAGCCTCACGACGCTGCGCCCCGGCCAGAGCGTGCCTGATCAGACGATCGCCGGCTACAACGTCCGAAGCTGGAGCGATGGCAATTTCACCTATGTTGCGGTGTGCGACCTGCCAAGCGCGGATCTAGCTGTTTTTGAACGTGCCTTTTCCGCCGCCGCGCCCGCGCCGGAAATCATAAGGCAGTGAAGGTGACGGCCGATCGTCGATTTCGCAAGCGCGAGAGCGGCAAGCTTTCCGGCTTCGCGGGCCAAAGCCGGCGTTTCAGGCTTTACGGCGAGGGCAGGGCTCTTGGACGCCGCCGCCAGATTTGTGCTAGCAATGCTTCCCAAAGCAACAAGAGCTCGGGGACGGATGTCAAAGCCAGCAATCGTCGGGGGCGTCGTCATCGCGGCGCTGGTGGGCGGGGCCATCGCAGCCTTTGCCGTCACCTGGCGACCGGCGATCGAGCCGATCGACCCCCCCGCGGCACGATCCTTCGATCCCGCGCTGGTGAAACGCGGCCGCGACCTCGCAGCGATCGGCAATTGCAGCGACTGCCATACGACGCCAGGCGGCAAAGCCTTTGCCGGCGGCCTGCCGGTGCCGACGCCGTTCGGCGCGATCTATTCCTCGAATATTACGCCCGATCCGCAGACAGGCATCGGCCGCTGGTCCGAAGCCGCCTTTCAACGTGCCATGCGTTCAGGCGTGGACCGCGCAGGGCATCATCTCTATCCGACCTTTCCGTACGATCACTTCACCAATGTCACCGATGAGGACGACCGCGCGCTCTACGCCTTCCTGATGACGCGCTCTCCGGCCCGCGCACCGGATCACGCCAACGATCTGTCTTTTCCGTTCAATCAGCGGTTCGTCGTTGCCGGCTGGAAGCTGTTGTTCCTCAAGCGCGGGACCTACAAGGCCGACAGCACGCAAAGCGCGGAATGGAACAGAGGTGCTTATCTGGTCAACGGTCTGGCCCATTGCGGCGCCTGCCACACACCGCGCAATTCGCTCGGCGCGGAAAAGGCAAGCGCGTCGTTCTCCGGCGCCGACGTCGATAACTGGCATGCCTATGCCATCAACGCGCAGTCGCGCTCGCCGACGCCGTGGACGGCAGAGGCGTTATTTCGTTACCTGCGCTATGGCTGGGATGCCGATCACGGCGTGGCGCGAGGCCCGATGGCCGAGGTGACCGCCAACCTGTCGTCTGTGCCGGAGAGCGACGTCCGGGCGATCGCTTTTTACATGGCCAGCGTGTCCGGAGCCCCGGCGCAAGCGCGCGCCAGCGCAGCGCCTGCCGAAATCAAATCGCCTTCCGCACAATCGGACGAAGCCAATGATCCGGGCGCGTCGATCTATCAGGCCGCCTGCGCAACCTGTCACGAAACCAAGCGCCCGCTGCCCTATAGCGGGATCAACCTCCGCCTCAGCACGGCGCTGAGCGCGCCGGAGCCGCGCAACGCCGCCAACGTCATTTTGGCAGGCCTTCGCCCCGTCAGCGGGGAACGCAGCCCCATCATGCCGGGTTTTGCCAACAGCATGACCGACGAGCAGATTGCAGCCTTGCTGGCTTATCTTCGCGGGCGCTTCAGCACACAGCCGTCGTGGAACGGGGTCGAGCAGATCGTGCGCGACGCCAGGCGTAACGAGACCGTATCTCTCCAGAATTCGCCGGTGCCCCAAAACGCTTCCGGCAATTCCATGCAGCGAGACAAGCCATGACGACATTGAAGGTCAACGGCCACGACCACGCGATCGATGCCGATCCCGATACGCCGCTGCTCTACGTGCTGCGCGACGAACTCAAGCTCAACGCCGCCAAGTTCGGCTGTGGCCTCGGCCAGTGCGGCGCGTGCACGGTGATGGTCGACGGCAAGGCGGTGCTGTCGTGCGTCACGCCGCTGCTGCTGTTGAAGGACAAGGAAGTGACGACGCTGGAAGGCCTGGGCACGCCTGAGAAGCCCGCGCCGATCCAGCGCGCGTTCATGGAAGAACAGGCCGCGCAATGCGGCTACTGCATCGCCGGAATGATGATGCGGGCGCAGGCGCTGCTGCAGCGAAACCCGAAGCCGACGGATGCGCAGATTCGCGAGGGACTGCAAATCAATCTCTGCCGCTGCGGCACCCATATGCGCATTCTTCGCGCGGTGCATCGCGCCGCGCAGCTGATGGATACCGCCGAACTCACGACGAACGGGAGCGCACAATGAACGGTCCCGTTAATCTCGATCGCCGTCAGGTGCTGGCCGGAGGCGGGGCGCTGATCGTCAGCTTCTCGTTGCCGGATGCCTTTGCGCAGGACCATGCGGGTGCGCCAAAGCCTCCGGGTAGTCTTGCAACTTCGCCCTATCTTGATGCGTGGATTCGCATCGATGCTGGCGGGATCACCATCTTCACCGGCAAGGCCGAGCTTGGCCAGGGGTTCAAGACAGCGTTCCAGCAGATCGCCGCCGAAGAGCTGGACGTTCCCTTTGCGTCGCTCAAGGTCATCACCGCCGATACGCGTCTTACCGCTGATGAAGGCTACACGTCCGGTAGCCAATCCACGCAATACAGCGGCACCGCGATTCAGAACGCCGCCGCGCAGGTACGCGAGCTTCTGGTGGCGGAAGCCGGGCGGCGCTTCAATCTGCCGGTGGAGGGCCTGCGGACCGAGAACGGCGCGGTGATCGCGCCGGATGGACAGCGCTTGAGCTACAGCGACCTGATCGCAGACAACATGCTGCATGTCGAGGCTCAACCGAAATCGAAACTGAAGAACCCGGCGACTTATACTGTGATGGGCCAGCCGGTGGCGCGGGTCGACATTCCGGGCAAGGTGACTGGCGGCCAAGCCTATGTGCAGGACATGCGGTTGCCCGGCATGGTGCATGCCCGTATCGTGCGACCGCCAAGCTATGAGGCCGAGCTGACGGAATGCGACACATCGGCAGTCGAAAAGCTACCTGGTTTCATCAAGGTCGTCCGGAACGGCAATTTCCTTGCCGTCGTCGCGAAGAAGGAATTCCAGGCGATCAAGGCCATGGAAGCGTTGTCGAAGGCAGCGAAATGGAAAGAGAGATCGGGCCTGCCGAGGCAGGACGATCTGCTCCACGTTCTCACCAGCCTGAAATCGAAGGACACGACCATCTTCCGGCAGAGCGATCCGTCGACTGTCGGTCAAAAGACCATTGAGGCCACCTATACACGCCCCTATCAGGCACACGGTTCGATCGGTCCGTCCTGCGCGGTGGCTCAACTCAACAACGACACGATGACGGTCTGGACCCACACGCAAGGTGTCTATCCCGATCGCGCAGGTATCGCCGAAATGCTGCGCGTGCCACCGGCGAGTGTTCGCCTGATCCATGTCGAAGGCTCCGGCTGTTACGGCCACAACGGTGCTGACGATGCCGCCGCGGACGCCGCACTGATCGCGCGCGAGGTACCCGGCATTCCCGTGCGCGTGCAATGGATGCGTGAACAAGAGCACGTCTGGGAGCCATTTGGGCCGGCGATGGTCACCAAACTCAAGGCGTCCCTCGATAACAATGGCAGGATTGTCGATTGGAATTTCGACGTCTGGACCAACACGCATTCGATGCGGCCGGGCGGCGCTGGATCGCTGTTGGCAGCCCAGCATATGGCCGAGCCTTTCGCAGTACCTGAGCCGAAGCCGATTCCGTTGCCGGCAGGCGGCGGCGACCGCAATGCTATACCGATCTACAAGTTTCCGAATGCACAAGTGGTGCACCACTTCATCCCGGCCATGCCGGTCCGGGTCTCCGCGATGCGCGCACTCGGCGCCTATCACAACGTCTTCTCGATCGAGAGCTTCATGTCCGAGCTCGCTGAACTCGCCGGGATCGACGCGGTCGAGTTCAGGCTGAACCATCTGGAGGACAAGCGCGGCCGCGAGGTCGTTGAGAAGGCGGCAAAGGAATTCGGCTGGCAGAAGGGGCAAAAGGCCGCTTCGGATCGTGGCTACGGCTTTGCCTTCGCGCGCTACAAGAGCCTGGCGGCGTATTGCGCCATTGCCACCGAAGTCGAAGTGGATCGCGAGACCGGTCGTCCACGTCTGGTACGCGCGGTCGCTGCGGTCGACAGCGGTCAGGTGGTCAATCCGGACGGGCTGGCCAATCAGATCGAGGGAGCGATCATGCAGTCCATGAGCTGGACGCTCTATGAGGCCGTCAGCTTTGACGACACCAGGATCACAAGCGTCGACTGGCAGACCTATCCGATTTTGCGTTTCGACGCGGTGCCGGACAGGATCGACGTGCATATCATCAACCGTCCGGGCCTGCCGTTCCTCGGCAGCGGCGAGACCGGGCAGGGGCCGGCAGCGGCCTCGGTGGCCAACGCAATCGCCAATGCAACCGGCAAGCGCCTTCGCGATCTGCCCTTGACGCGAAAGAAGATCAAGGATGCGATCGACGCGTGAGTTCTGAAAACCAGGAGGCTCAGATCGCCTTCGTTTTCATCTGATCGGCTATGTAGTCTGCTTGTCTTATCGCCAACGTGACGATGGTCAGGGTCGGGTTTTCCGCGCCGCCACTCGTGAACTGGCTCCCATCAGATACAAATAGATTCCTGATGTCGTGCGTCTGGCCGTATTTGTTGACCACCCCGTCGCGGGCATTGGCGCTCATGCGGTTGGTGCCGAGATTATGCGTCGACGGATAAGGGGGCGTTGGAAAGGTTCGCGTCGCGCCGACCGTATCGTAAAGTGCCGCGCCCTGCTTATAAGCGTGATTGCGCATCGCGACGTCGTTCGGATGGTCATCAAAATGCACATTGGCGACAGGGAGACCATATTGGTCCTTGACGTCGCTCAGCGTGATGCGATTCGTTTCCTGAGGCATGTCCTCACCGACGAGCCACATGCCCGCCATGTTGCTATAGCCGTCGATCGCGCTTGTGAATTCGCGACCCCAGGCACCGGGATCAAGAAAGGCGGCCATGAATGGTAGCCCGAGCGACAACGTCTCCATCTCGTAGCCGCCGACGAAACCGCGGCCCGGATCGTATCGCCCTTCATCGCGAACAATCCCGGCCATGGTGGTTCCGCGATACATATGTACGGGCTTGTCGAAAACTGCGTAGACCGACCCGGTCATGTGCCGCATGTAGTTGCGACCGACCTGGCCGGAGGAATTGGCAAGGCCGTCCGGAAATTTCGACGAGGCGGAATTCAGCAGTAGTCGCGGGCTTTCGATCGAGTTGCCCGCAACTGCCACGACCCGAGCCTTCTGACGTTGTTCCTTGCCGTCCTTGTCGAAATATACGACGCCCGTCACTTTGCCGCTCGCGTCATGCTCAATGTGCGCGACGTGAGATTGTGGGCGCACTTCCATCTTGCCGGTGGCTTCGCCTTTTGGAATTTCGGTGTAGAGGGTCGACCATTTGGCGCCCCACTTGCAGCCCTGGAAGCAGAAGCCCGTCTGCTGGCATGAGCTGCGGCCATCCCGCTCGACCGAGTTGATCGCCATGTTTCCGGTATGGCACTCCTTGTAGCCGAGCTTGTCCGCGCCGGCTTTCATGATCTTGAAATTGTTGTTGCCCGGGAGGCCCGGCCGGCCACCCGTCCGCGTCACGCCCATCTTTTCCTCGGCGCGTGCGTAGTAGGGCTCGAGCTCGGCGAGCGTGACCGGCCAGTCGAGCAGGTTGGCGCCAGGAATGCGGCCATAAACCGTGGCCGTCCTGAATTCGTGTTCCTGGAAGCGCAGCGAGGCACCGGCCCAGTGGGTGGTCGAACCGCCGACCGCCTTGACGATCCACGCCGGCAGGGTCGAAAAATTCCTTGATACGCGCCAGCTTCCCGAGGTCGTACGCGCATCCTTCCAGGCGAGCTGAGTAAAGCTCGCCCATTCGTCGTTGACGAAATCCGTATATTCATGGCGTTCGCCGGCCTCGAGGACGACGACGTTGATCCCTTTTTGCGCCAGCTCGTTAGCTAGCGTTCCACCGCCCGCACCGGAGCCGATGATCACGACGACGCTATCGTCGTTCTGGTTGAATTGTGCGGCCATAGCAAACTTCCTCTCCAGGTTTCTCTTGTTCTCAGGCGGGCTTGAAGCCGCTCAGATCCAATCGATGTCATCGAAGCCACGCTTGATGTAGCCGCCTTTCGAGTAGGATTCGCCCTCGTAGCCGAAGATCGGCCACACCTCCGGCTGGTTGTAGAGAGATACGATCAGCCCGGAGCGGATCGTCTCGAAGACAGGCGAATTGCTGACGGCGCGCAGCAAAGTCACCCGCTGGGACTCCCACCCGAGCCCCGCATAACCGCCCTTGCCGGCGGCGGTGTCGAGGCCCGCGATGAATGACTTTATCTGAGCCCTGGTCGCGGGGTCGCTGGCCGCCTTCTCGTCGTAGGATTTCATCGCGATCGCATAGTAACGGTCAGGCACCTTGTCGTGCGGATAGATGTCCCGTGCGACAAGGATGAGCGTCTTCATCGTTTGGGGTTGCAGACCCTTGACGTCGAGTGCCCATGCCTCAGGGGCATTAAGAAGCGCGCCGCCGGTCGTAATCGTGACTGCAGCCGCAAAACTGATTTGCGACGACCGATGCAGGAAGACGCGACGGCTGACGGCCTCGTGTTGGCGCGCGCGGCGCCCGTGATCACCGCTCATAGAGATCTCCTCCTATTTCACTATTTCCCTCGCGCTGTTTCGCGCGTTTCATGTGTAGCGGCCGCGCCGCTGCAAAACCTCGATCTTGTAGCCGTCCGGATCCTCAACGAAGAAAAACCGCGCGAACGGCCGCTCATCGCGGTTGAATTCGACTATGTCGCGCGGTGATAGGCCCGCGGCCCGGAAGCGCGCGTGCTCGCGATCCAGATCGTCGACCGTGAAAGCCACATGTCCGTAGCCGTCGCCCAGCTCGTAGGAACTGGTGCGGCCCTTGTTGATCGTCAGTTCGATTTCGAACGGCGACTCGTCGTTCGACAGGTAGACGAGTGTGAAATTCGGAAAATCGAGCCGTTCCGCGATCTTCAAGCCGAACGCCTTGTCATAGAATGAAACTGACCGCGCCTCGTCCAGAACACGGATCATCATGTGGATCGCCTTGGCCATATTTCGACCAAACTCCGCACTGGCGCGGCGTCGCAACGCCGTTCCCCTCGATCGGACCACTTGGCTGAAACTTAAGGCGACGAAAAAGAGTTTGGTGTTATCCGCCTACTACATGGCGCCGTTGTTCGGGACTATGCCCTGCGATGCTCGGTGTCAGCAGTCCGGTCGCTTGTTTCTCCAAGGCAACGACGCAGATGCAGCGCAAATGCGAAGTAAAATTTGGCACCGGCCCCCACATCAGCAGGACTTCGCGGTGCAGCGTCGAGATGAAGCTGGGGACGGACAGGCCTTCGCGCGCGGCGATCTGCTCGAGCAGGTTCCAAAATACCCTTTCGAGCCTGATGCTCGTGCTCTGCCCATTGAGCCGGATTGAGCGGGTTTCATAGACATAGCTGTCTGGGTTTTGGCTGGCGAACAGATGGCACATGCCTTCCTCCCGATTTCGCTTGTTATGATTGTGCCGCGAGTGTGAGGAGTTTTTCATCACGGTGCAAGGCCAAGGCGGTAGCGATGACGCGGCGCGGGTAAGCTTTTTTTGGCAGTAAGCGGACGACGCGGTTGCGGTGAAAACGATCGGCAGCGGGCTCGAAACCGGCCAAGTTCCCGCGGAGCGGGAGATCTCTGCTTAGGCCTCAAAGACCGACATCCCGCTCTTGTGAGCACACGCCGCTAGCGCAACGAAAGCCCCGTGGCTGCTTCCAGCTCGGCGAGGGCCTGTTTGGCACTCACCACCTTGATCGTCGTCATGCCGATCTCGCGCGCGGGCTTTAAGTTGACGCCCAAGTCGTCGAGGTAGATGCAGCGTTTTGGGTCTACCCCAAGCGCTTCCACCATCATGCGGTAGATCTTCGGGTCGGGTTTCCTCAAGCCGATCTTCGCGGACTCGATCACATGATCGAACAGCGCCATCACTTCCGCAATGTAGAGCGTTCTCCCGCCGGCGCTGCCGATCGCATTGGCCGGAAGGTTATTGGTGATGCAGCCGGTTCCGAACTCGGCCTTGATGCGCCGGAGCGCCTCGACCATTTCGGGCCGCAGCTCCCCGGCGATCAGCGGCAGCACGTCTCGGCCCCGGACCTCGGCGCCCAGAGCCAGCGACTCCGCGGCGAACAGCCGGTCGAAGGTCTCGATGTCCACCTCGGCGCGTTCGAATTTCGCCCAGGCGTTTTCGAGATGATTGGCGGCGTTGGTGCGGCGGATGATATCGGCGGGCAGGCCTCGCTCAGTCTCGAAACGCGCGAAGGCCTCGAAGGGCGAGGTCGTCAAGACGCCGCCGAAATCCCAGATCACCGCTTCAAACATTGTTTTATTCGCTGCATCGCCACCGATCGGGAAGCGGCTAACATGATAGGTCAGTTCGCGCCAGCCCTCGCGATGATGCCGTCCGGCGCGAGGGCCGCGTTTTCAGGAGTTCTTGCGTCCGGTGCTGGTCGCGATGGCGGCCGCGGCGGTACGGTTTTCGACGCCAAGCTTGGCGTAGATCTGCTCGAGGTGTTTGTCCACCGTGCGCGGGCTTAAGCCCAGGATCTGCGCGATGTCGCGGTTGGTCTTGCCCTTGCTCAGCCACGACAGCACTTCGCCCTCGCGCGTCGTCAGCCCGAGCTCGCTGGAAAACTCGATCGGCGTGTCGGCACTGGAGTCCTTGGCCAGGCGCAGCAGGAACTCGTTGGGGCCGAGCTTTCCCATGTACTGGAATTGAAGCTGCTCGTTTTCCGGTAGCGAGGCGGTCTGCGCTTTCGGTCTGGTTTTGCCCTTTTGCATCTGCGCCAGCCATTGCAGCATGGATTCGGGCAGCGCGAATTCTTCGCCGGCGCTGGCTGGCAGATTTTCCGACAGCATCTTCTGGGCCTGCGGGGTCGCCCAGACGATATGGCCTTGTCCGTTGACGGCGAGCAGGTAACGGCCGGACACGTCGAGCGCTGCGCGCGCGCTCTGCGTCAAACGGGCGTTGGCGAGGTGCACGCGAATGCGCGCCAGCATTTCCTCGATCACGATCGGCTTGGTGACATAGTCGACGCCGCCGGCCTCCAGCCCGCTGACGATATGCTCGGTCTCTGCCAGTCCCGTCATGAAGATGACCGGCACATTGCTTAAACCTGTATCTCGCTTCAGCCGCCGGCAGGTTTCGAAGCCGTCCATGCCGGGCATGACGGCATCGAGCAGGATGATGTCGGGCGTGATCTGGTCGACGATGCGCAGAGCCGCCGCGCCGTCCATCGCCACCATGACCGTCATGCCCGCGCTGTCCAGCGCGTCGGTCAAAAGACGCAACGTTTCCGGAGAATCGTCGACGACAAGCGCGATGTCGCGTTTTCTGGATTCAGCGATCATGGCTTTGCAGCGTCTTCAGGGTTGACATGTAGCGGTCGAGATCGAAGCGGTCGACCAGGGAGCGCATTTCGGATACGAAGTCGCGATGCTCGGGGTACTCGGCGCCGATCTCGTCGAGCTTGACCTGGATCGCGCGGATATAACCGAGCTGGCCCAGGTTGATGAGCTCCTCGACCTGGCTTGCCGGTGGTTGTGATCCGCGGCCTGGCTCCCACTTCGCTGCCGTGACCCGTTCATCCTCGTATTGCCACTCGATCTTGAGAAGCTGACGGATCAATTCCAGCAATCTCGGAATGTCGATCGGCTTCATCAGGTATCCGTCGTGGAACGGCTGCGCCAGTGGCGTGCCATGTGCCTCCAGCGCGCTTGCCGAGACCATCAAGATGCGCGCCTGGCGATGACCGGTGGCGCGAAGGTTTTCGGCGACCTTCCAACCGTCCATGCCGGCCATCGAGATATCCAGGAGGAACAGGTCCGGGCGGCAGTGCTGGGCGAGCGCCAGACAGCCCGGACCATCAGGTGCGCTGAGCAGGATGAAGCCGAGCGGCGAGAGCACCTCGCGCAGGAGATCGCGCTGGATCGGATCGTCGTCGGTGATCAGGATGGTTTTGCGCGCGCCGTGATAGCCGGATGGCGCCGCGTTGACCGGGGCGATCCGCTTCGGATTGGCCACCTCCGACAACAGCAATTTCACGCGGAAGGTACTGCCGAGCCCGACCGTGCTCGTGACCTTGATATCGCCACCCATCACGCCTGCGAGCAGGCGGCTGATGGTCAGGCCGAGCCCGGTCCCAGTCTGCGGTTGGGCGGCCCCGAGCGCACCGCGCTCGAAAGGGGCAAAGATGCGCTCGAGGTCGGACGGCTCGATGCCGGGGCCGGTATCGATCACCTCGAACTCAGCGACGGGGCTGCGATAATGCACCACCAGTTGCACGCTGCCGGACTGGGTGAACTTGATCGCATTCGAGAGCAGGTTGATCAGGATCTGGCGCAGCCGCTTTTCATCCGCATAGACCACCGAAGGCAAGGTCGGCGCGCGCTTGAAAACGAAGTCGATGCCTTTGGCTGCGGCCTGAAGACGGAACATGCCGACGAGTTGATCGAGAAATTCGCCGATGCGGACCTCGTCGCGCGACAAATAGAGCCGGCCGGCCTCGATTTTCGAGATGTCGAGAATGCCGTCGATCAGCCCGGACAGATGATCGGCGCTGCGGCGCACCACCCGCACCTGGTCACGCGGCTTGAGCCCCAGACTCGCATCCTGCTCCAGCAGCTGCGCATAGCCGGAGATCGCATTGAGCGGCGAGCGCAATTCGTGGCTCAGGCCCACGACGTAGCGGCTCTTGGCAAGGTTGGCCGATTCCGCCACCTCCTTGGCGCGCTGCAATTCGGCATCGGTGCGTTTGTGCGCGTCGATTTCCTGAATCAGCAGCGTGGTTTGCCGGCGGGTTTCGGCTTCCGCTGCGCGCCGGCTTTGCTGGGCCAGCACAAACAACCAGGCGACGACGCCGATGATGATCGTGAGCGCAAAGAAAACTTTCCAAAGCACATCCCATACGAGAAGCTGATCGACGTCGACGCTTGCTGCGGTCTGAAGATAGATCAGGCAGAGCGTCAGCCCGACCAGTCCTGCGGAGATTACGAATACGCCGAGATAGTGCCCGACCTGCGAATTGATGCGGGCAAGGATCGGTTGCGGCAGCAGCTTGCCGAGGCTTTCGGAGACCTGGCTCTGGATGCGGGCGTGCGGCTTGCAGAGATCGTGACAGCGCGCATCAAGCGAACAGCACAGCGAACAGATCGGTCCCGCATAGGCGGGGCATGCGGCCATGTCCTCGGGCTCGAAGGTGTGCTCGCAGATACAGCACTTGATGGCCTCGATATTCTGCCAGCTCCGTTTCGGCTTGCGTGCGATATAGTATTTGCCGCCGGTGGCAAAGGCGATCAGCGGCGCCGCAAGGAAAGCCACGGCGAGGGCGACAAACGACGATAACGCTTTCGTCGTTGGTCCAAACAATCCGTAGAACGCGCTGATCGAAACGATGGTCGCAATCGACATGGCACCGACGCCGACCGGGTTGATGTCATAGAGATGCGCGCGCTTAAACTCCATCTGCCGTGGCCGCAGGCCGAGCGGCTTGTTGACGATGAGATCGGAGACCAGCGCTCCGACCCATGCGATCGCAACGTTCGAATAGAGCGCAAGCGTATGCTCGAGCGCCTTGTAGACGCCGATCTCCATCAGCAGCAGCGCAACAAGAACGTTGAACACCAGCCAGACGACGCGGCCGGGGTGACTGTGAGTGAGGCGGGAGAAGAAATTCGACCACGCGATCGAGCCGGCATAGGCGTTGGTCACGTTGATCTTGACCTGCGACAGGATCACGAATGTGCCGGTCAGCGCCAGGGCAAGATCGGGTTGCGCCAGCACGTAGCGGAACGCCTGAAGATACATCTGCGCGGGCTCGGCTGCGTGTTCGTAGGAGACGCCGTGGTTGATGGCGAAGAAGGCGAGAAACGATCCCGCCAACAGCTTCAGCGCGCCGAGAACGATCCAGCCGGGCCCGGCCGTCATCAGCGCGATCCACCAGGACTTCTTCGAGGTGCGACGGTCACGCGGAAGAAACCGCAGGAAGTCAACCTGCTCGCCGATCTGCGCCACCAGCGAGAACACGACGGAGGCCGCAGTGCCGAACAACAGGAGGTCAAGCTGGCCCGCGCTGCCATGCTCGCCTGCGAACCGCGTCCACTCGTCAAAGGAGTGCGGATTGGCGTAAGCGATGGCCGCAAAGGGGAGGACGTTCAGAACCACCCAGAGCGGCTGCGTCCAGAGCTGGAAACGGCTGATCAGGGTGATGCCGTGCGTGACCAGCGGAATGATGACGACGGCGCTGATGAGATATCCGATCGGCCGCGGAATTCCGAAGCACATTTCGAGCGCGCTGGCGAGAATGACAGCTTCGATCGCAAAGAAGATGAAGGTGAAGGACGCGTAGATCAGCGAGGTGATGGTTGAACCGATGTAGCCGAAGCCGGCGCCGCGGGTGAGGAGATCTATGTCGATGCCGCATTTTGCGGCATGGTAGGCGATCGGAAGGCCGCAGCAGAAAATGATGATGCTGACCACAAGGATGGCGGCGGCGGCGTTGCTGACGCCGTAGTTGAGCGTGATGGTTCCGCCGATCGCTTCCAGGGCGAGGAAAGAAATGGCGCCAAGCGCCGTATTGGCGACGCGGGCAGCAGACCATCGCCGGGCGCTCTTGGCGGTGAAGCGGAGCGCGTAATCCTCCAGCGTTTGGTTCGCAACCCATTGATTATATTGGCGTCTGACGCGGTCGATCCGCTGCCGCCCTGCCACCTTCGAACTCCGATCTACGCGGTCATCTGCCACTCGGCTGCAATCCGCCTCCAATTCCGGTTGCAACTTGGATGCCAAAATCTACGTCGGCATTTTGCGGTGCAATATACGCGATCTTGCGTATCTGTGCACTGCACAATCCGCGCAATCCTCCTCTGGCAACACCACGTCCTCGAACACGAATGGGGTACTCATGTCAGACGAGATCAAAAGGGGCCTGAAGTCGCCGCTTCGGCGCAAACTGCTCGCAGGAATGGCGGCGCTTCCTGCAATTTCCCTGCTTCCGCGGTCCTCGTGGGCCGATACTCCCGCAACGTCCGCGGTCAACACCACCGGACTCGCGGTCACCGACACCGAGGTGACGGTCGGCATCCTTCATTCCGCCACCGGTACGATGGCGATTTCGGAAACCGGGTCGATCGAGGCCGAAAAGCTCGCGATCGAGCAGATCAATGCCGCCGGCGGCGTGCTCGGACGCAAGATCAAGTTCATTCAGGAGGACGGCGCCAGCGACTGGCCGACCTTCGCGGAGAAGGCGAAGAAGCTCCTCGTCAACGACAAGGTGGCCTCGATCATGGGGTGCTGGACCTCGGCCTCGCGCAAGGCGGTGTTGCCGGTCGTCGAGCAATATAACGGCATGCTCTATTATCCGACCTTCTACGAAGGCCTCGAGCAGTCCAAGAACGTCATCTACACCGGCCAGGAAGCCACCCAGCAGATCCTGGCCGGCTTGAACTGGATCGCCAAGGAGAAAGGCGCAAAATCGTTCTTCTTCGTCGGTTCGGATTACATCTGGCCGCGCACCTCGAACAAGATCGCCCGCAAGCACGTCGAGAACGTGCTCAAGGGCAAGGTTGTCGGCGAAGAGTATTACCCGCTCGGCAACACGCAGTTCAATTCGGTCATTAACAAGATCAAGCTGACCAAGCCCGACGTGATCTTCACGGACGTCGTCGGCGGATCGAACGTCGCATTCTACAAGCAATTGAAGGCAGCCGGCATCGATCTGTCGAAGCAGGCACTGCTCACCATCTCCGTGACCGAAGACGAGATCGACGGCATCGGCGGCGAGAACATCGCGGGCGCCTACGCCTGCATGAAATACTTCCAGTCGCTCGACAATCCGAACAACAAGGCCTTCGTGCCCGCCTTCAAGAAGATGTGGGGCGAGAAGACCGTGATCGGTGACGTGACGCAGGCCGCCTATCTCGGCCCCTGGCTGTGGAAGCTGACGGTCGAAAAGGCACAAAGCTTCGACGTCGACAAGATCGCGGCCGCCTCGCCCGGTGTTGAGTTCAAGGGGGCGCCGGAAGGATACGTCCGCATTCACGAAAATCATCATCTGTGGTCGAAGACCCGGGTCGGCCGGGCCAAGCTCGATGGCCAGTTCGAGCTGATCTATGAGACCGCCGATCTCGTCGAGCCGGATCCGTTCCCCAAGGGCTATCAGTAAGGGTTGACTGGTGGGTGGCGTCGTCCTGACGCGATTGCTGCCACCTCAAACCCTGCGGCGTGGACCACCGGTCCACGCCCCACCCCAATCGTGCGCGCTCCTCGCGAACTCCTGGTTCGCGAGTCCGGAACCCTAAGGTGACACAGGACGGGACTGATGTTTGGCGACTATTCGATTGGCGACCTGGGCTCGATCTTCGTCATGCAGGGTTTTGCGGGACTGATCTTGTTCTCAGTCTACGTGCTTATGGCGCTCGGTCTTGCGATCATCTTCGGCCAGATGGGCGTCATCAACATGGCGCACGGCGAGTTCATGATCCTCGGCGCCTACGTCACCTGGATGACCTCAAACTTCTTCCAGTCGCATCTTCCGGCCCTGTTCAGCGGCTATTTCTTTATCGCGATGATACTGGCCTTCCTCGCCTCCGGCGCACTCGGAATGCTGGTGGAATGGGCTCTGATCCGGCATCTCTACAAGCGTCCGCTGGATACGCTGCTCGCCACGTGGGGTTTGAGCCTCATGCTGCAGCAGGCGTATCGCTCCGTGTTCGGCGCGCGGGAAGTCGGCGTCGAGCTGCCGCAATGGATGCTCGGTTCGCTGCATGTCACCGACAGCATTGAGGTGCCGATCAACGGCATCTTCGTGATGTGCTTGACGGTGCTGATTACCTGCGCGGTCGCCTACATCATGTTCAAGTCGCGTTGGGGACGGCAGGTGCGCGCGGTAGTGCAGAACCGCATCATGGCCGGCGCGGTCGGCATCAACACCGAGAAGGTCGACCGATATACCTTTGGGCTTGGTTGCGGCATCGCGGGCGTCGCCGGAAGCGCTTTCACCATGATCGGCTCGACCGGGCCGACCTCCGGCCAGCTCTATATCGTCGATACGTTCCTGGTCGTCGTATTCGGCGGCGCCGCAAGCCTGCTCGGCACCATCGCATCAGCGTTCAGCATCTCACAGACGCAATCGACCCTCGAATTCTTCATGTCCGGGTCGATGGCAAAAGTCCTGACGCTGCTTGCCGTTGTCGGAATCCTGATGCTGCGCCCGCAGGGCCTGTTCGCCCTCAAGGTTCGCAAATAACAATAAAGGCTGGAGCCATGACCGACAATCGCTACTTCAATCGATCGGAACTCATCGGCATCCTGGTACTCGCCGTTTTCCTGGTCGTGGTGCTGCCGCTTTGTCTCGATGTCTTCAGGCTCAATCTGGTCGCGAAATATCTCACTTATGCCTTCGTGGCGCTCGGCCTGGTGATTTGCTGGGGCTACGGCGGCATCTTGAGCCTCGGGCAGGGGGTGTTCTTCGGCCTCGGCGGCTACTGCATGGCAATGTTTCTCAAGCTGGAAGCATCGAGCATCGAGAACACCAAGATCCAGTCGACGCCCGGCATTCCCGATTTCATGGACTGGAATCAGATCACCGCATTGCCGTTCTTCTGGAAGCCCTTCCACAGCCTCGGCCTGACCATCGCCGCCGTCATTCTGGTGCCGGGCATTTTTGCCCTCATCATCGGCGCGGCCATGTTCAAACGTCGCGTGGGCGGCACGTATTTCGCCATCATCACCCAGGCCGTCGCCGCCATCCTGACGATCCTGATCGTCGGGCAGCAGGGCTACACCGGCGGCATCAACGGCATGACCGATCTGCGCACGCTGAAGGGATGGGACATCCGGCCAGACCACGCCAAGATCGTTCTCTACTTCTTCGAGGTGGGCTGCCTGTTCGTTTGCATCTTCATCGCCCAGTTCATCCGGCACTCGAAGCTTGGCCGGATCCTGGTCGCGATGCGCGACAAGGAGGACCGCGTCCGCTTCTCCGGTTATAGCGTCGCCAATTTCAAGATCTTCGCCTTCTGCGTCGCCGCCGTCTTTGCTGCTATCGGCGGTGCGATGTTCGCGCTCAATGTCGGATTTATGTCGCCGTCCTTTGTCGGCATCGTGCCATCGATCGAAATGGTGATCTACACCGCGGTCGGCGGCCGGCTTTCAATCCTGGGCGCGATATACGGCACGTTGCTGGTCAATTTCGCCAAGACCAGCTTGTCGGAATCCTTTCCCGAATTGTGGCTGTTCGGACTTGGCGGATTGTTCATAGCGGTTGTGCTCGCATTCCCGAACGGCCTCGCCGGCATCTGGAGCGATTACGTGCAGCCGCGCATCGATCGCTTGATCTCGTCGGGCAAATTGAAATCCGGTCACGGCTGGACCGACAATTCGGTCGCCGACGGCGCGCCGGCTGAGTGAGGAGCCAGATCATGTTGATAGGTCACCAGCCCAAGGAATTTCTGCTCGCGGTGGAGGCGCTCACGGTCTCTTTCGACGGCTTCAAGGCCGTCAATGACCTCTCCTTCTATGTCGAGGAGAACGAAATCCGCGTCATCATCGGCCCCAACGGTGCTGGCAAGACCACGGTGCTCGATCTGATTTGCGGAAAGACCAAGGCGACGGCGGGCTCCATCCAGTTTCGCGGCAAGGAGCTCACGACCATGAAGGAAAACCAGATCGTCAAGGCGGGCGTCGGCCGCAAATTCCAGAATCCGTCGATCTATGACGACCTGACGGTGTTTGAAAACCTGGAAATCTCGTTTCCGCGCGGCCGCACGGTGTTCGGGGCGCTGACCTTCACGCGCGATGCAGTGGTGCGCGACCGTGTTCATGAGGTCGCCGAGATGATCTTCCTCAGCGACCGGCTTGACGTGAAGGCCGAACTGCTCAGCCACGGTCAGAAGCAATGGCTCGAGATCGGCATGCTGCTGATCCAGGATCCCGAGCTGCTGATGCTCGACGAACCGGTGGCCGGCATGAGCGTAAGCGAACGCGCCAAGACCGCCGAACTGCTCAACCGAATCATCAAGGATCGCTCGGTGCTCGTGATCGAGCACGACATGAAATTCGTCGAGGACATCGCGCACAAGGTCACGGTCCTGCACCAGGGCCAGGTTCTGTCGGAAGGATCGATGGATCACGTCAAGAACGACCCGAAGGTCATCGAAGTCTATCTGGGCCACTAGGAGACGCACCGATGCTGGCAATTTCGAATCTTCACGTCGCCTACGGCCAGAGCGAAGTGCTGCACGGACTGAACGTGTCGGTCGCACCCAACGAGATCGTCGCGATCATGGGCCGCAACGGCATGGGCAAGACCACGCTGATGAAATCCCTGATGGGGATTTTGCCGGCCAAGAGCGGTTCGGTGACCATGGACGGCAGTGAGCTTGGAGGTTTGCCGAGCTACGAGCGCGTCGCCAAGGGTCTCGCTTACGTGCCGCAGGGCCGGATGATCTTCTCCACCATGACCGTGAAGGAAAACATCGAAACCGGTCTTGTCGTTTCCGGCGACAGCGAGGTGCCCGGCAGCATCTATGAGCTGTTTCCGGTGCTGCTGGAGATGAAGAACAGGCGTGGCGGCAATCTCTCGGGCGGCCAGCAGCAGCAGCTCGCGATCGCGCGTGCGCTCGCCACCAAGCCGAAAGTGCTGCTTCTGGATGAGCCGACCGAAGGCA
This sequence comes from uncultured Alphaproteobacteria bacterium, assembly GCA_963764405.1. Taxonomy (GTDB): domain Bacteria; phylum Pseudomonadota; class Alphaproteobacteria; order Rhizobiales; family Xanthobacteraceae; genus Bradyrhizobium. The sequence continues at coordinate 167,083 of CAVXSU010000025.1, forward strand.
TCCAGCCGTCGATCATCAAGGACATGGCGCGCACATTGAAGCGGATTCGCGACGAGCGGGGACTTTCGATCGTGGTGTCCGAACAGGTCCTCAGCTTCGCGCTCGACATCGCCGACCGCGTGCTCGTCATCGAGAACGGTGAGATCGTGCGTGACGATCCGCGGGACGGCGTCGATGCCGCGCAGATCTCCAAATACCTATCGGTCTGAATTTTACATGGCTCATAAAACAGGGGAGCGTTGAGATGCCAGAGACACTGATCAAGGTCGATTTGACGAAGTCGGCTTATGAAAATGACATGATCCACAACCGCTGGCATCCGGATATTCCGATCGTGGCGTGGGTCAATCCGGGCGACGATTTCATCATCGAGACCTATGATTGGACCGGCGGTTTCATCAAGAACAACGACTCAGCCGACGACGTGCGCGACATCGATCTGTCGATCGTACACTTCCTTTCGGGCCCGATCGGCGTCAAGGGCGCCGAGCCCGGAGATCTGCTGGTGGTGGATCTGCTCGACGTCGGGCCGCTGAAGGAAAGCCTCTGGGGATTTAACGGCTTCTTCTCCAAGAAGAATGGCGGCGGCTTTCTCACCGATCACTTCCCGCTGGCGCAGAAGTCGATCTGGGATATCAAGGGCCTCTATACGTCGTCGCGCCACATTCCCGGCGTGAACTTTGCGGGCCTCATCCACCCCGGCCTGATCGGTTGTCTGCCCGATCCGAAACTGCTCGCAAGCTGGAATGAGCGCGAGACGGCCCTGATCGCGACAAATCCGACGCGTGTGCCAGGTCTGGCCAATCCGCCATTTGCCGCAACCGCCCATGCCGGCCGCGCCAAGGGCGACGCCAAGGCCAAGGTCGGTGCCGAGGGCGCTCGCACCGTCCCGCCACGCGAACACGGCGGCAATTGCGACATCAAGGACCTGTCGCGCGGGTCGAAAATCTACTTCCCGGTCTATGTGCCGGGCGGCGGGCTCTCGATGGGCGACCTGCATTTCAGTCAGGGCGACGGCGAGATCACCTTCTGCGGCGCCATCGAGATGGCGGGCTGGCTGCATCTGAAGGTCGACATCATCAAGGACGGTGTCGCCAAATACGGCATCAAGAATCCGATCTTCAAGCCGTCGCCGATCACCCCACACTACAACGACTATCTGATCTTCGAAGGCATCTCCGTCGACGAGCAAGGCAAGCAGCATTACCTCGACGTGCATATCGCCTATCGCCAGGCTTGCCTCAACGCGATCGAATACCTGAAGAAGTTCGGCTACTCCGGCGCGCAGGCCTACTCGATCCTCGGCACGGCGCCGTGCCAGGGCCACATCTCCGGCGTGGTCGACGTGCCGAACGCCTGCGCCACGCTCTGGTTGCCGACCGAGATTTTCGACTTCGATATCATGCCGTCGTCGGTCGGTCCGATCAAACACATCAAGGGCGACATCCAGATGCCGCTCTCGCAGGACAAGTGAGCATGGTCCGGAAAAAGTGGGAGCCGGTTTTCCGATAAGACCAGGCTCCAAACATAGAGTCTCCCTGCGCGAGGGATGCGGGACGGTCAACATTCTGCCGCCCCGCATCCGCCGCGGTCTTCGAGGATAAACGCAGGAGGGTGGAATGCCGGTTTACGACTATCTTTGCGGCGATTGCGGTCCGTTCACGAACATGCGGCCGATGTCGGAATGCGACGAGGCGGGCGATTGCCCGACATGCGGCGGTCCGTCACCGCGCGCGATTCTGAAGGCGCCCAACTTCTTTTGCATGCCGGCGGACCAGCGCAAGGCGATCGCCGTCAACGAGCGGAGCGCCAATGCGCCGAAGACGCTCGATCAGTACAAGGCCTCGCACGGGCCGGGCTGTGGCTGCTGTTCAGGTAAACCGTCGCGCCTTGTGAAGAAGACCAGAAGCGGCGCCAAGAGCTTTCCGACCGCGCGTCCCTGGATGATCAGTCATTGACGGACGTTTCCTTTTCGAATTTTGAAAGCAACCACGTCGCGCCATCTGGACCGTTCAACGCGCTACCCAGCCACCTCGTCCTTCGTCACATGATCGTTTGATCGACGACAAACCCAAACCGAAAAAAGGCGATCCCAATGCTTCACGGTGATATTTCCAGCAGTAACGACACGGTCGGCGTCGCGGTCGTCAACTACAAGATGCCGCGCCTGCACTCCAAGGCCGAGGTGCTCGACAACGCGCGCAAGATCGCCGAGATGCTGGTGGGCATGAAGGTCGGACTGCCGGGCATGGATCTGGTGATCTTCCCTGAATATTCCACCCACGGCATCATGTACGATTCGAAGGAGATGTACGAAACCGCATCGTCGATCCCGGGCCCCGAGACCGACATCTTCGCGGAAGCCTGCCGCAAGGCCAAGGTCTGGGGCGTATTCTCGCTCACCGGCGAACGCCACGAGCAGCACCCGCACAAGGCGCCGTACAACACCTTGATCCTGATGAATGACAAGGGCGAGATCGTCCAGAAATATCGCAAGATCATGCCGTGGGTACCCATCGAAGGCTGGTATCCCGGCAATTGCACCTATGTTTCCGACGGCCCGAAGGGCCTGAAAGTCAGTCTGATCATTTGCGACGACGGCAACTTTCCGGAAATCTGGCGCGACTGTGCCATGAAGGGCGCGGAATTGGTCGTACGCTGTCAGGGCTACATGTATCCAGCCAAGGAGCAGCAGGTCCTCATCTCCAAGGCGATGGCCTGGGCCAATAATGTTTATGTCGCGGTGGCCAATGCAGCCGGCTTTGACGGTGTCTATTCCTACTTCGGTCACTCGGCGATCATCGGCTTTGACGGGCGCACCCTGGGCGAGACCGGCGAAGAAGAGTACGGCATCCAGTATGCGCAGCTCTCGATGAATCTGATCCGCGATGCGCGCCGCAACGGCCAGTCACAGAATCATCTCTACAAGCTGGTTCATCGCGGCTATACCGGCATGATCAATTCCGGCGAAAGCGCGCGCGGTGTCGCGGCCTGTCCCTACGATTTCTACAAGAACTGGATCGCCGATCCGGAAGCTACCCGCGAGATGGTCGAGGCGATGACCCGCTCGACCGCCGGGACCGACGAGTGCCCGATCGACGGCATCCCGAACGAGCTGTCGGCCAGCAATTACTGACTGGCGACTTTCTGGACCTCGGTTGCATGCTCAGCGCCGGCGAAGGCCGCGGGCGGGCGATGGGTCGCTTGCCGCGGCGTCACGCACAACTTCAGCGGAACCGATAGCCTGCAAATCAGGCCTTCAGGGCGCCAGTCGAACTCGGCCCGGCCGCCAAGTTGGGTTTCGATACTGGCAATCACGCTTCGCGTTCCGAAGCCGCGCGATGTGGGCTCGACCACAGGGGGACCAGCGCGCTCTTCCCACACGATCCTGAGAGCGTCCGCGTCGGTTTTCCAGTGTATGGCGAGACGGCCGGTCACGGTGGAAAGGGCGCCATACTTGGCCGAATTCGTGACGAGTTCATGCAGCGCCATCGCCAGTGTCTGCGCGGTCGCAGGCTGCAGTTCGACGTTCGACCCGCCAGACACCACCTGGTCGCTGGTCTGATAGGGCGCAAGTTCCTCATCGACGAGCCTGGTGATCTCGGCGCCCTGCCAGCTCGACAGGGACAGGATGGTGTGCACCCGCGCCAGCGCGCCGATGCGGCCCTCCACCGCCTGCATGTAGGATTTGGCGCTTTCGCCGCGCGTCAGCCGCACGATCGACTGGGCCAGCGCTAGCGCATTCTTGGCGCGATGATCGACTTCGCGAGTGAGCAGGTTTTGCCGTTCTTCGGCCCGCTTGCGTTCGGTAATGTCGACCGTCACTCCGCTGACCCTGATGACACGACCGGTCTTGTCGGTCGTGGCTGCAGCCGTGCCGAACAACCAGCGAATTTCGCCGTCCGGGCGAACGATGCGAAACTCGGTTTCGTAGGACTTGACGCCTTTTTCGAACTGGACGATCGCCTTGCGCAATTGGTGGGTGTCTTCTGAATGCAGCAGGGTGCGCACATTGTCCGGCGTGACGGTGAAGTTCTTGGGATCGACGCCAAAAATCCGGAACTGTCCTTCGTCCCACATCCAGTCGCCGTTGACCCAGTCCCAGTCCCAGGAGCCCATTCGTCCTGCGGCCAAAGCAAGGCTGCGCCGCTGCTCGCTTTCGAGCAGACGCGCGTTGGAATATTCCAGCTCTCGGGTGCGGGCACGAACGCGGTCCTCGAGCTCGGCGTTGAACCGTTCGAGCTGTCGTGTCTTGCGATAGAGGTCGACGAAGACGCGGATCTTCGCCCGCAGCACCTCGGGAACGACCGGCACCGGGACATAGTCCACCGCGCCCATTTCGTAGCCGCGCAGCCGGTCCAGATCGGAAACCTGGATGGCGGAAATGAAAATCATCGCCGTCTTCTGGAAACGGGGATGCTCGCGGATCATCGCCGCGAGCTCGAAACCGTCGAGCTCGGGCATGCAGACGTCGACCAGAATCACGGCGACTTCGTTCTTGAGAAGATATTCGAGCGCCTCCCGCCCCGACGTCGCTACGACGAGGTTTTCGCCGAGTTCCTTGAGGATGACTTCATAGGCCAGGAGCTTGGCCGGCTGATCGTCAACCAGAAGGATGTCTACCTTTTCCTGGTCTACCATTTATGTACACCGATCAGCGATGAAGCCACATTCTGATAGCGAGCAGCAATTGCTCAGTGTTGACCGGCTTGGCCAGATAATCGGATGCGCCGGCCTCAAGGCATTTCTCCCGGTCGCCTTTCATCGCCTTCGCGGTCAGGGCAATGATGGGAAGCCTTCGGAACTCAGGGTTCGATCTGATGACGCCGATGGTCTGATAACCGTCCATCTGCGGCATCATGATGTCCATCAGCACGACTGCGATTTCCGGATTGGACCCGACCAGCGCGACCGCCTCGCTGCCGGTCGTCGCCGTGAGCACTTTCATACCGCGGCGTTCCAGCACGCTCGACAGCGCAAAGATGTTGCGGGCGTCATCGTCGACGAGCAGCGCAGTGCGACCCACCAGATCCTCGTCGGAACTGTTGAGCTTTTCGAGCATCCGCTGCTTTTCGATCGGCAGTTCCGTGATGACGCGATGCAGGAACAGCGAGGTTTCATCGAGCAGGCGCTCGGGCGATTCCACGCCCTTCACCACGATGCTGCGCGCCATGGTGTGGAGTTCGGCATCTTCCTCGACCGAAAGCTCGCGGCCCGTGAAGACCACGACCGGAACATCGGACAGTGAATCGTCCTTGCGGATCGAATCGAGGACCTCGAAGCCGCTCATGTCGGGCAGGCGGAGATCCAGCACCACGCAATCGCACGGATTATCGCGCAGCGTCGAAAGCGCCCCGGCGCCGGTCTCGGCAGTGACGATCTCGATGTCGTCGTGGCCGAGCAGCTCCTGGATGCTCATCTGCTCTGCGGCGTTGTCCTCGACGATCAACAGCCGCTTGCGGCGCGGTTTGGCGTACTCCTTGATCTGGGCCAGTGCGGCGGCCACGCCTTCTGTGGTCGTCGGCTTGTTGACGAAGGAGAACGCGCCGCGCGCCAGCGCGTGCTGGCGGTCTTCGTCGAGCGTGATGATCTGGACCGGAATATGCCGGGTCAGTGGATTGTGCTTGAGCTGGCTCAGCACCGTCCAGCCGAGCATATCCGGCAGGAAAACGTCGAGCGAGATCGCGGTCGGCTGGTATTGCTTGGCGAGGTCGAGCGCTTCCGCGCCTCTCGCCGCGATCAGAACCTTGAAGCCCTTGTCGCGGGCGAGGTCGACCAACACCCGCGCGTAGTGCGGATCATCCTCGACGATCAGGAGAATCGTGTCGCCGGGCTCCAGGCTCAGCCGATCGTCCGGCAGCTGTTCGGTGACGCGTTCCTGGGTCGCGGCGGGAATCGCCGGCGCGAGGCCATACTGCGCCGGTTGTGCTGACGCATTGACGCGCGGCGTCGTCGGCCCGGAATATTTCAGCGGCAGATAGAGCGTGAACGCGCTGCCCTTGCCGGGCGTGCTTTGCAGGTGGATTTCGCCGCCGAGCAGGCTTGCCAGTTCGCGGCTGATCGCAAGCCCGAGGCCGGTGCCGCCGTATTTCCGGCTGGTGCCGGCGTCCGCCTGCTGGAAGGCCTCGAAGATCAGCTTCTGCTTCTCCTGCGGAATGCCGATGCCGGTGTCCGACACTTCGAAGGCGACAACCGCGGGCGAGTGATCGAGCACAGGGTGCTCGGCGCTCCAGCCGCCGAGCGCGGCCGATATACTCAGGCGCACGCCGCCCTCGGCGGTGAACTTGAAGGCGTTGGAGAGCAGGTTTTTCAGCACCTGCTGCAGGCGCTTGGAGTCGGTATGGATGCTGCGTCCGAGGTGAGGATCGACCGCGATATCGAAGGTGAGCTCGCGGTTTTCCGCCTCGTGCCGGAAAGGCCGGCCGACGGTTTCCAGGAGGTTGTTGATCAGGATTTCCTCGGCCTCGACCGTCACCGTTCCGGATTCGATCTTCGAAAGGTCGAGAATGTCGCTGATCAGGTTCAACAGGTCGGTGCCGGCGCCGTGGATGGTGCGGGCGAACTCGACCTGCTTCGGCGTCAGGTTGCCGTCGGGATTTTCGGTCAATTGCTGACCCAGGATCAGGATGCTGTTGAGCGGCGTCCGGAGTTCGTGGGACATGTTGGCCAGGAATTCCGACTTGTACTTGGAGGTCAGCGAAAGCTCGGTCGCCTTTTCCTCCAGCGCGCGGCGGGCTTGCTCGATTTCCTGGTTCTTGCGTTCCACCTCGACGTTTCGTTCTGCGAGCTGCTGGGCCTTTTGCTCGAGCTGTTCGTTGGTCTGCTGCAATTCCTTCTGCTGGGTCTGCAGCTCGCCGGCCAGTTGCTGCGACTGCATCAGCAGGCCTTCGGTCTGCATCGTCGCCTCGATGCTGTTCAGCACGATGCCGATCGAGTCGGTGAGCTGTTCGAGGAAGGTCATCTGTGACGTCGTGAAGGCGGAAACCGAAGCAAGCTCGATCACGGCCTTGACCTGGTTCTCGAACAACACCGGAAGCACCACGAGATTTTTCGGGGCCACGCGCAACAGCGCCGAATTGACCGGAATCGTCTCTTCGGGGATATCGGCGACCAACCGTTGCCGCTTGTCCAAGGCACATTGGCCGATCAGGCCTTGGCCGAGCTGGATGACCTGCAGGTGCGGACTGGCGCCGTCGCTGGCGTAGGCGGCGAGCAGGCGCAGTTGGGGACTGTCTTCGTTCTGGACCTGATAGATGACGCCGCGATGCGCGTTCACCAGCGGCGTGAGTTCGGTGAGGAGCAGCCGGCCGACCGTGGTCAGGTCGCGCTGGCCCTGCAACATGTTGGTGAAGCGGGCGAGGTTGGTCTTCAGCCAGTCCTGCTCGGTGTTGACATCCGTCGTGAGGCGGAGGTTGGTGATCATGGTGTTGATGTTGTCCTTCAACTCCGCGACTTCTCCTCTGGCGTCGACCTGGATCGAACGTGTCAGGTCGCCCTTGGTCACCGCGGTCGCCACTTCCGCAATGGCGCGAACCTGCGAGGTCAGGTTGGCCGCGAGCAGGTTGACGTTACCGGTCAGGTCCTTCCAGGTGCCGGCAGCACCTGGCACGTTGGCTTGACCGCCAAGACGGCCTTCGACGCCGACTTCGCGCGCCACGCTCGTCACCTGGTCGGCGAAAGTTGCGAGCGTTTCCGTCATGTTGTTGATGGTCTCGGCGAGCGCCGCGACCTCGCCCTTCGATTTCACGGTCAGATTTTGCTTCAGATCGCCGTTGGCGACCGCGGTCACGACCTTGACGATGCCGCGCACCTGTTCGGTCAGGTTGGCGGCCATGAAGTTCACGGTGTCGGTCAAATCCTTCCAGGTACCGGCGACGCCGGGCACCTGCGCCTGTCCGCCGAGCTTGCCTTCGGTGCCGACCTCGCGCGCCACGCGGGTGACTTCGCCGGCAAAGGCGTTGAGCTGGTCCACCATGGTGTTGATGGTGTTCTTCAGTTCGAGAATTTCGCCCTTCACGTCCACGGTGATCTTGCGCGACAGGTCGCCGCGCGCCACGGCGGTGGTGACTTCGGCGATGTTGCGGACCTGCGTGGTGAGGTTGGCGGCCAACAGGTTGACGTTGTCGGTCAAGTCCTTCCACGTACCGCCAACGCCGGGCACGACGGCCTGTCCGCCGAGCCGTCCCTCGGTGCCGACCTCGCGTGCCACGCGCGTCACCTCGGCGGCGAAGGAACGAAGCTGCTCCACCATCGTGTTCAAGGTGTCCTTGAGCAGCAGGATCTCGCCGCGCACGTCCACGGTGATCTTCTTCGACAAGTCGCCGCCGGCGATCGCGGTTGCGACTTCGGCGATGTTGCGAACCTGCGCGGTCAGGTTCGAGGCCATGAAGTTGACGTTGTCGGTCAAATCCTTCCACGTGCCGGCAACTTCCGGCACCTCGGCCTGGCCGCCGAGCTTTCCTTCGGTGCCGACTTCGCGCGCCACGCGCGTCACTTCCGAGGCAAAGGCGTTGAGCTGGTCGACCATCGTATTGATGGTGTTCTTCAGTTCGAGAATTTCGCCCTTTACGTCCACGGTGATCTTGCGCGACAGGTCGCCGCGCGCCACGGCCGTCGTCACTTCGGCGATGTTGCGGACCTGAGCGGTCAGGTTGCCCGCCATGGAGTTCACGCTGTCGGTCAGGTCCTTCCAGGTACCGGCGACGCCCGGCACGTTGGCCTGTCCGCCGAGCCGGCCTTCGGTGCCGACCTCGCGCGCCACGCGCGTCACTTCGCCTGCGAAGCGGTTGAGCTGGTCCACCATGGTGTTCAGCGTCTCTTTCAGCTGCAGGATTTCGCCGCGCACGTCCACGGTGATCTTGCGCGACAGGTCGCCATTGGCGATGGCGGTCGCGACTTCGGCGATGTTGCGGACTTGCGCCGTCAGGTTGCCCGCCATGGAGTTGACGGAGTCGGTCAGGTCCTTCCAGGTGCCGGCCACGCCGGTCACCTGCGCCTGGCCGCCCAGCTTGCCGTCGGTGCCGACCTCGCGCGCCACGCGCGTCACTTCGCCGGCAAAGGCGTTGAGCTGGTCGACCATGGTGTTGAGCGTTTCCTTGAGCTGCAGGATTTCGCCCGACACGTTCACGGTGATCTTCTTCGACAGGTCGCCCTTGGCCACCGCGGTCGCCACTTCGGCGATGTTGCGGACCTGGCCGGTGAGGTTGGACGCCATCGAGTTGACGCTGTCGGTCAGATCCTTCCAGGTGCCGGCGACGCCGCGCACCTGCGCCTGGCCACCAAGCTTGCCTTCGGTGCCGACCTCGCGCGCCACGCGCGTCACTTCGCCGGCAAAGGCGTTGAGCTGGTCCACCATGGTGTTGATAGTGTCCTTCAGCTCGAGGATTTCGCCGCGCACGTCCACCGTGATCTTCTTCGACAGGTCGCCGTTGGCGACCGCCGTAGTCACCTCGGCGATGTTGCGGACCTGCGCGGTCAGGTTCGACGCCATCGAGTTGACGCTTTCGGTGAGGTCCTTCCAGGTGCCGGCGACGCCGAGCACGTTGGCCTGTCCGCCCAGCCGGCCTTCGGTGCCAACCTCGCGCGCCACGCGTGTCACTTCGCCGGCGAAGGCGTTGAGCTGGTCGACCATGGTGTTGAGCGTTTCCTTGAGCTGCAGGATCTCGCCCGAGACGTTGACGGTGATCTTCTTCGACAGGTCGCCGCCGGCGATCGCGGTCGCAACGTCGGCGATGTTGCGGACCTGCGCGGTCAGGTTCGACGCCATGAAGTTGACGTTGTCGGTGAGGTCCTTCCAGGTGCCGGCGACGCCGGGCACGTTGGCCTGTCCGCCGAGCTTGCCTTCGGTGCCGACCTCGCGCGCCACGCGCGTCACTTCCGAGGCGAAGGAGTTGAGCTGGTCCACCATGGTGTTGATGGTGTCCTTCAGCTCGAGAATTTCGCCGCGTACGTCCACGGTGATCTTGCGCGACAGGTCGCCGCGCGCCACCGCCGTGGTGACGTTGGCGATGTTGCGGACCTGCGCGGTCAGGTTGCCGCACATCGCGTTCACGGAGTCGGTCAGGTCCTTCCAGGTGCCGGCGACGCCGGGTACGATGGCCTGTCCGCCGAGCTTGCCGTCGGTGCCGACCTCGCGCGCCACGCGCGTCACCTCCGAGGCGAACGAGCGCAGCTGGTCCACCATGGTATTGATGGCTTCCTTGAGCTGCAGGATTTCGCCGCGCACGTCGACCGTGATCTTCTTCGACAGGTCGCCGTTGGCGACCGCGATCGTGACTTCGGCGATATTGCGGACCTGGCCGGTCAGGTTGTTGGCCATCGAGTTGACGCTCTCGGTCAGGTCCTTCCAGACGCCGGTCACTTCCGGCACCTGCGCCTGGCCGCCGAGCTTGCCCTCGGTGCCGACTTCGCGCGCCACGCGTGTCACTTCCGACGTGAACACGGAGAGCTGCTTGATCATGGTGTTGACGAGGGTTGCCGACTGCAAGAATTCGCCGCCCAGGGGGCGGCCGTCGACGTCGAGCTTCACGGTTTGCAGGAGGTCGCCCTGCGCCACGGCGGCGACCGCACGCGTCACCTCGCGCGTCGGCCACAGCAGGTCGTCGATCAGGGTGTTGACCGAATTTTCCATGTCGGCCCACGATCCGCTGGCGAGCCCGAACCGGACGCGCTGACGTGTCTTGCCTTCGCGTCCGACCACCTGGCCGACCCGTTCGAGCTGTTGCGCCATCCGCTGATTGGCGGCCACGATCTCGTTGAAGGTGTCGGCGATCTTGCCGTCGATGCCGAGATGATCGCCGGTCATGCGCACCGAAAAGTCGCCGCTGCGCATCGCCTGCAAGGCCTGCAGCAGTTCCTGCGACGGATCCGGCTTTCCGTTGGTGTAGGGCTGCCTGATTTTGGCGCGACGACGCGTGGACGGACTGACCGAACCAAGTTCATCCATGGAATTCCCCTCGAAGAAGCCGGAAAAAAAGCGCGCTGGCCTTCGCGCAAACGAGTCATGTTTTCGCATGATCAAATCGTGCGAACGGTCGCAAAGCAAGAGAAATACATTAGTTATTACAATGCGATAGGTCGAAGGATTCGAGCCAAGGTAATCAATTCGGCAGACGAATATTCGTTCCAAAAATTCCAAAAAAATTTGTGGCGGGGGTCAGCGGCGCGCAAGCGTTGTTCCGCAGGCTGGAACTTGCGCGGAAGCGGAGCGATCGCGTGCAGCGCCTAACGCTGCGGGACAAGCCGGCGTGGCGGCCGCGGGGGGCCGGCAGCCTGCGGGTTGAACTTGGCCGTGACCTTGTTTGCGCCTTCGCTGACGTCGAGAAGCGTCTGGCGCGCCTCTTCCATCACGGTTGCCGACTTCCTGTCAAAGGTCTGGGCAAATTCCCGAATGTCGTTCACCTTTTTGAACAGCTCATCGGCCTTTCCGTCGGTGAAGCCGGGCAAGGCGCTATCGATCCGTGCGATGGCGTTGTCAAAGCCCGCGAAGGCGGCATTGGTTTTCGCTAGCGCCTGGTCGATGACATCGCCGCGGCTTGCCAGCGAAGCCGTATAGGTCTCGAAGCTCAACAGCCCATCTTTGATCGTCGTTTGATTGCTGACAAGAATGCGGTCGACATTGTGCAGGGTATCGCGGATCGAGTGGAGCTCGCTCAAGTCCGCCGTCAGCGTCGGGATGCCATCCTTATCCGACGGTGGAGGCGGATCGGAAGACTCGCCGCCGATCAACGAAATGGCTGCGATGCCGGTGAGGCCTTGAAACTCCAGGCCCGCAACTGTGTCCTTGCGGATTGGCGCGTTCCTGTCGACCCTGACCTCGGCGACGACCTTGCGCGGGGTGTCGAGCCTGAGCGAAAGGACCTCGCCGATCTGCACGCCGTCAAAGTTCACGCTCCCGCCCCGTCGCAGGCCGCTGGCCGAGCCGCCCTCGAACACGATGCGCATCCGGCTCTCCTGCGAGACGGCACGGTACTTGCGCATGCCCAGAAGACCGAAAAAGCCCGCCGCGAGGATCGCGAGCGCGGTGGTTCCGATCACGAGGTTGCTGGAGCGCATCTTCATCAAAAGGGAGCCTGCATTTTCCCTAATTGTAAGGGCAAAGCGCGTCAGGCGAAAGGCCAATTCCTCAAGGCGTTACGTCAGCGTCCATTCTTCGGCACTGGCGCCAGCCAGCGAGCGGACCCGTGCATCGTCGGCGGCGAGCTCGCGCGCCGTTCCCGAATAGACCACGATGCCGTCGTCGAGCACATAAGCGTCGTCGGCGATCTCCAGACTCATTCGCGCATTCTGTTCGACCAACAGCACTGAAATGCCCTCGGCCTTCATCTGCTGAACGATGCGAAACACCTCGCGCACGACCAGCGGCGCGAGGCCCTGCGAGGGTTCATCGAGAATGAGCAGCTTCGGATTCAGCAACAGCGCGCGGGCGATCGACAGCATTTCCTGCTCGCCACCGGAAAGCTGGCGGCCGCGGTTGAGCTTGCGCTCCTCGAGACGCGGAAAGTGCTGATAGATGCGCGCGATGGTCCAGGGGCCGGGGCGTTCCAGCGGGACCTTGAGGTTTTCCTCGACGCTGAGATTGGCGAAGATGCGCCGGCCTTCCGGCACGTAGCCCACGCCCAGCTCGGCGATGCGGAAGGTCGGCCAGCGCGTGGTGTCCTGGCCGAACACCGTGACCTTGCCGTCGCGGGGCGGGGTCAATCCCATCAGGCTCCGCAGCGTGGTGGTCTTGCCGGCTCCGTTACGTCCGAGCAGCGCGGTGATCTTGCCTTCGGCGACCGAGAGGCCGACCCCATGAAGGATGTGGCTCTTGCCGTAATACGTATGAAGGCCTTCGGCCGTGAGGGCTTCGGTCATGCGGCGGTTCCGAGATAGGCGGCCTGGACGGTCTCGTTGGTGGCGATTTCCTGCGGCGTGCCCTGCGCCAGCATCCGGCCCTGGTCCAGCACGCAAATGCGGTCGGCGAGATGAAAGACGACGCGCATGTCATGTTCGATCAAGACGATCGTGTAGTTGCTGTCGCGGTGTAGCCGCCGGATCAGTTGCGTAATCTGAAACGTTTCCTGGTCGCCCATGCCGGCAGTCGGCTCGTCGAGCAGAAGCAGATGCGGATTCAAGGCAAGCGCCATGGCGATTTCGGCGGCGCGCTGGTCGCCATGGGAGAGTTCGCCCACCAACCGGTCGGCCCGGGCCTCCAGCGACACCAGCTTGAGCGTGTCTTCGACGCGGCCGTGAAGGTTCATGCTCTCCGCGCGACTGATCCAGGGGCGCAGGCGATATCCACCCGCGACCTCTGCGGCCGTGCGGACGTTTTCGAACACGGTCAGCTCGGGGAAGATCTCGGTGATCTGGAAGGTCCTCGCCATGCCTCGCACCACGCGTTCATGGGTGGACAACCGCGTGATGTCGTTGCCGTCGAAAATGATGCTGCCGGACGTCGGCGGAAAGAATCCGCTGATCAGGTTGAAAAAGGTGGTCTTGCCGGCCCCATTGGGTCCGATGATGGCGCACAGTTCGCCCTTTGCGACGTTGAGCGAAACGCCGCGTACCGCGACCAGGTTGCCGAACCGCTTGGTGACGTCGTTGATCTCCAGGACGTTCATACCTTGCCCCGCTGTAGAAAGCCCAAGAGCCCACGCGGAAAGAACAACACCACGAGGATGAAAAGCAGGCCGAGGAACGACATCCAATTGACGGTGACGCTCGACAGATAGTCCTGCACGACCACGAAGACCGCGGCACCGAGCAGCGGCCCCCAGAAGTTGCGCATTCCACCCATCACGGCCATCATGACGAAATCGCCGGACTGGCTGTAATGCAGGCCTCTTGGGTCGGCGAAGTTATTGACGAGCGCATAGAGCGCGCCGGCAAATCCCATGAAGAAACAGGACAGCGTGAAGGCGATCCAGATGTGCCGCTCGATCGGAATGCCAAGGAAGCGGGCGCGGCGCTCGTTCTCCCGGATTGCGATCATGGTGCGGCCGAACGGAGAGCGCAGGATGAAGCCCATCGCGCCGACCGCGAGCCCAAAGCAAAGCAGCACGAAATAGTAGAAGCCGTTAGCGCTCGACAGAATGTCGAGCTTGAACAGGCCGAAATCGATCGGCTGGCGCGAGAAGCCGCGCAGTCCGTCGTCACCGCCGGTCAACGAACTCCACTGAAAGGCGATGTAATAAAACACCTGGCCAAAGGCGATCGTCACCATCGCGAAATAGACGCCGCGCCGCCGCACGATCAAGGTGCCGAGAAGGGCGCCGCAAAGGCCGCCAAGAAGCATTCCAAGGACGAGGGCGAGCGGCGTGCTCGGCGCCAGGAATTTCAGCGTCAACCCGGCGCCGTAAGCGCCGAGCCCGAACCAGGCGGCGTGACCGAATGAAAGCACGCCGGTAAAGCCCAGAAGAAAATTCACTGACATCGCCGCGAGCCCCAGCACCAGCACGCGGGTGGCTAGCGCGGTATAACCGCCGAGCGGCACCATCCAATAAGGGGCGAAGATCAGGGCTGCCCAGATCGCCGCAAGGACGATCAGCTTGCGGGTCGTCGGTTCGGCGCTCAAGTCATCATTCCTTCTTCGCCGAACAATCCACGCGGACGCAACAGCAACACCACCGCCATCAAGACATAGATGACCGCCTCGCTCGCGGCCGGGTAAAACACCGCCGTCAGTCCCGACGCGACGCCGATCAGCAAGCCACCGGCCAGCGTTCCCGGCAGGCTGCCGATGCCGCCGACAATGATGGCGATGAAGCTTGGCATCAGCAGCCCGGTGCCCATGGTGGGCTCCAGCCCCAATTGCCCGGCGGCAAGCACGCCGCTGAGGCCCGCGAGGAAAATGCCGACGGCGAAATTGAGCGACCGCAACATCTGGACGTTGATGCCGAGTGCAGCGACGGTTTCAAGGTCGAGCGTGCCGGCGCGGATGCGAACGCCCAACCGCGTATAGCGAAGTAGCACGAACAGCAGCGCCACTGCGATCATCACCATACCCACCATGAACAGGCGGTAGCCGGTGATGAAGAAAAAGTCGTTGCTTAGCGGTTGCGAAAGAAAGGGGGGAATGGTGACCGGCTTGCCCTGGGGCCCCCAAATGAAACGCGTGCCGTCTTCGATCATGAAGGCAAGACCGAAGGTCAGCAGCAGGCTGTAGAGCGGGTCGCGCCCATAAAGCGGCCGGATCAGCACACGCTCGGTGATCAGTCCGATGATCGCCGTCAAAGGAGGCGCCACCACTAACGCGCCCCAGAAGCCGAGATAGGGTGTGATCGTATAGGCAATATAGCCGCCGATGACGAGAAAGCCGCCATGGGCGAAATTGATGACGTTGCTGAGATTGAGAATGAGCGAAAGGCCAAGCGCCATCAGCACGTAAAACGCGCCGATGATGAGCCCGTTGGTGATGTTAAACAGAAGCAGTTGCGTCATAATTCACCGAGAAGAAATTCCTATACGCGCTTGATCCGGGAGGCGGCGCTCCCGGATCATCTCAAAGGCGGGCCTCTTGCTCAATATCAAGTCGGCCACTGGATCGTGCAGCCGGTGTCGCTGACGGCCGGCGCGGTCTTGTCGCCGGGGACCACCTCGTCGACGTGGTAAAGATCTTCCGGATCGTCCTTGCCGCTCGATTGGGCTTCGCCGACGAAGGCCGACGTCATGAGCTGATGGTCGCCCTTGCGATAGTAAACCTTGTTGGGTTGCAGCTTGACGTCGTCGGGCAGTTCGAAATCCTCGAGTGCGCCGGCGAGCTTGATCGCGTCGAGCGTTTTTTGCTGGTTCGCGACCAGCGCAAAGGTCATCGCCGAGGTGTAACCAAACCAGTGCCGTGCGGTCGGCACGTGGCCGTTGTTGACCTTGCGGATGTCGGCAACAAACTTGTCGACGCCGGACACCCCCGGCTGTTTCCAGTACCACTCGAACATCCAGGTCCCAATCCGCGCCTCCGGCGGCAGACCGGCGAGCGATTCCAGTTCCTGCTGGGTACCCGCGACATGGATCTGCTTGTTGAGGCCGAATTGCACGACCTGCTTCAGGCAGTTGATCATGTCGGAGCCCTGCACCAGCAGGATCATCACGTCCGGGTTTGCGGCTCGCGCCTTGATCAAATAGGCGGAAAAATCCGTGGTGCCGAGCGGGGTCAGTTCGTTGCCGGTGACGGTGCCGCCGAGCTTTTTCAGGTCAGCGGTACAGGCGTCATACAGCGTGTGACCGAAGGCGTAATCCGGTGTGATGAAGTGCCATTTCTTGCCGTATTTCTTGAACAGCACGTCGGAAACCGAATTGGCCTCCATCCGCGTCGTGTTGCAGACGCGGAATACGTTCCATTTGCAGTCCTTTCCGGTAATCGAATCGGTGTGACCGCCGGAAACGATGTGCAGAATTTTCTTTTCATTGGTGACTTGCGCGATTGCGGCCGCGATACCTGAATTGACGTCGCCGATCATGAAGCTGACCTGATCGCGCTCGATCAGCTTGCGCGCCTTTTGTACGCCGGTGCCGACGTCATTGGCGGAATCCTCGACGAGCAGTTCGACCTGCCGTCCCAATATGCCGCCTTTGGCGTTGATATGCTCGATGGCAAGCTTGGCGCCCATCACTTCGTTGCCGGCAGGTGCGGCGTAGACACCAGTCAACGGATCGACCATGCCGATGCGGATCGGCGCTTCGCCGCGGGCCTGAATCAGGAAAGGGGAGGCTACCTGAAAGGCACCGAGCGCGGCGGCGCCCTTCATCAGCGTGCGCCGGTCAAATTTCGGCCCGAAGGTCAGCGATCTCATGAACGTTTCTCCAAATGATTATTGTTGTCGTTGGGTCGCATGTCGTCGAAGTTGACGTGTCGAAACAAGGCTCCCTTGTTCGTTTTCGTTGATCTCAGGCCGGCCACTGCATCTTGCAGCCGGTAGCTTCCACAGGGCCTGCCGCTTTCTCTCCGGGCACGGGGTTTCGCACCGTGAACATGTTGTCGGGATCGCCCTTTGGCGGATGGGCGTCGCCGACGAACACAGTGCTCATGAGCTCGTGATCTCCGTCGCGGAACGCCGGTGCGCCCGGTTGCAAGGCGATTTCCGGCGGCAGCTTGAATCCCGAAAGCGCTCTGGAGAGTTTCAGGGAATCCAGCGTCTTCTCCTGGTTCGCGATCGTGGCAAGCGTCTGCACGGATGCATAGCCAAACCAGTTACGCGCCGTCGCCGAGGCGCCGGTAATCTTTTTCATCGCGGCGTTGAATTCCGCGACATGCGGGACACCTGGCTGATCCCACCACCATTCCATGGTCCACCAGCCGACGCGTGCGCCGTCCGGCACGGCGCGAATGCTCTCGAGTTCGAACAGGGTGCCGCCGACCGCCATCTGCTTGTCGAGGCCGAATTGGACGAACTGCTTGAGACTCGAGACCTGGTCGCCGCCGCCCATGACGTTGATCAGGACTTGAGGCGCGTAGGCCTTTGCTTGGATCAGGTAGGCCGAATAGTCGGGCGTGCCCAGCGGCACCAATGAACCGGCAGACGTGCCGCCAGCGGCTTTCAACAATTTCTCAAAGCCGGCCTGGACCGAGTGCCCGTAGGCGTAATCGGGCGTCAGGAAATACCAGCGCTTGCCGAATTTCTCGATCAGGGTGGTGGCGATCGCATTGGCGTCCATGGTGGTGGAATTGCAGATGCGAAACACGTTCCACGAACAGTTGGTCCCGGTGATCGGGTCGGTGTGACCTCCAGACACGATATGCAGGATCTTCTTCTCACTGGTGACCTGTGCCATCGCAATCGCGATGCCGGAATTCACGTCACCGATAATGAAGCTGACTTGGTCGCGCTCGATCAGCTTCCTCGTCTTCTGGACGCCGGTGCCGACATCATTGGCCGAATCCTCGATGAGGAGTTCAACCGGTCGGCCCATGATGCCGCCCTTCTTATTGATCTCTTCGGCGGCGAATCTTGCGCCGACCACCTCGCCTTGCGCGATTGCGGCATAGACGCCGGTGATCGGATCGACCATTCCGATCCGCACCGGCGTTTCGCCTCGGGCTTTAATGATGAAAGGTGATGAAAATTGCACCGCGGCAAGCGCGGCGCCTGTCCGCAGAATAGTCCGCCGATCGACCGGCCAGGATCGTCGCGCTGTACCCATGCTGTCCTCCCAGACAAGGTTGGATTGCCTTGAATTCAGGCATTCTTCGATGCCTTTGCCGTTGGGAGCGTAACTTTCCGCTGCGCCCTTGCCAACGACCAACGCGCCGAAAGTCGTGCAACCTTCGGCCTAGGGCCTCGCGCAGGTCACCCGCCAAAGCGGGTCACCAGCCAAATTGTTGCTTCAATGGCGATTTTCCCGCTCCGGCTGGGCGGTCGAACAGCGGCGAACGGCCCCTCGATCGACGACTTTTGCGGATCTGCGCCGAAATCGCTCTAAGGCTGGAGTGACGCCACATAGGCCGCAAGCGCGATCATGTCGTCGTGCGAAAGCTTTTCGACCACCGGCGCCATCAGCGCCGCCGCGCTACCTGCGCGCGCGTGCTGCTGGACGTCATAGAGCTGGCGGACCAGATAGCTCGGCGATCTCCCTGCGATTCCGGGAATTGAAGCGACGCCTTTCAGGTCCGGCCCATGGCAGGTGCCGCAGGGCGTGGTGACACCTGCGCCGCCGGTTTTGACCAGCACCTCGCCCTTGGCGATGCTTCCCTTCGGCACATAGGCGATGAACTGCGACCGCGTGTCGCGGTGTTCGAACTGTAGCGCGTCCCCAGGCACCTCGACGATGCGCTGCCCGATCGGCTCGGTGCCGCCATCCCTCACAAGCATGTAGAACACCCGCGCGATCTGGGTGACCGGCACGGCGTCGGTCTCGACCACCTTGATATTGGCCTTCGGCTTGAGCTGCGAAAAATAAGCGGCTGCCGCCTTGATCTCGTCCTCGTTAGTGGCCTTGGCGATCGCGGTCATCAACAGGCTCGGGCTGCGCTGCGGGCCGGCGAATTTCCGCGCGCCGCTTTTGTAATCCTGGATCTGCTGGATGATGTAGGCCGCGGGCAGGCCGGCGAGGCTGGCGTTTTCCGGCCCGCCAGTGCCTTCGGCGCGATGGCACGAGCCGCAGGCGCGCACGTCAGGGGTGCGGCCATGCGCCACCACGTCCGGCATCGGCGGATGATCCTCGGGATGCCAGTCGGGCACAAAGAACAGATTGCGCTCCTGAGTGATGGTGAAGCTCTGGGTGCTGTCGGGAACATGGGTCGGCTGGCCGTCGTCAGGCGGGACCTTGAAATCCGGGGCCCAAGGATAGGCCCATGCCGGGAATGACGTTGCGGGCGTCGAAAAGGAGCTGCGGATTGCGTCTGCGCGATCGAGACGCCGCTTGCAGCAATCCCGACGATCGCCATGGCGGCTAAGGCAACTCGCATTGGTTTACTCCCCCTTGGTATCGATCAGTGACCGCCGGCATCCTTCGTGTTGTTGAGAACGACCAGAGCATCGACGGCAACGCCCGTGCGGCCATTGATGAGAAACGGATTGACGTCGATCGAGGCGATACGGCTGCCGGCATCCATCATCAGGTTGGACAGGCCGACGAGCGCCTTGACGACGGAAGCCTCATGCAGCGCGGGCTTGCCGCGATAGCCGCGGAGTTTCACGCCGGCCTTGGTGCGGCCGATCAATTTCTTCGCTTCAACCGCATCCAGCGGGGCGCCAGCCAGAGCCACGTCCTTCATCAGCTCGATCTCGACGCCGCCGGTGCCGAACAGGACCACCGGGCCCATCTCGGCATCGAGCGCGGTGCCGACAACGAGTTCGAGATCGGCCTTGACCTGTTGCGCGATCAGGATGCCGTCGATCTTGGGTTTGTTCTTGAGCTTCTTCATCCGCGCGGTGATCTGCTCGAAGGCTTTTCTGACGTCGGCGGCGCTGTTGAGGTTAAGCACCACGCCGCCGACGTCGGACTTGTGCAAGACTTCCGCGCTGACGACCTTGGCGACGACGGGAAAGCCGATTTGCTTGGCGATCTTCACCGCCTCCGACGACGTCTGCGCGATCGCTTCCTTCGAGACTGGAATGCCGTAAGCCTTCAGCAATGTCTTCGACGCGACCTCGTCGAGCGCCGTCGCGCCCTTTGCGCTTTTGAGCGTGCGCTCCAGCATCGCCCGTGCGGAGGCGGTGGAGGGTGATGCGATTTCCGGAACGTGCTTCGGCAACCGTGCGTATTCGATCAGCGACTTGATCGCGCCGACGGCACGGTCGAGACCCTGCATGACGGCGATATGCGGCAGCGATTGGCGCAGGCCCTTGGTGAATTCGGTAAAGCCGATCGACATGGCCGAGATGTAGATCACAGGCTTGTTCGCGCTCGCCGCCATCTCGTTGACGCGGTGCAAGTTGCGCTCGCGCAGTTCATGCGGGGCCTTCGGCAGTTCAGAATCGATGATGACGATGTCGGTGTCGGGATCATCGATCATGATCTTGATCGACTGCATGTAGACGGAGGGATCGACGACGGCCGCAAAGCCCGCATCGAGCGGATTGCCGACAATCGAACCCGGTCCCAGCATTTTGGCGAGCTTGTCGCTGGCATTCTGACCGAGCGGCGCGAAATCGAGACCGGCCGAGGTGAATGCATCGATCAAAAGCCCGCGCTTGCCGCCGGATAGTGTCACGGCGGCGAGCCGCCCGCCTTTGGGCAAGGCGGCATGGACAAAGCATTCCGTGGTTTCGACGAGCTCGTCGAGGCCATGGGCGCGGATCACGCCTTCGCGGGAGGAGATCGCATCAAAGCTCTCGATCGAGCCGGCGAGTGCGCCGGTATGCGCCATCGCGGCCGCCCGGCCGCCTTCAGACGCGCCAAGCTTGATCGCGATCACCGGCTTGCCCGCCGCGCGCGCGGCCTTGCAGGCCTCGCGGAACGCGCGGGTGTTGCGGACGCCTTCGAGGTAGACCACGATGACGCGGATCGAGGGATCGATCGAGAAATAGTTCATCAGGTCGGTCGTCTCAAGGCCAGCCTCGTTGCCGGTCGTGACCATGTAGCCGACCCCGACGCCGCGATCCTCCAGCGCCTGGCGGATCGCCATCACGATCGCGCCGGATTGACCGGCGATCGCAACCGGACCCGCTTCCATGGTGACGATGCGGTCGTCGATGTTGGTGAAGAGGTTCTCGCCCGCGCTCAGATTGCCGAGGCAATTCGGGCCGGTGACGGCGAGGCCGGTTTCGCGGATTGCCTGTTGCAGTTCCACCGCCAGCCTTTGGCTCTCCGCGTCCTGCAATTCGCTGAAGCCGGAGGTCACGATCGTCGCCGAACGCGCGCCGGCGGCCGCGGCATCCCGGATCACCTGCACCGCAAAGCGCGCGGGCACCATCACCAGCACGTGATCCGGCTTGTCCGGCAGGCTGGCGAAATCCGGATAGCACGGCACGCCCCAGATGGTTTCGCGTTTGCTGTTGACCGGAAAAAGGGCGCCTTCGAACTTGTACTTGATCAGGTTGTTCCAGATGCGTTCGGCATAGTTGCCGGGCTTATCCGTCGCGCCGACCACAACGATATTGCGCGGGTGCAGCATGGCGTGGATTTGCTGGACGACGCGGCTCGCATGTGATGGCGGCGACCAATTTCTTTCCGCTGCCGCGTGTCTTGACCGCGCTTCCATGACCCTGGCCGTTTTTGATGGTTTCCCAGCAAGCTAGCGCTTCCCGGCGTATTTTGGCTTCTTCTTATTGATAGTCGGCGAGAGAGGCAACTCGCGTTGCGCGCATGCAGACCTACCAGGCGGGCCTTGGCCGCGATGGCGAGACGATGCCGGCCAACAGGACCGCCAGAATACCGGTGAGGAAGATGCCGTCGAACGTTCCGGCGCCGCCGATGGAGGCGACCGGCGCTCCGAGGCCAGAGATCTTGTCGAGATTGGAGAGGTCCGCGCCGATCAGGGTCCCCATCGAGCCGCCGATATAGGCCAGCGGCGCGGCGTATTCGCGGGACAGGATGAAGGCGAGGATCGCGGTCGCGATCACCGGCCCAAACACCGGCACGGCGATGCCTAACCCGTGCACCGGGGTTGCCATCACATGGATGATGACGGCGATGGCGAGGATGGCGATCGTCGCCTTGCCCCAGAGCTGATAGCGGAACATGAGGTACGTCGACATCATTGTCGGGATCACCGCGCCGCCGACGTTAACGGCCAGCACCGTGCCGGGCCATTGCTGCACCAGCGGCACGACATACTGCATGCCGAAGAAATCGACGACCTCGCCGGATTTCACCAACTGCCCCGGCAGGATCGTAATCGGGATATTGAAATAGCTGCCGATCAGCGAACCGAACAACAGGAGCAGGGCGGCTCCCGGACCGATGCCGAGCTTCATGTAGGCGTATCGCAGGATGCGGAGCTGAATCAGGATGATCAGCCCGACCACCAGCAACACAAGGATGGAAAACAGGGCCGGCGTCAGCGGCAGATAGTGAACCTGGGAGCCCATGGCAAAACTCGGCCCTGCATTATCGGTTGCGTGCTTCTTTTAAATTGGCAACCTTATGGTTCAATCGCAAGGCTCGCATTTTGTTCTGTGGCGGCGACGATAAGTTGGATTGCGGGAGGCGCCGGCGAACTAGGAGACCATGACGTGATTATGCTTTATCACTGCACGGCCGCGCGCTCGTTTCGTCCGCTCTGGGCGCTGGAAGAACTCGGTCTCCCCTACGACCTCAAGATGCTGCCGTTTCCGCCGCGGGTACTTGCCAGGGAATATCTCGCCGTCAATCCGCTCGGCACGATTCCGCTTTTGATCGACGGTGATGTCCGCATGACCGAATCGGCGGCGATCCTTCAATATCTGGCCACGCGCCATGGCCCGACGCCGCTCGCGGTCGCGGTCGACGAGCCCGATTATGGCGCCTACCTCAACTGGCTGTATTTCGGCGAGGCGACACTGACCTTTCCACAAGCGCTCGTGCTGCGTTACTCGAAGTTCGAGCCGGAGGAGCGGCGCAGTCCGCAAGTTGCAACCGACTACGCAAAATGGTTCCTCGGCAGGCTGCGTGCGGTCGGAGCGGCGGTGGCCGAGAGTGAAACGCTGTGCGCCGACAGGTTCACGATGGCCGACATTTCCGTCGGCTATGCGCTGCTATTGGCCGATCGCATCGGCCTGGCCAGGGATTTCAGTCCCGCGGTCGCCGCCTACTGGCGGCGATTGCGAGAGCGCGACGGATTTTACCGGGCGTTGAATGCCGAGGCGGTGGCTGGCGAACAACAGAATGCCGCGAGCCATTGGTGGTAGGAGTCGCAGGCGTTTCGGTTCAGTCCGCATCCAAAAGCTTGTTCAGCCGCAGTCGCGTGATGATGTAGACGTTTTGCAGGTCATTGGCGAATTCGGTTTGGGTGTCGTTTTGCAGCCGGCGCTTGAATTCGGAGAATATCCCTTCCTTGGTGTGCATCCTCACCGCGATGATGAAGGGAAATCCGAACTTGGCCTTGTAGGCGGCGTTGAGGCCCGTCAACTCCCCCAGTTCGGCCGCAGACAACGCGTTGAGGCCGGCGCTCGCCTGCTCGGCGACCGACGAGGCCGTCATGGTGCCGGCCTTGGCTTCCTTGCCGGCGAGATCGGGGTGGTTTTGCAACAACGCAAGCTGCTGTTCCGCCGTGGCATTTTTCGCCACGGCAACCATGGCGGCATGCAGGTCGTCGAGGCTGGCGAACGGACGCCTCTGCCAGGCCTTTTCGGCGATCCATGGCGTCTTTTCGAAGATGCCGCCGAACTTCAGCACGAACGCCGTGCGATCCATCGCGTTGATCGGCGCCATGTCGACCGGGCCGGCGACCGCGCTGGCGGTCATGACCGGTCCGAGCAGCAGGACGCAAAAGAGCGATGCAGCACGCAAGGCACGGGCGGTCATGTTCAGCGTCCTTATCTCCTGGACAAAGGTGACAACCAGCGGTCCGATTGTAACATTTGCATCCCGTTGAGGCGGGCACATTTTGCAAATGTCAGATTCAAAGGACCACTAGAAAATATAGGTTTTTAGTGGAGTTTTGGATTTGACATTCGCTTGACGAACTTGCGGCCAGATGGGTAGCGAATGTCAAATCCACTCCACTAGCTGCCGCGGTAGGTCGTGTAGCTCCACGGCGAGACCAGGATCGGCACGTGGTAATGCGCAGTCGCATCGGCCATGCCGAACTGGATGATCGCCTTCTCGAGGAAGGGCGGGTTGGGCAGCTGTGTGCCGAGCTTGGTGAAGTATTCGCCGACATAGAACACGAGCTGGTACTTTCCGGCCTTCATGTTGTCCGGCGTCAGCAGCGGCTCGGCGTTGCGGCCGTCGGCATTGGTGTGAACCGTCTTGAGCAGCTTGTAGGTTTCGCCGTCGAGCACGCTGAACTCGATCTTGATGCCCTCGCCGGGTTTGCCGTTCGCGGTGTCGAGCACATGCGTAGTCAATCCCGGCGACCCGGCCGCCAAAGCAGTCTTGTTGGCGAATGCTGCGAACGCCAGCATGGCGGAGCCCGCTCCCAGAAGTCCTCTTCGGTTCAGTCCTGTCATGATGCTGCTCCCTCGGCTTTACCCCGCTCACATGGTCAGGGCGGTCCAATCTAGCGCTGCAAAAAATGCGCCAGGCAAGTCATTTCTGTCGTGCTGGTGAGGGCGGAAGGGCGATCCGCAAGCGGCGTTTGGGCGGCTAGTGTGGCGACTATGAAGCTCCTTTCAGTGCTGCTGCGAGTTCTGCAAAGGAACGTCAGAGTCAAAGCCACACTAAAATCACATAGTTGCTAGTGTCCACTTGGTTCTGACATTCGTAAAAGTGCCTGCTGCGATATGATACGAATGTCAGAACCGGGACACTAGTCGTCGCGGGCCTTCGCCTGTTCGGTTGCAGCGCGAACTTTCGCCATCACCGCATTGCAGTATTCATCGCGGTCGCGATGGAAGGCCTGCTGGCGGGCGCGGAAGGCAGCAACCCTGCGATGGATTTCGTCGCGCAGATCGCTATGGCGGATCGGTGAGGGACGAGCAGGAAGGACGTCCATAGGGCGGACATCTGACGGACGTTCCGCCGCGGAAGGCTGGACCGGTGATACCGATGAGAGGCGCGTTTCAAGCTGGCGATCGGCTTCGGCCGTCCTTCTTGCCACCGACTGCACGTACGCCATGGTTTGCGCAATCAGAAGATCGCGTTCCTCTTTCCATCTCATGCGCCGCACCCCAGGCCCGTTGCCGAATCATCTCAGCAAAAGGCCGATGAGTGATCAAGCGAGGTGATCCGGAAGTCCACATACAAGATCGTTCCGTCCACCGGAATCGTTGTTGCGGTGGCGTACGGTTCCCCTCACACGATGCGCGAGGTCTTGTTGCCCCAGTAGCGATCGCGCAGGAGCCTCTTGTAGAGCTTGCCGGTGGGCAGCCGCGGCAATTCTTCCTCGAAATCGATCGAGCGCGGCACCTTCTGGCGCGACAGCGACTGGCTACAGAAGCCGATCAGTTCCTCGGCAAGCTCGGGACATGGTTTGACCCCTGGCATCGGCTGAACCACCGCTTTGACTTCCTCGCCGAGATCGGCGTTCGGCACGCCGAATACGGCGGCGTCGGCAATCTTCGGGTGGGTGATCAGAAGATTTTCGCATTCCTGCGGATAGATGTTCACGCCGCCCGAGATGATCATGAAGGTCGCGCGGTCGGTCAGGTAGAGATAGCCGTCGCTGTCGACGTAACCGACGTCACCCACGGTGCTCATGGTGCCGTCGCTCGATCGCGCCTCGCGGGTTTTTTCCGGGTCGTTGAAATATTCGAATGCGCTTGCGGTCCTGAACCAGACCGTGCCAGGCGTGCCGACCGGGCACGGCTTCATGTCGCCGTCGAGGATGTGAAGGTCGCCGAGCAGAACCCTGCCTACCGTGCCGCGGTGCGCCAGCCATTCCGCGGTGTTGCAGGCCGTGAAGCCGAGGCCTTCGGTGGCGCCGTAATATTCGTGAATGATCGGCCCCCACCATTTGATCATGTCCTCCTTGACGGTGGCCGGGCAGGGGGCGGCGGCATGGATGGCGATTTCAAGTGAGGACAGGTCGTAGCGCGAACGGACGTCTTCGGGCAGCTTCAGCATGCGCGAAAACATCGTCGGAACCAGCTGGCTGTGGGTTACGCCCCATTGCTCGACCAGTTCGAGATAGCGCTGCGGATCGAAGCTTTCCATGATGATGACGGTGCCGCCCATCCGGATCGTGAGATTGACCGCGGCCTGCGGCGCCGAGTGATAGAGCGGCGCCGGCGACAGGTAGATCATGCCTTCGCGGTATTGCCAGAGCTTCTGCAGGAAATCGAACAGTGGCAATTGCTCGGAGGGTGGTTGTTCCGCCAGCGGCCGCAAGATGCCTTTCGGCCGTCCCGTCGTGCCCGACGAGTAAAGCATCGCCGTACCGATCGATTGATCCGTGATCGGCGTCCTGGGAAGTCCGGCGGTGGCTTCCTTCAATCCGACGATGCGGTCGCTTTCGCTTGCGCCGTCCACCACGATGCAGAGCTCGATCTTCGGAGACTGTTTGAGCGCCTCGCGGGCGATATCGAGCTTGGCGACGGAGGTGATGAGAATGCGGGATTGGCTGTTGTTGAGGATGTAAGCGAGCTCCGGCGCCGTCAGGTAGGAATTGACGCAGGTGAAATAGAGGCCGGCTTTCTCGCCCGCACCGCAGGCTTCCAGATAGCGGCTGTTGTTCTCCATGAAGATCGCATAGTGGTCCAGGCGCTTCATGCCGCGGTTGCGAAACAGGTGCGACAGGCGGTTGGTGCGTGCCTCCAGTTCGGCATAGCTCACGGACTCGCCGGAGTTCGCCATGATGAAAGCGGGCTGAAGCGGGCGAAGATGAGCGTGCTTACCGGTATACATCGTTCGAACTACTCCCCTGTACGGCCATGATGCGGATGGCGATCCGCTATCTCGGTGACGGCCGAGCGAGCACAGCTATGGCGCAGAGGCGACATGCCGCTCGTGGACGCGCTGTCCTCCCGGACGATTTTGGTTTGTATTTTGGAAGGGATGTTAGCGGAGCAAGGCGGCGGCGTCACCATCGCGATGGCTGCCATCTGCGGCCGTACCCTTGTTCGCGAATGACGCCGAGGTGCACGCGCGTTAAGCACCGCCCGGCAACAATGGCCTGCCCCGGATAATCGGCCGGTTGCCAAGCGCTCGCGCCGCGAAGTAGTCACGAGCGA
Organism: uncultured Alphaproteobacteria bacterium; assembly: GCA_963764405.1. Lineage (GTDB taxonomy): Bacteria > Pseudomonadota > Alphaproteobacteria > Rhizobiales > Xanthobacteraceae > Bradyrhizobium. The sequence continues at coordinate 194,253 of CAVXSU010000025.1, forward strand.
TCACAGTTTTTTTGCCTGCGTGCCTTGCCGGGACCGCCGTCCGATCGCGCGGGAACTCACTCACAGAAGTGGAGGCCGACAAAATCGGCCTCCAGCATCTTGGCCGGATTATGATCGCCAGCATCGCGCATGCCGCATGCCGGAATTTCAGAAGCCGGTTGCCCGCGCGGCAAATTTCGCTTGATCCTGCTCGGAGCATGAACAGACTATCGGAGGGCGTCTTCTTGGTCCTGTCGCATATCTGGAATACCTCGACTGATCGCAACCATCGTTGAAGGAGGGAGAATTGAGCGCGACTGAGCAATCGACGCGTCCGGTTCGAATGGCCGATATCCGATCGTTCTACGGTTTGTCTGCGATCCTCATCGTGGTCGCGGGACTGCTTTCAGGCTGCGAGGAAAAGCAGGCGGCGCAGGCTGCGGCCCCGCCAGCGCCGCCGGTCACCGTGGCTCAGCCCATCAAGCGAACCGTCACCGACTGGGACGAGTTCACGGGAAGGTTCGATGCGGTCCAGCAGGTTCAGGTTCGTCCCCGTGTCGGCGGCTTCATCACGGATGTCGAGTTCCGCGATGGCGCCTTCGTCAAGGCGGGCGATCTGCTCTATCTGATCGATGCCCGTCCGTTCGACGCGATCGCCACGCAGGCCGATGGTCAGCTTTCGGACGCGCGCGCCAAGGTCGAACTCGCCAAGCGCGAACTGGATCGCGCGCTGACATTGCAGCAGTCGCAGAACGTGGCGGATTCCACCGTCGATCAGCGCCGCCAGGCGCTCCAGGCGGCGCGAGCGTCCGAGACCCAGGCCGAGGGTGTGCTCAAGGCAGCCCAGCTCAACGTGGAATTCACCCATGTTACGGCGCCGATCGACGGCAGGGTCGGCCGGCACCTCGTCGACATCGGAAATCTGGTCCAGGGGAGCGAAGGCAATTCGACCATCCTGACCTCGATCGTGACGCTCGATCCCATCTACATCTACTTTGACCTCGATGAGGCGACTTACCTCAAATACAACCGGCTCTGGTTCGAGGGCAAACGTCCGAGTTCGCGCGACAACCCCAATCCGGTCGAGGTGACGCTGACCGGAGAGACCAAGCCGTCCCACAAAGGCACGGTCGATTTCCTCGATAACCAGCTCGATGTATCAACCGGCACGCTGCGCGGCCGTGCGGTAATCCCGAACAAGGACCTGTCGATCCTGCCGGGACAATTCGGCCGGGTTCGGCTGATCGCGAGCGCGCCCTATGAGGCATTGCTCGTGCCTGATACGGCTGTCGCGACCGATCAGGCCCGCAAGATCCTGTTCGTGGTCAAGGACGATAACACGGTCGAGGCCAGGCCCGTTGTCCTGGGGCCGCTCGATGAAGGCCTGCGCGTCGTCCGCGAAGGTCTCAAACCGGAGGACCGCGTGGTGGTCGACGGATTGCAGCGCGTGCGGGTCGGCGCAAAGGTGGCCCCGCGCGAAGCCAAGCCCGCTCCCGCAGGTAACAAGACATGAATCTCGGGGCGCTTTCCGTCAACCGGCCGATTCTGGCGATGGTGCTGTCCATCGTGCTGCTGATCGTCGGCGCGATCGCCTACACGACGCTGCCGGTCGCCGAATATCCGCAAGTCGTGCCGCCCACCGTGGTGGTCACCACGCAATATCCGGGCGCCTCGGCGCAGACCGTCTCCGACACCGTTGCTGCTCCGATCGAGCAGCAGATCAACGGCGTCGAGGACATGCTCTACCTCTACAGCCAGGCGACGTCGAACGGCCAGCTTACGATCACCGTGACGTTCAAGCTTGGCACCGATCTCGACAAGGCCCAGGTGCTGGTCCAGAACCGGGTGGCGATTGCGACGCCGCAGCTGCCGGACGAGGTTCAGCGCAACGGCGTAGTGACGCGCAAGAACAGCCCCGACATTCTGATGGTCGTCTTCATGTTGTCGCCCGACGACACGTTCGACCAGCTCTATATCAGCAACTATGCGCTGCTTCAGGTCCGCGACCAGCTGCTGCGGCTGGACGGCATCGGCGACATCCAGATTTTCGGCGCGCGCGATTACTCGATGCGTCTGTGGCTTGATCCCGACAAGATCGCCAATCTCGGCTTGACGGCCGGCGACGTCCTTACCGCCATCCGTTCGCAGAACCTGCAAATCGCCGGCGGTCAGCTCGCGGGTCCGCCGATCGCGGACCGCGCCTTCCAGCCCAACCTGACCTTCACCGGACGGTTGAAGGATATCGGGCAGTTCGAGGACATACTCGTCAAAGCCGGCGGCGACGGCCGCACGGTCCGGTTGCGCGACGTGGCGCGGATCGAGCTCGGTGCTCTCGACTACACCACCAACAGTTTCCTGCTGCGCAAGACCGCGGTCGCGATGTTGGTGACCCAGCGTCCCGGCTCGAACGCGCTCGCGACCGCCAAGAACATCTCCGACGAAATGGCCAGGCTGAAGGCCAACTTTCCGAACGGGCTCGATTACAATATCGGCTACAACCCGACCGAGTTCATCGCGCAATCCGTCCACGAGCTGATCAAGACGATCTATGAGGCGATGATTCTCGTCGTCGTCGTGGTGCTGGTGTTCCTGCAAGGATGGCGGCCGGCGATCATCCCGATCATCGCGATCCCTGTCTCGCTGGTCGGCACTTTCGCCGCGATGGCTGCGCTCGGCTTTGCCATCAACAACCTCACCTTGTTCGGTCTCGTGCTCGCCGTCGGTATCGTCGTCGATGACGCGATCGTGGTGGTGGAAAATGTCGAGCGGCATCTTCGTGACGGCCTGAGCAAGCGCGATGCAGCGCTGCGCACCATGGAGGAGGTCGGTGGCGCGCTGGTGTCGATCGCGCTGGTGCTGTGCGCCGTGTTCGTGCCGACCGCATTCCTCGGCGGGGTTTCGGGGCAGTTCTTTCAGCAATTCGCGGTCACCATTGCTGTCGCGACCGCGATCTCGTGTTTCTGCTCGCTGACGCTGTCGCCTGCGCTGGCGTCGCAGATCCTGGTCGCACATGAGGAGAGGAAGGAACCCGCGCGCTGGAACCTGATCGCCCGCGGATGGGAAGCTTTCATCGGCTTTTTCAACCGCGGCTTCGACTGGCTATCCCACAGTTACGGCAGCGCGGCCGCCTTCGTGATCCGGCATTCATCGCTCATGCTGCTGATCTACGTGGCGCTGATCGGCAGCGCCGGCTGGCTGCTTGCGACGACGCCGCAAGGCTTCATCCCGGCGCAGGACCGTGGCTACGTCATCGTCTCGGCGCAATTGCCGGGCGCAGCGTCGCTCGCGCGCACCACCGAGGTCGTGCGCGAAATCGAGCGGATTGCGCTCGATACGCCGGGCATCGTTCGCGTGGCCGCTTTCGCAGGCCTTTCCGGCGCGACACGCACGCAATCGGGCAACGCGGCCGCGCTGTTTCCGGTGTTCGACGAGCCGGAGGTGCGCCTGAAGAAGGGTTTGACTGCGGCCAAGATCACGAGCGACCTGCGGCGGCGGCTTTCCGTCATCGAGGGCGCGTTCATCATCGTGATTCCTCCGCCGTCGATTCCGGGCATCGGCACCGGCGGCGGCTTTGCCTTGCGCATCGAGGACCGGCAGGGCCGCGGTCCGCAATTGCTCGCGGCCGCAACCGACGAACTCGTGGCAGCGGCGCGCCGGACGCCGGGGCTGACGTCCGTGTTCTCGCCCTACACAGCCAACACGCCACAAGTGTTTGTCGACGTCGATCGCGTCAAGGCACAGAAGTTAGGGGTGCCGATCCAGGGCGTGACCGACGCCATCGAGACCTATTTCGGCTCGACCTATGTCAACGACTTCAACATCCTCGGCCGGACCTATCACGTCACGGCCCAGGCCGACCTGCCGTTCCGGAAAGAGGCCGCCGATCTCGCGCGACTGCGCACCCGCAACGCCGCCGGCAACATGGTGATGTTGGGCAGCGTCGTCGACTTCCGCGATATTTCCGGCCCCGATCGCGTTGCGCGCTACAACCTCTATCCAGCGTCCGAACTTCAGGGAGAAACGACGCCCGGCACGAGTTCGGCCACCGCAATCGCGATCATGAAACGTTTGGCGGAACAGACCTTGCCGAGCGGCTTTTTCTACGATTGGACCGATTTGTCATACCAGCAGGTGACCGGCGGCAATTCGGGTCTTTATGTCTTCCCGATCTGCGTTCTGTTCGTATTCCTGGTGCTGGCGGCGCAGTATGGCAGCTGGACGCTGCCGTTTGCCGTGATCCTGATCGTGCCGATGTGCCTGCTCGCGGCGACGCTCGGGGTGCGGATCATGGGACAGGACGTCAACATCCTAACCCAGATCGGTTTTGTGGTGCTGGTGGGACTGGCCGCGAAGAACGCCATCCTGATCGTCGAGTTCGCGCGCGACATCGAGCTTGAGGGCCGGCCGCGTCTGGAGGCGGTGATCGAGGCTTGCCGTCTCCGCTTGCGCCCGATCCTGATGACGTCGTTCGCCTTCATTCTCGGCGTGCTGCCGCTGGTCGTCTCGACCGGCTCGGGATCGGAAATGCGCCAGGCGGTCGGGGTTGCCGTCTTCTTCGGCATGCTCGGCGTCACCCTCTTCGGGCTCGTGTTCACGCCGATCTTCTACATGGTAGTGCGTAATCTGGCCGACGCCCGGCAACCGACAAAGCCGGCTCCGGCGAGCTGATAATTGCCTGAATTCACGGGCCTTTGGCACAGCGTGCGGGGCTTCGCGACCCTACTTTTGGCTCATTCAAAGCGGGTGGGCACGGCGAACCTTATAAAATATCATGCTGGCAATAGAGATCCCGGGAGAGAGTATATGAGCCTTAAATTGTTGCCCGCGGCCGTTGCGGCATGCGGCCTGTTGATTGCGGCGCCGGCGTCCGCGCAGGGCGTCAAGATCGGCATCCTGAACGATCAATCCGGCGTCTACGCCGATTACGGCGGCAAATATTCGGTCGAAGCCGCCAGGATGGCGATCGAGGATTTCGGCGGCGAGGTGCTCGGCCAGAAGGTCGATATGGTTACCGCCGACCATCAGAACAAGCCGGACCTTGCCACCAGCATCGCGCGCCGGTGGTATGAGGTCGAAGGCGTCGACATGATCACCGAACTCACGACGTCGTCGGTCGCGCTCGCGGTGCAGGAGCTTTCGAAGGAAAAGAAGAAAATCGACATTGTCGTGGGTGCTGCGACCTCGCGCATCACCGGCGATGCCTGCACGCCCTATGGCTTCCACTGGGCCTATGACACCCGAGCGCTTGCGGTCGGCACCGGCGGTGCGCTGGTCAAGGCCGGCGGCGACAGCTGGTTCTTTTTGACGGCCGACTACGCGTTCGGCTACGCGCTCGAGAAAGACACCGGCGATATCGTCAAGGAAAACGGCGGTAAGGTATTGGGCTCGGTGCGCGTGCCGCTGAACTCGTCGGATTTCTCCTCGTTCCTGCTGCAAGCGCAAAGCTCGAAGGCCAAGGTCATCGGGCTCGCCAATGCCGGTCTCGACACCACGAACTCGATCAAGCAGGCGGCGGAATTCGGTATCGTCAAGGGCGGCCAGAAGCTCGCGGCACTGTTGATGACCCTCGCCGAGGTTCACGGGCTTGGACTTGAGGCTGCTCAGGGTCTGGTGCTGACCGAAGGCTTTTACTGGGACCAGAACGACAGGACGCGGGCGTTCTCGGAACGCTTCTTCAAGCGAACCGGCCGTATGCCGAGCATGATCCATGCCGGCACGTATTCGGCGACGCTGCAATATCTGAAGGCGGTGAAGGCAGCGGGCACCAAGGATTCGGACGCGGTGGCCAAGAAGCTCAAGGAACTGCCGGTCAACGATGCGTTTACGGATAACGGCAAGGTGCTCGAAAACGGCCGCATGGTGCATGACCTCTACCTTTTCGAGGTCAAGAAGCCTTCCGAATCCAAGAAGCCCTGGGACTACTACAAGCAGCTCGCCGTTGTTCCCGGCGACAAGGCGTTCTTCGCGGCCAAGGAAAGCGGCTGTCCGCGGACGAAGTAAGCGCAGCTGTTATTTCATGCATGTGACGCGGCGCCATCTGGCGCCGCGTTCTTTTTTGCACTCGCGGCGGCCCCGGTTAGCGGCCTCGGTTTCAAAGGGTATCGGGGGAACTGCGGGTGTTGCAATCAAGTCACGAGGAGAGCATTAAATGGCAATTGTGATCCGTCTTTTTGTTGCGGATGCGAGCGCGCCAAGGCTACTTTCCGGCCACTCCATCTCTCCGAGGGAAGCCATGACGTCATCCGGCGGTTACTTGAAGCTTTTGCGCATGCCTCGCTCGTCCGGCCGCTGGGGGTTGCGTTCGTTGAAGACTGCCGCGATCGCGTTGCTGCTGCTCGCTCTTTCGAATCCCATGATGGCGAGCCGTGCGGCGTCGACGCAGCCCGCCAGTGGCGCAAAAGTTTACATGCTGCGCGGCGTGCTCAACATCTTTTCGCTCGGCCTCGATAGCATCGCAGCCAGGCTGCAGGCCCAGGGCATCCCGGTCGACGTGAGCAATTATCTCTCCTGGTCGGCCGTCGCCGACGAGGCCGCGGCCGACTATCGCAGCGGAAGAGTCAAAACGATCATTCTGGTCGGGCATTCTTCGGGTGCGACCGTGCTCCCCGACATGGTCGAACGTCTCACTCAGCTCGGGGCTCCGGTGAAGCTCGCCATCGGCCTGGATTCGGTATTTCGCACCAGCCTGACGGGCCGCGTCGGGCGCTATGTCAACTACTACATCGGCAACGGCAACGGAGAGCCGGTGGCGCGGACGAAAGGTCTGCACGGCGAACTTGACAACGTGAACGTGCAGAATGTCCCGGGTGTCGGTCACATCACGATCGAAAAGAATGAAATCATGCAGCGGCGGGTGATCGGCGACATCGACGCCGCGGTTTTCGGCAGCCGCGCGCGTGAAGTCTCGGCGGCATCGGGGCCGGCGCGATAAGTCGCGCTGGCCATCCAGCCTCGGCGGAGACAGCGGCAGCCGAGAGACGCCACAATTCCACCAATTCGGCCTCTCAAAAGGAACGGAAGGCGCATAGATTTGCGCATTTCCGCCCCTAAAGGTTCGCGCCGATTCCGGCGATCTATAGCCGGGGCTTCCAGCGTCAGGACGGGCTCTTGGAGCGTTTGACCAATTCGACACGCCTCGCAGCAATCCTGATCCAGGCGCTGTGCTTGATCTCGCTGGCTGACGGCGCTCTCAGTTCAGCGGCAGCGAATCCGGTGACCGCTGCAACGACCGAGGCGCTTATATCGCCGCCGCCTGCCACGTCGAGGCCCGCGCCGCGCCCGCGGGCCTATCTGTTCCGTGGTGCGCTCGGTCCTTTCTTCTCTCGCGGAATAGACCGCCTCACCGAACGGCTTGAAGAGGCCGGGATCGCTGCCAACGTTTACGAGTTCACCATTTGCCGCCTGATTGCCGCGCAGGCGATTCACGACTATCGCGAGAGTCCGGCACCGATCGTCCTGATAGGGCATTCCATGGGCGGCTTTTGCGCGCTGAAGTTTGCCGAGATCCTGGAAGGTGAAGGGATCAGGGCTGATCTGGTCGTCGCCATCGATCCAGCCCACGTCACGCCCGACGTCCCACTCAACGTTGATCGCTTCATCAACATCTTCCTGTCGACGAGCGTGCTCGGCGGCGGCGACGTCAAACCGAAACCGGGCTTCCGCGGCCAGTATGCGAGCTTCGACCTTTCCCAGCACGACGAGGTCACGCACATCAATATCGAGAAGGTGGATACGATTCAGGAGCAACTCGTCGCGAAGGTTGTTCAGCTCGCCGCCGCGAAGGCCGAAGGCGACACGGCGCCTATTCGCTGCGTTGTTCCGGCCAAAGCCGATATCGATCTGTGGGACAGCGGGACGGCGGTGTTTGCCCGTCCGGGAGACAGCTTGCAGTCGATCGCGGCCGCCTATCACGTTCCGCTTTGGTCGATGCTCCAGGTCAACAAGGGCGCGGACCGCGCACCGCTGGTTCCGGGCGAGCGCGTCATCGTTCCCCGCCACCTTGAACCGGTGGTCGAAGCATCAGCGCCGGCGCCGGCCCGGCGTTGACGGCGATCGCCTCAATAGGCGCCCCGGCAAGCCCGGCAAGTGAAATGAGACGTCAGCGCTGCGGCAGGAAGGGCACCAGCATCGGGACGCGGCGGCAGTAAGGGCCATAGGCATCCGCGCCGAGCTCGGCCGATAGGAAGCCTTCCTCCATGCGCGCCTTTTGCCAGAGGCCAAGCGCTATCAGCGCTGTCCCAAGCAGCGCCGTTGCAGTTCCAACCGCGATGCCGGTCGCGATCATGGCACCGATCAATCCGGTGTAGATCGGATGCCGTACCAATCCGTAAGGCCCGGTGTCGACGACGCGATGGCCTTCCTTGCGGGTAATGGCGTTTGACCAGAAACGTCCGAGATGAATGCGCGCCCACCAGGTGAACAGGCAACCGGCGGCGGTGAGCACAGCCAGGACGTAGGTGCCCGTTGTGCCGACCTGCCAGAGCGGTTTCTCGCCGAGCACCTCCGCCGTCCAGGGCGTCAGCAGGACGGCGCCGATAAGGATGGGAAAGCGGTAGGCCCGCGAATCCCAGGTCCTGACGTGCTTCTCGGTCCGGCCGGAGAAGAATGCGCCGATGAACCAGCTCAACAGCCAGGCCGCCCAGATCAATGCCAGCAAGGCAGTGGGCCAGGTTGCGGTCCACCCGCTCCAGACGAAAGCAATAATGGTGTTCGGCTCGTGCATGGGCGTCCTTATATTCCCGATTGGCGCGTGCTGGCAATCGCCGAAAAAACTAAAGGCAAGGAATGGCTTAGCGGCTCAAGCTGGTTCGGGCTTGGCAAGCAGGTAGGCGATGGTATCGCGCAACGCCGGTTCGACCGGTCGCGGAGCATAGCCCAGTTCCTTCTGCGCCTTCTCGATCGATAGCTCCGTCGCCCGTAGCGCGATCCGCACGCCCTCGGCCGTACCGGACGGCGGGGTGTGCGTCACGTGATCCGAAATGAATTCCAGCATGCCCGCGGCCATCTCGGCGATCTTGCCGGGGACTGGAATGGCGAGTGTGTGGCGCCCGCTGATGGTCTCCATCAGCTTCAGGATCTTCTTCAGTGAAATGCTTTCGCCGCCGAGAATATAGCGTTGGCCGGTCTGTCCGCGCTCCATGGCGAGGATCAGGCCGGCGGCGACATCGCGCACATCGACCAGGTTCACGATGAAATCGAGATACATCTGAATTCGCCCGTGCAGAAACTGCCTGAGCATCGCGGTCGGCGGCGTCAGGTTGTGATCATGCGGGCCGATCGGCATTGTCGGCGTGCCGATCACGAGCGGAAATCCGGCGGCGGCGGCCTGCGCCGCCGATTGTTCGGCCAGCATCTTCGATCGGGTGTAAACGCCCGGCATTTGCTCCGGCGGCAACAGGCTGGGTTCGCCTCCGTCCTGCCGCGATGAGGCCGGCCGGAACAGTATCGACTCGGTCGAGCAATGCAGGAAGCGTGCGACGCCGCGCTTGCGCGCAGCAGCGATCACGATCTCCGTTCCCTTGAAATTGACGGCATGGAAGTCGTTCTTGTTCGGCAGCCACATGCCGGGGAGGCCTGCGAGATGATAGACCTCGTCCGCATCACGGAGGGTTTCGTCGACGAGACCCGAATCCAGCACTGAGCCCGAGACGTATTCGACGCCGGGTGTGGCACAAACCGGCGGCCTCCGGTCAAGGACCCGCACCCTTCGATCGCGCGCCACAAGAGCCGAGACAAGGTGGTGCCCAATGAAGCCCGTGCCGCCCGTGACAAGTACCCTGGTGCCCACTTTTCGAAGTTCGTCTCCCATCGCCGCGGCCACCTTCACGAACTTCGAAAAGTCATGGACACCGGCAGGACCATGATTCCAGTGCCGCTTATCCATTTGAAATTCCTGAACGGAATTTGTCGCTTGCGGCGCAGGAATTTCAAATGGGCGGCACTGGTCATGAACGTGGCAGCGGTCCAGCCTGGTGTTCCTCGGTGAAGGATGAAGGGCCGCGCTGCGTTTGGATAATGGCCGCAAGGTCGCGCCGGAACCCGAGCGCGATAAACAGTTTTGCCATGACGAACATGGGTCCTAGCAGGAGGTGGGAGGGGTTATCGACCAGCGCAGGCTGGCGCTGCTCGAACACGCGATGCCCGATGACCTGGAAAGCGATGCCGACGACGATCAGAGGCACCGTCACCGACCACACCATGGTGGCGCTTGAGTGATGCGCTACGAATGCGGCGGCGGAGAGCAGGACAACAGCACAGCCAAGAATGGCCGTTCCAAGTGCGGCATCGAGCAGCAGCCAATAAATCAATGCCGGCAAGGCCAGGATCGGCGCGAGTGTCGTCGGCACGCCAAGCACGTTCACGGGCACGAGGCTGAGGGGAAGGGTGGCGGCAAAAAACAATGTCAAAATGCCGAACACGTGCATCGCGCCATTCCAGGGATTGCGATGATATTCGATATATTCGGCAAGCTGCCGCTTGAAAAAAGCACTCATAGTAGGGGCTCGCTACAGCCTTCGCGCAGAAGCACTCAGGCGCTGATGAAATCGAGTGAGGCGGTGCGACCTTGTGGGTGCGACCGTACTTAATCTTGGGACCTGTCTGAAGTCAAATAGCGGTCCAAGCCTCCGATCCCGCAGAACTTTTTGATTTATCGAGGGTTTCAACCGGCTCGGTGCGACGTTGTGTTTCACTCGTGCCCACTTTCCGAAGTTCGTGCTCCATCGCAGCACCCACCGTCACGAACTTCGGAAAGTCACGGGCACCAGCAAACTTATTGAATCTAGTACCGCGTCATCGATCTGAAGTCCCTGATCGAACTCGCCGCTTGTGGTGCCGGGACTTCAGATCGGCGGTACTAGTGTGGCGCCGCCGCGATATGATACGAATCTCGGGATCGGGACACTAGTGGATGAGACGCAACAGGATGGCTCCCGTCGCGCCGAGCCACAGCGCAATCGCGGCGCTGGACTGGATGGCAAAGCCCAGCCTGCGCTCGCCGGCGGCCTTTGCGTAACCGGTCATGTAAACAATGCGCCCCACAATCCAGACCACACCGAGCGCGGCCGCAATGGCATCGCTGACATAGACCGCAAACAGCCACAACGCAGGCAGGAAGATCGGCATCCACTCCAGCGTGTTCATGTGGGCACGAAACACGCGCTCGAAATCCGGATTGCCCGATATGGCCGGCGCCTTGATGCCATAAATCCTGCGCGCCTTGCCGACTTGAAAGCTGAAAAAGAAATACATCAGGATCGCAAGGCAGGTGACGAGGGCCGTCAGGTGAGACATCGCGAGTTTCCCTTCAACGCTCAAAGCTGCCGTCAGTAGCCCGTCATCTCCAGATATCCAACCCCATTATGGCTGCCGGAAAAACGGATCGGGCCTTCCCAATAGGGAAAGCGCGTTCCCATCCAGCATTTCGGGTTGATGGCGTTGCATGAAATCGCAAGTGACAGCGGCGGGATCGCAATGTCCCATGTGGTCGGAATCCGGCGTCCGGCGATCTCGGTGGCAGCTTTCGGCGTCATGACGATGTCAGAGGGCCCCAGCCGCCCCTCCTTGCCGTCGGCCGAAAACCATTTGCCGGAAATGAAGTGACGGGCGTCGGTGCGACGCAGCCGGAACAGCATCAGCTTGTCGCCGCCATCGAGATGCAGAGACAGCCAGTCCCATCCGGTCTGATCGGAGGCCAGCGGCTGGCTGCTCCATTCACGATCCATCCATGCAAGGCCAGTGACGTCGGCCGGCTTGTCGTCGATGGTGATGCGGCCATGCGCCCTAAAATACGGCTGGCTGTAGTAATAGGAAGCCTGTCCTTGTTCCGACTTCACGCTGTAGCCGGTGTCCCCCTGCAAGACCAACGCGTGATCTGCCTCAAGGCGCAGCGCATACGCGAAATCGGCCCCCGCAGCATTGAGTTCGAGCGGCGAAAGTGTGTCGCTGTTCATTCCCTCGCTCCCGCGCATTTGCCAGGCATCGATCCAGGCATCAAAGGGCGAGGTTTTGGCACCCGCTTGTCCGACGCCGCCGCGCGCAAAGGTTTCGCTAAAGCGGTGGGTGTCGGCGCGGGTGACCGCGGCGTGTCCCATCCAGATCTGCTGATTGGCCCAGCCTTCCGCTTGCGGACCCTGCGCCATGGCCTGACGGAATAGTGTCCATTGCGCGCCATAGGGTGACCCGCTAGCGTCTGTGAGATTGGCTGTGACGTACCACCACTCGATGCGAAAGTCCGGATGCGGACCGTGATCGGCGGGAAAGACAAGCTGCCTGCCGGGCACCACAGGCGCAAATCCTGCACCGCTCATGCCGAGCCCCGCAAATCCCTGCGCCCGCGCCTTCTGCTGCGCCAGCGCAAGGAACAGCGCGCCCCTTGTGAAGCTGCGGCGGGACACCGTGAAGCTACCGCTCATCGGCGAACACCTTGATCAAGGCGGTCGGCTGCAAGCGCATCAGCTTGAGAACCGGAATGGCCGCTGCAACGAGCGCAGCCGCCATGGCGACGACGAGCAGCTCGGCCAGCTGCAGCGGAAATACGTGAAACGGCAAACGCCAGCCAAAGGCCTTGACGTTCACGACCGCGATCAGGCACCAGGCCACCAGAAGACCGAGCGGCAGCGCCAGCAAGGCGGTGATCAGCGCAACCGACATGGTCTTGAGGAGTTCGATCATCGCCAACTCACGTCGCGTGATGCCGATGGCCCAGAGCGGCGCAAGCTGCGGCAGCCGCGAATTGCCGAGCGTGAGCAGACTTGTCAGCAAAGCGATGCCGGCAACCCCCAGCGTGAAGGCATTCAACGCCGCCGTCACCGCGAATGTCCGGTTGAAGATGCGCTTGGATTCCGCTTTCAATGTCGCCTGATCGATCAGGTTGTGCTCATCGAGGCCGAATTTCTCCCGCAAGTCCGCCATCAGTTTGGGAACGGCCGCTCGATCGGCGCGCAAGCCGATCCGCGTCCGCGGGATGTTAGGGAAGTGGCGGGTCAGCGCATCAAAATTGACCGCGATTTGCGCTTTTGGATTGCCGTAATCGGCATAGATGCCGACGATCCGGATCTTCCAGTCGCCGTTCGGCGCCGGAACACCGATGCTGTCGCCAATGGAAAGTTTCGCGCGTAGCGCCAGTTGCTCGCTGGCGAAAGCTGCATCATCCGACCGCAGCCGTGCCCATGCATTTTGTGAGGATTGCAGCAAGGGCCAGCGATCCCTGTAGGTGGCGTGGTCGGGAAGGCCGAAAACTTCCAGCGGCGCGCCCGCGAACCGCGTTTCGGCCCGGCCGCCGGGAAGGATGGCGGTGACGTCGTGCCGTTCGCGCAACCAGCCGCTGATGGCGCTGGCTTGCGCGTCGTCGGCTGCATTGAGGTAGACGTCGGCAGCCAACCGTCCGTCGAGCCAGCTGACGAATGTAAGGCTGAAGCTTTCGACCATAGTGCCGACGCCGACATTGACCGAGAGCGCGAGCAACAGCGCCATCAAGGCCAGCGACAATCCGGAAAGTTGCTGGCGGCTGTCGGCCCAGAACCAGGCGGCGAGCGCGCCGCGCGCCTGGCGCTGGCCGCCGGCCAGCACCAGTTCCAACATCAGCGGTAACGCCAGCGCAGCGGCGAGCAGCATGGCCGCCAGCACAGCGAAACCGGCCAGAAGCAAATCGCCGAACCGAAGAAGAACGACGGCCGCGGCAAACACCGCGAGCGCCGCGATCCCCTGAAGGCTGACCCATCGCCGCTGCGCCTGTCGCCAGGCTTGCGGCTGTGCGGCCGCGAGCATCGGCAGGCGGCTCGCCTTCAGCAGGCTCGCTGCTGCGGCCAGTAGCGCCCCCAGCACGCTGATGAGGAGCCCGGCCATCCACCATTGCGGCCGCAGCGAGAGCTGTCCGGGGATTTGTGCGCCGTAAAGTCCGCGCAGCGATGCGGCGACGTCGGGAAGCAGCACTGCTGCGATCAGGTAGCCGGCAACCATTCCCGCAAAGCCTGCGACGAGCGCGAAGAACACGAGTTCGAGCACCAATACCGCATTGAGCTGGCGCGACGACACGCCGCAGGCGCGCAAGGTTCGCAGCATCGGCAGCCGTTGTTCGAAGGCCAGTCCAATCGCCGAATTGACGATGAAAAGCCCGACGAAAAACGACAACAGGCCGAACGCGGTGAGGTTCAAGTGAAAGCTGTCGGTGAGGCGTTCGAGATCGGTCTCGGCGTTGGGCTCGACCAGGCGCAGCCTGTCGCCGGCGACCGATTCAAGCGCGGCGCGCGCTCCCTTGCTCTTGCCGATCAGAAGGCGCGACACCTGATCGGGCATTTTGAGCAGCCGTTGGGCGACACCGATATCGACCACCAACACATCGGGGGCCAGTTGAGCGGCGAGGCGAAGGGGCGGCAGCTTCATGTCGTTGCTTGCTTGCAGCGACGCGCCTTCGCTTGAGCCGAGTTCGGCCAGGGTCTCGGGTGCAAGGCGCGTCTCGCCGGGCGGCATGACGAAGCTCTGGAAATCGCCGCCGATCGCAGGCGTATCGCCGGCCTCCACAGGCAGCGTGACAGGTTCGATGCCGAGCAGGCGGAATGAGTGTCCATCGGCCTGAATGCGGCCCTCGAGAATCGGCGACACCGGCCAGCCGGCGCGACGAAGCTCGACAAAGAGCTGCTGCGGGAAGGTCCCGCCGCCGCGGGCCACCAGGGTGGGCGTGCGGACGCCGCCCAACGCGGCGGCGGCCCGGTCATAGCTCTCGCGCGCCTGCTGGTTCAGCGCCTGCACGCCGCTCCACAGTGCGATCGCCGACACGAGGCCGATCAGGAGCGTCGCGAACTGCATCGGATGCCGACGCCAGTGGCTGAGCAGGACGGCGAGGATCCAAAGGGTCCGCGTCACGCGATCAATCCCGCGCTGAGGTTGATGTGGCGGTCCAACGTCGCGGCAAGACGAACCGAGTGCGTCACCATCAGAAGCCCGCAGCCGGTTTGCGCGACGAGGTCGCGGGTCAGCGCGAGAACGTCATCGGCGGTCGCCTCGTCGAGATTGCCGGTGGGTTCATCCGCCAGCAGAAGCAGCGGCTTGACCGCCAGCGCCCGGCCGATCGCGACCCGTTGCTGTTGGCCGCCCGACAACTGCTCCGGATAGCGGTCCAGAAGCGAGGCGAGCCCCAAACGCTGCGCCAGCTCGGCCTGCCAGGAGGCGTCGTGGCGTCCAGCGATGCGGGACTGGAAGGCCAGGTTGTCGCGGACATTGAGGCTCGGGATCAGGTTGAATTGCTGAAACACGAGACCCAGCCGGTCACGCCGCAGCGCTGCGAGGCCCGCCTCGTTGAGGTCCGCGATCGACATTCCGGCAAAATCGATCCTGCCGCCATCGGCGCGATCAAGCCCCGCGATCAGATGCAGCAATGTACTCTTGCCACTGCCGGATTCACCCGTCAGCGCAACGCGCTCGCCGGCCGCGACGGTCAGGTTCACCCCGCGGAGGACGACGACCTCTTCACCCGCCGAATGATAGGCCTTGGTCAGATTGTGAACGCTCAGCACAATCTCTTGATTCGACGTCATGCGAAGCGATGCATCCTTCGGTCTTCTTTCCATGGACATTCAGCATAGCAATATCACGCCCCTGATTGGATCGGCGACAGGGCCGTGATCAATCCTTGGTCAAGGCGCGACCATTTGTCGATGGCGAAAGAAACGTCCTTGCCAAACGATCGGTTGCATTTTTCGGGTTGCCTTGGATAGCATCATCTCAATGCCGACTTACGATAAATAACGAGGATGACCGAGCGACCATGACCGCCCAGTCCGCCCCCAAGGGGGCCTGGAGAATCGCGTTTCTCCTGTTTCTGTTCATGCTGCTGAACTTTGCGGACAAGATCGTGGTCGGTCTCGCCGGCGTCCCGATCATGACCGACCTCAAGCTCGAGCCGGAGCAGTTCGGCCTGCTCGGCTCGTCCTTCTTCTTCCTGTTTTCGATCTCGGCGGTCGCGGTCGGCTTTCTCGCCAACCGCATCGCGACACGCTGGGTGTTGCTGGTGCTGGCATTGATCTGGGCGCTGACCCAGCTGCCGATGATCGGCGAGGTCAGCTTCACGACGCTTGTGGTCTGCCGGGTCATTCTCGGCGCGGGCGAGGGCCCGGCGGGGGCGGTCGCGGCGCACGCCATCTACAAATGGTTTCCCGACGAGAAACGAACCTTGCCGACGGCGGTGTTGTCGCAAGGTTCGGCCTTCGGGGTGATCCTCGCCGTGCCCGCGCTGAACTGGCTCATCGTCCATCACGACTGGCACTATGCGTTCGGGGCGCTCGGCTTTGTCGGGCTGATCTGGGTCGTGGTGTGGCTGGTGCTGGGCCAGGAAGGCCCGCTCGTTCTCACCGCCGCAACGGCAAGGGAAGAGACACGCATCCCCTATTTGCGGCTTCTGACCTCGCGCACATTCATCGGCTGCTGCGCCGCGACTTTCGGCGCCTACTGGGCGCTTTCGCTCGGTCTCACCTGGTTCACACCCTTCATCGTGAAGGGGCTCGGCTTTCAGCAACAAGAGGCCGGTCTGATTTCGATCCTCCCGTGGATATGCGGCGCGGTCGTCGTGCTGCTCACGGGCTGGATTTCGCAGGTGCTGATGGCGCGCGGCTTTTCCACGCGGATTGCGCGCGGCGTCCTGGGTGCTGTCCCGCTGATCGTCGGAGGGCTCATCATGGGCCTCGTCCCCTATGCCGATGGCGCGCGGCTACAGATCGCGTTGCTGGTCGCAGGGTCCGGACTTTGCGGCTCGATCTATGTGGTGTGCGCACCCATGATCAGCGAGTTCACGCCCATATCTCAGCGCGGCGCGGCGATCTCGATCTATGGTGCGATCTATACGCTGGCGGGCATTCTGGCGCCTTTGGTGATGGGCAGCATGATCCAGCGCGCGTCAGGCGCGATGCAAGGCTACATGACCGGCTTTACGATCAACGCGGTCATCCTCATCGCGTCGGGCCTGCTGGGCCTGCTGCTGCTGTGGCCGAACACCGAACGCGATCGATTGCGCATCGCCGCGCGCCAGCCAAAATTCGCCTGACGCAAGTTCGGCTGTCGCCGCGTCAGGCCCGCGCGGGCTTCTCCTTGCTTGCCTCTCTCCTTGCCTCGGGGCTGCGTTCGGCGGCGAGTGCGAGCACGACGGTCAGCACCATGAAGCCTACGGAGATGCCGAACACCCAATGCGGCAGGTTCTGGTCCATGATCCAGCCGAATAGCAGCGGGCTGATGATGCCGCCGATGTTGAAGCCCGTCGAGACGATGCCGAATGCCCGGCCTGCTGCACCGGCAGGGGCGGCGTTGCGGACCATCATGTCGCGCGACGGGGCGATCACGCCGCTGAGAAAACCGGCCAGTCCCATCGCCGCAGCGAGCAGCAGCTGGGGCAGGCTCACGGCCGCAACCAGCAGCAGGATCGCCGCGTTCACCGCAAAGCAGGCGGCCGCCATCTGTCCGTGACGCTGGGTCAGGTCGGCGAGAAAGCCGCCGGCGAGAACGCCGGCCGCGCTGGCGCCGAGATAGGCTGTCAGCGCGAGGTTGGCGGCGGAGAACGTCGCGCCATAGCCGCTCATCAGCGCCACTACGCCGAAATTGCTGATGCCGGCATTGGAGAGTGAGAGCAGCAGGAAGAAAACCGTCAGCACGATCAGCGCCGGCGTGATCACGTTTTGCTTCGGTGCGCCATCGCCGCTCGTCTTTTTGTCGGCGGCGCGCGCGTCGGGAATGCCGGCGCCAAGCAGCAGAAGCGCAACCAAGGGACCAATCGCGCCGGCTACGATCAGCGCGCCAGGGCCGCCGGTGGTCGCCGTCAACGCTGCCATGACGGCGGGCGCCACCGCGCCGCCAAGGAATCCGGCGAAGGTGTGAACCGAAAATGCGCGGCCCATGCGCGCTTCGTTCATATGAGCTGAAAGGATCGCATAGTTGGCAGGATGATAGACGCTGTTCGCCAAACCCAGCAAAGCGGCGCACGCGATCAGCCAGGAATAACTGAGATGCAGGCCGAGCGCGATCAGCGCGCCGCCGCCGAGACAAAGGCCCATCAGCAAGATCTTTCGCGCGCCGAGATGGTCGGCGAGATAACCGATGGGCGCCTGGGTCAGTCCGGAGGCCACGGCGAAGACGGTCAGCGCAAAGCCGAGCTCGACATAACCGACATTGAGTTGCTGTTTCAAAAACGGGAACAGCATCGGCAGTGCGAAAATATGAAAGTGGCTCACCCAGTGGGCGACCGAGATCAAGCCCAGCGTGCGAAGCTGGTCATCGTTTTCAGCTGGTTGCGATGCGGCTTGTTGCGGCGTGGCCAGAATATCGGCCATATCAGGGCTTTCCTCGCTTTTAGCGAGCGAAAATATCGGCGCGATTGGTTACTTGTCCATCAATAGGACTGCATGGCAGCCCCTTGAAGGCGAGCCTCGGAATTTCCTCCGCGCTCAGCCCGTCTGCACGGGCCCGCCGGCCTTCTTCCAGGCGTCGATGCCGCCGGCGATGTGAGCGGAATTGGCGAGCCCCGCTTCCTTTGCGGCATTGACCGCCATCGCGGATCGTTCGCCGTAAGCGCAGAAGAACACGATGCGCCGTCCAGTGGCGGTCGCGACTTCGCGCAGCACTCCGCCTGGCTTGAGGCTGTCGTCGATCGAAGGATAGGGCGCATGCAGCGCACCGGGCAACGTGCCATGCTTGGCGCGCTCGCTCGCTTCGCGCAGGTCGACCAGGAGAATATCGGGCTGGCCGAGGCTCCTGATTGCATCAGTGGCGGCGAACGCCAGGCCCTGCCTGGCCAGTTCGTCCTGATGCAGGCCGACGCGCATGTTGGCCGGCACCGCGACATCCATCATCTTCGGGTTCGGGAGCTTCAGATTGTTCATCAGCTCGACATATTCATCGACCGAGTGCACCTGTAGCCGCGGGTTGTAACGCTTCTCTTCGCCGATGGTGGAGACGGTGTCGCCTTTATAGTCGTGAGCGGGAAACACCAGGGTTTCATCGGGCAGCTTCAACAAGCGATTGAAAATCGAATCGTATTGCGCTCGCGCGCTGCCATTCTGGAAATCGGTGCGGCCGGTGCCGCGGATCAGAAGCGTGTCGCCGGTGAAGACGCGATCGCCCGTCAGGAAACTATAGGAATCGTCGGTGTGCCCGGGCGTGTACATCACATCGAGCGTAATGCCCTCGATCGTCACCTTGTCGCCGTCCGACACCCGCATCGACACGACGTCGGCCTTGGTCTCTTCGCCCATGATGGTGATGCAATGGGTGCGGTCGCGCAGTTCGCCGAGGCCGGTGACGTGGTCGGCATGCAGATGCGTATCGACAGCCTTGACCAGCTTGAGATCGAGCTCGCGCAACAGTTGGCAATAGCGGTCGACCCGCTCCAGCACGGGATCGAGGATCATGGCCTCGCCGCCGGCGCGGCTCGCCAGAAGGTAGCTGTAGGTGCCGGAGACGCTGTCGAACAGCTGACGAAAGATCATGGCCAAGAAAAACCCGTGAGCAGATTCCCCATCTTATCATGCCGCACCCTTGGGCGCAGCTTTGTGACATATGGCGAAATGCTCTCTATTCGGCAATTCCGGGGTTCCCGGTCACGCCCCGCAGCGCAACATTGTCGGTGGCCGTGACGGGCGGCTTGCCGCTCCCGAGTTGCTTGGCGAGGACATCCCACACCGGTATTCCCTGCTGGGCATTGACCGCGGCCCAGCCCGCGACGCTGTAGTGCCGGTGCGGTTCGATCGTGCGGCCGTTGTCGAGCTTCAGGTCGGAAATGCGCCGGCCGATTGTCTCTGACGGTGTGCAGCTATAGGTGAGACCGCCGATGCGCACCATATCGCCGCCCTGCTGTTGATAGGGATCGGGATTGAAGAGATTGTCGCAGACGTCTTCGAGCGTGTTCTTGATCTCGCTGCCGGTCAGCCTCGTGACATAGGTTTCGGGATAGGTGATGGCGGTTTCGGCCAGCAGGTCTTCCATCGTCAAAGGCTGATTGGCGAGAAAAGTCGCGCCCCAGCGAAAGCCCGGCGACAATGCGATTTCGGTATTGAACTCGCGGCGCAGCGCCGTGCAGATCAATTGGTCCACGCTGCCGGTAAAATTGTCGCGGCGATAGAGCAGGCGGTCGGTCGTGACGATCTTGCCGGTCCAGCCGGCCACCTGGGGGCTGCGAATCTTGTCGATCAGCGCGGTCATCTCCGCGTCGGGCTTGAGCAGCTCCGAAAACACCGGCAACAGGCGATACCGTAGGTCGCGCACTCGGCCTTTGGCGAGGTCGAGATCGAGGGCGCCGAGGAATTTACCGTTCGAGCCGGCATTGGTGACGAGGGTGGTGCCGCCGGCGTTGGTGACGGGAATCGGTTGTGGAATGGCGTCGTGGGTGTGGCCGCCGAGAATGACGTCGAGGCCGCGCACGCGGGACGCAAGTTTGAGGTCGACGTCCATGCCGTTGTGCGACAGCAGCAGCACCGCGTCGGCCTTTTCGTTGGCGCGCACGCCATCGATGAGTGCCTGCAGTTCCTGCTCGCGAATGCCGAAGGTCCAGTCCGGTGTGAAACGCCTGGGATGGGCGATCGGAACATAGGGAAAGGCCTGGCCGATCACGGCCACGCGGTAACCGCCGACGTCCTTGATGGTTGCCGGCTTGAACACGCGGCCTGAGGCCGGGTCAAACGCCTTAGCACCGTTGAACGCGGCCTCGTCGGTCAAAAAGACGTTTTGCGCGAGAAACTCGCCCTTGAACCGCGTGAGGTTGTCGCGCAGCGTCTCCTCGCCATAGGTGAACTCCCAGTGCCCGGTCATCGCTTCGACGCCGAGCAGGTTGGTAGCCTCGATCATGTCGGCGCCGCGCAGCGCGTTGGCGAGCCCTGTGCCTTGCCACGAGTCGCCGCCGTCGAGCAGCAGGGAACTCCGCGCACCCGCCTCGTTGCGCAAACGATCGATCAGACTTTTCAGATGCGCGAAGCCCCCGAGCCTGCCGAAGCGCGCCGCCGATCTTTCGAACTCAAGCGAGGTGAACGCGTAGGCGTCGGCGCTGTCCGGCTTGATGCCGAAGCGATCGAGAAAGGCGCGGCCGACCAGATGCGGCGGCTGGCCGGCCATCGCTCCAACGCCGAGATTGACGCTCGGCTCGCGGAAATAGCCGGGCAACAACTGCGCGTGCGTGTCGGTGATGTGGAGGATGCGGGCGTTGCCGAAGCGCTCGAGATCGTATACGCCTGCCTCCGCGCTGCGTGCGCGTCGCGGCAGGCCTCCCGCAAGCGCTGCGGCGCCCGACAACTTCAGAAAATCGCGGCGGCGAATGGTCATGGTCGGTATTGCGTCAATCTAAAAAAATCCTAGCGTATTTCGATATTCTTCCGGGCCTCTTTCTCGCTTGTCGCCTGGAAAATCGATGCCCTGGCCAACGCCTCGGCGTCTTTCGCGGCTGCCACCGCGCGATCGAAGTCGTATTGCTCGGCGGCTTTCCGCGCGTCGGCCAGCGCCGCCTCAGTCGGGAGCCACTGGTTGCGCAAGCGGCCGGCTTCGTTTTCGGCGGCCTCGGCCGCGGCGTAAGCAGCCCTGAAATCAGCTTCGGTGTTCGCCGCATACGTCGCGCTTTCGGCCCACAACACGGACGCGATCAGCACGAGGATTCCGATCAAGACTTTCGCGAAACATCTCATGGTCGCGAGCCCGGTCCTGAAATAGGCAAGCCGTTACTGACATAGGACAGGAAATATTCGAGGTCGCGATATTCCTCGCTCTGCGGCTCAAGCGGCACACCGCGCACCTGGCTGTTGCAGGTGACAAAGCGCCGGCTGATCGTACCCATGCCGCCCCATTCGGAGCGATAGATCGGCATGGCGTTGAGGATCCCGAGCGCGGGTGCCAGCACTTCAGCACGCAGCCGCTTGCCGGGATTTTGCACGTGACAGGTGGCGCAGGAAAAATTCAACTGCCCGCGCCGCGTGTAGAAATAGTGTTTGCCGTTCTCGTAGGCGCCGCGCGCACGAGGATCGTCCGGCACCTTGATGTCAAAGGGCTTGCCGCGCGAGGTGAAGGCCATATAGGCGGTCAAAGCGGCCATGTCCTCGCCGGTGTAGGAGACGGCTTTTTCGCCATTGGCTTCACGGCACTGGTTCAACGCCAGCTCGAGCGTGATGACCTTGCCACTCTTTTCGTCGAATTGCGGGTAGTTCTGCCTGATACCAACACCCTGGTCAGGAAAACAATCGGCATAATGTCTGCCGTTGGCGAACGGCTTTGCGAACAATTCCTTGCCCGCCTCGAGTGAGAATTCATAAGGCGGGAATTGCTCCTTCTCTTCCCATTGTCGCCGCATGTCTTCGTTCAACGCGTAAGGTCCGTTGGCGAAATCATCGGGCTTCACGTTGGGGAATTTCCGGAAGAAGTAATCGCGGAAGGCGCGCGCCTCGGCGGCCGGATCGATGCGATCGGCGGCCGCAGCGTGCGCGATCACGACCAGCAGCGCGGCGAGGGAAGCGAGCAGAAATCTCACGCCCAACTCTCTCCCGGACCGGCCAATACGTGCCGCCAAGACAAGCTCCTACGCGATCTTGAAGGTGGCGCTGTCGCTCTGGCCCTTGTTGTCGATCCAGCCGACCTTCAGATCGTCGCCTTTGGCCGCGCCCTTGAAAGCGAATTTGACGTAAGGATCCTTGGAAACCGCCGTGCCCCAGTTGGCGACGAACACAGGTTTGCCGTTATGTTCGAAGGTCAGCTCCTGGATGTAATGCGCCGGAATGAACTCGCCCTTGTCGTTCTTGATGAAGCCCGAGTCCATCGGGTGCTGGATCAGGGTCTGGACCTCGGTGGTGTCGCCGTTTGCGATGGCGCGCACGCGAATGGTCGATGCCATGGGAAATTCTCCTAGTGATCCGATTCTAACGTTCGCATCCCCTTCTCGGCGGTCACTTTTGCGAACGTTAGTATCAAAAGGACCCCTAGCAAATATATGTTTCTAGGGGAGTTTAGGATTTGACATTCGCTTTCCGGACCCGCTGCCAGGTGGGTAGCGAATGTCAAATCCACTCCACTAGCCGCCGCAGCCGCCGACGGTGACCTTGACTTCCTTGGTCGCGCTGAAAAGCTTGCCGCCGGATTCAATGAGCACGATGACATTGCTGGTCTTGGCCATTTTCAATCGATTGGCGACGCTCGGCATCGTGCCTTGCGGCAGCCTGTAATAGGCCGCCAGCACGTTTGGATTTTCCGGCACCACGAACGCGATCGAGGTGACATCCGCAAGACTGGTCGAAACCGAGATCGGCACGACGGCGCCGTTCTCCGCAATCTCGGGCGCGTCCAGCTTGATCTTGTCGGAGGGCTCGGCGGTGCGGCCATAAAGCAATCTGATCGCTTCCTTGCTATCCTTCTGCTTGAACGCCTCTTCCGGGTATTTGTCATTGGCTGCCGCAAAGGCAGGCCGGCCGCAAAGCGAAGCGATGCCCAAACCGAGGCCCGTCAGCGCGATCGAGCCGGCGCCGCGCAGGACAAGACGCCGCGTGACCGGAAAACGCTCTTGAGGGGTCGCCATCGTCTCATCTCCCGAAGTCTCTCGCATTCCACTCGGTCTCACAGTGTTTGCAGAAAATCCACGATCGCGTCGATCTCCTGTTTGGTCAGAATACGATTGCGGCCGAACGGCGGCATCGCGGTGAGTGGGTTTCGACGGGTTTCGTCGGTCAGGATCGCGACGAGATCGTTACGGTCGGGATATTTGCGTTGGATGTCCGTGAGCGCCGGCCCGATGGTGCCGGGCAGGTCGCCGCCCTTGATCTCGTGGCAGCTCAGGCAGTTGCCTTTGGCTCGGTCGAAAGCGAGTTTTTGGCCCTCGGCCGCATTCGATTGCGCGTGCGCCGCGCCAACTGGCAAGGTCATGGCGACGATGAGCATCGTCACGAGAACTCTGGCTGATCGGCGGTCGGACAAGGCGTGGTTCCCGCGAGCGACAGGTGCGAATATATTCGTTCAACGCACAAAGGCTATCGCCTGACAACGCGGCGGTGCAGCGAAATCCTGGAGAGCCGAGATGGCCGGCTTTGTCGTTGAATTTGGCAAGGACGGCGGCCGTCGCAACGCCGACGGTCGGCTTGACGCGCCGGCATTTCACAGCAACCATCGATCCATCATCGCGGTTCTGGAACGATATTTGACCGGAAAATCCGGTGACGCCGTTGAGGTCGGCAGCGGCACCGGCCAGCACGTCATCGAATTCGCCCGTCAATTTCCTCAACTGACCTGGTGGCCGAGCGATCTCAGCGACGTTCATCTCAAAAGCATCGAAGCATGGCGAGGGCATTCCGGACTATCGAATGTCCGCCCGCCGCAACGGATCGACCTATCGGATCCAGCGTGGGGCGAAGTCATGCGGGACCAGGGCGGCCCCGGCGAATTGCTCGCCGTGTTCTGCGCCAATGTCATTCACATCGCGCCATGGCCAGTTGCCGAGGGGCTGATTGCCGGCGCCGGACGCTGCCTGTGCCATGGCGGGATGCTTTTTCTGTACGGCCCGTTCAAGCGCGACGGGCATCACACTTCCGAAAGCAACGAAGCGTTCGATGCGAGCCTTCGCCATGGCAATCCTGAATGGGGCGTGCGCGATGTCGAGGCAATTGAGCGGTTCGCGGGCCCCGCCGGTCTTTCGCTGGTCGAAATTGCCGAGATGCCGGCGAACAATTTCACGCTGGTATTCGGCAGAGACTAGTACTTGATGCGACACCGG
Source organism: uncultured Alphaproteobacteria bacterium (assembly GCA_963764405.1). Taxonomy (GTDB): domain Bacteria; phylum Pseudomonadota; class Alphaproteobacteria; order Rhizobiales; family Xanthobacteraceae; genus Bradyrhizobium. The sequence goes on from CAVXSU010000025.1 coordinate 218,941, forward strand.
CGCATAGCGCGCGCCCGTTTCCATCGGTTGCTCGTGCCGATTGGACGTTCGATACTGCATTGAATCGAAGGACAATTGGTCCTGCCATCCCGGGACAGAATCCACCCATGATCGATGTGACCGCAACCGCGCAAGATGCGGATGACGTCCGCGTTCGCGCCAATGTCATGCGTCTCGCTGCGGCGCAGGCGCTGACGGGCGCCAACTCGGCGGTGATCTTCGCGACTGGCTCGATTGTTGGCGCGACACTCGCGCCGGATGTGTCGCTCGCGACCGTGCCGATCTCGATGTATGTCGCGGGCCTTGCGGCAGGCACTCTGCCGACCGGCATGATCTCGCGCGCCTATGGCCGGCGCATTGCCTTCATCGCCGGCACGGCATGCGGCACGCTCACCGGCCTGCTCGGGGCGCTGGCGATCCTGCGCGGCTCGTTTGTCCTGTTCTGCTGCGCGACCTTCCTCGGCGGGCTCTACGGCGCGGTGTCGCAATCCTATCGCTTTGCGGCGGCCGACGGCGCCAGTCCGGCGTTTCGCCCGAAGGCTGTGTCATGGGTGATGGCGGGCGGTGTATTCGCCGGCGTGCTTGGTCCACAACTCGTGCAGTGGACCATGGACGTCTGGTCGCCCTACCTGTTTGCTTTCAGCTTTATCGTGCAGGCCGCCGTGGCCTTGGTTGCGATGGCCATTCTGGCCGGCGTCGATGCAGCCAAGCCCGCGCCGGCCGATCTGCATCGTGGCCGTCCGCTGCTTGAGATCGTGCGCCAGCCGCGCTTCATTGCCGCTGCGCTGTGCGGCGTCATCGCGTACCCCACGATGAATCTTGTCATGACCTCGGCGCCGCTCGCCATGAAGATGTGCGGCTTGAGCTTGAGCGACTCCAATTTCGGCATTCAGTGGCACATCGTGGCGATGTATGGGCCGAGCTTCTTCACCGGGACGCTGATCGCGCGGTTCGGTGCGCCAACGGTCGTCGCGGCCGGTCTGTTGCTGGAGGCGACTGCTGCGATCGTTGGGCTCACCGGCATCACGGCGATGCACTTCTGGGCCACGCTGATCGTGCTTGGCATGGGCTGGAATTTCGGCTTTGTCGGCGCGTCCGCGCTGGTGCTGGAAACGCACCGGCCCGAGGAGCGCAACAAGGTGCAGGCGTTCAACGATTTCCTGGTGTTCGGCATGATGGCCGTCGGGTCGTTCTCCTCCGGCCAGTTGCTGGCGAATTATGGCTGGGCCGCGGTCAACTGGGTGGTCTTCCCGTCGGTGTTGCTGGGCATCACCGTGCTGGTGCTCGTTTCGTTGATCAAGCGACGGCTGGCCTTGTCGCAGCTCGAACAAGCTTCCAACTAGGAAGCGATCAACCCCTTTTTCCGGAGGAGAAGCCGATGCCCTCGCGCGCCCGTCTCGATGAGTTCATTGTCGTAGTCGAATCCGGCGATCACGCCGGCGCGATCGAGCGCTATTACACAGAAGACGCCAGCATGCAGGAGAATGGCCTGGCCCCGCGCGTTGGCCGCGATGCACTGGTTGCGCATGAGAAGGCCGCGCTGGCGCGGATGTCGGACGTCTATTCCAAATGCGTTTCGTCGGTCGTCGAGGGCGACCGCGTCGCCATTCACTGGAATTTCGTGCTCACGGAGAAGTCCGGCCTGGTGCGCCGCTTTGACGAGATCGCTCTTCAGGAATGGCGCGGCGACAAAATCTCCCGCGAACGCTTCTTTTACGACCCGACCAAGATCACAACTGAACCGCGCTCACGCCTCGCGCGAGCGCAGTAGATCGTCGACGTCGAGCTTCCGGGTGAACATCGCGAGCGAACCGTCGGCGTTGCGCGGCCATTCTGCTTCGGATCTGTCGCGATAAAGCTCGACGCCATTCTCGTCAGGGTCACGCAAGTAAAGCGCTTCGCTGACGCCGTGGTCGCTGGCGCCGTCAAGCGGAATGCCGGCGCTTAGCACGCGATGCAGCGCATCCGCCAGTGCCGCGCGGGTCGGGTAAAGGATGGCGGTGTGAAACAACCCGGTCGTGCCGGTAGGCGGGGGATGGCCGCCCTTGCTTTCCCAAGTGTTCAGGCCGATGTGGTGGTGATAACCGCCCGCCGAGATGAATGCGACGGCTGCGCCATGGCGCTGCATCAGCTCGAAGCCGAGCACGCCGCAATAGAAGCCAAGCGCGCGATCGAGGTCAGCGACCTTGAGATGGACGTGGCCGATCCGGGTGCCGGCGACGATGGGTGGATTTTGCGGCATGGCTGTTCCCTATAATTGTTAGCATTTAGGGTGCAGCCAAGGCTCACGCAAGTTCGGACACTTGCCCGTCAGGCAGACCGAATTCAAAGGTATTCAGCGTCATCGAGACCATGGTGTAGTAGCCGCAGAGGCCAATCACCTCGACGACCCCGCGCAAGGTCAGCACCTCGACCGCCTCGTCGTAGAGCGCCTGGGTCAACCCATGGCCTTCATGCAGCGATTTCGCGACGTCGTAGATCATCTTCGCCTTGGGATCATCGAAGGCGGGCGTCCGGCGATCCCTGATGTCGTCGGCGATCTTTGGATCCATACCGCCCTGCAGCGCCAGGCGTTTGTGGGCGAACCACTCGTAATGCGAGGTCCAGTGCCGCGCCGTGACGAGGATCGCAATCTCCGACAATTTGGCCGGAAATATCGTGTCGAAGCGCAACACCTCGCCAAGCCGCGTGGCGTGACGCGCCATCTCCGGGCTGTTGAGCCAGGCCATCATCGGCGCCGGGGGCCGACCGCGTTTGCCGGCTATTGCCTCGTCGTAGGTCTGTTTTTGTTCCGGGCTCATTTCCTCGGGCGAGAGCAGTTTTATCCGCATGGTTGTTTCCTTTTGCTTATTGTTGTTCCGTCACTGCGAGCGCCAGCGAAGCAATCCAGGGTCCACGCTGTCATTCCGGGGCGCGAGTGAAAACGAGCGAGCCCGGAATCCATCTTGCCGCATCAGTGTTAGGAGGAATGGATTCCGGGCCTGCGCCTTCCGCGCAAAATAGCTTCGCTATTTTGCCGCGACGGCGCATCCCGGAATGACGATGGCTGGATTGCGTGGTCGTTAGCGCTCCTCAATGACAGAACAAGGTCACGATGAGGGACGACTGCCTACCGGATCGGCGGGGCGTATTGAATGCCGCCGGCGCTCCAGAGCTGGTTGAGCCCGCGCGGAATCTTCAATCTGGATTCCGAGCCGACGTTGCGCTCATAGACCTCGCCGTAATTGCCGACATGCCGGATGATGCGGACCGCCCAGTCCCTGGTCAGGCCGAGCTCCTCGCCGTAATTGCCTTCGGTGCCGACCAGCCGCATCACGTCGGGCTTTTTGGATTTCAGTGCCTCGTCGATGTTCTTGGAGGTGATGCCAAGCTCCTCCGCATTGATCATCGCATAGAGCGTCCACTTGACGATCAGCATCCAGTCGTCGTCGCGCTCCCGCACCACGGGCGCCAAGGGCTCCTTGGAGATTACGTCGGGCAGGATGGTATGCTCGCCTGGCTTGGCAAAGTTCAGCCGCAACGCATAAAGCTGCGACACGTCGGCGGTCAGCGTGTCGCACTGGCCGGACTCATAGGCTTTGACGACGTCTTCCAGTTTGCCGAACTTCTTTTCCTCATATTTCATGTTGTTGGCGCGGAAGTAGTCGGCGAGGTTGAGCACGGTCGTGGTGCCGTCCTGCACGCACACCTTGCTGCCATTGAGGTCGAGCGCCGAATCGATATTGCGCGCCCGCGGCAGCATGAATCCCTGGCCGTCATAATAGGCGACGGCCGGGAAATAAAGATCGTAGGACGTCTCGCGCGACATGCTCCAGGTCGAATTGCGCGAGAGAATGTCCACCTTGCGATTTTGCAATTCCTTGAACCGCTCGTTGGCGTCGAGCGGGATGAACTTTGCCTTGGTCGGATCGTCGAAGACGGCGGATGCGACGGCGCGGCAGAAGTCGACGTCAAAGCCGGTCCAGTTGCCCTTGTCGTCGGGGATCGAGAAACCCGGCAGTCCCTTGTTGACGCCGCACAGCACTTCGCCGCGGCGAACCGTGCGCTTCAAGGTGCGCGTGTCGTAGAGTTCATAGCCGACGGCGATGGCCGCGACCGCGACTGCGACCGCGAGCCCGATCAGCAAGCCGCCCCGAAATGTACGCATGATTGATCCCTCGCCCCATCGGGAAGTTGGAATGGTTTTTTTAGAAATACCTTTGGATCACAGCTCGGGCTTTTGCCGTATCACGACCTTGGTGCCTACTGGCACCCGGTCATAGAGATCGGCGACGTCGGCGTTGACCAGTCGGAAGCAGCCGGACGAAACCTTGGTGCCGATCGTGTCCGGCCGGTTGGTGCCGTGAATGCGATAGACCGTGGTGCCGAGATACATCGCGCGCGCGCCGAGCGGATTACCGGGTCCGCCGGCCATGAAGCGCGGCAGATAAGGCTGGCGCTCGATCATTTCCGGCGGCGGCACCCAGTCGGGCCATTCGGCCTTGCGGGTGATGTTCACCAGGCCCTGCCACTGGAAGCCGTCACGGCCGACGCCGATGCCATAGCGGATGGCGCGGCCTCCCGGCTGCACCAGATAAAGATGCCGCTCGGCGGTCGAGATGATGATGGTGCCCGGCGGCTCGGTGGTGCGGTAATACACCATCTGCTTCTGCCATTCCGGATCGAGTTGGTAAGTATCATCGGCAACCAGGCCGGGCTGGTCGGCCTCATAGGGCTGTTGCGCAAGACCACGTGAGGCGGAGAGCATCAAGCCTGCCGCCGCAATTGCCGTGCAGATCAGGTGACGAATTTTTGTCATGAAAAACCTCTTCCGTCGCTTGGCCGTTTGACGGTCACTGCCGAGCTCTGTCCCATCAAATCTCAGGGGCGGCATGATGGCAAGCAAACAGGCCATCGGGCGCCCGGCCCATAATCTTTATAGCGAAGCGCGTGTTTTTCAGGAAGCTTTTCGGCGAGGCACGAACCCGCGCCCTGAGGTCAGGACGCGGGGTTCACCACGTGAGACGCGGAAGCGCCGTGGTTCAGGCAGCGAGGCTCTCGACGCCCGCGACCTTGAGCAGATCGGCAAGCTGCCTGCGGGCGTAGAACATCCGGGTCTTCACCGTGCTCTGGGGAATGCCGATGATCTGGCCCGCTTCCTCGACCGACTTCTCATGGTAGTAGACGAGGTTGATGATCTCGCGATGCGCCGGCGACAGTCTGGCGACGCAGGCGCGCAAGATGGCACTGGTGGTGGAACGGTCGAGGCACGCTTCCGGCGTTTCGGCCTCGTCGGCAATCTCGAGCATCTCGTCCTGATCGATGTCTTCGTGCTTGCGCTGACGCAAGGACGTGAGCGCCTTGAAACGCGCGATAGACAACAGCCAGGTGGAGACCTGCGAGCGCCCCTGGAACTGCCTTGCGGTCCGCCACACGTCGAGGAAAACCTGGCTGGTCAGATCTTCCGCCGTCGCGGCGTCCCGCACCATCCGCAGGATGAAGCGGTAGACCCGCAGGTGGTGGCGCGAATAAAGCGTATGCATCGCGGTGCGGCCGCCTTCGGAAATGCTTTCAAGCAGCGCTTCGTCGGGCGTCGCCTGGGCGGCGATCAGGCTCTCTTGAGCTGCGGCGTTGATGGCTACTACTTTCGGCATGACGCTCTCCCGGTCCGCCCTGTGGCGGCGCTTCGTTAAGCCTATTGGTAGCCAGCCGAGGTTTCGGGACGTCTGCGCGAAAAGGGAAAAATGGTTTCGTTGCGGCGACAATTGTTTCGTCGCGGCGCCTGCGACGAAACAATTGCGGTAAAAAAGCCAGCAAATTGAGGGGGGTAGGTCTTAAAGGGTTGCTGCGGCAGCGGCTGCGGCTCTAGGGGAACAAAAGGCTGAAAGGCCGATGGCGGCCTCCGCAAGCCTGAGCGGCAACGGATCGACGAGTGGTCCGATTCTAACATTCGCATCCCTTCTCAGTGGGCACTTTTGCGAATGTTGGAATCATGGGACCACTAGCGAATATAGGTTGCTAGTGGAGTTTTGGATTTGAAATTCGCTTGGCGAACTCGCGGCCAAATGAGTAGCGAATGTCAAATCAACTCGGCTAGCGGCAGCTCGAATTGGCGGCGAGAATATCGTGCATGGCCTGGCTCTGAACTGCCGGCGCCGTGGTCAGGGAGACGTGCCCGTAGTCGCTCTTGCCCATGTCGACATTTTGCAGCGTGCCATGGAAGTGCCCGCTGCGTTCGGCCGCAACCCCGACGCCGCTGGAGAGATAGTAATTTCGCACGAGATGGACGTTGTCCGGCACGACCAGCTTCATGACGGGGTCCATCGTCACGATCAACGCAACATGGAGGCCGGCCTGGTGCAGTTGTTCGGCCATGCCCACCGCAGCGCTCGCGCCGAGCGAGTGACCAACCAGCACGATGGAGCTGACCTTACCGCTCTTGCAGTCCTCAATGGCTTCGCGGGCCAGTGCTTCTGAAAACGCATGATTGGCGATCGTGACGTCGACGCCCCGCCGCTGAAGGTCTTCGTTGAGCTGGTCGATCCCCGGCGACAGGACATTGGTCAATCCGCGTAGCAGATAGACCTTCTTGTGCACGGCGGCTGTGGCCGGCGATGCTAGGAGCATCGTCAGCAGGAGAGGAAGACATGCAGCCGAAAATCGGAAGATCGCGCGGAGAAAGGAGTGCATGGAAACGGTAATCCTCAATGGACGGTACGATACCTTCAGCACGCGATGGCTGGAGGCCGGGTCGCCATCGCAAAGCCTGTGGCTTCAAGTGTGATCGCCGCGCGAACGCCGTGTTTGCCCCACCTGGCGTTCGCAGATCGCTCCAACGACTACCGCATCGGCTGACCAAAATCCAGAACGGGCGCTCTGATTGCCACAGTTTGACGACGCTGTGCCTTCGCCGCATCAGGGGAGCGAAGCCTCCGGATAGCAGGCTGCTCAGGCCTTGTCGCCGGCGGGCGAGAAAAGATATCCGCCGCCGCGAATTGTCCGGATGACCGACGGCTTGGTGGGATCGACCTCGATCTTGCGGCGAATTCGCATGATCCGAAGGTCGACCGCGCGGTCGAAAGCCTCGCTGTCGCGGGCATTGGCCAGTTCAAGAAGCCGCTCGCGCGACAGCACGCGCTTCGGGTTGGCTGCAAACACTTTGAGCAGCCCGAACTCGGAAGCCGTCAGCGGATGCTCATTGCCTTCATCGTCGCGCAGCGCCTGCGCCTGAAGGTCGAGCCACTTGGTGCCAAATCGGACCAGCGAATCCTTTGCCTTCGCGCCGCCGGCCTCGGCCGCTGCTCGCGCCGGGGCGCTTCGTCGCAGCACCGAACGGATGCGCGCCATCAACTCACGCAATTCGCAGGGCTTTGCGACGTAGTCGTCAGCGCCCAGTTCAAGCCCCACCACGCGATCGATCGGGCTCGCGGTCGCGGTCAGCATGATCACCGGTACGTTGATACGGCTCTTGAGGTCGCGAACGATCGAAAGCCCGTCTTCTTCGGGCATGTTGAGATCAAGCACCACCAGATCCGGCACGTTGTTCTCGATCGCTCCGCGCAGGCTCTTGCCTCCGTCGCACAGCGTCACGGCAAAACCGTGCATCTTGAGATAGTCGCCGACCATTTCACGGGCCGGGGCTTCGTCGTCGACAATAACGATATGCGGACTTTGGCCCATGGATCACGCCTCTGCCGGCAATGTGACGGTGAACGTCGCGCCCCGTCCAGGGCCGGCGCTGTTGGCGGTCACCTCGCCGCCATGCATGTCGATAATGCGCTTGACGATCGACAGCCCGAGACCGGTCGAGCTCTCGCCGGCGGTCGGCTTGGCGGACAACCGCTGGAAGCGCCCGAACAGCCGGCCGAGGTCCTCCGGCGACAGGCCGGCGCCCTGGTCGACGACGCGGATCACCGTCTTGTTCGCTTCGTGGCCGACAACCACCGAGATTTTGCCGCCGATCGGGCTGTATTTGATGGCGTTGCTGATGAGGTTGTCGATCGCCTCACGGATCCGGTCGGCATCGCATGCGGTGATCAGGTTGGGCGTGGCCGAAACCGCAATCGATTGCTGCTTGTTGACGGCCAGCGGCTGGTTGGCGTCGGCCACCTCAGTGACCAGACCGGCGATATCGACCGCCTCGCGGCGAATGGTGATGTCGAATGCATCCGCCATCGCATCGGAGATCAGGTGATCAACCATCGAGGTCAGGCGCTTGGTGGCGTCGCGGATATGGTCGATCTGGGCGGTGATGCTGTCGCGAGGGGAGCTGGCGGCGATCAGTTCGGTCAGCATTTCGGTGCGGCCGAGAATGACGCCGAGCGGATTCTTCAGGTCGTGAGCAACGGTGCCGAGAATTTCGTTCTTGAAGCCGTTGGCGCGCTGCAGGCGCAGCCATTGCGCCGAAAGCCTGCGGTTGGCCTGCATCAGCGCGCGGGTCCGTTGGGCGACACGATCCTCGAGCTGGTTGTTGGCCTCCTGGAGCTGCTGATAGAGGATCACGTTGTCGAAGGCGATCGAAAGGCGGCTGCCGAAGATCTCGACCAGCGAGCGGTCGGTCTCCGACAATTGCCGCTCGGCCTGCAGCAGCACCACGACTTCGCGCCCGGAGCCGGTGCGGACATAGAGCACGGTACGCTGATCGACGAATTCATGCTTGCGCCGCCTGAAGGCGGCTTCCACCATCGAACGCAGATCGGAGTCGAGCGCCTGGGCGCCCGCGGTGCCGATGAAGCGGCTGTAGCAGCCTGAACCCGCCAGCACGGAAAAATCGCCGCTAATGTCGCCGCCGTCGCGCAGCACCAGAATGCCGGCACAGTCGACATTGAGCAGCGAGGCGATCTGCGTCAGCACGCCTTCGGCAAGCCGCTGCATCGATTTGAAATCGTAGAGCGTGGAAGCGGCGTCGATGATGATTTCAAGCCCGCGGCGCGTTTGCACCATGCGCTCGAGCTGCTGATAGCTGCGCAGCGCCGCAGTGAGCGAGGTGAACAGCTTGTCGGCCGTCAGCTCCGTCTTCGCCTTGTAGTCGTTGATGTCGTACTGGACGATGACGCGGCGTTCCGGCGCCTGTCCGGGCTGTCCGGTGCGCAGGATGATGCGAACCGTCTCGTTGTGGAGTTCGTTGCGGATATATTCGACGAGATCGAGGCCGGCCGCGTCGGTTTCCATGATGACGTCGAGCAGCACGGCGGCGATATCCGGATGCGCGCGCATCAGCGCCCGCCCTTCGGCGGCCGAATAGGCCGAGAGAATCTCCAGCGTCTGTCCGTTCAGGCAGTAATCGCTCAGCGCAAAACGCGTGCCCTCGTGCACCGCCTGATCATCGTCGATGACCGCGACCTTCCATTTGCGCGCGCCGGGGACTTCCGGTTCGACGTCGCTATCCTCGATCAGGTGGAGGACATCGTCCTGTTCGGCCATGCGGAAGTCCTGTCGCGATCCTGGTTTTCAGTTGCCTGACCGCCCTTGGCGGTCCTGGGCATGATAATGCGAAACGTGGTGCCTTGTCCCGGCCTTGAATTGAGCATCATCCGGCCGCCGAGCTGCTGTGTGACGAGATTATAGACGATATGCAGGCCTAGCCCCGTGCCGCCTTCGTTGCGGCGCGTAGTGAAGAAGGGATCGAACGCCTGCCGCTGCACGTCCGGCGTCATGCCGGCGCCGTCATCGGAAAAGATGATCTCGACATCGTCATTGCCCCGCGGCCTGGCAGAGATCGTGATCGTGCCGGAACGCCCGTCCGGGAAGGCGTGGGTGACGGCGTTGAGAAACAGGTTGGTCAGGATCTGGCCATAGGAGCCGGGATAGCCGTCGATGACGAGGTTCTCGGGCACCTCGACCGATAGCGCGATGGATGCCTTCTTCAGCGCCGGCCTCAGGCTGGCAATGATCTGGTCGGTCGCCTCGCTCAGGCTGAAGCTGCGCCGCTCGGCATGCGAGCGGTCCACCGCGACCTGTTTGAAGGACTGAATGAGCTCGCCGGCGCGATGCAGATTGCCGACCAGTTGCTGGGCGGCGTCGCGCGAGGTCTTGACGAATTCATCGAGCTGCGAGCGCCGCAAGCCTTGGCCAGCCTTCAGTTCGTCCTCGAATGCCTCGGTGCGGCGGGCAAAACTCGAGGCGACGGTCAGGCTGATGCCGATCGGATTGTTCACTTCATGGGCGACCCCCGCGACCAGGCCGCCGAGCGCTGCGAGCCGTTCGGCGTCGATCAGGTTCTGCTGGGCGGTATTGAGCTCATGCAGCGCGTTTTCCGCTTTCTCTTTCGAAGCACGCAGCTCGTCTTCGGTCTTTCGTTTGGCGATAGCGCTTTCGCGGAACACTTCCACCGCGCGTGCCATCTCGCCGACCTCGTCACGGGCGCCGGTGCCCTGGACCTTGCGGTTGAGATCGCCCGATGTAATCGCCTGCATCGCCGTCATGATCTGCTGCAAGGGCACGCGTATCGAGAGCGCGATCAGGACGCCTGCGGTGATGATGATGCCGAGGAAAATCACCGCGACCGAAAGCACCTTTCGGGAAATGTCGGCGAGCGTCTGGTCGAACGTCTCTTGCGCCTTCTGCTCGCGTCGGCGCATGTTGACCGATAATTCGTCGATGACGCCGGAGGCTTCGGCCTGGCTCGCATCGATTGCATCGCGCAGCAATTCGGTGCGGCTGGTCAACTGCGCCGACAATTTGGCAAGCCCCTCGCTCAGCGCCTTGGTGCGCGCGTCCAGGCGCTGCAACGCCATCCGCTGCAGATTGCTGTCCGCAAGGTCGATCATCACGGGAATGGTCCGCTGGATCGTTTCGGTGTTGCGGCTGGCTTCTTCCGCCGAGGCCGTGGCCAGGGAGAGATAATAGGCATTGGCGGCGACCAGCATCGCCGTAAAGGCCTCGCGGGATTTACCGAGCGATGGCCAGATCAGCGCATCGCGGTGACCGGTTGCGCCTTCGATGATCGAATAAAGCCCTGCCATGTCACGCGCAGGGGTGAGGATTTCCTGCTCGTAGGTCTTGGTGATCGTGGCCTGAACGCCGCGGAGTTCGCTGAAGCCGTTGAGGAAGCGCTCGGTGACGCGCTCCAGCCGGGCGACCGAGCCGGAAAGCATCGGGTCGGTGGCGGCGCGTGTCTTCAGCGTGCCGAGAACGGTGTCGCGCGAGCGGGAGATCGCGCCGAACATTTCGGGGCTCGGCTGGGTGATATAGCGATGGATCAGGTTTTGCAGATGGCCGGTTTCGCTCTCGAGCGTCGCCAGAACCTTGTCGGATTCCCGCACCTGCCGCACGTCGTCCCAGGCCGAGCCCAGTACCTGGACGCCGTTCCAGATCAGCGCGACGAGCACCACGACGACGGCCGAGTTCAGGGCCGCAATCGACAGGATACGCCAGCGGATCGGCACCGCGCGGACCAGTCCGACCAGCCGCGAATGGCCGCGCCCCGCGAAGGTCGCGGGCAGCTCCGCCGTCTCGTACTTGCTGTTTGCCTGAACCAATTCAGTCGACCTTGCGAATTCTTTCGATCAACGCAACGACCGCCGGATCGCGCCCGGCCTTGGCGTAGATACCGGCCATCGCTGCTTCAAACGGCTTGCGATCGAAATCGCTGACGATCGTCACGCCGGCGGCTTCCGCCTCCTTGCGCGACTGCTGCTCGAGATCCTTCCATCGCTCGCGCATGAAGTGGCTCGACTGCCTGGCAGCATCGCGAAAGACCACCTGGTCCTCGGCTGACAGGCTCGACCACGCCTTGAGCGACATCACCAGCACCTCGGGGCTCATCGTATGTTCGGTCAGCGTATAGAAGCCGGCGAACTTATAGTGGCCGGTGGTGACAAAGGATGGCCAGTTGTTTTCCGCGCCATCGATCAGCTTGGTGGCAAGTCCGGTGCGGACCTGCCCATAGGGCAGTTCGACCGGCTCGGCGCCAAGCGCCTTGATCATGTCGGACATCAATTGCGATTGCTGCACGCGAAGTCTTAAGCCTTTCATGTCGACGAGCGAGCGGATCGGTCGGACGCTGTTGTAGATCGAGCGCGCGCCCGAATCGTAGAAGGCAAGGCCGACGAAGCCGTATGGCTCGAAGCTACCGAGAATCTCCTCACCGATCGGGCCATCCAGTACCTTCTGCAAGTGCTCGATCGAGCGGAACAGAAACGGCATCGCCAGCGCGTTCATGGCCGGCACGAAAGTGCCGATCAGCGCCACATTGGTGCGATTGAGATCGATGGCGCCGGCGCGGGTCTGCTCGATCGTCTCTTTTTCTTCGCCGAGCTGGCGTGAATGGAAGACGCGGATCTGCAATCGCCCGCTGGTCTTCTCCTCGATTAGCCGGTCCATGAAGCGAAGCGCCTGGACGGTCGGATAATCCTCGCTTTGGGTGTCGGCGGCGCGAAATTCACGGGCCGGAGCTGATGTCGTGACGGCCGTCAGCAGTAATGCAGCGAACATGGTCACGGTCCGCCAAAGGCCGGCGCGGGTACACACGGGCATTCTCCCCCTGTAGTAATGTCTTTGGCGAGAAAAAAAGGTTCAACGCCTTTCTCGCGTTGCCTTTTAAAGCATAAATTCCCGCAAGCTGCCCCTGTGCGCGCGCAAGCCGCGCGCGGTCTTACGTTGCGAACCGGCACTCCGTCGACAAAGCCTGAAGGCCGCAAACGGGCTGATCACCTGCCCATTTATTCAGCAAGTCTATCCTGCTGTATGCAATGAGTTTTTGCGCCCCGACCCGAGGCGGCGACTGTGGCCGGTTCGCGATCTTCCAGCTGAATCAGTGATTTAACAGCCGGTTAACGATCCCTTAAGCCTTGGCACGAACCTTGCGACGCCTGCTCCAAAACTGATCCCTTTTGTTTTGGAGAATCCGATGAAGCGCCGCGATTTTCTCAAGTCCGTCTCCGGCATTGCCGTCGGAGCGGCGGTGCAGGCGCCCGCGATCTGGTCACCTGCCAAGGCCGATGCTCGGTCGGAAACCTTGCTGGTGGTCACGGAAAACGGTCCCAACAATCTCGACATTCATGGCGTCGGTACCAACCGGGCCGGCTATGAGGTGTCGTGGAATTGCTACGACAGGCTCATCAGCCATGAGCTCAAGACCGAGGCCGACGGCACCCAGGCTTACGAGCGCGACAAGTTCAAGCTGGAGCTCGCCGATGACATGAACGTCAGCGACATGTCGGCGACCTTCAAACTGAAGAAGAGCGCGAAATTCCATGACGGCACGCCGGTCACGGCGAAAGACGTCAAATGGTCGCTCGATCGCGCGGTGACGGTCGGCGGCTTTCCGACCGTTCAGATGAAAGCGGGCTCCCTGTCCGACAAGGAGCAGTTCGTCATTGTCGATGACAGCACCATTCGCGTCGACTTTGCCAAGAAGGATCGGCTGACGCTGCCTGATCTCGCGGTGATCGTGCCGGGCGTCTACAACTCCGAGCTCCTGAAAAAGAAGGCCACGGAAAAAGACCCGTGGGCCATGGACTATACCAAGAGCAACACCGCCGGCAGCGGCGCCTACAAGGTGACAAGCTGGAAGCCGGGTGTCGAGGTCGTCTACGAGCGCAATGACGACTGGGTCGGCGGCAAGCTGCCCCAGCTCAGACGAGTGATCTGGCGCACCGTGCCCCAGCAGGGCAATCGCCGCGCGCTGATGGAGCGCGGTGACGCCGATATTTCCTTCGACCTCTCCAGCAAGGACACGTCGGAGATGAAGAAGGAGGGCAAGCTCGTCATCCTTTCCCATCCGATCGGCAACGGCATGTATTCTGTCGACATGAACGTCAAGAATCCGCCGTTCGATAATCCGAAGGTGCGCCAGGCGGTAGCCTATGCGCTGCCCTACCAGAAGATCATGGATGCGGCGATGTTCGGCCTCGCCAATCCCTTGTTCGGCGGTCGCTCCAACACGGTCACCGACATCACCTGGCCGGCGAAGACCGGCTACGTCAACGACCTGGAGAAAGCAAAGGCGCTGATGGCCGAAAGCGGCGCTTCGAATATCGAGACCACGATCTCCTATGACCTCGGCGCCGGCGATGTCGGCGAGCCGGTCTCGGTGCTGTTGCAGGAGGCCCTGGGCCAGATCGGAATCAAGACCACGATCAACAAGGTTCCGGGCGCCAACTGGCGCAGCGAAATGGCCAAGAAGACCATGCCGCTGATGCTCAACTTCTTCTCCGGCTGGCTCGATTATCCCGAATATTTCTTCTTCTGGGCCTATTCCGGCCAGAACGCGATCTTCAACACGCCGAGCTATGTCAACGCCGACATGGACGCGTTGATCGATGGCGCGCGAGCGGCGGCTGCAATCGGCGACAAGGAGAAATATGCGAAAGACGTCGAGGGCTTTATTTCCAAGGCCTATGCGGAAGTGCCGCGGATTCCGCTGTTCCAGCCGTTCCTCAACATCGCCACCCAGAAGAACATTTCCGGCTACGCATACTGGTTTCACCGACAGCTCGATTACCGCACGATCGTGAAGGGCTAAAACGCGATCGAGCCGCAGGAGGTCGAGCGTCATGGTGATCGTCAAACGGCTCGCAACCGTCGTCCCGACCCTGATCGGCGTCATCGTCGTGACATTTCTGCTGACGCGGGTCTTGCCCGGTGATCCGGCCGTGTATTTCGCCGGTCCCGCCGCCACGCCGCAGTCGATCGCCGAGATTCGCAAAACCCTCGGTCTCGACCGGCCGCTGCCGGATCAGTTCCTGCGCTACGTCAACGATCTCGCGCACGGCAATTTCGGCAATTCGCTGTCGACCGGCCAGCCGGTCGCCACCGAAATCGCAAGCCGCCTGCCGGCGTCTGCCGAACTGACGCTGTCCGGCCTGTTTCTCGCGATCGCGATCGCGGTGCCGCTCGGCATCTTCGCCGCGGTCAGGCAGGGCTCCTGGATCGATCATCTCTGCCGGGTGATCGCGACCGCCGGCGTCTCGTTGCCGGTGTTCTTCACCGGGCTGCTTCTAGTCTACGTGTTCTACTTCCGGCTCGGCTGGTCGCCGGCGCCGCTTGGCCGGCTCGACGCCTTTGCCACCGCGCCGCCCGACATCACCGGCTTCTTTCTGATCGACAGCCTCTTCACCGGCAACTTTGACGCGTTCCGCGCGGCGCTGAGCCAGTTGATCCTGCCGGCGGTGACGCTAGCGATCTTTTCGCTGGCGCCGATCACGCGCATGACCCGCGCCTCGATGCTGGCGGTGCTGGCCTCCGAATTCATCCGCACCGCGCGCGCCAGCGGCCTCAACCGCCGCACCGTGATCCTCACTTACGCGTTCCGCAACGCGATGCTGCCGGTCGTCACCACGCTCGGCATGGTGTTCTCGTTTCTGCTCGGCGCCAATGTGCTGGTGGAAAAAGTCTTCGCCTGGCCCGGCATCGGCTCCTACGCCGTCGAGGCCTTGCTGCAATCCGATTTCGCGCCGGTTCAGGGGTTCGTCCTCACCATGGCCGTGTTGTACGTGGCGCTGAACCTCATCATCGACATGCTCTATGGCGTGATCGATCCGCGCGTGAGGGTCGAGGCATGACCGAAGCCAGCCTGACGACGGCGTCCGCCACGAGCGTCCAGCCCGAGCCGCCGAGCAACTCGATCCTCCGCCATGCCGTCTATGTCATCGCCGACAATCCCGTCACCGGATTGTCGTTCGGCCTGTTCTTGCTGATTGCGCTGTGCGCGTTGTTCGGCCCTTACGTCGTTCCCTACGATCCGCTCGCCAGCGATACGTCGGCGACACTGCAATCGCCCTCGCTGCATCACTGGTTCGGCACCGATCTCCTGGGCCGCGACATCTTCAGCCGCGTGGTGGCGGCAACGCGCCTTGATTTCATGATCGCGATCACGTCGGTGGCGCTGGTGCTCGTCATTGGCGGCCTCGCGGGTATTGCCGCGGGCTTTTTCGGCGGCTGGACCGACCGTGTCGTCGGGCGCATTTCCGATACCATCATGGCCTTTCCATTGTTCGTGCTGGCGATGGGCATCGTCGCAGCGCTTGGCAACACGGTGACCAACATCGTGATCGCGACCGCGATCATCAATTTTCCGCTTTATGTCCGCGTCGCGCGGGCGGAAGCCAATGTGCGGCGCGAGGCCGGCTTCGTGCAGGCGGCGCGGCTCTGCGGCAACAGCGACGCGCGGATTTTGTTGACGCAGATCCTCCCCAACATCATGCCGATCATGATGGTGCAGGTGTCGCTGACCATGGGCTACGCGATCCTCAACGCTGCGGGCCTGTCGTTCATCGGGCTCGGCGTCAAGCCGCCGACGCCGGAGTGGGGGATCATGGTGGCGGAGGGCGCCACCAACATCATTTCCGGCGAGTGGTGGGTCGCGTTCTTTCCCGGCGGCGCGCTGATGATCGCGGTGTTCTGCTTCAACCTCCTCGGCGACGGCCTGCGTGATCTGGTCGATCCGCAGCGGAGAACCTGACAATGACCGCGCTGCCGCTGCTCGACGTCAGCGATCTCACGGTTGAATTTTCGACCCGCCGCGGCATCGTCAAGGCCGTGCAGCACGTCAATATCGCGGTCGGCAAGGGCGAGACGCTCGGCATTGTCGGCGAGTTCGGCTCGGGCAAGTCGGTGACATCCTACGCGGTGATGCGGATTCTCGACCGGGCCGGCAAGATCGCGGAAGGCTCGGTGCATTTCTCCGGCGTCGACGTGAAGGCTGCGAGCGAAGACGAGATGCGCGACATGCGCGGCCGCGAAATGTCGATGATCTTCCAGAGCCCGCGGCTTGCGCTCAACCCGATCCGCAAGATCGGCCATCAGATCGAGGACGTGCTGCTGCAGCACGTGCAGGTCGATCGCGCGCAGGTTACCGATCGCGCGATCGCCGCGCTGGAGCAGGTCAAGATCGCGCGTCCTCGCGAACGCTATCACGCTTATCCCTTTGAATTGTCGGGAGGCATGTGCCAGCGCGTGGTTATCGCGCTGGCGCTGGCCTGCGGCCCGCGCCTTCTGATTGCGGACGAGCCGACCACGGGTCTCGACGTGACCACGCAGAAGGCGGTGATGGATCTCGTCGTCGAGCTCACCAGAGAGCGCAATATGTCGACGATCCTGATCACCCACGATCTCGGACTGGCGGCAGCCTATTGCGATCGCGTCGTGGTGATGGAGAAGGGGCGCGTGGTCGAAACCGCGGCCTCGGCCGATATCTTCGCTCGGCCCGAACATCCCTATACACGAAAGTTGATGCGCGCGACGCCGCGGCTCGGCGTCTCCTTGCGCGATCTGTTGCCGGAAGAGGAATCCAACGCTGACATGGCCGGACATAGCCGTTCGGAGAACGGCGTCGCTTCCGCTCGCCTGCGTCCGGCCATCCATCCCGCTTCATCAGATTCCGCTTCAGCGAAGATGGACCCCCGGGTCAAGCTCGGGGGTGATAATAGCGACGCCACCAAACCGCTTCTGCTCGTCGAAAAGCTGGTGAAGGAATATCCGCGCCAGGGCGCGTCGGGGACGCTCGCCAGACTGTTCGCGCGCAAGCCGCCCGCCGAACCCGAGATGTTCCGCGCCGTCGACGGCATCAGCTTTGCGGTGGACAAGGGAGAAAGCGTCGGTCTGGTTGGCGAATCCGGATGCGGCAAGTCCACCACCTCGATGATGGTGATGCGGCTGTTGGACCAGACCTCCGGCCGCATCGTGTTCGACGGCGAGGAGATCGGCGGCATCATGCCCAATGCTTTTGCGCGACTGCCGCAGCGCAAGAGCATCCAGATGGTGTTTCAGGACCCGACCGACAGCCTCAACCCGCGCTTTACCGCGGTGCGCGCGATTGCCGATCCGATTCTCAGGCTAGGCGGCATTAGGGGACGCGACGCGCTGCGCGCCCGCTGCGAGGAACTCGCCACGCTTGTCGGCCTGCCACTCCATCTGCTCGACCGCTTTCCGCATCAGTTGTCCGGCGGCCAGAAGGCGCGTGTCGGCATCGCGCGCGCGATCGCGCTCAATCCCAAGCTTGTGATTCTCGACGAACCGACGGCGGCGCTCGACGTGTCGGTGCAGGCCGTGGTGTTGAACCTGCTTCAGGACCTCAAGCAATCGCTCGGCATGAGCTATTTGTTCGTCTCGCACGACCTGAACGTGGTGCGGCTGCTATGCGATCGTGTCATTGTTATGCGAACAGGACGTATCGTCGAGCAGGGCAGCTCAGAGCAGGTCTTGGGCGATCCGCAAAATGCCTATACAAGGGAGCTGCTGACGGCGATCCCCCATCCGCCGCTACCCGTCAGTTGATGAAAGACGCGACAATGGCTGACGATCCGCTGGACGATTATATCGACGCCGCTTCAAAACTACTGAAACTTCCAGTCAGGGATGCCTGGAAGCCGGCGGTGCGCGCCAATCTCGAAGTGTCCATGCGGCTGGCGCGCGTGGTGGACCAGTTTGAATTCTCTGACGAAGCCGAGCCTGCCAGTGTCTTCACAGCCTGATCGCGCGGCAGCCGCAGGCGAGATGATGTCCGCGATGGATATCGCGCGCGCCGTCAAGGACAAGACATTTTCGGCGCTCGAAGCGACCGACGCCGCGCTGGCGCGGATTGCCAGGCGTGACGCCGTGCTGAATTCCTTCACCGATGTCACCGCCGAGCGGGCGCGGGCAAAAGCGCGTGCCGTCGATGCTGCGATCGCGGCCGGAAAAAATCCGGGGGCGCTCGCCGGCGTGCCGTTTGCGGTGAAGAACCTGTTCGATGTGAAGGGTCTGCCAACCCGCGCCGGATCGAAGATCAACCGCGGCCGGCCCGCGGCTTTGCGCGATGCCACGCTGGTCGAGCGGCTGGAGGCTGCCGGCGCCGTGCTGATCGGCGCGCTCAACATGGGCGAATACGCCTATGACTTCACCGGCGAGAACATTCACGACGGTCCCTCGCGCAATCCGCACGATCAGACGCGGATGACCGGCGGCTCGTCAGGCGGTTCCGGCAGCGCGGTCGGCGGCGCGTTGGTGCCGCTGGCGCTCGGTTCGGATACCAACGGTTCGATCCGGGTGCCGTCCTCGTTTTGCGGCATCTTTGGATTGAAGCCGACCTATGGCCGGCTTTCCCGCGCCCGTTCGTTTCCTTTCGTATTCTCATTCGATCACGTCGGCCCGTTGACGCGTTCGGTCGGCGATCTCGCGCTGGCCTATGATGCAATGCAGGGACCGGATGCCGACGATGCGGCCTGCACGACGCGGCCGGTCGAGCCGGTATCGGGTTTGCTCGATCAGGGCATCGGCAATTTGCGCATCGCCTCGGCGAGTGGCTATTTCCAGCAGAACGTCTTTCCCGAGGCGACCGAAGCGGTGAGCCGCGTCGCCAATGCGCTTGGGGTGGACCGCACGATCGAAATTCCGCAAGCCGCTCGAGCCCGCGCCGCCGCTTACGTCATCTCGACCTGCGAGGGTGGCTCCCTTCATCTCGATCGCCTGCGCGCCAGGCCGGACGATTTCGATCCCGCCGTGCGCGACCGCCTGATCGCAGGCGCGATGATCCCGGCGCCGATGGTCGATCGCGCGCAAAAGTTTCGCCGTTGGTATCGCAGCCAGGTGCTTGAGCTGTTCGAGTCGGTCGACGTCATCCTGGCGCCGGCGACGCCGTGCGTCGCGCCGAAGCTCGGACAGGTCAACTTCGTGCTGGATGGGGTCGAAATGCCCGTGCGGGCCAATATCGGCATCCATACCCAGCCGATTTCATTCATCGGATTGCCGGTTGTCGCCGTCCCGGTGCCGCTGCAGCCGATGCCGATCGGCGTGCAAATCATCGCCGCACCCTGGCACGAGGACGTTGCGCTGCGCGTGGCGGCAGCATTGGAGCGCGAGGGCGTCGTGTCGGCGCCGCCGCCGAGAGGAATTTGAAATGCAGGTCGATCTTGCCGAGGTGCTCGCCGAGGTGACCGCGCAATTTGCGCGTTACGAAAAGGCGCTTGTCAGCAATGACGTCGCGGTGCTCGATGAGCTGTTCCGTGACGACCCGCGCACGCTGCGCTACGGCGTCGGCGAAAATCTCTATGGCTACAAGGAAATCATGGCGTTTCGCGCCGGTCGCTCGCCGGCCGGCCTGATGCGCCGGACCGACCGCACGGTGATCACGACCTACGGCCGCGACATGGCGGTGGCTTCGACGCTGTTTTATCGCGACAGCGCGTCCGGCAAGGTCGGGCGGCAGATGCAGACATGGGTACGGTTTCCGGAAGGGTGGAGGATCGTGGCCGCGCATGTCAGCGTGATCGACGAACCGAGGGATCGGAAAACATGAGCCTCGACGACCTGCCGGATGTCGCTGCGCTCGGCTCAGTCGCTGAAGCGCGAACGTCGGCGCGTCCTGGCGATCGTGTCGTTCGCGTCGAGAAGCTGACGCGCGCCGAGGAGTTGCGGCAACAACTGGCGGACGAGATCGTCCGCGGAGCGCTGGCGCCCGGAGCCGCCCTTGACGAGACCGATATCGCGCGGCGCTTCAGCGTTTCGCGGACGCCGGTGCGTGAGGCGCTGCGGCAGCTCGCGGCGTCAGGGCTGGTGGAGGCGCGCGCCCATCGCGGCGCGGTGGTGGCGCAGCCCTCGATCGAACGCCTGGGCGGAATGTTCGAGGCGATGGCCGAACTCGAGGCGCTGTGCGCGGGGCTTGCGGCGGAGCGAATGGCGCCTGCCGAGCGCTACCGGCTGGAAGCGATCCACGAGGAATTGCGGGTGCTCAGCCATGCCGGCGATCCCGATCGTTTCCATGCGATCAATGAGCAGTTTCACAGCTTCATCTATGCGGGCTCGCAGAACGGCCATATCGCCGAGATCACGCTCGCGACACGCAAGCGGGTGCAACCGTTCCGCCGCGCCCAGTTCCGCAATCTCGGCCGGCTCGCGCAGTCGCACGCCGAGCATGACCGCGTGGTGATGGCGATCATGCGCGGCGATCGCAATGGCGCCGCAAATGCGATGCGCGCGCATATCCAGCGCGTGCACGGTGAGTACGAGATCTACGCCGTTTCGGTGTGAGTGCGCCGCGTCTCGGGTGTAATGGTGAGCCCGTTCAAGCTGCTCGGTGATGATGCCTGCGTCCGCTTGCTGTCTTCGACAGAAGGCCTGCCGCGAGCGGCTACGACAATCAGCGAAGGGTGAAGCATGGCACCGGCACATCATGTGTCGGTGCCATGCTGTTGTGGTCAGTGTTCCAGGAACTCAATCAGTTCCGTCGTTGCCTGGATCGCGCGGAAGAAGGAATCATCGCCGCTCACCGCGGCGTAGAGATTAAGTCTTCCCCATCCATCCCAGGTGTTGCCCTCGAGGAGGGCAAAGCCGGACGGCAGCGCGGTTTTTCGCAGTATCTCGGTGCGCTGCTCGTCGGTCGCATAGGGGAAGCGGGTTAGCAGCAGTACCTGCGCCTGAACCGGCACGTTCTCAGGCAGTCTTAGTGAAGAGGACAGCGCGAGCCCGTAGGTCATCCGGAAGGTGAAGCCCCTGGGATCGAAGGGGTCGAGGTTGAAATCAAACGGCTCCCGATCGTCATGGTCATGATCCCGTCCGTTGCCAGCGTCGTGATCTCCCTCGGCCCGCTTGATGCAGGTATCCACGGTGCTGGTGCCGCAGGACTGGGCTAGATATTTCTGGGTCTGCGTGTAAGCTTGGTAGACTGCGAAGGCGGCGGTGTTGGCTGGATTAGTCCAATCCACCCGGTTGCCGTTCGCGTCATAGAGCGCATTGTAGATGTTGGTGGCGGCGATCGCAGTCGATTCGATACGGCCGCCGATCACGTCGAGCGGTGAATGCATGCCGGCAAGAATGCGATTGTTGCCCAGATCAGCAACGCGAGCGAGTAGGCTCTTGTATTGCTGGGGCACCAGGAAGGCGAGGCCGAGCACCTGATTGTAGCCAAGGTTGGTGTGGCCGCTCACAAAGGCACCGTCGGCATATGGATTGGTTCCGTTTTTGACTTGCTGGAGCAGCGTCGGAACATTGACCTTGGTCGAGAGCCGGTACGGACGGGGCGCAGTGCCGATGCCGGGGACATAATCGCCGACGTTGAACGGCGTGGGCGTGAAATTGCCCGACGCGTCAAAGCTTCCAACGTCAGGCACGGTGACCGGCTTGCCGCTGTTGGCCGCGACCATCGCTGGCGTCACGGTGAAGCCCCGCACCCAGTTGACGGTGTTGAAGTAGGCGGGCGGAACAGGGAAGTGGCTGAAATAGGTGGGAACAACGAACTGCGCAGTGTCCGCTGTGGTCAGTCCGGCCTTGTTGGTCACGGTGTTATAGTTGCCGTACCGCGCATCCAGCGGGCTGATCACGCCGGGGGCGATTGACGACGGATTCGTGACGGGTCCCGTTGAGCCCATAAAGCGCTCGAACGTACGCTTCGGTGGTTCGGTCGAGGAATTGGCGCGGATGGTGTTGTTGAGGAAGTTGGCGGCGGCAGCCAGCGGAGTTGGGGAGCCATTACCGAAGGCAGCGAAACCGATGCTTGCACCGGTCAGGAAGTTGATGCCTTGGGCGGTGGGCTCGTAGTCCTGCAGCGTGGTGGTCACGTATGACGTCGCCGTCAAGCCTGCCGGCGGCGTACCAGTCGTGGAAGAACCGATACCCGTCATGAAGAAGGACGTCAGCGGTCCAAGCCCATTGAGCACACTGTAGGGCTGCGCGGTGCGATCATCATGCACCGCCGCAAGGGTCTGCGCTGGTGTGCGCTGCTGTGTCATCCTGATGACAATCTGGAAATTTTCCTCCATGACACCCTGGCCATCTCTCAGCCGTGGATCGAGGAGCATGAGAGTGGTGTAGGCATCCAGCGCGTTGACGATAGTGGTGCCGACCGCCGGCGTGGTGCTGTTGGTGAAGTTGACCGGCGGGGTGGTCGGAATGGTGCCGGCTCTCGCGCCGAATGGCACCAAAGCCGCACCAAGTGCTGCATACTTGAAGAACCTCAGAGCCGACGAAGACGACATCCAAAAACACTCCTGGAACCTGATTTTGTGATCCGTCGCGACGGCTGGTGCCGGAGCGGCGCTTTTCGCCTTCGATTGAAGGCGCCGCGATGCGCTCCATATCCGTTGATCTTTGCAGTTTCATAACGAAGAAATGTTTTGAGCAGAGAACTCGAACCTTCGATGGAGATTGTTCATCCCGGCGTGCGTCTCTCCCTGTTCAGGTTCTCCACCATGCCCGATTGGTGACCTGCCGGCGTCACGACGAAGCAACGTGGAGTCCTTAAGCCGCAAGGCAGCGTTGGTGTCCACGCGTCCTGGAAAATAATTCTTCGCGCCGTCGCGTGGAGGCGATCTACCGGGCCGGCAAAGTGATACGCGCGCTTAAGCGCTTGCCTTCGGGATCACGCAAAAGGCAACGATGGTCGGTCCAGATTCGGGTATCAAGAGCTCCTGGAGCGAAAGCCGTCCCGAAATAGAAGTCGAAAACGTTGGTCTGTAGGTCGCGGAGCCGGTCGCGAAATTATTTCGCGGATGTTCTTTCGACATAAGCGCGCCATCCGCCGAACGCGGAAATGTCTCTCGCGCCTGAGACGTCGGTGGCTTCCACAATAAAGCCCTTGACGCCGCGGCCGTCCTTCAGGCGCACCGTGCCGATCGAGAGCGGCGGCGGGATCGCGGCGATGAATTTGCCGAAGGCGGCCGCACCCAGCGCCCACACTTCAAGCGCGATCGACATTCCGCTTCCTCGTTCCACGCGCAGCATGCCCGGCTTCGGCGGCGCGGTCGGGAGCGCATAGAGCCGGTAGTCCGGCGCGGTCGCGGTTGCTTCGAGCAGCCTTGCCCCGAGCGCTTTCAATTCGCCGTTGAGCGCCATGCCGGACAAATGCGCGCCGACGACGGCGATCGGAATCTCGTCGCCGGTCAGGCCTGCGTCAAGGTCGGCCAGCGGCGGCATCGCCACGCCCTTGGCGCCGAGCGTCAATTTCGTTTGCGCCTGAAACACGCGGCCGATGCTCGCGAGCAGCGCATCCTGGCCTGCGGGCGCAAGCAATGTGATTCCGAACGGAATTTCATCGGTGCGGATCGCCGACGGCAGCGCCAGCCCGCAGAGGTCGAGCAGGTTGACGAAGTTGGTGTAGGTGCCGAGCCTTGAGTTGAGCTCAATCGGATTGGCCAGCACTTGCGCGGTGGAATAGGCGGTCGGCGCCGTCGGCAGCACCAGCGCGTCGATACCGGCGAAGGCAAGTTCGGCGGTACGCCGCAGCGTCTGCAAGCGATAGAGCGCGGCGAACGTGTCAGCAGCGGAGAGACGGCCGCCTGCGATGGTGATCTCGCGCGTGACAGGATGGATTGCATCCGGCGAGGACGCGAGCAGGTTGCGGATGACGAGATAGCGCTCGGTGACCCACGGCCCCTCATAGAGCAGCCGCGCAGTCTCATAAAACGGCTCGAGGTCGAAGCTGACCAGGGTGGCGCCGAGCGAACGCCATCGCTCCAGCGCCGCCGCGTAAGCCGCTTCCTGAAGTTTGTCGCCGAAGAAGATCAACTGGCCGTCGCGCGGCACGCCCAGGCGCAAACCAGCAGGAAATGGACTTAAGAGCGAAACCATTCGGTCGCGCGAGAACGGGTCCGACCTGTCGGGCCCGGCAATGACCGCAAGCGCCGCCATGGCGTCATCGACAGTGAGCGAGAATATGGATACGCAATCGAGCGTCCGGCACGCCGGCACCACGCCTGCGGTCGAGACCAGACCGACGCTCGGCTTCAGTCCGACGATATTGTTGAGCATGGCCGGCACGCGGCCGGAGCCTGCGGTGTCGGTGCCGAGCGAAAGTGGCACAAGGCCTACGGAAACCGCAACCGCCGATCCCGAGCTTGATCCGCCTGGAATGAGGTCGGCGCGCATCGGATTGGTGGGAATGCCGTAAGGCGAGCGCACGCCGACAAGGCCGGTCGCGAACTGATCGAGATTGGTCTTGCCGATGATGATGGCGCCGGCCTGGCGCAGGCGCGCGACCGATGTCGCGTCGCGCGTCGGCATATAGGAATAGGCGGGGCAGGCGGCCGTGGTCGGCAGTCCCGCCACATCGATATTGTCCTTCACCGCAACCGGAACGCCAAGAAGCGGAAGTGCGCTGGCGTCCCTGGCGGCGAGCGCCTCGGCTTCTGCAACGGCATCTTTCTCCTCGCGCAAGGAGATGAAGATCGCGGGATCGTTGTGCTCGCGGACGCGCTTGAAGGTGCGCGCGATGGTTTGTGCGGGTGACTGCGACCCTGCGCGATGCGCGGCAACGATGGCGGCGACGGTCTCGGTCACGCGTGAATCCCGGTAGGTGAAAGCGAGAGGACCATGATGGGCCGCATTCTGGAGCTGGCGAAATTGCGCGTTGTTTGAAGCAATTGACGTGCCATTGTGTACATTGATTGGGCGTGGCCAAACTTCCGATATGGTCCAGTATTATCAGCTATTTGGCAGGATTCCATGCCGCGCGCACGCCCGCCGTCGCCATGCGTGCTGCCGATTTGGTAGGCAGCCTCGCCGCACTCTGTCTCTAGCTCGCCACCTTGCTGGAGCCCTGGGTAATCAGCCGTGCGGCGCGCTGGTCGCGAGCGTGAATCCACAGCCAGCTCAAGGCGACGCTGAGGCGGTTGCGCAGGCCGATCAGGAAATAGATGTGGGCGATGCCCCAGATCCACCACGCGATCGTGCCGCGCAGCTTGATCCAGCCAAAATCGATCACCGCCTTGCGCTTGCCGATCTGCGCGAGGCTGCCTGCATGGTGATAACGAAACGGCGGCAGCTTCTCCCCGGACAGCCGCGCTCGAATCAATCTGGCGACATAGCGGCCCTGTTGCTTGGCGGCCGGCGCGATCCCCGGAACCGGGTTGCCCTTGCTATCCGCCACGCTGACCGTATCGCCGGCGGCAAAAATGTCGGGATGATCGGGCACGGTCAGATCGGGGCGAACCTGCAACCGCCCGGCGCGGTCGGTGGGCGCGTGCAGCCATTCGGCCGCCCGGGAGGCGCGCACGCCGGCAGCCCAGATCAGGGTTCTCGCATGCAGAGGCTCGCCGCCGAAGACGACGCCGTCTGCCGAGCATTCGGTGACTGGCTGGCCGAGGATGACCTCGACGCCGATCTCCTCGAGCGAGCGCTGCGCGTAGGCCGAGAGATCCTCGGGAAAGCCTGCGAGCACCCGCGGGCCGGCCTCGATCAGAACGACGCGCGTCCTGTGCGTATCGATATGGCGGAAGTCGGGCGGCAGCGTGTCGCGCGCAAGCTCGGCGATGGTGCCGGCGAGTTCGACGCCGGTCGGGCCGGCGCCGACGATCACGAAGGTCAGAAGCGCGGCGCGCCTGTCCGGATCGCTCTCGCGCTCGGCGCGCTCGAAGGCAACGAGGATGCGACGGCGAAGCGTGGTGGCGTCTTCCAGCGTCTTCAGCCCCGGCGCGAACGGCTCCCACTCGTCATGGCCGAAATAGGCGTGGCGGACGCCGGTCGCGAGCACCAGCGTGTCGTAGGGAAGCGTGTCGCCGTCTTCGAGCAGCACGCGCTTGTTCGCGGCGTCCACGCCATTCACATTGGCGAACAGGGTCGTGACCTCGCAGCGGTCCCGCAGGAGATAGCGGATCGGCCAGGCGATTTCGGAGGTGGCGAGCGAGGCAGTCGCGACCTGATAGAGCAGCGGCTGAAACAGATGGTGGTTACGGCGGTCGACCAGCGTGATCTTGACGGGTGCGCCCTTCAGCCGCAGCGCGCATTCCAGCCCGCCAAAGCCCGCGCCCACGATCACCACGCGATGAGCGTCTTTCCGATCAAGCGCTTGAGCTGTCATGGCGCCCCCAAAAGTTCGAACGGCTCCATCTCTCTGTGTAAGCGTTCGGCCGCGGCGCTCAAGGGCACATTCCCGATTGGCTGATAGCGAAAGCCGATGGTCCGTGCGGCGCGAGTTGCAAATCTGCACCGGCGAAAACCGGCACTATAATTCTTGCCTTCGGCGGCCCCTGCGAATTATGGTGCATGCGGCCAAGTCATGGTCCGAAGGTTCAAAGAGGGAGCCGCCGGTTCATGCTTGCTGTCGGCCTGTCATTTCGCGCACAAAACAAGGCAAAAAACAGCGCGCGCCGATCGGCGGCCGGGCAAAGAGGACTGAGGAGGAGGGATACCCAATGAAGACGGCATTTTGGCTCGCGGGCGCGGCAGCTCTTGCGCTGGCGCAGCCTGCGGCGGCGGGAGATACGATCAAGATCGGCTTTGTCTCGACCTTCAGCGGGCCGACGGCGGTCATCGGCAACGACATGCGCAACTCGTTCGAGCTCGCGCTCGACCATCTCGGCCGCAAGATGGCTGGCAAGCCGGTCGAGGTGATCTACGAGGATGACGGCCAGAAGCCTGATGTCGGCAAGCAGAAGACCGAGAAGCTGGTGCAGTCCGATCATGTCGATTTCATCGTCGGCTATATCTGGTCGAACGTGTTGCTCGCCTCGCTGAAGACGGCGGTGGATTCGCAGACCTTCCTGATCTCGGCCAATGCCGGCCCCAACCAGCTCGCCGGCGACTTGTGCTCGCCTTACGTGTTCTCGACCTCCTGGCAGAACGACCAGACGCCGGCGGCGATGGGCCTTTACATGAATCAGAAGGGCGTCAAGTCGGTGTTTTTGATCGGCCCGAACTACGCGGCCGGCAAGGACATGCTCGCGGGCGTGAAGAGCACCTTCAAGGGTCAGGTGCTGGGCGAGGAATACACGGTGTGGCCGAGCCAGCTCGATTTCTCGGCCGAACTCACCAAGGCGCGCAACTCGAAGGCGGAATCGATCTTCGTGTTCTATCCGGGCGCGGCCGGCGTGCAGTTCCTCAATCAATATGTGCAGGCCGGCATCAAGCAGCAGATTCCGCTCTATACCGCGTTCACCATCGACGAATTGTCGCTGCCCTTGCAAAAGGACAACGCGCTCGGCGTTCCCGGCGCCCAGGAATGGGTGCACGACCTGCCGAACGAGCAGAACAAGAAGTTCGTCGAGGACTATCGCAAGAAATATGCGCCGTCCCGGCCAACCTATTACGGTGCGCAGGCCTATGACGCCGCGCAACTGATCAACAGCGCCGTGGTCGCGGCGAAGGGCGACACCTCGAAGAAGGATGCGATGAAGGCCGAAATGGAGAAGGCCGACTTCAAGTCGCTGCGCGGCTCGTTCAAATACGGCAACAACCACATCCCGATCCAGAACTTCTATTTGCAGGACGTGGTCAAGGAGGCCGACGGGTCGCTGTCGCTGAAGACGGTCGCCACCATCGTCAAGGACAACCAGGATAACTTCCACGACAAATGCCCGATGAAGTGAGGGCGTGCTCTTAAGGCAGGGCGGTGGCGTTCGCGCCGCCGCTTTTTCCTGTCGGCACGTCTTTTGCAGTTCCGCCGTGAATGTTTTGGGTCCGGTGGGTTCATCCTTCGAGACGCATCGCTGATGCTCCTCAGGATGAGGTCCAGCGGCCAAGATGAGATTTAAGACCCTCATGGTGAGGAGCGCGAGCATGGCTCGCGCGTCTCGAGCCACGAGGCCACTGGTCCGATAGATGTTCAAAAGCTAACGATCCGACATTCTCATGCTGCTTGTCGTCGAACAATTCTTGAATGGCCTGCAATTCGGCCTGCTGCTGTTTCTGCTGGCGGCCGGGCTGACGCTCGTCTTCGGCATCATGGACCTCGTCAACCTCGCCCATGGTTCGCTCTACATGATGGGCGCCTATTTTGCAGCGACGTTCGTCGCCTGGAGCGGTAATTTCATCATCGGCATCCTGCTGGCACTTGGCGCGACGCTCTTGCTCGGCATTGTGCTCGAGGTGGTTGCGTTGCGGCATCTCTATGGCCGCGATCACCTCGACCACGTGCTCGCCACCTTCGGGCTGATTTTGTTTTTCAACGATCTCGTGCGGCTGATCTGGGGACCCGCGGGCCTTGCGCTGCCGCTACCGGCCTGGCTCACCGTGCCGGTGCAGATCATCCCGGGCGTGTTTTATCCCGCCTATCGCCTCGCGATCATTGCGGTCGCGCTCGCGGTTGCCGCAATGCTTTATGTCGTGGTGATGCGCACCCGAGTTGGCATGCTGATCCGCGCCGGCGCATCGAACCGCGAGATGATCGGCGCGCTCGGCATCAACATCAAATTGCTCTACACGCTGGTATTCGGGCTGGGCGCGGCGCTTGCCGGCCTCGCGGGGCTGATGCAGGCCCCGATTCTCACCGTGCAGATCGGCATGGGCGAGAACATTCTCATTCTTGCCTTCGTCATCATCGTCATCGGCGGCATCGGCTCGATCCGCGGCGCCTTCGTGGCCGCCGTCCTGGTCGGGATGATCGATACGCTCGGCCGCGCCTTCCTGCCTGACCTGTTGCGGCATGTCCTGAGTTCGGCGGCGGCATCGACCGCAGCGCCCGCGCTGTCGTCGATGCTGATCTACCTCCTGATGGCGATCGTGCTGGTGGCAAGGCCGGAGGGGCTGTTTCCGGCCAGCCGCCGATGAAATCATCGTTCAATCCGGTCAATGTGGTCGCGGCGCTCATCGTCGCCGGTCTGCTGGCGCTGCCGCTGTTCTCGCAAGCCACCGGCAACGTCTTCGTGCTGACGCTGTTCACGCGCATCGTGATCTTTGCGCTCGCCGCCGTCAGCCTCAACCTCATCATGGGCTATGGCGGGATGATGAGTTTCGGCCATGCCGCCTATCTCGGCATCGGCGGCTATGCGGTCGGCATTCTTGCCGCCGAGGGCGTCGGCTCCGGCTTTATCCAGTGGCCGGTCGCGCTCGTCGCTTCCGCGCTGTTTGCGCTTGTCATCGGCGCGCTCTCGCTGCGCACGCGCGGCGTCTATTTCATCATGATCACGCTCGCCTTTGCGCAGATGGCCTATTACGTCGCCTCCGGACTGTCGCGCTACGGCGGCGACGATGGCCTGACGATCTACAAGCGCTCGACCTTCGGCGGCCTCATCAACCTGTCGAGCCGTGTTCAGTTCTACTACCTCTGCCTGTTCTGCCTGTTGGGCTGTGTTTTTCTGGTCTGGCGGATCGTCAATTCGCGCTTCGGCCATGTCGTGCAGGGCTTGCGTTCGAACGAGCAGCGCATGCAGGCGATCGGCTTCCCTGCCACGCGATATCAACTCGTCTGCTTCGTCATATCGGGCACGATGTGCGGGCTTGCCGGCGCGCTGCTTGCGAACAACACCGACTTCATCAGCCCGGCCGTGATGTACTGGACCCGCTCCGGCGATCTCATGGTGATGGTGATCCTGGGCGGCATGGGATCGCTGTTCGGCCCCGTTGTCGGTGCCATCGTCTATCTCGTGCTGGAGGAATTTCTGTCGCAGGTCACGGAATACTGGGCCATGATCATGGGACCGCTGCTGCTCTTGATCGTGCTGTTCGGGCGCGGCGGCATTCTCGGCCTGATCGGGAGGTTGTCCCGTGGCTGAACCGTTGCTGCGCATCGAAAACCTGGTGCGCCGGTTCGGCGGCATCGTCGCCACCGATAATCTCTCGCTCGATATCGCGCGCGGAGAGTTGCATGCCATCATCGGGCCGAACGGCGCCGGCAAGACCACGCTGATCAGCCAGTTGATCGGCCAGTTGCGCCCCTCGGCCGGCACGATCCGCTTTGCCGGAGAGGACGTCACGCACGTCCCGGCATGGAAGCGCAGCCATCTCGGGCTGGCGCGCTCCTTCCAGATCACGTCGCTGCTGCCGAATTTCACCGCCGCAGACAATGTCGCGCTCGCGGCACAAGCCCGCGACGGCCACTCGTTCCGCTTCTTCGGCAATGCCCGCAAGGAGAAGGGACTGCGCGAGACTGCACAGGCGGCGCTCGCGCGCGTGGGGCTTGCGGATCGCGCCGATGTCGTGGTCTCGAGGTTGAGCCATGGCGAGCAGCGCGAGCTTGAACTCGCGGTGGCGCTCGCGACCAGGCCGCAATTGCTGCTGCTGGATGAGCCGATGGCAGGCCTCGGCGCTACCGAGTCGGCGCGCATGGTGAAGCTGCTGGCTGACCTGCGTAAAGAGGTCACGATTGTCCTCGTCGAGCACGACATGAATGCGGTGTTCGCGCTCGCCGACCGCATCACCGTGCTCGTCTATGGACGCGTGATCGCCTCCGACGTTCCGGCCGCCATCCGCGTCAACGAAGAGGTCAAGCGCGCCTATCTCGGCGACCAGCATGTGGTGACGCGCCATGGCTGACGCGCCTCTGCTCGAAGTCGAAGGCATCGAGACCTGCTACGGGCTGAGCCAGGTGCTGTTCGGCCTGTCATTGTCGGTCCGCGCGGGCGAGATGGTCGCGCTGATGGGCCGCAACGGCATGGGCAAGACCACGACTATCCGCTCGATCATGGGGTTGACGCCGCCGCGCGCAGGTCATGTTCGCTTTGGCGGCAGGCCAGTCCACGGACTGGCCGCGTTTCGCATCGCCCAACTCGGGATCGGCCTTGTCCCCGAGGGCCGCCAGATCTTTCCAAATCTTAACGTGCGCGAAAACCTGGTCGCGGCGTCCGCCAACCGTCTCGGCGTCAGCGATCCCTGGACGCTGGAAAAAATCCACGCGCTGTTCCCGCGCCTTGCCGAGCGCGGCAATAACATGGGCAACCAGCTCTCCGGAGGCGAGCAGCAGATGCTTGCGATCGGCCGCGCGCTGATGACCAATCCGCGACTCCTCATTCTCGACGAGGCGACGGAAGGGCTCGCACCGCTGATCCGCGAGGAAATCTGGAATTGCCTGTCGATGCTGAAAACGCGCGGCCAGTCGGTGCTCGTGATCGACAAGAATGTCGAAAATCTCGCCCGCATCGCCGATCGTCATTACATCATCGAGCGCGGACGGTCGGTGTGGAGCGGCACGTCGGAGCAATTGATCGCGGAGCCCGATCTGCAGCACCGCTATCTCGGCATATAGACGCGCGCCTTCTTTGCCACTGCTCCGTCAAGATTTTTTCATGAGAAAAGAGTTCTTCGTCACGCTGCGGAAAAAGCATTCCGTTGTTGCCTGATCGCGAATTGCGATCAGCTTCGTCCCCGATTTGACAGCGGTTTTTTCGCTGATCTTGATGCCAGTTCCAGGTTCAAGTTCGGGGTTCTCAATGCATTCGGAAATTGGCGGCGCCGCCGCGCCCAAACGCGCGCCCATGTTTGCTGGCTACGCATCATCCATTCTCATCGCTTCGAGTTTCATCTTGCTGGCAACAGCGAACGCGCGTGCAGACGATGCGGCTGCGCTCCAGAGACTCGAAGCGAAGATGCAGGAGATCGAAGCGCGGCACGAAAGCGAGATCAGGACCTTGCAAGCGCAGATCAGGCGGTTGCGGCAGCAGAAGCCGGCGACGGTTGCCGCCACGCGCCCGCCCGCGACGCGGACAGCCGCGCCGCCGCCTGTGGCGCAACAGGCATCGTCCATTCTGCCGCCGGGCCTGCCGCCGCCGGCGACGCCGGCCAAGGTGCTGATGACCTATGACCGCGGCTATCACTTCGGCTTTTCGGATGCGACCGGCGACAACACGGTTGAATTGTTTGGACGTCTTCAGATCGATACCGGCGGCTACACCAACTACACGCCGGGGCCCGAGACGCTGGATCGTAAAGGGTTATCTGACGGCGTCGATCTGCGCCGCGCCCGCATCGGCGTCATCGGCACCTTCATGAGCGACTGGCACTACGCCTTTGTCTACGACCTCGGCAACTCGTCCGACTCCAGCAACATCAATAACGCGCTCGCCAATGCCAATTCGGGCACCAGCCCGACGACGAGCAATACGTTCCTCTCGGGAGTGGAGAACGCCTTCATCACCTACAACGGCTTCTACAGCCACGGCCAGCAATTCCCGGTCGCGGTCGATTTCGGCATCATGGACGTGCCGTGGACGATGGAGGAGGCGACCAGCTCCAACGATATCATGTTCATCGAGCGATCGAGCGCGCAGGTCATCGCGACGACCTTCGGCGGTGGCGATTTTCGCTCGGCGATCGACGTGCGCTCCAACGACGATCGCTACTGGCTCGGCGCATTCCTGACCGGCCCCAATTCCGGCGACCTGCATACCGCAGGGGCCTCCTGCAACACCGGCACATCAGCGGTCACGCCGGGGACGCCGTGCGTCACCTCGGCGCAGATGACGGGTAACGGTCCGCAACTGGCGTTCCTGGCGCGCGGCGCCTATCAGGTGATCCAGCAGAGGGACGCGACGTTCCACGTCGGTTTCAACTACGCCAATCTGTTTGACCCCAGCATCGGTCCCAACCTGCGAGCGATCTCGCTGTCGGACCGGCCGGAGTTGCGCGTCGATCCGACTTCCTTCCTGCAGAGCGGCAATATTCCAGCGAGCGGCGGCCAGGTGTTCGGCGCCGAAGTCGCCGCGACCTACAAGAACTTGTTCGCGCAGGGCGAATATTATCACTACACTATCGACACGCGCGCGACCGTGCCGACATCACCGGGCAATCTGCAAGGCGGCGTCGCGGGCCCAACGCTCAACTTCGACGGTGGTTATGTGCAAGCGAGCTACAGCATCGGCGGGTCCAGGCACTACGATGCGACGCGCGGCGCCTATACGGCCGTGATTCCGGAATCACCGCTGGTGTGGGGCTCGTCCGGGTGGGCGCGCTCGAGTTCGCGACACGCTTCACCTATGTCAATCTCAATAGCCCTTATTTGAGCACGGCCGTACTCGGCCCGGCCTATTCCGCGCCCGGCGTCTTCACCGGCGGCACCACCACCTATGGCGGCGGCAAGGAGACGAGCTATGGCGTCGGCCTGAACTGGTATCCGAACCTCAACATGAAATTCATGCTCGACTACGAGCACGTCGTGACCGACAATCCGCAATTCTTTGGTGGCCCAAACTATCGCGGCGCCACGATCGACTGGATCGGCGCACGGACGCAGCTGGTGTTTTGAAGCTGGGCGATGGCGCTCTTGTTGTCCCTGCCCGCAAGGGGGAGGGGAGCTGACCCTCAAAACATCTCGAAATATTCGCGGTGCTCCCAGTCGGAAACCTCGGCCTGGAAGCGCTCGATCTCGGCGTTCTTGATGTGGAGATAGTAATCGACAAAGCCCGCGCCGAGCTTGTCGCGGAAGAAGGCATCCTCCTTCAGCGTGTCCAGCGCTTCGCGCAGGCTTTTCGGCAGCGCGGGTGCGTTCGTCTCATAAGGCGTATCGGCGGGCGGCGGAGGATCGAGCGAGCGGTCGATACCGTCGAGGCCGGCGAGGATCTGCGAGGCCATGTAGAGATAGGGATTGGCGGCGGGCTCGCCGATCCGGTTTTCCAGCCGCGTCGCCGGATCGTTGGCGCCGCCAAGTACGCGAACCATCACGCCGCGGTTGTCGCGGCCCCAGATTGCGCGGTCCGGCGCCAGCGAATAGGAGCGATACCGTTTGTAGCCATTGATCGTCGGCGTCGCGAACACCGCGCAGGCGCGCGCGTGCTGCAGAAGCCCGGCGAGATACCGACGGCCGAGCGGGCTCAGCGCCGCATCGCCGTCCTTCGCCATGAATGCGTTCTCGCCGCTGGCGTGCGAGACAATCGACTGATGCAGGTGCCAGCCGGAGGCAAAGACATTGGGCAGCTTTGGCCGGCACATGAAGGTGGCGTGATAGCCATGCCGCCGCGCGATCTGCTTCACGGCGCTGCGAAACAGCACCATGGTGTCGGCGGGCTCAAGTCCCCTGGTCGGCTTGAAGGTGAATTCGCATTGGCTCGGGCCGAATTCGACCTCGACCGAGCGTAAGGGGAGGCCAAGCGCAAGAATGTCGCGGCGGATCAGGTCGAGCACCGGTGCCATCTGGTCGTAGCGCTGCTCGGTCAGATACTGATAGCCGTGTGAGAGCAGGCTGACCTCGGGCGGCTGGCCGGGCTGGCCTGCGTGTTCGGGTGACATCTTCGCGTCTTCGAGCTTGAAGACGTGAAATTCGACCTCGAGACCGGCGATGAAATCGAATCCGCGTTGTCCGAGTTGATCGAGAACCTTCCGGAACAGATGCCGCGTCGCGAATGGCACCGCGCGTCCGTCGGCAAAATACACGTCGCACAACAGCCAGCCGGTCGAGGGTGACCATGGCAGCACGCGAAAGCTCGTGGGGTCGGCGACCATCAGAACATCGGCCGCGCCTTCCATCTCCGGCATGCCGAAGCCGCCGCCGGATGTGAACACCGGGAACACCGTGCGGTGCGCGGTGTCCTTGGCGAACATCGTCGTGGTGATGGTGCAGCCGCTTTCGAGTGAGGCGAGCGCCTCGCCTGCCACTAAGGTTTTGCCGCGCAGGATGCCGTGCTGATCCGGAAACGCGAGCCGAATGGTTTCGAGATTATTCTCTTCGACGATGCGGCGAACGCGGTTCGCTGCCTCCTTCTGCTCGGCATTCCAGAGGCCGTGACGCTCGACGAAACTCAACGCACAGCTCCCCGAATTTCCGGATTGTGTTCTTGGCCTCGTGGTTCGAGACGCGCGAAGCCGCGCTCCTCGCCACGAGGGGAGACCTCATCCTGAGGAGCGCGCGTACCCGACCAGGCCGAGCCGTCGCGAGGCCGTCGCGAACGGTGCAATTGAGGCGCGCGTCTCGAAGGATGAGCCGCGAACTCCATCACACCACCCTCAAATGCGGCACGGCATCCGCGATCTCTTCCGGCACCGGCGCGGCCCAGGGCGCGCCGCGGCGGCGCTTGACGTCGACTTCCATCCAGAAGGTTTCCCAGCCGCGCGTCGGTCCGATGCCGTCCATCGTCGCCGGACCCTGAATGCTCCTCGCATGCGCGGCATCGAGGACCATGAACGGCCTTTCGCCCTTGGCGGCCCTGTCGATCTCCTGACGCAACAGGCGGCGATATTGCACGATCGCCTTGTCGGCCGTGCCGAGATGCTCGCGGGTGCGATCCTGAATTGGTCCCATCAATTCGACCGCCCACTGGTCGTGCACGTTGATGTCGCTACCCATGCCGGTATAGGTCGCGGTCTGCTGCTCGTGCGGATCGAAGCCGTAGTCGTTGGATTTGTTCTTGCGCGAGACGTAGTCCGGCAACTCGTAGAGTTCGAGCCGCTGGTCGCGCATTTTTGTCTTGTCGACCGGCGCCGCGTAACTCGTGAAGATCGCATACCAGTAGCAGTTCTCGTCATCAACCGGCACATGCCACTGTGTGATTGTCATCTCCGTGCTCATGGGGATGACGAAGGCATGCGGGAAAAGCTGGTTGGTGACGCGCACATGGGTGCGTTCGTCGTCGATCTCGCGAAGCGCGATGAGCCGCAAGCCATATTCGGTCTGCTCGACATTGATGATCGGCCGATCATATTCGCGCAGGATTTTGGTCATCGGCAGATCAGTGCCGGCAGACGCGCCGCGGAATTGTCGTCCGTAAGCCGCAGAGGTGTCCTCATCCTCGAAGAAGCGATGCAGGAACGAGGCGTGCGACGGATCGATGCCGACTTCGAGCGCCTGCAGCCAATTGCAGCCGATATGGCCCTTGAACGCGAAGGTGTGGCTATCAGGCGCGACGAAACAGTCGATTTCGGGAAAGGCCGGTGGTTCGCCTTCACCCAGATAGGCCCAGAGGATGCCGCCTTTCTCGACGACGGGATAGGCGCGCTGCCTGATGCCCTGGCAGAGCTTGGATCCCTTAGGCTCGGCTGGTGTCTCCAGGCATTGCCCGGATGCGTCGAACAGCCAGCCGTGGAAGGCGCAGCGCAGCCCGCCATGGTCGAGCCGGCCGAAAGCAAGGTCGGCGCCGCGATGGGCGCAGTGGCGCTCGATCAAACCGTAGCGCCCCGTTTCGTCGCGAAACAGCACGAGGTCCTCGCCGAGCAGCTTGACGGGGCGAACCGGGCGCGGGCCTTCGAGTTCGTCGAGCAGCGCCGCCGGCTGCCAGTACATCCGCATCAGCTTTCCGCACTGGTCCTTCGGGCCTGTGCGCGTGATCAGGTCGTTCTGTTCCTGGCTCATCATGGCGCTTCACCTCATCCTAAAAAGGCTTGCGATGGAAGGCAGTTGCGGCTAATTTGTTCGTCTATTGAACAAATGTTCAATTATCGTAGCACGATGGCGACACTTCGCAAGCGACGTTGATGGTCAAGCGCAAGCCCTCCAACGGCGAGCGTCGCGCCACCGACTTTGTCGAAAGCCTCGACCGGGGCTTGCGGCTGTTGCAGGCGTTCGGCGAACGATATTCGCCGCTGACGTTGAGCGAAATCGCAGGCCTCACCGGCCTGCCGCGTGCCACCGCGCGGCGCATCCTCTTCACACTTCAACATGCCGGCTACGTCTCGAGCGACGGCAAGCTGTTTGCGCCGACGCCGCATGTGCTGACGCTGGCCGGCGCTTACCTGCGTTCGAATCAGCTCGTCGCCGTGCTGCAACCCGCGCTGGACGAGATTGCGACGTCCGCGCAGGAGGTCAGTTCACTCGCGGTGCTCGATGGCGACGAGGTCGTATTCATCGCGCGCGGCAGCCCGACGCGCATTTTTTCGGGAGGCGTCGATATCGGCTACCGCTTGCCTTCCTTCTGCACGGCGGTCGGCCGCGTCCTGCTCGGCCGGCTCGGCGATGCCGAGTTGAAGTCGCGCTTGAGCGCGATGAAGCGTGAAGCATTGACGCCGCAGACGGTGACCGATCCGAAGCGTCTCATGGCGGTTATTACCGCCGACCGCGCGCGCGGCTTCTCTCTTGTTGATCGCGAGGCCGAGCCGCACTTTCGTTCCATCGCCGTGCCGGTGAAGCGCTATGACGGCGCGATCGTCGCTGCGATCAATATCGGCGCGCATGTCGACCGCATCGCAACCGATGAGATGATAAAGCGCTTCCTGCCGCTGCTGCATGAGCGGGCAGAGGAGGTCGCGCAAAGGTTGGTCTGAAGGAGGGTGGGTGGGCAGAGCCGGGGCGTCTGTTCACAAAGGTGCAAAGGGTGCTCCGATCTGCTAGAATTCAGTGCGAAGGGATCCGATGGATGGTTAGATTCGGACCTGAACGCAGGCTTGCCGCGGTGGTTGCCGCCGACATGGTCGGCTATAGTCGGCTCATGGAGGTCGACGAGGCGGGAACGCTTGCACGCCTCAAGACGCATCGGATTGAGCTCATCGATCCAGCCATTACGAAGAACCGCGGACGCATCATCAAGACCACCGGCGATGGCATGCTGGTAGAGTTCCACAGTGTCGTCGATGCCGTCGTTTGCGCGGCCGAGATACAGCGGCGCATGATGCGGCGTAACGCGGACGTCCCTCCGGCACGGTGGATACAATTTCGTATCGGCATAAATCTGGGCGACGTGATCGTCGATGAAGACGACATCTTTGGCGATGGGGTCAATATCGCAGCGCGCCTGGAATCGCTTGCAGAACCGGGCGGTATCTGCGTCTCCGGGGCCGTATGTGATCAGGTTGGTGGCCGACTGGAGGACATTGTCTTCGAGGATCTTGGCGATCAGCAGGTCAAGAACATCGCCCGCCCAATCCGCGTCTTCCGGGTTCGGCTTGCGCAAAACGCCAGCGGCACGCCAGACCACGCGAAGGATGCCGCCGCTTCGACGGCACGCTCGACGAAGCCGTCCATTGCCGTGCTGCCGCTCGTCAATATGAGTGGCGATTCCGAACAGGAGTTCTTCGCGGACGGTCTCACCGAGGACATCATCACGGAGCTTTCGCGCTTTCATGACCTGCTCGTTATCTCGCGCAATTCCACCTTCGTGTACAAGGGGAAGGCGGTCAGAGTGCAGGACGTCGCGCGTGAATTTGGCGTCGATTACGTCCTTGAGGGGAGCGTGCGGAAGGCAGGCGGCCGTATCCGAGTCACGGTACAGCTGATCGACGCGGAAACCGACCGCCACATCTGGGCCGAACGCTACGACCGCGAACTCGAGGACATCTTTGCCATCCAGGACGAAATCACGCGTGCGATCGTCGCGACATTGCAGGGGCGTCTCGAGGCGGCCACGCATGACCGTGCGAAACGAAAGCCCACGGACAACATGATTGCCTACGAGTGCGTGCTGGCCGCCAAGGTACTGCATCATCGCTCGACGCGAGCCGATAATGAGCAAGCGCAACAACTGCTCGATCGCGCCCTCGCGCTCGATCCGAATTACGCTCATGCCCACGCCTGGAAGGCATGCGTGCTGGGTCAGACATGGGTTTATGATTGGTGCGCGGATCGCGATGCCACCTTCCGGCAGGTCGCCGCGGAATTGGAACTCTCGCTCGCGCTGGATGACAACGACAGCGACGTCCACCGAATTCTCGCCGCGGTGAATCTGAACCGCGACGATCATGACAGGGCCGCGTACCATCAGGGGCGAGCGCTTACGCTCAATCCCAACTACGACCTTGTCGTTGTGCAACAGGGCGAGCTTCTGACGTGGTTAGGACGGCCGGAGGAGGGTATCGATTGGATCAAGAAGGCGATGCGCCTCAACCCATATCACCCTGAGCGCTTCTGGAGCCACCTCGGTCGTGCCTGCTACTGCGCCGAAAAATACGCCGATGCCGCCGAAGCCTTCTCGCGTCTCACACGGCCTGACCACACGCATCATGCCTTCCTGGCTGCCACCTTCGCACAAATGGGGAATTCGGTCGCGGCCGCCGCGCACGCGGCGGAGGTCCTGAAACGCGAGCCGCAATTCTCAGTGGCGGCTTATCTAGGCACTCAGCACTACAAGCACGAGTTCGACCGCAAACGGCACGAGGCTGGCCTGCTCAAGGCAGGCCTGCCGGCATGATCGGAAATCGCGGCAACGCTTCCGATTGCGATCGAAGGAATACTGCATCGAGGCACGTGGGGCTGCGGGTCACACGCTTCTAGACGGCGACGCTGCACAGGCCGAATGAACGCGCTTCACTCTGCAACACCGGGCGCACGGTATCGATCAACCGCGCCGCCGCCGTGTCCACGGAAAGGCCTGCGGTGTCGACCACGGCGTTGGCGCGGGCGTAAAGCGGTTCGCGGCTGGTCAGGATGTTGCGCAACTCCGCCATCGCCGAGCGGTCATCCGCCATCGGGCGCAGATCGCCCTGCTTGCGCACGCGCGCCATGTGTTCTTCCGGTTCGGCCTTCAGCCAGATCGTGTAGAACGACGACAGGATGAGATCGAAGGTCACGGGCTCGGAGACGATGCCGCCGCCGGTCGCCAGCACCGTCAGCTCTTTCCGCGCCAACAGCTGCGTCAGCGCCGCCTGCTCGAGCCGGCGAAAACCTTCCTGGCCGTAGAGCGCGATGATCTCGGCGACGGACAAGCCGTTCTGCGTTTCGATCTCCTTGTTGAGCTCGACGAAATTCCAGCCGATCTTTTTGGCGAGCAGCTTGCCGAGCGTCGACTTGCCGGCGCCGCGCAAGCCGATCAGCGCGATGCCGGCAAATGACGCGCCGTGCAGTGACGACCCGCCGTGCCCTGCGAGAATGTCCTTGGCCCGCCCGATCTGTGCCGGCGTCGCCTTCCGCAGGAGTTCGCGGATCACGGCCCAGTCGAGCGACGGCTCCTGGTGCGGAATCAGATCTTCCAGATGGGCGCCCATCGCGTTCGACACCCGCCGTAGCAGCACGATCGAGACGTTGCCGCGGCCCGCTTCAAGCTGCGCGATATAGCGTTCGGAAATGCCGGAGACTTTTGCGAGCACCTTGCGCGACATGCCGCGCAGCGCGCGCATGGTGCGCACCCGCTGCCCAAGCTGTTCGAGAAAGGTGGTTTCGGGATCGCTGGTCATGATCCCTTAGGCGCGGCATGCATGCTCGGACGTCATCGATCGTGGCGACTGACAGGAAACATAATGCCTGAGAGGATTGACAGCAAGCGCGTGTAGTGCCTTGATATGAACTATAATGCCTAAAACTGA
The DNA here is from genome assembly GCA_963764405.1 of uncultured Alphaproteobacteria bacterium. Classification (GTDB taxonomy): domain Bacteria; phylum Pseudomonadota; class Alphaproteobacteria; order Rhizobiales; family Xanthobacteraceae; genus Bradyrhizobium. The sequence goes on from CAVXSU010000025.1 coordinate 259,639, forward strand.
CAGGCGAGGCACGCGGTGCGTCTTCGCTTGTCCGCAGGGAGCTTCCAAGGGAATTGGCATGAGCGAGATGACGGGCGCTTACAACGCGGTGACCTATCTGCTCGACCGCAACATCGATGAGGGGCGCAGCCGGAAGCTCGCCTATACCGACACCGTTTCCGAACTCACCTATGGGGACTTGCAGCGGCAGACCTGCCGCGTCGCCAACCTGCTGCGCCGTCTTGGTATCCGCCGCGAAGAACGCGTGGCGATGATCATGCTCGACACGGTGGATTTTCCGGCCGTGTTTCTCGGCGCGATCCGCGCCGGCATCGTGCCGGTGCCGCTCAATACGCTTCTGACCGCGGATCAATATGCCTATGTGCTGGCCGATTGCCGCGCGCGGGTGCTGTTTGTCTCCGAAGCACTCTATCCGGTCGTGAAAGACATCGTCGGGCGCATGAGCGATCTCGAATGTGTCGTCGTCTCCGGCCAAAATGCATTCGGCCACAAGTTGCTGTCCGAAGAACTCAAGGGCGAGAGCGATACGTTTGCGACCGCCGCAACGCATGCCGATGAGCCGGCGTTTTGGCTCTATTCGTCGGGCTCGACCGGCATGCCGAAGGGCGTGCGGCATCTGCATTCCAATCTGGCCGCGACGGCTGAGACCTACGCCAAGCAGGTGCTCGGCATCCGCGAGGACGATGTGTGCCTGTCGGCGGCGAAACTGTTCTTCGCTTACGGCCTCGGTAATGCGCTGACCTTTCCGATGTCGGTCGGCGCCACCACCGTGCTCAACTCCGAGCGCCCGACGCCGGCGGTGATGTTCGCGCTGATGAACAAGTATGACCCGAGCATCTTCTACGGCGTGCCGACGCTGTTCGCGGCGATGCTGAACGATGAATCCCTCAAGACGCAGGGCGCGGGAAAACGCCTGCGGATTTGCACCTCGGCGGGTGAAGCCTTGCCGGAGTTGGTCGGCAATGCCTGGAAGGCGCGCTTTGGCGTCGACATTCTGGATGGCGTCGGCTCGACCGAGCTGTTGCACATCTTCCTGTCGAATGCGCCGGGCGACATCAAGTACGGCTCTTCGGGGCGTCCGGTGCCGGGCTACAATGTGCGGCTTGTCAACGAGGCGGGCGTGGAGGTCGCCGACGGCGAGGTCGGCGAACTCCTGGTTGATGCGCCGTCCGCCGGCGAGGGCTACTGGAATCAGCGCAGCAAAAGCCGCCGCACCTTCGAGGGACATTGGACGCGCACCGGCGACAAATATGTGCGCGACGCCAACGGACGCTACACTTTCTGCGGCCGCAGCGACGACATGTTCAAGGTTTCCGGCATCTGGGTCTCGCCGTTCGAGGTCGAAAGCGCGCTGATTACCCATCCCGCCGTGCTGGAAGCTGCCGTCGTGCCCGAGGCAGATGGCGAAGGCCTGCTCAAGCCCAAGGCGTTCGTGGTGCTGCGCGCCGGCGCAAACAAGGATGGTCTCGACGAGGCGCTGAAGGAATACGTCAAGCAGAAGATCGGCGTCTGGAAATATCCGCGCTGGATCGAGACCGTCGATGCGTTGCCGAAAACCGCAACCGGAAAAATTCAGCGGTTCAAGTTGAGGGATGGCGATACGGCGAAGCAATGATGCGTTTATTGGGCAAGCCAAGCGTCGCCGCAGATCGCGCTCTGCTCTCTCCCTGGCTCTCCCCCCTTGTGGGGGAGAGCTGGAGAGAGGGGTGTCGCGAACTCATGCATATGCCGGTTACCCCCCTCCCTCAAGGGGGGAGGGGACGACCAAGCGAGTTGCGCGCAGCACGTCGTATGGATGGGCCCGAGGCAGCCATGACCCTCCCCCCCTCCGGCTTCCTCCGCATCGGCGACAGCGATCTCGAATATCGCTTGATCGGGCCGCAGCCTTCGCAAGCGCCTACCGTCCTGATGCTGCATGAAGGGCTCGGCTCGGCGGCGCTGTGGGGCGATTTTCCGCAATCCTTGCAGTCCGCCACCGGCATGGGCGTCTTCGTCTATTCGCGCGCCGGCTATGGCGCGTCTTCCCCGGTCACGCTGCCGCGCCCGCTCGACTATATGAGCCGCGAAGCGCTCGACGTGTTGCCGGCGCTGCTCGATCAAATCGGCTTTCAGCGCGGTGTCTTGCTTGGCCATTCCGATGGCGCGTCGATTACGGCGATCTATGCGGGCGCGACTGGCGACCACCGCCTGCGTGGCGTCGTGCTGATCGCGCCGCACTTTGTCGTCGAGGACGTGTCCATCAATTCGATCGCCGAGATCCGGAAGGCCTATGAAACCTCCGATCTGCGGGCGAAACTCGCGCGCTGGCATCAGAACGTCGACAACGCATTCTATGGTTGGAATGATGCCTGGCTTGATCCCGACTTTCGTCGATGGGACATCAGCGACTATCTCGCCTACATTCGCGTGCCCGTCGCCATCGTGCAGGGCGAAGGTGATCAATATGGGACAATTCGCCAGATCGAGATTGCGCAGGAGGAATGTTATTGTCCAGTCGATGTGACGTTAATTCCGCAGAGCGGACACTCGCCGCAGCGCGAGGCGCCTGAGGAGACGCTGGCAACGGTTTCGGAATTCGTCAGACGTATTTTGATTGTGCATGAAGGCTCGGGTCATCGGGCAGCGTAAATTTCTGAGTTGTGGTTTTTGTCGATGAATTTGACGTCCTCTACCGCGGCGCATTTGCCGCTGCCTGGGTGGGCTTATGTGCCCGGCGAAACGGCGGAAGCCGAACCGGATCACCAGACATTGGGGCGCGCCAAGTCGCTGGTGCCGGCGCAATTCTTTGGCTTCGTGCCGACCCGTCACCCGGCGCTTCGCTATGGCATGGCGCTGAACGACGCCGGTTACTTCTGGGAATCCCAGCAGGTGCTCGAAGCGGTGTGGGCGGCGGCCCCACAAGGCGGCCGTGAGCGCGTCCTGCTGCGTGCCTGCATCCAGATCGCCAATGCCAATCTGAAGCTGCGGATGCAAAAGCCCAATGCGACCGCGCGGCTATGGGGCGAGGCGCTCGCCGAAATCGAGCAGCTTCTGGTGCGGCGGTCGCCCGCGTCGGGCGGCGGCTTTGCCGGCCGCTTTCCGGCGGCTCAACTCGCCAGGCTGTTAAAGGCCCGCCTGGCACGGGCGACGCTGTCCAAATCCGACTGGATCGCCTTAGGCTCCTTGGCCTGAATATGCAAGAAAATGCAGATTTGTTTCCTGCTAGCCTCTAGACCCGCGCCATAACATGCATTATTGTTCATATCTTCGATAGCCGAAGATACTGCAATCAGGGATGGCCCATGGCCGATGACGAACGCGCGCTCGCAGGCGGCGCGAAGTTTATCGATTTTCAGACCGATCCGTCGCGTTACCGGCACTGGAAGCTTGCCGTCGACGGCGAGGTCGCGACGCTGACCATGGACGTCGATGAGGATGGCGGGCTGTTCGAAGGCTATCAGCTGAAGCTGAATTCCTACGACCTCGGCGTCGACATCGAACTCGCCGATGCAGTGCAGCGGCTGCGCTTCGAGCATCCCAACGTGAAAGTAGTGATCCTGCGCTCGGGCAAGAACCGCGTGTTCTGCGCCGGCGCCAATATCCGCATGCTCGCGGGCGCCACGCACGCGCACAAGGTCAACTTCTGCAAGTTCACCAACGAGACGCGCAACGGGCTTGAGGATTCCTCGGAAAATTCCGGCCAGCGCTTCATTACCGTGGTCAACGGCACGGCGGCCGGCGGCGGCTATGAGCTCGCGCTCGCCACCGATCACATCATCCTCGCCGACGACGGCTCTGCCGCCGTGGCCCTGCCCGAAGTGCCGCTGCTCGCCGTGCTGCCCGGCACCGGCGGGCTGACGCGCGTCGTCGACAAGCGCAAGGTGCGCCGCGATCACGCCGACTATTTCTGCACAATCGAGGAAGGCATCAAGGGCAAGCGCGCGGTCCAGTGGCGCCTGGTCGACGAGATCGTGCCGAACAGCAAGCTTGAGGCCAAGGTCGCGGAGCGTGCCAAGGAATTCGCGAGCACCTCGAAGCGCAACGGTAACGGCAAGGGTATTGCGCTGACGCCGCTGTCGCGCACGATCGACGACAGCGCGATCCGCTATGGGACGGCCAGTGTCGAGATCGACCGCACTGCCCGCATCGCTACCATCTCGATCGCGGCGCCCGAGACGCCGCCGCCCGCCGACATTGATGGCATGATCGCGCAAGGTTCGGCGTTCTGGCCGCTCCAGGTCGCGCGCGAACTCGATGATGCGATCCTGCACCTGCGCATCAACGAACTTCAGATCGCCATGATCGTCTTCAAGTCGCATGGCGAAGGCGCGAACGTCGCCGCTTACGATGATTTCCTCGAAGCCAACCAGGCACATCGGCTGGTCAATGAGATCAGGCAATACTGGAAGCGGGTGCTCAAGCGCATCGACGTCACCTCGCGCACGTTGGTGGCGCTGGTCGAGCCCGGCTCCTGCTTTGCCGGTACACTCGCCGAACTCGTGTTCGCCGCTGACCGCTCGTACATGCTGATCGGCTCGCGCGAGGGGGACAATCGGCCGCCGCCCTCGCTTCAGCTGTCGGCGCTGAATTTCGGCGCCTTTCCGATGAGCCACGGGTTGACGCGGCTGCAATCGCGTTTCCAGGCCAACCCTTCCGACCTGGAGAACGCGCGCAAGAAGATCGGCGAAGCGCTCGATGCCGAGGAGGCCGAGGCGCTCGGGCTTGTCACCTTCGCGCTCGACGATATCGATTGGGACGATGAGGTCCGGGTTTTTCTCGAGGAACGCGCGAGCTTCTCGCCCGATGGCCTCACCGGCATGGAAGCGAATTTGCGCTTCGTCGGTCCGGAGACGATGGAATCGAAAATCTTTTCGCGCCTCACCGCTTGGCAGAACTGGATTTTCCAGCGGCCCAACGCGGTCGGTGAGGAGGGCGCGCTACGCCGCTACGGCACCGGTGAGAGGCCGCAGTTCGATACGACGAGGGTTTGATCGCGCCACGACGCGAGGCAGCCAAGGAGCACGCCATGAACGTCAACATCATGAACGTCGACTATTCGACCAAGATTCCCAACAACGTGAATCTGAGCGCGGACCGGCAAGTGCTGAAAGCGCTGGAGGGTTGGCATCCCGGCTACATGAACTGGTGGGGCGATATGGGGCCGGAAGGGTTTCAACAGTCGCTGGTTTACCTGCGCACCGCCTATTCCGTCGATCCGCGCGGCTGGGCCAAGTTCGACTATGTCAAAATGCCGGATTATCGCTGGGGCATTTTGCTGGCGCCGCAGGAAGAGAACCGCGTCATTCCCTTCGGCGAGCATTTTGGCGAACCGGCGTGGCAGGAAGTGCCGGGCGAATACCGCGCGATGTTGCGGCGGCTGATCGTGATCCAGGGCGACACCGAGCCCGCGTCGGTCGAGCAGCAGCGCCATCTCGGCAAGACCGCGCCCTCGCTCTACGACCTGCGCAACCTGTTCCAGGTCAATGTCGAGGAGGGCCGTCACCTCTGGGCGATGGTCTACCTGTTGCAGAAATATTTCGGCCGCGACGGCCGCGAGGAGGCCGACGAGTTGCTGCGCCGCCGCTCCGGCGATGCCGATGCGCCGCGGATGCTCGGAGCCTTCAACGAGGCGACGCCGGACTGGCTGTCGTTCTTCATGTTCACCTACTTCACCGATCGCGACGGCAAGATGCAGCTGCATTCACTCGCGCAATCCGGCTTCGATCCGTTGTCGCGCACCTGCCGCTTCATGCTGACGGAAGAAGCGCATCACATGTTCGTCGGCGAAACCGGCATCACCCGCGTGGTGCAACGGACCTGCGATGCGATGAAGGAGGCCGGCATCACCGACCCCACCGACATCGCCAAAGTCCGGGCGCTTGGCGTGATTGATCTGCCGACCGTCCAGAAGAAACTGAACCTGCACTATACGCTGTCGCTCGATCTGTTCGGCTCGGAAGTCTCGACCAATGCGGCGAATGCCTTCAACGCCGGCATCAAGGGCCGCTACCACGAAACCCAGATCAAGGACGATCACCGCCTGACCAACGACACCTATCCAGTGCTGAAGCTGGTGGATGGAAAGATCAAGCGCGTCGACGAGCCGGCACTGACCGCGCTCAACATGCGGCTGCGTGACGATTACACGCAGGACTGCGTCAAGGGCCTGTTGCGCTGGAACAAGGTGATTTCGACTGCCGGCTTCGATTTCAAGCTGATGCTGCCGAACGTCGCCTTCCACCGCGCCATCGGCGAGTTCAAGGATGTTCACGCCACGCCCGATGGCGTTTTGATCGACGATGCGACGTGGAACGCGAAGAAGCACGCCTGGCTGCCATCCGCGGAGGACGGCGATTTCATCGCCTCGCTGATGAAGCCGGTCACGGCCACCGGCGAATTCGCATCGTGGATTTCGCCGCCCAAGGTCGGCATCGACAACAAGCCGGGCGACTTCGAATATGTGAAGATCGAGACGTGAGAAGCCGGCGAATGGCGAGTAGGGAGTAGCGGATAGAAGTACGACCACTCGCTATTCGCTATTCGCTATTCGCCACTCCCACTCAAGAATCCCAGCCGCCGCCCTTGATGCCTGGATTGGCATAGACGAGGCCGCCATCGACCGCGATGGTGGCACCCACCACGTAGTCGCCGGCGCGCGAGGCGAGATAGATCGCAGCGCCCGCCATGTCCTCGTCGGTGCCGATCCGTCCTGCCGGCACCCGCGTCGCCACCTCGTCGGCGTTGTCGCGCGCAGCACGGTTCATGTCCGACCTGAACGGTCCCGGCGCGATTGCCGACACCACGATATGGTCGCCGATCAGTTTTGCCGCCATCCTTCGCGTCAGGTGAATGAGTCCGGATTTGCTCGCCGCGTAGGAATAGGTCTCCAGCGGGTTGACGAAGATGCCGTCGATGGACGCGATGTTGATCACTTTCGCCGGCCGCTCGGCGCTTGCGGCCGCGCGCAAGGGTGCAGCCAGCGCCTTGGTCAGAAAGAACGGCGTCTTGAGATTGAGGTTGATCACCTTGTCCCAGCCGCTTTCCGGAAATTCGTCGAAATCCGCGCCCCAGGCGGCGCCGGCATTGTTGACGAGGATGTCGAGCTTGCCTTCCCGTTTGGCGATCTCGCCAGCCAGCATCTCGATCCCCGCCGTGGTGGAGATATCGATCGGCAGCGCGATGCACTCGCCGTCGAAGGCCGCGCTCAATTCATTTGCGGTCGCCTCGCACGCCTGAGCTTTGCGCGCGGTGATGTAGACCCTGGCCGCGCCCTGGCTGAGGAAGCCGGCCGCGATCATCTTGCCGATGCCGCGCGATCCGCCGGTCACCAGAGCGACACGGCCATTGAGTGAGAACAGATCCTTGAGCATGCGCGTGCCTCCATTGAACTTTGACCAAAGTTCTGAAGACGGAAACGAAGTTAGTCAAGGAATAGCCGGCTCATTCCGCCCTCGTCCTGAGGAGATCCTTCGAGACGCGCACAAGAGTGCGCTCCTCAGGATGAAGCGGAGCAAGTGGCAGCTTCATTAGGCCGCGTCGACGCGGCGAAATCCGTTCCACATCGCAGTCGCCGCGCCCGAGGTCAGCACCGGAAGAATTCGTTCGTCCTGATAATTGCCGTTGAGCGACACCCGCGGCAGGGCGGTCGGATATTCAGCGTTTTCCGGGAAGATCATGCCCGGCCGCGTCGTCACCGCGGTCTTAAATCCTGCTTTCCGCGCGAACGTAAATTCGCGCCGGCCGGCCGCGGCCTTGTCGCCGTAGGGATAGGCTAAGTGCAGAACCGGCCGCTGTATGGCGTCTTCAATTCGCGAACGGCTCGTCGCCATTTCCTCAGCTACGATCTCGTCCGCCTGTTGGGCAAGATTGCAATGCGTCACGGTATGCGCGCCGATGCCGACCAGCGGATCGGCGGCAAACGGCTTCAACTCGTCCCAGGACATGCAAAGGTCGCGGCAGATCGCGGCGTGATCGATGTCGTGACGGGCGCAGAGCGCGCCGATCTCGCGCGCCAGATCATTGCGGCCCGGCAGGGCGCGCAGCCAGTCATGCAGGCGCGTAAATGCAGCGCGCTTGGCCGAAAGCGTCGAGGTGTCGATCCGCGTGGCCACGCCGTCGATCGTGGCCTCGACGTGGGACGCCTTGGCGATCACCGTCTCCAGTGCGACCCACCACAGATTCCCCGTGCCTTGCGCAAAATCGCTGGTGACATGGACCGTAAGCGGTGCGTCAAACTCGCGCATCACTGGCAGCGCGAAATCCCGGTTGTCGCGATAGCCGTCATCGAAGGAAAAGCAGGCGAAAGGCCCGGCGAAGTCACGCTCGATCAGCCGGCGAGAGACTTCATCCATGGTGATGATGTCGATGCCGCGCGAGCGCAAATGAGCCAGGACCGCGCGCAGGAAATCCGGCGTGATTTCGAGATGACGGTTGGGCTGAAAGGCGGCGTCGCACGCCGGGCGCACTTGATGCAGCATGAAAATGCTGCCGACGCCCGAGAACATTGGGCGAAGCAGGCGGTGCGCACCGGTCAGATAAAGCGCTTCCAGGCCGGCGCGGATGACGTGGCTGCGTAACTGCTTCATCAGGGCTTGGATGGCCGGTTGGGAAACGCCTTTGAAGCTATCGGCAGACCCCTGAACAAACGGTTAGCCTAGTGTCCCGATTCCGAAGTTCGTAGCATTTACAGAGCCAAGTTTCGAACTTCGGGAGCGAAAGGACACTAGCAAACCTATTTTCTAGTGTGGCTTTGGTTCAGAAGTCCGCATGACGAACTCGCGGCACAAATGATGCGGACTTCTGAACCGCCACACTAGCCTGCCATGCGCCTCGACCACCCCTTGCCATTTCGGGTTTGACAGCCCCGCAAGGGTTTGTTTTCTCTCCCTTTCCGGTGCCCTAAGCCTTATGGTTCCGGCGCAGCCTTTCGGCAGGTGGAAGGGAATTGCGTCCAGCCGAAAAGCGATACGGATCAGAGTGTTACTGGTGTGGTGGATTTGGCATTCGATTCAGTCTCGCGGTGAACCCTCCAGGCGAATGTCAAATCCAGAACCACACCAGAATCTTAATCTTTGCCAGTGGTCCTATGATTCTGACGTTCGGAAAAGTGGCCTCTGAAAAGGGGTACGAACGTTAGAATCAGACCACTAGTCCCCCTGTTGACCGAAATTCGCCTAAGGGGGCAGTTTGCAGATCTTTTGCGAATTTCGGAGAAGACGCGGCGTCTCGCCTCGTGGGAACTCGGATGCGCGGACTAGTCAGGTGGAGCAGCAAATGGTGGCCAGGCACGATACCGCTGGCTGTCCTTTGGGCTTTGGCGGCCTGGACCAGCACGCCGCCCCTGGAAGCAGAACTTGCCGGCCGTTCGACCGCCGCGCTGAAGGACGTCCTGCTCGACAAGAGCCGAATTGCGGTGAGCGGCCGCGATGTCACGCTCGCTGCTGATGCGTTTTCCGAGGAAGGACGTCATAGCGCCACAGCTGCGATCGAGGCCGTGCCGGGCGTGCGGCTCGTCAACGACGAAACCCGCCTTGTTCCGGAGGCAAAGCCCTTCGTCTGGTCGGCCGAGCGCGACGTCGTCCGCGTCACCTTGAACGGCAGTTCTCCGCTGCCGGCAAGCAAGGCCAAATTGCTGGAAGCCGCCCGCGCCGATCTCGGCGGCGTGGAGGTTGTCGACCAGACCAATCTGTCGCGCGGCGCGCCGCCGCGTTTCGACGACGCCGCACTCTTGCTTCTTCAACAGATCCCGAAGCTGAAAGACGGCAAGATCACCATCACCGATACCAAGGTCAGCCTCGCCGGCATGGCGCGCGACCTTGGCGGCCGCGAAGCGATTGCCGCCGCGCTGAAAAATCTGCCCGAGGGTTTTTCGATTGCCGCAAACGAGGTCAAGGCGCCGCCCTATATTTTCCAGGCCTACAAGGATCCGGTGGCGCACACGCTGACGCTGACGGGCAACGTACCCGATAACAATGTGCGCACGGCGATCGTCGCGGCCTCAAGCCGCAAATTCTTCAACGAAAAGGTTGTCGACAATCTCAAGACCAGTCTCGGGGCACCTTCCGGCTTTGCCAATGCCGTGGTTCCGGCGCTTGGCGCGCTGTCGCGGCTGTCGACGGGGACGCTTGTCGTCTCCGATCGCGAGGTCAAGCTGTCGGGCGATGTGCTGTATGACGCCGCGACCGGCCAGCTGCGCGCCAACCTGACCAAGGATTTGCCGCAAGGCTTCCAACTCAAGGCCGATGTTTCGGTCAAGCCGGCAGCCGCGCCTGTCGACGCGACCGTCTGCCAGCAGCTGTTCACGGAAGAGTTGGCCAAGGGAACGATCCGCTTCGAATCCGGACGTTCCAGTCTGGACCCGGATTCGGCAGGCCTGCTCGACAGCCTGGTCGAGACCGCGCTGCGATGCCCGGCCACCAAGATCGATGTTGCCGGTCATACCGATGCCGACGGCGACGTCGCGGCAAACCAGGCCTTGTCGGAAAGACGCGCCCAGGCGGTGCTGGATTATCTGGTCAAGGCAGGTCTGCCCGCCAGCCGCTTCACCGCGATTGGCTATGGCAGCGCCCAGCCGGTGGCCGACAACGATTCTGACGAAGGCAAAGCGCGTAATCGCCGTATCGAGTTCATCGTGAAGGAGCAGCCATGATCTTTCTGGCGACTTTCCAGTGGGGCTGGCTCCTTTTGGCGCTTTTGCTCGGCTTCGCGATGGGATGGATCGCAGTGGTCCATCGTGGACACGGCGTCTCGAAGCCGCTTGCGCGCTGGCTCGCCGTGCTGGTGGCGGCGCTCCTGGCGGCCGCGTTGGCGCGCGTGGTTCCGGGTCGGCCGGGCTATTGGCTGGACCTTGGCCTTCTGATGTTTGCGCTCTACCTGGTCGGATGCCTGATCGGATCGTTGTTGCGCGACCGGGTGCGGCCTGGTCCCGCGAGCGCAGGCTGAGGCGGGGTGTCGAGGTGGCGTCCTGAAGGCGTGCCTAGATCGCGGGCGCCCGGCGCCGCTTTTTTAAGGCGCAAGGGCTTCCAATATGTTGAGGGAGCTAGCCTATTAGTATCAAGCGCATTCCACTGCCGTTCAAAACAAGCTACCAGATGGACCGGGGAATTGGTTGGAGCAGGCTTCACGTGAGCTCCAGAGGTGTGCGGGAGACCGAGGTCTAGATGCTGGAACCGATACGCCGGGCGATTTCGTTTCTGCGCCACAGGCAGATCCTGCACAAAATGGGTGTCGCGATCAGCGTCACCGTCATCGGCATCGCCTGTTACGTGCTCTATCACGTGCTCCGCGACATCGACACGTTCGAGGTCGTCGAGGCGATCAAGAGCACCGAACCCCGATCAGTCGCGCTCGCCGCCTTGTTTGTCGCCGCAGGCTATTTCACGCTGACCTTCTACGATCTGTTTGCGGTGCGCACGATCGGCCATGCTGAGATCCCCTACCGGATCAATGCGCTTGCAGCTTTCACCAGCTATTCGATCGGGCACAATGTCGGGGCCAGCGTCTTTACCGGCGGCGCGGTGCGCTACCGCATCTATTCGGCCTGGGGGTTGAATGCGATCGATGTCGCCAAGATCTGCTTTATTGCCGGCCTGACGTTCTGGCTCGGCAACGCCGCGGTGCTCGGGATCGGGATCGCCTATCACCCGGAGGCCGCCTCCTGGGTCGATCAGCTTCCGCCCTGGCTCAATCGCACCATCGCGATCGCCATCATCGTCGGCCTCGTTGGCTATGTGATCTGGGCCTGGACGCAGCCGCGCAACGTCGGCCGCGGGCCGTGGACGGTGGTGCTGCCGGGCGGACCGCTGACGCTGTTGCAGATCATGATCGGCATCGTCGACCTCGGTTTTTGCGCGCTGGCGATGTACACGCTGGTGCCGGACGAGCCCAATCTCGGCTTTGTCGTGGTCGCGGTCATCTTTGTCTCGGCAACGCTGTTGGGCTTTGCCAGCCACTCCCCCGGCGGGCTCGGGGTGTTCGACGCCGCCATGCTGGTCGGCCTGTGGCAGATGGACAAGGAGGATCTGCTCGCCGGCATGTTGTTGTTCCGGCTGCTCTACTATATCGCGCCATTTGTCATATCTGTAATCTTACTGACGTTTCGGGAGGTTATCGTCGGCGCCCGGTCGAAACGGCTGCGGCAGGCCGCCGCCAAACTGGCTGTCGAGCCGCCGCGCGAAGCGGTCTATGTGCGGGAGCGCGGAGAGCCAGGCGCCTGATGTATCTCGGCAGGAGTGGTTTCGGAACTTGACCCGATGGCAATAGACGATACGCCCTCCTTCTTTTTCTCGCCGTGGCCGGACCGGTTGCGGCATTCGGCGATCATTCTGTTGGCTGCCGCCATCTCGCTCGCCGCCGTGGTCGTGCTCGGCGAGTTGTCCGTGGTGCGCGCGGCCGCGATTTTCGCCTGCATCGCCGCGGCGGCGCTCGTGCCCTGGCGCCTGCACGACAGTGCCGCCTCGCGTGAGGAAGTTCGCGGCGTCAATCCGGTGGAATCGGCAGCCGTCGCGGCGGTCGTCGCCGGCATGCCGGATCCGGCGGTGCTGCTCGACCGTGCCGGCCGCGTCATCCATCTCAATGCGGCCGCGGCCCAGCTTGCGCCGGCCTTGCGCAAGAACGAGTTGGCGCAGTTTGCGCTGCGCTCGCCCGAAATCATCACCGCGCTGCGCGAAGCGATCGCCACCACCGAGCCGCGCCGAGCCACCTATCTCGATCACGTTCCGGTCGATCGCTGGATGGAGCTCGAGATCATCCCGGTGCCGGTGCCGACCACGTTCGGCAGCACCGACAAGTGCATGCTGATGACCTTCCACGACCAGACGCCGCTGCGCCGGGTCGAGGAAATGCGCGCCGACTTTGTCGCCAACGCCAGTCACGAACTGCGCACCCCGCTCGCGGCGCTGTCCGGCTTTATCGACACGTTGCAGGGGCCCGCCCGCGACGATCCCAAGGCGCGCGAGCGCTTTCTTGGCATCATGCATACCCAGGCGACGCGGATGGCACGATTGATCGACGACCTGTTGTCGCTGTCGCGGGTCGAGCTGTCTGCCCATGTCCGCCCCGATACGCTCGTCGATATCGTTCCGATAATCCGGCAGGTCGTCGACGGGCTCGAGCCGCTCGCGCGCGAACGCCAGGTCGAGGTCGAGGTCGACTTGCCGGATACGCCGGCCTGGATTGCCGGCGATCGCGAGGAATTGCTGCGGGTGTTCGAGAACCTGGTCGAGAATGCGCTGAAATATGGCGCCTCGGGCGGCAAGGTGATCGTCTCCCTGAGTTCGGCGATGTCCAGCGAAGGCCAACAGGAGGTCCGGGTTCAGGTGCGCGATTTCGGCCCTGGCATTGCGCCCGAGCACCTGCCGCGGCTCACCGAGCGGTTTTACCGGGTGGACGTCGGCGACAGCCGTGCGCAGGGTGGAACCGGGCTCGGTTTGTCGCTGGTGAAACATATTGTTAACCGCCATCGCGGCCGGCTTTTGATCGAAAGCGTGCCGAAAAGCGGCGCCACTTTCAGCGCCTGCTTTCCCCAGGCCAGGCCCCCATCTACGACTTAAGATACAAGCAATATCAAGCGCTTGGCTCTGTCATCCAACTGTCATCAAACCTTCGTAAAAGCAGCATTGACGGCTCCTAAACGGACCCGCGTGAGCGCAATCGCTTACGAGATGGAGACCAGCAATGAATTTCATGAAAACGATCGTCGCTGCCGGCCTGGTCGCCGCATCGACGTCGGCCTTTGCCGCCGACATCACCGGAGCGGGTGCGACGTTCCCGTTCCCGATCTATTCGAAATGGGCCGACGCCTACAAGAAAGAGACCGGTAACGGCCTGAACTATCAGTCGATCGGCTCCGGCGGCGGCATCAAGCAGATCCAGGCCAAAACCGTGACGTTTGGCGCCACCGACATGCCGCTGAAGGTTGGGCAACTCGACAAGGACGGCCTGGTACAGTGGCCGATGGTGATGGGCGCGATCGTCCCGGTCGTGAACCTGGAAGGCGTCAAGCCGGGCGAGGTGGTGTTCGATGGCGAGACGCTCGCCAACATCTATCTCGGCAAGATCACCAAGTGGGACGATCCGGCGATCAAGAAGCTCAATCCGAACGTGAAGCTGCCGGGCGAGGCGATCACCGTGGTTCGCCGTTCGGACGGCTCCGGCACCACCTTCAACTTCACCGACTATCTTTCCAAGGTCAGCGCGGAGTGGAAGAGCAAGGTCGGCTCCGGCACGGCCGTGGAATGGCCGACGGGCGTCGGCGCCAAGGGCAACGAAGGCGTGTCCGGCAATATCGGCCAGACCAAGAATTCGATCGGCTATGTCGAATATGCCTATGCCAAGCAGAACAAGCTGACCTTCACCGCGATGGTCAACAAGGCCGGCAAGACCGTGCAGCCCACGGTGCCGGCGTTCCAGGCGGCGGCTTCCAACGCCGACTGGGCGAAGGCCCCCGGCTACTACGTGATCCTCACCGATCAGCCGGGTGAGGCATCCTGGCCGATCACGGCTTCGACCTTCATCCTCATGCAGAAGGAGCCGGTCGACAAGGCGGCCTCCGCGGAAGCCATCAAGTTCTTCAAGTGGGCTTTCGCCAACGGCGGCAAGATGGCCGAGGAGCTCGACTACATTCCGATGCCGGAAAGCGTGGTCAAGCTGATCGAGAAGACCTGGTCCTCCGATATCAAGAGCTGATGCGTTTTGCTCTCAGCCAGCGTCTCCGCCCGGCTGCACTGCATCCGGGCGGAAGGCGACCTCCCTGCGGCCCGGCAGTTATTCTGAGTAACTTCGCTTCGGCGAGAGTGCCTTGGGTACTTCGCCTCGGAACTAAAGACCGCTCCCGAAAAGGCGGCCTCCAGAACAGGCGATGGCTGGTGGAGTGGATTTGACATTCGCTACCGACCTCGACGCGGGTTCGTCGAGCGAATGTCAAATCCAGGACTCCACCAGAAACTTGAACATTCGCAAAAGTGCCCGCCGAGAAGGGATGCGAATGTTAGAATCGGACCACTGAACTTTGCACCAGACAAAGGGAATGCGCGTGGCAGAGATGGCGGTTCAAAGCGGCGAGACGATGGAAGTCGCAGGCCCCTACGACCGCGCCAGGGCCTTGAGCGCATTCAAGGCCGGCGACATCACGTTCTACTGGATCACGCGCGCCTGCGCGATCTCCGTCCTGCTGATTCTTGGCGGCATCATCGTTTCGCTGATTGTCGGCGCCTGGCCGGCGATGAAGGAATACGGCTTTGCGTTCCTGTGGACGCAGCGCTGGGCGCCATCGGCCGATCCTCCGGTGCTTGGCGCGATGGGCCCGATGTATGGCACCCTCGTCACTTCGTTCATCGCGATGCTGATCGCGATTCCGGTAGGCCTCGGTATTGCGATCTTCCTGACCGAGCTTTGCCCGCAATGGCTGCGCCGGCCGATCGGCATCGCCATCGAACTGCTCGCCGGCATCCCGTCCATCATCTACGGCATGTGGGGATTTTTCGTGCTGGGGCCGTTTCTGGCCTACACGTTCCAGCCGTTTATGATCAGCCTGTTCGACGGCGTCCCGGTGCTGGGCTCGATCTTTGCCGGACCGCCCTCCTATCTCAGCCTGTTCAATGCCGCGCTTATCCTGGCGATCATGGTGTTGCCCTTCATCACCGCGATCTCCGTCGACGTCTTCAAGACGGTGCCGCCGGTGCTGAAAGAGGCCGCCTACGGCGTCGGCTGCACGACGTGGGAAGTGGTCCGCAACGTGGTGATCCCCTATACCCGCGTCGGCGTCATCGGCGGCGTCATGCTGGCGCTCGGCCGCGCGCTCGGCGAGACCATGGCTGTCACCTTCATCATCGGAAATTCCTTCCGCATTTCGTCCTCGATCTTTGCGCCGGGCACCACGATCTCGGCGGCGATCGCATCCGAATTCGCCGAAAGCGACGGCCTGCATCAGTCGGCGCTGATGCTGCTCGGCCTGCTCTTGTTCGTGCTGACGTTCCTGGTGCTGTCGGCGGCACGGCTGATGCTGATGCGGCTGGAAAAGAAGGCGGGCAAGTGATATGAACCCGATCTACAAAAAGCGCCGCCGCAAGGACATCGTCGTCCGCGCCCTGTGTGTCGGCGCGGCTGTGTTCGGCGTCACGTGGCTGGCGCTGATCCTGTTCACGCTGCTGTTCAACGGCCTGAAGGGACTGAACCTCCAGCTCTTCACCCAGAACACGCCGCCGCCGGGTTCGAACGAAGGCGGCCTTTTGAACGCGATCACCGGTTCCATTATCATGACCGGGATCGGGGTCGGCGTCGGCGCGCCGCTCGGCCTGTTTGCCGGCACCCATCTCGCCGAATACGGCCGGAACGATCGCCTCACCTCCGTGATCCGCTTCATCAACGACATCCTGTTGAGCGCGCCGTCGATCATCATCGGCCTGTTCATCTATGGCGCCGTCGTGGTGCCGATGCGCGGCTTCTCGGCGCTCGCGGGTTCGATGACGCTGGCCGTGATCGTGATCCCGGTCGTGCTGCGCACCACCGAGGACATGCTGCTGCTGGTGCCCAATCCGCTGCGCGAAGCCGCCTCCGCGCTCGGGTTGCCGCGCTCGCTCGTGATCAAGCGCATCGCCTACCGTGCGGCCCGCTCGGGCCTGATCACCGGCGTGCTGCTCGCCACCGCGCGTGTCGCCGGTGAAACCGCGCCGTTGTTGTTCACGGCGCTGTCCAACCAGTTCTTCAGCCTCGATCTCACCAAGACGATGGCGAACCTGCCGGTCACCATCAACAATTTCGTGCAGAGCCCCTACGCCTACTGGAAACAACTCGCCTGGAGCGGGGCTCTCATCATCACGTTCGCCGTACTCGCTCTCAACATTGGCGCGCGTATTCTCGGCGCCGAGAGGTCTGCAAAATGAACGAGCTTTCCGCTTCCGCCAGTGTTCCCCTGATGCCGACGCCGTCCATGGCCGGTCATGTTGCAGGCCATGGCGAGCCGCCGGCCAAGGTGACCGCGCGGGGGTTGAACTTCTACTATGGCGAGCACCACGCGCTGAAGAACATCAACCTCATGCTCGGCACCAACCGCGTCACCGCGTTCATCGGCCCGTCGGGCTGCGGCAAGTCCACTTTGCTGCGGACCTTCAACCGGATGTACGACCTCTATCCCAGGCAACGCGCAACCGGCCAGTTGATGCTCGATCAGACCAACATCCTCGATCCCAAGCTCGATCTCAATCTGTTGCGGGCCCGCGTCGGCATGGTGTTCCAGAAGCCGACCCCGTTCCCGATGACGATCTACGAGAACATCGCCTTCGGCATTCGCCTGTACGAGAAGATCTCTCGCTCGGAGATGGACGATCGCGTCGAGAAGGCGCTGCGCGGCGGCGCGCTCTGGAACGAGGTCAAGGACAAGCTCAACGCATCCGGCCTGAGTCTCTCCGGCGGCCAGCAGCAGCGTCTGTGCATCGCGCGCACCGTCGCGGTGCGGCCCGAGGTGATCCTGTTCGACGAGCCGTGCTCGGCGCTCGATCCGATCTCGACCGCCAAGGTCGAGGAGTTGATCCAGGAACTGGCCGAGAACTACACGATCGCGATCGTCACTCATAACATGCAGCAGGCCGCGCGCGTCTCCGACAAGACCGCCTTCATGTATCTGGGCGAATTGATCGAGTTCGACGAGACCAACAAGATTTTCACGTCGCCGAACGACCGGCGCACCCAGGACTACATCACCGGCCGTTTCGGCTAGCCGACAGAGATGCCCAATTCGTTTTTGAAACGATCGGGCGTAAACTAAGGGAATGCGATCGCCTTCCGGTTTGTCCAGCCGGCGCGTGATCCAGGGAGAAAGAGATGGTCTCAGAACACACCGTCAAGGCGTTCGACAGCGATTTGCAGGAATTGACGCGGCTGGTGGCCGAGATGGGCGGCCTGGCCGAGCGCATGATCGTGGATGCCGTCGATGCGCTGATCCGTCGCGACGTCGCGCTCGGCCGGCGCGTGGTCGAGACCGATCTCGAGATCGATAACCTGCAGCGCGTGATCGAGGAGCGCGCGGTCTTGACCATCGCGCGGCGCCAGCCGATGGCGGTGGATTTGCGCGAGATCGTCGGCGCCATGCGCGTCGCAACCGATCTCGAGCGGATCGGCGATCTCGCCAAGAACATGGGCAAGCGGGTCGCGGCGCTGGAAAGCGACTTTCAGCCGCTGAAACTGATCCGTGGCCTTGAGCACATGACCGATCTCGTGCAGTCGCAGGTGAAGTCGGTGCTCGACGCCTATGCCGCGCATGACCTGCCGGCGGCGATGAACGTGTGGAAGGGCGACGAGGAAGTTGACGCGATCTGTACCTCGCTGTTTCGCGAGCTGTTGACCTACATGATGGAGGACCCGCGCAACATCAGCTTCTGTATTCATCTGATGTTCTGCGCCAAAAACATCGAGCGTATCGGCGACCATGCGACCAATATCGCCGAGACGGTGTTCTACATGATCGAAGGCCAGCAAATTCTCGATAAGCGGCCGAAAGGCGACATGACGACCTTTGCAACGACCGTACCCGGCAACAGCTGACCGTGAGTTTCCGGGGCGAACGCATCACACGCGACCTAACCTAACGCATTTCAAAGACGAAAGAAGGCTACGCACATGAACGCGCGCATTCTGGTGGTGGAAGACGAGGAAGCGCTGACGACGCTGTTGCGCTACAACCTCGACGCCGAGGGGTATGACGTCGAGACGGTCGGGCGCGGGGATGACGCCGACACCCGCTTGAAGGAGCGGGTTCCCGACCTGATCGTGCTGGACTGGATGCTGCCGGGGCTCTCCGGCATCGAATTGTGCCGGCGCCTGCGCGCCCGCCCCGAGACCGGGCAGCTTCCGATCATCATGCTGACCGCGCGCGGCGAGGAAAGCGAGCGGGTGAGGGGACTTGCGACCGGCGCCGACGACTACATCGTCAAGCCGTTCTCGGTTCCGGAACTGCTGGCGCGGGTCCGCGGCCTGCTGCGGCGCGCAAGCCCCGAGCGGCTCGCCACCGTGCTGACCTATGGCGATATCGAGCTCGACCGCGAGAAGCGCCGCGTTGCCCGATCCGGCCGCCCGGTCGACCTCGGGCCGACCGAGTATCGGCTGCTCGAATTCTTCCTCGAGCATCCCGGCCGCGTGTTTTCACGCGAGCAGCTGCTCGACAGCGTCTGGGGCCGCGACATCTATATCGATGAGCGCACGGTCGACGTGCATATCGGGCGGTTGCGCAAATTGCTCAATCCCGGCCGCGAGCAGGATCCGATCCGCACTGTGCGCGGCGCCGGCTACGCGCTTGACGATCGCTTCGCGAAGGTGGAGTAGCGGGCTCGACGCACTCGCCCACGCCGCGTTCTCAATGTCGTCCCGGCGAACGCCGGGGCCCATACCGCGGAATCTGTCCGTAACAGTGAGCGACCGAGAGCTTTCCTTACAACGAAAGCCGGTGGCCATGGGTCCCCTCATGCGCGGGGACGACTACCGCAATGTTCGTGAATCCTATCGCGTCGTCTTCGGCGTTTGCCGGCGGCGGTCGCTGGTCGGCTGATAGGCGATCCGCGAGTGATGTGCACAATACGGCAGGCTCGGCAGCGCCTTGCCGCCGCAGAAAAAGAATTCCGGGCTTGCGGGATCGCCGACCGGCCAGTGACAGGTCGCCTCGTTCAATTCGAGCAGCGAGATCCGCTGGCTCATCGGAACCACATTGTCATAGGCGATCGGATCCGGCTCCAGCTCGACCTCGAAAGCGTGGGCGAGCGCCGTGTTGCCGCGCGACGCGGGGCGCGACACCCGCATCATGTGCTGGGCGGGACGCGTCTTGCGTGGACGCGGCGCGGTGGAAGAGGGGCTCTTGGCGCGGCCGGAAAGGCCCAGCCGATGCACTTTGCCGATTACCGCGTTCCGCGTCACATTGCCGAGTTCGGCGGCGATCTGGCTCGCCGAAAGGCCTGCTTCCCAGAGCTTCTTCAATTGTTCGACTCGATCGTCAGACCAGGTCAATACCGTCATCGCACTCTTTCCTTCGCGTCGCGCCGGCCTGCTATCGGGCAGCGCTGCGATGCCAATCGTCTCAAAAATCCCTTCCGGCAGAATCCCTTAGCCCTCGCCGGGCGCAACAAAACGCCCGAACGTTTA
This sequence comes from uncultured Alphaproteobacteria bacterium, assembly GCA_963764405.1. Taxonomy (GTDB): domain Bacteria; phylum Pseudomonadota; class Alphaproteobacteria; order Rhizobiales; family Xanthobacteraceae; genus Bradyrhizobium. The sequence continues at coordinate 279,742 of CAVXSU010000025.1, forward strand.
CGCAAAACGCAGCGACTTAAGAGGAGTATGAACTACCGCACGAGATGTCGTATCCGACGCGTAAGAAGCTACAATATCGCGTGACTCCCGCGCAAGAGTTGGCGCACATGCGTCCACATGTTCCGCAGTTCTTAACTCTTGCATTGCCTATCTTAACGATTGTGATGCGTCTGAGCGACCGGAGATTTACGGGCCATCCGTTGACACGGATCGCCACACGCCTAGAATGTCCGCCACGTGCCGCCCCGCAAAGGCGGCACGTTCCGTTTCGACCTCAGGTCGTCCATCACGTCGGGACCTCTGGTCGTCCATCGCTGCTCGTGACTTGCGGCCGCGCCAATGCGCGCAAAGAACGACCGGCTCTAACGCTCAAGTGTTGCCATGAACAACAGCGCGACGTCGCATCTGCTTCCGGTATTTGCCAGGGTCGATCTCGGCTTCACCCATGGCGAAGGCTGCTGGCTCACCGCCACCAACGGCGAGCACTATCTGGATTTCACGTCAGGCGTGGCGGTGAACGCGCTGGGGCACGCGCACCCGCATTTGGTCAAGGCGTTGCAGGAACAGGCCGCCAAACTCTGGCACATGTCGAACCTGTTCAGGAGCCCCGATGGCGAGCGTCTCGCCGCGCGGTTGTGCGAGCAGAGTTTTGCCGACCTCGTCTTCTTCTGCAATTCCGGTGCGGAGGCGCTCGAAGGCGTCATCAAGCTGGTGCGCCATCATCACTTCTCGAAAGGCCATCCGGAGCGCTACCGCATTGTCACCTTTGAAGGCGCCTTCCATGGCCGCACACTGGCGACGCTGGCCGCAACCGGCTCGGCGAAATATCTCGAAGGCTTTGGCCCGCCGATGGACGGTTTTGATCAGGTGCCGCATGGCGATCTCGAAGCCGTGAAGAAGGCAATCGGCCCGCATACGGCCGGCATCCTGATCGAGCCGATCCAGGGCGAGGGTGGCGTGCGCGCGACGCCGCATGCCTTCGCCAAGGCGTTGCGCGCGCTCTGCGACGAGCACGGCCTGTTGCTCGCGTTCGACGAGGTGCAGACGGGCATGGGCCGCACCGGTGATCTCTTTGCCTACAAGCGTCTCGGCGTCACGCCGGATGTCATGTCGCTTGCGAAAGCGCTCGGCGGCGGTTTCCCGATCGGCGCGGTGCTCGCGAGCGCAGAGGCCGCTGCCGGCATGGGGCCGGGCTCGCACGGCTCGACCTTCGGCGGCAATCCGCTCGCGATTGCGGCTGCCAATGCCGTGCTCGACGTCATGCTCGCGCCGGGCTTCTTCCAGCACGTCCAGAAGATGTCGCTGCTGTTGAAGCAGCAGCTTGCTTCCGTGGTCGACCGCTATCCGAGCGTGCTCTCGGAGGTGCGCGGCGAGGGGCTTCTGGTCGGCGTCAAGGCGGTGGTGCCGTCGGCTGATCTCGTCACCGCGCTGCGCGACGAAAAACTCTTGACCGTCGGCGCCGGCGACAATGTCGTGCGTTTCCTCGCGCCTCTGATCGTCTCGGAGGCCGAGATCGGTGAGGCCGTGCAGTCGCTGGAGCGCGCCTGTGCGGCGCTGTCGTCGAAACACCAGAAGGCGACAGCGCAATGAGCAAGGCGCTGCGCCATTTTCTCGATCTCAACCTGCTTCCGCTGGCGGAGCTGCGCGAGGTGCTGGCGGCAAGCGTCGCCATGAAGGCAAAGCTGAAGGCCGCAAGGAGCGGCGGGCTCGCAGCCGACAAGCCGCTCGCCGGCAAGACACTCGCGATGATTTTCGAAAAACCATCGACCCGCACACGGGTGTCGTTCGACGTCGGCATGCGCCAGCTCGGTGGCGAGCCGATCATGCTCACGGGCGCCGAAATGCAGCTCGGCCGCGGCGAGACCATCGCCGACACCGCACGCGTGCTGTCGCGCTATGTCGACATCATCATGATCCGGATTCTCAATCACGACGCGCTGCTGGAACTCGCCGCCTACGCCACCGTGCCCGTGATCAACGGGCTGACGCGCCGCTCCCATCCCTGCCAGGTGATGGCTGACATCATGACGTTCGAGGAGCATCGCGGGCCGATCCAGGGCCGCACCGTGGCCTGGACCGGCGACGACAACAACGTGCTGGCATCCTGGGCGCATGCCGCGGAGCGCTTCAAGTTTCAGCTGAACGTGGCGACCCCGCCGGAGCTCGCGCCCGGCAAGGCGATGCGTGACTGGATCAAGGCGACGCAGGCGCCGATCATGCTCGGCAACGATCCGGAAATGGCGGTGCGCGGCGCCGATTGCGTGGTCACGGACACCTGGTTCTCGATGGGCGACAAGGACGGCGAGCATCGCCACAACCTGCTGCGGCCATATCAGGTCAACGGGCGGCTGATGTCGCTGGCGAAGCCTGACGCGATCTTCATGCACTGCCTGCCGGCCCATCGCGGCGACGAGGTCACCGATGAGGTCATCGATGGCCCGCAGTCGGTGGTGTTCGACGAGGCCGAAAATCGCCTGCATGTGCAGAAGGGCATTCTGGCCTGGTGCCTTCAGGCGGTGGCGTAGCTCTTCGCTTGCTGCCGCATCGTGGTTGTATTTGCGACACTCGCAGTTGATACCCTCTCCCCTTGTGGGAGTCGAGACGAGCGAAGCTCGCTTTTAGGGTGGCGAGAATGAGCAAAGCGAAAGTCGAGCCGGGTGATGGGTTCGAGAGAGCAGGACCCTTCACCCGGCTTCTCACTTCGTTCGAAACCACCCTCGCCCACAAGGGGAGAGGGTACGGAGCGTGCGGTGATGTTCGGTCGAACTTCGCCCCTTTCGCTTCGCACCATGAACCCCCAGATAGAGCGCCATGACCTCCAACTCCCCCGACATCAAGATCAAGGAAACACCGGTCCGCGCGCCCTCGCACGTGCCGCTTGACGACGCGGTGCTGCCCTTCGAGGTTGCTTCGCTCGATCTGCGCGGGCGGCTCACGCGCTTCGGTCCCGGCCTCGACGATCTCCTGGCCAAGCACGACTATCCTGAGCCGGTGGCAAAGTTGCTCGGCGAAGCCATCGTGCTGACGACGCTGCTCGGCTCGTCGTTGAAATTCAACGGCCGTTTCATTCTGCAGACCCAGACCGACGGCCCGGTATCGTTTCTGATCGTCGATTTTCAGGCGCCCGATCGTCTGCGCGCCTATGCGCGGTTCGACGTGAGCCGGATCAGGGACGGGCAGGATTCAGGCAGTCTGCTCGGCAAGGGGCACTTAGCGATGACCATCGATCAGGGTCCCGAAATGAGCCGCTATCAGGGGCTCGTCGCGCTTCATGGCGGTTCGCTGGAAGACGCCGCGCATGAATATTTTCTGCGTTCGGAACAGATCCCGACGCGCGTGCGGCTTGCGGTCGGCGAGGAGTGGCGCGGCGGCGAAGGCGGTGCGCGGCGCCGCTGGCGCGGCGGCGGCATGCTGTTGCAATTCCTGCCCAAGGCGCCGGAGCGTGCGCGCCAGGCCGATCTGCATCCGGGCGATGCGCCGGAGGGCACGGTCGCGCACGCGATCGCCGAGGACGATGCCTGGGTCGAGGGCCAGTCGCTGATCGCGACGGTGGAGGATGTCGAACTGATCGATCCGGACCTGTCGGGCGAGCGGCTGTTGTACCGGCTGTTTCACGAGCGCGGCGTGCGCGTGTTTCAGCCGCTCGTGTTGCACGCGCAATGCTCCTGCTCGCGCGAGGCGGTGTCCGCCATGCTCAACAGTTTCGACCCTGCGGACCGCGCGGCGATGGTGAAGGACGGCAAGGTGGTCGTCACCTGCGAGTTCTGCTCCACGGTCTACCAGTTCACGCCGCATGAAGCCGGCGTGGAGGACGGAGGAGCGGGCTAGTGTCCCGATTCCGAAGTTCGTAGCCTTTTGCGGAGCCACTTTTCGAACTTCGGAATCGAAGGGCACTGGCAAACCTATTTATCTAGTGTGGCTTTGGTTCAGAAGTCCGCATGGCGAACCCGCGGCACAATTGATGCGGACTTCTGAACCGCCACACTAGTGCTTCCCTGCACTATGCCTTGCAGTGAGATTTTCCTTCTTGGAGCGCCGCTCCATGATTCAGATCAAAGAGATCGACGTGACGCCGGTTAGTAGTGAGCCCGCACGGGGTGTGCGTAGGAGCACCGCTCATGGCGAAGCGCATTGCGATCATTCAAGGTCATCCCGACGCGACCGGCAATCATCTGCTGAACGCAATGGCTGACGCCTACGCGGAAGCGGCGACATCGTCAGGACGTGATGTGCGGCGCATCGAGGTCGCGAAACTCGATTTTCCACTGTTGCGCACGCAGGCGGATTTTGAGAGCGGCGAGTTGCCGCCTGATCTGGTGCGCCCCCGCGACGACATGCGCTGGGCTGGACACTGGTTATTTCTGTTTCCGCTCTGGCATGGAACCATGCCTGCTCTGCTCAAGGGCTTTCTGGAGCACGTCTTCCGACCCGGCTTCGCGATGGAATACGGAGAAAAGCGATTTCCAAGACGCCTGCTTTCGGGTCGTTCGGCTCGCATCGTTGTAACCATGGGCATGCCGGTCGTGCTGTATCGCTGGTACTTCGGCGCATTCGGCGTGCGGGGTTTCGAGCGCAGCGTTCTCAGCTTCGCCGGAATCAAGCCGGTTCGCGAAAGCTTTTATGGCCTGACCTTCTCGGACGACAGAAAGCGCGCGCGCTGGATCGAGGATATGCGCAGGTTCGGCGCGCGCGGCGAATGAGACTGGTATGCTCAGCCGGGCATTTTCTCGCTGCCGCCTGACGGTGGCGGTCAGGCGACTTTAGGCGTCGCTCCTGCCGGAACGTCGCGTGAGGTTTAGCGGCCTCCGCGACCGCTGCATTATCAGTTTCTTTACCCTGTTGGCCGTCTATTACGCATCGCGTCGCGCCCCCGCGAGGAATGACATGCGTAAGACCATATCAAGACGGCATTTGCTGAGCACTGCCGCCGCGGCCACCATGATGTCCGGTCTTTCGAGCCGGCGCGCCTTTTCCGCGATCCAGCCGCAGCAGCAGGTGCTGCGGATGGGCTTCATCAATCCCCGGGATTCCCAGTTCGGCGCCGGTGCGGTCGAGTTCGCGGCATATGTCGAGCGCAATTGCGGTGGCCGTTTGCGAGTTCGAACTGTATCCGGCGGGCGAAACCGGCGGCGAGTTGGAGATGTGCCAGGACGTCGCCTCCGGCACGCTCGAGATGACCTTCACGTCGTCAGCGGTATTCACCGCGGTCGCGCCCGAACTCAGCATCTTCGATATCCCCTTCCTGTTTCGCGACCTTGCCCACGCCCGCGCCGTGATGGACGGCGCGATCGGCAAGGCGGCGCTGGCGCGGCTCGAGCCGCAGGGCCTCGTCGGGCTGGCCTGGGGCGAGAACGGTCTTCGCCATCTCACCACGTTCGATCGCGCCGTTCGTCGGCCGGAAGACCTCAAGGGCCTCAAGCTGCGCGTTCCACAATCCGAGGTCATGGTGGCGAGCTTCAAGGCGATCGGCGCCGACGTGCACTCGCTGGCCTTCCCCGAACTCTACGGTGCGCTGTCCTCAGGTTCGTTCCAGGCGCAGGAAAATCCGATCGCGACCATCGTCGCGACGAATTTCGACAGGGTTCAGCGCTATCTCTGCTTGACCGGGCATGTTTACTCGCCCGCCGCCTTCCTCATTTCGAAGCGGACGTTCGAGAGCTTCTCGCCCGAGGATCAAGCGGCGCTGCGCGCCGCCGGCCTTTCAGGAAGCAAGGCCAGCCGCGCCTATCTCGATCAAGCCGAAAAAAGCGGTCTCGACGAGTTGCGCCGCCGCGGCATGAAGGTGATCGAAGATATCGATCGGCAGGCCTTCGTGGCCTCGCTCGCCGGTCTTGAAAGCCAGTTCCAGAAGCAATTTGGCAAAGACAAGATCGATGCCATTCGCGCTTTTGGCAAATGAGGCAAAATCAATGTCCTTGCTGTCTATCGCGAACCGGATCAGCCTCAGTAGCCGCCTGATCGGTGGTTTCGGGCTCCTGATGGTGCTGAGTGCCGGCACCTCGATCTTCTACAATGTCCGGATCCGCGACGTGCGGGACAATGTGGCACGCATCGAGCGCGCCTCGGTTGCGACCGACACGGTCAGCGACTTCACCCGTCATCTTCTGCTGTTGCGGCGTGTCACCGTCGATTATTTCCGCTCAGGCTCGGCCGCGGACCGCATCAAAACGCTCGCGGCTTTCGAGCCGCTCGACAAGTCCATCGACAGACTGCGCGAAGTCGTGGGCCCCCGCGGCGACGTGCTGCGCACCGGCCTTGCGGACGACCATGCCGCGTTCAACAAGCTGGATGAGGAAATCAAGAAGCGCCAGGCTGCGCTCCAGGCGATGAACGCCGGCGGCATACGGCTGACCAACACCTTGACGACCGTGACGCTGGATCTCGGAACCGCACGCGAAGCGGCGCTTCCCCCGGCCCAGCGGCTCGAACAGGCGGTGCAGGCGCTTCGCGCCGTCGCCTACCGCTACGCGGGCGCACCTTCTGCCGGGGATCGCGATATCGTCACCGCGGAACGGGAGAGGGTCTCAAGGGAGTTGGCAGGAGTTATGGCTCTGCCTCCGGCTGATCCCGCGCTGGCCAAGATCATCGCGGCGCTGCCGGCGCAGGTCGAAAAGATGCTGACGGCCACCGATCAGCTGGTCGGCCTGGCTGCCTCGACAGACCAGACCTTTGCGGCGCAGGTCAAAACCGGCGTCAAGCTTGGCGACGATGCCGAAGCGCTTCGCAGCGAATATCAAACCAGCCGCCGCGAGGCGATTTCGACGGCGGGGCAAATCGCCGAGGATGCCTCGACGGCGGGCTCGATTGCCGCGGTAACGGGCGGAGTGCTGGCCGTCATCCTGGCAGGCCTCATCACGATGTCGATCTCGACGCTGATCAAGCGGATCACCAGAACAATGTCGCAGCTCGCCGGCGGCGACCTGAGCGTCGAAATCGAAGGCGCCGAGCGGACCGACCAGATCGGCAACATGGCGCGCGCGGTCAGCATCTTCAAGGACAACGCCATTCGCATTGCCGAGGTCGAGTCCGAGAAGAATCGCCTCGCGGCGCAGACCGAGGAGGATCGCAAGGCGGGCCTGCGAGAACTTGCCTCGCGGCTCGAACGCGCGGTCAAGGACATTGCCGACGCCGTGAAGCAATCGGCGGAGCGGATGCACGATGGCGCGGCGACCATGAGCGGAGCTGCCGAACGGACCAAGGCCCAGTCGAGCAACGTGGCGACTGCCTCGGAGCAGGCGTCGGCAAATGTTCAGACGGTTGCCTCTGCGGCCGAGGAATTATCCGCATCAATTCGCGAGATCGGCCAGCAGGCGCAAAACTCGGCCACCGTCGCCCGCCGCGCCGCCGAGCAGGCAAGCCAGACCACCGCCACGATGGAAGGCCTGTCCGAGGCTGCCGACCGTATCGGCGAGGTGATCAACCTGATCAACAGCATCGCGGCGCAGACCAACCTGCTGGCGCTCAACGCGACCATCGAAGCCGCGCGCGCGGGCGATGCAGGCAGAGGCTTTGCCGTCGTCGCCTCGGAGGTGAAGACCCTCGCCTCCCAGACGGCGCGGGCGACCGAGGACATCGCAGCCCAGATTTCGTCGATCCAGGGTGTGACCAAGGAGGCCGCCACCGCCATCAAGGGCATCGAAACGGTGATCCTGGAAATCAACCAGATCGCGTCATCGACCGCGAGCGCGGTCGAGGAACAGGGGGCTGCCACGGCCGAGATCGCGCGCAACGTCCAGCAGGCCGCGGCCGGCACCGATGAGGTCTCCAGCAATATTGCCGGCGTGCTGGAGGCTGCAGCGGAAACCGATCAGCATGCCCGCATTGCGCTGCAAAACTCCAACGAACTGACCGGCCAGGCCGACCGGCTCTGGCAGGCGGTGGTCGGTTTCGTCGAGGACGTGAAGGCCGCCTGATTGCGGGGCGGCTGCGGCGGCAGAATCCGGGCCAAGCGATCACTGCTCACAACGTGACGGCCGCGGATGGCAAGCTGGCCCTCGCGTGCATCGCTGACGCGCCTGTCCTGAAGTAGTCGAGCACGAACAAGCGTATGGCTGACGATAGATTGCGATGCTGGCGATACCGGTCGATTTCGCTGACCAGCTCGGACGTCGTCTTGCCGCGCTCCCCGGAAATCTCCTTGACTCCGCTCCAGAATGCGTCTTCGAGGCTGACGCTGGTCTTGTGACCGCCAACCATGATCGAGCGCTTCACCACTAACGATTTCATGAGCGCCCTCGCTTTTACAGGTCGAGTGCTTTTTCGTGGGCGAGCTTGAGCTTTGTCTCGATGGAGACGAGCTGGCTCTCGATGGTCTTCCTGACGCCCGGATCGGAAATTTGATCAGCGATCTTTCGGGTGGTTGAAAGCGAAAGGTCGAGAAAACCGATCACTCTTTGGAGTTCGCCCCGCGCCTTCGAGCGCAGCTCCATCACCCGACTTAGGAGTTGAGAGCAGAGTTCGTCAGTTGCGACGTCGCCCGTCCAGAGAGGCGGCTCATGCCGCGCTGTCGTGGCTGAAAGGTGTACTATATTTGGCAAGGTCGTTTTCCTCATGGCAAGAGTGATAGAAATCCGGCGTACGTTGCTTACGCGGCGCGTATTCCCTCGAGGAAGCGCTCAACTTCCGTCCCCAGCAATTCTCCCTGCTGGGAAACATGCGCGGAAGCCGTCAGGACCTGCGCCGACGCCGCAGCGGTTTCACTGGCCGCTTTGCTCACCGCCTCGATGCTCGACGAGACCTCGGTCGTGCCTTTCGCCGCCTCCTGAACATTCCTGGAAATTTCCTGCGTCGCCGCGCCCTGCTCCTCAACGGCGGAGGCGATGATGGAAGATATCTCCGACATCCGATCGATGATTCCGCCGATCTCCTTGATGTTTTCGACCAATTCGTGCGTTGCCGTCTGGATGCCCGCGACCTGCTGGCCGATTTCGCTGGTCGCTTTGGCCGTTTGTTCGGCAAGGCTCTTGACCTCGGCGGCAACGACCGCAAAGCCTCGTCCGGCTTCCCCGGCACGGGCCGCCTCGATCGTCGCGTTCAGCGCGAGCAGGTTGGTCTGTCCCGCGATCGTGCTGATCAGTTCGACGACGTCTCCGATCTTGCTCGCGGCCTGCGACAGGGAATGGACGCGCGCGTCGGCCTTGTTGGCCAGGTCGACGGCATCCTGCGCGATCCGTGCGGATTCGTTCACTTGACGGGCGATTTCAGCCACGGAACTCGCCATTTCCTCGCTTGCCGAGGCGACGGATTGCACGTTGACAGAAGCCTCCTCGGATGCCGATGCCACGCCGGCGGCCTGCTGTCTGGTCTGCTCGGATGTGCGTCCCATGCTGTCCGCGGTGCTCCTGAGTTCTCCCGAAGACGATGACAACGCCGCGAGCGCGCCCGTCGCTTTCCGCTCGAACGCCGCAATCAGGCCGTCGACCGCTCGCTGCCGCTTGGCCCGGTCTTCAAGCATCGCTTCCTGATAGACGGAAATGGCAAAGTCCATATCGAGCATCACGGTGGAATTGATGGCGGTGATCACTTCTCCCAGCCGCTTCTTCTTCCAGCCGTACGTAGCGACTGCGAGGTCCGTCAGATGCGACAGCACGAAGGCATACCCACCGATGTACCAGCGTGGTTCCAGCCCGATCTTGTTGTGAATGAGCCCGATCGTGCGCACGCCCTGGATGTAGGCTTCGTCGAAGCGCCCATTGAACAGGCGGGCCCAGTGCGTGCCTTGCGCCGCTTTCAGGCGATCAGACTGGTTGCCAATCAATTTGGCCAGATTCGGTTCGCTGCGTAGGTGCCGGTAAAAGCCCTCAAGCACGCGCGGCAAGGCTTTTTCGACCACAGGCCAGAACTCTCTGAGCGCATCGCTTGTCTTGTGGTCGATGCACATGAAGCGCAGACGGACTTCTCGGTCGTGATTGCTATTTCCGGATTGGGCCTCGATCATCTATCGCTCCTGCGCACCTCGCGCGAAATGACTCCGACATTGAACCGTGTTCGCGAGTCACAGGGAAAATACGTTCGTATATTTACTGACGACCTAAACACAGCAGTGCCAACTCAATCCTGAGCTGCCATTTCGCGCGCCATTTTGCACGATTCCGATAGCGGGATTTACCGACGTAAATCCGGGAGGTAATTTCTGGTGCGGCCGCGCCGCTTTTTTCCGCCGACGCAACCTTCGATTGGCTGATTTTCATCATGCCAAGTGAAATATTCGGCGAATTCGATTCGAGTGAAATAGTTGCAAGATGGCCTCCCGATCCTTCCCACTCGCCAACCATGTCGTGATGGACACGACCGATGCGGACTATGCCCGCGATCGGATGACATCGGTGTATGGGGTCACGAGCTTTGATGTTCCTTTGAAGGGAAAGGGCTTCGAAGTCTGCGCCAGTCACCTCGGGGTTGGCGAGGTCGGTCTTTCCTACTGCGATTACGCCGACGAAATTGCGCTTACCTTCGGCGGGCGCTCATTCGTCCGACAGATCTTCAATATCAGCGGTTCTGCGGCATATTCAGACGGAACGCATGGAGAAATCGCCGAAGGAGATTGCTCTCGCGTACTTCAATCGGGTGCCCCGGTCAGGATCGAATGCAGCTCGAATTACCGTCAATTCGTCCTCAGAATTGAGCAGGCTGCGCTGCAGCGCCAGCTAGGTGCAATGCTGGGAGAGGAGATCAGCCGCGAGCTGGTGTTCCAGAGACTCCACAAAGGAGCATGCGATGCGTCGGCTGCAGCGGCTTGTTTTCCAGTTTGCGTCAGATTTCGACGATCTGGGGGATTCGCTGTCTCCTTTGGCGGCTGCCGAGATCGCGCGTGGAATGATCGCAAACTTCCTGATCTGCCACAAGCACAACTATTCGCACCTGCTCTTCCGGGCGCCGCCCGCTTGCCATTTGTCGACAACGAAACGGGTCGAAGAATTCATCGAGGCAAACTGGGACAAGCCGATTGACATCGAACAGTTGTCCGCGGTCGCTCGGGTGAGCGTGCGGACCTTGTTCCGGCAATTCAAAAAGGATCGCGGTTATGCTCCGGCAGAGTTCGTGCGGCGCATCAGGCTCGACCGTGCGCGAAACATGCTCAAGTCCGGAATCGATGGCATGACGGTCACCCAGGCCGCGCTCAGGTGCGGTTTCCAGAATGCCGGACATTTCGCGCGGGAGTTCCGCCTGGCTTTTGGAGAGCTTCCCTCCGAGACGTTGCGGTGGGCCTTGCGTGGGCGTGGCTGATCGACCGGGGTCGTGCCTGCACACCGCGAAAGCGCCTGTCAGCGCGTCAGTTCAAAACCCGCTTCGCCTCGGGACTGTCGAGCGAGAAGGTCGGCACGTCTATCTCGAACTTCTCGCCGCTTTCGCTCACCATCTGGTAGCGCCCGGTCATGATGCCGGACGCCGTCGGCAGCGGAACGCCGCTGGTGTATTCGAAGCGCTCGCCCGGAGCGAGCACCGGCTGTTCGCCGACCACGCCCTCGCCGCGAACTTCCTGCTGCCGGCCGGTGGCGTCGGTAATGATCCAGTGCCGCGTGCGCAGCTGCACGGTCTCATGGCCGGAATTGGTGATCACGATCGTATAGGACCAGAAATACTGCCGGTTTTCCATGGAGGAGCGATCCGGGAGAAAGTTCGGTTCCACGGTCACTTCGATGTCGCGGGTTACAGCGCGGTACATGCAGGCTCGAATTATGCTTTCAGGTTGCGTTTCATCCAACGCGATCGTTCCGCCAGAATCTCTTTTGGTTCTGACATTCGTAAAACGAACGGCTTCGCGGAAGGATACGAATGTCGGAACGGGGACACCAGCCTTTTCCATCGCCGTTTCACCGCAGTTGAGAGTTAATCGCGCCTTCCCCGCAGCGCGCCGGACTGTGCTATCCTTGCGCCGGCGGAAGGTTCCCGCTCTTTCGGATGGTTGTGACATGGCCTCGGTTGCCGATCAGATTTCCGGACCGCCGCTTGCGGCTGACGCTGCCGTTGCGGGCGCCGTTCCGCGCGCGCAAGCGCCGGCGATTGCGCGCCCGCAGGCCGCCGAGCGCGAACTGCGGCTTGATCTGTTCCGGGGGCTCGCGCTCTGGCTGATCTTCATCGACCATCTGCCGCAGAACCTCCTGACCTGGCTCACCATCCGCAACTACGGATTTTCCGACGCTACCGAGATCTTCATCTTCATTTCCGGCTACACCGCCTCCTTCGTCTACGGCCGGGCGATGCGCGAGGCCGGCGTTGTGGTCGCAACTGCGCGCATCCTGCGGCGGGTCTGGCAGATCTATGTCGCGCACGTGTTTCTGTTCACGATCTTCCTCGCCGAAATCTCCTACGTCGCCACCAGCTTCGAGAATCCCCTTTACACCGAAGAAATGGGGATCATGGATTTTCTCAAGGAGCCCGACGTCACCATCGTCCAGGCGCTGCTGTTGCGGTTCCGTCCCGTCAACATGGACGTGCTGCCGCTGTACATCGTGCTGATGCTGTTCCTGCCGCTCATCCTGTGGCTGATGCGGCGGAGCGCGGACCTGACGTTGGGGCTGGCGATTTTGCTTTACGCGGCGACATGGCATTTCGATCTTTATCTGTCGGCCTATCCGAGCGGCTTCTGGGTGTTCAATCCCTTCGCCTGGCAATTGCTGTTCGTGTTCGGCGCCTGGTGTGCGCAAGGCGGCGCACAGCGGATGTCGCGCGTTCTCGCCTCGCCGATCACGCTGTGGATTTGCATCGCCTACCTGCTGTTTGCCTTCCTCGTCACGCTCACCTGGTACGTGCCGCAGTTCAGCCATTTCATGCCGAGGCGACTCGAGCAATGGATGTATCCGATCAGCAAGACCGACCTTGACGTGCTGCGCTTCGCGCACTTCCTGGCACTGGCCACCGTGACGGTGCGCTTTCTCCCCAGGGACTGGCCGCCCCTGAAATCGCCCTGGCTGCGACCATTGATCCTCTGTGGCCAGCACTCGCTCGAGATATTCTGCCTTGGCGTATTCCTGGCTTTCGCCGGCCATTTCATCCTGGCCGAGTTCTCGGGCGGCACCGGGTTGCATTTTGTTATCAGTATTTCCGGAATCCTGATTATGACGGGCGCTGCCTGGCTTTTCTCATGGTACAAGCATTCTGCCGACAAGAGTGGGTCCAAGGCCAAGGCCACCGGCGGCAACGCCGATCTGGCGGGAGGGGGCGCATGAGGTTCGTCTCAGGGGCAATCCTGAGTGTGAGCATGCTGGTCGGCTGTCTGGCCGCTGTTCCCGCGCGTGCCGACGATGCCCCGGCAGCGGCCGCCGCGCCGGACGCGCCACCGGCTTGCGAGGTTCCCGACTATTTCCTCACCGGCGATATCGCACTGCCGAAGGTCGCGGAAGCCATCAAGGCCGGCGGCCCGCTGAAGATCCTGGTCGTGGGCAGCCGGTCATCGACGATCAATACGGGCGCCCCCGAGGTTGCTGCCTATCCCGGCCAGATGCTGGCAGCCTTGAAGGAGAAGCTGCCCGCCATCGAGGTCAACTTGTCCGTCGAAATACAGGCCAAGAAGACGGCCGAGGAGGTCGCGCCCAGCCTTTCAAAGCTGGTCGAGAGCAAGAAGCCTACTTTGGTGATATGGCAGACCGGGACCGTTGATGCTATGCGCTCGGTAGATCCGGACGATTTCCGCGCTGCAGTCGACGAGGGCGTCGTTGCGCTGCGGGACGCCGGAGCCGATACGGTTCTGGTCAATCCGCAATATAGCCCACGCACGGAATCGATGATTTCCCCGTCGGCCTACCTGGACAATATGCGCGTGGTCGCGCAGGAGCACGAGGTGCCGTTGTTCGACCGTTTTGCGCTGATGCAGAAGTGGTCCGAGGCCGGAGATTTTGATCTTTTCACGCCGGTTCACGGCACAGGGCTTGCCAAGCAGGTTCACAGCTGCTTGGGACGTGCATTGTCGGAATTCATTATGGCCGCCGCTCACCCGAAGCCGGCGCAGGAGAATTGAGGAAGTCTGCGATTGACGACGTTCTGGAATTATTGCCGCCCTTTTTGCCTTGCCGCTGCTGTGCTGCTGATGTCATCAGCGCCTCTGCCCGTTCGTGCCGAGAGCGCGCAGCAGGCGGCCGCTTCCGATAACGTCAACGCGGATGCTGCCAAGCCTGCCGCGCCTGGCGTGGAGAAATCCGCGCCGACTGCGGCGCCATCTGACAAGGCCGGTGCTGCTCCGCCGGCAGACCAGACGAAGCCCGGCAACCCGGCCGCGCCGAAGAGTCTCACCGACAAGGCGATCGAAAAGGTCAGGCAGGCCGCGACGGTGGCGAGTGACATTTTCAGCCGCGTGCCGTGCCTGCCGCCGAAGGGCGTGCCGAGGTCGTTCGCGCTGCCGCATGTCACACACAAGCTGGCTGCCGGCGAGCCGGTCGTGATCGTCGCTTTCGGATCGTCGTCGACCCAGGGCTACGGCACATCCTCGCCGGAGTTCGCCTATCCCAATCGCCTCGCGGCGCAGCTGCACCGCAAATATCCCACCGCCGACATCACCGTGGTCAATCGCGGCCGCGGCGGCGAAGACGCGCCCCAGATGATGCGGCGGTTGCAGACCGAGGTGATCGACACCAAGCCCGATCTCGTGATCTGGCAGGTCGGCACCAACGCCGTGCTGCGCAACCTCGATCCCGACGCGACCGCGCAAACCGTGCAGGACGGCGTCGCCCGCATTCAGCAAACAGGCGCCGATATCGTGCTGGTCGATCTGCAATATTCTCCGCGCGTGACCGAGCATCCGGAAAACGCCAGCAAGATGGTGAAGCTGCTCAGCAGGGTTGCTCAGCTTCGCCATATCGGCGTGTTCCCGCGCTTCGAGGTGATGCGCCAGTGGCATGAGAACCAGGCGTTGCCGATCGACAGTTTCGTGATCGCCGACGGCCTGCACATGAACGACTGGGGCTATGCCTGCTTCGCCCAAATTCTTGGCGACGACATCATCCGCTCGGTCGGGCAGATCAAGCTTGGTGTGGCCACTCCGATCAATCGCGCGATGTGACGCCGCTCGGCGTCATCCCGGGGCGCGCGTTCCGCGCGAACCCGGGATCTCGACCGGCTAGGCGAATAGCGAATGCTGAAAAGGAATCCATTCGCTACTCCCTGTTCGCCATTCGCTATGCCGCCGCCAAGGCGGCATCAAGATCCTCGATCAGGTCGTCGGCATGCTCGAGACCGGCCGAGAAGCGAATGAAGCCGTCGCTGATGCCGAGCTCGCCGCGGGCCTCCGGCGTCAGCCGCTGGTGCGTAGTGGTCGCAGGGTGCGTGACTAGGCTCTTGGCGTCGCCGAGATTGTTGGAAATGCGCGCGAGCTTCAAACCGTTGAGGGTGCGGAACGCAGCCGCCTTGCCGCCCTTGACCTCGAAGCCGACCAGCGTCGATCCTGCGCGCATCTGCTTCTTCACCAACGCGGCCTGCGGATGGTCCTCGCGGCCGGGATAGATCAGCCGCGAGACCTTGGGGTGGCGCGCCAGCGCATCCGCGACCTTGGCGGCATTTTCGGTCTGGGCGCGAACGCGCACGGCCAAGGTCTCCAGTCCCTTCAGCAACACCCAGGCGTTGAACGGCGACAGCGAGGGGCCGGTCTGTCGCATGAAGTTGTGCAGATGTTCGGCAATGAAGGCTTCGGACGACAGGATCATGCCGCCGAGACAGCGGCCCTGGCCGTCGATGTGCTTGGTCGCGGAATAGACCACGACATCGGCGCCGAGCGCGAGCGGGCTTTGCCAGATCGGCGTCGCGAACACATTGTCGACGATCAGCCGCGCCCCGCCGGCATGCGCGATCTCGGCGATCGCGGAGATGTCGAGCACGTCGAGCGTCGGGTTGGTCGGGCTTTCGAGGAAGAAGCTTTTCGTGTTCGGCCGCATCGCGCGCTTCCACTGGTCGAGATCGAGGCCGTCGACCAGGGTGGAGGCGATGCCATAGCGCGGCAGCAGGTCTTCCACCACATAGCGGCAGGAGCCGAACATCGCCTTCGCCGCCACGACGTGGTCGCCGGCTTTCAGTGGCGCGAGGATGGCCGTCGTCACCGCCGCCATGCCGGTTGCTGTCGAGCGGCCGGCTTCGGCGCCTTCGAGCTCGATCATGCGCCTTTCGAACATTGCGATCGTCGGATTGGAATAGCGCGAATAGATGTAGCCGGGGTCTTCGCCCTTGAAGCGCGCCTCGCATTGCTCGGCACTGTCGTAGACATAGCCCTGGGTGAGAAACAGCGCTTCGGATGTTTCGCCAAACTCCGAGCGGATGGTCCCGGAATGAACCAGCCGGGTTTCGGTGCGGTAGCGGGCAGGGGTTTGAGACGCAGACTTGGCAGGCGAAGAATTCGACATGTGACCTCCGTCGTGGCCATTGCTCGAAACGGCCACAAAAAAACCGGCCTGGAGAAACTCCACAAGGCCGGGATCACATTGTCCCCGGCCTGTTTAGCGACTTATTTAACGTGGCTGCAAGCCGGCCGGCTCAAATCACCACGGGATAAGTCCATGCTCTATTCCCTCGCGCCCTTTCCGTCAAGGCGGCCATCGGATAACCCCTAAAAGCCCTTATTTTTCGGCATTTGGACGGCTTTGTATCTGGTAAGGACCGTACCCCGTGAGCTTCACGCTTCCGCCGACCGCCAATGGCATCCTGCCCGACCGCATGATTGCGGCGATGGCGGATGCGGGCCTGATCCTCCCTGTCTATCCGTTTGTCGAAAGCCAGATCCAGCCGGCGAGCCTCGATCTGCGTCTCGGCGATATCGCCTACCGGGTGCGGGCGAGCTTTCTCCCTGGTCCGGGCGCCACCGTCGCCGAGCGTATTGACGAATTGAAGCTGCATGAGATTTCGCTGGCTGATGGCGCGGTACTGGAAACCAGCTGCGTCTATATCGTGCCGTTATTGGAATCGCTGGCGCTGCCGGCCGAAATCGTCGCCGCCGCCAACCCGAAGAGTTCGACCGGCCGGCTCGATGTGTTCACCCGCGTGATCGCCGACGGCACGCGCCGCTTCGACATGATCGGCGCCGGCTATCATGGTCCGCTCTATGCCGAGATCAGCCCGAAAACCTTTCCGGTGTTGCTGCGCGAGGGCTCGCGGCTGTCGCAGGTTCGCTTCCGCGTCGGCGATGCCATCCTCAATGCCGACGAACTCGACGCACTGCATACCTTGGAAAAGCTGGTCGACGTGGATAAGGCCGATCTCGCCAATGGCGTCGCGCTCAGCGTCGATCTCTCCGGCGAGAAGGGTAAGGGCTTCGTCGGCTACCGCGCCAAGCGCCACACCGGCGTGGTCGATGTCGATCGCCGCAGCGGCTATGCCGTCGATGACTTCTGGGAGTCGATCGCGGCGCGGCCCGACGGCAGCCTCATTCTCGATCCCGGCGAGTTCTACATCCTGGCGTCCAAGGAAGCAGTCCAGGTGCCACCGGACTATGCCGCCGAGATGGTGCCGTTCGATCCGCTGGTCGGCGAATTCCGCGTGCATTATGCTGGCTTCTTCGACCCCGGCTTCGGCTATGCCGGCGCGGGGGGCAAGGGCGCGCGCGCGGTGCTGGAAGTGCGCTCGCGCGAGGTGCCGTTCATTCTCGAGCACGGCCAGATCGTCGGCCGTCTTGTCTATGAAAAGATGCTGTCGCGGCCGAACGCGATGTACGGCCAGCGCATCGGCTCCAACTATCAGGCGCAGGGCCTGAAACTCTCCAAGCATTTCCGGGTGTAGCGGTTAGCGCCTCGCCGGCGTCACTCGCCAGATTGCATTGCCGACATCATCAGCCACGAGCAGCGCGCCGGTCATGTCGATCGCAACTCCCACGGGCCGGCCTTGCGCTTCGCCATCGCCATTGAGAAATCCGGTCAGGATGTCGCGCGGCTGGCCTGACGGCATGCCATTGGCGAACGGCACGAAGATTACCTTGTAGCCGGCATATGGCTTGCGGTTCCACGAGCCGTGCTGGCCGATGAAGGCGCCATTGGTCATGTCAGACGGAAACAGCTTGCCGGTGTTGAAGGCTAAGCCCAGCGAGGCGGTATGCGCGCCAAGGGCGTAATCCGGCACGATCGCCTTGGCGACCAGATCGGGCCGCTGCGGCTGGACGCGCGCATCGATGTGCTGACCGTAGTAGCTGTAGGGCCAGCCGTAGAATCCGCCATCCCTCACCGACGTCATGTAATCGGGCACGAGGTCGTTGCCGAGTTCGTCGCGTTCGTTGACGACGACCCACAACGCGCCGCTCTGCGGCTGCCATGCCGGCCCATTGGGATTGCGAAGGCCAGATGCGAACACGCGTGACTTTCCGCTTGCAAGATCGACTTCCAGTACGGCGGCACGATTGGTTTCGACGTCCATCCCGTTCTCGCCGATATTGCTGTTCGAGCCGACGGTTGCGTAAAGCTTCGATCCTTCAAGCGAGGCAACGAGGTCCTTGGTCCAGTGATGGTTGAGGGAACCTTCCGGCAAATCCGCGAGCTTCGTTCCAGCCGTCGTGATTTTGGTCTCGCCGGCATGGTAGGGAAACTTCACGATGGCGTCAGAATTGGCGACATAGAAGTCGCCGCCGACCAGCGCCATACCGAACGGCGAATTCAAGCCGGTCAGGAAAGTGGACTTGGTTTCCGCAACCCCGTCGCCATCGGCATCCCGTAACAGGGTGATGCGGTTGGCGCTCGTCGTGTCGGCGCCGGCGCGACCGAGGACAATCTTGGCGATCCAGCCCCGGATGCCCCTGTTCTCTGCCGGACGATCAGGCGCGTTCGTCTCGGCCACCAGCACATCGCCATTCGGTAAAACACGGAGGGTGCGGGGGTGATCGAGTCCGGTTGCAAACGCATTGACCGTCATGCCCTCGGCCGCGATCGGCTTGCCGCCGGCTGGCCAGCCGATCGCTTTTGCAACTTTGACGGTCGGCATCAGGGATTTTTCCGGCTCGACCAGCACGGGCTTGGGACCAAAGGTTTGCCGGACTGTTGCGGTCTCCTGCTCGTCGCAAGCGGTGAGCAACAAAGCGAGACCCGTGATACAACTCGCAAAGCCGGACCTTGCCGGCAGAAGACGTGGACTGCGCATGTGGGACCCCTCTGCCAAAGACAGCACAATACGGAAAGCCGAAGCATCAACAACGAAAAACAGTGCGGTTGTGAGGCCGACGTTAGGGGACGGAGATGACAGGAGCCCAACCGGAAACGCAAAAAGCCGAATGGCGAAGATGGCGCAGCGTCGCCGATCTCTACCATGCCTGCTTCACCGGGTTGATCCTCACGGTGGTGACGCGGCGCGGCGCTGCTGACGCCGCGGAGTTTGTCTTCCGCGCGTTTCGCCGCCAGCAGCAGGAGCGCTTCCTGCCGGGACTCGAGAAACTCGGCCTCAAGGACCTGTCGCCGGCCGTCGCGGCCGCGCAATATCATTATCTCTCCAACTGGATCGGCGGCGTGCATGTCGAATACATGTACGAGAGCGATCGCAAGGCCTGGATCCGCTATCCGCCGCCGCGCTGGATCTGGAAGGGCAGCGCGATCTGCGGCGTGCCGGGTGATGTCTCGCGCGCGATGCTGCGCGGCTGGCACGCCAATAACGGTGTGGCGCTCGGCAATCTCAAGCTCGGCTTCGTCTGCACCAAGCAGAGCGTCGATGGCCAGGACGGTCTCGAAGGCTACTATTACGAATACGACCACCCGCTCGAACCCGAGCAACGCCTGGTGTTCGCCCGCCATCTCGAAGCGCCGCCGTTCGATCCCGCCGCCGCACCCGCGCTGCCGGTCGCGGCCTGGCCGAAGCCGCGGCTGGAAAAGGCGTACCGCAACTACGCCATGGAATATGTGCGCACTGCCGCGCCCGTGATGGTGCAATTGTTCGGCCCCGACGATGCCGGCTATCTGCTGCACCTCACCGGCAAGCTGATCGGCATGCAGTATTATGACGACGTGGCGCAGGCACTGGCCGGACAACACGGCGGCGCCCGTGAATGTTCGGCGTTACTCATGTCTTTGCTGGCGGCACAGGATGATGGTGCCGAGCTCAATGAATCGTCCGGCCGCTTCGAGATCAGCCAGCAAAGCTGGAAGCTGATGGACGGTGTCAGCGATTACCATCCCGCCTGTCGCCGTCTCCTCCATGGCCTGTTCGAGGGGCTCGCGGCAGGCTGCGGCCGTCACATCGCGGTCGATCTCGCGACATCAGCGTCCGGGCGGACGCCGTTCACCTGGTCGATCGCATAAGAGTCTATCGTCCGAGAGTTTTCTGCATCGCGGCGGCGGCGATGTCCATCTGGTCGGAGATGTAGGGAGCGATCTCGTTCGGCAGCACATCGACAATCCAGATGATCCGGCTGCGATTGTCGCCATCGCCGAGCACCTGCACGGACCCGTTATAATGATTGACGCGCTCGCGGCCTGTGATGGCATAGGCGAGACGCCGCCGCGCCTCGTCGCAACCCACGAACTCCTCCCGCACCACATTGCCGTTATGGAAGGTCACGATGCGCGCGTTGCCGTCGAGTTTGCAGTCGACGACAAAGCCGGGGTTCAGCCGTTGATGCACGGCGCCGAAATCGCGCACCGCAGCCCAGACGGCATCGGCATGCGAATTGATCGGAATATCCTTGTAGACCGAAGCCATGGGAAAATTCCTATGTGCAGACCGCTTCGACATTGTTGCCGTCGGGGTCGATCAGGAACGCGGCATAATAGGTCGGACTATAATCCTTGCGCGGACCCGGCGCGCCGTTGTCGCGGCCGCCCGCTTTCAGGCCCTCGGCGTGGAATTTTCCGATCGCCGCCTGATCGGGGGCGCGGAAGGCGATGTGGGAGCCGGTAGAGCGCTGTCCCTCGTGCAGATGCAGCCATAGCGCCGGTTCGCCCTTCGGCCCGAATCCTGCGCCGTTGGCATCCTTTGAGCACAGCACGTAGCCGAGCGGGGCCAGCGCGGCCACATAGAATTTGACGCTTGTCTCGAGATTGCTCACCCTGAGTCCGACGTGATCGTACATGGTCTCTCCATTCATTGCCGGCGGTTCGGGAACCGCCGAAGATGGAGACAACCGTAATCAGTGCAGCGCCAGCCTCTCTTGGAGAATCTTGCGCTTTCCCCGCGCGGCGTCGCGGAAGGCGCGGGGTGAAACGCCGGCGGCGCGGTGGAACGTGCGCACGAAATTGGAGAGGTCGCCGAAGCCGACATCGTAGGCGATATCGGTGATGGCGATATCCTCATCCGCCAGCAGGCGCGCCGCCTGGCGCAGCCGCGAGCGCACCAGGTATTGATGCGGGGTAACGCCAAGCACCCTGGAAAACAGCCGCAGGAAGTGGAACGGGCTGAGTCCGGCCTGGTCGGCTGCGGCATCGAGGTCGATGGCCTCATGCGAATTCGCTTCGATCCATTGCGCGGTTTCCACCGCGCGGCGGCGATCGCGGGTCTTGATCGCGACCGGCTTGCGCGCCCGCTCCGACACCGCATCGACAAAGCGGCTGGCGAAGAGACAGCCCACCTCGTCAAGTCCAATATCGCTGCGGCCGTTGGCTGCGGCTTGCGCCAGTTCGCCCAGCACCATCAGTTCGGGCAACGGCGGCGCTGCGCCGATCCGCCAGGCCTCGTGCCGCTCGCCGATCACCTCGACCAATTCCGGCTCCAGAAAGAACGACAGGCACTCGTCACCGCAAACGTGATCGTGGGTGCAGACATATTCGTCGCCGGGAAAGCCGACCAGCACGGAGCCCGTCACCAGTTCGAACGAGCGCCCGCGGCTCTGGCAGCCGAAGCTGCCCTTGCGGACGTAGGAGACGGAGTGGCAGGCAAACTGCTCCGCGAACGGCTTGTCGCCCGGTCCTGCGGTGCAACGGAAATCCGACACCGAGATCGAGCGGTGCTTCAGCAGGGTGGTCCTGATCATCTAGTGCCCACTTTCCGAAGTTCGTGTTGCATCTCAGCACGCACCTTTCGCGAACTTCGGAAAGTCATGGGCACTAGCAAGCCGACGATTCTAGTGCCGCTTTGCTATTTGTCGTTCCTGGATCGAATTTGCCGCTTGTGGTGCAGGAACGTCAAACAGGCGGCACTAGCGAAGCTAGCCGGACAACCGCGGCGGAGCAACCGGAAGCAGTACGTCCAGCAATGTCTTGCTCGCGGGGCTCGCGGTTCCTTCGATCGACAGCAGCCGCCGTTTGGAGATCAACCCTCCGTGAGGTGACATCTTGTCGGCATAGCCTCCGGCCTCGAGCACGCGGTGGCAGGGAACGATGACGACAAACGGGTTGCGGCCGATCGCCTGTGCGACCGAGCGCACCGCGCTCGGCGTCCCCATCCTGGCTGCAACCTCGCCATAGGTCAGCGTCTCGCCGCGCGAAATTCGCTGCGTGACCTGATAGGCCCGCTGGTCGAACACGTGGATGCCGCTCATATCGAGCGCGACGTCGGCAAAGCCGCCTGTCTCTCCATGCAGCAGCGCGACGATACCCTCGATCGCCGCTTCGACAGTGGGTGGCGGTCGCGTCTCACGGGCCTCGGGATAGAGCTGAAAAAGCCGCCTGCGGGTATCGATCTCACGGGCTTCGGGAAGCTGTACGCCAACGATGCCTGATTCGCTCCATGCGATGCCGCACCGGCCAATCGCCGTGTCGAAAATGCAGTACGCCCGCCCCGACATACGTTCCGTCCCCCAAAAGCATCATAGCACCGCGCCGCGCGGCCGCATCTGAAAAATGACAATTCGGTTAAAGCCACCGCATCGGATCATGTAGACGGCGCATCCATGCCGGAGTGCCCCTAGAGATGCCCGTTGCGGCAGAAGCAGGCGCGGCGTCGTGGGGCGGATCGAAGCACTTCGCCCGCGCGTGAGCATCTGACACGCGCTTATCACCGATTGTTCAGTTCGTGCAGCGGGCTTGCTTTGCTAGATGTCTCGCACCGGACCTCCCCCGTCCGGAACAACCTGGCAAGGCCGTCAAGCGATGATACTTCGCTTGGCGGCCTTGCTGCTTGCGATCAATGTGGTGCCTCGATCGAATTGAATCGCCACCTGCGGCGATGATGAAATCGGCGCTCACGCGTCCATGCCCGATGGTGATGACGCATGCACTGCAAACGTTTTGCGACATGGCGTGAAAGCGACTGATCGAACGATCTAACATCTCGGTGAACGAGGTTGTCACTGCTCTCACAATCGCGTCGAAGTGCCTGATTTAGAGGCCTTTGCGCCGCGCTGTGGCGAGTGCGCTACAGAAATTCCCCGCAAGCTGAAGCAGAAGCGCGCGTGAGGAGTTCCATCCGGGACTCCGCTATCCAGGCTTCGCGGGGCGTACGTGCCGCGATCGTTCTTTAAGGGACCAACATGAAGAAGACTTTCATATCGGCAGCGGCCGTGCTGGCTTTCGCCACCGCGGCGGCTCACGCCGACGAACTTACAGACATCAAGGCCCTGCGCGACCAGATGAGCAAGCGCATCGCCGATCTCGAAAAGCGGCAGAAGGCGCTCGAAGTACAGAAAGCGGCTGTGCCGGCCATCAATCCGGTGGACGCGATGGCCGCCGATTTGCCCTACAAGGCTGCGGTCAAGGCGAAGGCGCCCGAGAATGACGATCTCTGCATCAAGGGCATCTGCATCTACGGCAACTTCGACATGGGCGTGACCTATCAGAACCACGGCGCGCCCTTGAGCCCGCTTGCCGTCGGCCCGCTCGATTATCTGGTGTCGAAGACCTCGAACGGTTCGTATTTCGGCGTTGGTCCCAACCAGCTCTCGACGTCGTTCATCGGCCTGCGGGGCAAGCAGGAGATCGGCGACAACCTGTACGCGGTCTTCAACTTGCAAACGCAGTTCGATCCGGCAAGCGGCCAGACCTCCAGCGGCATCGGGTCCGTTGCCCAGAACAATGGTCTGCCTCTCGCCTCTCAGAATGCATTCAGCGATTCGTCCAAGGCCGGCCAGATGTTCAACAACGCCGCTTATTTCGGCGTGAGCTCGCCGACCTACGGTACGCTCACGATCGGCCGCCAGAGCGCGCTGAGCTCGGACCTCGTCACCAACTATGACGCGCTCTCGGGGTCAAACGCGTTTTCGCTGCTCACCTACCAGGGCGCCAATGGCGGCGGCGGCGACACCGAAAACCGCGTCTATGACAACTCGTTCGAATACCGGGTGAACATCGGCCCGGTGCGCCTTGCGGCTGAAGCGCAGCTTCGCAATGGCGGCAACAGCGGCACCGGCAACGCGTTCGAAGGCGACATCGGCTTCGACTATCTGGGCTTCTCGATGGACTTCGTGGGCGGCAAGATCTATGACGCCGTCTCCGCTTCTCCCTTGAGTTCAGCGCAGGCCCAGGCAGCGACCGCGTTCGCGGTCGGTAACGGCCAGGTCGCGGGCACCGTGTCCGACAACACCGTTTTCCAGGTCGGTGCTCGGTACACGATCGGAGCGTGGAAGCTGTTCGCCGGCTACGAGCATGTCGACTTCGCCAACCCGAACAATCCGCTTGCCGCCGGCGCTTTCCTCGAGGGCGGGTTCATTCTGACCAACCCCAACAACGCCAACTTCCCGAACGACAGGATCCTGCAAACGGCCTGGATCGGCGCGAAGTATTCCATCACGCCGGCGCTGGACATCACCGGCGCCTATTATCATGAGTGGCAGAACAGTTTTGCGGGCGGAGCGAACACCGGCTGCAGTACGGTGGTGTCCTCACAGTGCAGCGGCACGCTGGATGCCGTCTCGCTGGTGGTGGACTGGCGCTTCGCGCGGCACATGGACATGTATGCCGGCGCGATGTGGTCGCAGGTTCAGAACGGGCTGGCCAGCGGCTTCCTGCAAACCAACGGCACGCCGGGAAACACCGGCAACAAGGCCAACTCCGTCGATCCCGGCGTCGGCCTGCGTTACCAGTTCTGACGAGCTGATTTAACAGGGCAGGGACATTCGAGGGCGTGCTATGCGCGTTTGAGAGTGTCTCTGCCTTTTTTATTGCGGCCAGCCGATCCGCCGCCTTTGGATAAGCGGACGGCGCTTCGCGTTCTTTACCAACGACGCTTGCCCGCCTTGATCCGGCCGCGCCATTCGCTATGGTGGGTCCTGATCGCGGGCGTAGTTCAATGGTAGAACGGCAGCTTCCCAAGCTGCATACGAGGGTTCGATTCCCTTCGCCCGCTCCAGACCCGGCTCAGCAGCGACGCCTCGATCGGCCGATCTCACGCCAGGTGATCGCGCATTGCCTCGACAAATCCAATCGTCAGGTCGATGAGGTCCTTGTCGAGCGGCGGAGCCTGCGAGGACACTTTGGCGACGACGAGTTCGTTTGCCTTGTCGACAAAGAGGTTTTGACCGTAGACGCCCAGCCCGAATGCGATGTCTTTGTCTCGGAGAACGTACCACTTGTTGCGATAGTGCATTATGCGGTCACCGAAATAGGCAATCATGTCGCCTGCCGCCCAGGCCGTCGGATCGCCGCCGCCCAGCATGTCGTCGATCCAGCGGGCGGGAATGATCGGCGTGTCGTTGCGGCGGCCACCCTGCACGATCAACTGGCCGACGCGGGCGAGATCCATCGTTGTGGTGCAGATGCCGCCGGCGCAGCGGGGCGCGCCGAGACGATCGACGGTGATGTAGGCAGCGCATTGGGCACCCATCGGCTTCCACAATAGCGTGCTCAGGAGATCGGCGAACCGGATGCCGCTTGCGCGCTCCAGGATCCAACCCAGCAGGTCGGTATTGGTCGAGACATAATGGAATGGCCCGCCATCGGGCCCACTCCGCTGCTTCAGACCGGCGAGGTATGTCCTGACGTCGCTCGGGCGCTCCCCCGGGCCCAACGGGTTCCAATTCGTGGCCTTGCGGTATTCGACAATCGGCCCCGATGTCGCGAGATAGTCTTCATCGAAATCGAGCCCGACGCGCATATCAAGCACGTAGCGCACGGTCGCGCCGGAATAGACCGAACCCTTGAGCTCGGGGATGACGGAAACAACCGGTTGTTCCGGATCGAGCCTGCCCTGCTCGATGAGAATGCCGGCGACAACAGCCGTCAACGATTTCGAGACGGACATGAGAATATGCGGCGTGTCCGAAGTCATTCCGTTGTCGTAATGCTCGAGAATGACCTTGCCCCGGTGCAGGATGACCAGGCCGTCGGTTTCGGTTTTGTCCAGGAAATGATCGATGCTGTACGGCTTGGCGCCATGCTCGAAGCGAAACGAGGAGAAATTCCTGCGTTCGGACTCAAGCTTCCAGACATCGCCTGGTGCGCTGGGAATATCTGCCGACGGCACAATTTCCCGCACATGCTGAAATGCCCATTTCATGTACGGAGCAGTTCGCCAGTTCGCCAAGGTCACTTGATCGGCTTCCGCTGAAGGGAAGCCCAACATGAGGGTCGAGGACATAGAGTGGTCTCCGGGAGGTGCCGCTTACCAGGATCGGGTCGCAGTCGATTGTGGTCTCCATGAACGATGAGGCGGCACTCCGAGAAGTGCCGCCTCACGTCTTTTACGAGAAAGGCTTGCGGACGGACACCGCGACCTTCCGCCTTCAGCGATGCATCAGGCGCATCAGTGTGGCGACACTGACGTTCCTTTCAGTGGTGCCGCGAGCTGTTGGAAGGAACGTCAGAGTCAAAGCCACACTAGACCATGGAGTTGCTGGTGCCCCTTTGGTCCTGACATTCGTAAAAGTGCTCGCCGCGATATGATACGAATGTCAGAACCGGGACACCAGCGTGATCGGCAGACGCTCACGAAGGCGTCGCTGGATGCGTAATGATGCCGAGCTGGGTCAGCGCCGCCACGCCGTCGTCGAGACCGATTTCCTCGACGATCTTGCCGTTGACCACCTTCAGGACGGTGGTCCCGGTGAACTGCAACTTGCGGCCGGTTGCCGCCGGCAGGCTGCCCATCAGGAGGTCGTCGAACGCCGCGCCGGTGTGCGTGCCGCCGCCTTCCCATTGACCGACCACATAATCGCCTTCGGCGATCAGATCCGCCGTGCCCCAGAAGTTGAGGTCGGGAAATGCAGCGCGGAAGTGGGTGATGGCCGCCTTGATCGCGGCCCGACCGCGGCGGGGTTCGTGCAGCGAGTACTTCTGCAGCATGTCAGGGGCCGCAATGTCGTCGATGACAACGGGATTGAAGTTCTTACCCCAGAATTCGGTGAACCAGCGGCCGACAACCGCCTTGTTATCTTCTTCCTTCGACATGTCTTGATCTCTCTGTTTGTTCCATCAGTCTCGCGAAGCATCAAGCTTCCGGGCGCGAGGCTAGACAAACGACATCGGAGCCACGCTCCGTTTCTTGCACGCGTATCCAAATCTTCACGAGCCGCGGCAAAGGCCGTCGCAAAACACCTTCAATTCAAAAGCAATAAGCGGAGTGTCGTCTCGGCTTTCGGTCGATAGGCCTCTTCCGGGCGAAGAATGAGTGCCGCGCGGCATCGAACCGTCGCGTCACTGCCTGCCCGGAGGAGATCACGATCATGGATATGAAAGTTGACACGGCGCCAACGCTGCAAAGGACCGAGCCACCGATCCTTTATGTCGGCACGCCGGTGGTGCTGATCAGCACCTGCAACGAAGACGGATCTGCAAATCTCGCGCCGATGTCGTCCGCGTTCTGGCTCGGATGGCGCGGCGTGCTCGGTCTTGACCGGTCGTCGAAGACGGTCGCCAACATGATCCGCACCAGCCAATGCGTGCTCAATCTGCCGTCCGTCGAGCAGGTCGATGCGGTCGACCGCATCGCGTTGACGACCGGATCGGAGGTGCTGCCGCCGCACAAGGTCGCGCGCGGCTACCGCTTCGAGAAGGACAAGTTTGAGACTGCAGGGCTGACCCCCGTTGCGTCGGAGACGGTCGATCCGCCGCGCGCCAGGGAATGTCCGATCCAGATGGAAGCCGTCGTCGAGCACGCCTACAACATGTCCGACAACGATCCGGCGTTCCGTGGCCGCCGCATCCTGTTCGAAGTGCGCATTCGGCGGGTGTTTGTCGAGCCCTCCATCCTCGCCGACGGCGAACCGAACCGCATCGATCCCGACAGATGGCGGCCGCTGATCATGAGTTTCCAGAAGCTCTTTGGCCTTGCCGATCAGCAAGTCCACCCATCGCGCCTGTCGCAGATCCCGGAGGCGCTCTACAAGCACGTCGATATCGAGCGGTCGAGGACCGCATAGCCAATGCTTTACGTGGCATCCGCCAGAGATATGGTCTTCGGACCTTCGACCGCGAAGCGGTCTTCGAGCGCATCGCAGGCAAGTCGGCAGCGGAAACGGATATTAACCTGTCTGCGAGAAGTTGATCTTAGCGCTAGATCGAGCGATTTCGACCAGGTATTCGCCGATTACGGACTTCTCATGTTCGATTGATTTCCATGCTCTAATCCAAACCCTGTGCCAGCAACGACGACTTCGTCATGGAGGAACGGATGACCGATTCTGCCACGGCCCTTGAACGCAAGGGGGTTGAAGCCGCCGTCCAGACATATCTCGACGGGCTCTATGAGGGTGACGCCGACAAGATCGCGTCAGTATTCCATCCGACGAGCTCGTTGGTGCAGCAGAACAATGATCGGATCCAACAGCAGAGTCGTGGGGAGTGGCTCGAGAAAGTTCGAAACCGCATGTCACCGAAAGCGGCCGGACATCCTCGCCATGATAAAATTCTTCACGTCGACCTGGCAACGCCGACAATGGCGTTCGTAAAGTTAAACTGTGCGGTGCCACCAAAATTCTTCACTGACTACCTCTGCCTGCTCAAGACAGATGGCAAATGGCAGGTGGCGCAAAAGGTCTTCGCGACCGAACTACGCACCTAGCGACCTTCCACCGAGTTCGCGATGAACTTGATTTGGCCGCGCTGCACTAAAAGTTTGTTCCACGCCTCCCAGCAGGGATCGACGAACGCCTCGATGACGATCCTGCATCATCGACACGATGCAGGATCGCCATCCGTATCCGTCCCCCGACTGGCTTTACCGGGATGGTCGCGACAGCAAGTTCACCACCGCGGCCGCCACGCCCTTTGACGAGGCGGGGTTTTGTCCAGTCACCAAATTGCCATCCGTCATCACATGCGACTGGAAATTGTCGGCCTTGGAGTAGATGCCGCCGTTCTGCTTCAGCATATCCTCGACGAGGTAGGGTACCACCTCGGTCAAACCGACCGCCGCCTCTTCCGTGTTGGTAAACCCGGCGACCTTCCGTCCGCGAACGAGCGGCGTCCCATCCGGCCCCTTGGTGTGCCGGAACACAGCCGAGCCGTGGCACACGGCTGACACGGGCTTGTTTGCCGCGAACATGGTTTCGATCAGGGTGATGGACGCCACATCCTCGGCCACGTCCCACATCACGCCGTGGCCGCCGACGTAGAAAACCGCATCATGGTCGCCGGCGGAGACGCCGGACAACTTGACGGTTCTGGCAAGGTCCGCCTGAGCCGCGCGATCCCTGCGGAAACGGTGGGTGTCTTCCGTCTGAAAGTTCGCCGCATCGCTTCTGGGATCGAGCGGCGGTTCGCCGCCGAGCGGGGAGGCCAGCGTGACGTTGGCGCCGGCGTCCTTGAACGCATAATAGGGTGCGGCGAATTCTTCGAGCCAGATTCCGGTTTTCTTGTCCGACGCGCCGAGCCTGTCGTGCGAGGTCAAGACCATCAATATGTTCATGTTGAGCTGCCTGTTGGTTATTGGAGGGATCCGACGACGTCCTCGCGAGTTTGCGACGGCGTGGGCGGTCTTGGGCGGGTGAAGCGCGACGTACTGTCATCCAGCCGGCGTCGCACTCCGCTTTTTGCTTTGAAATCGAGGAAGGCCCACGGACGCCGCGTCGCCAATAGCCGCGCCCATCGCACTGAGGTTGAGCAAGGCAACCCTGGGCCCAGTGCTCCTGCTGACTTGGACCTGGCTTTCCCCACGATTGGGCCGGCCGATGCATGGGCATCGGCCGGCCCACTATCAGGAATTCACCAACTCGGCGGTACGGGACCTGGCGATGTCGGGCATCCGGTAAATTTCCTCCGGGATCTTAGCCAGCGTCAATTCATGGACCTCATCGCCGACGCCGTAGAATCGCTGGAAGCTCATGATCAGCGGCTTCCACTTGTCGGGGTCGACCCGATTGGGCAAGCCATCCATCATGATATCGGGATGCGTGTGAACGCGCGTCACGCGGACTTCGAAGGTGACGATCATGCCGCGGGCGACATCGTCGTCTTCCATGAGGTCGTGTTTCGCGGCAACGACCGCTTCCATCTGGACCGGGCATTCCAGGACGCGCGGCGCCGCCACCGTCAGCGAGGGGACCGGTGTCAGCCCGGCGGTCTCGAACTTGCGCTTTTCGTAGGTATAGCCCTTGGCGAGTTTCGTGGGCGGAACCGGATTGCTGCCGGTGAGGCACGCCAGACGATTGACCGCCGCGACATTGTCCGCCGATGGCAGGTTCAGAACACACTGACCGGTGCGTATCATGTTTAACGTGGTCTTGGATTGCGCGCTCAAACCAAGGACGCAGCGCCAGCCGAGCCAGAATGCCGACGACATCGGGGAGAGGTTGGCTGAGCCATCCTCGTTTTCACTGCTGATCAGCACGACCGGCGTGCCGAAATAAAGAATCGACGGCTCGCTGACGATATGGGGGGAATTCATTTTTAGTGTCTCCTTCGTGTGGAGAAGAAGGACTGACAGGTGAGCCTCGACCAGGAACTCCGCTTTTTGCTTTGAAATCGACAAAGGCGGACGAACGCCACATCGGCTTGGCTCGCGGCTACGCCTGAGTTGCCTCGCGGGCGACAAGTTCGCGCTTGCGCTCGACGCCCCAGGCATAACCGGATAAGGCGCCGTCATTGCGCACCACCCGGTGGCAGGGAATCGCAACCGCAATGTCGTTTGCGGCGCAGGCATTGGCGACGGCGCGGACGGCTTTCGGCGCTCCAATCCTGTGAGCGATCTCGGAATAGGAGGCGGTTTGCCCAGCCGGAATTTCTTGCAGAGCTTGCCACACCCGCCGTTGAAACGCCGTGCCGCGCACGTCAAGCGGAAGGTTCAGGCCGACTTGCGGGGCTTCGACGAAGCCAACGACGCGGACGACCATGGACTCATATTCCTTGTCGCCGCCGACGAGCCGCGCGTTCGGAAAGCGATCCTGAAGATCACGCGCGAGTTCGTCGGGATCGTCGCCGATCAGGATCGACACCACACCCTTGTCGCTAGACGCCACCAATATGGCCCCTAGCGAGGATTGCCCTACCGCGAAACGGATGTCCTCATTCGCGCCTCCGGCGCGGTATTGCCTGGGCGTCATGCCGAGCATGGTCCTGGATTTTTCGTAGAAGCGGCCGCTGGAGTTGAATCCTGCGCCGTACATGGCTTCCGTCACGCTGTGACCCCTCGCGAGCCCGTCGCGGACGCGGGAAGCCCGATGGGCCTCGGCATAATCCTTCGGTGTCAAGCCCGTGACGCTCTTGAACAAGCGATGGAAGTAGCTGGTGCTCAGATTGGCCGCCTGCGCGAGCCCCTTCAATGACGGGACCTCTTCACTCCCTTCGATCAAGCGGCAGGCTTTGGCGACGATCGCCGCGTTCTCGATATCGGCTGACGGGCCGTCCGGATTGCAGCGTTTGCACGGCCGAAAGCCGGTCGCTTTCGCTTCCGCCAGCGAACCGTGAAGACCGACGTTCCTTGGATTAGCAGCTCTCGAAGGGCACGACGGCCGGCAATAGACCCCGGTGGTCGCCACCGAGTACCAGAATTGTCCGTCAGCCGAACGGTCGCGCGCCAGGACCCGTGGCCAGCGCGGATCGGCCTCAACCGCTGCCTCTGGCCGAATAGATGCAGCTTGCGATCTCGCAGCCATTTTCGTTCCTTGGTTAAGTCCTGAGCCTAGATGGCCAATTTGCGCTTCTCGCCATGTCGATCGCGCTTTTTCGGCGAAACGACCACCCGTTTTCCGTCCGGGCCGCGCGGAGGCGCGCAAGGTCTCTGGGGCTGGGCAACGCAAAGGAAATGAAAGACGCTGAGGGCAATTCGCCTTGCCGCGCTGTTCGTATTGGTGGTGCAGCCGGGTCTGATCCGAGCTCAGATTCAGCAGACTTCAACCCGGCTTCACATTCAATCCGCTCTCGCCGGCGATGTCGTGCGAAAGCCGTCGCGATTTGAATCGCCAGCCCTCGCGCGTTCTCACCACCACGTCGTCATAGGTGCCGGCAACGGAAATGACGGGACCGGCCACGCTGTCGCGCACCACCAGGAAGTTCGAGACCACGGTCGCGCCGTCGCCTGACAGGTCAATGATGATGTTGGTTGTGAAATGCTTGCGCCCCCTGCCGGGCGCGGGTTCGGGGACGAGATCGCGCAGCAGGCGCTCGATCGCCTCGGGTCCTGTCGCGACACCATTGCGCGAGATCCATTCGCCGTCGGCGATGAACAAGCCTGCGAACTCGTTCAAACGATACCCGTCGAGCAGGAAGCAATAACGCGCAAGCAACTCGCGGATCGCGTCCTTGTCCTCCAGCATGCTCAAGATGTGGCCTTGTAAGCGAGTTCAGCACCGCCCTCCTGCTCCGGCGCGATCGGATTGCGCGTGAAGATGAGACAGACGCTGGCGCCGACCAGAAGCAGGAGGCCTGCGACGAGGAAGGCATAGTCGTAATTGCCGGTGCCGGAAACGACGTAGCCGGTCACGATCGGCGCGGCGAGGCCGACGAGATTGCCGCCGGTGACGAGGATGCCGTTGGCACGGCCGATATTGGCGGGATTGCGCAGGAGATCGTTGAGCAGCGCGATGTTGAGCCCGACCGCGCTGCCGATCGACGTGAGCGAGACCGAAAACACCGCCAACAGCAGCATGGTGTCGGTGATCCAGGGCGTCAGCAGAATGCCGGAGGAGCACAGCATCATGATCGCGACCAGCGTTCGCCGCCGGCCGCCCTCGACAGGTGCGCCGCGCAGCAACCGATCGCTCAGCCAGCCAACAAAGATGGTGCCGGGCACCGCGACCGCGTAAGGCACGGCGGTGTAGAAGCCGCTCTTGAGGATGGTGAGGCCGCGCGTGGCCTGGAGATAAGCCAGGTCAGGAAGAGGTAGACGGTATAGACCGCGCAGCCCTGCGTGACGAAGGTGCCCCAGATCGAGCGGCATTTCAGCAGCGCGGACACCGGCGCCGCAGTGCGGGGAATGGTGTCGCCGCCGCGCTCGGCCAGAATCTTGCGCCGTTCTTCCTCGCCGATGAAGGTCGCCGTCTCCGGCAGGCGGAAATAGAGGAGCCAGGCGATCAGCCAGATGAACCCCAGCACGCCGGCGACAAAGAAGCCGACCCGCCAGCCATAGGACGTGACGACGAAGCCCATCAGGATCGAGCCCAGCGCAGGGCCCGCATAGCCGCCGCAATTGAAGATGGTGGTTGCAACGCCGCGTTCGCCGGCCGGCATCCATTCGCGAATGGTGCGGGCGCCCGCGGGATAGGTCGAGGCTTCGCCAAAACCCATCAGGAGCCGGGTGAAGAAGGCGACACCGAAACTCCCGCTCATGCCGGTGAGTAACGTTGCGATCGACCAGATCGCCAT
This sequence comes from uncultured Alphaproteobacteria bacterium, assembly GCA_963764405.1. Taxonomy (GTDB): domain Bacteria; phylum Pseudomonadota; class Alphaproteobacteria; order Rhizobiales; family Xanthobacteraceae; genus Bradyrhizobium. The sequence goes on from CAVXSU010000025.1 coordinate 313,233, forward strand.
GCCGCCCGCGGTCGAGACGCGCGTTCCGGCGCGGTCGACATAGACGCCCCAGGGCAGCACGAAGACCAGGTAACTCCACAGAAACGCCGAGAAAAGGTAGCCGAGCTCGATGGTCGAGAGGCCGAAATCCTTGACGATCTGCGGCGCGGACACCGACAGCACCACGCGGTCGATGTAGTTGATCGTGCAGGCCGTAAAAAGCAGCACGTAGATGAGGATTCGCCCCTTGCCCATCCCTGTTCCCCCGTCGTTCTCGCGCCGATCGCATAGACCGGCGCCACGATCGCGGGCGTTAAGCGTCAACTCTGCCCGTTCTTCTTCATCGGCTTGATCGGCGCACGCCGATCACCGACCGCGCCGGGAATATTAGGTCGCCTCTCGAGCCTTGATAAAAACCTTTATTCAATCCCTTGCTATGCCGGACTGGCATAAGTGCGAAATCACGGCCTGCACGCTAGGAAGCGGCGATGGATTTCAAGGAAGTGCGTTATTTCCTGCAGGTCGCGCGCGCGGGCAGTTTCAACAGAGCCGCACACGAGCTCAACATCGCGCAACCCGCCTTGAGCCGGCAGGTGCGCAAGCTCGAAACGTCGCTCGGCGTCGACCTCTTCGTTCGCCACGGCCGCGGCGTGCGGCTGACCAGCGCCGGTTCACTTCTCTATGAGGGGGCGGAATCGATCCACCACATGGTCAAGCGAACCACCGAGCGTATCCGCGCCGGCGGCGAAAACCTCGCCGGCCACGTCACGTTCGGAGTTCCGCCCGCTGCCGGCCTCTTGATCGCGCCCGCAGCGGTCGAAAGCTTCCGCAAGGAGTGGCCACACGTCACCTTGCACGTGCGGGAAGGCATCTCGAGTTCATTGCAGGAATGGCTGCTCGACCGCCGCATCCACGTCGGCGTGATGCACAATCCGCCTCCGGTCGAGGGTTTCGAAATCCGGCCGGTGCTCGCCGAACAGATGGTGCTGATCGCGCCGCGCAGGCGAGGCATCGATCCACCTTTTCCGGCAACGACGAAGAGCGTGCGGCTGCGCGACATCGTCGATCTGCCGCTCATCATGCCCGGCGCGCCGCATTCGAACCGGCGCCTGCTCGATCAGGCGGCGGTGCAACACGGCGTAAGCTTGAGGGTCACGCTGGAGGCCGACAGCGTAGTCCTGACCAAGGCGATGGTAAAGCGCGGGCTCGGCTACACCGTGCTGACGATGGCTGCCGTCCAGGACGACGTTGCGCGTGGCGAACTCTACGCTTATCCGATCATGCGGCCGCCGTTGACCAACAGCCTGTCGATTGTCGTGCTGCGCGACACCAAGTCGTCGCGGTTTGTCGGGCCGCTGACGCGACACCTGGAAAAGATCATGCGCGACCTCGTCCTCGAAGGAACCTGGCAGGGCGCCGTGATCCGTCGATAGCCCGTTGGGCCGCGCCGCGACCGGCCGGCAGGCGTCCGCGGCCGCTGCTTTGGCGATGGCGTTAGGACCCGCCGATGTCGCAACTGTGAAGGATATCGCACGTAACAATCCGCGTCCTCCTTGCGAAGTGAGAAGATCGCTCAGAGGAGGATCATCATGTTCTCGCGCCTTGTCCTGTCGCTCGGATTGCTCGCTGGTCTCTCGCCGGCCGTGGCCCACGCCACTGAGCGGCCCGTCGTTGTCGAACTCTTCACCTCGCAGGGCTGCTCGTCCTGCCCGCCGGCCAACGCCTATCTGAACGAGCTCTCGAAGGGCCGCCCTGACGTGCTGGCGCTCGCCTTCCACGTCACCTATTGGGATCGTCTCGGCTGGAGGGACCCGTTCTCGCTTGCAACGGCGACCGATCGGCAGGCCGTGTACGGCCGCCGCTTCGGCGACGGCTCCTACACGCCGGAGATCGTGGTCGACGGCTCGGCGAGCGCGGTCGGCTCCGACCGCAGCGAGGTTGGCTCGGCGATCGAGACCGCCAAGCGGCAGGGCCGCACCGCGGCCACGGTCGTCGTGACCAAAAATGGCGAGCAGGTTGCGATCGAGGTCAGCGCAGGCTCCGGCCAGGGAAGGGTTCTGCTGATCGGCTTCGATCACGAGCACACCACCGCGATTCACCGTGGCGAAAACTCTGGCCGCACGCTCACCGAAGCCAATGTAGTCCGCTCGGTCCGTACTGTCGGCCAATGGTCGGGCGCAGCGCTCCGCATCAACGAGCATTTTCCGGAGGGGCAGGATGTGGCTGTCGTGCTCGAGGCGCCCGACGGCCGCATCATCGGCGCAAGCCGGCTTGGCGCAGGCCGCTCGACGTGATGCGAGCTTCAAGTGGCCTCATGGTTCGAGACGCCGCGCAAGCGCGGCTCCTCACCATGAGGGGCCAAACGGAGCTGGACGAGCGACCTCATCCCGAGGAGACGCGAAAGCGCCGTCTCGAGGGATGAACCCACCCTACGGCGCGACCGTCAGCGCCGCCTTCATGTTGGGGTGAAAGCGGCAGTAATACTCGAATGTGCCCGCTTTCTTCAAAACCAGGCTGCCGCTTTTGTTGGGCGGCAGCATCACGTCCCAATCGCCGCTCTTCGCAGTCGCCGTGTGGGCGAAAGGGTCCCTGTTGACCCATTCGATGGTGTCGCCGACCTTGGCCGAAACCTCGGCCGGCGCGATTTCGAGCTTGTCCATCGAAATCTGAACCGTTGCCGCCGGCGCCGGGATGGATGCGCCCGACACAAGGCCAGCGACAACGGCGAAGGCAATCCATCTCGGCTGCATGACGCCCCTCCTACTTCAACTCCGCCGCGACGTGTTCGGCGTGCTGCTCGTGGCCCTGGAAGATCTTCAATCCGGTCTGCAACAGGCTCTTCAGCTCCGCATTGCTCGCGGACGGAATCAGCGTGGTCTCGAGCGCGCTGTCGACCGCCTTGTGATAGGCGACTTCGTTGGCGACGTAGGCCTTGTCGAAGGCCGCTCCATTGAGCTTGCCAAGTTCGTCAAGCTTGGCGGCGGCGTTCTTCGACAGCGTCTTGCTGGTGTCGTTGTCCTCGGGCGTGACCTTGAGCTTCTTGACGAGATCGAGCGCCTGCTTGTTCACCGCTTCATGGTCGCGCACCATGTCTTCGGCGAAGGCCTTGACGTCCTTGTTGGTTGATTTCGCCAGCGCCTGTTTCGCCGCGGCGATATCGATGACCCCGGCGGTGTAGGCGATATGGGCGATCTGCGGATCGGTCGGCTTGGCGCTTTGCGCCAAGGCGGCGCCGCCGAGCAGGCTGAAGGCGGCAATTGCCGCGCTCAATCGGATGAACATGGTTTGACACTCCTGTGGGCCGGGGCTTGAGCCGCGGGCATGTTGATTGGACAGGAGTTGGATGGGGCGATCTTGAAAAGGTTCCTGAAAATTATTCCGAAATGCCGAGGCGTTTCAAAACCGCTTCGGTCAGCCGTTCGCATCGCCGTCCAGCGAACGGAAATGCTTCCATCACTACCGGACCGATCTTGCGCTCGACGTTCTCGCGCAGCATCGCGCGGGCGCGATGCAGTCGCGTCTTCACGGTCTCAGGCTTCAGGTTGAGAATCTCCGCGGTTTCCTCGACGTTCATGCCTTCGACGACGCGCGTGATGAAGACGAGGCGGAAGGGCTCGGGAAGCTCGTCGATCGCGCGCTCGACGACATCATGGATTTCGCGTTGAGCCATGGTCTTTTCCGGATCGATGCTGGCTGCGAGGGGAAACTGGATGACCTGGGCCTCGATGGCGCCTGACCGCAACGATGCCAATTCGACAGTAGGCCGCTGGCTGCGCAAGCGGCCCAAGGCCTCGTTCATGGCGATGCGCGCCAGCCACGTGGCGAGACTTAAATCGCCGCGAAATTGATCGAGATGCGTGAAGGCCCGGACATAGGTCTCCTGCACGACGTCCTCGGCCTCGCTGTCATTGCGCAGGATGCCGCGGGCGAGCCGGTACAGGAGGCGATTGTTGGCCTTGATGATGGCGCGGATCGCCGCCTCGTCGCGGTCGCGGGCGCGGCCGACGAGGTCGTCGACCACGTCCGTCGTTTTCGATGTCTTTGCCTGGCGCATGGTGCAATCCCGGACTATGGATTTGGGGATTGGATGCAGGATTTCCGGAAAGGTTCCCGGATTTTCCGGGAAAACGATAGGCGCGGTCGCTGACCGCGCCAAGGGTTAAGGCGGGAGAGAGCAAGGAAACGGCCGGCAAAAGCCGGCCGCTTGGTCAAGACGAACCGGCCCGACGGAGCGTTACTTCGCCGCCGTCACCATGATCTCGACATTGTACCTCGGCGCCGCGAGCTTGACCTCGACGGTGGCGCGGGCCGGGGTGTTGCCCGGCGAGACCCAGGCGTCCCACACCACGTTCATCTCGGGGAACGTCTTCATGTCGGTGATGTAGATGGTGGTGGTCAAAAGCTTCGATTTGTCGGTGCCGGCCTTCTTCAGGTGGCCGTCGATGATCGAGAGGATTTCCTGCGTCTGCTTGGTGACGCTCTCGCCGGCGGTGGTATTGGCGACGATGCCGGCGAGGTAGACGGTGTCGCCGTGGACGACGACCTGGCTCATGCGCGGTCCGGTATCGAAACGTTGAATGGTCATTTTTTTCTCCCGTGGGTGACGCTGCCACTTAGCCTGCCGGCGCTCCGACCGCTACTGTCTTGTCGCGAAGATCAGGGTTCTGCTTTTCACAATACCGCCTTCGCTGCCGCCCGCCCGGCGTTGCGGCCAGAGAACAGGCAGCCGCCGAGGAACGTCCCTTCCAGCGCGCGATAGCCGTGCATGCCCCCGCCGCCGAAGCCGGCCGCTTCGCCGGCGGCGTAAAGTCCGGGCATGATCCTGCCATCCTGGCCGAACACGCGTAAGTCGAGATCAGTCTCGAATCCGCCGAGCGTCTTGCGGGTCAGGATGTTCAGCTTCACCGCGATCAGCGGGCCATGCGCGGGATCGAGAATCCGGTGCAATGGCGCCGTGCGGATCAGGCGATCGCCGATATAGCGGCGCGCATTGTGGATGTTGATGATCTGCGTGTCCTTGGCATAGGCGTTGCCGATTTCACGATCGCGCGCCTCGATCTGGACCTCGATGTCGTCGAGCTTCAAGAGGTCGTTGCCGGCGAGCGCGTTCATGGCGCCGACGAGATCGGCGAGGTTGTCGCGCACGATGAAATCAGCGCCGTGCCTCTTGAAGGCCTCGACCGGCGCGGGCGCCCCTTTGTTGGTGGCGCGGCGCGCCGTCATCAGCCAGCTCTTGCCGGTGAGATCGGGATTCTGTTCAGAGCCTGAGAGTGCGAATTCCTTCTTGATGATGCTCTGGGTCAGGATGAACCACGAATAGTCGTAGCCGGTCGAGAGGATGTATTCGAGCTGGCCGAGCGTGTCGGAGCCGGGGAAGAGCGGCGAGGGCAGGCGCCTGCCGGTCGCGTCGAACCACATCGAGGATGGTCCGGGCAGGATGCGGATGCCGTGGCGCGGCCAGATCGGCGACCAGTTCTGGATGCCCTCGACATAGTGCCACATGCGGTCGCGGTTGATCAGCCGCGCGCCGGCCTTTTCGGTGATGCCAATCATGAGGCCGTCGACATGGTCGGGCACGCCGGAGATCATGTTGGCGGGCGGCGGACCCAGGCGCGCCGGCCAGCTCTGCCGCACCAGATCGTGGTTGCCGCCGATGCCGCCGGAGGCGACGATGACGGCCTGCGCGCGCAGCGCGAATTCGCCGATTGTCTTTCGCGAACTGCTTTGGCCTCGTGCGACCGGGTCCGGTTCGAGAATTGCGCCCTGAACGCCATTGACGGTGCCGTTCGTGATCGTCAGGGCACCGACGCGGTGGCGGAATTTGAACGTCAGCTGCCCCGATTTTTCCGCAATCCGGGCACGACGCTCGAACGGCTCGACGATGCCTGGACCGGTGCCCCAGGTGACATGGAACCGCGGCACGGAATTGCCGTGGCCCATGGCGTCATAGCCGCCGCGTTCGGCCCAGCCGACAACCGGAAAAATACGGTGACCCATGGCCCGCAGCCAGCTTCGTTTCTCGCCTGCGGCGAAAGCGAGATAGGCCTCCGCCCAGCGCCGCGGCCACAGGTCCTCCTCGCGGTCGAAGCCGGCCGTGCCCATCCAGTCCTGATGCGCCAGCTCGTAACTGTCCTTGATGCCAAGCCGGCGCTGCTCGGGCAAATCGATCAGGAACAGCCCGCCGAACGACCAGAACGCTTGTCCGCCAAGGCTTTGTTCGCCCTCCTGGTCGACCACGGTGACGCGCTTGCCGGCCGCGGCGATCTCGGCGGCGGCGACGAGCCCGGCCAGCCCCGCGCCCACCACGATGACGTCAAATTCAGAGCCGTCCGCCATCGCGTTTCCCCAATTTGTTGGAATGAGTGAAGCCCGCAAGTGTCATGAGGGTCAACGGCCAATCGGCCGCTGGCCGATGCGCATGCACCCAAAGTCTTGTTCCCGTTCGGGGTATGCCCGGAAGGGTGCAGCACCCCTGCAACACTCGGGCTGAATTTAATTTGGACCGCGATGACCATCTGGACAAAATAGCGAACTCGAAACACGCTCTTGCAACGCATCACCACCGCCGTCGGATATCTCAAGTCCGGCAAGGTTTGAACTGGGGCCGGACAAATGAAATTCATGCTGGGGCTGCTCGCTGCGGTTGTTCTGCTGGCGAGCGTGGGGGCGAGTCATGCCGTGGTGCGTATCGGCGAGGACCGCGGCGGGCGGATTGGTACCTATGTCGACAAGTACCAGGAAGTCCGTTCGTCCGGCGAGATGGTGATCATCGACGGCCTCTGCGCATCGGCCTGCACGATCGTGCTGGGCGCCGTTCCGCATGACAAGATTTGCGTGACCTCGCATGCCGCGCTCGGCTTCCACGCGGCCTGGGACCTCGACGAGGACGGTCACGCCATCACCAATCCGGAAGCCACCCACATGCTCTATTCGATGTATCCGTCGCCGGTGAAGAAGTGGATCAACCAGCGCGGCGGCCTGACCTCGCGGATGATCTATCTGCGCGGCAAGGAGCTGATGACCCTGTACCACCCGTGCTTCCTCGACGCCCGGGCGTCAACGGCGCATTAACCGTCGTTATTCCTGCACCAGGATCAGAATGACGTGATTTTGCCCGCGATCCCGGCGCTTGCCGGGGCCGCGGGCAGGCTTTATCTGGAGGGCCAGGCGCCTGGATGGCCGCGCGCCTTCGAGGCCTTATCTGAGGGTAAAGTCGGGCACTGATGGTGCAGCTCCTTTCCACGCCGCAGCCTTTGACGCAGGCCTCCGTGTCCGCGAACCGGCTCTCGCGTGTGCTGGCGATCGGCGGAGTGGGGCTTGCAGCCGTGATTTTGATCGCGGCGCTGATCCTGTGGGCCCGCTACGGAACGGCGGTCTTCTTCGAGATGATCGCGTCCGGCTTCGCCACGTGTTTCTGAAAAAGGGATATGGATGATGGATCGGACCGCCCGCCCGCTGGTCGTCATTGGAGCATTTGCCGGAAGCCTGGTGGTCGGGCTCGTCCTGATGCTGTGGGTGATGGGGGGCTTGCGCCACGCGACAGCCCCGGCCGCGATCGGCGGGCCGTTTCAGCTGACCGACCAGACCGGCCAGACCGTCACAGAAAAGTCCATGGAGGGTCACCCGACTCTCGTTTTCTTCGGCTTCACCCATTGTCCCGACGTCTGCCCGACGACGCTGTTCGAGATGTCCGAAGTGCTGAAGGCGATGGGCAAGGACGGCGACCGCGTCAACGCCTATTACATCTCGGTCGACCCCGAACGGGACACCCAGGCGGCGATGAAGGAGTATTTGTCGAGCTTCGATCCGCGCCTGAGGGGGCTCACCGGTTCTTCCGAAGCGATCGCGAAAGTGCTTTCCGAGTACCGCGTCTATGCCAAGAAAGTTCCGTTGAAGGACGGCGATTACACCATGGACCACACCGCGCTGATCTATTTGATGGACCGCGACGGCAAATTCGTTGCTCCCTTCAACATCAATCGCAAGCCCGAGGACGCCGCCACCGACCTCAAGCGTTATCTTTGAGGGCAAGCACCTTCCCGGCGGCCCAAACGTGGTTCGCTTTCACGGCTATATCAGTCTATAAGGCCCCCGATTTCTGAGAAATCGGCTGATGATGCAGGCTAACCAGACCAATTTTGGCCGACAGAACACCCCTGGCGCGCCCAAGGCGGCGCGAATCGGCCGGGTTGTTCTGGTGGCTGCGGCACTCCTGTCGCTCGCCGGCGGCATGGCCCGCGCCCAGATCGAAAAGCCGGCAGCGCCCGGTCCGGCCACATCAGGCCAAGCGGTCCCGAAGCCGGTGGCCGAACCGGGCCCCCAGGCGGTGCCGGGCTTTTGGGATCCGCGGCGGCGGCCGGAGCGGCCGGATCTGTCGCGCCTGACCGTGATCCGGTTTCTGACCGAGACCGATTATCCGCCGTTCAATTTCACAGGGCCGGACGGCAATCCTGCCGGCTTCAACGTCGATCTGGCGCGGATGATCTGCGACGAGATCAAGGTCTCCTGCACCATCCAGATGCGGCGCTTCGAGACACTGGTCGACGCGATCGCCTCTAACCGGGGTGACGCCATCATTGCCTCGCTTGCGGTGACGCCGCAGCTGCGCGCCAGGCTCGATTTCAGCGACCCTTATTACCGCGCACCGGCGCGCTTCGCGTCGCGGAAGGATTCGGTGATGCGGGAAGTGCGTCCCGAATTTCTCGAGGGACGCAAGGTTGGTGTCATCTCGGGGACGTCGCACGAGGCGTATTTGAAGGCGATGTTCACGGATGCGGAATTGCACAGCTATCCGAACGATGAGGCGTTACGTGCCGGCTTGAGGCGCGGCGAGGTCGACTTCATTTTCGGCGACGCGATCTCGCTCGCGTACTGGATCAACGGCACGGACTCCGGCGATTGCTGCGCGTTCTCGGGCGGCCCTTTTGTCGAGAGCCGCTATTTCGGCGAGGGCATAGGCATCGGCGTGCGCAAGGGCAACGACCTGCTGCGGCAGGCGCTGAACTGGGCGCTGTTCCGCCTTTGGGAAAAAGGCCGCTATACCGACCTGTGGCTGCGCTATTTTTCGGTCAGTCCGTTTTAGGGCTGTTCATTGCCGGCGTCGTCCCCGCGAAAGCGGGGACCCATAACCACGGGCGTCCGTTGTTGCGCAGGCTGGTGCTCCAGCCGTAGCAAAATTATTCCACCTGTGGTTATGGATCCCGGCTCGCGCTTCGCTTGGCCGGGACGACCAGATTTTGTGGCCGTTTTGCATTTTGATGCGAAATCGCTATTTTCCCCCCGCTTCCGGAGACCCTCTTTTCATGTCCGTCATTAACCTCAGCCCGGGCGACCTGCGTGCGCTCGCCGAACAGTCCAACGCGTGGCCCTTCGAGCAGGCCAAAGCGATCGTGGCGCGGCTGAAAAAGAAGCCGAAGGACGAGGTGCTGTTCGAGACCGGCTATGGTCCGTCAGGCCTGCCGCATATCGGCACCTTCGGCGAGGTCGCGCGCACCACCATGGTGCGCCACGCTTTTCGTGTGCTGACCGAGGACAAGATCAAGACGCGCCTGATCGCCTTTTCCGACGACATGGATGGCCTGCGCAAGGTGCCGGACAATGTGCCCAACAAGGAGATGCTTTCCGAACATCTCGGCAAGCCGCTGACCAGGGTGCCGGACCCTTTCGGCACGCATCCGAGCTTCGGCGCGCACAATAACGCGCGGCTGCGCGCCTTCCTGGACACGTTCGGCTTCGACTATGAATTCGCCTCTTCGACCGACTATTACAGTAGCGGAAAGTTCGACGCGACGCTGTTGAAAATGCTCGAGAGGATCGAGAAGGTGATGGCGATCATGCTGCCGTCGTTGCGCGAGGAGCGCGCGGCGAGCTATTCGCCGTTCCTGCCGATCTGCCCGCGCACCGGCACGGTGCTGTACGTGCCGATCACGGCGCATGACGTCAAAGCTGGCACGATCTCCTATGACGATCCCGAGACCAAAGAGCGCGTCACGCTTCCGGTCACCGGCGGGCATTGCAAGCTGCAATGGAAGCCGGACTGGGCGATGCGCTGGGCCGCGCTCGGCGTCGATTATGAAATGGCCGGCAAGGACCTGATCAATTCGGTAAAACTCTCCGGCAAGATTTGCGCGGCGCTCGACGGCACGCCGCCGGAAGGTTTCAACTACGAACTCTTCCTGGACGAGAAGGGCCAGAAGATTTCCAAGTCCAAGGGCAATGGGCTCACCATCGACGAATGGCTGCGTTATGCCTCGCCGGAGTCGCTGTCGCTGTTCATGTATCGCGAGCCGAAGGCCGCCAAGCGTCTCTACTTCGACGTGATCCCGCGCAATGTCGACGACTACCAGCAATTTCTCGAAGGGTTTCCGCGCCAGGATGCGCGCCAGCAGCTCGGCAATCCGGTCTGGCATATCCATGCCGGCCATCCGCCCAAGGCCGATATGCCGGTCACGTTCCAGCTTCTGCTGACGCTGGTGTCGTCGTCGAACGCGGAGAATGCCTCGACGCTGTGGGGTTTCATCGCCCGCTATCGTCCCGGCGTGACACCGGAAACCCATCCGAAACTGGATGCGATGGTCGGCTACGCCATCAACTACTATCGCGACTTCGTGGCGCCGACCAAGAAATTCCGCGAGCCGACAGACGGCGAACGCGCGGCGTTGCAGGACCTGCGCGATGCGCTGGCGAACATGTCTCCCGAGTCGACTGCGGAGGAGATCCAGAACGTCGTCTACGAGATCGGTCGCCGCGAGCCGTTCCTGGATCCGGTGAAGAAGGGCAAGGACGGACGGCCCGGCGTTTCACTCGACTGGTTCAACATGCTCTACCAGGTGCTGCTCGGTCAGGAAAAAGGCCCGCGCTTCGGCTCGTTCGTCGCGGTCTATGGCCTTGCCAATGCAGTCGCGATGATCGACGGCACGCTGGCAAGGTCGGCATGATCAGCTTTCGCCTGAAGCGCTTGCTGCGCGCGCAAGCGTGAGCAGCATGCGCAGAAGCGGCGTCGGCACGCGATGCCGTTCCGCGGCTTCCACCACGGCGCCCGTCAGCGCATCGATCTCGAGCGGGCGCCCCGCAAGACGGTCGAAATACATTGAAGAGCCGGCATCGGGCGGGATGGCCGTGAGCCGCGCCATCGACTGTGCGGCCTCGTCGGCGGCAAGCTGCGCGCCGTCGGCGCGTCCGACCGTGGCGGCCTCTTCCAGCAGCGCCAGGCAAAGCGCCGCGACGTCCTCGCGCCGAAACACCGCGTTCCGTTGCAGCGTGAGCGCGGAGACCGGATTGGCAACTGCGTTGACCAACAGCTTTCGCCAGGTCAGCGTCTTGAAATCATTGCTTAAGAGAGTCCGCAGTGGCGTGCCGTCGAGCAGCGCCGCGAACGCCCGTCCATCGGCATCGTCGGCAACAGCGAAGTCGTATTCGCCGCCGCGGCGGTAGCGAACCCGGTCGGGCGCCAGCCGCTCGCCGTTGTAATAGACGATGGTCGGAATCACGATCGCGTTGCCGACGAAAGGCGCAAGGCGTTCGGCGTGGGCGATGCCATTTTGCAGCGCTGCCACCCGCGTCTGCGGTCCGCACAATCGGTGCAGCCATGGCGCGCTGGAAGCCGTGTCCTGCGCCTTGGTGCAAAGCAAGACCCAGTCCTGCGGTTGTGCCCGGGACGGATCGGCCAGGGCGGGAAGCGGAGACTCGATGATGCCCTCCGTCCGCTCGACCGTCATTCGCTCGATCGGGCGCCTGACACAGGCGACGATCTCATGCCGCTTGGCCGCACCAAGCAAGCCAGCGACCACGCCGCCGATGCTGCCGAGCCCAATGACGGCAATGCGCTGGCGTCCGGAACTGGCAGCTGTTGGCGGCATGTGGGGCCTCGTTGGATGATTACCCGCTGAATTGGTGCGGCGCCACGCGCATTCAGGCGAATAAACCGCAAAGCGGAATGGCCGGTCTGCGGCGATTTCAACTGATGTCGCCGCCGAACTGGATTACGATGAACGCGGAAAATCAAGCCCGATCGGTCCGAGCGATATGGACCAGAAGGATACAGAACCAATCAAGCGGAGAACGCTCATGCAGTTCAGGGTTTCGCCGGAGACGGTTTCGGATACCAGCGCCGAGCAGTGGCAGGCGCGGGTCGATCTGGCGGCGGCGCATCGCCTCGCTTTCACGCAAGGCTTCAGCGAAGGCATTTTCAACCATCTGACCTACGTCGTCCCGGGCCATAGCGACCGCTATTACCAGATCCCGTTCGGCACGCACTGGTCCGAGGTCACGGCGTCCTGCTTCATGGAAGTCGGCATCGATGATGGCGAGGTCAAGCGCGGCGAGGGCGATGTCGAGCGCTCCTGCTATTGCATCCACGCGCCGATCCACAACGCGCTGCCGCATGCCAAGGCGGTGTTCCACACCCACATGCCTTTTGCCAGCGCGCTGACGCGCCTGGAAGATCCCCGCATCAAGGAGATCGGGCAGACCGAGACCGGCATGTCCGGCAAGATCGCCTATGACGACGAGTATGCCGGTCCGGCGTTCGATCCGGCCGAAGGCGCGCGGCTGGCCAAGGTCATCGGCGACAAGACCATCCTGTTCATGGCCAATCACGGCATCTCCACGGTTGGGCAAACCGTCGCCGAGGCCTATGACAGGCTCTACTACATCGAGCGCGCCGCCCAGGTGCAGATCTACGCGATGTGGACCGGGCAACCGCTGAAAAAGCTTCCGGAATCCGTGGTCAACAAGACCCGGCAGGAGATGCGGGAAAATTCCTATTACACCGGCCTGTCGCCGGCGCAGCGGCATTTCGCGGCGCTCAAGCGCATGCTGGACCGCAAGGAACCTGATTACGCCACGTAACCTCCTGTGGACATTTGACGTCGTCCCTGCGAAATCAGGCCGCTACGGCTTTATTGACTAGAGATATTAGCCGCGCCGCGACGGCTCGGCCCGAGGACTCTTCGTGCGCAAGATCTACAAGATCTGCCCGGCTTCGGCCTGGCGCGAAGCGGAGCGGCAGGGTGTGTTCAGGGGCAGCCCCGTCGATCTCCGCGACGGCTTCATTCATTTCTCGACCGCCTCGCAGGTGGAAGAAACCGCGCGTAAACATTTTGCCGGCCAGACCGGCCTGTTTCTGATTGCGGTCGATGCGGACGCGCTCGGCGATGGGCTGAAGTGGGAACGCTCGCGCAACGACCAGCTGTTTCCGCATCTCTATGGCGACCTCGACCTCGGCGCCGTCACCGCCATCCATTCCATGCATGCCCGCTCCGACGGCTTCCACGACATCCCGGAGCTTGAGCCGTGATCCGCGCGTTCGACGCCTTTTCGCTGCCGCTGCTGCGCTGGCTCGATCCGGAGGATGCGCATCGGCTGGCCGTGCAGGGGCTGAAGTTGTTGCCGCCGGCGCGGCCGCGCGCCGACGATCCGAAGCTTGCGGTGCGCGCTTTCGGCCTCAATTTTCCCAATCCGGTTGGCATGGCGGCCGGCTTTGACAAGAACGGCGAGGTGACGGATGCGCTGCTGCGCCTCGGTTTCGGCTTTGTCGAGGTCGGAACGGTGACACTGAGGCCGCAAGCCGGCAATCCGCGGCCGCGCATTTTCCGGCTTGAGCGCGACGAAGGCGTGATCAACCGGCTCGGCTTCAACGGCGACGGCGCGGAGGCCGTGTTGCGGCGGCTTGCGGCGCGCGCCCATTTCGGCGGCATCGTCGGCGTCAACATCGGCGCCAACAAGGACTCCGCCGACCGCAACGACGATTACGTCAAGCTGATCGAGACCTTCGCGCCCGTGGCAAGCTATTTCACCGTCAACGTGTCCTCGCCCAATACGCCGGGCTTGCGCAGCCTGCAGCAGGCGAACGCGCTCGACGATCTGCTGGCGCGGGTGATCGACGCGCGGGAGCGGGTGCGCAAGAACGCCGGCGATTCGCCGATCCTGTTGAAGATTGCGCCGGACCTCAGCCTCACCGAGCTCGACGACGTGGTGCAGATCGCGCGCTCGCGCCGCGCCGACGGCATGATCGTGACCAACACCACGCTCGGACGCCCGTCGACCTTGCGCGAGCAGAGCCGCGCCAGGGAATCCGGCGGATTGTCGGGCCGGCCGCTCTTCCGCCTGTCGACGCGAATGGTGGCGGAGACCTATGTGAGGGCGGAAGGCGCGTTTCCGCTCGTCGGCGTCGGCGGCATCGATTCCGGCGGCGGCGCGCTGACCAAGATCCGCGCCGGCGCCAGCCTGATCCAGCTTTACTCGGCACTGGTCTACAAGGGCCTGGGCCTGGTCGACGACATCAAGCGCGATCTTTCCTCGACGCTGTTGCGGACCGGTCGTGACTCGCTCTCGGAAATCGTCGGCGCCGATGCGGCCACGATCACGGCGGAGGATTGGCCGGTCAGCTGAAGCGTGATGGGATGGGATCGTCATGCCCGCGCTTGTCGCGGGCATCCACGTCTTGAATCCGAGACGAGACAAAGACGTGGATGGCCGGAACAAGTCCGGCCATGATGGCGTGTGGTTCTATCTAACGGAATTGCTCTAGCTAGATAACCACCACAAGCCCGTCGCTGGCGGCTTCGTGACCAAGGCTGCCAAGCCGCCCCAGCATGTCGTCGCTCATGTGGGTAAGGATCAGCCGCTTCGGTTGGATATCGCCAAGCCGTGCCTCAAGCGCCTTCAGGCTGAGGTGATTCCTGACCGGCCTGTCGTAGGTGTAGGCCTCGGCGATCAACAGGTCGGCGTCGTGCCCTAACGGGATCAGCGCGTCGGTCCATTCGGTATCGGCGGTATAGGCGATGATGCGGCCTTCAGCTTCGACCCGATACCCCAGGAACGGGCCGCCGGATTCGCCGTGCACGACCGGAAACGGCGTGACGCTCACGTCGCCGAAGCGGACCTTGGTTTCGGGCGACAGCGACACGACGTTGAGATCGAAGCGCTGCCTGGTTTTCGAGGAATTTTCGAATAGCGCTTCCATGACCTGGTTGAGCCGCATCTCGATGCCTTCGGGACCCGCTATCGTCAGCGGCCGCGTCCGGCGGGAAAATTGCGCATCGAGCAGCAGAAACGGCAGGCCGCCAAAGTGATCGCCATGGAAATGCGTGATCAGGACGAGGTCGATGTCGTTCCGCGAAATGCTTTGGCGCTTCAGCGCCGGTAGTGACGACGCGCCGCAATCGATCAGGAAATTGACGCGCTCGCCGGTGACATGAAAGCAGGTATTGAATCGGCCGCCGGAGCCGAACGCGTCGCCGCAGCCGACAAAACGCAATTGCATCGCTCGCTCCCTCAAACCAGGGCAGGTGTTCCAATCTGCGGGAAGGATGCGCGCAGATTGACGGGATAGCGCAGCGCCTGCAATCCGCCGCGGGCCGCATAGTGCACGAGAAACGCGATCCATAACCCGGTATTGCCGAGGCCGCGCAACGCAAACCAGGTGGCGAGGAAGCAAAAGAGCGACAGGATCATCAGGTTGCGCATGTCGCGCGCCCAGGTCGCGCCGATGAAGACGCCGTCATAGCCGAAGGCGAATACCGCGAGCAGAGGCGAAACCACCACAAACCACAGATAATCCTGCGCGGTCTGCTGCACGTTGCCGTTCGCGGTCATGGTGTGGATCAGCCACGGCCCGAACAGCGCAAACACGAATGCAACGACGATGGCAAAGCCAAATCCCCACGACAGCACCAGCCGCGCGGCGTCGGAAAAGGCGGTGCGGTCCCGCGCGCCGTAGGCCTGTCCGCAAAGCTGCTGGGCAGCATTGGCAAGCCCATCGAGAAAGAAGGCGCTGATCAGCAAGAAGTTGTTCAGGACTGCATTGGCGGCGAGGATTATGTCGCCGGCGCGCGCGCCCTGCGCGGTGAAAAACAGGAACGCGGTGATCAGCGCGGCCGTGCGGATCATGACGTCGCGATTGACCGCAAGCATGCGCCACAGCTTGGCGCGGTCGAGCAGCACCGCGCGGGGTACATTGAGCGGCTGATGCGTGATGGCCCGGGCAATCACAATGCCGAGCACGAGCCCGATCGTTTCACCCATCACCGCCGCGACCGCCGCGCCTTCGATAGCCGCATCCAGTCCGATCACGAGTGCAACGGTCGCGGCCACGTTGATGAGATTGATGGCGATCTGGATGGCAAGCGCGAGGCCTGCGCGCGCTTGCCCGATCAGCCAGCCAAGCACGACGAAATTGGCGAGCACGATCGGTGCGGACCAGATCCGGATGGCGAAATAGGCGCGTGCAGCGCCGGTGACGCCTTCGCTGCCGCCCATGGCGTCGAGCAGGATCATCCCCAGCGGGATCTGGAGAGTGATCAGCGCGAGCCCGACCAGCGCGGCGATCGCCAGCCCACGGACGAGCAAGGCGCGGATTTCCTGCGCTTCGCCCGCGCCAAGCGCCTGTGCCGTGAAGGCGACCGTGCTCGTGCGCAGAAACGAAAACAGCCAGAACATGCAGTCGAAAACCACCGAGGCGATCGCCACGCCGCCGAGCAGCGTTGCGTCCCCAAGTCGCCCGATGGCGATGGTCGAGACAACACCGATCAGGGGCGTCGTCAGATTGGCGACCATCGCCGGCCCCGCGATGGAAAAAACCCGCGCGCTCGTCACACTGGAAATCAACGGAGAGTAGCCTGCAAACGTTGTTGTTCGACCGCAATCTTAGCGGATAGCCGGGCCTATTTCCTGCAGACCTGTTCTAGCGCCGACGCGGGGCCCCGAACAGCCGCATCAACAGCCAGACCGGAATCACGATCACGGCGCCGAGCAGGAAGTAGCGCCACAGCCAGTTGACCGCATCGAAGCCGAGGTCCCAGATACGCTGGAACAACAGCTGGATGCTGCGCAGGATATTCCAGGGATCGAAACCGATCGCGGCCAACACGACGCCGACCAGGATCGAGAGCAGGATCAGCCGGAACGCCACTGCCAAAGGCGAGCCGCCCAGAAAGCGGTATACGGCGTCGTTACTCGCCGGCAATTCCCTCGTATCGTTCGGCATCGATGATCTCCTGCAAACTGCAGCTCCATTCTAAAGCATGATCGGTCGGGCTGGGAACACGTTTTCCGCATCATTTCAATTGCGGTTTGTTAATCCGCGCCTTCTGCGGGCTCTGATATCGCTGAAGTTTTCAATAGCCGCTCCAGTGTCTCCAACCGGTCGGCTTCGCGCGGCGGCTTGTCCCAGCGCAGGCGGTTGATGCGCGGAAAGCGCATCGCCACGCCGGATTTGTGCCGCGTCGATCGCTGCAGGCCTTCAAAGGCGACTTCCAGCACCAGCCCCTGATCGGGCTCATGCACCACCTGCCGCACGGGACCGAATTTCTCAGTCGTGTTGCGGCGGACGAAACGGTCGATCTGCAAGAGCTCCTCGTCGGTAAAACCGAAATAGGCCTTGCCGACCGGCACGAGCTGCGCGTCGCCGTCGTCGCCGGTCCACACCCCGAAGGTATAATCGGAATAAAACGACGAACGCTTGCCGTGGCCGCGCTGCGCGTACATCAAAACCGCATCGATCACATGCGGGTCGCGCTTCCACTTCCACCACTGGCCCCTGGGGCGTCCCGGCAGATAAAGCGCATCGCGGCGCTTGAGCATCACGCCTTCCACGGCTTCGGCATCCGCGCCGGCGCCTGCGGCCGACGGGTCGCGGCGCGCGGCGGCCAATGTTTCCCAGCTGTCGAAGGCCACCGTGGGTGAGAGATCGACTTTGGGATCGCCGAGTTTCGCGACGAAGACTTCAAGCCGCTCGCGGCGTTCGGCAAAGCTGAGTTCGCGCAGGTCGGCGTCTTCGTCCGCAAGCAGGTCGTAGGCGCGCAGGTGGATCGGAAAATCCTTGATCAGTTTCGGCGAGACCACTTTCCGATTGAGCCGCTGTTGCAGCACGTTGAAACTCTGCACGCGGGCCTCGCGCACGACCAGAAGTTCGCCGTCGATGGCGCCGGGCAGGTGCAGCGAGGGCAGCAGGTCAGGAAAGCTCCTGGTAATGTCTTCGCCTGAGCGCGAATAAAGCCTCGCCGTGATGTGGCCGTTCGGATCGCGGCCGCTGACGGCCTGCACGCGAATGCCGTCCCATTTCCATTCGGCGATGTAGTCGACGGGATTGAGGCCGGCGAAATCCGCGTCTTCAATGGCGTGCGCCAGCATCACCGGGCGGAACGGCGCCGGATCGCGATTGACCGGCTTCTCGCCGCGGCCCTCCAGCCAGGCGAACAGATCGAGATAGGGCGGCGTGAGGCCGGGCCAGAGCAATTCGACATCGTGCGCGTCCTTGTCGCCGAGCGCTGCCACCGCGGTCTTGGCCAGCCGCGCCGAAATGCCGATCCGCATCGCGCCGGTCACGAGTTTCAACAGCGCCCAGCGGCCGGTCTCATCGAGATCGTCGAGCCAGCGTGACAACTGCTTCGGCATCTCCGTTTTGCCAAGCGTGCGCAGCGTGGTGACGACTTCGGTCAGCGTCGGCGGCGGCGGATTGTTGTGAAGGCAGTCGTCGGATTTCTTCGGCCACATCAGCGCGACCGTTTCCGAGAGGTCGCCGACATAGTCATAGGACAGCGCAAACAGCATCGGATCGGTGCGCTCCGCGATCAGGTCGCGGATCAGGCCGGGCTTGGCGTGCTTGAACGAGAGCGCGCCGGTCAGCGCCGCGAGCGCATAGCCGCGGTCGGGATCCTCGACGCTGCCGAAATAGTTGGTGATCAGGCGCAGCTTGTTGTTGCGGCCGGGCTCATAGGCGAGGCGGTCGAGCAGTTCGGCGAAGCGGTTCATGCCTGTTCGCCTTCTGATGCCGCAACGTCGCCTTCACCGCTGTCCTCGTCGCCATAGCCGACGAGATCGAGCGGCCGCGCGGCCAGCCCCTGCGTCTTGCACCAATGCACCAGCGCGTCTTCCTGGCCGTGCGTCACCCAGATTTCACGGGCGCCGGTCGCCTTGATCGTTGCGGTCAGGCCGTCCCAATCGGCGTGATCGGAAATCACCAGCGGAAGTTCGACGCCGCCCTGGCGGGCACGCGCGCGCACGCGCATCCAGCCTGAGGCAAAGGCAGTGACCGGATCGGGAAATCGCCGCGTCCAGATGTCGGAGGTGGCCGAGGGCGGGGCGAGCGTGATGGTGCCGGCGAGGTCGGCTTTCTTCACGCCCTTGACGGGACGAAGCTCGCCGAGATCGACGCCGCGGCTTTGATAGTAGTGCGTGATCTTTTCCATCGCGCCATGCAGGTAGATCGGCGCGTCATAGCCGGCGAGGCGCAACAGCGCGATCACGCGCTGGGCTTTGCCGAGCGAATAGGCGCCAATGAGATGGGCACGCTCCGGGAAGAGTTTTGTCGAAGCAAGCAGCTTCCCGACTTCATCGGCCGCATCGCCGTGCCGAAAAACAGGCAAACCGAACGTCGCCTCCGTGATGAAGACGTCGCAGGGCACGACCTCGAACGGCGCGCAGGTCGGATCGGGCGCGTCCTTGTAGTCGCCGGATGCGACGATGCGCGTATTGCCGTTCGTGACCGCGATCTGCGCCGAGCCCAGCACATGACCCGCCGGATGGAACTTGACGGTGACGTCGCCGAGCCGCAGTTTCTCGCCATAGGCGATGGCCTGGGTCGAGCGAGCGAAATTCTCGCCATAGCGCAGCCGCATCATGTCGAGCGTCTCTTGCGTGGCCAGCACCGCGCCATGGCCGGCTCGCGCATGATCGGAATGGCCGTGGGTGATCACGGCGCGCTCGACCGGCCGCACCGGATCGATATGGAAGCCGCCTGGCTTGCAGCACAGGCCGGCCGGTTGCGGCGTCAGGATGTCTTGCGGGCGCATGTCGTTTATATAGGCTCACACGAAACCCGTTCGAGTCCTGCTTGCAACCGATATCGGCCCTGAAATGCCCGCGCGCCTGTTTCTCACCTCCGGCGATCTGATTGCCGACCGCCGGTACGAATTCGCGCGCGACCTGCAGCTCAAGGGCGACCTTGCGGCGGCCGCCGATCTGCTGGAGCAGGCGATCGAGCTCGCGCCCAAATTTGTCTCCGCCTGGTTCACGCTCGGGGAAATCCGCCAGCAGCTCGGCGAGCATGACGCGGCGATTGCCGCGTTCAGTAGCGCGCGCGACGCCGATCCAAACGATCCGCACGGCGCAAGCCTGAAGCTGATGCGGCTCGGGGCGGAAGCGCTATCGGCGATGCCGCCGGCCTATGTGCGCACGCTGTTCGACCAGTATGCGCCGCGTTTCGACCGCGCGCTGATCGACGACCTCGGCTATCGCGGACCGGCCGTGCTGTTCAAGGCGGTGCTGGCGGCGCGTCATGCGGTGAACAAGCCCGCCTTCTTCAAGCGCGCAATCGATCTCGGCTGCGGCACGGGCCTTGCGGCAAGCGCCTTCGCCAAGGAGGTCGATCACTTCATCGGCATCGATCTGTCGCCGGGCATGATCGAGAAAGCGAGAGCGACCGGGCTTTATGCCGAGCTCGAGGTTGGCGACATGCTGGAAGGCTTGCGGGCAAAACCTGACGGGAGCGCCGATCTCGTTCTCGCGGCCGACGCCATGGTCTATGTCGCCGATCTCGTTCCCGTGCTGACGGAAATCCGCCGCGTGCTCGCGGCCGGCGGTCTCCTGGCCTTTACGCTGGAGCGCAACGCCGGCGACGGTGTCCTCATCGGCGAGGGCCTGCGTTATGCCCACAGCCCGCAATATGTCTGCAATTCGGTTGCGGCCGCGGGGCTCGTGCTGTCGCAGCTCGAGGAGCAGTCGTTCCGCAACGAGAGCAACGTCCCGGTGCCGGGCCTTGTCGTGGTTGCGGCGAGAACCGTGACTTGACGTCGTGACCTCAGCTCAACCAGATCTTTTTAGCCACGCGTTGTTGCCTGAGAATTTTCTGCGCTGGTTCGCTGCGCGCGGCTGGTCGCCGCGGGCGCATCAACTGGCGTTGCTTGAGAAGGCGCGCGAGGATCGTTCCGCGCTTCTGATCGCGCCGACCGGTGCCGGCAAGACGCTTGCTGGCTTCTTGCCGACACTGGTGGAGCTTTCGGCCGGCGGCACTTTCGCTTCCACCGGGCGCAGCGTGACGCGCAGCCGAGGCCTGCACACGCTTTACATCTCGCCGCTGAAGGCACTCGCGGTCGACATTGCCCGCAACCTGGAAACCCCGATTGCCGAGATGGGCCTGCCGATCAAGGTCGAAACCCGTACCGGCGATACGCCGGTGTCGCGGCGGCAGCGGCAGCGGCGTTATCCGCCGGACATCCTGCTGACGACGCCCGAGCAACTCGCGTTGTTGCTCTCGTCCGACGATGCGCCGTTTCTGTTTTCCTCGCTCCGGCGCATCGTGCTCGACGAGTTGCACGCGCTCGTGACCTCCAAGCGCGGCGATCTGTTGTCGCTGGGCTTGGCGCGGCTGGGGCGGCTGGCGCCGCAGATCCGTGCTATCGGGCTGTCGGCGACCGTCGCCGAACCCGAGCAGCTGTCGCGATTCCTGGTGCCGCAACGCGACGGCGAGCGCCAATCGGCGGACATTGTCGTCGCGGGCGGTGCAGCGGCGCCTGAGGTCGAAATGCTGGATACGCGCGAGCGCCTGCCATGGGCCGGGCATACGGCGCGGCACGCGCTCGGCGAAATCTACGATCTCATCAAGCGCAACAAGACCACACTTGTTTTCGTCAACACCCGCAGCCAGGCCGAGATGTTGTTCCAGGACCTGTGGCGCATGAACGACGACGGGCTTGCGATCGCGTTGCATCATGGCTCGCTCGACGTGGCGCAGCGCCGCAAGGTCGAGGACGCCATGACCAGGGGGAGACTGCGCGGCGTCGTCTGCACCTCCTCGCTCGATCTCGGCGTCGATTGGGGCGACGTCGATCTCGTCATCAATGTCGGCGCGCCCAAGGGCGCTTCGCGGCTGATGCAGCGGATCGGCCGCGCCAATCATCGGCTCGATGAGCCGTCGCGCGCGGTGCTGGTGCCGGCCAATCGCTTTGAAGTGCTGGAATGCGCCGTCGCGATCGATGCGGTCGCCGAGACTGCGCAGGATACGCCGCCGCTTCGCACCGGCGCGCTCGATGTGTTGGCGCAGC
This sequence comes from uncultured Alphaproteobacteria bacterium, assembly GCA_963764405.1. Lineage (GTDB taxonomy): Bacteria > Pseudomonadota > Alphaproteobacteria > Rhizobiales > Xanthobacteraceae > Bradyrhizobium. The sequence goes on from CAVXSU010000025.1 coordinate 335,255, forward strand.
ATGTGCTGGGTTGCGCCTGCGGCGAGCCGTTCCTGTCCGAACAGCTCTACGACGAGGTTCGCACCGCCGCGCCCTACACTGACCTGAGCCGCGTCGATTTCGACGACGTGGTCGATTTCGTCGCGACCGGCGGCTATGCGCTAAAAACCTACGAGCGCTTCGCCCGCATCAAGCAGGACAAGCAGGGGCGCTGGCGCGTCGCCAATCCGAAGGTGCGGCAGAGCTATCGTCTCAACGTCGGCACCATCGTCGAGGAGGCGATGCTGAAGGTGCGCCTGGTGCGTTCGCGCGCCGGCGGATCGGGGTCGACCGGCGTGATCGCGCGCGGCGGCCGCATGCTCGGCGAGATCGAGGAATATTTCATCGAGGGGCTTTCTCTCGGTGACACCTTCGTGTTCGGCGGCGAAGTGGTTCGCTACGAGGCGCTTGCCGAAGACCAGGTCTATGTCTCGCGCGCCAACGATACCGATCCGAAAGTGCCGTCCTACATGGGCGGCAAGTTTCCGCTCTCGACCTATCTGGCCGAACGGGTGCGCAAGCTTCTTGCCGACAAGCGGGCGTGGAAGGGCCTGCCGGACCAGGTGCGTGAATGGCTGTCGCTGCAGGCGCATTTTTCGCGGGTGCCTGACGCGCGCGAGCTGGTGGTCGAGACGTTTCCTCGCGGCAACAAGCATTATCTCGTCTGCTACCCCTTCGAAGGACGTCTGGCACACCAGACGCTCGGCATGCTCTTGACGCGGCGGCTGGAGCGAGCCCGCGCCCGGCCGCTCGGCTTTGTCGCCAATGAATATGCGCTGGCGATCTGGGGGCTGGGCGATGCGTCGTCGATGATCCGGCAAGGCCGGCTCGATCTCAACGCGCTGTTCGATCCGGACATGCTGGGCGATGATCTCGAAGCATGGCTTGCCGAATCCGCGCTGATGAAGCGCACCTTCCGCACCTGCGCGCTGATTTCGGGCCTGATCGCGCGGCGGTTCACCGACGAGGAGAAGACACGCCGTCAGGTGCTGTTCTCAACCGATCTGATCTACGACGTGCTGCGCAAGCACCAGGCCGATCATGTGCTGCTGCGTGCCGCCCGCGCCGATGCGGCAAGCGGCTTGCTCGATCTGCGCCGATTGGGTGATATGCTGACGCGAATCAAGGGCCGAATCATCCACAGGGAACTCGACCGCGTGTCGCCGCTGGCGGTGCCGGTGATGCTGGAAATCGGCCGCGAAGCCGTCTATGGCGAGGCGTCCGACGAGCTTCTTGCGGAAGCCGCCGAAGAACTGGTCAAAGAGGCGACGGGGTAGAATTTGAACGCGGGCGGGGAACTTCTGGAAGAGGCAAGCGCGTGTCCGGCCACGGCGAGCCTGGATATCGCCGGCGTGAGTCTGCTCGCCGATCTTTCCGGCGCGCTGTTCTGGAAAGAGCAGAGCCTGCTCGTCGTCTCCGACCTGCATCTGGAAAAGGGCTCGAGCTTTGCCGCGCGCGGCGTGTTGCTGCCGCCTTACGATACGGTCGCGACGCTTGGCCGTCTCGCGTCCGTCATCGCGCGCCATGATCCCAGGACCGTGATTGCGCTCGGTGACAGCTTTCATGATCGCACCGCGCACGAGCGGCTGTCAGCGCCGGATCGCGAGGCGATCGCGGCGCTGCAGGCGCGGCGCGACTGGATCTGGATCTCCGGCAATCACGATCCGGCGTTGCCGTCCGATCTCGGCGGCATCGTCGCGAGCGAGGTCGCGATCGCTCCGATCGTGTTCCGCCATGAGCCGACAGGCAGCGTCGGTGAAATCGCCGGGCACCTGCATCCCAAGGCGCGGGTCGCCACGCGGGCGCGCTGGCTGGAGCGGCGCTGTTTTGCGAGCGACGGCGATCGCGTGGTGATGCCGGCCTTCGGCGCCTATACCGGGGGCCTGAGCATTCGCGACGAGGCATTCGCAAAAATCTTTCGCAGCCCCGGTTTCATGGCGCATGTGCTCGGCGATTCGCGCCTGCACACGATCGCGGCCTCGCGCTGTTATTGATTGCCTTAACTCTAGCCCCGCGCAAGCCGCTACTCCAACTTCAAGCCGACCGCCTTGATGATCGGGCCGAAGCGATCGATGTCGGAGGCGATCAGCCGCCGCAGCGGCTCCGCTCCGATCTGGTCGCTCTGGGGTATGTCCGCTGCGAGTTCGGCAAAGCGGTGCCTCAGTTCCGGATCGGCGAGCGCAGTCTTGAGCGAGGATTCGAGGCGGTCGAGGACGGGTCTCGGCGTGGCCGCAGGTGCCGCGATCGCATTCCAGACCGTCAGGTCGAAAGCGGGCACGCCGGCCTCGGCGAAGGTCGGCACATCAGGAATCTGGGCGAGGCGGCCGGAAGCTGAGGTCGCAATTGCGGTGACGTTGCCGCCGCTATGCATCGGAATCATGGTGACGGTCTGGTCGATCACCGCGTCGATCGTGCCGGCGACAAGATCGTTGATCGCGGGACCGGAGCCCCGATAGGGGATATCGTGGGCTTGCGTGCCCGTCACATGCAGGAAGGTGATGGCGGCAAGATGGCTTGTCGTGCCCGGGCCCGCATGGCCGAAATTGAGGGCGCCGGGCTTCGCCTTCATCGCCGCGATCAGGCCTGCGACATCGCGTATGCCGCTCTTCTTGCTCACCGACAGAACCATGGGCACGATCGCGACCAGACCGACTGGCGCTAGATCCTGGCGCGGATCGAAGCCGAGGTTCGGAAAAAGCCAGAAATTCGCGGCCAGCGAGCCCATATTGCCGCAGATCAGCGTGTAGCCGTCGGCATCCGCGCGGACCACGCGGCGGGTCCCGACCGTGGCGCCGCCGCCGGTCACGTTCTCGACGACGACGGACTGGCCGAGGTCTTCGCCCATGCGCCTTGCCACGATCCGCGCGAGCACGTCCGTGGTGCCCCCGGCCGCGGCCGCCACGACGAGTGTGAGCGGGCGGTTCGGAAAGCTCTCGGCCGCAGCCGCCTGCGCTGACAAGACAACAGCTGCGACTATGCCGATCACCAACCTCATCATCGTCTCCCCCTGTGATGCCCTGAGCATCAGACCACCATAGCGCTCAATGCGCGGCCGCTTATTTTTTCTCGCCCACGGTGACGTAGGCCCACAATGCCTCGATCTCGTCGCCCTTGAGCAGGTCGCCCCACGGCGGCATCTGGTTCTTGCCGTTGGTCACCGAATGCACGAAGCGGGCGTGCTCGTCGGGCGGAAACTTGCGCAGGTCGAACGCGCTTTCCGGATCCTGCATCCGCGGTCCATGACACGGCGAACAGTTGCGGGCGAAGATTTCGGCACCCCTTGCGATCTGCTGCGGCGGAAAGCTCCCCTCTTGGCTCTGGGCTTGTGCGGCGGCCGTCGCGCACCACAGCGCAACGGCCGCCGCGAGACTTATGCCTGTGGTCCGTCCCGTCATGCCTGAAGCCTTCAATCCGGCATCAGGGCGAAGGTCCACACCGAGCCGCCGGGCGGCACGCTCTTGAGCGCCTCGCGTGCCTGGTTCGCGTATACGCCGCCTAATCCCGACAAGACTGTCACAAATTGCCGGCCCTTGTAGGTGTAGGTGATCGGCTGCGCGTTGATGCCGGAGCCGGTCTGGAACTGCCAAAGCGTCTTGCCGTTCGCCGCGTCGATGGCGACGAATTCGCCGGTCTCCTTGCCGGTGAACAGCAATCCGCCGCCGGTCGCCACGATCGCCGACCATTGCGGATGGTCCCACAGCGGCGCGCGCCACACTTGCTTGGCGGTCAATGGATCGATCGCGTCGACGTGGCCGATCGGCTCGCCGTCAGGCTGCTTGGCCGGCAGATTTTCGATGAACTGGTAACGCTGTCCCGGCACGTAAGGTCCGATCGGCAATGCTTTGAACAGCCGCGCCGAATGCATGGTGTTGGCATAGAGCAGGCCGGTCTCGGGGTTGAACGCGGCATGCGGCCAGTTCTTGGCGCCGCGCTGCGTCGGCCAGATCTCGACCTGCTCTCCGGCGCGCAGTTTCCTGGCGATGTCGGTCTCGATCGGGCGCCCGGTTTCCATGTCGACGCCGCTCGCCCAGTTCACCCGCTCGAAGGGCTTGGCGGAAATCAGTTTGCCGCTGGCCCGGTCGATCACATACAGGAAGCCGTTGCGGTTGAGCTGCATCAGCACCTTGCGCTTGGCGCCGGCGACGTCGAGCTCGCTCAGGATCATTTCCCAGTTGCCGTCGTAATCGTACTGGTCGTTGGGCGTGAACTGGTAGTGCCAGACGATCTCGCCGGTCTTCGGCCGCATCGCCAGCACCGAAGCGGTGTAAAGGTTGTCGCCCGGCCGCGATTGCGACGCCCACGGCGCCGGATTTCCGGTGCCCCAATAGGTCAGGTCGAGGTCGGGATCGTAGGAGCCGGTGATCCAGCTCGAACCGCCGCCCGTCTTCCAGGCGTCGGTGTCCTGCGGCCAGGTCTCGTTGCCCACTTCGCCGCGCGCCGGAATCGTGTAGCGGCGCCACAGGTGATTGCCGGTTTCCGGGTCCCAGCCGTCGATGAAACCGCGAATGCCGAACTCCGCGCCGGAGATGCCGGTGATCAGCACATTGTTGGCGATCAGCGGCGCGAGCGTCATGGAATAGCCTTCCTTCCACTCGGCCGCCTTCTGGTTCCAGATCTCCTTTCCGGTCTTCATGTCGAGCGCGACGACGTGGGCATCGAGCGTGGTTCGGTAGAGCTTGCCATTAAGGATCGCAGCGCCCTTGTTGGAGACACCGCAGCACACGACGCGCGGCGTCTCCGGCAGCCAGTCGACAGGCGTTTTCCAGATCTGCTTGCCGGTGCCGACGTCGATCGCCACCGTTGCCTTGGCGTTGGTGACATACATCACCCCATCGAGCACCAGCGGTTGCGCCTGCTCGCCCCAGGGGTTGTCGAGGCTGAGATTCCAGATCGGCACCAGGCGCTTGACCGTCGTCTTGTCGATCTGCTTCAGCGGGCTATAGCGGTTGAGGCCATAGCCCATGCCATAGGTCAGCACGTTGTCGGTGTTCTTGCCGTCGTTCCTGAGATCGTCGAGCGTCTGCGCCGATGCCGCGCAGCCAAGCATAACCATCACGGCCGCAGCCGATATCGCCTTCATGAGAATCCCCCCGGGTTGCGCGGCCTTTATCCATCGGCACTGCTTGGAGTGGAGGTTAGCGCAACGCCAACGCCTCGCGACATGATACGAATGTCAGAACCGGGACATTAGCCATGCGCCTGGCGCAGAGTGAGGCCCATAGGGTGTGGATTGAGTTGAGGCCCATCACCGGCCGCGCGATCGTCCTGGCCGGATTCCTCAGCAAGCCGAAAATCAAGGTGCCAGGCAGCACCTCACCCCGGTCGCGTTATCGGTTTTCGCTGCGCAGGCTTATTTCCCTGTTCCTGCGGCAATATAAGTCGCCCCGCGACTGATCGCTTGCCCGACACTCCCCGATCAGCGGCATGGTGACGAAGATTTGCCACCATGCTGCTGTCGTCTGCGTCAGGGCAGCACGTTGGTGAAGCCTCCACCGACACCGACACCGTGATTGCCGGAGAAGGAGCCGCTCAACGCCGCGCCACCCGGACCAGCGACTGCACCGGACTGACCGGCTGACTGGCCGATCGAAGTGCCAATGCCCGCACTGAGGCTTCCCGCAGGCGTCGCAACGGCAACGCCGCTCCCCACCGAAGTATTGACACCATTGGCCACTGAACCCGCCGCTGCGTTGCCCAACGCTGCAGCGCCAGTGAGCGTGGTCACGTTGCCGAGATTGGCGCCGCCGCCGATGGCGAGCGTGGAGCCGGCATCAGCCGGCACAATGTTTCCCACCAGAGCAACGAACGCGACACTCATCAATAGCTTCTTCATTTTGACTCCTCCTTTTCGGTTTCCGCCACGACGGGTGCCGGGGCGGGTCGTGCTGCCGCGTGAATGACTTCACCGCTCGGCGCCGGCTTCTTCTTCGGTGCCGAGTGGTGAACGGTGTGAGCCCAGACGCGGCAGCGCTGCCGGGTCACATCGTAGTCGTTGCAATGACGGTTCTTGCCGGTCGCCGTTTCCACAAGCCAAATGTCGCCGATGCTGTGGGGCTGCTCCTCGGTGGCCCGCGCGTAGCGGCTCAACGCCGGCGCGGGGGCCGGGTAGCCGACCGGCGCGGACTGCGGCAGGTAGACGCGGCAAACCTCCGGCATCGCGCGGTAGATCTCGCCGTTGAGACAGAGCCGCGCCACGGCGGCCTTCTTCAGGCCCATGCTCCACAGCGTCCGTGCATCGAGCCGCGCCGCACAGCCGGCATCGGGGATCGTGGTGCCGAAGCTCAATCCGGTGCCGAGAAAGGCGCCGCCGCCGGATACCGACCCGAGACACGTTTCGAGCCCGGCCGCGGCCAGGCCCGGTGCGAAAACGCTCGGCACGTTCTTGACCGTCTGATCGGCCGGCACGCTGCTGTTGCTGGTGATCGTCGCCGAAGGGTTGCCGCCGACGCCGATCCCCGTGCCGCCTTGCCCCGAGATCGCCTGCGACGTCGATGTTGATCTGGCAACGCCGACGCCCGTCCCGGTCGCTGTCGATGATTGAGCCCATGCAGGCTCGCTCGCGGCCATCGCAAAGATGGCAGCCGACAAAAGCCGCTTCATGATGAATCTCCGCCGCGCTGGTAGGATGAAATTCCAGCCGTCCGCCGACGGATACGCGAGGAGAAAAAGCTAGTTCTGCTTGCCCACGGGACGCTAGCTGCGTCGGTGAACTCTCCGAATGGTTTCAATTTATCTTAAATTTTCACTTTTTCCATCGCAGGTTTGCTTCGTGGTTAACAGGCGCGATCTCCATCACCACATCGGCTACGGCCATTTCATCGCATGGGATGAGCCCCTCAAGCGGACTCGTCACGGCTGATTTGCCCAATCAGGCAAGCCTTCCCGCAAAAAATATTTCGCTTAAGCCGACGGGCAAATCACGCCTACAGCTTCGCCCGTCTCGTCCGAAAGAGGGACGTTGGCCATCGTCACGAACGTTGGGCGGGATGCGGTGGACGCTGGCGGTGCACGAGACGAGTGCATTTGCCACGGACGACGAAGCCGTGTGGTCTTGACGCCTCGACGCTGGCGTTAACTCGCGACAATGCTTCGCATTGCGCGGGGACGGTGACAAAGAGCCCGATCGCCGGAGAGAGCACGGAGTAAGTCGTAAACTGTCGCGCAGGGAATGCCGGAATGTTCGGCGAACCTGTGGTGACTAACTCGTATGCTTTCCACTTTGCATACGAGGCTGCGGGTGAGCCTGATCACCCGGCATTCCCTGCGCCCTCGATCTCTCGAGGGACGATGTTCGAGCAAAACTCAAGGCGCGATCGCGCCGTGAGAATGCGAACTCGTGCCCGCTGTTTGAAATTTGAATCAGAAACTGGAATGCGAGTGACCGAGTTTCACCTCGCCCGCAAGCGGAGAGAGGGAGAAAGAAGCTAAGCCGCTTTCGCCTGCACGGCGTCGCAGAATTCGGCCAAACGGTCGGCGAGCCGCAATGTCGCCGGGCTTGCATCGGGCGAGGCCACCAGCGCCACTTCGGTGCGGTCGATCGGCGAGAAGCCGTCCTTGGCCGTCAGCACGCGGTGGTCGGCCTGGATCGACATCTCCGACAGAATGCCCAGGCCCATGCCGGCGGCGATCGCCGCCTGAATGCCGGCGAGGCTGGAGCTTGAATAGGCCATGTGCCAGGTGCGGCCGGCGCTTTCCAGCGCATGGATCGCGCCGGCGCGATAGAGACAGCCGAGTGGAAAACCGATCATGGGCACGGAGCCACTCTTGGCATCGATCGGATGGCTCTTGCTGGTGACCCAGTGCACGCGCTCCGGCCACACCGCGATGCCGCCCTTTTCGCCGGCGGTGCGCTTGAACAAAGCAAGGTCGAGATCGCCGCGCTCGAGATCGCGCTTCAAGTCCATGCTTTGATCGGCGCGGACATCGAGCCGCAGGTTGGGATGTGATCGCGCAAAGGTCGCGAGCAGCTTGGCCAGCCGATAGGCGGCGAAATCCTCCGGCACCCCGAGCCGCACCGCGCCTTCATTGCCCGGCCGCGCCAGCACGTCGCGGGCCTCTTCCTCGAGCGCGAGAAGCCGCCGCGCATAGGACAACAGCCGCTCGCCGGCTTCGGTCGGCGTCACATCCTTGCCGTTGCGGTTGAAGAGCGGCTGGCCGATGTCGTCTTCCAGCCGCCTGATCTGCTGGCTGACGGTGGACTGGGTGCGATGAACGCGCTCGCTGGCGCGGGTGAAGCCGCCGGCGTCCACCACCGACACAAAACTGCGCAAGAGCTCCAGATCGAGCATCGGCCTATCCACTCGCTTCATTCGATTTTCCACTGGATGACAGTTTAATATTTAATTTCCAAATAGCAAGGGCCGGCCCTAGATCATGGGCCGAAGGAGAATTCCGATGTCCAATGTCACTTCGTCCCTTGCCCCTTCCGTCGCGGTCCCCCGCCCGGCCTTCAATTCGCTGCCGCTCCTGATCGCCCTGTTCTGCCTGCTCTGGAGCTACGCCTTCGTCGCCGGCAAGATCGGCGTCACTTACTGCCCGCCGCTGATCCTGCTGGCCGCGCGATTTTCGCTGGCCGGACTTCTGATCCTCGGGACCGTCGCGCTGCGCGGCGAAGGCTGGTCGCTGTCGCTGCGGGATACGCTGGTGTTCGCCCTGATCGGCGTTGCCAACAACGCGCTTTATCTCGGCCTCGGCTATACCGGGTTGAAGAGCGTGTCCGCCGGCCTCGGCGGCCTGATCGTCAGCGCCAATCCGGTGTTCACGGCCGTGTTTGCGGCGCTGCTGCTGAACGAGCAACTGACCTGGCGCAAGGTGTTCGGACTTTTGCTCGGTGTGCTCGGCGTCGGCCTCATCGTCTGGCATCGCCTGTCGGTCGGCACCGACAGCCTGCACGGCATCCTCTTCACCTTTGCCTCGCTCGCCTCGATCGTGGCCGGAACCATTCTTTTCAAGCTGCTGGCCCCGAAAGGCTCGCTCTGGGTCGGCAACGGCGTCCAGAATCTCGCGGCGGGTATTGTCTTGGCCCCGATCGCCTTCACGCAATCCAGCGTGAGCGACATCGTGCCGAACCTTCAGTTGCTTGGCTCGTTTGCATTCCTCACGCTCGGCGGCTCGGTGCTGGCTTATGTGATCTGGTTCCATCTCTTGCGGGTCTGCGGCGCGACGGCTGCGAGCGCCTATCACTTCCTGATGCCGCCGCTCGGCATGCTGTTCGCCTGGATCATCCTGGGCGAGCATGTCGCCTTCCGCGATCTCCTGGGCATCGTTCCGGTGGCGCTCGGTATTTATCTCGTGACGCGGCCGGCTGCGGCAATCAGGTCGCGATAGGAGAGTTCGATGTCTTCGCTCACAATCACCTTGATTGGCGGCCCCACCGCCCTGATCGAAATCGACGGCTTCCGTCTACTGACCGATCCGACGTTCGATTTGCCGGGAACGTACCAACTGCCGCATGTGAGGCTCGAAAAGCTTTCGGGACCGGCATTGGCGCAGGACGCGATCGGCGAGATCGACGTCGTACTGCTCAGCCACGATCAGCATGCCGACAACCTCGATGAATCGGGCAAGCACTTTCTGCCTAAAGCGCGGCGCGTGCTGACCACGGAAGCGGGTGCGAAACGCCTCGGCGGGATTGCCGAGGGGCTCGCACCCTGGGCATCCATCGAATTGTCGAAGAACGGCCGTTCGCTGACGGCTACGGCAACGCCGGCGCGTCACGGCCCGCACGGGATCGAGCCGTTCGCTGGCGATGTCATCGGTTTCGTGGTGACGTCGAAGGTTTCGCGTCCGATCTACATCAGCGGCGACACGGTCTGGTATGACGGCGTGGCGGAAGTGGCGCGGCGTTTCAAGGCGGGCGTCGTGCTGCCGTTTGCAGGCGCGGCGCAAACGCGCGGACCGTTTCACCTCACCATGGATACCAACGACACGATCGAAACGGCGCGCGCCTTTCCCGATGCGGTGATCGTGCCGGTGCATACCGATGGATGGGCGCATTTCAAGCAGAACGCGAATGATCTTCGCGTGTCTTTCGATGCGCTCGGCTTCGGATCGCGTATCAAGCTTCTCGAGCCGGGCGTTGTGACGAAGATCGCGATCCCGGATTAATCCTTGCGAAATACAATGGAGGCCATCCAGCCGGTCATCAGCGCCATGAAGGCGGTGAACATGCCATAGATCAGCCCGTCCTGGCGGGCGGTGGTGGCGACGAACTGCTCGAAGCCGACCTTGACGATGTCGAAGGCGGTTTCGGTCCGTGTGATCAACGCACCGTCGGCAAACAGCTTGATTTCGACCGTGTAGGTTCCGATCGGCACCTCGGCCGGCAACGGAATGCCGGTGCGGAACAGCGTCGGCGTCAGGAACGTCACCGCTGATGTCTCTTCGCGATAAAGCCCGCGCTCGCTGCGCAGGCGGACGAAGGCGCTGCGGAACGCATCGTTGGGCACGACGTCGGCGTAATCGGTTCCCACGTGCTGGGTCAGAAGCACGTTGTTGAGACCCAATTGCTGCCGCCGCTCCACGTCGGGCGAGGCGATTGCATCGAACGGCCGGTTGGAGAACAGCGCCAGATAGGTCGGCACCTGAATGAATTCGCGGTAGTCGGTGTTGATCCAGATGCCGAACTTGCGCTCCTTCCGCCGCGTCACCATGTCGGCGCGAGGACCGACAACGGTGACGACGAGATCGTAATTGTTGCGGTTTGCTGGCGTGGAGGCGTCCTTTTCCACCGAGCCGAACAGCACCAGTTCTTCGCCCGAATAGGCGGGCGTCACGGTCACGCGATGATTGGAGACGGAGACGATCAGCCGTTCCGCCTGTACGGGCTGCGTCACGCAGGCTGCGCCGAGCGCAAGCATCGCCACAAACGCGGCGCGAGTGACGCCTCCGCTCATGCGGCGCCCCCGGCTTGACGGATGGTGAAGAGCTCATCGGGGCGAATGACCAGTTCGTGCGCAAATCGAATGCCGACCGCAAGAATCAAGAGCCCCAGCAGGAGCCGCAGGTGTTCGCCGCGAATCCGCTGGCCAGCGCGCGCGCCGAACTGGGCGCCGGTGACGCCGCCGGTCATCAGGATCAGCGCCAGCACGGCGTCGACCAGATGGTTGGTGGCCGCATGGAGTAGCGTGGCAAACACCATGGTGACCAGCGTCAGCACCATGGAGGTGCCGATCACGGTCGAGGTCGGCACCCGCAGGAAATAGATCATGATAGGAACCAGGATGAAGCCGCCGCCGATGCCCATGATGGCGCCGATGAATCCGATGATCAGGCCGACCGCGATCACCGGAATAACCGACAGGTAGATCTTGGAGCGCTTGAAGCGCATCTTGAACGGCAGGCCGTGGATCCATCCATGGCTACCGGAACGGCGCAGCGATACGGCCATGCCGCGGCGGACGCGAAGTATTGAGCGCAGGCCCTCCCAGAACATCAGCCCGCCCACGGTGGTCAGCAGCACGACATAGGAGAGGGCGATCATCAGGTCGAGTTGTCCGAGCGAGCGCAACAGCGTGAAGGTCCAAACCCCGAGCGCGGTGCCGATCGTTCCGCCGGATAACAGCACCAGCGCTAGTGCGGGATCGATGGCGCGGCGGCGCCAGTAGGTAATCGCGCCGGAAAAAGATGAGGCCGCGATGTGACTGGCAACGGAGGCAACCGCGACCGATGGCGCGATGCCGACGAAGATCAGAAGCGGCGTCATCAGAAAGCCGCCGCCAATTCCGAACATGCCCGAGACGAAGCCGACCGCCGCGCCCATGGCGAGGATGAGGAAGATATTGATCGGAATGTCGGCGATCGGGAGATAAAGCTGCACGGGCGTCGTTTCCGGAAAAGCCGTGAGGCCGGCTGAAACCGCCCATGGCCTGGGTTCTTGGGAGTACGGAGCAAGGCCGTGCAGCGAACGTCAATTCCACTCCACGAGGCCGCATCTCTGCATAGCCGAAATCGGCAGCCTGAGGGATTAAAGAATCCGCGCGCTGCGGCATTTTTGCCGCTTGCCGTCGGCGTTATTTCCGACGTGGTGAAAAATAACGATTAATGGCGGGCCGTCTCGGCCGGTTCGGCCGGATCAGTAATGAAATTCATCTTCAACGCTTCCGCAGGCTCGAGCCAGCGGACGTCCCTCGTTGCCGACATTGCCTCCACGACCGCCGAGGAGACGCCCATTTTGCTCATGTAATTCAGAACCCTTCCGGTGATTCGTTGCGCATCGGCGATGGGATCGCGGCCGGGCAGGGAATTCGTGAACCGATGGACGCCGAGGACCGAGCCTTCGATACCATAGCGGGGCGCGCCGCCTGCGTAGACGAGGACGCAGGCGCTGGCACAGTAGGATCGCCTGACCCGGCCGGAACTGTCTGTGGTTCCGACCGCCGTAGCCAATCCGCGTGAGCGAATGATCTCGCCCATGATCAGCGCCTGGTCCAGATTGCCGCCGGGGGAGGAGAGTAACACGACGTCGCCAGCCATGAGACGGGCCCCGTCGAGTTGCTCGCGCAGCCAGCTGGCGCTGGCAGCACCGATCGTCCCATGTATAGCCAAGGCCCGCCGGCTGCGATCTCCGGCGTCAAGACCGGCATTCGCGATCACGGATGACGTCATGCTCGGTGCAAAATACAACTCCTTCCAATAGTCCCAGGCTTCCGGCCGCGAGATGTCCCGGTAACCGCGGACGCCGACGCCGAGAACCAGAACCGCAAAGACAATGACGGACCAGATCGGCCGCCGCGTTCTGATGATCGCGACAGGCGGCGCAGCCGAGGGCGAACTCGCTGATGTGCGGGGCGGCGCAACCCTGGGGCCTGTCGGCGAATTCCCGAACGGACTCTGAACGTCCTCGTGGTTGTTATCCGCCAACGCAAGCTCCGTGCGCTCGGCTGGCACGCAGAGCCAGCCGCCAGCTCGTTGGCTTTAATCGAAATTGCGGTCTGCGGATAGGTCGATGGCGCCAAACTGGCGCCACCAATTCTAACATTCGCATCACTTTGCAGCGGTCACTTTTGCGAATGTTAAAATCAAAGGACCACTAGCAAATATAGATTTCTAGTGGAGTTTCGGATTTGACATTCGCATGACGAAACCGCGGCAAGGTGGATAGCGAATGTCAAATCCACTCCACTAGCGGTCAATGCGCCGCTGCCGTGCGCTTGGCTGCGACCGGCTTGACGACGGGCTTTGCAGGGCTTGCCTGCGCCGGCGCGGGCGCCGAATCCCAACCGCCCGCAGGGCTTGCCACGTTGATGGCGTCGTCGGGCTGGGGTTCGGGCGTAAACGTCTGGATCGCAAGCTTGGCGGCGGCGAGCGATTGCGGATCGAGCCGTTTTGCAACATCGTCGCGTTTGCGGCCGGCGTCAGCGTCGCCCTGGGCTGCAGCCAGGCTGAACCACTTGAAGGATTCGGCGAGGTTCTGGTCGACGCCAATGCCGCGGGCATAGAGAATGCCGAGATTGTATTGGCTGTCGGCGATGCCGCGATCGGCGGCCTTGCGGAACCACTGCGCCGCGCTCTTGTAATCGGCGCCCTTTCCGCCGCCGTCGGCGTCCAGCACCGCGAGATTATGCATCGCCTTGGCGTTGCCGCGCTCGGCGGCCTGCATATAGTAACGCCGGGCGATGCCGACATCCTTCGTCACGCTCAGGCCCTTCTCGTAGAGGGTCCCGAGGCGGAAGATCGCCGGCACCACGCCGGCCTGCGCGGCGCGGTCGAGCCATTTGGCGGCTTCGTCGTAATTCACCGCAACGCCCTTGCCTTCGGAGAAGCGCACTCCGACCTCATAGGCGGCTGTAGGGTCGCCCCTGAGGACGGCGGCTCGCAAGACAGGGCCGCCGATCGCATCCGGCAACCGCTCGGTCGGCGGGACAGCGATCATCGACAGCCTGCCGGTGCTCGACGATGCCGGCGAAAGCGGGATCGTGCCGGTGACATCACCGGCCACTGAAGAGGTCGTCGCGTTCTGCGGAATGACGACCGACGTCATGCCGTCGCCCCTGTCAGAAGTGGCGTGGTTGAAGGATTGCCGTCCGATCGGAACTGGCGACGTCATCGAGGGCAGGGTTTGCGTCGGCGCCGCGCTTGCACCGTCAACAGGAGAAGCCGGCGATGATGCATCACCCGAATGTTCCATGGCAGGCGTAATCGGCGGCGCGGCAGCGTCGAGCAGCGTCATCGCCATCTTGAACGTGCCGAGCACGATCACAACGACGCTCGCGCCGACGAGCAGCGAACGGATCTTCGATGTCACCGTCGATGCCGGCTTGGCCTGACCATTTACCGTTGTCGCCTTTTTGGGCTGCTTGCCGGCCTTGTCCGGCGGGGGCGCGGCAGCCGCGGCTTGCGCGGCGCGGCGCGCAGCCGCAATAAAGCTCGACGTGCTGACGGGTTCCTTCGGCGCAGCGGCAGGAATGCTGCTGATCGCGCTTTCGGAGGCGGCGATGCGCTCCGACGGTGAAGCGGCGCGCGCCGACGGCCGCGTGCCTGGTTCGAGCGGATGATCGGGAGGCAGGTCCGGGGCAATCGCAACGCGCGCCGGCGCGGCATGCGGTTCCAGAATTTCGCTGATGGTGCGGGGTGGGGCGGCTGGCGGCTCTGCCGGCGCAGCCGCATGGAAGTCCCGCGGCGCTGCCGCAAACGCCTCCTCAGCTGGCGCAGGATCCGGCGTTTCGAGCGTGGCGTGCGTCGCCATCGCAATTCGCGAGGCAGGAGCCTCTTCGGAATAATGCGGTTCGGGCTCCGCAGGCTCGAGCGGCGAATAGGAAGGCTCGGGAGCGGATGGAGCGGGCGCCATATAGCTCGGTGCTTCGGCAGCGATCGTTTGCGGGATTGCCGGTGGCGACGGTGGAGCCTGCGTGCGCACGATGCGCAGATCGCCTTCGATCATCGAGAGACGATCGACCACATGGCCGAGCGTGTTGTGCACTGCCTCCAGCGAATCCTGTGTGTGGCGGTCAGTTTCCGCGTGGCTGAAGCGAATGTCGGACAGTTCGCGCTTGACGAGATCGGCAAGCCCGCTGTCCTGGGGGACCGGCGGTTCGCTGCGGCCATTATTGGCAACAAAGTCGGCAAAGTTGGTGTGCTGGCGTTCGAGGTGGTGCAGAATGTCCTGCAGGCCTTCCTCGACTCGCCCGAGATTGCCGGAACGGTGATCGGATGACGCTTCCAGCCGTTCGAGCAGATAGGAGACGCGCTGCTCCAGATGGGCAAATGCGGACGCGCTGTCGTTGCCGACGGGAATGCGGTCGAGACGATCAGACAAGGACAGGAGCGCGCGTTCGATTTGCTCGGAATTCTCGTTCGCGACGGGTCGCTGCTCGCGGTCTTCGAGCGAGGCCATCAGCCTGGCGATGCGCTGTTCGAGTGCGGCAAACGAGTCGGACCGGTCATCGGGACGCGCGAGTTGGTCGACCTTGGCCGACAGCGCATGCACGTCGTCACTGAGCCGGGCGAGCGCATCGTTTGATGCGATGTTTGAGACGATGGCGCGAAGCGCTGCGATCGCGCCTTCAAGCTGATGGATCGTGGACGGGTCATCGTTGGCCCGAATGATGTCGTCGAGCTTGGCGGTGAGATTGTGGATGGCCTGGTCGTAACCCGCGAGCTGCTCGGCCGGGGTCAGCGAGCGCAACACCTCGCGGATCTCGCTGAGCGCACGCTCGATGCTGGCGAGAGCCTGGCTGTCGCTGCCGTTCTGACGGTTGTCGTCGATCCGGCGGGACAACGAACGGATCTCGCTTTCGATCAACTCGATCGCCCGGCGCGGCATCGCCTCGGTGATGGCCTGGCGAATTTCGGTCAGCTCGTTGCGGAAGGCTGCAATCGACTGCTCGATATGGTCGGGCCGCTGCAGCGCCTCGATCTGGCTCGTGATGTTGAGGAGATGCCGTTCGAGCGAGGAGAAGTCGGGACCCGGCGGCGGGGGCGGCGGGACGTAGGCGGCAGCCGCAGGTGGCGGCGCATAGGCGGAGACCGGCGCAATCGGCGGCGCGCCGCGCATGACCGGTGGCGGCGTCACATTGTCGAGTTCGCTCTGGCGCGCGGAAATTTCCGCAATCGCCGAATCGAAGGAGCCCGGATCGAGCGGAGGCGAGGGGCGATAGACCTGTGCAGCCGCGCGCTCGACCATCTCGGCCTGGCGCTGCTTTTCCTGGGCCTGTTGCCGGCCGGCCGGCGCAGGGTTGGAAATCTGCGACAGCCGCGCGTCAAGGCGCGCGATGGCATCGTTCAGCTGCTTTGCGACCGGGGTGTCGTTGCGCTGGGCATCGTTGCGCGCGCGTCCGTGCGAAATCTGCTCGATCTGGTGAGTGATCGCATCGAGCCGTTCGTGGATATCGGCGACATCCCGGGTTTGCTCGTTGGAGATCGCGGGCCGCTCGCCGGGCGGGCTGCGGAAATTCGGCGGCGTGGCGTCGCCCAGATTGAGGTTGAGCCAATCGCTCAAGGACACGCCGGCGCGGCGGGCTGCGGCCTCGGCCCGCTCCCGGACGGCAGGATCGATGCCTTCACTACTCCACGATACGCGCGAATTCATGCTTCTGTCCGGTTCCGCTTTCGGCGCTCCACCCGGCGCCTCCGGCCTCCCCGCGCGTCCCAAGGAAAAGACAATCGAAGTCGGCGCGGGTCGTCTGCCTCTACAGCTCGACTTTTTCGCGTTACGGTAAATAAGCCGTTAAGGAAGTGAGCCGCGTCCCTGCAAAGTTTGCGGCTGGCTCAGGTTTTTCGCCTTTGCTGCCCTAGTCGCCGGACGCGGTGCGGTCGCGACTTCCCGCCTCTAGCTGCACGACGTCGGCAGAGGCCGATATCGCCGAAAGCGCGGCGATGGCTTCCTCGCACCATTCGGCGACCATCTGCTCATGCTTCAGCCCGATGCGAAGCCCAAGCAGCTTGCCCATGTCGGCCAGTGAAGCAATTCCATCCGGAAAGCGCTTCTTGAGGATGCGCTCATAGCGCTCATAGCGATCGCGGTGATGTTCCTGTCGCGCCATCAGGTCGGTGCGCAACGGCTCGATGTCGACGGCATCGAGTGCATAGAGCCGGATCAGGAGGTCGTCTTTGATCGAGGCCGGCGTCGACGGGCGGGCGGCCCAATGCCGAAACGCGGCCTTGCCTTCGGCAGTCAGCGTGTAGACCAGCTTGTTGGGCTTTCCGGTCTGGACGACCTCGCGGCCCTGAATATGGCCGCGTTCACGCAGCTTGGAGAGTTCGCGATAGATCTGCTGGTGATCGGCCTTCCAGAAAAAGCCGATCGAGGCGTCGAATGTCTTGGCGAGCTCATAGCCCGTCATCGGACGCTCGGTCAGGCAGGCGAGGATGGCGTCGGCGAGGGCCAAGGGCCTGATTCCTTCCAGGTCGGAATGGTCATGAAATATTAACACGCTTGACTTTATGCGCGTTGATGCATATGCGTCAATATGCATATGGATGAATGCGCCTGGCTTGGTCCGGCGCCGCAGCTCGGAGGCATCTTGTGACAGCGATCGGCCTGCAAAGATGGCACGGCTTCATCAAGTCCGGCGATCACTCCGCCTTGCGGGACTTGCTGCATCCCGATGCCGTGTTCGAGAGCCCGGTGGTGCACACGCCGCAACGGGGCCGCGACATCACCTTCAAATATCTCGCCAGTGCGACCGAGGTCCTGGGCGGTCCCACTTTCACCTATGTCGGCGAATGGACCAATGAGGGCGGCGCGGTGCTCGAATTCACCTGTCAGGTCGAAGGGATCACGATCAACGGCGTCGATATCATCACATTCGACCCTCAAGACCGCATCACGCATTTCAAAGTCATGGTGCGCCCGCTGAAAGCCATCAATCTGCTGCATCGTTTGATGGGGGAGCAGCTGGCCAAGTCCTGAATGGCACACCGCGAGGCGCTTGCCGATTGCAATTGGAACTGCCCACAACTCAAGGAAGCGATTAAAGTCCGCTTCCGGAAATTTCAGAGACAGATCACCACGACCCTGCCGGGAGAACGTCATGCCGATCTACAAAGCACCTGTTGAAGACGTCAATTTCCTGCTCAACGACGTCTTTCAGATTGATCGCTATGATAATCTTCCGGGATTCAGCGATGCGTCGGCCGACGTGCGCGAAGCGATCCTGGGCGAGGCCGCCAAGCTCAGCGAAGAAGTGTTGCAGCCGCTCAACCGCGTCGGCGATCTCGAAGGCTGCAAGCGCAACGCTGACGGCAGCGTGACGACGCCTAAGGGATTTAAAGAGGCGTTCAAGCAGGTCGCCGACGGCGGCTGGCTCGGGCTGTCGATGCCGACGGAATATGGCGGCCAAGGCCTGCCGATGACGCTGAGTCAGTCCGTCACCGAATTTTTGTCCTCGGCCAACATGGCGTTTTCGATGTATGGCGGCCTGACCACCGGCGCGATCGCGGCGCTGCTCGTGCACGGCAGCGCGGAGCAGAAATCGACCTACGTGCCGAAGATGATCGCCGGCCAATGGACCGGCACCATGAATCTCACTGAGCCGCAATGCGGCACCGACCTCGGCCTGTTGCGCACCAAGGCTGTCAAGCAGGGCGACGGCAGCTACAAGATATCGGGGACCAAGATTTTCATTTCGGCCGGCGAGCACGACCTAGCCGACAACATCATCCATCTGGTGCTGGCGCGCATCGAAGGTGCGCCCGTCGGTATCAAGGGCGTTTCGCTGTTCGTTGTGCCGAAGTTTCTCGTCAATGCCGACGGCTCGCTGGGGCAGCGCAACGGCGTCACCTGCGGCTCGATCGAGCACAAGATGGGAATTCACGGCAATTCGACCTGCGTGATGAATTACGACAGCGCCACCGGCTGGCTGATTGGCGGAGAGAACAAGGGCATGCAGGCGATGTTCGTCATGATGAACGAGGCGCGGCTAGGCGTTGCCGTGCAGGGACTGGCGCAGTCGGAAGTCGCCTATCAGAACGCGGCGGCCTATGCGCGTGACCGCTTGCAGGGGCGGGCGCTTTCGGGGCCGCAGGAAAAGGACAAGCCGGCCGATCCGATCATCGTACATCCCGATGTCCGCCGCACGTTGCTCACCATCCGCGCCTTCAACGAGGCGGCGCGCGCGATGGTGGTGTGGACCTCGCTGAAGAGCGACGTCGCTCACCGCTCCAGCGACCTGAAGGATCGCGAGGCGGCGGACGATCACATGGGGCTGATGACCCCGGTCCTGAAGGGTTATCTCACCGAAACCGGCTTTGCCAATGCGGTGCAGGCCCAGCAGGTGTATGGCGGCCACGGCTACATCGCCGAACAGGGCATGGAGCAGTTCGTGCGCGACGCGCGCATCGCCATGATCTACGAGGGCGCGAACGGCGTTCAGGCGCTCGATCTCGTGGGTCGCAAACTGCCGCGCGACGGCGGCCGCGCGGTGATGGCCTTCTTCGGCGAGGTCGGCGCCTACGCCAAGGAGCATGGCGGCGACGAGGCGATGAAGCCCTTTATCGCGCCGCTGTCGGCAGCGCTCGGCCACCTCCAGCAGGCCACCACCTGGCTGATGCAGAACGCCATGATGAAGCCTGACAATGCCGGTGCGGCGGCGACCGACTACATGCATTTGTTTGGCCTAGTGACGCTGGGCTACATGTGGGCCAAGATGGCGAAAGTCGTCCAGGACAAGATTGCCGGTGGCGAGACGACCGACTATCTGACGACCAAGCTTGTGACGGGCCGCTTCTTCATGGAGCGGGTGTTGCCGGCTACCGCTACGCACCTGGCGCGCATCCAGAGCGGAAGTGGCACCATCATGGAATTGGCCGCGGAAGCATTCTGAAGTCATATTCCGCAGCTAAGCTTCCTCTGTTATTATATGACGATCCTCATACCGGGAGGGCATCATGCCTGAGGCTTATATCTACGATCACGTTCGCACGCCGCGCGGCCGCGGCAAGGCCGATGGCTCGTTGCACGAAGTGACCGCGCTGGCGCTCGCTACTGTGCCCTTGAAGGCTCTGAAAGAGCGCAACAACCTGCCCGAAGGCTCCGTCGACGACGTGATCCTCGGCGTGGTCGATCCGGTCGGCGAGGCCGGCTCCGACATCGCGCGCTTTGCATCGCTGCAGGCGGGCCTCGGTGAATCCGTGCCCGGCGTTCAGATCAGCCGCTTCTGCGCCTCCGGCCTCGATGCGGTGAATTTTGCGGCCGCCCAGATCATGAGCGGACAGAACGAGCTCACGATCGGTGGCGGCGCGGAATCGATGAGCCGGGTCGGCATTGGCGCATCCGGCGGCGCCTGGCCGATGGATCCTTCGATCGCAGTGCCCTCCTATTTTATGCCGCAGGGCATATCGGCCGATCTGATCGCCACAAAGTACGGCTTTTCGCGCGACGACGTCGACGCCTATGCGGTGCAGAGCCAGCAACGCGCGGCAAAGGCATGGGACGAAGGGCGTTTCAACAAATCGGTCGTGCCGGTCAAGGATGTCAACGGTCTCACAATTCTGGCCAAGGATGAGCACATGCGTCCTTCGACGACCATGCAGTCGCTTGGCCAGCTCAAGCCGTCATTCGCCGAAATGGCGCAGGGAACCGGCTTCGACGCGGTGGCGATCCAGTCGCACCCCGAGATCGAGCGCGTCAACTACGTGCATCATGCCGGCAATTCGTCGGGAATCGTCGATGGCGCCGGTGCGGTGTTGCTCGGCAGCAAGGAAGCGGGGCCGAAATACGGCCTGAAAGCGCGTGCAAGGATCCGCGCCTTCGCCAATATCGGCTCGGAGCCCGCGATGATGCTGACCGGCCCGGTCGACGTCACCGAAAAGCTATTTCAGCGCTCGGGCATGAAGAAGTCCGACATCGACCTGTTCGAACTGAACGAGGCCTTCGCGTCGGTGGTGCTGCGCTACATCCAGGCTTTCGACATCGATAATGCCAAGATCAACGTCAACGGTGGGGCGATCGCGCTTGGCCATCCGCTCGGTGCAACCGGCGCGATGATTCTCGGCACCGTGCTGGATGAACTCGAGCGCAGCAACAAATCGACCGCACTGGTGACGCTGTGCATCGGCGGCGGCATGGGCACCGCCACCATCATCGAGCGCGTTTAAGGAGGATCGCCAATGGCCTTCAAGAATTTCACCGTTGAGACCGACGCCGACGGCATTGCGCTTGTCAGCTGGAACATCCCCGGCCGTTCGATGAACGTGCTGGATCAAACCTCGACCGACGAGATCGAGGAAATCGTCAAGCAGACCACGGCGGATGCCGCCGTGAAGGGCGTCGTCATCACGTCCAGCAAGGACGCCTTCTGCGCGGGCGCGGATCTTTCGATGCTGGAGGGTATGAATCACGCCTACGCCAAGGCTCTCAAGGACCAGGGCGAGACGGCGGCGAATCAGATGCTGTTCGACCAGAGCCGGCGCTTCTCGCTGGTGCTGCGCGGAATCGAGACTTCGGGCAAGCCATGGGCGGCCGCGATCAACGGCCTTGCGCTTGGCGGCGGTTTTGAGATTACGCTCGCCTGTCACTATCGTGTGGCGGCCGAAAATCCGAAGACGCGGCTCGGCCTGCCCGAAGTCAAGGTCGGACTGTTTCCCGGCGCGGGCGGCACGCAGCGCGTGCCGCGGCTGGTCCCGCCGCAGGACGCCATGACGATCCTGCTCAAGGGCGATCCAGTTACGGTCGAGAAGGCGAAGCAGCTCAACCTCATTCATGCCATTGTGCCGGCGTCCGATCTGATCAAGGCGGCGAAGGACTGGATCAAGGGCGGCGGCAAGGCGATCGCGCCGTGGGACGAGAAGACGTTCAAGCTGCCAGCCGGTCCGGTCTACTCAAAGGCCGGCATGATGATGTTCCCGGCCGTCAACGCGATCTTCCGCCGCGAAACCTTCGACAATTACCCGGCCGCGCGCGCCATCATGCAATGCGTCTATGAAGGCTTGCAGCTGCCGATCGATGCGGCCTTGCGCGTGGAGTCGCGTTATTTCGCGAAGATCCTGCGTTCGAACGAAGCCGCGGCCATGATCCGCTCACTGTTCATGTCGATGCAGGAATTGAACAAGGGCGCGCGGCGTCCGCAAAACGTGCCGCCGACCAAGGTCAAGAAGCTCGCCGTGATCGGCGCGGGCTTCATGGGCGCGAGCGTCGGTTATGTCTCGGCGCGTGCCGGCATCGACGTCGTCCTGATCGACCGCGATCAGGCTAGCGCCGACAGGGGCAAGGCGCATGCACAGTCGGTGATCGATGATCTCGTCAAGAAGGGCCGCGCCAGGGAGAGCGACCGTGACGCGATCCTGTCGCGGATCACCGCGACCCCTGACTACAACGCGATTTCGGATTGCGACCTCGTCATCGAAGCGGTGTTCGAGGATCGCAAGGTGAAGGCCGAGACCTATGCCAAGGCGCAGCCGCTTCTCAAGGCTGGTGCGACCTTCGCCTCCAACACCTCGACGCTGCCGATCAATTCGCTTGCCGAGGAGTTCAAGGACCAAGGCAAGTTCATCGGCATCCACTTCTTCTCGCCGGTCGAGAAGATGATGCTGGTCGAGGTCATCCTCGGCAAGAACACCGGCGATGTCGCGCTCGCGACCGCGCTCGACTATACGCGCCAGATCGGAAAGACGCCGATCGTGGTCAATGACTCCCGCGGCTTCTTCGCCAATCGCTGCGTGCTGCGCTTCACCGCCGAAGGGCTGGAAATGCTGATGGAAGGCGTGCCGCCGGCGATGATCGAGAACGGCGCCAAGATGGCCGGCATGCCGGTGGGTCCGTTGTCGTTGTCGGATGAAGTGGCGCTCGATCTCGTGCTCAAGATCATGAAGGCGACCGAAGCCGATTTGGGACCGAACGCGGTCGACCAGGCCCAGAAGAAGCTCTTGGTCGAGATGGTCGAAAAACAAGGCCGCTTCGGCCGCAAGAACGGCAAGGGCTTTTACGACTATCCCGAGAAGGGCAAGGGTCAGAAGAGCCTGTGGCCGAACTTAGGTGCGCTTCAGCCAAAGCAACTCGACCCGGATACGCTCGATGTGGAGGAGTTGAAGCAGCGCTTCCTGGTGGTGCAGGCGGTGGAAGCGGCCCGCACGGTCGAGGATCACGTCATCGTCGACCCGCGTGAGGCCGATGTCGGCTCGATCCTTGGCTTCGGCTTCGCGCCGTTCACCGGCGGGACACTGTCCTATATCGATTTCATGGGCACGAAGAAGTTCGTCGAACTGTGCCACAAGCTCGAGGCCAAATACGGCTCGCGCTTTACCCCGCCGAAGCTTCTGATCGAGATGGCCGCCAAGGGCGAGACCTTCTACGGCCGTTTCCCGCCAAAGAAGGTTGCGGCCCAGGCGGCGGAGTAGTTTCTGACCCTCTCCCTTGCGGGAGAGGGTGGCGAGATTGATCGTAGCAATTCGAGCCGGGTGAGGAGTCTAATCCCAAGGAAAGGCTTAACCCCTCACCCGCACTCGCTTTGCTCGTGCACCCTCTCCCGCAAGGAGAGAGGGTAAGAAAGCGGGCCTCACGCCGCCTTGACGAGACCTTCCTTGACAAGCGCTTCCTGCACTTTCGGCCGCGCCGCGACGCGGTCCTTGTAGGCGAGCAGGTTGTTCAATCCCGAAAGGTCGAATTTCATCCCATCGGCCCAGCGCAGCATCACGTAGAGATAGCCATCGGCTACCGTGAACTGCTTGCCCAACACGTGGTCGCGGCCGGCCAGCTGGCTGTCCACATACTTGAACTTGCCCATCGCGCGGTCCTTGAACACGGCTTTGGCTTCGTCCGACAGCATCGGGTTGAACAAGGGGCCGATGTTCTTGTGCAATTCGCCGTTGATGTAGGTGAGCCAGTCGAGCAGCTTGTAGCGCTCTTCACTGTCGCGGGCGGGGGCGAGGCTCTTGGCCGGTACCTTGTCGGCGATCATCTGCACGATCACCGGCCCTTCGGTCACAAGCTCGCCGCTGTCGAGCGCCAGCGCCGGCACCTGTCCCTTGGGGTTGACCTTCAAGAAATCGTCGCCGTTCTCCAGTTTCTTGGCGCGGAGGTCGACCTTGACCAGATCATAGGGAAGGCCGGCTTCCAGCAGCGCGATATGGGGTGAAAGTGAGCAGGCACCGGGCGCGTAATACAATTTCATCAGGTTTTCCTCCGGTAGATGGTGCTAAACGATCCACACATGACTAAATGCATTTGCATGGAGCAGTCAACATTGATGCATATGCATCAAGTGCGCTAGAATAGGCATCGCAAGCGTAGGCCGGGACCATGAAACGGAAACCATCGACGGAAGCGACCGCTGCCTGGATTCGCCTGATGCGGGTCCAGAGCCGGGTGCTGAATGCTGTCGAGCAGGACCTGAAGAAGGCCGGTTTCCCGCCGCTCGCCTGGTACGACGCCCTGCTGGAATTGTCGCGCGCGCCGAGCGGCGAGCTTCGGCCCGTCGAATTGGAAAAGCAGATGTTGCTGCCGCAGTATTCCACCTCGCGGCTGATCGACCGGCTGGTTGACGAAGGGCTGGCCGTCCGCCGCGAATGCAAGATCGACAAACGCGGGCAGTTCGTCGAAATCACGGAGTCCGGGCGTGAACTGCAAAAGAAGATGTGGAGCGCATATTCCGCAGGAATTGAAAAGTATGTCGGCTCCAAGCTGTCGGATGCAGACGCGATCAAGCTTTGCGGCCTCTTGGACCGGCTCGGCTGTTCCTGCGGGGAGACGCCTTCACTCGCCGTAAAAGACGGTGTGGCCGTCCGATGATGCTGCGCATTCCCTTTGTCGCCGCGAGCCGCATGGTCCGCGGAACCCTCCGCCACCGCGCGCGTTCGGTCGCAGCGCCTCACATCCGGAATTTGCATGGCGCGTGACCAGATCGATATGACGCCCCTTCAGTCGCGCGACGAACTCGTCGCATGGCTCGAGGCCGGCGTGAAGCCTCCTTCCGAATTCCGTATCGGCACCGAGCACGAAAAGACGCCGTTTACGCTGAACGGTCATCAGCCGGTGCCTTACGAAGGCGCGCGCGGCATCGGTGCGCTGCTCGAGGGCATGAAGCTCCTGCTTGGCTGGGAGCCGATCATGGAGCGCGGCAGCATCATCGGGCTCTACGACGTCACCGGCGGCGGGGCGATTTCGCTCGAGCCGGGCGGGCAGTTCGAATTATCAGGCGCGCCGCTGGAAACCGTGCATCAGACCCAGAGCGAACTGATGGCGCATCTTGCGCAGGTGCGCGAGATCGCGGCGCCTCTCGGGATCGGTTTTCTCGGGCTCGGCATGACGCCGTCGTGGTCGCGGGCGCAGATTCCGGTCATGCCCAAGGGCCGCTACAAGATCATGACCAACTACATGCCGAAGGTCGGCCGTTACGGCCTCGACATGATGTACCGGACCTGCACGGTGCAGACCAATCTCGACTTCTCCTCGGAAGCCGACATGGTCAAGAAATTGCGGGTCTCGCTGGCGTTGCAGCCGGTCGCGACCGCGCTGTTTGCGAACTCGCCCTTCACCGAAGGCAAGCCGAACGGCTTTCTCTCGTTCCGCTCGGAAATCTGGCGCGATACCGACAACGCGCGCTCCGGCATGCTCCCCTGGGCGTTCGAGGACGGCATGGGCTTTGAGCGCTGGGTCGACTACGCGCTCGATGTGCCGATGTATTTCGTCAAGCGCGGCGAAGACTATATCGACGTGTCAGGCTCCTCGTTCCGCGACTTCTTTGAGGGAAAAAATCCGGCACTTCCCGGCGAACGCCCGATGCTGTCGGACTGGGCCAACCATCTTTCGACGATTTTCCCCGAGGTGCGGTTGAAGCGTTACCTGGAAATGCGCGGCGCCGACGGAGTGCCGTGGGGCCGCCTTCCCGCGCTGCCAGCTTTCTGGGTCGGACTGCTCTATGACGACACCAGCCTGAACGCGGCCTGGGACCTCGTGAAAGACTGGACGGCCTTCGAGCGTCAGTCCTTGCGTGACGATGTTCCGCGTCTTGGTTTCAAGGCCAGAATCAAGGATCGCTATATCTTCGAAATCGCCAAGGAATGCCTGGCGCTCGCGTATGCGGGATTGCGTCGGCGCGACCGCGCCGATCACTACGGGCGGGACGAGACGCGCTATCTGGAGCCGCTGGACCGGATCGTCGATGCCGGGCAGACCCCGGCGGAGGAGATGCTGGCCAAATTCAATGGCCCGTGGGCCGGCTCCGTCATGCCCGCCTACGACGAATACGCCTTTTAGATCAGGCATCATCAGGCAGTAGCGTCTTGCCGTTCATCCACCGTACAGGTTGATGGCGATCAAATGGCGGCGCTACCAGCGCCGCAATTTGCGGGTAACTCCAATCGGTTGAAGGCATCGCGTATGTGGGGAGGCCGCCTGCCGCTAGTGCCCACTTTCCGAAGTTCGTGCTCCATCGCAGCACCCACCTTCACGAACTTCGGAAGGTCATGGACACTAGCAAACTTATTGATTCCAGTACCGCTTTGGCGATCTGAAGTCCCTGATCGAATTCGCCGCTTGTGGTGCAGGGACTTCAGTTCGGCGGTACTGGCGTGTTTGGGGACGCTTGTTCTCGTCGCTGCCATATCCTCTCACCGACCGGCCCAGGCGCAGGCCAATTTCGATCGGCCGGGCGGCGACTATCTGAGTTCGCCGGTGCCCTCGGGCGATCCGGCCGAGTGCGCGCTGGTGTGCGAGCGGGATCGGCGCTGCCGCGCCTGGAGCTTCAACTATCCGAACGAAACATCCCACATGGCGCTGTGCTGGCTGAAGAACAGCGTGCCGGCCCGCGTCGCCGATGACTGCTGCGTGTCCGGCGTGCGTGGCGCCGGCGTGCTTGAACTTCGCAACGGCGCAATCGAGACCTCGATCGATCGCGCCGGTGGCGATTACCGCACTTTCGAGCTCAAGCGCGGCGAGAGCGACGAGATCTGCAAGGCCGCCTGCATGGCCGACAACAAATGCCGGGCCTGGACCTATGCGCGGTCGGGATATGTCGGTCGAGAACCTCACTGTTTTTTGAAGAAAGAGATCAAGCCGCCGCGGCGCAAACCCGGCTTTATTTCCGGCGTAGTCAGGTAACATTGCAGCTCGATCCGGCGTAATCACCCTATCTCCCCGCTAGTGGTTCTAACATTCGCATCCCTAGCGGGCGAAAGGGCCAACCACGGAGCTGACCATGATGTTGACGCGCAGGATTTTGAACGGGGCACTGATCGCGGGCGCTTTGGCGATCGTCGCGCCACTCTCGCCCTCCTGGGCCAATTCAGCCGTGCCGTTTTCGGCCGAGGCTTTCAAGGCGGCTCAGGCGGCCGGTAGCCCCATCCTGGTCGAAATCCACGCCGACTGGTGCCCGACCTGCAAGGCGCAGAATCCCATTCTCGACAAATTGACTTCGGCGGCGAAATTCAAGGACCTGAAGATCTTCCGGGTCGACTTCGATGGCCAAAAGCCGGTGGTCAAGGAATTCGGCGCGCAGATGCAGTCGACGCTGATCGTGTTCAAGGGCAAGGCCGAGCAGGGACGTTCCGTCGGCGATACCAAGGAAGCCTCGATCGCAACCCTGCTCGACAAGAGTCTCTGAGCGCCGGTGACAACGCTCGTATTGGCGTTCGCGGCCGGAATCCTGTCGATCCTGTCGCCTTGCGTGTTGCCGCTGGTGCCAATCGTGCTGGGCGCGGCCGTCACCGCACATCCGCTTGGCGCCTTTGCCTTGGCAGGCGGGCTTGCGCTGTCGTTCACGGGGCTTGGCCTGCTGCTCGCTTTGGCGGGATTTGGGCTTGGTATCGATGCCGGCATGTTTCGCCTTGCGGCCGCCGCGATCATGGTGGCGCTCGGCGCAATTTTGGTGGTGCCGTCGTGGCAGGCGCGGCTTGCCGGAGCCGGCAGTCCCGTTTCGGCCTGGGCTGACCGGCACTTTGGCGGCTTCGCCGCATCAGGCCTCGCCGGCCAACTGGCGATCGGCCTTCTGCTCGGTGCGGTATGGTCGCCCTGCGTCGGCCCGACACTTGGGGCGGCGTCGCTGCTGGCTTCGCAGGGCCACGACCTGCCGCGGGTCACGCTGACAATGGTGGTGTTCGGCATCGGCGCGGGCCTGCCGCTGGTTCTGCTCGGACTGTTGTCGCGGGCCACGTTGATGCGCTTGCGCAGCAAGCTGATGTCGGCAGGCAAGTTCGGCAAGGGTCTGCTGGGCGCAGCCTTCATCCTGACCGGGGTCGCGATCGTCTCCGATGCCGACAAGCGGATCGAGGCCGCACTTGTCGAGGCATCGCCGGCCTGGCTCACTCAATTGACGACGTCGTTCTAGAAAGCGGAAAATTTGTTCGGAGGTGAAACGGCGATGCAACTGGAATCGACGTTGACATGCCCGAAATGCGGCTTTCAAGCCACCGAGCAAATGCCGCTCGATGCCTGCCAGTATTTCTATGAATGCAAGGGTTGCGGTGAAAAGCTGAAACCGAAAGCAGGCGATTGCTGCGTGTTCTGTTCCTACGGCTCGGTGCCTTGCCCGCCGATCCAGCAGGACGGCGGGCGCGCATGCTGCAAAGAGCCTCGCCCTTAGCGGACGGAGGTGAAGAAACGCGCGAGACGGAAGCCGGACAGCCAGGTCCAGACCGGCTGCTCGCGGATGCCGAGATCCCACGAGCCGATCACCGCATCAGCGCGGCCGACCAGATCGTCGATCGGCAGCAGCCCGACGCCGCCATCGCGAAGCGGCACGCGGCTGTCGGCGGAATTGTCGCGGTTGTCGCCCATCACGAACAGATAGCCCGGCGGCACCGTGACCTCCTGCGTGTTGTCGAGCCGGCCGTTGTCGCGAAGCTTGAAGATCGCGTGGCTGACGCCGCCGGGCAGCGTCTCGATGTAGCGCCGTGCCGGTTCATATTCACCGCGCTCATCCTCGACCTGACCGATCCCATCGGCCTTGAGCGACGCCGCGCGGTCATTGATGAAGAGCTGGCCCTGGCGCATCTGAATGCGATCGCCGGGCAACCCAACGACGCGCTTGACCCAGGCCTGCGAACGATCGCCGGGCCAGCGGAACACCACGACATCGCCGCGCTTGGGCGGGCTGCCGAACACCCGGCCGGTTTCGGGCAGGTTGATCTGGATCGGCAGCGAGGCGGTGCCGTAGCCGTAGGGGAACTTCGATGCGAGCAGCGCATCGCCGATCATCAGCGTCGGCTCCATCGAGCCCGACGGGACGTAGAACGGTTCGGCGATGGCGCCCTTGGCCAGAAAAACCAGTCCCAGCGCCGCCGCAAATTGCAGCAGTTGGGCGCCCCAGCCGCGCGCTCGCGTGGCGATCGTTTGCCGTTCCATCGTCATGAACCGGTACCTCCAACCGTAATCCGTTCCATCCGCAGCGTCGGCTGGCCGACGCCGACCGGAACGCCCTGGCCGTTCTTGCCGCAGGTGCCGATCCCGGTATCGAGCGCGAGGTCGTTGCCAATCATGGTGATGCGATGCAGGTCGGTCGGTCCGTTGCCGATCAGCATCGCGCCTTTCAGCGGTGCGCCAATCTTGCCGTTCTCGATGCGGTAGGCCTCGGTGCACTGGAAGACATATTTGCCCGAGGTGATATCGACCTGACCGCCGCCGAAGTTGGCGGCATAGATGCCGTTCTTGACCGAAGAGAGAATTTCCCCCGGATCGCGGCCGCCGGACAGCATGTAAGTGTTGGTCATGCGCGGCATCGGCACATGGGCATAGCCCTGGCGGCGTCCGTTGCCGGTTGGCTTCATGTTCATCAGCCGCGCGTTCTGCCGGTCCTGCATGTAGCCGACGAGGATGCCGTCCTCGATCAGCAGGGTCCGGTTGGTCGGCGTGCCCTCGTCATCGATCGAGAGAGAGCCGCGACGCGAGGCCATCGTGCCGTCATCGACCACGGTGACGCCCTTGGCGGCGACCTGCTGCCCCATCAGGCCGGCGAAGGCGCTCGTCTTCTTGCGGTTGAAGTCGCCCTCGAGCCCGTGGCCGACGGCTTCATGCAGCATCACGCCGGGCCAGCCTGCGCCGAGCACGACATCCATTTCACCGGCAGGAGCCGGCACCGATTCCAGATTGACCAACGCCTCGCGGATCGCGCCATCGGCCGCCTCGCGCCAGGCTTTGGCCTCGATGAAACGGGCATAGCCTTCGCGGCCGCCATAGCCTCTGGAACCGCTTTCCTGACGGTCGCCCTGACCGGCGACAACAGAAATATTCACCCGCACCAGAGGGCGGATGTCGCGATAGCTCTCACCGTCGGGACGAAGGATCTCAACGACCTGCCAGGTGGCGCCCAGGCTGACCGTCACCTGCCGCACCCGCGGTTCCTTGTCGCGGACATAAGCGTTGATCTCGGCGAGCAGCTTGACCTTGGCCTCGAAACCGGGGGCGTCCAGCGGATTCTCGTCGCCATAAAGCCGCACATTGGTGTGGGGGGGAGCGGCGGCGAACGTTCCGCTATAGCCACCGCGAACGGCCGCGACGGCATCTGCCGCGCGCATCAGGGCCGGTAGCGAGACGTCGGACGAATGCGCATAGCCGACCGCGTCGTCTTTCACCGCGCGCAGGCCAAAACCCTGGCTGGTGTCGTAGGTCGCCTGCTTCAGCCGGCCATTGTCGAACATCAAGGCTTCGGTCTGGCTGTATTCCAGGAACAACTCGCCGTCATCGGCGCCGTTGAGCCCGCGCGTGATCTGTTGCCGGACAGAGTCGCGATCAAGGTTGGCGCGGTCGAGAAGCGAGGTCGGGGCGGTCATGCGTGCTCCAGTTTCCTTGTCGTTTTCGCTTTTGTTGCCGTCCTGGCCGCTCGCCGTAGGGTGAAGGGCTTCGCGCAACTTCAGAATTCCGGCCCAGTCCAGTTTAAGCAAAACTTGCGGAGTGGTCGCCTTACATCACCGTAATGCAGAGCGTCTCCGGCGCGTGATTTGATGCGATTTTCTCCAAAATAGGCGCGACGGTCGGCGAAAGGGAGGGGCACGCCATCAGGCGAGGCACAATGCCTCACGGCAATTTGTCATAGCCTTCGCCGAGTCCGTTCAGGCTGAGTGGAAAGCCGATGCCCTCCTCGGGCGTCTCGAAGATGATGAAGGTCGCGGTTTTTGCGCTCCTGAGCTGGCCCAGAAGCTTGTCGTCCATCACGACCTCGGCCACACAGCCATTCGGCAGGCAGCGGACGAAACCGGCGCGACCGACGTCGACATTGTCGAGCTTCAGGCCGAGGCCCGAGGGCAGGAGCACCCCGAGCGGCGCGACCACCCGCATCAGCTTGCTCTTTTGATCGGCCGTCTTGAGCACAATGACGGTGAGACCGGCGTTCGAACGGTCTTCCGCTACCACGCTCTGGATCAACGCGCATTGCTCGCTTTGCGCGCCGGGCGGGGTGTCGCAGCGAATCTGCCAGTCGCCGTGGACCGAACGCACCGCGCCTTGCGCGTCGGCCGGTGTCGTGAGGCCAAACGAGCAAATGATCGCCAGAGCTGCTGCTATTCCGCCGATCGACCGGAAGTTGGGGCCGCGAATTTTTCCGGCGGAAGAAGCAGTACTAGTCGGGTATTTCGAAAGCCCCATCAGGGTCGATCCTTGGATAAGTTTTCTTCAGCCCGATTTTTTGGCAAAACTGGCCGCAACGCGACTGATATACGGCAAATGACGGCGCCATAATGGCTGACCTTGCGGGACGGCTGCCGAATCCACCGACAAATCAGGCGCATCAAGCGCGCCGTTTCCGTGCCTACATCCGGCAATCCGGGTGTCAAGCCGCGGTGGGGTGTCAAAACGAGAGTTTAGGGGAATTTGCGCGAAAATGCGCCTTCTCGATAATAGCCGGTGATGCACGCGGTTAAGCTGTACTACTGCATTGCGATGCCCTGAGAATTATGGTTTGAGAGGCTGGATTTTGACGCATGCCAGTGAACCGGTCCCATGCCCTGCCAAGGCGCATGCACAGGCCGTTTGCCAGAAGTCGGGATTGTTGCGCCATTCTTCGCCCTGCGGCGGAATGTGCGAGGGATTTATCTTAAGGGAGCGCGAGCGACATGAAGATGTCGAAGGGCCAAATTGGCCGTCGGTTGCTGGGTTGGGCGGTGGCCGGCGCCGCCGCAGTCGGGGCTTGCGGGACAGCATCTGCCGAGTTGGGCCAGCCGG
The DNA here is from genome assembly GCA_963764405.1 of uncultured Alphaproteobacteria bacterium. GTDB lineage: Bacteria > Pseudomonadota > Alphaproteobacteria > Rhizobiales > Xanthobacteraceae > Bradyrhizobium. The sequence goes on from CAVXSU010000025.1 coordinate 367,299, forward strand.
CGCCGTGGGAGTACAAGCTGCAAGGGTCAGCTTCTCCGGTGATGGACAACATCACCTGGTTTCACAACTTCCTGTCGGCCCTGATCATCGTCATCACGCTGTTCGTGCTGGCGTTGCTCGTGATCGTCGTGGTCAAGTTCAACGCTAGGGCCAATCCGGTTCCCTCCAGGACGACGCATAACAGCCTGATCGAGGTGGCCTGGACTCTGATTCCGGTGCTGATTCTGGTCGGCATCGCGGTGCCGTCGTTCCGCCTCCTGTTCGAGGAACTCGATATTCCGAAGGCGGATCTGACCGTCAAGGCGACCGGCAAGCAGTGGTACTGGTCCTATGCCTATCCCGACAACGGCAAGTTCGAGTTCGATTCGCTCTTGGCGCAGGACAAGCAACCGCGGCTGCTTGGCGTCGACAATGAAATGGTCGTGCCTGTGAACAAGGTCGTCCGCGTCCAGACCACCGGCGCGGATGTGATCCATTCCTTCGCGGTCCCGGCCTTCGGCATCAAGATCGACGCGATTCCGGGCCGTCTCAACGAAACCTGGTTCAAGGCCACCAAGACCGGCATGTTCTACGGCCAGTGCTCGGAATTGTGCGGCAAGGACCACGCCTTCATGCCGATCGCGGTCCGGGTCGTCAGCGATCAGGAATTCGCGGCGTGGGTCGAGAGCGCCAAGAAGAAATTCGCATCCAATCCGGAGAACTCGTTCGCCTCGGTTGGCACGGCGGCACAGTGAGCCGGTCTCAAGAAGGATTGCAGGACAGGGTTTGAAAATGGCAACCACCGCAGCGACACAAACTCACGCTCATGACGATCATGCCCACGATCATCCGACCGGATGGCGGCGGTGGGTATATTCGACCAACCACAAGGACATCGGCACGATGTACCTGGTGTTTGCGATCATCGCCGGCATTATCGGTGCCGCGATGTCGATCGCGATCCGCGCCGAGCTGATGTATCCGGGCGTCCAGATCTTCCACGAAACCCACACCTACAACGTCTTCGTGACCTCGCACGGCCTGATCATGATCTTCTTCATGGTGATGCCGGCAATGATCGGCGGGTTCGGCAACTGGTTCGTGCCGCTGATGATCGGTGCGCCCGACATGGCGTTCCCGCGCATGAACAACATCTCGTTCTGGCTGTTGCCGGCGTCCTTTTCGCTGCTGCTGCTGTCGAGCTTCGTCGAGGGCGAGCCAGGCGCCAACGGCGTCGGCGCCGGCTGGACCATCTATGCGCCGCTCTCGACCTCCGGCCATCCGGGGCCGGCCGTCGATTTCGCGATTCTTTCGCTGCATCTTGCGGGCGCATCGTCGATTCTCGGTGCCATCAACTTCATCACCACGATTTTCAACATGCGCGCACCGGGCATGACGCTGCACAAGATGCCTCTGTTCGTGTGGTCGATCCTGGTGACGGTGTTCCTGCTTCTGCTGTCGCTGCCGGTTCTGGCTGGCGCCATCACCATGCTTCTCACCGACCGCAACTTCGGCACGACGTTCTTCTCGGCCGAGGGCGGCGGCGATCCGGTGCTGTTCCAGCATCTGTTCTGGTTCTTCGGCCACCCCGAAGTCTACATCCTGATCCTGCCGGGCTTCGGCATGATCAGCCAGATCGTGTCGACCTTCTCGAAGAAGCCGGTGTTCGGCTATCTCGGCATGGCCTATGCGATGGTCGCGATCGGCGGCATCGGCTTCGTGGTGTGGGCGCACCACATGTACACGGTCGGCATGTCGTCGGCGACGCAGGCCTATTTCGTCGCGGCGACCATGGTGATCGCGGTGCCGACCGGCGTGAAGATCTTCTCCTGGATCGCCACGATGTGGGGCGGCTCGATCGAATTCCGCACCCCCATGCTGTGGGCGATCGGCTTCATCTTCCTGTTCACCGTCGGCGGCGTCACCGGCGTCGTGCTGGCGAATGCCGGCGTCGACCGCGTGCTGCAGGACACCTACTACGTCGTGGCGCACTTCCATTACGTGCTGTCGCTGGGCGCTGTGTTTGCGATCTTTGCCGGCTGGTACTACTGGTTCCCGAAAATGTCGGGCTACATGTACAATGAGACCATTGGCAAGGCGCACTTCTGGTTCACCTTCATCGGCGTCAACCTGGTGTTCTTCCCACAGCACTTCCTCGGCCTGTCCGGCATGCCGCGCCGCTATGTCGACTATCCCGATGCCTTCGCTGGCTGGAACCTTGTCTCGTCGATCGGCTCGTATATCTCGGGCTTCGGCGTGCTGATCTTCATCTACGGCGTGGTCGACGCTTTCGTGCGCAAGCAGCAGGCCGCCGACAATCCGTGGGGTGCGGGTGCGACCACGCTGGAATGGACGCTGTCGTCACCGCCGCCGTTCCATCAGTTCGAGGTATTGCCGCGCGTGCAGTAACGGGGCGCGCGGCGCGACAAGCGCCGCGTCCTCCTAAACGATCAAGGAAGCGAGAGCCGTCTTGTCGGTCATCGATCACTCAAGCATCGAATTGTCGCCGCGGATTTCGGAAGCCGAGGTGGTCGACTATGTCGCGCTTCTGAAGCCGCGGGTGATGTCGCTGGTGGTCTTCACCGCGCTCGTGGGTCTCGCCATCGCGCCGGTGCACGTCCATCCGGTGCTGGCCTTTACCTCTATCCTCTGCATCGCGGTCGGCGCCGGCGCGTCGGGTGCGCTGAACATGTGGTACGAAAGCGACATCGACGCCTTGATGTCGCGCACCGCCAACCGGCCGATCCCGCGCGGCCGCATTACCCCGCCGGAGGCGCTGGCGTTCGGCATGACGCTCGCGTTCTTTTCGGTGATGACGCTTGGCATCCTCGTCAACTGGGTCGCCGGCGCGCTACTCGCCTTCACGATCTTCTTCTACGTCGTGATCTACACGATAGCGCTCAAGCGCTGGACGGCGCAGAACATCGTGATCGGGGGAGCCGCTGGCGCCCTGCCTCCGGTCGTGGCGTGGGCGGCGGCGACCGGCTCGCTCTCGCTCGAGCCCGTGCTGCTGTTTCTGATCATTTTCTTCTGGACGCCGCCCCATTTCTGGGCGCTGGCGCTGTTCCGAAGCGACGATTACGCCCGGGCCGGCGTCCCGATGTTGCCCGTGGTCGCCGGACCCGATGTGACGCGCCTGCAGATCCTGCTCTACACGATCGTGCTCGTCGCGGTGGCGGTCGCGCCCTGGCCGCTCGGCTATTTCGATGCCGCCTACGGCATCACCTCCCTGGTTCTTGGCGCTGGCATGCTGGCGCTTTCGATCAACGTCTATCGGCATCGCGAGGGTCGCGAAGCTGCGCGCGCAACGCGCCGGCTCTTCGCGTTCTCGATTTTTTATCTGTTCGCGCTGTTTGCGACTCTTTTGATCGAGGTCGTGGTCCGCGCGGCTCTACCCGCGATCTGGTAAGACGCATGGCAACACACGCGATGGCCGAGAACGACAGACCAGACGGAATTGTCCTCACGGAGGCTCAGAAGAAGAGCCGCCGTCAGCGGTCGATCGCCATTGCGCTCGCGCTCGGTGTCCTGGTCATGCTGTTTTTCGCTGTCACCATCGTCAAGGGGCCGGCTGTCCTGGTGCGGCCGTTGTAGGAACATGGCGAACGAGTTCGAACCTTCAGGGCCAGCAGCGGCTTTCCACGGGCGAGAAGGCCGTGTCGCGCCGCGGCCTGACCCGCGACGCCGCCGTGGCTGCGATCTGCGGCTTCGTAGTGGTGCTGATGGTGGGCGCCGCTTACGCGGCGGTGCCTTTCTACAACTGGTTCTGCCGTGCCACCGGCTTCAACGGCACCACGCAGGTGGCGACTTCGGCGCCAACGGGCGCGCCGTTGGCGCGCAAGATTGCCGTTCGCTTCGATTCCAATGTCGCCGGAGGCCTGCCCTGGAAATTCGAGCCGGAGCAGAACGAGGTCGAGGTTCGCATCGGCGAGGTGACGACCATCTTCTACAAGGTGACGAATCAGTCCGCGCGCACGACCACGGGACAGGCGGCCTATAACGTCGCGCCGCTGACGGTCGGCTCCTATTTCGAGAAGATCAACTGTTTCTGCTTCACCGAACAGACCATGGAGCCGGGCGAGACGCGCCAGATGACGGTCGTGTTCTACGTCGATCCGTCGATTGTCAAAGATCGTGACAATGACACGCTGAACACCATCACCCTGTCCTATACGTTCTATCCTGTCCGCGATCCCGCGATAAAGCCGCTGGCCGCGAGTGATGCGGAGAAGGCCGGGGCAAAGGAAAAGGGTAACCTCTAACAGGAGTGCGCGGGGGTCGGAATAATTCCCGGCCATCGCGAGATTTTGAATTCAAACGACGAGACGAAGCGGCCGGACAGGCCTTGCTAACGGAGAGACCGAAAAATGGCTACGGCGCAAGTCAAGCACCACGACTATCACCTCGTCGATCCGAGCCCGTGGCCGATCGTCGGCTCCGTTTCGGCCTTCATCATGGCGGTCGGCGCGATCACCTGGATGCATCATATGACCGGCGCGGCGCCGATCATCTTCTTTGTCGGCGTCCTGGGCGTTCTCTACACGATGGTGAGCTGGTGGACGGATGTGATCCGCGAGGCCCAGTACAAGGGCGACCATACCCGCGTCGTGCAGATCAGCCACCGCTACGGCATGATCCTGTTCATCGCCTCCGAGGTGATGTTCTTCGTCGCCTGGTTCTGGGCTTTCTTCAACTCGGCCCTGTTCCCGGCGGACGCGGTTCACGCCGCGCGCGATGCCATTTTCGGATGCGGCGCTGGCACCCAGATGGGCGCGTGCAGCGTGCCCGGCACCTGGCCGCCAAAGGGCATCGAAGCGTTCGATCCCTGGCACCTGCCGCTGCTCAACACGCTGTTGCTGCTGACATCGGGCACCACAGTGACCTGGGCGCACCATGCGCTGCTCGAGAATGATCGCCAAGGCCTGAAATACGGGCTGATCCTCACCGTCGTGCTTGGGGCCTGCTTCACCTGCGTGCAGGCCTATGAGTACAGCCATGCGCTGTTCGGCTTCTCCGGCAATATCTACGGCGCGACCTTCTTCATGGCGACTGGCTTCCACGGCTTCCATGTGCTGGTCGGCACCATCTTCCTGATCGTGTGCCTCGTGCGTGCCTACGCCGGACACTTCTCGCCGACCCAGCATCTCGGCTTCGAATTCGCTGCGTGGTACTGGCATTTCGTCGACGTGGTGTGGCTGTTCCTGTTCGCCTGCATTTATGTCTGGGGTACCGGCGGCGGCCGGCTGGTCGGCGCCGAATAGCCTGGCCGACGTGGATTGCCAAAAGGGCGGCCGCGGGCCGCCCTTTTTTGTCTTGCGTCAAAGCCCACAGATGATCTTCCGTGGTAGGTAGACTTCTATGAACGCTTCTCAGGATACGCCGACCCTGTACCAAACTGTGCTGCGTGGACTTGCCTGCAAATGTCCACGCTGCGGCGACGGCAAGCTATTTGCCGGGTTCCTGACGCTGCGGCCGAGGTGCGAGGCTTGCGGACTCGACTATGCGTTCATCGACACCGGCGACGGTCCCGCCATCTTCATCATCATGCTGGCGGGCGCGGTCGTTGTCGCCTGTGCGCTGATCGTGGAAGTGAAGTATCAGCCGCCGTTCTGGCTGCACGCGGTGCTTTGGCTGCCGCTGATCCTCGTCACCACGCTTCTTCCGTTGCGCTCGATGAAGTCGCTGCTGATAGCGCTGCAATTTCATCACAAGGCGGCACCTGGCCGCTTAGTTCACCGCGAGCCGAAATGACGGAGACGGCGGGACGGCGCTACCTCGGCTTCGGTCTCTTCACCCTGGCGATGGTTGCCATCTTCGTCGGCCTTGGCGTTTGGCAGCTCGAGCGCCGTGTGGAGAAGCATGCGCTGATTGCCGCGCTGACAGAGCGGCTGGCGGCCGATCCCGTGCCGCTGCCGCCCGCCTCAGAATGGAGCAAGCTCGCCCCGCAGCAGGACGAATTCCGCCGCATGCATTTCAAGGCGACCTATGAGGGCAGGTCCGACGCCATGATCTTCAGTTCCGGGTCCGCTGTGCGCGATGATCTTTCGGGGCCGGGCGCCTGGGCCTTCATGCCGGCGCGGCTTCAGGGCGGCGAAACCGTCGTCATCAATGCCGGCTTTGTTCCGAACACGATGCAGGACCGGGCGCTGCAGGATCGCGCGGTGTCGCGTCTTGTTACCGGCCTGCCTGCCGACCTCACCGGCTATATTCGTTTTCCGGAAAAAGCGGGAATGCTGACCCCTGCCGCAAGTCCCGCAAAGCGGCTCTGGTTCACGCGCGATTCACTCGAAATGTCGCACCTGCTCGGCTGGGGTGAAGTCGCGCCGTTCTATATCGATCTGGAGCAGCCCGTGCCGCCCAACGGTATCCCTTCGCCCGGTCCGCTTCATGTCCATCTCAAGGATGATCACATGCAATATGCCATCACCTGGTTTGCGCTGGCGGGCGCGGTGGTCGTCGCGTTCTTCGTCTGGTTGCGCGGGAAACACCGCAGCACCGGGTGAGAGCTTCGATTGAGACCAGGTCCGTCAGGACAGCTGCCTGTTGGCGCGGCCCACGACTGCCAGTTGTTCCGTTTGAACGGTCTCCAGCCGCGCCATCATCAGGATGCCGACTACGAATGACAGGCCGAGGTCCTCCGCCTGCTCGATCGCATCATCAATCTTTTCAACCAGCACCCTCGTCCTGTCCTCTCGGACCATGGAGATCTCCTTTCTTCCTGATATCGCGCCGTCGGCGCTCCAATCGTCTTCCAAAGTTCTCAGATGATCACGAACATAAATTCCGTGTTACGCTGCGGGGACGAGATCGCGGATTGCGGGGCGTTCGATCACCGGCGGACCCTGCCAGACCAGCATCGGCCCAGGAACCGCACGGCGGAGGCAGATTTCCGTCCAGGCTTGTTCATTGACGTCGACCATCACGGCAACCGTCGACATCGAATCGATCTCGATCGGCAGGCCGAGCGGGCGCGCAACCCAGCCCTGGTCGAGCAGGCGCGGCAGCCACCAGCTTTCGAGCACGATCGTGAAGGCCGAAAGTCCGATGGAGAGACCGTATTCCATGGCGGCAGCTTGAATCACGGCCTCGGCGCGTGGCCCGGCATGTTCGCCGCGCCGGCTCTTCACGATAAAGATCCGTGACAGTTCATAGACGTCGGAACGTCGAACGGGGCCATCCAGGGAGAGCTTTGGAAACAACTCGCTCAGCAGGGTCGGCGCCGTCGTCGGCACGAGCCGCATGCCCGCGATGATGGAGCGGCCTTCCAGGCCCAGAAGATAGACCGTCTCGTCGGTGTCGAACTGGTCTATCTCGCGTTTATCGGGACGATCGAGCACGGTCCACTTGCGTTCGACGACGTAAATCTGGTGCCGAAGACGAAAATAATCCTCGAGGATTTCCGCATACAGATGCCTGTTGCCGTGTCGGATGACGTGGACGTCCATGGCACTCTCCCGCGACTTTGTGTGTCGGGAGAGTGTTTTGTCGCAGCTTGACCGGCTACTGTCCGAAAGGACAGGCCAGTGATCCGATTCCGAAGTTTGCAAGCATTGCGGCAACCTCTGATGCGAACTTCGGAATCGAAGGAGCACTATCAATATGGGTCTTTAGTGCGGCTTTGAATTTGAAGTTCCTACGAGGAAGTCGCGGCGATTTTTCGGGAACTTCAAATTCGCCGCACTAGAGCTTGATCAGCCCCCAGGCGAGGGCCTTGGCAACCGCCGATGTCCGGTTGACGGCGTTGAGCTTCCGTGACGCCTCAACCAGGTGGAACTTCACCGTGCGCTCGGAAATCCTCAAGATGACGGAGATTTCCCACGAGGTCTTCCCGCCAGCGACCCAATGCAGGACTTCCCGTTCCCGGGCCGTGAGCAAATCTGGCTGTTTCCGCGCGGGCTTCGCCAGCGAGCGAAGGCGATTGTGGGCGTAAACCCCGATCAGCTGGAGGGCGCTCTTGGCGAGCGGATCGAGATGCAGATGTTCGGTCGCCAGGCTGATCACCGCGCCGCCTTCGTCGTAGTGTAGGGGGATGCAATAGCCGTCCCGCAGGTGGAACTCGGTCGCACGCGTCATCACGAGGTGAGCCGCCGGATCGTCGTCCTTGTCGTAACGGACCTCTGACCATTCGAACGGTTGGACCGTCGATGCGCCAAATCGTGGCACGGGATCCAGCGCGCTGAAGTTTTCGCGGGTGTAAAGCTCGAACCATTCGGCTGGCCAGCCATTGGCGAGAGTCAAATCGGGAAGGGCAGTCCCCGGTGCAGGCAAGCCCGCCATGATATAGGCGTGAAAGCCGCATCCCTTGATCTCGGATTCGAACAGTTTGACAATACCGGGCGAACTCAGCCGTTCGACCGTGTCGACAAAGTCGAGAGCTCGCCTCCCCCACTGCCGGGTTGCGTCCGCCATCGTGATTCCTTGAGTCCCGGCCGGAGATTGCAACCTCACCGTGCTTGCGTCAATTACGGATCAACGCGCGCTTGCGTTCGAGCCTTTGGCGCGCGGGATCGGCCGGGTGATGGCTTGCCCGCCTGCCTGGGAGCCACCAAAGCACAAGACGCGCGGCCCATTGGCGGCCCGGGGTTATGCTGGCGTTTTCGCACCATTTGGCGGGAAGGTGAGGGAGCAAGCGGTTTCCACTTGCTGCCAAAACGCTTATGGTGGCGCCGCTTTGCTGCCGGCAAGGCGGATTTTTGTATAAAAGTCAAAGGTTTGATGGAATGTCGGACCTTTGCAGGCTTGTGCTTCCGATTTGACGTTCCTGCTCCCAACCGGCGAATTTGGCTCAGGAGCTTCAAATAGAAAGCGGCACTCGAATCGTAAGTTTGCCAGTGCCCATGACTTTTCGAAGTTCGTAAAAGGGGGTGCTGCGATGGCGTACGAACTTCGAAAGTGGGCGCTAGTACCGCCGATCTGAAGTCCCTGCACCACAAGCGGCGAATTCGATCAGGGACTTCAGATCGATAAAGCGGTACTAGAATCAATAGGTTTGCTAGTGCCCATGACTTTCCGAAGTTCGTGAAGGTGGGTGCTGCGATGGAGCACGAACTTCGAAAAGTGGGCACTAGCTTGACACGGTACATTTCGACGCGGGGAGAGGCCCCCGTCCTGGGCTTCTGCGACGTGATGCTGGCCGGGCTCGCCCGTGACGGCGGTCTCTACGTGCCTGAAGTCTGGCCGCAGCTCGCAACAGAGACCATCGCCGGGTTTTTCGGCAAGCCCTATTGGGAAGTCGCCGTTGAAGTGATCAGGCCCTTTGTCGGCGGCGAGATTTCCGATGCCGATCTCGGCCGCATGGCCAATGAGGCTTACGCCACGTTCCGCCATCCCGCCGTGGTGCCGCTCGATCAGATCGGGCCCAATCAGTTCCTGCTCGAGCTGTTTCACGGTCCGACGCTGGCGTTCAAGGACGTGGCGATGCAGTTGCTGTCGCGGCTCATGGACCACGTGCTGGCGAAGCGGGCCGAGCGCACCACGATCGTGGTGGCGACGTCGGGGGATACCGGTGGCGCGGCGGTCGACGCCTTTGCCGGTCTCGACAATGTCGACCTCGTCGTCCTGTTTCCGCATGGCCGCATCTCCGAGGTGCAGCGGCGGATGATGACCACCGTCGGCGCGGCCAACGTGCATGCGCTCGCCATCGAGGGCACCTTCGACGATTGCCAGGCGATCGTGAAGGAGTTGTTCAACGATCACGCCTTTCGTGACGCGGTCGCATTGTCGGGGGTGAATTCCATCAACTGGGCGCGCATCGTCGCTCAGGTGGTGTACTACTTTACATCGGCCGCGGCCCTTGGCGCGCCGGCGCGCACCGTCGATTTCACGGTGCCGACTGGCAATTTCGGCGACATCTTTGCTGGCTTCGTGGCCAAGCGCATGGGCCTGCCGATCCGCTGGTTGCGCATCGCCTCCAACGTCAACGATATCCTGCCGCGCACGCTGAAGACTGGAATCTACGAAATCCGCGAGGTCCACGCGTCGACCTCGCCGTCGATGGATATTCAGGTGTCGTCGAATTTCGAGCGCCTGCTGTTTGAAGCAAGCCACCGCGACGCCGCACTCGTCCGCCGGCTGATGGCCTCGCTGAAGCAATCCGGGCGTTTCGTCCTGCCGGATGCGGTTCTGGCTCAAGTGCGCAGCGAGTTTGATGCGGGACGCGCCGACGAGACGGAAACCAGTGCCGTCATTCGTACGGCCTGGCGCGAAGCGGGGGATCTGGTTGATCCGCACACGGCGGTGGCGCTCGCGGTCGCCGACCGCGACAGTCCGGATTCCGGCGTGCCCAATATTGTGCTGTCGACCGCGCATGCCGCCAAGTTTCCCGATGCCGTGGAAGCAGCTTGCGGCGTGCGGCCGGAACTGCCGACATGGCTGGAAGATTTGATGACGAGGCCGGAGCGCGTCGACGTGATGAAAAACGACCCGGCTGAAGTCGCGCGGTTTGTCCGTTCGGTCAGCCGCGCTGCAAAACCAGTGTCCCGGGCCTGATGTCATTACCGAATGCCAAGTCCCTCGCAGAAGGAGCCGCCGGATGAGCGTTGAAGTCACCAAGCTGCCGTCCGGCCTGACCGTGATCACGGATACCATGCCGCATCTTCAGACTGCAGCGCTCGGCGTGTGGGCTGGCGTCGGCGGCCGCGACGAAAAGCCGAATGAGCACGGCATCTCGCACCTGCTCGAACATATGGCGTTCAAGGGCACGACACGGCGCACCTCGCGCGAGATCGTCGAGGAGATCGAGGCGGTCGGCGGCGATCTCAACGCCGGCACCTCGACCGAAACCACGGCATACTACGCGCGCGTCATGAAGGCCGACGTGCCGCTGGCGCTCGACGTTCTCTCCGACATTCTCACCGATCCGTCCTTCGTGCCCGACGAACTCGAGCGCGAGAAAAGCGTGATCGTGCAGGAGATCGGGGCCGCGCAGGATACGCCCGACGATGTCGTGTTCGAGCACCTCAACGAATTGTGCTATCCGGACCAGCCGATGGGACGTTCGCTGCTTGGAACGGCAAAGACGCTGAAGACTTTCAACCGCGATATGCTGCGGTCCTATCTTTCGACGCACTATCGCGGTCCCGACATGGTCGTCGCCGCCGCGGGTGCCATCGATCACAAGCGGGTGGTGGACGAGGCGGCGCGACGTTTTGCAGGTTTCGACGGCCAGCCCGCGCCAAAGCCGCAGCCCGCGATGTTCGGCAAAGGAGGCTCGCGCGTCGTGCATCGCGAACTGGAGCAGGCGCATCTGACGCTTGCGCTGGAAGGGGTTCCGCAAACCGACCTGTCGCTGTTTTCGCTTCAGGTATTTACCAATATCCTCGGCGGCGGGATGTCGTCGCGCCTGTTTCAGGAGGTACGGGAAAAACGCGGGCTCTGCTATTCGGTCTATGCTTTTCACGCGCCCTACATGGATACGGGCTTTTTCGGCCTTTACACCGGCACTGACCCGGGCGACGCGCCCGAGATGATGGAAGTGATCGTCGACGTCGTCAACGAGGCCGTCGAGACGCTGACCGAAGCCGAGATTGCCCGTGCCAAGGCGCAGATGAAGGCCGGGCTGTTGATGGCGCTGGAAAGCTGTAGTTCGCGCGCCGAGCAACTCGCGCGCCATGTCCTCGCCTATGGGCGGCCGCTTCCAGTTGAGGAACTGGTGGAGCGGATCGATGCGGTGAGCGTGGAAACGACGCAAAATGCGGCGCGCGCGCTGTTGTCGCGTAGCCGGCCGGCGGTGGTCGCACTCGGCAGCGGCAGGGGACTGGACACGGCGGTCGCTTTTGCGGAAGGATTGACGAACGCGAAGGCGAAAGAGCGCCTTCATTGACGGCCGTTTGTGCGATAACGGGAAGCATGATTTTCGCCCGATCATGGTCCCTGTTTGAGACATTCGGGGGAGCTTCACGCATGGCCCTGTTTCGGTTGCCCTCGGGACCTGCCGCGCTTGTTCCGCGCGGCCACGGGCTCCTGCTGCGTGCTCCGCAGATGGCGGATTTTCTGCAATGGGCGCACTTGCGGGAAATCAGCCGCGGTTACCTGACGCCATGGGAGCCAATCTGGCCGTCTGATGACCTGACCCGGTCCGGCTTCCGGCGGCGGTTGCGCCGTTATGCCGAAGACATCGCCGCCGACCGGTCATATCCGTTTCTTCTCTTCCGCGAAACCGATGGCGATATGATCGGCGGAATTACGCTCGCCAATGTGCGGCGCGGCATCGTCCAGGCCGGCACGATCGGCTATTGGGTCGGACAGCCTCATGCGCATCGCGGTTACATGACGACAGCCTTGCGCGTGCTGCTGCCGTCGCTGTTCGGGGAACTGAATTTGCACCGCATCGAGGCCGCCTGTATTCCGACCAACACGCCATCGATCCGCGTGCTGGAGAAATGCGGATTTACCCGCGAGGGCCTGGCGCGGCGCTATCTGTGTATCAATGGCGTCTGGCAGGACCATTTGCTGTACGGCCTGCTGCACGAGGATTTCCGCGGCTAAACCTGTTTCAGAGCGCGGTTAGGCTTGTTTTCGGATTGTGACAGACGCCTTGGGTTTGCCGCCATTGCGCTGCTATAAGCGCCGGGCTGCCGTCCGGCGGCGGTTTTTATTGGGGATTTTCGACTGATGCGGCACGGGCTGATCGGGCAGGCGAGGGTGGGCGTGACAGGCCACAAGCGCACCGTACTGGCATTCGCGGCCGCGGCGGCCTTGCTGACGGGATGCGGTGGTACCACCATCAATAACCCCTTCAGCTCGGCGCCGCCACCCCAGGAAGACCTGCCGACTATCAGCGACCGGTTCGACCAGCTGTTCGGCGGCCGCGGCAAGGTCGCCGAAACGGCGGCTGACGGCACCGAGCTCGACTGTCCCCTGGTGAAGATTCGCGCCGGCGCGTCCACCTACGGGGTGGCGCCGCCCGGGAAGCAACCGGTGGCCAGCGAGTTGAACTATCAGGCGACCATTACGCGGACCGCGCGCGACTGCCGGCGCGTCGACGGCGGCCAGATCGCCGCACGTATCGGCATTCAGGGCCGCGTCATCGCCGGACCGGCCGGTGCGCCGGCGACTGTCGAAGTCCCGGTCCGCGTTGCGGTCGTGCAGACCGGCGTTCAGGAGCGGGTGCTGACCACGAAGGTCTATCGTACCACGGTATCGATGTCGGAGGGTGGCGGCTCGTTCAGCCTGGTTGGCGAGGATCTGCTCTACAATATGCCCGGCCACCTCACGAGCGATTCCTACGTTTTCTATGTGGGCTTTGACCCGCAGGCGATCACGCCGCCGGCGCCGTCCAGACGGCGATAAAGGTCGGTCAGTCCAGGGTGATACGAAAAAAGGCCGGCGCGATCATCTCGCGCCGGCCTTTTCGCAAACCGGATTTGGTCAGTTCAGTTTTTCGCGAACCTCGGTAATGCCCTTGGCCACGAGATTGTCGGCGACCTGCCCCTTCACCGACTGCGACAGGATGGTGGAAGCCGCCGCGACCGCGGCATTGGCCGCGGCTGTGCGCACATCGGCGAGCGCCTGGGCTTCGGCGAGCGCGATCTTGTTCTCGGCGGTCTTGGTGCGCCGGGCGACGAAATCTTCCATCTTGGTCTTGGCTTCGGAAGCGATGCGCTCGGCATCGACCTTCGCCGCGGCAATGATGTCCTGCGCCTCCCGCTCGGCACTGGCGCGGCGCGCCTTGTATTCCTGAAGCAGATTGGCTGCTTCCTGCTTGAGGCGCTGGGCATCGTCGAGTTCGGCCTTGATGCGTTCGCTGCGATGATCGAGCGCCGTCAGCACGGTGCGATGAACGCCAATGTAAGCGAAAACGCCCATCAGGATGACGAAGCCAACGGCGACCCAGAATTCCGGTTCGGCGAACATCGAACTTATCCTTTCAGGGACGCGTCAACGGCCTGCCCGACCGAGCTGCCGTCGGGTGCAACGCCGGTCAGCCTCTGGACGATGGCGACAGCCGCGTCGGTGGCGATGCCGCGTACGTTGGTCATTGCAGCCGCGCGCGTGGACGCGATGGTCTTTTCCGCGTCCGCCAGCTTTTGCGACAGCCGCTCTTCCAGAGTCTTGCGCTCAGCGTCGGAGGCCGCGTTCAGCTTCTCGCGGGTCTCCGCACCGATCGCCTGCGCGCGGGAGCGCGCGGCGGCCAGTTCGCTCTCATAGGCCCTGAGCGCGCCGTCGGACTCGTCCTTGAGCTTCTGGGCTTCCGCGAGGTCGCCATCGATCTTGTTCTGCCGCGCATCGATCGTACCGCCGACGCGCGGTAGCGCGAGCTTCGAGACGATCAGATACAGCGCGACGAACGCGATCACCAGCGACACCAGCTGCGAGGCGAAGGTGTTCTTCTCGAACGGCGGGAATTCCTTGTGGCCGCCGCCGGCCTCGGTGTGGGCGGTGGTGCCCTTCGGCTCGCCATGACTTTCAGCCACGGGCTTCTCCTGTTCGGCTAACCGAGATTCGATTCCCGCCTCATGAGCAGAGGCGAGATCGGCGAGAGATCAGAGCGCAAACAGCAAAAGCAGCGCGATCAGCAGCGAGAAGATGCCGAGCGCTTCGGTCACCGCGAAGCCGAAAATCAGGTTGCCGAACTGGCCCTGCGCAGCCGACGGATTGCGCACCGCCGCGGCGAGGTAGTTGCCGAAAATAATGCCCACGCCGGCGCCGGCGCCGCCCATGCCGATGCAGGCAATACCTGCGCCAATGTACTTCGCGGCAATCGGATCCATGAAACGAACTCCTTCTTGAGGTTTGATTAGGGGCCGCCTAGTGGCCCGGATGGATAGCGTCGTTGATGTAGATGACGGTGAGGATGGTGAAGACGTAGGCCTGCAGGAAGGCCACCAGAATCTCGAGCGCGCTCAGCGCCATCACCATGCCGAGCGGCAATATGGCGCCGAAATATCCGGCGATGCCAATCCCAGCGAGCATCGGAATGAAGCCTGCGAACACCGCAAGCGCGATGTGGCCGGCCAGCATGTTGGCAAACAGACGAACCGAGTGCGAGACCGGCCGCAGGAGGAACGAGAAAATCTCGATGAAGACGACCAGCGGCAGGATGAAGATCGGAATGCCCGAAGGCACGAACAGCTTGAAGAATTTCAGGCCGTTCTTGTAGAAGCCGTAGATCAGGACGGTGAAGAACACCAGGAAGGCAAGCGCCGCCGTGACGATGATGTGGCTTGCGATCGTGAAGCTGTAGGGAATGACGCCGACCATGTTGGAGACGGTCAGCAACATGAAAATACTGAACACCAGCGGAAAGAACTTCATGCCGTCCTTGCCGGCGTTCGACCGAATGGTGTTGGCGACGAATTCGTAGGCGATTTCCGCAACCGATTGCAGGCGGCCCGGCACCAGATTGCGGCCCGGCCCGAGCATCAGCAGCGCCGTCAGGGCCACCGCTCCGAACATGAAGGCGGAGGAGTTGGTGAAGGCGATCTCCTGATTGCCGATATGGCCAATCGTGAAGAGCTTCTCGATGTGGAATTGTTCGATCGGATCGATCATCCGCGCAGCATCTCTAGGCTATCGCCGGCGATGCCGGCATTTCGAATTACGTCGTCGGCCACTTCCTTAACGGCGCGTCTTGTCCGGGGCAACACCTGCCGACCTGATCACGTTCAGAACGCCGGCCGAAAAGCCGACCAGCACGAACACGATGAGCCCGAAAGGTGACGTCGAAAGCAGACGGTCGAAACCCCAGCCCATCAGTGCTCCGACGCCAACGCCGGCGATCAACTCCGATGAGAGGCGGAAACCCATTGCCATGGCTGACGCCCTGGCATTGCTGTCTCCGCTTCCAGCGTCGGATTGGTCAGTTCTGATGTTTCGGCCGTCCCGAAGTGCGGACAACCGGTGCTCCAGACTTCCGAGCCTTGCGGAAAGCGCGGCCTCGTCGGAGGACGACTTGTTTTCATCTTCGCGGTCATTCGTGCCTTGCGCCATCTTTGCTAAGACCCGAAACGATTGCAGAGAATGAAAACGACGCCCCGTCACCCCTCAAAAGCCGCGCGGACCATACTGACCGCGCGAAATCAAGTCAAGATTGCGTCACATCCATCTATCCGATTGATATGGCTTGTAAATTTACTCCATCCCCAGCTGGCCGAATCGCCGGATCGCCGCACTGCAATAGATCGCCGGAATATCGCCGACAAATGGTCGCCAGAAACCGCCTTGCGTCACCTTTTTGGGTCTGTTGGGATGGTCCTTGCGATTCCAAAATACCTGAGAAACGGCATGGCGCGTCAGATCGACTACTACTTTTCGCTGCAATCCCCGTGGGCCTATATCGGGCACAAATTGTTCCGTGATGTCGTGAGCGCCTACGGTCTCAAGATCAATCACAAGCCTGTCGTGCTGGTCGATCTGTTTTCGGAGACCGGCGGGTTGCCACTTCTCAAGCGGCACCCGGTGCGGCAGCGCTATCGGATGGTCGAGTTGCAGCGCTGGCGCGACAAGCGCGGCCTGCAATTCAAGCTTCAGCCGGCCTACTGGCCGTTCAATGCGCGGCTCGCCGATGGGCTTGTGATCGCCGCAATCGAAGCCGGACACGATCCCGATCGATTCCTGCGCCGGGCCTTGGCAGGCGTGTGGGAAGACGAACTCGATCTCGCCGCCGCCGAAACGCTGGTTCAGCTGGCCGCCGAAAGCGGTTTGCCGGGCAAGGCACTGGTCGAGCGCTCGGCGACGGACGAGATAAGCGAGCAATACGAACAGAACCGGCAAGATGCCTTGGCGGCCGACGTGTTCGGATCGCCCGCCTATGTGCTGGACGGCGAGGTATTCTGGGGTCAGGATCGGATCGAATTGCTGGTGGACGCATTGAAATCAGGCCGAGCGCCCTATCGTTCGCAGATTTAGCTGCACGTCTGGATCAAGAGCACGCAAGACAAGTACCGCCGATCTGAAGTCCCTGCACCACAAGCGACGAATTCGATCAGGGACTTCAGATCGATAGAGCGGTACTAGAATCGATAAGTTTGCTAGTGCCCGTCACTTTCCGAAGTTCGTGAAGGTGGGTGCTGCGATGGAGCACGAACTTCGGAAAGTGGGCACTTGCGGAGCATCCCATGACCAGAGCGACATTCCTGACGTCAGCCGCTGTTCTCATCTCGGCCCTTGCTGCAACCAGCGGCGCTCCGGCTGAATCCGTGCCTGACAACGACAATGGCCGTTATACGATGTCGCAGGTCGCAGACGGCGTGATCCGGCTGGATACGCGGACCGGCGCCGTTTCGACCTGCAATAGCGGAGGCGCCGGCTGGGCGTGCTACGCCGTGCCCGACGAGCGCGCGGCGTATGATGCGGAAATCGGCCGGTTGCAGGCGGAAAATGAAAAGTCCAAGGCGGAGATCGAAAAACTCAAGACTGAGCTGGCGTCGCGGGCGCCGACAACTGACGACAAGATTGACGAGGCGCTGCCCAAATCGGACTCGCTGAAAAAGGCCGAGCCGAAGGCAGCCGAGGTCCCCCGCAAGATCGAAATCCCGCTGCCCAGCGACCGGGACATGGACCGGGTGATGTCGTTCCTCGAGCAAGCGTGGCGGCGGCTGGTCGAAATGGCCAACCGGATGCAGAAAGACGTCAGCGGCAAGATCTAGAAGTCGCGTTCGCATGGCAACGCCTTCATCGATCTCCCGTTCGGCGTTATCGGCCGCTTCTGCCGGCTCGATCCTCTCGTCACTCCTGACGGTACAGACGTCAGGCCGTGGCTTTTTCGATCTCACCGATCACATCGTGCAATTCGTCGATGAAGCGGGCGCGCTCGAAGGGCAGCTGACGCTCTTCATCCGCCACACCTCGGCCTCGCTGACGATCCAGGAGAATGCCGACCCGACCGTATTGAAGGATTTGACCGCCGCGCTCGATCACTTCGCGCCGGAGGATTTTGGATGGAGCCACGACACCGAGGGACCGGATGACATGCCGGCGCATGTCAAGACGATGCTCACGGTGACCTCGCTGCAAATTCCGGTCATGGAGAGCAGGCTGATGCTCGGAACATGGCAGGCGATCTACCTGATCGAGCATCGCCGTCGCCCGCATCACCGCGAGGTCGTTTTGCAGTTTATCGGCGCGGCCAACGCGAGATAGGAACGTTCAAAAACAAACCGGCCGCGGGAAGCGTGTCCTGCGGCCGGCTTTTGTTGCTCAAGGACCAGATCAGTTTGTCCGGATGTCGACGTCCTTGGTCTCTGGCAGGAACAGGAAGCCGATCACCAGGCTCATGAGCGCGATCGTGACCGGATACCACAAGCCGGAATAGATGTTGCCGGTCCAGGCGACGATCGCGAATACGGTTGCCGGCAGGAAGCCGCCGAACCAGCCGTTGCCGATGTGATACGGCAGCGACATGCCGCTGTAGCGGATACGGCTCGGGAACAGTTCAACCAGCCATGCCGCGATCGGCGCATAGACCAGCGTCACATAGATCACGAGCACCCACAGCAGGACCACCGTCATCACGCTGTTGATTTCGGCGGGATCGGCCGACGGCGGATAGCCGTGCGTCTTGATGGCCGCCGGCAGCGTCTTGGCGAAATCCGCCGAGGTAGCGTCGAGTGTTTGCTCGCCGATCTTCACCTTCGCCGGCGTGCCCTTCGGCGCATCCTGGGTCTGGTAATTCACCGACAAATTAACCAGTCCGGATTTCGCGATATCGCAGCCGGTCGTGAATTTCTCGGTGCCTGTCGCCTTGAACTGGAAAGAGCACTCCGAAGGGTCGGCGATCACGGTCACCGGGGCGGAAGCAAGGGCCGCTTCAAGCTTCGGATTGGCGAAGTGCGTAATGCCCTTGAAGATCGGGAAATACGTCAGCGCCGCGAGCAGGAAGCCCGCGAGGATGATTGGCTTGCGGCCGATTTTGTCCGAAAGCCAGCCGAACAGGACGAAGCCCGGCGTGCCGAGCGCGAGCGCAATCACGATCATGATCTGCGCAGTCGAGCCGGGCACCTTGAGGGTCTGGGTCAGGAAGAACAGCGCGTAGAACTGCCCGCCATACCACACCACCGCTTCACCTGCGGTCGCGCCAAACAAGGCGAGGAGCGCGATCTTGGCGTTGCCCCACTCGGCAAAGGCCTCACTCAGCGGCCGCTTCGAGGTTTTGCCTTCCTCTTTCATTTTCTTGAAGATCGGCAACTCGTTCAGGCTCAAGCGGATCCAGATCGAGACGGCGAGCAGAATTCCCGACAGCAGGAACGGAAGGCGCCAGCCCCAGTCGCCGAAGGCTGCTTCGCCCATCCAGTTGCGGATGCCCAGAATGAGCAGCAGCGCGAGGAACAGGCCGAGCGTTGCGGTGGTCTGAATCCAGGAGGTGTAATAGCCGCGCTTGTTGGCCGGCGCATGCTCGGCAACGTAAATCGCCGCGCCGCCATATTCGCCGCCGAGTGCGAGCCCCTGGATGAGACGCAGGCCGATCAGCACGACCGGCGCCGCGATCCCCCAGCTCGCATAACCGGGCAAAAGACCGATGAAGAAGGTGCCGACGCCCATCAGGGTCATCGTGATCAGGAAGGTGTATTTGCGGCCGATCATGTCGCCGAGCCGGCCGAAGATCAGGGCACCGAAGGGCCGCACGGCAAAGCCAGCCGCGAAGGCGAGCAGCGCGAAGATGAAGCCGACATTCGGCGGCACGTTGGAGAAGAAGTATTTGGCGAGGAATGCGCCGAGTGTTCCGTAGATGTAGAAGTCATACCACTCGAACACGGTACCCAGCGATGAGGCGAAAATGACCTTTCGCTCTTCGGCGGTCATTCCGCCGCTGCGGACGTCGTCGCCGCCTGCTGTTGCTGCCATTGCCATCGTTCGCACTCCCCGAATTGCTGTTGCAAAAGCTCGTCCCCATGCGCGCATTTGGATGCGCCATTTGGCCACAGGGTTACCGGGAAGGTAACATCGCCGTGAAGCTGCGCACAGTACGACTTTCGGCCCGGCTGCGGAACGCGCATCTATAAGGGAAGCGTCTTGTTATGTTAGCGTTCAGACAGTTGCTGTTGCGACGCACAAGTGCTGGAATTAACCGCTATTTCGCATGGTGGTACTGATGTCTTGCATGCGATCACGGGCCGCATGACAATCGAACCGCAAAACCGGCTATTCCAAAGTCGTTCGTTCCTTCGTAACCCATTGCAAGCAATAGATGACCGCAGCCGCTACCCGTCTCGTCATCGCCGATGACCATCCCTTGTTCCGCGACGCGCTGCGCCAGGCGGTGGGTAGCGTCGTGGCATCGGCGAGAATCGACGAGGCCGGCAGTTTTGACGAGCTGACTGCGCTGCTCGATCAGGATTCCGATGTCGATCTTGTCCTGCTCGATCTGACGATGCCGGGGATCTCCGGCTTCTCCGGACTAATTTACCTGCGGGCGCAGTTTCCGGCCATTCCGGTCGTGATCGTATCCGCCAGCGACGATGGCGGTACCATTCGCCAGTCACTGGACTTCGGTGCGTCCGGCTTCATTCCGAAACGATTCGGCGTCGACACGCTGCGGGACGCGATCATGAAAGTGCTCGGCGGCGATGTCTGGGTGCCGGCGGACACCGATCTGTCGTCGGCGACCGATCCGGAATTGGCGCGCCTGCGCGACCGCCTGGTGACGCTGACGCCGCAACAGGTGCGCGTGCTGATGATGCTGTCCGAAGGCCTGCTCAACAAGCAGATCGCCTACGAGCTCGGGGTGTCGGAGGCGACCATCAAGGCGCACGTGTCTGCTATCCTGCAAAAGCTTGGCGTCGAGAGCCGGACGCAAGCCGTGATCGCAGCGGCCAAGATCGCCGGCGGCCAATGGCGACTAGTGGAGTAGATTCGACATTCGCTACTCTGCTAACCGCAGATCGGAATGCGAAATGTCAAATCCTAAACTCCACTAGAATCTAATATTTGCTAGTGGTCCTTTGACACTAAGATTCGCAAAAGTGTCTGCCGCGAAGGATTGCAAATGTTAGAATCGGACCACTAGGCCATGCCGCAGCAGCAATAATTCTTATTCCGCCGCGACCATCTGTTGGGTGCGCCACTGGCCCAGAAGTGCGCGCAAGGACGCCGGCTTCACCGGCTTGTTCAGCACCGCAATATTTTCGTCCCGCGCGGCGGCGCGAACATGCGGGCTGCGATCGGCCGTGATGAGGATGGCCGGGATCGTCTCGCCGAACTTTTTCCTGATATCGCGGATGGCGGCGATACCGTTGCCCCGATCGAGATGATAGTCGACGAGAAGCCCGGTGACCGGCTTGCCCGCGGCTTCGATGGCCTCGATTGCGGATTCGGGGTCCGTTACCGCAACGACCTGGGCGTCCCAGCCTCGGAGGAGCGTCTTCATTCCGTCGAGGATCGCGGCATCGTTTTCGATGCAGGCGATCAATGCGCCCGACATGGGCGTCCGCGACAGCGGCGTCGCGCTGGTGACGGCCGTGGTGTGGTTGACGGCTTCGGCTGTCGGCACCGTCACCGAAAAGGATGAGCCGCCGCTGTCAACGGAATCGAGCGCAATGCCGTGGCCGAGCACGCGCCCAAGCCGTTCGACGATCGACAGCCCGAGCCCGAGGCCGCGCGCGATCCGCGCCCCCTGTTCGAGCCGGTGGAACTCCTTGAAGATTTCGCCGCGCTTGAGCACGGGAATGCCGACGCCCGTATCATAGATGCCGATCCGCAAGCACTCGCCGCGGCGGCGGCCGCCGACCAGAACCCGCCCTCGTGGGGTGTATTTGATCGCGTTCGAGATCAGGTTTTGCAACAACCGGCGCAGCAGCAGGCGATCGGACCGCACCGGCAGCGAACAGGGCACGAAGGTCAGCGTCAATCCCTTGGCGCGCGCGATCGGCGCGAATTCGATTTCCAGCGAGCGCATCAGGTCGCCGATCTTGAAGTTGGTGATCGATGTGGTCATGGCGCCGGCGTCCAGCCGCGAGATGTCCAGCAGCGCGCCGAGAATTTCCTCGATCGCCTCGAGCGACTCGTCGATGTTCTCCACGAGCCTGGAATCTTCGCCGCCATTCTGGCGTTCCACAAGGCTGGTGACGTAAAGGCGCGCCGCGTTCAAGGGCTGAAGGATGTCGTGGCTGGCGGCAGCCAGAAAGCGCGTCTTTGAGATGCTGGCGTCCTCGGCGGTGCTTTTCGCGAGCGCCAGCTCCGAGTTCAGGCGCGTCAATTCCTCGGTGCGGTCGCGAACGCGTTTTTCCAGGGTGGCGTTGGCGCGCTCCAGCGCCTCGGCGGCCTCAAAGGACGGCGTGACATCGGAGAAGGTGATGACGAGGCCACCGCCCGGCATCCGGTTGGAGCGGACCTCGATCACCATGTGTCGATCGGGCAGGCGCTCGAGATAAGGCTCGCCCTCGGCGGTATAGGCCTTCAGCCGCCGTTCCACCGCCATCTCCTTCGCGCCGAACTCCGAAGGCGTGATCGCCGTCATGTATTCGAGGATCTCGCGCAATGGAATCCCGATCTGCACGAGGTGCGGTGTCAGACCCAGAATGTCGCCGAACTGGCGGTTGGAGCAGATCAGTTGCAGGTCGGCGTCAAAAACCGCGATGCCCTGGCGCACGTGATTCAGCGCGGTCTGCAATATCTCGCGGTTGAAATGCAGCGCGGCATGGGAGTCGTCGAGCAGTTTCAGCGCGGCCTTGGCGGAAACGGTGCGCTTGCGCAACAGCAGCGACATCACCAGGCGCGACGAAGCTGCGCCGATCGAGGAGGCGATCAGATGCTCGGCATGCTGAAGCAGCTCAAAATCCGCCGGTGCCGACGGCACGAGGCGGACATTGCGCGAGGCGGCAAAGGCATCGAAGGAATCCTGGGCGCGGTCGGGCCCGAGATATTGCGCCACCGTGCTCTGGATATCCTGCACCGTCACCGTGGTCCGCCAACGGCGGAACGTCGGCGTCATCGGGGTCAATCCGCTCGGGGCGAACAGGTCTGCTTGCATTCGTTCGATCGAGGACGGCTGACGCGAAAGCGATAGCACCACATAGGCCAGGATGTTCAGCGAGAGCGACCAGAGCACGCCATGGATGAGCTGCGGCAGGTCGGAACCGAACAGTGCCTGTGGCCGCAGCGGTCCGATCCCGAGCGGGCCGCTTTGCAGAAAGGCGAGCCCGGCCGGTGTGCCGTCCAGGAAGCTCGGCAGGAACAGCGTATAGGCCCACATCGCAAATCCGACCAGCATGCCGCCCATGGCGCCGCGCGCGGTTGCGCGTTGCCAGAACAGTCCGCCGAAAAAGGCCGGCGCAAGCTGCGCGATCGCCGCAAACGACAACAGCCCGATCGCCACCAGTTGGGCCTGACCCAGCGCGCGATAGTAGAAATAGGCCATCGCCATGATCGCGAAGATCGCAAAGCGGCGCGTGCCAAGGAGGAACCGGCCGAAATCCTGCTGGCCGTTGCCGGTTTCGCGCCGGCGCTGCAGCACCAGCGGCATGATGATGTCGTTGGAGACCATGACGGAAAGCGCGACGCTTTCCACGATCACCATGGCGGTCGCCGCCGACAGGCCGCCGACAAAAACGGCAACGCTGAGCAGCGACGCATCGCCCTCGACCGGCAGTGCGAGCACATACATGTCCGGGTCTACCGCGCCGAACGGGAACATGATGAGACCGGCAAGCGCGATCGGAATCACGAACAGATTGATCGCTACCAGATAGAGCGGAAACAGCCAGCGCGCGCGGCTCACTTCCGCGGGCGTCGAATTCTCGACCACGCTGACATGGAACTGGCGCGGCAGCAGCATGACCGCGCAGAATGACAGCAGAATCATGGTCAGGAAATTGCCGGCCGACGGCGCGTATTTGATCGCGCGAACGGCCTCCGGCGTTTTCATCGCGCGTTCGATCAGTTCGTGCGGCGAGAACATCCAGAAGGTGACGAAGGCGCCCACCGCCAGAAACGCCACAAGCTTGACGATGGATTCGGTCGCGATCGCCAGCATCAATCCATGCTGATGCTCGGTCGCGTCGGTCTGGCGGGTACCGAACAGCACGGCGAAGGCTGCCATCGCCAGCGTGGCGATCAATGCGATGTCGCCGATGATCGGGATCGCCGACACAGCCTGCTCGTCGATCAGGATCGTCTCGAGCGAGGAGGCGACGGCCTTGAGCTGAAGCGCAATGTAGGGAACCGAGCCGATGATGGCGATCAGCGCCACCGTTGCGGCGACCGCCTGGCTCTTGCCGTAGCGCGCGGCGATGAAATCGGCGATCGAGGTGATGTTCTGCGATTTGGCGAGCTTGATGACGCGGCGCAGCAGTGGCGTGCAGAGGCCGATCATCAGGATCGGGCCGATATAGATCGCCAGAAAGTCGACGCTGGTGCGGGTGGCAAAACCGACCGAGCCGAAGAAGGTCCAGGACGTGCAATAGATCGCCAGCGACAGCGGATAGATCAACGCGCTGGCGCGGCCGGGCCGCGAGAGGCGGTCGCCATAGCTCGCCACGCAGAACAGGAAGCCGATGTAGCCGAAGGCGGCTGCGATCACGCCCCAGTCGTGCAGCATTGCTGCTCACTCCCTGGATCACGATGCGATCAACGCATCAAGATCTCATCTCTCTGTTTGAGCATGATCTTTCGGAAAACCGGTCCGCACCTTTCCGGATCGTGCTCCATGGTCTTGGCGCGTTTGGTTCCGCGCGTCCGCTCAAGCGCGGTCGTTACACCATGAATTATAGGCGGACTTCGCCGACAATGCACCGCGCATGATGGCCACGGGGCCGGGAAATGGCCGTTATCGGCGGATTAACGTTATTCCGCCGCCAGCGATTTCTGGCTGAGCGGCAGGCCGAGCTGGTCCCAGACCTGCAACAAGGCCTCGGCCAACTCGTCGATCAGCGCGTCCTCGTGATAGGGCGAGGGCGTGATCCTCAGGCGCTCGGTGCCCTTGGCGACAGTGGGATAGTTGATCGGCTGGATGTAGATGCCGTGGTCTTCCAGCAGGAGGTCGGAGGCCTGCTTGCACTTTTCGGGATCGCCGACGAACAGCGGAACGATGTGGGTGTCGCTCGACATCACCGGCAGGCCCGCGGCGGTCAGGATCGCCTTGGTGCGGGCCGCGCGTTCCTGGTGGCGCTCGCGTTCCCAGTTCGAGCTCTTCAGATGGCGGATCGCAGCGGTGGCGGCCGAGCAGATGGCCGGCGGCAGCGCGGTCGTGAAGATGAAGCCGGGGGCGTAGGAGCGGACGGCATCGACGATCTGCGCGCTCGCCGCGATGTAGCCGCCGAGGCAGCCGAAGGCTTTGGCGAGCGTGCCTTCCAGAATGTCGATGCGGTGCATCACGCCGTCGCGCTCGGCAACCCCGCCGCCGCGCGGGCCATACATGCCGACCGCGTGGACCTCGTCGACATAGGTCATGGCGCCATATTTCTCGGCCAGATCGCAGATTTCAGACAGCGGCGCGATATCGCCATCCATCGAATAGAGGCTCTCGCAGACGATCAGCTTCGGCCGGTCGGTGCCTGCCGCGCGCAGCAATTCCTCCAGGTGCGCCATGTCGCTGTGGCGGAAGATCTGCCGCTCGCAGCCGGCCTGGCGAACGCCCTCGATCATCGAATTGTGGTTGAGCGCATCCGACAGGATCAGGCAGTTCGGAATGAGCTTGGCGATGGTGGCAATGCCGGTCTGGTTGGAAACATAGCCTGAAGTGAACAGCAGCGCCGCTTCCTTGCCGTGCAGGTCAGCCAGTTCCTGCTCGAGTTGAACAAGCGGATGATGGGTTCCGGCGATGTTGCGGGTGCCTCCGGCGCCGGTGCCCACGCGGGTGGCGGTCTCGACCATCGCGCCGACCACCTTCGGGTGCTGGCCCATACCGAGGTAATCGTTGGAGCACCAGATCACGACATTGCGTTTGCCCAGCGGCGAATGCCACACCGCGTGAGGGAAGCGGCCAGCGACACGTTCCAGATCAGCAAACACCCGATACCGTCGTTCGTCATGGAGGCGGTCGAGGGCGGTGCGAAAAAACTGGCTGTAATCCATCACGGAACCTGAGCGGGCGTTGAGCGCAAGATTGCTGGGCTCTTTTTAGAGCTTTTCTACAAATAATGTCGAGCCGGAATGCGGTCTTGATCGAGATCAAAAGCGGTTTGATCGGGCGGGCTTCGGGGCATTTTTGCGGAGTCTGGCCGAAGCGCATCTGCCGACCGATCGATCGACAGCACTCAATCGTCCCTGAAGGGCCGGAATGGAAGGGTGAGCCGGCAGTCCCGCCAGCCGGGTGCCGCACGCCTACCGGCGCCTCCTTCCGGCCGGTTCGTGATCCAAATGAACTAAAATTACATCCTTGAAACAAATGTTGCAAAACCCGCGGGTCGCGGCCTAGGATGGTTTTCCATGGACCGTGGCCCCCTGACCGAGCGCATCATCCAGACGTTCGACGACATGCCCGAGCAGTTGCAGGCCGGCGCACGCTATGTGCTCGATCGCCCGCGCGACGTCGCCTTGTTGTCGATGCGCGAACAGGCGCGTCAGGCCGGCGTGCAGCCGGCAACCATGACACGGCTCGCCAAACGTCTCGGCATGGACGGCTATGACGAGGTGCGCGAGCTCTACGCCGCCGCCGTGCGCGAAGGCGATCTCGGCTTTGCCGGCAAGGCCGGCGTCCAGGTCATCAGTCAGAAATTGAAAGGCGACAAGGCGCTCGCTGCCGACATGCTGACGTCGATCGGCCATCAAATCCAGAAGCTGGCGACGCCGCCGGGCCTGGAGCGTCTCGTCACTGCCGCGAGGGCGCTGGCATCGGCCCGCCGCATCTATTGCCTCGGACTGCGGTCGAGCCATTCGATCGCCTGGCACCTGCACTATGTGCTCACGCTGGTCGGCGATCGCTCGGTTCACATCGAGGGCATTGGCGCGACCGGATCGGACGCCCTGGCGCGCGCCACCGCTAAGGACGTGCTGCTGGTCGCAAGCGTGATGCCCTATACGCGCCTGACCATCGAATTGGCCGAATATGCGGTGGCGCAGGGCATCGCGGTGGTCGCGATCACCGACAGCGAGGTCGCGCCGCTGGCGCAGATCGCTCGGCACACGATCATCGTCTCGACCGAGAGCCCGTCCTTCTTTCACGCGATGTCGCCGGCCTTTGCCGTGGCCGAGGTGCTGGGGGCGATCATCGCCGGTCGCGGCGGCGATGCGGCGCTCGCCTCGCTTCGTCATTCGGACGGACACCTCGCCGCGCTCAATACTCATCTCAAATCCAGACCCAACAAGAAGGCGTCATGACTCACATCCTTCACCGCTCCGCCAACGCCAGGATGCCCGTCGCCGTCGGCGGCAAAGGCATCGAATTGTTCGACCAGGACGGCAAGAGCTACATCGATGCCTCCGGCGGCGCCGCGGTGTCCTGTCTCGGCCACGGCCATCCCGATGTGATCGCAGCCCTTCACAAGCAGCTCGACAAGCTGGCCTACGCACACACGGGCTTTTTCACGACCGAAGTCGCCGAAGAGCTCGCCGACCGCCTCGTCGAGACCGCGCCCAAAGGCATCGACCACGTCTATCTCGTCAGCGGCGGGTCGGAGGCGATCGAGGCGGCGCTGAAAATGGCTCGGCAATATTTCGTCGAGAAGGGCGAGCCGCAGCGGCGGCACATCATCGCGCGCCGTCAGAGCTATCACGGCAATACGCTGGGGGCGCTGGCGACCGGCGGCAATGAATGGCGCCGCGCGCGGTTCCGCCCCCTGTTGATCGAAACTCATCACATCGATCCCTGCTATGCCTATCGCTGGCAGAACGCAGGCGAGAGCGACGCCGAATACGCAGCGCGCGCGGCGCAGGGGCTCGAGAACAAGATCCTCGAACTCGGGCCCGATCAGGTCATTGCCTTCGTTGCGGAGACGGTGGTCGGCGCGACCTCCGGTGCGGTGCCGCCGGTTGCCGACTATTTCAAGCAAATCCGCGCGATCTGCGACCGCTACGGCGTGCTGCTCATTCTCGACGAGGTCATGTGCGGCATGGGCCGCACCGGAACGCTGCATGCCTGCGAACAGGACGGTGTGGCGCCGGACCTGATGGCGATCGCCAAGGGGCTGGGCGGCGGCTATCAGCCGATTGGCGCGACCTTGCTGAGCGGCAGGATTTTCGAAGCCTTCTCCAAGGGCTCCGGGTTTTTTTTGCATGGCCATACCTATATGGGCCACCCGATGGCGGCGGCGGCCGGACTTGCGGTGCAGGATGTCATCCGGCGCGGTCACCTGCTCGACAACGTCATGGCCATGGGCGGCCACCTGCGACGGCGGCTCGAAGAGCGCTTTGCCAATCATCACCACGTCGGCGACATCCGTGGCCGCGGCCTGTTCCGCGCCGTGGAGCTGGTGTCCGAGGTGGATACGAAAAAGCCGTTTGCGCCGGAATTGAAGCTCAATGCGCTGGTCAAGCGCGAGGCGATGGCGCGCGGCCTGTGCGTCTATCCGATGGGCGGCACCATCGATGGCATCAACGGCGATCATGTTCTGATCGCGCCGCCCTTTATAATCAACAGGGACCAGGTCGATACGGTTGTCGAGCGCTTGGGCGATGCGGTCGATGCCGCCATTGCCGCGGTCAAATGAGAGTTGCGGAACGCGTTTTTGGAAGAGGGGAGACCATCATGACGAGAATAGCCATCAGCCTCGCCGTCCTGTGTTTGCTGGCGTTCGCGCCGGAAACGGCATCGGCCCAGAGCTTCAGTCCGACGCTGCAGAAGATCAAGGACGCCGGCACGATCACGATCGGCCACCGCAATTCCTCCGTGCCGTTCTCCTATCTCGACAACAATCAGAAGCCGATC
This sequence comes from uncultured Alphaproteobacteria bacterium, assembly GCA_963764405.1. GTDB lineage: Bacteria > Pseudomonadota > Alphaproteobacteria > Rhizobiales > Xanthobacteraceae > Bradyrhizobium. Next base: position 396,016 of record CAVXSU010000025.1, read on the forward strand.
GGCTTCTCGCTCGATCTGTGCGACCTCGTCGCGGCAAAGATCAAGGCGAAGCTGAACAAGCCCGATCTCAAGGTCGCCTATCAGGCGGTCAATTCCTCCAACCGCATTCCGCTGGTCAAGAACGGCACGGTTGACATCGAGTGCGGCTCAACCGCCAACACCATCGCGCGCCAGCAGGAGGTCGCCTACTCCGTGATCTTTTACGCGCCCCAGTTCAAATGGATTGCGCTCAAATCCTCCAACCTTAAGACGACCGACGATCTCAAGGGCAAAGCGGTCGTGGTGACGCAGGGCACCAACACGGCGCAGTTCGTCGCCAAGCTCAACACCGAGAAAAATCTCGGGATGAAGATCCTGCAAGGCAAGGATCACGCTGAAATCCTTCCTGCTGGTCGAGACCGGCCGCGCCTCGGCCTTCATGGAAGACGACATACTTCTTGCCGGTCTGAAGGCGAATGCCGCCTCGCCGGACAATTTTGCTTTCCTGAGCGATGCCTATCCGAGCGACCCCTACGGCGTCATGATGGCCAAGGGCGATGGCGAGTTCAAAAAGCTGGTCGATGAGGCGCTGGTCGAAGCCATGAAATCCGGCCTGTACGACAAGCTCTATGCCAAGTGGTTCGAGAGCCAGATCCCGCCGAAGAACATCAATCTGAAATTCCCGCAGTCGGACAAGCTGAAGGAGTTGATCAAGACCCCGAGCGACAAGGCTGTGGGGCAGTGAGCAGAGCCCTATCAGCCGCACTGTGATGTCATGGGGTAGTCGCCGATGTCCTTGCTGTTCGAGACGACCCCTGATGGCGTGAGCCGATACATCGACTGGATCGTGAGCGGCCTTCTCTGGACGCTCTCGCTGGCATTCAGCGCCTGGGCGATCGCGCTCATGGTCGGCACGCTGGTTGGCGTGGCACGCACGCTGCCGGGCGGGATCTGGCCAAGGCTGGGGCGGGTCTATGTCGAGACCTTCCGCAACATTCCGCTGCTCGTGCAGATGTTCTTCTGGTACTTCGTGCTGCCCGAAATCCTGCCGCAGCGGCTTGGGCTCGCGATCAAGCAGATGGATCCGCCATGGGGCAGCTTCGTCCCGGCGCTGGTCTGTCTTGGCCTGTTCACCGCGGCGCGGATCGCCGAACAGGTCCGCGCCGGCATCCAGGCACTTCCGGCCGGTCAAAGCGCGGCCGGCTCCGCGCTCGGCTTCGGCCGCGCCGGCCTTTACCGGCTGATTCTCTTGCCGCAGGCGTTCCGCATCATCCTGCCGACGCTCACCAACGAGTTCATGACGATCTTCAAGAATACGTCGGTGGCGCTGACCATCGGGTTGGTCGAGCTGACTGCAACCGCGCGCGAAATCAACGAGAACACGTTCCGCACCTTTGAGGCGTACGGCGTCGTCACTCTGGTCTATCTGGTGATCGCGATGCTCGCCTGGTCGCTGATGTACTGGATCGAACGCGCGATGCAGCTCCCGAGCCTAGTCAGCGGGAGTGCGCGGAAATGAAGGTCGATCTTTCCGCAATCGCCTCCGTCGCGCCGTTCCTCCTGTCGGGACTGCTGTTCACGGTCCAGATCACGGTGGTTGGGGTCGCCGGCGGGATCGTGTTCGGCAGCCTCCTGGCAGTGGCGCGGCTCTCGTCAAACAGGCTGCTTTCAACCTTCGCGACGGTCTACATCAACCTGATGCGTTCGATCCCGCTGATCATGGTGATCTTCTGGGTCTTCTTCCTTGTTCCGTGGGCGATCGGGTGGCTGGTGAACGGCGGACGCCCTGTGGCGGTCGGGGCGTCGCTGACGATTTATGTCACCTTCGTATTGTTCGAAGCGGCTTACTATGCGGAAATCGTGCGCGCCGGCTTCCGCTCGATTTCGACTGGGCAATACGCCGCCTGCGAAGCGCTCGGGCTTTCCAAATTCCACGCTTACGTCTACATTCTCTTCCCGCAGGCGATCCGAAACGTGCTGCCGATCCTGCTCACGCAGACCATCATCCTGTTTCAGGACACCTCGCTCGTTTACGTCATTTCGGCGACCGACCTGCTGGGCGCGGCCACCAAGATCGCCCAGCGCGACGGCAGCCTGGTCGAAATGTACCTGACCGTCGGTGTCATCTATTTCCTGTTCTGTTACACCGCATCACAGCTCGTCAAACGGCTGCAAGGCCGCCTCGCTTACGGAGCTCGCTGATGATCTCGATCAGCCATGTCTCGAAATCCTACGGTACGTTTCAGGTTCTCAGGGATTGCAACGCCGAGATCGAGCGCGGCGAAGTCGTGGTGATCTGCGGGCCGTCAGGCTCGGGCAAGAGCACGCTGATCAAGACGGTGAACGGGCTTGAGCCGATCGACGCCGGCGAAATCAAGGTCGGCGATTTTTGCCTCGCGCCCGGCGTCACCCATATGGCAGCGCTACGCCGCTCGGTTGGAATGGTGTTCCAGAGTTTCGAGTTGTTTCCGCATCTTTCGGTACTGAGCAACGTGACGATCGCGCAAACCAAGGTCTTGAAGCGGCCGAAAGCCGTGGCCGAAGAGAAGTCGCGCTCGCTGCTCGCACGCGTCGGGCTTTCCGCCCATATCGCCAAATACCCGGCGCAACTGTCCGGCGGCCAGCAGCAGCGCGTGGCGATTGCCCGCGCGCTCGCGCTCGATCCAGAAGTGATGTTGTTCGATGAGCCGACCTCGGCGCTCGATCCGGAAATGGTCAACGAGGTGCTGGACGTGATGACGTCGCTGGCGAAGCAGGGCATGACCATGATCTGCGTCACCCACGAGATGGGCTTTGCCCGCAATGTCGCCAACCGGGTGCTGTTCATGGACGGCGGCGAAATCGTCGAGACGGCGGGTGCCGCAACATTCTTCGAGGCGCCGGCCTCCGGGCGCGCCAAGGCGTTCCTCGCCCGAATTCTCAAGCACTGATCCATGGGAATGACGACGTGAAAACGGCGCGCCTTGCCCGCGCCCGGTCGCTTGCCTTACGATCTCTCCCTTAAGCGTCGGCCGATCAACCGGCGGCATAATGAGCCGGCGTCGTGTCCGCCGGCCGATGACAGCGGGAAAAAACTTTCATGACTACGCGCCGCGATTTTCTGAAAACCGGCACGGCGGCTGCGGCCACCGGCATCATTTTTTGCGGCTGCGGAATGTCGAGGAGCGCAGGCGCCCAGGAGCCGGCGCGGCACAAGCTTCCGGTCATGGTCAAGGGCAGGCGGGTCAAGACCATCGACGTGCATGCGCATTGCCATTTCCATGAGGCTGGCGCGCTGCTGGGCGAAGAAGGCCACAGGCGCCAGGCCGGCCCGATCAACGGGGCGGAAGAGACCTTCATCGATCTCAAGCAGCGGCTGACCGCGATGGACGCGCAGGCCGTGGACATGGAGGTTCTGTCGATCAATCCGTTCTGGTACGACAAGGAGCGCGACCTTGCCGCGCAGATCGTCAAGATCCAGAACGAGAAGCTCGCCGAATTCTGCGCCGCGCATTCGGATCGCTTTGCGGCGTTCGCGTCACTCACCTTGCAGGCGCCTGATTTGGCCGTGCAGGAACTGGAAACCGCAGTGAAGAAGCAGGGCCTGAAGGGCGCGGCGATCGGCGGCTCCGTCAACAATGTCGATTTTTCGGATCCGAAATTCAATTCCGTCTGGGCCAAGGCGGAAGAGCTCGGCGTGCCCCTGTTCATCCATCCGCGCGGCATGCCGGAACTCAAGAACAGGCTGGCGGGCAATGGCTGGCTCGACAACACCATCGGCAATCCGCTGGATACGACGATTGCGCTCTCGCATCTGATCTTCGAAGGGACGCTCGATCGCTTCCCCGGACTGAAGATCATCGCGGCGCATGGCGGCGGTTATCTCGGCTCCTATGCGGATCGTTCCGACCACGCCTGTATGGTCGGCCCCAAGGGATGCAATCCCGACATCAAGCTGAAGAAGAAGCCGACGGACTATCTGAAGCAGATCTATTTCGACTCGCTGGTCTTCACGCCCGAGGCAATCCGGCATCTCGCGGCGCAGGTCGGCGCAAGCCAGATCGTGCTGGGCAGCGACTACCCCTATCCCTGGCAGCTCGGCCCGGTGGACCACATCTTTGCGTGCACGTCGCTTGATGATGACGAGAAGGCCAACGTCCTCGGCCGAACCGCGGCAAAATTATTTAATCTGGAATCGTAGGACGTAACGCAGATTGATGCCGGCCTCGCGATAGAATCGCAGCGCGCCGGGATGGAACGGCAGGATGTGGTTGTTGGCTGCGTTTGCCGCGCGCGTGCCCGATGCAGTCGGATAGATGTCGGATCCGGGATCGGTCGCGGATAGTACAGCCCTGGTGATTGCATAGGCCACATCGTCCGGAAGGTCGTTGTTGGCGACCACAAAATTCCAGGCCGAAAAACTTTTGATCTCTTCCGTCTGTCCCTTGTAGGTTCCCGCCGGGATCGTCGTCGCGGACAGCGCCGGTAGTCTTGCGAGCACGGCGGCGACTTCGGCATCCGACAGTCCGAACACGATCGCATCGGCCTGCGTGGTCACTTCGACCAGCGACGGAATCGGCACTACCGCGCCCTGCCACAGCGACATCGATCTCGCCGCTCAGAACCAGGCCGGACAACGTGGCGGGATCGCCATTGACGATCACCGGCTTGATACCCGCGACGTCGGCGGCGGCGCGGAAAAATCCTTCCGCAGGGCCACGTGCCGGGCCGACTCCGACCTTCTTGCCGTCGAGGTCGGCGAGCGAGTGGAGTCCGCTCTTGCGCAAGGCCGCGACCTGGAACGAGGTCTCGTACATCGGAAACAGCGCACGCAGGTTTTCCTGTTTGTGGCCGGCGGCGAAGCCGGTGCCGTTGACGGCGTCATAGGCGGACGCCAAGAACGCAGTGCCGATCGTCATGGCGGAGGCATCGACCGCCACCAGGTTGTCGTTGGAACCGCCGCTCTTCTTGATTTCGACGCGGATTCCCCTGGTGGCGAGATATTTCGCCACGCCCTGGCCATAGGGCAGGAAGGCGCTCCCGTCGCCAGCGGTCATGAAGGTCACGGACGCGGCATCTTGTGCGATTGCGGGCACCGCGACGAACGCGGCCGAGCCGAGCACGAGACTGTGAAGCAGATGCCGCCGCGTGCAGGTCATGTCGTCCGATAGTAAAGCATGCCGTCGGTCTCCTCCGCGGTGAGGCGGCCCTCGACCAGCATGTAGTTGACATGCGCGATCAGTTCGCCGGCGGCAAATCCCATTTGATGCGGATCGAGCACGTGCTTGTGAAACACGACCGGCACAAGTTCGGCTGATGTCTTCGATATCTCCCGGCAAGCATCCGCGATCAGCCGGCAGCGTTCCTCGTGATGATCGGCGAGTTGCTTGATCCGCGTCTTCAGCCCGTAGAACGGCACGCCGTGGCCGGGCAGCACAAGCAGATCATAGGGCAGGGTGGTGGTGAGGCTCGCGAGGGAGGCAAGATATTCGCCGAGCGAATTCTGCTCCGGCTCGACCGCCCAGACGCTGACATTGGGTGAAATCTTGCTCAGCACCTGATCCGCCGACAGGAACAGCTTGTCGGCGGCGCAAAAGAGCATCACCTGATCGAGCGCGTGGCCGCCGCCCGTGATGACCTTGAAGCGGCGTGTGCCGATCGAGATCTCGTCGCCATGCGAGATGCGGCGATAGGATGCCGGCAAGGTCGAGACTCGTTTCAGATAGTCCTGGCCGCGTCCGAGGAGCTTGTCGGTGAGGCTCTCATCCATGCCGTGACGGCGGAAGAACAGGCGCTGCGCCTGCTTGCGTTCCTCGGTGCCGCGGTTCTGGTGATAGACCGATTGCAGATATTCGACCTGCGACATGAAAAGCGGGCAACCGAAACGCTCGACCACCCAGCCGGCCAGTCCCACGTGATCTGGATGCGAATGGGTGACGATCAGCCGGCTGATCCTGACGCCAGACAGCGGGCCTTCGAACAGCGCGGTCCAGGCCGCGATCGATTCCTCATTGCCGAAGCCGGAATCCACCATCGCCCAGCTGTCGCCATCGGCGAGCAGATAGATGTTCACGTGGTTGAGGCGGAACGGCAGTTTCAGGCGGACCCAGAGCAGCCCCGGCATGACCTCCACGACCTGATCGGGGCCGGGATGGTTTTCCCAGGGGTAACGCAGTGCCTCGGCCGAGGACTGAACAGCGTCTTTCTTTGAATGCATCGTCGCGGGTCTTAAAGATTGCCTGTCATCAAGATTGCCTGTCATCGGCTTAGCCGCACTATCGCCGCCGCGCCAGCCGAAAAAGTAGATGCGGGCGGCGCAAGCGCAGACGGTGCCCCGCAAAAGCAAAAAGGCCGGCGCGAGGCCGGCCTTTTCTTTACCGATCAATTCGCGAAGATCAGTACCTCGCGACCACCGGACCCCCCCAGTTGAAGCGGTAGTTGATGCCGGCCTTCACGACATGGTCGTCGGTGCGGAAGCTGCCGAACGGAGCGAGCGCTGCCGGCGTGGTGAAGCTGGAATTGCCGAAGTTGTAGTACTGGTACTCGATCTTGCCCGACCAATTCTGGGTGAACATGTATTCGAGACCAGCGCCGACGGTCCAGCCGTTGCTGTGGTCGCCGCTGAAACCGAACGCGAGTGGCGCACCGGCACCGGTCGTCAGCGATTCGTTGTTGTCGGCGAACGCATAACCGCCCTTCACGTAGAGCAGGCCCGGACCCCAGGTGTAGCCGACGCGGCCCGTCACGGAGCCGAGGCCACGCTGGTTGTTGGTGTAGATGTTGCCATTCGGGAAGATGACGCTGCCGTTGTTGCCGGCAATCCAGGAGTACTCTGCTTCCGCGCCGATCACCCAGTTCGGGGCGAACTGATAGTCAGCGCCGCCCTGCAGACCGCCGAGGAAACGGCCGTTGCCGTTATTGCCGGTCACGAGGCCGTTGAAATTGCTGTTGTCGCTGAACACGCCGCCGAGATGGCCGCCGATATAGAAGCCGGTCCAGTTATAGAGCGGAGCGACATAGGCCGGCGCCTTGGTATAGGGGGCGTTCCGGGCCGATAGGTCGGCAGCGAGTGCTGGCACGGTCGCGCCGAGGGCGACGAGAGCCACAGTTGCAAGTAGTAACTTCTTCATTTGTTGTTCTCCAGAGAATAGTCCGTTTTCAGATCGCGCGCCTTCTGCGCCCGTCCATGGCGCGCACTTAGCCAGCTTTCGAGTAAAAAGCTGTCACTGATCGGCCACACGCGTGGAGAACCCAACATATTGGGGAACAACGCGAATTTGTGATTAATGACGGGCTAATGAAGCCTTAAAGGCGCCTTAATTTCTGAGCCTTCCGCGCATCGAAGAAGCAACAGCGGGAACTCCCGTTGGCAAAGTTCGAATACGAATGATTCAGATTTGTCGGAGGATTGCCGGCTTGCGACGCATCGGCCGGACTTGAATCGTCAAACGCCCGGTGAGGGGCGCCGCTTGCGATCGATGTGTGTGAGGGTAGGTTGCTGCGATGGCTGGTGCTGCCGGACAGGATTGAACTGTCGACCTCTCCATTACCAATGGAGTGCTCTACCACTGAGCTACGGCAGCATACGCTCTCAAGAGCCGGGCACGGAATAAAGAGAATCGGCCCAAAGGGGGCCTCCACAAGGCCGGCGATCCTTGCCACAAGGTCAGGAGGCGCGCAAGCACGGGAAATCGTCGCCACCAGCCGAAATCGCCGCAATTGGAGCGCATACGGGCTTGTCTGTCGCTATTGGCTTGTTCCGGCTTCGATTACGGCGATTGCGGTAAGGCGGCACAGGCGAGCAGGTCGACGATGAAGGATGACGGGCAGGCAAGCGGGCGGGTGACGGGACAAGCTGCCAAAAACAAGCGCCAGGATCGCCTGAAGCTGGCGTTGCGGGAAAATCTCAAGCGTCGAAAGTCGCAAGCTCGCGAGCGGGCGGATTTCACGCCGGCGTCGCCGTCGTCTGATGAAGTGCCCAGCGATAGGGCTGAGGAAGGCCCGGACAAATAGCCGGTTGGCCGGCGCATGTCGCCAAGGAATATCCTCGATCTTACGGGTTTTCCAGATGAGGTCGTGGCAATGTCGGAACAAATCATCATGGGACAAGAAACCAACGGCAACGCCGCCCGCGCCAGCGCCTTCCCGCGTTATGAGCAGACCTTCCCGACATTGACCGCGCAGGAGATCGCGCGGATCCGCCGGTTCGGCGAGGAGCGCAACTACACCCATGGCGAAGCCCTGTTCGAGACCGGCAAGCAGGGACCCGGCATGTTTGTCGTGCTGTCCGGCAACGTCGCCATCACCCATCGGGACGGGTTTGGCCGCGTCTCGCCGATCATCGATCAGGGGCCGGGCCAATTCCTGGCGGAAATCGGTCAGTTGTCGGAACGCCCGGCCCTCGTCGACGGCCATGCCGAGGGCGAGGTCAGAACGCTGTTGATCCCGCCGGAACGGCTGCGCGCGTTGATGGTCGCCGAGGCCGATCTCGGCGAGCGCATCATGCGCGCGCTGATCCTGCGGCGCGTAAGCCTGATCCGGGGCGGCGCCGGCGGGCCCGTGCTGATCGGCCCGGGAAACTCGGCCGGCGTCATTCGCCTTCAGGGCTTTCTCACCCGCAACGGCTATCCGCATCATCTGCTCTGTCCCCATGTTGACGCCGACGCCGCCGAGGTGATCGCGCGTTATCAGCCTTTGCCGGAAGAGCTGCCGCTGGTCGTCGCGCCCGACGGCACGGTGCTGCGCAACCCACGCGAATCCGAACTCGCCCGCGCCCTCGGCATGGTGCGCGCCGTTTCAAAGGACAAGGTCTATGACGTCGCCGTCGTTGGCTCGGGCCCTGCCGGGCTGGCGACCGCGGTGTATGCCGCGTCCGAAGGGTTGGCGGTTGCCGTCTGCGATACGCGGGCGTTCGGCGGCCAGGCCGGGGCCAGCGCAAGAATTGAGAATTACCTCGGTTTTCCGACCGGCATTTCCGGGCACGCGCTGATGGCCCGCGCCTTCAACCAGGCGCAGAAATTCGGCGCCGAAATCATGATTCCGGTTGAAGTGAAGTCGCTGGATTGTTCGCGCACCGACGGCGTTTTCGGCCTCACACTCGACAATGGCGATGTGGTGCGGGCGCGCGCGATCGTGATCGCCAGCGGCGCGCGCTACAGGCGCCCGGAGATCGAAAGCCTCGCCGACTATGAGGGTCGCGGTGTGTGGTACTGGGCCTCGCCCATCGAGGCGAGCTTGTGCACCCAGCAGCAGGTCGTCCTGGTTGGTGGCGGCAATTCGGCGGGCCAGGCCGCGGTGTTCCTGTCGGGTCACGCCAGCAAGGTTCAGATGGTGATCCGCGGCGGCGGCCTCGGCGCCAGCATGTCGCGCTATTTGATCGAGCGCATCGAGGCGTCGGCCAACATCGAACTGATCTTCAACGCCGAGGTCATCGGACTTGAAGGCGGCAAGGAGGCTTCGCTTGAATGCGTGCGCTGGCGCAGCCGTCTCTCGCCAGAAGAAATGCGGTTCGATGCCCGCAATCTTTTCCTGTTCGTCGGTGCTGATCCGGCCACGGGCTGGCTCGAGGGTTGTGGCGTCAAGGTCGATCGCGGCGGCTTCGTCATCACCGGCGCCGCAAATGGCGCAAGCGCTCCGGCATCGGCATTGCAGACCTCGGTGCCCGGTGTTTTCGCAGTGGGTGACGTGCGTTCGGGATCGGTCAAGCGCGTCGGTGGTGCGATCGGAGAGGGCGCCCAGGTGGTTGCTGCGCTGCATGGCTATCTCAACGATTCCGCGAGACCATCCTTGTAAGGCGGGCCGGCGCCGCAAATCCGGTGACCAAATGTGCAAACCGTCGCCGCCGTGACGGTTTTGCAAAGATTCCATGATGCGGTCATTCCGCCTCGTGTGGCGCAAGAGCGGCCATCGCTACGCTCGCTTCTCGTAGCAATTTCAAGCGAACGGCCTTAGCATCTCACGCCATTCAAAACAGGGGGTTCGCCATGACGCTGGGTTTGAGCTTGCAGGCTGTCACGATTCTTCATGTCGTCATCAGCCTGATCGGAATCGTGTCGGGTCTCGTCGTATTGGCCGGGCTGTTCAAGTCGCAATCGCAGCCCGGCATGACCGCGCTCTTTCTGCTCTCCACGATTCTCACCAACGCCACCGGCTTCATGTTTCCGTTCGAGAAGCTGTTGCCCTCGCATATCATCGCCATCCTCTCGCTGGTGTTGCTTGCGATCGCCTGCTTTGCGCTTTACGGCATGAAGGCTTCCGGAGCCTGGCGCTCGATCTACGTGGTCACGGCGATCACTTCGCTCTATCTCAACGTCTTCGTGCTGGTGATCCAGAGCTTCCTGAAGATCGGCCCCTTGCATGAGCTGGCGCCGAGCGTGCCGCCAAGCGAACCGCCGTTCGCGGTGACGCAAGGCGTTGTTCTCGTGCTCTTCGTCATCGCGATCATCGCCTCGCTGCGGCGTTTCCGCCAGGCCTGAGCTCCGCAAGCCTCGCCCCGGGGGCAGGCGCGCCAACAAGCCTGCCCTCAGATGATGGTACCGGCGCCTTTCCCATCAATTCGCCGCAAACGGAGAGCCGTTTTGCCTTGGGTATTTGCGCCGGACGATACATTCGCCCTATACCCCGGGGCATTGAACGGCAGGGATCACTATGGATCGCATTCGCATCATCGGCGGTAACGCGCTCAACGGCACGATTCCGATTTCCGGCGCCAAGAATGCCGCGTTACCTCTTATGATCGCCGGCCTTTTGACCGAGGAGACGCTGATCCTCGACAATGTGCCGAGGCTCGCCGACGTCGCGCAGTTGCAGCGCATTCTCGGCAACCACGGCGTCGATATCATGTCGGCCGGAAAGCGGCCGGGCGACCGCGAATACCAGGGGCAGACCCTGCACATCTCCGCCGCTGACATCATCGACACGACAGCGCCTTACGAGTTGGTGTCGCGGATGCGCGCCAGCTTCTGGGTGATCGCGCCGCTGGTGGCGCGGATGCACGAAGCAAAGGTCTCGCTGCCCGGCGGCTGCGCCATCGGCACGCGGCCGGTCGACCTCCTGATCATGGCGCTGGAAAAACTCGGCGCCGAAATCGTCATCGACGGCGGCTACGTCGTCGCCAAAGCGCCCGGCGGACTTAAAGGTGGAGAGATCGATTTTCCAAAGGTGACGGTCTCCGGGACGCATGTCGCGCTGATGGCGGCGACGCTGGCGAAGGGCACGACCGTCATCGCCAACGCCGCCTGCGAGCCGGAAATTGTCGACGTCGCTGATTGCCTCAACAAGATGGGCGCGCGCATCACCGGCGCCGGCGCGCCGCGGATCGCCATCGAGGGCGTGAGCAAGCTTCACGGCGCGCGCCACACCGTGCTGCCCGATCGCATCGAGACCGGCACCTACGCCATGGCGGTCGCGATGACCGGCGGCGATGTTCAATTGAGCGGTGCGCGGCCTGAACTGCTGCAAGCCGCCCTCGACGTGCTGACCGAAGCGGGAGCCGTCGTGACCGCCAATAACGAAGGCATTCGCATCGCCCGCAATGGCGCCGGCATCAACCCGGTGACGGTTGCGACCGCGCCGTTCCCGGGTTTTCCGACCGACCTTCAGGCCCAGCTGATGGCGCTGATGACCCGCGCCAAGGGCGCTTCCCAGATCACCGAGACGATTTTCGAAAACCGCTTCATGCATGTGCAGGAGCTGGCGCGTTTCGGCGCGCGCATCCAGCTCGATGGCGAAACCGCGACCGTCCACGGCATCGGCGAGTTGCGCGGCGCGCCGGTCATGGCGACCGACTTGCGCGCTTCGGTATCGCTGGTCATCGCCGGCCTCGCCGCCGAGGGCGAGACCATGGTTAACCGCGTCTACCATCTCGACCGTGGCTTCGAGCGGCTGGAGGAAAAACTCTCCGCCTGCGGCGCGCGTATCGAGCGCATCAGCGATTAAGCGAAAAGCGCTCCGACAAGGAACCGGCCTATTCGAGGCGCGCGGCCGGCCGCGCCGTCGTGGAATGACTACCCTGAAGGGTTGACGGCGATTTGGCCTCGCGCCATGGAGCAGAAGCCTTTACGTTGAGATTCAAGCCCCCTCGGAAAGCCGCCATGCCTGTTCTCCTCGAGACCTCCAGCGCCGATTTTGCGTCCGAATTCGCCGCGTTCCTGGCGATGAAGCGCGAGGTGGCGGCCGATGTCGAAGCGGCCTGCCGGGTCATCGTCGACGACGTGGCGAGGCGAGGCGACGAAGCCCTGATCGAGGCGACAAGTCGGTTCGACCGGCTTGAGCTTGATGCTTCGCAACTCCGTGTCGGCGTCGGAGAAATCGAGCAGGCGGTGACGGCGTGCGACCGCGCGACCATGGCAGCGCTCGAGCTGGCGCGCGGCCGCATCGAGAGTTTCCACCGCCGGCAATTGCCGAAGGACGAACGCTTCACCGACGCACTCGGCGTCGAACTCGGCTGGCGCTGGAGCGCAATCGAAGCCGTCGGTCTCTACGTGCCTGGCGGCACGGCGGCCTATCCGTCGTCGGTGCTGATGAATGCGGTGCCGGCCAAGGTTGCGGGCGTGGACCGCCTCGTCATGGTGGTGCCGTCGCCAGACGGCAAGCTCAATCCGCTGGTGCTGGCGGCGGCGCACTTGGCCGGGGTTTCCGAAATCTACCGCGTCGGCGGCGCACAGGCGGTGGCGGCGCTGGCCTATGGCACGGCGACGATTGCGCCGGTCGCCAAGATCGTCGGGCCTGGCAACGCCTATGTCGCGGCCGCCAAGCGGCTGGTGTTCGGCAAGGTCGGCATCGACATGATCGCGGGGCCTTCCGAGGTGCTCGTCATCGCCGACAAATCCGCCAATGCCGCGTGGATCGCGGCCGATCTGCTGGCGCAGGCCGAACACGACGCCAACGCGCAATCGATCCTGATCACCGATGATGCCGGCCTCGCCGGCGACGTTGCCCGCGCGGTCGAGACACAGCTTTCGACCTTGCCGCGAGCAGAGATCGCGCGGGCCTCGTGGCGGGATTTCGGCGGCATCATCAAGGTGAAGACGATGGATGAGTCGGTTCGGCTGGCGGACGCGCTGGCCGCCGAGCACCTGGAGATTATGACCGCCGATCCGGAAGGCCTGGCCGCCAAAATCCGTAATGCCGGGGCGGTGTTTCTGGGGCCGCATACGCCGGAGGCGATCGGCGACTATGTCGGCGGCTCCAACCATGTGTTGCCGACCGCGCGCTCGGCGCGATTTTCATCAGGGCTCGGCGTGCTCGACTTCATGAAACGCACCTCGGTGCTGAAATGCGGGCCCGACCAGTTGCGCCAGCTTGGCCCGGCGGCGATGACGCTCGGTCAGGCCGAGGGCCTCGAGGCCCATTCACGTTCCGTCGGGATACGCCTCAACCTGTCATGACCACGCCGCCCTCAGGAGACGATTCGAACAACCGCATCGTCGCGGTCACGCTCGATGAGGAATTGATCGGCCGCTCGGGGCCCGACATCGAGCACGAGCGAGCAATCGCGATCTACGACCTGATCGAGCAGAACCTGTTCGCCCCGGAAGGCATCGCCGGCGGGCCGTACACGCTCAACCTCAGCATCACCGGCAATCGCCTCGCCTTCGATATTCGCCGCGAGGATGGCACGCTCGTGGTGGCGCATCTGCTGTCGCTGACGCCGTTCCGGCGAATCGTGAAAGACTATTTCATGATCTGCGACAGCTACTATCAGGCGATCCGCACCGCGACGCCGGACCGGATCGAGGCGATCGACATGGGTCGGCGCGGAATCCATGACGAGGGCTCGCGCACGTTGCAGGAACGGCTGAAGGGCAAGGTGCGCGTGGATTTCGAAACGGCTCGTCGCCTGTTCACGCTGATCTGCGTCCTCCACTGGAAGGGCTGAGCTGCATGACCGCCGACGAGGTTATGCGCCAACGGGAAAACGCCTGATGGCAGCGCCGCCCTCGCGCGCGCCGCAAGCCGTGCTGTTTGCCTGCGCGTTCAACAGCGTGCGCTCGCCGATGGCGGAGAGTCTTCTACAGCAGATGTTTCCGCAGGCGCTTTATGTCCGCTCCGCCGGCGTCAAGAAGGGCGAGCTCGATCCCTTCGCGGTCACCGTGATGGCCGAACTCGGTCAGGACATCTCCCAGCACAAGCCGATGACGTTCGAGGAACTGGACGACTGGGAAGGTCTCAATTTCGATCTCATCATCACGCTGTCGCCGGAGGCCCATCACAAGGCGCTGGAGCTGACGCGGACGCTCGCCGCCGAGGTGGAATACTGGCCGACGCCGGACCCGACGGGGATCGACGGAAGCCGCGAACAGAAGCTCGATGCCTATCGCGAGGTTTGCGACAGTCTCTTGTTGCGCATCCGCAAGCGGTTTTCGAAGGCCGGCGCGGCAAGCGGCTGACGGGAAGGGCGCAAAAGCCGGCCGACGTCTCCGCAATCGGTTACCGTGTGCCAATACTTGAGGCCGATGCTGCGGCTTCGTGACGGGGAGATGTCAGCGCGGCCGCTCTATCCTTTTTCGCAAAGGTTCCAGGCAGTTAGTGGACGCCCTGTTTGTCATGGCGGCTGCGAATGCATGGTTGTCTCGAACAGAGCCTTCCGATAGGTTCCGCGCGCATTCGCAAGTTTTCGAATCTCTCCCGCCGACCAGATCCGCATGCTTGGCCGCCCCAAACTCGTTCTCGCCTCAGGTTCGCCGCGACGTCTCAGCCTGCTGAACCAGGCCGGCATCGAGCCCGACGCCCTGCGCCCGGCCGATGTCGACGAAACTCCCCGGCGCGGCGAGTTGCCACGCGCCTGCGCCAACCGGCTGGCCCGTGCCAAGGCCGACGCTGCGCTAAAATCCGTCCAGCTCGACGATGAATTGCGCGGCGCCTTCATTCTCGCCGCCGACACCGTGGTTGCCGTCGGACGCCGCATCCTGCCCAAGGCCAATCTGGTCGACGAGGCCGCGCAATGCCTGCGGCTTCTGTCCGGCCGCAATCACCGCGTCTACACCGCGATTTGCCTGGTGACGCCGAAGGAAGCATTCCGCCAACGCTTGATCGAAAGCCGCGTGCGCTTCAAGCGGCTCTCGGAAGAGGACATCCAAGCCTATATCGGCTCCGGCGAATGGCGCGGCAAGGCCGGTGGCTATGCGGTGCAGGGCATCGCAGGCTCGTTCGTCGTCAAGATGGTCGGTTCCTACACCAATGTGGTCGGCCTGCCCCTCTACGAGTTGGTCACGCTGCTCGGCGGCGAGGGGTTTCCGATCCGCTTTGGCTGGCTGAATGCCAGCTAAGCCGCCCGGCAACGTGCCTGCCGAGCCGCGGGCGGCGAAGCCCTGTCCGATTTGCGGTAAGCCGTCGACCCGGGAAAGCCGGCCCTTTTGTTCGGATCGCTGCCGCGACGTCGATCTCAATCGCTGGCTGTCGGGTTCCTATGCCATCCCCGCCCGCCCCGACGAGGATGACGACAACGAATGACGAGCGGCGTAATTTTTTATTTTTTTCAACGGCTTACTTGGCGACCCGGGCCGCCCTTCGAGCTTTGCTGGATACGCTTCGCCGCCAGCTGACGCTCGGCTCTGCCACGCGAAGCCGTTCCGGCTCGGCCCTTCGGGCTATGCTGGACATGCAGGCGAAGCGTGGTGGACAGAGCCGTATTGCCTGACTATAAACCGCCGCTCCCTTCGGCCTTTCGGGTTCTGGGGAACGCCCAGGTAGCTCAGTTGGTAGAGCATGCGACTGAAAATCGCAGTGTCGGTGGTTCGATCCCGCCCCTGGGCACCATGAGCCACTCCTGAGCTCTTCCAACCAAGGCCGGCGATTTTTACCGCGCTCGGTTTTTCGGTTGCGCAACCTTTTTCGCGCGCTAAGCTTTTGGCCCTGTACTCGATGCGTCTGTAAACTCGATCACGGCACGATTTCCGCGTGGCTGGCACCACAGGTGGCGCAAACATCCAATGTCCCGGCGCAGTCTGGATGAGACCCTGTCATTTATAGCCGCCGTCGACCGCGCGGGATCGGCGGACGCGGTCGCTGCAACAGTTCTATCCGTTCTCAAGCCGTTCGGATTTTCTCACGTTCTTGCGGGAATCATTCCCTTGCCGGGGATGTCGGCGCAGCAGCAAGTTGCGAACGTCGTCTTGCATCGGTGGCCGGAGCAATGGAGCCAGCGCTACTTCTCGCAGGGATATCTTTTTGACGATCCTACGATCCACCGCGTCACGACGTCGACGGAGCCGTTCCTCTGGTCGGAACTGGAGGGGACGTATCGCGACCGCCCCGCTGCCAGGCGCATCATGGACGAAGCCAGCGAATGTGATCTGGGTTTTGGCTTTACGGTGCCGATGCTGACGCTCGACGGACAATGCGCGGGCTTCTCCATTGCCAGCGATCGCGCCGATCTGCCGCCGCATTTTCGCGGGGCGCTGCAACTGCTGGCGATGTATTCGTTCGGGCGCGCCCTCTCGCTGATCGATGTGCCGCCGCCGGTCAGGCTGACACCCCGCGAAACCGATGTGTTGCAATGGATCGCGGAAGGCAAGAGCGATTGGGAGATCAGCAAGATCCTCCACGTCTCCGAACATCTCGTGGACAAGATGGCGCGGCAGATTCGCCTGAAGTTTGGCGCCGCGAACAGAACGCAGGCTGTCGCCCAGGCGTTGCGGCACAGGATCATTCGATAAAGTCAAGGTACGGGAATCCGTACTACCCCCGAATCCTCTCCGGCCCCAAACTCCGCGTGGAGGTTTGGATCGAGGAGGCCGAAATGGGGATTCATATCGTCACCGCCGAGAATATCGATTCCTACGCGGACGCGATGGAGCAGGCCTATCGATTGCGTCACTCTGTGTTCGTGGACGAAATGGGCTGGCGCAATCTCGAGCGTTCAGATGGTCGCGAGATTGATCAGTTCGACGATGGCCGCGCCGTTCACATGCTCTATCTCGATGGGGAGCGCGTCGTTGGTTATCAGCGCATGTTGCCCTCGATGCGCCCGCACCTCCTGTCGGAAGTCATGCCGCATCTGTGCGATGGCGACTTTCCTGTCGGCCCGCACATCTGGGAATGGACACGCTACTGCGTGACGAAAGAGCACCGCGACCGGGGCCGGATTCTGAGTCCCGCGGGCAACTTGCTGCTGTCGGCCATTGTTGAGTGGGGGCTGGAAAACGGGGTTGCCAAGATCATCATCGAGATGAATCCGATCTGGATGCTGCGGCTGGTGCAATTGCATTTCAGGGTCACGCCGCTCGGCATCCCGCAGGAAATCGATAAAGACAGCATCGTCGCGGTCACTGCGGCCTTTGACGCCAGAACGTTGGCTCGCTTGCGATCTGTTCGCGGCGACGTTCGGCCGGCGATCGTTGCGCAGCCGGTGGCCGACCGGCGCATGCGGGCTTAAGCGGTCATGATTTGATGTTCGCGTCGCCGGCTGCAATCCGCTTGGCAAATTCGACTATCTGCTTCCTGCGTTCCGCGCTGGGTATCGTCATGAATACTCTTATCAATTCCAAACCTTGAAGCATCATCACGGAGGAAAGGGGGGGCGGTCCGGACTGTTTACGTATCAGCGCAATCACGTTCGACCGTGGGCTGCCTTTTTCGTCATTCATGTCTTTCGCTCCAAAGGTGCTCAAATGCCAGAAAAAGACCTCAGCAAACTTAGCCGCATGATCGAAGATGCCTTGGTGACAGCTGTCGAAATGGATGAGACGACCACAGTCTATCTGCTTTCGATGGCAAGTATTGAAGTGACGGAGAAGCTCCAGGCCGCCGAAAGCGCGACGTCGGAGAAGGCTGAGTGAGTGGGCAGCCGGCAAGATAATGGCTGGCCTGGACCAAAGGTATCCTGCCTAGGCTACGGGCAGACTTCCAGATTTACAACCTTGAATAGCGGGCGCATCGGGTTGGCAATGGGGAATGCGCCCGTTCCCTGGACGCCTTATGAACACGGGGAGCCCCCGCGGTCTTTTATGACGACGACCAGGTCGTTTCCATCTGCGCTTCAGCTTCTTGCGATGCAGGGCCGCGCGTCCCGCTGTTGATGCGGATTCGCGATGTCGCAAATCGAAATAGTCCGCGGCACGACAATTCCAGCACGACCTCGTGATGCTTGAGGCCTTTGCCGCCTTTGACCAATCCAAGATCCCGAATGAGGCAAAAGCGTCCATTGCTCATTCGAGCTAATCTACAATGCGCGAGGCGACTCATGCAGCGAGCATGCATCACGGGACGAGCGCGTCAATTCTTGACAGCGGACGGTCTCTTGTCGAATTCTCGAATCAACTGCGCCGGCGCGAACAAATCGGGCTCAGGCGATATGGGACGCCCGCCGCTACGCCACTGGAAAAGCCACGCAGCCCTCGGCGTCGATGGATATTCCGACCCGCGTACCGGGCGGCCATTGCCTCATCGCCTGATCGCCGGCCGCGCGCACCAGCAACAGGCGGTCGCCGCAGACGGGGGATGCAATCTGAAGGTCGACATGCCCGCCGTGATAGGTCTGCGCCACGATCTGGCCGTCCATCGTGCCCTGTTCGCCAGCGGCGCCGATGCGCAGTCGCTCCGGCCGGACAAACAGATCAACCGACGCCGATGAACTGGAGCCGGAGAGATGCTGACCTGACACCTTGATCTGGACGTCGCCGAGCGCGATCACGGCCTCAAACGCCGCAGCGCCGACTAGTTCGCCGCGCAGGCAGTTGGTGTCGCCGACAAACGATGCCACGAAACGATCGGTCGGGCGGCGATAGATCTCGAGCGGCGTGCCGAGTTGACGGATCTGTCCTTCGGACATCACGGCCACCCGGTCCGACATGCTCAGCGCCTCGCTTTGGTCGTGGGTGACGAAGATCGTGGTCAGGCCAAGCTTGCGCTGGATTTCGCGAAGCTCGATCTGCATCGAGGCGCGCAGGTTCTTGTCGAGCGCCGAGAAAGGTTCGTCGAGCAACAGCACCGTCGGATTAATGACGAGCGCGCGCGCCAGCGCGACCCGCTGCTGCTGGCCGCCGGATAGCTGGCGCGGCCTGCGATCATCCATGCCGGTCAGCTTGACGAGCGCCAGCGCCTCGGCCACCCGCTTTCGGATATCATGCCGCGGCACGTGCCGGGTCTTCAGGCCATAGGCGATGTTCTCGGCGACGCTCATATGCGGAAAAAGCGCGTAGTTCTGAAACATCATGCCGATTTCGCGCTTGTAGGTCGGCACGTCGTTGACGCATTTGCCGTCGATGGCAATCGTGCCGTCATCGGGGGCGAGAAAGCCCGCAGCAAGCTTGAGCAGCGTGGTCTTGCCGCAGCCGGACGGGCCGAGCAGCGTCATGAACTCGCCGCGAACAACCGCAAGCGACACGTTGTCGAGTGCTCTCACCTCGCCAAACCGCTTGGCGACGTGATCGAAGGTGACTGCCGCGTCCATCGCCGGGGCTGGTTTTGTCATGGTGTTCCGTCAGCGGCTCTGGTCGATGTTGAGCACCTTGCCGAGACCGAGGAAGCGGTTGGCGAAGGCGATCAGGGCGGCGGTGCCCGCGATATACATCACCGACAGCGCCGCCATCGAGGGATCGGCGAATTCGCGGACATAGTTGTACATCGCAACCGGCAGGGTCTGCGTCCGCTGCGAGGTGACGAACAGCGAGGCAGTGAATTCGTTGAACGACAGGATCGCCGCAAACAGCCAGCCGCTGACGAGGCCGGGCAGCAACAGCGGCACGGTGATCGTCAGCAGCACGCGCAAGGGCGTTGCGCCGAGGCTTGCGGCCGCTAGCTCGTAGCTGGGCTCGAGATTGCGCAGCGACACATAGACGCTGCGTAGCACGAACGGCAGCACCAGGACGACGTGGCAGGCGACCACGACCGCAAAGCCGCGGCTCCATCCGATTCCGGCTGCGAGAATCAGGAAGCCGAGACCCACGGTGAAATGCGGGATCACGAGCGGCGACACCAATATGCCTTCGATCGGTTTCTTGATGGAAAATTCATAGCGATCGATCACGAATGCGAACATTGCGCCGATCACGAGCGCGATCGACGAACTCCAGGCGGTGACGATCAGCCCGTTCCGGAATCCGGCGCGGAAATCAGGATAGGCGAGCGCCCGCTCGAACCACCGCCACGACCAGGCCTGTGGCGGAAACGAAAGGATGGCCTTGTCGTTGAAAGCAGCGATCGTCACGACCGCTGCCGGGAGGATCAGGAACGCCAGGATGAGGATGACGACGGTCAGGCCGGCGAAAGCGAGCAGGCGCTGATAGGCCGAGCGCGGCGCCATATCCGCCATATCAATGTGCTCCGATGTTCTTGAAGGGGCGCGAGGCTAGCCCCAGGAGCGACAGCACGGCGATCGTCAGGGCCAGCCCTGCGACGCAGAGTGCAGCCGCAAACGGGAAATTGAAGCTCGAAAGGCCCAACTGATACACCAGGTTCGAGACCATGTTGACGCGGCCGCCGCCGATCATCTGTGGGGTCGCAAACGCCGAAAACGTCCAGGCAAACGCCGTGGTGACGCCGGCGATCACGCCCGGCATCGAGAGCGGCAGCGTCACCGTCAGGAAGGCGCGGATCGGACCTGCGCCAAGGCTCTCGGCCGCGCGCTGATAGTCGCGGTCGATATGCGACAGGCCTGCGGCCAGCATGATCACCATCACTGGCAGTGTCACATGCACGAGCGCGACCACGACGCCAAGGGTCGTGAACATGAACTGCACCGGTTGCTCGATCAGGCCTAGCCCGCGCAGCGCGGCATTGATGAAGCCGTTATTGCCGAGCACGATGATCCAGGAATAGGTGCGCACCACCTCGCCGAGAAACAACGGCGTGACGATGATGACGAGCAGGACCGACTTGAGCAGCGGCCGTTCGATCTGCACCAGCGCATAGGCCAGGGGATAGCCGACCAACAGCGTGACGATGGCCGTCAAGGCGCAGATCAGGACCGTGTCCAGGAATACCCGGGCATAGAGCGGCTTCAGCAGGTCGAGAAAATTGACCAGCGTGAAGCCACCGGCATCGAGCGATCCGGGAATATAGGCGCGCAGGCTGTATTGCAGCACGGCCGCCATGGCCGCGACGAAGCCGAGCGCGCAAAGCGCGGCCGGCACCGTGAAGATGCGAAGAAAATGCCGCTGGTCCATCACGGGCTCAGGAACGGTCGGGTCAGTTCATGATGTTCTCGGCAAACCACTTCCGCCATTCGGCGGTCTTCTCGGCCCGCAATTTGGCGTCGATATTGATCTGCTGCTTCCACTGCTCGGCGGTGGTGAAGACGCCCGGCAGTTTTGCGATCTCGGGATCGAGCTTGGCGTTGAGAACGGCGGGGCTGCCCTTTTTCAGTTTGGCGATCTCGGCTTGAATCTCCGGGTCGTAGAGCGTGTTGATGAACTTGTAGGCGAGTTCCGCTTTCTTCGAGCCCTTCATGATGGCGACGGTGTCGATGCCGAGCACGGCGCCTTCCTTCGGGATCGCGAGCGTAATCGGCACGCCTTGCCCGATCATGTAATAGGCGTTCATCGACAGCACGATCTGCAACGGTGTCTCGCCGCTCGCCAATAGTTGCTGGCTGTTGGCATCGTTGGTGTAGAAGGCCTTGAAGTTCGGCTTCAGCGCCTTCAGCTTGTCTTCGCCCTTCTCCCAATGCGCCGCGTCCGCGCCCGACAGCATGGCCGATACGACGATGATATGGCTGGGATCGAAATCGGGTGCCGCGAGCTTTGCCTTCATCTCCGGCTTCCAAAGGTCGTTCCAGCTCTCGAACTTGGCGTCCTTCATCAGATCGGCACGATAGCCGATGGTGTAGACGTAGGCCCAGGCACCGAGATGATAGGGGCTGATCCGCGCCTCATCGGCGAGGTTTTTGGCGTTGGGGATCCTGGATGTGTCGAGCGTCTCGAACAGCCCGTCATTGGCGTAGAGCCAGCCGACATGCGACGTGGTGAAGGTGATGTCGCTTTCGGGGTTCCCCTTGGCGAGCTTCTCCTTGTTGAGCCGGTCGATGGTGCCGCCGGTGACGAATTCGACCGGCACGCCGGTCTCGGCCGTGAACTTCCTGGCGACCGTCTCGGCGATCAGGTCGCGCCAGCTGCCGCCCCAGATGCTGACGACAAGCTTGTCCTGGGCCTGTGCGGGAACGGAAATAAGGAGGGAAATCAGGGCTAGCCAGAAGCGACGCATGTCAAAATCCTCTCGCGACGTGCTTTCGCCCGTCTCAGATACGTCCCGGCGCCGACAATTCTGCACCATTGCACGGCAGCCGACAACGGCGCAGGCCGGTCTTGTTGTCGACAAGCAATCGCCTCGCCGTTAAGTTTGCCGCAAAGGCGGTCGGTTCAGCTCGTTCGGCGGGTAGGAGGCATGATTTGAGCGGTGTGCTTGCAGCACAGGACGAGGCGCATCGGCCTTCGGACGTGCTGAGAACGCTGAAGCGGCTTGGCTTCGGCGCGGTCGTTTCGGTGCCGGATGGCTGGCTCGGCAAGATCCTGGTCCGCATCGAGCACGAGCCGTCCATGCGCCTCGTGCGCGCAACCCATGAAGAGGAGGCCCTGGCGATCGCTTGCGGGCTGCGGCTCGGCGGCGAGCGCACTGCGTTGCTGGTTCAAAATGCAGGCGTGCTCAGCATGGGCGCCGGCATGGTTTCGCTGGCGCAGCGTTATCAGTTCCCGCTTCTGATGCTGGTGTCGTATCGCGGCACTCCGGATGACCCGATCTTCTATCACGTGCCGAAGGGGCGGGCGACCGAGCCGGTGTTTCGCGGCATCGGGCTCTCTTACGCCTGTGTCGACCGCCATCGCCCGATCGGCCCGCAGGTCGAGCATGCCGCGACATTCGCGGAAGAGGCCTCATGTCCGTTTGCGCTTCTGTTGTCGCGGGAAGATATCCAATGGTGAGCGCTGCAAGCGCGCGCCCGACGCGCACCGATTATTACCGGGCGCTGGCGGACAACCTGCCGCCACAGGCCCTGGTCGTGACCTCGCTCGGCAATGCGTCCTATCTCTGGGCCAAGCTGCATGATGCTCCCGAGAATTTCTACTTCGAGGATGCGATGGGCCTTGCGCTGCCGCTTTCGCTGGGACTTGCGATCGCGCAGCCCTCCAGGCCGGTGATCGTGGTCGAGGGCGATGGCGGGTTGTTGATGCATATGGGCGCGCTGGCGACGGTCGGCGCCGTCAATCCCGCCAATCTCACGGTGCTCATCGTTCAAAACGGCGTCCATGCCGCTTCCGGCGGGCAGGCGTTGACCAACGCGGCGCTCGATCTGGCACAACTCGCCCGCGCCGCCGGCATTGCAGCGAGCGAAAATATCGACAAGCCGCAGGCGCTGGCCGAGAGGCTGCGCGGTCGGACGGTGCGCAACGGCGCCGAATGCCTCGTCCTTGCGACCGAGCCCGATCTCGATGTCGTCCGCCCGCCGGCCACATTCGATCCGCTCTTGAGCAAGCACCGTTTGCAGGCCGCGATTGGCGCGCCGCGTTATGTGCATGCCGTGTTTGGCGGCGGCCGGCTCGAACGCGGTTGAGCGCACTGACTCGTCGATAAATTGTCGTCAACGCACAATCCATTGACGCTTCGAGCAAGCCGATGAACAGCACGCCGCCCGCAATTCCGGTTCTGCCCGCGCCGCTTGCGTATGAGCTGCGCCATCTCGCAAAGAGCCTGTATTGCGACGAGCTTGCCAGGCCTACCAGGATTGTTGCGCTCGGCTCTTCCAGCACGGCAGGCGAAGACACCATCGTCCCATATCCCCACCGTCTCGAGATGCAACTGAGGGGAACTTATTCCAGGCAGGAAGGCCGTCCCTACCGAATGATTGATGTCATTAACCGCGGTATTGGGGGGGAAGAAGCGCCAACAGAACGACAACGCCTCAAGGACGTGTTGAATGATGAACCGTGTCTCGTCATCTGGCAGATTGGCACCAACTCAGTCTGGCAAGGCGCCGCCGACCATCCGCCAACTCTCGAAACCACGATCGATGAACTTCGTGCCGGCATTCAAGAGCTGAAGGGCGCGGGCAATATCGACATCGTCCTGATGGATTTGCAGTATGTGCCGGCCTTGTTGACGCCTGCGACCCTGGCATCAACGAACAAGATGGTTCTTGCCATCGGCGATGTCGCGCGGGGGATGCAGGTCAACCTGTTTCAGCGCTTCAAGCTCGTGAAGGCCTGGCATGAGATAGCCGGGATCTCGCTGGACCGAATGGTCAACCCTGGTGACCCCGACCGTTTGCATCAAAGCGAGTGGGCAACGCAGGAGATCACAGTAAAATTGCACGATGTGATCTGCGATGCGGTCAAACGCGCCGCCGAAACGGGACGCCTCGGGAGCTAGCCGACACCGTATTTGTCGAACAGGTCCGGTGCGAATGTCAGCCCGAGCCCTGCTCCCGACGGCACGCCGATTTCGCCGTCGACCGGCATCGGCGGATTCTCGAACAGGCGCCAGGTCCACGGCATGTATTCGACGACGAGCCCATTCGGCACGGCGGCGATCAGGTGGACATGTATTTCCGGCAACAGATGACTTGCCACCGGCTTGTTGAAGGCTTCTGCCATGCCGGCGACTTTCACCCATTGCGTCACGCCGCCGACCCGCAGCAGATCGATCATGGTGATGTCGCTCGCGTGCTGCGCCATTGCCTGCCGGTGCGGCTCGATGCCCCAGAGATACTCGCCAGCGCAGATCGGCGTCGTCAGCGCATCGGCGATCTTCGCGAGCCCCTGATGGTCGTCGCAGGTCGTCGGGTCCTCCAGCCATCCGAGGCCCAGCTCTTCGATGCGGTGGCCGATCGAAATCACCTCGGCGACGCTCCAGCGCTGATTGATATCCACCATCAGGTTGACTTCAGGTCCGACCGCGTCGCGGACCAGCCGAATGCGCTCGATCTCCTGCTTTGGCGAGAGCCCTTCCACGGCCATCTGGGTCTTGATCTGCCGATAGCCCTTCTCGACCAGCGCGGCAGCCGCGCGTTGCAATTTGTCGGTCGGCGTGGTGCGCGACAGCGCGCCGCTGGCATAGGCCGGCACCTTGTCACGCGCGCCGCCCAATAGCCGCGCCAGCGCAACGTTGAAAGCCTTGCCGCGAATGTCCCACAGCGCCGTATCGATCGCCGAGATCGCCAGCATCGCGATGCCGGAGCCGCAGGCGGCGGACGCGGCGCGCAACTTGGCGTTCACCTGTTCGACGCGCAAGGGATCGTCACTCCTGATCAGCTCGCCGAGGTCCTCGAGCGCCGCCTGAAGCGAGCGCACCAATTTGCCGCCGAATGCCGTGACGCCGATGCCCTCGATGCCCTGGTCGGTTTGTACCCGCACCGTGAAGAATTCGCGCATCATCCCGATCATATGGGGCGCACCGACCAAAGGCTCCTCTTCCGGCAGGCGGACGAAATTGACCTTGATTTGCTGAATTTTCATCCTGTCCTCCCACGGTGCCGGTTATTGTTCATGCGCTTGACGCTGCCTATCATGGGCAAGGCGAAAGCACAGCGGCCGTTGCGACGATAAGAGCCGTGACCAAATCGGAAGGTCAAGATGTCCAGGAGCAGGGGTGACCGGCGTTTGAATAGGCGGAGCGCTATCCTCACCATCGCTGGTGGTGTGGGCTTCGTTGCGGCACCCGCGGTCGTCGCCGCGCAAACACCACTCTCGGTGAGTTTCGTCCAGCAGCGCGGCCTGCTTTATCTTCCGGTCGACATGATGGTCACCGGAGGCGTCCTGCAGGAGGAGGCAACCAGGCTTGGGCTCGGCAAGGTCGAAGCGTCAGCAAGAACATTGAGCGGTCCTGCCGCTGTCACGGATGCGTTACTGTCCGGCTCGGCGAACTATGGCGCAGCCGCGCTGCCGTCCTTGTTGACGCTCTGGGACAAGACCCATGGTACTGCAAACGAGGTCAGGGCCGTCGGAACCATGTCGAATGGCGCCATGGTGCTTTACACCTCAATCCCAACGTCAAGACGATCGCCGATTTCACCGAGAAGAACCGCATTGCGGTGCCCTCGGTGCGCATCTCCTTCAATGCCATGATGCTGGAAATGGCGGCCGAGAAGCTATGGAACGATCCGCATCGTCTCGACCATCTGACGGTCGGCCTCGGCCATGCGGACGCGGTCGCCGCATTATCGGCGGGTTACGGTTCGGCCACCGTGACCGCACATATCGCCGTGCAGCCTTTCACGGAGCGCGGTTTGAAACTGCCCGGTGCGCATGTCGTGGCCGACAGCCGCGAGGTGTTCGGCGGGCCGCTGACGCAGGTCACATTGCTTGCGACCAGGCAGACAAGGGACAAGAACCCGACCTTGTTCAAGGCGGTCGGCAACGCGCTGGAGGCCTCGATCAGGACGTGCAATGCGGACAAGCCGGCCGCCGCGGTGTTGTGGAAGAAGGCCCAGAATGCATCCGAAAGCATCGACGAACTGCGTGCCTTGCTCGACGATCCCGGCTTCGAGTTCACCTCGCAGCCGCATCGCATCGCCTACTTCGCGGCCTTCCTCAAGCGGATCGGCTCCATGAAGTCCGAAGTCGGCGACTGGAAGGAGTTGTTCTGGGAAACTGCCTACGGGCAGCAGGGCGATTAGGCGACGGTATCGAAATTGCCGGCCCGCTCGCGTAAAGTCCTCGCGGCTGGGTCGGCTGTCGGATCCAGCCAGAGCGGCTGGGGGTTGAAGGAGAGCTTCGAGTGCGATTGATCAACGTCGCGGCGGGCCAGCTCGGTCCCGTCGCCAAAAGTGAAACGCGGACGGAGGTGGTGGCGCGGCTGTCAGCGCTGATGCGTCAGGCACACTCTAGCGGGTGCGATCTCGTCGTCTATCCCGAACTGGCGCTGACGACGTTCTTTCCGCGCTGGTATATGGAAGATCAGACGGAGATCGATCGCTTCTTTGAGCGGGAGATGCCGGGGCCGGAGACGCGGCGCCTGTTCGACCTCGCAAGCGAGCTTGGAATGGGGTTTTATCTCGGCTACGCAGAACTTGCGCTCGAGGATGGCCTCGTCCACCGCTACAACGCGTCGATCCTCGTCGACAAGCGCGGCAAGATCGTTGCCAAGTATCGCAAGGTTCATCTGCCGGGGCATATCGAGCATGAGCCGTGGCGCAAATTCCAGCATCTCGAGAAGCGCTACTTCGAGCCCGGTGCAGGCTTCGGTGTGGTCAATGCTTTCGGCGGCGTGATCGGCATGGCGATCTGCAACGATCGCCGCTGGAGCGAGACGTATCGCGTGATGGGATTGCAGGGCGTCGAGATGGTGCTGATCGGCTACAACACGCCGGTCCACAATCCGCCCGCACCGGAGCACGACGATCTTTCGCTATTCCACAATCAACTCGTGATGCAGGCCGGCGCCTACCAGAACGGCACCTGGGTGGTTGGCGTCGCCAAGGCGGGTGTCGAGGAAGGTGTCGATCAGATCGGTGGGAGCTGCATCATCGCGCCGTCGGGCGAAGTCGCCGCGGCATGCCTCACCAAGGGCGACGAGATTGCGCTCGCGCGCTGCGACCTCGATCTATGCGACTCCTACAAGCGCACCACCTTCAATTTCGACATCCATCGCCAGCCTCACGCCTATCGGCTGATCGTCGAGCGGAAGGGACGAAAACTGATGGCCGACGGGACGCCTGTGCCGTCCGATCGGTGATCCGCCGAGACGGCTTGCCTAACGGCCACGGCACCTATCTGTCGCGCAACAAGCCGCAGAAGAATCTTATCAACGAGAAGCAGGGAGATCACCATGCCATTTGCGACGACGGATGACGGAGTGCGGCTTTACTTCGAGGAGACCGGCTCGGGGCAGCCGGTGATCTTCGTCCATGAATTCGCCGGCGACTTTCGCAGCTACGAGCCGCAGATGCGGCATTTCGGCAAGCGTTATCACGCCATCGCTTATAACGCGCGCGGCTTTCCGCCGTCGGACGTGCCGGAAAACGTCGCCTCCTATTCGCAGGCGCGCGCGGCCGACGACATCCTCGCCGTGCTCGATCATCTCAGGGCGCCGAAAGCCCATGTCGTGGGCCTTTCGATGGGCGGTTTCGCGACGCTGCATTTCGGCATTCGTCACCACAGCCGCGCGCTGTCACTCTGCATCGGCGGCTGCGGTTACGGCGCCGAGCCCGACAAGCGCGAGATATTCCGCGCCGAGGCCGACTTGATCGCCGCAGCGCTACGCAAGGACGGCATGGCGGCATTTGCCGAACGTTACGCCTACGGTCCGACCCGCGTGCAATTCGAAAACAAGGACCCGCGGGGACACGCCGAATTCAAGAAGATGCTGGCCGAACATTCGAACCTGGGCTCGGCCAACACCCAGCAGGGCGTCCAGAAGGAGCGGCCCTCGCTCTACACGCTGGTCGAGGAGATGAAGCGCATCACCGTGCCGACCCTGATCATCACCGGCGATGAAGACTGGCCATGCCTTCTGCCGGGCATTCTGATGAAGCAGACCATTCCCTCCGCCGCGCTTTCGGTGATCCCCAATTCCGGCCACGCGATCAACATCGAGGAGCCCGAGGAATACAACCGAATCGTCGGTGATTTTCTCAGTCAGGTCGAATGCGGCCGCTGGCCGCAGCGCGATCCCCGTGCCGTTTCATCCTCGATCACCGGCATGAAAAATTGATTGCGGATCAATGCTCTGGATATCATTCCGCATGACGGAACGGGGTCGTTGACGATGTTTGTGAATCGCGTCAATCTTTCGCAAACCAGTGATCAAACCTTCATCTGAAAACGAATGCACGGGCAGGGAGCGCCGTCAGGGCGATGAGCAAGGATACGCAACGCTCATCCGATCGTGACCGACTGGATCGGGACGAGGCCGCCGCGGATGCGCTGGAGCTCGCGCGCCAAATGGCGCCCGGACCCGAGCGCAACGAGGCTCTGAAACAGGCCGGCGCGCTTCGCCGCTCCGCCGACAAGCGGGGCGTGGTGTTCGCCAAACGGGGCCGGCCACGCAAGTCGTGACAGGCGTTCAATTCGGTCCGCAGACGCACAGGATGTCATGGCGCTGCGGGTGTCATGGCTCGAAAGCACAATCCAATCGCGATTCTCTCGCGGTTTGCACTGCGATATGCCGTCGCCCGCAAAGATAAATCATAGCCTAAAGTCTAGCCAGACAGCCTCAAGGAACCCGCTGATCGCACAATAAAATTTATATTAGTTGTGGCGGTGCGGCAGCCTCCGCATTTTGCCCGCGGGGCAGTGGATCTGCGCGCCATCCCGGCCGACGAGCCGGTCCGATTTGGCTTTCGCGCTTCCGATCTCGCGTTGGGTGTCTGGAAGGATACAAGCGTTCGTCATGAAGTTATCCATCCGGACCTGGTCGGGAATCGCGAATTCCCAGCCGAGATCGTTGAATCCTGATCGCAACCCGGTAGGCTGCCGGCGACGCCGCGGCCTGATCTCGGGAGGATAGCGCGCCGTGTGGATCGTTCTGACCGCGCTGAGGCGCCCCTATACCTTCGTGGTCCTTGCGGTGCTGATCGCGCTGTTCGGCATCCGCGCCGCGTTGACGACGCCGACCGACATCTTCCCGAACATCAACATCCCGGTGATCGCCGTCGTCTGGAGCTATAACGGCCTGCCGCCGAACGACATGTCGGGGCGCGTGATCTACTACTACGAGCGCTTTATGACCGCCCAGGTCAGCGATATCGAGCATATCGAGTCGCAGTCGCTCGCCGGCTATGGCGTGGTCAAGATCTTCTTCCAGAAAGACGTCAACATCGCCGCCGTGATGGCGCAGGTGGCGGCAGCCTCCCAAACCGTGCTGAAGCTGCTGCCGCCCGGCATCACGCCGCCTTATGTGTTGAGCTACAACGCCTCGAGCGTGCCGATCCTGCAACTGGCGCTGTCGAGTACGTCGCTGCCCGAGATGCGGCTATTCGACCTCGGGCAGAACTTCATCCGGCCGCAATTGGCTACGGTGCGAGGTGCCGCGGTGCCCTCGCCCTATGGCGGCCAGGTTCTGCAGGTGCAGATCGATCTCGATCAGCAGGCAATGCAGGCGCACAACGTCTCGGCCGAAGACGTCGTCAACGCCGTTTCCGTGCAGAACCTGATCCTTCCCGCCGGCGACCAGAAGATCGGCAAATTCGACTGGAACGTCTCGCTCAACGCCAGTCCCGTCAATCTGGAGAAGATCAACGACCTTCCCGTCAAAAAGGTCAACGGCACCGTGATCTTCGTGCGCGATGTCGCTTACGTTCATCAGGGCTCGCCGCCGCAGACCAACCTCGTGCGGGTGAACGGCTCGCGCGCGGTGCTGATGACCATCCTGAAGGCGGGAGCGGCGTCGACGCTGGACGTGATCGACGGCGTCAAGTCGCTCCTGACGCGCGTCGAGGAAAGTCTCCCGCCCAGCCTCAACCTCGAAGCCGTCGGTGACCAGTCGGTCTTCGTCAAGGCTGCGGTTTTCGGCGTCATTCGCGAGGCGGTACTCGCGGCAGCGCTGGTCGGCGTCATGATCCTGCTGTTTCTCGGTAGCTGGCGCTCGACTGTCATCATTCTCACGGAAATTCCGCTTGCCGTGCTGTTCTCGCTTACTGCGCTGTCGCTGATGGGCGAGACCGTCAACGTCATGACGCTGGGCGGGCTGGCGCTCGCCGTCGGCATCCTGGTCGACGACGGCACGGTGACGATCGAGAACATCAACTACCATCTCGAGCAGGGCAAGGAGATCGAGCCGGCGATCCTGGATGGCGCCCAGCAGATCGTGATCCCGGCTTTCGTCACCTTGCTTTGCCTGTGCATCGTGTTCGTGCCGATGTTCCAGCTTGGCGGCGTTGCCGGCTATCTGTTCCGCCCGTTGGCCGAGGCCGTCGTCTTCGCGCTGATCGGCTCGTTCATCCTGTCGCGCACGCTCGTGCCGACGATGGCGAATTACCTGATGAGCGCCCATCATCATGCGATCGAGACCGATATCGGTCATGACCTGCTACCGATCCGTTCGCGCAATCCGCTGCTCCGCTTCCAGCAGGGTTTCGAGAGGCGGTTCGAACGTGTTCGCAGCGGGTACCGCGCGTTGCTGGTAAGAGCGCTTGAGGCGCCGAAAGCCTTCATGGTGGTTTTTCTCGCCTGCGTCGTTCTGTCATTCGGACTGGCGCCGTTCCTGGGGTCGAACTTCTTTCCGGCGGTCGATTCCGGGCAGATCCTGATGCATGTGCGCGGCCAGCCCGGCACGCGTATCGAGGAAATGGCCCGTCTGTTCGAAGACGTGGAGCGGACGGTGCGTGCGACCATTCCGCCCGAGCAGCTCGCCAATATTGTGGACAACATCGGCTTGCCGTTTTCCGGCATCAACATGGCGTATCAGAACACTGGTACGATCGGCCCCGAGGACGGCGATGCGCTGATCAGTCTGAAGGAAGACCACGGTCCTACGGCCGACTACGTCAAGAAGCTGCGCACGATCCTGCCGCAGAAATTCCCCGGAACGACCTTTTCGTTCCTGCCCGCCGATATCGTGTCGCAGATTCTCAACTTCGGATTGCCGGCACCGATCGATGTACAGATCGTCGGCAACAAGCAGAAGGCCAACTACGACTATGCCAACGAGGTCATGAAGAAGATTCGCATGGTGCCGGGCATTGCCGACCTTCGCATTCAGCAGATCTTCAATTATCCGCAGATCAACGTCGACGTCGACCGGACGATGGCCGCGGATGTCGGCCTGACCCAGCGGGACGTCGCCAACAGCCTGCTGGTCACGCTCTCCGGCAGCGGCCAGGTGAAGCCGAATTTCTGGCTGAATCCGGAAAACGGCGTGTCCTATCCGATCGTGGCCCAGATGCCGCAATACCGGATCAACAGCATTTCCGACCTGTCGAACATCCCGATCACGACCACCGAGAATGGCGTAGCCGGCCAGCGCTATCTGGGCGGATTGGCGAAAATCAGCCAGGGCCCGAGCGCCGGCGTTGTGTCGCACTATAACGTACAGCCCGTGATCGATATCTTCGGCGATACGCAAGGGCGCGATCTCGGCGCGGTCTCCAACGACATTTCGAGGATCCTGGCCGAGACCAAGAAGGACTTGCCACGCGGCTCCTACACGGTCATACGCGGCCAGGTCCAGACCATGAACAGCGCCTACTCCCAGCTTTTCCTGGGCCTCGCCGGCGCCGTTGTGCTGATCTATCTCGTCATCGTCGTCAACTTCCAGTCGTGGCTCGACCCCTTCATCATCATCACGGCGTTGCCCGGCGCGCTGGCCGGCATCGTCTGGACGTTGTTCATGACCGGCACCACCTTGTCCGTGCCGGCCCTGACCGGCGCGATCATGTGCATGGGCATTGCGACCGCCAACAGTATCCTCTTGGTCAGTTTCGCCCGCGAAGGTCTGGAAAATGGCCTGAACGCAACGACTGCGGCGCTGGAGTCGGGCTTTACCCGCTTCCGCCCGGTGTTGATGACGGCGCTCGCGATGATCATCGGCATGGTTCCGATGGCGCTGGCGATGGGTGAGGGGGGCGAACAGAACGCGCCGCTCGGCCGCGCCGTTATCGGTGGCCTCGCCGTCGCAACAATTGCCACACTGTTCTTTGTTCCCGTCGTGTTCAGCGTGCTTCACCGCAACAGCAGCCGCCGAGCGTTAGTCGAATAGCCAGCGGCATCGGTGAACTTGGGAGAATACCTTGCTTGATTCTCATCCGCATCAGGCCTCGCCGGAGCAGGACAGCCAGCCGACCAGGATCGATCCGCCGCCGAGCAGGTCGCGCTGGATCGGCGGCATCGCGCTTGTCGTCGCCATCAGCATCGCCGTTGCCGGCGTCCTGTGGCGGCGACAGCAGGAAAGCGAAGTCGCGAAATGGACGGCTGAGCTGGCGATCCCGACCGTCGCCACGATTACGCCGAAGCAAGGCGTCACCGGCCAGCAGATTTCGTTGCCGGGCGATATCGAGGCCTGGTTCGAGGCGCCGATCTATGCGCGGGTGAGCGGCTACTTGGAGGCCTGGTATTTCGATTTTGGCGCGCATGTCGAGAAGGGCCAACTATTGGCCGAAATCGATGCACCTGATCTCGATGCCCAATTGGCCGCGGCTAAAGCGAAATTCAATTCAGCCGAGGCGCAGGTCAAAGTGAGGGAAGCGGAGCGGAATTTCGCCGAAACGACCTATACGCGCTGGCGTGAGTCTCCGAGAGGCGTGGTTTCCGAACAAGAGACCGAATCAAAGAAGGCGGAATTCGGTTCTGCCGATGCGCGCTACAAGGCTGCCATTGCGGAAGCCAACGTAAACCAGAGCGAGGTCGATCGACTGACCGCACTTGAGCACTTCAAGCGCATTAGAGCGCCGTTCGATGGGATCGTGACTCAACGCAACACCGATGTCGGCGCCCTGATCAACGCCGGCAGCGGCGTCGGCGGCGGCACTGGTCCCCAGCTGTTTCGAGTTGCCGACGTGCACGAGATGCGGGTGTTCGTCCAGGTGCCGCAGGAACAGTCAGCCAATATGCGTGCCGGCCTCACCGCCGAGATGACGCTGCCGCAATATCCGGACAAGACCTTCAAGGCGGTGGTGTCCACGACATCGGAGGCCATCAACAAGATCGCGCGGACGCTGCTGGTCGAACTCCATGCCGCGAACACCGACAATCTGTTGCAGCCGGGCACGTTCACCCAAGTGCGTTTCAATCTCGCCGACAATCCCGGCGCGTTGCGAATCCCGACCAGCGCGCTGATTTTCCGTGAGAACGGTCCGCAATTGGCGCTTCTCGGTGCTGGCGACAAGGTCGAATTGCGCAACATAAAACTCGGCCGCAACCTGGGAACCGAATTCGAGGTGCTGGGCGGCCTTGGCGCATCCGACAGGGTCATCAACAGCCCGCCTGACTCATTGTCGCAAGGCGAGGAGGTCCGGGTCGCGAAGGAGGCTGCGCCTACGCCGGCGCACGAGGCCGAAGTGAGATGAGCAACCTCCGTTGCCTTTTGACCACAAGGTCCGCCAACCTCTTTCGGGCGGGTTGACGCCAGTGCGACGGAAGTACCCAATGAACGCGTCTGGTGTCTTGCGCCTGTCGAGAGTCTCGAGCGGTCTGGAAAGGTGCATGAGGGCCCAAGGTCTCGCCTGCTTGGTCGTATTTGCCGGGGCGTTGGCGGGGTGCTCGCTCGGGCCGGAATACTTCACGCCCGACGCGGCCATTCCTGTCAGCTTCACGGTCCCGCCTGCGGGTAACGGGCCAAAGTCCGACGGCGCCAGTCCGGACCTCTGGCAGTGGTGGAAGACGCTGCACGATCCGCAGCTGAACCGCCTTATCGACCTTGCAATTGAAAATAATCTCGACCTCAAGATTGCGCTTGATCGTCTTCAGCAGGCGCGGCTGCAACTGGTCGTCATCGGTGCCCAGGCGGTGCCGCAGCTGAATGGCAGCGCCGGCGGCGGCGTCGGCACCGGGACTGATGAAACCAAGGGCCGAGCCGCGCAGGCCTTGCGCGATGCCGACAACAACGCCGGCCTCAGGAAGATCAGCGCGATCGGCGGGCTGGATTCGGAATGGGAAATCGACATCTTCGGCAGGATCGCCCGTCGCCTCGAGGCACAGGTCTATACCACCGAAGCACTGAAAGAGGCGCGCGACTGGGTCTACGTCGTCATCGCCGCCGATGTCGCCCGCCTCTATTTCGATTTGCGAGGCCGGCAAGACCGCCTTCAGATCCTCTATCGCAACATCGAAGCGTCGCGGAAGATACAGGACCTTGCGCAGACCCGCCTCGATCGGGGCTTGACCAATGAATTGGACGTGTTGCTCGCCAAGCGTCAGGTTGAGACCTTGCAGGCGGACGTCGAGCCGCTCAAGGCGCAGATTGCCGCCAATGCTTACGCGATCGCGGTTCTGGTCGGCGAGTATCCGGAAAACATGTCCCGCCGTCTGCTGCGCGCCGGCCCGGTTCCCCGCCTGCCGGCGCGGGCACCGGCCGGAACGCCGGTCGACTTGCTCCGACGACGACCCGATATCCGCGAGGCCGAGCGTGCGCTCGCGGCCGCCGTTGCCGATGTTGGTGCCCGCACGGCAGACCTGTTCCCGAGCGTGGCGATCACCGCCGGCGCCGGTGCACAGACGGGTCCCCGGTCGGGCTCCACTATTCCAATCACCTGGATTGGCTCAATCGGACCGACGCTTAGCGCTCCGATCCTCGACTTCGGCGCGCTCGACGCCAAGATCGAGATCGCCGATTACAAGGCCCATGAACTCGCGGCGGCCTACAAGCAGAACATCCTGGTCGCGGTGCAGCAGGTGGATGAGGCGAACGCCGCGTATCAAGCCTTCCGTCAGAGCCTGCGGAGCCTCGACCTCGCCCTCGATGCAGCTCGTCAGGCAACCAGGGTAGCGACCGAGCGCTACGATCGCGGTCTGACCGACTTCCTCAACGTCCTCGACGCGGAACGCCAGCAATTCACGTTGGAGCAGCAGCGGGCCGAGGTGGTCAGGCTTGCCGGCGACAGCTTTGTGGCGCTCTATAAGGCGCTCGGCGGCGGCTGGCCGCCGGACGAAATCATTCCGCCCGTCCGGCATCCGGATCCGGCAGTCGTTGCAGCGGTCAAGCGTCTTGCGCAGGACCCGCCGCGTCCTCAGCCGCCGCCGCCACCGCCGGGGATGATGCCGACGCCGGGGATTCCCTGACTAAGGGAGCGAGCCGTTGACGAACAAACCTGAGGCCCGTGCCCAAACCATCGTCCTCGTCGAGGACGAGCAGGAGATGGCGAACGAGGTCAAGGGCGAACTGGAAAGCAGGGGATTTCTGGTACGGCTGGCCTCCATCGCGGAGGCCGCCGATGCGGCGCGGGTGGGCGATGCCGCGATGATGATCATGGATCGAATGGTCTTCGGCGAGGACAGCCTCGTGACGCTGGAGGCCTTGCGCAGGGAAGGGATCAGGGTGCCGGTTCTGGTCGTCTCGGCCCTGTCGTCCGTCGACGAGAAGGTCAAGGGCCTGAAGGCCGGCGGCGACGACTACCTGACCAAGCCATTTGCAATGGTCGAACTGGTCGCGCGCGTCGAGGCTATGTTGCGCCGTCTCGACGACGTGCGGACCACGAAACTGCATGTCGGCGATCTCGAAATGGATCTGATCGAAAAAACCGTCCATCGTGGCGGCGTCAAGATCGAATTGCTGCCGCGGGAGTTTCGGCTGCTTGAGTACTTTCTGCGCCATCCCGGACGGGTCATCACGCGCGCCATGCTGTTGCAGGAAGTCTGGCAGTATCATTTTTCGCTCGAGACCAATGTGGTCGACGTCCACATCAGCAACTTGCGGAAAAAGATCGACACCAAAGGCGTGCCCTCGCTGATCGTCAATATCCGCGGCGCGGGCTTCATGCTGAACGCAAATGCTTGAATTTCTCCGCTCTTCGGCTGTCCGCGTCGCGATCGCCTTCGTGCTGGTCACGACAGCGGCAACCATGGCTGTGTTTGCCCTGGTTTACTTTAGGATCGGCGAAGCCAATGAAGCGAGGAACCGGCTCATTCTCGAAACCGAGGCGGCCAAGAGCGTCAATCGTCCGGTCGAGGAACTGAGGACCGCGTTCGATGTCAGGCTGACCAACGACCTACGCCGCATCGACTATGCGGCGTTGTTCGATGCCAATCGCAACTTCTTGTTCGGCAATATCGATGCCCTGCCGGCGATCCCGGTTGACGGAAAATCGCACTTTGTGCGCGCAACGCGCGTTCCCGGCAGCGACAATCGCGTCGAGCCGGCGATCTTCGTGGCACGCCAGCGGCCCGACGGCAACATCATGCTGCTGGGTCGAAGCCTGCTCGAAACCCTGGCGTTCCGCCGCATCGTGCAGCGTACCCTGTTGGCTGGCTTGCTGCCGATGCTGATTTTGGCGCTGGCGACCGGCGCCTATTTCGCGCGCCGCGCATCGCGCCGTATCAACACCATTCACGACGCCATTGTCCGGATCATGAAGGGAGATACGGATCTGCGGCTGCCGATCGGCTCCGGGCGAGATCCGATCGACAAGATATCGCGCGACGTCAACCTGATGCTGGATGAGATCGGACGCCTGCTGGTGCAGCTCAAAGGGGTCGGCGACAATATCGCCCACGACCTGCGCAGCCCGCTTGCGGTCGTCCATGCCCAACTCGAGCGCGGGCTTGAAAGCCCAGGCGACGAGCAACTGCGCAACGTCGTGAAGCAGGCACTGTCCCATATCGACAAGGCCATGCTCGCGGTGTCGGCGCTGTTGCGCCTGTCCGACGTCGAATACGGTCCGAAATCGCGCAACTTCCGGCGGATCGATCTGTCGGCGATCTGTGCCGACCTGTTCGAGTTCTACGAGCCGCTGGCCGAGTCGAAATCGATCAGGATGACGCTGGAAACGCAGTCACCGGTCCAGATCCTTGGCGACGGCGATCTGATGCGCGAAGCGGTGTCGAACCTGATCGGCAACGCGATCAAGTTCACGCCCGATCATGGCAGCGTCAGCATATCGGTGACCCGCGAGAACGGCCTGCCGGTGGTGCGGGTGCGCGACAGCGGGATCGGTGTCGAACCGACAGAACGTGACAAGATATTTCAGCGTTTCTACCGCACTTCGAGCGGTCATCGCGTTCCCGGAAGCGGGCTTGGCTTGAGCATCGCGGCCGCCATCGCCAATCTGCACGAGTTCGACCTGCGCTTTACCGATAATAATCCCGGCGCGGTATTCGAGATGGTGGGCCGCAAGAAGTAGATTCTGGCGGCAGACTTCCACGGTAACACCTTGTTAACCAAGTATCGGTAAAGCTCGAAGCCGGTTTTCGTCCCGATTTTCCGCCGCGCTTTCCGACAGGGCGACCTCCATGCAGACATCGGCGCTTGCCGACGCTTCGGCGAATGCCACGACCGAAGGCTCGGTCGTTCAGCAGTGCCTTCGCGAGGGCGTGCAATTGTTCCGCGAGGGACGCGCGGCCGAGGCCATCGCAGCCTTTCAGCGCGGTCTGCTGGAGGCCGGTAAGGCCGGCACCGAATCCGCCGAGACGGTGTCTGACCTTTACGCCAGGCTTGGCAACGTGGCCGCTGCCTGCGGCGATTTCCGGCTCGCGAGCGTCAGTTACCAGGCGGCGTTGAAGATCGCGCCGCATCTGACCAATTGCTGGTCCAGCTTCGCCGACCTGCATTTGCGGTGCGGTCAGCATCAGACCGCCATCGAGCTCTACCTTCAGGCGCTGAAACTCAATCCCCGCCACTGGGCGGCGCGCGCCAACATGGTTCACGCGCTGATGGCGGCGAAGCAATACCTGATCGCCAAGGCGATCCTCATCGAGTTGAAGGGCGAGCGTCCGCAAGATGCCGGCATCCACCACCTGCTCGGGAAGACACTTTTCGAATTGAACGAAATCGAGCCGGCGATCGCAAGCTTCCGCGAAGCGGTTGCGCTCAATCCGCGGGATGCCGAGAGCGTCAACTGGATCGGCGCCATCAAACAGTCGTTGGGCGACGACGAGGCCGCCCAGGCCGCTTATACCGAAGCCGCGCGGATTGAGCCGTTGATCCGGCGCCCGGCCGCAAGGCAGCCCGCGGAATTTCGCGTGCTGGCCTTGTACGCGCCGTTCGGCGGAAATACGCCGACCGAATATCTGTTCCAGGATGCGTTTTTCGATACCGATACGCTGTCGTTATTTTCCGAACGCGCGTATGACACTGCGGCGCTCTCTCAAAACATCCATCTCGTCGTTAACCTGGTCTCGGATGCGGACCAGACCGACGCGCTGTTGCCGCTCGCAGCGGAACTGGTCGACCGGTTTGGCCTGCCGGTCGTCAACCATCCGCGCAAGGTGCAGCAAACGACTCGCGACGCCGTCGCCATATTGCTTGACGGAATTCCGCGTTGCCGCGTCCCGCAGGCCTTGCGGCTGAAGGCCGGCGCCGATCGTTCCGAGCCGGCACTGAAAGCCTTCGCGCCGTTCGCTTCGTCTTGTCTGGCGCGTCCCGTCGGCACCCATGGCGGCGATGATTTCGAAAGGGTCGATGATCATGCGGCGTTGTCCGCCTTTCTGTCGCAGCGTCCCGATCACGACCACTATCTGATCGAATATATCGACTATGTCTCGGCCGATGGCCATTTCCGGAAATATCGCTTCATCTTCGTCGGCGATCAGATCTTGCCCTATCATCTCTGCATCGGGCGTGAATGGAAACTGCATCACATCAATACCGACATGGCTCATCAGCCATGGATGCAGCAGGAAGAAGCTGCATTCCTGAACGACGCCACGGCCGTGTTCGGGCGTGGGCAGATGCAGGCGTTGCAAGTCATTCGCGAACGCGTCGGGTTGGATTATTTCGGCATTGATTGCGGCCTCGACGCCTCCGGCAACGTCGTGGTCTTCGAGGTCAATGCCTCGATGCTGGTCCACGCCCGCAACGAGGGATTCCTCTACAAGGATCCGGCGGTGCACCGGATCAAGCTTGCCTACGATGCGATGCTGCGAAAGATGGCCAAGCCATGCTGAACCCTCATGGTGAGAAGGCGCGTGCGCCGTCCCGACCATGAGGCCTCTATATCTGCCCCACCCTTCGAGACGCCGCCTGCGCGGCTCCTCAGGGTGAGGTTAAGGCACGATCCGTACGTTTTGCTTATTTCAATTC
This sequence comes from uncultured Alphaproteobacteria bacterium, assembly GCA_963764405.1. Classification (GTDB taxonomy): domain Bacteria; phylum Pseudomonadota; class Alphaproteobacteria; order Rhizobiales; family Xanthobacteraceae; genus Bradyrhizobium. The sequence continues at coordinate 435,511 of CAVXSU010000025.1, forward strand.
CTGGATCCGCAATAGCGCCGACAGCGTGCCCTGGCTAAGACGTCCTGGCGGATGCTGCTGCTTGCGGCTCGCGTCTTCGATCTCGGCAAAGTCTTGCTGCAAGAGCCTGTTGGCGAGCGGCGCCGATGGGCCGCTCGCGCTGGTCTCGCGCGCCTCTTCCATCTCGTCGAACGCGCTCAGCATGCCGACGCCGACGCGAGGCCTCTTCTTCTCGATCTTCTTCGGCGGCGGCGGCGTATAGATCGCCGGCGGCATGATGTGATGTCGTGACATGTTTCATTCCCTTATGCCAAAGGAACCCCACGCAACGGACACAAACCCCCTCCAATGGGTCAAAGCAAACCGCGGGCCAGATAGATTACCGTTATGAATCAACAGGTAACTGAGCCCGCGTCCTGAACGGCCCGGCAAGCTTTGCCCGTTGCTGAGCTGAATTTTCCGTCAGAGCAACTGCACGCGCCAGACGATGTCCGGCGCAAGGGTTTGGATCAGGTCTGGGCGACGGTCCGCGGCTTCCGACCTTCGATCGGATATTGCGGATCGTTGTAGCCCGGCGTCGATGGATGGCCGGTAACGACGAGCCGGTCGATCAACGCTTCGTCCTCGGCGGTGAAGCGATAGTCGAGCGCGCGGACGTAATCGTCCCATTGCTCTTCGGTGCGGGGACCCGCGATCACGCCGGTCACGAACGCGCTGTTGAGCACCCAGGCCACCGCAAACTGGCCCGCGGTGATGCCGCGCGCCTCGGCATGCTTGCGGATCTCCTGGGCCAGTTGCAGCGACTCCGGCCGCCACTCCGTCTGCATCATGCGGGTGTCGCTACGGCCGGCGCGCGTCTCCTTGCCGGGTACGGCGTCCGGTTTGTATTTGCCGGTGAGGACGCCGCGCGCGAGCGGGCTGTAAGGCACGATGCCAAGTCCGTAATAGCCGCAAGCCGGGAAATGCTCGACCTCCGGCATGCGGTTCATCGCGTTGTAGTAGGGTTGGCTGACGATCGGGCGATCGATGCCGAGATCGTCGCAGATGTTGCAGATCTCCGCGACGCGCCAGGCGCGATAGTTCGAGACGCCGAAATAACGCACCTTGCCCTGGCGGATCAGTTCGCCCATGGCGCGCACGGTTTCCGCAAGCGGCGTCGCGTGGTCTTCCTTGTGCAGGTAGTAGATGTCGATGTAGTCGGTGCCGAGCCGCTTCAGGCTTTCGTCGGCGGCCTGAAGCACCCAGCGCCGCGACAGCCCGCCGCGATTGGGATCATCGCCCATCTGGTTGGCAAGCTTGGTCGCCAGCACCCAGCCCGGCCGGTTGTTGCAAATGGCGCGGCCGACCACGGTCTCCGAGCCGCCGTTGGAATAGGCATCGGCCGTATCGATGAAGTTGATGCCGGCATCGCGCGCTTTCGCGATAATCCGCTTCGAGGCGGCTTCGTCGGCCGGTCCGCCGAACATCATGGTGCCGAGGCAGATCGGCGAGATTTTCAGGCCGCTGCGGCCGAGTTGACGATATTCCACTGGCGCGTTCCTTTCGATTCCAGAAAGCGAGAAGGTCAGGAATTGTCTTTGAGGATCTTGAATACGCCGCTGGCGGTGGCGACGACGCGGCCGTCGGCAACCACCTCCGCGGTGGTGAAGATCAAAGTGTGGGTAACGCGGACCACGCGTGGTTTCGCAACCAGAAGTTCGCCGATCTGGCCCGCGTCAACGAAGTGCACATCCATTTGAACCGTCGCGAGTGTCGGCCGGCCCGACACGAGCCGCGCGATCATGCCCGAGGCGCGGTCGGCCAGGGTCATCAATACCCCGCCCTGAACCCGGTCGCGGCGGTTATGATGCTTGTCGACCGCCAGGATCGCGTACTCGTGACGGCCGTCGACCGCGCGCTCCCACAGCGGGCCGATGAGGTTCAAGAAACCGCTGGTTTCGACCACGGTCCAGCCATCCGCCCTCAGCGTCTCCTCGGTCATTTCAGGCGTCATCAGGATGCTTCCAGGGCAGGGCAATTTCGGCAGATTTCGCGCCTTTTCATCAATCGGCGGCTCGTCTTAGTCAAGACGTCTAGTGTGGCGACACTGACGTTCCTTTCAGTTTCTCGGTGGCCTCTTAAAAGGAACGTCAGAGTCAAAGCCACACTAGAAACCGATAGTTTGCTGGTGTCCTTTCGGTTCTGACATTCGTAAACGAACCCGCCGCGACAAGATACGAATGTCAGAACCGGGACACTAGCCGAATGGTCGCCTTGCGAAGGCCTGTTCTTTCGACGACGATGGAGAAAACGAGGATTGTCCGGGAGGTCTCGCCGATGTGCGGAATTCGCACGCTCCTTGCCATGCTTCTGCTCGCGCTCGGCCTCTGCGGCAGCATCGAGACGGCCGGCGCGCAAACCTATCCGAACCGAACCATCACTATGGTGGTGCCGTTCCCGCCGGGCGGCTCGACCTCGATCGTGGGCCGCGTGATCGCCGACAAGATGAGCGAGCTATTGGGTGTGAGCATCGTCGTCGACAACAGGGGTGGGGCAGGCGGCACCGTCGGCACCAAGTCGGTAGCGAGAAGCGATCCCGATGGCTACACGCTGATGGTCGGCTACACCGGCACGCTTGCGATCGCGCCCTCGCTCTATCGGAATGCCGGCTACGATCCGCGCAAGGATTTTGTTGCCGTAGGCATGATCGGCAGCGCGCCGTCGTCGCTGGTCGTGCATCCGTCATTTCAGGTCAAGACCGTCGCCGAACTGATCGCCTATGCAAAAGCCAATCCGGGCAAGATCAATTTCGGTTCGGCCGGGATCGGTACCGTCGGCCATGTCACCGGCGAATATTTTGCGCGCGTGACCGGAATTAAGATTGTTCACATTCCCTACAAGGGGACAGGGCCGGCGCTGAGCGATCTCTTGGGCGGGCATATTCCGATGTCGTTTTCGCCTGTCGCCACGACCGCTGGCAACGTCAACGCCGGTCTGCTGCGGGGCCTCGCTGTGACCTCCCTTCGGCGCAACAGGTTATTGCCTGATGTGCCGACGATGATCGAGGCGGGCGTAACCGGTTTCGACGCGGTGCTGGCTTACGGGCTTGTCGCGCCGGCGGGTACGCCGCACACGGTGATTGATCGGCTCAACAAGGCTTTGCGCGATGCGCTTGCCTCGGATGAGGTGAAAAAGCAGCTTGAATTGGACGGCACCGAGATCACGCCGAGTACGCCGGAACAATATGCCGACTTCATCGACAAGGATGAAAGGAAGTGGTCGGAACTCGTCAAGGCGAGTGGCGTCGAGCCGGAGTGATTGCGGTGTTTCGCTAACGAACGTGCAGCGAAAGCTATAGGAACTTCAAATTCGCCGCACTAATATCGGGCCATGCTCCTTCACATGATTCGTTCCAACGTCGGATGCCTTGCGCTTGCGCTGCTGGTGGGCGCGCTGCCGGCACAGGCCGCGGACGACGCGGCGCCTGCCGCCGACGCCATGGCCCAGGCCGCTTCGCCTTATGCGATCGCGGAATATCAGAGGCGGCTCGCTGAATATCAGCAGGCGCGCGCGGCGTTCGAGGCAGAGGCGGGCGCGTACTGGAGCTCGATCGTCGAGAAACGGCGCGGCCGCAACGCCAAGCGGCGCGACCATATTGCCATCACGCTCGACGACTACGTGCTGACCCAGCCGCCGGTCTATACCGGATCGAAGCGGCCGGTGAATCCGGAACCGGAGGCGCCGGAAGCACGGCCGCCTCGCCAGCACAAGGCGATCCCAGCGGTCGGCGATCTCCTGCAGGCGGCGAACGAACAGTTTCAGTGGACGCCGCAAAGGCCATCGAGCGAGATCGAATTCAAGCGCGCCTATGCGCGCGTGGCGCTCGCCGCCGGGTTGACGCGCGAGCAGGCGGTGCGGGTCTATTCGTTCGAGACCGGCGGCACTGGAAACTACGATGTGCAGGCGGGAATAGAGCATGGCGGCAAGCGCGCGATCTCGACCGCGATCGGTTATAACCAGCTGCTCACCACCAACAGCATCGAATTGCTCGCCGAGCAGGGGAGCGAATTCGTGCGCGCGCTGACGCAGAAGGCGGCGACCTTGTCCGGACAACCGCGACAAATCATCGACCGCAAGCTTGCGGTGCTGAAGAAGATGGTCGCCTATGCGCGCTCGGTGCCGGACGACTGGTCGGCGCACGAGAAGCTCGCCGATACGCCGCAGGGCTGGGCGCTGCATGCCATGGTGCTCGACATCGACGTCGGTCCGCTGTTGCAGACACATAAACTCCTCACCTCGGTGATCTTTGCACGCGCCAAGGGATATAACCGCCCGCTGACCGCGGCCGAACTCGAGATGATGAATCTCACCGGCGACGGCACCGGCCTCGACATGGTGACTATGCCGCAGGCGATGCGGGAGCAGGTGCCGACTTCGAATTTTTTCCAGCGCGGAGGCTATGAGCGCAACCCGGTCGCAATCCGCCACAATACAGTCGCCAAACTGCTCGCGATCACCGACAGACGGATGGATGAAAACAGCAGCCTGCCGGGCGCCAGGGATCTTGCGGCGGCGCTTTATAAGGCCGCTCCGCAGTCGGCCTCGTCGCAATAGGCTTTTAGTTCGATCCGAACATGAAGCTGCCGTCACCCTCGAGATAGGGGCCGTGCCGCATGTAGAGCTGGCCGTTCTCACCGATGAAGAACAGCGTACCCCTCGGCACCTTCTTGGCGCCCTTGAGCAGGAGACCGGCATTATTGGTCCCCATCTTGTAGGCCACCGTCTTGCCATCCTTGCCGTAGGCGTAGCCCATGTCCGGCTTCAGCTCCCATGGCGTCGCCTGCTGCGCGATGGCCGGCGCCGAGAGCGCGGCAAGCGCCGCCGCCAGCATCAGGGGCTTTGTCGAAAATCGCATCATGTCCTTGCATCCTCCCGATATCGTTGCCCGCACGCGTCAGGGGCGTCCCGGTTTGAACAAATCACGAACGATGTCACGCCGTCAACACGCTGTGGCCTGTGATCGACGACAGCCATGACTTTGTGATTCCCTGTGTTGTGCTTCGCGACTATCTTGCCGCGATAGTGCGTCAGCGCGGGGATGTTCGGAATGAACCAATTTGTGAAAATCGGCTTTGGTGTTGCGTTGTTCCTGCCGCTCGCGGATGCCGCTTGCGCCGACGAATTCAAGCTCAGCAACAATCAGCGCATTTCCTGCAGCCGGGGCCTGGCTGCCGGCAAGCTCAATACCGCGACCTGCAAGTCCTACACCTACGTCTTCAACACCAAGACCTCGGAATATTATCGCTGCCAGGTGTCGCTCGCGCTAACGCGTGACAACAAGGAAGTGATCAACGTGCAGGCCGACGGCAACTGCGCCAAGAAGCAGCGCGTTTTCGAAGACAATTCCACCTATTCCTTCGACGCCACCGAAACCGAGCCGCCGAACACCAACTCATTCTTCGGGCCCGGCGGCTATTCGATCTGGGTCAGCGATAATGCGAAGCAGCGCGTGCGCGGCTGCATCACCATCAGTTCGGGCCTGGGCTCGGATATTTCGAAATGCATCGACATGACCTTCCAGTAGACGAGAGATAACGGGCTCGTGTGCCGTCTGCGGCCTGCGCGATTCTGCCGGTCCTGGCTCTTCCTCGAAGGCGCCAACGAAGCGGCGCTGTCCTGTGCGCCGGAGTGCGCCGCCGACGTGCTGATCCAGGAACTGGAGGATTTTACGCCGCCTTGCGTCCCGCCGCTCGCGCGCTCGCTCCGGATTTGTATGCATCCTGGCGCGCGGCAGGCCGCGTGGTGGCCGTGCGCGTCAATCCGCTCGACCAGGACGGCATGGATGATCTGGCCGCCGTGATGCGCGGGGCGCCGGATATCGTCGCGCTGCCGAAGGTTGCCGAGCCCTTTCATGTGACGCGGCTGGATGAGGCGGTGACGCGGTTCGAGCGGGAGTATGGCCTCGCCGAGGGCTCGACCGCGCTGCTGCCGAACATCGAATTCGCCCGCGGCCTCATTCAGACAGTTGCAATTGCGAAAGCCAGCCGGCGCACGGCCGCCTGCCTGATGGCCTCCGAAGACATGGCCGCCGACCTTGGCGCCGAGCGCGGTGAGGATGGCGTCGAGCTCGCTTATTGCCGCCAGCGCTTTCTCGTCGAGTGCGTCGCCGCCGGCATCGTCGCGGTCGATTGCCCTTATACGTTCAGCGACACGGATGGCCTTGCGCGCGACACGCGCTGGGCGCGGCGGCTCGGCTATGTCGCAAAGAGCATCGTGGCGCCTTCACACGCAGCCATCGTCAACGGCATTCTCTCACCTGATGACCATGATCTGGCCCGCGCGCGCCGCCTTGTCTCGGCGTTCGAGTCCGCGCGCTCCGCAGGTCAGGGCCGTGTCGATCTCAACGGCGCGCTGGTCGAACTGCCGGCCTATCACACCGCCAAACGCCTGATCGCCCGTCACGACGCGATGCAGGTATTCGAGCGGGGGGCCTAACCCCGTCATCGCGAGTGGAAGCGAAGCGGTCCAGTTTTCTCTGATCCAGGATCGCTTCGTCGCAGTGGTCCTCGCGATGACGGCAGTTGCCTCAATGCCCCATGCGGGCCGAGGCCGGATGACCCGGCACCTTGAAGCGCTTGCCGGTGTCGGTGACCTTGGTGCCGTCGACTTTCAGGATCGAAAAGTCCTGGTCCAGATAGTTGCCGGCCAGAAGATATTTGCCGTCCGGCGTGAACGCGACGGCTTCCGGCAATCCGCCGACCTCGATGTCCTGGGTCTTCGTCACCTTCTTGCCGTCGATCTTCAGGATCGAGAGGCTGCCGTTCTTGTTGTAGAAGAACGCCTTCTTCATGTTGGAGCCGCGCAGGATCGCAGCGACGGCGAGATTGCCGTTCGGCGAGATCGCAAGGCCCTCCGGGCCGTCGCCGACCACGACGCGATCGATGATCCGGGGCGGGTTGGCTTCGAGGTCGATCACGCTCGTGGTATCGACGCTGCCGTCGGACGATCCGGCGCCGCCATTGTCGGAGGTCAGCGCCAGCTTGCTGTTGGGCGTGACCACGATGTTATAGGGCCACTGGCCGGTCGGCAGGTCGACCTTGTTGTAGGTCACCTTGTCGCCGTTGACGTCGAGCACCGACACCTTGTGCGCGGGGAATCGCACGGCCAACGCGTGCTTGCCGTCGGGCGTGAACATCACATGCGCGACGCTGTCCGGGAACGTGATGGTGTCGGTGATCTTGACGTCGGTGCCGTTGACCGAAAGCACGCTGACCGAATTGTCGGCGCGGTTGGCGACCAGCGCCATCTTGCCGTCCGGGCTGAAGTTCAATCCCGACGGCTGCTTGCCGCCGGTGAGGGTCGCCGCCAGCTTCGGCGGGCTGGCTTTCATGTCGATCACGAAGATCTTGTTGTCCGGCACCTGCTTGAGGGCATTGCCGTCCTTGACGACGTCGACGGAGTCGGCGACCAGCGCGACCGAGCCGGTCGGATCGATGTCGACATTGACGGGTGGGCCGACTACGGAATTCTCCAGCGGCAGCGACGCGACGATCTTGGGAGCTTCCGGGTCGGCAAGATCGACGATCAGAACCGCGTCCTTGCCTGGTGCGGCAAGCACGGTCTTGCCGTCGTCATCCCAGGTGACCTTCTCGTCGATGCCGACGATCATGAACGGTTTGGCGCAGGCATGATTGACAGCGGCGCCGCACAGCATCGCTGTCACAAGCGCAAATCCAAGGTTACGAAAAGCAGGCATATCAGCGTTCTCCCGAAAAACCGGCCTCTAGCGGGCGGGTTGGCGAGGGGACATTACTTGGGGAGGCCTGTCCTTGCTAGTGGTCCGGCTTCGACCTTGGTATGCCGCGGTCTCGGGCATCATCATCGCAAACAAGGCGAGGCCGATGGCTGCGACGGCAGCGAGAAACAGGAAGGCCGCGCTATATCCGGCCTGCACGACGATGACGCCCGCAACGCCCGTGCTCAAGGCAGCGCCAAGCCCCGTCGCAGTCGCGATCGCGCCCTGGCTCACATTGAAATGCCCGGTGCCCCGGGTGAGATCGGCGACAACAAGCGGAAACAATGCACCGAAAATACCCGCGCCGATACCGTCGAGCAGTTGCACCGACAACAGCCAGTACGGATTCTCGGAAAGGGGATAGAGCGCGCCGCGCAGCGCCAGGACGGCAAGGGCTGCAGCGAAGATCGGCTTGCGTCCCCAGACGTCGGCCTTTTTCCCGACCAGCATGGCCACCGGCACCATGACGATCTGGGCCGCAATGATGCAAACCGACATCAGCGACGTGCCGAGGTTTCGGTTGACCAGAGCGAGCTTCTGGCCGACCAGCGGCAGCATGGCCGCATTGGCAAAATGAAACAGCACGGTGGCGACAGCAAAAATCAGCAGCGGCCGGCAGGTCAGCAGCACGCGATAGCCGGAGGGTTGTTTACGGTGATCAGGTGTTTCACTCTCGGCCAGTCCGCGCGCGACATCGTCATCGATCGCGGAAGCAGGAATCGAGAGCGTTGCGACAATGCTCGCCAGCGTCATGGCTGCCAGCAGCCAGAACACCGTGACCGGCCCGTAGAAATAGGCCGAAAGCCCGGCGATGGCCGCGGCCGTGGCGTTGCCGGCGTGATTGAAAGCTTCGTTGCGGCCGATACGCCAGGAGAATGCATTGAGCCCGACAATTCCGAGCGAAAGGGCAGTGATACCCGGCGCAAAGATGCTGCCGGCGGCGTTCGCAAGCACCTGGCTGGCGGCAACCAACGAAAATTGGTCGAGCAAGGGAAGCGCGAGGCAGCTCGCGGTAACGCCGATGGCGGCCGCGACCATCCAGCCGCGCTTGGCTCTGGAGCTGTCGATCAGGCCGCCTGCCGGCGTCTGGGCCAGGATGCCCACTACCCCCGCTAGCGACATCACGGCGCCGATGCCGGCGGCATCCCATTTTCGCTCGGTCAGAAGATAAATGGCAAGATAAGGCCCGAGCCCACCACGGACATCGGCGAGAAAGAAATTCAACGCATCCAGCTTGCGCTCAACGCCGCTTTCAGCCTGCCGCAAGCCTGCCTCGCTCTTTTGAGACAGATCTCCAACAGCCAGGACCGGCCGCTGGTTCCTTCGGGTTGGGGTTGAACGGTTGACCGCAGGCGTGAGTGCGGCCAAAGCTGCAAGGGATCGAAATACGTCACCGGCATCCAGGAACGGCCCGTCAGCACCGTTTGCCGGATCGCCAATAAATTGGATAGCCATGCCAGCCGCGAACACCGAAAAAACAAAGCTGCTGCTCCTGGAGAATGTGAACGACAGCGCGGTCGAATTGCTGGCAGGTTCCGGCTTTTCGGAGATCGAGCGGCTGCCGAAGGCGCTGGAGGACGAGGCTCTGCGCGCGGCCGTCAAGGGCGTCTCGCTGCTCGGCATCCGCTCTCGAACGATGCTGACGCGGGAGGTATTCGCGGCGGCTGATCGACTGATCGCGGTGGGCTGCTTCAGCGTCGGGACCAACCAGGTCGATCTCGACGCAGCCAGGAAACGCGGCATTCCCGTCTTCAACGCGCCGTTTTCCAATACACGCAGCGTGGCCGAACTCGTCATCGGCGAGATCGTCATGCTGCTGCGGCAGATCTTTCCGCGCTCGGTCGCGGCGCACGGCGGAGGTTGGGACAAGTCTGCATCCGGCAGCCGCGAGGTGCGCGGCCGCACGCTCGGCATCATCGGTTACGGCAATATCGGCTCCCAGCTTTCGACGCTGGCGGAGGCGATGGGCATGCGCGTCATCTATTTCGACCGCACCGACAAGCTTCGTCACGGCAATACCGAGCCGGTGGAGCGGCTGGAGACGCTGCTCGCGCAAAGCGACATTGTCAGCCTGCACGTGCCGGAAACGCCCGAGACCTACAACATGATCGGCCCGCCGGAGTTGCGCTTGATGAAGCCCGGCGCGCTTCTGATCAACAACAGCCGCGGCACCGTGGTTGATCTGGACGCGCTCGCGGCCGCGCTCCGCGACGGACATCTGGCGGGTGCTGCGATCGACGTTTTTCCCGTCGAACCCTCGTCGAATTCCGAACGCTTTCAAAGCCCGGTTCAGGGTCTCAACAACGTGATCCTGACGCCGCATATCGGCGGATCGACCGAGGAAGCGCAGGAGCGGATCGGCAGGGAAGTCGCGCGCAAGCTGATCGACTATTGCGTCAATGGATCGACGATGGGCGCGGTCAATTTTCCACAAGTCCAGCTGCATGAGCGCGCCCATGGCGTGCGCTTCAGCCACGTTCATCACAACGTCCCGGGCATGCTGCGGCGGCTGAACGAGGTGTTTCTCCAGCGCGACATCAACATCGCGGCGCAGTATCTCGAGACCGACAGCGAGATCGGCTATGTCGTGCTCGATCTCGATCTGGTCGGTCAAGACTGTGGCGAACTGCTGAAAGAAATTCGCGGCCTCGACGGCACGATCAGCGCAAGGCTTATCTATCGGCACTGAAGCAAAGACGGCCTCCGAGGCGGGCAGGCGCCGCTCGCGTTGCGTGGTTCATGCTTGTGATTTAAAAAGACCGATCCACTCTGTTTGCAGAAGAAGGCAGCGCCATGATTGGACTGTTTTTTGAGGTGATCCCGCTCGACGGTCACGCCGCGCGCTATTTCGAATTGGCCGCGGCCCTCAAGGCTGAACTGGAACGGAGCGGCGGCGTGCTGTTCATCGATCGCTACACCAGCGTGGAGAGGCCCGGCGTCGTCCTCTCGCACCAATGGTGGGCCGATGAGGCGGCCCTCATCCGCTGGCGTCAGCACGGCCAACACCGCGCGATCCAGCGGGCAGGGCGCGAGCAGCATTTCCGCGATTATCGGATCCGGATCGGTCCTGCCGTTGATCCGTCGCGCGCAGCGTCCCTGCCTCGCTGCCTTTGGGTCTCCTATTATGATAACGAGCCGGCAGGGCCGGTCGCCGGCGAGTTGTTCAAGAGCGTCTACCGGGACGGGCAGTTTCTCGCGCTCTCGGAGCGCGCGCCGACCGCGCAAGCGCTGGCTGCAGACAGCAAGGTCTTCGAGATCACTCGCGATTACACGATGTACGAACGCACCGAGGCGCCGCAGCAATATCCGCCGATAGAACGCCGTTAGGTCGCCAAGCTAGCGCGGCACGACGGGCGCTGAGCCGGGAATACTGGCGGTCGCTTCGCTGCTTGAGGATTTGCGCAGCCGAATTTCGATGCGGCGGCGCTGCTGGATGTCGCCAGGCGAGGGCGAGATCGCGAGCGTCTCGTCGGTGTTGACGAGTTGCGCGCCGGACAGCGGGATCAATTTGTAGCCGGTGAGCAGGGGGCTCTGGCGCAGCACGCTCACCACCGCGACCGCGCGCGCAAGACCAAGCCCCGCATTGTCCGCGGGCACCAGGCTGACGACCCCGGCCTCGCTCTTCAACACCGGCAACAGGTCGCGGTCGAGGTTAGAAAACTGGCGCAGCCCGATCGGACGCTCGTCGGTATGGCCGACGACCTCGATGATGTCGACGTCGTATTTTCGGATGTAGTTGAGAATCTCAGCCGGCGTCTTGGTCAGCAACGTCTCCTGGAAGCCTTGCGACAACTCCGCGCTTCCCGACTTGAAGAAGTAGCCGTCGGCCTCGCTCATCCGGATGATCGGGGGCCATTGATGGCCGCCGGGGCTTGGGGCCATGCCGCGTGCCAGCGTATCGAGCACGTTTTGCGCCGACACCGGCGGATCGCCGGGCTTGGTCATCGCCCGATTGATGGCGCCGACGATCTCGGCATCATGAATGGCCTTGTCGACGTCGATATTGTTGGCGCGCATCGCCGCGATATTGGCGAGGCCGTCGCGCAGTTCCTTCACCGTCAGGGTCTTCTGTATCTCCTTGACGACGCTGCGGCTGTCGACGAGCTCGCGCCAGTACTGGTCGATCGCCTGGGGGTCGCTCAAGCCGGACAGGCTTTCGACCTTCTCGGCGACCGCCGCGCTCTTGCTCAGCGAATTGACCACGTCGCGGATCCGCTCGTTCTGAGCCTTCTCCTGCTTGAGTTCCTGCTCGGCCGCGATGCGCCTGGTTTCCTCCCGTTTCAGGAAGGTCGCCATCGCGATCAGAAGACAAAATACCAGGAGCACCATGATCTCGGCCATGGTGAGTCCGAGCACCAGGCCGCGCCGGTACGATGATCGCTGCTGGAGTATCTGTCCTTCCATCGGTACCTTATCTTCTCGTACTTTCGTTCGATCGTGGCGCCATGAAGCCCAAGGCGCGCGGGATGATACCTCGTCTTGTCGCCTGTATCTCGATCAGCAATTCTCTCATGGCGGTCACGACGCCTTGAGCATGCCGCAGATTGATCTCCGCGCTGCGGGCCTGGTTCTGGGCGTTGTCGTTCAGCGCGTCGACCGATTCGGTCAGGCGCTCGATCATCGGCACCAGCTGGGTTCCGATCGCTTCCTCGGAAGTCCGGTGCGCGGTGAGGCGCGCGAACAGCGCGTCGATGGATTGCACGATGCTCGTGGTGTTCCTGGCGAGTTCTTCGCCCTCCTGTACCAGCTGCCTGGAAACTTCGAGGACTTCGACCGTCCTCTTGTTCAGGCTCGCCAAAGTAGCGCCGGAGACCTTGGACGATTGCTCGAACGGCACGCTTGCGCTGGTCGCAAGCTTCTCCAGTTCTCCGGCGAATTGCTGGTGCGCCTTGCCGACGCTTTCCCGCATCTCATCCATCGCGTCGGCCATCGACTGCTGGGTCATGCGGCGGAAATAGCCGAATTCGAGAATCGAGCTCTCGAGTTCACGCTTCACCCGCCGGGCGGCTTCGGCCAATTCGAGCCGGGACGTGGCTTCGGTTTCGATCGGATCGCGCCGCATCTGGTTGAACATTATCCGCAAGGTGATGCCGGCGATGGTCGAGGCAATGGCAATGCCGAAGTTCTGCACGATCTGCTCGGCCGAGCCTGCGGCGGAAAACTGATACAGCGAGACGGCAAGGCTGGTCAGCGTGAACAGGAACCCCATGTAGTAAAGGTTGTCGCCGGACTGGTCGTCGCGCAGGCGAAACAGCCGCGCGCCGAGCAGCACCGCATAGCCGATCATGATCAGGACCGGAACGGCCGTGGCGGCCAAAGCGCCAAAGTCGTGCAGCTTCGAGAAAATGATGTAACCGCTGCCGACGACGACGACGGCAAAGAACAACAGACCGTTGACGAGGCCCGGCGGCAATTGAGGTTTGAACTCGTAGCCCGCCATGGCCTCTAAGCTCCCTGTAGCCGTTTGACGCCGCCAAACGTGCCCCGGTTGTCCTCGATCCAGGCCTTCCAGAATTCCATGTGCTTGGTGCTGTCCACAATCTGCTGGCTCCCGGTCTGCCGGGTCACGTAGCGGAGGATGACGGTGGCGCCATGCAGGTCGGTGCGATACTTCAGGTAAGCCGGCGATTGCCTGTAGCGCTGGAACGAGAGGTCGCCCGCGCGCGGATACTGGCTGTAATCCCTGGTATATTCGATCATGTCGGAAATAACATAGAGCATCTTTCGGGCGTTTTCGCGCTTCTCGCCCGAGAATTCGCTGATGGCGATGTCCTGGATCGCGGCCATGATCGGCGAGCTCGTGGCCTTGGCCGAGGAGACGCTGTTCTTGACGGCATCAGAGGCAGGTTTGCGAAAGTCCTCGATCCAGCGCAGCCGCGCGATCCGCGGATTGTCGGTCCATTCGCTCAAGCCCGCGCCGTCGCCGGGATTGCATTTCGCGAACAGGGAGCGGCTTCGCACGCCTGCGATATCGAGAACGCGGATGTCGAGCTTGTAGTAGGGCGGCAGCGTCGTGATCATGTCGTCGAGCTGGCCGAGCACTTCGCGCCGCGTCGTGTCCGGCAGGTCGTCCGACGTATCGACGAGCACCACGGTCATTCCTTTCGGTCCGTCGACCGGGCAGAGCGATTGCGGATCGAGAACGGGCCGCTCGGGAGCCGAGAAGTAGAAATAGGCCAGCGCTCCGCCGGAACCGAGCGCCAGCAGCAGCAGCAGGGCGCCGCCAAGACCCGACCAGCCGAGCGCCGCAGAACTGCGCTGCCTTGGACGGCGTCTAGAGCTCCGATTCCGAAGTTCGTAGGACATCGCGGCAACCTCTAATGCGAACTTCGGAATCGAAGGAGCTCTAGCAACTTTATTGATGCTAGTGCGGCTCTTGAATTTGAAGTTCCTACGACGAACTCGGGGCGAAACGATAGGAACTTCAAATTCGCCGCACTAGCCACTCTTCTTCTCCGGCAGCAATTCGTCGATCTCGCGATAGGTGCGCACTGCCTGGTCGAATGCTTGGTGGATCGCCTTGATCTGCTGGCTCAACAGGTCCTGGGTCTCGGCGATCATGGCGCGTAAATTCTCGCGCGCGCTGGCACTCGGCTCTCCGGCGGCATAACTGATCCGCTCCATGCTGTAGCCTCTCGCAAAATAGTCGGGCGCAGGCGTCGATCGGGTCTTGCGGTTGGCCTCGCGGTAGATTTCCAGCAGCGCGCGCGCGGTCTGTTCGATCTGGTTCTGGTGCTGCTCGAAGCGCTGAGCGAGCCGCAAGCGGCCTTGCAGCAGTGAATCGTATTCGCTGCGCCGGACCGAGAGGTCGCGCGCGGCCTCGTTCATGGCCTCTGTGGCATCCTCGCGAATATCCCTCAGCCGCTCGATCAATTCGCTACGCGCATCGGCAAACTGCCGCGTCGCCTCGATCCACCGCCGCTCCAGCCCGGCATAGCCCATATAGGGATCAAAGAACATCAATCCGTCAGCCATGGCGATCAGCGAGAAGACGAAGCCAAGCGCAAACAGAAGCCAGGAGTTGATGTCGGTGAGGCCGTACGGCGAAGTGAGCAGCCGATGTAGCACCTCCTGCCCGACGTTGTCGCTCAGCGCGACAGCCGGTGGAATTTCGCGCAGGTGCGACAGCGTGAGATTGAGCGCGATTGCGAAGGCGAGATAGGCCAGGAACGACAGGACGCCAACCAGCTTCAGCAGATAGTTGCGGCGGTTGACGAGCCGGATCAGCACCATGCCCCAGAAGAAGCTCGCAATGATGTTGAGCGCGGCGAAGGTCACCGCCTGCACCGCGCCGCCGAGCAGGCCGCCGAGATTGGCCTTGGCAAGAAAGCTTCCGTTGATGACGACTTCGATGATGAACAGGATCGCGAGAACGCCGATCTTCAGGATGATCTTGCCGGGGCTCGCGAGCCGCGCCGGCCGCTCGATGCGGTGGTGTTTGCGGAATTGCTCGCGCTCGATCTCCGATTCGTTGAGGCGGCGGCGCAGAACGAACAGCTCGTCGCGGCCGACGGTTGCCTCGGCGCGGAAATCACCGACTGCCTCCGGTGCCGCCTGCTGGATGGTGGCAAAGCGCTCCTCGAAAGAGAGCGCGTTCAGTCGTTCGTCATAGGTGTGAAGCTGGTCGAGATAGATGACGTTGGCGTCCTGCTTGTGCGCTTCGATGCGCTCGACGATCTTGTGCTCGATATCGTCCATGGTCTGCGCGTCGGACGTCGGCCGGTTTTCCGTGCCGCGCTGGGTCCCGAGCGTGGTCAAGCCGAATTCGTCGGCGACGCGGTCGACGTTCA
Organism: uncultured Alphaproteobacteria bacterium; assembly: GCA_963764405.1. GTDB lineage: Bacteria > Pseudomonadota > Alphaproteobacteria > Rhizobiales > Xanthobacteraceae > Bradyrhizobium. The sequence continues at coordinate 451,054 of CAVXSU010000025.1, forward strand.
GATCGAGGAAAACCGTGGTGGCCGGGCGGTAATGATGGGCGGGCTGACTCAACAGGGCCCGGATGCGCGCGATCGCTGACGGGCGGGTTCCGGGGAGGCTCACGATGGTCTTCAGCCTGCTGGTGACGGGGGTAAAGGCTTGATTCGAATTATCATGGATTGAGCGCTCTTGTCCGCACCTCCCGATGAATTTAGGCGGCCGACTTTGTCGGGCGGAGACGGTTTATCCGTGGCAAGGCGGAATTCGGAGAACATAGCGGACGGACCTTGCCGGCGATGGCCCGAAAGTCTCGAGCCTATATGGCTGCTCCGACTTGCACCTCGACCGAGCCCAATCCCCTAAGCTCGAACCGGTAGTGCGCATCTTGCTCGGGGAAGACGGTTTTCATGACGCTTCCGGTCATCACGACTTCGCCGGCTTTGAGCGAGGCGCCACGCGAGGCGAGATGCGTGGCGAGCCAGGCCACCGAATTGAAAGGATGCCCAAGGATGTCCCGTCCATATCCCTCGCCGATCGGGTTGCCGTCCCTGGTGGCGCGCCCGAGCAGAGCCGCCAGATCGGGCCATGACGATGTGAACTCCGACAGCACGATGCCCGCGTTCCAGGAGTTGTCCGCAACCAGCGACCGCACGTCGAGGCTTGCATAATCCGCAGCGCGGTCGTCGACCAGTTCGATCGCAGCACAAATGCCCTCAATGTGAGCTTCGATGGCCTCTACCGTATAGGACCTCGCGGCGGGGACATCCGACTTGATGCGCACGGCGATTTCGAACTCGAGGCCGAGCCGGCCGAAATCTGCCCGCTGAACCGCGGCGCCCGACCGGTGTACGCGAGCGGCAAGCACGACGCCGGCAATGGGATGATCGATCCGGCAAAACGCCTGCATCGCCGCCGATGTCAGCCCCACCTTGTAGCCGACCGTTCCTCCGTTTTCGCGGCACAGCAGCGCGACGTACTTGTCCTGGATATCGTAGGCATCCGAAATGCTGGCAAGCGCAGCCGGCGGCCCCAGCGTCGTGAAACGATATCCAGATCGGTGCTCCGCTACGAGCCATTCGCCTGCGCGCTGCGCCGCGATCTCCTCCATGATGTTCTCCTCCCTTTCCGCTAAATCTTAGCGCCAGGTAGGCCGAGGTCAAATGACGGAAATGCCCACTCTCCGAAGTTCGTGCTCCACCCCAGCAACCACCCTTCACGAACGTCGGAAAGTCATGGGCACTAGCAAACTTTTTGATTCTAGCGCCGCTTTTCTATTTGAAATTCCTGAAGCGGATTTGCCGCTTGTGGTGCAGGAACTTCAAATAGACGCGATCACGGCCGACGACGCGATGCATGGGAAAGATGAGTTGGCGATTCCGTCGGCTTTCAAGGCATGATGGCACGGGCGATTGCGTCTGCCAGCTCGCGCTGGCTGAACGGCTTTGCAAGCCGCGGCAGTCCTTCGGCTTCCCCCGGTGCGAGTTCGGCGTAACCAGTCGCCAGGATAATCGGAATATGTGCGTGTTCGGCGCGGATTCGACTGGCAAGCTCCGAGCCGGTCATGCCGGGCATCAATTGATCGGTGATCATCAGATCGATGTGTTTTTCACGGCGCAGGATGTCGAGTGCGTGCAAGGCGGACGGCGCGCTGTAAACCGTGTGGCCGAGCTCTTCAAGCAGCGCCGATGTGTTGAGCGCCACCAGCGGATCGTCATCGACTGTGAGAATCGAAAGCCTCTTGTTGACGGGCGAGAGCACGTGGGGCTGAAGATCCTGCGCCGGCAACGCGGTCTCCTCCGCCGCAACCGGCAGACAAAGCTCGGCCGTCGTTCCGTTTCCCGCTTGGCTTCTCAGGAACAGCTTGCCGCCGGATTGCTCGGCCATCCCATGAACCATCGGCAGCCCGAGGCCTGTGCCTTTGCCGACGCCCTTGGTCGTGAAAAACGGTTCCATCGCGCGCTTGAGCGTGTCTTCGTCCATGCCGACGCCCGTATCGGTCACAGCAACGCAAAGATAGTCTCCCGCCTTCAGGCCTGGAACTTCGGTTCGCTTCGCCGCGCTGATCGTGATGGTGCCGCCTTTCGGCATCGCGTCACGCCCATTGATCGCGAGGTTGAGTAGCGCAAGCTCGAACTGGTTGGCGTCGGCAACCGCTTTCGGCAGTTCGGGCGGGATGAGGGTTTCGACCCGGACCGACGGGCCGAGCGAGCTCTGCAGGAGGTTCGCCATCTGGTGCACCACTTCATGCACGTCGAGCGGTGCAAGCTTCAGTTCCTGACGGCGCGCAAAGGCCAGCATGCGCTGGGTCAGCGCGGATCCGCGCCGGGTGCCCTGAACCGCATTGTCGATCAGCCGCGCGACCTTCGGATCGTGTCCCGGCAATCGTCTTTGCAGGAGTTCGAGACTGCCCTGGATCGCCATCAGCAGGTTGTTGAAGTCGTGAGCGATGCCGCCGGTCAAATGGCCGATCGCTTCCATCTTCTGCGACTGAACGAGCGCCTCGCGCGCTTCCTCCAGCGCGCGTGCCGCGTTCCTTCGTTCAGTGATGTCGCGGGTGATTTTGGCAAAGCCGAGCAGTGATCCGTCGGGGCTGTAGATCGCATCGATGATCACGTGAGCGAAAAACTTGGTTCCGTCTTTACGAACGCGCCAACCCTCTCTTTCGACGCGTCCTTCTCTCGCGGCGACCTTGAGCGCTTCTTCCGGCCGGCCGGCTTGCCGATCCTCCTCGGTATAGAAGCGCGAGAAGTGCTGGCCGATGATCTCGTCCGGCGTATATCCCTTGATGCGTTGCGCGCCTAAGTTCCAGCTTGAAACGCATCCCTCGGGGCTCAACATGAAGATCGCATAGTCGGTGACGCTCTGTACAAGTAGGCGAAACTGTTCCTGGCCTTCGCGCAAGCTCGTTTCGGCCTTCCGCTGCTCGGTCAGGTCGCGGGTGATCTTGGCGAATCCGACCAGCCTGCCGGCACTGTCCCGGATCGGATCGATGACAGCTGAAGCCCAGAATTTCGTGCCGTCCTTGCGGACGCGCCAGCCTTCACTTTCAAACCGGCCCTCGCGCTCGGCGATCTTCATGGCCCGCTGCGGCAGGCCCGCCTTGCGGTCCTCGTCGGTATAAAAGCGCGAGAAATTCTCGCCGATGATTTCGGATTCCTTATAGCCCTTGAAGCGCCTGGCGCCGGGGTTCCAGCTGGTGATGGTCCCATCGGGGTCGATCATGTAGATGGCGTAGTCGGTGATCGCATCGATGAGCATGCGGAAGCGGCCTTCGTTTGATTTCGAGGCCTCGAACCACTCGGTACGCTCCACGCAAGTCCCCCGCTTCCCTGAAGAGACATCGATTAACCGAGATGAACGCCCGTCCGCAATCAAAGTTCCGATGGGCGGGTAGGATTTGCGAGCCTGCCCCAGGGCCTGGTGCCTCGATTCTGACATCCGGATGCTGTCCCGGTTGAAATGTCCGGCGCGACCGTGCAAGGCTGAATTTCCCTCCCCTCCAAGTCTCACAAGTCCATGAACATTCCGGCCGTTACCCCGTCCCAGGTTCGCAGCCAGCTGCTGTTGCGCCAGGAAATCGCGCTGCTCGATCTACGTCATGAGGCCGTCTATGCCACCGGCCATCCCTTGTTTGCCGCCAATATGGCTGTGGGGCGGATTGCGGTCGAAGCCCCTGCGCGGCTGCCGCGCAAGGATGTGCCGATCGTGGTTTACGATGCGGGCGAAGGCCTTGTCACCGAGGCCGCGGTCCGTTTCGCTGCGCTCGGCTATACCGACGTTCGAAGACTCGAAGGAGGTCTTGAGGCCTGGCGGAATGCGGGATTTGAGATCTTCATCGACGTCAATTCCTATGCCAAGGCCTTCGGCGAACTGGTCGAGCAGTGCCGCCACACGCCCTCGCTTGCCGCCGAGGAAGTCGCGGCGCTGATCGCGAGCGAGGCCAATATCCGCATTCTCGATGTCAGGCGGCCCGACGAATACGCGACCATGAACATTCCAGGATCGGTCAGCGTCCCCGGCGCGGAACTGGTGCTTCGCGCCGGCCAGGTCGCGCCAAATCCCGCAACCACCATTGTCGTGAACTGCGCCGGCCGCACCCGATCGATTATCGGCACGCAATCGCTGATCAATGCCGGTATCGCCAACAAGGTGGTGGCGCTTCGCAACGGCACGATCGGCTGGATTCTCGCCGACCAGACGCTCGAACATGGCGCGGACCGGCACGGCGGTGTCGGCGTGCTCGAGGGCGCGAAAGCTCGCGCGCGCGAAGTCGCTTACCGCGCCGGCGTGAAGCATTTGACTCCGGGCGAGGCTCTAGCGCTTGAAAACGATACGGCGCGCACGCTCTATCGCTTCGACGTTCGTCCGGCCGAAGAATACGCGGCGGGGCACATTCCCGGCTTTCGCCATTATCCGGGCGGTCAGCTCGTTCAGGAGATCGATATGGCCGCGCCGGCGCGCGGCGCGCGCATCCTTCTGAGCGACGACAAGAGCGTTCGCGCCGACATGACCGCGTCGTGGCTCGCGCAGATGGCTTTCGAGGTTTATGTGCTGGAGGGTGGTTACGACGGCGTGCTCGAGGCGGGAGCGCCGCAGGTCGTGCCGAGGCCCGATCCATCCCATCGCTATCGCCGTCCTTACGAAGGCACCACGGCATCAAGGGATGCGATGCAGGCTTATCTCGATTGGGAATACGGCCTTGTCGAACAGCTCAAGCGCGACGGCACGCACGGCTTCTTCGTGATTTGAGAAAACCGCGGCGTCGTTTTGCGCTTCGACGCGGAGGCAGAATTCCGCACCGGCGCGCGCCCATAGTACGAGGCTTGCCTTCGGCGATCAGCGGTTTTTCCTGGACAAGGATGCCAACTCTCGGCAGCTCTCGGCCGCAAAGAGCAACAACACGCCAAGCAACAGAAACATCGTCATCGCATCGATCTCGGCCGGCGTCAGCGCGTTGAACTCGAAGGAAGGGGGCATGAATGCCCACCAGACGAGTGGAATACCCATGGCCAGGACAGTTGCCGCGCCCTTGCGGCCGGCCAGGATACCGGCGGCAAAGACTCCGGGCAGGAACGAAGCAAAGTAGATTCGGATTCCGGCTTCGTGGAGCAGCCATTGGGCGGCTGTCGCGCCCGCAAGGACGGCGAAGCCGATTGCCAATGCGGATGGCCATCCAACTGGACGCCACCCGGCTGAAAGCTCCGGCTCCGAAACGTTCCCCTGCATCGGAGCAAATTTGCATTTTCCTTAGGCCTCACGCAAGAGTGCCGAGGTGGATGGAAGCGTCACTGGACAGACGCCTTGGCCGCGCGTTCGATCAAGCGCGCGACGTCCTCCGGCCTGGAAACGTAGACCGCGTGGCTGCCCGCAACCTCGATCGTTTCGCAGCCGGCGCGCTTCGCCATGGTGCGCTCGAGGACGGGGTTGAGGTTGCGGTCGTTGGTGGCGATCAGCGCCCAGCTCTTCTTGTGGCGCCACGCGGCTGTCGTCAGAGGTGCGCCGCCGGCGGCCGCGGCCAGCATCTGCTGGGAAAGGGCCATGAATTTCGCATCGGCGGGGGGAAGGTCGGCGGCGAAATCGGCGGGGAAGGCGGCCGGATCGATGTACAAGAACCCGTCCTCGGTCGCGCGCATGTCGTTGTTGGCGGGGGGAGCCGTCGAGAGCAGGCTGACCACACTCTCGCCTTGGTCGGGGATGAAGGCGGCGATGTAGACGAGGCCGACAACGTTCGGCGCATTGCCCGCTTCGGTGATCACCGCCCCGCCGTAGCTATGGCCGACCAGAATGACGGGCCCCTTTTGCATGTCCAGCACCCGTTTGGTTGCTGCAGCGTCGTCGGCAAGCGATGTCAGCGGCTGCTGCACCACGCTGACCGCATAACCGTCTTTTCCAAGAATGTCGGCGACGCGCCGCCATCCGGAACCATCGGCGAAGGCGCCGTGGACGAGGACAACGTTCTTGACCGGCTGCTTATCTGGCATCGGACTCTCCGTTACGGAAATAAGGATTGCTTGACGTAAAGACGGCGGATCGAACGGTTACTTGGCCGACGCCTTCGCCGCCCGTTCGATCAAGCGCGCGACGTCCTCCGGCTTGGACACGTACACCGCGTGGCTGGCCGGAACCTCGATCGTTTCGCTGCCGGCCCGCTTGGCCATGCTGCGCTCGAGGTCGGGGTTGATGTTGTGGTCGCGACTGGCGATCAGCGCCCAGCTCTTCTTCTGATGCCAGGCGGCGATCGTCACGGGCGCGCCGCCGGCGGCCTTGGCCAGCATCGCCTGGGAATGGGCCATGAAGTTCGCATCAGTGGGCGGGAGGTCGGCGGCGAAATCGGCGGGGAAGGCGGCCGGATCAATATAGAGGAAATTGTCGTCCTTGGTGGCGCGCATGTCGTTGTTGGCAGGCGGAGCCGTGGAGAGCAGGCTAACGGCACTCTCGCCCTTGTCGGGGATGAAGGCCGCGATATAGACGAGGCCGACGACGCCAGGCGCATTGCCCGCTTCGGTGATCACCACCCCGCCGTAGCTGTGGCCGACAAGAAGGGTCGGGCCGTTTTGCTGATCCAGCACCCGTCTGGTTGCCGCGACGTCGTCGGCTAGTGATGTCAGCGGCTCCTGCACCACGCTTACCGTGTAGCCGTCCCTACCAAGAATGTCGGCGACGCGTCGCCATCCAGAACCGTCGGCGAACGCCCCGTGGACGAGAACGACGTTCTTGACCGGCTCGGCTTGCACTGGCGCCACGGCAGCCGACAGAAGTGCGACCGCTGCGGCCGCTGCGATAACGGGTTTATTTGGCATCCAACTCTCCCTGCATGATTGAAATTGTTCAACCGAAAGGTTGAATAAAGGCGACGATTTGACAGATTGTCAACCTTTGGGTTGAATATGTTTCGAAACATGAATAGAGCGGGCGGGCCACCATGATTATAGAGTGGACGGACCACCATGATTGAGACGACGGATCGCGATGATTGAGATCGAAGCCCGTAAGGAAGCCGGCTCGCGCGCCGCGCGCCTCGACGCGGTCTTCGCCGCGTTGGCCGATCCGACGCGGCGGGCGATTATCGAACGGCTCTCACGCAGCGAGGCGCGCGTGACCGAGATCGCCGAACCCTTCGATATGTCCTTGAACGCGGTGTCGAAGCACATCCGCGTGCTCGAAGCGAGCGGCGTGGTGGCGCGACACAGGAAAGGGCGCGACCACATTCTCTCCATCAATACCCGTTCGCTGGACGAGGTCGATGGCTGGATCCTGCGGACCCGCCGCTATTGGGAGGAGCGGCTGGACGCCATGGAGCACCTGCTGCACCAACTCAAGAAGGATCAGAAGCCGGGACATAAGGATCGCAAGCATGGATCGCGGTGACACGAGCCCGATCGTGCAGATACGCCGACGTGTGAGGGCTCGGGCGGAGGAGATCTTCGACCTGTGGACCCAACCCGACTTGATGGCTCGGTGGATGAGCCCCTTTCCGGGCGCGGTCGATTGCAAGGCGAGCTGTGACCTCCGCCCCGGCGGAGCCTTCAGCCTCATCATGTTATCGAGGGAATCAGGCCGCGAAGTCTCCGGAACCTATGTGGAAGTCGAGCGTCCGCGCAAGCTTGTGTTCACCTGGACCGGGGCGCTGACGAACAATGTGGATACCCTGGTCACGGTCGAACTCACTGCCCGCGGCGATGAAACCGACCTCGTGCTGACCCACGAGCGTCTGCCGACCTCGGCAATCGTTGAAGGCCATACCAGGGGCTGGGGACATATTTTGGACCATCTGGCGGAGGTGGTCATACGATGATCGACGAGAAAAAGCTCGAAGAACGCTTAGGTACGCTCGAAGCGGCCAAAAGCTGGAGTCCGCGCGTCGTCTCGCGGCTGGAGATGCTGCTGCGCTCCGGCCCGGACGAGGCGCTCTACCGCATCAATCCGATCCAGTTCGCCACGGAGAAATCGATTGCCGAAGCGGAAGCGATCGATCTTTTCCTTCACGCTTGCGTCGCCGGCCTGTTCGACATGGACTGGCAGCTCGTTTGTCCGATGTGCTCCGACGTTGTCGAGAGTTTCCGATCCTTGCGCAAGCTGCACACGCATTTCCACTGCCATCTCTGTCAAAGCGACTACGAAGCTGCGCTCGACGATTACATCACGGTGACGTTTACGGTTTCGTCCGCCGTGCGCAGCATCCGCTTCCATCATCCGGATGCGCTTTCGGCCTGGGACTACGTCTTCCATTATAAATTGACGCCGGGCGGCCTGCTGCCCGATGGCGTGCCATGGTGCGAGGCGGCTAAAGCCCTGGTGCGGGTGCTCACCCGCATCGAGCCAGGTTCTGCGGTCAATCTCGAGATTGATGCCACCGAGGGTGCGCTACTGGGCCAGGATTTCGAAAGCGACGCCCAATTCTTTTTCCCGGTTGCAGGTGGTGCTGCTGTCACGCCATCCCAAGTGCCGGTCACGCTCGACAGCGGCAAATGCGTCGCCGCGGCAGCGAACATCGCGCCCGGCAAGGTCGTGTTCGAGGTCCGCAACGCGGGCCGGCTTCCGGTGGTGTTCGGCATCCTGCAACTTCCGACGGCGACGTTTGCCCGCCCGAAGCTTTGTTTCATGCCATCGCTGTCCGGCAAGCGGCTATTGATGACACAAACCTTCCGCGACTTCTTCCGCTCGGAGGTGATCAGCGCGACTGAGGGCATTGCGGTTCTCGACGTCACCCTCGTCTTCACCGATCTCAAGGGCTCGACCGCGCTCTACGAGCGGATCGGCGACCTCAACGCCTACATCCAGGTGCAGCGCCACTTCCAGCATCTTCTCGACGCCACGGTTCGGCACAATGGCGCCGTCACGAAGACGATCGGCGACGCCGTGATGGCGGCGTTTGTGACGTCGGCCGATGCGGTTAAGGCCGCGCTCGAGATGCGCGAGGCGGTGGATCAGCTCAATCGCGACCGCCCGCAGCGTGACTTCATCCTGAAAATCGGCGTGCATCGGGGCGCCTCGATCGCGGTCACGCTCAACGAGCGGCTCGATTATTTTGGCCAGACGGTGAATATCGCAGCACGGGTACAAAACCTGGCCGACGGCGACGAGATCTGCATCACCGAGGAAGTCTACGGCGCGCCCGACGTGGCCGAAATCATAGCGCCTTATCCAGTGACGAAGAGCCAGGCGGAACTGAAGGGCGTCAGCAAACCCATGTCGGTCTATCGTTTGGCCCGATTGGCATCCTTGCAGTGAGGGCGGTGCACCACGCCGTCTTTCAACCTGAAGCCGGCATCCTCGGATTGCTGATACGATCCCGGTTCTGCTAGCTTGCAGAACATGTCTTTGTAGCCGGGTCTCCGACCAGCCCGCCTTCGATCAAAACCCGGCCGGACCCGTCCAGATCAAGCAGGTCGATTGTCAACACGTGGTGCAGGAATGAACTTTGCAATTGTCTTGATCCTGGCGCTGTTGCTTTCGGCCCCCGCGACCGCGGCCGAAACCGCCGCGATGTTCGCCAGAGGCGTCATTGAGCCCGGCCTGCATCCGTGGACGATTGTGACGCTTCCCGATGAATGCCTTGTGGTCGAAGTCAGGCTCAATTCCTTGGTGGCGAAGCAGCGCGACTTGAAGAACGAGTTTGGGGCCATCGCGCGGACGGTTGTTCCCGCGGCACTGGACAAATACCCGAAACTCAAGAGCGTTCAGTTGACGGGATTGATCACGCTCCACGACAAGCGCGGCAACGACCGCGAGGTCCAGGCTGTCATGGTGAAGTTTTACCGGGCAACGTCGGCTTCGATCAAATGGGACACCGTCAGTCCGGCTGATGTCCTCGGTCTTTCCGACAAGAGAACCGTTTCACCGATGCTCGCAGCGACCTCTGCGCGATGAGCGGATAGCGACGGCTTCGCAGCTACGCTCAGCACTTAGGCCCGATGAATCGGCGCCTCTCGCGGATCGAGGAATCGGCTCGCCAGCAGCGATCCTATCAGGAAGACCAGCCCCAGCGTGATCAGCGCCATGCCCGCGCGCCTCGCAGTCAATCCCCACCGGTTCTCGTCCGCGACGGGAGTGGAAAGCGCGACGGGAGTGGCCGGAGGCATGGAAGAGGCAACCCCGTCTCCGACAGGCGCGGCGGCCGCCAACAGCATCTCTACGTCGACCGGTCGCGGCGCGGCGGGTTCGGACGCCGGCTGATCGATTGTAGCCTCGGCGACGATGGGAACTGCGGACGCGTGCGCTGCGGCCGCGTTAGCGGGCACGGAAGTGGAATCGACCACCTCGGGCGCGGGTGCGGGTGCCGGCGGCTGAACCGTGTCCGCCGGTGCGGCGCTCAGCATCTGAGCCCGCGCGTCCGCAACCATCTTCTTGCGCGGCACGGCCTCATTCTCCTCAGAATTGACAGCCTGCCGGGCGATGCGATGACGGGCCTGCTTCTTCGCCGCAACCGTCGCCTCGTCGGCCTGGTACCAGCATTTGCGGTGACCATTGAGATGATAGACCCAGTGCCGGCCGGGCGTCGATCTGCCGGGCTGCATCAAGCACTCCTCTTTGGCCTCTCTGGCCGGGGCAGGACCAGGCGCAGGAACAGGCGCGGCCGCTTCCTGAGGTGCGGGGTTGAACAGGTCGGTCAAAGGGTTCGACAAGGCGGGCGCGGTCGAGAGACCTGCAACGAGGACGAAAGCCGAAACGCAAAAGCGCCAATGGCCGGACATGAAAACTCCGGTGTTGCGCCCCCAAACCGGGCACGACCTTCGAACGCGACCTAGGTCGTAATGCGACCCCAATTCGGCAACCTCTTGAATTTATTGGGGCAAAGACCCCAAACCATCCTGCGGGGATTTCGGCCCCGATGATCGGAGCCGGCCGGGACTACGAATGTCCATCGCGCAGGGGGATGGGCGCGTTGCTGGCGCAGGCGTAGTCAGGCGATCAGTGCAGTTCGAACTCGGTGAGGCGCCTGTAGATCCAGGAGCGGCCATCGTGACGTCGCCATACTCTGCCCCAGACGAACGATCCGTCGATGGATCGGCGTGGCATCGCGATCGTCCAGACATGCCAGACGGCTGACCAGGAGGGGCGGGGCTCGTGATCGAAGCCCTCGAATTCATCCAATGAAGAAGGTCGCATGGCACAAACCAGAACACGAGAAACGCGAGGTACGCCGCGTTAGCCGGTCGCAATTTCCGGCAAATCAATCGTAAGCACGGCGCCATGACGCGCAACGCAATGTTCGCGTTAAGATTGATGCGGGAGCGGAAGGTTAAGCCTGGAACCGGCGGTAGCCTTAATGCCGGTTTCCGGTTGTGCGAATTTCGCGGTTTCTTCAAAACGCGAGAATGTTTGCTGGCTTCATTCCGTTGGTCGTCGTCACGACCGTCATACTCTGCATCTTCGCGTTCGCCGCGGACGCGAGTTGCAGCTGATTGTGGAGACGATCATGCGCCCCTTGTCTTGCATCGCCGGATTGGCGGCAGCGCTGCTGATTGCATCGTCAGCACAGGCGCACAGCCGAGGCTTTGCCTGGTTCTTCGCGCACTCCAGGCTCCATGGAAGCTGTTCCGGGCAGCATGTGGTCGCGACCTACTATGTCTCCGGGCGGCGAACCGCCAGTGGTCAAGCGTTCAACAGCGCAGGCTACACTGCCGCCCATCGCACGTTGCCTTTTGGATCGCAGGTGACGGTGACAAATCCCGAAAACGGCCGGTCTGTCACGGTTGTGATCAACGACCGGGGTCCATTTACCCGTGGGGTGACGCTCGATCTGGCTCGCGGCGCGGCGCACGCGATCGGCATGAACGGGACCCAGTGGGTCTGCATGAGTTGATGAGCCGGCGCCTTGCGCGAGGTTCCGGCGTTGGCCAAGAACGGGAGCCAGGGGGTCGGCTGTCGGCACGTCTGCGTGCGAGGGTAAACTTAGTCTTTAACCAGAGACTGAGCCGAGGCGATACGCGGCACATACACGACGATCCCGTCTCGCGCATATATACGCTGCCACATTTTGCTCTGCGCGAGTTCTCCCGTAATCGGGGCATTGCGGCGCGCGTCAAGCACGAAGGCGGCGGGATTCCACCTGCGCACCACGTCTGCCAACGGGACGATGCCGCTCTCTATGTCGCTATCGTAGCGCCACTCCTCGCTCGAATAGCGGTAGTAACGTCCGTCGTATGCGACGCGCCAGTCTGGGTAGCCAGTGTCGATGATGACCCCGCCGAACAGCAAGTCGCCATAGACGGTCCCGCGTATGTGACGATCGCGTAGCAGTCGCACTGCGGCGAGCGGCAGGGTCTCTGCGAATCGCGTCGGTGCCATCAGCGGCGTTGCGACGGCGACCAGCAGGAGCGATGCAAGGACCGTCACGACCTCTGATCGTTCCGGGCGTGCGACAGGCGACGCCACTGCGCGGGCGATGACCGGAACGATCGCGACGGCCCAGAACAACACAAAGCGGTAGGCCGCTAGGGTCATCAACCCGAGCCCGAGCGCGATCGCAATCTCGACCAAGTCGAAGCGCCGCTGACGCGCCACCAGCCTGCCTGTCAGCAGCGCGACGACTACAACCGGTACGGCGACGAAACGGTTGTCGGGACTCCACAGCGGCAGCCATTCGCTCGCGCCGATGGCCATGCTCACCTCAGCGTTCGCGGCGGAAGTCGCGATGATCGAAATGCCGTCAGGCGTGGCGAAAATCGCCGCCACGCCGATCAATCCGAGCATCATCGGCACTACCGGCAGCGCGCTTCGTCCGCGCAGCCATTCCGCCGTGCCGGGCAGCGTGGCGAAGCCCATTGCCGCCACGCCCACGCTCACCGAAGGATGCAGGTTCTGCCACGCGACCAGGAGCGGCGTGCCAAGGCCAATCGTAAGCGCCAGTTTCAGTTCAAGCCGTTGCAGCGCCAGCAGCAGTCCGAAACACAGGCAGCCGAAGCTCTGCGGTCGAATGCTGGCGGTCGGCAACGCGGCCAGAAACGCGAGGCTCAGCGCAATGGCGACCGCGGGGAGCGACGCACCGCGAAGGCGGCAGGCGCTGGCAACCGCCCCGAAGCCGCCGAGCCAGCACGCGGCATCGAACACGCGCAGGAAATCCCAGCCACCGATCCGCCGCGCCAAGGCCATGGCCGCCTGCCCGGCCCAGGCCACGGCGGGAAGTGGCTCGCCGATGTGTAGCACGGCGAAAGGCTCACCCGGCAGCGGCCCGCCGCTGTCGAGGATGAGTTCGCCCAGCTTGAGCTGCCAGAAGATGTCAACATCCCAGACCCGGCGCAGCAACAGCACCAGCAGCATGGCGGCAGGTATGAGTGCGAGCAGCAGATGTATGCCTGCAGTCCAGTCGCCGTCTTCGCGGCGATTTAGCTCGATCATCTGCTCGTCCGATCCAGGCAATTTGGCGTGAACGCACCCGCACAGGTCCCCTCGCCACAACCTGGATTACATTTGTCAACCTAAGGTTACAGCGCTACAAAAAAACCGAAACACGTGCGGCCAGCTTCATGAAGAATTGAGTATTTGCGCGCTTCTATGCGTTGGCTTCAGCCCTTCCGCACCGTATGCTTCGTGCAAGCTCATCAGAAACACTGCTACCAGCACCAACGGCATCAGCCCGACCCCTCGCGGTTGCAGGTCCATTGTCGCGATCGGCGCGCAATATGCGACGAAATAGATGGAGCGCCATTCGCCGCCACGGGAAAGTCGTCCTTCGAGCGTCCATATCAAAGCGGCTGCAAGCGCGGTCAGGTCGTAGTTGAAGGCGTAGGGCGTGAGGAGCGGAGCGGCACTCGCAAGCACGAAGGTACGGTGGCGTGGATCTGAAGTGCGCCGGACGGCGAAATAGGCGCCAACCAGCACCGCCAGCGTAACCGCGATCTGGATCGCCATCGCGCCGGAATATGAGAGTCCGAAGGTGCGCGCCCCGGCGAACGCCGAGACCATCATCGTCGTGTAGAAACCTTGAAAGTCCTGGAGCAGCAGGACCTGGTAGGTGCACGTGACATCGAAATATTGCTGCCAGGGCTCGATTCCAAATAGCGCTACTGATCCGGCGACAAGCACGATCGCGGTCAGTACCGTTGCCGCCATCACGCGCCATGCGCCAAGCGCGAACAATGTGAATGGCGCCCCGAAGGCGAGTTGCGGCTTTAAGGCAAGCAGCCCGAACAGAATGCCGGCCACAACGGGGCGCCGCTCCAGACAAATCACGCCGGTGAGCATGAGCGCGGCGCTCAAGAAGCCGTTTTGGCCGTTCACCACATTGATGAGACACGCGGGGGCGAACAAAAGCGCGAGCAGCGCGTAGGAGCGGTTCGGCCGCTCGACCTGCGATAGCGTGATTGCAGCAAAGGCCCCCCACAGGCCGAGCGTCCAGACCGCGAGTGCGACGAAATATGGAAGCTGCGTTAGCGGCCAGAACAGGGGTAGCGTGAATAGAGGATATGACCGGTTGTGGAACGGCAGCCGATGACCAAACAACGCGCCGATTGCCTCATGATAGCCCTGTATATCGAACAAAGTTTCGATGGGGCCTTCGAAAGCCAGCTGTGGCGCGGCCCAGACGTTTATGAAGTCGCGGCCGATCTGTTGGCCGGTGACGTCGAGTCCGTCCGCTGCGGGCCAGTAGAACCGATAGAAGATCGGAAAGAACAGCAACAACGATGCGAGCGGATAAAGCAGCCGCCGGGATTCGATGCCGGTCGATAAATCCTTCACGCGTTATCTTTCGCGGCCGATCTCCACGCCCAAGCGCGACAAGTGGGAGCATTTTCCACAGGCCCGGCGAGGCGGCCGCGGCCACTGAAGAATCTCTTCTTCACGTTTTTCTCGTTCAACATGGTGAGAATCATCTATCTTTGGTTGTCAAACAATAAGAAAACAACTGAAATACCAAAGTCCTGAATTTTGAATTAAGGTACGGCGATGTTCGCTTGTGGCCCCAGGCGGAATTGAGCCATGTCCGATCTGATCTCCGCTTTCGCGTGCGGAAATGTTTTGAGGAGGCGGCCAAGAATTCCGCTTGTGCCGACGGGCAAATCAATTTTGGAAGCGCGCCCGTCCATCAGGACGGGCGGACGCGTCGTCACAAGCGTGGAGCGCGGGATGCGATGGCTGCGGTGCCGCCAGCTGCGCCGCTGCGACAGCCGCCTTTGACCGCTAACGGACGTCCCCGGCCTTTTTGCCGAAACCAGGGATCGGTCCGAATGTCTGCCAGCGATCAGCGCGGACGCCTCCGAAACGTGCTGGCCGAAAAACATGACGTGTTGCATTTCGGCTGCAGTTGGACCTGGCAGCAGAGTGTTAGGTATTGTTCAATCTTTGATGGAGGGGTGCAATGAAAAGGCTGCTATGGGCTGTCGCAGTTGCGCTCGCAACTGGCAACGCCTTTGCCGCCGATCTCCCTGCTCGCCCCTACACCAAGGCCCCGCCCTTGGCCGCCGCGGCATTCGATTGGAGCGGCTTTTATATCGGTGGCAACGGTGGTGCTGCCTGGAGCGGCAAGTGCTGGGACATCGATCCGTTTTCCATCGTCAATCCGACGCTGGGGACTGTCCTGTTTGCTGGGCCGGAGGGCTGCCACACCGCGGACGGCGCGACCGCCGGTGGCCAGATCGGCTATCGCTGGCAGAGGGCAGCTTTCGTGTTCGGTGTGGAGGCGCAGGGCAACTGGGCTAACCTGACCGGCTCGAATCCATCTCAAAACGCTCTGTTTGCAGGGTTCGCCAATCGTAGCAAGATCGATGGAATCGGATTGTTCACGGGCCAGGTGGGGTACGCCTGGAATGCATTCTTGCTGTACGTCAAGGGCGGCGCTGCCGTCGCTAGCGACAAGTACGATAGCTTCCTGACCACTTCTCTGGGACCGCTGCCGACGGGGTTCGTTGCGGATCGTGGCAGCGAGACCCGTTGGGGCGGTGTCGTGGGAATTGGCGGCGAATATTCGTTCACGCGGAACTGGTCCTTCGGTCTCGAATACAATCATCTGTTCATGGGCGCACGCGACGTCTTAATGACCTATGATCCCGCGTTTGTCGCTGCATTGAACCACGATGAACACATTCGGCAGGACGTGGACATGGTGACGGCCCGGATCAACTATCAATTCGGTGGACCTGTCGTCGCCAGGTACTGACGCTTCGCTTTACATTTGTGGGCGACTTGTCGTGTCCTGTGGCGCGGCGCGGTGGCCATTCGATCTGCCATCAGGGTTCATTCGGAAGCGAGAACGACCTGGCGGCGAACGTGTCTGCCCTTGGCCATTGGGGCGACGCGCGAACTCGAAATCGCGAAGTCCGCTTCCGGGACCGGAAATGGCGATCGCTGGACGCGTAGTCGATGTATTCGATGACGTAGTGGTCGTCCACTGGATTCCGCGCGAGAAAGCGCGCGAGCTCATCGAGGCTCCCGACCTTTTCGAAGTCGCTGCCGCCATGAGTGCCTGCTGGCCGGGCCAGAACCGGGAACATGAACGGTAGACGCGTTGCAAGCGCCGCGGCGGAGACGTCACTGCCGGCGTCGAGGCGCACGACCCGGGGAATACGGCATGCAGGGATGCCCGACAGCAGATCGGCTACCGCCTCACGAGTCGTGCGCTGGATCCTGCCGGGGGCGTTGAGAACAGGCTTGCCAAGCTTTTCGGCCAGACGCGTGGCCGCTGGCAGCATCGCTTTGCCCTGGTCGGCATCCGAAATCAGGTTAGATATGACGTCGATGTCCCCGCACGAGGAGCTGTCGGGATCGTCATGACCGAACAGCGCCAACGTCTCGATGTCATAGGTCACATCTTTGAAGAGGTATTGGATCGGCGTGTTGCCGCCAAAGGGCGCATAGAGCGCCAGCAAGCGAAAATCCGGCGGGCTTTTGATCGACCGCCGCCGGACCAGCGGCCGGATCTGCGTAGCCGCGGCGTAAGCGGTGCGCGCGGCATCGATGTCGCCTATCGCATGGTTGATAGCACCGATATAGTGGAGGCTGTCGGCATCGTTCGGATTTAGCGCGATTCCGCTTTGAAATGCCGGATGGCCGATTCCGTCTCGTTCAGCGCGAGGCTAACCTTTCCGAGCTGATGCCGAACCTGGCTGGCTTGCCGCCATTCCGTAAGCGGTTCCTGTAGGAGCGCCTTGGCGGCCGGATATTGCTTGGTCGCCATCAGAGCGTCGACGAGAGCAGCGCGCGCCTCCCAATGTCGTTGGCGTCAGCTTCAGCGCCTGAAGATAAAGCGGAATAGCGTCCTGTGCCCTGCCAGCCTCCAGGTGCGCATCGCCGAGATCGCACCAAGAAGACGTAAGGTGAGGAGCAAGCCGCAGCGCGGCCTTGTAGTTCCCGGACGCAAGGTTGGGCTGGCCACGCTGCATATGAGCATCGCCGAGCTTGGTGCGCAGGCGAGCTATCATTTCACTGGGAGAATCGGCGGAGCCCCTGCCGGCAAAATCGCGCGCGGCCTGAGAGGTGGCGATGGCTTCGTCGATCCAGCCAGGCGCGATCTGGTCCTATCCGGGCTGAACGTGCTGGGCGCCCGGCGAAGTGAGGAACTCGGCGGGTTGTGCTGACGCGCTCGTGGTCACGGTCGTACCCTCGGCAAGAGCCGGTTGATAGCGCATCGTAAACAAAGCCGGTTCCACGACAGGCCATCGCGGATGGCCGGCCGGTTAGCCGGCGCTTGAGCTGCATTCCTTTCAGTGACGGCGGCCGCTGCAAGAATCATCGTGCGCTAGGTCACCGAGTGCATTTGGACAGGCAACGCCTCTTCCGGGAACAGCCGGTCGCGGCCGCTGGCCGTATGGCACCTCGCCGGCGTGCAGGCGAGCGTTATTGGTTTTCCGCCTTGCGACATCCTCTTCACCGTAGAGGAACGCAAGGAAGGCATAACGCTTGCCCTTGGTGACGGGGGTCACCTGATGAAGCGCGCCGCACGAAAACACCAGCCCGCCACCTTCGGATGGCCGGTAAGCCCTGCGCCCGAACTCCGGAAAGACAAGGTCGCCGCCCTCGAAGTCCCTGTTGAGGTTGATCGAGAGCGCGAAGCGGCGATGCTCGGCGCCCGCGTTGATGTTGTCGCGATGCCGGTGGAAATGGGCGCCAACCGCACTGTCGTAACAGGCGATGACATAGCGATCCATGCGCGTGGTCCGAAACTGAAAATATCGCTCTATCGCCGGCACCAGCCGCCGCACGACGTGATCGCGGATCAGCTCGCGCACTTCCGGCACTCCCACGGGAACGTCGCTGCGGCGCTTGAGCCCCCAGTCCGACAGGGTGATCGTCTTGCCGTCAATGTCGAATTGAAAGCCCGAGTCGACCCCGCCTTGAGTTTCATAAACCTGGATCAGGAAATCGCAGAGCTCAAAACTGAAAACACGGGGTACGAGCAGCGCAGGCGCATACATTGGAACACCGGCAGAATCATCGATCGCCGGAAGACCTCGCAGCGTATCACTGACCATGTCCGCGTGCCCTTGTGGAATGTCCCAGGGGATATCGGCAACGGTGCGCAACATCGGATCGAGCACAATCGTGCGTGGCATCTCCGGAGCGCCGAACTGCCGGCTCACGGCACCATCCCGATCCGCGAGAAACAAAACGTTGCTGCCGGTCATCGCGGCGAGGCTCGGCGGATGGCCAGCTTGTCCGCTGAGGATGCAGGCGACGACGAGATGATCATCCGTGAACGAGGCGGCTTCGCGTGCGAGCCGAGTTGCTTCCGTTATCGCCCGCGGGTTTTCAAGCGAACCCAAAAAGCTCAAAACGACCCAGCGGCCGGCGCTCGCCTGCACGTCAAATGATCCGCCGGTCAAAATCGGTAAACTGAACCAAGGAGCGGGGTCACCCAGAACCACGCGATGGCCGAGTGTCGTCGAATGGTTCATAATCGAATTTGCGACAGAATCAGCCTGATTCGTCGATATTTTAATCGAGTCACCGGTCCCGCCGCCGGGAGAAATTGTTGCGCTGTGTTGCCGGGGCAGCGCAAGGAAATACCCCGAAATGAAAATCTTCGATCAACCGGGATCCGCGACTGCGTCAGGGCCGTTTGCGCCGCGGCGGTGGCTTTCGCCTCGTTCAGCGTGCGCTCCTGCACGGCCGGCGACGGAACGACCTGAAGCGCGCGTTGCTCACGGAATTGCGGCACCAAGAGCTGGTTGATCTTGGTCAGCGCTTCCGCGAACCGCGCAAAGTTCTGCTCGGCGAGGCGGAACTCCGGACCGCCATAGGCGCTGGCGCGGCTGAAGGACGAGGCGCCGAAGGCGACGCATCGAACCAATGGCGGTTGAACGTCAAGAACTTCGCCGGCCGCAGTGTATATGCGGTCGCCGCAGCCGGGCTTCTCGCCCGGTTAAACGGCCGGGACAATCCCGGCCGTTCGGCCGATAGAATGCGCAGGCTGCAATTCGCAAATTCGTTCCTATCTTGACCGATAGGAGTAACCCATGTCCTTCTCACCTGACGTCCTCACCCAGCTCTCGGATGCCATCGCCGCGCGTGCGGAAGCCGCCAAAAACTCTGTCGTCGCCGTTCGCCTCGGCGAAGACAGGCACCTCACCGGGACCGTGTGGCAATCGGGCGTTGTCGTCGTTTCCGAACAGTCCTTGCCGCGCAAAGATGAATTCGAACTGGTCGCGCCGGATGGTTCGACGCTCGCAGCCAAATTGGCCGGACGCGACGCCAGCACCAACATCGCCATTCTAAAGACTGCTGAATCGATTGCGGCGCCGGTCTTCACGGCCTCAGATGCGCGCACCGGCGCGCTTGTGCTTGCCATCGGCGCCGATGGCGCCGGCACCGCCAGTGCGCGATTGGGAATCGTCAATCTTGCGGCCGGCGAGTGGCATTCCCGCCGCGGCGGCCTGATCGACCGCCGCATCATTCTGGATATGCAGCTTGCTTCGCGCGAGGAGGGTGGACCTGTGTTCGATGCCGCCGGCGGCTGTCTCGGCATGTCGACCTTCGGGCCGCGCGGCCGCGTCATTGTCATTCCGTACGCGACCCTTGCACGCGTGGTGCCGCAGCTCATCAAGGAAGGTCATGTCTCGCGCGGCTGGCTTGGCGTTGCGCTGCATGCCGTCGCCGTTCCCGATGCGCTGCGCGAGAGCGCCGATCAGACCAGCGGAATGATGGTGATGTCGGTGGTCGAGAATGGCCCGGCAGCGCAAGCCGGAATCGTGGCCGGCGACATTATCCTCGATGTCGACGGCATCTCGGCGAACCGCTTCAGAAAGCTCGCGCGATATTTCGGCAGCGACAGCATCGGGCGAAGGGCCGATATCCGCCTGATCCGGGGCGGCGCGGTCATCAAGGTCCAGACCACCATTGCAGAACGGCAGGCTGCATGAGCGAAGCGGTCAACGATATATGAGCGAAGTGGCTAACGATATCGCCTTTGCGGACCGGTTGCGGGTGGCCGTCCATGCCAACGATCCGCTTCGCCGCACCGCGCTTTGCAAGGCCGTGACCCAGGCGGGCCATCTGGTTGTCGAGGGGCATGAGGCAGCCGACGTCGTGCTGGCCGACGGCGTTCGTCCGCCGGAAGAGGCGCGCAACGTTGTCGGGCTCGGCATTGCCGACGACCGTTTGCGCGGCGCGCTGCCGCGCGAAGCCGATGCGCGCCAGATCGACGCGGCGATCCGTGCGGTTGCCGCGGGCCTCATCGTTCGCGCGCCCGTCGCGCGTGACGGCTTTGCCGCGATGGGCGACAGCGAAGGTCATGCCCTGCTGACGCCGCGCGAACTCGAAGTGCTCGCCGCGCTCGCCGAAGGCATGACCAACAAGGCGATCGCGCGCCGGCTGGACATTTCGCTGCACACGGTCAAGTTCCACGTCGAATCACTGTTCCGGAAACTCGGCGCGCGCACCAGGACGGAAGCCGTGGCAAAGGCGGCGGAACGCCGCCGCAGCGATATCATCATGTTGTGAGCCTGAGTTTATCGCAGTCAGTTGCACGTCGTTAACGGCCGCGCCGTCCAGCAGGAACAGGTGGAATAAAATCGCGATCGCTTCGGTCTTCTCGGCATCGAATTGATGCATGCGAAGGACCGGAGCAGATCGACATGACCAAAAATCTGGAGTCGGCGGACGACACGACCGGTCAAACCGCTGCGGGAGACGGTCATTTCGATCATGTCAGCATCATCATGCACTGGTTGACAGTGCTTCTGATCATCATCCAGTTTGCCAGCGTCTGGGCGCTTGACGCAGCCGGCGACAAGAGCGCTCTCGGAGCAGCACTTCTGTTGCTGCATATGACGTCCGGCGTGTTGACCGGGTTCGCCGTGGTCGCGCGCCTTGTCTGGCGCCATTACTTTGCGTACCTGCCGCCATTTCCGCCGAGCATGCCGAAACTTCAGCAAACCATCGCAAAAGCCAATGAATACGGCCTCTACTTTTTGCTGCTGACGCAGCCGATCACGGGACTAGGCCGGGTGTTGCTGCGCGGTCGGCCGTTCGATTTGTTCTTCTGGCAGGTGCCCGCGCTGTTCGAGGAGAATGAATCCATTCGGCATATTCTGGTGGAGACCCACGAGTTCGGCGCGAAAGCATTGATGGCGCTGATAGGTGTTCACGCCGGCGCCGCGCTATTCCACTTTCTGATTTTGCGCGACGGCGTGCTGCAACGGATGCTACCGCTGAGGTCGGCGCGAACAAGTCTGAGGCCGGCTTTGGTGAGCGACGAGAAAACCCAAGCGAGCTAGGCGGCGATCCGTTCGAGCAGATCGCGCACTAGTCCCCGAAGCAGGTCGAGCTTGTAGCCGGTCATGGGTAGTGGCTTGGAACCGGCGGTGGATTGCGCGACCGCCTTATCGATGGTTGTCGCAGTCACAGCTGCGCCTTGCAGCGCGGATTCGACGGCGGCGAGGTGCAGCGGCACCGGCGCAACGCCACCGGCTACAATGCGAACAAGTTTGAACGCTCCGTCGGCGATCACGGCGCGAATGACGATTTCCACCAGCGGCCACTCCGCATAAGTGCGGCTGATCGCGCGGCGGTAAAGCGCGCGTTCGCCGTCGATGGGGGCACCAAGATCAACGCTCTCGATGATCTCACCGGGTTCGAGGCAGTTGTCGGCCCGGCCGTTTGAACCATCTCCCAGCAACGCCGAGATGCTTATACTCTGGCGCTGGTTCGTGGTGACGGTGGCGTCATAGGCCATCAGCGCAGCGGCCATCGTGGAGGGATGCGGCGCGACGCAAGGGCCGAGATCGAAGGCGACGCCGTAGAGGTGATTGCCGTCGCGCGCTGGACAGCCATCGCCTCCCTTTTTCAGACACGGAATATGCGGATCGCGAAAATACCAGCAGCGCGAGCGCTGGGCGAGGTTGCCGCCAAGCGTCGCCACGTGCCTGATCTGCGGCGTCGCGAGCCCGGCTGCGGCTGCGGTCAGTCCAGGATAGGCCGCGCCGAGTCTCTGCGGCCGCGGCCAGCGCTGCAATCGTTGTGAACGCGTTGATCCGCGCTGCGCCATTTTCGTTCCAGAAAATATCGGGTGTGCTCGTTGGCCGGACCAGATCAATCAGCGGCCCGCGCGAAACGCCGCTGCGCCGCCGCTCGGAAAGATCGGTCCCGGCGGCGCGGAATTCTGCCGATGGTGTGGCCGCGGACACTGCATTGGTGGTCATGCCACGCTCCTCTGATTCAGAAGGGCGACCAGCCGGTCGGGCCGAATCGGCAGTGAGGTGGTCCGCACGCCGATCGCGTTGCGGATCGCGTTCGCAATTGCGGGCGAGGTCGGGATCGTCGCGACTTCGCCGATACCGACGCTGCCGCCGAGCACGTGATCGAAGCCGGCTTCATCGAAATGAACGTCGATGTCGGGCGTGTCGGCGATACCGGGGATGCGGTAGTCCTCCAGCCCGGCGGTGAGAATATGGCCGCGCAGGGGATCGACCTCGCGTCCCTCATAAAGCGCGTATCCAATGCCCTGGATCACCGAGCCCGCCGCCTGACTTCGCGCCAGCGCGGGCGCGGCGAGCTTGCCGACCGCAATGCCAGTATGAACATTGAGCACGCGCACATGACCGAGCCAGGTATCGACCTCGACTTCGATCACCTGAACTGAACTTGGCACACCGGCACCGGCGGCGAGGTTCGAAAAACGCCGCAGCATCCAGCCGAAGATCGCGCCCATGAAGCCCGCTTCCTTCAGCGGCGAGCGCACGCCGGGAGACAGATTTCGGCTGTCTTCGGGGCGGGTTGCCGACACTTTGATATCGTTGGATGCGGCGATCAGTTCGCGCCACGGCGCGTTGGAGCCGGGCGCCGGCTTTTGTTTGGCATTGTTCTCGACGATCGCCTTGAGCTTCTGGATTGCGAGCAGTGTCGGCGGGACCACTGAGGCGGTGGTCCGGCTGCCACCCGAGCCTGGCCCTTCGGGCAAGTTCGAATCGCCGATCCGAACCTCGACCTCGTGCGGATCAAGCCCGAATTCGCGTGCGACCGTATTGGCGATCACGGTTCGGCTGCCGGTGCCGATGTCCTGGATCGCGGTGCTTGCAATCAATCGTCCGCTCTTGATCGCGAGTTCAACCTTCGAGCCCGGTTGCCAGAAGTAGAGCCAGTAGCCGCTCGCGACGCCGACACCGCGGCGATAGCGCCCGCTCTTTGACGATGCCGCCTTGGCGTTGCGCCACACTTCCAATCCGGCTGCCCATTCGTAGAGCCGCTGGCGATTGGGATCTGTGTCCCAGCGCTGGCGAAGTTTGATCGGGTCGATTTGCAGGCGAAGCGCGGCTTCATCGACCGCTTGTTCAAGCGCAAAGGCCATCGGCGGGCCACCGGGTCCTCGAAACGGCGCGCCCGGCGGCAGGTTACTGACGACGTCGAAATCGACCAGCGACTTTGCTTCCGCGGGATAGATCAGGCGCGCAAGGGCCGCGATCGTGGAATTGACGCCAGCGCCATTATCCGACCAAGCCGTCAATGACAGCGCCTTGAGACGGCCGTCCTGCGAGGGCAACAGCGCGATATCGATCTCGGTGCCGGGGCGATGTCCGGTGACAGACAGTTCGTCGTGGCGGTCGAGCACGACGCGGACCGGCGCCTTGGCGGCGCGCGCCAGTTCGATTGCGGCGATGGTGTCGATACCGAGGCTCGCTTTTGAACCAAATCCACCGCCGACATGATCGGCAATCACGCGGACCTTGTCGTGATCGAGCTTGTAGCGCTTCGCGATCAGCTCCATCAAATGAAACACGGCTTGCGTCGAAACGTGCACCGTCAATTGATCGCCATCGAAGCGGGCGACGGTGGCGTGTGGTTCGAGGCAGGTATGCGACTGGCCCGCGGTACGAAAGACGTCCTTGATCATAAGCGGGTCATTTGCCGCGGCCGCGCTCGCAATATCACCGCGCACCGTCCTGGTTCTGTGCGAGAAGGCGGCCGAAGGACCGCGGACATTCTGTCTCCATGGCGCGGGTGCTGGAGAGCCTTCCGAGACGTTGGCCGCCTTCTTGCGGCTCGATCTCCCGAACACGAGCGGCGCGTCCGGCTTGCGCGCGGCGTCAAGCCCGATCACCGATGGCAATTGTTCGTAGGTGATGGCGATGGCTTCGGCTGCCATCCGCGCGGTGGCGTGGTCGCGTGCGGCGACCGCCGCGATCGGCTCGCCGACATAACGGACGATCTTGTCGTCGGCGAGCAACGAAATCACCGCCATGACGCCGGGCAGCGCCCGCGCCGGCGCGAGATCGAGGGCGGTGATCTTGCCATGCGCCAGGGTTGAACGAACGATCAGGCCCTCAAGCTGTCCCTCGTGATGGATGTCGACGGTATATTTTGCCTGGCCCGTTACCTTGTCGCGAGCCTCGACGCGCGGCGCCGTGCTCGTCTCGGTGTCAAAGCGGCCGCTGCAGGCTTCCGCCACCGCGCGAAGAATATTGTCATAGGCGCCGCAGCGGCAAAGGTGTCCCGAGAGTGCCGCGCCGATCTCCTCGCGCGGCGGCGGCGTGGTGCCATGCGCCTTGCGCCAAGTGTCGTGGAAGGCAGTCGCTTCGACAATGAACCCCGGCGTGCAGAAACCGCATTGCAACGCATCGAGCGCCATGAAGGCGCGCTGGATCGGATGCAAGGTCGCAGTCGCGATTCCCTCGACCGTCGTGATCGTTCGGCCCGCGGCGGCCTTTGCCGCCATCAGACAGCTCACGACCGGGGCGCCGTCGAGCAGCACCGTGCAGGCGCCGCAGACGCCCGCGCCGCAGACGAGCTTGGTTCCGGTCAGTCCCAGCCGATTGCGAAGCACATCGGCGAGGAGCGCATCAGGATCATCCGGCAAGGTCTCGGTGCGGCCATTGATCGTCACGGTACTCATCGCGATCTCCTCTTGGCGCGTGATTGGGACATGGCGGGCGCAATTGCGCCTGCGACGAGAAGGCGAACCATGCGGTCGAGCTCATGCAGCAGGTCGGTATCGAGGCGATGATTGTTGAAGCCGCGAATGGCCGTCTGGATGCAGTGAGCGAGATCGCGCGACGTCATGCCGTCTTGCAAGGCGAGACCCTGCCTGGCGCAGACGCGGTCGATGGTTTCCGCCCGCAGTTCGGCGTTGTGTTCGACGAAGCCTTGATAGAGATCGCGGGTCTGGAGCTGATGCTCCGACATCAGCTCGTCGGCTTGCGGCGATTCCTCGACGCATTCGATCAAGTAGCGAAAGCGCGCGCCGACCTGCGCCGCCAGAATGTCGGCCAATCCGCCACCAGCCTGTTCCTGCTCCAGGCCGGCAGCGGCCTCAGCCTCGTAGGCGCATTCGTGCAGCTGTTCGACCACGGCCCGAAACAGCGCTTCCTTGCTCTTATAGTGATGATAGAGCGCCTGCCGCGTCAGGCCGGCTTCATCCGCGATCTGGCTCATCGACGCGCGCCGGAAGCCGAACCTCGCAAAGATGTTTTCCGCCGCCGACAAAATGCGATCCGATGAACCCATTCGACAATTTTGACAAATATCGTCAATTTGTCAAATTTGCGGGCAAGCGCGCCTTGCCTGCGGTGGGTGGTCAGTGACGGAGCGGGCCAGATTGATCCGCCCTGGGAGGCAAGATAAGGATCATAGCCGCGCAACCGATCGATATGCGCCAAGACCGCGAAGGCCTCACGACCTTCAAAATATAAGGAGCGGCAAGGCATGACCTCCCCGAAAATCGCAATCATTGGCGGCGGCATGGGCGGCATGGCGGCCGCAGGAACGTTGCGGCAGGCAGGTCTCCACGTTGAGGTCTACGAACAGGCGCATCAGTTCGGACGGATCGGCGCCGGCATCCAGATGTTGCCGAACTCGATGAAGGTGCTGCGCGGCATCGGTGTCCAGGACATGCTGCGCCAGCGCGCGTTTGCGCCGTACTCCCATCTCAATCGCGTCGGCGACACTGGCGAGCTCAAGCGCGAATTGCCGATGCCGGAAGATCTCTACGGCGCGCCGTTCCTTTGCATGCACCGCGCGGACCTGCACGAGGCGCTGACCTCGATCATCCCGCCTGAGATCATTCATCTGAACAAGAAACTGGTCCGGCTGGAGCAGAACGGCGGTCCGGTGACGCTGTTCTTTGCCGACGGCACGACGGCGACAGCCGATGCCGTGGTCGGCGCCGACGGCGTGCACTCGGTCGTGCGCGATATTATTATTGGGCCCGACAAGCCGATCCATCGTGGGCGCATCGCTTATCGCGCGGTGTTCGATTCAAGCCGGTTGCCACGGGAAATCTCGCGGTCGCGGGTCAAGTGGTGGGGCGAAGATCGCCATATCGTCATCTATTACACCACTAGGGACCGCAGTCAGCTCTACTTCGTCACCAGCGTACCGGAGCCGGCCGACTGGATGACAAAAGAATCATGGTCGGCGAAGGGCGACGTGCATGAGTTGCGCAAGGCCTATGCCGGCTTTCACGCGGAAGTGCGGATGGTGCTGGACGCCTGTCCCGATTGTCACAAATGGGCGATCCTCGAGCGCGAGCCGCTGCCGACCTGGATCCAGGGCAGGGTGGTCCTGATCGGCGATGCCTGCCATCCGATGACACCTTACATGGCGCAAGGTGCCGCGACCTCGATCGAGGATGCCGCGGTGCTGGCACGGTGTCTGAAAGGCTTGGACACCGATGGGATCGAAGCGGCGTTCAAACGTTTCGAGGCGCACCGCAAGCCGCGCACCTCGAAGATCCAGGAGATTTCCAGCGCGAATACCTGGATGAGCGGCGGCAATGACGATCCAGGCTGGCTCTACGGCTACGACGCCTGGAACGTTTCTCTCGATGAGCCGGCGCCGACACCGGGCTCGTCACCAAAATCGGCCGCCGCATGAGCGTTTCCGTGACGTCGTCGTCTGGGAATGCGATCGCCTTCGACGGCGCATCGATCGCCCACACATTGCACGCGGCAGAGGGACCAGCAGGCGCACGTCCTCGCGTCGCGATGATCCATTCGTTGGCGCTTGACCAAAGCTTCTGGGATGGCGTGGTCCCGCTGCTCACGCCGCATGCCGACGTCCTCACCTATGACTGCCGTGGCCACGGACAATCGGCCAAGGTCAAGACGACCTACACGCCGGAACTCTTTGCGGGCGATCTGGCAAGCCTGCTCGATCATGTGAGCTGGCCTCGCGCGCTGATCGCCGGCTGCTCCATGGGGGATGCGTCGCGCAAGCCTTTGCGGGTGTCTATCCTCGTCGTGCTCAAGCACTCGCGGTAATGGACAGCACGGCCCGGTACGGCCCGACCGCCTCGAAGGACTGGCGCGAACGCGCCGCTACCGCCGCGACCAAGGGACTTTCAGCGCTGATCGCCTTCCAGGCGACACGATGGGTGAGTGACGGGTTTCGCGAACAGCATCCGGATGTGATCCGAAAGCACATGGACGTCTTCCTCGCCAACGATATCGATTGCTATCGCGCAACTTGCGAGATGCTGGGCGATGCCGATCTCCGGCACTATCAGGTCGCGATGCGGCTGCCGGTCAGCGTGATCGTCGGCGAAGAGGATTACGCCACGCCGGTTGCGATGTCAGAGCAAATACACCGGGCGCTGCCGAACTCCACGCTTTCGGTTTTGCCGCACGTTCGTCACCTGATGCCCATCGAGTGTCCTGACCTGATCGCCGAAAAGATCCTGGCGTTGCTGAAGCAGATCTGAACCCAAGCGGGAGAGACACGTGTCACTTGCCAGTGCAGCACCTCCCTCCGGGGCTTCGGCCGGCTCATTCCCCCAGCCTCCCTTCGACGCCGAGAATGCGGCCAACCATCTGCTCGCACGGCTAGAGCAGGTTCCGGTGTCGCGCTGGTTTGTCATTGCCCGGGTGGTGATGGGAAGCGCGACCTTCTTCGACGCTTTCAACGCGCTATCGATCGCGTTCGTTCTCCCGATCCTGGTGCCGCTCTGGCATATCAAGCCGCTGGAAATTGGCATTCTGATCGGCGCGAGCTATGTCGGCCAGATCATCGGCGCCTTCGCGTTCAGCTGGGGAGCCGAACGCTATGGCCGCATTCCCTGCGCCGCGGCCGCCACAGCCATTTATGCGGCCTTGAGTCTGGCCTGTGCTGCCGCGTGGAGCTTCGACGTTCTCCTGGCGCTTCGCTTCATTCAAGGCATCGGTGTCGGCGGCGAAATGCCGGTGGCTGCGACCTATATCAGCGAACTTTCCAAGGCTCACGGCCGCGGGCGGTTCTTCCTGCTCTATGAAATGATCTTTCCGATCGGGCTGATGGCGACCGGCCAAATCGGCGCCTGGCTCGTGCCGCTGATGGGCTGGCGGATCATGTTCCTCATCGGCGGCCTTCCCGGTCTCGTCATCGCGCTGATGTTGCTGCGGTTGCCGGAATCGCCGCGCTGGCTGATCGGCAAGGGGCGGCTCGCCGCCGCCGAAACTGTCGTTCGGCAGTTGGAGGCGGCATCGGAAAAGTCGGTCGATGCAGGTACTGCCTCGCCGGCTGCGACATT
The DNA here is from genome assembly GCA_963764405.1 of uncultured Alphaproteobacteria bacterium. Classification (GTDB taxonomy): domain Bacteria; phylum Pseudomonadota; class Alphaproteobacteria; order Rhizobiales; family Xanthobacteraceae; genus Bradyrhizobium. The sequence goes on from CAVXSU010000025.1 coordinate 479,907, forward strand.
GCCGGCGCAGGTCGAGGTGCCCGAGCGCTCGCGCGGCAAATGGAGTGAGTTGCTCTCTCCTGTCTATCGCGGCCGGACGCTGATCGCATGGGTGTTGTGGGCTTCGGCGTTTCTCGTCGCCAATGGCCTGAACAACTGGATGCCGACGCTCTACACCACCGTCTATCACCTCGCGCTGCCGCAGGCGCTGCGCGCCGCATCGTTGACGAATGTCGCGCAGGTCGCGCTGGTTTTGATCTGCGCACTGGTGATCGATCGCACCGGCCGCAAATACTGGATGATGGGCGCCTTCGGCCTGGGCGCAGTGACGCTCGGAATTTTGGGCCTCGGCGGCGCGCAGGACGTTTCCTGGCTCATCGTGCTCGGCACGCTCAGCTACGGGCTGATCGGCTCGATCGCGGCCGTGGTCTATCTCTACACGCCGGAAATCTATCCGACCCGGATGCGCGCGGTCGGAACCGGAGTTGCGACCTCCTGGCTGCGGATTGCGTCGGCGATCGGACCGACGCTGATCGGTTTCATGTTGGGTAAAGGCGGCGGGGTCGACGCAGTATTTTTGATGTTCGCTGTCGTCGCGATCATTGGGCTGATTGCCGCAACCCGCGTGGTCGAGACGCGTAATCTGCGGCTAGAACAAATTTCGCAATGACATTAAATCTGTTCAACTGATCGTCATTCGACCTCCTGACGCCGATAAATATCCTATGCTGGCTGATGCGCGCGGCGTTGTGCGCTGTGCGCCTCGCGAAAACTAGAGCTCCGATTTCGAGGTTCGCAAGCTATTGGTGCGGGCTTTGATGCGAAATTCGGAATCAAAGGAGCTCTAGCAAATTATGGTTTTGAGTAGCGGCTTTGAATTTGAAGTTCCTATAACGAACTCGCGGCGAAACTGATAGGAACTTCAAATTCGCCGCGCTAGTATAATTGATGTGAAGCAATGACAGGCGATCCAATATGAATGCTCCCGAACGGAACTCCGCTGCACCGATCGATCCGGTGAAACTCGACCGGCTGGCGGAAGTCGCCATCAAGGTCGGTCTGCGGCTTGAGCGTGGACAGAATCTTCTGGTGACCGCTCCGACGGTCGCGCTGCCGTTGGTCCGCAAGGTCGCTGAATATGCCTACAAGGCCGGTGCTGGCCTGGTGACACCAATCCTGTCGGACGAAGCCATCACCTTGCTGCGTTACCGGTTTGGTCCAGACGAGGGTTTCGACCGCGCGGCCAATTGGCTTTATGAGGGGATGGCGAAGGCGTTTGCCGGCAATACGGCGCGGCTTGCCATCGTCGCCGACAATCCGATGCTTCTTTCGGGCGAGGACCCGGCGAAGGTGGCGCGCGCCAACAAGGCCAACTCCATTGCGTACAAGCCGGCCCTGGAGCGGATCGTCAATTTCGACATCAACTGGAACATCATTGCCTATCCGTCGCCGTCATGGGCCAAGCTCGTTTTTCCCCAGGACGAGGAAGATGTCGCCGTCGCAAAGCTCGCCGACGCCATCTTCTCGGCATCTCGCGTCGACAGGGACGATGCTGTCGCTGCATGGCAGGCCCACAACGAAATATTGCGCAATCGGAGAGAGTGGCTGAACGGACAGCGCTTCGGCGCGCTGCATTTCTCCGGGCCTGGTACCGACCTCACGGTCGGGCTCGCCGACGGACATGAGTGGCAGGGCGGAGGTTCCACCGCCAAGAACGGCATTACCTGCAACGCCAACATTCCCACGGAGGAAGTTTTCACCACGCCGCATGCAAGGCGGGTCGACGGGCACGTCGTCAGCACCAAGCCACTGTCGTATCAGGGCTCCCTGATCGAGAACATTGCGGTGCGTTTCGAGGAGGGACGCATTGTGGAAGCGAAGGCGACGCGCGGCGAGCAGGTTCTCAACAAGGTGCTGGATACCGACGAAGGTGCGCGCCGCCTGGGCGAGGTCGCGCTGGTGCCGCATTCCTCGCCGATTTCGAAAAGCGGATTGTTGTTCTTCAATACATTGTTTGACGAGAACGCCGCCTGTCACATTGCGCTCGGACAGTGCTACTCGAAATGCTTCGTCGACGGAACGAAACTGGCGCCGGAGCAGATCGCAGCGCAAGGCGGCAATACCAGCCTGATCCACATCGACTGGATGATCGGCTCTGACAAGATCGACATCGACGGTCTGTACGCCGATGGCCGCCGCGTGCCGGTGTTCCGAAAGGGCGAGTGGGCCTGAACGATCGGCGGCCTGTCCCAATTCGACGCAAGGCGGGCGATCGTCACAGAACCGGCTAAGGAAAGCTTAAAAGATTGTTATTAGCGTAGCCCCCATCGTCGCCGGGCAGGGCCCGGGCGCGTGAGAACAATTTTTCGCATTTGAGGGGCGCAGATGGCATTGATTGAAACGACCAACCTCGTCGTCAACCTGACGCCGAGGCCGATCGAGCCGTCCTGGATCATCGAAGGCAATCCGGTCGCGCAATCCTGTGTGCTGTCGCAAAGCGCCGATGGCCTTGCCTCCACCATCGTGTGGGAGTGCAGCGAAGGCAGATTCAACTGGTACTACGATTTCGACGAAACCATCCTGATCCTCGAAGGCTCGATCGTGCTCGAAAGCGACACCATGCGTCCGACCCGTTATGGTCCGGGCGACGTGGTCTTCTTCCGCGATGGTGCGCATGCCAGGTGGCATGTCGAAGGGCGCGTCCGCAAGCTCGCATTCTGCCGGACCACCCAGCCCTTCGTGCTGGGCTTCGCCGCGCGGGCATTCAACAAGATCAAGCGCGTCATGTTCCTGTCGGAGAAGCGGGTGGCGCCAGGTCTGGTTTCGACCTGAGCTAGGCGTCGGCCTGATACAGTCGCGCGATGGCGGTGATGTTGAGCGCCGCAAGCCCTTCCGCTTTGGCCTTGGCGAAACATGCATGGCCGGCTTTTGTCATCGGAAGGACGGTGCCCGGCTGATCCAGCGCGTAGGCGAAATCTTTCTCGACAAGATCGATCGGAAAAAGTGGTGCATCGGATTTAGCTTGAATGAGCGCGATCGCGCCTTTGGCGGCCGGGCTGGTGACCGGAAGCGAGGCGAGAGCCTCCGTCATCTGAGTGATATCGCCGCCGCAGCCCCGCAGCAGCGCCAGCGTTTCGGCGATGGCCGCGACCTGAATTCCGAACAGAGCGTTGACCGCAAGCTTCAATGTCGCTGCGGCACCGACCGGTCCAACGTGATGAGCCGTGCCACCGACCGCCGACAGCACACTCTTTGCCCGGTCGAAGCTCCCGATGTCACCGCCGACGAGATGGATGAGCTGGCCGGCGTCGGCTTGCGGACGCGAGCCAACCACCGGCGCATCAAGGAAGCCGGCGCCGGCTTGCTGAACTTTCGAAGCGAGCTCCTTCACCCAGCCGGGCGTCAGCGTGCTGGATTCGATCGCAATCGCGCCAGCGTTGATTCCCTTCAAGGCGCCGTCCCGCTCGTCGCACCAGACGGCGCGCGAAGCCTCGTTGTCACGGACCATCGCAATGATGATCTCGGCCCCATCGGCTGCGCCGCGAGGTGTTTTGGCGGAGACAGCTCCCGCGGCCACGAGGTCATGCAGGGGGCCGGAGGACCTGTTGTAGACGCTTACCTGATGGCCTGCGCGCAAGAGGCGCGAAGCCATCCGGCCTCCCATCGCGCCGAGGCCCAATACTGCGACCCGCATGGCTCAAGCCGCCTCGATGAGCTTGAAAATCTCGGCCTTGGCCCGGTCGATGTTGGAAGCGACCGTTGCGGCATCCGCCGTGGTGGCTTCCGCCGGGATGACGGTGACGTCGGCAACACCGAGAAAGCCGAACAGGAACTTGAGATAGGGCGTCACGAAATCCGCACCGGCCAGCGCGCCGTCATAACCGCCCGCGCCGAAGGCCGTGACCACGACAATGCGCTTTGCCTTGACCAACCCGGTGAAGTTCGTTCCATCGTAGGAGAAAGTGCGATTGATCCGGACAATCTGATCGATCCACGATTTCAACGCTGAAGGCACCGTGAAATTGTACATCGGCGTTGCGATCAGGACGGTGTCGGCGGCGTTGACCTCGTCGATCAACTGATCCGAGAGTGCAACCGCGCCTTTCAGTGTCTCATCGAGCTTGTCCGCCGGTGTGTAGAAGCCGGCAATGGTGGCCTCATGAATGTGACCGATCGGGTTAGTTGCCAGATCACGCCGATGAATCCTTGCGCCCGGAAAACGGCGGGACCATGCCATCTCGAAGGCGTCCGCGAGTGCCCGCGAATGCGATCCATCGCGGCGTGAACTTGAATCGATGCGAAGAAGGGTCGGCATCATGATCTCCCAGGGAAAGGATCGGCCGTGGCAAGCCGAGTGTTGCGGCCCTTACGTACAGACCCACCGAGCTTCCGCTAGCCCGATATGTCTCACGACGCTGATGCGCATATCGCACGAATTGGCGCGAGCAAACGGTCGGCAAGCTTGCATTTTCAGTCACCCAAGAGCATCTGATGCTTGGATGGACATCGAGACCTTGCGGATTTTCGTGCGGGTGGCCCGGCGCGGAAGCTTTGCTGTCGTGGCCAGGGATTGCGGGACTGATCCGTCCTCGATCTCGAGAGCGATCTCTGCCCTCGAAGACGAGCTCCAGGTGCGGCTGCTCCAGCGTTCGACGCGGCGGATGACTCTGACCGAAGCCGGCGCGAAATACCTGGCCCGTGTCGAGCCGCTGCTGGAGGAGCTCGACCAGGCCAAGGACGATGCGCTGATGACAAACGCCCAGCCAATCGGGACCATCCGTGTCACAGCCTCAGTCGCGTTCGGGCAAAAATGCATTGCGCCGGTATTGCCGAAACTGCGGGAAGAATTTCCCGATCTCGGTATCGACCTAGTCCTGACCGACGTTAACCTCGACCTGGTTTCCGAAGGCATCGACCTTGCGGTACGGCTCGGCCCAAGCCCTGATTCCGCGCTGATCGGGGTCAAGCTGGCCGATACGAAATATCGTGTTTGCGCGAGCCCGACCTATCTCGCGAATGCGCGCCAGCAAAAGCGGTCCTTGAAAATGCCGGCCGATCTCGCTGCGCATCGGTGCCTGTTATTGGACCTTCCGAATTACCGGTCGCGATGGCTGTTTCGTAGTTCTGACGGCACGGTCGATGAGGTCGAGGTCGATGGTGATGTCCTGATCTCAAGCCCGCTTGTACTTCTAACCTGCGCTGTCAACGGCATGGGGCCCGCTTTGCTCGCGGACTGGATGGTCCGGGATGAGCTGGCGAAGGGCGCGCTGGTTGAACTCTTCCCCGAATATTCCGTGACGGCAACAGATTTCGAGACCGCGGCCTGGCTGCTTTATCCGAGCCGAACCTATCTTCCCCGCAAGGTGCGGGTCATGATCGATTTCCTGCGCCAGGCTTTCGGCGAGAGCGCCACCCGGTGATCAATCGGCGTTCAATCGGTAGACCTTTGTCGCCGTCCCCGAAAACATTGCATGCTTCTCCGCTTCAGTCATGGGCGCGGCGATGCGTTTGAACGCATTGAAGATCACCTGGTAGCTGCACTGGCCCTTGTCGGGTGGAAAATTGCTTTCGAACATCGCGCGCTGGGACCCGAATGCTTCGATGCAGGTCTCGATGTAAGGTCGCCATGCGGTCGCGAGTTCTTCCGAAGACGGCGGCATCGGACGCTCGTGAAAATCATAGCCAAGCAGGCACATCGCGAGGCCGCCGAGCTTCACGGTCACATTCGGACATTTGGCGATTTCCCGGATCGACGCCTTCCAGGTGGCAAAGATCTCATCGCGCCGGTTGGCGTATTGGCCGGTGCCGGCGGGGCCACCGCAATGGTCGAGGATGATGCGCGTGTCGGGAAAGGCGCGGGCGAGATCGGTGAGTTCGCCGATCTGCGGATGGAACAGCCACGCATCGAAGCTCAAGCCCAGTGGCGCAAGATGCGCAAAGCCCTTGCGGAACGTCGGATCGAGCAAAAGGTTCTTTGGCCGCGTCGCATACATATGCGCGACATTGGGATCGGAATCCCAGGCGGATGAATGCCGGATGCCGCGGAAGCGGCTCTGGCCGGCCGATATTTCCGCTTCCAGCACCGGGCGAGCCTCGTCGCCCAGGAGCAGATTGACGTGGCCGACAATGCCGGCGCAGACCGCGGCGGGGCCGTAACCGCCGCTGGCGCTCATCGCCGCCACGCCATTGGCGAATTCGACTTCACCCACGGGACGAAACGCTTCCGGTCCCTTCGCGCGGTACATCGAACGCGCCTCGACATAGACGGTCGCGATGACGTTGTGGCCGGAGGCGATGTCGGAGGTGATGTCGTCGAGCAGATAGCGCTGGCCGCCGCGATCCCAGAGATGATGGTGAGGGTCGACAATCGGACGGGCCGGATCAAGCACCTCTTCTTCGTGTTGGGCGAGCCAGTCGGGCCGCGGATCGGCATACAGGCCGCTCTTGGTGGAAGGCAGTGTGCTGGTGACCATGGCTTTTCTCTCCCGGCGTTCGCTTGCGCTAGACGCCGCGAAGGATGATGACGGTCGGCGACGCTGGCAAGGTGTCCCGCGAGATCGTCAGGCTGCGCTCGGTTCGTTCGTCGATTTCGAACTGCTGGCCGATCCGGCGCATGAACTCGTCGAGCGGGGTCGCGAAACGATGCATCGGCAGCACAATCGATGAGCGCAGGCGCCGCGTGATTTCGGAGACGCCGTCCAGCGACATGGTATAGGTGCCGTCGATCGGCACCATCACGATATCGAGCCGGCCGATCGCGGCGAAATGGCTGTCGTCGAGCTTGTGATGCAAATGGCCGAGATGGCCGATGCAGAGGCCTGCGACCTCGAAGATGAAAATGGAATTTCCATCCTTGATCATCTCGCTGCTGGAATCGTCCATGAAATAGCGGCGAATGTCGGTGGTCACGTTGCGGATGAGGACGTCGCCGATCCGCTCGTTGATCCGCGCCGGACTGCCGTCGTCATTCCAGCCATGAAAGACATGCGGAATGCGGGGGTCAGGGAAAAATGAGTAATGCGTAGAGTGCGCCCGGTTCATGGTGACGACATCGGGCAGACGGCCGATGGTGTAGGCGCCGCTGAAGTCGGTGGCGATCCGCAACCCTCCGGGCGTATCGATGTAATAGGTCGAATGGCCGGCATAGGTGATCGTGACGTCGTCGGCTTTGGTCGCCCTTTGGCGCAAGGACACCGGCATGGCGCGAGGCGAATTTTGCGCCATGGCAAGGCATTCGCTGTTGCGTGGCGCCTCCTGAGCGGCCGCGAGCGAAGCCGGGAGGCCGAAAAGGCCGAGGACAAGCGCAACAACCCGCAACATGAGGGACACACACCAAGACGTTCGCGACGTGTTATTATAGCGTCGAATTGGTGAGCCGTCACGGATGCGGCTGTGCATGTCCTGCGCATGGGGCATGACGTGACGCGATGATTTGAATGGTTGCCTGTCGCGCTTGCCGGTTAGACTTCTTACCGGCGTCACAGTCATCTCGCCGGTTACGGAGTTCCGATGCCAGAATTGATCGACCGCGAACGTCGCCTTATGCTGATGTTGAGTACGGCCGTCACCGGAGGATTTGCCATGCAGTTTTCTCAAGCGCGCGCAGCCGACGGCGCGACGAGCCAGAACGCAACGCAGCCACGTGCGGCCTCCTCGCGCCGCCTCGATCCGCTTCGTTCGGCCGATGCCGGCGTTCTGAATATTTCCTATTACGAAGAAGGACCGGCTGACGGCCCGGCTGTCGTGCTCTTGCACGGCTTTCCCTATGACATTCACTCCTATGCCGATGTCGCTCCACAATTGGCCGCCAAAGGTTGCCGCGTCATCGTGCCTTATCTGCGTGGTTACGGCCCGACCCGTTTTCTTGACGTCAAGATTTCGCGCTCGGGAGAGCAGGCGGCGATCGGCGCGGATTTGCTCGCGCTGATCGATGCGCTCAAGATCCAGCGCGCGGTGTTCGCCGGCTACGACTGGGGCGGGCGCGCAGCCTGCGTTGGGGCTGCGCTATGGCCAGACCGCTGTGCCGGCCTCGTCTCGGTGAACGGCTATCTGATCCAGGACATCGCGCAGGCGATGACGCCTGCAAAGCCGCCGCGGGAGGTTGCCTACTGGTACCAGTATTATTTCCAGATCGAGCGCGGCCGTGCAGGCCTTGCCGCCAACCGGCGCGAAATCGCCAGGATCTTATGGCGGCAATGGTCGCCGAACTGGCACTTCGACGATGCGACCTTCGATCGCACGGCTGTCGCCTTCGACAATCCTGACTATGTCGACGTTGTGATTCACAGCTACCGTCACCGTTATGGCCTTGCCGAGGGCGATCCGCGCTACGCCGATCTGGAGCGCAGATTGGCGGCGCAACCGCTGATCACGGTGCCCACCATCACGCTCGATGGCGATGCGGACGGCGTCAATCCCGCAACCGACGGTGCGGCGCATGCGACAAAATTCAGCCGCCGCCTGGCCCATCACATCATCCCCCAGGCCGGGCACAACCCTCCGCAGGAAGAGCCGGAGGCGTTTGCGGCGGCTGTGATGGAGGTGATGAAGGCGTGAGGCGCGTTTTTCTTCTTGACGCGTTTTCTTCACGCGAACCGGCGCCCACCCCCGGATCAAGTCCGAGGGCATGCTTCGCTTGAAAACGCTATCTAGTCGCGCCGCGGGCTCAACTTCCAGGTCGCCGCGAGGATGGCCGCCGTCATGGCGCCCGAGACCAGTGCGGCCATCGGAATCGCCAGCGCCAGCGCCGAGGTCGCCGCCCATCCGATGGACGAAAAGGCTTCCGCGAAGGTTGCGAGCCGCGACGAGGTCTGGCGGCGACGGAACTGGCTGCGGCGGGCCTGCACACGGAACCAGAGTTGGATTGCGGTGGCGGAGGCAGCGGCAGCGATGACGCCCACCCCGGTGATGGCCGCCTGTTCAGGCGAAGCAAACAGCAGCGCGATGACGAGCGGTGCGAACAGGGCGCCAATGACAATCAGCACCACCTCGATCTTGGCGCGGATGAGCCAGGAAGGCGGCAGCGGCGCTGTTCTCACGAGATCGGGAGCATCCTCGCCTGATATGGTGAGCCAGCCGAGGCCGCCGGCAAGTTGTCCGGCCGCCATCACGATCACAGGCGTGATCAGCACGATGGCAATAGAACTGTCGCTGAAACTCCGCCACAGCAGAACCGCGGGCGGTACGAGGTAAAGCAGCTGCATCAGGCTCTGCGACAGAAGCCAGGGGTCGCGGCCGAGCAGCATGAGCTCCTTGCGCCGCAACGCTTGCTGGCGCGATCCGGATCGGAACGATCGCACCCGCCAACCGCGGCGGGCGGATGCAGCCCCGGTCGAGGCGCGCGCCGCCGTAGCGGCGAAGCCGGCTGAGAGGCCGGTCATGACGGCTCCGAGCAGCAGAAGTCCGCAAGCGAGCAGGAGCAACAGCGCATCGGTGTTGCCGAGCGCCGCGCGTGCGGGCCACCAGAGCATGCTGTCGGGTCTAGGCGCAAACGCCGCGGCGGCATCCGAAGTCAGAACGGCAAAGCGTGACAGCGTGCCATAAGAGAGGATCGCAGCGATCTGCAGCGCGATGACAAATCCGGCGCCGATCACTGCGGCGAGAATTTGCGCAACCAGCCGGGTCCGGCGCGGACCGATCGTCCGGAACAGCAGAACGGTCATGGCAATGGCGATCGCGGCGGCGGAAAGGCCGATCGCAATGACGACGCCGTAGACAGAGAGCCAGCGCAGTCCGCCGCCGAGCATCAGGACGTCGACAAACGGCGTTGCAAGCAACAGCGCCATCGCGGTGACTGACAAGGCGATCGCGGCGAGCCGTACCGAGAAGACATTCGTGAGTGCGGCCGGCGAGGACATGATGAGATCGAGATCGGCGCGGGCATAAAACACCCGTGTCACCGACTCGATCGCCTGCGACAGCATCAAGGCCCAGGCCAGCAGGATGGTCGCGGTGATGACGATCAGCGACGACGTGTCGAGCGGAGCCTCCAGCGTAGCGTATCGCCCGATGACGGCGTAGGCCGGGATATGCAGGAGCGCTCCGAAAACCAGAAGCCCGATGATCACCGCGCGGCGGCGTCCACGGCGTCCGCCCGTCATCATGGCGAGCCACTCGCGCCAGGCGAGCCGGATCTCGTGCCGGGCAAACCAACTGAGTGCTGCGGTCGTCATGCCGCTGCTGCCTCGCGGTCGACCAGCGCGATAAACATGTCCTCGAGGCTGGTCTCGCCCTTGCCGTTCTGTTGCCGAAGTTCGGTCAAGGTGCCTTCCGCGACCAGCTTCCCTTGCGAGATAACGCCGATGCGATCGGCCATGCGCTCGGCCACTTCCAGGATATGCGTCGTCATGATGACGGTGCATCCGCCGCGCACGCGCTCGCCAAGCAGGCCCTTAACGTGGCGGGCGGAGAGGGCGTCGAGGCCGGTCAAGGGCTCGTCGAGAATGATCAGACGGGGATCGTGCACGAGCGCGCCTGCCAGCGCGACTTTCTGGCGCATGCCCTTGGAAAATCCCTCGCAGCGTCCGTGCATGTTGGCTTCGAGGCCCAGCGAAACGAGCAGTTCGCGCGCGCAAGCTTCAGCAACAGCGGGATCGATGCCCCAGAGGCCTGCGACGAACTCGAGATATTCCAGCGGCGTCAGTTTGTCGTAGATCATCGGTTCGTCCGATACCCAGGCCGTGACCTGCTTGGCCGCGACGGGATCGCGGAGCGCATCGATGCCCATGATCGAGACCGAGCCGGCATCGGGCCGCAGCAGGCCGGCGACCATCCGCAGGGTTGTCGTCTTGCCGGCACCGTTCGGGCCGAGCAGGGCATAGAATTCGCCGGATCGTACCGTGAGATCGAGCGCATCGACGGCCGGGCGGTCAAAACGCTTTGTTAACCCTCGCAGCTCGAGGGCCGATTGATCGGAGGCCATGATACGGGACGGTCCTGGTTGCAGCTATGCGCGACCATGGACCGAAAACCGTTTCAGCGCAGTGAATCAGGAAACCAAAATTGCAGGACCAAATGCCGGATGCGCGCGAGCCGATGGTTGCTCGCGCGCATCCGGCGTTTTCACTCGCTACTTCTGGGGTGCTGCGTCTGCTTTCTTCTCCGCGTCGGCAGGTTTGGGACGGACGGCGTCCGCTGTTCCCTGAATAAAGGCCTGGATCTTGACGACGTCGGCATCGGTGAGCTTGCCCGTAAAGTCAGGCATGCCCTTGTTCATGAACGCCCCCTTGAACACGATGTCCTTCAAGTGGGCGATGTTTTCGGTCGTCGTGTAGCCGAGATTCTTCACGTTGCCGCCTTTGTCGACGCCCGGCACGCCATGACAGGTGGCGCAGGCCTCGACGTAAAGCGCCGTGCCCTCCGGAACATCCTTCGGATCGTACTGGACACCTGAGAGCAGGTTTCCGAGCTGATATTTGGTGAACTCCGGCAAGGGTGCCTTGCCCCCGAGAGCGAAGGTATAGACCGTGCCAGGTGCTTCCTTGTCGGCGATGTGTTGCGTGATGCCGAACACGCCACCCCAGCCGACTGCGATCGACACATAGTGCACGCCGTCGACGAGATAGGTTGCGGCGGCGGCAACCGCGCCGGCGCCTGTCGGCGTCTCCCAGAGCTTTTCACCCGTCGTCGCGTTGTAGGCAATGAAGCGCGCGTCGGCCGTGCCCTCGAACACGAGATTGCCGGCGGTCGTCAGCGTACCGCCGTTCCATGGCGCAACATAGTCCGCACGCCATGCTTCCTTCTGCTTGACCGGATCCCAGGCAATCAGCCGGCCGAACGGCAGGTTCTTCGGCGGGGCTGCATTCAGCGTGAAGCCGACGTTCCAACCGGTCGTGGCGCCGAATCGCATTCTGCGCCAGCGTCTTCTCGCCGGTCAGATTGAGCGGCACGCCCTGCGCCGGCAGGTAGACGAGGCCGGTTTGCGGGTTAGTAGGACATCGGGTGCCAGTTATGCGCGCCGAAAGGTCCGGGGATGCTGTCGAAGGATTGGTCCGGCGAGCGCGCTGCCCGCAATCGTATGCTGCGGAAAAGCGCGCCGTCAATCAAAGGCGATCGGAGAAACAAGAAACCTGCATCGCGCTTCTTCCGCGTGGCGAAATAAGCGCAAACAGTTTCGCTGTTCGACATCGAATAGTCGAATTGAATGTGAAGCGCGAGCAGGCGGCGTCAGGGGCCGCTGAGCGCGAGGCCAACTTCGACCGGCTGCATGGTGGTTGCGTTGCAGTGCCAGCCGTCGACTTTTCTTTCAAAGGCGAACGACTTTTCGACGCGTATGCGATAGCCGACCTGGAATTGCTCGCGGCTGCCGGGCACAGATTTCGGTCTGCCTAACTTCAAGTCCCAGCAGGTGCCGGTGCATCCCGATGCGATCGGGCTGCAGGCGGTGAAGGGGGAAACGACCACCATCTCGACTTCGCTGACGACTTCCGCGCTGTCTCCGGTCTGTTTGCCGCTGACTTGAAAGACACGGTTAACGGCAAGGAAAGTGCCGCACGATCCTGCCGAATGGATTTGCGCGACGCAAAGGTCGACCGCATCCGCATTCGGTGCAGGCGACAGATGCTGTTTTCCGAAGAGTTTTTTCGGGTCGCCTTTGGCGGCGGTGACCTCGGCGATCCGTCGATCGAAATATTCGGACAGGCAGCCCTCGGAAGAGGACAGCTCCGCCAGTGGAACATTGTCCTTGTTGTCCAGGCCGCATTTGCGGTCGCGCTCCCTGGTCCAACGCTCGAATTCCTCGAACGCGCCTCGTGCGTCGTTGTCATTCAGCCTCGTGATCAGTCCCATCGCCTTTTCATTGAGCTCTTCCTTGGCCAACGCCAATGTCGGATCGCTGCAAATCAAGAGTCCGGCCGTGGTATGGACGGCGAGGCAGTCGAAATTCGGATCCGTCAGGATCGCGATCCGCTCCTTAGTCTCCTTCAACAGGCAGTCCCTGACCGGCTTGATGTCTTCGCGCCTGATCGGCTGCCGCCCGAGAATGCCGCAACTGGAGTTGCGATCTCTGATCCATTCGGCATTTTCCTCGATCGCCAGCCGCCGGTTCGGAAGCCTGTTCAGGCGCGCGGCGATGGCGCGGCTGAGATTGACGCCTGTGGCGTTGAGTTCGCCGTCGCCACAAAAAAGCTGGTCCGCCGGCGGCTTGATTTCTTCGCAGTGGTTTTGCGTGAACAGCGGCAGGATATCGGTGATCGGCCGGTTGGAAGCTGGCGGATCGTCGGCATGGCCTGCCTGCGTCAGGCCAACTCCGATAGCCACAATTGTCAGCCCCAAGGTACGCATCAAGGCACGCATCCCGATCCCCCGAACGGAAAAGCACGGCGATAGTCCGGACTATCGTAGCTTTTCGGGCCGCGTGGCGAAATGGAATTGTTTGGCCGGCGATGGCGCGTTCGCCGCTAATTTGATGTCGGCGGCAGCCAATGATACCATGAATTTATTATCGGGAGCGGCGGCCACGGGGCCGGCATCGCCGTCACTGTTTGGATGTGTCTTTTTCAAAGACGGGATTTAAAGGGCATGGGGTTTTCGGTGGGCGCGGCGACGCGCAGATTGCTCGTCGGTTGTGTTTTGCAGCTCGGCCTCATGTCAGCGCTTGCGCCCTGGTCGGGCGCTGCTGCCGATAAGCTGGTCGATCCGAATACGGTGGCGCCGGAATATCGAGCCGCGGCCGAGAAGCGGCGCGCGGAGCAGCTCAAGCTGAACCAGTGCTCGAAAAAGGCCGACGAAGCCAAGGTGACGCACAGGGATCGCGCCGCCTTCGTCAACGAGTGCCTCGACAAGCATCAATGAGGGTCTCAAGACGCGAGACCTCTCGCGATCCGGCGCCTCGGGCCGGGCGCCGTTTGCCCGGATTCAGTTGGAGCGGAAGGCGAGATCGGCCGGAGTCGCCAAATTCACGGCGATGGCAGGAACTCGCCCCTGATTTGTCGCACTGGCGTACACAGGCTGCAAATCATAGCGCATGACGCCGACGTCATCGATGACAAATAGGGGCCGGTCATTTCTGAGGTCTGTGTCCTCGATCATCGCCATGCGCCGGTTGTCGAGCGTCAGCCAGCGGCCCTCAAGTCGCGCCAGCACGACCGCGTGGTCCTCGCCGCGCGCCTGATCGCGCAAGACGACGATCCTGATGTCATCGTTCGACACCCCTGCCATGCGCAGCGCAGCGAATTTTGCGATGGCGTAGTCCTCGCAATCGCCGGCGCCAGAGGCAAACGTATCGAGTGGCGAGCTCCAGACGTCGATCTGGCCATATTGGGCCATGTCGCTCGTTGCCCTGATCGCCAGGTTGATCGCGCGATTGATCTCGCCAAACCTGGCGCGGCCATCGCGCGTTCTCGCGGCGTCCACAATCGCCAGGAATTGCAGGGCGGCCGGCGATACGCAGTGTTCGCGGTCGCCGTCGCAAAGGGCGAGCTGCACCATGTCGTCTTCAAGCTTGTGCGCGAGGCCGTTCCATTTTTCCGCAAGGCCGCCGCCAGACAACCGTGTCGCGAACAGCCCGAAGGGCTCGGCCGATTTGCGGATCCCCTCCAGCATACCCGGCGAGATCAGCGGGCCGGCCTTGAGATTGGCCGCAGGGGCCAACCAGACCAGGGCCCAGGCCAGAACGATGGCATGCCAAGTCTGCCTATTCGTGAAGTAGCTCATCCGACACCCCTTCCGCCCGGGTATCGGCAGCGCCTTTCTGGCGCGCGTGACCGGGTCGTTTTGCGGGGAGGATGGGCGGGAGGTGCTTTTATTCTGTTTAAAGACCGGGTGCCGCTGCGGGGAATGTCCCGAACAGGCTGAAGGGGGTCTTACCAATTCCCTGAAAATGCTACGGAAATGGTGGCGCAGCGTCGCCGAACGATGTTTCTGTCCGATATGGCTGATTTGACGAAAGTTGCTGGCATTGTAATTCAGCTCACATTTTCGGTGCCAAAGCTGACGCACTATTCCCCAATGTGAGGCGGGAAAAGGTTCTAAATAGAATAGGTCGAAAAATCTATACGCTGAAAGGCGCTAGTATTGGCCTTCTGGTATCGAAATACACATCGAATACTTTGATGGTTAGAATCTTTACATTACATAATCTACCGGAAGCGAGGCGGATTTGCGGAAATTTCACCCCAACGGGTTTGGAAAACGCCTTTGCAAGCGGGAGATGGTTTCGCGAGGGACCCACTGATGATAAGGAAGCTTAGACCTTTGAAATTATATTTTTATTAACCATTGCGGTGCTGGGGTGAATTACTTCGGCAAATTTGATGCCACGGTTTCCGACGCGCTCGGTCAGCACCCGAGCGCTCACCTTTTTTCCGAATCGGTCCACGCCACCCACGTTCCGGCGGATGCGGTGGTCGTTTCCGACGCGCAATTGCTTTTCAACGCAGATTTCAAGCGATCGGGTGTCGACCTCGTTCTGTCCGGCGACGGCCGGGAAATCGTTCTGCACGACTACTTCAAGGGTCAGGCGCGCGCGCCGATCGCCTCGCCCGACGGCGCTCACCTCACCGGCGATATCGTCACCGCGCTTGCCGGCGAGGTCCAGATTGCGCAGGCCGACGGCAGTGCCGGCGCCCACACGGTCATCGGCCATGTGACCAAGCTGGTCGGCAGCGCAACGGCCGTCCGCAACGGCGTCTCGATCATCCTCAACAACGGCGACAACGTCGAAAAGGGCGACGTGGTCGCGTCCGGATCCGATTCGACGGTCGGCATCACCTTCATCGACGGCACGGTGTTCGGCCTGTCGTCGAACGCGCGCATGGTGCTGAACGAGATGGTCTACGACCCGAACGGGTCGAACAATTCCTCGCTGCTGAGCCTAGTGGCCGGCACCATCACCTTCGTCGCCGGCGAGACGGCGAAACACGGCGACATGAAGGTCGATACGCCGGTTGCGACCATGGGTATCCGCGGCACGGCCGTGCTGGTCGAGATCGACTTCACGGTGCCGGGAACGACGCCCGATGCGAAATTCCAGGTTCTGGTCGAGCCGGACGGCACGACGGGCTCCTACATCCTGTTCGACAAGCAGACGCTCACGCCGCTGGCTGTCGTCGACCATGCCGGGATGCAGATCAATATCTCCAACGGGATCTTGAGCCAGACGCTGGTGCCCCTGTCGCCTGAGATTCAGCAGCTCATCAACGATGTGTTCTCGCTGAAGTTCACCGACAGTTCGAATACCAAGTCGATCGAGCATTTCACCGATACGATCACCCCGACAAACGCCTTCGGGCAGCTCAAATTCGCTGGCTTGACGCCCGGCGTGCCAGTTTCGGTAACAATCACCACTCTCAACTCAGACACGCCCAATATCACGCCCGGTCCACCGATTCTGCCTCCTCACCTCCCCAACGTGCTGCACATTGCCACGACCAACGGCATCATCGTCCAGCGCGCCGGTGCCGCCGGAGCCGGGCAAGATACCATCTCCGGCACGATCAATTTCACAGACGGCAATCCCCACGATAGTCCGACCGTTTCGACGCAATTCAGCTCTTTTAGCCTGCATAACGCGCAGGGGCAGGACATCAGCGGCACGTTGAGCGCAACGCAGCTCGCCCAGGTCGAGGCGGCGCTGACCTTGGCCGCCAATCCCGGCAACAGCAATAATGGGGGCGACAGCTGGACCTACAGCATTCCCGCCAGCGCGCTCAGTTTCCTGACCGCCGGCGAGACGTTGACGCTGACCTACAACGCGACGGTCAATAACAATTTCGGACCGGCTGACGAGACCGTCACGGCTCCGATCACGATCGCGATCAAGACCTCCGGCGAGATCTGGAGTGAGACCCACGAGATTGCCTCGCCGGCACCGGGTGACTGGAGCAACGGCGCGAACTGGCAAACCGGCGTGGCTCCCACCGCTTCCGACGACGTCATCATCGTCACCGATCCGGCGCAGAGCGGGACGCCGTTCTATCCGGTCACGATCAAGTCTGCCGAGGCCGGCGGCGTGCCGGCATCCGCCAACTCCATAACCATGAACGATCTTGGGGACTTGCCGCCCGAGCTCGACAACTACAACACGGGCGATTCTGAAGCCGGTATCGCCGGTCTGGCGATCGGCAGCGGCGGCCTTCACATGAACGCCGACTCGATCCTCAAGAACTTCGGCACGATCAGTATCGGTGGCCTCGCCGAGATCCTGCAGAACAGTGTGCTGCAAAATTCCGGCTTGCTGACGCTGGAGCAGGGCGGGGATTTCGCCGAACTCGAGCAGCATCACCAATTCCGGCACGATCGAGATCGCCGGCGGCACGCTCAATGTCGATGTCGATATCGCCGATAAGGGCGGCACATTGCAGATCGATAGCGCCGCCAAGCTGATGCTGGCCGATGGGGCGACCATCACCCAAGGCGGGATTACACTTGGCGCCAGCAGTATCCTGGACGTCGAGAGCACGCATGGTGCGACGCTCGACGGCGTCACGGTCACCGGCAACAGCAGCATTTTTCCGAGTGCGATCGAAATTGGGGCCATCACGGATGGCGGCTCGACCCTGACGGTCAAGGACGGCACCTACATCAGCTACGGCGAGATGACGATTGGCGGTGCCAGCACGCTCGACGTCGAGAGCGAGAGCGGGGCGACGCTGGACGGCGTGTTTGTTATCGGAACCAGCGGTGAGGCACCGAGCACGATCGAGATCGGCGTCCATAGCGAAGGTGGCTCGATCCTGACGGTCAAGAACGACACGTATATCAGCAACGGCAACATGACGATTGCTGCCGACAGCGTGCTCGACGTCGAGGGCGCGGGTGGTGCGACGCTGGATGGCGTGACGGTCACCGGCACCAATGGTGACGCGCCGAGCACGATCGAAATCGGCGTCAATACAGAAGGCGGATCAATCCTGACCTTGCTGAACGGGACCTACGTCAGCAGTGACAACATGACGATTGCTGCCAACAGCATACTCGACATTGAGAGCGCCGGCGGCGCGACGCTGGATGGAGTGACGGTCAGCGGCACCAATGGTGACGCGCCAAGCACGATCGAAATCGGCTTTCATACCATTTCCGGCTCGATCCTTACTCTGCTGGACGGTACCTCGATCACCTACGGCGACATGACGATTGCTGCCAAAAGCACGCTCGACATCGAGAGCGCGGGCGGTGCGACGCTGAATGACGTTGTGGTGACCAATGCGGGAACGATCCGGGTGGACGGCGAGGCCACCACAACGACCGTCAAGCTTGTGCTTGAGGGTGGTACGACGATTGCCGGCGGCAACCTGCTGATTCACGATCTGCTGAGTCCCGATGAAGGTGTCGTCGAGATCGAGACCGGCGGCGCAACGTTCGGTGATCTCACCGTCACGAACAACAACGAACTGATCATCGATGCCACGGTGACGCTCACATTGACGGACAACACGTCAATTCTTGGCGGCACGATCCACGATGACGGTACCCTTTTGGTCAGTTCCGCGAGCGAGATCGAGAACGCGACGATCGATGGTGGCGGCGATGTCACTGTGACTGGCGGCACACTAATGCTTTCCGGGGTGACGCTAAACGATGTGACGCTTTCGGGCAGCTTCACCAATGCCGACGCGCTGACGCTGGACACGGTAACGCTGAGCGGCGCGACGCTGTCGGGTGGGACCGATGCGGCGACTGGCGTGACCGTCAGTGCCGACAGCGAGATCGAGAACGCGACGGTCACCGGCGACATCACGGTGGATACCGGCAAGACGCTGACGCTGAATACGGTAACGCTCGACGGCGTGACGCTGTCGGGCGGGACCGACGCGGCGACTGGCGTGACCGTCAGCGCGGACAGCGAGATCGAGAACGCGACGGTCACCGGCGACGTCACGGTGGATACCGGCAAGACGCTGACGCTGAATACGGTAACGCTCGACGGCGTGACGCTCTCCGGCGGGACCGACGCGGCGACTGGCGTGATCGTCAGCGCGGACAGCGAGATCGAGAACGCGACGGTCACCGGCGATATCACGGTGGACACCGGCAAGATGCTGACGCTGGATACCGTGACGCTCGACCGCGTGACGCTGTCGGGCGGGACCGACGCGGCGACCGGCGTGACCGTCAGCGCCAACAGCGAGATCGAGAACGCGACGATCACCGGCGGCATCACGGTCGATACCGGCAGGACGCTGACGCTGAATACGGTAACGCTCGACGGCGTGACGCTGTCGGGCGGGACCGATGCGGCGACTGGCGTGACGGTCAGTGCCAACAGCGAGATCGAGAACGCGACGGTCACCGGCGACATCACGGTCGATGCGGGCAAGACGCTGACGCTGAATACGGTGACGCTCGCCGGCGGGACATTGTCCGGCGGGACCGATGCGGCGACTGGCGTGATCGTCAGCGCGGACAGCGAGATCGAGAACGCGACGGTCACCGGCGACATCACGGTGGATGCCGGCAAGACGCTGACGCTGGATACCGTGACGCTGAACGGTGCGACACTTAATGGCGGCACCATAGCTGACATCGGTACGCTGTCGGTGATGGCTTCGAGCGAGATCGAGAACGCCACGGTGAGTGGTGGCGGGAGCATCACGGTTGGCAGCGGCAAGGCGCTAACGCTGGCCACGGACACGCTGGACAACGTGACACTGGCGGGCAGCTTCAGTGATGTCGGCACCGTGACGATCGACGAAACAGTAACGCTGAACGGAGCGACGCTGTCGGGCGGCACGATTGACGATACCGGTACTCTCAAGGTCACCGCTTCGAGCGAGATCAAGAACGCGACCGTCGATGGCGGCGGCAATGTCACCGTGACCGCCGGTACGCTCACGCTCTCCGGGGTGACGCTGGACGACCTGACACTGTCGGGCAGTTTCACCGATGCCGACACGCTGACGATCAATGACACCGTAACGCTCAGCGGCGGCACCATCTCGGGCGGCACGATTGCTATTTCCGGTATCCTTGACTCGACCGCCACCAGCTTCATTACGGGTTCGACGATCGTTAATCCCGGCCATATCAACGTCGCCAGCGGGACACTCACCATCGACCCGGCGCCGTTCACGAATACCGGCACGATCGAGGTGGACAGCACGGCGAGCCTGGTGCTGAGCGGCGAAACCGTCACCAATAGCGTCACCGTCGGCGCGACCACGACCAACGGCACCATCCAGGTCGATCCTCAGGGACTGCTGAAGCTGAACGGTTCCACCATCAATGGCGGCATCGTCGATACCCTCGGCACCATCGATGTTACGGCTGCCAGCTCGATCAACAACACTTTAAGCTTCATCAATAGCGGCACCGTGGATGCGGACGGCGCCGCACTGACGCTGTTCGGTGCGACGATCAGCAACGCTGGCGGCACATTGGAGTCGACCGGGAGCGGCCTTCTCAAGCTGGTTAATACGACCATCAACAGCGGCACGCTGGGAGGCAAGATTGCGACGGCGATCGGCAATACCAGCAGCACGCTGAATGGCATCACTCTTGAGGCCACCAGCTTGGTGACGGCGGCGGTAGGTGTGCTGGAGTTGACCGGGTTCATCACCAACAATGGCGAATTCGATGCCAGCACGGGTGCTACCCTCGGTCTTGATAATGCGACCGTCAAGGGCGGCACCCTGGGCGGTAGCGGGACGATCGTGACGGCGGCAAGCAGTTTCGACACGCTGAACGGCGTCACGATCGCTCATGGCTCTACCGTCACGGTGGCCGACGGGACGACGCTGGAGCTCGTGGGTACTATCACCGATAGCGGTACGATCGCGCTGGGTTCTTCCGGTCATGCCACGCAGCTTGAAATTTCCGGCAGCGTCTCGCTTGCTGGGGGCGGCAACGTCACGATGACCGACAAGGCCGACAATTCCATTGTCAGTGATGGCTCGTCGGCCACGCTGACCAATTCCGATACGATCTCCGGCGCCGGCACGATCGGGGACAGCCACCTGACGCTGATCAACAACGGCACGGTCGACGCCACGGGAACGCATCCGCTCATCATCAATACCGGCGTGACCAATAATCACGGCGGGGTGCTGGAAGCCTCGGCGGGCGCAACGCTCGACGTCAACGGGAATGTCGTCAATGACGGTTTGATCGAAGCCGGCTCGTCTGCGTCGGTGACCATCACCGGGAACGTGACGAACAGCACGGGTTCGACGGGCGCGATCGATATTTTCGCCCACGCAAAGGTCGAAATCACCGGCACGGTCTCTTCCGGGCAGACCGTGATCTTCGAGCAGTCGAATGGGGCTGGTTTGCTCATACTCGACGATTCCCATGACTTTAAGGGAACGATCACCGGTCTTGTCGAAGCTGACCCCGAGAACGCCGAAAATCACGTGGATCTCACGGATCTGGCATGGCACAATACGAGCTTCGATGGGCACCAATTCCAGACGATGCACGTCTCGTTTGATGCGAAGGATAGCGAAGTCATCGTCAGCTATCAGGTCAACTTTCAAACCATTGATTCCGTCACCCTCAAAGTGTCGGGAATTTCCACGGGTGAGTTCGAAATCTCGTCGGATGGACATGGCGGGACGCTGCTTGATGACCCGTCAGCGACCGGCAATGTGTCGATCGACAGCGACCAGATGCTCGGCATCTCGGCCGCCAGCTCGGCGACGGTGAACTTCACCAACAGCACGGGCACCACGGGCGAACTGCTGCTCGTGGACTCCAAGGACTTCACCGGAACGATCGCAGGCTTTGCCGGCGACGGCACGATCGCGAATTCGGACCTGATCGATATCGCCGACGTCAATTTCGCCGATATTGCGACGAGCAAGACGACATACACCGAAAACGCCGACGGCACCGGAACGCTGAATCTGTACAATGCCAACGGGCAGGCAATCGACAGCCTCAACTTTACCGGCAACTACCAGCTGGCGAACTTCACCATCGAGAACGATGGGAGCGGCGGCACGCTGATCGTCGATCCGCCGGTGAACACCAGCAGCCAGACGACGGCCAGCGCGGTCGTAGCGAGCGGTGCGGACCAGGTTTTGAGCGGGTCTGCACCTGCCGAAAATTTCGTCTTCAACTTCGCCGCCCTCGGTCATTCCGCGATCGCGAACTTCAATCCGGCTGCGGACATGATCCAGTTCTCCAGCTCCGTGTTCGCGAACATTCAGTCGATCCTGAATGCCGTGCACGATGACGGCCACGGCAATTCGGTCATCTCGATCGACGCTCATGACAGCATCACCTTGAATGGCGTTAACAAGGCGCAACTGCACGCGAGCGATTTCCACGTCGTTTAGGGCAGGGCTACCGTGAAGCTCGCGGCCGCGCAGCCGCTCCGATTGGCCATAAGTCCATTTGCCATGACAAGATTCGTGATCAATTCCGCTTGTCGTGATATCGAAACGGCATGAAACGGCTCAAAATCATCCGTCGCTGGTTCGGACGAAGGTTCGGCTATTCGCGCCTGATATGTCTCGCGCTCCTGATCGGTCTTGCGGCGCTGCGCGTCGCCGATTTCGCGCCGATCGAGGAGCTTCGGGTCAGGGTTTTCGATTTCTACCAGCGCTTCGATCCGCGCGTGAAGACCGCGCGCCCGGTCACCATCGTCGATATCGATGAGCCAAGCCTGAAGAAGCTCGGCCAGTGGCCGTGGCCGCGCACTTACCTTGCGGACATGATCATCAACCTCACCAACCTTGGCGCGGTGACCATCGCCTTCGACGTGGTCTTTTCCGAACCCGACCGTCTCAATCCGGACGTCGCTGCCAAGACCATGCGCTATCTGGATGAGCTGACGCGAAGCAAGCTGCGCGAGCTGCCGAGCAACGATCAGATCCTGGCCGACGCAATCCGGCGGGCGCGCGTGGTGCTCGGCGAGACCGGGCTCGATTCGGTGGTTTCCGAAATCGACAAGGACCTGCCCTTCACGGGGGTTGGAACAGTCGGCGAGGGAGCGGAGCCGCGCTTTTTTGAATTTCCCGGCTTGCTGCGCAACGTTCCGGCGCTCGAAAAGGTCGCCGCGGGCCGCGGCCTGCTCACGATCGTGCCCGAACGCGACGGCATCATCCGGCGCGTGCCGATGATGTTGCTGGCGCAGGGCAAGCCGATGCCGGCGCTAAGTCTGGAAATGCTTCGCGTCGTTTCGGGTACCTCGACCGTCCTTGCCAAGTACGACCGAAACGGCGTCAAGAGCTTCGCCGTGAGAGGATTGGATGTGCCAACCGACAAGTATGGCGAGCTCTGGGTGCATTTCGCGCGCCATGATCCCTCGATTTTCGTGTCGGCGGCCAATGTTCTCGACAACACGGCGCCGGTCGAAAAGATCAGGGGCAAGCTGGTCCTGATCGGCACCTCGGCGGTGGCGCTCAACGACATCAAGACCACGCCGGTATCGGCAGCGCTCCCGGGTGTCGAGATCCATGCCCAAGTGCTGGAAGCAGCGCTCACTCACGCGGTTCTGTCGCAGCCCAATTATGGATTGGGCGTTGAACTTCTCGGTGCGTTCATTCTCGGATTTCTGGTGATCGCGTTCGCGCCGAACCTGGGGCCGGTGACGCTCGTCGGCGTCGGCGCCCTGTTCGCCAGCGTGCTGATCGGCACATCCTGGTATTTCTACAAGGAACAGCGGCTGCTGATCGATTTCACCTATCCGCTGCTGTCCACAACCGCGATCTACCTGACGCTGATTTTCGCAAGCTTCGTCCGCGAGCAGGCGCAGCGCCGCCAAATCCGCTCGGCCTTTGGTCAGTACATTTCGCCGGCCCTGGTCGAGCAGCTCGTACAGTCGCCGGAAAAGCTCCAGCTTGGCGGCGAAGAGCGTGAGATGACCATCATGTTCTCCGACGTCCGCGGCTTCACCACCATCTCGGAGACCTACAAACACGATCCGCAGGGCCTGACGGCGTTGATGAACCGCTTTCTCACCCCGCTGACTGACGCCATTCTGGCGCGGAAGGGGACCATCGACAAATATATGGGCGATGCGATCATGGCGTTCTGGAATGCGCCGCTCGACGACCATCAGCATCAGATCAACGCCTGCAACGCGGCGCTCGACATGCTGGAAAAGGTCGATGCACTCAACAAGGAGCGCGAGATCGAAGCGCAGGACGGCGGCGGCCACGTCTATCTTCCGATCAACATCGGAGTCGGCCTCAACACCGGCGTTTGCGTGGTCGGCAACATGGGTTCGAACTTGCGCAAGGACTATTCCGTGCTGGGCGACAGCGTCAATCTGGCCTCGCGGCTCGAGGGGCAATCGAAAGAGTACGGCTTTCCGATTATCGCAGGCTCGAAGACCGCGCTCGCGGCGAAGGACAAATTCGCCATCCTCGAGCTCGACTTCATCATGGTCAAAGGCAAGAAGGAGCCGGAGGTCATCTACGCCATTGCCGGGCGCGAGGATGTCGCGCATTCGGCGAAATTCCAGAGCTTGCGCAACCTGACCATCGAAATGATGGCCTGCTACCGCAATCGCGATTGGGAGGGCGCGCTGGCATCAATCGAGCGCGGCCGGCGCACCGATGAGACCGGCGCGCTCGGCTACTTGTACAGGCTCTACGAAGCGCGCATTCACGATTATCAGAACAGCCCGCCGCCCGACGACTGGAACGGCGCGTTCGCGCTGTTGACGAAATAGACCTCAGGGTTTCGCCGCGAAGGCGGAGACCCATTGCATGTTGCAAGTATTGGTCGGCGGTCACACCCACCTGCGTCAGAATGCCATCACATTCAAGCGAGTTATTGCCGTTGGTGGCACAGCCATTGCATAAAGTTGCCCAGAAAATAATCATCGAAAAATCGAGGGAATTAATGACCATCTTGAGCGAGATCATGCGAAGGCGCCGAACCGCAGTGCTGATTTTGGCGGCTGTTTTGTGCGCATCGCTGCCGCAATTTGCACGCGCGGAGACGGTGATCCGCATCGGCATGACGGCGGCCGATATTCCGCGCACGCTGGGTCAGCCCGATCAGGGGTTTGAAGGTAACCGTTTTACGGGCTTGACCATGTATGACGGTTTGACGATGTGGAACCTGTCGTCGGCCGACAAGCCCAGCGTCATGATTCCAGGGCTTGCGGCCGAGTGGAAGGTCGACGACGCCAACAGGAAGAAATGGATTTTCAAGCTTCGTCCCGGTGTCACATTCCACGACGGGTCGCCGTTCAACGCGGACGCAGTGGTCTGGAATGTCGAAAAGGTGCTGAAGCAGGATGCGGTTCAGTTCGATCCAAGCCAGGTCGGCGTGACCGCTTCACGGATGCCGACGCTGGCTTCCGCGCGCAAGATCGACGATATGACGGTGGAATTGACCACCAAGGAGCCGGACAGCTTCCTGCCGATCAACCTCACCAACCTGTTCATGGCGAGCCCGGCGAAATGGCAGAAGCTGTTCGATGCCGCGCCGGGCGCGGACACCAAGGCGCGGTCGCAGGCCGCGTGGGAAGCCTTCGCCAAAGATGCCTCCGGCACGGGCCCCTGGAAGATATCGAGCTTTACGCCGCGCGAGCGGCTGGAACTCGCCAGGAATGAGAATTACTGGGACAAGGCGCGCGTTCCCAGGGTCGACAAGATCGTGCTGCTGCCGATGCCGGAGGCGAATGCGCGCACGGCCGCCTTGCTTTCCGGCCAGGTCGACTGGATCGAGGCGCCGGCGCCGGATGCGCTTCCCGAAATCAAGCAGCGCGGCCTTGTGCTTTACGCCAATGAGGAGCCGCATGTCTGGCCATGGCAGTTCTCGCGCATCGAGGGCTCGCCCTGGAACGACATCCGCGTGCGCAAGGCGGCCAATCTCTGCATCGACCGCGAGGGCCTGAGAGACGGATTGCTCGCGGGGTTGATGGTGCCGGCGACCGGCACCTTCGAGCCCGGCCATCCCTGGCGCGGCAATCCGACCTTTCAGATCAAGTATGACAAGCCGGCCGCGCAGAAGCTGATGCAGGACGCGGGTTTCGGCCCCAACAAGAAATTGACGGTCAAGATCCAGACCTCGGCCTCCGGCTCCGGCCAGATGCTGCCGCTGCCGATGAATGAGTACCTGCAACAGGCACTTGCCGAATGTTATTTCGACGTTCAGCTCGACGTCATCGAATGGAACACGCTGTTCACGAACTGGCGTCGCGGCGCCAGGGATCCTTCCGCCAATGGCGCCAACGCCACCAACGTCACCTATGCGGCGATGGATCCGTTTTTCGCGATGGTGCGTTTCCTGCAGTCGTCGATGGCGCCACCGGTGTCGAACAACTGGGGGTACATCAACAATCCGAAATTCGACGAACTGGTCACGAAAGCGCGGCAGACCTTCGATCCCGCCGAGCGGGACAAGGCGCTGGCCGAACTGCATGCGGCTTCCGTCGACGATGCGGCGTTCCTCTATGTCGCGCACGACGTTGCGCCGCGCGCCTTGAGCCCGAAGATCAAGGGCTTCGTGCAGCCCAAGAGCTGGTTCGTCGATCTGTCGACGATAAGCGTGACGCCGTGAGTTTCTTTTACCCTCTCCCTCTGTGGGAGAGGTGGCTTCGATGCGAGGCATCGAAGCTGGGTGAGGGGTCCGCCTCCGCGGATCAGGCCGCTCATTCAAGGGAATGATGTCCGCGAATAGAACCCCTCATCCGCCGCGGACTTCGTCCACGGCACCTTCTCCCGCAAGGGGAGAAGGAGGAAGAGTAGACCCGTGCTGATCTACATCGTCCGCCGCATCGTCTATGTGATTCCGATTCTCATCAGCGTTGCGCTGGTGTGCTTCATGCTCGTGCATATCACGCCCGGCGACCCCCTGGTCGCGGTGCTGCCGGCCGATGCCTCGCAGGAGCTCGCCGATCAGATGCGCGCCGCCTACGGCTTCGATCGGCCGCTGCCGGTGCAATTCGGGCTGTGGCTATGGCGGGCCGTCAATGGCGATCTCGGCAATTCGATTGCGACCGGCCGGCCGGTACTCGCCGAAGTCATGCGCGCGGTCGGCAACACCGTGACATTGGCGGTTGCGGCGGCTGGAATCGGATTTACGCTCGGGTTGTTGTTCGGTCTCATCGCCGGCTATTTCCGCGACACCTGGATCGACAAGGTCGCGACGTCAATCGCAATTGCGGGCGTCTCGGTTCCGCATTACTGGCTCGGCATGGTGCTTGTCATCATCTTCTCGGTGCAGCTGAGCTGGCTGCCGGCGGTCGGCGCCGGTCCGGGCGGCTCCGGGGCCTGGGCCTGGGACTGGGACCACATCCGCTACTTGATCCTGCCTGCAGTGACGACCTCGGTCATTCCGATGGGCATCGTCACCCGCACGGTGCGCGCGCTCACCGGCGATATCCTGAGCCAGGACTTTGTCGAGGCCTTGCGTGCCAAGGGCCTGCGCGAAACCGGCGTTTTCCGCCACGTCATCAAGAATGCCGCGCCGACCGCGATGGCGATCATGGGCCTTCAGTTGGGTTACATGCTTGGCGGCTCGATCCTGATCGAAACCGTGTTTTCGTGGCCCGGGTCGGGCTTGCTGCTGAACTCGGCGATCTTCCAGCGCGATCTGCCGCTCCTGCAAGGCACCATCCTTGTGCTGGCGATGTTCTTCGTCATTCTCAATCTGCTGGTCGACATCGCGCAGGCCGTGATCGATCCGCGGATCAAGCGGAGCTAGCCGTGGGGGCCCGCCAATGAGTGCGACGACGGAGATAGCGCTTCAGGCGCCGCCCGCGGCCAGGTCGCGCGGCTATTGGGCGACGGTCGGACGGCGCATCGTCCGCGACAAGGTCAGCATGATCTGCGCCGTCGTCCTGATCGCGGTTTTTGTCTCGGCCGTTTGCGCGCCATGGCTCGGCCTGGCCGACCCCTACCAGGGATCGATGATCCGGCGGCTGCGCCACATCGGCACAGTCGGCTATCCGCTCGGGACCGACGAACTTGGCCGCGATATGCTGGCGCGCCTGATCTATGGCGGCCGGCTGTCGCTGATCGTCGGCATTCTTCCCGTGATCCTTGCCTTCGTGACCGGAACATCGCTCGGGCTCGTCGCCGGTTATGTCGGTGGCAGGATCAACACCGCGATCATGCGCACGGTGGACGTGTTTTATGCCTTTCCTTCGGTGCTGCTGGCGATCGCGATTTCGGGCGCGCTGGGCGCCGGCATTGTCAACTCGATCGTATCGCTGACCATCGTCTTCGTCCCGCAGATCACGAGGGTGGCCGAAAGTGTCACCACCAGCGTGCGCAACATGGACTTTGTGGAAGCCGCGCGCGCTTCGGGCGCCGGCCCTTTCACCATCATGCGCGTGCACATGCTCGGTAACGTGCTGGGGCCGATCTTTGTCTATGCGACCGGACTGATTTCGGTGTCGATGATCTTGGCCGCCGGTCTGTCGTTCCTCGGCCTCGGCACCAAGCCGCCGGAGCCGGAATGGGGATTGATGCTCAACACCCTGCGCACCGCGATCTATATCAACCCGTGGGTTGCGGCCTTGCCCGGCGTGATGATCTTTGCGGTTTCGATCGGTTTCAATCTGCTCAGTGACGGCCTGCGCTCGGCCATGGACATCAGGAATTAGGCCATGACCCTGCTGCAACCGATCGAGGATGTCGGCGGCGCGGCGCAGCCGCTGCTCGATGTCCGGGGACTGACCAAGCATTTTCCGGTCCGCGGCGATCTCTTCAGTCCGCGCAAGACGGTGCGCGCGATTGACGACATATCGTTTTCGATCGGCAAGGGCGAGACCCTCGGCATTGTGGGCAAATCCGGCTGCGGCAAGTCGACCACCGCGCGGCTGTTGATGCATCTGATGCCGCACGATGCCGGCGAGATCATTTATGACGGCATGCAGGTGGGCCGCGCGCTGTCGCTGCGCGAATTGCGCCGCGGCATGCAGATGGTGTTTCAGGACAGTTACGCCTCGCTCAACCCGCGCCTCACGATCGAGCAATCGATCGCCTTCGGTCCGAAGGTGCATGGCATGGCGGAGGCGGCGGCACGCGCTCTCGCGCGTGAACTGCTCGGCAAGGTGGGCCTGCGGCCTGAAAATTTCGCCAGCCGCTATCCGCACGAGATTTCCGGCGGGCAGCGGCAGCGCGTGAATATTGCGCGCGCACTGGCGTTGTCGCCGCGTCTCGTCATCCTCGATGAAGCCGTCTCGGCGCTCGACAAATCGGTCGAGGCGCAGGTGCTCAACCTGCTGGCCGATCTCAAGCGCGAATTCGGCCTGACCTATCTCTTCATCAGCCATGACCTCAACGTCGTGCGCTACATCTCGGACCGTGTGCTGGTGATGTATCTGGGAGAAGTCGTCGAACTGGGTCCGGTCGATCAGGTGTGGGACGCGCCCGCGCATCCCTATACACGGGCGCTGCTTGCGGCGATGCCGTCGTCCGACCCTGATCGGAGAACGGAAACGCCGCCGATCTCGGGCGATCCGCCCAATCCGATCGACCCGCCCTCCGGCTGCCGGTTTCATACCCGTTGCCCGTTTGCGGAGCCGCTCTGCGCCGGTGCGACGCCCAAACTCGCCGCGCTTGATACAATTGGCCATCAGGCGGCCTGTTACATGGCGATCCCGGGCTCGGGCCACAGCCGTGCGCCACAACAAGAAGGAGGACAATCCGCATGACAAGACCCACGGAGAAGGAGATCAGCGCCGTCGCCAGCGCCGCCGGCGTGCCGGTCGAGAAGGACGTCGCGGCGCGCATAGTCAATTCGATCGGCCCGGCCTTCGACGGTTTTGCGGCGATCGCCGGCACGCTGCCTTTCGATCTCGAGCCTTCGACCTTTGTGTGCGTTCAAACCGAAAAGGTGAGCCGATGAGCACCGAACCCGCCTTGATGTCGCTGACGGCGGTTGCGAGCGCCATCGTCGATAAACGCGTTTCCTCGCGCGAGGTGACGCAATCCTGTCTCGACCGGATCGCGAAATGGCAGCCGCATCTGAACGCCTTCATGGCGATCGAGACGGACGAGGCGCTGAAAGCGGCCGACGCCGCCGATGCCGCGCTCGCCAAAGGCGGTCGTCGCGGGGGGCTGCATGGCGTGCCGCTCGCGCACAAGGACATGTACTACGAGACCGGCAAGGTCGTGACTTGCGGTTCGCGCATTCGCCGCGACTTCATTGCCACGACAACGTCGACCGCGCTACAGCGATTGAAGGACGCCGGCACGACCCGTCTCGGCTCATTGCAGATGGCGGAGTTTGCCTACGGGCCGACCGGCCACAATGCGCACTTCGGTCCGGTGCACAATCCCTTCGCGCTTGACCACATTACCGGCGGCTCATCGTCGGGATCGGGTTCGGCGGTCGCAGCCCGGCTGACATTCGCGGCACTTGGCTCGGACACTGGCGGCTCGATCCGGATGCCGGCGCATTTCTGCGGCGTGACCGGACTGAAGACGACCGTGGGGCGCGTCAGCCGCGCCGGCGCGATGCCGTTGTCGCAATCGCTCGACACCGTAGGGCCGCTCGCGCGCACCGCGGAAGACTGCGCGCTGCTGTTGGGGCTGATGGCGGGCGCTGATCCCGCCGATCCCACCGCGCTCGCTGTAGCGGTGCCTGATTATGCGGCTGCGACAGCGCAATCGATGAAGGGACTGAGCATCGGCGTTCCCGGCACCTTCTATGTCGATGACCTCGATGCGGAAGTCGCCGGCATCCTTGATGCGACGATTGCCACGCTCAAGCGCGAAGGCGCCAACGTCGTTCAGGTCGATTTGCCCGACCAGCGCCAGCTCTCGAGCGCCTCGCAGCTGGTGCTCGCGGTGGAAGCGGCCGCGTTTCACAAGCGCTGGCTGATCGAACGCCCGCAGGATTATGGGGCGCAGGTGCTGATGCGCCTTCAGAACGGACTTGCGATCTCCGGCGTCACCTAT
Source organism: uncultured Alphaproteobacteria bacterium (assembly GCA_963764405.1). GTDB lineage: Bacteria > Pseudomonadota > Alphaproteobacteria > Rhizobiales > Xanthobacteraceae > Bradyrhizobium. Next base: position 510,635 of record CAVXSU010000025.1, read on the forward strand.
CTCGAAGCGTTGCGCTGGCGTGGCCAGGCGTTGGCGGCCCATCAGGCGGCCACGGCGAAAGTCGATGCTGTCATCGCGCCGGTGTCGCCTGTCCCGGCGCCCACCATCGCCGAGAGCGATGTCGGTGGCAGCCCCGGCGCTGACGCCGTGCTCCAGCGGCTGACGCGCTTCACCCGTCCGATCAACTATCTCGGCCTGCCGTCATTGTCGATTCCGTCGGGCTTCACCCGCGAGGGCCTTCCGGTCGGGCTGCAACTGATCGGCCGCTCCTTCGACGAGGCGACGATCCTGCGGATCGGCGCCGCGTTCCAGCGTGCGACGGACTTCCACGAAAGGGTGCCGCAACTGTCATGACTCCGCTCGTCGACGTCTTTGACCTCAACATCCGCTTCTCGGGCGATCGCACGGTGCATGCCGTCAACAATCTCTCGTTCTCCGTGGGCGAAGGCGAGGTGCTGGGATTATTGGGCGAATCCGGTTCGGGCAAAAGCGTCACCTTGCGTGCCCTGATGCGGCTGTTGCCGAGGAAGCGAACCGAGATCACGGGCCAGATCCGTGTCGCTGGCCGCGACGTGCTCGCACTCGATGACGAAGAGTTGTCGGCCTTCCGCGGCCAGACCGTTTCGATGATTTTTCAGGAGCCGGCGCTGGCGCTCGATCCCGTCTATACGATCGGGCGGCAGATCGCCGAGACCGTGATGCGCCACGAAGGCAAGAGCCAGGGCGAAGCGAAAGCGCGCGCGCTGGAGATGCTGGAAGTGGTGCGTATTCCATCGGCCAGGCGCCGCCTCAACTCTTATCCGCATGAGATGTCCGGCGGAATGCGCCAACGTGCGATGATCGCGCTCGCGCTTGCCTGCCGTCCGAAAATCCTGCTGGCCGACGAGCCGACGACGGCACTCGACGCCACCGTGCAGATCCAGATCCTGTTGCTGCTGCGGGAGTTGCAGCGCGAACTCGGCATGTCGGTGATCTTTGTGACCCACGACATCGGGGTTGCGATCGAAATCTGCGACCGCGTGGCAGTGATGTATGCGGGCGAGATCGTCGAGCAAGGCACCCTCCGCCAGATCGTGCGTTCGCCGCTTCACCCCTATGCCAAAGGGCTGCTCGCCTCCACCGTCCATGGTGCCAGGCGCGGCGAGCGGCTTGAGACGATACCGGGGACGCCGCCGACGCTGGACAAGGCGCCGGCCAATTGCTCGTTTGCGCCGCGATGCAGCGTGGCCGAGGCGAGGTGCTTCGATCGCCTGCCACCCAACGTGCGGCTGCCGGGCGATCGAATTGCAAGATGTATCCTGGCGGAGCGTATGGCTGCCCCCGCAACGGCTTGAATGCTGCCGCTGGCGTTTGGGAACTATCGGCTCAGTCCGGCCTGTCCCGCTTCAAAATGGCATGGTCACGACAGCCAAGAATGGCTAGGTTTCCAGACCGCGCGAGGAGGACGTCGCGCATAAACCCGGGGGGAGTTTTCATGTATCTTTCAGGCGAACATCTGATTGTCATTCTGTTCGTCGGCCTGGTCGCGGGCTGGCTCGCTGGCAAGGTCGTGCGCGGCGCCGGCTTTGGCATCATCGGCGATATCGTTATCGGCATTATCGGCGCCTTCATCGCCAGCTGGCTTTTCCCAAGGCTAGGCATTCACATCGGCGGGGGCCTGATTTCGGAGATCATCTATTCGGCGATCGGCGCCATTATCCTCCTCTTGATCGTGAGGCTGATTCGGAGCGGCGGTCGTTTTTGATCGTCAACCACGGCGGGGCCGGCCATCGCCGGCCCGCCCTGGGACCTGCTTTGAGCGACCAAAAGAAGAAAGAGGCGCCCGTTCGAGGGAAAAAAGATGTTGGGCAGCAGACATTTAGGTTAATGCGACTTCATTAGACGCTGTTTGCGAAAATTGGTAATAATGCGTCGCGAACCCCTTGGATTTGAGCTGGTTCGCGATCCCCAGGTGAAGAGATCAGGATAATGGCAGCCGCCCCCGGTGTCCGGCGTTCCGAACTCGGCGAAGCGCTGCGCGCCTGCCGCACCGCCTTCATCGGCGTCGGCGTCATGAGCTGCATGATCAACCTGCTCTATCTGACTGGGTCGCTGTTCATGCTGGAGGTCTACGACCGGGTGCTACCGAGCCGCAGCGTTCCGACGCTGGTCGGTCTGATCATCCTGGCGAGCGGCCTTTATATGGCGCAAGGCATCCTTGATCTGATCCGGGGACGAATCCTCGGTCGTATCGGAACCTCGCTCGACGAGGCGCTGAACGCGCGGATCTTCGATATCGTCGTCCGGCTGCCATTGATCGTTGGCAGCCGCAATGAGGGTCTTCAGCCGCTGCGCGATCTCGATAATGTGCGCAGCTTTCTCGGTGGCATGGGGCCAGGTGCGTTTTTCGATCTACCGTGGTTGCCGTTTTACCTCGCGATCTGCTTTGCCTTCCATGTGCTGATCGGCGTCACCGCGCTTGTCGGCGCGATCATCCTGGTGACGCTCACCGTCATGACCGAGTTCTTGTCGCGCGCACCGGCGCGTCAGGCGCTGGGACTGGCGGCACGGCGCAATGATTTGGCGGCCGCCAGCCGGCGCAACGCCGAAGTCCTGGTGGCGATGGGGATGTCGGGCCGGCTGACCAAGCGCTGGGCAGAAGCCAATCAGAACTACCTCGACGGCAATCAGCTCGCCAGCGACGTGTCCGGCGGGTTAGGTGCGATCGCCAAGGTGCTGCGGATGATGCTGCAGTCGGCCGTGCTCGCGGTCGGCGCCTATCTCGTGATTCATCAGGAAGCGACCGCCGGCATCATTATCGCCGGCTCGATCCTGAGCGCGCGCGCGCTCGCGCCGGTCGACCTTGCGATCGCCCATTGGAAGAGTTTTATCGCGGCGCGCCAGAGCTGGCATCGCATCAACAAGTTGCTCGATTCGATTCCAGCCCGTCCGACGCCGACCTTGCTGCAGACGCCCGCGAGCCGCCTGTCGATGGAAGCCGTCAGCATCGTTCCGCCGGGCGATCGCGATCATCGCCTGATTGTTCAGGACGTCACCTTCGCGCTTGAGGCCGGAAGTGGTCTTGGGATCATTGGGCCGAGTGGATCGGGCAAGTCCTCGCTGGTGCGCGCGATCGTCGGTGTCTGGCAGCCGGCGCGCGGCAAGGTGCGGATCGACGGCGCCGCGCTCGACCAGTGGTCCTCGGACGTGCTCGGCCGCTACATCGGCTACCTGCCGCAGGATGTCGAATTGTTTGCGGGCACGGTTGCGCAGAATATCTGCCGGTTCGATCCCGAAGCTACCTCCGACGGCATCATCGCGGCGGCCAAGGAAGCCGGCGTCCACGAAATGATCATCAAGATGCGCGAGGGCTACGACACCCAGGTCGGCGAGCAAGGGACTGCGCTTTCGGCCGGACAGGCGCAGCGCGTGGCGCTGGCGCGCGCGCTTTACGGCAATCCTTTCCTCATCGTGCTCGATGAGCCGAATTCCAATCTCGACACCGAAGGCGATGAAGCGCTGACGCGCGCCGTCCGTGCCGCGCGCGAGCGCGGCGCCGTTGTCGTGGTGGTCGCGCACCGCCCGATCGGGATCGAGGCAGTCGATCAGTTGCTTGTGCTCAGGGACGGCCGCGTGCAGGCGTTCGGCCCGAAGGAAACCGTATTGTCGCAGGTGTTGCAGCCGCGTGTGGCATCGCCGTCCCCGATCAAGATCGTCTCGGAAGGAGGCGTGGCCAAGCCATGATGGACTTCCGAAAAGCCGTGATGGGTCTTCAGGAGAAGGGTGCGGCCCCTTCGATCCAGCGGCATTTGATTGTCGGTTTGACGGTCGTCATCCTGCTGGCCGGCGGTCTCGGCGGCTGGGCCTCGACCGCGCAAATTTCGGGCGCGCTGATCGCGCCGGGTTCGATCGTCGTCGAATCCAATGTCAAGAAAGTGCAACACCCGACCGGCGGTGTCGTTGGAGAGGTGCGCGCCCATGACGGCGACCTCGTCAAGGCGGGCGACGTGGTGGTGCGGCTCGACGACACCGTCACCAAGGCAAACCTAGCGATCGTCACCAAGAATCTCGACGGCCTGTGGGCGCGCGCGGCGCGGCTCGAGGCGGAGCAGCGCGGCCTTGGCAAAATCTCATTCCCGCCGATGCTGCTCAACCGCGCCGGTGATTCCGATGTCACCGAGATCATGGCGAACGAAACCAAGCTGTTCGATGTGCGCGTCAACGGCCGTGCCGGTCAGAAGGCGCAGCTGCGTGAGCGTATCGTCCAGCTGAACGAGGAAATCGCCGGGCTCAGCGCGCAGGAAAAAGCGAAGGACCGGGAAATCGAACTGGTGGAACAAGAGCTGACGGGTGTCCGCGATCTCTACGACAAGCACCTGGTGCAGCTGGCGCGGCTCACGACACTCGAGCGCGACGCGGCAAGATTATCCGGCGAGCGCGCGCAATACATCGCCCAGCGCGCCCAGGCCAAAGGCAAGATCACCGAAACCGAGTTGCAAATCATCCAGGTCGACAAGGACGTGGTGAGCGACGTCTCCAAGGACCTGCGTGAGACCAACGACAAGATCGGCGAGCTGGTCGAGCGCAAGGTCACGGCCGAGGATCAGTTGCGGCGGGTCGACATCCGTGCGCCGCAGGACGGCATGGTGCTGCAATCCACCGTGCATACGGTCGGCGGGGTGATCACCGCGGGCGACGCCATCATGCTGATCGTGCCGCAGGCCGACGATCTTCAGGTCGAGGCCAAGGTCAACCCGCAGGACATCGACAAACTGCAGATCGGCCAGAAAACGCTGTTGCGGCTGTCTGCCTTCAACCAGCGCACCACGCCTGAATTGAACGGCATCGTCACGCGCGTCTCCCCGGACGTCACCACTGACCAGCGCACCGGGCAGTCCTATTATACGATCCGCATCTCGATGCCGCCGGAAGAGATCGCGCGGCTTGGCGACGTCAAATTGATACCGGGCATGCCGGTGGAAGCTTTCGTGCAGACCGGCGAGCGCACATTGCTGTCCTATCTGATCAAGCCGCTCAGCGACCAACTGATGCGTGCATTCAGGGAGAAGTGACGGCGAGGGTTATCGCGGTCAATGCGTCGCAAAGCTGTCCGAGCCGTCATTCCGGATCTGGTGCTGGCGCCCCATCCCGGAATGACAATCAATCAACGCGACAGATTCTCCAACAACAGCTTCAGCGCCCTCTCCGCAAAGGCATGCATGTTGCCCTGCCGGTCGGCGCTTGCGGTCTCCAGCGTGATGACTTGCGATCTCGGCCCCGCGACTGCCATGCAGCTGTGGCCGGCTGCATCGCCATAGCGGTTTCCGGTCGGTCCCGTGGCGCCGGTTTCGGACAGGCCCCAATGGGTCGAAAAGCGTTCGCGGATCCGGCCAGCCAGCAATTGGGCGTAAGGTTCGGACGCCGAGCGGAGTCCCTTCATCACCTCGTCGGGAACGTCGGCGAGAAGCCGTCGCGCATCGCGCGTATAGACCACCGCGCCACCGAGGAAATAAGCGGACGCGCCGGGCACGGCGAGCAGGCTTGCCGAAATCAGCCCGCCGGTCGAGGACTCCGCGACCGCAATGGTTTGCTTTCGCGCGACGAGGTTGGCGGCGATCTGTTCGGCGATCGCGACGAGGTCCTTCATGAAGCTCAATTCCCTGCTGGCTGCTGTATTGGAGAGCCCCGCTTTATAGCACGCCTGAGATCGCTTTTTGCCGAGTTGCGGGTGAAGTGACGGCCTGCTTCAATGGAAAGGGGCAGGAGGAGGAACCATGACGTCACCGATTGCAGGTGGGGTGGATTGCGATCTTCATCCCGCCGTTCCGCATCTGACGAGCCTCTTGCCCTATCTCGACGATTACTGGCGCGATCAGGTCACCTCGCGCGGCATGACCGATCTCGTCTCGCAATCCTATCCGCCGAATTCGCCGATTTCAGCGCGGCCGGACTGGCGCCCGGCCCACGGCAAGCCGGGCTCAAGCCTGAAGGACATGCAGGCTCAGGCGCTCGATCCGTTCGGCGTCTCTTTTGGCATCTGCAATCCCCTGTTCGGCGTGCAGATGGTTTTCTCGGAAGACATGGCGGTCGCTTTCACCCGCGCCTTGAACGACTGGCTGGTCAAGGAGTGGCTCGACAAGGACGACCGCCTGCGCGGCTCGATCGTCATTCCCGTCCAGAGCGTCGAAAAATCGGTCGCGGAAATCGAGCGTTGCGCAAAGGATAAGCGTTTCGTTCAGGTGCTGATGCTGGTGATGGGCGACATTCCCCTGGGCAGGCGGGCCTATTGGCCGATCTACGCGGCGGCCGAGCGGCTCGGCCTGCCGGTCGGCATCCACGCCGGATCGAGCTATCACAATCCGCCGACCTCGGTTGGGTGGGGTTCCTACCACATCGAGGATTATGTCGCGCAGGCGCAGGCGTTTCAGACCCAGCTCACCAGCCTGATCATTGAAGGCGTGTTCGCGCGGCATCCGAAGCTGAAGATGGTGATGCTGGAGAGCGGATTCACCTGGCTCGCGCCCTATCTGTGGCGGCTCCAGAAGTTCTGGCGCGGCATCCGCATGGAGACACCGTGGGTCGACCGTGCGCCGCTTGAAATTGTGCGCAGCAATATCCGCTTCTCATTGCAGCCGGTCGACGCGCCGCCGGAACCGCAAGTTCTAAATCGCCTGTTCGACCATATGCAGTCGGACGAATTGCTTCTATTCTCGACCGACTATCCGCATTGGCAATTCGACGGGAACGCGGCGTTGCCCGAGGGCATATCCCCTGATCTGGTTCGGAAGATCATGATCGACAATCCCTTCGCGACCTATGCGCGCCTGAAGGAAAGGGAGACGACGGCATGAACATCCAGCTCCGCAATCGAGCGGCAGCGGTTCCGTCTGGTGATGCCAAGGCGCAGGTCAAAACGGCGATTGCCGATTGCGACATTCATCCCGCACGCGCAACCGCGACCGAACTGCATCCCTTTCTCGCCAGGCGCTGGCACGATCATCTCGAGACCTACGGCAAGCATCCTTATCAAGGCATGATGGAAGGGCCGCCTTATCCAAAGGCGCAACCCAACGCCTCGCGGCGCGACGCTTATCCGCCGGAAGGCGGCCCGCAGGGATCATCGCTCGCATTCATGCAGCAGCAGCATCTCGATCCGAACAACGTCGTGCTCGGCGTGCTGAACCCGCTGGCGACGGGGCAGGGCATCCGCAACCACGAACTCGCCGCTGCAATCTGTTCGGCGATCAACGACTGGCAGATCGATAAATGGACCAGCAAGGACGCCCGCCTGAAAGGCTCCATTGTCGTCGCCAACGAGGATGGACCGACGGCAGCCGCCGAAATCCGCAGGCGCGCCGGCGACAGGAATTTCGTGCAGGTTCTGTTGCTCAGCCGCACCGTCGAGCCGCTCGGCCAGCGCCGTTATTGGCCGATTTACGAAGCGGCCGAACGGGCTGGGCTTCCAGTCGGCGTCCATGCCTTCGGGTTCGGCGGCAATCCAATCACGGCCTCGGGCTGGCCGAGTTTCTACATCGAGGAAATGGTCGGGCATTCGCAGTGCCAGCAGGCTGTGCTGGCGAGCCTCGTGCTGGAAGGCGTGTTCGAGCGGTATCCGCGATTGAAGATGATCATGATCGAGGCCGGTTTCGGCTGGGCGCCGTCATTGTCCTGGCGGCTCGACCGGAACTGGGAGCTCCTGAAAAGCGAGGTGCCGCATGTGAAGCGGCCGCCGTCGGAATATATCCGCGACCACATCTGGTGGACGACGCAGCCGATGGAAGACCCCGAGCGGCGCGACCATCTGTTCGACGTCGTCGAATGGGTCGGCTGGGACAAATTGCTGTTTGCCACCGACTATCCGCATTGGGATTTCGACGAGCCGTCGCGGGTGCTTCCACCCGGCGTCAGCGACGCCAATCGCGAGGCGTTCTATCTGAACAACGCCAAGAAGCTTTACGGTCTGGCGTAAATCGAGATGACCCGTTATGTCGTCGCGCCGGTGAACGAACTACCGCCGGGTACGCGCAAATTTCTCACGATCGACGAGCGGCCGATCGCGGTCTTCAACGTCAATGGCGAGTTTTTCGGTTTGTTAAACCGCTGTCCGCATCAGGGCGCGGCACTGTGCGAGGGGGCGTTGATCGGACTGGCGCAATCGTCCGATCCCGGTGTGATCGAATACACAAGGCTCGGCGAAATCATCCGCTGCCCCTGGCATGGCTGGGAATTCGATATCCGCACCGGACAATCCTGGTGCGATCCAAAGCGCTTTCGCACCCGCGCCTACGCCGTCAATATCGAGCCGGGCGCCGCCGTGGTGAAGGGGCCCTACGTGGCCGAGACGCTCAGCGTCTCGGTCGAAAATGATTACGTCGTGGTGGATTTGTAGTTTGCGGAGGGCCATCCTTCGAGATGCCGCGCAAAAGCGCGGCTCCTCAGGATGAGGTAGGAAAGCGTTGCGCGATATCGATCCTCATGGTGAGGAGCCGCAAAGCGGCGTCTCCGGACGATGCCGTGCATCGCCGGGCGAACCATGAGGCCCAAGTTCGCTCATTATTTTCAATGATGTCCTATCGTCCGCCGCTCGCGCGCGTAGCGCACCAGCGCGGCATAGCGATAAAGGCCGTGCACGAACTTGCCGTATGGCATCGTGACGAAGAGTGCGAACACGATGCCAAGATGGAGAGCCAACAGCGCGCCCATCGCGGATGTGTCGCGCCAGAACAGAAGTGCCAAGCCGGTGATGCCGGTCAAGAACAGCATGAGCGTGAAGGCGGCGTCCATACCGGAGCTGTTCGCATCGACCAGCGCCACGTCGCGTTTGAGCTTTTCGGCGAGCAAACCGATCGGCCCGATTACGAGCCCGATGCCGCCGAGCGTGCCGAGGATCACCGGCAAATCCCACCAGGAATAGGGCGCCTCGCGCGCCAGGAGATAGTGATATAGCGTGGCCACGCAGGTCGACGCAAAACACAGCAGGAATCCGTAGAACGTCAAGTGATGAAAAATCCTGCGGCGATCGGTCGGGCGCTCGTCTTCGTTGAAGCAGCCGACGCCGCCGCCATCGAGATAGCGCAATTGCCCGGCGTCCTTCATCGCCTGCCACAGCGATGGCGGATCCGTCAGGGTTACGGCGGGCTCGCCGATATCGTGCCAGAAGGCGCGCAGGCCCATCGCGAGCGCTGCGATCGCGAAAAGAAAGGCCGCGCCGAACAGGCCGGCCATCGCGTTATGCGGCATCAGCGCATAGAAGGCGCCAGGGCCCGTGTGCACGCCTAGCAAGACCGCGGGGTCGGTGGATGCGGCAAAGCCGAAGATGAACCCGGCGACCGTCAGCGCGCAGATGATGCTGATCGCAATGCCATTGCGCGCGAACAGGCCGGAGAAAGCGCGCGGCCACGCATAAGCCGCCCAGGATTCGGCGCGCAGGGCGGCGAGCGTCTTCGGCACATTGACGTTGAATTCATGCGGCGGCGAGAACTGGCAATCGGTGTAACAGGCGCCGCAGGCGTGGCAGAGATTGGCAAAATAATTGAGGTCGCCATCGGAGAAAGCGCGGCGCATTTCCATCGCCGGAAACACGGCGCAAAGTCCCTCGCAATAGCGACAGGAATTGCAGACCGTCATCAGGCGGTCGGCCTCCGCGAGGGTTGGACTTCCATGCATCCCGAAAGGATGTTGCCTCACTTGGTCAACCCCTTGCGTTCCAGCCAAGTCTGGATCAGGGCCGCGACCTCGGCATTGTTCTTGTCCATCATGATCATGTGCGAATTGCCCTTGATGCCGACCTTGGGCAGGTCGACGACGTCGACGCTGCCACCGGCGGCCTTGATGCCGTCGGCGAAGGCTACGCCGGTGGCGCGCATTTTCGGCCAGCGCGAATCGCGGTCGATGTAGTCGCCATAGACGATCAGGGTTGGAATGTTCTTCAGCGCATCGACCTTGGCTGGATCGCCCACGCCGGCAGCCTCGATCGCGATCAGCGCCTTCACCTTGTCGGGTCGTGCCTGCGCCACCTTGAATCCGAACGCGCCGGACTGGCTGTGCACCATGATGACGCACGGGCCGACCCGATCGACCTCGGCGATATAGGCGGCAATCGTCGCCTCGTCATTGGTGGTCCAGCGTGGCACGCCTTGCTTGACGAAGACGTCGTACGCCTCGACCGGAAACTGGCTGCCCAGCTGCACCTTGCGTTTCGCGGGATCCGGATCATAGGAGTTCGGCCCGTCGCCGATGCGAAAGCGCTCGAACGGATTGGCGGTGGTCAGGAACACCGGGTCGCTCTTGAAGATGTCGGGATATTGCGCCCAGCCGGCGCGGCCGCGTTCGACCGCATCGGAATTGTAGACGCTCCACCCCTTGCGCAGGAAATAATTCAGCCAGCCTTCGCGGCCGTCGGGCGTCGTTTCCCAGGTAACGCCGGTCAGTCCGCCGCCATGCCACATCAGCAGCGGGTAGGCGCCGTGTTCGTTGGCCGGCAGAAAGTACTGCACATACATCTGCTCGACCTGATAGGTGCCGTTCGGATCGACTTTTGCGGGCACACCTCCGGGCGTGAACGTGACTTCCTTGACCGGCTTGCCGCTGATCTCCACCAGACGCCCGCCGACATGGAACGAGCCCATGTCGCGCAGCGTGATGGGGTCGGCAGCTTGAGCCGGGCCGGTTGACGTCAGGGCTGCCGTGGCGAGGACGAAGATGAAGCGTGACATGGCATTCCTCCTTTTTTCTTCGCCGTCTCCCCGCGTGCGGGACGAGGTGAACTGAACGTGCAGCTAATTCCTTGCATTCCTCGCCGCTTCCTGACCCGCGATACGGCCGAACACGCTGCCGATGGTCATGCCCATGCCGGCGGCGTAGCCCTGGCCAAGCACATTGCCGGACATGATTTCGCCGGCCGCGAACATGTTGGCGGATGGTCTGCCCTCCTTCATCAGCATCCGCGCCTCTCTGTTCACGCGCGTGCCGAGATAGGTGAAGGTGATGCCGGGCCGCACCGGGTAAGCGTAATAGGGCGGAGTCTCCAGCCTTCGCGCCCAATGCGTTTTCGGTGGCGTCAATCCTTCAGTCCGGCAGTCGTCCAAGATCGTATGGTCGAACGTGCCGGGCCGCACGGCGGCATTGAAATCGGCGACGGTCTTTTCCAATGCGGTCGGATCAAGCGTCAGCTTTTCCGCGAGCCCTGCAATGCTGTCGCTTTCGATCGGCGGAAACAGCGTCGGCATGAAGCTGTTGCGCGAACTGGCATCGAAAATGATGTAGGCGATCTGGCCGGGCTGGGCGGCGACGAGGCGCCCCCAGATCGCATAACGCTTCGGCCAGATGTCCTCGCCCTCGTCGTAAAAACGTTGGGCATCGCGATTGACGACGATGCCGAATACGACCGAATCGTGCCGCGTGATGATGCCGCCGTCGAACTTCGGCGCGCGCGCATCGATCGCAACCGCATGGCATTGCGTGGGATCGCCGATCTCCTCCACGCCCTTGTCCAGCAGAACCTTCAGCACCGAGCCGCGGTTATAGGGCGTGCCGCGGATCAGGAAATTGTCGGCGACCTCGCCCCAATATTGCTTGAGCCATTCGATGTTGGCCTCGAACCCGCCGCACGCGGCGACCATCGCCGAAGCCTTGACGGTGGCATGGCCGTCGCCGCGCTTGAACGTCGCGGACAGGAACATGCCGTCGGCAATGTCGAGATCGACGACTTCGGCATCATAGAGAACATCGATGCCGAGCTGTTCGGCGGTGAGATAAAGCGCATTCAGCATCGCCCGGCCGCCGCCGAGGAAGAACGAGTTGGTGCGCCCCAGGCTGAGCGTGCCGCCGAGTGAGGGTTGCCAGCGCACGCCCTGCTGGACGATCCAGTGCAGGATGTCCTTGAACTCGCGGATCATGTGCCGCGCCAGCTCCTCGTCGGTCTTGCCGCCGGTGACGCGCAGCAGGTCCTCCCAGAATTCGTCTTCCGTATAGGGTCCGGTAAGGATTTCCGTCGCCGCATCATGCGCGCAGCGCATGTTGCGGGTGTGGCGAGTATTGCCGCCGCGATAGAATTTCGGGGCGGCTTCCAGCACCAGCACCGACGCACCGTCGCGCGCCGCACTGATCGCCGCGCAAAGCGCGGCGTTGCCGCCGCCGATCACCAGCACATCGTATTTGCGGGTCAAGTCCACCATGCCGTTTGTTGTTATATTGTTTGCATGGAAATCGGAACGGCCGGGCATGCAGGGCACCCGGCCGTTCCCGAATATCAAGCCGTCGTGACGGCTTCGCGTGTCGGCATCGCCCGGCCGTCACGATAGACGGTGAGCGCCGCGATGATGCCGAGCGCTGCGCCAAACATCAGCCAGAACGCAGGCGAGGCCTTGTCCTGGCCTGTCATGGCGATCAGTTTGGTAGATACGAAGGGAGTGGATGTGCCGAATATGCCTGCGGCCAGTGCGAACGCTATCGAGAAACAGGTGGTGCGGACATGTGCCGGCACGATCTCGACCAGGCACCCCAGCATCGTGCCGCTGTAGACGCCGAAGTAGAACGAGAACATCATCTGGACCGCCAGCAGCTTTGCGAGCGTGGGCTCTGTCGCGAGCCAGTGGAGCGCCGGATAGGCGGTTACGAATGACAGGCTCGCGATTGTCAGCAGCACCGGCTTGCGGCCGACACGATCGGATATCGCGCCACCGACTGGATTCCAGATGAAGTTCGTGACCGCAACGAGGAGAAGTCACGAGCAATGTACCGGTCGGCGAGAGGTTGAGCTGCTTGCCGAAGCCGGGTCCATAGACCGTGATGAAGTAAAAGGTCGTCGTGGTCAGCACGGCGATCATCATGCCGAGAACGACAATGCGCCAGTTCGCGGCCGCCGAAGCAAATACCTCGCTCGCGGTCGGGTGTTTCTTCATCGCCAGGAATTCCGGCGTTTCTTCAAGCGAACGCCGCAATATGAAAATGACAGGGATGATGATGCACCCGATAAAGAACGGGATGCGCCATTTGGCGATTCCGCCGATGGAATCCAGGAAGGTGTCGGCGGGAATGTATTCCCTCAGGATAAAGCCGATGACGGCCGCGACGAAGATGGCGACCTGCTGGCTGGAAGACTGAAACGAGGTGTAGAAGCCACGATTACCGGGGGTCGCGATTTCGGAAAGATAAACCGATACGCCGCCGAGTTCGACTCCGGCGGAGAAGCCCTGTATCAGTCGGCCGATCAGCACAATGATCGTCGCAGAAATGCCGATCGCCGCAAAGGACGGGCAGAAGGCGATCACCACGGTGCCAAGCGCCATGAGCGAAAGCGTAACGATCAGGCCCTGCCGGCGGCCGATCCGGTCGATATAGGCGCCGAGCACGACGGCGCCGACCGGGCGCATCAGCGCACCAAGCCAGAATACGCCGTAGGCATTGAGCAAGGCCGCGGTCTCGTCCGCGGCAGGAAAGAACGCCTTCGCGATATCCTGTGCGTAGAAGCCGAACAGAAAGAAATCGAATTGCTCGAGGAAATTGCCGCTGGTTGCTCTGAAGATGGCGCCAATTCGCGATTTGAGCACAACGGGCGGCGAACTGGACGACGACGTCATTAGCGGTTTCTCCCTGTGGTCCCGCGCGGCGATCACCCGGTTCGGGCCAGCGCGGTTATGTTGTAGGGGCAATCTGCCACGCTGGTGGTCCGATTCCAACATTCGCCTGCCTTTGCGGCGGGCACTTTTCGTGATCTTGGAATTGGCATTTTTCGCGATGTCGGAATCAACGGGCCACCAGTAAATCAGGCCACCTTCAAACCGCCCTGGACCGAAGCCAGCAGCCACTTCCGGAACGCGGACAGCTTGGCGGGTTCGGCTCGTGCCTGCGGCGAAACGAGATAGAAGCCGGCGTCGGCCGGGAGCGCGATCTTGAACGGCACGACCAGCCGGCCCTTGGCGATATCGCCTTCGACATAGGAGGTCCGGCCCATGGCTACGCCGAGCCCGTCGATGGCTGCCTGCACGGTCATCAGGATCAGGTCAAAGCTCAAGCCCCGCTGTTTCGAGATATCCGAAGGCAGACCCGCTGCCGTCAGCCACAGGCGCCAGTCGTCGTCATAGCCGCCGCTGCTGTGCAGGAGCGTGTGGTGGGCAAGGTCCTCGGGGCACCGCAGCGGCCTGTCGCCTTTCAAGAGTTCAGGGCTGCAGACCGGAAACAGTTCATCCGCCGTCAGCCAGTCGGCGCGCAAGCCGGCCCAGTGGCCACGGCCATAGCGGATCGCCGCATCGACATCGTCGCGGCGGAAATCGACCAGGCTGGTCGAAGAGGTGATGCGGACGTCGATTTCAGGATGAGCCTGCTGAAAGGAGGACAGCCGCGGCAGCAGCCATTTTGCGGCGAAGGACGCCAGCGTCGAGACTGTCAGCACGCGATCACCGTCCTTGCGCAACAGGCGGTCGGTGGCAAGCCGCAGATCGTTGAAAGCGGCGCGAATGCCGGGAAGGTACTCTTTCGCCGCCGGCGTCAGTGTCAGGCTGCGGTTCTGCCGGACAAACAGCCTGAGCCCGAGCTCGTCCTCCAGCCTCCGGATCTGATGACTGATCGCGGTCTGGGTCACGTTCAGTTCACTAGCTGCCGCCGTGAAACTCAAATGCCGGGCGGCCGCCTCGAAGGCGCGTAACCCGTTAAGCGAGGGAAGTCGGGTGGCCATGGCGCCCCACTACATGAGTATATCTCATATATTGTGACCCAAAGTGTCGTTTGTCGCAACTGCGAAATCCACAGATAATCGCACTAAATCGTAGGATTATGGAGGGCGAAATGTCCCTTTGTGTTTGCGAAAATGTGACAAATAATCATGAGTCTGGCGGCCTGGCCCGGCTCGGCAGGCACTTGCAGCTCTGGTTCAGCCGCTGGCGGCAGCGCGACGAGCTGACCCATTGGTCGGACCGGGATCTGCACGACGTCGGCTTGTCGTGGAGCGATGTGGTCCGCGAGGCCGAAAAGCCATTCTGGCGGGCTTGAACGCCGCACCAGTATCCCCAATTCCGAGGTTCGTCGGATTTCGCGGAGCCACGTTTCGGACTTCGGAATCGAAGGGACACTGGCAAAACGATTGGGCTGGTGTGGCTTTGGTTCAGAAGTCCGCATGACTTCACTCGCGGCACAAGCGATGCGGACTTCTGAACCGCCACACCGTGCCGGCGCCGCCTTTCTCGACAAGGGGCGCCGGCCGCGAATTTCGAATTCGACGGAGATTGTCATGACCGTCATCCATCTGTTCGATCATCCGCGTCATACCGATCACCTGAGACTTCGCGACGGCAGGACGCTGACCGTCCGCCTTGTCACGCCCGGCGACGGCGAGGCTCTGCAGCGCTACATCCGCCAGCTTTCGACGCGCTCGCGCTACAATCGCTTCCTGGGCGGGATCAGCGAATTGCCGGCAAGCCAGCTCGCTCACTTCATTCGCGCCGGCGAGGACGACCGCTTTAGCGTGGTCGCGGCGATCATGATCGACGGCCGCGAGACCATCGTGGGTGAAGCCCGCTATGGCTTCGAGCGTGCGAGTAAGAATTTCGAGTTCGGCATTTCCATCGCCGATCGCTGGCAAGGCCAGGGCATCGGCCGGGCGCTGCTCGGCAATCTGGAATGCCGGGCGGCGGCGCTGGGTGCGAGCAAGATGTTCGGCGATACCCTGCGCTCCAACGAGGTGATGATCGCGCTGGCGCGCAAGTCCGGCTATGCCTTCATCCGCCATCCCGACGACTGGAAGCTCGTGCGCTTCGAAAAACAGATCGATCCGATCCACCGGGACATTCCGTGCGCGAGCTGGAAGCTCGTGGCGGAGCGTCTCGTGCTGGAAGCGATGGCGTAAGCGTTCAGTATCGCGTCATTGCGAGCGTAAGCGAGGCAATCCCATGTGTCATTCCGGGATGCGCCGTCAGGCGCAGGCTATGGTGCGCAATTGCGCACCTGAGAATCCATGGCGCCGCGGAATATCTGTAGAAATAGATTCCGGGTTCGCTCGTTTCACTCGCGCCCCGGAATGACGACAGGGAGGAGATCGAACGGCATTGGCCCTATCTCAAAACTTCTCCACCCAGGGCCGCAATTCCACTTCCCAGGCCCAGGCGCTTCTGGGCTGTTGCAAGACGCTCCAGTAACTCAGCGCGATCGCGTCCGGGTCGAGCATGGAGTCCGGCCGATCGGCGGGCTCGGTTCGGGTTGGGCTGCGAATGCCGCCATCAATGACAAAGTGCGCGATGTGAAGGCCTTGCGGCGATAATTCGCGGGCCATGCTTTGGGCGAGCCCGCGCAGCGCAAATTTCCCCATCGCAAACGACGCCGATTGGGCATAGCCCTTGACGCTCGCGGACGCGCCCGTGAACAGGATGGCGCCCTGCCTGTTCGGCAGCATGCGTTTGGCGGCCTGCTGGGCCACCAGGAAGCCGCCGAAGGCGCTGACCGCAATTGCCTGCGCCACGTCGGCCGGCGCGAGATCGATCAGCGGACCGCGTGCCCGCGCGCTGGCATTATAGACGACAAGATCAGGCGTTCCGATCTCGCGCTCGACAAGACCGAACAGGCGCTCGACCTCGTCCGGGTCGGCGGCGTTGCAGGCATAGGCGCGCGCCTTGGTCTCGGCGCAGATCGCGCCCAGTTTTTCGATGCTGCGGGACGCCAGCGCCACGCGAATCCCTTCGCGTGCGAACAGCCGCGCCAGCGAGGCGCTCAGGCCTTCGCCGGCCCCGACAATCAGGGCATTCCTGTATTTTGGCGTTTCCATCGGATGTTCCTTGTCCTAGCCCGGGCGGGATATGCGATAGTTCGTCTGAAGAGATGAGGAAGCGACCAGGGGAATTCAATGCAGCCGCATCCACAAAAAAGCGTTGCAAATTCGGACCATCGCCCGGACCTTCTGGCGCCGGACACCACGGGGATGAACTTCTATCGTGCCGATCCGAGCCTGGCCGACCTCTTGCGCATCCATCTGCCCGAGAAATTGTTTCGCCATATCGAGCCGCATCTCGATCGTTTGGGCGGCCTCGCGGGCGGCCATCTCGACGAATGCGCGAGGCTGGCCGACCGCCATGTGCCGGTGCTGCATCAGCGCGACCGCTTTGGCCGCGATGTGCAGTGGATCGAGTATCACCCTGCCTATCGCGAGCTCGAACGCGCCGCCTTCGGCGAGTTCGGCATTCATGCGATGTCGATCCGCAAGGGTATTCTGGGCTGGCCGGACAAATATCCCGTCGCCGCCAAGCACGCCTTTACGTTCCTGTTCAATCAGGCCGAGTTCGGGCTCGGATGTCCGATCAACGTCACCGACGGCTGCGCCAAGCTACTAGCGAATTTCGGCAATGAGGCGCTGAAAGCCAGATATCTCGACGGCCTCACGCAAACCGACATGGCCAGGCTGACCCAGGGCGGCCAGTTCATGACCGAAAAGGAAGGCGGCTCCGACGTCGGCACGCTGACCACGACCGCCGTCGAGGAGGGCGACCACTGGCGTCTCTCTGGTGAGAAATGGTTCTGCTCGAATGCGGACGCCAAGGTCGTGATGCTGCTGGCGCGCCCCGAAGGAGCAGGACCGGGTACACGTGGCGTCGGCCTGTTCCTGATGCCGCGCACGCTCGATGACGGCTCGCCCAATCACTATCGAATCGTGCGGCTAAAGGACAAGCTCGGCACCCGCTCGATGGCCTCGGGGGAGATCAAGCTCGAAGGCGCAATCGCCTATGCGGTCGGGAAACTCGATCGCGGCTTCGTGCAGATGGCCGAGATGGTCAACTCGTCGCGGCTCTCCAATGGCGTCAAATCCACCGCGCTGATGCGCCGCGCGTACCACGACGCGATGACCGTCGCCAGAAACCGCGTGGTGTTCGGCAGCCGCATCATCGATCTGCCGCTGGCGCAGCGGCAGTTGATGAAGATCATGCTGGCGACCGAGCAGGCGCTGTCGATGAGCTTCTTGACCGCCGACGCGCTCGACCGCACTGAAGCCGGCAGCCAGGACGCCGCCGCTTTGTTGCGGATTCTGACGCCGACGTTGAAATTCCGCGCCACGCGTGACGCCCGCAAGGTCTGCGGCGACGCGATGGAAATGCGCGGCGGCATCGGTTACATCGAGGAGTTCGCGACCGCGCGGCTGTTGCGCGATGCGCATCTCGGCTCGATCTGGGAAGGCACCGGCAACATCGTCGCTATCGACGCGCTGACGCGCGCGGTCGGCCGCCACGGCGCGGACTCAGCGCTGGCGGCGGACCTGCATGCACGAATCGATGATGCGACCGATGTGCCGCACGGCTGGCGCGATCGCTTGCACGGTTTGACCGATCGCGCGGTCGGTTTTGCCCGCGAGGTTGCTGGCCGCAGCGAAAACGAAGCCGAGGCGCGCCGTGCCACCAGCCTGCTTTATCACATTGCAAGCGCGGTGGCGCTGGCGTGGGAGGCTCACCGCATCCATCAGATGCGCGGCGATGCGCGCCGGTTGCTGCTATCGCGGCTTGTGATCGATCACCGGTTGTCCACCGGCGATCCGTTCCTCTTGGCCGGCGATGGCCGGCAGCGAGCGATCACTCAGCTTTTGCTCGGTGATCGCGCGGTCGGCATGGCGGAGGCGGGCGAGTTGCTTTCCGCCGCTTAGATCGCTCCGGGGACGCGAATTCATCGTGGGGCGGGCCGCCCGAAAGGTCGAATGACAGCCCGATCCTGGAATTGATATCAATCAATACGCCGCCCGAGATGCCATGCACACTGCCGAGCTTCAGACCTGAGCGGAGACGGTGCGAGGTGCACGATGAGGTGCGTAATTACTCTGAAAGATAGCAGCGCGATGGAAAGAGCTGCTCAAGCGCTGGCGAAATACAGATATCATGCGCGAGGTGAATCCGTCGCTCCCGAGGGACATCCGAAGGAGTGGAGCAACTGGCTTCTCGAGATCGATGCGACAGAGCTTGAGACGATCCGTGACCACGTCGATGAAGGTGACATCCTGGAGATGAAACCTATCAACGAGCTGGCAAGCTTAGAACTGCACTGAAATTCGCCAAGGCCGGCGACCGCACTCTACGACGCCCCAATGAGAATGCCGACGCCGAGCACGATGACGCCGCCCAGCACGATCTGGAACACGGCCTGCAGGAACGGCGTGTCCATGTAACGGGCGCGGATATAGGCGATGGCCCAGAGCTCGAAGAAGACCACCGCGCTCGCAATCGCGGTCGCAATCCAGAACGCGTTGGCCAGGCGGTCGGGCACCAGATAAGGCATGGTGTGGCCGAGGCCGCCGAGCGCGGTCATTACGCCGCAAGTCAGACCGCGCAGCCAGGGAGAACCGCGGCCGGTGAGCGAACCATCATCGGACAGGGCTTCTGCAAAGCCCATGCTGATGCCGGCGCCGATCGAGGCGGCAAGGCCAACGAGAAACGTCTGCCAGTTCTGGTGCGTGGCGAAGGCTGCGGCAAACAGCGGCGCCAGCGTCGATACCGATCCGTCCATCAGCCCGGCAAGGCCCGGCTGCACATATTGCAGCACGAACATGCGGCGTCGCGTCTTGTCTTCCTCGGCGCGCACGTCAGGGGTGAGGATTTCGTCGGTCAGTTTGGCGGCGGTGTGCTCGTGACCTTTTTCCGCTTCCGCGAGGTCAGCGAGCAACCGGCGAACGCCGACGTCCTGGGTCTGCTCGGCGGCCTTGATGTAGAAACGCTCCGCCTCGAATTCCATCGTCGCCGCTTCCCTGCGGATGGCATCGAGGGATAGGTTCTTGGTCAGCCAGATCGGGCGGCGGCGCAAGAAGCCCTTGACGTTGTCGCGGCGGATCGGCGGCAGGTTTTGGCCGAAGCGCTTTTCGTACATCTCGAGCAGCATGTGGCGATGGCCCTTTTCTTCCTCCGCCATCTGCTCGAACAGTTTTGCCGATTCCGGATAGCGCTCGGCGAGGTCTTCCGCGAAGCTCATGTAGATGCGGCTGTCTTCCTCTTCGGCGGCGATCGCGACGGCCAGCACTTCGCGCTCCGTCAAATCGGCAAATTTCTTCACGGGAGGACCTTTTGAGTGATTTAGAACAATTCTAAATCGATATAGCGGTCACCTCGCGCGAGGTCAATTCATCCGGTTCCCATTTATGGGCCCGTCGCATGGAACCGTTCGGCCTTCGCCTCGTTCGACTTCCCGTGACGGTGTATGGGGAGCTCTCATGGCCAAGGTCAAATATCGCCTGAACGATCCACGGCTGGTGCCGCGGCGGACCAGGCTCGAAATTCCCGGATGGGCGGGGCAGCGCGAGCCGCGCGCCAATGGGTCGCGCGAACAGGTGTGGCACTGCGTTCCTTTCTCGGAAGGTGCCCAATACGGGATCGAGCTGTTCTATCCCTACGACAACGACTTGCGCGTCAGCAGCAAGGACGGGCGTCTGGTTATGGAAAGCGACTGGGGCGATCCGCCCGACAGCGAAGCAAACTGGCCGCCATTCCGGAATTTCGGCGACGCGTTCTACACCTATCAGATCCTGCTCGACCTCAAGGTCGAGAAAGGCATGGCAATCCGGACCGAGCCGCATCCGCGTTTTTACAACGATCGAACGGGTACTGTTCCGATCGCTGTGCCGGCCTTGATCCGAAACTGGTGGCCGATGTTGTTCTTCTGTGTGTTCAAGTCACCGGACGAAGGGCGCACCCACATCTTCAGACGCGGCGAGCCGTTTGCTCAGGTCATCGTCATTCCGGAGGAGGCCAATTTCGAACTCGAGCCGATGAACGAAGAGGAATTCGCCGAGCGCGAGCTTCAATCGCGGCGGATCTACAACAGCCGGCCAACGCTGTCGGCCGGAACCGAATGGACGTCGTCAACGGATACTGTGTTCGATGGCACCTATCGGCATCTTCACCGCGCAGCGAAAGAAAAAGCGCGCCAGACATAATGTCTCGCGCTTGCGCGTCTATAAAACGAAAACAGGACCCCAAGGGGTCCTGTCGTCATCCCGCCGATCAATAGTAATAACGGCGGTAATGATGATGGTGGTGATGATGATGGTGATGCCACCGACGCCAGAAATGATGGTGATGATGATGATGGTGGTGATGGTAGTAGTACTGCGCGAGTTGAACATTTCCTTCCGTCGATGGCGCAGGCTGGGATTCATCGACCATTTTCAACACTGACGCCGCGTTGGGAATCGGCTCCAGCAATTCGGCGAACGAATTGGCTCTCAATGTCTCGGTTGGGGCTTGTGGCGTAGGTGCGGCCTGAGCCGCGTTCATCGCCCCGAGCGTCGCCACCGCGCCCAGAAGTCCAGCGATCCTCTTCTCCATATATCTCCTCCAGTTTGATGCGGGTGCATGACCCATCAGCGGCCAACGCCGGGGAACGTGCGATTGTTCCAGCGGTTTTGGTCGAACGGTTCAGAGGAGCGCAGCGCAAAAATCTAAACTGCGGCGGCTTTCAGGAATTGCAGCAGCAGGCGGCTGACCTCGGCCGGCTGCTCCTGCTGCACCCAGTGTCCGGCGCTTTCGATCAAGTGAACGCCGATCATGGATGTGCAAGCGGTCGTCTGCATCGTTTCGAACACGCCGGGACGCTGATAAGTGCCCCAGTCCTGCTCGCCGGAAATGAAGCAAGAGGGCACGTCGATGCTCTTGCCCGACCATGTCTCGAGTTCTGCGGTGAACGCGCCCGAGGTGCCGCAGCGATACCATTGCAGCCCGCCCTGGAACCCCGTGCGCTGATATTCGGCGCTGTAGACTGCGAGTTCATGGTCGGGCAGCCAGGCGTTCGCAGCGATTTGCTCCTTTGACGGCATTTCCTCGGCGACCGTCTCCGGCATGGTCTTCGCAAGATCCATCACGTAGTAGGCCGGCAGCTTGGCTAGTTCTTCGGCCGACCATGACTTGAGCGGATGCGGCTTGTTGTCTTTCCAGTCCGCGCTCTTGTGGTGGTAATAGGCGCGCAGGAAATCATGCACGCCTTGTGGCGCGCGCCACATGTCATTGTTCGCTCCGCGCGTCGAATAGTACCAGTGATAGTGCTTGCGCGGCCGTGGCAGCGCGGCAAGCTCGTGATGAACAGGATCGACGCGTTTCGGCGGCAGCGGCGCATCGGCGATATCGACGGCGATCTGCGGTGGACCCGCGAACGGCGCGCTCATCAGGACCACCGAGCGAAACACGTCGGGACGGATCATACCGCACCAGGCGGCAACCGAGCTGCCGAAATCGTGCCCGACCACGGTAGCGACCGAACGATGACCGAACGCGGCGACCACGCCAAGCGCGTCCCGCACGAGATTCGGCAGGCGGAACGGCATCAGGTCAGAATCATAGCTCGCGTCGCAGCCCATGGTGCGGCCATAGCCGCGCTGGTCCGGCGCGATCACGTGAAAGCCGGCCGCTGCCAGCACCGGCATCACCTTGCGCCAGCTATAGGCGAGTTCCGGAAACCCGTGCAGCAGCAAGACGCAAGGCCGGCCTTTGCTTTCAAAGCCGGATTCCAGCACGTGCACTGTGAGGCCGTTGATGCCCTCAAGGTAGCGGGAGCGGATGTCTGGCGGCAGCGGAATATCCGGAAGAGGCATGATGCCTCACAACCGCTCCACGATGGTGACATTGGCCATGCCGCCGCCCTCGCACATGGTCTGCAAGCCGTAGCGCTTGTTGCGCCGCTTGAGCGCGTTGACCAGGGTCGTCATCAGCTTGGTGCCGGAGCCGCCGAGCGGATGACCGAGCGCGATGGCGCCGCCATTGACGTTGAGCCGCTCGGGATCCGCGCCTGTGGTCTTCAGCCAGGCCGTCGGCACCGACGCAAAAGCCTCGTTGACCTCGAACAGATCGATATCGTCGACCTTCATGCCGGCTTTCTTAAGCGCCCGTTCGGTAGCGTGCAGCGGCGCGTCCAGCATGATCACGGGATCGCCACCCATCATGGTCATGTGATGAACCCGCGCCATCGGCGCGATGCCGAGCGACTTCAAACCCTTTTCGTTGACCACCATCACGCCGGAGGCACCGTCGCAGATCTGGCTGGCGGAAGCTGCCGTCAGCTTGCCGTTCTCCGCGATCAGTTTGACGTTTCTGATGCCGTCAAGGCTGACGTCGAAACGAATCCCTTCGTCGATCGAATGAACGTCCTTTGAGCCGTCGGCGCGCGTGATCGGCAGCGGCACGATCTCGTCCCTGAACAAGCCGCCTTGTGTCGCCGCAATCGCGCGCTGGTGGCTCTGGTAGGAATATTCATCGAGTTCATCTTTCGAGAGGCCGTATTTCTCCGCCATCATCTCTGCGCCGGTGAACTGGCTGAACACGATGTTCGGATAACGCTGCTCGATCTTCGGGCTCTTGTAGTGGCCAAAACCGTTTTTTGCCGGCAGCTGTGAAGCAAGGCCCATCGGTACCCGCGTCATCGCCTCGACGCCGGCCGCGATCACGACATCCATGCTGCCGGACATTACGGCTTGCGCCGCGAAGTGCAACGCCTGTTGCGAGGAGCCGCATTGCCGGTCGATCGATGTACCGGGCACGCTCTCGGGTAGCCTGGACGCCATGACGGCGTTGCGCGCGATATTGTTGGACTGCTCTCCGACCTGCATGACGCAGCCCATCATCACATCTTCGATCTGGTCAGGCGCGGCGCCTGAGCGTTCCACCAGTGCGTCGAGGACGGAGGCTGCGAGATCGGCGGGATGCCAGCCGGCGAGACGTCCTCCCTTGCGGCCACCGGCGGTGCGCGCGGCGGCGACGATATAGGCCTCGGCCATGGGCGTTCTCCCTGATCTTGATTTTGTCTGGCGGAATTAAAGTGACGCAAGCAGGCTTAGTCAATCAATTCTAGTGTCCCGGTTGACGAGGTCGCGGAAAAACTGAAAGGAACGTCAGTGTCGCCATGCTAGCTTGCAATTAAGGCTTGAGGCCGCGCGCGCCATGGGGTTAGCGTGCATGCAAGAATGAAAAATTCGGGAGAGACGTTATCATGCAATTGAAGGACATTGCAGTCTTGATCACCGGCGGCGGTTCCGGGCTTGGCGCTGCGACCGCGCGCGCCATGGCGGCGAAGGGCGCCAGGGTCGCCGTGCTGGATCAGAGCAAGGAAAATGCCGAGAAAGTCGCGGCCGAGGTGAAAGGTATCGCGGTGGTCGCCGACGTCACCGACGAGGACCAGGTCAAGGCGGCGATCGCAAAGGCGGAAGCCGCGCACGGGATTGCGCGCGTGCTGGTGAATTGCGCCGGGATCGGCGGATCGCAACGCATTGTCGGCAAGGACGGCGTCTATCCGCTGGCCAAGTTCGCCCGCGTCATCAACGTCAACCTGATCGGCACTTTCAATGTGCTTCGGCTGTTCGCCGAGCGGCTCCTCACCGATGCACCCGTCGGCGAAGAGCGCGGCGTCATCATCAATACCGCAAGCGTCGCGGCCTACGAAGGCCAGATCGGCCAAATCGCCTACTCGGCTTCGAAAGGCGGCGTGGTTGGGCTCACGCTGCCGGCCGCGCGCGACCTCGCCCAGCACAAGGTTCGAGTCAATACCATTGCGCCCGGCCTGTTCTTCACGCCGCTCCTGATGGGATTGAGCGAGGAGGCGCGCCAAAGCCTCGGCGCACAGGTGCCGCATCCGGCGCGGCTTGGCGACGCCGCCGAATACGGCAACCTCGCGGTCCACATCGTCGAGAACGCGATGCTCAATGGGGAGACGATCCGCCTCGACGGCGCGATCCGCATGGCGCCGCGATAACGCGCGAATTCGGAGACTAATGGCATGAATTTCGATTTTTCCGACGACCAGAAACAGCTGCGCGACACCGCGCGGAAATTTCTCGCCGAGAAATGCCCGCCGAAAGCGGTGCGCGCCGTCATCGACGGCAAGGTGCCGTTTGATCGCGAATTGTGGAAAGGTCTGGCCGAGATGGGCTTCCTCGGGGTTGCGATCCCGGAAAACTATGGCGGCGCCGGCGCCGGCCATCTCGAGCTTTGCGTGATTGCGGAAGAAATGGGCCGCGCGCTGGCGCCGGTACCGTTTTCCTCGACCGTCTATCTCGCCGCGGAAGCGTTGTTGCTTGCCGGCAGCGAAGCGCAGAAGCAGAAGTGGCTGCCTCAGATTGCCTCAGGCGAAGCAATCGGGACGCTTGCGTTGTTCGAGGGCAAGGGCAATCCGTCGCCGCAGGCCATCAAGCTTGCCGCTTCGAACGGTACGCTTGACGGCGTCAAGAAACCTGTCGCGGACGGGGCGATCGCCGACTTCGCGATCGTCGCCGCGCGCACCGGTTCGAGCGGCCGCGACACGGATATCTCGCTGTTTCTGGTCGATATGAAGGCCGGCGGTGTCGAGGCGAAGCCGCTTGCGAACATCGATCCGTCGCACGGCCAGGCCGAAGTTCTTTTCAAGAAGTGCAAGGCAGAGCCGCTTGGGCAGCCCGGCGAAGGCTGGAGCGTCGTCTCACAGGTGCTCGACCGTGCTGCGGTCCTGCTTGCGTTCGAACAGGTCGGCGGCGCCGATCGCGCGCTCGAGATGGGGCGCGACTATGCGCTCGACCGCATCGCCTTCGGCCGGCCAATCGGATCGTTCCAGGCGATCAAGCATATGCTGGCCGACATGTATGTCTCGGCCACGTTGGCGCGCTCCAATTGCTATTACGGCGCCTGGGCGCTTTCGACCAATGCCGGTGAATTGCCGGAGGCCGCCGCCGCCGCTCGGGTCAGCGCCACCCAGGCGTTTCAGCATTGCGCGAAGAACAACATCCAGGTTCACGGCGGCATGGGGTTCACCTGGGAGTTCGATTGCCATCTCTATTACCGGCGCGCGAATGCGACCGCGCTCGCGCTCGGTTCGATGTCGTATTGGGAAGACGCCCTGATTGATCGCATGCGGAAGCGAAATGCAGCCTGAGGCGCCGGCGAAGAACGGGAAACCATCCATGAATTTCGACGATACCCCGCAGGAAGCCGCCTTTCGCGCCGAAGCGAAAGCCTGGATCGCGGCGAACGCACCCAAGCAGCACGAAGAGGAACTCAAAAAGTCTTCGCTCGGTCGCACCGTGCTCAAAGGCGCCAATGTTCTCGATGTCGCCAAGGCATGGCAGAAGAAGAAGGCGGATGCCGGCTGGGCGTGCCTGCACTGGCCGAAGGACTATGGCGGTCGCGGCGCTTCGCCGATCGAGCGGGTGATCTGGCAACAGGAAGAAGGCGCGTTCGGCAAGCTCTCCTTCACTTTCATCATCGGCCACGGCATGTGCGGCCCCACCATGATGGGTTATGCAAGCGAGGAGCATAAGCGCCGCTATCTGCCGCCGCTTGCTTCCGGCGAGGACATCTGGTGCCAGCTGTTTTCCGAACCGGCCGGCGGTTCCGACGTTGCCGGCCTGCGTACCCGCGCGGAAAAGCGCGGCGACGAGTGGATCGTCAACGGCCAGAAGATCTGGACCTCGGGCGCGCATTATTCCGACTATGGAATCCTTTTGACGCGAACCGATCCCGCTGTGCCCAAGCACAAGGGGCTCACCATGTTCTTCCTGAGCATGAAGAGCCCCGGCATCGAGATCAGGCCGATCAAGCAGGCCAACGGCAATGCCGACTTCAACGAAGTCTATTTCACCGATGTGAAAATTCCCGACTCGCAGCGGTTAGGCGCCGTCAACGATGGATGGAACGTGTCGCTGACCACGCTGATGAACGAGCGCATGTCAATCGGCGCCGGCATTGCAACCGGATTCCCGGAATTGTTCGAGTTTTGCGGCAACCTGATGCTGGAAGACAGGCCTGCGATCGAGGATCGCGGCGTCCGCTCAAAGCTGGCGCAATGGGCCGTGCGTGCCAGCGGTCTGAAATATACCAACATGCGCGCGATCTCGGCGCTGTCGAAAGGCGAACGTCCCGGACCGGAAAATTCGATCGGCAAGCTCGTCGCAGGATCGATGATCCAGGACATTTCGGCCTACGCGCTGGATTTGCAGGGCGCAGCCGGTGTGCTGTCCGGTCCTGACGATGCGGAAGCGGCCGGCAAGTTCCAGGCCATGCTGCTGCGTGCGCCGGGTACGCGCATCGAAGGCGGCACGGATGAGATCATGCGCAACATCATCGCCGAACGCGTGCTGGGTTTGCCGGGCGACATCCGCGTCGACAAGGACGTTCCGTTCAACCAGATCCCGACCAAGGGGAGATAGTTCTCGTGTCCCGGACGCGGAGCCGCTTTGCGCTGCGTCCGGGGCACGCTCCGGAAATGAGGCAAGCAAATGAACTTCGATGACAGTCCGCGGGAGGCGGCCTTCCGTGCCGAAGCGAGAGCGTGGATCGACGCGAACGCGCCAAAGGAGTTCGAGGCTGAGCTTTCAAAAGCCGCGCTCGGCCGGATCAGGCTGCAGAAGCACGACATCGTTGAAGTCGCCAAAGCCTGGCAAAGGAAGAAAGCTGACAGCGGCTGGGTGTGTCTGAACTGGCCAAAGGAGTATGGCGGCCGGGGCGCATCTGCCGTGGAGCGCGTGATCTGGCAGCAGGAGGAGGGCGTCTACTTCAAGCTCACAAGCCCGTTCCAGATCGGCGAGGGCATGTGCGGGCCGACGCTTATGGCTTTCGGCAGTGACGCCGACAAGCGGCGATACCTGCCGAAGATCGCCTCGGGCGAGGAAATCTGGTGCCAGTTGTTTTCCGAGCCAGCCGGCGGCTCCGATGTCGCGGGCTTGCGCACCCGCGCCGCGCGCGATGGCGACCGCTGGATCATTAACGGCCAGAAGATCTGGACCTCCGGCGCGCATTACGCCGATTACGGCCTTCTGATCACCCGCACCGATCCGACAGTCCCCAAGCACAAGGGGCTCACGATGTTCTTCATCGACATGAAGAGCGAAGGCGTCGAGGTCAGGCCGATCAGGCAGGCCAACGGCATGCAGGAATTCAACGAGGTATTTTTCACCGATCTGCGCGTGCCGGATTCGCAGCGGCTGGGCGCGATCGGCGACGGCTGGAATGTATCGCTGACGACGCTGATGAACGAGCGGATGTCGATCGGCGCGCGGCTTGCCACCGGCTTCAATGAGATCTTCGACTTTTGCTGCAACCTGATGACCGAGGGCGGCCTGGCGATCGACGACCATGCCACCCGCTCCAGGCTTGCGCAGTGGGCGGTGAAGAACAGCGGCCTCAAATATACCAGCCTGCGGACGATCTCGGCGCTCTCCCGAGGCGAGCGGCCGGGTCCGGAAAATTCGATCGGCAAGCTGGTTTCGGGCGCGATGCTCCAGGACATCGCGACTTACGCGATGGACCTGCAGGGCGCCAGCGGCGTGCTGAACGATCCGGCCACGGCCGAGGTTGCCGGCCAGTTTCAAGCCCTGCTGTTATCGTCGCCGTCGGTACGGATCGCCGGTGGCACCGACGAAATCCTGCGCAACATCATTGCCGAACGCGTGTTGGGGCTGCCCGGCGACATCCGCGTCGACAAGGATGTGCCGTTCAACCAAATCCCGACCAAGGGAAGAAGATAACGCATGTCAACTCTTGCTAGGCAACACAGCATTGAGGAGCGCTTCGGCGTTCTCGAGGAATTGCTGGGTGAGCGCTTTTCCTGCCGCGCCTTCAGGCCCGATCCCGTACCGCACGCGGTCATCGAGCGAATCCTCAAGGCAGCGCAGCGCACCGCGTCCTGGTGCAACAGCCAGCCCTGGCAGGTCGTGATCGCCAGCGGTGAAGCCAAGGAGAAATTCCGCCAAGCGATTTATGCGGCGGCCAGCTCCGGCAAGGACGATGGCGATTTTCCTTTTCCAAGGGAATATCGCGGCGTCTATCTGGAACGGCGGCGCGAAAGCGGCTTCCAGCTCTACAACACGCTCGGTATTCCGCGCGGCGACAGGACGGCTTACGCGCGGCAGGCGCAGGAAAACTTCAATTTCTTCGGCGCGCCGCATGTCGCGATCATCCACACCGACGAAGCGCTTGGCGTCTACGGTGCGATCGATTGCGGGGCCTATGTCGGCAACTTCATGCTGGCGGCGCAGGCGCTTGGGCTGGGCACCATTCCGCAAGCCGCACTGGCGCATCAGTCCGGCCTGATCCGGCGTCACTTCGGAATCGGCGACGACCGGCGCGTGGTCTGCGGTATCTCGTTCGGCTTTGCGGACCGCGACCATCGCATCAACAGCTATCGCACCTCGCGGGCGAGTGTGGCGGACGCGGTGACGTTCGTGGAGTGACGGCGCGGCCGGCCGCAAGACGAGAACTCGAAAGAGGCGACCATTCGGCCGCCTCTTTCGGTTACCACGGCGGGCTGGCGCGGCCTATCCCGTCCCGCGCCGCGTCGCTCGAAAACGCTCTATTGGTGGTACCAGCCGATATGTGAGTAAGGCTGGCAGTCATAGGGGTGGGGAAGCCGGCACTCGTAGTAACCCCAGGGGCTGCTCGCATAGTAGCCGCCACCAGTGTCTGCATAAGCGGCATAGGGCTCGCCCTCATGATACGCGTACGCGTCATGACCCCAAGGATAGGTTGCCGCAGCGGCGGTTGCGGCCACAGCGCCGGCCGCCAATCCGGCGCCCACGACACCGGCGCCGTAGCCGTACACGCCGCGCCGGTGTTGCCGACGCGCGACGCCGGCAACGCTCACCGGAGTCAACGGGCGGCCAACGCGTGCCTGAGCACTTTCGGCGGAGAGGGAGACGCCGCGCTGCCCTGACCACTCGATGGAAAGCAGCATGGCAAGCGTGAAGGTCGTGGTTGTAATCGCGATTTTTCCGAAGCTCATTTTCATGACGTTTCTCCAGATACGATCCACCCGATGGGAATGATGCGGCGACCGCATCGCCTGCGCTTGACCTATGTCAAAGACCTTGGGGGCATCCTTCGATTCGACAGGACCTCTGACCAATCATGTGGATTTTCGCGTCGTTTTCCGATGCGGTTGCTTCGCGCAAGGGACCGAGTCACCGGCGGTGACGGGATATTCGGCGAGAATCAAAACTTGGGCGGCCGCTTCTCGGCAAACGCCTTGATGCCTTCCTTGATCTCGTCGCCGCGCATGCTGTCGCGATGCCGGCGGTCGGCGGCCTCGACGTCGAGCTCGCCGCGCGCGATTTCGTGGATGGTGCGCTTCATGCCGCGCATCGCTATCGGCGCGTTGCCGGCGAGAACGGTTACGAGGCGGTCGACTTCCTCGTCCAGCGCCTCGGCCGGCACAACTGACGTGAGATAGCCAATGCGAAGCATTTCCGGTGCACCGATCTTCTCGGCGGTGAGAAACAGCCGCTTGGCATTGTCGAGGCCGAGCCGCGCCACGTAGCGCGCGATGCCGCTCTTGTAGTAGTGCAAACCGAGCCGCGCCGCCGGCATGAACATCTCGCAGGTATCGATGCCGATACGGAAATCGCAGGCGAGCGCGAGGTCGGTCGAGCCGCCATAGACGCCGCCGTTGAGCCGGCAGATCGTGGGAATGCCGATGTCTTCGAGCCGGTTCACGACCACCTCGAAGGCGGAGCCCGCACTTTTCTGTTCGACGTCGTTCGTCGCGCGCTCGGTAACCGAATTGAGATCGTATCCGGCGCTGAAGGCGCGCCCCGTGCCGGTGAGCACGAGAACGCGGATCGCTGGATCGGCCTCGACCTCGGCGAACAGCTTCAGCAGCACATCGAGGTCTTCGGCTTGCAGGCGATTGAGATGCTTTGGCCGGTTCAGGCGAATGGTGGCTCGGGCGCCTTGCCGTCCCAGCACGGGTGGACTTGCGTCGTTTTCCGACATTCTTCTCTCCGCTATTTATTTTCCAGCGCGCGCCGCTTGGCCTCGGCATCGATCGTCTCGGCGAGATCCGGATGCCGCGCCATCAGCAGGCGAAAATCCACGAGATCGAGCACCAGAAGCCGCGACACCCGTGTCGTTGTGATATCGGCCGAACGCAGGTTGTTGCCCAGCAGCGCCATTTCGCCGAAAAAAGCGCCTTCGCCAAGCACGACTGTCTTGCCGGGCAAATCGACCTCGACTTCGCCGCTGGCGAGGAAATACATGCAGTCGCCCGACTGGCCCTTGCGGATGATGGTGGTGCGGGCCGGCAGATCGATGGTTCGCAGCATGTGCGTGACGTCGGCGATCGTGGCCGAGCCGAGCGAGGCGAAGAACGGCACCTGGCTCACGGATTCCCAGGTGCGCAGGAAATTGTCGCGGCGGGTTTCCGCGGCAAAGCCGGTGGCGAGAATGCCGGTCCATAATCCGAACACGCCGAGTCCGCAGATCATGACGGCAGCGGCGATCAGCCGGCCAAGCGGGGTGAGCGGCACCACGTCGCCATAGCCGGTTGTGGTCAGCGTCGCGACTGCCCACCACAGGGCCGCCGGTATGCTGCCAAAGCTTGCCGGTTGGACGTCGTGCTCCAGAAAGAATTCGGCGACCGAGGCCAGGAACAGGACCATCAGGAAGATCACGAGCACGCTGAGCAGCGGTCCGGATTCCACCACCAGCACCCGGCGCAACTGCCGCAGGCCGCGAATCCCTGGGACGACCTTGAGCACCCAGAACATGCCAAGCAGCCAGGCCGATCTGGAGTTGACGCCGGCCGCCAGCGCCACGGGCACCGCGAGCGCGGACGCCGCATCAACGATCCCGCGGAATGAGTAGACATAGGCCGCCCGGTGGCCATTGCCGGCGGCATGGCGAAGCCGTGTCACCCATTCGAACACAAAGAAAGCGAGGCACGCCCACAACAGCGCGTCGATCCAATAATGCAGCGCCGCGTAGGCCGGATCGACGGTGAGCAACACCATCATGACGACGCCGCAGGTGACGGCGACGTAGGCAGGCCTGGTCATGTTGCGGCCGGTGGTAGCGGTCACAAGCTGCGTCAGCGTCGGGATAGCGGAAGGTTTGGACATGGCGTGGCGTTCGTTCTTTAAGCGCTCTGCGCCGTCTTGACCACCACCACCTTGTCGTCGTGGCCGCCCTGGCGCTTCAGGCTTTCGCGCCGCAAGGCGATTTCGTCGCGCACGAATTCATAGCCGAGCTTGAAGGTGTCCAGCCCGTCGCTGGAGATGGTGCCGTCGCGCAGTCCAATCACCGCGCCGCGCAGCACGGCTTCGAGTTCATCCTGCAGGCGATCGAGCGCCTCGACGGTCTGGACATCGCTAACCCGTTCGCCGACGTCGAGGATCGCGGTTGCGAGTTCGCCGGCCTTTTCCGGCGCCACGCGCGTGACCTTGGTGTAGAGCGCGATGAACAACGAGCCGATCACGCTGAGCGCGGCCACGGCGAGATAAGCGAGGTCGCTGTAGCGTTCCAGGAACGATTTGGAGGTGTCGTTGATATATTCGGCGACCCCCTGATGGGCTGCGATGAAGGTGCTCTTGTCGACGTCGGCTGGCTCGATCTTGGAGGCAAAACCGTCGTCAAGGACAAGCTCAGCCTTGTTCTCGTAGATCGTCCGCGCCAGCTCGCCCGCGGTGTTCGCAGGGATCGCGGCCTGACCGACCAGGAGCCATTGCAGTCCCACCGTATCCAAATCGTCGTCGGGGATCTGCGGTGTCGAGGACAGAAGCCCGGTGGCCAGCGTTTCCTCAGATATGCCGGGATAGCGTCGGCCTAACGCCGCGGCTTCGTCGATCGCATTCACCGTGAACGGCGTGCGTCTGGCAGATTGCTCGAAACTCTTGTCCTTGACGATGGCGGAGGCGTGATCGACCGCGATGACGGCGCCATAGCCGCCCGCGGCAAGCAGTTTGTCGACCGTCGAATGCGGCGGCGCCAGTTGCAGGCGCGTATTGCCATCCGACGTGTCGGGAATGTCGAGCACCTTGCGAACAAAAGCGAGGTTGTTGCTGGAGCTTGTCAGCAGCGCGATTTTCTTTTTCTTCAGCTCGGCGAGCGATTTGATCTTCTTGTCGCCGGGGCTGATCAGCATAACCAGGTCATGTTCCAGAATCGCGAGCGAGCGGGCGCGGGGCGGGATCCTGGCATCGGTTCTGATCACGGCGAGGTCGGCCAGCTTGCGATCGAATTGGGCAATCGCCTTGGCGTTGTCGGCACTGGAAACGATCTTCAGATGGAGCCTCGAGGAAGATGCCTTGAGCATGGCAGCCAATCGCGCGGCGAAACGGGCCTCAGGCCCGTTGGCATCACCGACGGCAAAGGTCAGGGTCTCGGAATTTCGCAGCCAGATGCGGCCGGCCCAAACGCTCGCAACCGTGAGGATGAGTGTCAGCACCGCAAACAGGATCACCTGCCTGCGGTTGCTGTTGAGAAACGGCGGACGCGAACGCCGTATGTCGGAGGCTGGTGTTGGGACTTCAGCGCTCATGGCCCATATCCGCAACTTGAAGGCGCCTTTGCGGCGGAGCAGAAATCGCCCGACGACGTCCTAAATGTCTAAAAAAGAACGATAATTTAATAGGCAGGCATGATAGCCGTTGGTTTACGGATTGCAAACGAGTGGTCCTGGTAACCTTACCCGTGGCTGCGCCCGTCGGCCACACTCCTGTGTTTTTCGAGGGGGGCGATGGTGCATTCCGTGCGCGGAGATGTCATAAAAAGGGGAACCTCGACCGGATTTGTCGGGGATCAAGAAGAAGTAGCTGAAGCCTCCATACGATATTTTGTCATTCACGTCTGAGGGCTTCCGCTTGTCGTTTCCTCCCATGTCCGCGTCTGTTCCGGTAGGCGCGCTGATCGG
The DNA here is from genome assembly GCA_963764405.1 of uncultured Alphaproteobacteria bacterium. GTDB lineage: Bacteria > Pseudomonadota > Alphaproteobacteria > Rhizobiales > Xanthobacteraceae > Bradyrhizobium. Next base: position 544,199 of record CAVXSU010000025.1, read on the forward strand.
TTGGATGGTGCTCCTGACCGTCAAGCACGTCATCGCCGACTTTGTGCTGCAGACATCCTGGATGGCGATCGGCAAGGATCAGAAGACGGGTTGGTTTCTGCCGCTGCTCGCCCATTGCGCCGTGCACCTTGCGGTCGCGCTGGTGCTGATCCTGATCCTCGCGCCGAAGTTCTGGTTCGTGGCGCTGATTGATTTTGCCATTCACATCACGGTCGATCGCTGCAAAGGGCTGGTGTCCTCGCGGTTGGGCGTGAACCAGGAAAACCACCATCCCTGGTTCTGGACCTTGATCGGCGTCGACCAGGCGCTGCATCACCTGACCGGCTTCGGCCTGTCGATCTTCATGGCCGCGAACTAGCAGTCCGAATTATCGCATCCCTCGGACCAGTGAGTAGTTTCCATGAGTGAGGCCCGCAAGAATCTTCGGCTTGCCTGCCGTTGCGGTCACGTGCGCGGCATAGCGCAGGACGTTGCACCCGATGCCGGTTTTCGCTTCACCTGCTATTGCCAAGATTGCCAGGCATTTGCGCATCTTCTGCAGCGGCCGGATGTGCTGGACGCCGCGGGCGGAACGGACATTTTCCATATGCCGGCCGGCCGAGTGAAGCTTGGCTCGGGCAGGGATGCGGTGCGCTGCTTGCAATTCTCCAGCCGCGTCTTCCGCTGGTACGCCGATTGTTGCCGCACTCCCATCGCGAACACGGCCGGTCCGCGTTTCCCGGTCGTCGGCCTCATCCATTCCTTTATGAACATCCCTGATGGCAACTTCATCGATGAGATGCTCGGCGCACGTCTTTGCCGGCTGTTCGAGCACTCCGCCGTCGCGCCGCTGCCGCCGAACGCGCCGCCGCCGCGCTCGTTCGGCCTCGTAGCCCGCCGCTTGCCGAGGCTGCTTGGCTGGTGGCTGCGTGGACAAGGTCGGCCACATCCGTTCTTCGATCCACAGACGGATGCTCCGCTTGCCGTCCCGCGCGCCGTTGGGCCAGAGGAACGCGCCGCCTCGTTGACGAATCACTCGGCCGCCTGACCGCAGGCTATCGATCAAGACCTCCGTGGCACGACTGGCCGCCGTGGTTAACCTTTCGTTAGAGAGTTGCAATGCATCCTCGTCGCCGGGGGATATGCAAATGTTCGAGAACGACTTTTGCCCGATCCGGGACGAATTACTCGGCCAGATGTATCGTGCCAGCGAACACGGCCTGCCACAGCTGGTCGCCAGTGTCTCGCCCGATGTCCGGGCCATGCTGGCGTTGTTCTGCTATCGCAAGAGCCATCTCTATTCCTTGGCGCTGACGATTGCGGGAAGCTGTAGCGAACAGGAACTCGTTCAGGCTGGCGGTCGCGTCGGGTCAACGCTCTACGCGCTGTCGCGCGAGCCGGCGGGGCGGAGCACCGCTGCATCGCCTTACGGCAACCGCAAGCCGATCACGCTCTCCACCAAGCCGTTGACGCAGGTCGCGCCGATTGATGACGAACCGGACGACGAAGATTTCGCCGAATTCGCCAAGGCGGTTACGGCCTGAACTCTCTGCCGCAGTCCCGGCCAACCGCTGCTACGACAGGGGCGGCAGCCCGCATTTCCGGCGCGCCATGCCGCATTCGGCGTCGCCCGGCATGCAGGTGCGGCACACTTCCGGCCGAATCGCGTAGATCGTGCATGAAGTCGCAACGCCGATCCGTCCCGACAGCGCCGAACAGCGATCACCATTGCAGCGCATGCCGGATTGCCGTTCGTTGACGAGGCTTGCCGGAATGAGATCGAGCGCGGCGTCGTCTTCGGTCGTAAAGCGCGGCCAGTTCTCCGAATAGGCGCAGCAGGCGCCACAGGACTGGCACGGGTTTTCGGATTGCGGAGATTTGTTGCCGGTTTCCATCGTCAAATATCGCTCGGCGCTTCCCAGACGAGGCTTCGCCGCCATTTCGCCCGGAGCAGATCGCGCCGCTCGGGGTACTTCTCCTCGAGATAGACGGCGTCGATGACGCGGTCGGTGCGAAAACTGCGAAAATCCCGGCGCAATTCGCACCAGGCGGCAAGCAGCCGCACGGCTTCCAGGTAGCCGATCGCGATCGGCCAGATCGTGCGCTCGCTGTCGCGGCCATGCTCGTCGCGGTAGCGCAGTGTGATTTTTCGTCCCTCATGGATCTGCGAGCGTGTCTTCACCATGTCGATGCGGTCGGGCTCCTTGCGCCAGCTCGGGCGGGCGCGGCTTGCCGGTTCCAGCACGAATGGCCGCAAACGCTCCGGCACGGTCTCGGCAATTTTCGCGATCAGGTCGGCGGCGGCGCGTGACAGCGCTTCATCGGCGTGGCTCGCGACCCACTGCGCGCCCAGCACCGCCGCTTCGATCTCGTCGGGCGTCAGCATCAGAGGCGGCAGGTCGAAACCCTTTTCCAGGATGTAGCCCATGCCCGCCTCGCCGCGGATCGGCACGCGTTGCTCCATCAAGGTCGCGATGTCGCGGTAGATCGTGCGCTTGGACGTTTCGAGTTCGGCCGCGATCGCATCCGCCGTCAGGGGTTTGCGGGTGCGCCGGAGCACCTGGATGATCTGGAACAGACGATCGGCACGTCGCATGGCAATAGCTCGTATCTTTTCAGAACGGGACGCTGGATGCTGACACCATGTTGGCAGCAGCTGGCGAGTATAACGGGACAACACTCAAATCGAGAGGGATTTGTCCCATGATCATACTTTACGGCCTCGACCTCTGGGCGACGGTTTCACCGCTGCTGACACCACGGTGGCAGCAGGGCGTGGCTAGCCTGAAGCGGCTTCTCAGGGAAAAGGGAGTGCTGCATTGATCACGCTTTATGGCTTTGGCGCCGGTTTCGGCCTGCCGGAAATCAGCCCGTTCGTGACCAAGACGGAGGTCCAGCTCAAGATGGCGGGCCTCGAATACAAGAAGGAAAAGGCGAGGCCGACGGCCTCGCCCAAGGGGCAGTTGCCCTATATCCAGGACGATGCCGAGGCGATCGCCAATTCCACCTTCATCCGCGCGCATATCGAGGCCAAATACGGCTTTGATTTCGACGCGCCGCTGAATTTGCAAGCCCGCGCACAGGCCTGGGCGTTCGAGCGCCTGATCGAGCACCATCTGTACTGGGCCATGGTCGGCGCGCGCTGGGTGGACCCGAATAATTTCGCCAAAGGTCCGGCGCACTTCTTCGACGGCGCGCCGGCGCATATGCGCGAGAAGCTGCGCGAGGATGCGCAGTTTCGCGTCGCCGAGAATTATCTGATCAGCGGCCTTGGCCGTCATGCCCCGGATGAGGATGTCGATCTTGCGATTCGCTCGCTGCTCGCATTGTCGGTCCAGCTCGGCGACAGGCCTTATCTGATGGGCGAGACGCCCTGCGGCGTGGACGCCACCGCGTTCGGCGTGGTGGCGGGGATTCTCACGCCGTTCTTCGTCTCTCCCTTGCGCGAGCGCACCCGGCAATTTTCCAATCTCATCGCCTATGTCGACCGCATGATGGACCAATACTATCCAGATTTTGCCTGGACGCCGCTTCGTGAGGCGGCATGAATCCAAAGCGGCAAAGCAAGACGCGCTCGCCGGGACGAAAATCGCTTCGTCCTGCGCGAGCTCAAGACACGGGTTGGCCTTTCAAGGCGGCGATTTCCGCTTCCAGTTCCGCGATGCGCGCATCGCGCGCGGCCAGCGCTGCGGCGACGTCCGCCGCGTCAAATTTCTGCGGAATGTGCTGTGGACAGTTGGTGTCCCAGGCCGAAATCCGGAACAGGATCACCTGTTCGGGGCGGGCTCTGTAACCTTTCGGCATCAAGGATTGCAGAAGTGCGGGGTCGTCCTCGACGATCTCAGCCTCGCCCCAGAGTTTCACCCTGCGGCGATGAGCATAATCCATCACGAAAATATAGGCCTTGGGATTCTCCGACAGATTGCCCTGCGTGATGTATTGCCGGTTTCCCGCGTAGTCAGCGAAGGCAAGGGTATTCTTGTCGAGGACCTTGACGAAGCCCTTTGGGCCGCCACGGTGCTGGATATACGGCTGGCCCTCGGCCGAGGCGGTTGCGAAATAAAAGCTATTGGCCTCGCCCAGGAAGGCGGCGAGGTTTTCATCGATCTCCGTGCGCCAATCGCCGCGCTCGGCGTAAGCCTCGCGCGAACCCTTACGTGACTGAATGGCCTTTACCGCCGGTGTGAACGCGACGTCGCTCGAACTGGTCTGAAGCTCTGACATCGGAAACTCCGTCTCCGGTTCCTCGCCATACGTGATGCTTTTTTCCATATAAAACAATCAGCACGGTTGACATCAGATCATTGCATATCGTGAAATAATGCCATGGATCGTATCGACGCCATGCAGGCCTTTCTTGCGGTCGCCGACCTCGAGGGCTTTGCGCCCGCCGCCCGCAAGCTTGGACTGTCGCCCTCCGGCGTGACGCGGCTGATTGCCGCGCTCGAGGAGCATCTCGGCGCGCGCTTGTTGCAGCGGACCACGCGGTCGGTCGCCTTGACGGACGCCGGCGCGCGCTACCTCGCGCGCGTCAGGCGCATTCTCGCCGATGTCGAGGAAGCCGAGGCCTCGATCAAGGATGAGCGCACCCGGCCGAGCGGCCGGCTCGTGGTATCGGCACCGATCGGGTTCGGGCGGCTCCATGTCAGCCCCGTGATGTCGGAATATCTCAAGCGCTATCCGGAGGTTTCGGGCGAACTGCGATTGACCGATCGCGTCGTCAATCTGGTCGAGGATGGCGTCGACCTTGCGGTGCGGATCGGCCATCTTGCCGATTCGAGCCTGGTGGCGCGCCATGTCGGCGAGATGCGGCGCGTCGTGGTCGCATCCCCCGGCTATCTCAAGGCTCATGGCGAGCCGAAAACACCCGAGGCGATTGCGTCCCACCAGACCATCCAGTTCGGCGCCACCATGGCATCGCCTGATTTGCGTTTCGTCCGCGATGGCAAGGAGATCCGCATCGCCCCTGTTCCGCGCCTGATGACCAACAGTGCTGACGCGGCGATCCAATATGCGGTCGCCGGCGGCGGCCTGACGCGGGTGCTGGCCTATCAGGCGGCGGATGCGATCAAGCGCGACCGGCTCAAAATCGTGCTGGCGAAATTCGAGCAGCCGCCACTGCCGATTCATGTGGTTTATCCGACGTCGCGGCTGCTCTCGGCGAAGGTGCGCGCCTTCATCGATCTCGTGGTCGAGATCAGCGACTGGCATTTTGGGTAACTCAGGTTTCTTTCCTGACGACGCGGAACGTCCCGCTCGCCCGCGCGACCACGATGTCGTCCGCCTTGATCAGGCTTTGCGCAAAGCAGATCGTGCTTCCGGTACGGATGACGTCGCTTTCGACCGAGAGCCATTGACCGGTCCCGGCGGAGCCGATGAAGTCGACCGACAATGAAATCGTCACGAATGACGAGACCCAATGCGTGGCCTGCGCGCAGCTATAGCCCATCGCGTTATCGGCGAGTGCGGCTATCAACCCGCCATGGATAAGTCCGCGCGCATTGGTGTGCGGCTTCGCCAGCCGCAATCCCATGATCACGGCATTTTCGGTCCGTTTCGAATAGATCGGCTCCCAGGGATCGGTGAGCGGGCTTTTGCGAAAATGCGGCTCGAAGCCTTCGGGGATATCGAGCGAATTCATCTGAAGCCTCGCATCGTGGAGAGGTCGCATTAAACGCCCGGCGGCGCCGCAAATCACGTCCTACAAAGTTTTAAACGGGATTTGCGCCGACACTCGAAACGGCTCGCGAATTCGCGTCTCGCGCGAACTAAAGCGTGCGCATCATCCAACTCAGGAACTGACCCGCAACACAGTCTCTGCTATGGTTCGAGGGCGGTAACCCCGAAAAGTTAGGAAAGGCAGTCAAGGGGAGGGGAATATGTCGAATGAGACTCGGATGTTCTATCTTCGTATCGCCTTAATCGCGTTCGGTCTGATCTTCGTCCTTGCGATCTATCCGCTGACGATTTTGTGGCCCGCCGGCTGGGCCTGGGGTCACGGGCATTCCCACTACGCGATGATGATCGTCGGCGTCTATGCGACGCTCGGCGTATTCCTGCTGCTCGCCTCGCGCGATCCGCTTGGTAGCCGCAGCCTGATCTGGTTCACCGTATGGTCGAGCGTCGTGCATGCCGGCATCATGGCCGTTCAGGCGACGCAGGATCCCACGGAGAATGGCCATCTCATCGGCGACGTCCCGGCGCTCCTGCTGGTTGCGATCGTGCTTGCGATGCTGATGCCGCCGTCGAAGGCAGTGAGCGCTTAAAAAGGCAGCCCGACGTAGTTCTCCGCCAGCGAAGCTGCGGCCGCTTTCGAGTTCACGACATAGTCGAGCTCGGCGAGCTGGATCCGCGCGCCGAAGGGACCGTTGTCGGGGAATTTGTGCAGCATCGACGTCATCCACCAGGAGAAGCGCACGGCCTTCCACACCCGCGACAGCGCTTTTGCCGAATAGGCGTCGATGCCGGCGGACGATTTCTCGTCGTAGTACTCACGAAAGGCTAACGCGAGGTAATGCGCGTCGGACGCCGCAAGGTTCAATCCCTTCGCCCCGGTCGGCGGCACGATGTGGGCGGCGTCACCCGCCAGGAACATCCGCCCGAACCGCATCGGTTCGGCGACAAAACTGCGCAAGGGGGCGATGCTCTTTTCGATTGAAGGTCCGGTGACAAGCGTGTCAGCGGCTTCCTGATCGAGACGTCGTTTCAATTCGTCCCAGAAGCGCTCGTCCGGCCACTGGTCGATGTGATCATCGAGCGGGCATTGCACGTAATAGCGGCTGCGCTTGGTCGAGCGCATGGTGCAGAGCGCAAATCCGCGCGCATGGTTGGAATAGATCAGCTCGGGGCTGACGGGCGGGGTATCCGACAAAATGCCGAGCCAGCCGAATGGATACACGCGCTCGAAGGTTTCGATCGCGGAAGGCTTCACGCTGGCACGGCTGACGCCGTGAAAGCCGTCGCAGCCGGCGATGAAGTCGCAAGCGATCTCGTGCGTCACGCCGTCCTTGACATAGGAAAGGCGGGGATGGTCGGTGTCGAAATCGATCGGTGTGACGTGCTCGGCCTCGTAAATGCTGGTCAGTCCCGCCGCGCGCCGCGCGTTCATCAGGTCGAGCGTCACTTCGGTCTGGCCATAGATCATCATCGTCTTGCCGGTGGCGCCATGGAGATCGATGCGGTGGCGCTCGCCGCCGAAAGCGAGTTCTATCCCTTCATGGACCAGGCCATCGTGGTGCGCGCGTTCGCCGGCACCGACCTCGTCGAGCAGCGTGACGGTGCCTTCCTCAAGCAGGCCGGCGCGAATGCGCCCCAGCACGTATTCGCCCGTGTGACGCTCCAGGATCACGTTGTCGATGCCGTAGGTGTGCAGCAATTGCCCGAGCAGGAGGCCTGCAGGCCCCGCCCCGATGATCGCGACTTTGGTCCGCAATAAACGTCCCCCCGATAGTCTAAGTTTGCACTGCTGGCTGCAACTGGTAGTTATATCATATAACGGTTTCGGGAAAGCGCCGGAGACAGGTTCAATCGGATGGTGTGCGAGGCGGTGAGGATAACTCGTTCGCATATCGCACTGGACATTGCGCCGTTGCCGCCTCGTCTTGAAACGCGAACGAAACCATCTATAACATGTTAAATAAAAGAGCGGCTCAAAGCTGCCTGGGTCCAAAGGGAGTGATCGATGAACAAGGCCTTGGCCGCAGTCCTGCTGGCGGCGCTCGCTTCACCTGCGATAGCGCAGGAAAAAGCCTTCGAGTTGAAGTTGTCGCACTGGGTGCCGGCGTCGCATCCGCTGCAAAAAGCGCTGGAGGATTGGGGCGCTGCGGTCGAGAAGGAATCCGGCGGCACCATTCATTACAAGGTCTTTCCCGCCCAACAACTCGGCAAGGCGTTTGATCATTACGACATGGCGCGCGACGGCATCGCCGACGTCACCTATGTCAATCCCGGCTATCAGCCGGGCCGCTTCCCGATCATCGGCGCCGGCGAACTGCCTTTCCTGATGTCGAACGCCAAGGGCGGCTCGATGGGGCTGGATGCCTGGTACCGCAAATATGCCGAGAGGGAGATGAAGGACGTCAAGTTCTGCCTCGCCTTCATCCACGCGCCTTCGTCGTTTCATTCCCGCACCAAGAAAATCGCCATGCCCGACGACATCAGGGGCATGAAGATTCGGCCTGCGGATGCGACGATCGCGAATTTCGTGACGCTGCTCGGCGGCACCAATGTGCAGTCCTCCGCGCCTGAAGTGCGCGACATCATCGAGCGCGGCGTCGCGGATGCCGTCACCTTCCCGTGGGGCTCGCTGGTCCTGTTCGGGATCGACAAGGTGACGAAATTCCAGATGGACGCGCCGCTCTACGTCACCACCTTCGTCTTCGTCATGAACAAGGACAAATACGACGAAATGTCGGATCGGCAGAAGAAGGCGATCGACGACAACTGCAACACCGAGGCCGCAGGTCGCGTCGGCGAACCCTGGGGCAAGTTCGAGGATGCAGGTCTCGACAAGGTGAAGGCGGAGCCGGGCCAGGAAGTTTATGCCCTGACGGCGGAACAGACTGCCCAATGGAAGAAGGCGGCGGAGCCCCTGGTCAAGACCTGGAGCGACAACGTTCGCAAGACCGGCGTCGATCCTGATGCCGCGCTTTCGGAATTAAAGGCCTCGCTTACCAAATACAACGCCCTGACGCCGTAGTGGCAGCTGCGACGGGCGGCCGACCCGCGTTTCGCCGGAGCGAGACATGACGCGCCAATTCATGGACCGCTTCATCGATACGATCGAATGGATCGCCGCCGGCTTTGTCGGCCTCGTCGCTATCGATATCTTCGTTTCGGTGCTGTTGCGCAACCTGTTCAACTACGCGATTCCTGATTCCTTCGACATCGGGCGCATGCTGCTCGGCATCCTGATTTTCTGGGGCATTGCCGCGACCAGCTATCGCGGCACCCACATCACGGTCGATCTGATCTGGGGCAACGTCGGGCCGCGCTATCAGCGCTTCATCGACGTGTTCGCCACGCTGGTGCTGCTGTTCGTGGTGACGGTGCAGACCTGGACGCTGTTCGACAAGGTGCGCGGCACCTACCGGGACCACGTCACGACCTTCGACCTGCATATGCCGACCTGGCCGTTCTTTGCGGTCGCGTGGATCGGCGACGTCTCGGCGGTGCTTCTGATCGCGATCCGCACCTACCGGCTGATCTTCCATCCCGAGGATATGCACGATCCCAAGCCCAAGGGCACGGAGTGAGCACGGCATGAGCTCCGATGCCGTCGCCATCTTCGGATTCGTCGCGCTGTTTGCGCTGATGCTGCTGCGCGTGCCGGTCGGCATGGCGATGGGCCTGGTTGGCGTCTGCGGCTTCGGCTATCTCACCGGCTTCACGCCCGCGCTGAAACTGGTCGGTCAGACGTCGATGCGCACCGTTACCGACTACACCTTCGGCGTGATCCCGATGTTTCTCCTGATGGGAACGTTCGTCAGCCATTCCGGCATGAGCCGCGACTTGTTTCGCGCCGCCAATGGCTTTGTCGGGCACCTGCGCGGCGGTCTCGGCATTGCGACGGTGGCGGCCTGCGGCGGCTTTGCCGCAATCTGCGGCTCCTCGGTCGCAACTGCTGCGACATTCTCGGCGGTGGCCTATCCGGAGATGCGCCGCTTCGGCTATCCGCAATCCTTCGCCGCCGGCGTGATCGCGGCGGGCGGCACGCTGGGAGCGATGCTGCCGCCGTCGACCGTGCTTGCGGTCTACGGCATCATCACCGAGCAGGACATCGGCAAGCTCTTCATGGCCGGCATCATTCCCGGCCTGCTCGCGATGACCATGTACATGATCACGATCACGCTGATCGGCTACTTGCGGCCCGGCTTCCTGCCCAAGGGAACACCGCTGAGCTGGCGCGAGAGTTTTGCTGCGCTGAAGGACATCTGGGCGCCGGTTCTGCTGTTCATCTTTGTCATCGGCGGCCTCTACGGCCTGCCATACCTGCCGCGCTTCACGCCGACGGAAGCCGGCGGCGTCGGCGCCAGCGGCGCGTTCCTGATCGGAGTTTTCACCGGCCGGCTCGACAAGGAAAAAATCCTCGCCTCGCTGTTGCAGGCGACGCGGACGGCGGCGGCCGTGTTCACGGTACTGATTGGCGCCTTGATCTTCGGCTATTTCCTCACGGTGACGCAGACGCCGCAAAAGGTCACTGAGTTCTTCACCGGGCTTGGCCTCGGCAGTTACGGCGTGCTCGCCGTGATCATGGTGATGTACCTCGTGCTCGGCTGCCTGATGGATGCGATGGCGATGATCATCCTCACCGTGCCGATCATCTTTCCGGTGGTTTCCCACCTCGGCTTCGACCCGATCTGGTTCGGCGTCATCATCGTGATGACGGTCGAACTCGGCTTGATCCATCCGCCGGTCGGCATGAATGTCTTTGTCATCAAGAGCGTGGTCAAGGACGTCTCCTTCACCACGATCTTCAAGGGCGTGCTGCCCTTTGTCGCCACCGATATCATCCGGCTGATTATCCTGATTGCGTTTCCGCTGCTGGCGACCTGGTTGCCGCAGCACATGATGGCGCGTTAACTCATGGTTCGAGACGCGCAGCATTCGCTGCGCTCCTCACCCTGAGGGACCTCACCCTGAGGAGCGTCGCGTGTGCGATGCGTCTCGAAGGATGAGCGGATCAACCATTGGAGTGGTTCGATGGAACCTTCGCTTGCGACGCGATATGTCTTCACCATTACCGCGCATGTTGCCGGCGTGACGTCGGCCGGCGAACTCGGTTTCGGCGAGCGCCGCATCATTCCAATAGTTGGCGGCGAGGTGAGGGGCAGGGAACTCAACGGCAAGGTCCTCGCCTTCGGCGCGGACTTCCAGATTGTCCGCCCGGATTCCTCGATCGAGCTGGAGGCGAAATACGCGATCGAGAGCGATGATGGGGCAGTGATCTATGTCGAGAACCGCGGCATTCGCCGTGGCCCGATCGACCTGATCCAGAAGCTCAATCGCGGCGAAGCGGTCGATCCGGCGCTGATCTATTTCCGCACCGTGCCGCGGTTCGAAACCGGCGCCACGAAATATCGCTGGCTGATGCAAAGCCTGTTTGTCGCATCCGCCGCGCGCCATGCGTCTCGCGTCGTGATCGACGTGCACCAGGTGCTGTGAGCGCTCGTTTGACCCTCATGGTGAGGAGCGTGTCGCGCCCGAGCAGGCCGAGCAGCGTGAGGCCGTTAGCGAACGGCGCAACAATAGAAGTAAGTGCGCGTCGCCGGACGATACTTCGTATCGCCGGGAGAACCATGAGGCCGAGGGCCATCCCTCGAGACGCCGCGGAGCCTGTCATCGGCGCGCGTTCGCGCAACCCGTTGGCGGCTCCTCGGGATGAGAATCCGCGCGAAATTATTGACTCCCGGCAAATTAGTTATAAAACATAACTATTCGGGAGGAGAGCATTGGACATGAGCGCGAAAGCCGGCCTGTCCTTGCGGTCGAAGGGCGGCGCGACGTCGCCCGGCGGCGGCGTGCATCCCTTGCGCCCGATCTCGTTCCGCGATCCGACCGTGTCGGTCGACCGCCGCGCCGATGGCGCGATCTATCTCAGGCCTGATGAGGCGCTCACCGACTATCCGGTCCGGTTGACGGATCCCCTGCATCATTGGGCCGAGGTTTCGCCGGACCGCGTCTTCATGGCGGAGCGCGACGCCAATGGCGGCTGGCGGAAAATCACCTACGCTGAATTGCTGAAGGCCAGCCGCCATACCGCATCCAGCCTGCTGTCGCGCGGGCTTTCGGCGGAACGGCCGGTTCTCGTTCTTTCGGGCAATTCGATAGACCATGCGCTGGTCGCTTTCGGCGCGTTTTATGCCGGCGTTCCGTTCTGCCCGGTGTCGCCGGCCTATTCGCTTGTTTCGAAGGACTACGGCAAGCTGTCCTATTTGATGAAGCTGCTGACGCCCGGGCTGGTCTTTGCAGCCGACGCGGATCAATTCGCGGCCGCGCTGCAGGCCAACGTTCCCGACGACGTCGAGATCGTCGTCTCGCGCGGCACATTACCCGATCGCGCGGTGACGCCGCTAGCCGAATTGATCGCAGCGCCGCTGCATTGGGGCCTCGATGCCGCGCACCAGGCGATCGGGCCTGATACTATTGCCAAATTCCTGCTGACCTCGGGTTCGACCGGCAATCCCAAGGCGGTCGTCAACACCCAGCGGATGCTCTGCGCCAATCAGGCGATGATCCGCGAAACCATGACTTTCCTGAAAGAGGAGCCGCCGGTCATCGTCGACTGGCTGCCGTGGAATCACACCTTTGGCGGCAACCACAATATCGGGCTCGTGCTCGTCAACGGCGGGTCGATGTATCTCGATGCCGGCAAGCCGATGCCCGGTGGCATCGAGCAGACCGTGCGCAATCTCCGCGAGATTTCGCCGACGGTCTATTTCAATGTGCCGAAGGGGTATGAATCGCTGCTGCCTTATCTGCGCGACGACGCCGATCTGCGGCGCAGGTTCTTCCACCGCCTGCAGGCGATGTTCTTCTCCGGTGCGGCAATGTCGCCCTTTGTCTGGAACAGCCTTGATGAATTGTCGATCAGGGAAACCGGGTTCCGTGTGCCGATGCTCACGGGGCTGGGCGCCACCGAGAGTGCGCCGATGAGCGTGTCGGTCAATCCGCGCACCAGCCGTTCGGGCCACATCGGGCTGCCGGTCATCGGCAACGAGATCAAGCTCGTGCCGGGCAACGGCAAGCTTGAACTGCGCGTCAGGGGGCCGAACGTCACGCCGGGCTATTGGCGTCAGCCGGAGCTCACGGCAACTGCTTTCGACGAAGAGGGCTTCTATAAGTTCGGCGATGCGGCCAAGCCCGCGGTCGCGTCGGATTTCTCGGCCGGTCTCGATTTCGACGGCCGCATTGCCGAAGATTTCAAGATCGCCAGCGGCACCTGGGTCAGCGTCGGTCCGCTGCGCGCCCGCTTCATCGCGGCCTGTGCGCCGCTGGTCCGCGATGTCGTGATTGCCGGCATCAACCGCGACGAGATTGCCGCGCTCGTCGTGCTCGATGTCGACGGCTGCCGCCTGATCAATCCGGCGCTTTCGCCTGACGATATCGCCGCCTGCGCGCGCGACAGCGAGGTGCGCAGCGCTTTCCGCCAGAAATTCGCCGCGTTTCACTCTGCGGCGACCGGCTCTTCGACGCAGGTCACCCGCGCGCTTCTGCTCGATACGCCGCTGTCGATCGACCGCGGCGAAGTTACTGACAAGGGATCGGTCAACCAGCGTGCGGTGCTGGAGCACCGAAGCCTGCTGGTCGAGACACTTTATTCAGCCGAGCTGGCCAGCGACGTCATAACGCCCTAAACCGAAGAAGGATTGAGGAGGAGACCATGAATTTGAAAGATCAAGCCGCGATCGTGACCGGCGGTGCATCGGGACTGGGCGCCGCGACTGCGCGCCGGCTCGCGAAGGAAGGCGCCAAGGTTGCGGTCTGCGATCTCAATACAAAACTTGCCGAGACGGTGGCCAAGGAAATCGGCGGCGTGGCCATTACGTGCGACGTGGCCGATAGCGCTTCAGCGGAAGCGGCAATCGCAACCGCGGCGAAAGCCCATGGTCCGGCGCGGGTCTTGATCAATTGCGCCGGCATCGGCGTTGCCAAGCGGGTGGTCGGACGCGACGGGCCGATGGCGCTTGCCGATTTCGAGCGCGTCATCAAGGTCAACCTGATCGGCTCGTTCAACATGCTGCGGCTCGCGACCGCGGAAATGTCGAAGCTCGAACCGCTGGCGAACGGCGAACGCGGCGTGGTGGTTTCGACGGCCTCGGTCGCCGCCTATGACGGCCAGATCGGGCAGTCCGCCTATTCCGCCTCCAAAGGCGGCATCGTTTCGATGACGCTGCCGATCGCGCGCGAACTGGCGCAGTTTGGCATTCGCGTGCTCGCGATCGCGCCGGGCCTGTTCCTCACGCCGCTTTTGGCGATGCTGCCGCAGGAGGCGCAGGACTCGCTCGCCGCGTCGATCCCGTTTCCGCGCCGCCTCGGCGATCCCACGGAATTTGCCTCGCTGGTGATGCAGATGATCGACAACCCCTATCTCAACGGCGAGGTGGTGCGGCTCGACGCATCGCTGCGCATGGCGCCGAAGTAGGGCGATCTTCGAATGTTCGTTCACCGGCGCGATGTGCAGATCCAGTGGGGTGATTGCGATCCCGCCAACATTGTCTATTACCCGCGCTATTTCGCGATGTTCGACAACTCGACCTCGATCCTGTTCGAGGCAGCCGGCTTCTCCAAGCAGGACATCGTCAAGAAGTACGGCCTGGTCGGCATTCCCATGGTGGACACGCGGGCCAAATTCCATGTTTCGTCCACCCATGGCGACTGGATCACGATCGAAAGCCGAATCGAGAGCATCAAGCGTTCGAGCTTCGAGGTCACCCACAAGGTGTTCAAGGGCGAGCAGCTTGCGATCGAGGCGTTCGAGACGCGCGTTTTGGTCGGACGTCACCCCGACGATCCGACACGGCTCAAATCAGCGCCGATGCCCGAGGAGATGGTCGCGAAATTCACCAAAGGATAGCTCGATCTATCAAAGTCAAACGATAAGATAATAAAGCCAAGGGAGGGAATTGATGAACAAGATGCTTCTCACTGTCGTTGCGGCTGCCGCATTCGCGTTGCCGGCGGCGCCTGCCGCCGCGCAATCGAACGAAATCGTCATCGGGATATCGATTTCCACCACGGGGCCCGCCGCTGCGCTCGGCGTGCCGGAGCGCAACGCGCTCGACTTCGTGCCGAAGGAAATCGCGGGCGTGCCGCTCAAGGTCATCGTGCTCGATGATGGCGGCGATCCCACCAACGCCACGACCAATGCGCGCCGCTTCGTCACGGAATCAAAGGCCGACGTCATCATGGGCTCGTCGACCACGCCGCCGACGATCGCAGTCTCCAACGTCGCCAACGAGGCCGGCATCCCGCATTTGAGCCTCGCGCCATTTCCCGTGACGCCCGAGCGCGCCAAGTGGTCGGTGGTGCTGCCGCAGCCGGTACCGATCATGGGCAAGGTGATCTACGCGCACATGAAGGCGCATAACATCAAAACCGTCGGCTATATTGGCTACTCCGATTCCTATGGCGATCTCTGGTTCAATGACCTCAAGAACCAAGGCGTGCCGATGGGATTGACGGTGGCCGACGAGGAGCGCTTCGCGCGGCCGGACACGTCAGTGGCGGGCCAGGTGTTGAAGCTCGTAGCCGCCAATCCTGATGCCGTGCTGGTCGGCGCCTCCGGCACCGCGGCGGCGCTGCCGCAAACCAGCCTGCGCGAGCGCGGCTACAAGGGCCTGATCTACCAGACCCACGGTGCGGCCAGCATGGACTTCATCCGCATCGCCGGCCCCGCGGCCGAAGGCGTGATCATGGCTTCGGGTCCCGTGATGAATCCGGAGGGCCAGCCGGATTCTGCGCTGACCAAAAAGCCGGGGCTCGCGCTCGACACGGCCTACGAAGCCAAATATGGCCCCAACACCCGCAGCCAGTTTGCCGGGCACTCCTTTGACGCGTTCGAGGTCCTGAAGCGCGTGATCCCGGTCGCCCTGAAGACGGCCAAACCCGGTACGCCCGAATTCCGCGAGGCGATCCGCCAGGCCTTCATGAGCGAGCGTGAAATCGCAGCGACGCAAGGCGTTTACAACTGGACCGAAAAAAATCGCTCCGGCCTCGACGACCGTTCGCGCATCCTCTTGACCGTGAAGAACGGGAAATACGTGCCCGCGATGTGAGGGGTGGGGAGTGGCTGCACCTTAAAGACGACATGTTTCGGGCTTTGCAGGAGGCGGACGACGAAGTCCGCCTCTTTGCGCTGTCCGATCCCGATGAAACACTTGTCCGTCGGCAACATGAGATGCTACGGCACGTCATTCGCCAAGCGCTGTGATCACGGTTTCCGCGGTTTCGGCACCAGAGAAGTTTTGCTGGCCGGTAATGAGATTGCCATCGCGAATGGAAAAACCTCGCCAGAGTCCCGCCTGGAGATAGTTGGCGCCAAGTTTTCTTAGCTCGTCCTCGATACGCCATGGCATGACGTGCTTGTCACGCGACAACAGCCCAGCGTTCCAGACGGCATTGTCGGCGAAGTCCTCCTCGACATTGGCAAAGCCGGTCACCGTCCTGCCCTTGGTCAGATATTCGCCGTTCGAAAGTTTGGCATAGCGCAGGATGGCGACGCCGTGGCAGAGCGCGCAAGCGATCTTTCCGGCTTCGTAGAATTCCGAAAACTTGCGATGCAGCGTGTGGGCGTCTTCGAAGGTCGCCATCGGCGCCTGGCCGCCGGCGATCACAATAGCGTCGAAGGCGCCAACCTGAATTTCGTCAACCGGCTTCGTGTTTTCGACGAGCGCGGCCAACCTTGGAGTTGCGATAAAACCCATGCTGATGAGATCGGATGATGAGTAGCCGGAGGGATCGCGCGGGTCGCTCATGGCGTCCGCCTCGCATTTCCCGCCGTCGGGAGAAAATAGTTCGACCTCGTAACCCTTTTCCGAAAACGCGAAATAGGTATGCGTCAGCTCGCTCCACCAAAATCCGATTGGCCAGCCCGTCGTCGGAGAGATGGCCGGGTTCGACAGGACAATCGCGATCCGCTTGGGTCGCTTCGGATTGACCGGATTCGCGTCTCTCAAACTCATGGGATTTCCTCTTTTGCTTGCAAGCCGCGGCTTTTTGAAAGAAACGATGTTGATGACGGCGATCATCAAGCGCGCATCCGCGATGGCGTTACGCCAAGCGTCAATTCGCACGACTTACAAACCCGAGGAAAGCGAAAAATTCCTCATATGTTTGGGGTCAGATGTTGTGACGAGCGAGTGACGGCTCCAAATGCGAATGCCATCGCATGTGTGCCGAAATTGCCTATCGCCGTTCGTGATGCAACCCGGTCTTATGGCTGGTCGTCACGGGGAAGGTCGCGCGGACGCCTGGAGGCTGTCGCCGTCACGCGCAAATCCGAGATAACTCGCGGCGACGCGTTCGTTGGCGGCGATATCGTTCGCGGTGCCTTGCAAAACGAACTCGCCGAGCTCCATGACATAGGCGCGGTCGGCGATTTGCAGCGCGGCCTGCGCGTTCTGTTCGACCAATAGCACCGACACGCCGCTGGCGCGCAATTCTGCAACGGTGCGGAAGATGTCGGCCACGATGATGGGTGCGAGTCCCAAGCTCGGCTCGTCCAGCATCAACAGCTTGGGCGCGCCCATCAGCGCGCGGCCCATGGCCAGCATCTGCTGCTCGCCGCCAGACAGCGTTCCGGCGAGTTGCCGCCGCCGTTCCTTCAGCCGCGGGAACAGTGCATAGACGCGTTCCAGCGATTGCGCGGCCAGCGCCCGTCCGATCCGGAAGGCGCCCAGCCTTAAGTTATCCTCGACCGTCATGGCCGCGAACAGTTCGCGATGTTCGGGCACAAGGCTCAAACCTGCGGCGACGCGGTCTTCGATCTCGCGCCCGGCGAGAGACGCGCCGGCAAAGTTGATGCCGCCCTTGAGCGGCAGAATGCCCATGATGGCGTTGAGCAGCGTCGACTTGCCGGCGCCGTTGGCGCCGATGATGGTGACGATCTCGTTTGCGGCGACGTCGAGCGAAACGCCGCGCACCGCTTCGACCTTGCCATAGCCGATATGGGCATCGCTCACGTGAAGAAGAGCGCTCATGCCACGGCCCCGAGATAGGCGCGGATCACGTCGGGATTGGCCTTGATTGCCTCGGGCGAGCCTTCGGCGATCTTGGTGCCGAAGTCGAGCACGACGACGCGGTCTGCGAGGTTCATGACGAAGCCCATGTCGTGCTCGACCAGCAGCACCGACATGCCGCCATCGCGAAGCTCGCGCAGCAAGGCCGCGAGCTGCTGCTTTTCCATGTGGCGCAGGCCGGCGGCGGGTTCATCGAGCAGCAGCAGCACCGGATCGGCGCACAATGCGCGAGCGATCTCGACAATACGTTGCTGACCGAGCGACAGGCTTCCGGCGAGCATATGCGCCTGCGCGCCCAGTCCTACGCGCTCGATCTGCCGCGCCGCCTCGGCGAGCAGCCTGGCCTCGTCGTCGCGGTCGAGACGAAGCATGCTGGAAAGCGCGCCCGCATGCCCACGCAGATGCGCGCCGATCGCAACGTTCTCGAGAACGGTCATGTCGGCGATGAGCTTGACGTGCTGGAAGGTGCGGGAGACGCCGAGTTTTGTCACCTCCTGCGGCGCAGCCTTGTCAACGGCTTTCCCGAGGACAGAGATGGTGCCGCTGGAGATCGCGAGCACGCCGGTGATGAGGTTGAATGTTGTGCTCTTTCCGGCGCCGTTCGGGCCGATCAAGGCAACGATCTCGCGCGCATTGACGCCAAAGGAGACGTCGTTGACCGCGACCACGCCGCCGAATTGCTTGCGCGCATGCTCGATCCGCAGCAAGATGTCACCGGTGGCGGCCATTCTTTCCCGCGGCGGCAGGACCAGCGATGGATCGGCACGCCTCTTCTGATCCGACCTCACGGGCAGGCACCGCACCAGCCAGGGCCAGACGCCACCGGGGGTGAGCTGCAGCAACAGCACCAGCATCATGCCGAACACGATGGTCTCGAGCTGGCCTTCGCCGTGAAACAAATACGGCAAATAGTCCTGAATGATTTCCTTCAGGATCACGACGATGGCCGCGCCCAGCACGCCGCCCCAGACATAGCCGGCGCCGCCGATCACGGCGACGAACAGATATTCGATGCCGGCCTGCGCACCGAACGGGGTCGGGTTCACGGCGCGCTGGAAATGGGCATAGAGCCAGCCGGAGAGACCGGCGAGCACAGCGGCGTAAATGAAGACCAGAAGCTTGGCCTGCGGTGGCTTGATGCCAAACGCTTCGGCGGCGACTTGCCCGCGCCGCAGCGCGCGGATCGCCCGTCCGGTGCGGGAATCCAGCAGGTTCATCGTCAGCCAAGCGCAAAGGATGACCGCGGTCCAGATCGCAAAATAGATCGTGTCCGGATCAGTCATTTTCAGCGAACCGATCGCGAGTGGCGGGATGCCGGAAATGCCGTCGTTGCGGCCGAGAAATTCGAGCTTGCTGAAAAGGTAAAAAAGCCCGAGCCCCCAGGCGATGGTGCCGAGCGGCAAATAGTGGCCGGACAGCCGCACGGTGATGAGGCCGAGCGCCACCGCGAACAGGCCGCTCACGAGAAGCGAGAGCGGCAGCGTCAGCCATGGCGAGAAGCCGTAAGCGGTAGTCAGCACGGCTGTGGTGTAGGCGCCAAAGCCGCAAAACGCCGCCTGGCCGAATGACGTCAGGCCGCCGACGCCGGTGAGCAGCACGAGCCCCATGGCGACCAGCGCCGATAATCCGATATTGTCGAGTAGCACGATCCAGAACGGCGGCATGCCGGGTGCGAACGGAATGACCGCCATCGCAATCGCGAACAGGATCACAGGCCACCGGTTGCCCATCAGTCCTTGTCCTCATCGACCGCCGGTGCCGTCAGTGAGCGCAACAGCAACACCGGGATGATCAGTGCGAACACGATCACTTCCTTGAAGTTGCTGGCGTAGAACGAGGAGAAGGCCTCGACGCCACCGACCAAAAGGGCGGCGATCGCCGTCAAGGGATAGCTCACGAGGCCGCCGATGATCGCGGCGACGAAGCCTTTCAGGCCGATCAGAAAGCCGGTGTCATAATAGAGCGTCGTGATCGGCACGATGAGAATGCCGGAAATGGCGCCGATGGCAGCCGCAAGCAGGAACGCGATTTGTCCAGACAGCGTGGTCCGGATGCCGACCAGCCGCGCGCCCAGCCGGTTGACGGCCGTGGCCCGCAACGCCTTGCCGTACAGCGTGAGGCTGAACAGCAGCCACAAAGCGGCGATCAGCGCTGATGTCACCGCGTAGACGGCGATGCTTTGGCCGGAGAAGTGCAAGGGATCGATGGTGAAGGCGGCGTTCGACAGAGGCGGGCCGCGCTGGCCTTCGGCGCCGAAGAAGACAAGGCCGATGCCTTGCAGCGCCAGATGACATCCGACCGCGGCAATCAACAGCACCAGCACGGATGTGTGCGCGATCGGCTCAAAGGCGATGCGATAAAGAAAAAACCCGATCGTGGCCACGATCAGAAGCGAGAGCGCAACGTCGACGGCGACGGGAGTGTCCTTGCCGGCCAGCCTCAGGGTCAGGGCCAGGATCGCCACGGGCCAAACGATGTTGGTCGCCAAGCTCTTTCCGACCGCAGCCAGCCGCAGGCTTCGCCTGTTCATGAAGAGGGCGAGGCCGAACGCCACGACACCCATCGCCACCACCAGCCGCGCGGTGCCGGGCACCTGGCCGGAGGCCAGAGTGGCATAGGTCAGCGCGCCATAGGTGACGAATTCCCCTTGTGGAATCAGGATGACGCGTGTCACCGCGAAGACCAGGACCAGCGCCAGGCCGAGCAGGGCATAGATCGCGCCATTGGTAATGCCGTCCTGGAGCAGAAACAGCACGATGGTTGTGTTCAAGCAGGCGCTCCCCTCGAATCCCTCACGTCACGGCGGTTGAAATCCGCATCGCTGTTTTGATATGATGGATAACAATTATGAATTATAACCTCAAGGCCTAACCGGCCTGGTCCGATTTTTTCGAGCATAGCGCGATAGCGATGACCGTTTCCAGAACTGCACCCGAAGCCGGCAAGATGCAGCGTCCCGTCCGCAAGGAGGCCGAGGATACCCCGATCGAACTCGGCGAGTTGTCGGACCTGCTCGGTTATACGCTCAAGCGCGCGCAGCTGAAGATTTTCGAGGATTTTCTGCGCTGCATGGCGCCGCTGCAACTGACGCCCGCGCAATTTTCCGTGCTGCTGCTGCTCGACCGCAATCCCGGCCGCAACCAGACTGAGATCGCCAATACGCTTGGAATTCTCCGACCGAATTTCGTGGCGATGCTCGACGGCCTCGAAAGCCGCGATCTGTGCGCGCGGATCCGCTCCGTCAACGACCGCCGCTCGCACCAACTTGTGCTCACCGACAAGGGCAAGGCGGTGCTGACGCGGGCAAAGAAACTCGTTGCCGCCAAGCACGAGGCGCGTCTCAATGAACTGCTGGGCGCCGACAACCGCGCCGCGCTGGTTGCGATGCTGGGTAGGATCGCAGACGAGTTTTGAGAGCTACTCAGCTCGTCATTCGGGGGCGCGAGCTTTTTTTGCGAGCGAACCCGGAATCCATTTCTATGAGCATTATTATGGCGTAATAAATTCCGGGCTCGAGGCTTCGCCTCGCCCCGGAATGACGGAAACTAATCCACCAAGATCACCCTGACGTCGTTGACATTGGTCAGCGTGGGACCGGTCAACAGCAGATCGCCGGTCAAGGCAAAGAACGCGGTCGCGTCGTTGTTGGCGAGATAGCCTAAGGGATCGAGCCCGAGCGATTTCATCTTTGCAAAAGTGACATGATCAATGATGGCCCCGGCGGGATCGGAGGCCGAGCCGGCTCCGCCGTCAGCGCCGTCGGTGTCGGCGGCGAGCGCGGAAATATCCGGCGAGTCCCTGAGTAACGCTGCGAGCGCCAGCGCATATTCCTGGTTGGGGCCGCCACGGCCGTTGCCGCGCACGGTGACAGTGAGTTCGCCGCCCGAGAGGATTGCGACATGCTTGCCCTCGGCGCGGGCCTTCAGCGCCAGCCGCGCATGGTCGGCCGCGACCTCGCGCGCCTCGCCTTCGAGATCGGCGCCGAGATCGATGGTCGCATAGCCGGCCTCGGTCGCGACCTTGACCGCGGCGTCGAGCGAGGCTTTCGGCCGCGCGATCAATTCGAACTGAGCGCGGGCAAAGGCGGGATCGCCCGGCTTGCAGCTTTCGTTCCTGCGATCATCGAGCGCGCGGCGCACGGCGTCGTCGATTTCCAGGCGGTATTTGGCGACGATGGCGCGCGCATCCGCAAGCGTCGTCGGGTCCGGTACCGTCGGTCCCGATGCGATCGCTGACGGCTCGTCGTGCGGCACGTCCGAAATCGCGAGCGTGACGATTTCGGCGCGCTGTCCGGCGCGCGCCAGCCGGCCGCCCTTGATGCGCGACAGATGCTTGCGCACGGTATTGACTTCGCCGATCGGCGCGCCCGAGCGCAGCAGCGCGCGGTTCACCTGCTGCTTTTGCGCGAAAGTGACCCCATCGGCCGGCGCGATCCAGTTGGCCGAGCCGCCGCCCGACAACAGCACCAGCAGGAGGTCGTCAGGCCCCGCGGTCTGTGCCTGAGCGAGCGTAGCGTCGGCGGCCTTCAGCCCGGCCTCGTCGGGCACCGGGTGGCCGGCCTCGATCACTTTGATCCGCCGGGTCGGTACGCCGTGGCCGTGCCGCGTGGTGGCAATGCCGGACAGCCGCGCCGGATCGAGCCTGAGGTGATCGAGATAATGCCGCTCTGCGGCGGCGGCCATCGCGGCCGCGCCCTTGCCGGCGGCGAGGCAAATGATCTTGCCGCCGGGAACGGGCCGCAAGTGCGCCGACAGCACGACGTCGGGATGCGCGGCGGCGACCGCCGCATCGAAAATCGTGCGCAGGAGAGAGCGTCTGTCGGTCATGGCGTCACGGCTTCGTTCATCGGGGACTTGAGATCGGAACGCGGTTATCACTCCCCTTGCGGTAAAAGAAAACCCCCGCCGATGATCTCGGCAGGGGTTTGCTTGGTGCTGGTGCGAGATGGTGGCGTCAGCCGTTGACATCGCCGCTGATGACATCGCCGAATCTAACCCAGCGCTCGCCCTTGAACACTTCCAGCTGAAGTTGGGTGATCGGGGCGAAATTGGTCGGCGAGGTGTTGATCTTGATGCCGGGCAGCAGAACTTCAGTACGGAAGTCCTTCAGGTTCGCCGCCTGCTTCATGACGTTCTCGCGGGTGAGATTGTCGCCGCACTGCTTGAGCACCTGAACCATGGTTTGTGCGAAGCCGTAGCCGACGATGACCGAGCCGTCGAGCTTGTTGGCTTCGGGAAAATCCTTGGCGAGAAATGCCAGGAATTGCTTCATGCCGGGATCGTTATCCCATTGCGGGTCGGTGACGTCTTTCACGTAGGCCGCCGAAATGATGCCCTGCGAGTTCTCGTAGCCGGCCGGCTTGAGGACAGCGCCAACGTTGGCGGAAACGTTGTTGAGGAAGTGCAGCGGTTTCCAGTCGATCTCGGCGATTTTCTTGATCGCCTGCGCCGCGAATTTCGGCGTTGTGATGTCAACGAAGATGTCCGCGCCGGAAGCCTTGAGCTTGACGATATGGTTGTCGACGGTGGGTTCCGTGGTCTCGTAGCTTTCCTCGGCGATGATCATCGACGCGGCCTTGCTGCCGAGACCGTCTTTCAGGCCCTTCAGGTAGTCCTTGCCGTAATCGTCGTTCTGATACAGCACCGCGATCTTGGCGTTGGGCTTCTCCCTCAGAATATATTTGGCGTAGATGCGCGCCTCGCTCTGATAGCTCGGCTGCCAGCCCATGGTCCACGGGAAATCCTTCGGATCGTTCCACTTGGTGGCGCCGGTGGCAACGAAGAGCTGCGGCACTTTCTTGGCATTCATGTATTTGTGGATCGCCGAATTCGGCGGCGTACCGAGCGAATTGAAGATGAACAGGACTTCGTCGCTCTCGACGAGCTTGCGAGCCTGCTCGACGGTTTTCGGCGGGCTATAGCTGTCGTCATAGCTGATGAAGTTGATCTTGCGACCGTTGATGCCGCCGGCGTCGTTGATCATCTTGAAGTAGGCGGCTTCGGTCTTGCCGATCACGCCGTAAGCGGAGGCCGGTCCGCTATAGGGCATGATGTTGCCGATCTTGATTTCGGTGTCGGTCGCGCCGGTGTCGTATTTCTTCTGCGCGAGCGCGCCGCTGCTCGATCCGGCAAGCAGCGCGAATGCGGTAACGGTGACCGCAATTCTGTTTGTGAAAACAGTCATGACGTTCTCCCTCTTGTCCACTGATAGTTGTGTCGGACGCGGCTTTCTTAATCGAAAGCTCTTCATCATTTGCGGGGGCACCATATCATGTCTCCCACGAAAAAGCCCTCCGCGGAGGCACGGAGGGCTGCTTCTTTAGTAGGCTTTGGTAACGTTTGCGCCGCGCTCTGATTCCACAGAGCGAAATATCAGTTGCTCAGCTCGCTCGAGATGATGTCGCCGAACAACTCCCACTTCTCGCCCTTGAACCGCTCCATCTGAAGCCGCTTGATGGGAGCGAAATCGGTTGGCGAGGTGTTGATGGTAATGCCGGGCAAGATCGTGTCTGGCGCGAAGTTCTTCAGGCTTGCCGCCTGTTTCATGACGTTCGCGCGCGTCAGATCGTCTCCGCACATCTGAAGCACCTTCACCATGGTTTGCGCTACGCCATAGCCGTACACCACCGAGCCGTCGAGCTTGTTGCCCTCGGGATAGTACTTCGCCAGGAAATCGAAGAATTTCTTCATGCCGGGATCGTTGTCCCACTGCGGATCGGCGCCGTCCTTGCCATAGTTGGCCGAAAGGATGCCTTGCGAATTCTCGAAGCCCGCCGGCTTCATCACGCCGCCAACCGAGCTCGAGACGTTGGAGACGATGTGCAGCGGTGTCCAGTTCATCTCCGCCAGTTTCTTGATTGCCTGCGCGGCAAATTTCGGCGTGGTGATGCTGATGAAGACGTCGGCGCCGGAAGCCTTGAGCTTGACGATGTGGCTGTCGATCGAGGGTTCGGAGGTTTCATAGCCTTCTTCCGCGACGATCATCGACGTCTTGGCGCCGAGCCCGTCCTTGAGACCCTTCAGGTAGTCCTTGCCGAAATCATCGTTCTGATAGAGCACGGCGATCTTGGCGTCGGGCTTGGTCTTGAGCAGGTATTTGGCGTAGATCCGCGCCTCGCTCTGGTAGCTCGGCTGCCAGCCCATGGTCCACGGAAACTCCTTCGGCTCGTCCCACTTGGTGGCGCCGGTCGCGACGAAGAGCTGCGGGACTTTCTTGGCGTTCATGTATTTCTGGATCGCCGTGTTCGACGGCGTGCCGAGCGGGTTGAAGATCAACAGCACCTCATCGCTTTCCACGAGCTTGCGGGCCTGCTCGACCGCCTTTGGCGGGCTATAGCCGTCGTCATAGGAGATGAAGGTGATCTTGCGGCCGTTGATGCCGCCCTCGGCGTTGATCTTGTTGAAATAGGCCTGCTCGGTCTTGCCGATCACGCCGTAAGCGGATGCGGGACCGCTATAGGGCATGATGTTGCCGATCTTGATTTCGGTGTCCGAGGCGCCGTCGTCGTATTTCTTTTGCGCCAGCGCGCTGCCGGTCGAGACGAACGCGACGGCGCCGCCAGCCATCGCGGCAATCAGCAGTTTTCGTTTTGAAAGCATTGTTTTCTCCTTGGACTGATTTTTAGCGTTTCTTGAGGCGGCCAGCGAGATGCTGGGCGACCATGGCGACTTGCCTTGCGCCGTGCGGCACAAGGAAGATGACGAGAAACAGGATGACGCCGAACACTGCGCCGGAAAGGCCTTTGGAAATGCCCTCGGCGATGTTCGGCACGAAGATGATGAAGGCGGAGCCGACGATCGAGCCGGGCAGCCAGCCGACGCCGCCGACCACCATGCCGAGAAACAGGGAAATCGCGAACGTAATGGTGTAGCCGTCGGGCGCGACGAACTGCACGGCAATCGCCCCCAACCCGCCGGCCACGCCGGTGACGGCCGCCGAGACGCCGAAGGCGAGCGTCTTGTAGAGCGCGACATTGACGCCCATGGCGGAGGCGGCGATCTCGTTGTCGCGGATCGCCATGAAGGCGCGACCCGACCGCGACCGCAACAGGTTCACCGAGAGAATGTAGATCGCGATCGTGATCACGAGCGTGAAGTAATAGAGCCACATGTCCTGAGACATTTTCAGGTGGAACCATCCGAGCACGCTGCTCACGAGGTCGGGCGGATCCGGCTTGGTCACCACCAGGCCCTGTACGCCGCCGGTCCAGTATTCGAAATAACCGAGCTTGAGCAGCTGCGGCATCGCGGTGGCGAGCGCGAAGGTCGCGAGCGCGAGGTAAATGCCGGATAGCCGCAGCGCCGGCAGGCCGAACAGGAATCCGAACAGGAAGCAGACGAGGCCCGCGACCGGCAGCGTCAGCGCGTAGTTGATGCCGGCGTGCTCCATAAGGATCGCCGACGTATAGGCGCCGACCGCGTAGAAGGCGCTCTGTCCGAGCGAGAATTGCCCGCTGCCGCCGGTCAGGATGTTGAGCGCGAGAACCGCAAGCCCGTAGACCAGGAGCATCGTCATCTGGAAGATGATGAAGTTCTTCACGAACAGCGGAAAGAGGACCAGCAGCGCCAGCACGATCAACGACGTGCCGGCGCCTAACGTCATCGCCCGCTTCGGAACGGCTTCGATCGCGGGCGCACCGGTGACGACTTCCTGCACGACGGTCATGTTCAAACTCGCTTCACGATCGGCCTGCCGAACAGCCCGGCCGGCTTGATAACCAGAACAGTAATGATCAGCGCCAGCGCGATCGGCAGCTTCAGTTCATTGCCGACGCCCGGAATGTACGTGCCGGCGAGATTTTCGATGATGCCGACCAGAAAGCCTCCAATGACCGCGCCGAACGGGCTGGTCAGGCCGCCGAGCACGGCGGCGGCAAAGCCATAGATCAGAACGCCGCCCATCATGTTGGGCTCGAGAAACACCACCGGCGCGATCAGCATGCCGGCGATCGAGCCGATCGCCGCCGCCATGCCCCAGCCGAGCGCAATCATCCAGGACGTGTTGATCCCGACGAGCCGCGCCAATTCCGGCACCGAGGCGGCCGCGCGCATGGCGAGGCCGACCCGCGTGTAGCGGAAGAAGACATAGAGCGCGATCAGGAGCAGTATCGTCACGCCGATCATCCCGGCCTGGTGGGTTGAAATCAGCTGGCTGCCGAGGAACGGCGCCGATCCGAACGGCGTCGGATATTCCTTGATGGTGAAATCCCAGATCAGGCCCGCGCTGCTGTTGATGATGGCAAACAGCGCTATGAAACCGGCGACGTTGGTCAGGATCGGCGCATTCGCCAAGGGCTTGAACAGGAGCCGCTCGATCAGGACGCCGCCGGCAAAGGAGAGGATCAGCGTGATCAGGAAGGCGCCCCAGTAGGGCAGGCCCCATTGCATCAGCTGCCAGGAAATGAAGGTCGAGAACATCGCCATTTCGCCTTGCGCGAAATTGAGATGGTCGATCGCCTGATAGATCATGACCACCGCAAGCGCCATGCAGGCATAGATCGCGCCGGTGGCGATGCCGGCCAGGATCTGGTTGGTGAGAAGCTCCATGGCGGCGTTCCCTAATAGCCCAGATAGGATCTGCGGACGTCCTCATTGTCCGCGATCTCGCCGGCCTTGCCGGACATGACGATGCGGCCGGTCTCGATCACATAGGCCTGGTCGGCAATTTCGAGCGCGAGCTGCGCGTTCTGCTCGACCACCAGGATCGTGACCTTGTCTTCCCGGTTGATCTTGCCGAGAATCTTGAAGAGGTCGCGCACGATCAGCGGCGCAAGCCCGAACGATGGCTCGTCGAGCAGCATCAGGCGCGGCCGCAGCATCAGCGCGCGCGCCACCGCCAGCATCTGCTGCTCGCCGCCCGAAAGCGTGCCGGCTTGCTGGGTCCGCCGTTGCTTGAGAACGGGAAAATACGCGTACATGCGTTCGATATCGGAGGCGACGCCGGACCTGCCTCGCGTGATCGCCCCGAGCTGGAGATTTTCTTCCACGGTCACGGTGGTGAACGTGCCCCGGCCCTGCGGCACGTGGGCGATGCCGAGACGGACGATATTTTCGGTCGAACGGTTGGACAGCGATGCGCCGTCGAATTCGATCGCGCCTGATGTCCGGACCATGTTGCAGATTGCCCGCAGCGCGGTGGTCTTGCCGGCGCCGTTGGCTCCGAGCAGCGTGGTCACGCTGCCTTCGTTCAGGGAGAATTCGAGGCCGTGCAGCGCCTGGACCTGGCCGTAAAAGGCATTCAGCGCCTTGATGCTGAGGAGCGGCCTCATTGGTCCTTGCTCCCGAGATAGGCCTTGATCACATCGGGATCGGATTGCACGGTCGCCGGCGTGCCCTCCGCGAGCTTGCGGCCGAAGTTCAGCGCCACCACGTGATCGGCGATCGACATCACCAGCCCCATGTGATGCTCGACCAGCAATACGGTGACCCTGCGCTCGCTGCGAATGCGGCGGATCAGGTCGCCGAGCGCGTGAACCTCCTCGTGATTGAGGCCGCCGGCCGGCTCGTCGAGCAGCAGGATCTTGGGCTCGGCTGCGAGCGCGCGCGCCAGCTCCACGCGCTTTTGCGTGCCGAACGGCAGGCCTGAAACGGTGCTGTGAGCGACGTCCTCGAGATCGAGGTAGACGAGAATTTCGTGGACGCGCTCGTTGAGCGCGGCCTCGGCCCGGCGGGTCCCGGGAAGCCTCAAGCAATCGCTGACGATGTCGCTGGTGGTTTTGGCATGGGCGCCGATGCGGACGTTGTCGAGCACCGACAGGTTGGAAAACAGCGCGACGTTCTGAAAGGTGCGGCCGATGCCGATTTCGGCAATGCGGTGCGGCGCGCGCTTCAGAATACTCGCCCCTTCCAGCAGGATATCGCCCGAACTCGGCTGATAGAGCCGGCTCAGGCAATTGAAAAGCGTGGTTTTACCGGCGCCGTTCGGTCCGATCAGGCCGAGGATCTGTCCCTGGTGCATCTCGAACGACACGCCGTTCAAGGCAACGATGCCGCCGAACGCGACACTGACGTCGCAGACTGCAAGCAGCGGCGAGGTCGCGGTCATCGCTCACCGCACAGCCATGCCGTCGGGCCACAATCAGCCGGCGTCCTTGCTGAATCAGGACGGCACGGACTACCCGATCCCCTCAACCATACGCGCAACTTTCCCTCCTGATTTCAGTTTCCGGCCTTCTTGTTTTTTGACCAGCGGGGCCATTCCGCCGAGTGCGGCTTCGATATTCCGGACCATCGTCAACAGACGCGGGCCAATGTCGGTGCGCAGCCGTTCCTCGGTGAAGCGGAAGGCCGGCGCGCCACAGTTAAACGCATAAGGGCCGGTTCCGTCATTAAGCTTTAGTGCTACGCCAGCCGCTGCAATGTCGTCATGCCACTCGCCAGCCGAGATCACGAAGCCATGCCTGGCCACGGTCTCTCCGGCTCGCTCGATGCCGTCGCGCATCTTGGCCCAGCGCGGGCCGTAGTGCTCCTTCAACTCCTGGAGCAACTCGCTTCGCTCTCCTTCGGATAGCGCCCAGAGATAGGCGCGTCCCATGGCGGTGGTGGCGATCGGGACGCGGGAGCCGACGTCAAGCTGAACGCCGATGGTCATGCCGCGGCTCTGGCCGAAATAGATCATGCTGAGACGGTCGCGGCCGCCGACCGCGACGGCACCGCCGGTCTCGCGCATCAACTCTTCCCTGTAGGGTTCCGACAGATGGCGGACGCCGAGATTGGCGAGCGCGGCATAACCAAGCGCCATGGCTGCTGGCGCAAGCTGGTATTTCTCAAAGCGGGGAACCGGCGTAAGGTAGCCGAGCTTGGTGAGAGTATAAGTCAGCCGGGAGACGGTCGGTTTGGGCAGATTGGTCCGCGCCGCAATCTCCTGATTGCCGAGAAGGCCGTCATTGGGCCGAAAAGCGCGCAGCACATCGAGACCGCGGGAAAGTGCGACGACAAAACTGCGATCAGTCGCGACCTTCTTGCCTTGACGCTTCATGTTCTGCCGCCGACGCTCGCCCGCTGGTGGAGTAGATTTGATGTGCGCTACCGATGTACCCGCGAGTCCAACAAGTGAAAATCAAATCCAAAGCTCGATACGAGGCTTTGTTGACAAGGGACGTGCTTCAAAATAACCCTCCCTGTCAAGATGCGGAATTCAATTCCGCAATGCGGAATTATTCAGTTTACTCGAAACAAGCTGCGCAAGAACAGGATATCCAGGGAGAGTTTCCGTGAGTGAAGTGGTCAGCCTTGAGCGTCACGACATCGTTGCCATCGTCACGGTGAACAGTCCCCCGGTCAATGCGTTGAGTGTCGCCGTGCGCGACGGCATCATGGATTGCGTCAAGCGGGCGATTGCCGATTCCGAAGTCAAGGCGATCGTTCTGACCTGCGCCGGACGCACGTTCATTGCCGGCGCCGACATCACCGAATTCAACAAACCGCCGCAGCCGCCGAGCCTTCACGAGGTGCTGGCCGAAATCGAAAATTCGCCGAAGCCGGTGGTCGCCGCCATTCACGGCACTGCGCTGGGCGGCGGGCTCGAGGTTGCGCTCGCCTGTCACTACCGCGTCGCCGTCAAGGAGGCCCGCCTCGGGCTGCCCGAGGTGAAGTTGGGGCTGCTCCCGGGCGCAGGCGGCACGCAGCGCCTGCCGCGCGCGGTCGGCCCGGAGCTGGCGGTAAAAATGATCGTCGGCGGTGATCCGATCTCGGCGTCCGAGGCGCTGAAGAACGGGCTGATCGATGAAATCGTCGACGGTCCGGCTGCGGGCGGCGAGGCCGTTGCGCGAAAAATCCTCGCCGAAAAGCGGCCGTTGCGGAAATTGCGCGACGACAACAGCAAGCTTGCGGCGGCAAAGGCCGACCGCTCGATCTTCACCAATGCGGTCGCGGCGATGACCAAGAAGTCCCGCGGGCTCGAGGCGCCGTTTGCGGCGGCCGATGCGGTCGGGGCCGCGATCGATCTGCCCTTCGATGAAGGTCTGAAGAAGGAGCGCGAGGGCTTCCTCAAGCTGGTGTCGGGTGATCAGTCGAAGGCGCAGCGTTATGCCTTCTTCGCCGAGCGCGAGGCCGCCAAGATTGCCGGCGTGCCTGATGGAACCAGGCCGCGCAACGTCGAGCGGGTCGCGATCATCGGCGCCGGCACCATGGGCGGCGGTATTGCGATGTCCTTCGCCAATGCCGGCATTCCCGTGACCCTGATCGAGACCGGCGAAGAACAGCTCAAGCGCGGCATGGGCGTGATGCAGAAGAATTACGAGGCGACCGCCGCGCGCGGCGGCATCCCGGCCGATGCGCCGGCCAAGCGCATGGCGCTGATCAACGGCGTCGTCGGACTTGAAAACGTCAGGGATGCCGACCTCGTCATCGAGGCGGTGTTCGAGACCATGGCCATCAAGAAGGACGTGTTCGGCGCGCTCGACAAACATGCCAAACCCGGCGCCGTGCTCGCCTCCAACACCTCCTATCTCAACATCAACGAGATCGCCAAGGAAACCAGGCGTCCGCAGGACGTGCTCGGCATGCACTTCTTCTCGCCGGCCAACGTGATGAAGCTCTGCGAAATCGTGCGCGCGGAGAAGACTGCGCCTGATGCGCTCACCACCGCTGTTGCCGTGGCGCGCAAGATTGCCAAGGTTCCGGCGGTCGTCGGCGTTTGCGACGGCTTTGTCGGCAACCGCATGCTTGCCCAGCGCGGCAAGCAGGCGGAAAAGCTGTTGTTCGAAGGCGCATTGCCGCAGCAGGTCGATGCCGTCGTCACCAAGTTCGGCATGCCGATGGGCCCGTTCGCGATGGGCGACCTCGCCGGCCTCGACATCGGCTGGCGTTCGCGCAAGGACCGCGGCATCAAGTCGGAGATCGCGGATGCGCTGTGCGAGGCCGGCCGTTTCGGCCAGAAGACCGGCAAGGGGTACTACAAGTACGAAGCCGGTTCCCGCGCGCCGCTGCCCGATCCCGAAGTGGAAAAACTGATCGACGAGACTTTGCAGCGGCTCGGGCGCAAGCGCCGCGTGGTGAGCGATGAGGAAATCCTCGAGCGCATGATGTATCCGATGATCAATGAGGGCGCGCGCATTCTCGAAGAGAAGATCGCGGCGCGCCCCGGCGACATCGACGTGATCTGGCTCTACGGCTACGGCTGGCCGGTCTATCGCGGCGGCCCGATGTTCTATGCCGACCAGGTTGGCCTGAAGCACATCGCCGATCGTCTCTCCTATTACGCGAAGGAAACCAACGATCCGTCGCTGGAGCCCGCGCCTTTGCTCAAGCGCCTCGCCGGCGAAGGCAAGACCTTTGCGCAATGGGCGCAGGGAGCGAAGGCGGCGTGATGAGTTTGGGCACGATGTTTTTTCCCCGCGCGCGGTCTCGCCTCTCCCAGTGGGAGAGGTCGGATCGCACTTGCGATCCGGGTGAGGGGTTACGGCCCATCGATAGACCTTATCCCCTCACCCGAGCCCTCTCCCCACGGGAGAGGGGGCGCATCGAGCCGTGAGGCGAAATATGCACCCCGGCGAACAGTTCTATCCAAAGGGCGTCCATTGGGACGACGCAATCGAGCGCGGCACGTTGCCTGATCTGCTGTCGCAAGCGGTCAGCCAATTCGGCGCGCGGCCGGCGATCGAATTCCGCGACCGCGCCATCAGCTTCACGGAGCTGGAAGCGCTCGCCGATGTCGCAGCTAGCGCGTTCCTTCGCGCCGGCTTTGGCAAGGGCACGACGGTGGCGGTGTTTCTCGGCAACTCGCCGGACCATCCGATCAATTTCTTCGGCGCGCTCAAGGCAGGCAGCCGCATCGCCCATTTGTCTCCGCTCGACGGCGAGCGCGCGCTCTCCCATAAACTCAGCGACAGCGGCGCGCGCATTCTGGTCACGTCCGATCTCGCGACTCTGCTTCCGACCGCGCTGAAATTTCTGGAGAAAGGCCTGGTCGACCGGCTGATCGTCTGCGAGGACGATCATTGGGGCGCGGTCGGCAATCCGCACGCGCCGATCCCGGACAATCCCGCCATCGTCACCTTTGCGAAATTCACTGCCGGTGCAACCAAGCCCGCGCAATGGCCTGCCGTCGCGGCGGACGACGTTGCGCTGTTGCAATATACCGGCGGGACCACGGGATTGCCGAAAGGCGCCATGCTGAGCCACGGCAATCTGACGTCGGCGGTATCGATCTATGAGGTGTGGGGCAGGCCGGCGCGGCTGGAGCGCAATGCGATCGAGCGCGTCATCTGTGTGCTGCCGCTGTTTCACATCTATGCGCTGACCGTCGTGCTGTTGTCCTCACTTCGTCTCGGCAACCTGATCTCGCTGCACCAGCGCTTCGACGTCGAAGCGGTCATGCGCGACATCGAGGCCAAGCGCGCCACCGCGTTTCCGGGTGTTCCCACCATGTGGATCGCGATCGCAAGCCTGCCCGATCTCGACAAGCGCGATTTTTCCTCGCTGGTTGTGGCAGGCTCTGGCGGCGCGCCGCTGCCGGTCGAGGTCGCCAAGGTCTTTGAACGCAAGACCAACATGAAACTGAAGAGCGGCTGGGGCATGACCGAGACCTGCTCGCCGGGCACCGGCCATCCGCAGGAAGGGCCGGACAAGCCCGGATCGATCGGGCTGATGCTGCCTGGCATCGAGATGGACGTCGTCGCGCTAGACGATCCGAGGAGGGTTTTGGCGGCGGGCGAGGTCGGCGAGATTCGTATCAAGGGGCCCAATGTCACCAGGGGTTACTGGAACAGCCCCGGGGGATCCGCGGGCGCTTTTGTCGGCGACCGCTTTCTGACCGGTGACATCGGTTACATGGATGCGGACGGCTATTTCTTCCTGGTCGACCGCAAGAAGGACATGATCATCTCCGGCGGCTTCAACGTCTATCCGCAGATGATCGAGCAGGCGATCTACGAGCATCCGGCCGTGCAGGAAGTGATCGTGATCGGCATCGCGGACGAATATCGCGGCGAGGCGGCAAAAGCCTTCGTCAAGCTGCGCGCCGGCTCGGCCGCCTTCTCGCTGGATGATCTCAAGGCATTTCTCGCCGGCAAGCTCGGGCGGCATGAAATTCCTTCCGCGCTCGAATTCGTCGATGAATTGCCGCGAACGCCCGTCGGCAAGCTTTCGCGCCATGAATTGCGCGGTCAGCAAGCCAAAAGCCGGCCCGCCGCGGAAAAACACAAACAACTCGCAACAGGAGGTCGCCCATGACCGACGCCGTCATCGTTTCCACCGCCCGCACCCCGATCGGCAAGGCCTATCGCGGCGCGCTCAACGCCACCGAAGGCGCCACGCTGCTCGGCCACGCCATCGGACAAGCGGTCGCGCGCGCCAAGGTCGATCCCATGGAGGTCGAGGATGTGGTGATGGGCGCGGCCATGCAACAGGGCTCGACCGGCGGCAACATCGCGCGCAAGGCGCTGCTGCGCGCAGGGCTCCCCGTGACTGTCGGCGGCACCACGATCGACCGGCAATGCGCCTCCGGTTTGCAGGCGATTGCGCTTGCGGCGCGGTCGGTGATTTTCGACGGTGTCGAGGTTGCGGTTGGCGGTGGCGGCGAGTTGATCAGCCTGGTGCAGAACGATCACGCCAACAAGTTTCACACCCAGGACCCGGCGCTGCTCAAGATCAAGGGCGAGGTCTACATGCCGATGATCGATACCGCCGAGGTCGTCGCCAAGCGCTACGGCATTTCGCGCGAGCGGCAGGACGAATATTCGCTGGAGTCCCAGCGCCGCGTCGCGGCCGCGCAACAGGGCGGCAAGTTCAACGATGAGCTTGCGCCGATCACCACCATGATGGGCGTCGCCGACAAGGCGACCGGCGAAATCTCGTTCAAGGAAGTCACGTTGTCGAAGGATGAAGGCCCGCGTCCAGACACCACGGCCGAAGGTCTCGCGTCGCTGAAGCCGGTGCGCGGCGAGGGCTTTTGCATCACCGCCGGCAATGCCAGCCAGTTGTCGGATGGCGCCAGCGCCTCCGTCATCATGAGCGACAAGGAAGCGGCAAAGCGCGGCCTCAAGCCGCTCGGCATCTTCCGCGGCTTTGTCGCCGCCGGCTGCGAGCCGGACGAAATGGGCATCGGGCCGGTGTTCGCCGTGCCGCGTCTGTTGAAGCGGCATGGCCTGAAGGTCGATGACATCGATCTTTGGGAATTGAACGAAGCCTTCGCGGTGCAGGTGATCTACTGCCGCGACAAGCTCGGTATCGATCCCGAAAAGATCAACGTCAATGGCGGCGCGATCGCGGTCGGCCATCCCTATGGCATGTCGGGCGCGCGTCTCACCGGCCACGCGCTGATCGAGGGCCGCCGCCGCAAGGCGAAATATGTAGTGGTGACGATGTGCGTGGGCGGCGGCATGGGCGCTGCCGGCTTGTTCGAGGTGGTGCACTAAGGCTTTACACCTCCCCTTGAAAAGGGGAGGTCGGTTTGCGGAGCAAACCGGGAGGGGATCGCTCTTGACTTCGACCATGACCCCCCACCCCGACCCTCCCCCTTGCCGGGGGAGGGAGATCACCGTCCGCAGTGTTGAACAGGACCTATTCGCTTACAGGAGACTCCGATGGATCTCGCTTTCAGCAAGGAAGAACAGGCATTCCGCGACGAGGTGCGGGCCTTCTTCCGCGACAACGTGCCGCCGGCAACGCGGCAGAAGATGATCGAGGGCCGTCATCTCAGCAAGGATGAGATGGTGACCTGGTGGCGCATCCTGAACAAGAAGGGCTGGGGCGTCTCGCACTGGCCGAAGGAATATGGCGGCACCGGCTGGACCTCGGTGCAGCATTACATCTTCAACGAAGAGCTTCAGGCGCATCCGGCGCCGGCGCCGCTCGCCTTCGGCGTCAGCATGGTCGGGCCCGTGATCTACACGTTTGGTAACGAGGCGCAGAAGAAGCAGTACCTGCCGCGCATCGCCAATGTCGACGACTGGTGGTGCCAGGGCTTTTCCGAACCCGGCTCCGGCTCCGACCTCGCCTCGCTGAAGACCAAGGCCGAGCGCAAAGGCGACAAGTGGATCATCAACGGCCAGAAGACCTGGACCACGCTCGCCCAGCACGCCGACATGATCTTCAACCTTTGCCGCACCGATCCCTCGGCCAAGAAGCAGAGCGGCATTTCCTTCATCCTGGTCGACATGAAGTCGAAGGGCATCACGGTGCGGCCGATCCAGACCATCGATGGCGGTCATGAGGTCAACGAGGTCTTCTTCGACGACGTCGAGGTGCCGGTCGAAAATCTGGTCGGCGAGGAAAACAAGGGCTGGGACTACGCCAAATTCCTGCTCGGCAACGAGCGTACCGGAATTGCGCGGGTCGGCGTGTCCAAGGAGCGCATCCGCCGCATCAAGGATCTTGCCTCCAAGGTCGAGTCCGGCGGCAAACCCGTGATGGAAGACCAGGGTTTCCGCGAAAAGCTCGCGGCCGTCGAGATCGAGCTGAAGGCGCTGGAACTGACGCAGCTCCGCGTCGTCGCCGACGAAGGCAAGCACGGCAAGGGCAAGCCGAATCCGGCATCATCCGTGCTCAAGATCAAGGGCTCGGAAATCCAGCAGGCGACCACCGAGCTTCTGATGGAAGTGATCGGCCCGTTCGCCGCGCCCTTCGACGAGCATGCCGACGATGGCTCGAACGAGGCGATGGAGTGGACCGCGCAGATCGCGCCGAGCTATTTCAACAACCGCAAGGTCTCGATTTATGGCGGATCGAACGAGATCCAGCGCAACATCATCACCAAGGCGGTGCTGGGGTTGTAGTGGTCGCCAGGCGCGCAGTCGTCATGGCCGGGCCTGACCCGGCCATCCATGCCTTGGACGTCATGAAAGCAAGACGTGGATGCCCGCGACAAGCGCGGGCATGATGAGGGGAACGGATAGCCGGAAGAGAGTAGAAAAAATGGATTTCGATTTGTCCGAGGAGCAGCGGCTTCTCAAGGAGAGCGTCGAAGGGCTGCTCGGCGACGCCTATGATTTCGATTCGCGCAAGAAATACATGAAGGAGCCCGGCGGCTGGAGCAAGGCGATCTGGAGCCGCTTCGCCGAGCAGGGCCTGCTTGGCCTGCCATTTGCCGAGGAGGATGGCGGTTTCGGCGCCGGCGCGGTCGAAACCATGATCGTGATGGAGGCGCTCGGCCGCGCGCTCGTGGTCGAGCCGTATCTGGCGACGGTGGTGCTCGGCGGCGGCTTGCTGCGTCATGGCGGCTCAGCGGCGCAGAAGGCGGCGCATATTCCGTCCATCATCGATGGTTCCAGCACGCTTGCTTTCGCCCAGCTCGAAAAGAACTCGCGCTACGACCTGTCGGACGTCGCGACCTCCGCCAAGAAGAAGGGCGAGGCTTACGTGATCGACGGTGAAAAATTTGTCGTGCTCAATGGCGAGGCGGCCGACACCTTTGTCGTCACCGCGCGCACCAAGGGGGGCCAGCGTGATGCCAGCGGCATCGGCGTGTTCCTCGTGCCGGCGGGCGCCAAGGGCATCACGAAGAAGGGCTATCCAACCCAGGATGGCCTGCACGCCGCCGACGTCACCTTCACCGGCGTCGAGGTTGGCGCCGACGCCGCGATCGGCGATCCCGAAAACGCGCTTCCGCTGATCGAGCGCGTCGTGGATGAAGCACGCACCGCGCTCTGCGCCGAGGCGGTCGGGCTGATGGATGAATCGCTGAAAACCACTGTCGAATACCTGAAGACGCGCAAGCAATTTGGCGTCGCGATCGGCACCTTCCAGACCTTGCAGCACCGTGCCGCCGACATGTTCGTTGCGGTCGAGCAGGCGCGCTCGATGTCGATGTTTGCGACCATGGCGACCGACTTCGGGGACGCGAAGGAGCGAGCGACCGCGGTCGCCGCCGCCAAGGTGCAGATCGGCAAGTCCGGCAAATTCGTCGGCCAGCAGTCGATCCAGCTGCACGGCGGCATCGGCATGACCATGGAGGCTGCGATCGGTCATTACTTCAAGCGCCTGACCATGATCGAGAACACCTTTGGCGACACCGAATATCACCTGCGCCGCGTCACCGCCGGCGGCGGGCTGGTGTAATAAGCAGTTACCACCCCCGTCATTCCGGGGCGCCCGAAGGGCGAGCCCGGAATCCATGGCGCCGCGAACGCTTGGAGGAATGGATTCCGGGCCTGCGCCTTCCGCGCAAAATAGCTTCGCTATTTTGTCGCGACGGCGCATCCCGGAATGACATGCTGAGAGAGCCTCCGAAGGCATCAAATAACATGCGAAGGATCCTTCCCTTGAAATCCACCCCTTTCGATCTTACCGGACAGATTGCGGTCGTCACAGGCTCCAGCCGCGGCATCGGCCGCTCGTCGGCCGAACTGCTCGCCAAACTCGGCGCCAAGGTCGTGATCTCCTCGCGCAAGGCGGACGCGTGCGAGGACGTCGCAAGCGGCATCCGCAAGGCCGGCGGCGACGCCCATGTCATCGCCTGCAACATCTCGCGCCGCGAAGAGGTCG
Organism: uncultured Alphaproteobacteria bacterium; assembly: GCA_963764405.1. GTDB lineage: Bacteria > Pseudomonadota > Alphaproteobacteria > Rhizobiales > Xanthobacteraceae > Bradyrhizobium. The sequence continues at coordinate 582,339 of CAVXSU010000025.1, forward strand.
AGGGGCTGATATCAGGCGCTATCAGGCATTACGGCAAGATTGACATTCTCGTCTGCAACGCGGCGGTCAATCCCTATTACGGCCCGTTGCTGGAAATCAAGGACGATGCCTTCGACAAGATCATGGCCTCCAATGTCAAAAGCAATCTCTGGCTCTGTGCGCTGGCGATCCCGCAGATGGCGGAGCGGGCTAAGGGCTCGGTGGTGATCATTTCCTCGATCGGAGGCCTTCGCGGCTCGACTGTGATCGGCGCCTACGGCATTTCCAAAGCCGCCGATTTCGCACTGTGCCGCAGCCTCGCCGGCGAATGGGGGCCGAAGGGCGTGCGCGTCAATTGCGTCGCGCCGGGGCTGGTGAAGACCGATTTTGCCCGTGCTTTGTGGGAAGACGAGGAGCGGCTGAAGCGCCGCTGCGCCACCACGCCGTTGCGGCGGATCGGCGAGCCCGACGAGATCGCCGGCGCGGTTGCCTATCTCGCCTCGGATGCTTCCAGCTTCATGACCGGGCAGACCATCGTGGTCGACGGCGGCGTGACGACAGCGGCGGTGTAACTCTTCATCCCTCGCCTCGCGGAGAGGGAATTCGTGTCCCGGATCTGCGGCGTATCACTTCGTGCTGCGCAGCGTCCGGGACACGAGAGTCGCCTTGACCTTCCTCCTCCGATCCGCTTGCCTTGCGCCTAAGCCGCAACACCGGAATGAATGTTGGGAGGAACGCCAATGTCCTTCGTGCTCGCCATCGACCAGGGCACCACGTCCTCGCGCGCCATGGTGTTTCGCGCCGACCTCACGGTCGCTGGGTTAGCGCAACAGGAATTTCCGCAGCATTTCCCGGCCTCGGGCTGGGTCGAACATGATCCGGAAGACATCTGGAATTCGACCGTCGCCGTCTGCCGCGACGCGCTGAAGAATGCCGGCGTCATGCACAAGGACATCGCCGCGATCGGCATCACCAACCAGCGCGAGACCACGCTGGTGTGGGACCGCGCGACGGGCAAGGCCGTTCACCGCGCCATCGTCTGGCAGGACCGCCGCACCGCCGACATCTGCGCGCGGCTGAAAGATGAAGGCCACGAGACCGCGATCACGGCCAAGACCGGCCTGATCATCGATCCCTATTTCTCCGGCACCAAGGTCGGCTGGATTCTCGACAATGTGCCCGGCGCGCGGGCGCGTGCGGAGCGCGGCGAATTGCTGTTCGGCACGGTCGATTGCTATCTGCTGTGGCGCCTGACCGGTGGCAAGGTTCACGCCACCGACGCCACCAACGCCTCGCGCACGCTGCTGTTTAACATTCACACCGGCGCGTGGGATGACGATCTCCTGAAACTGCTCGGCGTGCCGTGCGCGATGCTGCCGGAGGTGAAGGATTCCTCCTTTCGTTTCGGCGAGACCGTGCCCGACCTGTTCGGCGGCGCCATTGCAGTCGCCGGCATCGCCGGCGATCAGCAGGCCGCGACCATTGGCCAAGCCTGTTTCTCGCCGGGCATGATCAAGTCCACTTACGGCACCGGGTGTTTTGCCTTGCTCAACACCGGCAGGACGCCGGTGGCGTCCAAGAACAAGCTGCTCACCACCATCGCCTATCAGCTCGCGGGCAAGCGCACCTACGCGCTCGAAGGCTCGATCTTTGTCGCAGGCAGCGCTGTGCAATGGTTGCGCGACGGGCTAGGCATCATCAAGCAGGCCGCCGAGACCGGCCCGCTCGCCGAAAGATCCGATTCCGCCCAAAGCGTCTATCTGGTGCCGGCCTTTGTCGGCATGGGCGCGCCCTACTGGAATCCGCGCGTTCGCGGCGCGCTGTTCGGGCTCACGCGCAACACCGGTCCTGCGGAACTTGCGCACGCCGCGCTTGAGAGCGTGTGCTATCAAACCTTCGATTTGCGGGAGGCCATGCGCGCCGATTGGCCCGATGGCAAGGCGGCCAACGTGTTACGCGTCGATGGCGGCATGACGGCGTCCGACTGGACCATGCAGCGGCTCGCCGATCTGCTCGATGCGCCGGTCGACCGTCCCGTGATTCAGGAGACGACGGCGCTTGGCGCGGCCTACCTCGCCGGGCTTTCCACCGGGGTCTTTCCGGAACCGGCAAAATTCGCCGATCACTGGCGGCTCGAACGCCGCTTCGAGCCGAACATGAGCGCAGCCACGCGCGAGCGGAAACTGAAAGGGTGGCAGCGCGCCGTCAAAGGCGTGCTCGCGAGCGACGAAGGGTAGCTCGTCCCGCCGAACCTGCAAGAGGCGCGCCGCGCCGCTCAAGGCTACGCAATGATGCGGGGCGCCGCAGTCGCCTTGTCCCCCGTGTTCGGGGTGCCCGTTGGCTCGATCAGCAGGATGTGGACCTCTCCTCGCGCCACGGGGCGGTGCTCGACGCCCCTGGGGACGACAAAAACCTCGCCCGCGTTGAGGGTCACCGTGCGATCCCGCAACTCGATATCGAGCGTACCCTTTAGCATAAGGAAAAAGTCGTCGGTGTCATCGTGCTTATGCCAATGGAACGGCCCTTCGAGCTTGGCCACCATGATGTCGTTATTGTTGTAGGTCGCAACCGTGCGCGGGGAAAAGCGGTCGCTGAACGTCGCGAGCTTTTCGGCGAGATTTGCAGGCTCTGTCATTTCGTTTCCTCGAAGCTCCATTAATCCTCAGGCGTCGGTCACGACAGACCACGACTAACACACGGCGAGGTTGGTTTGCGAGGCGGGTCGCGCCGCGCAGTAGCGTCGCCAGCCTGCCAAGGCGGCGAGCATTGCGCTGATGGCAATAGCCCAAGCTGCTTTCGATACGCGTCAGGCGAATGAGGCCCTGCGCCAGGCACTGTCGCCTTGCCAGATTTCAGCCAACATACCGACACGTTTGCTGGTTGCTCTCGCCTGGGCAGGGGATTTCCCACTGATGGAGTCCTCCGCAATGCATAGAGTTGTTTGTGTCGTCGTCGCTTGTATCGCAGCCGCGCCATCGTTCCTTCCCTCTCAGGCCGAAGCACGCCATCACCACGCTACCATCATCCATCACGTCTATTCCCATCACACCTACGCCTATCGCCCGTATTCCCGCCATGCCTACGTCCGTCGCGCTTACGCCCAGCGCGGGTATGATTTGCGAAACTTCCGGCAGTCCTGGGCCATGGCCTCGCCGGGCGACGAGCAGAGGATAGTCGGTAGCCGCCCCTACGGATGTCCTAACCGTTTTTGCGGATGCGAAGCCTCGCTCTACAAGTTTGGCCGCATCATTCCCGAACTGAACCTTGCGTCCAACTGGCGCCGCTTTCCGCGCGCCGCGCCTGCGCCCGGCATGGCGGCGGTGCGGCCCGGCCACGTGATGATCCTCGAAAGCCAGGTCTCGGGTAACGTCTGGACCGTCCATGACGGCAATTCGGGCGGCCACGTGACGCGGGAGCACGCAGTGTCGATCGCCGGCTACACCATCGTCGATCCCAACGGAGCATCGTCCGCGTCATCGAGCCGGTTCATGTAAGCTTTCCGCTTCGCCAGTTGCGCGGCTCCGGGGTTCAAGGCCGGGGCCGCGGCGTCTTTCCCGTGCGAAGAGATATGTTAGTCTCGAAACTTCACCGCCGTCGTGTTCGCCCCACACAGCAGCACGGCCACGCGCTCTCCGGGTGACGGCTTGTAGCGTCCCGAGAGCAGTGCGGCGAAGGCGGCGGCGCCGCCGGGCTCGGTGACCACGCGCAAGGTGGACCACAGCGCTTCCTGTGCCTCAACGATCGCCTCGTCAGTGACCAGCACTACGCGATCGACGTGAGTGCGCGCGATCGGAAACATCAGTTGCCCAACGCGGCGGGGCGCGAGCGAGTCGGCGGCAACCCCGCCCGCCGGCGCGTCGACCACCTCGCTGGCGGCCAACGCGGCATGCAAAGTCGGCGATGCCTCCGGTTCGACCGCAACGATCTTCACCCGCCCCTCGAACCACGCGGCGATGCCGCCGATCAATCCGCCGCCGCCGACCGCGACCAGGAAGGTGTCGATCTCGGGCGCATCCTGCTCCAGCTCCATTCCGACCGAACCCTGACCCATCAGCGTCTCAGCCTGGTCGTAGGCATGAACCGGCATCGCACCACTGCGTTCGATATGGGCCTCGCTCGCGGCGAGCGCATCCGCATAGAGCGATCCGGCGATGACGAGTTTTGCGCCATATCCGCGGATCGCCGCCTGCTTGGCGGGTGAGGCAACATCCGGCACGAAGATCGTGGCGGGCACGCCGAGGCGATGCGCGGCATGGGCGACCGCGACGCCATGGTTGCCGCCGGAGGCCGCCACCACGCCGGCCGCGGGCGGTTTGCGCAAGAGCAGATTGGCGAACGCGCCGCGCGCCTTGAACGAGCCGGAGTGCTGCAGGAACTCGAGCTTGAAGGTGAGCGGCGCGCAGCCGAGGCCGAAGTCGGATGCGTCCAGTCGCACAAGCGGCGTGCGGCGGATATAGGGGCGGATGACTGCCTCAGTCGCGGCGATGCGTTCACGGGTAATGGATGTCATGTCTGACCTGAGAAAGTGTCATCTTACCCAATCTTGACACAAGTTAGGTGATCAGCACGTCATTTGCGACAAGGTTTGAGGGCACGCCATGATTCTCATCGGCCAATATGACTCTCCGTTCGTCCGGCGTGTGGCGATCGCGATGCGGCTTTACGGCCTTGCCTTCGAGCATCGGCCATGGTCGACGTTCGGCGATGCCGACAAGATTGCGCCGTTCAATCCATTGCGGCGCGTGCCGACGCTGGTGCTTTCGGATGGTGAGGCGCTTATCGAGAGCACGATCATTCTGGACTATCTCGACGAACTCGTCGGTCCGGACAGGGCGATGATCGCGTCAAGCGGGCCGGATCGGCGCCACGCTCTGAGGATTTGCGCGTTCGCAACCGGCCTTGCCGACAAGGCGGTCAGCCTGCTCTACGAGCGCGTGTTGCGGAAGGACCAGTCCTCGAAGATATGGGTCGAGCGTTGCCAGGCCCAGATCGGCGGCGTGCTGGATGTGCTGGAGAAGGAGCGTGCGGCGATCGCTTTGCCGTTCTGGTCCGGCGTGAAAATCAGCCATGCCGATATCGCGGTCGCCTGCGTGCTGCGTTTCACGAGCGAAGCGCATCGGCCTCTTGTCGATCCCGCGCGTCATCCGGCGCTTGCCGATCACGCCGCGCGCTGCGAGGCCATGCAGGTCTTCCAGGAAATCGTGCAGCCGCTGATCGCGCCGAGCGGGTAGCTCGTCATTCCGGGGCGCACCGTGAGGTGCGAGCCCGGAATTTATTCCTTCGAACATTCGTGCGGCGCCGTGGATTCTCAGGTGCGCAATTGCGCACCATAGCCCGATGCCGGCGCATCGTCCCGGCATGACGGGGCCAGCATCTGCATGGCACTTGACACGATTTTCATCGGCACAGCTGATTTGCCCGCGGTGCCAATCTGTCGCAGAAAAAATCGCTTGTGACGACGGGCAAATCACTGGCACTTCTTCGCGCGTCCCGAGCCCGCCAAGAGGGGCGCTTCGCGATCGTCACGAACGTTGGGCACGGGATGCGATGGATGCGGATGGCGTCAGGCGCGGTTCATGCCGCGCCGGACGAAACGCCGGCCGCATACGGCGAAGTCGTGTGGTCCCGATGCCGCGACGCTGGCATCAAGTTCTTAAGAAGCTGACGCTTCTCAGGGATGACGGTGGCAATCAAGCCCGTTCACCGAGGAGATCACGAAGGAAGCCGTTAAAACCATTCGCGCAGGGAATGCTGGACTGGCTCTAGCGAACCTGTGGTGACTAACTCGTGTGCTTTTTACTTTTGCGCACGAGCTTTGCGGGTGCGCTTGAACACCCGGCATTCCCTGCGCCCTCGGTCTTTCGAGGGAGCGATGATCTGGCAGAACCCGGGCGGAAAGCTGTTGCGGGGACGCGGAGCGCTGTTTGAAATTTGAATCGAACACCAGATCGGTTGTTGTGGCCGGCTTGCGCCGCCCAACCACGTTCGTCATTCCGGGGCGGTGCGCCAGCATCGAGCTATGGTGCGCAATTGCGTACCTGAGAATCCATGGTGCCGCAATTTGAGGAGGGATGGTTTCCGGGTTCGCACCTAACGGTGCGCCCCGGAATGACGAGCGGAGGAGAAGCCCGATGAAAACTACCCCGCGCCCACCTTCTTCTTGCGCCAGGCGAGGTGCACCGCGCAGTTGCAGCCGGGCGGATGCGACGACAACTCTTTTGCTTCGGCGTCGTTGGCGGGCGCGGCGGACGAAGGCGCCAGCGTCGGCATCGCATCCTTCACGGCTCGATCCTGAATCGACTGGTCCTGTGCCGGAATGTAGTTCAGGATCGGCGCCAGCCAGCGCTCGGTCTCCGCGACCGTCATCTGTTTGCGCGCGGCGTAGTCTTCGACCTGGTCGCGCTCGATCTTGCCGACGCCGAAATAGAAACTCTCGGGATGACTGAAATAAAGCCCGGATACGGACGAGCCCGGCCACATCGCAAAGCTCTCGGTAAGCTTCACGCCGCAGGTCGTCTCGGCATCGAGCAGCTTGAACAGCGTCGCCTTCTCGGTGTGGTCGGGCTGCGCGGGATAGCCGGGCGCGGGGCGGATGCCGTCATATTTCTCGAGGATCAGATCTTCGGCCGAAAGAGCCTCATCCGGCGCATAGCCCCAGAATTCGCGGCGAACGCGCGCATGCATGCGCTCGGCAAAGGCTTCGGCGAGACGATCCGCCAGCGCCTTGCACAGGATCGAGGAATAATCGTCGTTGGCCCTCTTGAAGCGGTCGGCGACCGCGTCTTCGCCAATCCCGGCGGTGACGACGAAGCCGCCGATGTAGTCGGCGACATCAGAGGAGGCCGGCGCGATGAAATCGGACAAGGCCGCGTTGTAACGGCCCTCGCGCTTCTCGAGCTGCTGGCGCAGCGTATGCAGGGTTGCGATCGGTGTCTTCCGCGTCTCATCGGCGTAGACAAGGATGTCGTCACCGACTGTGTTCGCCGGCCAGAAGCCGATCGTGGCCTGCGCGGTGAACCATTTTTCGGCGATGATGCGATCGAGCATCTTGCGCGCATCGTCATAGAGCGAGCGCGCTACTTGGCCTGCCTTGGGATCGTCGAGAATGGCCGGAAAGCGCCCGGTCAATTCCCAGGTCTGGAAGAACGGCGTCCAGTCGATGTACTTGGCCAGCTCCGCAATGTCGTAGTTCTTGAATGTCTTGATGCCCAGGAAGGTCGGCTTCTTCGGTGGTATCTTCGCAAAATCGACAGGGACGGCGTTGGCGCGAGCGTCGGCCAGTTTCAGGCGTTTCTTGTCGGCTTGCGCGCGGAAGTGGGCGGCGGAGATTTTTGCGTATTCGGCGCGGATCTCGGCGGCATAGGCCTCGCGCTTCTGCGCCGACAGCAGCGAGGACGCGACGCCGACCGCGCGGCTGGCGTCATTGACGTGCACCACCGGTCCGCTTCGATAATTGGGGTCGATCTTCACGGCGGTGTGGACGCGGCTCGTGGTCGCCCCTCCGATCAGAAGCGGGATGTCGAGCCCTTCGCGCTGCATTTCGGAGGCCAGGAAACTCATCTCGTCGAGCGAGGGCGTGATCAGGCCGGAGAGGCCGATGATGTCGGCGTTCTCGCGCTTGGCGGTCTCGATGATCTTGGCGGCGGGCACCATAACGCCGAGGTCGATCACCTCGAAATTGTTACATTGCAGCACGATGCCGACGATGTTCTTGCCGATGTCGTGGACGTCGCCCTTCACCGTGGCGAGCACGATCTTGCCGGCCGCATGGCGGTCGTCGGCGGCCGTGCCGTTGGCGAGGCTCTTCGCCTTCTCTTCTTCCATGAACGGCATCAGATAGGCGACCGCCTGCTTCATCACGCGGGCGGACTTCACCACTTGCGGGAGGAACATCTTGCCGTCGCCGAAGAGGTCGCCGACGATGTTCATGCCGGCCATCAGCGGCCCCTCGATGACGTCGAGGGGGCGTGCGGCGAGTTTTCGGGCTTCCTCGGTGTCGGCCTCGATATATTCGGTGATGCCGTGCACCAGCGCGTGGGAGAGCCGCTTTTCGACCGGCCATTCGCGCCACGCGAGCTCCTGCGCCTCGGTCTTCTTTTCCTTGCCGCGGAATTTCTCGGCGAGCGCGAGCAGCCGCTCCGATGCGCCCGCGTCGCGGTTGAGGATCACGTCTTCGCAAGTCCTGCGCAGCTCGGGATCGATGTCGTCATAGACGATCATCTGCCCGGCATTGACGATGCCCATGTCCATGCCGGCATGAATCGCGTGATACAGGAACACCGAGTGCATGGCTTCGCGCACCGGCTCGTTGCCGCGGAACGAGAACGACAGATTGGAGACGCCGCCGGAGACATGGGCGTGCGGCAGGTTTTTCCGGATCCAGCGTGTAGCCTCGATGAAATCGACGCCGTAATTGTTGTGTTCCTCGATGCCGGTGGCGATCGCAAAGATGTTGGGATCGAAGATGATGTCTTCGGGCGGAAAGCCGACGCAGTTGACGAGGACATCGTAAGCGCGGGCGCAGATTTCGGTCTTGCGAGCGAACGTGTCCGCCTGTCCCTTCACGTCAAAGGCCATCACCACCACGGCCGCGCCGTGACGCCTGGCGATGCGTGCCTCGGCGATGAATTTGTCCTCGCCCTCCTTCATCGAGATCGAGTTGACGACCGGCTTACCCTGCACGCACTTGAGGCCTGCCTCGATGACATGAAATTTCGAGGAATCGATCATCACGGGAACGCGGGCGATATCAGGCTCGGCGGCGACGAGGTTGAGGAAGGTCACCATCGCCGCCTCGGAATCGAGCAGGCCCTCGTCCATGTTGACGTCGATGATCTGCGCGCCGTTCTCGACCTGGTCGCGCGCCACCTGCAAGGCGGCGGTGTAGTCACCGGCCGTGATCAGCTTGCGGAATCGCGCCGACCCCGTGACGTTGGTACGCTCGCCGACGTTGACGAAGGGAATCGCGGAGGTGAGCGCGAACGGCTCGAGACCGGACAGCCGCAAGCGCGGTTCGATTTCGGGAACAATGCGCGGCCTGTGCGGGGCGACCGCGGCCGCAATCGCCGAAATATGTTCGGGCGTGGTGCCGCAGCAGCCGCCGACGACGTTGACGAGGCCGCTAGCGGCGAACTCGCCGATCAGCCGTGCCATATATTCGGGGCTCTCGTCGTACTGGCCAAACTCGTTCGGAAGGCCGGCATTGGGATAAGCGCAGACCAGCGCATCGGCGACACGGCCGATATCGGCGATATGCGCGCGCAGGTCTTCGGCGCCGAGCGCGCAGTTGAAGCCGATCGTGATCGGCCTCGCGTGACGCACCGAATTCCAGAACGCTTCCGGCAACTGGCCCGACAAGAGCCGCCCGGATTTATCGGTAATGGTGCCGGACACCATCACCGGCACGTCGATGTCGCGCTCGTCGGTGATTTCAGCGATCGCGTAGAGCGCGGCCTTGGCGTTCAGCGTGTCGAAAATGGTTTCGAGCAGCAAAAGATCGGCGCCGCCGTCGAGCAGCCCCTTGATCTGCTGGCCATAGGCGGCACGCAGATCGTCGAAGGTGACGGCGCGGTAGCCGGGGTTCGAGACGTCAGGCGAGATCGAGGCGGTGCGGTTGGTCGGGCCGATGGCGCCGGCGACGAAGCGCGGCTTGCCATCTTCGGCGCTCACGCGCTCAGCGGCCGCGCGCGCCAGTTTCGCGCCCTCAAGGTTGAGTTCGTAGGCGAACTCCGACATGTCGTAGTCAGCCTGCGCAATTCCGGTCGAGGAAAAAGTGTTGGTGGCGACGATGTCGGCGCCGGCACGCAAATAGGCAGCGTGAATATCCTCGATCGCGTCAGGCTGAGTCAGGATCAACAGGTCGTTGTTACCCCTGACGTCGCGATGAAAGTCGGCAAACCGCGCGCCGCGAAAGGCGGCTTCGTCAAATTGCAGCGCCTAAATCATGGTGCCCATGGCGCCGTCGAGCACGAGAATGCGCTTCGCGGCTGCCGCGAGGAAGGCGGTTCGCTTGGGAGAAGCTGCGGCCATCGCTCAAGCCGCCTTCTGTGCGCCGGCGGGGCGGATGCCGAGCAGATGGCAGATCGCGAAAACGATGTCGGCGCGGTTCATGGTATAGAAATGAAAGGTGTCGACGCCGTGCTTGGCGAGCTTCTGCACCTGGCCGGCGACGACGGTCGCGGCCACCAGCTTGCGGGTCTCGGCGTCGTCGTCGAGGCCGTCGAATTTTTCCGCCAGCCAATCCGGCACCGTGGTGCCGGCGCGGGTGACAAAATTTCGCGCCAGCTTGAAATTGTGCATCGGCATGATGCCGGGCACGATCGGAATATCAATGCCGCGGGCGCGCACGAGATCGAGGTACCGGAAGTAGAGGTCGTTATCGAAGAATACCTGCGTGATCGCGCGCGTGGCGCCGGCGTCGACCTTGGCCTTGAGGCCATCGATATCGGCATCGAAACTCGGGCTCTCGGGGTGTTTTTCCGCATAGGCCGAGACTGAGACCTCGATATCGGGAAAGCGCTTCTTGATGCCGGCGACGAGTTCGGACGACGTCCGATAGCCGTCGGGATGGGTGAAAAAGGGCGTGCCGATGCCGCCGGGCGGATCGCCGCGCAACGCCACAATGTGACGGACGCCGATGTCATGGTAACGCGCGACGATGTCGTCGATCTCGCCGCGTGCGGCGCCGACGCAGGTCAGATGCGCGGCCGGCAACAGGTCGGTCTCCCTGAGGATGCGGGCGATGGTGGAGTGGGTGCGCTCGCGGGTCGAGCCGCCGGCGCCATAGGTCACCGATACGAAGTTAGGGGTGAGCGGCGCGAGGCGGTTGATGGTCTCCCACAGGCTCTTTTCCATCTCCTCGGTCTTCGGCGGGAAGAATTCGAAGGAGATCGCCGGCTGGCTCTGTGCGCGGGATGCCGCTGAAGTGGCCGGGGTCGTTTCGCTCATGACTTTCGTAATCTCCGCAACAAACCTGGAGCCGCCGAGGCGCTGGCGCTATCCGATCAACATAGGTGAAAAGCTTTCCCGCAAATAGCCCACCAATGGTGGGAAATTGCCCAATTAGGTAGATTGGTTGGGGTTTGGATCGCTATTTTGATGTTGGTGGGAAGCTGAGCTTTCGCTTAAATATCTGAAAAAACTATATAATATTATGAGGTCGCTGGGAAGAGAGATGGGCAAAATGAGTTTGTTAAGGAAGGTAGAACTAGAGGCCCAATTCAAAGCCGCTACCCAATATCGCGCGGGCCGCCAAAGATCTGGTCTGCATGGCAGGCCATTGTGCGCCTCGACCACGGCATTAGGTTTACGGCCATGATCCCGCTTTCCGTCCTCGACCTGTCGGTCGTCACGTCGGGCACGAGGCCCGCCGCGGCGCTTCGCAACAGCATCGATCTCGCGCGCCACGCCGATGCGCTCGGCTTCACGCGCTACTGGCTCGCCGAACATCACAATCTCGCTTCGGTGGCGAGCCCCGCGCCCGACCTGATGATCGGTCAGATCGCGGCGGTGACGAAGAATATCCGCGTCGGCTCCGGCGGCGTGATGTTGCCGAACCATGCGCCCCTGGTGGTGGCGGAGCGCTTCAAGATGCTCGAGGCGCTGTTTCCGGGGCGGATCGATCTCGGGCTTGGCCGTGCGCCCGGCACCGATGGCGCGACGGCCTACGCGTTGCGCAGCCGGTTCGATCGCCGCGAGGGCGATGATTTCCTGGAGCGGTTGCATGAATTGACGCTGTGGGAGACCCGCAACTTTCCGCCCAATCATCCTTTCAATAAAGTGGTGGCGATGCCGGACGACACGCCGCTGCCGCCGATCTGGCTGCTCGGCTCGAGCGATTACTCTTCGGAACTGGCGGCGCAGGTCGGCATGGGCTATGCGTTCGCGCATCACTTTGCATCCTACGACGCAATAGCGGCGATGACGAACTATCGCGCGCATTTCAAGCAGACCGGCTGGCGCGAGACGCCTTATGCCATTCTGGCGGTCGCGGTGGTCGCAGCCGAAACCGATGCCGAGGCCGAACGGCTCGCGACCTCGATGGATCTCAACCGGCTGTTGCGCGACCGCGGCCAATATATTCCGCTGCCAAGTCCCGAGGAGGCTCAGGCCTACGACTACACGGACGCTGATCGCGGGGCGATCGCGCGCAACCGCTCGCGCTTGTTTGTCGGCAGCCCCGCAACCGTGATGCAAAAGCTCGAGCCGATGATTGCGTCAAGCCGGGCGGACGAGCTGATGGTCGTCAGCGCGATCTACGATCACGAGGCGCGCAAGAAATCCTACAGCCTGCTGGCCGAGGTGTTCGGCCTGAGCAAGAAGGAAGCGGCTTAAGGTTCCGCATGCGTCCGATCCTATCACGTCGAAGGGCACTGGCGTGGCTGGCGGCGACAGGTTTTGCCGGTCCGCTCGCCATCACGCGCGCGGAGAACGCAGTTGGTCCCCTCTTCTCGCATACAGGCCCCCGGGCCGATTTCTACGGCGCCGCGGCAGGATATCCTGTTCCTGAAACTTCAAGGGCGCGCCGCCGCGGCAATCCCTGGGAGCCGAAAGACCGCGTCGGCGCTTTTACCCATCTCGACGAAATCTATCCGACGCGGCAGGTCAAAGGCATCGCGACGCCATGGATATTCAAAAGGGAGGCGGAATTGCCGGAGTCGTTGCGAACGCGTGTGACCGGCTATCTCTCACGCAATCCCGTGACCGGTCTCCTGATTGCGAGAGACGATCAAATCCTGTTCGAGAGCTACCAATATGGCCGTACCGACCGCGACCGGTTCGTGTCTCAATCCATGGTCAAATCGATCGCCGGCTTGCTGGTCGGTGTTGCCATCGCCGAGGGCGCAATCAAGTCGGTTGATGACACCGTGGCGACTTACGTTCCGGGCTTCAGGGGCAGCGAATATGGTGCGACGCCAATCCGCGCTCTGCTGCACATGTCTTCTGGCGTCGAATTCGGCGAGGAGCAAGAGGATGGGCGCGACCTCAATCGACTATGGATCGATATGATCGCCGGGGTTTCCGGGAAAGGCACGATCGGCAGCATCGCTCAATTCAATCACCGGGTCGCGCCGCCCTGCACGCGATTCCACTATGCGAGCATCGAACCCGACGTGCTCGGCGTGTTGCTCCATCACGTCACGGGAAAAGCGCTGTCCGAATATCTTCAGGATAAAATCTGGGAACCAATTGGCGCCGAGGCCGACGCCCGATGGCTGCTGGATGCCGAGGGGCTTGAGGTCGCGCATTTCGGCTTCAATGCGACCTTGCGCGATTACGCGCGGCTCGGCCGGCTGCTTGCCCATGACGGGGCGTGGGACGGAAAACAGATCATCCCCGCGCAATGGATGCTGGAGGCGACCACCGTGCGCGCCTCCGATGCCTATTTGGCGCCGGGAAAAGCCGATCGCGAGTTCGGTTATGGCTACTTGTTGTGGCTTTTGCCTTGGGGGCAGCGCCAGTTTGCGATGTTCGGTGCGTTTGGACAACGCGTCTGCGTCGACGCCCATTCAAAGCTCGTTATGGTGCAGACGGCGCTCGAGCCAACGAACGAAATCTGGCCGCTGTGGAGAGAGGTGGTTGGGCAGCTAGGTCAGGGATGATGCCTTGCCGCTTACTCCTGCTTTTCGCTGAAGGTCGCGCGGAAGGGATGGGCCGGATAGACGCCGACAATGCGGAATTCACGCGAAAAGAATTTCAGCTCTTCCAGCGCAAAGGCGAGACCTTTGTCGTCGGGATGGCCGTCGACGTCGGCGTAGAATTGCGTGGCGAAGAAATTGCCGTCGACCATGTAGCTTTCCAGCTTGGTCATGTTGACGCCGTTGGTGGCAAAGCCCCCGAGCGCCTTGTAGAGCGCCGCAGGGAGGTTGCGCACACGGAAAACAAAAGTGGTCACCAGCGCCCCCGAACCTTGTTTGGCCCAGTTCGCTTCGCGGGCCAACACCACGAAGCGAGTGGTGTTGTGCGCCTCGTCCTCGACGTCCTCGGCCAGAATGTCGAGGCCGTAAATTTCAGCCGCGAGTTTAGAGGCGATCGCGCCGCAGCTCTTGTCGCCGCGCTCGGCGATCATGCGGGCGCTGCCGGCGGTGTCGCCCGCGACGATCGGCCTGATGCCGAGCTTGCGGATGATGCGCCGGCACTGGCCGAGCGCGTGGACGTGGCTTTCCACGGTCTTGATGTCGCCAATCTTCGCGCCGCGCGGCGCCATCACCTGATGATGGACCGGCAGGAACCACTCGCCGACGATGAAGAGGCCCGACTGCGGCAGGAGATGATGAATGTCGGCGACGCGGCCGGCGACCGAATTTTCGATCGGGATCATGCCGAGATCGGCTTCCCCGGAGGAAATCGCGGCCAGCGCATCCTCGAAGGTCGGGCAGGGCAGGGCCTCAGCGTGCGGATAAGCTTCGGTGATGGCGATATGGGAATTGGCGCCCGGTTCGCCCTGGAATGCGATTTTCATGGTCTTCGTTGGCTTGGTCATGACGCGCCTTGTAGCAGCCGGTCAGGATTTCGCCAGTATGCGCCGCGTGGTCTCGAGGTCGGCAGGGGTATCGACGCCGCGCGGCACGGTGTCCACCAAGGTGATGTCGATCCGCATGCCGGCTTCCAGCGCCCGCAGCTGTTCGAGTTTCTCCTGCCGCTCCAGCGGCGAGGGGGGCAGGCTGACAAAGCGCTCAAGGGCTTTGCGGCGATAGGCATAGAGACCGATGTGGTGGTAGCGCGGCCCCTCGCCATGGGGTGCGGTGGCGCGGGTAAAATAGAGGGCGCGCAGCCGTCGCGGGCCGATCATGGAGCCGACCGCCTTCACCACACTGGGGGCTGTGGCCTCCTCCTCGGTGTGGATTTCTGCGGCCAGCGTCGCGATATCGACCGCCGGGTCGACCAGCGGAACGAGCACGTCGCGGATATTGTCGGGGGTGATGGTTGGGAAATCACCCTGCAAGTTGACGACGATCTCGGCTTCGCCGTCGGGATCAAGGATGCCAAGTGCTTCAAAAATCCGGTCCGAGCCGGAAGGGTGTTCGGAGCGGGTCATGACCGCTTGTCCGCCATGGGCGGTCACGGCGGAGGCAATCTCGGCTGTGTCGGTTGCAACCGCAACCCGGCCGATTTCGGCAGCCTCGGCCCGGCGCAGCACATGGACGATCATCGGCAGGCCGGCGATCTCGAGGAGCGGTTTGCCGGGCAGGCGCGTGGCGGCCATGCGGGCAGGAATCAGGACCAAAATACGGGGGGTGGTCATCAGAATGCGGTCAGGTACCCTTGGGTCAAACGGCCGGAAATGATGGGGACGGGTCAAAAGCCAAAGCGTTTATACGGGTTGCCAGAGCACGGGCAAATCGATATCTGGATGCGGGCTCGGGGGTGCGGCGCGAAAGGCCGATTCCTCGTGCTTATCGCGGCCGTTTCTCTCCGGCCAAAAGTCGACATTTCCGGCCTGGAGCCTGATCGAAAATGGACTCCTTCGAACTCAACAAAATTCTCGGTGCCGTCCTCGGCACCTGTATCCTTTTGCTGGTGACGAGCTTCACCGCCGGCGCAATTTTCGCTCCCAACAAGCCGGAAAAACCCGGCTTCGAAATCGCCGTGAAGGAAGAAGCCGCAGGGGGCGAAAAGGCCGCTGCTGCGGCACCGGCGGAGCCGATCGAAAAGCTGCTGCAGACGGCCTCCGTCCAGAAGGGCGAGCAGGCCGCCAAGAAGTGCGGCGCCTGTCACGACTTCACCAAGGGCGGGCCGAACAAGGTGGGGCCGAATCTCTATGGCATCATCGGCGACAAGATAGGCGAAGGCCGTGGCTTCAATTTCTCGGCGGCGATGAAGGCCAAGGGGGGCGCCTGGACCATCGACGACCTCGACAAGTTCATCGACAATCCGAAGGGCTTTGTTCCCGGCACCGCGATGGGCTTTGCCGGCATCCAGAAGGGCAGCGAACGGGCCGACGTGATTGCCTACCTGAATTCGCTTTCGGACAACCCGAAGGCTTTGCCGACCGCGGCGAAATAGCTGCTGCTTTTGGGGCACTCTGTTTCGGACGGCCGGGCTTCCCGGCCGTTTCGCATTTCGCCCAGGTTCCCCGTTCGGCCTGGAATCCGAGCGTGCCGCCGGTTTCACTTCGCTACCGCGTCCTTTCGCCTCACGATGGGCGCCATCATGAGCAAAAAGCAACTTAATCGGCCAATACCTTGCCCTATACTGCGATCCGGATAACACGGATCAACACAGGATATTACCTTTGGCCCTTAACCGAAGACGTCTTTTGCAGGGCGGCGCGATTGCTGCGATGGCGCCTGCCCTTCACGCCACCTCCGGCTTGCCCATCGTTAACGCTGCGCAAGCAGAGACCTCCGTAGATGAACCCGCCTGGCGGCATGGTTTGTCGCTCTTTGGCGATCTCAAATATCCGGCCGACTTCAAGCGCTTCGACTATGTCAATCCCGATGCCCCGAAAGGCGGGTCGGTGCGCCAGATTGCTGTCGGTACTTTCGACAACTTCAACGTCGCGGTATCGGGTGTGAAAGGTTCGCTCGCGCCGGCTGTCTTTCAGATCTACGAAAGGCTGATGGAATCCGCTCTGGACGAGGTTGCGACCGAGTATGGTCTGCTGGCGGAGGCCGCACGGCACCCGGATGATTTTTCCTGGGTCGTCTACCGTCTTCGCAAGGAAGCCCGCTGGCACGACGGCAAGCCGGTGACGCCGGAGGACGTCATCTATTCGCTTGAGGTGCTGAAAAAATTCAGCCCGCAATATGCCGCCTATTATCGCCATGTTGCAAAGGCTGAAAAGACCGGCGATCGCGAGGTCAAATTCACTTTCGACTCTTCCGGCAATCGCGAACTGCCGCAAATCGTAGGCGAGCTGATGGTGCTGCCCAGGCATTATTGGGAAGGCACCGACAGTCAGGGCCGCAAGCGCGATATTTCACAGACCACGCTGGAGCCGCCATTGGGTTCCGGTCCCTACCGCATCAAGGAATTCGTCGCTGGCCGCTCCTTAGCTTTGGAGCGGGTGAAGGATTATTGGGGCGCGAACCTTCCGGTGCAGACCGGCCAGAATAATTTCGACGAATTGCGTTACGAATTCTTTCGCGACTCGACCGTCGCGCTTGAAGGATTCAAGGGTGATCAAGTCGACTGGCGTATCGAGAACAGCGCAAAAAACTGGGCCACAGCGTACGACTTTCCGGCTGTCGCGGAAAAACGTGTGGTGCTGGAGGAATTTCCAAATCGCAGTTCGGGCAATATGCAGGCGTTCGCGCTCAATACTCGCCGAGACCAGTTCAAGGATGCCCGGGTGCGGAATGCATTTAACTGGGCCTTCGATTTCGAGGAAATGAACAAACAGCTTTTCTACGGACAATACAGCCGCATCAATAGCTATTTCGCTGGAACCGATCTCGCCAGCTCAGGTCTGCCGGAGGGGCGAGAACTCGCGATCCTCGACACGGTGCGGGACAAGGTGCCGGCGGAGGTCTTCACCAAGCCTTATCAAAATCCGGTCGGCGGCGATCCGGAAGCCGTGCGTGCCAATTTGCGGGAAAGCATGCGGCTGCTGAAGGAAGCCGGCTTCGAGATCAAGGACCGCAAGCTGGTCGACACTGCTGGAAAACCGGTTACCGTCGAAATTCTGGTTCAGGATCCGGCGTACGAACGAATCGCGCTGTTCTATAAGCCCTCGCTGGAGCGTATTGGCGTCGCAACATCCATCCGCATCGTGGACGATGCGCAGTATGAGAACCGGAGGCGCAACTTCGATTACGACATCATCATCGATAGCTGGCCCGAATCGCTCTCCCCCGGCAATGAGCAGCGGGAATATTGGGGATCGCAGGCTGCGGATGCGCCCGGCTCCAGAAATACTATCGGCATCAAGAATCCCGCGGTCGATGCTTTGATCGACAGGGTCATCTTCGCCAGAGACCGAGCTGAGCTTGTGGCCGCGACGCACGCGCTTGATCGGGTGCTATTGTGGAATCACTACGTTGTGCCTCAGTGGAATTACCCGAAAGTAAGGACCGCGCGCTGGGATCGCTTTAGCCGGCCGGCCGAATTGCCAAAGTACGGGCTCTCAGGCTTTCCGGCCCTGTGGTGGTTCGACACTGACAAGGCCGCCAAGACGGCTAAGAGATCTTGAGGAATTTGTCGCGCATGGCGCTTTTCTCCCGCCGGCATGTGCTGGGCCTGAGCTTCGGCGCCACAAGCACGCCGTGGCTGCGAACCGCAAGCGCGGCGGACACAGGCGAGGACGTTCATGGCATATCGGCGTTCGGCGACCTGAAATATCCGATCGATTTTGCGCATTTCGACTACGTCAATCCCAATGCGCAAAAAGGTGGCCTCTTTTCCCTGATCCCGCCGACGCGGGCCTACAATCAGTCCTTCTTCACCTTCAATTCGCTTAATGCCTTTGTCCTCAAGGGTGAGGGCGCGCAGGGCATGGATACGACGTTTGCCTCGTTGATGGCGCGCGCCGGCGACGAGCCCGATGCGATGTATGGTCTTGCCGCGAAGTCGGTGCGGATTTCGTCCGACCGGCTCACGTACCACTTCACCATGCGGCCGGAGGCGCGCTTTCACGACGGCTCAAAGCTGACCGCCCAGGACGCCGCGTTCTCGCTGACGGTGCTGAAAGAGAAAGGCCACCCCCTGATCGTCGTGCAGTTGCGCGACATGGTGAAGGCAGAGGCGATCGACGATGCAACGCTCGTCGTTACTTTCGCGCCCAACCGCGCCCGCGATGTGCCGCTATACGCCGCGGGTTTACCGATTTTCTCCAAGGCTTACTACACGACGCGTCCGTTCGAGGAATCCACGCTCGATACGCCCCTGGGGTCGGGGCCGTACAAGGTCGGAAAGTTCGAGGTCAACCGGTTCATCGAATTCCAGCGCGTGAAGGATTGGTGGGCGGCGGACCTGCCGGTCAATCGCGGCAGCTACAACTTCGATGTCATCCGCTTTGAATTCTATCGTGACCGCGACGTCGCCTTCGAAGGTTTTACCGGCAAGAACTATCTCTTTCGCGAGGAGTTCACGTCGCGGATATGGGCGACGCGCTATGATTTTCCTGCCATCAAGGATGGCCGCGTCAAGCGCGAGCTGGTGCCCGATGAAACGCCATCTGGCGGACAAGGCTGGTTCATCAATACCAGGCGCGACAAATTCAAGGATCCTCGTGTTCGCGAAGCGCTGATCTACGCCTTCGATTTCGAATGGACCAACAAGACGGTGATGTACGGTGCCTATGCTCGCACCAGCTCGCCATTCCAGAATTCCGACATGGTAGCGAGCGGATTGCCGTCGCCGGAGGAATTGAAGCTGCTGGAGCCGTTTCGCGGCCAGGTGCCGGATGAAGTATTCAAGGAACCCTTCGTGCCGCCGGTCTCGGACGGATCGGGGCAGGACCGCGCGTTGCTGCGCAAGGCCCAGCAACTCCTTCAGGAAGCAGGCCTGCCGGTCAAGGATGGCAAGCGGCTGCTGCCGGGTGGCGAGCCCTTCACGGTCGAATTTCTGCTCGACGAGCCGTCGTTCCAGCCGCACCACGCAACTTTCATCAAGAATCTCGGCGTGCTCGGCATTGACGCCAACATCCGCCTGATCGACGCCGTTCAATTCCGCGCCCGGGTCGAAGATTTCGATTTCGATATTACCGTGGAGCGCCTCAGCATGTCGGCGACGCCCGGCGACAGCCTGCGACCGTATTTCTCCTCGCAGGCGGCTGCGACCAAGGGTTCTTACAACTTTGCGGGTGTCGCGAGCCCCGCGATTGACGCGATGGTTGCGAAAGCCATTGCGGCCGAATCCCGGGCGGACCTGACCTATGCGTGCCGGGCTATCGATCGCCTGTTCCGCGCTGGACGCTATTGGATTCCGCAATGGTATACCAACGCGCACAAGCTGGCCTACTGGGATGTGTTCGATCACCCGCAGAAATTACCGCGTTATGCCTCGCGTGCCGGTGTTCCGGATATCTGGTGGTACGATGCTGCCAAGTCCGCCAAGCTTGATCAGGCGAAATAATTCATGAGCGCCTATATCGCCCGCCGCATTTTGCTGATGCTTCCGACGCTCCTCGGAATCCTGTTCGTCGCCTTCGTGGTGGTGCAGTTCGCGCCAGGCGGGCCGGTGGAGCGGGTGATTGCGCAACTCTCGGGCTCCGACACCGGCGCCACCTCGCGCATCTCAGGCGGCGGTGGCGATTTCAAGCCTGTCGGCCCGGGAGGCGCCGCGGCTGAGGCCGTCAATTCGAAATACCGGGGCGCGCAGGGGCTTGATCCTGATTTCATCAAGAGCCTGGAAAGACAGTTCGGCTTCGACAAGCCGGCGCCGGAACGCTTTGCGCTGATGGTCTGGAATTATGCCCGCTTCGATTTCGGCAAGAGCTACTTCCGCGACATCAGCGTGATTCAGCTGATCAAGGAGAAACTTCCGGTTTCGATTTCGCTCGGCATCTGGATGACGCTGATCACCTACCTGATCTCGATTCCGCTGGGCATCCGCAAGGCGATCAGGGATGGCTCGCCATTCGACACCTGGACGTCGGCGGTGATCATCATCGGCTTTGCGATTCCCGGCTTCCTGTTCGCGATTCTTCTGATCATCCTGTTCGCCGGAGGATCGTTCTTCAATCTGTTCCCGCTGCGCGGCCTGACGTCGGACGGCTGGTCGCAGTTTCCCTGGTACTGGAAGATCATCGATTATTTCTGGCACCTCACGCTGCCGCTGATTTCGATGTCGCTCAGCGCGTTTGCGACCATGACGCTTTTGACCAAGAATTCGTTTCTTGACGAAATTCGCAAGCAGTACGTCATGACCGCGCGCGCCAAGGGCTGCAGCGAGAACCAGGTTCTTTATGGCCATATCTTCCGCAATGCGATGCTGATCGTGATCGCGGGCTTTCCGGGAGCGTTCATTCACGCCTTCTTCTCGAGTTCGCTCCTGATCGAGACCATCTTCTCGCTCGACGGGCTTGGCCTGCTGTCGTTCGAGAGCGTGCTGAACCGCGATTATCCCGTGGTATTCGGAACGCTCTACATCTTCTCGCTGGTCGGCCTGGTGGTGAACCTGATCAGCGACCTCACCTATATGTGGGTCGATCCGCGGATCGATTTCGAGGCGCGGGAGGTGTGATGACAATCACTGCGCCGCCGCCCGAAACAAAAACGCCAGCTCCGCTCGGGGAGGCCGTGCCGGCGGGGGCGCATGAGGCGCGGCCATTGTCGCTCAATCGTCGGCGCTGGCAGAATTTCAAATCGAACAGACGCGGATTCTGGTCGTTCTGGATCTTCATGTTTCTGTTCCTGATCTCCTTGTTCGCCGAGCTCATCGCCAACGACCGGCCGTTGCTGATCAAGTATGAAGGCCATCTTTATTGGCCGGCTTTCGTTACCTATCCGGAGACGGCCTTCGGTGGCGATTTCGAGACCGCGGCGGATTATCGCGATCCATATCTGCGGAAGCTGATTGCCGACAAGGGCGGAACGATCGTCTGGCCGCCGATCCGCTATTCCTACGATACGCTCAACCGCGATCTGCCAACGCCAGCGCCATCGCCCCCGACCTGGATGCTGACGGAGGCGCAGTGCAAGGACGTGGTGGAAAAGAAGGGCCTCAAGAGTTGCCGCGATCTGGAATACAACTGGCTTGGAACCGATGACCAGGGGCGCGACGTGGTCGCGCGCCTGATCTACGGCTTTCGTATCTCCGTCCTGTTCGGCCTCGGCCTGACTATTGTTTCCTCGATCATCGGCGTCGCCGCGGGCGGCGTGCAGGGTTACTTCGGCGGCTGGGTCGACCTTTCCTTCCAGCGCTTCATCGAAATCTGGAATTCGATTCCCGAGCTTTATGTGCTCCTGATCATATCGGCGGTGCTGCCGCCGGGCTTCTTTGTCTTGCTCGGCATCTTGTCGCTGTTCTCCTGGGTGTCGCTGGTGGGGCTGGTCCGCGCGGAATTCCTGCGCGGCCGCAATTTCGAATACATCCAGGCGGCGCGCGCGCTCGGCGTTTCCAACGCCGTGATCATGTTCCGCCATCTGCTGCCAAACGCCATGGTAGCGACGATGACCTTCCTGCCGTTCATCGTCTCCTCATCGGTGATGACACTGACCGCACTCGACTTTCTCGGATTTGGTCTGCCGCCGGGGTCACCTTCGCTCGGCGAATTGCTGTCGCAGGGCAAGGCCAACATCCAGGCGCCGTGGCTCGGCTTCACCGGGTTCTTTGCCGTCGCAATCATGCTGTCGCTTCTGATCTTCATCGGCGAGGCGGTGCGCGACGCTTTCGATCCGCGCAAGACGTTCAGGTGAGAGAGCCCATGGACGCCATCAATCAGCCCTTGCTCGATGTTCGCGAACTCTCGGTGGCGTTTCGCCATCAAGAGGGGCAGTCGATTGCGGTTGATCGCATCTCCTTTTCAATTCGCCGCGGTCAGTGCGTGGCGCTGGTCGGCGAGTCCGGCTCGGGTAAATCCGTCAGTGCGTTGTCGGTTCTGAAGCTTCTGCCCTATCCGAATGCATCGCATCCCTCCGGCAGCATCCTGTTTAACGGGCGCGACCTCCTGAAGCTGCCGGAGCACGATATGCGAAGCATTCGCGGCAACGACGTCTCGATCATCTTTCAGGAACCGATGACCTCGCTCAATCCGCTGCATACCATCGAGGCGCAGATTGGCGAGAACTTGCGGCTCCACAACGATATCAGCGGCCGGATGGTCCGAGAGCGGACGATTGAGCTGTTGACGCAGGTCGGTATTCCCGATCCGGAAACGCGGCTTGGGAGCTATCCGCATCAACTGTCCGGCGGACAGCGTCAGCGGGTGATGATCGCGATGGCGCTCGCCAATGAACCCGATCTCCTGATCGCCGATGAGCCGACCACAGCCCTCGACGTCACGGTGCAGGCGCAGATCCTGGCGCTACTGGCCGACATCCGCAAGCGGCTCGGCATGAGCCTGTTGTTCATCACCCACGATCTTGGCATCGTGCGGCGCATTGCGGACGTGGTCTGCGTCATGAACAGCGGCAAGATCGTTGAGCAGGGACCGGTCGAGGAGGTCTTTGACCAGCCGAAGCACCCCTACACCCGCGCCTTGCTTGCCGCCGAACCCAGGCCCGATCCCGCACCGCCGCGGCCTGAATCGCCGGTCGTGATGTCCGCCGACGATCTGAAGGTCTGGTTTCCGATCAAGCGCGGCCTGTTGCGCTCGATAGTCGGCCATATCAAGGCGGTGGATGGCGTGAGCCTCTCGGTGCGCAAGGGTGAGACGCTCGGTGTCGTCGGCGAGTCCGGCTCCGGCAAGACCACGCTTGGGCTCGCGCTGTTGCGGCTGATTTCATCCGACGGCCCGATCGTCTTTCTGGGCAACAAGATCCAGGGCCTGCGCTTCAAGGAGATGCGGCCGTTCAGGCGCGACATGCAGATCGTGTTTCAGGATCCGTTCGGCGCGTTGAGCCCGCGAATGTCGATCGGTGATATCGTGGCCGAAGGACTGACCGTGCACCAGAAGTCGCTGTCGGAAGCCGAGCGCGAAGCGCGGGTGATCCAGGCGCTGCGCGATGTCGGTCTCGATCCGGCAACGCGCTTCCGTTACCCGCACGAGTTCTCCGGCGGCCAGCGCCAGCGCATCTCGATCGCACGCGCCGTGGTGCTGGAGCCCAGCTTCATCGTGCTGGATGAGCCGACCAGTGCGCTCGATATGCTGTTTCAGGCCCAGATGGTCGATCTATTGCGCGAATTGCAGCGCAAGCGCGATTTGACTTACATGTTCATCTCGCACGACCTGCGCGTGGTGGCTTCGCTCGCCAGCCACTTGATCGTGATGCGCAACGGCAAGGTCGTGGAGGAGGGGCCGGCGACTGATTTGTTCAAGCACCCGAAGACCGACTATACCCGGGCCCTGTTCGCGGCCGCTTTCAAGCTGGAAGCCGCGAGCGATGGTATCGTCAGGGAATAACGGCCGGGATCAAACGGAGCTACACTAGAGCCTATCCGGTTTTGATTGAATCAAAACCGGGGCTCTAAATTTTTGTTTTGACGCGTTTTCTTCACGCGAACCGGTACCCACTTCGCTCGAAAACGCTCTAGCGTTCGGCGCGAAGCCGTTCGAACTGTCCGCGCCCGTTCACGGGAACGTCCCAGATATCCTCGGCATATTCGGCGATGGTGCGGTCGGATGAGAACCAGGCCATTCGCGCCACATTGAGAATGGACGCCCGCGTCCATGCCGCCTGCGCCTGCCAGCGGGCGTCGATGCCGCGCTGCGCGGCGTAGTATGAGTCGAAGTCCGCACTGACCATGTAGTGGTCGAGGTGGCGCAGCGCGTGCGCGATCGATTCGAACCGGCTGGTGTCGTCGGATGAGAATTCGCCGCTGCCGATCGCGTTGATCGCGCGCGATAGCGCATGCGAAGCGCGGATCACGTCGGTCGCGTCCAATCCCTGCTTGCGCCGCACCATCACGTCGCCGGCTTCCATGCCGAAGATCGCGATGTTCTCCGCGCCGACATGGTCGCGGATTTCGATATTGGCGCCGTCGAGCGTTCCGATGGTGATCGCGCCGTTGAGCGCAAGCTTCATGTTGCCGGTGCCGGAGGCTTCCATGCCGGCGGTGGAAATCTGTTCGGAGAGATCGGCGGCCGGAATGATCACCTCCGCAAGACTCACATTGTAGTCGGGAAGGAACGCGACCTTTAGCCGTCCGGCGATCACGGGATCGTTGTTGACGACTTCGGCGACGTCGTTGATCAGCTTGATGATCAGCTTGGCGTAGCGATAGCTCGCCGCCGCCTTGCCGGCAAAGATCTTGACGCGCGGCACCCAGTTGCCATGCGGGTTGTCCTTGATCGCGTGATAGTGCGCGATCGCTTCCAGGATATTGAGCAGTTGCCGTTTGTATTCGTGGATGCGCTTGATCTGGACGTCGAACAACGCGGCCGGGTCGACCTTGATATTGATCTTCTCGCCGATCAGGCGCGACAGCGCGACCTTGTTGTGATGCTTGACGTTGCGGAATTTCTCCTGAAATGCGGCATCGCCGGCGCTCTTCTCGAGCAGTTGCAACCGCGAGGGATCGTCGAGCACGGCCTCGCCGCAGGTCTCACGAAGAAGATCGGTCAGCTTCGGATTGGCGAGCATCAGCCAGCGGCGGAATGTGATGCCATTGGTCTTGTTGGTGATGCGGCCGGGGTAAAGGTGATTGAGATCGTGGAACACGGTCTCCTTCATCAGGTCCGAATGCATCGCCGAGACGCCATTGATGCGATGCGATCCGACGAAAGCCAGTTGCCCCATCCGCACGCGTCGTCCGGACTTCTCGTCGATCAGGGACACGGCGGCGCGGAAATCGATATCGCCAGGGCAGCGCTCTTCGGCCAGCGCAAGATGGCCGACATTGATGCGATAGATGATTTCTAGATGCCGCGGCAACAGCCGTTGAAACAGCTCGACCGGCCATGTCTCCAGCGCTTCCGGCAGCAGCGTGTGGTTAGTGTAGGAGAAGGTCGCGACCGTGATCTGCCAGGCAGATTCCCACGGGAAATTATGGAGGTCGACCAGGATGCGCATCAGCTCGGTGATGGCGAGACTGGGATGGGTGTCGTTGAGCTGCACCGCGGCCTTCTGCGACAGCCCGCGCAGGGGGCCATCGGCCTCAAGATGGCGCTTGACGAGATCTTGCAAGGAGGCGGAGACGAAGAAATATTCCTGGCGCAGGCGAAGTTCGCGGCCTGCCGGGCTCTCGTCGTTCGGATAGAGAAACTTGCAGATCGATTCGGCGCGCGCCTCCTCGGCGACCGCGCCGATGTAGTCGCCGGTGTTGAAGACGTCGAGCCGCAGCGGGTCGGGCGAACGCGCCGACCACAGCCGAAGCGCATTGACGTTCTGGCCGCGCCAGCCGACGATCGGCGTGTCGTAGGCGACCGCCTGTACGGTTTCCGCCGGATGCCAGACAGCGCGGTCACGTCCCTTGGCGTCGACATGCTCGACGCCGCCGCCGAAATGAACGTGATAGACGACTTCCGGGCGCTGGAATTCCCAGGGGTTGCCGAAGCTCAGCCATTCGTCAGGATACTCCTGCTGCCAGCCGTTGTTGATGATCTGGCGGAACAGGCCGAAATCGTAGCGGATGCCGTAGCCGATCGCGGGGATGCCGAGTGTCGCCATGCTTTCCATGAAGCACGCCGCGAGCCGCCCGAGCCCGCCATTGCCGAGTGCCGCATCCGGCTCGCATTTGCGCAATTCCGATAGCCCAACGCCGAGATCGCCGAGCGCGGCCTCGAACAGGGCCAGCAGTCCCATGTTGTTCAAGGCGTCGGTGAAGAGACGGCCGATCAAGAATTCGAGGCTGAGATAATAGACGCGCTTGCGGCCGGTGTCGTAGCTCTGCTTGTCGGCCGTGAGCCAGCGATGCACGATACGGTCGCGCAGCGCCAGCGCCGCCGCCTTGTACCAGTCGTGCCTGCTGGCCATGCCGGCGTCCTTGCCGATCGCAAGCCGGAGCTTGGCCAGGATGGCGCTCTTGATTTCCGACAACGCCAACTCGTCGATCGGCTGGCCCGGCGCCGGCGAATTCACTGGATGTGAAGGCTCTGCCAAAATGCGAATCCTGCGACTGATATTATGATACGCGCCCCTCAGATGGATCGAAACCCGTGGCTTCGCG
This sequence comes from uncultured Alphaproteobacteria bacterium, assembly GCA_963764405.1. Taxonomy (GTDB): domain Bacteria; phylum Pseudomonadota; class Alphaproteobacteria; order Rhizobiales; family Xanthobacteraceae; genus Bradyrhizobium. Next base: position 608,970 of record CAVXSU010000025.1, read on the forward strand.
GTAGCTGGGCATGCACAGTTTTCATGCAAGGACCGGGCCGGTTGCGGAACCTGTTTGGAATTTCAATGTGTCAAAGCTCGTTCACGAAATCTGGGAAGCGGCTGACGGTCCGGGCCTGTGTCTGGCCGGACCGGATGGCGAGGATTTCCGTAAGCTCCTATATGCGGACGCTGCGAGAGGTGGATTCCGCGAGCCTTGCCTTGTCCGCTTATTCGAGGCGGGAAGCCATTTTGAGGCGATGACGATTTACTACCGGCATTATGACTTGGGCGAGTATACGACCGAATTTTCCCATGATCGGGAGCCGTATCCAGACGAATGGGCTCAACGGCAGCGGTCTGGAACAAATTAAGAACATTTTAGCAAGTGTTTGATATATCATAGTGATTCGAGACGTCGCCGACACAACATCTATGGTCTATCGAGCTGCCGAGGACTACATGTCCACCATCGCCTTCGATCAATTCGCGCTGACCCGCATCGCCGACTTCGCCCGTTCGCTGTCGCGCCTGCATAAAACCTCCCGCCGTCAGCTCGTCGATGACGACGCCATCGACCGGGAATTCAACGCCGTCTGCCATTCGGTCTGGGGTTACACCGCCGACGACATCAGCGACGACCTGTTCTCCGACGACGACCACGTCTTCCTGGATTCGCTCGATGAGGCGCATGCGCGCATCTTCGCGGCCGAGCAAGGCTACGACCTCGTTGACGATGACGGCATGCTGACGGACTGGTGGGGCTATTGCTGGATGATCCTGGCCGAGAAGCGCGGCCTGCTCACGCCGGAAAACCGCGCCGCTGCGCGGGCACAGATCGAGGAAAAATACCGCGCCGCGCCGAATGTGATTGGCGTGATTGTCGGGCGGTGAAGCGGAGTTTTCGTTCATGCAGTCATTTCGGGATGGTGCGTTAGCACCAGACCCGGAATCTCGAGATTCCGGGTTCGCTCTGTGAGCGCCCCGGAATGACGGCTCTACAAGCCGTCAGTTTGATGCGGCGCGTTTCTCGCGCGAGGCGGATTTCGGCGCCGGCGTGATCGACGCGGTCACATCGTTGGTAGGCGCTTCGCTGCCAAGTGCATCTGCCGCGACCGGCGCCACCTTCATCTCGCCAAGGCGGGCGCGGACCTCTGCCGTCAGGCCGGGATAGGAGGCGATCGGGATGAATTCCGGGCTGATGTTGTTGCCGACCTTGATGCCGGAATAGGCGACGAGCCCGTCGGTGGTGGCGATCACGTCGCCGGCGCGCAGTGATGCATCCAGCGTCAGGTCGACCGGCGCAAGGCCGGCCGCATCGCGGCCATTGCAGGTGCAGTCGGCGCGCAGCGCCTTGCGATAGGCGAATGCGTTTTCGCTGTCGGCATAGCGTTCGCCGGTTACACTGGTGGCGCCGTCGATGTTGCTGCCATAGAAGACCTTGGTCGGGCTTGCCGGACAAAAGGCCTGGCACAGCTGGACCGGTGAGGCGTTGCCGCGCGTCAGCGGAAAATACTTGCCGTCGCAGCTTCGCACACAAAACGCGGGACCTCCGCCTGCGGCGACAGGCCGGGGCGGCGGCGCAGGCTGCTGGTTCTGCTGGAAGGGATCGGCGAAGAAATTCGCCAGGGCAGGCGGCGCCTGGTGCTGCTTCTGCAAGCCGCCGAAGAATTGGTCGAACAGACCTTCGGCGGACGCTTGGCGCGGCACAACTGCGAGGATGCCGGCAAGGACAACGGCGGCAACGGACACCTTGCGGCGCCGCCAGCGATGATCGGCCAACTCCATACGCAACGCTTACTCCACCCGTACCAAATCTTAACGCCAGAGCAACTCACCGCCCGGTGCGATCGACATTAGTGCGGGATGGTAAACGAGCTATTGAGCAGGGCTGCCGCGAGGCAAAAGAAAGTGCTGCGTTTGGCCTCGAAGGATTCAGTCCTTCAGATACTCGCTTGCCTGGAACAGCCAGCGGAAGGGAAGGCCGGCCTGCGCAAAGTTTTCCACGGCGCCCTCCTGGCGGTCCACCATGGTCAGCACCAGAACGACTTCGCCGCCCGCGTCGCGCACGGCCTCGACTGCCTTCAGCGCCGAATCCCCGGTGGTGGTGACGTCCTCGACGATCACCACGCGCTTGCCTTTCAGGGTCTCATTCTTGGCAAGGCCTTCGACCGCAAGCCGCGCGCCATGTTCCTTCGGTTTCTTGCGCACGAAGAAAGCTGCGATCGGATGGCCCTTGAGCCAGGAGATCTGCGCCACCGCGCCGGCCAGAGGGACCGCCCCCATCTCCAGCCCCCCGATATAATCCAAGCCATCGTCCTTCAGCGCCTCATAGGTCAATTCCGCCAGCAGTGCGGCGCCCTCCGGGTCCAGCATCGTCGGCTTGAGGTTGAAGTAGAAATCACTCTTGCGCCCGGAGGCCAGCGTGATTTGGCCGCGTCCGAAGGAGCGCTTGCGAATGATCTCGACGAGGCGGGCACGGGAAGCGGACTTGGACAACAATGATCTCCGTATCGGGTGGCGCAATTTATGCGCGGACCGGCGCTAATTCCAGAGCGGAACCTGCATCGTCAACAGGGCATACCCCCGCGCAAGTGGCCATTTCCCCGACATATTGGGTGATGCTACAGACGCCTTTTCGCGCCAACGCCGCAAGGACCCGCAATGACCATCGAACTGCACACCTGGAATACGCCGAACGGCCGCAAGATCAGCGTTGCGCTCGAGGAAATGGGGCTGCCTTACAAGGTTTTTCCCGTCAACATCACCAAGGGCGAGCAGATGGCGCCCTCGTTCCTCGCGATCAGCCCGAATAACAAAATCCCGGCCATCGTCGATCCGGATGGACCCGGCGGCAAACGCGTCAGCCTGTTCGAATCCGGCGCGATCCTGCTTTATCTCGGCGAAAAGACCGGCAAGTTCTTGCCGTCGTCGTTCGTCGAGCGCATTCCGGTCTATGAGTGGCTGATGTGGCAAATGGGCGGCTTTGGCCCGATGCCCGGCCAGGTGCATCACTTCATTGCGCTGGAGAACGAGCAGGACCGCGCCTATGGCCTGAAGCGCTACATGACCGAGACGCGGCGTCTTTATGGCGTGCTGGATCGGCGCCTTGCCGATCATGAATTTGTTGCCGGCGCGCTGTCGGTTGCAGACTTCGCGATCCTGGGTTGGGCGTGGCGGCATCCGCGCCACAAGGTGGAGCTTTCGGATTTTCCCAGCGTGAAGCGCTGGTACGAGGCGCTGATGGCGCGGCCCGCCGTCAAGCGCGGCATCGACGCCAAGCTGGACTAGTTTGCCTTGTCCTTGCCCCGTTCCCGGAAGAGGTGCGTCGGCTTCGCGCTTGTGCAGGAGACGCCGGCTAATTGTCGGGATGTGAAATCCTGGACGGAAATACGATGCAAATGAATCGCAAGCCACTGTCAAACAGGCTCGCCGCCTTCCCTCGCCTCGGCTTGGCCGATCTGCCAACCCCGCTCGAGCCGATGAAGCGGCTGACGGCTCATCTCGACGGACCGCGGCTGTGGGTCAAGCGCGAGGATGTCATGGGGCTCGGTTTTGGCGGCAACAAGCTGCGGAAGCTCGACTACGTCTTGCAGGCCGCACTTGCGAGTGGCGCCGATACCATCGTCTCGGGAGGTGTCGTGCAATCAAACAGCCAGCGGCAGGTTGCCGCGGCGGCTGCAAAGCTGGGACTCGCATGCCATCTCGCGGTCTACCACGGCCGTCTCGAACCGCCGACCCCCGAATACAAGACATCCGGGAATGCGTTTCTCAACCGGCTGTTTGGCGCACATCTCCATGACGTGGCGTGGACGGGTGACCGCAATGCGGCGATCCGCACGCTGGTTGGGGATCTCGAAGCGAAGGGTCGCAGGCCGTACTTTGTGCCCTATGGTGTCTCGAACGCTTTGGGTGGAGTTGCCTATGCCACGACGATTTCGGAAATCGAATTTCAGGCAGCCCGGTCGGGTTTTGCGCCCGCAGCAATCGTGCACTGTACTGGAAGCGCCGGCACGCAGGCTGGCCTTGTCGCCGGTGCAGCCGTGGCGATGCCAAACACGCGGATCGTCGGGATAGATATCGACGCCGAACCGGCGAGAGTGAGATCCGACGTCGTGAGGTTGGCGCGAGAAGCGTCCGATTTGCTTGAGGCCGCGTTCGACGAGGCAACGGTAGAGGTCATCGCCGGACACGCGGGACCTTCCTACGGGGTCCCGCACGAGGCGACGATCGAAGCGATTCGCCTGGCGGGCCGGCTCGAGGGTCTTCCACTCGATCCGGTCTATTCGGGCAAGGGCCTTGCAGGCTTGATCGCGCTGGTTCGTCAGGGGCGTTGGCGCAAGGACGAGGATGTCATCTTCCTGCACACCGGCGGCGCGCCGGCGCTTTTCGCCTACCAGAGTGCACTCGGGATCTGAAAGTCACGCCCGTCGCGTTTCCATCGCCATCCGCACCGCAAGGCCCGCCAGCACGGTGCCCATCAGCCAGCGCTGCACCAACAGCCAGGTCGGGCGCGTGCCGAGGAAGCGCGAGATCGATCCCGCGGCGAGCGCAATCATGGCATTGACGCTGACGCTGATCACGATCTGGATCGATCCCAGCACCACCGACTGCACCAGCACGTTGCCTTGCGTGGGATCGATGAATTGCGGCAGCAGCGCCAGATACAGCATCGCGATCTTTGGATTGAGCAGATTGGTGACGAGCCCCATCGCGAACAGTTTGCGCGGACCATCGACCTTCAGCGGCTTCACCTGAAACGGCGAACGACCGCCGGGCTTCAACGCCTGCCAGGCGAGCCACAACAGATACGCCGCACCTGACAGGCGAAGCGCGTCGTAGGCATAGGGAACGGCGAACAGCAGCGCGGTGATCCCGAAGGCCGCGCAAAGCATGTAAGACACAAATCCGAGCGCAACCCCACCAAGCGACACGATGCCGGCCGCAGGCCCCTGAGTCAGCGAGCGGGAGATCAGATAGATCATGTTGGGTCCGGGCGTCAGCACGATGCTCAGGGAGACGAGGGCAAAGCCGAGCAAGGAAGTCAAGTGAGGCATCATGGACTCGCTGATATCAGCGCTTCCAATAGGGCAGATGAACACGCGACACCATTCCGTAAATGGTGTGGTTGATAGTCGAATATTTCAGGACGGCGCGGCAGCGGCGCGTTTAATCCAACCGCTTGATCGCGGTGACGTCGCTCCCCGTGGCCCTGATGCGAGCGATCGCGTCCTGCGTCCGCTCGACGGTGGTCATCATGTGGTGCGCGTTGGCATGGACGATCGTATCGGCGTCGCGCGCGATCGCGACATGCCCCTTCCAGAAGATCAGGTCGCCGCGCATCAGTTTTTTTGCCTCTTGCGAGGTGAGCTCGCGGCCGAGTCCCTCCTCCTGCATGTCGCTGTCACGCGGGCAGCCGGTGCCGGCGGCGATGAGCGAGACCTGAACCAGGCCGGAGCAATCGATGCCGAGGCTGCTCTTGCCGCCCCACAGATAGGGCGTGCCGACGAACTGCTCGGCGACAGCGACGAAATCCGCCGTATGGCTATCGATCGAACCGAGATGTTGCCTGGGCAGATACCAGCCCTCGCGGGTCACTGCGAAGCAATCTTCCTCGCGCTGGACTGCGAGGAGGGACCCCATGGCCAGTGTGTCGACCGGCGGCAGCTTGATCGAGGGGCCGGGAAGGGCGAAGGTCCGTAACGCCGTGACCTTGTGGGTCGGCGGCGCAACTGGCTTGTTCAGCGCGCCATCTGGAAGCCAGCCAACATAGCCGTCGCCGACGAGCTGGCCCCAGGCCCAGCCTTCGCCGTTGCTGTCATAGATCGTGACCCGCTCGCCCTTGAGCGCCTGGGTCATCAGCTCTGCATCAGAGGAAGGCGCGCGACGAAGCGGCGCCAGCGCGCCAATGACTTCAAACTCCTCGCCGGTGACAAAGCGCGCAGCCTTGACCTTGCCTTCGAGATATTTCGCGGCGAGGTCGCCTCTTGCGGGCGTCAGGCGTGGATCAGCGTCCATAGCGGTCGCTCAACAGGCGATAGATGGCCCGCGCGGCCTGGCATTCGCCGCCCTCGGGGCGAGCCGGCTTGGCGCTTGGTGTCCATCCGAAGATGTCGACATGCAACCAGCTTTTGGCTGCTTCGACGAAGCGCTGAAGGAACAGCGCGCAAGTGATCGAGCCGGCAAAGCCGCCTGACGGCGCGTTATTGATGTTGGCGACTTTTGAGTCGAGCCAGCTATCGTAGGGCGGCCACAACGGCAGCCGCCACAAAGGATCATTCTCCTGTTTGGCGCAAGCTGAAAGCGCCGCGGCCAGCGTTTCGTCGTCCGTGTAAAACGGCGGCAGATCGGGTCCCAGCGCCACGCGCGCGGCGCCAGTCAGCGTGCCGAGATCGATCAGGAGATCCGGCTTTTCTTCATCGGCGAGTGCCAGCGCGTCGGCCAGCACCAGCCGCCCCTCGGCGTCGGTGTTGCCGATCTCCACGGTGAGGCCCTTGCGCGACGTAAAGATATCGAGCGGCCGGAACGCATTGCCCGCGACCGCATTCTCGACCGCCGGGATCAAAACGCGTAATCGCACCTTCAGGCCGGCATCCATCACCATTTGCGCCAAGGCAAGCACATTGGCCGCGCCGCCCATGTCCTTCTTCATCAGCAGCATACTGCCGGAAGGCTTCAGGTCGAGCCCGCCGGTGTCAAAGCATACGCCCTTGCCGACAAGCGTCACCTTGGGATGCGCGCCGTTGCCCCAGCTGAAATCGATCAGCCGCGGGGCACGGGACGATGCCATGCCGACGGCGTAGATCAGGGGAAAATTCTGGCGCGTCAGATCCTCGCCGATCACGCAATTGAATCTGGCATCGAAGCGCTGTGCGAGCCGCTCTGCGGCCAGCGCAAGTTCTTCGGGTCCCATGTCGTTCGATGGCGTATTGATCAGATCGCGGGCCAGCGCGGCGGCATCCGCCATCCGCGCGATATCAGTGATATCGATTCCATCCGGCGGCACCAGGCGGACTTCGGGGGCTTCCGATTTTCGGTAGCGGCCAAAACGGTAACCGCCGAGCGCGAAGGCGAGCGTCGCAAGATGGGCCTGTTCGGCGGCGACATTGGCGAAGCGATAGACGCCGGGCGGCAGCAGGCCCGGCAATAGGCCGGTCCTGAATGGGTCGCGGAATTTGGCGGTCTCGTCGTCGAGCCCAAAGACCACCTGCGCGAGCTCGCCGCCGGCGTTGGGCAGGGCAAGCCAGGCTCCCGGCTTGGCCACAAATCCGCAGGCTTGGGCGAATTGCCGCGCGGGTTCGTCAAGACCGGCGGAGATCGCATCCCACGTCGCCTTGGTCACAAAGGTGATGGGAACGGCCGGCTTTGCCGTTGCGGTCTCGAACGCCGAATGCATGCTTGTCCCGGTGGTCAACGTCGCCAGTCTCCCAAGTTCTACAATGGCGCATAATGCCAAACCAGTGCCCACTTTCCGAAGTTTGCGCTTCTGCCTCGGCAAGACCTGGACGCGAACTTCGGAAAGCCATGGGCACTGGCAAGAATATGGTGCCAATATCGCTTTTCGATCTGAAGTCCCGGGAAGAGTTTGACGCGCGGTGCAGGGACTTCAGATCGGCGATATTGGAGCGAATGGCCGCGCGATTGACACGTTTCCGCGCGGCCATGACGGCTCGGGAAGCCAAGATCAGCAGGGAGTCTCAAATGGCCAGGAACGGTTTGGACGGCCGGCATCGCGACACGACTGGCCGCATCGACAAGAAGCACGACAACACGCGCATCGGCAGCCTTCGCAAGACTTGCGGCGACTATTTCGCCGAAGGCCGGCGCAAGGACATGATGCTGAAGACCCTGTTGGCCGAGACAGGCGCAGAACCGCTTCACCCCGGTTTGCGCAGGCACGAAAAGTAGCCACGGCACGGCGTCGACCCTGGCTTGAATGAGGTCGGGCCGGCCGGCGTTTGCTTGCCTGTGGAGTCATTTTTCGGACATGACAGGGTGGCCGGATTCCGGCGAGCAGACGGCGTTAACCCGGCATTAGGGTTAACAGACTATTGCTGGGACAATTCGGCGGGAGTCCCGCCGCCCACCCGTGAGTCACGTACCCCATGCGTCAGCGATCCAGTCGTGCCCGGCTTCTTGCATCCGTGGCCGTGACGGCGATTTTCGCCGCCGGGCTTGGCGGCTGCCAGACAATGTCCGACGTCACCGGATCAATATCACCCAAGCCCACGGCCAGCACCGATTCGGATCCGCATCACGCGGTGGAAGTCACTGGCGAACGTTACCGCGCCGAGCCCAAGAACGCCGAAGCCGCCCTTGCCTATGGCCAGGCGCTGCGCGCCGCCGGGCAACGCAGCCAGGCGGCCGCCATGCTCGAGCAGGCGACCATTGCCAACCCAGGCGACAAGGCGCTGCTTGCCGCCTACGGCCGCGCGCTGGTCGACAACGGCAACTTCCAGCAAGCCCTCGACGTCCTCAGCCGTGCGCATTCACCCGAAAATCCTGATTGGCGGATTCTCTCGGTGCAAGGGACTGCGCTCGATCAGCTCGGCCGTCACGAGGACGCCCGGCGCTATTACGCGAGCGCACTGAAGATCGTGCCCGACGAACCGACGGTGCTCTCGAACCTCGGCCTGTCCTACATGTTGTCGAAAAACCTGCCGAAGGCGGAAGAAGTGCTGCGTCAGGCCTATGCCGGTGGGCGCGCCGATGCGCGGGTGCGGCAAAATCTCGCGCTGGTGATTGGCCTCCAGGGCCGCTTCGCCGAGGCCGAACAAATCGTCCGCGCCGACCTTCCTCCCGAAGAGGCGGCCGCCAATGTCGCCTACCTGAAGCAAATGCTCAGCCGGAAGGACGATCCGCGTACCGGCAGTGCGGGCAAATTGCCCGTTGCCGCGCTCAGCCGCGCGGAGTGAGGGCGCCGCAGCCGTCGTCGTTCCTGAGCGAGCGAAACGCGAACCAGATGTGGTCGCGCACCTGAGAATCTCGCAATTCCCCGCGGCGCGATCGTGCATCTGAGGTCTGGTCCGGCGCCTGGCATCGGGCCGCACATCGCGCGGACACGAAGGGACCATGGATGGCGGTTGTGAGTGGCAGGCGACGCGTCGCGGTCGGCGCAGCCTACTGCATCGCGGCGATCTTGATGCCCGTCGGCCCGAGAATGACGACGAACAGCACCGGCAGGAAGAACAGGATCATCGGCACCGTCAGCTTCGGCGGCAGTGCGGCAGCCTTTTTCTCGGCCTCGTTCATGCGCATATCGCGATTTTCCTGCGCCATCACGCGCAGGCTCTGGCCCAGCGGCGTTCCGTATCGCTCGGACTGCTGAAGCGCGAGACAGACCGACTTGACACCCTCGACGCCGGTACGCCGGGCCAGGTTTTCATAGGCGACCTTGCGGTCCTGCAAGTAGGACAACTCTGCGGTGGTCAGCGTAAATTCTTCCGCCAGCGCGATCGACTGTGTCACGATCTCGACGCTGACCTTGCGGAACGCAGCCTCGATCGACATGCCGGATTCGATACAGATCAGCAGGAGGTCGAGCGCGTCAGGAAAGGCGCGCTTGATAGATAGTTGACGCTTCGAGATCGCATTCTTCAGAAACAGCATCGGCGCCTGCAGGCCAAGATAGGCGGCGCCGAGGCAGATGCCGATCTTGACCGGCATCGATTTCTGCAGATGCGAGATCACGAAAACATAGAGCACCGCCGCGATGAACAGCACGATCGGCGCGATCGCGCGAAAGAACAGGAACGTGACATAGGGCGCCTGGCCGCGATAGCCGGCTTGCGTAAGCTTGTCGCGGGCAGCCTCCTGCGCCAGGTACTTTCCGAGGTTGAGGTCCTCCACCACCTTGGAGACGATCTGCTTCGGCGTCTGGCGCAGCGTCACTTTTTCCGTCTTGTTGAGACGCTCGCGTTCCCGAGCCCGGATCCGCTCGCGCTCGCTGGCGACCGCTTTCATGCGTTTGGCGAGCCCTTCGCCTGCGAACAGCGGCATGATCAACGTGTAGGCGGTGGCGCTTACCGCGATTGCGGCAAGCAGCATGGCCATGAAACGCGCGTCGTGGAGCTTATCGACCAGAAAGCTAATCATGCGGCACCGTCAGAAATCGAAGTTGATCATTTTCTTCATCACGAGGATGCCGATCGACATCCAGACCGCGCAGCCCACGAGCATCAGCTGGCCCGTCGGATGCGTCCATAGCAGCGAGATGTAGTCGGGCGTCGTGATGTAAACCAGCAGCATGACGATCGGCGGCAGCGAACCGATGATGCCTGCGGAAGCCTTGGCTTCCATCGACATCGCCTGGATCTTTTCGGCCATCTTCTTGCGGTCCCGAAGCACCTTGGAGAGGTTGCCGAGCGCCTCGGAGAGGTTGCCGCCGGACTTCTGCTGGATCGAGATGACAATTCCGAAGAAGTTCGCTTCCGGCACCGGCATCCGTTCGAACAGGCGACCGCAGGCGTCGCCGAGCGGCATGCCAATGGCCTGGGTTTCGATAATGGCGTTGAATTCGGACCGCAGCGGCTCCGGCGAGTCGGCCGCAACCACCTTGATCGATTCAAACAGCGGCAGGCCGGCCTTGATGCCGCGAACGATGACGTCGACGGCATCGGGCAGCGCGCGCAAGAACGCCTTCTCGCGCCGCTTCTTCAGAAAGCTCAGAAGCCAGCGGGGCAAGCCAAAGCCGGCTGCGAAAGCCATGCCGACGGCCGCGAGTATTCCGCCATGCGCCAGCATCGCGGCAGCGAAGGCTGCGACAGCTAGAACGCCGGACGCAATCCAGAACTTTTGCGGTGTCCAGTTGAGTCCGGCCTGCGTCAGTCGGGCCGTCAAGGTGACCCTGGAATCCTTTGCCCGCCTTGCTTCGGCTTCCTTGAGCGTTCCTTCGACCTGTTCTCGGCGGGATCGCTGCTCCTTCTGCGCCTGCCGTACGGCGACAGGCTCCGCCTTGGCGACGGAGGCTCGACGGCCTTCAGCTTTCCTCTCGCCGGACAGCAGCGGATAGAGGAAGACCCACGCGATACCGCCGATCGCGGCGGTGGCGAGAAAGGCCAACGCCAGTACTTGTACCTTCATCGCGTTCTCCTCAGTTCGCCGCGGCGACTTCCGCGGCGTCGATGGCGGCCGCGAGCCGCTTCTCCTCGCCGTAGTAACGCGCCCGTTCCCAGAACCGCGGCCGGCCGATGCCGGTAGAGCGGTGGCGGCCGATGATCTTGCCGCTCGCGTCCTCGCCGATCATGTCGTAGAGGAAGACGTCCTGGGTGATGATGGTGTCGCCTTCCATGCCCATCACCTCGGTGATGTGGGTGATGCGGCGCGAGCCGTCGCGCAGGCGCGCGGCTTGAATGATCACGTCGATCGAGGCGCAGATCATCTCGCGGATGGTGCGCGAGGGTAACGAAAAGCCGCCCATGGTGATCATGGATTCGCAGCGTGACAGCGCTTCGCGCGGGTTGTTGGCGTGCAGCGTGCCCATTGAGCCGTCGTGACCGGTGTTCATGGCTTGCAGGAGGTCGAACGCCTCCGGTCCGCGGACTTCGCCGACGATGATCCGCTCGGGACGCATACGCAAACAGTTGCGCACCAGCTCGCGCATGGTGATCTGGCCTTCGCCCTCGATATTCGGTGGGCGGGTTTCCAGCCGCACCACATGCGGCTGCTGCAACTGAAGTTCGGCGGCGTCTTCGCAGGTGATGATGCGTTCTTCCTCGTCGATATAGTTGGTCAGGCAGTTGAGAAGCGTCGTCTTGCCCGAGCCGGTACCGCCGGAGATCAGCACATTGCACCGGACCCGGCCGATGATTTGCAGGATCTCCGCGCCTTCCTTCGAGATCGCGCCGAACTTGACGAGCTGATCGAGTGTCAGTTTGTCCTTTTTGAATTTGCGGATCGTCAGTGCGGGGCCATCGAGAGCCAGCGGCGGAACGATGGCGTTGACGCGCGAGCCGTCGGCGAGACGGGCGTCGCAGATCGGCGAAGATTCATCGACGCGCCGGCCAACCTGGCTGACGATGCGCTGGCAGATATTGAGAAGCTGCTGGTTGTCGCGGAAGCGGATGCCGGTGCGCTGGATCTTGCCGGCGACTTCGATGTAGACCGTACCGGCGCCATTGACCATGATGTCGGCGATATCGTCGCGCGCCAGCAGCGGTTCAAGCGGGCCATAGCCGAGAACGTCGTTGCAGATGTCGTCGAGCAGTTCTTCCTGCTCGGCGATCGACATCACGATGTTCTTGATCGCGATGATCTCGTTGACGATATCGCGGATTTCTTCGCGCGCCGATTCGCCATCGAGCTTGGCGAGCTGGGCGAGGTCGATGGCTTCGATCAGGGCGCCGAAGATCGTCGCCTTGACCTGGTAATAGTTGTCGGATTTCCGCGCCTCCGCTGCCGGCGGCGGAGCGGCTGGCTTGGCGGGCGCCAAAGGCGGCGAGGCGACGGTCGGAGCCGCCGGCACGCGCGGGGCCGCCGCAGGCACGGCGGACGGCTCCGGCGCGGCAACGGGTGGCCGCGGGCTCCTCGGATCGTCAGTTCCGCTACGCTTACCAAACACGACTACACTCCAGACGGGTCAGATTACTTTGCCCGCAATTTCCCAATCAGGGGCGACAGGAACGAGGACTTCGGTTTCTTGCTCTCGCCGCGGCCGGTGAGCCGCTGGGCGATCTGCCGGAACATTTCGGTGCTGCGATGATTTTCGGAAATCTCCGCGATCATCTGGCCGTTATTGGCGGCGGCGCCGAACATCTGGGGATCGAACGGGATCGATACGATCGGGTCGCTTTCGATCGCCTTGGCGAATTCGCCCGCATTGATCTCCGGCCGTTTCGGAATGCCGACCTGGTTGAGGCAGTAGAGCGGCGCCCGGTCGTTGGGCCTGGCTGCCTTCAGCAGGTCGAAAATATTCTTGGTGTTGCGCAGGTTGGCGAGATCAGGCGAGGCGACGATCAGGATGTCGTCGGCGGCGATCAGCGCGCGCTTGGTCCAGCCCGCCCATTGGTGCGGGACATCGAGCACGATGCACGGCATCGTGGTGCGGAGCGTGTCGAAGATCGCATCGAAGGCCTCGGCGCCGAAATCGTAAACGCGGTCGAGCGTCGCCGGCGCCGCCAGCAGGCTGAGGTGGTCGGTGCATTTCGACAGGAGACGGTCGAGGAAGGCGGTGTCGATCCGGTCGGGCGAGAAGACCGCGTCCGCAATGCCCTGCGGCGGGTCCTGGTTGTAGTCGAGCCCCGCGGTGCCGAAGGCGAGATCGAGATCGGCGACGACCGAATCGAGCGCCAGGTCGCGCGCGATGGCCCAGGCTACGTTATGGGCCACCGTGGAGGCGCCGACGCCGCCCTTGGCGCCGACGATGGCGATGATGCGGCCGACCGCCTTTGCGTCCGCCACGGAGAACAGTCCGCAGACCGAGCGCACCACGTCCAGCGTATTGATCGGGGCGATCACATAGTCGCTGACACCTCTGCGCACCAGCTCGCGATAGAGCGTGACATCGTTGATGCGGCCGATCACGATCACCCGCGTGCCCGCGTCGCAGACGGTGGCAAGCTGGTCGAGGCCGGTCAGGATGTCGTTGCGGCCCTCGGTTTCCAGAATGATGACGTTCGGTGTCGGCGCGGTGCGGTAGGCCTCGATCGCAGCCGCCATGCCGCCCATCTGGATCTTGAGATGCGCCTTGGCAAGCCGGCGGTCTTCGCCCGCCGACTGCACGGCGGCCGCCGTCTCGACCGTTTCGCAGAAGGCCTGCACCGACACCCGCGGCGCGGGCGCGATATGGTCTTCCGCCGGCGGCGGAGCGGCCTCGGACAGTGCTTCTGGATTCTGGCGCGCGTAACTGATCATTTGCCTGTATCGCTGAGTTTGGCTTTATCCGCTTCGGGGTACGCGCTCGTCGTTGTCGCGCCCTTGCGATATTTCTCGAAGCCTTCGGTGCGCCGCACGGTATAGGCCGGGGTCTCAGCTCGCGGCTGGACGAGATCCGCAGGATTGTCGACCATCGCAGCCATGTTGTGTTGATAGGCGCAGCCGAAGTTGTAGTAGGGCTTGTTCTCGAGATAGCCCTTGTTCTTGATCGAGGGGCCGAGGTCCTCGGGCCACAGTCCGCACGGGCCGGCCACCGCCGTGATTTTCGGGTAGCTCAGCCGCAGCGTCGCAAAGTGTCGCGGATCGTCCGGATGGTAGTGGTGCAGGGTGATGCCGCGCGCAGGTACACCGGCGGCGGAAAGCAATGACTGGGCTTCGCGGAACGCGTCGGCGGCGGCCCGGGCGTTGGGCGTGCCGACCGGCACATCGGCCACGATCGCCCCGGTCCCCTCCTGCAGCCAGATCTGGGCCAGCCCCATCACGTCGGCGCGTTGCTCTGCCGAAAGGCCACCGCGCGAGCGGCCGACGAAGAGCACCACCGAACGATTGGATTCCTGAATCGCAATCGGATGCCTCAGGCGATAGTCGTCGGGGATGCTTGCCGTCGCGGCGACCTCATCGGTATGCGTGCAGGCGCCCAGCGCGGTCGCGAGACCCAAAAGCGCCCCCGCGATGCGGAGCGCGCGCCGGCATTCGACGGGTGTGCTGGATGTCATGGTCTTCGTCCTTGTCCCGTCTTAGTCCGTGATAAAGCCATAGGTGCCGCGATAGCTCCGCGCCGGCTCGTTGCGGCCGGGAACCCCGTAGATGCGGTTGATGTTGCCAAGCAGATCGGATTGCGGATCGGAGGCCGAGACGAAGCCGTCGTCCGGACGCGACAGATCCTTTTGCGCGACGGCGCGAACGACATAGGGCGTCACGATCACCATCAGCTCGGTCTTGTTCTCCTGGAAGTCGCGGCTGCGAAACAGGGTGCCCAGTACGGGCACCTGCGAAAGGCCAGGCAGGCCGTTGATCGCCTGCTTGGTCTGGTCCTGGATCAGGCCGGCCAGGGCCATCGAGCCGCCGGATGGAATTTCGAGGGTGGTTTCCGCACGGCGGGTCTTGACCGACGGAACGGTAATTCCCGTAACCGTGATCGAGTTGTCGTTCGAAACTTCGGATACTTCCGTCATGACGTGCAGGCTGATGCGGCCTTGCGTCAGCACCACCGGCGTGAAGTTGAGCGAGACACCGAATTTCTTGTACGCGATCGACGGGGCGCACTGGCCGACGGCGCCGGCAGCTGTCGTCTGACAGGTCACGCCGGTCGGGATCGGGAATTCGCCGCCGGCGATGAAGGTCGCCGATTCGCCGGAGATCGCCGTCAGGTTCGGCTCAGCCAGCGTCCGAGTTACGCCGGCGCTCTCCATCGCGCGCAAGGTCGCCGTAACCGACGGCTTGGCACCGAACGAGGTCGCGATCGAGTTGCCGCCGACCAGCGGCTGGCCCGTCGCCGTGAACGGATTGGAGTTGTTGAAGTTCACGACCGCAGTGCCGTAATTCAGCTGGCCGGAGAGATCGATGCCCAACTGCTTGATGATCGAGCGCTGGACTTCGGCGACCGTCACTTTCAGCATCACCTGGTCGCGGCCGCGGACGACGATGGAGTTGACGACCTTGTCGGTACCGCCCGCCAGCCGCGCGGCGAGATCGTTCGCCTGCTGTGCCTCGATCGGATTTGCCACCGTGCCTGTGAGGACCACGCTGTCGCCAAGGCCGTCGATCTGAATGTCGGAATTCGGCAGTATCTGCTTGAGCGCGGCGCGCGCGCCGTTGAGGTCGCGCTTGACGGCGATGTCATAGGCCGCGATCTGCTGGCCGGCCGAATCAAAGAACACGATGTTGGTCTGGCCGACGGCCGCGCCGATGATGTAGGCGCGTTGCGCTGAACGCACCACCGCGTTGGCAATCTTCGGGTCGGCGACCAGCACGTCCTTGATATCGCGGGGCAGGTCGATGACGATCGACTTGCCGACGCCCAGCGACAGGAACCGCGCGCCCAACTCTCCATCGGCAGAAACCTGCGGAATCGGATGGGAGTCGGCAGCCACCGCCGGAGCCAGAGCGGGATTGAGTACCATCGCGGCAGCGGCTGAAAATGACAGGGCGCGGACCCAAACGGCCCGCATCGGAAGCTGAATTTCCCTGCACTTCATATCGTCTGGTCCCTTGGTCACTTTTGAACCGCCGTGGAGCTGGTTACGCCGTATCGAACCACATTGACGCTGCTGCGCTGGCGGGATCGGTCGTCGACCGCGACTTCAGTGTGGTTGACGTCTGCAATGCTGCGCAGGGCCAGCGACAGCGTGCCGGCCTGGCGCGCCGCGGCCAGCAGCGGTGCCTGTTCAGGCTTCAGCTCGAGCGTAACGGTCTTGCCGACGACGGAGTTCTGGCCGTCCTTCTCCTTGGGGGCCTGGTCGATCGCCAGCACGCGAATATTCGTCAGAATGACCTCGGGAACGATGAGGTCGCCGGAAGCTTTCGGGTCGGGATTCTTCTCGCGGCGGGTCAGGATGACGTCGACGCGGTCGTTCGGCAGAATGAAGCCGCCGGCGCCCGTCTCCGGGGAAATTTCGGTCGATATCGCCCGCATCCCCTGCGGCAGTATGGCGGCCATGAAGCCGGATCCATTGGACTTGATCAGCTTCGGCTCGCGGATCGGTTCGCCCGCAATGAAGGGCGAACGCGCGATCGAGCCCGTAATCTCCTTCATGGCGTCGGGACGATCGTTGTGGCGGATGAATGAATTGCTCGCCGTTGCAGCCGGCCAGGTCTGCCACTGCATCTCGTTGGGTGTGACCGTCTGGCCGAGGCCGATGTCGGACTTGGCCACGAGAACGTCGACGGTCGGCAGCTGCGCAACCGGCTCTGCCTGCGGCGGCTTGCTATCCGATCCACTCGCGAGATAGGCCGCGACACCGCCAGCGCCAAGGGCGATGGTCAGGACGATAATGCGTGCCCTATTCATACGCTTCACTTTCCACTTTACGCCGCGACGCTTCCGCCGCCGTAACGGGAGTTGACCAGTTATTCGTCAAAGCATGGTTAATGAGGCGTATCTAAATCGCGTTAATGAGAGTTTACTCTCGCGATCAGCCGATCATCAGGCGCGTCAGGTCGATGGCCTTGATCCACTCCGTTTCCGGGTAGATCACAAGCGCGCCGACGGCCAGTGCGATGCCGTAAGGAATTCCGCTCTCCTTGGCGTGCAGCTTGAGCAGCCAGGCCTGACCGGCCAGCGCGTAAGGAAGCGGCCATTGCCGGAATTGAAGCAGCAGCAGCGTCAGCGCTCCGCCGAACAGCGAGGCATAGAGCAGATAGTTCAGCAGGTGAGCAAAGCCGAACCAGAGCGCGGCTGCTGCCGCGACCTTGGCATCGCCGCCGCCGATCCATCCGAACGCAAAACAGGCAAAGGCGGCCACCAGCACGATGCTGCCGGCCGCCATGTGCATCAGAATGTCTGATGGCGTCATGCCGCTTGCGAATGCCAGCACGAGAAACCCTACCGCCAGCGCCAGCGAGACACGATTTGAGATCGTCATCGTGAAGAGGTCGCTCGCGGCTGCGAACGCCATCAGGGCCGGAAAGAACATCAGGCGAGCGACGTCGAGGATCATGAAGTGGTCAGTCCGCGCGGATTTCGGGGATCGGACAGCTGCGGTCGACGCTATCGCCGATAGATGAACAATCGGGAAACGACGCCGAGCCTGGTGCCCACTTTCCGAAGTTCGAGCAGCATCTCAGCACGCGCCTTTTCACGACCTTCGGAAGGGTATGGCACCAGCAAATCCATGATTTTGGTGTCGCTTCTTGAATTTGCGGCTCGCGGTGCAGGAACTTCAAATGGACGGCACCAGGACGACGGCAATCCGCAGGACGAGAAATACAAGCGCGAGCATCAGCGCTGCGCAGACGATCGCCGTCGGCGAGGCATGACCGCGCGCGGCAGGAACGGACGCCGGACCTGCCGCAGCCGGGACGATACGCATGACGTTACGCAACTCGCGAACAGATGAAAAAAGGCCCCGGACTAACCGGGGCCTTGATATCAAAAGTCAACCGGCGCTTACTTCAGCGAGCTGTTGATGGTGCTGAACTTGGTGTTCAGGTTGCTGCCGAGGCCGTTGACGACGGCAATAATAGCAAGCGAAATGCCAGCGGCGATCAGGCCATACTCAATGGCGGTCGCGCCGGACTGGTCCTTCACAAAACGCGCAATCAGATTCTTCATAGATGACTCCATGTGACACGTGGCTGGTCGAACTAACAGTGGTCTTGCCGGCGTTCTCAGCACCGTGACCATGGCGCACCCTACGTGGGGACAAATTTCGGCACGGTTAATTCGACTGCGCAAAAAGCCGCAAACGGCGCTGTTGTTGAGCACAGTAAATTTGGCATTAACCGATCTGTGCGGTTTCGATCAAATTGGCCCGCACTCCCGCGCTCTGTCGGAGAGAGTTGAGCGGACCAGATGCCGCACTTTACGGCTCCTTAAGCGGCAAGGCGTACGCCTTGAACAGCCGTTGAAACGAGGCCGTCATGTCCAGTCTAGCGTTCGAAGTCGTCGAAATGCTTGGTCAGACAATTGCCAAGGTGGTGCCGATCACGATCGTTCTCTCCATCGTGTTTTCGGTGCTGACGCATTTCTGGGCCTGCAATCCGGGAACGCCGTGGTGGCGCAAGCGCGAGCTCATCACCGACGTCTGCTACTGGTTCTTCGTGCCGCTGTTTGCCCGGGTGTTGCGGATCGGTCTGCTCGTCCTCGGTGCAGGCGTGGTCTTCAACATTCACGACGCCGACGGCCTGATCGCGTTCTATGACAACGGGCATGGTCCGCTGTCGTATCTGCCGCTCTGGATTCAGGGGCTGCTGTTTCTCGTGCTCTCGGATTTCATGCTGTACTGGCTGCACCGGCTGTTTCATGGCGGTGCGTTCTGGAAATATCACGCGATTCATCACTCCTCGGAAGAGCTGGACTGGATTTCCGCGGCGCGCTTCCATCCAGTCAATCTGTTCCTGGGCACGATTGCGGTGGACGTCATTCTGCTGATGGCAGGCATCTCGCCGAATACCATGATCTGGGTCGGCCCGTTCACCACCTTCCACTCCGCTTTCGTTCACGCCAACCTGAACTGGACGCTCGGGCCGTTCAGATACGTGCTGGCGACGCCGGTGTTTCACCGCTGGCACCACACGTCGCTGGAGGAAGGCGGCGATACCAACTTCGCGGGGACTTTTCCGATCTGGGATATTCTGTTCGGGACGTTCCGGATGCCGGAAGGACGGATGCCGCAGGATTACGGACAGGACGATCCGCGCATTCCTAACGAAATTGTTGGGCAACTCGCTTACCCTTTTCGTCAGTAGGCACGGCTCGCGGCCGCTCAATCCCTCTTCCATTTGCAGTTCATTCACTAATTGAGGTCAGATTTACTGCGTCGGGCGCCGGTTCCGCTGCTTATCGCTTAAGCCGGCTTGTTCACGTCCCGGGGTATCGTATGTCGTCTCAATTCTTGCGTCTTTCCATGCGTTCCGCGTTCTGCTCGTTTGTGGCGGGAATGCTGATGTGGCCGATGGCGGCCATCGCGGAACCCTCGGCCAATACCATCTCGGTGAACGTCGATCAGGCCCGCCTGGTCAAGCTGCCGGCCCGGGTGGCCACCATCGTCGTCGGCAATCCGTTGATCGCAGACGTCGCGCTGCAAGCCGGCGGCGTCCTGGTCGTCACCGGGAAGGGTTACGGCGCTACCAATTTCATTGCGATGGACCGTGCCGGCGAGGTGCTGGTGGACCGTCAGATCCAGGTCGAAGGCCCGACCGACCAGCTCATCACGGTTTATCGCGGGGTGGACCGCGAATCCTACAGCTGCATGCCGATTTGCCAGCGCCGCGTCACACTCGGTGACGGCGACAACTTCTTCAAGTCGGCGATGGACCAGGCCGGGAATCTGAGCGGGCAGGCCAGCAGCAGCGCCGGAGCAACCAAGCAGTAGAACGAATATGGCGTGCTGATTGGACGCCAAAACAGAAAGGCCGCGCTACCCAGCGCGGCCTTTCCTGTCCATACGGACGTGGCTTCAATACAGCAAGTCGCGCCGGCAATCCTGCCGCCGCGATTTTCAGTGCGAGCAGCCAAACTTAGCCGGCTGCGCGCAGGTTGTCGGCGGAAGATTTTCCGGAACGGCGATCGGCGACGATTTCGTAGCTGATCTTTTGGCCTTCACGCAGGGTTCCAAGGCCGGCGCGCTCGACTGCGCTGATGTGCACGAACACGTCGTTGCCGCCGTCATCCGGTTGGATAAAGCCGTAGCCCTTGGTTGCGTTAAACCACTTTACGGTTCCCATGCTCATGGGATAGTCCCTTCTCAAGATTAGACATAACGAAGCCCACTTTCGCGGGCTGGTGAGATCGAATTTTTGGAAGGGTCGTCAGCGTCTAAACCGGCTGTACCGGTGGATAGCTAATGTCGTCCGGCCGAAAATCGATTGATTTATATTATTCCAAAGTAGCGCCTCAAACAATCCTCAAGGCGCGTGATTTTTTGACCAGCCGCAAGGCTCCGCCCCGCGCCGGATACTGATACGATCCTGTCACGCGATCAAAAATCGCGGCGCGCTTATCTGCGGCGGAACTGGCCGCGCTGCGGTGCGCCGCGCGCGGCGCCGCCACCAGGACCGCCCGCGCCGCCTGGACGCTCATCCTTGTGGCGGAAGATCAATCGGCCCTTTTCGAGGTCATAGGGTGACATTTCGATGGTCACCCGATCCCCCGCCAGGGTTTTGATGCGGTTTTTCTTCATCTTGCCGGCGGTATAGGCAACGATCTCGTGTCCCGCGTCGAGCTGAACTCGGTAGCGGGCGTCGGGGAGGATTTCGGTGACCAGTCCCTCGAACTGGATCAGCTCTTCTTTAGCCATGTCTATCTCCAGGTCGATCGGCGTTAGCGCGACCGTTGGTTGCGGTTGGGTTGCTTATTCGGGCGGCTTTCGCGGTAAAGAAAGGCGACTCCCTGCAATCCCTCGGCCTTACCGCCGCTGCGCAAGGGGCGGTCCGGCTGCTGCCGATTGACCTCGTTCCGGTTGGTTTTTGAAGCGCCATTATTACCACCAGCGTGGCGGTGACGGCGAGGGCCTTTCGATCCTCCTCCCGCATCATTTGCGCGCGCCGCATGCGCGCGCGGCGCAGATCGCCCGCCGCGATGGGCATTGGCTGGCGGTGCGGTATCGCGGTGACCCGGCGTGCGCCGGTCCTCTCGTGGCAACGCCAAGCGGATCAGCTTTTCGATGTCACGCAGATAGGCGAGTTCCTCAGCGCCCGCGACCAGCGAGATGGCGATGCCTTCAGCGCCGGCGCGCGCCGTGCGGCCGATGCGGTGGACATAGGTTTCGGGCACGTTGGGAAGATCGAAATTCACCACATGGCTGACGCCGTCGACGTCGATGCCGCGGGCCGCAATGTCGGTGGCGACCAGGGTGCGGATGGCGCCGGAACGGAACGCGGCCAAAACCCTTTCACGGTGATTTTGCGACTTGTTGCCGTGGATCGCGTCGGCGGTGATGCCGGCCCGCGCGAGGCCCTTCACCACCTTGTCGGCGCCGTGCTTGGTGCGGGTGAAGACCAGCGCGCGCTCGACCGCTTCCTGCTTGAGAAGCTCGGCGAGAAACGCGGGCTTGGCCGAGTGGTCGACCTGGATGATGCGCTGGGTAATGCGCTCGACCGTCGACGCCACCGGCGTCACCGCGACCCGCGCGGGCTCCCGCAGCATGGCGTCAGCCAGTTCGGCAATGTCCTTGGGCATCGTCGCCGAGAAGAACAGCGTTTGCCGCCGGACCGGCAGTTTGGCGACGATCTTCCGGATGTCGTTGATGAAGCCCATGTCCAGCATGCGGTCGGCTTCGTCGAGCACGAGGAACTCGACCTGGCCGAGCTTTAGGCCGTTGCTTTGCACGAGGTCGAGCAGGCGGCCAGGCGTGGCGACCAGGATCTCGACGCCAGGCATCAGGCTGCGGACCTGACGTCCCATCGGAACGCCGCCAATTGCAAGCGCCGAGGTGAGGCGCATGTGCCGTCCGTAGGCATTGAAACTGTCAAGAATTTGCCCGGACAATTCGCGCGTAGGCGAAAGCACAAGCACGCAGCAGCTCTTGGGCTGCGGCTTGATCCGGTTGGCGAGAATGCGGTGCAGGATCGGCAGCGCGAAGGCAGCGGTCTTGCCGGTGCCGGTCTGGGCAATGCCGACCACGTCGCGGCCGGAGAGTGCTAGGGGAATGGTTTGGGCCTGGATGGGCGTAGGCGTCAGATAGTTTTCTTCTCGAAGCGCACGCGAAATGGGATCGGCAAGGCCGAAATCCTGAAAGGAGGTCAAAATAGGGTACTTTCCATTGTAAGGCGCCAGCCGCGCAGGCCTGTCGAGGCCGGCGGCGCGCGAGGTCAAAAGACACCCGCGTGTATGGGGCATCGGTGCTTGTTAGCTGAAGGGGCAAGCCAAAAGCCGTTGCGGCGTCGCAAGGGCCAGAGAACACGCAGCTCGCGCGGACCTGATGATTCGGGTCTCCTGACCCTCATATGGAACACGAAAGGGGCGCTTTCAAGGTCGGTCGGCACTCGTGCTTTCCGTGGGCTGAAGAAATGCCTTCGACGGACGCTCGTACTGGCGAGCTGGTTGCCAAAATTTTGGGCCGACAATCGCGTGGATCGTTAAAAATGACTAAAAATTAATCAGTTTGTAGGAAGCGTATACATTTTTTCTGCATAAAGATTAGCCGAACTTGCATTGCCTGAAAGCCGTTATGCCATATTCTTCAATAAAACCATTGGCTTATCGTCAAGAAAGGGCGTGGCATGGTTCTTGCGATTCCCTTAACGCAGGCGGCCGTGGGGCCGTTTCGCAAGCGTCAACGCCTGCGTCAGGGAGATGATATTTCATGCCTACACAATTTATGCACGACATAGCGGCACCCAGCCGTCGCCGCTGGCTCGCAGCAGCCGCGGGACTGGTTTTGGGCCTCGCCGGGTTTTCTAACGCGAAGGCTGCCGACGACACCATAAAGATCGGCGTGCTCCACTCGCTCTCCGGCACCATGGCCATCAGCGAAACCACGCTGAAGGATACGATCCTCTTTCTGATTGACGAGCAGAACAAGAAGGGCGGCGTGCTCGGCAAGAAGCTTGAAGCCGTCGTCGTCGATCCCGCTTCCAATTGGCCGCTGTTTGCGGAAAAGGCACGCGAGCTGATCACCAAGGACAAGGTCGCCGTCGTGTTCGGCTGCTGGACCTCAGTGTCGCGCAAGTCGGTGCTCCCCGTTTTCAAGGAGTTGAATAACATCCTGTTCTATCCGGTGCAGTACGAGGGTGAGGAGAGCGAGCGCAACGTGTTCTATACCGGCGCGGCGCCGAACCAGCAGGCCATCCCGGCCGTGGACTATCTGATGAAGGAAGAGAAGGTGAAGCGCTGGGTGCTGGCGGGTACCGACTACGTCTATCCGCGCACCACCAACAAGATTCTTGAGGCCTACCTGAAGTCGAAGGGTGTCGCGCAAGAAGACATCATGATCAACTACACGCCGTTCGGTCACTCCGACTGGCAGACGATCGTGGCCGACATCAAGAAGTTCGGCTCGGCCGGCAAGAAGACTGCGGTGGTCTCCACCATCAACGGCGACGCCAACGTTCCCTTCTACAAGGAACTCGGCAACCAGGGCATCAAGGCCACCGATATTCCGGTTGTCGCGTTTTCGGTGGGTGAGGAAGAACTCGCCGGCCTCGATACCAAGCCGCTGGTCGGCCATCTCGCAGCCTGGAACTACTTCGAGTCGATCAAGACGCCGGCCAACGAGAAGTTCATCAAGGAGTGGCAAGCCTACACCAAGAACCCGAAGCGCACCACCAACGACCCGATGGAAGCTCACGTGATCGGCTTCAACATGTGGGTCAAGGCGGTCGAGAAGGTGAAGTCGACCGATCCTGACAAGGTGATCGACGCGTTGCCCGGTATCGAAACGCCGAACCTGACCGGCGGCGTCTCCAAGATGCTGCCCAACCACCACATCACCAAGCCGGTGTTCATCGGCGAGATCAAGGCCAACGGCCAGTTTGACGTGGTGTGGAAGACGCCCGGCCTCGTTCCCGGCGACGCCTGGTCGAAGGAGCTCGAAGGCTCCAAGGACCTGATCGGCGACTGGGTTGGCAAGAAGTGCGGCAACTTCAACACCAAGACCAACAAGTGCCTTGGCTCGTCTTCATGACCTGATCTGACCGGGCAAACGGCTTTTCGAAAAGAAGAGCGCGGCTTGCCCGGCCGATCGTGCTAGAACCTGCCTGCAAGACGGGAAGGCGGCGACGCCGCCGCCTTCCCGCTTATTTCTGCCGGGGTTATCCAGTGGTCGCCAACGCCTTTGACCGTCTTCGCTCGATTGTTCTTTCCGTTTTCCTGATCCTCGTTCTGGCCGTGCCCGCATTCGCCGGCGCTTTCGAGGATGCGGTCGCCAAATTCGCCAACGATGATTTTTCCGATACCGATGAGGCGATCGGTGCGGTTGCGACGTCCGGCAATCCACTCGCTTTTTCCATCATCAGCGCGCTCGGGGATGGCCGGCTGTCGGCCGATCCCGACACCAAGACGGTCTACATTACCCAGGATGACGGCAAGGTTATCGATGCGGCGACGGGTGCTGCGGTCGACAAGCTGCCGGACAATGCCGCCGCTGTTCGGTTGAACAATCGCCTGCGCCGTAGCGTTGAGGCGGCGTTTGGCAGCCTGACCCTGTTGTCGCCGGATCCCGCCAAGCGCATTGCGGCCGCACAGTCAGTCTTCAAGTCGCACGAGGAAAGCGCGCTGCCGGTGATCGAGGGCGCGCTTGCGAAAGAGACCAACAAGGCGGTGAAGGCCGCGTTTGCCGAGGCGCGAGCGGCGATAGTGCTCAACAAATCCGACGCCAGCGATACCGAAAGACTGGACGCTGTCGCGACCGTCAAGGCGAGGGGCGATCAGGAGGCGCTGGCCTTGCTGACGGGTCTCAGCGACCAGCCGCCTTTGGTGGCAAACGCAATCGCGAGCGCGATCTCCTCAATTCAAGGCAGGCTTGCTGTCTGGTCGGCGGTGCAGAACGCCTGGTACGGCCTGTCGCTCGGCTCGGTTCTGTTGCTGGCGGCGATTGGCCTTGCGATCACCTTCGGCGTCATGGGCGTCATCAACATGGCCCACGGCGAAATGGTGATGCTGGGGGCCTACACCACCTTCGTGGTGCAGGATGTCATCCGCACCAGCTTTCCCGGCCTGTTCGATTATTCGCTGTTCATTGCCGTGCCGCTGGCCTTTCTGGTCGCGGGCGCGATCGGCGTTGTGATCGAGCGAACGATCATTCGCTTCCTTTACGGACGTCCGCTTGAGACGTTGCTGGCGACCTGGGGCATTTCGCTGGTGCTGCAACAGGCGGTGCGCACCGCCTTCGGTCCCACCAACCGTGAAGTCGGCAATCCCTCCTGGATGAGCGGCGCCTTTGAGCTCGGTCAGATCACCATCACCTATAACCGCCTGTGGATTCTCTGCTTCACGCTCGCGGTGTTCGCAATCCTGCTGGCGATGCTGCGTTATACCGCGCTCGGGCTTGAGATGCGGGCGGTGACGCAGAACCGGCGCATGGCGGCCTCGATGGGGATCGCGACCTCGCGGGTCGATGCGCTGACCTTCGGGCTTGGTTCGGGCATCGCGGGGATAGCCGGCGTCGCACTGTCGCAGATCGACAATGTCAGTCCCAATCTCGGCCAGAGCTACATCATCGATTCCTTCATGGTCGTGGTGTTTGGCGGAGTAGGCAATCTGTGGGGCACGCTTGTCGGCGCCTTCACGCTTGGCATCGCCAACAAGTTCCTTGAACCGGTTGCGGGCGCCGTGCTCGGCAAGATCGCCATTCTGGTTCTGATCATCCTGTTTATCCAGAAGCGGCCGCGCGGCCTGTTTGCGCTCAAGGGACGGGCGGTGGAAGCATGATGCCTCACGTGCTTACGCGTTCGCTCGATCGCGGCGCGACGCTTTTCGTCCTGGTGGTGGCCGCTTGCGGCGTGCTGATTCCGCTGTCGAACCTGCTTTTGTCGTCCGGCTCTCCGTTTCAGGTGCCGACCTATCTGGTAGCGCTGTTCGGCAAGTACGCCTGCTACGCTGTGCTCGCGCTCTCGATTGATCTGATCTGGGGCTATTGCGGCATTCTTTCGCTCGGCCACGGCGCCTTCTTCGCGCTCGGCGGCTATGCCATGGGCATGTACCTGATGCGCCAGATCGGCAGCCGCGGCGTCTACGGCAACCCGATCCTGCCGGATTTCATGGTGTTCCTGAACTATCCGAAGCTGCCGTGGTACTGGCACGGCTTCGACATGTTCTGGTTTGCCGCGCTGATGATCATTCTGGTGCCGGGGCTGCTCGCCTTCTGCTTCGGCTGGCTGGCGTTCCGCTCGCGCGTGACCGGCGTCTATCTCTCGATCATCACGCAGGCGATGACCTATGCCTTGCTGCTCGCCTTCTTTCGCAACGACTTCGGGTTCGGCGGCAACAACGGCCTCACCGATTTCAAGGATATTCTCGGCTTCAACGTCCAGGCGGAGGGCACGCGCGCCTCCCTGTTCGCCCTTAGCTGCGCCGCCATCATCGTCGCGTTCCTGATCTGCCGGGCGGTCGTCACTTCCAAGCTCGGCAAGGTGCTGATCGCGGTGCGCGACGCCGAGTCGCGCACGCGCTTCCTCGGTTATCGCGTCGAATCCTACAAGCTGTTCGTTTTTACCCTGTCGGCGTGCATGGCCGGTGTGGCCGGCGCGCTCTACGTGCCACAGGTCGGCATCATCAATCCGTCGGAATTCGCGCCGGGAAATTCCATCGAGGCCGTGATCTGGGTCGCGGTCGGCGGCCGCGGCACGCTGATCGGGGCGGCGCTCGGCGCGGTCGTGGTCAACTATGCCAAGACCTACTTCACCTCGGGCCCCCTTGCGCCGTACTGGCTGTTCATGCTCGGCGCGCTCTTCATCCTGGTGACGCTGCTCCTGCCCAAGGGCATTGTCGGCACCTTCAATTCGTGGTGGGAGCCGTGGAAAGCGGATCGTTTGACTGACAACATCGAGAGCGCGGCAGCCGAAGACGGCGTCAGCGAACCTCATCTGGCGGAGTGAGAGCGATGGATGTCAGGGCCACTTCCGCATTGCTTTATCTCGACGGCGTGCATGTTTCGTTCGACGGTTTTCACGCCATCAACAACCTCTCGCTGACGCTCGAGCCCGGCGAAATGCGCGCCGTCATCGGCCCGAACGGGGCCGGCAAGACGACGATGATGGATATCATCACCGGCAAGACCAAGCCGGACGAAGGGACGGTGCTGTTCGACGGCGTCACGGACCTGACGCGGCTTGACGAGACGCGGATTGCCGAACTCGGCATCGGCCGCAAATTCCAGAAGCCGACCGTGTTCGAAAGCCAGTCTGTCGAGGACAATCTCTTGCTCGCGCTCAATGTCGATCACAGCGTCAAGGGCACGCTGTTCTGGCGCGGCAGCAAGTCCGAGGCTCAACGCATCAACCGCGTGCTCGAGACCATCCGCCTGAAGGATGCACGCGGCCGGCTGGCGGGAAGCCTGTCTCACGGCCAGAAGCAATGGCTCGAAATCGGGATGCTGCTGGCGCAGGACCCGAAGCTGCTTCTGGTGGACGAGCCGGTCGCGGGCATGACCGACGTCGAGACGCGTCAGACCGCCGAGCTGCTCAAGGAAATCAACAAGGACAAGACCGTGATGGTCGTCGAGCACGACATGACGTTTGTGCGCGAGCTCGGCGTCAAGGTGACGTGCCTGCACGAAGGCACGGTGCTGGCCGAAGGCACCATCGATCAGGTGTCCGCGAATGAGCGAGTGGTCGAAGTGTATCTGGGCAGGTAGGCGAATAGAAGGGCGCGAATAGCGAGTAGCCAATGGCGAATGGAGGCGCAAAGGGAAGCGACCGCGCAGTAATTCCTGCTATTCGCTACTCGCCATTCGCTGTTCGCATGGAGATGCAATAGCGATGCTGAACGTAGAAAACATCAGCCTCTATTACGGCGCTGCGCAGGCGCTGCGCGGGGTCTCGATTTCGGCAGAGTCCGGCAAGGTCACCTGCGTGCTGGGGCGCAACGGCGTCGGCAAGACCAGCCTGTTGCGCGCGATGGTCGGGCAATATCCGATTTCCTCCGGATCGATCACCTTCGACGGCACCGACATCACCGGTTTGAAGCCCTACGAGCGCGCGCGCAAGGGCATCGGCATCGTGCCGCAGGGACGCGAGATC
Source organism: uncultured Alphaproteobacteria bacterium (assembly GCA_963764405.1). Classification (GTDB taxonomy): domain Bacteria; phylum Pseudomonadota; class Alphaproteobacteria; order Rhizobiales; family Xanthobacteraceae; genus Bradyrhizobium. The sequence goes on from CAVXSU010000025.1 coordinate 637,160, forward strand.
TTTCCGCTGCTTACGGTGGAAGAAAACCTGAGGACCGGCTTCGGTCCGTTGAAGCGCGAGGACCGCAACATCCCCGACGATGTCTTCTCGCTGTTTCCGGTGCTGCAATCGATGCTGGGGCGCCGCGGCGGCGACCTTTCGGGCGGGCAGCAACAGCAATTGGCGATCGGCCGTGCGCTGGTGATGCGGCCGAAACTCCTGCTCCTCGACGAGCCGACCGAGGGCATCCAGCCCTCGATCATCAAGGACATCGGCCGCGCCATCACGTACCTGCGCAGCCTCGGCAACATCGCGATCGTGCTGGTCGAGCAATATCTCGACTTCGCCTGTGAGCTCGGCGACAGTTTCGCGGTCATGGACCGTGGCGCCGTGAAATATGCCTGCGATCGAGCCCATCTCGATCCGGGCGAAATCAGCCGTCAAATGGCGTTGTGAGCGCTCGATGGCGCCGCTGTTGGGGTAGGGTTGGAGCGGATGCAGACCGGAACGATAAGCCAGAACGCCGCGATCTTCGCCGCCAACCGCGCCAGGGGCGCGGTGCGGTTTGACGTGAGTGGCATCGATGGCGTGACGCGCCGCCGTGAGCTGCATGAGGCGGGATCATTGCGGGCACGCTTTCCCTCGCCGGAGGACAAGGGACTTTCGGCCGTGTTGGTCAATACCGCCGGAGGCATCGCCGGCGGCGATCGCTTCGATATCGATATCACGGCTCACGCTGACGCGCGGCTGACGGTCACGACGGCCGCGGCCGAGAAAATCTATCGCGCCGATGGTCCCGCGGCGAAATTGAATGTCACCCTTAAAGCCGAAGACCGCTCGCATTTGTCGTGGTTGCCGCAGGAGACTATCCTGTTTGACCAGGCGCGGATCCATCGCAGCATCGAGATCGATCTGTCCGAACAGGCGTCGCTGCTACTTTGCGAAATCGTGGTGTTTGGCCGCATCGCCATGGGCGAGCGAATCCGAGGCGGAGAATTCGTCAATTCCTGGCGTCTTCGTCGTGGCGGTCGGCTGGTTTTCGCCGAGAACGTCCGGCTTGACGGCGATATCGATGGCACCCTTGCACGTCCTGCGATTGCCAAGGGCGGCGTCGCGATCGGCACCGCGCTGATCGTCCCTGGCGATGACGCGCTGGTGGAGCGGATTCGCGAAGTTTCGGAAACGTTCGGCGGCGAAGTCGGCCTCTCCGCCTGGAATGGATTTGCAATGGCGCGCTTCTGTGCCCAAGATGCTAACCGGCTGCGCGCGGACATGATGGCGGTGCTCGGCCGCGCCTCTGGCTCGGCGTTGCCACGGCTGTGGCTCAATTGATTCTGGACCAAATCAGAGTGCTCGCATGAATCTCTCTCCCCGTGAAAAGGACAAGCTCCTGATTTCGATGGCGGCGATGGTGGCGCGCCGGCGCCTCGAACGCGGCGTCAAGCTCAATCACCCGGAGGCGGTCGCCATCATCTCCGACTTCATCGTCGAGGGCGCGCGCGACGGCCGCACGGTCGCCGAACTGATGCAGGCGGGCGCGCAGGTCTTGACCCGAGCGCAGGTGATGGACGGCATCCCGGAAATGATCCACGACATCCAGGTGGAAGCGACGTTTCCGGACGGTACCAAGCTCGTCACCGTGCACGAGCCGATCCGATAGAGGAGCAATCCAATGATCCCCGGTGAACGCTTCATCAAGGACGGCGAGATCGAACTCAACGCCGGACGGAAGACGGTGACGCTCACCGTCGCCAACACCGGCGATCGCCCCATTCAAGTGGGCTCGCACTACCATTTCTTCGAGACCAATCCGGCGCTGAAGTTCGACCGCAAAAAGGCGCGCGGCATGCGGCTCGATATCGCCGCCGGCACCGCGGTGCGGTTCGAGCCGGGCCAGACCCGCGAGGTGCACCTCGTTGCGCTGGCTGGCAAAAAAACCATCTACGGCTTCCGCGGCGACGTGATGGGAAAGCTGTAAGCATTTTGGAAGGGCTTGGGGCCAGATCATGTCCGTCAAGATAAAGCGTTCCGTCTATGCCGACATGTTCGGCCCGACCACCGGCGACAAGGTGCGGCTCGCCGACACCGATCTCATCATCGAGGTCGAGAAGGATCTCACAACCTATGGCGAGGAGGTGAAATTCGGCGGCGGCAAGGTGATCCGCGACGGCATGGGTCAGTCGCAGGCGACCAACAAGCAGGGCGCTGCCGACACCGTCATCACCAACGCGCTGATCGTCGATCACTGGGGCATCGTCAAAGCCGACGTCGCGATCAAGGAAGGCATGATCTCCGCGATCGGCAAGGCGGGCAATCCCGACATCCAGCCGGGCGTCACCATCGTCATCGGTCCCGGCACGGACGTCATTGCCGGCGAAGGTAAGATTCTCACCGCCGGCGGCTTCGACAGCCACATCCATTTCATCTGCCCCCAGCAGATCGAGCACGCGCTGATGTCCGGCGTCACCTCGATGCTGGGCGGCGGCACCGGGCCGTCGCACGGCACCTACGCCACGACCTGCACACCCGGGCCATGGCACATGGCGCGAATGATCCAGTCGTTCGATGCGTTTCCGGTCAACCTCGGCATTTCCGGCAAGGGTAACGCCTCGCGGCCCGCCGCGCTGGTCGAGATGATCAAGGCCGGCGCCTGTGCGCTGAAACTGCACGAAGATTGGGGCACGACGCCGGCGGCGATCGACAACTGCCTCAGCGTGGCGGATGACTACGACGTCCAGGTGATGTTGCATTCGGATACGCTCAACAAATCCGGCTTCGTCGAAGACACCGTCAAGGCCTTCAAGGGCCGCACCATTCACGCCTTTCACACCGAAGGCGCGGGCGGCGGCCACGCGCCGGATATCATAAAAATTGCCGGATTGAAGAACGTGCTGCCGTCGTCCACCAATCCGACGCGGCCATTCACGCGCAACACCATCGACGAGCATCTCGACATGCTGATGGTGTGCCATCACCTGGATCCGTCGATTGCGGAAGATCTGGCTTTCGCCGAAAGCCGCATTCGCAAAGAAACCATAGCGGCCGAGGACATTCTGCACGACCTCGGCGCGCTCTCGATGATGTCGTCGGATTCGCAGGCGATGGGACGGCTCGGCGAGGTCATCATTCGCACCTGGCAGACCGCCGACAAGATGAAGAAGCAGCGCGGCGCCCTGCCGGAAGACAAGGGCAAGGACAACGACAATTTCCGCGTCAAGCGCTATATCGCAAAATACACCATCAACCCGGCGATCGCGCATGGCGTTTCGAAACTGATCGGCTCGGTCGAGAAAGGCAAGCTCGCCGATCTCGTCTTATGGTCGCCGGCCTTCTTCGGCGTGAAACCCGAATGCATCGTCAAGGGCGGTTCGATCGTGGCCGCTCCCATGGGCGATCCCAACGCCTCGATTCCGACGCCGCAGCCGGTGCATTACCAGCCGATGTTTGCCGCCTTCGGCAAATCGCTGACCGCGTCATCCGTGGTGTTTACCTCGAAGGCCGCTGTGACCGGAGGCCTCGCGCGCAAGCTCGGCATCAGCAAGAAGCTTTATGCCGTGCAGAACACGCGGGGCAAGATTTCCAAGAAGAGCATGATCCATAACGGCGCCACGCCGCATATTGAGGTCGATCCGGAGACGTATGAGGTGCGCGCGGACGGCGAGCTTCTCACCTGCGCCCCCGCCGAAGTGCTGCCGATGGCGCAGCGCTATTTCATGTATTAACGATGATCCGCGCGACAAAAATTTCGAAGCATCATCGCTGGAGCGAACCTCCGGCCGATACCATCGTGCTCGACTTCGACGACCGCCATCGCCGGCGGATGGTGATGACCGGCACGCGCGGGTTCGAATTCCTGCTCGATCTCGACAATGCGACGGCCTTGCGCGGCGGCGATGCTCTGGTGCTCGAGGACGGCCGTCTGATCGAGGTGGTCGCCGCAGCCGAGCCGCTTCTGGAAATCCGCGGCACCGATCCGCAGCATCTGGTTCGCATCGCCTGGCATCTCGGAAACCGTCATCTGCCGACGCAGATTTCGAGCAAATCGTTGCGCATCCGGCGCGACCACGTGATCGAGGAGATGGTGAAGGGGTTAGGGGCGCGGGTGATCGAAATCGAATCGCCGTTCGATCCTGAAGGTGGCGCCTATGACGGCGAGCGCCACGCGGATGCCGCAGGCCACGACCATGACCACGCCTCGCATGATCATTCGCACGATCATGCCGGCCATCATCATGGCCACAGTCATGGCGACCATCGTCACCATGCGCACGATCACGACCGTCATCACCACGACGAGCAATGCGGTCACGACCATCATCACGGCCACTCCCATGCTCATGAAGACAAATAAGCCGCCTGGACAGCGGCGGAACGTGGTGTCCGATGCGGCAGGGCCATGCGAGCCGCCGGGGCTTCAATCCACTGGAATGCCGGAAAGCGAAGCGGCCGCGCTTTACCGCCTCATGACCTGGCTCTCGCCGTCCTTTCCGGTCGGCGCGTTCTCTTACTCCAGCGGCATCGAGTGGGCGGTCGAAGCCGGCGACGTCGTCGATGCCGCGTCCTTGCGGAACTGGCTCGCTTCGATGCTGGCGGATGGCGCAGGCCTTTGCGACGGCATCTTTCTGGCGCAGACGCACCGGGCCGCGTCGTCCGGCGATCACGCGTCGCTGGCGGAAATCGTCGAGCTTGCTTCTGCTTTCGTCACTTCGCGCGAGCGTCATCTCGAAGCAACCGCACAGGGCAGGGCGTTTATGGAAATCGCGCGTGCCGCGTGGAATTCGCCGTCGTTTGAACGCTTGATCGCCACCTGCGGCACCACGATCGTCTATCCGATCGCGGTGGGTCTCGTCAGCGCGGCGCACGAAATTCCGCTGGCGCCGACCACTCACGCCTTCCTTCATGCGATCACGTCGAACTGGATCTCGGCCGGCGCGCGCCTCATTCCATTGGGACAGACCGACAGCCAGCGCTTGCTCGCGGACCTCGAGCCGGTCGTGGCGGCGACTGCAAAGCGGGCACTCGCCGCTTCGTTGGATCAGCTCGGCAGCGCCACCTTTCGCGCCGATCTCGCCAGCATGAGGCATGAGACGCAGTACACGCGGCTGTTCCGGTCATGATAGCCTCCATCCACGCGTCGTCCCCGCGCATGCGGGGACCCATAACCACAAGGTTTGGTTGTTGCGGGAGGTATCCACCGTTCAGTTCTGTTGAGAGATCGCGCGGTATGGGTCCCGGCGCGCGCTTCGCTTGGCCGGGACGACGATGGAAAGGTGTTTCGAATGCCTAGTTCACACGGACCGCTCCGCGTCGGTATCGGGGGGCCGGTCGGATCGGGAAAAACCGCGCTGATGGATCTGCTCTGCAAGTCGATGCGCGAGCGCTACGACATCGCGGCGATCACCAACGATATCTATACCAAGTGGGATGCCGAATTCCTGGTTCGATCGGGCTCGCTGACGCCGGATCGTATTGCAGGTGTCGAGACCGGCGGCTGCCCGCACACAGCGATCCGCGAGGATGCGTCGATGAACCTGGCCGCGGTCGCTGACATGCGCGCCAGGTTTCCAGGCCTCGACGTGGTGCTGATCGAGTCCGGCGGCGACAACCTTGCCGCCACCTTCTCGCCGGAGCTTGCGGATCTCACCATCTATGTCATCGACGTTGCGGCGGGCGACAAAATCCCCTCCAAGGGAGGGCCGGGCATCACCCGCTCGGACCTGCTCGTGATCAACAAGATCGACCTCGCGCCCTATGTCGGCGCTTCACTGGAAAAGATGGATACCGATGCCAGGCGCATGCGTGGCGATCGGCCCTTCGTCATGACCAACCTGAAGAAGAGCGAGGGGCTCGATCGCATTATCGGTTTCATCGAGGCCAAGGGCGGGCTCAGCCCAGCGTCTTAACCAAGCCCGCCGATTGGTGGCAGATCGCGGAACAAAATAGGCCTGCGGCGGTTAATTTCCTCCGACGCCGTTAACCTCTTTTGCGTGGTAGTCACTTTGCCCGCCGTGTTAGACCCCAATTCGCCATCCGTCGTTGTGATCACAGAATACCGCTTTTTCCGGCGGGTTGGCTGGTGGTCACAGCATTCCGATTCTTGCCCGTCGGAGCCACCGTCAGATGGGTGTTCAATCTCTTTGCCAACGCTTTCTGTTTGAGTGAACGAGTGGTTCGGCTGGGTCTCATCACCGGTTTTATTGCACTGATCGGGGTTCTGCTCTCCGGTCTTGCGGCCTATCGCGTCCATGAGCAGGAGTTGACGGTCGATGGCATTGCGCTGGCGCGAGCCATCGATGTTCACGCCAGCCTGGTTCAGGATCGTCTGACCGAGCGGGAACTGCTGGCGCGCGTGGCGTCAGGCCTCTTCCGCTCGCCTTCGGTGATCAAGGCCAACATGCTGCAGCCGCTGCGCTCATCGATCTACGCCTTCAAGACCGATTTCGTGGTGGCGGCATGGGTCGCGCGGCTCAAGCCGGACGAGCTTTCGGCCGCGCATACCGAGCTTGCCAATGCCGGATTCCCGAATTCGACCATCCGCGGCGACAACGGCGCTCCGCTGCAAGCATCTAACCTTTCACAGCCGGTCGACGTGGTGATGGACGTCGAGCCGCGCAATGCGGAGACGATGGGCTTTCCCGGCCGCAGCCTGGACCAGCATCCCATTCTCGGGCCTATGCTCGCGCGCGCGATGTCGGAGCTGACACCAGTCGCCTCCGATCCGCTCCCTCTGTTGCGCAAGAACGGCCCCATCGGTCTCGTCCTTGCCGCGCCCGTGCTCCAGGAAGGCGCGACGCAGCCGGCGGGATTCGTGACCTTCTCCTACGAACTCGCACCGCTGATGCTGGCCAATGACGACTTGTCGTTGTTTTCGGTTGCGCTGAAGGACCCGCGCAACGACGGTGACGAGTTGACCGCAACCGACCGCGGCAACGTCGTCGCGCGATCGGCCAGTTCGCAAGGGCCCGTGGTCATCCGCAAGGTTTTCTTTGGCGGGCGCGACTGGACGCTGACCTATTACGCCAACACCAATGCGATGAGCCGTGCTCTGCAGACCGCCGTGATCGTGGCTGCCATCGGCCTTGCCTTGACCGCCATCGTCTGCGGTCTGTTCGGTTACGTCGCCTACAACAATCTGCGCTTGAGCCGCGAAATCCAGGTGCGGATCGGCTTCGAACGGCGTCTGACGGCGGTCATCGACGAGCTCAACCATCGCGTCAAGAACATCCTGGCGGTTATCCAGTCGATCGTGACGCGAACGCTGCGCCATGGATCCGATATTGATGTCGCCCGCGAACTGCTGATCGGGCGGATTCACGCGATGTCGAACGTGGTTTCGCTGCTCAGCGAAAGCCAGTGGCAGGGCGTCAACCTGAAGGGATTGTTCGAAGCTCGCGCGATCCCCAACTCCGAGCGGATTGCCGTCAGTGGGCCTGACATCGTCGTCAGCGCGCGCGCCGCGCAATCGCTTTCGCTGCTGTTCTTCGAACTGGCGTCACATTCCGACGAGGGCCTTTCCCTGGTGGGCAAGCATCCGCACATCGTCGCGCATTGGGGAGTCACCGGCGAGGAACCGGACAGCGTGTTTCACTTCCGCTGGGAAGAATTCAACACCAGCGAGGCTACGCGGCGTCCCGACAGCGATTTCGGATTGATCCTGCTCGATCGCGTGGCGCCCGAAGCCCTGGGCGGAACGTCGAAGCGATATTTCACGGATGTCAGCTATATCTACGAATTGACGGCCCCGATGGAGACCGTCGTCGACATGTCGGAAAGGGACCGGACCGAGCAGCTTTCCGCGCCGCTCAAGCCCGTCCGCTGATCCGAATCTCAACCGCTGCCGCCAATGACGGCGCGCACGGTTTCATCGGGGCCGAAATCCTCAGCGCCCTCGACATAAAGCAGCGCCGAGAGCTTTGAGCGTGCCCGGTTGACGCGGCTCTTGATGGTGCCGACCGCGCAACCGCAAATCGCCGCGGCATCTTCGTAGGAGAAGCCGGACGCACCGACCAGTATCAACGCCTCGCGCTGATCCTGCGGCAGCTTGTCGAGGGCGTTGCGGAATTCCTCGAATTCCAGATGGGCACTTTGCGCCGGCTGGGTCTTCAGCGTCTTCGCATAGCTGCCCTCGGCATCCTCGACCTCGCGTCGCCGTTTTCGATAGTCCGAACGAAACAGGTTGCGCAGGATCGTGAACAGCCACGCCGGCAGGTTCGAGCCCGGCTGGAACGAATCGATATTGGCAAGAGCACGCAACAACGTCTCCTGGACCAGATCGTCGGCGCGGTCACCGTTACCGGAGAGCGAGATGGCAAAGGCGCGCAAACTCGGGACCGACGCCAGGATGTCGTCGCGAAGTTGATCGGTGAGAGGCATTATTCCCCTCCGTCATTTTTTTCGCCCGCATCCCCCAATTTGGGGTTGGCCTCCGGGACATCAAGCCTGCGTATCAAATCCACGAAACGGTCCGGGACGCCCTGGCGGACGACGTCGTCATACATGGCGCGCAGCTGGTGGCCGATTCTGGACTGAATCTCGGCATTCAGGCCGCCCTGCTTTTTTGCTTCTTTCATGTCCTGTCCCGCGCTCCCCCGAGTGTTAAGCTTTTGTACTTTCACGGCTAATCCTCGAAATGGCCCATGCGCCGGTTTTTTTCCGTGCGAAGGCCTAATTCGAGTTGCGCATAAAAGTTCCTTAAAGGTTGGGAACTTTTCGCTGGTCCATGCGTAAGTCCCCCGCTTGGGGGAAAATTGGGTCGACCCCAGTCTCGAAGGTTTGACCCAGGAAAGATGGAGTGGGGATGTCCCGTTCACAGATCGTTGCCGAACACTTACCGTTGCTGCGCCGCTATGCTCGCGCGTTGACCGGAAATCAGTCCTCCGGCGACGCTTATGTCGGTGCCATGCTTGAGGCCCTGCTTCAGGACCAGTCTTTGCTCGATGAAAGTCACGGCGCCCGCGCCGGACTTTTCCGGCTGTTCACGCAAATCTGGAATTCGGTCTCGATCAACGAAGATCCGGATGTTGCGACGCTGCCGATGCCGCCCGAGCGGCGCCTTTCGAACATCACGCCTCTGCCGCGTCAGGCCTTCCTGCTCTTGTCGCTGGAAGGTTTTTCGGAGGAAGAGGTTGCCTTCATTCTCGACGTCGATGTGCCGGAAGCCCGCCGGCTCGCCGACACGGCCGGACGCGAAATGGCCGCGGAAATCGCCACCGATGTGCTGATCATCGAAGACGAGACCTTCATCGCGATGGATCTCGAGAGCCTGGTGAAAAACCTCGGCCATCACGTGATCGGTGTCGCCCGCACCCATACCGATGCGGTGGCGCTGGCGAAGAACAAGCGGCCCGGCCTGATCCTTGCCGATATTCAGCTTGCCGACGGAAGTTCGGGACTGGATGCCGTCAACGAGCTGTTACGGACCTTCGAGGTGCCGGTGGTCTTCATCACCGCCTATCCTGAGCGTTTCCTGACCGGCGAGCGGCCGGAGCCGGCATTCCTGATCTCGAAGCCGTTCCAGCCGGCAATGGTATCGGCGGTGGCGAGCCAGGCGCTGTTCTTCCAGCGCAACTCGCGCAACCGCTCGCCGAAAGTCGCTTGACAAGAAATGGCCTGAAAAAATATGCCCAGGGAGAGCGAGCGGACGCGCCAAAAGCGCGTCCGCTTTTTCATGTGAGCTCGACTACTTTCGCGCGGAATGGCGTCCGACCAGAAGCAATATCCCGCCGATCTGGGGCAGCAGCGCCAAGAGGACGAGCCGGAGCATGGCGAAGTCTTCCCGATCAGGCCGCAGCATGCCATAGGATACCCACGTCACCAGCTTGATCGCAGCATCGCTTTGCGGGTCCGCGGTTTGTCCCACCGTGGCGATCGCGGAATCGAGCACCTGCCGGCGCTCTGAGACGGCCGCCTCGCGCTCCCGGCAGAATTTCCCGACGCCGCTCTTGCACTCCCGGTCACGCGCAGCCATGGCGTCGCTCAGCGCGGCCTGCGCGCTCGCGATTGCCGGCGTCACGCGCGATGCACGTGCAGTGGTCACGTCGCTGATATTGGTGGATGCGAAGCCGATGCCCGCCGTGACCGCGAACACGAATGTCATGAGCCAGATGGCCCAGCCGACAAGCGCGGTGGCGCGCTGACCGGACTGCCACAGGCTGGCCGCGCAGGACGGCATGACGAGGGCGACGAGATCGGCGGCAACGCCAACGGTGAGAAAAAGCCAACCCGCGACATCGCTCGATCCCAGCGATCGCGCAAACCAGCCGTTGATCGTGATGCCGACGACCGCGAGGGCGACAGCGGCGATCGATAGAAGAACCGCAGCCGGATGCCTGCGCGCGGGCGCGACGATTTCGTTCGGTTCGGCCGTCGCGGCCCTGGGTGGCGTGGCAGGCGATTCCGGCATTGCCTCCTCTACCGCCAGAAACTCCGGCGGTATCAAGAACTCTGACGGAAGCAATGGCGCAGGCAAGAAAGATTCGGCCTCTTCATGACTAGTGGCGGCCTTCGCTTTCTTCTTGCGTGGGCGGGAAGCCCGCGCGCGTCCAGGCGCCTTCTTTTCCCTCTTCTTCAGCGGGATCTGATGAAGGGGAATAATAGAGGCAACCGTGTCGTCAGCCATGGAACCGCTGGCCATGGAACCGCTCCTGTCAGTCGTGATCGGTACGCGCAAGCGGAAGGACTCAAACCATGCCGCTCGCACCGACACCTAAGAGGATGAGTGACGGCGCGTCTAGGAACGGCGCGCAACACTCGGCGATTCATTTCGCGAGTTGCTTGCTTACGGTGGTTTCACGCGTTTGATAGCAGCAGAAAACGGTGGAAAACGTGGCCTGCCATCATTGCGGCCGATCCGGAGCGTTTTCTGAACGGCGCTCTCTCTCGCCGGCGGGATCCATCACGGCTTTTTGACGCCGGATTTCATCTCATGTTCCATCTGGATGCAGGTGAGGAGATCGAGATAGCTTGTCGTGCCTAGCGAGTGGGCATCGGATACGCAGTGGCTCCGCACGGACGCCGAAGTTGACGCCCAAAGACTGCTGAGCTGCGTTTTTGCGGCTTCCTCGTCATCCGTGCTCTGTACCGGGGTTGACCGCAACATTTTGGCGTCGGCCTCTCTGGACTTGCAGATGGCCTTGACGTTCAGCCTCGGCTCACTGCTGAAAGCTGGAGAACTCAGGAGGAATAGCAACGCTGCGAAAGCGGCGAATGCCGAGACCTTCTTCTCCTCCGCGGTGTGCGAGGAAACGAACGACCCGTCGGCGCGTGCTTCGGTTCCTGCATCGGCTGACGATGCCTGTGCAGGGCCACGCTTAAGAATTTCCTAACCTCGATCGCTGAGCTCGTTTCGGCGTCGGCGAAGTAAATGTCGCATGTCATATGGCAACGGTAAGGCGCGACGCGCCTGTTTTGGCCGGATATTGCAGCATTCCGCCGCCGATGGTAGTATTTCATTCGCCATGCAACCGGAGGCGAAACGTCTCCTTAAGTCATTTGACGGATTATCCGCCGCCTACGAGAGGTTGGCGAATGATCGAGTTGTCGCAGTTCTGGCGTTTCATGGGATCGCGATCCGGTCGCGGCTTTCTCGTGCACTTGGCCATTTGCGCCGCGTTGTCGGTCGGTGTTGGCTGCGGCTATTACTATCTCAGTCTGAACTGGTTCATACAGCACAAGGGTAGTGAAAAGGTCACGGCGCTTCAGCTGGTCGACGCTTTCGTGACCAACTACTCGGCCCTTCGTTCGCAATTCGGGGAATCTGCGCCCGTTCCCGCCTCATTCCGGGCGCACGCGATCGACGCTTTCAATACCCACAACCACGACAATTCCGAATTCCGCCTCGCATCGGTCGGCCGCCCGGGCCGCGAGATCGTCACGGCGCCAAGCGATGCCCAGATGGCTCAAGCCATCGAGGCGCTGGCGGGGAGCGCCGATCCAAAACCCATCTCGGAAATGATCGACGTGAACGGAGATCGACTGTTCCGCACTATCTATCCGACGTTTGCGAACCAACCGAGCTGTGTGAGCTGCCACAATGCGCTCCATGGCGGCAGAGGGCAGTGGCGCCTCCACGATTTGATGGGCGCGTTTGTCATCGATGTTCCGGCGTCGGCTTTCCTTCACACCATCCTCTGGCAAAGCGCCGGGATCGGACTGGGCCTCTTCCTTGCGCTAGCGCTCGCAGGCCTGACGATCTCCCTGATCCATTTCAGGCAGCTTGAGGCGCTTGATGCGTTCGCCGCAACACTCGGCCGCACGCAAAAATTTCTCGACAATATCATCGAGAACATGCCGGTCTCGGTCGCCGTGAAGGACGCGCGGGATCGGTGCTATGTCCTCATCAACCGCACCGCGGAAGCCATTTTCGGGATCGCGCGTGGCGACTTGATCGGCAGAAATGCGCATGAGGACAAGGCAACCGCAGACACCTTGTTCCCGCTCGCGGACGAGGCCTTGCATACACAGAGCTTGCAAACCATCGCCGAGCAAACGGTTCACACGCCGCACAACGGCACGCGCATTCTGACAACTAGGAATCTTTCGATTCCCGACGAAACCGGCGAACAGCGATACCTCCTGAGCCTCGCGGAAGATATTACGGAGCGCAAGGAGGCGCAGGCCCGCATCGAGCATATGGCGCATCACGACGCCTTGACGAACCTGCCCAATCGCGCTGCGTTTGCGGAGCGTCTTGCTCGCGCCATCGATGCCGCAACCGCGGGCAAGGAGGCATTTGCTGTGCTGAGCATCGATCTCGATCGCTTTAAGGAGATCAATGATACGTTTGGCCATGCGGTCGGCGACGACCTGCTGCGTGAGGTAGCCGAGCAATTGAGCGCAATGGCCGGTGAGGCGTCTTACCTGGCGCGGCTCGGCGGCGACGAATTCTGCATCATCACGCCGAGTGGGGAGCAGCCGGCGCTTGCCGAAAATCTTTCCGAGCGGATTCACGCCGCGGTCGCAATCGATCGCGAACTGAACGGCCAGCATCTGCGCGTTGGAACCAGTATCGGAATTGCGATCTTTCCCGCCGATGGGACGGACGCAACGATGCTGCTCAACAATGCGGACGCCGCGCTCTATCGCGCGAAATCCGCCGGTCGCGGCAAGACGCGCTTCTTCGAGATCGAGATGGACAACAAGATCCGCGAACGTCGCGCGATCCAGCACGAACTCGCTTCCGCGATCGAGCAGAACCATCTCCGCCTGCACTATCAGCCGCTGGCGACGATCGACGGCAAGGTCGTCGGCTTCGAAGCGCTGCTTCGTTGGCACCATCCGGTGCGCGGCATGGTTTCGCCTGGAACCTTTATTCCGGCGGCCGAGGAAAGCGGCCTTATCATGCGGATCGGCGAGTGGGTGCTGCGCGAAGCCTGCCGCGAAGCGGCGGGATGGACGCGTCCGCTCCATATCGCGGTCAATCTGTCGCCAATCCAGTTCCGACACGGCGATCTTCCCGGACTGGTCCATACGGTACTGCTGGAGACCGGCCTTACGCCGAACCGCCTGGAGCTGGAAATCACTGAGGGCGTAATGATGGAGGATTTCGGCCGTAGCCTCTCGATCCTGCGCCGCCTGAAGGCGCTCGGCGTTCGCATCGCCATGGATGACTTCGGCACGGGCTATTCGTCACTGTCTTATCTGCAGGCGTTTCCGTTCGACAAGATCAAGATCGACCAGTCGTTCATTTCCAACGTCAAGAGCAATCCGCAATCGGCGGCCATTGTGCGCGCGGTCATCGGCTTGGCGCACGAACTCAATCTGCCGGTGCTGGCGGAGGGCGTCGAGACCAGGGATCAGCTCGAGTTTCTCGCAGCCGAGTCGTGCAACGAAGTGCAGGGATACCTGTTGGGGCGCCCACATCCGATCCTGGAATATTCCGAACTCGTCGGCCGCCAGGTCGCGGTGAAAGCAGAACAGCTCAGCGCCTGAGCTTCGTTGCGCCTCACGCCACATCCTCCCGCGTTCTTCCGCCAGCCCCGAGTGAGCCGGCCGCCTCGGCGCTTCATGTCTAATGGAAGTTTTAGGCGTTCTTTCGGGAACGTGTCACATTCGATGCACTTGGATATCGCTAGAGGGAAAATCCAGCGAATGGAATAAAGGGGGAGGCCCGCATGCCGATCGATGTCGTCCTTCGCATCACAGCGATCCTCGCCGCATTCGCCTTTTTGTTGGTCCTGCCCGCGACCGCTTCCGCCAATTCTGTCCATAAAAACAATGCCGGCAAGCTGCATCGTCTTCATGACGCGCGTGCTCATGTCCGGATCTCTCAGCCGCGCATGTCCGCTGGCGGCAACACGCTGCCTTATGGGCCGGAATACGGTTTCCTCTCTCACGTGCCGCCAAACGCAATCAGGATGCCGGGTTATACTTTCGTCCCAGGAGTGGGCATTCTCGGCGCATCATGCGACCTGCCGACCAGCGCCTGCTCCAACCAGTACCGTGACATCCAGTAGACTGGTCACGATGGAATCCGCGAAAGCGGATCCATCGCCGTGGTCGCGTCATCAAAAAGCAATAAATGAAAGTGGCGTGACAGTTCGACGTATCCTTTCGGCAGATGAATTCAACTTTAGTCGTCGCGACCATTTCGTTTGAGCGCAACACGGCTAAAAAGAAAATTAGAAACTAAAAATGAGCCGCGTCCGCGGCTTTTTTGTATCGCGTTCGCAACACCGCGGCGGAAGATTGTCGTCATTGCGGCAACTGTCATCCGGCATTCATCAACCTCGCACAGGTTTCGGCGCGAGCTTGGGCTGATTAGCGCCAGCCTCGGCTGAAATTTTTTTCATGTGTTGTGCAGGAGGTTGTGATGAAACGGGGTGGGGTGGTGTCTTCGGACATTTCTTTCGCGAGGCTCTCGGTTCGCGCTTCGCAAGAAGGGCAGCGAAAAGGCGCCGGTTTGAGGGGCAAGCGGGGAATCGGCGCGTTGCTGCTGGGTGTAGCGCTCGGAGCATCGCAGTTCGCGGGTGCCGCTCACGCCGACGAACAGCAGTTGCAGCATCAGATCGATGTCATGAAGCGGCAATTGGAAAAAATGGAACATGAGCTGGCGCAGAAAAAGCAGGCGCCGGCGCCGCGGCTGGCCGGTGTGCCGGCCGGGGCTGCGCCCATCACGACGCGCAACGGCAAAGATATCGTCATTCCCGTGCCATCGGCTCCCCCGCCGGTGTCGGCTGACGGCCAGACGATCTTTGCAAAGGCACTACCGTCCTGGGTAGATGGCATTCACTTCTCGATGGCCGGATCGTTCATCGCGATGGAAGGTGCGTACCGCCAGCATAGCGAGGTAGCGAACGGGGCGAGCGATCCGCCGTTCGGAAGCCCCGGCATTCCGCTGCAGAATTCGGCGCTCTCCAATGAGCGGGAGTTCCGGGCCAGCGCACAACAGAGCCGCATCGCCATGAAGATGTGGGGCGACATCGACCCCAATCAGCATGTCAAGGGTTACTACGAAATGGACTTTCTCGGTGCGTCGACTGACGCGAACAACCGCGAGAGCAACAGCTTCACGCCCCGCATCCGCCAGGCGTTCGCCGAATACGACAACGACCTCTGGCACTTCCACTTCGTAGGTGGCCAGGCCTGGAGCTTCCTGACGCAAAACCGCGTCGGCGCCCTGCCGAACAGCGAGAACGTGCCGCTCACCATTGACGCACAGTACGTCGTGGGCTTCGACTGGCTGCGCAATCCGCAGCTGCGCTTCGTCTACGACGTCAACAAGATCGCCTGGTTCGGTGTCTCGATCGAGCAGCCGGCCGCGGTGTTCCCGGGTTCGCCGAGTGCGGCGACGGTTTCGCCGCCGGCGCCTGTCGTAACGAGCATCAACAACAACTGTACCGGTTCGACCCATCTCAACGGCACGACCACCTGTTCGAACGACGTCGCGCCGGACGTGATCGAAAAGTTTGCGCTCGATCCGGGCTTCGGCCACTACGAACTGCTCGGGGTTGAACGCTGGTTCTCCGACGAAGTCGCTAACACGACCGTACCGAACAGCTGGTCGCAGAAGGTGACCATGGGCTGGGGCGTTGGCGGCAACGTCTTGTTGCCGGCGATTCCGAAGATCCTCGACCTGCAGGGCAGCGTGCTCTACGGCCAGGGCATCGGCCGCTATACGGCGAGCCAGCTGCCTGATGCCGTGGTCGGGCCGGATGGCACGCTGAGCCCGATTACGATGCTGTCGTTCATGGTCGGCGCCGTCGCCCATCCGTTCGAAGGCAACGACATCTACACCTACTATGGCGAAGACAGAACTTACGCCAACGCCTGGACCTCTGGCGCGACGCAAGGAGGCTGGGGCAATGCCAACTTCGTCAACAATGGATGTGTCAATCAGAACCTGGGTGGCGGTACGCTTGGCGGTTTCAACACTCCAATTGGCGGCACCACCTGTACCTTCGACGTCCAGAAGGCGCAGGAGTTCACCATCGGCTTCTGGCAGGATGCCTACAAGGGCAACCTGGGACGGCTTCGCTACGGCCTCCAGTATGAGTATGTGCGGCTGACCGCCTTCCAGGGTGCTTCTGGTCCCATCACAGCTACCAGCACGCCGAACCAGGGGCTGACGCCGAACAACAACATCCTGTTCTTCTCGTTCCGCTACTATCCGTTCAATTGAACTCCCCCTTCGATTGTTCGGAAACCGGCAATCAGCGCCGCCGACAGCATCGGCGGCGCTGATTGTTGAATGAGGGTGCATGCGGTTGTCAAATACCCGGACTTGCCGGAGCTCCCTGTTGGCAGCGCGATGGCGACGCGGGAGGCTCCTTCGCGAGCCACAGGTTTCGTCCGACGCCGTCTTCGTTATCCCGTCGGCCAGCTACTTGATAAGCAAAGACTGGAATGCAAACGTCGCCGTGGAATTCCTCGGACGCTGGTTCGATCAAAACAATCTGGGCATCGCCACGAGAGACCATGAGGTCCATCCGATCTTCACACTCGAATACGTGATTCCCGCGCAATTTCTCGGAGACGAAAAGAATGCTCGACTGATGGGTCATCCGGCTTTTGACCTCCAGGCGTCTTATCTGCGGGTTTGGTCCAACGCGCTGGCCGGCAGCTTCGAACAGTGGAAGGGTGTCGCCGCTCTCAAGATGAGCTGGTAAGTTGCGATCGATTTTGTCGGTCAGGCCAACCCACTCGCGATGATCAATTGGTCGTTGCGATAGCGGATCCGATGATGCGCCTGCATCAAGTCCGAAGGGCTGGGCTGCATTTTTTGAGGCTGGTATCACTTAGGTATCGTCGGCAGGGAGACCCGAATACGTTGCGGAAAATCGGGCGCTCCCTCGGCTGCGTTTGCGGCCTCGTTGATCAGAGAGCGCCGCCGGAGTTCGTCGAATGGCAGCGATGTGTCGATCCGGCCCGATTCGTAGAGATAGGCATCGACCAGGCCGTTCAGGTAATGGCGGATATCGAACCCGCCGCCCCGACCGGCGGCGTTCGCGTACCGCACAATGTTGATCGTGCAACTGTTGGTCAGCAGGTTGTAGAACTCGGGATGGTCGGCCAGTTCGTTGATCCGCTTCAGGTAGATCAGCAACAGTCGGCGCGTGTCCTCGGCGGAGGTGTTGAGATGATAGAGATACACCGGTTCCGGCCGGTGGTTGGTGCGAACGCCGACGATGTCGCGTTCTTCCCCTACCAGGTAAATCAATTCGAATTGCTTGAAGAGTGACGCCACTGGCGCAAAACCCTGGCCGACCTCTGGACGGGTCTCGATCGAGATGCTGAGCGGTTGCGCGTTGTCAAAGAGAAAGCTCACAAACGTGTGTCCGACCGGCCCCTCAGTAAAGTAGGACACGTAGAAATCGAGGCCGGTGACGTGCGATAGCTGCACATCCCGTTCCTCCCAACGCTCGGTGAAATCGTTTCGGCTCCGGTAATCGAAGTTGCGCACCCCCGTCAGATGCACATTGTCGCCGCTGATGACCGCGCGCGGCATCACCGCGACTTCTGGGCGCCAGTTGCGGTCGTGCGATGCGGGGATGGCTATCCACCATGCCACCACGCCAAGAAACAGCGCGATCGCAATTGCTGGCATTAGACGAGTGCGCGAGAACCAGAACGCGAAGATCGCGAACAGGGCGAATGCCACAGCCAGCGCCAGGCGCGCTGTCGGCCAGGGCAGGTTGGAATAATAAATGGCGAGTGTCGCCCACACGACCAGCAAGAGCCTGCCCAGGAAACCGATGGCAGCGATCAGCCAGAAAAAAAGCCTGGACGGAAAGCTTTGGACTGGACTCATCGGTTCTCCGGCTGTTTCTAAGTCAAACGCTTGCTCGCGAAGGCGTCAAAAACGAACGTATGATGTGTATCGTTGCAAGTTCGATAGGATAGTGGGCTAGATATCCTAGGCACACTTTTTTCATTAGGCCCGCTCCGGGTGGATGATCGCTGTCGGAACTTTTGGCGCGTATCCACTTACTGCGCTAGGTTGAGTTCGCGGGTGCAACCAAACAAGGCGTATGATGAGATGACGATTGGCGATCTGGTCCGAAGCCGGCCTGTCCCGCTTCTATATGGGTTGATGTTCGTCTCGCTCCTAGCATTGTTGCCGCTTCCGCCGCTATTGCAGAACCAGGACTATCATCAATTCGCTGATCAGCGCGAATTATTCGGCATCCCGAACTTCTGGAACGTCGTCTCAAATCTGCCCTTCATCGTGATTGGTGCTCTTGGGTTGCTGCGGTTTCATCGCAACCCGATCGCCCTCGTGCTCTTTGCCGGAGTATTCCTGACCGGTTTCGGTTCTTCCTTTTATCACCTGAATCCGAACGACAGCACCTTGTTCTGGGACCGGCTCCCGATGACGCTTTGCTTTGCCGCGATTCTCTCAGCCGTCGTCGAGGAGCGGGTGGACGCCCGGGCAGGAGCGATGTTGCTGCGGCCTCTGTTGGCGATCGGCATTTTCAGTCTGCTACTTTGGCGCTGGACCGACGATTTGCGCCTCTATGCCTGGGCCCAGTTTTTCCCTTTTGTTGTTCTGGTTCTCATACTCCGGTTCTTTCCGCCGAAATTGACGGGCGCTTCCTATTGGGTGGCGGCTGCCGCGCTTTATGCGCTCGCCAAGCTTTTGGAGTTTCTGGACGAACGGATCTATTCGATCGGTACGATTGTGAGCGGGCATACGCTCAAGCACCTCGCCGCGGCCGCAGCCAGTTTCGCGGTCCTGAGGCTCATGCAGACGCGCCGGCCGATCGTGGAATAACTCTGGTTTCACCGGATATTCACCGATCGTAGCGCAAACGCCCTCTTTCGATCGCACGCCTCTTCGCATCGATCGGCGAGCACCGCGGACGCTCACTGTCGGTACGCGTTGATCGGCTGAACAGCGATACCGACTTGTCGACGCCAAGAGCTGTCATTTTCGGAACCGCCTTGACTTATGTCAAGATGGAGCAAGTTGGCCACGTGTTCCCTTTCAAGAACTCGCTGATGAAAGGCGAAACCATGGCAACCAGACGAGAATTTGTTAAGGCGCTTCCCGCAGTTGGTACAGCGCTTGCGGTTGGCGGTCATCTGGTGCTGGACGACAGCCCCGCACGGGCACAAGGCGCGGCCGGCCCTTTGGCCGGGCACTTCCATCCAAAAGGCAAAGCACCCTCAAAATTTACCTTGGATGTGCTCAAGCAAGCGCGCGGAGGCCTCCCCTTCGGAGACACAAGAGATTTCGAAGAGCAAAAAAGGGGGCTGATCGCCCCGATGATGGATCTCAAGATCATGGCGGACGCCGGCCACGTCGCCTGGGATATGGAGCGGTTTCAATTCCTCGACAAGCAAGATGACTTCGACAGCATCCATCCCTCGTTGTTGCGGCAATCCAAATTGAACAACAATTACGGGCTCTACGAAGTGGTCCCGGGCATCTATCAGGTCCGCGGCTTCGATCTTTCTGACATCACTTTCGTGCGCGGCAAGACCGGCTGGATCGTCTTTGATCCCTTGGTGACCAAGGAAGTCGTTCGCGCGGCATGGAAGCTGTTCCAGCAGCATCGTGGCCAGGGCCTTCCCGTCTCGGCCGTGATCTATTCTCACACGCATGCCGACCACTGGGGCGGCGTACGCGGCATTGTCGACGAAGCCGATGTGCGGTCAGGCAAGATTCCCGTCATTGCGCCCGTCGACTTCATGCAGTTTACGGTCTCCGAAAATGTGTATGCCGGCAATGCCATGAACCGGCGCCTGTTTTTTCAATATGGCCTGCTGCTGCCTGCCAGTCCGCATGGCTATGTCGGTCAGGGCCTCGGCCAGGCGGTGTCGGCCGGCGCGCCGGGCCTGATTGCGCCAACACGTTACGTTGAAAAGTCCATCGAAGAATTCGAAGTCGATGGCGTCAGGATGATCTTCCAGAACACGCCAAACACCGAGGCGCCCCGGGAGATGAACACCTACATTCCCGACATGAAGGGCCTCTGGATGGCCGAGAACGTCATTGCGTCGCTACATAACATATACACCTTGCGCGGCGCGCAGGTGCGCGATCCCCTCAACTGGTCGAAATACATCGGCGAGGCACTGTACCGGTTTGGCCTCGAGGCTGAAGTCATATTTGCCTCTCATCACTGGCCGCGCTGGGGAAACGACAGGATTCAGGAAGTTCTTCGCAGCCAGCGTGATCTCTACGCCCACATGAACAATCAGGTTCTGCACTTTGCGAACCAGGGCGTGACGATCAACGAGATTCACAATATCTACGAACTGCCGAAGGGCCTGCAGTCCAAGTGGCACTGCCGCGGCTATCACGGCTCTCCCGAACATAATAGCCGAGGTGTCATCCAGCGTTATCTCGGATTCTGGGATTGCAACCCGACCACGCTGATTCCGCTTTCGCCCAGCGAGTCCGCGCCGCTTTACGTCGAAATGATGGGCGGCGCCGACAAGATCCTGGTTCGCGGCCAGCAGCTCTATGACGAGGGCAAGTATCTGCTCGCCTCCGAGATCGTGAACAAGCTGGCTCAGGCCCAGCCGCAGAACCAGGCTGCGAAGGACGTCCTGGCGGACATTTTCGAGCAGATCGGCTACCAGCAGGAAAATCCAGGTCTTCGCAACAGCTTCCTCGCCGGAGCCTACGAACTGCGCAGCGGAATTCCACAAGGCGAAACTGCGAGTTCGACCAGCCCCGACGTGGTGCGCGCGATGTCGACTGAGTTGTTCCTCAACTTCCTTGGGATCCGCATGGACAGCCGCAAGGCGGAGGGCATGAGGTTCACGATGAATCTGATCACGCCGGACAACGGAGAGAAATTTATCGTCGAGCTGGAAAATGCGACCCTCACGAACATCCAGGGATTCCTTGCGAGCAAACCCGATCTAACCTTAACGATCAATCGCGGTGATCTGGAACTCACCATGATGGGGGTAAAATCGCTCGAAGCACAGATTGCGGATGGAACGGCCAAGATTCAGGGTGATGCAAGCGTACTGAAGCAGCTCGCTTCTACGATGGTCGACTTCGATCCTCGTTTCGAGATCATGCCCGGAACTAAGGCCGCAACAGTGGTGGCAAAGGAAGATCCGTTCGAAGCCGACCCCAAACGCGTGATCGCAGAGTGAAATGCAATGCTTGCCCCCACTCGGATCCGGCGCGAGTCCCGCCGACCGTGAAGAGATGAATTTATTCACGTGAAAGAGGACCAACAATTGTAAGGATGGGAGTCTGATCATGTCAGCTACGACTGATATTTCGGCAGTGCCGTCACCCCTGCGGGCTAAGTCCGGTTGGATTGTTGCACTCGGTATCGTTTATCTGATCGCAGGCTTTGTTGCGCTTGGGAGCGTTGTCTCTGCGACGGTAGTAACCGTCCTCGTGGTCGGCATCATGATGATCGTTTCCGGCGTTGCAGAGGTCATCAGCGCATTTCAGCTCAAGAGCTGGGGAAAGTTCATCCTGTGGGTTCTGATAGGCTTGCTTTATATTTTCGCCGGCTTTGTCACTTTTGAGAACCCGCTTCTTGCAGCCGCGCTTCTCACGTTGTTGCTCGGCGTATCTCTCGTTGCATCGGGCATCATGCGGATCATACTAGCCCTCAGTATGAAGAGTGCGAGTCCCTGGCTTCTGGTTGTGCTATCGGGGCTGATAACAACCGTTCTGGGAGGAATCATTCTGGCCCACTGGCCCGTTGCAAGCCTTTACATCTTGGGCGTCTTTCTCGGTGTTGATCTTGTGTTTGCCGGGGTGACCTGGATTTCCGTGGGATTGGGCGTCAGAAGAGCGTCTCGCTAATTTTCATCAACGATGGCGGAGCAAAAGCTGCGCCGCTCGAATTATTTTGGATTGGAGAGTGGAAAAGTAAGCCGACATCGCGCTCGAGCGCGCCGGGCTTTTGGCGCGACGCCAATCGGAACAGGAAGCGTCACAAAAGTACCGATCTTTTGGTCAAGAACTATTGAGCCAACAGGAGCATCCGGTGACTTCCATCTTCCCACGAATGGTTATCGCTGTGCTCGGGCTCACCTTGGGGAGCTTTCCGATAGCCTCGCACGCGCAGACTCGTCAACCGTCGCCCATCAGCACGACGTTGTTTCAGAACGTGCGCATCTTCGATGGCAAAGGCGCTTCACTTTCCGCGCCGTCCAGTGTGCTGGTCAAGGGCAATATCATCGAGCGCATCTCGACGGAGCCGATCGCCGCAGAGCCAGGCCTGACCATAATCGCCGGAAACGGACGAACGCTGATGCCCGGCCTGATCGACGCACACTGGCATGCGATGTTGATCCGGCCAAATCCTGCCCAGGCGATCGCCGGTGATGTTGGATACAATAATATTGCGGCAGGCCTTGAGGCGACCGACACGCTGATGCGAGGCTTCACCACCGTCCGCGACGTTGGCGGTCCCGTATTCGGACTGAAGGCCGCCATCGACGAAGGGTTGATCCCGGGACCCCGTATCTATCCCTCGGGAGCAATGATCACGGTGACGAGTGGACACGGGGATTTCCGCCAATTGTCGGAACTGCCGCGGACGATCGGCGGTCCGCTCAGCCGGATGGAGCAGATTGGCGGCAGCATGGTCGCCGACAGCCCTGACGAGGTTCGCGTTCGCGTCCGCGAGCAGCTCATGCAGGGTGCCTCCCAGATCAAGCTAACGGCCGGCGGCGGTGTTTCATCCCCGTTCAGTCCAATCGACGTGTCAACCTTCACGGAGCCGGAACTGCGCGCGGCTGTTGAAGCGGCGGAGAATTGGGGCACTTACGTTACCGTGCACGCGTTCACGCCAACAGCAATCCAACGGGCCATCGCCGCCGGTGTGAAGTGTATCGAACACGGCTTCCTGATGGACGACGCCACCGCCAAGCTGATTGCCGAGAAAGGCATATGGCTCAGTCTGCAGCCTCTCCCCGAGGGCTTGAGGCAAGGCTTTCCGCCAGGCTCAGTCCAGCGTGACAAGGCTGACGAGGTCTGGCCTGGCATAGCCCGGACCTACGAGCTTGCGAAGAAATACAAGATCAAGACCGCGTGGGGCACTGATGTGCTGTTCTCCCAAGCACTGGCACAGCAACAGGGGGCAATTCTGGCCTCGCTTGTCCGTTGGTATAGTCCCGCCGAAGCGCTCGCCATGGCGACCGGGACTAATGCCGAACTACTAGCATTGTCCGGCAAGCGTAGTCCGTATCCAGGGAAGCTCGGGATCGTGGAGCAGGGCGCACTTGCTGACTTGCTCTTGGTCGACGGCAATCCGCTAGAAAATATCAGCCTGATCGCCGACCCCGCCAAGAACTTCAAGATCATCATGAAGGACGGTAGGATCTACAAGAACACGCTAGGTGGCTAACGCATGATCCGGAAAAAGTGTGCGGCGCCTTTCCGAAGAGATCATGTGTAAACGAAAGGCCAAAGCGCGCGACGATTCATCCCCAAATCATCGTGCTCCCGTTGGGTGGGACTGGTGAGCAGCTGTCACCAGGATGAAGGCTCGCCGAGCGCCGGCGTCACAAAGATATTGATGCGCCTGAGCAGCTGATCCTTAAGGATACGACCTTCGAGCCGGAATTCATAGAAGAAGCTCGCTTGCTCGCTGGACTGCCGACCCATCATTGCCGCCTCCAAGACCGTGACTTTCGGAATCACCGGAATCGTTGCTCGACGATCTTCTCAAGCCGTTTTCGACAGCACCACCGATTTTGTCGGAAAAAAGTTTCGGTTACGGGGGAGAAGTTCGCTGATTTTGTCGTGGTCAGCGGGCTGAAGAATGATGGGCATCAATAGGTTGAGCAGGCTGCTTTGCCGCGATCGGCTCATAAAGCCAAGCGAACCGAGACGGTAAAACGCAGCTGCTAGTTGATATGGATCAAAGCGTCTGGCTCAGATGGTCCAATAGATACGTCGGAACTTCCAAGCTGGCTGTCTTAAAGTTGCAATGACGCGTGCTTCCAGGGAGAGAGACACATGTCGCGAACGGTATTTTGGATTGCAGTCGCAGGTTTCATTGTTGCTGCCGTACCAAGCACTGTTCAATCTGCGCCGCTCGCGCCGCTTCCTTCGGGAATCACGGCCTACTTCGCAGATGATTTAATGGATGTCTCGTGGCGGCGCTGCTGGCGCGACGCTGGGGGCGCTTGCATTGTCGTCGTTGCTGGCGTGGCGCCTGGGGACGCGTACGCTGCCGGTGACTTCGGTTCGCCAATTGCACTTTAGCGCTCTCGCGCGCTTGCTGATGGAGAAAGGCATGTTCCGCCCGATAACAATCGCCGCCGTTCTAAGCCTTTGTATCGGGGACCCGACCAGCGCTGCCACCTATTGCGCAGGCGCCGAGTTTTGACAAAAAGTGATGCTGGCATGTCTGCGCAACCAAACGCTCCGCGCGAAACGGTTCTGATTGATCTCGCCCTGCAGGGCGGTGGCTCTCACGGCGCTTTCACGTGGGGCGTTCTGGATCGACTTCTCGAAGAGTCCTGGCTGAAGGTCGAGGCCATTTCGGGCACGTCAGCCGGCGCCATGAACGCCGCCGTCATGGTCAGCGGCTATATGCAGGATGGCGCAGAGGGCGCGCGAAGAGCGCTGGATGCTTATTGGGAGCGAGTTGCCGCTTCCGCGCGCTTCAGTCCGATCCAGCGATCAATGCTCGACCGCTTAATGAATCGATGGTCTCTGGATACGTCACCCGGTTACCTGATCATGGATCTCGTGAGCCGAGTCGTCTCGCCATATGATCTCAATCCGTTTGGTCACAATCCAATCCGTTCGATCCTCGCGGAGAGCATCGATTTTACCCATCTGGGTGAGGCGCCGATCAAACTATTCATCACCGCAACCAATGTTCATACCGGACGCGGCAGGGTCTTTCGCAACCAGGAGATCACTCCTGAGGTTCTGCTTGCTTCTGCTTGCCTTCCGACAATGTTTCAAGCGATCGAGATCGAGCGCGAACCTTATTGGGATGGCGGCTATGCAGGCAATCCGACCATTTCGCCGCTTGTGCGCGAAAGTGAGGCTCATGACGTTGTCCTCGTCCAGATCAATCCACGCGAACGCCGCGAGACGCCTCGATCCGCGAGTGAAATCCTGGATCGCCTCAATGAAATCTCCTTCAATGCGCCCCTGATGAAGGAACTGCGTATGATTGCGTTGCTGCGTCAGGCGGCTGATCCTGGCACCGGCGAGGGACGTCGTTGGGCAGGAATGCTCACCCATTGTATTTTTACCGATAGACTCGCCGAGTTCGGTGCTTCCTCGAAGCTCAATGCCGAGGGTGCCTTCCTTAACCTGCTCAAGGAGGAGGGACGGAAAGCCGCGGACGAATTTCTCAAGGCGCACGGTGACGACATCGGAAAACGCTCGACTGCCGATCTCGATGTGCTTCTATCGGAGTGCTGACAATGGGGCTTGGTGATTCGATCGGCTTGCTTGGCATTCTGATCGGACTGGGGCTTCTGATATGGTTGGCGTTCAGGGGCTGGAGCGTGCTGTTGCTCGCTCCGATCGCCGCAGTCGTCGCGGCGGCTTTTTCTCGTGAGCCATTGTTGGCTCACTGGACCCAGACATTCATGCAAAGTGCATCGGGATTTCTCGCGCAATTCTTCCCGATTTTCCTGCTGGGCGCGTTGTTCGGCAAACTCATGGAGGATAGCGGTTCGGTTTCGGCGATTGCCGACTATATGACGGACAAACTGGGGACCAAGCGCGCAATTCTTGCAGTGGCGCTCGGTGGCGCCGTGGTCACCTATGGTGGCGTAAGCCTGTTCGTCGCCATTTTTGTCATTGCGCCAATGGCGCAGGGCCTTTTCAAGGCTGCAGTCATTCCCAGACGACTGATGCCTGCAGCAATCATGCTCGGCACTGCTACTTTTACGATGTCTGCAATGCCCGGCACTCCATCGATCCAGAACACCATTCCGATGCCGTTCTTCGGCACGACGCCCTTTGCTGCGCCGGGCCTTGGCATCATAGCGTCAGCCATCATGCTCGTCTTCGGCGTATGGTGGCTCGGTCGTCAGCAGGCGGCGGCGCGCGCAAGCAACGAGGGTTTCGGAGACGGCATCCCTAAAACTGCCGGTGAGATCGCGCGGGACGGCACGTTGAGGGAACGTGCCACCGCTTCGCATGAGTTCGACCCTGCGGAGATCGCTCATGGCGAACTCTCGGCAACGAAACCGGGATTTTGGTCTGCTGTTGCGCCGATCGTGGTGGTCATTCTGGTCAACTTCCTGCTCTCGCTCATCGTGTTGCCAAGCCTTGACCTGAGCTTCCTATCCAGGCCCGAATGGGGCGGGGTGTCTCCCGCCGCGGTCACCGGGCTGTGGTCCGTTTTGACGGCGCTGACCCTGGCAATCCTGGTGGTTATCGTCGTCAATTGGACGCGCATCCCGAACCTGCGTGCGACGATGGACGCAGGCGTGAACGCCTCGGCACTACCCGCGATCAGTGTCGCCAGCCTGGTTGGCTTTGGCGCAGTCGTCGCCGCGCTGCCGGCTTTCACCATCGTCCGCGATGCGGTTCTAGACATCGGCGGCGGACCGTTGGTCTCTCTCGCTGTTGCGGTCAATACGTTGGCTGCGCTCACCGGATCGGCGTCCGGAGGTCTAACCATCGCCCTTGACGCGCTGGGCGCGACCTATCTGGAACGTGCGGCTCAGATCGGCATGGACCCGGCGCTCCTGCATCGGGTTGCAGTGATCGGATCGGGTACACTAGACAGCCTGCCTCACAACGGCGCCGTAGTTACGCTCCTGTCCGTGTGCGGGTGCACCCATGCCTCCAGCTACAAGGACGTGTTCATCGTCGCTGTTCTCGGCGCAATCATCGCTCTCGTCGTGGTCATTGTGCTCGGCTCGCTTGTCGGTTCGTTCTGATCTATCCGCTTGGCTATCCGTGATCAGCAAAATGAGGCTCCGATGCCGATCTCATCTCGCATCCCCGGCTCAGGCTGGCATCTATCCCGCCAGCCAGTTCCAACACTCGCTGCACTGACGATCGTCCTGCTGCTCGCTGGCTGCGAGCGCGAGACTGCCGGAGAGGCCCCGCCGCCGCGCCCCGTTCGTACGGTCGTCGTTGAAAAGGGGGGCTTGGGCGCGTCGGTTGTCCTCACAGGACAGATCCAGGCGGAAAAGGAAGTAGCGCTGGCCTTCCGGATCGGCGGCAGGATCATCGAGCGCTCGGTAGACAGGGGTGATCGCGTCACGCCAGACCAGGTTGTTGCCAAGCTCGATCCGCAGAACGAATTGAACTCGCTTCGTTCTGCGCGCGCTGCACTCGCCGCGGCCAATGCCAGGCTGGAGCAGGATTCCAATCATTTCGATCGACAGGACACCCTGCTGAAGCAGGGTTGGACGACCCGCGCCAATTTCGACCAGGCCCAGCAAGCGCTACGTACAGCGCAGGCCGCCGTCGATGATGCAAAGGCCCAGGTCGAGATTGCGGAGGACCGCGTCAGCTATACCGAGCTCAAAGCGAGCTTGAACGGCACGGTCACCAGCCGGGCGGCTGAATCCGGCGAAGTAGTACAAGCCGGTCAGATGGTGTTCATGGTCGCGCGCGATTCCGGTTGGGATGCTGTTTTCGACGTCCCGGCCCAAGTGTTGCGCACTGCGCCTGGAGATGCTGATGTGATCATCGCCCTGACCGACGACCCTGGCATCACAGCCAAGGGCCGAGTGCGGCAGGTCGATCCGCAGGCCGATCCGGTTACGCGCACGTTCAAAGTTCGCGTAGCAGTGAACGATCCCCCTCCGACGATGCGGCTTGGTGCAGCCGTAACCGGCCGGATAGAAGTCGACCATGGTCACGGAATTTCGCTCCCCGCGAGCGCCTTGACGGCCGCGGGCAGAAATCCGGCAGTATGGGTAGTTGATCCGGACAGCTTGACCGTTGCCCTCAAGCCGGTCGAAGTCCTGCGCTTTGATCCAGGCACGGTGGTGCTTTCGGGAGGTCTTGACGGCAACGAGATCGTTGTCACGGCCGGTGTGCAAGCGCTGCATCCGGGCCAAAAGGTGAGGCCGCTCGGAGTTCGGTCATGATCGGCCCCAATCTGTCCGACTGGGCGCTCAAACACCGTTCCTTTATCGTCTTCACGATGATCGCGATCGTGATCGCCGGCTTGTCGTCCTATTTTCGTCTCGGACGCAGTGAAGATCCGGCCTTCACCTTCCGCACCATGATCGTGCACGCGGCTTGGCCGGGGGCAACGCTCGACGATACCTTGACCCAGTTAACCGAGCGCCTTGAACGCAAGTTACAGGAGACAAAGGGCCTGGATTTCCTGCGCTCCTATACCAGCCCGGGTCTGACAACGATTTTCGTTAATCTCAAAGGCTCAACCTCGGCAAGGGAGGTGCCGGACATCTGGTATCAGGTGCGCAAGAACGTCGGCGATATTCGGCGGACCTTACCGCAGGGCGTGGTCGGCCCCGGCTTCAACGATGATTTCGGCGACACTTACGGCCTTATTTACGCGTTTACCACCGATGGTTTCAGCCATCGCGAGTTGCGCGATTATGTCGAAGACATGCGCTCGAAGCTATTGTTGGTTAAGGACGTTTCCAAGATCGAACTTCTTGGCGCGCAGGATGAGCAAATCTACATCGAGTTTTCGACAAGCCAACTCGCAGGACTCGGAATTGATCGCGCCGCACTGGTCGATGCACTCCAGGCACAAAACGCTGTAATTCCTGCGGGCTCGCTCCAGACCGGTGACGAGAAATTGTCTATCCGCGCGACCGGCGCCTTCAGTTCCGAGAATGATCTGCTCGATGTCAATTTTCCGTCGAATGGGCGGTTGGTCCGCCTGCGAGATATCGCCCAGGTTCGCCGGTCGCTGTCCGATCCGCCGCAACCGATGTTCCGGGTCAACGGCAAACCGGCCATTGGTCTTGCCATCGCCATGCGTGACGGCGGCGATATCCTGGCGTTGGGCGAAAATGTGAAAAAGGCGATCGCTTCAGCCGTAACCGATCTGCCGCTCGGCATCGATGTAACGCTGGTGTCCGACCAGCCACTCGTAGTGAGGCACGCTATCGGCGAATTCATGACGTCCCTCTGGCAGGCCATTGCGATCATCATGGCCTGCAGCATCGTCAGCCTTGGATTCCGGCCCGGCGCCGTTGTTGCTCTGTCTATCCCGCTGACGGTAGCAATCATTTTCCCGATCATGGAATCCATCGGGATCGATCTTCAGCGAATTTCGCTCGGCGCGCTGATCATCGCTCTCGGCTTGCTGGTCGACGATGCGATGACGACCGTCGATGTGATGATCTCGCGTATGGCGGCGGGCGACAGCAAGGAAAAAGCAGCGACTTTTGCCTATGACACGTTGGCATTTCCGATGCTGACGGGCTCATTCATCACCGCTGCGGGCTTCGTGCCAATCGGGTTTGCGCGGTCTTCCGCAGGCGAATATACGTTTTCGATCTTCGCCGTCGTATCGATCGCGCTGATCGTTTCCTGGTTCGTTGCGGTGTTGTTTGCGCCTCTCCTCGGGGTTTGGCTGCTCAAATCTCCCGAACGCAGAAAAGACGAACAACCGAGTCGTATCATGGGCGCATTCCGCGCACTTCTGCTCACAAGCATGCGCCGCAGCTGGATGACCATCGCGCTCGCGCTCGCATGTTTCGTCGCGTCACTTTTGGCTTTGCCGATGGTGCCACGGCAATTCTTCCCGGCCTCGGACCGTCCGGAACTCGTAGTCGATCTGACCTTGCCACAAAATGCGTCGATTTTCGCTAGCGACCGCGCGGCGGCGAAGCTTGACGCCATGCTTAAGGAAAATCCTGACGTTGCGAGCTGGAGCACTTATGTCGGCCGCGGCGCAATTCGCTTCTATCTTCCCTTGAATGTGCAGCTTAACAACGATTTCTTTGCGCAGGCTGTGGTCATCGCCAAGGATTTTGCGGCGCGCAAAAGGCTTCAGGCAAGGCTTGAGGAAAAGCTGGCTGAGGAGTTCCCGAGCATTGTTTCGCGAGTCTCGCCGTTGGAGCTTGGACCGCCGGTGGGTTGGCCGGTGCAATATCGCGTAAGTGGCCCGGACCTGACCCAGGTGCGCACGATTGCGTTGCAGCTCGGCCAGGTCCTCGGCTCCGATAATAATCTGCGACTGATAAACTTCGATTGGATGGAGCCGGCGCGCAATGTGCGGGTCGAGATCGATCAGGATCAGGCCCGCCTCGTTGGGCTGAACTCGAGGCTGCTTTCGACCTATCTGAACACGGTTATGAGCGGCGCCGCGATCACCCAATTGCGCGATGACATCTATCTTGTAGACCTCGTCGCCCGTGCTCAAGACGAGCAACGTGTCTCGCTCGACACGATACAATCCCTTCAGGTGCCGTTGCCCAGCGGTCGCACGATCCCCCTGAGCCAGATCGCGCGCTTTGAGTTCGGCCAGGAATATCCACTGATTTGGCGGCGCAACCGCGTGCCGACCCTTACCGTCCAGGCCGATATCGTCCCTGGTTCGACCCCGGAGGCAGCAGTGGCGTCTTTGGCCCCTGGCGTGGAAAAGCTGCAAACAAGCTTGCCAGAGGGCTATCGTATCGCCGTGGGCGGCACGGTCGAGGAAAGCGCCAAATCACAGGCCTCGGTTTATGCGATGGTCCCGGCAATGTTGTTCCTGATGCTGCTGTTCCTGATGATGCAGCTGCATAGTTTCAGCAGGCTCGCAATGGTTCTCACCCTTGTGCCGATGGGACTGATCGGCATTATCGCGGCGTTGCTGATTTCCGGCCGGCCTCTCGGTTTCGTCGCAATTCTCGGAATTCTGGCGTTGATGGGCATGATCGCGCGCAATGCTGTCATCCTTATCGAACAGATCGAGGCAGAGCGCGCACAGGGGCGCGAGCTGTGGGATGCCGTGGTAGAGGGCGCGGTTTCGCGTTTCCGGCCGATAATGCTTACGGCGATCTCGACCGTTCTGGGCTTCATTCCGATCGCGCCGACTGTGTTTTGGGGGCCGATGGCCTTCGCCATCATGGGAGGACTTTTCGTGGCAACTGTCCTGACCCTGCTCGTCCTACCAGCGCTCTACGTGGTTTTCTTCCGCGTCAAGGAACCACAGGAACAACTAGCTTCCTAAGAGGCCCGCTATGAGCAGGGCCAGGACAATCGAAAGCAGAGAGAGGCCGGCCGCCGGCCATTGCCGCAGACGAGCGTCAAGCGTTTCGATGGACGGACCGATACTCAGAAGGCGGCGGAACGCGGCCTCCTCGAAGACTATGGTGTCGCCGACCGGCACGTTGGGCGAAAACCTCATCCAGCCCAGCACGAAGGCGAGACCGACGCCGAGCGCTACAGGCCAGAGTCCATCGACGAAATTGCGGAATTCAAGCGCATATGAGATAGCCCCGACTTCCGGATAGAAAGCCCACGGCAGCAGGATCGCGCCAAGCGCAACAGCGGGCCAGAAACGGATGAGGCTCGCGGGACACTCCTGTACGGCGCCCCGTGGTGGTGCGGCAAGGCAGATCAGGAAATGGGTCATTAGCAGCGCCGTGCCGATTGAAGAAAGCGTGGCGAGCACTGCTCCCGATCCGCTGGCGAATTGCGCCTTCGTTGCAAGCTTGGCCAGCGCGCCGCCTGTCAGCGGTAGTCCCGCAAGGCTCAGCGCAAGCAGGGCCGCAAGAATAATCGTCGTGTTGGAAAGCCTGGTCCCGCGCGTGGCCAGCACGCCGACCGTCAGGAACAGGGCTGCTTTGACCAGCAAATGGTTGGCGGTATAAAAGGCGACATCGAGAGAAGCGTCGGCTTGCCCATTGAAAAGCGCCATGCCAAGCGCGGCCGCGATGACTCCCATCTGACTGATGCTCGAATATGCCAGAATAACCTTGGGGTTTCGCTGGGTCAGCCCGAAGGCGACGCCGTAGAAAGCGGAAAGAAAGCCCATAGCCGTCAAGGCACCGCCCCAACTTTCCATGGGAATAGCAAGCGGCAGGAAGCGGATCAGCCCGATCACACCGGCGTTGACGCCCGCGCCGCTCAGCACGGCGGCGGCTGAAATCGGCGCGGCGCTATAGGTAAGCGGCATCCAGCCATTGAACGGAATCATGCCGACTTTTATGCCAAATCCGGCGACGATCAGTCCCAGCGCCGCTTCGCGCCATGGTGAGGCAGCCAGTGCCTCCATCACATCTGTGATGCGCGAGCTTTCATGCGGCTCGCTGGCAATAAGCATGGCGAAGGCGAGCAGCAGAAGCGCCTCACCAAGAATGGTGAAAGCCATATAGATCGCACCGGCGCGTTTCCGTTCGCTGTCATCAGAAAGGGCGAACAGACCGTAGGCCGGAATACTGGCGAGCGCATACAAAAGATAAAAGGAGATAAGATCGCCGGCGACGAACACACCGATGTTGCCGATCATGGTGAGAAGCCAGCAAAGGCCGAAACGGTTGCCTGGCCGGTGCTCGAGAGAGAGAGAGGCGCTGACGACAATCCAAAGCAGCGTGGCACTGGCGAGAAGCAGCGCACCCGGCGGATCAAGGCGGAGGGTGAAGCCCAGGAGAGGCAAATCGTAGGTCACTGGCGCATGGTTCAAACCGGCAAGACCTGTCATAAGACCGGGTATTGGGGCGAGCCATTGCAGGGCCAGGGCGTGCGGCCGCCAGCGCGTGACGAAGCAGGCTCCGAGGAGCGCCAACGGGACGGCCAGGCTTGCAACAAGCAGGATAGAGAAAAAATCACTCATGGCATCGCAGCCGGAATTGGACGGCCGATTTCAATGAAGTCAAACAAGCTCTGCGGCGCGAAGCCGAGCGCGATAGCGACCATTGTTAAAGCTAGCGCGGTCAACTCGAGACTACGCTTGGGCGGCGATTCCAACGAGACATGGCCGTCGGACAAAGCGAGCGCAAGAATGCGATAGACATAGCCGGCCGCGAGCAGGCTGCCGGCAAGAATAGGAAGTGTCCAGAGCCATTGGCCCGATGCAATGGATGCTTGCAGCATCAACCATTTGGCGGTGAAGCCGCCGCTCGGCGGCAGGCCCATGAGCGATAATCCGCCGAGGGCGATCGTAAGGAAGGTCAATGGTAGCACATGCGCCGCACCACGAAGTTTTGCGATCTGATCATGGCCGAGCGCCTCGGCGACCAGGCCGGCCGACAGGAACATCCCGGCCTTGGCGAAGGCATGGGCGAGAATCTGCATGAGGCCGGCACTCCAGCCGATCGCACTCCAGGCTTGCGCGCCCGCAGCGAGCGGAAAGACCAGAAAAAGGTAGCCGATCTGCGCCACAGTCGAATAGGCAATCAGCAATTTCAGTCGCGTCTGTCGTAAGGCAACTACGCTGCCAGCGATAATCGCCGTAGAGCCGAGGCAACCGAGAATCATAGCTACCTTGTCGAAGGGAAGGGCGGGAAGGACGTAAAACCAGATCCGAAGCGTGAGAAAGAATGAGCCTTTGACGACGAGGCCGGAGAGCACGGCGCTGGCTGCCGCTGGCGCGTTCGCGTGGGCTGGCGGCAGCCAGAGGTGCATCGGAAAGAGAGCCGTCTTGGCGAGCAGGCCGCAGGTCATCAGGGCGGCCGCCGTCCAAATAAGGGGCGTTGCCTGAACCCTTTGCGCGAGAAGCGAAATGTCCAGCGTCCCGTGTGCGCCGTAGAACAAGGCGACGCCGAGCAGATAGGAAATCGATCCGAATAGAGCGAAGAGGAGATAGCGCAAGGCGGCCGCGATCGTCTCGGGGCGGCCATCGATGCAAACGAGGGGTACCGCAGCGAAGGTCAGCAGTTCCAGCGCGACGTAGAGGTTGAACAGATCGGCGCCCACGAAAATGATGTTCAGCGCGGCCCAGATCGCCTGAAGCATCATCCAGAAGGTCAGCGAGCTTCGGCTTTCGTGGACACCGTCGGGCGTGGCGAATTTTGCGCGGGCGTAGAACGCGGCGGCCGTTACGATCACCGCTGCAGAGACCAGCATAACCGCCGATATGCCGTCGGCACGCAAGGCAATACCGAGCGGCGGCGGCAGTCCGCCGACCGCATAGACGATGGGCTTGCCTGCTCGACTGACATGGAATGCAATAGCAAAGGCCAACGCAAATCCGAACGGCGTCGAGCTTAGAGCGACGCGTTCGGCATTGCGGCCTCCAAATGTGAATGAGAGGATCATTCCGGCAACCGGCAGCAGAATCGCGAGAACGAGTAGGTAGCCGCCCGGCGCGGTCGTCTCCATTTCCGGCATCATTTCGTGTCCCCGCCATTCGGCTTGGTCCAAACCTCGGGGTCCAACGTGACGTGACTGCTCGCCACGGACAGGCGCAAGATGAGTGCCACCGCGATCGCGCTGGCGGCGAAAGCGACTACAATTCCGGTTATGACCATGGCTTGCGGGATCGGGTCGAACCGAAAGCCGGCAGCCGCGCCGCGCCGCGCGACAATGCCGAAGACCAGGAAGACACCGCTACCAATCAGGTTAAAGGCTAGCAATTTACGCAGCGGGTGTGGATGGAGAATGAGGCCATAGAGCCCGAGCCCAACCAAAGCCGCGCCCGTCAATCCTGCGAGAACTGACGGGGTCATTGACCGGATATCCGGTTCGGCGGACCGGCGACGAGCATCGGCAAGGCCGCCGCGATCGACAACAGCATGAACGCTTCGATGAACAGGATAATCGGCTTGGCGAGGTGGTGTGGATAGGCGAAGAAACTTCCGGCTATTGCCTCGCCCGCGAGGCCGATGATGAGGAATACGGCAGGTCCAGCGACCAAAGCCAGGCGGAGCCATCGGGCGTCGATACGGGGCGGCTCCGCCAGCCGCGCCATCATGGTGATCATCCACATTGCCGCAAGCAGGGCGCCGCCCTGAAAGGCGCCGCCTGGCGCATCGGCTCCGGTCCAAAAAATATGAATACCAATAAGCACGCCGACAGGCGCCAAGATCTGCGCAAGAAAGACCATCGGAGCATAGGGTCTGGATCGGCGGAGCGGCGCCGGCGCGCTGCCCCAGGCCTCGTCCGTGCCCACTGACCAGACCCCGACCACAGCCAGGATCAGCACGATCTTCTCGAGCATCGTGTCAAAGGACCGATAGGACATCAGCACCGCTGTGATGGGATTGCCGAGGCCTGCGCCGGCTCCGTTAACGGCGGCGGCCGCTTCCGGCGCAAGCGAGGAGGGTGGATCGGGGAGCATCAGGATGACAGCACCCAAGGCGCCGGCAACGAGCGCGGCGAGCACGCCAGTGAGGAGTTTG
The DNA here is from genome assembly GCA_963764405.1 of uncultured Alphaproteobacteria bacterium. GTDB lineage: Bacteria > Pseudomonadota > Alphaproteobacteria > Rhizobiales > Xanthobacteraceae > Bradyrhizobium. Next base: position 672,755 of record CAVXSU010000025.1, read on the forward strand.
AGCGTAGGTCCTGGTTGCGCCTCCGGCGTAACATTCCTGAACGCTGCGAGCCGTTTGCCCGCGGTAATGAGCAGAACCCCGGTGACCCCACCGCCAACCGCCGCCTCGGTCAAGGCAACGTCGGGGGCGTAAAGCCGGATCCAAACGAAAGCGAGCAGCAACCCATAGGCGACATAGCCGACCACTGCGGCGAACAGGTCCCACGCCGCGATAGTCCAGATGGCAATAGCGATGACCAAAAGGGCGAGGCCGATATCAACATAAGGGAGAACACTCATTTGCGGCTCCGCCTCAGCGCGCGGCCGATCAATTGTGAAGTCGAGGCGCCCGAGAACAGAACCAGAGCCCAAATGACAATCAGTTTGAGCGCTGAAAGTGCGCTATCGGCGCGGGGGATCAGGCCGAGTGCAACGAGACCAAGGCCGAGATTGTCGGCCTTCGTCAAAGCATGTAGGCGAGTGAGCGAGTCCGGAAAGCGTAAGAGGCCTACCGTCCCCGCGAAGAAGAAAAACGTACCGGCGCTGATGGCGACGATGCTTAAGAGATCGAGAAGCGTGGTCACACCTCGGCGTCTCCCTGGTCAACGTCAATCAAATTGATGAAAGCAACGGTGGCGAACGCGGCAAGCAAAGCGAGGCCGAGGGCGACATCCTCGACGCCCGGGACATTTGTCGCGTAGGCAATCAGAAGCAGCGCCGCGATGCCACCCGTGCCAAGCAGTTGGACCGCTATTAGTTTTTCCACGTCGTTCGACCTACGCAGAATGCTGGCAAGTCCTATGGCGACCATAAGGACGATTAGGCCCGCCGCGGCAAGAAGCAGTTCATTCATCGCTTATCGCCTTCTTGAATAGGGCCTCATCCGCCTGAATGGATGCCGCTAGGGGCTGCGAAATGTCGAGGGCATGCACCTGAAGCATTTCGCCTTCGGCGCTTGTGGGCAAGGTTCCTGGCTGAAGGCTTGAGTAAGCGAGAAAGGCGTTGCGGACGATGCCGGGCGGCAACGCAAAGGGAACGCTAACGAGTTCAGGATGTAGATCGAGCCGCGGCGAGAGCGCACGTCGGGCAACATCCACGCCTGCGATGATCGAACACTTTAGGAAGCGAAGGGTGAGTCTGGAAAGCGGGGCGAGATGCGGACGGACCGCGGTGGGCGGCAAGAGCGACAGGCTGATCCACAGCGCGAGTGCAGAAGCAGCGAGCCCAATCGGAAGATCCTCTTTCTTCCAGTCGGCAATCATGAGCCAAGCGCCTATAAAGAAGGCGAGACGAGCAGCTACGACTTTTATCATCAGCGGAGCTCGAACGGACACCGAATGCTCGCAGGCTAGTTGTACGGACAGCCCACACTATTGACTTAAATCAATCAAGTTTGATCTTGATCAAACTTACGCTTCCACCGCCATGATCTGTTGCTTGTTGCACAGTTCCAACGTGAAGGTATGCAGATGAGCGATCAACGACGTCTGGGCCTCTTGGCATTATTGGCCGTTGTCACGGTCGCGGCTACGCCCGCAGCCGCACAGAAAAAACCCAACGTCGTCATGTTGATGACCGACGATACCGGCTGAACCGATTTCGGTGCTTACCTCGGTCGGGCTGCCCTCGGACACCCGACGCCGAACATCGATCGCATCGCCAAGGAAGGGGCATTGTTCACCGATTGGTATGGCCAAGCCAGTTGCACGGCGGGCCGTGCTTCGTTCATGACCGGGCGCATCCCGATCCGCTCGGCGCTGTCGGTCGTTGTCGACCCGAACGGCCTGAGGCCGGAAACGCCAACGATCGCCGAGTTCTACCAGAAGAACGGCTATTCGACCTACTTCTCCGGCAAGTGGCACCTCGGCGACGTGGAGAAGTTCTATCCGATCAATCACGGCTTCGACGAGATGAAGGAATTCGCCGCCTACTATCCGGGCGTGTATGGCTACAGCGACATGGCACCCAACGCACACCCATGGTTCCCGAAAGGTAACGCCGAATACTGGAAAATGTATCAGAGCGTCGTGAACCTCTATGAATGGGAAGGCACCGCGGGCAAGCCGGCAGTGAAGGGTAACAACGGCGGGGTGATCACGCTGGAGAATCTCGCCGATTTCGACATGCGGCAGACCAACTCGGCGATCGAATACATCAAGAAGCACGCAAAGGACAGCAAGCCGTTCTTCATGGACGTCAACTTCATGAAGATGCACCAGCCCACCAGCCCTAACAAGTTGTTCGCGGGCAAGTCGCACCTTGGTAACTACTCGGATTCGATGATGGAGCTCGACTACAACATCGGCCGGATCATGGACGTCATCCGCGCTGAGGCGCCCGATACGATTGTCATCGTCACGGCCGACAACGGCGCCTGGCAGGACGCCTGGCCCGACGCTGGCACCAACCCGTTCCGCGGCGAAAAAGGCTCGCCGTTCGAGGCCGGCCGGCGCGTCCCCGGCATCATGTGGGCCCGGGCAAGATTCCGGCAGGACTGGTCCTCCATGAAATGATGTCGCACATGGACGTGTGGCCGACAACGGCTGCGATGGTCGGCCTCAAGTCGCCGACCAAGGGCGAGATAGTGGACAACGCCGGCAAGCCGATCTACTTCGACGGTATCGACAACAGCGCCTACGTCACGGGCAAGGCCAAGCACTCGGCGCGCGACGGGTGGATCTATATCGACGGCGAAAACTTCTCAGGCGTTCGCGCGGACCTCACCCTCGACCCGGAGGCGCCCGACGTAAAGATAGCCTGGAAGGCACTTCATTCTTCGAAAGATACTTGGATGGGTCCGACCTTGAACATGGGCGCCGTTCCATCGATTTACAATCTGACGATGGATCCTTACGAGAAATACGACATGATGTTCAACGGCGCGGTCGCGACTCGCAATCCGCCATCCTCGCCAGGTCGCTACTCCGGGATGGACAATGGCTGGGCCTTGTCGCTGATTGACATTCCGCTTGGGGAGTTCAACCAGTCGATCGTCAAGTATCCGAACATTGAGCGCTTCCCGGGCGGAGCCTCCAATGACATGATCCCGAATTTGCAGAACCCGAAAAACCCGCTGCCCTACGATCCGATTAAGGTGCCGAAGACCATCGGAGCAGGGGGCGGTTAGACGGCGCGCTAGTCGCGGCAAGAGAACAAGATGCGGGCGGTCTCTTCGAATGCCGCCCGTATTTACTGTAAGTTTCGGTCGATCAAGGTCGCGGATTGCTCGCCCTTGGCCTGGCCGCGCGTTGGACCCCGAAACTCGTTTTCTCGTGCTTGTTCTGGTGGTGGCCGCGAGGGCGTATTCCTTTCTTCAAGTCGATGGGTGATCACTATGACACAGCGCCGCATTGCCGATCCAAATCGCCGCCTCGTACTTGGCGCACTCGCAACACTGCCAGCGCTCTCCGTGCCGCTCGTTCCCAATGCGTCTGCGCAAACAACGTCTGCGCAAGCGCCGTCCACGGCAGGGGCCGGGTTTTCGTTCGCTGCGGTCGGCGATACCAGACCGATGATGTACCTTCCGTTGAAAGAGGGGCAGCCGGACCTGCACAAATACTTCATCGAATTATTCGATTTGGTGATGCCGGAGAAGGTCGCTGAAGAGGTGGTGGCGAGGGATGTGAAGCTGATCTTCGATCCAGTCACCAAAGACCTGATCAAGGTAATCATGCTGTTCGCGTCGAAAACGGAAGTCATGACAATGACTTTGGATAACGGTTGGGTCACCGAGGCGTCCGTTGAGGATACTAAGCTGCTCCCCGGGGTGCTTCGGACGATATTCCGGCTTCAAGGCGGCGAATGGGTGACGCGTGAAATCGTGAAAGACGTTCAATCGGGTCGCGCTAAATTCGTGGTCAATAGTGGTGACGCCGTCTGGTGGGGCAATCAGGGCCGGACTGTCACTGACAGCCCATACTGGAAGCGCGTGAACGAAACGATGTTGAAGAAATTGCCCGCGCCGGATGACGAAATGCGCGCAGCCGGGCTGGGGCCGACCATACTCTGGGTTCGAATCTCTCTCTCGCTCCGCCAGCAAATTTCAGCAAACCGTACCGCAGGCCCCGAAACCCGCGAGAATTCCGCGGATTTTACCGAAGATTTCGCCCAGGAGAGTTTGGTGAGGTCGGCTCTCCCTGCAGGTCAACTGAATGTGTCTGTGCGTTTGCGGACCTCTTCTGGTTTTTGCCCGATAATGAACACCTTCGCCCGCCAGGTGTCGAATCCAATGATGTAAATGGGCATTAATCCCAGAGCGGAAATCACGTCAGGAATATTGTCGCTATTGTCGTGGTTTTTCGTTTCGATGGCGAACTTCCGCCTATGGCGGCCCGTTGCTGACGCAGGCGGGACGCAACGCGATGTCGGCTTACAGGGGGTCAGCGGGCCTGTGGCAGGATACCGCGTGAAGTCGTCCTTTGACCCCAAAGCCGACGTCGCTTCGTGGAGGACAGCTTCCCTCTGCGACAGGGGCACGAAAGCCCCACCGAAGGTGAAGTAGCTCACACGCTCCTGAAACTAAATTCATTAGAATTAGAAGTCACGCCTAGGGGGCGGCAATGGCAAGCTTAGACGCGGGCCTAGGTCGTGTCCTTGCCTTATCGGCAGTGACACGAGAACAATACGTTCAGCGGTGCAAAGAGAACGCGCTCGCGCTTCTTCGGGACGGCCGGATAAGCGAGGCGGTCGCCTCGATGATGATGGACATGCGTAAACACCCCGACTGTGGAGTGCCTCATGAAGTCAACGCGATCGGCATCTTTGCCGCAAAGGCCGGCGACGTGGCCTTGGCGCGCGCCTACATCGATGGTTTTAACTGAAAGCGTTCGGTAGCTCGATCATGTCCGCTTCATCACTAACCAAGCTGCCATCGACCGTACCATCCTCAATGGCCGCGACGGTTCCTGTAGCCGAGAGTGAGTAACCCATCGGATGGTCAGCGAAAACGGGTCTTTGAACCAAATGCGCTTTTCATTCGCCCCCGCAATGCGCCAAGGCACTGCCTCTGCTTCAGGTCATTCCAAGCCGTCGCAGTTCCCTTTACCGCTAATCTCAGAATACCGCGGCCTTGAATCAACTGCTGGAAGGACGGTTAGGACTATCGCCCGCGTCGCAGTATTTACTCGCCTGGCCAAGCGATCCATTCCGAGGTTAACTAGCTCTGTAATCTGCCTCGACAGCCTTCCCAAATTCGAAAACGACAACTCTCGAAAATGCCTGGTGAGAGGCCGTTTAACGGTCAATTCGACGGCGATTAACGACGTTGCGGGTCGGACGCCCGCCTTGCCGTCGGCATAGAATTGGCTAACAGTGGGGCGGGTCCGAAGAGGGGCGGCTGCCGTGGTCATGAAGCAGCGCGATCTACCTAGTGAATTTGGACGTCGGTGTAGCCATTGCGGTTTCGCTATCCAGCCGGCTGCTAACTTTTGCGGTGGCTGTGGACGATCTAGGACCCTCTCGAGCGCGACGGATCAAAATGCGCTAACTTTTCTGCAATCAAAGGTGCCGCCCCAACTGGCCGAGCGGATATTGCACTCCGGCGGCGCCATGTCCGGTGAACGCAAGCATGTCACGGTTTTGTTTGCCGATGTCCGCGGGTCGACAGCACTGATCGACAAACTTGATCCAGAGGAGGCGCTCGAAATCCTTGGACCGGTGCTTCAGGTTCTCATGGACGCGAACTCACGAGCATCACGGTTTCGTGAACCAGGCCCGTGGCGACGGCATCATGGCTCTTTTTGGAGCTCCCATAGCCACCGAGGATCATGCCGTACAGGCTTGCCGCGCCGCGATTGCTATGCGGGCCGGTATCAACGAGCTCAATCGCAGGAGATCTAGCGACATCTCCTTGCGCATCGGAATGAATTCCGGCGATGTGGTCATCCATTCGATCGGCAGCAATCTGGTGATGAACTACGATGCGGTTGGGAAAACCGTTCATCTGGCTGCTCGCATGGAAGAGCTCGCGGCTTCAGATGCGATCATGTTGACGGCGGCGGCGCACAAGCTTGCGAAGGGTTTCGTAGTCGCGCAGCCGCGAGGCGCAGTTGCTCTGAAAGGCGTGGAGGAGCCGGTAGAGATTTTCGAATTGGACGAGCTGCGTTCGACAACTCGCTGGCAGGCTCGGTCGTCGCAGGGCCTCAGCAGACTCGTAGGTCGGCAGTCGGAGCTGGATACGCTCAGGAGAGCACTCCAAAGGGCTGCAAGTGGGAATGGACAGGCGCTGACGGTGGTTGGAGCTGCCGGATTAGGAAAGTCACGCCTAATTCACGACTTTGTCGGTGAGCTCTCGAGCGAGTGGATGGTCCTAGAGGCTGCATGCGTCCCTCAGCATACACTCTCCAGTTATTATCCAATCAGCGGTCTGATCCGCAACATATTCGGAATCGGCATCGATGATACGCCTGCCACGGTAGCTAAGCGAGTGAGAGAGCAGATCGTTTCTCTTGAGCCTACCTTGTCGGAGTATCTTCCGGCTATTTCTTCGGTGTTAGATATCAGCGTCGAAGATCAGGATCAGGAATGGAAGAAACTGGAGCCGTCGGAAAAACGTCGTGAAATCATTGAAGCGATTGCGTCCCTGATCTTTTTCCAGGAACGGCGCACACCTATGGTGATCATAGTCGAGGACGTCCATTGGATAGACGCCGAGACAAAGATCATTCTTCACAATGTTCTGAGTCTCCTGCGTGGCGTGCGGATCTTGATGATTATGACGCAACGGTCGGAAGATGGATTGGCAGATCCTGGCCTCCTTCGTCTTGACTTGTCGGCGCTCGATGACATGGCCTCACAAGAGATGCTCGACCGACTCATGGGTCGGGATGTCACTCTTCAGTCGATAAGAAAGCGTATTGTTGCAAAGGCGCAAGGAAATCCATTATTTCTGGAAGAGCTGGTTCGGTCTCTCGCGGAGACAGGTAGCTTTGAGGGAGGGCCGGGGAATTATGGCCTGAGCAAGCCTGCCGGGCGGATGGAGATCCCTCAAACTATTCACACTGTTTTGGCTGCCCGTATTGATCGATTGGATGGGTTGCCGAAGACTTTGTTGCAAACCTCCGCCGTGATCGGCGCGGACGTTTCGATCGCGCTGCTCTCCGGAATGCTCGAGGTGGCTCCGGGCAAGATAGCCGGAGACCTCAAGGTGCTGGAGAAGGCCGACCTGCTCCGGAAGGTGAAGCGTGTCGGATCCGAGTATTCCTTCAAGCACGAGCTCATCCGAGAAGTCGCCTACGGAACGATGCTATTGGGGACACGTCGGTCGCTTCATGCCAAGGCGGTTGCAACAATCGAATCCCGCTTTGCCGATCGTCTCGCTGAGCACATAGATCGGCTCGCCGATCACGCATTCATGGCGGAGCTTTGGGAAAAGGCGGTGCCCTACCAACTGCGCAGCTGTCGACGCGCCGTAAAGCGAGGAGCCAACCAGGACGCGATCGGGATCTACCAACGGGCATTGGAGACATTATCGCATTTGCCGGCTTCGGCGGCCAAGACAAAGGCTGAAATCGACTTCCGACTAGTAGTTGTAATTGCGCTGGAGCCGCTCGGTAAACATCGCTTGATCGCCGATGTGCTGCGCGAAGCGCGCAGCCTCGCAGATACCTCCAGGGATCCGTTGCGCAATGCCGCCGTGAACTGTCAGCTTGCGGTCGCCCTCTGGAGAATTGGAGAACATGAAAGTGCGATGGAGGCCGCCAAAGCCGCAAGCAGCATTGCGCAGCAGATAGCGGACCCGGCTCTTACTTTTGCATCGCTACACAATATCGGGATAGTTCTCCACGAAACCGGAGCTTACAGGGAGTCAATTGAAATCCACGAAAAGTGTTTTGCGTTTGAAACCCCCGAACTCGATGTCAAACGCGCGGGATGGGCCGCCTATCCAAGCGTAGTGCTCCGTACCTTTCTAGCCGATTCCCTGATTGAAATCGGGGAGATTGAGCGTGCCGAACTCATGGCCGTTGAGGCGAGCCAACGAGCCGAGGCGGCCGATCATTTTTATTCGCGTGCGAATATTTCGCACGTCCTTGCTCGGCTAAGATTGGCGCAGGGCCGGCCTGCCGAAGCGCTGTCGCTCGCGCGAGAGTGCTGGCAAACGTGCCTCGATCTCGGGATCGTCCAAATGTATCCGATACTCGCGGCGCGGATGGGAGAGGCATATCTCGCGACGGGCGACTTCCAAGCCGCTGCTGAGATTCTCTCCAAGCCAGAGCGGTTGGACGTGCCGCTTGGCGAAAATGCTTTCGGCTGGGGATGGCTATTTGTCGCGCAGGGGCGGGCCTTTTTGGCTGCGAACGATCGCGCGCAAGCACGCACTGCGGGAAGGCGGGCCTTGACGCTTGCGGAAGAGCGCGGTGAACCGCCGCAACAAGCTTACGCGCTGAAACTCCTGGGTGATACCTCGTTGGCGGAAGGCAACATGTCCGAAGCTCGGGGTTATCTCGAGCGTGCTGTCGAGCTTGCCGCAAAGTGCGGAATGCGGCCATTGATGGACCAATGCACCGGCTCTCTGGCGTTTGTCCACGCCCGCCCCGCCCTTTGAAATCGAGTGGGTGTCGCCTGAAATTAGGCTGATGCGGCAATATCGTGTAGCGCTCGGATTCCCGGAAGGAAAAAATAGGCCCCACCACGCACTCTCACGAACGGGGCCGGACGACGAATGTGAAGATTTGCCGGTCGGCTCTGTATCGTGATGCTCCCGCCTCCCGAAAAATGGCTGATGGGATCTGTTCCAGCGTAGAGACCATTGAAGCGAGGATTGTTGATCCACGAATGCTGTATCAGCTCGAATTGCCCGGCGATGTCGGCATTCAGGGCAATGAACAGCATGCCTCTTTCCGCCTTTTCACCAACGCGTTCTTGGGTATTGGGATTCCATCTCTCACCATATGGCCGGCCGCGCCTGATGATGCGATGCATCTTTGAAAGATGCAGTGCCGTCACCGGATCTGGTATGAGGGAGTTACGCGGGTTCGCGCGCCGGATGTGTGCGCCTATTGGGCACGTCAAACCAGCGCGGTCCTCGTAGTAGTAGAGGAAGTCGTTCTTGGAACTTCCCGCATTTGCAACAGATCTCTCCGGAACAAGCGGAGCGCCGTCTCTCCATCGGCCGAGCAGGCGTGCAGCGACCCAGTCTTCGCTCTCGACAAGGTCTTTGGCTACATCCGATACAAACGCGTTGAACGCCGGGACGTCCTGCTCGAGCTGCCGAAAAACAAGATAGGTGCCGTTCTGCCTGACATCCCGGCCGTTACCGTTGGTGACGCGCGTTTGACGCTCGTTCACGTAACCCAGCAGGAACTCGCCTGGCTTGACCTCGGAGCCCGGCCTGATCGGGGACGTGCCTTTCTCGGGAGTCCTGTGTTTCCTTTCGGGGCGTCCTTCGATTTTCGGTTGCGACAGGCCATCGACATAACCGAAATGTTCCTTCATATCCGGAAAGAGGTGCCCCTTGAGAACGATTGGGTCGCCGTCGGCAATGCCACGCATTGCCTCTATTTCGGTCTCAATCAGCTTGCTAAGCGATGCCTCGTCGGCCGCGAACAACAGGAAGAGGACGTCAATGTCGCGCGTTTTCTCATTCCAGCCGCCCCAATCCCAGAACTCGGGTGAGCTGGCTTCGAGGTCTCCAAGGATATTGGTTCGGCGCGGGATCGGTGTCCCTGCGGCTCGCTGAGGAGCCATTCCTTCGAGGAACTCGAATGAAAAGGAATTCAGCGCGGCTTCATCGATCCCAAGATGCCGGAGGCCAGAGGCTGTCAATGCCAGATTGATGGCAGGTTGCGCCTTGCAGCTTGGTTCGGGGAAGGCCGGTGTCAGCCTTTTCGCGAGGTCCGCAAGCCATACCTTCTTGTGCGCGCGTTCTTCCGGCCGGAAGCGCCACAGCACGTAGGCCGAATAGGGCAGATGCTTATATCCGCTCAAGACGATACGTTGAACATCCTCCCATTCGATCCTTTTCATCGCGGCCCCCACTCTCAAAGGTTCTGCACAACGGCGTCGATTTCGCAGGCGTCGAGCGGTTCAGAGAAGGATTGTCGAGCAGCGGTGCTCGTATTGATGTTGACGACGCTCAGCAACGGATAGGCGCTGTACCATGCTATCGTCTCGATCTGGCTCTCCCGCACGTAAGCCTTGAACGGCTGCTCCGCCTGAGCGCCTTTCCAGAAATAAAACGACGTTTCCGGAAAGCTGTAGTATCCACCCTCCTTACCTTCGACTTCGACGAAGGTGTTTGTCCAAATGGCGTTCAGCCCTTTGACTGCGGTCAGATCGATGAACTCGTTCAGGTAGCTATCCCAGGCGCCCCCGTAGTTGTCGAGGAATAGCAACCGTCGACCACCGTTGATGAGAACCCAGCGGGCCGAGAGGATAGTCGGGATCTCGCCAAGTGTGCCGACGTTGAACCAGAACCGGGACAAGAGGTTGATGACGAATAACGTAGCGCGCAATGCCACGCCATGTACGAGGCCGGGCTTGACGCGCGTCAGGCTTGCCAGGTGGTTTTGAAGCCGGTTGTTGCCACCCTCTTCCCGCGCGTACTTTTTCGCGTTGATGGAGGCCCTCGCTTCGAGCGGCGCAGGGGTGCTGAATTTCCGACCGTCCAGCAACTCGCGCCCGCGCACGACCAGCAGGAGTATGAGACCGGTAGCATATAGCGCCAGAACGCCGATCAATCCAAAAGCGGCGATCACCAGAGCGCCGTAAACCAGCCTCTTGGCGAATTCTCCGTCAAGCAATGAAGGCACGTAACGGCTGACGACAAGGATGCAGCAAGCGACGACGATCGCCATCGCAAACCTAACATGATCGAGCCACAGACGCCGCCAATTCTCTCGCGGTCCGTTGAGCTTCTTCAATTCGACCGAGATCTTCAGGGAGGTTGCCAGATATTGCAGACCGGCCAGCACGAGGAGCAAAAGGAGCAGAATAATGAGATGTACAAGCACGGAGGGCCCAACGGAACCCGCCGGCGTTTTCATTTCTTCAATAAGAGCCAGTAAAACAGCCCCGGCGAGAAAGACGAGCGCGGCATATCTCAAGATCACTGCAACGTGGAGAGGAACGCGCTTGAAAAAGAACTGATCGCGCGGGTGTTTGCTCCAGCTGATGAGAAAAAGCTCCCCGCAACGAAGCAGCAGCCAGATCGCAGTCAGTCCGATCACTGGAAAGAGCGCCGGTCGGTTTTCGTGCGCGGAGCCGACCAGGTGACTAACGATGCTGTTGCCAAATCGATCTGCGTCATCAAACAAGGCTGGGATTGCGCTCCATAGTGACTGAAGTCGCCAGCCACACGCAACGACCAAAAGGGCGCCGAATAGGCAAGCCAAAATCAGGACCGCAACTGCCAGAGCGACCGCGATGGCTATCCGAAATCTGACCTCCCAGGGCACAGGCGCCTGTTGTTCTGCCCAGCGTCTGCTCACGTGCCCGGCGATGAAACCACGCAGGTCGCTAAAAAGTCCGATCAGCCGGGGCGCAAAGGCGTCGTCAGCCTGCAATCGGGAAAAGTAGCTGACGATCCTTGAATGTATCCGGTTCTCGTCCTTGATTTGCTCCACGGTGCGGCCGGGACTGCCGGAGAAATAGATGTGGGCCCCCGCGTCGTGACCAATGAAGTACTCTTTCGCGAGTTCGGGGAGGCCGGAGGCGGGATAGCCGACGCAATGCTGGTAGAGCTCGTGCATGCCGACGCGAGCGACACGTAGGAGATCAGAAAGGAAGTCCGCTTTTGATCCATCAAATGTCGATTCGAACACGAGACTGGGACTAAAATCGCCTGCCGCGTCGAGAATGACGAAGCTGGCAAAGTGGAGATTTGGAATAAGGTCAAATCGAAATTGCGGTCTGCAGCGCATGCGATCTTCAGGCTCCGCATTTTTGCGGAGATATTGACGACAGCGTTCGATATCCGAGGTCTTTATCGGCGTTATGATCGTAATGTGATCCGGCATCGGCGTTTATCCGCTAGAATTTCCACGGGTCAAAATAATCAACTTTAGAACGTGACAACGAGGCCGGCCGCCACCGGTCCATCAAAGGCAAGACGCCCCTTCGCGCCGGCGGCACGGGAGAGATTGGAAAAAACAAGCAACGACCTAAAAATCTCGAGCAGCGCTGTTTCGGCGATATATTGTCCAAAGCAGTGCCGCGGACCAAATCCAAAATGCAAATAGCGTTCGAACGGCCGCGATGCATCAAAGCGTTCCGGGTCGAGGAATGCTTCGGGATCGTACATGGCTGCCAGTGGCGGCGCGAATACCCTCGTTCCCGCTCGTACGATCCGCGCATCTTTCGTGCCGTACGCGATCACCGTCTCGCGAGGCGTGTCACGGATCAAAAGGGGCAACATTGGCCGGAAGCGCAACGCCTCGTAGACGAAATGACGCAGCGCGCAACGAAGCTCGTCCACGTCTTGTGTGCCGCTGCGCTCTGCCTGATCGAGCTCAACCGCTACCGACTTCGCCTTCTCGAGGCTGCCCGGATGCGCGAGGATCTGGTCGATGGCCCCAGCGCCTGCCCGCACGATTGTCGCTCCACCTGTCGCAAGAAGACCAGTGAGATAGCGCCGTATCCAATCTTCATCGAACCAGTTCGGCCGGTCAGGATCGCGTAGTCGCTGGACCAGTCTCGTCAGAAGATCTCCGGCCGGGGAAGGTGGCGGGGGCCCGGCAAAGCCGGGCGTCTTCTGCGAGATTTCCTTCACCAAAAGATCAGTGGTGTTCGCCATGCTGGCGCGCGAGCGGGACCATGGCTCCGATCCAACAGGTGGGTTGACCATGATAATGCCGGCAAGATCGCGCATGGCGTGCGCCATTATTTGCGCGCATCCAGCGAGGGGTGGGACGCCAAAATATTCCTTGGCAATATCGACGACGACGGGCTCGAGCAGTTGGGAGACCACATCGATCCGTCCATTCGCTGTGTTGAGCTGCTGACGGCATCGGTTGTCAACGATCGCTCTGATCTTGTCCACGTCGGTCGGATAAACCACGCTCTGGAGCCACTGGCGTTCCTGCGCGTGCTGCTGGCGCCAGTCGACCGTCATGAGAAACGTACCCCATGGCATTCCCGGCTGAATGAAGTCGCCTAGCGTGAAATCGTCGAAGCGCTGAAGGACCTCGCGCACTTCGCGAGCCTTGGTGACGATCATGAGCTTCTTAAAGATGAAAACTGGCCGGAAGCGGCGCAGGACTCCGAAACCGAACTTTAGGAATCCAAGATGACAGAGAAAGAAGCACGACACTCGATAGAGGCGCAAATGAAACGCGAGGCGTCGTGATTGGATGTAGCGCCCGACCCAACGGGCGAATTGCGAATAGCGATCCCGCGACGGGCATTGCATCAATGGTTTAGGAATGTTTGTGTCCATCGACATCCCCCGAAACCTCGCTGCAAAATGTACTAGGGCACCAGGTCGTTGCCTTAACACGCAAATCGCCGAATACCTGAACTAACAAACGGACCGAAAAATCATCTCACCTTGAGTTGCATGGCCTCAACATTTGTTGAGGCGACTGTTACACCAACCACCCCGTTAGTAATGTGAACTGTTTCACATTATGACTATCACTCCAATTGCTTTTCCTCCATCTGGATGCCCTATCGGTCGTAGTCGGCGGATACGCGGGGCACCGTAAGCGACCCCATTCGCCCCTTCGGAATTGACCTTCAGCCGACCTGCGAGCCTGAAAGCGCGAAACTTGCTTGCGGTTGATGTAACCAAACCCGCGATCTCGAGAGCCCGGGGAGCCAAGGTTCGCTGGGTTATTTGTCTTTGACGAGCGCTGTGCCGCGCATGGGACTAATCGGAAAGTTATTTGGTCAACGGCAAGCCGCGATCGCCAATCTAGAGCGCGAACTTTCCCACACAAAATCGTTGCGACCAGTGCTTGATCACAACAACTGACCCTGACCTAAATGGCCAGACAACGTCTTAAATCTTCCCGCTTATTACCAATCCTCAAATTGATTGACCGATGTAGGCCCAATCGCGGAGCGCGATTGACATGATCTTCCACGGCTGGGCGATGAGGGTGTTCCAGGCGTAACAGCAGTGATCGACGACGTCGTCGTAGGATTTGAAGACGCGGTTGGACAGCCAATTTTGGCGCATGAACTGCCAGATGTTCTCCTGGCTGTTCAGCTCGGGCGAGCGCGGCGGCAAAGGCAACAACGAGATGTTGCGCGGGACCTTAAGCTCCTTCGCTCCGTGCCATCCAGCCTGGTCAAGGATGACGATGGCATGGGCGCCAGGGCCAACCTTGCTGGCGATTTCGTCGAGATGAAGCTGCATGGCTTCGCTGTTGCAAAAGGGCAGAACCAGTGCCGCGCCAGTTCCGAGCTCAGGGCACACGGCACCGAACAGGTAGGTCGATTGGGTACGTTGATCATGGGCAGCCCGCGGCCGCGATCCCTTTCTGGCCCAGCGATAGGTGAGCTTGTTCTTCTGCCCCACCCGCATCTCATCCTGGAACCACACCTCTACCGGCGTGTCCGGCGCAAGGCTGCTGCGGATTTCCTCCACGCGGTCGTTGAAGTTTTTTTAAATGCCTCGATCGCCTCGGGATCCTGCTTGTAGGCTCTCGGCCGGGCGCTGACGTGGGAGAAGCCGAGGTCCTTGAGGGCTCGATAGACTGTATCGTCTGACACCGAGATGCCGAACTCCTCATGCAGCCGCATGATCAGGTCACAGGCCCGCCAGCGCACCACGCCATGGACCGCCGGGATCGGCCCTTCGTCCACGATCCGCGCCAGAAACGCTCGGTGCTCCTTGTTGAGCTTCGCCGACGCCCCTGGCGCAGGGACATTGATCAGACCATCAGGTCCTTGCTCGTTGAAGCGGATTACCCAGTCGCGAAGCGTCTGCCGGTCCATTCCGCCCACCTTGGCGGCCTCCGCCCGCGATGCGCCATCCAGCACCGCAGCGATCGCCAGAAGGCGCCGAACCTGATCGCTGTCCTTCGCCCGCCGAGCGAGCCGGCGCACCTCAGTCGCTGCAAAATCCGTTCGAACCGCAATCGGTTGGCCCATGGCAACTCCCTCCAGTTGCCATGTTAAATCATCGATCCTCTGATTTGGGAATGCCTGCCGCAGAGTCAGCACCTCAGCGGATTGGTATTAGTCCTAGGCGCAGACGTTCGCGGCCTTCCCCGTCATAATATCCTGCCCACAGTTGTACATATCATCTCCTATAAGAGATTAGGCCGGCGCTCGCGCTGGTCTTGCATCATCGCTAGCATTCGGTGCTGAACGAGCAAACTCAATCCGTTATGCGGCTATTTTAGATCCGAATAGGGATCGTAGTTTGCGTCGGGGTACCAATCGCCGTTGAAAAGACGCGCTTGGCGCCCCAGCGTGACTCGCTGCACGTGATCAGTATCAACAAACGTATGAACGCTGCCGGGGTATCGCTCCGGCGAGGGCCGCCTTGCGCGGTGCGATGGAGGGTGAAGACATAGGCGTATGACTGACCATACGCCTAACTCGAAGGTGTCCCGACTGGAAGTTGTCTCGACGGGCGCTCGACGCCGTTGGATATTAGAAGAAAAGCAGCGGATCGTTGCCGAGAGCTATGGCGGGCCACGATTGGTGTCAGTGACGGCTCGGCGCAACGGGTTGTCTGCGAGCCAATTGTTCACGTGGCGCCGGTTGGCGCGCGAGGATCGGCTGAGCGGGGATGCCGTGCCGGCGCTTGTTCCTGTGGAGATCGCCTTTACAGCGGCTCCGGGCTCGACGCGCACACCGCAGCCGCCGTCGTCGCCTCCTGCGCAGCGCGCAAGAGTCGGAATAATCGAGATTGAGCTTAGCGGCGGCTATCGCGTTCGCGTTGACCGGGATGTGGATGCCGAGGCACTGCAGCGGGTGCTTGAGCTTCTGAGGCGGCGATGATCCCGATCCCGAGCGGCGTCAGGGTCTGGATCGCCACCGGCCACACCGACATGCGCCGCGGCATGCAAAGTCTGGCCCTGACGGTTCAGGAGAGCTTGAAGCGCGATCCTCATGCCGGCGATCTCTATATCTTCCGGGGTCGCCGCGGCGATCTGGTCAAGATTTTATGGCGTGACGGGTTGGGCATGTCGCTCTATGCCAAACGCCTCGACCGCTGCAAGTTCATCTGGCCCTCGGCGTCGGATGGCGCGGCGTGTTGCCGATGATCAAGAAGGGATTCCAGTCGACAAACCTGTAGGAGAATTCCTCTGGGATGTGTGGGATCATGTTGTTGGCTCCTCGGGTGTGGACCTAGTCGCTCGCTTCAATCAATTTGCAAGGACCATGATTTTGTGATTCGCTTCAACCGCATGGCATGCGGCGGAGGCAATCATGGCTGCGAAGGAGATTTCGGTAAAGAAGTATGTTGTGCGGCTGAGCGGTGAGGAACGTGAGCATCTCGAAGCGCTGATACGCAAAGGCAAGAGCGCCGCGCAGCGGCTGCTGAAGGCGCGGATATTGTTGAAGGCCGATGTGTCGGAAGCCGGTGAAGGCTGGAGTGATAGCCGCATTATCAAGGCGCTGGAGACCACCGCATCGATGGTTTATCGGCTCCGGAAGCAACTGGTGGAAGAAGGCTTCGAGGCCGTGTTGAGCCGCAAGCAACGGGCGACACCGGCGATTGCACGGATTTTTGACGGCGAGAAAGAAGCCAAACTGATTGCGCTGGCTTGTTCCAAGCCTCCCAAGGGACGCGCGCGCTGGACCTTGCGACTGTTGGAGAAAAAGGTCGTGGAACTGCAAATCGTCGATCACGCCAGCAACTCGACGATTGGGCGGGCACTAAAAAAAACATTCTCCAGCCCCATCGCCGGCAGTGCTGGGTCATCCCGCCGAAGGCCAATGGCGCGTTCGTAGCCGCCATGGAAGATGTGCTGGCGGTCTACACGCGGCCCCGCGATCCGGATTACCCGCTGGTGTGCCTGGACGAAACCTCCAAGCAGTTCCTCGCCGAGACGCGCCTGCCAATCCCGATGAAGCGGGGACGCCCGGCCCGCTGCGATTACGAGTACGAGCGCAACGGCACCGCCAACATCTTCATGATGTTTGCACCGCTCGAAGGCTGGCGCCACGTCAAGGTCACCGATCGCCATACCGCCGTGGACTACGCGCACGTGCTGAAAGAATTGGCCGATCGCTACTTCGCCCACGCCAAGACCGTCGTACTGGTTCAGGACAATCTCAACATCCACAGCAAGGGATCACTCTACGAAGCCTTTCCGGCCGCCGAAGCCAGGCGACTGGTCGAGCGCTTCGAATGGCACTACACTCCAAAGCACGGTAGTTGGCTCGATCTGGCAGAGTCCGAACTCGGCGTCCTCACTTCTCAATGCCTCGACCGTCGGATTGCCGATAAACAGACCCTCGTTGAGGAAATCGCCGCATGGGAGCACGACCGCAATGCCAACCACACCAAGGCGAATTGGCAATTCTCAACCCCCAATGCCCGCATCAAACTCAAGCACCTCTACCCAGCAATCTGAATGAATCAGGCGACTAGGGATTTACTTCCCTTTGCTCCAGTTGCCGCATCGCATCTTCGTGCGCTGACAACGCGCTCTCGTCGAACGTCGAAGACCCCATGTTCGCCGTGTGGCAAACGAAATCGCCTCCCGAGCCGGCGGGCAGAATGGTTCATCGAGCAGCTGAAGCAGATACCAGTGGCGGCCGCAGTTCCGAAGCCGCATGCCGCCACGAAGGAGAAGAGCCCGGGCCCGAAAAGCCTAGCGACCATACTCGATCCCAAAGTGCAGTAACAAGGTGCTTGATGATGTGACCGAGTGGGTCGGGGTCAACGAAGTAGTCTCTGTCACGTAGTTCGTTGCAGCGTTGGGCTAGAGTTGCTGCAGCGTTGGTAGCCGCAAAAATAAGCCCTTTCGGGCCTCCGAACCTGTTGAACCAAATTCGCGTATCATAAGGTCTTGACCAGCGCGATTGGAAAACCCAGTTGGTGCCAGCTCGCTGCAACTGGAGAGACGAAAGATGGATCCACCTATCCCTGATTTCATCGCGACGGAAGCGCGCTTCGGCGCCCGCAATTACGAACCGCTCGGGGTCATTCTGTCACGCGGCGAAGGCGTCTGGGTGTGGGATACGCAAGGCAACCGGTATCTCGATTGCCTCTCCGCCTATTCGGCGGTGAACCAGGGCCACTGCCATCCGAAGATTTTAGCAGCAATGGTGGAACAAGCGGGTAAGCTGACACTGACCTCCCGCGCCTTCCACAACGACCAACTAGCGCCCTTTTACGAACAGATCGCGGAGTTGACCGGCTCCCACAAGGTGCTGCCTATGAACAGCGGTGCTGAGGCCGTGGAGAGCGCGATCAAGTCTGTGCGCAAGTGGGGCTACGAGGTGAAGGGTGTGCCGGACGGACAAGCCGAGATCATCGTCTGCGCCGACAATTTCCACGGACGCACTCTCGGTATCATCGGCTTCAGCACTGACGCGGCGGCACGCGAGCATTTCGGGCCGTTCGCGCCAGGCTTCAGGATCATCCCCTTTGGCAACGCCAAGGCGCTAGAGGAGGCGATCACGCCGAACACAGTCGCCTTCCTCGTCGAGCCGATCCAGGGAGAAGCCGGCGTCATCATCCCGCCGCCCGACTATTTTACGAAGGTACGCGAGCTCTGCACCGCGCACGATGTGATGCTGATCCTCGACGAGATCCAGACCGGGCTCGGTCGCACCGGCAAGCTGCTCGCGGAGCAGCACGACGGCATTGAGGCGGACGTGACGCTACTCGGCAAAGCGCTGTCTGGCGGTTTCTATCCGGTGTCGGCCGTCCTTTCGAACAACGCGGTACTTGGCACCCTAAAACCTGGCCAGCACGGCTCGACCTTTGGCGGCAACCCGCTCGCCTGTGCCGTGGCGCGGGCAGCCTTGCGCGTGCTTGTCGAGGAAGGGATGATCGATAACGCGGCCGTGCAGGGCGCGCGCTTCCTTGATGGTCTAAGGAGGATCCGCTCCAATACGATCCGTGAAGTGCGGGGGCGTGGGCTAATGTTGGCGGTCGAACTTCATCCAGAGGTAGGCGATGCGCGTCGCTACTGTGAGGCACTGCAGGGCAGGGGAATCCTCGCCAAGGATACCCATGGACACACGATCCGCATCGCCCCGCCACTTGTGATTACCAGCGATCAGGTCGACTGGGCGCTGGAGGGGATCGAAGCCACGTTCAGGCAATCCTAGCTTCGACCCCGCTGCACTGAGTCTACGCCCAGCGGAACCCCTGCCCACCATCCCTTCGAGATACGGCGGGCCAGGTCGCTGCGGGTGACTAACCCGTCCTATTCGTGAGAGTGCGGTTTTTTGGTCCGATTGATGCGGCCGCGCATCTCCTCTGACGAGGCGCACAGGATTGCCTTCGGCTTTTCACCGCCTGACGACCCGTACTTTGCAACGCGCTTGAGGGATGGGTTGGGCGAACGGGGGCGGACGCCCCGCCGGTCAAGGACCGAGCGGCAGCAGCGCGCCGGGCAAGCAGCGGAATAGGTCGGCTTCGGGACATGCCGCGGCGAACGCAAGGCGAATGCGGCTCGTGGTCTCGACGACCCGGGCGGCGATTTTCAAGAGACGAAGACGCAGCGTCGCGAACTCGGCAGTGGCCAATTCCCGGGCTTTGGGAATGGCGTCGCGCACGGTCAGCATCAGCCAATAAGCGGCGGTGTGGAGAACGAGGCGGACTTGATTGGCGAGCGCCGAACGGCAGCTGGTGCGATCGGAGGCGAGCTGTGTCTTATGCAGCTTGATCAGGTTTTCGGCTTGGCCGCGCGCGCAATACAGGCTGTCGTAGATCCACTCGGCCGAGCCGACATCGAGGCTGGTGACGACGAAGCGGATGTCGAGGCCGAGCGTGGTCGCCTCAATACGGGCGACGGTGCGCCGTTCGCGATCCCAGGACTTTGCCTTGTGGCGGGTCTCGGTATAGCCGCGCAGAACAGGCAGGTTCTCGATGGCGCGTCGCGTGCGGATGTCGTCGGCGACCTCGTCGACTTTTCTGGCGAGAGGCTTGGTACCGGACAGACCGAAGATGTAGTCGATGCCGTTGTTCTCGCACCACGTCATCGCCTCCGGCCGAGCATAGTGCCCGTCGCCACGGAACGTAATTCGCGTCTTGTGCCACCGCGTGCGGATGTGCCGTACCAGGCGTCGAAGATGGGCGCGCACCTCGACGCCGCCCGGGGTCTTGCCGGGCCGCAGCACGACTGCCACGGGCCGGCTCTTCTCCGTGTCGTAGACGTGGATCGGCAGGAAGCAGCGTTCGTCATAATGAGCGTTGAACAGCGAGAGCTGCTGATGGCCGTGGACGACATCGCAGGTGTCGTCGATGTCCAGGGTGACGGATGCCGGCTCGCACGGGTAGCTATCCATCCAAGCGTCGACCAAGGTGTAGGTCAGGCGGATCACGTCGCGCAGTCGCGGCGCATTCTCCAGCCGCGACAGCGTCGGTTGGGAACACAAATCCCGGCCCGTGTCCGGCAGCCGACCGCAGGCCAGCTTGAACGCAGGATCGGACCGCAGATGATCGAGGTCGTCGGCGTCCTCGTAGCCGCAGCAGATCGCGAACATGCGAGCGCGGAACATATCGACAAGGCTGTGCACGACCCGCGTCGGATCGCGCCGATCCGGGAACACCCGGGCCAAATTGTCGGCCAAACCGAGACGCCGCTCGGCCATCGCCAGAAGCATCACGCCCCCGTTCGAGGTCAGGCGCCCACCATCGAAGGCAGCGGTGACTTTCTTGGCGTGAACGGCTGGAAATGAGAATGGCAGAATCGTATCATCGGTCATGGCGGGCGTGGCGTTCGCGGTTGAAGGTGATGGGGTTGGCTTCGCAACCGAATCCTACGCCTCATCAGCGCTTTACACCACGCTCGCCAGCCTCTCAGGCGCCCTCTGGCGAATAAGACGGGCTAATTGGCTGTCGGAAAAAGGGGTGTGTCGGCGCCCAGGCGCCGGCCTTCCGCCCGAGCTGCCAGGTTTTGGCCTGCGCGTCTTCACGTCCGGCAAGCGCAGCTATGTCCACTATCGATCGGCCGGCCGCTCGTGCCGCTATGCGTTCGCCCACAAAAATACGCCGCCGGGCTCGAAATATCGTGTCCCGCCGGCGCTTGTTTACTGAGCCCCTGAAATCCTCAGCACCAACAAGCTAGCAGGCATCCCCGCCGATCAGATGTGAGCTAGTTCACAATCGGCTCATTCTTCCTGAACGGGCGCCGGCTTCGGTCTTTTGGCGCTTACGCCTAATCAAGGCGGGGGAGCTACGAAAGCAGCGGAGCGCCGTCTCAAGGGCAAGCTTTTTGCACACCCTGCCCTCGCAACGCCCGAGACAGAGTGCGTCGCGGAAGCACCCCAAGCGGCACGCATCACGAAAATTTCAAGTGCCTCAAGCGAGGTCCTGGCGTGCTGGTTCCATATTCGAAGGTGGGGCGGTTGGTGGGGCGGAAGGAGAAGTTTCGCTCGATTTCCGCAGAAAAATTGGGGGCGCGGCTGGCATCACCACAGCCGCGCCCCGCATCGCCGGTCAATGGGGCAGGGGGGATAACCGGCTGCCGGAATGACTCCCGGCCCGAAGGATCGTTCCTGGCCGACCAAACTTTTTTCTGAACTTTTTTCGCGATCGTTGCGGCCAACTAACGAAACCTTTGGCGCAGGAGCGGAGTTGATATGCGCCAACAGGTTAATCGGACCGCGCGGGACAAGAAATGTCACGGCTGATCACGGGGATATCGGGTGTGCTTGCGCTGTCGCTGATTTCGGGCGTAGCGGAATTTGCCCGGGGTCGCGACCTTTCGTCGGTTGCAGGTAATCTCGCACCAATCACCCAAGCGCTGGCTTTGTCCTCTCGCTCGTCGGCCGACGTCACGTCCTCGGTCAATCGGGGGGCGAAGGCGGACCGTGCGGTGAGCCCGGCCGGTTCCCCTGCCACCACTCGAACCATTTCACTGCGGCTGGATGCCTTTTCGGATACGACCTTCCTCGTCCGTATCCCCGAAGCCTTCGCCAACCCTCCCGCCGTTGCGCCCGCGCCGCTCAAGCCCGCGATCAGTAGGCCGATGCTGGCCTGCGAGCCGGTCGTCAGCGTTTTGACGGAAGTTGCGAGACGGCTTGAGCCCGGCCGCTGTTTCGTCTGAACGATCCCGTCACTCGGCCGGCGCCTGGTGCGAGGACGACCTGTTGGCGAGCAGACCCAGGGCAAGCCCCCCGATTGCAAGAAGCGGCACCAGCCGTTTGACGCCGATGGCGCGGGCCGCCTGGATACCCGCCGTAAGGACCATGGGATCGGCGAGGGCTGTTTGCAGCGGGGACTTGGCGGTCTCTTCAACGTGGCGGCGGGCCCGAGCTTTCTGTGCGGCGTACACGATGATGCCGATCAATGCGACCGCAAAGAAGATCACCGCGCCCGTCAGGCAGGCTTCGATCAGGCCATGGGTCTGCAAGACATAGATGAAGGCGGCGGCGCACAGGAATGAAATCGTGACGAACAGGGCTAGGGCGATCGCCGCGGCGAGCGACGTCATTCTCACGGCCACTCCCGTGGATTCCTTCAGGTCGTCGATCATGCGCACCAACATCTGATGATCTCACCGATTCCGCTTATCCCAAAGAGCGTACCCTCAGCGGCGCCAAGTCACGCCGATCAGGAAGCCAAGCCCGAGTGCGAGGCCGACGGTCGCCAGGGGACGCTCGGCGATGACATCTTCCAGCGTTTCCTCGGCCGACATGGCTGCTTCCTGTGCGGCATTCAGCATCGCGTTGCCGCGGTCGGAAAGATCGTCGACGACCTGGTCGACATTGGCCCGGGCCTGCTTGTAGCCCTGGCGCGCCTGCTTGCGGGCGCTGCCCGCGATGGCGTTGAGCGCGTCGGTAATCTGTTCAGCAAGGTCGCTGATGTCGTCCTTCACTTTGGCAACGTCCTTCTCGAGGCGCTCATAGGTCGCTTTGTCCATCATGTCCTGCATTCCCATTCTCCGTCGATGCTCTACATCAAACGCTCCCGGCCTTCGGCCTTCCGACACAAACGCTTCTCGCGTGGCGAAGTTCCCGATGCGAAACCTTGCATGCATTTGCGGTCACTTACGGCAACTGCGGCGAGGTCGACGGCGACAAATGATCGCGCAGAACCAGCGCCACGATCAGAAGCGGGGACGACAGAAACGCGCCCATCGGTCCCCAGAGCCAGGTCCAGAACGCGAGCGAAATGAAGACGGCGAGCGCATTCAGCTCGAGCCTGCGGCCGATAATGGTCGGCGTGACGAAATGACCCTCGAGGAACGTGATCCCGACGAAAGCAAGCGGTGCGATCAAGCCGGATCCGATCGTCGGCATGCCGATGACGCCGACCAGCGTCAGAATGACGAACATCGCTACGGGTCCGATGATCGGAAGGTAGTTCAGTGCTGCGGCAAGCGCGCCGAGCCCGGCCGGGTTGGGCATGCCGGCGATCCAGCAAACCAGGCCGGTGGCCGCGCCGACTCCCATGTTGATCAGCGTCACTGTCAAAAGGTAGGCGCCGAGATGGTCTTCAATGGCGTTCAGAACGCGAAGCGCGCGCAGCCGCGAATCGTGGCTGGTGAAGGTCATCACCAAAGCGCGCCGCAGGTCGCGCCAGCTTGCGATGAAGAGAATCAGGGTTGCGATGAACAGCAGGAATTCAGTGAATGTCGGCGGCAGGAATTCCAGTGTCGGCTGAACCCATTCGAGCTTCGGCATCTGGAACGGTGCCGCCGAGAACGTATCTGAAACGCCGAGCATGCTCTGAAGCTCGTGCCAGAGCGCAAGCGGTCGATCGAAGATGTGCATCTTTTCCCTGAGCAGCCCGGCGAGTTCGGGCAGCCGGCCGGTCCATTGCATGACCGGTGAGGAAATCAACCCGACAATGAAGGTGACGCCGGCGCTGACCGCAGCAACGATCAGGACCGCCGACAACGCGCGAGGGATCCGACGCCGCTCGAGGAAGCTCGCGGCCGGCGACAGCATCGTGCCGACCACGAATGCGGCTACCAAGGGCAGGAAGAACGCCTTGGCGGCATAGAGCACGGCCACGATGCTGATGACGAACAGCGAGATCAGCGCGAAGGCGACGAGATCGGAGCGTCCGATGGTCGGCAGCGCCTCGGTCTCGTGATCCGGCTCCGACACGGCTGTGATGTCCTTGGCCGGCGCACGTTCGTTGGGCAACCCACGCAACTAGAGCTCCGATTCCGAAGTTCGCTGGCCGTTGGACCCCAACAAGCTTTGAGGTTGCCAAAGAGTTCCATCGCGCGGATGTGAACTTGCCGATTCTTGACAGCGACAACCTGGCCTTGCGCGGAGCGGGAACCGCAGGTGCCGATCCGCGTTTGTTGCAGCGAACAGCATCCACGCGGTGCGCCACAGCGGGGCAGATCATGACGGACAAATCCAGGCAGACGCGTCGGCCAATGCGCGGGCCTCGGCTTCGCAGCTCCTATCTGCTGCTGGTGACGGGCGTCCTGGCCTTGGGGCTGTCGCTTGTCGCGGGCCGGGCCGACGCTCAGGCGCTGAGCTATGCGCCGGACTCGCCATCGGCCTTTCTGTCGGACAATGTTGCGGGAGCGCCGGCCGAGCGCACCGGCGCAGGTCCAGCCGTGCTTCCCGAGCGGCTGCGCCGGACGATGGTCGCGCTCGATACTCACGAGCCGCGCGGCACGGTCATCATCGATACCGGTAATACCGTGCTCTACTACGTGACCGCGCCGGGCCGCGCGATCCGTTATGGCGTCGGCGTCGGCCGCGAGGGTTTCACCTGGTCGGGCGTGCAGACGATCACCAACAAGGCGGAATGGCCGGACTGGCATCCGCCGGCGCAGATGATCGCGCGCCAACCTTATCTGCCGCGCTTCATGGCCGGCGGTCCCGGCAATCCGCTCGGTGCGCGCGCCATGTATCTCGGCGCCAGCGAATACCGCATTCACGGCACCAACGATCCCACCACCATCGGGAAGTTCGTGTCCAGCGGCTGCATCCGCCTGACCAATGAAGACGTGATCGATCTGTTCAACCGAGTCGGCGTTGGGACCAAGGTCATGGTGCTGCCGAAAGGCGGCGTTCACCTCGTATCAAGGCCCATTGCCGGCGGCGGAATGGCGTCGGCTGCGCCGCAGCCCCGCGCCGTGGTGACCACGCTTCCCTCGGGACGCCAGGCGCTGAACCTTGCGACGTCCTCGGTCTATTGAGCGAAACAACACGGCCTCGGAGGCGCGCATGGGCATGAGGACACGAAGGCTGGTGTCAAGCGGCGCGATCGTCTTGATCGCCGTCGTTGCGGCGCCGGCGGCGCTGGCGCAGGATTTCTTCTCGGCCCTGTTCGGCGGGTTTGGCCTCCACCGGCCGCAACCGCCGATGACACGAATGCCCTACGCCGGCGAGGAAAACACGGCTTTCCCCTCTGAAGGCCCGGTCTCGCGTCCACGTGTCCATTCTTATGGCGGCTCACAGGCCTTTTGCGTGCGCACCTGCGACGGACGTTATTTCCCGATTTCGAGTTCCGGAAATCAGAGCCGCGCTGCGTCCTGTGACAGCTTCTGTCCAGCCAGCGAGACCAAAGTGGTCTATGGCAGCGATATCGATAGCGCCGTCACTGAAGACGGAAAACCCTATTCCGAGCTGCCCAACGCGTTTCGCTACCGCGATGAACTCGTCGCCGGCTGCTCTTGCAACGGCAAGGACACGGTCGGTCTTGCCGAGGTGAAAATCGAAAAAGATCCGACCTTGCGCAAGGGTGACATTGTCGCCAGTCCCGACGGGCTGATGGTCGCCGGCCGAAGCGCCGACCGGCGCGGCGCCTCCCTCAACTTCTCACCCGCGCCGGACTCGATACGCGCGCATTATCGGCGCGTGCCGGTCGTCGCAAGGCAGTAGAGGCTTGAGACCGATCAAGCCGCGCGGATCTTTGTCAGGAATTCGGTGACCTGGTTGCTGAGCTGAAGTCTCTGCGTCTCCAGCGTTTGCGATGCGTGTCTGACGTTTTGCGCCGCCGTCGCCGCCGCATCGGCATCGGTTTTGACGCCGGCGATATTCTCGGCGACGTTTCGGGTGCCTTGCGCCGCATATTGGGTGTTGCGCGAGATTTCCTGGGTGGCCGCGCCTTGCTCTTCGACCGCGGCTGCAATCGCGGTTGCGACTTCATTGACTTCGCGGATGATGCCGCCGATCCCCTTGATCGCCTCCATGGCTTCGCTCGCGACCTTCTGAATGTCAGCGATCTGTTCGGAGATATCGTCGGTGGCCTTGGCCGTCTGGCTGGCAAGCGATTTGACCTCGGACGCCACCACCGCAAAACCCCGTCCGGCTTCGCCGGCGCGCGCAGCCTCGATGGTCGCGTTCAACGCGAGCAGGTTGGTCTGCGCGGCAATGGAGTTGATAAGGCCGACCACCTCGCCGATTCCGGCCGCGGTCTTGGCCAATCCCTGTACCGTATTGTCGGTTTCCCGGGCGCGGTCGACGGCGCGGCGGGCGATGCCGGCGGCGTGCGAGGCCTGCCGGCTGATGTCGTCGATCGAAGCGCTCAGCTCCTGCGATGCGGAAGCCACGCTTTCGACGTTCACCGTCGCCTCGCCGGATGCCTTTTCGGCGACCTTCACCCGCGAATTGGTCTGGTTCGAAACCTCCGACAGACCGGCGGAGGTCTCCCGCATGCCATTGGAGGCCTCGTTCAACTGACCGAGCGTCTCGCGAACCTGGGCCTCGAAGTCGCCGACATAGCCTTCGATGGCCTTCTGGCGCGCCGCCGCACCGGCGTTGCGCTCGCGCTCCTGTTCCTCGATCCGGCGCTTGTCCATCGCCTGCTGCTTGAATGTTTCCAGCGCGCTCGCCAGCGCGCCGATCTCGTCGTGGCGCTGCGCGTATCCGGTTTCGACGGAGAGATCCCCGGATGCGACCTTCAGCATGGCATCGCGCATCGTGTGCAGCGGACGGATGATACGATGCGTGACGGCGATCATGGCCGCAACGGTCAGCGCGAGCGCCGCGGACAACAGCACGAGTTGCAGGACCAGCGAGCGCTCGGCCTCGCCGTGTTGAGCGGCGGCGTAGGTCCTTGCTGCGTCGAGCGCCCGCTCGGCGACCACGACCGCGCTCGTCATATGCTTGACCGAGAATGGGCTCCATTCGTTGCCCTTCATTTTCGGCTTTTCGCCGCTTGCGAGCGCATCCACCAGTCCGTCACGGACGCCGGTAAACTCCTTGTCGAAATAGGCAGCCTGCGCCGCGGTGATTGCGGACGTGAGGTTCGCCGGCAGTTCACTGCCCGATGCAACGGTCTTCAGCGCCGTCCACGCGGTTTCGATGCCGCCGGCAAGCTTTTCGAACTTCTGGTGGAAATCCGGGCCGATGTTGCCGAAGGTCAGTCCGTTCGAGATCAGCAGCGATGCCTCGCCGGCGGTATTGCGCATCAGCCAGGCGAGCTGCTTGATCGTCAGCATTTGCTGGATGACCGGATCGTCGCGATTGACTGCTTCCGCAATCCGGTTCGAGACCTTGTCGAGGGCCTCGAGCAGCGCGACGGTATTATCATTGAACTCCTTGCTCAGGGTGGGGCGGCGCTGCGACTTCGGCTTGTTCAGCGCGTCCCAGGATTCCGCGTCGAGCGCGGCAAAAGCCTGGATCAGCCGGTTCAGCTCCGGCATCAGCGTCTGGTGGCCCGGAAATTCGAAACCCTCGAGGGTGCTGGCTGCCGCGCGCATCGCCGGAAGTTGGGCGTCGCGGGTGGCGCCCAGATAGACCTGCATGTCGCGCGAAAGCGGCGCGTCCTCGGCCAGGTTGCGAAGCGTGGTCGACCGGCCGCTGCGCAGATTGTGCATCGCCTTGAAGAGATTTGAGGAAGCATCGGCGACCACTAGGATCCGGCCGGTCGCAGCGAGCCGTTCCCACGAACTCCAGGCGCTGACCCCCAGCAAAGCCATGGTGCAGACGGCCGTCAACGCGATGACCGACTTGATCAGCGACGACACCGTGAAACGATCAAGCATCGGCTTCCCCCAAGCAAGCCCGCCCAGATAGCCAAAAAAGGGTAAATATTTAGACAGCGAGGCTGTCTTTGCGCCGCGAGGACGCTGATCTTGCTGGTATATCCGTATGGTGTTCCGGCGATGGAACCGGCCAAGCGGCTGGCGCGTTGAGGCCCGTGCCAGTCCGTCCACCGTTAATTTGGGGGAATTTATATGTCCTTGCTGATCAGTGCGCTTGTCACCTTCCTGGTCGTCATCCTGATTCTGTATCTCGTCAACCTGTTGCCGCTCGACGGCCGCGCCAAGCAGATCGTGCGCGTCATCGTCGTCATTCTGGGAGTCCTTTCGCTCCTCAGACTTGTGGTGCCATTCTAGATCCGCGATTTTCCTGAAGCTCAGGATAAAAAGCCCCGGCGAGTGCCGGGGCTTTTTCATCGAAGCGAAGTTTCAGTTGAGGTCTTGTTCAGTTGAGGTCTCGCGCAAGCCTACTTGAGCGTGCTGAACCAGTCATCCACATCCTTGTGAATCTGCTCCTTGGCGAAGCCGTAGCGCTGCTGCAGCTTGCCTTCGAGCTGTTCACGGCGGCCCTCGATGACGTTGAGGTCGTCATCGGTGAGCTTGCCCCACTTCTCCTTCGCCTTACCCCTGAGCTGTTTCCAGTTACCCTGGACCTGGTTCCAATCCATCGTCACCTCCCATGCAAGAAGACGAGGTAACGATTGCAACCGCGGATCGTTCCGGAACGGAGGCCGCGCTTAGCCGGCCGCCTTGTTTGCTTCAGATTTGGCCTCGCGGCGGCGCGCGGTAAGGATGTATTCGGTGTAGCCGTTCGGCTGCTCGCGTCCCTTGAAGACGAGATCGCAGGCCGCCTTGAAGGCGACGCCGTCGAAACCAGGCGCCATCGGTCTGTACAGCGCATCGCCCTTGTTCTGGCCGTCGACCACCGCGGCCATGCGCTTGAGCGAATCCATCACCTGCTCTTTGGTGACGACGCCCTGATGCAGCCAGTTGGCCAGATGCTGGCTCGAAATGCGCAAGGTCGCGCGATCCTCCATCAGGCCGACGTCGTGAATGTCGGGCACCTTCGAGCAGCCGACGCCCTGATCGATCCAGCGCACGACATAACCGAGAATACCCTGGCAGTTGTTGTCGATCTCCTGCCGCACATCGTCCGGCGCCCAGTTCGATTTCGACACCGGGATGGTGAGAATGTCGGCCAGTTTGGCGCGCGGCCCGCCCTTGGCGAGCTCCTGCTGGCGCGCCAGCACGTTGACCTGATGATAATGCAGCGCGTGCAGCGTTGCCGCGGTCGGCGAGGGCACCCACGCCGTTGTGGCGCCGGCCTGCACATGCGCGATCTTTTGCGCCAGCATGTCCGCCATCTTGTCGGGCGCCGCCCACATGCCCTTGCCGATCTGGGCATGGCCGGGCAGACCGTCGATCAGGCCAATGTCCACGTTGGACTCTTCATAGGCTTTGATCCAGGGCTGCGCCTTCATGTCGTTCTTGCGGATCATGGGGCCGGCTTCCATCGAGGTATGGATCTCGTCTCCGGTGCGGTCGAGGAAGCCGGTGTTGATGAAGACGATGCGCTTTGACGCCTGCTGGATGCAGGCCTTGAGGTTGACCGTGGTACGGCGTTCCTCGTCCATGATGCCGACCTTGAGGGTATTTTCCGGCAAGCCCAGCATCTTTTCGACGCGCGCAAATAGCTCACAGGTCAGCGCCACTTCGTCGGGCCCGTGCATCTTCGGCTTGACGATATAGACCGAGCCGGTGCGACTGTTGCGAAGCTTGGTCACGCCCTTGAGATCGTGGATCGCAAGCAGGCCGGTGACGGCGGCGTCCAGCAGGCCTTCGGGAATTTCCTCGCCCGCAGCGTCAAGGACCGCCTCGGTAAACATGTGGTGGCCGACATTGCGGATCAGCAACAAGCTGCGGCCGTGGAGTTTCAGCTCCATGCCGTCCGGTTGGGTGTAGACGCGATCGTCGTTGAGCGCGCGCGTGAGCGTCTTGCCGCCTTTTTCGAATTCGGCCGAGAGCGTGCCGTTCATCAGGCCGAGCGTGTTGCGATAGACCTCGACCTTGTCTTCGGCATCGACGGTGGCGACGCTGTCTTCCATGTCGAGGATGGTGCTGACGGCGGCTTCCATGACGACGTCGGCGACGCCGGCGGGATCGTCCTTGCCGATCGTATGGCTGCGGTCGATCTGGATTTCGATGTGCAGGCCGTTATTGACGAGAAGAATGGCCGACGGCGAAGCCGCATTGCCGCGAAAACCTGCGAACTGATCGTTCGACTTCAGCGTCGTGGCGTTGCCGTTCTTCAGCTTGATCG
Source organism: uncultured Alphaproteobacteria bacterium (assembly GCA_963764405.1). Lineage (GTDB taxonomy): Bacteria > Pseudomonadota > Alphaproteobacteria > Rhizobiales > Xanthobacteraceae > Bradyrhizobium. Next base: position 703,033 of record CAVXSU010000025.1, read on the forward strand.
CAAGCTTGCCGCTCGCGACGGCGTAGGACGTGACATCGGTATGGCTGCCGGACGCAAGCGGGACGGCGGAATCGAGGAAGCTCTTGGCCTTTGCCACCACCTTGTCGCCGCGCGCCTTGTTGAAACCCCTTCCGCTCTCGCTCGGGTCGTGCGGGATCGCATCGGTGCCGTAAAACGCGTCGTAAAGACTGCCCCAGCGCGCGTTCGCGGCATTGAGCGCATAGCGCGCATTGGTGAGGGGAACGACGAGCTGAGGTCCGCAGATCTTGCCGATCTCTTCATCGACACTGACGGTCTCGACCTTGTGCGTCGCAGGCTCCGGCAGCAGATAGCCGATCTCTTTCAGGAACGCGGTATAGGCGCCGAGGTCGAGCGGCTTGCCCTTGTGGGCGCGATGCCAGTCGTCGATCTTCGCCTGCAGGCGGTCGCGGAATGCGAGCAGTTCGCGATTTTTCGGCGCCAGGTCGCGCACGATCGCCGCGAGCCCGGCCCAGAATGCGTCGGGCGCAATCCCGGTTTTCGGGGCGGCCTCCTTGGCGATGAAGTCAAACAGGACGGGCGCAATCTTCAGGCCGTGGGCGTCGATACGGTTCATGGTGGATTTTTCTCGCAAGAGACCGCGCCGGGAAGCGCCGTCCTTAGTGTGAATTTTCGGAGCAAAAAACGCGCCAACGGGCACGAAGTTCGAGCGCCTTTTAGCGCCAAACTCGGTCTCAAGAAAAGCCCTTCGATAGTCTCTCTTGCCGGCCCTGGACGGCTTAAATATTGGCAGCGAGATCAATGACTTCGTCGAACAGCACGCCCGTTGTCACGAGCATGCGCTCAATCGTCTCAGCCGCCTCGCTGACGGAGCGTGCCGCCGTATCGAGCACAAGCTCGCAATTGGCCGGGGGCTCGTAGTCATTGGTGATGCCGGTAAATGCCGGCAAATCGCCGGCGCGCGCCTTGGCGTAGTGACCCTTGGGATCGCGGCTTTCGCAGACCTCGGCTGGTGTTGCGACATGGATTTCGCGAAACGCGGCATCCGCGATCTGGCGCGCCATGGCGCGATCATCGCGCGAGGGCGAGACGGCGGCCACGATGGCGATATGTCCGTTGTGCGCCAGGTGCGTCGCGACTTCGGCAAGCCTTCGAATGTTCTCGCTGCGGTCATCGGCAGAGAAGGCGAGGTCGCGGTTGAGGCCAGCGCGGAGCGTATCGCCATCCAGCAGAACCGGCGAGCCTCCGCGGTCGAACAGCCGCCGCTCCAGCGCGCGCGCCAGCGTCGACTTTCCGGAAGCCGGCAATCCCGTCAGCCAAACCACCGCGCCGTGATGACGATAACGCGCCGAGCGTTCATCCGGCCTGAGCGCCGATTGCACCGGCACGATATCGACCGGCACCGCGCGCTGTCCGGCATCGATCGACAACACCAGCCCGCCGCCGGCAATTCGGCCATTGACCTCTATGACGAGCCGCCCGGTGCGGGGATTGTCGGCGTAGGCGTCGGCGGCGATCGGCTGCGCCAGCGCGATATCGATCTCGCCGACATGGTTGCGCGCAATCGAGGTGTTCTCGACACTCGACAACTCGCCGGGATCGACCGCCTTGTCGATTGCCACGACGCTGGCGCGGCTCTCGCGCGTGCCAAGCCGCACCAGAATCTGGTCGCCCTTGCCAAGCGGCTTGTCGTGCAGCCAGAAAATGCGCGCGTGGATTCGCCGCGTGTCGCGCGGCGCCGATCCGGTGTGGGCAATGATATCGCCGCGCTCGATGAACAGTTCACGGTCGAGTGTGATGCCGACCGACCGGCCCGCGGTCTGGACGCTCTTGATCGGCGTCACCGGCCAGCTCTCGACGCTCTTTATTTTTGCGATCTTGCCGGCCGGCATGATCACGATCTCGTCGCCGCTCGAAAGCCGGCCGGATTCGATCCGCCCCGCCACGATGCGGCGGTCGTCGAACTTATAGATCGCCTGGACCGGCAGCCGCAGCGCAAGCTGCTCGGCCGGTTGCGCCGGCTGAAGCGCGTCGAGCGCGTCGACGACGCTCGGGCCGCGATACCAGCGGATGCGCTGCGACAAGGTGGCGACGCCGTCGCCGTCGCGCGCCGAGATCGGAATGACCGCAAGCGGCGTGACGCCGAGGCCGGTCAGATGCGTCGAAATCTCGTCGCGGATCTCGGCAAATCGCGTCTCGCTGAAATCGACGCGATCCATCTTGTTGACGACCACGGCGACCTGTTTGACACCGAGGAGATGCAACAAATAGCCGTGGCGTCTCGTCTGGTCGCGCACGCCCTCCAGCGCATCGACGATCAGAACCGCGCCATCGGCCTGTGAGGCGCCGGTGATCATGTTGCGCAGGAATTCGGCATGACCCGGCGCGTCGATCAGCACCACGTCGCGCGAGCGGGTACGGAAGCGGATTTGTGTCGTGTCGATGGTGATGCCCTGGTCGCGCTCGGTTTGCAGCGCATCGAGCAGGAATGACCATTCGAACGGCATGCCGCGCCGCGCGCTGACCGCCTTCAGCATCTCGAGCTTGCCGTCCGGCAGGCTGCCGGTTTCGTGCAGCAGCCTCCCGACCAGCGTCGACTTGCCGTGGTCGACATGGCCGACAATGACGATGCGCACCTGCGCGCGGGTGGTGCCGTTCGGCGTTGCCGACAGTCTGGCGGGTACGGTCATGTTCATGGCGGTGCTCAACGCATTTGCTTTTTTCTAGAGATAGCCGGCGACGCGCAGCCGCTCGAAAGCGTCCTCGGTTTCATGGTCGAGCGAGCGGCCGGCTCGCTCCGGCACCTTGGTACGCTCGAGCTCGATCAGGATTTCCTCGATGCTGGACGCGGTCGAAGCCACTGGAAACGTGATGTCGGCATCGCCCAACGAGCGATACCGCTTGCCGTCCTTGGCGAGATAGAGCGGAATGATCGGGATGTTTTCACGTTGCGTGTAGGCCCAGATATCGGCCTCGGTCCAATGCAGGATCGGATGGATGCGCAAGTGCGCGCCGGGCGGCGGCGAGGCGTTGAACTGATCCCAGAATTCCGGCGGTTGGTCGCGGACGTCCCATTCGCCGCCGGTGCCGCGCGGGGAGAATACGCGCTCTTTCGCGCGCGTGGCTTCCTCGTCGCGGCGAATGCCGGCAATCAATCCGTCGAAACCGTATTTGTTGAGCGCAAGCTTGAGGCCTTCGGTCTTGCGCGCGGCCGATCGCGCAGCTGGCGGCAGCGTCGGATCGACCGCATCGATCGGCGGGCAGGGCTCGACCTTGAGATCAAGCGCCCACTCCTTGCCGTAGGTGTCGCGGAAGGCGTACATCTCGGGAAATTTCTTGCCGGTATCGACATGCAAGGCCGGAAACGGCAAGCGCCCGAAGAACGCCTTGCGCGCGAGCCAGATCATCACGTTGGAATCCTTGCCGAGCGACCACAACAGCGCGAGTTTCTTCAGCCGCGCAAAAGCTTCACGCAAAATGTAGATGCTCTGGGCCTCGAGCGCGTCGAGGTGGTCCATGGAGGGCGCCTGGCGCGTCTGGCTTGAATTTTGCGTGACGGAGAGGGCGTTGGCCGGAAGCTCGTGGAGCACCCTGGTTTGCGCGCAACTGTCTTCGAGAAGATGCATCTACGAACCCTTGGCCTTGCGAAGCGAAAATTCTATAGTGGTGTTGCTCAAGAGAAGAAAAAATCTTCTCTTTGCGAGCGGTTCAAGACACATATATAGAAAATAATTCCAGTCAACCGGGAAGTTCCGGAAACGGGCACAGCATGCGATTTCTGCCGATATTCCTCGATGTGCAATACGGCGTCGTGACGCTCGTGGGTGAGGGCGACGTCGCCCGCGCCAAACTGCGTTTGCTCGTCTCGGCTGGCGCGCGGGTTCGCTGGTTTGCGACCGACGGCAACCACGATCTCACAGGTCTCGGCCTGGACGCGGCGCAGATCGAATTCGCCGCGGGCGATCCGCTGACGGCCGAATTGAACGGCGTGGTCGCTATTGTATGCGCCGGCGCGGGCGACATCGGCGTCGCGATGGCGGCGCGCGCCAAGGCAGCCGGTCTGCCCGTCAACGTGATGGACGACCTCGATCACTCCACTTTCATCTTTCCAGCGATCGTCGACCGCGGCGATGTCGTGGTCGCGGTCGGCACCGGCGGCACCTCGCCCGTGGTTGCGCGTCGCCTGCGCGAGCGCATCGAGGCGGTACTGCCCGAGCGCATCGGCGAACTCGCTTCCTTCATAGGCCGCTGGCGCAAGGCGATCCACGGCCTGATCCCGGAATTCGCGCTACGCCGACGCTTCTGGGAGCGCGTCATCGACGGACCGATCGGCGCGCTGGTGCTGGCTGGACGCCATGACGAGGCGGAGGAAGCGCTGAAGAGCATTGGCGATGCGCCTAGTTTCGCAGGCCGCCTGTCTTCGGGCAAGGCGCAAGGAAGCGTGACGCTGGTCGGCGCGGGTCCCGGCGATCCGGACCTGCTCACGGTGAAGGCGCTGCGCGCGCTGCAGGACGCCGACGTGATTTTCTATGACGAACTGGTCAACCTCGAAATTCTCGACCGCGCGCGCCGCGATGCGGAGCGCATTCCGGTTGGCCGGCGCGTCGGAAAGCCCGGAATTGGCCAGGATGCCATCCACCAGCTCTTGATCGAAGCGGCGCGCGCGGGCAGGCGCGCGGTGCGGCTCAAGGGCGGCGATCCCTTCATCTTTGGCCGCGGCGGCGAGGAAGTCGCGGCGCTGCGGCAAGCCAACGTTGCCTATTCGGTCATCCCCGGAATCACCGCCGGCCTCGGCGCTGCCGCGCAATTCGAAGTGCCTCTCACCTTCCGCCGCGAGGCGTTGCGCGTCACCTTCCTGACCGCGCACAAGGCAAGCGACGCCGAGATGGTCGACTGGTCGACCTTGACCGATGTCGCGATGACGATCGTGGTCTATATGGGCATGACCGCAGCACCGTCGGTGCGCGCGGGTCTGCTCGCCGCCGGACGTTCGCCGCAAACTCCGGTCGGGGTTTTCGCGCGCGCCACGCGCAACGATGCCGCTGCTGCGATCGGGACCCTTGATGCATTGCCAGATCTCGTCGAAAAGGTCGCCGGCGGTCCCGCCATTCTCATCATTGGTGACGTGGTTGCGCATGCCGCACCCGCGCGCCGTCAGCAACTCAACCAACTCGCCTCTTTTTTTCAGGTCGCCGCCGAATGACATCTCCGCTTGAACAAAAAATCCGGATCACCGGACCATCAATCGTCACCGCCAACCGCACCGCCGATGGCGCGGTGATCTATCGCAACCGTACCAAGGGCTGGTCGACCGACCTTTCGGACGCCGCGATCGTGCGCAACGCCGACGAGGCGCGCTCCCTTTTGGCCGAAGCGGTCGCCGACGATGTCGGCGCGGTCGGCGCCTATATCGCGCCGGTCAAGGTCAAGGATGGCGAGAACATCAAGCCCGGTAACTTGCGTGAGCATATCCGGCAGAGCGGCGTCACCATCGATCTCCTTCCAGTTTCGGCATAAGAGAAGCCCGTCATGTACGCGTACGACGAACTCGATCGAACGCTCCTCAATGAACGCGTCGAAGAGTTTCGCGATCAGGTGAAGCGCCGCCTCTCCGGCGAGCTCACCGAAGACGAATTCAAGATGCTGCGCCTGCAGAACGGTGTTTACCTGCAATTGCACGCCTATATGTTCCGCGTCGCCATACCCTATGGCACGCTGTCGTCGAAGCAATTGCGGCGTCTGGCGCATGTCGCGCGGAAATACGACCGCGGCTATGGCCATTTCACGACGCGCCAGAACATCCAGTACAACTGGATCAAGCTCGCAGAACTGCCGGATGCGCTCGCCGATCTCGCCGAAGTCGGCATCCATTCGATGCAGACGTCGGGCAACAACACGCGCAACGTCACCTCCGATCAGTGGGCCGGCGTCGCCCCGGGCGAGGTCGAAGATCCCCGCATCTGGTCCGAATTGCTGCGCCAATATACGACGCTGCATCCGGAGTTCTCCTTCCTGCCGCGCAAGTTCAAGTTTGCGATCACGGCTTCCGCGCACGACCGCGCGGCGATCAAGATCCACGATATCGGGCTGCGCCTGCATCGCAACGCGCAAGGCGAGATCGGATTTGAGGTCCTGGTCGGCGGCGGATTGGGCCGCACCCCGTTCATTGCCAAGACGATCAAGCCGTTCGTCCACGGCCGCGACCTCCTGAGCTACGTCGAGGCGATCCTGCGCGTCTACAATCAGTACGGCCGCCGCGACAACATCTACAAGGCGCGGATCAAGATCCTGGTGCACGAGCTCGGCGTCGAGAAATTCGCAGCCGAAGTCGAAGAGGAATGGCGCGCGATGGGCGAGACCGCGCTGACGCTCGATGATGCGGTCATCGAGGAAATCCGCTCGCGCTTCACCTATCCGGCTTACGAGAAGCTGCCGCACATGCCGGACGAGTTGAAGAAGGCGGCGGCCGATCCGTTGTTCGAGCGCTGGCGGCGCAACTCGGTGTTCACGCACAAGGTGCAGGGCTATTCGATCGTTACGATTTCGCTGAAGCCGGTGGGCGGCCCGCCGGGCGACGCCACGGCCGAACAGATGGATGCATTGGCCGATCTTGCCGACAAATATTCCTTCGGCGAAATCCGTGTCGGCCACGAGCAAAACCTGGCGCTGCCCCATGTCGCCAAGCGCGACCTGCCGGCACTGTGGAACGCGCTCGACGGAATCGGTCTCGCGACACCGAACGTCAACCTCGTCTCCGACATCATCGCCTGTCCGGGCCTCGACTATTGTTCGCTCGCGAATGCGCGCTCGATTCCGATCGCGCAGGAATTGACGCGTCGCTTCGCCAATCCCGACACAGCCGAACTGATCGGCCGCTTGCACATCAACATTTCCGGCTGCATCAACGCGTGCGGCCACCACCATGTCGGCCATATCGGTATTCTGGGCGTCGAGAAGAACGGCGAGGAATTCTATCAGATCACGATCGGCGGCCGCGCCGACGAGAATGCCGAACTCGGCATGCTGATCGGCCCCGCGGTGCCCTACGGCGAGGTCGCCGACGTGATCGAGGACATTGTCGAAGCCTATCTCGCATTGCGCGAGCGTCCGGACGAGCTTTTCGTCGATACGGTGAAGCGGCTCGGCGTCGAACCTTTCAAGGAGCGGGTTTATGCCACTCGTTAAGAACGGAAAGATCGCAACCGACATCTTTGTCCATGTCGCCGATGGCGCCGAACTGCCGGGCGACGGCGCGATGCTGGTTTCGGCCGCGCGGCTTCTCGAGGACCCGGAAGCGCTGTTGAAGCGCGCCGGCAAGCTTGGCGTGGTCTGGCCGAACAATCGCGATGTCGACGATCTGGTGCCCTATCTGGACCGGCTTGCGGTGGTCGCGTTGGTGTTTCCGACCTTCCGCGACGGGCGAGCGTATAGTCAGGCGCGGCTCCTGCGCGAGCGCTATGGCTATGAGGGCGAATTGCGCGCCACCGGTCAGGTGCTGCGCGACCAGTTCATGTTCATGCTGCGTGCCGGCTTCGATGCGCTCGAGGCCAGGAAGCAGAGCGACGTCGAGGCCTTCGCGCTCACATCGAAGCGCTACTCGGTATTCTATCAGCCGACCGGTGACGGCCGGCTCACGGCACTGCACCGGCGGATGCAGCAGCGCCACTCGGAAAGCGCGGGTCAGTAAATGCCAGTGGGCGGTCTTGCCGAGCAGATACCTGATGAAGTCGCAGCGGCCAAAAGGGCCGAAGCGCTGGACGAGGTGCTGCGTCATGCGTCTCCGTCGGAGGTGATCGAGAGTGCCTTGCGTATCGTCGGCCGCGAGCGCCTGGCGCTGGTGTCCTCCTTCGGCACGGAATCGGCCGCGCTGCTCAAGGTTGCGGCCGACGTCGATCCGGCGATTCCCGTGATCTTCCTCGATACCGGGTGGCTGTTTGAGGAAACGCTCGCCTATCGCGACATACTGGTCGAGAAGCTCGGCCTGCGCGACGTCCGTTCGATCAAACCCCTGGAAGAAAGCTTGCGCCGCGAGGACCCGGACAAGGAACTGTGGTTTTCCGATCCCGACGCGTGTTGCCGGATTCGCAAGGTCGAACCGCTGAAGCGGGCGCTCGCGCCATTTGATGCCTGGATCAACGGCCGCAAACGTTTTCAGGGCAGCTTGCGTGCCGCGATTCCCGTGGTCGAAGCCGATGGCGTCAGGCTGAAATTCAATCCGTTCGCCACCGTTACGCCCGCCGATATCGCGGCGATTTACGCCGGGGCGGAATTGCCGACGCACCCGTTGGTAGCTTCCGGTTTCCGTTCGGTCGGGTGCAAGCCCTGCAGCAGCCGGACACAGCCGGGCGAGGATGCCCGCGAAGGCCGCTGGCGCGGCCAGGCCAAGACGGAGTGCGGGATCCATACCCCGACACTGGACGCCAGCGCGTAGCGCAACCCGACCTGCCTGAAAAACGCCTTGGCGTTCACCTTTCAGCCACGGTTGGCGTGCAACAACCGCCGCCAATGACTTTCGGGGGAATCATGCGCGCGTGGGTCGCGTTGGTCGGATTGTTGATGCTGGGTGGTTGTGCGTCGGAAGTTCCGGTCGAGCAGCCCAGCATGTATTTGAATATGGCCGAACCCGGCGCGAAGCTCGATGCCCAGGCGGCGGCGACGATGATTTCGCTCTACCGCAAGAACAACGGCGTCGGCGCGCTCGCCATCGATCCCGAATTGATGAGGATCGCGGAGGCGCAGTCCCAGGCCATGGCGAGCCGCAACAAGCTCGACCACGACGTCAAGGCGCCCTTGCCGAAGCGCTTGCAGGCCGCCGGATATCCCTCGACGATGGCCGTCGAGAATGTGTCGGCCGGCTATCACACGCTGGCCGAGGCATTTTCCGGCTGGCGGGACTCGCCGCCACACCGGGCCAATATGCTTCAGAACGGTGTCACAAAAATGGGAATTGCGGCAAGTTATGCTCCCAATACCAAATACAAGGTGTTCTGGACGCTCATCCTCGCATCGACTGAACCGCGTGCTAACCCGGGTATACCCCTGACTAGCCTCACGGCTGATTGACGCGACTTCGAACTGACGCCACGGTACACCCCGAATTTTGGACGACCTCGGGGAGTGGATTTGACATTCGCTACCAATCCCGCGCCGGCAACGACACCCGCAAAGGCCCAACGCGTCCTCGTCCTGCAAGGCGGCGGGGCGCTCGGCTCCTATCAGGCCGGCGCCTATCAGGCGCTCTGCCACTTCGACTTCGAGCCGGACTGGATCGCCGGAATTTCGATCGGGTCGATCAATGCAGCGATCATCGCCGGCAACGAGCCTTCACAGCGCGTCGGCAAGCTAAAAGAATTCTGGCAGATGGTCTCTTCGCCCGTTCCGTGGGTGCCCGTTCAAGTCCCTGTTCCGAAGGACGGTCGCCAGCGCGAACTGTTCAATGAGACCAGCGCCGCGTTCGTCGCGACCTTCGGCGCGCCCGGCTTTTTTGCGCCACGCGTGCCCCCGGCGCCGCTCTGGCCGAAGGGAAGCCCGGAGTCGCAGAGCTATTACGACACGTCACCATTGCGCAGGACGCTGGAACGACTTGTCGACTTCGATCGCATCAACGACCTGAAGTGCCGCCTCAGCGTTGGCGCGGTCGGGGTGACGTCGGGCAATTTCCGCTACTTCGACAATGTCGAACTCAATCGGCTCGGCAAGCGGCTGGGGCCAGAGCACATCATGGCCTCCGGCGCGCTGCCGCCGGGTTTTCCGTCCGTCGTCATTGACGGCGAGCATTACTGGGATGGCGGCATCGCCTCCAATACACCGCTTGATTATGTGCTGGACGCCGAGACCGAGAACGACCTTCTGATCTTCCAGGTCGATCTGTTCAGCGCCCGCGGGACGCTGCCTGCGACCATGCTGGACGCGGCCGAACGCGAGAAGGACATCCGCTTCTCCAGCCGCACCCGCATGTCGACCGACAAGAACCGGCAGTTGCACAACACCCGCAAGGCGGTGCGCGACCTGATCGACAAGTTGCCCGACGATCTGAGGAACGATCCTTCCGCCGTCTTTCTGCGCCAGGCGACGCGCGAGAACACCGTCACGGTGGTGCACCTGATCTACAAGAGCAAGCACTATGAAACCAACTCCAAGGACTACGATTTCTCCCACGTCGCGATGGTGGAGCATTGGGAAGCGGGCGTGCGCGACGTCCACCGGTCGATGCAGCACGAGGATTGGCTGGAGCGGCCGCAATCCGGCGAAACCATGGTGACTTACGATCTGACGGGCGACGAAAATCCTCGCAAAAAGGAGCAGTGACATGACGACTAATCTGAAGGGCAAGACGGCGGTCGTGACCGGTTCGACCTCTGGCATCGGGCTCGCTTATGCCCGCGCATTCGCCAGCGCTGGCGCCAATGTCGTGATCAACGGTTTCGGCGCGCCGGCCGATATCGAAAAGGAGCGCTCCGCCATCGAGACCGACTACAAGGTCAAGGCAGCCTATTCGCCGGCCGACATGACCAAGCCGGCCGAGATCTCCGATATGATCGCGCTCGGTGAAAAAACCTTCGGCTCGGTCGATATCCTCGTCAACAATGCCGGCATTCAGTTCGTCTCCCCGATCGAGGAGTTCCCGATCGAGAAATGGGACGCGATCATCGCCATCAACCTGTCGTCGGCGTTTCACGCCACGCGCGCCGCCGTGCCCGGCATGAAGAAGCGCGGTTGGGGCCGCATCATCAACACGGCGTCCGCGCATTCGCTGGTGGCCTCGCCCTTCAAGTCGGCTTACGTCTCGGCCAAGCACGGCATCGCCGGCCTAACCAAGACGGTGGCGCTTGAGGTCGCGACCTTCAAGATCACCTGCAACTGCATCAGCCCGGGTTACGTCTGGACGCCGCTGGTCGAGCACCAGATCCCGGAGACCATGAAGGCGCGCAACATGACCAAGGAGCAGGTCATCAACGACGTGCTGCTGGACGCGCAGCCGACCAAGCAGTTCGTGACCTCGGACCAGGTTGCCGCGCTGGCGCTGTTTTTGTGCAGCGACGATGCCGCCCAGATCACCGGCGCCAATCTCTCGATCGACGGCGGCTGGACGGCGGAGTGATCCGCTCTTCCTGTCATGCCCGGACTTGATCAGACTTGATCCGGGCACCCATCTGCATTGAACAGCTCTTTCGATGGATTGCCGGGTCAAGCCCGGCAATGACAGTTCAGGGGCGCTTTCCGAACGCCAGCACGTGAAGCCCGAGCTTCTGGCGCACGATATAGAACAGCAGCACGGTCTCGAAGGTGAGCGAGATCGAGGTTGCGGCCGCCGCACCGTGACCGCCGAAGCGCGGCACCAGCGCGACGCAGAGCACGACGTTCATGACAAAGGATAGGCCATAGGCCAGCGCGCACACATACTGGTGGCCGAGCATGTTGAGCAGCCGTTCGACCGGACCGACGGCCGCGCGCACCACAAGGCCGATCGCCGCTACGAACATGATGTCGTAGCCGGTGACGAATTGCGATCCGAACAGCCAGAGCAGCGGCTTGCCGAGCGCGAGCAGCAGGATGGTTGCGGCGAGCGAGGGCCAGAACGTCCACTTGATGGCATGCGCGACATAGGTCGAGAGCCGCGCCCGGTCGCCCAGCGCATGATATTCGGCAAAGCGGTGCGCCGTGGTCGCCGACATCGCGTAGTGAATGAAGGAAACAAGCGCCAGCGTTTTCACCACCGCAAAGTAGACGCCGACCTCTTCCGAGGAACGGAATTGCTGCAGCACCAGCACGTCGGTGTAGGACAACAGCAGATAGAAGCCCTCGACCATCAGGATCGGCAGCGAAATCGAAAGCCAGAAGCCGACATCATAGGCTTTGGGGCCGGGCGGGATGTGACCCTTGAGACGCCGGTTGAGCGCCAGCATCTGGCCGGCCATCGCGATCCAGACCGCGGCCGCACTTGCCAGCATTGCCGCCGTCGCCCCGAGATGAAAGCCGAGCACGAACATGGCGGTGGTGACGCCGATGATCAGCGCCTGGCGAATGACAAACTGCGGCATCAGGCCGAGCCGCATCCAGTCATGCGAGCGCGCGATGCCGTCCTGGGTGTTGGCCACGACAAAGGCGGGCAGCGTCGCACAGCCGATGTAGAGCGGAACGATTTCGTTCGCTCCAATCCACGGCGAGAGCAGCTTGACGAGCCCGGCCAGAACCACTGAGACGATCGAGGAGACGACAAACGTCATCCAGCGGCTGCCGGCCAGAAAGCCGCGCAGCAGCGCGTGCTCGCCGCGCGTGCGATATTCCGGAATGATCTTCTGGGCAGAGGAAGAGATGCCGAAATCCATCATGCTGCCGAGCAGCAGAACCCAGGTCCAGACATAGACATAGATGCCGTAGTCGGAGCCGCCCATCCAGCGGGCGAGCAATACTTGCGAGAAATAGGCAAGCGCGGCGCTCAGCACGCGGATGATGAAGATCGTGCCAGCCAGCCGTTGTGTCACCGAGGCTTCATTGCTGCCGCCGCCCAGCTTCGACTTCAATCGAGCGAGCAGGCCGTCTGGCAAAGCGGGAGTGGGCTGGGAGTTGATAGCCGCCACGCGTGATCCGGAAGTCAACAGCCGCCGAGTTGCGGCAAGCTTCCCCCTATCAACACTTCGTTAAGATTCGGTTGGGCGTCTATTCCAGATTGATATTGAACTCGTAGGAGCGGTCGCTGCCAACCAGCGTCAATTTGAGCGCTGCGCCCTCCGGATTGGTTCCCGGCGGCACGCCGTCGAGTTCGAAGGCAAAGCGTTTGACGCCCGCCGGTCCACGATCGAGGAGCTTTGGCACCGGCAGCGCCCAGTCGGGCGTCGGACCTTCGACGAACAGATTGACCGCCTTGTTGCCGGGCGAGATCACGTCGACCAGAACCGTCGATTTGCCCTCGCGCTCGACGTCGCGGATGGTGAGCGGGTTGGGATCACCGATCGACGCCGGCTTGGGAACCGTATCGAGCGCTGCGAACAGGGCGCTGTCTTCGGTAGAGGCGACGCTCGTAAAAGTGAGCTCCGTGCTCGCTTCGACCGGGATGCAGATCTTCTCGCACACCGCGTAATTGATGTCGGCGCGAAGCGTGACCGGCTTGTCGTTGCTTTTCGGCACGATCCGCAAGGGAAGCACTACCTGGTCGTGATAGCCGAGCGAGAATCCGCTGGCGCCGTCATCGAATTTCGTCGGCGCAGGCCACAGAACGGTCACGGCCTCGACATTATCCGATTTGGAAAAATCGAAACGTGGCGGAACGCCGGAATCGCCGGAGGTACGCCAGTAAGTTTTCCAGCCAGGATCAAGCTGAACCGCAATGCCGCCGAGCAACACCGGTCCGCTGCGCGATCCAGCGAGCAGCCGCACGGCAGCGTGCGATCCTTTCTGCCAAGGTGAAGCGTCCTGGCCACGCGCCTCGATTGGCGAAAGCGAGGCAAGTGCGGCGACGGCAAGAAGCGCCGCCGATCGTGAAGCTCGGAAGTTGCGCACGCGCTCGAGCCGGCTGGGAACCATCGCGTTCATAAAGCGTCCTTAACTCCAAGCGTGATTGCAAGCCATTGAATTGCTTGTGATGCGTCGCGAAATGCAAGCTCAGCTTGATTGACAGCGCCGAGCACCAATATCAGGATAGATTATATAGGCGAGTCTTTGGCGCATGGCATCTGAAGACAAAAAAGCTGGCTTTCGGCCTCGGACCATTCGTCGCGATGTGGCTAGTGCCGGCGAACGCGGAGGCCATCGTTATCTCGACGGCCAGTTGCTGATCGCCATGCCCGTCATGGGCGACCCGCGCTTCGAACGTTCGGTGATTTATCTGTGCGCGCATTCGGCGGAAGGCGCCATGGGCATCATCGTCAACCGTCCGGCCGGCAGCATCGATTTTCCGGGCCTGTTGGTCCAGCTCGACATCATCAAGGAAACGGATCAGATCAAGCTGCCTGAAAACGCCGAGACCCTGAAGGTGCTCAAGGGAGGCCCGGTGGAAACCGGCCGCGGCTTCGTGCTGCATTCGAGCGACTTCTTCATTCAGGATGCGACGCTGCGGATCGACCACGAAATTTGTCTCACCGCCACCGTCGATATCCTCAAGGCGATCGCCAAGGGATCCGGCCCGAAGCATGCAATATTGGCCCTCGGCTATGCCGGCTGGGCCGCAGGTCAGCTGGAGAGCGAAATCCAGGACAATGGCTGGCTGCATTGCGACGCCGATCCCGATTTGATCTTCGGCCGCGATATCGAGGAAAAATACACCCGCGCGCTGCGCAAGATCGGCATCGATCCAGGCATGCTGTCCAACGAAGCCGGGCATGCCTGACTTCCGATCCGCTCCAGGCCGTCATGCCCGCGCAGGCGGGGCATCCAGTAAGCTGCGGCCTGTCTTCTAGTTGCAGGCTTTCTGGAATGCTGGATCGCCCGGTCGAGCCGGGCGATGAAGAAGAAGCTTACTCGGCCGCCTGCCGCGCGACGGTGGGTTCGGTGCCGGCCACCGTGGCGCGGCGCATGTCGCGCGGCTGCGACTGGTCGTAGCGGCGCACGCGATGCATGGTTTGCCGGTTGTCCCACATCACGAGGTCATGCACCGTCCATTTGTGGACGTAGACGAATTCGCGCTGTGTGGCGTGCTCAGTGAGATCGCGCAGCAATAGCCGCGCCTCCGGCACGCTCATGCCGACGATCGCACCGGCATGCGATGACAGATAGAGCGACTTGCGGCGATGCACCGGATGGGTGCGCACCAGCCGCTGTAGAACCGGCTTGAACATCTGCTTTTCTTCCTCGCTGTAGTCGAGGAAGCCGAGCGAGCCGCGCGAATACATCAGCGAGTGCTCGCAGATCAGATCCTCGATATCGGCCTTGGTCTCCTCGTCGAGCGCATCATAGGCCGCGCGCATGTCGGCGAACTCGGTGTTGCCGCCCTTGGGGTTCACCACCCGCGCCGAGAGCAGCGAGAATTTGGCCGGGATCGGGCGGAACGAACTGTCGGAATGCCAGAGGCAGTTGCCGAGATTGAACAGATGGGTGCGGTGGTCGCGCGGCAGCGGCTTGCCGTCCTTGCCGAGATTGGAGACGTCGTTGAGGCCCGAGGTGAGACGATAATCCTCCCGCTTGGTGACCGTGCCGCCGCGGGCGCTCTCGCGCTCGCCGAAATTCCGCGCGAAGACCAGTTGCTGTTCGTCCGTGATGTCCTGGTCGCGGAACAGCAGCACGGCGTAGTTGTCCATGCCGGCTTCGATGTCTCGGGCCTCTTCTGCCGTAAGCGGCTTGCGCAGGTCGACGCCGGAAACCTCGCCGAAAAAATGCGGGTGAAGCTGGCGGATTGTCACGGTCATTGGCGTGCCTCCCTGATCTTTTCCGGCTGTCTTTTTCAGGAGAAGGCTACTCGCGGCCATCGCGAAGTCAACGCATGCTGATCTCAACGCATGCTGTCCTCTGCTGATCGCAGGCGATCGTCGGATTTATTGCGCGATGTTACCCGGCGGCACCGACGCCGACCGGCCGACATTGGCCGGAGGACGCGGCGCGTTCGGAGAAGGCGCGGTGCGCGGCGTCGGCTGCACTTGCCGCGGCGGCGGCGGCGCGCCCAGGCCGAAGAAATTCCGGAACGGCGGAGGCGCCGCTTGCGGGCCTGACTGAGCCGAGGCCGGCCGCTTCTGCTTCTGCTGCGCCCCGGGCGGCGTTGCAGCGGGTGTACCGTCGGGAGAGGTGGAAGCCACCGGCGCATCTCCCTTGACCTGTTCGCGTCCGATCTCCCGCCGCGGCCAGGCGAAGTCGTCGGCGCGCCCGGCCGGCGGGATCAGCGGCTCACCCTTCACCAGGGTGCGCGCCACGAGCGCATCGACGGCGGCGGGGCGCGATCCCGGACCACCGAGCAACTGATCGGTGCCGACAGAGGACGCCACCAGCGGCACGATCGGTCCGGCGAGCGGGCGCGGTACCGGCTGCCCGGGCTGCGCATTGGCATCCGGGGTTGCGGGCTCGCTCGGCAAGGTAATCGGCGCGGAGCGGGACGCGAGCACGCGCGTGATTTCGCGCTCGACATAATGCGCAAGTTTCCGCGCGCCGGCCTTGGTGAAATAGACGCCATCATAGGAACGCAGGCGCCGGATCTGGCCTTCGAAGTCGGGACCCTGTTGCAGGAAGCGTCCGGCTTCGTCGACGAACCCATCCCAGACATCGACATAGGTGATGCCGGCCTTGGCAGAGCCCTCGCGATAGAGCGAATCCAGGAACAGCGCGTCGGAGGTCGCTTTCGCGCCGCGCACGGCCGGCAGGCCGACCCATATCACCGGCACGCCCTTCGATTTCAGCACCGCGATCATCTCGTCGATTTTCTTGTTGTAGAGTTCGGTCCAGCGATCGTCGCGGAATTCGACCAGGCCGTTCGACGCGCGTCCGCCTTTTTCCGGCGCCACGACCGGCGGAACGTCGTCTGCGGCGTCGTCCTGCGGCAATTCGGCATCGGGCGTTTTCTCTTCGCGCTTGGCAGCGTCGGACGATTCGTTGCCCTTTGATTCTCCGCCTTTGCGAGCTTCCTTCTTGTCGCCTTTCTTGTCGCCAGCCTTGTCGTTCTTGGCGTCGGATTTTTCCGGTTCGCGCATTGGTACGCGGTCGCTAAGGCCAAGCATGACGACGATCACATCGGGCTTCTCAGTGGAAAGAATGGTCTTCGCCGCCGCCGCCCAATCGGCCGGATCGCCCTTGGGCTGGTAGTGGATGAGGCCGGAGACGGTCTTGTGCCGGCGGATTACGCCCATATCCGGCTGCTCGTTGTAGGCATCCTCGAGGCCATAGGCGAGCCAGTCGGCCATGGCGTCGCCGAGCACCAGGACGTTGTGCTCGGGCACCATGGTGGCGTCGCGCTTTTGCGGCGGCGGCGCCTTGGAGTAGTTCTCGACGGGCCTCGGAGCCTCATGCTGGAAGGGGGCGAAGAAGTCGCCGCCGAACCAGCCGCCGGGGCCGCGCGGGGCCTGCTGGGGCGCTGGCCGCGGAGGCCCTCCGAAATTGAAGAAAAATTGTGCCGAGGCGGGCGCGGTGATGGCGACCAGCAGCACCAGGACGACCGCCAGCACGGTCATCGGACCGGCTTCGGCGAACAGCCGCAAAAAGGGTCGTTTTTCTCGCATTCGGCTCGGGTCGCAGCGGATCGTTCGGTCAGCAAAGATAGTAACAAAATCAGGCTGCAAACGGGCAGATTTCCCGCATGCCTCGCCACCCCATGCTACCGCTAGTGTCCCGGCTCTGAATTCGTATCATATCGGGGCGGGCACTCTTGCGAATGTCAGAACCAAAGGGACACCAGCAAGTACATGATTCCAGTGTGGCTTTGACTCTGACGTCCCTTCGAAGAGCTCGTGGCGGCACTGAAAGGAACGTCCGAGTCGCCACGCTGGGATTCGAAAACAAGACCGTAGAGCACGATCCAGTTCCTGGGGGAACTGGTTTTCCGGTCGTCGTCCCCTGAAAGAGCCAAATAGGGTTACTTGCGAACCTTACATTAATTCACTGCGCGCGCAGGCGGTCGAGCATGGCCGAAGAAGCAAAGCCGTCCGCCGGCGCACCGATCGAGGCCTGGAAGCCGCGCAGCGCGTCGCGGGTTTCGCCGCCAAACTGCCCGTCGGGTGTGCCGCGATAAAACCCTCGCTGCGCCAGCAATTGTTGCAGTTCGAGCCGCTCGGCGCGCGACAATTCGCGTTCCTGCCGCGGCCAGGCCTGAACGAAGGGCTGCCCTCCGCGCAGCCGGTCGGCAAAGTGGCCGATCGCGAGCGCGTAGGCCTCCGCCGGGTTGTACTTCATGATCACGCGGAAATTTTGCAGCATCAGAAAGCCGGGACCTTCGGCGCCGGCCGGAGCCAGCAAATAGGCCTTTTCGCTTGAGGCCGGGAAGGCCTGGCCGTTGGCGCGCTTGAGGCCGAGATGCTCCCATTGCGCCAGCGTCATCATCCTGGCGCGGTCCGCCAGCATGTAATTGAAGCCCTGCGGCACCGCGACCTCGTAACCCCAGCTCTGGCCGCTCTGCCAGCCGTCCTTTTTCAGGTTATTGGCGGTCGACGCGATCAGGTCGGCGGGGTCATCGACGACATTGCGGCGGCCGTCGCCATCGGCGTCGACCGCATAACGCTTGAACGCGGTCGGCATGAATTGCGTCGGCCCGAAGGCGCCCGCCCAGGAGCCGCGCATCTGTTCCGGGCTCAGGTCGCCGTGATGCAGGATCTCCAGCGCCGAGAGAAACTCGTCGCGGAAATATTTCTGGCGCCGGCCGATGCAGGCGAGCGTCGCAGTTGATTGCAGGACGCTGCGGTCGCCCATCTGCGTCGAATAATTCGATTCGATGCCCCAGATCGCCGCGATGATGTAGCGGTCGACGCCGTAAGCCTTCTCGGTCGCGTCGAACTGCGGCTTGTATTTGGCGAGGATCTCGCGCCCCTTGGCAAGCCTGACATCGTTGACCAGGATGTCGAGATAATCCCAGACCGACTTGGTGAACTCGGGCTGCGAGTTCGAGCAGGTCCATGATGCGCAGATCGGGCGCCAGCCCCGCGGTGAAGCGTTGAAAACTCTCCTGCGAAATATTACGCCGTGCGGCGTCCGGCCACATCGAGGCAAGGCAGCTGTCGAAATTGGCCGCCGCCTCGCGGATGGCGCTTGCCGTCATCAACGGATGACCAGAGGCGCCGTCCTCGCCGCTCCAGGGCTGCGCGCCACCGGGCGAGGCCGGCTGAACCGGCGGCGCGGAGCCGGTCTGATCGGGTTTCGACTTGCCGAAAATGTTGCCGAGGAAATCGAGTGGGCCACTGGCCGACTGGGCGGGTGCCGGCGCCGACCAGAGATGCGCCGCCGCGAGGACCGCAGCGCCGGTTTGCCGCATCGGCCGTCTCAGTGATTGTGTCATATCCCACCCGCAAGGTCCGTCCAGCCCGGCTGAAATGAGGCCTAGTCAGACTTTCCAATAGCTTAACAAAAGCGGGTTTTTTGCGTTAGGGGCCGGGCCGTCCTGCCAGAAACGGACAGCAAGGAGGAACCGAAAGGCCCATATCGGTCTTTGTTCTCGGCTGCAAACCAGCTACCAAGCATTGTTTTTCTCCAGGTTACCGCAGGCAGTGCCATCCCCATGAAAATCCGCAAAGCCGTCTTTCCCGTCGCAGGCTTGGGCACCCGCGTGCTGCCCGCCACCAAGGCGATGCCGAAGGAAATGCTGACCATCGTCGACAAGCCCTTGATCCAATATGTGGTCGATGAAGCCAAGGAAGCCGGCATCGAACATTTCATCTTTGTCACCGGCCGCAACAAGGGCGTGATCGAGGATCATTTCGACCGCATGTACGAGCTTGACGCGACGCTTGCGGCGCGTGGCAAGAAGGCGGAGATGGACATTCTGGCCCGCGACCAACCCGAGGCGGGCGCCATGAGTTTTACACGGCAACAGGCGCCGCTCGGGCTCGGTCACGCGGTGTGGTGCGCGCGCGATATCGTCGGCGATGAGCCGTTTGCGGTGGTGCTGCCCGACGAGCTCGTCCTGCACACGCCCGGTTGTCTGGCGCAGATGATCGCTGCTGCAGAAAAGCTGGGCGCGAAGTCGAATCTGATCGCGGTGGAAGCGGTGCCCGACGAACTCACCCACCAATACGGCATCTGCGGCGTCGGCAAGCGTCAGGGCAAAGTGTTCGAGGTCCATGGAATGGTCGAAAAGCCAGCGAAAGGCACCGCGCCGTCGAACCTTTCGATCACCGGGCGCTACATCCTCCAGCCGGAGATTTTCCGGATCCTTCAGACCCAGGAGCGCGGCGCCGGCGGCGAGATCCAGCTCACTGACGCCATGATCGGGTTATCGAAGACCCAGAAATTCTTTGGCGTCGAATTCGAAGGCGAGCGGCACGACTGCGGCTCGAAGGCCGGGTTCCTGCGCGCCAATATCGCCTACGGCATGGCGCGGCCCGAATTGCGGGAAGGCCTGCGCGCGGAGATGAAAAAATACTCCGGCAAGTGACAGAAGAACCTTACGCGACCAGCGACAGCTTCGGCCCCGCGGCAAGCACGGTGCAGTTGCGGCCACTCGCCTTGGCTGCGTAGAGCGCTTCGTCGGCCGCTCTGACCATGGTTGCCCATTCCGTTCTCACGTCAGGTACCATGCTCGCGACACCGATGCTGACGGTCGTGATGGCCGCCTCGCCGCACCATTGCTCGACCTTGAGACGAATCGTTTCCGCTACCACGAACGCCTCAGTTGGCGACAGGCCGGGCAGCAAGACGGCGAATTCCTCGCCGCCATAGCGGGCGGCGCAGTCGCCGGCCCGGCGCACCGAATCGGAAATGCAGATCGCAATCCCGATCAGCACCTCGTCGCCGGCCTGATGCCCGTAGGTGTCGTTGAAGGTCTTGAAGTGGTCGGCGTCGATCATCAGGAGCGCGAGCGGGCGCTTCTGCCGCGCCGCGCGCTTCCACTCGCCCTCGATGGCGGCGTCGAACTTGCGGCGGTTGCGCAAACCGGTGAGGGCGTCGGTGGTGGCAAGCTCCTCGAGCTTCTCTTCGGCTGCCGCGCGGCGGCTGATTTCGCGCGCCAGAAACAGCGAGACGCCGAGCACGAACGCGGCGAGTGCGGCCAGGATCGCGCCGATCCGCGTCGCCTCGATGCGCCAAAGCCTGTGGATGTTGTCCCACGGCTTGGCGACGATCACGACGAGCGGCCTGGTTCCGTCGCGCCAGACATAGAGCCGTGGGTTGTGAGTCGCCGTCCTGAGCCCAGTATAGGAGCCACTCGGCTCGGACAAAGCCCGCTTAACGCCGGGTGTATCGCCGAGGTTCTTGCCGATGATGTCGAGGTCGAAGGGGGTACGCATGATCACGGTGCCGTCGCGCCGCAGCACCGTGATGACGTCATCGGGGTCAAGGCGCAGCCGTCCGAACAGGTCGTGAAAATAGGAAAAGCGGATCGAACCTGTGACGACGCCGAGGAAGCTGCCGTCTTCGCTGGAGATGCGCCGGCTGAGAACGATGGAATAGGCGCCGTGGTGAAGCATCGGGCGGCTGATGAACAAGCCGACGTCGGGCTGGTCGCGATGAACCTGGAAATATTCCTCGTCGCTGCGGTTTTCCGGCAGCGGATCGAGCGAGGAGGCATCGGAGATCAGCTTGCCCGTGACGTCGAACACCTGGATCGCGCCGAAATGCTTGGCGGTCGCGGCATGATCGAACAAGATCAGTTGCCTCAATGGCTTGCTGACCTGGTCGATTTCGGGCGCCACGACATTGGCGGCCACAGAGCGCAGCGAAAGGTCGTACAGTTCGACGTTGCGGCTGATATCGGTGTCGATACCGGAGGCGAGATTTTCCAGCGTCTGGCGAGCGAGCTCTTCTTCGCTGCGGCGCATGTCGAGCATGACGCTGGTGCAGATCGCGGTAAAGCCGAGCACGGTGACAATAGAGGAGATGATCAGCAACTTTGCCGACAGCCTCCAGGGCCGGCTGGCCGCGTCTTTCCGGCGTCCAAATCCCATCACTTCGCTCCCTAAGGAATTGGATGCACCGGGAATGGTTGCTGGCGGCTTAAATGGGTTCCGCTGGAGCCTGAATGCGTTAACGTTTCGTTTCCGTCACCGGCTACAAGTGCAAGCTGCGAATTTCCCTTCTGAAGGCCTTCAGACCCAATGACTCAATATGACGCGCTGCGCGACTATCTGAAACGGCAGAAGCAGACGGAATTCGTGCTGAGCTTCGAACAGATCGAGGAGATCATCGATGCGGCGCTGCCGCGTGCCGCGCAGCGCGCCTCCTGGTGGGAGACGCAGCGCAGTCCGCAGGAAAAGATGTCGCAGCGCGAGGCGTGCATCGAGGCAGGCTTCGTCGCGACCAGGCAGCCGGACGGCAAAAGCGTCAAGTTCAGGAAGATGCCCAATCGTCGCCCCGGCGAACGCCGGGACCCATAACCACAGGATGTTGTTGTTGCGAAAGTAGCGGGCCCCAGCACGTCACCGATAGGCTGCCGCGTATGGGTCTCGGCTGAAGGCCGGGACGACATAGAAATCAGCTCGCCGCCTCGAGCCGGACTTCGGTCAATAGCCGCATCGCGGCATCGGCATCCATCGGCTCGCCGAAGGCAAAGCCCTGCGCATATTCGCAGCCGAGCTGATAGAGCTCGACCGCATCGGAATCCGTCTCGGCGCCCTCGGCGACCACGTCCATGCCGAGGTCATGGGCGAGCGCGATGATCGATTTGAGGATCACCGGGCGCGTGCCGCGGCTCGTCGTGCGCACGAAAGACTGGTCGATCTTGATGGTGTCGAACGGGAAGCGCTGCAGGTACGACAGCGATGAATGGCCGGTGCCGAAATCGTCGAGCGACAGCCCGGTGCCGAGTTCGCGAATGCGCGTCAGCATTTGCGCGGCGTGCTCCGGATTCTCCATCACCAGCAATTCCGTCAATTCGAGCTTCAATGTGCCGCGCGCGACGGAGGACCGCGACAATACGGTGCGGATGTCGTGAATCAGGTCATGCCGCAAAAGCTGGCGCGAGGAGACGTTGACGCTGGCGAAGATCGGCTCGCGCGAGCGCATCGCGCGCTGCCAGATGGCGAGTTGCCTTGCGGTGCGGTCGAGCACGAAGGTGCCGAGGTCGACGATCAGGCCGATTTCCTCGGCAATGGTGATGAATTCGCTCGGCGACAGACGGCCGAGCTTGGGATGGTCCCAGCGTGCCAGCGCCTCGAAGCCGGCAATTGAGCGGTCTTCCAGCCGCACGATCGGCTGATAGAGGATGGTGATTTCCTCGCGTTCGATTGCGCGGCGCAATTCGCTCTCCAGCGTCAGGCGGTCAGTTTTTCGCGCGCGCATGGCGGGTTTATAGACATCGATGCGATCGCCGCCGATCCGCTTGGAGTGATACATCGCAAGCTCGGCGTCCTTGATGATCTCGTCGGTGAGCTGAACTTGCGGATCCGGGAGCGCGAGCCCGATCGAGGCGGTCAGGAAAATCTCCCGGTCGTTGAAGGCAATCGGGGCGCGGATGGTCTTGCGGATGGTTTCGGCAAAGGCGGTGATGCGCGCGGGATCCTGTTCCGACATCAGGATCAGGCCGAACTGGTCGCCGGCAAGCCGCGCCAGCGTGTCCTGGGCTTTAAGGATGCGAGTCAGGCGGCGCGCCAGTGTCAGCAGGATGGAATCGCCGACCGCAATGCCGACGGAATCGTTGACCTGCTTGAAGCGGTCGAGATCGATCACCATCAGCGTCGGCCGCAGGTTCGGCATGGTCTTGGCGAAATTGGCAACCGCGTTGAGGCGGTCCATGAACAATTTCCGGTTCGGCAGCCCCGTGAGGTTGTCATGAACGGAATCATGGAGCATGCGCTCTTCGGCGTTCTTGGTCTCGGTGACGTCGGTCAGCGTGCCGACCACGCGGGAGACCTCGCCGTCGGAGCCGACGACGGGACGGGCCTTCAGCGCAAACCACATGAAGTGCCCATCCGGCGTGCGCAAACGAAAGTCCTGCACCAGGCGGCCGCGGCGCTGGTCGAGCACGCTGTCGAGCGCGGCGCGGAAACGATCCTGATCGAGCGGGTGCAGCACCTCGAGCCATTTGGCGGCGGGGCCTTCCAGCGTGCCGCGCTTCAAGCCCAGCAGGGATTCGGTCTCGGGGCTCGTGAACACCTTGTCGGAGGAGACATCCCAGTCCCAGATCAGGTCACCGGAGCCTGCGAGCGCCAGCGCCCGGCGCTCGACATCGGACACGATGCCGGTGGTGGCGCCGCCGCCGGCGAAAGCGTGCTGCATCACGGTGAAGCCGATCAGCATCACGATCAGGACGAGGCCGCCGAGCAGCGCGGGGCCGACGATGTCGTTGGTGACGCTGCCGGCAACCGTCATGCCGGCGGCGATCACCCAGACCACCAGCAGGAACCAGGTCGGGATCAACAGCACCGCGCGATCAAAACCGTGCGTCGAGAGATAGACGATCAGCGCAAAGCCGGCGAAGGCGATCATCACCAGCGACATGCGCGCAATGCCAGAGGCGACCGCGGGATCGAACAGCGCCAGCGCGACCAGCGAGCCGAGGAACACCAGCCAGCCGACGGTGATGTGGGAGTAGCGCACATGCCAGCGGGAAAGGTTGAGATAGGCGAACAGGAACACCAGAAGTGTTGCCGCCAGGATCGCTTCACCGCCGGCGCGCCAAACCCGCTCGGCGTTGTTCGACATGTCGAGCACCTTGCCCCAGAAGCCGAAGTCGACGCCGATATAGACCAGCACCGCCCAGGCGAGCGCGGCGGCCGCTGGAAACATGATGCTGCCCTTGACCACGAACAGGATGGTCAGCACCAGCGCCAGGAGGCCGGAGATGCCGATCACGATGCCCTGGTAGAGCGTGAAGGAGTTGACCTTGTCCTTGTAGGCGTCGGGTTCCCACAGATAGAGCTGCGGCAGCTTGTCGGTGCGCAATTCCGCGACATAGGTCACGACCGAGCCGGGATCGAGCGTGATGCGGAAGATGTCGGCGGTCGCGCTCTCCTGCCGGTCGGGGCGGTCACCGGTCGAGGGTGTGATGGTGGCGATGCGCGACAGGCCGAGATCGGGCCACAAGATCCCTGATGACACGATGCGGTAGTGCGGCGCCACAATCAGACGATCGAGCTGGTCGTCAGTGTTGTTGGCGAGCGCGAACACCACCCAGTTCTGGCCGCCTTCGCGGGCGCGCACTTCGATGCGGCGGACGATGCCGTCGGGGCCGGGTGCGGTGGAAACCTGGATGCGATCGGTGTCGCTGTGCTGATGCTCCAGCACCGCGGTCAGGTCGATGGCGGACACGTCACCGCGGACGCTGACCGCGTCGACAGCCCACGCCGGCTTGGCCGCAACCATCATGAGGCCCAGCGCGAGCGCTGCCAGGCACCTGATCAGACGCAATGTCGGTTTCTCCGCAGTCAGCAGCATGGTTCGCGGGCGAGGCCTTGCGCCCGGCGCACCAGGATAGATGCCACGAATGCGAAGAAAATCAAAGGGTTTCAACCGCCCGATTGCACGGGAGCGTTAAAGCGCCAACACAATTTTGCCAATATGTTCGCTGGTCTCAATGCGGCGGTGCGCATCGGCTGCTTTCTCCAGCGGGAAAGTGCTGTCCATCAGGGGTTTGACATGGCCTTCTCGCAACAGCGGCATCACCTTGGCCTCAATCGCGGCGACCATCGCGGCCTTGTCCGCATTACTACGGGGCCGCAGTGTCGAACCGGTGTGGTGCAGACGCTTGACCATCAGCCTTGCGATATTGGCCGTGATCTTGGCGCCACCGAGCGTTGCGATCTGCACGATGCGTCCGTCGGCCGCCGCGGCTTCGTAGTTGCGGTCGACGTAATCGCCGCCGACCATGTCGAGGATGACGTTGGGGCCGGCGCCCGACGTCAGTGACTTTGAGGCGGCAACGAAATCGTCGGTCTTGTAGTTGATGGCATGATCGGCGCCGAGCTTGAGGCAGGCGTCGGCCTTGTCTTTCGATCCGACGGTGACGATCACCTTGGCGCCGAAGGCCTTGGAAAGCTGGATCGCCATGGTGCCGATGCCGGACGAGCCGCCATGGATCAGGATGGTTTCGCCCGCCTGAAGGCCGCCGCGCTCGAACACGTTGTGCCACACCGTCATCAGCGTCTCCGGCGTGGCGCCGGCCTCAAGCATCGACAGCGAAGCGGGGATCGCCATCGCCTGTGCGTCTTGCGCGATGCAATATTGGGCGTAGCCGCCGCCCGCCACCAGCGACATCACCTTGTCGCCGAGCTTGTGCCTCTGGCTGCCGGCGCCAAGCGCGACCACCTCGCCCGCGACCTCGAGTCCGGGCAGATCGCTCGCGCCGGGCGGCGGCGGATAGGAGCCAGAGCGCTGCGCCACGTCAGGACGGTTGACGCCGGCGGCCATCACCCTGATTAGGATTTCGCCTGGACCAGGCGCGGGCACGGTGCGGGTTTCAGGCACCAGCACCTCCGGACCACCGGGCTTGCTGATCGCGATCACGGTCATTTGCGAAGGGACTTTTTCCATGATTTGTCCTTGGCCAAACGGTAGGATTTCTGAGAAGAACCTGATTAGCCAGCGGCGATCCGCGTGGCAACCAGCCGAAGCCTTTGTTGATCACGGAGCAGCGCATGGCTTCAATCGAAGATGACGACCGGCCGAGGAAGAAAATCAGCCACGAGATCGGTCAGGACCTCTCGCTGCTTTCGGTCGAAGAACTCACCGAGCGCATCGCGCTGCTCACCTCCGAAATCGACCGGTTGCAGGCGGCGGCGACTAAGAAGCGCGCGTCGAAAGAGGCGGCGGACAGCTTTTTCAAGTCGTAGCTATCGACGTCGTCCCTGCGAAAGCGGGGACCCACACGCCGCGGCTTTTGCTTGAGGCACGGCGCTGGAAGCACTGCGATCGATCACCCGGTGGTTATGGCTCCCCGCGTGCGCGGGGACGACCTCAACAGAAAGTTCCCGGCAAGGCCAAATGTCAAGCGACGCTCGGCCAATGACCGACATGGCAAACAAAGCCTGAAAAAATTCGCCCGTTTACGGTCGATTAAGCTTTCCCAGCTATGACTTGCAGCGTCCTCTTTGGACACCGAGTGGCTCCTGTCCACTCTGTTTGACGCCTCCCTGTTATCAACTTCAAAAGCCGCCGGAAACGGCGGCTCTTTTTTGTGCCTTTCCCATTACCAGCTTCGCTTGCCGAAACGTTTCGGAAACGCTCGCTTCGGCTTTGTGGAGGGCGCTGGAAACCATAATTTCGGTTGCGGCTGGACTCTCGCTCGCGCGCGCGCAATGATTTGTTCATCATAATTTTTCCGGCGGCTTGAGCCGGTCGTGAACTGTGGCGTGAGGCGTTGAGAGATGTCGGACCGGTCGCAAGGCGAAACCCCGCTTGTCCAGTTCAGCGAGCGGCTGACCAATTCGGCGGCATTTGGCACCCTGTTTCGCGAGGGCATGGATCTGGTCGAGGAGACGGCGGCCTATCTCGACGGTGCGGGCCGCACCGAAGCCAAGGCGCTCGAGCGTTCCGTCAGTCTCACCTACGCCACCGAAAGCATGCGGCTGACCACCCGCTTGATGCAGCTCGCCTCGTGGCTGTTGTTGCATCGCGCGGTCAAGGAAGGTGAGATGACCTTGACCCAGGCCAACCGCGAAAAAACCAAGGTCAAGCTCTCGGCCGCCGACCCCGGCCCAACCGAGATGATCGAAAAGCTGCCGCAGCATTTGCAGGATCTGATCGCCCGATCGATGGCGCTGCAAGCCAAGGTGCGCCGCCTCGATGCCACGATCCATGCGCCTGCGACCGAGCGCGCGCCGATCGGCAATCCTCTGGTGCCGCAGCTCAATCGCCTGAAGGCCGCGTTCGAGCAATAGCCGGATCGACACTGCAAAACAAAAACGCCCCGGCGAGAGCAGGGGCGTTTTGCATTCGAAACCGATGCGGCCGAGAGGTTTCAATCCTTCTTGAGGAAGCCGGAAAACTTCTTCTGGAACCGCGACACGCGGCCGCCGCGATCGAGGATCTGCTGGGCGCCGCCGATCCAGGCCGGGTGCGACTTGGGATCGATATCGAGATTCAGCTTGTCGCCTTCCTTGCCCCAGGTGGAGCGGGTCTGGTACTCGGTGCCGTCGGTCATAACGACGGTAATCGTATGATAATTCGGGTGAATTTCCGCTTTCATAGCAGGTCCTTCGGCGCGCCGGCGCCTGAATCGCGTGTGTCAGGGTGTCGGATTTGGGCCGCTCTATAACGCAAGCGGCCCCTCAAAACAAGCGTGCGGGCCGGTGATCTGGGCCGCCAGCCAACAGCCACGGATGACCGATTTGCCAGCGCGGGTGAGGCGGCCTATCTGGGGGTGGCAAACGGGTGGTTCTGATTGATGAGCGCAGTGGATCGGCTTGAAGACCGGGGCGAAACCACGGCACCTGAAAACAGGGCTGCTGCGGGCGTCGCGCTCGAACCGGCGGCCTCCATCGAAGCGGGGCTCACTTCGCAGCCTGCGGAGCGCAGTGCGCGGCTGCGTCCGCTGCTGGCGCTGTCGCCGTATGTCGCGCGCTATCGCGGGCGCGTCACGCTCGCCTTTATCTCGCTGACCGTTGCCGCAATCACCACGCTGGTCGTGCCGCTCGCGGTTAGGCGGATGATCGACTTCGGCTTCACGCCGGAAGGCATTGCCCGGATCAACAGCTATTTCAGCGTCATGATCGCCGTGGTCGGCGTGCTGGCGCTTGCCAGCGCCTCGCGCTTTTATTTGGTCATGACCATCGGCGAGCGCATCGTCGCCGACCTCCGCCGCGACGTATTCGCGCATCTGATGTTGCTCTCGCCGGCCTTCTTCAATTCCTCGCGCAGCGGCGAGCTGATCTCGCGCCTCACCGCCGATACCACCCAGATCAAATCCGCCGTCGGCGCCTCGGTCTCAATCGCGTTGCGTAACGTCATGCTGTTCATCGGCGCCACCGCGATGATGGTGGTGACGAGCCCCAGGCTGTCCGGCCTCGTGCTGCTCGCCATTCCCGTGGTGGTGCTGCCGCTGATGGCGTTTGGACGCTTGGTGCGGCGGTTGTCGCGCAACGCGCAGGACACGCTGGCCGAAGCCAGCGCCTACGCGTCCGAACTCGTCGGCGCGATCCGCACCGTGCAGGCCTATACCGGCGAGCGGCTTGCGAATATGCGCTTCAGCGGCGAAGTCGAGCAGGCTTATGGGGCCGCCGTCAGCTCGACCCGCGCCCGCGCCGTGCTCACCGCGATCGTCATCTTCATCGTCTTCACCAGCGTCGTCGTCATTCTCTGGATCGGTTCGAATGACGTCGAAGCCGGCCTGATCACGCCGGGCCGGCTGGGCCAGTTTGTTCTCTACACGGCGTTTGCCGCCACGGGCCTCGGTCAGCTCAGCGAGGTCTGGGGCGAAGTCTCCGCCGCCTCGGGCGCTGCCGAGCGCCTGTTTGAAATCCTGCGGGTCAAGTCGGCGATTGTGGCGCCGGCTTCGCCGCGTCCGCTGCCAGAACCCGCGCGTGGCGATGTTAGTTTCGACAACATCAGCTTCGCCTATCCGATGCGGCCCGCAATATCGGCGGTTGACGGCGTTTCCTTCTCGGTGCGCGCCGGCGAGAAGGTCGCGATCGTCGGCCCTTCGGGTGCAGGAAAAAGCACGCTGTTTCATCTGTTGTTGCGCTTCTACGATCCGCTCGCCGGCTCGATCTCGATCGATGGCGTGCCGATCCGCGCCGCCGATCCGAGCGAGGTGCGCAAGCGGATTGCGCTGGTGCCGCAGGACCCGGTGGTGTTTGCGGCGAGCGCGCGCGACAACATCCGCTTCGGCCGCCCCGGGGCCAGCGATGCCGAGGTCGAGCGTGCCGCGGATCTGGCGCATGCGTCCGAATTCTTGGCCCGTCTGCCCGGCGGCCTTGAGGCGCCGCTCGGCGAACGCGGCGTGACGCTCTCGGGCGGCCAGCGCCAGCGCATCGCGATTGCGCGGGCGATTTTGCGCGATGCGCCGCTCTTGTTGCTCGATGAAGCGACGTCCGCGCTCGATGCTGAATCCGAGACGCTGGTGCAGACCGCGCTGGAAGAGTTGATGAGCCACCGCACCACGCTCGTGATCGCGCACCGGCTGGCGACCGTGTTGTCCTGCGACCGCATCCTGGTCATGGAGCAGGGCAGGATCGTCGAAGAGGGCACTCACACTTCGCTGGTCGCCGCCAACGGCCTCTATGCGCGGCTGGCGCGCCTTCAGTTCGAGGGCGCCTGACTTCCCGGGGGTTGGTGCGATTGATCAGCGTCTACCCCGCAATCTCGGGCGCACGGAGCCGAACATCCGTCGGCGCCGCTTGACCAAAGGCAAGGACGGTGAGAGGCGCTACCATGATCCACTGCACGATCGTGAAGGCCGTTTCGATCACGAGGTAGTCTGGAACCGACGTCATCACGTTCTTTGCGGCAACGGCAATCGTTGTGAAGCTCCATGACAGTGCGGCGCCGACGACCGCGTAGATCAGGCCGCGCGACAGCAACGTTCCGCTCCCTCGGGCAAAAACCTGCCGGTAGATCCACGCGAAAATGATCGCCTGGATCAGCATCGAGAGAAGGCCGAAGGGAATGATGATGTCGCTGCGGTACATCGCGAGCGCCTTGTAGTAGTGCTCGAACAGGATCAAGTGCCAGACGAATCCAAGCGCGAATGTCGGCACGACATAGGCGAGAACGCCGAAAAAGAAGCGCATCATTGTTGGCTCTCCTTATGTGCCGGGGGCAATCCCGGCGCGTGAAGCAGTTGTTCCAGTTGATCCATGGCACCGCGCCAACCCTCGGCGTGGCGCGCGATGGCGTCAGGACGGGTCAGCTTCGCGTGACGGATGTGCAGCCGGGCGCCATCGCCGTCACGCGTGATCGTCACGGTCACTTCGGATTGGATCCCGGCGTGCTCGTCCGGAGGCTCGATGACCCAGGTGAAGACGATCGCCGAGGGCGGTTGGATCGATCGATAAACGCCGCCGACGATGACAGGCTCGTCCTCCGGCAGATGATAGGCGAAGCGGTATGTCCCCCCGACGCGGAAGTCGAATTGCAAGATCGAGAGCTTGATATCCGGGGATGGCGACAGCCATCGCGCGACGAGGTGCGCGTCCGAAAAAGCCGCAAAGACCCTTTCGGGGGCGACCGCAAAACGCCGGCGGACTTCGGCGTACGCCTCATTCATCGCGTGTCTCCTCCGACAGAAGCCGGTCAAGCTGCGCGACGGCGCCGGTCCAGAACGCCTGATGGCGCGCGATCCATCCACCGGCGTCCTGTAACGGCTTTCGCTTCAGCCGAAAGCGGTGGACGCGTCCTTCGATGCGGCGCTCGACCAGCCCCGCCTGCTCGAGCACCTTGAGGTGCTTCGAGATCGTGGGCTGGGCGGAATCGAAGTGGCGTCCCAGCTCGCCGGCGCTTCGAGCGTTGCCGTGTGCGAGTGCGTGAATCATCGCCCGGCGCGTTCCGTCCGCCAAAGCGTGAAAAGTCCGGTCCAGCTGGGATGAACTTTGAATAGCCATATGGCTATATATACATTTCGCAGGCGTCGATGCGAGGATCGAGTGCGGACGGGGACGACAATGCGTCGATGGTCGCCGCCAACGACCTCGATGCGCGGCCGGCGCGGCTAAAGTTCGAGGGGGCTTGGGCCGCTATTTCTGGTCTGGGGGACATTTCGGCGAGAGCGCCGGCACATTCGGCCAAAGCCAGTTCTTCCACGAGCCATCTTCGGTGACGCAGGCGGACGAGGTGGGCGGCACCCCGCCGGCATTGGCCGCATAGTATCGATCGACCCTGACGGACGAGACAAATCCCGCGACAATGACGATCAGGAAAACCGCCGAGCCCTTCGCGAGTTCACTTCCTGTCATCGGCTTCTCCCGTGCTAGTGGAGTGGATTTGACATTTGCTGGCCATGTGGGCGCAAACTCTCGAAGCGAATGTCAAATCCTAAACTCCACTAGAAACATATGTTTGCTAGTGGTCCTATGATTCTAACATTCGCAAAAGTGCCTGCTGAGGAGGGAAGCGAATGTTAGAATTGGACCACTAGGATTTCCACTTCATCTTCAGCACCGGCCGACCCGAGGTCGGATTGACGTCGTGCCCCGCGTGAACGAAACCATTGCGCTCGTAGAAGCGGATCGCGCGGGCGTTGTCGTCGTTGACCAACAGGGTGATGGAATCAGGCGACAGCCGTTTCGCCTCGTCGAGGAGCGTATCCGCGAGCGTCGAGCCCCAGCGATCGGGCGCGACCACGAGCTGATCGAGATAGGCTTTTGCGTCGATGGTCACGAAGCCCACCATCCTGCCCGCTTCTTCGGCGACGATGATCGCGGCATTCGGCGCCAGCTCGTTACTCCAGCGCTCGCGCCACCACGGCACGCGCGCGGCGAAATCGATCGAGGGATAGGCCTTTTGCCAGGTCTCAAGCCACAGCGTGATCGCGGCATCTTCGTCCTCGGTGCGATAGGGGCGGAGGGTGAAGGGCTCCCTCATCACGGCCCGGGCGAGTGACGCGAGGGCAGCGCCCGAGCAGAGTGGGACCCGTGACCCATCTGGATCCCGGCTCGCGCTCGCGAATGCTCGCTTAGCCGGGACACGCGCACTACTTCTCCGTCAGCTTCAACTCGATGCGTCGATTGCGCCGGTAGGCCTCTTCGGTGTTGCCGGTATCGAGCGGCTGAAACTCGGCAAAGCCGGCCGCGACCAGCCGCTGTGCGGGCACGCCGAGCGAGATCAGATATTGCACCACCGAGATCGCGCGCGCCGACGACAGCTCCCAGTTCGACTTGAACTGCGGGCTGTTGGTGATCGGCCGCACGTCGGTGTGCCCGTCGACCCTGAGCACCCAGGCGATTTCGCCCGGGATCTGCTTGTCGAGGTCGATCAAGGCGCTCGCGACCTTGTCGAGCTCGGATTTCCCTTCAGGCAATAGCATCGCCTGTCCGGTGTCAAAAAATACTTCCGACTGGAAGACGAAGCGGTCGCCGACGATGCGGATGTCCGGCCGGTTGCCGAGGATGGCGCGCAGGCGTCCGAAGAATTCGGAACGGTAGCGCGACAATTCCTGGACGCGCTGCGCCAGCGCGACGTTCAGCCGCTGGCCGAGATCGGCAATTCGGCTTTGCGATTCCTGGCCGCGCTTTTCCGACGCCTGCAAGGCCTCTTCGAGCGCGGCGAGCTGCCGCCGCAGCGCGCTGATCTGCTGGTTCAATACTTCGATCTGCGCCAGCGCGCGCGAGGAGACCTGCTTTTCGGAATCGAGCGCCTTGTTGAGTTCGTTGGCGCGGCTCGCCGCATCGTTGCCGGCGCCGGCAAGACCTTCATAGAGCCCCTTGACGCGGTCGCGTTCGCCTTCGGCCGCAGCAAGCCCGGCCCGCACCTGCGAAAGCTGATCCTGGAGGTTGATCTTGCCGAGCTTCTCCATGGACAGGATGTCGTTCAACTCGGCGATCTTGGCGTTGAGTTGTTCCAGCGCCTTGTCCTTGCCGGTGACTTCCTGCGACAGGAAGAATTGCACCACCAGAAACACCGAGAGCAGGAAGACGATCGAGAGCACCAGCGTCGACAACGCATCGACGAATCCCGGCCAGTAGTTGAAGGCGCTTTCGCTGCGTCGTGCTCGGGCAAGGGCCATCGCGATCTACTCTCGGTCGAATTGCCGGGAACTATGCTGCCGCATGGCACACCGCTTCGATATTATGACCATCGGGATCGAGCACGAAGGCGCCGTAATAGTCGCGATGATATTGCGGACGCAGGCCCGGCTCGCCATTGTCCTTGCCGCCGGCCGCGATCGCTGCCTCGTAGAATCGGTCAACCGTCGGGCGATCAGCCGCCGTAAACGCGATATGCGCGCCGGTCTGAGGGATTTCGCGGATTCCGATCCAGAAGAAAGCTTTGGGGTGAATTCCATAACCCGCGAAGCGATTCTCTTCCGCATAAAGCCGCGTGACGCCTAAAGGCCGCAGCGCCTGGTCAAAGAACCGCTTCGATCGTTCGATATCGCCGACACCGATGGTAACGTGGTCCAGCATGTTCGATCCTGCGCTCAACTCTTCTCCGGCTGGCGCGCCAGCCGCTCGAGCAGCCGCTTGATCTCGCGGTTCTGCTCGCCCTGACCGTCGGCCCATTCCCGGATCATCTGCTGCTCGGTGCGCATATGGGTGACGAGACCCTGGATTGCCTCGGCAAGACTTGCCATCGCCGTGGTGGTGGCCCGGTTGCCGCCGCCTTCTTCCATCACAGCGCGCAGCCGGTCGACCGCGGCCTCGATGTCGCCGCCCGTTCCGCCCTCGCTGGAATAGCCGCGCACGGTCGTCGCCAGCCAGTCCTCGAGGTCGGTATAGAAACGGTTTTGCGCCTGGCTCGATTGCAGGTCGAGAAAGCCCAGGATCAGGGAGCCGGCGAGGCCGAACAGCGACGACGAAAACGAAATGCCCATGCCGCCGAGCGGCGCGGCCAGACCCTCTTTGAGGGTATCGAACAGGGCACCGGCATCACCGCCGACCTTCAACCCGTCGATCACCTTACCGACCGAACCCACGGTCTCGATCAGGCCCCAGAAAGTGCCGAGCAGGCCGAGAAAGACGAGCAGGCCGGTCATGTAACGGGAAATGTCGCGCGCCTCGTCGAGGCGGGTGGCGATGGAATCGAGCAGGTGCCGCATGGTCTGCTGCGAGATGGTGATGCGCCCGCTTCGCTCGCCGCCGAGGATCGCCGCCATCGGCGCCAGCAGCGTCGGATGGCGGGCCAGCGCCAGACCGGGATCGGCGATGCGGAAATTATTGACCCAGGCAACCTCCGGATAGAGCCGGACCACCTGGCGGAAGGACAGGATGATACCGACCAGGAGCACGAGGCCGATCAGCGCGTTCAGACCGGGATTGGCGAAGAAGGCGGTGACAATCTGCCTGTAGAGCACGACCGCGATCAGGCCGCACAGCACCAGAAAGACCAGCATCCGCACCAGGAAGATCCGCGGGGGAGCGAGCTTCGTGAATTCAAGCTCCAGCGTGGAGCGGGAAGGATTGGCCATGCCTAAGGTCATCCGTTGCGAGAGGCCACACTATGGCACAGCGAGGCGGAGATAAAAGGCCGGTCGCGCGGCGGCGGGGCGCCGGGATGGGAACTTCCGCGTGAAACCTAGCCGGATCTTCCACGTATTTTGGGCAAAGCTTCGGCAAGACAAACGGTTAAGAAGACAATCGGTCAACAAAACAAGCGCTTGGACGGCAATGCAGGCGATTTCATACCTTGGGGTGCTGGCGGCGATCGCTGCCTCGCTCTCGATCCTGATGATGGCTGCCTGGGCGGTGCAACAGCGTACCGGCAATTCCGGCTGGGTCGATACCATCTGGACGTTTTCGGTCGGTCTTGTCGGGGCCGGCGCCGCGTTGCTGCCAGTGGATGCCGGCGACCCGCATGCGCGCCAATGGCTGGTGGCGGCTTTTGTCGGCGCCTGGTCGCTGCGGCTCGGCGTGCATGTCGCGGTCAGGACCGCGGGCATATCCGACGATCCGCGCTACGCGGCTTTCGCGCAAGCATGGGGCGCCAGCGCCCCGCGGCGGATGTTTCTATTCCTGCAAAATCAGGCGCTGGGATCGATCCCGCTGGTGTTTGCGATCTTCGTCGCCGCGCATGTGCCGTATGCCGGCTTGCGGATGCAGGATTATCTGGGCGCGGTGGTCCTGCTGCTTGGTATCCTCGGCGAGGCCGCCGCCGATGCCCAACTCAAACAGTTCAGGGAACGTCCCGGCAACCAAGGCCAGGTTTGCGACATCGGCCTGTGGCGATGGTCGCGGCATCCGAACTACTTTTTCGAATGGCTGGGTTGGCTCGCTTATCCCGTGATCGCGATTTCCCCAGGCTACCCATGGGGCTGGGCGGCGTTACTGGCGCCCGCCTTCATGTACTGGATCCTGGTCTATGTGACCGGCATCCCGCCAGTGGAAGCGCAGATGCTCAAGTCGCGGGGCGAGCGCTACCGCGACTACCAGTCGCGCACCAGCATCTTCTTCCCGCTGCCGCCGCGCGCGGATGGATCAGGGGGAGGAGCAAGGTGAGCGTCACATCCACCCTCATCGGCGCCGCGGAGCGCCTGCCACTGCCCGATATCTTGATCCGGACCGCCATCCACCGGCTCTGTTCGCGCACGGCGGCGCGGCTTTCCGCCGGCGACACCGAGAGCGATGCGGCGTTTGCCCGCGACATGGCGGTGCGCGCCATCGCTGAACATGCCGATGCAGCCAACGCGCAACATTACGAGGTGCCGGCGGCCTTCTTCGAACGCGTACTCGGGCCGAACCGCAAGTACTCGTCCTGCTTCTATCCCGCCCTCACCTCGACCTTGCGGGAGGCCGAGGAGGAGGCGCTACGCCAGACCGCCGAGCACGCCGACCTCGCCGACGGACAATCGATCCTCGAACTCGGCTGTGGCTGGGGTTCGCTGTCGCTCTGGATGGCGCGGCAGTTTCCGAAGGCCAGGGTGGTTGCGGTCTCCAACTCACATTCGCAGCGGATGCATATCCAGGGCGAGGCCGCTGCGCTCGGCCTGACAAACCTCATTGTGATCACAGCCGACATGAACGGCTTCGATCCGGCGCGATCCTTCGATCGCATCGTGTCGGTCGAAATGTTCGAACACATGACGAACTGGCGTGAACTGCTTGCGCGGGTGCGGTCGTGGCTCAAGCCGCAGGGCCGCTTCTTAATGCACATCTTCACTCACCGCGCGAGCGCCTATCTGTTCGAGCGTAACGACAAGGACGACTGGATCGCGCGGCATTTCTTCACCGGTGGCGTGATGCCGAGCCATCGTCTGATCCACCAATATGCCGATCTGTTCGAGGTCGAAAGCGAGTGGCGCTGGAGCGGCGAGCACTACCAGCGCACGGCGCGGGATTGGCTCGCCAATTTCGATGCCAACCGCGCCGAGATCGAAACCATCCTGCGCTGCGTCTACGGCGAGGGCGCGCCTCTGTGGATGCGGCGCTGGCGCTGGTTCTTCCTTGCGACCGCCGGCCTGTTCGGCTTTTCGGGCGGCACCGAATGGGGCATCAGCCACTATCGGATGAAAGCCGCTTGAGTTGAAGCGCGGCTTCGTGCCTATCCGGTTTTGATCGAATCAGAATTGAGTCTCTAGATTTTTGTTCGGACGCGTTTTCTTCGCGCGAACCGGGACCACTTCGCTTGAAAACGCTGTCTAGTGGAGTGGATTTGACATTCGCCACCCGCCTAGCCGCAAATTCGGAAAGCGAATGTCAAATCCTAAACTCCACTAGAAACATACATTTGCTAGTGGTCCTTTGATTCTAACATTCGCAAAGATGCCAGCTGAGACGGGATGCGAATGTTAGAATCGGACCACTAGGCCGCTTACCGGCCGAATATTCCGCCCACCACGTGGCCGATCGCTCCGATCGGACCGCCTATCCCGCGAGAATGACGCGCGTGGCGCCTGCCGCGATGGTCGGATTCGTCGGCTTCCGTCGTTGCGCTGCTTTCGCTCAGCAGCGCCTCATGTTGCGCTGCATTCAGAAAACCGGTCCTGGGATAGCCGTGTTGCTCCTGCCAGCGCGCGATGGCGTCGCGGGTTGTGTCGTCGAACTTGCCGTTGGCCTTGGTATCGAAGCCGAGCTTCGTCAGCCGGCGCTGCACGTCGCGACGCTTCGTCCGGGTCAGGCCGATCTGATCTTCGCCCTGCTGGCCGGCTTCGTCGGTCAGGCTCGTCGTATCGACGGATGCCGTCGTCTCGCGCGGGGTCGTACTCAAGCCTGCGGTGGCAGAAGGCGCGATGGCCGCGACTCCCAGGATCAGCAACACGAGAATCGCTGCGCGCATGGCCCGTTTACCTGAGGTTGGAGTCGAACGACTTCAGTTTGACGTTAAAGATACCTGCCGCCGCCTTCAACTCTCCTTTTGTCGCTGAGCAACGGCGATCCGTCGCCAATGGTTCCACGATCTTGCCTTGATTGTTACCTCGCATCGCACGCGAGACATGAGATCAGAGGCTCGACGCCGCGTCACGTCCCCAGTGGCTTCAGAATCTTCACCAATTCGCCGTGGACGAATTCATTGCCGCAAATCACGTTGCGGGTGACGAGCGGGTCGTCATTGCCGGCAATGCCGGAGACCACGCCGCCGGCCTCGCGCACCATGATCTGCCCGGCGGCGATGTCCCATGGCTGCAGGTTGCGTTCCCAGTAGCCGTCGAGGCGTCCTGCCGCGACAAAGGCGAGGTCGAGCGAGGCCGCGCCGAATCGCCTTAGCCCGGCGACGCGGTTCTGGATTTCGGCCATCTCCTGGCGCGACAGTTCGTGATCGCCGCGTCCGATATGCGGCAGGCCGCAGGCGATGACGCATTCGTTGAGCTTGCGCCGGCCGGCGACGCGCAGGCGCTGATCGTTGAGGAAGGCGCCCTTGCCGCGCTCGGCGGTATAGAGCTCGTCGTTGGCGGGATTGTAGATCACGCCGGCAATCACCGCGCCCTCGCGCTGCAGCGCGATCGAGATCGCAAATTGCGGAATGCCGTGCAGGAAGTTGGTAGTGCCGTCGAGCGGATCAACGATCCAGGTGTGGGTCGCATCGGCGCCCTCGCGCTGTCCCCCTTCCTCGCCGATGAAGCCGTAACCGGGGCGCGCCTTGGAGAGGTCGGTATACAGCATCTCCTCGGCGCGCTTGTCGGCCAGGCTGACGAAATTGGCCGGTCCCTTCAGCGAGACCTGAAGATTTTCGATTTCGCCGAGGTCGCGTTTGAGGCTGCGGCCGGCGCGGCGCGCCGCCTTGACCATGACGTTGAGGAGGGCTGATTGCAGCATGATTTGAGGGCAGTCTGCTTCGGCTGAAACGGGGCGCTCCCTCCCAGCGGGGAGGGGTGAACACGGAGTGCGTGCCCGTTGGCGCTGACGCCGTCAAGATCATTTGGTGCCGAACCACCTGCGCACGGCGATGTCGGCTTTGGCCTTGTCCTCCGCGCTCATGGTGGAGAGGGCCTGGTCGAGTTCCGGATCGCCCTTGCCGGCGGTCTTGGCGATGGTGTGCCATTTCAGCGCCTCGATCCTGTTCATCGGGACACCCTCGCCGCTCGCCAGCACTCGCGCCAGGCGGTTTTGCGCAACCGGATTGTTCTGTCTGGCCGCCTTGCGCAGAAGCGTGATCGCCGCGGCCTCGTTTTTCGGGGTGCCGGTGCCGTTAAACAGCGCGATCGCATACTCGGTCTCGGCATCGGCATTGCCGGCTAGCGAGGCCGCCTGAAGCAGGCGCGCGGCCTTTTCGGGGTCCTTCGGCACGCCGGTGCCTTCCTTGTAGAAGGTCGCAAGTGCATATTGCGCCTCGGGGTTGCCCGCATCTGCCGCGAGGCGCATCAGTTCCGCCGCGCGCCTGAGGTCCTGCGGCAACACCTCACCGCCGAGATACAACAGAGCGAGATTATAGATTGCTTTGGGATTGCCGAGCTTGGCCGACGACGCCAGCAGCCTCGCGGCTTCCTGGCGGTTGGCCGCGCCGCCGCGGCCCTCCAGCCGCATCATTCCCAATTCGAACATTGCCTCGCGATCGCCGGCATCGGCGCCGCGCTTGTACCATTCGGCCGCCTTCGCTTCGTCGCGCTTGACGCTGAAGCCGTTGGCATAGAGCTCGCCGAGCATGGTCATCGCCTTGGGATCGCTCTTCTCCTGCACGCGTTTCATCGCCAGATCGTAGGCGGTCTTGTAGAGCCCGCGCTGGAAGGCGCCAAACACCAGGTCGACATTGGGATCGTCAGGCGTCTCGGCCGGCGCCGCCGTGGTGGCGGGGGCGGCCGGTTTCTTTGCGGGGGCCGCTCGTACTCCGTGCTTTTCGGGGGCCGGCTTGGCTGGCGGCGCGGCCGGCTTTTCGGGCGCAGGTGCGGACGGTGTGGGCGAGACCTGCGCAGATACCTGGGCGGTCAGCATCAGGGCGGCGAAGAGCGAAAATGGACGTGCGATTCTCATGTCCTCGACGTCACCCTTGCGCTTCGGCTTTTGCCGGCAGCGCGGCGTGG
This sequence comes from uncultured Alphaproteobacteria bacterium, assembly GCA_963764405.1. Classification (GTDB taxonomy): domain Bacteria; phylum Pseudomonadota; class Alphaproteobacteria; order Rhizobiales; family Xanthobacteraceae; genus Bradyrhizobium. The sequence continues at coordinate 742,547 of CAVXSU010000025.1, forward strand.
GCTTTGCGGATGGCGGCCTCAGTGGCGCGCAACGCGGCCGCCGGGCCCTCGGGCGCGGTCCAGATGAAATCGGCAGCCAGGATGAAATCGGCACCGGCGCCTGCGAACGCGCTCACCTCCTCCAGCGTGGCCGCATACGCGACCGAGGGCAGTTCGAACAGTTCGTCCCACCAGGCAAGGCGCTCGCAGATCGCCGCCATCGACGGGCGTTGTCCTTTTTCATTCGGCTCGCCGAACAACACGTAGTCTGCGCCCCGTTCGCCCGCCGTCATCGAGTCGTGCCGTGTCGCAAGGTGGCCGACGCCGGCGATGCGGTCGGGCTTGAGCGTCGGCAGCGCTTCCTCGAGCGCTGCGAGGCTATGCAAATGCGCGCCATCGGCGCCCGCGCGCGCCACCAGATCAACATTTCCCTCGAGCAACAGCGCTGCGCCCTTGTCCTGCATCATCGGAGCGAGCGTCTTGATGCGCGAGATCAGCGTGCGCGGGTCGGACGGCTTCAGCCGCAACAGGACGGCGGCGACATCGGCCGCCTCCAGCAGGGACGGCAGCGCTTTCGCAAGCGACTGTGGATCCTCGATCGCTTGCGTCGCGAGATAAAGACGCGGCAGCGGGCGCGGTGGCGGCGGTTTTGACGCCGAATTCTTCGAAGCCAAATTACGCCGCCTTCTTTTCGAGATCGGCTGTCCATTTCCCTGTGCTGGCGAGCCCGTTCATATGGGCGCGATGGCTGAACGCCCGTTGCCCGGCCGGGACGTTTTCAGACTTGCCGGACCAGGCTTTTTGCGGGGCTGCCTGTAACGCGCGGCCATAGGAGAAGGTGACCTTCCACGGCAGGTTGCCGATCGCGTTGATGGCGTTCAGATGCGCGGTCGCTTCCTCGTCGGATTGTCCGCCGGACAGAAACGCGATGCCGGGCACGGCCGCCGGCACGCAGGATCTCAGCAGGCGGACGGTCTTTTCGGCGACTTCCTGCACGGAAGCCTGCTTTGCGGATTTCTTGCCTGCGACGGCCATGTTGGGTTTCAGGATCATGCCTTCGAGCGCAACGCGCTGCACGCGCAACTCCTGGAAGGTCTTGTTGAGCACGCGGCTCGTCACCTCATAGCAGCGGTCGATATCGTGATCGCCGTCCATCAGCACTTCCGGCTCGACGATCGGCACGATCTGCGCCGCCTGGCACAGCGCGGCGTAACGCGCCAGCGCATGCGCATTGACGCTGATCGCCGTCATCGAGGGAATGTTATTTCCGATATCGATTACCGCGCGCCATTTCGCAAAGCGCGCGCCGCGCTCGTAATATTTCTTCAGCCGCTCGGCGAGCCTGTCGAGACCGACGGTGACGAGCTCGCCGGGGCAGTTCGGCAAGCTTTGCGTTCCTTCATCGACCTTGATGCCGGGAATCGAACGGGCCTGCTCGATCAGCCTGACCAGCGGGGTTCCATCTTTTGCATTCTGCCAGATGGTTTCGTCATAGAGGATGACGCCGGAGATGTACTTGTTCATCGCCTCCTGCGAGCGGAACAGCATCTCGCGATAGTCGCGGCGATTGTCCTCGGTCGATTCCACCTTGATGGCATCGAAGCGCTTCTTGATGGTGCCGCTCGATTCGTCAGCGGCAAGGATGCCCTTGCCCGGCGTGACCATGGCAACGGCGACTTTGTTGAGATCGGCGAGATTCATCGCAAACGTCCTCCGCCTAGTGGTGGCGCTCTATTGGCGGCCAAAATAGACCGTTCTCGGGCAAAAGAGGAGGTTGACGTGGTCGCAGGGCTCCGGATTTTGGCGCCTTCTCTCCAGTCGTCATCGCCCGCGAAGGCGGCCGATCCAGTACGCCGCGACTTCTCGGCTCAAGCACAGCCATCTCTGGAATACTTGATCGTCCGGTCAAGCCGACGATGGCAGCGCATCTGAAACTCGGATTACGCCACCTTCGCGATCGCTACGCGACGCGGGGATCGAGCTCGCCCTTGGCGTAACGCTTGGCCATTTCGGCCGGCGTCAGCACGCGTTTGATCTTGCTCGCTTGCCCTGCGGTGTTGAATTCCTGGAGGCGCTGCTTGCACAGCCTGGTCATCGCCTCCATCGCCGGCTTGAGATACTTGCGCGGATCGAACTCTTCCGGATTGTCCTTCAGCACTTTGCGGATCTGGCCGGTCATCGCCATCCGGTTGTCGGTGTCGATGTTGATTTTGCGCACGCCGTTCTTGATGCCGCGCTGGATTTCAGCGACCGGCACGCCCCAGGTGGGTTTCATCTTGCCGCCGTTGGCGTTGATGATGTCCTGCAGGTCCTGCGGTACCGATGACGAGCCGTGCATCACCAGATGCATGTTCGGCAGCTTGCGGTGGATTTCCTCGATCACCTTCATGGCGAGAATGTCGCCGTCCGGCTTGCGCGCGAACTTGTAGGCGCCATGCGAGGTGCCCATCGCGATCGCCAGCGCGTCGACCTTGGTTTCCTTGACGAACTTCACGGCCTCGTCCGGATTGGTCAGGAGCTGGTCGTGCGAGAGCTTGCCTTCCGCGCCGTGGCCGTCTTCCTTGTCGCCCATGCCGGTCTCGAGCGAGCCGAGCACGCCGAGTTCGCCTTCGACCGAAATGCCGCCGAGATGCGCCATGCTGGTGACGGTCTTCGTCACGCCCACATTGTAGTCCCAGTCGCCGGGGGTCTTGCCGTCGGCCTTCAGCGATCCGTCCATCATCACGGATGTGAAGCCGGCCTGGATCGCGGTCATGCAGGTCGCGGGCTCGTTGCCGTGGTCCAGATGCACGCAGACCGGAATCTGCGGATAGATTTCGGTGACGGCATCCATCATGTGGCGCAGCATGACGTCGTTGGCATAGGAACGCGCGCCGCGCGAGGCCTGGATGATGACGGGCGCGTCCAGGGTCGAGGCCGCGTCCATGATCGCGAGCGCCTGCTCCATGTTGTTGATGTTGAAGGCCGGCACGCCGTAATCGTGCTCCGCCGCGTGGTCGAGCAATTGGCGCAACGTGATCCGAGCCATGAAACCTTTTCTCCGGTTGGGGCTGATCGCCCGTGATGGACTATTGCTTCTTTAAAACCTCGACGCCGGGCAGGGGTTTCCCCTCCATCCATTCAAGAAACGCGCCACCAGCCGTGGAAACATAACTGAAATCACCGGCAACACCTGCCTGATTTAGCGCCGCCACCGTGTCGCCGCCACCCGCCACCGACACCAGCTTCTTCGCTTTGGTGCGCTCAGCCGCATGGCGCGCCGCGACCATGGTGCCGCGATCGAACGGCGTCATCTCGAACGCGCCGAGCGGTCCGTTCCAGACCAGCGTGGCGGCATCATCGATGGCCGAATGAATCCGCGCCGTCGATTGCGGGCCGACGTCGAGGATCATGCCCTCGGAGGGAATGGCGTCGAGGCCATAGGCGTGGGAGGGCGAATTGGCAGCGAAGTGAAACGCCACCACGGCATCGACCGGCAACAGGATCGCGCAATTGGCGGCCTCGGCCTTTTCGAGAATCCGTTGCGCCGTTGCGGCGAGATCTTTCTCGGCGAGCGACTTGCCGACGCCGACCCCTTGCGCATGCAGGAAGGTGTTGGCCATGCCGCCGCCGATCACGAGCGCATCGACCTTGCTGACGAGATTTTCCAACAGATCGATCTTGGTCGAAACCTTGGCGCCACCAATGATCGCGATCACCGGCCGGGTCGGCGCTTCCAGCGCTTTGCCGAGCGCGTCGAGCTCGGCCTGCATCGTGCGGCCGGCATAGGCCGGCAACTTGTGGCCGAGGCCTTCGGTCGAGGCATGCGCGCGGTGCGCCGCAGAGAAGGCATCATTCACCCAGATGTCGCCGAGCTTTGCCAATTCAGCGACAAAGGCTGGATCGTTCTTCTCTTCCTCCTTGTGGAAGCGGGTATTCTCAAGACAAAGAATCTCGCCGTCCTTCATGTCAGCGACCGCCTTGGCGGCCACGTCGCCCACGCAGTCATCGGCAAAGCCGACCGGCTTCCCGATCACCTGCGACAGCGCGGCCGCCACTGGCTTCAGCGATTCCTTGGGGTCGCGTCCCTTGGGCCGGCCGAAATGGGCGAGCAGGATCGCCTTGCCGCCTTTGTCGGATATTTCGGTGATCGTCGGCGCCACGCGCTCCAGGCGGGTCGTGTCGGTGACGCGGCCTTGCTCCATGGGAACGTTGAGGTCGACGCGCAGCAGCACGCGTTTGCCCTTCACGTCGACGTCGTCGAGGGTGCGGAATGGTTTTGTCATTGGAGCGCCTCGTGCATGCTCATCCTTCGAGACGCCTCGCTCCGCTCGGCTCCTCAGGATGAGGTCTTCCCCTCATGGGGAGGAGCGCGCCGAGAGGCGCGCGTCTCGAACCATGAGGCCTAGAGTTCTACAGCAGCTTGCCCATCGCGACGGCCGTGTCGGCCATGCGGTTGGAGAAGCCCCACTCGTTGTCATACCAGGACATCACCCGCACCAGCGTGCCGTTCTGCACCTTGGTCTGGTCCATGTGGAACGTGGAGGAGTGCGGGTCGTGGTTGAAGTCGATCGAGACGTTAGGCGCGTTGGTGTAGCCGAGAACGCCCTTGAGCTGCTGTTCGGCCGCCCGCTTCATCGCCTCGTTGATCTCTTCCTTGGTGGTCTCGCGCGAGGCGACGATCTTCAGGTCGACCACCGAGACGTTCGGGGTCGGCACGCGGATCGCGACGCCATCGAGCTTGCCGTTCAGTTCCGGCAGCACGAGGCCGATCGCCTTGGCCGCACCGGTCGAGGTCGGGATCATCGACATCGCCGCCGCGCGGCCGCGATAGAGATCCTTGTGCAACGTGTCGAGCGTCGGTTGGTCGCCGGTATAGGCGTGGATCGTGGTCATGAAGCCCATCTCGATGCCGACGGTGTCGTGGAGGACCTTGGCGACCGGCGCGAGACAGTTGGTGGTGCAGGAGCCGTTCGAGACGACGAGATGATCCTTGGTGAGCTTATCGTGGTTGACTCCGTACACGATCGTCGCATCGGCGTTCTCGGCCGGTGCCGACACCAGCACGCGCTTGGCGCCGGCGGTCAGATGCGCGGACGCTTTTTCCTTGGCGGTGAAGATGCCCGTGCATTCCAGCGCGATATCGACGCCGAGCACCTTCCACGGCAGCTTCGACGGATCGCGTTCGGCCGAAACCTTGATCTTGCCGTTGCCGAGGCTGATCGAGTCGCCCTCGACCGTCACGGTGCCGGGGAAGCGGCCGTGCACGGAGTCAAAGCGCAACAGGTGCGCGTTGGTCTCGACCGGGCCGAGATCGTTGATGCCGACGACTTCGATGTCCTTGCGGCCGGACTCGGCGATGGCACGCAGCACGTTGCGGCCGATGCGGCCAAACCCGTTGATAGCGACCCGGACTGCCATGATGTTTCTCCTCTAATAGCCCTTGCCATCCCCTCGGGGTCCCGAGCGGAGGCTGACGGCGGTTCGCCCGGTTCGGCCGGGCGAGGAACGGAAAAGATGACAATTAGGTAGCCCTTTTCGGGCCTCACCTCAACTGTCAGCCTAAGCGTTTCAGAACTGCGTTAACCGCGGCCTCGGCGGTAATTCCGAAGTGCTTGTAAAGGTCCTTGGCCGGACCGCTTTCGCCAAAACTGTGCATGCCGATGAAGACGCCATCGTGTCCGATCACGGCATCCCAGCCCCAGCGGACCGCAGCCTCGATTGCCAGCTTCACCGGAGCGTTGCCGATGACGGCCTTTTGTTTGTCCTCGGGCTGGGACAGCAGCAGTTCGAGCGAGGGCACCGAGACGACCCGCGTCGCGATGCCGCGCCCGGCAAGTTCCTTCTGGGCGGCGACGGCGATCTCGACCTCGGAGCCGGAGGCAAACAGCGACACTTTGGCCTCACCTGAAGCTGCAACCAGCTCATAGCCGCCGTGGCTGCATGGATTGTCCGACGGCGCGGAGGTGCGCAGCTGCGGCAGGTTCTGGCGGGTCAGCGCCAGCACGGTCGGGCCATTGATGCGGTTGAGCGCCAGTTCCCAGCATTCGGCGACCTCGACGGCGTCGCAGGGACGGAACACCCGCATGTTGGGCATCGCGCGCAGGCTCGAAAGATGTTCTACCGGCTGGTGCGTCGGGCCGTCTTCGCCAAGCCCGATGGAATCGTGGGTCATCACATAAACCACGCCCGTCCCCATCAGCGCGGCGAGGCGGATCGCAGGCCGCGCATAATCGGTGAAGACGAGGAAGGTCGCGCCGTTCGGCGCAAAGCCACCGTGCAGGAAGATGCCGTTCATGGCAGCGCACATACCGTGCTCGCGGATGCCGTAATGAATGAAGCGGCCTTTCGGGGTCTTCGCCGAAAAAGCCTCGGCGTCTTTCGGCTTGTTGTTGTTGGAGCCGGTGAGGTCGGCCGAGCCGCCGACGAATTCCATCGGCATCACTTCCGCAATGGCATCGATTGCGGCTTCGGAAGATTTGCGCGTGGCAATGTTGAGCGGGTTTTCCAGCAGCTTCTTCTTGTGGTCGCGAAAAGCCTTTGCCAGCGAGGCCGGCCGCTCGTGCCGCAACCGCCGCTCGAATTCGGCGCGCTTGCGCGGACCGAGTTCGGCATAGCGCGCCTCCCATTCGGTGCGTGCGGCCGCACCGCGGTGACCCGCCTCGCGCCAGGCTTTCAGCGCATCGTCCGGCACTGAAAAAGGTTCAAGCGAGATGCCGAGCTTTTCCTTCGCGCCTTTCAGCTCATCGGCTCCCAACGCCTCGCCATGGGCTTTGGCCGTGCCGGCCTTGTGAGGCGCGCCGTAGCCGATGGTGGTCTTGCAGGCGATCAGCGACGGCTTGTTGGATTTTTGCGCGCGGGTGATCGCGGCTGCGATCGCCGTCTGATCCTGGCCGTCGATCAACTCGGCGGCCCAGCCGGCGGACTTGAAACGCTTCACCTGATCGACCGAGTCGGAAATGGAGGTCGGGCCGTCGATCGAAATGCCGTTGTCGTCGTAGAGCACGATCAGCTTGTTGAGCCGCCAGTGGCCGGCGAGTCCGATCGCTTCCTGCGACACGCCTTCCATCAGGTCGCCATCGGAGGCGAGCACGTAAGTGTGGTGATCGACGATCTTCTTGCCGAATTCAGCCGCCAGCATTTTTTCCGCCAGCGCCATGCCGACCGAGGTAGCGATGCCCTGGCCGAGCGGACCAGTGGTCGTCTCCACGCCCTTGGTGCGGAAATTTTCGGGATGACCGGGGGTCAGCGAATCGACCTGGCGAAAACGCTTGATCTCGTCCAGCGTCATCTCCTTGTTGCCGGTGAGATAGAGCAGCGCATACAGCAGCATCGAGCCGTGGCCGGCCGAGAGCACGAAACGGTCGCGGTCCGGCCAGGCCGGATTCGCCGCGTCGTATTTCAGAAACTGCGTGAACAGGACGGTTGCGATGTCGGCTGCGCCCATCGGCAGGCCCGGATGGCCGGACTTCGCCTTTTCGACCGCGTCCATCGCGAGCCCCCGGATCGCGTTGGCCATGCGGACGTGATCGACCTGCGTCATGATGAAATTCCGTCAGATAATGAGGTGCTTGGATGAACCTGCGCGGGCAGCGCACGACCTCGAATGGAACCTGAATTTAGGGGCTGGATAGCACCCCACCTGCCAAAGTCAAAGGACGCGGCACGCTTTGCGACGGTAAAACCTGCTTTGCGGTGCATAGTTCCGAAGCGGCGTTGCACTGGCCTTGTTCGTTACGTAAGATTCTTCTTCCAAGCGCTTGATTTTGCAAAAAGCGTCCGGCCCTGCCGGAGGCAAGCCGGTCTGTTCTTGAGCCTGTCATGAGCGATGCCATGGACGATCACACGGTCAACGGTTCGGGGCACACGGAGCCTGCTTTCGTCGATGTCGATGCCGCCATGCGCCGCCTGATGGCCGCGCTCGATGCGCTGGAGCGCGCGGCGGAACGCCGGCGCGACGCCGATCGCGACGAGGACGAACTCGCAGCCCGGATCCAGGCGCTCGGGGCCGATCGCGCGCGGCTCGCCGACGAACTCGACGGATCGCTGGTGAGGTCGAAACGGCTCGAGCGTTCCAACCGCGAGATCGCCGAACGGCTCGATGCGGCGATCGGCACCATCCGCGAGGTGCTGGAGGCGGGAGAGATGTCATGAACCACGTCAACGTCACCATCAACGGCCGGCAATACCGCATGGCCTGCGAGGACGGGCAGGAGACGCGGCTGCTCCGGCTCGCCGAGAGCCTCGAGTTGCGGATCGAAATGCTGCGCGGCAAGTTCGGCGAGATCGGCGATGCCAGGCTGACCGTGATGGCGGCGCTCACCGTCTGCGACGAATTATCGGATGCGGGTAATCGCATCCGTAGCCTCGAGCAGGAGCTGGTTGCGGTTCACGACGTGCGTGAGGTGGCCGCCGACCGTGCCAAGGCGACGCAGGCTGCGGTCGCCAACGCACTCCTCGCCGCCGCCGACCGCATCGAAAAGACGACGCAGGTGCTCAACCGCACCGTCGGCGGGGGTGTCGCGATCGGGTGAGAATTCTCGCTTCGTCATTGTGAGCGATAGCGAGGCAATCCAGAGTCTTCCCACGAACGCAGTCTGGATTGCTTCGTCGCATTGCTCCTCGCAATGACATCTGGGATTTAAGCAACCGTCGATCAGCGTGACGGCAAAGCCTGGATATCGAAGTCAAACCCGTCCTGACGAAACGGCTCGTCGGCAAGTTCGAAGTGCCACCATTCCTTGGAATAGGGACGGAAGCCTGCCTCCTGCATATGGGACTTCAGCATTTGACGGTGACGCAGCGCCGCCTCGCTTGTGCGAGGGTCCGATGTGCTTGCCATCTCGTCGAGGCAATCATAGCCGGTGCCGAAATCGATCGCGCCATCCTCGTAGCGTTCTCCCTTCGGCGCGGTGCAGGCCTTGAGCTGCGAGGGAGACGGCGGCGGCGCCGACGAGAAGGGAATCGTCACGATCCCCAGGTCCACCGTGCTGCCGCGCGAGTGAGCCGATCGTTTGGCGAGATAGCCAAGCGCGAACAGCTTTTCCTTGTCGGTGTTGGGATAGAACTCGGCCTTCATCTCCGCATGCGCCGGATCCTTGCTCCAGTTGAGGAAGTCATCGACCGCTCGCTTCGGCCGATAGCAGTCCCAGACGATCAGCGAGAGCTTTTTCTCGGCGAGCTTCTTCTGCACGCTGGCCAAGGCCTTCGCTGCGGGCTCGCTGAGGATGCATTCACCCGCCAGGTAGCCCTTGACCGGCCGGCCCACGAAGTTGTGGGAGCCCGCATAGCGGATATCCTGGACGATCGTCGGATCAATATCGCGCAAATAGACGAAACCTTCGGGGAGGGCGGAGGCTGCGGCAGCGAGCGCCGGCTGCACGACAGCGGCCAAGGCGAGGCCAAGCCGGATGACCATTCGCACCAGCGTTCTCGTCAAACTAAGGGCCGGCGGCTGACTCAGCGTGGGCTGAGGAAGGTGCTTGCGGGCCGCAGAAATTCTTCACCGCCGCCACGACGGCACCGGTGACGGTGTCCCTGCGTTCCGGTGAATCCATCTTGAGCTCTTCGTCGCGGTTGATGATGGAGCCGGCCTCCAGCAGGACCGCAGGCATCTGCGTCTTTCTCAGCACGACGAGCTCATCATAGGCGTAGACGCCGGTTTCCTTGTCCAAGAGCGGATGCTGGTAGTGTCCCATGACGGGCATCGTATATTGCGCGGCATATTGCAGCCCCCGGGCCTTCATTTCCCTGGCCACCAGTTCGGCGAAGGAAAGGCTTGTCTTGAACTCCGGGTTGCCGTGCGAGACGAACACCGAGTAGCCGCTGAAGCGGTCGCTGTAATGGCTCTTCTGGCCGTCGAACTCCCAGTCCTCGAGGAATTTGTCGGGCACCGAGTCGTGATGGATCGAAAGGAAAAGGTCGGCGTTCAAATCGTTCGCCGCGGCGACCCGCTTGAAGAGGCTGGGCTTGGCCTTGCCCTCGGTCACCAGCAGCCTGGTCCCGGCAAAGCCTTCGGCCTTCAGTTTCTGGTCGATCTGTTGCGCCAGGCGCAGATTGAAGGAAAACTCGGGCACGTTGCGGGCGCTGGTTGCCCCTTCCGACTCAGCGGTATGTCCCACGTCGATAACGATCCGGAATTTCGCAGGGCTGCAACTGGACGGGCCCGTCTTGAAAGCCGACGGCGGCAGGTTGGCCGGCCCGAGCGCGGCAAGCGTGACATGATGCGGTTTGGCTGCGGCCGCGTGCCCGGTCGAAGCCTCATGCTTCGCGGCATCGTGCTTGGCCGCGGTGCGCGCGTGGAACTTGTCGTGCTTCGAGGGATCTTTGCGCGAGTTTTTCGAGGAGCCCTTCAAGGCGTCCGTCAGCCAGTTGGCGCGGCCCGCCTCGATCGGCAGAAGCAGCAACGCGGCTATAGCCGCGACGGCGGCGCCGCAACGCCAGGCGCACAAGGCCGCGGGTGCGAATTTTTCAGCTGACGACGGCAATCCGGCTTTCCCCCCGAATGATCTTCCGTTCGTGCGATGCGCATACTAGCAGGAATTCTGATCGAGCGGTTACCGAAAATCGCCAATTCGGCGAGTGGAACAAAACGCTTTCGGAGCAGCCGCTTATCTATCTTACTTCGACCTGATCTGGTCAAATTTGAGACGCGCCTGTTCGAATTTGGCGTTGAAGAGCCACATTCCCTCGAGGATTTCCCTGTAATTTGCCGAGGTTCTTGCTCGGTCGGCCTGGCCGAAGGCGAACACGCTGTTGTTTCGCAGGTATCCCATGATCGTCGGATCGGAAATGCGATAGCTGAGCAGGTTGCCCGACCGGAGTGCGGCTCTCGTCGGCGTCGGAATGATCTGCATCAGCTCGAACAGCTTCATCTGATCGATCGGATCCGGGAGCACTTTGGCGATTGCCGCGACCTGCGGAAAGATATCGGCATGGGTGCTCATCAGGCCATCGCGCACGGCGGTCCAGTGGTTGAAGCGATGATCAAGGTTGCCGGCGCGCGCCTCTTCCTTGTCGTCGCGAAGGATCAGCGCGGGATCGAAGACCGCGACCTGCTTCCTGATCGCGGCCCACCTTGTCTGGCCGGTTTGGTCCTCGGAGGGACCGGTCTGGAAACTTCCCTTGTATTTGTTCGAGCGCGCGTTCCCGGCGTTCTGAATGCCGTTGGTTTCGGCGAAGAAGATCCCGAGGCTGATGCGGCCGGCGATCGCCGCATTCGCCGCATCGAGACCCCTGGCTCGCGCAATCGCCGTCCCGAGATCGGCGACATCCTTGAACGGCGTCTCTGACTTTTGCGCATTGGCAGGCGGGGCATCCAGGACGTCAAACAGCTTGTAGTATTCATCGAGCAGCGGCTCGCGGTCGGCATCGAAGTAGGTCGGAGGGATTGCGAATTTGTTGGGCCGTCCGATCCTGGACGGCAGCGCATCGGTGAGGTCCTTGTACGTGCTGATCATGTCGTTGCGCGCGAGATAAAGCGCCTGTCCCGGCAGGTTCGGCAGCGGCTGGTTTGAGCTGATCTGCGCGCGCCGCTGGCGCAGGATCGCTTCGAATTTGCCGACGGCGTTGTTGGACGCATCGAGCGCATCCGACTGCTTTTTCGTGAGTTGATCCTGCTGGCCCAGGGCAGGGGACACGAAGCGGAGATCGCCGTTGGCGAACAATGCCGGCAGCGCGAACAAAAGCCCGAGAGCAAAGGCTGTGCGCGGCGCAGCGTCACGAATTGCCAAGGCAGTCCCCCTCGTGTCCGGTTCTGACATTCGTATCCTATCGCAGCGGCACGGAAAGGCCGGGAAGTCACCGGATACGGCTGATTGGATCGTAGCAGGTTCCCTAACCTGAAACACAACCTCGCTATCCGGATCGGAACGAATGCCCCTGCTCTGCTCATGCTTTAGCCCTCGCCTCTTGACCAACGGCAGGGTTCCTCACGACACAATCCAACTTGGCCAGACAGTCAGACCGAGCCCGGCTTGCTCGGTCAGCAACTTGCGGGAGAATTCCAGTGTCACTGGTGCGATCTTTCTTTGCCTCCAACAAGAGGCTTTCACAAAGGATCACCCCCGATCATTTCCATGAGGCGAATGTCTTTGCTTGTTATCGCATCCCGATACGAAAATCGTGCTCGACGTGGGTGCCGGAAAACAATGGCATTTTCCGCAGCATTACAAGAACTGGTATAACATCAAACTGATCACGCTCTCATCTCCTGCGTCGTATTGGCAGTGAGGCTCAAGGCGTCGGTACCTTCACCGTCACCGAGATCGCGGCGTAATAGGCGGTGATGTCGGCGATATCGGCATCTTTCAGCGACTGGGCGATCGTGTTCATGATGTCGTTCTTGCGTTCGCCGCTCTTATAGGCGCCGATCGCGGCGATCGTGTAGTCCTGCGACTGTCCGGCGAGATTGGGCGCGCCGGGCAGCTTGGAGATGCCGTCCTGGCCGTGACAGGTCTGGCATTGCAATGTCTTGATCTTCTGCGCCCCGGCCTTGACGTCGCCGTCGGCCCAGGCGGCGCTGCTCGATATTCCGACTGCCCAAATCAGACAGGCCGAGCTGAGGTAGAGCGGACGGAACATCGATCAACCCTGAAGGATGCCTCCGCGCCTCGTGGAGTCGGGACCACCAAGGCGCGGAGGGTCTTGTCGCTTACTTGAAGCCGTTTACTTGCTGTCGCCGTAGGTGATGCGATAGACCGCGCCGGCAAAATCATCGGAGACGAGCAGCGAGCCGTCACGCAACTCGGCGATCGCGACCGGCCGGCCGTCATAGCTGCCATCGCTGTTCAGCCATCCTTCGGCAAACGGCTTTGAGCCTTCCGGCGCCGTGCCGTCTTCCTTGACCTTGGTGGTCATGACGCGCGCGCCGACCGGCACGGTGCGATTCCACGAACCATGCTGGGCCGAGAAGACCGCGCCCTGATATTCTTTTGGGAACATCTTGCCGGCGTAGACGAGGACGCCGAGGTCCGCGGCGTGGGCCGTTTCCTCGACCACCGGGAACACCACATCGGCGGGCGGGTTCTGCGACTTGTATTCGTTGGTCCGCACATGACCGCCGCCATACCACGGAAAGCCGAAATTCTCGCCGGGCTTGGTGGCGTGGTTGAGTTCTCCCGGCGGAATATCGTCGCCCATGCCGTCCACCTGGTTGTCGGTGAACCACAGCGTCTTGTCCTTGGCGAAGTCGAGGCCGACCGAATTGCGCAGGCCGTGCGCGTAGATCTCGCGGTCGGTGCCGTCCTGATTCATGCGGATGATGCTGCCAAGCCCGGCCTTGTAGTACATGTCGTACTTGGAAGGTGCATAGACGTTATAGGGCTGGCCAATCGTGATGTAGAGTTTGTTATCGGGTCCGACCACGCAGGCGCGGGCGGAGTGGTTGAAGCTCTCCTCGGACGGCGGGATGAGTTCGCCCTGCTTGACGATCGGGTTCACCGCGACGTCGGGGCTTTCGTAGAAGAATTCCGCGGCCGCGAATTGCAGGACGCGGTTTTGCTCGGCGACATAAAGGAAGCCGTCCTTCGAGAAACAGATGCCGTTCGGATTCTTGAATTCGACCGTTGGCGCGAACTCCTTGACCTCCGTCGCATGGCCTGACCGGCTGCGATCGGTCAGCGCGTAGACCTTGTTCTTCCGGGTGGAGACGAAGGTCACCACGCCTTGCGGGCCGACCGCGATCATGCGGGCATCGGGGACCTGGGCATAGAGGCTGATGTGAAAGCCCGGCGGCAGCTTGATGTGCGACAGGGTTTTTTCGATGTCGGCAGCCTTCCGCGGATCCTGCGGAATGGTCGGAATGCTGTTCATCTTGCCGGTGGACTTGAAGTCCTCGAGCTTGTCCATGTCGGCGCCGCTCGCCGGAGGGCCATCGGCTTTCTGGGCGATGGCAAGGCTCGACGCAGTCAGGAGCGAGCACAGCGTTGCGGCAGTGAGTATCGTCTTCATGGTTTCGTTTCTCCCCGAGGGCTGTTTTCTTTTTGGGTAGAGAGCCCGAACCATAACCTCGGAGGCGATCTTGACCCAAGTAAGGACGCGTGGAGCGGCATACACATGACGGTGAGGGGAACGGCGGCTTTTCCGCGCCCGGGGCGGTCCGGTCGCATGAGCTTTACAGTGCAACTGTAACGTCCATCGGCTGTTTGAGGGGAAAGCAATCCTGGCGCGTGGTGTGGCCACAAGAGCCGGCTTGGCGCGACAGCGGTTCGACCCGTCGGTATTCCGAGGGTGCCATAGACGCTCGCCGGCTTTTCGCTGCCGCGCGCGACCGCCGCGAAGAGGTGCCGACTGCTGTTCGACCAGCCTTAACCGCCCAACAGGGCGAAGGCGGCCATCTCGACCATCAGGACGGTGCCGACAACGGTGAGTGTCAAATAGAACTCGCCTAGTGAGGACGGTGCGACTTTCATTGACCTGCCTCGTTCTCGTGAGTTGCCGAGAGAATCATTCTTGCCAGTATAATCTAAAGTTGAATAAATCCGGGAGATCCAAGTTCATTCAATGAAGCTCGAAACTTTAGCGATCGCTCGCGCCGGCCGGGTCAGATTTGCTGACCGATGAAACGCTGCGGCGCAGCAGAGATGAAGTGGACAAGGTCGCGGCGTGCAGTCTTTCTCAAACTCAATTCGGATCCGCACCCACCTCCGCGCGCTCGCCGTCGTGTTCTTCGCTATGCGGTGTCATGGCGCAGCAGCAGGCGCGGCGGCGATTGTGCCCGCAGAACTGCCGCCGGCCGCCGCCATCGGCGAGCGCTTTCAATCCTTCAATATCGAAATGGTCGAGGTCGCGGGTGGGCCGTTCTGGAAACCCTATCCGGCCGCCAAGCCGCACGAAACGGCACGATCCGCGGCTCCTGGGACAAGCGACCTGTTTGCAAACCGATCGCCGATCGATCTCACAAGCCCGCTGCTCCGGAAACTTGCGTCCGCCCTGTCGCCGGCGTACTTGCGCGTCAGCGGCACTGCTGCCAATTCGACATTCTTTGCCGGATCGGACAGCCCACCGCCTCAAGTGCCGGCGGGATACAAGGGCGTGCTGACGAGCCGCCGCTGGCGCGACGTTATCGATTTTTCGAACGCGATCGATGCGCCGATCGTGACATCCTTTGCCATCAGTCCGGGCACGCGCGATACAACGGGAATATGGCAGCCCGATCAGGCGCGGCAGATCATTTCCGCAACCCGCGCGGCCGGCGGCCGCATTGCCGCGGCCGAATTCATGAATGAGCCCGACCTGCCGGCAATTGGCGGCGCGCCGGCCGGCTATGGCGTGGGCGCCTTCGCGGCGGATTTCGCCGCCTTCCATGCCTTCATGAAACAGGCGGCGCCGGATCTGATGATCCTCGGACCCGGCACCATGGGCCGCTCGTCGGAAGCTACTGACCTGTTTCTGGCTGCGGCGTCTCGCGTCGATGCCATTTCATATCATTATTACGGCGCGCTATCCGAACGCTGCGCGGGCGGGCAGACGGCCGATGCCGCCTTGTCGGAGGATTGGCTGTCCCGCACCGACCAGGCATTCGCGTTTTATCGGGGGCTGCGCGATGGGGCTGCACCGGGCAAGCCGATCTGGCTCACCGAGACGGCAGAAGCAGCCTGCGGGGGGAATCGATGGAGTGCGACGTTTCTCGACACCTTCAGGTACCTCGACCAGCTCGGGCGGCTGGCAAAAGCCGGCGTGCAGGTCGTCATGCACAATACGCTCGTCGGAAGCGACTACGGCCTTCTCGACGAGGCGACGTTCAAGCCAGGGCCGAACTACTGGGCGGCGCTGTTGTGGCGGCAATGGATGGGGCCCGTGGTGCTCGAAGCCGGCGTGCCGATACAGCGAGGTCTTCACGTCTATGCGCATTGTCAGCGGCGGGCGCCCGGCGCTGTGGTGCTGCTCGTCATCAATAACGACGCGCAAGATTTCCACGAACTGGCGCTACCGGTTTCTTCCAAGCGGTTCACGCTCGACGCCGCAACCTTGCAGGACACGGCCGTGCGCTTGAACGGCGCTCTGTTGACGGCAGATGACGTGGATCGATTATCCGGACTGGCCGGCTTGCCGGCGAGTGCGGGCTCGTTGAGGTTCGCGCCGGCAACAATCACGTTCGTCGTGATCGCCGATGCAGGAAATCGCAGCTGCAACTAGCGGCCGAGGCGGGCAGTTGGGTGCGGCGCCAGACCGGTCGAGCCACCCGTTCCGCAGAGCGCGTCAGCGCCCCTCTCGAACATCGGCGTCGGCAACTGCGCCGTGCTGATCGTTGACGATGTCGGCTGACGGAAAAACGCTTTCGTAGTGTGCGCGTGCTTCCTGGATCAGCCGTATCCGCTCGCGATCGTACTTTGAAACAAATCGAATGACTTCACCCATGTTCCGCTCCAGCTTCGAACGAGAGTCGGCTCTCATCGTTGTATGATATTCATACGTCAATGGAGCACGTAGGGTTTCACGGCCGGCGTGAAAGCCTTCCTCACGATCACGAAGGATAAAAAGCCCGTGACACTACCCTGTGTTCCACCGCGCCTGCCGGCCCGATGTGGGCTTTGGGGGTGTAGGGCGTCCACAATTTTCCCTTGTGCCGTCGGGCAAATCACCGCCAGTTCTTCGGGCGTCTCGCGCTCAACCAGGAGGGGCGTTGCGCCTCGTCACGAACGTGGAGCGCGGGACGCGATGGCCGCAGGCGGTATGGCCCGACGAGCAATACCGGATGCGGACGGCGAAGCCGTGTGGTCCTGACGTCTCGACGCTGACGTCAAGTCGGCGGCAATGCGGGCAGATCATGCCGCGGTGACGAGGCCGCTTGACATCTTATTAGAATATGTAGTTTAAAATGAGCATTGCAATTAGAGACACGAACCACGATGGTGCGATCACGATCCTACGACGAGGCCGAGGTGCTTTCGGGCGCGATGCACGCGTTCCGCCGGACGGGCTTTGCCGGGCTTTCGATCCCCGCGCTCGAGGCGGCGACGGGGCTGAGCTCGGGAAGCATCTACAACAGTTTTGGCGACAAGCGCGGAATCTTTCTCGCCAGTTTCGAGCACTATCTGCAGGCCGTGCTCGGCCGGCGCATCGCGCAATTTGCCAAGCCTGAGGCCGGGGTCTCCGGTCTGCGCCAGCTCTTCCTCACTTTACTGCGCGAGCCCGACGGAGAAGCCTTTGGCTGCCTGATCACGAATTCAGCGATCGAGTTCGGCGGGGAAGGCAATCTCGCCGCCAGCGCCATCGCCCGGGGGTTTGATATTCTGGAACGTCTGTTTGCCGAGCGCCTCTCCGCGGCGAAGGCGGCCCGCCTTCTGCCCGGCAATTTCGATACGCGGGCTGGTGCGGCACGATTGCTCGCCCTCTACCAGGGCATCCTGGTGCTCGTTCGCGGCGGCTATGACCTCAAGAGGATCAAGGCCGCCATCCAGCAAGAGTTCGATCAGCTCGAAGGGAAAGCAGCATGACACCCCAATCGCTGTGGCAACGCTATGCGCGCATCTGGTCCTCGGAGCCTTCACTGCGCGTGAGCGAACTGGAGGCGTGTCTGGCGGACGCCTGCGTCTATTGCGACATCAATGGCATGCAGGAAGGCCGGGAAGCGCTATCCCGCTATATGGGCGGATTTCAGGAGAGCGTCAAAGGCGGCAGCTTTGAAATCCTCTCGGTCAAACATCACCATGACCGGATGCTCGCCGAATGGCGACTGATCGGTGCCAATGGCGCGGTGCTCCAGACCGGCCGGAGTTTTGCCACGGTGGCCGCAGACGGAAGGCTGCAGAACATCACCGGCTTCTTTGATGCGTGATTTTCGTTCTCGATAGGAAAGGACGGCACATTCGCCCCCCGCCGCTGGCAATTCCTTCCTAACAGGGTTACATTACCCCTCGCGAGGCTGCGTCGCGCGTCAGGAGCCATATATCCCCGGGGCCTTATCGATCCTTTAGGGAACTGTCCCTGGCCGGGTCCGTGGATCCGGACATATGGTGCCCACCTACTTTCGTAGGGAACTCCGGGATCGAGCGCTTCAACGGCGACCGCGGCTTCGCACTTTTGCCTTTGGTTGATTTGCGCCATCGAACTGCGGCGCACGTTTCGGTCCTCCGTCATACCCCCGCGCAAGCGGGTATCCAGTACGCCGCGGCTGTGGCAGTTTAATTGCGAGCGTCTCTGGAATACTGGATCACCCGCATTCGCGGGTGATGACAATTATAATCCGGGTGGGGTCAGAACGCGTGTCTACACTTCCGTCGAAGGGTGACTTGCGCAAGATCGCGCTCGACGCGCGCGATGCGATGGAGGCTCAAGCGCGCGCTGCGGCAAGCGAGAAGCTGGCCGCGCGCGGTCTGCCTCTCGAAATTGCTCCCGGCACCATCGTCTCCGGCTATTCGCCGATCCGAAGCGAGCTCGATCCCGTCCCGCTGATGCGGAAGCTCCCCGCGCTAGGCGCAAGGCTTGCATTGCCGGCCATTCTCGGACGCGGCAAGTCGCTGCTCTTCCGTGCGTGGGTACCCGGCGATCGCCTCACGATGGGCCCGCTCGGCATTCTGGAGCCGTCGCCGGCCATGGCCGAACTCATCCCCGATATCATGCTGGTGCCGTGTGCTGCCTTCGATCGCCTCGGCCACCGCATCGGCTATGGCGCCGGGCATTATGACTTCACGCTGGCACACTTGCGCAAGGCAAAGCCGATCACGGCGATTGGACTTGCCTTTGCCGCGCAGGAAATAAAGACCGTTCCCGCACTCGCGCACGACGTCGCGCTAGATTATGTGTTAACCGAAAAGAAGACGTTTGATTTTCGGAGCCTCTAATTGCGTATCTTGTTTGTCGGCGACGTGGTCGGCCGATCCGGACGCGCTGCCGTGTCCGAACATTTGCCCGGGATGATCCGCAACTGGTCGCTCGACCTCGTCGTAGTCAATGGCGAGAACGCGGCCGGCGGCTTCGGGATTACGGAAGCAATCTACCAGGAATTGCTGGATGCGGGTGCCGATGCGATCACGCTCGGCAACCACGCCTGGGATCAGCGCGAGGCGCTGGTGTTCATCGAGCGCGCGCCGCGCCTCATTCGTCCGGCGAATTTTCCGCCGGGCACGCCCGGCCGCGGGGCTGCGCTGATCGACACGAAAAGCGGCAAGCGTGCGCTCGTCGTCAACGCCATCGGCCGCGTCTTCATGACGCCGTTCGACGATCCCTTTGCCGCTCTCGCCCGTGAACTTGCTGCCTGTCCGCTGCGCGAAGCCGCGGACGCGGTGGTGGTCGATTTCCACTGCGAAGCATCCAGCGAAAAGCAGGCGGTCGGTCATTTCTGTGACGGCCGCGCCAGCCTGGTGGTCGGCACCCACACCCATGTGCCGACCGCCGACCACCAGATCCTTGCAGGCGGAACGGCCTATATGACCGACGCCGGCATGACCGGCGACTATGACTCGATCATCGGCATGCAAAAGGACGAGCCGTTGCGGCGCTTCACCTCGGGCATTCCGGCGGCGCGCTTCGAGCCCGCCATGGGGCCGGCGACATTGAGCGGGCTGGCGGTCGAGACAGACGACGCGACGGGGCTGGCGGTCAAGGTCGCGGCCATCAGGACAGGTGGACGGCTTTCGCCGGCGCAGCCGGAGTTCTGGTGAGGAATTCGCTGGCCTGGATCGATCGGTGGCAGTCGATGACGATTTGACGTGGCGCCCGGCCGCTCAGCCTTGCCGGAATCCCAGGCGGAACGCGCCCCAGTGCCGGCCGCGAACCAAGATTGGCGAGGATGCGTCCTTCATCAGCACGAAATTGCCGCCGCCCATGTCGCGCCGGTAGGTTTGCAGCAGGAACGGCTTGGTGTTGGCCGCAACCTTTTTCACGGCGCGGTCGTTGAAGAGCCGCCGATTGCGGCAGTTCGCATTGTTCCAGACCGGATCCTTTCCCTGCGGCAGACGGTAGTTCGGGTTATGGGTCGGCAGATAGCCGCCCTTGGCCCAGGCCACGCAAAACACGATGCGCGGGTCGGATTTCTGGATCGGGTCCTGAATGGCAGGCAGCACGCGGTCGGTGAACTCGACATAGTTCGTCATGTACTGCTTGGGATCGCTTCCGGGAATCTGGCGATAGTTCTCGTCCATCAGCGCATCCAGCGTAATCTCGCCACGCGCGACGGCTGCTTCGAAAAGCTCCGAGATCCGCCTTGCGGTTTCCACGACGACGCGGATCAGCGGCGCATCTGATGTCTCCACCCCGCTGTCGGCGATCGTCGCGATCAGGCTCTCGGAGAGATCGAGCAGCTTGGTGACGCGCTCGTCGGCGTGCTTCAGGTCATTCGAGGAGAGATCGACGCCCTTGGCGAGGTTGCGCAGTTCCTCGATCACCGTGTCGCAGTGGCCGAGATTTGAAGTCGCCGCCTTGGCGACGCCGTCGATCTCCTGACCGACCCTGGTGAAACCGTCCTGGACGCGGACGATGATGCTTTGCATCTGCGTGGCGCCCTCGCTTGCGGTCTTGGCCCGTGACGATGCTTCGCCGCTTTCGCCGATCAGGTTGCCGAGCTGGCCGTCGAGATCGCGCACGGTATCGCCGATCTGGTGGGTCGCCTGGCGGGTGGCCTCCGCAAGGCTCTTCACTTCGCTCGCGACCACCGCAAAGCCCCGGCCGGCCGTGCCCGCGCGCGCGGCCTCGATGGTCGCGTTCAAGGCTAGAAGATTGGTCTGCTTGGCGATCGCCTCGATCGAGGTCGAGACTTTTGCCACTTGCGCCAGCGCGGACGAGACGGCGCCGAGCCGGGCCTCGATCCGGCCGACCAAGTCGACCAGTTCCGCAATGTGCCTGACCGCAGTCTCCACTGCTTCCCGGGACTGGATGATTTCGCCGACCGCCTCCGAGGAGGCCGACTGAACCGCCCGTGAGGCATCGGCAATGCCGTGGTTGGCCGAGACCATGGTCTCGGCGGTCTTCTGCAGATGCGCAAAATGCTGCGACTGCGTCGAAACCCGGCTCGCGACCTCTTGCACATTGCTGGCGACGTCGGCAAGCTCGACCCCGAGGCCGCCGATCCGATTGCTGAGCTGATCGACCAGCCGTTCGCTCTCCGATCGCTCGGGGGAAATTCCAGGTTCAGCAGGCTTCGCGGCCAACATCGCCAAGCTCCAACGGATTCGGACTCTCACTCATCTAAGCAACGCACCTTCGATGCAGCAATTCGCCTAAAGCTTATAGGCGGTGCGGAATCCGCCCCAGTGCTTGCCCTTGACGCGGATCGGCACGTCGATCTCGCGCATCATCACCGTGATGCCGTTGCCCATGTCACGTGCGTAGCTCTGGATCAGATAGGTGCGCCGGTTGCGGCCCGCCGCGAGACCGGCCGTATCGTTGAAGATGCGGCGATTGCGGCTGTTCGCGGTGTTCCAGGCGGTATCGCCCGGGCGCTGCGGATGGGAATAGATCTTGTTGTGCACGGGCAGGTAGCCGTTGCGGTCGATTGCGACGCAGAACACCATGCGCGGGTCCTTGGCGAGGAAGGTTTCCTGGAACGGCGGCAGCGCGCGATCGGCCCAGTCGAGGATGCGGGTGCGATGCTGGAGCGGATTGGTTCCGGGGATTTCGACATAGTCGGTGTCGAACATCGCCTCCATCGAGATCGCGCCGCTTGCGACCGCCTGTTCGAACATCTGATTGAGCTGACTGCCTGCTTCCATCGCGCGGGTGACGAACTCGGTGTTTTCGTCGTGGATCGACCAGAGCTTGTCTTCGATGGTCTCGACGAGGGCTGCATCGTTGGTGATGATGCTCGCCTGAACGCCCGCACTCGAGCGTTCGCCGCTGCGGATCTTGCAGGCGCCGATATCCTGCAGCGTGGCGTTGAGCGTCTGGTTCAGCGGGACTTTAGCGGCTTCGGGCCCGCCGATCAGGATGTTCTCAACGGAGATTTCATAGACTTGCGCCGCAATGCGGCCCTGCGCGGTGTCGATCTCGATTCTGAGGTTGCACGGCAGCCGCTCCTGCTTGCGGCGATCGGAGCGCATGTCGTGGCCGAGCAGCACCGCGCAACGGGTCTTGAGCTTCTGTGCGAAGACGGTGACGGCCTTGCCCGCATTGGCGACATGCTCGCGATGGGCCTCGGCCTCCCTGGCGGCATGATCGATCTCGGTCGCGCTGGAGCCGACCGAGGCGATGAAGCTCGAGGCGGTCGCGACGTTCTCGCTCATCTCATGGGTGGTGGCATTCTGCTCGGCCACCGCGCCGTTGACGTTCTCGAAGACGGGTCGGATCGCCTGGATGGCGAGCGAAATCCGGTGCACCGCCTCGACCGATCCGGCGGCGTCCCGTTGCAGCGCGTCGATCTTTTTCTTGATCTCCTCGGTCGCATCCTGGGTCTGCACCGCCAGTGCCTTGACCTCGGAAGCGACGACCGCGAAGCCGCGTCCGGCCGAGCCGGCGCGCGCCGCCTCGATGGTCGAGTTGAGCGCGAGCAGCGTCGTCTGGCGGGCGATATGGGCGATCAGGTTGACGACATTGCCGATCGCGGCCGAGGATTCCTTGAGGCGGTCGACATTCGAACTCGCTTCATCGGCTGCCGCAGCAGCTTCGTCGGCGAGCTTGCCGGCGTCGCGCACCTGCGAGCCGATGCCTTTTGCCGAATCGGCGAACTTGGCGGCGGCCTGCGAGAAAGTGGCTGCGGTGCTCTGGGCTTCGCTCGAGCGGACGCTCAGCGCATCGGTCCGCTGGCGAACGGCGGCAAGCGTCGTCGCGGTCGCCTCGGCGCCGCCGGCAACCGAACTCGCTGCGCGTTCCAGCTGGCGGATCATGCCGCCGAGCTCAATTTCAAGCAGCTCGAGAATTTGCCGGACCGATTCGGCCTCGGAGTTGTCCGCGTCTTCCATCACCGAGACCGCCTTCACCCGGGATTCAGGACCGGGCGCAGGTGGCGGGGGCGCGGCTTTCCGGAACAGTCCAATCGCCATGGATCTCTCGGTTGTCGGGTA
Organism: uncultured Alphaproteobacteria bacterium; assembly: GCA_963764405.1. Classification (GTDB taxonomy): domain Bacteria; phylum Pseudomonadota; class Alphaproteobacteria; order Rhizobiales; family Xanthobacteraceae; genus Bradyrhizobium. The sequence continues at coordinate 765,442 of CAVXSU010000025.1, forward strand.
TGATGACGAACATTTTCTCACGGCCCCGTGAAGTCATGGTTAACAAATGCCTGATTTCTAGGCGGAGATCCCCTACCTTCGTACCAAAAAAGCCGCGGAATCTTTGATTTCACCCAGTATGAAGCCTATAAGGCCGCGCCTTTCACGAAAAATCATCCCGCTTCCGATTTCCAGAGACCCCGCATGGCCGGACATTCCCAGTTCAAGAACATCATGCACCGCAAGGGCCGTCAGGATGCCCAGAAGTCGAAGCAGTTCGGCAAGCTCGCGCGGGAAATTACGGTCGCTGCGAAGCTGGGTACACCCGACCCGGCGATGAACCCGCGGCTGCGGGCGGCGGTGATCGCCGCGCGCCAGGAGAATATGCCGAAGGACAATATCGAGCGCGCGATCAAAAAGGCGATCGGCGGCGAGAGCGAGAACTACGACGAGATTCGCTACGAGGGCTACGGCCCCGGCGGCGTCGCCGTTATCGTCGAGGTTCTGACCGACAACCGTAACCGCGCGGCCTCGGACATCCGCTCCTATTTCACCAAATCGGGCGGAAATCTCGGCGAAACCGGCGCGGTCTCCTTCATGTTCGATCGCACGGGCGTCATCGAATATGACGAGGCTGTCGCTTCCGCTGACGCCATGCTGGAAGCGGCAATCGACGCCGGCGCCGACGATGTGGTCTCCAGCGAGAGCGGCCACGAAATCTACGCCTCGCAGGAAACGTTCCGCGACGTCGCCAAGGCGCTGGAGGTGAAGTTCGGCGAACCCCGCAAGGCGGCATTGATCTGGAAGCCGCAAAACACCGTCGCGGTGGACGACGAAACCGGCGAGAAGCTGTTGAAGCTGATGGACCTTCTGAACGAGCATGATGACGTGCAGAACGTCTATGCCAATTTCGAGGTCTCCGATGCGCTGGTCGCCAGGATGGGCGGATAACGCCCGTTATCGCCGTTGAACGGTCGGGGATGGCGCCGCCAGTGTGGCGATTCTGAAGTTCCTTTCAGGATCGCCACGACCTTTTCGAAGGAACGTCAGAGTCAAGGCCACACTAAAATCGTATGGTTGCTGGTGTCCCTTTGGTTCTGACATTCGCAAAAGTGCCCGCCGAGATACGGTACGAATGTCAGAACCGGGACACCAGTCGCAAATCTTGGGTATAAATGCCCATGTTCTCCCAGCCGATTCGCTCACCTGTCCGTATCCTCGGCATCGATCCGGGTCTGCGCCGCACCGGCTGGGGCGTGATCGAGGTCGAGGGCAACCGCCTCGTCTATCTTGGCTGTGGATCGGTCGAGCCGAAGGACGATTTGCCGCTGGCGAGCCGTCTGCTCGCCATTCACGAAGGGCTCTCCACCGTGCTCGGCGATTTTCGTCCCCTTGAGGCCGCGGTCGAGCAGACCTTCGTCAACAAGGACGGCGTTGCCACCCTCAAGCTCGGCCAGGCCCGTGGGGTGGCGATGCTGGCGCCGGCGATGTTTGGAATTTCGGTTTCGGAGTATGCGCCCAACCAGGTGAAGAAGACTGTGGTCGGTGCCGGCCACGCCGACAAGAACCAGATCATGGTGATGCTGAAAGTGCTTCTCCCCAAGGCCGAGCCCAAATCTCCAGACGCTGCCGACGCGCTCGCGATTGCGATCACGCACGCGCATCACCGCGGCAGCGCCACGATCCGGCTCAAGGTGCTCGGCCTATGATCGGCAAGCTCAAGGGCCTGATCGATTCTTATGGCGAGGATTTTGTCATCATCGATGTCGGCGGCGTCGGCTACCAGGTGCATTGCTCCTCGCGCACCTTGCAGGCCCTGCCCGCGGCGGGCGCGGCCGCGGTGCTGTCGATCGAGACTTATGTGCGCGAGGACCAGATCAAGCTGTTCGGGTTCAAGAGCGATATCGAACGCGAATGGTTTCGCCTGTTGCAGACGGTACAGGGCGTCGGCGCCAAGGTCGCGCTCGCCGTGCTCGGTACACTGTCGCCCTCGGATCTCGCCAACGCCATTGCGCTGCGCGACAAGGCGGCGGTGACGCGCACGCCGGGTGTCGGCCCCAAGGTCGCAGAGCGCATCGTCATCGAACTGAAGGACAAGGCGCCCGCCTTCGCCAACGTCGATCCCGCGGTCGTCAGTCTCTCCGGCGCGATCGATGAGTCTCGCGCGCCGCGCCCGGTGACGGATGCGATCTCCGCGCTGGTCAATCTCGGTTACGGCCAGCCGCAGGCGGCAGCCGCGATCGCCGCAGCCTCGCGCAGCGCGGGCGAAAAAGCGGAAACCGCGCAGCTCATCCGGCTGGGCCTGAAGGAACTGGCGAGGTAAGCTATCGGTTGGTGGCCGCCGCGGAAGGAATGCATCGTCGACCATGCTGAGCAAGAAGGACAAGGAACTGATCGCCGCCGCCACCGAGGCGATCAGCGAGCGCTATCGCAACGACTGGCAGGAAGTTGGAGCGGCGATGCGCACCCGTGACGGCCGCATCATCACCGGCGTGAATATCGATGCCTATATCGGCCGGATCGCGGTCTGCGCCGAAGCGATTGCGATCGGCCGCGCCATCACCGAGAGCGGCGACCACGGCATCGAGACCATCGTCGCCGTGCGCCATCCGAAGCCGGATGAGCCCGGCAAGATCGCCGTGGTCTCGCCTTGCGGCATCTGCCGCGAACTGATCCACGACTATGACGCCAAGGCGCGCGTCATCGTGCCTGACAACGGCCGCACGCCGAAGGTCGTGAAGATCGGCGAGCTGTTGCCGAACAAGTACCGGCGGGGCAACGAATGAACACGCCCAAGCGCATCGTCACGCCCGAGCGTCGCGCCGACGATGCAGGCGACACCGCGATGCGCCCGCAATCGCTGTCCGACTTCGTCGGCCAGGCGCAGGCGCGCAAGAACCTCTCGATCTTCATCGAAGCTGCGCGCAAGCGCGGCGAGGCGCTCGACCACGTGCTGTTCGTCGGCCCGCCCGGCCTCGGCAAGACCACGCTGGCGCAGATCGTTGCGCGTGAGCTTGGCGTCGGCTTTCGCGCCACGTCAGGTCCCGTGATCGCCAAAGCTGGCGAACTCGCAGCCCTTCTGACCAACCTCGAAGAGCGCGACGTGCTCTTCATCGACGAAATCCATCGCCTGAGCCCCGCGGTCGAAGAGCATCTTTATCCGGCGATGGAAGACTTTCAGCTTGACCTGATCATCGGCGAGGGGCCGGCGGCGCGATCGGTCAAGATCGATCTTGCAAAATTCACGCTGGTCGGCGCCACCACCCGCGCAGGTCTTTTGACCAATCCGCTGCGCGATCGTTTCGGGATTCCGGTGCGGCTGAATTTCTATACCGAGGAGGAACTGGAAAAGATCGTTACCCGCGGCGCCCGCGTGCTGCAGATCGGCATGACCGGCGACGGTGCCAACGAGATCGCCCGCCGTGCCCGCGGCACGCCACGCATCGCTGGGCGGCTGTTGCGCCGGGTGCGGGACTTTGCGTCCGCAGCGGATGCGGATTCGATCGATCGCAGGATCGCGGACCATGCGCTGAGTGCGCTGGAGGTCGATGCGGCGGGTCTCGATGCGATGGATCGCCGCTATCTCACGACGATTGCGATGAACTACGGCGGCGGTCCCGTCGGCGTGGAGACGATGGCTGCGGCCCTGTCGGAGCCGCGCGATGCGATCGAGGACATCATCGAGCCGTATCTGATCCAGTGTGGCTATCTGCAACGCACCCCGCGCGGGCGTCTTTTGACCTCGCACGCCTTCCGGCATCTTGGTCTCATCGAGCCGACGCGCGATCCGGCGCAGTTCGGTTTGTTCGGCAACGACAGCGAAGACGAATGACAGCCGGCGGTATGATCAGGATCGTCGCGGCGTTGATCCGCGATGACGAGGGACGGGTGCTCCTGGTGCGCAAACGCGGCACGACGGCTTTCATGCAGCCGGGCGGCAAGCTTGATGCCGGCGAGGACGACATCAGCGCACTCTCCCGCGAAATATCGGAAGAACTCGGCTGTCGTCTCGATCTCGCTTCAGTCCGGCCGCTCGGCGCATTCGATGCGGTTGCCGCCAACGAGCCAGGCTTTCGCGTCAAGGCCAATCTCTATCACGCCGACGTGACCGGCGCCGTTACGCCGAGCCAGGAGATCGATGAAGCGATCTGGATCGATCCGGCTGCGCCAGGCGACATTCATCTGGCGCCGTTGACGCGCGATCATGTCTTGCCGCTCGCGTCTCGCCGCTGAATGTTCAGTAACGTTACTGCGCAATAACTGCACAAACGTTCCGCATTCCGGCTGTATTGTCCGGTCAAAAGCACAGTCTGCAGCACGATCGGCCCTCAATGCTCTCACGCCGCCACTTTCTGCGTACGTTTTCTGGTGTTTCCGTTGCCGGCGTGTCGACCGTCGCGTACGGATTTAGCGAGCCGGAACTACAGCTCCAGGTCACACGCTATCACGTCTCGCCGCCGCGATGGCCGGCCGACTTCAATCTCAACATCGCGGTCATTGCCGATATTCACGCCTGCGATCCCTGGATGTCGCTCGAGCGTATCGAGAGGATTGTCGATCAAACCAATGCGCTCGGCGCGGATATCACGGTGCTGCTCGGCGATTACGTCGCTGGTCACCGCAACGTGACGCGGTTTATTCCGGCCAGCGAATGGGCAGCAGTCCTTGCCGGACTCAAGGCCCCACTCGGCGTGCATGCCGTCCTCGGCAATCACGATTATTGGGACGACCGGACCGTGCAGCACGCGGGCCATGGAACGACGATGGCCCGCCGCGCGCTCGAGGCCGCGGGCATTCCCGTCTATGAGAACGACGTCCAGCGCCTGGACAAGGCTGGTCGCCCTTTTTGGCTCGCGGGTCTCGGTGATCAACTGGCCTATCTGTTCGCGCGGCGCTACGGCCTCGTCAGGCGGATGGGCGTCGATGATCTGTCCGCCACGCTCAACAAGGTGACGGACGATGCGCCGGTCATTCTGCTGGCGCATGAGCCGGATGTCGCGCACCGCGTGCCATCGCGCGTCGCGCTGCAACTCTCCGGCCATACCCACGGCGGTCAGGTGCGCCTGCTCGGCTGGTCGCCGGTGGTGCCCTCGGGGCAACGCCTGGCATACGGCCACATCCGCATGGACTGCGACGTCATTGTCTCCGGCGGGCTTGGCTGCAGCATTGTGCCGTTCCGGCTGGGCGTGCCGCCGGAGATCGTGCTGGTGACGCTGGGAAAGCCGGCGCCTTCGGTCAGTTCGGAGGGCCTCGCATAGGCCTCGCTTGCACGGCAGGCGGATTTTGCGCAAAACCGTGACAAAGCCAAACGGGTGCGCAATTGACCTTATCCCATCTCGACGGCGAAATCCGCAACAGTCGCCACCACATGCAAATCCGCGTCTTTTACGAGGACACGGATTTTTCCGGCATCGTATATCACGCCAACTATCTGCGCTTCATGGAGCGCGGCCGCACCAATCATCTGCGGCTGATGGGTGCCGAGCAGCGCGCGCTGTTTGCGGAAGTGGAGACCGAGACCCCCGGCTTTGCCTTTGTCGTTCGTTCGATGAAGCTCGATTTCCGAAAACCCGCGCGGATGGACGATGTGCTTGACGTCGTGACGTGGCCGATCGCGATCAAGGGCGCCTCGATAACGCTAGCGCAGGAGGTGCGGCGTGGCCCCGACGTGCTGGTGACGGCCGAGGTGCGGGTTGCGTTCATCAGCGAGGGCAGGGCGCAACCAATTCCGAAATCGCTTCGCGTCTTGATGAAGGCGGATCTCGAATAGTCCTGACATTTGAGGGCATCCTCGATTGGCTCCAGCAATCGCCCGATAGAAAGTCGGCCATCGACTTCCACGATCCAAGCGATAGTCTCGCGGCCATTCGAAAAAGCCGGGAGGTCATCATGTCGCGTCCGCCATTGCCGCCGTTCACCCGCGAGACCGCCGCACAGAAAGCGCGCATGGCGGAGGACGCCTGGAATTCACGCGATCCCGAACGCGTGGCGCTCGCCTACACCGAGGACAGCCGTTGGCGCAATCGTTCCGAAGTGTTCGAAGGACGCGCAGCCATCGTCGAATTTCTCAAGCGGAAATGGGCAAGGGAGCTCGACTATCGCCTGATCAAGGATCTCTGGGCGTTCGACCGCAATCGCATCGCGGTGCGCTTTCAATATGAATGGCATGACGCGAGCGACCAGTGGTACCGCTCCTATGGCAACGAGCAGTGGGAGTTCGACGAACACGGCCTGATGCGCCGGCGCGAGGCCAGCATTAACGACATCGCGATCTCAGAGACAGACCGCCGCTTCCGTTGGCCTGCGCCGGGACCGCGGCCGGCCGATGTGCCGGGTTTGGGCGAAAGTCCGTTTTGATGCGGAGTGCTTTACGGATTTCTGTTCCCCGGACGCTGCGCAGCGCTCGGGCGGTGCGCATCTGATCCGGGGTCCAAGTCCGGATCGAAGTCAGTCCACCGGGTCCCCGACGCGATGCAACGTGAAGGGACGCCGCATCGCGTCGGGGACACGAGAGCCTTCAAGCCGCGGCCTTGTGACGGGCGACTTCGGCCTTGTAGAGCTCGAACTCTTCCGCGATCGCCTTGGCGATGCTCGGACGGCTGCGCAGCCGTTCGTAATAGGCTTTCACCGTTGGCCACTTCGCGAGTTCAACCGGTGGCGTCGCCATGGTCCAGTTGATGACGGTGACGAGATAGGCGTCCGCCACGGTGAAATGGTCAAGCAGGAATTCGCGTCCCTTGAGATAGTTTTCGAGATAGTCGAGCCGTGAAAGGCCTTTCTCGAGCGTATAGGTCTTCGCTTCCTGCGGCGCTTTCCTGTCGAGCAAGGGCACAAACAATCCCTTATGCAGTTCGGTGCCGATGAAGCAGAGCCACTGATGCAAACGGCTCCGGTCCATGCCTGACGACGTGCCGAGACCTGCTTCCGGAAAACGATCGGCGACATATTGCAGGATGGCGGCGTTTTCGGTCAGCACCCGTCCGTGATCGGTGCGCAAGGTCGGCACCAGCCCGAGCGGGTTGATCTTGCGAAAATCCGAACCGTCGCTCTGCACCACCTTGGTCTTTGGATCGACTTCGAGATAGTTCGCCTCTTTGCCTGCTTCGTAGAACGCAATGCGGGACGCAAGCGAACAGGCGAGCGGTGAGAAATAGAGATCCATGGGGCTCCTCGCGGCTTTGGCTCGCATGATTTCGAGCGGGTTGATTTTTATACTGTTCCGCATAATATGCGACCGGTCAAGGAATTTTTTGCGAAATGGTACAAAAAAGTAAAAAGCCGCCGGACATCAGGCGAGAAGCGGAAGCTCCGAGGCGCCGTGGAAGGCCGCGCGCCTATGAACCGGACGTCGCACTCGGCAAGGCGCTCGATCTGTTTCGCAAGGGTGGCTTCGCCGCGACCTCGCTCGACGATCTGAGCGCGGCCACGGGCATGAACCGGCCGAGCCTTTATGGCGCGTTCGGCGACAAGCGCGAGCTCTACATCAAGAGCTATGCGCGCTACCGCGCCGACGCCCGCGTGGCGATGGTCGAGATTTTTCGCGGCGAGGTGCCGATCCGCGAAAGACTGAAACGGATCTATGCGGCTGCGCTCGACATTTACCTTGCCGATGCGTCGGAGCCGCAAGGCTGTTTCACGGTGATGACGGCGGCTTCTGAAGCGGTCGCCGATCCCGAAATTCGCGCGATGGTCCTCGACGGATTTGCCGAGCTCGACAAGGCCTTCGCGTCCTGCTTCCGCCGCGCCAAGGAAAACGGCGAATTGGCGCCGTCCGCCGATCCCGTCGTTTTAGCGCAGCTGGCGTCCGCAACGATTCACACCATTGCTATCCGCGCGCGGGCGCGCGTGCCCCGCAAGGAGCTGGAGGCCATCGTGAAGGGGGCGATCGCGGTGATGTGCGGATGATGCGGTGGTTCACAGCGCCTCAGTAACCCTGTCCGGGATCGACGAGATTTTCCAGCGGCTCTCCGGCCTCGAACCGCGCGATCTGACGCGCCACATATTTCGAGATTTCGTCGGGATCGGTGTCGGCGGCGTTATGCGGCGTGAGGACGATCTTTGGATGCGTCCAGAACGGACTATCCGTCGGCAGTGGCTCGGTCGCATAGACGTCGAGCGAGACCGCGCCCAGCGTGCCTTCATCGAGGCAGGACAGAATGTCCACTTCGTTCTGCAGCCCGCCGCGGCCGGCATTGATCACGACCGGCGCACCCATCGGGCTCGAGCGGTTCAGTTTCGAGAAAAGCTCACGGTTGAGGATGTGGCGCGTGTCCGGCGTAAGCGGCAGCAAGGACACCAGAATGTCGGTGCGGCGCAAGAATGCATCGAGCTGCGCCTTGCCGTGGAAGCATTCGATGCCGGCGATGCTCTTGGGGCTGTTGCTCCAGCCGGCCACCTTGAAGCCAAGCCGCACCAGGACCTCGGCCGCATCCGATCCGAGCGTTCCGAGGCCCAGGACCCCGACCGTAATGGCGCCGGCCGGCCATTGATATCTGGGTGCCCAGCGTCTTACGCGCTGGCTCTCACGCAGATAAAGCTCCTGGCGGTGATGCATCAGCACATGCAGCGCGACATATTCGGTCATGCGGGCGGTGAGGTCACCGACGACCACGCGGACCAGAGGCACGCTCGGCAGCGTCCTGTCGGCCATCAGCGCATCGACGCCGGCGCCGAGGTTGAAAATGACCTTCAAATTCGGAAATGACGCCAGTTCGCCAGGCACGGGTTTCCAGACCGCGGCATAGTGAACGCCGGCCGGGTCGCCGCCGCCCTCGGTCGCGAGCCAGACCGGGCGGTCGGCGCACACCTCGTCAAAGCGGCGCTTCCACCGCGCCGGCGACCAGTTTTCGGTGCCGCCATGGATCAGCAGCGCCAGCGTTCCCTTTTTCATCGTGATTGAGCCTCTCGTAACTTTGGGCCGCGACCTTACCCGGGCCTGTTTTCAGTGCAAAATTTTTTCCGTAAGCAATGTCGGGGTGCGGTTTCCCCAACCGTCCTTGGGACACAAAGGAGCCTTTGCGATGCTGTATGCCATACTCTGCTATCACGATGAGGATTTCGTCGGCTCCTGGACCAAGGAGCAGGACGCCGCCGTCATGTCGAAACTGGCCGTCGTCCAGGACAAGCTGAAGAAGCAAGGGCGTCTCGGTCCGGTCGCGCGGCTGTTGCCGACCACCGCGGCGACGACGTTGCGCAAGGATGAGCCGCCGCTCGTGCTGGACGGTCCCTATGCCGAGACCAAGGAGCAGCTCCTCGGCTTCTACATTGTCGATTGCGAGAACCTCGATGACGCGGTCGGCGTCGCAGGCGAGCTCGGCGCCGCCAATCCCGGCGGGGCCTATGAGATACGCCCCGTGGGCTTGTTCGACGCTGGAACGGGCACGAAGTGACCGACGTCGGCTGGATCGATGCTGCCCTGACATCGGCGCGTCCCCAGGCCGTCGGCGCCTTGCTGCGTTATTTCCGCAATCTCGATACCGCGGAGGAAGCCTTCCAGAACGCCTGCTTGCGTGCCCTGAAAAGCTGGCACCAGAACGGTCCGCCGCGCGATCCGGCGGCATGGCTGATCATGGTCGGCCGCAATGCGGCGATCGACGAGGTGCGCCGTTCGAACAAGCAGGAAGAACTCACGGACGACGCGACCCTCTCCGAACTCGATGATGCCGAGGAGGAGATCGCCGAGCGGCTCGACGGTTCTCACTATCGCGACGACATCCTGCGGCTCCTGTTCATCTGTTGTCATCCCGACCTGCCGGCGACCCAGCAGATCGCGCTGGCGCTGCGCATCGTTTCCGGGCTCTCGGTGAAGCAGATTGCGCGCGCGTTTCTGGTTTCGGAAGCGGCGATGGAGCAGCGCATCACCCGCGCCAAGACCCGCGTCGCCAAGGCCGGCGTTCCCTTCGAGACGCCGGGCGCGGTGGAGCGGAGCGAGCGGCTCGCGGCGGTCGCGGCGATGATCTACCTGATCTTCAACGAGGGCTACTCGGCCAGCGGCGAGACCTCCGAAATCAGAATGCCCTTGTGCGAGGAGGCGATCCGGCTGGCGCGGCTGTTGCTGCGGCTGTTTCAAAGCGAGCCGGAGATCATGGGGCTGTCGGCGCTGTTGCTCCTGCAGCACGCCCGCGCGGCGGCGCGCTTCGATGCCAACGGCGAACTGGTGTTGCTCGAGGACCAGGACCGCACGCTGTGGAATCAGAAGCTGATCACCGAAGGCGTGGCGCTGATCGACAAGGCGATGCGGCACCGCCGCTCCGGGCCCTATCAGGTGCAGGCGGCGATCGCAGCGCTGCATTCGCGTGCGGCGAGGCCGGAGGATACAGACTGGGCGCAGATCGATCTGCTCTACGGCGCGCTCGAGGTCATGCAGCCTTCGCCGGTGGTCACGCTCAATCGTGCGGTCGCGGCATCGAAGGTCCGCGGAGCGGAGGCCGCGTTGGCGATGATCGAGCCGCTCGGCGAGCGGCTCTCCAACTACTTCCACTATTTCGGCGTGCGCGGCGCTTTCCTGATGCAGCTCGGCCGCAACGACGAGGCCCGCGTTGCCTTTGACCGCGCCATCGCGCTTGCCAATACGTCGGCGGAAGCCGCTCACATCCGCATGCATCTGGATCGCCTGATGCGCGACAGCCGGCAGGATAAAAAATAATTCGAGCGTTCTGTCGGTCCGCCGTCCCCCCGTTCGTCTTGAGGGCAGAGAGCCCGTTGGACAGGGGACGCAAGATGAGTATGCGAGATATAGCCGATAATGCCATGCCGGCGACGCCCGTCACGGCGTCGTCGACGTCGCCAATCTGGCTGGGCCGAGTATCGGGCGGCGTCGTCATTTTCCTGATGCTGCTCGATGGCGCGATCAGGCTCGTGCCCTGGCCGATGGTCACGGAAACGATGGACCGGATGGGTTATGGTTCGAGCGAAAGCCTGGCGCGGTTTCTCGGGATCATCAGCCTGATCGGCACGGCCCTTTATGCGTTCCCGCCAACCTCGTTTGTAGGAGCGATCGTGACGACCGGTTATCTCGGGAGCGCGCTTGTCTCGCATGTGAGAATCGAAAGCCCGTTGTCCGCCGATCTCGTGTTCGCTCTTTATTTTGGTGTCGTGCTGTTCGCTGGGTTGTGGCTGCGCGACAGGGGCGCGCAGATGCTGTTTGATTAGCTGAGGAAGAAGGGGAGTGTTTCATGCTTGAAATCATCGCTATCGTCGCCGGAGTGCTGGCGATCACCATCGCTGTCGTTCTCGTCCTCGCCTCGATAAAGCCGGACAGCTTCACGGTCAGGCGATCGGCGGTGATGCAGGCGCCCGCGGAGCGGATTTTCCCCTGGATCAATGATTTTCAGCAATGGACGAAGTGGTCTCCCTGGGAGAACAGGGATCCCGCAATGAAGCGCAGCTTTGGCGGGCCTGGCAGCGGCAAGGGCGCGGTCTATGCGTGGGACGGGAACAAGAATGTCGGTTCCGGCCGCATGGAAATCCTCGACGCCTCATCGCCGTCAAAAATTGTGATCAAGCTCGATTTCTTCAAGCCGTTCGAAGCTCACAACACGGCGGAGTTCACCTTTGCGCCCGAACGCGATGCCTCGGCAACCAACGTCATCTGGGTCATGCAAGGCTCATCGTCCTTCGTGTCGAAAGTGGTGCAGGTGTTCATGAACTTCGATGCCATGATTGGCCGGGATTTCGAAGCCGGTCTCGCCAATCTGAAGAGGCTTACCGAGCAATAGACGAAGCTCACCAGCCAGGAGGAAGTGATGCAACTCAATCCATATCTCTTCTACAACGACAATTGCGAGGCTGCTTTCAAGTTCTATGAAAAGGTGCTGGGTGGCAAAATCGAGATGATGCTGCGCGCCGACGAGGGGCCCGCGGATATGAAGCCTGGGCCCGGCCGGGAAAAGCTGATCATGCATGCCCGCATGTCGATCGACGGACAGGTCCTGATGGCCTCGGATTCGCCGCCCGAGCATTTTCACAAGCCACAAGGGTTCTCAATCTCGATCACGATCAAGGATCCCGCCGAAGCCGAACGCAAATTCAATGCACTGGCCGAGGGCGGCAGCATCAACATGCCCTTTGGCAAGACGTTTTTCTCCAGGGGCTTTGGCATGTGCTTCGATCGGTTCGGCATCCCCTGGATGGTCAACTCGCCGCTTGAAGGGATGTAGGACGCCTCGGCCCAATTGATTGATCAGCGGCACCGCGGATAGAGCGCCGTCAGTTCGCGGCCGCGCAACAGCAGGAGATGCGAGGTCAACCCGCCGCGTCGGATGATCCAGTTGCGCACGCCCGCCGGATAGGCCTCGAGCACCAGCGCCGAGGCCTCCGGTTCGGCGTACATCCGGCCGCGCTTGTCCATCGAGCGCGCGGCATGAAAACCAAGCACGGCGCGTCGCGTCACGCAGATGCGGTTCGCTGGCACCATGCTCAGCACCAGCGTACAGGCGGAAAGGCAGGGGCCATCGATGACGACGCGTTCACCGGAGTCGCGTACGCGCTCGAACAGGTCGAGAAAGGGGCCGACCTGTCCACCGGGACTTTGCAGGATCCGGACCTCACTGTGCACCGGCGCCGTGACCGCGCAAATCATCACCGCAAGCCAGATTGCCTTGAAGAGCCTTGTTTGCGTCATGGCCACGCCCTCTGACAGGTTCGCAGGAGGAATATCAATGGCACGTCTGCCGGCAAGGTTCCATCGGCCGTCAACACATCTTCAATCTTGATCCTGGCGCAGCAATATCGTTCGCCCGCCCGGTCGGGGTGCGCTCCTTGGTGACGATCCAGTTAAGTCAGCCGATCATGCAGTGCGGTTCTTGATCGCTCCGACGACCGCAGTGAGGACGGCGCCTGCAACTCCGCCGCCGGCCACCTGGCCGATGATGCTGCCGATATCCGGGGTGGACGCAGAATTGGCAAGCAACGGAATCAGCATCCCAAGAAGCTGACCTCCGGCACCGCCACCGATTGCGCCCGCGATGGTGTTTCCGATCGTCCCGAGATCGATGTTCTTGGCGGCGCCTGCAGCTACGTTTCCTCCGACTGCGCCGGCGATGATCTGGATGATAAGGTTGATGAGCATTCCCGACATGACGCGAAACTCCCCCGATCCGGTGTTCAGCTTCAGCGATGTCAACGGCGCCGGACCATCGCCGCGCCGGCCGAGCCTATGCGCTTAAGCCATGAAGGTCACGCTGCGCCAGCGAAGGATTTGGAAAAATATCGAAGGCCATTCGCGGGAAACACCGGCCTTATCCATTCCGTCTCGCGCCGCGCAGGGTCGGCAATCCAATGCCGGCCGCATCGAAGCCGCCATCGACGGCAAGAATTTGGCCGGTGATGTAGCTTGCCCGGTCGCTGCACAGGAAGAAGATCGCTTCGGCCAGCTCCTCCTCGAGGCCGTAGCGGTTGAGCGGGATCGCATCGTGATAGTCGGCGCGGATTTCCGGGCTGTGAACCGCTTTCGCCATCGCGGTGTCGACCGGTCCCGGCGCCACGCCGTTGACGCGGATGCCGAGCTCCGCGAGTTCGACCGCAAGCTGCCTGGTGAGGTGCGCGAGGCCCGCTTTGCTGCTGCCGTAGGCCGAGCGCAGCGTCGAGGCGCGCAGGCCCGAGATCGAGGTGATGTTGACGATGGCGCCGCCCCCATGCTGTCGCATCAGAGGGACGGCCGCTTTCGTGCAGAGGAACGGCCCGGTCAGGTTGACGGCGAGCACGCGGCTCCAGTCGGCGTCGGACGTTTCCATCAGCGGCGCGAACACCGCAACGCCGGCATTGTTGACGAGCACATCGAGTCGGCCGAAGCGGCGCTCGACCTTGGCGACCGCCGAAGCGACCGCGTCAGGGTCGGACACATCGCAGGTCACGGCCAGCGTGACGTCAGGTCTCGCGAGCGCCGACACGCTTTCCGCAAGAAGGTCGCCATCGATATCGAGCAGCGCGACGTCAAAGCCGTCGGCAAGGAAACGCCTGGCGACAGAAAGGCCAATGCCGCGCGCGGCGCCGGTGATCAAGGCTACTTTTTGCGGGGAGGCGGTCATGCGTCGTCCTTCTGCGATTCAGTGGTGTTGTCTAGCATGGTAGGAGGAGCTCTGCTTTGTCTCAGACGAGCAGAAACCGGAAGAAACACGATGACGATCAATGACGCATGGTTTCACAATTCCGGCGCCGAGACGCTGCATCTCCATGCGGTGCCCGCCTCGCCGATCTTCGAAGCCCCGCCGCAAGGTGCTGCCGACATGGTGCGGCGCCGGGTTCCGGTGTAAGCAGGCGACGTCAAAGACAAGGGAAGAGATGAAAATGACGGATAACGGCGGGCTCTCGATGGCGGGACTTGATCGCCTGCATGGCGTGATGGCCGGTTATGTCGAGCGCGGCGATTTGCCGGGCCTGGTGATGCTGGTGAGTTATCGCGGGCAAGTTCATGCCGATGCGATCGGCCGGCTGGCATTCGAAGGCTCGTCGATGACGCGGGACTCGATTTTTCGCATCACCTCGATGACCAAACCGGTCACCGCCGCGGCCGCGATGATCCTGGTCGAGGATGGCAAGATTGGCCTCGACGATCCGGTCGACCGATGGCTTCCCGAATTGGCCAACCGCAAGGTGTTGCTCAGGCTGGATGCCCTGGTTCATCAGACGGTGCCGGCGCGCCGTGCGATCACGTTGCGCGATTTGCTGACTTTCCGCTGCGGCTACGGCATCATCCCGGTCTTTCCGGAACGTTTTCCGATCCAGCGCGCCTATGCGGAAGCAGGCCTTGCGCCGGGTCCGGTGTTTCCGTCCTTTCCGCCCGACGAACTGATCAAGCGTTACGGCAGCCTGCCGATGGCTTTCCAGCCCGGCGAAAGCTGGCTCTATAACGGCGGAAGCGAAATCCTCAGCGTGCTGATCCCGCGCGTCGCTGGCGTGACCCTTGGAGAATTTTTGAGCGAGCGCATCTTTGCCCCGCTCGGAATGAAGGATACCGCGTTCTATGTGCCCAAGGATAAGCAGCATCGGTTCGCGACCGCCTATATGCGGGACAACGCGGCGAGGCAGTTGAAGGTCTTCGACCCTCCGGTGACGGGTCGCTTTTCAAATCCACCGGTTTTTGAAAATGGCGCGGCGGGCCTCGTGTCCACGGCAGATGATTTCAATGCCTTCGCCCAGATGATGCTCAATGGTGGCAGCCTCGCAAGCGCGCGGGTGTTGTCGCCTGAGTCCGTGGCTCTGATGACGACGAACCACATCACCGCGGACGAGAAGCGCGAGTCGCAGTTGTTTCTCGGCAGCTCCCGCGGTTGGGGTTTTGGCTTGTCGATTTTCACAGGGCTCGACGATCCGGACTCCTCGCCGGGCCGGTTCGGCTGGGATGGCGGATATGGAACGTCCTGGTATTCGGATCCGCGGGCGCAAGTCACCGGCATTTTGTTGACTCAGCGGGTCATGGATTCGCCGGAGCCGCCGCGCGCGTTCACGGATTTCTGGACCATGCTCGGCGAGGCCGTCCCCGGTTGAGGACCGGGCCCTCAAAATAATTGCAAATAATTTTCCCGGGCCCTGTCGGGATGACAACGCGCCGATCGTCTTCTTCACGAGAGCGCCGGTCTGTCCGGCGTCTGTCGAAGCTGAAATGGAAACGGAGACTGGAATGCGGTTTATGATGCTGATGATCCCGCGAGGGTATTGCGAAGCAGCGCCCGGCACCACGCCGTCCAAGGAAGCGGTTGCCGCAATGATGAAATACAATGAGGCGCTCAAGGAAGCGGGCGTCCTGATCACGCTGGATGGCCTGCATCCGCCGTCGTCGGGGGTGCGGGTTTCGTTCGAGAGCGGCAAGCCGATCGTCACCGATGGCCCGTTCACCGAGTCCAAGGAAGTGATTGGCGGCTACTGGATGATCGACGTGAAGTCGCGCGAAGAGGCGATTGCCTGGGCCAAACGTTGTCCGGCTTCGAACAACGAAACGATCGAGATCCGTCAGGTCTTCGAAATGGCGGACTTTCCAGCCGACGTTCAGGAGGCAGCAGCCGGCTTCACCGAAATGCAGCAACGCGGCCAGGCCAAGCGCTAACCTGAATCCCTCTATCAGCCAACTGCAAACCAGGAGAAATCAGATGAGCACCAATGACACTTATCTCGCGGTCTTCCTAGGCGGCAAAACCAGCGCGAAGTGGGCGGCGTGGAACGCCCTGTCGGAGACCGAACGCAAGGCGAGAGAGGTACGGGGGATCGCGGCGTGGAAGGCCTGGGTGGAGAAGCACCAGGGCGCCATCGTTGCCATGGGCGGTCCACTCGGCAAGACCAAGAAGATCGATTCCCAGGGGATCGCGGATGTCACCAATGCGATGGGCGCCTTCACCGTGGTTCGCGCAGCCTCGCATGAGGCGGCCGCGAAACTATTCGAGGACCATCCGCACTTCGCGATCTTCCCCGGCGAGTCCGTGGAGGTCATGCCGGTGCTGCCGATTCCGGCTGGTTAGCTTAGTAGCCGGGCGGCCAAATCCGCTAACCGCATTTTTGGTTTGGGGTCCGCACGGCGCTCGTGCGGACTTCAAATCACCACCGGCTTCATGTAAAGACCTTTTACATGAGCTGGAAGGATCGGGACCGCAGCGAGCGCGGCTATCACCACGGCAATCTCAAGGAGGCGCTGCTGCAGGCGGCGCTCGACCTGATTGCGAAAAAGGGCGCGGCCGGCTTCACCTTTGCCGACGCGGCGCGCATGGCGGGCGTCAGTCCGGCGGCGCCGTACCGGCATTTTCGCGACCGTGACGAGCTGTTGTCGAGCATCGCGCAACGCGGCTTCGAACAATTTGAATCCGTGCTGTCGCAGGCGTGGGACGATGGCCGCCCCGACACCGTCACCGCGTTCGAGCGCGTCGGCAAGGCCTATCTCGCCTTCGCGCGCGAGCAGCCGTCGTTCTATTCCGCGATGTTCGAATCCGGTCTTGCGACCGATGCCAACGCGGGCCTGCACGCAGCAGCCGAGCGCGCCTTTGCCGTCATCCGCGCAGCAGCCGAGCGGCTTGCCGCGCTCGCGCCGCAAGGCACGCCGCGGCCGCCGGCGCTGATGATGGCGCTGCACATCTGGTCGATGTCGCACGGCGTCGCCTCCTTGTTTGCGCGCGGCGACGGGGCGCGGCGCAAACTGCCGATGTCGGCGGAGGAACTTCTGGAAGCCGAAGTGCTGATCTATCTGCGCGGCTTGGGCTTTTCGACGGAACGCAGGCCGCAAGCTCAGGAACCGGCGGGGAAAAATCAGCCCGGTCCGCCGCCTGGCGGACCCTGGGGCCGCCCAAAATAATTTGCTCGGGCTGCCGGGAGCCCAGCTTGACAAAAATCTGGAAAGGTCTACCTATGTAAATGTTATTTACATTCACAACGGCACATGCCGATGGAGACGGAAATGGCCTACACCGCAGATGTCAATCGATGGCGCGGCCCCGCCGAAGAGTACTATCGCCCACGCATGCTCGAGACGCCCTGGCATCCCGGCTGGATTGCCGTGACGATCCTCGGCTTCCTGATCTGGTGGCCGATCGGTCTTGCCCTTCTCTTTTTCACACTCGGGAGCAGAAGAATGAGTTGCTGGAGTCATCATGACCGTCACGACCGCTGGGGCAGCAAGCTCGAGCGGATGCAGTACAAGATGGAGCGGATGCGCAATCGGATGGAGCGGCACGGCTTCCCGTTCGGCTCGCCTTCGAGCGGCAACCGCGCCTTCGACGAATACCGCATGGAGACGCTGCGGCGCCTTGAGGATGAGCAGAAGGAGTTTCGCGAATTCCTCGACCGTCTGCGTCACGCCAAGGACAAGGAGGAGTTCGACCTGTTCATGCAGCAGCACCGCACCCGTCCGGCCCCGCCTTCCGACGACCATCCTCAGAACTGAGATTGGAACCAGTGCGGCAATTTGAAGTTCCGGTCAGTTCCGCCGCGAGTTCGTTACAGAAACTTCAAATTCAAAGCCGCACTGGAAGCCAATAATTGCTAGAACTCCGTTGATTCCGAAGTTCGCATCGGAGGCTGCCTCAATAGCTTGCGAACTTCGGAATCGGAGCTCTAGCCTGAAGGCGTAACGCCCCTTGCGACCTTTTGGCGACTGAGCCGCCCGTTTGCGAGAGCTGACGGGCGTTTTGCATTTCTGCCGTTAAAACAGCCGCTTGCGGGCGGCTTTAAGCCTTTGGTTGGCCAGCATTTGCCTTGGCCGAAATTCCCTTTGGTAACCGGGTGTTAACCACGACTGGCGTCTGGTGAGAGGCGAAAAGACGCGCGGAAAGCCCTTGTTTTGACATGTTGGCAGGGGAAGCCAGCCTCGGCTTTGGACGGGCCTCCCATGTGACAGATCACGGCTTTTCGCGCCGGCGTTGACAGCCCGCGCTTCATCACGCGGCCGCAGGATCGGAAGTCATTGCATTCACGAGTGAATGGCAACCGGAAAATTGGGAAACTTGCGTTGAGAGGACATCGCTTATGAATCCGGCTGACGTGGCGCAGTCCGCCTTGGCGCTGCCATCCGCTGACGTCTCGCTGATCACCCTGTTTTGGCAGGCTCACTGGATCGTGAAATGCGTGATGCTCGGACTGTTGTCCTGCTCGGTCTGGGTTTGGGCGATTGCCATCGACAAGCTCATTCTTTACTCGCGCACCCGCCGCGCGATGGATCGCTTCGAGCAGGCCTTCTGGTCCGGCCAATCGATCGAGGAGCTTTATCGCACGCTCGCGGCCAAGCCGACGCAGTCGATGGCGGCCTGCTTCGTGGCGGCGATGCGCGAATGGAAGCGCTCCTTTGAAAGCCATGCGCGGTCCTTTGCCGGGCTTCAGATGCGGATCGAAAAGGTGATGAATGTTTCGATCGCCCGTGAGATCGAGCGTTTGGAGAGACGGCTGCTGGTGCTGGCCACCGTCGGCTCCGCCGGACCGTTCGTCGGCCTGTTCGGCACGGTCTGGGGCATCATGTCGAGCTTCCAGTCGATCGCTGCCTCGAAAAATACCTCGCTGGCGGTCGTTGCGCCGGGCATTGCGGAAGCGCTTTTTGCCACCGCGATCGGCCTTATCGCCGCCATCCCGGCGACCATTTTCTATAACAAGTTCACTTCCGAAGTGAACCGCCAGGCCCAGCGGCTGGAGGGGTTTGCGGACGAGTTCTCCGCCATCCTGTCGCGTCAGATCGACGAGCGTGCGTGAAGGGCTGGTACCGCAACAGAATGAAGCTACTGTGAGCACCGAAACATGGCGATGAACATGGCAAGCTCGTCCGGCGGCGGCCGGCGTCGCGGCCGGCGCGGCGCCGTGATGGCGGAGATCAACGTCACGCCGATGGTGGACGTGATGCTGGTGCTGTTGATCATCTTCATGGTGGCGGCACCGCTGATGACCTCGAACATCGACATCGACCTGCCGATCGCCGGCGGCGGCAGATCGGCGTCTTCGAATACGCCCCCCCTGACGCTATCGGTCAAACGCACGAGCGGCGGCTGCAACTCGAATGTCGAGCTTTATCTAGGCGATTCGCAGATTGCCCCAGCCGATCTCCTGCCTAAGATCAAGGCGATCCGCGAGACGCGGTCGGAGGCCGAAAGCGTGGTTTACCTGCGCGGCGACAAGGATGTCTGTTACACGGATATGATGAAACTGCTCGGGCAGATTCGAACCGCCGGATACAAGGCCAATATTGTCATTATCCCCGAGCAGGGTTCCTGACGATGACGATCGCGTGCGAAACGGCTTCGGGATTGAAACGGAAGGCCTGACTTTGAAGGTCAACGTCGACAAGACAGTGGCGGCATCGATTATCCTGCACGTTCTCGTGATCGGGTGGATGATGTTTTCGTTTTCGACCAAGGCTTTCGTGATGCCGGAAGAAGACGTCGTCGCCGTCGACGTGGTCTCCGAAGACAACCTCTCGCATGTCACCGCCGGCATGAAGTCGGGCAAGAAGGAAAATCCGAAGCCGCTGGTCGAGAAAAAAGCCGACGTGGCAAAGCCGGTCGAAGACGTCGTCGGCAAAGTGACCGAGAAGGCGCCTGTCGTCACCGACACCGCGCCGCCACCGCAACCGAAGCCGGTCGAAAAGCCGGTTGAGAAAAAGCCCGATCCGCCGAAGCCCGTCGCCGAGGCCAAACCGAAGGAAGAGCCGAAGCCGGTCGAGAAGAAGCCGGAGACGACCGACCCGATTGCGGAAGCCTTGAAGAAGGAAGAGAAGAAGCCGCCGCCAAAGCAGGCCGCAACGCCGCCGCCAAAACCGGAAAAGCCCAAGGAGCGCACCTTCGATTCGACGAAGATCGCCGCTCTCCTCGACAAGCGCGAGCCGTCGCATCAGGCCGCGACCGGCGAGACGCTCAATTCCAATGCCGCGTTGGGCACGACCAAAGGCACCGCAGCGGACAATTCCGCGACATGGGGCGCAATGTTCCAGCAACAGGTCGAGCGTTGCTGGAAGAAACCGTTTGGGGGAATCGAAAGCCAGAATCCGGAAGCCGCATTCTCGATCCGGTTGAAACGGGACGGCACGCTGGAAGCGGCGCCGATTCCGGAAGGCACACCGGCGACGCCTTACTTGCGCGTCTATCAGGAGAGCGCCTTGCGCGCGATCATCGAATGCCAGCCCTATCATCTGCCTGCCGCTTATTTCGACGAGTGGAAGTACTTCGCGCCGGTGTTCACCGAACGAAAGAGCTGAAACGCAGATGTTATGATCCGCGTATATCAATGAAGTCCAGCAAATGACCGACAAAGACCTCTCGCGCCAAATGCCGTTTCGTCCGAGCCGCCGGCAGCTCGTGTCCGGCATGGCTTCGCTCGCCGTGCTCGCCGGCGTTTCGGTTCGTCCGGCCAGCGCGCAAAAGAAGATCATTATCCCCGAGGGCGAATTCGTCCCGCTGCCGATCGCGATTCCGAACTTCACCGGTGGCTCGCCGGCCGATGGCGACGTTGCCGTCGGAGTGACCCAGGTGATCACCAATAACCTCAAGCGCAGCGGGCTGTTCGCGCCGATCGATCAGGCGGCCTACATCGACAAGGTCGTCAATTTCGACGTGGTGCCGACATTCAACAACTGGAAGTCCATCAACGCGCAGGCCTTGGTAACCGGCCGCATGACCCGGCAGGGCGACGGGCGGCTGAAGGCCGAATTCCGCCTCTGGGATGTCGCGACCGCCGGGACACTCGACGGCAAGCAATATTTCACCCAGCCGGAAAACTGGCGGCGGATCGCCCACATCATCTCCGACCAGATCTACGAGCGCATGACTGGCGAGAAGGGCTATTTCGACAGCCGTGTGGTGTTTGTCGACGAGACGGGCTCCAAGGAGAGGCGCGTCAAGCGGCTGGCGCTGATGGACCAGGACGGCGCCAATGTGCGTTACCTGACCCGCGGCAGCGACCTCGTGCTGACGCCGCGTTTTTCGCCCTCGACCCAGGAAATCACCTACATGGAGTTCGGTCAGGGCGATCCGCGCGTCTATCTGCTCAACATCGAAACCGGGCAGCGCGAGATCGTCGGTAATTTCCCGGGCATGACCTTCTCGCCGCGCTTCTCGCCGGATGGCCAGCGGGTGATCATGAGCTTGCAGCAGGGCGCCAATTCGAACCTGTTCGTGATGGACCTGCGGTCGAAATCGACCACGCGCCTGACCGACACGCCGGCAATCGACACCTCGCCGTCATATTCGCCGGATGGCTCGCATATCAGCTTCGAATCCGATCGCGGCGGAAAGCCACAGATCTATGTGATGTCGGCGGCGGGCGGCCAGGCCCAGCGCATCTCTTTCGGCGACGGCAGCTACTCGACGCCGGTATGGTCGCCGCGCGGCGACTACATTGCGTTCACCAAGCAGGGCGGCGGACAGTTCTCGATCGGCATCATCAAACCTGATGGATCGGGCGAGCGCATTCTCACCTCCGGTTTCCACAATGAGGGGCCGACTTTCGCACCGAACGGGCGCGTGGTGATGTTCTTCCGCGATCTCGGTCCGGGTCCGAACTTGTTCACCGTCGATATTTCCGGCCGTTTCGAACAGCGCGTTCCGACGCCCGGATTCGCCTCCGATCCGGCTTGGTCGCCGCTGCTGTCCTGAGCTCGCGCAACCCTCCGGTACGATGGTCGGCAAACCTTGC
This sequence comes from uncultured Alphaproteobacteria bacterium, assembly GCA_963764405.1. Lineage (GTDB taxonomy): Bacteria > Pseudomonadota > Alphaproteobacteria > Rhizobiales > Xanthobacteraceae > Bradyrhizobium. Next base: position 787,510 of record CAVXSU010000025.1, read on the forward strand.
CTAGCCTGCTGATTCCGTAGGCGGATTCTTCGCGGCCGGGACAAAGGAAAACGTCTCGGTAACGATGTTCCCTCAGAAAGACTTCACCGGCGGCGGGTAATAGTTCACCGCGCCAACGGAAGTCCGTGCCCAGCATGCAATTGGTCGATCAGAAAAAGCAGAGCGACGCCGAAGAGCTGACGCCCGCAATCTATGCGGCGCTGGTCGTTTCGCTGTTTGAAAATCCCATTCCTTTGCTGGCGGGCGCTGCTTGCGCGGGCGCTGCCGGACTGATGACGGCCATCAAGACCGGCAATCAATTGCTATGGCCGGTTGCATTTTTGATAGTCGCGGTCGGGCTGTGGCGCGCCTTCGACATCGGCAGATATAGAAACGCCAAGACCGCACTAACGCCGGCACAGATCGTCTGGTGGGAGTGGCGTTACATGCTGGGCGGGTCGCTGTATGCGGGCTCGCTCGGCCTTTGGTGTCTTGTCGTGCTTGTCGGCGCCGATGACCCCGTCGCCGACATGCTCTGCACGTCGGTGACCGTCGCTTACACCGCCGCGGGTGCCGGTCGAACCTACGGCCGGCCATGGATCGCCCAGTTACAGGTCCTCTTGGCGTGCGGACCGATGTCGTTGGGTCTGGTGTTGCATGGCGACCCCTACTACTTCGGCTTTGCCCTGCTGAACGGGCTCTTTTTTATCGGCCTGCGGCGGATTTCGCTCAGCCTCCATCAGGTCTTTGTCAACGCACTCGTCGCCAACGAGCGGGTGGTCTCGATCGCCAACCAGTTCGACACGGCACTCAACAACATGCCGCACGGCCTGTGCATGTTCACGAGCGACGCGTGCCTGGCGGTGATGAATCACCGCTTCAGCGAGATGATGAAACTGCCGGCCGATTTCGCCCATTTGCGTCCCAGTGCCTCCGACATCATGTCGGCTTGCGTCGATGCTGGATCGATCTCGGACGCGAGCGCCAGGATGATCCTCGCCGAAATCGAGAACCCGCAGGCCAAGGGCATCATCACGAGTGATCCCGACGTGGCGCGGGGCCGCTCGCTGTCCTGGGCATTCCAGCCGATGGCCGATGGCGGGGCCGTCGTGCTGCTTGAGGATGTCACAGAGCGGCGCAATGCCGAAGCCAGGATTACGCATCTGGCGCGTTATGACGAACTCACGGGATTGCCAAATCGCGTCAACTTCCGCGACGAGATCGAGCATCTTCTTGCCGCCCCGCGCGACGCCAATCAGATGTCGGCGCTGTTGTTCATCGACCTCGACCAGTTCAAGCAGGTCAACGACACGCTGGGCCATCCCTGCGGTGACCAGCTGTTGTGTGCGGTGGCCGATCGGCTGCGCGCGATGTTGCGGCCTGAGGATTTCGTGGCCCGCTTCGGCGGCGACGAATTCGTTGTGTTCCAGCAGAATATCAAGTCGCCTGACGAGGCGGCGGCGCTGGCACGCCGCGTCGTCGATCACCTGAGCGAACGGTACAAGATCGACAATCACCTGGTCGAGATCGGCGCCAGCATCGGGATTGCGATGACGCCGGGCGCCAGCGCCGACACGCTGCTGAAGAACGCCGATATGGCACTCTATCGCGCCAAGGCGGACGGCCGCGGCACGTTCTGCTTCTTCCGTGACGAGATGGCCCACATCGTCGAGGCGCGCCGAATTCTCGAACTGGACCTGCGCCGGGCGATCGCGAACGAGGAGTTCGAGCTGTTCTATCAGCCGCTCGTCAATCTTCAGAGCGGCAGGATATCGACCTGCGAGGCGCTGCTGCGCTGGAATCACCCGCTCCGCGGCGTGGTTTCGCCCGCGGAGATCATTCCGGTCGCCGAAGACATGGGCATGATTGTCGACCTCGGGCGCTGGATTTTGCGCAAGGCGTGCGTTGAGTGCATGAAATGGCCGGAGGCGGTCAGCGTCGCGGTCAATTTCTCGCCGCAGCAGTTTCATCAGCGGGATCTGATGAGCGAGGTTCGCTATGCGCTCGATGTTTCGGGATTGCCGGCGCATCGGCTCGAGGTCGAAATCACGGAATCGTCTCTCTTGCGCAACACGCAGGCCACCCGCGAAGTGCTCGCGCAATTGCGCGAACTTGGCGTGCGTATCTCACTGGACGATTTCGGCACCGGATATTCGAGCCTCAGCTACCTGCACAATTTCCCGCTGCAAAAGGTGAAGATCGATCGTTCGTTCCTGGAAGGGATCGACAACGATCGTCCGCTGCGGCTGTTGCGCGGCGTGGCGCGCCTGAGCGCAGACCTCGGCATGCTGGTCGTTGTTGAAGGCATCGAGACCAACGAGCAGCTTGAACTCGTCAATGCCGATGGCACGGTCAGCGAAGCCCAGGGCTATCTCTTCAGCCGGCCGGTCCCGGGGCCGCGGATTCTGCAGTTGCTGAACGCCTCTCATGGCCGCCGGCCCGCCGACGAAATCCTGCCTTCCAGATCGATCGCCTGACCGCTGCCTTCGCGCGCCAGGATTTCTCTCCCGCTCCGATTTATTCCGGTCGCCGGCAAACTTCCTGCGGGGTCAGCGGTTAACCCTTTTCGGTCGATCGGTTTGCACTTGCGGTAAGAAACCATTAACCTTCGGTTGTAAGTGGCGAGGTGGTCGCTGCGAGGAGGGGTGGTTTGAGTTTGGTGCAAGAAACAGAGAACGGCTCCCTCGCGCGTAAAATCGACCTTCTTGATCAAGTAGACTACCGGTTGGCAGTCACGGAAGTTGAAAAAGAAGCGATATACCACTTAAGGTACAGGGCGTATCTGCATGAGGGAGCGATCGAGCCGCGGGCCGACCAGCGCTTGACGGATCGCTTTGACGGCCTGCCGAACTCCTGGCTTTTCGGCGTCTACCTCGACGGTGAGTTGAGAAGCTCCCTTCGCGTGAGCGTCGCAACGCCTGACAACGATCAAACCCCGGCTGTCGATGCCTTTCGCGATCTGCTTGAACCAGAACTCGCCAAGGGAAAGGTCATCGTCGACCCCAATCGCTTCGTCGCCGACCCCCGGAGCAGGACGGAATATCCGGAGCTGCCTTATCTCACCGTTCGGCTCGGCTATCTCGCTTGCGGTCATTTCAACGCGGATATCGGAACGGCAACCGTACGCGCCGAACACCGGGCATTCTATCGCCGGCTATTTCTGCAAGAAGTGCTGTGCGAGCCGCGACCCTATCCAACCCTGACCAAGCCGCTGTGCTTGATGGCCGCCGATTATCGCGCCGTTCGGGACAGAATATTCGAACGCTTTCCGATGATGCGCTCGACGGCTCTGGAGCGGCAGATGCTGTTTGATCGTCGTGGCGCCGAGCCGCCGGTCATCGACCTGCCTGAGTTCCCGTTCGTGCAGGCCTCGATCTCGCCGACGCCCTGAGGCGATCGGCCGCCGCGGCAATTCCGCTTCAACTGGCTGTCGGGACTGCGAATCGCCCCGGCTGGGCCGTGCCCATCGCGCCCGACCTGTGGCCGCAGATCGGCCCAAATCACAGCTCATGACCTTGAAAAGGCGGGAAAATTTCCCAAACGGACTTGCTTCACCCTCATGCCACATTTACAACCCATTAACCATGGCGGCCGCTTTTCGCCGATCGGGGGCATTTGAGGGGGTCCGGCAACATCCCATCAAGGTTGACGGAACGTTCGTTTAACCATCGCCCTGTAGACCGGATAGAAGTCGAAAACGTGAGCGTGGAGGCTCCCGAATGAAACACCCTATGCGTATCCTCCAGGGCTTGAAGCTGGCCGCAGCACTTGCGGTCGCGCTGTCGATGGGCGCCTGCGCAAAGAATTCGCTGACGGACGGCGCGATGGCGAGCGCGGCAACGCCGGGCAGCCAGCAGGACTTCGTCGTCAACGTCGGCGACCGCGTCTTCTTTGACAGCGACCAGACCGATCTGTCGCCGCAAGCGATTGCCACGCTTGAGAAGCAGGCGCAGTGGCTGCAAAGCTATCCTCGTTACACGTTCACCATTGAAGGCCATGCCGACGAACGCGGCACCCGTGAATACAATATCGCACTCGGCGCCCGGCGCGCCCAGGCGGTGCGAACCTTCCTCGCCTCGCGCGGCATCGATCAGTCACGGATGCGCACCATCTCCTACGGCAAGGAACGCCCCGTTGCGGTTTGCAACGACATCTCCTGCTGGTCGCAGAACCGCCGTGCGGTCACGGTGCTGAACGCGAGCTCGTAAAAGGCCGCTGACTGGATGAGTTGTTGTGCCGGCGCCCTCCTTCGTTGAGCGGCGCCGGTACTGCTTTGGGCGTAGCCCGGGCGATTTGTTTCAGTCACATTTTTGGCGTACTCCCTCTCTCAAGCTGATCACCGTCGCGCTCACTGGCTTGTCACGACCAAATGTCATTCAGGATTCATAGAACCACCCGCGCTGCCACGTTGGCAGCGCTGCTTGCGCTGGGCTCGCCAGCCTGGATCGCGCCTGCGCTGGCGCAATCCGACGACGTCGATCCGGAGGTCCGGATTCAGCAGCTGGAAAACCAGTTGCGACAGCTCACCGGGCAGAACGAGGAACTGCAACATCGCAACCTTCAGCTTGAAGAGCGCCTCCGAGCGCTTCAGGGCGGCGCCCAGCCCGGTATGCCCGGGCAGCTGGGCGGAGCGCCTGTGGCCAATGCGGTCCCGTTGCCTCCGCCGGCGGGCTATCAACAGCCGCCTGGAGGGTATCAGCCGCCGCCCGGCGGGTATCAGCCGCAGGTTGCCGCGCCTGCTCCCATCCTTCAGGAGCCCGCAGGCGCTCCCCAGGGTGGCGGGCGCGGCGATGCCTTCGATCCAAGCCAGAATCCGAACGCGCCCGGCGCGCCGCGCGCGCTCGGCGGTGGTCAGTTGCCGATCCAGGCCGGCGCGCCGATCGGTGCACCGGGCGGGCGAGGGGCGGGCGAGCCGCTCGACCTCGCCAATACCGGCGGGGCTCCGGCAGCGGCGCTGCCGTCGCCCCCGCGCAACCTCAACTCGACCGGCGCGCTCACCACTCTGCCGCCCTCGGCGACGCCACGGGATGAGTTCGATCTCGGCGTCGGCTATATCGAGCGCAAGGACTATGCGCTAGCCGAAGAGACGATGCGCAATTTCACGAGGAAATACCCGGGCGATCCCCTGGTTGCCGATGCGCAGTTCTGGCTCGGCGAGAGTTTCTTCCAGCGCCAGAGCTATCGCGAGGCCGCCGAAGCCTTTCTGGCCGTGACGACCAAATTCGACCGCTCGCCGAAAGCTCCAGACGCCTTGCTGCGGCTCGGTCAGTCGCTTGCCGCGCTCAAGGAGAAGGAAGCGGCGTGTGCCGCTTTCGGCGAAGTGAAGCGGAAATATCCACGCGCGGCCGGCAACATCAAGCAGGCTGTCGAGCGTGAGCAGAAGCGCTCGAAGTGCTAGCTTGCGCCATGCGGGGGCCTTGGGGGCCCTCCCGATCAGCCGGTGGCGACATGTCCGAGGATGACGACGCTCCGATCTCGGCGCAGCAGGCCAGGGCGCTGTTTGCGGACTGGAGGCATGCGCCGGCAATCCTGCTCGCGGTGTCAGGCGGCCCGGATTCCATTGCCCTGATGTGGCTCGCGGCGCGCTGGCGCAAGGCGCTTGCGCACGGCCCGGATCTTCTAGCGGTGACGGTCGACCATGGCCTGCGGCCAGAGGCCGCGCGCGAGGCGCGCGAGGTCAAGCGCCTGGCACGTCACCTCGGCGTGCCCCATCGCACCGTGCGATGGAGCGGTGAAAAGCCCGGATCGGGGCTGCCGGCCGCGGCGAGGGCGGCGCGTTATCGTTTGCTCGCGGCCGCCGCGCGCCAGAGCGGCGCCAGCCATATCCTCACCGCGCATACCCGCGACGATCAGGCCGAAACGTTGTTGATGCGGCTGTTGCGCGGCAGCGGCATCGGTGGCCTGGCGGCCATGGTGCGCGAGAGCGAGCGCGAGGGCGTGCTGATCGCCCGCCCGTTTCTGAACGTTTCGAAATCGCAACTGATCGCAACGCTTGCAAGAGCCAAAATCGGCTATGCCGACGATCCCACCAACCGCGATACGCGGTTTACCCGGCCGCGCATCCGCAGCCTGATCGAAGGTTTGAGCGCCGAAGGCGGCAATCCACGCAATCTGGCGAGGCTGGCGTCGCGGCTGGCGCGCGCCAATGCGGCGATCGAAATCCTCGCCGATGGCGCCGCGCGTTACCTCGCGCTCAGGGATCAGGCGGTTGGATTGCCAGGCGCCACGGCAAGCACAAGCTTTGAGGCTGAGGCTTTTGCACGCCTGCCCGAGGAGATCAGGTTGCGGCTATTGCTGCGCGCGATCGATCGGGTCGGTCACGAGGGCCCTGCGGAACTTGGCAAGACGGAGGCCCTGCTCGCCGGCCTGGATAGCACCTTGCGGACGGCCGCGAAAAAGCGGCAACCGCGGCTGAAACAGACGCTTGCTGGAGCCATTATCAGCCTCTCCGGCGGACGAATCGTCGTCACGGCCGCCCCGCCACGCCGCCATCGGCGCAATTGAAAAGGGAGTGGCTGCAAAGCCTTGCCTTTGCTGGCCTTAACCACCCCGGAAATCACCGTATTTCCAGGGCATGATTTGAACCGTAAGAGTCCCGGAATAGGCTAAATAGTCCTATGCGGTTCCCTTGGCAGCAACCGCCTTGGCACCTAGATTAACGCAGGCGCTTGAAGGGGAATCTCTTAGCGCCGACCCAAGGGGTATAAGGCCGCGATCCGCGCGACCACGAAGGAAAGTCAATGAACGCCAATCTGCGCAATTTCGCCCTCTGGGTCATTATTGTTCTGCTGTTATTGGCTTTGTTCACGCTCTTCCAGAATCCTGGTCAGCGCGCCGCCTCGCAGGATATCTCCTTCTCGCAACTCTTGACCGAGGTCGATCAGGGCCACGTCCGCGACGTCGTGATCCAGGGGCCGGAGATTCACGGCACCTTCACCAACGGCTCGAGCTTCCAGACCTATGCGCCGAACGATCCGTCTTTGGTGACGCGGCTCTATAACGGCAAGGTCTCGATCACCGCGAAGCCGCCGGGCGACAACGTGCCGTGGTTCGTCTCGCTGCTCGTCTCGTGGCTGCCTTTCATCGCGCTGATCGGCGTCTGGATCTTCCTGTCGCGGCAGATGCAGGGTGGCGCCGGCAAGGCGATGGGCTTTGGCAAATCGCGCGCCAAGATGCTGACCGAAGCGCATGGCCGCGTTACCTTCGAGGACGTCGCCGGCGTCGATGAAGCCAAGCAGGATTTGCAGGAGATCGTCGAATTTCTGCGCGATCCCGGCAAGTACCAGCGCCTCGGCGGACGGATTCCGCGCGGCGTGCTGCTGGTCGGTCCTCCCGGCACCGGCAAAACGCTGATCGCGCGCGCGGTCGCTGGCGAAGCCAATGTGCCCTTCTTCACCATTTCCGGTTCGGATTTCGTCGAGATGTTCGTCGGCGTCGGCGCAAGCCGCGTCCGCGACATGTTCGAGCAGGCCAAGAAGAACGCGCCCTGCATCATCTTCATCGACGAAATCGACGCGGTCGGCCGCCATCGCGGCGCCGGCCTTGGCGGCGGCAATGACGAGCGCGAGCAGACGTTGAACCAGCTGCTGGTCGAGATGGACGGTTTTGAGGCCAATGAGGGTGTCATCCTCATCGCTGCGACGAACCGGCCAGACGTGCTCGACCCAGCGCTGTTGCGGCCCGGCCGTTTCGACCGCCAGGTCGTGGTGCCCAATCCGGACGTCGTCGGACGCGAGCAGATTCTCAAGGTTCACGTCCGCAAGGTGCCGCTCGCGCCCGATATCAACCTCAAGACCATCGCGCGCGGCACGCCCGGCTTCTCCGGCGCCGACCTGATGAACCTCGTCAACGAGGCGGCGCTGACCGCTGCACGGCGCAACAAGCGCATGGTGACGCAGGCCGAGTTCGAAGAGGCCAAGGACAAGGTCATGATGGGCGCCGAGCGCAAGTCGCTGGTCATGACCGAGGAAGAGAAAATGCTGACCGCCTATCATGAGGGCGGCCACGCGATCGTCGGCCTCAACGTCATCGCCACAGATCCGATCCACAAGGCGACCATCATTCCGCGCGGCCGCGCGCTCGGCATGGTGATGCAGCTGCCGGAACGCGACAAGCTGTCGATGTCGCTCGAGCAGATGACGTCGCGTCTTGCCATCATGATGGGCGGCCGGGTCGCCGAAGAACTGGTGTTCGGGCGCGAGAAGGTGACATCAGGCGCGGCTTCGGACATCGAACAGGCCACGCGGCTTGCACGGATGATGGTGACCCGCTGGGGCCTCTCGGAAGAACTGGGGACCGTATCCTATGGCGAGAACCAGGACGAGGTGTTCTTAGGGATGTCGGTGTCGCGCACGCAGAACGCCTCTGAGGCGACGGTGCAGAAGATCGACAGCGAGATCAGACGCCTGGTCGAGGAAGGCTATCAGCAGGCGACCAAGATCCTGACCGAGAAGCGCGCCGATCTTGAAGCGCTCGCCAAGGGTCTCCTGGAATACGAAACGCTGACCGGCGACGAGATTCAGGATCTTCTGAAGGGCAAGAAGCCAAACCGCGAGTCGGTGCTGGAGCCGACGACGCCCCGTGCTTCGGCGGTACCGCCGGCCGGCAAGCCGCGCCCGCGTCCCGATCCGGATCCAGGACTGGAGCCGCAGCCGCAGGCGTAAAGGCGCCTACGGCGGGTTATTCCGGCAAATCGCTAGTGTGGTGGATTTGACATTCGCTTCGGTAGCGCCGCGAGTTGTTCAAGCGAAGTCAAATCCAAAACCACGCTAGAATTTCATATTCGCCAGTGTCCCTTCTGGTTCTGACATTCGCAAATGAGCCCGCCGCAAGACCATACGAATGTCAGAACCAGGACACTGGTGCAGAAGCTCGGCATCAAGCCGGGCTTTTGTATTTTTGCCGATGGCGCGCCAATCGCCTACGTCAAGCTCGTGGGATCGTTGCCGCCAGGGGCGTCGGTGCAGGCCAAAGCGAAGCCTCCGCTGGACGTGGTGCACCTGTTCGCCACGCACGCGGCGGGCCTTGCCGCAAAGCTACGTGGCTATCGCAAGGCGATTGCACCCGACGGAATGATCTGGGTGTCGTGGCCCAAGAGATCTTCCGGCGTTGCCAGCGACCTCAGCGACATCGTGGTACGGCAGACCGCGCTTCCGCTCGGCCTCGTCGATACCAAGGTGTGTGCGATCGACGACGTCTGGTCCGGACTGAAATTCGTCATTCCGAAGGACCAGCGGTAGGCTGGTCGGCTCCCGAAAAAGGCGGGATGACGCAGGCAATCCCCCTTGGCGCAGGACTTGCTTGAAATAAGCTGTAGCAGTCCTCATTGCCGAGTTCGGGAGCTCCTGATGTCAGGCCATTCGAACGCCACGCCCGTCGTTGTCGTGCCGGACGCCGATCCCCGGCTTTACAATCACGATCTCGCGCCTGTCGCGCCTCACGGGCGCAGTTGGGGCATCTTCAGCATTTTTGCGATGTGGATGTCGGATGTGCATTCGGTCGGCGGCTACACGTTCGCAGCGAGCCTGTTCTTCCTTGGGCTGACGGGGTGGGAGGTGCTGCTGGCGATGGCGATCGGCATCGTCGCCGTCTACTTCCTGATGAATCTGATCGGGCGGCCGTCGCTGAAATACGGCACGCCGTTTCCGGTGGTGGCGCGGATGGCGTTCGGCGTGATGGGCGCCAATCTCGCCGCGGGCATCCGCGGCATCGTCGGCATCGTCTGGTACGGCGTGCAGACCTACTTCGCCTCCAAGGCCGTCCAGGTGCTGGTGCTGACGTTCTATCCGGGCGCCGAAGCGTTGACGCATTCTTCCTTCGCCGGGCTGTCGGCGCTGGGCTGGGCCTCTTTCCTGTTCATGTGGCTGTTTCAGCTTCTGATCTTTCTCAACGGCATGGAGACGATCCGCAAATTCATCGATTTCTGCGGACCCGTTGTCTACGTCGTGATGTTTGCGCTGGCGATCTGGATCGTGGCGCAGACCGGCGTGTCGAGCCTGTCGTTGCAGCTTGCGCCGCCCGCCGAAGGCTCGGCTCTGGCTCACATCGCGAATGCGGCGATGCTGATCGTTGCCTATTTCGCCGCGCTGCTTCTCAACTTCGGCGACTTCTCCCGTTTCGCCAAAGATGAGAGCGCCATGAAGGTCGGCAACTTCCTCGGCCTTCCCGTCAATTTCATCGTCTTTGCCATCGTCACCGTGATCGTCACGGCAGGCACCGTGAAGGTGTTCGGCGAAGCGATCATGGATCCCGTCGGCATCGTCGAGCGCATCGGCAACCCGATCGTGGTGGCGCTCGGCTCCATCACCTTCATCGTGGCGACCATGGGCATCAACATCGTCGCCAACTTCGTCTCGCCGGCTTACGACATCTCCAATCTTTATCCGGAGAAGATCGACTTCCGGCTCGGCGGTCTCATCACGTCGATCCTGTCGGTGATCGTCTGCCCATGGATCTTCGTCTCGAGCCCGCAGGCGATCACGATCTTCGTCAGCATCTTCGGCGCCGCGCTCGGTCCGATGTTCGGCATCATGGTCGCCGACTACTATCTGGTGAAGCGCCAGCAGGTGATCCTCAACGATCTCTACACGATGTCACCGAACGGCTCGCTGCATTTCGAGAATGGCTGGAACACAAGGGCGCTGCTGGCGCTCGCAGGCTCGGCTGCGGTCTCGATCGGACTATCGCTCGCAGGGGCCTACGGCGTGATCACCAACGTCGGCGACTGGGGCTGGTTGATCGGTGCGGCGTTAGGCGCCTTGTTCTACACGGGCCTGATGCGCGGCCGCGCGGTGCTAGCGGAGCGGATTTTACATTCGCAATCCACCTAGCCGCGAGTTCGTCAAGCGAATGTAAAATCCAAAACTCCACTAGAAACTTATATTTGCTAGTGGTCCTTTGATTCCAACATTCGCAAAAGTGACCGCTGAGAAGGGATGCGAATGTTGGAATCGGACCACTAGCGCCATCCGGAGCGATCGCCTGAACACGCCAACTCCGCCGCAGCAAGCGCAGATATCTTAAGATTTCGGCAAGCGGACGGGCCTAAAGCTGGAGGAGCGCCGCCTTCCTGGCGGCCGAAGGACCCTGCATGGCCACGCTGGTCTCCGATACCACCATGCCTGCCGCGAAGAGCGCGATCCCGCCCGCGCTCCTGATCGGCTGTCTCGTGCTGTGCATCCTCAACGCGGCGATGCTGCAAAACGGGGTCACTGCCCATTGGTGGATATCAGATGAAAACGGGCTCGGCATCCCGACCGATTTCGTCAATGTCTGGTCGGCCGGCCGTCTCGTGCTCGATGGCCATCCGGCGCTCGCTTACGACTGGGACATCCAGAAGCAGGTGCAGGTCGCAGTGCTGGGCCAGAGCTATCCCGGCAACTTTGCCTGGCACTATCCGCCGCCGTTCCTGTTCGTGGCCGCAACGCTTGCGCATTTTCCCTACGCCGTCGCCTTTGCCGGCTGGGCCGCGACGAGCTTCCTGCCTTACCTTACGGCGATGCGCGCCATTGTCGGCCGCTCGTTCGGCTTGCTGCTCGCAGCCGCCTTTCCGGTGGTGTTCACCAATACGCTGGTCGGACAGAACGGATTCCTCACGGCCTCGCTCATCGGCGGCACGCTAGTGCTGATGCCAAAGCGGCCGGTTCTTTCCGGCATCTGCCTCGGACTCTTGAGCTACAAGCCGCAATATGGATTGCTGTTTCCGCTGGTGCTGATAGCAGCCTCGCAATGGCGCGTGTTTGCTGCCGCAGGCGTGGTCGCGGGTCTGATGGCGGCGCTGTCCTGGTTCGCCTTCGGCACCGAAAGCTGGCAGGCCTTCGTTCACTGGATGCCGATGTTCAATCAGGCCTTCCTGGTCGAAGGGCGCGCGCCGTGGGGCAAGCTGCAGAGCATCTTCGGATTGACCCGTTATTTCGGGGGTCCGGAATCACTTGCCTGGACCTTGCAGTGGATCATGAGCGCCACTGTTGCGGTCGTGCTTGCAACTCTCTGGCGCAGTCGCGATGTCCGCTACGAGTTGAAGGCCGCGTGCCTCGCAGCCGGCGCGTTGCTGGTGACGCCTTATCTCTTTCTCTACGACGAGATGGTGCTGGCCATTGCGGTGGCGTTTGTCGTTCGCGTCGGACTGGAGGAGGGGTTTGAGCGCCATGAATTGCCGGCGCTCGGCCTCGTCGCCGCACTGTTGATGATCTTTCCATTCCTGGGCGCGCCGACCGGTTTTGGAGCGACCCTGGTGGTTGCGGCGCTCCTTGCGCACCGTGTCGGGCCGTGGTGGCGCGAGAAAGCCTCGGCGGCACTGGCCGCACCAGCCGAATAGGCCGTGAACCCAAAACCGCTTGTCATCTGATCTGAATTGTTGTTCAGTTCTTGGAGCGGCTTGCTGCTTGCCGCCAAGAACGCAAAGACGCGCCTCGACCGGCCTTTAGGGCCTGAAGCGCGCCGGGAGGGGAAACGCAGGGATGGTCTATCGACGGACCCATCAGGTCGTAAAGCGGCTCGCCGCACGTCGCAGCGCCATTCTGGCCGCGGCACGGAGTGCAGCCGCAGAGGGCGGCATGGCCGCGGTGCAGATCGCCCCGATCGCCGTCCGCGCCAATGTCGCGGCCGGCACCGTCTATCGCTATTTCCCGTCCAAGGCCGATCTGATTTCCGAACTGATCGCCGATGTGTCGCGCGATGAATTGTTAGCCATCCGGCGGGCCGCGGATGCCGCGCCAGGGCCGTCATCGGCCCTGGCGGCCGCTGTCACCACCGTCGCGGTGCATACGCTTTCGCAGCGAAAGCTCTCGTGGGGCATCCTGGCTGAACCCGTCGATGTCGACGTGAGCGCCTCGCGCCTGGCGAGCCGCCGGGCAGTCGTCGACGAGATCGCGAGCCGGATCGATGCGGCGGTCCACGCCGGGCACCTGCCGGCGCAGGACACGAACCTGGCCGCGACCGCGCTGCTCGGCGCGCTGCACGAAGCGCTGGTGGGGCCGCTCGCCGCCGAGAACATGGACGATCCGGGAAAACTGCGCGACGCGGTTCAAACCGTGACGCTGCTCGCCTTGCGCGCCGTGGGCGTGATGGATGCCCGCGCCCGCGGCCTCGTGGTGCAGGCGGCGTTGCCTGCAAAGGCGTTGGCCGGGGCGTAACCGCGACCTTCGAGCCTGCGCAGCACGATGCGGTTATGGCTTGACGTAAAGGGTCTCGTGCACGCCGACGTATTGTTCTTTCCAGCCTCTTTTGTCGACGAGAAAGTGCCTCAGCACGTCATGCACGCTCGGCCAGAATACCGCATCGATCCTGTATTTCTCGATCACACGGTCCCAGGCGGCCTCATCGATGTCCCACTTGGGCAGGCTCAGATAGTCGCGCAACAGCGAGTCGGGATAGGCAGTCGCCGCTCGGCCATCGATAAATATCGGCACGGTGCCGTGGGTGCGGAAGATCAAGGGCCCGCCGACGTTCCAGTGATTCAGAATCCGCGCATGCGAAAAGTTCGCTTGCAGATAACGCGCGTCCTGCTCCGAGAGGAGTTCGTCCGAAAGTCCCAGCGCCGGCCGTACGTGCACGAACGTGAGCGGCATCGCGCACACCGCAATGATGCCGGCGGCCAACAACGGCCTCCGCACCTCAGGGCCATTGAGCTTTTCGGAAAGTAGCCGATCAAGGTGAAGGGCTAGCGGCACCGCCGAGAACAGGAAAAAGAAGGACATGTATCGATACTGATAGAGTCCCAGGAATAAAAAGAGCCAGGCAAGCAGCCGCGCCTCGATGGGGATCGGACGCGAGTCCCGGTGGAGCAGCTCGAGCGCGACGAACAGCGAAAGGTAGAGGATACCCGGAATGCTTCCGGGCATCGTCGCGTTGTGGGCGAAGGACTCCCATTCGGTGATGTGGGCCTGCACGAAATGACCTAGCGTCGCCACCACACCGTCGTAGATGTGCCAGCCGAGCGGATTGATCAAGATCGCAACGGAGCAGCCGGCGGCCGCGAAGCCGAGGATCTTGAAATTTGCCCAATCGCGCTTGAGCAGCGCGATGCCGCCAAAAACGCCCAGGATCAGGAAGCCGAGCGGAAAGCCGCCGTGCAGATTGGCCCACAGGAGCATCAACGCAGGCAAGAGCAACAAGCGCGTCCGCTTCAGGCATTCGGTGTAGAAGACGACGCAAAACAGCATCGTCGCCGTGTTGGGCGAGGCAGCGAGATAAACGTTGGGCGGTGTCGCAAAGGCGGGATAAAGCAGAGCCGCGCACAAAACGGCAATGCAGGCTGCAAGCGCCGAGACGCCGCTGCTCAAGCAGGCCGACGTCAGATATCCGGCGATGACGGCGCCGCATGCGACGACAAACAGGGTCAGGCCGGCAAAACCCGCGTGTTGAAAGATGACGCTGGCAATGACGTCCCAAAGCCAGGAGAGATTGTACCATTGCCTGTCGCCGAGGGTGAACGCCCACGGATCCTGGAACGGGACGCTGCCGCGTTGCCGGATCAGGTCGCCTGCGGCGAGATGCCATCCGAGATCATAGTGGCAAAGCAGCAGCGATGCGTTGGCGAGGTAATAGACGCACGCGAAGGCAATCACGAGGATGTAGACACCGGAGGTCTCGAAGGAGGTCCCCATCGTCTTTGGCTTCTGGCCGAACTCGGAGCCGCTAGCCTCCAGCGCAGACATAGACAGGCTCCCGATGACCGACGCGAGCCTCATGAGGGGCTCTGCTTGCTTCCGGGCTTGCACGGTGGCGCAAACATCAGCCGCTTTACGGCAAACGGTCTAAGGCCGGGTAAAAAGCCACCAAAGCATTTCGATGGACGGGACCAGAGGGGCCTTCTGGTTAACGAATGCTGAGTGGAACCCCAGGATGGGCTGCTGACGAAGGAAAGGCAGCCAAGGCCGAAAAATTCTGCCGTATTGATGAGCCAAGATGGGCGTGTCTCATCTCTAGCCTGTGGAGCTCTCACATGACGACCACATCGGGATCCGCCAAATGGCAAGGCGGTATCAAGGACGGCAAGGGCGCGATCTCGACCAGGAGCGGCGCCCTGAAAGATTACCCCTATGGCTTCGCCAGCCGCTTCGAGGGCAAGCCCGGCTCGAACCCGGAGGAGCTGATTGGCGCGGCGCACGCTGCCTGCTTCACCATGGCCTTGTCGCTGATCCTGGGCGAGGCAAAGCTCACGGCCGAGCAGATGGAAACCAAGGCGGACGTCACGCTCGAAAAGGTCGGCGACGGCTTTGCCATCACCTCGGTCCATCTCTCGCTCCAAGCGAAGATTCCCGGCGCCGACGATGCGAAGTTTCAGGAGCTTGCCGGCATGGCCAAAGCGGGATGCCCTGTGTCAAAGCTTCTCAACACTAAGATTTCGCTGGACGCGAAGCTCGTGTAGCGAGCGTCGAAGGCGCGCTCACATTTCAGCGTCTTCGTCCGGACCGACGGAGGCGATCCGCAGCATGTTGGTGGTGCCGGGCGAGCGCAGCGGCACGCCGGCCACGATGATGATCCGCTGGCCGGCGCGGGCAAAGCCGTCGCGAAAGGCGGTGCTGCCGGCGCGACTCACCACGTCGTCGAGATCCTTGGCATCTTCAGCGACCACGCAATGCACGCCCCACACCGCCGATAGCCTGCGGCCGGTAGCGAGATTTGGCGTGATCGCCACCACCGGCGGCTTGGGCCGTTCGCGCGCGACACGCAGCGCAGTCGATCCTGAACTGGTCCAGCAGATGATTGCCGAAAGATCGAGCGTCTCGGCAATTTGCCGCGCAGCGTCGGCAATTGCGTCGCCAACCGTCGGCTCCGGCTCGGCGCGCTGCGCATTGACGACGCCGCGATAGGTCGGGTCGCGTTCGACTTCCTCACCGATGCAATTCATGGTCGAGACGGCCTCGATCGGATATTTGCCGGCGGCCGATTCCGCCGACAGCATGATGGCATCAGCGCCTTCATAGACTGCGGTCGCAACGTCGGAGACTTCCGCACGCGTCGGCACCGGCGACTGGATCATCGATTCCAGCATCTGGGTTGCAACCACCACCGGCTTGCCGGCGCGCCGCGCCATCCGCGTCATCTGTTTTTGAAGACTCGGCACGCGCTCGAGCGGCAGTTCGACGCCGAGATCGCCGCGCGCCACCATCAGCGCATCGGACTCCTCGATGATCTCACCGAGGCGATCGATCGCCTGCGGCTTTTCGATCTTGGCCATCACGGCGGCGCGGCCGCGGATCAGTTTCTTGGCTTCGACGACATCCTCGGCGCGCTGCACGAAAGAGAGCGCGATCCAGTCGACGCCGGTCACCAGCGCCGCTTCAAGGTCGGCGCGGTCTTTCGGCGTCATGGCCGAGACCGGCAGATCGGTGTCGGGCAGGCTGACACCCTTGCGGTCCGACATCCTCCCGCCGATCACGACGCGGGTGACGGCGCGCTCGGGCGAGGTTTCCTCGGCGATCAGCCGCACCTTGCCATCGTCGAGCAAAAGCGCATGGCCCGGTTTCAGCGCGGCGAGGATTTCCGGATGCGGCAGGTGAACGCGGGTGCTGTCGCCGGGCGTCTTGTCGGAATCGAGCGTGAAACTCTGCCCGTTGTTGAGCTGCACGGCGCCCTCCGCAAACGAGCCGAGCCTTAGTTTCGGACCTTGCAGATCGACCAGAATGCCGATCGGCCGGCCGTAGCTGCTTTCGACATTGCGGATGGTGTTGACCAGATCCCGCATCTTGTCGTGCGGCGTGTGACTCATATTGATGCGGAAAACGTCGGCGCCCGCCTCGAACAGCTTCCTGATGACACTGCTGTCGGAGGAGGCTGGTCCAAGCGTTGCGATGATCTTGATACGGCGCAGCCGTCTCATGGTTTGGTCCCGGGCGCTGCGGCTGGCGGCAGTCCCGTGCCCGGGGCTATCCCGCCCGGCGATCTGGAGATGCCGGGAATATTTCCGGCTCCATCCGGGCCGATCGTGCCGGGAATACCCGGCACGCGTTGCGCCGGCTGCTCGTTGGAATCCGTGAGCTGCACCGTCCAGGCGCGCTGTTCGCCGGTATCGACCTCGAAGAAGCCGGTCCGGTCGAAACCTCGCGCCAGACAATTATCCGCGCCACGGATCGTGAATTCTTTGTCGCGCGAGCACATGAAAGCCTGCCCCGACCATTCGCCGCCGCGATCGTAATCGATCGCGTAGATATAATAGTACCGTGCGACAAGCGTGCCGCGCAGTAATGTCTCACAAGCCCGGGAGGACACGTTCCACCAGCCCTCGGTGGTCCAGCCCTCCGCGTCCTTGTAGCCGAGCGCAATGCCGACCCGGCTCGAGGTGTTGTTGCAGAGTCGAAAGTCGGCCGCTGCCGATCCGTTCCACAGGCAGACCACCACGAACGACAGGGCAGGTACGAGGGCAGCGCCGAAGCGCCTGGCGGTTTGGGGCAGGAAGAGCGAATCTCGTAGGATCATTACGACCAAGCTATATCAAGATATTGACGATTTCGCGTGGGGGCCTGTCGGGGGCAAGCGGAATTTCGCATGCGCGTCAGGCCGTCGGAATGGTCCAGGGCGCTGAAAACCGGCGCGATATTTGCGTCGCGATGTGGAAAAATATGTGACAGTTTCTTACCTGAGGTTGGAGCATGACGTTTGCGATCGTGCAACACATTAAGGACGGAACCGGTCATGGCGATCGACGACAAAACCAGAACGGAACTTGAAGCCGCAGCCTTTCGGCGCCTGCTCCAGCACCTGCGCTCCCGTACCGATGTTCAGAATATCGATCTGATGAACCTGGCGGGCTTCTGCCGAAACTGCCTGTCCAACTGGCTCAAGGAAGAAGCCGACGGCAAGGGCGTTGCGATGAGCAAGGATGAGAGCCGCGAAGCTGTTTACGGCATGCCCTATGAGACCTGGAAGGAAAAATTCCAGGGAACAGCGACGCCCGAGCAACTCGCGGCGATGAGTAAAGTCAACCCGGGACATTGACGGGCCACCGACACCGCTTTCAGCCGTCTTCCTGTGGGCGCGCTGTGGATGAGCAGGGAAGTTGCCTTGACGCAGGCCCTCTTACTCTTGAGGGTCACTTTGCGACATGCGCCTCGCGGTCAAACGTGCGGCGCTTTCTTTTTCAGCCTCACCGTCAGTCTATTTCAGGAGTAAGCGATGGCCACCTCTGCTGCCGCCGTCAAGGATGAAGCCCCGGCGACGCGATTCGCCAAGGATCAGCTCAAGGCCATCATCGAGCGCATCGAGCGTCTGGAGGAGGAAAAGAAGACCATCTCCGACGACATCCGCGATGTCTATGCGGAAGCCAAGGGCAACGGCTTCGACGTCAAGGCGCTGCGCACCATCATCCGCATGCGCAAGCAGGACGCGAATGAACGCGCCGAGCAGGAAACGATCCTGGAAACCTATCTGCAGGCGCTCGGAATGCTGTGAGGCGTTTCGCGGGCCGCCGATGGCGGCCTCTAGGCGCCTGGCCTCAGCGCAGCGACGCCGTCCGGAACGATTGCGTCGTCAGCGGCGCGATCGCCGGGCCGCTGAAATGATCCGTGGCCAGGCCTCCTTGCGGATCGTCCGAGAAACCCATCACGATCACGGTCTGCGGCTTGGCGAACAGCTTGCTCAGCTGCGTCATGTTGGGATCGCCGAGCATGGTCACCGACATCGACGTGCTCGCGCTCGGCGCCAGCATCATCATCCGCGTCCACACATCGTCTGCCGTGGGCGCTGTCCGCGTTGAGGTCGCCACCACGCCCTGACTCTTCGCGACGACGGTGAGATCATTTCCGGCCACGACTGTGTTGCGACTGGCCGAGCCCGCGCGCACGCTGGGGTCAGCGGGGTGATCGACCGGCGCGGACGCATCCGGCGCATAGGCGAGCGCGTCGTAGATAGTGGAAACGCTTGAGGTCGATTGCGGGTCGGCTGAAGCCAGGATCTGGCGCGCCCTGATGGCTGCGACCTGCGCGGGCGTCGCCTGCTTCGGTGCGGCCGGCATGTCATCCCAGAAGCCGCGCGCGTTGATGATGTCGGCAGGGGTCTGCGCCTTGAGTTCGCTCGCGGCCGTTTGCCGGGGCTTCGTCTGCACGGTCTGGACGTCGGCTGCGGCGAGTTGCAGGGTTGCCGCCGCAGGCTTGGCGCGTGGCGATGGGGCCGGCTCAGCCGCCGGCTTCGCGGCGGCGACTTGAACGGCTGCAGTGACCTTGCCCTGAGCAACCGGGGCTACGCCTTCATCCTCGTCGTCGCTCGGCTTGCTGCCGAACAGGCGCGCCAGCAGGCCGGGTTTGTTGACCCTGGCCGCGTCGTCGCCACGCCGTTCGATGTCGGCGCGCGCCAGTTCATAGCCTTTCAGCGGCACGCCGTCGGTGGGAACATGAACGGTTCGTCCGTCAGGGAAGACGCGCGCGAGCTGGTCATGGGTCATCCGCGGCCAGTGGCGGATGTTGCCGGTGTCGAGATGAACGAACGGCGATCCCGAGGTCGGATAGAAGCCGACACCACCACGCTGCAGGCGCAGGCCGGCGTAGCGGATCTGCTCGAGCGACACATCCGGAATGTAGAAGTCCATCGCGTGGCCGAGCATGTGCTGGCTGAAGCGCGCCACGCCGGAATGAGCGGAGCGGTGGCGGAGCATGGCGTTGGTCTCAGGCGAGCGGTAGGCGGAGATGATCTGGACCGGCTTCTTGCCGTCGACGTCATGATAGACTTCCCAAATGATATCGAACAGATGGGGATCCATCGTGGTCTGTTCCTGGGTGCGCCAGTCACGCAGGAAGTGATTGAGCTGTTTCAGCGCTTCTTCGTCGAAGCGCCCCTCGCGCTTGAACGTGACGGTGAGGTCTTCGCCGGAATGGGTGTGATGGAACGTGAGCGTGCGGGTTTCGTTCAGCGCGGTCGCGTTGTGGACGGTGCCCATCCCGGCAAGCAGCAGCGCCGACGTCAGGCCTAGCTGACATCCCGCCTTTGACCAAGACAGCAAAGACCAAGACAGCAAATTGGATCGGCGTGCAAAACCGGTCAGCACGTAATGAGCCACCCCAACAGACTTACGCGTTAAACCCCTTCGCGACCCCGTGTGGCGAAATAGGGTAAATGCAACCTTAACGCGGGAGGGTTAAGCGAGATTTAACCCTTTTCCCCAAATCCGACCCTAAAGGTTAACCCACCGAGTGTGGCGAAAACGAGCCCGGTGGTTCACTGTGGACAAGCGGTGGTTAACGTTCAAAGGCCCCGCCGGTCGGGCGAGGCCTTTGATTGCGTTTGATAATTCCGCGGCTGCTTAGCGCTGATAGGACCACTGCCCGGGCTGGGGCTGGTAGAGCCGGCGACGGCTGGAAGGGGCGGGGGGATACTGGCTCGGCCCACCGAACAGGCGCTCGAAGAATGACGGTCCCGACGACCAGGTGTTTTCGCTGGCGATCCGCAGATCGCCGGCCGGCCGCACATAGTTCGGCTGGGAGTGAGCGACGACGTTCTCGAGATCCTTGCCCCTGCCGCGCAGCAGCGACAGCATGGTCGCGTCGCGGCCATAGACGTCCTTGCGGATTTGAAGGTTGCCGTCGTCATCGACGAACGCGGTCTGGTAGGTGATGTTGACCGGGATCGGCGTCGGGAATTTCAGGTCGATCTCGCTCGAGCCATACATGCTGCGGATTTTTTCCGGCGTGTAGTGGGCGTTCGGATCGGTGATGTTGAGCAGGACCGATGCGTATTGATCCGGATTCTGCACTCGCATGCAGCCATGGCTGAAGGCGCGGTCTTCCCTGGCGAACAGGTTCTTGTCCGGCGTGTCGTGCTGATAGACCAGGAACTTGTTCGGGAAGTTGAAGCGGATGCGGCCGAGCGCATTCCGCTCGCCGGGTGGTTGCGAGATGTGGATGCTGCCGTCGCGGGCGTGTTCGAGCCTCAGGCCCATGCGTTCCAGAACGGTCGGGTCCTGCTGAAGGGCCGGCAGGTATTCATTGTAGATGATCGACGGCGGCACGTTCCAGGTTGGGTTGACCGTGATGAACTTCATGGTCTCGGTCAAAAGCGGCGTGGCGTGGACACCGGGCTGGCCGGTCACCACTCGGGTGGTCCAGACCTGCGCGCCGTTCTGCATCACCTTGAGCGTGTAGTCGGGGATGTTGAGAATGACATAGGCGTCGCCGATCGATGGCGCGCCGAGGTCGCGCGGCAGCCAGCGCCAGCGCTCCATGTTGACGATGACAGTGTCGATCTGGCGGTCACGCTTCGGGCTGTTGATGGCCTTGATGGTCTTCTCGTCGAGCACACCGCTCGCCCTCAGATCGGCGCTCGCCTGAAACTTGCGGACGGCTTCGGCGACCTTGGCGTCGTAGCGGCGGTCATCGGGGTTCTCAGTGATGTGAAGCTTCGCGCGCAGCTGCGGGACGCGATCATCCTCGACTTCAATCGCGTTCTGGTTCTTGCCCCGCGGCGGTGTGTATTTCAGCACCGGGCCATCGGCGATCTCGATGACCGGCCCATCGCCCTGGCCGCGCAGTTCGGCGAGCTTCTTCTTCAGGGCCTGATAGAGTTTCTGCGGCGGATTGTAACTGTCCAGCGCGAGCGAGGCGTCCTTAGCGGACGTGACGTTGACGAGCACTTCGTTCGGATCGATGGGGTGCTCAGGATATTGAATGTCACCGGACACCTGCGACCAGTGCATGCGGCCGCTCTGGGCGTGGCGCGCATAGTCGAGCATGCTCGCGGTGAGCTTCAGATCCGCCTCCGCAAGCGCATCCGGCGTGGTCGCAGCAGCGAAATCCGGAACCGGATAGTCCGTCGGATTCAGTCCGTCGGAGGCGGCGTCCTTCAGGCGAGCGACTACGCCCTTGCCGCTGTCGGTCAACTTGCCGCTCTGGGTCCAGATCGGCGCGAAGTCACGCGCCGTATAGAATTTCTCGACCGCCGCCCGCTCCGCCTTGCGGTCGAAATAGCGGGTCGCCCTCGAAGCCATCAGCTCACGCACCTTGTCGGCAACCGGCTGATCTTCGGCTGGGACATTGCTGGCCGCCTTGACGGGCTCCTGCGCTGGCGAAGACGCGGCGGGCGCCGGCGTCTCGGCAGGCGGCACAGTCGCCGTATCGCTCTTCGCATCACTCCTGGGCGTGTCGTTCTTGGCGGGCTCGGTCTTGCTCGCCTCTTCCTTTGCGGGCTCGGGTTTGGCTTCGACCTTGGTGGGCTCGGCGACCGGAGCCGTGGCAACATTCGCTGGCTTGGTGGCGGGTGTCGCCGGCGGCGTTGTCGTCGCAGTTTTTGATGCGTCGGGCGAAACGGTGTCGAGCTTGAAATCGGCGGCTGTCGGCGGCGGAACGTTGGCGGGTTCGGGGCGGGGGATCGCGGCGTCAATTGCAAGTTCGGCGGCGGAGCTTCGCGGCGTATCGCTTTGCGCAAGCGCCAAATTCGCCGACACCGTGAGGAAGGTCGCTGCGACCGCCATCAAGACGCGGTCGTATCCTCTACGGTTCTTCCAACAGTCACGCATTATCACACCCCTCGGGTGAACCGCCCCCGCGATGGAGCAGTTTTGGTTTGTCCGTCGAAGCTTTCGCGAAAGCGCCGGCCTGATCGGATTGTGAAGCTCATTTCGTTGAAATTGTGCCCCAGAGCTCCTGGATTGGCATAGCTGCCGCAACAATTCATGCGCAGACGATACATGGGCGCTCCTCACGCGGCCAGAAGCAGCAGCCCCAAGTCACGACAAACTGACCACTTTGCATCGGTTCGCCTTCAGTTTTTGCCATGCGGGTCGCCATTTGTCTGTCACCTGCAGGCAACGGTTCAAAATGTTCCGGCTCACTCGAATTTCGGCCGCCTCTTCCGGACGTTACGGGCGCAGCATTCCTACAAGCATTATCCTGCCCGATCCGTTCCGCCGTCCGTGGAGTCGGACGCTTCCTCGTCCAGCTTGCGATAAAGCGTCGAGCGGCCGATCTTCAGCCGGCGCGCAACCTCCGACATCTGCCCGCGATAATGGGAAATCGCAAAGCGGATGATCTCGCTCTCCAGTTCTTCGAGCGGCCGCATTTCGCCGTCGCTGCTCAGCATCGCGAGCGTGCCTGCGGCTGGCACGCTCAAGGGCGCAATCGGTATTTCGTTACCGGAGATCAGGCTCGGCGCTGTCGCATGAAATGCCGGCGCGATGATCAGCGGCTCACCCGCTGTCGTCGGCATTGCTGGCGAGGAGGGGCCTGCCACTTGCGGGAAGTCAGAGGGCGTTAGCCGGTCGCCCTCGCTCATCACCACAGCGCGGTAGACCGCATTCTCCAGTTGGCGGATGTTGCCGGGCCAATCGAGTTGCGAAAGATGCGCCATCGCCTCACCGTCGACGCCGGTGATGTGGCGATTTTCCTCAGCGCAGAATCTGGCGAGGAAATGCCGCACCAGGTGCGGAATGTCTTCGCGACGCATCCGCAAGGGCGGGACCGTCAGCGGCAAGACGTGAAGCCGATAGAACAGGTCCTCGCGGAAATGCCCGCTTTTGACCCGGTCGAGCAGGTTGCGGTTGGTTGCGGAAATGATCCGCACATCGACCTTCACCGGCTTGCGCGCGCCGACCGCTTCGACCGTGCCCTCCTGCAACGCGCGGAGCAGCTTGACCTGCGCGGAGAGCGGCAGCTCCGAAACTTCGTCGAGAAACAGCGTGCCGCCGGAGGCTTCGACAAATTTGCCGGAATGGCGTTCGGTCGCGCCGGTGAACGCCCCTTTTTCGTGACCGAACAGGATCGACTCGACGAGATTGTCCGGGATAGCGCCGCAATTGACGGCGACGAACGGCCTTGATTTGCGCTCGCCGCTGCCGTGAACGGCGCGGGCGAACAGTTCCTTGCCGACGCCGGATTCGCCCTCGATCAGAACGGGGATCGTCGAGGCCGCGGCCTTCTTCGCCGTGCGCATCACGCCCGCCATGGCTTCGCTGCGGGTGATGATGTCGGCAAACGTCAGCCGGCCTTCGCGGCTGTGGCGGATGCGTTGCAATTCGCCCTTCAGCGCGCTGGTGGTGAGTGCATTGTGCAGGCTGACCTGGAGGCGTTCCATGCCGACCGGCTTGACCACAAAATCCTGCGCGCCGGCGCGCATCGCCGAGACGACGTTGTCGATGCCGCCATGGGCGGTTTGCACCACCACGGGAATGGCAAGGCCGGTTTCGCGAAGCTTGGCGAGAACGCCCATGCCGTCGAGGCCGGGCATCACAAGGTCGAGCACAAGGGCATCGATCACGGGCGCGTCGGGGGAGCTCAAAAGCGCGATAGCGGCATCGCCTGAATCGACGGTGACCGCCTCATAACCGCATTTTTGTACCATATTCTCAACCAGGCGGCGTTGCACCGCATCGTCGTCGGCGATCAAAATGGTGGCAGGCATGGTGTTCCTCACACGCAACAACTATCTGTCTCGAATCGGGGCACTCTGGCCGACGTCGATTAACGCCCGCTTAAACTTTCCTGTAGCCGCCGTTCTGATTGAATACGGGTTCCGAACACGATGACCTCTCGCTCCTCATCCGCCCTCCGCAAGTCGCCCCTCCAACGCAAGACAAACGCCAAAAAGGCAGCCCCCAGAGCGGATAAGCTGCCGGAATGGAATCTGTCTGATCTGTATTCCGGGATTGGCGCGCCGGAAGTGGCGCGTGACCTCGACACGTTGGATGCACAATGTGTCGCGTTTGAGAGCGACTTCAAAGGCCAATTGGCCGAACGGACCGCGGGCGAGGGCGGCGGCCTCTGGCTGGCGGGAGCCGTGAAGCGCTATGAGGCGATCGACGATCTCGCCGGCCGCCTCGGTTCCTATGCCGGGCTCGTGCATGCTGGCGACAGCGTCGATCCCGTGATCTCGAAGTTTTACGGCGACGTTTCCGAGCGGCTGACCAATGCCTCGCTCCATCTGCTGTTCTTTACGCTCGAACTCAACCGCGTCGATGATGCCGTGATCGAAAACGCGATGAGGACCGCAGAGCTCGCGCATTATCGCCCCTGGATCGAGGATCAGCGCAAGGACAAGCCGTATCAGCTGGAAGATCGCATTGAGCAGCTGTTCCACGAGAAGTCGCAGAGCGGTTATTCCGCCTGGAACCGCCTGTTCGATCAGACGATCTCCTCGCTGCGCTTCAAGGTTTCGGCCAAGGAGCTTGCGATCGAGCCGACGCTCAACTTCTTGCAGGACCGCGATGGCACCAGGCGCAAGGAGGCGGCGGAGGCGCTTGCGAAAACCTTCAAGGCCAATGAGCGGACCTTTGCGCTCATCACCAACACGCTCGCCAAGGACAAGGAAATCTCCGACCGCTGGCGCGGCTTCAAGGACGTTGCGGATTCGCGCCACCTGAACAACCGTGTCGAGCGTGAGGTGGTCGATGCGCTGGTAGCCGCCGTGCGCGCGTCCTATCCGAAGCTTTCGCACCGCTACTACCGGCTCAAGGCCACCTGGTTCAAAAAGAAGAAGTTGCCGCATTGGGATCGCAACGCGCCGCTGCCCTTTGCAGCGACGGGTGCAATCGCCTGGGGCGACGCCAAGCACATGGTGTTGTCGGCGTATCGCGGCTTCTCGCCGGAAATGGCCGGCATTGCCGAACGCTTCTTCACCGACCGCTGGATCGATGCGCCGGTGCGGCCGGGCAAGGCGCCGGGCGCCTTCTCGCATCCGACGACGCCTTCCGCACACCCTTACGTGCTGATGAATTATCAGGGCAAACCGCGCGATGTGATGACGCTCGCCCATGAGCTCGGCCATGGCGTGCATCAGGTGCTCGCAGCCAAGAACGGCGCGTTGATGGCGCCGACGCCGTTGACGCTCGCGGAGACCGCGAGCGTGTTCGGCGAAATGCTGACCTTCCGCCGGCTGCTGGGCGAGACCAAGAGCGCCAAGCAGCGCCAGGCGCTGCTCGCCGGCAAGGTCGAGGACATGATCAATACGGTGGTGCGCCAGATCGCGTTCTATACGTTCGAGCGTGCGGTCCACACCGAACGCAAGAATGGCGAACTGACCGCCAAGCGCATCGGTGAGATCTGGCTCGGCGTTCAGGGCGAGAGCCTGGGACCGGCGATCGATATCCGGCCCGGTTATGAGAACTTCTGGATGTACATCCCGCACTTCATCCATTCGCCGTTCTACGTTTACGCCTATGCCTTCGGCGATTGTCTGGTGAACTCGCTCTACGGCGCCTACGAAAAGGCCCAGATCGGCTTTGCCGAACGCTACCTCGCGATGCTGTCGGCCGGTGGCACCAAGCACTATTCGGAGTTGCTCAAGCCGTTCGGGCTGGACGCCAAGGACCCCCGGTTTTGGAACGGGGGCCTCTCGGTCATTTCAGGCATGATCGACGAGCTTGAGGCGATAGGCTAAGGTCCGTAAAACATTTGTTGAACGGTGCGAGCGATCGTGTTATACAGTACGTATAACGGAGCGAGCCCATGCATGGGTGACAGTCAGAAAGAATTCCAGGCCGGAGCAGGTACCCTCCAGGTCCGAAAAATCGGCAACTCCATCGGCTTCATCCTGCCGAAGGGCACTGCGGCTCGGCTCGATTTGAAGGAGGGCGACCGGCTGTTCTTGCTTGAGCAGCCCGGAGGGGGCTTCGTCTTGACCCCGCACGATCCGGATTTCGAAAAGGCGATGAAAGTCGCCCGGCGGGGGATGAAGCGCTACCACAATGCGTTGGCAAAGCTTGCCAAATGAACGAGCCGTTTTGGCTCACACGACAGATCATTGTTGCCATCCACGACGAGCAGCTTGCGATCCATCGCGGCGCAAGCGGCTTGCGTGACGAAGGCATGCTGGAGTTTGCGCTGGACCGTCCCCGAAATCGATGGGCTTACGAAAGTGCAGGGTTCGCTGAGCTGGCTGCTGCTTATGCGTTTGGGATCGCGAGAAACCGTCCATTCGTCGATGGCAACAAGCGGACGTCGCTGCTGGCGCTCTATACCTTCCTCGGTGTGAACGGCATCGACTTCATCGTTCCTGAGGCAGAGGCGGCGGCAATGATCCTGTCGCTCGCCGCGGGAGAGGTGGATGAAGGCGGACAGACCCGCTGGATCAGGGACAATTGGCCTTCCAAATGACCCGATAGGCAGTGCGGCGTTGCCCCGCCTTCCGGTTTGCGGTAATTGCAGCCCAGCGCTTCAGACTGACTGGGGAGAAAGATGGCGGACCATAGCGAAGTGGCCTACACGACGGCCGACGGCAACGATTACGTGGCCCACGAGCAGACCTATGAGGGCTTCATCAAGCTCGTGAAGTACGGCAGCGGTGCCGTTATCCTGATCCTCGTTCTGATGGCGATTTTCCTCGTCTGACAAGCCGACGCCCGCGCCGCCGGCCCGGCGCCGCGATTTATTAAAAAATGCTCGCACGTACCCGGTTGCAAGGCCGGTGCCGGATTTGCCAATCTGGCTATGATCACGCCTGCGATTGTTCCGCGCCGCGGGGAGGCCCCATGAAGATTGCCGTCGCCAAGGAAATCGATCCGTCCGAGCCACGGGTCGCCGCTTCACCCGACACGGTGAAAAAGTTCAAGGCGCTCGGTGCCGAGATTGCGGTCGAACCGGGCGCTGGCGTCAAGTCGGGCTTGCCGGATTCCGATTTCACCGCGGCCGGCGCGACGGTCTCCGCCGATGCGCTTCATGACGCCGACATCATCATCAAGGTGAAGCGGCCGGAGGCCTCCGAGCTTTCGCAATACAAGCGCGGCGCACTCGTCGTCGCCATCATGGATCCGTACGGCAACGATGCCGCGCTGAAGGCGATGGCGGAAGCGGGCGTTTCCGCCTTTGCGATGGAATTGATGCCGCGTATCACCCGCGCCCAGGTGATGGACGTGCTGTCGTCGCAGGCGAATCTCGCCGGCTACCGCGCCGTGATCGAGGGCGCTGAAGCCTTCGGCCGCGCCTTCCCGATGATGATGACGGCGGCCGGCACGGTGCCGGCGGCGAAAGTGTTCGTGATGGGCGTCGGCGTCGCAGGCCTTCAGGCCATCGCAACCGCGCGGCGCCTTGGCGCCATCGTTACGGCGACCGACGTGCGGCCGGCAACGAAAGAGCAGGTCGAGTCGCTTGGCGCCAAATTCCTCGCAGTAGAAGACGAGGAATTCAAGAATGCGCAGACCGCCGGCGGTTACGCCAAGGAGATGTCGAAGGAGTATCAGGCCAAGCAGGCCGCGCTGACCGCCGAGCACATCAAGAAGCAGGACGTGGTGATCACCACCGCCTTGATCCCCGGCCGTCCGGCGCCGAAGCTCGTGTCGGGCGAGATGGTCAAATCGATGCGGCCGGGCTCGGTGCTGGTCGATCTCGCGGTCGAGCGCGGCGGCAATGTCGAGGGCGCGAAAGCCGGCGAGGTCGTCGATGTCGATGGCATCAAGATCGTCGGTTACACCAATGTCGCGGGTCGCGTTGCGGCCTCGGCCTCCGGCCTCTATGCGCGCAATTTGTTTTCGTTCATCGAGACCATGATCGACAAGGCCAACAAATCGCTCGCCGTGAACTGGGACGACGAACTGGTCAAGTCCACCGCGTTGACCAAAGACGGCGCCGTCATCCACCCGAACTTCCAGCCGAAATAGGAGGAGAAGCCATGGAGCACCTCGCGCAGGCCGTCGATCCCTTCGTGTTCCGGCTGTCGATTTTCGTGCTCGCCGTGTTCGTCGGCTACTTCGTGGTGTGGTCGGTGACGCCCGCGCTGCACACGCCACTGATGTCGGTGACGAATGCCATTTCCTCGGTGATCGTGGTCGGCGCGCTGCTCGCGGCCGGAGTTGGATTGGTTTCGTCCGGTAGTGGCTGGGCGCGCGGTTTCGGCTTCGTCGCGCTGATCTTTGCCTGCGTGAACATCTTCGGCGGCTTCCTCGTCACCCAGCGCATGCTCGCGATGTACAAGAAGAAAGCGAAGTGACAACGACAATGATTGCACTTCGAACCAGGTCGTTGTCATCGCCGGACTTGATCCGGCGATCCATCGCGCTTTGCAAGATTCGGTTTTCTCTGATGGATGCGCGGGTCAAGCCCGCGCATGACGGGGTGGGGGCACCATGAGCGCCAATCTCTCTGCACTGTTGTATCTCGTGGCAGGCGTGCTGTTCATCCTGTCGCTGCGCGGGCTATCAAGCCCGGCGACATCGCGCCGGGGCAATCTGCTCGGCATGGCCGGTATGGTCATCGCGATCGGCACCACGCTGGCCAACCATCCGCCGACGGACGGCTCGGCCTGGCTGCTCGTCATCTTCGGTGTTACGATCGGCGGCGGCATCGGCGCGGTGATCGCGCGCCGCGTACCGATGACCTCGATGCCCGAGCTTGTCGCGGCGTTTCACTCGCTGGTCGGCATGGCTGCGGTGCTGGTTGCCGCCGGCGCCTTCTATGCGCCCGAAGCCTTCGACATCGGAACACCCGGCCATATCCATTCGCAAAGCCTGGTCGAAATGTCGCTCGGGGTTGCCATCGGTGCCTTGACCTTCACCGGCTCGGTGATCGCGTTCCTGAAGCTGTCGGCGCGGATGAGCGGCAAGCCGATCATCCTGCCGGCGCGGCACGTCATCAACATCGTGCTCGCCGTCGCGCTCGTCGTCAGTATCGTCAGTCTCGTCCTGACCGGAAACGCAGTCTATTTCTGGCTGAACACGGCGCTGGCGCTGCTGCTCGGCGTGCTCATGATCATTCCGATCGGCGGCGCCGACATGCCGGTCGTGATCTCGATGCTGAACTCCTACTCCGGGTGGGCGGCGGCGGGCATCGGCTTCACGCTCGGCAATTCGGCCCTGATCATCACGGGCGCGCTGGTCGGCTCCTCCGGTGCGATCCTGTCTTACATCATGTGCCACGCGATGAACCGCTCGTTCATCTCGGTCATTCTCGGCGGGTTTGGCGGCGAAACCGCAGCGGCGGCTGGAGGCGGCGAGCAGAAGCCCGCCAAGCTCGGCTCGGCGGATGACGCCGCCTTCATTATGAAGAACGCCTCGAAGGTCATCATCGTGCCCGGCTATGGCATGGCCGTGGCGCAGGCGCAGCACGCGCTGCGCGAGATGGCCGACACCCTCAAGAAGGAGGGCGTCGAGGTGAAATACGCCATTCACCCGGTCGCCGGACGCATGCCCGGCCACATGAACGTGCTGCTCGCGGAAGCCAATGTGCCCTACGACGAGGTGTTCGAACTCGAGGACATCAACTCGGAATTCGCGCAGGCCGATGTCGCCTTCGTGATCGGCGCCAACGACGTCACCAATCCGGCGGCGGAAGAAGACAAGACCTCGCCGATCTACGGCATGCCGGTGTTGCAGGTTTGGAAGGCGGGCACCGTGATGTTCATCAAGCGCTCGCTCGCATCCGGTTATGCCGGCATCGACAATCCCTTGTTCTATCGCGACAACACCATGATGTTGCTCGGCGACGCCAAGAAGGTCACCGAGAGCATCGTCAAGGCGATGTGAGGGGGAGCGGACCATGGTGCTGAACAAGGAGTGGCACCGGTCCCATCGCATGCCACTGAAGGCAACGCGCGAACAGCGCATCGCGTGGCATGTCGCGCATGCCCGCGTCTGCGCGTGCCGGGAGATCCCCGCCAGCATCAAGTCCGACGTTGAGAAGCTTCTCAAACAGCGGAGAGGATAACCGGCGCCCGCCGGTTTTTCGGCGCCATCGAGATCGCAAGGCGCTTTGTCAGCGCACCCAAATGCCCGCCGAAATAACCTGCTATGATCGGCGAACCGTCGTTGCGTTTAGGGGAAGGGACGCATGAGCACTCATGGACCGATGCCGAAATCCGCGTGGATTTTTCCTTTGCTTTCCGTGCTGCTCTTTGTCGCCATCACAGCACTTGGTTATTCCTTCGCGCCTTCGGCCGCGGGATGGTTGTTCGCGGCCGTCTTGCTTCTGATTTTGTTCGGCACGGTCTTTGCCGCCGTACACCATGCCGAAGTCGTTGCAGAGCGAATTGGCGAGCCCTTTGGCACGCTGCTGCTCACGCTCTCCGTCACGATCATCGAAGTGGCGCTGATCGCGACGATCATGCTGGGCGAGCAGGCTGTCACGACGCTGGCGCGTGACACCGTCTTTGCGGTGGTAATGATCGTGTGCAACGGCCTCGTCGGCGTCTGTATCCTGGCAGGCGGTTTGCGGTATCGCGAGCAGGATATCCAGGTCAGCGGATCGAGCGTCTATCTGAGCGTCCTGTCGGTCCTTGCGACGATCACGCTGATCATGCCCAATTACACGCTGACGACACCCGGGCCGGTCTATTCGCAAGGCCAGCTTGGCTTTGTCAGTGCCGTCACCATTCTGCTTTATGCCGTGTTCCTCTATACCCAGACCGTGCGGCACCGGGACTATTTCATCGCCGGTCCGGACGCCGTCGGCGACGGGCCGTCGGTATCCAACCGAACGATGTTCTTGAGCCTCGCTCTGCTTCTGATCTCGCTTCTGGCGGTGGTCCTGCTGGCGAAGAAATTCTCCCAGGTCGTCGATGCCACTGCTACCCTCATCGGTGCGCCGCCGGCCTTCGCCGGCATTCTCGTCGCGCTGCTGATCCTGCTGCCGGAGGGTGTCGCAGCAGTCGGTGCAGCGCGCAGGAACGAGTTGCAGAAGAGCATCAACCTCGCGCTCGGCTCCTCGCTCGCCACCATCGGCTTGACCATCCCGGCCGTCGATGTTGCCGCCTATGTGCTCAACAAACAGCTCGTCCTCGGCCTTCCCGCCCAAGAGGTAGTGCTCCTGGCGTTGACCCTCGTGCTCTGCATGCTGACGTTGGGCAGCGGCCGCACCAACATCCTTTTCGGGCTGGTCCACCTTGTGGTATTTGCGATATTCGTGTTCCTGGTGTTCGTTCCCTGAACGGGAGAAAAGCACAAAATGATGAGCGCCGCGTCCGATGTTCAGGTCGATACCCCCGAGGTGCGGGTAACCCGCTGGCGGCTCGCTCCCGGAACGGCCACCGGACACCACATTCATGAGATGGATTATGTCATCGTTCCCGTGACCGCGGGCGAAATGACCATCGTCGCCCCCAACGGGGAGCGCTCCAAGGCCCAGCTCGGGGTCGGCCAGTCATATTTCCGTAAGGCTGGTGTTGAACATGATGTGCTCAACGAAAGCACGTCCGAAATCGTATTTCTTGAAGTGGAGTTGAAACCATAACCCGGTCGTTGTTTACCGAATTGCCACCGATATGCCTCAAACCTTGGGCATCTGGACCCACGCGGGAGTGGCCGGCATGCTGAAGTTAGTGTCCAAATTTGCGATGGATATCTTGCCGTCGGTGATCGCCACCGTCGTCGGCGCCTATATCGTCAATCATTACATCAACAACAGGACGCCCGCTGCCGTCCCGACCGCCGCCGTGTCCCCGGCTGAACCGAAAAAGGCCGTCTCTAAGGCTGATTCGAAGCCGGCGGAAAAATCGGCCGATCTCGGCAATATTCACGAGCCGGGCGTCCGCGCGAAGGGCATTTCGGAAAAGTCGATCAGCGAGAAATCGTCAGCCGACAAGGCAGCGGTCGAAAAACCGGCCGAGAAGGCCGATCGGCCCTCGGAAACCGCCAGCATTCCGCCGGTGGCCCCGGTGGAGACCCGCCACCACCAGCCGGCGCCGCGCGAGAAGGCTGTTTCCAAGACCCCGGCTGCCGAGCCTGTGGTTGCCACCCCCGTGACCGCCCCGCCGGCTGAACCCGCTGCCACGCCTGATGCCAACGATCTGGCGCGCGCGGCGATCGAGCGCCTGCGCGGCAATGAACCTCCGTCCCGAACCCAGGAAGCCGTTCGGCTGCCTGAACCGCCGAAACCGGCAGAGCCGCCGCGCACCGTGGCTATCCCGGCCGCAGCCGCGCCCGTCGCGGCGGCGCCCTCGCTCCAGCCCTTGCCGCCGCCAATCACGGTGTCGACCCCACAGACCGCGGATCCGAAGCCGGTGGCGCGGACCGACGATCCGACGCGTCCGACCCCGCCGGCCGATATACCCGACCCGCACCCGCCGCTGGACCTACGCGCGGATGCCGCCGATCAGCCGGCGAAGCGGCCCTCCGTTGCCGACGACGTGCTCTCGGCCACCAAGAAGCTGTTCAACTCGGTACTGCCCAAGCCGCAGCAGTGAGCTGGCCGCGGGCCAGCCGCTTGAGCCGCAGCGGCTTGGCAGCGTCAGCTGACTTGGCGGCTAACAAATCATTTCAGAAGGTTTCATAACTCTGGCCCGGTCTGCCACCGACGCGAGCAAAATTGGATCGCGCCGCATCGTCTTTCGGCCGCAGGTTGATGGCGCGGCCATAGGAGCCGGCGGCCTTGGTCTTGTCGCCGAGCCGTTCGTAGGCCAGTCCACGAGTTCATCCATGCCTGGACGTTTTGCGGATCGTCCTGCACGGCCTCATCGAGATCGGCTGCCGCCTCCTTGGCCTTGTCGAGCGCCAGATAGCTCAGCGCACGGCCGAGCAAGGGGTCGAGCTGTTGCGGCGCCAGTCCGTTGGCCGTTGAAAAATCCTCGATCGCAAATTGGTGCTGCTTCTCGCTCTGATAGAGCAGGCCGCGATTGTAATAGGCGTCGGCATCGTCGGGCTGGAGCGCAATTGCCTTGTTGAAATCCTCCAGCGCTTGCCCCGCTTCGCCGCGCGCCTTGTGGACCAGGCCGCGGCCGAGCCAGGCCGGCGCACAGCTCGCATCAAGCGCGAGCGCCCGTTCATAATCGGACATCGCCTGATCGAGCCGTTTGGTCTTGCGGTAGATCTGGCCGCGATTGGCGAAAGCCTGTCCGTAACTGGCATCGAGGCTGATCGCCTTGTTGAAATCAGCCAGTGCCTCCTCGGTCTTTCCCGCCTGCGCGAGCATGGATCCGCGCATGTTGTAGGCCTGCGGATTGTCGGGGTTGTTCTTGATGGCTTCGGAGAGCGACGCGATGTTGGCGGACGAGGTGATCTGCGCGGGCTCCTCCCTGGATTCGGAGGAGGACGCCAGCGATCCCAGCGTCATTGAACACCCACCGAGCGCGATCGCAGCCCAAGCGATCGCGATGGACGCGCGCTGGCCGCGGCGCAGATTTCCGGAAGAAACTCCAGCCGTCGGGACGGTCATCGTGCGGGATACTCACACGCTCACCCGCTCACTGGTAACCTGACGCTGAACGAAATGCATCGGCCAAATGACGGTCGGCCGCGGAAAGCTGTGGCAACACTATAAAATAAAACGCGGGCCGAATGGCCCGCGTCAGGAATTGGTTCGAACCAGATCGGTCAGCGCGGTCCGCGAGGTCCGCCCGGACCGCCGCGACCGCCACCCGGGCCACCACGCTCGGAGCCGGGACCGGCGCCGAACACCGGCTTCGGCTTCATCGGCAACAGGCCTTCACGCTGCAACTTCTTGCGCGCGAGCTTGCGCGCGCGGCGCACGGCTTCGGCCTTTTCACGGGCCTTCTTTTCGGAGGGCTTTTCGTAGTGACCGCGGAGCTTCATCTCGCGGAAAATACCCTCGCGCTGCATCTTCTTCTTCAGCGCCTTGAGGGCTTGATCGACATTGTTATCGCGAACGAGAACCTGCACGCGGCATCCTCTTTCAATTGATCGGCTTGGATTCTGGTAAGGTCAAAGGGCTGGCAAAAAAGCCTTGCTCCCGGACCTTTGAGCGCGCGGATGTATCAGACAAAAGGTGGAATGTCCACCTCGGCAGCGGAAATTCGCTCACGGCGGGGGTCTTTGGGGCGCGCGGATTCCGGTTGGCGAATATCCTGACTTGGGGAATCTGCAACTTTTTGGACCAATTTGTCAGGCAAGATCGCTGAGGGTGTACCCTGGAGGCTCCCATGGAAGCGAAAAAATATGCCGCGGAATTGATTGGTACATTTTGGCTCACATTTGCGGGATGCGGCAGCGCCGTCATTGCCGCCACTTTTCCGCAGGTCGGAATCGGG
This sequence comes from uncultured Alphaproteobacteria bacterium, assembly GCA_963764405.1. Taxonomy (GTDB): domain Bacteria; phylum Pseudomonadota; class Alphaproteobacteria; order Rhizobiales; family Xanthobacteraceae; genus Bradyrhizobium. Next base: position 822,316 of record CAVXSU010000025.1, read on the forward strand.
CTGCTCGGGGTGGCGCTGACATTCGGCCTGAGCGTGGTGACCATGGCCTATGCGATTGGCCATATATCCGGCTGCCATCTCAATCCGGCCGTGACGGTCGGGTTGACCGCCGGCGGGCGTTTTCCGGCCGGTCAGGTCCTGCCGTATGTGGTCGCACAGGTTGTCGGCGCCATCGTCGCCGCAGCTCTGCTTTATGTGATCGCGAGCGGCGCTCCAGGATTCGACCTCGGCAAAGGTTTTGCGTCCAACGGTTACGGAGCGCATTCGCCGGGGCAGTACGACATGGTGGTCTGCTTCGTCACCGAGGTGGTGATGACGGCGATGTTCCTGTTCATCATCATGGGCGCCACCCACGGCAAGGCGCCCGCGGGTTTTGCGCCGCTGGCGATCGGTTTGACGTTGACGATGATCCACCTTGTCAGCATCCCGGTCACCAACACCTCCGTGAACCCCGCCCGTAGTACAGGCCCAGCTTTGTTCGTGGGCGGATGGGCACTCGGCCAGCTTTGGCTGTTCTGGGTCGCGCCACTGATCGGCGGGGTGCTGGGAGGCGTAGCCTATCGCTGGCTGAGCACGGATCCGACCGGCGTCGTGGAAGGCGCAAAGCCGGCGTAGGCAGCTCTGACGGAGCGGACTGCGTGGTCGCTTTGGCGGGCTATTTTTCGCCCGCCGGGACGACTTGAGTCACGTGGCCCATCTTGCGCCCGGGCCTCGGAGCGCCCTTGCCGTAGAGGTGGACGGTTGCGCCAGGCACTCCCAGCCAATCCCGATAGCTGTTGATCTCCTCTCCGATCAGGTTGGTCATGGTGACCTCGCCGTGGCGGAGCGGCTTGCCGAGCGGCCATCCCGCAATCGCCCGGATGTGCTGCTCGAACTGCGAGATCGAGGCACCGTCCAGCGTCCAGTGACCGGAATTGTGCACCCGCGGTGCGATCTCGTTGACGAGCACGTCAGCCTTGCCGTCGCGGTCGACGACGAACATCTCGACCGCCAGCACGCCGACATAGTCGAGCGCCGCCGCGATGCGCTTGGCGACCTCGCGGGCCTGCGCGGCGAGCTTGTCCGGGATGGCGGCCGGCACGCGCGATATCTTGAGGATGTGATCGCGGTGCTCGTTTTCGGTGACGTCAAAGCATTCGACTTCACCGTCGGCGGAGCGGGCGGCGACCACCGAGATCTCGCGCTCGAACGGAACGAAGGCCTCGAGGATTGCCGATTTGGTGCCGAGATCGTCCCAGGCACGATCCGGATCGTCGCCTGGGCGGATGATCGTCTGGCCCTTGCCGTCATAGCCGAACCGCCGGGTTTTCAGCACTGCGGGCAGGCCGATTTCGGTCATCGCCGCGTGCAAGCCCTGCGACGATGACACGTCGGCGTAGTTGGCGGTCTTGATGCCGAGACGCGTGACAAAATCTTTTTCGATCAGGCGATCCTGCGTCGTCTCCAAAATCTTGCGGTCGGGCAACACCGGCCGCCGCGCGGCAAGGATCATCGCGGAGGCCGCCGGCACGTTCTCGAATTCATAGGTGATGACGTCGACGTCGCCGGCGAAAAGCTCGAGGGCCTCGACATCGGCATATTCCGCGCAGGTCGCGTTGGCGACCACATCGAAGGCCGGCGAATCCGGATCCGGCGAAAACACCCGGCAGCGCAGGCCGAGCCGCGCCGCGGCAAGCGCCAGCATCCGGCCGAGTTGTCCGCCTCCGAGGATTCCGATGGTGTCGCCCGGTTTCAGCCTCACCGGTGATAACGCCGTCACGCGGATTCCTCCGGGCGCTCGGCAACGGCGTCGGTCTGCGTCTTGCGCCAGGCCGCGAGCCGTTCCGCCAGCGCCTTGTCGTTCAAGGCAAGCACACTCGCGGCGAGCAGTGCCGCGTTGATCGCGCCGGCTTTGCCGATCGCCAGCGTTCCGACCGGAATGCCGGCCGGCATCTGGACGATGGAGTAGAGCGAATCGAGCCCCAATAGTGCCTTCGATGCGATCGGCACGCCGAACACGGGAAGTTCCGTCAGCGACGCCGCCATGCCCGGTAGATGCGCGGCCCCGCCGGCGCCCGCAATGACCACCTTGAAGCCCGCAGCCTTTGCGCCTTTGGCAAAGGCATAGAGCCGGTCCGGCGTGCGATGCGCCGAGACGATAAGCTTCTCGCAAGCAACCCCCAGTGCGCCCAAGGTCTCGGCGGCGTGGCGCATGGTCTCCCAGTCGGACTGGCTTCCCATGATGATGGCAATTGGCGCAGGCATATCGTTAATTCTTCTGACGAAATGGGAAAACTCAGGTCCGATTATAAGATCGGCCCTCTGTTCGGCAAGGTTAGCAAGGGAGCGACAATGGACTATCCTGTCTTGGTGCCAGCAGGCAAGCTTCTTCGCGCGGGACCGAGGACCGGCGTTAACCTAACCAACAACCAGGCGGTTTGGTTACGGCGTCGAAAGCTTAAGTTCTTGCCTCCAAGGATGACTGATGAAAAAGAAAACAACGCTGCCGGCATCCCGGGCTGCGAAACTCCGCAAACAGGCTTCGGCTAACGGTAAAGCTCGTCCGCGCAGTGGAGCGAAGGCCGCGCGACGTCCTGCGGCGGAAGACGATGCGAAGGCGGAAATCCGCCGGCTCAAGAGCCGGTTGGCCAAGGCGCTCGAGCGCATCGAGCAGTTGCAGACGGCGGCCGAGACGGATTTCCTGCTCGGAATTCCGAACCGCCGCGGTTTCGAGCGCGAGCTTACCCGCGCCATCTCCTACATCCAGCGCTATCACGCCACCGGCGCGCTGATCGTGCTGGACGTCGATCGGCTCAAGCCGATCAACGACAATTTCGGCCATGGCGCGGGGGATGAGGTGTTGAAGGCGATCATTGCCGTGCTGGCGCAGCAGATCCGCGCCTCCGACGTGATCGGGCGGCTCGGCGGCGACGAGTTTGCGCTGCTCTTATGGAATCTCAGTGAAACCGATGCGCGCGCGAAAGCGGCTGCGCTGGAGGAGGATATCGATCGCCTCAGCTTTGCTTTCGCCGACAGCACCGTTGCGACCGGCGTCTCCGCCGGCGTCGCTATCCTCTCTGCCCATTCGGAAGCCGCAAGCGCGCTGGCGGATGCCGATCGCGCGATGTATGTGCGCAAGGCGCAGCGCCGCCACGAAGTCCTTGATCCTTCGTTCCCATCAAACAGCCGAGCAGCTCCATGACCAAGCCTGAGCCGTTTACGCTTCACGTGGCCGATGCCGACATCGCCGATCTGCGCGACCGTCTGGCACGGTCGCGCTTTCCGGACGCCGCGCCCGGCGAGGCGGGGAGTGATCCTTGGGCCTACGGAACCGACGTCGCCTATCTGCGCAGCCTCGTGGACTACTGGCGCGCGCGTTTTGACTGGCGGGCGGAAGAAGCGGCGCTGAATGCGTTTCCGCAATTCCGCGTGCCGCTCGATGGCATCGACCTGCATTACCTGCACGTGACAGGCGTCGGCGAAAATCCAATGCCATTGCTTCTCCTGCACGGTTGGCCGGGTTCGGTGTTCGAATTTCTCGACATCATTCCGCGCCTGACCGACCCCGCGCGTTTTGGCGGTGATCCACGCGACGCCTTCACCGTGATTGCGCCGTCGCTGCCGGGTTACGGGCTTTCGTTCAAGCCTGGCCAGAAAAGATACGGCGTCCCCGAAATGGCGGATTGTGTCGCGGCATTGATGCACGACGTACTCGGTTTCAAGCGTTTTGCCGCACAAGGCGGCGACTGGGGCTCGGCTGTCACGAGCCGTCTCGGCTATGCGCATGCGGACAAAATGATCGGCATCCACATCAATATGATGATGGCCGCGGGTCGCGATCCCAATGCGCTTCAAAATCCAACCGAGGAGGAGAAGCGCTATCTCGGCGAGCTCGCGCACTGGACGCGCGAGGAGATCGGCTACCAGTGGATCCAGGGCACACGTCCGCAGACGCTTTCCTTTGCCTTGACGGATTCGCCGGCGGGCCTGGCTGCCTGGATCGTGGAGAAGTTTCGCGCCTGGTCGGATTGCGGCGGCGACGTCGAGCGCGCCATCAGCCGTGACCGCATGCTCGCCGATATTTCGCTGTACTGGTTCACCGGCGCGATCGGATCGTCATTCTGGCCGTATTACGCGCGGCTTCATGGTTCGGTCATCCTGCCGCCCGGCGAGACCATCACGGTGCCGACCGGCTATGCCCAATTCCCCCGCGAAATCCTCAAACCGCCGCGCAGCGCTGCCGAGCGGGTGTTCAAGAATATCCGCCGCTGGAGCGTCATGGAGAAGGGCGGCCATTTTGCCGCGCTTGAGCAACCCGACCTGCTGGCGCGCGAGGTGCGTGCGTTCTTCCGCGATCTGCGCTGAAATTTTCAGAGACAGTTCAGATCGTCCGGCACCTGTCCGAACGTCTTGAGCACGCGCGCATCGCCGAACTCGCCGACCATCGGATCGCCGCTGCGGCAGAATGCGACTGCGCCGATGCTGCCGGCCGCACGCGACATCGCTTCGGCGCGGCGCAACGCGCTGGTCGAATGCTGGCACTCTTCGGCCGCGCCCGCGACTGGCATCCCGGTTTCGTCCTGCAGGAATGGCATTGCGACGTAATAAGTGACGTTGGCCATTGCGCTACTCCCATCGCCGAACTGATCAGGCCGCGTCGCCTCGCTCGCGCGACCGCCGGGCCACTGCACCGAGATTTATGGCCTTCCTCCGCAACTCACTGAGTTCGGTTTCCAGATATTCGTTTGCGAGGATCAGGGCCTTGATCGTGCTGCGCGGATCGCCATTGCACATGGCGATCAGCCGGTCGCAGGCTCGTTCGTAGCTCGGGCTAAAGGGAAACGAAGCAGGTTCGGGCATGGCGAGGTCCTCGGAAAACGATCTTGGGGGCGCTGGAAATGTTCCTGTTTTGTTCCGAAAAGTCAAGAGGCATTTTCCCGCGCCGAAGACTTTCGCGCGAGCCCGTTTCAGGCGATGATATCCGGCGTGATCTGGTCTTCGATGAAGGCGATGCGGTCGCGCAACTGCAGCTTGCGCTTTTTCAGCCGTTGCAGCCGTAACAGATCGGGCGCCGGCGACTGATGCAGCGCATCGATCGCGGCGTCGAGATCCCGGTGTTCCTGTTGCAACCTTGCGAGCTCGGACTGGAGTTCGCGCTCATCTTCGTCGGTCATGATGTACTTAATCGAAAACGCGGATGAGATTTGCGAAAAGTTCCGGCAAGCCGAACCATGAATATCCTCCCTGGCAGGCCGCTCCGCAAGCAAGTTCGAGGTGCGTCCGCGGAATGGAATGTTGTGAACGGGGCGGGTGGGGCAGACCGGCCCGACCGGATGGTTCGGACGTGCGACTTCGCCGCTAATCTTTTGTTTTGCCGCGCTTTCCGGCCAGCGGCGGGAACCGGCCGGGGCCAAGGATTAACGGTTCCGATGCCGCCTCACGATTCGTTACAGATGCCGGTGAAAAATGAGGACAGCGTTTTTCAAAGTCATCGACAGATTCACGCCGTGGTGTAGACTTCGACGTCCGGATCGAATTTGAGGTCTTAACCCAACCGAGGAGGTTTCGAATGGCAATTATCGCACATCTCGTTGAACTGGAACGGAAACACAAGGTTCTCGAAAACGAATTGCACGAAGCTCTTCTGCACCTTTCAACGGATGATTTGCAAATTGTCGAACTCAAGCGCCGGAAGCTGATGGTCAAGGACGAAATCGAGCGTTTGAAGCACTCCGCCAGCACCACGTTGCATTAGCTCAATACAGCCAAGGATCCAGCACTCGCTTTCATCGCCACGACCGGCTGGTGTCGTTAGCGCCGACCGGCGTGCGCAGGATGATTGCGCGCTTCCAATGAGCAAGATCACGCCTCTGCCAGCTCGCCGACATAATCGGCGATCGCGAGCGATGATGTCAGGCCGGGCGATTCAATTCCGAACAGGTTGACCAGCCCGTCAATGCCGTGGTCCTTCGGCCCCTGGATCAGGAAATCCTGCACCGCGACCGCCGGCGGCACGATCTTGGGCCGCATGCCGGAATAGCTCGGCATCAGCGCACCGTCCGGCAGCGTCGGCCAGTAGCGGCGGATCGCCGGGTAAAACCGCTCCGCGCGTGCGGGATCGACGGCGTAGTCGATATGGTCGACCCATTCCACGTCGGGTCCGAACCGCGCCTGTCCCGCCATATCCAATGTGAGGTGCACGCCGAGGCCGCCGGGCTCTGGCACCGGATAGATCAGATGCGAGAACGGCGGACGTGCCGAGCAACTGAAATAGTTGCCCTTCGCAAGGTAGGCCGGCGGGATTTTCTCGACCGGCATGCAGTCAATGCTGCGCGCCACCGATGGTGCGCCGAGGCCCGCGGCGTTGACCAGAAGCTTGCAGTCCAGCGACATCGGCGTCTCGCCGCCCGCATCGATCTCGATCCGATCACCGCGCACACGCGCGCCCAGCAGTGGCGTATGAAACGCAAAGGCGGCGCCCGCGTCTTCGGCATTGCCGCGCAGCGCCAGCATGTAGGCGTGACTGTCGATAATGCCGGTCGAGGGCGACAGCAATGCCGCCTCGCAACGCAGCGCTGGCTCCAGCGCGCGCGCTGCCTCGCCGGTCAGCGTCTGCAGGTCGCCGACGCCGTTCGCCTCGGCATGCGCTCTGATCGATGCCAGCTTTTCGGTTTCGCCTGGCGTGGTCGCCACGATCAGCTTGCCGCAATTGCGGTGCGGGATGCCCTGGTCGCGGCAATACCCGTAGAGCGCCTGCTTGCCGCTGACGCACATCCGCGCCATCAGGCTACCCGACCGGTAATAGATGCCGGCGTGGATCACCTCGCTGTTGCGCGAAGAAGTGATGGTGCCGATGCCTTCGGCAGCCTCCAGCACGATCACCTCACGGCCCAGTCTCGCCAGCCGCCGCGCCACGGCAAGACCGATCACCCCCGCACCGATGACGACGCACTCGACCTTTTCCATTTGAAGATTCTGATCCGGATCTGATTTGTTAATTGGAGTGAAGAAGGCGGTTGGCTGATGTAACCCGCGCACCGATTGGCGCACTCGCCCAAAGACTCTGGTTGTTTTCTGCTCGTTTACGCAACTCTTTGATTTGTTTCAGAACTTCGTCGGTCCAGGTTCTTAGTGATCCATTAATCATGTCCCGGCAATTGGCACGATTTCGCGTCGCAAACGACATCGGCTGGGGTACGCGTTTACCTGATCCAAACCCGTGAAGCCAGACACTCCCCCGCGTAAATGCGCGGGTGACCGATGGCTGGCAAGAGGTGGCAGGCAGGCGGCGGAATCATGATTCCGGCAGGAATCGTGCTTTGCCTGGTTGCGTCCATGTGGGCCATTGCCGCGTCCGATCTGGGACGCGGCCTCGTCGGATATCTCGATACGCTCAATCCGGATTACGTCTCGGATGTGCTGCTCGGCGGCCTCGTAGGCTGCTGCTTTCTGGCCGCCGTCGGGCTCTGGGTCGCCTCGACGCTGCGCCGGGTCAAGCGGTCGCAACTTCGCAGGAACGCCTTTGTCAGTTCCGCCCTGAACAATCTCAAGCAGGGTGTCGTGATCACCGACCCGCGGCAACGGATCGTTTTCCTCAACGACCGCTATCTCCAGATTTACGGTCTTTCGCGATCAGACATCACGCCGGAAATGACCGGCAAGGAACTGCTCGAACTACGGCGCCGGCGCGGTGTGCTCGATGTCAGCGCCGACGAGTTCTATGCGCAGGCCAGAAAGCCCGAAGGGCTCATCACCGAGCTGCCGGCCGGGCGAGCGGTCCATATCAAGTATTTTCCGCTGCCCAATGGCGGGTCGGTGGCGACCCATGAAGATTGCAGCGAGCAGCGCGAGCTTTCGCGGCAACTCGCCTCGACCAAGAAGTTTCTCGAGTCCGTCCTCGAGAACGTTCCGGTCTGCGTTGCCGCCAAGAACATCGAGGACGGCCGCTATATCTTCGCCAACCGCGCCTTCGAACGCTTCTCGCGCTTTTCCAGGGATTTCATTGTCGGCAAGCGTGCCGACGAGATCTTCACGCCCGAAACGGCCGCCAGCATCATTGCGGCAGACCTCGCTGCCCTCAACGCGCCGGACGGCCAGTTCCGCAACGAGTTCTTCGTCGAACGCGGCTCCAAGAGGCGGGTGCTTGCCAGTAGCCGCGTGATTGCGCGCAACGACAGGAACGAGCCGGAATTCCTGATCGCGCTGTTCGACGATGTCACCAACCGTCGGGTCCTTTCCGAGGAGCTTGAAAAGACCAAAAAGTTCCTCGAACAGGTGGTCGACAACGTTCCGGTCTCGCTGACGGTCGAAGATGCCGCCACCGGGCGATATCTTCTGGCCAACCGCAGCGCCGAAACCATCCTCAACCGCCGCCGCGAGGAGGTGGCAGGACTGACGGCGGCGGAAATCTTCAATGAACGCGAAGCCAGGCTCATCGTCGCGCGCGATGAGGCGGCGATCAAGAACCGCAAGTCTCTCACCGAAGAGCATCCGATCAGCACCAAGGACGGCTTAAGGCTGTTCCTGACGCGCCGGGTGACCGTGCTCAACGAGGCCGGCGAGGCGCAATATCTGATCAAAACCCATGAAGACGTCACCGACCGCCGTCAGACCGAATCGCGCATGGCGCACATGGCCTATCACGACGGCCTGACCGATCTGCCGAACCGTGCGGCCTTCCTGCAGGCGCTGACGCAGATGATCGAGGCATGCACCGAAGCGGAAGAGGAATTCGCCGTGCTGTCGATCGATCTCGACGGCTTGACGGAAGTCAACGACGTGTTCGGTCATGCCATCGGCGACAAGCTGCTGATCGAGGTGGCGCAGCGGCTGCAGGCTTCCGCCCGTGGCGGCGTGGTGGCGCGGTTGTCCGGCGACGAATTCGGGCTGATCATCGATGGCAAGCAGCCGATCGCCGGCATGTTGCTCGCGGAGCAACTGGCCGAGACGATGTCCAGGGAAATCCTGATCGACGGCAAGTCGGTCCGCACCGGCCTCACGACCGGAATTTCGATCTTCCCGCATAACGGCGCCGACGCCGCATCCCTGCTCGCCAACGCGGGCGCGGCGCTGTCGCGCGCCAAAGCGAAATCGCGTGGCACGATCAGCATCTATGAACCGGAAATGGATCAGCAGATCCGCGACCGGCGCGTGCTGCACCAGGATCTTTCGACGGCGATCAAGAACGGCGAAATCTCGCTGCACTACCAGCCACTGGCCCCCTCGCGTTGGACGGTCGGCAACAACGAGATCGTCGGTTTCGAAGCACTGGCGCGCTGGCGTCATCCGGTGCGTGGCTTCGTGCCGCCATCCGATTTCATTCCGCTGGCCGAAGAGAGCGGCCTGATCTTCGAGATGGGCCAGTGGATCTTGCGCGAAGCCTGCCGCGAGGCGGCCTCCTGGCCGGTGCCGTTGCAGGTTGCCGTCAACCTGTCGCCCGCCCAGTTCATGCATGGCGACGTCGTCAGCCTCGTGCATTCGATCCTGCTTGAGACCGGGCTTGCCGCAGGGCGGCTCGAACTTGAAATCACCGAAGGCGTGCTGATCGAGGATTTCGACCGTGGTCTTGCGCTGCTGCGGCGGCTGAAGGGGCTCGGCGTTCGTATCTCGATGGACGACTTCGGCAGCGGCTATTCCTCGCTGAGCTATTTGCAAGCATTTCCGTTCGACAAGATCAAGATCGACCGCGCCTTCGTCATGAACCTGGGGCGCAACCCGCAGTCGGCGGCGATCGTGCGTGCGGTCGTCGGTCTCGGCCATGGCCTGGAAATGTCGATCGTTGCCGAAGGTGTCGAAACCCAGGAGCAGCTCTCTTTCCTTGCGGAAGAAGGATGCGACGCGGTGCAGGGCTATTTCATCGGCAAGCCGCTCCCGATCGATCAGTACGGCGCGCTGGTCGGCCGTGCTCCCACTGGCGATGCCGCCGAACCGGTGCGCAAGACCGGCTAACTGTTGCGCCATTTCCGTCAAGCGAACGCCAAACGAAGACGCTATAGCTAGTCCAGTGCGGTGGACTGGCGTATGGCGGATTACGATTTAGCGATCATCGGCGGCGGATTGAATGGCGTCAGCGTGGCGCGGGACGCCGCCGGGCGCGGCCTGCGGGTCCTTCTGATCGAGCAGGGGGACCTCGGAGGCGCGGCGTCTGGCGCCTCCGGGGGCCTGATCCAGGGCGATCTTTCGGTGCTGGAGCGCAGAGCCTTTCGGCGAACGCGCACGGCGCTGGCCGAACGCGAGGTCTGGATGCGGATCGCCCCGCATCTGGTGCGGCCGGCGCATTTCGTCATTCCGGCCCATTCCGACGAACGTCCGCCCTGGCTGCTGCGGCTCGGGCTGATCGTCTACGACCGCTTGGCGCCATCAGGCAGCCTGCCGCGCTCGGCCGCGATCGACATTACCCATCACCCGATCGGCGATGCGCTGCAGCGGCCGTTCGGCACCGCATTTGGATATTCGGACTGCCTGGTGGACGACTCACGGCTGGTGGTCACAAGCGCCGTCGACGCTGCCGAGCGCGGTGCTGACATCCGCACCGGCGCCCGTTGCGTGCGAGCCGATCGGGGCGATATCTGGCGGCTCGTGGTGATCGACCGCGGCCATCGCCAGGTGATCACGGCTAGATCGCTTGCCAATGCCTCGGGCGCGTGGACGGCGAGCGTCGCCGAGACCGTGTTGCGGGTGCCGCCGTCGCCGCGCGCCACCACTGCGGTCAAGCTCGGCCAGATCATCGTCCGCCGCCTGTTCGACACCGACAGTGTCTACGTCCTGCAGAACACCGACCGGAGGCTGATCTTTGCCAGTCCCTATCAGCGCGACTTCACTATGATAGGTACGGTGGCGCGAGGTTTTGTCGGTGACCCCGCTGCGGTCGCGATGGCGGCCGATGAAGTGAGCTATCTGTGTGATGTCGCCAACCGTTATTTTCGCGAGCGGATCGGCACCTCCGACGTGATCCGCTCGGTAGCCGGGGCCAATCTCGTTTCGGGGCGCCCGGGCAGCCGATTTGCGCGCGAGGGGACGGTGACGCTCGATGCGCCACGGCGCAGGGCGCCGTTACTCACCATTTTCGGCGGCGACGTCACGACCGCGCGGCTGCGCGCCGAACGGGCCGTCTCCCGTCTTTTGCCGTTCTATCCGATGTCGCGTCCCTGGACCGCGCAAGCCGCGTTGCCGGGCGGAGATTTTCAGCAAGCGCAATTCGAGACCGAGGTCGAAGACGCGCGTGAGCGCTGGAAGTTCCTGCGCACCGATCAGGCGCTGCGCCTGGTTTCGGCCCACGGTTCGCGGCTTCACCAGGTGCTGGGCGAGGCCAGGGAGAAGGCCGACCTCGGCTTGAGTTTCGGCTCCGACTTGACGGAGACGGAAGTGCGCTACCTGATGACGAGGGAATGGGCGCGCTTTCCGGACGATATTCTCTGGCGCCGCTCCAAGCTCGGGCTGACTATCTCGCCTGCCGAGCGCGAGCGGCTGGCGGCTTTCATGGCGGACGTCGGGCCTGGCTGAGGCCTGCGTGGCGACATTCCAATCTCACTGTCCGGAAAAATGAGCCGGCCGCCCTTCCGCCATGGCGCGCATCGCTTCTTGCGCATCATGCGAATTCAGAAGGCGGATGATGTCCGGCACGGAATGGGCAAGCGCGGCGGCTTCGCCATGATCGGCCCAGGTTTGCGCCTGATCCATCGCGGCGTGGACGGCCAGCGGCGCTTTGGCACTGACGGCATCCGCGATCTTCGTTGCAACAGCTTCGGCGTCGGCGGCGGGACAGATCTGCGACACGATATTCATGCGCAGTGCCTCCCTGGCGTCGAATTCGTCGCCGGTGAGCGAGTATCGCATCGCTGCGCTTCGTCCTGCCGCGCGGATCATGCGAAACAGCCCGCCTCCGAACGGATACACGCCGAACCTGATCTCGTGAAAGGCAAAGCGGGCGTTTTCAGCGGCGATCGCGATATCACAGGCCAGCACGAGTTCGAGTCCGGCGTTGAGGCACTGTCCCTGCACGACGGTGACGAGCGGCTTGCGGCGCTTCGGTCCGGTGGTGCCGAATGGATTGATCTGATCATCGGCGAAGGGACTTTTGCCGGCGGCCCAGCATGGCAGCACGTCCGTCACGTCGACGCCGAGCGAGAAATCGGCGCCATTGGCGGTGACGAGCGTGCAGCGAATTTGGGGATCGCTCTCGAAGCTGGTGAAGAGTTCGCCGAGTTCGCGAAACATTGCCATCGAGAAGCGGTTGCCGGCGTCGGGACGATTGAGCCTGACATGGGCGAGGTGTCCGAAACGTTCGCAAGTGACGTTGGGCATTTGTGACTCCGGTCGGCGAGATCGCTGCACCATCTGCGATCCCGCCTCCGCCGGCCATGGCAGGACCGGCCGTTCAGCTTGCCGTTTCGGCCATTCAGCTCGCCTTGAATTTCTCGCGGTAGAGGCCGGGCGAAATCCCCGCCACCGCGCCAAATGCACGGATAAAGGCGCGCGTGTCGCGATAGCCGACGGCTTCGGCGATGCGTTCGACAGATGTGACGGGTCCTTCGAGCAGTCGCTTGGCTGCCTCGATACGAACCCTGCGGAGGTATTGCCGGGGCGAGAGGCCCGTTGCGGCCACGAAGCGGCGGTTCAAATTGCGTACGCTCATGCCGGCCGCCCCGACCATGTCGTCAATGTCCATCGGACCGGCATGGTTGCTTTCAATCCAGCCTTGTAGCGACAGGACCTTGTCGTCGCCGTGGTCTTTTGGCGCGATGAACAGAAAATAAGGCCGTTGCGATTCCGGATGGCGGTCGATCGAAAGGGCTTTGGCGGTCGCAACCGCGAGATCGTGGCCGGCCAGTCGATCGATGACGTGAACGGCCAGATGGAGATAGGCGGTGGTGGCACCCGCGCAGATCACCCTGTTGTCGTCAATGAGGCGCTCGTGGATGGCAAGCTGCACCGCCGGATAACGCTGCGCGAATAACGCGCTGAAGGCGGGGTTGGTGGTGACACGGCGACCGTCGAGGATCCCGGCCTCCGCAAGCAGGAATGCGCCCGTGCAGGTGGAGGCGAGCAGGGTGCAGTTTTCGGAGAAACCCTTCAGCCATGACACCAGCGTCGTCTCCGCCGCCAGCGTCTGCTCGATATCGTTGAAGATCGGCGGAATGAGCACGACGTCACTGCCCTTTGCCTGCGCGAGCGAGCAGTGCGGCCGGATCGGATGGCCGCCGTAACCCGCGACGGGTGCGCCGTCGAGGCTCGCGATCCGGACCTCGTGACCCGACCAGCTCGCGTTGCCCCGACGGCCGGCAATATAGGCTGCGATGGCGAAGGCATCCGCCTGGCCATAGACGGCCGACGTCATGCAACCTTCGAATGCAACGATGGTAATCTTCATGGCTTTCATGGCACATCAAAGTCCGGCTAGAGCCCAAGAGCAATATTGAGCCCATAAGCCTTCCAGACCGGTTGAGCCCGCGACCATCCGCCGCTAGCTTGCGGTCAGCATGGGGCAGGCTGGCGGCAGGACGGAAGATAGCGGGATTCACGCGCTCGGCGCGGATTCGAAAGCTGAGCCGCGCGTCGGCCAGCCGCTGCTGCGCATCGATGCGGTGGTCAAGACATTCGGCCGGTTCCGCGCGGTGGATGGGCTGTCGCTCGACATTACGGCCGGTGAGTTCTTTGCACTGCTCGGTCCGAGCGGATGCGGCAAGACCACGCTCTTGCGCATGCTCGCCGGTTTCGAGACGCCGGATGAAGGCCGCATCCTGCTGGACGGCAAGGACATCGCGCAGATTCCGCCGCATCAGCGCCCCGTCAACATGATGTTTCAGAGCTATGCGCTGTTTCCGCATCTGAGCGTGCGCGACAACATCGCATTCGGCCTCAAGCGCGCCGGCATGCCGCGATCCGTGATCGCTGCACGGGTGGCTGAGATGGTCGCCCTCGTCAAGCTGGAAGGGCTGGAAAAGCGCAAGCCGGACCAACTCTCCGGCGGGCAACGGCAGCGCGTGGCGCTGGCGCGCTCGCTGGCGCGCCGGCCGAAACTTCTGCTGCTCGACGAGCCGCTTGCCGCGCTCGACAAGAAACTGCGCGAGAGCACGCAACTCGAACTGATGGAGTTGCAGCGCAGGCTCGGCCTCACCTTTATCATCGTGACCCACGATCAGCAGGAAGCGATGACCGTGGCGGGGCGGATCGGCGTGATGGATGCCGGCCGCCTGGAGCAGGTCGCAACCCCGCGCGAACTCTACGAGGCGCCGCGCTCGCGATGGATCGCCGAGTTCGTCGGCGACATCAATTTGATCGAGGGAAAGCGCGACGCCAGCGCCGAGCCTCAAGCGACGATGGCGCGTCGGCTCGCCATCGCGACCGCGCAGGCGGGCACGATCTATGTCGCCGCGCCGCAGCCGCCGCCGACGCGGCCGGCTCTTTGCGTTGCGATCCGTCCCGAAAAGGTCAAGCTGTCGCGCCGGGCACCGACGTCCGATGATCCGCCCTCGCTCAATCAACTCGAAGGGATGGTAAGCGATGTCAGCTATCTCGGCGGCGTGACCTGTTACAAGATCAGGCTCGACAGCGGCCTGGTGCTGCGCTCGTCGATGGCCAATACCGCGCGGCTCGATGTCGACGCCTATAGCCTGAACCAGCGCGTGGTGGCGTGGTTCTCGCCGGAAGACTGCGTGGTGCTGGAGCAATGAGCGCGGAGTCAAATTTCACCCGTCCGGCGCGGCTTGCCGCGATCGCACCTTATTTGTGGATGGCGCTGTTCTTTCTCGTGCCGTTCCTGTTCGTGCTCAAGATCAGCCTGTCGCAAACTGCGATCGCCCAGCCGCCCTATACGCCGGTGTTCGACATTCGCGAGGGTTTGCAGGCGATCAAGGATGCGTTTGCCGCGCTCTCGCTCGACAATTTCCGCCTGCTGATCTCCGACGATCTCTATGCGCTGTCTTATTTGCGCAGCCTCGTGGTTGCGGCGATCTCGACCGTGATCCTGCTTCTGATCGGTTACCCCATCGCCTACGGCATGGCGCACCTGCCGCGGCGCCGGCAGGGCGTTGCGATGATGCTGGTGATCGTTCCGTTCTGGACGTCTTTCCTCATCCGCATCTATGCCTGGATCAACATCCTGCAGCATGACGGCCTGCTCAATCAGATCCTGCTTGTGTTGCATGTGGTCTCGACGCCTGTGGTCTGGCTCTCGACCGACAGCGCGATGTATCTCGGCATCGTCTATTCCTATCTGCCGTTCATGATCCTGCCGCTCTATGCGACGCTCTCCAAAATGGACCCGGCGCTGCTGGAAGCCGCCAGCGATCTCGGCGCCTCGCCGCGCCAGGCTTTCTGGCGGGTGACGTTCCCGTTGTCGCTGCCGGGCGTCGGCGCCGGCGCGTTGCTCTGCTTCATTCCGATCGTCGGCGAATTCGTCATTCCGGATCTCCTGGCAGGATCGAATGCGCTGATGATCGGCCAGACGCTGTGGCTCGAGTTCTTCACCAACAAGGACTGGCCGGCGGCGTCTGCGGTCGCGGTCGTGCTGCTGCTTCTCCTGCTCGCGCCGCTTCTGCTGTACGATCGGCTGGAGCGGCGGCAACTGGAGCGGGCGTGATGGCGTCTCATCCGAACAAGCTCTCCCGCTTCAACATCGCCGCGCTCGCGGCGGGACTGGCGTTCCTCTATCTGCCGATCGTCATCCTCGTCATCTATTCCTTCAACGCCTCGCGGCTGGTCACGGTGTGGGGCGGCTGGTCGCTGCAATGGTACGACGAATTCTTTCACGATCAGGCCATGATCGACGCAGCCTGGATGAGTTTGCGCGTCGGCGCAACGTCGGCGACGCTGGCGACGATCCTGGGCACGCTCGCCGCGGTGGCGCTGGCGCGCGGCGCGGGCTTTCGCGGCCGCACGCTGTTTTCCGGTATGCTGTATGCGCCGCTGGTGATGCCCGAAGTGATCACCGGACTTTCGCTGCTGCTGTTGTTCGTCGCCATCAATGCCGAGCGCGGCTTCTGGACCGTCGTCATCGCCCACACCACGCTGACCACGTGCTTCGTCGCCGTAGTGGTGCAGTCGCGTCTCGGCGCGCTCGATAAAACCCTGGAAGAAGCGGCGATGGATCTCGGCTGCGATCCCGTCGGGGCGTTCCTGTCGGCGACGTTACCTCTGATTCTGCCGTCCGTCATTGCCGGCTGGATGCTCGCTTTCACGCTGTCGCTCGACGATCTCGTGATCGCAAGCTTCACCACCGGACCCGGTTCGGCGACGCTGCCGATCCGCATCTATTCGGAAGTGCGCCTCGGCGTGAAGCCGGAAATCAACGCGATCTGCACGCTGGTCGTGGCGCTGATCGCACTCGTGATCGTGGCGGCCTCGCTGGCCTCGAAGATATCCGATGCGCGCGGCAAGGCTGCGGCGCCGTTGTAAGCTTGCGTCCATCCTTCGAGACGCCCGCTTGCGCGGGCTCGTCAGGATGAGGTCTTTCCCCTCATGGTGAGGACGCGTGAAGAGCCGTCTCGAGCCATGAGGCCCGGATCAGCCTCACGACTTCACCGCGCCCGCGGTGAGGCCTCCGACCATGTAGCGGCGAAAGGCGTAGTAGATCGCGGCCGGCGGCAGCGCATAGATGAAGCCCGTCGTCATCAGGAGTTCCCACGGCGAGTCGTCGGCGGACAGGAAGTTGCCGAGCGCGACCGGCAGGGTAATGTCCTTGTCGTTCGAGAGCAGCAAAAAGGCGTAGAGATATTCGTTCCACGCGAGCAGCACGGCGTAGGTGCCGATCGCAACCAGCGACGGCATCATCAGCGGAAGATAGACCAGGCGGAAAATCTGCAAGCTCGTCGCGCCGTCCATGATCGCGGCTTCGTCGAGCTCGACCGGCAGCTTGTCGGACGCCTGCTTCAGCACCCAGATCGCATAGGGTGAGGCAATCGTCACCATGGCGAGGATCAGCGCCCAGTGCGTGTTGAGCAAGCCGTAATTGCCCATGGTGCGGTACATCGGCACGGCGAGAAACGCCGCCGGAATGAAGTAGGTGAAGAGCGCGAGGTTGAGCACGACGCGGCCGCCAGGCACGCGCAGCCGCGAGATCGAAAATGCCGCGGCGGTGGCGATCGCCAGCGTCAACGCGCCGGCGGACGCCGCAATCAGCGCCGAGTTCGCAAACTGCACCCAGAAATCCCGCAGAAAATAGTGCTGCTGGTAAAACACGATCTCGAAATTGTGGAGGGTCGGATGGTCCGGCCACAATTTGCCGGAGAAGGCATCTTCCTTGGGCGAGATCGCGAAAACGAACATGTGATAGATCGGAATCATCGTCCAGATCAGGACGGGGATGCCGATCAGGATCAATCGCGCTTCAGTCGCCGTGTCACGTAACGTCGGGAGCTTCATCGCGACAGCCGCTTCATCATGAAATAGACCAGCGGCAGCACCAGCGGCATCGCGCAGACGATCGAGGCCATCGCGAGGTTGAGCTGGTCGAGCCGCAAGTACCGAATGCCGAGCGTCGAGAGTACGTGGGTGAGATCGGCGGGCCCGCCGCCGGTCAACAGATAGACGCTGTTGAAGTCCCCCAGCGTCCAGATCATCGAGAGCAGCGTGCAGGTCAGATACAGCGCCTGCATCGAGGGCCAGGTGATGAAGCGGAATTTCTGCCACCAGTTGGCGCCGTCGACATCGGCGGCCTCGAACAGGTCCTGCGAGATTGCGAGCCGCCCGGTCATCAGGATCAGCGTCCAGAACGGCAGCGACTTCCAGATGTGCACGCCGATCGCCATCGAAAGCGCCACCGCCGGATCGTTCAACCAGTTCGGCCCGTCGTCGCCGGTGAACTTGAAGATCAGTTGGTTCACCATGCCCCATTCCGGATTGAGCATGAAGCGCACCGACAGGATGGTCGGGATCGACGGCACCGCCCAGGGGAGGATGAAGATCACCGACAGCCAGCGGATCCACGTGCGCTGCTGCACGAAAAATCCGGACAAAAACAGCGCGATCAGCATTTTCAGGTTGATGCCGATGACGAGGAAGATCAGCGTGTTGACGGCGGCGCGCGCGAAGATCGGATCGTTGTATAGCGCGACGTAGCTTGCGGGATGGCGCGCCAGCCAGAAACCGTAAGCGACCGGATAGACGACGAAGGCGAGAAAGACGAGCAGGTAGGGCGCAATCAGCACGATGCCCCAGACCTGCGGCGTCGACAGCCGCGGCGCGGCCGGCGCGCCGGGGACTTCGGATGCTGAAAGCGTGATCGCCATGCCTCTGCTCTCTTCCCCGTGCCCCGGATGCTGCGCAGCGTGAAACGATGCGCTGCTGATCCGGGGGCCATTCGGTACTCTGCGCGGCCTCGGGTCCCGGCTTAGCGGAGCGGCGCTAGGCGCCGCACCGCGTCCGGGACACGGAGACGCCTCAATTCACCAAGCTACCCCGCGACCTCCTTGATGCGCGCGATCAGTTCGTCGACCGCCTTGTCGACCGGCACCTTCTCGCTGACGACGCGGTTCATCGCCTTTGCCCAGACGTTCTCGTTGTTCAGGATGGTGAACTTCCAGTTCTTGGTGAAGTCGAACGGCGTGGTGCCGCCCGTGAACTGGGTATAGACCGCCTTGCGATGGCGGTCGGCCTGCCAGAACGGGCTCTGCTGGCTTGCTAACGTCACCGGGAACCAGCGGCCGAGCGCGCCCTCGATATAGGGCCGCACGTTTTCCTCCTGCAAAAGGAAACTGATGAACTGCTTGCCTTCAGCTTTATGTTTGGCGGCGGTGAAGATCAGCCCGGTCTTGACGTCGGAGCGGTACCTTATCGCCGAGCCGTCGGGCTTGTGCGGGAAGGAAGCGGTGATGATGTCTTCCTCGTAGGCCTTCTTGCCGGCAGCGCGCTGCGCCTCGGTCAGCGCCGGATTGGTGGAATCCTCGAACCATTTCGCCGCGATCGAGATCGTGAAGTTGTGCGTCATCACGATCGTCTTGTTGTGGAAGGCGACGTTGTTGTCGGGATCTTTCCAGGTGGTGGAGGAGGGCGGCGTGCAGCCCTTGATGTAGGTGTCGGTGTAATCCTTCAGCGCGTGGATCAGCCCGTCGCGCACCTTGGGATCGTCGACCAGCAGCTTGCCGTCGTCGTCGACCAGCTTGACGTTGTAGGCGTCCATGAAGGTGTAGAACGACTGGAAGGAGTCGGTGGATTCGACGCCCATCGGCTGGCCGACGCCATAGATGCGCTGTCCGGTGGCTTTGCGGATCGCCGGCTGCACCTTGTCGCACCAGAACGACCAGTAGTCGTTCCATTGGTTCGGGATGTCGCTTTCCTTGTAGCCCGCCTTCTCCAAGAGATCCTTCCAGATCTGCACGTGCATGCTCTGCTGCTTGAGCGGGAAGCCGTAATAGGCGCGCTTCTTCGCCTGGTCATTGTAGAGATAGGTGGTTTCGAGCGTGTTCGGCGCGAATGCCGCTTTCATCGGCAGCATGATGTCGGAAAGATCTTCGAGCTTGCCCTCATAGGCCCATTTGCCCTGCGCCTGCACGTCGTAGGAATCCGAAAAGGCGACGTCGGGAACGGTACCGGAATCCAGCGCGGCCACCGTCTTCGGAATCATGTCCTGGATCGCGTATTGCGACAGCTCGACCTTGATGCCGGTCTTGTCTTCGAATTTCTTGATCGCGGCGATCAGCGCATCATCTTCGGACTTGTAGAAACCCTTGCTCCACCAGACCGTAATGGTGTCCTGCGCCAGGGCCGGACCCGCGGCAACCACAAGGGCCGCGGCGGCGGCCAACAACGCAATCCTCTCGCGAAAGCTCACATCTCTCTCCCTGATTGCCGGCTTATTTTAACCGGTTGGATGAAAGACTAGCTGATGGCAGCGAGGTGATCTAGCGGGTTCTTGTCGCACATAGGTAGCAGTGTAGTTCAAGATTCCTCCCATCGTCATTCCGGGGCGCACCGTGAGGTGCGAGCCCGGAATCCATCGCACCGCAAGAATGCTGGGAGGAATGGACTCTCAGGTGCGCAATTGCGCACCATAGCTCGATACTCGTGCATCGCCCCGGAATGACGTCGTTCTGGCGTTGTCGTCCCGGTGTGAGACACACCTCCGCCTTCCCGCGCCGCAGACGCGGCCGGGCCATCCATCATTCTCTCGCCCAAGAGGGCGTGGGGAATGCCGGTGCGCGAACGCACCCGCAGATGGGGTAACGGGCGGCGGGGCCTTCCGAGCCGCGCTCGCTGCGGCGCTGTTTGATGGCGCGCGTCGCGCGGGTTGGGAGGCAGGCGGTCGTCCCTCACACTGATGGTGTGACGGAGTCGAGGACAGGCCTCGCTCCAAACATCAAGGAGAGACGACCATGGATTATTATGCAGGAATCGACGTGTCATTGGAATGCTCAAGCGTGTGCGTGGTCAACTCCAAAGGCAAGATCGTCTGGGAGACCAAACTGGCAAGCGAACCGGAGGTGCTGATCGGCTGGTTCGGCAGGCTGGGGTTTGTGCCCACCAGGATCGGACTTGAGGCGGGACCGCTGTCGCAATGGCTTTACGCGGCCATGAAGGAGACTGGCCTGGCGGTCGAGCTTCTGGAGACGCGGCACGTCAGTGATGCCTTCAAGGCGATGCCGGTGAAGTCGGACCGCAACGATGCACGCAAGATCGCGCAACTGATGCGGCTCGGCTGGTTCCGCCCGGTACACTGCAAGTCGATCACGGCCCAGGAGATCCGCGCGATGCTGACCGCCCGCAAGCTGGTGCAGAGCAAGCTTTTGGATCTCGAGAACAGCCTGCGCGGGATTTTGCGCGGGTTCGGGCTGAAGGTCGGCAAGACGACGCGGACCAGCTTTGCTGGACGGATCGAAGAGCTGGTGAAGGGGCACCCGGACCTTCAGACCATCGGCGAGGCGCTGCTGCGGGTACGCGCCGTTCTGCTTGCAGAGTTCAAGGGTTTTGAGAAGCGCATTCGGGCGACGTTGCGCCTTCATGAGAAGGCCAGGCTCTTGATGTCGACCCCGGCGGTCGGGCCGATCGTCTCGCTCACCTTTGCCTGCGCGATCGATGATCCCTCTCGCTTCACGTCATCCAAGCAGGTGGGGCCGTATCTCGGGTTGACGCCGAAGAAGTATCAGTCCGGCGAGACCGACTATACCGGCCGCATCAGCAAGCACGGCGACGCCTCTGTGCGCGAAGCGCTTTATGAGGCTGCCCATATCATGCTGACCAAGCCGATCAAGGGCTGCTCGGAACTCAAAAGCTGGGCGATGCGGATCGCCCGGCGCGCCGGCACCAACAAGGCCAAGGTGGCATTGGCGCGCAAGCTCGCGGTGATCATGCTCCGCATGCTCAAGGATAATGTACCGTTCAACCCGGCTGCCAAGGCCGCAATGGCCTAAAAGCACGGAGAACAAACCGGTTTTCGGGCGGGCCACCACACCAGGCTCTCCCCGAAGCGAAGTCCCTTCGCCGGGACGATGGACCAGATCAGACCGTCGCACGAGTTGTCGATGCATCCCACGATGTGATCACGCTGTCCGCAGATTGGCCGATCTGTTCCTCTCATGAACCCCATCAGGCGACGGCCTTGCGCCGATCCCGGACAGAAGCAAGTACCCGGCGAGTGGATGACGCAAAAAGGGGATTGACTAACCAAGGCCCGTTACAGAAGAAGCCTCGTGCGCAAGGATAGAAAGCACACGAGTTAATCACCACAGGTCCACCGGAACGATCCGGCACTCCCTGCGCGATGGTTTTAACGGTTTCCTTCGTGATCTCCCTGGTGAGCCGGGCTTTCTTGCCACCATCCCCGCGCAATGCGGAGCATCGTCACCGAGTTGACGCCAGCGTCGGGGCGTCAGGACCACACGACTTCGCCGTCCGCCTGGCCGGCGCGTTCGTCTTTCGCGCAACAGGCGTCCACCGCACCCCCGCCCAACGTTCGTGACGATCGCGAAACGCCCCTTGAGTGGGCCGGGACGGCGCGGCTTATGCCGCTGATTTTAGCTGATGGTGAAGGGATTTATTTTTGCGGCAGAGGCTGGACAGGTGATAGAATCGTACGGATGCAGAGATTGCTGCACGGTAGCCAATGATATATCGAGTTGTCACGTGCCGCTCCCCGTGTCCATCGTCCAATATTTCACCGCAAGCCACAGCATGAACACCTGTACGAGCGTTGGCACATCGTCCGGCAGATCGATCGTGATGTCGGACAGCGGGAAGAAGAATCCGGCAGGCGCGATGGTGCCGAGAGTCGTGCCGCCGTCGGACAGGACATTGAACGTTTTTCCGAAATAACGCGCCGGTCTCATCATCCACATCCTGTCGGCGTGCTCGATTTGCTGAGCGTTGGCCAGGAGCGAGGTCGTTTTCTCGACGACGATAGCCTGATCGCCTCGATACAGTGAAAATGACACGCCAAGCAGGCTCGTCGCCTTGGCCGTGTATTCCTGCCCGTCGACGGAAAATGGCGCCCGTCTCACAAAATCGAATGAGGTGACGGGTTGATCGCCGCGGCTGACGTCGATGAACTGCTTGCGTCGTTGAGCCCTGAGCATCCCCCCTCCGAAACGAGGACGAACGTATCGAAAGCCCACGCACTGTGGAAGCTCTGAGGAAGCTCAATTCGCCTTTGCGTTCGCCGCGTCGGCCGGTGCATTGCCCGTCGGCGCATTGCCAGGCGCCGCGTCCGGCACCTTTCCGCCGGTCAGCCGCTCGATCACGGAGCGAACGACATCGCGGGCCTTGGGATCCTTGACCGCATCGAGAAGCGGCGCGGTCGCCGGCGAACGGCGGAGCAGCGCGTCGGGATCGGGGAAGATCAGGGGATCGTCCCACGGTCCCTGCACCACGAATGGCAGCTCGAAGCCGGGCGTCGCGCCGGCTGTGATAAGGCTCGCCGTGCCCTTCATGTCGAACTCGCGCGCCGGCACCGAGGCCGTGCCGGTCAGCGTGATATGCGCCGGGCCGTCGATCTGCACGTCTTCAAGCGTGGCGATGCCGTCGGCGAATTTCAGCGCGACATTCAGGTTGGTATAGGGCGTCGAGCCCGAGCGGAAATTGCCGGCGCCCGACAGCGGCCGGCGTTCGAGCCGCTTGAGCAGTTGCTCGGCGTTGAAGCCTGATATCGCGCCGTCATGGCCGGTCAGGACGGCGGTGCCGTCGAGCGATTGCGCGAGCCCAAACGGGCTCGAGCCGGAGGCTCCGAGCACAACGCCGAGATTGCCGCGGCCCGAGAGCTTGTTGAAACCGAACAGCTCGCTGGCGCAGGCCTGCAGGTCCACATCGGTGAACTGGAACTGGGCTTTCACGTCGGCAAAGCTGTCGGCGCGCGCGAGCGCAAACGACCCCTTGGCGATGCCGCCATAGATCTGCGCCTCGCCGACGCTCAAGGCCAGCGTGCCGTTGCGCAAGTTGGCGCCGATCGCCGTGCGTCCGAGCCTGGATGGCCCGATCGTCATTCTTGCCGCGGAGAGGCGGATGTCGAGATCGGTGGTGGACAGCGAGTTCAGGTCGAACAGCTGCCGGTTCCAGTCATGCGCGCCGCTGGCGAGCAGGCGGAAGGTCGAGATATAGGGCGTGAAGTCGAGCGCATCCGCGGCCAGTGTCGCCTGTAGCGATTGCCGGCCGGTGTTGGCATAGGTCATCACGCCTTCGGCGACGTTGCCGTCGAGCTCGACGTTGACGTTGGTCAGCGCGACCGAAGCGCCGACGACGTTGGCGCGTGCCTTCAGCGCGAACCGGCCGAAGCCGCCGTTGCCGGGCGCGACCTGTCCGGTCCAGCGCATGGCGTTGCGCAGCGATGGCGAATCCACCGTCATCGTGCCTTCCATCATCAAACTGGTGCGGTTGGCGAGCGTGCCGTCGAAGGCGAGTTTCAGCGGCGCGCTGGCAAGGCGCGCCTTGAAGCTCGAACGGTCGCCGGAGAGAGCGGCGAGGAAATCGCCGATCGAGATGCTGCCGTCGACCCGCTCGCCGCGCCAGTCGAACTGTCCGGTCGCCCCGAACGAGCGCGCGATCGACGGCCAGGCCAGCGACAGGTCGATGTCGTCGAGCTTTTCGGTGATCTGGCGGACGGGATCCTCATAGGTCAGGATGCCGTCCTGGATGCGGATTTCCGAGAACGACACCTGGTGATCGGCCCCGGGCTTCATGGTGCGGGTGATGGTGCCGATGAACGGCGTCCAGTTGCTCTCGCCGGTGATGTCGCGGACGACCCGGATGCGCGGCCGCAGCATCATCACGTCGGCAATCTCGAAGCGCTGCAGCAGCAGCGGCAACAGCCGCAAGTTCGCGGTCAGCACGTCGACGGTCAGTGCCGGATCGGCGCTGGCCCCGCCCTTCAAGCCCACATCGTGGAAGGAGACATAGCTGGCGGGGAACACCGAGATGTCGGTATTGCCCTTGATCACGAGATCAAGCCCGGTCACGGCGCGGATCTGCGCCTCGACAGCCTTGCGAAGGGCGTCACGGTTGAGCAGCCAGCTCGAGGCGATCAGCGCGAATGCCGCAAGGCCGATCAGGGCTGCGACCGGCATCACGAGGCGCCTTGTTCTCTGGGCCATCGTCAACGGAAAATCCAAGAAATATCCAAGTCCGGTTATGAACCTCGCAGGAACCGAAAGCGTCGGGCTCGGGCGCGAGGTTGAATGGGTCCCTGTTCGAGGGAGCGGGCAATACCGCCGAGGCCCGCCGTTCCCTCCAAGGTGAGGCAACTTGATGGTTTTTCTTGACGCTTTCAAGGCCGTCTAGCGGGGCCGAGGGCCTCATGGTTCTCCCGGCGATGCGAAGCATCGTCCGGAACGGCGCTCTTCTTGGTTGCACCATTCGCGACGGCCTCGCCGGGCTCGGCCTGCTCGGGTGCTGCACCTCCTCACCATGAGGGGAAGATGCCCGGCCCGTCGTGGACAAAGGTCTTAGACCTCGTCCTGAGGAGCCCGCCTCCGGGCGGGCGTCTCGAAGGATGAAGCCACCAGCTGTGCGCCGGGCGAGGCAAGCGAACGGCTGATTGACGCACTGCGAAGAATTCGCCTAATAGTCTTGAATATGCCTCGCGCAGACGCGCGTTTCCTCCATCAGGTCATATTGCATGAACAAGGTTTATCCCGACGCCAAATCGGCTCTCGACGGCATCCTCAAGGACGGCATGATGATCATGTCCGGCGGTTTCGGCCTCTGCGGCATCGCCGAGACCTTGTCGGACGCGATCCGCGATAGCGGCGTGAAGAATCTGACGGTCGTGTCCAACAATGCCGGCGTCGACGGCATCGGTCTCTCCCGCCTGCTGGAGACCCGCCAGATCAGGAAGATGATCTCCTCCTATGTCGGCGAGAACAAGCTGTTCGCTCAGCAATTCCTCGCCGGCGAACTCGAGCTCGAATTCAATCCGCAAGGCACGCTCGCCGAGCGCATCCGCGCCGGCGGCGCCGGCATTCCGGCCTTCTACACCAAGACCGGCGTCGGCACGCTGATCGCCGAAGGCAAGGAAGAAAAGGTTTTCGACGGCGAGAAATACATCATGGAGCGCGGTCTGTTCGCCGATCTCGCCATCGTCCATGCCTGGAAGGGCGATACCGCCGGCAATCTCATCTATCGCAAGACCGCGCGGAATTTTAACCCGATGATGGCGACCGCCGCGAACGTCACGGTCGCCGAAGTCGAGCATCTGGTGCCCGCGGGCGAACTCAATCCGGACCACATCCATACGCCCGGCATCTTCGTCAAACGCATCATCGAGGTCGGTACCGCCAGGAAGCGGATCGAATTCCGCAACACGCGCCCGCGTCCCGCCAAAGCGCCGGCCGCCGCAACGGGGAGTGAAGTCTGATGGCCTGGACCCGCGAACAGATGGCGGCGCGCGCCGCCAAGGAGCTGCGTGACGGCTATTACGTCAATCTCGGCATCGGCATTCCGACGCTGGTCTCCAACTACATTCCCGACGGCATCGACGTTGCCCTGCAAAGCGAGAACGGTATGCTCGGCATGGGGCCTTTTCCGTATGAAGGCGAGGAAGATCCTGACCTCATCAACGCCGGCAAGCAGACGGTGTCTGAGCTGCCCTCCACCAGCTATTTCTCGTCTGCCGATTCCTTTGGCATGGTGCGCGGCGGGCACATTGATTTGTCCATTCTGGGCGCGATGCAGGTGGCGCAGAACGGCGACCTCGCCAACTGGATGATCCCCGGCAAGATGGTGAAGGGCATGGGCGGCGCGATGGACCTCGTCGCCGGCGTCAAGCGCGTCGTGGTGGTGATGGAGCATTCCGCCAAGGACGGCGCCAAGCTCCTGAAAAAGTGCACGCTGCCTTTGACCGGAGAGCGCGTGGTCGACCTGGTGGTGACGGATCTGGCCGTCTTCACCATCGACAAGCACGGCAAGGACGGCATGGCGCTGATCGAGCTCGCCGATGGCGTCACCCTCGACGAGGTGAAGGCGAAGACCGAAGCCGAATTCCGCGTCGCGCTGAAGAACGCGTAAGGGCTGATTTCTAATGCCGTCATTCCGGGATGCGCCGCAAGGCGCAGGCCCGGAATCCATCGTGCCACCGGAACGTCAGGATAGATGGATTCCGGGTTCGCTCGTTTCACTCGCGCCCCGGAATGACGAAAGCCTCTCACGCCCCTGCCTTCGCCACCTCCTCCAGGCCGCGGTTGCGCGGTTCGACGCCCCAAGCCCACACCACGAGAATCTGCACCACCACAAGGCCGATCATCAGCCAGATCACGCCGGGCAGCTTGTAGGTGGCGATCAGCGAGCCGACGATGAAGGGCGAAATCACCGTGGCGCCGCGGCCGAAGAAGTTGCAGATGCCGTTTGCCCTCAGTCGTATCTCGGTCGGAAACAGCTCCGGCGGATAGACGCCGTAGAGGATCGCGGTCTGCACATAGATCGCAACCACCAGGACGAAGCCGACGGCGAGCACGATCGCAGGGTCCGAGGCCGCGTCGAACCGGGCATAGACATAGCCAGCGATGATGGTGACGATCGAGGCGCCGATGATGCTCCAGCGCCGGCCGATCGCGTCGGACGACCAGGCGCCGAGCACGCAGCCGACCAGCGATGCCGCCGACAGCACCAGCGTATAGGCGAGCGAGTTGGTGATCGTGAGCCCCTGGCGCAGGAAGAACTGCGGCAGGAAGATCACGAAGCCGAAAATCAGCGTGTTGATGGTGATCAGCACCCAGGAACCGACGATCATCCGCTGCAACAGCGGCGGCCTGATCAGATCGCTTGCTGCGACCTGCGCGACCGGCGCCGGCACGACGACGGGCGGCAATGCCTTGCCGCCGGACGCCTCCTTTTCGATCGCCTGCATCAGGCTTTCTGCTTCCTCGAGGCGGCCTTGCGCTTCGAGCCAGCGCGGGGATTCCGGCAGGTTCTTGCGCAGGTACCAGACGACGAGCGAACCGAGGCCGGCGATGACGAACATCGGCCGCCAGCCAAAACTCGGGATGATGAGGTAGCCGAGCAGGGAGGTTGCGGGGAAGCCGGCGACGACGATGAAGGCCATCATCGATTGCCAGCGCCCGCGCGTTTTCGGCGGGACAAATTCGGTCAGCGTCGAATAGCCGACCACGATTTCGGCGCCAAGCCCCAGGCCCTGCACGAAACGGCAGGCGATCAGCTGCGGCATGTCTTGCGCGAAGGCCGCGGCCAGTGAGGCGAGGCCAAAGATCAACAGGTTGATTTGGTAGGTGAAGCGGCGTCCGAACTTGTCGCCGACAAAACCCGTTATCAGCGAGCCGATCGTCATGCCGACAAAGGTCAGCGAGATGAACTGGAGATTTTGCGGCATCGTCGAGAACTTCGACTGGATGAGCGAGGCCAGCACGCCGCCCGCGACGTAGAGGTCGTAGCCGTCGAAGAACATCCCGGCGCCGACGAGCGCGAAGATGCGGTAGTGAAACGGCGAGATCGGCAGCCGGTCGAGGCGCGCGCCAGCGTTTACTGCTTGAGCCATGAAGTTTCCCCCTTTGATATTTGCGCGGGGCGCCAGCTTTGCCGGTCACTCCCCCCATTTCCGGTTCAGTTCAATCGCCGCTGGCCGGCCGTGTCGCGGTACCAGTCGAACGGCGCGTCATTGGTCGAGACCATCACGCTCTTGACGTTGAAATGGTCGTCGAAGCTTTCAGTGCCGCATTCGCGCCCGACGCCGGAATCGCCGACGCCGCCCCAGGGCGAGGCCGGATCGAGCCGGTGGTGGTCGTTGATCCAGACGATGCCGCATTTCACGCCGCTGGCAACCCGGTGGGCGCGCGCGACGTCGCGCGTGCGGATCGCGGCCGCCAGGCCAAACGGTGAATCGTTGGCGAGCCGCAACGCGTCCGCTTCGTCCTTGAACGGCGTGATCGAGGTGAAGGGGCCGAACACTTCTTCCTGGAAGATGCGCATGTCGGATTTCACATCCGCAAACACGGTCGGTTCGACGAAGTAGCCGTTCTCGAAGCCTTCGATCTTCGCCGCCACGCCGCCGGTGACGAGTTCGCGCGCCGGCCTCGTGACCATAGCGGCAATAGGACAGCACGCGGTCGCGCTGGCGGGCCGAGATCACGGGGCCGAGCTGGGTCGCGGGATCGGAGGGATCGCCGATCCGGATGGTCTCCGTCTTGGCTTTCAGCTTGGCGACGAATTCGTCGTAGATCGAGGCCTGCACGAGGTGGCGCGAGGCGCAGATGCAGGTCTGGCCGGCACCGATGAAGGTGCCGAAGGCGGCATAGTTCACCGCGCGGTCGATGTCGAAATCATCGAACACCATCACGGGAGTTTTTCCGCCGAGCTCCATGGTCTGGTGCGCGAACACTTTCGCCGCCGCACTGCCGGCAATGCGGCCGGCTTCGGTGCCGCCGGTCAAGACCAGCTTGTCGATATCGCCATGCTCGGCGAGCATCCTGCCGGTGCCTTGCCCCAGGCCCAGCACGATGTTGAACACGCCGGGCGGCAGGCCTGCCTCGGTGAAAATTTTCGCAAGCCGCAACGTCGTCAGCGGCGTGTATTCGGAAGGTTTCACCACGGTGACGCAGCCTGACGCCAGCACGGCGGCAAGCGACTTGCAGAGGATCATCAGCGGATGGTTGAATGGCGTGCAGTTGGCGACGATGCCGATCGGCGTGCGCAGCGTGTAGTTCAGGTAAGGCCCCTCGACCGGGATCACCGCGTCGCGCCGCGCCAGCGCCAGTCCCGCAAAATAGCGGAAGAAGTCCGGCAGGCGCGACAGCTGCGCGCGGGTCTCGTTGACCGGGCGGCCGTTGTTGAGCGTTTCAAGCTTGTAGAGCTCGCCCAGATTGGCCTCGAACGCATCGGCGAGCTTGTTGACGAGGCGCGCCCGGGCGCGCACGTCCATGCCGCCCCATTCTTTACCTTCGAACGCTGAACGCGCGCTTTTCATGGCGCGATCGATGTCGTCGGCGGTCGAGTTCGGGATCTGCGCGATCACCTCGCCGGTTGCGGGATTGCGCACGTCGAGCATCTCGCCATGACCCGCCTCGATCTCGCGGCCGTCGACGAAATTGCCGTGGATTTCGACGGATGCGGAGCCCGGTCTGGCTGGGATGTTCATGTGTTTCTGTCCTCCACGATCACGGCGTTGCGCTTGAGCGCCGGCAGAACGCGTTTTTCGGTTTGATGGATATGAGCCTTGATGAGCGTCAGCGCACGCCTGCGGTCGCGCCGCTGCATCGCCTCGATCAGTTCGACATGTTCGCCAACGAGCCGCGTCGGATCATGATCCCGGATGTTGGCAAGGCTGACGCGCACCAGGCGGTCGGCCTGTCCGATCAGGTCGCACAGCGCGCCCGCCATGCGGCGATTGCCTGAGGCGTGGGCGAGTGCCGAGTGAAAGGCGCGGTTGTAGGCGATGAAATCTTCATGATCGCCGGAAAAGCGTCTGTAATCGTCGAGCGCCTTGAGCATCCTGTCCGGCGCGTTCTCGATGGCTTCCGCAACACAGGCCGGCTCCAGCGCCAGGCGAAACCGCAACAGGTCGCGCGCATCCGACAGCGAGATCGGATTGACGCGATAGCCCTGGCGCGGCTGCACGGTGACGAGATGCTCGCGCTCCAGCCGCAGCAAGGCCTCGCGCACCGGCTGGCGGCTCACGGCATAGCGCAAGGCCAGGTCCTGCTCGCGCATGTCGTCGCCCGGCGCGAGTCGGCAACTCAATATATCAGCGCGCAGGCTTTCATAGACATTGTCGCGTAGAAGCATCGCAAAATCCGCCAAAATTCGATCCATTTTTGCATTGGTGAAATATCACGTCAAGTAATCTGCGCTTGAAAAGTGCTCACTTTGATTTATCAATCGGTTCCGCTGACGCCCCGCCGTCTGACCCCCACAACAAGAGAGACCCGAATGGATCGATTGTTCGCCAATAGCACTGTGAACGCGGCCGTTTCGGGCGAGGGGGCGCCGCTGTTTCTGCTTCATTCGCTGTTGTCGGATCGGGCGAGCTTCGACGCGATCGCGCCGCAGCTTTCGCGCTCGCACCGCGTGATCGTGCCGGAGTTGCCGGGCTTTGGTGGATCGAAGCCGGTCAAGGGTGGGCTTGCTGATGTCGCCGACCGCATGGCGGAAGCAGTGAGGGACGCTGCCACGGGTGGCGAGGGGATCGTGCTCGGCAATGGCTATGGCGGCTTCGTCGCGCTGCAAATGGCGATCCGGCATCCGGATGTTGCGAGCAAACTCATTCTCGCCGATTGCGGCGCAGCGTTCTCGGAACAAGGCCGCGAAGCTTTCCGCAACATGGCGGCAGCAGCCAGGGCCAAGGGATTGGCTGCGATCACCGATGTCGCGATGCGCCGGCTGTTTGCGCCGGAATTCCAGGCGGCCCATCCCGACCTGATGGGTGATCGCCGTGAGGCTTTTCTGAAAACCGATCCGGACGTGTTGCAGGCCGCCTGCGGCCAGCTTGCCGAACTCGACCTTCGTCCCGATCTGTCTGATGTCAAAATGCCGGTGCTGGTGCTGGTCGGCGAACATGACGAGGCCACGCCGCCGCCGATGTCGCATGAACTGGCGGCGCTGTTGCCGAATGCGCGGCTGAAGATTCTGACCGGATGCGCGCACGTGCCGCAATTGCAGGCGCCGCACCTCTTTCTCGAGGCGATCGCGGATTTTCTCGACTAGTACCGCCGAAGTTCGCTAGGGTGGGTGCTGCGATGGAGCGCGAACTTCGGAAAGTGGGCACTATCTCGCGCGCAGTCTTGCCGGACAGTCGATTGAGCTACGCCGGGTTGCGGCATGTCCGGGCGCCGCCAGCATCAGCTCATCCTTCTCGAAAAGCGCGCTCGACACCGTGTCCGGCGAGTCTCACTCGGGAGGCGATTCGTCCACACGTTTTTTGATTGCGCGCTCTCGCTCAGCCGTCGCGAGCCACTGTGCCATCTCTGGATCGTTATTGGCATGGTAGGCCCAACCTTCAGCAGTGCCGCCCCACCGGTAGTCCTTGATGGTCATATCGATGCCGCGGTCGACGACGAATTGCATCGATTCGTAAGTTCCGTTGGATATCAGGTGATGCAGCAGGCTCGCCGGTTCGTGCGAGCCCCAGCGGGTGTTGATGTCGGCGCCGTGCTCGAGCAGGAAGTCCGCCACCTCGAAGTGATCGTTGGTGACCGCGAAGGCGAGCGCGACGTCGAGCACTTGCTGCGTCGCGGGCGGATTCCAATCGAGATGGCTGCCTGCGCGCGGGTCGTTGGCTGGATAATGGCTATGAAGATCGTCCACGGGCGCGCCGGATTCGTCGAACCATTGCCTGACGCGCGCGAGATTGCCGATGCCTGCCGCATGCGGCAGATCGTCCGGAAGCGGCCAGATGCGGGTGAGCAATGGCACGAGGTCAGTGTGTTTGTAAGTGAACGCGAACTCGATGGCTTGGGATTGCGGCGGCGGTCGATGCCGCAATATCGCGGGATCAAGGTCGAGAAAGGCGGCGATGAATCCTCCGCGATCGTTCAATGATGCGAGCTCGATGAGTCGGTTCTGAACGTCCACATGGTCGTCGCCCAGCAGCCACGGCACGCGCTGTAGCTGGCCTACGAACGCCGTCAAATCGTCATCGTGAATGGTGCGGGTGATCCGCTCGATGACGTACGCCTGCCACGGTCCCAGGTCGATCGCGCGGGAGGGTCTGTGCTCGACAAAATACACGATGAAGGCGCGACGGCCGAGATTTTGATCCACGGATTTACCGAGCTCGGGATCGAGCGCGATTGATCGCTCCAACAGGACGGATGCGACATTCTCGTGCTTGAAGCTGCAGGCGCGCACGAAGGCCTCGTTGACGGTTGCGAAATCGTGTGGACTCTCGGCAAGAGCCACGCGAACGGCGTCGATATCACCGAGCGCGGCCAGAAATTTGAGCGTGCGCGGTAGCAGGCCGCGACCTTGAAACAGCTGCAGCAGTCCCTGGGCGCGGGACAGCAGGAGACCCTCGCAGACCTCTCTTGTTACCACCGCGCCGGCGTTGATTAAAAGCTCCGCGCATGCTCCGCGGGTGAACCATGCTTCTCGTTCCGGATCGCCTGCATCCCCGTAGGCGAACGTCGCCATCGCGAGCAGGCCGCCGTTTTCTTGCCAGGAAAGCAGCGCGGGGTATTCGGCCAATAGCTGCCTCAAACTTTCGACGTCGTTGTCGTGGATGACGCGTCGAGCCTGCGTCACCGCCCATTCGAAACCTTGGCCCAGGCGTTTGCTCACTTCAGCGGTCAAGTCTTGCCAACCGGCGAAGCCGTATTCCCGCGCGATGACGAGTTGCGCGTTTCGCTGCGTCAGGGGCGCATCTTCGTTCGGCAATTGCGCGCGTGCACGCGCGATGGCGTCAACATCACCGGCGGCGACGTCGCGCGCGAGCTTCTTTGCCTGCTTGCGCAGGGATTCCAGGGATGGACGAGCAGGCAAGAACTTCGGCGTGGTCATGGCGACCTCCTTTCGTAGCGCCTGTGACCCGCTGATATCAGGCTGAAAGAAGGTGTTAGACACGCTCGTCGAGACAGAACAGGTGGGAATTTTCCCTTGCCGCGGGCGGGAGGCGCCCTGTCTGGCGCGCTCCTCGTAGTGTCGTCGAGCCTCGCAAGCCTGTCAATTCACGACGGCATCAGGGTGATATCGGCCAGTGCGGTTGCGGCAGCCAGTTCGTTCATTGCGGCAGGCCGACAGCTACTCTCCCGGCTGACGCTCAAGCATCAACCGACACTCTTTTCAATGGGAGATTAAGCGCCGCGCGTCTTTACGTCTTCGCCATCGCCCGCGAAAACACCACCTCGACCAACGTGCCGTTCCGTGTGCCGGTCCTGATATTGAACTGGGCGCGGTTGGCTTCGACCAGCGCCTTCGTCAGTGAGAGACTGACCGCCGCCTCCGGCGACTGATCGAACGGCGCCTGTGCCCGGAATGGCTCCATTGCGGCCGCCACCTCGTTGTCGTTGAGCCCATGGCCAGTGTCGCGAATGCGTAGCGCGACTTCGCCGAAGTCGGTCAGCGCGGTCGACACGATCACCTGGCCGCCGGTATTGGCGAGATGGATCGAGTTGCCGATCAAGTTCATAGTGATCTGGCGCAGCGCGGGGCCGTCGGCCACCACGGGCGGCAGCATCTGCGCCAGCGAGGTGCGGATGATGATGCGCTCGCGGTTGGCCTGCATCTGCATCACCGCGACGCAGCTCTCGACCATGTCGTTGAGGTTCTGGCTGGTGAAGGCAAGATCGAGCTTGCCGGTCTCGATGCGGCTGAGATTGGTGAGATCATCGATGACCGAAACGACGCGCTGGCCCGAGGCGCGGACATCCTTCATGTATTCGATATAGCGTTCGTTGCCGAGCGCGCCGAACCGCTCGCTGATCATCACCTCGGCGAAGCCGATGATGGCGCTCAGCGGCGCGCGAATGTCGTGGCTGATCCGCGCCAGAAGATCAGCCTTCGCATTGGCGGTGCGCTCAGCGAGCCGCCGCGCCTCGCGCAATTCGCCCTCGCTTTGCTTGACCTGCGACAGGTCGCGGAACACGGCGAAGAAGTTCGGACCGTGCGCCTGTGTCCGGCCCATGGTCATCGACATCGGGATGAGCCCGCCGCCGCGGACGCGGCCCAGCACCTCGCGGCCATGTTCGAGCAGGCTCTCAACGCCGTTGCTGCCGAGGCTTTCAAGATAATTTCTGACGACGTTCTCGCTCTCCGGCGCGAACAGGTGGCTGAGATTTCGCTGCGCGAGGTCTTCGCCGTCGTAACCGAACAAGGCTTCCGCGCTGCGATTGCAGGAGTTGATGTTGCCTTTCGCATCGAACATCAAGATGCCGTCGGCGGTGGTGTCGAGAATGGCGGCGAGTTCTTCCGCAGTGGCCTGACCGACCGCGGACGGCTCCGGCGCCGCAGCCGCGGGCATGACCGGCTCGGCCGCAGGCATGGTCGGCGGTTCGGCTGTGGCCGCGACTTCCGCCGACGTCCCGCCGGTAAAGATCAGCGCCAGGGCGCTGTCATTGTCCCACTTGATGGTGTGAAGCCGCGCATCGAGGGCGGGTGCCGATGCCGCCTCCGGGGAAGAAATCTTCACCGGCGTGCCGGTGTCGGACGTGCTCGATGCATTGGAGACGCCCGGCTCGACATAGAGCGCATCGACGCCGCCCGCCTGTTCCAGCGCGTGCAGGCTGGCATATCCCATCCGCTCCAGGAAAATCTGGTTGGCGTAGAGCAGGCGGTCGAGCCGATAGATCAGCACGCCCGTCGGCAGAAGGTCGAGCAGCAACCTGTCGCGTTTGCTCTCCGCGCGGGCCGGCGGCTCGGGCTCGGCGAGCCAGGTCGGTGGCTCGGCGGCTTCAGTTGTCGCCGCATCGGCAAGCGGCGTCGCGGCCGCATCCGGAGCCCGAGACGGCTCGGCGGGCTCGCCTGCCGTGTCCTCGCCCTCCAGCCGCGCCGACAACTGCCGGGCGATCTCGTTGAAGGCGCTGTTTTCGACCGCCGTGAGGACCGGCGCGCGCGCCTCCCCGATCGGGAACGGGACGACGTTCTCAGGGATTTCGTTGGGCGTTTCCACCGGCTTTTCCAGATCGGTTGTTTGGGCTGGGTCAGGCAAAGGCGCAGTCGAAGAGGCAAGTGCAGTCGAATCAACGGCAGTCGAATCAACGCTTGTGTCGGGAACGTGAAGAGCGGGCGCAGCCGGTAGGCAGGTTCCCGCAAGCACCGGGCTAATTTCGGGCGACATCATGTCGGCTGATGGCGGATCGTTGAAGAATTCCTGGCTGCGCAAGGCTTCCAGCCGCGTAAGGCCACCGAGATCGCGGCAAACGCCGAAGCCGCGGTAGCCGACAAAGCTTCCGTTCGAGTTGTGAATCGGCAGTCCCGACAATTCGACCGGCAGGCGGCTGCCGTCGTCGACCGGCCAATTCAAGGTGATGCCGCTCCAGCTCTGGCGCGTCGCGATCGCCTTGACGACCAGGCCTTCCGGGTCGAGGCCGAACACTTCCGTGATTTCCTGCCACGGCCGGCCGGAGCCGGCGGCGGTGCGCACTCCGATCAAACGGGTGAAGGCGTCCGAGCCGAGCGCGAAACGGCCGTCGGCATCCATCTGCCACATGAATTGCAGGGGTTGGCGGCGCGGCTGCGGCGCGGGCGGCTTGATCCCCGGCGCGGAGGCAGGCTGCATCTCGGGCGCGGGCGGAGCATGCGAAGCAACGTCGGGCTCGCTGTCGGCTGGCGCGTCGCCAGCGGTTGCTTCCTGGCTCAACGCGACTTCAGCCATGGCGTCGTCCGCCGCCGCTTGCCGTTCGGACTCCTGATCTGTGGCCGGGACCGCTTCGGGGATGATCGAGGCAAAGAGACCGATGTCGGCGCGGTTGCCGACGCGCACCAGGATCAGGCGCCCGCTGCCAAGCGGCGCCTCGGCGCGGCCGTCCTTCAAGGCGATTTGCCACGCGTCCTCGAGGCCGGCGTCGGCAAGGTGATGGAGATCGAAGACGCCGGCGGCAGCGCTTGCCGCAACGAGCGTGCCGTCGGCCTCGAAAGCCGCGACCGGCTGTCCTGCGTCTTCGACCAGCCGCCTCAAGCGTTCGGTCAGCGGCATCGCGCGGCCGTTTGCATCGAGAGCCGCGATCAGCACGCCTTCGCTGCCGTCGGCAAATTCAAGCCGCGCGCAGGCGCAGGTGACGAGCATGTTGAGAACAGCGCCAAAGCCGCGCAACCGCTCCAGGCGGACGGCGCCGTCGGGCGAGAGCCGATGCGCCAGTTGCGCGACCTGGCGGCGGTGCGGGTCGGCCGGACCGAAGATCTTCGCCGCGAGGCGGACGCTGTTCGCTGCGCCAAAGACGAGCGCGCCGACCGGATTGGCCCACAGCACTCGCGTGCCGTCGGCCGACCACAGCCAGGCGGGCAGGGGGCTTGTTGCATGCACCGCCAGCCGCGGATCGTCGGGGCCTTGCCCCTTGAATTCGGAATTCTGCATCGCGGCCAAGCGTTCGGATTCTCGGCTGCCGAAGTGGCAGCGTTAACAGATCGTTACTATCGCCTCCCGGCTTCGGCAGGTCCACGGCCGCGGCATAGCATGGCTGTTTAAGCGCTGGATAACCTTAACTAGCTCGCCTTCGCGAAGGGCAGCGCGGTAGCGGCCATTAAATCCATTCCACCCCATGGACCTTGTGGCGAGCCCAGGCGTTGGCTCCAACCAGCGACAAAAAGCGCGGAACCGGGAGCCACTCATGAATGAAAACGGGCGTGATCATTTCGAGATTCCCAAGAACATGCGATCGATGGCGGAGGCGGGCTTCGAACAGGCACGCAAGGCCTTCGAGAGGTTCATCTCCAGTGCGCAGGCCGCAAGCAATTCGCTCTCCGCGCGTACGGCAACCGTCGGTGCCGGCGCCAAGGACGCCAGTGCGGTGGCCTTCTCCTATGCCGAGAAAAACGTGCAGGCTTCGCTCGATTATGCGGAGGCCCTGCTGCACGCCAAAGACCTCAGCGAGGTCATGCGGTTGCACCGCGAATACGCGCAGGCCCAAATTCGGGCGCTGACCGAACAGGCCGGCGAAATGGGCCAGATCATGGGCCGCACGGCCATGGATGCCACCAAACCAAAAATGTAGCTCATGCAATGGTTTGAATCGCGATCATGACCTGTGTCCGTGGTTCAGGCGCCGGTCTTAAGTATTTATTTATGGCATTGCACCGCAATCTCGTTGCGTTGCACAAAAATGCCATGATATTGTGCTTATATATTAAGCGCTCCAAGTGGGCATTTCCGTCTCTGTGATCCTGCCCTCGTTCCGGAAGGTTGCCGGAAGCGCAAGGGGTCACGCCGCTTCACCCCCCAGATGCGAAGGATACATGCCATGGCCAACGATCCGTTCTCTGCTTCCATCATTCCATTCGAGGTTCCCGAACAAATGCGCGCTTTCGCCGAGAAGGGCGTTTCGCAGGCGCGCGACAGCTATGCCCGTTTCAAGGACGTCGCCGAGAGCAACAACTCGACGATGGAAGCCGTGTTCTCCAATGCCAGCAAAGGCTTTGGCGAGTACTCGGCCAAGCTGATGGAAATCATCAAGGCCAACACCTCTGCCTCGCTCGATCTCGCGCAGGAGCTGGTCGGCGTGAAGACCCCCTCCGAAGCGCTCGAACTTTGGAGCAGCCACACCAAGAAGCAGTTCGAGGCTTTCTCCTCCTGGAGCAAGGAACTCACCGAGCTCTCGCAGAAGGTCGCGTCCGAGACCGTCGAGCCGATCAAGGCGAACGCCAGCAAGCTGTTCAAGCCCGCTGCCTGATTGGCGACGTGGTCACTTCGAAAAACGCCCGGGCCTGTGGGCCCGGGTTTTCTATTGGCCCCGAGCGAGCCGCGATATCTTAAAGACGCGAGCGATATTGCCGCTGTTGCCCGATTTCGGCCCTGCCATAGGGCGACGTTTAGATGGTTGTTTGAGCATGATCTTTTCGGAAAACCGGCTTCCACTTTTCCGGATCATGCTCTAGTTTCCCGCCCGTCCGGCCCTGGATTTTGGGCCCGACCAGGATGCAGTTGTAGCTCAGTTGGTTAGAGCGCCTGTCTGTGGAACAGGAGGTCGGTGGTTCGAGCCCACCCAACTGTACCAAGAACATCAGACGCTTAGCAATAATAGACCAATTGGTTTGACCGACCTAGCTACCACGTAGCTACCGTCGTGCAGCGCCAATGTTTGACTGAAGCGGAGATGACTCGATTGTGATCGCTGGTCGACGGCGAGTGCCAGGCTCACATCACGTCGTCGGCCGCGCGGTGCGTCACAGGCCTCGTCAGACCGCATCGAGCTCGCGCTTCGGGCGCCATGCGACGGGATCGGCAATCCAGCGGTTGATGTCGGACTCATGCCAGCCGCTCCCGTTGACGCTGATCCTGATCCGCGGTGGGAACGTGCCCTCGGCGATCTTGCGGTAGATAGTGGACCGAGACAGCCCGGTCCTAGCGAGCACGGTTTTCAAACGGATGATACGGTCTGGTTCGCGCATGGCTGCGCTGCCTCCTGCTCGCTGTTTCTGACTGCTGCTGGTCCAGACAGAAAAAGTCGTTGCATGAAAATCGGCGCAGGGTCCCGACGCCGACCGGCGCGTTAAGTTATTGATCCAATTTGCGGTGGAGGGGTCACACTCGGGCGCTTATTCACACGCTGGAGATGATCGGGCCGATGCCGGGTACGCTCATCAGCCGCTCGCAACCGGCATCCTGGCGCGCGATGGCTTCGATTTCGTTCGACAAACCCTCGACCCGCTCGTCGAGCCAGCGCCAATCGCCAGCCAGATCTTCAATCATGCGAACGATACGAGGCGACAGGACTTCTGGTGGCGTGGCCAGGATACGCGGCAGCTCGGCGCGCAGGAAACGTTGTCCTTGCCGTACCGCAATGCCGCGCTCCAACAGGAAGGCGCGGATTTGATTGATGATGCCGGTGCGCTGGCTGACCAGCCGCTCCCGTACCCGGTGCAGCGCCTGCAGATCGAGTTGATCGGCGGTCTTGGTCGCCACGAATTTCATCGTCGGCCGCTGTAACGCCTCAGCGATCGCCTCGGCATCACGAAAGTCATTCTTCTGTCCTTTCGAGTAGGGACGGACATACTTCGCCGGCATCAGCCGGGCATTGTGTCCAAGGCTATTGAGCTTGCGGCTGAGATGATGCGCGCCGACGCAGGCTTCCATGCCGACGAGGCACGGCGGTATGTTGGCAAAGCGCGCTTCCATCTGACCACGCGACCACTTCTGCCGCAGCACGATGGCACCGCGCTCATCGTGGCCGACAATATGGAACGAGTTCTTGCCGATATCGATACCGATCACGGCGATTGTGCTCTCGAGCTTCTTGGGCATGGCGTGCTCCTTGTCTTTGGCACCCCTTCCCAGCATTCTATTGCTGGTGGGGCAGGAGCACGGCCGGACCATCCCATTAACGGACATGCATCCCGGTTCTTTCTGACATAAGAAAGGCCCGGACGATGCCGGGGCCTCAAATGAGTGTGTGGCCGCTCTGTCGAGTCTCACGAAACTAGTCGCTCGAATGATTCTGTTGCGTTGCCTAGCCGCGCGAGTGAGCCTCGTTGCAACGGTGGTCCGGTTGCTGTGCGCCCTTCACGAACAAAACGCTACCTTCGGCCCGTGAGCTGTTCGCGATGAGGCTCAATGTTCTGATGCTCTGGTGGGCGGATTCCGCCGGCGGCGCTTGGTACCGAATCGAAGCGCATCAACTCCGAGGCATCCATCAGACCATCATCCCAGGATTTCCACCTGTATCCGGTATGTTCACGCTTCAAGGCGATTTTGGCGTAAAAAGTCAAATTGTTGGCACATGATAACAAGACTGGCGCGCAGGCTGTCTCCTAAATCTAGAGGCTGCTTTGCTGACGATCGTCCCGACCGGCTTCATCCCCATCGGACTGTTTACCTGTCGAATTGACGCGCAGTCGTGAGAGCGACGGCGAGTGCAAGCGCCACTCCAACATCCGAGGCTGAACCTCGTGCAAGATCGTCGGAAACAAATTCAGCAAATTGCGAATTGCGCAAGCCTACATGACACTCGTGAGCATCCCGGAAAGCGAGTCTGGCATTCGGATGGTTTCTCGATTCGGTTGGGAACTACGAAATTCGTATGATCGAAGCACCCGGAAACCAGTCTCACCGGTGCGACCCTTTTTTCGCTCGAACTTTTTGATTGCGACGCGCAGTTGTCGGTCGACAGTTGCTGCTGCCATGGGATCGAAGTCGCAATGGCGGCGCTCGAACACTTCGCTTCGAAGATCAGTTACTCAAGTGAAGCGTGCTGCTGAAGTGCAAGAGCTGTTAAGAACCAACGTGAGTTCGAATGTGAAAAAGAATGATCTCGCCGAGCTGTCCTGTGACGAACTTTGGCATCTTCGCGGGAGGATCCGCTTGGTCCTGTCAAAGAGATTGAGCGCGGAAATAAAAAGGCACGAGCTTCGCCTAGCTTCGCTAAACGAGCTGATTGGCAACAAACGAAAAGTGCAACAAAAGAAAGGGACTTGATGATCGTTCAGTTCGGGGGCTGTTTGATGGTTCTGTCACGCCGCAAATTCATGAAGTAGTCCCGCTTGCTGCAGTTAGCCTGCCGCTAGTGTTAGTCGCTAGCCTTACGGGACCAATGCGTGTCAGCACCGACAAAGTTCGAGCTCGTGATCAATCTGAAGACCGCGAGGGCGCTCGGCCTCGACGTACCCCCTGCAGCTTCAGCAGCGTGCCGACGAGGTGATCGAATAGGGAGACCGGCGACTTCTGGTTTTGGCACACACGTCAGTTATGGCCGTGCAGCGATATGTCTGGAGTTAGGGGTAGAGCGGAAGTGACCAGCACGCAGCCAAAGTGACGCGATTGACCCTCATGTATGGTCCGGCCGTGCGTTGCAAGTACACGGCCAAGACCCGTTGCCGACGTAATTCGTGCCAGAGGACAGCCCGGTGAACGTGACTCAGATCGGCATATGCATGGGTTGGGTGCGCCGATCTGAGCGACACCGCCTGCGCGGGCAATCTGAGAATAGCATCTCCGGCAAAGCGGCGCGGAGGACCATTTTCTTAATTTGAAGGGAGCGTGGGCGTCCGTCCTCTCCTGGCGCGGACCACGGACGGCGCCGTCATCGCCGGCACCTCCAGCTCTTGCCGTCCTTGGTCCAGGCCTTGTGCATGCCGTGGCGCTGGCAAAGATCAGGAGCCTCGGCATGGGCGCGACGCACCTTCTTCTCGGCCTCGGCCTCGGCTTGCGCGTAGTCGATCGGCTCGGCCGGCTTGATGGCTGGTTCGGGCTTAGCAGGCGGCGGCCACGGCAGGCGGTCGCTCTTCGAGGTGGAGACCGGCAGGGCATCGGCGACGGCGAGAGAAATGACCGGTACATTTTCGTCGATCGCCGGGGCGGCGGTTGCCATGGGCGACACTTTCGAACTGGGCCCGACGGCGACCAGTAGCGCGAACGCGCTCCAGATCGCCATGCTGACGATCGCAATAAACACCGCGAGACGCGGACTCAGAAACGGATGCATAGCACCACTCGAAGCCCTTCCAGCGTCCCGATCCAAGACAATCCCCGAGCGACTTGTCCACTCCTTTGTTTGCGGTCCCGAAGCACCTCGTCTCAATGGCGTCTCAATTTCGTGCTTGCGCGCTGCCCATGGGGTATCCTTTCTCACGGGCAGGGCTTGCGGACACCACCAACCGAACGTGAGAGTGTGACGGCCCGTGACACGTCACGCCTCGTCACGGTTTAACACGCGCTGAAGCAACGCCCTGTTCGGCTGGCCGATGCGGCGAAGTCGCCGAAAAGATGCGCTTAAAAATTCCTACCCATGCTCCGAGCTGAGCTTGTCGAATGCGCCATGTCGCCTATTGGCACGAACCGGACCAACCGCGCCGGTCCGGCCATGTCCGTTCCTCGGGGTAGACCGGAGTGCGCCGGGAGACCGGCAAGGAGTAGATGGTGCAAGTCCATCACGATGAAGGAGTAGCGAACCGCATCGACCCCGAGTCATGCGCCAATACCCGTGAGGGTATTGGCGAAGCGTTGACAGGGGAGCGCATAGGCCAGCCATTGAGCCGCGAAAGTACCCTCATCCTGGGTGCCGACGTCGTTCCGGTGACGGAAGGCAACACGGATGGGCGCGATAACGCGAGCGCCCAGACGGCCCGGCGTGGTCTTAGACACTGGCATGTGCGCACGCTCATTGCTTGGGAACCGGGAGATCTCATGGTCGGCCAGCGCCAGCATGCGTGCTGCACTGGCCCGCGTCGGGAAGGCGAGGAGCCGTAGCCGATGATGCACGATCATGAGAAGTCTGACTCCGCCATAGTAGCTGTGAAGCCGACGAACAAAGCCGGGCAACCGGCTGCGGAGTTGGTGGAGCCAAGGGCGGAGGCCGAGGAGAATGTGAGTCAGCAAAGCACGGGCCGGGCACAGTACCGGGGAACCGTGTCACAGGCGCTGGAGCGCATACGGCAAGTTGCAAGGCAAAGGAAGAAGGAGAAGTTCACCGCGCTCTTCCATCACGTCAGTATTGATCATCTCGAGGGGGCATTCTCTGAACTCAAGGAGAATGCGGCAGCTGGAGTGGACGGGCTGACATGTCGGGACTACGAGCAGCACCTTGAGCGCAATCTTGAGGACCTGCATGCCCGCGTCCATCGGGGAGCGTATCGGGCACTACCGTCGCGGCGCGTTTACATACCCAAGCCGGATGGTCGGCAACGCCCGATCGCGGTCGCCGCCCTTGAGGACAAGATCGTCCAGAGGGCCACGGCTGCGGTGCTGAGCGCGATCTACGAGGAAGATTTCCTCGGGTTCTCGTATGGGTTCCGACCCGGACGCAGCACGCACGATGCGATGGATGCGCTCATGGTCGGGATCACCAGCACAAAGGTGAACTGGATACTGGACGCCGACATCCGCTCGTTCTTCGACACGGTGAGCCAGGAGTGGCTCATCAAGTTCGTGGAACATCGCGTCGGCGACCGACGCATCATCCGCCTGATCCAGAAATGGCTCAAGGCAGGCGTCTTGGAAGACGGGATCCTGACGGTCAGTGACAAGGGGACCGGGCAGGGATCGGTGATCTCACCGCTTCTGGCCAATCTCTATTTACACTACGTCTTCGACCTCTGGGCTGAGCGCTGGCGACGGCGTGAGGCCGCGGGCAACATGATCATCGTGCGCTACGCCGACGACCTCATTGTCGGCTTCGAGCACGAGACCGACGCCCGTCGCTTCCTCGACGAGATGCGTAAGCGGTTACAGGAGTTTGCACTGTCGCTTCATTCGGAGAAGA
Source organism: uncultured Alphaproteobacteria bacterium (assembly GCA_963764405.1). Lineage (GTDB taxonomy): Bacteria > Pseudomonadota > Alphaproteobacteria > Rhizobiales > Xanthobacteraceae > Bradyrhizobium. The sequence continues at coordinate 865,500 of CAVXSU010000025.1, forward strand.
CCCGGCTGATCGAGTTTGGACGCGTCGCGGCGGCAAACCGCAAGCGGCGCGGGCTCGGTAAACCGGAGACCTTCACCTTCCTGGGCTTCACCTTTATCTGCAGCAAAACTCGTCGGGGCAAATTCCAAATAAGACGGAAGTCCCGGCGGGACCGCATGCAGGCAAAGTTGCAAGCCATCAAACAGGAATTGCGACGGAGCATGCATCAGCCGATTCCCCAACAGGGAAGATGGTTGCAGCAGGTCGTCACCGGCTACTTCAACTACCACGCGGTGCCGACAAACAGTTCGACACTGACCGCGTTCCTATTCCACGTTACCAATCTCTGGCGACGCACCCTACAGCAGCGGAGCCAGAAAGACTGGACGACTTGGGAGCGGATCAAGCGGTTGGCCGACGACTGGCTCCCGAAACCGCGAATCCTTCATCCATGGCCAGAGAATCGCTTCGCCGTTAGACATCCAAGGTGGGAGCCGTATGCCCGAATTGGGCCCGTACGGATCTGTGCGGGGGGCGCGAGGTAACTCGCGTCCCTACCGCGAAAGTAAAGCCCACACAGTCGAAATGACGCGATTGACCCCAAGCCGGACCTTGTACAAAACCGGCCCCGGTTGATAGGCTTCACTTCTCAGCGGGGAGTTCCGGACGATGCAGGATATCTCGCGTCGCAATCTGGTGCTTGGTGCAGCCAGTGCCTCTGTAGCGTTTGGAGTTGACAGGCCAATCGCATTTGGTGATGCGGCCTACGCCCAGCCATCCGTCACGCAGCCTTTCCGGAAATACAAGGTCGGTGACATCGAGGTCTTCTCGCTGATTGACGGCATGCGCGACGTTCCTCTGCGGGATGGGATCGTGAAGAATGTCAGCGCCGACCAGATCAGGTCGGCGTTGCGTGGTGCTGGCTTCGCCGACAACCAGGCTCCCTTGCGATTTATGGTGATGGCGCTCAGGCTGCGCGACCAGCTGGTTCTGGTCGATTCCGGAACGGGCGGCCATCCGATTTATGGTGCTGGGGTTGGTCGGCTATTCGAGAGCATGGCGGCCGCTGGCCTCGACCCCAAGGCGGTCAAGACGATCCTTATCTCTCATTTCCACGGTGACCATATCTTTGGCCTCATGAACAATGAGACAAACGCACAGGTCTTCCCGGATGCCGAAATTGTGGTGCCCGCCGCCGAATTGAAATGGTGGACCCGCCCGGGCGTCGAGTCGATCGATCTCGGACCGACGCGCAAGGGTCTCGCCCAGCGCATTCAGACCACGGTGGCGACCTGGAAAAACGTCAGGCCCTTCGAGGGAGAACCCGAACTCCTGCCCGGCGTGCACGCCGTTCAGGTGCCCGGCCACAGCCCGGGAATGGTCGCCCATCTAATCACGTCAGGCAGAGAACAGTTCTTGATCAGCGCGGACGTGGTCAACCTTTCGCCCCACATCGCGGTGAACCCCGAGTGGCAGCTTGCAATCGACCAAGATCCGCAAATGGCCGTCGAAACGCGAAAGAGGATCTTTGATCGCGCCGTCGCCGACCAGCTTATCATCTCGGGTACTCACTGGCTGATGCCCAACGTCGGCAAGTTTGCCAAGGACGGCAACAGCTACGCATTCACCGCCTCGGGGTAATTTCTCCCACACCGTGCAGGTCGATCTTGAGGTGAAGTCAAGGTCGCGGCGGATGGACGGCTTCTCTGTCATCGCATGTCGCCTATTGGCACACAGCGTCAGTTATTGCCGTGCAGCGATATGTCTGGAGTTAGGGGTAGAGCGGAAGTGACCAGCACGCAGCCAAAGTGACGCGATTGACCCATCTGAGACGTCGAGCCGATGCCAGTCGAGTGTTGTCGGGGACCGGGGCTGGCGCGCGGTGACAACTCGAAATTTCGGCAGAGTGCCGCGCGGCCACGGAGTGCGACGGCAAGCCCTTTTGGCCGCATGCGTTACTTCGTTCGCAGTGCTCGCGCGAAGACTTCGGAGGGAAGCTCACCGAACATTTGCTGGAAATCACTGGCGAAATGACCCAGATTGCCGAAGCCGCATTTGAAAGCGATTTGGGAGACAGAAGTTCTCGGATTCCCTTCCAGGAGCATCTGCTTTGCACGTCTCAAGCGCACGCTTTTTGCAAATCTCATTGGCGAGTATCCGCGATATTTCTTGAACGCCGCGTAGAGGCTGCGGATGCTGGCATTCGTTTGCGATGCCAGTTCCTCGATGCTGATGGCGCGAGCCCAATTCGCTTCTATGTATTCTTCCGCCAAACGGAGCGCGAGCGGCGCTGGCTCCGTGGCGGAACTTTCCAAAATTTCGGTGTAGTTGTGCCGGTGAGCCGAGAGGAACGTGACGATGAGCGCTTGCTCCAGTTCGAGGAGCATCGGCTTGGGCAAATTTGCTGCCGTTGAATTTAGTTGATTGGCTAGAAATATGGTCAGCTCGCGCAACAGCCGAACGGCAGGCTGCTTCGGAGGGGCGGTCGGGTCAAACACCAGCGCCCCTCGGGGTTTTGCACCCAAGAGCGTCATTAAGGCCTTCTCCAGCACCTTGGCTTTTATGCGAAGGACCAGCTGCTCGAACCCAGGTTCAAATATGATGGTTGTCGGCTGCCCTGGCGGCGAAATGCCGAACTGCCGTTCATTCACGGGGATCACCGTCCCGCCGCCTAAAATGACGCCTGCCTTCCCTTTGAGACCGACTTGCAATCTTGCGAAATCGCCCTCGGGAAATTCGACGACGCTCTTCGCACTGTATCCACAAAAGCCAAGCCCGATGTTGGGCAATATCAGGTAATTTGCTACACCTTCGAAGTCGGCCGGTTTCGCGACAGTCAATCCAGTCGCCCCATACACCGTAAGCAGCGCATTCCTCATCTCCTCCGGATCGCGGGTGCGAACAACAGGGGATCGGCTGAGCGGGTATTCGGGAAGATCCATTATGCACACCAACCCTGGCCCTCGCCACATTATTTTAAATTGTCGCATGCGGAATGGATGCCGAACTGATCCAGATCAATGCCGGACGTTGCTCAGACTCTGCAAGGAACACTCAATTGATGGCGATCAGGGATTGAGCAATGTCTGCAGAAATTGGCCGCAGAAAATCGTTCTGCCTCGCGCCGCATGCCGTATGTATGACGGCGTGAAGGGAGAGGCTCACATGACTGACTTTAAAGACCTCATGACCACTAAGAACATCGTTCATTATAACAAACTCCTGCAAGAGGAGACGGACCCGGACAAGCGCAGCGCGCTGCGCCGGTTGTTCGAAAACGAAATGGGGAAGCGACTTGCCTCTGCAAAGAGTGCCGAGATCGCGAAAACCCGCATTTCTTGATGACCCAATCATACTTCCGTTTGACGGTTCTCGAGTGGCTACCCAAGCCGCTCGGAGCGGGAGGTTCGTCGAACTGTCCTGTTCGACCGCCGTTTTTTGACAGAGCGGACGGGCGAAGCTCGACGACAGTTCTCGTTTTTAAGTAGTCTTTCCGTGGAGGGCGTGATGGCGCCTGGCGAAGGTCGCGTGGTCGCTTATTCTCGCGCCGCATTGCGGGATATTCTGGCGGATGCTGTAGAGACGCTGCCCGAAGCAAAGCGGACCTCTTCATTGATGGCATGCCTCGCCGAGAAGATTTTGACCCTGGCCGCTGTCGGTCAAGAGACCCCGATCAATCTGCGTCGGGTCGCGATCAAGAGGTTGCTGGACTCCTGTCCTTATTGCCGCGCATGTGATGGCTTGCAATCGGCCCGCAACAGAGGCGACTCCTCGTCAAGCTGATACTCTCATTGCCGTTTCTGGCACCGAACAGACTTGCTCGCGTGCCTCGCGGAGGTCTGTTGCTGAGGGCGGAGCGGAAGTGATTGCGACCCGGTCAAACCGGCGCCTTTGACCCGGAGCCGACATCAGTCCCGTGCATGGGCATAGTCGGGAGCAGCAGCAGGATCACGTGGAACGCCAAGCCTTGAGGTGAACTTGCGCGATCGAAATTTGCCCGTTGTGTCGCTCGAGTATCATTTTGCAAATGACGAGGCCTAAATCCCATTCCGCTAGGCTTCGTCGTAACGACGCATCGAAAACCGCGCCTTCGCCAGGCACAGGCACGTCAGGCCCTTGCCGCCGAGCGGAGTCCATTGGGACAATGTCCATCAGAACAATATTAACGACAACGGCACCTATCCTAAACTTAGTGCCGGGACAAACCATCCCGTCGGGCGGGCGCGCAAAAGTGAGCGATACGATGACCGAGGTCGTGACGTTGTCCCTTGTTTTCTTGAGCGCTGTCATCTTTGTGGCGCATGCAATCGCCGCGTTTCGCATGCGCTGAGTAGATGAATCAAATTGACAAACCTCAAGGCCTGTATGGCAGCGCGAACTGATTTAACCGAGGTGAGTAGCATCATGCCTATCAAGACACTCACGTTGCATTCGCTCACCTATCTCGTGGGCATTACCAGTTCTGTAGCGGTGCAACAGGCCATTTCTTCGGACACAGCGGCACGTTTCCGGTCCGGTACCGGTACGATTGCACTATTTTCTCAACAGATCGCCAATCGCTCGGCGAAGAGTGGCAGGCTGCCAATCAAACCAGCAAAGCCTCAGGTTAATGAAAAGGTACAAGTGCCAGCACAAATCGCGCCAAACCCGCAATTCAAAACCGATTGTAAGCCGCCACTTGATATCCATGGGCGCTGCTTTGCAGACGCTAGAGTGAACCGCGAGGTCGCGTAGTCCGTTCCTGGCACTTTTGCGACATGCACACACACTCAGAATGTCCGAAGTTCAGGGCAGACCAGAGGTGATCGGCTGACGGTCAAAGTGAAGCGATTGACCCAATTAGCGGACATATCAGTCACAGTGACGCCGCCCAATAATGAAAACTGCCCCGGGGCAATGCCGGGGCAGTTTGCGAATTGGATGTCGATCAATAACGGGCGACGACCGGGCCGCCAAAGCCGCCGAAACGGTAGTTGAAGCGCACGGTGACCATATCGACGTCCTGACTGATTCGATTGATCGCGCCCGTAAGCGTTGGATTCACGATAGCGAATGTGGTGTCGGCGGTCCCCATGAAAAGGTGGTCATATTCAATACCGACCGACCAGTTCGGTGCGAAGCCGTACTCGAATCCAGTGCCTATGGCGCCGCCCCAGCGCGTCGAGCTCACCGAGGCAAGAGCAGCTCCCGTAACCGTGGAGTCGACGAAGAAGCTATTGCCCGTCACCGCCGCGCCTCCTTTCACGTACCATAGCCACGTATCCCAGGCGAAGCCGAACTGGCCGGTGAAAAGGCCCAAGCCGTCAACCTTGGCGCCGAGTGTCAAAGTTGGATCGAAAGCGCTGACATGGGAGCTCTTGATATCCGCCCAATCTCCCTGAGCCTCCACGCCGATGACAAAATGATTGTCGGGTAGTTGCCAGCGGTAGCCGATCTGGCCGCCGAGGACGCCTCCGGACCGGTCGTGGCAACGATCAGTGAGGAGTACACCGGCTGCCGTAAGGGCGTTCCAGCAATCATCGCTTTGCCCCCAGCCACCGTTTCCACCGATATAAAAGCCCGACCAGTTGTACAGCGGATTCACTGGCGGCGGTGGCGCTTTCACAGGAAGGTCAGCTGCAAGCGCGGGAGCGGCCATTGCAACTAGACTAAGGGTCCCCAGCAGAAACTTCTGCATCGTATTATCTCCGGTTTGAATGCTTCGATCCGAGTCGTGCACTGGCCAGCCGACTGGACTCTTGCATTCCACCTTACGCGATTCAGCTCGCTGCACGCGTGCCGCAGATGCAACACCACCCAAATCAAGTATGTTAGGAAAATGGCGCATTCGTCAGACTTGCTGACCTTCTTGGCGCGTTTGCAGTGCTAAGAGACCGATGAGGTTACTGAGTAGTCTGGAAAGCTGAGAACACGGTGTTAAGGTCGCCTTCTGGCACCTCGCGACGCCCTGACCGGAGCCAACGATGTCCGATTATTGGGTGCCGGCTCAACGGGTCGACGCAACACATGCGTTAAATCTCTCTGCTGGGGTTTCAAATTGCAAGGTCTCACGTGGTCGTTCGTTTAGCTGACGAGCCACTTTGTTCAGATGGGCTTGCGGCCTTGACAGGCCGCCTGCAGCGCGACGCAAGGGTGCGCGTTAGTTTCGCTTGTTATCGTCTGCCCGACTGCGATATTTTTTGAACTGAAATCCCCGCCATAGCCTACGCCGGCAAAGACAGTCTTATTCCAGTTGCATGCGGATGCCCTTGGCACCATTCAACAACCGCCTCAGATGGAAGCCTGCAAGCGGGTCGTCGGCATTCGTCCCGACCAATGCTGCAAAGGCCGGCATCGCCTCGGCGTCTCCGGTCTCTAATTTGGCAAAGGCATTGCGATATTGCGCGGTCGCCGGCTCCTCGAATGTCGCATCCTTCAGCGGCTCGTACGCCCGCAGCGGCTCGCTGCGCCCGCGCAACATGAGATCGCCGACCGGCCTGCCGCGAAAAGCGTTGGCGCCTTCGGCGATGCAGTGGATTTCCGCTCTGGTCCCATTACTGACCGGGCAAGCTAGAGTGTTCGGTTCGATAGGCACTGGGTGGCTGACCGTAGGCCTTGGAGAAGCTTCGGGAAAAATGGGCCGCATCATTAAATGCCCAAGAAAAGGCAATAGCCGTGACGGAATAATCGGACAGGCGCGGATCGAGCAAGTCGCGCCGAGCGGCGGCTAGTCTTTCCGACCAAACTGCACGCTCAATCGTCTTTCCGTGGTTTGCGAAAATACGGGCGAGGCTGCGAGTGGACATTTTAA
>CAVXSU010000026.1:0-297568 GCA_963764405.1 uncultured Alphaproteobacteria bacterium
AAAACCTTTGCACGATCCAACCCGGATCGATCTCCTCTTTACGATGTCAGAAATCACGCAATCCACGTCCTTGTAAGGACGACGGATCGCGGAACGATGTTTCGCGGACGATTGATCACGGCGTTCGGCAATCAAACCATCTGGTGGAGCCAGACGGGATCGAACCGACGACCTCATGCTTGCAAAGCACGCGCTCTCCCAGCTGAGCTATGGCCCCGTAACCAGAAGACGAATGCTTCACGGCGGTCATTGAGCTGCATTTGTCTGAAGAAAAACGCACTCGATCAAATGGTGGGCCTGGGAAGACTTGAACTTCCGACCTCACGCTTATCAAGCGCGCGCTCTAACCAACTGAGCTACAAGCCCCTGACACGAGAGGCTCAAAGGCGCGCAGCCGGCCAAGCGCCGGATGCGTCGCACAGCGCTCAAGCCCCTGGCGCGTGTTCGTCCGCGAAGAAAGAGAAACGAAGACGGCGAAATCCCGCCAATGGAGCTCAACAATCCTGAAATTGCTGGCCCCTGATGTTTCTAAAACGATCCGATAGTGAGCGTGAGCTCTCTGAAGGATCATCCTTAGAAAGGAGGTGATCCAGCCGCAGGTTCCCCTACGGCTACCTTGTTACGACTTCACCCCAGTCGCTGACCCTACCGTGGCCGGCTGCCTCCTTGCGGTTAGCGCACCGTCTTCAGGTAAAACCAACTCCCATGGTGTGACGGGCGGTGTGTACAAGGCCCGGGAACGTATTCACCGTGGCGTGCTGATCCACGATTACTAGCGATTCCAACTTCATGGGCTCGAGTTGCAGAGCCCAATCCGAACTGAGACGGCTTTTTGAGATTTGCGAAGGGTTGCCCCTTAGCGTCCCATTGTCACCGCCATTGTAGCACGTGTGTAGCCCAGCCCGTAAGGGCCATGAGGACTTGACGTCATCCCCACCTTCCTCGCGGCTTATCACCGGCAGTCTCCTTAGAGTGCTCAACTAAATGGTAGCAACTAAGGACGGGGGTTGCGCTCGTTGCGGGACTTAACCCAACATCTCACGACACGAGCTGACGACAGCCATGCAGCACCTGTCTCCGGTCCAGCCGAACTGAAGGACTCCGTCTCTGGAGTCCGCGACCGGGATGTCAAGGGCTGGTAAGGTTCTGCGCGTTGCGTCGAATTAAACCACATGCTCCACCGCTTGTGCGGGCCCCCGTCAATTCCTTTGAGTTTTAATCTTGCGACCGTACTCCCCAGGCGGAATGCTTAAAGCGTTAGCTGCGCCACTAGTGAGTAAACCCACTAACGGCTGGCATTCATCGTTTACGGCGTGGACTACCAGGGTATCTAATCCTGTTTGCTCCCCACGCTTTCGTGCCTCAGCGTCAGTATCGGGCCAGTGAGCCGCCTTCGCCACTGGTGTTCTTGCGAATATCTACGAATTTCACCTCTACACTCGCAGTTCCACTCACCTCTCCCGAACTCAAGATCCTCAGTATCAAAGGCAGTTCTGGAGTTGAGCTCCAGGATTTCACCCCTGACTTAAAGACCCGCCTACGCACCCTTTACGCCCAGTGATTCCGAGCAACGCTAGCCCCCTTCGTATTACCGCGGCTGCTGGCACGAAGTTAGCCGGGGCTTATTCTTGCGGTACCGTCATTATCTTCCCGCACAAAAGAGCTTTACAACCCTAGGGCCTTCATCACTCACGCGGCATGGCTGGATCAGGCTTGCGCCCATTGTCCAATATTCCCCACTGCTGCCTCCCGTAGGAGTTTGGGCCGTGTCTCAGTCCCAATGTGGCTGATCATCCTCTCAGACCAGCTACTGATCGTCGCCTTGGTGAGCCGTTACCTCACCAACTAGCTAATCAGACGCGGGCCGATCTTTCGGCGATAAATCTTTCCCCGTAAGGGCTTATCCGGTATTAGCCCAAGTTTCCCTGGGTTGTTCCGAACCAAAAGGTACGTTCCCACGCGTTACTCACCCGTCTGCCGCTGACGTATTGCTACGCCCGCTCGACTTGCATGTGTTAAGCCTGCCGCCAGCGTTCGCTCTGAGCCAGGATCAAACTCTCAAGTTGGACTTGAAACTTTGAACCGGCTGATCACAACGTTTGACGAGGTCCCACCATTCTTAGTCGGCCGAAGCCGACAGCCGCCTGCGATTCACATCGCGGGCAGCGATGGTGTAACCTTATTCAAAACGTGTACCGCCGAAGTCTTTCGTCCGATCCCGATGAATGAAAGCACGAAGCCTTCACCCGGTTCGAGATCCGCAAGGACTCCGCCGTCCACGTTTCTCTTTCTTCATCTTCACTTGTCAAACAGCCCGGGGTCCGAAAACCCCTCTCCCGTCGATTGGGAGCATCCCGTCCGAAACCTTCCGAGGAAGCCTTTTCGAACATCTCACTCGACGACAAATGACAACCGGTTTCTGCCGGCTGTTGATTCACTCATCTCAGTGAGGAGCTTCACGGGCACGAGTACATGTCTTGGCCGAGGGCCAAGGCAGCGCCGCGCTCAGTGGGCGGTTTATAAGCCCGCCCGATCGGCGTTGTCAACGCCTGATGTCAACAAATCGTCGCAACGTGTCGAGAATCTTGCAGAGCACGGAAACCCCGATTTTTCAGGGCCAAACGCCGTACTTGAGCCACAATCCCGCGGCGTTCTGGCATACATGGGTATTGAATCGCCTGATGCCAGTGGGGGCCGCGGGCGGTGGAACACCTTCAGGAAGAGGCGGAGATCACCATGAGCCTGTCGCCTTTTTCACGCGGACGGACAACTTCGAAGAGATCTGCACACTATTCGTATTCGTGATTTCGGCCGCTTTTGGCTTCTGATCGCGGATATCGGTGTGGCACGCCGCGCTCGCGTCCCTTTTTTGCAAGGGTTTGCGGGTTCGGGAACGGCGCAGGATCTCGTCGATGAAGATGGAATTTGGGGGGATCGTGGTTTGAGCCACAGGGCGTCACGCGGGGGCGGATACGGACGTGATGCGGGGGTCATCGACCTCGGCCACGAGCCTCCGCTGTCCGTCGACGGGACCGAGGCCGCAGTCATCGACCGCCGGCGCATCTCGGTCCAGTGGTTTAGCGGCACCATTCTGACGGGTCTTTGCGGCGCGGCCCTGATCGGCGGCGCCGTTTTTGCCTCTCTCGACGGCGAAATGACCTTCGCCAAGCTGCCGGAACGGGTCGAGGGCGCCCTGCGCGGCGCGTTCAACGCCAACGACCGCAGCACCTTGCACAAGAGCGATCGCCTGCCGCCGCCGGGCGAGGCGAGTGCCGCACGCAACGTGGTGCGGGTTTCGACGGTCACGCGGGTCGGCAATCGCGATGTGATGCGGGTGCGACCGTTCGTTCGCATCTCCGGCAACCTGTCGATGACGACAAGCGACCTGTCCGCCAAGATCCCGCCTTTCAATGCCCAGCGCATGCTCGCCGATGTCGGCACCAGCGCGCCGGCGGCCTCCGACGATCCGAGCAATTCCGACGCGGTCGAACCCGATGCCGAAGTCTCCTTCGTCACCAAGGATCTCGGGCCGATCCTGCCCAAGGCCAAGATTGCCGCGAACATCGCGCTCGACGAGATCATCCTGCGGGTCCGCGATGCCGCGAATTGGCGCGGCAGCGGCGGCGGCGTCAAATACGCGTCGCTCGCCAACGCCACCGCCGATGTCAGCGGCGCGCAGGGCGGCCTCAAGCTCGCTTATGCCGCCGAAGGCAACGTCTCCGACCCCTATGCCGGTTTTGAGACCCGGGTCGTGCCTGAGAACGTGACGCTGCTGCCGAAGACCAAGGACCAGATCACCGGCGGCAATCCGGTGGGCGAGCGCGTCCATGTCGTCAAGAAAGGCGATAGCATCACCTCGATCCTGCGCGATCAGGGCGCAACGCCGGAAGAGGCCAGGGCAATCGCCATCACGCTTGGCCCACGCGGCCGCGACGGTGGCCTGAAGGAAGGCCAGAAGGTTCGCATCCTGATGGCGCCGTCCGGCCCCGGCCAGCGGCTGCAGCCCTGTCGCGTGATGGTTGCCAACGATTCATCCGTCGAGGCGGTCGCAGCACTTTCCGATCTCGGCAAATACGTCGCCGTCGACGTCTCGAGCATCAACACGGTCACCGACACCGCCGATAACAACAGCAAGGATGACGACGACGAAGATGACGGAACCGGCGTGCGCCTCTATCAGAGCATTTACGAGACCGCGCTGCGCAACAAGGTGCCTCAGAACGTCATCGACGACATGATCCGTATCTATTCCTACGACGTCGACTTCCAGCGCAAGGTGCAGCCTGGAGACTCCTTCGACGTCTTCTTCGCCGGCGAGGACGAAGGCTCCTCCTCGAGCAACGAAAAACCCGAAGTGCTTTTCGCCTCGCTCACCGTCGGCGGAGAAACCAAGAAGTATTACCGCTTCCAGACCCCGGACGATGCGGTGGTCGATTTCTACGATGAGACCGGCAAGAGCGCGAAGAAATTCCTGGTCCGCAAGCCCGTCAACGTCGCCATCATGCGCTCCGGCTTCGGCAGCCGCCGCCACCCCATCCTCGGCTACGTGAAGATGCACACCGGCGTCGACTGGGCGACCGCCTATGGCACGCCGATCTTCGCCTCAGGCAACGGCGTGGTCGAAACCGCCGGCTGGGAAGGCGGCTACGGCAAGTACGTCAAGATCAAGCACAACAACGGCTACGAGACCGCGTACGGCCACATGTCGGCCTTCGCCAAGGGACTTGAAGTGGGCAAGCGGGTGCGCCAGGGCCAGGTCATCGGCTTCGTCGGTTCGACCGGACAATCGACCGGCGCCCACGTCCACTACGAAATCCTCGTCAACGGCCGCTTCGTCGATCCGATGCGCGTGAAGCTGCCGCGCGGCCGCTCGCTGGAAGGCACGATGCTTTCGAGCTTCGAAAAAGAACGAGACCGCCTGGATGTGATGATGAGCGGACGCGGCAGCCGCATCTCGGATGCCGGCGGCGGCCCGGTGCAGCTCACGACACGCTAAGCTCGTTTTAGCAACGGACATGAAACGGCCCCGCACGAGACGGGGCCGCTTTGTTTTGTCAGTTCAGCTTACTGTTCGTCAGTTCAGCTTGCGCTTCGAGACCGGCGCTTCGAACTGGGCGATTTCCGCGGTCTGGCGCGCCTTGCCGTTGAAGGTCAGCACATTGCCCTCCGCCGAAATCGTCACGCGATCGCCGTCGTGAATTTCGCCGGCGAGGATCATCTCGGCGAGCGGATCCTGCACATTGCGCTGGATCACCCGCTTCAACGGACGCGCGCCATAGGCGGGGTCCCAGCCCTTGGCAGCGAGCCAGTCGCGCGCAGCCGTGTCCAGCGTGAGCGCGATCTTGCGCTCCTCAAGAAGCTTCGACAGCCGCGAGAACTGGATCTCCACGATCCGCCCCATCTCGCTCTTTTGCAGCCGGTGGAACAGGATGATCTCATCGACGCGATTGAGGAACTCTGGCCGGAAATGCGCCCGCACCATGCCCATCACCTGCTCGCGCACGGCCGAGGTGTCCTCGCCTTCGGGCTGGTTGACCAGGAACTCGGAGCCGAGATTCGAGGTCATGATGATCAGCGTGTTGCGGAAGTCGACGGTGCGGCCCTGACCGTCGGTCAGCCGGCCATCGTCGAGCACCTGCAACAGCACGTTGAACACGTCGGGATGCGCCTTTTCGATCTCGTCGAACAGCACGACCTGGTAGGGCCGCCGCCGCACGGCTTCAGTGAGCGCGCCACCCTCGTCGTAGCCGACATAGCCGGGAGGCGCGCCGATCAGCCGCGAGACCGAGTGCTTCTCCATGTATTCCGACATGTCGAGGCGCACCATCGCGGTCTCGTCGTTGAAGAGATATTCCGCCAAAGCCTTGGTGAGCTCGGTCTTGCCGACGCCGGTGGGGCCTAGGAACATGAACGATCCCATCGGCCGGTTCGGATCCTGCAACCCTGCGCGCGAGCGCCGCACGGCGGTCGCGACCGCATGCACGGCCTCGGCCTGACCGACCACGCGCTGGCCAAGACTCCCTTCCATCTTCAGGAGCTTGTCCTTTTCGCCTTCCAGCATCTTGTCGACCGGCACGCCGGTCCAGCGCGAGACCACCTGCGCGATGTGGTTGGCGGTGACCGCCTCTTCCATCATCTCGCCGGCATTCTCCTTGGCCTCGATCTCGGTGAGCTTCTTCTCGAGTTCGGGAATCCGGCCGTAGGCCAGTTCGCCTGCGCGCTGGAATTCGCCGCGGCGCTGGGCATTGGCGAGTTCGATGCGCAACGCATCGAGTTCGCTCTTGAGTTTCTGCGCATCGGACAGCTTGTTCTTCTCCGCGCTCCAGCGCGCGGTCAGCGCCGCCGACTTCTCCTCGAGCTCGGCAAGCTCCTTCTCCAGCGTCTTCAGGCGGCTCTTGGAACCGGCATCGCTCTCCTTCTTGAGCGCTTCCTGCTCGATCTTGAGCCGGATGATTTCCCGATCCATCGAATCCAGCTCTTCCGGCTTGGAATCGACCTGCATCTTCAGCCGCGCCGCGGCCTCGTCCATCAGGTCGATGGCCTTGTCGGGCAGGAAACGATCGGTGATGTAGCGGTTCGACAGCGTCGTGGCTGCCACCAGCGCGGAATCGGTGATGCGCACGCCGTGATGCTGCTCGTACTTGTCCTTCAGCCCGCGCAGGATCGAGATCGTATCCTCGACTGTGGGCTCGGATACGAAGATCGGCTGGAACCGCCGCGCCAAAGCGGCGTCCTTCTCGACATGCTTCCGATACTCGTCGAGCGTGGTCGCGCCGATGCAGTGCAGCTCGCCCCGTGCCAGCGCAGGTTTCAACAGATTGGATGCATCCATGGCACCGTCAGCCTTGCCGGCGCCGATCAGGGTGTGCATCTCGTCGATGAACAGGATGATCGAGCCTTCGGCCGAGGTGACCTCGGACAGCACGGCCTTCAGCCGTTCCTCGAACTCGCCGCGATATTTCGCGCCCGCAATTAGCGCGCCCATGTCGAGCGACAGAAGCTTCTTGTCCTTCAGGCTCTCGGGCACGTCGCCATTGAGGATGCGCAGCGCAAGGCCCTCGACGATGGCGGTCTTGCCGACGCCGGGCTCGCCGATCAGCACCGGATTGTTCTTGGTGCGGCGGGAGAGCACTTGAATCGTGCGGCGGATTTCCTCGTCGCGCCCGATCACGGGATCGAGCTTGCCGTCGCGCGCCGCCTGCGTAAGGTCGCGCGCATATTTCTTCAGTGCGTCATAGGCGTTCTCGGCCGTGGCGGAATCCGCAGTGCGCCCTTTGCGCAAGGATTCGATCGCGGAATTGAGGTTTTGCGGCGTGACATTGCCCTTGCGCAGGATGTTGCCAGCCTCGCCGTCCTTGGTGAGCGCAAGGCCGAGCAACAGCCGCTCGACCGTGACAAAGCTGTCGCCGGCTTTCTCGGCGGCCTTCTCGGCCGCATCGAAGGCGCGCGCGAGATCAGGCGCCAGATAAACCTGTCCGGCACCGCTGCCGGAAACCTTCGGGAGTTTGCCAAGCGCGTCCTCGGTCGCTTTCAGGATCGCGCGGGAGTTGCCGCCGGCGCGATCAATCAGACCGCTGGCAAGGCCCTCATTGTCGTCCAGCAGGACTTTCAGCATATGCAGCGAGGAAAACTGCTGATGCCCCTCGCGCACGGCCAATGATTGCGCTGACTGGACGAAACCCCTCGCGCGCTCGGTATATTTTTCGATATTCATGTTGTTCCCTCAGCCTGCCGGCATCACCCTCAAAGGCGTGTAAACCGGCATCTTCATTGGGTTTCCGCAGCCCCGCGTTGACATTCCTCAACCGGGTGCGGCCGTCACCGGCGCCTGGTGAATTCACTTGCGCCGGCTTGAGGCAAATGTGGGAAGGGGTGTTCCAAAACGGAAGAGGCATTCTCACAAATTCGTGTGCAGTGGCAGGACAGTCGGGAATCCCTTAAGAAAACACGCATGTCCGCACAGATCGCCAAACTTTACCGTTATCCCGTCAAGGGCCTCTCCGCAGAACCCTTGGGCGAGGTCACGCTCGGCATCGGCCAGACCTTTCCGGCCGACCGACGCTACGCGATCGAAAACGGCCCCTCCGACTTCGATCCCAGGGCGCCGGCCTGGCTGCCCAAGTCCCAATTCCTGATGCTGATGCGCAACGAGCGCCTGGCGGGACTTCAGACCCATTTCGACGATGACAGCCACCGCCTGACCATCCGCAAGGACGGCGCGGTCGTGGCGCGCGCCGACCTGGAAACCGCAGAGGGCCGCACCACGATCGAGCAATTCTTCACGACGAATTTTGCCGAGGACCTCAAGGGACCGCCAAAGGTGCTGTCGGCGGAGGGCCACAGCTTTTCCGATGTGGCTCGCAAGGTCGTCTCGATCATCAATCTTGCAAGCGTCGCCGCCGTCGAGGGCCTGGTCGACTGGGCGGTTCATCCGTTGCGGTTCCGCGCCAACATGTATGTTGCGGGTTGGCCGGCCTGGCATGAATTCGAATTGCTCGGCCGGACGCTCGCTGTTGGTGACGTCCGCCTGAAAGTCGTCAAGCGGATCCAGCGCTGCGCCGCCGTCAACGTCGATCCCGAGACTGCCGTGCGCGACCTCGAAATCCCGAGCACCCTGCAACGCCGGCTCGGCCACGCCGATTGCGGCATCTATGCCGAGGTGGTTGCCGGCGGCACGCTTCGCATCGGCGACGAGGTCGCGGGGGAAGAACCCCGCCTGCTGTAGCAATGGCTAACCCTCTCCCGACGAGTGGTTCCTCGTGTCCCGGACGCGATGCAGCGTGTAACGCTGCTTCGCAGAGCCGGGACCTCATTGAAAGGCGAAAAAACTTACTATGGCCCCCGGATCAGCAGCGCACCGTTCACACGCTGCGCTGCATCCGGGGAACACGGCTTCAAGGCCGCCGCAATGACGTGGATGACGCGGTCCTTAGTTCGGTATCACGTAGGCGTAGATCCGGCCGCGCGAGACCGGCGACCGATTCGAGGGTGATTCCGCGCAAATCTCATGTCGGAAAAGCACCGCTCTTGCCTCATTGCAGCCGCGAGCATTAAGAGTACTCGCGCCAAAAGACGCTCAAGAAAAACGGGACCAGAACAACGGGAGACGGAAGCAATGCCGCACGCCACCACGAGGGACCAGGTGAAGCTCTATTTCGAAGAAGCGGGCAGCGGCACGCCGATCCTCTTCCTGCACGAATTCGCGGCCGACTACACCAACTGGGAGCCGCAGATGCGCTACTTCTCGCGCGGCCACCGCTGCATCGCCTATTCGGCGCGCGGCTATTCGCCTTCCGGCGTGCCGGCCTCAGCGGAGGACTACAGCTACAAGCACTTCTATACCGACGCGCTCGCGGTGCTCGATCATCTCAACATCGCGAAAGCGCATTTCGTCGGCCTGTCGATGGGCTCCTATTCCTCGCTGCAAGTGGCGCTCAATGCGCCGGAGCGCATGCTGTCGATGACGCTCGCCGGCGTCGGCTCGGGATCGAGCCTGGAAAATCTCGACACCTTTCGCAAGACATGCCGCGACACCGCCGACCAGTTCGACAGGATCGGTTCGATCGAAGTGGCCAAGGTGACGCGCGAGGCGCCCGGACGAATTCCGTTCCTTGTGAAGGACCCGCGCGGACATGCCGATTTCTACGCCGCGCTCGCGAGGCATGACTCGAAAGGTTCGGCCAACACCATGCGCGGTTTCCAGGGCGGCCGGCCCTCGATCTACACCATGGCGGAAGAGATCAGGCGGGCGGCGACGCCGGCGCTGATCATCTGCGGCGACGAGGACGATGCCTGCGTCGAGCCGAGCCTGTTCCTGAAGCGGCATCTTCCTGCATCCGGCCTGACCTTCTTTCCCAAGTCCGGCCATGTGCTCAATCTGGAAGAGCCGTCGCTGTTCAACGAAACGGTCGAACGCTTCATCGCGCTGGCGGAAGCGAACCGCTGGGGCGTGCGCGATCCGCGGTCGGTGTTGGCCTAGTGACGCTGAGATTGTCGTCATGGCCGGGCCTTACTTCTCCGATCCGAGCGTGACGGCGAGCGTCCCGCTGTTAGCCGACAGCGCTTGTTCCGGGAAAGGCTCTATACGATTGCTTAGGAATGCTGGAGATGGCTCCTTGAAAGCAATAGGTCAATCGTTCCCGCGACCAAAGCGAATAATTCTAGCTGACCTTGAAGCAACGAAGGCAATCTTCTCGGACGAAATCAAGCGCGACGAGCATCGCGTCAAATGGGAGTTGGCAAAGACGATATTTGGCCACTACCTAGGCCATGATTGGGTGACGACATATTTTTCACCTGATCGTAAAAACCCAAAGTTAGAAGATTATTTCCGGTTGGATTTTTCGCTCAGCCTTGAAAGCCAGCAGCAGAAATTCGCGAGAATCATGGATTTTTGCGAGACCCTTGTTAACCTTCAACACATAGACGGATTCGACGAGCGATGCGATCTGGTGCGCGCCGGGCAAATTGAGGCGACCGTTGCCGAGTTAGAATTCGGACGCTTCCTTTACATGCATGACATTCAATTTAGGTTTGTTACTCCATCGGGTAAGAAGGGAGAAGATTACGATTGCGCCATTACGTATCAGGACGGCGTTGTCGCTTGTGCCGACGCCAAGTGCAGGATGGAATTGAGTGCGATAGACCCAAAAATGATCAAGCACGCGCTTGAAAAGGCACGCAAACAGAACCTGCCAAAAGACAAGCCCGGCGTCGTTTTCGTTAAAGTTCCACAGACATGGCTTGAGTCCGCCGAAACACGAAGGGGGATCGCGGAAACTGCGAGGGAATGGCTGCAAGGTACTGAAAGAGTCGTGCTAGTCGTGCTATATTGCTATGTTAATTTCTTTCACAAAAAAATCCAAATGACGGTATTGCGTCATTTAGTAGAAGAAATTCAAATCAAAAACATCGGTTTGATGTCGACAAGAATTGGAAGCTTTTTGAACATTACCTTATTCCGAAAGAGTGGTCGGGAATGCCACCAAAATGGCATCGGATTTTTTCGACTGGCAAACTGCCATGAAATTAAAGCAGGCTGAGTACAGCCCGCAACGAAGAGAAAATCGCTACGTTGATAAGCGTAGAGGCCCTGCGCCAAACGGCGAATTTGTCGTTCCCGATCAAGCTGATGCTACCTGTCCAGTCCTTCGCGCAAAAAAATCGCTTCGCGTTTTGCCCAAATCGAATCCATTAGCGCTGCCGTCCCGTGCCCTAAACGTGGGGGGTTTCGCGATCGTCACGGACGTTGGGCTAAGGGATGCGGTGGACATAATGTGAAAAAGCAGTAGTTGATCGTCACGGCAATCAAGTAGTCCGGTTCGGATTCCCGAGCTGGCAATCTTCGCAGGTGTGTGTGAAAAATGGATCTCGAGGGTCGGTCTAACGGCCGCCGGAAAGCGGCGGGTCGGCATGTCTGGGGCGTCCTAGTTGTTATCGGTGTTGGCGTCTTTGTCTGTGCCAATCTGCTACTCTGGAACGGTTTGTTTAGCACCTCGATCAACGGCTCCATCATTGCGGAAGGTTCGGAGGTTGGAAGCTGGGTGTTCGCGCCTGACATCTGCGAGTCAGGCTTCCGTCGAAGCTTCTATGGTGTAAGAATGTTCTCCAGTCACGATAAACATCTGGCATTCGTTTATGTCGAGGACCCCACGCACGGACGCTCGATCGAGGTGAGAGTTCCGGAAAAGGACGAGGGATATCGCTTCTTCGAGCAGGATTGTGGGACGCTTGATGCTTCCATGCAAACCGGCGCGGTGATCAACGATGTGCGATCGATCGGCGGCACGATCAATCTTAGCTGCAAAGCACAGGGCGGAAGCGTGAGGGGATCCCTTAAGTTCGAGAACTGCCACTGAGCGGCCAGCAGCGCAGATCTTGATTTGCTCGATATCCGTTTACGGCATCGGTTTCTGCCGAAGCCACCACACAAACCGTCATTCCATTACGAGAACTCGTAAAGAACGGCTTGGTGATCTCGGTGGTTGAAGGCGGCTGCGTGTCAGAAAGTTCGACGGTGATGAATTCTTTCTGACAATTCCAACAGTGCCAAAGGTCCTGGACTTCCCGCGAATTCACGCGCTCATCCCATTCAAGGCTAATCAGCCCAGAACCGCACCGAGGGCATCTTTCATGATGCAGACGCGAAATCGACGCCATGTTGAACCTCCCTCTTTCCCACGTGGCACCATGCGCTGGTCGGAAAACCTGGTAATGATCCAGATCAAATATACTGCTTGTCATAACAACAGTTTTGGAAGCAGCCGGATTGCAGGAAGCGGCGTCACGAGAGAAAAGTTCGCGTTGCTGCCGCCGCAATTGCAGAGCGAAGGTGCTAGACGCACAAATCCATCTCGCCGCAAAAGAATGGTACTAATTCGGTTTGCGCCAAACGGCTGATTTGTCGAACCCGATCAAGCTGATGCTACCTGTCCAGTCCTTCGCGCAAAAATAAATCGCTTCGCGTTTTACCCAAATCAAATCCATAAGCGCTGCCGTCCCGTGCCCCTTGAACAGAGGGGCGTTTCGCGATCGTCACGGACGTTGGGCGCGGGATGCGGTGGACGCTTTGGTGCCTTGAGACGAACGGCGCGAAAGCGGACGGCGAAGTCGTGTGGTCCTGACATCTCGACGCTGATGTCAAGTTGGCTGCGATGCTTGCGCATCGCGGCCCGCGATGGTGACAAGAACGCCCGATCCCCAGGGAGAGTGCGAAGGAAACCGTTAAAACCATCGCGCGGGGAATGCCGGATGTCTCCGGTGTACCTGCGGTGACTTGCTTGCGTGCTTTTTTATCTGCACGCAAGGCTTCTTCTGTAACGGGCCTCGATGAGTCAATCCCTTTTTTGCGTGATCCACTTGCCGGGGACTTGCTTCTGTCCGGGATCGGCACCAAGGCCGTCACCTGATGGGGTTCGTAGAGGATCGGTCGGCCAATCTGCGGTAGGCGTGATCGCATCTAGAGATGGCGTCGACGACTCGCGTGGCGGCCTGACCTGATCCATCGTCCCGGCAAGGGACTTCGCTTCGGGCAAGGCCTGATGTGGTGACCCCGTCCGAAAACTGTGTTGCGCCTCCCGATCAGGCCGCCGCGGCAGCGTCGTTGAATGGTGTTGCGGTGACGAGCATGCGATGCAGGATGACTGCGAGCTTGCGCGCCAGTGCAACCTTCGCCTTGTTCATGCCGGCGCGCCTGGCGATCCGCATTGCCCAGCTCTTGAGCCGCGAGCATCCCTTGACTGGTTTGGTCAGCATGATGTGGGCGGCCTCATAGAGCGCTGCCCGAACCGCGGCATCGCCGATCTTGCTGATCCGCCCTGAGCGGTCGGTCTCGCCGGATTGGTGCTTCTTTGGTGTGAGCCCGAACAGCGGTCCCGCCCGTTTTGACGATCGAAACCGCGCCGGGTCGTCGATGGCAGAAACATAGGTCAGCGCCACGATCTGTCCCACTGCCGGTGTCGACATCAGCAGTTTGGCGTTTGCATTTGAATGCGACATCGCGCGCACCTGCTTCTCAAACGCGTTGAACTCACCCAGCAATACGGCGCGCACCGAGAGCAGGGCCTCGCCGATTGTCTTCAGGTTCGGGTGGCCCTTGACCAGCTCCCTGATCCGACCGGCAAAGTTTGTCCGCGTTGTCTTGCCGACCTTCAACCCAAAGCCACGCAAAATCCCGCGCAGGCTGTTCTCGATGTCGAGAAGCTTGCTCTGCACCAACTTGCGTGCTGTCAGTATGGCCCGCACCTCTTGGGCTGCCATCGACTTGCAGTGCACCGGCCGGAACCAGCCAAGCCGCATCAATTGCGCGATCCCACGCGCGTCATTGCGGTCCGACTTCACCGGCATCGCCTTGAACGCATCGCGCACGTGCCGCGTCTCCAGAAGTTCGACCGCAAGCCCGGCCTGCTTCATTGCCATATAAAGCCATTGTGACAGCGGTCCCGCTTCCAGCCCGATCCGCCCAAGCCCAAAGTCCAGGGAACCAAGCCAGCCTATCAGTGCCGCCGGCTCGCTCGCGACCTTCGTCTCGCGAACGATCTTGCCATTCCCGTCCACAACACACACGCTTGAGTGTTCCAAGGACACATCGATTCCGGCATAATGATCCATGGTCGTCTCTCCTTGATGCTTGGAGCGAGGCCAGTCCTCGACTCCGTCACACCATCATGTGAGGGACGACCGCCCGCAGGGCCAAGAGGCCCGTTACCCCATCTGCGGGTGCGCTTGTCACCCGGCATTCCCCACGCCCTCTTTGGGCGAAGGATGCATGGACAACCCGGGCGACCGCGCCGCGGGGATGCGGGGGTGTGTCTGCACTCCGGTCGTCATTCCGGGACGAGGCGAAGCATCGAACCCGGAATCTATTTCTCCAAGCGTTCGCGGCCTGATGGATTCCGGGCTCGCGCTAACGCGCGCCCCGGAATGACGAAAGCTGTTTGACAGGTGAATCAGAAGCAGCGGCGGGGCGCGGTTTCGCCGGGACGACTTAGTGAGCCAAACATCGTCACATCGTGGACTGCGGATCCGGCGCAGTCGTGAGGCCCATCCGCTGGGGCCCGCGCGATCCGCGGTCGGTGTTGGCATGATGTCATTCCTGGATGCGCCGTCGCGACAAAATAACGAAGCAATTTTGCGCGGAAGGCGCAGACCCGGAATCCATTCATCCCCACGATCCTCGGCCGAATGGATTCCGGGCTCGTGCTACGCGCGCCCCGGATCACCGGTTTAACTGGAGAATGACGCGCTTGAGCGAGACACCTGGTCCAAAGCTCGCAGCAGGTTGAGACTTCGGCAAGAATCATCGAGCACATCGGCACCGGTCCAGAACCGGAGCCTGACTGCAAGTGTCAGTTCGGCAATCTCTGCCTGTTCTTCCAAAAAGATAGCAAAGTCTTTACGAAAGCAATCCTACGTTGTCGTCGAGAGTTCGAAAGCGCCATCGGGGCAAAATGACGATCATTGCGATTGTTGCGATCACCGCGCTTGGATTTGCTGCGCCAGCACTCGCATCTGAGGCAGTGTTCTCACCATGAGCGTTACCAGCATCGACAGTGCGCGCGGCCGCGGCCTCATGGACGGCCGCGCCCAGATCCTGGCCCGGGCACCGGCCTGGTTCTGGGGCGCCGTCGTCGTTGGCGTGCTGGTCGTGCTCCAGGGCAACAACCTGCTCCTCGACACCGACACGTTCTGGCAGATCAAGGTCGGCACGTGGATCCTCGCGCAGCACGCGGTGCCGTATGTCGATATCTATTCCTGGACCAAGGCCGGTGCGCCCTGGATATCGTCGTCATGGCTGTCGCAGGTGCTGTTCGCAGCCGCTTACCAACTGGCCGGGTGGCCCGGCGTGGTCGCGGTGTCCGCGCTCGCCATCGCGGCCGCGTTCGCGCTGCTGGTGCGGCTGCTGAGTTCGCGGATCTCCATCGCCGCCGCCGGTGTGGTGGCGATGGTCGCGTTCGCGCTGGTGCAGCCTCATCTGCTGGCGCGGCCGCATGTGCTGGCGATGCCGGTCATGGTCGCCTGGGTCGCCGGCCTCATTGCGGCGGCCGATCGCCGCGCCGCGCCGTCGCCATGGCTGCTGCCGCTGCTCGCGCTATGGGCCAACATTCATGGCAGCTTCCTGCTCGGGCTCGTACTTGTCGGCCCAATCGGTTTGGATGCGCTGTGGAATGCGCAGGCGCCGCGGCGCAAGATACTCGCGTTGAAATGGGCGCTGTTCGGAATAGGCGCGCTGATCGCCAGCTGTGCGACGCCCTATGGCTGGGACACGCTGTTCGCGGCCCGCAAGATTCTCGATCTCGGCGGCGTGCTGGCGGTGATCTCCGAATGGGCGCCGGTCAGCTTCGCACACGTCGGCGCGTTCGAGGTCTGCCTGCTGCTGGCGATCGCGGCGGTGCTTTATCTTGGCGTGACACTGTCGCCGACGCGGATCCTCCTCGCACTCGGGCTGCTGCACATGGCGCTGAGCCATGATCGCCACGTCGAGGTGTTCGCGCTGCTGCTACCGCTGGTGTTGCTGACGCCGCTTGCCGACAGGTTCGGCTGGCCGCGCGACACGGCTCCTGCATCACGGAGCGCGGCGACGATCACGGCGGTTGTCGCGGCGGTGCTGCTGATCGTCGGCGTCACCGCGCTGCGCCCGATCCAACTCGCGGCCGATGAGCATTACCAGCCGGCGATCGCGGCACTGCGCGCGCAGAACGTGACGCGGGTGTTCAACGATGACCTGCTCGGCGGCTACATGATCTGGAAGGGCATGGCGCCGTTCATTGATGGGCGTTCCGAACTCTACGGCGAACAGTTCGGGCTTGATTATTTCAACGCGGTGTCGTTGCAGGATCCCAACGTGCTGTTCCGCGTTTTCGATGAGAACAAGATCGAGGCCACGGTTCTGCTTCCGTCCACGCCCGCTGCGCGGCTGCTCGATCATCTCGACGGCTGGCACAGGGTGTTCGCCAACGACTGGGCCGTGGTGCACGTTCGCGCTGTGAAGTAGACGCTGTTAAACGTGCAGCCATTCCCACTGGTCAAGCCAGATCAAATCGCCCCGGCAGGTGGCAATCGCGATGGAAAGCGACGACGCAATCCAGATTATATCCACGCCAAGATTCTGGGTTGCTTCGCTCGCAATGACGGCTACAGGACCGGTCGTGGCTGTTTGACAGGTGAATCAGAAGCAAGCCTGCGCGGCTGTGTTTCGGCTCAAAGGCCAGCGTCTCCGGATTACCGCAGTGGGCGCGGTTCGCCGGGACGACTTAGTGAGCCAAACATCGTCACATCAGGGACTGCGGGTCCGGCGCAGTCGTGAGACTCAACCGCTATCGCGCCTTGCCGGCCCGGCTCAGCAGAAACACGCCCTGCTCGCCGAACATGTTCCAGAACCACCAGGGCGCACTCAGCCGCAAGGGGCGGCCGTAGAGATCGAGCGCGACCGCGCGCTCCATCTTGACGTTGATCTCGCCGCAGAGCTGCACGAAATCCTTGATGGTGCAGAAATGGATATTCGGCGTGTCGTACCAAGTGGCGGGGAGATTTTCCGTGCGCGGCATGTGCCCGCCGATCAAAAGCTGAAGCCGCATCCGCCAGAAGCCGAAGTTCGGAAACGACACGATGGCGCGGCGGCCGATGCGCAGCAGGTTTTCCAGCACCGCTTTCGGCTGCCGCGTCGCCTGCAAGGTCTGTGACAGGATCACATAGTCGAAGGCGTCATCGGGGTAATTGACGAGATCAGTGTCGGCATCGCCCTGCACCACCGCGAGCCCCTTGGCGACGCAACGATTGACGCCCTCACGCGACAATTCTATGCCGCGGCCGTCGATGCCCCGGCTCTCCAGAAGCTGCAACAGATCGCCGTCGCCGCAGCCGACATCGAGCACCTTCGAGCCGGGCGCGACCATTTCGGCGACCAGAAGGTGATCGCCGCGAAAATGCCCGGTGTCGCGATCGACCACGGGGCTCAGCGGCAGGGTCTGCTGCTGGAAGGTCATGCGCCGCCCGCCGAGGTGAGCCCGCGCGCTTTCGCCGCCGATTGCAGGAAGGCGCGCGAGATGTCGAAGAATTCCGGCACGTCGAGCAGGAAGGCGTCATGCCCGCGGTCGGTCTCGATCTCCGCGAAACTCACCCGGGCACTCGAGGCATTGAGCGCATGCACGAGCGCGCGCGACTCCGACGTAGGAAACAGCCAGTCACTCGTAAACGACACCACGCAAAAGCGGGTCTGGATGCCGCGAAAGGCCCGCGCCAGCACGCCATCATGGTCGCCGGCGATATCGAAGTAATCCATCGCCCGCGTCAGATAGAGATAGCTGTTGGCATCGAACCGCTCGACGAATGATGAGCCTTGATAACGCAGATAGCTTTCGACCTGGAAATCCGCATCAAAGGAAAACGTCGGCAGATCGCGATCCTGCATCCTGCGGCCGAATTTGCGGTGCAGCGCCGCATCCGAGAGATAGGTGATGTGCGCGGCCATGCGCGCCACGGCAAGACCGCGGTGCGGCAGCGTGCCATGCTCGGCATAGCGGCCGTGGTGCCAATCGGGATCGGCCATCACGGCCTGGCGGCCGAGTTCGTGGAAGGCGATGTTCTGCGCCGAGTGCCGCGTCGAGCAGGCGGTCGGCATGGCCGAAAACACACGCTTGGGATAGGCGACCGTCCATTGCAACACCTGCATGCCGCCCATCGAGCCGCCGACCACGCAGAACAGCGTGTCGATCCCTAAGCGATCGAGCAACATCGCCTGGGCGCGCACCATGTCGGGAATCGTCACAACGGGAAAGTCGAGCCCCCACGGCTTGCCGGTCGCCGGATTGATCGACGCCGGTCCGGTCGACCCCATGCAGCCGCCGATGACATTGGCGCAGATGATGAAATAACGGTCGATATCGAGGGGGAGCCCGTTGCCGACCATGTTCGCCCACCAGCCGGGCTTCCCGGTGACCGGGTGCACATTGGCGACATGTTGATCAAGCGTGAGCGCATGACAGATCAAAATGGCGTTCGAGCGATCCGCATTCAGTTCACCATAGGTCTGGTAGGCGATCTGAAACGGCGCAAGATCAACGCCGCAATCGAGCCGCAACGGCTGGTCGGCGCCAAACTGCGCAACCTTGGAGGTTGGATGGTCCACCTCCTGCAGACGCTCATCGGCGTGGATCGCCGGGCTTGCTACTGACTGAACGTTTACCATCGTGATATCGATCCCTCGGGCAGCCTCTTGCGAAAATCGCCCGGAAATCAGGCCAAAAAAATCCGGCCTGAACGAAAGTTCGGCCGGGATCATCTTTGTCCCCGGCCTGTTTAGCGAGTTGTTTAACGTGGCTGCAAGCCGGCCGGCTCAAATGACCACGGAACGACATAAAATTAGTCGCTTAGCCCCTCATCGTCAAGGCAAGGGCGTGGTTAATGGGCCCTTTGGACCCTCATGGTGAGGAGGCGCCCTTGCGCCGTCTCGAACCATGAGGGAGAACGGGCCTGCGTCCTTCGAGACGCGCCTTTGGCGCTCCTCAGGACGAGGATCGAGAATTCGTCAGGGTTCTAGAAATGTCCAAGCCGCCGCCCTCACCGCCGTCATTGGCCGAACTGCGCCAGGAAATCGACAGCATCGATTCCCAGGTGCACAGCCTGTTGATGCAGCGCGGGGACATCATCGATCGCCTGATCCAGGTGAAGCAGACCCAGGAGGTGGGCTCGGCCTTCCGGCCCGCGCGCGAAGCCGACATGATGCGGCGCCTAGTGCAGCGTCATCGCGGCATCCTGCCGCTCGACACCGTCGAGAGCATCTGGCGCGTCATCATCTCGACCTTCACCTACGTGCAGGCGCCATTCTCGGTGCACGCCGATATTTCCGTCGGCGAATCGGCGATGCGGGATTCGGCGCGGTTTCATTTCGGCTTCACCGTGCCCTATGTGTCGCATTTCAACGCGCCGGCCGCGGTCGAAGCCGTGGCGAAATCCAAGGGCGACCTGGCGCTGGTGTCGGCGACGTCCAGCCGCACGCCGTGGTGGATCGCGCTCGAACCGCACGATGCGCCCAAGATCATCGCGCGGCTGCCTTTCGTCGAGCGTGCCGACCATCCGGCGGCGCTGCCGGTTTTCGTGGTCTCGCGCGTCGCCGACAGCGCCATGGTGACGGAGGTCGAGACGTGGAGCGTGCGCGTTTCCGGCTGGAATGCCGAAATCGCCCGCGCGCTGTCGCCACTGGCCGAGATCGTCGCCGTGCCGGACACGGCTTTCGACGGCGCGGCGCTCCTCGTCTCGGTGGCGGCCCGCCATCTTGAAAAGATCAAGTCGGCGCTGATCGAGGCCGGCGCCTCGGTGCGCTCATCGGCCCTCGTCGGCAGCCACGCAACGCGCTATACGGTGCCTAACGGATCGGCGGCCAAGTAGCCGCCCCGCCACCCCGGAGCCAAAGATGTCCCGACCCGTGCCGAATCCCGGCATTCTCGATATTGCGCCCTATACGCCCGGCAAGAGCCCGGTAGCCGAACCGGGCCGCCAGGTGTTCAAGCTGTCGGCCAACGAGACCCCGTTTGGCCCTTCGCCGAAGGCGATCGAGGCCTACAGAAACGCCGCCGCTCATCTGGAGGACTATCCGGAAGGCACGTCATGCATTTTGCGCGAGGCGATCGGCCGCGCTTTCGGGCTCGATCCCGACCGCATCATCTGCGGCGCCGGCTCGGATGAAGTCCTCAACCTGCTGGCGCACGCCTATCTTTCGAGAGGCGATGAGGCGATTTCCACGACCCACGGCTTTCTGGTCTATCCGATCGCGACGATGGCGAACGGCGCCGTCAATGTGGTCGCGCCGGAGACGGAGTTCACGGCCGACGTCGATGCGATCCTCAAGCTCGTCACGCCGCGCACCAAGCTCGTCTGGCTCGCCAATCCGAACAATCCGACCGGAACTTACCTGCCGTTCGACGAGGTGAAGCGGCTGCGCGCCGGATTACCGGGCCATGTGCTCCTGGTGCTCGACGCTGCCTACGCGGATTATGTCTCGCGCAACGATTACGAGATGGGCATCGAACTGGTGGCGACCACGGAAAATACCGTGATGACGCACACGTTTTCGAAGATTCACGGCCTTGCGGCGCTGCGCGTCGGCTGGATGTTCGGACCGGCGCACATTGTCGACGCCTGCAACCGCATCCGTGGTCCCTTCAACGTCTCGACGCCGGCGATGTGGGCTGCAATCGCGGCAATCGAAGACACCGCACATCAAGAGATGTCGAAGGCCCACACCGAGACGTGGCGAAACTGGCTCACGGAAGAGATCAGCAAACTCGGCCTCGAGGTTACGCCAAGTGTTGCCAATTTCGTGCTGATCCATTTCCCGCAACAGGGCAAGACGGCCGCCGATGCGGACGCCTTCCTCACCAAGCGTGGCCTCGTGCTGCGGGGGTTGAAAAACTACAAGCTGCCGCATGCCCTGCGCATGACGATCGGCACCGAGGAAGCCAATCGGCTGGTGGTCGACGGCTTGCGCGACTTCATGAGGGCAAAGTGAGCGGAGAAGCACACTTCGATCGCATCGCCCTGATCGGCTTCGGGCTGATCGGAGGCTCGATCGCGCGCGCCGCCCGAAGCCAAGGATTGGCGAAGGAAATCGTCACCACCGCACGTTCGGCCAGGACCCGCGCGCGCGTGACGGAGCTCGGGATCGTCGATCGCGTCGTGGAAACCAATTCGGAGGCCGTTCAGGGCGCCGACCTTGTGATCCTCTGCATCCCCGTCGGCGCCTGCGGCGCGGTCGCTGCGGACATCGCTGACCATCTCAAGCCAGGCGCGATCGTCTCCGACGTCGGCTCGGTCAAAGCCGCAGTCGTCAAGGACATGGCGCCGCATCTGCCGGCGAGCGCCCACTTCGTGCCGGCGCACCCTGTCGCGGGCACCGAAAATTCCGGCCCCGATTCCGGCTTTGCCGAGCTCTTCATCAACCGCTGGTGCATCCTCACCCCGCCGGAGGGCACGGACGCAACTGCGACAGAGAGGCTGCGCGCTTTCTGGGCCGCGCTCGGCGCCAAGGTCGAGATCATGACGCCGGAGCATCATGACCTTGTGCTGGCGATTACGAGCCACCTGCCGCATCTGATCGCCTACACGATTGTCGGCACGGCGGACGAACTGGCGCAGGTCACTTCCTCCGAAGTGATAAAATTTTCCGCCGGCGGCTTTCGCGATTTCACCCGCATCGCGGCCTCCGATCCCACCATGTGGCGCGACGTGTTTCTCGCCAACAAGGAGGCGGTGCTGGAAATGCTCGGCACTTTCAACGAGGACCTCTCGAAACTCACTCGCGCGATCCGGCGCGGCGACGGCGAAGCGTTGTTCGAGCATTTTACCCGCACCCGGGCGATCCGGCGCGGCATTGTCGAGATCGGGCAGGACTCGGCTGTCGCCGATTTCGGCCGACCGCACGAACAGCTGACGAAGAAGTAGCTCTAAAAGAGCGGCGGGACCTGACCCACTTTCAGCGGGCCGAGATGGACGGCGCCGTCCACGAAGCGCAGCGGGAACGAGCGCGCGGGCCTGCCTTCCAGTGTCGCCTTCTCGCCGAGCGCATTGATGGCGGCGGCGACGCCGACATTGGCGTTCTGCTTGACCATCTTTCCAAGCCCGGGAATGGCCTTGTCGAGCGCGCCGAGCAGATTAGTGACATCCTCTGACCTTACACCTGGCGCGAGACGGTCGAGCGTCGCCTGCGGCACACCTTCTTCCAGCATTTTTTCGATGCCGAGCGCGGGGATGATTTTCTCGATTCCCGTCACCGTCATTTGCAGTTCGCCATCGATACGGCCCTGCGCGTTGAGCTCAAGCGTACCGGCCGCAACCGCAATCAAATCGTCCTGCTGGACCCGCGACTGCACAATCTCGACATGTCCGCCATTGGCTTGAAGTTCGCGAAGCCGCTCAGGCCACGGCTTCGGCACAAGGTCCTTCAGACCGGTCAGTTTTGCGTGGATATCGGCGGCGAACGGCCGCGCCAGCACGGGATGAACGTCCTGCACGCTGCCGGATTGAATTTGCAGCACACTTTCGACGACAGGATCCTTCGGTGTCGAGCCGTCGGCCAGCCTGCCGTGCAGCTCGAGATGTTTGGCGCGCGCCACAGGCATCTGCACCGAATGATCATTGGTGCGGTCGATCGCGACGTCATCGAAAACGACCGAGGCACGCTGCGGGATTGCGGGGAGCCCTACAACACTGGCGCGTGCGGCGCTCCAGTTCACCTGCATCGCCGGCGCGTTCTGCGTCTCGGAAATGGCCGCCGGCGCGTGGAATTCTGCGATCAGCAGTCTCGGATTGTAGACCTGCGCGACGGTCAGGATCTCGTCAAGGCTGATCGTGACCGGCTGGGTTGCGCCCGCGGTCTGCGACGTCAAAGTGACGCGCGCGCCATCGCAACGCACCTCGAGGCGGAACGGAAAGCCGCCGATCGACTGCCTGGCGCAGTCATAGCTTCGCCCGGATCTGGCCTCCTGCGCGCGCCAGGCCGCGGCCTTCACTTCGGCTTGCGAGACGGCATAGAACCAGAACGCACTCCATGACGCTGCGGCGATCAGGAGCAGGATCGGCATCAGAAAAAGCGGCCAGCGCGAGCGGCGGCGCGGGGTGTCTGCAGAAACAGTCATGGCAGTCATAGACCGACCATTGGCCGGCAATTTTGTCAAATGTAAGCGATCACTTGATCGATCAAACCTGCGGAATTCCCCTTCGTTTCACATTCAGGTTCTGATAGCCATGCCGTGGAGTGGATTTGACATTCGCTCCCCGCTAGCCGCGAGTTCGTTTAGCGAACGTCAAATCCAAAAACCCCACTGGAAACCTGTATTTGCTAGTGGTCCTTTGATTCTAACGTTCGCAAAGGTGCCCGCTGAGAAGGAATGCGAATGCTAGAATCGGACCACTAGTTAATGCCCGACCAGAAATCGTCCACGCCTGTTCCTTCCCATGAAGACCTGTGGGTCTTTGGCTACGGCTCGCTGATGTGGCGACCCGGATTCGAATTTCTCGAACAGCTGCCTGCCCGGCTGATCGGCGAACGCCGTGCGTTATGCGTCTATTCGTTCGATCATCGCGGCACGCCGGAAAAGCCCGGCCTGGTGCTCGGCCTCGACCGCGGTGGCGCTTGCCGCGGCATTGCCTTTCGGGTCGCGGCGAAGCTGCGCGACGAGGTCATCAGTTACTTGCGCAGCCGCGAACAGACCACGCATGTCTATCGCGAAGTCATGCGCTCGGTCTGGCTGGAGAACGAACCCCGCGATCGGGTCAGTGCGCTGGCCTATGTCGTCGATCGCGGCCATATTCAATATGCCGGACGCCTTTCGCTGCAAGACCAGCTGCGTTATGTGCGGCAAGGCCACGGCCGCTCCGGCAACAACCGTGATTATGTGCTTGAGACGGTCAGATCGATCGAGGCGCAGGGGTTTCGTGATCCGCAACTGCATCAGCTTGCGCTGATGCTGCGCGACGAAGCGCCGCTGCACCGCTGATTCGATGCATCACGCTTTCGAGGAAGCTGAGTTCGGAACGCGGCCAAACAATTGCTCCTGTTCCCGTTGTCCGGCCTCGACCAATCGTCGGGTAGCGTCCTCGATGACGGCGGAAATGCGCGTCAGGAATTCGTCGCGCGGCAACCCCGGCGGCACCGGATCGAGGAATTCCACGACCAGCGTACCGGGATAGCGCACAAAGGTCCGGCGCGGCCAGAACAGCCCCGAGTTCAGCGCTACCGGCAGGCATGGCTCGCGGCAGCTTGCATAAAGCTGGGCGACGCCGGGCTTGTAGTCGGGCGGGGCTCCGACCGGCCTGCGGGTTCCTTCCGGAAAGATGATCAACTGCCGGCCATTGCGCACTTCCTCGCTGGCCTGCCGCACCATCTTCAGGAGCGCCCGGCCGCCGGCGCTGCGATCGACGGCGATCATGCCGGCCTTCATCGTGTACCAGCCAAAAAATGGAATCCGTGTCAGCTCACGCTTGAGAATGTAGAGCGGCTGATCAAACCATCGCAGCAACGCAAAGGTTTCCCACATCGATTGATGCTTGGAGGCGACGAGCAGCGGGCCTTTCGGAATTTTGTCGACGCCGCGAAATTCGACCTTCACATTGCACACCACGCGCAACAGCCAGGTGTTCTGACGCGACCAGAGCCGAACCAGCGTCATCAGCGCACCGCGCGGCATCACGAATGTCGGGATCGCGGCGATGAACCAGAGTATCAGCAACACGTAAAAGAGCACGTTGTAGATCAACGAGCGCAGGAAGATGAAGATCATCGGCAGCCCGATCAGTTCGCTTGCGCCGTCGCCGGCGGCCTCGCCGTTGGCGGCGGCAGCGAGTCATTCGCCTCGCGCGTCAGGTCGAGACCCATATCCGCCAGACGCACGCGCACTTCGGCCGCGACGTATTTGGCATACTCCGATAGCACCAGGCGCAGCGTTCCACCATTGCTCCACCAGGGCTCCTCGCGCCATTTGTCGCCAACCACCGCGAATGGAATAAGGCTGATATCGGGCATCGCGTGCGACAATTCGACGATGGCGCGGGGCATGTGATAATTCGAGGTCACCACGATCAGCGACTTGAACCCTCGTTCGTGCGCCCAGCGCCGCGTCTCGGCGGCGTTGCTGCGGGTGTTGACCGCCGAACGGTCGAGGTCGACGCAGCAATTCAGCAGGGATTGATTGTCGGGCAGCGAGCGCGAGATGTCGCTCGTGCCGCTCAACGGATGCACGCCGGAAATCAGCAGCCGCTTGCCGTAACCGTTCGCCAGCAACTCCATCGCATCGGAGACGCGCGAGGAGCCACCGGTAAGCACGACAATGCCGTCCGCGGTGCGCGACGGCCTGGTTTCGGTGCCACGCAATTGCGAAAGGAACCCGACGAAGCCGCCTCCCGCCGCGACGAGGACCGCGGCAAGCACGCTCAGGGTGGCAACGCCCCACCTCTTCCGCGGTGCGGACGTCAGGACGTCTGGCTGGTCGGTCAACGGCCGGTTCATGAGCCCAAGTCTAAGGCATGATCTGAAAAAACGGGAACCAGTTTTCGTGTCCGAAGGATGATCTCTCGCCTCATTCGATGTCGTTGAGGGTCGCAAACAGCGTACGCCGGGACGCCCAGGCCGTGATCGCGGCAATCACCACCGCCTGCACCGCCAGGATCAGGTAACCCGACGGGCGCAACGAAAACGTCCCCAGCAGAGCGGCGAACTGGTCTCCGACCGGCGTGCCCGAAAACCAGTTCGCGATCGATTCCGAAAAGCCGAAAACAAGCATCGCGATGCCGCCGCCGATGACGCCACCTTCAAGACCCAGCCTGAGGAAATGCCGCAGGAAACGATTGGCGATGAAGCGGTCGCCGGCACCGACGAAATGCAGAACTTCCACGATCGGACGGTTCGCCGCCATCGCGCCGCGGGTCGCAAACGAAACCGAAATGATCGTAGCGGCGATCACCAGGACCAGAATGGCGAGACCGGCGACCACCGTGGCACCGGTCATCGACCGCATCCGCTCGATCCAGGCGCGGTGGTCGTCGACACTCGCGGTCGGCGCCGCCTGCGCCACGCGTCGGCGCAGAGGTTCAAGGTCGACCGCCGATCCCGGCTGGACCCGGGCCACAAGCACGCGCGGCACCGGCAGGTCATCCAGCGAAAGCCCGCTGCCGAGCCACGGTTCCAGCAATTTGGCCGACTCTTCGCGCGTGAACTGTCTGACGTCGACAATGCCGGATTGCGAGCGCGCCGCATCCGCCACAGCCGCCGAATCGCGATCAAGGTCTCGTCCCGGCGCCGGGCGAACCTGAATGGTGATTTCGCTCGCGACATCCGATTGCCATTCGGCCGCCGACGCGCTCACCAGCAGCACGGTGCCGGTCGTGATCGAGGCCAGAAAAGTCATGATGGCGACGACCGCTACCAGCGCGCTGCCGGAAATCGAGCCGCGCGGCACGATCGGCGACAGGTTGCGCGCCTGCGCCGGCACCTGCGGACGCTCGCGTCCGAGATCGACCAGGGGCCCAAGTTGATGATCGGTTCTACTCATAGATATGCAGCCGTCCCTGATGCAGCACCAGCCGCCTGGCATCGTACTGATCCATCAAGGTCATATCATGGGTGGCGATCACGACCGCAGTCCCCGACTTGTTCAACTCGATGAACAGCCGCAGCAAGCGCCGCCCGAGCGTCGGATCGACGTTGCCGGTCGGCTCGTCCGCCAGCAACAATTGCGGCCGCGAGATCACCGCCCGCGCGATCGCGGCCCGTTGTTTCTCACCGCCGGACAGAATGGGCGGCAACGCGTCCATGCGTTCACCGAGGCCGACCCACTTCAGAAGATCGATCACTTCCTTGCGATAGCTCAACTCGTCCCGGCCGAGCACCCGGAACGGCAAGGCCACGTTTTCATAGGTAGTCATGTGATCCAGCAGGCGAAAGTCCTGCAGCACGATTCCGATCCGCTTGCGCAGGTCCGCGATCTGATCCTTGCTGAGCAGCGAAACGTCGTGGCCGAACAGGTTGACCAGGCCGCGGGTAGGCCGCAACGACAGGAACAACAATTTTAACAGCGAAGTCTTGCCGGCGCCCGAGGGGCCGGTGAGGAACTGGAAGGAATGGGCGGGAATCAGGAAACTGAGGTCGCGCAAAATCTCCGGGCCGAGCCCGTAGCGCAATCCGACATTTTCGAACCGAACCAAGTTCAGCTCCGTTCGATGATGGGCACGGCCGGAAACCTCAGCCGCCGGCCCGGCTTCGCCTGCGGCCGGGAACCAGACGACGCCAGCCAACAAGGTTTTGCGTCGTTTATGGTTTCCGATTCGTTAACGGTCGCCTTGTAGCATCTTGAGGCCCCGCTTCCGAAGTCGCGTCAATCCTGGCGATCGGATGGCACGAACCTAGGAAAAGCGTCGGCACCCGTCCGGAGAGCCGCCCCATGCAGATCGTTTGTCCTCATTGTTCGACCTCCTATGGCATTGATCCGGCCAAGCTCGGCGAGGCCGGCCGCACCGTACGTTGTTCCCGCTGCAAGGAGGTTTGGCTCGCCCGCCGCGAAGATGCAGTCGCATTCGTCCATCAGGCCCCGGCCATGGCTGGCGCAAACCAGCGCGGCGCCGAGCAGGATGCCGCCGCCGAATGGGATGCGATGGCTCGCGAGCAGGACGACGCCGCCGACGGCGCCCCGCAGGTCGAAAGTCCTTCCATTGCCGGCGACTGGCAGGGTTCTTCCGACTGGCAGGCCGAAGCGGGAAATGATCGGCACGATGCGGATGGCGAGCAGGCCGGACGCTTCCGCTGGCTCGAAAAATTCATCAAGCCGAACGCTGGCCGTCCCACCTCTCGCCGCAACGCGCCGATCAGCCTCGCCACCGCCTGCGCCGCGATGGGAGCACTGGCGCTGGCGATCGTGATCTGGCGTGCCGAGATGGTGCGGTTGTTGCCGCAAACCGCCGCCTTCTACAAACTGGTCGGCCTCGACATCAATTTGCGCGGGCTCAAATTCAGGGACGTCAGGGTTTCCTCCGAAATGGTCGAGGGCAAACCCGTGCTGGTGATCGAGGGCGCGATTACCGGCGAATCCAACCGACCGGTGGAGATTCCGCGGCTGCGCTTCAGCGTGCGCGATGCGCAAGGCGCCGAAATCTACGCCTGGAACGCCGTGCTCGAACAATCCGTCTTGCGACCAGGCGAGCGAGCGCAGTTCAAGTCGCGCCTCGCCTCTCCGCCGCCCGAAGGCCGCAATATCGACGTGCGGTTCTTCAACAAGCGGGACATTACTGGCGGGCATGCCTAAAGCGGGCCGCCGATCGCCTCCGCAGGATCAAGGTGTTTCCATGTCACGCGTGCTGATCGTCGACGATGAAGAATCGATGCGCCTTCTGGTCGCGCGCGCGATCGCGATGGACGGCCACGACATCGCCACCGCTTCGGACGGCGCTGAGGCGCTCGAAATCCTGGGCGGAGCGGACGGCGCCTTCGACCTGATGTTGACCGACATCCAGATGCCGGTGATGGACGGAATTGCACTGGCGCTCTCGGCGGCGCGCGATTTTCCACAAACGACGATCTTGCTGATGACCGGCTATGCCGCGCAGCGCGAACGCGCCTCCGGACTCAGCGCCATCGCGCACGACGTGATCAGCAAGCCGTTTTCGGTCGCCGATATCCGCACCGCCGTGGCGGATGCGCTGGCTTCACGCAAAGCCAATTAACAAGAGATTTCAATAATCCTTCAGCAGCCGATCGATGTAATCGAGTTCGATCTGCGGGCGCTGTGGGTCGGCGGCGCGCCGGCGAAGCTCCTCCAGAATCCGGCGTACCCGCTGCACATCGATCTCGCCGGGAATCTTCACCGTCAGGTCGTCGCCGAAATCCTTGCCGTGCAAGGGCCTTCCCAAGGGATCGCTTTGCTGGCCATTGCCTTGCTGGCGGCCGGCACGGCTGCCAAGGGCATTGCCCTGACCTTCGCCGTCCTGCTGCTGCATGGAATCGGCGAGGTTCTGCGCCCCCTTGCGAAGCGCATCCAGCGCCTGGCCTTGCGCATCGACGGCGCCGTCGGGGTTGCCCTCGCCAAGCTTGCCGCTGGCATCGCCCATCGCGTTGTCGGCCGCGCCAAGATTGTCACCGTCATCGCCGGCTTGCTGATCGCCGTCCTGCCCGGGTTGCTGGCCCTGCTGCCCCTGCTGGCCGCGCTGGTTTGGCCCCATGCCGCGCTTGGCCAATTCCTCCTGCAATTTCTTCAGCCGGTCGCGCAGGCCCTGTTGATCCTGCTGAAGATCGCCCATGGCCTGATCGCCCGGCTTGCCGCGTTGCCGGTCGCGCCGGGAATCCTGGCCCTGCTTGAAGGTCTTGTCGCGCAATTGCTGCTGCTTGCGGATCATGTCGCCGAGCTCGTTCAGCGCCTGCTCCATGTCGCTGTCGCCGGGCTGGGCCAGTTGGAGGCCCTCCAGCATCTGCTGCAATTGATCGAGCAGCTGGCGGGCCGCCTCCTTGTCGCCTGAACGCGACAGCCGCTCCAGCCGGTCGATCATATTGTTGAGGTCCTGCTGGCGCATGATCCTGGCATTGGGATCGAGCGGCCGCGCCAGGGCTTGCGGATTGTTGCGAAGCTGTTCGGCGAGCTGACGCATGAAATTGTCGAGCGCCGCGCGCAGATCCTGCGTGAGCTTCTTGATTTCCTCGTCGCTGGCGCCGCGCTCCAACGCCTCCTTGAGCGCGTCCTGCGCCGCGCGAAGCGCCTTGTCGACGTCGGTGATGTCGCCGTCCTCAATGGTCACGGCAAGCGCCCACAGGCTGGCCACTGCCCCGCGCAAGGCATCGTCGGAATGCGCCTGTTCGAGCTCCCGTGCCACGCTGCGCAGGCCGAGATATTGGCCGACTTCCGGCATGAAGAGCTCCGGCGCGATCAAGAGCGCCTCTAGCGCGTCCCGGACTTGAGGACGCTGATTGGCGTCGAGCGCAAGACTGCGGCGCTGCTCGATCAGCGCGCGCGCCAAGGGCTTGGTGAAGAGCCGCTCCGGCAGGCGCATGTCAAAGGGCTCGCTATGTCCCTCATTGCCGGCCTGGTCCTTGGCTGTCAGCATCAGCGTGACGTCAGCGCCGGCATAGGGGTCCTCGCTAAGGTCCTTGACGGTCTGGCCGACGCCGTTGCGGGTGCGGACGTTCGGCAGCACCAGCGAGAACTGCGGCGGGTCGAACAGCGGCCGCGCCTCCGTTCCGTCGGCGGGTTTGTTGCGGGCGGCAAACTGTGCATGCGCTTCGGTAACGCCGTAATCGTCCTCGACCTTGTAAGAAAGCTGCAACGCACCGCGCGCCTGACGCTCGGGATCCTTGGCGAGCGCAATGGTCGGGGGATGATCGGGCAAGGCGCTGAAGCGCCATTGCGGCTGGCCGGATGGCGCGCGGACGTGCGCGGTACCGTCGCCGGCAATGGTGAAATGCTTCTCGGTTGTGCCTTTAGGAGCCTGTTCGGCCGGCGCCGTCTCGGTCAGCCCGCCACCGACAGCCACGTCGAGCGCGCCACCGCTCGATCGCACGATCAGCGTGCTGCCGGCCGGCACCGCCAGCGGCCCGGCAGCGGGAAGCGCGGCCTCCTTGTTCGCGGCCGATAGGATGACCGGCGGCCGCCCCGTATAGAGCGGCGGCGTCACCCATGCATCGACCCTGACATTGTCTGCCGCAAACACGCCATTCCAGTCGAAGGCTGCGGCGACACGAATCCTTCTTTCATCGCCCGCTGCGATGTAGGTTGCGACCATCAACACAACGATCAGCGCGCGGAGCGCCCAGGGATCGTGAATGGCAAGCCGTGGCGCCGGCAGGCCGGCGCGGATGCGCTTGAGCGACGCCAGGGTGCGCGCGCGCTGCGCCTGCCACAGTGCCAGCGCAACCGGGTCCTGCGTCGTCACCGTGTCGGTGAGCGTCGTCGCGGGGCGATGGCGAATGCCGGTGCCGCGATCCAGCCGCGTCAGCGCGTCCTGACGGCTCGGCCAGTGGAAGCGGAACAGGGGAGACAGCGCGGCGAGCGCGAGGACCGTAAAAATACCGAGCCCGATGGCGCGGGCCGCGAAGGGCAGGATCATCCACAGTCCAGCCCATGAGGCCACCAGGAACAGCCCGGCGACGGTCAAGAACCGCGCCAGGTGCGGCCAGCTTCGTTCCCAGGCGATGGCAAATCCGGCCCGCTGCAAGGCTTGCGCGATTCGCAGCCGCGAGACGGCATCAGAGTTGCGTTCCGGCTCCGGCGAAACGGGGGTGGGTCCGCTCAATCATCTCTCCAGGTTGCCCAGCCATATGAACTCTAACACAACGGCAGCCGTGGGGCATCCACGCAAGCCAAGTATCCCACACCCGGAATAACGCATAACACGAAGGCGTTACTGTGCCATAATCTTAATCTTGTGCCGCTCGTTGAAGTTCCAGCACCGGTGGGCACATGAACTTCGAATCAATAAACGGGCTGCGCAAACAGCGGAGCGGGAGAAGAACGACATCATGGACATCGGATTTATCGGCCTTGGCAACATGGGCTTCCCCATGGCGCGGCGACTGATCGAGGCCAAACATCAGCTTTTCGTCTTCGATTCCCGCAAGGAGGCCGTGGACAAGCTGGTGGCGCTGGGCGCCAAGGCCGCAGCTTCGCCGAAGGATGTCGCCGATCGCGCCGAGACCGTGATGGCGAGCCTGCCCTCGCTTCAGGCTTCGCTTGACGTTGCTACCGGCAAGGACGGCGTGATCGAAGGCAACCGGGTGAAGCGCTTTGTCGATCTTTCGACCGTGGGCTCGCAAATGGCGGTGCGCATCCACGACATTCTGGCCAAGCGCAACCTTGTTCAGATCGACAGCCCCGTCTCCGGCGGCGTCGGCGGCGCCGAAAAGGGCACGCTGGCGGTGATGGTATCGGGTCCGCGCGCCGATTTCGAAACGATCAAGCCGGCGCTGGAGGTGATCGGCAAGGTCTTCTTCATCGGCGAAAAGCCCGGCTCGGCGCAGACGATGAAGCTCGCCAATAACCTGCTATCGGCGACCGCCATCGTGGCGACGTCGGAAGCCGTGGTGATGGGCGTCAAGGCCGGGCTCGATCCGGCCGTCATGGTCGACGTGCTCAATTCGGGCTCCGGCATGAACACGGCAAGCCGCGACAAGTTTCCCCGCGCGATCCTGCCGCGCAGCTTCGACTTCGGTTTTGCCACCGGCCTGATGGTCAAGGACGTGCGACTGGCGCTGGAAGAAATGAAATCGCTCGGGCTGTCGATGGAAGTCGCCGAAGCCGTCGGGCGGCTCTGGGAAGTCGTGATCCGCGAGACGGGCGCCGACTCCGACTTCACCTCGGCGATCAAGCCGATCGAGAAGAAGGCCGGCGTGGTGGTCGGCGGCGGCAAAGGCGGGATCGCGGGGAAGTAGCGCTTCTTACCTTCTGCGCGCTGGGAGAGGGTTCAGCTGCTACAGCCACGGCGCGGGTCTATCCATCGCGATCAGCGCATCGACTTCAAGCCGTGGACGCACCACCGCGTATTGATCGTCCTTGACCAGCACTTCCGGGACCAGCGCGCGCGTGTTGTAGGTGCCGGACTGCACCGCGCCGTAGGCACCGGCGGTCATGATGGCGAGCAGGTCGCCAGCTTTCGGCTCGGGCATGTTGCGGCCGAGCGCGAGGTAATCACCGCTTTCGCAGACGGGGCCGACCACATCGGCGGTGATCTCGGGCGCGCCTTCGGGCACGGCGCGCACCGGCAGGATGTCGTGGTGCGCTTCGTACAGCGTGGGGCGGATCAGATCGTTCATCGCCGCGTCGATGATGACGAACTTCTTGGCCTCGCCCTGTTTCACGTAGATCACGCGCGTAACCAGAATTCCCGCATTGCCGACGATCAGGCGGCCAGGTTCGAACAACAGCGTGCAGCCGAGATTGTGCGTGACCCGCTTGACCATCTCGGCATAGGCGGAAGGCACGGGCGGAACCTCGCGGTCGGCGTGGTAGGGAATGCCAAGCCCACCGCCGAAATCGACATGCGAGATGGTGTGGCCGTCACCGCGCAGCGTCTGCACGAAATCGGCCAGGAGACGGAACGCGGCTTCGAGCGGCACGAGGTCGGTGATCTGGCTGCCGATATGCACATCGACGCCGGTCACACGAATGCCCGGCAACTTTGCGGCGCGGCCATAGACGCCGCGCGCGTGCGTCAGCGGAATGCCGAACTTGTTCTCGGACTTGCCGGTCGAGATCTTCGCGTGCGATCCGGCATCGACATCCGGATTGACGCGGACCGAAATCCGCGCCGTTTTCCCGTGCGCGCTTGCAAGGCGCGACAGCAATTCCAGTTCGGGCTCGGATTCGACGTTGATGCAGAGGATATCGGCCGCAAGTGCCGCCTGCAATTCGTCTTCGGTCTTGCCGACGCCGGAAAACACGATCCGCTCCGGTGGAATGCCGGCGGCAAGCGCGCGCTTGAGTTCGCCGCCCGAGACGACGTCAGCACCGGCGCCGAGCTTCGCCAGCGTGCGCAGCACCGACTGGTTGGAATTGGCCTTCATGGCGTAGCTGATGAGCGCCCTCTCGCCGGCAAAGGCTTCGCTGAATACCCGATAGTGGCGCTCCAGCGTCGCGGTCGAATAGCAATAGAATGGCGTTCCGACTGCGTCGGCGAGTTCCACCAGACTAACCGCCTCGGCGTGAAGCACGCCGTTGCGATAATCGAAGTGATTCATGGTGATTTTCCACAGGGCGGCGGCGAATATGGCCCGCCGCACAAAGCCTAGTTGCTGTTCAGGAGCGGATCGAGGGCGAACGGTCGTTTCGGACCCCTGCCCGCGGTCGGCAACTGGTCGCTGTTGTTCGGATTGAACAGGTTAGGATTGGCGGCCTGCGGCGGCGCGTTTGGATCCGGCTGAATGGCGGCCGACTGCTGCTGCGGCTGACCCGAGGCTGTCGGCGGCAGATCCAGCGGCCCCTTGCGGCCACAACCGGAAAGCGCCAGCGCTGCCGCACCCAACAGAATGAGGCCCCGTCGTCGATAAATTCGGCGGTCGTCGCGAGTCACTTCAAAAATCCCCAATGCGGGCCGCACCATACAAAGATTGAACTGTTCTGGCCACACCAAGGGCCGCCGAATTTCAGGTAAAGAATTGTAACTCAGCCCAACTTTCGCTCTTTTTCCAGCCGCTTGAGCCAGGACTTGGCCTGCGCCGCCACATTCTTGGGCGCGGTGCCGCCAAAACTCGTCCGGCTCTTCACCGAAGCCTCGACCGACAACACCGAAAGCGCGTCCCTGGTGATCCTGGGCTCAATCGCCTGCATCGCCTTCAGCGGCAGTTCATGCAGCGCAACGCCATCTGCCGCGGCCTTCGCCACGATGCGCCCGGTGACATGGTGGGCATCGCGGAACGGCATTTTCAGCGTCCGCACCAGCCAGTCCGCCAAATCAGTGGCGGTGGCATAGCCCTCGCCAGCAGCAAGCCTCATGCGGGCCTCGTCTGGCACCAGGTCGAGCACCATGCCCGTCATCGCCCGGATCGCCAGCGACAGCGCGCCGAACGCTTCCATCGCGCCCAGCTTGTCTTCCTGCATGTCCTTTTGATAGGCGAGTGGCAGACCCTTCATGACGATCAACAGCGCATTCAGCGCGCCGATCACCCGGCCGGTCTTCGCACGCACCAGTTCAGCCGCATCGGGATTGCGCTTCTGCGGCATGATCGAGGAGCCGGTGGTGAACTTGTCGGACAGCCGCACCAGTCCCACGAGCGGCGAGGTCCAGATCACGATCTCCTCGGCAAACCGCGACAGATGCATCGAACAGATCGCCGCCGCCGACAGCGTCTCGATGACGAAGTCGCGATCGGACACCGCGTCGAGCGAATTGGCCATCGGCCGGTCAAAGCCGAGCGCCTTGGCGGTTGCCGCGCGATCGATCGGAAACGAGGTGCCGGCAAGCGCCGCAGCACCCAGCGGCGATTCGTTGAGACGCTTGCGCGCATCGG
Organism: uncultured Alphaproteobacteria bacterium; assembly: GCA_963764405.1. Taxonomy (GTDB): domain Bacteria; phylum Pseudomonadota; class Alphaproteobacteria; order Rhizobiales; family Xanthobacteraceae; genus Bradyrhizobium. Next base: position 34,970 of record CAVXSU010000026.1, read on the forward strand.
CGAACCGGCCCCGATCGCGCGCCACCATCTCGACATAGGCAAGCAGATGGTGCCCGAAGGTGACGGGCTGTGCGGTCTGCAGATGGGTGAAGCCGGGCATGACTGTTGCGGCATGTTCCAGCGCGCGCTGCGCCAGCGCCTCTTGGAACAACGCCAGCGCGGAATCCGCCTGGTCGATGGTGTCGCGGACGAACAGGCGAAAGTCGGTCGCCACCTGGTCGTTGCGCGAACGGGCCGTATGCAGACGGCCGGCGGCGGGCCCGATCAGTTCGCCAAGCCTGCTCTCGACGTTCATATGGATGTCTTCGAGCGCGCGCTTGAAATCGAACGAACCCTTGCCAATCTCTGACAAAATCGTGTCTAGACCCTTGGCGATATTTTTCGCATCGTTCGCCGTGATGATCCCTTGCGCTGACAGCATGGCGGCATGGGCCTTGGACGCGGCGATGTCCTGGGCGTACATGTGACGGTCGACGTCGATGGAGACGTTGATTTCCTCCATGATCGCGTCAGGACGTTCGGTGAACCGGCCGCCCCACATCTTGTTGCTCATGACCATCTGCTCATATTCGCCGCGGCGCCTGCCGTGATAGCTGGCACAATCAAAACTCCAAATAGCCGTATCCGAACCCGAATGACAAACGATATGCCCGACAGCCCCTTGCCTGCTCCGGTCCCCACGCGGCGCATCCCCTATGTGATCGGGGCGGTCCTGATTGGCGCCGCGATCGGATTTGGCGGGGTATACGGGCTTGGCGGCCTCAAGCGCAACGCGGGAGGCGATTCCGCCTGTGCGTCGGCGGTTAACCTTTCGCGCAAGATCTCGCCGCTCGCGCAGGGCGAGGTAGCCGCGCTGACCATGGCGACCGCGCCGCTGAAGCTGCCCGATCTCACCTTCGAAGATGCCGACGGCAAACCGAAGAAGCTGTCGGACTGGCGCGGGCACACCGTGCTGGTGAACCTGTGGGCTACCTGGTGTGTGCCGTGCCGGAGGGAAATGCCGGCGCTGGATCGCCTGCAGGCCAGGCTTGGCGGCAAGGATTTCCAGGTGGTGGCGATCAACATCGATACCCGCGATCCGGAAAAGCCGAAGAACTTCCTGAAAGAGGCCAGGCTGACCAAGCTCGACTATTTCAGCGACGAGAAAGCCAAGGTCTTTCAGGATCTTAAAGCCGTAGGCCGGGCGCTGGGCATGCCGACCTCAGTGCTCGTCGATGGCCAGGGCTGCGAAATCGCGACCATCGCGGGCCCCGCCGAATGGGACAGCGATGACGCCATCAAGCTGATCACGGCGGCCACCGCGACGGGCTCCTGAAGGAGCCCGTGCAGGCCGAACCGGGGCCTCTTAGGCCTCATCCACGACGGTGTTGCGCAATAGGCCGATCCGGTCGATTTCGACCTCGACCACATCGCCCGGCTTCATCCACAGCGGCGGGGTGCGGCGGGAGCCGACGCCCCCCGGCGTGCCGGTCACGATCACGTCGCCCGGCTCGAGCCGCGTAAAGGCCGAGCAGTATTCGATCTGGCGCGGAATATCGAAAATCATCTGGCTGATGGTCGCATCCTGAACCACCTCGCCGTTGAGACGGGTTTGCAACCGCAGCGGCCCGAGGTCGCCCGCTTCGTCCGGCGTCACCATCCAGGGGCCGAAGGCGCCAGTATCCGGAAAGTTCTTGCCGGGGGTGTACTGGTGGGTATGGCGCTGATAGTCGCGCACGCTGCCTTCGTTGTAGCAGGCGTAGCCGGCAATGTGGCCCCAGGCGTCCTTGCGCTGGATGTAGCGGCCTCCTTTGCCGATGACGAGCGCGAGTTCGCCCTCGTAGTCGAGGTCGGTCGACACCTTCGGCCGGACAATACTGCAGAGATGCCCGGTCTGGCTGTTGGCGAACCGGCCGAACACGGTGGGATTTTCAACCTCGGTGCGGCCGGTCTCCTTGCGGTGGTTCTCGTAGTTGAGGCCGATGCAGAGGATCTTGTCAGGGTTGGGGATCACGGGCAGCCAGGTGATGCTGGCGAGCGGGTAACGCTTGGCCTTCGTAGCCGCGTTGGCCGCCTCCGCCAGCGCGCCGGCGGCAATGACCGCTTTCAGATCGGTAAAACGGTCGCGCAAGACGGCACCGAGATCGAGCGCCTCATTACCTTCGATGAGGCCCCAGCTCGTGGCGCCGTTGATCTTGAAACTTGCGAACTTCATCTGATGTCCCTGGAAAAACGTGAGGCCGGCTTCTCGCTATCGCATGCGGCGACGGCGGGCAATGCCGCGACGGCACATCAGGTCCGCCGGGCATGGGTCCGGGACCGATCCGAGCGGGAGCTGTAAGAGGATGTCAGGCCGAGATGTTGAGATTGCCGCCGATGCCGGGACCAACATTGGCGAGCGAGGGCGACCCGCCTCCCAGGAGGGTCAGCACGGAGGACTTTTCGGCATCAAGGTTCGATTTCAGGACGGAAGTTGCGATCTGCTGCTGGGTATTTCCGGCCTGCATCGAAATCAAACTGAGCGCCAAACTCGCTACATCCATAGGCACCACTCCCCAATCGGCGGACAGGCTAAGCGGGAAGCGTTAACGAATGCTGGAGATTGACGAAATTACCGGGTCGGAACCGGCTTCTCGCCGCGGTAATCGTAGAAACCGCGCTGGGTCTTACGTCCCAACCAGCCGGCCTCGACGTATTTCACGAGCAGCGGACACGGGCGGTACTTGGAGTCGGCCAGGCCCTCGTGCAGCACCTGCATGATCGACAGGCAGGTATCGAGGCCGATGAAATCGGCAAGCTCCAGCGGGCCCATTGGATGATGGGCGCCGAGCTTCATCGCCGCATCGATCGCCTCGACGTTCCCGACACCCTCATAAAGCGTATAGATCGCCTCGTTGATCATCGGCAGCAGAATGCGATTGACGATGAAGGCGGGAAAATCCTCCGACACCGCGACTTGCTTGCCGAGCTTGGTGACGAACTCCTTGGCCGCATCGAAGGTCGCATCATCAGTGGCGATGCCCCGGATCAGCTCGACCAACTCCATCAGCGGCACCGGATTCATGAAATGAATGCCGATGAAACGCTCGGGCCGGTCGGTCGAAGCGGCGAGCCGGGTGATCGAGATCGACGAGGTGTTGGAGGCGACGATGGCGCTGGGCTTCAACAGCGCGCAGACCTCGTGAAAGATCTTGCGCTTGACGTCTTCCTTCTCGACCGCGGTCTCGATCACGAGATCGCAGTCGGAAAGGCCATCCATGGATTCGGCAAGCGCGATGCGCTCGAGCGCCTGCTTGCGCGCGTCGTCGGTAATGGCCTTTTTGGAGACCTGGCGCGACAGATTGCCGTTGATGGTCGCCATGCCCGACTTCAGGCGGTCGGCAGATACATCGTTGAGCACCACATCGAGGCCGGCAAGCGCCGCGACATGCGCGATGCCATTGCCCATCTGGCCCGAACCGATCACGCCGACTTTCTTTATCATGACCGCCATCTTATCGTGCCGTTTGCCCCAACGCACCCCTACTTTCCGAGCTTGCCGATCGCCTCGGTCAGTTCCGGAACCACCTGATACAAATCCGCGACCAGGCCATAATCGGCAACCTGGAAGATCGGCGCATCCTCGTCCTTGTTGATGGCGACGATGACCTTGGAATCCTTCATGCCGGCGAGATGCTGGATCGCGCCGGAGATGCCGATCGCCACATAGAGCTCGGGCGCCACCACCTTGCCGGTCTGGCCGACCTGCCAGTCGTTAGGCGCATAGCCGGCATCGACCGCGGCGCGCGAGGCACCGACCGCCGCTCCCAGCTTGTCGGCGAGAGGCTCGATATATTTGGTGAAATTCTCCCGGCTTTGCATCGCCCGGCCGCCGGACACGATGATTTTCGCCGATGTCAGTTCGGGACGGTCGCTCTTGGCGACCTCCTCACCGACAAAGCTGGAGAGGCCCGGATCGGCCGCGGCTGCGGCATTCTCCACCGGCGCACTGCCGCCATCGCCCGTCGCCGCAAAGGTCGAGGTCCGCACCGTGATGACCTTCTTGGCGTCCCTGGACTTGACGGTCTGGATCGCGTTGCCGGCATAGATCGGACGCTCGAACGTATCGGGCGACACCACCTTGATGATTTCCGAGACCTGCATGACGTCGAGGAGCGCCGCCACGCGCGGCATGACGTTCTTGAAGCGCGAGGTCGCCGGCGCAACGAAGGCATCGTAGCCGGAGGCCAGGGATACGATCAGCGCCGCCAGCGGCTCGGCCAGGTCATGCGCATAGGCCGCATTGTCGGCAAGCAGGACCTTTTTGGCACCGGAAAGCTTGGCAGCCGCATCCGCCGCAGCCTTGGCGTTTTCGCCGGCCACGAGCACGTGGACGTCGCCGCCCAGCGCCAAAGCAGCCGTCAGGGCCTTGTGGGTCGCATCCTTGATCGAAGCGTTGTCGTGTTCGGCCAGCAACAGCGTGGTCATCAGAGCACCCCCGCTTCGGTCTTGAGCTTCGAGACCAACTCGGTGACGTCCTTGACCTTGACGCCGCCCTTGCGGCCGGGCGGATCGGACGTCGTGAGAATCTCCAGATGCGGCGTCAGGTCGACGCCGTAATCCGATGCACCCTTTTCGGCGATCGGCTTCTTCTTGGCTTTCATGATGTTCGGCAGGCTTGCATAGCGCGGCTCATTCAACCGCAGATCGGTGGTAACGATAGCCGGACCTTTCAGTTTCACGGTCTGCAACCCGCCGTCGACCTCACGCGTCACCTTGAAGTCGGAACCATCGACCTCGAGCTTGGAGGCAAAGGTCGCCTGCGACCAGCCGAGCAGGGCCGCAAGCATCTGTCCGGTCTGGTTAAAGTCGTCGTCGATCGCCTGCTTGCCGAGGATCACGAGCCCCGGCTTTTCCTCGTCGGCCACCGCCTTGAGGATCTTCGCAACCGCCAGCGGTTCGACATTGCCTTCGGCCTTCACCAGGATGCCGCGGTCGGCGCCCATGGCGAGCCCGGTGCGGATGGTTTCGGCCGCCTGTGCCGGTCCGATCGAAACCACCACGACTTCCGTGGCCTTGCCGGCCTCTTTCAGGCGCAGGGCCTCCTCCACGGCGATCTCGTCGAACGGATTCATCGACATCTTCACGTTGGCCAGCTCAACGCCGGTTCCATCGCTCCTGACGCGGACCTTGACGTTGTAGTCGACCACTCGCTTCACCGGCACCAGGACCTTCATCGACCCTCTTTCGCTGCAACACTAACAATTCGGAGCTTAGGGCGCGGAACCTAAAGCGCCCGCCCACCCCGGTCAACGCGGCAGCAGCAAAAATTGCCCCTCCGGACCGATGGCTTTAGCGGTTCTGGCCGGGCACCCACAGCACGTCCCCGGCTCCGTTGTGATTGGCCGTGCGACTGGCAATGAACAGGAAGTCGGACAGCCTGTTCATATATTGAATGGCAGCATCGCCGACAGGCTCGTCGGGCTGCGCCGCCAGTTCCACCATGATCCGTTCCGCCCTGCGGCAAATGGTGCGCGCCAGATGCAGATAGGCTGCGGCCGGCGTGCCGCCGGGCAGCACGAAAGAATTCAGCGGCTGAAGGTCTGCATTGAGGCGATCGATATCACGCTCGAGCCGTTCGACCTGGCTTGCCAGCACGCGCAAGCGCTCGGCCTTGCCCTCACGCTGGGGGACGGCGAGATCGGCGCCAAGATCGAACAAGTCGTTTTGAATCAGCGCCAGCATCGCATCGAGTTCGGGGACCTGAGCCAGGTGGAGCCGGACGACGCCGATCGCCGCATTTGTCTCGTCGACGGTGCCGTAGGCAGAGATGCGCAGATCGTATTTCGGACGGCGCTCGCCGCTGCCGAGCGCGGTGGTGCCGTCATCGCCGGTTCGCGTATAGATGCGATTGAGGACGACCATGCGTTACCTCCAAAGCTAGCGATGACCCATCGCCCAAACCGTAACCATGATGATGACGATCGCGACGAACTGAAGCAGCACCCGCAACCGCATCAATTTCTGCGAGCGGTTCGGCGAACCGCCCCGCATCATGTTGAGAAGACCCATGAGCAGCACCAGCGCAACTGCGGCCACCGCGACGGGCACGATGAAAGTAGCAAGGAAAGAAGCCATGGTATCTTACATAACACCGCTACTCTCGGTGCGCCATTGCCGCACCTTGAGGCCACTAACGCGGTAACGATCTGGCTTTTGCCGAAATAATATCAGAAGGTAGCGTGGTTAACGCCGGTGCGGCGAATTTGAAGTTCCTATCAATTTCGCCGCGAGTCCGTTATAGGCACTTCAAACTCAGAAGCCGTACCGGCATCAAAAGTTGCTAGAGCTCCTTTGATTCCGAAGTTCGCATCAGAGGTCGCCGCGGTAGCTTGCGAACATCGAAATCGGAGCACTAGTGTCTGCGGTGCGGCTCATTCGCTACATCTTTCACGTCACCCTCGACGCGTTCTACACGTTTCTGGCCGATGACGGCTGGGCAATCGCCAGCCACATCGCGCTGTCGACCTTGATGGCGCTGTTTCCGTTTCTGATCGTGTTGACGTCGCTTGCCGGCTTCTTCGGCTCCAAGGAACTTGCAGACCAGGCCGCCGGACTTCTGCTTCAGGTCTGGCCGAGGCAGGTCGCCGACGCGCTCACGGCCAACATTCACGATGTCCTCACCACGACCCGCGGCGATATCCTGACCATTGGCGCGGTGCTTGCGGTCTACTTTGCCTCCAATGGCGTGGAGGCGCTTCGCGTCGCCCTCAACCGGGCCTATGCGGTGATCGAGCCGCGCCGCTGGTATTGGCTGCGGCTGGAGTTGATCGGCTACACGCTGGTTGCGGCGTTCACCTCGCTCGCGATGGCTTTCCTGATCGTGCTCGGTCCGTTGATGCTCGAGGCGGCACGGCGCCACATTCCGATCATCGTCGAAAGCAACGAGAAGCTCCTCAATATCGCCCGCTACGGCATCACCATTCTGGCGCTGGTCGTCGCACTGTTCGTGCTGCATGCCTGGCTGCCCGCAGGCCGCCGGTCGTTCCTGCAAATTCTGCCTGGCATCATCTTCACCCTGATCGCTTCGATGGTGTCGGGCATCGTGTTCGGGCAATATCTGGCGCGTTTCGCCAACAACTACGTCACGATGTATGCTGGCCTCGCCTCGGTGATCATCGCGCTGGTTTTCCTTTATTTCATGGCCGCGATCTTCGTCTATGGCGGAGAGCTGAATGCGGCGATCATCAAGTCGCGTTTGCCGCGCGGCGTGTCACTTCAAGCAGCGCAATCGCTAACGCCCTCGGAGACACAGGTTTGACCAGGAAGGCGTCCGCGCCGGCGCCACGCGCGGCCGCCTCGTCATCGCTGCGGCCGGATACGCCGATCACTGGAATTTTGCCAAATGGCGGATCGAGCGCGCGAATCCGGCGAACCGCCTCGATGCCGTCGATTCCGGGCAGCACCATGTCCATCAGCACCGCATCAAAGCCGCCCTGCAGGATGCGATCGGCAGCGTCTTCGCCCCGGCCGATGAATTCCGCCTGATGACCAAGCTCGGTCAGGACCGCATTGAGCACGACGCGGCCGAACGGATTGTCCTCGACGCTGAGAACGCGCAATCCCCGCGCATGATCCTGCGGGCGATCATCGTCCCGACCCGGTTGCGACGGCGCGACCTCGGCGCGGCTTAACATCACCGTCAGGGTAAAGGTGGTCCCGCCGGCGCGCCTCGGCGCGACCTCGATATCGCCGCCCATGGCGCGGGCGAGTTGCTTCACCGACGACAGGCCCAATCCGGCGCCGCCGAAGCGGGCGGCGATTTTCATGTTGGCCTGCGAAAAGGGGCGGAACAGCCGCCTGATCTCGGCCAGCGAGAGACCAATGCCGCTGTCGGAAACCGCGAACGCTATGCCGATCTTGTCTTTCACCGCTCCGGTCGGCCGCACGGTCAGCCCGACGCCGCCGCGTTCGGTGAATTTGGTGGCGTTGTCGATCAGGTTTTCCAGCGCCGCCCGGAGGCGAACGGAATCGCCGATGACGAAACTGGGCAGTTTGTCGGAGATCTCGACCCGCGACTGCAAGCCTTTGGCCGTGGCGCGGCCGGCGAGCAAATCGCCGACACTTTGGGCGAGCGTCCGCAGATCGAAAAAGTCCTGCCGGACGCCAAAGCCGGAGCGGCCGCTTCGGGCGGCGTCGACGAACAGGGTCGCAAGGCTCGCCAGATGTTCGGCGCCGGCCTTGATGGTGTCGACCCAACGCCGCTCCCGCTCGCCGAGCTCCGACGTCGCCAGGAGATCGCTGATGGCCAGAATACCGGTGAGCGGCGTGCGAACCTCATGTGCGAAGGTGGCGAGCGCCGTTTCGACCATGCCCGGAGCGGCCGCATTGCGGGCCGCTTTGGTCGCGGCCTTGCGCGGCCTGCGGGCTACTACACCTTGCTTACGCTTTTTCGGACGCGTTTTTGTCAACCGCCGCTCGCTGCGCTGTGGGCGCGAACTCGATGCCATGATTCCCCCAATCCTGGCTCGTCCCAGCATGGCACGTCCCGGTGGAAGGAGTCACGCCGGAGCGCGATTCGTCCCGAACAGAATGTTGGCAACGCGCTTCAGGCGAGACCAATCCGGCGGCGAATCTCGGCCGGGGTCACGCCGGCCGCCCTCAATTCCCGAAGGCCGGTGGCATCGGTTGATTTCGACAGTTTTTGCCCCGCCGCACCGCGAATGAGGCGGTGGTGCCGGTAGGCGGGCTGGGGCAGCCCGAGAAGGGCCTGCAACAGGCGATGCATGCTCGTCGACCAGAACAGGTCCTGCCCCCGCACCACCTCGGTCACGCCTTGCAGGGCGTCATCGAGCACCACGGCGAGATGATAGCTGGTCGGGGTCTCCTTGCGCGCAATGATGACGTCGCCCCATGCCTCAGGCCATGCCGGAACCATCCCGGTCTCGCCTTGCGGACCCTCGCCGCGCTCGTGCCATGAAAGTTCGCCGGCAAGCGCGCAAGCCTTGGCCATATCGAGCCGCAGCGCGTAAGGCGCGCCGGATTGCAACAGCTGTGCCCGCGCGCCGGGCGAAAGCGCGCGCACCGGGCCTGGGTAAAGCGGCGCGCCGTCAGGGTCGCGCGGCCACGGCGCCTCTTTCTCTCGCTCCCCGATCAGCCGGGTAATCTCGGCGCGGCTTTCGAAAGCGGGATAGACAAGCCCCAGCGCCGTCAGCTTCTCCAGCGCGTCGCGGTATTCCACAAGGTGTTCGGACTGACGGCGCACCGGCAGCTCCCAGGAAAGGCCGAGCCAGGCGAGATCCTGAACGATCGCTTCCTCGAACTCGGGCCGGCAACGCGTGGGATCGATATCCTCGATGCGTAGCAGCAAACGCCCGCCCGATTCGCGCGCCAGATCGGCATTCAGGATCGCTGAAAAGGCGTGGCCGAGGTGCAGATAGCCGTTCGGGGACGGCGCGAAGCGGAAAACGGGTGGCGGCATTGATCTCGTTCTCAATAGATGGTGGTTTTAAGTCGCAATGACCCTCCACCTCAACAGCCAGGCCGACCTCGAAGACGCTATCCGCGCGCTCCTGAAACTGGACCCGCGGCTTCCGCCGGTATTTGCCGTCGCGGGCATGCCTGCCCTGCGGCGGCGCGAGCCGGGTTTCGTGGGCCTCGCCCATATCGTCTGCGGCCAGCAGCTTTCCACCGCGAGCGCGGCAGCGATCTGGGCGCGGCTTTCCGCCGCCTTCGATCCATTCGATCATGAGGCGCTCCGCCGCGCGCGCGCCGCTCGCCTGGGGCGGCTTGGCCTGTCGGCGGCGAAGATCAAGACGCTGAAGATTCTGGCGCGCGAGATATCAGCGGGACGGCTCAATCTCGACGTGCTTGCCGATGAGGACGCCGACGCCGCGCACCATACGCTGGTCTCGCTGCATGGCATCGGTCCATGGACCGCCGACGTGTACCTGTTGTTTTGCCTCGGCCACGCCGATGCCTGGCCGGCCGGCGATCTCGCCGTGCAGGAGGCGGTGAAGATCGGTCTGGGATTGAAGGCGCGTCCCACTGCCCGGGAGATGGCAAGCATCGCCGAGCCCTGGCGGCCGATGCGCGGCGCGGCGGCGCATCTGTGGTGGTCGTATTACCGCGCGATCAAGAAACGCGAAGGCGTGATTGGGAGTTCGGAAAGCGCGAAAGCAGCTTCGATCAAGGGCCCCGTTGCAAAACACTCATAGCTGAGCCGCTTTTGGCCCGCACCCAAACGGTATAGCCTCGCTATCCAGGAAACGCCGCATCACGGCCGAAGAACAAGGCCACCCGCATGCTCGATAGAACCGACGACATCTTGGCGTCAGTCGAAAATTGGCTGGCACAATTCGAGCGCGCGCTCGAACATCCCGAAAGGAGCACGCTTCGGCCGCTCTTTCATTCCGACAGTTTTTGGCGCGACGTGCTGGCGCTGAGCTGGAACCTGCAAACCCTCAATGGCGCCGATGCAATCCTCGATGAACTTCCAGTCCTTGCCGGCCGCACGGCACCGCGCCGCTTCAGGATCGATCCCGAGCGCGCCCCGCCGCGCCGCGTGAGGCGCGCGGGCACCGAGACGATCGAGGGCATTTTCAAATTCGAGACAGACCAGGGCCGTGGCCATGGCATCATCCGCCTGATTCCCGATGCCGATGATGGCGGCAAGCTCAAGGCGTGGACACTGCTCACCGCGCTCGAAGAACTGAAGGGGTTTGAGGAAGCAATCGGCCCAGCACGGCCCCGCGGCCAATCCTATTCGCGCGATTTTCGCGGCCCGAACTGGCTCGACCAGCGCCAGGCCTCCGTAGCCTATGCCGAGCGCGACCCGACGGTGCTGGTGGTCGGCGGCGGACAGGCCGGGCTTTCGATCGCCGCGCGACTGAAGCAACTGTCCGTCGACACGCTGATCGTCGATCGTGAGAAGCGCATCGGCGACAACTGGCGCAAGCGCTACCACGCGCTCACGCTTCACAACCAGGTGCAGGTCAATCACCTGCCCTACATGCCGTTCCCGCCGAACTGGCCGGTCTATATTCCGAAAGACAAGCTCGCCAACTGGTTCGAATCGTACGTCGATGCGATGGAACTGAACTTCTGGACTGATACCGCGCTGGAGAGCGGCGAATATGACGCTGCCAACGGCCGCTGGTCCGTCGTGCTGCGCCGAGGCGACGGCAACGCACGCACGATACATCCGCGCCATGTCGTGATGGCGACCGGCGTCAGCGGCATTGCCAACATTCCGGACATTCCGACGCTGAAGAATTTTTCGGGCACCGTGCTGCATTCGAGCCGGTACGACGACGGCGAAAACTGGAAAGGCAAAAACGCCGTCGTCATCGGCACCGGCAACAGCGGCCATGACATCGCACAGGATCTTTATTCGAGCGGCGCGGACGTGACGCTGGTGCAGCGCAGCCCGACGCTGATCACAAATATCGAACCCTCGGCGCAGCTTGCTTATGCGGCCTATAACGAAGGCACGCTGGAGGACAACGACCTGATCGCAACCTCGATGCCGCTGACGCTCGCGCGGCGAAGCCATCAGATGATTACCGAGCAATCCAAAGAGTTCGACAAGGAACTGCTCGATGGCCTGGCCACCGTCGGTTTCAAGCTCGACTACGGCGACGATGATACCGGCTGGCAGTTCAAATATCTCACCCGCGGCGGCGGCTACTACTTCAATGTCGGCTGTTCGGACCTTGTGGCACGGCGCGAGATCGCGCTGCGGCAATTTGCCGATATCGAATCCTTCGTTGCCGAGGGCGCGCGGCTGAAGAACGGAGAGACGCTTGCGGCCGACCTCATCGTGCTCGCGACCGGCTACAAGCCGCAGGAAGTTCTCGTCGAGCAACTGTTCGGCGGGGAGATCGCCGCACGGGTCGGACCGATCTGGGGTTTTGGCAAGGGGCAGGAACTGCGCAACATGTATGCGCGCACCGGTCAAAGCGGCCTCTGGTTCATCGCCGGCAGCCTTGCGCAGTGCCGCATCAACTCGAAATTCCTAGGCTTGCAGATCAAGGCGATCGAGGAAGGATTGTTGCCGCGACAGCGCTAACCGGCGCATAGCGAAATCCAGGGGAGAAACAGATGCCGGCCATTCTCGGCTCAGGCGAGCACCGCTATCGCGTGGTGGAGAACTGGGCCAGGCTGCCCGACGGCTGGTCACTGACCGACGTTGCATCGGTAGCGGTCGACAGCAAGGACCACGTCTACGTTTTCAATCGGGGCGCGCACCCTATGATCGTCTTCGATTCCGATGGCGACTTCATCAGGAGCTGGGGCGAAGGCCTTTTCCATCGCCCGCACGGGCTGCACATCGACGCCGATGACAATTTGTATTGCACTGACGACGGTGACCATACGGTCCGCAAATGCAGCGACTGACGGGAAAGTGCTGCTGACGATCGGCATTCCGGAGAAGCCGGCGCCGTTCATGAGCGGAGAGCCGTTCCATCGCTGCACTCATACGGCACTGTCTCCCAAAGGCGAGATCTATATCTCCGACGGTTACGGCAATGCGCGCGTGCACAAGTACACGCCTGACGGCAAATTGATCAAAAGTTGGGGCGAGCCGGGCAGCGATCCCGGCCAGTTCAACATCGTTCACAACATCTCGACCGATGTCGATGGCTGGGTTTACGTGGCCGACCGCGAGAACCACCGCGTTCAGGTTTTCGACGGCAACGGCAAATACGAAACTCAGTGGAACAACCTGCATCGGCCGTGCGCCCTGCATTGCTGCGGCGGCAAGTCGCCGAATTTCATCATCGGCGAGTTGGGGCCCGGCATGCCGGTCAACCGCATGGTGCCCAATCTCGGCCCGCGCCTGACGATCGTCGATTGCGGGGGCAAGCGTGTCGCACGGCTCGGCGGCGAGCACGGGCCCGGCCTCGAGGCCGGCGAGTTCCTTGCTCCGCACGGCGTGGCGCTCGATTCAAAAGGCGACATCTATGTCGGCGAAGTTGGCGTCACCAACTGGAAGACCAGTTTTGGCGACACGCCGATGCCGGCGGAGGTCCGCCGGGCGCGTTGCCTGCAGAAGCTGGAGAAGGTTTGACAGCGAAAACCCCGCGACGCTGCGGTCTCATTCCGCCTTCAGGTTCGACGCCTTGATGACCGGCCACCATCGTTCGGCCTCCGCCTTCTGGAAGGCGGCCAGGGCCTCCGGTGATTGCTGATCGCGCGGCGAGATCTCAATGCCGAGATCGTCAAGCCGTTTTTTGACGGAAGCGTCGGCCAGCACCTCGCGCAAGGTGGCGTTCAGCCTCGCGACGATCTCCTTCGGCGTCCCTTTCGGCACCCAAAGTCCGTACCAGAGCGAGGCGGTAAAGCCCGGCAGGCCCGCTTCCTCGACGGTCGGAATATTGGGCGACGCCGGCAGCCGGGTTTTGCCGGTGACTGCGATCGGCTTGATGCTGTCGGTTGTAATCAGCGATTTGAAATTCGACGACGGCTCCATCATGAAATCGATCTGCCCGGCCAGGAGATCCTGCATCGCCGGCGCGTTGCCGCGATAGGGCACGAACTGGAATTTCGTGCCGGTCTCCCTCTGGAACGCGATGCCGGCGAGATGCCCGGCGGCGCCGACGCCCGCGATGCCGACCGACGCCTTGTCGGGATTGGCCTTGAGATAAGCGATCAGGCCCTTCAGGTCGCTTGCCGGGAAATCCTTCCGTGCCGCGAGCAGGAGCGGCTCACTGCCGACATAGATGACCGGCGCGAGATCTTTCAGGAGATCGAACGGCAGCGTGTAGAGGCCGCCGGTGAGCATGTGGGTCGTCGAGGTGCCGATGGAAAGCGTATAGCCGTCCGCAGGCGAGCGAACCGCGCGGCCAACGCCGATCGTCCCGGCGGCGCCGGCGACATTTTCGATGATGATAGGCTGACCGAGAATCTCCCGCATTTTCTCGGCGAGAGATCGCGCCAGCGTATCGGTCGCGCCGCCCGCGGGGAACGGAACGATCATGGTGATCGGCCGTACCGGATAAGACTGCGCCGAGAGCGGTGAAGCCCATCCGAGAATGGCGGCGGCAACGATCATCGCCCAAGACAATCGGCAGACAATTGAATCACGCATCGCCGATCACCTCTTTTCGCCGCCGTTCGGACTCTTCCGCGTAACGCCGCATCGCATGAGCCTCGGTCAGGATTCCGATCGGCCGCTGATCGCCAGCTTCGACGACCGTGAGCGATTCAGCTTCGGTCATGTCGAAAGCCGAGATCGCCTCGCGAATATTCATGCCGGGATGCAGGACGACGCGCGGATAATGCAGAATGCTGGTCAGGTTCTTTTTCGGATCGACGTCGGCGGCATGCGCATCCGACACGAACACCATTCCTGCATAGTGGCCTGTATCGTCCACCGCAACCAGTTGCGTCTTCGAGCCCGGCGGGAATTTGGCGCGGAACTCGGCAATCGACGTCGCGGCATTCACCGTCAGCACGTCCGGCCGCATCAATCGCCTGACGGTGAGATCGCGGATCCAGCCGACGTCGGCGGCGCTGCGGATCGTTTCGCCGCGCAGATGCAATCGCCAGGTCGCGAAGGAATAGCCGAACAGTTCGCGGGTGACCTGGGTCGATATGATGACCGCGACCAGCACGGCGGTGGTGAGCCAGAGGTCGCCGGTCGATTCCAGCGCAATGAACGACATCGTCAGCGGCCCGCCGATCACGGACGCCGACAGCGCGCTCATGCCGATGATGGCGTAGATGTTCGATTCAAGCCCTAAACCCGGAAAAATGCCGTCAAAGCCTTCCGCGAAAAGGCGACCACCGATGGCGCCGAGAAAAAGGGTGGCGAAAAACAAGCCGCCGCGAAAGCCGGAGCCGAGCGAGACGACGGACGCCGTTGTCTTGAGCACAAAGACCATGCCGATGAACGTCAGCGGCATGGTGACGATGCCATTAAAGTGCAAGGCACCGTGCCCGGACGACAGCACCTGCGGCGTCTGCAGTGCCAACAACCCCACCGCAAGACCGCCCAGGGCCGGGCGGAGCGGCGGCCAGGGGACGATTTTCGACAACAGCGCTTCACAAAGGCCGGCGCCACGCATGATCGCGATGCCAAACAGCGCGGCAAAGACGCCGAGCAGCGCCGCGACCACAAGATCGCGTCCGACGACAATGCCGATCACCGGGCCGGTAGCGATGGTGAGCGAGAGCGGCGTAAGGGCGTGGGCGACAAAATAACCGACGACCGAGGCCACCCCGACCGGCGTGAGGCTCGCAGGCGTATAACCGCCGATTACAAGTTCGAACGCGTAGAAGGCGCCCGCCAGCGGCGCGTTGAACGCGCCCGCAATCGCGGCTGCCGTGCCGCACCCCACCATCAAGCGCTGGTCGGCGCGACGCAGATGAAAGCCGCGGCCGAGCGAGGCCGCAAGTCCGCTTGAAAGCTGGGTGTATCCGGCCTCAAGCCCGACCGATGCCCCGACGCCGGTGGACCAGATCGTCTGCAGCGCCACGATCACGCTGCCGCGAAACGACATCCGTCCACCATGCAGGGCATTGGCCTCGATCGGGTCGACTTCGCGCGCCGGTCGAACGCGCAGCAATAGCAGAAAGGCGATCCCCAAAAGGAACCCGCCGAGGCTCGGAACCAGCAGCGCGCGCAAAGGATCGATCGAGACCTGGCTTGACAGGCGATCCCCGGAATTGAGCTTGAAAAGCACGGTGTGGAGCACATCCACCGCGGCGCTCATGGCGGCCACCACCAGCCCACCGATCGTACCCACGATCGCCGCGAGTACCACAAGACTCGTCTCGTGGGCCCGGACGAAGGCCCGAAGCCGCCGCGGCGCCTCGAGATAAGGGGACTTGGTGTTCATCGAGCCGTACCCATAACAGTCAGTCGCCGCTTCGCTTAGCGGCCTTGCTGCAATTTTGGCGACGCCTTCGCAATCCGGCCACAATAAAGCGGGAGCAGACAACCCCATCTATGCTCTTCACAATCCCGTCACGCTGCATGTAGTATGTCTCTGCATGCTGCTTCGCAGCTAGATGGAGGCCAGGAGCGTTACTTGAACGCACATGTCTCGCAAGGCGGTTGGCCGGTACTGGTGCTGAATGCGGACTTCCGGCCGCTGAGTTATTATCCGCTGTCGCTGTGGTCGTGGCAGGATGCGATCAAGGCGGTGTTTCTCGACCGCGTCAACATCGTTGAGCACTATGATCGGGCCGTGCGCAGCCCGACCTTCGAGATTCAATTGCCGAGCGTGGTGTCGCTGAAGTCCTTCGTCAAGCCGACCACGCATCCGGCCTTCACCCGCTTCAACGTTTTCCTGCGTGATCGCTTCGCCTGCCAATATTGTCTGTCAGGTGACGACCTCACCTTCGACCACATCATTCCGCGCAGCAAAGGCGGCCAGACCACGTGGGAAAACGTCGTCGCCGCGTGCTCGCCGTGCAATCTGAAAAAGGGTAATCTGACGCCGCAGCAAGCACGGATGTTTCCGAAGCAGCAGCCGTTCGCGCCGACGGTGCATCAGCTTCACCGCAACGGCCGGCTCTTTCCGCCCAACTATCTGCACGATAGCTGGCTCGATTATCTCTATTGGGACACCGAACTCGATCCGTAAGGCGCGCGAGCCGTCTGCCGACACCAGGCGTTTGGCGAGCGAAACTCATCGAACTTCGGGATTGGTCGCAAACCAATTCGGCGCGACGGGGATAAGCCCCCGCGCCGAGCCAGTCGGTTTCGATCGTGATTGAAGTGCGATCAGAAGAAGCCGGCGCTCAGGTCGAGGCCGGGCGTTGCCACGCAGACAAACACGACCAGCGCGAGGCCGCACGCAATTGCCATCGCTGTGACCACGACGTTGCCGGTCGAATTGGCAATGACTTCCGCAGACATTTTCGTAGCGCTATTCATTTTTGACCCCCTGAAAAGACTTGGCTTGAAAATCAGGGTGCACGCTAATTGCCGACTCTTTACGCAAGCTTGCCGCACATCGTTAACTCGGCGAAAGCTTAACAAGGAGATACGCATTCACGCCGGTTTCCTGCTCGGTCGCGACACAGGCAAAGGACTGTGTGGAAGCTGGAATACCGCCGGATCAAGGCCTTTTCCGAAGAAAATTTGCGGCCTAAGATTGCAGTCAGTTCTTCGCGGGCTCCAATCTCCGCCAAGGCCGAACTTTCGGATGCCGGTTGGATCAAGCCGCAGGTTGACGTTGCGCGTCAGACGAGAGCGTTTTCGGGCGAACTGGGTACCGGTTCGCGTGAGGAAAATGCGTCAGAACAAAAATTTGGAGCCCCGGTTTTGATTCGATCAAAATCGGATAGGCTCCGGCCTGCGAGTTCTTTAGGAGATTCTCATGCCCGCCCTCACTGAATGGAAGGTGCCGCCGTCATACCAGCCTCGTGCGAGCGACTACGGCTTCGATCTCGATCGCGCGCTCGCCTCGGTCGTCGGCCTGCATTCGATCATCCCCGCCGACGCGTTCCTCGCCGATACGCTGGGCACCGAGCGCGCCGGCAATGGCGTCATCATCGACGATGGCCTCGTGCTGACCATCGGCTATCTCATCACCGAAGCCGAGGCTGTCTGGTTACACACCGGTGACGGACGCGTGGTGGAGGGGCACGCGCTCGGTTTTGATGCCGTGACCGGCTTCGGCCTTGTGCAGGCACTCGGCCATCTAGATCTCGATCCCCTGCCGATCGGTACGTCCGCCGCCTGCAAGGTCGGCGATCGCGTGGTGCTGGGCGGCGTCGGCGGGCGCACGCGCTCGGTGGCGAGCCAGATCGTCGCCAAGCAGGAATTTGCCGGCTATTGGGAATACATGCTGGACGAAGCGATCTTCACCCATCCTGCTCATCCCAACTGGGGCGGCACCGGATTGATTTCCGATCGCGGCGAGTTGATCGGAATCGGTTCGCTTCAGCTCGAGCGCGACCGTGACGGCAAACCCGAGCACGTCAACATGGTGGTGCCGATCGACCTCTTGAAACCGGTGGTGGACGACCTGCGCAAATTCGGCCGCGTCAACAAGCCGGCGCGCCCCTGGCTTGGCATGTATTCGACCGAGATCGACAACCGCGTCGTCATTGTGGGCGTGTCCGCGAAGGGGCCGGCGGCGCGCGCCGAACTCAAGGCCGGCGATGTGATCCTCGCCATCAACGGCGACAAGATCACCTCCCAGGCGAGTTTTTACCGCAAGCTCTGGGCGCTCGGAGCAGCGGGCGTCGACGTGCCGCTGACGGTGCACCATGAGGGCGTCACCTTTGATGTGGTGCTTGCGTCGACCGACCGCGCGCGGCTTCTGAAGGCGCCGCGCCTCCACTGAGCTAGAGACGCGCCGATGAGCGAAGCTGTCATCGACGATGTGGTCGCGGTACTGCCGCCGCTGCTGCAATCGCTCGAAGCGCTCGGCTTCATCGCGCGCCATTTTCATCCGCCCTCCTTCGATCGCGTCATGAAAGCGGCAGGCGAACCGGACGACGATTTGAGCGCGGCCCGTTCCAGACTTTCCGACTGGCCCGCGGAATTCGCCGACATCCGAATTGCGCTCGAGACCGCAAGCGATGCGGCGCTGTCGGCGTTTTCAGGCCTTCGCGCCGTGCAGGCCGGCCAGGGCGACATGACTTTCGCGTTTCGCGCGCTGCGCCAACTGCCACGCGCGGAAGAGGCGCTTTATCCGCTGGCAGCGAAATTTACGCCGGTGAGCAGCTTCTTTCTCAACCCTGAAGTCTGTGAGGATGCCGATCTCCAGGCACGCGTGGCGGTGCCGGCGACCGCGACGACGGGCATCATCCACGACCACAACGAACCGAAGAGCCGCGGCGGCTTTTCGCTTTACGTGCCGGAATATTATTCGCCCGATCGCGAATGGCCGCTGGTGATGGCGCTGCACGGCGGCAACGGCAATGGCCGCGGCTTCCTGTGGCGCTGGTTGCGCGATGCCCGCAGCCTGGGTGCGATCCTCGTCGCGCCGACCGCGTTGGGCGCCACCTGGGCGCTGATGGGCGAAGACGCCGATACGGCCAATCTTGCGCGCATCCTCGAGGCCGTGCGTAGTCGCTGGAATATCGATCCCGAAAAGTTGCTGCTGACCGGAATGAGCGACGGCGGGACGTTCAGCTATGTCTCCGGGCTCGAAGGCGCATCACCCTTCACCCATCTCGCAGCGGTTGCCGCGACATTTCATCCGCTGATGGCGCAAATGGCGGATGCCGACAGGCTGCGCGGCCTGCCGATCCATATCGTGCACGGCGCGCTCGACTGGATGTTTCCCGTGGAAACAGCAAGACAAACCCGCGACGTCCTGACCGCCGCTGGCGCCCACGTGACCTACCGCGAGATCGACAATCTCAGCCACTGCTATCCGCGCGAGATGAACGCGCCGATCCTGAACTGGCTTGGTGTTCCTGCGCGGAACCAATCCTGACCCCGGCACGTTGTCGCGCCATCAATTTCGGAGGTGCAGCGATGCAGGTAATCCTGGGAATGATCTTGGGCGCGGTGCTGCTCGTCGCCGGCGTCTATATCAGCGACTCGCAAGCGACCTCGACGGTCGCAAACGGCCAGAATGCGGCCAGCAGCCGAACCATCGTCAATTGGGATGTGGTCTCTGCCGACTGGCACGTCTTGAAAACGCGCGCCCATGAGGACTGGATCAGGCTGTCGTCACGGTAACGGCATTCCCGCTTGAGGCGGCTGCGACGCTATTTCCTGCCCGCGGCCGCCTTTCGCGCGTCGGAGATCGCCTGACCGAATTGCGCCATGGTCAAGACGCCCGGCACGCGGAATTTGCCGACGATGAACGAAGGCGTGCCGCGGAATTCGAATGCGGCCGCCTGATCGTTGTTGCGCGCCAGCGTCGCATCGATGGCGCTCGACTGGCTCGCAAGATCGCGATCGAGACGATCCATGTCGACGCCGGCGCCCGAAAGCGCCTCGCGGATCTTTGCGTCCGTCAGCTTGGAGTTGATCGCGATCAGCGCGTCATGGGCCTGGATGAATTTGCCCTGATATCGGCTCGCCAGCGCCATCCGCGACGCCGTAACCGATATCGGCCCCAGGATCGGCCAGTCTTTCCAGATCAGCCTGATCTTGCCGTCGTCTTGGACCACCTGCCGCAGCTCCGGTTCGACCTTGCGGCAATACGGGCATTGATAGTCGAAATACTCGACGATCGAGATATCGCCCGAGGCATTCTCCGCGACCGGAATATCCGGGTCGCGCAACACCAGCGCTTCGGTCAGGACTTCTTCTTCGACCGCGCGCGAAGGCGAGGACAGCGCAGTGATGCCGAGCGCCGCCGTCGCTCCGCCGAACAGGCTCAACGTCTGTCGCCGGTTCGGCTGAAACGGATCGATCGGATGGCGCATTTTGGTCTCCTGGGTGCCCATGGCACGAAATACGATCAGAACGCGAATAAGTTACGCGTGAGCATATAGAGCGCCACCAGGATAATGACAGAGGCGAATACGATATTGAGCGTCCCGCGCTCGGCCGATAAGGATCTCGCCAGGCGTGTGCCAGTCAGGCCGCCGGCCAATCCGCCCGCGATGAACAAGCCAGCCAGCTCCCACGAAATCAACCCGGACCAGGCGTAGCTTGCCGCCGTGGACAGTCCGAACGCCGTTACGGCGACCAGCGAGGAGCTGACCGCATTGATGATCGGCATGCCCGTCGCCAGCATCAGGGCCGGCACGATCAGGAAGCCGCCGCCGATGCCGAAGAAGCCGGACAGCACGCCGGTGGCGAGTCCAAGCCCGAGAATCGCAACCATGTTGTCCCGGCTGACGCGCACATCGGGCACGCTGGCTCGCATGCGCGTCCTGAGCATCAGCACCGCAATCACCAGCATCAACAGCGCAAACAGTGCCAGCAGCTTCCGGCCGTCGAGCAGCTTGCCGAAGATCGAGCCGACCAGCGCGCCGGCAATTCCGGCTGCCGCAAAGGGCAGCGCAAACGACCATCGCACCGTGCCGCCGCGGGCGTGATGCCACATGTTGATCGCCGCATTGGCCGCGACCGCAATCGCGCTCGTTCCGATGGCGACATGGGCATCACTGACGCCGACCACGTAGACCATCAGTGGCACCGCGAGGATCGAGCCGCCGCCGCCGATCAGGCCCAGGGAAAATCCAACCAGCGCCCCCGAACCTACGGCGAGCCCCGCTTGCGTCGCGGAGAGTATCAAGAAGTCACCTCCCACCTGGCCCGGCTGGTCCCTCAACGGACCTTGAATGAAAGTTCTGTTAGCGCAGCAGGAAGGTAACCGCCAGCGGCACCAGAAGCGATGTCACCAGCGCATTGAGGCTCATCGCAATGCCGGCGAACACGCCCGCGACCGCGTCGACCTGAAACGCCCGCGCGGTGCCGATGCCGTGGGCGGCAATGCCGACGGCAAAGCCGCGGGCGCGAAAATCCTTGATGCCCATCCAGTTCATCAGCGGTGTCACAGTGATCGCACCCAGGATGCCGGTCCGGATCACCGCGACCGCCGTCAAGGACGGGTCGGCATGCAGCGATTCGCTGATGCCCATCGCAACACCCGCGGTGACGGATTTCGGCGCCATCGCCAGCACCACCTCGCGCGGCAGGCCGAAGGCCTCCGCCAGCAACACGACGGAAGCAACTGCCGTCACCGAGCCTGCGGCGAGCGCCACCAGCATCGGCAGGATGGCGGATACTACCACCTTGCGATTCTCGTAAAGCGGCACCGCGAGCGCCACGGTAGCCGGCCCCAGCAGGAAGTGCACGAACTGCGCGCCGCCGAAATAGGCTGCGTAGGACGTATTCGTCAGCTTGAGAAACAGCCCGATGATCCACATCGCGTGCAGCACGGGATTGGCGAAGGGATGGCGATGCGTCCGACGCGAGAACGCATCCGCAATCGCATAAACCAGCAGCGTGACGGTCAGCCACAACAGCGGCGACTGCGAAAGATAGACCCAGAGCGAGAAGGGGTCGCGGTTCATGGTGCCTTTTCTCGCGACAACAGCCGGCTTGCGACGACAAAGGTCGCGACCGTCACCACCAGCGTCATCAGCACTGAAATCACCAGCACGCCGAGGAACGCGATGCCGTGATCGACGATCAGATCGAGCCTCTCGACGACGCCGACGCCGGCCGGCACAAACAGCAAAGAGAGATTGGCGAGCAGGCTGTGGCTCGCGGATTCCACGCCCTCGCCTTGCAGCGGCCCCCGCGCGATGACGGCGAAACGATCGCGCAGCAAAAGCAGTAAAAGAAGCAGCATCAGGCCGATCACGGGCCCCGGCATCTGAAGCTTAAGGCCGCGCACGAACGCCTCACCGGCCAATTGACACAGCAGGATCAGGCCGAAGCTCGCGATCATGGCAATTCACACGCCGAATGTCCGAGTTGAATCACCCCTTCAAGCGGATGATGCATTCGGCGTAATAGCCGCCGTCCTTTTCGATCCACACGAGCCCGCCATTGGCGTTGGTGGCCTTGTTGGCCGTGAACTGATCGGCGCAGGTCTTGGTGCGGGCCTTCTCGAGATCGTTATCGTGCTCGTATTTCGGCGCAATCGCGGTGGGGAAAACGGCCGTGGTTTCCCGCTTGCCGCATTCGTCGCGGCGGAAGTCGACCCACTTGCGCCCGGCCAGCTTGCCGGCGACTTTTGCTTCCAGGTATTTCACTGAGCATGCCGGTGTCGACAACGCTCCTTTTTCAGCGGGAGCAACCGTTGTTGGCGGTGCGCCGGCTGTTGCAGGTGGTTGCGCCGGCGCGGGCACCGCGGCGGGCGGAGCCTGCGTCTGCGCCAGCATCAAGGGCGAGGCCGCAGCCTGCGGGAGCATCTGAGACACAAGCGTCAGCGCGACAATCGCAGCCGTTTCAGATTTTCCCATCGCCTTATCCCCGCGCACATCCGCGCAAGACCCTATCACGTCCCTTTGCCGGACAGGAGAAGGCCCGGGCCGACGAAGCCCGGGCCCTGAGGTGGATAATCAAGCCCCCTTCAGGCGCTTGTTGCATTCACTGTAATAGCCGCCGCCCTTCTGGATCCACTTCAGCCCGCCATTGGCGTTGGTGGTCTTGTTGGCGTTGTATTGATCGACGCAAGTGTGCATCCGCGCCTTGCCGGCGCTTTCCTGCTGATATTTCGGATTGATCGCGATCGGGAAGATCGCAGGCCCGCTCGGCAGAGCAGGAGCCGCGGTCGCAGTGGGCGCGGCCTTCGGCTTGGCTTCGGCCGCGGGCGGCGGGGCAGCGGGCGGAGCCGCCGGTGCAGCCATCGGCGTCGCCTCGGCGCCGCACTGGGTCTTGCGGAAATCATTCCACTTCTGGCCATTGAGGGTGCCTGCCGACTTGGCGGCCTGATATTTCGAACTGCACTCCTGCATGGTCATGGCCTGCGCGGTCGTGGTGGCGATTGCAGCGGCAAAGCCGGACACGGCAACAGCGCACAATAACTTGGCTCTAATGGTCATCCTTGTCTCCCTTACTCTCCCCCTGGGGATCGCTGGTCTAAAGTCCCCCATCCTAGCTTAGTAAAGACACGTGACAACGGCCAAGCTGGGTTGCGTAGAAATATCGCGTCGCGAAAACGCACTAGCGACCGCTTTCCGAAGTTCGTGCTCCCTCGCAGCATCCACGGTTCACGAACTTCGGAAAGTTACGGTCACTAGCAAACCCATGATTCTAGTGCCGCTTTTCTATTTGAAGTTCATGAAGGAGACTTGCAGCTTGCACCGCATGAACTTCAAATAGGCGGCACTAACGCCCTTCATTCATCCGCGGTTCAGCATGGTGGCGCAACCGTGCCCATCCATTCATAAACCGAGGACCACCTCATGACGATCTCCTCTCGCCTGGCCGCCGCCCTCGGCGCGTCGTTCCTGCTTTGCGCCACTCCCGTCTTTGCTCAAACCACTGCGGCGCCGGCCGCCAAGTCGGATGCTGCCGCGCCCATGGCAAAGACCTCGAAGCCCCGCACCGCGGAGTCGCTCGAATGCTCCAAGGAGGCTGACGCCAAGGGATTGCACGGCAAGGAGCGCAAGAAATTCCGCTCCGAGTGCAAGAAGGCCGCGATGGACAAATCGAAGCAATAAGCCCGCGCCGATGATCCCATCCTCTTGATCGGGGATGGGATACGTCGGATTCCCCACGCAGGAAAAGCCTGAACTGACATCATTCAGCGTGCATTGCTGCGATCGGCTTGCGCATTTGTCGAAGCAAGCCGGATTTGCCATAAGGCGCCGTGAGCCAGATTCCGCAGTGGATGGCGGACGCCCTCCCCACCCGTAAGAAAACCTTTCAATTCCTCGAGACGCTGTCGATCGGCACGATTGGCGGCGTGTTTTTTCTCGTCACAGGCCTGCCCGGCGGATTGATCTCGGGCGCGATGCTGGCGGTCGGCATCGCCGCGATGCTGGGCCGGCCGATGGCGGTGCCCGCTCACCTGACGCAAGCCGTCCTCGTCATGCTCGGCATTTCGCTTGGCTCGCTGATGTCGCGGCAATTGTTGCAGCATGTCAGCGCCTATCCCCTGACCATCGGCGTTCTGGCGCTCGCAACCTTCTGCACCACCTTCGGCTCCAGCTTCTATCTCCAGCACATTCATGGCTGGGATCGCACCTCCGCTTTCCTCGCCGCAAGTCCCGGGGCGCTATCGCAAATCGCTCTGCTTGCGATCGAGAAGGGCGCCGACATGGCCGCGATTGCGGTGGTGCAGACCTTGCGCGTGATCATTCTGACCGCGGCCCTGCCGCTCATCCTGGTGCTGACCGGACTGACATCGGCTTCCGCGCCAGCCCTGACGACGACCATTGCCTCGCCGCTCGGACTTGTCGGCCTGATCGGCGCTGCGGTCGCCGCCTCGCTCGTGCTCCGGATGATGAAATTTCCGGCAAGCTGGCTATTCGGCGCGATGGTTGGGTCAGCCGTGCTGCATGGCACAGGCCTAATCGACGGCGGCCTGCCGCCGTTCGTGCGCGCCATCGCGCTGATCGGCATCGGAACGCTGATCGGCTCGCGCTTCTCGCGGATGAAAATGAGCACGCTCGTTCGTCACCTCACCGCCGGCCTCGGCTCATTTGCGATTGCGATTGCGATTTCAGCGGTATTCGTCACGATCGTTGCGCTGATCACCCATGTGCGCTTCTCCGACATCCTGGTGGCCTACGCGCCAGGCGCCATGGACGCGATGCTGGCGCTGGCGCTGACACTGCACATCGATCCGATCTTTGTCGGTGCCCACCACCTGTCGCGGTTTATCTTCGTGACGATCTCGATGCCCGGCATCGTCCACCTGTTCGGCCGCCCGCAGGACGACGTGGACGATTGAGACAACCTCATCCTGAAGAGCGACCGACGGGGACATTCGGTTGGCTCGTCATGGCCGGGCTTGACCCGGCTACCCACGTTCTTTGTCGCCCAAGAGAAGGTAAGACGTGGATGCCCGGCACAAGGCCGGGCATGACGAAAAACTAGCGCTTGCCCGATTTCGCCACACCCGACACGGCGATCGCCGCCATCAAGAGCGAGATCAGCACGTTGTAGCCGGCGAGCGAAAGGCCGAGGAAGGTCCACTGCACCTCGTCGCACATCACCACCTTGGTTGTATCCAGCCGGTCCAGTAGCGAGCCCGCACTGCCGAGATTGCCGACCGGCCCGGTGCAGTCCGACGGGCCTGGCCAGAACTTCCATTCCACGCCGGCGTGATACGCGCCGAGCACGGAGTTGGCGAGCGCCGCCAGCGCGAGGATAGCGAGCCCGGCGATCAAGAGCGAACGCGGGGCGTTTTGGCCGGCGGCGAGCGCCGTCAGCGCCGCAAGCGGGATCGCCAGGTAATAGGCATAGCGCTGCTCGAGGCATAGCGGACAGGGCTGAAGGCCAAGCACCAGCTGGAAATACCAGGCGCCGGCGATCGTCGCCGCCGCGATGGCCAAAACCGCAAGTGCTGAGACCATTGCAGGTGAAAGCTTGCGCGGAATCGGGGACACGGCTGTCATATTCGACATCTGGAGCCTCCTGCCATTCAGGGCTCGTATCGCGGAGTCGCCTCCCTGTCGAGGCACCCGCCTTCACAGCGGGTTGACCGGCGGTCGGCGACCGCTATATTTCGCCGGCTTCGTCAGGCCGGCCACGGCCGGCCGAAGGCCCCTGTGGCGGAACTGGTAGACGCGCTCGAACTCAAAATCGAGTTCCGCAAGGAGTGCTGGTTCGATTCCGGCCAGGGGCACCATCCTACCGTCCGCCCTCATCCGCCAACGTTCACTTTCCTCAATAATGACAGGCACAAGTCGCATTTTTGGCTTCGCAGCCGTTCGCCCAAATCTCATGGTATCCGGTCACTTTCATGGTATCTTCCATGGTAGATCATTGGGGTCATGGTATCGCGACTTTTGGGTGGAATCGAACCGATGCCGGTCAAGAACGACACCTATTTTCGGCACCTGAAAGCTGGTGAAAAAGACTACAAGCGATCCGACAGTGGCGGCCTCTTCATGCTCGTCACCAAGACCGGATCAAAGCTCTGGCGCTACGCGTACAACTTTAACTCCAAGAGAAGCTGCTCGCGCTAGGCCAGTATCCTGTCACTTCTCTCGCGGACGCGCGCATCAAGCGCGACGATGCCAAGAAGCTGCTTGCTGAAGGGATCGACCCCTCCGTCAACCGCAAGGAAGAGCGCCGCAATGCGCGAATGGCGCGGGCCAACACTTTTGAAGCCGTGGCCAAAGAACTCATGGACAAGTCCGAGGCAGAGGGCGATGCCCCGAAGACGCTGAAGAAGAAACAGTGGCTGCTTGATTTCGCCAACAAGGAATTCGGCAAGCGGCCGATCGCGGAAATCAAGGCGCCGGAAATCCTTGATGCGTTGCGGAAGATTGAGAAGCGCGGGCGGCACGAAACAGCCACTCGCACGCGTGGTACTATTGGTGCCGTATTCCGTTTCGCCATTGCAACGGGTCGCGCTGAACGGGATCCAACCGCGGACCTGCGCGGCGCGCTGATCACCCCGACGGTTACTCACCGGGCGACGATTGTCGAACCCAAAGCTGTCGGTGCGCTGCTGCGGGCAATTGATGGCTTTGAGGGGCACGCCGTAACGAGATACGCCCTAAAGTTGGCACCGTTGGTTTTTGTGCGACCTGGCGAGCTTCGCCAGGCCGAATGGGCCGAGTTCGACCTGACTGGCGCGGAATGGCAGATACCCGCCAAAAAGATGAAGATGAGACGACCGCACCGGGTGCCGCTGGCGCATCAAGCGCTCGCTATTCTTCGCGACCTCCAGCAAATAACGGGTGGATCAAAATATCTGTTTCCGTCGGTGCGATCCTGGCATCGCCCGATCAGCGACAATACGCTAAACGCGGCTTTGCGCCGTCTCGGATACGACAAGACCGAATTGACCATTCACGGTCTGCGATCCACCGCGTCAACGCTCCTGAACGAAAGCGGCAAATGGCATGCGGATGCGATCGAACGTCAACTTGCCCATCAGGAGGTGAATGAAATCCGTGGCGCCTACACCCATGCCGCCGAGTTCTGGCAGGAGCGCGTGCGTATGATGCGGTGGTGGGCAGAT
This sequence comes from uncultured Alphaproteobacteria bacterium, assembly GCA_963764405.1. Taxonomy (GTDB): domain Bacteria; phylum Pseudomonadota; class Alphaproteobacteria; order Rhizobiales; family Xanthobacteraceae; genus Bradyrhizobium. Next base: position 62,455 of record CAVXSU010000026.1, read on the forward strand.
GAGCTCGATCGGATGAAAGAGCTCGGCCGCGTCATAAAAATGAGCGCCTGACGAAGAAAACGTGGAAACCGGAATTACTGGCACTTGAGTCGCACACCGTCACACCGAGGTGTTCGAACTCAAGGAGCGACAGAAGCGAACGCACCACCACCAGTCGCCGGCGTCCGACGGTTGTCGTCGCAAGATGTCCATCTCCCATCAGCTCGTAGAGCTTCGTCCGTCCAAGGCCTGTCACCTCACATGCTTCGTTGATCGTACAGGTGAACCGCTGGAGGAACGGGATCGCCCTTGGTCCCACGACTCCTGGAGCGGATGGAGTAAACTGCGTCTCTTGCGCTTCGTTGTTCTCTCGCCGCTTGTGCCTCATGAAGTCTCCCGCTCGCACATAACTCAGTGGCCCAGACTTGTCTTTGCCATGTGCAACGTCAATGCGGACGTCCGAGAGCCATCGCGTACGATAGCGCGCTGGAGGGTCATCCGGATAGATTCGGACATCGGCGGCGCCGAAAATTTTTTCTTTGATATGTTGTGATGGGGACCGACCGACCATCCCCTCGGAGCCGCCGTCGCTCGCTCGCCTGAGCACAGCGTTGGCGAGCGACGGCGGCGGAGAGGGGTGGATCCCCTTGGTGGGCCCGAGCATCGTGAGGCCTGCTCCGCAATTCAAACTGGCCCGTGCGTTGTGTGACCGCCGCGCTACAGGCTCAGGCCCCTATTCCTTCCAAACGTCCACTCGATGCCACCGTCGTCGCGTATGAGGCCGCCGATATGCTGGCCGATGTGCTTCTCGAGGCTCGGCAACCAGGGCACAAGCTGGAAGCCGAGCCCGTCGTCGATCATTGCGAAGCGTCCGCTGACGAGACTGGCGACGCCGGCGAGGCGCCCGCTGACATACTCGCCAGCGTTTGCCGGCATGTAGGTTAGCCCGCGTTCTCTTGCCATCTGGTGGCCGACACGCTCAATCTCCCGCCGCTCAAGTGTCGCCACGGTGTCGACAGGGACGCGAACATGGTCACCCTTGGCGGTCGCAAGGCCCATCTCGACAAGTCGCCGAGCCCGACGGCTGATGGCTTTGTTGACCTCTCTGCCAAACCCGCTGTCCCTGATTTCCGAGCGGTCCTCGGCAATAATCTGTCGGTCGAGCCAGGTCGCACCATCGCTGGCAATCTGCCGGTCGAGGCCGATGGCCGAGAGCGTCCGTATTCTTAAGCCGTCGCCGCCCTGGCTGAGGTCGTAGGCCTGCCCACGCGCGACGATGTCCTTCGGGACCTTCCAATGATCGGCATCGATCCGCTCGACAAGGCCGGCCCGCCGCAACGCCTCCAGGCGGCGGACATGGGAACGCACGAAAGCTTCGGGGTCCTTGCCCTGCCGTTCAAAGCTGTCGCGGATACGCTCCAGGTGCCGGCTCGGCCGGTAGATGCCGTTGTCGTCCTCGACATTGCTGGCGATGTTGCGGTCGGCAGGTCTTGGACCGGAGACGACTGGGGCCGCTTCGACGATCATGTCCCGCCCGACCTCCTCGATCCGGCTCGCCTCCATGAACTCGATGTGATGGACCCGGCCATCGATGCTGTCGACGACCAGGTAGACGCGCTCGCCCATCTCGTCTCCGGCAAGTCCCTTGGCCAGGACCCGGCCGACGATCTTCTCGCCTGAGATTTCGCTGTGAAGGGCGAATTGGCCCACACCACGCTCCTCGGCGAGACCATTCCTGGTGAGCGCCCGATGGATCGAGTTGATGGCCTCGTTGCGGTGGTCCAGATCCTTCAGGACTTGCTCCGCACGGTCGGAAAGGGACCATCGTCCCGGCTCAAGCTCGGTTGCTAATCCGTAGCGTTCCAGGTGCCTGACCCGGCCGATCATGAGGTTGCGGTTCTCCCGGACGAGGAAGGTCGCACCCTCCCCTGGTCGCAGGTCGATCACGCCCTGCTCCTGCTGCTCGCTCAAGAGCATCTTGTCGAGCCGGGTCACCCGCTCGGCCTCGACCTCGTTTTGCAGTTTTGTCTGAAGCTCGATCTCGCTCTGGTGACCCAGCTCCCGGGTCACCAGTTCGCTCGCCCGGTGGCGGACGCCATGGGCGATATAGTCGCCGGCGATGTTGAGAATGCGGCCGTCATCGAGCACGCCGCGGACGATGACGTGGGTGTGGGGATGGCCGGTATTGTGATGGTCGACCGCGATCCAGTCGAGGCGGGTGTCAAGATCCAATTCCATCTGGCGCATGAGGTCACGGGTGAAGCCACGAAGGTCAGCCATCTCGGTTGCATCCTCGGGCGCGACGATGAACCGAAACTGATGGCGATCTCCGCGGCCGCGCTCCACAAACGCCTTGCCATCGGCCTCGTTCTCGAACGCCGAATAGGCCTTGCCCCGATCGCCGTCACGCGTAACACCATCCCGTTCAAGGTAACGCAGATGGGCATCGACGGCCCTGCTCATCGTCCCGCGCATCTTTGGTCCCCGTGCGCCGCTTCGCTTGCGGATTGAGCCGGACCACCCTTGCCTTGACTACCACCCGCCGCGCCCGGAAGCGGCCTGCGGAATCTCTCTGCCACCCACCGTCCCCGCCCTGCCGAGCAAACGAGGCAACGACCTTCCCGCCCCGGCCGCGCGCGTTGAACCGGCCCGACCTTCCTCCTTCCCGGCTGCCGCCCGATCGCGCTCCCGAGCCTATCCGCCGAGGATCGCCGCCCGCCTTGCGGACTGCGATCTGGACCTGCTTGAGGAACGGCTGCGTCCGCGGATTGATGGGTGCTCCGCGGTTGCGGGACCGGCCAGGTCTGATCCGGAAATTCTCACTCTCATCACGTGCCATGACGCGACGATTGACATCGGAAAGAGCCGACACAAGCGCTGCCGAGCACCGATCGCATCAAATCGCATAAACGCGCACGATAGCGAACAAACAGCGTGGCTTCTCCTCGACGCACATTGCGAGCGCCATCTCTCACAAGATTGAAATTCATCAGGAAAACGCGACGGGCGGCACCTGCACACGTTGCGCAGCGCCATTTTGAAGTCGCGAAAACATGCGAAATCCAATGTGCAGACAAGCCTTTGCGACCAAAGGGAGCCAGCGAACGCCAGTTCGCTTTATCTCGCAATCTCCGGTTGGCTGCCCTCGGCCCCGGAACGCACCTCAAAAGACGGGCAAATCGGCAAAGTATTCGTTCGGAGTTAAAGTTATCATTTGCGAGTTCAGACATCCGCACTCTTTGCAAATGATATGCGTCCGACACGCGACAGTACAACCCATCGGGTTGCAGCCAGGTCGGCGGTAGTCCGTCGAACCTAAGGCGTACGAACCGCATAGGGCGTGCACTCCATGGAACAACCTATGCAGCGCGGCGCCCGCACGGAATAGCGGACGCGGCGTCAGGCCGTGCGTTTCCCGAACCGAAAGCTGGATTGCCGCTCTCTCCGACCCATCGGTACTGCGGTTTGTGAGCCGGCCGACTCACGTTATGGTGAGCGAAATTCAATCCGCTTGAGGACCGCGAGCCCGCAATGCACTGCGCTTCTCCTCCGACGATCGACGAGTGCCGCCATGGCGATCGACACCGACCGAATCGATGACTACGTGCTCGCTCTGCTTCTGCTGGGGCGACACGATGGCCAGCGCGTCTGGAAATCGTTCGACTGGGATGCGATGGATCGGCTTCACAAGAAGGGGTTGATCTCGGACCCGGTCGGGCACGCCAAATCAGTGGTTTTGACAGACGAAGGGCTGGAGAAGGCCGAGCGGATGTTTCGGGATTTATTTGCGAAAAATCCGTGAGGCGGGGCCTGAAAACTTGAACCTATTTGCAGATTGTCATCGACATGAACGCGACCCGGCACGCCAACAAAGTCGCGAAACAACGCATCTCGAAAGAAATGGTTCGCGCGCTCGCGAACGCCGAATCCTTTGCGCGGGGTCGGAGCTACGCTAGCGACGGCGCTGTATCCGACCTGCTTCGACGCGGCGACCGATTGACCGCAGAAGTCGAGGGCAGCGAGTTCGAACCCTACCAGGTTTCAATCCGGCTGCACGGTGATGGCGTTACGGATGCGCATTGCACCTGCCCCTACGATTGGGACGGATATTGCAAACATATTGTCGCCGTCTTGCTGAAATTTGCCGACGAGAAGACGCCTGTCGTCGAACGCAAGCCCATTGCCGAACTCCTTGCAGAGCTCGATCAGCCGCGGTTGATTGAGCTACTGGAAAAGCGGACCGAGATCGATCCTGGGCTTGCAACCTGGATCGAGGCAGAACTTGCAACTGCCATTCCGGCGGGACCGTCACACCGCCCGGACGCCGGTCGACGGCGAACGCAGGTCGACCCAGCGCCGGTACGTGAACAGGCCCGCGTCCTGCTCGCCGCGCGCAATCGGCGGGGGCGCTATTGGGACGGCTATCGGTCTTCGGGCGACATCGAGGAGTTGCAGCGTCTGGTCGAAAAGGCCGTGCCGTTTCTCGAGATGGGGGACGGCACCAATGCGCTACGAATCCTGGAGCCGATCGGCGAAGCCTTTGTCGACGACTGGCTCGATCACGCCTACGATACCGACGAGCACATGTACGAGCTCTTCGCCGATCTCGGCCGCCTCATAGCGGAGGCGACGCTGATGAGCGAGCTTGCCGCCGATGAGCGCGACGCGCTGGCCGAGACACTGGAGGAGTGGCAGGGCCGCCTTGAGGAGTATGGCATCGACGAGGGATTTCACGTTGCCATTCGGGCGCTGCAGACAGGTTGGGACGATCCCGCGCTCGCCGCTGTCCTCGCCGGGCAAGGCAGGTCATGGCCGCCCTCGGGCGCTCACGACTGGCTGGAGGATCAGCTGACAGCCGTGCGGCTGCGGGTTCTTGAGGCTTGCGGCCGGACGGATGAATATCTGAATCTCGCCCGCGCGGCGCGGGCGCATACGAGCTACGCTTGCATGCTTGTCAAACTTGAGCGGACGCCGGAGGCCACCGCCTATGCGGTGAAATCGTTCAATAGGCCCGACGAGGTGCTGGTCTTCGCAAAGGCGCTGCGCGAAGCGGCGGCGCATGACGATGCGCTGAAGATCGCCGAGGCGGGCCTTGGGCTTGCCGGCGACGACGAAAATGAAATGGAAGGTTCTTCCGTCGTCCCGCTGGCATGTTGGCTGCGCGACTACGCAGGCGGCATCGGCAGGACGGCGGTCGCTCTGAAGGCCGCGCGGGTGGCATTCGAACATTCGTTGTCGCTGGCGGCTTTTCGTGCGGTCCAGACGTGGGCCGGCGTCAATTGGCATGCGATCCGCAAGGACTTGTTGGCGCACCTGGCCCGCGCCCTACATGCCTATGACAGGATTCGCATCTACCTCTCCGAAGGCTTAATCGATGAAGCGGTACACGCCGTCGGCGATCGGTTTGGGCACGGCGCTCACGACGAAACCCTGATGCAGCTCGCCAGCGCGGCGCACGCGAGCCATCCCGAATGGGTGGTCCGTCTCGCGATGCATCAGGCGAACAGCATCATGGACGCGAACCGGGCTGGCCATTACACGCTTGCAGCCCAATGGCTGGAGAAGGCTGCGCTAGCGCACGAGGTTATGGGGCGCGAGGACGACTGGCGGGCCTGCCTCGACGAACTGATCGAGCGGCACCGCCGCAAGTACAAGCTGCGACCGTTGCTGGAGAGTTTGCGAGGGAGATAGGGAAGCGGAACTCCTATGTCTTGAGATTGCAATCTAATTGTTGACTGCTTGATCATCGCGTAGCTTCGGCAAGCAGGTTCGATGCGAGAACCCGCCCGGAAAACAAATCGGATAGACACCCATAACGAACGGAGCGCCATTCGTGTCGGTCCCGCGTAGATGGCGTTCGATCGACACGTCATCTACAGCCTGGAATGCCTGATTTGGACATGCCAAACATTTGACTTTTGGTTTTTCGCAAATCCCACGCTGCCATTCGTTCGCACAGGCGGGTGCGTAGCCGCTGCGTTCCGTCGTACGATTCTCCCAACGGACTGGGAAGACATCTGAGCGGCCACGGAAAAGCCGGCGAAACAGGGCAATCTTCCTTTCGATTGATGAATTCCGGTCGATGGGATTACCCGCTTTTGCGGAAGGGACCACTCTTATAGCCGCGGTCTTCCCACTCCGCGCCGATCGTAGAGTGTCGATCTCGGCGACGATCTCCGCGCACTCGCGTTCCAGTGCCGTGAGCCGCGCCACCAGTTCGGCAATTCTGGCGTCCATTTGCGTCATCGTGAAGATTGGCCTGCGCCAACGTTATCCAACATCAGCTTGACGCAAATTTGCTTCACCCGATAGTTGCTCAGAAGCTACCGATTTCATCGAGGCCTAAACCGGGACCAATGAGCTATAGAATTTATTGCTATAACTCATAATTTCGAATATTATGAGTTATAGAAGGGACATCTATAACTCATGAGCTGGAACTGGGAAAAGCCGGATTGGCCGAATTTCACATATGATTCAAAGGCTTTGGAGCCGCTGGAAAAGCGGTTCCTGCTCCGGTCAGGGGAATTCCTCGGCGCTTTCAAGCATATCGGGGCCAACGATCAGGATACCCTCAAAATCGAGCTTATCAGCGACGAGGCCGTAAAAACCTCTGAAATCGAGGGCGAGATCCTCAATCGCGACAGCGTTCAGTCGTCCCTGCGCCATCAGCTTGGGCTGGGAGTAGAAAAGCCGGGCATTCCACCAGCTGAACGCGGCATCGCAAAAATGATGGTCGATCTCTACCGCAGCTTTGCGGACGCACTTACCGACAAGACGATGTTCGACTGGCACCGCATGTTGCTGAGTGGCGATACAGCGATCCAGGTCATTGGCGGCTACCGGACGCACGCCAATGCCATGCAAGTCGTCTCGGGCCCGATCCATAAGCGCACGGTGCACTTCGAGGCTCCTCCATCCAGCCATGTGCCGGACGAGATGAAGCAGTTCATCACATGGTTCAACGATACTGCCCCTGGAGGCAAGAATCCGTTGTCGCCGCTCACGCGCGCCGGCATTGCCCATCTGTACTTCGTGTGTGTTCATCCGTTCGAAGACGGCAACGGGCGCATAGGCCGCGCCCTCGCGGAAAAGTCTCTCGCGCAAAATCTTGGTCAACCTAGCCTGATTGCGCTCGCCTACACGATTGAGCGGAAGCGTAGCGATTATTACGGATCATTGGAGCGCAATAACAAAGACACCGAGATCACAAGCTGGCTCAAATATTTTGCGCACACGGTTCTGGATGCCCAGAACAACACCATCAGGCGTGTGGATTTCTATGTTGCCAAGGCAAAGTTCTACGATAAGCATCGCGGCATGTTCAACGAGCGTCAGGAGAAAGTCATCGCCCGGATATTCCGCGAAGGCATCGACGGTTTCAGGGGCGGCTTAAGCGCAGAGAATTATATCAGCATATCCGGAACGTCCCGCGCCACAGCGACAAGAGATTTGCAGGATCTTATCGAGAAGGCCGCATTGACCAAGACCGGAGAGCTGCGTCACACCCGGTATCACCTTAATTTGGCCAGGGCGTAGAAACCATCTGTCGATCACCGCCATCAGCTTGTTGAGGATGTTGTTTGCGATGCTCATTGCCTGATGGTCACGTCATGGGTTCACCACCATGCTGCGAGTTCACAACGGGGACTCACAGGGAATTGACGAGAAAAACTCTGATCTCGCAAGTTTCAGCCCCAAGCGGATTCGAACCGAAATTGTAAAACGCTGGCTTGGTATACCTGATGGTACTCTCGGTTTTCGGCTAACAAAAAACTGTGCTTTATCATCCGCTTGGTGATCTTCTTGGATGCCGGCCAGGCACCACGCTTCGCCGCTACGCGTTGCGAGGCCGGGCCAATTTCCTGATCTACTTGTCAACCGGTCGTCATTCCGGGGCGCGACGAAGTCGCGGGCTATGGTGCGCAATTGCGCACCTGAGGATCCATTCCTCCAAGCATCGATGCGGTACCATGGATTCCCGGCTCGCGCTCACGCGCGCCCGGGAATGACGGAAACCATCAAGACACACATTCGCATTCTCGCGGACGCACGAAGAACAACCACTGATTTGTCCGACGGCGCAAGGGGAATTCAGGCAAATCATGACAGGCGTTTTACGGGGATGCCGGCTATTGACGCAGCTTTTGAAGCCAACATAGGTTCAAACGGACAGGAACCTGAAACGATCGTCGTGTTCAGAAATCCATTCATTTCGATTGCCGTCGCACTATGGACCCTGGCGTCTGTCCTTGCCGCTCACGCAGGCGAGATCGAAGACGCGCAGGCGGCGATCAATTCCGGCGACTACGTAAAGGCCCTGGAACTGCTCGGGACCCTGGCAGACCAGGACAATCCCTCTGCTGAACGCGCACTCGGCGTCATGTACGTCAAAGGCCTCGGCGTTCCGCAGGACTACGCCGTGGGAATGAGGTGGCTGCGACTTGCAGCTGACAAGGGGTTGGCCGACGCGCAGAACGAGGTTGGGGTTTTGTATCAACAAGGCCTCGGGGTCGAGCGAAACCAGGCCGAGGCGGTGAAATGGTTTCGCCGTGCCGCCGATCAGGGTGGTTCGGTCGTCGCGCAAAACAACCTGGCGGACATCTACGTCCTGGGACTTGGCGTGCCGCAAGATTTCAAAGAAGCGATCAAGTGGTATCGCATCGCTGCAGGTCAGGGCTCGTCCTACGCGGAAAACGTGATTGGGGTCGCCTACGAACACGGCTTTCAGGTCGCGCAGGACGATGCCGAGGCATTTCGATGGTACCGCCGCGCGGCCAACAAGGTTTACGATCGACCCGGCAACACTTGGATCCACAGCCCGCAGTACAATATCGGAGCGATGTATGCGTCAGGCCGCGGTACCGCTCAGGATTATGTCCGCGCGCTGATGTGGTTCACTCTGGCCGTATCGTTCGGTGACACAAAGCCGCCAGCGCCGCTCGGCATCAAGCTGGTCGATACGCCGACATCCACAGGGATCGAACAACGTGACAGGCTCGTCGCGCTGATGACGAGCGCGCAAATCGCGGAAGCCGAAAGAATGGCGCGCGAGTGGAGGCCGCATCTCGTCGTCACAATCGAATCCCAGGAAAAATAAGTTGGCACTGCTCCAATTTTTCGGTCTCTTGGTGGAAAAGCGTATCGCACCAAGGGTGTTTAAAGGGTTGTGCAACCGACTCGCCGCGGCGGAAAGAAGTTATCGTTAAAAGATCGCTACCATTCCGCCGACGGCGGCCGTCTCGCCCCAAGATAAAGCGAATGGCGGACGAGCGCATAAGGCCCCGTGGTTACGAGCCGCCGGGCCTCCGGCAGGAGGCTGCCCGAGAACAAGCAGCGCCGAGATTGCGAAACCAGCGCCGCCGATCAGGAAGAGAAGCGAAACCAGGTAAAGCGCGGACGAAAGCTCTGGCGCCGGCAGCAGCACAAAGCCGAGGCTCAAAAAGGTGCCGGCCATGGCAGCAAAGCGTGGAAAGAACCCTGGCGCGGACCGCTGCGGAACGTAACGCACCGCATACATCACGGTGGACAGCGCGAAGAAGACCAGCGTGCAGATCTCCGAGAGGGTGCGAAAGACGAGAGTGGCGTGGAATTCCGGAAAAAAGACGCCCATCCGCTCGAGGATGTTGCCCAACATCGAGGGCCGGGCGAAACGGAGCGCGCTTTTCCGCTCCCGCAGCGGGCTGCGCTGAGCCCCTGGCGGTCCGTTCGGTCTAAGCGGATACCGCTAGTGGTCCGGTTCTAACATTCGCATCCCTTCTCGAGCGGGCACTTTTGCGAATGTTAGAATCAAAGGGACCACCAGCAAATATATGTTTCTAGTGGAGTTTAGGATTTGACATTCGCTTTCTGAGCTCGCGGCCAGCTGGGTAACGAATGTCAAATCCGCTCCACTAGCGCCACCTTGCCTTGCCACGCCTTGCGCGCGCGCCCCGCAACCCTGCCACCTTACCCCTTCCCTTCCGACGGGTAAGTACTACCATGATCGCAATTGCGCCAAAAATGGCGCGTGGTCTAATCGGCCAAATCCAAAAGCGAAATCCCGGGGAGGGACACATGTCGACAGTCAAACTGACGGTAAATGGCAAGGCGGTCTCGGCCGACGTCGAGGACCGCACGCTTCTGGTCCATCTCCTGCGCGATAACCTGAACCTCACGGGCACCCACGTTGGCTGCGACACCAGCCAATGTGGCGCCTGCGTGGTTCACGTCGATGGCCGCGCGGTCAAATCCTGCACCATGCTGGCCGGGCAGGCGGCAGGCTCTACGGTCACCACGATCGAGGGCATCGCCAAAGGCGACGAGTTGCACCCGATGCAGGCCGCCTTCCGCGACAATCACGGCCTGCAATGCGGCTTCTGTACGCCGGGCATGATCATGTCGTCGATCGATATCGTCCATCGCTATAGCGGCAACCTCGACGAGGCGACCGTCCGCCATGAGCTCGAAGGCAATATCTGCCGCTGCACGGGTTACCACAACATCGTCAAGGCAGTGCTGGATGCGGCCTCCCGCATGAAGGTCGCGCAGGCGGCGGAATAGCCCGCACTTTAATTCTCGCTGAAATCAGTGTCCGCCAGTTTCGTTGGAAAAGGCGGGCCGAAAAACTCCGGTAGGGAGGACAGGATCATGGGTGTTGAAGGCATTGGCGCCAGCGTCGTGCGCAAGGAAGACAAGCGCTTCATTACCGGCAAGGGCCGTTACGTCGACGACATCAAGCTTCTGGGCATGACGTTTGCCCAGTTCGTCCGCAGCCCGCATGCCCATGCCAGGGTCAAGAGCATCGATTCCTCCGCGGCGATGCAGATGCCGGGCGTGATCGCGGTGCTGACCGGGCAACAGATCGTCGACGACAAGATCGGCAATTTGATCTGCGGCTGGGCCATCACTTCCAAGGACGGCTCGCCGATGAAGATGGGCGCGTGGCCGGCGATGGCGCCGGAGACGGTACGCTTCGTCGGACAGGCGGTCGCGGTCGTGATCGCCGAAACCAAGAACCAGGCGCGCGACGCGGCCGAAGCCGTGGTCGTCACCTATGAAGAGCTGCCGGCGGCTCCCGATATCCGCTCGGCGATCAAGCCGGGCGCGCCCCAGCTTCACCCGGAGGCGCCGGGCAACATCATCTTTGACTGGACGCTTGGCGACGAGGCCGCAGTCAATGCCGCCTTTGCCAAGGCTGCCAATGTGGTGAGATTCGAGCTCGCCAACAACCGCCTAGTGCCGAACGCGATGGAGCCTCGTTCGGCGATCGCCGATTACGATTCGGCCGAAGAGCACTTCACGCTGTACACGACCTCGCAGAACCCGCATGTCGCGCGCCTGGTGCTGTCGGCGTTCTACAACGTCGCACCGGAGCACAAGCTGCGCGTCATCGCGCCCGATGTCGGCGGCGGCTTCGGCTCCAAGATCTACATCTATCCCGAAGAGATGGTCTGCCTGTGGGCCTCGAAGAAGACCGGCCGTCCGGTCAAATGGACCAGCGACCGCTCGGAATCCTTCCTGACCGACATGCATGGCCGCGACCACATCACCGAGGCGGAGATGGCGTTCGACAAGGACAACAGGATCCTCGGGCTGCGGGTGAAGACCCATGCCAACTTCGGCGCCTATATGTCGCTGTTCTCCTCGGCCGTGCCGACCTATCTCTACGCCACGCTGCTGTCGGGCCAGTACAATATTCCGGCCATTTTCGCCGAGGTGATCACGGTCTACACCAACACCACGCCGGTCGATGCCTATCGCGGCGCCGGCCGCCCCGAAGCCAGCTACCTTGTCGAGCGCGTGATGGAGACCGCGGCGCGGCAGTTGAAGGTCGATCCGACAGAGCTGCGGGAGAAGAACTTCATCACCCAGTTTCCGCATCAGACCCCGGTCATCATGGCCTATGACGTCGGCGACTTCCATGCATCGCTCGATGCGGCCAAGAAGGCGATCGACTATGCCGGCTTCGGCGCCCGCAAGGCGAAGGCGAAGTCCGAAGGCAAGCTGCGCGGCATCGGCGTCTCCTGCTACATCGAGGCCTGTGGGATTGCTCCGTCGAAAGCGGTCGGCAGTCTCGGAGCCGGCGTCGGCTTGTGGGAGTCCGCAGAGGTTCGCGTCAATCCGGTCGGCACGATCGAGGTTCTCACCGGTGCGCATAGCCACGGCCAGAGCCACGAGACGACATTCGCACAACTGATCTCGGAGCGGCTCGGCGTTCCGATCAGCCAGGTGTCGATCGTGCATGGCGATACCGACAAGGTGCAGTTCGGCATGGGCACGTACGGCTCGCGATCGCTTGCCGTCGGCGGCAGCGCGATCGTCAAGGCGATGGAGAAGGTCGAGGCCAAGGCCAAGAAGATCGCTGCGCATCTGCTGGAAGCGTCCGAAGGCGACATCGTCATCGAGAACGGCGAGTTCAAGGTCACCGGCACCGACAAGTCGCTGGCGCTGCCGATGGTGGCGCTCGCTGCCTACACCGCGCACAACCTGCCGGAGGGCATGGAGCCCGGCCTGAAGGAGACCGCGTTCTACGATCCCACCAACTTCACCTTCCCGGCCGGCGCCTATATCTGCGAAGTCGAGGTCGATCCCGGCACCGGCAAGACCTCTTTCATCAACTTCGTCGCGGCCGACGATTTCGGTCGGCTGATCAACCCGATGGTCGTCGAAGGCCAGGTCCATGGCGGGCTGGCGCAAGGCATCGGCCAGGCGCTGCTCGAAGGTGCGGTGTATGACGAGAACGGCCAGCTCGTGACGGCGTCCTTCATGGATTACACCATGCCGCGCGCCGATGACTTACCGTCATTCAAGCTCTCGCACACCACGACGCTGTGCCCGGGCAATCCGCTCGGCGTCAAGGGCTGCGGCGAAGCCGGCGCGATCGGCGCATCGGCTGCCGTGATCAACGCGATCACGGATGCGATCGGCAACAACGCTCTGGAAATGCCGGCGACGCCAGACCGGGTCTGGCATGTCGTCCACGGCAAGGCGGCTTAAGGAGGACACGTCATGTACGAGACAAATTATCATCGCCCCTCCTCGGTTGACGAAGCGGTTGCCCTGTTCGGCAAGGGCAACGAGGCCAAATATCTCGCCGGCGGACAGACGCTGATCCCGGTCATGAAGCAGCGCCTCGCCGCGCCCTCCGACGTGATCGATCTGGCGAGGATCAAGGAGCTGATCGGGATCGACATGGCCTCCGACACCGTGACGATCAAGGCCGCGACGCCGCATTATGACGTGGCGTCAAACGCCGCCTTGCAGAAGGCGATCCCGGCGCTCACACACCTTGCGTCGACGATCGGCGATCCCGCCGTGCGCCATCGCGGCACCATCGGCGGCTCGCTCGCCAATAATGATCCGGCCGCCGACTACCCCAGCGCCGTGCTCGCGCTCGGCGCGACCATCAAGACCAACAAGCGCGCGATTGCGGCCGACGACTTCTTCAAGGGACTGTTTGAGACCGCACTCGAGGACGGCGAGATCATCACAGCCGTGGTCTTCCCGGTTCCGGCGAAAGCAGGCTACGCAAAATTCCCGCACCCGGCCTCGCGCTTTGCACTGACCGGCGTCTTCGTTGCAAAAACAAAGTCCGGCGACGTCCGCGTCGCCGCAACCGGCGCCTCGCAAAGCGGGGTGATGCGCGTTGCTCCGATCGAGGCCGCGCTGAAAGCGAACTGGAACGCCGGCGCGCTCTCAAACGTCGCGATTAGCGCAAGCGGGCTGATGAGCGACCTTCATGGCTCCGCCGACTACCGCGCCAATCTGATCAAGGTGATGGCGGAGCGCGCGGTGACGGCTGCGGGCTAGGCGCTCTCCGCCCGGGGGCGAGGGCAGTTGATCTGAACGCATTCCCGGCCCAAAGCGGTGGGCCGGGACTGATGAGCCCTTCCCGGGTGCCGTCACACAGAGTCGTCCGCGCTGAGGGCCTTGCCGAAGAACAGCCGCGCCGGTTCGGCTGATCGACCAACCAGCTCAGGCATGGCCCGGCCGGCAAATATCCGGATCGTATTTGGTGACAAGCGTTTCGGCGCAGGTGTCGCAGGTCCAGAGATAGCCCACGACGCCGCCCTCCAGCAGCGCGGAGCTTTCGGGCGCAGTCAATGCATGAAAACAGCTCGCGCATCGCCCTCGATCAGGCACGAGGCGCGCGAAGAGCAGATTGGCATCCCAGGCCACGACACCGCCCGGAAACCATTTTCCAAAAGCCGCGACGCACTGCTGAAACGGAACCGGTTCTAACTTTCCGCTCACGACCAACAATGAGGTTCGGTCATGTGGGCATTTATTGAAAACATGTATCGTGAGTATTGCCTGGCCCGCTTGCAGGAGATGCGGAAGTACGAGCTGTCGCACTGACACGTTTCCGAAAAGGCGCTTCCCCTCAGACGGCGGGAGCAAAGCAATGCAGGACAACTAGGAATGAACGGCCGGCGCAAGCGCCTCGAGCAGGCAGGCGCTGTCGCTGACCCAGCCGAAAATGCCGCCTTGCGCCTTGATCATTTTCAGGCCCATGTCGTGGAATTCCGGAAAGTATGACGCGCAGCCGTCGGCCAGCACGACACAGCGATAGCCGCGGTCGTTGCCCTCGCGCACCGTGGTGTGCACGCAGACCTCGGTCGTGACGCCGCAGACCAGCAGGTTCTCTACACCGTGCCGGCTCAGCACGGCGCCAAGCTCGGTGGCGTAGAAGGCGCCCTTCCCCGGCTTGTCTATGACGATCTCGCTGTCGAGCGGATAGAGCGCGGGAATGATGTCGTGGCCTGCTTCGCCGCGAATGAGGATTCGTCCCATCGGGCCGGGATCGCCGATGCGACGGCTCGGCGCGCCGCGTTCGACCTTGGCCGGCGGCGCATCCGACAGATCGGGCAAATGCCCCTCGCGGGTGTGGATGACGAGAAGACCGGCTTCGCGCGCCGCCGCAAGCACCGCGGCGACCGGCTTCACCGCCCGCGACAGCTGCGAGACGTCGTTGCCGAGCGTTTCGCCGAAGCCACCGGGCTCGAGAAAATCCCGCTGCATGTCGATGATGACAAGTGCGGTCCGTGCAAAATCAAGCTCGATCGGCGCGGGCTCCGCCTTCAGCACGGCTTTTCCAGGATAGGGTTTGCTCACGGGGGTCTTTTGCCTTTCGCGAACGGTCCAAAATCGCGGGAACCGAGCAGCAAGCGTTGTGCCAACGCCTGCGGTTGACTGACCCAGGCGGAACTTCTTCCGATTCGGGTCCCGACTACAAATTCTGGCGGGTCCGGTTGCGCCAACGGGACCGGGCGCCACCATGCGACCGCCTATTTTTGAGGCATTCTCGCTCCGCGGTCCTTGCGCGATGCCCTGCGCGACGGTCCCGGGGCCGAATTGCTCAACTCTCCCGCATACAATTCGAGAAATCTGCCGCCATTTTAGTCATCAGTAAAAACCTTCCGATCTCCCCATGGGAATCTTTTGCCAATGCAATCAGATAGATAGGTGCAAGTGAGCTCTGGCACGAAGCTTGCGACATCGGATTCAGGCCTCGCCGATCGGGTCGAGGCCGCGAGATGGGTGCGGGAATTACCCGCCACGGGGAGTAGTCAAAATGGATTTCAGCAGCATTTCACGACGGCGCCTGTTGCAGGGAAGCGCGGCGCTGACACTCGGCACCGCGCTCGGCGCGCGACCCGCGGCGGCCGCCGACACCACCATCGGCTTCATCTATGTCGGCTCACGCGACGACTACGGTTACAACCAGGCGCATGCGCAGGCCGCCGCCGCGCTGAAGAAGATGCCCGGCATCAAGATCGTCGAGGAAGAAAAGGTGCCGGAGACCGACGCGGTCGAAAAGACCATGGAGTCGATGATCAATCTCGACGGCGCAACGCTCGTGTTCCCGACCTCGTTCGGCTACTTCAGCCCACACATGGTCAAGATGGCCAACAAGTATCCGAAGGTGCGCTTCGAACACTGCGGCGGCCTGTGGACCGACAAGGACCCGAAGAACGCCGGCAGCTATTTCGGCTATATCGACGAGGCGCAGTACATCTCCGGCATCGTCGCCGGCTACACCTCCAAGAGCGGCAAGCTCGGTTTCGTCGCCGCCAAGCCAATTCCTCAGGTATTGCGCAACATCAACGCGTTCACGTTAGGGGCCAAGCTCGCCAATCCGAAAGCCACCACGCAGGTGATCTTCACCGGCGACTGGTCGATGCCGGTGAAGGAAGCCGAAGCCACCAACAGCCTGATCGACCAGGGCATCGACGTCCTGACCTGCCACGTCGACGGACCGAAGACGATGGTGGAAAACGCCGCCCGCCGCGGCGCCATGGTGTGCGGCTATCACGTCAACCAGTCACCGCTGGCGCCCGAGGCCTATCTCACCGGCGCAGAGTGGAACTGGGAAGCGCTCTATCCGAAGTTCCTCAAGATGATGGCGACGGCGGAAGGCATTCCAAACTTCTATCGCGGCGGCTTGCAGGAAGAGATCGTCAAGGTCTCGCCCTATGGCCCGAAGGTGGGCGAGCAGGCGCGCAAGCACGCCGACGAGGTGAAGGCCAAGTTCCTTGCGACGGGGCTTGCGATCTTCAAGGGCCCGCTGGTCGACAACAAGGGCAAGACCGTGATCGCGGCCGGCACCGAGCGCGGCCAGAAGGATCCCGAGCTCGAGAAAATGGACTACCTGGTCGAGGGCGTCATCGGCGCGACTTCGTGACATCTGGAGTGTAACTTCGTGACATCTGAAGTTGCGGATTCGGGCGAGGCGGTCGGGAACATAGCTCCAGCCGCCGACCCCGGGTTTCTTCAGCGCCACGGCGCGACCATCGAATACATCCTGATCCCGGGCGCGGCGCTTGCCGGCGCGCTCGTCGTCTTCGGCATCTTTGTCGCGCTGTTCGGCAAGAATCCGCTCGACCTCTATTTCTACATGTACCAGGGCGCGTTCGGCACCTGGTTCTCCTGGCAGAATACGCTGACGCGCGCCGCGCCGTTGATCCTGACCGCGCTGTGCGCGGCACTGCCCGCGCAGCTTGGCCTCGTCATCATCGGCGGCGAAGGCGCGCTGCTGATCGGCGCGCTGACGGCGACATCGGCCGCGCTCGCGCTGCAATGGGCGCCGCCGCTTGTGGTTCAAACAGCGATGGCGGCGGCGGGCATGATCGGTGGCGGCCTTTGGATCCTGCTGTCGGGCGGCTTAAGGCAATATCGCGGTGTCAACGAAACGATCTCGAGCCTTCTGCTCGTCTACATCGCGCTCGCGATTCTCAACCATCTGGTCGAAGGCGTGATGCGCGATCCGGCGAGCCTCAACAAACCGTCGACGCGCGAGATCGGCGCGGCCAACATGATCGGCTCCATCCCCGGCACCGACGTGCATTGGGGCCTGGTGTTCGGCCTGATCGCCGCGGTCGCCTCCTACATCCTGATCTATCACACCACCTTCGGCTTCGCGGCGCGCGTCGCAGGTGGCAATGTCCGCGCGGCCAAGATCGTCGGACTTTCCGTCGGCAAATTGATCTTGACCATTTGCTTCATCGCCGGCGCCTGCGCGGGCCTTGCCGGCATGGTCGAGGTCGCCGCCGTGCAGGGCCGCACCAACGCCAACCTCGCCGTCGGCTACGGTTACACCGGCATCCTGGTGGCATTCCTGTCGCGGCAGAATCCGCTTGCGGTCATTCCGGTCGCGATTCTGCTCGGCGGCATCAACGCGAGCGGAGGCCTGCTGCAGCGCAGGCTCGGCCTGCCCGACGCCTCCGTGCTGGTGCTGCAGGGGATCATCTTCGTATTCGTGCTGGCGAGCGATGCGCTCTACGGACGGATCGGCTTTTTGAAGAGCAAGTGACGTTGCAAATGGCTTCGCAAAAGACGTTGAGAGGCAGACGGCATGGCTGACGGATCGATCGGGCTCTGGACCGTGCCAGTCGCCGTACTCGGCGGCGCCATCCGCGTCTCCACGCCGTTCCTGTTCGTAAGCCTCGGGGAATGCATCACCGAACGCTCGGGCCGCATCAATCTCGGCCTTGAAGGCACGCTGGTGATGGGAGCGATGAGCGCCTACGGCATTTCCTATCTCACCGGCTCACCGTGGCTGGGCGTCCTCGCCGCCGGCATCACCGGCGCGATGCTGGGCGCCCTTCACGCCGGCATCTGCTCTTTGCCGCGCGTCAACGACATCGCGGTCGGCATTGCGCTCATGCTGTTCGGCACGGGCCTCGCCTTCTTTCTCGGCAAGCCCCTGATCGAGCCGACAGCGCCAAGGCTGCCGGCAATCGATTTCGGCTGGTGGAGCGACATCCCGCAGCTCCGAGCGGCGCTGCGCATCAATGTGTTGTTCCTGTTTGGCGTGGCGCTCGCACCGGTTCTCTATTGGGCGTTCCGCACCACGCGCTGGGGCCTTTTGATCCGCACCGCCGGCGAAAGTTCGGATGCCGCCCGCGCCATGGGCCATTCGGTGCTGCTGATCCGCCTGCGCGCGACCATGGTCGGCGGCTTTTTGGCCGGCATCGGCGGCTCCTTCCTGTCGCTGTTCTATCCCGGAAGCTGGAACGAGGGCCTGTCCTCGGGACAAGGCATCACGGCGGTCGCGCTCGTGATCTTTGCGCGCTGGGACCCGATGCTGTGCCTGTGGGCCTCGCTCGCCTTTGGCGGCGCCGCAGCGCTTGGGCCCGCCCTGCAGTCCGTCGGCGTCACCTCCGGCTATCACCTCTTCAACGCCGCGCCGTATATCCTGACGCTCGCGATCATGATCATCACCTGCTCGCCGAAGCGCACGCTGACCGGCGCGCCCGCCGAACTGTCGATCACGAAGTAACGAGGCCACCCATGCCCGAGCGCTATACCAAGTCCGAGCCCTATGCCTGGCCCTATAACGGCGACCTCCGCCCCGAAAACACGGCGCTGATCATCATCGACATGCAGACCGACTTCTGCGGCGTCGGCGGCTATGTCGACAAGATGGGCTATGACTTGTCGCTGACCCGCGCGCCGATCGAACCGATCAAGCGGCTGCTCGCGGCGATGCGCGAGAAGGGCTACCACGTCATCCACACCCGCGAGGGACATCGTCCCGACCTCGCTGATCTTCCGGCCAACAAGCGCTGGCGCTCGCGCCAGATCGGCGCCGGTATCGGCGACCCCGGCCCTTGCGGACGTATCCTTGTACGCGGCGAGCCGGGCTGGGACATCATTCCGGACCTTTATCCGAAGCCCGGCGAGCCGATCATCGACAAGCCCGGCAAGGGATCGTTCTGCGCCACCGACCTTGAACTGATGCTGCGCGTGCGCGGCATCGAGAACATCGTCCTGACCGGCATCACAACCGACGTCTGCGTTCATACCACCATGCGCGAGGCCAACGACCGCGGCTTCGAATGCGTGCTGGTGGAAGACTGCTGCGGCGCGACCGACAAGGATAACCACAACCACGCCATCAAGATGATCAAGATGCAGGGCGGCGTGTTCGGCGCGGTGACCACATCCGTCGATTTGATCGACGCAATCGCATGATCATCGGCGAAATCCCCCCGCCATCCGGCGCCTTCGGCGTCGACGCTGTCGCCATGACGATGCGGTTCGGCGATTTCCTGGCGCTCGACAATGTCGAACTCAAGGTCCGCCCCGGCACGCTGCACGCGCTGCTTGGCGAGAACGGCGCGGGCAAGAGCACCCTCGTCAAGTGCATCATGGGCTATTACCACGCGACGGAAGGCCAGATCATTGTCGGCGAGCGCGAGCAGGCGATCGCCAACCCGAAGGACGCGCATGCGCTGGGCTTAGGGATGGTCTACCAGCACTTCACGCTGGTGCCGGCGATGACGGTCGCCGAAAACCTGGTGCTGGCGCGCGACGACGTGCCGGCCGTGGTCGACTGGACCAAGGAAAAGAAGGAGCTCGAAGCGTTTCTCGCGCGGATGCCGTTCAAGGTGCCGCTCAACGCCCGCGTCTCCGACATTTCGGCCGGTGAACGCCAGAAGTGCGAGATCCTCAAACAGCTTTACCTGAAGCGGCGCCTCCTGATCCTGGACGAGCCGACCTCGGTGCTGACGCCGGGCGAGGCCGACGAAGTCTTGGGCATGCTGCGCAAGATGGTCGAGGCCGGCGAACTGACCATCCTGATGATCACCCACAAGTTCCGCGAGGTGATGGCGTTCGCCGACGAGGTGACCATCCTTCGCCGTGGCAGGCTTGCGGGCAAAGGCCTCGTCAAGGAGTTGACGCCGGATGCTATGGCGCGCGCCATGATCGGCGCGGAAGAACTGACCATCCAGCCGCCGCGCTCGGGCGAGACCGGCGGCGTGCGGCTCGAGCTCAACAAGATCTGCGCGCTCGACGACGCCGGCGCGGTTGCGGTGAGCGATGTCTCGCTCTCGGTCCGCAGCGGCGAGATCGTCGGCATCGCCGGCGTCTCCGGTAACGGCCAGCGCCAGCTCGTCGAAGTGCTCGCCGGCCAGCGCGAGGCCGAAAGCGGCGAGATCCGCGTCGCCGGCGAGGCATATCATGCCAGGCGCGAGGAAATGCGCCGGCACAGGATGTCGCTGCTGCCGGAGGAGCCCTTGAAGAATGCCTGCGTCGGCGGCATGAGCGTTGCCGACAACGTCGCCTTTCGCGAATTCGACCGCGCGCCCTTTGCCAAAGGCGGCTGGTGGCTCAACGGCGCTGCTTTCCGCAAGGACGCCGAACGGAAGATCAGCCTCTACAAGATCAAGACCCGCGGCCCCGATACGCCGATCTCGGCGCTGTCGGGTGGCAACGTGCAGCGCGCCGTTCTGGCGCGCGAACTCGGCGGCGATGTCGAGGTGCTGATTGCCGCCAATCCGTGTTTCGGGCTCGATTTCGCAGCCGTCGCCCAGATCCATGCCGAGATCATGGCGGCGCGCAACCGCGGCGCCGCGGTGCTGCTGGTCAGCGAGGACCTCGACGAATTGCTCGAATTGTCGGATCGTCTGGTGGTGATGTTTCACGGCCAGTTCGTCTACGAGGCACGCGCCAGCGAAGCCGACCTGACGGAAGTTGGCCGCCACATGGCGGGACACTAAAGCGTTTTCAAGCGAAGTGGACACCGGTTCGCGTGAAGAAAACGCGTCAAAACAAGAATCTGACAGCGGGACAGCGATGACCAACGTCGAAGCCCTGACACAGGCCCAGTGGGACGAGCATTTCCTGCGGCAGGCCTTCGACGTCGCGCGACGCTCGATGGCAAACGGCAATCATCCCTTTGGCGCCATCCTGGTCGACCGCAATCGCAAGCTGCTGATCGAGACCGAAAACGGCTACATGCCCGCCCATGACGGCACCGCGCATGCCGAACGCCTGTTGGCGACCGAAGCCTGCCGCACCGTGAGCGGAGAGGTGCTCGCCGGAGCCACGATCTATTCCTCGGCCGAACCCTGCGCGATGTGCGCCGGCGCGATCTACTGGGCCGGGATCGGGCGCATGGTCTATGGCCTCAGCGAAGTGCGGCTGCGTGGCATCACCGGCAATCACCCGGAAAATCCGACGCTCGATTTGCCGTGCCGCACGGTATTTGCAAGCGGCCAGCGCTCCACGGAAGTGATCGGCCCGCTGCTGGAAGACGAAGCCGCCGCGATTCACGCCGGTGTCTGGGCGAAATAGGCGAAGGTGCCGTCGCTACGGAAGAGGCAGCGTCTTCCAAACACCCGCCACAAACAAAATGGCGCCGCGATCATGTCGCGGCGCCATCACCTCAAGCCCCCAAGTGAGCGGATCAGAACTTCATCGTGATGCCGGTATAGACGGTCTGTTCGGTACAGGTGTGGGTGCTTGTCGTGACGCCACCAGTGGTGACGGTACAAACGCCCGGCTCCGCGTTATGATCGAGACCGAACTTGTTCTGCCAGTAGCGATAGCCAACCCAGAGATCCACGAAGTGGGAATACTTCGCTCCCATGAGCGCCTTCGACGCGTCGAAAGTCAGACGGATCGGTTCGCTGTTGATTTCGGTTTTGCTGGCCGTGCTGAACGGACCGACACCGGTACCAACCAGAGGAGAGTTGGAGTCGCCCTTCGGCCCGTAGAAACCGGCTCGGCCGCTGATCGACCAGAACTGCATGTTCTCGGGCAGGAAGCCGAGGTCCATGTAATAGTTGATTTCAACCGCCCAGGTCGTCTTGAAGTTGGTGTTGGCGTCCGTGATACAGTTCACGCCCGGGCTATTCACCCCCGCAAACAAGCCGCACGAGTTGAACGCATTGTGGTTAATCTCCTTGTAGGCCAAGGGCGCTACGTTGATGTAGCCCTTGTAGGGAAGATCGAAGGCGAACTGCAGACCGGCGACGAAGTCGCGCTTGGCCGGTCCGAGGAAGTTGTTTTCAGTCTCGATGTCGGCGCCCCACTCGAATGAGATGTTGTGCAGCGGACCCATGCTGAACTGCTTGGTGCCGAACAGTTCGTTCCAGCCCAGCGTGCTGCGGAAGAGGCCGTAGAACTCGGTGGCCCCGGCACAGAACGTGTTACCGCCCGTAATCGTCGCGGTGTTGTAGATCGAAGTGGTCGTCGTGCCCGTGCAAGGCGAGGCCGGATCGTTGTGGTCCGACTTGAACATCGAGATGGTGAAGAAGTTCGTGCCGTATTGCCAGATGTCGAAGTGGGTGAACGAATAAACGCTCTTGGCGGTGTTGCCGTTGAAGCCGCCGCCATTGGGCTTCAGCGTATAGGCACCCGGATCGGTACCATTCGGCATCCACGAATAGGTAACACGGTCATCGATCACCAGGAAGAAGGGAATATCCTTCACCGGCTTTGCAGCCTTGACCGGAAGGTCGGCGGCGCGTGCGACGCCGGCCGAAGCAAGCACGGCCAGCGCCGCGGTTGCGAGGATTGGTTTGCGAAATAACATTAATACCCCCAATTGCAGAGCGAACCATCACAAGGCCCTGAACCGGACAGTTACGCGGTTCCTTCGGGGAGAGAAGCCTCAACTTTTCCCACTTCCTGCCGCAAGAATAGTCAAAAAATACTCGCAGCTTCCGTAGCTTGCGCCGATTGGAGATGCCTGCGGCACTGCGCACGAGCCGGTTCGGCTATGGCCAGGTTCCACGTTCGATTTGTTTTTGTTGATTTTTTTTTGCTCACCCCCGTCGCGTCGAAGTGCGGGCGGATCACAAAAGGACGCGCGTTGCGCGGCATCCGAGAACGATCAGATGATGGTGCTCATATCCACAGCATGGCCCCAGCGCTCGACACGAATTGCAACCGACCGTCACAATTTTGCAACAGACTTTCGACCCTGCGAAAATTTCAGCGGAGCCGCTGCCAGACCAGCGACCGTTTGCCCGAGAATCACACTCAAGTCGCGCATTGCCGAAGGCTTGGGCAATGACTGGCGCTTTTTCACTACTTACGTTGGCGCTTAAACTGGCACAGTATTCCAGCAATCTTGATCCGACCCCGAGAGCGAATGTCAGACTCGACGCCTGCCAGCCCGCATGCCGGCGAAACGCCGCTCCTGCAAGCCGTTGGGCTGACCAAGCGCTACGGCACCTTCCTCGCCAATGACTCCATCGACATCGAGATCTACCCGAGGGAAATCCATGCCCTGTTGGGCGAGAACGGCGCCGGCAAATCGACCCTGGTCAAGGCCATCTACGGGCTGATCCAGCCCAGCGAAGGCGAGATGCGCTGGGAAGGCAGGCGGATGGTGCTGTCCGGGCCGTCGGAGGCGCGCAGCCGCGGCATCGGCATGGTGTTCCAGCATTTCTCCTTGTTCGACAATCTGACGGTCGCCGAGAATGTCGCGCTCGGGCTCGACGGCAGGGAATCCTTCAAGGACATGTCGGCCCGGCTTGAACAAGTCTCGCGCACTTACGGATTGCCGCTCGATCCGCGCCGCGAGGTCTGGCAACTATCGGTTGGCGAACGGCAGCGCATCGAGATCGTGCGCGCGCTGATGCAGAACCCGAAATTCCTGATCCTCGACGAGCCGACCGCGGTCCTGACCCCGCAGGAGGCGGATCAGCTTTTCACCGTGCTCGAGCGGCTGAAGACCGAGGGCCGCGCCATCCTCTACATCAGCCACAAGCTCGAGGAGGTGAAGCGGCTTTGCGACACCGCCACCATCCTGCGCGGCGGCAGGAAGGTCGCGACCTGCAATCCGAGAGCCGAGACCGCGGCCTCGCTGGCGCGGATGATGGTCGGCACCGAGATCAAGGAAGTGAAAGCCTCCGCAGCGCGACAGGTCACGGTGCCGCGCCTCGTCGTCAACAACCTCAGCCTGGAGCCCGACGATCCCCACGGCGTGCGGCTGCAAGAGATTTCGCTCGAGCTTCGCGGCGGCGAAATCCTCGGCATCGCCGGCGTCGCCGGCAACGGGCAGGACGAATTCTTCGCAGCGCTCTCGGGCGAGCGACGCTCCAACGACCCCGGCACGGTCGTGATCGAGGGGATCGCGGCCGGCCACCTCTCCATCACCCAGCGCCGCAAGCTTGGCGCGGCTTTCGTGCCCGAGGAGCGGCTTGGCCACGGCACCGCCCCGCGCATGAAACTGTCGGAAAACGCGCTGCTGACGGGCCATGCCGCGAGCGGCATGGTGAAATTCGGCTTTGTCGATACGCCGGCGACGTTATCGGCCGTCGACCGCGCCACCAAAACCTTCGATGTGCGCAAGGCCAAGCGCGACCCGGAAGCGGCGAGCCTTTCCGGCGGCAACTTGCAGAAATTCGTGGTGGGGCGCGAGATCCTGCGCAATCCGGCTGTGCTTGTGGTGAGCCAGCCGACCTGGGGCGTCGATGCGGGCGCAGCCGCCGTGATCCGCCAGGCGCTGCTCGACCTTGCCGCTTCCGGTGCCGCCGTGCTCGTCACCAGCCAGGACCTCGACGAACTCGCCGAAATCACCGACCGGATTGCCGTGATGTTTCACGGGCGGCTGTCAGAAGCCTTGTCCACGCCGGAGGCCACACGCGAAAAACTCGGACTATTGATGGGCGGAAGTGGCTTTGATGCGAAGGAGGCGGCGCATGCGCCTGGTGCTTGAAAAGCGCGCCGAGCGGTCCAACACGGTTGCGCTGATCTCGCCACTGATCGCGATCGGCATGACGATCGTGACCATGGTCATCCTGTTCGCCATTCTCGGCAAGAATCCGCTTCTCGCGCTCTCCGTCTATTTCATCGAGCCCCTGACCGACAGCTATTCCTTGCAGGAGATCGCGGTGAAGGCGACGCCGCTGGTCATGATCGCAGTCGGGCTGTCGCTCTGTTATCTCGCCAATGTCTGGAATATCGGCGCCGAGGGACAGTTTCTGATCGGCGCCGTCGCAGGAAGCTGGCTCGCTGTGAAAACCCAGGGCACCGACGTCGGCCCCTGGGTCCTGCCGGCCATGCTGGTGCTTGGCGCTGCTGGCGGCGCGCTCTATGCGATGATCCCCGCGATCTGCAAGGTCCGCTTCGGTGCCAGCGAGATTCTGACCAGCCTGATGCTGGTCTATGTCGCCGATCTCTTTCTCGACTATCTCGTGCGCGGCCCGTGGCGCGATCCGGCCGGCTTCAACTTCCCGACCACGGCGGAATTCGATCCTGTTGCGACGGTGCCGACCCTGATCGAAGGTGGCCGTTTGCACTTGGGCGCGATCATCGCGCTCGTGGTCGTTCTGGCGGCCGCCATCCTGCTTAGCCGGATGATCAAGGGCTTTGAAATCCGCGTCGTCGGGGCGGCACCGCGCGCGGCCCGCTTCGGCGGCTTCAACTCCAACCAGTTGATCCTCCTGACCTTCGCCATATCAGGCGCGCTGGCGGGACTGGCCGGGATCATCGAGGTCGCAGGTCCCGTCGGACATCTGCAGCCGGGCTTTTCGCCGGGCTACGGCTTTACCGCGATCATCGTCGCCTTCCTCGGGAGACTGAACCCGGTTGGAATATTAATTGCAGGGCTTTTCCTCGCGCTCACCTTCATCGGCGGCGAACAGGCCCAGATCGCAATGAAAATACCTCTCGACGTAACCAAGGTCTTTCAGGGCATTCTGCTGTTCTACGTGCTCGCCTGCGATTCGCTCATTCTCTACCGGATCCGGCTGGTCTCCACCTCAGGGCAGGTGCCAAGTGGAACTGCTTGAGCCCATCATCCTGTCCGTGCTGGCGGCATCGACGCCCCTCTTGATAGCGGCCACGGGAGAACTCGTGACCGAACGCTCGGGTGTGCTCAATCTCGGCGTGGAAGGCATGATGATTGTGGGCGCGGCCTGTGGCTTCGGCGGCGCCTGGCTCACCGGGTCGATCATCGTTGGCGCGCTCTGCGGCATCGTCGCGGGCATGCTGATGTCCCTGATCTTCGCTCTCATGACGCTTGGGCTGGCGGTCAACCAGGTCGCAACCGGACTTGCGCTCACCATTCTCGGCATCGGCATTTCCGGATTGATCGGCGCGGGCTTCGTCGGTGAGCGGATCACGCCGACGCCGCATCTGTACATTCCCGGTCTCACCGATATTCCTTTCGCCGGCCGCATCCTGTTCGGTGAGGACGCCTTCGTCTATCTCTCGCTCGCGCTCCTGATCGGCGTCTGGTTCTTCCTCTATCGCACGCGCGCGGGCCTCGTGCTGCGCGCCGCCGGCGACAATCACGTCTCGGCGCACGCGCTCGGCTATCCCGTGCTTCGAATCCGTCTGTACGCGGTGTTGTTCGGCGGCGCCTGCGCGGGCCTTGCGGGCGCCTATCTGCCGCTCGCCTACACGCCGTTCTTCATTCCCGGCATGACGGCGGGCCGCGGATGGATCGCACTCGCGCTGGTCGTGTTCGCCTCGTGGCGTCCGGGCCGGCTCGCCGTCGGCGCCTACCTGTTCGGCGCCGTGACCATCCTGCAATTGCACGTGCAGGCGTTCGGCCTTGGCATTCCTTCGCAATTCATGTCGTCGCTGCCTTACCTTGCAACCGTCATTGTTCTCGTTCTGATTTCGCGGGCAAGGACCGGCGGTTCAACGGCGCCTGCGGCACTCGGAAATACATTCGTGCCGGATCGCTGATTTCGTGTTTTTGGAAGGCGGCTCAAGGGGGCGCCGCGTTCCGGATGTCAGTTTTACCCCGAGTGGAGATTGATGATGAGGAGACAACTTCTTGCGGCGGCAGCCGCAGTCCTGCTGGCCGGAAGCCTGAGCGCTTCGGCCGCCGACAAGTTGAAGGTCGGGTTCATTTACCTGGGCCCGGTCGGCGATTTGGGCTGGACCTATCAGCATGACGTCGCACGCCAGGCTCTGGTGAAGGAATTAGGCGACAAGATCGAGACGACCTATCTCGAGAACGTCAGCGAAGGTCCCGACGCCGAGCGTTCGATCGAGCAGCTCGTGCGCGCCGGCAACAAGCTGATTTTCACGACCTCCTTCGGTTACATGGACCCGACGCTGAAGGTCGCCAAGAAATATCCGAAGGTGCACTTCGAGCACGCCACCGGCTTCAAGCACGACGCCAACATGGGGATCTACAACGGCCGCTTCTACGAAGGGCGCTACATCCAGGGCGTGATCGCCGGCAAGATGTCGAAGGCCGGCGTGCTCGGCTACATCGCATCGTTCCCGATTCCGGAAGTGATCATGGGCATCAACGCCACGATGCTCGGCGCGCAGACGGTCAATCCGAACATCAAGGTCAAGATCATCTGGGCCAACACCTGGTTCGATCCTGGCAAGGAAGCCGACGCTGCGAAAGCGCTGCTCGACCAGGGTGCCGACGTGATCATGCAGCACACCGACTCGCCGGCCGCGATGCAGATCGCCTCCGAGCGCGGCAAGCTCGCCTTCGGCCAGGATTCGGAAATGATCAAGTTCGGACCGAAGACGCAGCTGACCTCGATCATCGACAACTGGGCGCCCTATTACATCTCGCGCGTCAAGGCCGAACTCGACGGCACCTGGAAGACGGACAATGTCTGGGACGGCCTCAAGGCCAAGATGGTGGTGATGGCGCCTTACACCAACATGCCGGACGACGTGAAGAAGCTTGCGATGGACACCGAGGCCGCGATCGTCGCAGGCAAGCTCTATCCATTCAAGTGCCCGATCGTCGATCAGGACGGCAAGACGGTGGAGTGCAAGGGCGGCGACCATCTCGACGACGGTCAGGTGCTCGGCATGAACTTCTACGTCAAGGGGATCGACGACAAGATCCCGGGCAAGTGAGGCCTTCGCTCTTCACCTCTCCCCGCAGAGGCGGGGAGAGGGAGCGCACCATCGTCGCGGCACCGTTAGGAGTTACCCCGCCTGAAGCGCACGCGCCGCCGCGCTGTGGCGGCGGATCAGATCGGCCACATCGAGGCCGGGAATGGCGCCATCAATGACGGTCCACTTCCCTGCCACCATCACGCGATCGGCGCGATGCGCGCCACACAACACCAGCGCGGCAACCGGATCGCCATGGCCCGAAAAACGCAGTTCGTCGAGCTTGAACAGCGCGAGATCGGCAGCTTTGCCAACCGCGATCTCGCCGAGTTCAGGACGGCCGACGCAGGCCGCCGATCCCTTGGTGGCCCAGCGCAGCGCATCCTTGTGGCTTACTTTGGCGACGCCGTAGCGCGCCCTTTGCAGCAGGAACGCGGCGCGGACTTCCTGCATCAGGTTGGATTCGTCGTTCGACGCCGAGCCGTCGACCCCGAGCCCGATGCCGACGCCCGCCTCTTCCATCTCGCAAACCGGACAGCAGCCCGAGGCCAGGATCTGGTTGCTGCACGCGCAATGGCTAATGGTGGTTCTGGCCACGCCAAGCCGTTTCATTTCCGATGCGTGGAAGAAGATGCCATGCGCGAGCCAGGTGCGCGCATTGAGCCAGCCGCAATTCTCCAGATAATCGAGCGGACGGCAGTTGTAGATCTGCTCACAGAATTTGTTTTCGTCCTCGGTCTCCGCCAGGTGCGTGTGCAAGCGCACGTCAAGCTTTTCGGCCAGTTCCGCCGTCTTCTTCATCAGCGACGTCGTCACCGAAAACGGCGAGCAGGGCGCGAGCGCGATCTGCACCATCGCGTTTTCGCCGCGCTCGTGATATTTGGCGACCACGCGCTCGCTGTCGGCGAGAATCCTGTCCTCATCCTGCACCACGCTGTCGGGCGGCAATCCGCCGTCGCGCTGGGACAGATTCATCGAACCGCGGGTCAGCAACACGCGCAAGCCGAGACGCCGCGCGACCGCCACTTCAATGTCGACGGACTGCTCGAGCCCCGCCGGAAAGACATAGTGATGATCGGTGGTCGTGGTGCAGCCCGACAGCATCAGCTCGGACATCGCCACGGTGACGCCGAGTTCGAGCGCCTCGGGCGTCAGTCGCGCCCAAACCGGATAGAGCGCCTGCAGCCACGGGAACAGTTCGCGGTCCATCGCCGCGGGCACCGCGCGCGTCAGCGTCTGGTAAAAGTGGTGATGAGTGTTGATCAGCCCGGGCAACACCACATGTGCCGAAGCATCGAACACCGCCGCATCCGTCGCCGGCGTCTTGCCGGCTGCGACCAGTTCGACAATCCGCCCCTCCCGCACGACAAGTCCGCGCCCGGCGCCTTCGGCCAGAATACCTACGGGGTCCTTGATCCAGATCGCTTGCGTTGAGTTCATGGCGCGGCGCCCCGGTTTGATTGGCTGTCATTCCGGGGCGAGGCGCAAGCATCGAACCCGGAATCTCGAGATTTCCGGGTTCGCCTCTTCGGGGCGCCCCGGAATGACAGCAAGCGGTTAATTCCGCAATTCAGGGACCAGCCCCGATTGGCGCTGGTTTTGCAAGACTGTTACAGAAAGAATGTTGGCGTTGAAAGCGTTGGCGTAGCTAGGCATGGACTTGAATACGATCACGGCGGTGGCCCGGCCGAAAGCGCGCCCCGAACTGCCCGTTTGGGCGGCGGGCGATGCCTGGCTTGCGGGCGGCACCTGGCTGTTTTCGGAACCGCAGGCGCATCTGAACCGCCTGATCGACCTCACCGCGCTTGGCTGGCCGGCGCTCATGATCGACGCCAATGGATTGTCGATCGCGGCGACATGCACCGTGGCCGAGCTCGACGCCATGACCTGTCCGCCGGACTGGCTCGCCGCTCCCTTGATCAATCAAGGCTGCCGCGCCTTTCTCGCTTCTTTCAAGATCTGGAAGACGGCAACCGTCGGCGGCAACATCTGCATGTCGCTCCCCGCAGGACCGATGATCTCGCTGACCGCGGCGCTCGATGGCGTCTGCACCCTTTGGCAGGCCGACGGCAGCGAGCGAAAAATCGCGGTGTCCGATTTCGTCACCGGCAACAACACCAACGTGCTCAAGGGAGGCGATCTGCTGCGACAGATCGACATTCCCCTTGCCGCACTGAAGCGCCGGTCGGCGTTTCGCCAGATTTCGCTGACGCCCGTGGGTCGCTCGGCGGCGCTATTGATCGGCAGCATCACTCCTGATGGCGCATTCGTGCTGACGGTGACGGCTTCGACCAAACGTCCGATCAAGCTGTCGTTTGCGATGATTCCCGAGGCAGCCGAACTGCGCGCGACAATTTTACAAGCCATCCCCGAAGATCTCTATCACAACGACGTCCACGGCAAGCCATTCTGGCGCAAGCACATGACTCTGCGTCTGGCCGAAGAAATCCGTAGCGAACTGGCATGAGTTTTGAAGTCAACGGGAAAGTCTTTGAAGAAGCGCCCCGCGCGGGACAATGCCTGCGCACGTTCCTGCGCGAGCTCGGTCATTTCGGCGTCAAGAAAGGCTGCGACGCCGGCGATTGCGGCGCCTGCACCGTGCTGCTCGACAACGAGCCGGTGCATAGCTGCCTCATTCCGGCGTTTCGCGCCGAAGGCCACGCGATCACCACCATCGAGGGATTTGCGAGCGACGCCGCCCTTCACCCGATGCAGCAGGCGTTTCTCGACGCGCAAGGTTTTCAATGCGGCTTCTGCACGGCCGGCATGATCCTGACTTGTGCCTCGCTCAATCAAGCACAGCGGCACGATCTCGGCGCGGCGCTGAAAGGCAATATCTGCCGCTGTACCGGCTATCGCTCGATCGAGGACGCACTCAACGGCAGGAGCAACGTCGAGAACGCCGCAGCCGGCGACGCGTTCGGCCGCAGCGTTGGCGCCCCCGCGGGCCCGCTGGTGGTGCGCGGCGCGGCGCGTTACACCTTCGACACCGAGATCGAGGGCCTGCTCCACATCAGGATCCTTCGCTCGCCGCACCCGCACGCCAGGATCATCTCGATCGACGCAAGCGACGCACTCGCTGTCGCCGGCGTCCATGCAGTGTTGACCCATGAAGACGCGCCGAGGACGCTGTTCTCGACCGCGCGGCACGAAAAGGACTGGATGGACCCCGAGGACACGCGCGTTCTCGATGACGTCGTGCGATTTGTCGGACAAAAGGTCGCGGCGGTGGTTGCCGAAACCGAAGCCGCTGCAGAGGAAGGCTGCCGGCGCCTTGCGGTCACTTACGAACTCTTGCCGCACGTGATCGATCCCGTGGCTGCGATCGCCGGGAGCGCCCCCGTCATTCACCCCGGCAAGACGGCCCAACAGCGCATCGCCAATGCTGCGCGAAATATTGCCGCCGAAACCCATGGCGAGTACGGTGACGTTGCGGCCGCACTGGCCGCATCCGCCGTCACCTACGAAGCCACTTTTACCACCCAGCGCGTGCAGCACGCGGCGCTCGAAACCCATGGCGGGCTCGCCTTTGTCGATGCCGACGGCGTTCTCACCATCCGCTCGTCGACACAGGTGCCGTTCCTGACGCGGCGCACGCTCGCCGATCTGTTCAATCTTCCTGCCAAAAAGGTTCGCGTGTTCTGCGAGCGCGTCGGCGGCGGCTTCGGCGGCAAGCAGGAAATGTTCGTCGAGGATGTGCTGGCACTCGCCGCGCTGAAGACGGGCCGTCCGGTCAAGCTGGAATTGACGCGCGAGGAACAGTTCATTTCCACCTCGACCCGTCATCCGATGCGGGTTACGGTGAAGGCCGGCGCCGACAAGGACGGCAAGCTCACCGCGCTACAGCTCGACGTCCTCTCCAACACCGGCGCTTACGGCAATCACGCCGGACCGGTGCTGTTTCACGCCGTCGCCGAATCCATCAGCGTCTACAATTGTCCAAACAAGAAGGTCGATGGAATCGCGGCCTACACCAACACGGTGCCATCAGGCGCCTTCCGCGGCTATGGTCTGCCGCAGGCACTGATCGCCGTCGAAGCCGCCATCGACGAACTCGCCAGACAACTTGGCGTCAGCCCGTTCGAGATGCGCCGCCGCAACATCGTCAAGCCTGGCGATCCCATGCTGGCGCCGCCTGCTTCCGAATATCACGACGTGATCTATGGCTCCTATGGGCTCGACCAGTGTCTCGACCTCGTCGAGCGCGCGATGAAAGCCGATGCGCCGCAGCCGCCATTGTCGGACGAATGGCTCATCGGCGACGGCATCGCGCTCACCATGATCGACACCGTGCCGCCAGCGGGTCATATGGCTGATTGCTTTATCTGCTTGCGCGAGGACGGCGGGTTCGAACTCATCGTCGGCACCGCCGAGTTCGGCAACGGCACCTCGACCGTGCATCGGCAGATCGCGGCGACGGCGCTTGCGACCACCGTCGACCAGATTCGTCTCAAGCAATCCGACACCGCCCATGGCGGTCACGACACCGGCGCCTATGGTTCGGCCGGCACGTTTGTGGCGGGACTTGCCACCAAGGTCGCCGCGGAAAATCTCGCCGCCGAAATCAGGGCCTTTGCCGCACAGACCATGGGTGTGGAGGCTACGACAAGCGTGCTCGAACGGGACCATCTCGTTAGCGGCAGCACGCGCCTGGCATTCGCCGACATCGCGCAAGCGGCGCAGGCGCAAGGCAAAACGCTTCGCGCCCACGGCAATTCCGGCGGCACGCCGCGCTCGGTTGCCTTCAACGTGCAGGGTTTTCGCGTCGCTGTGAACAAGGGCAGCGGCGAACTGAAGATTCTGAAGAGCGTGCAGGCGGCCGATGCCGGCCGGCTCGCTAATCCCATGCAGTGCCGCGGCCAGGTCGAAGGCGGCGTGGCGCAGTCGCTTGGCGCCACGCTTTACGAGGAACTGGTGATCGACGACAGCGGCCGCATCGTCAATCCACGATTCCGCGACTATCACCTGCCGTCCTTTGCCGACGTGCCGCGCACCGAGGTCTTTTTCGCCGACACCTGCGATACAATCGGACCGATGGGCGCGAAGTCGATGAGCGAAAGCCCCTACAATCCGGTAGCGGCCGCGATGGGCAATGCGATCGCTGATGCCACCGGCATCCGCTTCACCTCGACCCCGTTCAAGCCTGACCGGCTGTTTCCCGCGCTGAAAGAAAAGTTCGGCGGTTAGACCACGCGTCACGCAAAGCATGGTTGCGGGCGTCTGGCACACGGCTTGAATTGCTGCAAGGATATGACAGCCGCAGGACGCGGCGTAGCTGGGGGCAACCATGGGCACCGAGATTCATCCCGTCGACGAAGTCTTGCCCGTCCCGCGCCTGCTGGCGCTGGGGCTGCAACATGTGCTGGTGATGTATACCGGCGCCGTCGCCGTGCCCCTGATTATCGGGCGGGCCTTGAAATTGCCGCCCGAAGACGTGGCCTATCTGATCAGCGCGGACCTGTTTGCCTGTGGTCTCGCAACGCTGGTGCAGTGCATCGGATTTCCGTTCGTCGGTATTCAGCTGCCGGTGATGATGGGCGTGACCTTCGCCTCCGTCGGGCCGATGCTGTCAATGGCGACCTCTCCCGAGATCGGACTGCTCGGCATCTACGGCTCCGTCATCGCTGCCGGACTTTTCGGCATCATTGCCGCCCCTTTCATCAGCCGCCTATTGCCGCTGTTTCCGCCTGTCGTCACCGGCACCATCATCATGATCATCGGCATTTCGCTGATGCGGGTCGGCATCAACTGGGCCGGCGGCGGCCTACCGACCGTGATCAAGGAGGTGGATGGCGTCCGCGGCGCGTTTCCCAATCCCGCCTACGGCGGGTTGCAGGGGCTCGGCATTTCTCTCTTCGTACTGCTGTTCATCCTCGGCCTGATCAAATGGGGTTCGGGCTTCATCGCCAACGTCTCGGTGCTGCTCGGCATCATCGCGGGTGCTGTTCTCGCCAGCATTCTTGGCGTGATGCATTTCGAGAAGGTGGTCGCCGCGCCATGGGGCGACGTCGTCATCCCCTTCCGCTTCGGCCTGCCGCAATTCCATCTCGTGCCAGTTGTCACCATGTGCATCGTGATGATCGTGGTGATGATTGAATCGCTTGGCATGTTCCTCGCGCTCGGCGAGATGACCGGGAAAGCCATCGACCGCGAAGCGCTGTCGCGCGGCCTGCGCGCCGACGGCGTCGGCACGCTGATCGGCGGCATCTTCAACACCTTCCCCTACACGTCGTTCTCGCAGAACGTCGGCCTCGTCAGCGTCACCGGCGTGCGCTCGCGCTGGGTGACGATCACGGGCGGCGGCATCATGCTGCTGCTTGGCCTCGTGCCGAAACTCGCGGCGCTGGTCGAAGCGGTGCCGCAGGTCGTGCTCGGCGGCGCGGGGCTTGTGATGTTCGGCATGGTGGCTGCGACCGGCGCGCGGATTCTCACCGCCGTCGACTTCAGGACCAACCGCTTCAATCTGTTCGTGGTCGCAATCTCCGTCGGCTTCGGCTTGATTCCGCTCGCCGCCCCCGGCTTCTTCCACAACCTGCCGCGTGACCTCCAGCCGCTGCTGGAATCCGGCATTCTGTTGTGCGCGGTCGTCGCGGTGATCCTGAACGCGTTCTTCAACGGCCTCGGCTCTGGCGCAAGCGCCAAGACCGATGCGGCGGCAGTCGCGTCATCGGCGCAGCATGTCTGACTGGTTGCGCGGCTAGCTGCCGCGATAGGTCGCGTAGCTCCAGGGCGTGACCAGGAGGGGCACATGCAGATGCCCCTCCGGTTCGCTGACCGCAAACCGCAAGCAGATGTCATCGAGGAATGGCGGATCGGAGAGCGGGACGTTGCGCTCGCGAAAGTATTTTCCGACGCTGAAGTTGAGTTCATAGCGGCCGATCGGCACCGGCCGCCCGCCGATCAAGGGTTGATCGGTGCGGCCATCCGAATTGGTCACGGTTTTCGTCAGCACGCGGCTTGCGCCAAGCAACGAGCGTTCGACCAGTTCGACCTCGATACCCGCCGCGGGCTTGCCGCTGTGGTTATCCAGCACATGGGTCGAAAGCCGGCCGTGGACCGGAAGGCTGTCGGCGGACACAATGAGCTGATCGAGCCGCAGCGCCGCGATCCGACAAATCTCCGCGATCGAGGTTGCAGTCTCGGTGACGACTTCGTTCGGCAGCCGCCGCTCGAAATCGGCGAGGATCGAATCCCTGGTGTGGCGGCGGACGCAGACGATATAGGGAAAGCCGAATTTGCCTCGGTAGGCGTTGTTGACGCGCTCGAACGCCTCGTATTCCACATCCGACAATCGGTCGAGGCCGACGCTGTTCTGTTCGGCTGTGGATTCTGCGGTCAACCCG
Organism: uncultured Alphaproteobacteria bacterium; assembly: GCA_963764405.1. Lineage (GTDB taxonomy): Bacteria > Pseudomonadota > Alphaproteobacteria > Rhizobiales > Xanthobacteraceae > Bradyrhizobium. The sequence goes on from CAVXSU010000026.1 coordinate 97,824, forward strand.
GCAGCGCGCCGCGTCTTGTCGGCCAGATCGGGATGCGATTTGATCAGCGCCAGCCGCAAATCGTGCGAGGCGCGCTCGACCGCCGACTTCATCGCTGCAAACAGCGCGTTGACGCCGACAAGAGGCCGCGCGGCAAAAGCCTGCTCCGCAACCCAGGGCGAATACTCAAAGATGTTCGCAAGCGCTGCGACGAAGTCGCTCTGCGTGCAGCCGTTCAGTTCGTCCAGCGGCTTCTGCAACAGGCTTCCTCGTCTACATCCGGCTGATCATTGGCTTCTGCCCTGACCGCCCGAACCGCCGAGCCGGTCAAAGGACATGCCGAACAAACCGCTGCGCTGCGTCTCCGGTTCGGGGGCTGCTGCCGGCGCCTGCTGAACTTCGGCCTGCGGCGGCAGCGGTGGCGGCGCCGGAAGGTTGTTGCAGCTCATCGGATAGACCAGCTCGCGGTTGGCGGTCTGGCCGATCGGCGCGCAGGGGTCCGCGCGCGTGGCCGCTTTCGGCTTGGTCTGCGACCAGGCCGGCGTCGCTGCCGCCACCAGCATCGCGCACAGGAGAAGCTTATTCATTTTCATGAACCTCAAATCGGCTGTTCTCCGCATTCAACCGGATTGGATGGTCGAAGTCCACATGCTGCATTTTTGGGCAAATGACCCGCGAAAACTGCCAATGGTAAGCGCTGGAAAACAAGCCCGATCAATGCGACACAGAATCGGGATGGAGGATGGAGCGGGCGATGTGGGCATCGATACTGTCGGAATGGGCCAGTCTTATTTTTCGCTGGCTGCATGTGATTGCGGCCATCGGCTGGATCGGCAGTTCGTTCTATTTCATCCACCTCGACCTCGAACTTAAACCCCGCGAGGGTCTGCCCGAAGGCGCCCATGGCGAGGCGTGGCAGGTGCATGGCGGCGGCTTCTACCACATCGTAAAGTTCCTGGTCGCGCCGGCGAAGATGCCGAGCGAATTGACCTGGTTCAAATGGGAAGCGTACACGACCTGGCTGTCGGGCTTCGTGCTGATGGTCATCGTCTATTATCTCGATGCCGAATTGTTTCTGGTCGACAAATCCGTGCTCGACCTGACGCCGATGCAAGCAGCCTTGTTTAGCTTTTGCAGCCTTGCGCTGGCCTGGCTGCTCTATGAGGCCGCATGCCGCAGCGGACTTTCCAGTCATGAACTGCCCTTCGCCATCGGCGGCTATATCTTCCTTGTCGCGCTGACCTGGGCCTTCACCCATGTGCTGAGCGGCCGTGGCGCATTCAACCAGATCGGCGCGATCATCGGCACAATCATGGTCGCCAACGTGTTTGCGCTGATCATCCCGAACCAGAAGAAGGTCATTGCCGCGCTGCTTGCCGGCGAAAAGCCGGACCCGAAATACGGCAAGCAGGGCAAGGAACGCTCGGTCCACAACAACTACCTGACGCTGCCCGTGGTCTTTCTCATGATCAGCAATCATTATCCGCTGATCTTTGGCACGCGCTTCAACTGGATCATTGCGGCGATCGTGCTCGCGCTCGGCCCCGTGATCCGTCACTTCTTCAACGAGCGCCACGCCGGGCGCAAATCGCCGTGGTGGGTGTGGGGCGTGGCCGCGATCGGCATGATCGCGATCGGTTTTCTCACCACCGCCGGCCCGCGCGACGCCAAGGCAAGCGCCGTGACGCCCAAGCATGATTTCGCCGCCGTCCAGGATATCGTGCTGTCCCGCTGCAGCATGTGCCACGCCGCCGAGCCGGTATTCGACGGCATTGTTGCAGCGCCAAAGGGCGTGCGCCTCGACGACGCGGAGGCGATCATGCGCAACCGCCGCCTGATCGGGCGCAACGCGGCCTGGTCGAGCGCCATGCCGCCCGGCAACATCACCGAAATCACCGCGGACGAGCGCGCGGTGCTCGCCGCCTGGCTCGCCGACGGCACGCGCTAGATGTGAGCGCCTTGCCCGCACTCTCCCGTTACGTTTGGATCGGAGCACGGGGCAGCACGGCTGGAACCGAAGGGAACATCGGCCCGTCCAGCTTATGCTGCCTTGTCCCGCACAGCCCAGAACCCCGGCCCATGCGGATTTTCAGCCGGCACAAGGCGCCACAGCGTTCCGGTCGCAACATGCCGGAACCATCGATCGGCCGTGCCGGATGGGGCGCCCACGGGAGCATGAACCTCCTCCGCCAGACCATCTGCAATCTGATCGCGCATCCAGGTCAGGAACCTGTCCCGCTCGCGCAGCGAACCAAAGCTACTGATTTCTTCCCACGAAAACATGTTCGTAGCGTCACACGCCATCGCCCCAGTTCGCCTGCACAACGCCTGGAAGCACAAGTTGTTCAACTGCTTCAGCTTTCGCCGGGCTAGAATGCGGGGGGGGGGGAAGTCGCGCGGAACTCGTCGTGGCGGGCGGCTATGGGCCAACCGGCGCGTGCTGCTGCGGGACTATACTTTCGTTTCGTGTCCGGCTTCAGGCCGCGCTAAAAGTCGAGCGGAGCATTGTCGACGACTTCTTTCATGACAAAGAAGGTGCGCGTCTGCCGGACGCCCGGCAGCGCAAGCAACTGTTCGCCGTGCAACTGCCTGAAATCGGCGAGGTCGTTGACGCGGATCTTGAGAAAGAAATCGAAATCGCCGGCTACCAGATGGCAATCGAGCACAAACGGCAATTTCTGGATCGCCGCCTCGAAAGCCGAAAAGCTCTCCTGCGTCGAGCGGTCGAGCACCACGCCGACAATGACGAGCGTTCCGCGATCGACTTTGGCAGGCGAAATATCGGCACGGACGAAGCGGATGAAGCCCTCGTCGAACAGCCTCTGGGTCCGCCGATGGCAGGTGGCGGGGCTTATATTGGCGGCCTTCGCCAGATCGGCATTCGTGGCGCGTCCATCGCGTTGCAAACGCCTGAGAATGCGCAGGTCGATGCGATCAAGCTCCGAGGACCGGGTGGAAGATTCTTTCATTTCTTGCCGCTACTTTCGAACAATCAGATCACCTAAGGATGCACGATAACCCATCGCGGCCCGACTCAGAATAAAATTAGAAAGCACCTTTCTCGGGGTTTTGGATAGGTTCTCCGTGCGACATGACCCGGAGATCGACATGCTGAGGCTGGACAAGTTCGAACGTTATCCGCTGACCTTTGGCCCGACACCGATCGAATATCTACCGCGGATGACGGAAGCGCTCGGCGGCAAGGTGCAGATCTACGCCAAGCGCGACGACTGCAATTCCGGCCTCGCGATGGGGGGCAACAAGCTGCGCAAGCTTGAATACATCGTACCCGATGCGATTGCTTCAAACGCCGACACGCTGGTGTCGATCGGCGGCATCCAGTCGAACCACACGCGCATGGTTGCGGCGACCGCGGCCAAGATCGGCATGAAATGCGTCGTCGTCCAGGAGACATGGGTGCCGCACGAGGACGCGGTGTATGACCGCGTCGGCAATATCCTGTTGACCCGATTGATGGGCGCCGAGAGTCGCATTGTCGCCGACGGATTCGATATCGGCATCCGCAAGAGCTGGGAGGATGCGATCAAGTCGGTGAAAGATGCAGGCGGCAAGCCTTACGGCATCCCGGCCGGTGCGTCGGTGCACAAATATGGCGGCCTCGGCTATGTCGGCTTCGCCGAGGAGGTTCGTGCCCAGGAAAAACAGATGGGCATCACCTTCGACTACATCATCGTCTGCGTCGTCACCGGCTCGACGCAAGGCGGCATGATCGTCGGCTTCGCAGCCGATGATCGCGCCTACCGCGTGATCGGCATCGACGCATCTGGCACGCCCGACCAGACACGCGCGCAGGTCCGCGGAATCGTCGACCAGACCGCCGAACTGGTCGAGCTTGGGCGCAAAGTGCGCGACGACGAAATCGTCATTCTGAACGACTACGCCTATCCGGCCTACGGCGTGCCCAGCAAGGAAACCAGCGACGCGATCCGCCTCGCAGCGCGGACCGAGGCGATGATCACGGACCCCGTCTACGAGGGTAAATCGATGCAGGGAATGATTGATCTCGTCAGGAAAGGCTTCTTTCCCGACGGCGCCAGGGTCCTCTATGCACACCTTGGCGGTGCACCGGCGCTGAATGGATACAGCTACACTTACCGAAACGGGTAACGCACACGGCGTATAGCGACCAGGCGACTTAATGCGCGCGCCTTCGCCTACTTGGTGGTCGGCGTCGCTGAACCCGGCGCGAGCGCGCGCTTCTGCAATTCGGGGATGTTGACCTTGACGCCATTGGCCATGATGACGTCGCCCGGTTCCTGGCCCGCCGCACAGGCGCCGAGCCATTTGGCGTCCATGGTCATCTTGGTCGCCGGCAGGTCGACGCCTTCCGCTGTCACCGTCATGGTGTAGGCGGAATCGAAACTGCCTGACACGGCCGCATGCGCGCTCGCCGGCTTGCCGTTGAATCGGCATTGCGTGTCGATCGTCATCCCGCCTTCGGACTTCTTCACCTCGCGCGCCGAACAGAGCGACGCCGAAAACGGGCCGGCGCTTGATTGCAGCATCTGGTCGGTCGCTGCATCGATGCATTGTTGCACGGTGGCCGAACGCCCACGGTCATCGATCGAGGTCTTGACCTCCCACAGGCCCGGCTTGCGGGAAGCGGCATCGTCCGCCGCGGCCGGCGCCGCAAACGGCAAGCCAAGGAACGCGCCGAACAAGAACGCGGCTTGTAACCCAGCTTTGCCGTGCAACCTGCGTTTACAAAATTTCATCGGGATTTGACCTCGCGACATCGCGGCTTCGTATCAAGACATCCCCCGGATGTGCAAGAACCGGGTTGGTCGAAAGCCACCGTTTTCGACGTCTTGATTTGGGGCAGGTATGTGGCGGTAGCATGTGACATTGTGTGGCTTTTGCTTTTGCCTCGAAGCGTCGCCAGATAGAAGCTGATCCGAAACGACTTCGATAGCGACTGATGAATCTGTCTACGCCTTTTGTTCGACGTCCCGTCGCCACCACGTTGCTCTCGCTCGGACTGGTGGTCGCCGGCGCCATCGCGTTTTTCAAGCTGCCGGTCTCGCCACTGCCGGACGTCGACATCCCGACTATTTTTGTGCAGGCAACCTTGCCCGGCGCGAGCCCGGCGGACGTGGCGATTACGGTCGCCAGCCCGCTCGAACGTCACCTCGGCCAGATCGCCAGCGTCACCGAAATGACCTCGACGAGCAACCTCGGCTCCGCGAGCGTCGTTCTGCAATTCGAGATCGGCCGCGACATTAACGGCGCCGCGCGCGACGTGCAGGCCGCTATCAATGCGTCGCGCGCCGATCTGCCGAGCAGCCTGCGCAGCAATCCGACCTACCGGAAGGTCAATCCGGCGTCGGCGCCGATCCTGATTTACACGCTGACGTCCGACACGCTGGTGCCCGCCGGCCTCTACGACGCCGCTTCGACCGTGTTGGCGCAGAAGCTGTCGCAGATCGAAGGCGTCGGCGAAGTCGCTGTCAGCGGCGGCTCGCTGCCCGCTGTGCGCGTCGAACTGCTGCCGCCGGCGCTGTATAAATACGGCATCGGGCTCGAGGACGTCCGCGCTGCGCTCGCCTCGACGAATGCGCACAGTCCCAAAGGCGGCATCGACGTCGACAGCCAGCGCTACCAGATCTATTCCAACGACCAGGCCAGCAAGGCCGAGGACTACAAGTCGCTGATCGTCGCCTATCGCAACGGCGCTCCGGTGCGTTTGTCGGACGTCGGCGAAATCCTCAATTCGGTGGAGAACGTCCGCACGCTCGGTCTTTCCAACGGCAAGCCGGCGGTGATGATGATCGTGTACCGGCAGCCCGGCGCCAACATCATCCAGATGGTCGACCGCGTGAAGGCGCTGATGCCGCAATTGAAGGCGTCGGTCTCGCCGGCGATTGACATCAACCTTGCCGTCGATCGCTCCAAGACCATCCGCGCTTCCCTCAGGGACGTCGAGATCACGCTGCTGATTGCGGTCGCGCTCGTGATCCTCGTCGTGTTCGCCTTCCTGCGCAATGCGCGCGCCACGCTCATTCCGGTCACGGCCGTCATGGTGTCGCTGGTGGCGACGCTGTCCGTCATGTACGTGCTGGGGTACACCCTCGACATCTTCTCGCTGATGGCACTGACAGTCGCGACCGGGTTCGTGGTGGACGATGCCATCGTCGTTCTGGAAAACATCACCCGCCACATGGATGAAGGGATGTCGCGGCTGGAGGCCGCGATGCTCGGCTCGCGCGAGGTCGGCTTCACCGTGCTATCGATGAGCATCTCGCTGATCGCGGTCTTCGTTCCGATCCTCTGGATGGGCGGGCTGGTCGGCCGGCTATTTCGCGAATTCGCCATGACGATCACGATCGCCATCGCGATCTCGCTCGTGGTTTCGCTGACCACGACGCCGATGATGTGCGCCGTGTTGCTCCGCGGCGATCACGGCGTGCGGCATGGGCGAATCTACCGGATCAGCGAGAGCGTCTTTGATGCGATGTTGCGCGGTTACCGCTGGACGCTTGGAACCGCATTACGGCACCCGCTCTCCGTGATGCTGATCCTGGTCGCGACACTGGTCCTGAACTTCCATCTCTACAGCGTCGTGCCGAAGGGCTTTGTACCGCAGCAGGACACGGGCCTTTTGAGGGGAGTGATCCAGGCCGATCAGCACACCTCGTTTCAACTGATGAAGCAGAAGCTGACGCAATTCATCGATATCGTCAAAAACGATCCGGCGGTCGACACTGCCGTCGGCTTTACCGGCGGCGGCGGGCCGGGCCCGGGCGGCTCGGTCAATACCGGCACCGTATTCGCCTCGCTGAAGCCGATCGGCGAACGAAATATCTCGGCAGAGCACGTGATCGAGCGATTGCGGGGCCAGCTTTCGGCCGTGGCAGGCGCCACCCTGACCCTGCAATCGCTCGGCGACCTCGGCGCCGGCGGGCGCTCGGGCAACGCCGCCTACCAATATACACTGCAGGGCTCGACCTCCGACGAGCTGAATGAGTGGACGCCGAAGCTTGTCGCCGCGCTTCAGGCGATACCGCAACTCGCCGACGTCTCCAGCGATCAGCAGAACAAGGCGCTGCAATCCAACGTGATCATCGATCGCGACGCCGCCGCCCAGCTCGGCATCACGGTCAGCGAGATCGACAACACGCTCTATGATGCCTTCGGGCAGCGGCAGGTCTCCACGATCTATGTCGCGCGCAACCAATATCATGTGATCATGGAGGTCGCTCCGAGCTATTGGCAGAATCCGGAGACGCTCAAAGATGTCTATGTCAGCACCATCGGCGGGCCTGCGACCGGTTCGCAAACCACCAACGCGGTAGCCGGAACGATCACATCGCATTCGCAACAGAATTCGGTCGGTGCGATCGCCTCGAACGCGGTGCGAAACCTCGCGACCAACTCGATCGGCGCCTCCGGCAAGGGAGCATCATCGACCGGTACAGCCGTCTCGACCAACGCGGAGGCAATGATTCCGCTTGCTAGCGTCGCCCGCTTCACGCAGGGCGAGACGCCGCTCACCGTCAGCCATCAGGATGGCCTGGTCGCCAGTACCGTCTCCTTCAACCTGCCCCCGGGCGTCGCACTGAGTGCCGGCACAGCCGCGATCGAGGCGACGATGCGCAAGATCGGCATGCCGGCCGACATTCGCGGCGGGTTTGCGGGCGCTGCCAGGATCTTCCAGCAATCGCTAGCGAGCGAGCCATACCTGATCTTGGCGGCGCTCGCGACCATCTACATCTCGCTCGGCATGCTCTATGAGAGCTATATTCATCCGCTCACGATCCTCTCCACGTTGCCCTCGGCGGGCGTCGGCGCGGTTGCGGCGCTGATGCTGTCTCACACCGAGTTCGACATCATCGCGATGATCGGCGTGATTCTGCTGGTCGGCATCGTGAAGAAGAACGCGATCATGATGATCGATTTTGCGCTCGACGCCGAACGCCTGCGCGGGCTTTCGTCCGAGGACGCCATCTTCGAGGCCTGCGTGATGCGTTTTCGCCCGATCATGATGACGACGATGGCCGCCTTGTTCGGCGCGGTGCCGCTGATGGTCGGGCTGGGCGAAGGCAGCGAATTCCGCCAGCCGCTCGGGATTGCGATCTTTGGCGGGCTGATCCTGAGCCAGATCCTCACGCTCTATACGACACCGGTCGTCTATCTCTATCTCGACCGGGCGCGGCTCTGGCGTCAGCGGCGACGACAGCGTCGGCTGGTGCCCGGCGAATAATCACTCATTGCTGAACGCTTTTGGTTGCGCGCGCGACAGCCGGTGGAGCGCGCACAGCAATGTCGCGATCTCGGCGGGCGGCGCTTCGACCAATGCCGCTGCGACGGCGAGGTCGAGGAATCCTGTGAACAGCAATCATCGGGTCGGCGCAGACCGACGCGTGACACAAAGTCCCCACGGGTCGAGCACACTTCGCGCGACCAGCGTTGCAATGTCCGGCATCATTTTGCTGGTTGCACGCGCCTGTCACGGCAATCACCAAATGAACAAGAATAAACGCACGGCTTCGCCATCTTTGGACGAACGCTTGCCGGCATTCGCATCGATGTTCCCTGCAGTCCTGAGCACGGCGAAATTTTCCGCTGCCTTCGCCTATGGGGGCTCAGTGACCGCGAGCCCTCCACAAGGAAAGTTCGCCGACTTCTGTTTGCGGGGGGAGCATCATATGCCACGAGAGCGTCGTTCTCGGGGCTTCGGTTTGGCATGTCTGCCAAATGGAGCCCTGTTGATTGTTGTCTTCATCATCGAGCTGTTCATTCCGCAGGAAGCCTTTGCGCTGCCGAGCTTCGCGCGGCAGACCGGGCTGGGCTGCGGCGCATGCCACACCGAGTTTCCGCAACTCACGCCGTTCGGCAGGCGTTTCAAAATTCTCGGCTACACGCTCGGCCGCTCGGTCCCGGAGGACAAGCGGGTGCTGGGCAACAACCCGCCACTTCCGACCAAGGACCAGTGGCCGTCGGATCCAACCGTGCCGTTGTCAGCGCAGGTTATTGCGACCCTTACACACACCGCAACAGGTCAGGATACCGCAGGCTCGGCGCCCTATCTGAAGTCAAATGATAACGTCGAGCTGCAAACGGCGAGTCTTTTCTACGGGGGGCGCCATCACCGATCATATCGGCGCCTTTGTCCAAGGCACCTATAACGCGCAAGGGTTCGGCCCGCCGGCGGCGCATCTGTTCACATGGGATAATCTCGACATACGCTATGCCAACACTTTGGACCTTGGCGGCGTGCCGGTGGTCTACGGCGTCACGGCGAATAACAATCCGACGGCGCAGGATCCCTGGAATACGACACCCGCATGGGGCTATCCCGTTCACGACATCCAACCTCGCCAATACGCCCGCCGCGAAGACGCTGATCGACCAAACCTTTGCCGCGCAGGTGCTCGGCATCGGCGCCTATTCCTTCATCAACGATCAACTCTATCTCGAGGTCGCCGGTTACCAGACGCTGAACCCGGGCGCGCTTAATTCGCTCGGAGTCAATCCGGAGAACACCCTGCCGATCAACGGTGTTGCGCCCTATTTCAGGGCTGCTTTCGAACAGCAATGGGGCAGGCACACGCTCGAATTGGGCACATTCGGCCTACTTGCCGAAACCGGCTTGCCACTCGCCAGTCCGGGCGCCGGCACCAATCGCTTCACCGACATCGGGCTGGACTCGCAGTACCAGTATCGGGGTGACGGCTATTGGGTGACATTGCGTTCCACTTATCTGCACGAGAACCAGTCGCTCGGCGCCAGCGTCACCAATGGTCTTGCCGCCAATCTCAACAACACCCTGAATACCTTCCGTACCCAGGCCTCGTTGAGCTATGGCACCGACGGCAAGGTGGTCCTCACCGGCGGCTATTTCAACACCTGGGGCAGTTCCGATGCCATCCTGTACGGTGGAAACCGCACATTGAGCCCGAACAGCGACGGCTTCATCGCAGAGATCGCTTACCAGTTCTTCGGCAAGAACAACGCTCCGAAGCTATGGCCATGGTTCAATTCGCGCGTCGTTCTGCAATACATCGCCTACAACAAGTTCAACGGCGCCAGCACGAACTTCGACGGCAACGGAACGAATGCCCGCGACAACAACACCCTGCTGATCTATCTCTGGTCAACTTTTTGACGCGCCGAAAAGCAGGGCAATTGAGGGCGATCACGCCGGACATTTCGATAAGTCAGGTCCCCGGCAGCGACTGCTGCCGGGCTGGCGCGGCTATCAGCGAGGGGCGCGAAGCGTTGACTTCGTGTGTGCTAAGCCGCTTCCGCGCGCACCATCGCCGCACCATCGGCGAGCGCCTTCAGCTTGGCAAAGGCAAGCTCGCGCGGAAGATATTTCATGCCGCAATCGGGCGCCGGCACCAGACGCTCCGGCGGAAGATATTTGAGCGCGGCGTGGATGCGGTCGGCGACGACTGCGGCGGTTTCCGCCTTGGGATCGGCGAGATCGACCACCCCCAGCATGATCTTCTTCGGCGCAAGATCCTTGAGCACGCCGAGATCGAGCTTCGGCTGCGCCGCCTCGATCGAAATCTGGTCGGCCCTGCACGCGCCGAGTTCGCTCAGGAACGAATAGCCGACCGGCTTCTCGCCCTTGACGATCGCGGCATAACCGAAACAGAGATGCACCACCGTGGTGATTTTCAGACCCTCCAGCGCGCGGTCGATCGCCTTCACCGCGATGCGCTTCGCCGCCGTCGGGTCCTGGCGCAGCCAGGGTTCATCGAGCTGGATCACATCGGCGCCGGCCTTTTCGAGATCACGCGCCTCGGCATTCACCGCGGCGGCAAAATCCATCACCATCTCGTCGTCGTCCTTGTAATATTCGTTGACCGCCTGCCGGCTCATCGTGAAGGGGCCCGGCAGCGTGATTTTCGCCGACCGCTCGGTGTTCTTGCGCAGAAACTCCATGTCGCGCACTTCAACCGCGTGGGTCCGCCTGATCGGGCCGACCACGCGCGGCACCGGGGTGGCAAGTCCGGCCTTCGAGATGACCTCGGCCGGCTTGCCGGAGGCAATGCCCTCCAGCGCAGTCGCAAAGCGGTTGGAATAGCTTTCCCGCCGCATCTCGCCGTCGGTGATGATGTCGATGCCGGCGCGCTCCATGTCGCGGATCGCAAGCAGCGTCGCATCATCCTGCGCCTGTTCGCGCCATGGCTCGGCAACGCGCCAGAGATCGAGCCGCACCCGCGCCACGCCCTTGGACAGCAGCTGACGATCGACCAGCCAGTCCGGCTGCGGATAGCTGCCGACCACCGTGGTGGGCAAGAGTTTTGGTATCATGAGGTGCTCCGTTGTCGCGGGGTCGCCCTCTTGATCCCTCCCCCGCGCAGCGCGGGGAGGGAAGGCCGAAGCGAAGCGGAGGCCAGGGTGGGGGCATCTTCTTGCACCCCCACCCCGACGCTCGTTTCACTCGCGTCGACCCTCCCCGCAAGCGGGAGGGAAAAGAGAGCGCGTATCGTCGTCACACGCTGCCACCGAGATAAAGCCGCTTGACGATGTCGTTGCCGTGCAACTCGTCGACATTGGCCGCGACCACGATCTCGCCATGCACGATGATATAGCCGCGGTCGGCAATGCGCACCGCCTGATTGAAATTCTGCTCGGCCATCAGGACCGTCAGGTCAAACCGCTCACCGAGTTCGCCGATCTTGGTGATCATCTGGGAGACGAGCAGCGGCGACAGGCCCACCGACGGCTCGTCGATCAGCAGCAGCCGCGGCGACGACATCATCGCGCGCGCAATGGCCAGCATCTGTTGCTGCCCGCCCGACATTGTGCCGGCGAGTTGATTGGCGCGCTCCTTCAAGACCGGAAACGCATCGAAGGCCAGCGCAAGGTTGCGCGCGATGTCGCGGCGGGCGGCGCGGCGGAACGCGCCGAGCATGAGATTTTCCGACACCGTGAGCCGCGGAAACAGCCGGCGGCCCTCCGGCACCAGCGCCACGCCGAGATCGACGATCGCCTCTGGCGACATCTTGCCGAGATCATGCGTGACGCCGTCTAGGTTGAGCGACACGCTGCCGCGCCACGGCCGCACCAGGCCCATGACGCATTTCATCAGCGTGCTCTTGCCGTTGCCATTGGTGCCAAGCAAAGCCACGGTTTCGCCGGTCGCCACGTCGAGCGAGACGCCGCGCAGCGCCTTCACCGCGCCATAGCCGGCATCGAGGTCGCGGATCGCAAGGCTAAGTGCCAAGATAGGCCTCCTGCACCCGCGCATTGGCCATCACCTCGGACGGCTGCCCGATCGCGATGATCCTGCCGGCATCGAGGCACATGATGCGCTCCGAGAAGCGCATCACCGCCTGCATGATGTGCTCGATCATGATGATGGTGATGGATTCACCCGCGAGCTTCAGCAGGAGATCGAGCACCTCGTCGACCTCCGAGCCGGACAAACCCGCCATCGCCTCGTCCGAGATCAGAAGCTTCGGCCGCGTCGCCATCGCCCGCGCCAATTCCATCTTGCGCAGCTCGACCTGGCTCAGGCTGGTGACCCGCGCTTCGGCTTTCGCCGCCAGGCCCATCTGCCGAAGGATCGCCATCGCCTGGTCGCGATGATCATCGACCGTGAGGCGCAAATGGGCGGCGCTGGTGAAGTCGGCCGCGACCATCAGGTTCTCGATGACGTTCATGCTGCGGAAGGGACGCGGGATCTGGAAGCTGCGTGCGATCCCCCGCCGCGTCCGCACATGCGGCGCCAGGCGCGTAATATCCTCGCCGTTGAAGATGACGGTCGAGGGCTCGGTGCGGAACGCGCCGGAAATGCAGTTGATCAACGTCGTCTTGCCGGAGCCGTTGGGGCCGATCAGGCCGAAACGTTCGCCGGGTTTGATATCGACGCTGACATTGTCGAGCGCGGTGAAGCCGCCGAAGCGCTTGCTCAGCGCGCCGATCCGCAGCAGAGGTGTCCCGGTGGTTTCGCCGGAGGTCATGCCTTGCCCTCAGCGCGGCCGCGCTTGCGGAACAGTCCGATGATGCCTTCGGGCGCGCCGACCACGAACAGCACCAGCATGACGCCGAGCACGAGCACATTCACTTCCGAGGAAATAGTGACGGCGAGCAGCTGCTGCGTGACGCCGAGCAGGATCGCGCCGATGACAGGCCCGATCCAGTGCGCGGTGCCACCGATCAGGGCCATCGCCAGCACGGAGACCGAGTAGTTCAGGTTGAAGGCCGAAGCCGGATCGGCATATTGCAGGTACATTGCGGCCGGCGCACCGGCGGCGCACATCAGCGCGCCCGAGATCACGCAGGCCGTCATCTTCAGCCGCAGCGTCGGCACGCCGGTGCATTCGGCGGCGAGTTCGTCGTCGCGCAGAGCCTGGAGGCCGCGGCCGATCCAGGAATTCTGGATGTAGCGCGCGGTCGCGACCGCCACGACCACCAGCACCGCCTGCACGAACACCAGCATCTGCACATAGCTGTGGAACGGCGCGATCACGGGGGGCCGCTGGATCTGGATGCCGGCGGCGCCGCCGAGCGCGCGCCAGTTGGTCACCGTGGTCTCGATGATGATGGTGAGCGCAATGGTGGCGATGGAAAAGAAGATGCCCTGCATGCGCAGCGTCAGCAACCCGACCGCAAAGCCCAGGACCGCACCGACAACGGCGGCGACCGCGATCTGGAGGGGCAGCGGCGCGCCGATCGCGGTGACCAGAAACACGGCCGTATAAACGCCGACGCCGAAAAAGGCGCTGGTGCCGAAGTTCACATAGCCGGCGTAGCCGCCGAGAATGCTCCAGGCCACCGAAAGGACTATGAATTGCAGGATCACGTAGCCGGCAAAGAACCAGTATTCGTTGGCGACGAACTGAGCCGACAACAGCATGGCGGCGAGAAAGGCCAGGGCTGCACCCCAGAAGGCGAGGGCGTTGCGTTTCATCATCGCCTGCCGAGCAAGCCTTGCGGCCGGACGGCGAGAACGCCGAGCAGCAGCGCGAATGAAATGGCCGGCGCCCAGGAGGCACCGAACATGGTGAGCACGATGGTCTCGGCGACGCCGAGGATGATTGCCGCGATCAGCGTGCCGGTCATGCTGCCGAGCCCGGCCATCACGACGACGCAGAACGTGCGCCCGATATAGGCGCGGTCGAGCGTCGGATCGACCGGCGAGACGATGATCAAGAGCGCGCCGGCAAGGCCCAGCACCGCGGTCGCGATCCCGAACGCCCATTGCTTGATGCGCACGGGGTTCGCCCCCATCAGCCGCACCGCCTCCTCATCCTGCGCCACCGCGCGGATGGCGCGCCCCATGAACGTGTGCGACAGATAGAGCGCAAGCAGCAGCGTCAGTCCGGTCGCGACCGCAAACGCCACCATCAGGCGGAGCGGAATCCGCATGTCGCCGAAGCGCCACGACTTGCCGATATAGGCGGCCGTGACCGAACGCTGGTCGACACCGAAGTGCAGGATCAGCAGGACCTCGATGATGAAGGCGACGCCGAAGAAGAACGCAATGCCGCGGACGGCGGCGTCGCTGCCGCGGCGCTCGAAGGTCTCGTAATAAATCCGGTAGGCGGCAAGCCCGAACACGAACAGCAGCGGGGTGACGAGAAGGCCAGCGACCAATGGGTCGATGTCGTAGCTGTCATTGAGGAAGAAGACTGCGTAGGACGCCATCACCAGAAAGGCGGGATGAGCCACCTGCGGCACGTCGAGCAGGCCGAACGAAACCGACAGCCCGATGCTGACGGCGGCATAGAAGCAGCCGAGCAACACGCCGGTGATAACCGACTCGAGCAGCAGGTCCATCGAAAACAATTCAGGCTCCCCTCGGCCCTCTTAGCCTTGTCATGGCCGGACATAACCGTTCGAAGAACGGCGTCGCTTCCGCTTGCCTATGTCCCGGCCATTCATGCCTTCCTTGTGCGAGTACCAGCAAGGCGTGGATGCCCGGCACAAGGCCGGGCATGACGGTCATAAATTCAGTCGGCAGTATTCCGAGTCAAAAACTACTTCCGCGCGGCCTCAAAGGGCGTGATGAGATTGCCGGACTTCAGCTTCTCGGGAAACAGGATGACCTGTTTGCCGGGCTTCTTGAACTGATCCATGTTCTTGTCGACGATGCCCTGGAATTGGGCTTGCAGCGTCGCCGTTTCCTTGCGCTCGCCATCCGCGGAGAAGGCAATCGGACCGACGATGGTCTGGGTTTCGTGCTCGTGCAGATATTTCGCGATTCCCTTCTGGTCGAGCGATCCGGTCCCCTTCACGGCGGCTTCGATGAGCTGCCCGGACGCGTAGCCGAACGGCGCCAGATAATAGCCGAGAGGATCGACCTTGGCCTCGACCGCGCGTTTCGAATAGGTTTCGAAGAACGCCTTGGTGCCTTCGAAATACATGCTGGGTTCGGGCAGCCAGGTATTGAAGTTGACGACGCCGTTGAGCAGCGAGCCCAAGTTCTCCATGATGGGGCCGAATTGCAGGCCGACCATGCCGCCGCCGAACAGCTTGACGTTGTCGCCGATGCCGATTTCGTTGACGGCGCGCAGAATGCCGGCCGAGTCCGGCGGATAGGACGCGACATAGACGATGTCGGGCTTGGCCGCCTTCAGCGCGCGAAGGATGGAAGAGAATTCCACCGTATTCGGCGGATAAGCCTGGTCGAACACGACTGGCATGTTGCGCTTGGTCGCAACCTCGCGCGCGGTTTTGGCCAGATTTTGCGCGAACTCCTGATCGGCGGTGAGCAGCGCCACCGTCTTGCCGCCGGCTTTCGAGCCGATGTCGAGAAAGGCCGACGCCCAGGCATCCGCCGGTCCCCACGGCGCATTGTTGAACCACATGTCGTGGCCGACCTTGCTGTTCACCTGGAACGAGAAGTTGCCGATCAGCACCATGCCACGTTGCTTGACCAGTGGCATGATCGGCGCTGTCGGCACCGTCGCGTAGGGCGCAAACAACAGATCGACCTTGTCGATGTCGAGCAGCTTCGAGTAGAGCGCCGGGGTCTCGGCGGCGCTCGACTTGTCGTCATAGACCACGAGTTCGATCTTGCGACCGAGCAGCCCGCCCTTGGCGTTGATGTCGTCGCGCCAGATTTCGTGACCGAGCAGCGAGGCCTTGCCGCCGCCGGCGAGCCCGCCGGTCTGCGCCATCGTCAAGCCGATCTTGATTGGCGGCTGATCGGCGCCGGCTCTTGAAATCAGCGAGACGCCAATGCCGGTGATGGCCGCGCCGAGAAACGTTCTGCGTTTCATTGTTCCTCCCTTGGGTAAGTTTTGTTGGGGTCCGCGCCGGATCTTTCGCCCGGTCGCGGCTGCATCAGGTGTGGTTGGACGTTAGGGCTGCCGGCCGCCGGGCTACAACCCAACTTGGGTCGTATGGCGGCGCGCCGATCTTGGTCAAGCCGGCTGCTTCAGGATCGCGGACGGGTCGGCGCCGACGCGGCCGCCGGCCCGGTCGGCCGCGGTCTCGCGCGACACGCGCATGTCGAAGCGGATGCTGGGCAGGCCCGGAATCGGGCAATCCGGGTCCTTCGGGTTGATGTCGACCGCGAGGTCGCCGGAGGAGCCGAACACCACGTCGTCGGCCAGATGCGGGTCGTCGCGCAGGTAAAGCGCCGTCACCAGTTCGCGATAGCCGGGCGCGCCGACCAGGAAATGGATATGCGCCGGCCGCATGCCGTGCCGCTTCTGCGCCTTCACCATGGCGCCGACCGGGCCGTCCATCGGGATCGAGTAGCCGAGCGGCTTCACCGTGCGGAGAACAAAGAGACCCTTGGCATCGGTGGCGAAGACGCCGCGGTAGTCGATCGCGCTCGGATCTTCCTGAATGTCATAAAGACCGCTGGCGCTGGTCTGCCAGAGCGAAACGGTGGCGCCGGACAGCGGCTTGCCGTTCACATCGCTCACATAGCCATAAAGCACGATCTCGGTCTCGGGTTTGGCGTTCCTGGCGATCTGGCTGCCGGTCGGCATCGTTGGCGACGCCTCGCGATAGAACGGGCCCAAAAGGCTGGTGTGCGTCCCCTCCTCCAGGGCGGTCTCGTCATGCAGACCGTTGACCAGCGCCGAGAGGCCGAGCGTGTCCGACAGCAGGATGAATTCCTGCCGCGCCGGCGTGCAGATCTTCCCGACCTCGGTCATGAAAGCGATGCCCTTGAGCCATTCGGCCGGCGTCAGGTTGACGTCCTTGGCGAAGGCATGCAGGTGCTTCACGGCGGAGGCCATGATCTCCTTCAGGCGCGGATTGGGCGTCGAAGCCATCTGCTCAAGCACGGCCTGCGTGATGGTTTCCGGCGTCAACTCCTGCATGGTCTCCTCCTCAGGTCCGCTCGATCCATGGCTTTGGCTATCCATGGCTTTTTTATCACCTAGTGCGGCGGATTTGACATTCGTAAGCGAACAAGCCGCGATGCAATACGAATGTTAGAACCGGACACTAGATAGCCTATCGCCCTCCGCGGGCAACCGCAAATGCGGAAAGTTCAGTCGCGGCAGGAATTTACAGTGCGCGCCGGTCTAAATTTTCATCAGATGAGAAAATAATCAGTCGGTCTGGTCGCGGCGGACGCTGAGCGGGTGCGTTTGCGCTGTCGTCGTGGCGGTGCCGAACGACCGCGGCTGGGTCAGCACCTCCGGCTGCAGGATCTGGTCGAGCTGCTCGCGGGTCAGAAGCTTCTTGGCGAGCACCAGATCGTAGACGCTCTGGTCGGTCAGAAGAGCCTGCTGCGCGACCTCGGTCGCGTTGGCGTAGCCGATATAGGGATTGAGCGCGGTGACAATGCCGATCGAGCGCTCGACGCCGCGCCGCAAATGCTCACGATTGGCGGTGATGCCCTTCACGCACCGTTCGGCGAGCGTCAGGCAGCCGGCGCGCAGATGATTGACGCTCTTGAACAGGCTGTGCGCGATGATCGGCTCGAAGGCGTTGAGCTGCAACTGGCCAGCCTCGGCGGCAAAGCTCACCGTCACGTCGTTGCCGATCACTTCGAAGGCGATCTGGTTGACGACTTCGGGAATGACCGGATTGACCTTGCCCGGCATGATGCTCGAGCCCGCCTGCATCGGCGGCAGGTTGATCTCGTTGAGGCCGACGCGCGGACCTGACGACAGAAGCCTGAGATCGTTGCAGGTCTTCGACAGCTTGACCGCGACGCGTTTGAGCACGCCGGAGAGCTGCACGAAGGCCCCGCAATCCTGCGTCGCCTCGATCAGGTTCGACGCGGTGACGACGGGAATGGCGGTCACGTCGCGCAAATGCTGGCAGACGAGGCGCGCATAATCGGGATGCGCGTTGATGCCGGTACCGATGGCGGTCGCGCCCATGTTGATCTCGCAGATGAGAAGCACGGCTTCCTTCAGCCGCAGTTCGTCTTCGCCCAGCATGACCGCATAGGTCGAGAATTCCTGACCGAGCGTCATCGGGACGGCGTCCTGCAACTGGGTCCGCCCCATCTTGATGATGTCCTTGAACTCCTCGGACTTCGCCTCGAATGTCCCGCGCAACTCCGCCATGGCATCGACCAGGCGCATGATGCCGGAATAGCCTGCGAGCTTGAGCGCCGTCGGATAGACGTCATTGGTGCTCTGGCTCATGTTGACGTGTTCGTTCGGGTGCAAAAACCTGTAGTCGCCCTTCGCGCGGCCGAGCAACTCCAGCGCGCGGTTGGCAATCACCTCGTTGGCGTTCATGTTGCTCGAGGTGCCAGCGCCGCCCTGAATGACGTCGACCACAAACTCCTGATGCAGCTTCCCCGCCCTGATCTCTTCCGCGGCCGCGACGATGGCATCGGCGCGGGTGGCGTCGAGCAAGCCGAGGTCGCGGTTGCTCCGCGCCGCCGCCAGCTTGATCGAGGCGAGCGCCTTGATCAGGTCGGGATAGATCGAAATCGGGGTTCCGGTGATCGGAAAGTTCTCGACGGCCCGAAGCGTGTGGACACCGTAATAGGCCTCGGCCGGAACGTCCCGGTCGCCCAACAAATCGTGTTCGCGTCGCATGCTCATGGAGGCCTCGTCATCTTCGCGCGGGGAGCGATCAAAACAGGATCGATCCGGATTTCAAGCCGTGATTTTCCTGCCTTGTGTATCCGCGAGAAGCCGACGGCGAGTGCCATCAAGCCGCGATCGATACCCAATCATCAACCTTCAGTCGGATCCGGCGTTTGCGGCATTTTGAATGCCAGCCGCCCGGCTGGCTACCCAGTTTAAAGCATCATTTAGATGTGGCGCCTATCGTTAAGGGCAGGATTGCCCCTGATTATACCAAGGGAATTCAAAATCCTTATTGTCGGTTAACCAACAGCTTTTCCACGATTTGACTGAAGCAATCCTGGGTGGGATGGACTCAAGGAATGGGCAGCACCTTCAACGAGATTGACTTTGATTACGCGACGTCAACCGCGGATCGGGCCAACCGTTTAATGGTGCAGCACGGCGTGCCGCCTACCCCCGATAATTTCTCCGTCTGGTTTTACTACGTGAGCGGCGGGTCGCTCACGCTGAAGAAAACCATCGACATCCTGATCGCCAACAAGCGCAAGTTCAATTCCGCCACCAACCGCGATCTCTACATCACCTACGTCAATCCGCATTCGAGCACGAGCGGGGATTTTCCCGAGCAATTGCGCGGCGTCATCGACAGCGCAAAGGATTTCCTTGCAACCGCCATTTCCGACAATCGCACCCAGATGGAAACGCTGGGCGAGGTCTCCTCGCAGTGCAAGCCGACGGCCGATCCGCGGCCGATCATCGAAATGCTGGTGAAGGAGCTGTCGCATGCAACGACGCGTTCCTCGGCGCTTGAGGCGAATTTCCTCCAGACCACCAAAGACCTCGACGAGATCAAGGATTCGCTGAAGCAGGCCGAGCAGCACTCCAACACCGATGCGCTGACCGGGCTCGCCAACCGCCGATCGCTCGAGGCTTTCCTGCGCTCCGCCCAGATCACGGCGATGGAGGCCGGAACGCCGCTCAGCATCCTGATGATCGACATCGACCACTTCAAGTCCTTCAACGACAGCTACGGCCATCAGGTGGGTGACCAGGTTCTGCGGCTGGTCGGCAAGGTCCTGGCTGAGAGCGTGCGTGACTGCGATCTTGCTGCGCGTTATGGCGGCGAGGAGCTGATGGCGATCCTGCCGGGCGCAGCGCTCGAAGCCTGTGTCGAAGCAGCCGAGCGCATCCGCCGACGCATTTGCGACGCGCGCTTGACCCGGCGGGCGACGGGCGAGGAAATTTCGAGCCTGACCGTCTCGATCGGCGTAGCGCAGTTCCGCATGGGGGAAACGGCCGATGGCATGATCGGGCGCTGCGACAAGGCGCTCTATCAGGCGAAACGTTTGGGACGCAACCGCACGGTCAAGGAATCCGCCGAAGAGGAAATTGCGGCCTGAGCCTGATTTCCAAGCGAGCCTGCCGATCAGTGGGCTCAGATCATTTCCGCAACTTTTTCCAGACCGATCAGGCGGGCGAGCTGCCGCACTTCACGCTTCTGGTCCTCACGCAATTGAAACAGAAGCGGCATGGCCGCCGATTTCAATTGCTGGACTTCCGCAGAGTCCGGATCGATCGCAGCCGCAGTCGTGGGATCGGCCTGCCGGGTGGTGTGAAGCCTGCGGGCCACCGCACGCAGCGCATTCTCGACCGCCGGCCAGTAATATTCCTGGGACGGCGACAGTTTGAGGCGCTCCTTGATGCCGGCGATCTGCGCGTCGCTCAGCAGCGTGTAGGATTTCTGGACCGGCGGCTTGGCGACCGCCTGTTTTGGCTTCGATGGCGCCGGATCGTTCAGCTTGAGCCCTTCGATTTCGGCAGAAGGCGTCGGCGCAAAAGCCTGCCGCAGCGGCTCGGGTGGAATCGCGCCTGTGGGCTCTGCCGGAGCCGGCTCGGGGGTAACAGCCACAACGGTCAGCCTGTCCGCCTTGCTTTCCCGGTTCGGCACGACTTGCGCGAAGGCGGGCGGCATCGACGCAGCGGCTCCCGCGGCGGGCACGCTATCACGGCCCAGTATAGCGGCTGCCGCCGCACCAACGACCAGGAAACAGGTCAGCGCAATTATGGTCACCGCTTTTGACAGGGAATTCTCCATCTTCACGCGGCCTGGATTTGATCCTGGACTTGTTCTTCACGGCCGACTGCCGCACTTTAGCGGCACCTTCCCGACAATAGCGGCGGGAAATAAGGCCTAACGGTGCCGTCAAGGTGACGATGCGCACCCGCAAGCTAAGAACGGGTTGCGGATCAGGCGGCTGCGACCAGTTCGTAGGCATCCTGGATATCGCCGACGATATCGGACGCCTCCCACAACGCATCCGGTGCGACCGCTTGCCAGCTGATGGTCCAGTTCCTTCCGCCTCTCACGCTGCGGGGCATGCCGACGACGTCGAATTGCACATTGCGGCAGAGCGGGTGGCGCTCGAGCGCATAAGCGACGCGGCGTCTGATCTCCTCGAGGGAGGCCGGCGTCTTCGCAAAAAACGTCTCGAAATCCATGTCACTCCCCGCAACTCGCAAGCTTCGGCCTGCCCGCGCAACCGTGCGGCGGACGGCCTTCAGCCATGAATCTTGGGCGGACGTGGTTAAGGGCGGGTTAAACGCCCGCTGCCGCCGCGGTCGACTGCAACGTGCTCAAAGGGATCGCGGAGTTACCCCGGACGTTACAGTGGAGGATCAATCGCTTCGTCATATTCCTTTTTGAAGCGCGCAATGAGTTCGGCCGCCGGCACGATTTTGCCGACGCTGCCGACGCCCTGGCCCGAGCCCCAGATATCCTTCCAGGCTTTTGCCTTGGCACGCTCGCCGGACGCATCGGTTCCGAAACTCATCTTCGAGGCGTCCGACTGCGGCAGATTATCCGGATCCATGCCCGCCGCCACGATCGACGGCTTCAGGTAATTGCCGTGCACGCCGGTGAAGAGATTGGAATAGACGATGTCTTCCGCGCCCGAAGCGGTGATCATCTCCTTGTAGCGATCGACCGCATTGGCTTCCTTCGTGGCGATGAAGGCCGAGCCGATATAGGCGAAATCCGCTCCCAACAGGCGCGCGGCGCGAATGGCACGGCCGTTGGCGATGGCGCCCGACAGCGCGATCGGGCCGTCGAACCACTGCCGCGTCTCGGTCACGAAAGCGAACGGCGATATCACGCCGGCGTGGCCTCCGGCGCCTGCGGCCACCAGGATCAGGCCGTCGGCGCCCTTCTCGACCGCCTTGTGCGCGAATTTCTGGTTAATCACGTCGTGGAAGACGATGCCGCCCCAGCGATGCGCGGCCTCATTGACCTCCTCGCGGGCGCCAAGCGAGGTGATGATGATCGGCACCTTGTGCTTCTCGCAGAGCGCAAGATCATGTTCCAGGCGGTTGTTCGAGCGGTGCACGATCTGGTTGACCGCAAACGGCGCCGACGGCCGCTCCGGATGGGCAGCATCATATTCTGCGAGTTCCTGCTTGATCCGCGTCAACCACTCATCGAGCAGTTCGGGCGGGCGCGCGTTCAGCGCCGGGAACGCGCCGACGATGCCGGCCTTGCATTGGGCGATCACGAGGTCAGGCACCGAGATAATGAACAGTGGCGCCCCGATCGCCGGAAGCGAGAGGCGGCCCTTGAAAAGCGCAGGCATGGACATCAGCGAATTCCTCAACTTTCCGGGCGGCGGAAAATTTCGCCCGGGCGCCAAAGGATGCCAGACATCATCTCAAAAAGGCAAATGCGCTTCTGATTTGAAGCTCCGCTCTGCGCGGGCGCGGCTGTTCTTACGCCGCATCTCTGGACGAAGCCTCGTATCGCCGGGAGAACCATGAGGCCGCTCGGCTGGCCGCAAACAGCTACTGGCACAACGCGCGGGTGACGAAATTGTTGGTCCGGCAGTCGTCCGGCTTGCGCTGCCGGCCTGGAATCAGCACCTTCGGTGAACAGGCTTCGACCGAATCCGTCGACAGGCTCTTGCCTTCCTTGAAACCCTTGGACTGGCAAAGCCTGTCGGCCGCCACCTTGCAGTCGGGCGCGCCGTTGGCGGCAGCAGGACATGGCAGGCGGCCGGTCACGACAGAAGAAGGTTTTGCCAGACGCGACAGGCTTTCACCGGCATCCTTGACGACGTCCTTTGTCTTCGCATTGAGGTCGTCGAGCGTCTCGCTTGGGCTTTTCAGCGTCGGCAGGATCGACAGGGATTTTTCCAGCACCTTGCCCATTTCGTCGAACAGGCCCGGATTTTCCGAAGCCGCCGGCTGGGGTCCGGCGGGCGGCGGTGCTGGGGTTGGCGGGCTTGCCGGCTGCGGCGCCAGCTGCGCGGGAGCTTGCGGCGGAACGGCGGTCTGCGCCCAGCCGGCGCTGGCGGCGAAAGCGCAGATCAGCGCAGCCTGGGCGGCCGGTCTCAAACCAGCTTGACCGCGATGACGAAACCGCCGGCGAGCAGCAGCAGGAATGCCGTCAGCCACAGGCCAAGCCGCTTCTCGATCTCGGCGCGGATAAAATTCCCATAGCGGTTGAGCACGATCGCAACGATGAAGAAGCGGCCGCCCCGCGCGATGATCGAGCACAGGATGAACAGCCAGATATTGTAGCCGGCAAAACCGGAGGTGATGGTGACGAGCTTGTAAGGGATCGGCGTCAGCCCCTTCAGCAGGATGATCAGGCTGCCCCATTCGGCATAGGACGCGCGAAAGGCTTCGACCTTGTCGCCGAGATGATAGAGATTGATCAGCCACTGCCCGACAGAGTCATAGAGTAGTGCTCCGATGGCGTAACCGAGCACGCCGCCGGCCACCGAGGCAATCGTACAAAGCGTCGCAAACAGCCACGCCCGCGCCGGCCGCGCCAGCGACATCGGCAGCAGCATGATATCGGGAGGAACCGGAAAGAAGGAACTTTCGGCAAACGCAACCACGCCCAGGATCCACAGTGCGTAGGGCTTGTCGGCGGCGTCGATACACCAATCGTAGACACGTCTGAGCATGCCGCGATGAAGCATCACGCAGGCCGTTTGTCCATGCCGGAACGTTCGGATTTAATGGCGCTTGCGCAAAGCGCGCCCTTCGAGCGCGACAATTGGCCGCCGAGACATGCGGGAGGTGGGGACCTTCACCGGCGATTTCGGCATCTTCTCGGCGATCCCGAGCAGATCTTCCCGCCGATCCATCTCCCGCCAGACGTCCTCGGGGCGGACGCCGGCCGCCGCCCACAGCACGGTAAGATTATAGAGCAGGTCGGCGCTTTCGCGGATGACCGCGTCGGTCTTGCCGTTGACCGCGTCGATGACGACCTCGATGGCTTCCTCGGCGAGCTTCTTGGCCATCTTGTCGGGGCCACGCTGAAACAGCCGGGCCGTTCGCGAAACCGAGGGATCGAGATCCTTGGCCGCGATGACCGCCTGATAGAGCCGTTCGAGCGAATCACTCATGTGTCTGAAAATAAACCAAACCGCTGCCCAGCGTGTTAACGACCCCACAATGACGGGAAAACCACCGGCCACGGTGACCAGCGGCTTAACCCGGTCGCGAGATTTTGCAGATACGGCAAGGGCAGGCGGTGCGATAGGCGGCGAGCCTGCCCTGCCAAGACTGAGCCATATCCAGCGCGGCCGACCGCGTCACCGCCGTAAGAATACTGCCTCCTTGCGCACTCAGATGTGAATTGATCGGCGGCCGCACACCGATCTGAAACCACCCTTGCTCACCCGCGGTTCAGATTAGCTGACGCAAAATGACAAAACCGGAGCGGTGTCATGAAACCGACACATCCGGCGAGCAACTGACCTCCAATATTTTGGTGCGACGTCAATGCGCACAATTCAGACCCTCATCGCCTGCTGTCTCGCCGCCTGGGCCGGCCTCGGTCTGCAGGCAGGCTGGGCCGGTGGGACCGCTCACCCCATTGCGATCAACCTTGCTTTCGATCGCCCGATCAATGCCGGCCAGGCGCCCGTGATCGTCGCCATGACGGACGGCTTGTTTGCTTCAGAGAGGCTGGCAGTCACCACCAGCACGGCCGACGGATCGCCGGAGGCCATAGTGCGGGTCGCTTCCGGGGCCAGCGAGTTCGGCCTCGTCGATCTCAACGCGCTGATCCGCTTTCGCAGCCGGAGCTCGACGCCGGTCAAAGCCGTGTTTGTGCTGTTCAACAAGGCCCCCTACGCCATCGTCGCCCGCAAGAGCCGGGGCATCCATGTTCTTTCGGATCTCGAAGGCAAGACGTTCGGCATCGCCGACAGCGACCTTTCGGCCGGGCTTTGGCCGGCGCTGGCGCACCAGAACGGCATTCATCTGGATCACGTCAGGCAGAGCCGCATCAGCGCCGCCGTGCGCGAGCCCATGCTGTCGGCCGGCCAGGTCGATGCCGTTGCCGGCTTCTCCTACCTGTCTGCCGTGAACCTGCGGGATCGCGGCGTCCCCGCCGACGACCTCGCGGTGCTGCGCTTTGCCGATTATGGCTGCGACGCCTACGGCTTTGCCGTGATCGTCAATCCCGCTTTCGCCGACAAACAACCCGACGCGGTGAAGGGTCTTGTGCGGGCCCTGATTGCCGGCACCAACCTGACCATCCGCGACGAGGGCCATGCAGTCGACCAGGTGCTGACCCAGATGGAGGTGGGCTCGCGCGATCTGGAACTGGAACGGCTGCACACCGTGGTCCGCGACAACATCATGACCGACGAAGTGAACCGCAACGGTCTCGGCGGCGTCGATCCGGCCCGACTCGAACGCTCGATCGGCCAGGTCGGCGAAGGTTTCAAATTCGCCAGGCGCCCCCATGCGGATGACATTTTCGATGACAGTTTCCTGCCGCCGCGCGCCGACCGCCTGATCAACTGAGCTTCCCGTACATCGTCGTCAAGCGCGGCCCGCGCAAGGGAAGCTGGTCCTTCCCCGCGATCCCTGATTAAGATACGTCCGACAGGATTGGCGTCATCTCTCTCATTATTCATTCCGGTACTGCATGCCCTTGCTTCGCCTTTATGCGCGCGTGCTCGAATTGCTCGGTAAGGAAGCTCGGCTGGGGTGGGTCCTGGCCGGCGCCAACTTGCTGTTCGCCGGCGCCCAGTTCGCCGAACCGGTCCTGTTCGGCAAGATCGTCGATACGCTCTCCGGCCAACCGGCCGGAGGCGCCTCCGGATCGCCGTCCGCCTGGGTGATGCTGCTCGCCTGGGCCGCCTTCGGCCTCTTCACCATCCTGTGCGGAGCCTGGGTGGCGCTGCATGCCGATCGGCTGGCGCATCGCCAGCGCCAGGCAGTGTTGACCAGCTATTTCGAACACATCCTGCAACTGCCGCTTACCTTCCACTCAGGTACCCATTCCGGACGGCTGATGAAGGTGATGCTCAACGGCACCGACGCTCTGTGGCGGCTGTGGCTTGGATTTTTCCGCGAGCATTTCGCCGCCATCCTGTCGCTGATCGTGCTGCTGCCGCTCGCGCTTTACATCAACTGGCGGCTTGCGATCCTCCTGTTCGTGCTCTGCGTGGTGTTCACCGTGCTCACCACGCTCGTGGTGCGCAAGACCTATGGCATGCAGAGCGACGTCGAAACCTATTACGGCGACCTTTCGGCGCGCGCTTCCGACGCGCTCGGCAATGTCGCGCTGGTGCAGAGTTTTGTCCGCGTCGATGCCGAGGTGCAGGGGGTGCGCTTCGTCGCCGACAAATTGCTGGCGGCCCAGATGCCGGTACTGTCGTGGTGGGCGCTGGTCACCGTCATCACCAAGGCATCGACCACGATCACGATTCTCGCGATCTTCACGATCGGCATCTTCCTGCACGAACGCGGCCTCACCTCGGTCGGCCAGATCGTGATGTTCGTCTCCTTCGCCACGCTCCTGATCCAGAAGCTCGAACAGGTGGTGAGCTTCATCAACAACGTGTTCATGGAGGCCCCGCGCCTGCAGGAATTCTTCAACGTGCTCGATGCGGTGC
Organism: uncultured Alphaproteobacteria bacterium; assembly: GCA_963764405.1. Classification (GTDB taxonomy): domain Bacteria; phylum Pseudomonadota; class Alphaproteobacteria; order Rhizobiales; family Xanthobacteraceae; genus Bradyrhizobium. The sequence goes on from CAVXSU010000026.1 coordinate 124,654, forward strand.
CCGCCGTGCACGACCGCCCCGATGCGATCGACACCGGACGGCTGTCGGGCCTCGTCGAATTCAGCGACGTGTCGTTCTCCTATGATGGCAAGCGGCCCGCAGTCGAAGACCTGTCCTTCACGGCGCTGCCTGGCCAGACCATCGCGCTGGTCGGCCCGACCGGCGCCGGCAAATCCACCGCGATAGCGCTGTTGCATCGCGCCTTCGATCCGCAATCCGGCTTCATCAAGATCGATGGCATGGACGTGCGCGGGTTGAAGCTGAACGCGCTCAGGCGGAACATCGGCGTGGTGTTCCAGGAAGCGCTGTTGTTCAACCGCACGATTGCCGACAATTTGCGGGTCGGCAAGCCGGACGCGTCAGACGATGAAATGCGGCAGGCGGCGGCCCGCGCACAGGCTCTGGAATTCATCGAGCGCAGCGAGCGCGGCTTCGACACCACTGCCGGCGAGCGTGGACGCATGCTGTCCGGCGGCGAGCGTCAGCGGCTGTCGATTGCGCGCGCGCTGCTCAAGGATCCACCGATCCTGATCCTCGACGAGGCGACCAGCGCGCTCGATGCGGTCACTGAAACCAAGGTCAACGCCGCACTCGACGAAGTGATGAGGGGTCGCACCACCTTCGTCATCGCCCATCGCCTGTCGACCATTCGCAACGCCACGCGGATCCTGGTGTTTGACAACGGGCGCGTGATCGAAAGCGGAACTTTCGATGAACTTGTCGCGAAAGGCGGGCGCTTTGCGGAACTCGCCAAGGCCCAGTTCATGGTGCAGGACAACGCGCGCGCGAGCCTGGCTGCTTCCTCAAAACATTGAAAACGCGTCATATCGCCGTCAAGACTGACGTACCGTCGAAATTCGGCCTCCTTCGCCGCCGAATTATGTGTTGAGCCTCTGTTCCCCACCGGCAACCCGGTATAGGTTGGCGTCCACCGCCGGACACGCTTGAAACCCGAACGTCAAATGGTGAAGACCTCCTTTCTGAAGGCGGGTCTCAAAGGACCGGAATCGGATAGTGTATTCTCATCGCCCGCTGCATTTCAGATCATCTTTGCGTTCGATCGTCCTTCTTGCGGCGTTCACCCTGGCGACGATGCACGCAGCGAGCGCCGAAGCGCTGCTGCTGGTGGACGCCGATAGCGGGAAAGTTCTGCAGGCCGAGAACGCGACCTATCCCTGGTATCCGGCCTCCATCACCAAGCTGATGACGGCTTACGTGACGCTGAAAGCGGTCAAGGAAGGGCGCATCACTCTCGATACGCTGTTCACGGTGTCGCCGGTTGCGGCCTCGCAATCACCCTCGAAGATGGGTCTCAAGCCGGGCACGCAAATCACCGTCGACAACGCGCTGAAGATGATGATGGTGAAGTCGGCCAACGACATGGCCGTGGTACTGGCCGAGGGCGTCGGCGGTTCCGTCGACGGTTTTTCGACGTTGATGAACCAAAACGCCAAACGGCTCGGCATGACGCAGACCAATTACGTCAATCCGAACGGCCTGCCGGCCGAAGGTCATGTCACCTCGGCGCGCGATCAGGCGATCCTGGCGCGCGCGATCATTCACGACCTGCCGGAATATGAATATTTCGTCCACATCCCCTCGATCCGTTACGGCCGACGGGTGACCCAGAATTTCAACAAGCTGATCGGCCGCTATCCCGGCGCTGACGGGTTCAAGACCGGCTTCATCTGCGCGTCCGGCTATAACCTCGTGGCGTCCGCGACACGAAACGGCAGGCGGCTGATTGCGGTCGTGCTCGGCGCATCCTCGGGCCAGGCGCGCTCGGTCAAGGCGATCCAATTGCTCGACCGCGGCTTTGCCAGCGACACAATGACGTGGCTGCGCCCTTCACTCGGCACGGTGGACAGTCTGGTGCCGGTCGATGCCTCGCCGCCCGACCTGCACGACGAAATGTGCAGTGGCAAACGGCATCGGCCTGCGTCCGACGACGACGACATCAGCGCCAGCAATGGCAGCCCCGACGGCTCCGGACAGGCGCTTGCCTTCTTCTCGACTGGTCCGATACAGACCCTGAAGCCGTCGGAAATACTGGCGGCCGTGCCGGCGCCCTCCGAGCCGGTCCCCGTCTATACCGGACCGACCCGCACCGGAGCCGCGCTGATCGCGACGGTTGCCGCTGACGCTGCCGCCGACGACCGAGCCGCAGCGGCGCGTCATCGCGGAAAGAAATCGCATGTCGCCGCTAAAAAACAGCCCGAGGCCGCGCCCGGAGAGACCGGCAAGGAAGCCAAATCCGCAAGCAAGCCCGCCAAGCATGCCAATGCCAGGCCGGATGCGACGGCAAAGACCGTCGACAAGCCGGCGGCATCGGCCAAGCCGAAGGCAGTAGCGAAACCAGCCAAGCCCGCGCCCAAGCCGGACGCCAAAAGCAGCAACGGCTAAAGCCACCCAACCGATCAAAAGGCCGCGCTCGTTAACCCTTAAAGCGGTTCCGAACGTTGACTTTGGCCCGCGGCCGCGGCTTGCCATCGGCTCCGGCAACGCCCAATATTGCCAAAGACCAAAATGTTCCGTCACAGAAACGGGCGCGTTTAAGGGAAATGAACCACGAGGGGAAATGACATGGAGCGCATCTGGCTCAAGCAATATCCGGCTGGCGTGCCCGCCGATATCGATGTGACCCAATATTCATCCCTGGTCGAGCTGCTGGAAGAAAGCTTTGCGAAGTTCAGGGATCGCAAGGCCTTCATCTGCATGGACAAGTCCATCACCTACCGCGACCTCGAGGAGATGTCGCTGGCGCTTGCCGCCTATCTCCAAAGCAAGGGCATGGAAAAAGGCGCCCGCGTCGCCTTGATGATGCCGAACGTGCTGCAATATCCGATCGCGACCGCCGCGGTGCTGCGCGCCGGCTACGCCGTCGTCAACGTCAATCCGCTCTATACGCCGCGCGAGCTCGAGCATCAGCTCAAGGACTCCGGCGCGGAAGCCATCATCGTGCTGGAGAACTTTGCCACCACCGTGCAGCAGGTGATGGGCAAAACGGCCGTCAAGCATGTGATCGTCGGCAGCATGGGCGACCTGCTTGGGTTGAAGGGCGTCATCGTCAACCTCGTGGTGCGCCGGGTGAAGAAGATGGTGCCGTCTTATTCGATCCCGCGTGCGATCTCTTTCAACGATGCGGTTGCCGCAGGCCGCACCATGACGTTCCAGAAGCCTCGTCTGATGCCTGACGACGTCGCCTTCCTGCAATATACCGGCGGCACCACCGGCGTCTCCAAGGGAGCGACGCTGCTCCACCGCAACATCCTCGCCAATGTGCTGCAAAACGATGCCTGGTTGCAGCCCGCTCTCAAGAGGCCGCCCCTCGTGGAGGAGCTGCTGATCGTCTGCGCGCTGCCGCTCTATCACATCTTCGCGCTCACGGCCTGTTTCCTGTTGGGAACGAGGGCCGGCGGCACCAATCTTTTGATTCCCAACCCGCGCGACATGGCAGGCTTCGTCAAGGAGCTTGCGAAATACCAGGTGAATTTCTTTCCGGGGGTCAACACCCTCTATAACGGGCTGTTGCACACGCCCGGCTTCGACAAGATCGATTTCTCGAAGCTGAAGGTTTCCAACGGCGGCGGCATGGCGACACAAAAACCCGTTGCCGAAAAATGGCTGGCCGTGACCGGCTGCCCGCTGTCGGAGGGCTACGGACTGTCGGAGACCTCGCCGACGCTCACCTGCAATCCGGCAGACACCGACCGCTTCTCTGGCTCGATCGGCATTCCCGTGCCTTCGACCTGGCTCTCGATCCGCGATGACGACGGCAACGAAGTGCCGCTGGGTCAGCCCGGCGAAATCTGCGCCAAGGGACCGCAGGTGATGGCCGGCTACTGGAACCGGCCCGAGGAAACCGCCAAGGTGATGACGGCGGACGGCTATTTCCGCACCGGCGATATCGGGGTGATGGACGCGGACGGCTACACCAAGATCGTCGACCGCAAGAAGGACATGATCCTGGTCTCCGGCTTCAACGTCTATCCGAACGAGATCGAGGAAGTGATCGCGAGCCATCCCGGCGTGCTCGAATGCGCCGTGATTGGCGTGGACGATGCCAAGTCCGGCGAAGCGGTGAAGGCCTTCATCGTCCGGAAGGACCAGAATCTTTCCGCCGAGGACGTCATCAAGTTCTGCACCACGCAGCTGACGGCCTACAAGGTGCCGAAGCAGATCGAGTTCAGGACGGCCTTGCCGAAGACCAATGTCGGCAAGATCCTGCGCCGCGAGCTCCGCGACGAAAAGAAAGCGGCTGCCGCCTGAAGGACGGCCGGCGGCGCCAACGCGATGACGGACGTTCCGGAAAGCACCATCGGCGACATCCTCGCCTTCTGGCGCGAAGCTGGCCCCGATCGCTGGTACACGCCCGACACCAGCTTCGATGCCAGCGTGCGCGGGCGTTTCCTTGCCGTCTGGGAGGAAGCCGCGGCGGGCCGGTTGTCGTCCTGGGAGAGAAGCGATGACGGCGCGCTGGCGCTCGTCATCGCGCTCGATCAATTCCCCCGCAACATGTTTCGCGGCGATGCACGAGCCTTCTCAAGCGATGCACTGGCGCGCGAGGTCGCAAGGCGCGCGATCGAGCGCGGCTTCGACCAGCGTACCGAGCCCCCACTTATGCAATTTCTCTATCTGCCGTTCATGCATTCGGAAGACCTGACCGATCAAATGCGTTGCGTTGAACTCTTTCAGGCCGGCGGCGATCCGGAAAACCTGCGATATGCCGAGCAACATGCGGGAATTATCCGCCGGTTCGGGCGCTTTCCGCATCGAAACCGCATCCTCGGCCGCATCACGACGCCGGCAGAGCAGGCCTTTCTCGATGCCGGCGGGTTTTCCGGTTAGCGCGTGATATTGTGCCGCGCAGAAGCCCGGTCTAAAAACCTCCGCACCATCCCCAAGGGAGACTAAGATGACGATCAAAGTTGGCGACAAGCTGCCCGAGACAAAGTTTCGCGTGTTGACGGCGGACGGCCTGCAGGTCCGCAGCACCGATGATATTTTCAAGGGCAAGAAGGTGGCGCTGTTCGCCGTGCCCGGCGCCTATACCGGCACCTGCCACAAGATGCACTTGCCAAGCATTTTCCTGAACGCCTACGCCATGAAGGACAAGGGCGTTGACACGATCGCGATCGTCTCCGTCAACGACGCGTTTGTGATGAGCGCGTGGAAGCGCGACACCGACCAGCGCGATGAGGCGACCTTCCTTGCCGACGGCAATGCCGACTTCACCAAGGCGATCGGCATGGAGCTTGACGCTTCCGGTAACGGCCTCGGCATCCGTTCCAAGCGCTATTCAATGCTGGTGGAAGACGGCGTCGTGAAAAAGTTCAACCTCGAAGCCGCGCCCGGCAAGGTTGAGGTCTCCGGCGGCGATACGCTGCTCGGTCAGCTTTGAGTTTCTTACCCTCTCCCCTTGTGGGGGAGGGTGACAACCCCGCGGCATATTTTCGAGTCTACCCCTTCAGCCTCGCCATCGCGACGCCGTCGCGCGCCAATTGGTCCGCGCGCTCGTTCTCGTCGTGGCCAGCATGGCCCTTGACCCAGTGCCAGCTCACCTTGTGCGGTTTCAAGGCTTCATCGAGGCGCTGCCACAACTCCGCGTTCTTCACCGGCTTCTTGTCGGCGGTGCGCCAGCCGTTCTTCTTCCAGCCGAAAATCCAGCCCGTGATGCCCTGCCGGACATACTGGCTGTCGGTGTAGAGATCGACCGTGCAGGGCTTTTTCAGCGCTTCCAGCGCCGAGATCGCCGCCATCAACTCCATGCGGTTGTTGGTGGTGTGGGCCTCAAACCCCTTCAGTTCCTTTTCGACGTCGCCGAACCGCAAGATCGCGCCCCAGCCGCCCGGCCCGGGATTGCCCGAACAGGCGCCGTCGGTATGGATGATGACGGAGGGAAGCGAACTCACGTGAAAGACCTCAAGCGAGAACCCCGTAATCGCGGATCGAGCTTACACTTTGATGAAAGCGCAGCTTGCGAACGTATTCGAGCGGATCCTTGGGGCGCACCAATGCGCCCTTGGGCACGTTGAGGAAATCAACCAGACGGGTCAGCAGAAACCGCAGCGCCGATCCCCGCGCCAGCAGCGGCAGCGCATCCTGCTCGGCTTTGGATAGCCGCCGCTCGCGGCCATAGGCTGACAACAACGCGCGCGCCTTGGTGACGTTGAACTGGCAGTCACTCTCGAAACACCAGGCGTTGAGGCAGATCGCGACGTCATAGGCGAGCATGTCGGTACAAGCGAAAGTGAAATCGATGATGCCGGAGACCTTGTCGTCGAGGAAGAACACGTTGTCCGGAAACAGGTCGGCGTGAATGACGCCACCCGGCAACTGCTTCGGCCAGACGCCGCTTTCGAGATAATCGAGTTCGGCGGCGATCCAGTCGCGCAACCCTACCTGCACCTCGTCGGCGCGCGCTGCCGCCTGGTCGAACAGCGGCCGCCATCCCGAGACCGACAGCGCGTTCGCCCGCACCATCGCGAAGTCCGCACCCGCCAGATGCATTTGCGCCAAAACCTGGCCTGTGCCGGCGCAATGGGCGGCATTGGGCTTGCGCGGCCAGACGCCTTCGAGAAAGCTGATGATCGCAGCCGGGCGGCCGGCGAGCGCGCGCAGCGCCTCGCCGCTTTTGTCCTTCACCGGCTGCGGGCAATTCACCCCGCGCGAGGCGAGGTGCGTCATCAGGCCGAGAAAGAACGGCAGGTCGCCCTTGGCGACGCGCTTTTCATAGAGCGTCAGGATGAAGGAGCCTGAGGTGGTGTGCAGCAGGAAGTTGGAATTCTCGACGCCCTCGGCGATGCCCTTGTAGGACAAGAGGTCGCCGATCTCATAGTGTTTCAGGAAGTCCGCAAGCTCGTCGGCGGCGACGTCGGTGTAGACCGCCATTTGGGCTTATCCTGGCTGGAGCTTATTCGGCGGCGTCGGGCCGCAGCGAGCGCGGCAGCGGGAAGAACTCGTTCTCTTCCGCGGCCGATACCGTCTCCACGTGCAACGCATAGCGCTCGGCGAACGCGCCCATGATCTCCTCGACGATCACCTCGGGAGCGGAAGCGCCTGCCGTGATGCCGAGGCTCTTGATGCCGTCGAAGCGCGACCAGTCGAGGTCGCCGGCGCGTTGCGCGAGGATCGCGATCGGACAGCCCTCGCGCTCGGCGACCTCGCGCAGACGCTGCGAGTTCGAGGAATTCGGCGCGCCAACCACGATCAGCGCATCGACCACGGGCGCGACCTTCTTCACCGCAAGCTGACGATTGGTGGTGGCGTAGCAGATGTCTTCCTTGTGCGGGCCGGAAATATTCGGAAAACGTTCCTTCAGCATCGCGACGATTTCCGCGGTGTCATCGATCGACAGCGTGGTCTGGGTCACGAAAGCGAGATTGTTGGGATCCTTCGGCGCAAAGGTCTTCGCATCCTCGGCGGTCTCGATCAGCGTCACGGCGCCCTGCGGCAATTGGCCGAGCGTGCCAACCACCTCCGGGTGGTGGGAATGACCGATCAGGAGGATCTCGCGGCCGCGCTTGAAATGGATGGCGGCCTCGCGATGCACCTTGGTCACCAAAGGACAGGTCGCATCCAGCGAGAAGAAATTGCGGGTCCGGGCTTCGGCAGGAACAGACTTGGGAACCCCGTGGGCCGAGAACACCACCGGCGCATTGGTATTGTCGGGGATCTCGGAGAGTTCCTCGACGAAAATCGCCCCCTTGGTTTTGAGGCTGTCCACCACATATCGATTGTGCACGATTTCGTGCCGGACATAGACGGGGGCGCCGTAAATCGTGAGCGCCCGCTCGACGGTATCGATCGCCCGTACCACGCCGGCACAGAAGCCGCGCGGCGAACAAAGCACGATTCTAAGAGGTGGTTTGGCTGGCATAAGGCGGCCTCGGACCTCGGCGCCCGAGCCTTAACCATGGCCTAAGGGTCGCGGAACGGTCGATTCAAAGGGGTCAATACGGAGAAGGACTTGGGACGGCTTTCAGGCGCTGTCAAGGGCAACCCATTGCGTAAACACCCACGAAAAGCATATAAGGGACCCAATTCCCGTCATCGTTGATGACCACGGCTTCGCCTCCCAGAGGTGGGCGAAGCGCAAAGGAGATTTGCCATGAGCAATGCACCGCTGATGCCGAAGGCAACCGCCGTGTGGCTGGTCGATAATACCGCCCTGACCTTCGATCAGGTGGCCGATTTCACCAAAATGCACCCGCTCGAGGTGCGCGCCATCGCCGACGGCGATGCCGCCCAGGGCATCAAGGGCATGGACCCGATTTCGACCGGGCAACTCACCCGCGACGAGATCGAAAGGGGCGAACAGGACCCGAACTACCGGCTGAAGATCGCCGAGAGCAAGGTGACGCTGCCGCCGCAGGCCAAGAAGAAGGGCCCGCGCTATACGCCGGTCTCGCGCCGTCATGAACGGCCGAGCGCGATCCTTTGGCTGGTGCGCAACCATCCCGAATTGAAGGACGCGCAGATCATGCGCCTCGTCGGCACCACCAAGACCACGATCGCCAGCGTCCGCGACCGCACTCACTGGAATGCCTCGACCTTGACGCCGATGGATCCGGTGACGCTCGGCCTGTGCTCGCAGATTGAGCTCGATTTCGAGGTGCAGCGCGCGGCCAAGGAAAAGCCGACCGACATCTCCCATGGCGGCCCGACGCTGCTGCCGGCGTCCGAGACCACCCGCAAGGAGCCGGAGCTGGAGAGTGCGGAAAGGAGCAGCGACGACCTCAACGTCGATGCCGTCTTCGCCAAGCTCAAGACCATCGGCGGCAAGAAGCCGGATCAGGAATAGGTTCCGCCTGTCCGCAATCTCCCGGACGTCATTTTCCGGGAGGGCCGGCGCGTGGTCGGCACGCGCGATGTCCTCAAGACCTAAGGCCGAACCGGATTATTGAGCATGTACTCGCCGAGATCGCGCTGCTTCTTGTCGGCGCGCGCGATCTCGTTGGCGCGCTGGGCATCGCGATCTCTGACGCAGGCGACATATTCGGGTGAGCCCGGCGCGACCCTGCCGCCGGCGCGGCAGTAGGTGTCGTCGTCCTCTTTCAGGGCGGAGTTCACCGGCGCCTCGCCGCGATGGGAGCAGGACATCAGCACGAGCGCCGTCAGCACGAGAACGAATGATGTGAATCGGCGGCCCATGCGTTGATACCCCAATGTGCGTCATTGCCGGGCTTGACCCGGCAATCCATCAAAAACAAGGCATTTCTTTTAAATGGATGCCTGGGTCGAGCCCGGGCGTGACGGTTGGCCTACCCCCTCCCTTTCAACGCCTCAGTGATCTCGTCGAGCACCTTCGGGTCCTCGATGGTGGCGGGCATGGTCCACTCCTCGTGATCGGCGATCTTCTTGATGGTGCCGCGCAGGATTTTCCCCGACCGGGTTTTCGGCAGGCGGCCCACCGTGATCGCGAGCTTGAAGGCAGCAACGGGACCGAGCTTCTCGCGTACCAGCGCCACGATTTCTTTTTCAATCTCGATGGGCTTGCGCGTAACGCCGGCCTTCAGCACCAGGAAACCGCAGGGCACTTCGCCCTTGATTGCATCCTTGATGCCGAGCACCGCGCATTCGGCGACGTCGGGATGCGATGCCAGGATCTCCTCCATGCCGCCGGTCGAGAGACGATGGCCGGCGACGTTGATGATGTCATCGGTGCGGCCCATCACAAAGACATAGCCGTCCTCATCCATGTAGCCGGCGTCGGACGTCTTGTAGTAGCCGGGAAACTCGCTGAAATAGGCCTCCTTGCAGCGCGCATCCTGCTGCCACAGCGTGGGCAAGCAACCCGGTGGCATCGGCAGCTTGATCACGATCGAGCCCATGGTGCCGGAGGCAACCGGCTTCGACGCCTCATCCACCACCGCCACCCGATAGCCCGGCATCGGCACGGTCGGCGAGCCGTGTTTGACCGGCAGAACACCCAGGCCCACCGGATTGCCGGCGATGCACCAGCCGGTTTCGGTCTGCCACCAGTGATCGATGACAGGCACATTCAACTGCTGCTCGGCCCATTCGACCGTCGGCGGGTCGGCCCGCTCGCCGGCCAGAAACAGCGTGCGGAATTTCGACAGATCGTATTGCCGGATGAATTTGCCGTCGGGGTCTTCCTTGCGGATCGCGCGGAACGCGGTTGGCGCGGTAAACAGCGCCACCGCCCCATGCTGCGAAATCACCCGCCAGAACGCGCCGGCATCGGGCGTGCCGACCGGCTTGCCCTCATACATGATCGAGGTCGCGCCATGGATCAGCGGGCCATAGACGATATAGCTGTGGCCGACCACCCAGCCGATGTCCGAGCCACACCACCAGACCTCGCCCGGCTTGATGCCGTAGAGGTTGAACATCGACCATTTCAGCGCGACGAGATGTCCGCCATTGTCGCGCACCACGCCCTTTGGCTTGCCGGTAGTGCCCGACGTGTAAAGGATATAGAGCGGATCGGTCGCCGCTACCGGTACGCAATCAGCGGATTTCCTCGCCTTGATCGCGGCCTCGCGCAATGCCGCCCAGTCATGGTCGCGGCCCGTGGTCAGCTCGCAGGTCTGCTCGGGCCGTTGCAGGAGGATGCAGGCCTGCGGCTTGAACTGCGCCAGCCTGATCGCCTCATCAAGCAGCGGCTTGTAGGCCACGATGCGGCCGGGCTCGATGCCGCAGCTCGCCGAGAAGATCAGCTTTGGGGCGGCATCGTCGATGCGGGTCGCGAGCTCCTTCGCCGCGAAACCGCCGAACACCACCGAATGAATTGCTCCGATCCGCGCGCAGGCGAGCATCGCGACGACCGCTTCCGGCACCATCGGCATGTAGATGATGACGCGGTCGCCTTTGCCGATGCCGAAATCAACCATGACGCTGGCCAGCGTCTTCACTTCGCTGAGCAGCTCGGCATAGGTGAATTTGCTGATGCGGCCGGTGAGCGGTGAATCGTGGATCAGCGCCAGCTGATCGGCGCGGCCGCCCGCGACATGGCGGTCGAGAGCGTTGTAGCAGGTGTTGACGACAGCGCCTGCAAACCAGCGGCCATAAAGGCCCTGATCCGGATCGAACACTTTCTCCGCCGGTTTGATCCAGTCGATCTCGCGCGCGGCCTCGGCCCAAAAGCCCTCGGGATCACGCAACGAACGCGCATGGACCTCGTGATAGCGGCTTTTTTCGTGGATGTTCATGGCGTCCTCCCGGCAGCCTACTCCCTGTCATTGCCAAGCCTATCCCGTCCCGGCCATCCACGTCCTTGCATATTGCGAGGAAGACATGGATGCCCGGCACATCTGGCGCGAAGACACACTTCGCGCTTTTGGCCGGCCATGACGATTTGGAACGGCTGTTTATTATCTAACGGCCATTGTCATCCGAAGTTGAGCGAGATCAAGCCGGAACAGGTCCGCCCTTCGGCTAAAGGCAACTACCTGGCGATCCCGCTGAGCTGGTCAACCCGCTCGGCCATTGCCTGCCGCAGGTTATAGCCCGGTCGGCCATAAGAAGCGTTGCGCTTCTCGATGAACTCGCGCTGCTGCCGCGTCAAATTCAGCGCCGCGCGACGACTATTGCGCTCGGCAGATGCGATCGCCTTCAGGAAGGCATCGCTCATGTTGCGGTCGAGCCGGGCCAACTCGGGATCGACGCAGATCGCCTTTTCCACCTCGCGCCTGGCGACGGCGCAGTTGAAACTCGGCAGGCCCCTCGCTTCTTTCAGTTCGTTCAGATGTTCGACTTCGGCCGCGATCTTCTTGTAGTTGTCGGCGGCCTTGGCATCGGAGGGATTGAGCCGAACCGCTTCGGCATAATCCTGCAACGCGCGATCGCGGTCACCCTTGCGCTGCCAGGCCGCGCCGCGGTTGTTGTAGGCGCGCTGGAACTTCGGATCGAGGCTAACAGCCGCATCGTAATCCGTAATCGCGCGGTCATAGTTCTTCATCGCCAGATAGGCGTCGCCGCGGTTGGTCAGGAAGTTGGCCGTCGGGCGGAGCTTGATTGCCTCGTCGAAATCGGCGAGCGCGCCGGTGTAGTCGCCATTGCGGTAGAGATCGAGCCCGCGATTGTCGAAGAATTCCGGCTGCGTCGGATCGATCCGGATCGCGGCCGTCTCGTCGTCAAGCGCGTGCTGGATGTTGCCGAGCTTGCGCCAGGCCGCACCCCGGTTGGTGTAGGTTTGCGCCCGGTTCGGATCGAGCTTGATCGCCTGGTCGTCATCGGCAATCGCCTTCTGATATTCGCCCTTGAAGTACCAGGCGGCGCCGCGATCGGCATAGGCGAGCGCAAAATCGGGCTTCAGCCGCAGCGCCTCGTTATAGTCCTCGATCGCGCGGTCGTATGTGCCGGTGTTATTGAACACGTTGGCGCGGGTTTCATAGGCTTCCGCATAGTCCGGATCGAGCCGGATCGCCTGGTTCAGCGCGTCAAACGCTTCCACGACATGACGTTGCTGGCGCAGGGTCTCGCCGCGGGCGCGGTAGGCGTGCGCAGATCTGGGATCGTTGGCGATGACATGGTCGAGTTCTTGCAGCGCCTTGTCGCTGTCGCCGTGCTTGTGGCACGCCAATGCCTGCACGACCATGGCTTTGAAACGATCGGCATCCGCGGTTGCCGGATTGTCGATCAGCGCGGCGCAGCTCTTGATCACATTGGCCGGCTCGGCGTCCGAATGCGCCACGCAAATGACTGAAGGCTCGGCCGGCGCCTCAGCATGCGCCGGGACAGGCGACAGGCTGGCAGCGGCCAGGACGGCCGCAGTTAACAATGGCGAGGCAAAGGATTGCATGACCGGCTCTTTGGCGGGGACTCGGCATTGCTGCCGATTTGCGGGATTTGTCGCAAAAACACGGCCCCAGGTTCAAGCGCGGACTACCTGCTAACCAAACCCATGAGGTGATCGAGCCGCTCCCGCATCATCTTTTGCAGGTCGAAATCACCCCGACCAAATTCGGCATTGCGCCGGGCGAGAAATTCGTCCTGCTCGCGCTGCATGGCGCGCCCGGCGCGCTGATCGCGCTGCGCCGCTTCGCGGACGGCCCTGGTATTCACGGCATTGATCTCGCGGTCGAGATTGGCAAGTTCGGGATTGGCGCAGATCGCCTTCTCGACCGGACGCCTCGCAGTCGCGCAATTGAAGCTCGGTCTGTTGTTGACCGCCATCATCGCTCCGATGCGCTCGATCTCGAGCGAGAGCGACTTGTAATTGGCTCTCGCGGCGGCGTGATGGGGATCGAGTTTGACCGCGGTCCCGAAATCGGCAATCGCGTGCACCCGGTCGCCTTTTCTCCGATAGAGTTCGCCGCGGCCATTGAACACATCGGCCATCGTGGGATCGAGCCTGAGCGCAATGTCGTCGTCGCCGATGGCGCGATCGATGTCTCCCTTGCGCTCATAGGCCGCGGCACGCGCAACCGCCGCCTTGGCACGATCGGCCCTTGGCGCCTTGTCGTTGCCGATCAGGGCTGCGCATGAGGCGATGATCTTGTCATCGTCGCTGGCTGCGAGGGCGGCCATGCAGGGCGCAGAATCGATCTGTTCGCCCGTCGGCTCGACGGGTGCCGCAAACGCCGTGGGCGGCGTCGCCGTCAGGCACAAGGCGGCAGCCGTCAGGTAGCGGATCATCATAAGGAAAGAACGCATCTTGCTCTTCACGTCACTTTCAGCGTGATCCCGCCGTCGACCACGAGTTCGATGCCGGTGACGTATTTCGATTCGTCGGACGCGAGATACAGCGCGGCGTTGGCGACATCCCACGCATCGCCCATATGCCCCATCGGCACCTGCGCGTCACGCGCCCGCCACATCGCGTCCACATCTCCTTTGGCGTAGCTTGCGACGAGGCCGGCCGAATGCGCCACCATCGGCGTTTTCATCAGACCCGGCAGGATGGCGTTGACCCGAACTTTCCTCGCGGCGAACTCGACCGCCGTGGTGCGGGTCATCTGGTTCATCGCCGCCTTTGACGTCGCATAGGTGACATAGGAAATGCCGAGATGCCGGATCGAGGCAATCGAGGAAATGTTGATGATAGAGCCGCCACCTTGCGCCACCATGACAGGAATGACGTGCTTCATGGCAAGATAGGCGCTCTTGAGGTTGACGGCGAAGACGCGGTCCCAGTCGGCCTCGGCGACGTCGACCACGCTCCCGGTCTCGGCGATGCCGACATTGTTGTCGAGCACGTCGATGCGGCCATAGACCCTCAGGCAGCTGCCGACCATCGCTTCGATATCGTCGCCACGCGACGCATCGGCCGCGAATGCGGTCGCCTGGCCGCCCTCGCCGGTGATGATGGCCACGGTCTCCTCGGCGGCAGCTCCGTTGCGGTCGACGCAAAAGACCAGGGCGCCTTCCCGCGCAAAGGTCACCGCAGTTGCCTTGCCATTGCCCCAGCCCGGTCCGATCGAACCGGCACCGACCACGATCGCCGTCTTGCCTTCCAGACGCCCCAAAGCAATATCTCCCCTTTTTCCCGGCAGCTTTGCCGGGTTAAAGCGTTTTCGAGCGAAGTGGAAGCCGGTCCGCGCGAAGAAAACGCGTCCCAGCAAAAGAGCGGTCCACCCGCAAGCTGGCCGGCCTCAAGAAACCGCGAGCGCCCCAAGAAAGCCGTTAAGTTTAACGGCCGGTTTATGAATTAGTGGCAGGTAGAATCTCCGGATGATGCGGAGTTTCTCGATGCCGAAATTTGGAATTGGCGCAAAGCTGTTTTTGCTTTCTGCGATCATCTGTACCGGCTACGCTTTTCTCGCCGGCCTCGCCAGCCACAAGCTCTATCAAACCATTCTGGCCGAACGCATCGAGCAGGTACGCCATGTCGATGAAGTCGCCGTGTCCACGGTCAAGAGCGCCTACGCCCGGGTCCAGAACGGCGAGTTGACCGAGGAGGCCGCCAAGACGCTGGTGAAAGACCAGCTCCGCGGGGTCAAGTACGGACCCACCAATGAATATTACTATATCCATGACTATGACGGGAACTGCGTCATGCATGGCGGCAAGCCGGAACGGGAGGGCCATAACTACTATGGCTTCGTCGATCCGAGTGGCCGGCAGATCATCAAGGAGCAACTCGAGGCCGGCCGCAACGGAACCGGCGCCGTCATCGCCTTGAGTCCGGTGGCCCGCGGCAACTCCAACGTCCCCGTCTCCAAGCTGAGTTATGCGATCGCCTTCGAGCCCTGGCATTGGGTGATCTCGACCAGCATGTTCGTTGACGATATCGATACGCGCTATTCCGAGGTCGCCTGGCAGTTCTACTCCATCGCCGCCGTGGTCGGCCTCTTCATGATGGCCTGCGCGTGGTGGCTGTCGCGCCAGATCACCAAGCCGCTTGGCCGGCTCGTGCAGTTTACCGAGCAGCCGTTGTCAGCTGCGCCCTCCCCTGAATTCCAGCGCGACCTGCGTCTGAAGGACGAGATCGGCACCGTGGCGCGCGCGCTTCAGGTTTTCAAGGAAAAGTCGGCCGAAGCCGAGCGTCTGCGCGGCGAAGTCGATGTTCAGAAGAGCGAGGCCGAGGCGGCGCAACGCAAGGCGCGCGCGGACATGGTCGGGACGGTCGAGACCGAAACCGATGCGGCCGTGACGGGCATCGACAAGCGGATGAAGGCGATGACGGAAGCGGCCGAGGTGATGAGCCGGTCGGCGGAACTGGTGGGCACGAGCGCCCAGACTGTCGCTGCCGCATCCGCGCAGGCGCTCGCCAACGCCCAGACGGTCGCCAGCGCCACCGAAGAATTGTCGACCTCGATCCGGGAGATCAGCACCCAGGTCGCCAATGCGACCAAGGCCACGAGCGCAGCGGTCAGCCGCAGCGAGAATGCACGCACCACGATTGCGACGCTCGCCGAAGCCGTCACGCGGGTCGGCCAGGTGACCACGCTGATTTCCGAGATTGCGTCGCAAACCAATCTCCTCGCCTTGAACGCCACGATCGAGGCCGCGCGCGCCGGCGAAGCCGGCCGGGGCTTTGCGGTCGTGGCGAGCGAGGTGAAGTCGCTCGCGACCCAGACCGCGCGGTCAACGGAAGAGATCAACCGTCAGATCAGCGAAATCCAGAGCATCACCCAGGAGACCGTGCGCGGCATGGACGAGGTGAGCGACACCGTGCGCACGATCGACGAAATCGCCGGGTCGATTGCAGCCGCGGTCGAGGAGCAGCACGCCGCGACATCCGAGATTTCCCGCAACGTGACCGAAACCGCAAACGGCGCCCGCGAGGTTTCGACCCGCATTACCGAAGTATCGGGCGAGGCGACCCGGCTGGGAGACGAAGCCGGACGGGTTCACGGCTGTGCGGCCGATGTCACCGAGGCGGTATCTTCGCTACGCCGGGTGATCGTGACGGCGGTCCGCAGTTCCGCCGCGGCTTAAGCCCCGGATCGCCTCCTCCTGCGCGATCCCGTGCGGCACGAATGGCCGAACGGGTTTCCGCCCGGCCATAGCACTCGAAGCCCTCGATCAATGGCCCATGCTGACTGCGCTGCCGAGCCTGACGTTGCGCAGGGTCAGCGCAAGCGGACACGCTTCTCCTGCATTTCGGTTGAAGTTGACTTCGGTCACAACCCAAACGATGATGCCGGCAGGGGAAAGTCTTAGGAATTTTTCGGGGGGACAATGCGCGGCTGTCTGGGGATCGTTGTTGCGGCTGCGTTGCTCTCTGGCTGCGCATCCGGCCCTACGGGGGGCGTAGGCTCTGACGGACAGCGTCAGGTCAAGCGCCGCACGCCTGGTGATCTACCGTTCTTCGGCCATGGGATTTGCGGTCCAGCCGAACTATGTCGTGGACGGACGGGTGATTGCCGGCAGTCAACCGGCCGGGTTTGTGGTGTGCGATCTGCCTCCGGGCGCCCACGAGGTCGCCGTCGCCAATATGCCGTTGAGCACGAACCTGTTCGGGCATGGCAGCGAAAAGGTGAACGTCGATCTGCGCGCCGGCAGCACCGCCTACCTCTCGGCCGAGCCGCAGATGGGAATAATGACGCCTGGCCAGATAACACTCGTTCAGGTGACGGAAAACCAGGGCCGCGCCGACGTCGCCAGCCTGCATCAGACCAAAGGCGTCTGCGGCAAGGCCTGATCCGCGTCGGCGGCCCGATGCGGCGCTTGTCGGCGGCGGAGTATTAAATCATAAGGGAATGGGTTCGGGGCCGTTTGCTCCCCTAAGTTGCGATGCGGTTCCGAAAGCGGAACGCGCCTCGCGCTGTGAGCTCGGTCGAGATGATTGCGTGATTGATCGCCCCTCTTTTTTGCGCGCGCCCAGTTCGCGGGGACTGCCTGGATAGCCGCACCGGAATTCTTCTCAAACATCAGGTGGAAACTCGGTACAAGCTGCTGCTGCCAGACCGCGCGGCGTGGCGAAGGATTCAGCACCGAGTTCAAGACAGAATATGCGAAATCATCTTCTATGTTGCGACGAGCGCGCTTCGCATGCGAACAGTACGGAAGCTCCTGCGTCAAATGGCAGCGCCTTAACAAATCGCGCCTCATGCGGTAGAAGATTGAAATCGTCCTTCCATCAAGGTTTGCATGTTAGCTCCGTTCATTGATCCAAACGACGACGCCAAGATGTTCGACATCGCGCCGGTTTCGCTCTGGATCGAAGACTACAGCTCGGTTCGGGCCTTGTTCGAGCAGTGGCGTGCGGTGGGTGTGACCGATGTCAGGGCATTTCTCGCCACCAATCCGGACCGCGTGCGACAGTGCTCGCAGCGCATCCGTGTTCTGAAGGTCAACCGCAAGACCCTTTCGTTATTCGGGGCGCGCGATCTTGACCATCTGATGGCCAATCTCAACCGGGTGTTGCGCGATGACACCTTCAAGAGCCATGTCCAGGAACTCGCCCAGCTCTGGGACGGGCAGACCAGCTTCTCCAGCCATACGGTCAACTATACGCTGGCCGGCGAACGTCTCGATATCCAGCTTCACGGCACCATCCTACCTGGCCACGAGCAAAGCTGGGACCGCGTCATGATTGCGATCGAGGACGTAACCGACCGGGAAAAGGCCCGCCGCCGCCTCGTTGACAGCGAGAACTACGCATTCGGCCTGTTTGCCCACTCGCCGGTTTCGCTCTGGGTGGAGGACTTCAGCGGGCTGAAACGTCTGATCGATGACGTGCGCGCGCGTGGGGTTGAGGATTTCCGGGTCTTCACCGACGTGCATGAGGAGTTCGTCCCGCGCTGCATGAGCGAAATCCGCGTGCTCGATGTCAACAGCCGAACACTCGAACTATTCGGCGCTCCGGACAAGGAGACCTTGCTGCGCGACCTCTCCGCCGTGTTTCGCGATGAGATGGAACCGCATTTTCGCGAGCAGCTCATCGATCTCTGGGACGGCAAGCTGTTCCAGCAGCGCGAGGTGGTGAACTACGCGCTCGACGGAACCAAGCTGCATCTCCTGCTGCAATTCTCGGTGCTGCCCGGCCATGAACGGGACTGGTCGCTGGTGCAGGTCGCGCTGACCGACATCACCGCACGCAAGAAAGCGGAGGCCTATCTCGAATATCTCGGCTCCCATGACGTGCTGACGCGCACGTTGAATCGCTCGTTCTATGTCGACGAGCTCAATCGGCTCGAGCGCAAGGGGCCGCAGCCGGTCACCATCATCATCGCCGACATCAACGGTCTGAAGGCGGCCAACGACGAGCTCGGCCATGCCACCGGCGACGCGCTGTTGCGCAGGGCGGGCGAAGTGTTCGACTCGTTGGTCGAGAAGCCGGCCTCGGTCGCACGTATCGGCGGCGACGAGTTCGCCGTCCTGTTGCCGGGCACCGACGCCGTCGTCGGGGAAGCGGTTCTCACCACGCTTTCGGAGCTCATCGAGCTCAACAACCAGTACTATCCGGACATCCCGCTCGGCATCTCGACTGGGATCGCAACCAGCCAGCCGGGCGAACGGTTGGAACAGGTGGCCAAACGCGCCGACATGAAGATGCTTCACGCCAAGCGCATGTATTATCTGCAGGCCGATCGGGACCGGCGCGGAACTGGCGCCGCGTAAAACTGCCCTCACGGCAGGCCGGCATTGGGACGTTTTAGGCCCGCTCCGGAAATCGACAATTTTTGAATAGATGGCGCGCCCGGAACGATTCGAACGTCCGACCCTCAGATTCGTAGTTCGAAAATATCTCTTCGCTGCACTTCTCAAGTGTACGCTACGATACGACGAGAGTGCACGTAGTCCTTTATTTTAAGGCCTTTCTCGCATATCTTCGCAGCCCATCGTACCCCAACCTCCGAACTTCCCACTTCGCCAAAACCGTTTTGAAAACCGTTTTAGTCGCTGGATCGTACCGATGGCTGATGTCCGGATTCTGCTGACCGACAAGGCAATTGCTCGACTGCCCGCCCCGAAAGAAGGCTGGTACTTGGCTCGAGATACCGAATTGAAGGGCTTCTTCGTTGTCGTCGGAAAACGGAAGAGGACGTTCACGGTTCAAGGCGACTTACGACAGGGAAAGAAGCGAGTATCGTCGGTCCGAGTAGCGATTGGCGATACCGATGAAATCTCGACACGTACGGCGCGCGCAACCGCAAAGGATTACCTGGCTCAAATCAGCCGAGGCCGGCATCCGAAGGCCGAAAAGCGGGGCTTGGGAGTCGGTCTACCTGCAACCACCGAGAATGATGCGACGGCTTCGTCTGGAGGAATCACGCTGAGACAAGCCTGGGAGCGATACCGGGACGCCCACATGGTCTGGAAGGATCGCAGCGAGCGAACCATCGAAAGCTATCGTGATCATGTTGAGCGCATTTTCAAAGAATGGCTCGATTTGCCGCTGCAGGAGCTTGGCCTGGATCCAGCCAAGTTGGTGACCAAGCACGATGACATTACGAAGGAAAATGGCCCTTATATCGCCAACGGAAGCATGCGAACTTTGCGCGCGATCTATAATCATGCCCGCAGAGCCAACAAGTCTTTGCCCGCCGACAACCCTGTCAATGCGATCGACTGGAACGGTGAGACGCGTCGTGACACCGGAATGGGGACCGGCGACCTGAAAGGATGGTTCGCCGAATTGTCTGCCCTCGACAACCCGATCCGTCGAGAGTTCCATCTGTTTACGCTGCTTTCCGGTTGTCGGCCTACCGCGCTGCAAGAAATTCAACCCAGCCACGTCAATTTTCGACGGCGGATGGTACATATTCCTAAGCGCAAGGGTGGCGCCAAGCGGGCCTTCGATATTCCCATCTCTCGCGAAATGATCCTTTGCCTTGTTCGGACCATACGCCTCGGTCGGCAGATGTACCCGTCACAGGCTGCAGATTGGATATTCCCAGCGGACAGCGCATCGGGGCATCTCGTCGAGCAAAAGGAGGATCGGGCCACGCTGTCGAAGTGGGGCAATGATCTTCGTCAGAGCTTTCGAACTATTGCGACAGCTGCCGGCGTGTCGGAGTTCGACGCAAAACTGTTGATGAACCATGCTATCCCCGGCGTTAATGCCGGCTACATCACCAGGCACAAGCTTCTCGAAGATCATCTTCGCGGGCAGCAGCAAGCCATCAGCGCGCCGTTTTTGCGGCCTTAGTGGGTCTGCCCGTCGAAAATCTTACAATTCGGGGTTGGCTTGGTCGCGGAGCCGCTCGCCGAGTTCTCCGGGAAGCTAAACAAGATCTGTCCGATAACTATGGGTGTCCCGCGGTTGTTGAGCCGAGACGTCGCGAAGCCGCCTAACTCGGACACTCAACTACCGATACCGACATGCGCCGCCAGCCTTGGGCGCGGACGAGGAACAAAGGTCAAGGCTATTCTCAGTCTATAAGCGCGAAAGAGCAGCCGTGCCGGCTCCCGACAAACTTGAAAGCAGCGCTGAGGCCTCTACGAAATCCAGGCCGGTCGTGTGTTCTGCGACCCTCTCGATTATCGGCGACAAAATGTCTCTGGCGACGGTGGCTTCGCCGTGATCGGCGACACGGCACGCCAGATCGCGACCGGCTCGCAGCAGATACAGTCCGGCCTCCTGTCGGTAAGCGATTTCCACTGCAGATTCGAATGCGCGCCGGGCCTCATCATGTCGATCCTGCCTCAGAAGCACCTGCCCGGCGAGCCTTTTCAATTCGGCCAGCGCGAAGGCATCGCCATGTCCCTCGGAAGTTTCGATCCCGTTCAAGACAGCCTTTTCCGCGCAATCAAGATCGCCGACGCATAGCGCGGCCTCGGCGAGATAGGACGACCAAGTTGGAATATGCAGTGTGGCACCGGTCTTCTTCCAGCTTTGGATGCCCCGCTCTAATTGGGTGATGCCCTGCGGATCTTTGTCGAGACATGCCTGGGAAGCGCCATGAAGGATTTCGTGAGCGGCCGACCAGAAGACGAAACCTTGCTCCGAACAGAACTCAATTTGCTGCCGGACCAGAGTGGCGCAGGGTTGGTATTCGCGGCGGAGCATCAACACCATGCCGAGGGCCGTCGAAGCGAAGGCTACCATCAAGGGAAAGTTTAAGGATTTTGCCAGTGAGAGCGCCGCCTGCGCTGATGCAAGGCCGCTATCGGAATAACCCCGAACCGCGAGCGAAAGCCCTTTGTATTGCAGCGCAACGATGTGCGGCTCCTCGCCGTGGTGAGCAAAACAAGTGCCAAGCGGCGCTTGGCCGCCAAAACTGATGACACGTTCAAACGCCTCGATCGCACGGACAAATTCGCCTCTGCTCATAAGGGTCGAACCGACGGCACGAAACGCGAGGCAGCTCTTCTCACTGCTCGAGTCCTCTGTCCCGATCGCGCATAGCCGCTCGGCTAGCGCCAAGGCGCGATCGAGTTGGCCACGATCGTAAAGGTAGTGCCATTGCCCGCGGGCGCTCGTAAATACAGCCTCGCGGTCGGACAAAGCCGCGGCGAGCTGGCCTGCTTCCTGGTAATTGCGTTCGACCTCTTCGGATGCATAGCCTCGCGCCGCGAGCAGCGCCGGTCCGAGCGCGAGACGGAACGCCAGCTGCTGCCGATCTCGCTCTTCGCCCGGCGGCAGCTCAGCTATCAGTTTCAGGCCGTTGGAATAACTTAGAGCAGCCTCGTCGTTGGCGAAGCGGTGCATCGCCTGAGTGCCGGCACGGCCCCACCATTCGATCGCCATCTTCGGCAACCCCGCCCGCGTGAAGTGATGTGCGACGATCCCGGGTTCACGATCGGCCCGTTCCGGGAATCGATCACGAAGGCTTTCGGCGATCCGTTGGTGCAGCTGGTGCCTGCGCCCCTTGAGAAGCGTCGCGTAGGCCGTCTCCTGGACAAGGGCGTGCTTAAACGTATAGGTCACCTCTGACGACGTCCGGTGGCCGAAGACCAGTCCAGCGGCCACGAGCTGGGCGAGCGCATCCTGGAGCGCGACGCCCCGAATCGGCGATACCTCCTCCAAAAGGTCAAAGGGGAACTCGCGGCCGATTGTCGCGCCGATCTGTGCGATCTCCTTGATCGGAGCCAAACGATCGAGCCGCGCCATGAGGGAGTCCTGCAGGGTCGAGGGAATCGTGAGCGGCGTAAACACTGAGGCGAGCACGTAGGACCCGTTGTCATCACGCAGCAAATCGGACTCCAGCACGGTCTTTGTCAATTCCTCCACAAAAAGCGGCACGCCGTCGGTCTTGGCGACGATCTGCTCCAAAACCTCTGCCGGGAGTGCCTTGCCCGCGGCGACTTGATCAATCAAGGCAAGAGCGTGGCGCCGCCCGAACCGGCTTAGCGCCAATGACTGGACGTGCGCTTGGCCGGCCCAAGGCGGCACGAATTCCGGCCGAAATGTAACGATCAGGAAAGCCCGGAGTTTTGGCAGCCGGTCGACGAGACGATTGAACAACTCGAGCGATGACGGATCGGCCCAGTGCGCGTCTTCCAGTAACGCGAGCACTGGCGCCTCGTTGGTCAAACCTTGAAAGAGCGCTAGCAGCGCGCCAATCAAACGCTCCTTCTGTTCGGCAGGCGTCATCCCGGGCTGCTTATAGCGACCTTCGAGCGGAACTGAACAAAGCGACGCCACAAATGGTACGATCTCTATCGGCTCGAGCCGCGAGCGGCGGGCAATCGCCTCGAGTTTATCAAGTCGCGCCGCCGGTGGTTCGTCGTTGCCAAACTCGCAGCTGCGCCAGATGTTGCTGACAATCGGGTAGAAAGCATCGTTCACATGGTGCGGGGAGCATTGATAGCGGATCACGAGATGTGGCTCGTCGGCGATCCGTTCGCGCACAGCGGCCAGAATGCGCGACTTACCAATGCCGGGCTCGCCCGAGAGCAACGCGACCTTGCCTTCGCCTGCGCATGCGTCCCGCCATCGCTCGATCAGCAACCCGACCTCGGGCTCGCGTCCAACGAACGGAGTCATTCGGCTTGATCGCGACGCTTCGAAGCGGGTTTCTGTTTTAGCCTCGCGCACGACTACCCAGGCGCGGACCGAGGCACCTAACCCCTTGAGGTCTTGCAGATCTAGCGGCTTCAACTCGAATGCGTCGCCGAGTAACCGACGCGTCTGCTCCGCGATCAGGACACCACCTGGCTCGGCGCGCGTTTGCAGGCGCGCCGCCAGATTGGGCGTATCGCCGATAACGGCTTGCTCCTGCGCAGACCCCTCGCCGACCAGATCTCCGACGACGACGATGCCCGTCGCGACACCGATGCGGGTCTGCAGGATTTCTCCACTGGGCGTCCGAAGATTTGCGACGGCTTTGGTCAAATCAAGTCCAGCCCGCACAGCCCGTTCGGCGTCATCTTCGTGGGCGCGAGGGAATCCGAAATAAGCGAGCACGCCGTCGCCCATGAACTTAGCGACGAAGCCGTCGTAGCGTACAACCACACCGATGCACGCGTCCTGATAGGCCCGAATGATCTCGCGCATGTCCTCCGGGTCGAGGCGAGCAGACATTGCCGTCGATCCGGCGAGATCGCAGAATAGGACGGTCAGTTGGCGGCGTTCGGCCGCAGTCTGAGGTGATTCCGCGACCGGTGACTGGCCGTCAGTGCGCGCGACCGCAGGGACAGTTGCAACGGCCGCCGACAGCTCTGCGATCGCAGTCAAAATCCTGCGACGATGCCCGACCAATGCGACGCCGAGTTCCTTGAGATCGTCCGCCGTCAAACTCCGAAGGATCTGATCGTCAATCTCATTTTCGCGAAACGTGACTTCGTATTGCCCGAGATCGATGCTTCGAAGCCACTCGCCCATATCCATGGTCAGCTCCTCGCGATGGTAGATCCCTCTGCCTCGCGATGCCGGGCAAGGCAACAATTCCGCTCATGCACGCCTGTACGTTTGCTATCGTCCGCTTTTATCCCGCACCCGCAATTTGCCGTCCGATGCGAACAACCTCTCGCACCAGCAGCTCAAGATCGGAGCTTCGCGTGCGATGGTTGTTGATAGCGACCCTCAAGCAGTGTCTGCCATGAACGGTCGTGTCCGAGACAGCGGCTGTGCCTTCCTCCTGAAGCCTCATCATGATTTCGGTATTGAGCTTCCTGGCGGCCTCGTCGTCGAGTCCCGGCGCGCGATAGCGGAAGCAAACAATGTTGATGGTGGTCCGGGCCACAATTTCGAGCTGCGGCTCCGAGGCGATCAATCCATCGAGATAGTGACCTTGGGCGATATTCTGATCGATGAGCCGTCCGAATTTTTCGACGCCGTGCTCCTTGAGCGCCATCCAGACTTTCAGGGCGCGAAATCCGCGGCTGGTTTGCAGACCATATTCATAAAGCCAGTCTGCAGAAGCGAGCCCGCGCGGTGTCCTTCCCAGATATTCTTGCTCCACCGAGAAGCTAGCCAGATGGGCGGCGGCATCGCGAACCAGAACGCATCCGACTTCGAACGGCGCGTGCAGCCATTTGTGTGGATCAAGCGCGATGGAATCGGCGCGCTCCAGGCCGCGAACGCGATGGCGGTTGTCGGGCGCGATAGCGATCAGTGCCCCGATGCATCCGTCCACGTGGAACCAGAGATCCTCCTGCACTGCTAGGTCGGCGATAGCCTGGAGGTCGTCGATCGCCCCGGTGTTCACGGTGCCCGCATTGCCAATTACGCATGCCGGATGAAAACCGGCGGCACGGTCTCGCGCGATGGCTGCGCCGAGTGCCTGCAGGTCGAGGCGGAGATCGTCGCGGGTCGGAATTCGTTGAAGCGCACCGTTGCCGAGACCGATCGCCTCGATCGCCTTGCGATGGCAGCTGTGGAGCTGGTCCGAGGCATAGAACCGCAGCGGCCTCTCGATCGCAGCGACGCCCCGTTCGCGTATGTTGACGCCCGCCTTGACGTTGCGCGCGACGATCAGCGCCACGGTGTTGGCCATTGATCCGCCGCTGACGAGCGAGCCGCTGGTCGAAGCCGGAAAGCCGATCATCTCCTTGCACCAGTCGACGACCTGCTCGTCCATCCGTGCGGCGGCGTGATTGCCGCCACCAAGATTCGATCCTTGGATCGCGGCCAGAAAGTCGGCCAGCGCACCGGTGAAGTTGCTGGACCCCATGTACCAGGCCCAGAAGCGCGGATGAATGTTGCCCATTGGAAACGACATCACCGTTGCGGCGACCTCGCGATAGACATCGGACAGCTGCGTTGGAGAATGCGGCAGGGGTGTCTGGAAACTCCTTCTGACCTCATCCGGCATGTTCTGCCAGACCGGACGAGCGCGAACGTCGCGGAGATACGCAATCGCGTCGTCGACGGCTTGGCGAGCAACGGTTTGCGCGTCGCTCCAGTCCTCCGGGTCGAGCGTTTCCTCGACGGCCTTGGCCGATCGGTCGGGCAGGCTTTGCATCGCCAAAGTCTCAAGCAACCGCAAACTGGCAACTTGGGGTCGAACGGGACACCGCAAGTTCCTCCTCGCTCATGTCTGCCTGGATAGAATCGAACAGCGGCGTGCTCAGGTAGCGTTCTCCGGTGTCGGGCAACATGCACAGGATGGTCGAGCCGGCCGGTGCGCGTTGCGCTACTCGGCGCGCGACCGCGAACGTCGATCCGCCAGATATTCCGGTGAAGATACCTTCCTTCTGCGCAAGCTGCTTGCACCAGTCCATGCCTTCGGCGCCGGTGACGGGCACAACCTCGTCGCAGGATTTCGAATCGATCGCCTCTTGCAGCACGGCAGGAATGAAGTCTGGGGTCCAACCCTGGATCGGATGCGACTCCCATGCCGGATGGCTGGTGGCCGGCGCCCCCCCGACAGCACGCTCCTGTGCGACCCCGCTTCCGACCAACTGGGCGTTGGCAGGTTCGCACAGCACGATGCGGGTCTCCGGTCGCTCGCGCCTGAGCACGCGCGCGACGCCAGCGACTGTTCCGCCGGTGCCGTAGCCGGTAACGAAGTAGTCGAGGCGCTGGCCGGCAAAGTCATTGATGATTTCGCGGGCTGTCGTGCTCTCGTGGATCTCAGCATTGGCCTCTGTCTCGAATTGTCTGGCGAGAAACCAGCCGTGGCTCTGAGCCAATTCAGCTGCCTTCTGGTACATGCCGATGCCTTTCTGGGCCCGCGGCGTCAGTACCACCTTGGCGCCCAGCATGCGCATCAGCTTGCGCCGCTCGACTGAGAAGCTATCGGCCATCGTTACTACCAGCGGATAGCCCTTTTGGGCGCAGACCATGGCCAGGCCGATGCCGGTATTGCCGCTGGTCGCCTCGACCACCGTTTGGCCAGGTTTTAGCGCGCCGGTGCGTTCTGCAGCTTCAATGATGTTGAGGGCGAGCCGGTCCTTGACCGAAGACGCCGGGTTGAAGAACTCCGCCTTGGTGTAAATCGTCCTGCCTTCCACGCCGAGGTTGTTGATTCGGATCACTGGGGTGTCGCCAACGGTATCGAGAATGCTGTCGAATAGGCGACCACGGCCCCGCGTCGTTCTGATGGCTGTTGCAGCCGACATTTTCGTGCTCCTGTTTGACAGGTGGCCCATCCGACGCGGCGCCGGATGCGGCCGAATAAATTCAATGATACAAGGTTTTAGGGTCCGCTGCCGTTGGAACGACCGTGGAAATGTCAATGGAATGGAATCCGCCGGGATGCCATCGCGAGCCTGACGGCGTTCGGCTCCGCATGCTGGGACCATTGGCGATTGAG
This sequence comes from uncultured Alphaproteobacteria bacterium, assembly GCA_963764405.1. Classification (GTDB taxonomy): domain Bacteria; phylum Pseudomonadota; class Alphaproteobacteria; order Rhizobiales; family Xanthobacteraceae; genus Bradyrhizobium. The sequence continues at coordinate 151,653 of CAVXSU010000026.1, forward strand.
CGCGCAGGCGCGCCGCTAGAATTGCCGGCCTCTCGCAAGACGTGCGGCCTGCTCGCCTATCTCGCATTGACGCAATGCCCGGTGCGGCGCAGCCGGCTCTGCGAGTTGCTGTGGGACGAGGCAGCCAACGACCCTAGGGGCGAGCTTCGCTGGTGCCTCAGCAAGCTGAGAGGCCTCCTCGGAAATGTCGTCGTCACCTCAGGAGATACCGTTGCGCTGCGGCTCGACGGCTGGTTCGTGGACGCAGCGGAAGTCGCCGCGGCGATGGATGGCGCGATCAATACGCTCGGCACCACGCGATTGGAGGCTCTCTGCGAACTCTACACCGGCGAACTGCTTGAAGGGCTTGTTATCGAACGCTGCCCCGAATTCAATCTGTGGCTGACCGGGCAGCAAAGTCGATATTCTGCCTTTCGGGCCACGCTTCTTCAACGGCTGGTCGAGAGCCTTCCTGCGGATTCCGACGAGGCGCTTGCCGCGATCGAGAAGTGGGTCGAGGTCGCGCCGTTCGATGACAGGGCGCAGATCGGGCTGCTGCGCCGCCTTGCCGGCCGCGGGCGCGTGGACGCGTGCAGGCGGCATCTGTCGGCCGCGGCGAAATTGTACGAGGCCGAGTCACTAGATTTTGAGCTTGTTAGGAAGGCGTGGCAGGAGACAAGCGACGTCCGGCCGGCCGCGATTGCGATCAGCACCATCAGGGGTTCGGCGGCAACGGCGCCTGACAGAGCAGCCGAACTCGGTTCGAAACAGGCGCGCCGCCCCTCGCTGGCGGTAATGCCGTTTCACGCGGTGCCGGACCGGCGGGAAGGTATCGGCGAGACGGCCGACGGGCTCACGCATGACACGATTACCCGCCTTGCCAAGCTGCGGAGCTTCTTCGTTATCGCCGAGGGATCGGTTTTTGCCCTCGGTCTTCGAAAGATAGGCCCCGAAGAAGCCGGCCGGCGGCTCAACGTCGACTATGTCGCCAGTGGATCGGTACGGCGGTGGCAGGGCCGAATCGGAGTGAGCGTAGAATTGATCGAAACGAACACAGCGAGAATCCTTTGGGCAGAGGATTTCGATTGCAGCCATAACGATGTTTTCTCGATCCTAAACGACATCAGCAACCGCATCGTCGCGTCGATCGCAAGCGAGATTGAAACGATCGAACGTAACCGCGCCGTACTCAGGCCGCCGGACTCGCTAGACGCGTGGCAGGCCTATCACCGCGGCCTCTGGCACATGTACCACTTCACCGAGACGGAGAACGAGGCGGCCCAGCGGTTTTTCGAAATGGCTGTGCGTCGGGATCCGACGTTTGCCCGAGCCCATGCCGGCCTTTCGTTCACCCATTGGCAGAGCGCATTCCAGAATTGGGGCGATCGGAAAACTCACATGACCCACGCCCTAGAGGCCGCAGGGCGCGGCCTGATCGTTGACGAGCACGATCCTGCGGCGCACTGGGCGATGGGAAGGGCGCTTTGGCTCAAGGGAACCCACGGCGAAGCGATCGGTGAGTTGCAGCGGTCGGTGAACCTTAGCCCGAACTTCGCACTCGGCCACTACACGCTCGCTTTCGTACATTCGCAGTCGGGCGATCCTCGCGCCGCGATCGAGGCCGCCGACCACTCGCGCCTGCTAAGCCCGTTTGATCCGCTCATGTTTGGCATGCTAGGAAGCAAGGCGATGGCCCATGTTCGGCTCGGCCAGTTCGACGAGGCCGCGGCATGGTCCGTCAAGGCGGCGGCGCAGCCGAACGCCCATATCCTGATCCTCGCGATCGCCGCATTCTGCCACGTGCTCGCGGGAAGAATCGCGGAAGCGCGTTCCTACGCTGAAGCGATCCGCCGGGCCCAACCCCGGTTTGGCGTCGAGGAGTATCTGAAAGCGTTCCAGTTCTCCCCCGATGCTGCGACGCTCTTCCGCAGCGCCGCGAGAAAAATCGGCATGACATAGTTGGAGAGAGCTTCCACAACATCGGTAAGCGATCCGGGATTGATGGCAACTTCCTCGACGAAGGCGGTCCATTGCTGCTGTTTTGCGCGGTCGTTGGCGAACGCTGTCGTAAGCCCATCGGGACGTTCCGTGGGGATTTCGGTCTTTCTACGGGCAAACGTCGCCGCGATGGCTTGTGCGAGCCGGGCGTCCTTGAAGTCGAAGGTTTGCGCCAATGTCCAGATGTCGTAAAAATCTTTGAGCCGACTGTTGGCAAGGCCCAGGGCCACCATCGCCTGAAACTTCTCCGCTATGACCGTTTCCGGTGGATAAGCTTTCAAGTTCGGTGCCGGCTGATCGAGCAGTACCGGGAGATCAATGTCGTTCAAACCGGGCTCAGTCGCGTCTCCATAGCCGATATCGATAACGACCCTTACACGGGCTCCATCGACCTTTGCGTAGGTTTTTAGCCGTAGACCGCTATAGCCGGAATCGTCGCGGATAGTGTCGATCGCAAGACCGTCGATATCAAACACAACGGCGTCATTGGCTTGTACGATGAAAATCTCACGAAATAATTTCAACGTAAGTTCGGGATCGCTATCACCAAATCCGAGCAGATCGATATCGCGCGTTGGACGGTGTGGATCGTCGAGCCAATGCCGCATGAGCATGGCGCCTTTTAGGACGAACTTATCCCGATGCTGACTTTTGCTCAGCCGATAAAGAAGGCGCTCAAGCGTGGTATCGGACGAGCAGGAGCTCAAAAGGCTGGTTGCGTTCCTTGGCAAGATTGAGCAGCCGCGCGCGAACTGAGGCGCCAATGTTTGCGACCGGCTTACGCATCCACCGTGAGCGCCTCCAGGCGGGGCTGGACGACCTTCTCCCAAATAATACCTGCTTCCACAGCAAATTTTGCGATCTGAGCAGGGGTGGCCTTACGAAGCCGAAGCGCTTCCTTCATGCCCTGCGTGGCGTGCGCGAAGCCGGTCGACGAGTTGTAGAAAGCTTTTTGGTGCGTAGCGCTCTTGAAAAGATCGACGACGGTTTTAGCCGGCGAGTAAATAGCAACTGATACGCTCTCAATTGTGTGGTGCTCGATGCCTTTGTCAAAGACCTTCGGCCCGAAGCGCATAATTTGAATTCGCGGCTGCGTAATCGTTGGACGCCAGTCACGCGGACCAATCGCTACCCAAACAAATGGCGGGATACGATCGGTGAGTTCGTGAAAGGCGAGCGCTGAATCGTGACAGATGACCCCGTTGGGTACGAGCTTCGCGGCGACGGCCAGTGAGTGATTGGCATCGAGCGGGGCGTCAGGTAGCTGGTAGAGTCCACGGCTGAGTTGATTGAGGAGACCCTTCTGCTCCATGCGAGAGATAGCGGCTGCAGTGATCCCCTCTTTGATAAATTCAGACAGGCGCATCATTCCACGCTCTTGGAGGAGCATAGTTGCGTGATCTTCCTGACGGACGGGTGCAGTTTCCATAGCAGGAAGATGATACAAATCATCGGCAATGTCAAGAATTACTACAAGGATTTGTATCATAAAGCAATATCAATTGCTTAATTTGTCTCTTTAAAAGTGACACCATGTCCCTTATATCATGCCAAATCGTCCGATAACGAGCATGAGAGCAATGACGCGCGACCAATTTAGTCAATATTTGCAACGCCTTGGGCTTTCCCCGAGCGAAACTGCTCAGCTACTGAGTGTTTCGCCTCGAACTGTACGCCGATGGTTGGACGGCGAGGAGATTCCAGGACCCGCCCAACAGGCCATTAGAGCTTGGGTGAAACTACATGAGCGCCATCTGCCGTGGCGGCCGGACAGTGTTTCGGTAGCTACTGACGATCAGGATCAGATCACGCGGCATCGTTCGCATACGATTGATTTCAACGACGTGATTGAGCGCGTGGAAGCACGCGGTGGCGCAAAGGCTCCGTGGGTAGTGGACTGGGATTCTGGCCGCGCGTCATTGGAGACAATGGAACTTTCATTTTACAAACTTCAGAGCGGCGGCTTTTCAGTCGGCACTTATCGCCGGACCGACAGTGCTCCAGATGCGGAGCGTGACCGCGAAATGATCGAAGATGCCGTCTACTGCATCGCAAAGGCTTTGGAAAAAAAGAGCCCTGAGTATGGTCCGGTTACGCTCGTCGTCCAGGACGGAACGAGCAAAGGGCGGATCGCGCGACAGCAACTTCATGAATTTCAAACGGCCAACGCTGCAATTGAAAACATTTGCAAGAGTTGGGGCTCACCGGGATTTCAGGAGCCATTCATTATGACGAAGGACGGCGACCTTCTATGGGATCGACACGAGCTGAAACGCGAATGCGTCCGTCGTTCAAGCGGTCCGCGCGCCCTCACCGCTCTAGCTGAGTATGTTCGATCCCATGCTCACTTGTTCGTTCAGGATGGCGCTCGCAGTTTCGGACCGGCGGAGCGAACGCGCCGCGAAGGTCACATCAAAGCTATTGCAGACAAAATCGACGAACTCGCGAAGCGAACAGGAAGCGGGTCGGTCCAATACCAGCAATTCGAGGAAGCGCTTGGTGCTCTACACGCAGCCGGCTTCTTCCCGATGGGCAACCTTGTGAGCGACGTCGCCTTCGCCCTGGAGGGTGTCACGCCGTGATCGAGATTTCGGAAGTGACTCGGAGATCGATCATCGATTTTTTCACAATGAGTCAGACGCACTGGTCGGGCCGACTGCAGGACAATGAGTTCTTGGCGCGCCTCTATGACCTCAACAGTCTCCCGTCCCACGATTATAGGTATCGCACCGCGAGTAGCGACATTTATCAACACCGTGTGCGCAACAACGACTGGGAGAACGATTGGGTTTTTCACGACTTCCGCTTTAATCTTTTGTACGAATCCGACGAGGAGTTCTTGAGATTTCTTTCGGAAACCGTGCATCCCATCGTCCGCTCTGACCCAGATGAGGCGCGTAAGCTTGTTGAAGTCTACAATAAAGAGTTGGCGCCAGATGGATGGGCGCTGGTCAGCGTCAAAGAGGTTTCGGGAAAGCCGATCTTTGCTCCTCAGCAAGTCGGCCGCGTCGCCGTTTTCGAGGAACCGACCGGCTGGCAGAAGGTCGATCGCCAGTTACAGGAGGTTCGGCATCGGCTCGATACGGCGGACAGCGAGGAGCAATATCAGGCCGTCGGCCTACTTTGCCGCGAGGTGCTAATTTCAGTTGCGCAGGAGATATACGATCCCGCTCTCCACCCCACCATCGACAGTGTTGTTCCCAGTCGCGGTGACGCGAAACGCATGCTGGAAGCCATTTTCGAAAGCGACTTGAAGGGCTCGGAAAGTAAGGAAGCTCGTGCCCATGCAAGAGCCGCCGTCAATTTGTCCCTGGCTCTGCAACACAAGCGCACCGCCGATTTCAGGATGGCGGCACTCTGCGCAGAAGGCACGCTATCGGTAGTCAACATGCTGGCGATTTTAGCCGGTCGCCGCGGCCGGTCGCCGAGGTAGCTGATCACCCCGGCTTTGCGGTCCTTATTTGTTCATTTTTGCCGCGGCGCGTCTCACGGCTTCCTCGCTGACCTTGCCAGTTCTCTCCCGCATGGTGCCGAGGGTGGCGTTTGGCGAGAATTGCGGAATGGGCCTTGGCAGATTCTTGTTCAGCGTATCGCTGCGCTTCTGCTGAATTTCGCCAGCCTTGGGTGGGTTCTTGTCGCGGTGACGACCGTCTAAGCCGGGCTCCTTCATAGGATATACTCCGTTTGGTTTGTGGTGATGTGTCGTTGGGAAAGAGCCAACACCTCTGGCGGCCAAGTAGCCGGCGCCGTTCCTTGGTTCTTAGTTCGACCGAAACCGTCGGTTGAGCCTCGGTTTTCTCGCGCGAAAAATACGCATCTATGTTGCCGCCCGGCCTCGATCTTCGCCTGCGGCATAATCAAAATCCACTGCCAGCGTGTAAAAAGTCCGCGTTCGTGAGAAACCTTGTCGTCTGAACGTGGGTTTCAGACCACAATAAACATGCGTATCGCCGCCATGCGACCAGATGGCCGCGGGCTTGCTTAGTTTTCCGGTGCTGCTCGCTCGAGAAAGGAAAAACCGTTTGAAAAGCCGTTTTAATTTTGTCTTCTCAAACGGTGATTTTCGGTAAGTGTTTGAATTTGATGGCGCGCCCGGAACGATTCGAACGTCCGACCCTCAAATTCGTAGTCTGATGCTCTATCCAGCTGAGCTACGGGCGCGTTTTCGCAAAAGTATGGACCGGAAGAAAGTCCGCCATTTGCCGCTGCAAAGCCTGTTTGCGAGGCTCGCGAAAGAGCGCACTTGCTACCCGCTCCGCCCCGAATTGGCAAGGTCTCGATTGGCAAGGTCCCGGCAAGCCGAAATCGGCTTGAACATGCCTTTACGCCCGCGCCCGCTCGTTGCGGATGCTCAAAAGCTCGACCGGCCGGTCCGGGATGGTAATCCGGAACGTCGCGCCGATGGTTCCTTCAACCAGGTGAATTTGCCCGCCATGGGCGCCGACGAGCTCGGCGGCAATCGCCAGCCCCAACCCGCTGCCGCCCGGCCGGCCTGAGGTCTGGAACGCCTTGAACAGGGTCTCGCGGGTCGCAGGCGGAATTCCGGGCCCGGTGTCGGAAACCTCGACGATGGCGACCGCACCTTCGCGCCGGCCGGTAATGCGGATCTGCGTCGTGGGCTGCCCCTCGAGCGCCTGCTCGGCATTGCGCACCAGGTTGAGCAGCACGCGGAACAACTGGTCGGGATCGGCGTCGACCATCAGACCCCGTTCGATCGCGCTGATCCAGGTGATCGACGTATCGCCGGCAAGCCCTGCGGATTCGCGCACCTCAACCACGACGGGGTCGATCAGGATCATGCGGCGATCCGGTGCCGCCTCCTGCGCGCGGCCGTAGGATAAAGTCGACTGGCAAAACGCGATCGCGCGCTCCAGCGAGCGCATCAGTTTCGGCGCGAAGCGCTGGACACGCGGATCGGGCACGCTCGCCAGCTGATCTGACAGCAATTGCGACGAGGCAAGCAGGTTGCGCAAATCGTGGTTGATCTTCGACACCGCAAGGCCGAGCGCGGCAAGCCGGCTCTTTTGATGCAGCATCGAAACGAGATCACGCTGCATGTCGGATAGTTCGCGCTCCGCCACGCCGATCTCGTCGCTGCGATTCGAGGGCACGATGATCCGCGCCGAGCTTTCCGGATTTTCGTGGAAGCTCACCAGGCTTTCGGTCAGGCGCCGCATCGGCCGCACAAAGAGGAAATGCAGTGCGAGATAGACCAGTGCCGCGGTCAGGATCGCAATCGCCAGCGAAACCAGCAGCAGGTTGCGGGAAAAGCGGTACATCGCCTGACGCAATGGCGCTTCATCGACCACCACCTCGATGAACTGCCCGCCGCCGGGCGGCGGTCCAATGATGCGGATCGCCTGGTTGCCGGTCTCGAACATCATCTCGAAGGAGGTGACGATCGAGGTCCAGGCCGTCAGCGTCCGCATATCGATGTCGTGATCGATCGCTTGCGGCAGACCGGTGCTGGCCAAAAGCCGCCGCTGCTGCCCGAGCTTGATCGCGACCGCGCGCGCACCGATGCTGTCGAGGATTTGCCGCGCCAGCGTTTCCGGCACCATTCCCGAGGGCGCGGCATCCAGAACCAGCGCCGCCGTATTGGCCGATGCCAGGCGGGCGTTAAGGCGATTCATCCAGAAGTTCGCCATCGAGGGCACGTAGATCAGCACTTCCGCGATCATCACCAGCGGAATGGTCAAAAGCAGCAACTTGCCCGACAGGCCGAGCCTGCGCGGCAGCCTCGCTTTTGGCGAGGCCCTATTTGGCTGGTCGTCGATCATTGACGCCATAACTACCTTCGAAATCTCGCTTTTTTGTATTTGAACCCTGCCCGCCAAGCCGTCAAATCAAGGTTTAATAACAAAGCGTCCCCCGGGGACGAAGAAGGTCGCTCGCTCTCGCCCTGATTTCGGTTCGCGAGCCGAAATCATCAAGTCCGGCCATCGGCCGGATATCCGCTGATGGCGTTGCCTTGGAGCGCTTGCTCCTGACGTAATACACCGCAACTATTGAATTATTCGCATCGAATCCGCAGTTTCAAAGAAGCCCGGTTTACCGAGCCGCCACATTGACGAGAGGGGGGTCCTCCCTTATAAGCCGCGCCAACTGTGCGCGATGATCCGGCTCAAAGCCGGTCGGCCCTTTTTGAGCCGGAAATGGCTCTTTGTTCCGGGCCTGCCCACATCGGCGCACATACCTCATTAATCAGGCAAATTGTCAGCCTAGCAGGCAAGTTGTCAGCGGAGAACGACCCGTGAAGCGGACTTATCAACCCAGCAAACTGGTGCGCAAGCGCCGCCATGGCTTCCGTGCCCGCCTCGCCACGGCCGGCGGCCGCAAGGTCCTCGCCGCGCGCCGCGCGCGTGGCCGCAAACGCCTGAGCGCCTGAGCGCCCGAGCCGGGCTCATACCCAAGAGAATTCGATCATGGATCGGCTAAGGCAGCGGGCGGACTTCCTCGCCGTTGCCAATGGCGCGCGGGCGACCACGTCCGCCTTTGTCGTGCAGCGCCGCCGACGCGATGACGATGGCCCGATCCGCCTTGGCTTCACCGTCACCAAGAAGAACGGAACCGCGACCGAGCGCAACCGGATCCGGCGCAGGCTTCGGGAATTGGTGAAACGGCTGCCCGCCGTATCGCTGCTGCCCCACAGTGACTATGTGTTAATCGGCCGGCGGGCCGCACTGACAACCGATTTCACTGACATGCTCGGGGATCTCCGTCAGGCGCTGCATCGCCTCGATCGGCACATCGCAAAACCGCGCGCGGCAACTATCAAAGAATGACGAGACCTGACCGATGACCGACAATCGCAACACCATCCTCGCCGTCATTCTTTCCGGGCTCGTGCTGCTCGGTTGGCAATATTTCTTCAACATTCCGCAGATGGAGAAGCAGCGCGCCGCACAGGTCGCCCAGCAAACGCAGCAAAGCCAGGTGACGAAACCGGAAGCAGGCCAATCGGCGGCCCCGCAGGCTCCGCCCGCGCCGTCGCCCAATGCCCCCTCCACGGCTCAGTCGAGCCCGGCCGCGCCGGTCAGCCGCGAAGCCGCGGTCGCCGGCACGCCCCGCGTCAAGATCGAGAGCCCGCGCCTTTCGGGCAGCATTTCGTTGAAGGGCGCGCGGATCGACGACCTGGCACTGGTGCAATACCACGAGACGGTCGACCCGAATTCGCCGCCGATCGTGCTCTTGTCCCCATCGGGAACGGAAAATCCGTACTACGCGGAATTCCTTTGGTTGGCGGCTGGCGGCACGGCCATAAAGGTCCCCAATTCGGAAACGATCTGGCAGCAGGAAGAAACCGGCAGTCTGACGCCGACCCATCCGGTCACGCTGAAATATGACAATGGCGATGGCCTCACCTTCCGCCGCACCATATCGATCGACGACCGCTATCTCTTCACCATCAAGGATGACGTCAGCAATGTCGGCAACGCGCCGATCACGCTCTATCCGTCCGCACTGATTTCGCGCGGCGGCACGCCGCCGGTCTCCGGCTATTCCATTCTCCACGAAGGTTTCATCGGATACCTCGGTGGACTGCAGGAATATACCTACAAGAACGTCGACGATCCCAAGATGATGCTCGACCCCAACACCAGGGGCGTGGCTTTTACGCAAATCACCGACGGCTGGTTGGGAATTACGGACAAGTATTGGGCGACGGCGCTTCTGCCCGACACCAATGCAACGATGGAAACTGCCCGCTTCTCGACCGGCGGCGCTTTGAAGCGCTATCAGGCCGATTACATGCTGCTTCCCCAGACCATCGCGATTGGCGGCACCGGAACGACGAGCGCACGGCTGTTCGCCGGCGCCAAGGAAGCCAGCGTCGTCGGCCTCAATTTTCCATTGGCGGGATTCGACGGCTACAACAAGCAGCTTGGCCTCAACCACTTCGATCTCCTGATCGACTGGGGCCATTTTTACTTCATCACCAAGCCGATGTTCCTGGCGCTCGACTTTTTCTATCACCTTGTCGGCAATTTCGGCATCTCGATCCTCTTGGTGACCGTGCTGGTCAAGCTCGCCTTCTTCCCGCTCGCCAACAAGTCCTACGCCTCGATGGCGAAGATGAAGTCGGTGCAGCCGCAACTGGCCGCGCTGAAGGAACGCTATCCGGACGACAAGGTGAAGCAGCAGCAGGAGATGATGGAGATCTACAAGAAGGAGAAGATCAACCCGGTCGCCGGCTGTCTTCCCGTCGCCTTGCAGATCCCGGTCTTCTTCTCGCTCTACAAGGTGCTGTTCATCACCATCGAAATGCGGCATGCGCCGTTCTACGGCTGGATCAAGGATTTGTCGGCGCCCGATCCGACCAACATATTCAATCTGTTCGGCCTGATACCCTTCGACCCCACGCAAATACCCCTGTTCGGGCATTATCTCGCGCTCGGGATATGGCCGATCCTCATGGGCTTCACGATGTGGTTCCAGTTCAAGCTGAACCCGACCCCGCCCGATCCGACCCAGCAGATGATCTTCGGCTGGATGCCGCTGATCTTCACCTTCATGCTGGCGGGCTTCCCTGCGGGGCTCGTGATCTACTGGGCCTGGAACAACCTGCTCTCCGTCTTGCAGCAAAGCCTGATCATGCGCCGCAATGGCGTGAAGGTGGAGCTGTTCGACAATCTGAAGGCGACGTTCGCCTCCAAGAAGGCTGAATCGAAGACGTGACCTCGGCCTCATCCCTGAGGAGCGCTCTTCGCGTCTCGAAGGATGAGGCGCGCGGCCTCATGGTTCTCCTGGCGATGCGAAGCATCGTCCAGTGACGGCGTATTACTTTTTTTGTGCCGTTCGCTAACGGCCGCGCGCCTCCTCACCATGAGGAACTCAAAAAATGGACCACTTCGCATGACCGACGAGCCTGATGCGAAGCTGATCGAGCAAGGCCGCAAACTCTTTGCAGGCGACTTCAAATTCATCTGGGCGGCGCCCACGATCGAGACGTTGCCACCGATGGCGGGCGTGGAGATTGCCTTTGCCGGCCGCTCCAATGTCGGCAAATCGAGCCTCATCAACGCGCTCACCGGCCGCAACGCGCTGGCGCGAACATCGAGCACGCCGGGCCGCACGCAGGAGCTGATTTTTTTCGACGGCCCGGCGCATGCCGGCCTGCGGCTGGTCGATATGCCCGGCTATGGCTACGCATCAGCGCCCAAGGCCAAGGTCGCGGCCTGGACGGCACTGATCCACAAATATCTCCAGGGCCGCAGCAACCTCGCGCGGGTCTATGTGCTGATCGATGCCCGGCACGGGCTGAAAGAAGTCGACCTCGACGTGCTCAGGACCCTCGACCGGTCGGCGGTCAGTTATCAGGTGATTCTCACTAAGGCCGACCAGGTCAAACCGGCCGAGCTCGAAAGCCGCATCAGCGATCTCAAGGCCGCGCTCGCGACCCACCCGGCCGCCTTTCCCGAGGTACTCGCAACCTCTTCGGAAACGGGAGCAGGAATAGCCGAACTGCGAGCCGCGATGATGCGCTTGCTTGGAGAGCGCTAGGCATGAAGGACTTCCGCGCATTTCGCATCCTTGTCATCCTCGCGGGCATTATGGGCGCAGACGGCGTGATCCTGGCAGCGGTTGCCGCCCATCAGAGCGATGCGGCGCGACTGACGCCGGCTTCTTCTATGCTGCTCTTTCATGCAGCCGCCGTGCTGGCGACAACAGCCTTGGCCGAGCGCGGCATCGTCGCGGCCAGAGGCGGAGTTACCGCCGCCTTCGGCTTTGTGGTCGCATCCGCGCTGTTCGCCGGCGACCTCTGTTTGCGGCATTTTGCCGGCCACGCGCTTTTTCCTTTAGCCGCGCCGACCGGCGGCACGCTGTTGATCATCAGCTGGCTGGTGCTGGCCATCGCCGCCGCCTGGCCGCGCGGTTAAGGGGGCCTCTCTTCCTTCTCCCTTGCGGGAAAGGGTCGAAAGGCGCTCTTTGCGCCATGCGCAGCAATCAGATAGAACCCGGCCAATATCCGCACCCGCGAGACCCGCTTCATGACCGACGCGCCCGATATCTCCCCGCTCGATCAGGCCCGCATCCTGTCGGAAGCGTTGCCGCACATGCAGGAATACGATGACGAAACCATCGTCATCAAATATGGCGGCCATGCAATGGGTGCCGAGGACGTCGCCAAGGCGTTCGCTCGCGACATCGTGCTGCTGGAGCAAACCGCGATCAATCCGGTGGTGGTGCATGGCGGCGGGCCGCAGATCGCGACCATGCTGAAGCGGCTCGGCATTCAATCCGAATTCGCCGCCGGCCTTCGCATTACCGATGCGGCAACGATCGAGATCGTCGAGATGGTGCTCGCGGGCTCCATCAACAAGCAGCTCGTCGGCTACATCAACGAGGCCGGCGGCAAGGCGGTCGGCCTGTGCGGCAAGGACGGCAACATGGTGACGGCGTCGAAGGCGACGCGCACCATGGTCGATCCGGATTCGAGTATCGAAAAGGTGGTCGATCTCGGTTTCGTGGGCGAGCCGGAGAAGGTCGATCTCACGCTGTTGAACCAGATCATCGGCTATGAGCTGATTCCGGTACTGGCGCCGCTCGCCACCTCGAAGACCGGCCAGACCTTCAACGTCAATGCCGATACTTTTGCCGGCGCGGTGGCGGGCGCGTTGAAAGCCAAGCGGCTGCTGCTGCTGACCGACGTGCCCGGCGTGCTCGACAAGTCGAAAAAGCTGATCCCCGACCTTTCGATCAAGGACGCGCACAAGCTGATCGCCGATGGTACGATTTCGGGCGGCATGATTCCGAAGGTCGAAACCTGCATCTACGCGATCGAGCAGGGCGTGCAGGGCGTCGTCATCATCGACGGCAAGCAGCCGCACGCGGTCTTGCTCGAACTGTTCACCAATCAGGGCACGGGCACGCTGATCCACAAGTGATGACGGACACGGTCAGGCAAAGGCGGACCCTCGCAGCCGGGCTGATTACTATCTTGCTCGCCGGCATCACGCCCGCGTCAGCCGACCTGAAACTCTGCAACCGCATGAGCTATGTGATCGAGGCAGCGATCGGCGTCGACGAAAAATCCGCAACCGCTACCCGCGGCTGGTTTCGCATCGACCCGGCGGCGTGCCGCGTGGTCCTGCAGGGAACACTCACGGCCGACCGCATCCTGCTCAATGCGCGTGCGCTTGGCGTCTATGGCGCCTCGCCGCTGCCGCAGAACGGCAACGACACCCTTTGCGTCGCACCCGACAATTTCGTGATCGCGGCCGCCCGCCAGTGCCGGCCCGGACAGACGGCGGCGCCGTTTACCCAGATCAACCCGACACGCGCCGACGACGGCAATCTCGTCGCCTATCTTGCCGAAGACAGCGAATACGACGACGACCAGGCGCGACTTGCCGGCATTCAGCGGCTGCTAGTGATCGCGGGCTTCGACGCCTCTCCAATCGACGGCGTCGACGGACCGAAGACACAAGCCGCACTCGCCGCATTCCTCAGGAGTCGCGGGTTGTCGGCGGACTTCGTGCAATCGCCGAATTTTTTCGCCGCGATGGTCGAGGCCGTGCAGGCACCCTCCGCCGCCGGCCTGACCTGGTGCAACGACACGCCGCACAAGGTGATGGCCGCCGTCGGCACCGACGACGGCAAGACGGTGACGAGCCGCGGCTGGTATCGCATCGAGCCCGGCAAGTGCCTGCATCCGGACGTGATCGGGCAGCCCAAGCGCATCTTCAGTTTTGCGGAAGCCGTCGATGCCGAGAACCGCACCGTCCGATTGAAGGACAAACCGCTGAACTGGGGCGGCGAGACGCCGCTCTGCACCCGCGAGAGCAAATTCGAAATCAGCGAGCAGGGCGAGTGCGGCAATCGCGGCCTCGCCACCACCGGATTTGCCACCGTCGACATGTCGAGCGGCGGCAAGACGCTACGCTTTGCGATGCCATGATGACCACGAAACGCGCCTTCGCCAATATCGACACCTGGGTGTTCGATCTCGACAACACGCTTTACCCGCACCACGTCAACCTGTGGCAGCAGGTGGACCAAAGGATCGGCGAATTCATCAGCGCCTATTTGAAAATTCCGGCGGAAGAGGCCCGCTTCCTCCAGAAGGACTATTACCGCCGCTACGGCACCAGCATGCGCGGCATGATGACCGAACACGGCGTGCACGCCGACGATTACCTCGCTTATGTGCACCAGATCGATCACTCGCCACTGGAGCCGAATCCGGCGATGGGGGATGCGATCGCCAAGCTGCCGGGCCGCAAGCTGATCCTGACCAATGGTTCGACCGATCACGCCGAGGCGGTCCTGACTCGGCTTGGCATCGGCGAACATTTCGAGGCGGTGTTCGACATCATCGCGGCCGAGCTCGAGCCGAAGCCCGCAGCCGAGACCTATCAAAAGTTCCTCAGGCGTCACGCCGTCGATTCCACCAAAGCGGCGATGTTCGAGGATCTGGCGCGTAACCTGGTGGTTCCCCACCGGCTCGGCATGACGACGGTGCTGGTCGTGCCCGACGGTACACGGGAGGTCGTGCGGGAAGACTGGGAGCTCGAGGGCCGTGATGATCCCTATGTCGATCACGTCACCGACGATCTCACAGGGTTCTTGCAGCGGCTGGTACATCGACGAGCCGGTTGAGTGGGCCGTCAACCCCGCGAAAGCGGGGCATCCAGTGCGTCGCGGCCTCTCGATCGAAGCATACCCGCCACTGGAATACTGGATCACCCGCCTTCGCGGGTGATGACAAACGGGCCGCCTTGACTCTCCTGCCCCAAATTCCGAAAAAGCCGCTTCCAACCGCGACGACCGAAGGAAACACGATGTCTGCTGCCGCTCTCGAATCCACCGTCAACGCCGCGTTCGACGCCCGCGAAGGCATCTCCTCCGCCACCAAAGGTGAGGTTCGCGACGCCGTCGAGCATGCGCTGGATTTGCTCGACAAGGGTGAGGCGCGGGTGGCCGAGCGCGATGGAAACGGCAAATGGAAGGTGCATCAGTGGCTGAAGAAGGCCGTGCTGTTGTCGTTCCGGCTGAACGACATGACCGCGATCGCCGGCGGGCCCGGCAAGGCATCCTGGTGGGACAAGGTGCCTTCGAAATTCGACGGCTGGGGCGAAAACCGTTTTCGTGACGCCGGCTTCCGCGCCGTGCCCGGCGCCATCGTGCGCCGCTCCGCCTTCATTGCGCGCAACGTCGTGCTGATGCCATCCTTCGTCAATCTCGGCGCCTATGTCGATGAAGCGACCATGATCGATACCTGGTCGACGGTCGGCTCCTGCGCCCAGATCGGCAAGCGCGTCCATATTTCAGGCGGCGTCGGCATCGGCGGGGTGCTGGAGCCGCTGCAAGCTGAACCCGTGATCGTCGAGGACGATTGCTTCATCGGCGCAAGGTCGGAAGTCGCCGAAGGCGTGATCGTGCGCAAGGGTGCGGTGCTGGCGATGGGCGTCTTCCTCGGCGCCTCCACCAAGATCGTCGATCGCGAAACCGGCGAGACCTTTGTCGGCGAAGTCCCGGAATATGCGGTTGTGGTGCCCGGCACCTTGCCGGCCAGGCCGCTCAAGAACGGCCAGCCGGGCCCCGCCACGGCCTGCGCCGTCATCGTCAAGCGCGTCGACGAGCGCACCCGCGCCAAGACCAGCATCAACGAATTGCTGCGGGACTAGTTAAAACGGACTTTTCTGGAGCTACCGCCGGTACCGAGGACATAGCTCGCCGAGCCGCGCCAGTGGGTCGTGAATGTCAAATCCACTCCACTAGCCCAGCGCGGGCCGCGCATGATAAGCGAGAGGCATGACTGATGCCCTCTCGATTGCCCGCGATCTCATCCGCTGTCCCTCGGTAACCCCGGCCGACGCCGGCGCGCTCGCTGTTCTGGAAAATCTCCTGAAAGCCGTCGGCTTTCAGACCCATCGGGTCACCTTCAGCGAACCCGGCACCGCCGACATCGATAATCTCTATGCCCGGATCGGCGACAGTGCTCCGCATATCACCTTCGCAGGCCATACCGACGTTGTGCCGCCCGGCGACGAAGGAGCTTGGACACGCGGGGCGTTTTCCGGCGAGGTGAAGGACGGCTTTCTCTACGGCCGCGGCGCCGTCGACATGAAAGGCGGCATCGCCTGCAGCGCGGCGGCAGCGTTGCAATATCTCGCCGACCATGGCGGCAAGCCCGAGGGGTCAATCTCGTTCCTGATCACGGGCGACGAAGAAGACGTTGCGGTCAACGGCACGATCAAGCTGCTGCAATGGGCCGCCGCGCGCGGCGAGACATTCGATCATTGCGTGCTGGGCGAGCCGTCCAATGTCGAGACGCTCGGCGATTGCATCAAGATCGGCCGCCGCGGCTCGCAGTCCGGCACGCTTTACGTCGAAGGCATCCAGGGCCACGTCGCCTATCCGCATCGCGCCTCCAATCCGGTGCCGGATATTTCGCGCCTGATCGTGGCGCTGAGCGACGAACCGCTCGACCACGGCAGCGCGCAGTTTCAGCCCTCGAACCTCGAATTCACCTCGGTCGATGTCGGCAATTCGGCAAGCAACGTGATCCCCGGACAGGCCCGCGCCAGGTTCAATATCCGTTTCAACGATCGGCACACGCAAGGCTCGTTGCGCGAGCTGGTCGAGGCGCGACTTGCAAAGGCTGCCGGCAACCGGATCAAGACGCATATCGTCTGGGAGCCGTCGAACGCGAACGTGTTCGTGACCAAGCCGGGCGCGTTCACCGATCTCGCCGTTGCGGCGATCGAGGACGTCACCGGCGTCAAACCCGAATTGAGCACGAGCGGCGGCACGTCGGATGCCCGCTTCATCTCGCAATATTGCCCGGTGATCGAGTTTGGCTTGGTCGGCCAGACCATGCATCAGGTCGATGAGCGCGCGTCGGTCGCCGACATCGAGAAGCTGACCAAAATCTATCGCGGGATTCTGGACCGGTATTTCGCTTAGTCTTCAGCCTTCGTCGGCGAAGGCGGCATGTGGCGCTGGCGATTCAGTAATCCACCCTGACCAGATAGAGCCCTTCCGGTGGCGCGACCGGGCCGCAAGCCGTGCGGTTGCGCGCTTCAAGTGCTGCGGCGAGATCGTCGGCGCTCCAGCGTCCCTCGCCGACCCAAACCAGCGAGCCGACCATCGAGCGCACCTGGCTGTGCAGGAACGAGCGGGCCGAGGTCAGGATGTCGACCTCATCGTCGCGTCTGACGACGTCGAGTTGATCGAGCGTCCGCACCGGCGACTTCGCCTGGCACTCGGTGTCGCGAAAAGTCGTGAAATCATGCCTGCCGACCAGCCGCTGTGCAGCCGCATGCATCGCATCGGTGTCGAGCGGCCGCGGCAGGCGCCAGGCGCGGCCGATATCGAGCGCGAGATTGGCGCGGGTATTCCGGATTCGATAGTGATAGTGCCGCTTCTTCGCCGAAAACCTTGCCTCGAAATCGTCAGGCACGATGTCCGCCGACAGCACGCCGATCGGATGCGGCCGCAAATGCGCGTTCAGGCCATCGCGAAAGCGGCCGGGCACAAAATGCCTGGCGATGTCGCAATGCGCCACTTGACCGAGCGCATGCACGCCGGCGTCGGTGCGGCCGGCACCGTGCACGCGTACGGCTTCGCCACAGATCGCCTTGACCGCAGCCTCCAGCGCGCCCTGCACGGAGGGGCCATTCTCCTGAATCTGCCAGCCGCTATAGGGCGCGCCGTCATATTCGATTGTCAGCTTGTAGCGGGGCATAGGATCAAATCACTCAAGACGGTCGAACGCCGCGGCATATAGGTGATCACACCGGCGCGCGGTACATCATCGATCAGAGCGAGCGACTGAAAGCATGGTCCGGCGTAGGCGCAATCAAACGCTGCGGCGGGTTGGGCCAAATAACCGAAGCGACTATAGTAAGCGGGATCGCCGAGCACGAAAATGACGGACTCGCCGGCAGCGCGAAGCTTCTCATGGCCGGCCTCCACCAGCGCCGCTCCGATACCGCGCCGCCGATGGTCGGCTGCGACCGCGAGCGGCGCCAGGCTCACGCCCGGAATGCGCTGCCCGTTGCGCGCGATCCACAGGCGGGAGAAGCCCGCATAACCTACGGCGCGGCCTGTCTCCTCCGCCACGACCGACGGCAAGAGTTCGCCGTCGCGGCTGAGATCATCGACCAGAGCGGCTTCCTGGTCATTGGCAAATACTGTGCGGAGGAGTTCGCGAATGGCGGCGGCGTCGCCCGGCAGCGCGGCGCGAATGATCATTGGACGCGCGTCCCGGACCTCAGCGGCGTGCCGCGAAGGAATTCCTCCGCCTTCATCGGCTGCTTGCCGGCCCGCTGCAATTCGATGATACGCAAGGCGCCTTGCGCACAGGCAATTGTGAGGCGGTCATCGAGCACCGTGCCGGGTTCGCCGGAGCCGGAAGCAAGCTCACAAAGGAAAATCTTCACGCGCTGGGCCCGGCCTTCGAGCGGCATCTCGCACCATGCACCAGGAAACGGCGACAACCCGTGAATATGGCGCAGCACCTCGTGCGCTGACCTGTTCCAGTTAATGCGCGTCTCGGCCTTGTCGATCTTGGCGGCATAGGTGATGCCCTCGCTGGCCTGCGACGTCAATTTCAGCGTACCGCGTTCCAGGGCACGCATCGCTTGCCGCATGAGCCTTGCCCCGGCACCCGCCAGATAACTGCGCAACCGGACTTCAGTCGTCTCGTCTGTGATCTGGACAGGTTCGTCCAAAGCAATGTCGCCGGTGTCGAGACCGGCGTCCATCTTCATCACCGTCACGCCAGTCTCGGCGTCGCCTGCCATGATAGCGCGGTTGATCGGTGCGGCTCCGCGCCAGCGCGGCAACAAGGACGCGTGAAGATTGAAGCAACCGAGCTTCGGCGCGTCCAGGATCGCCTGCGGCAGAATCATGCCATAGGCGACGACGACTGCTGCATCCGCGTTGTGCGCGCGAAACTCTTGCAGCGCCTCCGGCGTCTTCAGTGTCGATGGCGTGAACAACGGGATGCCAAGGTGACGCGCTTCCTGCTCAACTTCCGTTCGCTGCAATTCCAAGCCCCGACGTCCGCCGGGCTTAGCCTCTCGCGTGTAGACAGCCGCAATTTTATGCTCGTCATGGAGCACTCGCAGCGTCGGCACCGCAAACATCGGCGTGCCCATGAAGATCAGGCGGAGCGGCATCGGCCCTACTCTCCGGCGCGCTTGGCGGCCTTGGCAAATTTCTTCAGCACGCGATCGCGCTTGAGCTTCGAGAGGTAGTCCACGAACAGCACGCCGTTGAGGTGATCGATCTCGTGCTGGATACACGTGGCGTAAAGCGCTTCCGCATCTTCCTCATGCACCTTGCCGTCGAGATCGGTGAATCGCAGGCGCACCTTGGCTGGCCGCTCGACCTCCTCATAATATTCGGGAATCGAGAGACATCCCTCCTCGTAGACCGAAGTCTCCTCCGACGATGAGATGATTTCCGGATTGATGAAGACCCGCGGCTGCGGATTGATCTCGCCCTCTTCGTTTTTCTTCGCAAGATCCATGGTGATCAGCCGCAACGGCTGCGCAACTTGTATGGCGGCAAGTCCGATGCCCGGCGCGTCGTACATGGTCTCGAACATGTCGTCGGCCAGCTTGCGGATCTCGGGCGTGACCTTTTCGATCGGCTTGGAAACCAGACGCAACTGCTTGTCGGGAAGGATGATGATTTCTCGGAGTGCCATGGCGGGCGATTTAAGCGGTTGATTTACTAGTGCGGTGGATTTGACATTCGCTTCGGTAGCGCTGCGAGTTCTGTAGGCGAATGTCAAATCCAAAACCGCACTAGAATCATAAGTTTACTGATGTCTCTACTGGTCCTGACATTCGTAAACGGTCGCGCTGAGGCAAGATACGAATGTCAGGACCGAGACACCAGTGTCAATCCGGAGGCGCGGACGTTTACCCGCTCTTAACCATGATTGTTAGGGAAGCATTAACCATAAAAATTTACTGGGCATTTATCATAAATGTTCCCTCTTCGTTCGTATTCAAGGCCGAATCGGCTACAACGGCGGCATGAACGACATCCTTTTCATGATCGGCGCCGTGCCGGTCCGCACCGGTGAGGCGCTGACCGGTTTCGGCGCGCTCGCTCTGCTGTTGCTGTTTGTCATCGCCATCGCGGTGGCGCGATCCGGCCGGCGCGGGCAGGAACTGGCACAGGCGCAAGTCCAGCGCGCCGACGAACTTGAAGAGCGGCTTTCCGAAGTCCTGCGCGCCCAAAGCGAGGCAACCGGCCGGGTCGATGCCATGGGCCAGGCCCTGGCGGGGCGGCAGGCCGAAATGGCCCGCGCCGTCTCCGAGCGGCTCGATTCGGTGACCCATCGCGTCGGCCAGTCCATGGAGCAGACCACGCGCCACACCATGGATTCGCTCCGCGTGCTGCATGAGCGGCTCGGCATCATCGACAACGCCCACAAGAACCTCACCGATCTGACCTCGCAGGTGACGACGCTGCGCGACGTGCTCGCCAACAAGCAATCGCGCGGCGCCTTCGGCCAGGCGCGCATGGAAGCGATCGTCCAGGACGGCATGCCGAAGGGGACCTACGAATTCCAGCATACGCTCTCGACCGGCAAGCGGCCGGATTGCGTGGTTTTCTTGCCCGACCAGCGGCCGCTCTGCATCGACGCCAAATTTCCGCTGGAGGCGATCACCGCGTTGCATGACGCTCGCACCGACGAGGAGAAGAAAATCGCCACGCAACGGCTGCGCAATGACGTGATGAAGCATGTCAGCGACATCGCCGAAAAATACCTGATCGCCGGCGAGACCCAGGATACTGCGCTGATGTTCGTGCCATCGGAATCGGTCTATGCCGAAATCCACGACCGTTTCGACGACGTGATCCAGAAGGCCTATCGCGCCCGCGTCGTACTGGTCTCGCCCTCGCTTCTGATGCTCGCGATCCAGGTGATGCAGCAGATCCTGAAAGACGCGCGGATGCGCGACGCCGCCGACCAGATCCGCACCGAGGTGCTCAACCTCGGCGACGATCTCGGCCGCTTGCGCGAGCGCGTGCTGAAGCTGCAAAAGCACTTTACCGACGTCAACGAGGATGTTCGGCAAATCCTGATTTCCGCCGACAAGATCGAAAAGCGCGCCGGCCGGATCGAGGAACTCGACTTCAGCAAGGAGCCGCCCGCCGAGACGCCGCGCCTCGTCAAGCCAGGCACGCCCGAACTGTTTCCGCTGCCCCGCAAGCTGCAGGCCGGGGAGTGATCTCTTGCCTCGCCCCGCCTGCGGGGAGAGGGAGAAGAGGCAGCCGCGCGCGAATATGCTAACAGCAGGCGATGACGTCCCCCGAAGCCGCTTCACAAGCTCCCTCCCCGTCCAAAAGCGACGCTCCCTCCTCCTGGCGCGACGGCCTGGCCGTCTATCTACAGCCGCGCGTGCTGATCGTGCTGTTCCTCGGCTTTTCATCCGGGCTGCCGCTGGCGCTGTCCGGATCGACGCTTTTGATCTGGATGCGGGAATCCGGCGTCGACCTCGGCACCATCGGGCTATTCGCGCTCGTGGGCACGCCCTATACGCTGAAATTTCTTTGGGCGCCGCTCGTCGATGCGCTGCACGTGCCGTTCTTCACGCGCGCGGTTGGCCGCCGCCGCGGCTGGCTTTTGTTCTCGCAACAGTTGCTGATCGCGTCGATCCTGCTGTTGGCGCTCGCGGACCCCGCACATTCGCCCGCCTTTATGGCGTTTGCGGCGCTGCTGGTGGCGACGATGTCATCGACGCAGGACATCGTGGTCGACGCCTTTCGCGTCGAGAGCCTGCCCGAGAGCGAGCAGGCCGCCGGCATGGCCGCCTATGTCGCGGCCTATCGGATCGGAATGCTGGTCTCGACCGCCGGCGCATTGTTTCTGGTCAGCGCCTATGAAGGCACCGGGATTGCGCGCTCATCCGCCTGGATGTGGGGTTATGTGACCATGGCGGCGCTGGTGTTGATCGGCACCGCAACCGCGCTCGCAGCCACCGAACCGGAGCCCTCCGTTCGCGCCGAGCTAGCGACCAGCAGCGAGACGGCCTTCGCGCGCGTGATCCACGCCGCGGCGGGTGCGTTTTCCGAATTCCTCTCACGCAAGGACGCGCTCGCGGCGCTGGCGTTCGTGGTGCTGTTCAAATTCACCGACGCCTTTTCCGGCTCCATGACCGCACCGTTCGTGATCGATCTCGGTTTCTCCCGCAATGATTACGCCGCGATCGTCAAGGGCGTCGGGCTCGCGGCAACGCTAATCGGCGGGTTCGCCGGAGGCTTCGTCGCGCGGCGCTATTCGCTTGCCGCAAGCCTTTGGATTGGCGGCGTGCTTCAGGCGCTCGCGAATCTCTCTTTCTCCTGGCTCGCGCTGGTCGGCATCAATCACTGGGCCCTGGTGCTGGCGATCACGGCGGAAAATTTCACCAGCGCCATCGGCACCGTGATCTTCGTCGCCTACCTCTCTGCGCTGTGCCGCAATCCGCTGCACACCGCGACACAATATGCGCTGCTGACCGCGCTTGCAGCGGTCGGCCGCACCTATCTTTCCGCAAGCGCGGGCTATGTGGCGAAAGCCACCGGATGGCCGCTGTTCTTTGTGATTTGTGTCTTTGTCGCGCTGCCGAGTCTATTCTTGCTGGTCCATCTGCAACGGCGCAGGCATTTCGAGGCGCTGGGGCCGATAAAGGTCTAGTGCTTCGTCACCACGCTCCATTTGGTGACGATGGCTTCGCTCATCTGGCCGGCATCCTGGGCGCAGGAGACCTCGTCGACTTTCAGCGAGATTTCCTTGCCGACGAGCGCCTTCAGCTTCGCGGCATCGGCCTCGCTATTGGTGACGATCTGGAACGTCTCGGGACCGGTTTCGAGATTGCAAAGCCCGTTCGGTGGCGGCAACCGATGCGGCTCGCTGGTGAGCTGATAGGTCGCCAAACGCTTCCCCTTCTGGTCGCCATGCGTCCGCAAGGCATTGAGCTGTCCCGACAGGATGTCGCCTGCCTTCATCAAAGTGCCGGGCTTGTTATTGCTCGCAGGCGGAAGGTCGGCCTGCTGCGCCCGCACGGCCGGCATCGCCAATGTCGTCATCATGATCGCGCCCAAAGCGAGTTGCTTGCCGAATCCTCGTTTCGTCATTCGATCGTTTCCGTGTGTTTGGCTAAAACAAGGTCCGTTGCCGCATCGCCGCCGACAGCGTACCTTCGTCGAGATAGTCGAGTTCGCCGCCGACCGGCACGCCATGGGCCAATCGCGTGACCCTGACATTGGCTTCCTGCAGGAGGTCGGTGATATAATGCGCGGTGGTCTGGCCGTCGACCGTCGCGTTCAGCGCCAGGATGATCTCGCTCACCTGTGGCTCGTGCGCGCGCTTGACTAGCGCATCGATCGTCAGGTCCTGCGGACCGACGCCATCGAGCGGAGACAACGTCGCGCCGAGCACGTGATAAAGGCCATTGGAAGCATTCGCCCGCTCCAGCGCCCAGAGATCGGCGACGTCGGCCACCACGACGATGATGGACTGATCGCGCCGCGGGTCGGTGCACACCGTGCAGGGATTTTGCGTGTCGATATTACCGCAGGTCTTGCAGACCTGGATCTTGTCGATTGCGACCTGAAGCGCCGCTGACAACGGCGTCATCAGCGCCTCGCGCTTCTTGATCAGATGCAGCGCGGCCCGCCGCGCCGAGCGCGGGCCCAAGCCGGGCAACCGCGCCAACAACTGGATCAGGCGTTCGATTTCAGGTCCGGCAACCGCAGTGGCCATGGATCAGCCGATATCCGCCTAACCGAGACCCAGACCCGGCGGCAGGCCGAGGCCACCGGTCAGCGATTGCATTTTTTCCTGCATCGCATGTTCCGCCTTGCGCCGCGCATCGCCACAGGCGGTCACGAGCAGGTCCTCGAGGATTTCGCGTTCCTCAGGCTTGATCAAGGACGGATCGATCTTGACGGCCTTGACCTCCATCTTCGCGGTCATCCGCACACTCACGAGACCGCCGCCGGAAATGCCCTCGACCTCGAGCTGGCCGAGTTCCTCTTGCATCGCCTGCATCTTCGATTGCAGCTGCGCCGCCTGCTTCATCATGCCCAGAAAATCAGCCATCGACGTTCCCTCTTAGAAATTCATTCTGCGTCGTCGCCGTCGCCGCTATCGGCGAGGTCATCCCCATCAGCATGGGATTCCGGCGGCTCGGCGGCAAGCCGGCGCACCTCGACAACTTTCGCGCCGGGGAACCGTGTCAGCACTTCCTGGACCCGAGGATCGGATTCGGCGGCGCGCTCGCGCAGGCTCTGCGCCGCGGCATTCTGCGCCTTCAACGTCGGCTGCCCCGCTTCGTTGGACACGATCACGGTCCAGCGCCGGCCCGTCCATTGTTCAAGCTTGCGCGAGAGATCGTTGATCAGCGTACGCCGGGCGTTGCGCTCCAGTGCCAGTTCGAGCCGTCCATCCTCGATGCGGACCAGCCGGACATCGGATTCCAGCGCAGCCTTGGTCAGCAGATCACGCTTTTCGCCGGCAAGCGCGACAAGCTCTGGAAAGGTCGCGATCCGCAGCGCGGGCACGCCCTGCACCTCAGGCGCCGGCGCGGCCATCTGCGGGCGCATCGACGGTTCGGCGCTGGCGCGCGGGGCCGGAGCGGAACGAGCCGGCATCGCCGAGACCGGCGCGGCGGGGGCCGGGCGTGGCGCGGCATTGCCCACTGCTGCGGGCGAGGCGCCGCCTTTCTGTTCGATCATCCGGATCGCCTCATCCGGCGTCGGCAGATCCGCGACATAGGCGATGCGCACCAGAACCATCTCCGCCGCAGCGGCTGGTCGCGTGGCGTCGCGCACCTCGGCGACACCCTTCAGCAGCATCTGGAACATCCGCGACAGCACCCGCATCGAAAGCTTGGCGGCGAAATCCCGCGCGCGCAGCCGTTCTGTCTCGCCGAACGCGACATTGTCGGCGGTCGCCGGCACGATCTTGACACGGGTGACGAAGTTGACGAATTCGGCGAGGTCCGACAGCACGACCATCGGATCGGCGCCGGTGTCGTATTGCTCGCGAAACTCCTTGAAGGCACTGGCGATGTCGCTGCGAACCAGGCTCTCGAACAGATCGATCACCCGCGTGCGGTCGGCGAGCCCGAGCATCTGCCTCACCGCATCCGCCCGCACCGGACCTGCGGCATGCGCAATCGCCTGATCGAGCAGCGACAATGAATCGCGCACCGAGCCCTCTGCGGCGCGTGCGATGATGCCGAGCGCCTCGGCCTCGGCTTCGACGCCCTCTTTTGACGAGATGTTGGAAAGATGCGCCATCAGCACATCGGCCTCGATCCGGCGCAGATCGAAACGCTGGCAGCGCGACAGCACCGTGACCGGCACTTTTCGGATTTCGGTGGTCGCGAAAACGAATTTGGCGTGCTCCGGCGGCTCTTCCAGCGTTTTCAGAAATGCGTTGAACGCCGCCGTCGACAGCATATGAACTTCGTCGATGATGTAGACCTTGTAGCGCGCGCTCGCCGGCGCGTAGCGAACGCTGTCGTTGATCTGGCGCACGTCGTCGACGCCGGTATGCGACGCGGCGTCCATCTCCAGCACGTCCATGTGCCGGCTTTCCATGATG
Source organism: uncultured Alphaproteobacteria bacterium (assembly GCA_963764405.1). GTDB lineage: Bacteria > Pseudomonadota > Alphaproteobacteria > Rhizobiales > Xanthobacteraceae > Bradyrhizobium. Next base: position 177,196 of record CAVXSU010000026.1, read on the forward strand.
GCCTGGCAATGCACGCCAAGCTTCGGCATATGGATCGTCGGCCCTTTCACCGATCCGTCCGGCAGTTCGTAGTTCAACGCGCGTGCCAGAATCCGCGCCGTCGTGGTTTTGCCGACGCCACGGACCCCGGTCAGGATCCAGGCCTGCGGAATACGCCCGGTTTCAAATGCATTGGAGACGGTGCGCACCACCGCCTCCTGGCCGATCAGGTCCTCGAAACCGGCGGGGCGGTATTTTCTGGCAAGAACGCGATAGGGCTTGGCGGCTTCTGCCGGGCCGCCGAGATCGAAACCGCTTTGGCTGTGCTCTGAATCGGGAGGGGTCACAGGCGTGCCAGCGTCATTCATCGGAGGGTCCGCAATTGATAATCTCACGAAGCTGGCTTTGCGGAACAGCTACTTCGGCGAAATTGATCGCAAAACGTCGCGCCAATCGCCGGTAAAACAAGTAGGAGACTGACGAGCGACCCGATCCGGACCTCGTTAGGGCTGCTTCCTTCCGGACCTGACCCGGTTGGCGAGTGGCTCGTCCACCGCCAATCTCCCAATTCCTATTTGGGGCCAAACGGCCCGGAAAGCAAGCGGGGGACGGGCTGGTTTGCGGGACTTGTGCAGAATCACGGATAAGGCATTAGTTGCGGACTCCAGCGGAGTGGATCTGACATTCGCTAACCATCCGGCCGCCCGTTCGTAAAGCGAATGTCAAATCCTAAACTCCACTGGAAACCTGTATTTTCCAGCGGTCCTTTGATTCTGGCATTCGCAAAATGCCCGCCGAGAAGGCGGTGCGAATGCCGGGATCGGACCGCTAGTCCGGCGGGACGAGGAAATATCCATGACGCCTGAGGAATCTGGCTGGTCGCTCCATGCGCGGCTGAAGGAAGACACGATCGATATCGGCGACCTGCCGCTCAGCCGCGTGCTCGTCATCAAGGATGCGCACTACCCCTGGCTGTTGCTGGTGCCGCGCAGGCCGGAAACGATAGAAATCATCGATCTCGGCGACGTCGAGCAGGCGCAGCTGATGACCGAGATTTCCCGCGCCGCCCGTGCATTGAAAGAGATCACCAAATGCGAGAAGCTGAACATCGCAGCGCTCGGCAACGTGGTTCCCCAACTGCACGTGCACATCATCGCGCGGCGTTCGAATGACGCCGCCTGGCCGCGGCCGGTCTGGGGGGTGATGCCGCCGCTGGCACATGACGCAGAAGAGGTCCAGCGATTTATCAGCGCGCTTCGCCGCAAGATCTGGCTAGGTTGAAAATATGAGCGCTTTCGATTCATTTCCGTTGGGGCAGCCCGGCTTCGTCTCGGACATCCTCGATCGCGCCGCGCATCTACGCAGCGACGAGGCAAACCTGCTGGCGATGGAAAGCGAACCCGATGCCCGCGCCTATGTCGTCTACCGCGACTCGCTGGTGGTGAGGCGGGAGGCGGCCGGCACCCGCGCGCTTCTGAGCATCGCGGAAGCCCTGAAATTCGGCGCCAATCCCGGCACCATTTTCCTGGGTCTTCGCGATGGCGCACCCGTCTTCGGCATGGGCATTTCCCCGGCAGCGGTCGAGCAGCTCCTCACCCGCGATGACGCCACCGTCAGTGAATTGCGCGGCATGGCGATGCATGGAGCGGTTCCACCCAATCAGCTGTCGGCGATCGCCATGGCGAAGTCGCTGGTGAACTGGCATCAGCGCCACGGCTATTGCGCCAATTGCGGCACCCGCACGGCGCTGCGAGAAGGCGGTTGGAAGCGCGACTGCCCAAGCTGCAAGGCCGAGCATTTTCCCCGCACCGATCCGGTCGTCATCATGCTGGTGTCCTCCGCCGACAAGGTTCTGCTCGGCCGCCAAAAGCACTTCCTGCCCGGGATGTATTCATGCCTTGCCGGCTTCGTCGAAGCGGCCGAAACTATCGAGGACGCCGTCCGCCGCGAAATCCTCGAGGAATCCGGCATTCGCTGCACTGACGTGCAATACTATATGACGCAGCCCTGGCCCTACCCCTCCTCTCTCATGGTCGGATGCACGGCGCGCGCGTTGAACGAGGATATTGTCGTCGACCGCACGGAGCTGGAAGATGCGCGCTGGTTCGATCGTGCTGAAGCGACCTTGATGATTCGGCGGGAACATCCTCAGGGGTTAGCGGGCCCGCATCCCTTTGCCATCGCGCATCACCTGCTCGGACGCTGGGTGCACAACGGCCCGAATCATCCCGCATAATGGAGTGAATGTTGGAACCGGACCATTAGCCGGAACCGGCCATGGCCGCTGTCGTTCTTAACGACATCCCGCAAACCTTCGGAATCGACATGACCGACGCCCCCTCGACCCCCGAAACCAAGGGGAAACGGCCACCGCGAATCCTTTGCATCGGCATGCCGGTGCGCGACCTGACCTTTCGGGTGCATGGCCTGCCCGCGCGCGGCTCCAAGGAAAACGCGACGCATTTCGATGAAATCTGCGGCGGCAATGCGCTCAACGGTGCGATCGGAATCGTGCGGCTCGGCGGCCGCGCCTCGATCTGCGGTCCGATGGGCGACGAGCGGGAAACGACATCGCGCTACATCTTTGAGAAGATGGCGGAGGAAGGCATCGAAACCAGGCACCTCGTGCACATACCGGGGCTGGTGACGCCGATCTCCAATATCATGATCGACCCAAGTGGCGAGCGCACCATCGTGACGTTTCGTGATCCCGAATTGTGGAACGTTCGCCTGCCCGACACCGACACGCTTCTGGACGATTGCGATGCGATCCTGACCGAGAGCCGCTGCGCGACCTTCTGCACCGACCTTTGCGCCGAAGCCACGCGGCGTGGCATTCCGGTGGTGGTCGATGTCGATCGCGCGATGTCGCTTCGGGAGGGCCTGCTCACGGCCTCCTCGCACCTGATTTTTTCCAGCGAACCGTTGCAAGAGACGGCCGGCGTCGCCGACGACGGCGAGGCGCTCAAGAAGATCGCGAAGCTGACCAATTCCTTCCTGGCGGGCACGCGTGGGGCACAGGGCACGATCTGGCTCGACGAGGCGCACAATCTGCAACAGACGTCTGCCTTCCCTGTCCACACTGTGGATACGTTGGGCGCGGGCGATGTGTTCCATGGCGCCTTTGCGCTGGCGATCACCGAAGGGCAGGACCTGCGCGCCGCCTTGCGGTTCGCCTCCGCCGCTGCGGCGCTGAAATGCACCCGGTTCGGCGGAGCCTTCGCTGCCCCGCAACGTGCTGAAGTTGAAGCGCTTCTGCAGGAGAAACGGCCGGCCACCCGGTAGAGTTGGCAAATAATGAGCTTGAACTAGAAGAATTTTCTATATATGACGGTTAAAATCCTCATAATTGGAAGAAAGTTCTTTCAGACATGACCGACCTCGCCATCCCCGCGTCCACCGAGCCGAACCGCAGGCTGGATGCCATCGACCGCAAGATCCTCAACGTTCTGCAGCAGGACGCCTCGCTGTCGGTTGCCGAGATTGGCGACCGCGTCGGCCTGTCGTCGACGCCTTGCTGGAAGCGAATCCAACGGCTGGAAGCCGATGCTGTCATCCTGCGCCGGGTGGCGCTGGTCGATCAGAACAAGATCGGGCTTGGCATCACGGTGTTCGTTTCGGTGGAAAGCTCCGATCATTCCGAGGCCTGGCTGCAGAAATTCGCTGAAGCCGTCTCTGCAATGCCCGAGGTGATGGAATTTTACCGGATGGCAGGAGATGTCGACTACATGCTGCGCGTCGTCACGGCCGACATGCAGAGCTACGACGTGTTCTACAAGAAACTGATCGGGGCAGTCCCGCTCAAGAATGTGACGTCGCGCTTTGCGATGGAAAAGATCAAGTCGGTGACGGCGCTCCCGGTGCCGGCGAACTAGCCGCAAGAGGCGAGCTGCGAGAACCTGAAGACTTGCTCGGAGGCCGGAGTGCCTCGCCCCGAAGCTAGGCCAACAACCCCTGCGCTTCTCGTTAGGGAACCACAACCTATTGTTTCGGCAGATAAATTTGCCGCTTCATCACCACAAGTTTACCGGCGGTTAGCTTTGCCCCGGTAGCTTGGCGGCCATGGGGCACACTAGCAACAACGCCTGCCGATGGCCTGCGTGGTCGAACGCTGCCCTCCTCTTGCTTGCGAGCTGGATTTTCGTCGTCGCGCTCTCCTTCCAGATCCGCGCCGATACCGAGGTGGTTGCCGTGGTGTTTCCGCCTTGGTGGAGCGCCGAACAAGCGTTCCACGCCGCTGCCACAGCCAATGCTGCGTTTGTAAGGACCACCGCTATCCCGGCCGTTCTGGTCGTTCGGCCCGACAGTCGGTCCGGATTGAGCCGGCTGCACGAAGCCGGCGCCTGGTTTGCGATTGACCCACGGGCCGTTGCGGCCTGTTTGACCCTGAAGGGGTAAGGGACCTGAAAATGATTGCTGAAAGCCAAGACTTGAAAACGTTGCGCGAAACGACCAGCCGGGCCTTGCTCGGGCTGCTTTGGCTGCATGTTCCGATTTGCCTGTGCATCAGCCTGATTCTCGGCGGGGAATGGTTTCTACCCATCAGCCTGATGGTGATGATGGCGGCAGCCGCGACGCTGTCCTGGCGCATGGCGGGCAACGAACTTTCGACGCGCCTTGTCATCGCGGTGGCGTTGATGGGCGATGTCTCGGTCTTTGCCTACCAGTTTGCCGGTCACGCCTGGCAGATCGACATGCATATGTACTTTTTCGCGGCGCTGGCATGCCTGGTCGCGTATTGCGACTATCGTCCGATCCTCGCCGGAACCGTGGCGGTCGCGTTGCACCACTTGACGCTCAACTTCCTGCTGCCCGCGGCGATCTTTCCTGGCGGTGCAAATCTGGGACGGGTGGTGTTTCACGCCGCCATTCTCCTCATCGAAGCCGCTGTTCTCGCCGGCCTCGCCCACAAGCTCGCGAACCTGTTCGAGACGGCAGCGCAGAAGACGACGGAAGCGGAAGCTGCCGGCGCCGCTGAGGCCCGGGCCAACGCCGAACGGCTCCAGGCCGAACAACATGCAAAACAGGAGCGCGAAGGCGCCATGCGCGAGCTCGCTTCGAGCTTCGAGCGCACGATCGGACATATTGTCGAGTCCGTCGCCGTAACGGCCAGGGAGGTTCAGGAGCTATCGACATCGATCACCGGCAACAGCCGCGCCATGACAGAGCAAGCGACCGCAGTCGCCGGCGCATCGACCCGCGCCTCGACCAATGTCGCAACCGTCGCCTCCGCAACCGAGGAGTTGACGGCCTCGATCGGCGAGATCGCCAAGCAGGTCACCCGCTCGGCCGAGATCGCTGGCAAGGCCGCCGAAGAGGCCAAGCGCACCAACTCCGTGGTCGAAGGACTGGCAAGCGGCACGCAAAAGATCGGCGAAGTCGTGACGCTGATCCAGAACATCGCAAGCCAGACCAATCTCCTCGCCCTGAACGCCACCATCGAGGCCGCGCGAGCCGGCGAACACGGGAGGGGGTTTGCCGTCGTCGCAAGCGAGGTCAAGGCGCTGGCCAATCAGACTGCCAAGGCAACGGAAGAGATTTCTGCGCAGGTGCAGAGCATCCAGAGCGCGACCGGCGACGCCGTCAACGCGATCGAGACCATCGTCGGCACCATTGCGGAGATCGACGAGATATCGAGCCAGATCGCCGGGGCAGTCGATCAGCAGGGATCGGCGACGCGCGAGATCGCCGGCAATGTGCAGCAGGCCGCCGAGGGCACGCGGGAAGTCAGCAACAACATCCGGAGCGTGACCGATGCTTCCAACGACGCCAGCGCGGCGACGGGCCGCCTTCTCGATGCCGCGAATGGCTTGTCGTCGCAGTCCGGCCGGCTGAAATCCGAGGTCGATCGTTTCATCGGATCGATGAAGGTCGCTTAAGTCGAGCGCGAGCTTGTCCTGTCGCGCGATCTCAGATCTTCTGATTGTACTCGCCGACTTCGCCATGGGTGCGCAGCACTGAATCCATCGCCTCGAACATGTCGCGCATGCGCCGTTCCGAGACGGGGCTTTCGACCACCACAACAAGCTCCGGCTTGTTGGAAGACGCACGCACCAGGCCCCAGCTGCCGTCCTCGACGGTGACGCGCACGCCATTGACGGTGACGAGATCGCGAATTGTCTGGCCCGCGACTTTCTCGCCGCGCGCTTGCAGCGTTTCGAAATGTTTCACTACCTGATCGACGACGCCGTATTTGGCTTCATCCGCGCAATGCGGCGACATGGTCGGCGATGACCAGGTCTTCGGCAGCGCATTCTTGAGATCGGCCATCGACTTGCCGGCCGCGCGATCGAGCATGTCGCAGACCGCAATCGCCGAAACCAGCCCGTCGTCATAGCCGCGGCCGAACGGCTTGTTGAAAAAAAAGTGGCCGGATTTCTCGAAGCCCGCGAGCGCACCGAGTTCATGGGTGCGGCGCTTCATGTAGGAATGGCCGGTTTTCCAGTAGGCGGTCTTCGCCCCCTGCGCTTGCAGCACGGGGTCGGTGACAAAAAGCCCGGTCGATTTCACGTCGACGACGAATTGCGCGCCCTTGTGGATTGCCGACATGTCACGCGCCAGCATGACGCCGACCTTGTCCGCGAAAATCTCTTCACCCGTATTGTCGACGACGCCACAGCGATCACCATCGCCATCGAAGCCCAGTCCGACATCGGCTTTGTGCTGGAGCACCGCGTCACGAATCGCGTGCAGCATTTCCATGTCTTCGGGATTTGGATTGTATTTCGGAAACGTATGGTCGAGTTCGGTGTCGAGCGGGATCACCTCGCAACCGATCGCTTCCATCACTTGCGGCGCAAACGCACCCGCCGTGCCGTTGCCGCAGGCCACCACGACCTTCAGCTTGCGCTTCAGCTTCGGCCTCCTGGTGAGATCGGCGACATAACGCGCCGGGAAATTCTCGTGGAACTGATAGGAGCCGCCGGTCTTGTTCTTGAACTCGGCGTTGAGCACGATCTCCTTCAAGCGACTCATCTCGTCGGGGCCGAAGGTGAGCGGGCGGTTGGCGCCCATCTTGACGCCGGTCCAGCCATTGTCGTTGTGCGAGGCCGTCACCATCGCAACGCAAGGCACGTCGAGTTCGAACTGCGCGAAATAGGCCATCGGCGTCATCGCAAGCCCGATGTCGTGCACCCGGCAGCCAGCGGCCTGCAAGCCGGACATCAGCGCGTACTTGATCGAGGCCGAATAGCCGCGAAAATCGTGACCGGTCACGACTTCCTGCTTGACACCGAGTTCGGCGATCAGCGCGCCAAGCCCCATACCGAGCGCCTGCACGCCCATCAAATTGATTTCCTTGCCGAACAGCCAGCGAGCGTCGTATTCGCGAAAGCCGGTCGCCTTCACCATCGGCTCCAACTCGAAGGCGTAGGTATTGGGAACCAGCACAGGCTTCGGCTTGGGGAACATCAGTGGCCCTGTCATGAAACGAGGAAGGCCGCAGTCATAGCGAAAGCGAACGACCAACGGAAGGCCGCTTGGTCGGGTTAATTCGGGCGAATGAGAGACAAACTCAATGCGCGCGGCAGGCCGTGACGATCACTGCTCCAGCACCATCTTGCCGTTGGCGTATTCGAAACGCCTGAGCTTCGACAGAAACGAAAGTCCAAGCAGATTTTCCGACAGCGCTTCGTCGGGCAGTACCATCGCATCGACATCGCGCACGATCAGCCCGCCGACTTCAACCATGGCCAGCCGTGTCGGCGCCGCCTTGACGGTGCCGTTGGCTGTCGAAACTGTCGCCCGATAATCCGTGCGCGACGGGCGCAGCCCGAAGCGGGCCGCCGAGCTTTCGTTCAGGGCAACGACCGAAGCGCCGGTATCGACCATGAAGGCGATACGCTGGCCGTCGATCCGCCCTTCGGTCGCGAAATGACCGCGTCCATCGTGGGGAATGCTCAGCGTGCGGAGCCCCGGGTCGGACGGCACGTCAGACGCGACGACGAGTTTGGCAGATGGGGTCGCGGAGGCCGGCGCCGGCGTCATCTTGTCGGCGATCTGCGCCATGAAGGTGCCGAGCCCAATCATGATCGCGGCAAAGATCATAATGTTACGCATAACGCCACTCTCGCATCGCAAGCCTGCCGATTTCATCATGGCGGCGGCCAAACTGCGACCGATGGCACTCCGCGCGCGCGGCTATTTTGGCGAAAAGGATGAGCGAACGGTTAACGAACCGTCGCGGATGCCGGCACGTGCGCCCTACGTTCCCTTCGGCTTGACGCGGCGGGTCGGCATAGCGCTCGCAGGATCTTCCGGCCAGGGGTGACGGGGATAACGGCCGCGCAAGTCGGAGCGCACGGCCGCGTAACTGCCACGCCAGAAACCGGGCAGGTCCCGTGTCACCTGCACCGGACGATGTGCCGGCGACAGCAATTCAAGCACCAGGGGAATCGCGCCACGCGCAATCGAGGGGTGGCTGGTCAATCCGAACAATTCCTGCAGCCGCACCGCAATGGTCGGCCCCTGCTCTGCCTCATAGTCGATGGCAAGCCGCGTGCCCGTCGGCGCATCGAAATGTGTCGGCGCTTCCTTGTCCAGCCGCACGCGCAAGGACCACGGCAACAGAGTCTGTAACGCCTCGAACAGATCGTTGGCCGAGAATGCCTTCAGCGACGTCTTGTCGAGCAGCGCCGGCACCAGCCAGCTCTCGCGCTGGCTCGCGAGCGCGTTGTCCGACAGATCCGGCCACGGATTTTCGGAAGCAGATTTCTCTGCGGCCCGCAGAAACATCACACGGTCGCGCCATTGCTTGATCGGCTTTGTCCACGGTAACCGGTCGAGCCCCGCCGCGATCAGACCGTCGGCGAAGATGCGCGCGGTTTCCGCCGACGGGTCGAGCGTCAGCGGCGTCTCGGACAGCGTGATGGCGTGCAGCGTCTTGCGGCGCCGCGCTCGCAACGCCATCGCGTCCCGATCGAAGGATACTTCGTCCACCATGTCGATCTCGTCGGCGAAGTGCGCCTCGATCTCGGCTTGCGTGATCGGAGCCGCCAGCAGGATGCGGCCCTGCATTGCGGTGCCTGTCAGCTCGGCAACCGCGATAAACGGCGCGCGCGACAGCGCCGCGGTTTGCTCGAGTGCAGCGCCGCGCCCGTTGGCGAGAACAAAACTGCCGTTGCGACGGTTCTTCGCGACCCGGTCGGGAAAGGCGAGCGCCAGCATCACGCCGGTCGAGGGCGACTCGTCGCCGTTTGCCGGGCTCGCCTTGTCGCTGGCCGCAACCTGCGCAGCCCAACGCTGCGCCTGGCCGCGCGCGGCCTCCGCCCGCTGCGAGCGGTCGCGGCGAAACGCATCGAGCCGAACATCAAGATCGACATGATCGCCACCCAGCCCGCGCTCGGTGAGCACGGCGGCAATCACGGCAGCAGTGCGGCCAGCGCCGAGACGATGCGAATCGACGATCATCCGCGCCAGCCGCGGCGGCAGCGCCAGTGCCCGCAGGCTCTTGCCTTCGTCGGTGATCCGCCCCTCTGTGTCGAGCGCGCCGAGTTCTCGCAACAACTCGCGCGCCTCTTTCAACGCCGGCGCGGGAGGGGAATCGAGAAACGCGAGGTTCGACGGATCGCCAACTCCCCATTGCGCGAGGTCCAGCACCAGCGACGATAGATCCGCGCTCAGGATTTCCGGCTGCGTATAGGCCGCAAGCGAGGCGGTCTGCGGCTCGTCCCATAGCCGGTAGCACACGCCGGGTTCGATGCGCCCCGCACGCCCACGGCGCTGATCGACCGCCGCGCGCGAGGCACGCACCGTCTCAAGCCGCGTCAGTCCGATATCTGGCTCGTAACGCGGCACCCGCGCGAGACCGGAATCCACCACGATGCGCACGCCTTCGATGGTGAGCGAGGTCTCGGCAATCGAGGTCGCCAGCACGACCTTGCGATGACCCTTGGGGGCCGGCGCAATCGCGCGATCCTGCACGGACGCATCGAGCGCGCCGAACAGCGGTACGATTTCAATCGATGCATCGTGGATGCGTTCGTCGAGCAGGTTCTGGGTGCGGCGAATTTCCGCCGCGCCCGGCAGAAAGGCGAGCACCGAGCCCGGATCGGCGCGCAGCGCGGTGAGAATCGCATCCGCCATCTGCCGTTCGAGCGGCGCATCAGCCTTGCGGCCGAGATAGCGCGTTTCCACAGGAAAGGCGCGGCCTTCGCTGGCGACGACCGGCGCTTCGCCCAACAGTTTGGCGACCCGCGCGCCGTCGAGCGTCGCGGACATCACGAGGATACGCAGGTCTTCGCGCAGCCCGATTTGCGCGTCACGCGCCAGCGCCAGCCCCAGATCGGCATCGAGCGATCGTTCGTGGAATTCGTCGAACAGCACCGCGCCGACGCCGTTCAACTCGGGATCGTCGAGAATCTGCCGGGAAAAGATTCCCTCGGTCACCACTTCGATCCGGGTCGCTCGCGAGATCTTTGAACCGAAGCGAACGCGGTAGCCGACAGTTTCGCCCACACTTTCACCAAGCGTATGCGCCATCCGTTCCGCGCTGGCGCGCGCCGCGATCCGCCGCGGCTCCAGCACGATGATCTTTTTGCCATTGGCCCAGGGCGCATGAAGCAGCGCCAGCGGCACGCGCGTGGTCTTGCCGGCGCCCGGCGGGGCGACCAGCACGGCGACGCTATGGCTAACAAGCGTGCGCGCCAGATCGTCCAGCACGGCATCGATGGGCAGCGGCGTGTCGAAGCTGCGGGGCAAGTTTCTCATCAACTCGTCATGCTGGGCTTGTCCCGGGCATCCACGTCTTTCTTTGCTGCGAGAAAACAAGGCGTGGATGCCCGGGACAAGCCCGGCCATGACGAAATCGACAATTGGTCAATTCGCTTCAGCCGGCCGGCCGACGCTCTCATAGATGAAGCCGTGCGCCGCCATGTCCTCCGGACGATAGACATTGCGCAGGTCGACCACGACGGGATGGGCCAGTTCGCTCTTCAGCCGCTCGAGATCGATGGCGCGGTATTGTGCCCACTCGGTCACCACCACCAGAGCGTCGGCGCCGCGCGCGCAGATATAGGGATCATCGCAATATTCGATGTCGGGCAGTTCGCGGCGCGCCATCTCGATGCCGACAGGATCATGTGCGCGCACCTTGGCGCCCATGTCGAGCAGGCCGGTGACCAACGGAATCGATGGCGCCTCGCGCATGTCGTCGGTATCGGGCTTGAAGGTGAGGCCGAGCACGGCCACCGTCTTGCCGCGCAGACTGCCGCCCACCGCGCCCGAAACCTTGCGCGCCATCGCGCGCTTGCGGTTGTCGTTGACCGCGAGCACCGCCTCGACGATGCGCAGCTGCACGTCGTGATCGAGCGCGATCTTGACGAGCGCGCGGGTATCCTTCGGAAAGCAGGAGCCACCAAAGCCGGGGCCCGCATGCAGGAACTTGGAGCCGATGCGGTTGTCGAGGCCGATGCCACGCGCCACTTCCTGCACGTTGGCGCCGACTTTTTCTGACAGATCGGCCATCTCGTTGATGAAGGTGATCTTGGTGGCGAGGAAGGCGTTGGCGGCGTATTTGATCATCTCCGCCGTGCGGCGGCCAGTAAACATCAAGGGACCCTGATTGAGCGACAATGGCCGATAGATGTCGGCGAGCACCTTGCGCGCGCGCTCGTCGGAGGTCCCGATCACGATGCGGTCCGGAAACTTGAAGTCACGGATCGCGGCGCCCTCGCGCAGGAATTCCGGGTTGGAGGCGACCGCGACGTCGGCTGCGGGATTGGTTTCGCGAATGATCCGCTCGACCTCATCACCGGTGCCGACCGGCACGGTCGACTTCGTAATCACGACCGTGAACCCCTTGATCGCGGCGGCAATCTCGCGCGCAGCCGCATAGACGTAGCTGAGGTCGGCGTGGCCATCGCCGCGGCGGGACGGCGTTCCAACCGCGATGAACACGGCATCGGCTTCAGCCACCGGTCCCGTCAGATCGGTCGTGAAATTCAGCCGGCCGGCTTTCGCATTGGTCGCGACCAGCACATCCAGCCCCGGCTCGAAGATCGGGATTTCGCCACGACGTAGCGCAGCGATCTTGCCCTCGTCCTTGTCCACGCAGCTGACGGTATGGCCGAAATCCGCAAAGCAGGCGCCTGACACCAGCCCCACGTAACCTGTGCCGATCATGGCGATATGCATTTGGCGACCTGTCGAAAATGGTTAACGGGATGATTCGTGCGGCACGTCATAAAGCAATTCGTCACAAACAGAAAAGCCGAACGCGATCACGACAATGGCATGTCATTTGCGTGAATAAAGGAGAATGAAACCGATACGCCCGATGATGAGCCAAAACCACCCCAAAAAGGGACGGCCATGACATCCGATGCTACAAGCGTTAACAGCGATCCCGCCGCCGGCCGGGTCGACTGGGTCGACTATGCCAAGGGCATCTGCATCGTCATGGTGGTGATGATGCATTCGGTGCTGGGCGTGGAACTGGCCGCCGGCCAGACCGGCTTCATGCACGCCATCGTCGCTTTTGCAAAGCCGTTCCGGATGCCGGATTTCTTCCTGATCTCCGGCCTGTTTCTGCCCCTGGTCATCGATCGCGACTGGCGCACCTATCTCGACCGGAAAGTGGTGCATTTCGCTTACTTCTACCTGCTCTGGGTGACCATCCAGTTCGGCTTCAAGGCGCCCGGCTTTGCGGCCGAAACGAGTTGGGCGCACGCCGCTTATCTCTATCTGGAATCCTTCATCGAGCCGTTCGGCACACTGTGGTTCATCTATGAACTGCCGATCTTCTTCGTGGTCGCCAAGGCGACGCGACGCTGGCCGCCACTCCTGATCTGGGGCCTCGCAGCAATCCTGGAAATGACCCATTACGCGACCGGCTGGACCGCGATCGACGAATTCATCGCTCGCTTCGTGTATTTCTATAGCGGCTATCTTTTTGCGGGAGGCGTGTTCGCGCTGTCAGATCGCGCGCGAAACGAGCCGCGCCAGGCGCTCGCCGGCCTGGCGCTCTGGGCGTTGGTCAACGAGAGCCTCGTGCAGTTGGGATTGAGCGAATGGCCTTTGGTTTCGCTCTCGCTCGGGCTTGCCGGTGCATGCGCGATCGTCACCATTGGCACGCTGCTGGCGCATGTCGGCTGGCTTAAGTCCTTGCGCTTCTGCGGCGAGCATTCGATCGTGATCTATCTTGCCTTCTTCCTGCCGATGGCGGCGACGCGGACGTTTCTCCTGCGCACGGGAATCATTCCCGATATCGGCGCGATGTCGCTGACGGTCACGGCTGCAGGCCTGTTCGGCGCGCTCGCGATCTGGCGGATCGCGCTCAAGGGCGGGGCGAACTTCCTGTTCGAGCGCCCCGACGCGTTCTGGATTGCGCCAAAGAAGGCGCGTCCCGTGCTGCAAGCCGCCGAATAACGTTCGTTCGCTCGTGTGGCGACTCTGACTTTCCTTTCAGTTTTGCCGCGCCCTCTTCAAAGGAACGTCAGAGTCAAGGCCACACTGGAGAACTTATGTTTGCTAGCGTCCCCTTGGTTCTGACATTTGTAAAAGTGGCTCCCAGATAGGATACAAATGTCAGAACCGGGACGCTACGGCTTGAGATAGAGCGCGCCCGAGGTGCGGCCAGCTTCAAGATCGGCGTGTGCGCGCGCGGCTTCGGTCAGGGGATAGGACTGGCCGGAGACCCTGAGAATCCCGCTTTCGAGTCCCGCGAGCACAGCCTTCGTGGCGAGATCGTAGGCCTCGGTCTCATTCATGTAAGCCATCACACTCGGCCTGGCGAGCGAGAGGCTGCGCCGAGGCCCAAGATCGCTGACATCGACCGGCGGTATCGGTCCCGCCGCCTGTCCAATGCTCGCCACCACGCCGAACGGCCGCACGCAGGCGAGTGTCTTGGCGAGCGTCGCGCCGCCGACGCCATCATAGGCGACGTCGACACCGCGCTTGCCGGTGATGTCTCCCACGGCTAGCGCAAAATCAGCGTCACGGCCGACGATGACGTGTTGCGCGCCGGCCTGGCGCGCGATGGCGGCCTTTGCTTCCGAACTGACGGTGCCGATGACGGTGGCGCCGAGATGGCTCGCCCAGCGGGTCAGCAACTGGCCAAGACCGCCGGCCGCGCTGTGGACCAGGAGCGTCGTGCCAGGCGCGACCGCGTAGACCCGATCGAGCAGCATGTGCGCGGTAATGGCCTTGACGAAGGATGATGCCACCACCTCGTCCGACAACGCATCCGGCAGCCTGATAGCCCGCCAGGCCGGAAGGTTGCGCTCGGAAGCATAGGCGCCGACCGGCGCGCCTGCATAGGCGATGCGGTCACCGGCCTTGACCGAGGTGACCTTGTCGCCGGCCGCCGCGACCACGCCGACGCCCTCGACGCCGGGGATGTTGGCCGATGGCATCGGATAGAGCCCCGAACGCTGATAAATGTCGACGAAATTCACGCCGATCGCGGTCTGGCGGATGCGGATCTCGTCGGCGGCGGGCGGTGGCAACTCGACGTCGACGATCTCGAATTGCTCGACCCCACCGGGTCTCTTGACGCGAACGACCTTGGTCATGAGTTTTTCCTTTCCAATTGCTGGAAAGGGACTATGGCGATCGCGACGAATATGCGAAATTCCACAAATATACTCGCTTGATGTGAGATTTTGCACAATGGCCGACTGGGAGGATCTCCACCATTTCGTGACGCTCGCCCGCGAAGGCACGCTCTCTGCGGCCGCGCGCACGCTTGGCGTCGACCATGCCACCGTGGCGCGGCGCGTGGCCGCGCTGGAGGAATCGACCCGGCTCAAGCTGATTGACCGCCGTTCGCGCGCCACGACGCTCACCGACGATGGAAAGCGGATCGCGCTGGTCGCGGCTCCCATGGAGGAGGCGGCGTTCGCCGTAGGGCGCGCGGCACAGGCCGCAAAGCCCGGCGTCGACGGCGAGGTCACGATCAGCGCGCCGCCGAACTTTGCAAGCTCGGTGATCGCGCCGCAGCTGGCGAGGCTGCGGCGGCAATATCCCGGTATCCGCATCAAGCTGATCGGCGAAAAGCGCCGAGCCTCGCTCAGCCGCCGCGAAGCGGACGTCGCGCTGCGGCTGATGCGCCCCGTCGAGGCCGGGCTATTCGTGCGCAGGATCGGCAGCTTCGGCTTCAGCCTTTACGGCGCGGCGAGCTATCTGGAAAAGAGCCCGCCGCACGCCTTCGCCTTTATCGGCTATGACGCCTCGATGGCTGAGTCGCCGCAGGAGGTCTGGCTGCGCACGATCATCGGCGAACGCGAGGTCGTGCTGCGTACCAACGATCTCGAGACCCAGGTCGCCGCCGCACGCGCGGGCCTCGGCATCGCCGCATTGCCCCATTACCTCGGCGACGGCGATCCGCACCTGCAGCGCCATGAGGTCGCGCACAAGCCGATCAGCCGCGACGTCTGGCTCGCAGTCCATCGCGACCTGCGTCGGGTCCCACCCGTACGCGCCGTCATGGAGTTTCTGGTGAGCTGCCTGAAACCGCAATGATAAGCAAAAAATCCCGTGCGCGGCGCGCACCACACGGGTGCCAATACGGATAAAAATCCCTACATTGCGGCCATGTCAAAATCCTCGCCAAAAGCCGCCCCAAAACCCGTTGCCGCCAAAGCCCTCAAGAAGGGCGACCACGTGTTCCTGGTCGATGGTTCCTCGTATATTTTTCGCGCCTATCACGCGCTGCCGCCGCTGAACCGCAAATCCGACGGATTGCAGGTCAATGCCGTGCTCGGCTTCTGCAACATGCTGTGGAAGCTGTTGCGCGACATGCCGCCGGACAACCGGCCGACGCATCTGGCGATCGTCTTTGATAAATCCGAAATCACTTTCCGCAACAAGCTTTATCCCGACTACAAGGCGCACCGCCCGCCGGCGCCGGACGATCTCATTCCTCAGTTCGCGTTGATCCGAGACGCGGTGCGCGCGTTCGACCTGCCCTGTCTCGAACAAATCGGTTTCGAGGCCGACGATCTGATAGCGACCTATGCCAGAGAGGCGAGCGAGCGTGGCGCCACCACGACCATCGTGTCGTCGGACAAGGACCTGATGCAGCTCGTCACCGACAAGGTGACGATGTTCGACACGATGAAAGATCGCCGCATCGGCATCGCCGAGGTGGTCGAGAAGTTCGGCGTTCCGCCGGAGAAGGTGGTCGAGGTTCAGGCCTTGGCGGGCGATTCCACCGACAACGTGCCGGGTGTGCCCGGCATCGGCATCAAGACCGCCGCGCAACTGATCGTCGAATACGGCGATCTCGAAGGGCTGCTGAAGCGCGCCGGCGAGATCAAGCAGCCGAAGCGCCGCGAGGCGCTGATCGAGAATGCCGAGAAGGCGCGCATCTCGCGGCAACTGGTGCTGCTCGACGACAAGGTGAAGCTCGACGTGCCGCTCGACGAGCTGGCGGTGCAGGAGCCTGACGCACGCAAGCTGATCGGTTTTCTTAAGGCGATGGAATTTTCCACCCTCACCCGCCGCGTCGGTGAATATTCGCAGATCAATCCGGCGGATGTGCAGGCTGAGGTTGGGAAAGCAGGCGCCTTCTCGCCGCTTCCGCTGGCTCAGAAGGTGGATGAATCCGGCAACGCACCGCAAGGCGGCCAAGATGGCGACCTGTTCGCCGATCAGAAGCCGTTTGCAAAGGGCAAGGCGGCCGTCCCTGGCAAACCGGGCGACCGAAGCGACAAGGCATCGAGCCTGAAGGGCACGCCGCAGACGCTGGCGGCGGCGCGTGCCGAAGAGGCCCGCAACACGCCGGTCGATCGCAAGAAATACCGCACGGTTCGCAACGTGGCCGACCTGAAGGCCTGGGCGGCGCGGGCGCGCGAGGCCGGCCAATTTGCGTTCGAGGCCAAGGCGAACTCGGAAGACCCGATGCAGGCCGAAATCTGCGGCATTGCGCTTGCGCTCGCGCCCAATGATGCCTGCTACGTTCCGCTCGGCCACAAGCAGGCGGGCGACGGCGGCGGGCTTTTCGCAGCCGGCCTTGCGCCGGACCAGATCAAGGTGACGGACGCGCTTGAGGTGCTGCGACCGCTTCTGGAAGCGACAGGCATCCTCAAGATTGGGTTCAACATCAAGTTCGGTGCCGTGATGCTGGCGCAAGCCGGCATCACGCTCGGCAATTGCGACGACGTGCAACTGATGAGTTATGCGCTCGATGCCGGCCGCGGCTCACACGAGCTCGACAAGCTCTCCGAAGGCTGGCTCGGCCACACCACAATCACGCATGGTGAATTGACAGGAAGCGGCAAGAACAGGCTGGGTTTCGACCAGGTCACAATCGAGAGAGCGACCGAATATTCGGCCGAGGATGCCGACGAGATCCTTCGGCTCTGGCGGGTGCTGAAGCCGCGGCTCGTCGCCGAGCGCATGAACGTGGTCTATGAGACGCTGGAGCGGCCACTGGTCGCCGTGCTGGCACGCATGGAGCGGCGCGGCATCTCCATCGATCGCCAGGTGTTGTCACGCCTGTCGGGCGAATTCGCGCAGACCGCGGCACGAGTCGAGGCCGAGATCCAGGAGATCGCCGGCGAGCCAGTCAATGTCGGCAGCCCCAAGCAGATCGGCGACATCATCTTCGGCAAGATGGGCATTCCAGGCGGCACCAAGACCAAGACAGGCGCGTGGTCAACCTCGGCGCAAATTCTCGACGACCTCGCCGAACAGGGCCACGAATTCCCGAGAAAGATTCTAGAGTGGCGGCAGGTCTCGAAACTGAAATCGACTTATACCGATGCGCTGCCGACCTATGTGCACCCGCAGACCCATCGGGTGCACACGACCTATGCGCTGGCCGCAACCACGACGGGACGGCTATCGTCGAACGAGCCCAACCTGCAGAACATTCCGGTGCGCACGGAAGACGGCCGCAAGATTCGCCGCGCTTTCATTGCCTCACCCGGCCACAAGCTGGTGTCGGCGGATTATTCGCAGATCGAGCTGCGGCTGCTCGCCGAGATCGCGGACATTCCCGTGCTCAAGCAGGCCTTCCGCGACGGGCTCGACATTCACGCCATGACGGCGTCGGAAATGTTCGGCGTTCCCGTCAAGGACATGCCGGCCGAGGTGCGTCGCCGCGCCAAGGCGATCAACTTCGGCATCATCTACGGCATTTCGGCATTTGGGTTGGCCAACCAACTCGGCATCGCCCGCGAGGAGGCCTCCGCCTACATCAAGAAATATTTCGAGCGCTTTCCGGGCATCCGCGCCTACATGGATGCGACGCGCGACTTCTGCCGCAGCCATGGCTATGTCGTGACGCTGTTCGGCCGCAAATGCCACTACCCTGACATCAAGGCGTCCAACGCCTCGGTCCGTGCCTTCAACGAACGCGCCGCGATCAACGCGCGCCTGCAGGGAACGGCGGCCGACACCATCCGCCGCGCCATGATCCGGATGGAAGAAGCACTCGCCGAAAAGAAGCTCTCGGCGCAGATGCTCTTACAGGTGCACGACGAACTGATCTTCGAGGTGCCGGACGACGAAGTGGCGGCGACGCTGCCGGTGGTTCAGCGCGTCATGGAGGACGCGCCCTTCCCGGCGGTCGTGCTCTCATTGCCGCTGCACGTCGATGCCCGAGCGGCGAACAACTGGGACGAGGCGCATTGAGTTCCTGCGGAGATTTGAGCCGTCATTGCGAGGAGCGTTAGCGACGAAGCAATCCAGAATCTTTCGCTGGATCGCTTCGCTTTCGCTCGCGATGACGGCTCTCAGAGCCTGGCTTACTCCGCCGCGAGCTTCACTTCCGGTGCGGCGGCGCGAACATCGGCGTCGACCTTGGCTTCGAACTTGGCAAAGTTCTTCTGGAACATGCCGACCAAAGCGCGCGCCGTCTTGTCGAACTCGTCCTTGTCTTTCCAGGTGTTCACCGGATTGAGGATCTCGCTCGGCACGCCCGGCAGGGCGGTCGGCACCGCAAAGCCGAAATACTTGTCGGTGCGGAATTCGACGTTGCGCAGGGAACCGTCGAGCGCGGCGGTCAAGAGCGCACGCGTCACCTTGATCGGCATCCGCGACCCCGTGCCGAACTTGCCGCCGGTCCAGCCGGTGTTGACCAGCCAGCAGTCGACATTGTGGCCGGCGATCAACTCGCGCAGCATGTTGCCGTAGACCGACGGATCGAGCGGCAGGAACGGCGAACCGAAGCAGGTCGAAAATTCCGGCTGCGGCTCGGAGCCCAGGCCACGCTCGGTGCCGGCGACCTTGGCGGTGTAGCCGGACAGGAAGTGGTACATCGCCTGCGCCGGCGAGAGTTTTGCGATCGGCGGCAGCACGCCGAAAGCATCAGCCGCCAGCATCACGACGTTCTTCGGGTGACCGGCGCGGCCTGAGCGCGAAGCATTCGGGATGAAGTCGAGCGGATAGGCAGAGCGGGTGTTCTCGGTCTTGGAGCCGTCGTCGAAATCGACCTCGCGGCTATCCTCGTCAAGCACGCAGTTCTCGAGCACCGCACCGAACCGCCTTGAGGCGGCGTAAATCTCGGGCTCGGCTTCCTTCGACAGCTTGATGCATTTGGCGTAGCAGCCACCTTCGAAGTTGAAGATGCCGTCAGGTCCCCAGCCGTGCTCGTCGTCGCCGATCAGCGTGCGCTTGGGATCGGCCGACAGCGTGGTCTTGCCGGTGCCGGACAGGCCGAAGAAGATCGCGCTGTCGCCTTTCGGGCCGACATTGGCCGAGCAGTGCATCGGCATCACGCCGCGCTCGGGCAGATAATAATTGAGCGTGGTGAACACGCTCTTCTTCATCTCGCCGGCGTAATAAGACCCGCCGATCAGGACGATCTTGCGGGCGAAATCGATGGCCACGACGTTCTCCGAGCGCACGCCATGGCGTTTCGGATCGGCGCGGAAGCTCGGCATGTCGATGATCGTGAGTTCGGGCACGAAGGTCGACAGTTCGATCGCCTGAGGGCGGATCAGAAGCGTGCGGATGAACAGCGAGTGCCAGGCGAGTTCCGTGAAGACGCGCGTCTTGATCCGGTAGGTCGGATCGGCGCCGCCGTAGAGATCCTGCGCGAACAGCCGCTTGCCTTCGGCGTGCTTGACGAAGTCCTGGTAGAGCGCCTCGAACTGCTCCGCAGATATCGACTGGTTGCCGGCCCACCACATCTTCTTGTCGGTGGTCGCATCGCGAACCGTAAACTTGTCCTTGGGGCTGCGGCCGGTGAATTCACCGGTGTCGGCACACAACACGCCATCGGCTGAAAGCACGGCCTCGCCGGCGGCCAATGAATATTGATAAAGCTGCGGCGCGCCGAGATTCCAATGCACCTGTTTGAGATTTTTTAAGCCGAATTTGTCGGCGCCGACAGCGCCGTTCCGCACACCCGTCTCTTGCACGAAAAACTCCTCCTCGAATCCGCGTATCTTGATCGCGCGATTGCCTTTAGCCCGCGCGTCCGTCACGGTTAAGGCCGTTGAGTATAACGCCGGACGGAGGCCCGGCGAACGAATATTTCGGGGCGATCATTATTGATGAACGCGTGGCTTGCCAAGCCGATCCCGCCAATTTGGTTTATTCCAAAAAGCGCGCCCAAGTCGTTGGATTCGCATGCTGCGACGCAAAGTCGCTGGTGCCGCCGATCTGAAGTCCCTGCGCCACAAGCGGCGAGTTCGATCAGGGACTTCAGATCGATAAAGCGGTACTAGAATCAATAAGTTTGTGAGTAGCCCATGACTTTCCGAAGTTCGTGAAGGTGGGTGCTGCGATAGCGCACGAACTTCGGAAAGTGGGCACTAGGGTTGCGCCCTTGCCTGTTCCGCCAGCCGAACCAGCATCCTGCGCAACTCGCCCGGTCCCGTCACCCGATCAGGGAAGTCGAGCCGCAGGGTCTTGGGTCCGGCCTGCAAGTCGATGCCTTCGGGATCGACGCCGCTGCAACGCCAGTCCGACGATGCTGCCCCCAATAGGCGCGTCGCGTAGAGGGCGAGCGCCTCCAGATGATCACTATTCATGTGCTCGATGGCACCTTGCTCGGCTTCCAGCAGCGCGGCGGCGTCCGAAATATCCGTCAGGAATTGCTCGGGCTTCAGATCCAGGATTCGTCCGAATCCGGCCACCAGATGCGTGCCGGTCGGGCGAATCCGGAAGAAGGAAAAATCCTTGAAATCCACGAAGGCCTCGGCCGTGGGATGGGCATTGAGATAACGCTGGCGGACGATGTCCCGACCAGATGTGACTTCCTCGGCATGGCCCGACAGCATGATCCGGGCGCCCTCGAGCGGGTCGCCCTCGACCCGCTCGTCCAGCATCAGCGAGACCCTGGCATCTGCGAGCAGGTTCCTGGTGTGAACGGCGAGGCGCGAAATCAGGAGGATCGGCGAGCCGTCGGAAAAGCTCGCCACGTTCACCAGCGAGCAATAGGGGTCGCCGCTGCCGACCATCAGGGTCGCGAGCGCCCCCTGCCGGCTGCGGCGCAGAAGCGATTTAACGGCCTTCGAAGGGTTAAAATCCTCGGTCAATTGCATCGATTATTTCCCTCGCATCCTGTTGCAATTGGGACCTTTTTTCGGGTAAACGAGCGTCCAGATGGGTCGGAGCGCCTTGGGTTGAGGAGGCGCTTTACCGGAACTCGGTCACACTTCAGCCCAGCTTGCATTGCTCGTTGACCACGTTCGAAGCCCAATTATGCGGCGCACCCGACGATTAGCCGCCGTTTCAGCAACGTAAGTGCGGCGGATTTGACCTTCGCTTCGGTATCGCAGGGAGTTCTTGAGGCGAATGTCCAATCCGAAACCGCACTAGGAAACCAACATTTGCCAGTGCCCTCAAGGTTCCGACATTCGTAAACGAACCCGTCGCGATATCAAACGAATGTCAGAACCAAGACACTGCCAGCGGAATCTGAAAGCAGGCTCATGCCCACCATTGCCCTGGTCGATGACGACCGCAACATTCTCACATCTGTCTCCATCGCGCTTGAAGCCGAAGGCTATCGCATCATGACCTATACGGACGGTGCCTCCGCGCTCGACGGATTCAGGACCAGTCCACCGGACCTTGCCATCCTCGACATCAAGATGCCGCGCATGGACGGCATGGAGACCTTGAGGCGGCTGCGGCAGAAATCCGACCTGCCGGTAATTTTCCTGACCTCCAAGGACGAGGAAATCGACGAATTGTTCGGTCTCAAAATGGGCGCCGACGATTTCATCCGCAAGCCGTTCTCGCAGCGGCTGTTGGTCGAACGCGTCAAAGCGGTATTGCGCCGCTCGGCGCCAAAAGATCCGACCGCCGTGCCGAAGGAAACCGACGCCAAGGCGCTCGATCGGGGCCTGTTGCGCATGGATCCGGAGCGCCACACCTGCACCTGGAAGAACGAGCCGGTCACGCTCACCGTGACGGAGTTTCTCATTCTCCAGGCGCTTGCCACGCGGCCCGGCGTCGTCAAGAGCCGCAACGCCCTGATGGATGCCGCCTATGATGACCAGGTTTATGTCGACGACCGCACCATCGACAGCCACATCAAGCGGCTGCGCAAGAAATTCAAGGTCGTCGACGACGAATTCGAGATGATCGAAACCCTCTACGGGGTCGGATACCGCTTCAAGGAAGCCTGAGGGACGGCGGATCGCGGTTTTGCCGACTGACACCGCCGCAGCACCGGTGGTAGACTACGCGACGGACCGCATAAGCATTTTGAAACAACGGGCGGTTTTGGCCATTGCTTGATCGAACGCAGCCTGATGCAAGCCTGAGCGCCGACGACGGCACGACGCTTGTCGTGATGGATGCCGTTGCCGCCGAAAGTCAGCCGTCGCCGTCATGGCAGCCGCTCGACTGGCTCAGGCGGTTCGGGCAGTTTGCCTTTGCCCTCAGCTTCTCGAGCGTCACGCGACGTATCGTTTCGCTGAACATCGCGGGCCTGCTCGCGCTGGTGGTGTGCATCCTTTACCTCTCGCAATTCCGCGCCGGCCTGATCGACGCGCGCGCCCAAAGCTTGCTGGTACAGGCCGAGATCATCGCCGGCGCGATTGCGGCGTCGGCGACGGTCGAGACCAACACCATCACCATCGATCCGGACCGCCTGGCGGACCTGAAGCCCGGCGAGACCTACGGCGTACCGGATGAATTGTCCGGACTCGATTTTCCCATCAATCCCGAACGCGTGGCGCCGGTGCTGCGCCGGCTGATTTCGCCGACCAAGACGCGCGCACGCATCTACGACCGCGACGGCGCGCTGATTCTGGACAGCCGCAGCCTCTATGGCCGCGGCGACGTCATGCGTTTCGAACTGCCGCCGCCCGCGGTGGAAAAGCCCGGGATCGTCCAGCGCACGATGATCGCAATCCGGACCTGGCTCAATCGCGGCGATCTGCCGCTTTATACCGAACTCGGGCCTGAAAACGGCAACGGTTATCAGGAGGTGGCGCAATCGCTGACGGGCCGGAAGAGCAGCATGGTGCGCGTCAACGACCTCGGTGAGGTGATCGTTTCGGTCGCAGTCCCCGTGCAGCGCTTCCGCGCGATCCACGGCTCGTTGATGCTTTCGACGCAAGGCGACGACATCGACCAGATGGTCACGGCCGAACGGCTCGCGATCCTCAAGGTCGGCGGCGTCGCTTCCGCGGTCATGATCGTGCTGTCGCTGGCGCTGGCGAGCACGATTGCGGGCCCGGTGCGCCGGCTTGCCGACAGCGCCGAACGAGTTCGCCGCCGCATTCGCACCCGCGTCGAGATTCCCGATTTCACCGGGCGCCGCGACGAGATCGGCCACCTCTCCGGCGCGCTGCGCGACATGACAGGCGCGCTTTACAACCGGATCGAGGCGATCGAGATGTTCGCGGCGGATGTGGCGCACGAACTGAAGAACCCGCTCACCTCGCTGCGCTCGGCGGTCGAAACGCTGCCGCTTGCCCGCAGCGAGAACAGCCGCGCCCGGCTGCTCGCGGTGATCGAGCATGACGTCAAAAGGCTCGACCGGCTGATCTCGGATATTTCCGATGCCAGCCGGCTCGATGCCGAATTGCAGCGTCAGGACATGACGCCGGTCGATCTCCGCCGCCTTCTCACCGCGCTCGCAGCGGTCGCCAACGAGACCCGGCGCGGCAACAATATCGCCGTCGAACTGCGCTTCGAGGGACGGGGGCCGCTCGATACGTTCTCGGTGCCGGGCCACGATTCACGCCTCGGCCAGGTGGTCTCCAACTTGCTTTCGAACGCCCAGTCGTTTTCGGAGGCCAGCAGCAAAGTGCGGATCACCTGCCGGCGGATACGATCGAACGTCGAAATCACCGTCGACGACGACGGGCCCGGCATCCGCGAAGACGCGCTCTCGCGGATCTTCGAACGCTTCTACACCGACCGGCCGCATCAGGGCTTCGGGCAAAATTCAGGGCTCGGCCTTTCGATCTCCAAGCAGATCGTGGAAGCCCATGGCGGAAAGATCTGGGCCGAGAATCGCGCCGGGCCAGTCGGCGCCGGCGGCGAAGCGACGGTGGCCGGCGCGCGCTTTGTGGTGCGGCTGCCCGCTTTGGTATGACCGGTCCCGCCGAAAGCAGCATTCACGCTTCCGCGGTGCTCGTAGGCGAGCGCGCTATCCTCATTCGCGGCCCCTCCGGCTCCGGCAAATCGCGCCTGGCTTTCGACCTCTTGATGGCCGCACGAGCCGGCCAGATCGCCCCGGCGCGGCTAGTGGGCGATGACCGCGTCTATGTCTGGCAACATGGCGACGAGCTGATGGTGCATCCGGCGCCGGCTTTGGCGGGCCTGATCGAAATTCGTGGGCTTGGTGTCCGCCGCTGCGACTACGCCGCCGAGGCCCGCATTGCCTTGGTGGTCGATCTGGATGCGGCCGATGCCCATCGGCTCCCACCGCCGGACTCCCTGCAAATTCAGATCAAGGGTATTTCGTTACCACGAATTCCGGTCAAGCGCGGATTTTCCGCCCTTCCGCTGGTGGTGGCCGCCCTTACAATGACGGCGAATTCATGTTCGGCAGATTGCTCGAAGGAATTTGGTAACCATATCACCCCCACTATCGCGACCGAATAGACCGGCGTCGGCTCCGCCACACCTTCCTTTTTTCGGAGCGGAATGCAGCGATCCCCTCTTGCGCGGGGGCTCTGGATGGTCAAAGTGGCGCGTTCGTGCGGTGCACCAAAGGCACCCGCGAGGAGTTTTCGATGATTGGTCTAGTGCTTGTGACCCATGGGCGCCTTGCCGACGAATTCAAGGCAGCGCTGGAACACGTCATGGGTCCGCAAAAACAAATCGAGGCCGTCACGATCGGGGCCGAGGATGATTCCGATCTGTGCCGCAGCGACATCATCGAGGCGGTGAACCGGGTCGACAGCGGTGACGGGGTTGCAATCCTCACCGACATGTTCGGCGGCACGCCTTCGAATCTTGCGATTTCCTGCATGAGCCGGCCGAAGGTCGAGGTGCTCGCAGGCATCAATCTTCCGATGCTGGTCAAGCTTGCCAAGGTCCGCGAAGAGCGAACGCTTCCCGACGCCATCGCCATGGCCCAGGAAGCCGGGCGCAAATACGTGACCATCGCAAGCCGGGTGCTCGCCGGCAAATGACTGACGACGGCGCGTCGCCCGAGACTTCTTCCGGACCGAGCATTCCGGAAGGCGCCATTTCCCGCGAACTTCCCATCATCAACAAGCGCGGACTTCACGCGCGTGCTTCCGCCAAATTCGTCCAGATGGTCGAGCGCTTCGAGGCCGACGTCTGGGTGACGAAAGGCGGCGAGACCGTCGGCGGCACCTCGATCATGGGATTGATGATGCTGTCGGCGGGCCCGGGCACATCGATCATTGTCTCGGCAGCCGGACCCGAGGCGCAGGCAGCGTTGGACGCGATCACCGAACTCGTCGCCGCCAAGTTCAACGAAGAGAATATGTGATATCGCGGCGTGCTCAATGCGCTCCCTCGCCACGCAAGCGGGGAGAGGCGAAGCCAGTCACTTTGCCGGCGGCACGATGTAGATCTTCCAGGTGGTCGCCGGCCCCGGATGCCCCTTGAAAAAGCGCTGCGTGGTCACGGCTGCCTGTTCGGCATCCTTGCCGTTCTCGGCCATCCACGCTTCGCAATTTGGCAAGCGGTTGTCCGTGGTATCGCACACGCCGATGAAGCCGAGGCGCTTCGCCTCGTCGAGCGAGGTGAGGCCCGACGACCAGATTTCCCCGGGCGTCAGCGGCGCCGGATGATCCGGGCTATAGAACGTCATGGGTTCCCCGACTTCCGTCGTGCCGGCGACGACTGACCATCGCGTGAAAAAGCGGTTGTGCCACATCTGCGTCAGTTCGCGCGCGAGTTGGGAACGCGCGCCATAGCTGAGGGCCGAACCTGGTCTATCGGTGAATTCGTAGAGGGCGATCGTGGGCGAGGCGGCAAGCGTGGCCACCGTGAGCACGAGCCAGATCGCCGCGATCCGGAACAACGCGATCTGCGGCAGCCGCAATTGCGGGATGGCGACCAGCGCAAGCGGCGTCAGAAAGAACAGCGAGATGCCCCAGTCGGTCTTCATGTAGATCGAGAAGATCAATCCGCCAAGCGGCGGCCCGACCGCGACAATGATCTGGATGAGCCAGATGTTGAGCGCCTGCGTCGCGTTCACGCCGGAGTTGGCGCCAGCCGTCCAGATGCGCGCCAATGTAGCCTGTGGCCGGCGCAGGCTTAGTCCGGTCAGCGCGAGGGCCGCGATCGGCACCGGCAACGCCAGTAGCCCCAGATTGTGCTCGACGTAACCGACAGCCTGCATCGCGATCCGGGCGCGGGTGAAGTGCCCGTAGACGTCGCCGGCATAGATCAGCGGCGCGAAGTCCACATCCTTCAGCCACATCAGATGCGGGATCATCGCAATTAGCGCGACGCCGACCGCAACCCACGGCGCCGGCGACTTGAGAAACTTCATCCGCTCCGGATGGATCAGCGCGGCCACACCGATCGCGCCGATCATGGTCAGCACCCAGTATTTCGTCATCAGCGCGAGCGCCGCGGCAAGCCCAAGCCAGAAGCCTGAAGCGGCGTTACGTTTCTCGAAGGCGTTGAGATAAGCGAGCACCAGAAGCGGCAGCGTGACGAGTTGAAGCAGGTCCGGATTGTATTTGAAACCCTTGAAATTGAAGATCGGATAGATCGCGAGCATCACCACGACAAAGAAGGCGCGGCGATAGTCCACCACCCGGAGCGAAATCAGCCAGATGATCACGATCCCGCAAGACACCGTCGTCATCGCCAGCAGATAGGTGGCCCAATCAGTGACCGGGAATGCCTTGAACCAGAGACCCGCGATCCAGCCCGCCAGCGGCGGATGCTTGCCATAGCCGAGCTGGAACTTCTGCCCCCAGGCGAAGGCCTCGGCGACGTCCATATGGACGTCCTGTGCTGCCTTGAGATTGATCAGGATGACGGTCCACAGCAGCGCGTGGATGATCGCAAAGGCAAAGACAAAGGCGGACGCGCCGGTGCGATCCGTCGCCGACGCCGCAACCCAGGCCATGAGCCGCCGCGGGCGCGGCCGCCGCTTCGCCCGGCGGCGCGGCAGGCTTGCGGATGACGTGAGCGTTGGCGGCATGCGCTTTTGGTACCTCTTTCGATAGTCCCCGTGTGGGTAGCGCGTTTTCCTCGAAAGTGGAATCAGCTTGGCGTGAAGATATGCCTTTAAAACGCGCCATTTTGGTTGCCGCCAAAAAGCACGAATGCTATCCCGCGCCCCATGACCTCCGCCCCCATTTCGAACATCCGCAACTTCTCCATTGTTGCGCATATTGACCATGGCAAATCGACGCTGGCCGATCGCCTGATCCAGATGACCGGCGGCCTGACGGACCGCGAAATGGCGGGCAAGGAACAGGTGCTCGATTCCATGGATATCGAGCGCGAGCGCGGCATCACCATCAAGGCGCAGACTGTCCGGCTGAATTATCGTGCGAAGGATGGCAAGGACTACATCTTCAACCTGATGGACACGCCGGGCCATGTCGACTTCGCCTACGAAGTCTCGCGCTCGCTCGCAGCCTGCGAAGGATCATTGCTCGTGGTCGATGCGAGCCAGGGGGTGGAAGCCCAGACGCTCGCCAACGTCTACCAGGCGCTCGACAACAATCACGAGGTCGTGCCGGTACTGAACAAGGTCGATCTGCCCGCAGCCGAGCCCGACAAGGTGAAGCAGCAGATCGAGGACGTGATCGGCATCGATGCCTCCAACGCGGTGATGATCTCGGCCAAGACCGGCCAGGGCGTGCCCGACGTGCTGGAAGCAATCGTCACGCGCCTGCCGCCCCCCAGCGGCGACCGTGATGCGACCTTGAAGGCGCTTCTGGTCGATAGCTGGTACGACGTCTATCTCGGCGTCGTCGTTCTGGTGCGGGTCGTCGATGGCGTGATGAAGAAGGGCCAGCGCATCCGCATGATGGGCACCAACGCGGCCTATGACGTCGAGCGCGTCGGCTTCTTCACGCCCAAGATGGAGCAGGTCGAAGAGCTTGGTCCCGGCGAGATCGGCTTTATCACCGCCGCGATCAAGGAAGTCGCCGACACCCGCGTCGGCGACACCATCACCGATGACAGGAAACCGGTCACGGAAATGCTGCCGGGCTTCAAGCCGGCGATCCCGGTCGTCTTCTGCGGGCTGTTCCCGGTCGATGCCAACGATTTCGAAACGCTGCGGGCGGCGATGGGCAAGCTCCGCCTCAACGACGCGAGCTTCTCCTACGAGATGGAGACTTCCGCCGCGCTCGGCTTCGGCTTCCGCTGCGGCTTCCTCGGGCTGTTGCATCTGGAGATTATCCAGGAACGGCTGTCGCGCGAGTTCGATCTCAACCTGATCGCGACCGCGCCGAGCGTGATCTACAAGATGAAGCTGACTGACGGGAGCGAGATCGAGATTCACAATCCGGTCGACATGCCCGACGTGGTGAAGATCGCCGAGATCGAGGAACCATGGATCGAGGCCACGATCCTCACGCCCGACGACTATCTCGGCAGCGTGCTCAAGCTTTGCCAGGACCGCCGCGGTTCGCAGAAGGAACTGACCTATGTCGGCGCGCGCGCGATGGTGAAATATGACTTGCCCCTCAACGAAGTCGTGTTCGATTTCTACGACCGGCTGAAGTCGGTCTCGAAAGGCTACGCCTCGTTCGACTATCACCTCACCGACTACAAGCCCGCCGATCTCGTCAAGATGCAGATTCTCGTCAACAACGAGCCGGTGGACGCGCTGTCGATGCTGGTGCACCGCACCCGCGCCGAAGGCCGCGGCCGCGCGATGGTCGAGAAGATGAAGGAACTGATCCCGCCGCACATGTTCCAGATTCCGATCCAGGCCGCGATCGGCGGCAAGGTGATCGCGCGCGAGACCGTGCGCGCGCTTCGCAAGGACGTCACCGCGAAGTGCTACGGCGGCGACATCACGCGCAAGCGCAAGCTTCTGGAGAAACAGAAGGAAGGCAAGAAAAAGATGCGGCAGTTCGGCAAGGTCGACATTCCGCAGGAAGCTTTTATTGCCGCGCTGAAGGTCGATAGCTGAACCTGGTGCTCCAATTCTGACATTCGCGTCCCGGACTCGCGACCAGGTGGGTGGCCGAAGGCCAAATCCACTCCAGCAGCCCTGAAATCCCGCCTTCCTCATTTTACAATCCCGCATTGATATCGGCGCTCCATCTTGATCCCGGCCGCGAGTTGGACCAACATGGGGTTAATTGATCAGTCGATAAAGAGCTTGAGGAAACGCCATGAACAAGCCCGAAGCTACGGGCATCGCATCTAGCCTTGTCGAGCGCGCCAAGGCGATTGCGCCAGTGATCGCGGAAGAGGCCGACGAAATCGAGCGGACCCGGCGGCTGACGCCCAAGGTGGTCTCAAGCCTGGTCGAAAACGGGCTTTACAGGTCGCTCCTGCCGAAAAGCATTGGCGGATTTGAATCGCCGCCGCTGGTTTTCATGGAAATGCTGGAGGAAATCGCCAAGGCCGACGCCTCCACGGCCTGGTGCCTGGGTCAATGCTCGGTGGTCGCCATGACCGCGGCCTATCTCGATGCGGATGTGGCGCGCCAGGTGTTCGGCAAGCCGACCGACATCGCGGCGTGGGGCGCGATCGCGCACGATGTCCAGGCGGTTCCCGGCGGCTACACCATCAGCGCGCGCTGGGATTTTGCCAGCGGTTCGCGCCAGGCCAACTGGTTAGGGGCCCATGTCCAGGTTCTCGAAGCCGACGGCACCCGGCGCATGAAGCCGAATGGCACGCCGGAAATCCGCACCATCGTCTTTCCGGCATCGAGTGCCACCATGCACGACGTCTGGAACGTGATCGGGCTCTGCGGCACCGGCACCAATTCCTATTCGGTCGAAAACCTGTTCATTCCGGATAATTTTGCCGCGCTCCGCGACGATTTCAAGGCGCTCCGTGAGAAAGGCCCGCTGTACGGGCTGACGACCTACACCATGTTCGGACTGGGCTTCGGCGCGGTCGCGCTCGGCGTCGCCCGCGCCACGCTGGATGCGGCGATCGACCTTGCCCGCAAGAAGCATTCGGTCGGCATTACCGCGATGAAGGACACTAGCTCGGTGCAAGGTTTGATCGGCCGCACCGAAGCGAAACTGCGCGCAGCGCGTGCCTATCACTATTCCACCGCGAGCGATGCCTGGCAGGAACTCTTGGGAACGGGAAGGCTTTCGGAGCGAGGCCGCGCGGCTATTCGTCTTTCCGCCACCTACACCATTCACCAGGCGGCCGAGGTGGTCGACACCGCCTATCACATGGCCGGCGCCACCGCGGTGTTCAAATCCAACCCGTTCGAGCGGCGCTTCCGCGACATGCATGCCATCGCGCAGCAGATCCAGGCCCGCGACAATCACTACGAGGACGTCGGCAAGATGATTCTCACCAACAGCGTGATTCCGCGCGGCCCGACTGTCTAAAAAAATAGAAGCCTGACCCGCAATGATCCGCTGCAAGTCACGAACGCGTCATCGGCCGATGAGGCTCGCGGTCAGGATGCGCCAGGGCCTGAAAGCAATCAGTTCTTAAGCAGTTTCTGGGAACTTCGCCTTAAGCTTTGCGAGGCTCGTCATCCCATGTTCCAGCTCCGATCGATCGCGATTCGTCTCATTCTCGCGATCTCACTGACCGTTGCGGCGGCCTGTGGAATCCTCGGCACCTTCTCGGTGATGCAGGAGCGCGCGCTGATGCGCCTGGCGCTCGATCAGCAGCTCAAGCTGCAATACGACAGCGTCATCGCCACCATCGACTATGAGGGACGGGCGGGGTTGGCGGTCAGTGCCGTGCTCGCCAACCTGCCGCCGGTCGCAGACGCCGTCGCCAAGGGCGACCGCGCGGCGCTCGAACCGCTGTTGAAAGCACCGTTCGAGGCCATCAAGGCGCAAGGCATCCCGCTGATCAGCTTCCATACGCCGCCGGCCACGGCCTTCTACCGCGCCCATGCCCCCGACAAGTTCGGAGAAGACATCTCGGCGCGACGACAGACGGTCGTGGAATCGAACAGGACCGGCAAGCCCATCGTCGGCGTCGAACCCGGCAGGGATTCGCTCAGCGTCTTTGCCATGACACCGATCATGCGCGACGGAAAGAGCATCGCGGTTGCCGATATCGGCGTCTCCTTCAGCAAGCAGTTCGTCGACAGCGTCAAGCAGCGTTTCGGCGTCGACCTCGCCGTGCATCGGTTCGACGACAAGGACATGACCTTCATCAATATCGGATCGACCTTCGGCGAAAAGTCGCTTGCGAGCCTGCAAGAACTGAAGAGCGTCCTCGACGGCGGCACGCTTCGCCGCGATGCCGAACTCGGCGGCCATCAGGTCGCGCTCTATCTCGGGCAAATCAGGAATTACGAAGGCCATCCGGTCGCCGTGCTCGAACTGGTCAAGGACACCACGGAATACGAGGCGGCCTCCGCGAGATCGCAGCGGACGCTGATTGTCGGCACGATCGCAATCCTGGCGGCGGCCGCCTTGCTGGCCTTCCTGCTCGGCCGCGGCATGTCGCGCCCATTGACGGCGATCACTGCCGTCATGAATCGCCTTTCCAGCGGCGATACGGACGTTGCGATCCCCGGCGGCAACCGCAAGGACGAACTCGGCACCATGGCTGGTGCTGTCGATGTGTTCCGCCGCAACATGATCGAATCGCGGTTGTTGCGCGAGCAGCAGGAAGCCGCGAAAATGCAGAGCGAGGCAGAAAAGAGCGCGTTGCAGCGGCGAATGGCCGACCGTTTCGAAGCCGACGTCAAGAGCGTGGTCGGCGCGGTCGCGCGCGCGACGGAGGCTATGCAATTCGCCGCAGCCGAGATCACCGCAAGCGTCAATGGCACCTCGGCGCAAGCGGCGGCAGCGGCAGCGGCTTCCGAAGAGGCCTCCTCGAGCATCAACACGGTGGCGTCAGCCACCGAAGAGCTGGCCTCTTCCGTGGCGGAAATCAGCCGCCAGGTGACCCACTCCAGCGACGTTGCCGAGGCGGCGGTCGGCAAGGCTGCCGCGACCAACGAGATGGTCAGCGGACTTGCCGCGGCCGGCGATAAGATCGGTGACGTGCTTCGCCTGATCAGCGCGATTGCCGGCCAGACCAACCTGCTCGCCTTGAACGCCACCATCGAGGCGGCGCGCGCGGGCGAAGCCGGCAAGGGCTTTGCCGTCGTCGCCTCCGAGGTGAAGGGTCTCGCGAGCCAGACCGCCAAGGCGACCGAAGAGATCGCCGGCCAGGTCTCCGCCATCCAGGCCTCCACCGCGGAGTGCGTCACCGCCATCGGCGGAATTAGCAACACC
This sequence comes from uncultured Alphaproteobacteria bacterium, assembly GCA_963764405.1. Taxonomy (GTDB): domain Bacteria; phylum Pseudomonadota; class Alphaproteobacteria; order Rhizobiales; family Xanthobacteraceae; genus Bradyrhizobium. Next base: position 209,871 of record CAVXSU010000026.1, read on the forward strand.
ATCCGCGAGATCAGCACGATCGCCACCACGATCGCCTCCGCCGTCGAACAACAAGGTGCCGCGACGCGCGAGATCGCGCAGAGTGTCCAGCAGGTTGCTGCCGGCACCAGCGAGGTCGCGGTGAACGTCGCCGGCGCAAGCCATGCGGCCGACCAGTCGCGCGCACTCGCCGATACCGTCCTCTCCGCCTCCGGCGAACTCAGCCAGCACGCCTCGGCGCTGTTCAAGAGCGTCGACACTTTCCTCGCGGGACTGCGCAACGCCGCCTGACGCAAAAGCCCGCGCGGCAGCGACAGAAAATCGTTGCGACGTTTGTTCGATCGGCGCTAGGTTGAATTCAAGCTGCGCAACGACGTTGATCACGATGCCGAGCCGCCTGCGAAAGAGCGCGACAAAAACTCGACCGAATCATCGACTGCCTCCCTTCGACCCGAAAGTGGCAGCAGCCTTCAGCAGCTATCCGAAACAGGTGCGAATGAAGCTTCTCGCCCTTCGTCGGCTGATCCTTCAGACCGCGCGCGCCACGGACGGCGTGGGTGCGCTTGAAGAGACGCTCAAATGGGGGCAGGTAAGCTATCTCACTAGCGAGAGCAAAAGCGGCAGCACCATTCGCATCGATCAGGTGAAGTCGGAATCCGGTCGGTATGCGCTCTACTTTCATTGCCAGACCAGCCTGGTCGAGACTTTTCGTCAGCTTTATCCGGAACTCGCTTATGGCGGCAATCGATGCATCTTCCTGGACGCGTCGGAGGAAATACCCAAAGATGCGCTACGGCACTGTGTGGCGCTGGCGCTGACCTATCATGCGAGCAAACGAAGTCGCGCTTGACGTGATTTTCTCCGATTGGTGAATTCCCCGCCGCCTGCGCCTCAGGTACAGTTCGGACATGAATCGGCGCCGCTCCTTCATCCCGATATTTCTGGCTCTTGTGTTCGCGTCGGGCAGCTCGGCTGTGCTGGCCCAGGACAAAGGCAGCGTCGATCCAAAACCTTTGCCGCCGCTTGCCAATCCGAACGATCCCAAGCTCGCGGCCAAGGAATTGTTCGCGCGCAAGCTGTTGCCCGCGAAGATGCCGGCACAGTCGATCGGCTCGTATTCGAAGGGCTGCGTTGCTGGCGGCGAGCAGATGCCGCTCAACGGCGAGACCTGGCAGGTGATGCGACCGTCACGCAATCGCTACTGGGGCCACCCCGACATGATCGCGCTCTTGAAGCGCCTCGCGGCCAAGGCGCACAAGGATGCCGGCTGGCCCGGCATCCTTGTCGGCGATATTGGCCAGCCGCGCGGCGGCCCTGCACTCTCCGGCCATGCCAGCCATCAGATCGGGCTCGATGCCGACATTTGGCTGACGCCGATGCCGGACCGCAAATTGTCGCGCGAGGAGCGCGAGGAAACGTCCGCCGTGATGATGGTGCGCGACGACCGGCTCGATATCGATCCGAAGGTGTTCACGCCCGGTCATGTGCTGGTCATCCGGGACGCCGCGCAGGAGCCGAGCGTCGAGCGCATCTTCGTCAACGCCGCGATCAAAAAGGCGCTGTGCCGTGAGGCCAAGGGTGATCGCGGCTGGCTGTCCAAGATCAGGCCGTGGTGGGGCCACGATTATCACTTTCACATTCGCATCAGATGTCCGGCCGGAAGCACGAAATGCGAGAGCCAGCCGGAGCCCACGGAAGGCGAGGCGTGCAGCGCGGCCGATCTCGCTTACTGGTTCAAGGACGAGGTGATCCATCCCAAGCCCTCGCCTGAACCGCCCAAGCCGAAGCCGGGGATCACGCTGGCACAGCTTCCCTCCGAGTGCCGCCGGGTTCTGGCCGCGCCGGATGCCAAGCATTAAATTCGGGCCGGCAAACCTATCGCACAAGCGTCGAATACGCTAAAAGCATCCTGTCGCTGATGCCGTAAGCAGGGCGGCTAAACCGGGACGTCATCCCATCTTCTTTTTCGATCAGACGGCCGTCGCGCCCGCGGCGGATCGAGCGCGTCTTGTGGAGACCATCATGCGCCTCAGTGCACGCAACCAGATCAAGGGCACCGTTCTTGAAGTCAAGAAGGGTGCAACGACCTCCCATGTGCGGGTCGATATCGGCAACGGCAATGTCATCACGTCATCGATCACCAACGAGGCGGTCGATGAACTCGGCATCAAGGCCAAGGGTCATGTGACCGTGGTCATCAAGGCTTCTGACGTCATGATCGCGGTGGATTGATGCGCAAATCCCTCCTGGTTGCCCTGACCCTGCTTGCGACCGCGCCGGCGTTTGCCGCGGAAGAGCCAAGCGGCTGCGACAAGTTCAAATGGAATATCGATCGCGCACGCGCCGCACTGACCGCGCCCGATCGCGCCAAGCTCAACTCCGGCGGCGAACTCGCCGCGGTGCCCGCAACCGCCGTGACGCTTGCTCTGGTCGCGCCCGCCGACGCCAAATTGCCGACGTCGCCGGAACGGGCGCCAAAGGACGGCACCTTTGCCGGCTTCACGAAGATCGCGACGGGGCCAAAGGCCGGCAGCTATACGATCAGCCTTTCCACCGGCGCGTGGGTCGACGTGGTGCAGGACGGGCATTTCCTCAAGCCCGCTGCCTTCAGCGGCGCCACCGACTGCGACGGCATCCGCAAGACCATGAAGTACGAGCTTTCCGCCAGTCCCTTCCTGCTCCAGATCTCTGGCGCCAGGGAGAATTCGCTCTCCATTGCGATCCTGCCGTCGGAATGAAGGGCTCCGCCGCGTGAGCCGGGCGCCTTTGGCCGCTTTGACCTGACCCATCCGCCTGTTATGGTCGGCGGATGCGATGTTCCGCTGGCCGTAAGCCGGCGGGATCCGCGCGAAACGGCGCTTTCGCTCGTCGCACATCTCGATGGATCAAGGCCTGATTTCGTACGCTTTGGCGTGCGTTCAGGCGCGGAGCGCCTATGCGTCGCCTTCTCAAAGTCCTCTGCGCCCTCACGCTCGTGTGCGGCCTTTTCTCACCGTCCTCGGCTGAGCAAAAAGGCCTGACGGTATTCGCCGCGGCCTCGATGAAGAACGCGCTCGACGACGTCGATGCCGCTTACACCGCCAGGACCGGCATCAAGGTCACGGCGAGCTATGCCGCAAGCTCGGTGCTCGCCAAGCAGATCGACCAGGGTGCGCCGGCCGATATTTTCCTCTCGGCCGACACCGACTGGATGGACTACGCGACCAGGCAGAAAGCCATCAATCCGGAGACACGGACGAACCTGCTCGGCAACAGCATCGTCCTGATCGCGCCGAAGGACTCGTCCGTCGACAAGGTCGCGGTCGCAGCTGGTTTCGACCTGGCAAGACTCGCCGGCCAGGGGCGGATCGCCACCGGTGACGTCAGTTCGGTCCCCGTCGGCAAATATGCCAAGGCCGCTCTGGAAAAACTCGGCGCATGGGATGCTGCCGCGCCAAAGTTCGCGATGGCCGAAAGCGTGCGCGCGGCGCTGACGCTGGTGGCGCGCGGCGAGGCCGTCCTCGGCATTGTCTATGCGACCGACGCCAGGGTCGAACCGGGCGTGAAAGTCGTCGGCACCTTCCCGCCTGATTCCCATCCGCCGATCATCTACCCCGTGGCGGCGACCACATCGGCCTCCTCCGACGCCGCAAACTACCTTGCTTTCCTGCACTCGCAGGCCGCAAAGACTGTTTTTGAAAAATACGGATTCACCTTCCTGGTCCGACCCTCATCCTGATCGCACTTATTGGGCCGCGTGTTCGATATCTCACCCACGGAATGGACGGCGATCCTGCTCTCGCTGCGCGTCGCGACCGTCGCCACCCTGGTGGCGACGCCGCTCGGGATTGCGGTCGCGTGGCTGTTGGCGCGTCGGGAATTCTGGGGCAAGGCGCTGCTCGACGCGGCTATCCATCTGCCGCTGGTGCTGCCGCCTGTCGTCACCGGCTATCTCCTGCTTCTCACCTTCGGCCGCCGCGGCGTTGTCGGTGCATGGCTCGCCGAACACCTGGGTCTCGTCTTTGCGTTTCGCTGGACCGGAGCGGCGCTCGCCTGCGGAATCATGGCGTTTCCATTACTGGTGCGGCCGATCCGGCTCTCGATCGAGGCCGTGGACCGGCGGCTGGAGCAGGCGGCCGCAACGCTCGGCGCAGCACCATGGCAGGTATTTCTGACCGTGACCTTGCCGCTTTCGTTCTCCGGCGTGCTCGCGGGGATGGTGCTCGGATTTGCCAAGGCGCTCGGTGAATTCGGCGCGACTATTACCTTTGTGTCGAACATTCCGGGCGAGACCCAGACCATTTCATCCGCGATCTATGCGTTGATTCAGACGCCGGACGGCGACGCGGCCGCGATACGGCTCGTCGTGGTATCGGTCCTGATATCGATGATGGCTCTTGTCGTCTCCGAATGGTTCGCCCGGCGCGCCCTCCTGCGCCTGCACGGGAATTGATCATGTTGCGCGTCGATGTTTCGAAACGATTGGGTGAGTTTGCAATCGACGCGTCTTTTGCGAGCGAAGGCCGCGTCACCGGATTGTTCGGCGCTTCCGGCGCGGGGAAGACATCCCTGATCAACATGATTGCAGGCCTGCTGCGGCCCGACCGCGGCACGATCATGATCGACGGCGAGACGCTGGACAATACCTCCACGCAAACGCACATCGCCGTTCATCGCCGCCGGATCGGTTATGTCTTCCAGGATGCGCGGCTGTTTCCACATCTCGACGTCCGCAAGAACCTCGATTACGGGCGGCGGATGAATCGCCTCATCGAGGATGCCGCGCTCTGGCGGCGCGTCACCGAGCTTCTGGACATCGGTGATCTCCTGGATCGCCGTCCGGGAAGACTGTCCGGCGGCGAGCGCCAGCGCGTGGCGCTCGGGCGGGCGCTCTTGTCGCAGCCGCGCCTGCTGCTGATGGACGAACCGCTGGGATCACTCGACGAGGAGCGCAAGGAAGAAATCCTGCCCTATCTCGTTCGCCTGCGCGACGAAGCCGGCATCCCCATGGTCTATGTCAGCCACGACGCGTCCGAGCTGCGAAAGCTCGCGACCCAGGTCGCGATCATCCGGCGCGGCCGCGTGACGGCCTTTGGTGGCAGCGAGGTCTTGCCCGCGGTGCAAGCGCCGGCTTGATGCGACTGAAGGCGTGGATTTTCCCAACCAACACCGCGATTTGTCGCGCGTGGTGCAGCAATTTCAATTGGGCGGCGCAAGCCCACGCCATTCGCTCTAGATTCCCGCGACCGACGACCAGAAGCCGGCCAGTTTCCGCTTCAGCAATTCGAGCAGCGGCAGAGACGGCGGCACTTCTTCCGGATCTTCGGGCAGACGAAGGCCGATCAAATTCACCCGTCCGCCGCTGATGCTGCGCGCTACGAGCACAATGGTATCGAGGTCGAGCGTGGCGCCTTCCTTCGGCGCATGGTCGAGGTGAATGTCGAAATAGTCCGCAAGCGTCAGTGCACTCTCGTCAGGATTGACCTTGACGCCGTAGACCTCGGCCAATTCGCCAAGCGTATGCTCGCCCGCCACCGTGAAATCGCCGAGCAGATGCGGGTCAGGCGCCGAACTCGGCGGCATATCGACGAAGAAGCGATCGAGCGCTTCGGCCTTCTCCGGCGGCGCAAGCAGGTAGATATAGTCGCCCGGTCGCACGGGGTCCGCCTCGATCGGCGAGAGTATGTTTTCGTCGCGAATGACCAGGGTCGGCTTCGACCAGGATGGCGTCAGCCCGCGCCGGAAAAACAGGCTCTTCGGCCGTACGGGGTAGCCGACGAGCTGCTGCTCGAGCTGGCCGGGAAGGTCGAGCTCGACGCGCCGCGGGCCGCGCTCGGAACGCGGCAGCGCCACATGCAGGCGACGCGCCGCAGCCGCCAGAGTCCATCCTTGCAGGAGCAGCGAAATGACGACGATGACGAAGGCGACGTCGAAATAGAGATAGGCTTTTGATAGCCCGACCAGCATCGGGATCGACGCCAGAAAGATCGCTACCGCGCCGCGTAAGCCCGTCCAGGCGATGAAGACCTTCTCCCGCCAGTTGAAGCGGAACGGCATCAGGCACAGAAACACCGCGAGCGGGCGCGCCACCAGCATCAGCACCAGCGCGACGACCACCGCCGGCCCGATGCTCACGATCAGACGCTGCGGCGAGGCGAGAAGCCCGAGCAGGACAAACATCACGATCTGCGCCAGCCAGGTCGCAGCGTCGAGGAACGTCACCACCGCGTTATGCGCGCGGGTCGGCCGGTTGCCGATGATGATGCCCGCGAGATAGACCGCGAGAAAACCGGAGGCATGCGCAATCTGCGCGGCGCCGAATATCACCAGCGCACCCGTGAGCACGAACGGCGCATGCAGGCCTTGCGGCAGGGCGACGCGGTTGAGCGCCACCACGACGATCCTGCCGCCGACGATTCCGGCGAGCGCGCCCAGCACCGCTTCGCGGCCGAGCGCCATCGCGACATGGGCGAATGAGCTACTGCCTGCGGAAATCAGTTCGACCAGCATCAGGGTGAGAAACACCGCGAATGGATCGTTGGTGCCGGATTCCGCTTCCAGAGTCGCGCCGACGCGCGGCCGCAACCGCAAGCCCTGGGTATGGACGAGCAGGAACACCGCAGCCGCGTCGGTCGAGGCCACCACCGCGCCGACCAGGAGGGATTCGGTCCAGTTCAGGTCGAGGACATACTTGGCGATGGGCGCCGTGATCAAGGCGGTCAGCAAGACGCCTGCGGTTGCGAGCACCATCGAGGGCGCAAGCACCGTGCTGATATTCTGGAAACGCGTTCGCAAGCCACCGTCGAACAGGATCAGCGCCAGCGCCACCGACCCGACGAGGTAGGTCGAGCGCAGATCATTGAACTCGATCTGGCCCGGACCGGAATCGCCGGCGACGACGCCGATCAGGAGAAACACGAGCAGCAATGGCGCGCCGAAGCGCAGTGCCAGGAGGCTCGACAAAATGCCGGCCATGACGAGCGCCGCACCGAGCAGAATGGCTATGCTGACCTGATCGAGAGAAGCCATGGCCGTTCACGTAAATCCTTGTGACCGCATCCTTATCGTCGCCACAGTTCGACGCCAACCCATTTTTGCTGGTGGAGCAGATTTGACATTCGCTACTCCGTAACCGGAAATTCGCAGAGCGAATGTCAAATCCGAAACTCCACCAGAAACCTACATTTGCTGGTGGTCTTTTGATTCTAACATTTGCAAAGTGCCAGCCACATCGGGACGCAAATGTTGGAATCGGACCACTAGCGCCCCGTTTTCGAGCGTAATGGCGCAATCGGCTGCGCCGCCACATAGCGCCAAAGACGCGGTTGTGTGAAAATCCCGCCCGCACTCGAATCAAGCGGGCACTGCCCGCGATCTGCCCAAGACGAGATTTTGACGATGGATCTGAACGACATCATCGACTACCTGCGAATGGTGGCACGCTCGGTCGGTGCCGAGATTTCCTCGCCCTTTTTCTATCTGCAATTCGGCCTGATCCTGATCGCCGCCGGAATCGCCTTCGCTGCCAATGCGACATTTCAGACGCGCGTCGACAAGGGCTCCCTCGCCAGCCGCTGGCCGCTGCCACTGCGGCGGCTGGCCCATGTGCTGGTGGAGAGCTTCTCAACCGTGGTGTTTGCGGTGCTGGTCATTGCCGCGCGCATCGCCATGTACCATTCGACCTGGCCGAGCCGCAGCTACATGCTGGTGGTCGCGGCCAAGTTCGCGGTTGCCTGGCTTATCATCCGCCTGGTGACATCGGTCATCCGCAACGCCTTCCTGGTCAAGCTGATCTCGGTGGCGGCGTGGCTGATCGCCGCGCTCAGCATCATCAATCAGCTCGACCCGGCGGTCGATGCGCTCGAACTCGGTTTCGGTCGTACTTGGCGGGCTGCGGCTGACGCCGCTGTTGGTGATCAAGCTCGGCCTGCTGCTGATCGCCGTACTCTGGCTCACGAATATCGCCAGCAATTTTGCCGAAAGCCGGATCAACCAGTCTTCCGACCTGACCCCATCGATCCAGGTGCTGCTGGTGAAGATGATCCGGATCGGGCTGCTGATCGTCGGGGTTGCGGTCGCGCTGAGCGCCGTCGGCATCAACCTGTCCGCGCTCGCGGTGTTCTCGGGCGCGGTCGGCGTCGGCATCGGCATCGGCCTGCAAAAGATCGTCGCCAACTTCATCAGCGGCATCATCCTTCTGGCGGACAAGTCGGTGAAACCCGGCGACCTCGTCACCATCGGCGACAGCTCCGGGCGCATCAGCGCGATGAAGACCCGCTATATTTCAGTGGCCGCCGGTGATGGCCGCGAATTCCTGATCCCGAACGAGGACCTGGTGACGCAAAAGGTCACCAACTGGACCTACACCGACAAGAACACGCTGGTGAAGGTCAATTTCGGCACCAACTACGATTCCGACCCGCGGCGGGTGTGCCAGTTGGCCATCGAAATTGCGACCGCCGCCCCGCGCGCCATCAAATCCAAGCCACCGGGCTGCATCCTGACTGAGTTCGCCGAGACCGGCATGAAGTTTTCCTTAACCTTCTGGATCGCCGACCCCGACGGCATGGATAACGTGAAGAGCGAAGTGATGCTGTCGCTGTGGGAGACCTTCAAGCGCGAGGGCATCAAGGTGCCCTATCCGGTCCGCGAAATCCGCGTTCGTGGCGGGGCGCTGCCGGTCGACACCACGGTGGAGGTCTCCAATTGACGCTTCTACCTGAGGTTCCCCGGCTCCGCCTCGCTTGCACTACGCCCATCAATCATTAAATTGGGCCGATTAACCAGCCCCTCCCCATCGAGACACGATCCATCCATGAGCTATGTCGAGGCTTCAGATACGTCCCTGCGCAAGACCGGGCAAATCAAGCTGCACGGTCCGAGCGCCTTTGCCGGCATGCGTCAGGCTGGCGCGCTGGTGGCGAAATGCCTCGACGAATTGACCGACATCGTCAAGGCCGGTGTCCCGACCTCCGACATCGACGATTTCGTCCGCGAGTTTGCCTTCAGCCATGGGGCCTTTCCGGCGACACTGATGTATCGCGGCTATCGCTATTCGACCTGCACCTCGATCAACCACGTGGTGTGCCACGGCATGCCCGGAGACCGGGCGTTGAAGGAGGGCGACATCGTCAACATCGACGTGACCTTCATCGTCGATGGCTGGTACGGCGATTCCAGCCGGATGTACGCGATCGCCCCGATCGCGCGAAAGGCGGAGCGCCTGATCGAGATCACCTATGAGGCCATGATGCGCGGCATCGCCGCGGTGAGGCCCGGCGCCACCACCGGTGATATCGGTCACGCCATCCAGAGCTACGTCGAGCCGCACGGCATGAGCGTGGTACGCGATTTCTGCGGCCACGGACTTGGCCGCCTGTTCCACGACGAGCCGAACATCATCCATGTCGGCCGGCCGGGCGAAGGCGTGCCGCTCAGGCCTGGCATGTTCTTCACCATCGAGCCGATGATCAATCTCGGCAAGCCGCATGTGAAGATCCTGTCCGACGGCTGGACGGCGGTGACGCGCGACCGCTCGCTGTCGGCGCAGTTCGAGCATTCGGTCGGCGTGACCGCGACCGGCTTCGAGATCTTCACGCTGTCGGAACGTCACAACGAAAAGCCGCCGACAGCAGGCTAGTTCGCGCTGGCGCCGGCGGATTGCCATCACCTTGGCCTTGTTGCCGGGGGCCGGCGTCGAATGCGCCGCAGGGCAGTCCGAAATTACCGGCTGACTGTGGTCATATTTGCAGCACGGACTGGAAGATTGGCGCCAGGTTTCCCGCATTGGCGCTTGATCAATTTGCCGCGAGCCCTGTAGCCTTTTCCCGGTCCATTGTGGAGTTTCGAAAACGATGCCGGGGTCGCGCGCGGAAACCCTCATCCGCCAATGGCACGAGCAGTTCAGGAAGAACCCCCTGGCGTCCAGGGTTGTCGCCGGCTTGCGCGAGAGAAGCAACGAGATCTGGGCCCACACATTTCAGCTGTTAACCCAAGAGAGCCCGGAATACCGAAACGCGGTCGATGACGAGTTCACGGAAGAATCGAAGGCGCATTGCGGCGAACTGCTGGGAACGATCGTCTCGATTCCAACGGGACGTGTCGCGAAAGGTGATGCCGATCCGTTCGATTTCGTGCGCATCCATGCGAAATGGCGCGCACAACGGAAAGTGCCTCTGATCGCTTCGCTGCACGCCTATCGCCTGGCTCACCGGACCTACTCGGAGGTGTCTCAAGAGGAGCTATCGAGACACCACCAGGTGGAAGACATCGTCCGGTCGCTCACCATGTTATCGGCCTTCTGGATTCAGCTTTTTGATCACATTGGCGCGGTCCTCGCCGAAGCTCACGCCGCCGAGGAAGGCCTCATCGTCGCACAGAATACGCCAAGCTACGGCGCCTTGATCGATGGGCTTCTTCGCGGTGTATTTCCGGGCGATTCGGAGTTCAGCAGGCTCTGCACGCGCTGCGGTATTCGGCCCGGTGCGACGATGGCGGTTGCCGTGGCGAAGCCATACCCGGCCGACAGCGGCAAGGTCGTTGAGCTCGAAGTCACGCTCCGCTCATTTGTTCGTCTCATGGAGCAAGTGCTGTCACCGACCACGTTCGGCCATCTGGTCGATATCAGAAATGGCGAGGTCGTCGTGATCGTGTGCCGTGACGGCGACGCCGCACGCGCGCTGATGAAGGCTTTGCAGCAGAGCGGTTTCCCGAAGCGGGTGAGCAAAGGGCATTCGACCCGCGTAGGCTTAAGTCTGGATACCAATGATGTCGCCGATCTGCCCCGGGCGTTCGAGGAAGCGCGAACCGCGCTCGACTTCGCCGGCCCCGCCAGGCCGCTGATGCATTTCGCGGCGATTGATCTGTCGGACTTCCTGGTACGGCGCGCCGACAGCGCCGCAATGCGCCTGCTTCCCGGCTGGGTCGCTCGCTTTCAGTTGCAAAATGACGCACAGGCGACCGACTTCTCGCGGACGATCCGTGCGTTTGCGGATTGCAGCTTCAATGTCAAGCGAACCGCCCAGAGATTGGGTGTTCATACCAATACGGTTTACTTCAGGCTGAACAGGATCAAGAAGATCACCGGCGTCGATCCCCGCACCTATTCGGGGATCACCAGTGTTCTGACTGCGCTCCGGCTGCTTGAATTTCGCGGCCGGCACGAGCATTCGGCAAATCAGCGCGCCTGAAACGGACGCCGGCGCGATTTCCTGTCGCTGGCTATCCATTGTGGGATTTCACAATAGCGAGCCCGGCGGGTTATGGATCGTCGGCAATAGGCATATGTGGCTCGGCCGGGTAACCTTGCCGTCAGTCACCTGGACGCCCGGACCACAAGACCAAGGGTCAGGGAATGCTGAAACTTACGCGGTCTTGCGGAGGCGCGATGGCGGATTTCGTGCACGAAATCGACATCGCCGCGGATGCGGAATTGGTCCGCAGTCTTATTGTTTCGCATGGCGATCGGTGGTGGACCACGAATGCGACAATCGATGATCGTGAAGGTGGAACCTGTTCGTTTCGTTTCCCCAGCGCCGGCTTCCATGCCGTTGTCCGGGTGACGAGGAACGCCCCCGATCTGGTCGAGTGGAACTGCATTGACTTCGACGTTGTCGCCGTCCTCGCTCAAGGCTTCTGGCGGCACGGACGCGCGGGAATGGGTCGGCACCACAATCCGCTTTCGGCTGGCTCCGGTAGCGTCAGCAAAAACGCGCCTTCGGCTCGAGCATCTGGGGCTCGGCGCTTCGGCTGAATTCTATTCCAGTCAAAACAACGTCTGGGCGTTCTATCTCGAGAGTTTGAGGAGTCTCGCCGAGACCGGGCAAGGCAGCCCTTTTCAAGGCGGGCGCCCGGACACAGACACACCGCAACCAAACCCGGATGGGGTCGCCATGCCGATCTATACCATTGCCGAATATCAGGTGAAGCCGAGCGGCGTCGACAAGGTCAGGCGCGCCATCGAAGAGTTCGTTCGCTACGTTCAATCAGAAGAGCCGGGCACGCGCATGTACACTGCCTGGCAATGTGAGGGCGATCCGACGAAATTCGTTCACTTCTTCATCTTCGAGAACGAAGCCGCCCATGTCGCACACAGCCGCTCGGACGCCGTGAAAAAATTCGAGGCTTCTTACGGGCCGGAACTTGTCAGCAAGGGCGTGAAGTTCACCGACTACAAACTGATCGCATCAAAGGGACCATAGGTAGTCAGCGCCCATACGAATGCCAGGGGAAGGTCATCCATGTCGGCTGTAGAAGCGAACAAGCAGGTCGTGCGTGATTTCACGCGCATCTTCAAGAACGAGCACAATGTCGACGGCATCGATCATCTTTTTGCGCCGAACTTCGAGCATCATTTCACCGCGCCCGTTAGTCCCGGTCTGCGCGGGCTCAAGGAGATCGGCCGGATGATGAATACCGCATTTCCCGACGTCGTGGTGACCGAACTCGATCTTATCGCCACCGAGGACACGGTTGTCGAGCGTAGCTCTGCCAAGGCGAACAATTCGGGCCCTTACCTGGACCGGCCGCCTACCGAGGCTCCCTGTCAATGGTCGGAGATTCACATTTACCGGCTTCGCAACGGAAAGATCATCGCCCATTGGGCCGAAGTCAGCATGCTCGAGTTGATGACCCAGATCGGCGCGGTAAGGCCCGCCTGACCTGATACGGCCCTCCGACCTGCGGCGGGCTAATCCTCGCGCTGGCGCCGCGCAGCGGACGAGATGCCGGCCAAATGACAAAGGGGATCCGCCAGACTTGAGGCGGCCGGCTCCTGACACGCCGCAATTTTCTCCAAGCGATGGGCTCGGTCTTCGGCGAAATCTCGCCGGAGAAACGAGACATCTCCTGGAGAACATCAATGGCGAACAAATCCCTTTCATTCATCGAAGCGCTATGCGGCACCAACGGCCCAGCGGCCGACCGCGCCGACAAGATGATGCTCTATGGACAATTCGTCGGCGCATGGGATGGAACCGTCACGAGATATGGCGTCAACGGCGAGCGCTTCGATTCCAGCGCGGAAGTCCATTTCGGCTGGGCGCTAGAGGGCCGCGCCATCCAGGACGTCTGGATCGTGCCTTCGCGCCTTGGGCGGGCTCCCGGGGAGGCCGACAACATGTATGGAACGACCTTGCGCGTTTACGACCCGCGGCAGGACAGCTGGGATATTACCTTCATCGACCCGGTCAGGCAGAAGCACGACCAGATGACAGGCCGGCAAATCGGCTCCGACATTATCCAGGAATATCGCAAGACCGACGGCGCGATCTGCCAATGGTGCTTCTTCGAGATCACGGCCAATTCCTTCCACTGGGTCAGCCGCGAATCCACCGATGAGCGCAAGACCTGGCGTCTCACCGGCGAATTTTATCTCAAGCGCAGGGCTCAGAGCTGACGCGAGCGGAAGCTGGACGCAGAGATCGTGCGCCGCTCCCTTGGCCATACCCGCACTTCCCGGTTGCAAAACTCGCTCGCCACGGCACATTGGGCCGATGGGCAGCGAGAATGCCGATCCGGCTAACCCAAAAGCGACGCGCGAAGAGCCGCATTACCACGGCCATCGCGAGCGGCTGCGTGCGCGCTTCCACGAGGCGGGGCCGGACGCGCTCAGCGATTACGAGCTGTTGGAGATGGCGCTGTTTGCCGCGCTGCCTCGGCGCGATACCAAGCCGCTCGCCAAATCGCTACTGAAGAAATTCGGCTCATTTGCCGAGGTCGTCCACGCCCCGGAAAACCTGTTGCGCGAGGTCGACGGCATCGGCGACGCCTCAGTCACCCAGCTCAAGCTGCTTGCGGCGGCGGCCGGCCGTATCGCCAAGGGCGAGATCAAGCGCAACCTCGCTCTGTCGTCGTGGAATGAGGTGATCACCTATTGCCGAAGCGATATGGCGTTTGCCGACAAGGAGCAGTTTCGCATTCTCTTTCTGGACAAGCGCAACCAGCTGATCGCGGACGAGGTGCGGCAGACCGGCACGGTGGACCATACGCCGGTCTATCCGCGCGAGGTCATCAAGCGGGCGCTTGAGCTATCCGCGACCGCCTTGATCCTCGTGCACAATCACCCCTCCGGCGATCCATCGCCCTCGCAAGCAGACATCCAGATGACGAAAGCCATCGTCGACATCGCCAGCCCGCTCGGGATTTCGGTGCACGACCACATCATCGTCGGCAAGAATGGGCATGCTAGTTTGAAGGGAATGAACTTGATGTGACGCCTGGGCAAGCCGCCCCCTGTTGCAGACCCCACTTAATGTCTGTGTTTGGGTTAAGAGCGGAAGTCATTTTGCCCGACATGCCATTTCTCACTTTGACCCAAAGCGGTCGGTGCCGAAAAAGATCATCAGTTGACCACGAGCCCGAGCTTTTTGATCACCGCCTGCCATTTGCCTTCCTCGCGCTGGATATTTCGCGCGTATTCCGCCGGTGTGCTGGCGATCGGATCGCCGCCGACTTCAATCAGGCGTTTCTTCACGTCTTCTGAGGTCACGATCTTGCGCAGTTCCTTGTTCAGCCGCTCGATGATCGGCTGCGGCGTGGCGGCCGGCGCAACCAATCCATAGTACTGGACGATCTCGAGGCCCGGCAGCCCGGACTCGGCAATGGTCGGAACATCGGGGATCGCGGCCATGCGCGAGGGCGACCCAACGGCAATTGCGCGCAGCGCGCCGGACTGGATATTGCCGATCGCCGGTGGCAGCGTGTTGAAGGCGAGCATCACATGGCCGCCCACGAGATCATTGGTTAGCGGTCCGGTCCCCTTGTAGGTGACGATCGTCATGTTGGTGCCGGTCATTGCCTTGAATTGCTCGGCTCCGAAATAATTCAATGTCGGTGGCGGCGACGTGCCGACTGTCAGCTTCGCACCTTCTTTCTTCGCAAGCGCGACGACTTCGGCCAACGACTTTGCCGGGACCGAGGGATTGGACATGATTACAATCGGAACCGAAGCGATCAAACCAATCGCCGCGAAGTCCTTTTCCAAGTCGTAGCCCGGATTGGCCGGAAGGGCGGCCCCGGTAACCAAGAGAAGTAGCGTGTAGCCATCCGGCTGCGCCCTGGCGACGTCGCGCGTGCCGATCACCGAGCCGGCGCCCGGACGATTGACGACGATCACCTGCTGACCAAGCGCGTCAGTGAGTTTCTGCGCGATTACCCGACCAACGGTATCAACGCCACCCCCGGCGGGAAATGCGATCACCAACGAGACGACCCGCGAAGGGTACTCTTCCGCTATCGCGTCGCGCCATGCCGGTGATGCGAGCAGAACGGATAAGGTGACAATCAGCGCCGCGCGCCTAAGCCGCGCAGCGAGGAACATCTCTGTCATGGTCCATCCCTCGTTGTTTCGCACAGGCGTTGAACGCAATTCCCATTATTGCATGATAGTTTGGTTTGGGCCATGAGGGTTAGCCCGATAGCGCGCTCGATCTGAGCTGTAGTCTGGGCATTAGAAATTCGGGCGACTATCGGGGGCGTCCGCGTTATGTCGCTCGGGGATGTCGCTTGCTGGCCCATCTGCGACATCATACGCGGGTTCGGCGGTGTCCATTATGGTCGCCCAAGCAGACTCGGAAATGCAGTGAGCCGGTGTGCTCCAAAATGATCGACCGTGACTTAATCTGTGTTGGTGGGATGATCACGAACAGTCACCAACTACAGCCCCCTATTGCCGCCCGGTCACTGTTCACAGGCGAGGTTCGTGTAAGAATTACCCCCTACGGCGATCCCTCGCCCTCGCAGGCCGATATCCAGATGACGAAGGCCATCATCGGCATCGCCAGCCCGCTCGGGATTTCGGTGCATGACCACATCATCGTTGGCGAGAACGCGCATGCGAGCCGGAAGGGGATGCGGCTGATCTAGCCATTGGGCTGCATTTACCATTTGTTAACTCTCCGCTTCGCGCTTTGGCGAATGCGTGAGAGAGTGATTCATCGGATGGGAGGGGTAGCTCATTCCCGACTGAGAGGGGATCGAGGATGAATCAACTAGCAGAGTGGATGTGGGGCGCGGCTCTTTCGATGAGCCCGGAGAACCTAGTCGACAAACTTCTGGACTGGCTTGAGGAACTGAGGGGCGCGATGGCGCTTGTTGAAATCGACGGATCGGCCCGCAACGAGTTACGAACCAAGATGCTGTTCGATTGATCCAGGTCAAAGCGCGACGGCATGGTCGAACGGCCATGGTGCTTTAGGCTGCGACGCCCACGATCTTGCACTACGGCTCGTGGGCGGCTGTCTTCCCGATGGCGGCGAGAACGGCATAGTGAGGCACCACATCATCGTCGGCAAAGGCGACACGCGAGCCTGAAGGGGATGCGGCTGATATAGGTGCATCAGAAAGAATACCGGCGAGAAGATTTGATCTTGGTCAATCTATGGCTGCAAAATTGGGATAAGAGAGTTTTTCAATTCGCCTGAAGGTGCCTCTTCCAAACCACCCTTGCGGGGTCCGAGGTCGACTATGGCAGGTTCGGCAAAATCGGCCCTGGTTCTACAGGGTGGCGGCGCGCTTGGAGCCTATGAGCTCGGAGCCGCGAGGGCGCTCTATTCAGACAGCAACTTCTCGCCCGATTTGATCGCGGGCGTCTCTATAGGCGCCGTCACCGCTGCTCTCCTGGCGCGGCCCAAGCAACCATTGACCCCGCTGGAAGCGCTGGAGGCGTTCTGGAAAAAGGTCACCATATCGGCCCCGTTTCTGCCCCCGCCCGTTCGGTCCTACGCAGCGTTCCTCGGCAATCTCCACTTCTTCATGCCACGGCAGGATTATGCGAACTTCTTCGGCTGGACTTACTTTTACGACATCGAGCCGCTGCGGCGTACGTTGGAGGAACTTATCGATTGCGATGCTCTCGCGGACAAGGCGGCGCTTCCACGGCTGCTGGTCAGTGCGACGGATCTAGGACAAGGTCAGATCAGGTATTTCTGCAGCGTCGACTGCAATCTCAGCCTCGGCCACATCATCGCAAGCGGCAGCTTGCCTCCGGCTTTTCCAGCGGCTGAGATCGACCACGCGTATTACTGGGATGGCGGACTGTTCGACAACACGCCGCTCGGCGCCGTGCTTGATCACCTGAACGACGCGCGGGGCGTCGACCGGACAGTCTACGTTGTCAATCTGTTTCCAAATCAGGCAAAGGTTCCGACCACCATGGCGGAGATTGCCGCGCGCATGAAGAACCTTCAGTTCGCCAACAAGTCGCTGGAGGATACAAAACTTCTGAGGCGATTCAACAAAGTTGCCGCATTGATCGACGCGATCGAAACGCTTCCTGGAGGCAACCCGCTCGAAGGCCACATCGCATACGAGGACATCAAGGCGGAAAACTACGTTCATGTCCCCCGCATCATTTCGATCACACCGCCTGATGTTCCCGACGAATATGGCGATGCTGATTTCTCGCCCGAAGCGATCGAGAAGCGGGCGGAAGCAGGGAAAAGGCAGACGCTGAAAGCACTGGAAGACGCTGTTTGAAACGCGTCTGAACCCGCAGCCGGCGCCGCCGAGCCTCAATGAGCCGCTGCGCGCGCAGCTTCCATGGCGCGGCGACGTAAAAAGTCGCGCTCGCGCCGATTGCCCGCGAGTTCTGCGGCTGCCGCGAAAGCCGCTCTGGCTTCCTCGAAGCGTTGGAGCTTGTAGAGCAGATCGCCGCGCACGGCCTCGAGCAGATGATAGGCTTTGAGCGCCGGCTCGCCCGCCAGCCGGTCCGCGATCTCAAGCCCCGCCACCGGTCCTTCGGCCATGGCAACCGCGACCGCGCGATTGAGTTCGATGACCGGCGAATCCACCCGTTTTGTCAGCTCTGAATAAAGCGCCGAAATCTGTCTCCAGTCGGTCTCGGCGGCGGTCCTGGCCCGCGCGTGGCAGGCAATGATGGCGGCCTGAAGTGCATAGAATCCAAACGCTCCACCAAGTTCGCGCGCGCGGGCGAGTGCAAGCATTCCGCGTCGGATCTGCAATAAATCCCACAGGCCCCGATTCTGTTCGAGAATCAGAACCGGCGCACCCTCGGCATCGGTGCGCGCCGCTGCGCGGGAAGCGTTCAGCTCCATCAGAGCGAGCAGGCCATGGGCTTCTGGCTCGCCAGGTGCGATCGACGTCAGCATACGACCGATTCGGAGCGCTTCCTGGCAAAGTTGCGGGCGCAACCAGTGTTCGCCGGTTCCTGCTGTGTATCCTTCGTTGAAAATCAGATAGACGACTTCAAGCACGGCGGCGAGCCGTTCCGATAACTCTTCACCGCGGGGAGTTTCGTAGACCAGCCCCGACGCGGAAAGCGTTCGCTTGGCACGAACGATGCGCTGGGCAATCGTCGTATCCGGAACCAGAAACGCCCGTGCTATTTCCCCGGTGGTCAGGCCACAAACCATCCGAAGCGCAAGCGCCACGCGCGCCTCGCGCGACAATAGCGGATGGCACGCCGTAAAGATCAGCCGAAGCATTTCATCGCCGATATCATCGTCAAGGGCAGCGTCCAGATCGGGCATTGTCTGCTGCGCCGTCTCCAGCTCACGCGCAACCAGTTCATGTTTGCGCGCAAGCATGCGAGCACGACGCAAGTGGTCCAGAGCACGCCGTTTGGCCGTCATCATCAACCACGCACCCGGCTTTTCCGGAATGCCGCTCGACGGCCAATGCTCGAGCGCCGCCAGCAGCGTGTCCTGCGTCAACTCCTCGGCAAGCGGCACATCGCGCAACATTCTCGAAAGCCCGGTAATGAGCCGAGGTTGCTCGATGCGCCAGGCCGCCAGGATGGCATGGTGGATGTCGGCACCCGTCACGGCAGACGGAGCCGTCCGCGCGAGCGGGTAGTCACGGACCGGCGAACGCGCGAAGTTCGCACGTTCCTTCCCAACCGGGCATGTGGTCGAGATGGAGCTGCATGAACTCTCTCGCCATCGCCACCGCCTCCTCCTTGTCGCGAAGCTCGAAAATCGCGTAGCCGCCGACGACCTCCTTGGCTTCGACGAATGGGCCGTCGATCACACTGAGTTTGCCATCCTTGATGCGCACCTGGGCCCCGGTCTGAACCGGCATCAGGCCGCCATTGTCGAGCATACGGCCCGCCTTGATCTCCCGTTCGGCCAGCTTGTGCATGGCCTCCAGAAGCTCGGGCGTTGGATTCCCCGAGGGGCCGGGATGTTTGACCAGATACATGAAGCGCATGTGAGAACTCCTTCAGGCGAGCCGCGGGCACCTTGCCCCCGAATTGTCTCCCTATTGGCTCGACGAACAAGCCGGCCGCAGGTCGACACGAGCCCCGAAAAAAATTCACTTCCCGCGAACGACGCCAATTCGGTCGCCGCCCAGACGACCTACTGCCGCACCATGATCAGCGGATCGGCGCTGTCAGGCACCAGCCGCCACTGCGCGTTGTCGTCGGCCTCGAACTGCCAGGTCTCGCCCTTGTCCGACATCAGCAATATCTGGCCATGCTCCAGCCGCCATTTCGTCGGCGCGAAGGCCGTGACCATGGGATCGCATTTCGGCTTCAGGAAAACCTGAAAATTATCCTGCCCTGCATCGGTGTTGGTCAGCGTCAGACCGCAAACGGTCTGGCCACTGCCGCGCACCATCGCCCAGTCGCCGATCATCTGGTCCATCGACTTGGCCAACGAGCGGGCGGCGGCGAGGTTTTGCAGGATGTAGACGCCCTCGCCCTGCCGCACCCCCTCGAAGATTCCGCTCTCGACCTCGGTAAAATCGATCACCGGCTGGCCAGCCGCATCCTGCAGGCGGACGATGTCGAGGCCCCTGACGCTCCAGGCAGCGATATCTTTGGAGAACGGCAACGCCTTGGCGCAACCCGGCTCCAATTCCAGTTTCAGGCCCTGCGGCACGGCGTCGCCTTTGAACGTCACGACGCAGGTCTTGCTGCGCTCTGTGGTGGCGAGCTCCCACTGACCGACCATGTCCTTTCGCAAGGTCGTTGCATCCTGCGCAACGGCGGGATGCGCCAACGCAATCAACGCAACGAACAGCGGCCAATTTCGCATCAACGGCTCTTGACCGGGGTTTCCGCAATCGGGGTCAGCGGCGGCTTGCCGGCAAACCAGGCTTTCAGATTGTCGACCACGAGCTGATCCATCGCGTTGCGGGTGACGACCGATGCCGAACCGATATGCGGTAGTAACACCACGTTCTGCATCGCCTTCAGTTCATCCGGCACGGCCGGTTCGTTGGCGAACACGTCGAGGCCTGCGGCCAGAAGGGCGCCGGACTTCAAGGCCGCGATCATCGCCTCTTCGTCGACCACCGAGCCGCGCGCGACATTGATAATGACGCCGCGCGGGCCGAGCGCCTTGAAAACATCGGCGTTGATCATTTTAGCAGTCGAGGGGCCGCCGGGCACAATGACCATCAACGTATCGACCGCTTTCGCCATCTCGATCAGGTCGGGGTAGTGCTTGTATTTGACGCCCGAGACCGGGTTGCGCGAGTGGTAAACGACAGGCACCAGCGACGCATCGAGGCGGCGCGCAATGGCCTGGCCGATCCGGCCCATGCCGACGATGCCGACCTTGCGGTCCCGCAGCGAGCCGACGCTGAGCGGATATTGCTGCGCGGTCCAGAGCCCGGAGCGCAGGTAGCGGTCGGCCTTGACGAATTCGCGCAGGGTCGCGATCAAAAGTCCCATCGCGATATCGGCGACTTCTTCGGTCAGAACTTCGGGCGTATTGGTCACGACAATGTTATGCTCGCTGGCATATTTGGCATCGACGTGATCGTAGCCGACGCCGAAAGACGCCACGATTTCGGTTTTCGGGAACATCGCCATCACGCCGCCGTCGCAGCGGGCGGTGCTGTAGGTCACGGCGACGCCGCGGATTTTCGAGGCCACCGCAGGATTCACGCGCTCTAGATCGGCGCGCGTCTCAACGGGATGGAGCACGAATTGATCGGAAAAGCCCTTGTCGATGATCGGCTTGTTCGGCCCGTAGATCAGAAGGTCGATCTTCTCCGATGAAATATTCCCGGCGGCCATTTAGCTTTCCTTTCCAAGCGCGCTCTCATGCCAGCGCCGCAGCACGAGGTGCGAGGTTAGCGCCAGCAGCCCATAGATGACAATTCCGGCGGCCGAGAGCAACAGCAAGGCGGCGAACATTCGGGGAATGTTGAGGCGATAGCCGGATTCGGCAATTCGATAGGCAAGACCCGATCCCGCGCCGGCTGAGCCTGCCGCGATTTCCGCCACGACCGCGCCAATCAAGGACAGCCCGCCGGCGATACGGAGCCCTCCCAGCACGAATGGCAATGCCGCGGGCAATTTGAGAAAGCACAGCGTTTGTACCTTTGAGGCGCCATACAGCTGGAACAGGCCTGCGAGATTGCGATCCACCGAGTTCAAGCCGAGCGTCGTGTTCGACAACACCGGAAAGAAGGCGACGATGAAGGCGCAGACGACCACGGCCGTGGATTGCGACAGGTAGATCAGGAGGAGCGGCGCAATGGCGATGACGGGGGTGACCTGCAACACGACGGCATAGGGGAACAGCGAATATTCCAGCCACTTCGACAGGTTGAACAACAGCGCCAGCGCGATGCCGCCGATGGCGGCCGCCACGAAGCCTTCGAACGTCGTCAAGAGCGTGGTGAGAAGCGATTGCGAGAGCACGCCCCAATCGCGGATCAGCGTCGCAAAGATGGCCGACGGCGCCGGCAGCACATAAGGCGGGATGTCATTGATCCGAACCACAAGTTCCCAAAGCCCGATGCCGGCCGCGAACACGATGATGGGCAACATGAAACGAACGAAACGCGCGGCGGCGGCGCGTTGAGATCCGACAGCGCCGAGCGATCGAGAGAGCTCCGGCGTACTCATGCGGACGACCCCGAATAGGCAGGGGCCAGCGCTTCCGACACTCTCCGGCAATAGCCGGCATAGTCGGCAGACGTCCGAAATTCTTCGCCACGCGGTTCAGGGGCCTCGATGCCGATTTCGGCGGCGATGCGTCCGGGCCGCGACGTCATCACCAGCACGCGCTGCGAGAGATAGACCAACTCGAAGACCGAATGGGTGACGAAAATGACGGTCTTGCGCAAGTTGCGCCACAACGTCAGCAGATCATTGTTGAGACGGAAGCGCGTGATTTCGTCGAGCGCGGCGAACGGCTCGTCCATCAGAAGAATATCCGGGTTGGTTACCAGCGCGCGCGCCAGCGAGGCGCGCATCTTCATGCCGCCGGACAATTCGCGGGGGTAGCTGTCTGCGAATTCAACGAGCCCGACACGCGCCAGCGCCTCATCCACCCGCGCCTTCGCGTCCGAAAACGAGACGTGCGCCAGTTTCATCGGCAGCCGCACATTTTCGCGCACCGTGGCCCACGGCATCAGTGTCGGCTCCTGAAATACAAAGCCGATGGGATGGCGGCCGTTCTCCACCGCCGTCGGCCGCGCCACCCGGACCGTGCCCGAGGTCGGGGCGCTCAGGCCGGCGATCAAGCGAAGCGCGGTGGATTTTCCGCAGCCGGACGGCCCAAGCAGCGAGACGAATTCGCCGCGGCGGACATCAAGATCGATCGGCCCGAGCGCGACGACGCCATTGTCATAGGCCTTGACGACGCCGCGCAGATCGACCGCTCGTCCCAAGGGGTCGACATTCG
Organism: uncultured Alphaproteobacteria bacterium; assembly: GCA_963764405.1. Classification (GTDB taxonomy): domain Bacteria; phylum Pseudomonadota; class Alphaproteobacteria; order Rhizobiales; family Xanthobacteraceae; genus Bradyrhizobium. The sequence continues at coordinate 232,433 of CAVXSU010000026.1, forward strand.
CTTCTCTCGCCGCCGGCGACTTCTCCATGTCCCGGCAACCCTAGTTCTTGGGCCGCAGATCGAGTCCGACGCCCTTGTTGACGAAGCGAAGCGTGTAGGACTTGCGATAATCGACGTCGGAGCGAACAACACGAGCGCGCACCATCTTGTCGAAGAAGCTCGCCATCCGTGCGTCGTTCATGGCGCCGATGCCATCGCGCAGCGCATCGCCGGAATCAACGATGCCGTATTCCTTCATCCGCGCGATGGAATAGGCGAGCAACTCGTCGGTCATTTCCGGGTTGAGCTTCTTGATCATCGCGTTCGCCGCGGCATTGTTGCCGTAAAGATAGTTGTACCAGCCGATCATCGACGCGCTGACGAAGCGCTGCACCAGGTCGGGCTTCTTGTCGATCACGTCGCGACGCGTCTCGATCAGGGTCGAATAGGTGTTCCAGCCGTAATCGGCGAGCAGGATGATTCCGGGCTTGAATCCGGCTGTCTTCTCGATTGCATAGGGTTCGGACGTGACATAGCCCTGCATCGCGCTGTGCTTGTCGGCCAGAAACGGCTGGGGATTGAAGGTGTAGGGCTTCACCCGGTCTTCGCTGAATCCGTATTCGGATTTCAGCCACTGGAAATAGCTGGAGATGCCCTCCTTCGAGACAAACAGCGTGAGCGGCTTGAGCTCCTCGAGTTTGCTGATCTTCAACTCCGGATGCGCCAAGAGCACCTGCGGATCCTTCTGGAAGATCGCCGCCACCGTCACGACCGGCACATTGTTGGCGACCGCGTCGAACGACATCAGCGTATTGGCCGCCATGAAGAAGTCGATCCGGCCGGCGATCAGGAGCATGCGGTTGTTCTCGTTCGGACCGCCGGACACGATCGTGACGTCGAGGCCGTATTTTTCGTAGGTGCCATCGGCCACGGCCTGGAAGAATCCGCCGTGCTCGGCCTCCGCCACCCAGTTGGTGCCAAAAGACACCTTGTCCAGCGTTGTCTGGGCGCGCGCGGGCGACACGGCTGCCAGCAGAGCCACCAGGAAAGCCGTTAACGTCAGCGGCAAGAGGGGTAGCTTCATGGTTGGACTCCGTGGGCCTTTTGGCCGCATGATGGGGCGATAGGATGCCATACAAACTATCTTTGCCCGATGACTTCAACCCTCCCGCCCCGCGATTGGCCTGACATTCGCCGGACCGATCCAGCCGGCGCCGATCGCGCGCGCTGGATTGCCGTGCTGCCGCTGGCGGCGACCGAGCAGCATGGTCCGCATCTGCCGCTCGAAACCGATGTTTTGATCGGACAGGCCTATCTCGCGCGGGTGCGCGAATTGCTTGCTGACACCTCGCCGGTCACTTTTCTTCCGATCGAGCGCATTGGGATTTCCTCCGAGCATACCGACCTCCCCGGCACGCTGACGCTGTCGCCGCAAGCCGCTATCCAGAACTGGATGGCGATCGGCGAGGAGATCGTGAATGCCGGCCTGAGGAAGCTCGTGATCGTCACCAGCCACGGCGGCAATAGCGCTGCGATGAGCCTGGTGGCGCAGGAGCTGCGCACGCGCGACAGGATGCTGGTGGTGACGACGTCCTGGGGCCGGCTTTCGGCGCCGGAGACTCTGTTCCCGCCGGAGGAGATCGAGCACGGCATTCATGGCGGCGCCATCGAGACATCGATCATGCTGGCGCGATATGGCGAACAGGTGCGGCGCGAAGCTATCTCCAATTTTCGCCCCAGCACGATCGCCATGAAGCAGGATTTTCGCTGGCTCTCCGCACAACGGCCGGCGCCCTTTGCCTGGCAGGTCCAGGACCTTCATCCGAGCGGCGCCGTGGGCGACGCCACGCTCGCCTCCGCGGAAAAGGGCGAACGCCTGATCGATCAGGGCGCAAGAGCATTCTGCGAGTTGCTGGCCGACGTCGATCGCTTCGACCTGCGGCGTCTTTCCAACCGCCCGAAAACCTGACCTCTACCTGGAGAACGTCCCGTCCACGGCCGCGCCCTCTCTATCCGCGGCCGCCATTGACATAGCATAGGGGGGTACCCTATGTTGGCTGGCGATGTCCCATACTATCAAAGAGAAAAAGAAGCTGCTCGCGCGCGTCGGCCGCATCCGCGGTCAGGTCGAGGCGATCGAACGGGCGCTGGCGGAAGAGGCCGGATGCGAGCGCGTCATGCACATGATCGCGGGCGTCCGTGGCAGCGTGGCCGGGCTGATGGCCGAGGTGGTCGAGGATCATATTCGCACTCACCTGGTTGACCAGGAAACGAATCCGGGCGTCCTCAACGCGGAAGCCGCCGATCAACTCATCGACGTGGTTCATACCTATCTGAAGTGAGGCGAACATGACCGATGAAGGTTTAACCGTTCAGACCTCGCCGCACAGCCACGTGTTTCTGGGCCAGGACCATGCGCGCGCAGAGCGGCGGACGTGGGCCGTCATCATCCTCTGTACCCTGATGATGGTGGCTGAAATCGTCGGCGGCGCCTTGTTCGGATCGCTGGCGCTGATTGCCGACGGCTTGCATATGTCGACGCATGCCGGCGCGCTGCTGCTCGCTGCCCTCGCCTATACCTTCGCGCGCAAATACGCGTTCGATCACAATTTCACCTTCGGAACTGGCAAGTTCGGCGATCTCGCCGGCTATTCCAGCGCTATCGTGCTGGCGATGATTGCGATTTTGATCGCCTATGAAGCGGTGCTTCGTTTCCTCAACCCGGTTCCTATTGCCTTCAGCGAGGCGATCCCGATCGCGGCGCTCGGGCTTCTGGTCAATATCGCCAGCGCCTGGCTGTTGGCCGGCGGTCATCATCACGACCACGGGCATTCTCATGGCCACCCCCACCACGATCACGATCATGACCACGCCCAGCATGATCACGCCCCTCATGATCACACGGATGAGAAGCACCATCGCGACAACAACATGCGCGCTGCTGTCGTTCACGTGATGGCAGATGCTGCCGTCTCGGTATTCGTCATTGTCGGCCTGCTGCTGGCGCGCGCGTTCGGCTGGCTCTGGATGGATCCGGCGGCCGGCCTGATCGGCGCGCTTGTGATCGCGAGCTGGTCGGTCGGGCTCATACGCGACACCGGCGCCATCCTGCTCGACCGCGTGCCCGACCCAGGCATGGCCGAGAAGGTCAAGCGCGCCATCGAACGCGAGGGCGACCGGGTCACCGACCTGCACCTCTGGCGGCTCGGCCCCGGGCATCTCGGCGCCATCGTCTCGATCGCGACATCGGCACAGCGCGAGCCAGCTCACTATCGACAGCGTCTGGCTCATTTCGCCGACTTGTCGCATGTCACGGTCGAGGTCCAGCGCCTGCCGTAAATCTGCGGTTGACAGTTGATGGAACCGAGCGTAGTTGCCGCCCGTCACTGTAACATTAGTGTCAAACAAATCCTTCAATCCTGACCAAGCGGCCAAATCAATCATCATGGGCAGTACCACCTTCGGCACCGCTGTCCCGATCATGGTCGGGCTTGGGGAGCCGGCAACATTCAAAATCGATCGCGCTCGCTTTGACCGCGTGAGGATTGGCGGTTCCGCCTAAGCGGGCCGCTCGCTCACCGGCCTGCCGCGCTGATCGCGGAAGTGGAGGCGAGCGATGTTCACCAGGAACAGCAAGGGATTTTCGGCAGGCCCGTTTTGCGCGGGCTTTCGCCCTGCCTGCAATCCGCAAGCCACAAAGGGAGTTCGGTCATGATCGCCTCCTCGATCAATCAGACCGCGTTCAGTCTCGCTGTGGCGACGCTGCTCGGCGCCTGCATCGGCTTTGAACGCCAATGGCGCCAGCGGATGGCAGGCTTGCGGACCAACACGCTGGTCGCGATCGGCGCGGCGAGCTTCGTCGTGTTCGAAAGCCTGTTTCCCGGTGACGGAAGCCCGACCCGGGTCGCGGCCCAGGTCGTCTCGGGGATCGGGTTTCTCGGCGCCGGAATCATTTTTCGCGAGGGACTTCAGGTCAGCGGGCTCAACACAGCGGCGACCCTGTGGTGCTCGGCGGCCGTTGGGCTGCTCGCGGGCAGCGGCCACGCGCTGCATGCCGCGGCGGCCACCGCGTTCGTCGTATTCGTCAACCTGACCCTGCGGCCGCTGGTCCGGCTGATCAATCGTCAGCCGATCGTGCAGGCCGAGACCGATTTCCGCTACAGCGTCCGCGTTGTCTGCCGAAGCCCCGAGGAGGCCCATGTCCGCGCATTGCTGTTGCAGGGCGCCGGCGGCGGCCATCTCAGCCTGCGTCAGCTCGACAGCACCGATCTCGAGGAAAGCGGCCGTGTCGAGGTGAACGCCATGCTCACCTCGCCGGTCAAGAACGATACGGTGCTCGAACAGGTCGTCGGCCGCCTCAGCCTTGAGCCGACCGTTTCGGCCGCAAGCTGGACCGTCGGACCTATTCTGGAATAACTGATCACATCACGGATCAAGGCATCCCGCATGACGCTGAATGACATTCTTTCGCCGAGATTGGGACAGGCGCTGCGGCCGAACGTCTGGGACGCGGTCGCGCTCATTCTCGTCGTCGGCGCGATGGTGCTGATCGTCTATGGCGGCGAGCAGACCACGCTGCCGCTGTCGGCGCTCGACGCGTCTCCGGTTTCGCTCGATCCGATCCATTTGCCGCTCTATGCGCTGCGCACGACGATGCGCATGCTGCTTGCGATCGTGTGCTCGATCATCTTCACGCTGGTTTACGCCACCCTCGCCGCCAAGAGCCGGCGTGCGGAGATGGTCCTGATCCCGCTGCTCGATATCCTGCAATCCGTGCCGATTCTGGGTTTTCTCACCTTCACGGTGGCCTTCTTTCTGAATCTCTTTCCCGGACAGGTACTCGGCGCCGAGCTTGCCTGCGTGTTCGCGATCTTTACGAGCCAGGCCTGGAACATGACGTTCAGCCTGTACCAGTCGATCCGCAACGTGCCGAAGGATCTCGACGAAGCCTCGCAAAGCTTTCACCTGTCGGGATGGCAGCGCTTCTGGCGGCTGGACGTGCCGTTTGCGATGCCCGGCCTGATCTGGAACACGATGATGTCGATGTCCGGCGGATGGTTCTTCGTCGTGGCCTCGGAAGCGATAACCGTCGGCAATACCACGGTCACGCTGCCCGGCATCGGCTCCTACGTCGCGCTCGGCATCGAGAAGCAGAATTTGCCGGCGATCGGCTATGCCATCCTGACCATGCTGCTCGTCATCATCGCCTATGACCAGTTTCTGTTCCGTCCCGTGGTGGCCTGGGCCGACAAATTCCGCTTCGAGCAGACGGCGTCTGGCAATCCGCCGACCTCCTGGATGCTCGACCTGTTCCGCCGCACGCGGGCCCTGCGGGCGCTGACCGTGCCCTTTGCCGCCACCAACAAGGTCTTCTCGAACCTGCACATCAGCTTGCCGGAGGGCCTGCGGCTATCCTTCAAGGCCGAGCCATCCTCGCGCGTGATCGACGTGCTCTGGCTCGCGCTGATCGCGATTGCGACCGGCTATGCCGGCTGGCGTGCCTATCAATTCATGTCGACGACGCTGAGCCCTTCTGACGTCGTGACGGCCATCCGCGACGGCTTCATTACGTTCGCCCGTGTCGTGGTGCTGATTTCGCTGGCGTCGCTGATATGGGTGCCGATCGGCGTCTGGATCGGGCTCCGGCCGAAGCTGGCCGAACGCGTACAGCCGCTGGTGCAATTCTTGGCGGCTTTTCCGGCCAATCTCGCCTTTCCGATATTCGTGGTGATCATCGTGCGCTACGGCCTCAACGCCAACATCTGGCTCAGCCCGCTGATGATCCTCGGCACCCAGTGGTACATCCTGTTCAATGTGATCGCCGGCGCCAGCGCCTTCCCCACCGACCTGCGCGAGGCCGCTGGAAGTTTCCACCTGCGCGGATGGCGATGGTGGATCAAGGCGATCCTGCCGGGAATCTTTCCCTATTACATCACCGGCGCCATCACCGCCTCCGGCGGGTCGTGGAACGCCTCGATCGTCGCCGAAGTGGCAAGTTGGGGCGATACCCATTTGAGGGCCACGGGGCTCGGTGCCTATATTGCGCAGGCGACCGAAGCCGGTGATTTTCCGCGCGTCGTGCTCGGCATCGTCGTGATGTGCGTCCTGGTCACCTTGTTCAACCGCCTGCTCTGGAGGCCGCTCTATGCCTTCGGAGAACGCCGTCTTCGCCTCGGATAACGCTGAAGAGAAACGCAAATGCTCGATATTTCAAAAGAAGCCAACCTGCTCGATATCCGTGGCGTCTGCCGTTCGTTCCCGAAGGGCAGCGGCGAGGAATTGCTGGTTCTCGAAAAGGTCGACCTCACCATCCGTTCCGGCGAGATCGTCGGCCTGCTCGGCCGCTCTGGATCGGGCAAGTCCACGCTGTTGCGCATCATCGCTGGCCTGGTCACGCCGACAGCGGGCGATGCGAAATGCCGCGGCGAGACCATCGTCGGACCGCCGAACGGCGTCTCCATGGTGTTCCAGTCCTTCGCGCTGTTCCCTTGGCTCACCGTGCTGCAAAACGTCGAACTCGGCCTGGAGGCGCTTGGCGTCGACAGTGCCGAGCGCCGCAAGCGGGCGCTGGCGGCGATCGACCTGATCGGCCTCGACGGATTTGAGTCCGCCTACCCGAAGGAATTGTCAGGCGGCATGCGGCAGCGCGTCGGCTTTGCCCGCGCGCTGGTCGTGCATCCGGACCTGCTTTTGATGGACGAGCCGTTTTCGGCACTTGATGTGCTGACGGCCGAGACGCTGCGCACCGACCTGATCGATCTCTGGATCGAAGGTCGCCTGCCGATCAAGTCGGTCTTGATGGTGACGCACAACATCGAGGAAGCCGTGCTGATGTGTGACCGCATCCTGGTGTTCTCGTCCAATCCGGGCCGCGTCGCCGCCGAGATCAAGGTCGATTTTCCGCACCCGCGCAATCGTCTCGACCCGGCCTTCCGCCAACTGGTCGACAGCATCTATGCCCGCATGACGCAGCGCCCGGAACCCAAGGCGCCGACGCTCGAGGGCATTCAGGGCACCGGCGTCGGCATGATGCTCAATCACGTCTCCTCCAACGTGCTGTCGGGCCTGATCGAGACGCTCGCGGCACCGCCGTACAACGGGCATGCCGACTTGCCGGTTCTCGCGAGCCACCTGCAACTCGAGGCGGATGAAATCTTCCACCTCGGCGAATCGCTGCAACTCCTGCGCTTTGCCCAGCTGAGCGAAGGCGACCTGATGCTGACCGATGCGGGGAAACGCTTTGCGAATATGGCGACTGACGCGCGCAAGAAGCTGTTTGCCGAGCACATGATCAGTTACGTGCCGGTGATCGGCCTGATCCGCCGGGTGCTGGACGAGCGGCCTTCGCATACCGCGCCCGAGGCGCGCTTCCGCAACGAGCTCGAAGACTACATGAGCGAGGGCGCGGCCGACGAAACGCTCAAGACGGTCGTCTCATGGGGCCGTTATGCCGAGCTGTTCGCCTATGACGAGCAGTCGGAAACCTTCAGCTTGGAAAACCCGCACTAAACCGCCGGCGCAAACGTGTCGGGCCGCGCCATCGCCCAAGCGTCGACGAAGCGCCGATCGCTGGTGCCGTCGATCAATTCGCCGGGGCGAAGCGACGGATAGAGCCTGGCGAAGGTCTGCACCTCGGTCGTCGACGTCCGCTGCGAGAAGTGGATCGGCCGCAAATCCTGCGGATGTTCGAGGCCCGCCGCAGCCAGAAGCTCCGCCAGAGCGTGCAGCGTGGCATGGTGATAGTTGTAAACGCGCTCGACCTTGTGCGGCACGAACAGAGCGCGGTTGCGCGTGGGATCCTGCGTGGTCACTCCGGTCGGGCAGCGGTCGGTGTGGCAGCTCAGCGACTGGATGCAGCCGAGCGCGAACATGAAACCTCTCGCCGAGTTGCACCAGTCGGCGCCGATCGCCATCGCACGGGCCATGTCGAACGCGGTCGCGATTTTGCCGGAAGCACCGATGCGGACGCGGCTGCGCGCATTGATGCCGACGAGCGCATTGTGGACGAAATTGACGCCCTCGCGCATCGGCATGCCCATGTGATCCATGAACTCCAGCGGAGCGGCGCCCGTGCCGCCTTCATTGCCGTCGACCACGATGAAATCGGGATAGATGCCACTTTCCAGCATCGCCTTGCAGATCGCGAGAAACTCCCAGGGATGGCCGATGCAGAGCTTGAAGCCGGCCGGTTTGCCGCCGGAGAGCCGGCGCATCTCGCCGATAAAGGCCATCATCTGAAGCGGCGTCGAGAACGCGCCATGCGTCGCCGGCGAGATGCAGTCCTCGTTCATGGCGACGCCCCGGATCCGCGAAATTTCCTCGGAGACCTTCGCCGCCGGCAACACGCCGCCGTGACCGGGCTTGGCGCCCTGGCTCACCTTGAGCTCGACCATCTTGACCTGGTCATCGGTCGCGACGCGCGCGAACTCGTCCGCATTGAAGGTGCCGTCGCGATGGCGGCAACCGAAATAGCCCGAACCGATTTCCCAGATCAGGTCGCCGCCGTTTTCGCGGTGATACGGGCTGACCCCGCCTTCGCCGGTATCGTGTGCGAAAGCGCCTTTCTTGGCTCCGGCATTGAGAGCGCGAACCGCGTTGGGACTGAGCGCGCCAAAACTCATCGCCGAGATGTTGAAGACCGACGCCGAATAAGGCCTGGTGCAATCCGGCCCGCCGATGGTGATGCGGAATTGCGGGTTTGCACGGACCTTAGGCGCCACCGAATGGTGAATCCATTCATAGCCGTCGCGATAGACGTCTTCCTGTGTGCCGAACGGCCGCTTGTCGAGCACCATCTTGGCGCGCTGGTAGACGACGGCGCGGGTGTCGCGGGAGAACGGCATGCCGTCCTTCTCGCTCTCGAAGAAGTATTGCCGCATCTCGGGCCGGATTTCTTCGAGCAGAAAACGCAAATGCGCCGAGATCGGGTAGTTGCGCAGCACCGCGTGGCTCTTCTGCGTCAGATCGCGAATGCCGAGCAACGTGAGCGCGCCGAAGATAACCAGCGGAATGAGAACGATATCGAACGCCTTGTGATCGACGATGCCGACGCCAAGAAGCAACGCTGTCACCACCGAGCAGATCGTCAGGACGATGAAGCGTGGCGAGAACGGCAACATCAGCGTTTCCATGAGTCCTCTCAGGTGTTTGTCGGTTCGATCGCGAACAATCGAAACACGATACCGGGGGCAACAGTCACGGATATGACAAGTAACCGCGTTCGTAAATTCCCGAAAGCTACTGAATCGTCCGCTAGTGGAGTGGATTTGACATTCGCTACCCGTCTAGTCGCGAGTTCGAAAAGCGAATGTCAAATCCAAAGCTCCACTAGATACCTATATTTGCTGGTGGTCCTTTGATTCTAACATTCGCAAAAGCGGCCGCCGAGAAGGGATGCGAATGTTAGAATCGGACCACTAGATGATCAATCCGTCGCTTGACCGGGTGAAGGCAAGCTTTCGCACTGCAACGTAAACCTCTCCCGGACGCAACAAGCTGGAAAAAGCCGCCGGGCGCGTCCCTTCGCGCTCTCAGTGACCATGCGGGCGCAGTTCGCCCGGAATGTGCTTCTTCTCAAGGCCATGATGCGCCAGCCAATCGTCCGTGTTCCTGATTGATCGCTCGATATGTTCCGACGCGCGCGTGAAATCGTAAGGTGATCCCGACAAGGGACACAGAGGCGGGACCACGAAGTATTCGATGCCGGATGGAAGATCTTCCAGATCGTTCACCAGCTGCCGCGCTATCAGAAGCGTCAGCGCGTGCAGCGCATTGGCAACGGCGCCGACCGGCGGCTTGTCGGCCGCACAAGCATAGCCGGTTGGCAGGATGATCAGCCGGCGCGCGCCCTTCTCGACTGCGACCTTGACCGGCGTGTTGGCGGAGATCGCGCCATCCGCCAGGTAACGGTCCTTGTACGGCACCGGCGCGAACGCGCCGGGGATGGAGGTCGAGGCCACGATCGCCTCCACCGCCGAGCCTTGCGAAAGCACCACGCTTTCACCGGACACGATATCGGTGGTGACGATATGAAGGGGTAGCTGCGCGTCCTGCAAGTTGCGAAAAGGCAGATGATCCTCGAGCAGCTTGCGAACGCCGTCGTGCGGGATCAGGAAATCCCGGCGCCAGAGAAATCCCAGCAGCGTCCGCCAGGTGATCGGGAAAACGTCGTTGCGCGTGAGCCCGCGCCAGACGGTTTCAAGCTCGAGAACGCCTTTCAGCGAGGGAGCGCCGGCATAGTAGGCGCCGTTGATGGCGCCGACGCTCGATCCAACCACCATGTCGGCCGAGACGCCGCTGGCGACGAGCGAGTGCAGCATGCCGACCTGGATCGCACCAAAGCTGCCGCCGCCGGCGAAGACGAATGCGGTCTTCACCGTATCGTCCTGCGTCGATGCGGACAAGGCTTAGCCCCCCCCAAGAGTCGGCACGTCGCTGATCAGACCCGCGCCATTTTGGAAAAGCTATAGCAAAAGGCCATGTGACCCGCATCATCAAGAACAAGTGTTGCCGGGAGAGCGGAGGGATAACCGGCCGTGATGGCGGGATGAGAAAATCGTGACATTCGCGCGCCGATCGATATCGTCCGGCGCAGACCAAGGTTTCAGGATATTTCCCAATGAAGATTCCAGCGCTACCCTTCACCGTCACCGACTGGAGCCAGGTTGCGGCCACCATCCACCCCGGTGAAAGCGGTCAGGCGTTCTGGCGCACACTGAACATCGGCGACGTCCGCGTCCGGATGGTCGAGTATTCGCCCGGCTATCTCGCCGATCATTGGTGTGATCGGGGCCACGTGCTTTACGTGCTGGAAGGCGAACTTATCACCGAATTGCGCGATGGCCGCAGTTTCCGCTTGCTGCCGGGTATGAGCTACCAGGTCTCCGATTTCGGCGATGCGGCGCATCGCTCGTCGACCAAGTCAGGCGCGAAGCTCTTTATCGTCGATTGAGAGTGGGGCGCAAAATCGCCGCGGGAGCCTAGCGCTCGACGAAGGCCTTCTCGATCACGAAGTGACCGGGCTCGCTGTGGTTGCCCTCCGCAAAACCGCGGGCGTCGAACATCTGGCGCAACTCTTCGAGCATCGCCGGGCTTCCGCACATCATGATGCGGTCGTTCTCGATATTCAGCGGCTCCTGGCCGATATCGTCGAACAGCTGCCTCGAGGTGATTAGGTCGGTGATGCGGCCGCGGTTGCGGAACGGCTCGCGGGTGACCGTCGGATAATAAGTCAGCTTCTCGGCGAGCAGCGGCCCGAACAGTTCGTCATCCCTCAGCTTCGCCACGAGCTGCTCGCCATAAGCAAGCTCCGACACCTGACGGCAGCCATGCACGAGCACGATCTGCTCGAACCTGTCGTAGACATCCGGGTCCTTGATCAGGCTCGCAAACGGCGCGAGCCCCGTGCCGGTCGACAGCAACAGCAATCGCTTGCCGGGGAACAGATTGTCGGCAATCAGCGTGCCGGTAGCCTTGCGGCCGACCAGGATGGTGTCGCCCTCCTTGATCTTTTGCAGGCGGGAGGTGAGCGGCCCGTCGGCGACCTTGATCGAAAAGAATTCGAGCTCGTCTTCGTGGTTGGCGCTCGCCATCGAATAGGCGCGCAGGAGAGGACGTCCATCGACCTCGAGCCCGATCATCGCGAACTGGCCGTTCTGGAAGCGGAAGCCGGTGTTGCGGGTGGCCCGGAAGCTGAACAGCGTATCGGTCCAGTGCCGCACAGAAAGAACCTTCTCGCGATGAAACGCGCTCATCTCTTTTTTCGCTTCCGTCCTGGCTGAGGGCCAACAGGGCCGGCCCGCGCCAATCCGCGGAAACCTCTGTGGCGATTGAGGAATTACGGCTGTTCAACTATCCAAAATTGGGCAATAGTCAAGATGCTGCAGTGCGGGATACGGCCTCGAAAATTGCAGATCAGGACCCCTGAAGCGCCCTTCGGCCAAAACCTTCTCCGCGAGCCGCCCACAGCGCAATGAACTTGCAGAATGGGAGGTCCATTCAGCGGATTAATTGCCGCCCGGCCTCGAAAAATTCGTTAGAGATATTCTTCAAAAAAGCGGGAATGCCAGCTTACCCGACATTGCATGCGAAACTTGCAGGAATTCCGCGCGGGAAAACCCGCCTTTTATCATGACCAGGCGGTCTATGCCGCCTGGTCATGTGCCGAATCCGGACTTGGCTTTGAGGATATCGGGGCGGGCACCGGGCTTGTCTTCCGGGTCGCCTCAAGAACCAAGGCGATGTACTTCGGCGCCGGGCGCTGCTCCTGGTATCCGCAAAACAATGCGACCGCCGCGACGCTCGCCTCCGACAAGTATTTTGCCAACCGAATTCTCGAAGATACCGGCCTCGCCACACTCGGCGGCGATTACTTCTTCCTGAGTTCGCGACATCGCGCGCTCCGTCCCGCGGGACACGAGCGCGAGGACGCTTTCAACTATTTCAGGAAGCTGGACGGTCGCGCGTTCGTCAAACCGCTAACGGGATCGCGCGGCGACTTTGCGCAGGCGATCGACGACGAGGCCGCGCTCGGCAGATATCTCGACACGGTCTCGGTGCATTACGACGCGGTCGTGATGCAGCCGATCGCGAGTGGCGTCGAATACCGGGTCTTTGTGCTCGACGATGAGATCGTCTATTCCGCGCAAAAATTTCCACCGTCTCTCGCGGGCGACGGCACGCGGTCCTTGCGCGAACTCATCGTCGCACACAATGCGTCACTGAAGGACCGCGGTCTTTCTGCGATCGATCCAGAATCGATCCCGCGGGATGCTCTCGACAACGTCTTGAGCGCCGGCGAACGCTGGGACATTCCCGGCCGGATGAACCTGAGCGCGGGCGGCCGCATGACATTCGCCTCCCCCAACCCGGCCGCGCTGGCGGTAGCGCGAAAGGCCGTGCGCACGCTCTGCCTGCGCGCTGCCGCAGTCGACGTGTTTACGGATCTCGGCGGCAATCCAGGCGCGGTCGCGATCGTCGAGGTCAACGCCAATCCCTCGATCCGCTTGCTTGAGGAATTGCAGCGTCCGGACCTGATCCTGAAGATCTGGCGTCACACCTTTGCCGCGGTCGGGCTTCTCGATGTTTAACCTGCCGAAATATGGCGCTGGGCTTTGCCTCGCGCGAATGGCCGCGTTGTTTGAGCAGCTCAGCGTCGACCGGAACCGCTTGCAGCAAAGGTCCATCGCGGTCACCGGCTCCAACGGCAAGGGCTCGACATCAGCGTTTTGCGCATCCATCGGGCGCGCCTTTGGCCTGCGCACGGGCCTGTTCACCTCGCCGCATCTGTTTCGCGTCAACGAGCGCTTTCAGATCGACGGCGTGCCGATCGCCGATGACAGGCTGGATAAGTTGGCCGGCCGGATCAGCCAAACGATCGATGTCGTCTCAAAGCAACGCGGCGAGCAGTTCGGCGCCTTCGAGGCGATGTTCGCGCTGGCTTGCCTTTATTTCCAGGAGAGCGGTTGCGACTTCATGGTGTTCGAAGCCGGTATCGGCGGCCGCTATGATCCGGTGCGCATGCTCGGAAGTCACCTCACCACGGTGACGTCGATCGATTACGAGCATGTCGAACTGCTCGGCAATTCGCTGGAGCTGATCGTCTCCGACAAGAGCGACGCCTGCGCCTCGGGCGGCACGATCCTCTATGGCGAGAACTGCCGAGGCCTGCGGCCGCACATCGTCGAATATGTCAGCAACCGGAGGATCGAAAGCCTGTTCGTTCGCGACGAGGTCGGAATCGATGGCGAAACTCTCGCAGCGAACGGCCAACGCTTCGATTTCGCCTTTCGCGGGTTTGATTTTCGTGCACTGGACGTGGCGTTGCCCGGCGGCTTCCAGATCAACAATGCCGCGATCGCAGCCAGCCTGTTCCTGTGCTGGCTGGAGCGCGCGCGGCCGGGCGAGCCAGCGGTCCGCATCGAGGCGGCCGTGCGAGAAGGACTGCGCGAGGTTCGCTGGCCCGGGCGGCTGGAGACGATCGCGCAGGATCCGCTGACCGTCATCGACGTCGGTCATACGCCCGATGGCATCAGGCAATCGCTCGCCTCGCTCCAACGCATCCACGGCGAACGGGATTGGATCCTGGTCGCGGGGGTTTCCTTCGACAAGAAGGCCGAGGATATTGCGGCCGCACTCGCGCCCGCCTTCGAAACCATCATCTGCACGGCGGCCCACCATAAAGGCCGCGACCCGGCCGCACTCGCCTCGACCATCCGCAACATCAATCCGCGCGCGCGGGTCGAGATCGCCGCCACGATCGAGCACGCCTTCCGCACGAGTTATGCGCTGGCGAGATCGCTGAACCGGCGGATCTATGTCGCCGGCGGCTTGTTCACCGCGATCGAATTCGCGGCCGTGGCGCGCGGGCTGGATGCGAAAAAACTGTCTTTCTTCTGAGGGCTTTGGCGACGGTAACGATTCATTAACCATGTCAAGCCGATGGTCGTCGTGTGTCCCGGGAGAGCCCCATGAGCAGCATATTGCCCGTTCCATCTTCAGCGCCGGCCGTCATCAGCAGGCTGGCGAACAATGTGAGCCAGGTGCCGGCCGCAACATCGTCGGTCTTTGGCAATCTTCTTCGCAAGACCGAGGTGGCGACGGGCCTAAGGTCACAGACCGGTTTTTCCTCCGGCGCGACCTACGAAGCCACGACAGTGGTAGGTCAGACCAAGGCGACCTTCGATAATGCAGTCAACGCAACCAAGTCGTTCTTCCATATAAAATAGGGTTTAGGCTGGTTCAGGCGAGGCGCCCGCGAGCGTACGGCCCGCGGGAAACATCTTCAATTGCTCACGCCATCGGAATCGTCGAGCGCCTTGAAGGCGTCTTCGAGCTGCGGCGAGATCGCGACATTCATCCGCTCGCCGGTCGGCAGGCGGGAAACGAACCACTTGTTGTAGAGCGGCACCAGGTCGTGATTGGTGCCGAGCTTGCGGAACGTGCGCTCCACGACCTCCTTCAGCTCCGGCTCACCCTTGCGGAACATGATGCCGTAGGGATCGTAGGACAGGTAATCGCCCGTGACCTTGAACTTGTCCTGCGACTTGTGCCGCGCGATCAGGCCATAGAGAAGGATGTCGTCGGTCGCGAACGCATCCGCCTTGCCGTCGACCAGCATTTGGTAGGACTGCTCGTGATCGCCCGCGGTCACGATCTTCAAGGCCAGGTTGAACTTCTTGTCCAGCGCATGCATGGCCTGCTCGTTGGTCGTGCCCCTGGTGACGACAACGGTCTTGCCCTGCAGGTCCTTCGGTGCGGAGATGGTGGAATCCTTCGCCACCATCAGCTTGGTGCCGGCCACGAACATCAGCGGCGAGAATGCCACCTGCTTCGCGCGCTCGGCATTGGCCGTGGTCGAGCCGCACTCCAGATCGATCTTGCCCTGCACGACCGCGGGAATGCGGTCGTCGGAGGTGACCTTCACGTACTCGATCTTGAGATCGGGATCGTCGACCGCAACACCGATTTCCTCGACGACCGCCTGGCACAGCTCGAGGCTATAGCCGATCGGCCGGTTGGCCTGGTCGAGGAAGGAGAACGGCGGCGAACTTTCGCGATAGCCGAGATGCACGGCATGCCGGCTCTTGATGGCGGCCAGTGTGGGGCTGAGCCCCTCGCCGGCGCTTTGGGCGCCCGCGGACGTCGCCAAGAGGCAACTCACAAGCGATAGCCCGCAGGCCCCGATCGATCTCCGCACCGTCTGGCGCATGACGCTCTCCCGTCAATGACCCAGCGCGGGGACTTCGCCGGGAACCATATCGGGCGGCACCACGTCGCTGGGTCCGAGCGCATGTTCGGGCGCGAGTTCACCCTCCCACTTCGCCACCACGGAGGTCGCCAGCGTGTTGCCGATCACGTTGGTGGCGCTGCGGCCCATGTCGAGGAAGGTGTCGATGCCCATTATCATCAGAAGCCCGGCCTCGGGAATGCCGAACTGGCTCAGCGTGGACGCGATCACCACCAGCGAAGCGCGGGGCACACCGGCGACGCCCTTCGAGGTGATCATCAGCGTCGCCAGCATCGCGAGCTGGGTGCCGAGCGACATGTCGATCTTGTAGGTCTGGGCGATGAAGATCGAGGCAAAGGTGCAGTACATCATCGTGCCGTCGAGATTGAAGGAATAGCCGAGCGGCAGCACGAAGCTCGAGATCCGCGCGGACGCGCCGAAGCGGTTGAGTCCCTCCAGCGTCTTCGGATAGGCGGCCTCCGAGCTTGCGGTCGAGAAGGCAATCATCAGCGGTTCGCGGATCAGCCGCAACAGATGGCTGTATCTCGGCCCGATCACGATGAAGCCGACGATGACGAGGATGCTCCACAGGATCAGGAGCGAGAGGTAGAAGCCGCCCATGAACACGACCAGCTTCCACAACACCGCGAGGCCATTCTTGGAAACGGTCGCCGTGATCGCCGCCCACACCGCAATCGGCGCGAACAGCATCACATAGGCGGTGACCTTGAGCATGATATGGGCAAGGTCATCGATGACAGAGAGTATCTGCTTTGAACGTTCCGGCATCGCGCCAAGCGCGACCGAGAAGAACACCGCGAAGACGACGATCTGAAGGATCTCGTTCTGCGCCATCGCGTCCGCGATCGAGGTCGGGATCAGGTGGGTCAGGAATTTCTCGATCGAGAACGCCGACACCGGCAATCCCGTCGATTGCGTCTTGTCCGGCAGCGTGCCCGGGAAATTGGCGCCGGGCTGCAACAGGTTGACCATCACGAGGCCAAGCAGCAGTGAAACGAAGGACGCGCTGATGAACCATCCCATGGTCTTGGCGAAGATGCGGCCGAGCTTGGCGCCGGAGCCCATGTGGGCGATGCCGCCGACGAGGGTTGCGAACACCAGCGGCGCGATGATCATCTTGATCAGGCGCAGGAACAGCATGGCGATCAGGTTGATGCTGGAAGCAATATCGGCGCGGCTATCCGGCATGTAATTGAAGATGAGCGTCCCCATCACGATGCCCAGCGCCATCGCGATCAGGATGTATTGCGTAAACCTGTTCGACATGTCTTACCCCCGTACGTTCCGAGCGCAGAGTTTGGCAGATTTCAAAGCCGACGCAACACGCTTCCAGCGCCTCGATGTTACCGTTGTGCAAAGAGCACCATCGGATTAGCCTCTTACGCAACGCACAATGGGGGCTTTGCGCATTTCTTGCGCGCCCATTGCATCAAGAACAGCCACATCAAGAACCGTCACGGGAGAGAACGCCATGAGCGACAGCATCAATCGCCAGATCCTGCTGGTGGAGAAGCCTGCCGGGAAACTCGGCAGCGAGCACTTCAAGATGAGGCAGGGAACCATCCCCGAGCCGCGCGACGGCGAGGCCTTGCTGCGGGTGCGATATATCTCGCTCGATGCGGCCAACCGTGCCTGGATGCACGGGGCGACCTATCGCGCGGCCGTCGAAGCCAACACGGTGATGGCCGGCGGCGGCATTGCGGAAGTCATCTCCTCGAAAGCGCCGGAGCTTGCCACAGGCGACGTCGTGTTCGGCGATACCGGCTGGCAGGACTATGCGGCCGTTCCGGCCAAGCATCTCACCAAGATGCCGAAGATCGAGCCGATGACCTACCTGCTCAGCGTCTATGGCGTCGCAGGCCTCACGGCATATTTCGGGCTGCTCGATGTCGGCAAACCCAAGGTTGGCGAGACGGTGGTCGTTTCGGCGGCAGCGGGTTCGGTCGGCTCGATCGTCGGCCAGATTGCAAGGATCAAAGGCTGCCGCGTGGTCGGCATCGCCGGCGGGAAGGACAAGTGCAACTGGCTCACTGGCGAGCTCGGCTTCGATGCCGCGGTCGACTACAAGGGCGGCGCGCTGTTCAAGGCGCTGAAGGCCGCCGCGCCGGATGGCATCGACGTTTATTTCGACAATGTCGGCGGCGAAATTCTCGAAGCATGCCTCGCGCAGATGAACCTTCGCGGCCGCATCGCCTGCTGCGGCGCGATCTCGCAATATGATGGCATACCGTCCACCAGTGGACCACGCGGCGTGCCCGGCCTGATCGTCGTCAAGCGCCTCACCATGCAGGGCTTCATCGTCACGGACTACATGGAGCGGCGCAACGAGGCGCTGCGCGATCTGCAATCATGGGTCGCCTCCGGCGCGCTCAAGGTGCAGGAAGACGTGATCGATGGCCTCGAGAACACGCCGAAGGCGCTGACCGGATTGCTTGCCGGCGACAACAGAGGCAAGCGGATGATCAGGGTGTAACCTGATCATCGCGGCTCGCAGACAGCATCCGAGAAACTTGAAAGCGCAGACGGACAAAGCGAGCCGAAAGCGCGCCCGCCGTAAAACTACGGATAACTGCTCGCTGTGCGATATGCAAAGCATGATGCGCATCCTCTGATGCGTGTCTGTCGGCTTTGCATGCAGCAAACTTAGCAAGCGCAATGTCGAACGACGTTGCGCGTTTGCGTCGATCGCGCGCGAGTCTGCTAAAAATTAACCTGCAATCGCTATCGTAAATCTGCGGGGACGATTCTGATTTCTCGCAACTGTTGTCCGTGTCCATTTTTTCAATTTATAATTTTACGGGATGCAGAATGCGCAGACCCCGCAGAGGTCGCTACCTCGGAACAGCTGTCGCGATCACCACCATCGGCCTGGTCGGCCTTGCAGGCAAAAGCTTTGGCGCAGCCGTCGTCGGAGAGACGCGCAAGGTCGGCGTCGAGCAGAAGGCGCCCACAGGCGTCGATGCGATGAAAGCGCTGTATCGCCGGCCGACATCGATCCCCTTCCCCAAGGACAACCCTTACACGCCGCAGAAACTCGTGCTCGGCAAGAAGCTCTATTTCGATACGCGCATCTCGGTTTCCTCGGCGCAGTCCTGCGCGAGCTGTCATAGCCCGGCGTTCGGCTGGGCCGACGGTTTGCCGGTTGGCGTCGGCTTCGGCATGGCCCAGCTTGGCCGGCACTCGCCGACCATCATCAACGCGGCCTGGGGCGCGATCTTCATGTGGGACGGGCGGCTCGCCAATCTTGAGGAGCAGGCACTCGGCCCGATCCAGTCGCCGGGCGAGATGAACATGCCGATCGATCAACTGATGGAGCGGCTGAACACCATCCCGGAATACAAGCCGCTGTTTGCAGCTGCTTTTCCCGGCGAAGCGATCAGCCCGAAGACGCTTGCCAAGGCGATCGCGACTTACGAGCGGACCGTCGTTTCACAGCGCGCGCCGTTCGACGACTGGATCGATGGAAACGAGAAAGCCATTTCCGAGGACGCCAAGCGCGGCTTTATTCTCTTCAATACCAAGGCGAAATGCTCCTCATGTCATGAGGGGTGGAATTTCACCAATGACGGCTTCCAGGACATCGGCCTGCCGAGCAATGACATCGGACGCGGCAAGTTCGTGCCGGGTGTCGTGAAGATGGAGCATGCGTTCAAGACGCCGGGCTTGCGCGAGATCGGGCGCCGCAACCCCTATATGCATGACGGCTCGCTGACCACGCTCGCGCAAGTGGTCGACCACTATGATCGCGGCGGCGTCGAGCGGCCGAGCCGTTCTGACCTGATGACGCCGCTCGGCCTCACCGCTCAGGAGAAGGCCGACCTTGTCGCGTTCCTGAACACGCTTAGCAGCGAACTCAATCCGACCGCCGTGCCGGTGCTTCCCCGCTAAATCCCCTCCACGAACGCTTAAGGAAAATTTCGATGCGATTAACTTCTCTAATTGTCGTCGTGTTCACGGGCCTGTCGGCCGGAGCCCTGGCTGCCACCAATCTTACAATCACACAGAAGGGCCGCACCTTCTCGTCCGAAGAAGTCGGCCTCAAAAAGGGAGAGTCGCTGACGTTCCTTAATGACGACAGCGTCCCGCACAACATCATGTCGACCAGCAAGGGCAACGAATTCAACCTGGGATCCCAGGCTCCGGGAACGGCAACGGACGTGACATTCAGGGAATCCGGCCAGGTTCTGGTGATCTGCGCGATTCATCCGCGGATGAAGATGATGGTGAAAGTGACTGAATAGCCGAACCTTGGCTGCTGTCAGGAGACGCCTCGATGTCAATTCGTTACAAGCTTTTCGCGATTTTCTGCGTTGTCATCGGACTGACAGGCGGATTGGCCTTTTATAGCATCCGCAGCATCTCCTCCTCGGGCGATATGATCGTCCGCCTCTACGACGGTCCCCTGATGGGGATCAACTTCGCACGATCGGCGCTGGCTTCGATGAACGAGGCCCGCCTGCTCGTGCATCGCAGCCAGAACGAAGGCGCGACCAAAGAGATGCTCGCCAGGCTCGAGAAACTGATCGCGGGCATTTCGGACGATCTGAAGATCGTCGGTGAGCGCGTCAATGCCAGGGACGTGACCTCTGCGCTCGATCGCGCCAACAAGCTGTTTCATGGCTGGTCCGAGGCCGAACTTAAGATCCTGAAGCCGCCAGCGGCCGGATTGACCGAGTTGCCCGCGACCTTCTCAATCGTGCAGAAAGCGGATGAAGCGGCTGCCGCGCTTGATGACCTGGTGGAGGTGGTCGCTGCCTATGGTTTCAGCTTCCGTACCGATGCGGAAGCTGCCGCCACCGGTGCACGCAGCACCATGGTGACGCTGACCATCGGTACGGCAGTAATCGGCCTGTTGCTCTCGCTCGCCTTCGCCTACTCGCTCAGCAAATCGATCTTTGTCGCGATGAAGGTCGCCGAACATGTAGCGGCCGCCGATTTCAGCGACCAGATTGTGGTCCGCCGCCGTGACGAGCTTGGCCGCCTTCTCAAATCGCTGGCGGTCATGCAGGGCAACCTGAAGGCGCGCGCTGACGAAAATGCTGCACTGATGTCGTCGAAGGACAAGATGAACTCCGAGCAGGTCAGCCGCCGCCAGCGCATCGAAGCCGAAGTCGCAGCGTTCCGGTCCGCCATCGCCTCCGCGCTGTCCAATACAGACGCGATGACCGGCAAGCTGACGGAAACAGCGGAGACGCTCTCCTCGATCGCCCATGCGGCGGGCCAGAAGTCGACCGAAATGGCATCGACAGCCGACGAAACCTCGACCAACGTGCAGAGCGTCGCAGCAGCCGCCGACCAGCTTGGCGAATCCGTGCAAACTATCAACGCGCAGCTTCAGGAGGCCACCAGCGTGGTGCAGCGCGCTTCCGTGATGGCGAGCGAAGCCAATACAACCATCGGCGAACTTGCCAATGCCGCCAAGCACATCGACGAAGTCGTCGGCTTCATCCGCAACATCGCCGGCCAGACCAACCTCCTGGCGCTCAACGCCACCATTGAAGCCGCGCGTGCCGGCGAAGCCGGACGGGGATTTGCCGTGGTGGCCTCGGAGGTGAAGGCGCTCGCGATCCAGACCGCCAAGGCCACCGAGGAAATCTCCTCCCAGATCGCTGAGGTGCAGGTGGCGACCAAGCGTGCGGTCGACAATGTCGGCGCCATCACGTCGGTAATGGCGGATATCGACAGCTTCACGGCTGCGATCGCCCGCGCGATGAACCAGCAGAATACGGCCGCCATCGAGATATCGGAAAACATCCGCCAGGCGGCTGCAGGCACGGCCAGCGTCGCCGACCGGATCGCGGGCACCGCCGCGGCTAGCGAAAATACCAACCGCTCGGCCGATCTCGTGCTGGCGACAGCGCAGGAGCTGTCGCACCAGGCGTCGAAGCTCCGCTCTTCCGTCGACCACTTCCTGGCCAGCGCCGCCGCCTAATCCCGTCAAGCCTGCGCCTGTCCCGCTATCCGGCGCTCGTGGCCGCCCGGGAAGACGCGAGTTGGTCGGGCATAGGCAAGCGTAAGCGACGCCCTGCTTCGAACGGCCATGCCCGGCCACGGCCTATTTTCAATGTCCACCACCTGGCGGCCCGCCGACCGCCTGCACGCCGACCTTCCTGCTCCTGCGTTCGGCGAGCCAGTTCTCGAAGCGCTGCACCACGACAAAGAATGTCGGCACGAACAGCACGGCAAGACAGGTCGAGGCGATCATGCCTGAGAACACCGTGATGCCGATCGACTTTCGGGCGCTGGCACCAGCACCGGTCGCGAATACGAGCGGAACCACGCCGAGGATGAAAGCGAAGGACGTCATCAGGATCGGCCGGAAGCGGGCGCGCGCCGCTTCGATCGCGGACTCCAGCAGCGGCCTGCGGTCGCGTACGTGCAATTCGAGCGCGACCTCGACGATCAGGATGGCGTTCTTGGCCGACAGCGCGATCAGAAGGATCAGGCCGATCTGGGTATAGAGGTTGTTGTCGATACGCAGGCCGCTCAGCACCGCCATCGGGCCGAGCAGCGACAGCGGCACCGCCAGGATGACGGAGATCGGTGCGTACCAGCTCTCGTACTGTCCGGCGAGCACCAGATACACCAGCAACATCGCAAGGCCGAACACGAGATAGAGCTGCCCGCCGACGATCTTCTCCTGATAGGACATCGCCGTCCATTCGTAGCCGGTGCCGCGCGGCAGCGTCTTGGCCGCGGCCTCTTCCATCAGCTTCATCGATTCGCCGGAGCTGTAGCCCTGCGCCGGCAGGCCTATGATAGTCGACGATGGATAGAGATTGTACAGGCTGATCAGGGATGGGCCGACCGTTGGTGTCACCTTCGTCACGGTGCCGATCGGGATCATGTCGCCCTGTGAGTTGCGCACCATCATGTTCTCGATGTCGCGCGGGGTCAGACGGGACTGAGAATCGGCCTGGGCATAGACCTGGAAGGTGCGGCCGAACTTGTTGAACTGATTGACGTAGGACGCGCCCATGTAGCTCGACAGCGTCGAGAAGATCTGGTCGGTGGTAACCTGGAGCGTCTGCGTCTTGACGCGATCCACCTCGACATCGAATTGCGGCACCATGGCGCGGAACGACGACGAGACGCGCTGCAGCGCGCTCTGCGACTGCCCATTGGCCACCATGGCATCGGTGATCGCCTGCAGCTTGCCGAAATCGGCGTTGCCGTCACGCAGCTCGATCTGCATGGCGAAGCCCGCGGCGTTGCCGATGCCCTGGATCGGCGGCGGCGGAATCACCAGGATGCGCGCTTCCTCGATAGCCGACAGCTTTTCATTCAAGCCGACGAACAGCGAGCGCAGATCCTCTCCCTTGCCTCGCTCGCTCCAGTCCTTGAGCACGATATAGGCAACGCCGGCATTGGCGAGGCTCGAACTGTTGTCGAGCGCCGAGATGCCGGCGATCGTCATGATCTGGTCGACGCCGGGCTGCTTGCTCGCGATCTCCTGCACGTGGTCCATCACCTTCTGGGTGCGGTCGAGTGCGGCGCCGTCGGGCAATTGCACGGCGGCGAGGAGATAGCCCTGGTCCTCGATCGGGATGAAGCCGGTCGGCACGCGTGACAGGCCATAGCCGCCGATGGCGATCAGGATGAGCGCCACGACCACGGAAACGCCGCTGTGCCGCACCAGGGCGCCGATCAGCCGGGCATAGCCGCTCTCCAAACGCGCATAGACGGCGTTGAAGCCGCGATAGAAGAAGTTGCGCTGCTCCGGCGGCACCGGCGGGCGTAGCCACAGCGCGCATTGCGTCGGCTTCAGCGTCGCCGCGTTGATGGCTGACAACAGCGCGGTTGCGGCGATGACGAGCGCGAATTGCGCATACATTCTCCCGGTGAGCCCCGGCAGGAATGCGGCCGGCAGGAACACCGAGATCAGCACCAGCGTGATGCCGACGATCGGTGCGAACAGCGCATCCATCGCCTTGATCGCGGCATCGTGGCCGGACATGCCGCGCTCGATATTGTGCGCGGCGCCCTCCACCACGACGATGGCGTCGTCGACCACGATGCCGATCGCGAGCACGATGGCGAACAGCGTCGAGAGGTTCACGGTGAAGCCGAGCGCCGCCATCGCGGCGAACGCGCCGATGATGGTCACCGGCACGGTGGTCGCCGGCACCAGCATCGCGCGCCAGTCCTGCAAAAACACCAGGATCACGACCAGCACCAGAAGGCCCGCCTCGATCAGGGTCTTGTAGACCTCCCCGATCGAGGCCTGCACGAACTTGGTGGTGTCGAACGGGGTGTCGTATGTGATGTCCTGAGGGAAGGCCTTGGCGAGTTCCGCCATTTTCTTGTCGACCGCCTTCTCGACTTCGAGCGCGTTCGCCCCCGGCGACTGGAACACGCCGATGCCGACGGCGGGCTTCTTGTTGAGCGAGAAGATCTGGCTGTAAGTCTGCGCGCCAAGCTCGACCCCGCCGACATCGCGCACGCGCGTGACGTCGCCATTGTTGCCGGTCTTGACGATGACATTCTCGAACTCGGTCTTGTCGTCGAGGCGGCCCGCGATATTGAGCGTGTACTGGAATGCCTGTCCGGCCGGCGTCGGCGGCGCGCCGACCTGGCCTGCGGTGACCTGCTGGCTCTGCTGCTGGATCGCCTGTATGACGTCCTGCGGCACCAGCCCGCGCACCTGCAGCTTGTTCGGATCGAGCCAGACCCGCATCGAATATTGGCCGGCGCCGAACACCGTGACGTTGCCTACCCCCGGCAGGCGCGAGAGCTCGTCGCGCAGATTGATGGTGGCGTAGTTGCTCAGGAACAGGCTGTCATAGGTCGCATTCGGCGAAGTCAGCGTCACGAACAGAAGGATCGCGGTGGACTTCTTCTGCACCGTGACGCCCTGATTCTGCACCGACTGCGGCAATTGCGACAGCGCCGCCGACACCCGGTTCTGCACCAGGACCTGCGCGAAGTTGAGGTCGGTGCCGATCTTGAATGTCACCGTCAGCGTATAGGTGCCGTCGGCGCCGCTGTAGGACTGCATGTAGATCATGTCCTCGACGCCGTTGACCTGCTGCTCGATCGGTAGCGCCACGGTGTCGATCACGGTCCTGGCGCTGGCGCCCGGATAGCGGGTGGTGACCTGCACGGTCGGCGGCACCACGTCGGGATATTGGGCAATCGCGAGATTATACAGCGCCACGCCGCCGATCAGGATCATCAGGATCGCGATGACGTTGGAAAGGACCGGACGCTCGATGAAGAATTTCGAGATCATGGCCGGCTCCTACTTCGCGGCCGCGCTGCCGGACTCGATGTTCCTGAGCTGCGGATCGACCTTCTGTCCGGGGATCGCGCGCAACAGCCCGGCGACGACGACCTTGTCGTCCGGCTTCAATCCGCTTTCGATGACGCGCAGATCGCCTTCCAGCGGGCCCACGTTCACCTTGCGCTGCTCGACGACATTTTCCGCATTGACGACCAGCACATAGCGGCCGGCCTGATCGCTGCCGAGCGCAACATCCGGAACGAGCAGCGCGTTCGTCTTCTGATCGAACGGCACGCGGACGCGGACGAAATAGCCAGGCAGCAGCACGCGGTCGGGATTTTTCAGGATGCCGCGCACGGCGAGCGTGCCGGTCGACTGATTGACCTGCGGCGAGACGTAATCCAGCGTACCCTTGTGTGGATAGCCCGTCTCGGTCTGCAGAGCGATCTCGACCGGGAGCTTGCGCAGGTCGTCGACGGTCATGCCGCGGCGACGCGCTTCCTCGCGCACCCGCAGCACGTCCTGTTCGTTGACGTTGAAATTCACGTAGATCGGGTCGAGCGCCACGATGGTGGCGAGTTGCGTCGGCGACGCCACGCCGACGAGCTCGCCGACGGAGACGAGATGCGCCGTCACGATGCCGTCGAACGGCGCGGAGACATTGGTGTAGCCGTAGTTGACCTCGGCGATCCTGGTGTTGGCCTGCGCCTGCAGAAGATTGGCCTGCGCGTTGTCCCGGTTGGATGTGGACGTATCCAGCATCGACTGCGACACGGCCTGCCTCTGGACCAGCTCGGCCTGGCGCTTGTAATCGGCCTCAGCCTGTTTCAGCGAAGCCTGGGAACCTGCCTCCGCTGCTTGCGCCTGTTCGAGCTTGAGCTTGTAGGTCTCCGGCTCGATCGTGAACAGCGTGGTGCCTTCCTTGACGAAACTACCGTCCTTGTAATTGATGGATTGCAGAAAGCCCTGCACGCGCGCGACCAGATCGACCGTCTTGAACGGGGCGGTGTTGCCGGTGGCATCGAGATAACGCGTGATCGACTTCTGCGCCGGCGTCGCGACGTCCACCTTCGGCGGCGGCGGCTGCACAAAGGTATTTTGCTCGCAGGCACTTAATGCGGCGAATGCCGATATGGCAAACGCGACGCGCAAGGCGGTGGCGGCGCTGTGCAAACGCGAAGACCTCATCCCATACCTCAATTGCGATCTGCCTTGAATTAGAGACGTCTATCGAAGCGCGATATGGTTCAAAGAAAAGGCGGCTTATCGAAGGGGCGTTCTGCCGCGCCTTGATAGCAAGAAACCGCTTGTAGCGGAACCGGAAACCGAAAATGATAAAGCTCGCGCAGGTTGTTGTGTCGGGACGCCGGTTCTTTGAAGACTTGAGAGGTAGAGGTTCAAGCGTTGACGCGCCGCACCAGTGATAACTGAAAAGGGTTTGCTCAAAACCATTTGGTCAAAAAAGGATTTACTCAAATGTTCGGCATGTCGAGACGTGATACGGTGCTTCGTGCGCTTCTGACGGCGGCTATTGTAGCCGTCGCAACACCATCCTTCGCGCAAGGCGCGAGCGAGGCGCAAAAGGCGGCCGTCAAGTCGGCCTGCCGCTCCGATTACATGGCGCATTGCTCCAGCGTGCAGCCGGGCGGCGAAGCGGCGCTGCAATGTCTCGCCAAGAACATGTCGAGCCTGTCGCCGAGTTGCCAGAGCGCGGTGCGCACAATCGAAGCATCCGTGGCGCCCAAGAGCGAACCGGCCACAACCGAGGCAGCGCCTGCTGCCGCGCCGAAGACCGAGACGACTACCGCGCAGCCGGCGGCGGAGCCGAAGGGCGAATCCAAGCCTGCGGCGACGATGGCGAAGAAGCCGACCAGTGCGCAGGTCTCCGCGATCCGAAGCGCGTGCCGCGGCGATTATCCGAAGGTTTGCGCTGGTGTTCCGACCGGCGGCGCGCCGGCGCTGGAATGCCTCGAGAAGAACAAGGCCAGGGTTTCGGCGGCTTGCGGCAAGGCGCTTGCCGCTGCTGACGGCGGCACGACCGCGCCGGCCACGAGCAGTACGCCGGCAGCAGCAGCGGCCGCACCTGCGGCTGCTCCGGTTGTGATCGTGCTGCGGCCGATGGCGCCGCGCGAAGAGCTGTTCGTGCTGCGCTCGGCCTGCGGCGCCGACGTCCGCACGCTGTGCGCCGGTGTCGCGCCCGGCGGCGGCCGCATCATGCAGTGCATTTCCAGTCGCGCGGCCGATTTGTCCCCGGCCTGCAAAGAGGTGCTCGCGCCGTTCGCCGCGCGTTGAGCGCGCTTCGGCGGCCGCCTTGCGGCCACCGATCATTCGCCACGAAACGCGAGGATGAGCTGGACCATACGGACCGACAGCGCGATGTAGAACACCGACATCACGATCTGCCATGCCACATGCCAGTTCACCTTCGCGAGCTTGTAGAGGCCGTCGATGAAATTCAGAAGCAGGATGATGACGCCGACCAGCATCACGCCGCGGCCGACCAGGCTGTGACGCAGATAACCGAACAGCTGGATCGCCGGCTCGTTGCTCGACACGTGAGCGCCGGCCGAAACGATCAGCGTTCCGATGATGATCTTCTCGATGTGTGAAACGATCTCTTTGAAAATAGGCTCGACATTCTCGGCATAGAAGGCCAGCCATTTGGCCCGGGGTTCTGCCATGGGTTCTCCTTGCAAGAGCAGATGATCGACCGAAATCGGCCCAAAGCCATCAATACAACGGGTCTTCGGTCATGAAGCAAGTTGGGAAGACCGACCAAGGTGGGGCACGGGGACTACTCAGGGAAGGGAAACCACGAATGCTACGCATCACCATCGCTACCGCAGCCTTGCTGCTTGCCTCCGGCGCCATAGCGCAGGATCTGACCGCCGCCCAGCGCGACGCCTGCATGGGAGACTTCGGGAAATTCTGCAAGGGTACCGTGCCCGGCGGCGGGCGGATCATCGCCTGCCTCGGCAAGCACAATGCCCAGCTGACGCCGGCCTGCCAGAAGGTGCTGGCAGAAGCTGAGAAGAAGTAAGTTTTCATCCGTGCTGCGCCCGAGCTGATCCAGTCAAGAGCCGGAATTTCCGGTAGCGCCCGCAGCTTGCGGACGCTACATTAGCTCTAGATTGTAAGTATACTGTCGATCAGGGAGGACAACGTGCGTATCGCCGTCATCGGCGGGGGCCCCGGCGGCCTCTATTTCAGCACCTTCTGGAAAAAGCGTCACCCTGACGCGCAGATCGACCTGTTCGAACAGAACCCGGCGGGCGCGACCTGGGGCTTTGGCGTGGTGTTTTCCGACACCGCGCTCGAGTTCCTGCGCGCGGACGATGCCGGCACCGTGGACGCGATCGCGCCAAGGATGGAAAGCTGGAAGAACATCACGCTCAATCTGCGGGGCGAAAGCGTCGAGATCGACGGCGTCGGATTTTCCGCGATTGGCCGACTCGATCTATTGAAAATCCTGCAAGCGCGAGCCGCTTCGGTCGGCGTGGTCCTCCATTTCGATACGCAGGCGTCGCTCGATCAGCTGACCGGCTATGACCTGATTGTCGCCGCGGATGGACTTAACTCGCAGGTGCGCCGCGCCTTCGAGGGCGATTTCGGCACCTCGCTGTCCTATTCCAGCAACAAGTTCGCCTGGTACGGCACCACCAAGCGCTTCGAGACGCTGTCGCAGACGTTTGTCGCGACCGATCGCGGCAGCTTCAACGCGCACCACTATCGCTACGCTCCCGACATGAGCACGTTCCTGGTCGAATGCGATCTTGCGACCTGGCAGGCCCATGACTTCGCCGACAAAACGATCGACGAATCCAAAGCGATCTGCGAGCAGGTGTTTGCCAACGCGCTCGGCGGCCACGGACTGATTTCGAACAAATCGCTATGGCGCAATTTTCCCTGGGTCTGGAACGAGCGCTGGTTCTTCAAGAACATGGTTCTGATCGGCGACGCCCTGCATTCGGCGCACTTCTCGATCGGCTCGGGGACGCGGCTCGCGATCGAGGACGCGATCGCGCTTGCCAAGGCGCTGGAGACGGAGGGCAACATTGGCGGCGCGCTGGCCCGCTACCAGAGCGAGCGGCAGCCGATCGTGAAGAAGCTCGTGACCGCCGCCCGCACCAGCGCCGGCTGGTATGCCGGCTTCGCCGATCATATGAAGCTCGAGCTGATGGACTTCGCCTATAGCTACATTACCCGTTCGGGACGGATCGACGATGCGCGCCTGCGCGCGATGGCACCTCGTTTCATGGCCCGCTACGAGGCATCGCGGCCGCGATCGGCCGACGGAGGCATCGCATGAAGCCCGCGAGTTCTCGCAAAATCGATGATCAAGTCCCCGCCGACAGCGAAGGCGCGCGCGAGATCGCCTTCTCGGTTCCGGAAACCTACAATGCGAGCCGCATTCTCTTCGACAATCTCGACAAGGGTAACGGTGACCGGCTGGCGCTGACCGGTCCGCTTGGCAATGTCGGCTACGCTGTGCTGTGCGCAGAAGCTTCGCGCTGGGGCCATGGCCTCATTTCGCTGGGCCTCAAGCGCGGCGATCGCGTGCTGATGTTCCTCGACGACACGCCGGCCTATCCCGCGGCGTTTTTCGGCGCGGTACGCGCCGGCTTCGTGCCGCTCCTCATCAACACGCTGACGCCGCCCGACCTCCTGCAATTCTATCTTTCGGATTCCGGCGCCACTATCGCGATCGCCGATGCTGAATTCTGTGCGCGCTTCGACGCAATCGCCTGCAAGGACACAGCGCTGCACACGCTGATCGTGGTCAATGGCAACGCCGGACGCCACGCCGCGCCAAAGACGGTGATCGCCGGGGACTGGCTGGCGAATTTTCCGGGCGAGCTTTCCGAGGCCGATACGCATCGCAACGAAATGGCGTTCTGGATGTATTCGTCGGGCTCGACCGGGCGGCCAAAAGGCATCGTCCATCTCCAGCATGACATGGCCTATAGCGACCGCGCTTTCGCGCAAAATGTCCTGAAGCTTCAGTCGGACGACATCTGCTTTTCCGTGCCGAAGATGTTCTTCGCCTATGGCTTCGGCAATTCCGTCACCTTCCCGTTTTCGGCGGGCGCGGCGACGTTGCTGTTGCCGGGTCAGCCGAAGCCGCAAGCGATTTTCGAGGCCATTGCGCGCTATCGCCCGACCGTCTTCTTTGGGCTGCCGACGCTCTATACGTCGCTGACCAAGGCGGAGGACGCCGACAAGGCCGATTTCACGTCGCTGCGCACGGCCGTTTCCGCCGCAGAAGTGTTGTCGTCAGAGGTTTTCAACGGCTGGAAGAAGCTGACCAGCCTCGAGATCGTCGAAGGCCTCGGTTCGACCGAGGTTCTGCACATCTATCTCAGTAACCGCGAGGAAAGGAAGAAGCTCGGCGCTGCCGGCCTTCGCGTGCCCGGCTACGAGATCGCACTGAGAGATAGCGACGGCAACGAGGTCGACGACAATGTGGAGGGCATCCTGTGGGTGCGCGGCGATTCCAATACGCCGCTCTACTGGAACCGGCCCGACAAGTCGGCAGAGACCATCCGCGAAGGCGGCTGGATCTATACCGGTGACCGCTTCGTGCGCGACGCCGACGGCTTTTATTTTTTCCGCGGCCGCGCCGACGACCTGATCAAGATTTCCGGCCAGTGGGTCTATCCGCTCGAGGTCGAACTGTGCCTCGCCGAGCATCCCGACGTGCGCGAATGCGCCGTCTTCGCCGCCGAGCTGCCGGATCGGCGCATGACCCTCAAGGCCGTCGTCGTCATGAACAGCGCTGCAAATGACGAGAGCGAAACGACGAGGCTGCTGCAGGACTTCGTCAAGGCAAGGCTCCTGCCTTACAAGTATCCGCGCGAGATCAAGTTCGCGCCTGAACTGCCGAAGACCGGCACTGGCAAGATCGATCGTCAGGCCGTGATGCGGATGTGACGCAAACCGCTGGCGAAGGAACCCCGCTCGGGTGTGACCGGTTATTTCCACGCGTTCCGGGTTCGCGATGGAGGCAGGGAATGGCTCGACAGACCGTGTTGATCTCAGGCATGGGAATTGCCGGACCGACTCTCGCCTATTGGCTGAAAGCCGCCGGTTTCGCGCCGACCCTCGTCGAAAGCGCGCCGTCGCTGCGCAGCGGCGGCTATATCATCGACTTCTGGGGCCTGGGCTACGACATTGCCGAGCGAATGGGCCTGCTCGACAAGATCCATCGCGTCGGGTACCGCGTTCGTGAAATGCGGATCGTCGACGATCGCGGTAGACGCGTGACCGGCTTCGGAACCAGCGTTTTCACCGAACTGACCGGCGGACGCTTTGTCAGTCTGGCGCGAAGCGACCTTTCGCGACTGTTGTTCGATGCCGTCAAGGACGGGACTGAAACGATCTTCGGCGACGAAATTGTCGAGCTTCGGCAGGAGGCCGGGCATGTCGAGGTTCAATTCAGGCAGGCCGGGCAACGCTGCTTTGACCTGGCGATCGGCGCCGACGGCCTGCACTCCGCCGTTCGACGGCTATCCTTTGGTCCCGAGAGCCGGTTCGAAAAGAACCTCGGTTACGCCGTCGCGGCCTTCGAAGTCCGCGGATATCGTCCGCGCGATGAAGACGTGTACATCATGTACGGACGCCCCGGCCTGATGCTCGGACGCTTCACCCAGCGCGACGAAAAAACGCTGTTCCTGTTCGTCTTTTCGACTGCGGCTCGCGAGCTGCCGTCGCGGCTTGAGCTTCAGAAGGCCCTGTTGCGCGACAGATATCATGACGCCAAGTGGGAGAGCCCGCGCGTTCTTGACGAACTCGAGCAGACGCACGAGCTCTATCTCGATCGCGTCAGCCAGATCAGGATGGGGAGCTGGTCGCAAGGCCGCGTCGCGCTTGCAGGAGATGCCGCGTTCTGCGTATCGCTGCTCGCCGGACAGGGTTCTGCGCTCGCCATGATTTCAGCTTATGTGCTGGCAGGCGAACTTATGCGCGCTGGCGGACGACACGAAGAAGCTTTTGCCAGATATGAAGACCTGCTGCGGCCTTTCATAACCGCCAAGCAACGCGGCGCCGAACGCTTTGCCGGAACGTTCGCGCCGAGAACCAGATGGGGCCTGCAATTCCGCAACTACATCATAAAGGCGTTCGCCATCCCTGGATTGGCACGGCTTCTGGTCGGCAGGGATATCACCGACAAGCTGTCTCTTCCCGCCTACGACTGGCCTGCCGCCTGACGGTGGCCTATCCCTCCAATCCCGTCCCGCCATAGAGCCAGGCGAGATCGCCGTACCATTCCTCCTGCGACTTCGCGCTCATGATGGCGTTGCGCAGCCGCGCGTGCTCGCCTGAGGGGTGATAGATGTGCTCGCCGATCGCGCGCGACATCAGTTGCACGCGCGCGGTGCGCGGAAAGCGCTGCGCGCGGTATTTTTCCAGGCCGCGCTGGTGATCGCCCGGATGGCTGCCCAGCATATGCGAAAGGCACACGGCGTCTTCCATCGCCTGGCATGCGCCTTGCGCGAAGTATTGCAGCATCGGATGGGCGGCATCGCCGAGCAGCGCGACGCGGCCGTCAACCCAGCGTTCGGTCGGGTCGCGGTCGCAGAGCACCCAGAGCTTCCAGTTGGTGCCGTGACGGATGATGGCCTGAGCGCGCTCGTGAATGTGCGTGAACCCCCGCATCACCTCTTCCTCCGGCACCGGCTTGCCGGCGACCGGCTCCGGCGCGTCGTTGTGGCAGGTGACGACAAGGTTGAACACCTTCCAGCCCGAGAGCGGATAGTGCACGAGGTGGCATTTCGGCCCGGCCCACAGCGTCGCCGCGTTCCAGCGCAGATCTTCCGGCATCTGTTCGGTCGGGATCACCGAGCGGTAGGTGGTGTGGCCGGAGACGCGCGGCTTGCCGTCGCCGACGACCTGCTTGCGGACGTTCGACCACAGCCCGTCCGCGCCGATCAGCAGCGAGCCGGTGATCCGATCGTCTGAAGCAAGTTTTGCGGTGACCGACGATCCGTCCTGATCGTAGCTCACGACTTCGGAGCTGACGCGCAGATCTATCAACTCCGAATCGCGGCAAGCCTTCAGGAAGACGCCGTGCAGGTCACCACGATGCACCACGGCGTAAGGGTTACCAAAGCGCTTCCGGAAGGCCTCACCGAGATCGACATGGCAGATTTCCTCCGCCGTCATCGCATCCATCAAACGCTGGCGCTCGACGTAGACCGCCATGTTGCGAGCGGCCTCGCCGACGCCAAGATAATCGAAGGCGTGAAACGCGTTCGGCCCGAGCTGAATGCCGGCGCCGATCTCGCCGAGCGCTGCGGCTTTCTCAAGCAGGATCGAGCGGATACCCTTTTGCGCAAGTCCCAAGGCGACCGCAAGGCCGCCGATGCCGCCGCCCGCGATCAGAACCGGTTGTGCGTCGCGGACGGTCATGACCGGGACACCAGATGTTCGAGCGCGTCTTCGGCGCGCAGCGGCACGCGCGAGGCCTCGTTGTTGAGATCGACGAGTTGTTCGAGCAGCGCCAGCAGCGTCTTGCGGTCGGCTGGTTTCAGCGGCTGAAGCATCCGTGCTTGCGCACGATCGACCGACGGCATGATATCGCGCAACAGGTTGCTGCCGGCCTTGGTCAGATAGAGAAGCTTGACGCGCTTGTCTTCGGAAGCCGGCTTGCGTTCGACAAGCTCTTTGGCTTCCAGTCGCTCGATCACGCTGCCGAGCGTCGACCGGTCGAAGGCAATCACGGCAGAGAGGCGCGTGGCGTCGATGCCGGGATGGGTGCGGATTGCAATCAGCGCCGCATATTGCACCGGCGTCAGGTCGAAATCCCTGCATTCCTCGATGAAGATCGCGACCGCGATCTGCTGCATCCGGCGGAACAGATAGCCGGGTGCGGTGTAGACCGCGTCCATGGTCACCTGGTCCCTGTTATTCGGCATCAGGCTGCCGCTCCGGTGCGGCCTCAGTGAACGCCTTGAGGGCCTTGGCGGCGGATTCCGCTTTCAGCAACCGGGGAAAGGCTGCGACATCGACGCCGAAGCGGCGCGCATTGGCAAGTTGCGGCACCAGGCAGAGATCGGCAATGGTCGGCGTATCGCCGAAGCAGAACGGCCCGGCTTCATTGGCGATCAGTTTTTCGCAAGCTGAGAGGCCCTCGCGATTGGCCCACGCCGCCCATTCGGTGACCTTGTCCTCGGGCAAACCGAGCTCGCGCAATCGCGCCAGCACTTTCAGGTTCTGGACCGGATGGATGTCGCAGGCGACCACTTGCGCGAAGGCACGCACCAGCGCGCGGCGCATCGGATCCTTCGGCAACAGCGGCGGGGTGGGATGGGTCTCGTCCAGCCATTCGATGATGGCAAGCGACTGGGTGAGAATCGCGCCGCCGTCACCTTGCAGCGTCGGAACGAGGCCTTGCGGGTTGATCGCGAGGTAGCCGGGAGCGCGCTGCTCGCCCTTGCGCAAATGATGGCTCAGGTGCTCCGCAGTCAACCCCTTCAGGTTCAAGGCAATTCTGACCCGATAGGACGCGCTGCTGCGGAAATAGCCGTGCAGCTTCATCGTGGCCTCCCTTATTGTCGATTGGCCTTCCAGGCCCTGATTGACGCTAGCCAATTTGGCAGTATACTGTCAATCAGCAAACGAGATAACAGCAACGGGAGGAGTTCCAGCTATGGAAGCCGTGCAAAAGACGCCGGAACGCGAGGCGTTCTACAAGAAGATCGACGGTGAGAATCTTTCCGCGCTGTGGAACGTGCTCGGCGATCTGGTGACGCCCGAGCCGAAGAGCGCCTGCCGGCCGCACCTCTGGAAGTTCGACGCCATCCGCGCCTACATGAACGAGGCCGGCAAGCTGATCACCGCCAAGGAAGCCGAGCGGCGCGTGCTGGTGCTGGAAAATCCGGGATTGCGCGGCCAGTCGAAGATCACGACGTCGCTGTTTGCCGGCGTGCAGATGGTGGTGCCCGGCGACATTGCGCCGGCGCACCGTCACAGCCAGTCGGCGCTCCGCTTCGTGCTCGAGGGCAAGGGCGCCTACACCTCGGTCGATGGTGAGCGCACCGCGATGTCGCCGGGCGATTTCGTCATCACGCCGGCGTGGACGTGGCACGATCATTCCAACGAAACCAGGGAGCCGATGTTCTGGCTCGACGGCCTCGACATTCCGATGGTGCAGTTCTTCGATGCCTCGTTCGCGGAGCCGTCGAAGGAAGACCAGCAAAAGCTTACCCGCCCGGCCGGCGACAGTTTTGCGCGCTATGGCCATAACCTGTTGCCGGTCGATGAGAAGCGCACGTCGAAGACCTCGCCGATCTTCAACTATCCCTATTCCTATACGCGCGAGGCGCTGGAAGTCGCCAAGCAGCGCGACGAATGGGACGCCTGTCATGGCCTGAAGCTGCGATTCTCCAATCCGGAGACCGGCGATTTCGCGATGCCGACGATCGGCACCTTCATTCAGATGTTGCCGAAGGGATTCAAGACGGCGCGCTATCGCTCGACGGACGCGACCGTGTTCGCGGCGATCGAAGGCAAGGGCCGCACGCGGATCGGCGATCAGACCTTCGAATGGGGACCGCGCGACCTGTTCGTGGTGCCGAGCTGGCACTGGGTGACGCACGAGGCCGATGTGGATTCGGTGCTGTTCTCGTTCTCCGACCGCCCGGTGCAGCAGAAGCTCGACCTGTTCCGCGAGGATCGAGGCAACGCGTGATACTGTCGTCCCGGGCAAGCGCATGCGCGACCCGGGACCCACAACCACCGGCCGAGGTTGTCGCACGCCAGCGTCTGCCATTTTGCCCTAAAGTAGATCACGCGGTATGGATCCCGGCTCAAGGCCGGGACGACGGCGGATGTTTCGCGACCGTTCCCCTCACCGCCAATGCAGCAGCCGCTTTTCCAGCCGGCTGATGAGCCATCCCACCGCAAGGCCGAACAGCGACAGGATCACGACGCCGGCGAGAAGTTGATCCGTCTGCATCAGGTTGCCGGCCTGCAACACGAAGGCGCCGATGCCGTATTCGGCGCCAATCATCTCCGCGCTCACGACCAATAGCAGCGCCACCGAAGCGGTGATGCGAAAACCCGCCAAAATCGATGGCAAGGCGCCGGGCCAGATCACGCGGCGGAGGATGGTCGAAAACGGCACGTTGAAACTTTGTGCCATCCGGATCAGGTTGCGCGGCACCGCGTCGACCCCGCCATAGACCGAGATCGCGGTGGAGAAGAATACCCCGAGCGCAATGGTCGCGATTTTCGGCTCCTCGCCGATGCCCAGCCACAGGATCAGAAGCGGCAGCAGCGCGATTTTCGGAATCGGAAACAACGCCGAGATGAAAGTGATGCCGACGCCGCGCGCCAGCGTCGACAGCCCGATCGCAAAACCGACAGCAATTCCGGCCGCGGTACCCAGCAGCCAGCCGATTCCGATGCGCATCACGGAGTATGCAAGATGCTGCCAAAGCGCGCCTGAGGACGCCAATCGAACCAGTGCCCGCAAGATCGCGAGCGGGCTCGGCAGAAACACCGGGCTGATCGGCGAAAGCTGGCTTGCGAGTTGCCAGAGGGCGATCATCATCGCGAGCGCAAGCAGGCCTGCATAGCGAGAGGTGCCTGGCGAAAAGCCGGCGCCGCGAAACGCCACCTTCCGCACGTCGCCGTCCGCTTGCGCCGAGGCCGGTTGGTCGTCCGCGCGGTCAAGCATACTGAACCTCGCGTTCGGCATCGATCGCCTCGCTCCGGATCAGCGACCACAAGTCGGCTTGCAGCGTGACCAGCCTCTCGCGCATGTGAGGCCCGGTGCGCTCGGCGCGTGTCAGCGGAATGGTGACGATCTCGCGGACGCGGCCGGGGCGGCGCGACAGGACCACCACACGATCGGCGAGCCGCACGGCCTCTTCCAGATTGTGGGTGACATAGACGGCGCCGATCGCGGCGTCCGCAAGCAGCCGGATGAAATCCTCCGTCAGCAGTTCGCGGGTCTGTGAATCCAGCGCCGACAATGGCTCGTCCATCAGCAGGATCGCCGGGCTCACGGCAAGCGCGCGAGCGATGCCGACGCGCTGGCGCATGCCGCCGGAAAGCTGCTTCGGATAGGCCTTTCCAAAATCCGATAGACCAGTGCGGCGCAGGACATCCTCGACCACGGCGCGTCGTGCGGCGGGATCGGACGTGGCATGCAGCAACGGGAATTCGACGTTTTGCGCGGCCGTGCACCAGGGCAGCAGCGCGAAATCCTGGAACACGAAGGTCAACGGATTGAGGCTTTCCGCCGGCGCGCTGCCGCGCAATTCCGCGGCGCCGCCGGATGGCTCCAACAGTCCGCCAAGGATCGACAACAGCGTGCTCTTGCCGCAGCCGGAGGGACCGACGACAGCCACCACCTCGCCGGCACCGACGGTGAAGGACACATCGTCAAGCACGTCGAGCGCGCCGAAGCGATGCGAGATGTGGTTGGCGATCAGGTCCATGTCGTCCTTGGCATCGACGGCCTCATGGTTCACTCGGCGATGCTATAGCATCGTCCGACGTGGCGCACCGGACGGGCAAACGCCTCGCGCTCCTCACCGTGAGAGCAGATAGCCGTTCAAGCGGATAGCATTATCCCCTCATCCTGAGGAGCCGCAAGGCGGCGTCTAAAAGGATGAGGCCCGTCCTCACTCCGGCTTCACGAATTCCCGATCGATGACGGCCTCGACGGTGACGCCTTTGTCGACGAAGCCCTGGCCCTTCAGCCATTCGATCTGGTTGGCGACATCCCTGACGTCGAGCCTGCCCTCGGGATCGATATAGGCGCAGTTGCCGACCACCTGTTCGATCGGCAAGCTGGTGTATCTCGCGATGATCTCGAGCAAGGGCCGGGTCTTGTCGTTGATCGGCGCCTCACCGCCGGCCACTGCGGTCAGAATCACGTCGTGATATTCCTGGTCGGCGCGCTCGATCGCGGCGAGGAATTTCGTCGCCAAGGCTTTCTTCTCCAGCGTCTTTGGCGCGGCAAACACCGCGCCCACCTGCCAGGGCGTCTCCTCGCCGACCCAGCCAAGCAGCCGGATGCTCCCATCGTCGAGCAGCTTGCGCGCCGCCGACACCGGCAGCAGGGCTGCATCGACCGTGTCGCCCTTCAGCACGGCCGTGACATTGGACAGCGACTGCATCGGCAGGAGTTTCGTCCCTGCAAGCCTGAAGCCGTACTTGTCGGCAAGTAGCCCGAGCGAATAATGGAAGCTCGAGCCCACCTGCGTCATCGCGATGCGCTTTCCGGCAAGATCTTTTGGGGCGTTAAGTCCGCTCGCATAGGCCCTGGCGGTAGCGAAATAGCCGATCAGGGGAAAACCCGGCTTTTCGTGGCTCATGCCGCCGATCACCTTCAGCGCGCCCTTGCCGGCGAGGTTGTAGAAGCCGGCGGTCAGGGAGGTGACGCCGAAGTCGATGTCGCCGGAAGTGGTCGCAACCGCAATTGGCTGCGCCGCGTCGAAGAATTTCAGGTCGACTTCCAACCCCGCATCGCGGAAATAGCCTTTGTCCTGCGCGATGAAGACCGGCGCCGACGACGACAGCCGCAAGACGCCGAGCTTGATTTTTGCCTCGTCGGCTCCCGCGCTTGCGATGACAGCCAGCATGAACAGAAACGCGAACAAGAAACGTTCAAATCCCGTCGTCCAGCCCTTGAGATGGCGCGCGGGTTTTTCGATTGATGTGAGGGGCAAGTCAGATTTCCGGTGGATTGGGCGATTATAGTGCCCCGGACCGAAATTTTTTGCTATCGAGGATCGGCATCGTCACGGCCGGCGCCGCAATTCGTGAAAGCAGGGGCATGATCATCCGACCGAAATTTGTTTTTGCGCTCGCTGTTCTTTCATGGAGTACGCTGGTGTTTGGTGTCGTTCCTGCGGCCGCAGTAGAACAATGCCGGTTCATCCAGGCCAAAACCGAGCGCGAAGCGTGCTATCAGCGGCAGGAGGCCGAACTCGCCGCCAAGCGCAAGCCCGCCGAGCCGCGCCGTGATGCGGCGATGGATACGCTTCAGCAGATGAAGCAGGAGGACCAGGCGCTGGACAGGCAGCTTCACGGCATCTGCCGCGGCTGCTGAACGCGCGCCGCATTCTCACACGGCCAGAATCGAATCGACCCACTTCCCGAACACATCGAGAATCTCGTTCAACACCTCGCGGTCGTTGCGGCCGGAGCGCGCCAGCACGTGAAATGAATGATCGGCGCTGTCAACCAGATGCAAGGTCGCACGCGAACCCAATCGCTGCACCACCGGTTCGATCAGGGCGACCTCCGCCAGAGCGTCGCGCGTCCCCTGCAGAAACAGCGTGGGGATATCGATTTTGGCGAGGTGATCGGCCCGGTCGCTCGAAGGCTTGCCGGCTGGATGCAGCGGAAAACCTACGAACGCGAGCCCGCGCACGCCCGCGAGCGGGGCTGCGGCTTGCGCCTGCGAGGTCATGCGGCCGCCAAAGGATTTTCCGCCCGCGATCAGATCAAGCCCGGGAACGATCTCGGCCGCCCTTGCCGCCGCAGCGCGCACCGTCGCCTGTGCGATCGCGGGCGGGTCGGGCCGCTTGCTGCCCTTTTCCATATAGGGGAACTGATAGCGCAGACTCGCGATGCTGCGTTCGCGCAATCCCGTTGCAAACGCCTCCATGAATGAGTGCGTCATTCCGGCGCCAGCGCCATGGGCAAAGACATAGCAGGCGCGCGGTCTCTCTGGGGACAGCAGCAGCGCTGAGACGGCGCCCGCTTTCCCGGCCTCAATCGACAGTTTTTGCGACACGACGTCTTTCATTGCGCCTGCGTCCAGATCGCGATCGGGTTCTCAAGCCCCCGGATCGTCTGTGGGGCTTGCGCGACCAGCAAGCGAAACACCGCATCTGCGCCGCCGATTTCGGCCTTCGCGCACCTGACGAGATCATCGCTCACTACCAGCGAGCAGTCGAGCACGCGGGTTAACGCTTCGAGCCGACTTGCGGCGTTGACGGTCGAACCGATCACCGCAAACTCGAGACAGGTCACACCGATGTCGCCAAGCACGACCTGCCCGTAGTGCAAACCAAAACTGACGCGCATTGGAACCTCGCCGATCGCTTTGCGTTCGCCGTTCCACCGATCCACCGTTGCTATCATAGCCTGCGCACAGCGCAGCGCGTTGCTGGCGTCGACGGCGCCGGCAAACGGCGTGCCGAAGGTCGCCATCAGCCCGTCGCCCAGGTATTTGTCCAGCGTTCCGTTGTGGCTGAAAACCTCCCGCTCCATCAGCGCGTGGAATTCGCGCAAGGTCCGCACGACTTCTTCAGGCGCGCGCGCATCGGCAAAGGCGGTGAAGCCTACGATATCGACGAACAGCACGGCGACGTCTTGCGTGCGCACCTGCTTCAGTGGTTCGTCGTGCTTGGATAATTCCTCCACCACATTGGGCGAGAAGTAGCGCGCGAGATTGCCGCGTTCGCGTTCTACGGCGGCATGACGGATCAGGAGATCGTTGCCGCGGCGCACCGCGACGGCGAGTGTCACTGCCGTGATCATGAACACGACGATCTCCTGGATGCGCGAGCCGGGCACGATCGAGTTCGGCGAGATCAGGCGGAACAGCCTTTCATCGCTGCCCACCGCCGCTGCGACGCGGGCGGTCAGGTCGGGAGCGCGATCGGGCTGCCACCACACCCAGACCATGCCGATAATCCAAAGACCGGTGGTCCACGTTCCAACCGCGATGACCGTGCGCCAGGAATAGGCCAGTGTCGCACCCGACAGCAGCACGAAGAAATAGATGAAGTTGCCGAGATGGTATTGCATCGCCACGGGCCAGTGGTTGGAGCTGAATGGGTTCGGCACGACGGCGACAAAGGTCAGCAGCGCCAGGTCGCAGAACAGCAGCGCAAGCTCCGGCCGTGATACGCCGACCCGCCCAACCTTGACCTGACCCCAGCCAATCAGCGCGAACAAGCCGAGCAGCACCAAATAGTAAAGCTGTTCCCAGCTCGGATAGATTATCGGCAACAGGCAGGCGATGACGGCAAGAGCGACATAGCGCGCCCGCACAGCCAGCAGCAGGCCCTCCTGCTTGGCCGCGGCGAGCGCGGCCTGCGCGAACTGGACAGTCTCGGTTTCAGTGTCGCGCTTGCTGCGCGCGCGTGGCAATGCGGCGGTAAAGTCGAGGCGCTCGACGAGCATGGTCACGGTGCGGTCTCCTCGAGTTGACGAATTTTTCGGCAAGGC
Organism: uncultured Alphaproteobacteria bacterium; assembly: GCA_963764405.1. Lineage (GTDB taxonomy): Bacteria > Pseudomonadota > Alphaproteobacteria > Rhizobiales > Xanthobacteraceae > Bradyrhizobium. The sequence continues at coordinate 273,580 of CAVXSU010000026.1, forward strand.
GACGGTTTTTGAACACCGCGCTCGGGGCGGGAGCAGGCGCAGCAGGGTTTTGGGCAACCGCAATCGCCGCGTCAATGCCGCTGTCTACAACCCAAAGGGAATTTCAAGGAAATGATATCGAAAACTGGCGATCCCGGCATGACTCGAACATGCGACCTACGGTTTAGGAAACCGTCGCTCTATCCAGCTGAGCTACGGGACCGGAGCGCGCCGCTTCGAATGGCGGCCGCTGAAAGTCCCATATCAGAGCCGGCGATGAACCGCCAGTGCCCCTGCAGATGCCAAGGTTACTTTCCGTCGGGCCAGGATCACGACAGGTGACGATCGATCTGCGCAGGACTAACGGCGAATTAACACCAGGTTGATAGAGACGGGCAGGATTTCTGGCACGAAGGGTCGAGCGGATGCGCCATCTCACGGTCTATCAGCGCTTGGCGATGATCATCGCGGTCCTTTCGATCGCGTTCTTCGCCGTGGCCGTTGCGCAGATACTCCTGCTGCGCGACACCGTCCTCGACGAGCGGCGAACGACGGTGCGCAATCTCGTGGAAGCGGCGCAGAAGATTCTCGCCCGTTATGATGACGACGCCAAAGCAGGCAAGATCTCGCCCGATCAGGCACGTCAAACCGCATTCGCTTCGATCGGCGCGATGCGCTGGGGCGAAAATTTGGACTATGTCGGCATTTACGGCGCGGGAAACGCCGATGCCGGCATCACCTATGTGCACGGCAATCCCAAATACGTGAACGTGAATCGAACTCCGGGCCGCAGCGAGTGGCACGATAGAGCTTGAAGATGTTGCCAATGGACTTCGGGCGCGAGACTACCCGCCTGGCCGGTACCATCCGAAAGCTCAAGATATTCCCGCTCTTACCCATGATTGGAACAACTTTTCAAAAGTGCTGGCTGGTGAGCTCTCCTTTCCGTACAGAGCTATTTCCCCCTGTCCATTTTGCGGGTCTCAATTTACTCCGGATTTACTCGACCCCCAATCCGGCAGGGTTGCTTGCCCAAAACACATTCCCACTACAAGGATTTTATAGACATTAGGGGTGACGGCAGGATCGTGCTCTACAGGCGGGCGGACCATCAAAATCCAAAGTGGACTGCCCGGCTCAAGATCCCCTCCACTGAAGGCTATGTGGTTAGATCCACAAAGACGACTGACGATTTCGAGGCAAGGCGCTTCGCTGAAGACCTCTACTATCGACTGGAGGGCAAGGCCCGACGAGGCGAGCCGATCAACTCCCCAACGTTCCGGAGGGTGTTCACCGAATGGGCCAAGGTGCCCGTTGCTGAGCAAGCGGTTCGGACCCTGAAGTACGTGAACGGCAACGTCCGGAGGGTTGAGATCTGGGCTCTCGAATACTTCGACGAACTCACCATCGACAAGGTCACAGAGGCGAAGCTCGCTGACTACGTGGACTGGAGGCTCTCGCAACCGAAGCGTCCGGCGATCGTTACCCTCAAGAACGAACGGACTGCGATACGACAGCTGCTCAAGTTCGCTAAGCGGAAGGGCTACATCTCGGAAGTTCCGGAGTTCGCGATCAAGTCCGGCCGGATCAACGCGCGTCCCGATATCCCGGAGCGGGAATGGCTTAAGCTAACCCGTTTCCTTCCCGAATACGTCGACCGCGCGCAGGACAAACGGCGGCAGCGAGAGCGCTTTTATCTAGCGCTTTACATCCTGATCCTCGGCAACACCGGCATGCGCGTCGGCGAAGCACGCCGCCTTTGCTGGACGGATGTCTCATCCACTAGGACCCTGACGGATGAGGTTCGGGCAGTGCTGTCGGTCCGGGGCAAGACCGGGCAGCGGGAGGTGGTCTGCAACAGGGGGGTGGAGCGCTATCTGGATGAACTCCGGTCATTTCGGACCGACGAACTGGGACATTCCCCTCCAGACTCAGAAATCGTGTTCTGCCACCCCTCCGGGGCAGCTATTGGGTCCTTCAAGGGAGGCTTCCAACGTGTCTTGCGGGAAGCCGGCGTCCTGTACGCTTCGGATGGAAAGAAGCGCGTCCCCTACTCGCTCCGCCATACGTACGCCACGATGCGGATCGCCGAGGGAGTAAACGTGTTTCAGCTGGCTGCCAACATGGGTACTTCCGTCGAGATGTTGGAAGACTTCTACGGCAAGAAGCGGATGCGAGACCCCAAGATGGCTACCGAAGTGACGCGGGACCGTCGGCGAGAGCGAGCCTTTTAAGGGTCCATCGAACTCGGCTCTCGGCAAAAAAATCCCTCAAGGTGGACCCAGAAATGGGCGGCTCGAAATCTAAATAGTGGGCAGGTCCACGCATCTTGCTGGATTGGCCACTCGACCGTGCCTGCGATCATCGGAGCTTCGCAATGTCCGGTCTCTTCCGCGGCAATTGGTCTTCCACATCCAATTCCAACCAAAACGATTCCAACAAACATCCCTCCGACCATCATCGATCCGATATCCACCGAACGGTCCACTCGATCAAAACCAAACGGGAAATCCACGAATACGATTCCATCTGCCGAGTGGATCCCGCCAACCGGCAACTCGTGGAAGGCTTCACCCGCATGGTCACTGACCGGGTGGATGATGGATGGTCCTCCCATTTCCTGACCTTCCTGTTCTCCCAGCTTCCCGGTCCTCGCAGCGCGGTCATCCAGTCGATGAAGGACGAACTCTACCGGGTCTATTCGACCTTCCTCACCAGGACCCACCGCAAGCCTCGGACCGCTTCTTCCGACGAACTTCCTTTCCTGATCGGGGCTGCCGACCTCCCGGTCTACAAGCGGGACCGAGAATCCTCCCCGCTCGTCCTCTGCAACGGCGGCCTCCATTTCCACGCCGTGCTTCTGGTCCCGCCCGATACGAGGCTCGACGTGCCGGTCGACGAGCACTTCCGCGCCCACGAGTCCCTGTATCTCGGCAAGCGTCGGTCGCTCGCCACGCTGGATGTCCGACCAGTCACGGAGGATCACGAGCGGGTGGTCGATTACGTGTTCAAGACGGTGTTGAGGGGACGCGTTTCCTACGATGATGGCGTGCTGGTCTTGCCGCGAGCGCGGGACGAGCTGTCGGTTCGGCCGCCGGCATCGGTCCATTGATGCGCTTACCGTTTTTTACTCGGTAAAATCGAGCGGCTGGCTCTCACCATTTCGACCATCGGCGCGTTCGGCGAGAGAGAACCATCTGGCTAGAAGCTAAGCCGCGTGCCGCTGCCGATAATCGCTGGCATTGGCACGACCAATTCGCCGTCGGATGATCTGAAGCGGGTCAGATAGTCGGCGATGTAAGAGCGCACGCCTACCGCCGCATCGCCTGATTGGGCAGCAAGTACGGCGCGCGCGCGGACGGTGCCGGTTAGAACAGATTCGATGTAACGGTCCGCGTTGGCTACGTGCCAGTCTTGGTCGAAGGAGTACGCCGCAGCGTCGGTGAAGCCCACCTCCGCGAGTGCGGCCTGCATGCGCTCTGGTGATCCAAGCTGGAAGAAATCAGGTCCGTGCGGCAAGGCGACGTCCATACTGCCGCGAGCGCGAACCGCCTCATAAACTAAGGTGAAGCCGACGCTCGCTGCATCCCAAACGCTGAGCACCGCTCGTCCACCAGGGCGCAGCACGCGCAGCATTTCACGCAGCGCGGCCGCGGGCTCCGGTAAATGCATGACGCCGTAGCCACAGAGCGCGGCGTCAAAGCTTCCAGCCGGGAACGGCAGAGCCTGTGCGTCGCCTTGCTCAAATCTGCCTTTGGGCACAAGCCTGCGGGCTAGTTCGATCGCCTGTGCTGAGAAATCGAGTCCGACCGCTTCCGCGTCGCGTTCCAATGCGCCCGCCGCCAGCATGCCGGGGCCACAACAGACATCCAACACCTGCATCCCGCGCGTCACACGCGCTGCATCGAGCATGGGTACGACCGTCTGACGTGCCACCGCGCCGAAGGCCGAATGGTAGCCGCGGATATTGGCGTCCCAGCCTGATAGTTCGAAAGCGGAGAATTGCTTCGAGTTGCGAGATTGCTCGATAGCCATAGCTGTTACTCCCGATCGATATCGCGTAGCCGTCCTTGGCTCTAGACAGAGCATCATAACGGTTCAAATGGACGATTTGATAGGAATTGAGGTCGGCTTCGCTGCTGCAACATGAGATGCTGGCCGAGGTCGCAGATGGGTCATTTGCCGGCATCCCAAAGGTCCTTTGAAGGCACTTCGGCTTTACCGAAACTGACTTCCACAGTCGCGAAAGGCATCGAAAACTCGCGCGAGCGTCAGTCGGAAGGCGCGCTTCCACGAACTAAAGCGCCACCTACTGGGACCAGAAATCACGTCTTATCGTGGGCCTACTTCCATTAGTGGAAACAGCCGCTACTCAATCACTTCATCGGCAATAAGTTGAAAATCACGAGTAAACGTAAGTCCGAGTGTCTTTGCGGCCTTTAGATTGATGACCAGCTCGAATTTGGTCGGCTGTTGCACAGGTAATTCCGCGGGTTTGGCTCCCCTGAGAATTTTATCAACATATGGGGCTGCCTGCCGGCCCATATCGGCCAGACTGGCTCCGTAGGACATTAACCCGCCTAGCTCCACTCCCTCCCTTGCCGCGTAAATTGTGGGCAACGTCTTTTCTGTCACGGCGCTTACAATTCGGCCGTACTCCGCAAACAGCATTGGGCTAGGGAACACACACAGCGCATCAGCATGGTCTCGACTAATCGTGGAGAATGCCACGGTAATTTCCTCCGGGCTGTTTGCCGGCACAAATTGAAGCTGCATACCTAGCATCTGCGCCGCATGTTCAGCCTCCTTGACCATCCCATCCATCGTTCGATCGCTGTAGGCACGCGGATGCCAGAGCACCGCTACGCGAGAGTGCTGTAGCACGACTTCGCTTAGCAACTGCAGTCGCTTGGTGACGAGCTGCGGGCCAAGGAAGGATGTCCCTGTAAGGTTTCCACTTGGTCGCGCAAGACTGGCCACCAATTCGTCATTAACAGGATCGGCCATGCCGATCGCGACAATAGGAATGACGCTGGTTGTTTCTGCGGCAGGGCGAGCAGCCGTGGTACTCACTGCGACGATCACCTCCACGTTGTGCTTCACCAATTCAGCAGCGGCTTCAAGAAGCCGATCTGCGTTGGCTTCTGAACGCTTGCGCTCGATGATGATGTTTCGCCCGTCCACGTAACCAAGCTCGCTCAGCCCGGCAACAAAAGCTTTCACGATTACCCTGTTCGGACTGGCGTCCTCAGAGAGGCTAGGCGACAGAATGCCTATTCGCGGTATCTTCGTTCCTTGCGCGCGCAGGATGCGTGGCCACGTCGCAGCGGCGCCCGCAAGAAGGATAACGAGCTCTCGGCGCCGCACGGCTGCTCCTTATGGCTGAGGTCCGTATCCTACCACATGCTGAAAGAGACCGCGTTGTGTATCATAGCAAATTAGGTTGCTCGACTTCCGGCATGGGTCATGAGCGTAGTCCTCTGCGATCGGCCGCAGCCTGCCTATGAATTTAGCGTGTGGCGATGAGGCCCCTCAGATCATTACACCAATAACGCGCCAGCAGTCCTCGGAATATTTGACGCCTTCCGCAAAACGACTTTTGCAACACAATCGGCCAGCAGGCGACATCATTCGATCACTTGCTCGGCGCGCGCAAGGATTGAGGCGAGATTGCAAGCCAAACTCTCATCCCAAATTTTGGTTGGCGCTAGACCGGAAGCTCGGCCGGGCTCGCCATATTTCGGAGCCGCCACGCTAGGCGAAAGATAGTTGGGAGTATAATATCCTCTCATTATCCGGCGAGAGCACACCTTGCTGCACTCATGCGGAAACTGAAGGCGAGGAGGGGAGCACATGGCTCAACCGTATAAGGCCCAATGTTTTTGCGGTGCCGTAGAAATTGAAGTGGCCGGAGCGCCGGCGGTGATGGGTTATTGTCATTGTGACGACTGCCAGGCCTGGTCGGCTGCACCCGTCAATGCTTTCAGCTTGTGGTCCCCAGAGGCGGTGCGCGTAACGCGAGGCGCCGAAAACATCAACACCTTCAACAAGACGGAGGCCTCGTACCGCAAGTTTTGCGGTAAGTGTGGTGGCCACATCATGACCGATCATCCTGGAATGAAACTTGTCGACGTCTATGCTCCCTTACTCCAAGGGTTCACGCATCAACCGACGCTGCACGTCCATTACGCAAACAAGTCCATCTCGGTGAAAGACGGGCTGCCGAAATTCAAAGATCTGCCGTCACAATTTGGTGGCACGGGAGAGACCTTGGCCGAATGACACTTTCAATCCGGCGCACCCGCCGAGCGTAACGTCTCGACAAATTTCAGCCAGAGCTCTGGGACTTGGTAAGGAAGTGGCCAGCAGCGGCTGAGCGAGAAGTCGGGTTCGTGCTCCTGAAGGGTCCCGATTGCGTTTCTAGCGCTTTGTTGATCGCCCGCCCGCCAGCAGGTGATAGCCAGGGCGGCGAGGTTAGGACCCACGCCTGGCGCCAATTGGTCGGCCCGCTGAAACCAGATTTTCGCCTCATCTAGGCGATTCGCGTCAAGATGCCCATAGCCCGCAAATCGGCTATAAAGGTGCACATAAGGGTCGCGGGTCTCGATGCCGACAGCCCGCATCGCAGTTTCAGCTCTCGCCTCGGGTTCGCCTGAAAAGACCTGCGCCGCACCCAGCGCCCACATGGCCATGTTGAAGTCCGGGTCGAGCTCAAGCGAGCGCAGCGCCGCTGCCTTCGCGTCGGCGTGCCGCCGCCGCCCGAACAGCAGCAGCAGCGAATGGGCAGTGTGGATAACGTCGCTCTTGTTGTTCAGCCGTATCGCTTCCTCGACTCGGCGGATGGCGAGATTCAGGACGGCGTCCTCAGGCCTGCCGAAACCGTAAAGGAACTCTGCAGTTCCAAGTCCCGAGCCAGCCATCATGAGCGCCATGAAGTTTTGTGGCTGGAGCTCCAGGATTTGTTCCGAGACGACGCCGCCGCCGCGCCAGCCGTCCTTGGTCGGTGTGAAAAAGCTGACGCCGGCAAGTGCCAGGAGCTCTTCCACCGAGAGTTCGTCCAGCGGCCGACCGGCAAGTCTCTGGGCATCATCGGCCGCGACCCGCCGCCGAACGCTCATGGCTATTCTTGGCGCACACCGATCGAGAACATCGAACAGGCTATTGCAACGCTCATCGTAGCGTTCTGACCAGATCTGCTTCTCCTCCTCGGCCGACAGCAACCGTGCAAAAATCCGGTGTCGTCCTTCGACGATCCGAACCGCACCCTCGACCACATAATGCGCCCTGGTGCGATTCTCCGTCAGCTCAAGACCAGTCAGGCGTGACAGACAGGACCTGATTTCGTGCCCAAGGTCATTCGCAAACCGCTGTTCGACTTCGCTGTGTCCTTCGAATGCGGCCAGGAAAAGCCGCGGTTTGCCTTCCCCACGCAAGCTGCTCAGCCGGTTCGGCCAAGACCAGACCCGAATGGCGCGGGCGATGTTCTTGAATTTCCGCTCGCCATTGTCGAAGAAGGTCGTCTGGACGGATGGCGCCGCATTTTCCTGGACTGATTGCGAGATCAATACCCCGCCTGGCTCGGCCATGCCTTCGAGGCGCGCAGCAACGTTGACGCCATCGCCGTAGATGTCCCGTCCTCCAGAATGATGTTACCCAGGTTGATCCCGATACGCAGAACGACGCGCTCTTTCTCGGGTGTTGTCGCCTCTCGCGCAGCCATTCCCTTCTGCAGCTCGATGGCACAATGAACTGCCTGCGCCGCGCTCGCGAATTCGGCCAGAAACCCGTCACCTGTCAGCTTAACCACTCGCCCGGCGTAGTTTGCAACCGCCGGAGCGATGAGTTTTTCGCGCAGCTCTTTCAGCCTTGCGAAGGTACCTAGCTCGTTGGACTCCATCAACCGGCTGTATCCGCCCACGTCAGCGGCAAGGATCGCGGTGAGACGGCGCTCCATTCTGTCCCCCTTCAGAAGGACCAGATTATGCAAAGGATGTTAGGGTAAGTCGATCGAACAAACCAGCAAGTGCCAATTGGTATCCCTTCGCTTCTACCTTCCTGGCGAGCTGGGCAGCCGGAATACTAGCGCGGTCGTAGCAACGCAGAGCTTGGCCACCCGGGATGACTGGTTTGGGTCCAGGCTGTGTAAAAACGCGGCTCCGCATTCCGAAGCTGCTCTCGACCAACAGTGACTGACACCAACGCGGCGATTTCAGAGCATTTTTGCTGTACTGCGTCTCGCGTCAACCTCCGTGCAACGTAGGGCGGCCTTCGGTGCCGCCTTTGAGTCCACGGCCCGCGCCTCACGTCCGCATGGCTGCCAGCAATGGCTTGACGCCGACGATGTTCAGCACACGCGTGAGATTGTAGCTGAGTACGTTCAGCGCCATTTCGGTCGCTACATTGGGCAATCGCTTCATCAGGAAGTGCGTCGCACCCATCCGCATCTTCAGCGTGGCGAACGGATGCTCGACGGTTTCGCGGCGCACACGCATGGCTTGCGGGTTCCGATCGAGCCGCGTCTGCGCGGCCTCGACAACGTGTTCGTGTTCCCAGCGTTTGATGCGGCGCTCGTTGGACGTTGTGCACTGATCCTTGAGCGGGCATGTGTGGCACGCCTTGGTCAAGTAAATCCGCATTTTCTGGCCATCTTCATCAGCGGTGAAGTGGTGCGCCAGCTTCTCGCCGGCCGGACAGCGATAGACATCGTCATTGGCCAAATAGACAAAATCAGGTTTCCCGAAGCGGCCTGCCGACTTGGCGCCGGAGGTTTGCGGCTTGGGCAGCGTGACCGCGACGCCGGCCTGTTCGCATGCCAGAATTTCCTCACCTTTAAAGTAGCCCCGATCCGCAACGACGTCCAAGTTATCGCTGCGCAACGCGGCTTTCGCCGCCTGCGCTATCGTCGCCAGTTGCGATCTATCGCTGCCGACGTTGTTGACCTCGTGCGCGACAATCAGATGGTTCGTGGTGTCGACCGCACTTTGCACATTGTAAGCGACCATGCCTGAGCCGCGCCCGCTCGTTGCCATCGAGCGGCAATCGGGATCGGTCAGCGATATCTGCTTGTCGGGCGAGGCGAGCAACGCCTTTTCAATCGCGGCAAGCCGTTTCACCTCTTCTTCGAGCTTCGCCAGCTTTTCCTTAAGCCGTGTCTTGGTCAGCAGCACCGTTTCCGACGGCTCTTCTCCTGCGGCAGTCCGGCGGTCGGCGGTGTCGAGTTGGCTCATGTAGCGCGCTACGCTCTCCTCGATCTGCTTCTGGCGGCGCTGGATCTTGCCCTGCGTGAAGTTGTTGTCGCGACTGTTCACGGCCTTGAACTTGCTGCCGTCGATGGCAACGCTGGCCTTCGCCAGCAGGCCCATCTTGCGGCACAACTCGACGAATCGCGCGCAAACCTTCTTGATGGCCGGGCCGTTGTCCTTGCGGAAGTCGGCGATGGTTTTGTGATCCGGCGCAAGCCTTCCGGTCAGCCACATCACTTCCAGATTGCGGCCAGCCTCACGCTCCAGCCGCCGGCTCGATTGGACCCGGTTGAGATAGCCGTAGATGTAAAGCTTGAGCATCGGCGAAGGATGATACGCCGGCCGGCCGGTCGCTGCCGGATCGACGCCATCGAACCCGAGGTCGCGGAGTTCCAGCGCATCGACGAACACATCGACCGCGCGAACAGGATTGCTCTCGCCGACCCAATCATCGAGGCATTCCGGAACCAGCGTCGTCTGCTGGCGATCCGCCCCTTGAACGAAACCCTGCATCACTTCCCCCGCCGATTCAGCAAGAGAATCATAGCATCGATGGGGTTTTCACACAGCCTGGGTCATTCTCGACCGATTCAGTTGCTCGCGCGCGGGAGTCGACTTCCGCTTTGACCCGTTAGCGACCGATGGCGGCGGTCCGGCCGGTCACGGGGATCACGCGCGGGCGGTCGACTACCTGTTCAAGACAGTGGGCCGTCTCTCCTACGATGAGGGCGTGCTTATCCTGCCAACGAGGAGCGGCGAGCTGTCGGATCGGATCCCCGGATGCATCCATCGGGGCGCAGCCTTTTTACTCAGTAAAACCGATTGCTGGCTGTCGGCACATTGATCGATCATTGATTGGATCGGAATCCACCGCAACAAAAGTGATCGAACGTGTAACCAGTGATGCCTGCGGAAATGCGTCGTCGGCCGTGCATGAGGAGACGCCCGGAATGGGATTTGACCTCCCATCGCCAGCCTCTGGATGTGCCGCATATTGACAGATCGAAGTAGGAAAAAATCGCCGTCACCCATTGCCCAAGCCGCTCCCCGTGCGCCCAACGGTAACCAGCACGGCTTGCGCCAACAATTCCGGGTATTTACGGGAAACCTCAAAAGCCGACCCGTGCCGCACGATACTCAAGAGGGGTACGGGTCACCGATATCGAGAAACGCGCTCCGCTCAACCCAGCGGAATGTTCCCCGACCTGGTTACGTCCAGTACAGGCCCGAGCATTTCCCACTGCTGGGGGCGTGGCTCGCAGCCACGATTGAGGAATTGAGCGAGATCAAAACTCTTAGCGAGCGCCTGTCCCATCATTTTCAAATGGAGTGGCAGTCTATCGCGACCGCGCCCTTTGATCGTGATCTGCAACTAGCGGTGATCGACGCTGGCGGAATCCACATGCTCGTGTTTCCGTGCCGTCGCGTGTTGCGCGGATGGATCAAGTCAACGACAAACGAGCCAGTCCTTGTGCGTCCGACGCACTGGCGCGAGTGGAAGGATGCCGCTAGCCCTCCTTCTTCTGCTTCAGCAGGGCAGCCAGCTTCTGTTCTTCCTCTGCCAACTCGGTCTCGATAACGGCACGCTTTTTCGGGTCCGTTTCCCTCGCCAGCAGTTTCTTGAAATGCTCGATATTCGCTCTTGCGATCCAGTCACTCATACGACGACACTTCTGGTTCCGGTCGGCTGGATTGTACTCGCGCATCCCTTGAGGGCAACGCCCAGTGTCGGGTTCATATCGGAATCAATCTGGACGGCAAGATAAGCGCCACGTTCACCGGAGCCATTCTCGTCGGGAAAAAGTGGCAATTATCCTCTTTTGTTGTATTTTGGGTGCCAAGCCGAACGGTGGGGGACCGCATCATGCCCTGCTTAGAACTGCCAAACGATCCTGATCTCGGGCCGGAAGGGCACGACCATTCCCGTCGTCTCTAACAGAGATGAGAACATATTGGCGACGGCACGGCGGCTGTCGAGAGCCGTCACGGAAATCTACGAAGGCAAGCTGCAGCCCTTCGGCGTCAGCGCGGTGCAATTTTCACTTCTTGAGACAATTGGTCGGATGCAGCCAACGACCCGCGCTGAGATCGCCCGGAGGCAAGAGCTAGACAAGTCGACGCTCACGCGGGATCTGAAGTCGATACTTTCAGATGGGTGGGTAGAAGAGGTTCGGGAAGGTGCGAATGGTCGCACCAAGCCCATTGCACTCACGACAGCTGGCAAGCAACTGTTGCTTGATGCGGCGTCGGCGTGGCACGCCGCGCAGGAAGAGGCAACGCCGCTATTGCGGCAATATGGCCTCTTCGCAGACTAGGTTTAGCCGCCTCGGCTTGGCGCACCTCATGAAAACTCAATCGCTAGCTACTGATTTGGACCTAGGTGCAGGTACGAGGAATCAAACCCAGCCAATTCCTCCAAATGAGTATCTGCCAATCTTGCACTTGAGTTCGACAACGCTCTCGCGATAGCAGAACAAGCTGATGTCTGAATGTAGGGGCGGAGCGGACGAACTCCGCCCCTCTGAAATAGGCAACTCTGGGCCATGTGCTGAAGAATGCGCTCCCGCCGTATTACTCCGGATTCCCACCCATATTGACCGGCTTACCCTGAGCAAGGGACGTGACATACGCAACGAGGTCCGTCATTTGTTCGCTGCCATTCGCTGGTGGCTTCCCCTGCAGTGCGCCCGCGACGCAGTTCTGAATCTTTTCTTCCAAAGTGACCACTTTGTTCTTCCTGACCTCGAATCGCGGGTAAATCGTCGCAGCGTTCGTCAGGCTGGGAATACTTTCCCGTTTCGCCGTTTTGCCTGCTCCTACGCCGCCGTTCAGGTGACACCCATCGCATGTCATTCCGTTGCCACCGAAAGTCTCGTGAACAAAAATAGCTTTTCCGTCTTGGATCGCTTTTTCCAATTGAGGCTCTGCGGCCGCAACATGCTGAATGCCGAATGCATAAAGAGCTGAGATTAAAACAAGCGACCCCGTTGGACGTATCGTTTTACGACCGCATGTAATGCCAAGGTTCATTTTGCTTCCTTTCAGATGGCAACGTCAGGACCTACTCACCCAACTACCCCGCGAGGTATTCACAGGCTAACCGACTGCGATATGTGTTTAAAGGGTGTGTCCGGCGCCGGCGCGAACTGCCAGAGCGGATGCTCGGATCCTTCCATTGAGGCGTTGACGTTTTTACTCGGTAAAATCGAGTGCTGGCTCTCGGCACCTCAATTAATCTGCGCTTTTGATACCTATGATCAGAGGTTGTTGAACTTGAAGAAGGCTCACGCCCGGTTTTCACGCCGCGTGCGATCGGTCGACCCGCCTGACTAACCGCTCGCAACTGCTCGCCTGACGTGTCAGATCCGATGTTAGCCGGTCGATGACTTTCACTCGACCCCTCGGCAGAGCATCTCGGAGCTGCACCCAGTCCGCTTGAGGATCAAGGGCAAACTCAAACACGCCAAAAGAGGTCACGAGCCACTATTCGGGCAGTCCAGCACGCCTCATTGCTTCTTCATATCGCGCTACGTCTTCGGCGCGGTAAGGACCTAGCACTTCCTTTAGGTTTGAGACGCGCAGTGTGGGATAGAGCTGCCGCAAACGATTGACGGCATCGCGGGCCTCTTCCGTTCGACCAGCCATTGCGCTACTTGCCGCTTTGATCCGAAGCGGGGGTTGAGCGTTGGGAGCGTCCTGCAGGACCAGTGTGGCTAAAGATGCCGCTTCGTCATAACGACCTTGATAAAAAAGGCAATGCGCAGCTCCCGCCCTCATTGGAGCAATCTGTGGATCGAGCGGACTCAGCCGCATTGCTCGTTCGAAGCGTTCAAGCCCTGCCTCCGGTTCGCCCAACCAGTTCTTTATCCATCCGCCGTAGTGCCACGCAGCTGCCAAGTTGGAATTGATCGCAAGCGCGCGATCAATCAAGTTGGAGCCTGATCGCAGGTCGCAACCAACATACGCCAAGGCCATGGCGCTCAATGCCAAAGCCAGTGCATCATCTTGACCGCATGCGATTGCAGCCTGACTGAGCCGCTTCACTTCTACGATTTCGTCGGAATTATCTAAGCGCCAGCCGCTCGCTCTTGCAATCGTGTAACACGAGGCCGCACATCCGTAGGCCGCAGAAAAATCCGGATCGATATCGAAGGCGCCTACAAAGAAGCTCAGCGCCTCCTCGGTTGCTTGTCGGTTGGGCGAGATGACGCTCTGGTAAAACTTCGCCAAACCGCGCAAATAAAGGTCATGGGCGTCGAGATTGTCGGTTGATTTCCGCCTGGCACGTTCTATTTCGGCTTTCTCCATTGCTGGAGCGATTGCTCCAACAACGCTCTCCGTGATCTGATCCTGAAGGTCGAAGATGTCAACTAATCCACCCTCGAACCGCTCAGCCCATATGTGAGCACCGGTACTTGCCTCGATCAGCTGGCCAGTGATCCGCACGCGTGAAGCTGATCTCCGGACACTGCCTTCGAGCACATAGCGTACCCCAAGTTCATGGCCAACTTGCTTTATATCGACCGCGCGGCCCTTGTAGGTGAAGCTCGAATTACGTGCGATAACAAACAGTGACTTGAAGCGCGAGAGCGCGGTTATCACCTCCTCGACGACGCCGTCCGCAAAATACTCCTGCTCCGGATCGCCGCTCATGTTCTGGAACGGCAGAACAGCGATGGAAGGCTTTTCTGGCAGCGGTAGACGTTGCGTGCCGCCTTGGTTCAGCACCTTTCCGGCTGTAAGCCCAGGATGGCTCACGGCATAGAGCCGCACCGGTCGATCTATATTCTTGAGCAATTTTTCGCCGAGGTCGTCAAACGAGAAGTCGGTCTTACCCCGGACTTGATCAAAGGCGCTGCCGGAAAGATAGACACCGCCCGGTTCGCATTCGCTCTCGACGCGAGCTGCGATGTTGACGCCGTCCCCAAAGATGTCGTCGCCCTCAATAATGATGTCGCCGATGTTGATGCCGACGCGAAACGTGATCTTCGGTTCGGTGGCCTCTTTCCTTTCGGTCATCTTGACCTGCATAGCAACGGCGCAGGCCACCGCGTCTACCACGCTAGCGAATTCCACCAGTATTCCGTCGCCAGTAGTCTTGACTATACGGCCGACATGCTCCGCGATAGCGGGGTCGACGATTTCGCGGAGCATGGCCTTCAACGCCTCTAGCGTGCCGAGCTCGTCGGCTCCCATTAGCCGGCTGTAACCGACGACATCCGCCGCCAGTATCGCCGCTAGTCGCCGTTCGACCCGCCGTTCCACCCGAAGACCCTCGGCCACGCTTGGTCCAGGTAATCAAATCATGCCGGCTGGAGTCCTTCCAGAGCCAAAGGGTTAATAGTTGACGGAAAAGACGTATCCGACGTCCGAATGGGGCACTCACGACGGATTCAGTAGCGGGTGCTGGTCGCTTGATGTCCGCTTTCCCAACAGCGCCGGCGTCGTTTCGGACTCGGGTCGTCGAGCTTGACCGAATGCCTGTGATCAGAACTTCCAAAACCGGGCACTGGCGCTCGAGACCTGTGCAGGTTGGGGTCACCACGCCTTTTACTCGGTAAAACCGGCCTGCCGCCTTTATCGAAGCGCGTCGACCAATTCCGGGATCAGGACGTACCTGACGGGATCAGCAGCAGGGGCACCAGGAAGGATAGGTCCGGTCCCCCGACGGGCGGCACGCACCGCCGGATTGGTGCCAGCAAGGGGTCGGTAAGCGCGGAGAGCGCGTTGAGTACGGACCTGACCACCTGGTTCTTGACGTTGATCACGTCGAAGGCCATCGGCCATGATGCGACGACCGTCAGGATCAGGATGAAAATGTAGAAGCCGAGCAGGTCGTCGACGAAGAGCGGCAGCCGGATCATTTGCCGGACCTGAGCCAAGTCGACCCCAAGTCAGTCACGTGTGTATCCTCTATCGTTACTGGTGATTTTTTAGCACGCCAGCGAACAGCGTCGGCGCCGTCATGCTGGGGTGGACCGGGTCTAGATGAGCCGGATCGAGCGGGCCGTGACCTACGTGTGTCTGGGGATCATTGTCAGGCTGACGAAGGTACTCGAGGTGGACCCGGCCGAGTTCTTCCGGCGGCCTACTCGGTCCGGGGGCCGGAAGGGGGCAGACCGACCTTCGGAGCCCCTGCCGCCCGTGCCGGTCACTTAGATTCCTTCCGACTTGGCATGTACGGGGGTTGTCTCCCGGTTTACGGATGCCCTCGGTCCGGGGCGGGAGGCATTCATGGACATCGGGCGCCGAGAATTGTTAGCCGGGGTAGCCGGCTTTGGCCTCGCGGGGATCGTCGGACCTTCGGCGCTCGGCTTTGCTGCCGGCGGATATTCCGCCGTGACGGGCCATCCATGGCACCCGCTGATACGGTCGTTGCTTGATCGCGCCGAACGAGCCGGTCAACGTCTCGACCGAGCGCGCGTGGAGCGAATCGTGCACGAGGTCGCCGGCGAGGACGGCCGACCGGTAATAAAATGGATGGAATCCCCGGAGCGCGCGTTCGAGCACCTGCTTCGGTATCCACTGGACGAGCTGTCGCAGATGCCGACGGCGCAGCTTTGGCCCTTCCCGCCGCCGATTTCAGCCGGAGACCGCGACGCCGAGGAACGATCGATCGAGCTCCGATGGCAAGCCAATCAAGCGTTGAGTATCGACGAGCACGGCCGTGCTCTGATGCTGCCAAAGCTGGAATTCAGAGCGCGGGCAGTCGCATCGCAGTCCGAACCCGAGGCGATCTTTGAAGCCAGGGCGATCGCGGCAGAGATCGGCTGGATCGAGACGTCGCTGCCGGGAGCGGCAGCGGGTGCCATCCTCGCCCTCGAGAACCTGCTGTCGGCCGGACACGCCGAGGCGTCAGAAGCGATACATCATCAGTTGCTGGTGTTCGAGGCGTTCGAGTCCGGCCTGCTCGCCACGTGGGAGACACCCGGGGAGATTGTTTGCGTGCCCATGATAGTGCGCGCTTGAGGCGCGTGGCCGGCTAGCGTTGCAGCCACAGTAGATCGGAACGCTGCTCAGTGGACACCAGCGGGAAAGCATCCGGCTCTCGCTCGATTTTCAGCGCCAGTCGATTGGAGGGCAATCTAGTCGGCGCCTGTCAATCTCCTCGCGCAAGCGCTCTGCATATTGCTTTACCGTCTCGCCTATTAAGCAGTGACGACTTCCACTAATTTGGTCGGCGTAGACCTGCTCTCGAATGTTTTCGTAGTATCGCAGGATGCTCTCGTCCGCTAGCCTCTCAATGCTCATACTCATCCCCACAATCCAACTTTACCCGTTCAAACTATCAAAAGTACAGAACATGACCACTACTGTAATCCTTGGCGGGTGCGTCTAATCACGCGTGTCCATCCAACCCCAAGCTTCGTCATGCGTCCAATCCCCTGGCTCTCCATGATCGACAGTCTTGAGAAGGCGGATCTGCAGCTCCCGCGCATTTCTTATCGACGAAACCATTTTCCCAGGTCGCAACACACTCCTGAAACAGAACGGCGCCTAGCCTGTAGCTCGCAACGAACAATGGGGGTTCGTCATGTGGACACTTATCGAGGATCTCTATCGGGAATATTGCCTGGCTCGCTTGCAGGAAATGAGGAAGTACGAGCTGTCACACTGAGCCGTTGCCGGCGGCAAGAAGAACCGTCCGCAAGCGCCCTGCCAACCTTTTTGGGAACCATAAAAGTAGTGGTGGCAAATGGCCGAAGCTGCGGCTGCCGAATCTCCCTGAGGCGTTCCTTTCGCAGGCACGCCCGCCGTCGCGTTCAACCAATGATGGCCGCGATCGCCTGCTGAATAACTGAGAAGTAACGACTATCGTTGTATTGGTAATCGATAGCGTACACGATGCCCATAGCAACCAACGCGGCAACTAAGGCTTTCATCGCGAAGCCTCCTGGAGCGAATCACCCGTCGCAACTTCTAGCTAAGGCATCGGGCTGAATTTGGACCAAGGCGCGCGTGGCCTCGGTCCCTCGCTCATTTTACGCGCATGCCACCGCTTCACGCGACCAGCGCGACATTCTGGAACGCCTTCACAAGCGATCGCTCCAGCTTCCCGTCCATACCGCAGAGGATTTCATAAGCATTTTGACGGGATATGGCCGGACTGTACGGCCTCGATTCGATAAGCGCGGCAAAGATATCAGAAATCGTTAGCAACCTCACCACATCGGAAATCTCCGATGCCATTAGTCCGTCGGGATAGCCGGAACCGTCGAGATATTCGTGATGGTGCCTCACGCAGTCGAGAATCTCCGGTGTGATACCGGAGATGTCCTTCAACAGCTCGTATCCGATAACCGGATGACGCCTCATAATCTCATCTTCGGCTGCGTCGAGCCGTCCCGGTTTGTCGAGAATTGACAAGGGAATTTGGGCTTTGCCGATGTCATGCAGCGTTGCCGCCATCCCCAAGCGTTTTACATCCAGACTGTTGAACCCGATATGCAAAGCGAATCCGGCGGCCACTCCCATCACCAGCAGGCAATGTTGATAGGTTCCTTCATGATAGCGACGCACGTAATCAAGCCAAACGTTAAGGCCGTTTTGTGCGATGTTGTTGATGATCTGAGACGTGGCTTGCTCGGCGTCTGAAAGTCTAATTGGCTTGCCGCGCCGCGCGGCCGAGAACATCGATGAGAATGCTGCCGCGCCATCTTCGATCTCCTGCGTATTGATGGCAAAGTCAGTCAGTGCGGCCTTCTCTGCGACTTCAATCCGCGCCAGCTTGGCTATGATTTCCTTTGGCCGCGAAAGCACGGCGGTCGCTCCGAGCGCATAGGCCTGCTCGACCATCGAGCGAACCTGGTTCCGGACGACGAACAGCCGCTCGGGAATCCAACTGACCTGCTGCACGATGAGCCTGATCTGTTCGACCCGCGCACGCATGCGTAAATCGGCATCGACCATCAGAACGCCGCGTGAGGCGATCTGCGAGTCGTCAATTCCTAAAAGTTTCGGAACAACATGATAATGCGGCTCCAGCATCGCGCGAATTGCCGGAATCTTGCCAGCTTCGTCAGTGACGAAATGGACGAGCATTTTGAAAACCCATACAACTGCGAAGCAGGTCTCAATCCGCGACCGGAGAACCATTGACTGACTATTTCGAAGAACCTCTTGCTGGCACATCCGCCCACTAACCTGCATTACCGCATCATGCCGTTGGTAGTTGTCTAACTCACATTTTATTCAAATCAGCGTGTGCGTCTGCGCAGACCCGTCAAATTTCGTCCACCCTCGGTGAACGGCTTACCGCTTAAAAATGCCGGCGCCTTCACCCGCTGCATCACAAAACGACAGCTCCGGCACTCGAATGTGAAAACATCCGGTTCTGAACGCCGAGCTTCGCGACAAGACATCGCCATTCTCGAATTGCAATTTGGGCAAATAGGCAAAGGCCGGCCAAAGGAAGCGACTAGATCGGTAGTCGCCGGGAAGAAATGAGCATCCTGCATGAAAGCACCAGCTATCCCCAAAAAGATCCTTAATCCAGTTCGCGCTCGTTCAGCCAGATGATCGCCTCGCCTGCGCCCAACCGAATGACTCTGTCCTCGTTCGAGAGGTCCTTCGAGAGATAGAGGAGGAAGCCAAGCCGATCACGACAGAGCACTTCCCGTGCTTCACTAGGCGCAAGCGAATCTGTGTCCAGAAAAGGAATGCTTCGCAAACAGATCATCCGCATCGTTCGAAAAAAATTTGTGAATTGGAATCGAGCAATGAAACCACTGTCCTTCGCAACCAATTGTGGCAGTCGTGACGCCGCCGCCCTTAACAGGTGCGGCGCATCGGATTTGATACTTGCTGCAGGTTATTAACATTTATTGAATATGCGGATAGCGAATACAACCTATAAGGGAAGATGTCATCTGCGGCCGGCGCGATCCGCGCCCTCGCGCCCCGATCCAAGGGTACAACTCAACCTGTGATCTCGAAGCCGTCAAGCGCGGTTGGAAATTCGGTTGCTTGGGGCAATCAAAAAGTAATTACGGTGCGGTAGACAGGGCTGCTACGGGTGGGACGCGGTCGCTGCTGTCCCCTCGCGAAGAAGCGTCAAAATTTGATCGCGATCAAATTCTGACGCCACACCACCCAATGACCGTAAAATTACGGAATCCACCAAGGCTGTGGAAAACGCTAATCTGGCTATTGCCGGGGCTGAATTTCATTACCGATCAATTTTTACCGGCACTCCGCTGAGAGGCGGCCGTTTGAAATCCCGGATCCGCAAGTGCGCTGGTGCACATGTGCTCGGCACGTTCTTTGCTTAAATGTTCCCGCCCGGCGACGATGTTTTTAGCCCGGCGCGTCTTTTTTGTGGAGTTCGCGTTATGAAATTACGAAAAACCATTTCGGAAGAAAGCCTGCAACGCTTGTGGTCGGAGATCGCATTATTGCGACATGAGGTCGAGCGAACCGAGCGCGGCCGGGTAGCAACGCAGGTGCAGCTGACGTCGGCGATTGAAGTCACCCAAGCCCGGCTTAGTAAGCCCTCTCGACCAGTCGTGTGAGGAGGGAGACACAGATCACTGGAGCTGTTGCCAACTGGCGCAGGCTGATCGTCATACCGCCTCGGGCATGGCTAATCGTTCAAGGCACTGCCACCATCGCTTGGCTATGTGTCATCGCTTGGAGCGGCTACAACTCTGTTCGTTGGTTTTTCGGTTAGCTGAGTTGTGGGGCGGCCATCGGCCTCGGCTGGGGCTTATCCATATTCTGTGATGCGAAGGGCGGGCGCATGAGCATCGGTGAGGCCTGCAAGCCCGATCAGGCGTCGAGCTTTGTTGTCGACGACGTCAATAGGTCGATCATGTTTCTTCCGTGCGGCCTGATCAGTTTTAAGTCCAGTGACGTGACATACCGCTATTGCGACAGATGTAAGCGGCTCATCATCAAAAATTTCCTCGAACTCAATGGTAGTGCCGGCCAAGACGACCGAGGGCAAGAAGACCGGCAGCGCTGAGTGTCTTCCGCGCCACGCAACGGACAGGCTGCAGCGCGCGCCGGTCGGGACGCGAATGAGGCGAATTACGACTTTGAGTTAGCTCCGCCCGGGATACGGTTCGTCTGCTCGTCCGGACTCGGCGAATGCTGTTGGTGACAGGACTTGTTTGCGCAGTTGCGGCACAGCTTTATTAGTTTTGAGCCAACCAGGTCTAGAGCAAGACGCGCTACTCAGGAAAGCTCGGCAAGCAGATACCGCATCCCATATTGATAGGTGGGCCAACTCGCCGGGGTTGCAACCGCCGAAGTAAGTGTTCTCATGGAGGAAATGCGGGCGCAGCTAGTGAGGCTTCGAGAGCAAGCGGCAGAGTTTGACAGAATCGCTTCCAGAGCGACTGACGCCGCCAAAAAAGAGCTTTTCGCGCGGCTTGCCGAGCACTTCATCGTGCTCGCATCCGAGGTGGAAAAACTTTAGCGAAAATTGGCTCGAAAGAGTAAGGCCGCCTCGGCGGGCGGCCGCGCGACCTTTAGCCAACCCTTAGATTTTCCGCCGACATCTTGCCGCGGTTTTCCTTCTCTTCGTAACTCACCTTGGCCCCCTCATTGAGGGTGCTCAGTCCGGCCCGCTCGACCGCGGAGATGTGCACGAACACATCCTTGCCGCCGTTGTCGGGTTGAATAAATCCGAAACCCTTGACTGGATTGAACCACTTCACCGTACCTGTCGCCACGTCCTCACTCCCTCTTTACGAACGAATGCAGCTTAGGCCTCTCCGGCACGGCCTCGCAAGCAAAAGCCGCCGCTGTGGTTGAGGGCAGCGACGGCTCTTTCGGTATCGTGACCACATGAAGGTCACCGACGATGATGGGCTCCGTGAGTTAATCACGAGTTACGATCGCCTCGGCCTTCTCGCGTGCGCAGCCAAGCGCTGGCGGGTAAGCTAACGGTGTGTCAGTAGGGCTTATGCTGGTCCTGTAGCGGCATGACGCTGCGATCGGAGTTCGGCATTTTGTCGTGGCCGGCATCGCCGTTGGCATCGCTCCCGCCGGAGCTCGACGTGCCACTTCCGCTTCGAGAGGAACTGCCCGTAGTCGCGCCCGAGTTTGGCGCGGTCGAAGGGTTTGCCGAGCTTGCCGCCGGATCGCCAGTGACCGAACCGCGGCCGCTTGGTCCTCCTTGCGCGTGTGCAACGCTTCCTGAGAGCGCGATCACCATGGACACTACCACAGCTGTGGACTTCATGAGGAGATCCCTTTCGGTTGATCTAACAGAGACAACCAATCGGCGCGGGCGGATGTTCCAGGTAGCGGACATCGCAATAGGGAAAGAACAGCTTTGTTTGACTCGTCCCACTCCGTTCAATGCGACTGCCGACACCTAAAGCATATTCGGGACATATTAGGTCAATCCTGCTGACGCGCTCCTGCGCTCGTTAGACCGTGTGTCGCACCCGATGCAATGCTCGTTCTTTGCCTTCACGAGTTTGAAGCCGGAGGGCAACAGGATGCATTGCATCAGCGCATGGTCCACGCTAGAGCAGCCGTAACCTTTAGAGGTAGACACATGTCATATGCCTATAAGCTGAATCAAAACGTTCGCCACCAGCCTCAAGGTCCACAAGGACGTGTCGCAACTGACGCATCAGTGATTTACACCATCGTTCAACTTATGCCCATCGAGGCAGATGGACGTCTTAGATACCGCATCAAGAGCAAATCGGAGAATATCGAACGAGTTGTTACGGAAGATCAGCTTTCGTATTGTCAGGTGATTTAGCGCGTTTGATGGCAGTAGGAGTCTGGTCATGCTGAATGATCGAGAAAATATCCTGAGTGCGCTCCGCGAGAAGCCTCTCAAAGTGTACGAGGTTATGAAACGCGCCAATGTCCCGAATGAAGAAACTTGCCAATCCCTCCTGCTGAAAATGCGAGACGAAGGTTTGGTGAAGTTCGATATACACAAAGGACGATGGCTCATCGGATGATTTCGGGAATTGCAGCGACCGTCCGGCGTTTGATCGCAGAAGACTGGCTGCGGCCCTTACCACAGGGAGTCGCGCTATCCAGAAGGCCATTACGCCCGCGTCTTCGCCTGCGAGATTAATTGGTTCAACGCTGGAGCGGGCTTGCTCCAAACGGGTTTAAGCGTTCCAGGAAAGACGGTGGCTCGGCATATTGCACCGGCTGGGTCTGCGCTCGTGCATCCTGTACGGGCCGTGCCTGTGCCCGTTCATTTTGCCGCCGGATACTTGCTCGGCGTTTTTGCACCCGGATGACGTCTGCCCGCGCATTCCGCATGGTCCGGGCCCTTCGTTGCTTTTGCACGGGCGGCACAGGTTCTGGCGCATTTTCCGCGACCGGTGCCGGATTATCTTGTACGGGCTTAGCCAAATCGAGCGCATCTTGCTTGGCGTTCCACGCCTGGAATTCCCTAAACAGGGCTTCCGATGTCTCACTGTTTTCAGCCTGAGTCTGGCTGACGGGTTCAGATACACTGATTTCGCTAGTTGGGACGTCCTTCGCAGTCTGCGGCGCATCAGCGTCAGCGGTTGATTCAACTACGGCCGATTGGATGCTTGGCAGCGACTCATCGGTGCCAGGCTGCGGCGCAGATGAGTTGATCGAAGCTGTGACGTCAGCAAAGAGCGTCACCGGATTTCGCACTGATAGAATCGAAATACCAACCGCAGTTGCCGTTGCAACCAAAATACTCGCCATGACGAATCGTAGCGAGATGACTGCTCTGGCGCTCCAGATACCCGGCTCGGGTTCATCGGCGGATAGAAAGAGCGGCAAAGGATCGTCCGGATCGAGCCCGTCTTGCGTCGCCATCGCGTGATGCCTCTCGTGAGGTTCCCGTCGACGCTAGCTCTTATCGAGGTCCAAAAAGCGGAGAAACCTTGGCCTCACTTGGACCGGTGGAACCGGCTCAATCACGCGGCAGCCCAAAAACGGGTGTTATCGTTCTGTCCGTGAAGGTCTGTCTTCGGGGGTTAAAGCGGGCGAAGGAAGTCCCGAGTCACTTTCGGCGTCCGGCCCTCGGCGAGGGCGCCTCTCTTGGGGTCCGCTGGGAGGCGGCTGGTGCACCTCGACGTCGCCATCCTGCCACGTGAACCTGTCGCGGCGGTCAACCATGCGTCACCTCCTTCCGGATCTTGCTCGGCTATGCCAAGGCAGGCCGGCCACCAGACCCTCCTGGCGGCCGGTCGATTGCTGATCAAGCCGCCTTGCGCGGCTTCCCGATCGTTCCGGCCTTCGCGGCCTGGCTGAAGAGGTCGTCCAGCTCACCGGCACGGACCGCTGAGATCAGCGCGTCGATCACGGCCGGCAGCTTCTCCTTCGCGCCGACGACGATCCCGGCCTTGCCCTTCTCGAACTCGACTGGCTTGGCGCCGAACTTGACGGACATGACCACCTGGCCGGAGGCGTCTGTCTTCCACCAGGGCCGGACGGCTTGCTGCTTGGTGGTGGCTTGCCGCTCGCCGTTGACCTTGGTCCAGCGCTGGACGGTCCGGACGTGGTTAGGGTCCTTCAGGAGCAGCTTCTGCTCCTCCAGCCTGGCAACGAACTTGGCCCGGCGCATCTGGATGGGGTCGTTTCCGGACTTCGGCAGGGCGGTGAACGAGAGTGACTTGAGTACGGGCATGCGGGTTCTCCGTTTTTGGATAAACCCGCCCGATCCTAACGCGGTGCATGACATTGTACATGCCGCCGCTGCCTTCAAAGTCCTGCGCAAGCCCTCCTCTAGATCATTGAGGGCTGATTGACCGCATCAAATTTCACCCTTAGCGCCCTCCAGAACGCCGGGTGTATGCGGTAGATAC
>CAVXSU010000027.1:0-422696 GCA_963764405.1 uncultured Alphaproteobacteria bacterium
TATTACAAACTCTGGGTAATACTCTTATATTTGCATCTATCATAATTTCTTCTGCTCCAAAATCAAATTCTAAATTCATATCTATTCTCCTTTCAGTAGGTAAGAATTACCAAGCGTTCAATATATTCTTTAAATCTATGCCTACTATGAATATTCCCAATTATAGCAACTATAAACTTCCAATTTATACATGGCCATCCCTCGGGGGGAGCAAAAATACCGTAAAATCCATATTACTGAATTACGGTATCCTAATTTATTTTTTACTAATGTATATTATCTTTTTTACTCACTATTCATTTACCATTTTGATTAAATCACTGCAAATAACAAATAACCGGAGTATTAGCCTCAATATTATTAAATATCGTTTTTGCTAAAATAGGTGGTGAATTTATACAACCATGAGAACCATTTGTCAAATATATATTTCCACCAAAGGCATTTCTCCAACTTGCATCATGTATTCCAATTCCACCATTAAATGGCATAAAAACATTGACAGGTACACTGTAACCCTCTCCCTTTAATGTGGCATTTTTTTCTTTATATTGTAGTTTATAAACACCTGTTGGTGTTGCATAATTTTTGCTTACATTACCAGTAACAACATCTCCTTCTACAATAAGAGAACCATTCTTATAAAACCATAAATGCTGTTTTGTCATATTAATTTCCACATAGGTATTCCCGATATCATTAACATTATGAGATACAGCGGTTTGGATATAGCGTGGTTCCTTTGTTATGGTTTGTCCACCTTTTATAGCCACAATTAAATCATTGACTTCTCCTTTACGGTCAACTAACCATCCATAATTGCCACCACTGACCTTTACCGTTGTTCCTAGTGATGTAACAAAATCTCTTTCCTTGCCAAATGTATTATAATTATTGTCTAGTTTACCTACATAATCTTTTATTTTATTTTCATCAAATGAAATTTCAAGGTTTTCGTTAACTCCAAGCCAGTTATGTATTATAGAACCATCTAAAACTTCTTTACCTCCAGTAAAGGTATAAGTAATTTTTGAAGCTATATATTTATTAAGCAAAATTTTAGTGTTTATAACTTCTTTGGAACTTGAAGTATATTTTGGATTTATGTAATAATTTTTTGTCTCCAAATTTATTGTTGTTTCTCCCTTAAGAATTGCATTTACTACATTTGCATACAAAGGCTTGCTATTTACTTTATTTCCCTTAACTTCATTTACAATCACATAGCCATTATCTGAATATTTAAAGCTAGCATTTTGAGGTTCAATTACTTTCTTACTATCAAAACAAGAGAGCTTATCAAAATGTTCTTTTAATAGTTTTTCATCATAGGTCACTATGCCATATATTTCAGAAGCTTTTGGATTAAAAAGCGCAGAAATCCACGTAAAAGAATTCTGACTGTCTTTTAAAGCTTGAATTTTACCATTTGCATTATATTTAAGTCCAATGTCAGCAGCCTTAATTTGTTCTTTCACACCGTTTCGTTCTTTAAGTTCCAGTGTATATGTTTCGCATTTTGATAATATTTCTTTATCTAATTCCTCTACAGTTTTACCAGAAGCATTAATGCCATTAATTACAGAACCAAAATAAAAATGAGTGCTAAAATATATTGATATACCCAAATATAGAACAAGGAAAATAGAAAAAGAAATTATACTAACTTTTATAGATTTATTGAGTTTTATTGTTTGTATTTCCATCATAGATTTATTGCGTTTTATTGGTTGTATTTCCATGAGACACCTCTTTTAAAAAATTTTTAATTATTAAACTTTTTATTTTAATTCTTAAATCTCATTTATGAGTTGAAAAACTTTTTCTATTAATACTTACAATAATAAAGACGCAAATTAATACCATATATTACATAAAAAATCATTTTAACAATATTATCTTTATGAATTTACATATTGATCCACTATATAAGTCTATTTTACATCTAATTTCTATAATCTACAATAAATATTTTGTTTTATTTTGGTATCAATGTAAATATTTTAGATTACCCATCTTATTTGTTATTTAGCAGTTTCTATAAAATATCTCCATTTATACGAACTTTATTTTTTTTCACTCTTGTTGATTAACTATTCTTTGCTTCTCTCATAACAAAATATGAACTTTTTATAAAGCCTATATTAATATAGCATATATATTCTTAAGAAATCAATCTAAAAGTCTAATAAAGCACATATATAATATGGAATTATTCAATAAAATTTCGCGGGTAATGCTGGCGGGTAATCAATTTGCATATGGCAAATTCGCTTCATTCATAAAAACTACAATGGTTATGAACAAATTGTAAAGTGAGAGTTATTAAAAAGCGGATAAGATGGTGCTAATAGGGAGATAACACTGATAATAAATATTCAGTTAATATTAGTAAGGAAAAAATACGATTAATAAGAAAATGATGCGAGATCGAAGACAATGAAAACTTTATTTATGTTTTCATTGTTTTAATTTTCTTATTTAATAAGACACAAAAATATAAGGAAAATAGTTCTTAACGTGTTAGAAAAATCTTCAATTATTTGATTAATCCTTCCGCTACGTTAACTATAAAGTCTTGCACATTTGTAACTAATGTCTTAACTTCTAATGTTCCTCTATCAGATAATTTGTTAACAGAGAACTCTTGTATATCTATAGAATATATATATACTGGTCTAACAATCCCATCTTTTACAGTGTACGATGGAGTCATATTTCCTGCAGCTATGGTATGAAGTACTGTTGATAAACATATAAGCATAGTTGCCTTTCTAGTATGTTTTCTCATAGCATTTTGAGATTCATACACATTATCATAAACATCTGGCAATGTATATCTATCTCTTATACTACCAGCAAGTACTACAGGAACATCATTTTCTACGCAAGCTTTTAATATACCATCTTTAACTTTTCCTGAATTTATAAGCTCTTCTATTGAACCTGCGCGTCTAGCCTCATTTATAGTTGCAATATAGTTATAATGAGCATTTTCACGAGACTCAAAAGTTTCTTGACCTGAAACTGTTTTGAACATTCCTTTTTCTAAATCATAAGTAGCAAGGTTATTTCCAGATAAAACAGCTTGAGCATACCCATTTTCTACTAGGGAGGCAAAGGCAGCTCTTGATTTATCATCTAATGCAATTGCAGGGTCCTAAAACCCAAACTATTTTTCCATCATGTTCCTTTTCATATTGCATAATTTCATATAATTCATCGTAATCTTTAGAGAAGGCTGTTTCTCTTGATCTCCCACTTCTAAATGCAAAGGTATCAGCATCTCCATCATCAGTAACAAACCCTCTAGTATACATATATATACCTTCACTTCCATCTTCAGTTCTTCCTACGACAACTTTATCTCCAACTTTTAAATTTCTAAATTCCACAACATCTATGTCATCATCTGGAGTAACAATTGCAACGCTATCCATACGGCTTTCATTAGCTATTACCCACTTCCCTTTAATCTTAAAATATTCAGGATATATTGATAATGCATGATAATCTTTATGCGTAACGCCATCTTTAATTACTTCTTCGATTTTACAGTCTGGAGCATTAACAAGAAAATCTTGCGAGAAATCCGGCGGTGTAAACTTTGGTAATTCAAAACTCATTTAAAATCTCCTCCAACTAATATAATAATGTATGTTAGTGCTTTAGAAGTAAATAGGTTAAATCATCATCTACGAATTACTGATATATTAACACAAGTTTTTTTGAAGATTAACCACAAAATCTTGAACATTAGTAACTATTGTTTTAACACCTACGTATTCTCTAGCAACTGATACTTGATTAACTGCATATTCAGCAATGTCTACAGAGTAGAAATATACCGGTCTTACTTTTCCATCTACAACTCTATAAGATGAAGCTAAGTTTGCAGTTGCTACTGAGTGAAGAACCGTAGCAAGACAAATTATTACTGTTGCTTTATCTGTTTGCTTCTTTCATAGCATCCAGGCCACAAGATACATTATGATAAACTGGTGGAAGTGGCCCATCATCCCTTATAGATCCAACAAGAACTATAGGTATATTCTTTTCTATGCAGGTTTTCATAAATCCATCTTTTATATTTCCTTCATCGAGTAATGCTTCTATAGAACCTGCGCGTCTAGCCTCATTTATTAGATCTAAATGGTTATAATGACCCATTATAACAGATTCTTGAGTATATATATTTTGACCAAGTGCTGTTCCAAGAAGCCCTCCCTCTAGATCATGGGTTGCCATAGCATTCCCAGCCATAAGAGCATTTACATACCCATTTTCAGCAAGCGCTGATAAAGCAGCTCTAGTATCATAATCAAAAACCACAGCTGGTCCTAGAACCCAAACTATATGTCCATTATTTTCTTTTTCATATTCTAGTAATTCATATAATTCTTCATAATCCCTTGAAAATGAAGATTCAACAGATCACCCAGTTCCTACATTTGGTAAGTTATCAAATCCACTAGTATACTTGTATATACCTTCACTTCCATCTTTAGATTTTCCTAAAACAACTTTATCTCATACTTTAAGGTTTCTAAATTCCACAATTTCTACAGTGTTATTATCGCGAACAACAGCAGTACATTCTATAGATGTTTGGGTTGGAAGCACCCATTGTCCTTTAACTTTAAAATATTCAGGCAATATAGAAGTTATTAAGAAACCTTTAGGAGCAACTCCATCTTTTTTAACTTCACTTATTCTAACATCTGGTGCGTTAACAAAAAAATCTTGTGAGAAATCTGCTGGTGCGAACTTTGGTAATTGAAAACTCATTTGAATGTTCCTCCTTTAGTGTAATGTATTTAAAATAATGTTTGATTACATTATAAAATATAACTTGTTGATTTACAATGATAAATTTAGTATTATATGTAATAAATACTGTAATATTTAACTAATTACAGTATTACTTAAAAAAACCTATACATTGTTAAATTCATATGATAAAATAATAATTAATATTACGATTTTCTGAACATTGCAGGGAACTAAACATTAACTTAGATTAATTTTATTAAGGGGAGGGGAAAAATGATTAAGACTATAAAAGAAAGAATTTCAAAACTGAGAGTGTTTATGGAAGAAGAAGGGATGGACGCCTATGTTTTTCCATCTTCAGACAATCATCAAAGCGAATATGTAGGAGAATACTTTAAGGCAAGAGCCTATGTAACCGGTTTTACGGGTTCTGCTGGAACTGCGGTTATTACAAAAGACGAGGTTGGTCTTTGGACGGATGGAAGGTATTTTCTTCAAGCTGAGAAACAGCTTGAAGACAGTGGAATCAAGCTCTTCAAGATGGGCAACCCAGGCGTACCTACAGTATTAGAGTACATAGAAGCCAAAATGATGGTTAATGGTAAACTAGGATTTGATGGACGTGTCATGGCGATGCAAGAAGGGGAAGATTTTATTCGGAAACTTGCCCATAAGAACGTGTCTATTGAGTACGCATATGATCTCGTTGGTAGGGTATGGGAAGGTCGTCCAAAGCTAGCGAATGAGCCCGTTTTTCTCCTTGAGGAAAAGTATTCCGGTGAAAGTAGATTGTCCAAGCTGTGCAGGATAAGAGGCACTATGAAAGATATAGGAGCAAACTACCATGTTATCACAACATTGGATGACATAGCATGGTTACTCAACATTCGAGGAAATGATGTCATGTATTCACCACTAGTGCTCTGTTACGCGGTTGTTGATATGGAAAAGGTAAACTTGTTCATTGAAGAAAGCCGACTTGATGCAAGCGTCAAGGATGCTTTAGTCAAGGAGGGTGTAGTGTTAAGGCCTTACAACGACATTTATGAATATGTCAAGGGCTTCAAGGCTGAAGATATCGTGCTGATCGATCCAGCCCGGATTAATTATGCGCTGTATAAAAACATTCCAGCTAAGACCCAAAAGATTGAAGCAGATAATCCTACAATACTGTTCAAGGCCGTTAAAAACCTTGTGGAGCTGAAAATATCGAAAAAGCCCACATTAAAGACGGCATAGCCATTACTAAATTCATGTATTGGCTGAAAAAAAATGTTACAAAAACAATAATCACAGAAATCAGCGCTTCTGAAAAACTGGAAGAGCTTAGAAAACTGCAAGACGGTTACTTGTGGCAAAGCTTCGCACCAATCTGCGCTTTCAAAGAACATGCAGCCATGATGCATTATTCGGCTACTCCTGAAACGGATGTTGAACTTGCAGAAGGTCATTCTTAATGGATACGGGCGGAAACTACTTTGAAGGCACAACGGATATTACCAGAACAATCGCCCTTGGAGAAGTGAGCAAAGAACTTAAGCAGCACTTTACGGCTGTAGCCAGAGGTATGATGAACCTGGCCCGTGCCAGATTCCTATACGGGTGCAAAGGCTACAACCTGGATATATTGGCAAGAGAACCGATGTGGAATCTTGACATCGATTATAAATGCGAACCGGTCATGGTGTAGGCTATTTGCTGAATATTCATGAAGGTCCCAGCGGCTTTAGATGGTATATCGTACCATCAAAGCATGAAACTAACATCTTGGAAGAAGGTATGGTCATAACTGATGAACCGGGCATTTATATCGATGGATCCCATGGCATTCGGTTAGAGAATGAGCTCATCGTCAGAAAAGGCGTTGAAAATGAATTTGGTCAGTTCATGTACTTTGATTCTGTCACTTATGCTCCAATTGATTTGGACGCGATAACTACAGAAGACCTTAACCGTGATGAAAAACTGTATTTAAACAGTTATCATAAACTTGTGTACGAGAAATTAGCAGGATTCCTGAGCGATGAAGAGCGAGTGTGGCTAAAGTCGTATACAAGAGAAGTTTAAACAAGGGAAAAAATTAGTTTTGGAGGGGGAAATTATGAGTGAAATTGTAGTAAAAAACAAAAGACCTTTTGGTTTTTATGTTTGCTGTGTCGCGTTCATGTTCGAGAGGATGGCGTATTATTCTGCTAAGTATCTGATTTTTGTATTTGTTACTGCTACGTTGGTAACAGGCGGGTTAGGTCTTACAAAATTTGAAGCTGCACTTATTCAATCAAATCTTGTTGCGTTTACCTATCTTGCACCTCTTATTGGAGGATATCTTTCTGATAGACACATTGGCGCCAGATATTGTGTTCCGGTTGGCTTGGCTTTGATGGCTGGCGGATATATAGTGGGTGGATCTGCAACGAGTGTCGTAACCATGAATATAATGGTCGCGCTTGTTGCCATCGGTACGGGCCTTTTCAAAGGTAACGTTTCTGCAATCAACGGTGCTTTATTTGAAGACGAAAGGCAGCTGGATTCAGCATTTTCAGTTCAATACTCCTTCGTCAATATCGGAGCGTTTATTGGAACAACGGCGGTGGGTATTCTTATAGCGACTACTTTTGCCCATGGCGGCGTTCAAGGCTTCAGACCTGCGTTCCAACTGTGCGGTCTCATTGTCGATCGATGCTGTATGGTTCCTGTTCGGTATGAAATTCCTTGGAGAAGTAGGTAAAAGACCGTTCAAAGCGGGCAAGCATATAGAAAAGAAAGTTGTAACAGAAGTTAAGCCCTTAACAAGAGTGGAAAAAAGAAAGGTATTTGCTATTGTCTTGGTTTCCATATTCTCAATTGTGTTTTGGGTGTTCTGGTACTTAACATATCTTGCTGTTTATGATTACGGTGGTCAGTTCGTCAACATGAGTGTAGGCGGATTTGCAGTGCCACTTTCATGGTTCGATTCCTTGAACTCCTTTGTATGTATTGCTATGGGACCGGTCTTGGGTTTAATATGGTTCAAGCTATCCAAGAGGCCTAAAGGCGATATGAGCTTGTTTAAAAAATTGGCTATGGGTCTTAGTTTACTTGGGATGTCATTTTTGATGCTCGTAGGTGCAGAAATTTCAAGAGGCATAGGTGCAGGTGCTACATCCAAGGCAAGCATCATTTGGATCATCGCATTTGGTGTGCTCCTAAGTATGGGCGAAATGCTGTTCTCACCACTTGGTAACTCCTTTGTTACTAAACATGCACCAAACAAGATTTACTCGATACTTATGGGCGTTTGGATTTTTGTTACATTCGTCGCAGGTAAATCATATAGTTACCTGTATAAGTTTGCTTCACAATTCCCGATTATACAGTCCTATGTTGTCATCCCAATCATTTTGTTCGTATGCGCAGCATTGCTGTTTATCTTTGACAAAAAGCTTGGAAAACTGCTGGAAGAAGAAGAACCAGCGGAAAATCAATCTCTCAGCATAATAGGTTTATTTTCTAAAACAAAAAAGATGGCTACTGTCTTGTACAGAGTCATCTTTTTTCTGTCATTTTGTCTACTTGCTGTAAGGGTCTTTATTTAATTTTATCTCCTCTATTTTTATTTATTATCCGCCTTCAGTGGATCCTTTAATATGTTTTTATCTAATTTGGTGTAATATATTTCTATAATATAATTTCTTTCATTTCTTGGGGCAGCAACGCTTTAGTTCTTTTAAGAAATGTAATCGGGTATCTTTCCATAATATGCCTCTGCAATTCCACCAGCAATACAAGCAATAGTATCCGCTGTCACCTTTTGGTACGCGCCGCCCTGCGAGACGAAGGTGACCTGATCGGCCGCGTCAGCGGCGGCGCCGATCAGGGCGAATGTCGTAAGGAAAGATGCAAGGCTGACGCCGAACAGTATGCGCCGGGAGAA
This sequence comes from uncultured Alphaproteobacteria bacterium, assembly GCA_963764405.1. GTDB lineage: Bacteria > Pseudomonadota > Alphaproteobacteria > Rhizobiales > Xanthobacteraceae > Bradyrhizobium. The sequence goes on from CAVXSU010000027.1 coordinate 8,687, forward strand.
GGGAGTGCTCGATACAAGGGCCATGTCCGGTTCCTCTCGTTGAATGATGAAGAGTGGCTGCTATTTTCCGATCGCGTCCAGCAATTGATACCAGCCGGCGACCAAGCGCACCGCCGGTTCGCGCAACGGGTAAAGTGGAATGGCTTTGAGGCGGCTCGCGTCAAGCAGGCCGACATCCGGTCTTTCGCCGCGGACAAACGCGGCGAGATACCGCCCCATCAGGCTCGACATCGCCACGCCCGCGCCATTGTAACCAAGCGAAAACAGCGTCTGCTCATCGAGGCGGCCGATATGCGGCACGGAATCGAGCGTCATTCCGACCAGTCCCGACCATTTGAACGCGACCGGCACCTCGGCCAACTCAGGAAAAATGCCGATCATCGCTTTTCGTAAAGCGGTGAAGGCAGCGTCAGAGTCCTGCTTGCCGAATGCGCCGCGGCCGCCGAAGACGACGCGGTTATCGACCATGCGAAACCAGCGCATCATGCGTTTGGTCTCGGTGTAGGTGCGTCCCGTCGGCATCAGGCGGCCGGCGAGATTGCGCGGCAACGGCTCGGTGGCGATGATGGCGCTGCGAAATGGAATCAACGTTCGCCGCATATGACGCGTGGCCGGCGTCAGATCGGAATAGCTGTTCGTGGCGATGATCGCCTGCTTCGCCCGCACCGCGCCAAAAGGTGTTTCCGCAACGATGCCTCCGCTCTCGCGCCGGAGCTGGAGCACAGGCGTGTCCTGGAAGATCGCAACGCCGCGGCTGGATAGCCCCTCGACCAGCCCGCGCAAATAGTTCAGCGGATGGATGCCGCCGGAGCCGGGATTGAGCACGCCGCCGACAAAGGCGTTTGAGCCGGTTTCATCGCGCACCTGATTTGCATCGAGGATGCGAACCTCCGCATCGCCCATCTCGCGCTTCATCCATTCGGCCTCGCCGATCGCGGTCTGAAGGGTCGCGTCATTGTGCGCGGCCTTCACCTGGCCGGAGCGAGTGAGCCGCGCCGCCGTGATGCCGAACTCCGACACCAGCTCTTCGACGATGTCGACCGACTCATGCGCGATCTCGTACATGCGCCTTGCCATCGCGCGGCCATGGGCGGCATCGATGTCGCGGAACGAGACGCGAAACTTGGCGGTGATCACCCCGCCGTTGCGGCCGCTCGCACCCCAGCCCGGCTGGTTGGCCTCCAGCACGACCGGTTGAAGTCCGCTTTTGGCGATGTGATGCGCCGCGGACAGCCCGGTATAGCCCGCGCCAATGATGACGACGTCGGCCTGAACATCGCCCGACAACGATGGAAGCGCGCGCGCCGGCGCTGCCGTATGCGCCCAGAGCGATGCAGCGGGCGCGGGCGCGTTCGTCCATGCCTGTTGCGGGCGCGCGAGCATTTTATGCAACCGCTCCGACGGCTGCGTCCGCCAAGGCCTTCATGGTCGGAAAATGAAAATCCGGCTTGGTCAGGCTTGCGACTTCCGGCGTACCGCCAAATCCCGGCTGGCCCTGGCGCCGCTCGATCCAGCAGACCTTGTAGCCGAGCTTCCGCGCGATCCCGATATCGTGGTACTGGCTCTGTGCGACATGCAGTATGTCGGACTGCTTGTAACCGAAAGCCGACTGCCGGCCCTTGTTGTAGGCGAAGAACTCAGGGTTTGGCTTGGCGACGCCGGTCTCGTCGGCGCAGACGGTGTCGTGGAAGGGATTGCCGAGCGCATGCGCGTAGGCCGACAGCGCGACGCGATCGGCATTGGTCATCGCGACCAGCCGGAATTTGCTCCGCAAGCGCTGCAACGCCTCGTTCGAATCGGAGAAGGGCCGCCAGCGCAGCACCGCAAGCTGAAAGGTGTCGCAGGCCGCGTCGTCTGCCGGAAGCCTGAGTTCGCCGGCAAGGACGCGGTAGACGTCGAACATCACTTCGCTCGATCGCTCGGGATGCGCGTCGCGGCCGCGCTTGTAGGCGGCAAAGATCTGGTCGTCGCTGAGCTCGGCGGCGGCCCGGCCTGCGATCTTGCGGACAGCGGAAAGGACGCCGGTTTCGAAATCGATCAAGGTGCCGACGACGTCGAATGTGAGAACCTTGAACTGGCTGAATGGCATGTGCGTTTCTTCTCTTTGGCTAGGTTGATGGTTGTTCATTCGGCGGCCTTCGACACGATGATCGTATCCTCCGGGTGGAGAGCGACGGCAATGGCGCCGCCGGGTGGAGGAATGTTTCGATAAGCGCCGTGATGACTCGGCTGGCGCAGGCTGAGCCGCGTGCCGTCGATGAGCCGAAGAAAGATCCGCAGGCTCTCGCCCTGATAGACGATGTCAGTGACGGTGCCGGTGAAGCGGTTGGCGGCGGGATCGGCGCTGCCATCGTCGATCAGGAGTTTCTCGCTGTGCACCGCAAGCATCAGTGCATCGCCGTTCGGGATGGTCCGCGCGCTGCGCAGGATGGTCGGACCGAGCGCGACGCTGGAAGCATCAACGCGGCGGACCGGCAGCAAGCTCGCCTCGCCGATGAAGCTGGCGACAAAGGAATTCGCAGGACTGTCGTGCAGCCGTTTGGGCTCATCGATCTGAACGAGCCTGCCGTCCTTCAGGATGGCGACACGGTCGCTCATGGTCAGCGCCTCGCGCTGGTCATGCGTGACATAGATGATCGTCGCGCCGATGCGCCTGTGCAGTTCGCGTAATTCGATCTGCATGGATTCCCTGAGCTGCTTGTCGAGGGCCGAAAGCGGCTCGTCCATCAGGATCAGGCGCGGTTCGAAAATGATCGCGCGCGCCAGCGCCACACGCTGGCGCTGGCCGCCGGAAAGTTGCGCCACGCCGCGGCCCTCGTAGCCGCCAAGGCCGACCATCGCGAGCGCGGCGCGCACCTTGTCGGGCCACTGCGTCTTCGGCAGGTGGCGCGCCCGCAAGGGAAACGCGACGTTTTCGCCGACGCTCATATGCGGGAACAGCGCGTAGTTCTGGAACACGACGCCAATGTCGCGCCGATGCGGCGGCATGAAGGTGACGTCGAGGTCGCCGAAATGTATCGAGCCGGAGGAGGGCTGGACGAAGCCGCCGAGGATGCCGAGCAGGGTGGTCTTGCCGGACCCCGATGGGCCCAGCAACGAAACGAACTCGCCCGGCGCGACATTCAGTGAGACCTCGTCGAGCGCGCGCACCGCGCCGTAGGTCTTGCTCGCGCGCCGGATTTCGACGCTTTCGGCCCGCTTGCTCGATGATGGACCCGTCATCCGTCTCCCGCCTCAGGTGAAGGCGACACTCAAACCGGCATGATCTCGTCTTATAGATCGGCCGACCCTGGCAACCGGAGGGAGGCTTGCGCCCGCCGCGCGATGGCTGGCGTTTGGTTCCTTTTCTGCCGGGCTCTTTGCCAAATGCAATCAGACTTGGCTATTTCCGGCAATTGCCAAATTCTCACCCCGGGCATAATCTGTCGTTATGCCAGACCTTCGCCGGATGCTGCCGTCCAGCAATGCGCTGTTCGTCTTCGACGCGGCCGCGCGCAATGGCAGCTTCACGGCTGCCGCCGCCGAACTGAACGTCACCCAGCCCGCGGTCAGCCGGATGCTCGGACAATTCGAGGAGCACCTCGGCGTGCGGCTGTTCGACCGCGCGCAAGGGCGCGCCGTGCTGACGGAGGAGGGCGAACTGCTCTATCGGCGCGTCGTCGACGGATTCCGCAGCATCGAGAGCGGGCTGATCGAGATCGAGCGGCGTCGCAAGGGCACCGAGACAATCACGCTCTCGGTCTCGTCGGCCTTCACCACGCACTGGCTGATGCCGCGCATCGACAAGCTGCAGCGGCAATTTCCGACGGTCGATCTCCGGTTTCAGCTGATTTCGGGGGCGCTGCGCGGTGCGGTCGAGAATGTGGATCTCGGCATGCGCTTCCGCGACCGCGACGAGCCGGGGGGCGGCGGGACGCTGGTCATGAAAGAGGTCATGTTGCCGATTTGCAGTCCGGCCTACCGCAATGCCGACGAAGGCGATTCGCCGGAAGGAAACACCATCATCAAGCTCGCCGACACGCCCGGCGATTGGGCGCTGGACTATCCGCGCTTTCTCACCAGGCGATCCGGCCCCACCAAGATGCTCAGCTTCACCGATTATGCCATCGTCGTGCAGGCGGCACTGCTCGGACAGGGGATCGCGCTCGGCTGGCTCACGGTGGCATCGCACTGGCTGTTGACGGGGGCGCTCGTTCCTGCGGCCGATACGCTCACCACCACGCGGCGCGTCTGCGAATTTCTGCCGCCGCGCAATCGCTCGATGCGTCCCGTCGCCGCCGAGATCAAGGACTGGATCGTCGAGCAGATGAAACACGAGGTGTCGCAGATCGACCGCCTCTACCCGCATCTCGGCTTGATGACGGCCTGCTATTGAGCGCGCACGCTCCAGAAGACATCGTTCGCCGCGCGGCCGCCGCCTTCAATGCTGGACGACGGGATGAAGCGCGAGGCCTCTGCGAACAGGGGCTCATTGGCGCGCCGGGCGAGCCGATGATGAGCCATCTGCTCGCTGCCGTGTTGTTTGCTTCGGGCGAGCTTGACGCGGCGCGGGGCCACGTCGAGGCAAGCTTGGCAAAACGCCCCGACAATGTGGCCGCGCGTCTTCTCGCGGCGCGCCTTGCCAGGATGGCCGGCGAGTTCGATCGCGCGCTGTCGCATCTGGATCAGGCGATCGCGGCTGCTCCGCAACGCGAAGCGTTCATCGAGAAAGCGCGGACGCTCGATCAGGCCGGTTTGCGGCCGCAAGCCCGGCAGGCGTGGGGTGCGATCCTGGACGTTGTCCCGGATCATGCCGAGGCGGCAGCGCGGTTGGGACGGCTCGCATGGGAAGACGGCGAGTTTGCGCTGGCGGAAAAATTTCTGGAGCGCGCCACGCAGCAGGACGCGCCGGCGTCGGTCTGGTTCGACCTCGGCCTCATCAGGCAGGATCTGCGCGACTATGCCGGCGCGTTGGCAGCCTATCGCCGGGCGATCGCGCTGAAGGGCGATCATGCGGAAGCCACGTTCAATCTCGGCGTCGTGCTTCAGGAAACAGGCCAACTCGATGAGGCGATGCACGCCTATGCGCAAGCCTATCGCCTGCGGCCCGAAAGCTTTGGCAAGATCGCAATGGCGTTGACCTCGGCTTCCCATGGCGGGCTGTGGCTCGATGAAGCTTCGCTTCGCCGGGCGCTCGAAACCAGTTAGGCTCGTCCGCGCCGCGCGCGAAAATGTTTTCGGTAGACGTTGGGGCTTTCGAGAACTTGCGCGACGGTCTTCTCGTAGGCGCGCTGGCGCGCCTCATCGAAGCTTTCGAATTGCAGCTTCAGTGCCGTGCGCGGCACGGCAAAGACCTGCGCGACTGGCGTTCCCTTCGGCAGCACGCCGGAAAAATCCGGCTCGGTCCAGATCGCCGGAAAATTGATGCCGCCGTCATGGAAGAGATCGGCATCCACCAATCCCGTGACCAGGCGAAATGGCAGATCGTCGCGGTTGACGGGATGGGTCGCAAACAACGACCAGCCGTGCTCGACTTCGATGGTCCAGAAACTGTTGAACTTGATCGCCGCCTGGCCATCGCGCGCGAAGGGTGCGCCTGCAAACTGCGAGGCGACATGAAAGCTCAACGGCGCGCGCGGATGGCCCGATGTCGCAGGCTGCGGAATATCCCAGTCCCACGAAAACGAGCCGCGCGCGACCCGCACGTCACAGGGAAGAGGGATCATCACGCCATAGGCCATGGCGTCGACAAAGGGCGGACACTGCTTCACGGTACGAATGTCGCGGCCATGAATGTCCGAATGCGCTTTCGCCGGCATCTGCCGCAACCAGTCGGGCAAGGCGCTGCGCGCCGGAACAGGTCGTGGCAGATGATCGGCGAGTAGCGGATCACAGCGAAAGATCATGCGCATGGGGTGCTCCCACATCGATACAGCGGCCTCATGGTTCGCCTGGCGATGCGAAGCATCGTCCAGCGACGCCGCGTCAAGTGACGCAGCTCCTCACCATGAGGGTCAACCGAGCCGCAAATAACAACGGCCTCATCCCGAGGAGGCGCAAAAGCGCCGTCTCGAGGAATGGATCCGAACCCGCAGTGCCATCTCAAGTCAACCTCCAAAAGGAAAGGGGCCGGGATCGCTCCCGGCCCTTGGTTTTTGGCGTTCCCCGGACGCTGCGCAGCGCGCCGCCCTTTGTGGCGTGGTGCGCCGCTGATCCGGGGCCTGCTCTCCGCATTCAGGTCCCGGCTCTGCGACGCGGCACAAGCACGCCGCATCGCGGTCCGGGATACGCTTCCAGCCTCAGTTCAGCGACGCGCGCTTCGGCGGGGAGGCCGGCCACGACTTGATCAGCGTGTCGTAGTCGACGGTCTCGCCCTTCGGTTTCTCGTTCGCGAGCTTGCGCTGGGGCGCGATGTTGCCGTCCTTCTCGGACTTCGCGAACCAGTATTCGGCGCTCTCCTTCTTGTTCATCTTGGGTCCGCAGGCGCCCTGCACGCCGGACTTTTCAAGCCGCTCCATCACCGAGTCCTGCGCTGCCGCGAGCAAATCCATCGCCTGCTGCGGCGTCTTCGCTCCCGACGACGCATCGCCGATGTTCTGCCACCACAGTTGCGCGAGCTTCGGATAATCCGGCACGTTGTTGCCGGTCGGGGTCCACTGCACGCGCGCGGGCGAGCGGTAGAACTCGATCAGGCCGCCGAGTTTCGGCGCACGTTCGGTGAACGATTTATCCCAGATGTCGGATTCGCGGATGAAGGTGAGGCCGACATGGCTCTTCTTCAAGCTGACCGTCTTGGAGACGATGAACTGTTGATAGAGCCAGGCCGCCTTGCGGCGGTCGACCGGCGTCGACTTCAGAAGCGTCGCCGAGCCGACGTCCTGGTAGCCGAGCTTCATGCCATCCTTCCAGTACGCGCCGTGCGGCGAAGGCGCCATGCGCCACTTCGGCGTGCCGTCGGCGTTCATCACGGCGAGGCCCGGCTTTACCATGTCGGCGGTAAACGCCGTGTACCAGAAGATCTGCTGGGCAATGTTGCCCTGCGAGGGCACCGGTCCCGACTCGGAGAAGGTCATGCCCTGCGCCTGCGGCGGGGCATACTTCTTCATCCAGTCGAGATATTTGACGATCGAATAGACCGCCGCCGGACCGTTGACATCGCCGCCGCGTTCGACCGAGGAGCCGACCGGGCGGCAGCCTTCCATGCGGATGCCCCATTCGTCGACGGGAAGTCCGTTCGGAATGCCTTTGTCGCCGTTGCCGGCCATCGAGAGCCACGCATCGGTGAAGCGCCATCCGAGCGACGGATCCTTCTTGCCGTAGTCCATATGGCCATAGACCCGGACGCCGTTGATTTCCTTGATGTCGTTGGTGAAGAACTCCGCGATGTCTTCATAGGCCGACCAGTTCACGGGAACGCCGAGGTCGTAGCCATACTTGGCCTTGAACTTGGCCTTGTATTCCGGATTGGAGAACCAGTCGTAGCGGAACCAGTAGAGGTTCGCGAATTGCTGGTCCGGCAACTGGTAGAGGTGGCCGTTCGGCGCTGTCGTGAAGGATTTGCCGATGAAGTCGTTGACGTCGAGACCGGGATTGGTCACGTCCTTGCCCTCGCCGGCCATCCATTCCGTCAGGTCGACGGCCTGGCCGTAGCGGAAGTGCGTGCCGATGAAGTCGGAGTCGTTGATCCAGCCGTCATAGACGTTCTTGCCTGACTGCATCTGGGTCTGGATCTTCTCGACCACGTCACCTTCCTGGATGATGTCGTGCTTGACCTTGATGCCGGTGATTTCCTCGAACGCTTTCGCGAGCGTCTTCGATTCATATTCGTGCACGGTCAGCGTTTCCGAGACCGCATTGATCTCCATCCCCTTGAAGGGTTCAGCAGCCTTGATGAACCACTGCATCTCCTTCATCTGGTCTTCCTTCGACAGGGTCGACGGCTGAAATTCGCCGTCGATCCATTTCTTGGCGGCAGCTTCGTCCGCGAATGCGGGCGAAGTCAGCGCGGATGACGCCGCCATCAGCGCCACCGCTGATGTCATCATCAGGATACGTGTCCTTGCAGGGCTCTTCCTCTTCTCCAAGTGTCGCATGATGCTTCCTCCGTTGCAGCGACTGACAAAATTCAGGCCCAGGTTGTCCCCTGGATCTGCTCTTCTTCGCGTGAGTCAGACGGTGCGAAAAATGGCAACCGCCGACACAAGCGAAATCACGGTAGCGAACCAAAGGCTCGACAATTCGATTCCCTCTCCGACCGGCAGCGTCGCCACCGTGTCGGTGCCGACAAGGCCGATCCACAACAGATGAATGACTGCGGCCAAAACAAGCGAAACAAACAAGCGATCGCCGCGCGTGGTTGGAATGAGAAGAATGCCGACGCGCTCGGTTTCGGGGTAGGCAATGGCAAGCCAGGTCATGGCGCAGAGCGTCGCAGCCAACAGCACGAAGAAGATCCCCGTCGGCACCGTCCAGGCCATCCATGCGAGGCTTTCCATCGCGGTCCTCCTACACCCTGCCGAGCGCGAAGCCGCGCGCGATATAGTTGCGGACGAACCAGATCACCAGCGCGCCGGGAATGATGGTCAGCACGCCCGCGGCCGCGAGCAGGCCCCAGTCCATGCCTGCGGCCGAGACGGTCCGCGTCATCACGGCGGAAATCGGCTTGGCGTCCACCGAGGTCAGCGTCCGCGCCAGCAAGAGTTCGACCCAGGAGAACATGAAGCAGAAGAAGGCGGCGACCCCGATGCCGCTTGCGATCAGCGGCATCAGGATCTTCACGAAGAAGCGCGGGAAGGAATAGCCGTCGAGGAACGCGGTCTCGTCGATCTCGCGCGGCACGCCCGAGACGAAGCCTTCGAGGATCCACACCGCCAGCGGAACGTTGAAGATGCAATGTGCGAGCGCGACCGCCCACGGCGTATCGAACAGGCCGATCGCCGAGTAGAGATTGAAGAACGGCAGCGCGTAGACCGCGGCCGGCGCCATGCGGTTCGACAGCAGCCAGAAGAACAGATGCTTGTCGCCGAGGAAGCGATAGCGGGAGAATGCATAGGCCGCGGGCAGAGCGACCGTGATCGAGATGATCGTGTTGATGACGACGTATTCCAGCGAGTTGATATAGCCGGAATACCAGCTCTCGTCGGTGAAAATCCGGCTGTAGTGGGCGAGCGTCGGCTGGTGCGGCCACAGGGTCATGGACGAGACGATCTCGACATTGGTCTTCAGGCTCATGTTGACGAGCCAGTAGATCGGCAGCAGCAGAAACACCAGGAACAGTGACAGGATCAGGCGGCGGCCGGGAATCGAATGCATCATTCGGCTCCCTTGGCGACCCGGCGCTCGACGCCGGCATTGGTCATCACGGTGTAGAACACCCAGCACACGATGATGATGATCAGGTTGTAGACCAGCGAGAGTGCGGCGGCCTTTCCGAGATCGAATTGGCCGAGCGCGATCTTGACGAGTTCGATCGAAATGAACGTGGTCGAGTTGCCCGGTCCGCCGCCGGTGACGACGAACGGCTCGGTGTAGATCATGAAGCTGTCCATGAAGCGAAGCAGCACGGCGATCAGGAGCACGCGTTTCATCTTCGGCAGCTGGATCGCGGTGAAGACCGCCCAGCGCGAGGCGCCGTCGATCTGGGCGGCCTGGTAATAGGCGTCCGGAATCGACTTCAGGCCAGCGTAGCACAACAGCGCCACCAGGCTCGTCCAGTGCCAGACGTCCATGACGATGACGGTCGCCCACGCGTCGAATTCGTTGGAAACGTAATTGTAGTTGATCCCGATATGGTTCAGCGCATAGCCGAACAGGCCAATGTCCGGCCGGCCAAAGATCTGCCAGATCGTTCCGACCACGTTCCACGGGATCAGCAGCGGCAGCGCCATGATCACGAGACATGCGGCGACGCTCCATCCCTGACGCGGCATCGACAGCGCAACGACAATGCCGAGCGGCACTTCGATCGCGAGGATCGCGGCGGAAAAGAACAGGTTGCGCCAGAGCGAGGCAAAGAAGCGCGAGCCGAGATCGCTCGAGGGATCAAGCAGCTCCTTGAACCAGCCGACACCGTTCCAGAAGAACTGGTTGTTGCCGAAGGTATCCTGCATCGAATAGTTCACGACCGTCATCAATGGCAGGATCGCGGAGAAGGCGACCACCAAGAACACCGGCGCTACCAAAAACCATGCCTTCTGGTTGACGGTCTTGTCCATCAGGCGCGGCCCTCGATCAGAAGACTGTCGGCGTAGACGTGCACGCGCGATGGGTCGAACACGAGGCCCGCCTCGTTGCCGGGCACCGAAAATCCGGGCGGCACCTTGGCGGAAAACCTGGTGCCGCCCACCCGGACATGGGCGAAGCGAACGCGGCCCAAATCGTCGATCCGCTCGATGCTGGCGGCGAGCAAACCGGGAGCAGGGGGCGCGATCTCGACAAATTCCGGCCGCACGCCGACTTCGATTTTCGCGCCCGCCGGCAAGTGGTCGTAGCTGCGGTTCAGCGCAAGGGTATGGCCGTCGATGCGGGCCTGCCGCCCTTTGACTTCGGCCGGCATGATGTTCATGCCCGGCGAGCCGATGAAATAGCCGACGAAAGTGTGTGCCGGGCGATCGAATAGTTCGGCCGGCGTTCCGCTCTGCACCACGCGACCGTCATGCATCACGACCACGGTGTCGGCAAAGGTCAGCGCCTCGGTCTGGTCGTGGGTCACGTAGATCATCGTCAGATCGAGTTCTCGGTGCAGCGCTTTCAGCTTCGACCGCAATTGCCATTTCAGCTCTGGATCGATCACCGTCAGCGGCTCGTCGAACAGGATGGCGGCGACGTCGGAGCGCACGAGGCCGCGGCCGAGCGAAATCTTCTGCTTGGCGTCGGCGGTGAGGCGCTGCGCCTTACGCCAGAGATACGGCGTGAGATCGAGCAGGGCGGCAATCTCGGCGACGCGGGCGTCGATCTCGCTTTTGGGAATGCGGCGGTTCTTCAGCGGGAAGGCGAGGTTCTGCCCGACCGTCATTGTGTCGTAAATCACCGGAAACTGGAACACCTGAGCGATGTTGCGTTTTTGCGTCGATTGCGCGGTGATGTCGACGCCGTCGAACTGGATTTTTCCGCGCGAGGGCGTGACAATGCCGGAGATCAGGTTCAAGAGCGTGGTCTTGCCGCATCCGGACGGCCCGAGCAGCGCATAGGCGCCGCCGCGCCGCCAGGTCATCGTGACCGGCTTCAGCGCAAAGGAATCCACGGGCGCATCGTTGCCCGCGTAGGAGTGCGCGAGGTCGACGAGGTCAATGCGAGCCATGCTGCATCCTCCTCATCTCTTTTCCGTTGACGCGTCTTCTTTATGCGAACCGCTCGGCACTTCGCTTGAAAACGCTACGGGAGCAGGCGAGGCGACCAGGCGGCCGGCCGTGTCGAACACAAAGACGTTGTCGGGGTCGAGCACGGCGTCAAGCACATCGCCCGGCTCATATTCATGCACGCCCGGCAGCACGGCGACCCAGTTGGAGGCGTCGCGGTTGAGATGCACGAAACTTTCCGAGCCGGTGATTTCCGTCACCGTCACGGTGGCGCGAAAGGCGTGGCGGCCGGGGATGCCGTTGGCGATCTCGAGCTGATGCGCGCGGAAGCCGACCCGATAGGCGCCGTCGCCAAGCTTCGCGTAAAGTCCGGCCGCGGGCGCCGTGATGCCGCCGGCATATGCGACCTGCCCGTTCTTCTTTTCGATTCGCACGAGATTGAGCGGTGGATCGGAAAATACCTGCGCGACGCGCAGGGTCTCCGGGCGGCGATAGACCATCGGCGTCTCGCCGGCCTGCAATACCTCGCCCTCCCACATGCAGATGGTGCGTCCGCCGAGCAGAAGGGCTTCCGAAGGTTCGGTCGTCGCATAGACAAAGATCGCGCCGGACGCTTCGAAAATGCGCGGCAATTCCGTGCGCAACTCCTCGCGCAGCTTGTAGTCGAGATTGGCAAGCGGCTCGTCGAGCAGAACCAGGTCGGCGCCCTTGACCAGCGCGCGGGCGATCGCCGTGCGCTGCTGTTGGCCGCCGGAGAGTTGCAGGGGCGTGCGGTCCAGATATGGCTCGAGCTTGAGAAGTTTGGCCGCCTCCCGCACGCGCTTGTCGATCTCGCCGCGCGGCTTGCGCTGCACGCGCAGGGGCGAGGCGATGTTCTCATAGACGCTCAGCGAGGGATAATTGATGAACTGCTGATAGACCATCGCGACCGAGCGTTGCCGGACATCCGCGCCCGTCACATCCTTGCCGTCGACGACGACGCGGCCCGACGTCGGCTTGTCGAGGCCGGCGAGCAGTCGCATGATCGAGGTCTTGCCGGAGAGCGTCGGACCCAAGAGAACGCTCAAGCTGCCGCGCTCGAGCGTCAGGTTGACGTCGCGGATCGTGACGACGCCGTCGACAAGGCGCGAGACGTTGACGAGCTCAACGCTCATGGCCGTCCTCCCGTCTCGGCAAGCTGGCTCCTGGGAGCGGCGCGTTGATTGGAAATCCAGGCATCGATGGCGGCAATCTCCTGCGGCGTCAGCCGCAATCCAAGCTTGGACCGACGCCAAACAATGTCTTCGGCGGTGCGCGCCCATTCCTGCGCCATCAGGTATCTTGCCTCGGCCTCCGTCAAGCTGGCGCCGAAGGACTGGCCGAGATCGCCCATCGACTTGGCGGTGCCCAATAGTTTGATGGCGCGCGTGCCATAGGCGTGCGCGAGCCGATTGGCGTGGGTCGGTGCGAGAAACGGATAGTCGCGCATCAGCTCGGCTGTCAGCGCAGGGATCGCCGAGACGTCCATGTCGCCGCCGGGCAGCGGCGCCTTGCCTGTCCAGCCCTCGCGCGCCTTGGTGCCCTTGAGGTAGGGCCCAAGTTTTTCCAGCGCCTCTTCGGCAAGACGCCGATGCGTCGTGATCTTGCCGCCGTAGATCGAGAGCAGCGGCGCGCCGCCTGGAAGATCGAGCTCGAACACGTATTCGCGGGTCGCGGCTTTCGCTTCGCTCGCGCCGTCGTCGTAGAGCGGACGAACACCGGCATAGTCCCACACGACATCCGCCGGTTTCACCTTCCTGGCCAGATATTCGCTGACGGCGTCGCAGAGATACTGGATCTCTTCGGCGGTCGCCTTCACCTTGGACGGATCGCCGTGATAATCGCGGTCGGTGGTGCCGATTAGCGTGAAATCTTCCTGGTAGGGAATGACGAAGACGATGCGGCCGTCGCTGTTCTGGAACATGTAGGCGCGGTCGTGGTCATAGAGTTTGCGCACCACGATGTGCGAACCCTGCACGAGGCGCACCTTGGCGCGCGCGTTGACGCCCGATCCCGCCGCCAGCACCTGCTCGACCCATGGTCCGCCGGCATTGACCAGCACGCGGGCGCGAACCGTCGCGCGTTCGCCGCTCAGAACATTCTCGGTCGTCACTTCCCAGATGCCGTCGACCTGGCGGATCTGGGCCGCGCGGGTGCGCGTATGAATCTCGGCGCCGCGGTCGGCGGCATCGCGCGCGGTGAGCACGACGAGCCGCGCATCGTCGACGAAGCAGTCGGAATATTCGAAGCCTTTATAATAGCGGTTCGGCACCAGCGGCTTTCCGACCTCGTCGCGGGAAAGATCGACCGAGCGCGTCGGCGGCAACTGATGCCGTCCACCGATGTGGTCATAAAGAAACAGACCCAGCCGTAGCAGCCAGGCTGGTCGAAGCCCGTCATGATGGGGCAGGACAAAGCGCAGGGGGCGGATGATATGGGGCGCGATTCCCCAAAGAATTTCGCGCTCGATCAGCGCCTCGCGGACCAAACGAAACTCGTAATATTCCAGATAACGCAGGCCGCCATGCACGAGCTTGGTCGACCAGGACGACGTCCCGCTCGCCAAGTCATTCATTTCACATAGAAAAACAGAGTTCCCCCGGCCGACGGCGTCGCGCGCGATGCCGCAGCCATTGACGCCGCCTCCAACGATCAAGAGGTCGAAAATCCGATCCAAGCGCTTCCCCGGCTCGCCTTTTGGATTTGGCGATTTAACTTTCGTTTTGGATTAAATCACAACCAAATCCGAAAGCAACAGCGGAAGGGCCGGTTGTCCAGACTGTTTTTTTCGCAAAAATCAGCCGACCGACGAACGGGGCTCGGGATCGGCCTCTTCGGCGTCCGTCGATCCGGGCATCGCCTCGACGACCTGGATGCCGCGGGCCTGGCAGATTTCGGCGAGCCGCGCCGGCAGAGCGAGATCGGTCACGAAGGTATTGATCTGGCTGATATCGGCGATGCGAACCGGCGCGCTGCGCCGGAATTTCGTGGAGTCCGCCACCAGCATGACGCTGCGCGCATTGGAAATGATCGCCTGCGCCGCCTGCACTTCGCGATAGTCGAAATCAAGGAGGGCGCCGTCCTGATCGATCGCGGACGCGCCGATGATGGCGTAGTCGACCTTGAACTGGCCGATCAGGCTGGTCGCGGTCGATCCGATCACGGCGCCATCGGCGCGGCGCACCGCGCCGCCGGCCACGATGACCTCGATGCGCGGATAGCGGTAGAGCAGCATCGCGACATTGAGGTTGTTGGTGATGACGAGGAGATCCTCATGCGAGGTCAGCGCGCTCGCCACTTCTTCCGTGGTGGTGCCGATATTGATGAAGAGCGAGCAACCGTTCGGGATCAGGCCGGCGGCCGCGGCGCCAATCGCCTTCTTCTCTTCGGCTGCGACAAAGCGGCGCGCTTCGTAAGCGAGATTCTCGACACCGGAAGCGATGATGGCGCCGCCATGGATGCGCGTCAGCGCGTGGTGGTCGCAGAGATCGTTCAGGTCCTTGCGAATGGTCTGCGCCGAAACCTCGAAGCGCCGCGAAAGGTCTTCCACCGTCACCCGCCCCTGCGCGCGCGCGATGTTCAGGATCTCGGTCTGGCGGTTCGAAAGGTCGTTCAACGCGGCACCCGGAAAAAGAAGGCACCCATGGTGCGGCGGTTTGGCGAGCCGGTCAACGCCGCAGATCGTGCCGCAACTGGTTAATGCGCGCGTACGCTTAACATGGTGCGGGCAGTGGGGGAGGATGCTTTCGTGCGACACCCACGCGGCTTGCAACGTTCAAACCATCGCGTCAGTATGATCGCCACATCTGCCGGCAACAGGCGCAAGAGGAAGGTGAGAGAGAGAATGTCACTCACGCGGTACTTGTTCCTGGCTGCCGCTTTGGTGTTCGCAACGCCGTTCGGACCATCGCGCGCGGCCGACAAAGCGACGCTGCTGCTCAACTGGTACCTCTATGCCGAACACGCGCCGTTCTTTCTCGGCAAGGAACGCGGCTACTTCGAAAACGAAGGAATCGATCTCGTTATCCAGGCGGGGCACGGCTCGGTTCCAACGGTCCAGGCCGTTGCCACGGGAACAGCGACGTTCGGCTATGCCGACTTTGCCTCCATCTTAAAGGCCGCCGACAAGGGCGCGCCAGTCATGGTCGTCGGCGTGCTCCTGCAAAAGAGCCCGATGGCCTTCATTGCGCTGTCAGAGAAAAACATCCGCACGCCGCAGGATTTGCGCGGCAGGTCGCTCGCGCTCACGCCCGGAGATTCGCTGTCGCAGATTCTGCCGCTGGTGCTGGGCAAGGTCGGCATGAAGGAAAGTGATCTCACCATCATCGCCGGTGACAACAAGGCGAAGCTGAATGCCGCCATCAACGGCCAGGCCGACGCCATGCTCGGCTATTCGATGGACCAGAACTTGCGGATCGCTGCTGCCACGCACAAGCCGGTGACGGTGCTGCCCTTCGCCGATTACGGCGTGAACCTCGCAAGCTCGTCGATCGTCGCCGCGAAGGACACCGCCGGGAAGCGCGCCGATCTGGTCGCGCGCTTCATGCGGGCGGCAACGCACGCCGTCACTGATGCCGAAATGGATCCCGCGGCCGCCGTGGACGCGATGCTCAAGGTCAGCCCCAAGGCAGGAGTGCGCGACGATTTGATTGAAGGGCTCAAGCTGACGATCCCGCTCTATCATACCAATGAGACGAAAGGTCAGCCGCCGTTCCGCGCCAGCCGGTCGGAGGTGAAGGCGTCGGTTGACCTGTTGGCGGCGTCCGGGACCATCAGCAGGGCGTCAGCTGGGCGCATGGACGAGGTCATATCCTTCAATTTCCTGCCGAACTGACTGCTGAGCCGAGCGCGTCATCGTGGGCGGTCGTGAGCACTATGAGGAAGATCGCCGTGGGTAAGTGGAATCTAGCTCGTGATCAGCTCGGGATAGCGGGCGGCGAGGCCGTCGGCGATACGCAACACTTCCGACAGGTGCGCGCGAATGGCCTTCTCGGCCTTGTCGGCATTGCCGCGGATGACGGCTGCGAGAATGTCGCGATGCTGCGAGATCAACAGGCTCACCGGCGTCACCGCCGGCAGGCTGAGGATGCGCAGGCGATCGAACTGCACCTTCTCGCGCTCGATGATCGCCCACACGCCGTGTAGCGAGGCGGCTTCGGCAAAGGCGCGGTGAAACATGTCGTCGTAGTGGGTGAACCGTTCCGGATCGCGGCGTGAGGCCATTTGCTGCGAAATCGCCGCTTCGCATCTGGCGATTGCATCGGCCGGCAGCCTCTTCTCGCAGGCGCGGCGGATAATCGCAACTTCCAGCGCCTCGCGCACCAGCCGGCCCTGTTCCATCGCTTGAAGCGAAATCGGACTGACGAAGCTGCCGCGCTGCGGCCGCACCTCGATCAGCCCGTCTTCGACGAGGCGTATCAGCGCCTCCCGCACCGGCGCCCGGCTGGTGCCAAACCGCGCCGCCAATTCGTTCTCAGACAGCCGCGTCCCCGGCCGCAACCGCATTGTGGCGATGTCCCGCCGCAGCGTCGCATAGATCGAGCGATCGGACCCGGTCTCGTTTTCGTCTGCCTGCTTTTCGATCGCCCGTTTTCGGACAGTCGGCATATCGGAGGTCTCTCGGTCGGCGCCAGTCGGAAATTCAATTCTGGTCGACTAGTCGACCAGAATACGATAAAAACTAGCGGCAGCATCGATGCTTGGCAATACCAAATGGATCGCAACAGGCCAGTGGAGTGGATTTGACATTCGCTACCCACCTGGCCGCGAGTTCGGAAAAGCGAATGTCAAATCCTAAACTCCACTGGAAACATATATTTGCTAGTGGTCCCGGCATTCTAACATTCGCAGAAGTGGCCGCTGAGGAGGGATGCGAATGTTAGAATCGGACCACTAGTACCCCGAACACGTCATGATGATCGAGACCGCCTGCAAATGACCCCGCTGCCACGTCTCGACGATCGCACGCATGGCAAGGCCAAACGCGGCGTGCGGCTTCCATCGTACGACCGCAAACGCCTTTCCACGGGGATCGTCCATCTTGGATTGGGTAACTTTGCGCGGGCGCATCTCGCCGACTACATCGAGGATGCACTCGAGGCCGGCGATGGCGGCTGGGGCATCGTCGGCGTCAGCCTGCGGCACCCTCACCAGCGCGACCGGCTGGCGCCGCAGGACGGGCTCTACACCGCCCTGCAACGCGATGGATCGGAGGTTCGGCCGCGCATCATCGCCTGCGTGAAGCAGATTCTCGTCGCTCCAGAAAATCCGTCTGCTGTTACCAGCGCGATGGCGAATGAAGCGTGCCGAATCGTCAGCCTGACGATCACCGAAAAGGGTTATTGCTTCGATGCCGGATCGGGCCGGCTCAATTTCGATCACCCGGTCATCCGGGCGGACTTACGTGATCCCGCGCGTCCGCGATCAGTATTCGGCCTCCTGGTTTCGGCGCTTGGCGCGCGCCGCGCGAATAACATTCCGCCGTTTACCGTTCTCTGCTGCGACAATCTTCCGGACAACGGCCGGCTGGTCGCAAGGCTTCTGGACGAATTCGTCCGTCGTCAGGACGAAGGTTTAGCGGATTGGATCGCCGGTCACGGCGCGTTTCCGTCCACGATGGTCGATCGCATCGTGCCGGCCACGACCGAGGCCGATCTTGCCGCGGCGCTTGGGGCGACGGGCTTGACCGACCTCGCGCCCGTCAGCCATGAGCCGTTTCGCCAATGGGTGATCGAGGACCGCTTTGTCGGGGGCGCGCGCCCGTCCCTGGAAAAGACCGGCGCGCAATTCGTCGATGACGTGGCTGCGTTTGAGCGGTTGAAGCTTCGAATGCTCAACAGTGCGCATTCGGCGCTGGCCTATCTCGGCTGCCTTTCCGGTTATCGAACGATCCGCGAGGCCGCGGCCGATGCGGTGTTCCGGAAATTCATCTGCGATCTCTGGCGCGAGGAGATCATCCCGGTCGTTCGCCCGCCGGCAGGCGTCGATCCCTTTCAATATGCCGACACGGTGATGCGGCGTTTTGACAACGCGGCGATCCTGCACAGAACGACGCAGGTCGCTTCCGACGGCTCGCAGAAACTGCCGGTGCGGCTGCTTCCGACGATCCGCGAGCGAATGGAGCACGGACAGCCGATAGGACGCCTCGCCCATGTCGTCGCGGCGTGGATCCGTTATCTCGAAGGCGGAGACGATTGCGGAGGCGCAATCGAGATCAATGATCCCCTGAAGGAGCGGCTGCAAGCAGCGCTTGCTTCGGCGGGCAACACCGCCGAAGGCAAGGTGGCGGCAATCCTTGGATTCGATCAGGTCTTCGGCGAAGGACTTTCCGATAACGGCTCGTTTCGCAGCGCCGTCCTGATGGCCTACGTTTTCATCGCCGGTCGTGGCATCCACGCAGCGACATCAGCGCTGATCAAAGCCGTCTGACGATTGGAAGGAAGAGACCGTGGAACAAAGCTGGCGCTGGTTCGGCCCTGGTGATGTCGTCCAACTGCACGCGATCCGCCAGGCGGGCGCGAGCGGCGTCGTCACGGCGCTGCACGACATTCCCTACGGTGAAGTCTGGCGTGTCGCCGATATCGAGGCGCATCAGGCGCTGATCGCGGCCGATCCTTCGCTTGGCCTGCGCTGGAACGTGGTGGAGAGCCTGCCCGTGCACGAACGGGTGAAGCTCGGCGAGGGCGATCTCACAACCATTTTCGATAACTACCGTGCGTCGATGCGCAACCTTGCCGCCTGCGGCGTCAAGATCATCTGCTACAACTTCATGCCTGTCGTCGACTGGACCCGAACGCAGCTTTACCAGCCGCTTCCGGGCGGCGGCCGCGCGTTGCGCTTCAACATCCACGAGTTCGCCGCGTTCGAATGCTTCATGCTCAAACGAAACGCCGCCGAAGCGGATTATTCGGAAAGCGTGCTAGCGCGGGCGCGCGCGTGGTTTGAGCATTCGTCGGAGAGCGACCGTGATCGCCTGATCTCGACCATCATGACCGGCCTGCCGGGCGCGTTCGATCGCTACGATATCGAGGGGTTGCAACGGATGCTCGACCGCTACCGCGGCATCACCGCGGATGTGCTGCATGATCATCTTGCGCGCTTTCTTCGCGAAGTCGTACCGACGGCGGAAGAATGCGGCATGCGGCTTGCCATCCACCCCGACGACCCGCCGCGGCCGCTGATGGGCCTGCCGCGGATCGTCTCGACCGCGCAGGATATCGAACGGTTCCTCGCGGCGGTCGATTCACCCGCCAACGGACTGACGTTCTGCACGGGATCGCTGGGTGCGGGCGTCACGAACGACGTGCCCGCAATGGCGAAGCGCTTTGCCGGCCGGACGCACTTCGTCCATCTGCGCAACGTTCGGAAAGAGCCAGACGGCTCGTTCGAGGAGGCCGAGCACCTCGCCGGCGATACCGACATGTTTGCCGTCGTCGAAACATTCTTGCGGGAGCAGGCACGCCGGCGCGAGCAGGGCGACGCGACGTGGCGGCTGCCGTTCCGCCCCGATCATGGGCACGAGCTGTTGGATGACGTCGGCAAGCAAAGCTTTCCCGGCTATTCCGCGATCGGCCGTCTCAAGGGCCTTGCCGAGCTGCGGGGCCTGATGACCGGCATCTCACGGGCGCGCGATCTGCCGCTTTGAGCTGCGAGATGATCCCCGGGGGAACCGATCCGGTCGCAGACGTCGTTCCTCCTCCCCTTGCCGCTGCGGTAGCGCGCGCAGCCACCCCGCCGGAAACAGAAACGGCGCCGTTATCGACGCCGTTCTGGTGCATGCACACCGTTGATCGGCCCACTTTGCCTGGCACTGACGGGAGCGACCCGTTCTGGCACTGCTGGCGTAGGAAACCTGTTCGCGATCTCGGTGGCAAATTTATGCGATATCTGTCGAGGCAGCATTTTGATCTATCGCAAATCTCGACCATGATCGCAACGCCCGACGCCGCCCAGCTTGGGGATGTGGACTTGAGTTACAGTTGAAGGCTAGCAAATGTCCGCCGTTGGTCGGAGCAGACATTGAGCGGTCTTAGCGAAAAGACGGCTCATGTGAAGGGTTTCGGATGCTGGCCGCTTGAGAGACGGCGTGGCATATTCGGCGGCTGGCGTCCGAAAGCCTCCAAGGGAGGAAACCGCGCTTAAGGGAACGTCAGCCGTTCCGCAGGCGCTATGGGGATTTGAGTGCCGCGGGCGAGATGGCTGATTTGGATCGAGCCGATGCCACGAGTTGGGCGACGGTGAAGCAGCTGATGAATGCGTGGCGGGTGGCGTCGAGCTCTACAAATTGTCTGACGATTTGGGGCGATGGGGGGACATGTGGGCGCGCGTCGCCGTGGCCGATCGAAAGCCAGCGAGCGTGGGGGGCACATTTGCAGGACTGTGATGCGGTCATGAGGTGTCGATCCTGATTCGGTTCGTTGGAGGTGTAGACTGATGCCGCGGCGTTGCACCTCGTTCGAACACCTCGATGATGATCATGCGACCGCCGCAGCATGGACAAGTCGGTTTTCTGGAATCGACGGCGGCAGCGGCGCGGCGCTGGCCTTCAGATTTTGCAACTGCGAGCAGCTCACGGGCGCGAGCGATGTTGTCGGCGCAAGTGCCTTTGGCAAACAGGCCGTAGTGGCGGATGCGGTGCAAGCCTTTTGGCAGCACGTGGATGAGGAAGCGGCGGATGAACTCGAAGGTGGCGAGCGTCATCTGTTGGTATCGATCGCGGCCTTCGACGCGGTAATCCTTCCATTTGAAGGTGACGCCGCGCTCGTCGAAAGCGATCAGGCGGCTGTTGGCGATGGCCACGCGGTGGGTATAGCGCGACAGATACGCCAGCACCGCCTCGGGTCCGCCGAATGGCCGCTTTGCATAGAGGACCCATTCGGCCTTGCGTAGCGGTGCGAGATAAGCCGCGAAGGATTGCGCCTCGGCGAGATGAGCGTGATCGCCGAAGAAGCTCAGGCGTCCGGCTTGGTGCGAGGCAATGAGCTTCTGAAGGAACAGGCGCCTGAACAGGCGGGAGAGCACGCGCACCGGCAGGAAGAATCCCGGCCGGCAGGAAACCCAGTGCTGGCCGTCGGGCGAGATGCCGCCGCCCGGGACAATCATATGCACGTGCGGGTGATGGGTGAGCGCTGATCCCCAGGTGTGGAGCACGGAGGTGATGCCGATCCTGGCGCCGAGGTGCTTCGGATCGGCGGCGATCGTCAGCATGGTCTCGGCCGAGACCTTGAACAAAAGATCATAGATCACGGCCTTGTTCTGATAGGCGATGTCGGCGACGGCCGCAGGGAGCGTGAACACGACGTGATAGTAGGGCACCGGCAACAGGTTGGCTGCGCGGTCGGCAAGCCAGTCCTTGGCGGCGGCGCCTTGGCACTTCGGGCAATGCCGGTTGCGGCAGGAGTTGTAGGCGATGGTGGTGTAGGCGCACTCCGCACAGCGCGCGACATGGCCGCCGAGTTCCGCCGTGCGACAGCGCTCGATCGCCGACATCACCTTCAGTTGGTCGAGGCTGACATGGCCGGCATGGGCTTTGCGCCATGCTACGCCATGGCTGCGGAAGATATCCGCAACCTCCAAAGCCGGGCGCGACACAAGCGCCTTGGCGTCAGCCGGGTGGCCGGATCTCCTTGAGCTTGAGCGTGATGTGTTCCAACGGGCTCATGACCTCGCTGATTGTCTTGGTGGCGACGCGGGTATAGAGCGCGGTGGTGTCGAGTTTGGCGTGACCGAGCAGCACCTGGATGACGCGGACGTCGATATTTTGCTCCAGGAGGTGGGTGGCGAAGCTGTGGCGCAAGGTGTGCAACGACACGCGCTTGTTGATCTCCGCCATCTGTGCTGCTGCATGACAGGCACGATTGAGCTGGCGCGTGGTCATCGGCTGGGCCGGATCGCGGCCCGGAAACAGCCAGCCCTGCGGCCGCGCCGCCTTCCACCAGGCCCGCAGCAGAGCGAGCAGGTGTGGTGAGAGCATCACGTTACGGTCCTTGCCGCCTTTGCCCTGCTCGACGCGGATGATCATGCGCTTGCTGTCGATATCGGAGACCTTGAGCGCAGACCACTTCGGTGGCGCGCAGGCCAGCGCCATAGGCCACACTCAATGCCACCTTGTACTTCAGCCCCGGTGCAGCATCGAGAAGCCGCGCCACTTCTTCCGGGCTGAGGACGACCGGCAGCTTGCGCGGCCACGTGAATGACATGGGTATGGTCACGATCTCGGCGCGCCCAGCGTGACCTGAAAAAGAACCGCAGCGTCGAGATAGCTTTGGTTGAGGGTCGGCACACCGCGCCGCTTGCTGCCAGATGCAGCTGATAGCGGCGCACGTCTTCGAAGGTCGCGGTATCGGGCGAGCGGCCGAGGAAACGCGGCGAAGTGCTTGACTCTTTGCACGTAGTCATGTTGGGTCTTGGGCGCGAATTTGCGGATCGTCATGTCTTCGATCATGCGCTGCCGTAGCGGGTTTACTGCCTCGTCGGTCATGAGGGATGCTCCTGTTTGAAGTGAGGTTGGAGAACCCCTCATCTCAGACAGGACGCGCCCATCTCGATACGTCGCCCAGCCGCCTGCCGCAGCGCATTACCGCGCGAGCGGTTTAGACCGTATGTCCCTTTCCATGTGAAGGCAACTCGCCCTCGATGTGATCCCGAGGGTTGCCCGGACAGGCCGGGTAGAGCCTCACACAAGGGGGCGAGTCATGGAGCATCATAGCGAAGCGTTTGTGGCGTTGGACACTGCGAAATTGCGCAATGCGGTGGCAATTGCCGATGCCGGTCGAAACGGTGAGATTCGCTATCTCGGCGAGATCGGCAATACTGAAGCCGAGACACGTAAGCTCGTGGCAAAACTCGCGAGCAAACATGCTCGATTGACGTTCTGCTACGAGGCCGGCCCGACAGGTTACGGTCTCTACCGCTTGATCAAGAGCATCGGCCATGACTGCATTGTGGTGGCACCATCGCTGATCCCATCCAAGCCAGGTGATCGGGTAAAAACCAATCGGCGCGACGCCGTCAATCTCGTGAAACTGCTCAGGGCCGGTGAGCTGACGGCGGTCTGGGTGCCTGATGAGCGTCACGAGGCGATGCGGGATCTCGTGCGGGCTCGCGATGCCGCGGTCAAGGACTACAGAATCAAGCGCCAGAACGTCTCCTCGCTTCTGCTGCGTCTCGGCCGTCACTATCCGGGCAAGAAAACCTGGGGGCGGGCGCACATCAACTGGCTCACCGGCCTCAAGCTTGAGCATCGCGAGCAGCGCATCGCCTTCGAGGAAATGCTGTTGGCCGTACGACAGGTCCGGGAACGGATCGAGCGATTGGAACAGGCCATGCGCGAGGCCGTGGCGGACTGGACTCTGGCACCAGTCATCGAGGCGGTGCAGGCGATGCGTGGCATCGATATGGTCGGGGCGATCGCGTTCCTGGCCGAGCTTGGCGATCTGTCGCGCTTCGAGAACCCCCGGCAGCTGATGGCCTATCTTGGCCTTACTCCGTCAGAGAGATCGACCGGGGAGAGTGTCAAACGCGGTGGCATCACCAAGGCCGGGAACACGCGTGCACGACGGCTGCTCATCGAGGCTGCGTGGAGCTACCGATTCCCGCCACGCGTCAGCAAGGATATGCAGATCAGGATCGGGGCCGCGCCACGGACGGCCCGCGAGATTGCCTGGAAGGCGCAGATGCGGCTTTGTGGCCGCTTCCGGACACTGACGCGGAAGGGCAAGCGGCCGACGATCGTGGTGACTGCGATCGCCCGCGAGTTGTCAGCCTTCATCTGGGCGATCAACCGTGAGGTCGTAGGATCTCATGCAATGGCGAACCAGTAGACCGGGGTCATGGACCGATCGAGCTATGAATGGCTCGACCGGCCCACAACCCCTCCGCCCTCACACGTAGCAACAGCCTAATAACAGCGGAGCATCATCGAACATCAATCGTGCAGCAGCGAGGGCGGGGCCACGGCAGGGGAACTCCCGCTTGGACTATGTGGCCGATCGCAAGATCGATGCCCGCGTTTAGACAAGGACAGCCCCGGACGAACAAACGGAAATGCGGTACCCAACCCGCGAATCAGAGTTTGATCACCGACGTCTTCAGGTCCCGCCCTCACCCCTGCACGATCTATCACCCAGACCCCTCAAGCCAGAATGGCAGTAAGAGGGCGATCAATCGCGCGTTCGGCGCTTGACGGGGGACATCAGAGTCCATTGGCACAAAGCTGACTTACCATTTGACTTGACGAACGTCCGCTCTTGAACAGAGCAGACGCCGCGATGCGATCCGACCTCGGGCACCTCAACCCGACCACCCAAGATGCGACAGGAATTCCTTTGTGCGAGCAACCTGCGGCGCGTCGTAGATCTGCTTCGGCGGGCCCTGTTCGATGATGGCGCCCTTGTCCATGACGACGACCCAGTCGCCGACGCGCCGCGCAAACGTCATCTCATGCGTGACGACCAGCATCGTCATGCCTTCTTCGGCGAGCCGCTTCATCACCGCCAGCACCTCGCCGACGGTTTCCGGATCGAGCGCCGAGGTCGGCTCGTCGAACAGCATGATCTCTGGCTCCATCGCGAGCGCCCTTGCGATGGCGACGCGTTGTTGCTGGCCGCCCGAGAGCTGCGAAGGATAGTTGCCTGCCTTCTCGGACAATCCGACTTTTGCCAATAGCGCCATCGCGCGCTTGTCGGCATCGCTGCGGGAAAGGCCGAGCACCGTGATCGGGCCGACCGCGACATTGTCCAGCGCCGTTTTGTGCGGGAAAAGTTCGAAATTCTGGAAAACCATGCCCATGCGACGGCGCATCAGTCTCAATCCCTTGCCGTCGCTCGGCAGGCCCTGACCGTCGAGCAGGATCTCACCGCCGTCGATGCGTTCGAGACCGTTGGTGCAGCGAAGCAGCGTCGACTTGCCCGATCCGGACGGCCCGATCAGGCAAACGACCTCACCCTTGCGAACTTCCATGGAAACGCCGGTCAGCACCGTCAGGTTGCCGAAACGCTTGATGACATCGCGGTAGGCCACGACGGGCGTCGTGCCGGCGGCCTTGCGCGAAGCAGGCGTGGCTTCGGAAGAGGTCGTCATTCGGCGCGTCCCCAGCGGTAGTTGATCCAGTCGACCAGCTTGGCTTGCGGATAGCCAAGCACCCAGTAGATCGCGGCCATCGCGGTCAGAACTTCCAGCACGCGGAAGGTTTGCGCTCTCACGCGCGTCGCCGCATAGGACAATTCCCCGACCGAGATGACGGAGACGAGCGACGTATCCTTGAACAGCGAAATCCAGGTCGACGCCAGCACGGGGAGCACGCGCTTGACGGCCTGCGGCAACACCACGATCCGAAAAGCCTGCCACGGACTCATGCCGAGCGCATAGGCTGCTTCAGATTGCCCCTTTCGGATCGAGGCAATGCCGGCGCGGAAGGTTTCGCCATTATATGCGGAAACATTGAGGCTCAGCGCGATAAATCCCGTCGCCAGCGGCGACGCGCTCAAGCCGCTCATGACCGGCAGGACATAGTAGGCCATGTAGATCACGAGGATCAGCGGAATGTTGCGAAACAGTTCGGTGAAGGCCGTCGCGATCGCCGCCAGGGCGCGGATGCCGGACATGCGCATCACGGCGAGCAGGATGCCGCCGGGCACCGCAATCGCCATCGTCGCGACCGCGAGAAAGATCGTGAGTTCGACGCCGTCGACGAAGACGTCGAGATTGCGCCAGATGACGAGCCAGTCGAACGTCATGATCGACCCAAGTGCGCCAATCGTCCGTAGACGAGGTCGACGACGCGCGTGACCGGAAACAGGATCAGGAAATAGATCACGACCGCGACGGTGAAGATTTCGATCGGGTGAAAGGTCTGGCCGGCAACCGTCTGCGAGCGGTTCATGTATTCGGGCACGGCGATGACGGAGGCGATCGCCGTATCCTTGATGGCGATCGAGATCACCGAGCCGAAGGCCGGCAGCATACGCACCACGGCCTGCGGCAGGATCACGGTGCGGATGGCCTGCCATAGAGACATGCCGAGCGCGGAAGCCGCCCAGAGCTGGCCTTTGCGGATCGACGAGACGCCGGCGCGAACGATTTCGGCGACATAGGCTGCGATGTGAACCGTCAGCGCCACCAGCGCGGCCCAGAACGGCGGCAGCACCGCGCCAGTCAGGATCGGCAGCGCAAAGTAGGTCCAGACCAGCACGACCAGCACCGGAATGGCGCGCATGGAATCGACATAGAACGCGATGGCCCATTGCAGCGGCAGCGGACCGTAGCAGCGCAACAGGCCGATGGCGGTGCCCACGATGAGGCTCATAACGACCGAGCACAGGGACAAAGCGAGTGTCAGCTCGAGCCCGCCGAGCAGGAAGGAGGCGTTTTCCAGAACTGGTGACCAGTCAAATTCCATCGGCGCGCACGGCCTTGGTTGCGATCAAATGGAGTGGAAACGCAGGTAAGCGCTGTCAGAAGCGTCGAGACGTCAGCTAGTTCATCTTGTCGACGACGTGCTGTTCGGATTCGACCAGCTGTGCATGGATCGATTTTTCGACGGCGCGAAGCCACTCGAGAAACTCCGGCTGGTTCTTGTCGATCGCAGCGCCTACCGGCTGGGCTTTTTCGGTACTGTCCTGGCAATTGTTGGCACTGGGAAGCACCGCGAGGCCTTTGACCTTGCGGCTCATCGGCACGTAGGGAATGCGGTTGATCGGCGCCGCATCGGCGCGCCTCGCCATCACATCCTCGAGCGGGGCGGTCGCGCCGGAATTGACGACGCCGACGAGCTTGGCCTTCGGAAAGCGCTGCTTCACCCATCCCTCTTCGCCGGCGCCGACGAAATAGGCGATGGTGAAATCAGGCGAGTTCAAATCGTTGACGCTCTTTGCGGCCGCGAATTTCGGATTGTCGGCGCGGCCGAACATGCAGACAGAGGTGTTGGAATAGAGCACGAAGTCGACGACCTTGTCGCGCTCGGCATTTTCTGCAAGCGGCGTCACCGAGATGTCGACCTGGTTCGCCGCAAGCACCGGCACTTTCGTCTCGTGCGAGACCAGAACCGGCTCGAGCCGGACGCCAAGCCGTTTGGCCCATTCCTTCGAAAGGTCCCAGGCGGGCCCCGACCAATGCTCGCCGCTGCCTGTGGTGTTTTCGACAAGCCAGGGCGCGTTGGCGAGCACCGCGACGCGCAGGGCGCCGAATTTCCTGATCGCATCGATGCGCGCGTTCTTTCCAGGGGCTGGAACGTCCTGCGCGCGCGCCTGGAAAGCCGGTGACAAAAACGTAGAAAGCGACAGTGCGAAAAGCACGCTTGCCCTGATCATCGTTGCTCCCCGGTTTTCTTGTAGACTAGTCGACAAGTTGACCGAAGGCAACGATTTCCGGGGTCAGGGGTCCGGCTGACCTCATGATGCCGGATTGCGGCAGGGAGTTTTTTGCCGAGCCGTTGAGTGCAACTTGCCGCTTGGATATCGAAAATCGCAGACGAATGATCGGGCTGATTTGGCTGCGATGCAGGCAACGAAAGCCACCGGCCTCGTTAAATACCGACAGGACGGGGCAGCCGACGCCGCCCCGTTGTCGCGCGTCACTTCTTCATCATGTGGTAGCTGAGCTCGCCGGGATCGGTGAGATCGGGCACCCGCCAGCCGTCGAGGTCGTATTCTGCCATGCAGTCCTCGGCAAAGCCCTTGAAGCGGTCGGCATTGCCTGAAGCCTGCGCACCGAACAGACAGTAGCGGCGGATTTCTTCGGTCGAGCCGCCATAATTGATCTCGTAGAGTTCGTGCCGTCCGCCGAATTCGCTGCCGATGCAGTCCCACAACAGCTTGAGCAGCTTGACGCGCTCCTCGGCCTTGTAACCGTTGGAACCGCGCAAGTACCGATCGAGATAGGGCCGAATCTCGCCGTTCTTGAAATCGCTGGCATGGCTGTTGAGATAGATCAGGCCGGAGGCGACGGTCTGCTCGATCAGATATTTCACCTTGGTGTAGGCCATGGTGGCGATGATCTGGTAGGCGTTGCCGGGATCCATGTTCGGCAGCTTGTAATCGCCGATCCACGGCTTGGGATCGCGCACCATCGCATCCGACAGGCTCCAGAACAGATTGCGCCAGGCGATGACCTCGCCGACATTGGCCTGCACGCCGCGATAATCCTTGGTGCCGGCCGCTTCGGTCGCCTTCAACAGAAGCCCGCTGATGAAATCGAGTTTCACCGCAAGGCGCGTGCAGCCATGCACGACGAAACGCGGCAGGAAGCCGGTGCGCGGGAAGAAATTGTTCGCCTTCTCGATATCGCCGTAGACGAATACGTTCTCCCAGGGCACCAGCACCTTGTCCATGATGAACACGGCGTCGTTCTCGTCGAGCCGGCTCGAGATCGGATAGTCGAACGGACTTCCCATCACGCTCGCGCTCATTTCGTACGATGTGCGGCAGATGAATTTCACGCCGGGCGCATTGGTCGGCACCATGAACACGACTGCGAATTTCTTGTCCTGCAGGGGAATGAGGCCGTGGTGGGCGACGAAGGTGTAGTTGGTCAGCACCGAACCGGTCGCGACCACCTTGGCGCCGGACACGATGATGCCGGCATCGGTTTCCTTTTCGATATGGCAGCAGACGTCGGCGACTTCGTTCGGCGGCCGGTCGCGATCGACCGGCGGATGAATGATCGCGTGATTGATGAAGGGCACGCGCTCCTGGCTGAACTTGTACCAGCGCTTTGCGTTCTCCTGGTACGGATCATAGAAATCAGAATTCGCACCGAGCGTTGCGAGGAAAGCGGCCTTGTAGTCCGGCGCGCGTCCCATCCAGCCATAGGTGAGTTTCGCCCATTCGGCGATCGCGCTGCGGCCCTGGATCATCTCGTCCATGGTCTTCGGCGCCTTGAAGAAGGCGTGCGTCATGCCGCCATTGCCGGTGTCGGTCGGCAGCAGGATCTTGTCCTTGCGCTTGTCGTCGTGCAGCGCGTCGTAGAGGCGGGCGACCATGCGCGAGGTATTGCGGAACGCCGGATGCGCGGTGACGTCCTTCACGCGCTCGCCGTAGATGTAGACGGTGCGATCGTCGCGCAGCAACTCCAGGTATTCCGCGCCGGTCTGCGGGCGGCTGACTTTGACGTTGCCGGTGTGCTCCGGCGGAATTGCCTGTGCCGCTGACGCCTGCGCCTTGCCTGCCATCGTTTCGTCCCTCCTCGCTGTCGCTCTCGATGTTCGATTATCGAACTTGTGTCCGTATTTCGAACTTGGGCGCGACGATACGGCCGCGCTTTCCGGTTGGCAAGGGGAGGGCGACGTCCAGCCGTTTAAGTCAGACGGTGAGCAGGGAGACCTGGCCGGAGAGGCGGTTGAGCTCGAACAGAAAGCGGTCGCGCATCTCGTTGCGCGTCGTGCGCGTCGAATGCGTGGAAAGATTGATGGCGCCCACCGCCTGGCCACTGCGATCGAGCACCGGCACGGCGAGCGCGCGCAGGCCGCGCTCGAGTTCTTCGTCGACGATGGAAAATCCTTGCGCGCGGTCGTCGCGGATACGGTCGAACAGCGCCTGCAGGTCGGTGATGGTCTGCGGCGTGTAGGCCTCGATGCGCTGCGACTTCAGCCGCCGCCAGATCTCCGCTTCATCAAGGTAACCGAACAGCACGCGCCCGAGCGCGGTGTGCAGCGCTGGCAGGCGGCTTCCGACCGAGAGCGCCGCCGACATGATCCGCCGGGCCGGCACGCGCGCGACGTAGACGATGTCGTTGCCTTGCAGAATGGCGGCCGAGCAGGATTCGCCAAGGCGCTCGCTGAGTTCGCGCATCAACGGCAGCGCGCGATCGATCCAGCTTTGGGTCGAGAGATAGGCAAAGCCGAGATCGAGGATGCGCGGCGAGAGGGAAAACGACCGGCCCTCCTGCTCGACATAGCCGAGCTGGTTGAGGGTGCGCAGCACGCGCCGTGCGGTGGCCCGCGACAGCTCCGCGACTTGCGCCGCTTCCGACAGGGTCATCTTCGGCCGCTGCTTGCCGAACGCGCCGAGCACGGCGAGGCCCTTGGCGAGCGTCGTCATGAACTCCTTGTCGTCGCGGTCGTCCTTATGGGGCGGCAAAGCTTCGGTCATGAATGCGGCCTGTTGACTCCGTGGAATCCTTGGCGGACACTGGTCGGCATACGAACGTATGTTCGAATATCGAACGCCGGTCCGGCTGTCAATTAGACAGATCAACGAGAATCCGGCGCATCCTAGAGGGGAGGACGCGCAGATGACCTGCCACGACACCAGTTCGCTTCATCGCCAGAGAATCGACCGCCGCACGCTCCTGAAATATTCGGCCGCGTCGGGCGCTGCACTTTCCGTTGGTCTAAAATCGCCCGCGATCGCGCAAGTGCGCCCGGTCAAGCTCGGCTATGTCTCGCCGCTCACCGGCCCGCTCGCCGCCTTCGCCGAGGCCGACAACTTCATCATCTCCAATTTCAAGGAAGCGACCAAGGGCGGCATCAAGGTCGGCAACGCCACGGTGCCGGTCGAAGTGGTGGTCAAGGACAGCCAGTCCAATCCGAACCGCGCGGCCGAAGTCGCGAAAGACCTGATCGTGCAGGACAAGATCGATCTGATGCTGGTGGCCTCGACGCCCGAGACCACCAATCCGGTTTCGACCCAGTGCGAGATCGAGGAGATGCCGTGCATCTCCACCATGGCGCCGTGGCAGCCGTGGTTCATCGGCCGCCAGGCCAACCCTGCCGGCGGGCCGCCGGCCTGGAAAGGCTTCAACTACACCTATCACTTCTTCTGGGGGCTCGAGGACGTCATCGCGGTCTTCACCAACATGTGGGCCCAGGTCCCGACCAACAAATCGGTCGGCGCACTGTTTCCGAACGACGGCGACGGCAATGCCTGGGGCGACAAGGTCGTCGGCTTCCCGCCGGTGCTCGACAAGGGTGGCTACAAGCTCACCGATCCCGGCCGCTACCAGAACCTCACCGACAATTTCTCGGCGCAGATCGGCGCGTTCAAGTCCGCCAATTGCGAGATCGTCACCGGCGTGGTGCTGCCGCCGGACTTCACCACCTTTTGGAAGCAGGCGTTGCAGCAGGGGTTCAAGCCGAAGGTCGCATCCGTCGGCAAGGCGATCCTGTTTCCCGTCGCCGTCGAGGCACTGGGCAAGGACGGCCATAACCTGTCGTCGGAAGTGTGGTGGACGCCGAACCATCCGTTCAAGTCGTCGCTGACCGGCGTGAGCGCGAAGGATCTCGCTGACGGCTATACGGCCGCGACCAGGAGGCAATGGACGCAGCCCATCGGTTTCGTGCACGCGCTGTTCGAAGTCGCCGTCGACGTGCTCAAGCGCGCGCCGGACCGCGACGGCAAGGCGATCACTGCGGCGATCGCATCCACCAATCTCGATACTGTTGTGGGCAAGGTGCAGTGGAGCGGGGCGAACCTGCCGCCGTTCGCCGCCAAGAACGTCACCAAGACGCCGCTGGTCGGCGGCCAGTGGCGTTACAAGGACGGCAAATACGATATCGTCATCACGGACAACAAGACCGCACCGGCGATTCCCGTCGGTGGCAAGATGGAAGCGATCAGCTGATCGCGCGTGTTGACGTCGCATGCTGCTGGAAGTTGCGGGCTTAAGGAAAAGCTTCGGCTCGATCGTCGTCGCGGAAGACCTCGATCTTGCCATCGCCGCGGGCGAGGCTGTCGGCATCATCGGACCGAACGGCGCGGGGAAAACCACGCTGTTTAACCTGATCGCGGGCAGCCTGTCGCCAAACGCTGGCAGCATGCGGTTCGATGGCCGCGACCTTGTCGGACTTTCGCCGCAAGGCCGCTGCCGCGCCGGCCTGGGGCGCACCCGCCAGATCCCGCAGCCGTTCGAAAAGCTGACCGTGTTCGAAAATCTTCTGGTCGGCGCCGTTCACTCCCGCCGCAAGTCCGAGCGCGAGGCGACGCAATTCTGCGGCGAGATTCTCGCTTCGCTCGGCCTGCTCAAGCGCGCCAACACGCTGGCCGGTTCGCTGACGCTGCTCGAGCGCAAGCGGCTGGAGATGGCGCGCGCGCTTGCAACTGAACCGCGGCTATTGCTGCTCGACGAGATCGCGGGCGGCCTCACCGAGGGCGAATGTCTTGAGCTCGTCGGCACCATCAGGGATATTCACGAAAGCGGGGTCGCGATTCTGTGGATCGAACACGTCGTGCATGCGCTGGTCGCGGTGGTCGATCGCCTCGTCGTTCTCAATTTCGGCCGCAAGGTCGCCGAAGGTGTGCCGAAGGACGTGATGCAGTTGAACGAGGTGCGTCAGATCTATATCGGTATCGAGGCGTAGGGAATGCCGCTGCTCGAGACCAGAAATCTCACCGCCTTCTATGGCGACTTCCAGGCGCTCTACGGCATCGACACGGCGCTGGAGCCGGGCGAGACCATCGCCATCATCGGCGCCAACGGGGCCGGTAAGTCGACTTTCCTGAAAGCGATCGCCGGCCTCATTCACGCCGCTCCCGACAGCATCCTGCTCGACGGCGCGCCGATCGATGCGCGCGCGGCGGCCGATATCGTCAGGCTCGGGATTGCGCTCGTGCCGGAAGGACGGCGGCTGTTTCCATCGCTGACGGTGGAAGAAAATCTTTTGATCGGCGGCTATGGCAACAGGGCGCGGGGCGCATGGACGCTCGATCGCGTCTATTCGCTGTTTCCGGTCCTCAAAGAGCGGCGGTCCGCCGCGCCGTCGACGCTGTCGGGCGGGCAACAGCAGATGGCGGCGATCGGCCGGGCGCTGATGTCCAATCCCCGCATTCTCCTGTGCGACGAGATCAGCCTTGGCCTTGCGCCCATTGTCATCTCCGGCATCTATGCGGCGCTTCCGCAAGTCAAGGCCGAAGGCACCAGCATCGTGCTCGTCGAGCAGGATATCGTCCAGGCCATGAAGGTCGCCGATCGCGTCTATTGTTTCCAGGAGGGACGGCTCTCGCTTGCCGGCCGGCCGCAGGAATTGACGCGCGATTCCATTCACCGCGCCTATTTCGGGCAATGAGATGGCGGCTAGTGTGGCGGTTCAGAAGTCCGTATCGTTATCGCCGCGCATTCATCGTACGGACTTCTGACCAAAGCCACACTAGATTTATGGATTGCTAGTGTCCTTTCGATTTCGAAGTTCGTAAACCCGGGGGCCGCAAAATGATACGAACTTCGAAATCGGGACACTAGGAGATGACGGGCTGGCTCGACGCATTGATCCAGGGCGTCCTGCTCGGCGGGCTCTATGCGCTGTTCGCGGCCGGGCTGTCGCTGATCTTCGGCGTGATGCGGCTCGTCAATCTCGCCCACGGCGACTTCATCGTGCTTGCGGCCTATGCAATTCTGCTGATTGCCGGCGCGCTTGGCCTCGATCCCTTCCTGGCGGCGCTGATCGCGTTGCCGGTTCTGTTTGCCATCGGCTTTGCGCTTCAGCATGTGCTGCTCAATCGCACGCTGGGAGGTGACCTCCTGCCGCCGCTGCTTGTGACCTTCGGTCTTTCGATCATCATCCAGAACGGATTGTTGCAGCTCTTCTCGGCCGACAGCGTGCGCCTGCGCTCGGGCGCGATCGAAACCGCCTCGATCCCGCTCGGCGGCGGGATCGCGGTCGGCGTCGTGCCGCTATTGACGCTTCTATCCGCGATCGCCGTAATCATGTTCCTCAACTTCGTCTTCTACCGCACCGCGATCGGACAGGCGTTCCGTGCCACGTCGGATGATCTGGAAATCGCGCAACTGATGGGGATCGACGTCGACCGTATCTTTGCGGTCGCCATGGGGCTTGCCTTCGCCGTGATCGCGATCGCCGCGCTCTATCTCGGCCTTCGCGCGAACTTCGATCCGACCATCGGCCCCGCGCGTTTGCTTTACGCGTTTGAAGCCGTGATCATCGGCGGCCTCGGCAGTTTTTGGGGCACGCTTGCCGGCGGCATCGTTCTCGGCCTGGCGCAGACCATCGGCGCGCGCATCAATCCGGAGTGGCAGATCCTGTCAGGCCATATTGCGTTCCTCGTCGTGCTCGTCATCAAGCCGCGCGGCCTGTTTCCGCGCGCGCTGGACTAAGGGGCGAGCGATGGAATCGGGTACACCAAAGCAAGCCTTTTACATCGAGACCGCTGACACCGCCTCGCGCGTCTCTGCTGCCATCCTCTGCATCGCTCTGATCGTCGCCGTGCTGCTGCCGGTCTTTGCGAGCCGCGACCTGATCCAGAACCTGATCTTCCTGTTCTACATGATGGCGCTCGCGCAATGCTGGAATCTGCTCGCGGGTTATGCCGGGCTGATTTCGGTCGGTCAGCAGGCTTTTGTCGGCCTCGGCGGCTATCTGCTGTTCGCGCTGACCTTGCCTGGCGGCATCAATCCGCTGCTCGCGATTCCCGTCGTCGGCATCATCTCGGCGGCGTTGGCTCTGCCGACGGCGGTGATCGTGTTTCGCCTGCGCGGTGCGTACTTCGCAATCGGCACCTGGGTCGTGGCGGAGGTCTATCGTCTCGTCTTCGCGCAATTCAAGATGCTCGGCGGCGGCACGGGAACGTCGCTCGGTCCGCAAGTCACGTCTTCGGTGCCAGGCATCGAATGGGTCAAGACCGTGTTGAATGTGCGCACGCCGGCGGCGCGCGACATCATTTCGTACTGGCTGGTTCTGGCCCTCGTGCTCGGCACGCTGGCGCTGGTCTATGTCACACTGCGCTCGCGCCGCGGTCTTGCACTTGGCGCGATCCGCGACAATGAAGCTGCCGCCGCCGGCCTTGGCGTCGACATCTACCGCGTCAAGCTCGGCGTCTATGTCGCCGCTGCGGCGATGACCGGTATGATCGGGGCGGCGATCTATCTTCAGAAGGCGCGCATCTCACCGGATGCCGCCTTTTCCGTGCTTGACTGGACAGCTTACGTTATCTTCATAACGGTCATCGGCGGCATCGGTACCATCGAAGGCCCGATGGTCGGCGCGGTGATCTTCTATCTGCTGCAGCGTTATCTCGCCGACTTCGGCGCGTGGTATCTCATTCTGTTGGGCGCGCTCGGCATTGTGGTGATGCTGTTCGCGCCGAAAGGCCTCTGGGGTTTCGTGTCCGAGCGTCACGGTCTGACGCTGTTTCCGACGCGGCGCAAGCTGGTGGTCGGTGCCGGCGAACCGAAGCCGCTTACAGATTTTTAACGAGACAGGCTCCGTGCCAGTTGGCATTCTCGGCGGTAGCGTCACGAGAAAGGGCCAACAGCCATGAGCTTTTCACGAGCCGCATCATCCGCCGCCATCGTCGCCCTGCTGTCGGTCGTTTCCGCAACGGCCAAGCCGATCGCCACCACAGCCGAAACCAACCTGCGCAAAGGGCCGGGCACCGACAGCGAGGTTCTGACGCTGATCCCGAAAGGAGGCGTGGTCGAGGTCGGCGATTGCACCAATGGCTGGTGCGCCGCGTCCTTTGACGGGAAGGACGGCTACGTCATCGCCCGCAATGTCGGCATGGGCCCGCGGCCCGCGCCACGTGGGCGCGCGATGGGTGCGGTGCAAGTCTACGACGAGGGGCCGACCTATGGACGACGAGTTTACGGACCGCCGTTGTTTTACCGCCCGTATCCTTACTATGGCTATCCTTACGGATGGGGCTATCGAGAGTGGGGATGGCGCTACTGGTGACGATCCTCAACGCGCGTCGCGAGACAACATGGATGCCGCGCGCGCACGCTGCTCGATCGCCGGCCAGGCGCCCGCGGCGATGTCGGACGACGGCGCAACCCAGGAGCCGCCGACCGCGACGACCTTCGGATGCGCCAGCCATTCGGCCGCATTCGCAGCTCCAATTCCGCCCGTCGGGCAATAGCGAACCTGCGGAAACGGCCCGCCGAGCGCGTTCAGCGCCGGCAGCCCTCCCGCCGGGACGGCCGGGAAGAATTTGACGAGATCGAAGCCGCGACTGATGCAGGTGATCAGATCCGACGCCGTCTGGATGCCGGGTGCAAACGGCATGCCGGTGATCGCGGCCGCGGTCAGAAGATCTGATGTCACGCCGGGGCTGACGACAAACGCGGCGCCGAGTGCAGCAGCGCGTTCGATGTCGTCGGGCGTCAACACGGTGCCGATGCCGACGACCGCTTCCGGCACTTCGGCCATGATCGCACGCGCGGCTTCGACTGCGGCGTTCGTGCGCAAGGTGATTTCGATCGCCGGCAATCCGCCGGCGACGAGCGCGCGCGCCAGCGGCACCGCCTGCGCGGCGTCGTCGATGGTGATGACGGGGATGACCGGCACCAGCGCGAAAATTTCCATCAGGCGCGCACCGCGCGTGTCGCTCATTTTTGTTCTCCGCTCCTGAAGATGTCCTTTGGCATGGAAGCGCGCGGGAGGACCGCGCCCGGCGACATGATGACGGCGCCGGCGAGCCGATGACCGGCCAGCGCCGCTTCTCGCGGCGATGCGCCGTTGATGCGAGCGGCCAGATAGCCCGCGTTGAAGGAGTCTCCCGCGGCCGTCGTGTCCACCGGCTCGACCACCTTGGGCGGCGGGATCTCGGTGCAATCGCCGTCGACGGCAACAACACAGCCGTGCGGGCCGCGCTTGATGACGATTTCATCGACTCCGCTCACGCGATAGCGCTCGATGCATTGATCGAGCTTTTCGTCGCCGAACAGGGCTTGTTCATCCTCGAAGGTCGGCAGCGCGAGGTCGATCAGCGGCAGAATATCGGCGAAGGCGCGGCGCGCGGTTGCCGCATCGCTCCATCCGCGCGGACGATAGTTGCCGTCGAACGCGATTTTGCCGCCGTTTTTTCTGGTCGCGGCGAGGAGTTCGCGCAGGCGCGCCCGGCCGCCCTCGCCATAGAGCGACAGGCTGATGCCGGATAGATAAAGCCAGTCGAATTGCGCCAGGCGTTCGAGGCAGGTTTTGTCGGCGTGGTCGAAGAATTCGCGCGCCGGGGCTCGATCCCGCCAGTAAAGGAAGGTGCGCTCGCCGCGCGCATCGCGTTCGATCAGGTAGAGACCGGGGAGCCGCCCCGCGGCACGGATCACAAGGTCGGTCTTGATACCTTCATCGCGCCAGGCGGTCAGCATGTCCTCGCTCAGCGCGTCGTCGCCGAGCGCGGTGACATAGGACGTGTCGACGCCGAGCCGCGCCAGATAGAGCGCGGTATTCAGCGTGTCGCCGCCAAAGCCGCGCCGGAACGACCCGTCATGGCTTTGCGAGAATTCGATCATGCACTCGCCAAGGGAGGCAACTTTCGAGGCAACCTTCATGGCTTGTTTCCAGCGCCACCGCGATGCACCGGCGATATCTCGCCTTTCAACTCCTGTCCATCACCCATCGATTGACCGCCTGGTGAAAATTGAGAGGACCGGGAACGGTCATGTGCGTCTTGACGTATTTGAAGCCCGCCTTCTGCAAAGTGCGATTCGGCGCGACATTGAACGCGTTGGGCTCGCAGAAGAGCTGCTTCAGCTTCAACGTCTGAAAATAGAGTTCGACGCTTTGTCTCACGCATTCCGTGCCGATCCCGCGCTGACGCCGCGAAGGATCCTTGACGTGGAGGTGCATGTTGGCGCGCTCGCCGATGACGATCTTGTCGGTGGTGGAGAATCCAACGAACTGGTCGTCGTGAAACCAGCTCACCATGAAGTGGGCTCTCTGTTCGATGGGCTGGTCGAACATCTGCTCATACCGCTGCCGCCATTGCGATGGCGTCGGCAGGCGCGACGGATCAACTCCGAGCACCTCAAGATATTCGGGCGTGGAGGTGTGGAAATAGGCAATGATCTCTGACGTCTCCTGCAGAGTCATCGGACGAACGGAAACAGCCACTGACGCGCCCCTCTGAATTACGGCCTTATGACGGCTTCAGGATAGGCGGACTATCGCCGCATCGCAAATGCGCTGGCTTTGCGAAAGCGGCAGTCGACGCTCCGATTTAGCTAGCTCGACGGAGGTGAGGGCGGCGCCGTCGGTCCCGGTTCGACCGTGAAAGACGTCGGCAGGTTGATCGGCTGATATGGCGTATTTGCCTTCCGGTCGATCACCGACTGATGGATGACGGCACCTTCCGGAATTAGCCTCGGTTCGCTGCGTGGCAGGTAGTGGCGAAGGAAACACTGGCGCTGCGGCCATTCCCGGTATTTTTCATTTTTTGGCAGCCACTCCAGGATCTCCCACGCCGCGTTCATCGAATCGTGCAGCGGGGCGGTCGAACTCGGCGGCAGATAGATATGGCTGCTGCCCCTTCGCGGTGTCCCCCAGCAGAGGTGATCGACCATGGACAGATCGACGCGAAGTCCGGCCGCCGCGGCCTCGCCGATCATCCACAGCAGTGGAAATTTCGAAGGACCGCTTTCGGTCTCCAGATAGCCGCCGCCGACGTCGCAATGCACGCCGGAAAACCAGACCTGGCGGATGTCCTGATCGATCGCACTCGATGGATCGAAAATATCGGGACGGTATTGTTGCGGATCTTTCCAGTGGTTGAGGCGGAACATGCGGCGGCGTTCGTCAATCGCCATCGCCTGGCGGAATTTCTTCACGCTCGGATTGGTCCGCGTATAAACCAGGGTTTGCAGGTCGAACCAGAACTTGTCCTGCCGCGGGACAATGACCGAGGCGACCGTATCCCAGACTCCGAGAAATTCGATCGGCACATGATAGCCGCCCGCGACCTGGCTGAAGTGCCAGGCTCCATCGAGAAATTTGCCGTCCTCGCTCTGGCTGCTCGCGCTGGCGCTCTTGTAAGCCGAGAAACCATAGCCGCCGAGATCGGTCTGGTCCGGCGGCAACAGACCGATCACCTGAACAAAGGCGGCCAGCACGCGCACGGTGTAGGCGCCGCGGCTGAAGCCGAACAGCCAGACCCGATCGTCCTTCTCGTAGGTCCTGCACAGGAAGCGGTAGGCTGCGAGCGTGTCCTCATCGAGACCTGCGCCGGTCGCGAGCCCACGGACGGCATAGGCTTCCTGCTTGAGACGGCCCCATGTGCTTTGCAGGCCGATCGTGCCGACGCCGGGATGATAGTAGACCCGCTGGCCCGCGTCCTTTTCGAGCACCCGGTAGAGCTTGAGCACGTTCGAGATCGTGTTGTTGATCTCGTTGCCGGTGCCATCGCAGCAAATGACGATGTCCTTCGCCATGCCGTCCCCCGCAAAACGATCGGCTAAGTCGTACGGCAAACTCCTGGCGGCATCAACCTCCAATTGAGGCGGCCGGCCAAGTCTCGTGCGGCTTCATCGCCATCCTAGTGCGGGAGCGACGTGGGCAAGTATGGCCTGGATCACATGCGCGTTGTAGTCGACGCCAAGCTGGTTGGGGACGGTGAGTAGCAGCGTGTCGGCTTCGGCGATCGCCTCGTCCTGCTTCAGTTGCTCGATCAGCACGTCCGGCTCGGCCGCGTAGCTGCGGCCGAAGATGGCGCGCGTGGTCGGATCGATGAAACCGATCTGATCCTGCCCGTCACGCTCGTGCCCGAAATAGGCGCGGTCGCGATCGTCGACCAACGCGAAGATGCTGCGGCTGACCGAGACCCGCGGCTCGCGGGTGTGGCCGGCTTCCTTCCAGGCGGCGCGGTAGGCGCGAATTTGTTTTGCTTGCTGCATATGAAACGGCTCGCCGGTCTCATCGCTCTTCAACGTCGAGCTTTGCAGGTTCATGCTGAGCTTGGCCGCCCAGACAGCGGTGGCGTTGGAGCCGGCGCCCCACCAGATGCGCTCGCGCAAGCCTTCGGAATGCGGTTCGAGCCGCAACAGGCCGGGCGGGTTCGGAAACATCGGCCGCGGGTTCGGCTGCGCAAAGCCCCTGCCGCCGAGCAGATCGAGAAACACTTCCGCGTGGCGGCGGCCCATCGCGGCATCGTCCTGGCCTTCGCCCGGCTGATAGCCGAAATAGCGCCAGCCGTCGATCACCTGTTCGGGCGAGCCGCGGCTGATGCCAAGCTGCAAGCGACCGCGGGAGATCAGGTCGGCTGCGCCTGCGTCCTCGATCATGTAGAGCGGATTTTCGTAGCGCATGTCGATGACGGCGGTGCCGATCTCGATCTTGCTGGTTCGGGCGCCCACGGCCGCGAGCAGCGGGAAGGGCGAGCCGAGCTGGCGCGCGAAGTGATGGACGCGGAAATAGGCGCCATCCGCGCCGAGCTCTTCGGCGGCAACCGCGAGGTCGATCGATTGCAGCAGCACGTCGGAGGCCGAGCGGGCCTGCGATTGCGGTG
Organism: uncultured Alphaproteobacteria bacterium; assembly: GCA_963764405.1. Classification (GTDB taxonomy): domain Bacteria; phylum Pseudomonadota; class Alphaproteobacteria; order Rhizobiales; family Xanthobacteraceae; genus Bradyrhizobium. Next base: position 49,143 of record CAVXSU010000027.1, read on the forward strand.
AGGGATTCCAGTGCCCGAAGGAGAGAAAGCCGATCTTTTTCATCCGGGCAATCTAGTGAGCCCGGTGCGGTTTTGCCACTGCCATTGGCGAGACGCTGGTGAGCGCCTCGCCAATGTTGCTCAATGCTTGAGCTCAGTGCGCCAGCGGATCGGGCCGCAGCTGCACCTTGAACACCTTCGGAGCGGCGTCCTTGCTGCCTTCGCCGTGGAAGTTGGCGCGGGTGCCGGACGTGGTCCAGAGGCCGCGGCCTTTCCAGCCCTTGGAGTCGTCGTCGATCCGCCCGTCGACATTCTTGGTGAAGAAGCCGAGCGGGTAGGGCATGCGCATGTTGACGAATTGCCCATTGACCAGCGCCAGCAGCGACTCTGCACCGTTGGCTTCCGCGATCGGCACGTTGGCGCCGAGGCCGAGGATGTTGTAGCGGTCGACCCACACATAATAAGCGTGGTTGGCGCTGCCCGTGGGATCGAGGCCTTTGAATTGCGGGCCGGGCAGGCGGTAGACATGCCAGCCTTCCGGACATTGCTTGCCGTCCGCCGTGGTCGGGCCGTTGAGCGGACCCTTGCACAGCTTGCGGTCGAAGCTTGCGAGATGGCCGCTCGACAGCACCGTCCAGACCACGCCATCGAGGCCGATGTCGATGCCGCGCGGACCGAACGTGCCCTCCGGCGGCTGATACACTTCGGCCAAAGCGGTGTTGGCGGGATCGGAGCCCGGCGTCAGGCGAATGATGTAGCCGGGCTGGTCAATACGGGAAAAGCCGCGGTCCATCGCCTGGCCCCAGATCGAATCGTCGACCGGGCTCGGCATGACGCCGTAGAAGGAGGCCGCGATGCGCTTGTCCTTGGCCGGATCGACCGGGTCTTTTGCGCCGACATACTCATCGCGCTTGCCGTTGCCGTTAGTGTCGATGACGAGCGCGGTCCACCCTTGCGAGGCGACGCCGTCATGTGTCTCGCGGAATTTCTTGACGTCGAGCCAGCCGACGATGCCGCCGCCCGCGCCCGGACCGCCCGCGCTCGTCCACAGCGTGTCGTTGGCGTCGTGCCCGAAATAAAGGTGATGCGTCGAGAAGCAGGTGTTGATCATGTCCCACTTTCCGGTCGCGGGATCGAAGCGCGACAGCTCGCGAGCGGCAGTGGCCTGCGGGTCGGCCTTGGCGGAGGGAAGCTCCGAACCCTGCTTGCAGTAGTCGGGATTGGCCGGCGGCCGCAGCTTGGCGGTGAACCAGACCTTGCCCTGCTCATCCATCATGACGTTGTGAATGGAAGTATGGCCGTCCCAGATCGCCTCGTCGCCCCAATAGGCCGAGGTGCCATGCGGCGCATCCGCCGATCCGGTCATCTTGGGATCGAGGTAAGGCTCCTTGATGGTGGAAGCGACATTCTTGATTGGATCGAGCGTTGGAATGAGATCGGTGCTCTCCTCCGGCGAGCCGTAGATCAGCCCGTTGGCATTGATGTGCGGATTGCGCTTGTCGGTCGAGACCGCATCGTGCTGGTAATGCGTCGGCGTCGCCCAGTCCCACTCGGTGTAGACGACGTTGCGCTCGATGCCCTTGGGGCGTTCGGGCTTGTCGAACGGCAGTTCGCCCTTGGCGATCCGGTCGGTCCAGTTCGAGAACACGTCATAGACCTTGTCCGGTCCGATGCTGTTGATCGCGGTCGCCATATATTCCATGGCTTGCCCGGCTTGCGTGCGCATCGCCCACGCGGTCTGCGAGTCATGCGCCTGATCCATGAACAGTTTCGGCACCTCGCGGATGCCGCGCGTGCCCAGCGCATGGCAGGACTGGCACATGTTCTTCACGGTATCGACGAACTGCGCCTGGCTCTTCATTGTCTCCGGCATCTTGTTGCCCTTGGCGCCGGTGCCGGGGAATTCACTCGCTGGCGGGATATCGAGCAGGGAATACCAGTACATGCCGGGATAGTGCTGCGCATCGGCGGCAGATGACGCAGCCGGCTTGACCTTGAGATCGACGAGCTTGCCCGGGCGCGCCTCGACGGCATCGCTGTCGGTCAGGCCATAGCCGCGAACCCACACTTTATAATTGGCGTCGGGCAATTCGGGGATGACGAAGCGGCCCTGATCGTCTGATACGACGATCTTGGCATATTTGGTCGGCAGGTCTTTCGTTTCGGCGATGATCCAGACCCCGGCTTCCGGTCCCTTCTCGCCGATGACTTGCCCGCCGATGTCGTGAGCTGAAATATCGATCTTGGCTGCCATCGCGGCGCCGCCGAGCATCAGCGCCAACGCGCTTGCGCTTGTGGCAATCAATCGATTCAATTTCATGGCTCGTTTCCTCATTGTAAGACTGGCTTTCGTCCACCGCGGTTTGCGCCGGTTATGGCACACGGTCTGTCATGTCAGCTATTTCGACCAAAGAATTTTCCTTGTCGAGAGACTCTTCGTCGCGCGGCTTCTCACATGGTGAAAAAGGCACCTTGCGAGTGAGGCAAGTTGACGGTGTATCGCCGATCCCAACCGCTGCGCGCGGAAATGTCCCGCGCTGCATTCTGCCACCTAGCATGGGTGCGCGCAGACGTGATCCAGCCGCCGCAAACGTGCATGCCAGTGCCGATATTTGTCACGTACCCCCTTGGAATTGAGGGATGGCGCTTTAACATGGCGGGGTAAGTTCCAGGTTTAAGAATACGTCTCGAAAAGAACAGGGATAGGCGGCCATCGAGAACCGCCGTCATAAGGAAACGAAAGGGAGGACGGCTTGGCGGAAGCAACATCGCTTCGCGCGCTGCTGAAACGTGATGGATGCCTGACGCTCCCGGGCGTCTTTGATGGCATCTCGGCGCGTATGGCTGCGAGCACCGGCTTCGACGCGCTTTACATGACCGGCTATGGCGTTGTTGCCTCAGCGCTCGGCGTGGCCGATGCCGGCACCGCAACCTTCACCGAAATGCTCGATCGCGTGCGCTGCATTGCCGGCGCGACGAACCTGCCGTTTCTCGCCGACGGCGACACCGGCTATGGCGGGCTCTTGAACGTCGATCGCACCGTGCGCGGCTATGCAGCGGCCGGCGCCTCCGGCATTCAACTCGAGGACCAGGAATTTCCCAAGAAATGCGGCCACACCGAGTTTCGCCGCGTCATTCCCGCCGACGATGCGGTCGCCAAGATCCGCGTTGCCGTCGAGGCGCGCCCGAGCCGCGACTTTCTCATCGTCGCGCGAACCGATGCGCGCTACGCCGAGGGGCTCGATGCCGCGCTGCGCCGGGCCGAGCGATTTCTGGAAGCGGGCGCCGATGTGCTGTTCGTCGAAAGTCCGGAAAGCCTGGAAGAGCTGCGACGCGTCGCCGAGACCTTCAAGGGGGCGATGCTGCTTGCCAACATGGTCGAGGGCGGCCGAACCCCGTATCTGTCGACGGCCGAACTCGCCGCCATGGGATACAAGATCGCACTTTATCCCGGCTCCGGCTTTCTGACGGCGGCCGGCGCCTTGCAGATCGTCTATCGCCACCTGAAGAGCGCAGGCATCGGCACAGGAAGCAACGCTCCGCTGCTGCCGTTCTCCGAGATGAATCAATTGATGGGCTTCCCCGCCGTGCATGCCTTTGAAAAGCGCCACGGCCTCAGCGGAGCCGGCGCCAAGTGAATCCTTGAGTATCCGAACCAGAAATCCTCCAGCGCAGTCATAGAAGGATCACCGCCGTGGCACAGGGAAAAGTGACAATAGCAAAACGATTTTTCCGGCTTGCACGGATTGGGCTGGTCCTCGCTCTGGCCGCGGCCGTCACGCCATGGACATCCCAAAGCGCGCAGGCCGAAACGATCACGGTGACGCATTGGGGCGGGCAGTTCTATGGCGTTCCCTATGCGGTCGCCATGGAGAAGGGTTTCTTCAAGAAGAACGGCGTCGACGTGACCGGCATTCTGACCGCGGCCGGCGGCGGCACGGCGGTGCGCAATACGCTGGCGGGCGGCATTCCCTTCGGCGAGGTGTCACTGGCGGCAGCCGTGCAGGCCATCAATGCCGGCCAGAAGCTCATCATCATCGGCGCCGGCGCCTGGTCCGTCGCCGACCAGATGTGGATGGTGAAAAAGGACTCGACGCTTCAAGGCATCAAGGATCTCGCCGGCAAGAAGGTCGCCTATACCGCGCCGGGGTCGGTGAGCAACATGCTGATCCTGATGGCGCTGAAGGCGAGCGGCATGACGCCGCAGCAGGTCAACCTCGTGCCCGCCGGCGATCTCGGCGCCATCATCTCCGCGGTCGGCAGCGGCGCGGTCGATGCCGGCTTCTCGGACGAACTGATCTACGCCCAGCACAAGGAGCTGGTGAAACCGCTGTTCATGGTGCGCGACGTGCTCGATCCGCGCATGATGCAGACCGTGATGATCACGACGGGTGAATACGCCAAGGCGCATCCCGATATCATCAAGGGCCTCGTCAACGCCCGCCGCGAGGGGCTGGCCTATGCGCTCGATCATCCTGACGAGGCCGCCGATATCACCGCCAAAGCATACAACAATCCGAACACCCAACTTTTCCGCGATCATGTCCGTGAACTGATCACGGTCAACTACTGGAGCGACGGCCAACTCGACTACCCCAGCATGAACCACATGGTCGAGGGTCTTCAGATCACCGGGCAGATGAAGGGCGAGGTCGACTGGCCGAAATATGTCGATACGTCCTATCTGCCGGCGGATTTGCGCCCGACGCAATGAGGGTTTTGTGGTGAGCGAGGCGTTTCAGGTATCGTTGAGCGAGGTGGTGCGCCGCTATGACGGGCCGCCTGTGGTGCAGGCGCTTGGCCCGGTCAGCCTCGACATCAAGCGCGGCGAATTCTTCTCCATTGTCGGCCCGTCCGGCTGCGGCAAGTCGACCTTGCTCGATGTGGTCGCGGGCCTCGTCCGTCCGACCAGCGGCAGCGTGCGTTTCGAAGGCAGGGAGTTGCACGGCGAGGTGCCTGATGGCGTCGGCGTCGTGTTCCAGGAAGATTCGAGCCTGCCGTGGCTCAGCGTGCGAGACAATGTCGCGTTCGGTCTGCGCACCTCGGGATTGCCGAAGCGGGAAGTCGTGCAGCGCGTCGATCAAGCCATCAGCTTCATGGGCCTTGCGCAGTTTGCCGGACACTATCCGGCGCAGCTGTCCGGCGGCATGCGCCAGCGCGTCTGCATCGCGCGAACGCTGGTGCTGCGTCCGCGCCTGATCCTGCTCGATGAGCCCTTTGGCGCATTGGACCAGCAGACGCGGCTTCTGATGGGTGACGAGTTGTTGCGGCTGTGGCGCGAGACCGGCGCGACCGTGCTGTTGATCACGCACGCGCTCGACGAAGCGGCGATGCTGTCCGACCGTGTCGGCGTCATGAGCGCGCGGCCTGGCCGCTTCATCGACGTGGTCGAGACCGGATGGCCGCGCGATCGCGACAGCCGCGTGATCTCCGATTCCCAATTCGGCGCGCTGACAGGTCGCCTGTGGTCGTCGCTTCGCGAGGAGTCGCTCAAGACCATGGGTCACGCCGCATGACGCGGCGTCACGCCGCGCTTGCGGTTCGCGCTGCCATTCTGGCTTCGTTGATCGCTGCGCTTGAAATCGGCTGCCGGACCGGCCTCATCGATACCCTGACCGTGATCGCGCCGAGCGACATGGTCGCATCCATGGTCGATCAGATCCGCTCCGGTGACCTCAACGCGAGTATCGCGACGACATTCTCGACCATCCTGTTGGCTTTTGTGATCGCTGTGATCGTAGGCACGGCGATTGGCACGCTGACCCACCGCTTTGCGCGGCTGCGCGATGTCGCCGATCCCTTGCTCGCCTCCTACTATTCTGTGCCGACTTTCATCTTCTATCCTCTTCTGGTGGCGTTGCTCGGCCTCGGCAAGGCGCCGCTGGTGGTGCTCGGCATTCTCTCGGCTGCACCCGCGGTAGTCATCAGCACGCTCTCGGGGCTCGATGGCGTCGCGCCCGTGTTGATGAAGCTCGCGCGCGTGCATCGACTGACATCGGCGCGGACGCTGATGTGGATCGTATTGCCGGCGGCGCTGCCGCATCTCTTTACGGGTTTCAAGCTCGCGCTGAGCTACGCCTTGATCGGCGTCATTGCCGGCGAATTCATCCTGTCAGGCACCGGTCTTGGTTATGCGATTTCCTATGCCTATCAGAGCTTCGACAATCGCGCGATGTATGGCGCGATGCTGTTCGTGCTGCTGGTCGCGGTGATCGCCAACGGCATCCTCTATGTCTGGGAGGGGCGGCTGGCGCGCCGCCGCTCGCGGGGATGAGTGACCTCTCGCTGGACAATACGCCAAAGCTCGCGGCGCGCCGCCATTTTCGCGCCGTCGACGCCGTCGTCCTCACCTTGCTGATGCTGGCGCTCTGGCAGGCGATCGGAAGCTGGACGCAGGGCGTCGCAATCTCGCCGCCGCTGCAAACGCTGGTGTATCTCGCAGGCCTGCTCGGCACATCGATGTTCTGGGATCATGCGGCTGCAACGCTGGAGGCATTCTTGCTGGCGTTTGTGCTCTCGGCGCTGATCGGGCTCGTGCTCGGCCTGATCTTCGGCATCCGCCGCTTTGCCGGAGAAGTCGCCGAGCCCATTTTGGCCGGCTTTTACACCATCCCGAAGGTGACGCTCTATCCGGTCGTGCTGTTGTTGTTCGGCTTGGGAATGTCCGCCAAAGTGGCCTTCGGCGTCATGCATGGGCTGGTGCCCATGACGCTGTTCACGCTCGGCGCGGTGCGCAACCTGCCGCCGGTGCTCCTTCGCACCGCGCGCGTGCTGCGGCTGTCGCCCGGGCGCACCATGCGCTGGGTGCTGGTGCCGGCATGCCTGCCCGATATCGTCAATGGCCTTCGCATCAGCTTTTCCTTGAGCTTGCTCGGCGTCCTGATCGGAGAGATGTTTTCATCGCAGCGCGGCCTCGGCTTCCTGCTGGTCAACGGCATGGCGCAGAACAACGTGCCGCTGTCGACCGCCGTCGTGACCGTGATCGTGGCGGTTGCGATCGCGGCCAATACGCTGATGCTGCGCCTCGGACGGCGGTTTGCGCGGTGACCGGAGGCGATGGCCAGCCAGGTCACGATAGGAGAATGGCATGACAAGGCCGACGACGACGTTAAAGACGATCCTCAATCGCCGCGAGGCGACGATTCTGGCCGGCGCCGCCAATGGCCTGTTTGCGCGGATCATCGAGGATCTCGGCTATGAGGCGGTCTATGTCACCGGCGCGGGGGTTGCCAACATGTATCTCGGCGCACCGGATATCGGCCTGACCACGCTGACCGAGATCGCCAATCATGTTGCGGCGATTTCGGATGTTGTCGCGATTCCCTTGCTGGTCGACGCCGATACCGGCTTCGGCAACGCCGTCAACATGGTGCGGACCGTGAAGGTACTGGAACGCGCAGGGGCGGCCGGACTTCAGATCGAGGACCAGGTCTTTCCGAAGAAATGCGGTCATTTCGACGGCAAGGACGTCGTGCCCCTGGAGGAGATGCTGGCGAAGATCAAGGCCGCGGTCGACACGCGCAAGGACGGCGACCTTCAGATCGTGGCGCGCACCGACGCCCGCGCGATCCTCGGCCTTTCGGCGGCGATTGATCGCGCAGCCGCCATGATCGAAGCCGGCGCCGACGTGACCTTCGTCGAAGCGCCGACGTCGGCCGAAGAACTGGCGACGATCGCGAAAAGCCTTTCCGTCCCACAAGTCGCCAACGTCGTGTTCGGCGGGCGCACGCCGGAGCTTGGACGGCAGAAATTCGCCGAGCTCGGTTTCGGCTGCGTGCTCTATGCGAACGCCGCCTTGCAGGCCGCGCTCAAGGCGTCGCACGAGGTGCTGATGGTCTTGAGGCGGGAGGGTTCGCTTGCCTCCGTGGCCGACCGTCTCGCCGGCTTCGAGGTCCGTCAGCAAACCGTTGCCAAGCCGAAGTACGACGAACTCGAACGCCGCTACCGCGGCGGCTGATCCATTCCGCCGACGGCAGCCGAGGTGCGTTGAAAGCTACGACGACGAAGGCATTTTCAATATCGACGAGCGCTGCCGGTGTGACCGGACGATGAAGTGATCGACGAATTGGGACTTGACCCCGGACTTCTTCGGCCAGAAGAATAAGCCCGTGGCAGGAACCTAACTCGCCGGCAGCAATTGCCGGGGGGAGTCGTTGTGCGCTTCAGGACCCGCCGATGAACATTCTTGATCCACAAGGTCCTGTTGCGGCGGCCGACAAGGCCATCCTGATCAATTCCGTCGCGATCATGCTGGCGATCGTCGTGCCGACGATCATCGCGATCTTTGCCTTTGCCTTCTGGTTCCGCGCGTCCAATCCGCGCGCGCAGTATCTTCCCGATTTTGCCCATTCCGGCCGGATCGAGCTTGTCGTCTGGTCGATCCCGGCGCTCACCATCATCCTGCTCGGCGGCGTCGCCTGGATCGGTTCGCATCAACTCGACCCGGCGGCGCCGGTCCCGGGCACCGGGAGCCCGGTCCGGATCCAGGTTGTCTCACTCGACTGGAAATGGCTCTTCATCTATCCGGACCAGCGCGTGGCAACCGTCAATTCGCTGACAGTGCCGGTTGGCGCTCCGCTGCAACTCGAGCTGACGTCGGGAAGTGTGATGAACGTGTTTTTCGTGCCGCAGCTCGGCAGCATGATCTACACCATGAACGGCATGGTCACGCATCTCAACCTGCGTGCTGACCAGGAGGGCACTTACCAGGGCCTGTCGGCACATTTTTCCGGTGACGGCTTTCCGGAAATGATGTTCGACGTCCATGTGATTTCGCCGCTCGACTTTCCGAACTGGGTCGAGTCCACCGCGAAAAGCGGCAAGGCGCTGAACGCCGATGCCTACAAGCAATTGTCGCGGCAATCGATCGAGACCACCCGGCAGACCTATCAGCTGCCCGATCCGCGCCTGTTCGATGACATCGCGACCCAGCGCATCCCGCCGGGGCCCGGACCGCAAATCGCCGACAATCCGGCAAAACAAAAACCCGACAGTGGAGCCGCCGGTGCTCGGTAAACTGACATGTTAGGCAAATTGACTTGGGCCGCCATCCCGTTCGATCAACCGATTCCGTTGATCACGGGCGCCGCGGTGCTCGTTGTCATTCTGGGCGTGATTGCCTGGGTCATTATTGCGGGTCATCTGCCCTATCTCTGGCGCGAATGGATCACCAGCGTCGACCACAAACGGATCGGCGTGATGTACTGCCTGCTTGCCCTGGTGATGCTGCTGCGCGGCGGCAGCGATGCCATCATGATGCGCGCGCAGCAGGCGATCGCCTTCCATTCGCAAGGCTATCTGCCGCCAGAGCACTACAACCAGATCTTTTCCGCGCACGGCACCATCATGATCTTCTTTGTCGGCATGCCGTTCGTGATCGGATTGATGAATTTCGTGGTACCGCTGCAACTCGGCGTGCGCGACGTCGCGTTTCCGACGCTCAACTCGGTGGGCTTCTGGCTCACCGCGACCGGCGCGCTGCTTGTCAACATCTCGCTCGTGGTCGGCGAGTTCGCGCGCACCGGCTGGCTGCCTTATCCGCCGCTGTCCGAAATGACGTATTCACCAGGTGTCGGCGTCGACTATTATCTGTGGTCGCTCGAGATCTCCGGCGTCGGCACGCTTGTCGCCGGGATCAATCTCGTCACCACCGTGCTGAAGCTGCGCACCAAGGGCATGACGTACTTGCGCATGCCGGTGTTCTGCTGGACCACGCTCGCCTCGAACCTGCTGATCATTGCGGCGTTTCCGATCCTAACCGCGACGCTGGCGATGCTGATCCTCGATCGCTATCTCGGCTTCCACTTCTTCACCAATGAAGCCGGCGGCAATGTCATGATGTTCATGAACCTGATCTGGGCCTGGGGGCACCCGGAGGTCTACATCCTGGTGTTGCCCGCCTTCGGCATCTATTCGGAAGTGGTCCCGACGTTCTCCGGCAAACCGCTGTTCGGCTATCGCTCCATGGTGATGGCGACCATGGCCATCTGCATCATCTCCTTCTGCGTCTGGCTGCATCACTTCTTCACCATGGGCGCCGGCCCCAACGTCAACGCCATCTTCGGCATCGCCAGCATGATCATCGCGGTGCCGACGGGCGTGAAGATCTACAACTGGCTGTTCACGATGTATGGCGGCCGCGTGCGTTTTGCGACGCCGATGATGTGGGCGATCGGCTTCATGGTGACCTTCATCATCGGCGGCCTGACCGGTGTCCTCGTCGCCGTACCGCCGGCGGACTTCCTCCTGCACAACAGCATGTTCCTGATCGCGCATTTTCACAACGTCATCATCGGCGGCGTGCTGTTCGGCGCCTTCGCCGGCTATACCTACTGGTTCCCGAAAGCGTTTGGCTTCCGCCTGCACGAGGGGTGGGGCAAGGCCGGCTTCTGGTTCACCCTCAGCGGTTTTTGGGTCACCTTCATTCCGCTCTATGCGGTTGGCTTTCTCGGCATGACACGGCGCATGCAGCACTACGACGTCGCGGAGTGGCGGCCCTGGATGATTGTCGCCGCAATCGGCATGGTTCTGCTCTCGGTTGGCGTGATCTGTCAGGTCGCGCAGCTTGTCGTCAGCATCCGCGATCGCGAGAGCTCGCGCGACGTCACCGGCGATCCCTGGGACGGGCGCTCGCTGGAATGGTCCACCGCCTCGCCGCCGCCGGTGTTCAATTTCGCGGTCATGCCCGACGTCGAAGGCGAGGATGCCTACTGGAAGATCAAGTCGCGGGCCAGGGAACAGGGCCTGTTGAGGAGCGAGCCGGAGTACAGGGACGTCGAGATGCCGCGCAACTCGCCGACCGGCTTTGTCTGCGCGTTCTTCGCGACCATCATGGGCTTTGCGCTGATATGGCACATCTGGTGGATGGTGGCGCTCGGCGGCGTCGGTGCCTTCGCCACCTTCGTCGCGTTCGCCTGGCGCGATCATGACGAATACGTCATTCCGGCCGCCGAGGTCGCGCGCATCGATCGTGCCAACCGCGAGGCACGGCTCGCCGCGCTCCGTGCGAGGAGCGCATGATGACAGACGCCGCGCTCGCTCATGGACACGGCGATCCGTATCAGTTGCGCGGCGGGCGGCCGCACGAAGGACCGGCTTCGAAGCGGATCGTGACCGGCTTCGGATTCTGGATCTTCCTGCTCAGCGACATCGTGATGTTCTCCTGCTTCTTCGCAGCCTATGCGGTGTTGCAGGGGCAGACGGCGGGCGGCCCGAAAGGCTCGGAACTGTTCGATCTCAGAAGCGTCGCGGCGGAAACCGCCTTCCTGCTGCTGTCAAGCTTCACCTGCGGTCTTGCCATGATCGCAGCCGACGTCCGCAATCTGCGCTGGTATCAGATCGGCATGGCCGTGACCTGCCTGTTCGGGCTCGGCTTCCTGGCGCTGGAATTCCGCGAATTCGCCGATCTGGTCGGCCGCGGCGCTGGGCCGACGCGCAGCGCCTTTCTCAGTGCGTTCTTCACCTTGGTCGGATGCCATGGCATGCACGTCACGGCCGGCATTCTCTGGCTGCTCACGATGATGGCGCAGGTGTTCGCCAAGGGATTTCGCGCCGACATCATGCGGCGTCTGTTGTGCTTTGCACTGTTCTGGCATGCGCTCGACATCATCTGGGTCGCGATCTTCTCCGTGGTCTATCTGCTAGCGGGGTAGATTTGACATTCGCCAATCATCTGGCCGCAGATTTCGAACTGCGAATGTCAAATCTCAAACCCCGCTAGAAATATATATCTGCTGGTGGTCCTTTTGATTCTAACATTACCAAAAAGTGACCGCTGAGAAGGGATGCGAATGTTAGAATCGGACCACTAGGAGTGCTGCATGAGCGATCAACATCTGCATCATCCCATTGATCTAGCGCCCGGCGATGAAGAGGAAGTTCGCGTCGGCCCGCGCCTGCTCGGCTATGTCACCGGCTTTGCGCTCGCGATCCTCCTGACCGCAACCTCGTTCTTCGTCGCCGGCACCAACCTGGTCTGGCAGCCGTCGATTCCCGTGGCGCTGGTCGTGCTCGCGATCGCGCAGATGGGCGTGCATCTGGTGTTCTTCATCCACATCACGACCGATCCCGACAACACCAACAACATCCTGGCGCTGGCGTTCGGCCTGTTGATCGTGTTCCTGGTGGTCGCCGGGTCGCTCTGGATCATGGCCAATCTGAACCAGAACATGCCCATGCCGTCGATGGATCAGATCATGCAGATGCAGCGCTGATCGGCGAGTTCCACGCGAGCGACATCAGCCATTTTCCTCACGGACATTCCTCGCGATAGCCAGGAACCTTGGTCACAAGCCGGGGTTGGAGAAGCGGGCAGGGCGATCTGAAAATCGCGTAAGAGGCCTGCCGTGACAGTGACAACCGAACCGATCCCGCGCGAACCGATCCTGCGTCCAACGGCGCAGGTCGCAAGACACCCGATTCACCCGATGCTGGTCCCGATTCCGATCGTCTGCTTCATCGGGGCGTTGGTGACGGATATTGCCTACGCGGCCACCGCCGAGATGATGTATGCGGATTTCTCCGCCTGGCTGCTGCTCGTGGGAATCGTCTTCGGCGTGCTCGCTGCCATCGCCGGCCTGATCGATTTTATCGGCAACCGGCTGATACGCCAGCAGACCCCTGCTTGGCCGCATCTGATCGGAAATCTTGCCGTGCTGATCCTGGCCTTCTTCAACAACCTGATTCACACCCGCGATGCCTGGACCTCGGTCGTGCCGATCGGGCTCATTCTTTCGATCGTCACCGTGATCATCCTGCCCATCACCGGCTGGCTCGGATGGGAAATGGTCTATCGCCGCGGCGCGGGAGCAGTCCGATGATGTCGCATGTTCGTTGGCTTGGCTCCGCTCTGCTGTGCAGTTCGCTGCTTTGCCTCGCCGGATGCAACGACGGCAGCGGCGATCCCAAAGCCGAGATGGGGTCCAATCCCAACTTGCCCGCCATTCACCAATTTCTGCTGCCGCCGATGCACATCGCGCGCGTGGTTGGCTGGAACGGGGATGAAACGCCGACGGCGGCGCAAGGGCTGAAGGTCAGCGCGTTTGCCAAGGACCTTCAGCATCCGCGTTCGCTTTACACGCTTCCGAACGGTGACGTCCTGGTGGTCGAATCGAAAGCGCCGACGGCCGCGACGATCAAGCGGCCGAAGGAAATCGTGATGGGTTGGGTCGAAAAATGGGCTACTTCAGGCGGCAAGACCGGGGAGAGCAACCGCATCACGCTGCTGCGCGACAGCAAGGGCAACGGAGTGCCCGACACGAAAACCGTATTCCTCGATCACCTCAACTCGCCATTCGGCGTCGTGCTTGTCGGCAACGACCTTTACGTCGCCAATACCGACGCGATCGTCCGCTATCCTTACCATGAAGGCGAAACCAGGATCATCGACCCCGGTACGACGCTCACGCCGCTGCCGGGCGGGCCGATCGATCACCACTGGACCAAGAGCCTGACCGCCAGCCCCGACGGCTCGTTGCTCTATGTCGGTGTCGGCTCCAACAGCAACATCACCGAGAACGGCATGGAGGCGGAACACAACCGTGCGGATATTCTGGAAGTCGACCGCGCGACCGGGCGCTTTCGCGTTTTCGCAAGCGGCCTGCGCAACCCCAACGGTCTGACGTTCGAGCCGCAAAGCCATGCACTGTGGACCGTGGTCAACGAGCGCGACGAAATCGGTCCCGACCTCGTGCCTGATTACATGACGTCGGTGAAGGACGGCGCCTTCTACGGCTGGCCGTACAGCTACTATGGACAGCACGTCGATCCGCGCGTCAAGCCGCAGCGTGCGGACCTCGTCGCCAAGGCCATCCCGCCGGATTACGCCTTGAGCTCGCACGTGGCGCCTCTGGGGCTCGTGTTCAACACCGGCACCAGCCTGCCGAAGAATTACGCCGGCGGCGCATTCGTCGGCGAGCATGGCAGCTGGAACCGGCAGGTACTCAACGGCTACAAGGTCGTGTACGTGCCCTTCACCGACGGCAAGCCGAGCGGCACGCCGCAGGACGTCGTCACCGGATTCCTCGACAGTCATGACAACGCACGCGGCCGCCCGGCCGGCCTTGCGATGGACAAGTCGGGCGCCTTGCTGATTGCCGACGATGTCGGCAACACCGTCTGGCGTGTCACGTCCTCCAACCAGCCGCAGGTAACGCAGCGATAGCGGGGATGAAGGAACTCCGCGATCGCAGCCGGATCGCGTTGGTTCAGAAGTCCGCATGCGGAACCCGCGGCAAAAATGATGTGGACCTCTGAACAGTCACATTAGCGCGTCATTTCCGCGCCGAGATCGCCGCCGTGTGCATCTTATCGCCCGCGACGTCAGAAGGCATTGCCGTGAACACGTGGTTTGCGAACGCTGCAACGATCAGCAACGCCATCATGGAACCGTAGAACAACGCGCCGCGCCGCAGCCACCGCTTGTAAATTACACGGTCCTCCGGCGTCAAAAGTCTCAGCTGGCTCTGTGAAGGAATCATGGGAATGCTCCCTGCAACGTGCTTCGCCATCAAGGTGAAGACCTAAAAGGAATAAGAATCTGAAATTCCGAGAACTGAAATTTTAAGGCGACTTACCGAACAAAATTATCGCCAGTTGTGGCGTACGCCAGGGCTATGCAAAGAAATATGAACTCAATCACAGGCCGGGATATTTTTCAGTCGCTCGCGAATTCTTGATTGTTGCACAAGGCCGCGTGATTTCGCGAGCGGCTGCGCGAAGTTCGAAAAGCCGGGCAGCCCCCGACCGCGAAACGCTTACCGAAGATCGCATCACAACACTGCATTCCTGTTACGGAGTAAATCGGCAAAACGCGTGCCGTTGGAGCGTTTTCGAGCGAGGCATGCCCTCCAAATCAATCAAGACGCGCCGTCAATGATGATGAAATCGGCGTCCGCATATTTCTGGCGGATGGTCTTGGCTGCCTGGTATTCAGCGCTCTGATAGCAGGCGAGCGCGGTTTCGCGGTTCTCGAACTCGACCACCACATTGCGATCGCGGGAGCTTCCTTCCATCGTCTCAAACGCGCCACCCCGCACGACGAAGCGCGCGCCGAACTTTTCGAATGCCGGGCGCGCCGCGGCGAGATAATCGGGATATCGCTCGGCGTCACGAACCGAGACGCGGACGATCCAGTAGGCCTTCGGCATGCTTCTCTCCTTGTCTGGTATCTGTTGTCGGCGAGGCTCGCAAACCATGGCGCGGCCAGAGGCCGCCCGATCGTATCGCGGCCCTGATTTCCATGCGTGAAATTCCGATGTCGTTCAATTCGAGGTCGCTCATCGCGGCGAGCTGGCGCAGCTCCGCCATCCGCCTTTGCCGGGCAAGGTAACGGCGCGCGATCGCTCGAACCGCGTCATGTCGCCCGTACCAGGTCAAGGCGAGAGGCCGGATGGCTTTGCCGGCCCATTCGAGGAGGAGCCGGTTTCGCTCGCGATGGGCGTGGGCGATCAGGCGCGCCTTCAGCGCCGACCGCTCTCGGCAAGAAAGGTGCTCGATCCTGTGGGGGGCGGAATTTGATCCATCGTCGGGCATGAGAGGACTCCTCGACGTTGGTTTACTGCGGCGTATAAATCACATAAAATGAATAATAGTGATGAACATGATCTCATGGAGAGATATATGGATCTGGCCGAGCTGCGTATCTTCCGCGCCGTGGTGAATGAGGGCGGGGTGACCCGCGCCGCCGAACGCCTGCACCGCGTGCAGTCGAACGTGACGACGCGGATTCGTCAGCTGGAGGAAAAGCTCGGCACGGAGCTGTTCGTCCGCGAGGGAAAACGGCTGCGCC
The DNA here is from genome assembly GCA_963764405.1 of uncultured Alphaproteobacteria bacterium. Lineage (GTDB taxonomy): Bacteria > Pseudomonadota > Alphaproteobacteria > Rhizobiales > Xanthobacteraceae > Bradyrhizobium. Next base: position 64,909 of record CAVXSU010000027.1, read on the forward strand.
TGACGCCGTCCGGGCAGGTGCTGCTCGGCTTTGCCGATCGGCTGCTGACGCTTGCGGATGAAGCGGGCGCAGCCGTGCTCGATCCGCGGCCCCGCGGCACGTTCCGTCTCGGCGCGATGGAAAGCACGGCGGCGGTGCGTTTGCCCGAACCGCTCAGCCGCTTCCATCAGCTTTATCCGGAGGTCGCGCTCGAACTTCGGATCGGCAATCCCGAGGTTCTGTCGAGGGCGCTCCTTGCCGGTGAGCTTGACGCCGCCTTGGTCGCCGAGCCGGTCGCGGATGCGCAGTTCGACCAGATGACTGCTTTCGTCGAGGAAACCGTGATCGTTTCGGCCGCTGATCAGGACATTGGCGAGCTCTCGCCATCATGCGTGCTCGTCTTCGAACACGGCTGCCCGTACCGCAAGCGGCTGGAGCAATGGTGCGCCAGGCGCGGCTTCATGCCCGAGCGCGTTATTGAACTCGGCTCGTACCACGCCATGCTCGGCTGCGTTCTCGCCGGCATGGGAATTGCGCTATTGCCGGAATGCGTGCTGGCGACCGTTCCCGAGAGCAAGCGGTTGAAGATTCACCGCCTGCCGCGCGGCGAGAACCGTAGCGCGACCTTGTTGGTCTGGCGTAAGGGAACGATGTCGCCGAATGTCGGCGCGCTGCGTGACGTTGTCGGCAAGCGCAAGATGGCAGCCAAGGGCGGCTGAAGCAGGCGGCCGCGATCTTGCTCGCGTCCCTCTATCTGATCCGGCGCCAGATCGAAATCGGCACGTCGCCGTTCGGCCGCGGCGGCACCCGATAGCTCAGCACCTCGTCCTTCAGCTCGTAACGCCGGGTCTGCAATCCGGCGCCTTCCCAGTTCGGATACGAGGCTGCATCGATCTTGAAGGTGAGGGTGCCGGCGGCCTCGTCGAGGCTGAGCGAGCCGTAATGCGTGCTCGAACCCATCACGGCCGCCCTGAACTCGGCGTCGGTGCCGGCCGCCTTGTTGTCAGCGGCAAAGTGCGGCCGCTCGGCTTTGTAGATCTGAAGCGAATAGCGTCCGTCGCCGTCGATCGTCATCAACCCCTTGGGTGCCGCGCCATAGTCGCGCTCCCGCTTTCCGTCGGGATGAATGACGTCGGCGGCGACGAGCGTCCAGGTGCCGGCCAGCACCTTGCCGGCCGGGTCGGCGGCAAGCGCCGCGAATGAGACATGACACAGGAGCGCCGTGGCAGCGATGGTCTTAAGCATGTTGGAAATCCTCAAGGGGGGTGAGGCCTCGTCTTTAGAGCTTTGCGATAATCCTGAAAATCTGATAATTCTAATACAACATATAAGCAAAACTGAACCATGCCGCAGAACCTCGACATCGATATCCTGCGCACGCTCGCGACCGCCTGCCGGCTCGGCAGCTTCAACCGCGCCGCCGAACAGCTCGGCCGTTCGCAATCGGCGATCAGTCAGCAGGTCCACAAGCTGGAAGATCGCGTCGGGCACAAACTGTTTCGCAAGCGCGGACGCGGCCTCGAACTCACCGAAAGCGGCGAAGTGCTGCTCGCTTATGCCAGGCGGATTCTCGAATTGAACGACGAGGCCGTCGCGGCGCTTGCGGGTGCTTCCGTCGCCGGCGCGGTTCGCATCGGCCTTCCCGGCGATTTCGCCGAGAAGTGGCTGCCGGCCATCCTCGGCCGTTTCAAGCGCGCGCATCCGACCGTGCGCGTCGAAGCCGTCGTCGACAAGAACTCGCTGCTCGTCGATCGTCTCAACAAGGGCAAGATCGATCTTGCACTCCTGATGGGATCGGCAAACCTCACCGGCGCCGAGATGCTCGCGACGCTGCCGATGGCCTGGATCGGCGCGCCCGGAATGGTCAGGAACAAGAATGAGCCGGTGCCGCTCGTTCTATTCGAACAGCCATGTCAGTTTCGCGCGGCCGCGCTCGCAGCTCTCGATGCCGCGAAGATTGCCTGGCGGATCGAATTCACCAGTCCGAGTCTTGCGGGCCTGTGGGCCGCGGCCGAAGCGGGGCTCGGCGTCACGGTGCGAACGACGGCGAGCATTCCGCCGCATCTTGTCAATATCGGCAAGGCTTGCCGCCTGCCAAAACTCCCGTCCGTGCAGCTCGCGTTGCACGCCGGCTCGCGTTCGCTGTCACCGGCCACCTCGCGCCTGCGCGACGTGCTTCGTGAGACGCTGCCGGACGAACTCGTTCGCGAGGGCGGTGCGGTCAGGAAAAAATAACAAGCGCCCGCGCATCGTCCGCGCGATCTGCAAATACATCTTCCAGTTTCAACAAAATCATCGCTCGATTTATGCGAGCCGATCGCCATGTAGTCCCATAGCATCGTGGTTAAGGAACCGATAAGGGATTTCACGCTATCGTGCGCTATGACGGTCATCATCGTTTTCTTTCTGGCATTTCCGGAGACCTGCTGAATGTTGCGCAATATGACGATTGCTCCCAAGCTCGGCATTGTGGTGGGAGCAGCCCTGCTCGGTCTTTGTATCGCAGGCGGTTTGGCGAGCTACCTGATGCAGCAGGAAATGCTGAGCGCCCGCATCGACCAGACCAAGGCGATCGTCAGTGTGGCCAGGAACATGGCGGGCGAGCTGAAGCGACAGGTCGACGCCGGCGAGATGACGAAGGACCAAGCGATGGCGATGTTCCGCAAGCTCGGCAACGCCATGACCTATGACAACGGCTCCGGCTACCTCTTCGCTACCGGCTATGACGGCATCACCCAGCTCGCACCCGATCCGAAGCAGGTCGGCACCAATCGCATGGATGTCGTCACCAACGGCCGCAAGCTCTCCCAGGAACTGATGGATGGCGTGCACGCCAAGGGCGAGATTCTGCTGCCCTATGAATACGTCAAACCCGGCCAGGAGAAGCCGATCCGCAAGATCGGCTACGCCGTGGCCGTTCCCGGCTTCGACATGTATGTCGGCACCGGCGCGTATCTCGAAGATATCGATGCCAAGCTGAGGCCGCTGGCGTGGCTGCTTGGCCTTTCCACGCTCGCGATCGGCGTGATCTCGGGCGGCATTGCCTGGATCGTCGGCCGCGGCATCGCCGGCCCCCTCAATCTTTTGCGCGGCAGAATGGAAACGCTTGCAAATGGCGAACTGAACAGCGATATCCCGGGCACCGGTCGCGGCGACGAAGTCGGCAAGATGGCGGCGACGGTGCAGATCTTCAAGGACAACGCGCTGCGCATGCGCGAGTTGGAAAAGGCGGAAGCCCAGACGCGCGAGCGCGCGGCCGCCGAGCGCCGTTCGGCGATGGAGAGCCTCGCCGGCGACTTCGAACGCAGCGTCAACGGCATCGTCCGCTCGGTCTCGACCGCCGCCGCCGGCATGCAGACCACCGCACAGTCGATGACGACAACCGCGAGCGATGCCAGCGCCCGCGCCGCCAATGTCAGCGCGGCCTCGCAAAGCGCCTCCGGCAACGTCGGCACCGTGGCGGCAGCCGCGGAAGAACTCTCGAGCTCGGTTACCGAAATCTCGCGCCAGGTCGGCCGCTCCAGCGAAATCTCACGCCAGGCCGTCACCGACGCCGAACGCACCAATGCGACCGTGCAGGTGCTTTCGACCGGTGCGGAGAAGATCGGCGAGGTGGTGAAGCTGATCCACTCGATTGCGGCGCAAACCAACCTGCTCGCGCTCAACGCCACCATCGAGGCGGCGCGCGCCGGCAAATCCGGTCGCGGCTTTGCGGTGGTCGCCTCGGAGGTGAAGGCGCTCGCCAACCAGACCGCAAAAGCGACCGAGGAGATTTCGAGCCAGGTCGAGGCGATGCAGCAGTCGACCGGCGACGCGGTGGCGGCGATCAGCGGCATCTCCCGCACGATCGCGCAGATGAGCGAGATCACCACCTCGATTGCGAGCTCGATCGAGCAGCAGGGCGATGCGACGCGCGAGATCGCCCGCAACATCCAGTCGGTGGCGGCGGGCTCGAGCGAGATCAGCTCCCATATCGGAGGCGTCACCACCGCGGCGACGGCCACTGGAGCCGCGGCCTCCGAGGTGCTTCAGAATGCCCGTGAGCTTGACAAGCAATCCGGCATGCTGCGCACCGCCGTCGACGGCTTCCTCGCTAAGGTGCGCGCGGCCTGAATACGGTCATTGCCGAACCTGCCGATTGCTGTCACTTTGCCGCCGTCACGCCTGTTCCGGGCCTGACGGAGGCGAAGGTGCGTGATGGCGCGATTTTGGGCAGCGATCTTGCTTCTTGCGGTTTTGCCGGGCTGGACCGACACGAGAGGAACGGTGCGCATCGTCGCCGCCGCGCCGGACAAGCCCTACGATTTCGTGGTGCATGTCCGAAATATTCCGGACATCAAGTACAATCCGCTGGTGCGCGAAGATCGCAACCGAATGGCGCTTCATCTTGTCCACGGCGAATGTCCGCAGCCCCGCGTGGTCGGCGAAGACATCGTCAATACCGAGATTTACGGCATCACCTCCAACCCGCCCGATTATGTCGTGCTGGTGAGCTGCGCGCGTCGGATCCGCTAAACTCCGGTTGCGGGGGAGAGGGAGCAAACCTTCATCCCGGCTTCGCGCAAACCTCCCGGACGCAGGCGCGCAACCAGCGATGCGCCTGATCAGCATCAAGCCGCGGGTGCCACAACAGCGAGACAGTGATAGGCGCGATTGGAAACGGCAGGGGAAAGCTGTGCATTCCCTCACGCAGGTTTCCGGTGTGCCGTTCGGGGACGCTCGCGATCAGGTCCGAGCCGCGCGCGAGCGCAAGAGCCGTCGAAAATCCGTTGACGATGGCGGCGATTTCCCGCGTGAGGTGAAGCGACTTCAGTGCGCGCTCGATTGGCCCGTCGCCGATGGCGTGCTGGGAGTCCACTATATGCCGTGCAGCCGCGTAGCGGGCTGACGTCATCCTGCCTTTGGCAAGCGGATGCCTCTTTCGCACGACGCCGATGAAGCGGTCGCGAAACAGCGCCTGCGTGCGCACCTCGGGGCTCGGCGCCGTGATCATGACGTTGCTCTTCGCACTTACCTCAGTCGACGCGGTGCCGCGGATTGGGCTCGCGTCCGGTGCAGTCCTGACCTTGGCGGCAGGCCTTGCAAGCCTGCTGCGCGTACCTTCCAAAGCTTCTTGAGCACGGTCGGGGCTTGCGGTCCTGGCAGAGCGTGGGCCGAATACGGCTCGGAATCTTCAGCAGCGTAGTGATCCAGCATCACGTTCAGCGACCGCACCATGTCCTGTTGTCCGTCGGCGCGACCGGCGATCTGCTCAAAGCCGTAATCCTTCTAGCCGTCATCCGGCCCACCCGCATCATCATTGCTTCCCCGTGCCCGGACGTGTGGTCATCCGGCAACGACGGCCTCGTCACGCACCAGCCATGCTCCGGGGAACGGGACTTGTCGGAAAACGGGTGGTAATCTTCTAAAGCGCCTCGAACGGCATCGAACAAAAAAGGCGCAAAGGGAGAGCGGCGCGCGTCAGCGGCGCCGGGCGCAACAGGGAGGCTTCCATGAACCGAACAACCGCTGAATGTGTCGTCGCCGTCGGGATCGCCGTTGCGGCGTTCGCTGCTCCGGCGGGAGCGCAAAGTCTATCCGCGGGTGCCGCGATCGACGCCAGCCTGCGCAACGCGGTCGACGGCAAGGATGTGCCGGGCGTGGTCGCGCTCGTCACCGATCGCAAGGGCGTGATCTATCACGGCGCATTTGGCGTTGCGGATGTCTCGACCGGGCGCCCGCTCCAGGAAGATTCGCTGTTTCGTATCGCTTCGATGACCAAGCCGGTCACCGCGCTCGCCTTGATGCAGCTCGTCGAGCAGGGAAAGGTCAATCTCGATGACCCGGCCGAGAAATACCTGCCGGAGCTGAAGGGAGTGAAGGTCTTTGTGTCCTTCGATGCAAAGACCGGTGACTACCAGCTTCGCCCCGCCTCAAAGCCGCCAACCGTCGGACAGGCGCTCACGCATACGGCGGGTTTCGGCTATCCCTTCACCAGCGCCACTTTGCGCGATTTCAAGCCGCGCGCGGGCGAGAGCTATCCGTTCGGCGGGCCGCTGGTGTTCGAGCCGGGCGAGCGCTGGCTCTACAGCACGGGCAACGATGTCGTCGGCAAGATAGTGGAAGCGGTGTCGGGGCAGAAGCTCGAGGATTATTTCCACGACCACATCTTCGTGCCGCTGAAGATGAATGACACCTCCTATAATGTGCCGGAAGCGAAGGGACCGCGCCTCGTCGCGCAGCAGCGGCGCGCGGGCGAGCACATGGACGGCGCGATCGTGCTGCAAAATCCGCAACTGGGACTGACCATCGCTGAACCGGTCGGCGGCGGCGGGCTTGCTTCGACTGCCGACGATTACGGGCGCTTCATGCGCATGTTCCTCAACGGCGGCGAGCTTGACGGTATGCGCGTCATCAAGGCCGAGACGGTGAAGCTGATGGAGCAGAACCAGATCGGCGCGATCTCGGTGCCCGCGCTCAAGGTCGCACTGCCGCGCAGCGCCGACTTCACCTTCATTGCGGACGGCCGCGACAAGTGGGGATACGGCTTCCTGATCACGGTCGATCAGTTGCCCGGCATGCGCTCGCCGGGCTCCTTGAGCTGGGGCGGCATCAACAACACCTATTTCTGGATCGACCCCACGCGCGGCATCGCCGGCACCATCATGATGCAGTATCTGCCGTTTGCCGACGCCAAGGCGCTGGCTGTCTACCGCGCATTCGAGCGCGGCGCTTATCAGCTAGTGCCCCGGTCCTGACATTCGTATGGTATCGCGGGGGGTTCTTTTACGAATGTCAGGACCAAAGGGGCACTACCAAATATTGAGTTCTAGCGTGGGTTTGGATTTGGCATTCGCTTGGAGAACTCGCAGCAATACTGAAGCGAATGTCAAATCCACCACGCTTGCGAAGGCGGAACATTAGGAATCCTGCAAGGCCGGGCCGGCGTGGATGTTTGAAGGACGGCTTCGCCTCCGCTCGCCTCTGTTCGAAGGACGGCGTTGCTTCGGCTCGCCTCTGTTTGAAGGATGGCTTCGCTTCCGCTCGCCTTTGGCCGGCCAGATATTGCGCGTCCATTACCCGTCCTGCTTTGACGCTCGCGTCAATTTGCGCGCCTCGGATGCGAGTTCGGTCCGGGTTAACGGGGCGACAGTTCGTTTTGGCTTCTCCGCCACAGGTTGACCGTTCTGCGCGGCGGAATCGTCCTTCGCGGCAAACACGATGCTCGATGCCGAGTTGACCGGCGTTCAAGCCTCCTTTGGTCAATCCGAAAGAAAGTGAAAGACCGATCCGACCCCGCGAATTGCCACGTTATCCCGAGCATTCATCCAAGTCGCAAGAAAGCGTCATCGGGCTGTCAACTGACGGCGAATAGATTGCCGCGGCCTCAGCGAAGGCAATTCTCATCCTGCTAAATCTCATCCTGCAAAATAATGGAGAGGGGCGAACTCATGCGTTTTCGTGACTATTTCCTGTCAACTGCCGCGATCGCGGCGTCGATGCTTGCCTGCGGCGTCACGCTCGCGCAAGCGGATGATGACGACCGTGGACATTCCCAGCGACACGGCTACAAGCACGTGCTGCTGATCAGCGTCGACGGCATGCACGCCGTCGATTTGCAGCGTTGGGTCCAAAACCACCCCGGCGGCAACTTCGCCGGCCTCACCGACCATGGCGTCGTCTATCCCAACGCCCTCACCACCGCGCCGTCGGACAGCTTCCCGGGCATGCTGGCGCAGGTCTCCGGCGCCACGCCGAAGGGCGGCGGCCTGTTCTATGACGACAGCTACGATCGCACCGTGTATCCCGCCAAATCATTCTACACCAGCCAGGGTCTCAGCGACCCGGGTTGCGTGGGTCCGGCCGGAACGGAGATCACCAACTTCGAGGCGCTCGACAAGAGCCTGGCCGACTTCACCGGCGGCGGCACGCTCGGTCAGGTCTACACGCAGCTCGATCCGGACAACATGCAGCGCAGGCTGGTCCACGGCCAGTGCGTCCCGGTCTTCCCCCACGAATATGCGCGCACCAACACCATCTTCGAGGTCATCAAGGCCGCTGGAATGCACACCGTGTGGTCGGACAAGCATCCGGCCTACGAGGACCTCGCGGGCCCGTCGGGCAAGGGTCTCGACGAACTCTATGCGCCGGAGATCAACGCGCAGGATACGCTCGACGCCGGCGCCAAGAGCGGCGACGACTACACCACCAGCTACACCGGCGTGCGCACCTACGATTCGCTGAAGGTGCAGGCGGTGATCAACTGGATCGACGGCTTCAATGGCGCGCGAACCCAGAAGCAGTCCGTCCCTGCGATCTTCGGCATGAACTTCCAGGCGGTCAGCGTTGGCCAGAAGCTTGCGAAAGCGGGCAACGCGGATTCGGACAAGTCGCTCGTTGGCGGCTATGCCGACGCGCAGGGGACACCCGGCAATGCGCTCACGCTGCAACTCCAGTTCGTGGACGACGCGCTCGGCAAGTTCGTCAACGAGCTCAAGAAGCAGAATATCTACGATGAAACGCTGATCATCGTCAGCGCCAAGCATGGCCAGTCGCCGATCAACGTCAAGGATCGCGTGGCGATCTCCGACGCGCTCTATGCCAACACGCCCGGTTTCGGCACCCACGGCTTCGAGATCTGCGACGACACGGCGTATGTCTGGCTATCGCCGGAACTGCAGCAGGCGACCAATCCGGCAACCGGCCATCCCTACTATGCCGATGCCAAGGCCTACATCGAGGCCCACGCGGCTGACCTGCATATCACGAAGCTGCTCGATCGCGACGAACTGGCCCAGATCTACGAGGATCCCTTCCACAACAGCCGTGTGCCGGACTTTGTCGCGCTCACCGAGCACGGTGTCATCTGCACCGGCGGGAGCAAGCTTTCCGAACATGGCGGCTGGTCCAAGGACGATCGCAACGTGGCACTTGTGATGTCCTCGCCGCGCATCAAGCACGCGACGATCGTCGACGACATCACCTTCACCACCCAGATCGCGCCGACCATCCTCGATGCGCTCGACCTCGATCCCCGCAGCCTGCAAGCGGTGCGTGAAGAAGGCACTCAGTCTCTGATGCGCGACTAAAGGCCGAGAGGGTCGCCGCAATGTCGGCCCTGTCCCAGTCCGAAAAAAGTCCCGCCGCGCGGCTCCGCGCGGCGGGATTTTTCTTTTGCAGCAGGCAGCATGTGTCGCCTGGCGCTGTTTCGGCGCGAGCGTGCGATTCAGGACCGCGCAGCGCGCTCGCGTTTCCGTGCTTCGATCAGCAATGTTCCGGCAATTCCTGCGACACATTGGCACGACGGGCAAATCAGTTCACCGCTCGCTGGCGTCGTTACCGCCGTTGTCAATTGCGTCTGCACCGAGACGAATCGTGGGAGCCTTAACAGCGCCCACATCCGTGGCACTCACGTGCCGGTGGAGGAGCCGTCCACAGCATCAACAAGAGACATGAGGCGACTGCGGCGGCATGTCCGTTCGGTGCCAACAACGGAAGTCAGATGCCCGCACGCCGCAACGTAAAACGCTCCGAGTTTCAATGCGAGGAAGCCGGTGTTCCAAGGTCAAGCAGCCTGCAACAAAACGCCAGTCAACCACTCAGGCTCCGCAACCATAACAAGGTGGACCGACGTGGTATTTTCTAATGCCGTCCAAGACTTGTCGGCCTTGCACTCCGCATATGCCTTGTCCAAGCCGGGAAACGGAAACTTGGGTAAGCGGATGTAGGTCTTTTTCGCGACCCTTTCGCGCGCCCCTGAGAGCTTCACTGGTTGCAACCACGGACCGATCGGTTGCGGGGTCACCTTCGACAGGACCCAGGCCGCGTCCTTGGCGTCGGTCAAAGGGACCTTTTTAGGAGGTGGAATACTGATCGCGCCATCTTCCACCTTGAGGATATCCTTGACCGCCGTTATCTCCTTGGCGGCCTCGGTTAACTCGTCAAAAAATCTCTGACCATCGGCGGGCTTCAATGCATCGACCCAGACGATGGACGATACACGGTTTCCAATGCGTTCGAGCGCGCCTGATGCCGGATAGCCCGCGTAGGAATGGGCGACAAGGCAAATGTCGGTCAAATCTTCCCATTCCAAGAGATTGGCTATGTCCGCGATGTGAGTATCGAGGTTGATGTCCTTGCTCAGGAGATGCGATCGGTCTGCCACCCCGGTCAGTGACATCGGATACACCTTATGACCCTGCTTTTCGAGCCTGTCCGAAACACGGCGCCAAGTCCAAGCCCCAAAGAAGGTGCCGGGCACCAAAACAAAGGTCTTTTGCGCGGATTGAGCGCGCGCACTGCCGATGAACGTGTCTGATGAGATTACCGAACCCGCGCTTACTCCGGCCGCAAGTCCGCCGATCATTTCGCGGCGGCTGACGCTTGAGAAAGTCATGAAATACTCCCCTGCTCAAAAGTGGGTACAACACGATTGGTGAACGACAAAAAGCGGACTTTGTGGCCGACGTTTCCGGTCGTCAGCTATGGTCCTATAGCGTGCATGACCATCTATCACTTTCGACCGTGTTAGGTTTGTGGGTGCCTGACCGGATGGCTGCGGCAGCCGCGAATTTATTCTTTAACAAAGATATGAGACTTTATTTTCCACTGTCCGTCGGGTTGGCGTTCAAGGAGTCTCACAGTGCTGCCGGAAATTGGCGCCGCCTTCTCATTCACCATTAACGTGGCCGTAAAATGGGACGTGGTATAGGCATAGTTTCCGAAGGTTAGCACATCCACCAGCTCAAGCTTGTGGTTTCTGACGCTTCGTCCCCGCCCAGCAAAGAAATCACGGATTGCCAGAGGGCCGGTGACGGGCTGCGCGCCAGGCGGCATCAATCTGCCGTCAGCGGCATACAATGATAATAGGGCATCGAAGTCTGCGTTGTTAATGGCGGCATCCCATTGGGCGTTCATCGACGTCACCTTATCTGCGAGCGGATCCGCCAATGCTTGACTGGCATGACTGACGATCAGAAGAAGGGCGAATGATAAACGTGAAATGCGAATCATCTTTGCCTCCTTTAGCTGAGATGTTTAGCGCGTGAGCGCATTCACAGCTGCTACTGGGGGAAGCGCTAGTCCAAAAAGTGGACTGAAGAGGGTATTCTCAGCTGGCTAAGACTTGATCTGCGGCTCGCAGGCGCCTCATGGCATATTTGCTGCGTGGGAACCAAGCCGGCATGCTCTTCACAAGATGGTTAGGACCGTCCATCTCGATCTTGCCGAGCTCACACGCCCGTAGCAGCGGCTGGTCGCCTATGAAAATCTGCACAAGCGTCAGCAGGCTTGCATAGAGGCTGATATCGACTTCGAAGCCGGGATCAGTCCAGCAAAGATCGACATCCTCCTTCTTCACAACAAACCACCAGCGCTTCTGCGGGGCGTCCGCAATCTCGATGTACAGCACAAAGTCGCATGGAATTTGCTTCAGATCGAACGAACGGCGCATATTCCACATGAGCCGGCCCGCGTGGAGTTCGTTGGGTGTGAGCTGGCTGTGCGCCCATTTGTGGCCCCAATAGCCCATTGCATCGATAATTGGCCAGGCTTCCCTGGCCGCCTGGGTTGGATGGTACTCCCAATGCCCCTTGTCGCCTGATTCGCGTGAGATTAGCCCTGCTTCTTCCAGCGTTTGCAGGCGCTTGGAGAGGAGGGTCGCCGACATCTGTGGGATGCCGCGACGAAGCTGGTTGAAGTGGTGGGAACTAGTCGCCTGATTCATTCAGATTGCTGGGTAGAGGTGCTTGAGTTTGATGCGGGCATTGGGGGTTGAGAATTGCCAATTCGCCTTGGTGTGGTTGGCATTGCGGTCGTGCTCCCATGCGGCGATTTCCTCAACGAGGGTCTGTTTATCGGCAATCCGACGGTCGAGGCATTGAGAAGTGAGGACGCCGAGTTCGGACTCTGCCAGATCGAGCCAACTACCGTGCTTTGGAGTGTAGTGCCATTCGAAGCGCTCGACCAGTCGCCTGGCTTCGGCGGCCGGAAAGGCTTCGTAGAGTGATCCCTTGCTGTGGATGTTGAGATTGTCCTGAACCAGTACGACGGTCTTGGCGTGGGCGAAGTAGCGATCGGCCAATTCTTTCAGCACGTGCGCGTAGTCCACGGCGGTATGGCGATCGGTGACCTTGACGTGGCGCCAGCCTTCGAGCGGTGCAAACATCATGAAGATGTTGGCGGTGCCGTTGCGCTCGTACTCGTAATCGCGCCGCGCCGGGCGTCCCCGCTTCATCGGGATTGGCAGGCGCGTCTCGGCGAGGAACTGCTTGGAGGTTTCGTCCAGGCACACCAGCGGGTAATCCGGATCGCGGGGCCGCGTGTAGACCGCCAGCACATCTTCCATGGCGGCTACGAACGCGCCATTGGCCTTCGGCGGGATGACCCAGCACTGCCGGCGATGGGGCTGGAGAATGTTTTTTTTAGTGCCCGCCCAATCGTCGAGTCGCTGGCGTGATCGACGATTTGCAGTTCCACGACCTTTTTCTCCAACAGTCGCAAGGTCCAGCGCGCGCGTCCCTTGGGAGGCTTGGAACAAGCCAGCGCAATCAGTTTGGCTTCTTTCTCGCCGTCAAAAATCCGTGCAATCGCCGGTGTCGCCCGTTGCTTGCGGCTCAACACGGCCTCGAAGCCTTCTTCCACCAGTTGCTTCCGGAGCCGATAAACCATCGATGCGGTGGTCTCCAGCGCCTTGATAATGCGGCTATCACTCCAGCCTTCACCGGCTTCCGACACATCGGCCTTCAACAATATCCGCGCCTTCAGCAGCCGCTGCGCGGCGCTCTTGCCTTTGCGTATCAGCGCTTCGAGATGCTCACGTTCCTCACCGCTCAGCCGCACAACATACTTCTTTACCGAAATCTCCTTCGCAGCCATGATTGCCTCCGCCGCATGCCATGCGGTTGAAGCGAATCACAAAATCATGGTCCTTGCAAATTGATTGAAGCGAGCGACTAGCAACAGCTCGCGGAGCACCAGCGGAGTCCACCGCTCCGTGAGAATTTCCGCAGCTTTGGCTACGGGGCAAAATGATCCATAGCCTTTCATGCGAGAGTTTTACCATCACGAGGGTCAGCAGGGTAGTCCAGATTCTGGACTAATCGCAAGCGCGTCCGTATCGAGGCTCCCTGCTGCGCGAGATTCTTGAGACAGGTACCAAATCGGAGTTTGAGGGCCGACTAACCCACCGGCGCGCGCAACGAGGCGGTACGCCAATGGCGTCGTGGCACTGGCTTTTGTCGTGACAATTCGTCGCTGCACGCTCTTCTTCTGTGGCTTTCATCCTCACGTCACGGAAGTGTTGACGATGGATGCTAGCTGCCGAGGCCCTCGCGGGATTTTCCCCGAGCAAGCCACAAGGTGTTTTCCATGAAAACTTTGCATTTCGGCGCGGTCAGCGCGGTCAGTGCGATCGCGCTGCTGGCCGCTGCGACCTCGGCACAGGCAGACCCGGCCATCAGCTACGTCCCCAACAGCCTCAAGCAGTCGATCATTGATCGTGGGCCCTGGACGCTCCACGAATCCGGTGACCATTTCAGGCACGATGCTTCCGGCATCGTGCCTTCGAAGGGTGCGACGCCGCCATTCACCGCTTTCGGCACACCGTACAAGGACTATTGCAGTGCGTCGGGACAGATTCAGGTCAATCATACCAAGAGCCTGATGCAACCCTTCTACTTCCCCCTGGTGCGGCAGCGCGGCGACGTGCTCGAAGGCTTCTTCGACTATCGCCCGCGCAATGAGGAGGAAGCCACCGTTTCAGCGATCTCGACCGACTGGGGCGTGCACTGGACCTTCACCGGCAAGGCGCTCGCGCTCAACCCGTTCTGCCCGGCCGACCCGACCGATCCGGACAACCTCAGTGTGATCGTCAACGGAAAGGTGACGCCCTACGGCTCGGACGCCAACAGTGCAGCCGATAATGGCCTCGGTCACTCCTTCATCCTCAGCGTGAAGGGCAAGACGTTCATCTATCACCTCAACCGCGCCAACAACCATATCGATTTCGACCAGCTGGTTGTACACCGGCTTTCGCGGGACTCGGACGAACCGCTGTTCGGGCTTCCGGAGTTCGGCTATGTCAGCCCGCTTGCCGGCGGCGGATATCCGACCCTCGAGCCGACCGCCGTGGCGACCAGGGGCCTGGTCGACCCGGACGCGATCCTCGGCGCGGTGCGCATGGATGGGGACAAGACCGCGATCATCTATGTCTCGAAGAATCTGAACTCGGCGCCGGCGGCGACGAGCTGCCCGAGCACACCAGCCTTCGCGCTGACCAACTTCGTCAACGGCAAGCCTCGCAAGCCCAACACCGACGTCATCGCCATCCGCGTCGCCACGACCTCCGACGGCATCAACTTCACCGACGCGGGCGCGGCGGACGGCCTGCAAAAGCCGACCTCGGTTGCATTGAACGACATCCGCTGGCTCGGCAGCGGCAGCATTTTGCGTCTCTCCGACGGCCGCTACGGCATGTTCTTCGGCGCCGGAAACTGCGTCGACAATGACTCCGACGGATTCCACTTCATCGGCTATGCCGAGACTAACGCGCCGGTGCGCCATCCGACCGATCTTCTGAACTGGCACGTGGTGAAGGGATTCGACAATCCGATCCTCGCCACCGATACGGTGGTCGATCCAAACTCCCACCAATCGTATCCAGCGAACCCGCCGCTGGTGAACGTGCACGGTGCGGATGCCCTGGCCCCGGTCCAAGTGACGCCATTCGTTCCGCCGACCCCGCCGGCCAATACGCCGCCCTTCATTATCCCACCGGGCGGCTACAACTCGAACTTCTTCAGCGGCCGCTCCTATGACCCGCAAGCGGTCTGGACCGACGAGCGGACGGTGACGATCGTGTTCGCCGGTTACAACACGCCGCAGCCCAGCAACAATCTCGGCGACTATCGCACGATTGGCCGCTTCCAGCTTCATTTCCCGGCCGGCTATTTCGCGCCTCCCGGTTTTGGTCGGGATGACGACTGACAACGCATTTGGTCGATGTGTTCTGTACAAATCCGGCTCGGCGAGGAACACGTTCCTCGCCGATTTCGCGCGGCGCCGGGATCCCGACACCGGCATAAAACGGCTGGGTGATCCCAGAGGTAATGTCACTAATTCAGGGCCGTGCATCGCGCTCGGGTGTTCGTGCATCGATCAGCCATGTTCCGGCAACTCGATCGGCTCAAAACGCTAGTCTCCGGTTGAGCATTTCGGCTTCCAGACCGGCGATGTGCGTGGTCGATGCCGGGGTTTGGCGCACGCGAAACCGCGGCTCCAGGCCGAGCAATGTCATCTCATCGTCTGCGACCAGCGCGCGCCGCGCGCAAAAATGCATCGCGGATGAGGCCGCAGCCTGCCTGCGCTCGCCACGCAGACGTTAGCGGACGCGGGACGAGCCCGCGCCGGGCCAATTTCGACCGAGTTTGCGATTGCAGCCCGCGACTTGACATCCACTCTTGATCCAGCAGCGATTGGTTGCGGGCCAGCCCGGAGCGACGCTGAACCGGACCTGTACATGAAGAATGACCGCGTCATTCGCAAACAGCGCTTCGTGAAGATGCTTTGATCCATATCAATATGGATGCGCCAGTCGGCGAACTATCCTATACAGGCGGCAGGCATACTTATAAGAGGCAGCAACTATGCTCGCGCCCCAATCCGGGCTGCTTCGCCGCCGGAGCCGCAGCAAGGACTGGAGCAGGCCGGATTGACCTCTCATGAGTTCAAACCAAGCTGAGGGGCTTAGCTCCATACCAACCGCTACTGGCGGGATTGCCCGCCTCGCTTGTGTACGGCTTCGCGAGTTTGGCAAAGATGCAGGACCCATTCTCGCGCAGGCGGGGGCGACCGCCGAGCAGGCCTACAATGACTCGATACATCTCGAGGTGTCCAAGCAGATCAGGATCTTGGACCTTGTTGCCCAAGAACTCGGAGATGAACTCCTCGGATTTCACTTGGGCCGTGATTTCGACTTGCGCGAAATTGGGCTGGTTTACTATGTATTAGCATCGTCAGAGCGGCTTGCGGATGCGATTCGCAATGCCGAGAGATACAGCGGCATCATGAACGATGGCGTCCGCTTGCATTTCCGCCAAGACGATCATGCGGCCGCGATTGCTCTCGATTACGTCAACGTCGATCGGCACTCGGACCGTCATCAAATCGAGTTCTGGCTGGTGACCGTGATCCGAATTTGCCGGCAGATTACGGACACCCGCTTGGCCCCGCGCCATTTAAGGGTCCGACACAATCGCGACACAATACCCGCGGAGTTCAGGACATTCTTCGGGACAGATGTAGAGTTCGGCGCTGGCGCCGACGAGATCGTCTTTCCCGCGCCCGTTGTTTTGTTGCCACTTACCAAACGCGACAACTATCTAAACGATCTGCTCCGCCAATATGCGGACGAAGCGCTGGCTAGTCGGCCTCGACATCTTGGACGCTTCCGTTCAGCCGTTGAGGACGCACTCACGCAACTGCTCCCCCATGGCAAAGGCAGCGCTTCCAAAGTGGCACAGGACCTTGGCATGAGCACGCGAACACTGGCGCGCAAGCTCAATGCCGAGGGCGCGACGTTCGCGGACATCTTGGATAAATTGCGGTCCGCGCTGGCGCAGCGTTATCTTTCGGAACGCGAGTTGCCTATCTCTGAAATCAGCTGGCTATTGGGATACAGCGAGGTCAGCTCTTTCACTCACGCATTCAAACGTTGGATTGGCAAGACGCCACGACAATATCGATCGGAAGAGACCCAGTTCTAGCTGGGAGTCGCCGTAGTCCACGATCCACAGGAGCACGTAGGCTGCGATCGCGGCCTGACAGGGGCGATCGTCGTGCATTCCGCGCTTGACTCGAAGTAATTGGCGAAGTGCGACAGATTAGTTTGTGTCATTCGGCGAGCGATTTATGGCCGGCGACTGACATTCGGAAATTCGTCGGCTTTGACTGCAAAAAGCAAATCTTTGGCACGAGTTCGCAAGAGCGGTGTCCAATCCTCCCCTATAAAGCCGCCGGACGGAGGGGGCTCCGCCCTCGAGAATGCCGGGATTGGAAGGGGACTGTTCTGAGTTTCCGGTCCTGGCATTCCTTGTTTACGCGAGAGACAGCGCTGCTTTTTTCGGGCTTCCAGAGTTCTGGCGGTCTCGCTCCTCCGCAAATCGCCAGAGATTTAGAGAATGGAAGTCGCATGCCTGCCTTTGTGTGCACGTGTCCCTCGACCAAGCTGGACGTTCAATACTGGCTGGACGACGAAACAAAAGACGAGGTCTCGGAAACGGAGTACGAGGCTGTGACGTGCAACGCCTGCGCCAAGATACATTTGATCAATCGAAAAACAGGCAAGCTTCTTGGCCAGGAAGACCCCCGCTGAACCGACTTGACTACGAGATTTTAGCCCATGGCTCGCGCGGCTTGAAGACAGCCATCCGCCGCCGCCGAGGCGGCAAAAGACCGAGCCGATACGGCGCCGCCAATCAAGGTGATGAACTTGCGTCGTTTCATTCAGGCTCCGCGCCGGCAGGTTGGCGCGATGCCAGAGCATCCGGCGTTACCGAAACCGGCAGGATCTGCCACGCAGCCTGCCATGTAATATCTGCTTTCGATCCAACAGCGATTGATTGCCCGGTCAGCGCGTGCGGCACGCCGGAACGGTCTAAAACATCTGCGTCACTGCAAAGATAATGAGCCCGACGAGCCCGCCGACCAGCGTGCCGTTGATGCGGATGTATTGCAGGTCGCGCCCGACAGCGAGCTCGATCCGATCGGTCAGCGTCGCGGTATCCCAGTTCTCGACCACGTTGCGGATGAAGTGGGCGATCTCGGCGCGCCGCGGCGCGACGGTCCGCAACACCGCGACGCGGAGCCAGCGGTTGATGCTGTCGCGCAAGTGCTCGTCGCTTTGAATGCGCGTGCCAATATTGGTCAGAAGGCGCTCCAGCATTCGCGTCATCTGCGCCTGCGTCTCGGGCGCTTCCAGCCGGTTCTCGATCGAGACCCAGAGCGCGTCGATCTGGCCGGTCACTGCCGGCGCGGCCAGCATTCTCGCCTTCAGCTCCTCGCCCTTCTCGATCAGTTCCGGTTTGGTGGCGAGATCGCCGATCAACTGCTCGACCGTCGTGGTCATCTCGATCCGCCAGGGATGATCCGGCTCGCGCATCTCACCGAGAATGCGCGTGACGCCGTCGATGATCCTGTCGGCAACGATGCCGTCGATCCATTTCGGGATCAGGCGCGAAGTGCGCTTCGATACCTTGGCGCGGATCGCCTCGCGGTTTTTCGCCAGCGCCGAGCTGGCCCAGGCGAGAAGCCTTTCCGCCAGCTCCTGCATCTCGCCTTGCGCCCATAGCAGGGAAAGGACTTTCGAGGCAAACGGCGAGGCCGGAACGCTTTCGATACCGCCGCGCACGGCTCCGCTCAGGACCGCATTGATGTCTTCGCGCGGCAATGCCGCGAGCGCCTGGTTCAGCGACGATGTCGCGCGTTGCGCCACGTTCCTCGCATTGTCGCCGCGCAGGATCCAGCGCGCCGCCCAGCCGGACATGTCGACGTCGCGGATGCGTTCGGCCAGCACGCCTGGGGAGAGAAAATTGTTGGCCATGAAGCGGCCGATGGCAATGCCGATGCGCTCCTTGCTGCTGGCGATGATGGCGGTGTGTGGAATAGGGATGCCGAGCGGATGACGGAACAGGGCGACCACGGCGAACCAGTCGGCGCAGGCGCCGACCATGCCGGCCTCGGCAAAGGCCCTGACATAGGCAAGCCACGGCCAATGCTTCGTGCCGATCGATGTCGCGATGAAGATCGCAAGCATCAGGACCAGAAGCGATGTCGCGAGCGTTCGCGCCCGGCCCAGCGCGCGCCGGCGCTCTTCCGTGCTGCCGCCTGCGATCAGGGCGCGGGTGGCGGTCTTGGCTGGGCTTTCAGGAGGCGCGAGGTCAGGCGATCGCATCGGGTTTTGGCATAGCTCTCATTCGGCACGATACTCTTTGATATGAGACCTGCGATAGGTAGTCTCTAGTGGTTCAATTCTAACATTCGCATCCCTTCGCAGCGGGCACTTTTGCGAATGTTAGAATTAAAGGACCACTAGCAAATATATGTTTCTAGTGGAGTTTTGGATTTGACATTCGCTATTACGAGTTTGCGGCTAGGTGGGTAGCGAATGTCAAATCCACACCACTAGGCCGCGGAGAGTGAAGGGCGCGAGTCGCTGCGATACTCACCGCCGGACACTGACGGCCAGGATCAGAAGTCCGGACGTCCGCCAGCGAGGGCTGCCGCCCTGGCAATTTACAGGAATTCCATTTCATGAATGACGGCACCCCGACAGGGGGCCAATCCCCGGCGCCGAAAATGCGGTCCTTTGCGGCGATGCGCCATTCCGGCTTCCGCGCGCAATTTTCGACCTATGTGCTCGCGATGATGGCCGACAACATCGAGCACGTGATCAGCTACTGGGTCGTGTTCCAGAGATTTCACTCGCCGGCGCTCGGCGGCTTTGCGGTCGTCTCGCACTGGCTGCCGTTCCTGCTGTTTTCGGTCGCCTCGGGCGCGCTCGCCGAGCGCTTCGATCCCCGCCGCGTCATCCAGTGCGGCATGGCGCTCTTCATCATCGCTTCCTTGAGCTGGGGCTATTTCTTCTTCACCGACAGCCTGCAGATGTGGGAAGCGATGGCGATCCTGGTTATTCACGGCTGCGCCGGCGTGTTGTGGCAGACGCCGAACCAGATGCTGCTCTATGACATCGTCGGTCCGGCGGAGCTCGAAAGCGCGGTGCGGCTCAACGCCATGGCGCGTTATCTTGCAGTGCTCGCCGGTCCTGCGGTCGGCGCGGCCATTCTGCTCGCCTTTGGGCCGGCCTGGGGCATCATGCTCAACACCGTGTTCTATCTGCCGCTGGTGCTGTGGCTGATCGGAGCACCTTACGGGCCGCGTTTCCGCAAGGCCGTCGCCGCGCCGCGCCGCGCGGTGCGCGGCTTCAACGATATCATTTCAACCATCCGCGACATCAGGGGCCATCCGACCATCGTGTCGATGGTGCTGCTCGCCGGCGCCGCATCGTTCATGGTCGGCAACGCCTACAGTTCGCAGATGCCGAACTTCGCTGCCGATCTCAGACACGGCGACCCCGGCCTTGCGTACAGTATGTTGTTGGCGGCGGATGCCGCCGGCGGACTGATGGCCGGGCTGATTCTGGAAGGCGGCGGCCTGCTGCCGCCGAACCCGCGCACCGCGATGATCCTTGCGCTGTTGTGGGGCGGGGCGCTGGCCGTGTTCTCGCTCGCGGGCACCTATTGGCTCGCGCTCGGCTTCCTGCTTGCCGCCGGCTTCCTCGAATTGTCCTTCAACGCGATGGCGCAGAGTCTCGTGCAACTCGATGCGCCGCCGGACAAGCGCGGGCGGGTCATCGGCCTCTTCAACATGGCAAGTCTGGGTCTGCGAACCTTCAGCGGCATTTCGGTGGGCTTCGTTGGAAGCCTGATCGGGATTCACTGGTCGCTGGCGCTCTCGGCGGTCGTGGCGATGCTGGTTGCGGGCGTGCTGCTGATCTTGCCTTGAGCCCGGCTCCAATTCTATTTGCGCGCGTTTCGCGGTCGCGGCCATACCGACATCACCTGCTCGACCACCTTGCGCAAGCTCGCCTGCGAGGCGCCGTCGCGCGCCTTGATCGAAAGACCATACAAGGTCGTGATGATCAGCGCGGCAAGCGCGTCGATGTCGGTGCCGGCCGCGAACTCGCCGGCGTCGCGCCCGGCGGCGATGCGGTCGCTCACGACGCGCTCGGCAAGGCGCCTGCGCGCGGCAAGTTCCTCGATGATGTCGCTCAATTCTGTCGTGCAGTTGGTCGCGGCGAGCACAACCATGCAGCCCTTTGTGCCCTTGGGCTCGAAGAACGAGTCGATCGTGCCCATCATGAGGCGGCGCATGGCGGCTTCCGCCGTCGGCTCCTCGCACAGCGCGGCTTGCGCAAAACTTCCGGGGCCTGCCTGATATCGATCGACCGCTTCGAGGAAGAGCCGCTTCTTGTCGCCGAACGCCGCGTAAAGCGAAGGCGGCGTGATGCCCATTGCTTCCGTCAGCTCGCTCACTGAAGTTGCCTCGTAGCCGCGCCGCCAGAACAAGCGCATCGCGCGATCAAGAGCATCGTCGCGATCGAACGCCCGCGGCCGGCCGCGCGGCCGGGAGGGAAGCTCAGGCTTATCCATAGTGATCGATATATATCTCTTGACGGGGTCGCGCAACCGTGCGTTATTAACATAACGATCGCTATTAAATGATCGAAGCGGCGTATTTCCTGGCGTGACCTGGCGGCTGTCGCGTGGGGGTGGAGTGATGTCCATGATCGATGGCAAGAGATTTGGCCCCTGGGCTGTGATTACCGGCGCCTCGTCGGGCATCGGGCGGGAATTCGCGCGGCAGATTGCTGCCTCGGGCATCAATGTGGCGCTGGTTGCGAGGCGCGAACCCCAGCTTGATGAAGTCCGTCTCGAATGTTCCGGAGAATTCGGCGTCGAGCATCGTGTGGTCGTCGCAGACCTGTCGGTGGAGGGCTTCATCGGTCAGCTCACTGACGCAACGCGCGACCTCGACGTCGGGCTTGTGATCTCCAATGCGGGCAGCGCAAATCCCAGCCGTTTCCTCGACAAGGACAGCAGCGAGCTTGCGATGACGCTGCGCCTGAGCGCGCTGGCGCATGCCGAAATCGCGCGGCATTTCGGCCAGAGGCTCGTCGAGCGTGGACGTGGAGGCCTGGCCTTTGTCGGCGCGGCGGGTGCGGAAAACGGAGCGCCGTTCATGGCGCACGACGGTGCCGCCAAGGCCTATGTGCGAAGCCTCGCGCTCGCGCTCCATGAGGAGTTCAAGCCCCGCGGCGTCAACGTCTCGGCCGTCCTGCCTGGGCCGACGGATACGCCCGTGCTCGCCAAATTCGGCCTCGATCCGAAAACCATGCCGCTCAAACCGATGCTGGCTGGTGATGTGGCCAGGGAAGGTCTCCACGCGCTCTCGGCAAACCGGCCGACGCTCATTCCCGGCCGGATAAATCGGATGATGCGCGCGATCGTTCCGGCCGGCGTGACGCGATCCATGATGATGCGAATGTTCGAGAAGATGCCGGCTCTCGCAAATCCGCGATCCTGACGCGGCGCTCAACGAAGGAAGTGTGCAGACATGAAATCGCTGGCAGGAAAAGTCGCGCTCGTCACCGGCGCGAGTTCGGGCATCGGCCGCGCGGCGGCGAACCGGTTCGCGGCGGAGGGCGCGTCCGTCGTGGTCGGCGCGCGGCGCAAGGCCGAACTCGATCATCTGGTGGCGGAGATCGAGGCTTCCGGCGGCAGAGCCATCGCGCTCTCCGGCGATGTCCGCATCGAGGCTTACGCGCGGGCGCTGGTCGATGCGGCGGAGACGACGTTCGGCGGGCTCGATATCGCCTTCAACAATGCCGGCACGCTCGGCGAGATGGTGCCGACGATCGAGCTCTCCGCCGGTTCTTTCACCGAAACGCTCGCGACCAACCTCACCGCCGCCTTTCTCGGCGCCAAGTATCAACTCCCGGCCATGCTCAAGCGCGGCGCGGGATCGCTGATCTTCACCTCGAGCATCGCCGGCCATACGGTCGGATTTCCGGGCGTCGCGAGCTACTCTGCCAGCAAGTCAGGTCTGATCGGTTTGACGCAGTCGCTCGCAGCCGAGTTCGGCCCGAAAAACGTTCGTGTCAACGCGATCGTGCCCGGCGCCGTCGATACGCCGCTCTATCGCGAGATGAACCCGACCGCCGAGGCGCAAAGCTTCATCGCCGGCCTGCACGCGCTGAAACGCGTCTCTTCGCCGGAGGAGATCGCCGAGGCGGTCTTGTTCCTGGCGTCCGAGCAGGCGTCCTTCATGACCGGTGCGGCGCTCGTCGTCGACGGCGGCACCTCGATCAATCGCACCTGAGATAACAGATGATGAAGCCGATCTGCCTGATCACGGGCGCGACCGACGGCGTCGGCCGGGCCACCGCGATCGAACTCGCGAGAAAAGGATTCACCGTCGTTATCGCCGCGCGCGATCCAGCCAGGGCCGAGGCCGTCAAGAGCGAGATCTCGGCTGAAACCGGCAATCGCGACATCGACACGATCGTCGCCGATTTGAGATCGTTCGCCCAGGTGCGCCAGCTCTGCGAAACGTTTCACCGGTATTACCCCAGGCTTGACGTGCTCATCAACAATGCCGGCATCCTTGCGGGCGAACCGCAGCTCACCGAGGACGGTTTTGAGGCGACACTCCAAGTCAATTACCTGTCGGCGTTCTATCTCACACAGCTCATGCTCGATGCGCTGAAGAGGGCCGGGCAGGGCAGGATCATCAACCTTTCTTCCAGCGTCCATGCGGTCGGCAAATTCGATCCGGCGCATTTGGAAAGGGAGAGACGCTTTCCGGCCTTCAGCGCTTACGCGAATTCCAAGCTGTTGATGCTCCTGTTCTCGGTCGAACTCGCCGATCGGCTGAAGGATACGCCGGTTACAGCGAACGCTGTTCATCCCGGCATCGTCAAGACACCGATGATGCTCAATGCACGCGGTGTCTTCCGTGTGGTGGCCTATGTCGCGCTGCCGTTCGCGATTTCGCCGCAACAGGGCGCGGCGACGTCCGTCTACCTGGCTTCATCACCCGATGTGGCAGGAGTGAGCGGAAAATATTTCACGCGGAGCAGGCAAACCAGCTTCAAGACCGGGTTCAACACGCCGGAAAACCGCAAGCTGTTGTGGGATCTCAGCATGCAGTCTCTCGGGCTGGCTGAGGCGCCGCGCGGGTGAGCGAGGATAAGGATTTGCCAATGATCAGACGGCTCGGATTTTTCTACGCCGCGGCTTTCATCACCGGGGGCGTGCTCGGCTTTGTGCCCGGTGTCACCGTCGACGATATGTTCCTCGGCCTCTTCATCGTCAACCCGCTCCACAGCGCCATGCACGTCGCTTCCGGCGTGATGTTTCTGATCGCCTCGATATCAGGCGCGGGCGCCGCGCGCCTGTGGTTTCAGATCTTTGGCGCGATCTATGCTGCTTTGGCCGCGATGGGCTTCTGGGTCGGCAACGGCATGATCCTCAACTGCATCACCAACAACCGGAACGACAGCTGGGGCCACGCCGGACTTGCGCTGTCGATGCTGATCATCGGCTTCGCGACGGCGAGGCGGGATCTGGTTCGCGCATAGTGCGGTTCGAACGACGAGAAGCGGCACCCTGAGGCGCTAGCCCCAGGGTACCGCATTCTTGGTCACGCAACCTTTCAAGTCATCAGTTGGCCGCGGGCTTCCGCGCTACCGACTGGCCGCCCGGCCTTGCTCTGGTCGACGAACTCATGCCGGTCGTCGTGCCGGCCTCGAAGTGGACGCGGTGGGCCATGTGGCGATGCATGGCGTGGTGGTGCATGGCCTTCGGAGCCGTCTGGGCTTCGCCCGCCCCTGACGGTCCCGTCGTATCCGGCGGTGGCGACGTTTGCGCGAAGACGACGGCCGGTGCGCCGAGCAGCGAAGCTGCCAGAAGCGTCGAAGCGAGAAGTTTGCTGTTCATGGAAATCTCCTGGTCAATCGTGACGCGTCGAGCAAACCAGTAATTGCCGTGAGTGTTCCCGCACTTTCCGATTTGTATTCGCGTGCGCACGGAAGGTTGACGGAACCTCGAACGAACGCCGGCTCGTGCCGGCGTTCGAAAAAACTTCCCTTCGCGAGACCGGCACTGCATTGCGATCGTTGGCATTCCAGCCGTCCGGACCTATAGTCGCGGGTGGAATGGCCGCGAGGGGCGGGTTTTGCGGGTTGCGATCATTACGGGTGGAGGGTCGGGAATTGGCGCCGCGGTGGCGCGTCGTCTGGCCAATCCCGATTGTTCCCTGATGCTGCACGGGCAGGGCAGCAATGCAGCCGGCATTTCGCGGTTGCAGGCTGTGGCCGGCGAGTGTGAACAGGCTGGCGCCAGGGTCAAGGTATTGACCGGCGACCTTGCGCAGGCGGGAGTGGCCTCCGCGCTTGTTGGCGCAGCGCGCGAGGCCTTCGGCAAGATTGACGCGATCGTGCACGCGGCGGGCTTTGCCGATCGCCGCGGTTTTGCGGGATTGCCGCGTGAGGCGCTGACGCGTGCGTTTGCGGTGATGGCAGGCGCCTTCCATGAAATGACGAGCGCGGCGCTACCCGATTTGCAGCGACCGCACGGCCGGGTAGTTGCGATCTCGAGTTTTGCCGCGCATCGCTTCACGCCGGACTCGACCTATCCAGGCTCTGGTTCGGCCAAGGCCGCGCTTGAAGTGCTGGTCAAGTGCCTTGCGATCGAACTCGCAAGCTCAGGCGCGACCGCCAATGTCGTCGTGCCCGGCTTTACGCGCAAGGATGCGGGGCTGAGCGGTGCGCTCGATGCCGCGAGCTGGCAGAAGGTCGCGAGCGCAAATCCGTTGTCGCGCCTCGCCGAGCCGGATGAGGTCGCCGCCGTCGTTGCATTCCTGCTGTCGCCTGACGCCTCGCATGTGACGGGCGTGTCGCTGCCGGTCGATGGCGGGCTCACATTGATTTAGATGGATTGAAGTGAATGTCGGATGGTTTGACGGGTGAGCAAGTGGATGTCGCCGTGCTCGGCGCGGGGATCGTCGGCGTGTCCGCCGGCATCGCCGCGCGGCAACGTGGATTGTCGGTCGTCGTGATCGACCGCCGCGAGCCCGGCAGCGAGACGTCCTACGGCAATGCCGGTATCTTGAGTAGCGGCTCGATCCTGCCGCTCAACAAACCTTCGCTGTGGAGCGCGCTGCCGTCCTATCTCGGCAACACCAGCGCGGCCTTGCGCTTCGATCCGCTGTGGGTGATGCGCAACCTCGACTGGGTTGTACGATTCCTCGCCAACGCCGTGCCCTCGCGTACCAAACCGCGCGCCACCGCGCTGCATGGCCTGATCAACGCGTCGCTGAAGCTGCATCGTGAATGGATCGTGAAAGCCAATGCCGGCAATCGCATCCGCGAGACCGGCTGGCTCAAGGCCTGGCGCAGCGATGCGGTCCAGGCAGCGAAAGGCGAGCAGGCGTTCCTCGCCGAATTCGGCATCAAGAGCGAATTGCTCGACCGTCAGGCGATCTCCGCGCTCGAGCCGAACATCCTTCCAGTCTACAAGGTCGGCCTCCTGCACACCCAGACCGCGTCGGTGGATTCGCCGGGCGCGGTGACCAAAGCCTATGCGCAGATGCTGCGGGGTTTGGGCGGCGCGGTGCGTCAGTCCGAGATCAGGGCGATCGAGCCGTCAGGTGACCGCTGGCGGATCGCGCTCGGCGATGGCGCCGTCTCCGCGCGCCATGTCGTCGTCGCGCTCGGGCCATGGTCGGCCGATATCCTGCGGCCGCTAGGCTATCGGGTGCCGCTTGCGACGGAGCGCGGCTATCATCAGGAATTCACGCCGAACCCGGCACGCGCCTTGCAACGTCCGATCCATGATGCCGAGGGCAGTTTCCTGATGTCGCCGATGGAAAACGGCATTCGCGTCACCTCCGGCGTCGAATTGACCGATCGCGACGCGCCGTCGTCGTTCGCGCAGCTCGACATGGTGGTGCCGCTGGCGCGCGGCGTGGCCGAATTCGGCGCGGCGGTGGGCGAACCCTGGCGCGGTGCGCGGCCGACCTTGCCGGATAGTCTGCCTGTCATCGGCAAGGCGCCGCGCCATCAGGGCCTGTGGCTTGCTTTCGGCAACCAGCATATCGGTTTCACCACCGGGCCCGCGACGGGCGATGCGATTGCCGCGATGATATCGGGTGAAAAACCCTCATTCGACGCGAGCGCGTTCGCGCCGGGCCGTTACATCTGATGCGCGGCGATTGGCACAGGCAGGACGCGGCGCCATGAACTACGTCTGGGACTTTGCCATCCTCGCCAAGTACAGCCACCTGTTCTGGCTCGGGCTCGGCTGGACCATGGTCTATACGGTCGGCACCATCTTCATCGGCAGCGCGATCGGCCTTGTCGTCGGTATCGTGCGCCTGCGGCGCTATCCCGTGATCGACTGGCTCCTGGTTGCCTATATCGAGCTGTTCCGCTGCACGCCGCTGCTGGTGCAGATCATCTGGTTCTACTACGCGTTTCCGGTCGTGATCGGGGTCAACATCCCGGCGCATGTCGCCGCGATGACGGTGCTGTCGCTCTACGGCGGGGCGTTCTATGCCGAGATCGTGCGCGGCTCGATCGAGAGCGTGCCGCGCGGGCAGTGGGACGCGGCGCGCGCGCTGGGATTGCGGCCATGGCGATTGCTGCGGCTCGTCATCCTCCCGCAGGCGCTCAAGCCGATGCTCGCGCCTTATGTCAATCAATCGGTCACGCAGCTGAAGAACACCTCGCTGGTGTCTGTGATCGCGGTGCCCGATCTCGTCTACAACGCAACGCTGATCAATGCCGACACCTACCGGCCGCTCGAGGTCTATACCATCGTTGCGCTGATTTACTTTGCGATCCTGTTTCCCTCGACGCTGGTGGCGCGCCGGCTCGAGCGCGGCATGACGTATGATAAGGCGTGAGCGCGTAGCGGGCCTCATGGTTCGAGACGCCGCAAAGCGGCTCCTCACCAAGAGGCTCCAGGTCCTCATCCCGAGGAGGCGCGGGCACCCGAGCAGGCCGAGCGGTCGCGAGGCCGTCAGCGAGCGGTGCCATCATAAGCGCGCCGTCTCGAGGGATGGCCCGGAGCGATTTCGCCTTTCACTGCGCGGCCGTTACCGGCTTCATCTTTTTTAGCCGCTTCAGCGGCGGGACCACGGGCTGA
Source organism: uncultured Alphaproteobacteria bacterium (assembly GCA_963764405.1). Lineage (GTDB taxonomy): Bacteria > Pseudomonadota > Alphaproteobacteria > Rhizobiales > Xanthobacteraceae > Bradyrhizobium. The sequence continues at coordinate 92,631 of CAVXSU010000027.1, forward strand.
AGTTGCGCCACCACCGGATCGGGATTGAGGCTCGTAAATGGAGGCGTCATGAGGCCGCCTGCGCTGCGCGTGATCCGCACCGGAATCGTCATTGGCTGAAAACCGTTCAGGCTAAAGCTCACAGTGAAATCGGCGGTGGGAGACGGCACGGCGACGGTGCAGGGCGTCTTGCAGCCGGGACCAAGTGAAGTGATCGCGTCGGCGCCTGGTGGCATCGATTCAAGGACGATTTCCATCGTCCCCGCTCCCGGGAAGAGCGTGCCGCCGCAGCCCGCAAGGCTGAGACCCGTGACGGTGAGGGCGATGACACGACGCATGAACGATCGCTTGCATGAGCCTCAGATACTCAACTCCACCGGCACGTCCTCCGCCTTGACGCCGGACAGCGCGAGCCCCTTGACGAACCATTCGCGCATCTGGCCGATGCCGCGGTTGTAATCGATCCACACCGAGAGGAAATCGCGCCAGCGCTTGTCGCTCTCGCGGCGGACGGCGCAGCTGCTCGCGACCGTCACCGACGGCGATTGCAGGATCTTGTAGGTGCCAAGGCTCGGGTTCTTGGCAATCGCGGTCAGCCCCAGCACCAGCGCGTTGACCACGCAATCGACGCGGCCTGACGCCATCTCCAGCATCACCTCGTCGCGCGACTTCATCGACTTGATGGTGGCGTTCGGCGCAAAGCGCCGCGCCACGGCCTCGTTCGCCGAACCGACGTCGACCGCGATCTTCACGTCCGGCTTGTTGATGTCGGCCCAGGTCCTGGCCTCCAGACCCTTCTTCAGCATCGCGCCGAACGGATGCGGAAACACCAGGCTGGTGAAATCGACCACCAGCGCGCGCTGCGGCGTCGGGTTGAGCGCAAAGCCGAGATCGATCTTGTTGGCCTGCAAATCCAGGATCGAGTTGCCGTAGGTCGATTCGGTATATTCGAGCTTGACGTCGAGGAGCTTTGCGATGTCGTTCGCCATCTCGATCGAGAAGCCCGACCAGGTGCCGGTGGCGAGGTCCTTGTTGAAGTAGGGCAGTTCGCCCGGCAGCACCGCGATGCGCAGCACTTTGGTTGAACGGATGCGATCGAGCGTGTTCTCGGCAGGCATCTGCGCCGAGGCGGGCCTGGCGAGTGTGGAAGCAATGGCGGCGCCGGAGCCGATCGCCAGCGCATAGCGTAGCGCCTCGCGGCGGTCCTCGGAAATCCTGCTCTCGTCCGATCTGTGCTCGTTCTCGTGTGTCACGCGTGCCTCCTGCCATAAAGTATCAGGCAAGCCTGGTGTGGTGGATTTGACATTCGCTTCAGATTTGCCGCGAGTTCTCATAGCGAATGTCAAATCCGAAACCACACCAGAATCTTACACTTGCTAGTGTCCCTTTGGTTCTGACATTCGTAAACGAATTCGCCGCAACGCATTACGAATGTCAGAACCGGGACACTAGCGCGCGCCTCACAGGGCAGCAATAGCGTGGCAAGGGTCGACCCGCGGAGGTCTCATCGAGTCTCGGGAACGCCTCTCGCCGTTGAAAGAGCATCCAGGGTGACGAAAAGCATGTAGTGTGGCAACGAACCAGGGTCGGCCTGGGAGAAGCCGAACCGGTTGTCAGAGGTCATCCGTGGACGAGAATATCCTGCACGAACTGGAGAGGCGTCTCGGCCCACTTCATGCCCGGCAGCGGCTGGGGATCGAGGCCGACCATGAGGCGCAGGTTTTTGGCCAGGGCCTCTTGTTTTTCAATCTCGAAAATACCCTGCTGGCGCCGACGGTCATCGAAGCCGTGCTGAAGCTCTCCGGACTCTACTGGAGGGCGCGGAGGAATACCGAGCGTGTCACGGTCAGGCGAAACGAAATGAAATTCGCCGCACTGCCGGAAGCGTTCGACGGCTATACCATTCTCCATATCAGCGACATGCATGTGGACATGAGCGAAGCCGCCATGCGGCACGTCAGTGAACTTGTCGACGATATGAGTTACGATCTGTGCGTGCTGACGGGCGACTACCGGGGCAAGACCTATGGGCCTTTCGATGCGGCGCTCGATGGCGTGGCAAAGGTCGTGGCGCACCTGAAGCGGCCGATCTATGGCGTGCTCGGCAATCACGATACGATCCAGATGGTGCCGGCGATGGAAGCCATGGGAATTCGCATGCTGCTCAACGAATGCGAGATCATCGAACGCGGGGATCAGCGCATCTATCTGGCGGGAATCGATGATGCGCATTTCTTCAGGGTCGACAATATCGAAAAGGCAGCGTCGCAAATTCCAAACGGCGCCTTCTCGATACTGCTGTCGCACACGCCGGAGATTTATCGTCAGGCGGCCCATGCCAACTTCGCCTTGATGCTGTCCGGCCATACCCATGGCGGCCAGCTTTGCCTCCCCGGATCCATTCCGATCAAGCTCGAAGCCGTCCTGCCACGGCGCTACGGGGCCGGTCTCTGGCAGCATCAGGGCATGCGCGGCTATACCTCGGTCGGTGCTGGATCGAGCGTGGTTCCCGCGCGGCTGAACTGCCCGCCCGAAATCACGCTGCATTGTCTGCGGCGTGGCTAATAGGGCCTGTCGCGCAGCCGAAGCCGGTACAGAAGACGCGAGAGGATCAATTCCCCGGCGACGAAGATTGCCACCCCGAGCAGGATATCGGCGATGGTCAAGGAGAGGGCATCGCGGCACGCGAGCATCGGGAAAAGCGACTCAGGCACCTGGTCGAGCCCGATCGCTTGGCTGCTCGGCGGAAAATCGAGGCGGCGTTTCAGGAAACTCGAAAACAAATCGCCGGCCATCGCGGCGACGGCAGCTATCGCGCCGACGCTCACGTTGACGCCGATCAGCGGCGCGCAGGCCGTTGTGACCACGATCGAGGCGAGGACGCCGCGAATGGTCTTCGATGAGCCAAAAAGCGGCCGGCCGTCCACGAACGTTCGGCCGCCATCAACAGGATAGCTCAAGCGCGATCCGAAGATTTTCTTGGCGGCCAGTGGCGTGCCGTTCGCCAGCGCCGATAACACCAGGATCTTTACCAGCGGGACGAGGTGCATGATTGCAGGCTAGTGTCCAGATTCCGAAGTTCGCCTCATTTTGCGGGGCCACCTTTGCGAACTTCGGAATCGAAAGGACACTAGCAGATAATTGACCTAGTGTGGCTTTGGTTCAAAAGTCCGCATGACGGATCCGCGGCAGGTATGATGCGGATTTTGAACCGCCACACTATCTCATTTTGGTATCCTGTACGACGTGGCCATGCCCACGTGTGCGCGAATTGCCCAAGATGTCGCAGGGAGGAAAGAGCCGTGTCAGCAGAACTCAACATCTATAATCCGGACGAACTCGGACCCCCGATGGGACAATACACCCACGTCACGCGGGTGAAGGCGAACGAATTCCTGTTCATCGCCGGCATGCTGTCGGGCGATTCAAAAGGCAACGTGATCGGCGAGGGCGATTTCGACGCGCAGACCAGACAGGTGTTCCGCAACGTCGAAGCCGCGCTGAAATCGGCCGGCGCGTCCTTCGCCAATGTCGTGCAGTTCACGACCTACCTCGTTCACTCGCAGGACATTCCGAAATTCATGGCGTTTCGCCTGCGCGAATTCCCGAAGATGTTTCCGGACGAGAAATATCCGCCGAACACGCTGCTCATCGTCGACCGGCTGGTGAAGGAGCAGTTCCTGGTGGAGGTGCAGACGATCGCCGCGGTGTGATTGTTCACCTCGCCCCGCTTGCGGGGAGAGGAGCTTTTACTCAAAACTCAGATCGCAGTACTTGTCGGGATCATCGAGCTGCTTCCGCGGCGTCCCGTAGCGGCTGCGCAGCTCGAGCACGCAATCGAGCCCGGCGCGGACGATCTCGCAGGTTCGGAAAAAACCGCGGCTCGGATCGAGCAATTCACTGTGGCTGGCTTGCGCAATCGCCTGCGGCATTTGCGGCAGGTGAGACATCAGGATCGCAACCGCTTCGGTCCGGTTCTTCGGCTCGTAGAGCCAGGCGATGGCGCGGCGATAGCCGCGGATATAGGCTTCGATCTTGCCGCGGTTGTCCCGCGCCCACGGACGGCGCACGGCGGCGACATTGCCCTGATAGGGGCCGATGACGTCGGTTGCCCTGACGAATTCGGTGAAGCCGGCGTTTTTCGCGATGATGTTGTAGGGCGCCGACAACAGCGTCGCGGCGTGTTGTCCTTCCCGCAACGCGGTCCAGCGCTGCACCATGCCGCCGGCGCGCACGATCTCGTAGGCGCCCTTGTCCTTGTCGAGCCCGTGACGGCGCATGATCTCGTAGAGCACGAAGGCGTAGCCAGTCGTCATGGCATCGACCGAGAGCGTCTTGCCGGCGAGGTCTTCGATGTCAGCAATCCCAGGCGAGGCGACGAGGCTGAGAAAGCCGCTGTCGCTGCCCATCACCGCCATGAAATCCGGTTGTGGCCCGATCGGCGCTTCGCCCTGGCCCTCGACGTAAGCGACGATATTGTCGACCGCGGTCATCGCGATGTCGAATTTGCCGAGCGAAAAATCCGTCATCTGGGTGACGGAATTCGGCGTCCCCTGCACCTCGACCGCAATGCCCGCTTCCGCGAAGAAGCCCTTGGCGTGAGCGACATAGACGCCCCAGTTGAAGCCGCCGGGAAAGACGTTGACGGTCACGACAGGAAGATCGCTGCCAGCCATCGGCGTCAGCCTGCCCGCTTCAATTGCCGTGACATGTCTTGTGGCCGCAGCAATAGCGCGATTACCGCGCCCGCGAGACACAGCGCGACGAGCTGGAGATTGCCGGCGACGGTCCAGCCCGATAGCCCCGCGATCCAGCCGATGACATAGCCTGCGACCGTGGCGGAGCCATAGACGCAGGTGACGAACAGGCCGGAGGCGCGGCCTGCAAGGTTGGCGGCGACCGACTTGACGTGGCAGGCGGCGAGATTGACGAAGATCGTGCCGCTGAAGGTCGCGCCCAGCACAAACGACAAAGCCGCCTGGGTCGCGAAATCAGTGGGGCCGTTGAACAGCAGTGCTGCGATGGCGCTAGCGACAAGAAAGCTCAAGCCCAAGACGAGACGCGGCGAGAAGCGGTCGCCGAGCCATCCCGTGAACAGCGATACCAGTACGCCGAGCCCGTAAACGCTCATCACGCGGCCGGCGTCGGATGGCGCATAGTGAAGCTGCTCGCGCAGGAACGTCGGGTACATGCCGAGATAGCCGTAGAGCGAAAGGCCGAACAGCACGCTCAGGAGCGCGAGCACGATGCTGTTGGGATTGTTCAGCGACGCCGCACCGCCGGTTGCAGCCTCGGTGTTGTCCTCCGCCCTCGCTTCGGAAAGCTGAGGCCGCACGACGGCCGCGATCAACACCATCATCGCAAATCCGATGAGACCGAAGATGATCATCGGCGCGCGCCAGCTGCCGTAATCGACGAGCAGTCTGGCGCCCAGCCAAGGTCCGATCGCAGCCCCTCCGGCATAGGCGTAGTTGAGCAGGCCGACGCCGGTGGCGCGGTGGCGCGAGAAATAGCTGGAGAACACCGCAAGCAGCGCAGTGAGCTGCATCGCCTCACCGATGCCGGTGATCGCCCGGTAGAACAGCATGTCGGCAAAACCGGTCGCGATCACCGTGATCAGGGTCGCTGCCGAATAGATCAGGATGCCGGTCTGGATCACCGTCTTGCGGGCGTAACGCGACATCAGATAGCCGGTCGGAACACCAGCGAGCGTCATTCCGAGCGTGAACACCGTCGACAACAGGCCACCTTGCGGCAGGCTGAAACCGTATTCGCGGCGCACGTCGGTCAGCATCAGCGGAAACAGCGTGCGGTCCATCGCGTTGACGCAATAAGAGGCGATCAGGATCGCGATGGCGGCAACGGCAATCGCGCGATCCGTTGCGGGCGAGGTCGCCTCGACACTCGGAGACGTTGTGGCCTGATCCATCGTCTCGTCCCCTGAACCCGCATGTCCCCTTAAGGTTAAGCAGCTAAGCGAACGGCAAAGCGGCTGTCAAATGACGGCCATATGCGGTTTTTCGGCGCTGTTTTGCGTCTCGCCGGATTGCTCAGGCCATGGCAGGCGGCGTTGTTAATGAAGGGTAACTTCCCGATCCCCAAAACCGCGGCAATGCGAGGCATTGCCGTTAAAAATTTGGGTCTATGGCAACCGCTTTAGACATGCCATGCCTGCCACGGGATTTCGATGACTGAAGTCGGTCACACATTGCAAGACTTGAACGAGGCGATCGAGCGGGGTTCGAGCGAGAGCCGCGCGAAAGCGCTGTGGCATGCGACCGATATTCTCGTCGAGGGCGAGTTCAGCGAGGAGCAGATCCGCATCTTCGGCGATGTGATCAGCCGCCTTGCCGACGAAATCGAACAGGCCGCGCGCGCCGAGCTGTCGCGCCGGCTGGCGCATTCCAACAATGCGCCACTAAGGGTCGTGCATATGCTGGCCTTCGACGATGCGATCGAGGTCGCAGGCCCCGTCCTGCAGTTTTCGCCGCGCCTTGACGTCAAGTCGCTCGTCGCCAACATCCGCAGCAAGGGGCAGCCGCATCTGCTCGCGATCGCGCAACGCGCCTCGGTGCCGGTCGAGCTTACGGACGAACTCGTCACGCGTGGCGACCAGCAGGTCGTGCAGTCGGTCGTCGCCAACGATGGCGCGCGCTTTTCCGATTTCGGTTTCCGCCAGATGATCAAGCGCGCGGAGACCGATGCTGTGCTCGCCGAACGCGTCGGCCTGCGCAAGGAAATTCCGCCGCAGATGTTCCGCCAGCTGATTGCGAAGGCATCGGACGACGTGCGCCGCAAGCTCGAGCGGGAACGCCCGGAATTCTCGGCGGAAATCCAGGCCTCGGTGAGCCAGGCTGCCGGCAAGCTCTATTCCAGCTTCGGTCCGGGGCAGGAGAGTTACCTGGCGCTGAAGCAGGCCGTGACGGAAGCGCACAAAGCGGGCCGGCTCAACGAGAAGAGCATTTACGCCTATGCACTTGCGCGCAAGTTCGAGGAAACGGTCATCGCCTTGTCGCTGCTTTGCTCGCTGCCGCCGGGCGTCGTCGAGCAGATGCTTGTGCTCAAGAACCGCGACATGATCCTGGTGTTGTCGAAGGCGCTCTCGTTTTCCTGGGACACCACGATGGCGATATTGTTCCTGGGCGCGGAAAATCACCGCATTTCCGTCAATGAGCTCGATCGGCTGAAGGCGGAGTTCAAGCGCGCCGATGTCCGGATGTCGCGCGGCATTCTCGAAGTCTACCAGTCGCACTGGCGCGCCGGTCGCGACGACGCCAAGCCTGCACGTTTGCAGTAACCCGGTTGCTTTCGTAGGGGTGGTGGCTGCGGTCGCAAGCGGCTAGGCTTCAGTCTTTCCGACGAAGAGATTCCAAATGCTCGCCTCGCAGCGCGGCCTCTTCGGGGTGCCGCGCGACATCTGCTATCTGAATTCGGCGTCCTACAGCCCCTTGCCGTTGCGCACGCAGGAGGCGGCGCGCGAGGCCGTCGGCCGCAAGGGCGCGCCGTGGATGCTGGACGCGGATTTCGCCAACCGCCAGCACGAGCGCGCGCGAGGCGCGGCCGCGCGGCTGATCAATGCGGACACAAGCGACATCGCGCTCATTTCGTCGGTGAGCTATGGCGTCGCCACCGCCGGCAAGATCCTGGCGATCCCTGAGGCCACGCGCGTGCTGGTGCTGGAAAACGATCATTCCTCGCCCGTGCTGGAATGGCAGACGCGCGCTGCCTCTGGCGGCTTCACCATCGAGACGGTGCGCCACCCGCTCGACGGCGACTGGACCTCGGCCGTGCTCGCCGCCATCGAGCGGGCCGGCGCGCCGCGGCTCGCACTTGCCTCGATCTCCTCGGTGCACTGGTCGGATGGCGGCATGATCGAAGTGGCGAAGGTCGCCGCCGCCCTGAAGCGGCAGGGTGCGCTGTTCCTGATCGATGCGACCCACGCGGTCGGCGTGATCGCGATGGACGTCAAACGCCTCGATCCGGATTTCGTGATCTTTCCGACCTATAAATGGCTGCTCGGGCCCTATGGCCGGGCCTTCATCTATGTCGCCAAGCGCCATCAGCACGGCATTCCGCTGGAACAGACCGGCTTCGGCCGCCGCGACATCCGCTCCGACGCCGAAATCTATTTCGCCGATCTCGGTTATGTCGCGGGCGCGCGGCGTTTCGACATGGGCGAGCGCGACCATTTCATCTCGATGGAGATGGCCGCGATCGGCATGGAGATGATGGCCGCTTGGGGCGCAGATGCGGTCGCCGGGCGTCTTGCGATGCTGACCGCCCGCATCGCCGAAGGCCTCGATGGCAGCAAGGTCCGCATCATGGATGCGCGCTTTCGTGCGCCGCACATCCTGAGCCTCGCCTTTGCCGGCGGCCTGCCGGGCGGGCTGGTCGAGGGACTGGCCGGGGAGGGGATTTATGTTGCACCGCGGTTGGCGCGGATGCGCGTCTCGCCGCATGTTTTCAACGACGAGGACGACATCGACCGCTTTGTGACAGCGCTGAAAAAGCGGATTTGAGTGCGATTGGCCGGCCGCCCTTGCCCCCGCGCACGGTGTGCTCCCTCTCCCCGCAAGCGGGGCGAGGGAGTGCACCACTTGTGGGGGACTTGGGAACCCAACCCACCCTGGCGAATTGGTTCTGCAAATTGAACCTTGTGCCTCCCCGGGGCGACTTACCCGGCAGGAGCACAAAGAGACAGCCTTTAAGGGAGGCTCTCATGACCGATTGGCGCGATCAGATGGTCGGCAGGCCCGTGGAAGACGGAGCCTATGCGGTCGGGTGGACCGTCTCCGGCCTCGCTGTGCTCGGCACCATCGTCGCGGTCTGGGTGTTCGGGATCTAGTTGAAGTCCGGCATACGAAGGTTCTGATTTCAAGGCGCTTTCAGAGAACGCCGCAGGCGGCGCGCACAATATCGCCCCCGATCCGGCAGCATTCGGTCTCGTGACCAATGGCTGTCGACTTGAATCCCGCAAGAGACAATCTAAGCTCATCAAGGCTTCAGCCTGACCGTCGTATTCCCAAGTCGGCGGCTGACGCTGCCTGATTTACAGTACCCATCACGAATTGCTCGAGGAGGATTTGATGCTTCGATTTTCAGTCGCGCTTGTTGCCGTGCTGGCCCTGATAGGGGCAACGACCATCTCCGTTCCGCCTGCATCGGCTTTGTCCGGTGAGGCATTTAACAAATGCATGGCGAAATGCCAGGCGCAAGGCAGCAGGAACTGCACCTGGTGGTGCGACCGAAAGCACTGATCTCGCGGCAACTTACTTCAGAAGCCTTGACGCGCCCCGAACAGGGCGCGTCGATCATTTGTCGCCCCTCTGGACGGGACGGCCGCCTCCGATATATGCTTAGGACACTAAGGAATTTTCGGGAGTAGCGGCCATGCTGACGCAAGCGGAAAACGAGTTGCTTTGTCGCGTCGAGGGCGATGCGCCGATGGGGCAGCTGATGCGCCGCCACTGGGTGCCGGCGGCGCTGTCCGAACAGGTGACCGCGGACGGCGCGCCCGTCAGAGTTCAGCTCTTCGGCGAGAAGCTCGTCGCCTTCCGCGACTCGAACGGCAAGGTCGGCCTGCTGGGGGAAGCCTGTCCGCATCGCAAGGCTTCGCTTGCATTTGCCCGCAACGAGGAATGCGGGCTCCGTTGTCTTTATCACGGCTGGAAGTTCGATACCGACGGCCATGTCGTCGACATGCCTTCCGAGCCGAGGGCCAGCGCGCTGCCGGAGAAAGCCAAACATCTTTCCTATCCGACGCGCGAGGCCGGCGGCTTTGTCTGGACCTATATGGGTCCGCCCGAGGTGATGCCGGAATTCGAAGCGCCACCGTGGTCGCCGCACGCCGATGCGCGCGTGGCCATCGCCAAGGTGGAATTGCCCTGCAACTGGGCGCAGATCATGGAAGGCCAGATCGATTCGGCGCATTCCTCCACGCTGCATTCGTCCGACATGCGGCCTGCCAAAGGCGAAGCCCAGGCCAAGGGCGATCACTGGGTGCGGCCGTCCACCGACAAGAATCCGCGGATTCAGGTGCAGCTCACCAATTACGGCATGCGCTATGCCGCGATTCGCCGCCCGATCGTCAACGCCAACACGCATGATTACGTACGCATCACCACCTATGTCGCGCCTTTCACCGCGCTGATCCCGCCGAACAGCACCTATAACGTCACGAGCGTGATCGTGCCGAGGAGCGACACGTCGAGCACTTTCCAATTCATCGCCTGGGCGGAAGGCGAGCAGGCCGGCATCCCCACCGAAGCGTGGCGGAAATTCTGCGTGCTGGAAGTGGGTGTCGATGTCGATGCGCAGTTTCGCCCGATCAAGCGCCACGCCGATAACGACTATCTTCAGGACCGCGCCGCGATGGCCGGCGGCGACAGCTTTACCGGCATTTCAGGCATTCCCAACCAGGACATCGCGATGTGGGAATCGATGGGCGCGATCGCCGACCGCACGCAGGAGCGCCTTGGCGCCAGCGACATCGCGATCGTGCAATTCCGCCGCCTGATGATCGATGCGGCGCGGGCGTTTGCCGAAGAGGGGCGGGTGATCGGCCACATCGCGCCAAAGCTGCCGCAGGCGAAACTCCGCTCCTACCAGGGCGTGGTCGAAAAGACCGTGCCGTGGCGCACGCTGGGCGCCTCCGACGAGGAGGTGAAGGTTCTGGCCGGCCTCGAAGAAGACGAGACGACTGCGGAAATGGCGGGCGCGGCCGCCTGAAATCACCAGTGGAGTGGATTTGACATTCGCTACTCATCGGGCCGCGAGTTCGCCTAGCGAATGTCAAATCCTAAACTCCACTGGAAACATATATTTGCCAGTGGTCCTTTGATTCTAATATTCGCAAAAGTAGCCGCCGAGAAGGGATGCGAATGTTGGAATCGGACCACTGGGCGGCATGCTACGAATGTCAAGACCGCAGCGATGGCGCTGGCGCAAGGAAGCCGCTAAAAACCTCAAACGCCAAAAAAACCTCGGGAGGATCGATGGGCGTCCGCAGTCTTCTTGTTGCCGCTGCGTTTCTCGGCAGTCTCTGCGCGGCGCAAGCCGCGGACCGGGAGATCAACGTCATCCTGCCGCTCACCGGCGGCGGCGCGTTTCTCGGCAAGGCGGAGCAGCAGGCGCTCCAGCAATTCGAGAAGCAGGCCAATGCCGACGGCGGCATTCACGGCCAGCCGTTGAAATTCGTCTTCCATGACGATCAATCGAGTCCGCAGGTCGCGGTGCAACTTGCCAACCAGGTGAAGGCGTCCAATCCACCGGTCATTCTCGGCTCGGCGCTGGTGGCGCTCTGCAATGCGATGGCGCCGCTGATGAAGGACGGCCCGCTGCTTTATTGCTTCTCGCCCGGCGTCCATCCGGCGCCTGGCAGCTTCATCTACAGTTCGAGCATTTCGACCAAGGAGCTCGCCGCCGCGCTCCTGCGCTATTTCGGCCGCAAAGGCTGGAAGAAGGTCGCGCTGATCACCTCGACGGACGCGAGCGGGCAGGACGCCTACAAGAATTTCAAGTCGTTGTTTGCCGCCGACGATCACAGGGATGTCGAACTGGTCGCCGAAGCGCAGCTCAATCCGACCGATGTCAGCGCCGCGGCGCAGATCCAGCGGCTGAAAGGCGCAAACCCCGACGTGCTGGTGGCGTGGTCGACGGGCGGGCCGATCGGCACCGTGTTCAAGGCGATCCATGATGCCGGTCTCGATCTGCCGGTTGCGACAACCAACGGCAACCAGACCTACGCGCAGATGGCGCAATATGCCGCCTTCCTGCCGAAGGAGCTTTACATTCCGGCCGCGGATTTTCTCAAGAGCGACAAGCCGGCGAAGCAGGACGAAGCAGCGAGTGCAAAGGCGGCGTTCTACAAGGCGTTCGACGGCACCGACATCAAGCCGGATGGTCCATCGACCTATGCTTACGATCCGGCGCTGCTCGTGGTCGGCGCGCTCCGCAAGCTGAAGCCGGACGCGACGGCCGCTGACCTGCGCGGCTACTTCAACGACCTCAAGGGCGTCGCCGGGATCAACGGCTTCTACGATTTCAAGGCCGTGCCCAATCGCGGGCTCGATGAATCCAACGTCGTCGTGACGCGCTGGGATGCGACGGCGCAGACGTGGGCCGTGGTCTCAGATCCCCTCGGCATTCCGCGCGCCGAGGCGAAGTAGGCGTGCTTGAGTTTGTCCAGATCGCGATCGGCGGGCTCGTCGTCGGCAGCATCTATGCCGCGATCGCGCTCGGCTTCTCGCTGATCTTTCGCGTCACCGGCGCGATCAATCTCTCGCAAGGCGGCTTTGCACTCATCGCCGCGATGATCGGCTATACGTTCGGCGTCGGCTGGGGCTGGCCGCTGATCGCAGCCATTCCGGCGGCGGTGATCACAACCGTGATCGCCGGCGTCGTGCTCGCACGATTCACCTTCGTTCCCGCGCTGGCGCGGCTCTCCAACGCCAACGTGCTGATGCTGACGGCCGGCATTCTCACCATGATCGAGGGATTCTCGCTTGTTGTCTGGGGCAGCCAGCCCTATGCGATGCCGCCCTTCTCCGGCGAGCGGCCTGTGGCGTTCGGCGCGATCCTCGTTCCGACGCAGGCCTTCTGGGTATTCGGCGCGACCGCGCTTTGCATCGCCGCGCTCTGGTTTGTCGTCGCCAGGACCAAGCTTGGTAAAGCTCTTCGCGCCTGCGCGGAAAATCCTGCCGCCGCGAGCCTGATGGGCATCGACGTGCCGCGCATGACGCTGTTGAGCTTTGGCGTTGCGACGCTGATCGCGGCGATTTCAGGCGTCATCGTCGCGCCGGCCACCTCGCTGCAATTCGACACCGGGCGTCTGTTCACGATCTCCGGATTCGTCGCGGCCGCGATCGGTGGCATCGCGTCGTTTCCCGGGGCTGTGATCGGCGGGCTGTTTCTCGGGCTGGTGACGCAACTCTCGACCGCCTACATCTCCTCGCTGTTTTCGAGCGCGATCTCGCTGCTCATTCTGCTGGTCGTGCTGATCTGGCGGCCGCAGGGCCTGATCCAGGGCGGCGTCGCGCGCAGACAAGACACCCGCGACGAGGTCAAGGCGGCTGGCCACGCCGCCAAGCTCGCAGCGCATCTCGGCTGGTGGCTTGCGGCGCTGGCCGTGATCGCCGCCGTGGTCATTCCTTTAGTCGTCACCGACAACGGCGTCATGAGCTCACTGGTGATTGCCGCGATCCTGTTCATGGCGCTGATGGGGCTCGACGTGCTGATGGGCTATGCCGGGCAGGTCAGCCTCGGACAGGCCGGCTTCATGGCGATCGGCGGCTACACGTCCGGCTATCTCGCGATCAACTATGACGTTGCCCCGGTGCTCTCGATCCTCGCCGGCATCGGCGTGTCCCTGGCCTGCGCGCTCGTGCTCTCGGTGGTGACATTACGCTTGAGGGGACTTTATCTTGCGCTCGCGACGCTCGCCTTCGGCCTGCTGGTCAATTCCTGCGCGGTCGGTTTTATCGACATCACCGGCGGGCCTTCTGGATTGGTCGGCATTCCCTCGTTCTCAATCGCGGGCTTCACCTTCGCCTCGCCGCGCGCGATGTACTATCTCGTGCTTGCGCTGGACGTGATCATCCTGATCGCGCTTTTCGGCGCGATGCGCTCCGGCTTCGGCCGTGCGCTGAAGGCGATCCGTTCCGACCAGTTGGCGGCCGCCGCGCTTGGCATCAACACGGTGCGCTACAAGCTCGCGGCGTTCCTGATCAGCGTGACGCTCGCCTCGCTGGCGGGCAGCCTCTATGCGTTCTTTTTCAACTTTCTCGCGCCCGAGATGGTCGGCACCTCGCGCTCGCTCGAACTGGTGGCGATGCTGATCATCGGCGGCGAAAGCACGCTGGTCGGCGGCCTCTTCGGTGCGCTGCTGCTCACGCTGCTGCCGGTGATGTTCGCGCCGCTTGCGATCTACAAGACCTTTGCGTCCGGCGCGCTGCTCGTCACGAGCTTCCTGCATCTGCCGCAGGGGATGTTTGGCGCGCTGATCCAGGTCCTGACGCGGCTTGGCGGTGTGGCCTCACGCGAGGCGGGCGCGGCCAAGACCGAGGTAAGGGCGTCATGACCGCGATCGACACACGCGCATCCGAGAGCGAAGGCGCGATCCTCAGCGTGCGCAACCTCGCCAAGAGCTTTGGCGGCCTGAAAGCGATCGACGACGTGTCGTTCGACGCGGCGCCGCATCAGGTGACCGCGCTGATCGGCCCGAACGGGGCCGGCAAGACCACGGTCTTCAACCTCATCACCAACATCATGTCGCGCGATGCGGGCAGGGTGGCCTTCGCGGGCCGTGATCTCGCAAATCTCTCGCCGGTGAGGATCGCCAATCTCGGCCTGATCCGCACGTTCCAGTCGGCGCGGGTGTTCCCCGGCATGACGGCGATCGAGAACGTGATGGTCGGCGGCCATCGCCTCGGCCGCCATTCGTTCGCGAGCCAGGCCCTCTGGCTTGGCGGCGCGCGCGACGAGGAGCGCCGCATCCGCCGCCGCGCCGAGGAGATGCTGGAGCTGGTGGGTCTCTCGTCCTTTGCGCAAGTGCACGCGACCGAATTGCCGATGGGCGCGCAAAAGCTGCTCGAGGTCGTGCGCGGCCTGATGACGCAGCCGAAGCTGTTATGTCTCGACGAACCGGCCGCAGGCCTCAACGACACCGAGACACAAGAGCTCGCCAATCTGCTGCGCGCGATTCGCAGCCTCGGCATTCCCGTGCTTGTCGTCGAGCACAACATGTCGCTGGTGATGAATGTCGCGGACAAGGTTGTCGTGCTCGATTCCGGCGCGATCATCTCTACCGGCACGCCCGCGGACGTGCAGAACGACAGCCGCGTGATCGAGGCTTACCTGGGACGCGGCTAGTGTGGCGACACTGACGTTCCTTTCAGTGTTGCCGCGGGTCCTTCAAAGGAACGTCAGCGTCGAGGCCACGCTAGAAGAAATTATGTTTGCTAGTGTCCCTTTGGTTCTGACATTCGTATAAGTGCCTGCTGGAATATCGTACGAATGTCAGAACCGGGACACTAGTCATGGCACTGCTTGATCTGAAGTCACTCGCGGTCGGCTACGGCCGTCACCGCGTGCTCGAGGACATCAACCTCACGCTTGAGCGCGGCGAGATCGTCACGCTCTTGGGCGCCAACGGCGCCGGCAAGTCGACGCTTGCGAAGGCGGTCTCCGGATTGTTGCACCCGCAGGCAGGATCGATCCTGCTCGACGGTGAGCCGATCGAGACGCTGCCGCCGGCCGAGCGGCTGCGGCGGGGTATCGCGCATGTCCCTGAGGGCCGGCAGATCTTTGCCGGCATGAGCGTTGCGGAAAATCTCGCGCTCGGCGCCTACGCGGTGTCGGAAGCCGACGCGGCGGCGCAGCTGGAAGCGGTGTGGGCGCTGTTTCCCGTCCTGCGCGAGCGCATGAACGATCTCGCCGGAAACTTTTCCGGCGGGCAGCAACAAATGCTGGCGATCGCGCGCGGGCTGATGGCGAAACCGAAAATTCTCCTGCTCGACGAACCCTCGCTCGGCGTCGCGCCGCTGCTTGTCGCCGAAATCTTCCGTCTGGTCGTGGCCCTGCGCGAGCAAGGCATCACCATATTGCTC
Organism: uncultured Alphaproteobacteria bacterium; assembly: GCA_963764405.1. Taxonomy (GTDB): domain Bacteria; phylum Pseudomonadota; class Alphaproteobacteria; order Rhizobiales; family Xanthobacteraceae; genus Bradyrhizobium. The sequence continues at coordinate 108,215 of CAVXSU010000027.1, forward strand.
GCCGAGCAGAATGCGAAGGCCGCGCTCTCGATCGCAGACCGCGGCTATGTCTTCGAGCAGGGCAGGATCACGCTGTCGGGCGCGGCGAAGGATTTATTGAATTCGCGCGAGATCGCCGAACGCTATCTCGGCGTGAGCGGTACGACGGAGGCGTCGGACGCGGCCGGCGCGGCGCTGGCAGCGCAACTCCGATCAGTTATGCTCTCAGGATGACTGAATTTGGAGAGAGACTCGGAAGTCGCCAAATGACCCGTCAATCGCCGTCGGATGAGATGATAGCTGAATTGGTTGCGGGGCACGACTGGCTGTTTTCGAACTCGGCAGCTCGTCGTTTGCTCACCGCGCTGCGCGCAAATTTGCAGTCGATCACGCACAACATATATATTTTTCATTCATTTCCCGAACAATACGAGGACATCTACGATGTGCTGATTGATGGGGTTACCGTTGTACGTATTGAAGTTCCGCGTCGCGAGCAAGACGGAGAAGTTGCTTTCGAGAAATGGAACGTTGATGAATACCTCAGGCGAAAACTCCCGAAGCTGGATCGCCGCAAGCTTCTGTTGGCGATTGAGCTGGCGCGGGGGAGATGAGGAGAAAATTACGGAGAATAACCTAGACCATGGCACTGATCCGCATCGAGCCGAAACTGGACGCCTCATCCGGACTTTACTACGTCGAGATCTTCCATCCCGCTGAGGCCGAGCAGCCGTTCGTGACGACCGAGCCGCGCTACAACACCGCGGCCGCCGCCGAGAACGACGTGATCGCGATCATAGCGTCGCGGGCGAATAATCCGCGGACGTGATGTTCGTCCACACTTGTCATTCCGGGGCAGCCCGGCAGGGCTGAGCCCGGAATCCACTTCTCCAGGCATTTCGGCGGCTTGATGGATTCCGGGTTCGATGCTGACGCATCGCCCCGGAGTGACGGTCACGGCTAAACCTGCCAGCGCAGTTTTACTTCTTGCCCCGTCTTTGCCAATTCCAGGATCGCGAGACAGATCTCCAGCGTCGCAAGGCCCCATTCGCCGGAATGAAGCGGCGCGGTGCCAAGCATCGCCGCCGCGTAAAGCTCGTCGACCACTTCAGCGCGCGGAATTTTCGGCGAGGGGAGTTTGTCGAGATGCCGCGTCCTGTCGCCATAGACCATGACGCCCTGCGGCAGCGGGCGCAGGTCGGCGCGCTCGCAACTTGCGACGACGAGACCGAAATGGTTGTGCGCGAGATCGCCGTCGATGCGAAACGCGTCGCGGCCGGAGGGACCGTAGGCGCGCGCGTTCTTCATCGCGATCTCGTCTTCTACGCTCGTCGCCTTTTGCAGGTTTTGCCGGGCTCGGCCGTACGACGCCTCACTGTCGCGGCCCTGCCCAAGTTCGCCCCACCAGCCCATGAATTCGTCGGTATCGAAATGCGCGTAGCCGCTATAGGTCAGCGAGGCGAAGCTGCTGTCGTCGAATTTGATCTGCGCCGAATAGGCTCCTTCGGTGTTGCGCGCGGCGTCCCAGTTGCCTGTGAAGGCGCGCACCGACGTAGCCTTGGCTTGAGCGAGCAGGCGCACGACATCGACCTGGTGGGCGGCCTGGCTGAACACGACGCCACCACCTTGGGCAGTGTCGAGTTCTTCCGGCCGCCTCGGACGATAGAGGAAGTCGGTGAAGTTGAGCGCGTTGATCATGCGGACGCGGCCGTAGGCGCCGCTGTGGATCATCGCGCGCGCTTTCAGATAGGGCGGGTCGAAGCTGTGGCTGTGGCCGACCAGCAGTTTGACATTCGCTTCCTTCGCCGCCGCGATCATCTCGCAGGCATCCGCGACCGACAGCGCCATCGGCTTCTCGACCATGACATGCTTGCCGTGTTTTGCAGCACACTTGACATGCGCGACATGGAACTGGTGCGGCGAAGCGACGTAGACGGCGCTCACGTCCGCGTCGGCGCACAGCGCTTCCGCGTCCTCGAAGACTTTTGCGCCGAATTCCCGCGCAAAGCGCGCGCGTGCATCGGCGCGGGGATCGCTCGCGGCGACAAGCGCGATGCGCGGGTCGGCGGCGAAGGTCTGCAGCATCAGCGTAAAGGCGCGGCCGAGACCGATGACACCGAGTTTGAGTGGTTCGGTCATGGCTGTTCCCAATCTGCCTTCACCTCGCCTCGCAAGCTGAAGAGTATTCGCAGGTAACCGCGGGACTCTTCACCGCCCCCTGAAAGGGGGAGGTCGGTGAGCTGAGAAGCGTGCTTGCGCTTCGGAGCGAACCGGGAGGGGGTCACCCTTCCAGACCCTGCGGCTTTCCCTGCGCTTTGCGTCATCAAATTGACCCCCACCCCAACCCTCCCCCTTTCAGGGGGAAGGAGCCCAACATCGCCGCAGGCGGGGAGAGCGAGTTCGTCCCGTCGCAACTGCCATCGAATAACTTTCACTTCGCCTATATATCCAGCGTCAGTGTCGGCGATTTGGCCCGCGAGACGCAAATCATGATCTCGCGCTTCTTTTCGTCGTCGGAGAGCACGAGATCGCGATGATCCGGCTCGCCGTCGACAAAGCGGCAACGGCAGGTGCCGCAGGTGCCGCTTTCGCAGGAGCTGGCGAGCGCATGGCCGTGCTGTCGCAGCGTATCCAGGATCGAGACGTTGGCCGCGACCTCGTAAGTCGCGCCGCTTCTCACGAGTTCTTACCCCGAACGGCCTGTCGTCGGCGCGCGGAGCGGAAGCGCCGACAAAATCCTCGAAATGCACCGCCAAATCCGGCCAGTGGCCGGTCATGTCGCGCACCGCATCCATCAGCCCGCGCGGGCCGCAGCAATAGAGATGCGCGCCGCGCTGCTCTTCCAGCACCGGCCACAGGTCGTAGGCCTGATCGGGATCGCCGTTGTCATGATGCAGCACGACCTTGCCCTCGAACGCCTTAGAAGCAAACTCGCCGCGAAACGCCATCATGGATGGCGTGCGCGTGAAGTAATACAGCATGAAGTTGGTTTGACCGTGCCGCAGACAATGCAGGATCATGGCGCGGATCGGCGTGATGCCGATGCCGCCGGCAATGAAGACCAGGCGCTTCGGCGCGGTCTTCGCCATCTCGAATTCGTTTTCCGGCGGCTCGGCCGCGACCTGGTCGCCTTCGTTGACCTCCCTCGTAAAACTCAGCGAGCCGCCGCGGCCGGAGGCTTCCTGCTTCACCGCAATCACGTAGCGGTCGCGTTCGGCGGGATCGTTGCAGAGCGAGTAGCGGCGCTTCTGCCCGGAGGGCGCGGTCACCGTGATGTGCGCGCCCGGCGTGAACGGCGGCAGTTCGGCGTTATCGTTTGCGCGCAGGTCGAACAGGAACACGCCGTCGGCGATTTCCGACTTGTGGCGGACCGCCAAGGTCAATTCCCGCAGCTCCGGATCGGGCGTCATGTCATCCCCGGCAAACATCCGGTAAATACTTAGCTTACTAAGCAAATTGCGCAATAGTTTTGCGAAAACACCCGCTGAGAAGGGATGCGAATGTTCGAATCGGGCCACTAGATGGGCGTCGTTCCACAACCTGTTCTTTAAGGCAGGTTTGCCTGAGGCGAACGAATGTGCAATCACGCTGGCGTCCCGATGTCGTCGGGCGATGGGGCCATCGTTGACCAGCGTGAAGAAAGCCACCGGCAAGACAACCGGCAAGCCGCCAAAGCGGAGCGCTCCCGCCATCGATGCCGTTTTGCCGTTTGCCGAGAGCGTCGGCTACCAGATCCGCGCCACCCACCGCCTGCTGCAGCGCTTCCTCCAGGTCAAGATCGAGCCGCACGGCATCACGCTCGGCATGTGGTACTTCCTGCGCGCGCTCTGGCACGAGGACGGGTTGACCCAGCGCGAACTGTCCAACCGGGTCGGCACCATGGAGCCGACCACGCTGAGCGCGATGGTGATCATGGAAAAGAAGGGGCTGGTGCGGAGGGTTCGCAACGCCGACGACCGTCGCAAATGGCACATCCATCTGACGCCAAGGGGGCGGGCGCTCAAGGGCAAGCTGCTGCCGCTGGCGCGGGAGGTCGTCGATACTGCGGTGCAAAATCTTTCCCGGGGCGATGTCACACAACTGTTGAATGGGCTCGCCGAGGTGCAGAAGAGCCTGCACACGACGCTTGCGCGGCTCGATGAAGCGAATAATAGGGGCACGGCCGATTAGTCACACATCCTAATCTCACCCGTCATTCGGGGGCGCCGCGATAGCGGCGAGCCCGGAATCCATGTCTCCTGACGTCGTTGTGGCTCAATGGATTCCGGGCCTGCGCCTTCCGCGCAAAATAGCTCGCTATTTTGTCGCGCCGGCGCATCCCGGAATGACGCGCGTCGGGGATCCGCCCCAAGGCAAGGTGAATGCAAATCCACCACACTGCCCTGCGCGCAAAACCCGTAGGCAATATTTAGCGTCGCCATTATGCTCCGGCTCCGCCTGCCTGATGGAGGAACGCATATGGCAAAACTCAACATCAATGGCACGGTGAGGGAAGTCTCGGCGGAGGCCGACACGCCCTTGCTGTGGGTCATCAGAGAACATGTCGGTCTCACCGGCACCAAATATGGTTGCGGCATCGCGCAATGCGGCGCCTGCTCGGTTCATTTCAACGGCGAAGTCCAGCGCTCCTGCCAGATCCCGCTCGGCCAGATCACCGAGAGTGACAAGATCGTCACCATCGAGGGATTGTCGGCCGATCGGTCGCATCCGGTGCAGAAGGCCTGGGCCGCGGTCGACGTCCCGCAATGCGGTTATTGCCAGTCCGGCCAGATCATGGCCGCGGCGGCGCTGCTCCGGCACAATCCAAAGCCGACCGACAAGGACATCGACGAGGCAATGACCAACATCTGCCGCTGCGGCACCTATCAGCGCATCCGCGAGGCCGTGCACATGGCGGCCAATGGCGGCGGCACCACCGGGAAGGGAGGCTAGCCATGAACAAACCCGTTCTGGAAAAGAGCCTCAAACTCTCGCGCCGCGATTTCATCGTAGGCTCTGCGGCAATCGCCGGCGGCGGCCTTGCGCTCGGCATGAACGTGCCGTTCGACGCGGCGCATGGGGACACGCCCGCCGCCAGCCAGGTCAATGTCTGGGTCGCGATCAAGCCGGACGATACCTGCGTGATCCGGATCGCCCGTTCCGAAATGGGGCAGGGCACGCTCACGGGGCTTGCCCAGCTCGTCGCCGAAGAACTCGAATGCGACTGGAGCAAGGTGACGACCGAAGGCGTGACGCCGGGTCAAAACCTCGCCTCCAAGCGCGCCTGGGGCGAAATGGGCACCGGCGGCAGCCGCGGCATCCGCACCTCGCAGGATTATGTCCGCAAAGGTGGTGCTGCCGCGCGCATCATGCTGATGCAGGCCGCAGCGAACAAGTGGAATGTCCCCCTCGGCGAACTGACGGTGTCGAAGGGCGTCATTACGCACGCCACGAGCAACCGCTCGGTGCACTATGGCGAAGTGGCGGCAGCCGCCGGCCAGTTGACGCCGCCGGATGCCAAGGAGATCAAGCTCAAGGATCCCAAGAGCTGGACCATTGCCGGCAAGCCGTTGAAGCGGCTCGACACCGCCGACAAGCTCGACGGCAGCAAGATCTTTGCGATCGACCTGAAACTGCCGGGCATGCTGTGCGCGGCGATCAAGGATTGCCCCGTCTATGGCGGCAAGCTCAGGAGTTACGACGAGAGTAAAGTCGCCGGCATGCCCGGCTTCAAGAAGGTCGTCCGCGTCAAGGACACCGGCGTTGCCGTCGTTGCCGACACCTGGTGGCGGGCGAAGAAGGCGCTCGATGCCTTGCCGATCGTCTGGGACGAAGGGCCGAATGTCGCCGTGTCCAGCGCGACCATCGCCGAGATGCTGAAGGAAGGCTTAGAGGCGGCCACGACCAACGGCGACCGCCAGAACGGCGATGCGTTGAAGGCCATCGCGGATGCGCCGAAGAAGGTCGAGGCGACCTATTCGACGCCGTTCCTGGCGCATGCGCCGATGGAAATGATGAACTGCACGGTCAAGCTTTCGGCTGATCGGGCCGACGCCTGGGTGCCGACGCAGAACCTCGAGGCTTCACTGGCGGCGTTGTCGGAATCCTCAGGCATTCCGCTCGACAAATGCGAAATCCATCGCCACGACCTCGGCGGCGGCTTTGGCCGCCGCGGCGGCACGCAGGACTATGTTCATCAGGCGGTCGAGATCGCGAAAGCCTTCCCCGATACGCCGGTCAAGCTGATCTGGACGCGCGAGGAAGATCAGGCGCACGACTTCTATCGCCCGATCTCGCAGTGCAAGCTGTCGGCAGGGCTCGACAACGACGGCAACCTGGTCGGCTTGCACGTTCGCGTCTCCGGCCAATCGATCAACGCGCTGCTCAATCAAAAGGGCATCGTCAATGGCAAGGACATGCGGCAGCTGCAGGGCTATTACGACTCGCCCGGCGACGCGCAGCTCGGCTACGACGTGCCGAATCTCCTGATCGAATATGCCATGCGCAACAGCCATGTGCCGGTCGGCCCGTGGCGCGGCGTCAACACCAACCAGAACGCCGTCTACATGGAATGTTTCATGGAGGAGGTGGCGCGCGCTGCGGGGAAGGACTCGCTGGAATTCCGCCGCGCGCTGATGAAGGAGCATCCCAAGCATCTTGCCGTGCTCAATGCCGCGGCCGAGAAGGGCGATTGGGGAAAGCCTTTGCCTGCCGGCGTCCATCGCGGCCTTGCCCAGTTCATGGGTTATGGCAGCTACTCGGCGGCGGTCTCGGAAGTCTCGGTGAGCCCGCAAGGCCAACTGAAGGTTCATCGCATCGTGCTTGCGGTGAATTGCGGCCACACGGTCAACCCGGGCCAGATCGAGGCGCAGGCGCAAGGCTCGGTCGCCTTTGGCCTCACCGCCGCGCTCTACGGCGAAATGCCGGTCGAGCAGGGGCGCATGACCAGTCTCAACTTCGACACCTATCAGATCATGCGCCTGGCCGAGATGCCCAAAGTCGAGGTGGCGCTGGTGCCGACCTACGACTTCTGGGGCGGCGTGGGCGAGCCGACCATCTGCGTAGTCACGCCGTCGGTGATGAACGCGATCTATGCTGCGACCGGCAAGCCGGTGCGCAGCCTGCCGCTGAAGAATGTGAAGCTGGTCTGACAAGGACCTGGTTTTGCAAAACGAAAATCGCCCGCGCACCCCGAAAGGAGCCCGCGGGCGAAGTGTTTTCAACGCAAGAACTTAGTAGTCGCGATGGATGACGGTCTTGCTTTCGCTGCCGTCACCATGTTCCTTCTTGATGACCGTGGTCTGGCCGCCCGGTTCGTCCTTCTTGATCACGGTCTTCCGCTCGGTGTCCACGCGAGGCGTTTCGCCCACGGTCACGCCGGCCACCGGCGGGCGGACCACGACTTCATCGGCGCGCGCCGGCGCGGCCAGCGCGCACGTCGCGGCGGCAATCAACAATACTTTCTTCATCTGATCCTCCTGACGATCGAATGGTGGTTTAAACGTCGCCGGCCACCTGCCGTTCCGCCCGGACCCGCGCAAAAATATCGGGTGATGGCGCGGTGTTCCGGGAACGTCCGCGCGCTTCGCGGCTTATGGCGGCCGCAGCCGGCCGGAGCGCGGCGCTCCCTTTGCAGGCCGGCGGCTTGAGCACGTGCGAGCCCGCGGCGTTAACCAGGCGCTCGCTTGAATTCTTGTTGCGCCGAATGCTTTGGTCTCGCCATAGTTGAACCATCAGCCTGTGGAACAGGAGCACAGGCCCGGCTATTCGCGGGCCGTTCTCTTGTGGTGGAAGCGTTGAATGTCCGGCCAGGTCGAGCTTGTCCTGCAGAAGATTGGTCAATCCTTGCGCCCGATCAGCGAGGCGCCGAAGGACGGGCGCTGGATTCTGGCCAAGACCGCGGGCGGCTTCGTGGTCTGTCATTGGGACCGCAATCCGCCGGGCCTTGCCGGTCCGACCTGGACCGAAGCCAACGATGCCTCGCGCGGCTACCTCGACGATTATTTCGAGGGCTGGATCGATCCGGCCGAACTGAAGTTGTGGGACTATGCGACGCTTGCCGATCTCTTGATCGCCTTTGTCGACGACGCGCAGTCGCATGGCGACGACAAGACGCTCGCCATTTTGCGCAGCCGCGCCAGGAGCGGCTGAAGCCCGACGAAATTCACGCGGCCGGCTGCCGTCTTGCAGGCGCTTGCCAGGACGTACGAGGCCGCATCGCGCGATTTCGAATTCAGGACATTGCCCGCATCAGCGCTGTAATCTCGATGGTCGCAAAGTTGGAGTAGGTGTCGGACACGGCGTAAGGCAAAATGATCAGACCATTGTGCCGCATCGCCCCGCAGGTATAGACCACGTTGGGAACGTAACCTTCGCGCTCCGACGGTTCGGGACGCAGCAACGGTTCGACCGAGCGCGCCAGCACCCTGGCTGGATCGCTCTTGTCGAGCAGGGCCGCGCCGATCGAATATTTCCGGATCGGACCGACGCCGTGCGTGAGCAACAGCCAGCCTTCGTCGAGTTCGATCGGTGAGCCGCAATTCCCGATCTGCACGAATTCCCAGGGGAATTGCGGTTTCAGGATCGCCTGACCGCCGTCCCAGCGGTGCAAATCGTCGGAATAGATCAAGTAAAGATTCTCGTTGTCCTGGCGTGCGATCATGGCGTATTTGCCGTCGATCCGGCGCGGGAACAGCGCCATGCCCTTGTTGCGTGCGGCGGTTCCCTGTAGCGGCGACATTCGAAATGACAGGAAGTCGTTCGTCTCGAGCAATTCCGACCGGATCGTCCTGCCTGTATAGGCGGTATAGGTTGCGTAATAGGTCTTCCGGCCGCCGTCGCTGAATTCGACGAAGCGAGCGTCTTCGATGCCCTGCGACTGAGACTCCGTGACCGGGGAAATAACGCGCTCGCTGATGTCCATGCCCTCTTTGAAGGTGACCTCGACTTCGTCGCCGAGCGGCCCGGATACCCGGTGGCCAATTCGGGGACTTGAGGCGAGGCGGGTGGTCGGGTCGATCGTCAGGCTGCCATCGGCGGCGATCGTGCCGGCGCGAAACGTCAGCGAAGACACGTGCCCCTCGCCAACGGCCCGAAGGCTGAGAATGAAGCGCAAGCCGCCTTCCGGCGTACCTTGCTGGTCGGGGTGGGGCACGATGCTGGGATTGAACAGCGCCGAAGCCTCGAACGAATACTCATTCAGAAAATAGGCGCCGAGAAGCTGGCGCTGGATTTCGGAAAAGGTGTTGTGTGCGGCGAGCGCGTCTTCCATTTCGTCGGCACGAAGCTCGAAGGTCTCCAGTAAATTGCGATGCCTGCCTTCAAAATTTTCCAGAACCTCCGTCAACAAGGTGACCGCGACCCTCGGGTCGAGGGCGAGAACACGTTCGACAATATGGTTGGCGCGCGCCTTGTCGGTCGGGTTGAGGTCGCGGGGTTCGGTCGCCGGTTTGAAAGGACGTACAATCACGCGCGCAGGGTCAGGACGCAGATAGAGTGCCTGCCGATGCAGGAAAGGTGCTTGCGACAAGATGCCCTCGGGTTCGCTGGAGTTGGAAAGATCAGGCGCCGATGGAACGAAGCGCCATCGGCGGTGTCAAGCTGACGTTGACGCGCGCAAGCTGACGAATATCGGCAAGGCCGAGCAGATAGGAGACAACCAACTCGCCGCCGCGGTTTTCGTTGGCGCGGTCGGGATGCAATCCATCGCGGCAACTGCCGGTCTCGGGATCGACGAGCGAGACCGACAAGTCGTTACGGCCGAGAAACCAGGCAAAGACGTTGGTTGCGATCGCTTTCCATTCGAGGTCGCCGTCCGCGCGCCACGCAGTCAGGCAGGCGGCGATCGTTGCGGTAGCTTCCAGCGGCTGCTGATCAAATGCCCGCGGCGGTTGGCGCAGTTCGCCGAAGCTTGAGGTGCCGACCGGCCGAAACTGACCTGTCGGGGTCGTTTGTTGTGTCATCAACCAGCGCAGCGACCTCAATCCGGCATCGATGTAATCGGGGGTTTGCGTGGCGATGCCTGTCTGAATCAACGCCTGCGGCAGCCGCGCGTTATCGTAGGCCAGGCCTTCCTCGAACCATGACCGGTCCGGCGTCTCGACCAAGGCGAGGCCGGACATCAATCGGTCGGCGAGAAAATGCCGGATTTCCCGGGCGCGGAGATCGTCGGGCACTGCGGCGCAGTAACCATCCAACCCCAATAGAGTGAAGGCAGATGCCCGTGGCGAATGAAATGTCTTCACGGTCGGCAGGGCCTCGGCAAATAGAGTGGCGGCCCATCGCCGGCGCGAGTGGCTTGCATCCTTTCGGGCGCACTCGCCCAGCGCCCACAAGGTTCGCCCGTGGCTGTCTTCGGAGCCGCGATCTTCCAGCCAGGTTCGATTGAAGCCCATGAAGTTGCGAAATCGTCTGGTGTCGGGATTCCACGCATGCTGCACAAAGGCGGCAAATCGGGCCGTCAGAACCTCGGGCAGACGTTTTTCGCCTGGATTGTTGAGAGCACAGGCCAGCAGCAAGGCCCGCGCGTTGTCGTCCACGCAGTAACCGTGCGCGCGATCCGGCACCGAATGCACGGCGTGCTGGAACAGCCCGGTATCGTCGCACATGGAAAGAAAGTGGCTCAATTGCATGTCTGACGCCGCAGGGCTGTGGGCAATCGCGACCGGTCCGGTGCGCGCGACCACCTTGAGCCAGTCGCCATGGCGCGCATGCTCGAATGCGGCGACGTAGCGTTCGGCGGTGCGCTCCCATGTCATCGACCGGCTGATGGCGTAGGCGCGCTCACGCATCGCCTGCCGGCGAGGGGCGTCGGTGAGCAATCGTGCAATTTCCTTGCCGATCGCGGCCGCATTGCCAAACGGAACGATGACGCCGCGGCCGTCGTCCAATAGCTCCAGCGCGTGCCAGTAAGGCGTCGAAACCACCGCCTTGCCCAGCCCGAAGCTGTAGGCCAGCGTCCCCGACGTCATCTGCACTTCGTTGAGATAGGGCGTGACATAGACGTCGCACATCGAAATGAATTCCAGCAGCGTCGCCTGATCGACGAACTGGTCGAGGAATACGACGTGGTCCTCGACCCCAAGTTCGCGCACGCGCGTCATCAGGCTCTCGCGATAGGCCTCGCCCTGGTCGCGCACCAGATTGGGATGCGTCGCGCCGAGCACGACGTAGACCGCGTCCGCCCGACGTTGCAGGATCGAGGGCATGGCGTCGATCATGACCTCGATGCCCTTGCTGGGAGAGAGCAGGCCGAATGTCAGAATGACGGAACGGTCGCTGAATCCGAGTTTCGCCTTGGCTGCGTCGGGCTCCACAAATGGAAATTCGGGGATTCCGTGGGGTATGACCTCGATCTTGTCGTCCGCCACGCCATAGACGCTGCGCAACATCTCCTGTCCCTTGTTGGCCATCACGACGATCTTCGAGGATATCTCGACGAGGCGTTCCATCACCGCACGTTGGGCCGCGCCGGGCTTGGCCAGCACCGTGTGCAGCGTCGTGACGACCGGCATGTTCAACCGTGACAGCAGCTCGAGAATGTAGCCGCCGGCTTCACCGCCGAATATTCCGAACTCGTGCTGCAAACAGACGAGGTCAAAGCGGCCAGCATTGAGGAATGCGGCGGCGCGCACATAGTCCTCGACGGTGTCATCCCTGATCTGAAAGGCGACCGAGCCGGGATAGTCGTAGGTTTTGCCGTGGTCGTTCATCGCGACGATGCAGATCTCGACGTTCGGTCGCAAATTCGCAGTCGCGCGCACCAGATCGGTCGTAAAGGTGGCGATGCCGCAGCGGCGAGGCAACGAATTGCCAATCACGGCGATACGGCGAAGCGGCGTCACGTTTGCGCCTCGGCGGGGCCTGCAAACGGTGCAAGCGCGGGAGCCGGCGAACTAACAGGGCTGACCGGCTTCTCAGCGAGCGTCTGCAATAGCGAATCGACCGCGCGGCTTGCCGGATATGCGATCAGCGCACTCAATCCGCTGGCGCCAACCTCGATGCTGGTGCGACCGCCGTCGACGAAGAATGCCTGTCCGACAGATGCGGCGGACAACCCGATTGCAGCGTGGCCACCGAGAACGAGAATCCAGGTCTCAGGCTCGCCAAGCAGCGCCCAGCTTGAACTCGCGGGCAGTTCAACCCGCTCCAGGACAAAATGGCGACTCGCGATCAGGACCGTTCGGGCCGTCGTGAGGCGGGTCGGATGACAGGGTGCTCGAAGCGGCCACGGGTGGGCAACCGAGACACCATTGTCTTCGTGCAATTCGCGTTGCCTGCCAAAGTCGAACAGGCGGAATGTCGCGTCGCTGCGCTGCTGAATTTCAGCAAGCACGATCCCGGCGCCGACGGCGTGGATTGTGCCGGCCGGGACGTATATCACGTCGTCCTTCGCGACCGCGCGCCAGTCAACCAGCTCGGTGATAGAGCCGTTCCGGATCGAAGCACGCAATTGCTGCGGAGTTACCTTATGCTTCAATCCCACGCCTATCCGCGCGTCCGGCTCGGCCGAAAGGATATACCATGCCTCGCTCTTGCCGTTCGACATGCCCAACGCGCGGGCGAAAGTGTCGTCAGGATGAACCTGGATCGACAATGGTTCGCTGGTGAAGAGCAGTTTGAGGAGCAAGGCCGGGGTGTGAGCAGGCTTGCCAGGGCGTTCGAACCATAGTTCGCCGATGGCATCTGCGGAGCCGTCAAGGCTGCTCCATGGCTGCAAATCGCGGACCCCCCACGGTTTATGAACGACACGAACGGCGGCAAGCTCGACGGGCATAGGCTATCCTGATCCATGACGCGCACGTCGGGGCGACGTGCCGTTGGCTGGTATCGTCTGTCGGATTAGGCGTAGCTGCGGCGCCGCGTTTTCAAGCAGAACTTGCTGCAAGAACCGATCACGCTGGTGAACGGCAGGCACTATTCATGGATATGGGGACTGTCACACCCGATAGCAACCTTTGTCCAAAAATCATTCCGCCTAGTCGACGATGCCTACGCAGGAGGCGCGAATGTTAGAATTGGACCACTAGTATGTCATGTATGCCAAGATGTTGTGAATCAGGCGCTTCGGTGCATTGCGGCAGCGTTTCCCAACGCCGGCTGCACAAGCTATGGTAGCCAACGACGGGGCAGGCCTGTTTCACGGGCCAGTGGTCCGATTCTAACATTCGCATCCCGTCTCAGCGGCCACTTTTGCGAATGTTAGAATCAAGGGGCCACTAGCAAATATTGAGTTTCTAGTGGAGTTTAGGATTTGACATTCGCTTTCGGACGCGCGGCAAGGGGGCTAGCGAATGTCAAATCCACTCCACTAGGTGGGCAATCCAACATTCGCTATCCAGCATTCGTATCCAACTTGGGGAGTTTGATCGATGTCGTCACTTGATCGCGTCAGCAAGTATGCACCCGAGGTGCTCAGTATCGCCCGCATCGTGATCGGGCTTCTGTTTCTCGAGCACGGCACCTCGAAGCTGCTCGACTTTCCGCATGGGCCGGTCCAGCCTGCGATGGGCTCCTTGTTCTGGTTTCAGGGCATCATCGAAATCGTCGGCGGCGTGCTGTTTACGGTCGGTTTCCTGACGCGCCCCGTCGCCTTCATTCTCGCCGGCGACATGGCGGTTGCCTATTTCATGGCGCACGAGCCGAAGGGCTTCTTCCCGATGCTCAATGGCGGCGATGCGGCCATCCTCTATTGCTTCATCTTCCTGATCTATTTCGTCAGCGGACCCGGCCGCTGGGCCGCGGACGGTTCGGGCAAATAAGCCGGCTGCTGGTCGTCCCCGCGTGCGCGGGGACGACTGAACTGAGAGGATAAATCCTCCCGCTTGCTGCCTTCCTGCGCGTCCCACCTGGCTTCGACGCGCTTTCGAAAATACACGGCGCGGCGCCATATCCGGGGGCTTGAGCGAGAGGGCACGCCTTTGCGTCCAATTTTTGCCATCGGGGATTGGCAGATCGGCAAGCGGTGGTCGGGAGGTCGTCTTGGGAAACTTAGCGACGATTGAGGCCAAGGCCTATGTGCCGGCACGTGATTTCGAGCTTTCCAAACAGTTTTATCAGGACCTCAGCTTCGATCTTGCCTGGTCAAGCGATACGCTAGCGTACTTCTGCCACGGCGATTCGTCGTTCCTGCTGCAGAATTTCTACGTCAAGGAACACGCCGACAACTTCATGATGCATCTGTTGGTCGAGGATGTGGAAGCCTGGTGGCAGCAGGTTCAGGCCAAAGGGATTGCTGCGAAATACGGCACGTTCGTTGAGCCACCCGAAGATCGTGATTGGGGTCTGCGCGACTTCGTTGTCGTCGATCCCACCGGCGTCCTGTGGCGTATCGGCCAGAATATTGCGACGAAATAGCAAGCGTTCCGTTAAATCCCGTCGAGGATCACGAGATTGCCGCGCGAACTCTTGTGCCGCAGCCCGACGATCGCTTGATAGTCGGCTGATTTGTACCAAGCTTCGGCAGCCTCTCGGCTCGGAAATTCGATGATCACCGTGCGGGGATGCTGCCACTCGCCTTCCAGCACCGTGAACTTTCCGCCGCGCGCGACGAATTTGCCGTTGAATGGCAGAAGCGTAGCGGGGACGCCTTTGCGATATTCGTCGAACATCGCCTGGTCATGGACTGTCTCCAGCGCGATGACATAGGCTTTCATGTATCGTGCTCCTGATGTTGCGATATCCTGCCGGGCGAGTGACGCAATAGCCAGGCACTGATAGGGTAGTCGTCCCTGCGTGCGCGGGGACGACCGAGAGGACAAATCCTACCGCTTGCCACTCTCCTGCGCGTCCCACTTGGCTTCGTCGGCGCTTTCGAAGATGTGCGGAGCCAGCCCGCGGCTTTCCAGCGCTTCGCCGAGCTTGATCCGCAAGAATCCCGACGTGGTGTAGCGCGAGACGCCGGAGTAGTAGCGGTCTGTGAGCGAGCGCACCATCGCCGAATACTCATCTAACAGGTCGGGCGGGATCGAGAAATTGTCGTAGTTGACGATGGCGTAGACCCGTTTTCCCAGCGGCGCGAGCTTGGCTTCGGCCGCCTTTTCGATCGCCTTGATGTCGGCGCTGGTGCGCACCACGAAACGCTCGAAGTTGACGAAGAACAGGTCCTGCTGGCTGTCAAACGTGAAGCGCTGGTCAAGCGGAATCGCGACCATGTCGCGGCGGAGCTCCATGACGCCCGCATGGAATATGCGCGCATCCATCAACGATGGCTCGCGCGGAATCGCCGGCTTGAAATCCATCAGGGCCAGAATATCGCGCTCGATGTCGATGCCGGGCGCGACCTCGATCAGCTCGAGACCGTCGGGGCCAAGCGTAAAGACGCAGCGCTCGGTGACGTAGAGTACTGGCTGGCCGCGCGCGACCGCGTAGGCGCCCGAGAACGTCACATGCTCGACCCGCTCGACGAACTTGCGCGATCTTGCTTCTTCGAGGATCGCGAGCTTGCCCTCGGCGCAATTGATGCGCAGCTTGCCGGCGCCGAAGGTGCCGACAAACACCACCTTCTTGGCGTTCTGGCTGATATTGATGAAGCCGCCGGCGCCCGCCAGCTTGGGTCCGAACTTGGAGACGTTGAGATTGCCGGATCGATCGACCTGGGCGAGACCGAGGAAGGCGGCATCGAGCCCGCCGCCGTCATAGAAGTCGAACTGATAGGGCTGGTCGATCACCGCTTGCGTGTTGATCGCGGCGCCAAAGTCGATGCCGCTTGCGGGAATGCCGCCGATCACACCGGGCTCGGCCGTGAGCGTGATCAGGTCGATGATCTTCTCTTCATTGGCGACCGCCGCAATCCCCTCGGGCATGCCGATGCCGAGATTGACGACGCTGTTGGCCTTCAGCTCAAACGCGGCGCGTCGCGCGATGATCTTGCGCTCGCTCATCGGCAGCGGCGGGAGCGAGCCCGCGCGTACCCGGATCTCGCTGGCGAAGGCCGGGTTATATTGCGTGCCGAAGGTCTGCCAGTGATTTTCGGGCCGCGCCACCACGACACAGTCGACGAGAATGCCCGGAATCTTCACCTGGCGCGGGTTGAGCGTGCCGCTTTCGGCGACGCGTTCGACCTGCGCGATCACGAGCCCGCCGGAATTATGCGCGGCCATCGCGATCGCGAGCGCCTCCAAAGTCAGCGCTTCCTTCTCCATGGTAAGGTTGCCGTCGGGATCGCCGGTGGTGGCGCGGATGATGCCGATGTTGATCGGGAAGGTCTTGTAGAGCAGGCATTCCTCGCCGTTGATCTTGATCAGCTCGACGAGGTCTTCGGTGGTGCGTGCATTCAATTTGCCGCCGCCATTGCGCGGATCGACGAACGTGCCGATGCCGACGCGGCTGATATGCGCAGGCCGCCGTGCGGCGATGTCGCGAAACAGATGCGTGATCACGCCTTGCGGGAGGTTATACGCCTCGATCTGGTTTGCGATCGCAAGCTGCTGCAATTTCGGCGCAAGGCCCCAATGACCGCCGATCACGCGCTTGACCAGGCCATCATGGGCGAAGTGGTTGAGGCCGCGATGCTTGCCGTCGCCCTGGCCCGCCGCATAAACCAAAGTGAGGTTCTTCGGCTTGCCTTGCGTATATGGCGCATCCGTCTCGTGATCGAGGTAGAGCGCTTCCAGCGCGAGCGCAATTTCCTCTGCAAAGCCGATGCCGACAAAGCCGCCGGTCGCGACCGTGTCACCGTCGCGGATCAGCCGCACGGCCTCTGTCGCGCTCACCACCTTGCCCTTTTCCGACAGCCGCAGGAATTGCAGGGCAGGGTGCTGGCTCATGGCAACAGTTCCTCACACTAAACGGCGTCAGGCTGCGGCCACTTTTCGCGTCTCCGTGGCGAAGTAGACCGAGACGACGGTGATGACCGCAAGGATGATCATGTAAACCGAAATCGGCCAGGTCTCCGGCTTGTACGCCGCCATCAGCCCGGTCGCGATCAGGGGCGACAGCGCGCCGGCAAAGATCGAGGCGAGGTTGTAGCCGAGCGAGACGCCCGAATAGCGCACCTTGGTGCCGAACAGTTCGGACAGGAAGCTCGCCTGCGGGCCATACATCGCGGCATGGCCGACGGCGAGGCCCAGCACGATGGCGATCCAGCCAAGTTGCGGGTTCTTCGTGCCGAGCAGCATGAACAGCGGGAACGACATCAGCGCCGAGAAAATGGCACCGAAAATATAGACCGGCCGCCGTCCCACCCGGTCGGACAGCGCGCCGAAGGCGGGAATCGTGAAGGTCTCGATCGCGGCTGCGATCAGCACGCCGTTCAATATGTCCTGCCGGTTCATGCCGAGCGCCTGGGTGGCGTAGGCGAGAACGAAGGTGGCGTAGATATAGAAGAAGCCGTTTTCGGCAAAACGTGCCCCCATCGCCAGCAGGATGTTCTTCGGATACATCTTGATCGCGTCGACAATCGGCATCCTCACCTCTTCCTTCTGGTCCTTGACCTTCTGGAACTCCGGCGATTCCGCGATGGTGAAGCGGATCCACAGGCCGACGATCACGAGGAAGATGGAAAACAGGAACGGCAGGCGCCAGCCCCACGCAAGTAGCTGGGCGTCGGTCAGAAACGCGGAGACGACCGAGAACACCAGCGTGCCGAGCACGAGCCCGAGCGGCGCGCCGAGTTGCGGCCAGCTGCCGTAAAAGCCTTTCTTGTCCTCCGGCGCGTGCTCGACCGCCATCAGCACCGCGCCGCCCCATTCGCCGCCAAGGCCAAAGCCCTGCACGAGGCGACAGGTGACCAGAAGGATCGGGGCCCACACGCCAAGCGTATCGTAGGTCGGTATCAGGCCGATCGCCGCGGTGGCGACGCCCATGATCAGCAGAGTCAGGTAAAGCATGGTCTTGCGGCCGATCTTGTCGCCGTAATGGCCGAAGACCAGCCCGCCGAGCGGCCGCGCGATGAAGCCGAGCGCGTAGGTCGTGAAGGCGAGCAGCGTGCCCATCCACGGGTCGAAGGTCGGGAAGAACAGCTTGTTGAAGATCAGCGCCGCGGCGGTGCCGTACAGGAAGAAATCGTACCATTCGATCGCGGTGCCGATCAGGCTCGCGGTCGCGACCGTCACGTGAGACGGATGAGATGGATTCTGTGTGAACGTGGCGCTTGTCATGAGTTTCCCCCTCTGGCTGCTCAACGGCCGCGAGCGTCAAGGCGAGCGAGGGGCGCCGGCGTCAATAGCCCACTCGTTCCTTCCCTGGTTTCCTTCCCTGGTCTTGCGCCTTCTCGGTGCGCTCGTTTCAGGCTGTGCAAAGTCTGCGCCGAAACCTTGACCTATCGCAAGGCTCTTCAAAAAAATTCGCATGTCGCCGGTCGAAACGAAGAGGCCGGCGGGAAATCCCGCCGGCTCAAAATACCAGATGCCAGTGGCTTTACGTCACCCAGGGGGCACGCGCTTCACGCGTTCAGGCTTCACGCATTCAGTCTCGGGAGCAGTTTTTGCGCATTGCCGCGTTCGATGTCGTTCAGCTGCGCGTCGGTAAAGAGGCCCGTTGCGCGCAATCCCTTCACATGGTCGAGGCCGCTGCGATAGGGGAAGTCGGTGCCGAACAGGATTTGCGAGGTCGGGATGATCGCCGTCAGCGCCGACATCGCCGCCTTGTTCGCGGTTTGCGCGGTGTCGTAGTAGAAGCGCGTCAGTTCGGCGAGCGCGCCGTCCGGCACCGCCGGCTTGAATTGAGGGTCGATCTTCGGCTGCGCGATAAAGCGTTCGATCAGGAATGGCATGGTGCCGCCGGCATGCGAGAAGATCCACTTGATGTCGCGGAATTTCTGCGCATTGCCGGAAAACACGATGTCGCCGATGGTGCGCGTGGTGTCGGTGCCCCATTCGATCATCCCTGGCGGCTCGGTCTTCAAGAGGTTGACGCAGCAATCGGCCGTCGTGGGATGGGTATAGACCACGCATTTGCGCCGGTTGAGTTCTTCCATGACCGGGAGAAAGGAGGGATGGCCGAGCCATTTGTCATGGTAGCTGGTCAGCAGCCCGATGCCGTCGAGCTTCAGCGTGTCGAGCGCGTATTCGATTTCCTTCAGGCTTCCTTCGGTGTCGGTGAGCGGGATCATCGCGAACGAGCCGAAGCGGCCGGGATGATCCGCGATCAGCTTCGCCGCATAGTCGTTGCTCTCGCGGCAGAGCCTGCGGGCGGTCTCGCCGGAGGTGAAGTTCGCGCCGGGCTGCGTCACCGAGAGCATGGAGACCTGGATGCCGGCCGCATCCATGTCGGCGAGTGACTTTTCCGGCGTCCACTTGATTTGCGGCGGGCTGCCGAGATGATTTTCGATCACGGCCTGAATGTACGTCGGCGGCGACAAATGATGGTGAACATCGACCCGGTAAGGCTTTTCGACCGCCGTCTGCGCCAGCGCCCGCCGCGGAACGCCGAGCCCCGTGGCAGCGACCGCAGCCGCGCCCGCAGCCCCCGCCACGAACCGGCGCCGGCTCAAACCGCCTGACGTCAGCGACAGCATGTTGTCGCATCCGCAGGCGCAGCCGCGCATGCGGGATTTGCCGCTTGCTTCGCGGCCCTCGCGTTGGCTCATGACGTTCTCCCCGCCTAGTGTCCCGATTCCGAAGTTCGTACGGTTTTGCGGCTCCGAGATTACGAACTTCGGAATCGATAGGACACTAGCAAACTTATCAATCTAGTGCGGCTTTGGTTCAAAGTCCGCAGAACGAACTCGCGGCACCAAGATGCGGACTTTTGAACCGCCGTTACTAGCGGCCCTTTATCAGGACTTCTTGATCAAGACGGCCACACCTTAGCTATGTTGACGCGGCAGACAATAGGCGGCGATCTCAAGGCGTTGACGGAATGGAATAATCCGGCTTGGCCGCGGTTTCCCAAATGGCGGGCAAGCCCAGCTTTCGCCGCTTTTGTCTTACGGCCGATTGGAGGATTACAGTGATGGCGTCGATGAGAACCGGATTGTTTTTGCTGGCAAGCCTCGTGGCGATCGGAATCTCGCCGATGGCCGCGCAAACGGCTTCGCCGCCCGGCGCCAAGGTCTACATCATCAACTTGCAGGACGGTGCGGACGTGACGAGCCCGTTCCTGGTGCAGTTCGGTCTTTCCGGCATGGGCGTGGCGCCGGCGGGCGTCGAAAAGCCGAACACCGGGCATCATCATCTCCTCATCGACACCACAATGACCGACGAGGAGATGAAACAACCGATTCCCGCTGACGATACACACAAGCATTTCGGCGGCGGCCAGACCGAAGCAATGGTGACGCTGCCGCCCGGCAAGCACACGCTGCAATTATTGCTCGCCGACTGGACGCATCTTCCGCATTCGCCGCCTGTGAGGTCGGAGCCGATCACGATCACAGTGAAGTAATTTGCACGGTGAAATGGCTTTCACCCGGCCGGTTAAGACACGCCTGCTGACACCGTGTGGCGGCCCAGAAGTCCGCATCGGTTATGCCGCGCGTTGTTCATGCGGACTTCCGAGCCAAAGCCACACTGGATCAATAATTTTCCTAGTGTCCTTTCGATTCCGAAGTTCGAAACGTCGCTCCGTAGATGCTGCGAACTTCGGAATCGGAACACTAGGTATGTTGCGTTGCGGCGGAAGCAGTGGAAAAGACTGCGACTTTTTTTCACTTCATGAAAATGCCACACACGGAACTCTCGAAGTCTGCTACGGTGAAAACGTGACTTAACAGGCCACGTGGCTTCACAGGAGTGGAGTTCATGAACAAGCTCGTTGAAATTCGCCGCCAAGAGCATTTTTGCCGCGAGCGTGCGTTACATGATTCCAAGCGCAAGTCGTTCTGGCTTGCGGAGGCCGAGATCTGGGAGCAGCGCGCGCTCGATGAGATCGCGTATCACTTCCGGGAATGCAACATAGAGATCGAGAGCCCCCCGCTCCACGCCGCGTAAAACAGTCACTCGAATCGTTCTCAACCGCGGGTGGCCGAAAGGCCGCCCGCGATGCGTTTGGGGGGAGTGTCTCGGGCGGCAAGCGCAGCATCTATGGAGTTCGTCATGCCCGCGCTTGTCGTGGTCGAGCCCGGCCATGACGGAGGAGGCGGTTGGCCGGATCGAAGGTCTCTCCCCCTTTCAGGGGGAGGGAGCCTTCTGCTAAGCCATTCGTGACGACAAACAACAAAAGCCATAGCGGGGGAAGGACAAGGCGGGATGACGGTTTTGGGCGAGGGCATCCCGGGCATATCCGATCCAGGCGCAGCCGCAGTGACGGATGCCGCGATGCACAGCGCGGTGCACAAGGCGGCGCTGCGGTTCGTGCCACTCCTCACCATCGCCTACCTCTTCAATTATCTCGACCGCACGAGCCTCGGCTTTGCCGCGCTCACCATGAACAAGGATCTCGGGCTGACGCCGTCGCAGTTCGGGCTCGCCGCCGGCATCTTCTTCCTCGGCTATTCGACCTTCGAAATCCCGAGCAACCTGTTGCTTTATAAAGTCGGCGCGCGGCGCTGGCTGGCGCGCATCATGGTGAGCTGGGGGCTGGTCTCGGCCGCGAACGCCTTCGTGGTCGGGCCGCATAGTTTTTACGGCGTGCGGCTTCTGCTCGGCATCATGGAAGCGGGCTTCTTTCCCGGCGTGACCTTCTTTCTCGCCGCCTGGTTTCCCGCGCAATACCGCACGCGGATGCTGGCCTGGTTTCTGGTCGGCATTCCCCTGTCGTCGCTGATCGGCGCGCCCGTCTGCGGGCTGCTCCTGCAGATGGACGGCATCTGGGGGCTGGCCGGCTGGCAATGGCTGTTTCTGCTCGTGAGTTTTCCGTGCGTGCCGCTCGGCTTCATCACGCTGCGGCTGCTCGCCGACCGGCCGCAAAGCGCATCCTGGCTCACATCAGAGGAGCGCGACGCGCTCGACGGCGTGCTGGCGTCCGAGGTGCGGGAGCGGCCGCATGCCTCGCTTTGGGCAGCGCTGAAGGATGCCCGCGTATTGATTTGCGCGGCGATCCAGTTCGGCTTCACGCTCGGCTCCTACGGCATCGGCATCTGGCTGCCCTTGATGCTGAGGGAATATCACCTCACCAATACGGAGATCGGCTGGACCGCAGCCATTCCTTACTTCTTCGCCTCCATCGGCATGATCCTGTGGGCACATTATGTCGACCAGAAGGGTAGGCGGATCGCCAATCTCGCGATCACCTGCCTGCTCGGCGGCCTCGGCCTGCTGCTGCCGATCCTCTCCAACTCGCTCACCTCGGCCGTGATCGGATTCAGCCTCGCTCTGATCGGCGTGACGGCGGCGCGCGCGATCTTCTGGACCATCCCGACGCGCTTCCTCACCGGCGTGGCGGCGGCCGGCGGCCTTGCCTTTATCAACTCTATTGCCACCACCGGCGGCTTTTTCGGCCCCTCGATGATGGGCTGGCTGAAGCAGTATTCCGGCTCCTATATTATCGGCCTGCTGGCGGTCGCCGCAATCATGGTCGCAGCGACCCTCGCCTCGATGTCGCTGAAACTGTTTATTTCCCGCGAGTAACGCGCGCGTCCGAGCTTTTCCGGGAAAACCCGGAAAAATCAAAAATCCTTCGCATCCCTGTAACAGAGCCTGCGCAGATTGCGCCGCGCTCACTCTTTCGCATCTCTTCGCGCGATGTATCGCGTCGCGAAGCTTTTCACTCTGGGAAAATATACAAATGACACCTTCGGAAACGCGTTCGCTTCGCGGACGGTCGCTCTCCAACACGCGCCTTGCCGTTGCCCTGCTCGCCACCACGGTGCTCGGCGGCACCATCGCCCATGCCGATGATGACTTTTTTTTCTTTCAGCCCGGCAATCTCCTGCTGAGCAAGGCCGTTTATGACGCCAATCCAGGCATCCTCAGCCCGGGCACCGTGCTTCCGCCGGGCTGCACCAGCAAATGCGGCACCGCGATAGCGGACGGCACCTATCCGACCGTATTCAACAACGACACCGTCGACGGTTCCTTCGGCGTCACCTCGAAGATCGTGCTCGACGAGCTGCGCACCGATAACGATGGCGATCTCGTGCGTTCGCTCGAGGTTCCGAACAGCGCCCAGCCTCGCGTGACGGCGAGCAGCGACCAGATGGTCACCAGCTTCTCGTCCAAGTCCGAGATAGGGCTGAACCTGTCGCTCGATCACCGCTCCGTTTCGTTCATGGGCTATCTCTCACCCGTCGGCGCGATCGACGTGTCCAACTCCAACACGCCCGATGTCATCGATTCGACCAACCCGGTGACGGGCATCGATTATCGCCTGATCGCCAGCGTCGACGCGTTCGGCCACTTCACCTTCACCAAGACCAACGCCTATAGCGGCAACAATGGCCGCGCGGCGGTGCTCAACGACCGCGCCATCCCCAACGTCTATTACATGTCGGGCAATGCCGGTAACGGCAAGAACCCGCAGCCGGTCGGCGTGATCGAAGGCGCGGGCGCGCAGATCGCCACCGCCTCCCACCTGCCGGAATCACAGCAGGTCGATCCAGGTCAGCCGACGCCGCTCGGCAGCTTCAGCGTGACCCAGCTCGGCGATGCGGCCGACAAGGTCGGCAAGGACACCAACTTCCGCGGACTGCGGGTGTTCAACAACGTCGTCTACTATACGAAAGGTTCGGGCGGCAACGGCGTCAACACGGTGTATTTCATCGACACCTCGGGCAATGCAGCCGACGGCACTCCGAAGGCCTGTCCGAAGGGCAGCGGGGTGCCGAATCCTGCGGCAACGCTGCCGACCACGCCGATCGCGATCAGCAACGCGGCGACCGTGCAGAAGCAAGGCGTATTGCCTCTCAACATGTGCGTGCTGAACGGCTTCCCGACCAGCCTCGCCGGCAACACCACGCCGCCGTTGCCGATGTTCCCGTTCGGCATCTGGTTCGCCAATGACCACACGCTCTATGTCGCCGACGAGGGCAATGGCAGCGCGACGTTCAACACCACCACGAACACCTTCTCCGACGCGGCCGCCCAGACTACCGCGGGATTGCAGAAGTGGGTGCTGAACACGACGACCAACACCTGGTCGCTCGCCTACACCTTGTCGTCAGGCCTCAATCTCGGCGTGCTCTACACCGTGAAGAACTATCCGACCGGCACCAATGCAGCGACCAGCCTGCCATGGTCGCCCGCCACCGACGGCCTGCGCAACCTCACCGGCCGCGTCAACCGCGACGACACGGTGACCATCTGGGCGGTCACCTCGACCGTGAGCGGCAGCGGCGACCAGGGCGCCGACCCGAACAAGCTCGTGATGATCACCGACATGATCTCTGCGACCAGCCTGCCGGCGAACGAGAGCTTCAAGACGGTTCGCACCGCGGCCTTCGGCGAGGCGCTCCGCGGCGTGTCGTTCACGCCCGGCACCGACTTCGACCGCGACGATCGCGAAGCGTTCGGTTGCCTGTTCGACCGCGACGATTGCCGCGGCCATTAAGGTCAATCAAGACCGGCGCGTTTGGCGATTCTCGCGCCAACGCGCAGCCTCACCCTCTCTCCCCGCGTGCCTGGCGCGGGGAGATTTTTTTTGTGGAGCTTGCCTCTAGGGCTGGATCACGCCACGGTCCGCATTGCCGGTTTGGTCTGGTTTGCGACAAGCTGCAAGGCGGCGCCCGCGCCGAGCAACCCGAGACAAACGGCCGGCACCAGCATCGCGGCCGCGGCGCTTCCGCCCATTTGAGCGACCATCGGCATCAGGTTCTGTGCGGCAAAGCCACCAAAACTGCCGAGCATGGAGATGGCGCCGATCCCGGCGGCCGCGCGCTCGCCGGTGAGAAAGCGCGACGGCAGCGACCAGAAGCAGGGTAGCAGCAGCGAGATGCAGGGCGTGCCGACGATCATGGCCACAAGCCGCATCCAGTTTTCCGGCACCAGTGTCGCGAGCACGAAGGCGACCACGCCAACGCTCGCGAGCGCGACCATCGCAATGACGACCGAGCGGTGCTCGCGCAGGCGTTTCGGCAGGATGAGCAGCATCGGCACGGTGACGAGCCAGGGCAGCGCGGTCAGAAGGCCGTTCTGGGTGCCGCTGGCGCCGAATGCCTTGATGACGGTCGGGGTCCAGTAGATGACACCGTAAAGCGAGGTGAGGATCAGCGCGTAGACGCCGGACAGGAACCAGACGCGGCCGTCCCACAGCACCTGGAGAAGCGAATGGCTCTCCCGCTTGGCCGCGCTTTCTTCCTCGAGCCGCCGGGTCAGCCAGTCTTTCTCGGATGCATCGAGAAACGCGGCTTCGTCGGGCCGGTTCGGCAATAATGCAAGCACCAGGAAGCCGAGCAGCATTGCCGGCGCGCCGGTGACGATGAAGACCCATTGCCAGCCGGAGAGGCCGAACAAGCCATGCAGGTCGAGCAGGGGACCTGAAGCGAGCGCGCCGAACATGTTGCCGAAGGCGCTGCCGAGCGTGATGATGCCCATCACCCTGACGCGATAAGCCTGCGGAAACCAGATCGAGGTGACGTAGATGATGCCGGGATAGGCGCCGGCCTCGGCAACGCCGAGCAGGAAGCGCATCAAGGTGAACATCCAGCCGGAGGTGACGAAGGCCATCGCCACCGTGACCGCGCCCCAGCTGACGAGAATGCGCGTCAGCCAGGCGCGCGCGCCGAATTTGTGGATCGCCAGCGTGCTCGGGATTTCGCAAATCAAATAGCCGATGAAGAACAGCGATGAGGCGAGGCCAAAGGCCTGCTCGGACATCTTCAATTCGCGCGCCATTTGCAGCTTGGCAAAGCCGATATTGCTGCGATCGATGACAGCGACCAGATAGACCAGCATCAGGATCGGCATCACGCGGGCGATGATGCGCGACATCAGTTTGGCTTCGTCGATGACGCGATCCATGCCCGTTTCTCTCCCCGACTTGTTATTCAGCTTTTTGAATTCAGTGCGTCTTGCGGCACGTAGTTGCGCCAGTTGCCTTTTAGCGACGGCATCTCGGCAAAGGTCTTGCGCGCATCTGCGGCGCGGCCGATCAAATCCTGCGCGACGATTTCCTTGCGGCTCAGATAGTCCTTGAGCTCTGCGAGCGAGCGTTCGATCAGATCGAAGCCGCGCAGCATGATCGGCGAAGATATTTCCGCCGCACCGGCGCCGGCCAGCATCACGCGCGCGATGTCGAGGCCGCTTTGAATGCCGTTGGTCGCAATCAATGGTTTGTCGCGGCCGACCGCGACGCGGGACAGCGCAAGCCAGTGGCAGGTCAGCGGCAGGTTCCAGGAGCCGCCGACGCCAAGCGTCGTCTCAAGCACCGGCCGCATGGTGTCGAGGTCGGGGATCAGGCCCAACAATCGCCCTGCCATCACGACGCTGTCCGCGCCAGCTGCAAACGCAGCACGCGCGAGTTCCGGTACGCGCTCGCTCTGGCCTGATATCTTGACCCAGAGCGGCATCGATACGGCGCCGCGAACGGCGCTTACGATACAGGAGACGCGCTCGGGCAGAAGCTCGGTTGCGACCGCGCCCTTGGCGGCCTGCGACGCATAGGGCGTGCCGATGTTGAGTTCGAGCAGGCGAAGGCCCGCGTCCTGGATCTGGCGCGCCAGTTTGATGGCGTGCTGGAGATCGCCGAGGATCAGGCTCGCGGCGACATAGGCGTCGCTTTTGGCCGCTTCGCGATCGAGCCGGGAAACACTCTCGAGCCATTGGTCGAAGCTGCCGGGATATAGCCCGGAGCGGCAGGCGATGAAGGCGGCGCTAGGCGCCGACGCATTCCACTCCCGCCTTTGCCACGTCTCGTCGAACACGGCGTATTCGGCGGCCTCTAACTGCGCCTTCGCCGCGTCCACCTCGTTGGTCGATTTCATCACGACGACGGCAGCACCTGCATGGAGCGCCGCGCGCACGCCCGCTTCCTCGATCAAATGTTCGGCCGCGCCCGCGATGAGCGGATTCTTCAGGCGCAGCGCGCCGATGGTGACGCCAAGGTTGCCTGCCATGTCGCGTCACACCTCGAGCCCGAGCATTCTGGACGCATTGGTCGCGACCATCTTGTGGATGTCCTCGTCGCTGTAGCCGAGGTCCATGCACAGCGCGACGCCGCGCCGAAGGCCTTCGAGCGGCGAGAACACACCGACCTGGCCCAGATCCGAGCAGATCACTGTCTGCTCGACGCCTGCCGCCTCGATGTGGTGGCGCAAATCTTCGCCCGTCGCGACCTTGAACTTCGATCCTTCGAGGAACATGCAGATCGAATGTTCGACAAAGGCGCCCATCGCGGCGATGCCCTTCACGTCGTTGAGGCTCGCGCCGACGATTTCTTCCGGATGGGTGAAGGCGAGACGCTTGACGCCGCGGCGCTTGGCTTCTTCGAAGATGAGCCAGGTCTCGCTGACATGCAGATGGCCGCTCGCCAGTACCATGTCGTTCCTGGCAATCACATCCAGCACTTCCTTGAGCGAATCGAGCACTTTTTTGTTCGCGTCGAGCACCGGCACGGCAGTGGCATGCCGCATCTTCGTGGTCGAAGCGGGATGGGCGAAGCTCGCGTTCTTTTCCCAGCGCAGATGATTTTCGGCCGCTAGCGTCGGCATCCACACCGTCTTGCCGCCCATCGCCGCGGTGTGCTCGACCGCATAGGGGTTGATGCCGCCGACGACGTTGTTGAGCACTATGCCGGAGAAGATTTTTGTGCGTAGCTCCGGATGATGCTTGGTGATCAGTTGCGCGGTGGCGACGCCCGCATAGTCGTGATCCTTGGTGACGACGGCGGCAAAGCCGGCTTGCGACAATTGCCGGACCAGATCGAGATGATCAACCGCGCGCGGCGCGATCGACGGCCCGCTATGGACGTGCGGATCGACCGCGCCCTCGAGAATCTTGTCGATGCGCGCTTCCCGCGCCGCCGCCTTGTCCGCTGTTTTGGCCTCACTCATCACTGCTCTCCCTTTTTCTTTTTGAGAAGGCACGCCGCGCGCGCATCGTTCGCGTCACGCCGACTTCTGCCTGCTGCGGCCGTGGCCGAGCGTTCGCGAGATTTGTCCCGCCGCCGCCTTCAATGCGGCGACGCTCTTCGCGTCGGTCGCGGCCGGCAGGAACTGGATCGAGCCAACCAGTGCCAGCGCGCCGGCGCACGAGTCCTTTTCGTCAAAGATCGGCGCTGCGACCGCGTTGATGCCGAGCATCGCTTCTTCTGGAGCAGTCGCAAAACCTTCTCTGATCACGCGCGCGAGTTCGTCCTCGATCGCCTTGCGATCGGTGATCGTCTGCGGCGTGGAAGCCGGCAGGGCGCGCGTCAGCACGCGCTCGCGCATGGCGGGCGATGCAAAAGCCAGCAGCACCTTGCCTTGCGCTGAAGAATGAAACGGCAGCTCGCTGCCCGGCCGCACGCCGATCTCGATCGCGGCCGTGCCGACGACCATGCTCAGCACCAAAGCGCCGCGCGGCGAGGATTCCGACAGCACGACAGAGTGACCGAGTAGATCGCGCAGCTCGCGCATCGGCCCCGCGGCGAGCTGAATGAGATCGGCTTCCGGCGCATAATGAGCAAGCAGGCGGCTGCGCGGGCCCCTCGCGTATCGAGATGTCACCGGGTTCTGCACGAGATAACCGCGCTCGACCAGCGTCAGCAGATGACGATGCACCGAGCCCTTGGTGAGTCCCAGCCGCTCCGCGATCTGGGTGACGCCAAGCTCCTCGTCGGAGAAGGAGACAGTCTCCAGCACGTCGAGCGCGACTTGCACCGAACGCACCCCGCCGTCGAGACGCTCTTCCGGCTGTGCGGCCATTTCCGTTTTTGTTTTCAAAGGCAAAACCCCGTTGCCGGGCGGCGGCGCGGGCCGATGCGGCTGGTCCGAAGATTCATATTGACGGCGCCTTGTGTATCGATATACAGAACGTCGTATCACGATCGCGAACAGCAAACAACCGGGAATTCGAAAAATCAGCGGCCCAAAAAATCAGTGGCCCATGGAGGACCTGAATGAGCGAAGCGATGCGCGCTGCGACCCACGCCCGGCATTACGCCGAGCCGCCGCAAAAGACCGACGCCGACGGGACGCGTCACTGGATCACGCGCGCGGCGAATTTCATCACCGCGATCAGCCGCGCCGAAGAAGGCGCCGTGCTCGCGCGCAACAATTCGGACGAATACATGGTGCTGCTGCCGCCGGGCACTGAAGTGACGGTCGAGGCGGGCGGCGAGCGCATCGAGAGCGAAGGCAACAGCCTGATCATCGTGCCGCCGGGCGAGAGCCGCGTGACGGTGCGCAAGGCGGGCATGGTGGCGCGGGTGTTTTCGAAGCGCGCCGAGGATCTCGCGAAGGCAGCGGTGAATGCCTCGACCTATGCCGACGGCGCGCCTGAGGTGGCTGACCTGAAACCCTGGCCCGATCCGGCCGGCGGCTTTCGTTTGCGCCATTACGATCTCGACAAGGCCGAAAGCCCCGATCCCTCACTGCTCAAGATGCGCGTGTTCCGCTCGACCAACCTCATGGTCAACATCTTCATGCCTTGGCAGAAGCGTCGCGACGAGACCAAACTCTCTCCGCACAGCCACGAGGATTTCGAGCAGATCTCGCTCAGCATGGAAGGCGCGTTCGTGCATCACCTGCGCTATCCGTGGTCGCCCGACAAGACGCGCTGGCGCGAGGACGAGCATGCCCGTTACGAGGCGAGCCCGTCCGTGCTCGTGATCCCCGCGCGCGTGCTGCACACCACGCAGGATGTCGGCGAGGGCACGACGTGGCTGGTCGACGTGTTCTCACCCCCGCGGATGGATTTCTCGTCACGGGAAGGCTTCGTGCTCAACGCATCGGACTATCCGATGCCGGCCGCGCACTGATTTTTTAAACATTCGCGAGGCTGAACCGCCCGCATTCCGCGCAACGTCGCGATTTATCATTTTGGGGACGCCCAGGGAGGGCTCGATGGCTCAGTTTTTCACGCGTACGTCATTTGGTTCGGATGACGAGGCGGCGGCGTATAACCGCGCCGCCTGGAAGCTCATTCCGTTTCTGCTCATCCTCTACATCATTTCGTTTCTGGATCGCGTCAATGTCGGCTTCGCCAAATTGCAGATGAGCGCCGACATCGGCCTGTCCGACGCCGTGTTCGGGCTTGGCGCCGGCATTTTCTTCATCGGTTATGCGGCCTGCGAAATCCCGAGCAATCTTCTGTTGCAACGCTTCGGCGCGCGGATCTGGATCTCGCGCATCCTAGTGGTGTGGGGTATCATTTCCGTCTGCTTCATGTTCGTCACGACGCCGACGCAATTCCTGACGCTGCGCTTTCTGCTGGGAATTGCCGAAGCGGGCTTCTATCCCGGCATCGTGCTCTATTTGACCTACTGGTTTCCCGGAAAGCTGCGCTCGCAGGTCTGCGCGCTGTTCTTCGTCGGCATTCCGATTGCCGGCCTGATCGGCGCGCCGCTCTCCGGCTTCATCATGAAGACGATGGCCGGCGTTTCCGGCTTCGCCGGATGGCAGTGGCTGTTCCTGCTGGAAGGCGCGCCCGCCATTATCGGCGGCATCGTCACCTTCTTCTATCTCAGTAACGGGCCGAAGGACGCCGCGTGGCTGACGGCTGACGAGCGCAACATCATCGTGCCGGCGCTGGCGGCCGAGGACGCCACCCATCGCGCCATGGGCCATGGCCACCGGCTGATCGATGCGCTCTTGAGCGGCAAGGTGTGGCTGCTTGCGATCACCAACTTCACGCTGCTCGGCGGCATCTACGGCATCTCGTTCTGGATGCCGCAGATCGTGAAAGACCTCGGCGTGCAGGACGTGTTCCTCAACGGGCTCGTCACCTCGATTCCCTTTGCGGTGGCCTGCGTGGCGATGATCGTGGTCGGCCGCAGCTCCGATCGCACGCGTGAGCGCAAGTGGCACATTATTCTCCCGGCCGCGGTCGGCGCGCTCGGCCTGGTCGGCGGCGCGACGCTGGCGGCAACGCCTGCGCTCGCACTTGCAAGCCTCTCGCTTGGTTTGGGTGGCGCGCTGGCCTCGATCGTGGTGCTCTGGGTATTGCCGAGCGGGCTGCTCACGGGCGCAGCCGCTGCCGGCGGGCTCGCGCTGATGGCAACGATCGGCAATCTCGGCGGCTACGTTGCGCCGTATGTCGTGGGGCTCGCCAAGCAAGCGACTGGCCGCACCGACTACGGCCTCTATTTGATGGCGGCCGCCATGTTCCTCGGCACGCTTCTGGTGCAGCTCTTGCCGCGCAACGCCACGATTGACGAGGCTGCCCATGCGCCCGCGCTGACGGAGAGCCCGGCGGTCGGGGCGATGTGAGAGGTACCTTGCTAGCCAACGACGTTATGAGCCGGCCCTTCTCATGCCGGCTCATGTTTCCGCAAATCTCTCACATGATCGAAGCACGCGGCCTGTAGCTCGGCGCCTGAGCTGGCCACCTCGGGGAGGGCGGCCTCGGATAGAATATCCTCGGTGACGTCCTCGACCGAGGAGTCCGCGATTTCGTGGATGAAGCTGATGTTGGCGTATTCGCCCGAGGCAATGCGCGAGACGACCTCGCGGCGGGTGACTTCGGGATCGACGATGCCTCCTCCGTTGGCTTTCCTTGAGTGGTTCCATTATTTCGGAGATTCGGAACTCCGGCAAGGATAATTTCGGAAAAACAGAAATTGGTTGAGTCCCGTCATTCCGGGATGACCCGGAGCGACAAAACTGATATTCAATTTTGCGCTGAGGGTCAGGCCCGGAATCCATTTCTCATAGTATTCATGCGGTGTGATGGACTCCGGGTTCGCATCTTCGATGCGCCCCGGAATGACGGCGACACTATTGCACTTAGTAGGCTACTTGCCGTCCTTGTGGCTCGCCGTCTTCCGCCGTGAACGTCCGGCCGCCTTGGCCCGCAGGCGCTCGATCTGGCCGCGCGGCAACGTCACGCAGATCTCGCCGATCCATTCCAGCTTGACGCCCGCGATCGGCTTGGCGTTGAAGCTGGTGAGGTTGACGACATGCGCGGTCTTGCCGCGCTCGATGGTCTTCAGATAGCGCTCGCCCGTCTTCAGCCGCACCGCCGCCTCCTCGCCGTAGAAGCTCGACAGCGGGTGCCGCTGCTCGCGATAAACCACGATGATGTCGCCGTTCTCGTATTTCGGCAGCATGGAATCGCCGACCACCTCGAACGCCACCGTTTCCTCCGCGATCGGGAAGGGCAGCTCGACCTCGCCGAGCCCTTCCGGCGGCATCTGCTCGAATTCGGGCGAAATCGACGCACCGGCGCCGACCCGTCCCATGATCGGAACCGCGTTGAGTTCGAGATAGTCGATGATGGGCTGGATCTCGGACGCCTTGATCAGGCGCATCTCGGCCAGGATTTCCGACACCGCGCCAGGACGTACGCCCATCGCGGCGGCCAGCCCCCCCTTGGTCTTGCCCGGCTTCAACAGTCCCCGTTCGATCATCTTGACGTCCAGCATCGGTCCTCTCCGATTCGTCAAATATGAGTGACCATAGCAATTCCGATTATCCGAAATCAAGCTTGACTTGTTTCGGAATATCCGAAATAAAGGGAACACAACGTGAAACTTCATGGAATCGATAATGCAATCCACATGGGAGGATGCGCACTCCGTCGCGCTGCGCGAACTGGTCGAAAAGGGGATGTCGTTCAGGGAAATCGCCCGCGCGCTCAATGAACGCTTCGGTACCGCCTATACCCGCAATGCCACGATCGGCCGCGCCCGCCGCCTGGGGCTCTCGACGGCAAAGCCCGCCGGCCCCTCCGGCGTGTTCGCGGCGACGAGGAAGCCGGACGCGCGCAAGATCGCCGCGAAGCGCGCCCGCGTCCTCGCAAAGCCGGTCACGAAATCGTCGGCGCTGGAGCGTGCGACCGTGCTCCAGCTTCGTTGCGTGGCGATCACGCCAAGACATCTCGCGCTGATCGATCTGGAGCCTGGCGACTGCCGCTACCCTTACGGCGGCGATGCGGAAGGCGAGCCGATCACCTTCTGCGGCCACCCGCGCCGCGAAGGTTCGAGCTACTGTCCGTCGCATGTCCACCTGACCAGCCTGCCTGAAATGGCTGAGCAACGCGTCCCGGCGCGGGTGCCGTTGCGGCTCGTGGAGGCGGCATGAGGGCGGCGGCCTGCTCCATGCTCGCAAGGCTGAGGCCATTGCCGCTGCGGCTTCGCATCGCGCATCTCGCCGCGCTGCTGCGGCGCGCCGCCGGCGGCCCAGTACGCGCGGCCGAACTCGCGAAATTGCTCGCTGTGCAAATCGCGTCCAGGGACGGCCGCGCGGGATGAAGCGGCCCTGGATGCCGCTTTATGTCGGCGACTATCTCGGCGATACCGGTCACCTGACGACCGCGCAGCATGGCGCCTATCTGCTCCTCATGATGCATTACTGGCGCAAGGGCGAATTGCCGGACGACGATCGCCAGCTATCGAAAATCACGAAATTGCCATTGAGGACCTGGGGCGACTATCGCCCGGTCCTGCAGCAGTTCTTTCATTCCGGCTGGAAGCACAAGCGGATCGATGCCGAGCTGGAACGGCTGATGCGGCTGTCCGAAAAGCGTTCTGCCGCGGGACAAAAGGGCGGCCTCGGTTCGGCGCTGTCCCGCATGAAGCTCGAAAATGCCTCGCGCGGAAGGCCATCGTCGCGAGCAATTGCTTCAGTTTGCTCAAGCCCGGCTGCACCAGCCGTCGACCACTCATACTCACACTCACAGAATCTTTCTTATGGCCCGTCCGGGGCCAAGACGGGCGAGAAAGCCGTCGCTGCGTCCGTCGCGGGCAGCGCAAGCAAGGCAGCGATTCCCGTCAGCGCGGAACTTGCGGCCCAGATCGCGCGAAAGACGAGCTGACCGCTTGTGGAAGAGCAGGAGCCAAACAGGCTTTCGCGGGCGGGGTCATCGATGTTCGTTGAAAAAGGAGTTCTTGAAAAATGCCGCGTGCCAGACGCTCTAAATCACGCAAAGCAACCAGTGCTCACGATCGCCGGGCGCAGGATCTGCCGCTCAACGCCGAAGTCGCCAGCGTCGAGATCGACGATCCGCTTGCGCTCGAGCCCGGCGAGAAGATCATCGCGCTGCGCTCGATCCGCAACGATCCCCTCGGCCGGCTGCACAGCCATCATCACATCGACGATGCGCAGTATCGCGGCGGGCGCGCGTTTCAGGATGACTGGGAAAAGGCCGAGCGCGGCCCGCGCGCGGTGGATCCGACCCGCGAATATGTCGATGGCGGACAGGCACGCGAGCCGATCACCGAGCGGCAGCGCCGCGCGGTGTTGCGGCTCAATCGGGTGGAGCGCGAGCTCGGCGCGGACGGCATCGTGCTGGTGCACGAGGTGCTCGTGCTCGGGCTCACCATGGAGCAGATCGGGGAGCGGCGCGGCCTGCGCGGCCAGCGCTGGAAGGACTATTTCGCCAGGCGTTTTCAGGAATGCCTCGATCGCCTGGCACTGATTTACGGCTTTGCCGGTGCCAAATACGCGCCACATAGGGCGTCGCTGCGTTGATGCGCTCAAGAAGACCAGGCTTGGGGAAACCAACGAATAGGCCGCTGACATAACTGCCAGCGGCCCGCCGGGTCGATATAAGAAATCGTAATGAAATGCGCTCAGCCCCGGATGACGACCATCATATTCGCAGTCGATGAAGGAATGGAGTGAAAAATCATTGCGCCTGCGTGACAGCGTGCGGCTGTTGCTGCGCCGGCACAGTCTTTTGGCGCTGGCTTGCTATCCTGGCACGATCTGAGTGATCGAGCGGAGCGGACGATGGGAACCGGCCCGTTCCTGTGTTCACCTGTAACCAAAACCGCTTTCTATTTGAAGTTCCTGGAACGGGTTTGCCGCTTGCTGTGCAGGAACTTCAAACAGGCAGCACTGGTTGAACTGCGCATCGCGCCACGCGGCTAGTGTGGCGACTCTGACGTTCCTTTCAATGCCACCCGCGAGTTCTTCGAAGGAACGTCAGAGTCAAAGCCACACTAGAATCATATGGTTGCTGGTGTCCATTTGGTCCTGACATTCGTAAAGTGCCCGCCGCGATATGCTACGAATGTCAGAACCGGGACACTAGCGTGCGGTTGATGATCGCACACAGGCACCGGAGCTGATAGGCTTTCGCGATTGTTGCTGGCCTCGCTGGCCAGTTGTCGCTGGGCAATCGTTCAGGGCCTTCTCCAAACATGCCGAATTCCGCCTTCCGCAGCCAGCCCGAGCTCAGTCGCGTGACGGCGCATGCGCTCAATCTCGGCGACCGCATCAACACGCAGGGCTTCGAGAAGGATGCGCTCTCGGCGGTGCCGCTGGCGCTGCGCACGGGCCAGGACGGCATTGCGGTCGTGTTTCGCTATGGCGTGACAGTGTTCTTCAACATGAGCATCGAGGAGGAGGCCGGCTTCCTCGAACGGCTGCTGCCGCGGATCGGCGGCTGCATGACCCCGCCGGAAGAAGAGGCCGCGACGATCGAGTTGCTGGGCGAAACCGGCGATCAGGTCGCCGCGGGAGGGCCCATCCAGGTCCGCGACATGTCGATGGCGCGCCTTCTCGTGGTCTCCGACGTCCTGGCCAAGAGCGTCGTGCTCGCCCATGACGAGCGCGAGGTCGCGAAAGTGTTCGAGACCATCGAGCCCTTTGTGCGGGAACTGGCCATTTCCGGAAAGTTCTTTCGCAACCGCCGCGGCATCCTGAAGCTGATCGGCGAGGCGCTGCTGGTGCAGCACAACGTCTCCGGCCGCGTTGCGATCGCGGACAAGCCGGACGCGCTGTGGGACCGCCCCGACCTGGAGCGGCTTTATGCGCGTCTGGAAGATGAATACGAATTGACCGCCCGAGTCGAGACGCTCAACCGCAAGCTGGAAGTCGTGGCGGAGACCGCCGATACGCTCGCCGACATCATCGATACCCGCCGTTCGCTGCGGCTCGAGATCATCGTCGTGCTCCTGATCGCGGTCGAGATCATGATCGGCCTCTCGCAGTTCTATGCCGCCCGCGGCAGCCATTGAGGGGAGAGGTGAAATGGTGTGAGCGCCGCGGGCATTGAGCCGGCCTCATGGTTCGAGACGCCGCGTCGAGTGACGCGGCTCCTCACCATGAGGGTCTAAATCGAGCCGCACGGGACGGCCTCATCCTGAGGAGCCGCGCGCACCCGAGCAGGCCGGGCCACGGCGAGGCCGTCGCGAATGGTGCAAAATGAGAGCGCGGCGTCTCGAAGGATCGATAGGGGGGCACACTGCCGTTACGGCGAGGCCGCCTCCGCCCGGCCACGATCATTTCGCGGCAATGTCCCGAAAAGGGACAAAACTTTGACCTTTTCGGCCACAATCCGGCGTGACGTTAACGAAATGCAAACCATTACGGTCATAACCCTGCTGGCGCTGCTGACGATTTCCGGCGCCGTGATCTCCGATCGGATGCTGACGGTCGAGGGGCAGCCGGTGGTTGCGGTTCGGTTCTGACATTCGCCGTTGCGGGGCGCTTGGGCGGGTGCGGGTTCAAATCCTTGGGGGGGGGACGTCGAACATGCTTTCCGTTGATCAATTCCTGAGACTTATCAGTGTGCCGGCCGTGGTTGCGGCCTTTCTGATTGCCTCCCAGGTATCGGGCGCCGGCGTCTTCCACGCGCAGCCGACACAGCTCGCGAGCCAGTAAATCCGGCATTTTTTGGGGACCGTCGCGGCCACCTGTCGGCTACGTGTCCCGCCGGTTTTACGCCGGTTCCGGAAACATCTGGCAATGTTTCACACGTGCTGCGCGAGCGCGCCTGAAAAAGGCGACGTTTTTCATTAAAATCCTGTGTCCACTTCTTTACACAACCTTAGAGCGTCACCCGTACATTTTGCGGATGGCGCCAGACCAGGCGCCGATATCCTTGAAACGGAGGCGGCGTTGCAGCGCATTCTTTTGAAGTTTTTGTCCGATCAGTCGGGGGCGACCGCGATTGAATATGGTCTGATTGCGGCCGGGATCGCGCTTGCGATCATCGCGGCGGTCAATGGCCTTGGCTCGACCCTGAACACCAACTTCAGCACCATCAACAGCTCGCTGAAATAAGTTCGACTGACACCCCTCTTTCGGGGGGGCACCACAGCAAAATGAACCCCGCCGGATCGCTCCGGCGGGGTTCATTCGCGCTTGACGGGCACCGTCACAGCGAAGCGACACTCAGCGCTTCTGCGTTTCCACAGGTGAAACCGCTTCCTGCTCGGTGGCCTCGTGGCGCAACCAGATTTCAAGGGCTGCGAGAAATGCGATCGCTATGCCGATCCCGATGGCGAAATGCATCGCGCGGGTATGGGCAAAGCCCAGGATCCAGGGCGAGGCGACGAGCCAGAGCGCCAGCGCCAGATTGACCCATTCCTTCCAGGCCGAGAAAGCAATCATGGCGGCGAGCGAAACAATGATGATCGCCGCGCTGCAGAGCCAGAGGTCGAACTCGGCGGTGCGGCTTGCATGGGCGAGAAAGGAGGGCGCTCCGAACAGGACCGCCGCCAGCAACAGATTGTAAAGGTCGAGGACCGATTCGGCGCGCCATCGTCGCAGCATTTTCCCCTCCCGTAAAAACTCTGCCCGGCCCAACGCGAAGCCGGTATTGGTGAAAGGCAACTTCAGACCCGCGCGCCCTGTTCCGCCGATCTCTGCTCGAGGCGGCTAGACTTTAGAAGGGCCGGTCAAGGGCGAACCGTCGTTCCCGGCGCCGCCCTCAAGCGGTTTTCCCCAGGGTGCGACGGCTATCCGCAGCGCAGTACGATCTTGCCGGCCACGCTTCCGCCGGCGAGGCGCTCGAGCGCTTCGCGAACGCGCGCCAACGGCATGACCTCGGCGATGACAGGCTCGATCTTGCGCTCGGCGACGAGCGCGAAAATCTTCGGCAGGTCTTCAAGGAATGGTTGAGGGTCCTTTCGATACAGAAGTGAAATGCCGTAGAAAGCGCCGCGCCTGCCGCGCAGGCGGGAACCGATGAAGACATCGAAAAACATCCGCGCCTGCGACAGCAGGCTGTTCGCCGCCATGAAGCCGTAGCCGACCACCGTGCCGCCGCGCCGCACTGCGCGCAAGGACGTGCTGATGCTGGCGCCGCCGAGCGCATCGAAGGCGACGTCGACGCCGCCGCGCTCGTGTGAGCGAATGAGCCGGTCGACCGGAGCTTCCCGATAGTCGATCGGAATGCCGCCGAGTTTGCTGACCAGTTCGTGCTTCTGTCTTGAGGCCGCCCCATAAGCCTTGACGCCTTCGAGCTTCAGGAGTTGCAGCAGCGCGGTGCCGACGCCGCCGCCAGCGCCAGTGACCAGCGCGGTCTCGCTCCGCTTCGGCTTCGCCACGCGATGGATCATCTGCCAGGCCGAGACGTAATTGAGGATCAGCGCCGCCGCCTCGACATCGGACACGCCATCGGGGATGGGAACGAAGTGGCGCGCCTCGCGGATCAACCGTTCGGCGAAACCGCCATGCACCGTCAGCGCCGCCACCCGCTGGCCGACATGGAAGCCGGTGACGCCTTCACCGAGCGCCTCCACCTCGCCCGCGATCTCGTAGCCGCCAACGATCGGGAGTTTTGGCGCGAAGCGATATTTCCCGGCAAGCATGGTCAGATCCGTGGCTCCGATCCCGCAGGCCCGCACGCGCACGCGCAATTCACCTCGGCCGGGGTCGGTGACCGGCAGGTCCCGGGCTTCAAGCACTTCCGGGCCGCCAGGCCGCGTGATGACATAGGCGCGATAGGTGGTGGCGCGACAGGTGGCGGCGCGAGAGGTGGCTGGATTGATGGCATCGGTCATGGCGCATCTCCTCGTGACGATCTCGATTGCCGCGAAATATCGCTGCTCGGCCTCTTAAAGAAAATTGCGCTAATCTCTATGAATGTTATACATTTTTGTATGACAAGTCGCATCGGCGATAGCGCAATGACGGCCAGCGAACCGGGCTGGGAGCTTTACCGCACGTTTCTGGAAGTGGTGCGCGACGGCACCCTGTCGGGCGCGGCGCGAAAGCTCGCGCTGACCCAGCCGACGGTGGGGCGGCACATCGATGCGCTGGAAGACGCACTTGGGCTAAAGCTGTTCTCGCGCTCGCCGCAGGGCCTGAAGCCGACGCCCGTTGCCCTTGGCCTCGTGAGCCACGCCGAGACCATGGCGGCCGCTTCGCAAGCCTTTCGCCGCACCGCTTCCGGCGGGGCGAGCGGCGACCACGGCATCATACGTCTGACCGCAAGTCAGATGGTCGGCTGCGAGGTGCTGCCCTCCATGCTGGCGCGGTTTCGCGAGAGCCATCCTGGAGTCACGCTGGAGCTTGCGCTCAACAACCGCAACGAAGACCTGCTGCGGCGCGATGCCGATATCGCCGTGCGCATGGTGCCGCCGCGCCAGAAGTCGCTGATCGCCCGGCGCGTCGGAAAAAGCGCGGTCGGGCTTTATGCCCATCGCGATTATGCCGTGCGCTTCGGACTGCCGGGCACCGTCGCCGATCTCAAGACGCACTGCATCATCGGCTTCGACCGCGACGCGCAGCCGCTCAAAAGCCTTCAGTCCTTCAAAAGTTCTGGGCCGACGCCGTGGCCGTTGACGCGGGAGACCTTCGGCTTTCGCAGCGACAACGATCTGGCGCAGTTTGCCGCGCTGAAGTGCGGCGTCGGCATCGGCGGCTGCCAGCATGGCATCGCGCGCAACTATCCGGACCTGGTGGGCGTGCTTGCGAAAGTGATTCGCTTCGAACTCGACATGTGGGTCGTGATGCACGAGGACATGCGCTCGGTGCCCCGTGTCCGGCGCCTGTTCGACCATCTGGTCTCGGCACTTTCCGCATTCTTGCGGGCTTGATATCGTGTGCGAATCACGTCGTTGCTGGTGGTCGACAGGTCACAATCCACAGCAATTACATCAGTCGTTCTCTTTGTGATGCGGACAAGGACAGCAATTGCGGTAGATTCGAAGTGGGGTTTTGGCTTGGGGCTTTGGCGGAAAATGACGCATCACCTTCTTTCCAATCCGTTTCATTCGAAACAGGAGCAGGAGCGCGCGGAGCAAACGCTGCGCCATCCGATGCTGTCCTCGCGATCGACGCCGGTCTGCGGACATTGCCGTTCCGACGACATCACGTGCGTTGCGACCGCGCAATGGAGCAACGAGAAGCAGGAGTGGGAGCTGGCCAACACCTTTGACCGGCCCGCGCACTGCAACTCCTGCAATCGGGATAGCGAGATCGTCTGGCTGCCGCTGAACTAGAGCTCCGATTCCGAAGTTCGCAAGCAATCGCAGCAACGCCGGACCGGCCGGGCAGGTGCGTGATCGCAAGCCGCGCGCGATGCGGACACCCCCGGGCTTGAACAGGCGCGAGGAATGACCGACCGGAACTCGATGGCCGATCCAAACCGGGTGCCCGCGGAGATCGACCGCTGGAACTGGGGCGCGTTTCTGCTGAACTGGATCTGGGGCGTCGGCAACAACACCTATGTCGCGCTTTTGACCCTGGTGCCGTTGTTCGGCATCCTGATCATGCCTTTCGTGCTCGGAGCCCGGGGCAGCCGGTGGGCCTGGCGCAACGGACGCTGGGACAGCATCGCGCATTTCAGGCGGGTGCAGCGCGCCTGGGCCTTGTGGGCGTGCATCGTCTATCTCTGCCTGATCGCGCTCTTTGGTCTGGTCGGCGGGGGCGCCGTCTATTGGCTTCGTCACTCCGCCGCCTATGCGCTTGCGGAGTCACAGCTTCGCTCGAGCGGGGAAGTCGCTGGCCTTCTTGGCACCCCGATCAGAACCGGCATTCCATTGGGCTTGGTCACGCGCGGCGGCGCGACCGCCCGCGTCGTCCTCAGTTTTTCCGTGAAGGGCCCGAAAGGCGAGGGGCTCGTCTTTGGTGAGGCGATCAGGAAGGACGGGCTTTGGTCGCTCGGGGGTCTGAAGCTCAAGGTCTATGGCCATGACGGCCTGATTGGTCTCCTCAATCACCCCAGGGCCGACCGCCAATGACGCTTCGCCGTGCCGTTGGTCCGTTGCCTTTCTGAAGGAAGCGGCTCAACGCGGTCTCTGGCTGCCGCTGAAAAGGATACTGCGGGCGAGGGAGAGTTTCCGCGAGCACGTCGATCAAGCCACCTGTCATTCCGGGGCGATGCGTCGCATCGAGCCCGGAATTTATCGAGCCGCTTGAGTAGCTGGAGATTCCGGGGCGCGCATGCTTCGCTCGCGCCCCGGAATGACAGCGGAAGCGTCAACTATCCGGTGCGCGAGAGCCGCGCAATAAAATTTCCATCTCCCCGTGACCGCACCCGCATCGCGCAAGCCTGGCTTGCTGTAAGCTGGCGTGAAAAGAGATCACGGGGAGGGGTCGATGAAAACGTCATTCCGCTTGACGGCTGCACTGGTGCTCTCACTGTCGAGCCCGGCATGGTCGGCCGACAGCATCAGAATCGGCTTTGTCAATACCTTCAGCGGTCCGGCCGCCGCGATCGGCATCGATGCGCGCAATGCGTTCGAACTGGCGCTCGATCACCTCGGCCGCAAGATGGCGGGCCAGCCGGTCGAGATGATCTACGAGGACGACCAGCAGAAGCCTGATGTCGGCAAGCAGAAGACCGAAAAGCTGATCCAGTCGGATCATGTCGACTTCATCGTCGGCTATAACTGGTCGAACGTGCTGCTGGCCTCGCTCAAGCCCGCGGTCAATTCGAAGACCTTCCTGATCGGCGTCAACGCCGGTCCCTCACAGCTCGCCGGCGAATTGTGTTCGCCTTACGTGTTCTCGACATCGTGGCAGAACGACCAGGCGCCGGCGGCGATGGGCGTTTACATGAACCAGAAGGGTATCAAGTCCGTTTTCCTGCTCGGTCCCAACTATGCGGCGGGAAAGGACCGCCTGGCCGGATTCAAGAGCACCTTCAAGGGTGAGGTGCGCGGCGAGGAATATACGGTGTGGCCGACCCAACTCGATTTCTCGGCCGAGCTGTCCAAGGCGCGCGCCTCGAAAGCGGAAGCGATCTTCGCGTTCTTTCCGGGTGCGGCCGGGGTGCAATTCCTCAATCAATATGTGCAGGCCGGGATGAAGCAGCAGATTCCGCTTTATACGGACGGCGTGGTCGATGAATTGTCGCTGCCGATGCAAAAGGACAACGCACTCGGCGTCCTCGGCGTGATGGAATGGGTGAACGACCTGCCCAATGACGAGAACAGGCGCTTCGTCGCCGATTATCGCAAGAAGTACCCCGGCTTGCGTCCAAGTTTTTACGGCGCGCAGGCCTATGACGGCGCGCAGCTGATCAACAGCGCGGTTGTCGCGGTGAAGGGCGATCTGACGAACAAGGACGCCATGAAGGCGGAAATGGAAAGAGCGAATTTCAAATCCGTCCGCGGTGCGCTCCGATATGGCAACAACCATGTCCCGATCCAGAACTTCTATCTGATCGATGTGGTGAAAGACGCAAGCGGCGAGCTTTCGCTGAAAACCGTCGCCACCGTCGTCGAGAACGATCACGATCGCTACCACGACAAATGCCCGATGAAGTGAGCTCCCGGGCCGTCCAGGGCCGCGGTCTAGAGCTCCAATTC
Organism: uncultured Alphaproteobacteria bacterium; assembly: GCA_963764405.1. GTDB lineage: Bacteria > Pseudomonadota > Alphaproteobacteria > Rhizobiales > Xanthobacteraceae > Bradyrhizobium. Next base: position 150,557 of record CAVXSU010000027.1, read on the forward strand.
CGAAGTTCGCAAGCTATCCGCGGCGCCTCTGATGCGAACTTCGGAATCAAAGGAGCTCTAGCAACTTATTGATTCTAGTGCGGCCTTGAATTTGAAGTTCCTATGACAAACTTGCTGCAACGCTGATAGAAACTTCAAATTCGCCGCACTGGTCAGTAGCCCTGCCGGGACAGAAATTGGAGGGTCAGGGTGGCGACCTCGTCGTTCTGCTCGTCCAGCACAAAGTGTCCGGCATCGAGCAGGTGGACCTCGGCGCCAGGCACGTCCCGCTTGTAGGCTTCTCCGCCCGGCGCAATGAACGACGGATCGTTTTTGCCCCAGACCACCAGTGTCGGCGGCTTGTGGTCACGCAGCCATGCCTGCCAGGCCGGATAGGCAGCGACGTTGGTGCGGTAATCGTAGAGCAGGTCGGCCTGGATCTCGCGCTGGCCCGGTCTCGAAAGAAACGCGTATTCGTCGGTCCAGGTATCGGGATTGTAACGCTCGGGGTGCGAGGTGCCGAGCGTATGGCGCTGCTCGGCAGCTGCGAGCGAAGCGAATGCATCGAACACTTCCGGATGCGCCGCGCGGTCGGACCAGTATTTTGCGATTGTCTCCCACTTGGCGCCGAGCCCTTCCACATAGCTGTTGGCGTTCGAAACAATCAGCGCCTGGACGCGCTCTGGATGCGCCAGCAGGATGCGGAAGCCGATCGGGCCACCATAGTCATGAAGAAAGAACGCACACTTCTCGACATGGAGCTGCGTCAGGAAATGGTCGGTGGCCTGCGCCAGATGATCGAACGTGTAGGTGTAGGCCGAGGGCGGCGGTGCGTCGCTATGGCCGAAGCCTGGAAAGTCCCGCGCGATCAGGTGATAGCGCGTGGCGAGGAGGGGAATGAGCGTGTCGAATTCGCGGGAAGAAGAGGGAAAGCCGTGCAGACGCACGATCGTCGGCGCGTCTTTTGGGCCGGCTTCCCGGTAAAAGGTGCTCACGCCATCGACGCTTGCGCGGTGATAGCTCGTGGTCACGGAGATTGATTCCACTGCTTTGGCGGGCATGGCCTGGCCGGCCAGAAACGCTGCTGCCGCAGCGAGGATCGGTGTTTTCATCTGATGTCCTTCCAGATGCGGGTCGGTGCAATCCGGTAGCACGGCAAGGCGATTTACGCCGTTTTCGCTTTGGCAATTCTCCATTTCACAAATCGCGCTTTCCCGCAGCCGCACGTTCGCGATCACCGCGTCATGGCCGGGCTTGACCGCCTGCGAGGCCGAGGAGAACGAGCCGGGCAGCCCGGCAACAAGAACGGCCCGCCTGCCAACGCGCCCGGCAAGTCACGGAGGCGGAACTTCGGACGCCGAAATCGGGCCTACGGATGGTGCGCGCCTTGCCGCGATCAATCGCCTTTGATCCGACAAATTGATGGCGGTAATGTTGCGGTAAAGATCATGGCTTAAGCGAACGCGCAGTTCTGATGTCATGCGATTCGCTTCGGCCATGAATCGCATAAATCGCACAACCGGGGAGGACATGATGGAAAACGCCCAACGTTGTCGCGCGATCGCGCTTCTGTGCCGCCAGCAGGCGAGCAACCATCCGGAACAGAACTGGAAATGGCTCGCCCAGGCGGAGCGCTGGGAGCACCTCGCCGAAGCGCAATTCGTCCTCAAGGCGGAAACGCCGAAGCTCGATCAGCCGGGGCAGGAACCCGCCGCAGCGTAAATTGACGTCGCCGCCAAACGGGCCCGCCACCGTCATCAATTGTTCAGATTTCCCCGCTACGTTCAAAATCGTAGCGATCGCTCGCCGGATGTACGCGAGCGGTTGACCGAGCCCCGGCACCCTGTGCTGGGGTTTTTCGTTTTGGGCCCGCTTTGTTGCTTTATTGCGGAGCGCTCTCCTTACGAGGCGCTTTTGCCGCCGTTGACGTCGATGATCTGGCCAGTGATGAACGAGGCTTTGTCGGACGCCACGAACAGCCAGGAACAGGATGGCTTGCGCCATGTCTTCCGGAGCCTCCAAGCGCTTCATCGACAGGCTCTCCGAAGGTCCGGCTTTCCGGCCGGCGCCGAGGCCATCTGCTGCAATTCTTTTCCCTCTGGGAACACGTCAAATCATCTAGGATGCGCCAAAACTGCACCGGGGCATGAGATGTTGAAACTGGCGATTCCGACTGTTTTGGCCGTCTCGGCCGGGCTCAGTCTTGTGGTGCAGCAGGCACTGAATGCCAACCTGCGGACCGCGCTGAACTCGGCGGCGTGGTCGGGTTTTACCAGCTACCTCGTCGGCGTCGTTTGCATGGCGGCCTTCGCGTTCCTGGTGCGGGACCCGGTCCCGTCGCTTGCGACCGCGGGACGCGTTCCCTTGCTCTCGTGGAGCGGCGGCCTGTTCGGCGCCATCTTCATCGCGCTGGCGATCTTTCTCATCCCGAGGCTTGGTGCGGCGACCTTCTTCGCGCTTTTGATCGCCGGTCAGATGCTGGGATCGATCATGTTCGACCACTTCGGTCTGTTGGGTCTGCCCGTTCATCCCGTCAGCAGCGTGCGTATTCTCGGCGCCGCGCTGTTGGTTGGCGGGGTGGTCCTGATACGAATGTGAGAGGGCGGTCGATCAGGCAAGCAGCCATGCGGGATGGTGAGGGAACGATGAAGCGGGCTGCAAGACTGTTCGCTGTCATGCTCGCGCTGTTCGCGGCGCAAGGGGCGCTCGCGCAAAACTATCCGAACCGCCCGGTGAAGATCCTGGTCGGCTTTACGCCGGGCACGGCGCCCGACCTTGCGGCGCGCATTCTCGCCGACCGTTTCGCGGAAGTCTTCGGCTCGCCCTTCGTGGTGGAGAATGTTGCGGGCGCCGGCAGCAACATCGCCACCGCCCAGGTCGCCAAGGCTCAAGCCGACGGATACACGCTCTTGATGGGCGGCAACTCTGCGCTGGTCATCAATCCAAGCCTGTATGAAACGCTGCCGTTCGATCCGGTCAGGGATTTCGCGCCGGTCACGCAGGTCTTCATCGCTGCGAACGTGCTCGCCGTTCCTTACCAGCTGCCGATCAAGAGCGTCGCCGACATCGTGGCGCTCGCGAAGGAAAATCCCGGAAAATTGTCCTACGGCCATGCCGGCGTCGGCACCTCGCAGCATCTGGCCGGCGAATTGTTCAAGCACATGGCCCATATCGACATCGCTCCCGTGCCCTATCGCGGCACCACCGCACTGATGCCGGACCTGCTCGCCGGGCGCATCACGATGTCGTTTGCCAATATCTCGAACGTCGTGCCGCTTGCGCGCGAAGGCAAGCTGCGCGCGCTCGCGATCACCTCGATCGCGCGTTCGCCGCTGGTGCCAGAGCTGCCGACCATGGCGGAGTCAGGCTATCCCGGCTTCGAGGCCGTGCCCTGGTTCGGGCTCGTCGCGCCCGCGGGAACGCCGAACGACGTGCTGGACAGGCTGCACGACGAGACCGTGAAGACGCTTGCGACCGCAGACGTACGCAGGAAATTCGGCGAACTCGGCATCGAGCCGGTCGGCAATACGCGCGCCGAGTTCGCAGCCGTCATCAGACGCGAGATTCCCGAGTGGGCCAGGGTGATCAAGGACGCCGGCATCAAGCTTGGCAACTAGATTCCTGCGCCGAAGTCAAACCGGCGAAGACCCTTTTCTCAATTCCACAATCTCAATTTGATTTTAGTGTCATTTCCGCTCGCATTAGGCGAGGTTGTTTGCGTGAGCGCTCAGCTCCCCTCGATGCCTGGTCGAGGCAGAGCCTCAGCATGGTACCCCCAGGCTGAGGCTCATTTCTTTTGGGCGCGCGTTGCTTCGGCAAATGCCGAGGCGAAGGAGAGCGAGTTCAGGTCGGCTCGGCCGCCTTGCCAATGCCGCCGATGTCCTTGAGCTTCTTCTGGAGCGCAAGCCGGTCGAGCGAACGCAACGGAAGCGAGGTGAAAATTCCGATGCGCTGGTTGAGCATTCGATACGCTTCCTTGAAGGCGAGCGCGATTTCGGCGTCGGTCCCGGTCGCTTCTGCCGGATCGGGCACGCCCCAGTGCGCCGTCATCGGTTGACCCGGCCATAGCGGGCAGCTTTCGGCCGCCGCGTTGTCGCAGACGGTAAAGACGAAATCGAATTGCGGCGCGCTCGCCGCGGTGAACTCGTCCCACGACTTCGACCGGAAGCCCGACGTATCATAGCCAAGGCCTTCCAACAGCCGGATTGTTTCAGGATGCACGCGACCTTTCGGCTGGCTGCCCGCGCTATTGGCGCGAAATTTGTCCGCGCCAAGCCTGTTCAGGATCGCCTCGGCGATCACAGAGCGCGCCGAATTGCCGGTGCAGAGAAAAAGCACGTTATAGGGTTCAGCCATGGCGCTGCCTCAGGCGCGCGAGCAGCAGGCGGCGGTCGGCTTGGCGGCCTCGGCTTCCGGCGCGCAGCACGAGTTTTCGTGGGCAACGCGCGCCACGCGTTCACCGGAGCCGTCGCCATAGTCGATGCTTTCGCCCGTGGTGTGGAACGTCTCCCAGGAAATTCCGGCGGGATCGTCGATCCAGGATTTTTCCGACTTGGCGTAACAGCGGGCCGTCTGGCCCTGCTCGACGATATTGCCGCCGGCCTTGTGCAGCCGCGCGTAGATGTCCTTCAGCTCTTCGCCGCTTTCGGCCTGAATGCCGAGGTGATCGAGGCCGGCCTTTCGGCCGCGCGTCGAGATCGCGAAATTCACGCGGGGGTCGTCCAGCATCCACTTGGCGTAGTCGGTCTTGATGACGGAAGGCTCGGCGGCAAACAGCGCCGAGTAGAAGCCGATGGATTGATCGAGATCGTCAACGGCGACGTGCACGTGAAACCGCTTCATGGCGTACTCCCTCGGGTTTGCAAACGACGGCCGGGCCGCATCCAGTGGTCCAATTCTAACATTCGCATCCCTTCTCAGCGGCCACTTTTGCGAATGTTAGAATTACAGGATCACTGGCAAACATCAGATTCTAGTGGAGTTTTGGATTTGACATTCGCTTTCGAACTCGCGGCTTGGCGGGGAGCGAATGTCAAATCCACTCCACTAGCGAGCGAGCCCTTGCAGCAATTCTCGGTGAGAAAGGAAACGAGGCCGTTCATCGCCGCAAAGCGCGCGGCATAGATCATCGAGCGGCCATCGCGGCGCACCGTGACAAGGCCAGCGGTGCGAAGCCGGTCGAAATGAAAGGTGAGCGTGTTGGGCGCGAGCCCCAGCTTTTCGGCGACCTGACCGGCGGCCATGCCGTCAGGCCCAACCTCAACCAGCAGGCGGAAGATCTCCAGCCGGTTTTCCTGGGCAAGAGCAGCCAAAGCCGTGACGGCATCTATCGTTTCCATATTTCAACTGAGGGGAGCGCCGTGAGCCAAAAACCAAGAGCAGAAATGAGAGAGGTCGCCCGCTAGTGTCCCGATTCCGAAGTTCGTATCATTTTTCGGAGCCACGTTTCGAACTTCGGAATCGAAAGGACACTAGCAAACCTATCGATCCAGTGTGGCTTTGGTTCAGAAGTCCGCGTGATGAATTCGCGGCAGCACTGATGCGGACTTCTGAACCGCCACACCAAGCGGCCTCGGGTGGTTGACAATGACGATCATCGCCGGGATTCCCATACCATCAGATTCCCCGGTGTTTCTCGCCGTCGTCGGCATCCATGTTCTGTTGGGGTTGGCCTGCACGATCGCCGGGATCGTCGCAACGATGATGGTCAAGGGCCGGGGGCGGCACTCCGATTTCGGCACGATCTACTATTGGTGTTTGTCAGGAGTGTTTGTCACCGCCGTTGGCCTGTCGATCGTTCGATGGTCTGAAGATTATCACCTTGCGATCCTGGCCGCGCTGTCGTTTGGATCGGCGCATCTTGGCAGGCGCGCCATCCGGCATCGTTGGCGCAATTGGCCTGTTCTGCATCTGTCGGGCATGGGCGCTTCCTATATTCTGCTCATAACCGCCTTCTACGTTGACAACGGCAAGAACCTCCCGCTGTGGCGGGACCTGCCTCAAGTCGCCTTTTGGATTTTGCCGAGCGTGATCGGAATCCCGATTATCCTCTATGTGAGGGCGCGACATCCTTTGATTCAAACGAGGCCAAGTCCCGAAACGTAAAGGAGACACCGGTCAATATTCACTTCAGCGTGGTCAAGCCACCAGCGTGGTCAGGATCGTTGCGCTGTCGCGGCCGAATTCGGCAATCGGAACCGGCTTGCCGAACAGATAGCCCTGCGCGAGCTCGACGCCGGCGGTGCGCATGTAGTCGAGCTGCTCCTCGGTCTCGATGCCCTCGACGGTGGTGACGATGCCGAGCCCCTTGGCGAGCGCGAGCGAGGCGGCGACCACCGCCTGGCAGTCGGTGCGGCTGAGCACGCCCTTGGTGAAGGACTTGTCGATCTTGATCTTGTCGAACGGGAAAATCGTCAGGTAGTTCATCGACGAGAAGCCGGTGCCGAAATCGTCGAGCGCAATCGACAGGCCGAGATTCTTCAACTGCCGGATCGTCGTCAAATGCGCTTCCTGGTTTTCCAGGAGCGAGGTCTCGGTGATCTCGAGCTCGAGGCGTTCCGGTTGCAGGCCGGTTTTCACCAGCGTCGCGAGAATGAGCTCGAACAGGTTGCCCTTCTTGAACTGGATCGCCGAAATGTTGATGGCGACCTTGACGTGCGCGGGCCAGTTGGCGGCGTCGGCGCAGGCCTGTTGCAGGATCCATTCGCCGAGCGGTCCGATCAGGCCGGTGGATTCGGCGAGCGGAATGAAGTTGTCCGGCGCGATCATGCCCCTGGCAGGATGCCGCCAGCGCACCAGCGTCTCGACGCCGACAAGTTCGCGCGTCCTGATGTCGACCACCGGCTGGTAATGCAGCTCGAACTGGTTTTGCGCGATCGCTTCGCGCAGTTCGCGCTCGGCCGATTGCTGGGTATGAACCATCTCCAGCATCTCGTCGCGGAACAGGCAGAAGTCGTTTCGGCCGCTCGACTTGACGCTGTAGAGCGCAAGGTCGGCGCGCTTGAGCAGCTCGCCCGGCTCGACGCCGTTTTCCGGCGCCATTGCAATGCCGATCGAGGCGCCGACATGGATCTCATGGCCGTTGAGATTGAATGGCGTGGAAACGGCCTCGATGATCCGCAGCGCCAGCGCCACGGCGCCCTCGTGCTGGTCCGCGCCGCCTTCTTGGATGACGGCGAATTCGTCGCCGCCGAGCCGGGCCAGCACGTCGGTTTCGCGCAGGGTCGCTTGCAGGCGGCGCGCCACTTCGCCGAGCAGCTGGTCGCCGGCGAGGTGCCCCAGCGTGTCGTTCACCGCCTTGAAGCGGTCGAGGTCGATCATCATCACGGTGACGTTGCCGCCGTTACGCTTCAGCCGCTTGCTGGCCTCGTCGAGGCGGGCGTTGAATTCGGCGCGGTTGGCAAGCCCGGTCAGCACGTCGTGGCGCGCCAGATGCACGATCTCGGCCTCGGCGCGGCGCCGCTCGGTGATGTCTTCCATCATCGCAACCCAGCCGCCGCCACGCATCGGCTGGCGCGTCAGCAGGATGTAGCGGCCGTCAGGCGTTTCGTCGATCCGCGAGGAGTTGGGCGGCATCGCCAGCATCTCGGCGACCCTGGCCACCACTTCCGGATCGTGCAGCGGCTTGTTCAGGTGGCGGGAAATACGCGCCGCGGTGATGTCGGCGTAGTGCGTGCCGATCTTCAAGAGATGCGGCGGCACGTTATAGAGTTCGGCGAAACGGTCGTTCCAGACCGTCAGCCGCTTGTCGCCGTCGAACATGCACAGCCCCTGCGCCATGTTGGCGAGCGCGGTCGAGAAGCGGTTGTTCATCACCTCGAGTTCGGCCGCCTTCTCCTCGACGAGCTTCGCCTGCATGCGCTGGGCGGTGATGTCCTCATGGACGCCGACCCAGCCGCCGCCGGCAATCGCGCTTTTGGCGATGGAAATGATGCGGCCATCGGCCAGATGGTTGATGGTCACGCTCTTGTGGGTCTCGCGCAACTCGCGCAGGAAACCATCGACGAATCGCGGGATGTCGAAGTCCTTCTTGCCGCGCCCGACGGAGTGGCTGACAATGTCATTGATGCGCATGCCCTGGTGCAGCACGCCGCTCGACATTTGATAAATCGCCTCGTAGCGCTCGTTCCACAGCGTCAGCCGGCCATCGCCGTCGAACATCGCAAGGCCGCATGACATGTTGGTGAGCGCGGCGTCGATGCGGACGTTCTGCCGCGAAATTTCCTCGTTGAGTTCGCGCAGTGCCTGCTGGCTCCTGGAGAGGCGGATCTGGTAGCGCACGGCAAAGCCGATGCCGATCAGAACGGCCACTGAGACGACCGAGGCGACCGCGATATAGGCCGCGCGGTGCGCCCGGTATTCGGCCAGGATAAACTCCTCGGACAGGCCGACCATGAAGTAGAGGCCGTATTTCTCGGAGGTGCGGAAAGCGACGAGACGGGTGACCTGGTCGATGGCGCCGACGCCCCAATAATGGCCCGAGGCGGCGTCCGGATTTCCTTCCATCGCCTTGCCGCGCGGGACCGTCTGGCCAATGACGTCCTGCACAAAACCCTGCGCCGCCACCATGACGTTGTGCTGGTTGCGGATCGAGATGGTGCCGTGCGCGCCCAGATTGGCGCTGCGGTAAAACGGTTCGATGAAATCGGGATTGATCGAGAGCGAGATCACCCCGGCGGTCGAGCCATCCGGGTTACGGAGCCGATGCAGGAGCACAAGCGACATGCGTTTCGTTGTTCGCCCCACCACCGGGTCGCTGATCACCAGTTCGTCGCCGGTTGCCTGCAACGCCTTCATCACGTGCCGACGGTCGCCAAGATAAACCCGCCCGGGGCTCGGGTGCAGCGTCGAGGCTATCTGGTAGCCGTCGGGGCCGATCAGGCTCAGGAGGATCGCTTCCTCGCTGATCAGCGAGGCCTGTTCGGCCCATTTGCGCAAGTCGAAATGCTCGGGATCGTCCTCGTAGCTCTTGCGCAACAAGAGCAGCGTGCGGTCGAAACGGCTGAGGGTGTCGACGGTGTTGTGCTCGAACAGCCGCACCAGGCTGTCGGACTGCTTCATCGCTTCCTCGATCGCCTTCTCGCGCTCGAGCGAGGAGATGTAGAACGCGACGAACCAGCTTGCGATGATCAGCACGAAACCGGCAATAGCGGCGGAGTGCAGGATAGCCCGCAGCCAGAGCAGCCATTTGCTGCGCAAGATCATTTTCGAAAGCCCCGGGCGAAACGCGCAAAATCAAGGCATTTTCGCGCTTGGCGGTTTAAACCGTGGTTACGCGGGCTTGCTTCCGCGTGAGGTAGTTAATGTCGATCAAATCCGGCGGGCGTTTAAAGCCAAATTTACCACGCTAGCCTTGTGGGCGCCGCTTCGCGGTAGCTTGTTGCCGTGCAGTTGCTTCCATGAGCGGCTGCGGTGGGTGCGAGTGTCAGAACCGGACCCCTAGTACTGGCTGCGATCCATCACCGGGACGGGCGCGGCTTCCTGGGTCATGGCCGCCCTCCGGCTCGCCTCGATCACGGACCTGAGCTCTTTCGCGTTGGAGAGCGCCTTGCGGATGTTGCGGTCTTCCGCAGTGGAGTCGAAGGTGATCAGCCGGTTGCAATGCGGGCAGTTGGTCTGAAAGCCGTTGCGCACCCTCTGGGCGCGCTCGCGAAACACCTGCGAGCACTTGGTGCACTTGATCCTGATCTTTTCATCGAGCATGGCGGTCCCTTCATCAACACGCTTGCTTGCAGTCTGGCCCTGTCCGCTTAAAGCCGCGTTGGGGCCTTCGCTAAAACTTGAACGAGCGTGTCGTGGCCGTTCCGGTCGCGGCTTCCTAAGGCATTGTCCGGCCGTCGTTTTGATCCAAATCGCCTGCGCGAGCGTTTTTTTGCGCGGCGGGCTTTCGCCATTTAAGGATGCCGTAACCGGGTATGGGACATCATACGGGGCATGATGTCATCCGACAGCAAACCGAAGCGACTTTATCAGCGCGTCCGGCCGGGCACCGCCAACGCCGCGAAGGCGCAGATCATCGTCGGACCGAAGCAGCCGGCGATCGCCTGCCGGCTGATCGACTATTCGCCGGGGGGCGCGTGCCTTGAGCTCTTTCCGATGGTGGCGCTGCCGGAGCGATTCGAATTGCTTCATGGCGGGGTGAAGAAGAGGAGCCGCGTGTGCTGGCGGCGCGGCATCCGGATCGGCGTCGCGTTCTAGTGGAGTGGATTTGACATTCGCTACCCACCGCGCCGCAGACTCTCAAAGCGAATGTCAAATCCAAAACTCCACTAGATACTTAAATTTGCTAGTGGTCCTTTGATTCTAACATTTGCAAAAGTGCCCGATGAGAAGGGATGCAAATGTTAGAATCGGACCACTAGGCCCGAGGGCCGTCGGGCTGGCCTCGCCGAGCCTTCCCATGGAGCCCGGCAGGGACTTTTCGCGCCCCAAGGCTGATGGCCCGAGCAGCGCGTTGCGGAAGCGCAGCGTCATTTCGCTCAGCTCGAGGCGATCCGTGGCGAGATTGCCACAGTCTTCGCCGATCTGAACGGCGTGTTCAAAAAGTTCGTCTGAGTTTTTGAGCTGATTGGTTTTTTCGGCGAGGCGGGCTCTGCCCCTTTGGGGCGTTCTATGCTTGTCTGCACGGAACCTGGCTTGACGGAACTCGGCTGGACTTAAACTGGCTTGACCTTGAGAGGCCTTTTGCCCGACATGTTATTCTTGTAGGGCTATCGCCCTGTCGATCAAGCGAGCGGCGGTTCAGAAGCCGAGCAGCGCGAGACCGACCCAGCTGAACGCAAACAGGCCGCCGGCGGCGACCATGACGGAAGCGAATGTTGCGATGGCTTTAGTGACCTGCATGACACACCTTTTGTATGACGGTCACACTCTGCTGCACGATCTCCGCGCAAAAGTGGCGAGAAGGTGCAGCGTGCCAAATAACACGCGGTTGTTGCGATGCTGCAACATCATCCTGTTGTTGCCCGCAAAAACCCTCAATCGCGCCGCTTAGTATGCGAATCGGGGATTTGGAATTCTGGGGAATGTTTCATTTCGGGAATAGCGTAGCTGCGTGGTTGTCCGCGGTTGCCGCGGCCGCCACCATTGCGCTTGCCGTTGTGTGGCTCGAATTTGGCGGCGCGTCGTCAACGGATTACGCGCGCGACTACGAGGACTGTGTCGAGCGACTGCAGACGCTCGGTATGGCTGAGGATGAGCACAACAGCGCGCTGACCGGCTGTAGCGCGCGGTTCGCCGGCCGGCGCAAGGCGGACGGCTCCGGCTACACCTATTACGACTTCATGCAGGACAAGAAGTTCGACATCGCCGGACCCAATCCGACCGCGGAAGAGCGCAAGGCGATCGACCGCGAATACATCACCTATCTCGAGGGGCAACGCCGCGAAGCGATTTCGGCCGCGCTCGCCCAACAGCAGAACGAAAGGCTTCGCGCCGACATCGAAGGCGCGCATCAGCCGGCGGGTCAGCCGCTTTCGCTGGTGCCGACCAACGTGCCGCTGCCCGTGCCGCGCCGCGTCGCCGAGCAGCGGGCGAGGGCGCAGCGTTGCGCCGAAGAGACGCTGTCCTGCACGCTGTCGAAACTGTCGAGCGCGGTGAAGGACGCGTTTGCCTCGTCATCCCGGACGAAGAACTGAGCGTCATCTCTTTCACCTCTCCCCGCTCGCGGGGATAGGTGATGAGCCCTCTTCTAAGTGCGTAATACCGCCCTCAATGCCTGCGGCCGGGGCTGACCTCGCGGATCAGTTCGACCGGATAAAAGGGTTTTGCGAAGAAGGTGACGCCGTCGGGCAATGCGCTGGCCGGCGTCTGTCCGGACATCACGATGACGCGAATGGCCGGCTGCAACTGCTGCGCACGCTCGACGAGTTCGATGCCCGTCATCGCCCCGACCAGCGAGACATCGGTGATCAGCAGCGCGGCGCGCCGGTTCTTCAAGGCAAGCTCGGCGGTTTCCGCGTCCTCGCATTGAATGACGTCGTAGTCGGTTTCCAGCAACAGGGCGATCATCTCGCGCTGGATCGGGTCGTCCTCGACCACCAAGGCAGTCGGGAGAAATGGTTTGGATTGTCTCATCGTCGATCCTCCCGTTTCTAACCTATGTCAATCGGGCAGATCGCAGATGGTTTCGCGAAAGGGTTGCGAAAGACACGGCGGTTCCGTCGCGGGAACGATCGCTTTCTCCGCTCGCTCCTTGCGTGCGCCGTCGCTGGCTGCGCCGGAGCGACGATGATCACGACATCACGCTTCCGCAGAGTCGAAAATCAGAACTGGGCGGGCTGCGCGGGCGCTGCCGGATAGTTGCGGCGCAGATTGTTCGGATTGTTGCGGTCGAACAGATCCTGCCGCAAAACACCCGGCGCCACGATGTCTCCCGGTGCCGGCGTCCTGCGCGCTCTTTGCGGCGGCTCGGCTCTCGTGCGCCCGTCCTGCGCGGCGGCGATGGTCGGCGCGAGTGCGCACAGAATGGCGAGGATGCAAAGCTGTTTCATTTCGAGGGACTCCCTGGGCCGGCTGGCTCATCATAGACTCAGCCGAGCAGAAAGCCGAGATCAAATGAGGTAATCCTCGACCGTGCTCGGTGAACTGAATGTTGTCAGAACGGCGAAGCCGTAAACCCGAGCGGTTGCGTCACGTCGTAGGAGGCCTTCGTGAGCGGCACCGCATAGCTGACGTTGAGCGGGCCGAACGGCGAGGCCCAGGTCATGCCAACGCCGACGGACGAGCGCATGACGTTGTTGTTGGCGAGTTGCAGCGACTGCGTCGAGCCGGGAAACGTCGTCGGCCCGCTGTAGCGGAACACGCTGCCCGCATCGACAAAGGCGATCGCCTTCAATCCATATTCCGACGGCAGGCCGGGAATGTTGCTTTGCAGTTCGGCGGTCGTCGCCCAGTACATGCTGCCGCCGACGTTATCCATGGTGGTGCCGGGCGTGAGGTCGCGCGGGCCGAAACCGTAAGGCGCAAAGCCGCGCACCATCGACGGGCCGCCGAAGAAGTTGTCGACCAGCGGCACTTGGGCACCGCCCCATCCGGTGATGTAGCCGCCCTGCGCGCGAGCGAGCGCCACCACGTCGTCGTTGAGCGCGTGGTAGTAGTGGAAATCTTCGCTCGTGCGCAGGAAGCGCACGTCGCCGCCGAGGCCGGCGAGATCCTGGCGCAGCTGCGAGGTGAAACCATCGGTCGGCGCCTTCGGATTGTCGACGGTCGAATAGGTCGCGGTGTCGCCGACCGAAGAGACCAATTGCGGTCCGCTCGCGGCCGCCTCTCGCACCACGATCGAGGGCGGCGCGGCGAGCGAGGCCGGATCGATGCTCACGCTCTGCTGCGCGATCGAATAGCGGAACTGCATGCCGAGCTGTTCGGTCAGCGGCGTGCCGACCAGCATGGTCGCGCCGTAATTCAGCGTGCTGTAGGACACGAATTCGTTCGCGATCGTCTCTTTCGCCGACAGATCGATTCCGGCCGACGCCCGATTGCCGAAGAAGCCGGGATCGGTGGCGGAGACGTCGAAGCCGCGGGCGAACTGGCCGTAGGTGAAAGTCGAGTTCAGCGCCATCCCGGTGCCGGCGAAATTCCGGTCACCGAGCTTGAGTTCGGCGAGCCAGCCATCGGTGGTCGAATAGCCGCCGGCGATGTTGAAATCGCCGGTGTCTTTTTCCTGCAAGTCGACGTCGAGAACGACGCGGTCCGGCGCCGAGCCGGGCCTGGTCGTGATCTTGACGGTCTTGAAGTAGTCGAGGTTCTTCAGCCGCCGCTCGGCGCGGTCGATCAGCCCCTTGTTGAAGGCGTCGCCTTCGCCGATATCGAATTCCCGGCGGATCACGTAACCGCGCGTTTTGACGTTGCCGTGGATGTCGATGCGCTCGATATAGGCGCGCTGGCCCTGGTCGATGGCAAACGCAATGTCGATGCGCTTTCCCGCTGCATCGCGCGTCGAGCGCGCCTGCACCCTGGCAAAGGGATAGCCGAGCCTGGCGAGCTCGGTCGAAATCTTCTCGTTGTTGCGGTCGAGCGCAGAGCCGTCGAACAGCGCGCCCGACTGCACGCTGACGAGGCGGCGCAATTTTTCGGAATCGAGCCCCTCGACATGGCTGTCGATGGCGACTTCGCCGAAGTGATAGACCGGGCCTTCGTCGATCGTATAGGTGATCGTGAAGCCCTTTGTGGCGGGATCGTATTCGGCCGTGGCGGAGGGCACGTTGACGTCGGCATAGCCCTTCTTGCGATAGTAGTTGCGCAACAGTTCGCGATCGTTGTTGACGAGATCGGGATCGTAGACGTCGCCGCCGGTGATGAAGCTCAGAAAATTGTTCTGCGACGTCTTGATCACGGCGCGGAGCTGCCGCTGGCCGAACGCGGTGTTGCCAACGAAGTTGATCTGCCGCACCGGCGTCTTGGCGCCTTCGGTGACCTCGAACACGAGATCGACGGTGTCGTTGCCGCGGTCGATGGTGATGGGTTTGACGCTGACGTCGTCGCGGCCGAGATGCTTGTAGGCCTCGACGATCTTCCCGGCGTCGGATTGCACGATGGCGCCTTGCAGGCTGCCGCGCGGCTTGGACTCGATGACCGGCGTGAGTTCGGTGTCCTTCACCCGCTTGTTGCCCTCGAAGGCGACCTTGCCGAGGATCGGCGCCTCGTGCACATGCACGATTAGTTTGTCGCCCGATCGATCGACGGAAACCCCGTCGAACAGGTGGGTCTCGATCAGCGCCTTCAGCCCGGCATCGCGCGCGGCTTCGTCGTAGCGCCCGTTCGCGTTGCTGCGGAAATAGGAGCGCACGGTCGAGGCCTCGACGCGCTTGTTGCCTTCGACGGCGATCATCTCGCCGGACTTGTCGCCGCTCTTCTCGTCGCCGGCAGCAGCAGAGCACACGACGCAAGACGCCAGACCCGCGGCGAGGCCCAGCGCCATCAACACTCTCATTACGCTCGTTACGCTCGGTATCAAAGCCGGCCCGATATCCCGCGCCCTTGCCCAGCCTCCACCAAAGTCGGGCGCGGGGGCGAAACAATGTCTGCGGCGGGGAGAGATGGTGCCTTAAATCTTGACGTTCGCCACAATTTCGACGCGAGCGGTGCAATGCCATCCCGAAAATGTCCTTATGACGGCTCAAATGATTTTTAGGGTGTTGCCCAAATGGCGCTTAATGCATCGAAAGATGCAGGTCTTCGTAGCGCCCCCTGGAGCGTCACATGCGTTGCGTAGCCTTCCTCCTCGCTGTCCTCTTTGTCATCCAGCCTGTCTTCGGTGCGCCCACGCAGGAGATCGATCCGCGCGCCTCGCTCGGCGTGGTGCAGCAGTGGATCTATAACTACCGCGCCAAGCCGGATTACGCGCATATCCCGGCCGCCGTGCGCGTGCTGTTCCACGCGCAGACGTTCAAGGAGCCGGAGAATGCCGGCATCTATCTCGGCTTCATTGCGGGTGCGATCGCCTCGAATCCGGCCAAAGCCGAACAACTCGTCAACAGCTTCTTCCCGGTGCCGGCGGAAGACGAATGGGTGATCGTGCGCGCGATCGCGTTTTCCGGCCTGCCCGACTGGCGCAATCTGTTGCGCAGGATCGCGCCGAAAATGCCGGGCCGCCAGGTGATGATCGATGCGTATCTTGCCGGCTCCCTGCCGACGCTGACCGATATTCCGCTCGAGGCGGAGCAGCCCGGCACGATGGACAAGATCAAGGCGGCGTTCACGACGAACCCGTTCTCAAAGGACAAGGACGGGAAGAAGCTGAAGATGCAGCAGACCTTCGCCGGCAATCAGGACCTGCTCGACACGCTGTGGGGCTATTACTTCGCGACCGGCTCGTTCCGTCCGATCCTGCGCATCATGGCGATGCTGCCGTGGAGCAAGAGCCGCGACACCGTCGACAAGCTCACCGTCGGCAGCATGGCGCGCTATACGCTCGCAAGCTACGCGGTGCGTGACACCAATTTGCGCGAATATCTCCGCAGCGAGCTCAAGGTGCAGAGCGAAGCCGTCAAGGTGCCGTTGACCGAGGTGGTCGAGGCTGCCGACACCGTGCAGTTGGGGGCCGTGCGCAAGGACGCATTGGCGGCCGTGGAAGAATTGAAGGCGAAGGGATCGGACTCGCGGCGCAACCTGGACTTCTGGGGCCAGGTCGGCGTCGGCGCGGTCGCGCTCGGCTGCGTCTCGGCGGCGGCGCTGGGAGCGGTCGCGGTCGGCATTCCCTGCGTGATCGGCGGCTCCGCCGGCCAGGGCCTGCTGTCGTTCTGGGAGAAGCAGCAGCAGTAAGCGCGGACGCAGCGCAAAGCGCCGCGCGAGCGGCGTTGTGCGCTGCTGATCCGGGATCCATTATTCTTTGCGACGGTACTCTTCGACGGTGGGTCCCGGATCAGCAACGCACCGCGAAGGCGCGCTGCATTGCGTCCGGGACACGCGCTATCTCGGATTCTCGCTATCGCCCCTACGCCGGCGAGGCCAGAGGCTTGCCCTTTTCGACGATATAGGTCGAGACGATATGGCTCTTCTTGTCGCCGTTCTTGGTGCCGGCATGCGGCGTGTTGGCGGGAACGACGACCGCATCGCCTGGCTTGAACGTTTTGGTCGGCTGTCCCTCGATCGGCAGATCAAAACCGCCCTCGAGCATGTAGGCGCTCTCGATGCCGGGATGGGTGTGCCGTCCGATCGTGACGCCCGGCTCGATCTCGATATCGACGAGCAGCGTGACGTAGCCCGGCGTCGGCCCATCTGTCTGCGAGAGGATTTTCCGCGTCACGCCCGGCGTGCCGTTGGTTGCCGGCGGCGGCGTCTGGGCGGATGCGTCGGTGGCGATGAAGCCCGTGAGCGAACAGAGCGCGCAGGATGCGACGGTCGCAAAATCGCGGCGTGAGAGCATCTTAACCTCCCCTGTGTTTTGACCGGCTTTTTCGCGAGGCCGGTTCGAGGTCGAAGAGTTGCCCGAGGGAAGCCGCCTTGGCAAGGAGCTTGGGCAAGCCGAAAGCGGGTTTAATCGCCGCAACCGGGCCTTGTCGCCTTGGCTTGATCCCCCCCCACATAAGGTAGCCTGCCGGGAAGGATTCGGACTTCACGTTAAACCTAGTGGAGCGGATTTTACATTCGCTACCGACCCGGCCGCGAGTTCGTCAAGCGAATGTCAAATCCAAAACTCCACTAGCAAAAGATATTTACTAGTGGTCCTTTGATTCTAACTTTCGCAAAAGTGGCCGCTGAGACGGGAATGCGAATGTCGGACCACTAGAGGAGCGTCGCATGGGATTCGTTTCGATTCTGTTTTTTCTGGCCATCGTCTACGCCTTCGCCTCGATCCGCGTGATCAAGCAGTATGAGCGCGGCGTGGTGTTTTTGCTCGGCAAATTCGAGGGCGTGCGCGGCCCCGGGTTGACGCTGATCTTCGTGCCGTTCCAGACCATGACAAAGGTCTCCTTGCGCACGGTCACCATGCAGATCCCCTCGCAGAAGATCATCACCAAGGACAACGTCTCGATCGATATCGCGGCGGTCGCCTATTATCACATCACCGATCCGGAGAAGGCGGTGATCGCGATCGAGAACGTGTTCAATGCGATCAACCAGATCGCCCAGACCACGGTGCGCAACGTGGTGGGGCGCTTCAGCCTCGATCAGCTGTTGTCGGATACGGCCTCAATCAACGAGCAAATCAAGAACGTCATCGACCTGCACACGGAGCCGTGGGGCGCGCAGGTGACGGCGGTCGAGATCAAGGACATCACGTTGCCGGACAATATGCAGCGGGCAATGGCGCGCGAAGCCGAGGCCGAGCGCGAGCGGCGCGCCAAGATCGTCGCCGCCGAAGGCGAATACCAAGCCGCGGTGAAGCTCGGCGAAGCCGCCGACATCATCACTGCGCACCCGGTCGCGCTTCAGCTCCGCACCTTGCAGACGATGGCGGAAATCTCGATCGAGAAGAACTCGACCATCATCTTCCCGGCCCAGTTCATGACCACGGTGCAGGAGGCGATCGCGATGCTGAAGCAGGACTCGACTGCAAAGTGAGGCGAGGTTCCGCGCTGCAGAGATGTCCTGTCGCCTCAGGCGCCCAGGTAAACCTTCCTGCTGAGCACGTCCCTCATCCCCTGCTTGACGTTCAGCATGGCCACAACTGCGAGCTTTTGGCTTGCCGCCCACTCGCTGGCCTTGCCGATCGCTTCTTGGTCGTTTGACGCCTCGATGACCTGATTGTCATAAGGCACGGAATTGAGCTCTTCGTTGTCGGAAAGCTCGGCAAAGTAGTGTTTGTCGGCTGTGATCACGTTGATCCCCCAAGACTGTACTGTGATGCCCCAAGAATGGTCTGTTTGCAGCATCGACGTGGAAAGTGGACGCAAGGGGGCGCTTTCATGCAGAAATGCGGCAAACTCCGTGCTCTGTTGGCGACAAACACGGCGGCCGTCTCTTGACCTGTCTCAAGGAGAGCGTCCGCCGGCTCCGATAGCCTTCGACCGCATCAAGCGTAGGAGGCGTCCATGCGTACACTTGTCGTGTTCTATTCATTGTCCGGAACCACGCGCGCCGTCGCGCAATCCATCGCAAAATCGCTCTCGGCCGATATCGAGGAAATCAGGTGCGACCGTTACCGGCCAGGCTTTGCGAGTTTCGTCAGGGGAATCTACGATAGCTGGGCTGACAGGTTGCCGCCGATCCGAACGTCGCAACGCAGGCCATCGGACTACGACCTTGTTGTCGTCGGCGGTCCCCTATGGGCATCGCGTCCCGCCACGCCGCTACGCGCCTGGCTGCGCATGCAATCGGCGAAGTTGGGCAAAGTCGCGTTCTTCATGACCTATGGTGGCTCGGTGACCGATCGCGGCTCGCCGCCAACAAAGGCCTTTCGCGAAATGGAAGCACTGGCCGGCGCCGCGCCGGAGGCCACAGTCGCCTTGCGCCAGGTTGATGTGAAGCAGCAGAATTTCGCGTCCGCAGTGTCGAGCTTCGTGACGGCGCTGCAAAGGGACAAGGCGGCTTGATCGCGGATCGGGTGAGGGATCAAGACGGCTTCCCATGCGGCTTCCCCCAGAACCACACCAGCCCCAGCGCGACAATCGCGACGGCCGCCAGCAGTGCCCAGGCCTCGTTGACCGACATCGCAAAGGCGGCGCGCTCGACCATCGGGCGCACGTAGGCCTCGATCGTGGCTTGCGTGACATCCGCAGGCGGGTGCAGGAAAAGCTTTTCGTCGAGCCCGATGGCGCGCGCGGCCGACACGTCGCCCGCGAGCAGGCGGTCGCGCAAGGCTTCGCCATGGCCGACCGTGCGGCCGTAGAGAATGGTGTCGATCACGGCAATCCCGATCGCCCCGCCAAGGTTGCGCATCAGGTTGAACAGCCCGCTCGCGTCGGGTACTTGCGCTGCCGTAAGCGCGCCGAGCGCCAATTGTGTTGGCGGCAGCAGGCAGAACATGATGGCGATGCCGCGCAAAGCTTGCGGTAAGAACATCTCGTCGAAATCTGCAAGCCGGCTCTGGAACGCGCTCAGGCCCAGGCCGAGTGCGAACAGCGCAAAGCCGAAGGCGGACAGCTTGCGCGGATCGAGCCGGCTTTCCAGATAGCCGGCGACGGGCGCGGCGATCAGCTGCGCCACGCCCGTGACCAGCATGATGGTGCCGATCTCGAAGGCATCGTGGCGGCGGACATAGGCCAGGAACACCGGCATCAGATAGACCGATCCGAACAGGCCTGCGCCGAGACAGAAGCTCAAGGCGCAGCCGACGGCAAAGGCGCGCGCGGAAAGCGTGGTGAGTTCGACGATCGGATAAGCGGCCTTGATGGTTCTGATCACGAAGATCACGCCGCTCGTCAGGCTGACGGCAAACAGGACCAGCGGCTTCGGTGCGAGCCAGCCATCCTGCGGCGCCTGCTTGAGGCCAAGCTCGAGCGTGGCAAGCGTGATCGCCATCAGCAGTAACGAGAGGCGGTCGAGATTCCTGAATTCGGCGAAATTGACCTTGTCCTGCGGCAGCAAAAACGGCGTAGCGGCTGTGGCGACAAGGCCCGGCGCGACATTGATCAGGAACAGCCAGTGCCACGACCAGGTCTCGGTGATGAAGCCGCCGACGACAGGGCCGATGGTCGGCGCCAGCACCGCGACGATGCCGGCGAGCGTGGTTGCGGTGGGATGAAGACGCAGCGGAAACAGCAGGAAGACGGCGGAGAAGACTGCCGGGATCAAGGCGCCGCCGGCAAAGCCCTGGCAAATGCGAAAGGAAATCAGCGTGGCGAGATTGTCGCTGGCTGCGCAGCCGATCGAGGCGAGGGTGAAGAGACTGATGGCGGCGACGAACAGCCAGCGCAGCGTCAGCAGCCGCGTCAGCCATCCCGTCAGCGGGATCGCGATGATCTCGGCGATCAGGTACGCCGTCTGGATCCAGCTCATCGCATCGCGCGAGATGCCGAGCGCCTGTTGAATCGCGGGCAGGGATGTGGCGACCACCTGGATGTCGAGGATCGCCATGAACATGCCGAGGCACATCAGGATGAAGCCGAGCCAGGTTTTCGCGCTCGCATCGTCAGGCAGCACCACGGCCTCGCTCGCCGACGTATTGTCGCTCATGGCCCGATCACTCATGGCCTGATCGCTCATGGCATCTCATGCACCGCAGGCGTGCGCGAAAGCTGAAGCGCGCGGTCCTCGGCGCGGATGCGAATGAACAGCACGATCGCATTCAGCGTCGTGAACACCACCGCGAGTTCGCCAAGATGCAGCATCAGGGGCAGCACCGCGATTTCGCCTGCCACAACGGCGTAATTGGGATGGCGCAGATAACGATAGGGGCCGCTTGCTAACAGCGGCGCGCTCGGCAGCACGATGATGCGCGTGGTCCAGCGCGCGCCCAGCGTCAGCATCACCCAGGCGCGCAACGCCTGGAGCGCGAGATAGGCGGCAAGCGCAACGATATTGACCGGCTGGTCGTGGCCGAAAGCCCAGAGCGCGGCGAGCCAGGAGGCGTGCACGGCGACCATGAGCGGATAATGACCGGGCGCAACCTCGATCGCGCCCTGCGCAATCAGCGCTCTCGTGTTGGATCTTGAAAGAACGAGTTCGGCGCCACGCTGGGCGGTCACCAGGGCAAGGATGATCTCGGCCGGGCTCACGCCGCACGCCGCAGGGAAACGCAGCTCGCGGTAAAACCGGGGCCGAGCGCGGTGAGAAGCGAGCGCCGTGGCAAGCCCTTGGCGAGATAGCGTTCGAGGATGAACAGCACGGTCGGCGCCGACATGTTGCCGTAATCGGCGATCACGGCCCGCTCGTGTTCCAGCGTGCCCTGATGCAGCGAAAGCGCGGTTTCGATCGCATCGATCACCTTGGCGCCGCCGGGATGGCAGATGAACCTGTCATAGTCTTCGATCGTGCGGCCCATGCGCGCCAGGATCTGCGTCAATGCAGGCTTGAGCTCGCTGGTGACGAATTCAGGCACCGTGCGGCGAAGGATCACGCCAAAGCCCAGGGGGTCGATATTCCATCCCATCACGTCGAGGGTATCGGGCCACAGATGCTCGCCAACCGCCTCGATCAGCGTGCCGCCGCCGTCGCCGGCGCGCAGCACGATCGCGGCCGCGCCATCGCCGAACAGGCTGGTGGCGATGATGTTGGCCTTGGTGAGTTCGTCGAGCCGCAGCGCCAGCGAGCACAGCTCGATCGCCACCAGCAGCACGTTGCTGCCGGGCCGCGCCTGGGCGAGCCGCGAGGCAATCGACAGGCCGGAGGCGCCGCCGGCGCAGCCGAGCCCGAACACCGGCACGCGCGAGACGTCGGAGCGAAAGCCCATCCGCCCGGCGACGCGCGCGTCAAGGCTTGGCGTCGCAATGCCGGTCGAGCAGACCGTGACCACGGTGTCGATCTCGGCGGCGGTCAGCGCCGCGTCAGCCAGGGCCTTGCCGGCAGCCTCGATGTACAGGGCTTCGGCGCCCTCGAAGAAGGCGGCCGTCCGCTCCGGCCAGCCGCGCTGTGTCAGATACCAGTCGAACGGCTTCACGCCGTGACGCTTGATGATGCCGGTATTGGCGAAAATGCTGGCGAAGCGTTCGTAGTCCGGAAAGCGGCTGCCGAAGACATCCCATGCGGCGCTCAAGACATCCTTTTGCAGAAAGGTGTGGGGCGGGACCGAGGTCGCGAGAGAGAGTAGCGCTGCCTTGGGCAGGACCTTGGACATGAACAGGTCTTTCGTGTGGTTTCCGTCCTTGTTGGGAACAGCGGCAGGCGCGGTTTATTTCGGACGTCCCGGCATAAATCGTCACTTAAAAGTGAGGCTTTCTTTGCTCGCGGCCACGACGCGGGAGGGGCGAGAACATGGCAGGCGAAGAACCTGCGCGATCCTAGTGTCCCAGTTCTGACATTCGTACCCTATCGCTGCGGGCACTTTTACGAATGTCAGAACCGAAGGGACACTAGCAAATATATGATTCTAGTGTGGCTTTGACTCCGACGTTCCTTTGAGGAGGTCGCAGCAAAACTGAAAGGAACGTCTGAGTCGCCACACTAGGCCATGATGTCGAGAATTTGTCCTTCGCGTTGCTGATTGTTGCGAGCTAGTGTCCCGATCCCGAAGTTCGTAGCCTTTCGCGGAGCCACGTTTCGAACTTCGGAATCGAAAGGACGCTAGCAAATCTATTGATCTGGTGTGGCTTTGGTTCAGAGGTCCGCATGACGAACCCGCGGCACAAATGAAGCGGACTTCTGAACCGCCACACCAGTACCGCCGATCTGAAGTCCCTGCACCACAAGCGGCGAATTCGATCAGGGACTTCAGATCGATAAAGCGGTACTAGAATCAAAAGGTTTGCTAGTGCCCAAGCTTTTCCGAAGTTCGTGAAGGTGGGCGCTGCGATGGAGCACGAACTTCGGAAAGTAGGCACTAGGGCGGCATCGATTTTCCAGCGCAGTTCGCGCCGCCACACATCCGTCAAACCGTCTCGAAGTGCCTCGATGCTCGCCTTATTTTTTTTGGGCGTTTCGCCATGGGAAAAAATGGAAACTGTTGGCCACGACCTCCGAATGGTCATTACCTGTGCTTAGGGTGGTCATTACTTCCGCTTATCTCTGATTGGGTTCTATAAATGCTCCGATCTTCGGACACAGCCTTGCCGTGGCGGTTGTTCCTTGGCATACTTTCCACCGGGGCGAGGGCCGCTGGCTCTTGACCGCCGCACCTCACCGCTGGAAGGCGCCAGATGAAAAACAGCACATCTGCTTCGGAAATCAGCGCCACGCTCGGTTATCCCTCGACCGAGACCGTGCAGGGCTTGAGGTTGTTCAAGGCCTTCATCAAGCTCTCGCCGGCGCAGCGCTCCGAGGTGCTCGCCTGGGTAGAGCATCTTGCCACCGATCCCGCGCCGCGTCCCGGCGGGATGAGCGGCCGCTTCACGACGCGCTGACGCTCACGCGACAAGCCTTCGCGCGACAAAGCCTTCCTCCTGCTCGCCGCTGACGTGCGGCTTCGACGTGAGCGGTTGCTGCGTGGTCCGGCATGACGGCGGCCGGGCCGAGCCTGATGCCGGCGCTTGCCGTAGTCGCCTCTGCGGGCGAACTGTGCTAATTCGGCGGTCGAGGACGACACGAGAGCGCTGTCGGAAACAGAGGGATGGTGGCGATGTCCGAACCGAAACTGGAAGTGCCGGCCGAGCTCAGGGATCTGGCCGAAAAAACCATCGATCAGGCCGAGCGTGCGTTTGGCATGTTTTTCGAGGCGGCCAACAAATCCGTCGCCACGATTTCAACGCCCGGCACGGAAATATCCAGGCAGGCGCTGGCTTTCACCGAGCAGAACATGAAGGCCGCGTTCGAGCATGCCCGCAAGCTCGTGCATGCCACCGACTTGCAGCAGGCGATGCAAATCCAGTCGGAATTCCTGCGCAGCCAGTTCACCAATGCCGGCGAACATATGCGGCAAATTTCCGGCGACGTGATGTCGGCTGCAAAAGGTCAGATGAAGCCGAAATCCTAGTCGCCTGCGCTCCCTATGGATAGGGCGCAGGTCCCACCTTGGCGATCAGCGGGTTGTCGGTCGCAACCGGCGAGAGGTCGCTGGTCGCGGTATCCCCTAAGAACTTGTCGAGTGTCGCCTGGATATTCTCTTTCGCGTCCTCGGGGCCGCGATCGCTCAGCCAGGTGTGCTGGAACGGCGTCTTGACGATGTCGATGCCGCCGAGCTTCGCCTGTTCCGGCGTCGGCAGCACGCCGGGATCGGTCTTGAAGTGAGGATCGCTCGAGCGGAACGACAGGATCTTCATCTTGTTGTTGAGCACGAAGGGGACGCGCAAATTGTCCAGCGTGACCACCTTCGACACGATCTGCGGATGCTCTTTCGCGAAGTACATGGCGATATCGCCGCCATTGGAGTGCCCGACCATCGTCAGGTGATCGTAGTCGGCGTGGGGCTGGATATTCTTCAGCTGGCCGATCACGAAGAGAATGTTGGCCTCGCCCTTCTCATAGACGCCGAGGCGGCCGACATAGGGCTTACCGGCGATGGTCATCAGCGGTGGGTCGCTCGGCAGGTCCTGCTGGATGCTGGCGACGAGATAGCCGCGCGCGGCCAGCACGTTTTCCAGGAAGGAGTATTCGGTGTTCTTGACGGTGTTGCCGTTACTGATGATGGCGACCGGCAGTTTCCAGTAGCCGTCGTCGGCCTTCCTCTCGTAGTCGCGGCGCACTGCGAGATCGACCGACACCGGCCGTTGCCGCGTCGCGTCGAACAGGTTGAGTGTCTCGTGGCGAATTGCCCATTTGCTGGCGGCCACATACAGGCCGCCCGACAGGAGGCAGATGCAGGCCAATACCGCAAGCGCGCGTTTCATCGTTTCCAACCCCAATTTTGTCTTTGTGACAACATGGTGATTAAACGCGGCAAGCCCGAGCTTGGAGCCGCGGCCGTGCGGATTAATTTTCCGAAAGATGCGGCTTTTTTGCTCTGCAACATGAGGCGACGTGCTCCCTTTCCGAAAAAAGGGTTCCAGCCCTTTGTCGCAACGGCGCGGCGATGGGTTTCGGGAGTTTTAGCCGGCCTGCCTGACGCCCGCCTTTTCCCGGATCATCGCGACCACCGCGTCAATCGCGGCAGAGATCGCGCCGTGGCGATAGGCCCAGCGCGGGTCGTTGTCGGGAGGGGACGCGATCACCATGGTGGCGTTGGCCTCGAACAGCAGAAGATCACCGTTTCCGTTCAGGCCGAAATCCACGCCGGCATAGTCGAGCGCGAGCCGACCGCAGATCGCGGCCAGCGCTGTCATGGCCTTGTCGCCGAGCACGCCGCGCATGTCTGCAAGGAACGCCATTTCCTCCTCGCGATGGTCCGGCTGATCCGCCATGTCGGAGGTGAAATAATGCACCTTCCAGTTTCGCGAGATCGCCAGATGCAGCGGGAACAGTTTGCCGCCGATCATCATCACGCGGTATTTGCGGGCGTTGCCTTCCTCACCCCGCGCATCGAGATATTCGATCACGAGCAGTTCGTCGCCCGGCAAGTCCGCAACGGCGGCAGCGAGCCCGTCTGCGTTCTCCACCAGTACGAAATTGCGCCCGGTATGATAGCCGGGCGAACGCAGGAGCAGCGGGAAGGTGAATCCGTTGTCCGCCAGCAGCGCGCCGCCGCCGCCGAGGCGCGATCGCGCGACTTGAAGGACCTTCGGCGTGACCACGCCCGGCAGGTGCGCAAGCTCGGTAGCAATGTCGAGACGTCCCGTCTTCATCACCGCGCAGGGATCGTTGATCACCGGCACGTTGGCTGTCGCAGTGATGCGGTTGGCTGCTTGCAACGCCGGCTGGCACAGGTCCGCATCGCCGATCGCGTTGAAGATCAACGCGTGCCCGGGCAGTGGCGTCGCCGGATCGAGATGGTCCGCCACCACGACCGTGGTCAGGAACACGCAGTCGTCGAGAAACGGCGCGGTCGGGATATTGCCGCCGCCGGAGGACACCAGTTGCAGAAGCGGGATCGGCGGACCCTCGCCGCGATAGGGCAGGGCCGAGACGGCGTGGCCGCGAAAGCCTTTTGCGAAATGCGCAGCAGCCGCCTCGCGGTCACCTTCGTCTGACAGTACCGCGCCCATGCCCTGATGGGCGCCGGCGTGATCGGGATCGGCCCTCAAGGCCGCCTCGTAATGCGCGCGCGCCTCCGTGTGACGATTGGCGCGGAGCAGCAGGTTGCCGAGATTGACGCGCGCCATCGGATTGTCGGGATGGTGCAGGATCGCCTCCGCATAGACACGGCAGGCGGCGTCGATCGCGCCTTGCGCGGCGAGGAGTGTGCCGAATTCGTTGAGCGCGCTGAAGTGGGTCGGATGCCGCCGCAGGATGTCGATGAACGCCGCTTGCGCCTGCGCTTTGCGGTCAAGCGCGCCGAGCAGCGCCGCGCGCTCGATTTCGAGCAAAAGCCGCGCATCGGCATCGCCTTGAATCGCCAGCCCTGCATCGAGTTCGGCGAGGCGGGCTTCCTGCGCGAGGCGGGGCCGCCAGGCGGATGGCGCAGATAATTTCGTTTGAGGTTGGGTCACGGGCGTAGGTCAGAACGGCGCATTGATTGAAGCGCGCGCACTATCGCTGATTCGTTGCGGAGACAGTTGGGCTCCTGGGACTACAGGCTGCGCCGTCTCGCACTCAGCCGCCGGCTCATTCCTTCTCGAAGGTGATGCCGATGCGCTTTTCCCTGCGCCAGACGACCCGGCAGGGGCGCTGTTCGGTATCGGTCACCAGCGTGAATTCGGTTGGAATCCCGAGCGAGCTTGTCACATCCAGCGCTGCGCCGGTCTCGGAAAGATTGCGGACCGTGCAATCGATCGAGCCGCCGCCGAACTGGATACGGGCGCCTTTCAAGACCCGATGCCGGGGTGCAATCCTGTGTTCGTCGTCCATCGCGCTTTTCACGTCTCCCTTGGGGGCCAACCCCGGACGAGCGGTAATTTTCTACTTCCCGCGCAAAAATCAAGTCACCGAAGGGAGATGTCGAAAGCTTTTTCTCTATCCACAGCTGAAAGCCTGCAGTCCCCGGCCGGCGCCGGTTTCCATCCTAACGGAATGTGAGAATCGAAGACTTGAGGCTAAGCTCGCGTCGTTACGCAATATTTCCAGAACAGGATGACCGGCCGTGATCGATCGCGAATCCCCAAAAAACATCGCCGTTCTTGGCGCGCCGATCGAGATCGGGGCGTCGCAAATGGGCACGCTGATGGGCCCGGATGCGCTGCGGACCGCCGGCCTCCTGACCCTGCTCGAAAGCCTCGGCTTTGCGGTCGAGGATCACGGCAATCTCTCGGTCAATGGCGTCGCCCAGCTGAAGGACACCCCGCCCGACAATGCCAGGCACTACCGCGAGATCCAGCGCTGGATCGGCACCGTCAGCGCACGCGCCTATGAGATGTCGCGAAGTGGCGCCATTCCGATCTTCATCGGCGGCGATCATTCGCTCACCATGGGCACGGTGAACGGCGTGGCGCGCCACTGCCGCGAGACCGGCCGCGCGCTGTTCGTGATGTGGCTCGACGCGCATGCCGACTACAACACGCCGTCAACGACCATCACCGGCAACATGCACGGCATGTCGGCGGCGTTCCTGTGTGGCGAGGAAGGGCTCGACGGCCTGCTCGGCAGCGAGCCGCGCGCCTCGATCGATTCGAGCCGGCTGGAATTGTTCGGCACCCGCTCGATCGACAAGCTTGAAAAGGAGCTCGTCAAACTCCGGCGCATCAGCGTCGCCGACATGCGCAAGATCGACGAGTTCGGCGTCAGCGTGCTGATCCGGCGCGTCATCGAGAAGGTGAAGGCAGAGAACGGCGTGCTGCACCTGAGCTTCGATGTCGACTTTCTCGATCCGGAGGTGGCGCCGGGCGTCGGCACCACGGTGCCGGGCGGTGCGACCTATCGCGAGGCGCATCTGATCATGGAACTGCTGCACGATTCCGGAATCGTGCATTCGCTCGACATCGTCGAGCTCAATCCGTTCCTCGACGTGCGCGGCCGCACCGCGCGCCATGTGGTCGAATTGATCGGCAGCCTGTTCGGCCAGCAGATATCGGACCGCCCGACGCCGACCAATGCGATCTAGTGCGGCGAATTTGAAGTTCCTATCAGTTTCGCCGCAAGTCCGTTATAGGAACTTCAAATTCAAAGCCGCACTAGAAGTTAACATTTGCTAGAGCTCCTCTGATTCCGAAGTTCGCATGAGAGGCCGCCCCAATAGCTTGCGAACTTCGGAATCGGAGCTCTAGACGCTTCTGAACGGCGCGGGCCAGGAGCGTCGCTCGTGGCGCGCCATTCTGCTATTTGTGGCTCTTTCATTTCAGATATCGGCCGATGGAGCGCGCGATGCCAGACAGCTGGGAAATCGAGGCGCACAAGCCGGTGCCAGAGGGGTATGTGCTGCGTGCCGGCGAGGGTGACCGCTTGATCCATTTTCGTGATGCCGGCGATATCTTCATCAAGGTCGACCCCGTGAGGGGGTCCGATAATTTCGCCCTGGGTACGCAGCAACTACCCAGGGGCTCGGGCATTCCGATTCACCGCCACTTCCACATGGAAGAAGCCTTCTACGTGCTGGAAGGCAGTGGAACGGTCACACTCAACGATGTGCGTTACTCCTGCGAACGAGGCGGAACGATTTTCATCCCCAGGAACACGTGGCACGGTTTTGACAGTCCGGATCAGGAACTGGTTCTCCTGTGGATCATGGCGCCCCCGGGCCTCGACGGGTTCTTTCGCGAAACCTGCAGTGCACCCGGCGAACCGCGAAAGGAGCTGACGCGCGAGCAGATCAACGCGATCGCCCGCAAATACGGGACAGAATTCAGATAGGCCAGCGCAAACATCTCTCACAAGAGTTGAGCGCGCGTCGTCCGCTTCACGTCAGCTTTCGTATCTTGACTTTCCCGCCCGCCAGCAACTCGTAGTCGTTCTCGCCAAGCCATTGCAGCGGCATGTCGCCTTGTCCCATCACCCCCTCGCTCAGCCGCACGGTCATCGTGTTGCAGTGATAAGACGCAGTGATGATTTCGCCGAGCTGAGGATCGCCGACGCCAAAATCCAGAATGACGCGCTCTCCTTGCTTGAAGAATGGCGGCATCGGCGTGTCCTGGGCGTCGCCGTGCGTTAAGTTGCCACCACACTAGCTTTGAATCTCAAGCTAACTCGTTGATCCATATCAATAACGCGACGTGTCTAGGACAACATCATTGACCCAACTCCCGGTAGAATTTTTCTTCCGGCTTTTCTTGGGCGTGATAACATTTAAATATCTTTTAGCTGAGGAGGAGCTTTCGAAGGAGAGATTGAAAGAAACAATCGGATCAGAGCAGTGCGGCCCGGCGTGCGAGGGGAGTCCCATGTTAACAAGATCCACCAACACAATTGCTCCAGTTGTAACAATCCACGCGAATTTCGGTGCAAGCGAAGTATCGTTCCGCTGCGGTCAGGAAATTCACGGACAAGGCGAGCCGGCGGAACGCATCTATGAGGTTCAGCGAGGCGCTGTCAGGAGCTACAAGATTCTTTCGGACGGACGCCGCCAGATCTGCGCCTTTCATCTTCAGCACGACATCTTTGGCTGGGAGAACGGCCCGCATTACCGGTTCACGGCCGATGCCATCGTGGATACGATAGTGCGCGTCATCAAGCGTCAAACCCTCGAAGTCGTGGCGGCCACCGACGTTCACGTGACGCACAATCTCCTGAACCTGGCGACCAAGAGCCTGGAGCATGCCGAAAACCAGATGATGCTCCTGGGGAGGAAGAATTCGCGCGAGAAGGTCGCCGCTTTTCTTCTGGAAATGGATAGCAGGCTTTCAGTCACGGGCGTGCTCGATCTTCCGATGACCCGGCGGGACATAGCTGATTATCTGGGTCTTACGATCGAGACGGTCTCACGCGAGCTGTCCCGGCTTTGCGCTTGCGGAATACTCGTATTTTCCGAAAGCAGTCAAAGACGGGTCGTGCTGGTCGACCGCGACAGGCTGCACAGGCTTACTTTTGATCGGCCCCTGCCGAACTGATCAAGCTTGCGACGTCGCCTTCCGGCCCATCGCGACGGTGCGGGTCCGGCAAATTCGCTCACCGACAAGGCAAAGCGAAAATCCACTGCCGGGCGGGGATAGCCGGATCGGTCGAGAATGACCCGAGGCAGACACATCAACCGCTGCGCGCCGCATGTTGATCTATCGCAATACACCTCTTGAGGGTGCTGGCAGGCATTGAGAGCGCCGGCAGACGGCAAATTGTCGATTTTCCGGACACCGGCAGCCTGAAGTCAAACAAACGTCTTGGTTGATGGCAGCAGTTTGAACGCACAACGCCGTCGTCCGGGGCCCACATCCGCCGAGGAGGACGATTATGATCAACCGTCGTGTTCTGATCTCGAGTTTGGCGCTCCTTCCGACCCTATCGCCGCGGACCGCCGCCGCCCAGCCGCGAACGACCGACGTTGGCAGCGGATCTTTTTCGTTTGCTGTCTACGGTGATTCACGCTCGATGATGTACCTCCCGTACAAGTCCGATCAGAGAGAGGAGGCCATCAAGCTGATGGTCGATATCTTTGCGCTTGTCCTTCCCGAGAAGGTCGCCGAAGAGGTCGTCAGGAAAGACGTCAAACTCACCTACGAGCTCGGCAACCGACGAGCTGGTCCAGATCGTCATGCCTTTCGAGAGCAAGACCGAGGTGACAACATTGACGGTCGACAAGGGCTGGATCACCGAGGCATCCGTCGAAGATGTAAAACTGCTCCCCGGGGTGCGGCGCACGATGTTCCGCCTGCAAGGCGGCGAATGGGTCGCCCGCCAAATTGTGCAAGACGTCCAGCGCGGACGGGCCAAATTCATTCTTAATACCGGAGACATGGTTTGGTGGGGCAAGCAGGGACCCACGCCTTCCGAAAATCCCTACTGGAAGCTGGTCTACGAAGATGTGTTGAAGCGGTTGCCACCGCCGGACAACGAGATGCGCGCCGCCAATTTGCCGGGTCGCGTTTTCCCCGCTGTGGGCAATCACGAAGTGTGGGACGATTCCGACGTCCAGGGCCTTTTGCAGGCCTTTCCATACCTGAAGCAGTTCGGGGTTTCTGACAAGAAACTCATCTACAAGTTCGATTTCAACGGCGCCCGTTTCATCTTTCTGTGGACCGGCAAATACGATTATCGCTCGCCGTCATCGTGGGATGCCGATCGGCCCCAGTACGAGGCGCAGATGAAGGAGTTGCAGACATGGTTGGATGACGCAAAGGCTGCCGGCACTCGCAAGGTCTTCATCAGCTTCCACGCTCCAGCCTTCTGCCGCTCCGGCATGGGCTCCATCCCCGAGCCGCAAAACCCTCACAAGGTCATCGCATCATACGCGAAGGACCTCGAGATCGTTGTATTCAACGGTCACGTTCACACGACCGAACTGTACGAGGTGGACGGCGTGAAATACCTGCTGCTGGGCGGCGGCGGCGCAGAACAAGACCCAATTCTTCCGGGGCGCACGGCCATCAAGGTGCCTGCGGACTATCCGACCGACCTCTATTGGAAAGGCCAGCCGCCAAAGGAGGAATACAACTACCTCCTTGTTGATGTCCAACCCGGGCAAAACACCAAGTTCACATTGAACCGTTTCCGGCCGTGGTCGGCTGAACCGTTCGCAACCGTGGAGTTGTTCAAGTAAAATCCGGCGTGGGGCGTTCCTGACCGTAGGTCCGACCGTCCTCTTCCCAAGGCTCATGTCCCCAAGGCTCATGTCCCAAGGCTCATGAAGCTTTGACGTCAAATTTGACTGCCCCACACTCGTCCTGGTCTTGCTAATGGGCCTGTTCCGGCAACGAAGTCAAAAAGCGCCAGGCGGCGGCGCGCGTATCGGGAGAGTTCAGAATTCCGAGATGGGCGGTGTGAAGGACGTCGTCGAATTGCCCCTGGCCATCGAGGTCGATCGTCTCGGCGCCTGCCAGGCCCGCGCTTCCAGTGAAATCATGCGGCTTGCCGTCGCGATCGAGCGCCGGGAAGCTGCACGCGCATAGAACGCCGTCGGGCAGGCTGTTATAGACGAAGTCGGGCGTTCCCGGCCTGTTGCGGATGACCAGGTAACGCGTGGGCGGCGGTGTCTCGCCCGCGCCGTTGAGAACCGTAAGCAGTTGAGTGTGATCCGAACCCAGCTCGTCGCACACCGCGCTGTTTGGCGTGAAACCGCCGCCGCTCGGCAGCTGGAAGACGTTGGTCGGGCTGGGTGAGCAGTCGACAATACCGTGATTGGGTCCGTCGATGGCGACGAGCGCGCGCACCTTGTCAAAGGCATTGTCTTGCAGCATCCATTCGCGTGCCACGATGACGCCGAGACTGTGCGCCACGATGTCGATGCGCTTGGCTCCGGTGAAGTCCATCACCGCCTGCACGAATTGGCGCAGGGTCGGCACGGCCGCGGCGGTCGTGTGCGAAATGCCCGAACGAAGCGTGTTGTCCTGAGTGAGGTCGCACTGATCGCCTTGATAACCCAGTCCCCAGAGTTCGCTCGGGTGGTAGCCTTGATCGAGGAAGAATTTGGCGAAGCCCTGAATGCGCCCAAAGTGGCTGCAGTTGGTCGCGTATGGCGTATCGTTGTTGCCGTGGAGGAAGATCACAGGCACGTGCTCGACCGGGCCGGTAGCGGAGCCAAAGCCGATCACCGGCCTGCCGAGATAAAAATTCTGGATCACCGGGAAATGGTCGGGGAACGTCGAGCCGATCTCCTCGCTTTTGCCCGGCGAGGCCAATCCCAAGGCGCTGAACGGCAACAGAACCGCGATGACGGCCGCAATGCGAAGATGCCTGGTGATCATAGCCTCTCCTTCCTGCGTATATGCCCCGGATGTCAGTTAGGCGCGTGAGACGCTTCGGCCTTGATCCAGATCAATCACAGGCTGTAAAATTGGATAAAGCGATTTCTGGCTGTTTCGCTCCCGGCCGCGGGAACCTTGGGCGGCAGGCAAGCGCGGAACCTTCACCGCCGCGCGTCAGTTAATCCTTCAAATGGAAACGTCAGGCGAGGTAATCGAATGATCTCTGATCAGGCGAAGCTTGGAGGCGTGCGGCCGGTCTGGGTCGCGCTCGCGGTTGCGGCTTTCGGAATCGCCGCCATGCTGGTTGTCGACCATGGTCCGTGGGCCCATCCGCATGCGCAGGATACCCGCGTTGCCACGTATCAGACCACGGGCGAAGCGGCGCGCGCTGCCGGTGCCGCGGTGCAGCCGACGGAGCCCAAGCCTTCGATCGAGCCCGAACCTCCGGGGCCGAAACAGGTCGAGCCGCCAAATCCGAAGCCGAATTAGGTTGCGGTTTTCTCTAAAGCTTGATGTCGGCTTGCACCAGCACGCGGTGCTTTGCGCCGAAATGGTCGGCCAGCGCTTTTAGCGCGGCGACGCCGCACGCCGTATCCTGCTCGCCATTGCCGCCGGAGAGGCCAATGCCGCCGACGACCTCGCCATCGACCACGATCGGAAAGCCGCCGACGAACACCGCAAAGCGGCCTTCGAAGCTCAGCTGAATGCCGAAGGCCTCGTTGCCGGGCAGCGCCGGGCCGTTCGGCGTCTTGTTGAACAGGTGCGTCGAGCGCTTGTGGCCCGCGGCGGTGAAGGCCTTGTTCCAGGCGATTTGCGGCCCCGTAATGCGCGCGCCGTCCATGCGCTCGATCAGCAGTGGATGGCCGCCATCGTCGGCGATGCAGACGGTCTCGAAAACCTTGATCTCATCGGCCTTGGCGATCGCCGCCTGGGCCATCAGCCGCGCTTCGGCGAGTTCGAGCTTGAATGTCTGTCGCATGTCGTCGTCCCGTTCTTTCGGTGATTGCCGTTAGCTCTCTCATCGGGAGAGGTGATCTTCGCTGATGCCGCGCCGTTTCGGCAAGAAGGCTCATATGTCAGCTCCAGAACAGGACCGCACAGACGGTCGCAACGAACAGGCCGGCGAGCACGGGCAACAGCAGCGCGCGCACGGTCTCCAGCACCGAGACGCGGGCAAAGCCGGCGACCGCAATCAGCGACGACCACGCGATCAGCGTGCCGCCGCCGGTCCACACCGCGCCCATCTGCCCGACCGCGCAGAGGGTGGCGACGTCGAGCCCGACGGTCGGCGCAAGCGCGCCGGAGAGCGAGCCGGTCAGGGGCAGGCCGGCGAAACCGGATCCGTCGATGCCGGTGATCATGCCGACGATCAGCACGCCGAAGGCGACGAGGTAATGGTTGTGCGGAATATAGGCCTGCGCGGTCTGGATCAGATCGAACAACAGCGGCGGCGCCGCACCCGTCGGCACGTTCAGGACGCCGGCGGCAAGCTCGCCGCCCGCGCCCATGAAGAAGAAGCCCGCGATCGGCAGCACCGATCCCATGGCCTTGAAGGCGAAGACGAAGCCGTCGGTGATGTGATCGGCGCAGACGTCGAGACTCCTGCGCGGGCCTTCGGCGGCAATGGTGGCAAGGATCATCAGCACGGCGCCCATGCCGCCGACCAGCGCCGCCGCATCGCCGCCCTTGAGCTCGGTGAAGATACCGTGAAAGCCAAGTTTTGGCGCCACCATGACCGCGATCACGGCGGCGAAGCCGAGCGGGGTGAGGATGGCGAACAGCTTCGACCAGCCGGCGCGGCGCTTGTCGGTCAGCGGCAGATGGTGGCGCAGCTTGTCGTCGATCGCGAGCGGCTCGTCGTAGGCCGTCCCGCGCGCGATCTCGGCCTTGTCGAACGTGCCTTGAGACTCCAGCCGCCTGGTGTCGCCATTGCCCGATTGCCGCTGCCATTGTTCGAGCAGCGTTTCGCTGCCCGGCTGGATCATCTTGCGGTTGCGGATCGAGAGATAGGCGAGTACGAGCGCCACGCCGCCCACGATCAGCGACAGCGCCAGCGCGCGATCGGCGACAGCTGCGGCGCTCACCGTTGCTCCCGCCGCCTTGGCGCTGATGGCGGGCGCAACCCCGATCACATAGTCCGAGGACAACGCCATGCCCTGGCCGGCGATCGCAATCGCCATCGCGCCGGCGAGCGGCGACAGCCCGACGGCGATCGCGGCCGGCAACAGTACGGCGGAGACCAGCGGCACCGCCGGTGTCGGCCAGAAGAACAGCGAGATCACGTAGGTAACGCCGGCGAGGATGAAGAAGGCCTGGTGGCCGTTGCCCATGATGGCGCGGAACGGCTGCACCATCAGAACGTCGGAGCGCAGCGTCTTCAGCGCGTTCAGCAGCGCTGTGATCAGCGAGATCACCAGGAAGATGTTGAACAGCTCCTTGGCGGCGACGAAGCTCGCATTGAAGATGCTGGCAACCGCGCTCACCGGGCTCGCCGTCCAGAAAAGCGCCACGACGAACGTCGCCACGATCGAGGGCAGCACGACATTGGCGCGCAGCACCATGGTGAGGACGACGGCGACGATGCCGGCGAGATAGGCCCAGTGGGCTGCCGTGATCACGATGGGGTGGGTCATTCGGCCCGCTCTCAGGTTGTATACAATGTGCCGTGATGGCCGGGCTTTTGCGCCGGCTCGTTCCGCTATTTGTAGGCCGCGCGCTGCTTATGGACGAGTTCGCGGCCGCATTGACATGGATCAAAATTGTATACTATATACAATTGCAAATGCAACCGGGTCGCAGATGGGATGCGATCGTTCGTGGTCCTTGAAGAGCAAAAGGGAGCCCCTGACATGGCTGAGCTGATGAATCACGTGGAGTTCCGCACCGCGCTTGAGAACGCCATCAAGGGCAAGAGCGCCAACAAGGCCCCGTTCAGCATCGCCTGGGCCTCAGGCAAGCTCAACCGTGAACATCTGGCGCGCTGGGCGGAGAATCACTACCACTATGTCGGCCCGTTCGCGGATTATCTCGCCTATGTCTACGCCCGCATGCCGGACCGCTACACCGAGGCCAAGGATTTCCTGCTCGCCAACATGTATGAGGAGGAGATCGGCGGCGATCGTCATACCGATCTTCTGATCCGTTTTGCGGAAGCCTGCGGCACCACGCGCGCGCGTGTCATCGATCCGGACAACATGTCGGCGACCACCCGTGGTCTGCAGAGCTGGTGCTATGCGGTGGCGATGCGCGAGGACCCGATCGTGGCCGTTGCCGGCCTTGTCGTCGGCCTGGAATCGCAGGTGCCTTCGATCTACCGCCGGCAGACCCCGACGCTGCGCGACAAGTACAAGTTCTCTGACGAAGAAGTGGAGTTCTTCGATCTCCACATCGTCTCGGACGAGATTCACGGCGAGCGCGGCTATCAGATCGTGCTGGAGCATGCCAACACCATCGACCTCCAGCAGCGCTGCCTGAAGATCTGCGAGATCGGCGCGCAGATGCGGCTGCTCTACACCACCGCGCTGTACTGGGACTATGTCGCCAAGGACATCCCGATCGAACAGCTCGAGATGAGCGAGCGCAAGGTAGCCTAGTGTGGCCATCATGAAACGAACTTCGGAATCCGGACACTAGGGCCGTGCCGCGCATCATCCTGCATCGCGAGGGCCGGACCCATCAGGGCGAGGTCGTCGACAACAGCAACCTCGTCGTCAAGGCGGGCATCCGGCAGTTTCCCTATCCGCACCTTCGATACGGCTGCGGCATGGGAAAATGCGCCAAATGCGCCTGCCGCGTGCTGAAGGGCGCTGAGCATCTGCCCGAGCCGAACTGGAAGGAAAAGCAGCGGTTGGGTGCGCATCTCGACGCGGGCTATCGGCTGATCTGCCAGCTCTGGCTCAACCACGACATCGAGCTCGAGCAGCCGAGAGAGCCGATCCAGCCGTTGCAGGCCGAGGCGAAGGTCGAAGCGCCGACCAGCCAAGACCCATAACAGAAGCGTCAAGCGAGGGTGCCATGTTTGTGATCCTGACCAGCAAGCCCGGCCAATTCAGGACCGAGATCACCGAGGGTTTGAAGCCGTGCGATGCCTACGACTACATGTTCTACGGGGTGAAGAAGGCGCATTTCGTCATTGCCGAACTGGTGCGCGACGACACCCGCATCCGCGTGGTCGAGGATGGCAGCGAGATCGTCAACAACGTGCCGTGCAAATTCCTGGAAAAGTTCGATTCGCGCGAGCATGCCTTCGAGGAGCTCGAGCACCTGACGAAGTTCGGTCACATGGAAACCAGCCTGCGCAAGGCGACCGCCGCTGCCTCCTGATGTTTCGATGATCAAGGTCACCTTCATCACCAATAACGGCAAGACCGTCGAAGCGCCGGAGAACTCTAATCTCCTGCGCGTGTCGCTGCGCGAGCAGGGTGGCATTCCGTTCAAATGCGGCGGTGGATTGTGCGGTACCTGCCGCTGTCGAATCGAAAGCGGGTTGGAGAACACCGATGCGATCAAGCCGAAGGAGCGCAAGCATCTCACCGAGGAAGATTTCGCCGGAGGCCACCGGATGGCGTGCCAGACCTTCGTCAACGGCGATGTCGGCGTGTCCTGGATTCCGCTTGCCGAGCGCGGTGCGAATCCGATCCGGAATTCGGTCAATGCCGTCGCGCCGGCACGGTCCGCGGCCGATGGCCCGTCCGATCCTTAACCACGCGGGGCGTGCCGCCTTCCGTGAAGCGGCGGCAGTCGCGGTGCGGTGGGACGACAAAGCTTGTAATATCGGCGGCGAACGCTATCTGCAATTCGGCCCGGTGCGGCCAAGCATCGCGCGCCATAGTCACGTAAGGCAGGCATTTATTCATGGCCGTTGATTCCAGGTCATTCAAGCGCCGGATCGGTGAGGAGCATTCCTCGCTGCATGGGCAGGTGATTGCCGAACTGCGCCTGGCCATCCTGACCGGACGGCTGAAGGCCGGCGAGCGGCTCGTGGAAGGAAAGCTTGCCGACGAACTCGGCGTGTCGCGCAATCCCGTGCGCGAGGCCATTCGGGTGCTGGCTTCGGAAGGGCTGGTCGACGTCGCCGAGCGCCGCGGCGCGTCGGTTGCGATCATGTCCGATCAGGAGGCGCGCGAGACCATCGAGGTGCGGGCGCTCTTGGAAGGACAGAACGCGCGGCTTGCGGCGCGACGGCACGACAAGGAGCTGATCAAGCGCATCGAGGCCGTGCTGAAAAAGGGCACGGCCGCGGTGACGGCCGGCCGTTTCGATCAGCTGTTCGAATTGAACCAGCAATATCATGATGCGCTGGCCGCGGCCGGCCAGAACAGGGTGCTTGGCGAGATGCTGCAGAAGCTGCGCAACCGCACCGCCATGCTGTTTGCGCCGATGTCGCCGTCGCGCCAGTCGCGGTCGTGGTCCGAGCATGCCGACATCCTGCGCGCCATCATCGATGGCGACGAACGCGCGGCCGCGGCGCTGGCCGCCGAGCATGTCATGCGTGCGGGCGCGGATTTCCTGGCCGGGCTCGATGCGGTCGCCGAAGATGCGGAGCCTTCTTCGCGAACAAAGCGTCCTGGCAAGTCCGCCAAAGCCACTGCGGCTTCACGTCTGACGCCGCTCGCCGTCGGCGATTGAGGGCAGGGCCGCGGCGGCGTAGCCGTGAAAACACGATGCACGCGCCCGCCTAGATGCGTTCTTCTCCGCCGAGCTTGGCTGCGATCGCGGTTTCGATCTCGCCCGCGAGTGTGTTGAGATGGTCGGCCAGCCGCGTGAACAGTTCCCGTTTGGCGGGATCGGTTGCAAGATTCCTGATCAGCGCGCATTCGGCTGCATCGGATCGCAATTTCTCGAGATGCGTCTTCATGTCCTGCATTGGACTGCACGCCCCTGTCAGGAAGGAGGCTAGCAAGCCGCGCGGCTGCGAAAATCAACAAATGTTAGATTGTCGGACCTTTGTTCCGGGGCGGAGAACTACGGCCGCAAGCTACAGCCCATCGTCGCCGGCAAATCGGGCCCTCAGCGGATGCTGACGAAGGTGCCCCAGAGGCCGGCGAGGATCGCGCCCACGAGCACATAAGAGGGGTGGTCGCAGAACGCACCGCCGTACCGACACATGGTCGGGCCCAGCGAGCCAATCTCGTTGGCGCCGGCGGCGTAGAAAAGGCCGGACAGTATGAAAAGCGCTCCAGCTACAAAATGCATCGCCCCCTCCGTGAAAGGGATCTGTATCGGTTGCATCAAGAACAAACGGCCGCGCTGGCTTACCGTTTGCGTGTGTCGGCGATCCTGGCGCGAGGCCATTTCGAATCTGACCCCAAGTTAGAGCAAATTGTTTAAATTCCGTTAGCGGCGGCTGGCGCCGGAAGGCAGGGACGCCCGTTCCGCGGGCGCGGCTGGCGCCATTGCGCCATGGCCGAACGACCTGGATGAGGCGCGGCGGCGAGGCCTTCCAGAGCGAGACTCTTGGTCTCCTGCAGTATCAAAATCGCAACGATCAGTGCGCCCAGCGTGCGCCTTCGTATGACAGTTTCATGAATGATCTAGCGCAAGGAACAGGGTTCAAACGCACGCGATAACGGCGCCACTCTCACTGGGTGCTGCCATGAAAACACAGATCATCAGCGAACTCGGACAGACGGATATCTTGTTGCCGTCTCTGCTGGCCGAGGGGCTTGCCGCAAACGACCGGATCAAGGTTCGCATGAGCGCGCTGCAGGCAGCCGTGCATCGCGCCCAGGAGCCGGAACGCCCACCGATCGAATTGAACGCCGAAAGCCGGGCGGCCGGAATTTCCTCAGCCGCTCTCTCCGCCCTGATCGGGGGCGCTCATCTTGTCGGCGACGGCAGGATCGCGGCGCCGAACCTCGCAAAGCTGATGAAGGAAATCGAAGATGACATGGAAACGATGGTTCGCGCCGTCAGCGCGGGGAAAGCAGCCGAGAGCACGTCATTGGCCGCACGATTCGCGACGATCCGAGCCAAGGGTTTGACTGAAGTTACCGATGAAATCGAAATCGCACGCGTGGCGGGATTGACCGGCATCAGCGAGAGCGGCGCGGACAGCCTGCACCGCCTGGTGATGGACGCGCACAAGGCGCTGAACCGATTGGCCGCGACATGTGCCGAGGAGGTCGTGAGCGGCGCCCATGCTTTCGGCCTGCAACCGGACGACCGCATTGCCGTCGAAAGTTTCATGAAGGGGGTCAACGAGACGCGCGCGCTGAAATTCAACCATCCCGGCCTCGCTACCTCAGCGATCCGGTCGAGCGGGCGGTTCCTGATTCAGAACGATATTGGCGAGACCGATGCGCATGTGGTCGTCGTCGGGGTCAACAGCGATTCCGTCAGCGTGACCTACACGGACGTTCATCGGCCGCGCGCCAAGTTCTTCATGGCCTTGTTCGACCGGTTTGACGTCAAATGGAGCGGCCTCGACCGCCACGCGGCTGCTTCGCTTGGCGATGACGACGGCTTCTATCTCGTGACAGGCGAATTACAGTTCGAGAGCACCGTCGATCGCAACGAATTCCTGACGGCGCTCGGCGCAGCGCCGGTATTCCTGATCGACTGGAACAAGGCGCGCAAATTGCTGCGAAACTGGGTCAGCAAGGAGGATGCGTTGCGCATTCTCGATTGGGCGGCCCGCCAGCGCGTCGGTCATCGCGCGCTCCTCGAACTCGGTGGCAACGATTTGATCGCCGCCGCCGTGCGCAACGCTGCGCCAAGCCGTATCGGCTTCGGCGAACGGCTCGACCAGGCGCTCGGCCGCAGCGCCGCGATCGACTTCATCAAGTCGGCGATGCGAATTTCGACCGACGCCTTGAGCAACGGCCGCTCGGTGCGGCTGGCCCGCGACCAGATCGAGGCGGACCTGATCAGGCACCTGGAGCGTATCGACAGCACGCTGCTCGCGATCGTGCTGCGACAGGTCGCCCTCGCGCGCGATATCGTCACCGCGATCGCCGTGAGCGTCATGGCGATGCGCTCGGGCCGGGCGAGCGACGGCGAACGCCTCGCTTTTCGGGCCGGACTTATCGAACGCAAGGCCGATCGCATCGCGGCCGAAGCGCGCAAGGAGGCGAGCCGTCTCAATGCCGGACCTGTTATCGGCGAGCTGATCGATCGCGCCGAGCAGACGATCGACGACCTGGAGCAGGCGGCCTTCATCGCTTCGCTGACCCCGGCGGGGGCCGATGCACGATTGTTTTCGACGCTTGCCGAGCTCTGTTCGGTTGCCGTCACGGCTGCCGAGGCTGCCGCCTCCGGCCTCGCCGCGGCCATCGAAGTGCCGAACGGCCACCGCGCCGATACCGAAGATGCACTTGATGCCATCGCCCGCATCATCGATGCCGAGCATGCGGCCGACCGATGCGAGCGTGAGGTCACGGCGCAGGTGTTTGCCGGCCGCTTCGATATCTCGGTGTCGCTCGCGGCAATCGAATTGGCCCGCGCCATCGAACGCGCGACCGACCGGCTGGCCGGCGTCGCACACTTGTTGCGGCGGCACATCATGGCCGATTTGTCAGCGTGAGGCGCCACGAAACCAGCCGCGTTCTCGAAACGGGCTTAAAGAGGAATTCAGCGATGCACATCGTGCGTATCGGAGGCGTTTCGACCAAAACCTGTTCCGCTGACGAAATCGGCGCAAAGGCCGCCAACCTTACGCGGATGGCGGGGCTCGGCCTGCCGGTGCCGCCGGCGTTCGTGCTGCCGATCAGCCATTGCGCGGCAATCCTCTCCGGGCAACGAAATGCGGAGCGCGCGCTACGCGACGCCTTGAAGGAAGGCATCGCTTTCCTCGAGCAGGCGACAGAAAAATGCTTCGGCGATCGTCGGCGGCCGCTTCTGGTGTCGGTGCGATCCGGTGCGGCACGCTCGATGCCTGGAATGCTGGAGACGGTCCTCGATGTCGGCTGCACGTCGACTGCCGTCCAGGGCCTGATCCGCAGCACCGGCCGGCCGCGGCTCGCCTGGGATTGCCGGCGGCGGTTCATCGAGAGCTACACGGAGACTGTTCTTGGGCTCGAGCCTACCCTGTTCTCCGATCGCCTGGCCGAACTGATCCTGAGCGAGGGGATCGGCGGCGATTACGAGCTCGACAGCGAGGCGCTTGAGCGGTTTGCCGAGGACGCCCAGGCCCTGATCGCGGAACGATACGACGATGACTGGCTTGAAGACGCCGACGCGCAGCTCGAGAATGCCGTGAGTGCGGTTTATCGCTCGTGGATGAGCGATCGCGCGCAGTCCTATCGTCATCTTCAGAAGCTCGATGATCTCCTGGGCACCGCCGTGACCGTCCAGGCGATGGTGTTCGGCAACGGCGGGCCGTCGTCGGGCGCGGGCGTCGCTTTTTCGCGCGACCCCTCGACCGGATCGGAACAGCCGGTCATCGATTTCATGCTCGATGCGCAAGGCGAGGACATCGTCTCGGGGCGGCGGACGCCGGGCACCGAGCACGACCTTGAGCGAACGCTGCCGCAGCTTGCGGCTGAACTTGGCGATGTCATGCGCAGGCTCGAACGAGAGTTCGGCGACGTCCAGGATGTCGAGTTCACGGTCGAAGACGGCAAGCTGTGGGTGTTGCAGACGCGTTCGGCCAAGCGGACGCCGCGTGCGGCGCTGCGGATCGCGATCGATCTCGTGCATGAGGGGCTGATCACGCCTCGCCAGGCGTTGGATCGGCTTGACGGTATCGATGCCGCGGCGATGGTCGAGGTTTCCCTGGCCTCGGCAGAGGCGCCGCTCGCGACCGGTATTGCCGCATCGGGCGGCATCGCGAGCGGACGGGCGGCTTTCTCGACGGAGAGCGCCCGGCGGCTTTCGGCCTCGGGCGACCCCGTCATCTTGCTGCGTCCTGATACCAGTACCGCCGATGTCGACGGCTTTGCGTTGGCCGCGGGAATCGTCACCAGTGCCGGGGCGCGTACCTCGCACGCCGCGCTCGTTGCGCGCCAGATGGGCAAGCCTTGCGTCGTCGGATGCAGCAGCCTCGTTGTCGACGTCGCCGCGGGCCGCGCCGCATTGAACGGAAAAGTCGTTCCTGAAGCTGAATGGCTGACGATCGATGGCGGCGACGGCAAGATCTATCCCGGGCGGCTTGAAACGGTGGCGAGGCGGCCGGAGGCAGAACTGGCGGAGCTGGCCGCATGGCGAGCGCAGGAGCGACAACCCGCGTGATGGTTTCGCTGCAAGACGCCGCCGCCTACATCGGCGCGCGGCCATCCATGTCCCTGACGAGCTGAACCTCGCGGCAGGGATCGCACTTGTAGACGTGGAGCAGGGACTTCAATCCGATCTGGGGCAGCTTTCCAACGTTCAACATCTCCACCCCGCACTTCGGGCAGATCGGAGGCGCAATATTGGCGGAGTGCTGCATGATGCCCGCTGCGTTCTTCGACACGGCAGGCGCTTTCCGGGCGCCCGAAAATCAAAAGGAGCCAATTCCCAAAACGTAAAGGGACCATTAACCAAATTCGTTAAATCGGCCCATTAGGCGCGATTCGTCGTGAGATCGTGAGAAGCATGAATGGCGGCGAAGATCATTCAATTTTGTTAAGCCGCCACCAAATATCTGCTCGTGGTAAAAGGCGATGAGCCCCGCCGATACGGCCAATTCCTGTCACACTGT
Organism: uncultured Alphaproteobacteria bacterium; assembly: GCA_963764405.1. GTDB lineage: Bacteria > Pseudomonadota > Alphaproteobacteria > Rhizobiales > Xanthobacteraceae > Bradyrhizobium. The sequence goes on from CAVXSU010000027.1 coordinate 193,925, forward strand.
TGGAGTGGATTTGACATTCGCTACCCACCCATCAAGGAGATGTCGATCGTGAACGAACTCAAGGCGGAGGAGATCAAGGCGTTCGTGCCGGCGCGCGACTTTGCGCTCTCAAAACAGTTTTATCAGGACCTTGGCTTTACGGTCGCGTGGTCGAGCGAGGGCCTCGCCTATCTGCATCACGGCAATTGCGCGTTCCTGCTTCAGAATTACTATGTCAAGGAACATGCCGACAACTTCATGATGCATATCATTGTCACCGACGTCGACGCCTGGTGGCGTCATGTCGAGGCGCAGGGAATTGCGTCCAAATACAACGTCAAGACCGAGCCGCCGGAAGACCGCCCCTGGGGCTTGCGCGATTTCATTCTTGTCGATCCGACCGGCGTGCTCTGGCGGATCGGGCAGGATATTTCGGAGACTTGAGCAAACGGCGAAGCGGCCAGCTAAAGCAACACCCGCGTCAGGTGTCATCGCGCCTCTGATGGCCGCGCCGGCGATGCAAGGTTCGCTTCCGCCTTTGCTTCAGCCGATTCCGCCACGATCCGGAACGATACGCGCGTCGAGTTGTACCAGCTCAAGAGCGCACTGACGGCGACCATCACGGCGATGCCCGTCGCCGACACCAGGAAGCGAATGATGGCGTTGCCGGGCGCTTCGACCGCGGCGACTTGTCCTGCGAAAGCGAGCGTCACCCCGAGGCAGAAGACTTCCAGCGAATGCTGGCCGCAAAGTATCAGCGGCTGCATGATCCGCCAGTTCAGCGGTGGCCAGTCCCGCGGAATCAAACGATCGGCGACGATCGCGAGCGCCAGAAAGTGCAGCAATCGCAGCACGCCGAGATTGGTCTTGCCGAATGCGTAAAGGCTCCATGGCGGAAGCAGCGCATCAAGGTTCAGGCCCTTCCAGGGGAGAAACAGGACGAAGACCGACACCGCATAGACGGCTGCGCAGATCAGTACCAGCCGCGACCGCGCCAGCTGCCACACCCAGTCGGCCGCGCCGAGGCCGCACCAGGCGCCCAGCACGAACAGGAACTGCCACGCCAGCGGATTGAAGTACCAGTATCCTTGCGGAAACGACGGCAAGTTGAACCCGAACCGGTTCGCCGCCGCATAGAGGCTCGCGGCCAGCGCGAGAGCGAGCGCCGGCATTTTTCGCAGCAGCCAGACGACAACGGGCGAGACCGCAAGCACCACGACATAGAGCGGCAGCACGTTCATATTCACCGGCATGAACTTCAGCTGGATGAGCGCGAGGATGCTTTCCTCGGGCCGTTCATGCACCACGCGAATGTTCGCGACGTGCTCGAGCGCGGGCGAACCTTGCGCCAGCCAGAACACTTCGCCGATCAGGATGACGAACAGGAAGATCTGGGCGACATAGGCCTCGAACGCGCGCCGCACGATCTGCGCAGCCCCGACCAGAAACCCGCGTTGCGCCATCACGCGTCCATAGACATAGGCGTTGGCGTAGCCGGAGACGAAGATGAAAACCTCGGCCGGATCGCTGAAGCCGTAATTCCACGGCGTGATCTTGTTGAAGATGGTGCCGGGAAGGTGGGCCAGGAATATCAGCCAGAGCGCAAAGCCGCGATAGAGGTCGAGCCGGAAGTCGCGCGGCACCTCGACTGGATTGACCTTGATCTCGGGCATGTCCATCCCGCTCCCATTCGTCTGCCGGCGAGTGGCCTTTGGCAGCGTGGCCTTGATCGGGCAAAGCGCGCGGGCGAGTTTTGACTAAGGTCAATTTTCCGCCGGAAAGCATCGCAATCTGGCGTTTGCGTCGCCTTGTGTGCGTGCCGCCCGCAACCATCTATTCTCCCAAGTGGGAGGGGATTGCATGCGCGCGGCTTTGAGGTTCATCTGGAAATCGACGAAATTGGCCGGCCTCGCCGTGGTGGTCGGCTACGTTGGCGTGTGCACAGGAATGTACGCGATGCAGCGGACGCTGGTGTTCCCGAAGCTCGCCGGCCACGTTACCGCGGCGGCTGCGGGCTTTCCCGAGGCGCAGGAGGTCGCGCTGCACACCTCCGACGGCGAGCGTCTGGTCGCCTGGTATGTGGCGCCCAGGCCCGACAAGCCGCTTTTCATCTACTTCCACGGCAACGGCGACACATTGAACTGGCGCGTCAGCCGGGACCGCAGTCTCGTCGCCGACGGCAGCGGGCTGCTCGCGGTTTCGTACCGCGGCTATGAAGGCTCGACCGGAAGTCCGTCGGAAGATGGCATGCATCTCGATGCCGAGGCGGCATACGCGTTTGCCGCCGCTCATCAGATCACGCCGGACCGCATCGTCTTGTGGGGACACTCGCTTGGCACCGGTGTCGCCGTCTGGCTCGCGGCCGAACGCAAGATCAAGGCGCTGGTGCTTGAATCGCCCTATACGTCCATCGCCGATATCGCAGCGATGAATTACCCGCTGCTTCCGGTGCGGTTGTTGCTCTGGGATCAATTCCATTCCGATTGGCTGATCGACAAGGTGACCGCGCCGGTGCTGGTCTTCCACGGCGACAGTGACGACGTTGTCCCGATCTCGTTCGGGCAGCGTCTCTTTGGCCTCATCAAGGCGCCCAAATGTTTCGTCCGTTTTCCGCACGGGGGGCATGGCGATCTCGACGACGGCAAGATCCTCGCGAGCATTCGCGGCTTCATTGCAAGGTCATGGAGCCGCTCCGCCGAGCCGGCCCAGGCGGACGGCTGCGAGCGCGGCAGTCTCGCGAGCTGAGCGAGCGTCGTTCAAAAAAGATCCACGACTCTCACGCCCGGCGGCGCGATGCCACGGGTTGCCTTTGCTGCGCGATGCGGCTGTAGAGCAAATCGATCTGTTGCTTGTATCGCGCTTCGATTACGCGCCGCTTGACCTTCAACGTAGGCGTCAGGCTTCCGTCCTCGATCGTCCAGGGAACGGTGGTGGCAAGGATGGCGCGCACTTGCCAGACCGGTGACAGGCCGCGCGTCTGGGCCAGGATGCGAGAGAGGATCGCTTCCGTCGCGACGGGCCCCTCGAGGTCAGCCGGATCGATCGCAAGCTCACGCGCGAGATGCGACCAGCCTTCGCGGCCGAGCACCAGGATGGCGACAACGCAGGGCCGCTGGTCGCCGATGACACACACCTGCTCGAACATCGCATCGTTCTGGATCGCCGCCTCGACGGCGCTCGGCGGGACATGTTCTCCTGTCGAGAGAACGATGATCTCCTTGAGCCGGCCGGTGATGAAGATGCTGCCATCTCGCATCTCCGCGATGTCGCCGGTTCTAAGCCAGCCATCTTGTGACAGAGCCTCCGCTGTCGCCTGCTGATTTTGCCAGTAGCCCTTCATGAGCGACGGTGAGCGCACGATGAGTTCGGATTGCGGGCCGAACCTGACCTCCACCCCATCAAGCGGCCGGCCGGCCGAGCCGGGCAGGCTGCCCTCGATCGCTCTCGACGTGACAACGGGCCCGGCCTCCGTCAGCCCGTAGCCTTCGACAACAGGCAAGCCAAGCCCGACAAGAAACTCGGCGGCGCCATTGGAAAGCGCGGCCCCGCCGCTCATCGCCACGCGCAAGCGTCCGCCGAAGACGGCGAGCACCTGCCGCGCCACGAACCGTTCGAGCAACGGCCAGAGCATCGTCCTTGCAAGGAGGGGAGGAGCCGCACCGCGGCCATGGCGGAATTCATTCAGCTCCCAGCCGAGGCGCGCGGCCAGCGCAACGATTCTCTTCATGAATGGAAGCGCGTCCACCTCGCGGTGCACGGCCTCGCAGATTCGCTCATAGAGCCTCGGCACGGCGACGAGTACGGTCGGGCGGATGGTCTTGAGATCCTCGCGCAACTGCTCGACCGAGCGGGCGTAGACCACGCGCGAGCCTGCCATCATCGGCAGGTAGTAACCCAACGTGCGCTCGTAGGCGTGGGCGAGTGGCAGAACCGAAAAATAGACGTCGCTTGCGAGCGGCGGAATGAGCTTGCTGTTGGCTCCCGCGTTCCACAGGAGGGCGGAGTGCGTGAGCATCGCGCCTTTCGGCCGGCCCGTCGTGCCTGACGTGTATATGATCGTCGCAACATCGTCCGGCGCACAGCGCAACGGACCAAAGTCCGGTTCGCATTGCGCGAGAGCGCCGCCAAGCGTCGAAAGCCGCGACCGGCCCCGCGGCAAGACGGTCACTCGCTCGAGCCCCTCTCTCACCCAGACGTGCTCAAGGGTGCCGTTGGCATCGACGAGCGGCGCGATCGCGCTCCACCGCGCGGCGCTGTCGACGAGGCAGAGCCGGGCGCCCGAGTCCGCAAGGACGAAAGCCGTGTTGTCAGGGCTGTCATTGGTATAGAGCGGCACCGTGATCAGGCCGTTGGCCGTTGCCGCAAGATCAAACGCCACCCAGTCCGTGCCGTTCGGCAGCAGGACCGCGGCGCGATCACCCTGCCTCAAGCCGCTCTTTGCCAATGCGCCTCGCAGGCAAGCGACGCGCTCCGCCATTTCTCGCCAGGTCTGCTCTTTCCAGGAGCCGCCGCGATGCTCGCAGTAGGCGACCACGTCAGCGCTGCGCTCGACACGTTCGGCGAAGAGTCCCGGAAGAGTGCCGGCCTCGTTGCGGGAAATCAGGTCTGTCCGCTCTGCTGGTGGCAAGCTCATGGTTGCAGTTCAACGCGCAATAGTCTTGTCCTCGTTGATTTAAATCAACGCGATCCGGCCTTGGCGATGTGCCATCTGCGGTCGCCGGGACAAAGTTCGATCGCGGGAAAATGCGGTGACCATCGGAAGCGACAGCAGGGCTCACCTTGTGGGCGGCGGCATCGGCTCTCTCGCTGCGGCTGCTTTCATGATTCGTGATGGCGGCATGACAGGCGGCAACATCACGATCTACGAAGCCTTGCCAGTGCTCGGCGGAAGCCTCGATGCCGGCGGCGATCCCCGCGATGGATATACATTTCGCGGCGGACGCATGCTGACGACGGACAATTTCGAATGCACGTGGGACTTGTTCAAATCGATTCCGTCGCTGGTCAACCCGAACCAGACCGTGTTCGAGGAGACCGTTGCCTTCAACCAGGAGTTCCGGTCGCATTCGCGGGCGCGCCTCGTGGACAAGAATCGCGCCGTCGTCGACGTCAGCTCGATGGGCTTCTCGATGTCGAACCGGATGGAGCTGCTCCGCCTGACGTTGGCGAGCGAAAAGGATCTGGGCACGGACCGGATCACCGACTGGCTCTCGGAGGACTTCTTCACGACTACCTTCTGGCTCATGTGGGCCACGACCTTTGCCTTCCAGCCCTGGCACAGCGCGGTCGAGTTTCGCCGCTACCTGCACAGATTCATCAAGGAATTCTCGCGCATTGAAACGCTGGCTGGCGTGAAACGTACGGTCTTCAACCAATTCGACTCGCTGGTCCGGCCGCTTCAGGCCTGGCTTACGGACAAGGGCGTCAATTTCCGAAGAGGCGCTCTTGTGACCGACTTCGATCTCGCGTCCGAGGCCGGCAAGGTCGTGGTCCGCGCGATCAAGGTCAAGAATGCCGGCACGCGCGAGACCGAGACCATTGCGGTCGGCGCCGACGACCTGGTCTTTTTCCAGAACGCGTCCATGACCGATGCATCGAGCTTCGGCTCGATGACGCGCCCTCCGGAGCCGCTGACGAAACAGGAGAGCGGCGGCTGGGCGCTATGGGAAAAACTCGCCAGGGGCCATCCGGAGTTTGGCAATCCCGCGGCCTTCAACGGCAGCATTGCCGAATCCTGGTGGGAGTCCTTTACCGTGACGCTGAAGGACAGCATCTTCTTCGACAGGATGGAGGCATTCACCGGCAACAAGGCCGGCACCGGCGGTCTCGTCACCTTCAAGGATTCCCGCTGGCTGATGTCGGTGGTGCTGCCGCACCAGCCGCATTTCGTCAACCAGCCGGCGGACGTCAGGGTGTTCTGGGGATACGCGCTGCACCCGGACCGGGTTGGCGACTTCGTCGCCAGGCCGATGTCGGAATGTAGCGGCGCCGATATTCTTCACGAGATTTGCGGTCACCTCAACTTCGACCGCACGGTGTTCGCCAGCGCCATCTGCATTCCATGCCGCATGCCCTACATCACAAGCATGTTCATGCCGCGTGCGGCGAGCGATCGGCCGTTGCCGGTGCCGAAATCGTCGAAGAATCTCGCCTTCGTCAGCCAGTTCGTCGAAATCCCCGAGGACGTCGTGTTCACGGTCGAATATTCGGTTCGCGTCGCCCAGATGGCGGTCTACCAGCTGCTCGGGATCGATCGCAAGATTCCGCCGATCCTGCATTATGACAAATCGCTGCAAGTCGATTTCGACGCGGTGGTCAAGGCGTTCAAGTGAAGCCGCCGGCCGGCGGTTTCACGCGCGGCAACGGATCGGTTGCGCCCCCCTTTTGACTCATATCAAGCCGCGTTCGAATTGGCCGTTTCATGATTGATTGATCCGGCTGATCTCGAATTGGAAGGGCGACAGATTGGAAAAGCTGAGCACCACGATGATGGGTCTCGTGACGGGTGCCATGATGGGCGGCCTGCACCTGTTGTGGTCGCTGTCCGTCGCCGCGGGGTGGGGGCAGTCGATCCTGGATTTCTTTTTCTGGATGTATTTCATCAAGCCGATCGATCTGGTCGAGCCCTTTGAACCGGCGCGTGCGTTCACGCTTGTGGCCATCTCCAGCACCATTGGATTTGTGCTCGGCTCGGTCGCTGCGAGGCTCTGGAACAGGGTCCGCGCGCAGATGCTCGGTATCGTCGAGCGGCCGGTTCACCGGTTTACCAGGGTGTTGTGACCACGCGAAGCTCAAAGCCGCGGGAGGAGCCAGCCGGCAACTTCGCCTGGAAGTTACCGCGTATCGCGCGGCCCAGAATTTGATCGCGATCAAGTTTTCGCGCTCCGACGCCGGCCATTCCGCCGCCCGGGATGGCGCGCTCCTGCAGAACAGAGGCTCCACTTTGACTTTCGTCCCAAGGCACCCCAGATTTGAAACACGCGTCCAGAGGGGGATCGCGGTATGGCGCTCCGGTGGATGCTGTCGGAAACATGAAGAGATTTATCTGCGAGCAGAACATCGCGAATTTCCGCAAGCTGCTGCTGCATGCGAGCGATCCCGCGCAGAAGACGGCGCTTGAACGGCTGCTTGCGACCTACAATCGTGAGCTGGCGATGCTGGATGCGGAAGAAATCGGCACCGACGTCACGCCGATCGCGCGACAGCGGCGGCAGGAAGTCGATGCCGCGGCGATGCGGGAGGAATTGCTGCCGCAGTTCGATCATTCGCCGCATCCCTACCTGCTGCTTGATCCCGGTCCAGGGCTTCGGATCGCTGACGTCAACACCGCCTATTTGACGGCAACCATGACCGAGCGCAGGATCGTGGGAAAATCACTGTTCGACGTCTTCCCGGACAATCCGGATCGGGCGCTCGCGGACGGCGTGAACAATCTCTACGCCTCCTTGAAGACGGTGGCGCAAACCGGCCGGCCGCATGCGATGGCGGTCCAGCGCTACGACATCCGCGATCCGACTGGCGTTTTTATCGAACGCCACTGGCAGCCGATCAACACGCCGATCCACGATGCCCAGGGGCGGCTGATGTTTTTGCTCCATCACGTCGAGGACGTCACGGATCAGGTGGGCTGAAGGCGAGCCGCCGAGCACAGCGATAGCCCTTGATGTTGCGACGGTCTCGGGGGCTTTTTCTGCTCCTCACTTCGCGGTCCCATCTGCCGGAATCTGTGCAAGCTTGGCCTTCTCTTCCACGAGCAGCCTTTTGACGGTCGCCCGAGCCGCCGCGCCACTTGCTGAAACTGGCCGGAATTTGATCGTGATCAAGTTTTGTGCGCGTGAACAGGATATCCAGTCAGTGGTCCAATTGTGACAAGTGGATCATGACCAGATGACTGCGAGACCTGCCGCCGGACCAGCGATCTATGCCGTCGACCCCTGGGTGCGCGGTAATCGGCCCGCTCGCCATCAGCTCTTGAGCGACGACGAGCGTGCCTTGCTCGCCAAAATTTCCTCGATCGTGCGCTTTCGCAAGGGAGAGGCGATCTATGACGAAGGCACTGCCGCCGAGGCGGCATTCAATATCATCAGCGGCGTCGTGATGACCTATCGCGCGCTCGCCGAGGGCGAGCACGTCAGTTCGTTCCTCTACCAGGGAGACCTGTTCGGCCTCTCGGAGGAAGGCGGCTACTCCAGCTCGGCACGGGCAGCGACCGCGGTCGTCGCCTACAGGATTCCCTTGGCGGCGCTGCGCCGCATCCTCGATCAGCACGCCGATCTCGACGTCGACCTCATCATCAAGCTCTGCGAGGGCCTTCGCGAAGCCCAGCGCCACGCGCTGCTGCTCGCCCGCAAGCGCGCCGCGACCAGGCTTGCGATGTTTCTCGAACTGCTCGAACGTCTGCAGATCGCAAGAGAGGAGCCGGCTTCCGAAATCCATCTGCCGATGGGGCGTTCAAGCATCGCCGCCTACCTGGGGCTGACAGGTGCCGCGCTCAGCCGGGCATTTCGAACGCTGACGTCAAGGAATGTGATTGCCGTCCGCGACCTTCGCCATATCGGGATCGTCGACCGGGAGGCGTTCCAGAAGCTCGCCGATACGCGCAACGGCGACGGCTAGCGGCAGACAACCGGCAATCAAACGTACGACAAGGGAGCTGACCTTCACCGGCTTTGACCGGATCCCGTTGCGTCATGCCTTAATTGCCATTCTCCGGCGCGGCCTAGGACAATTCCACGCAAATTTGATCATGGTCAAGTTTCTGGCGATCCGGTCATTTGCCTGATAGGCTCCTGCCTGTAGTTTTTTGATTATCGCTGACTTCTTCATTCGGCGCGATTTGCGAAGCCCTGATTTCGATCACCAATCCGTCCTCGAACGCATCGAAGCCTATTCCGGTTCGGCAAGGTGCGAGGAGGGTTATCATAGATGGACAACTACATCGCGCATGCCAACATCGACCATTACCTTGAACTTCTGGGCCAGGATGACATCTCGCCCGCAAAAAGGTCCACGGTCACCAAGCTCCTGATCGAGGAAGCAAACAAGCTGAGCCACGATCTGGAGCAGCTTCAGTTTGCCGAAAGCCGGGCCGCGGCATGCCGGCATCGCCTGATCCGACTCCGACGCCTGCGGGATAGTTTCGACAGCTCCGCGGACCGGATACGCGCCGACGGCAGGGTCCAGACTTTCGAGGCTATCGTCATCGAGGTCGAAAGCTTCTGCAGCCGGATGCGCAAGAAGGTACAGGACAGAGGGCTTTAGAAATCCCGGAAGCTGTGGAAGAACGCTCCGCCGCTACGTTGATTCCTGCCACTCGCGCCAGTGCGTCGGCCGCACCTCGATTGGCTGCCTGGTCGCAGCCTTGATCCAGCCGTGCAGCACCCGGCGGCATGCAAACACGACAGCATGGGTGCCGTCATAGTCGATGACCGCGACTTCGAGGTCGCGGTCAAAAGGCGCGGAGGTTATCGGCTTCCATTCCATTGTTGAATTGTCAGACGACAATCTCCCGGGACCTTGATCTGGATCAAAAACGGCTCCGCGCGGATTCGGATGAGGAATACGAAAGCCAGGAAGATCGTTCCGTTTGCGGAGACGCGCGTCGTGACACGCGGCGCAATTGCGCGGATGATTGCTATGCAATTGGCGGTATCTGGCCTTGATCAAGATCAAGGTTTTGCTTTCGCCGCTGGCGCAGCGCCAATTTACCATGGTCCGATCCGGTCGCCGGCGGGCACATAGAAACTTTGCTTCAGGTGGTAGTGACCGTTCACCCGAATCCAGACCTGGTGCAGGCACCCCGCCGGGGTGCAATAGCTGCCGTCGCCGTCACAGACGAAATGCTCGAAATGCAGCTCGATCCGCTTCGCGTCGTCCGAAAAGCTCGCGAACGGATGCAGCGCTTTCGGCTCGCTGCACTTGTGCAGGATGGAGCTGCGAATTTCCGGCGGCAGGTTGTCGATGTGCTGCGGGTTGTAGCGGTCTTCCATGCGATAGGTGCCGCCTTTGGCATACAGCTCGGTGGATGTCAGCAGCAGCGCAAAGAGCGTGTAGAGACATCGCGCAGCGGTCATTTGAATACCTCCACAATCATGGTTGCCCTCACCAACTGATCTCTCGACCTCGTGGAGCCTTGTCGGTCAACAGCGGCTTTCCGAACACCGACGGCATCAAGTCGTCGAGAAACAGCAGCAGCTGCGCGCGGAAGCCCGGGCCGTTTCCGCCCGGGTGGTTCATCGGCAGGATGATCTCGGCCGCGAGCTGCCAGCTTCTGTCGACATAGGCGACACCGGGATTGGCGGTCGCGACCGTCTTCTGGCCGCTCGGGCTGTCGAACTTGAATTCGACCAACGGCACCCATTGATTGGCCGGCTCGCGCGCCGGCGGACCACCGTCGAATCGGCTCGTCAAATAAAGCGTGCTGAATTGAACCGAAAAGCCCCAGTGCAGCGTTTCGACGCCTGGAAAGGCAACGGAATCAAATCGCCCGGTAGCGAGGTTCGGTGCGAGCGCCGTGGCGCGCGACGAGCCCACCGGAGTCTCGTCGACAACGGCGCCGGTCACCGCGAACGGACGCAGCCACGAAAGTGAATCCGGCAGATTGCCAAAGCCCTTGCCGAAGAACACGCCGGGTTGGATCGTGTTGGGCGCGTCAGTGCCCACCGCAGCACTTCCGGTATGACCGATGCCCCATGCGAGCCCCACTGATACCAGCGCTTCATGTTGGTTATCGCGGTAAACTTCGTACTTCAGGCCGACATTGGTCTTGTCCGCTCCCGATGTATGGCCGATCGGCCAATTCTGGTGAAGCCAACTGCTGTCGATTACGAATGCGAGCGTCGGCGTCAGCAGCCGGGTGAAGGCAGCGTTGATGCGGTTTTCCGAAACATTGCTGCCTTGTGTCGGATAATCGAGAAAGCTGTACACCGGCAGGATCGCTTCGTCGGCGACCGCCGGGTCGTCAAAGGAGAGCGTGCCGGCGAACAAGCGATTGCCGGCGATTCCATGAGCCTGGGCGTTGGTTGTCAAGGCGAGCACGACGACTGAGCCTTGAAGCGCGGCTACAATCGCCCTCCGCCATCCGGAGGTCGTTCGTCGATCGATGAGCAAGATGAAACCGGTCTGTTGGGATCAAAACCGTGCAGTCAGCCCGGAGGGGTGACCCGCGCGAACGTCAGATCACAGCATGGTCTCGCGGCGGCCGGTCCAGGCGGCCAGGGCGGCGCAACGAGTGCATATCCGCAGGCTCCGTCCTCACCAATGCGAGGGGGGCTTCGAAGATCGAGAATACGGTGTCGGAACCGGTGAGCGCCGCCAGCGTGAAGATCCCGCAGCAATGATGGCCGACATGATGGCTCTGCTTGCCCGGCGCTTCATGGTCGGTATCGTCGTGATGGATGTGCAGGATGATCGACCCGCCGTGAACTTCGCTCAGCGAGTGCACGATGGAAACGTCGCGTTCCACCGAAAACGCAAGCCCGGGACCGAGAATGCCAAACGTGTAAGCCGCGGCAACGAGCGTTGCCACCCAGATCCGGATGCGCCTTGCTTGCGTGTTCAACATCGAAAAATCGGTCCTGACAGAGCCAAACGTACTCCGATTCAGGCACGGAGGAAAGGTCGCAAGAACGTCTGGAGGAACGCTAACTGCCTTCGAGCAGCCGGCCGTAACCGCTGATGCTGCAATTCACGCCGGCCGTGCGCAGCGCATGCCACATCATGGCAGAGGCGGCCGAGATCACGGGCTTGCCGGTATCGTCCTCCAGCGGCTTCAGCGCATCGAGCGTCGGCATGCCGACGCCGGAGAGAAAGATCACGTCGGCATCGGGATGATCGACCTGCCGCGCGATCGCATAGGCGCGCTCGCTGCTCTCTTCGTAGATGTTGCGCACATTGGCGAGATGGCCGGAACTGACGACCTCAAGCCCGCACTTTTCGATGTGCTGCCTGCCTCGCGCGGTCATCTCGGCGGAATAGGGCGTCGCATAGGCCACGCGCCGCGCGCCAAGATGCGAAAAGGCTTCCAGCACGCTGCCGAAGGCGGTGATGAAGCGCGCGCCGCTTAAACTTTCCATTTGCGCGACGAGTTCGGCCTCGCGGGCCTGCCCGAGCGTGTAGCTCGTTGCCGTATGCGCCATCGCGATCACGCGCGGCGAGACCATTGCGAGCAGCTTGACGCACTCAGGCACGCTCGCAACCTGGCTCAGGTTGCGTTCTTCCTGGCCGGTGTGCGTGCCGGCCGGGCCTTCCGCATGCATCCGCGTGAAATGAAGCGACACGCCGTCGGGCGCGAGCTGCATCATTTCCGGCTCAAGGGTCGGATTTCCGGGCGGCACCAGAAATCCGATGCGTGCACGCCATCCCTTCATGCTGTCTTCCTCATGAACCCGGTAAGCTCGCGGAAGCATACCGTAACCGCTTTGCGCTCCCGAAAGATGGGGTAATCGGCCGGCCCAGCTTGTGGATAGCTGAAGATTTTGGGTGCTGCGCTTCAGGCTGATGGTGAAACGAGGTCCGTGGCAACGGCCTCAAGCATCAGAAGGAGAAGCGCAGCATGGACCATTTTGCTGGATTGGACGTATCGGTCAAGGAGACGAGCATCTGCATTGTGGATGACACAGGCAAGATCGTTCGGGAAATGAAGGTGACGAGCGAGCCTGAGGCGTTGCTGGCGGTGCTGAAGAACCTCGCCTACCAGTTCAAGCGAATTGGGTTGGAAGCTGGGCCATTGTCACAATGGCTTTACAGCGCGCTCGCTGAAGTAGACTTGCCAGTGATCTGTGTCGAAACTCGGCACATGCGAGCGGTGTTGAAGGCGCAGATTAACAAGACAGATCGCAATGATGCCCGCGGCATCGCCCAGATGATGCGGGTGGGGCTTTACCGTCCGGTGCATGTGAAGACGCTACGCAGTCAGAAACTGCGGATGCTGCTGACCCATCGCAAGCTGCTGCAGTCCAAGGCGATTGCCATCGATAACGACTTGCGCGGCACTTTACGCAACTTCGGTCTGAAGGTCGGTATTGTTGGGACAGTTAGGTTCGAGGCCCGCATCAGGGAGCTGGTCGAGAACTTACCCGACCTGGCCGCTCTGATCGAACCGCTGCTCATTGTTCGACGGACGCTTCGCGAGCAGTTCTGCATCCTGCATCGCCGCCTGCTGGCCATCGTCCGGGATGACGAGGTATGCCGGCGTTTGATGACGACCCCGGGTGTCGGCCCCGTGGTGTCGCTGACCTATCGCGCCACTGTCGACGTTCCGGCTCGCTTCCGCAAATCCAAGTCAGTCGGGGCGGTGTTTGGGTTGACGAGCGCCAAGTATCAATCGGGCGAGGTCGATTGGAGCGGCAAAATATCGCGCTGTGGCGATGAGATGATGCGGACGATGCTCTACGAAGCAGCCCAAAGTATGTTGCGTTCCAAGAAATGGTCATGGCTCAAGGCCTGGGCGATGCAGATCGCCAGACGCTGCGGGATGAAAAAGGCGATCGTAGCCCTGGCGCGCCGGTTGGCCGTGGTCATGCACCGTATGTGGGTGGATGGCACTGAGTTCCGCTGGACCAGGGAACAAGCCGCGGCGGCAGCATGACATCGTCAACGATCAGATCCGGATAGGAGAAAACTCGAGTTCCACCTAGCAGTGGAAGGATGTCCCTCACTGGACGATGGATGAGATGAGTTCGTATGTCTGCTTGGACCTGCCGTCACACTGACGGCAAGGTCGTCCAAAAGATTGTTCCGCCTCGTCCTCGGATCCCATGATGGAAGGGCCCTGGTGCCGATTCCGAAGAGAAGCGCGAGCCCGTGAGAGACATCGACACTGTAGTAGTGGATAGTCTGAAAGTGCTTGACCCCAACCGGCCGATTAGAGAAGCGGACATCAGCCGACATAACAGCCATGTTCCGCTTTGTCGGCGCGGCCGGTGTTCATTTTCGGATCGCAAAGAAGGCTCCGATCTCGGGCGCCGGCGACTTGACCTCGACCACAACCAAGTCTTCGATGGCCTCCAACCCGTGGAGGACACCTTTGGGGTGCCGGCAGACATCGCCGGGTCCCATGATGAATTCCTCCGAGCCGACGGTCGATTTCACTTTACCCTTCACAACGTAGGCAATCAATTCGTGCGTGTGGGTGTGAAGCGGGGCACCAACTCCGGCCGCATAGTGGATCTCGAGGAATGTCATCTCGTCACCCTTGATAAGCGGCTTGACGAGCATATTGCCGCCATACATCGGCTTGCCCTCGACGGCGCTTACCGCCACGGCCTCGACGTCAGCATTTCTCGATTTGATCATACTGGCCTCTCTTCGTTCGCCGTACCAAACCTGAAGGATCCATTTGCCGCGAGGCGTTATGAGTACACGGGCCTAATTCGCCGCCGGCTGGGCAAGCTTGTTCTGCGCGATGATGCCCTCGAGCCGCGCGATGTTTTCCAAAAGCCGCTGGCTGGTCAGCACCAGGAAGTAATAGCCGAACTGCGGGTTCTGGAAGTAGATCTCCAAGAGCTTCTCGTAAGTGATTGTCAGCACGTGGCCGTCTTCGAGACAGGTGACGGTCGCCGTGCGCTTGTTGTCGGGCGAGAGAAAACCAAGCTCGCCCATCAGCCGCCCCGGCGGCAGCTCGACGCTGATCTCATTGACCAGGAATTTTCCGGTCACGGTGAGAAACATCTCGTCGGCGTCGTCGTCGCGTTTGAAGAGCACGTCGCCCTTCTTGTACTTGCGTTCGGTCATGAACGGCTTCAGCCATTCCATCGAGGTGTCGCCCTGGGTGGCGCTGCGCGCCATCTTCACGAGCTGCAGCATCTGGCGCAGCCGCCAGGCATTGATCGGGATCATCAGCAGATACAACAGGAAGGTCGTGATGTTTCCGGCGAGCGCGCCGAATCCGGCAAAGAAGACGCAGCCGATCATGTTCGCCACGCGCAGCGGCACCATCGTCTGGGTCAAAAGGGTCGCGACAAAGAAGATCACGCCGATCAGCCCGAGCAGGTTGGCGAGCGTGATGTTGGCAAGAAAGATCTCGAGCAGGCGATTGAAGATCGCGTCATAGGTGACGTTGTTGGGATCGAGCCCGAGCTGGATCAGGATCTTGGCGACTCGCAGGTTGTCGGCGGCGGTGTCGAGGATGCGGTTGAGAATCGACGTCACGTCTGCACTGAAAATCATGACCGTTCCTTGCACAAAAATTGCCGTATCCCGCCTTCTTTTCCGGCTGACAGAAATCAGAGGGGCTCATGTCCCGCCGGACAATGGCGTGGGGTCGATTCCAACGATCAAACTATACCCCGAAAAAACCCGGGGAACGGCCGGTTTGCAAGCCTGAATCCGGGGGTTTGGAGGCGATTGTTCGCCCTTTGGCGCGCGGAAATCGCCCCCGGCGCGGCTGATCTCCGCCGTTAGTCGAATAGGGCGGGCCTCTCGCAGGGTGGTCCGGCCCTCGCAACGTCCATGCGGCAGCACTCGACGAAGACTGGTGTCACAATTGTGAGGAGATGAACGAGTTTGTTCCTTTCGCCGCGTCAACGCGTCGCGCCGATATCGCGCTTGTGAAGGCCGATGCCCCGATATCGCCGGCTCGACCGCGCAAAATAATTCATCCGGCGGCGGACAGATTATCGTTAATAATGCGTTAATCTCTACCATGAGAGCATGGCAGTAGTGATCCGGAATGTTGCGATACGGTTACACGGCGTAGGATTCAGATGTTTTTTCACCGACGACGGATCGTCTAGCACAAGTATTGCATTGCCCCTTGGAGTCGGTCGCGTGTCCAATGGAGGTTAGTGCGGAGACTGATTCGCGGGGCCGGTACAGTCAGCGTTCGACGACGTGAAGATGACGGACGACGCGTTGATCGAGCGATGCAGCAACCAGATGAGGAGCGGGATCAATGTATAACGATTCTCTATTCAACGCTTTCGCCCGATCGTTTGAGGCGCGGAGCGAAAGCGACATGTCGATGGCGGAATATCTGGAGTCGTGTCGAGGCGACCCGATGAGATACGCAAATGCGGCAGAACGACTACTAGCTGCGATCGGCGAGCCTCAGATGATAGACACGGCCAGGGACCCACGCCTTGGCCGTATTTTTTTGAACCGGACCATGCGCGTCTATCCGGCCTTCGCCGGCTTTCACGGAATGGAAGAAACGATCGAGCGCATCGTTGGTTTCTTCCGTCACGCCGCCCAAGGCCTCGAAGAGCGCAAGCAGATACTCTATCTGCTCGGTCCGGTCGGCGGCGGCAAGTCATCGCTCGCAGAGCGCTTGAAGTCGCTGATGGAAGTGCACCCGATCTACGTGCTCAAGGCGGGCGATGAACTCTCGCCGGTGTTCGAGTCTCCGCTCGGCCTGTTCGATCCCGACAACCTGGGTCCGATGATCGAGGAGAAGTACGGCATCCCGCGCCGGCGTCTCAACGGCCTGATGAGTCCGTGGTGCTACAAGCGGCTGGAAGCTTTCGGCGGCGACATCTCCCGCTTCCGCGTCGCCAAGATCCAGCCCTCGCGCCTGCGCCAGATCGCCATCGCCAAGACCGAGCCGGGCGACGAGAACAACCAGGACATCTCCTCGCTGGTCGGCAAGGTCGATATCCGGAAGCTCGAGACCTATGCGCAGAATGATCCCGATGCGTACAGCTACTCCGGCGGGCTGAACCGCGCCAACCAGGGCATTCTCGAATTCGTCGAGATGTTCAAGGCGCCGATCAAGATGCTGCATCCGCTTTTGACCGCAACCCAGGAAGGCAACTATATCGGCACCGAGAATATCGGCGCGATCCCGTTCACCGGCGTGATCCTCGCGCACTCCAACGAAGCCGAGTGGCAGAGCTTCAAGTCGAACAAGAACAACGAGGCCTTCATCGACCGCATCTGCGTCATCAAGGTGCCGTACTGCCTGCGCGTCGCCGAAGAGCAGAAGATTTACGAGAAGCTCATCCAGGGCTCCGAGCTTGCGGCCGCGCCCTGCGCGCCGGCGACGCTGGAGACGCTGGCGCGCTTCTCGGTGATGTCGCGGCTGCGCAAGCACGAGAACTCGACGACGTTCGCCAAAATGCGCGTCTATGACGGCGAGAGCCTGAAGGAGAGCGATCCGAAGGCGCGCAGCGTGCAGGAATATCGCGATGCCGCCGGCGTCGACGAAGGCATGGACGGCGTCTCCACCCGTTTCGCCTTCAAGGTCCTGGCCTCGACCTTCAACCATGACACCACCGAAATCGGCGCCGATCCCGTGCACCTGATGTATGTGCTGGAGCATTCGATCCGCCGCGAGCAGCTGCCGGAAGAAATCGAGAAGCGCTATCTCGAATTCATCAAGGCCGAGCTCGTGCCGCGCTATGCCGAGTTCATCGGCAACGAGATCCAGAAGGCCTATCTGGAATCCTATGCCGACTACGGCCAGAACCTGTTCGACCGCTACGTCGATTATGCCGACGCCTGGATCGAGGATCAGGACTTCAAGGACCCCGACACCGGACAGATGCTCAACCGCGAGCTGTTGAACCAGGAACTGACCAAGATCGAGAAGCCGGCCGGGATCGCCAATCCCAAGGATTTCCGCAACGAGGTGGTCAAGTTCTCGCTGCGCTCGCGCGCCCAGAACGGCGGCAAGAATCCGTCATGGACCTCTTACGAAAAAGTCCGCGAAGTCATCGAAAAGCGTATATTCTCGCAGGTCGAGGATCTGCTTCCGGTGATCTCGTTCGGATCGAAGAAGGACGGTGAGACCGAGAAGAAGCACGGCGATTTCGTCGCGCGGATGGTGGAGCGCGGTTATACCGAGCGCCAGGTCCGCCGGCTCGTCGAGTGGTACATGCGGGTGAAACAAGCCGGCTGAGGCGAACGCAACAGTGAGGCGATAGCAACAGTGGCAATGTTCATTGTCGATCGGCGACTGAATCCAGGCTCCAAGAGCCTGGAAAACCGCCAGAGGTTCCTGCGCCGCGCCAAGGCGCTGGTTCAGGGCGCCGTGAAGAAGACGTCCGAGGGCCGGGACATCAAGGATGTCCTGGAAGGCGGCGAGGTCTCGATCCCGCTCGACGGGATGCACGAGCCGCGTTTCCGCACCGAGGGCGGCACGCGTGACCGTGTGCTTCCGGGCAACAAGAAGTTCGTCGAGGGTGACGTGCTTCCGCGTCCGAACGGCGGCGGCGGCCGCGGGTCGCAAGCCGGCGAGGGCGACAGCGAGGACGATTTTCGCTTCGTGCTGTCGCGCGACGAATTCGTCGACCTGTTCCTCGACGATCTCGAATTGCCGGATCTCGCGAAGCGCAAGCTGGCGGAAGTCGACAGCGAGGGCCTGCAGCGGGCCGGCTACTCGACTTCGGGATCGCCCGCCAATATTTCGGTGAGCCGCACCGTGCGGCTTGCGCTGGCGCGCCGCGTCGCGCTTCGCCGGCCGAAGCCCGAGACCATCGCCGAGCTCGAGGCCGAGCTTGACGCGTGCACGGACGACGTTCGCCGCACCGAGTTGTTCGCCGAGATCGAGGCGCTCAAGGCCAAGGCCAAGCGCATTCCCTTCATCGATCCGCTCGACATCCGCTACCGGCGTTTCGAGACCGTGCCGAAGCCGGTGGCGCAGGCGGTGATGTTCTGCCTGATGGACGTATCGGGCTCGATGACCGAGCACATGAAGGACCTCGCGAAACGGTTCTACATGCTGCTCTACGTGTTTCTCACCCGACGCTACCGGCATGTCGAGATCGTGTTCATCCGCCACACCGACCGCGCCGAGGAGGTCGACGAGGAGACCTTCTTCCATGGGCCGGCGTCGGGAGGCACCATGGTGTCGAGCGCGTTGCAGGCGATGAGCGACATTGTGCGCTCGCGCTTCCGCCCCTCCGACTGGAACATCTACGCGGCGCAGGCGTCCGACGGCGACAACTCGCTTGCCGACAGCGCGCTCACCGGGCGGTTGTTGACCGAGAACATCCTCCCCATCAGCCAGTTCTTCGCCTATCTTGAAGTGGGCGAGGCAAACGGCTCGTCGTTCGAGATGCCGGACTCGTCGCTGTGGACGCTATATCAGCGCCTGCGAACTGAGGGAGCGCCGCTCTCGATGCGCAAGGTCGCGACCCGCAGCGAGATCTTTCCGGTGTTCCACGATCTGTTCCAGCGCCGGAAAAACCAGGAGAAGGCCGCCTCATGACGACACACGAACGTCTGTTCGAAGGTGCCGATTGGGATTTCCGGCAGCTCCAGCGCATCCACGACGCCTGCGAGGAGATCGCGCATGGCGAACTCGGCCTCGACACCTATCCGAACCAGATCGAGATCATCACCGCCGAGCAGATGCTGGACGCGTATTCGTCGTCCGGCATGCCGCTGTTCTACAAGCACTGGTCGTTCGGCAAGCGCTTCGCCCATCACGAGACCTTCTATCGCAAGGGGCTGATGGGTCTTGCCTATGAAATCGTGATCAACTCCTCGCCGTGCATCTCCTATCTGATGGAGGAGAACACCGCGACGATGCAGACGCTGGTGATCGCGCACGCGGCCTTCGGCCACAACCACTTCTTCAAGAACAATTACCTGTTCCGGCAATGGACCGACGCCGACGGCATTCTCGATTATCTCGATTTCGCCAAGCGCTATGTCGCAAGCTGCGAGGAGCGTTATGGACGGCTTGCGGTCGAGATCACGCTCGACGCCGCGCACGCGCTGATGTCGCATGGCATCGACCGCTATCCCGGCAAGAAAGGTCTTGATCTTCGCGCCGAGGAGAAGCGCGCGCGCGAACGCCGCGAGCATGAGCAGAGCGTGTTCAACGATCTCTGGCGCACGGTGCCGACGGGACCCGCCAAGAGCACCGAGATCCTGAATTCCGAGCGGCGGCGCAAGCTTTTGGGCCTGCCGCAGGAGAACATCCTTTATTTCCTGGAAAAGACGGCGCCGCGCCTGCAGCCGTGGCAGCGCGAGCTGTTGCGGATCGTGCGTCACATCGCGCAGTATTTCTATCCGCAGAGCCAGACCAAGGTGATGAACGAGGGCACCGCGACCTACGTGCACTACCGCATCATGAACCGGTTGCATCAACAGGGCCGGATCACCGACGGCAACTTCCTCGAGTTCCTGCAATCCCACACCAATGTGGTGTTCCAGCCCGAATTCGACGACCAGCGCTTTTCGGATTTCAACCCTTATGCGCTCGGCTTTGCGATGATGCAGGACATCGAGCGCATTGTGACCAATCCGGACGACGAGGACCGCGAGTGGTTTCCGGACATCGCGGGCTCAGGCGACGTAATGGGCACGCTGCGCGCGGTGTGGGCCAACTACCGCGACGAAAGCTTCATCAGCCAGTTCCTGTCTCCGAGGCTGATCCGCAGCTGGCGGCTGTTTCATTTGCACGACGATCCGGAATTCACCGAGGGCATCAAGGTCGACGCGATCCACGATGCGCGCGGCTATCGCCGCATCCGCCGCGAGCTGGCGCGACAATATGATGTCGGCTTCATCGATCCCAATATCGAGGTGATGGATGTCGATCTCGCCGGCGATCGGCGGCTGATGATTCGCCATACGGTTGTAAAAGGTTCCCAGCTCAACGAGATCGATGCGAGGCGGGTACTCCAGCACCTCGCCGATCTCTGGACCTACGACGTATCACTGGTTGAGGTCGACGCCAGGGACAATGTCCTGAAGGAGTATGTCGTCAGTCCGCGCGCCCTTGCAATGGCCGCATAGCTCCGGCGTTTGCTGCCCGATTTTGGTCAGGGGATAACTGGGGGGCGCCACCAAATCTTCGTTTAGGCCGCCGAATTTTGCCCCAATCGCACCCGGATATGGGTATGCGGGTTGCTGAGTAGGGGATTACCATGGCGTACAAGCGGACTGAAGTTGCTATCGAAAAAATCATCGCATCATGTGATGGCAACATGCGTGGGGCGCTTGAAGCGCTGATGCTCGTAAACGAGCATCTCGAGGAAGAGTTGCAGCGGCTTTATACCATCATGTCGCTCGGCGACGAGGGTGAAGAGTACCGGTTCGAAACAGTGCATTGAGGAGGCCGATTAGCGCATCTCTTCCGGCCAGTACAGCCCCATCGGGTTCTCCACCAGCAGCCGGTATTGTGACGCTGGGGTGACCGCGATGTGCGGAATGAAGTCAACTAGAAGGCCGTCGTCGGGCATATGGTCCTTCAGGTTGGGATGCGGCCAATCGGTACCCCAGAGCACGCGTTCCGGGAATGCCTCGACCAGACGTCGCGCGAAACGCACGACGCCGCGGTAGGCGTGCCCTTCGTTTTTCGTAGCAATGCATGTCCGTGGTTATGGGTTCCTGTTTTCGCAGGGGCGACGTTAGGTATCTGACGTCTTTCTCTTGATCTCCGCCAGAATCCGATCGGCCTCGGTGCGCCAGTCGGCGCTGCGTGCGAAACCTTTGCTGCCGCGTTCGCCGAACACGCCTTCATCGGCGAGGTCGGCGACCCAGGCCTGCCGCTCGGCGGTGCCTTGCGACGACCAGGGCTCCAGCCCGATCTCGCGCACGGTCTCGGCGACCTCGCGAACCTCTTCGCTGCGGCGCCTGCCATGTTCGATCACGCGCTGGAAGAAGTAGGCGCCTTGCTTCTCCCAGTCGATGCCGGGAAATGTCTCCTTCAGCGAGGCCAGCACGGCATCTTCAACGCCATAGGCGCGCGCGGTGGTGAAACTTTCGATCACCATCGCCTCCAGCCCCTTGATCATCACGCTGCGGCACATCTTGACGGCCGAGGCGACACCAAGCTCGTCGCTTGCGACCTTCGCGGCGAATCCGAGTTCGTTCAGGAGTGGTGCGAGCGCGGCCGCGCCGCCGCCGCCGAGCAAGAGCGGCACCTTGATCCGGTAGGGCGGCACCGACGTCATCACCGCGCCCTCGACATAGCGGCCGCCTGCTGCGTCGATCATTTCGGCGGCGCGCTGCTTGGCGCCGGGTGAGGCCGAGTTGAAGTCGAGAAACCACGCGCCTTTCTTCACGGCGTCCGCACATTGTTTCGCAACTGTCACGGCCTGGCTTGCGATCACTGCCGAAACGATGAAGTCCGACTGCGCGGCGAGATCGGCATGCGAAGCCGTCAGCGTCACGCCGTGTTGTCTTGCGTGGTCGCGCAAGGGCCGGGCGGATGGATCGCTGCGCAGCTTGATATCGTAGGCGGCAACCTTCACGTCCTGCTGGCGCAGATCCTCGGCGAGGATGCGGCCGACCTCGCCATAGCCGATGAGACCGACGTTCCATTGCCTGGGCTCGGTTGCGGGCGCGGTCATGTTTTTGTGCCTTTCATGATTCTCTGCGCGGTCATTGCTTCGGTATATGCGCCTTCTCGATCACCGCGCGCCACTTGTCGATGTCGGACTTGAGCCGGTCCTCGATCGCTTCCGGTGTGCCGGCCTTCGCCTCGATGCCGAGCGCAAGCATCTTCTTCTTGATCTCGGCGTCGCCCAACACCTCCTGCAATGCGTCGTTGAGCGTCTTGATCACGTCAGCCGGCGTGCCGGCGCGTGCGAACAGCGCATTCCACGACACGACGTCATAGCCGCTCACGCCGGATTCCTGCACGGTCGGAAGATCGGGCGTGCTTTCCGAACGTGACGCGCCGGAGGAGGCCAGTGCGCGGAGCTTGCCGTCGACGATGTTACCCTGGAGCACCGAATAGCTGTCGATCACGAGCGAAAGACTGCCCTGCAACAGCGCCACCTCGGCCTCGTGGTTGCCGCGAAAGGGGACGAGCTGGAAGTCGATATTGGCCGCGGTCTTGAACAGTTCGGCGGAGAGATTCTGCGTCGAGCCGACATTGATGGTGCCGACATTGAGCGCGCCAGGCCTGGCCTTGGCCGCCGCGACGAAATCGCCAAGCGTCTTGAAGCCGGACGATGCGCTGGTGACGAAGGCGAAGTCGAAAAATCCAAGGCTCGAGATCGGCGCAAAATCCTTCACCGGATCGAACGGCAGCTTCTCGAACAGCGACACGCTGACCGCGGTGCCGTTGGTCAGCAGGATCAGCGTGTAGCCGTCGGCCGCCGCGCCCAGCGCCTGCCGCGCGGCGATGATGCCGCCGGCGCCGGGCTGGTTCTCGACATAGAAGCGCTGGCCGAGTTTCTCCGAGAGTTTTTCCGCCACGATGCGCGACGTCGAGTCGGCGACGCCGCCAGCGGCAAAGGGCACGACGATGCGGACGGGACGGTCCGGGTATTTTGCCACGGCCGCCGCGGGATGCGCCGTGATGAGCAGGAAAGCGAGGGAGGCGGGCCGAAAAAGGCGCTCGATACGGTCAAATATCTTCATCACGCGGCGCACGATAGTGGGGCCAACGGGATCATTCAATCCGCCATGCGGGATGCGGCTATGCGCGTCTGGCGCGTTCAAATCAGCGCCGATAGCGTGCCTGCACCCGCAAGCAGTGCGACCACCACCCAGGACGGTATTTTCCAGACGGTCAGCAGCAGGAAGCCGAACAGCGCCAGCGCAAAGTCCCGCGGGTTCAGGATAGCGGCGGTCCAGACAGGATTATAAAGGGCCGCGCCGAGAATGCCGACCACGGCGGCATTGGTGCCGCGCATCGCCGCTTGCGCCGCGGGGCGGGTACGAAAATTGTCCCAGAACGGCAACATGCCATAGACGAGCAGCATGCCCGGCAAAAGCAGCGCGACCAGCGCGATCGCCGCGCCCGCAAGTCCATTCGGCGGCGCATTCATGACCGCGCCGAGATAGGCGGCGAATGTAAAGAGCGGGCCGGGAACCGCCTGGGCTAGGCCATAACCTGCGAGAAACGCCTCGTTGCTGACCCAGCCGGGCGAAACGACTTCGGCCTGCAACAGCGGCAGCACGACATGGCCGCCGCCAAACACCAACGCGCCCGAGCGATAGAACGCGTCGAACACGGCAAGCCCGTGCGAACCGCTCGTGGCCGTGAGAAGCGGTGACACCAGCAATAACACCGCGAACAGAACCAGCGAGATTCCGCCGGCTGCGCGTGTGACAGGGAAACTCATGTGTCCAGAAACCGGCGCCGCGTCACCGCGGCAGAGCCAAAGCCCGGCAAGAGCGCCGATCACGATCGCCACGATCTGCGCCAGCGACCCTGGAAACAGCACGACGACCGCGAGCGCCACGAGCGCGATCGCGGCCCGCGGCTTGTCGGGAGTGAGGCTTTTCGACATGCCAAAGACTGCCTGCGCCACCACCGCGGCGGCGACGAGTTTCAGCCCGTGCAGAAAACCTTGCGCGAGCGGCGCGGTGAAGCGGCCTGCGACGGCCGCAAACGCGAACATGATGACGGCTGACGGCATGGTGAAGGCAAACCAGGCTGCGAGGCCGCCGAGAAGGCCGTTGCCGCGCAAGACCCCTAAGGAAAAGCCGACCTGGCTTGATGCCGGGCCCGGCAAGAACTGGCAGAGCGCGACGAGGTCCGCATAGGTGGCCTCATCCAGCCAGCGGCGCCGGACCAAGAGTTCCTCGCGGTAGTAGCCGAGATGGGCGATCGGGCCGCCAAAGGACATCACGCCGAGCTTGAGGAAGGCCGCGAAGACCTCGCCCAACGAGCCGCGCGGCTCAGCGGCGGCATCGGGCAAAGCGGGTGCGCTCATGGCGTTCTCCGAAAATCCGGCACTCGCCGGGCTTCAATCGTCCCCGAATAGCACAGTCGCCCCCTGCGACGCCATTTGCATTGACACGCGGCCCACGTGGTCCTGTACTTGCGCCGTCGACCAGAGGAGGGACGGATGACGAACTTCAATCGGCGCGACGCGCTGAAGATGTCCGCCGGTTTTGCCGCGGCGGCAACGGGCTTTTCCTGCATCGAGCTTGCCAAGGCCGGCCCGATTGCGGTGCCGACCATCGACAGGCTCAGCGCGCGCGTGATCGTCGACGGTGCCAGTGATCTCTTCTTCAAGCCGGCCGAAGTTGCTGGCGTCAAGACCGAACCTGGCCGCTCGTCGAATTCGCTGCGGCCGCTGCACAGCGAATGGGGCCTGTCATTATATCTGGAGCCGCAGCGCGGCGATATCAAACGCACGCTGCTGCTCGATTTCGGTTGGACGCCGGAGGTCATCAACGGCAACATGGAATTGTTGAAAGTCGATCCGTCGAAGGTCGACGCGCTGATCATGAGCCACGGCCATTGGGACCATCTCGGCGGCATGATGGGCTTCCTCGACAGGCATCGCAAATCGATGCCCGCTGACATGACGATCTATGCCGGCGGCGAGGACAATTTCTGCCAGCGCTACAACCGGAGCGGCCAGGGCGATCTCGCCGACTACGGCATGCTCGACCGCCGCGATCTCGCCAAGCGAGACGTCAAGGTCGTGCTGTGCGAAATGCCGACCGTGATCGGCGATGTCGCTTTCACCACCGGCAAGATCGCGCGCAAGTCGATCGAAAAGGTGCTGCCGAACACGTTGGTCGAGTTCAAGCAGAAGGACGGCGCGGGCTGCAACTGGAGCCACTACCTGCCGGCCGAAATGGAAGGCAAGATCGTTCCGGACGAACACATCCATGAGCATGCAACCTGTTTCAACCTGAAGGACAAGGGCCTCATCGTCATCTCGTCCTGTGGCCATGTCGGCATCGTCAATTCGGTGCGGCAGGCGATGGAAGTTTCCGGCGTCGAGAAGGTGCATGCGATCATGGGCGGCTTCCATTTGGGGCCCGCGCCCGCGGACTATCTGACGCAGGTCGTCGCCGAGATCGCGAAATTGAACCCTGACGTCGTGATCCCCATGCATTGCAGCGGGCTCAACTTCACCGAGGAGGCGCGGCGGCAGATGCCCGGCAAGGTGCTGACCACGACCACCGGCACGCGCATCACCTTCGGCGTTTGAAAAGGGTGCGCTTAAGGGGAGCCAAAGCGCCGCGGCTTGTCGCTGCGCTGCTTGCGCTAGGCATCCAAGCCACGGCTGCCAGCGCGGAAGACACGTTACCGGATCAGGCTGCCGCCGCGCAGATGATGGACGACCTGATGTATGGCCGCGGCACCATCGGCGGGCCGTTCACGCTGACGGATCACCTGGGCCACGCCCGCAGCGATCGCGACTTCCGCGGCAAGCTGATGATCGTCTATTTCGGCTACACGTTCTGTCCCGATGTGTGCCCGGCCGACCTGATGGCGATCACCCAGGCGCTCGATGTCTTGGGGCCCGCGGCCGACGGCATCCAGCCGATCTTCATCACCATCGATCCGGAGCGTGACGGCAAGGTGCTAGCCGAATACCTCGGGGCATTTCACAAGAGTTTTGTTGGCCTGACCGGCACGCAAGACGAGATCCGCAAAGTCGCCAACGCCTACAAGGCGTTCTACGCCAGGCTGCCGCCGGCGGAGGACGGCGAATATGCCGTCGACCACACCGGCGTGATTTATCTGATGGGACGCGACGGCGAATATCTCGGCTTCATGCCGCCGCAGACGGACCCTCAAAAGCTGACCGAAGTGTTGCGGAAGTATCTTGCGAAGTAGGTTCGACGATCCAGCACTTTTGTCATTCTCCGATGTGCAATTGCACATTGTAGATGCGCCGTCAGGCGCCGGCCCGGAATCCATGGCCACTGGAATGTAACGGAGGAATAGATTCCGGGCTCGCTCGTTTCACTCGCGCCCCGGAATGACGGCCAAGGGTGGTGGGTTTCTTACATCAGCCTTACAGCCCGGTTTCGTTAACCGCAGGCGGTCTGGAAGCTTGTCGTTCTTGGCAAAAGGGCCCAAAGCTGGCGGGCCGAACCTTGCCCACGGTCCGCCTGATGCGTCTCCTCGTCGTCGAAGACAATGCGCTGTTGTCCGAGCTGCTCGCCAAGGGCCTGCGGACGGCTGGCTACGAGGTCGATCTGCTCGCCACCGCTTCGGAGGCCCGCG
The DNA here is from genome assembly GCA_963764405.1 of uncultured Alphaproteobacteria bacterium. Taxonomy (GTDB): domain Bacteria; phylum Pseudomonadota; class Alphaproteobacteria; order Rhizobiales; family Xanthobacteraceae; genus Bradyrhizobium. The sequence goes on from CAVXSU010000027.1 coordinate 220,728, forward strand.
CGGTGCTGATGACCACGAGCTATGCGGCGATCATTCTAGATCTCGGTCTCCCCGACGGCGATGGGCTGGCCATCTTGCGCGAATTGCGCCATCGCAAGGACTCGACGCCTGTGCTGGTGCTCACCGCGCGCGGCGGCTTGCAGGACCGCGTCTCGGGCCTGCGCTCAGGCGCCGACGATTACATGGTCAAGCCGTTCGCGCTGGAGGAACTGGTGGCGCGACTGGAAGCGCAGTTGCGCCGGCCAGGCCAGCAACTCGGCAATTCCCTGCAGATCGCCAATCTCGAATTCGACCTGCGCGGCCGCCAGGCCCTGATCGACAATCAGCCGCAGGTGCTGTCGTCGCGCGAGACGGAGGTGCTCGAACTTCTGATGCGCAGCAAGGGCAGGGTGGTCTCGAAGAAGCAGGTCGAGGATCACATCTTCGGGCTTTCCGGCGACGTCGCTTCGAACGCCGTCGAGGTCTATGTCCACCGCTTGCGCAAGCAGCTGTCCGACCGGGGCGCCAAGGTGACGATCCACACCATCCGCGGCGTCGGCTATCTCATCGCCGAGGAAAAGCGTGATCCGGTTTAAGTCGATCATCTCGCGAATCGTGATCCTGCATGTGATCGCGGTCGCGATCACATCGGTCCTGATGTCGGTGGCGCTGTCGTGGCTGCTCAGCGTGGCCACCAACAACATCCACAACGAGGCGATGGAAGAGCAGGCAGTGTCGCTCGCCGAGCATCTCGTGCAGGAAGCCGATGGCCGTCTCTCGCTGCATCTGCCGCCGAACCTTCAGGGGCTCTACTCGCAGCCTTACGGGCGATATTCCTATGCGGTTGTCGACGATGCCGGCAGGACGCTGTTCTCCTCGCTCAAGGGCAACGCGCCGGTCTTCGCCGCCGATCCGCGCGCGGCGACCGTGCAGTTTCTGGACGCGCATATCGGCGGTGCGGCGATCTCCGGCGCCAGCGTCCGCCGCATCATCGGCGGCAAGACGGTGTGGGTGCAGGCGGCCGAGGACCTCGCCAACAATGACGTCTTGATCGACGATATCGTCGACGATTTCTATCGTCACGTCGGCTGGATCACCCTTCCGATCCTGCTTCTGCTGCTGGCGATCGACATCGCGATCTTCCGCCGCGCGCTGCTGCCGCTGCGGCAGGCCTCCGAGACCGCCCAGCATATCACGCCCGCGCGCACCGACATTCGCCTGCCGCTCCAGGAAATCCCGAGCGAGGTGCGGCCGCTGGTCTCCGCGATCAACAAGGCGCTCGATCGCCTCGATCAAGGTTTCCGCTTGCAGCGTGAATTCACCGCGGACGCCGCCCACGAGCTGCGCACGCCGCTTTCCATCCTGCGGACCCGCGTCGAAACGCTCGACGACCCCGCCGTCGCGAAAGCGCTGCATGACGACATCGAGGCGATGAGCCGGGTGGTCGGCCAGCTCCTCGACATCGCCGAGCTCGAGGCCTTTGCGATCGACCCTGTCGAGGTCGCCGACCTGCAAGCCGCGAGCGCCGAAGTTGCCGGCTTTATCGCGCCGCTTGCGCTCGAACAGCGCAGGGAGATTGCGCTATCCGGCGCCACCGCGCCGGTGCTCGTCAAGGGCAATGCCGAGATGATCAAGCGCGCGATCCGCAACCTCGCCGAAAACGCCATCCGCCACACGCCGAAGGATACGGTGGTGGAATTCGTCGTCGGGGAAAACGGCACGGTCACGGTCCAGGACCATGGCCCCGGCATTTCGGAGGAGGAGCGCGAGCTGATCTTTCACCGCTTCTGGCGGCGCGACCGCAACAGCCAGGGCAGTTCGGGGCTGGGTCTATCCATCGTGCAACGCATCGCCGAATTGCACGGCGCCACCATCGAGGTCGAAAACCGGGCGATGGGCGGCGCACAGTTTTCCCTGCATTTTATTCCAGCCGTGCCTTACCCCAAGGCTGGAAAGGCTTGACGCGAGGCCGCCCCATACGGTCAAGATGCTCCAGACTCAAAGGATGCCATTGATTACGAGCATCCGTCATTTCTGGAGGACACACCCGATGCATCGTTCGTTTCTGGCGGCCGTCATCACCATGGCCGGCCTCTTGTCCGCTGGCTCCATCGCCGGCGCAGAGGATGCGAGCCCGCCCGTCACCATCGTGACCTACACTGAAGTTGCGCCCGCCAAGGCAGCCGAGGCGAAGAAGCTGATCGTCGCCTATGCGGCGGCGGTGCGCAAAGCCGATGGTGCCGTGCAGATCGACGTGGGCCAGCGGATCTCCGATCCCGGTCATTTCGCGCTCGTCGAGCAGTGGAAGTCGCTTGCTGCCAAGCAGGCCTTCGCGTCGACCGACGCCTATACCAAATATCGTGCCGCGCTCGATCCACTGCGCAGCGCCGCATATGACGAGCGCATTCACAACGCGCTGTCGGTGGGCGCCTCGAAGCCGGGCGGCGCGATCCTGGTGCTGACCCATGTCGACGTGGTGCCGACGCAGGTCGAGCCCGGCACGGCCAAGGTGAAAGCCTTCGTCGAAGAGGGAAGGAATGCACCGGGCAACCTTCGCTTTGACGACGTCGTCCAGGCCAACCGCAAGAACCATTTCACGGTGATCGAGACCTGGAAAACGCCGGCTGACAAAAGCAACTGGATTTCCACCAAGACCGCGCGCACCTTCCGCGAGGAACTGCAGCCGATGGGCGGCGCGCTCTATGACGAGCGCGTGTTCAGGATATTGCAGTAAACGACCTGATCCATCCCTCGAGACGGCGCCTGTCATCATCGGGCGCGCGTTCGCGCGACCCGTTGTCGCCTCCTCGGGATGAGGTCGTTGTTTGCGGCTTGACTTGGACCCTCGTGGTGAGGAGCCGCGTCTTTTACGCGGCGTCTCGAATTATGAGGCCGATCAAGCGGTGAGTTCAAAAGCGACTTCGCCCAACATGGCAGGAAGGTAATCCTTTCCGTCATGAATTTTTCGCAGTGATTCATCGCTATCCGTTCAGAGCCTATTCATGCGTGATGCGCCAGAGTGGCTAGCCTTCCGCGGGTCGCGTGTTGATGCGGGCGGTGAAGGCTTGCACGACGAGCCGTATCGATGGAACCGACAATTTTAGACAAGTTTCGCGACCGGATCTCGGTCCGGTGCCGGATGTGGGTTTGGTCGGGCTGCGCAGCCGTCATCATAGTCGCGACGACGGCGAAGGCGGCCGAGCTGGCGCCGCACGACCTGATCCTGCTCGATCGCCTCACCTTCGGCGTCAACGCGTCCAGCGCGGCGCATCTGCAAGCCGCCGGCGTCGAACGCTGGCTGAACGAGCAACTGCATCCGCCGGCCAACTCGCCGCTGCCGGAAGCCGCGCACGCGCAGGTCGAGGCGATGGCCGACATTCACAAGCTTCCGTTCGATATTGCCATGTCTTTCGATGCGCAGGCCAGGAGCGCCAATCAAGTCGCCGATCCCGACCAGCGCAAGGCAGCCCAGCAGGTCTATCAACAGGCGATGAACGAGCGGATGAAGCAGGCGCAAGCGCGCTCGATCCTGCATGCGCTTTATGCGCCGGACCAGTTGCGACAGCGCATGACCTGGTTCTGGTTCAACCATTTCAACGTGCATCAGTACAAGTCGAACCTGCGCATCTTCGTCGGCGACTATGAGGGTCAGGCGATCCGCGCGCATGCGCTCGGAAAGTTCCGCGATCTATTGATGGCGACGCTGCGTCATCCGGCGATGCTGCGCTATCTGGACAACACCGACAATGCGGCCGGCCATCTCAACGAGAACTATGCCCGCGAGATCATGGAGCTGCACACCATGGGTGTCGGCTCGGGCTACACCCAGGCCGATGTCGAGGCGCTCGCACGCATTCTGACCGGTGTCGGCATCGACGTGAAGCCGGAGGATCCAAAGCTCAAGCCTGAACTGCAGTCGCAGCTCATCCGCGAAGGCGCGTTCGAATTCAATCCCGCGCGCCACGACTATGGCGACAAGCTCTTCCTCGGCCACGAGATCAGGGGTCGCGGCTTTGCCGAGGTCGAGGAAGCGATCGATATCCTCGTGCATCATCCGGCAACCGGCACGCATCTATCGAAGCAGATTGCGACCTATTTCGTGTCCGACAACCCGCCCGACGCGCTGGTCGCGAAGATGGCGCAGACGTTCAAGGCGTCAGATGGTGATATTGCCGCGGTGCTCGCGACCATGGTGCATGCGCCGGAGTTCAATGCGTCGCTCAAGCCGGGCACGAAATTCAAGGACCCGGTGCAGTGGGTTTTCTCGGGCGTCCGGCTTGCCTATGACGACAAGGTGATCCTCAACACCTTACCCGTCCAGAACTGGCTCAATCGTCTCGGCGAGGGACTGTTCAATCACGAAACGCCGGACGGCTATTCGATGATTGCGGCATCCTGGAACGGTCCCGGCCAGATGACATTGCGGTTCGAGATCGCGCGCCAGATCGGTTCGGGCTCGGCCGGCTTGTTCAAGCCGGACGTGCCGAACGCCGTCGACAAGCCGGCCTTCCCGCTGATCCAGAACGCGCTCTACTTCAACGGATTGCGCCAGACATTGGGGCCAGCGACGCTTGCCGCGCTCGATCAAGCAGTGTCGCCGCAGGACTGGAATACGCTGTTTCTCTCGTCGCCCGAATTCATGCGCTAAGCGAGCATGATCCGGAAAAGTGGATACCGGTTTTCCGAAAGAGATCATGCTTCAAAAGAAGGAGGCCAACATGAACCGACGCGAACTGATCAAGGCCTTTGCGAGCGCCGTTCCTCTGACAGTGGCCGGCCGGGTCTGGGCCGCGCCCGCCACCGATGCGCGGCTGCTCGTCATATTCCTGCGCGGCGCCTACGACGCGGCGAATGTGATCGTTCCCATCGGCAGCGAGTTTTACCAAACGGCGCGCCCGACGCTTCGCCTCGCCAAGCCCGATGCCGGCAACCCCAATGCGGCATTATCCTTGGGTGCGGAGTGGGGACTGCATCCGGCGCTGCGCGACAGCATCTATCCGCTCTGGGCCAAGCGCGAGATCGCCTTCGTGCCATTTGCCGGCACTTCCGATGATCTCACCCGCAGTCATTTCGAAACGCAGGATACGATCGAGCTCGGCCAGGGGACGGGCGGCTCGCGCGACTATCGGTCGGGCTTCATGAGCCGGCTTGCGGCCGAACTCACGCGCACCAAGCCGATTTCCTTCACCGATCAACTGCCGCTGATCTTCCGGGGCAAGACGCAAGTACCGAACATCGGCATCAATAGCGTCGCCAAGCCCGGCGTCGACGATCGCCAGGCGCGCCTGATCAAGGATATGTATGCGCAGAGCGATCTTTCGGCGTCGGTCTCGGAGGGCTTCCGGATTCGCGATGACGTCTATCGCTCGGTCTCGGAGGAAATGACGGCCGCCAACCGCGGCGCGGTGTCGCCGCGCGGCTTTGAGTTGTCGGCCCGGCGCATCGGCCGGCTGATGCGCGAGCAGTTCAACCTCGGCTTTGTCGATGTTGGCGGCTGGGATACTCACGTCAACCAGGGCGCAGCGACCGGCTATCTCGCCGACCGCATCGGCGAACTCGGCCGGGGACTGGCCGGCTTCTCCGAGGAGATCGGGCCTGCCGGCTGGCGCGACACCGTCGTGGTCGTGATCTCGGAGTTCGGGCGCACCTTCCGCGAGAACGGTGATCGCGGCACCGACCACGGCCACGGCAGCGTCTATTGGGTCATGGGCGGCGGCATCAATGGCGGACGCATCGCCGGCGAGCAGGTCAAGGTCGAGCAGGCGACGCTGTTCCAGAATCGCGACTATCCGGTACTGACGGATTATCGCGCGATGTTTGCCGGTCTGTTTCAGCACCAGTTCGGATTGCAGCAGGCCAATGTTCAGCGCATCTTCGCCGGCGCACATCCGGCCGAGTTGGGGCTGGTGTAGTCCTCTAGGAAAATCACCTACTGCGATGGCGAGCCAGACAGCGTCGACAGCTTTTTCACCATGTCATCGGTCTTGGCGGTAACGTCGGGCTGCTGGGCAATGATCCGCCCGTCGGCATCGAGGATCGTGATGATCGCCGAGTGGTCGAAGCCGCCTGAGGCGTCGCGGCGATAACGCACGCCGAGCGCGGCAGCGAGTTCCCGCACCGCCTTGTCGTCGCCGTTGAAAAGCACCCAGTCGCCGAGATCGAGCCCGCGATCCTTCGCGTAAGCCGTCAGGCGCTCGGGCGTATCGGCCGCGGTATCCAGCGAGAAGAAGGCATAGTGAATGCCTTTCATGGAAGACGCCTTGGCGCGATCCTCGATCGCGACCATGTCTGCGACGATCATCGGGCAGATGTCCTTGCAGCTGGTATAGCCCATGGCGACCACCGCAGGCCCGCCGCGCAGGGATTCCAGGCTGACGCTCTTGCCGTCCTGGTTGGTCCAGCTCGATGTCAGATTGTAGATGGAGGTGCCGGGCAGGGGCTCGGCCGCTTTCATCATGTGCGACGCATGCGTATGATCGTGTTCGTCAGCCGCGAATGCCGCAAGCGACGACAGAAGCCAGATCGCTATTCCCGTCAGAAAAATCCTGGCGCGCATCATTCGTCTCCCTCGCATCTGAATCCGACATTTTCCACGGTGTAGCTCGCCTTCAGGCTGGAACGCATCGCATAACGCATGAAGGCGGGATAATTGGCTGCGTCGGTGACGCCGATGCTGCCGCCGCCGCAGAACATTGCGTCGTCCTTGCTCGACGTGTTGCGCTGTTCCGTGCCGGTCATGAAGCTGGAGGCATCGAGCGTCCATTCCCACACCAGGCCGACGAGGTCGTAGACGCCGTATCCATTCGGTTGGCCCTGGCCGACCGCGGCAAGGCGCTTCGGGTTGGGGGCGCTGAACCAGTCGAGTGACTGCTGTTCGACCTCAGTCTGCCGGCGGTCGCGGTCGGCGAGCGCATATTCCCATTGCTCGGTCAGCGGCAGCTTCAGGCCCCGCGCCTCGCAATAGGCTTCGGCTGCAAACCACGACACGTTGGTCACCGGCGCGGATGCGGCCTTGGCGTCCTCGAGTTCGAGGTCTCCGCGCCAATGGGCCAGGTAGTTCTGATCGGCAAACAGCGACTTGATGCGCGAGCGGCGCCATTCGCCATGCGCGCGCACGAAATCGAGATATTGGCCGTTGGTCACGGGAAGAGCGTCGAGGCGAAACGCGTGCATCTTCACGGCTGTGTTTTCGACGCGGGCCTTTCCCTTCCCCGGACTTTCCTGGAAGAAGGGCACATATTCGCCGGCGGGCATGTTGACCATCGGCGAGGAACGCAGCTCGTCCGCGACACTGGTCGCGGCCATGCTGACGGCCAGCGCGCCCGCGACGATCGCGAGCGCGACTGACCTTTTGTGCCGTGTCCTACTTCGGCTTGACACGGTTCGCCTGCACGTCGGTGGGGCGCACCTCGAGGCCGGAATTATCCCACTTGTTGTAGATGTAGGTCATCACGTTGGCGATGTCCTCGTCCGGCAGCTCCCAGGCGGGCATCACGCCGTTGAACGAGACGCCGTTGACGGTCAGCTTGCCTTCGAGTCCGCCGGTGACGGTCTTGATGGCGCGCACCTTGTCGGCGTTGAGGTAGTCCGACTTCGCCAGGGGCGGGAAGGCATTCTCGATGCCTTCGCCGTTGGACTGGTGGCAGGCCTGGCAGTTGTTGGCGAAGACGGCTTCGCCGGCCTTGATGCGCTCGTTCTTGTTCGCGGCCGCCGGCGGAGCCTTTGACGGCTGCTCGGCGACGCGTGCGCCGGTCCCTTCGGGCAGGTAGACCTCGTCGCTGGTCTTGCCGGAGTAGATCAGCTTGTCCTCGGGTCCGTTGGACTTGAGCTGGGCGAGCGCGCCGCGGTTGAAGGCGCGGCTGAGCGAGTGATCGACGATGATGAACGTGCCGGGCACGCTCATCTTGAAATCGGCGATCGCCGAGCCGCCGGCTGGAATCATCGTGGTCTGTACGTTGCGGGTCGGCGTGCTCATATTGCCTTCCGCCCAGACCGTATCGAAGATCTGGCCGATGACGTGGAACGAAGACGTCATGTTCGGGCCGCCGTCGCCGACGAAGAGGCGCACCCTCTCGCCGACATTGGACGTGAGGGCCTGATCGCCGGTCGTCGATCCGACCGAACCGTTGAACACGATGTACTCGGGCTTTTCGTTGATGGCTTTTTCCATGCTGAAGGGTTGCAGGCCTTTTTCGCCGTTCGCACCCTTGGTGTAGAAGTCGCCCTGCATGACGTAGAATTCGCGATCGACCTTCGGCAGGCCTTCCTTCGGCTCGACCAGGATGAGCCCGTACATGCCGTTGGCGACATGCATCGCCACCGGCGCGGTGGCGCAGTGATAGACGAAGAGGCCGGGGTTCAACGCCTTGAACGAGAACACCGAGGTATGGCCCGGCGCGGTGAGCGAAGCGGCCGCGCCGCCGCCGGGGCCGTTGACCGCATGCAGGTCGATGTTGTGCGGCATCTTGTTGGCGGGATGATTTTCCAGATGCATCTCGACCAGATCGCCCTCGCGAACCCTGATGAACTTGCCGGGCACTTTTCCGCCGAAGGTCCAGAACGTATAGGACACTCCGTCCGCAAGGCGTCCCTCGACTTCCTTGACCTCGAGGTGCACGACCACCTTGGTAGCGTGGTCGCGCTTGATGGCGGGCGGCACCGCAGGCGCGTCCGTCAGGACGGCTTCTTCGGAGCCGACAATCTTGGCTTGCGCGTTCTCTTCGCGGCTCGCGCCAAACGCGGGCAGGCTCAGCAACGCGGATGCGGCTGCGACAAATGCAGTCCTGATCATAAGCTTCATGTTTTCGCCCCGGGTAAAATGCCAAATGAGCCGGATAAGGGCCCTTGCGGGCCCTAAGGTCGCAGTGAGCAGCAAGTTGGCGGGAACGTCTTTGCGATAGCGCAAATTGGCTTTGGCAAAATGACGCCTTGGCGACTCTTTTGCGATACTCCGCTCGAAGGCCTATCCGGGCCGGTGCCAGGGGCGCGATGGAACCGGCATTGGTTTACGGCGCGTTAGCCTTGGAGCTCTGCGGGAATTTCCTGCAATGCATGGCTGATCATCTGCTGATGGCTGGTCCCGTCTTGCACTGGATTTACGCGGCCTTCACAACCCCAGGGCTACGTTCCGCGGAGGTGCGCGCATCCGAAGGCGGAATATCCCATGTTGAAGGTCTATAACTGCATTGCGACGGCGCATGATCTGAGGCTGGTCGCGCTTGCCGCCTTTATTTGCGTTCTCGCCTCGATCGCCGCGATCAGGCTGTTGCGCTATGCCCGCGTTTCCAAGGGACGTATGCGCGGCGTCTGGCTGACGGTTTCCGCAATCTCGACCGGCTTCGGCATCTGGGCGACGCATTTCGTCGCCATGCTTGCCTTCTCGCCGGGAATTCCGAGCGGCTATAATATTGCATTAACCGTCCTGTCGCTGATCGCCGCGATCCTGCTCACCGGCGTGGGGCTTGCGGTATCGTTAATCAAGGATTGGCGTCTCGGCCCGTGGATCGGAGGCGCCATCGTCGCCGGCGGCATCGCCGCGATGCACTACATGGGAATGGCGGCCTTCGAGATCGCGGGCACGGTGCTCTGGGATCCGACACTGGTGACGGCCTCGATCGTGCTGGGTGCTGTCATCGGCTCGGTCGCACTGCCGGTTGGCCTGCACGGCGAGCATGAAGGATGGAAGCTCGGCGGCGCGCTGTTGCTGACGCTTGCCATCGTCAGCCATCACTTCACCGCGATGGGCGCGGTCTCGATCATTCCCGACCCGACCATCACGGTTTCGCAGACCGCCTTGCCGGCCGGATGGCTTGCGATCGGGGTGACGATTGCAAGCCTCGGCATTCTCGGACTTGCGGCGGCAGGTGTCGTGATCGACATCCGCGATCACCGCCGCTCCGAACTCGAGACCGATCGCATGCGCGATCTGGCGGACGCTTCGGTCGAGGGGCTCCTCGTCTGCGACGGGCAGACGATCGTCTCGGCCAACAAGAGTTTCTCACAGCTGGCCGGTAGCCCCGCCGCGAGCCTCGTCGGCCGCACGCTGGAAAGCTGCTTTCCCAATTCCGTGGCGCGTTCCAAGCTGATGTCGCGACCCAATCACGCCATCGAAACGGAGTTGCGCCTTGGCGACGGCTCGATGACCCCGGTCGAACTGATCATGCGGCCCATCATCTTCGCCGAACGGCCGCATCACGTCGTTGCGGTTCGCGACCTCAAGGCCCGCAAGGATGCCGAGGAGCACATTCACTTTTTGGCGCATCACGACGCGCTGACCCAGTTGCCCAACCGCAGCTCTTTCAATCTGCGCGTCGATCAGGAAATCGCCGGCCTCGCACCGGGCAGGAGCCTCGGCATCCTCTGCCTCGATCTCGACCGCTTCAAGGAGATCAACGATCTGTTCGGCCATGCCGCCGGCGACCGCGCTCTTCAGACCTTCGCCTCGCGCGTCGGGGCGTTGCTGGACGACGGGCAGATGTTGGCAAGGCTGGGCGGCGACGAGTTTGCGATCCTGCTGCCCGGTATTTCCGGCCCTGCGGCGGCCGGCCGGATCGCGGAAACCATCTTGGAGACGCTGCGTGACGTTACCGACGCGCCGGAAATGCCGATCGCGACCTCTATCGGCATTGCGCTGAGCCCGGACGATGCGGCCGATCGCCAGTCGCTGCTCAATCATGCCGACGTCGCGCTTTATCGCGCCAAGCAGGAAGGCCGCGGCACCTATCGCTTCTTCGAAGCCAAGATGGGCGCGGAGGTCCGCGACCGCCGCCAGCTCGAACATGATCTGCGGCATGCGATCGCGCGTGGCGAATTGTGGCTCGCCTATCAGCCGCAGCTCGATATCCGCCGGGGCGTGGTCGTCGGCTTCGAGGCGCTGGTGCGCTGGAAAAACTCCTCGCGCGGCGAAATCTCGCCGGGCGTTTTCATCCCGATTGCCGAAGAGATCGGCGCCATCCTGCCGATCGGCGACTGGGTGCTGAAGGAAGTCTGTCGCGAGGCCGCGACCTGGAAGGTGCCGCTGAAAGTCGCGGTCAACGTTTCGGCCGTGCAGCTGCACAGCCCCGTCTTCGCGCAGGAACTGCATCAGATCCTGCTCGACAGCGGCCTGCCGGCGAAAAGGCTCGAGATCGAGATCACGGAGACGGCGCTGGTGCGCGACTTGAACCGCACGCTGGCGACGCTGCGCCAGGTCAAGGCGCTCGGCATCGACATCGCGATGGACGATTTCGGCACCGGCTATTCATCGCTCTCCAACCTGCGCGCCTTTCCGTTCGACCGGATCAAGATCGACCGCTCCTTCATCAAGCAGGTCCATTCCAACCAGCAGGCAGCCACGATCGTTCGCGCGGTGCTCGGCCTCGGCAAGGGCCTCGGGCTGCCGGTCATCGCCGAGGGCGTGGAAACCAACGACGAGCTGCGCTTCCTGCAACAGGAAAGCTGCGACGAGGTGCAGGGTTATCTGCTCGGCCGGCCTGCCGCGATCGAAAGCTTCCGCCAATATACCCATATGGACACGAACCCTCAGGTGAGCCCGGTCAAGCGCGCCGCGCACAGCTGAAACGGCTTTAGCCTGCCCCTGATCGGCGTCCGGTCGCCGGCCGGGGTTCGCTTGGCTGTCGCAATCGGCAGCGATACTTTGTAGGAATGAGGTCGCTTAACTCAACATTCCTGCGAACGGCTGACACGTGACCGAACAGGCGATTCCGGTTTCCGAGATACGACAGGGCCCACAGGGAAGCATGCCCGCGCTGGCGCTGTCTGCGCTCGGCATCGTCTTCGGTGATATCGGAACCAGTCCGCTCTATACGTTCAAGACCGTGCTCGGCACTGCCGAGATGCCGTCGGATCCCGCCACGGTCCTCGGCGCGTTGTCGCTGGTGTTGTGGACGCTCTTCATCATCACCACGGTCAAATACGTCTCCTTTGCCATGCGGGTCGACAATGACGGGGAAGGCGGCATCCTCGCGCTGATGGCGCTGCTCGGCGTGAAAAAGCAGCATCGGCCGACGATCGTGGCGGTGGGCCTGTTCGGCGCGGCGCTGATCTATGGCGACGGCGCGATCACGCCGGCGATCTCGGTGCTGTCGGCGCTGGAAGGGTTGAACATGGCAACCCCCGACTTCCAGCCCTATGTGGTGCCGGCGGCAGTTGCGATCCTGGTTGCGCTGTTTGCGATCCAGTCGCGGGGAACGGCCGCGATCGGCCACTTGTTCGGGCCGGTGATGTTCCTCTGGTTTGCGGCGATGGCGGTGCTGGGCGTCTGGGGCATCGCGCGCCACCCACAGGTGTTTGCCGCGCTCAATCCCGTTTACGGGCTCTCCTACCTCGTCTCACACGGCCTGACCGGTTTTCTGGTGTTAGGGGCGGTCTTTCTCTGCGTCACCGGGGCGGAAGCGCTTTATGCCGACATGGGTCATTTCGGCAGCCGGCCGATCAAGCTCGCCTGGTTTGCGATCGTGTTCCCGAGCCTGATCATCAACTATGCCGGGCAGGCGGCGCTGGTGCTCGAGGGCACGCCGACCGACGGCAATATCTTCTACCGGCTGTGTCCCGCGCCGCTGCTCCTGCCGCTGATCGTGCTCGCGACGATCGCCACCATCATCGCCAGCCAGTCGATCATCACCGGCGCCTTCTCGATGACACGGCAGGCAATCCAGCTCGGCTGGCTGCCGCGGCTCTACGTCAAGCAGACCTCGTCCGAAGGCTACGGCCAGATCTATGTCGGCATCGTCAACTGGCTGTTGATGCTCGTCACCGTGGGCCTGACCGTCCTGTTCGGCAAGTCCGACAATCTCGCCGCCGCCTACGGCATCGCCGTCTCCGCCACCATGCTGATGACGTCAGCGCTGCTCTTCATCGCGATGCGCGAGATCTGGGGGTGGAATGTTCTGGCGGCAGGCTTCGTGGCCGGCTGTTTCCTCGTGGTCGACAGCGCGTTCTTTCTCGCCAATCTCACCAAGGTCGCCGAGGGCGGCTACGTGCCGCTCTTGCTCGCGATCACGGTCTATGGAGTGATGTGGATCTGGCATCGCGGCGCCGCTGCCGTATCGCAGCGCATGCACGAGCAGCTGATCCCGGTCGACCGGTTCATGGCGCGCATCAAGGCGGCCAACGTGCCGCGCGTGCCCGGCACTGCGGTGTTCCTGACCCGGACCGAGCGCGACACGCCGCCGGTGATGCAGTGGCATGTCAAGCACAATCGCGCGCTGCACGAGCACCTGTTCGTGCTGCGCGTCGAGATCAGATCGGTGCCGTGGACATCGCCCGCCGGCCGCCTCACGATCGAGGAGGTCGCGCCCGATTTCTGGCGCGCGGAGGCGCGTTTCGGATTCATGGAGCGACCCAACATTCCGGAGCTGCTCGCTGCGTCCAAATCGCTCGGCTGCACGATCGATCTGTCCGACGTCACCTATTATGTCGGGCATGAAACCGTGATCGGCCGCGAGGACAGGATGGGCCTGCCGGCGTGGCAGGCAAAGCTCTTCGTGGTGATGGAGCGCAACGCGGTCCATGTCAGCGACTTCTTCAGCTTGCCCAGCGACCAGGTGGTCGAGATCGGGCGGCAAGTGGCGATTTGAGGGTGCAGCCTTACGCTGGCTTTGCGACTGAACTTCAAAGCCGTCATCGCGAGCGCAAGCGAAGCAATCCAGAGCAGAACCGGATTGCTTCGTCGCTTTCGTTCCTCGCAATGACGGTGGTTCGGCCGGAGCGCAATGCCGCCTTACACCAATCTTACGGCTTGGGACCCTTCGACGCGCAGGCGCCGCCGGCGCATTTCAAGTTCGACGACGCGGTGACGACCGCGCTGCCCTTGCCCGGCGGGGTGAAGGGCGGGTGCTGCATCGCGTTGCCGGCGGTCTGGCCTGGCGGCTTCGACAGCGCCGTCGACCCCGGCGTCAGCGTGCCCGGCTTGTTCGCGAGGTTGACGACCGGGCCCGGCTTCGATGGTGTGGGAGGCGAATAGGTGTGAACCGTGGCGCCGCCGACGACCGGCGGCGGCTTCGCGATGCCGCCGATCTTGTTCTGCTGCGGCTTGGCGCCGCCGAGTGTACTTTGCGCGAAGCCCGCGTCCGAGACCGCCAAAGCGAGAGCGCCAACAAGAAAGCAGGCCGCCGATGCTCGGATTATCATGGTGAGCCTTCCGGTGTCGGAGCGTGACGTCGAAGCCACTGCAAGAGCCCTCTTATATTCGGCGTCCGCGCCGTTTTATTCAAGGCTCTTGAGAGACGAATGCGCAATCGGCCAAATCAGAGAGTTTCCCTGATTTGGCTATCTTTAATATATGCCTTCGGCCGGCCGCGCGTGAATCAGACCACTAGCTCGGCTTCTTCGCATAGACCATGCACCAGCCCTGAGGCGAGATGGTTCCATCGACGGTCTTGCAGGACGATGGCGCCTCGAACAGGGCGCAGTTTTCGCAAGCCTGATCGCCCTTCGGCGTGTCCTGATACTTCACGGCCTTCTGCGGCGCCTTCGCCGCGTGAGCCGGCGTCGTCGTGCCAATAAGGGCCGCGCCGGTCGCGGCGCCCGCAGCACCCACCGCAACGTTCAACATGCGGCGGCGGGAAATCCGGTTCGCATCTGTCATGGTTCACTGTCCTTCTCAAATGGATGAACGGCCGGGATCATGAAATGCGTCGCGGTGCCCCGTCATTGATCTGGAACAAACAGGTCTGGATTTGCGCATCGCCGGCCGGTGACTTGGCACCGTAGCCCGCATGACCGCTGCCGCCTGCCTGATCGCGCTCGCGATCGGCGGATTGCTCCTCATTTTGCTATCGGAGGTTTTCCAGTGAGCGCCGACATCATTCCATTCGTGCCGTGGCCGCGCGGCCGCCGGCCGAATGGAACGCGTATTCCGTTTCGTTCGCCGGTGCGCCCGGACGATCTCGTCATGGATCACGCCGACACCGCGCCGTGCGAATGTCTGCCGTGGTGCGCGGAAGGCGACGAAGAGAGCGCGTAACGGCAACGGGTGGTCTAGTTCGGGTCATTCCCCCAGTTCAACCATCGCCCGTCGATCGCGGCGAGGCCGGCGCCGATCAAGGCGAGGCCGGCAAAATGCCGTGGCGCGAGGTGTTCGCCCAGAACGACCGAACCCATGATGATGGCACTGACCGGAATGAGAAAGGTGACGAGCGAAAGATTGGTCGCGCCCGCAGTGGAGAGAATACGGAAGTAAAGTACATAGGCGAGCACGGTGGAGAACAGGGCGCTGCCAATCGCCGCGAGCCACACCACCATCGGCGGCACGGGAAGCATCCAGGGAGTATCGGCCACCATGACGATGGGGAAAAGCATCAGCGCGGACGCCGTGACCTGGCCGGTGGCCGTCACTAGCGGGTCGATACCAAGCCGTCTAAAACGTCGGCCATAGACGCCGGCGAATGCGTAGGAGATGGCGGCGAACAGCACAGCAAGCTCGGCCAGCACGTCGACCCCGAGCCCCTTCCAGGCATCGGCGCCCGTCAGTACCACGACGCCCGCAAGTCCGAGGGCGACGCCGAGAAGACGGCTTGTCGTCATCCTCTCATCGCTGGTCGTAAAGTTTGCCACGATGATGGTAAAGATCGGCGTAGTGGCGTTGAGGATCGCGGCGAAGCCCGAGGCAATGTGACCCTGGCCCCACACCATGAGGCAGAAGGGGATCGCGTTATTGAGGAGACCCATTGCGAAAAATGCGCGCCACGCCCTGGGCTCGGCAGGCATGGTCTTAGCCATTGCCCGTACCAAAATGTTGAGGATCACTGCGGCCAGCCCCAGGCGCAGAAAGACGATGGTGAAGGGCGGCAGCGCCTTCACTTGAAGTCCGGCAAACAGAAACGAGCCGCCCCACAGCACCGACAGCAGCACAAGCGCCTGCCATTCGCGCTGGTCCATCCGGCGGTTCACGATGACGTCGGTCACGGGCGCTCGCTCCCCAAGCAACGTGGGATTGTCCGACAGGACGCTGCGCGGCGCCACCCGATTTCCGAGTTGTTCACCTCAAACGATTGAGAGACCAGCAATTCATCATGCCCAAGGCCGTGACCGAAATCCGCTCGCTCGCGCGATCTCATACCCGGACCGCGCTGAAGCTGCTGATCTGGGACAAGGTCTTCGGGCTCGGCACGACAGACGGGCTTGCGGGATTTGCGTCGACAACAGCCAATTTGATCGTCGCATCTTATTTCGCCAAGCGCGGCTTCGAGAATGTCGCAAGGATCATCAATAGATGAGCCGGAACGATCAAGCACCGAGCCGCCATGGCTGACATCAGCGAAGAAACCATCCGCGCTGTCGTCGCTGAAACTCTTGGCGAACAGCAGAGATTGCACCACGGCGATATCGACGCCGTGGTCGATCGCGCGATTACCACAGTGCTCGCGTCCTTCGGCATCGAGGAAGAGGACAGACGCGAGTTGCGCGCCGATTTCCAGCATTTGCGCAGGTGGCGAAAAAGCGTCGAGCAGGCCCAGGGTTTTACCTTCAAGGCCGTGATCAGCATCATCGTGGCCGGCATCCTCGGCGCGGTCTGGCTCGGCATCAAGGCGACGCTCGGCAAATGATTCACGTCGTATGGCTGCTGATCGCGCTGCTGGCCTCATCACCGGCAGATGCCATTCCCTGCTGGGTCGTCAAGCGTGCGGTCGCGCAATATGGCGAGCCGGCCGCCGAGGCCTGGGCGCGCGCCAAGGGGCTTTCGTCGAAGGATATCGAGCGGGCAAGGCGATGTCTCAAATCGTAACCACTCGTTACCGGATTCGCGAGGTCGACGGCCGCGACGATGAAATTGCCGATGTTCTCACCGAATTGCATCGGCTGACGTTCTTCAGCGGCGCATGTGTTCCGCCGTTTGATTGGGGACATTGGTGGCTTGCCTATCGCGCGGCGACGCCGGTCGCTTTCGCAGGCCTCGTGCCATCAACGCATGTCCGCAGCGCCGGATATTTTTGTCGGGTCGGCGTCCTGCAGCGCAACAGGGGTCATCGTCTTCAATTGCGCCTGATGCGCACCATGGAAGCGCGGGCGCGGCGCAATGGCTGGGCCTGCGTGGTGTCGGATACGACCGACAACCTCGTCTCCGCCAACAACTTCATCCGCTCGGGTTACCGGATGTTTCGGCCGTCGTGCCCGTGGGCATTTCCGGATACGCTTTACTGGCGCAAGGAGATCGCTCGCGGTTCCTGTTCTTCATAGCACCCATCCAAAAAGGCGATAGCAGCGCAACTCCGATGTCGACTTTTCTTGGAACGAGGGCGAAGGCGCGTATACAATCTCTCTCAACGACAGGATCAAGCAGCGGGAAGGAATGCGCCGATCATGACTGGACGACCGAAACTGCCGGGCCACCTGCCGCGAGAGAAGGGGGCGCCGACCGCCCTGGATGGTCTTCTGGTCGTCGATTTCACCCGCGTCGTCGCCGGTCCCGCCTGCACACAGACGCTTGCGGATTTTGGCGCCAAAGTCATCAAGATCGAGAACCCCGACGGGGGTGACGATACCCGGCATTACGAGCACGCCGATCTCGCCGGGGAAAGCGCAGCCTTCATCAGCCTGAACCGCAACAAGCGCGGCATCGCGCTCGATCTCACCAAGCCGGAAGCTTGCGCGGTGGCGCACGAATTGATCGCGCGGGCGGATGTGGTCGTCGAGAATTTCTCGTCCGGCGTGATGAAGAAGTATGGCCTCGACTATGCGTCGGTCGCGCTGCGCAATCCGCGGCTCGTCTATTGTTCGATCTCCGCCTACGGCCGCAAGGGTCCGTTCGCATCGCGCCCGGGGTTCGATCCGATCACGCAAGCCGAAAGCGGCTTCATGTCGCTCAACGGCTTTCCGGATGGCCCGCCGGTGCGGACCGGCCCGCCGGCGGTCGACATGCTGACGGGTATGTCGGCCTGCAACACGATCCTGCTGGCGCTACTCGCCCGCGACAAGCTTGGCCGCGGCCAGCATGTTGAGGTCGCACTCTTCGACATGGCCCTCGCCATGACGCAATTCTACGGCATGGCCTATCTGATGAGCGGCGTGAACCCGAGCCGCCAGGGCAATTCGCCGAACGGCTCGCCCTCCGTCGGCGTGTATGGCGGCTCGGATGCGCCGTTCTATATCGCCTGCGCCAACGATCGCCTTTATCGCCGCCTCGTCGTCGAGGTGCTGAACCGCCCGGATCTCGTCAGTGGCGAATTCGGTGACCGGCGCTCGCGCACCGCCAACAGAGACAAACTGCGGGCGATCCTCAGCGAAGTCTTTGCGACCGATACCCGCGAGAACTGGGTCGCGAAGATGAAGGCCGCCAATGTCCCTGTCGGCTACCTGCGCACGGTGGAGGAAGCCTTCAACTCGCCGGAAGCGCGCGAACGCCATCGCGTCAGCGAGATTCCGCATCCCAAGGCAGGCACCGTTCCGAATATCGAATCCCCGCTCAACCTCTCGTTGACGCCGGCCATCGATCCCGTCGCTGCCCCCTTGCTGGGCCAGCACACGAGAGAGGTGCTGCGCGATACGCTCGGTTACGACGAGGCGCGAATTGCCGCGTTGGCCGGCGCCGGGGTGTTCGGAAAGGGGTTGGTCCCGGCCGGCTGATTGCCGTACCAAATCGCCGAGAATGAACAAGCCCGGTGGCCGCTTGGCCGCCGGGCTTTTTGTCGTTTCTAACCTATTGCTGAATTTGCCTTGCTTTCGAGTAGTGGTCGCAGGGCCGTGTATTTTCTCTT
Source organism: uncultured Alphaproteobacteria bacterium (assembly GCA_963764405.1). GTDB lineage: Bacteria > Pseudomonadota > Alphaproteobacteria > Rhizobiales > Xanthobacteraceae > Bradyrhizobium. Next base: position 239,402 of record CAVXSU010000027.1, read on the forward strand.
CCCGGGTCGCGCTATAATAATGTATGGCAGCAGCGTTCCCGCACCGCCAAGCCAAAGCTGTCTCGTATTTTAGCCCCAAGGAGTAATGCCCATGACCCATGCCATCCGCTTTCACAAGACCGGCGGCCCTGAAGTTCTCGTCTGGGAGGAGGTCAATGTCGGCAAGCCGGGGGCCGGAGAAGCGCGTATTCGTCACACTGCGGTGGGACTCAACTTCGTCGATATCTATAACCGCTCCGGCGTCTATCCGCCGCAGCAACTGCCGAGCGGTCTCGGCGGTGAGGGCGCTGGTGTGGTCGAGGAAGTAGGGCCCGGCGTGACGGACCTCAAGCCAGGCGATCGCGTCGCCTACGGCGCGGCGCCGCTCGGCGCCTATGCGGAAGCGCGGCTGATTCCGGCCGAGCGCCTGCTCAAATTGCCTGATGGCATCGACGACAAGACGGCGGCCGCGATGATGCTGAAGGGCCTCACGGTGCAGTATCTCATCCGCCAGACCTATCGCGTCAAGGCCGGCGACACGATCCTGCTTCACGCCGCAGCCGGCGGCGTGGGTTTGATTCTCTCGCAATGGGCAAAGCATCTCGGCGCAACCGTCATTGGCACCGTCGGCAGCGACGAGAAGGCCGCACTCGCCAAGGCCCATGGCTGCGCGCACACCATCGTCTACTCGCGCGAGGATTTCGTGAAGCGCGTCGACGAAATCACCGGCGGCAAGAAAGTGCCCGTGGTTTACGATTCCGTTGGCAAGGACACTTTCCTGAAATCGCTCGATTGTCTCGCGCCGCTCGGCGTCGCCGCGCTGTTCGGCCAATCTTCCGGCGGCGTCGAGCCGCTCAATCTTGGACTTCTGGCCCAGAAGGGATCGCTCTACGTCACCCGCCCAACGCTGAATACTTACGCAGCAAAGACCGAAAATCTTCGCGCCATGGCGAAGGAGCTGTTCGATGTCGTCTCTTCCGGCGCCGTGAAGATCAATGTTAACCAGACCTATCCGTTGAAGGATGCGGCGAAGGCGCACGCCGATCTGGCCGCGCGCAAGACAACGGGTTCGACCGTTTTCCTGGTGTGAGGACGGCGTTTGGCCCGCGTCCTCATTCCCCTGCCGGCGCGTGACTTCGATCCGAGCGAAGCCGCCATCAGCTGGCAGGTATTGTCGAAGGCGGGCCACAGCGTCAGCTTTGCAACGCCGGACGGACGGCTTGCTGTCGCCGATGACATGATGCTGTCAGGCGAAGGCCTCGATCCCTGGGGTGGCATTCCGCTGTTGCGGCAACTACCGCTGATCGGACTGTTGATGCGCGCAAATCGCGAGGCGCGCGACGCTTATGGCGCGATGGTCGCTGATCCCAACTATGCGGCGCCGTTGCGCTGGGATGCGGTCGATCCTTCCGTCTTCGACGGCTTGCTTCTGCCCGGCGGCCATCGCGCGCGCGGCATGCGCCAATATCTGGAGAGTGAAAAGCTTCAGCACTGCGTTGCGGATTTCTTCAAGGCGCAAAAGCCGGTGGCCGCCATCTGCCACGGCGTTCTCCTCGCCGCGCGCAGCATCTCGCCAAGGACCGGCCGTTCGATGCTTTATGGCTACAAGACGACCGCATTGACCTGGGCGCTCGAGAACAGCGCCTGGAAGGTCGCCCGCATCACGCGCTTTTGGGATCCGAATTACTATCGCACGTATCTGGAGCAGCCAGGCGAGCCGGACGGCTACATGTCGGTACAGCAGGAGGTGACCCGTTCGCTGGCAAGCCTTGCGGATTTCCTCGATGTTCCCAAGGCCGATCCGGATTTCCGCCGAAAGACCTCCGGCATGCAGCGCGACACGATGGATGACGCGCGGCCGGCCTTTGTCGTGCAGGATCGCAACTATGTTTCGGCGCGATGGCCGGGCGATGTGCACACCTTCGCGAAAGCCTTTGCCGCCCTGCTGCAATAATGAGCCGGCAGGCTTGGCAGTCATCTCCTGAAACCCTAGCCGAAACGGCAACTCCTGTGCTTTGATGGACCCAAGGCCAGGGTCCAATGAGGCTCTCATTACGCAAGCCGTGCCAAACGGCGGATGACGGTGAAATTCCGTGGCCAGTCAAGGGAGGCGCACTTGGAGACACGTGGTCGCACCACGCCGGGTCACACAACAACTGGCCGCACGATGCTGGCCAAGATCTGGGACCAGCATGTCATCGCCCGCATCAGCAATGACACAGACCTTCTCCACATCGATCGCCATTTGCTGCACGACCTCGGTGGTTCGCGCGGTCTGCTCGACCTGAAGAGCCGCAACCTCGCGGTCCACAATCCGGAATTGACGTTCGCCACGCCGGACCACGCGATTTCGTCAGCGCACGGCCGGGCAGGGACCACAAAAGTCGGGCTGGAATTGCTGGAAGGATTGCGGGCGGAGACTTCGGCGACCGGCATCACGATGTTCGATGTGGACCAGCCGGGACAGGGCATTGTTCACGTGATCGGTCCAGAACTGGGCCTGAGCCTGCCGGGCGCGCTGATCGTCTGTGGCGACAGCCATACCTGCACGCATGGAGGTTTGGGCGCGCTCGCCTTCGGCATCGGCGCGAGCGAACTAGCGCACGTGCTGGCGACGCAAGCGCTGATCCAGCGCCGCCCCAAAACCATGCGGGTGAAATTCGAGGGCCGGATGTCGGCGGGCGTGACGCCGAAGGACCTTATCCTCGCACTGATCGGTCACGTTGGCGCCGCCGGCGGCACCGGCTATGCGGTCGAATATGCCGGCAGCGCCATCCGCGACATGGCAATCGAAGGCCGGCTCACCATCTGCAATCTCTCGATCGAACTCGGCGCGAAGATGGGCATGGTTGCGCCGGACGAGAAAACCTACGATTTCGTCCGCGGCCGCCGTTATGCGCCGCAAGGGGCGACGTGGGAGCGCGCGGTCGCCGCGTGGCGTCAATTGCCGAGCGACGCGGATGCAGCCTTCGACCGCGAGGTTACGATCGACGTCAACAAGATCATCCCGCAGGTCACCTGGGGTATCAGCCCCGAACATGTCGTCGGCGTCGATGGCCATGTGCCGAACCCCGCTGACATCGCCGATCCCGCGCGCCGCACGGCGATTGAGACTGCGATCGACTACATGGGTCTGAAAGCCGGCGCGCCGATTGCGGGCACGCCGGTCGATTGGGTCTTCATCGGCTCCTGCACCAACAGCCGGATGAGCGATCTGCGCGCCGCGGCTGCGATCGCGCGCGGTCGGAAGGTGGCGCCCGGCGTCCGCGCCTGGGTGGTGCCGGGATCGGAAACCGTGAAGCGCGAGGCGATCGCCGAGGGGCTGGACAGGCTTTTCACCGACGCCGGCTTCGAATGGCGTGAGCCCGGCTGCTCGATGTGCCTCGCCGCCAATGGGGAGGTGGTCGCGCCGGGTCAGCGTTCGGTGTCGACCTCCAACCGCAATTTCATCGGCCGCCAGGGACCGCAGGCACGGACGCATCTGGCGAGCCCGGCGATGGCGGCGGCTGCCGCGATCTCGGGCGCGATCGCCGACGTCCGGACCATGGAGCGATAGATGCCAAAGCCATTCACGAAACTCAGCGCCATCGCTGCTCCGATCATGCGCAGCAATATCGATACCGATGTGATCATCCGCATCGAGCGGCTCGTCGGCACCTCCATTCGCGGCACGCTGGGCAAGTGGGCGTTCGGCTCGTTGCGCTACCTGCCGGACGGGTCGGAAAATCCGGAGTTCATTTTAAACCGTGAGCCATACCGGAACGCGGAGGTGCTCATCACCGGGCCGAATTTTGGCTGTGGGTCGTCGCGTGAAGGCGCGGTGTGGTCGCTCCAGGAGAGGGGTATCCGCGCCATCATCGGCTCCGGCTTTGGTGATATCTTTTTCGCCAACTGCTTCCAGAACGGCATCCTGCCGATTATCGTCGACAAGCAGATTGTCGACGGTCTCGCGATGGAAGTGGAACACAGCCAAGGCGCGGGTCGTGTGGGCATCGATCTGGAAGAGCAGACGATCACCTCGCCATCTGGAAAGGTGCACCGTTTCGAGATTGATCCGCGCCGCCGCGCTGGTCTCCTGAAGGGCCTCGACGAAATCGCGCTGACGCTGCAACGCGACGAGGAAATCCGCGCCTTCCAGGCCGCCGACCGGGCCGAGCGGCCCTGGATTCATTTTGCAGCGGATTTTGCGAGGGATCACGCATGAGCGCTTCATCCAACATGGTCAAGGTCGCGGTCGTCGGCGGCGAGGGCATCGGTCCCGAGGTGACCGCGCAGTCCCGCCGAATCCTCGATTGGTTTGCGGCCAAGCGCGGCGTGCCGATGGTGCTGCGCGAAGCGCAGTACGGCCTCATTCCGTATCTTGCGACCGGCAAGGTGCTGCCGGAAGATACGGCTGAGGCGATGGATGAGGCCGATGCGATCCTGTGGGGCGCAACCGGCGGGCCGGAGACGAAGGAAGTGCCGGCAGAAGCACGCAAGGCTGGCGGCCTGCTGTCGCTGCGTCAGAAATACGATCTCTATGCCAACTTGCGGCCCATCCGCGCCAATCCGGCGCTGTCGGAATCCTCGCCGCTGAAGGCGCGGGTGCTGAAGGGCGTCGACTTCGTCATTATCCGCGAATTGACCAGCGGTATCTATTTCGGCGAGCCGCGCGGCATCGAAAAGCTCCCGGACGGGCAGCGGCGCGGTTTCAACACCGAGCAATACACGACAAGCCAGGTGCGGCGTGTCGCCCGATCGGCTTTTGAGCTCGCGCGCACACGGCGGGGCACGGTCTGCTCGGTCGACAAGGCCAATGTGCTCGAGACCAGCGTGCTGTGGCGCGAAGAGGTCACGGCATTGCATACGGAAGAATTCCGCGACGTCGAACTCAGCCACATGTACGTCGACAACGCCGCGATGCAGATCGTCCGCGATCCCGCCCAGTTCGACGTGATGGTGACCGGCAATATCTTCGGCGATATTCTGTCCGATTGCGCGGCGATGGCCTCGGGCTCGCTCGGCATGCTGCCGTCAGCTTCGCTGGGGCCGGTCGATCGTTACGGTCGCCGTAAGGCGCTGTACGAACCCGTGCACGGCAGCGCGCCCGATATTGCGGGTCGCGGCATCGCCAATCCGCTTGGCTCGATCCAGAGCGTCATCATGATGCTGCGCATGACGCTCGATCGGCTGGACGATGCCGACCTTCTCGAGAAAGCTGTCGATCTCGCGCTAGCGAATGGCGCGCGCACCGCCGATATCGCAGAAGCAGGTACTCGCAAGTTGACGACCAGAGAGATGGGAGATGCGGTGCTGGCCGCGCTCGACAGGGTCGCGAGCGACGTGAAGGAGAAAGTGTGATGGCTGGTCTCACCCGTCGCTCGGCGCTGACGGTCATTGCGGGTGGCGCCAGCCTTGCGGCCAGCCGGGCGCGCGCCGAGGCCATGAGCGGGCGCGTGATCTATCCCGTCGCGGTACCGATCTATCAATCGCAGTTCGTGGCGGATCGCGTCGGCTACTTCAAGGACGCTGGCCTCGACTGCAAGCTGATCCAGGGCGGCAGCGGCGTGAAAACGCGCGAGATCATCGCCTCGTCGCAAGGCGATATCGGCATCGGCGACGTGACGCACCCGATGCAACTCGCCAATCATGGGCGCGCCGGGCGCATCCTGATGCCGATCGATACCCGCTCCAGTTCGGTGATGTTCATCATCCGCAAGGACCTCTGGGACCAGGGCATCACGACGCTGGAGAAGCTGACGGAGTGGAAGCGGCCCGACGGCCGCAAGCCGATCGTCTCGGTCTCCTCGCTCGGCGGCACCAACCACGTCTGGTCGTCGTATTATATGGAGACGATGGGGCTGGCGGAGAAGGTGACCTGGATCGGCACCGGCAACGTCGACACCATGCTGGGCTCGCTCAAGAGCAAGCAGGTCGATGTGCTCGTGAGTTCGCTCTCGTTGCTCGATGAATCGCAGGAGCAGGGCTGGGGCACGCTGCTGTTCGACGGCACGGATGAAACGATCTGGAACAAATATATCGGCGGCAAGGTGCCGGTGACCGGTCATTTCACGGTGCAGTCGACCATCGACAAGGACCCGCCCAAGATGCAAGCCTTTGTCACTGCGTTGTGGCGTGCGTCGCAATGGATCAAGGCGCATTCGCCCGAAGAAATCTACGACGTCATCGAGCCTTACGTCGGCAGCACGTCGCGCAAGGCCAATACACTTGAGATCACCGCCCTGAAGAAGGTTGCGGACTATGACGGGATTGTCGACGCGGCGAGCTTTGCCCGCGGCGAAAAGGTCTGGTTCCGGGAAATGACCGGTATCAAGCCGCTGACCATTTCCGAAGTCGTCGTTCCCGCGTTCGTGCGGGTGGCCAGGAAGGCGTATCCGGGTTGAAGGCGCTCGTTGAAATCCGGATCACTTGAGGACGCCATGCCGCTCGACCGATCGCAAGATGTGAGCCGCATCGACGTCCGCGATCTGAACAAGACGTTTCAGCTCGCAGGCACCGCGATCGAGGCCGTGCGCGGCGTCTCCTTCCGCGTTCGCCGTGGCGAGTTCGTCGCTCTGCTCGGGCCCTCCGGCTCCGGCAAGAGCACCGTTCTCAACATGATCGCGACCCTGATCAGGCCCTCAAGCGGGCAGATCCTGATCGACGGCGCGCCGATCGTGCCCGGCAAAGCGACACCGGGTGTCGGCTATGTCTTCCAGCGCGATACGCTGTTTCCCTGGCGCACAGTTGCGGACAATATCGGTTACGGCCTGCAACTCGCGGGGGCCAGCGAGGCGGAGCGCAAGGAGCGCGTCGCCGCCTGTATTGCCCAAGCTGGCCTGAAGGGTTTTGATCAAGCTTATCCGTCCGCGCTATCCGGCGGCATGCGCCAGCGTGCTGCACTGATGCGCACGCTCGTGGTCGAGCCGCAAATCCTCCTGATGGATGAGCCGTTCGGCGCGCTCGACACCCACACCAAGATCGACATGCACGAGGTGCTGTTGCGCATCTGGGAGCGCGAACAGCAGACGGTGCTGTTCGTCACGCATGATCTCGGCGAAGCGCTCACGCTGGCCGACCGCATCATCCTGTTTTCGGCCCGGCCCGGCCGGATCAAGGACATGTTCGAGGTGGATTTCCCGCGGCCGCGCGATGCCGTGAAGGTGCGCGAGACGCCGCGCTATGCCGAACTGTTTCAGCACATCTGGCACTCGCTTGGCGAGGAATTCGTCAAGGGACGCGAGCGATGAAGACGCGCAGGCGCTCGCTCGGTACTTTCGCGTGGCAGGCTGCGATCTGCATCGTCGTGCTGTCGGTGTGGCAATGGGGCTATCAGCTCCACGCTCGCTTCCCCTGGCTCGTGCCCGATCTGCTCGATCCCTACTTCATCTCGAAGCCATCTGACATCATCGAGCAGTTCTTCATCCTGAGCTGCATCAAATCGAAGCTCGGCGTCTTCAATGGCTGGTTCAACGGCGAGTTCGCCAAATGCATGGCGCGCACCGAAAACAACCTCTGGGTCGCGACCGTCGTCACGCTGAAGAACACGTTTTTCGGCTTTGTCACCGGTGTGACCTCGGGCTTTGCCGCCGGGCTTATTCTCGGCCGCTCGGACCGGTTGAGCGCGATCTTCCAGCCTTTCATCACCGCCGTGAACTCGATCCCGCGCATCGCACTGGCGCCGATCATCGTGCTGGCGTTCGGCATCGGCGACACCTCCAAGATCGTGACGTCATGGATCGTGGTGGTGTTCCTGGTGTTCTACAACACCTTCGAGGGCGCGCGCTCGATCGATGAAGGCTTCATCCATGCCGCGCGGCTGCTAGGGGCGAGCGAATGGCAGATCACTCGTACGGTCGTCATCCCCTCAACCATGGCTTGGGTATTTGCTTCGCTGACACCAGCGATTTCCTTTGCGCTGATTGGCGTGATCGTCGGCGAATTCATCGGCGCCGAAAAAGGCATCGGCCGCCTGATCATCGAATCCGAGGCACGCGGCGAGGCATCCGGCATGATGGTGGCGGTCACCATCCTGATGCTGGTCGGCGTGGTGCTCGCAGCCGGGATCAGGCGGTTACAGTCCTATTTGTTGCGTTGGCAGCAACATAATCGTGCGGATTGAGTGTTTGTCTATTCGGACGCGGATGGTACAGCTATCCGCGCGTCCGGCTGAAGCAAGGGTTTTCCGATGAGCATCAAGGTCTACGGGTTCTGGCGGTCGATCGCGTCCTTTCGCATCCGCGTCGCGCTCAAGCTGAAGGCGCTGCCGTTCGAGGAAATCTCCATTGATATTCTCCAGGGCAGGCAGTTCGAGCCCGGCTACGATGCCGTCAACCCCGAGCATGTGGTGCCGACCTTCATCCACGACGGGCATTCGCTGTATCAGTCGCTCGCGATCATGGAATATCTCGACGACATCAAGCCGAGCCCGCCTCTGTTGCCGGAGGACATCAAGGAGCGCGCCTATGCGCGCTCGCTGGCGCTGATGACCATTGCCGACGCCCATCCGCTCACCGTGCCGCGCGTGCGCAAGCACCTGGCTAAGGCGTTTGGCGCCGACGCGAAAGCGGTCGAAGAATGGGGTACGCACTGGACGATCGAAGGCCTTGCCACCTATGAACGGTTTCTCGCCCGACGGCAGCCTGCGCCGTTTGCGCTCGGCAGGGATGTCGGCTTGGCCGATATCTGCATCGCCGGCCAGGTGGTCGGCGCGCAATATCTGAAGATCGGGCTCGATGCGTACCCGGTGGTGAAAGGCCTCTCGGATCGCTGCTTCGCGATGCCGGAGTTTTTAAGCTCACATCCCTTTGAACAGCCCGACTACAAGACGTCAGGCGCCCAGCACTAAACATCCAGCCCCAGCAAGCGCGCGGCGTTGCCGCCCGCGATCTGCGCCAGCGTCGCCTCGTCCATGCCGTTCACGCCCGCGACGTGGCCGACCGGGTTGTATTCGCCCATGTCGAAGGGATAGTCGGTGCCCATCAGGATGCGATCGGGGCCGAACACGTCGATCAAATACGCAAGCTGGTGGTAGCTGAAGACGACGGTGTCGAGATAGACCTGCCGCAGGTACGTCGTCGGCGGCAGCGGCAGTTCGCCATGCGAATCCTTTCGCGCGCCCCAGGCATGATCGATGCGGCCGGAATAGGCCGGCAGATAACCGCCGCCATGCACCGCCATCAGTTTCAGATCGGGGAAGCGCGCCAGCGTCCCGGAGAAGATCAGGTTGTGCAGCGCGAGCGCCGTGTCGAGCGGATTGCCGAGCACATTGTTGAGATAGAAATGCGTCAACCTCTCGCCATGGGTGAAGCCGTTCGGGTGCATCATGATGAAGGCGCCGCGTTCCTCGGCGCGGGCAAAGAACGGGCGGAATTTTGGATCGGACAATTCCTGGCCGTCGACATTGGTCAGGATCTCGACGCCCTTCAATTTCAGCTCGTTCATCACATAATCGAGCTCGCGCACCGCAAGCTCCGGCTCCTGCAAGGTCACGACGCCGAGCCCGACGAACCGGTCGGGCTTGCGCGCGCAATATTCCGCCACGCCGTCGTTGGCGATGCGATGCGCCTTTTCGGCGATCTTGGGGTCGATGGAGTAGTAACACTGCGGAGGCGCGGGCGCGACGAGCTGGATATCGATGCCCATCTTGTCGAGATCATGCAGGCGTCGATCGATCGTCGTCATGACCTCGGCGACGTCCTTTTCCTGCTGTCCGTTGATCTCCCTGGTCGCCTCATCGGCAAAGTGCGCCAGCGGCACGCGCTTCAGGTCGACATGCGGCTGCGCGAGCTTGGCAGCCTGCGGCACCACGATATGGGCGTGAATGTCGACCGTGACGGAGGAGGGACGCCGTGCGAGGCCGTCGGCGTCGTTGTTGCGTGCGGCGGTGCGGCCATAGCGGTTTTTCGCGTCGATCATGGATGAAAGCTCTGCGGTTGGGTTGGGCAATTGTGTGCGGGTTTGTCTCAATCAGGATTTTGGCTTGCGCCGGGTCCAGTGCACGGAAACGGTGGTCGCATCGGCGTCGCCAAGCCCGTCCTTTTCCGCCTCCTCAAAGCAGGCCAGCGCGCTTTTCGCAACCGGCAGTTCGGCATGGATGGAGGCGGCGAACTGCACGGCGGTGGCGAGGTCTTTTTTGGCGGCCGTGATGCCGAAGGCGGCTTCGCCAAGCGGCGCACCGCCCAGCATTTTGGCGATGTTGGGGCCTCTCGCCTTCATCGCCATCGTCGCGCCGTTGGTGTCGGATAGAATATCGATCAGCCGTTCAGGCGGAAGGTTGAGCGGCTTGCAGATGGTGAGGGATTCACCGAGCGCCTGCCAATACACCAGGAGCGGCAGATTGACCGCGAGCTTCAGCGTGGCGCCGGCCCCGAGCGGTCCGACATGCTCGATGCGGCGGCAGAGCTGTTCGAGCAAGGGCTTTGCGCGCGCGACGTCCGCGTCCGAACCGCCGACCAGACCAAACAGCTTGCCTTCCTTCGCGGGCACCTTGCTGCCGCCGACCGGGCATTCGACGAAGCCCGCGCCCGCCTCCGTCACGGCGCTGCCGACGGACTGCATCGTCTGCGGTTGAATAGTGCTCATGTCGATCACGAGCTTGCCGTTGAGCTTTGCCGAGAGAAGCCCATTGGTGCCGCGATAGACGGCCTCGGTCGCGGCGTCGTTGAGCAGCATCACGATGGTGACGTCGCAGCCTTCCGCAAGCGCGGCCGGTGAGGCGAAGGCCTTGGCGCCGGCGTCGACCAGCGGCTTGGTCTTCCTGGCATCGCGATTCCACACCGCGACCTCGTGCCCGACCGCGATCAACCGCTCCGCGATCGATCCGCCCATTCTTCCAGTTCCGCAAACGCCGACTTTCATTTTCTTTGTCCTTTTTCGTCATTGGGCATGATACACGCCGAGATGCTGCGTGATCAGGTCTTCGTTGTTCAAAACCTCGCCGGCGTCGCCCGCAAAGACGCAGCGGCCGGTGTTGAGAATGACAGCCTGATCGGCGACCTCGAGCGCCAGCTGGCGATTCTGTTCGACCAGCACGATGGACTGGCCTTCTTCCTTCAGCCGCTTGATGGTGCGGCCGACCTCGGCGACGATCAAGGGCGCAAGACCCTCCGACGGTTCGTCGAGCAGCAGGACGCGAGGATTGCCCATCAGCGCGCGGCCGATCGCCAGCATCTGCTGCTCGCCGCCGGACAACGTGCCGGCGATTTGCGCATGGCGCTCTTCCAAGCGCGGGAAAAGCTCGAAGATACGCTCGACCTTCCACGGCCTTGCGGACGCCGCCTCGCGCTGCCGGGCGACGATGAGATTTTCGCGCACCGTGAGCGAGGAAAAAATTCGGCGACCCTGCGGAACAAGACCGATGCCGAGGCGCGAAATCCGCTCGGGGCTGAAGCCGCCGATCGGCTCGCCAAACAGGCGGATGTCGCCTTGCTTCGGCGTCAGGAAGCCGACGATGGTGGAGATGCAGGTGGTCTTGCCGGCGCCGTTCCGCCCCAACAGCGCCAGCACGTGGCCTTCCTGGAGCGAAAAGCCGACCCCATGCAGGATATGGCTGTCGCCGTAGAAGGCGTGGACGTTCGATAAGTTGAGGGCCTCACGCGCCAAGGTACACCTCGCGCGTTCGTTCATCGGCAATCACCTGATCCCGCTCACCGTCGACGATGACGCGGCCGTAATTGAGCAGCGTCACCGTTTCGGCGAGGTCGAGCGCGGTATCCATGTCATGCTCGATCATGACGACTGTCGTCTCTTTCGAGATCGAGGCGATCAGCGCCTTCACGGTGGCGCGCTCGCCGTCCGAGAGGCCGGCCAATGGCTCGTCGAGCAGCAGCACGCGCGGCTGTTGCGAAAGCGCCATCGCGAGTTCCACCCGGCGTTTTTCACCATAAGCGAGTTCGGAGACGGGATGAGCGGCCAGATGCAACAGGCCGACGCTGTCGAGGGTCCTGCGCGCCTCCTCCGCGAGATGCCGATAGGACGACAACGGCCGCCACATCTGCCAGCGTGACGGCAAAAGGCCGAGCAGGCCGAGCGTGACATTGTGCTCAAGCGTGTCGCCGGCGAACAGCGTGATGATCTGATAGGTGCGCGACAGGCCGCGATGCGCGCGCTGGTAAGGGGCAAGGGAGGTGACGTTCTCGCCGAACAGCCTGACTTGCCCGGCATTCGGCTGCATGTCGCCGCTGATCTGGTTGAACAGCGTGGTCTTGCCGGCGCCGTTCGGACCTATGATCAGCCGGCGCTCGCCGGGCCTGATGGCAAGCGAAACGCCTTGCGTCACCTTCAGTCCGCCGAACGCCTTGTTCAGGCCGATGACTTCAAGCGCGAGAGTGGACGATGGCGCATTCATGACGATCGCCCCCGAAACCGCGCGACGAGTTTCTGCAAACCGGGCACGATCCCGGTCGGCATTACCAGCACGATGAACAGGAACACGAGACCGAGCAGCATGTTCCAGCGTTCGATATAGGCTGAGGCATAGTTCTTGAGCAGGAGCACCAGCGCAGCGCCGACGGCGGGACCGGCGAGCGTACCGGAGCCGCCGGCGATCACGCCAAGCAGGGCTTCGGCCGAACTCGTCGTCGAGAGCGAGGTCGGGTGGATGTATTTGTTGTAGTAGACGTAAAGCAGCCCCGCGACACCGCCCCAGAAGCCGGCATAGACGAAGGTGATCCAGCGGATCATCCAGGGATTGAAGCCGAGCGCAGCCATTCTTCGCGGCTGGTCGCGCACGCCTTTCAGCGACGAACCGAATGATGACGACACGAAGACCGCCATCAATATGAACGAGATGATGGTAACAATCAGGACGAACCAGTAGAAGGCGACGGGACTCTCAAGCGAAATGCCGAACGGGGCAGGGCGAGTCAGTCCCGCAATGCCGTTGTCGCCATTGGTGATGTTCGACATGCGATAGGCCAGGCCCCACAGGACTTGCGACAGCGCAAGCGTGATCATGAGGAAGCCTAAGCCTGACGCACGCAGCGCGATCACGCCGAAGAACGCCGCCATCGCGACTGTTCCGAGAACGGAGAGAGCTGCGGCCGCGCCGTGGTCGAAGCCGTAGCGGCTGGTCAAGAGCGCGGAGAGATAGGCGGCCACGCCGAGATAGGAGGCGTGACCGAGCGAGGTCATGCCGCCGAAGCCGACCAGCAGATTGAGGCTCAACGCGAAGATCGCCGCGATGAGGATCTGGCTCGCGAGGTTGATGTAGAAATCGCCTGCGACAAATGGAGGCACCAGCAACGCGGCGGCAATAAGGGCGCTCCCGATCCACTTCATGCGGCAAGGCGCCCGAACAGGCCCTGCGGGCGGAAAGCAATCACAACGATCATCGGCAGAAACAGGATGATGTAGGCGAGTTCGGGAAACAGCGCCGTGCCGAAGGTGTAGATGAAGCCGATGATGAAGCTGCCGACGAAGGCCCCGAACAGGCTGCCGATGCCGCCGAGAATGACGACGATCAGCGCGAGCGGCAGCATGTCGGCGTCAAGTCCGGGATAGGCGGAAAGGATGGGACCGCCGAGCACGCCGGCGGCGCCCGCGATGCCTGCGCCAAGGCAGAACACGATGGTGAACAGGCGCGAGACGGGAATGCCGACCGCGCGCGCCATCTGGCGGTCGTCGACGCCGGCGCGGATCATCGCGCCCAGCCGCGTGCGATCGATCAGGACGTAGAGCGCGATCGCGGCAGCAACGGCGATGCCCACCAGCACAAGCCGGTAGGTCGGGAAGACGAAGCCGAACAGGCGCGTCGGCGCCTGCAAATTGCGCGGCGTCGGCACCGGAATGGAATCGCCGCCCCACAGCACCAGGCAGGCATCGGAAATGATGAAGGCCATGCCGAGCGTGACCAGCACCTGGCCGAGCGGATTGGTCTTCAGCCGCGTCAGCACCAGCCGCTCGAACAGGCCGCCGAGCGCTGCGACGACAATCCCGGCGCCGATGGCCGTCACCCAGAGATTGAGCCCGCTATAGTCGCGCATCGCGACGGCGCCGAAATAGGTGCCGAGCATGAAGAACGCGCCATGCGTGAGGTTCGCGAGCCGCATCAGGCCGAAGATCAGCGAGAAGCCGGATGACAACAGGAACAGAAGGCCACCGAGCGACAGGCTGTTGAGACCCTGGATGATCCAAAACTGCATCTAGTGGTCCTTGGCCGTCAGTCTCGTTCGGTAGCCTTGCGAGGCCTCGTTACCCCGCACATCGTTCTCGAAATCAGAGCTCCAGATTCTTGGCCGGTGGATAGTCGCGCGAATAGACCGGGTTCTTCAGGAATTCGGTCTTGTCGTAGGTCCAGAACTGGCTGACGTCCGGATAGGTCTTGATGACGGAATTGACCAGCCGGCCGTCGCTGCGCGTGACCTTGCGGATATAGACATTGCCGATCACGTTGCCGAATTCGTCGAACTTGATGATGCCACGGATAGTGTCGACATTGTTGCCGCGGATTGCCGCCATCAGCGCCTTCTTGTCTTCGGCATTGGCCTTGACGGTTTTCAACGCCGCTTCCAGCACCTCGCCGGACATATAGGTGCTGCCGGCGTAGTAGCCGGGGTCATACTTGAACTGCTTGCGGAAGGCCGCCGCGAACGCCTTGTTGAGGGGATTGTCGAGTTCGGCCGAATACCAGCTCGTGGTGATGATGCCGAGCGCCTCATCGCCCATGTTGCGCAGTACGGATTCATCCAGCGCAGTCATGCCGCCGATCACGGCGATCTTGTCCTTCAACCCGTATTCGATGAACTGGCGCAGGAAGCGGAAGCCGTTCGATCCGGCGTAGCCAACAAAGATCGCATCCGCATCGGTCTTCACCTGCGCGACATAGCTGCCGTAATCCGGTGTGGCCAGGGGCGTGAAGATCTTCTGGATGATCTTGCCGCCGTTGTCCTCGAAGACGCGCTGGAAGCCGGCGCACATTTCATGGCCATAGGCGAAGTCGTCGGCGATGGTCACGATCTTCTTGTACTTGAGTTCCTTGAACGAGTAGTCGGCAAGCGGATAGGCGCATTGCGCCGACGTCGAGGTCAGCCGAACGTACCACGGGCTCGGATGCCGCTGCGTCATGTCTTCGGCCGCCGAAACGCCAAGCGTCGGCACCTGCTTCTCCGTGAGATAGTCGATGATCGCGAGCGCCTCG
Organism: uncultured Alphaproteobacteria bacterium; assembly: GCA_963764405.1. Lineage (GTDB taxonomy): Bacteria > Pseudomonadota > Alphaproteobacteria > Rhizobiales > Xanthobacteraceae > Bradyrhizobium. Next base: position 254,499 of record CAVXSU010000027.1, read on the forward strand.
AAGGCGGCGAGCGGACCGATGATGCAATGGACGTTGTCCTTGTCGACGAGTTCCTGCGCCTTGGTGCGGGCGGTCGCGGGAACACCTGCGGTGTCGGCCACGATCAGGTCAACCTTGCGGCCCGCCAGCGTGTAGTCGCGATCCTTCAGGAACATGGTCAGCGCCAGTTCCATGTCGATGCCGCCGGAGGCGAGCGGGCCGGTCTTGGCCGCGAGAAGCCCGACGCGAACGGGGCCGCTGCCTTGCGCGAACGAGAGATGAGGGCTCGCCAGGCTCGCGGCACCCGCGCCCGCGAGCGTGGATACAAACTGTCGTCGTGAAATCGTCATGGTCCCTCCCGCAGGCCTCAGCCAGGCTATCCGTGCTTCTTATGGTTGGAGTGATTTATCGGACGGAAGTTCTAAATGATCAAGTGATAACCATGCTGTCCGGGGCCGGCCCGGCACGCACTAAAGTCGAAAAAGGCCCGGCACTGCCGCGTTTTGACGCGGTGCGGTAACGCGGCGGAAGGTGCGACGATTGGCCTTAGCTCCTGGTTGGCCTTAGCTCCTGGGGCCCGCCTTGGGGGTGGTGACGATCGTCTTCTTCAGGACCTCGAACACGGACGCGGTGTCCTGATCGCCCAATCCCATGGTCATGGCCTGGCTGTAGACCGGCTGCGTCAGCGTGAACAGCGGGGTCTCGCAGCCGACATCGCCGGCGAATTCGGCGATGATGGCCATGTCCTTTTTCCAGGTCGAGACCTTCATCGTGGCGGGCTCATATTTGCCTTCGACCATCATCGGCGCCCGCATCTGGAACATGCGCGAGCCGCCGGCGCCGGGGCCGACCATCTCGACGACGAGTTTCGGGTCGAGGCCGGCGCGCTCGGCGAGGATCATCGCTTCCGCAGTGGCGACGTTGTGGATCGCGACCAGATGATTGGCGACGAATTTCATCCGGCTGCCATTGCCAAAGACGCCGAGATCGGCGCTCTGCTTGGAAAAATCGGCAAACAGCTGCGCGCAGCGCGCAATCGCTGCGCTGTCGCCGCTGGCATAGACGATGAGGTCGCGCATCTTGGCCTGCGCACCGGTGCCGGAGAGCGGGCAATCGAGCGGAACATGGCCGGCCGCTTTCAGGATCGCCTCGAAACGAAGCTTGTCGGCAAGCGTCAGCGTCGAAAGTTCGATCACGATGCGCTGTGGCTGGCCGGAATCGGCGATCTGCTTTGCGACGCTCTCGACGGCCGCGGGCGTCGGCAGGCTGGTCATGATGATCGGCGCGCTGCGGGCGACGAGCGCCACGCTTTCGACGATGGCAACGCCGGCTTCCGCAAGCTCGGCGCATTTGGCGGGATCGGTATCGAAGCCGACCACATGCCAGCCGCGTTCGATGAGATTGCGCGCGATCGCGCCACCCATGATGCCAAGCCCGATGATCCCGACCGTTTTGTCCATGGAACGTTTCCCGCCGAAAGCCCTCGCGCCGAAGTGGCGCGGCCCGCGTCTTCATAGCCATTGATCGGCGGGGAGACAATCGCCGGGCAAAGCGGCTCAAGGCTCCCACCGTCAACGCGGCGGGAAATCGTGAAAGATCGCATTAACGACGCTGCGCAATCCGGGCCGTCCGACGGGCTGTCTTCCGCCGAATTCGATTGACGGGTGAGGCCCGCCGCGCCTTAATAAGTGATCGGGCGATAAACAACCCTCAAGCGACCGTCCGGTCAAGGGGTCATCCATCGTCGCATGAACGCAAGCGCGGAACAAGAATCGAGCGTATAAGATCTGGAGTTCCGATTCCGAAGTTCGCAAGATGTTGGGGCGGGCTCTGGTGCGAACTTCGGGATCAAAGGAGCTCTAGCAAATATGGATAGTAGTGCGGTCTCGAACTTGAAGTTCCTTTGACGAACTCGCGGCGAAACTGACAGGAACTTCAAATTCGCCGCACTAGGGCATGGCGGGTGCGATCGGGAGGACCGCGACATGACAGCTACCGGTCTGAAGACGAATGCACCTTCGGGCGCAGAGAGCGACAACCGCGCCTACGCGGCGATGGTCGCGCGCGCAGCGGCCCTGGCGCCGAAGCTGCGCGAGGATGCATTGCGTTCGGAACAATTGCGCAGTCTGCCTGAAGAAACCGAGCGCGAACTCCACGAAAGCGGGCTCTTTCGCATCGTGCAGCCGAAGCGCGTCGGCGGCTCCGAGCTCGATTATGTCGCCCTGATCGATTGCGCTGACGCGCTCGGGCAGGGCGATGCCTCCGTGGCCTGGACCTTCGCCAACCTCGCCAGCCACCACTGGATGCTCGCGATGTTCGATGCGCGCGCGCAGGATGTGGTCTGGGGTGAGAACCCGAATGCGCTGATCGCGTCCTCCTTCATCTTTCCCGCCGGACGCGCCCGAAAGGTCGATGGCGGCTATGTGCTGCGCGGCAGCTGGCCGTTTTCGTCCGGCGTGAATTGCAGCGAATGGAATATGCTGGCGAGCGTGGTGTCGTCCGAGGATGAGGCCGACGGCATCGAATATCGCATCTTTCTGCTGCCCAAGAGCGACTATCGCATCAAGGATACCTGGGATGCGACCGGTCTGCGCGGCACCGGATCGAACGATGTCGAGGTTGTCGATGCCTTCGTGCCGCGATCAATGACCGTCGGCGTGCATGAGGTCGCGGGCGGGCCGACCCCTGGCAGCGCCGTCAACCCGAACGCGCTTTACACGTTGCCGGTGTTCTCGCTGTTTCCCTATGTGCTCTCCGGCGTCGCGCTCGGCAATGCGCAGGCCTGCCTTGACGACTATGTCGACCTCGCGCGCCATCGCGCCTCCACCTATAACCGCGCCAAGCTGAGCGACTTCCAGACCACCCAGATCAAGATCGCGGAGGCCGCCTCCAAGATCGACGCGGCGCGGCTGATCATGCGCCAGGCCTGTATCGCAGCGCTCGCCGATGCCCGGCGTGGACACATTCCGGATATGGCCACGAAGACCAAGATGCGGCGCGACGGCGCCTATTCCGTCAATCTCTGCACCGATGCGGTCTCGCTGCTGTTTGCCGCGAGCGGCGCACGCGGCCTTTACATGTCCGGCGCATTGCAGCGGCAGTTCCGCGACGCGCACGCGATCAACGCCCACATCGCCTTCAACTTCGATGCGGCGGGCACCAATTACGGGCGGGTCGCGCTTGGCCTGCCATCCGAAAACCTGACGCTGTAGAGACAGAATGAACGACAAGCCAACCCATGTGCCGGAGCCGGAGACCGCCAATGAGCTGGCGAGCGGAAACTCCCCGCTTGACGCTCGGGACTTCCGCAACGCGCTCGGCACCTTCGCGACCGGCGTCACCATCATCACGGCGATGGCGGACGACGGCAAGCCTTACGGGCTGACCTGCAATTCCTTTGCCTCCGTCTCGCTCAATCCCCCGCTCGTGCTCTGGAGCCTGGGGATGTATTCGCAGGGCTTGCCGATCTTCCAGAACGCCAGTCATTTCACGGTGAACGTGCTCGGCGCCTCGCAACAGGCGCTGGCGTCGACATTCGCAAAATCAACGGTCGACCGCTTCGCTGGCGTGAGCTGGAAGCCCGGGCCTCGGTAACGCGCCCTTGCTCGCCGATTGCGTCGCCTACTTCCAATGCCGCGCCGCCAACCGTTACTACGGCGGCGATCATGTGATCTTTCTCGGCGCCGTCGAGGCCTATAGCTACAACAAGCGGGAGCCGCTGCTGTTCGCCAGCGGCGGCTACGGCCGTTTCGTCAGCGCCAACGCACCGGTGGCCGCCGGCTCATGAGCAAGAAGGCCATAGTCAAGCGTAGACGGACCAAGCAGCGACGGCTGTCGCCGGACGACCGCCGCAAGGAGTTTGTCGCCAAGGCGACCGAGTTCTTCGCGGAAGAGGGATTTGGCGGCGGGACGCGGGCTCTGGCGCGGCGGCTCGGCGTGACGCAGCCGCTGCTTTATCGCTATTTCCCGAGCAAGGACGACCTCATCAAGGAAGTCTATCGCACGGTCTATCTCGAGCCGTTCGGCGATGGCTGGGAAAAGCTGCTCGGCGATCGCACCCGGCCGCTTCACGAACGCCTGAAGGAATTTTATGACGCCTATACCGGCGTGATCTTCAGCCGCAAATGGCTGCGCATCTATTTCTATTCCGGGCTGAAGGGCCTCGAGATCAACCGCTCCTACGTCGGCATCGTCCGCGACAAGATCCTCTCGCGCATCATCCGCGAATGCCGCCACGAGGCGGGACTATCGGCGCAAAGCAAACCGAGCGCGGCAGAGCTCGAAATGGCCTGGGTGTTCCACAGCGGCATCTTCTATTACGGCGTGCGCAAGTTCGTCTATGAGGCGCCGGTGCTCGAGAGCAAGGAGCAGATGATCAGCGACGCGGTGGATGCGTTCATTGCCGGCTTTGCCAGTGTGTTTGGGGAGAGGGAAGAGGCGCGCAAGCCCGCGGTGAAGGCTGTGGTTTAGCGGAAGGAGACCCTTATGGTGAGGGGCCGCAGCGCACCCGAGCAGATCGAGCAATGGCGAGACCGTTAGCGAACGGTGCAAACTCTAGGAGCGCCGTCTCCGGACGATGCTTCGCATCGCCGGGAGAACCATGAGGCCCAAACGGCTCAGGCCTCATCCTTCGAGACGCAGCCCGCAGCCAAATTTATGCAAGGCTGCGTACACTTGCCTGCATGGCCGCTCCTCAGGATCAGGAACTACTTTCCCGCATTGACCCGCGGCATGACCTTTTCCGCCATCAGGATCATCGACTGGCGGGCGAGCTCTCGGTCCTTCCAGTCCTTGCCGGCATAGAGCAGCGTGCCGAAGGTGCCGACCTCGTGCTGGAAGGCGAGCAGCTGATCGGCGACGCTCTCGGGCGTGCCGTAAATGATGAGCTTGTCGCAGATCGCTTCCAGCGTCACCTCGTCGTCGGGCTGATCGCGCCGTGTCTTGAACAGTTCGATGCGGCCGTTCTTCTTCAGCTTGGTGAAGAGCGAGCGATAATAATAAACGTAGGGTCCGTCCGGATCGGTCGCATAGGCCGTGGCCGTTGCGGCATCCTTGGCGACGAACACGCTCTTGGCGACGCGCCAGTTGGCGGGATCGGCAGGCCTTCCGCCGCGCTCGCAGCCCTCGACGTATTTCGGCCAGTGGCTTTTCACCCAGGCCGGCATCAAGAAGTTCGCCGAGATCGGGTCCCAGCCGCGGATCGCTGCCTCGGTGACGCCCTTGGAGAACGGCGCCACCGCCGTCACCACGATCGGCGGATGCGGCCGCTGCAGGGGTTTGCCGATAAAGCCCTGGCCGATATCGGCCATCAGCGTTCGTTCGACCGAAATGTTCCAGTACTTGCCCTTGATGTTGTAGGGCGGATCGCTCGCCCAGATCTCGAGCACCTGGTTGATCGCTTCCAGGAACATCTCGTTGCGGTTGGCGTCGAGATTGCCGAACAGTTCCGCATCCGACAGAAGCCCGCCCGGGCTGATGCCGAAGATCAGCCGTCCATCCAGCATGTGATCGAGCATGGCGAGGACTGCGGCGGTCGCCGCCGGATGCGTATTCGGCATGTTGATGGTGCCGGTGCCGAGCTTGATGTTCTTGGTAGCGCCCGCAATCCAGGCCAGGAACGCGACGCAGGAGGTGATGTTCTCGGCGCGATCTGTCACGTGCTCGCCGACATAGCCCTCGTTAAAGCCGAGCTCGTCGGCGAGAAGAAATGCCTCGCGATCTTCCCGAAGCGAAACCCGCCAATCCTTTTCGAGCGGATGGATCGGCATGGTGAAGAAACCCAATTTCATTCGCTTGCTGCTCCTTGGGACCGGTGATCGCTGCGACCGACAGCCGACATTTTCCTCCATTATGACGATCCGCCGGGCGAGTCATCAGAAATAATCGTTCGATAAACAAACTTGACCTTTGGCGGGCCGCCCCGTCTAATCCCCCTAAAAATCACTAGTGTGGCGGCTCTGACGTTCCTTTCAGTTCTGCGGCGCCCCCTTCAAAGGAACGTCAGAGCCAAAGCCACACTAGAAAACCGATATATGCTGGTGTCCCTTGGTTCTGGCATTCGTAAAAGTGCGCGCCGCGACGGCATACGAATGTCAGAACCGGGACACCAGGGAGGATTTCGCCTTATGAAAGCCGCGGCTTTCGACTATGCCCGCGCGACCAGCGTCGCCAACGCGATCGCGCTGCTTGCGCAGCATGGCGAGCGCGCGAAGGTGCTGTCGGGCGGACAGAGCCTGATGCCGGCGATGAATCTGCGTCTGCTGGCGCCGGAACTGATCGTCGATATCGGCGCGCTCGATGAGCTGCGCGGCATCAAGACGCAGGGCGGCATGCTCTCGATCGGCGCGCTGACGCGCCATGTGGACTTGCAAAAATCTTCGGACATCGCAGCGCACGCGCCGCTCCTGAAGGAGGCTATCGCCCACGTCGCACATCCCGCGATCCGCAACCGCGGCACGATCGGCGGCAGCCTCGCGCACGCCGATCCCGCTTCCGAATTGCCGGCCTGCGCGATCGCGCTGGAAGCCACCATCATCATGCGCGGACCTCAGGGCGAGCGCCGGATTGCGGCGGAAGATTTCTTTGTCGGAATTTACGAGACGGCGCTGTCTGCCGACGAATTGCTCACGGCGATCGAAGTGCCATTGCCGCCGCCTCATTCTGCGCATTACTTCTGCGAGTTTGCCCGCCGCCATGGCGATTACGCCATTGTCGGTCTGGCGGCCCAGGCGGTGGTGAACAATCAGCGGTTCACCTACTTTCGTCCGGTCCTTTTCGGCGTCGGCGACAAGGCGGTGCGGATCGAGGTTCCGGCACTGCTCAATACCGAGGTGACGCGCGAGGCGCTGCGTGAGGCGTTGCAGGCACTGGGGCAGGCGCTCGATCCGCCGGAAGATCAGCAGGCGAGCCGCGCCATGCGGCTTCATCTGGCGAAAGTGTTGTTGGCGCGGTGTGTCGCAGCGCTGTTGTCGCGTCCTGATCTCGAAGCGAGGGCGCCCGCATGACGGCGCCGCACGTAATTGCGTTGCAGGTCAACGGCGAGCGCGTCGAAGCGCATGTCGCGCCGCGGACGAATCTGGCGGATTTTCTGCGTGAGTACCTCAAGCTAACCGGCACGCATGTCGGTTGTGAGCACGGCGTCTGCGGTGCCTGCACGATCCGCGTGAACGGCGAGATCGTTCGTTCCTGCCTGATGCTGGCCGTGCAGGCGAACGACGCCACGGTGGAGACCATCGAAGGCTTGTCGGACTCCGGTGAGATATCCGATCTCCAGGAGGCGTTTCGCGCGCGCAACGCGCTGCAATGCGGCTATTGCACGCCGGCGATGCTGATGACCGCGCAAGACCTGCTTAAGGCGGAAGCCGAGCCGGATCGGGAACGTATCCGCGAACATCTCTCCGGCAACTACTGCCGCTGCACCGGTTATCAGGCGATCGTCGATGCGGTGGAAGCAACCGCCAGGGCGCGCAGCAATCGTAACAAGGCTCGCGTGCCATGACCAAGTCTGCGCCGCAAAGTCTCTCGGAGCTCGACCGGCCCAATTCCTACATCGGCAAGACGGTGCCGCGACCGAATCTTGATCGGCTGATGCAGGGACGGGGGCTCTACGTCAGCGATATCGACCTGCCACGGATGGCGCATGTGGTGTATGTGCGCTCGCCGCATGCGCATGCGAAAATCGTTTCGATCGACACGCAGGTGGCCAAACAGAAGCCGGGCGTCGTCGCCATTATCACGGGTGAGGAACTGGCCACGATCATCACGCCGTGGGTCGGTGTCCTCTCGCACATGAAGGGACTCAAATCTGCGCCGCAACGTGCGATCGCGACCGATCGCGTGTGCTGGCAGGGCGAGGCGGTCGCGGCCGTCGTTGCCGCAAGCCGGGCGGCAGCCGAGGACGCGGCCGAATGCGTGGCCGTCGAATATGAAGAGCTTGAAGCGGTCACGGACATGCGCACGGCGCTCGACGCGGCAACGCCGGTCATTCATGCCTCGCTCGGCGACAATCTCGCGTTCGAGCGCACGCTCGATGTCGGCGCCGTCGATGCGGCGTTTGCGAATTCGGACGAAGTCGCCGAAGCCGAATTCGTGTTCGGACGTCACACCGGCGTGACGCTGGAGCCGCGCTCGGTGGTGGCGGACTGGAACGCGGCCGAAGCCCGGCTGACGATCTATCAGGGCACGCAGGCGCCGCACATGGTGCAGAACATCGCCGCGCTGCATCTTGGCCTCGAGGAGGCCCAGGTCCGCGTGGTCTGCAAGGATGTCGGTGGTTCCTTCGGCATCAAGGTGCATATCTATGCCGACGAGATGGCGACCTATGCGCTCTCGAAACTGTTGCGCCGGCCGATCAAGTACGTTGCCGACCGGATCGAAAGCTTCAATACCGATATCCACGCCCGCGACCATCGCTGCAAGGCGCGCATCGGCGTCAGGCGCGATGGTACCATCACCGCTTTCGAGATCGATGATCTCACCGGCATCGGGCCCTACTCGATGTATCCGCGCACCAGCGCGATCGAGGCCAACCAGGTGGTCAACCTCGTCGGTGGTCCCTATGTCACGCCAAACTATCGCGCCCGCGCCCGCGTCGTGTTCCAGAACAAGAACGTGATGTGCCAGTACCGCGCGGTCGGCCATCCCATTGCCTGTTCGATCACCGAGGGCCTGGTCGATCTGGCCGCGGCGAAGATCGGCATGGACCCGGTGGAAATCCGCAGGCGCAACCTGATTGCCGACGACGCGTATCCATGCGCCTCACCGGCCGGCTTGCGTTTCGAACTGCTGTCGCATCACGCCTCGCTGGACAAGCTGCTCGAGATGATGAACTACGACGCACTTCGCGCGGAGCAGGCGGCGCTGCGTACCAAAAACATTCATCGCGGCATCGGCATCGCGAGCTTCATCGAGGTGACCAACCCGAGTGCTGCGTTTTACGGCGTCGGTGGTGCGAAAATCTCCTCGCAGGATGGGGTGGCCGTGCGGCTCGACGCGCAGGGCGCGGTGGTCTGCCAGACCAGCATCACCGAGCAGGGACAAGGCTCGGAGTCGCTGACGGCGCAGATCGTCGGCAGCGTGCTCGGCGTGGGAATCGAGAAGGTGCGCGTCATATCAGGCGATACCGATCAGACGCCCTATGGCGGCGGCACCTGGGCCTCGCGCGGCGCCGGCATTGGCGGCGAGGCCGCGCTCCAGGCCGCAAAAATCCTGCGCAAGAACATTCTCGACGTCGCTGCCGCCATTTTGCAGTCAACTTCGGCCGAGCTTGACGTCGCGAACAATGCGATCGTGAATGCCAACGACGGCACCGCGCGCATCGAATTGCGCGAACTCGCGCGCATCGTCTATTTCCGCCCGGATACGCTGCCGCCGGGCATCCAGCCGGAATTGATGGCGACGCGCCACTATGTGCCGCGTCAATATCCCTTCGCCTTCACCAATGGCGTCCAGGCTTCACTGATCGAGGTCGATACCGACACCGGCTTCGTCAAGCTACTCAAGCACTGGGTGGTGGAGGATTGCGGCACCCTCATCAATCCGCAGCTGGTTGACGAACAGATCCGCGGCGGCGTGGTGCAGGGGCTTGGCGCCGCCCTGTTCGAGAAATGCATCTATGACGAGCGCGGGCAACTGACAAACGCCAACATGGCGGATTATCTGGTGCCGATGTCGGGCGAAATGCCCGATATCGACGTCGGCCACGTGGTGTCGCCCACGTCCGAGAGCGAACTTGGCGCCAAGGGCGCCGGCGAAGCGGGCACTGCAGGCGCTGCGGCCGCGGTTGCCAATGCCGTGAACGATGCGCTGAAGCCGTTCGGCGCCGTCATTACCGAGATTCCGCTGACGCCGCAGCTCATCCTGACGGCGTTGAAACGAATTTGACGAGCTGTTGTAGCCTCACCATGAGGCCACCCCTGGCGGGTTCTGGCTGATGGCGCCCTACAGCTTGTCGATCGGCTTGAACGTGCCGTCGGGCTGGATCAGGGTGAGAAAAACCCGCGCCGAGGAGTTCCGCATCTTGTGTCCGACGGTGAGGCGATCGCCGCTGATGTCGAACTGGCCGACGTCATTGATGACCCGCAGCATCTCCGCGCGCGTCGGGTTGGGGCCGGCCATGTCGAGCGCTGCGGCGGCGAGCCGGCCGCAGATATAGCCTTCCAGCGAAACGAAATCCGGCGGCAGGCCCGGATCGATGGCTTTTTCCGCGGCCTGATAGTCGGCGACGACCTTGACCGACGTATCCCACGGAAAAGGCACGACCTGCGAAACGATCACGCCGTCGCCGTCGCGGCCAAGCTCCTGGGCGAGCGCATCAGCGCCGACGAAGGAGATGTTGACGAAGACCGGAGCGAAGCCGCTTTCGCGCGCGAGCTTGATGAACTCGGCGCAAGGCACGTAAGTGCCGACCATCACCACCGCCTCCGGCTCGGCCCGCTTCAATACGCGCATGGCCATCCCGACCGCCTTGGTGTTCCGCTCATAAGTGGCCTCGGCCGCAAGCTCCATGCCGCGCTTTTCCAGCGCCAGCTTGACGCCGGCCAGGCCATCGCGTCCGTAGGAGTCGTCCTGGTAGAAAATCGCGATGCGCTTGATGTGGCGATCTTCGGTCAGGTGCTTGACCCAGGCTTCAGCCTCGGCGCTGTAGCTGGCGCGGATGTTGACGACGTTATCGAGGTCTTTTTCCCGCAGGAAACCCGCCCCCGTGAAGGGGCCGATGAACGGAACCCGCTCCTCTTTCGCGATCGGAACCGTCACGAGCGATGTCGGCGTGCCGACCGCGCCGATCAGCGCGAAGACCTTGTCCTCGTGAAGCAGCTTGACCGTCTGCAGGACCGAGCGGTCCGGGTCATAACCATCGTCGCGGCTGACCAGCTGGAGCGAGCGGCCATGGATGCCGCCCTTGGCGTTGACTTCGGCAAAGGCCGCCAGAATGCCCTGGCGCATTTTCTGGCCGAGCGCCGAGGAGGGGCCCGACAGCGCTGCTGCCTGACCGAACACGATCCGGTCCGGCATTACCCCGACTTCGCCGGCCTCAGCCGGAAGGGTCAGCGCAAGAAGCATCAGGCCGCGCAGGATTCGAGGTTGCAGGAAATGCATAACAGGATTTCTAAACTTCTAAACAATGGGATATGGCGCGGATCGGATGCTAGCGCGATGCGGTGAAGAGCTGGCTAATTCCGGCATAGAGGGCCGGTTCCACGCCTGGCATTCCTGCTGATCTCGCTAAAACCTCCGGATGTGCGGTCCGAGCCTGGTTTTCTTCCCGCAGTCCAAGCGATGCGGCAGCGTACGTTGATCTTAAGGTTCGTTAACTACAGCCTCCGAACCGTTCGCTATCCATACTGATATTTCAGGCTTTTTAACTAGGCTCGACCCCATAAAGACGGACGGTTTCGACAGCCGTTTGAGGGGCGCAGATGACCGGTCGAGATCCCGGCGACGATCGCGGGGAAAACATGGTCGAGCGGAGGAAGATGTTCGCATCCCGATCCGGGCTCAACCGGCCCGCCTGGGTTGCGGCAGGCATCGGCCTGTTGCTCACGACCGTCGCCGCCTATGCGGTTGCCCGCTGGGAGCGCCGCGCCAACTGGACCGAATTCGAGAGCGTCGCGGCGACACAGCTCATCGAGATGCAGAACGGCGTTAACGAATATATCGGCCGTCTGGTGACGCTGCGCACGCTGTTCGAGTCGGCCAACGAGGAAGTGACGCGCAGCGAATTCGAGGTTTTCGGCGGCCGGCTGTTCGAACGCCATCCCGGCGTGCTCCGCGTCAGCTGGTTGCCGAAGGTGTATCGCAAGGAGCGCGCCGAATTCGAGGCGGCCGCGATCGGTGATGGCATTCCGGCCTATCACTTCAAATCACTGTCGGGCGGCGTCTTGTCCGCAGCGCCGGACAAGGATTTCTATTTCCCGATCCTGTTTTCGACCGAGCCGAAAACATCATCAGTCTACGGCATGGATTATTCCACCGACCCGAACCGCTGGGCCACCCTCGAGCGCGCACGCGACACCGATGCGGTCGCCGTCGTGCCGACCCGCCTGTTCAAGCACGACAATAACGGCGACCACGGCGTTCTCGCGGTTGTGCCGGTCTATGTGAAGGGAACTTCGCGCGTCACCGTTGCCGACCGCCGGCGCAACTTGACCGGCTTCGTGATCGGCATGTTCGATCTTGGCTCGCTGCTGACATCGATCCGGACCGCGAGCCCTCAATCGGCTGTCGTCATCCTGACAGCTTTTCCGCCATCCCTCGGGGGCACGGAGCAGTCCCAGCCTGACTATTCGTCCGTTTCCTCCGCGCCGCTCGTGATGCAGGAACTCATGAAGGGACCGCACTGGTCCGGCACGCTTCGCATTGGAGATGCGAACTGGCAGGTCAAAGGCATCCCTGCCGCCGGCCATCTGACGGCGCCCCACAACCGTGCCGTCACCGTGCTCGCCGCCGGCTGGGCCGTCACCATTTTCCTCTGCGTCTATCTCGGCATGGCAAGCCGCAGCTCGCGCGAGCTGGCGCTGGCGAACCGCCGGGTGCTCGAACTCGCGCAGACCGACATTCTGACCGCCTTGCCGAACCGGGCATTTTTTCTCGAGCAGCTGAAGCAGGCCGGCACGGATCAGCAGCAGCTGCTGCGCGGCGTGTTCTCGGTGCTGATGCTCGATCTTGATCGCTTCAAGAACGTCAACGACTCGCTCGGACATGCCGCGGGCGATGCTCTGCTCCAGCAGGTCGCGGCCCGGCTGCGATCGGCTTTGCGCGAAGACGATGTGCTGGCGCGGCTTGGCGGCGATGAGTTCGCGATCATCCAGGCCGGCCATCAGGATCAGCGCGCCAATGCGATGGACCTCGCAAGCCGCCTCTCGAAGCTGATCGCCGAACCGTTTGATCTTCCCGGGCATCAGGTCGAGATCGGCACCAGCATCGGCATTGCGCTGGCGCCCGAGCATGGCGACGACCGCGAACAGCTTCTGAAAAAGGCGGACCTGGCGCTCTATCGCTCCAAATCGGCGGGGCGCAACTGCTTCACGGTCTACGACCAGGCGATGTCGGCCGAACTCGAGGCGCGCAATACGCTTGAGGGCGATTTGCGGGATGCGATCGCGCGCTGCCAGTTCGAGGTTCACTACCAGCCGTATTTCGACGTGCAGAGCGGGCGCCGGCGCGGCGCCGAGGCGCTCGTTCGCTGGCGCCACCCGACGCGCGGGCTGATCCCGCCGGACCAGTTCATTCCGCTCGCCGAGGATACCGGCCTCATCGTCGCGCTCGGCGAATGGATCATCCGCCAGGCCTGCGACGACGCGACCTTCTGGCCAGCCGACACCAGGGTCGCGATCAATCTTTCGCCGGTGCAATTCAAGCAGGCGGAACTGTTCGACGTGATCGTCATCGCGCTGAAGAATTCGGGATTGCCGCCGGAACGGCTGGAAATCGAGATCACCGAATCCGTGCTGCTGGAACGCGCGGCCGAAAACCTCGCTTTCATGGACCGGCTGAGCAGCCTCGGTGTTTCGCTCGCGCTCGACGATTTCGGCACCGGCTATTCGTCGCTGAGCTGCCTGACCACGTTCCCGTTCAACAAGATCAAGATCGACAAGTCCTTCATGGGCAACCTGTCGGCGCATTACAAGAGTTCCGCGATCATCGCCTCGGTTGTCACGCTGGCGCGGGGCCTCGATATGTCGGTGACGGCCGAAGGCGTGGAGACCGACGAACAGCTCGAAGGGTTGAAGACGCTCGGGGTGAATTTTGCGCAAGGCTATTTGCTCGGCCGCCCGATGACGGCCGACGACCTGGACAAGCAGCCGGTGACCTTCCGTTCGCGCCGCGACGCCGCCTGAAGTCCGCCCGATTCACGCCCCTCGCTCGCCCATTGGCATGCCACAACCGATGGTAATGGGATGGCTTGCGGCGCGTCCTTCCATAGGCTGGAATCACCCTGCGATGGTCGCAGATGGAAGGATTATGCTTTTTTCGTGGATGCTATTGCCGCATGGGGAAATATAATCCTACCTGATGGGTGGATCCCGAGGGCATTCTCGGGTGTTTCGTTCGATGGGATAGTGGAGGGACTTCACCATGGCTGCCGGGACGCAAGGGCGTGATTGCATGCCCCTGCCAAGATCCGCAGGTCGCGCGTGATCGATCCTGTTTTCGTGGCGTCCGGCTTTTCAGTCGGGCTGTTGGTCGGCATGACCGGCGTCGGCGGCGGATCGCTGATGACGCCGCTTCTGATCCTGCTGTTCGGCGTGCACCCGTCCACGGCGGTCGGCACTGATCTGCTATATGCGGCGGCCACCAAGGCCGGCGGCGGCCTCGTGCATGGGTATGAGCGAACCATCCACTGGCGGGCGGTGATCCGGCTCGCCTGCGGTAGCATCCCGGCGAGCATCCTCACATTGTTGGCGCTCTGGCAGCTCGACTTGTCGACCGAGGCTGCGCGCGGCCTGGTCAATACCGTGCTGTGTTTTGCGCTGATGCTGACCGCACTCTCGCTGATCTTCCGCAAGCTCGTGATCGACAAGCTGCGCGCACGCATGGCGCGCGTTGACGACGCGACGATCGCCCGCGCCACGGTGCTGGTTGGTGTTGCGCTCGGCGTGCTGGTGTCGATTTCCTCGGTCGGCGCGGGCGCGGTCGGCGTGACCGCGTTGCTGCTGCTTTATCCGCAGTTGCCGATGTCGCGCATCGTCGGTTCGGACATCGCCCATGCCGTGCCGCTGACCTTGATCGCCGGCACCGGGCATTGGGCGCTGGGCGCGATCGATTGGCAATTGATGGGCGCGCTGCTGGTCGGTTCGCTGCCCGGAATTGCGATCGGCAGTCTCTGGGCCGTCCGCGTTCCCGAAACGGCGCTGCGGCTGATGCTCGCGGCGATCCTGATCGTCGTGGCGGGCCGACTGGGCTCGGAGCAGTGGCACGCCGCTTCGTCTGATATCGCCGCCGTCAGCAAGGTGGCGCCGGCGGCCGCGCAAGGCGGCCCGGCGGTGGTGCCCGTGGCGATCGGCGCACGCCCGGCCAACTGACGTGCCGGCGCCGGTCACACCGGCGGTGCGGATTCGTTTGCCAAAGCTTGAAGCATAAAATATATCCGAACCTCGTCGTCCTTTGGACATCATTCGGGGAGGTGGCGCATGGTGGGACTGCCGCATTTCCCGCATGCGGTCGTGACCGGTGCTGCGCGTGGCATCGGCCGGGAGATCGCGTCGACGCTGACGACAGCGGGTGCAGTGGTGACGGCGCTCGGCCGTCAAGGCGCCGCCCTTGACGAATTGATTGCGCAGGGGGCTGCGCGCTTTTCTGTTGTCGCCGACGTCACCAATCAGGCCGCGGTCGATGCCGCGATGCGAGAGGCCGCCGCGCGCAGGCCGATCGACATCCTGATTGCCAATGCCGGCGCGGCCGAGTTGGCCGCCTTCGCCAGGTCGGACGCGGCGCTTTTCAAACGGATGATGGACGTCAACTTCCTGGGCGTGGTCCACTCGATCCAGGCGGCGCTGCCGTCGATGCGCGAACGGCCCTTCGGCCGCATTGTCGTGATCGCCTCGACCGCAGGCCTCAAAGGCTACGCCTATGTCAGCGCCTATGTGGCCGCCAAGCATGCCGTGATTGGCCTGGTGCGCTCTCTGGCGCTTGAACTCGCCACGACACGCATCACGGTGAACGCGGTCTGCCCGGGTTTTACCGATACCGATCTCGTGGCCGGCTCGATCGAGACCATCATGAAGAAGACCGGCCGTGATCGCAGCGACGCCATTTCGGAATTGACCAGGCATAATCCGCAAGGCCGATTGATCACGCCCCAAGAGGTCGCCGACACCGTATTGTGGCTCTGCGGCGAGAATGCTGCCGCCATCACGGGCCAGGCGATTGCGGTCGCCGGCGGAGAGATTTGAAACGTGGAGAAATGAATTTGTGCGTCATTCCGGGATGGTGCGTAATCACCAGACCCGGAATCTCGAGATTCCGGATTCGATGCTGTCGCATCGCTCCGGAATGACGGAAGGAAATGAGGAACGTCGCATGAGCCAATCAGCCAATCCCGTCTCGGTCCCGCTTGCGGAATATACACCGCGCCATTTCCTCCTGAAGGTGGAGGGAGGCGTGGCCAGTGTGACGCTCAACCGTCCCGAGCGCAAAAATCCGCTGACCTTCGAAAGCTACCGCGAACTGACCGATTTCTTTCGCGCGCTTGCCTTCGACGATGACGCCAAGGCCGTGGTCGTCTCGGGTGCGGGCGGCAACTTTTCCTCCGGCGGCGATGTGTTCGAGATCATAGGCCCGCTCGTCAAGATGGACACCAAGGGCCTGACCGCCTTCACCCGCATGACCGGCGATCTCGTCAAGGCGATGCGGGCCTGCCCGCAGCCGATCATCTCCGCGGTCGAAGGCATCTGCGCCGGCGCCGGCGCGATCATCGCCATGGCTTCCGACATGCGGCTCGCTGCAACCGGCGCCAAGGTCGCCTTCCTGTTCAATAAAGTGGGGCTTGCCGGTTGCGACATGGGGGCCTGCGCGATCCTGCCGCGCATCATCGGGCAGTCGCGCGCCTCGGAGTTGCTCTACACCGGTCGCTTCATGAGCGCGGAGGAGGGCGAGCGGTGGGGCTTCTTCAGCCGCATCGTCGCGCCGGCCGAGGTGTTGTCGGACGCTCACGCACTCGCCACGGACATCGCGTCAGGACCAACCTTTGCCAACACCATGACCAAGCGGATGCTCGCCATGGAATGGGCGATGTCGGTGGAGGAGGCGATCGAGGCCGAGGCGATCGCGCAGGCACTCTGCATGACGACGGCGGACTTCACCCGCGCTTTCGAGGCCTTTGCGGCCAAGCAAAAGCCTGACTTCAAGGGAAATTGAGGCGTCGATCGAGGCCACTGCTGGGGATCGTCATGGCCGGGCTCGTCCCGGCCATCCACGTCTTTGGCAACTTCATGAGGAAGACGTGGATGCCCGGCACAAGGCCGGGGATGACGAACTCTGGCAACGGCGCGGCCGAGCTCACAATCTGCTAGAGTGAAATCGAGGCATCTGACGAGCCGCTTGCCGGCGATATATTTCATGTTTAAAATAATTTCCATCTTCGACGCGCGGATGAGGTTCCCATGAAGGTCGCGATCATCGGCGGCGGACCGGCTGGTCTCTATTCGGCGATCCTGCTGAAAAAGCAGCGCCCCGGGGCCGACATCACGGTCTATGAGCGCAACCGCGCCGACGATACCTTCGGTTTCGGCGTGGTGTTCTCCGACGCGACGCTGGACAATTTCGAGAAATACGATCCGCCGAGCTACCGCAGGATCACCCAGGAATTCGCCTATTGGGACGACATCGCCGTGCATTTCCGCGGCACGGTGCATCGCGTCGGCGGCAACGGCTTTTGCGGTTGTTCGCGCCGCCAACTGCTGTTGATCCTGCAGGAGCGCGCTCGCGAACTCGGCGTCAAGCTGCTCTTCGAGACCGAGATCGACGATGAGGCGCGTTTCGTCGACGCTGATCTGATCGTGCTGGCGGACGGCATCAACAGCCGCTTCCGCGAAAAACATGCCGCGCATTTCGAGCCCAAGGTCGACCTGCGCTCCAACGTGTTCGCGTGGATGGGATCGACCCGGCCGCTCGATGCCTTCACCTTCATCTTCCAGGAAACGGAGTGGGGGCCGTTCATTGCCCACGCCTACCAATATGAAGCGGGGCGATCGACCTGGATTTTCGAGACGGATCCCGAGACCTTCAAGCGCGCCGGCTTGACCGGCTTGAACGAGAGGCAATCGGCCGACCGCATGGCGGAGATCTTCGGCTGGTTCCTCGAGGGACATCCGCTGCTCACCAACCGCTCGATGTGGCGGAACTTTCCGATGATCCGCAGCCAGCGCTGGGTCAAGGACAACATGGTGCTGCTGGGCGATGCCAAGGCGACCGCGCATTTCTCAATCGGCTCCGGCACCAAGCTTGCGATGGAAGATGCGATTGCGCTTAGCGATGCCATGCAAGGCGCGCCGACGGTAAAAGCTGCGCTTGCGACTTACGAGCAGGGCCGCCGCGAGGAGGTTGAGAAGACGCAGCACGCAGCCGACGTGTCGCTGGTCTGGTTCGAGCATGTCGACCGCTTCTGGGATTTCGATCCGGTGCAGTTTGCTTTCGGCGTGATGACCCGTGCCAAGGCGATCACCTACGATAACCTGACGCTGCGCGCGCCGGAGTTTGTAGGCGAAGTCGACCGAGCCTTTGCGCGCCATGTCCGCGACCAGGGCCTTGACGCCGATGTCGAAAAGCCGCTGGCGCCGATGTTCCAGCCATTTCGGTTACGTGAAATGACATTGGCGAACCGCGCGGTGGTGTCGCCGATGTGCATGTATTCGGCGAAGGAGGGCGTGCCGCAGGATTTCCATCTCGTGCACTATGGCTCCCGCGCGCTCGGCGGTGCCGGGCTGATCTTCACCGAGATGACCTGCGTCGGGCGGGACGCGCGGATCACGCCGGGCTGCGCCGGCTTGTGGAATGACGAGCAGGAGAATGCGTGGCGGCGCATCGTCGATTTCGTGCACGCCAATTCCGCCGCGAAGATCTGCCTCCAGCTCGGCCACGCTGGCCGCAAGGGCGCGACCAAACTGATGTGGGACGGGATGGACCGCCCGCTTGAAGACGGCGGCTGGGACGTGATCTCGGCATCGCCAATTCCGTACTTTCCGGACAGCCAGGTGCCGCGCGAGATGGACCCCGCCGCGATGGCTCGGGTGAAGGCCGAATTCGTCGCTTCGGCGGAGCGCGGCGAACATTGCGGCTTCGACATGCTGGAGCTGCACTGCGCCCACGGCTATCTGCTCGCGAGCTACATTTCGCCGCTGACCAATCAGCGCACCGATGAATATGGCGGCTCGCTGGACAATCGCCTGCGCTATCCGCTGGAAATCTTCGAGGCGCTGCGATCGGTCTGGCCGTCGCACAAGCCGATGTCGGTGCGCATTTCCGCAACCGACTGGGCGGAGGGCGGCATATCTGGCGATGACGCAGTGCAGGTCGCGCGCGCCTTCGCCGAAAGAGGCGTCGACCTCGTCGACGTTTCCACGGGGCAGACCGTGCGCGATGCGCAGCCGGTCTATGGCCGCATGTTCCAGACGCCGTTCTCCGACCAGGTCCGCAACGAGGCCCGCGTCGCCACCATGTGCGTCGGCAATATCACGACATCGGATCAGGTTAACACCATCCTTGCTGCCGGCCGGGCCGATCTGGTGGCGCTTGGCCGGCCGCACCTGGTCGATCCCGGCTTCACGATGAGGGCCGCGGCCTGGTACGGCGCCGGCGATATCTTCAGCCCTCCGCAATATCTGCCGGGGAAGGATCAGGTTTTCCGCAATAGCGTCAGGGACCGGCAGGACTTCGAAGACCTCAAAATTAAGGCTAAGCCGAAGACCCGGGCCGAGCTCAAGGCGGCGGCGACAAAGCCGCTTGCGGCCGAATAGGCCGGATGGCACGCTGGAACCCTCTCCCGGCGCTTGCGGGGAGAGGCGAGGTTGACCAGTTGAGTGGAGTAGCGCGATGAAGGCGATTATCGTCGGCGGCGGTATCGGCGGTCTGACCACAGCCTTGATGTTGCGCGCTCGCGGCTTGGCTTGCGAACTGTTCGAACAGGCCGACACCATCCGCGAACTCGGCGTCGGCATCAACACGCTGCCCCATGCGATCCGCGAACTCGCGCAGCTTGGACTGTTGCAAAAACTCGACGCCGCCGCAATCCGCACCGACGTGCTTTACTATCTCAACCGCCATGGTCAGGAAGTCTGGCGCGACGTTCGCGGCATCGACGCCGGCCATGACGTGCCGCAATTCTCGATCCATCGCGGCCGCCTGCAAAGCGTGATCCATCACGCCGTCGAGGAGCGGCTGGGCAAGGACGTCATTCACACCGGTCATCGCCTCGGCGCGTTCACCCAGGACGAGGGTGGCGTCACCGCGCATTTCTTCGATCGCTTCGGCCACCACATCAAGACCGTGCGCGGCGACATCCTGATCGGCGCCGACGGCATTCATTCGCGCGTGCGCGAGACGCTGTTTCCGAACGAGGGCCCGCCGTGCTGGAACGGCTTGATGCTCTGGCGCGGCGCGCGCGACTGGCCGATGTTCCTGACCGGCCGCTCGATGATCGTCGCCGGTGGCCTCAACGC
This sequence comes from uncultured Alphaproteobacteria bacterium, assembly GCA_963764405.1. Classification (GTDB taxonomy): domain Bacteria; phylum Pseudomonadota; class Alphaproteobacteria; order Rhizobiales; family Xanthobacteraceae; genus Bradyrhizobium. The sequence goes on from CAVXSU010000027.1 coordinate 274,634, forward strand.
CAAGGTCGTGGTCTACCCGATCGCGGAGGGTTCGAGCCCGTCGAACCGGCTGACCAACTGGGCGGTGCTGGTGAAGATCGGCGATGGCACGTCGCCGCCGCCGCGCCGCGAGGACTGGTCGCGGCCGGGCCGGCGCGAAGAGCTGATGCCGCATGTGGCGCGGTTTTCCGTGCCGCATGTCGACGTCGCGAGCCTGATCGCGGCAACGCCGGAATTCTATGAATATCCGACCTGCGACCGCGATCCCTTGCCCTATTGGTCAAGCGGCCGCGTCACGCTGCTCGGCGACGCGGCGCATCCGATGTATCCGGTCGGCTCGAACGGCGCATCGCAGGCCATTCTGGACGCACGCTGCCTCGCCGATCTGCTCGCGCGTGCCGAACATCCGCGCCAGGCGTTGGTCGAATATCAGCAGAAGCGTTTGCCGATGACGGCGGATATCGTGCGCTCCAACCGCCGCGGCGGGCCCGGAAGGCGTGATCGATGCGGTCGAACAGCTCGCGCCGGATGGATTTACTGATATCGAAAAGGTACTGAGCTATGCCCAGCGCGAAGCGATCGTGCGCGGCTACGCCACAAAGGCGGGCTTTGCGGCGGTGCCGGGATTGGCAGCCGTGAGGGGGTAGGAGCTACTGCCAAATGCACCGACCCCATCCTGAGGACGCCGCAACGCGGCCGTCTCGAAGGATGAGGCCGGTCTGCGATCCCTGGCCTCATGGTTCGAGACGGCGCGAAGGGCGCCTCCTCATCATGAGGGTCTGGCAGAAGGAGCGAACTCGCAGCCTCACGCCCCCGGAGGCGGGGGCAGGAAGTGGATGTTGTGCTCGGCGGCGAGCGCCACCACGGCTTCCGGAGTCTGCTCCTTCATGTTGTGAATGCCCCAGAACAGGTCATAGAGCTTCTGCGTCGGGGAGACCCAGAACAGCACTTTCACCACCTGATCGGACTTGTTGAAGATGCCGTGCGGCACGCCCATGCCGAGCCGGATCAGGTCGCCGGGCGTCGCCTGCGCCTCGCCATTGCCGAGCACGAAGTCGAGCTTGCCTTCCAGCATGTAGAGGTATTCGTCCTGGTCGGGGTGGATGTGCGGCGGCACGAAGGTGCCGGGCGGGAACGTCGCATGCCACGAGAAGCAGTGGTCGGTATGGTTCTTCGGCACATAGGTCTGGCCGAGAATGTTCCAGGAGATGCCCTGAATGCCTTCATTGGCGCGGGTGATGCCGGTGATCTCGCTCGTCATGCTTCGCTCCCTCTTGTCACGCTTTACTCTCTTCTAGTTACCCGGCACGCATTCTTTCGCGTAGCGGTCACCGTAGTTCTCGAAGACTTTCTGCACGATCTCGGTCTCGAATTTGCCGTCAGGGCGCTTGGCAACCTTTGTCAGGTAAAAGTCCTGGATCGGATAGCCGTTGACGTTGAACTTGAAGTTGCCGCGCAGCGAGGTGAAGTCGGCTTTCTTCAGGGCGGCTGCGACCGCATCCTTGTTCGCAAGATCGCCCTTCACCGCCTTCACCGCGCTGTCGATCAGAAGCGCGGTGTCATAGCCTTGCATGGCGTAAGTGCCGGGCACACTGTTGTAGGCGGCCTCATAGCCGGCGACGAACTTCTTGCTCTGGGGATTGTTGAGGTCCGGCGCCCAGTCCGCGCCGCCGAACATGCCGACCGCCGCGTCCTGCTGCGCCGGCAATGTGGACTCATCAACGGTGAAGGCCGACAGCACCGGAATCTTGTCGGCAAGGCCGGCTTGCCGATATTGCTTGACAAGGCTCACGCCCATGCCGCCCGGCATGAAGGTGAAGACGGCGTCCGGCTTCTGCGAAGCGATCTTCGACAGTTCGACCTGGAAGTCGAGCGTGCCAAGCGGCACATAGCTTTCCTCTGTTATCTCGCCCTTGTAGTCGAGCTTGAAGCCGGCGGCGGAATCCTTGCCGGCCTGATAGTTCGGCACCATCACATAGACGCGCTTGTAGCCGCGGTCCTGCGCGACCTTGCCGAGGATCTCGTGCACCTGATCGTTCTGGTAGGAGGTCACGTAGAAGAACGGGCTGCAATTCTTGCCGGCATAGCTCGAGGGGCCGGCGTTCGGTGAGATCAGGAAGGTCTTGGTGTCGACGACCGGCTTGTGGATCGCCAGCAGGATATTCGAGAAGATCGGGCCGACCACAAAGTCGACCTTGTCGCGCTCTAGCAGGCCCTTGACCTTGGAGACGGCGGCATCCGGCTTCAGCTCGTCATCGGCGACGATCACCTCGACGTCGCGACCGCCCATCTTGCCGCCAAAATCCTTGACCGCGAGATTGAAGCCGTCGCGGACCTGCGCCCCCAGCGCGGCGGCGGGGCCCGAAAGGGTCACGATCAGGCCGATCTTCAGTTTCTCCTGCGCGGCGGCGGGGCTTGCGAAAATCCCCGCCGTGGCCGCAAGCGCAGCCCATTTCGACACGTGACGCATAACTGATCTCCCCTGGATTCCGTATGTGACGGCCGTTTCTTGCCTGCAGCTTATGCCGATGATGGCAGCGGCGGCAAGCGACGGCGGCGTCGTCAGGTCCTTCCGCGGCCGGCTCTTGACGCTGACATGCAAAGGCTGCGCCAATTGTTTGAAACCTAAAGAAATTTGTAAAACCCATCGAACGGCCCGGAGCGGGTTCGCGTTTTGACTTGAAGTGGTTCTTCAATTACGTGAAGTTGAAAAACAGGCAGCAACATGATCCTCGATTCCGAGACCAAGGCGGTCGAACTTCCCGGCGACCATGGCAGCGAACTGCGGCTGTGGCTGCGGCTTCTGACCTGCACGACCCTGATCGAGGGCGAGGTGAGAAGCCGCCTGCGCGAGCGCTTCGACGTTACGCTGCCGCGGTTCGACCTGATGGCCCAGCTCGACAAGGCGCCGGAGGGGATGACGCTGTCGGATGTTTCAAAGCGGATGATGGTCAGTAACGGCAACGTCACCGGCCTCGTCGAACGGCTGGTCGAATCCGGGCACCTCGACCGGCGCACATCGGCACAGGATCGCCGCGTGCAGGTGATCCGGCTGACCAGGGCCGGCCGCGCCGAATTCCGCAAGATGGCGGCCGAACATGAAAACTGGATCGCAGATATCTTTTCCGATCTTTCGCCCAAGGATGTGCGTGAACTGATGCGGCTGCTCGCCAAGACCAAGGCGTCTGCGCAAAAGTCCGCGCAGAGCAGGGCGTAAGGGCGTGAGCCCGGTCGACTACGAGGTCGAGTACAACAACCGGGCGCGGGTGCCGGAAAATCCCGCGCTGATGGCGGGCTGGGCGAGGGATGCGGCGGCCTATCGCGAGGCATGCGAGCCGCGCCGGATCGCTTACGGGCCGGGACAGCGGCATGTCATCGATGTCTTCCCGGCTGACAGCCAGGATGAAGCTAGAATCAAAAACAGCGGTCCGCTCGTCGTCTTCATTCACGGCGGCTACTGGCAGGCGCTGGACGGGTCGTGGTTCAGCCACATGGCGCGCGGGCTTAATGCTCACGGCATCGGCGTTGCCGTCCCGACCTATGATCTTTGTCCGCAGGTGTCGGTCGCCGATATCATCATGCAGATGCGCGCGGCGACGCGCGAACTGGCGAAAGTTTCAGAGCGTCTGATCATCAGCGGCCATTCGGCCGGCGGGCATCTTGCCGCCTGCATGCTCGCGACCGACTGGAAGGCCTATGATGCATCCTTGCCGCCGCAACTCGTGCGCGCCGCTTACGCCATTTCCGGCCTGTTCGAGCTCGAGCCGCTGGTTCCGACGTCGATCAACAAGGCGCTTCGCCTCGACCAGGCCACGGCCCGTGCCGCAAGTCCGTTGCTGTGGCAGCCGCCATCGCATGGCAGCCTGGACGCGATCGTGGGCGAAGCGGAAAGCGCCGAATATCACCGGCAAAGCCGAACCGTTGCTGACGTCTGGGGCAAAGCTGGTCTCGCCACGCGTTATGGCACCGTTCCGGCCGCCAACCATTTCACCGCGATTGCGCCGCTTGCCGATCCTGAGTCTCGCATGACCTTGCGGCTCAAGGAGTTGGCAGGGGCGTGATCCCGAAATCAAATAGTTAGGTTCCGACAGAACCCGGCTCAGCGCTATTGCGCCGAATTACTTTAAGTATAAAATGTTTTGTATCCATCCCGAAACCGGGAGACGATGGAAATGTCAGGTCGAATTCCCTTGTCGCTTGGCCCGTCGGGTCACGTCGATGATTTTACCCGGCGAAACCTGCCACCGTTCGAGCTGTGGCCGGATCTGCTGCTCGATCGGCCGGAATTTCAGTATCCGGACTATCTCAATGCTGGGGTCGAACTGACCGATCGCATGGTCGAAAAAGGCTTTGGCGATCACACCGCGCTGATCGGCAACGGCCGTCAGCGCACCTACAAGGAACTCTCCGACTGGTCGAACCGCCTCGCGCATGCGCTGGTGGAAAACTACGGCGTCAAACCGGGCAATCGCGTCTTGATCCGCTCCGGCAACAATCCAGCGCTGGTTGCGGCCTGGCTGGCTGCGACCAAGGCCGGCGCGGTGGTCGTCAACACCATGCCGCTGCTTCGCGCCGGCGAGCTCTCCGGGATCGTCGACAAGGCCGAGATTTCGCTGGCGCTGACCGACAGCCGCATCGCCGACGAGCTCGTGGCCTGCGCCAAGACCAGCCGCTTCCTCAGGCAGGTCGTCAACTTCGACGGGACGTCCAACCATGACGCCGAACTGGATCGTGTGGCGCTGAGCAAGCCGGTGCGTTTCGAGGCGGTCAGGACCGGCCGCGATGATGTCGCGCTGCTCGGCTTCACCTCAGGGACAACAGGCGAGCCGAAAGCGACGATGCATTTTCATCGTGATCTGCTGATGATCGCGGACGGTTATGCGAAGGAAGTGTTGGACGTCACGCCGGACGATGTCTTCGTCGGCTCGCCGCCGCTCGCCTTCACCTTCGGCCTCGGAGGCCTGGCGATTTTTCCCTTACGCTTTGGCGCCACCGCGACGCTGCTGGAGAACGCGGCGCCGAGCGAGATGATCAAGCTCGTCGAGACGTATAAGGCCACGATCTGCTTCACCTCGCCGACGGCCTATCGCGCGATGATGGCGGCGATGGACCAGGGCGCGGACTTGTCGTCGCTGCGGCTTGCGGTCTCGGCAGGCGAAACCTTGCCGGCGCCGGTGTTCGAGAGCTGGACGAGGAAGACCGGAAAAACCATTCTCGATGGCATCGGCTCGACCGAGATGCTGCACATCTTCATCAGTAACCGCCTCGGTGGCGCCGCCGCAGGCTCGACCGGAACTCCGGTCACCGGCTATGAGGCGAAAATCGTCGATGACAACATGAACGAATTGCCGCACGGAGCGGTTGGCAAGCTGGCTGTGCGCGGCCCCACCGGCTGCCGCTATCTCGCGGACTCGCGCCAGGCCAACTATGTGCGCGAGGGGTGGAATCTGACCGGCGATTCCTTCAGCCGCAACGAGGAGGGCCGGTTCTCGTTCGTGGCACGCTCCGACGACATGATCATTTCCTCCGGCTACAATATCGCGGGTCCCGAGGTCGAGGCGGCGCTGCTCAGTCACCCCTGCGTGGCCGAATGCGGCGTGGTCGGCGCGCCCGACGAAGCGCGCGGCATGATCGTCAAGGCCTATGTGGTACCGGCCGCGGGCGTCACGGCGAACGAAACGCTCACCAGCGAGTTACAGGAACACGTCAAGCAGACGATCGCGCCGTACAAATATCCGCGGGCGATCGAATATGTCGCCCAACTGCCGAAGACCCAGACAGGAAAGCTTCAGCGCTTCACGTTACGGCAGATCGCGCAAGGAAAAAGCACATGGCCCGGCGTGGCGGCGGAATAGATTAAGGAGAAATTTCGGTGAATGCTTCGAAAGGTCATGTGTCCGCCGTTCGCGCCGAAAGCGAAACGGGGGTGCGGATCCTGCAACCGAGCGGCTGGCCGATGCCAAAAGGTTACGCCAATGGCATGACCGCCAAAGGGCGCATCGTCGTGACCGGCGGCGTGATCGGCTGGGATGTCGACGGCCATTTGGCTGATGATTTCGTGGCCCAGGTGCGCCAGACCCTGCGCAATATCGCGGCCATTCTGACTGAGGGCGGCGCGGGTCCGGAGCATCTGGTCCGCCTGACCTGGTATGTCGTCGATATGGACGAATATCTCGCGAATCTGAAGGCGCTCGGGCAGATCTATCGCGAGATTTTCGGCGCGCATTATCCGGCGATGGCGCTGGTGCAGGTGGTGCGCCTGGTCGAGCGAGCGGCCAGGGTCGAGATCGAGGCGACGGCGGTGGTGCCGCTTTAGCATGTTTCTTCACCTCTCCCCGCTTGCGGTCCGCTTGCGGGGAGAGGTGAAGAAAGGTCATCAACGCGAGCCGCGCGCCGTCTTCAGCGCCTCAAGCCTCGCCAGCTCATCATAGGCGTTGACGGCCTTCCGGAGCAGGCGCTTCCTCTGTTTGGCGTCGAGCAAAAGACCGCTTTCATCGACCTTGTTTTCGCCAAGCGCGGCCGCGAGTGAGCGGCGTCGCCGGTCGTCGTTCAATTGTCCGAGGGACTTCTGGGCCTTGCGCAACCATTTCATGGTCGCGAGTTGCGCGACTTTCTCGCTGGGTGGAGCAAGCTTTTCCGCCGTCTCGATCGCGTAGCTGAGGCGCTTGTTGGCGAGCCGTATCCGATGGCGCTTGTGCGTCCCGACCTCCCTCAGCTTGCGGCTTCGCTTCAGAAGCTTCTTGCGCCAGGCCTCCAATTTCGCCGCGCAGTAGTCGCCGGCCGGTCTTGCGCGCCGCTCGGCGGCTTTCTTCGCCCGCTTGCGCGACCACGCGCCGTCCTCGATCCATTTGCCGATATCGCGGATCAGCCGGCGATAGCGCTGCGAACGCAGCGCGCGGGTCAGGTGCCGCTGGCAGGCGGCGCGCTCCTGTTTCCACAGGCGATCGTTGACGGCTGCCGCTTGCCCGACCTTCGCCAGCCGCTCGAGTGCGACATCGAGGTCGCGCACGATGCCAAGATGCGCGTTCAGCCATTTCAATTCCGCGCCAAGCCGCACCTCGTCATCACCCTCGACCATCGGCGAGAACAGGGCAATCGTGGCCCGCAGCCGCGTCAGGGCGACACGCATGGCGTGCAATGCATCGTAATCGCCCGCAGAGGTGCCCTTTTGCTCGGCCGTCAGCTGGCCGAGATAGTGGGTTGCGGCAGTCCGAAACGCGGCCTCGCACGTCATTGAGGCCTTAAGCGGCGGCGGGGCCTGCCTTTTCAAAGCCTTAACCATGACGCTTTCACCCATTGGAACAGGGTGCCCGGCTGGCTTCGCCTTGACAACAGGGCTTGTTCGAGCGCGAGGTTTGCGGCAGTACTCTAGAAAATTCCCAGAATCCGCGTACGCGACGAAAATTTTGGCGGCACCTGGCCGCCACAACCGCATCCCCGCCGGACGACCGGATGGTCATTTGGCAGGGTTTTCGTGCCGGCTTTCGCATCCGGAGATGGTTGGCGTGGCTGACAGCAAATCGATCGAATCCCGACCGGTGACGGCGAAGCTCGCGGTGCTGCGCAAGCACCCGATTTTCTGCGACCTCGACGCAGACGCATTCGAGCAGCTTGGCCGCTACGCCAAGCCCGCCACTTTGAAGCGCGGCGCAACGATCTTCTCCAAGGGCGACCCCGGCAACAGCCTGATTGCGGTCATTTCCGGCACGGTGAAGATCAGCATTTCCTCGCCGGACGGGCGCAACGCCATCCTCAACCTGATCGGGCCCGGCGAGACCTTCGGTGAAGTTGCCGTGCTCGACGGCAAGGCGCGTACGGCGGACGCCATCGCCAACAGCAATTGTGAAATCTTTGTGATCGACCGCCGCGACTTCCTGCCGTTCGTGAAGAGCCAGCCGGCGCTGGCCATGAAATTCATCGAACTGCTATGTACGCGGCTGCGCTGGACCTCGGACCAGGTCGAAGAGGTCATCCTGCAAGATCTGCCGGGCCGGCTCGCGAGCGCGCTTATCCGCCTGACCGAGCGGCACAAGGCGGCCGACGATAGCCGCACCATCGCCGTGACCCAGCAGGAAATCAGCGAGATGGTCGGTATGTCGCGCGAGAGCATCAACAAGCAGTTGCGCGCATGGGCGTCCCGCAACTGGGTCCGTCTCGAGCACGGCGCGATCGTCGTGCTCGACATCGCATCGTTGCAGGAAATCGCGGGATCTGGCGTCGAGGACATTTGATTCACGCGATTCACGGCCGTTCATGGCCAGTGTGAACCAGGTCACACGGATCTGACGAGCATCGGACTAGGGTTTGCGCGGGGACATCCTCACCAACCGGAGACACCCATGCACGCTCCCTACGACAGGTCACGTAAAAGCAGCCATCGCAGCGAACCAAAGCAAGGCCTCGGATTTCTCCTCCTGCCGACGATCGCAGCCTTTGTGCTGATTACCCTGGTCGTCGTTTACCCGAAGTCGTCGGTCTGGATATCGCAGGCGGTCGAGGCGGAATTCGGCGGCGGCGGTCTCACCGAAGATACGCCCGTGCAGACGGCGCAGCCCGGCATGGCCGCGCCGATGCGAACCGTTGATGCCTATTGAGGCGGCGCATGCAGAGCGTTTTCGAGCGAAGTGGGCAATGGGCACCGGTTCGCGTGAAGAAAAACGCGTCAAAATAAATTTCGATCAGAACCGAATCGACTTTCAGAGATAGCCTTCGCCGGCTTCGGCGGCAAAGCGGCCGGGATCGCCTTCCCAGACGATCCGCGCATGTTCGAGCACATAGACGCGGTCGGCATGCGGAAGCGCAAAGGTCACGTTCTGCTCGCCGAGGAGGACGGTGATGTCGGTGGTCTGGCGCAATCGCTCAAGCGCCTTCGACAGCGTCTCCAGGATGACTGGCGCTAGCCCCAGTGTCGGCTCGTCGAGAATGAGAATCTTGGGCTGCATCATCAGCGCGCGCCCGATCGCCAGCATCTGCTGCTCGCCGCCGGAGAGCGTCTGCGCCAGTTGGCCCTGACGCTCCTTCAGGATCGGGAACAGTTCGAACAGCCAGGCGAGCTGCCTGGCGCGGTCCTCGTCGGTCAGGTGCTGACCGCCGAGGTCGAGATTTTCCCGCACCGTCATCTCGCCGAACAGTTCGCGCGATTCCGGACATTGCACGATGCCGCTGCGCGCGATCCTGGCGGGACTCGTGCCGCGCAGCTTTTCGCCGTCGCGGATGATCTCTCCGGAATAGGGCAGGAAGCCGGAGATCGTGTTGAACAGGGTGGTCTTGCCGGCGCCGTTCAATCCCACCACCGAGACGAACTCGCCATGATGCACGTGGATCGACACGTTCTCCAGCGCCTGCGCCTTGCCGTAGAACACGCTGACATTCTCGACCCGGAGCAGCGGCACCTTGTCCTTGAAGCTGGTCTCGGGACGCGCCGAGGTCTCGATCGCGCCACCGAGATAGACGCGGCGGACGGTTTCGTTGCGCATCACTTCGTCGGCGCGGCCGGTAATGATCTTTTCGCCGAGGTACATCGCAAGCACCCGGTCGACCAGGGCCGCAACGCTCTTGACGTTGTGATCGACGAGCAGCACTGCACGGCCCTCGTCGCGGAAACTCTTGATCAGTTCCGAGAAGGTGCCGACTTCGGCAAGGGTCAAGCCCGCAAACGGCTCGTCCACCAGCACCACCTTGGGGTCTCGCGCGATCGCTTTTGCAAGCTCAAGCCGCCGCAGGTCCGCAAAGGGAAGCGTCGGCGGGTGGCGATCCATCACCGCACCGAGGCCGACGCGATTGGCGATCCATTTGGCGCGCTCGGTCAGCGCCTTGTCCGGAAACAGCATGAGGAGAGAATCCGGCAGCAGCGCCACCATGATGTTTTCCAGCACCGTCTGCCGGTTCAGCGGCCGGGAGTGCTGGAACACCATGCCAAAGCCCTTGCGCGCGATCTTGTGCGCCGGCAGACCCGCGACGTCCTCGCCCTGAAACAGCACCGTGCCCGCTGTCGGGCGCTCGATCCCCATGATCGACTTCATGGCGGTCGACTTGCCCGAGCCGTTGGGACCGATCAGGCCGAAGATCTCGCCAGCATGAACGTCGAGATCGAGGTTCTTCACGGCGGTAAGGCCGCCGAAGCGTTTGGTGAGGCCGCGGACTTCGAGGATCGGCGGGTTGTTCGTCGTTGCATCCATTATGGGCGTCCCTCGTGCGAAAGGGCAGCACCCAGGAAGCCGCCGGGGAAGAACAGCACGACGAGAAGCGCGACCGCAGAGACGATGAAGGTGGCAAGCTCGCCGGTGGGGCGCAGGAATTCGCCGGCCACGATCAGGAAGATGGCCCCTAACGCTGCGCCCAGCACGGTGCGGCGTCCGCCCAGCACGGCGGCCACGATCACGTTCACGCCGACGGCGATATCGACCACCGTGCCGACCGACGCGGTGCCGAAATAGAACACCAGAAGCGCGCCGGAAAGCCCGGAAAAGAAGGCCGAGACGACGAAAGCGGCGAGCTTGTGCTTGACGATGTTGAAGCCGAGCGCACCGGCCTGGACCGGGTCCTGGCCGCTCGCCTGCAAGACGAGGCCGACCGGCGACTGCGACAGGCCGTACAGGATCAGTGCGCTGATTGTCATGAAGCCGAGCGCGATCCAGTAGTTCGCGCCGGCATTGATGGTAATGACGTCGGGAATCGTCAATCCGATTTCGCCGCCGGTGAGGTCCGCGAACACCACCACGAAATTTTGCAGCATCAACACCGCAACCAGCGTGGTCAGGCCGAAATAGGGGCCGCGGACGCGTAGCGCCGGCAGCGCCAGCACGACGCCGGCGATGACGGAGGCGAGTGCGCCGAGCACGATGCAGAGATAGACCGACCAGCCATACTGGTTGTTGAGAATGCCGGCGGTGTAGGCGCCGACGCCGATCAGGAACGTGGGACCGAAATTGACCTCGCCAGCAAAGCCGAACAGGAGATCCCAAGCCATCGCGAACACGCCGAAGTAATAGGCGACAGTCAGCAGCCCCAGCACATATCCGGAGACATAGAACGGCAGCGTGGAAGCGATGATGACGATCGCGAGCGAGATGAAGAACAGTTTTGATTTGAAGAAACTTGCCATCTAGCGCCTCCCGAGCAGGCCCTGCGGCCGCACATACATCACCGCAACCAGCAGCAGCAGAGCGGGGATGGTGCGGTAGGCCGGCGAGATGAGATAGGCCGTGATGGTTTCGAGATAGCCGACAACGAAGGCTGCGATCAGCGAACCGGAGACGCTGCCGAGGCCGCCGAGCACCACGATCGAGAACGCGCTCGCGGTCAGCGGCCCGACGCTGTAGGAGGAAACGCCCAGGAACATGCCAAGCAGCACGCCGGCGATGCCGGCGAGAATGCCGTAGATCCCCCAGACCACGACATAGATGCTGCGAAGCTCAAGTCCGAGCAGCGTGACGCCGCGCGGGTTCATCGAGGCCGCGAGCACCGCCTTGCCGGTGCGGGTGCGGTTCACCAGGAGCCAGAGCAGCGCAATGACGAGGCAGCAGACCAGCGCGGTGAAAATCTCGTTCTTCGGCGTGCGCACGCCGAGGATATCGACCACGCCCTCGACGATGGGCAGCACCGTCTTGGCGTTGTTGGTGAAGAAATAGGCGATCAGTTCCTGGATCATGATTCCCCAGAGCAGGGTGCCGGTGAGGACGAAGATTTCCTTCTCCTCGTTGGGGATGCGCGGGGATTTCTGGATCGGCTGCACCACCGCGAAGTAGGTGGCGAACGCCGATATCAGGGCGACGCCGACGCCGACCAGCGCGCCGGAATAGGTATCGAGATGAAGCACACTCGCCGCCGCCCATGCGGCCACCGCCGCGAGCACCATGATGGCGCCGTGGGAAAGATTGAGCACGCCGGAGACGCCGAAGATGAGGGTAAAGCCGGTCGCTCCGAGAGCGTACAAGGCGCTGACGGCAAAGCCGTCGATCAGGATCTGTAACGCAAGCATTTATCTGGCCGCGGCAGCACCGCTGCCTCTCTCTTTGAAAACCGGATGTCACGAAAATGCTCCCGGGGATCTTTCCCCGGGAGCATGAGGCAGAGCATCAATTCGAGGTGACCTTGATGAAGCTCGGGAACTTCAACTTGGCCTTGGCGACTTCCGATGGCCAGACGGCGACCTGCTGGCCATCCTGCCATTGCAGCATCAAGCCGGTGATGAGGCCCTTGCCGTACTTGATCGAGTGGGTAAAGGGGTCGTCCTTGCCGTAGAACTGGGTACGGCCGATGGTGCCGACCCAGTCGGTCTTTTCAAGTGCTTCGACCAGCTTGTCGGCGTCGGTCGAGCCCGCACGCTTCACGGCATCGGCGATGTAGTAGACCTCGTCATACGACGTGTAGCCGGCATAAGAGGGGAAGTTGCCGTACTTCGCTTTGAAGGCCTCGGTGAACGGAACGCTCTTGTCGGTCACCGCCACACCGGTCCCCGAAACGCCCTGATAGAGCACGCCGTCGGAGGCGTTGTTGGTGTCCTTGCCGAAGGTGGAGTTGGTGGCTTGCGAGGAAATGCCGAACATCGGGATCGGCACTTGCTGGTTCTTCCATTGCACGGTCGGCTGCACGCCGACATGCGAGATGCCGGTGATCATCACATCGGGTTTGGCGCCTTCGATCTTGTTGAAGATCGGCGTGAAGTCGGTGGTGTCGGGCGAGAAGCGGATGTGGTCGAGCACCTTCAGCCCAATCTTGGGCAGGCATTCCTCGTAGCCGACGTCGAGCGGCTTGGTCCAGGCTGCGTCCTCGCTCATGATGACCGCGGTCTTCATGTGCTTTTGGTCGACCAGCAGCTCCTTGGCGGCGTCGCAGACCGACAGCGCCAGCGCGGCCGAGGTCAGGTAGCCGTGGAAGGTGTACTTGTTCTTCTCATAGTCGGCGTGGACGGCCTTGCTGATCTCGTTGGAGGCCGCGCCCGGCGTGATGAACGGCGTCTTCAAGCGTGCCGCCCACGGCTCCAGCGCCAGCACGACTTCGCTGATGTAGCTGGCGATGACGATGTTGACCTTGTCTTCGTTGACCGCGCGCTGGAAGGCGCGAACGGAGTCGGCCGACGAGGAGTGGTTGTCATAGGTGATGATCTCGATCTTGCGCCCGTCGACGCCGCCCTTGGCGTTGATCTCGTCGGCGGCGAGCTGGGCGGCCTGCGGGATCGAGGCGCCGGCGATGGCTTGCGCTTCCGCGATGACGCCGATCTTGATCGGGTCGGCGGCGAGCGCCTGGCCGGAGGCCAGCACAAGGCCGAGGGCCGTCGCGCCCAGCAGCGAACGGAATGTTGTTGTCATGACGTTCCTCTCTGTTTTCTCAGTTATCGCTGACCTTGATGGTCTTGATCTTATTGTAGCTTCGCGCGCGTCCCCAGCAAGCGAAACGGCAACAGCCGCTTTTGGTGGTACGATCAGGCTGTCCTCTTGAAAAGTCCAAAATCGTCGCAGCCCGTCGGCTTTCAAGGCAAGCGTTAATGGGCGAGAGCGATGCTGCCGGAACCGGCCACCGCGCAGCATTTTCCTTCTGATTCAATGAATTAAGCTACCCCATGGAGAAGCCGGGGTCGCGTCGTCGCGATCTCGAAGCGGTCGAAACGCCTATGTCGCGGTCATGGCGTTGCTTCGTGCATGCATCTGAATGCAGGCCGATGAGACGAAAGGCTAACGCGCCTCTTCAATGATGCACTTGAGCGGATGGTTGTGCTCGCCGGCAAACGCCAGAATGCGAGCCATCGTCGCTTCCGCTCCCTCGCGCTCATAGGTGCCGCAGCCCGCCTTCCCCTCGTGATGAACGCGAAGCATGAGTTTGCACGCGCCTTCAAAGTCGAGGCCGATAAAGCGCCGCAGCACCTCCACGACAAACTCCATGGGAGTTTCGTCGTCGTTCAGCAGCAGCACGTCGTAGAGCGGGTTGTTTGGCATGGCGCGACCTCAAGCTGGCTCATTGGAGCGAGCTACTCATCTATGATCGCAACCGCACGGGTCCACCCGGCGGAAGCACGCTCGATCTTCACCGGGAAACAGGAGACCATGAAGCCGGTCGAGGGCAGGAGTTCCAGATTGTGCAGCTTCTCGATGTGGCAATAGCCGATGTGACGGCCCGCCTTGTGGCCTTCCCAGATCAGGCTCGCATCCCTGGTCTCGGCGTATTTCTTCGCGGTAAAGACGAACGGCGCGTCCCAGCTCCAGCCGTCGATGCCGGTCAGGCGCACGCCACGCTCGAGCAGATACATCGTTGCTTCATAACCCATGCCGCAGCCCGAATTGACGAAATCCGCCTGGCCGTATTTGGCGCCGGCTGAGGTATTGACCACGACGATTTCCAGCGGCGACAGCGTGTGGCCAATGCGCTTGAGTTCAGCCTCGACGTCCCTGGACGTGGCGACATAGCCGTCGGGAAAGTGCCGGAAGTCGAGCTTGACCGCGGGCTGGAAGCACCATTCGAGCGGCACTTCGTCGATGGTCCAGGCGCGCATCCCACGGTTCATGGTCGGATGATAATGATAGGGGGCATCGAGATGGGTGCCGTTGTGGGTCGAAAGCTGCACCGTCTCCATCGCCCAGCCCTGGCCGTCCGGCAGATCGGCGGCTTTCAGGCCGGGGAAGAAGCCGAGCATGCGCGGCAGGCTTTGCTGGTGGTCGACATATTCGATGCGCGGGTTGATGCCGGGCGGATCGGCTGGAACATCGTTTTGCAGGGCTACGGAAATGTCGATCAGCTTTCGTGCCATGGCGCATCCTTTCATCCGGTGTGGTGCAAATCCGTTCAGGCAAGCTTCATCAGCTTGAGCGCGGCAAGGCCGTTGGGACCGTAAGGGTTACCGAGGCTCTCGCACATCTCGAAATGATTGAAGTCGGGCGCTTCCACCAACTCGACCGGCTTGCCCGTAGCCTTGACGGCGGCGGCAAAATCACGCGACTGGCGCTGGAACTCCGGTGTCTCGAAGGTGCCGTAGGTGACGGTGATGGGGCTGCGCAACAGATCGATGTGCCGGATGGAACTCAGCGACTGCTCCATGTCGTCGTCGAACTTGATGTACTTGCTGCGCGCGGACAGCCGCGCCGGCTTCAGGTCATAAACGCCGCTCATCAGAAGGCCGCCGGTGATCATGTCCGCCGGCAAGCCAAAGTCCTTCTGCCAGTCAGTCACTATGGCGACGCCGGCGAGATGACCGCCGGAGGAATGGCCGCCGACATAGAAGCGCTTGGCATCGCCGCCAAAGCTCGCGGCATTTCTGTAGACCCAGGCGATGCCGCGGCGGACCTGATCGGCCATTGGCCGCAAGTCACCATTGGCTTCATCAACGTGGATGAAATCGAGCACGACGAAATTGACACCGGCATTGACGAAGAGGTCGGCCGGATAGGCGTAATCCTTGGCGGAGCCGCGCAACCATCGCCCGCCGTGAACATAGATGAAAATCGGCGCGAGCGCCGAGCGCGCCGCAAAGACGTCAAGGCCCTCGATCGCTGTCGGGCCATAGGCAAATCGCTTCGGCGCGCCAAGCCGCTTGCGCGTCGTCTCGCTGCTCGAGGCGAAGCGCCTCTGGATTTGACCGATCATCGGTGCGTAGACGGATTGATCATAGGCCGCATCCAGCTCGACCTGATCCATCTCCATCCAGACTTTCGCGCCCTTTTCGTGCGGCGGTGGACCGAGGCGGCAGTCTTCGGCGAGCGCCGGCGTGGCCGCCATCGCAGCCGCCGTGGCGAGGAGGGAGCGGCGCGTGAGCATGCCAGGTCTTGCCTGCTGATTGTCACCCATGCTTGCCCCAATGATCTAATCAAACCAACGTCACCAATCCCGCCCAGAATTGCTGCTTTTTCTCGTTGGCGTCGATGTCGTATTTGCGCGTAAAGGTCAGCTTGCCGTCATTGCCGATGCGGTAGAGCACAAGGCCTGCCGATACCGCCGAGCCGTCCCGCATCGGCATCGCCCACAGCGGGGCGGCGATGAGAAGCTTGCCTGACGGATCGACGTTGAACGTCCGCAAGTAATTGCCGTGGCCGTCGGCGTTCTGGATCAGCGTCGGCTCGCCGGTGGTCTGGTTGATGGCAAAGACTGCGACCGAGTTCTCGCCGCCGGCAAATACCTTCTTGCCTTCGACATCGGTCGTCCACCAGGCGCGGTTGGTGAGATAGACGAAGCGGCCGTCCGGGCTGACATGGATGGGGCCTGCGGCCTGCCGCAGTTTTGAGGCGGGATCGGCGAGCGTGTTCTTGACGAACAACGCATCGCGCGAAAGGCCGCTTTTGTCGTCGAGCTTGTAGACCGCGAGCTGGTTCTGGCTTTCGATCGAGACAAAGACCCACGGCTTCGTCGGATGAAAGTCGAGATGCCGCGGCCCGAAATGCATGCCGTCGCCGGGCGCGATCGCCGAAAGGTTGGTCAGCACGCCGTCCTTTGAGGTAAAGACCTTGATCGAGCCGGGATCGGCGGGATTGTCCGTCGGTGCGTTGTTGCCGCGCGTCACCAGGATGACGTGCTTGTTGTCAGGCGTGACGCGGATCTGATGGGCGAAGATGCCGGTATCGAGCTTGTTCGGCTGTTCGACGTGCTCGCCGATGGTGCCGTCGGCATTGATGCGATGCACGGTGAGGCTCGACGGGTTGTTGTACGCAACCAAAAGAAAGTGGCCCGAGCGATCGACGCTGGCGTGGATCGGCCGCGTCGCGAGCTTGATCGTCTCGCCATGCGGCTTGAGCGCGCCGCTTGCGGGATCGATCGCAAAGACGTTGGCGGCGTGCGTGCTTCCGGTCACATCGCCCGCGGCAGGCCCGCCGCTACTGGAAACGACATAGAGATATTTTTTCGAAGGGTGCGGCCAGGCATATTGGATGTTGGCCGGTGTCGAGACCGAGCCGAGCCTGGACAGCTCGGCCTTGTCGACGTCGACGCCATAGGGCGTCAGCTCCGGCCCGACGGCCGAATAGAATACGTTCTTGTTTCCGGTGGTCATGGCTTTCCCGAACGATGTGGCGGGAGCGGCGATCGTGGCTGCAAGCAGAGCTGAGAACGTCCGGCGGTCGACCATCGAGCACTCCCCCTGTTTTTTTGTTGCGAGACGCAATAGCAAAATGCCGCAAGGCGGTCAAAACGGCGCGCGCGGTCCGCTCCGACGCCGTCGGCGGCCGAAGGTAGGAAACCGCTAACCAAGGTCCTGGCCTGAGGCTGTTCGGTCGCGCCGGCGATCGACCGGTCTCGTGGAATAAGCGGACGCTAACCTATTTGTCCGATTGATGGGGCTTGACGCATCTCCTCATCTGGCAGTTCGACGATGATCCCGGCTGAACGTCGCGTACAACGATTTCTCACGGTGGCAAGCGCGCTGCTTGCCGTCTTTGCGCTCGCCGTCGTCGGCTATCAATCCCTCAACGATCCGCTGAGGTCGGATGAACTGTTGACCACGGACCTCCTGAGCGCCGCGACCCTGCCAAGGTTGTGGAAAGGCATCGCGCTTGGGATCGACGCAAATCCGCCGCTCTATCTGACGGCGGCCTGGCTCGTCATTCAGCCGCTGGCCAAGCTGGTGTCCTCGGTCGTGACGCTGAAGCTTCTAAGTCTTGCCTTTGCCGCAACCGGCGTCGTGGTGCTCAGCCGGCTTGCCCGCCGGCTGGTTTCGCCCGCGGCCTCGTGGATCGGCGCATTGCTGTTCATGACGCTGAGCAGCGGGTTCATCTATGATGCGTCCCTGCTCCGCACCTACGCACTTTACTTCCTGGCAGCAGCTTTGGCCGCGCTCTGCCAGCAACGGCTGATCGAGCGACGCCAGCCGGCGGATATCGCAGCACTGGCGCTGGCCAACGTCGCGCTCGCCATGTCGCACACCTTCGGGATCGCCTATGTCGGCATTATTGCGTTCGCCGGATGGCTGAGCCGAGCGCGCGGAGGCGGGAGGTTGTTGGGCCCGATCGTGATCGCCGTCATTCCTGCCGTTTTGTCAGTGGCTGCCTGGTCTCCGTTCCTGTTGCAGCAGCTTCACGTCGCCAAGCCCTACAGCTGGATCCTGCCGCCCACGGTGGCGGATCTGCTCGAGGCCGTGTTCGGGTCGGTGGTCACGCTGTCGATATCGATCCTCGAGGCTGCTTGCTTGATCGCCGCAGGTCTCACGGCCTTGAAGCAGGGCAGCGTGCGGTTTCGCGTAATGCTGCACAATCCGGCCGGGCAGCCGCTGCGTTTCGTGGTGCTGGTGCTGGCGGGCGTGACCTCCTTCACCTTCGCGGGCTGGCTGGTCTCGCGGACGTTCTATCCCATGTTTGTCGTGCGCTATTTCACGCCGCAGCTTTTCGCGACCTACGCGTTGCACGTGGCGTTCGGCGAATGGCTGGTCCGTCATCGCCTGCAATATCGGACGCTGGCCGTTGCCATCTGCGTCGTGCTGGCGCCGCTGCTGCTGCGGGAGATGATCTTCCACGCCCATAATTCGGTGCATGGAAAGCCGATCTGCGTGGGTCCAGATGGCAGGTTCTTCGAGGAGAGTTTCGTCGATGGCAGGCTGCCTGTTGTCGTCGACTCGACCCACCTGTTCCTGGGGCGCGCGGCCTACGCCCCGCACGGCGAGGCCTATCGCTTTCCGCTCGATTGGGAGGTCGTCCTCAAGTACCCGGACCGCTCAAGCGGCAACGCGGTGGACTTCCACCTGATGCAGGGCCTGCAAACATGGAAACCGCTGCCGCAGGTCGAAAGCACCGACGACATCCTGCATGCGTACCCGCAGTTCCTGGTCGTCGAGCAGCGGGCCTGGTTTCTCAACCTCAAGACGACACACGAGGTCACCGCCGAAAAGCTCGCCGAAGTGATTCCGGCGCAAGACGACGAGGCCTCGTGCACGCTGTGGAAGGTTACGCGTGTCGGGCCGCACAAATAGGCCAGGGGTAGGACGTCAAAAGGTACGACGTCAGCGCCGGCGTAAGGGGTTCGTTAACCATTTTTAAACAATTGGCGGACGAGATTGGAGGGGTAAATTCTTCTCAACGAAAGGTCGGATGACATGATCGAGACCGACGTTTTGAGTAACGAAATCGATGCCCTGATGGCACAGCAGCGGGAGGCCTGGCGCGAACTCGCCGTTCCCTCGCTGACCGCCTTCGACCGCCGCGAGATCCGCAACCGCATCCGGCAGGGCCAGGTCGAATTGCGGGCGCACCTGAAGGTGCGGACGGAGCGCTTTCGCTTCGAGCCGCGTCCGGACGAGCCGCCGACCGACAGCCTCGCCACCATCAACTTCCGCTTGTTCTAGGGGCTAGAACTCGAAGTCGCCGGTCGATTGCCGCGCCAATGCGCGCAGATCTGCGATCGTGCCGCGGACGGCGTTGCAGCGCCTGCAAAAGACCTCGGCGCCGTCGCTCGCCTCCGCGGGATCGATCGGCTTTATCGAAAGGCCTCCGCAGACTTCGCAGACGATCTTCAGGCCGCCTTGCGTCTGGGTGGGATGATCGAGCAGTCCCATCGGTTTGCCTCTAGCCGATGATCGCGGACGCGAAGATGCTGACCGACGTCAACTTGACCGCCAGGCGGCCGTATTCGCGCCTCACGCCGATCGCGCTCATCACGGCATCACAACGATCGCGCAGCTCGCCAAGCACGGTCTTGCGGCCCTGGATATAGGGTCCGTACAGCACGTCGCGCCGGCGCTCGATCAGTTTTGCGATCAGCGTCACGGCCAGGAACACCAGTCCCGGATAGATCAGAATCTCGATGGTCATTGTTGGCCCCCGCCGTTTTTTATTCCCACCGGGGACAACGATACGCCTGAGCATTTAAGACTCAGGCCGAGCATCGAGACGCAATTGACGGATTGGATTAGGAAAATCTCAACCACGTTCGCCGCGCCAAACGCGCGCGGCGATGGTCAGGCGAGGGCGCTTGTTATCGCAACACGTGCCGCGGCAGCCACAGCGAGACTTCGGGCAGATAGGTGACGCACATCAAGACGAGGAACATCACGGCATAGAACGGCCAGATCTTCCGCATCACCTCCTCGATCGTCACCTTGCCGACGGCGCAGCCGACGAACAGGATCGCGCCGACCGGCGGATGGCACAGGCCGATGCCGAGATTGAGCAGCATGATCATCCCGAAATGGACGGGATCGACGCCGAAATTCTGCATGACAGGCAACAGAATCGGCGTCGCGATCAGGATCGATGGCGCCATGTCGACCAGCGTGCCGAGGATCAGCAGCAGGATATTGATCAGGAACAGGATGACGTACTTGTTGCTCGAAATCGACAGGAAGAACGCCGTCATCTTCGCCGGCATCTGGGTCAGCGCCATCACGTAACCGACACTGGACGCGCAGGCGATAAGCGTCAGCACCATGGCGACCGTGCGCAGCGTCCGGTGCAGCAGGACCGGAAGATCGCGCCACTTGTAGTCGCGATAGATGAACATGGTGACGAAGAAGGCCCAGATGCAGGCGACGGCGCCGGCCTCGATCGCGGTGAAGACGCCGCCCAGAATGCCGCCGAGAATGATCACAAGCGTGATCAGGCCCCAGGCGGCGTCGATGGTGATCTTGATCGCATCTTTCGCCGGCACGCTCTGGCCGCGCGGATGGTTGTCGCGATAGGCGAAAACAAGACACAGAATGATCAGGGAGAAGCCGAGCAGGAGGCCCGGGAAGACGCCGGCCATGAACAGCGCGCTGATCGAGATGGTGCCGCCGGTCGCCAGCGAATACAGCACCGCATTGTGGCTCGGCGGGACGAGCAGCGCCTGGACGGAAGAGGTGATGGTGAGATTGGTGGCGAAGACGCGCGGAAATCCGGTCTTCTCCATTTGCGGGATCATAACCGAGCCGATCGCCGAGGTGTCGGCGACGGCCGAGCCGGAAATGCCGCTCAGGAACGTGGTGGCGAGGACGTTGACGACTGACAGGCCGCCGCGCACGCGCGTGAATCCGACCAGCACGTCGGCAAAGGCGACCAGCCGCCGCGCCATGCCGCCTTCGGCCATGATCGCGCCGGCCAGCACGAAGAACGGGATCGTCAGCATCGCCACCTTGCTGACGCCGTCGGAGATCTTCAGCATCACCGCTTCAAGCGGTATGCCGATCGACCAGGCGCCCGCGATCGCGGCAAACGCCAGCGAATAGGCGATCGGCATGCCGATCAGGAAGCAGAAGATCATGGTGGCGAGAAGAACGAAGATGTCCATGGCCGGATCTTTTCAGTCGAAGGATACGGCTTGACCGTGGGCAGGGGCCTCGCCGTGGGAGGGAAGCGGATCGGGCGGCAGGCCGAGCCAGATCCGCTCGATGATGAACAGGAGCAGGCAGACGCCGCCGATCGGAATCGGCAGGTAGGTGACGCCGACGGACAGGAAGGGAAAATCCGCAATCGTGTTGTGCCAGGTCACCTCGACCAGTCTTTCGCCCCACACGGCCATGAACAGCGCGATCAGGGCCATCAGGAGCTGGACGAGAAGATCGAGCAGTTTGCGGAACGGCGGCGGCGCCTTGTTGGCGAAATAGCCGACGTTCATGTGCAGGTTGAGCCGATAGGCGGCGGCGGCGCCGATGAAGGTCAGCACGATGGTCAGGAGAACCGCGAGCGGCTCCGGCCAGGAGGCAGCGCTGTTGAGCACGTAGCGGGTGAACACCGCCCAGGGGATGATCGCCGAGATCAGGACCAGCGCGATTGAGCCGACGATCACGCACAGGAGATAGAGGAGGTCCATCGCGCTGCGGTATGTGGCTGCCATGGCGTTATGCTCCCCGTTCTTCCGAATTCAGACCAAGCCGAAAATGCCGATTTTGGAAACGTCATTGCGAAGAGCGTGAGCGAAATACAGAGCCTTCCCGCCCCGTCATGGCCGGGCTTGACGCGGCCATCCACGCCTTTTTTGCGGAGAAAGAATCAAGACGTGGATCACCGGGACAAGCCCGGTGATGACAACTGTTGTGTGGAAGCAACTTGGATTGCTTCGTCGCTGACGCTCCTCGCAATGATGGAGTCCCAAATTGACGGCCGAAACAAAGCCCTCACGCAATCGCCTGAATGCGCTTGATCATGTCCTGATATTTCGGGCCGTATTTGTCCCAGACCGGCTTGACCGCGTTCTGGAACGGCGTCTTGTCGGCGATCTCGACGAGCTGGCTGCCGGCGGCCTTGGCCTTCTCCAGCGCCTTTTGCTCGTACTGATTCCAGAGCTCGCGCTCCTCGAGCTGGGCTTCGCGGGCGAATTTCTTGATCAGGTTCTGGTCGTCGGCCGACAGCGTATTCCAGATCCGCTTGGAGAAGACGAGAACCTCGGGGATGACGAGGTGCTCGGTCAGCGCGACATATTTGGCAGCCGTGTAGTGGTTGGAGAAGACGTAGCTCGGCATGTTGTTCTCGGCACCGTCGATCACGCCGGTCTGCAGCGCGCTGAACACCTGATCGTAGCCCATCGCGACGCCATTGCCGCCGAGCGCGTTCATCATGTCGATGAAGATCGGGTTGCCGATGACGCGGAATTTCAGCCCCTTGACGTCATCGATCGATTTGATCGGGTGCTTGGAGTTGTAGAGAGAGCGCGCGCCGGCATCCATCCAGCACAGTGCGACGAGGTTGGCATTCGGGCTCGCGCTGATCTTGTCGAGCAGCTCCTGGCCGATCGGTCCGTCCATCATCTTTTCGGCGTGCGCGGTGTTCTTGAACAGGAACGGCATGTTGATGACGTTGATGTCGTCGACGATCGGCCCCATCGTGCCGACGCTGACGCGCGACATCTGGATCGCGCCGATCTGGGTCTGTTCGATGGTTTCCTTTTCGCCGCCGAGCTGCATCGACGGATACATCTGCACCGACAGCCGTCCTTGCGTCGCTTCGGAAAGCTTCTTGCCGAGATTCTCGGTGGCGGCGACGGTCGGATAGCCGGGCGGCTGAACGTCGGAAGCCTTCAATACCATCTTGGTCTGCGCGCGCGCCTCAAAGGGCAGGGGGCCAGCCAAACCCGCAGCGCCAAGGCCGACACCAAGACCCGCGCCAAGCTTCATGAAATCGCGACGCTTCATCGCTCTCCTCCCATCTGTTCGATGCCCGGTCATTTCCTGACCTGTTTTTGTCGTTGCAAGCAAGCCGTACGCGGCGAGCAAGCCGCCCGAAGCCGGCAAATCCCAATACCAAATCCAACCGGGATTTGCCGACTCTCCGGGGCTGTGCTATAACTTGTACGATGACCCGACAAGCTTCGTCAAGCTCGCCACAACACGACGCCGCGCAGCGTCAGCGCGAGCGGCTGCTTCGCCCGCTTGGCGCGCCGAAAAGCCTGAGCTCGGAGGTCGTCGATCGCCTGGCCGAACAGATCATGTCCGGCAAACTGCCGGTCGGCGCCAAACTGCCGTCCGAACAGGAAATGATGAAGGGCATGGGCGTGAGCCGCACCGTGGTGCGTGAGGCGGTGGCGGCGCTGCGGGCGCGAGGCCTTGTCATCACGCGGCAAGGGGCGGGCGCTTTCGTCGATCGCGACGCCGGCCGGCAGCCTTATGCGATCGATCCGGAAGGTCTTGGCTCGCTCGACAGCGTGCTCGATATTCTGGAACTGCGCATGGCGGTGGAATCGGAGGCAGCCGCCATCGCAAGCGAACGCGCGACAGCGGCGCAGGTCAGGGCGATCGGCGAGGCGCATCGCGTGTTCAGCCGCGCCATCTCAAGCGGCGAGCGGGCAATCAAGGAGGATTTCGCCTTTCATCAGGCGATTGCGGCTGCCACGCAGAACAGCCGCTTTGTCGAGTTTCTCGGATTTTCTCGGCCGCCTGATCATTCCGCGGCAAAGCATTCGCTCGTTTGAAGGCACGCCCGAAGGACTGCGGCAATATCTTTCACGCATCGGCAAAGAGCACGAGGCGATCTGTCAGGCGATTGCCGCGCACGCACCGAAAAAAGCGCGCGAGGCCATGCGCGGGCATCTCGTCAAGAGCCGTGAGCGCTATCGCGAGCTGGCGTCGCGGAAGCCGACCGCATGAAGCTCAATCAGGTCACGCTGCCGGCAGTCGATCTGCCGCGTTCTATCGCTTTTTTTGAAAAGCTCGGCTTTGTGCTGATCGTCATCGATGAGCACTATGCGCGGCTGGAAAATCCGTCCGATTTGTCGACGCTGTCCCTGGAGCAGCGCATCGACGGCGGTGACGGTGCGCATGTCTATTTCGAGTGCGACGATCTCGATGCCCGCGTTGCGGCGTTGAAGCAAAAGGGTGTCGTGTTCGACAGCGGCCCGGAAGACCAGAGTTGGCTCTGGCGCGAAGCCTGGCTGCACGATCCCGCGGGCAACAGGCTCTGTCTGTATTATGCTGGCGAGAACCGCCGCTTCCCGCCCTGGCGGATCAATCGCTAACGGCATCGTGCCAAGATCCTCATGGAGAGGAGCGCCGCCGCCCGAGCAGGGCCGAGCGATAACGAGACCGTCAGCGAACGGCGCCATAAAATGATGCGCGCCGCCGGACGATGCGTAGCATCGCCGGGAGAACCACGAGGCCCCGATATCGGCCTCATCCTTCGAGACGCCGCTTGCGCGGCTCCTCAGGATGAGGGAGAGGGCGGGCTGCGCTCGGCGTATGTTGTTGTCGGGTCGAGAAAGCCGGTTTGCGTGCGAAGGCCCGCGCTGTCCTTCGACGTCAACAGATCGATCAGTATTTGCGCCTCGCGCTTGTGCGCTGCCCGCGTCGTCGTCGCCGCCGTATACGTGGTCGCAAGGTCGCATCCTTTCGGCAGCGCCCCGGAGAGCCTGATGCCGCTGGCGGCGATGATCTCGGTGGCTTGCGTGCAGCCGATCGGATGCCTGGCGTCGCTGTCGGCCATGTGCCGCATCGCGGTTGTGCCGTTCGGATAGATCTTCAACCGGCTTTCGACCTCATCGATGATTCCGAGCTGTTGCAAGACTTTCGCGACATGAATGCCGGCGGTGGAAGCTTTGGTGTCCGGCACGAAGATCGCGTCCGCCGCCAGGAACGCCGCGCGCAAGGCTGTTGCATCGGTAGCCACGACGAACGGATCGGAGTCGCGAACGGCGAGCGCGGTTTCGACCTTGCCCACATCTTTCACCGATGTGCGATCAGCAAGATTTTCGCCGACGAGCGTCGCGATCAAGGCTGAGGTGAGAATGAGAATATCGGCTCGTTTGCCCTCGCGCAATTGACTGGCCATCGCGCCGACCGCGCCGAACTCGCCCGCAATATCGAGACCAGTCTGCGTCTTGAATTTGGCAGCCAAGGCGCCGACGAGGCCCTGCGCCGCGCCGCCGCTCAAAATCCGCAAGTTGCTCACGACGAAAGCTCCATGGCCGCGATCAGGCGGTCGCGCGTGATCGGAAGCTCGCGAAGGCGGACGCCCAGCGCGTCGAACACGGCGTTCGCGATTGCCGCCGTCACCGGGCCGTGCGCGGCCTCGCCAGCGCCTACGGAATCGATCTCCGGCCGCGAGATGATTTCGACCTCGACGTCAGGCACCTCGGAAAAGCGCAGGATCGGGTACTCCGTCCAGGAGTTGCTGGTGATGCGTGCCTTATCGAAGCGAACGCGCTCCTTCAACACCCAACTCGTCGCCTGGATCGCGCCGCCCTCGATCTGGTTGATCACGCCATCGGGATTGATGGCTTCGCCGACATCGACGGCGAGCGTCAGTCTTCTGACGCGGATGTCTTCGCCAACCTCGACCTCGGCCACGGCCGCGCAATAGGCGCCTGTGGTCTTGTAGCGCGAGAAGCCGAGACCGTAACCGACGCCATCCTGCTTCGCCGGCTTCCAGTTGGCGCGGCGGGTGGCGGCCTGGATCACGTCGCGCGATCGCGAATCGGACAGATGACGCAGGCGAAAGGCAAGCGGATCCTCGCCGCGTTCGGACGCGAGTTCATCGAGAAAGGATTCGATCGCAAACGTGTTGCCCTGTGCCCCTAATGTACGCAGCGCCGAGGTGCGGACCGGCATCACCTTCAGCCGATGCGCCTCGACATGCCAGGCCGGAAAATCGTAGAGCGGGACCGAATTGCGATCGGAGCCGCCGCCGCTCGCAGGCGCCGGATCGACCGAGATGGCGCGCGGAAACGGCGTCGCGAGTTCGGATGCCGCGAGCAGCGTGGGTTGGTCGGCGCGGCCGGGGCGGGCGGTGTGGCCATTGCCCCAGATGCTGTGGCGCCAGCCGGCGATCTCGCCGTTCGCGTCGAGATCGGCCTCGATCTCGATCGTCATCGCCGCGCCGAACGGCGCGTGCGACATTTCATCGGCACGCGACCACTGCACGCGCACCGGCCGCCCCGACGCCGCCTTTGCGAGCAACGCGGCATCAAGCGCGACATCATCCGCGCCGTTGTGTCCGTAGCATCCGGCGCCTTCCATATGCTCGACGATGATGTTCTCGCGCGGCAGCTTGAACACCAGCGCGAGATCGGAACGCAGATTGTAGACGCCCTGGCTGTGGGTCCAGACCCGCACGTGATCGCCCTCCCATTGCGCCATGGCGCAGGACGGCCCGATCGAGCCGTGCGCAATGTAGGGGCGGTGATATTGCCGCTTGACCGTGCGCGCCACTGCGACGGGCGAGGCGGCCTGTTTGCTGGAGATAACAGCGGCCTCCGACGGCTGCCGCTTCAGCCAGTCGGCGAGACCCTCTTCATCCGGCAGCGGGTTGGGCGAGGACCACCTCGCGCCCTTGCGCAGTGCCGACGCTGCGGCCTCCGCCGCCGCCTCGGTTTCGCAGACGACGCCCAGAAAATTGCCATCGCGTACGATCGCAACCAGCCCCTCGACCTTGCGGGCGCGATCCTCGTTCAGCTCGACCAGCGTCGCCTGCGAGAGTTCGGCGCGCAGCACGCGTCCATGCAACGTGCCGGGCAGGGGCGTGTCGTGAATGAAGCGCGGGCGGCCGAACACCTTGTCGGGAATATCGAGCCGCTGCATCGAGTGGCCGGCGAGGGTGCGTTGCGCCGACGATTTCGGTTGCGCGCCCGGTGTCGCCTCGCGGTCGAGCGAGATGTCGTTTGCGAGCTCCCAGTAGCTGGTCGCGACATTGCCGGGGCCGGCAATGGTGCCATCGGCGATCGTCAGCACGTCTGGCGCGACGCCAAGCCGTTCGGCGGCGGCGTTCAAGAAGATCTGGCGTATCTCCGCGCAGGCAAAGCGGATCGCACGCCCCGAATGCTGCACGGACAGGCTGCCGGAGGTCACGCCTTCGTTGGGGCTGGCCGACGTGGAGGCGCGCACCATCTGGATGCGGGCGAGATCGACGTCGAGCTCATCAGCCGCGATCTGCGCCAGCGCCGTGACAATGCCCTGGCCGATCTCGACCTTGCCGGGCGAGACGATCACTTTCCCGCCGGCGGCAAAATTGATCCACGACGACAGCTTGGGATTGGCAGCGAGACTTGGCGGCAACGGCGGTGCGGCGGGTTTGCTCGTCATGATGCACGCATCTCCGCGGCCGCGCGCAGGACGGCGCGCACCATGCGATTATGCGAACCGCAGCGGCAGAGGTTGCGGTCGAGCGCGGCCTTCACGTCCGCACTGGTCGGATTGCCGTTGCGCTTCAATAGCGCGGCCGCGCTCATCATGATGCCGGAGAGGCAGTAGCCGCATTGCAGCGCCTGCTCGGCAATGAAGGCGCGCTGCAATGCATGCGGATGGTCTACGCTGCCGAGCCCTTCGATTGTAATGACGTCTTTGTTCTCGACCGACCACAGCGGCATGTCGCAGGAGGTCAGCGCGTGGTCGTCGACCAGAACCATGCAGGCGCCGCATTCACCGGCGCCGCAGCCGAAATGCGCCCCCGTCAGGCCGAGCGGGCCGCGCAAGGCTGTGAGCAACGGCGTATCGGGATCGGCGTCGATCTCGGTCGCGACGCCATTCAAACGGAAGCGGATGTTCGGCATTGAAAAGCGAAAGGTCCTGAGTTTCTTCTAGTTTCGGTCCGGAAAGGTTTTGACCACTTCGGCCCATTTCGCAATATCGCCGCGCAGGAATTTGTCGAACTCCTCCGGCGTCATCGACATCGGCAGCGCGCCCTGATCCGCCCACAGCTTCACGACCTCCGGCCGCTTGATGATGTCGTTCACCGCCGTGTTGAGCTTGTCGATGATGGCCTGCGGCGTGCCTTTCGGGGCCATCAGGCCGAGCCAGATGTCAGCCTCATATCCGCTCACACCTGCCTCTTCCGCGGTCGGCACATCGGGCAAGGCGGCCGAGCGCGTCTTGCCGGTAGTGGCGAGCGCGCGCACCTGGCCCTGCACGACGTTCGGCGCCATCGTCGTCACGGAATCGATCATCATCTGCACCTGCCCGCTGATGACGCCACCACGCGCTTCGCCGCTGTTGCGGTAGGGGACGTGGACGACATCGATGCCGGCCATGGTTTTGAACAGCTCGCCGGCCATGTGATAGGGCGTGCCCTGGCCCGACGAAGCGTAGTTCAGCTTGCCCGGCTGCGACTTCGCCAGCGCGATGAATTCCTTCAGCGTGGTTGCTGGCACCGACGGATGCAGCACGATCACGAGATCGGCGATGTTGATCGCCGCAATCGCGACAAGATCGCGCATCAGCACGTATTTGCGCTGCGGCACCAGCGATTCATTGGCCGTTTGCGTGTTCGACATCAACAGCAGCGTGTAACCATCGGGCGCCGACTTGGCGGCTTCCTGCGTGCCGATCACGGCGCCGGCGCCGGGACGGTTTTCGATCACGAAAGGTTGTTTGAAGCTTTCCTGTAGCGCGTTGCCGAGAATGCGCGCGGCCACGTCGGCCGGTCCGCCGGCGCCGAAGGGAACGATGATGCGCACGGCGTGGGTCGGATAATCCTGCGCGCGGCATTCAGCCGCGACAAGCGCCTGCGCCGCAAGGAAAGCCGCGACCAGGGCCAGCACGTGCCGGACCGTCCTGCGGGCGTTGGTCTTCATGTCGGCGAGCCTCAAACACGTCACTCCCGGCCTCTCAAGCCCTTATTTCGATGGGCTTTGCAAGTCTCGTCTTTTGGCGCGAATGGAGACCCAAGTCCAGCGATGGGGTGATGGACTTGATCATGGACTTGATCACGGACTCGGCCATGGACTTGGTCATGGACTTGGGCTTCGCCGGCGGAATAAAATGGCTCGGGCAAGTCGGGTCAAAGCCGGCCGATGAAATGAAATCAGGGAAGAAATGAAGAACACAAGAATTTCCCGACGCGAGGTGCTCAAGGTCGCAGGGGGTCTGGCGGCGGGCGCCGCTTTCGCCACCCGCGTGATGGCGGAAGCGCCGCCGGCGGAAGGCGTCACGCCGGCCCTGATCGATGCGGCCAGGAAAGAAGGCCAGGTCGTCTATTACACGTCGGTCGATTTGCCGGTCGCGGAGAAACTGGCCAAGGCCTTCGAGGCGAAATACTCCGGCATTTCCGTGCGCGTCGAACGCACCGGCGCCGAGCGCGTATTCCAGCGCATCGGCCAGGAATATTCCTCCGGCATCCACGCCGTCGACGTGGTGAATTCGTCGGACGCTTCGCATTTCATTGTCTGGAAGCGTGACGGTCTTCTCGAGGCTTACGTGCCCGAGGACGTCGCGAAATTCTATCCGCCGGAGCAGAAGGATCCGGACGGCGAGTTCGCAAGCTGGCGGGTCTGGCTTTCCATCATCGCCTACAACACGTCGATGGTTAGGCCTGAGGACGCGCCGAAAAGCTTTGCCGACCTGCTCAATCCCAAATGGAAGGGCAAGATCGTCAAGGGTCATCCCGGCTATAGCGGCACCATCATGACAGCGACGTATGAGTTGCAGCGCGATCTTGGCTGGACCTTCTTCGAACAGCTCGCCAAGCAGAATGTGATGCAGGTGCAGTCCTCGGCCGATCCGCCGAAGAAGCTCGAACTCGGCGAGCGTGCCGTCCAGGCCGACGGCAACGAGTACAACATCCTGCAACTCCGGGACGCCGGGCGTCCGGTCGAGCCGGTCTATGCCACCGAAGGCTCGCCGACGATCGTCGGCCCCAACGGCATCTTCAAGGCCGCGCCGAATCCAAACGCGGCAAAACTGTTCCAGTCATTCTGCTTCACCCGCGAGGCGCAACAACTGATCATCGACGTCGGTGGGCTGCGCTCGCTGCATCCAGAGGCCAGGGAAAAGCCGAACTGGATTCCGCTCAAGGACATCAAGACCCTCAAGGACGATGCCGCGGCCGTCGAACAGCAGAGCAGCAGCATCAAGCAACGCTACACCCGCATCTTCCGCGTCTGATCTGCCTTTCCCGGAACCGCTTTTTTCATGACCGCCGAATTGCCGAAAGTATCTGTCGCCGAGACGCTCGCGCAGAAGATCGCTGCACTCAAGCCCGGCGTCCTGCCGGAAACGACGCGGCGCAAATGCGAGGACCTGCTGATCGATGTTGTCGGCCTCTGCGTCACCGCGCGCAATGAGGATTACGTCAAGGCAGCGCTGGGTGGTTGCGACGACGATGGTCCTTGCACGGTGATCGGCCATGGCCGCACGCTGACGGCCTCGGGCGCAGCTTTCGTCAACGGCACCGCGGCGCATGGCGAGGATTTCGACGACACCTTTGAGGGCGGTCCGGTGCATGCCGGCGCGGTGATCGTGCCGGCGTTGCTCGCCGCCTGCGAGCGCTATCATCCGGACGGCCGCTCCGCGCTGACCGGTATTGCGGTCGGCACCGAGGTGCTCTGTCGTCTCAGCCTCGTGGTGCCGAAAGCCGTTCACAAGGCGGGCTTTCACCCGACCGCGATTTTCGGCGCCATGGGAGCTGCCGCCGGCGTCGGCGCGGCACTGGGGCTGAACGCGAAACAGATCGTCGATGCGCTCGGCATTGCCGGCAGCATGGCGGGCGGCATCATCGAATATCTCGCCGAAGGCGCCTGGACCAAGCGGATGCATGCCGGCTGGGCCGCGCAATCGGGCATTCGCGCGGCGCTGCTCGCCAAGCAAGGCTTTGTCGGGCCGCGTACGGTGTTCGAGGGTGTGCACGGGCTGTTCCATGGTTTTGCGCGCACCACCACGGGCGATTACGACGCGCTCGTGGGTGATTTCGGCACGCGCTGGGTCATCGATACGCTGGCGTTCAAGCCATATCCCTGCGGGACGATGGCGCAGCCTTATATCGATTGCGCGAGACGCCTCGCCGCGCGCGGAATCAGATGCGAAGACGTGGAAGCGATCCTGTGCGAGGTCGCGGAAGGCACGGTGCACCGGCTGTGGGAGCCGCTCGCAGACAAGCAACGCCCGCGCAACGGTTACGCCGCGAAATTCGCCGTGCCCTATTTGCTTGCGGCCGGCTTCGTCCATGGTGGCGTCGGATTGGGTGCGTTCACGGAAGAGGCGATCCGCGACGAACGCGTGCTTGCGCTTGCGGCCAAGGTGAAATTCGTGATCGATCCGGATAATCCCTATCCGAGCAACTACACCGGCCACATCAGGGCGACGTTGAGAGATGGACGCGTGATCGAGGAGCGGCAGCCTTACTTGCGCGGCGGCGCGCAGGAGCCGCTGACGCGCCAGGACCTCACCGACAAATTTGCGCTCAACGTCCGGCATGGCGGCTGGACCAGCGCGCAAGGTGATGCTGCGCTGAAGCTGCTCGCGGGTGTGTACGGCGGGAAGATTGATTTGAGCCCGCTACGAATTTAGTTGTCGTCATGGCCGGACTTGTTCCGGCCATCCACGTGTTGTTTTGCGAAGGAAGACGTGGATGCCCGGCATAAAGCCGGGCATGACGATGAGGGAGGAATATGAGCACCAACGAACTCACCGGCAAGGTTGCGATCGTGACCGGCTCGGGCCGCAATATCGGCCGCGCGATTGCGCTGGCGCTGGCGGAAGACGGCGCCTCGATCGTCGTCAATTCGCGCAGCAATCTCGGCCAGGCCAAGGCAGTCGTCCGCGAGATCGAGACCGTCGGCGCGAGGGCGCTGGTGCATATCGGCGACATCGCCGATGCCAATGCCGTGCAGGCCATGGTCGACCTGACGGTGAAGGAATTCGGCCGCATCGACATTCTCGTCAACAACGCGGCGCTGCGGCGCGAAAAGCCGTTCGCCGAGATGAGCTATGCGGACTGGCGCGAGGTGATGAACGTCATCCTTGACGGCACCTTCCACTGCGTGAAGGCTTGCCTGCCGCAGCTGAAAAAGAGCGGGGCAGGGACCATCGTCAACCTCGGCGGCTTGAGCGCGCACACGGGCGCCAGGGATCGCGCCCATGTGGTGACGGCAAAGGCCGGCATCATCGGCTTCACCCGCGCGCTCGCCCATGACCTGTCGCCAGACGGCATCACGGTCAACTGTGTCGTGCCGGGCATCATCGGCACGCCTCGGCCGAAGAACACGCCGGAACCGGCGCATCACCTGATCCACCGGACGATTACGGGCGAGCGCGGCAAGCCGGAAGATGTGGCGGCCGCCGTGCGTTTCCTGTGCAGTCCGGCCGCCCGCTACATCAACGGCCAGGCGATCCATGCCAATGGCGGGGCATATTTCGGCGGATAAACCTCCCGATCTGCATGGCTTTTCCGCCATCTGCGCACTAAACGCGCTGGCGACTCCAGCTTTTGCTGTTAATCATACCTAGTGGAGTGGATTCGACATTCGCTACCCATCCGGCCGCGAGTTCGTCAATCGAATGTCAAATCCAGAACTCCACTAGAAACCTATATTTGCTAGTGGTCCTTTTGATTCTAACATTCGCAAAAGTGGCCACCGAGACGGGATGCGAATGTTAGAATCGGACCGCTAGGTTATGAATCAGCATGCCAAGATCGAGACCGCGGCACCGCGCGGCAAAGTCGCCATCCGCCATTCGACCTGCCCGCACGATTGCCCCTCGGCCTGCGCGCTCGATATCGAGGTGATCGACGGTTCCTCGATCGGCCGGGTCCGCGGCTCCAAGCAGCAGACGTATACGGCGGGCGTGGTCTGCGCCAAGGTCGCGCGCTACGCCGAGCGCATCCATCATCCCGACCGTTTGACATATCCGATGTTCCGTGTCGGGGCGAAGGGGTCGGGCAGGTTCGCGCGGATCTCCTGGGACGATGCGCTGGACGAGATTGCCGGGCGGTTTGATGCCGCCGAGCGCGAGTTCGGCGCCGAGTCGGTCTGGCCCTATTACTATGCCGGCACCATGGGCTTGGTGATGAAAGACGGCATCAACCGGCTCACCCACATCAAGAAATACTCGCGTTTTTACGGGACGATTTGTGCGACGGTCGCGCGCGTCGGCTTTGCCGCCGGCACCGGCAAGATTGCCGGCGTCGATCCGCGCGAGATGGGCGTCTCGGATCTCGTGGTGATCTGGGGCACCAACCCCGTGAACACCCAGGTCAACGTGATGACCCATGCAATGCGTGCGCGCAAAGAGCGCGGCGCTAGGATCGCAGCCGTTGACATCTACAATAACGAGACGATGAAGCAGGCCGATATCAAGATCCTGCTCAAGCCGGGCACCGATGGCGCATTCGCCTGCGGCGTCATGCATGTGCTGTTCCGCGAAGGCTATGCCGATCACGACTACATGGATCGCTACACCGATTGCCCGAACGAGCTCGAGGCACACCTGAAGAGCCGCACGCCGGAATGGGCATCGGCGATCTGCGGCGTTCCGGTGCACGAGATTGAATCCTTCGCGCATCTGGTCGGCCAGACCAAGCGGACTTTTTTCCGCCTCGGTTATGGTTTCACCCGCAGCCGCAATGGCGCGGCGCAGATGCACGCGGCGCTGTGCATTCCGGCGGTGACGGGCGCGTGGGCGTACGAGGGCGGCGGCGCCTTCTTCAACAATTACGCGCTCTGGAAATTCGACGGATCCATCATCGAGGGCCACGACGCACTCGATTCCACGCGGCGCCGGCTCGATCAGTCCAAGATCGGGCGCATCCTCACCGGCGATCCGGCCGCGCTTCACAACGGTCCGTCGGTCAAGGCGATGCTGATCCAGAACACCAATCCGATGACGGTGGCGCCGGAGCAGGCGCTGGTCCGCCGCGGCTTCGCCCGCAAGGATCTGTTCGTTGCGGTCCACGAGCAGTTCATGACCGAGACCGCACAGATGGCCGACCTCGTGCTGCCTGCGACCATGTTCATGGAGCACGACGATCTCTATTACGGCGGCGGTCACCAGCACATTTCGGTCGGCGCCAAGCTGATCGAGCCGCCCGGCGAATGCCGCTCCAATCACGAGGTTCTTCAAGGGCTCGCCAGGCGCTTGAAGATTTCGCATCCCGGCTTCGAGATGTCGCCGCGCGAGCTGATCGACGCCACATTGCGCAAGAGCGGCCATGGCGGCATCGCCGAGCTCGAGGCTGATCTGTGGCGTGACCTCCAGCCGGATTTCCGCACCTCGCATTATCTCGACGGCTTTGCGCACAAGGACGGCAAATTCCACTTCAAGGCCGACTGGGCCAATGTGCCGCTCGGCAATGCCGGCATGATGGGGGCGTGGGACAAGATGCCCTCCCTGCCCGATCACTGGGCTGCGATCGAGGAGGCGGACGAGGCGCATCCGTTCCGGCTCGCGACCAGCCCCTCGCGCAGCTTCCTCAACACGACATTCAACGAGACGCCGTCGTCGCAGGCGCGCGAGGGCGCACCCAGCGTGATGATCCATCCGGACGACGCTTCGAGGCTCGGCATCGAGGACGGCGACGCGGTCACGCTCGGCAATGTGCGGGGCGAGACCACGCTGATCGCCAAATACTTCGAGGGCGTGCGGCGCGGCGTCCTGATCGCGGAATCCATCCAGCCCAACAAGGCCCATATCGGCGGCAAAGGCATCAACATGCTGACCGGCGCCGAAGCGGTCGCCCCGGTCGGCGGTGCGGCGTTCCATGACAACAAGGTCTGGATCAGGAAGGCCGACACTGACGCGATCCCGACGCCGTAATCATCACGTGCCGGCCTCATGGTTCGAGACGCCGCACATGTGCGGCTCCTCACCATGAGGTTTGGCCTTGTTTCGCTTGTCCCGACCTCATCCTGAGGAGCGGCCTTCAGGCCGCGTATCGAAGGATGGGCCGCGGGGACCGCTCCCACTTTCACAGATGATGCTTTATTGTCCGCCTGCAACAACAGGCGGACGACAGCCCATGACCGACAACGCCAGCATTCTCATCGACAAGCGCGGAGCCGCGCTCTGGATTACCATCAACCGACCGGAGAAGCGCAACGCCGTCAACGCCGACGTCATCGCCGGCATCTCGCGCGGCTACCGCATGGCGCATGACGATGCCGAGGTGCGCGTCATCGTGCTGACGGGGGCGGGCGAGAAAGCGTTTTGCGCCGGCGCTGATTTGGCAAACACCGGCGGCGCGTTTGCGCACGATTTTTCCAGACCCAATGTCGAGTTCGCCGATCTGCTGCGACAGTCGCAAAACGCCACCAAGCCCGCGATCGCGCGCCTCAATGGCGTCTGCATGGCCGGCGGCATGGGGTTGCTGTGCATGACCGACATGGCCATTGCTTCGGACCACGCGATCTTCGGCCTGCCGGAGGTGAAGGTCGGGGTGTTTGCGATGCAGGTGTTGAGCTTGTTGCAGTCGATCGCGCCGCGGCGGATCGTGCGCGAATGGGCCATCACCGGCGAGCCGTTCGATGCGAAAACGGCGCACGCCGCGGGCCTGCTGAATTACGTCGTGCCGCAGGCCGAACTCGACGCCAAGGTCGAGTGGCTGATCGGCCGTATCATCGACAAGTCGCCGACCGCGATCCGGCGCGGCAAATACGCCATGCGCGCGATCGCTTCGATGTCGTTCGACGAGGCGATTGCTTACACCGAAAGCCAGATCGCGCTGACCGCGATGACCGAAGACGCGAAGGAGGGGCTGAAGGCCTTCGCCGAAAAGCGCAAGCCGGTTTGGCCGGGGAGGTAGGCTGTCGCGGCCCGGCATGCCTGGACGGGTCTTGTCAGACACACCGAAATACCCGTCAGTCCCGCGAGTTTTGTGCTAAAAGAGCCGTGCTCGGAAGGAGTACGGCGTGTCCGAGAATCCGCGAATGCAGGTTCGGCATGGACTTTCCACCGGCGTCGACCTGTCACGGTTGGTTGGCCCGATCGGCCTCGCCGTTGCGGTCGGCATCGTATACTTTCTTGCGGCGCGGCTCAGCCTCGCTCTATTGACCAAGCCTGAGGGCGTTGCCGTCTTCTGGCCTGCCGCTGGTATTTCCGCCGGCGTCCTGATCGCTCTCGGGTCGGGCGCGTTATGGCCGGTGGTTTTGGGCACGATGGCCGCCACGGTCACGGCAAATCTCTTAGGCGACCGCAATATCTGGAGCGCTGTTCTTTTTGCGTTGTGCAATGCTGGCGAAGCCGTGCTGGCGGCATGGCTTATCGGGCATTACTTCGGTGCGGATTTCAGGCTGAGCAAGCCTCGCAACGTAATTGGATTGGCGGGAGCAGCGGTCATAGCCGCCGCTGTCTCAGGCATCGGTGGGGCCATCACATTCAGATTGTTTCACGGTGCGACGACGCCGCTCTTGACGACCTGGCAGCACTGGTTTGCATCGGACGGACTCGGAATAATCACCGTTGCACCGCTGCTGATAGAACTTGGTTCGGCCTCGCGCGACCGGCCACCTTTGAGCGAGCTTGTCGAGGGCGCTTTGGCGGTTGCCGCGCTTGCGCTGGCGAGTGGATTTGCAATTTTCCTGCGGTCGGAGCTATTGGCGACCGTCGGACCGGTGACCGTGTTGTTCGCGCCGCTATTGTGGCTCGCCGCCCGTTGCCGTCCGGTTTTCGCTGCGGCCGCCGCGTTCATCGTGAGCCTTTCAATAGTTTGGACGACGACCCTGGGTATTGGCTATTTCGGCAGTCCGGCTCTTTCCATGGATGAGCGAGTGCTCGCAGCCCAGGTCAGCATTCTGCTGGTCGCAATCGGCGCGTCGGTTCTTGCGGCGCTATTTGCCGAAATTAGGGACAAAAGGCGGTTGGCCGAGGCAGCTCTGCACGCCAGCGAAACACAACGATATCTCATCGAGGCGGAAAGGCTCGCGGCGCTGGGCGGGCTGATCGCTGGCGTTGCGCACGAGATTTCAAGCCCCATCGGCAATAGCCTCACAGTCGCTTCGACACTTGCACACCGCAGCTCCGACTTCACTGACCGGATATCCTCAGGTCAGGTACGGCGCGCAGCTCTCGTCGAGTTCGTCGACAATTGCCGCTGCGCGACGGAACAGCTCATCGCAAACCTGCATCGTGCCGGAGGATTGATTCAATCGATCAAACAGGTCGCCGTTGACCGCAGCAGCGAGGCGCGGCGCGTCTTTGATCTCAAAGTCGCAACCGAGCAGGTTGCCGCAAGCGTGGGATCTCGCCTTCGGAACTCTCAAACGTCGCTCACAATTCAGATACCTTCCGACATCATGATGGATAGCTTTCCCGGTCCCTATGGGCAGGTGCTGACAAACCTTGTCTTCAACGCCATCACACACGGCTTCACCAACGGACCAGGTGGGCGCATGCTGATCGAGGCGCACCGCGTCGGCATGGATCAGGTCGAGATCACATTCTCCGACGACGGCGACGGCATCCCGGAGGAAGTTCAGCGTCACGCTTTCGATCCGTTCTTCACGACCAGGCGAGCGCAGGGCAGTACAGGCCTCGGCCTCTACATCGTCTATAATCTGGTCACGCAACAGCTGGGTGGCAGGGTTACGCTCGTCTCGGCGCCAGGCAAGGGCACGGCCATTTGCTTGACCCTTCCCATGCTCGCGCCGGGCTAGTCGAAGCCCATGCGCGATCGCCTCGATGTCGTTCGACGAGGCGGAGGGGCTGAAGGCCTTCGCGGAAAAGCGCAAGCCGTCGTGGCCGGATAAGTGATTTGCTGCCAGGGTCGACCGGCATGTGGTGTCAGGACTTCAATGCCATCCACGCTGCCTCGGCACCTGCGCTCATTGCCCCGGTAAAACCGCCGGAGCCGGCAAACGAGGATGCGAGATAGATGCCGGCCACCGGCGTCCGCGGCGAACGCGGGACGCCAGCCCAGATCCCCCGCTTGGCGGGCAACGGCGCGAAGCCGTAGATGCAGCCATCGGGCGTGTTGAGAAAGTGCTGCATGGAGCGCGCATTGAGGAACGTGCGCTCGATCACGGCGGAGCCAAATCCGGGATAATCCTTGTCGAGCGCCGCCTGGAAGGCGTCGAGCCAGCGCAGGCGCCGGTCTTTTTCCTCCTGCGCACTTAGCGCGCTCCAATTGTCGAAGCGATCAAGACCGACCACCGTCACAAGCGTCGGGCCGCCGTCCGACAATCCGCTGTCAATCGCCGCGTAATTGGCGATGCCGTAAAGCGGCATACGGTCGCCCGGATCGCCGGCGAACATGCGGCCGCACGCGCTGATATCGCGCAACGATCTCGCCCAGTCCGGGACGCGGACAATACCGTAACGATCGAGGCCAAAATCCTTGGGTGCGCGGCTGACCCCGAAATGTGCGGTAAACAGTGACGTCGACAGCGGCAGTCCGGTGTAGGCGCGCTCACACAGGTTGCGCCCAGGTGCCGGCAACATGCTGGCAAGCATCGTTGGTGCGCAATTGGCAAACACCTGCCGGGTCTCGATCCGGTCTTCGGTTTTCCTTTCCCGGGTATCGATGTGTCGGACCGCACAGGGCGTGCCATCGTCGTTAAGCTCAATGGCGACCGCCTCGCGTCCGGTCATCACACTGCCCCCGGCGGTCCGCACCAGCTTGGCAAGCTTCATGCTGAGAACGTGCGAGCCGCCCTTGACGTAGACACCGCCGGACTTCAGGTAGCCGCCTTGCGCCATGGCAAAGAATGGCCATGCCAGATTGCGAGGATCGTCGGCGTAATAACCGATATTTCCAGCCAGCGCGAATTTGGCACCCTCGTCATTGCCGAGATGGCGCTGCAGAATTTCATCGAGCGAAAGGCGCCAATCGCGAACGAGGCCCCGCAATTCCAGTCCGGCACGCGCAAGCTTGCGTAGGGATCGCTCGGATCGCGCTTCCATCAGATGCTCGACGCCCGCGTGCATGGCCTCAATGGCGCGAAACAGGTCGGCGATACCGGCCTTACTGTTCGGAAATCTCTCTGCAAGCGCCTGGTGCGCCGCATCGAAGCCGACTGGCAGATCGAACAGCCCACCTACGAGCCTGCCGTGCACCGCGTGAAACGGCGCGACCGCGGTCCATTCGATGTCGTCAAGCAAGCCAAGCTCTCTCAGAATGGCATGCTTGGGTTCGGCAGGGTCGTGCGGGTCTGCCGTCTGATGCAATGACGGTTCGATGCGCAGCGCGCCAACCTTGAATGCAGACGCTGCACCGCCGATCGTGTGATTGCGCTCGATAACGCAGACCTTCCGGCCGGCTTTCGCGAGCACGGCCGCGGCGGTGAGGCCGCCGAGTCCGGATCCAATTACGACCGCATCGAACATGCTGTACCTCCGCATCGCAAACGAGAAATCATCGCAATAATTCTAGGGTGCGATGTGAGGAACGTCTTGACGCGCATCAAAATGCCGGGCTCAGCGCTTGTCGCGCAGTTGTCATAATCACAGGATGCGTGTTCGGCAATTCTCGACAGGTGAGGGAAAATCGCGGCGCCAGCGCCGCTAACTGACGGCTCGGCTTTATCCCGTCAGCCATTGAAACGTGCGGCCAATGAGGGCGCGGCCGTCCCTCGTAACCGGCGTGCCGTGCGCCATCAGCACTTTTTCAGCGGGCCATGCCTGAATGCGCGCCAGCGCGGTCCGCGCAGCGCGGCGGTTGATGAACGTGTTGCGGAACTTTCGCGGCACGGCCGGCTCCTCGCCCACCATGAGGTCGAGCCGCGCCACGATCTCGCGCCAGCCCGAAAACCAGCCTTTGGGAAATTGCTGGATCAGGTCGGTGAAGAGGACGGTCGCGCTCCTGCGATGGAAGAAAACGACTTCATCGGTGATGAGGCAGCCCGGCACGACGACCTGGTCGATGTCGGCGGCCCACGCGGCGGCCGGTTCATTGCCGAGGTCGCCGGCGAAATCGATATCCTTCCGTTTCTTCCGCAAGCGCGGGGGCGCATAGAGCTTCGCGCTCGGATAGGCGGAACGCCAGTCATCGACGAACAGGTGATGCAGCGAATTCGGCGGAACGAGAAGGGCGACCTCGCCGAGCGCATCGACCTGGCTGCGAAGTTCATCCGTAAGCTTGATCGGCGACCAGATGAAAAGCCGGCCATTCGATAGGCGGATGACGGCCGATCGCGTGCCGTAGTGAAAGCCGCCGGTCGAGACTTTAGTGCCGTCGGCAATCCAGATCTCCGGGCCGAATTGTCTCAGCATCACCATGTCGACTTCAGTTACTCGTATCCCAGCGCGCGAAACACCTCGCGGCCGCCGACCCAGGTCGAAAGCGCCTTCATGTCGCGGATCACCTCCGGCTTCACGGTCAGGAAATCATCCGTCAGCACCGCGAAGTCCGCGAGCTTGCCTGGCTCGATCGAGCCGCGCGTCTTGTCCTCGCCGATCAGCTTGGCAAAGTTGATGGTGACGAGCCGGAGCAGCACAGGCCGCGAGGCGATCTTCTGGTCTTCGCCATAGACACCGTCCGAAATCGTGTCGCGGCTCGCCATATGGTAGAGATTCCAGAACGGATTGAACGGGATCACCGGGCTGTCGGTGCCGCCCGCGACCAGCAGGCCGGCATCGAGATAGGTTTTGACCGGCGTCACTTCGCTTGCCGTCTCCCAGCCCCAATATTTTTTCAGCACGGGTGCGGCGAGATAAAGGTGATCCTGCGCCGAGACCGCGACATCCAGTTGCTTCAGCCGCGCGACCTGCTCGGGGCGCGAGACGAAGGCGTGCTCGACCGACCAGCGCTTGCCCTTGATCGATGCATCCTTGTCGGCCGCCGCATAGGCGTCGAGAACTTCATCGAGCGCCGCGTCGCCCACCGCATGGGTGATGACGTGCCATCCCCCGCGATTCAGCTCGCGCACGACCTCGGTGTAGGCATCAGGCGGCGAGACCGTCACGCCAGTGTACTGGCCGCCTTTGCCGTAAGGTTCGCGATAGGGTCTTGAGAGATGGCCGCCTTCAAAGCCGCCATCGACCATCAGCTTGACGCCGTCGACCTTGACCCAGTCGTCACCCTCACCTTGGATAGCGCCCCACGCTGCGATCGACTTGCGCGCGGCTTCCGCCGAGCGCAGCGAGAAGCCCGGCATGTAGACGGTCCAGCGCAGCGTCAGTTTTCCTTCGACCTCGGCTTGCTTCATCAGGTGATAGGCCGCGATCATGTCGCCCTTGTAGGCGCCGGGAATGCGGACCGCGGTCATCCCGTAAGGCGCGACCGCTTTCTGGGTGGTGAGGATGTCGTCCATGCTGACCGGCTTCGGGCGCGGCAGCGTGACCAGCGCCTTGGCTTCGTCAAATAACTCACCCGTCAGTTCGCCTGCGCTGTTGCGGCTGATCTGCCCGCCCGCCGGCACCGGCGTGTCCTTGCTGATGCTCCATTTCTTCAACGCTGTCGTGTTGAGGATGTATTCGTGGCCGCCGCGCACCAGCACCACAGGCCTATTGGGCGCGGCCTGCTCGAGCTCTTCTGCGGTCGGCAGGCGCTGCTCCCTGAGCTGCGCCTCGTGCCAATCGGAGTTGGAGACGATCACCGTGTCGGCCGGCGCGCTTGCTGCCGCATTGGCAACCGTGGTCAGGAGCTCGCCGAGCGAGCGCACGTGGCTGAGATCGACGCCGGAGCCGCCGCCTTCATTGTGGAAGTGATCGTCGGTGATGCCGGGCGACACGAAGTGCCCCTTGAGATCGACCACCCTGGTTTGCGGACCGGCGAGCCGGCGTACCTCGTCATCCGACCCGGCCGCAACGAAGCGATCGCCCGTGATCGCAAAACCTTGCACTACGCGATCGCCGCCATCGGCGGTGAACACCTTGCCGTTGACGAAGACGATGTCGGCGGGAGCAGGGGATTGGGCTTGCGCGGCATTCGCCGTGACGCCGGCCAGGGCGACAACGATCGCAAGTCCCGTTAGTAGGTTCATGGCATCGTCTCTTTATTTTCCGAATTGCCTGATTGTTCGTTGATAGTCGCGGAAGGGAGCGGATCGCTTCGCTGTTCGCAGCTTGCCCTGTCCGGTCATGGCCGGCAAGCCGTCGTCATGAAGACGCAAGGCGGCATTCCCGCCACGCAAATGCGCCCGGGTGGCGGTAGCGTTGCCCTCGGAAAAAAAGCGGGCGCAGGGAATGCCAAGTGATCAGGCTCACCCGCCTCGTGCGCAAAAAGGTGCCCGCGATTTGCCCGTCGCCACATGCAAGGTGTTTGCGACAGATTGGCACGACGGGCAAAATCACTCGGTGAACGTGAAATGTTGTCCCAAGCGCGGGACCGCGTCCGATTTGGCCGACGAATGTCAGCCGTCGGAAGCCGAACCGACGTACAACTCTGTCCAGGACGCTTCGGCTTGCGATCCGCGACGGAAACGGCCGCCCTCGCGAAGGCTGAAAACAAGGGGCCTCCTAACGAGCAAAGAACCCTTCGTGGAAAAGACGAAAGTGAGGTCAAGACACAGGAAAAACTATCGATTTTGTAGCTTTTTGATTCAGGAGGTGGTTGTCAGTTTCATGTAAGCCAGAACCTATATCTTTCCCATCGCTGCCCCCGTCGTAGTGGATCAAACTCGCGTTTCGCGCCACGTAATGGCTTCTCAATTCCTAAGAAAATTTTTCAGACGACTCTCCGACGTGCAATCGAACAGCATTGGGCCAATTCGGTGAGAGAGAACTCGGCATGGAAACCAGGTCACCATCAAACAACGTCTGTTTTATTCCGAGCGACGTTTCTACCGTGAGGATCGCTGGGTTTGGCGCCTGCATGATAAGCGGGTATCCGCACGAAGGCGGAGGGCTGCTCGAAGTCGCTTGTTCATTGGTTGAAAAAGAACTTTCGCGACCAATAGAAATAAACGTACTGACGCTCCCCGGCTTTCCAGCGCCACGCGCTGTAAAATATCTGAATTCGAAGATCGTTCCTTTCGATCCGGATTATGTGGTTTTTCAATTTGGATCTACAGACGCGGCCCGCCCAATTCGGAATAGGCATTCGCCTACTGTTTCCACCTCTGACGGAAGGGCTTTCGCCCGCCCAACGTCGCTTGCTCTTGCTCCAGCTTTCCGCGCTCCAACCCTCCTCAGCACTGTTCGTTGGCATACGCAGTCCCTAGGGGGCTTTTTTTGGAAAACTGCTCCCGTCACTTCACTATCATCTTATGTTAACGCAATCGAGCACATGGTGAGCGATTGTATTTCGGCCGAAATTACGCCTGTCGTATTGTCTCCATTCATATTTGGATCCTTCCATTCTCGCAGAAGCGCCGCCACTTATACAACGCCTTGCGAGAGCTACGTTGGAGGATCAATCGCATGATATTCATCGATTGTGTTCGAACTCCTCGCGAAGGCTCCCAAATCAGAAATCTTGCTCCATGACGGACTGCATCTTTCCCGCTTGGGCCATCGTCTGATTGGCGAGGCGATCGGACAAGCGATCGTTGCAGACATCAAAACCCAGTCGGAGGCTCCGGAGATCTCGGTCGCGCCCAAGGCTTGAACCGCTCCCGTCGGGTAGCGCAGGTTCGAGAGGCTGACGCGCTACTTCGGGAGTCCCTTCTTTCGCCGCGTCTTTGCCGCAGGCGGCAAAATCGCTTCGGTTCTCGCCGCTTCTGCTTCCCTGGCTTGCCTCAAGGCGCGAAGCCGCTCCATGTTCTTGCGGACCGCAATCGCCTCTCGCTCGACATCCGCCATTGCCCGCGCGCCTTCTTCCGCGGCCAAACGTTGCCGGTCGGCGCGCGCGATGCTCTCGGGCGAGGGGTCAGCTGATTTCCTGCCGGCCATCATGTCCAATTCTGCAACAAGCAAAACCCGCCCAACCCTTCGGGCTGAGCGGGAATAACGCCTTCCAGTACATCCGTGGAAAACGC
This sequence comes from uncultured Alphaproteobacteria bacterium, assembly GCA_963764405.1. GTDB lineage: Bacteria > Pseudomonadota > Alphaproteobacteria > Rhizobiales > Xanthobacteraceae > Bradyrhizobium. Next base: position 318,479 of record CAVXSU010000027.1, read on the forward strand.
AGTGTGCGTCAGGCCAGCGACAGATTTTCCGCGCTGGACTTGCCGCGCATCTTGTCGGCCTTGATTTCAAAGTTCACCTTCTGACCTTCAGCAAGGCCGGAAAGACCCGCCCGCTCAACGGCGCTGATGTGCACGAACACATCGTTTCCGCCGTCGCTGGGCTGGATAAAGCCAAAACCCTTTTGGCCGTTGAACCACTTCACAGTACCTGTCGTCATTTTCTTCTCCAAAGCGCACGTGCGCATTTTCGCGCGTCTGTCACGCGAACCAATTCAACTGTCGATGGTCTTTGGAAAAGGAGCCCGCGGGCGCATTCAACAAGGCACAGCGGCTAATCGAACAAAGGCTAATATACACTCTTTTCACCGCTTGACAAGTGGCGCGACTGCGCGGTTCGTTTTTCAAAGCTGGCCATCGTGGTTAATCGGGCCGCAAACGCCTGAGGCTCACCACAGCAAGAGCAATTGCGGCTTCCTTTCGGGAAATAGCCGACATGCCGTTCCCGCCTAGCCACTTCTGTTTTTGGACCCGAAGGTGACGTCAAAGCTTGTGCGCCATTATATCGGCCGCCGGCCGGAACCTATCATGAATGCGATAGGCAGGTTCAATCCATCGGCCGATTTGTAGACGCTGGCGCAACGTTCGAATGCGGTTCGGATCAAGTCCTGAGTCGCTTGATCTTGATGTCTGATGACTGCGCCGGTCAGAACGAGACTACCCAATCCACCTCGCCAAAGCGTCTCTATATCGGGAACTAGGTAGGTCGCTGCGTACTCCGTGACCGCAACTTCCGTAAGTTCAGCTCCCTCCAGCAACCGAAGGAATTCGCCCGAGTTCGAGAAACGAAAAACATCGTGGCCCTGCGGCACGTCCGGCGGTACCGATACGCCAATCTCGGAAATGGCTTCACGGAAGAGGCCTTGGATTCGCTGACGAGCCGGATCAAGCCACCATGAAAATGCAATGCGTCCTCCGGGCGATAGGGTTCGTACGCACTCTGCGACAGCAAGTTCTGGCTGGGGAAAATGTCCAAGCCCGAAAGCGCAGACGACTGCGTCAAAGGCGTGATCAGGAAATGGGAGATGTTCTACGTCAGCTTCACGAAATTCGATCGCAGGATACAATCCTCGTGCCAGTTCTATCATCCGTGGGGACAAATCAACGCCGACCGAGCGTGCGCCGCGGTTTGCGGCTTCGGCTGCAAGAGCACCGGGTCCGCTCGCGACATCCAGCAGACGTGTTCCGGAGCGCAATCGCGCAGCGTCGAGAAGGGGATTGGTAGCTATAGCGGTCACAGGTGAAAAAAAATCGTGATAGCTTTTTGCCAAGGCATCATGGCCCTGGCGTTCGAACGCGCGCAGTCGTTTCGCCTCGCTGCTCGAGAATTCAGTCGGAGACATGATCATCCTCTTTGGACGGATCTTCCCCAAGACTGCGCAACACTAACAGAGTTTCCGAGAGCGGCAACATGATGTCCGCTTCTCGCCCTTGGCCGACGTTCTGCAGCAGCCCACCGGAAGCTTGGAGGGGAAGTAGACGAGGCCGGGCATACTTAAAGGCCCGACTACCCCGGATCGGCCTTCAATCCCGCCGCCTCGTGGTGCATCGCCGTCGGGCTGCGGTTCGTCTTCTTTCCCGGCAGGTTTCGGACTTCCTTGCCAACCATTCAGAGCAATTTTCACGCGATGCGATGATGCGATCGAGCCGACGGCTCTCACAGCCCTGCCAGAGCAGCCTTCGCAAAGCGGTCCATCTGATCTCTTGGCCACTTCATTCCGCAGCATTTCGCTATTGCAGCAATCGGCGATGACATGTTGCGGATCATTGACGGTGTAGCTCAACACGAGCACTATCAGGGCACTTGCCCGTCCTTCGATTTATCAAACCAAATACATAAAACCACAGGGGGGAAACATGAAATACGTGAAAGGCCTTGCGGCAGGTTTTGCCGTGATCGGCAGCTTTGCACTTCTGTCGCCGACCGCCAGTGCACAGGAGGTCAAGCAGGACGCAAAGTCGCAAGCAGGCAACGCGAAGGTTTCGCCGGTCACCCAGCAGCAGCTCAATTCGGCCGACAAGAACGCGAAGGATTTCCTGCTGACCAACGGCAACTACGCCCAGACGCGTTTTTATCCGGCCAAGCAGATCAACCGCGACAACGTCAAGCACCTGCATGTCGCCTGGATCTTCCAGACCGACGTCAAGGAGTCGCTGGAGACGTCACCGATCGTCGTCGACGGCGTGATGTACGTCACGACCTCGTTCAGCCACGTCTACGCGCTCGATGCCAAGACCGGCCAGCAGCTCTGGCACTACAATCACAAGATGGGGCCGATCACGACCTTCTGCTGCGGGCCGAACAACCGCGGCGTCCAGGTGCTCGACGACAAGGTCTATCTCGCCACGCTCAACTCCAAGCTGGTGGCGCTGAACGCCAAGACCGGCGAGGTGGTCTGGATGACCAACATCGCCGATCCCGAGCTCGGCTACAGCGAGACGATGGCGCCGACCGTGATCAAGGACAAGGTGCTGATCGGCACCAACGGCGGCGAATACGGCATCCGCGGCTTCGTGCGCGCCTACGACGCCAAGACCGGCAAGCTGATCTGGAACTTCGACACCATTCCTGAAAAGTCCGTCGGCGTCTGGGCCACCAAGGACGCCACCGGCCGCGACATGCACCGCAACATCCAGGCCGAAAAGGACCAGTTCGCCAAGACCGGCGATCCCTATGCCAAGCTCGGCGGCGGCGTGTGGCAGAACCCGTCGATCGACCTTGCCACCAACCGCATCTTTTTCGTGGTCGGCAACCCATCGCCCGATCTCGACGGTTCGAACCGGCCCGGCGACAATCTCTACACTAACTCGCTTGTCTCGCTCGACCTCGATACGGGAAAATACGTCTGTCACTTCCAGTATATCGCCCATGACGTATGGGACCTCGATGCGGTCAGCCCGACGGTCTTGGTCGACGTCAAGGACAAGGACGGCAAGACCATTCCCGGCGTCATCCATGCCGGCAAGACCGGTCATGTCTACGTGCATGACCGCAAGGACTGCAGCCTGATCCGCTTCTCGGAGGCGATGGTGCCGCAGGAGAACATGTGGGTGCTGCCGACCAAGGAAGGCGCGCGCATGCTGCCGGGTGCCAACGGCGGTGTCGAATGGTCGCCGATCGCGACCGATCCCGCCCAGAGCCTGGCCTATGCGATCAACCTGCACCAGCCAATGACCTATCATGTCGAGAACTCGCCCTATCCGAACGGCAAGCTGTGGCTCGGCGGCGCGTTCAAGGTCATCCCGTCGGAGACGCAGTCCGGCAACATCACCGCCGTCAACTACAACTCCGGCAAGATCAAGTGGCAGGTGAAGACGCCGGAGCCGATGATCGGCGGCATTCTCGCCACCGCAGGCGGGCTGGTGTTCACGGGCGAAGCCAACGGCAAGTTCGCGGCCTATGATTCCGCGAACGGCAAGGAGCTGTGGAACTTCCGCGCCGGCGCCGGTGTCAACGCTCCGCCGTCGAGCTATATGATCGGCGACAAGCAGTACATCGTGGTCGGCGCGGGCGGTAACGTTCAGATCAACGCCAAGCGCGGCAACAACATCATCGCGTTCTCGCTGGATTGACAGCGAGGCACGCATCATCGCGTGACGAGCGGGACCGCTTGCGGTCCCGCTTCTTTTGGAGACCTGTGAAGGCGAAAGCGATGCGCGGCAGGCTTAATTCCGGTGTCGTAGCTAGCGTCGTGGCTGCGATGGCGCTCACGGTAACGCCGCTGTGCGCAGAGCCGCTGGACCAGCAGGTTCAAGTCTGTGCCGGCTGCCATGGCGAGAACGGCAAGCCGGTCGACAAGACCATTCCGAACATCTGGGGACAGCAGGCGGGCTACATCTACATTCAGCTCCGCGATTTCAAGCGCGGCGATCGCAAGAGCGAGATCATGCAGCCGATCGCCTCAGGCTTTGAACGCGACGACATGCTGGCGATCGCCGAGTATTTCTCGAAGAAGCCGTGGCCGGATCTCGGCCAGCCGCGCGCGCCGAAGGATGTCGCCCAGCGTGCCCGGAGCGCGGAGGGCTCGATCGGCTGCACCGGTTGTCATCTCGACCAGTTCCAGGGCGACAGCACGGTGCCGCGTCTGGCCGGTCAGGGCCGCGACTATCTTGCGCGGAGCATGGCGGACTTCCGCACCCGCGTCCGCGGCAACAACCCCGGCATGAGTGACCTCATGATCGCGACCCCGGCCGACGATCTGACCGCGCTGGCGGAATATCTCGCGGGGCTGTGAACGGCGCTGGGGAGCGACAAAGATCTCCCCTCCAGCGAGGCGGCTCAGCGCGGCGTCAGCGCCTCGCGCAGCACCGAGAGCGCGGTGAGATCGGCCGCGCACTTGCCGGCTTTGTCGCGAAGCGATGGATCGGCGCCGTGCGTGAGCAGCAACCGGGCGATCTCCGTGTGATTGCCTTCGGCGGCGATCATCAAGGCCGTGCGGCCGCGGTCGTCCCGGTCGTCGATGCGGGCGCCGGCATCGATGAGATAGGAGACGACCTGAAGCGCCTGCGCCTCCGCGACGGTCTCGTCAGGGCCCGACGCCCACATCAAGAGCGTGAGCTCGTTGCCGTAACGCGCATTGACATCGATATGTTGCGTCAACAACTGCCGGACAATATCGAGGCTGCCGCTCGCGGCAGCATAGACGATCGGCGGCTTGCCGGTATCGTCCGCCACCCGCCCGTCGACCCCGTGCGCCAGCAGCATATTGACGACCTGGGTCCTGCCGGCGAAGGCGGCAGCCGCCAGCGGCGAGGTGCCGCTTCGCCCCTTCAGGCCGGCGTCGGCGCCCTTGTCGATGAGGCGCTGCACCACGGCGGTCTGGCCGCGTTCGGCGGCAACGTAGAGTGCGGTCGCGCCTGCAAGATCGCGCGCGTCAATCGGCGCGCCTCGTTGCAGCAACAGATCGACCATCTCGAGATGGCCGGATCGCGCCGCGCGGCTCAGCGGCCGGGCGCCCAACCGGTCTCGTGCCTCCACCGAGGCGCCCTGGTCCAGTAATGTCGTCGCAAGATCGATGCAGTTGCGGTCGGCCGCGGCAAACAGCGTCGACGACACTTCGATCGCGGTCATCTGGGACTTGCCGGTTTCATAACGGCGGGCCAGATCCCGGCACCGCGCCGGGTCCGCCGCGAAGGCCGCGTGGGTGGCGCCGAACACCAGCATCGCAGCCAAAGCCAGCGTCGCAGCCAAAACAATGGCACGCACCGTGCCCCTCCACCTGATGGCCCAATTGTCGGGTGCGCGAGCGTTGCTTTCATCTGTCGCTCGCCCCTTTAGTCACAAGTCATATCAGTCGGGGCGAGCCGCAGTCCAATCCCGAATAGATAACTGTGGTCGAATTCCAGCGGACCGTTCAGCCGTCAACATGGCTCTTGATCGTCTTGATGGCACCGATATCGATCGGCGCGGCCTCTGCGGCGCCATAGGTCCAGCTAGCCAAGTGGCGCATCAGCGCCGGCATGATCAAATAAGTCATCGTTAGCGTCATGAGCGCACTAATAAAGGCGCTCCGCGCCAATAATGGCCAGCTCGCAATGAATGGCCCAAGGACGAGTGACAACAAGGTGATGGTCGGAAAAACCCCGAGGAAGCTCACGGCGGCCCCGCGCAGGCGTTGTGGGCGTTCCGCAGCGTTGACGGCGAACCAAGGGGTCTCGTCGCTACTGCTGCCCGATATGAGTGGCCCGGAGATCCCGTCGCAGGTTCGTCGCCAGGCCTGCAACTCGGACGAAGCAATCCAGGCGTCGCGCGCTTCCGGCGAGGCAAAGGCAAATATCACGGTGAAAACAGTACTTGCCGTTCCCTCAAGGCGCAGCGCCGTTGCCCCGCGATGGCCCGGCATGGTCTGCGCCTTCGCCATGATGGCTGTCAGGCCGTTCGCGAAGGCTTGTTGATGACGATGGGGGACGCGGCGGGCAACCACAGTCGTCACGAGGTCGCGACCGTTCGTCATTGAACGGCCTGCAGCGGCAATCCTTTGGCACCAACATCCAGGCGCAACAGGCGGGCTTCCCGAATTTCATTGTCGGCGCGTTGCATCACCCCGCCCGTGGTGGTGACATAGATGCATCGCTCATCATCGGCCGTTCGCCCAAAAGCGACGGCGGTCGGACAGACAACCCCTCCTGACAGGTCGCCCAAGGTCACGCGGTCACCACTCTGGGACAACCGCACCAGCGAATTCGCCGGGTGGGTGGCGACATAAAGATTACCCTCCACGTCGAAGGCGAAATCGTCGGCACGCAAATTGTCGGCGAATAGCGAAAGTGCTTCGATGGATCCGTCCGGGTTAATCGCCCCACGATACAGGCGATCGTGGGCGGTCGATGAAATATAGACCGAACCCTCGAACAGCTTGATGCCGTTGGCGCCGGGATCCCTGACATTCGGGATCGGCTTGAGGCGATCGTCGGACAGCCAGACGTCAACGGCACCACTATCGGTCGCCACCGCATAGATGCGGCCGCTCCTGGATTCGGCAACCAGAAGCCGTCGGCTGTCGGGGTGGACCGTCATTCCGTTTAGAAAGACGGCATCCGCGATGGAGACGATCTCGCGCGTCGTGCCATCCGGCGAGATTTGCCAAATCTTGCCTGGCGATTGCCCCAATACCCCGCCGCTCACATAAATCGCGCCATCATTTCCGAGCGCAAGACCCGCCACACCGCAGTCGAATGTCGCGATCGGAGTGGCGGCGCCGCTCAGTGGATTGACGCGCGTGACCACACCCTGGTTGTGCAGCGTGACGATCACCTGTCCATGCTGGTCGACAGTCAGATTTTCCGCAAAATTGCCCTTTGGCCAGGTGGCGATCGTCTCACAAGGGACGAGTGCGGTGGTTCCACCATCATGGTTCATGCTGAAAATCCTCGATGTCGGCTCACAGCCATGGTTGCCAGGACCGCTTATTCCGCCTAGGCGACATAGGATTGATCCCAACCGCAGAGCGAGGATGATTTTCGACGCAACCGAAATCAACCTAGCCGAATTGCCCGGTGGCCGAAGCCCCGTGCCTCTGCGATCCGGTGAGTTTCCGCTTTGCCCACGCTATGTTGACCGTCATTGCGAGCGGTAGCGAAGCAATCCAGCGCGCATCTGCGCAACAGCCGTCGTCATCAGGCATAGCCGTTCGACGACGCTATCCTGACTTGGCCAATATCCAGCGAATTGAGAGTCCAATGAGCAGGGCGGGAACGACGACAAGCGCCCCGGAGATCGCGTAGATCGCAAGCTCGAACGGCGCCAGATTGTGAGACGTCGGGTCGCTGGCTGTGTCCTTGATGATCGCAACGACATCGATAGCAGGCGCACAAAGAAGCATCGTCACTGCCGTCTGCTTCACCGATGCCACTTCTGCCACCACCAGGACGATCGTCACGAAACCCAGCAGCAATGCACCTGGCAAAATCGCGAAGTCACCATGGTTCGCCTGTTGGTAGGATAGACGCCAAAAAGGTATGCCCGCCGCCAGAACGACGACAGCAAACGCCGGTATCAGCCAGACGAAGCGGAAGTTCTTCATAACCCATCCGCCTAGCAGATTGCCGTTATCAAAGCCCTACCGCAGGCGGCTGGTTCGCAATGACGTTGAGCTATCCCGGATTGGCCTTCAATCCCGCCGCCTCGATGCCGGCGATGGCGCAGATCTCGTCATTGTCTGACGTGTCGCCAGAGACGCCGACGGCCCCTACCAGCATCGTGCCATTCTGAATCAAGACGCCGCCGGGCACCGGCACAAGACGCCCTTCGGCGAGTGAATTGACCGCGCTGACGAAGTAAGACTGCTCCTGCGCGCGCTGGAACAATGCGCGCGAGCCCATGCCCATCGCGAGCGCGCCATAGGCCTTGCCGTGGGCGATCTCGGCCCGCATCAGGCTGGTGCCGTCCTGCGCCGCGGTGACCTTCACCGCGCCGCGCGCGTCGAGCACGGTGATGACGAGCGGCTTCAGTTTCTTCTCGACCGCTTTCGCCAGCGCGGCGTCGAGAATCTTGCGGGCGATGTCGAGGGTGAGGTCGGACATGGATCTTTCCTATGCGTGAGAGGAGGATGATGGGTTGGAACGGGCGCCGTCAAGGCTCATCGCCAGCGCGCGGGCGACGTGGATGGCTGATCGATCTGTGCCGTCCTTGATCTGGTGGCGGCAGGACGTTCCGTCGGCGATGACAAGCGTGTTTGCATCCGTGCGGCGCACGGCAGGAAGCAGCGAGAGCTCCGCCATCTCGATCGAGGTGTCGTAGGTCTCAGTTCCATAGCCGAAGGCGCCGGCCATGCCGCAGCAGCTGGACTCGATGGTCTCGACCTTTAGATCCGGGATCAGCCGCAGCGCCTGCTCGACCGGCTTGAACGCGCCAAATGATTTCTGGTGGCAGTGACCGTGCACGGCGGCTTTGTCCGCGATCGGCTTTAGCGGCAATGACAGGCGTCCCGCCGTCGCTTCGCGCACCAGAAATTCCTCGAACATCAGGGCATGCGCGCTGACGGCTTTCGCGGTCTCGCCGGAGCGTAGCGACAGGAGTTCATCGCGCAGCGTCAAAAGACAGCTCGGTTCAAGTCCCACGATCGGCACGCCGCGTGCGGCAAACGGCGCAAAGGTCGCAACCAGCCGATCAAGCTCGGCGCGGGCGTGATCGACGAGACCAGCGGAGAGGAAAGTGCGACCGCAGCACAGCGGCCGACCGCCGCCTGACGGCTTCGGAATATGAACGCGGTAGCCGCCGGCGACCAACACCTTCAGCGCAGCATCGAGATTTTCGCGCTCGTAAGCGCGATTGAAGGTGTCGGAAAACAGCACCACCTCGTGTCCGTCGGCGGGACCGAACACCTCGCCGTCGGGATCGAACACGTCGCGGCGCCACTCCGGCAACGCACGCTTGGCGCTGATGCCGGCAAAGCGCTCGAACAGCGCGCGCAGCAGCCTGCTGTTGTTGCGCAGGTTGGCGAGCGGGGCAAAGCGCGAGGCCAGCGGCGCATAACGCGGCAGGAAGCCGACCAGGCGATCGCGCAAGGAAAGCCCGTGCTTTTCGCGGCGCGCGGATAACACCTCGATCTTCATCTTCGCCATGTCGACGCCGGTCGGGCATTCGTGGCGGCAGGCCTTGCAGGACACGCAGAGTTTCATCGTGTCCATCATCTCGTCGGAGGAGAGCGCGTCAGGTCCGAGCTGGCCGGAGATCGCGAGCCGCAGCGTGTTGGCGCGGCCGCGCGTTACGTCCTTCTCGTTGCGCGTGGCGCGGTAGGACGGGCACATCACGCCGCCCTCGAGCTTGCGGCAGGCGCCGTTGTTGTTGCACATCTCGACCGCGCCCTGGAAACCGCCTCCCGCGCCGGGCCAGGCCGACCAATCGAGCGCGGTCTTGAATTCGTTCACGCGATAAGACGGCGGATAACGGAACAGCGCGCGGTCGTCCATTTTCGGCGGATCGACGATCTTGCCGGGATTGAGCACGTGGCCCGGATCGAAGCGCTCCTTGACCTCCTTGAAGTCGGCGATGATGCGCGAGCCGAACATCGTCTCATGGAATTCCGAGCGCACGAGGCCGTCGCCATGCTCGCCGGAATGCGAGCCCTTGTACTCACGCACCAGCGCGAAGGCTTCTTCCGCGATGGCGCGCATCGCCTTGACGTCTTTGTCTAGCTTCAGGTTCAGCACGGGACGCACGTGCAGGCAGCCTTCCGAAGCGTGCGCATACATGGTGCCGCGCGTGCCGTGCTTCGCAAACACCTTGTTCAGCCGGTCGGTATAGTCGGCGAGATGGGGCAGGGGCACCGCGCAGTCCTCGACAAAGGACACCGGCTTGCCCTCCTGCTTCATCGACATCATGACGTTGAGGCCGGAGGTGCGGAAATCGGCGATCGCCGTCTGCACGGCTGGCTCGACGACATCAACCACGCCGCCCCATTTTCGCATGCCGCTGTTCCAGCTGAAGCCGAGATCGCCCATCAGCTCCGAAAGCTGCCTCAGCTTCTGCAGATTGTCGGCCTGGTCTTCCTCGGCGAATTCGACGATCAGAAGCGCGTCGGGGTCACCCTTGACTGTCGCCTCGATCACCGGCCGGAACATCGCGATGTCGCGGCCGAGCGCGATCATGGTGCGGTCAACGAGTTCGACCGCGATGGGCTTGAGCTTGACGAGATGCTGCGCCGAGTCCATCGCCTCGTAGAAGCTGCCGAAATGGCAGACGCCGAGCACCTTGTTCTTGATCACAGGCCACAGCTTCAGTTCGACCTTGGCGGTGAAGGCAAGCGTGCCTTCCGAGCCGACCAGAAGATGCGCCATATTGTTGGCTGTATTGCGCGGCGTGAGCGCATCGAGATTGTAGCCGCCGACGCGGCGCTGCACTTTCGGAAACTTGTCGGCCACTTCGGCGGCCTCGCGGGCGCCGAGCGCGAGCATATCGCGGAAAAGCAGGGACGTTTTTTCGTCTGAACCGGGATGATCGCGCGGCACCTCGCCGAAATGCAGCAGCGTGCCGTCAGCCAGGGCGGCATCCATCGACAGCGTGTTGTCGCGCATCGTGCCGTAACGCAGTGAGCGCCCGCCGCAGGAATTGTTACCGGCCATGCCGCCGATGGTGGCGCGCGAGGCGGTCGAGACGTCGACCGGAAACCACAGCCCGTGCTTCTTCAGCTGGCGGTTGAGATCGTCGAGCACGATGCCGGGTTCGACCACGCAAGTGCGGTTCTCGACATCGAGCGAGAGAACGCGGTTCAGGTGCCTGGAGAGATCGATGACGATGCCGTCATTGATGGTCTGGCCGCATTGCGAGGTGCCGCCGCCGCGCGGCGTCACCTTGCGCCCGGCATCGCGCGCGATGGCCATGGCGCGCAGCGCCTCGTCGATCGAGCGGGGGACGACCACGCCCGCCGGCATGATCTGGTAGAACGAGGCGTCGGTCGCATAACGGCCGCGGTTGAAGGAATCGAAGAGGACGTCGCCCGTGATCTCGCGCGACAGCCTGTCCCGAAGCCTGACGTCCGTATCGGTCATTCCATCCCCGTTTAAGGCGCCCGAAGGCGATCTACTTTCTGCCCGCGCCAAGGCAATTTTGAATGCAAAATGTGTTTTTTCGCACCGCTGGAAACAGTATCAGGCCGGTATCGCCGCCGTCTCGTCGGTGGTCTTGAGGTGCGCGACCGCCGCGGTGCGCTTGTTGCGCAGGTGGCGGAACAGGATGTCCGAGAGCTCGTTGCCGGCGCGGCGGCGCAGCGCCTCCAGGATCGTCTCGTGCTCGCGCATCGCCTCGCCCCAGCGCTCGCGCTTGCGGGCAAAATTTGCGGAATAGCGCACGCGGCGAATGCGTCCGGCAAAGTTGGCATAAGCGGCCTTCAGCGTCGCGTTGCGCGAGGCTTCCACGATCCTCTCGTGAATCAGCTGATTGACGTGGAAGTAGCCGTGCATGTCGCGGTGCAGGTAGAAGCCGTACATTTCGTAATGCAGCCGCTCGATCTCGGCGATTTCCGCATCCGTGATGTTCTCGCAGGCGAGCCGCCCCGCGAGGCCTTCGAGCCCGCCCATCACGTCGAACAATTCAGCCAGGTCCTGCTCGCTCAAGGCACGCACCCGCGCGCCGCGATTGGGCAGGAGTTCGACCAGGCCTTCGGCCGCGAGCACCTTCAGCGCCTCACGCAACGGCGTGCGCGAAATGCCGAGCATCTCGCAGAGCTGCCGCTCCGGGATGCGGCCGCCGTCGGGAATGTTGCCCTCGACGATGTGGTCGCGCAGCTTGCTGAGGATCTCGTCGTGCAGGGACGCCTCTTCCCGGGGGCGCTCGGGGCTAAGCGCCAGAGCAGGCGTCTCGTCGGGGTTCATCGGTTTCATGGTCGGGAACATACGTGGGGAAGGGGGGGTCGTCGACCAAAATCGTACGCAATTTATGGGTTGCCGGCCTCGAAATTGAATGCAATATGGTCCGCTACACGGGAGGAGAGCACCATGAGCAAGCACCAGGGACGTCATTTCCTGAACATTCCGGGCCCAAGCCCCGTCCCGGACCGCGTGCTTCGCGCCATGGACATGCCGGTCATCGACCATCGCAGCGCCGAGTTCGCCGAACTCGGCAAGCAGGTGTTCGAAGGCTGCCAGAAGATCTTCCAGACCAAGGGCCCGGTGATCGTGTTTCCGTCCTCCGGCACCGGCGCCTGGGAAGCGGCGATCGTCAATACGCTCTCGCCCGGCGACAAGGTGCTGATGGTGGAAACCGGCCATTTCGCCACGCTGTGGCAGCAAATGGCCAAGCGCTGGGGCATCGATGTCGACTTCATGCCGGGCGACTGGCGTCATGGCGCGAGCCCCGCCGCGATCGAGGAGAAGCTCAAGGCCGACACGACGCACGCCATCAAGGCGGTGATGGTGGTCCACAACGAGACGTCAACGGGTGTGACGAGCCGGGTCGGCGAGATCCGCGCCGCGATGGACCGCGTTGCTCATCCGGCGCTGCTTCTGGTCGACACCATTTCCTCGCTCGGCTCGGTCGATTACAAGCACGACGAGTGGAAGGTCGACGTCACTGTCTCCTGCTCGCAGAAAGGCTTCATGCTGCCGCCGGGGCTCGGCTTCAACGCGGTCTCGGACAAGGCGCGCGCCGCCGCCAGGACCAACAGGATGCCGCGGTCCTATTGGGATTGGGAGGAAATGCTCAAGCCCAATGCCAACGGCTTCTTCCCCTATACGCCGGCGACCAACCTGCTTTACGGGCTGCGTGAAGCGATTGCGATGATGCTTGAAGAAGGCCTCGATAACGTCTTCACCCGCCACAAGCGGCTGGCTGCGGCGACACGCGCCGCGGTCAACCATTGGGGCCTTGAAGTCCTGTGCCAGGAGCCTGCGGAATATTCGCCGGTTCTTACCGCCGTGGTGATGCCGCCGGGGCATAATGCCGACGAGTTCCGTAAAGTGACGCTGGAGAAATACAACATCTCGCTCGGGTCCGGCCTCTCAAAAGTGGCGGGCAAGGTGTTCCGCATCGGCCATCTCGGCGAATGCAACGAACTCACGCTGTTAGGTGCGCTCTCTGGCGTCGAGATGGGCCTGTCAGCAGCCGGCGTGCCGCATCGCGCCGGCGGCGTCGATGCTGCGATGAAGTCGCTGGAAGATGCCGACAAGTCGAACGCGCCGGAACACCTCAAGGTCGTCGGCAGCTAGCTTTGGCTTTCTCCCGGCGTTAAGAGGTGATCAGCATCCAAGGGATGCGAAGCTTCGTCCAGCGCAACTGGACGAGCGGCCGCTGCCAATCAAGAACGAAAAGAAGCAGAGTCGGAGAGTTGAGTATGGAAGGCCAGCAGCCGCGCAGCAGGGGACGATGGTACATCCTTGCCCTGATTTGCCTGATGTACCTCATCACCTATCTGGATCGGGTCAATATCTCGGCCGCGGCTCCGATCATCAGCAAGGAGTTCGGCTTCGACAAGATCACCATGGGGGCGATCTTCAGCGCCTTTGGGTGGGCCTATGCGCTGTTCCAGGTGCCCGGCGGCTGGCTCTCGGATCGCTTCGGCGCAAGGCCCGTGCTCGGGACCATCGTCGCGTACTGGTCGGTGATGACGGCCGCAACCGCAGCGGCAACCGGCGCGGTGTCGTTCATCGCGGTGCGTTTCCTGTTCGGAATGGGAGAGGCCGGCGCCTTCCCGGGGGCCACGCGCTCGATGCAGCTTTGGTATCCTCGCGAAGAGCGTGGCTTCGTGCAGGGCTTGACGCATAGCGCGAGCCGTCTTGGTGCCGCGATCGCCCCGCCGCTTGTGATCTTCATCATGAGCGCCTGGGGGTGGCGATCGGTTTTCTATGTCTGCGGCGCGATCGGCTTCATCTGGTCGATCTGGTGGTATGTCTCCTACCGCAATCTGCCCGAAGAGCATCAGCTCGTGAACGAGGCGGAGCTGAAGCACATTCGCGGCGTCGACGCTACCGGCGCGGTCAAGCCGGCCTTCATCGAACGCAAGGCCGCATCCGTTCCCTGGGGCACGCTGCTGCGCTCGCCGAACATGTGGGCGATCATGTGCGCCTATTTCACCTACGTCTATTGCCTCTGGATCTTCCTGAGCTGGCTGCCGTCCTATCTCGTCGAATTCCGGCACTTCACGCTGATCAAGGTCGGCCTGTTCGCCTCGCTGCCGCTATTTGCCGGCGTGCTCGGCGATACCGTCGGCGGCATCGCGACGGACTGGCTGTTGAAGAAGACGGGCAATACCAGGCTGGCGCGCCGCTCGGTCGCGATCGTTGGCCTGCTCGGATGCTGTATCTTCATCGTGCCTGCTGCGTTGACCGAGAACGCCTACACCGCCGTCTATTGCCTGACCGCGTCAATGTTCTTCCTGGAATGCACCATCGGTCCGTCCTGGGCGGTCCCGATGGATACGGGCGGCAAATACTCCGGCACGGTTTCCGGGATGATGAACATGGCCGGCAATTTCGGCGGCGCGCTGTCGCCGCTCGTCTTCGGCGTCCTTGTTCAATACGGCAGCTGGCAGGCGCCTTTTATCGTTGCCGCAGTCCTGCTCGTCATTGGGGCCGGCGTATGGGCCTTCTGGCTCGATCCGGACCGGTCGGTGCTTGATGCGGCGGATGCTTCGCCTGTTCCTGTCGAGCAGGGTGCGTGAGGCCCAGCCCGCGGAGTAGTAGAAGGTTTTTCCCTCAGTGGCCCTTCGGCCGAGGGCGGCGGACCCCGGGATAGGCAGGGGTTAGCCTATCCATTCTTATGGATTGACGGGATGCCCCTCGGTGGGGGATTAAGGCCCAACAGCCAAGCGGTTGCGCTGAGATTCCCGGGAAGGACGCCCCATGGCCCTGCATACAGGACGGCATTTTCTTCAAATTCCAGGCCCTACCAATATACCGGACCGGGTTCTGCGGGCCATGGACATGCCCACCCTCGACCATCGCGGTCCTGAGTTCGCCGAGCTGGGCTTTGCGGTGTTTTCGGGCATGCAGCGGATCTTCCGCACCAAGCAGCCGGTGATCATCTTCCCGTCCTCGGGCACCGGCGCCTGGGAAGCGGCGATCGTCAACACGCTCTCGCCCGGCGACAAGGTGCTGCTCGCCGAGACCGGCCAGTTCGCGGTGCTTTGGAAGGGCATTGCCGAGAAGTTCAAGCTCGACCTCGAATTTCTGCCGACCGATTGGCGCCGCGGCGCCGACGTCGCCGAGATCGAGGCGCGGCTTGCCGCCGACAAGGCGCACAAGATCAAGGCCGTGCTGGTCATCCATAACGAGACCTCGACGAGCTGCGTCACGCATCCGTTCGACGTCCGCAAGGCGCTGAACCGCACCAACCACCCGGCGCTGTTGATGGTCGATACCATCTCCGGCCTCGCCTCGCTCGAATATGAGCACGACGCCTGGGGCATCGACATCTCCGTCGGCGGCTCGCAGAAGGGCATGATGCTGCCGCCGGGCCTGAGCTTCAACGCGGTGTCGGAGAAGGCGCTTGCGGCTTCGAAAACCAACACTTCGCTGCGGTCCTATTGGGATTGGCACGACATGATCGCGATCAACAAGGTCGGCACGTTTCCGTATACGCCGGCGATCAATCTGCTGTTCGCGTTGCGCGAGGCGATTGCGATGCTGGAGGAAGAGGGCCTCGACAACGTCTTCGCCCGTCACAAGCGCCACGCGGCGGCAACGCGCGCGGCGGCCAAGGTCTGGGGGCTGGATCTCGTCTGCCTCGACCCGCAGGCCTATTCGCCGGCGCTGACCGCCGTCATGACGCCCGACGGGCATGACGCGGATGCCTTCCGCAAGGTGGTGTTGGAAAACTTCGACATGTCGCTCGGCACGGGTCTTGGCAAGATCAAGGGCAGGGCGTTCCGCATCGGCCATATCGGCCACTTCAACGACCTGATGCTGATGGGCACGCTGTCGGGCGTCGAGATGGGACTTGATCTCGCCAAGGTGCCGCACCGCACGGGCGGCGTGCTCGCCGCGATGGATATCCTGAAGAGCCGCGACGTGGTCGCCATGCCGCAGACCAAGGCGGCGGTGGCCTGAGACATTAGGTCTCCAACAAGAACAGAAAGAGCGCGACATGAACGCCCCCGTGACATCAAACGAAGACCTGATCCATTCCGTCTCGGATGGCATCGCCCGGATCACCTTCAACCGTCCGCAGGCGCGAAACGCCTTGACCTTCGCGATGTACGAGCAGTTGGCCTCGATCTGCGAGGCCATCAACGCGGACCGCTCGATCAAGGCGCTGATCATCACAGGCGCGGGCGACAAGGCGTTCGCCTCGGGCACGGATATCTCGCAGTTCCGCGCCTTCAAGACCGCGCAGGATTCCCTCGACTACGAAGCGCGGATCGACCGCGTGCTCGGCACGCTCGAGCAATGCCGCGTGCCTGTCATTGCGGCGATTGCCGGCGCCTGCACCGGCGGCGGCGCGGGCATTGCCGCCTGTTGCGATATTCGCATCGGCACCGAGGCGACCCGCATCGGTTTTCCGATCGCGCGCACGCTCGGCAATTGCCTGTCGATGTCCAACATCTCGCGGCTCGTGGCCCTGATCGGTCCCGCGCGCACCAAGGACCTGATCTTCAAGGCGCGCCTCGTCGAAGCGCCCGAGGCGCTGGCGCTTGGCCTCCTCAACGAGGTGGTGCCTGACGTCGAGACGCTGCAGCGCCGCGCGGACGAGACGGCGAAGCTCGTCGCCGGTCATGCGCCGATCACGCTGGAAGTGACCAAGGAAGCGGTGCGCCGTATCCGCCGCACGCTGTCCCGCGACGAGGGCGAGGATCTGATCCTGAAAGCCTATATGAGCGAGGATTTCCGCGAAGGCATGGACGCCTTCCTCAACAAGCGGGCGCCGAACTTCAAGGGCAAGTGAGGCGGGGGCGGACGGTCAGATTTCGCTGATCGAGGCCAACAAAAAAGCCCGGCGCGAAAGGCCGGGCTTTTTGTTCGAAAGGCAGTGGCTTTAGTACTTCGCCACCACCGGTCCGCCGAACTTGTAGTTGATGCCAGCGCGCAGGATGTTGTCGGTGACGCGCGAGGAGAAGTTGCTCACAAGATTAGTCGTTCCGATCGTCGTCGCGAACAGAACCGCTCACCGAGCCAAGATCGACATAGAGATATTCGAGCCGCGCGGTCCAGTTGCCGGCGATCACGCCTTCGATGCCGGCACCGAGCGTCCAGCCGACATTGGTGCTGTTGACGCCTGGGATCACGGCGGACACGCCGGTCGTGACAGGCGCGATCGTCGCGCTGGAATTGACTTCGCCATAGGCCAGACCGCCGGTCGCGTAGAGCAGCACCCTCGGGGTGGCGAGAATGCCGACGCGGCCGCGAACGGTGCCGAACCAGTCGATCTTCTGGCTCAAAGCTTCGGAGACCGCGGGTCCGGTGACGGCCAGGGCAGCTAGCGGGTTGCCCACGATGCAGGTATTTGCCGGACAGAGATAGCCATGCGTGCCCTTTTCGTCCGTGCCCTGGATGTCGGCCTCCAGGCCAAACACCCAGTTCTGCATCTGCCAGTTGTAGCCGAACTGGCCACCGCCCACGATGCCGTTGAGGTCTGGTCCGGTCGGTGCCCGAAAAGAGCACGGTGCCGCGCCGGATTCGTGATGGCCGTCGTGTCGCTCGAGCGGCCCCAGCTGTAGCCGAGATTGCCGCCGATATAGAAGCCGGTCCAGTCGAACACCGGTTCGACGTAAACCGGAGCCTTGGTGTAGGCCGGCGCCTTGGCCGGCAGGTCGGCGGCGAGGGCGCCGGTCGCGAGCAGCGAGGCGGCTGCGGAAATTCCGATCAGCAATCGTTTCATGGCAAAACCTCAATGGAAAATATTGTCGTGATCATACTGCCGGGCCGCCGCCACAGTCTGTCACGCAAAAACCACAGACGAAGATAATCAAGGCCGCCAGAGATTGTGGTGAAAATTTGAATTGATCGCCAATTCATTGATTCAGCGAAGATTCTCTTTGCCGCATGGATTGAGGCGGTATTGCAGCGCACGGCTTCAACGCACCGCTCGCGGGCGTGCGGCTTTGCTGCTCAAGAATCGCCTTTTCTAGGAGTCGCTGCCGCCGACGCCGTAGCCGGCCATGCGCGCGCGAACGTTTTCGATCTCGTCTTTCGACAGGAGCGGCGGCGTGCCGATTTGCAAGGCGCCGTGATATTGCCGCGCCAGCGTCTCGACCTCGACCGCAAGCCACATGGCTTTCGCAAGCGAAGCGCCGACGACGATCATGCCGTGATGGGCGAGCAGACAGGCCGAGCGATCCGCAAGCGCCGCGACCGCGTGGCGCGACAGCTCTGCCGTTCCGAAGGTCGCATAGGGCGCGCAGCGGATCGTGTCGCCGCCGGCGCAGGCGATCATGTAGTGCACCGCGGGGATTTCGCGCCCCATGATCGCAAGGATCGTGGCATAGGGCGGATGCGCATGGACCACCGCGTTGACGTCGGCGCGCGCTTTCAGGATGTCGCGGTGGAAGCGCCATTCGCTGGACGGGCGTCCTCCGGCCTCAGGCGCGCCATCCAGTTTCATGAACACGATCTGGTCGGCCTGCATGATGTCGTAGGGCACCGACGTCGGCGTAATCAGCATGCCGTCGTCATGGCGCAGGCTGATATTGCCCGAGGTGCCCTGGTTGATGCCGAGCCGGTTCATCTCCCGGCAGGCGTCGATGATCGACTGACGCTTGGCCTGGTCGTTGGTTGAAGACATCAGCCTATCCTTGCAACTTGCCGAAGAACCACATTAGTTGAAACCGGCTTTGCGATATAGTCGCCGCTAGAAATCGTTCGGAGACATCATGACGGATGCAGTTCTTGGCGTGATCGGCGGATCAGGCATTTACGACTTGCCCGGGCTCGAAAACGCCCGCGACGAGATGGCTGCAAGCCCCTGGGGAGCGGCCTCGGCGCCTTTGCGTCACGGCAGCATCGAAGGCCTTCCGATCGTGTTCCTGCCGCGGCATGACAAGGGCCATCGGCTCTCGCCGTCGGACATCAACTATCGCGCCAATATCGATGTGCTCAAGCGCGCCGGCGTGACCGACCTGATTTCGTTGTCCGCCTGCGGTTCCTTCAGGGAAGACCTGCCGCCCGGCACCTTCGTTCTGGTCGACCAGTTCGTCGACCGCACCTATCGCCGCGAAAGCTCGTTCTTCGGCAAAGGCTGCGTCGCGCATGTCTCGATGGCGCATCCGGTCTCGCCGCGCCTGCGCCTGCACCTGGCGGCGGCCGCAGAAGCCGAAGGCATTCCGCTGGCGCGCGGCGGCACCTATGTGTGCATCGAAGGTCCGCAATTCTCCACCTTGGCCGAAAGCATGACCTACAAGGGCCTCGGCTATTCCGTGATCGGCATGACCAACATGCCGGAGGCCAAGCTCGCGCGCGAGGCGGAGATCTGTTACGCGAGCGTGGCGATGGTGACCGATTTCGACTGCTGGCATCCGGATCACGACGCGGTCACGGTCGCCGACATCATCCGCGTGCTGAACGCCAATGCCGAGAAGGCGCGTCAGTCTGGTGGCGCGGCTGGCGCGGGATTTTCCGAAACAGCATGAGCCGTGTCCGATCGGTTCGGACCGTGCGCTCGACAGCGCGCTGATCACCGCGCCCGAAGCGCGCGATGGCGAACTGTTGAAAAAGCTCGATGCGGTCGCCGGGCGGGTGTTGCGGAAATGAACGTCGACGGAAAACACTTCCGCAGCATCTGGGTCGAGGGCGACGGCTGGACCGTCGGTGCGATCGACCAGCGGCGCCTGCCGCATGAATTTGTCATCGCGAAATTGACCACGTGCGAGGCGGCGGCGGACGCGATCCGCTCCATGCTGGTGCGCGGCGCGCCGCTGATCGGCGCAACCGCTGCTTATCGGCGTCGCGCTCGCCATGCGCACCGATGCTTCAGATGCCGCGCTGGAGCGCGCCTGCGCGACGTTGATCGCGACGCGTCCGACCGCGATCAACCTGAAATGGGCGCTGGACGAAATGCGGAAGGTGTTGGCGCCCCTGTCGCCTTCGGCGCGCGTTAGGGCGGCTTACCAGCGCGCGGGCGAAATCGCCGAGGAAGACGTTGCGATCAACGAGGCGATCGGCCGGCACGGCCTTGCGCTGATCGAGGCGATCGCGCCGCGGAAGAAACCGGGCGAGGCGATCAATATTCTCACCCATTGCAATGCCGGCTGGCTTGCGACCGTCGATTGGGGAACGGCGACCGCGCCGATCTATCTCGCCCATGACGCTGGCTTGAAAATCCATGTCTGGGTCGACGAGACGCGTCCCCGCAACCAGGGCGCTTCGCTCACCGCATGGGAGCTGTCGCATCACGGCGTCGCGCATACCGTGATTGCGGACAATACCGGCGGCCATCTGATGCAGCACGGCATGGTCGACCTTGTCATCACCGGCACCGACCGCGTCACCGCCAATGGCGACGTCTGCAACAAGATCGGCACCTATCTGAAAGCACTCGCCGCGCAAGACAACGGCGTGCCGTTTTATGTCGCGTTGCCGTCGCCGACGATCGATTTCTCGCTTCGCGACGGCGGCAAGATCCCGATCGAGCAGCGCGAGGCCTCCGAAGTCGCCACCATGACCGGCCGCACCAGAGATGGCCGGATCGAAACCGTGCGGATCGTTCCCGACGGCTCGCCGGTCGCCAACTACGCCTTCGACGTCACGCCGGCGCGGCTCGTGAGCGGGCTGATCACCGAGCGTGGCGTGCTGTCGGCGGAGCCGAGCGCGCTGGCCGCCGCGTTTCGCGAAAAGATCCCGATCTAAAGGAAATACGGATCGGGCAGGGGCGAGATCAATTTCCCCTTGTAGCCCTTGGCCCGAAGCTTGGGCGCGAGTTCGGCTGCGATGTGCCAGGAGAAGATGATGGCGCAATCGGGCTGATCCTTGAACATATGGCTCTCTTCGACCACGGGGATCAGCGTTCCCGGCATGCATTTGCCGATCTTCAGCGAGCCCTCGATCTCGCAGACGTAATCGATGATCGAGGAATCGAGACCAACGTAGTTGATCAATGTTGATGCGCGTGAAGGTGCGCTGATGCCGCAGATGCGGCCGCCTTTCTCCTTGATGTCACGGATCATGGAATAGAGCCGAAGCTTGGATAGCATCACGTCGTCGCGAAACGCGGCGAGGCGCTTGCGCATGGCCTCGCCCCGCGGCTCGGCATCCAGCATCTCCTTGACGCTGGGTTGAATGGGACGTGTTCCCTTGCGTGCCGCGTAGAGGCGGATCGAGCCGCCATGGGTCGGAATTTTGCGCGCGTGAAACACCTCAAGCCCGTGCATGGCCAACAGATGCGCAAGGCTGCCGACCGAGTAATAGCGCAGATGCTCGTGATAGACCGTGTCGTATTGTAGCGTATCGAGCAGGCCGATCAGGTAGTGCGATTCAGAGATAAATACGCCGTCCGGAGCGAGCATTGCCATGATGCCCTCGACGATCGCATGCACATCCTCGATATGCGCAAAGCAATTCGCGGCAGTCACGACTTTCGCGGGGCCATGTTTCTCCACGACCTCGCGCGCCACCGCCGTCGAGAAGTACCGCTGAATCGTGTCTATGCCGCGCTGGTTGGCGATCCCAGCGACATCGGTCGGCTCGATCCCGAGAATGCGATGACCGCCTTTCTGGAAATTGGAAATCAGCGTGCCGTCGTTGGAGCCGATGTCGACCACAAGATCGTCCTTGCCGAGGCCGAGCATTTTCGAGGACTCGGCGTACAACTCGGCAAAGTTTTCCCGCAGGATGCGAGTCATCCCACTGGTGTAGGGATATTCCGGCGGGAAGATGATGACGGGATCGACGGCGAGGCCAAGCTGAACCAACTCGCACTTGGGGCAATGCAGCAGGCTGGTCGGAAACCATGGCTGTTGACGCTCCACTTCGCCGATCGGGACCATCTGGTTGACCGGCGGCATGTAACCCAGCGACAGCACGGTTTCCAGGTGATCATGCCCGCAAACCTGGCACGCCTCCACCGGGACACTTGCTCCGGTCCCCGCAGCACGGGCAACTTTCACAGGAAACATCGAAAACCTCTCCAAAAACCGGATTACGTCCGTGGCTTCAGCTCGTCGTGGGTCCAATACCAGTCGACCGTTGAAGGCAGCCCGACCGAAAGCGGAACCTGCGGCGAATAGCCGAGCCTCCCCAGTTTCGCAATATCCGGACAGCGTCGCTCGGTGCCGCCTTCCGGCGCGGGACCCGCGATCAAGTCGATTTCGCAGCCCTTATGCACTGCGATGCGTCTTGCGAGTTCGGCGACGGTGATCTCTTCCGTCGTGCCGACATGGTAGATGTTGAGATGTTCGCCGCTGGCGCGCATCGCGAGGACACCGCGCACGAGATCGTCGACATGGCAGAAGCTGCGGGTCTGGCTGCCATCGCTCTGCAGCTTGAAGGGAATTCTGCCGGAGGGATGTTCCGCGGCGGCCGCCTTCAGCCGCAGCGAGAATTGCGGAATCACGTGCTCCCAGCCCATGTCGGGGCCATAGACGTTGTGTGGACGAAAGATCAGGACGCGATCGAAGAACTTCCGTCCATAGTTGATGGCCATCAACTCGCTGATGATCTTGCCGCCGCCGTAGGAATAACGGGGGTTACCGGGGTCCGGGACCACGAGCGGGACGCCCTCGTCGGTCGGAATGCGGGGCGGAGTCTGGTAGACTTCGGAGCTGGACGCCAGGATGAGGGATCGCACGCCTTCGCTGCGGCAGGCGTCGATGACATTGACCATGCCTTTCACGCCGACGTCGAGCACAAGCTCGGGCGCGCTGTAGAAGAATTCGGTGCCGTTGACAAAGGCGAGGTGGTGGACTTCGTCCATGCCGTGCACGGCGCGCGTCACCGCGGCCGGATCGCGAATATCGCCGGCCACGAACTCGATATCGTCAGCCACTTCCGCCAGTCGCCGGAGCGCGCCGCGTGAGTTGTCATCAAGCACGCGCACCGAATGCCCGTCTTTGACCAGCGCTTTGACCAGCGCCGCTCCGATGAAGCCGCTGCCCCCTGTGACCAGGATCGAACTCACAATTTTGCTTCTCCATTTTCCGGCGCGATCTCGAGCCACCGGCCGAGATCATTTGCACGCCGGGCCACGTCGAGCAAGGCTTGGACCCGCAAGCCTTCGCGGAAGCCGCTTGTTGTCGCAATGCCGCGCTCGATCCCGTCCAGAAAGCGGGCGGCGAGGCGCGAAACCGGCGCAATTCGTCCATCCGACGGAAACCGCAGGTCGACTTCGTCGACCACGCTGATGACGTCCATCAGTTGCGCGGGCCGCCGGCCGAACGACAGGCGGAAGCCGCGCATATAGTCTGTCGTCTCGTTGACGAGCGTCAGAGTTCCGTCCTCGCCGTAAAGCTCGATGCGATGGCCCGATCCAAGATAGGAGGCGCAGCTCATTGCAATGTTTCCGGCCGCGCCCGATCGAAACATCAAACTGATGCCGGCATTGGTCTCTGTCGCCGGCGCGTCCGGCAGCCCCGAGATCCTGGCCGACATTCCTGTGATGGGACCGCAGAACCACTCGAGATAATGAAAGCAGTGGCTGACGAAATTGCCGAGCACGCCGCCGCCTTCCGCGCCGCTGGTCTTCCAGTTCGTCAGGCGCATCCGCGTGGAGTAATTCTCGACGTTCCAGTTGACGTCAACGTGGCGCACGCGGCCGATCGCTCCCTCGTCGAGCAACGCTTTCGCCTTTGCCCAGCTTAATATTTCGCAGAAATTGAAATCGACCATGGCAATACGGCCGCTTGCTTCGGCAGCACGGACCATGTTCTCGGCGCCGGCGAGGTCAGCCGCCATCGGCTTTTCCGCAAACACCGGCTTTCCCAGTTCGAGCGCGCGGATGGCGATCCGGGGCTGCAGGTCGGGCCTGGTCGCAATGCAGACGGCGCCGACGACAGGATGCTCGACCAGTTGCTCCCAGGTGCCGAATGCCAGCGGAACGTTCTCCGCCTTCGCAAGCTCGGCTGTCCGCGCGGCGTCGCTTCCGGCGAGCACAACGATCTTGCAACGCGGATCGAGACGGAACGCCGGCAGATGCACGAGCCGACCGTAGTTGCAGCCGACAATTCCGATTCCGACCAGGGGAGTTACCGGTGCAGTTGCCATTTCAGCGCGCGAACCGTGTCATCTCAGGGTTATGAATGAGCGAACTTCAGCAAGCAGAAGCGAGCCGAGATGCAATTGCGAAACGAACTCGCCCGATTTGATCATAGCGACAAGCTCATCCGCCGTGACTAGCTTGACGCCGATGCCCGGCTCGGGAACGAAATCGGCGTCGCGCTCTCCTGTCTCGACAAAGAAGGTGTGGATCTGGTTGCTCAACCGTCCGGTGCAGGGGGCAGCCATCCCCAGGGGAAAAATTGCGCGCGTCGAATAGCCGGTTTCCTCGCGCAATTCGCGCCGGCAGCCGTCGGCAAGATCCTCTCCGGGCTCGGCAAGGCCGGCCGGGAGTTCCCAGGTGAAGTTTTCCAGCGCGGGCCTGTACTGGCGGACAATCGGGAAATGTCCGCTCGGCGTCCGCGCGACGATGGCAAGATAATCCTGCTGCTTGACTGCGTGATAGAGCTCCGTGTTGTCGGGCGAGAACTCGACCTCACGCGCGACCAGTTCGACCCATGGCGAGACGGGCTGGATGCTTCTGGATCTGATTTTCGGCCAGTCCTGGGACATGTCTAAGGCCGTTCCTGCCGGCTCGGATTTCATCAGAACCGTCTCCGGCGAGCGACGCAGATAGGTCGTCGCAAACGCGTATTTGAACCAACGCAGATAAGCGGGCAACCATTTGAGGACGCGAAAACGGCTTGCGCCATGCTGGCGCTCGAACCAGAGTGCGGGAACTTCGGATATTTTCCAGCCCAGCCGGTGAGCTTTTACCAGCAATTCGATGCTGTAGCAGAATCCCTGATCCGACTCGACCCTGATCTGATCGATCACCCGTCGTGAGAACATCCGGAATCCGCTCGTCGGGTCCTTGGTGGGCAAGGCGGCGAAGTGATGCAGCGTAAAGGCCGCCGTGCGCACGAGAACGGCCTTGAGCCATGGGCAGCCCTGCATCGTCCCGCCCGGAAGGAAGCGGCTGGCGCAGACGACGTCGCAGCCGTTGCGGACCAGAGCGACCATCTGGTCGATAATCCCGGCATTGAAATCGTCGTCGGCGGGGTACATCACGACAACAGGCGCGGTCGATGCGGCAAAGCCGGCCATCACGGCGGCATGCGCCCCTCGGCCGGGATTGCGGACGAAGGCGACTTCGAGACCGCTGTAAGCCTCCGGATGCTGCCGCACCGCGGGCAAGGTATTGTCTTCCTCGAAGTCGTAGCAGACGAGCACCCGCGCGGGCGTCTTGACCTCGCGCGCAAGCGCTCTCAGCGTTGCGAGGATATTGGCCCCTTCATTGTAGACCGGGATGACGATGTCGAGCTGGTGATCCATCACGTGATGCCCGGCGGTGGTCCATCGATTGATTTCAGTCAAGCGGTCGGAATTATCGATGGGCTTTCGTATGAGCGCGTCACGATCACGTTGGCGTTCTCGAGCAATCCCCAAACGTCGACGACCGGCTTGCCCTTGAGATCGGCACTCTTGTAGCTGAGGTGGGGTGTGCAGAGGATCAGAATGTCGCTACGCGTGATGACCTCATCCAGCGGCAACAGCTCGGGATCGATCGTCACGAACGGATCCGTCGTCAGAACCTCGCGCGCAAAGCCATTGAGCACCTTTTTGAACTTGTAGCTCAACGACGCGCGCACATCGTCGATTTCCGACTTGAACGCCATGCCGAGCAGACCGACCGTCATCTTGCCGAGGTCATAACGGCGGCGAAGGTCGCCGATGACATGAAGCGGCAGGCCTTCGTTGATGAGCATGGCGGCATTGCCGAGGCTGAACTCGTTGCGCGCGAAGGCACTGAGCTGCATCGTGTCCTTCATCAGGCAGGGACCTGCGGCATATCCGGGCTTTGGAATATTTTTCGCGCGCGGATAGTTGTGCTTCATCGCCTTGAGAATGCGCTGGTAGTCCACGCCCGCCGACTGGGCGATCAGGTAGAACTGGTTGGTGGCCGCGAACTCGATATAGCGATAGGCGTTGCCGAACAGCTTGGCGAACTCCGCCTCGATCGGAGAAAGCTCGACGATCTCCGGCGAGATCGTGCGGAACAGGTCGGACGCTTCCCTGACGGCCTCGGGCGTGGTGCCGCTGACGATCTGCGGCATCCGGTTCAACTCCTCGATGCCGTATCCCTGCACGATCCGCTCGGGGCAAAATGCAACCTTCAGATCGCGGTTCTTGCGCTTCAGATGCGCGTCGACGGCGTCAGTCGTTCCCGGATAAAGCGTGGAACGCAACACGAGAAGCTGGCCATCCGAGACGATAGGGCAGAAGGCGGTCGAGACAATTGAGAACCACGTGGCGTTCAGGGTTGAGGAATTCGTCGACCGGCGTCCCGATCGTCACGATGATCGGGCCGGTTTTCGATATCGCATCAGGCGTGTTCGTGAAGATCAGCCTGTGATCGCGGAGCGCCGTCGAAAGCAGGGCTTCCGCGCCGTACTCGATGAAAGGAAGGCGGCCCGACTTGAGCGCGGCAAGATTGCTCAGGTTCAAATCGTTCACGTTGACGGTCAGGCCCTGGGCCGCAAAGGAAAGTACCAGAGGAATGCCGACATGTCCCGCGCCGCCAACAACGGTCAGATCTGCCGTCCGCGTGTTTTCAGCATCTGCTCTACCAACAAGATCAAGAATGCTCATGGCTTATGACCAAAAGTTAGAACGAACGAGCGCAGCGGCTTCATGAAATCTGGCGCGAACAGAACGCGGTCCAGCGCGTTGTAGGCGGGCAGCAGCCAACGCATTTTGGACGATGCAAGATAACGGTAGCTGAGGTCAGAAATGTAGTCCGTGCCGACCTTGAAACCGCGCCCGCCAAATGCTGCGGCGACCTCGTGCGCGAGCACGGGCCGCTCGTTCTCAGTCACCCCGACCGAACTGTAGAATGGCGAGGAGCGGTCGCGATAGAGATACATGAAGGGATTCGTGCGATTTGGATCGAACGCAACGAACGAACCGCCGGACTTCAGGACCCGAAAGACCTCGCCGGCGCAACGAGCCGGGTCCGGAAGATGATGCACCAGGCCGCTGAGCAATACGCCGTCGAGACTGCCATCCGGAAATGGAAGATGCTCGACGTCCCCTTCGAGGAACTCAACCTTCGGATATTTGCTGCGCGCGAGAGCGATCAGCTTCGGGCTGAGATCTAGACCGACCGCCTTGTAACCCTGTCTGTTCAGGAGATCGGTGAACACTCCCGAACCACAGCCGAGATCGGCAACCCTCATCCCCGGCGCGAAGTTGGCCAATCGCGCGCATGTCGCGACCAGACGGCTATTGGTTTCCGGGGTGAATACGTCGTAGGCATCCATCGCGGCATGGCCGTCGAAGAACGCGATTTCTTTATGCTTGTCCTGCGCCAGGCTCACCATTGGAGATCTCTTGCTTGGCAATACCGGCCGGGCAATAAAGGCTTGGTTGGCCTCACAATTCGGGTCATCGGCTTAGCCGTATGTCTGATATCGCGTAGCTTCCTGCCTGCGGAAAACGCAGGTTCAATTTACCCGCCTATGCATTGAGAGAGTATGAACAGAGCCGAAACAGATCGACCGAAACGACGCCGACGCCCTTTGGAATTATGATCCAGTTGGTGGATCGTTCCGGAATGGCTCACCGGTCGCCAACGACGCCCTTGATGTCACGCCGGCGCGGCTCGTGAGCGGGTTGATCACCGAGTGCGGTGTGCTGTCGGCGGAGCCGAGCGCGCTGGCGCTGGCGTTTAACGGAGCGCTCGCGACCCTGACGAATTCGCCGAACCCGCTTTGCTTCAGCTCGAAGACGAAAGTGGAGCGATCCTCAAAGTTCAGCCGCGACTGAGTTCAGCTTGCTGTTTCGGAAAACGAGAAAGTGGGACATCGAAAAGTTCACTCCGAAGCCCACGAGTATCGATGCGAGTTTGGCAACAGGGACGTTGACGTAATCTGTCAGGACGACCAAGACAGCCGTCGCGACGATCATGCCGAAAATGCCCGACGCCGCGAAACGCAGGTAGCGTTTGATGCTCAGCGCGCCGCCAGTTTCCTGACTGAAAGTGATCTTGGTATTCATTGCATAGGAACAGGTGACAGCGATCGCCCAGGAAATGACATTTGACGCAACGAGCGGCAAATGCGCGAGGCGGAACGCCAAAGTAAACGCGGTGAGGTCGACCGCCGCGTTCAGAACGCCAATGGATGCAAAGCTGAACAGCTTTGCCAGCATTGTGCGCTGGGACCAGGCATCGACGATCTTGAGCAACAAGGCGGCCATCTCCAAGCACCTATCACGGCACCAATGTGTGGTGGTTGCTCGCGGGTCACACTCCAGGCAAAGTTTCCGTCGAACTCACGCCTGGCGTCCAGAATTCGCCGGTATTTTAGCGCGGAAGCGTCAAGAAGGCATTACGCTGACGTCGTCCAAAGGCTTTCCGCTGTCTTTGGCATTTGAGCCAAATTGATTGTCCTGCCGCGTCAAAGGGCAGAAATCGCCCGGGACTAGGCGGCGCTGGTTCGTCAGACAATTTTATGCTGCCGCAGGTTGCCGATCTCATCCTTGCTGAAACCGAACTCCGTCAGAATCTCGTCGGTCTGCTCGCCGAACTCCGGCGGCCGCGCCGCCATCTTGCTCGGCGTGCGCGACAGCGTGAAGGGCTGGCCGACCAGGCGGATGTGACGGCCTTCCGCATTCGGCACGTCCTGCGCCATGCCGAGGTGTTCCACCTGCGCATCCGCAAACACCTGGTCGATGGAATAGATCGGGCCGCACGGCACGCCGGCCGCGTTGAATTCCTTCACCCAGGTCTCGCTGGATTTCTTCTCGGTATATTTGTTGATCTCGGCGTTGAGTGCTTTTCGGTTCTTCGAGCGGTCGGGACCGGTGGCGTATTCGCTCCGGTTGGCGAGGTCGGGCGCCCCTAACGCCTCGCAGAAGCGCTGCCAGATTCGTCCGCCCGTCGTGGCGATGTTGATATAGCCGTCGGAGGTCTTGAACACGCCGGTCGGGATCGAGGTTGGGTGGTCGTTGCCGGCCTGTTTCGCAACGTCCTTTTCCATCAGCCAGCGCGCGGCCTGGAAATCCAGCATGAAGATCTGCGCCTGCAACAGCGACGTCTTCACCCACTGGCCTTCGCCGGACACGTCGCGCTCGAGCAGGGCGGTCAAAATCCCCATGGCGCAGAACAGACCGGCGGTGAGATCGGCGACGGGAATGCCGACCCGCATCGGGCCTTCGCCGGGCGCGCCGGTGATCGACATCAGCCCGCCCATACCTTGGGCGATCTGATCGAAGCCCGGACGCTTGTGGTAGGGGCCGTCCTGGCCGAAGCCGGAAATCGAGCCATAGACGATGCGCGGATTGATCTTGCGCACGCTCTCATAGTCGATGCCGAGTTTGGCCTTTACGTCGGGGCGAAAATTTTCAACCACCACGTCGGCTTTTTCCACCAGCCGCTTGAAGACATTGAGGCCTTCCGGGTTTTTCAGGTTGAGCGCCATCGCCCGCTTGTTGCGGTGCAAATTCTGGAAGTCGGAACCCTGACGCGGGCCGCCGAGCTGCTCGCCGGCATCCTCCAAAATCGCATCGATCTTGATGACATTGGCGCCCCAATCCGCCAGCTGCCGCACGCAGGTCGGACCGGCCCGCACCCGGGTGAGGTCGAGCACGGTGAAGCGGGCGAGGGCCTGCGAGGCGCGCGGGGATGGCATTTTGGGGCGACTCCGACGGGATCAGCGGGACGGACGGTCGTCCCTTTATTGTTATACCGCACGTATAGGAGACCACCTCGGAATCGACAATCCTGTTTGGCTGTGAGCCCCTTGCGGCCAGAGCGGGTCTCGCCTCCGTCGGGCAGACAGGCGGTCGCTGGAACTGCGGCGGTTGGGCCTATGGCCTGTCCGCATCGCGATTAGATCGTCATCTTCGTGGTCATGTCTTGATAAAGGTGGACGATCTGTTCGCCGATGATCTTGGCCGAGAGCTTGCTGACGACGAACTCGCGCGCCGCTTTGGCGTATCGCGCGCGCAGCTCCGTCGAGTTCGCCAGTTTCACGATCGCCTGAGCGAGTGCCCGTGGGTCTTCGATTGGCACCAGCAGGCCGGTCTGATCATTGATGACGATCTCGCGGCAGCCCGGCGCGTCGGTCGCGATCATGGCGCGGCCGCTAGCCGCCGCCTCCATCAGGCTTCCCGGCAGGCCTTCACGGTGTGAAGGCAGGATGGCGAAATGACATCGTTTCCATAACGACGAAATATCCTTGATGTGTCCGAGCCAGGTGATCCCGGGGCGCCGCGTCCACTCGTTGACCTCTTCCAGGGAGACCGAGGCGGGATTGGCCGGGTCCGGATTGCCGGCGATCAAGAGATTGGTTTGCAGGCCCTGAGCGCGCACGATGTCGTGCGCGGCCACCAGCGCGCGGATGCCTTTGTCCGTGAGCAGACGGCCCGCAAAGCCGTAGGTGATGGGCCCATCAGGTTCAGGCAAAGGCTGCAACGCATCGGTGTCGACGCCTGATCCCGGAATCAACACGATCCTCTTCTCGCTGATGCCAAGTTCAACGAGCGCCGCCCGGTCGTCCGGGTTCTGCACGAGCACGACATCGCCTGGCCGGTCGAGCAGCGCTGGCAACAGCCGTTTGAGGATGGCTCGAAGCAGGCGGGTTCGCCAGGTCGCCGACGTAAAGACGTAACCCATGCCGGTGAGCGCGCTGACATAGGGGAACTTCCGGCCGAACGCCGCTATCGATCCATAGACGCAACACTGCAGGCCGGAGTGGTGGGCAATGTCCGGCCTGATGCGACTGGTGACTTCTCGAAGCGCCAGGATCGCCCGTATCGCCGACAGCGGCGAAATTCCCCCGCGCCGCAAGGGGATCGGATGCAGCGTGAATCCTTCACCTTCAATCGCGGCTGCGCCTTTATCGACGCGAGTGGCAACGTGCACTTCGTAGCCGGCCTTGCGCGCGGCGCGCGCCATCGGCAGGCGGTTCAATAGAAAGGCCCAGTCCTCGTTGGCGACGTAGAGCAGCTTTCGGGGGTGCTTGATATCCGCGGAAATATCCACTCGAACTTCCGAAGGTGGTTGGTCGCGCGATTGGCCGCAGATCTTGCGGACGAAAATCTGCCAAGGACTAGCAACTCGAAAGAAAACGCGCCAGCAGCAATTCCGCCCGAAGCTTCGGTTGTGAAGCTTTTGGCCTCTGCGTAGTAGCGGGCTAAATAAAGTGAAAGTCGTTCTGGTGTGCCAGCAGCTGCGCTGTGGTCACCCCTTTAAGGGTAATCGTGTCATGCGCGGCGTCGGTGATCACAGCGTTGGCGGATGCATCGTCATGGGTTGCGGTCAGCAACGCCTGAAGGTTGGCGAACACGGTCTTGCTGACTTCGATCGTGTCGGTTGCGGGCGCAAAGTTCGCGATGCTGACCTGGCCAAAATTGGGGGCAAATACGAAGACGTCATGTCCCGCAATCGTCACAGCGCTGCTCTGCGCCGCAGGAGCTGCAACCGTGCTGCTTTCAATGACGGGTCCACTTACGCTGACGAGTTGGAAGTTGTCTGCCAAGGGGCCAGCATGGAGCTGGAGACTGGAGGTGGCCGCCGGCTGCGTCGCAGGAGGAATGCCAATCGTGCCGTCGCCGTTGAGGTCCTGGCCGAAGGTGGTCTCGAAGTTTTCCAGCGTGGTGCTGTTGCCGGCCAGGTTATTGCCGATGTTGGCGAGGAAATGGCCCTGGCTGTCGACGCTCCAGATCGTGAAGATGTTGCTGCCGACTTCCTGCCAGGCCACGTCGTAGCCGCCCCCGGCAAGCTGCACCGCGCCGATCGCCTTGAAGGCGCCCGGTGTCACGGCGACGCCACCTTGCGTGATCTCGGGACCGGCGCCGGCGCTGCCGGTGGTGGAATCGAGGAAGTAATTGTTGCCGATCTGGTCCAGTTTCGTGGTGCCGTCGGTCGAGATCGTTGTTGGCGGCGGTGGTGGCGGAGGCCCGATGGTGCCGTCGCCATTGAGGTCCTGGCCGAAGGTGGTCTCGAAGTTTTCCAGCGTGGTGCTGTTGCCGGCCAGGTTATTGCCGATGTTGGCGAGGAAATGGCCCTGGCTGTCGACGCTCCAGATCGTGAAGATGTTGCTGCCGACTTCCTGCCAGGCCACGTCGTAGCCGCCCCCGGCAAGCTGCACCGCGCCGATCGCCTTGAAGGCGCCCGGTGTCACGGCGACGCCACCTTGCGTGATCTCGGGACCGGCGCCGGCGCTGCCGGTGGTGGAATTGAGGAAGTAATTGTTGCCGATCTGGTCCAGTTTCGTGGTGCCGTCGGTCGAGATCGTTGTTGGCGGCGGTGGTGGCGGAGGCCCGATGGTGCCGTCGCCATTGAGGTCCTGGCCGAAGGTGGTCTCGAAGTTCTCCAGTGTGGTGCTGTTGCCGGCCAGGTTATTGCCGATGTTGGCGAGGAAATGGCCCTGGCTGTCGACGCTCCAGATCGTGAAGACGTTGCTGCCGACTTCCTGCCAGGCCACGTCGTAGCCGCCCCCGGCAAGCTGCACCGCGCCGATCGCCTTGAAGGCGCCCGGCGTCACGGCGACGCCACCTTGCGTGATCTCGGGACCGGTGCCGGCGCTGCCGGTGGTGGAATCGAGGAAGTAATTGTTGCCGATCTGGTCCAGTTTCGTGGTGCCGTCGGTCGAGATCGTTGTTGGCGGCGGCGGCGGAGGAGGCGGAGGAGGTCCGATGGTGCCGTCGCCATTGAGGTCCTGGCCGAAGGTGGTCTCGAAGTTTTCCAGCGTGGTGCTGTTGCCGGCCAGGTTATTGCCGATGTTGGCGAGGAAATGGCCCTGGCTGTCGACGCTCCAGATCGTGAAGATGTTGCTGCCGACTTCCTGCCAGGCCACGTCGTAGCCGCCCCCGGCAAGCTGCACCGCGCCGATCGCCTTGAAGGCGCCCGGTGTCACGGCGACGCCACCTTGCGTGATCTCGGGACCGGCGCCGGCGCTGCCGGTGGTGGAATCGAGGAAGTAATTGTTGCCGATCTGGTCCAGTTTCGTGGTGCCGTCGGTCGAGATCGTTGTTGGCGGCGGTGGTGGCGGAGGCCCGATGGTGCCGTCGCCATTGAGGTCCTGGCCGAAGGTGGTCTCGAAGTTCTCCAGTGTGGTGCTGTTGCCGGCCAGGTTATTGCCGATGTTGGCGAGGAAATGGCCCTGGCTGTCGACGCTCCAGATCGTGAAGACGTTGCTGCCGACTTCCTGCCAGGCCACGTCGTAGCCGCCCCCGGCAAGCTGCACCGCGCCGATCGCCTTGAAGGCGCCCGGTGTCACGGCGACGCCACCTTGCGTGATCTCCGGGCCGGTGCCGCCTCCGGTGGGGGCGAGAAAATAATCACCGTTAAACTGCGTCAGGGTGGTCGATCCATCCGTCTGGATCGTTGCCGCTGGCGCTGTCACCGTAAAGCTGGTCCAATTGCTCCACAGCGTGCCGTCGCTGACGCGGACCTGCACCGTGTCAGGCCCGGCTCCTGGGACACTTTCATACGTGAGCTGTGAGAGCTGGGCTGCGCTGACGTCTATTTCCTGATTGTTCGGCTCAATAACCGTGCCACTGAGCACAAAGTGACCGGGACCGGTGTTCTCGAGCGCATAGGTCGTGATCGCATCGCTATCTGGGTCGGAGGCCGAGAATAACGATGACGCTGTCACCGTGGTATGGCCCGTACTCAAGGCGACGCTCGTGGCCGTCACCACGGGCGCACGGTCGATCGTGATGGCAATTGAGGCGTTCGCCGTGCCGCTGTTGCCATCGCTCACGGTGTAGGTGAAGACATCCTGAAGGTGGGAGCCGGTCGCGCCGCTGCCAATCGCCGCCGTGTTATCGGCAACGTAGGAGTAGGAGCCATCGGCGTTGAGGGTCAGATGGCCGTATTGGCCCGCAAGGGAGGTGCCGACCGTGCCGGCGCCGTGCGCGGTATCACTGACGGCGGTGACCGTCACGCTGTCACTATCGAGGTCGGAAACGTTCGACAGCACTCCACCGGCTGTCGTCGCGGTGATCGTCGCGCCCACCGTATCGGTTGCGCTGCTGTTGGCTGCCACTGGCGCCCGGTCGACGGTGACCTGCGAGGTCGCGTTATAGGAATTGGTGCCGTCGTTGATCGTCCACGTGACGGTACGAACCGGATGGCTGCCGCTGGACGTATCGGTGCCCGTGTCCGTATAGCTGACCTCGCTCAGCAACGCATCATAGACGGAAATGTTAGCGGTTCCGCTTAGCGTCAGGGTACCGGTGGTTGAATTCCAGCTCGCGGTCACGCCGTTGCCGACCGAGCCGTTCTGGACGGGACCGCCGGTGGTGATGACGAAAAGCTCGTCACCCGCAACCGCACTGCCGCTCCCATTCGCAATCTTGATCGTCGCGCTGGAGAGGTTCGCGCTGCCAGGATCATTGACGGCCACGCTGCTGAGCAGCAAGACATTGGCACCATCCTGCACCGCCTGAAGCGTGTCGCCGACGACGGCGAGACCCGGCGGGTTGAGATTGAACCCCAGCGCGTCGAGTATCTGTTTGTCGACGGTCGTCAGGCTCTGAAGCGTGGAGCCCGAATAAAATTCGTTGAAGGGATCGTTTCCGCCCTGCACGCCGCTGTTGAGGAAATCGCTGGGATCCGAGCTGACGCCGAAATCGGCAAGCTTCGTGGTGCCGCCATTCAGCGAGAAATATGCGGAGGGAGCGGTATTGCTGCCCGAGAACAGGTATGTGCCGGGACTCGTGAAGCGGTAGAAATCAAAAATATCAGGCTGCGAACCATAGGGCACACGCCCTATCGCATGCGTCAGTTCATGAAGCGCGACCCCCACCAGGAGGTTCGGATTGATGTCGGTGGCAAAGGTGGCGCTGCCGTCATCGGTAGTCGTGTCGTTTGCGCCGAGCAGCCCGAACAGCTTCAACTGCGCATTCCAGACCGCGACTTGCGATTGCCCCTGGATCTTCGAGCCCGAGGGAAGGGCGTTGAACGCGGTATCGCCCGGCGCCGCATTGGCGATGAGATCGGACCTGACCGTCGCATAACTCTCAAACAGGCCATTGTCGGGCCCTGCGGCTGCGCCGCCGCCGGTGCCGCTGTAATCGATATTGAGGTTGACTGTGATCTTGTTGGTAATGGTCGCCGAGAGGATCGCCGCAGCCTGCTCGATGCCGGCGCGGAAGCCTGCCGGTGCGGCCATTGCTGCCGCATCGAAGATCAGATTGATCGTAAAGCCACTGCTTGAGGCCTCGGCCACGACCGAACCAGGCCCGCCGCTGCCGGAACCGCTGACTGCGGCCATCGCCTCTGCCGATTCGTCCGGGAGAACCGGGGCTGATGGCGTCGGAGCCGGCGGTGGGTTGCTGGAGGGGGAGCCGCCGTTATGACCGGTCAAGGACGTCAAGAGAAAGGGATCGAAACCAATTTCGCTGCCCGCCGTACTGAGGTCGTTGGTCAAATCCTGCAGGCCAGAAAGGAGATGCGATTTCATCGCTTAGCCCTTGGTCTCTCATGAGGATTACCGGCCTGCTGATTTCGGCGAATCACCATCACCAGCGAACTACGCATGGCGATTCACACGAATACAATGCTTGTCTGAGCGTTAATCTACGGTTTCAAAGTTGTGCGCAATTAGCGGCTGGTGCGCCGACGTGCTGACGCGGGATCGGGGAGATCAGGATTGTTCGGTCGACATTTAGTCCCCCATTTGTTTCCTGAATCGACGTTCCGATAACATTGGTGCTGCCGGAACCCGGACTGCGTCGTCGATCGACGTCAAAAGCGTATCTGTTGCCGGATGTCCTGCGTCCACCTGAACGTCGAGCATGGCGAACGAGCCCGCGGATGCGCCTTTACCGGCATTCGCAGATCCGTCCTCGCCGGTCGTCGTCGGCAAATCTGGCAGGATCGTCACCGACGCCGGCGACTCCTGATGGTGCGGAGTTTCGCCGCTCGGATCGATCGCAGGGTCGAACGAAGAGGCAGAAAAGTTTGGCTCGAGACTTGGGGAAGTGTCCTCCACATCGGAGACGAAACGCGACTTCATCACTCAGCCTCGATTACGAGTTGCAGTGCCGATTGCTGCATACGCCCTGCGCGCGATAGCCCCAGTTGAGTAGTAGCGGCCATTTACGTGAAGCGTGTGTCGGTCGACGTGCACGAGATTTCTTCCGCAGTTGTTTGCCGTTTCAGACCAGGGAGCAATTGACAGCGAGGATCCGCAAACCGTTAATGCGGTACAACCCTACGATGCTAGCCGGGGTGGCCGGCTGCAACGGGGTTCGAGAGCCGGCCGCCAGTGAAGAGGAAGTGTGTGGCTCAATTGCAACTAATGCGGGTATCCCGTGGTAGATGATCTTTGGCGCGGGATTGACACCGAGAGGCCGGGAAATGCTGGGGCAGGCGCTGCAACCTGATGAAAAATAACCCTTATCTTTCAATCATCAATGTGTTCATCGTCTGAACGCGGCGCTTGACGTTCACATCATGAACGCGCTAAAGAGCCCCGCCGATCAAGGGGCGCGAAATGGATCGTCTGCTGCAAACGGAAAATGAGAACGAGCGTATCGTCCTCGGTCTGTTGAGTTCCGTTGACAAGGATGGTGCGCGTTCGCAGCGCCGCATTGCGGCCGAACTCGGCATCGCACTCGGTCTCGTTAATGCCTACCTCAAGCGCTGCGTCAAGAAGGGTCTGGTCAAGGTCGGCGACGCACCGGCGCGCCGCTACGCCTATTATCTGACGCCGCAGGGTTTTGCCGAGAAATCGCGCCTCACGGTTGAATACCTGTCGGATTCCTTTTCGTTCTTCCGCAAGGCCAAGGGCGACTGCACGCGCATCTTCGAGGAGGCGGCCGCGCGCGACTTCAAGCGGCTGGTGCTTGCCGGAAAATCCGATCTCGCCGAAATCGCAATGCTGTGCGCAGTCGAAGCGGGCGCGAGTGTGGTCGCAATCGTCGATCCACGCAGCGAGGGCAACCGGTTTGTGGGAGCGCAGGTCTTCGGTTCCTATTCTGATGTGACGGGCTTCGACGCCGTCATCATCACGGATGTTGCGGGAGCCCAGGCGTCTTACGAATTGGCGGTTGAGGCGGTAGGTCGCGATCGTGTGCTGGTGCCCGCTCTGCTGGGACTGCGTCCGCCGAAAAAGGCGGAGGGCGTGGCATGAGTGGTCCGCGCTGGTATGTCGTGCAGACGCAAGTCAATGGTGAGACGAAAGCGGCGGAACATCTGCGCCGCCAGGGTTACGAGATTTTTCTGCCGCGCTACATGAAGCGTCGACGCCACGCGCGCAAGATTGATTTCGTCGCCAGGCCGCTGTTTCCGCGCTACATGTTCGTGGCCATCGATATCGCAACGCAGCGCTGGCGGTCCATTCAATCGACATTCGGCGTCTCACATCTTGTCACCAATGGCGACGAGCCGGCAGTCGTTCCGGATGGCGTGATCTCCGCGCTGAAGGCGCGGGAGGACACCAAGGGCTTTGTCAAAATGGATGCGCAGCCCCGTTTCGCGCCTGGCGACAAGGTTCGGGTGCTTGCAGGGGCGTTCATGGATAATGCCGGCCTGTTCAACGGAATAGCCGACCATGATCGGGTCTCAATTCTCCTGAACATGCTAGGGCGCCAGGTTCGCGTGCTGCTCGACGCGGATATGGTCGCCGCCGCATAGGCGTTCTGTTTCGTGCGCCGTGTGACCGGCGCGCCTGATTTTCGGCTCCGGTCTGGAGCGATCCGCGTGACGCTTGAGTCACCCGGACTGCGGTAGCATGGGAAATTTTCGGTTCCTCTCTTGATGACGGGTAATGATCTGATCGCCTTCCGCGTGGATGCCGGCGTTGCCTTGGGGCTTGGTCATCTTTCGCGTTGTTTGACACTGGCAAGAGCGCTCCACGCTTGTGGTAGCAGGATTCTTTTTCTGGTCTCGCCCGAAACCGCTCTCTGGTCCGACATGATCACGAGGCAGGGTTTCCAATGCCGTATGCTCGATGTTGGACAGCAGTCGGCGCCTGCTGATCATCTCGCCCATGCAAGGTGGCTGAGATGGGGGCAGGCCGCCGACGCCGACGCCTGTCGCCATCAGCTTCCGGAAACTCCGGCTTGGCTCGTTGTCGATCACTATGCGCTGGACAAGAGCTGGGAAGCCGCGATCAGGCCATCGGTTGTGCGTCTGATGGTGATTGATGACCTGGCCGACCGTGAACATTGCTGCGACGTGCTTCTCGACCAGAATCTCAAGACGCCGACGAGTTACGCCCATCTGGTCTCATCCGCGTGCGCGTTATTGATTGGTCCCCACTATGCGCTGTTGCGAGCGGAGTTCGCCGAGGCTCGTCCGGCGCAGCGCAGCGGCGCTGCAACGCGGCTGAATGTCTTCATGGGCGGAACCGACAGCGAAGGCGCGACCATGCGAGTGCTTGATGAGCTTGCCGGGCGCATCCATTGGGAGAAGCTCGATGTGATTCTCGGTGCCAAATGCCCGCATCTCGATGCCGTGAGGAAGCGGATCGCGCCGCTTCCTGGTGCTGAACTGCATGTCGACAGTGACCGTGTAGCGAGGCTATTTGCCAGCGCCGACGTCGGGATCGGCGCCGGCGGTGTGGCCTCGCTTGAACGTTGTTGCGTCGGGCTGCCATCGTTGGGCATTTGTGTCGCCGACAATCAGGCCGCCGGCCTTGATGCGCTTGCGAAGCTGGGCGTGGTCGAGTCTCTGGGATCGCTGTCGGGTCTGGGCGCCGGTCAGGTCGCTTCGGCTCTCTGCGGCCTGATGGCGGAACCGGCCCGGCTCCGGCAGATGTCGGAAGAGGCGATGGCGCTCGTCGACGGACAGGGCGCGCAGCGCGTGGCCAGCATCATGCTTGCGAATTGATCGATATGAAGCTTGATATCGTCATCAGCGACCGCAGGCATCCGTTATGGTCCGTGGTGTCGGCGTGGATGCAGCAACATCCCGAACATCAGATACGCCTCTTGCAACGGCTCGCCGAGGCGGACGGCGGTGATCGCCTGGTGATGCTGGCCTGCCAGGAGATCGCCAAAGCGGAAGTTCGCGATCGCTATGATCGCTGCCTTGTGACTCATGCCTCTGATTTGCCGGAAGGGCGTGGCTGGTCGCCCGCGGTATGGGATGTCCTGGAGGGCAAGGACCGGCTTGTGCTCGCGCTGATCGAAGCCGTTGAGCCGGTCGATTCTGGCCATATCTTCCGAAAATTCCGGGCACCGCTGCGGCCGACCGACCTTCATGACGATATAAACCGTGCTCTTGGCCGACTTATCGTGGAAGCGCTCGACTTCGTGCTGCAGAACCCGAACGCCGAGTCTATTGCTCAGACCGGCGAGCCGAGCTGGTATCGCAGGCGGACACCGGAGGACAGTCGGCTGGATCCAGCCCGGCCGATTGCGACCCAGTTCAACCTGCTTCGCGTCTGCGATCCCGAGCGTTATCCGGCTTTCTTCGAATTGCACGGGGAACGGTTTGAATTGATCGTCCGCAGGTCTTCGAGAGTACGCTCGCCATGAAAAGGAATGGCATCCGCATTGGCGGCGTTCCGGTGGGAGCTGGCTATCCTCCGTTCGTCATCGCGGAATTGTCGGGCAACCACAACGGTTCGCTCGATCGCGCGATCAAACTCGTGGAGGCCGCGGCGGAGGCCGGCGCGCATGCGGTCAAGCTGCAGACCTATACGGCGGATACGCTCACGATCGACGTCAATTCAGCTGATTTTCTTGTCTCCGGAAACGACAGCCCCTGGGCCGGCCGGTCGCTGCACGATCTCTACAAGCAAGCCCATACGCCATGGGATTGGCATGAGCCGATCATGCACAGGGCGAGAGAGCTCGGCGTGGTCGTATTCTCGTCGCCGTTCGACGAGACTGCGGTCGACTTCCTGACCAAACTCGACGTGCCCGCCTACAAGATCGCATCTTTCGAGAACGTGCATCTGCCCCTGATCCGGAAGGTTGCCGCCCAGGGCAAGCCGGTGATTATCTCCACCGGCCTGGCCTCGATCGGAGAGATCGATGACGCCGTGACCGCAGCACGTGACGCCGGCTGCAAGGAACTGGTGCTGTTGAAATGCACCAGCACGTATCCGGCTTCGCCGGAAAATTCGAATATCGCGACGATCCCGTTCCTTCGCGAAATCTTCAGATGCGAAGTCGGTCTTTCCGACCACACCATGGGAGTCGGTGCCGCGGTCGGCGCAATCGCGCTTGGCGCAACGGTGATCGAAAAACACATCACGCTTGCGCGCGCCGACGGCGGAGTGGATGCGTCGTTTTCGCTGGAGCCACACGAGTTCCGTGCGCTCGTCGTAGAGACCCGGCGTGCCTACGAGGCGATCGGCAAAGTGCAGTTCGGACCGGTGGACGCCGAGCAGGGCTCGCTGGTGTTTCGCAGGTCGATCTATGTTGTTAAGGACATGGCTGCCGGGGAGAAATTCTCCTCCGATAACATCCGCATCATCCGCCCCGGCTATGGAATCGCTCCCAAGCACTACGACGCTATTGTTGGCGCAACCGCCCGACGCGATATCAAGCGCGGGACGCCCGTATCGTGGGACCTCTTGACATGAGCTTCATCACGTTTTTGCGGCTGATCACGGCCACGCATACTGTCATCAATCGCGTGTCACCCCTGGGGTGGCGGTCCTGGAGCCAAGCATGACGAGCGTGCTGACATCCACCGACGACACGAACGCCGGTCTTCGCTCCCTGGCGGAGAGTGCGGCCCATGACTTGTGGCGCGGACTTCAGAGAAGGGAGTTGTGGGGCCGGCTTGGCTGGATTGACGTCAGGCGACGCTATCGCAGGACGACGATCGGCCCGTTCTGGAACTCGATCACGCTGGCGGTCTACGTCCTCTCTGTCGGAACCGTCGGCGCAGCCATCTGGCACCAGAACATCTACGATTATTTGCCGTTCCTGGTCAGCGGCATGATCGTCTGGACGCTGGTTTCGACCATCATCACGGAGTCCTGCAGCGTCTTCATTGCCGGCCAGTCGCTTTTCCGCAATATCCGGTTCGAATATTCAATCCTTGCCTATGCGCTGGTCTGGCGAAATCTCTTGGTGCTTTTGCACAATTTCGCGGTCTATTTCCTGGTCGTTCTGGCGCTGAAGCCGTCGCTTCTCGGCGTCACAGCGCTGCTTGCCTTGCCGGGTCTTGCGCTCGTTCTTCTGAATGCAATCTGGCTTTCCCTTTTGCTTGGAATGATCTGCCTGCGCTTTCGCGATGTGCAGCCGCTGATTTCGAGCGCCCTGCAGATTGCGATGCTGATTACGCCCTTGTTCTGGCCGGCCGATACGTTGACGGGGATCAAGCGGCTTGTGTTTGTCGAACTCAATCCGCTTTATCACGTGGTCGACGTGGTCCGTGCTCCTTTGATCGGCGCAGTGCCGGAAGCGGCCAGCTATGGCGTCATGATCGCGATGACGGTTGTGGGAGGGGGGGTGACCTATGAGGTTTTCAAGCGCTTCCGCAAGCGCATCGCCTATTGGAGCTGAGCGAGCGTGGCGACGGTTATTCTCGAGAATGTGAACGCGCATTTCCCGATCTACGGGGCGCAACAGCGCAGCCTGCGCAAGGCGCTTCTTCAGCGCGCGACCGGCGGGTCGATCGAACGCGAAGGGAAAAGCAGCGAACGGATCGTCGTCAAGGCACTGACTGATATCTCGCTGACCTTGCATGACGGCGACCGCCTCGGTCTGATCGGGCATAACGGTGCCGGCAAGTCGACGCTGCTGAAGCTCATAGCCGGCATCTACGAACCGGTATCCGGCACGATCAAGGTCGAAGGACGCGTGACGCCATTGTTCGATGCGATGCCTGGGCTCGATGGCGAGGATACTGGCTATGAGAATATCATCACGTCGGGAATGCTGATCGGGATGACGCGCCAGCAGGTTGAAGCGAAAATTCCGGAGATTGAGGAGTTCTGCGAGCTCGGCGAGTATCTCAACCTGCCGGTCCGCACCTATTCGACTGGCATGACAATGCGGCTTGGTTTTGCACTCGTGACCGCGCTTGATCCCGGCGTACTGCTGATGGATGAAGGCTTTGGCACAGGCGACCTCCGCTTCGCCGAGCGTGCCGAAGCGCGCATGAAGGATTTCATCGGGCGTAGCCGTATCATGGTGTTGGCAAGTCACTCCGACAGAACCATCCGATCGATGTGCAACAAGGCCATTTTGATGGAAGCGGGGAGGATCGTTGCATTTGGCCCTGTCAACGAGATCTGTGACCAGTACTACGAAGACGTCCACACCGCGGCTTTGGTTGCCGAACGGACAAGGCAGATGGAGGGCGCCAAGTCGAGGGGGTACCCGCCATCCGGCGAGAGCGGCAAGGGACGGATCGATGCCGAGGGGAACATCGAAAATGTGGGGCTTGTCGATCGCCTGAACCGCACGAACGGGGCCGCCCGTTTCACGCGGATCGTGGCGCGGGATGCTCAGGGCAAGTACCGGTGGGATTTTGCTTCTGGTGAGACCGCGATATTCCGCCTGGAATACAGGATACTGCAGCGGGTTGATAACGCCGCCATTGCATTTCGCCTCAATTACTTTTCCCCCGGCGGAGCCGAAATGATCTTTGCGGAGATGCGCGAAGTGCTGAGCGAGCAGCCGATTGAAGCCGGGTACGAGGGGGTGGTCGAACTCTCCCTGAAAGTTCCTGACCTGCTGGCCTATCAATATTTCCCCTACATATGGATTGGACGGACAAGCAATGCCGGAGGTTACGACGTCGTCGATGCGAATGTCGAATTGCCTCCGTTTGTAGTAAGGCCGGCGAGCGAGCAGGATGCCCGACGCGGCCTGGTGTCATTGGCGTTCGAAGCCAAGAAAAGTGGAGCTTTGGTGCGGAGCTCCGCTGTCAAAGCCGAAGCTCTTTGACGAACATAGATACCGGGATGTCGATGCTCTCCGTCATTAAGCGCGCCAGCGACAGGGGCTTCCGCGTTTGCAAGCGGGGAGTACGCGCGGC
Organism: uncultured Alphaproteobacteria bacterium; assembly: GCA_963764405.1. Taxonomy (GTDB): domain Bacteria; phylum Pseudomonadota; class Alphaproteobacteria; order Rhizobiales; family Xanthobacteraceae; genus Bradyrhizobium. Next base: position 361,554 of record CAVXSU010000027.1, read on the forward strand.
AAAGCGCGTTGCTGGTCATGGTACGAACGGAATCCGGAAATACAGCAAGCAACGGCGGCTTGGACGCAGGCCTCAGCGGCTTGAAGCCATCGCAGAGACAGGCCAGCCGGTGATCTTGTTTCTGTCGCCCGAAGCCGGGCTCGAGCCGTTTCACGCCAGTCAGGTGATTCTTGCCAAGACGCTGGACGAAGCAGGACATGCTGCGATCGTCCTCTCCTGCAACGGCCTGCTGCCCATGTGTACCGTCAAGTTCGCGACGCGGACGGAGCCGACCTTCTGGGATGATACGGAAAACCCGGCCTGCGTCGCCTGCCGCGCCGCGAGACAGCGCACGGCAAACGAATATGAGTTGCTCGAGGTAAGCCTGGACAGCTTGATCGATGCCGGTGATCGGGCCTTGATCGAGGATGTCATCAAGCGCTTCGAGATGGCTCCCTCAACGAGCCAATATGACGATATCGAGTTCGGAACGATCGCGCTCGCCGAAGTCCTGCGGGATCGTCGCAAGCACGCGGTCGAGGAGCTTGATGACAGCGATGTCCAATTGATGGTCGCGCTGCTACGCTCGTCGCTTGCCGTCTATCTTGGTCTGCAAAAATTGGCGGCCCGATTCAATCTGAACCAGATCGCCTATTTTGGTGAATATGCTTATTGGCAGCCCGCGCAGATCATGGCGGCGCGAAAGGGGCTTGGGTTGCTGGCTCTGTCGCATGGCTATCACCGGGATGTTGATCGTCGGCTTCTGTCCATTAGACCGCGCCACTACATGGTTCACGCCTTCGAGCAAATCGACGAATGGCCGAAATACAAGGACCTACCGATCCCGGCTCGGGTCGTCAGCGAAATTGCGGCGGGCGCGCTGTACAGGCTTACCAATCAGGGTGGTGCGTCCACTTACTCGCCGACCTGGTCGAACGACAGCCGAAAGGTTTTCGAGGAACTCGGACTATCGCCCGCGCAACGCACAATCGTCGCCTACCCCAGCAGCTATGACGAGTATGTCTGCATCTCCGGACAGCTCAAGGCCCTCGGCCTTGCCTATCCGGACAGTCCGCAGCCGTTTGCCGATCAGGAAGCGTGGCTGCGTCAACTGGTGCAATGGGTTTCCAAACGGCCTGACTTGCAGCTTGTTCTGAGGTTGCACCCGCGCGTGGGCGTTGGGCACCGGCATTCGACGCTCTCCTCCGACTACCAGAAACTGAAGGATGCACTTTCGGAGGTCCCTTCGAATGTCGTCGTTGTCTGGCCCGAGAGCAAGGTGTCGAGCTATAGCCTTGCGGAATTTGCCGATGTTGCCCTCATATCCTGGTCCAGCATGGGCCTGGAGCTGGCCAGGTTCGGCGTGCCGGTCGTGGCGGCGTTTCAGCGCGTCGGTCCGGTGCCGCTCAGTGATTTCATAAGATTTGAGGTCGAGACCGATCGATATTTCGCGGCGGTGGAAGCCGCCCTGGACGAGAAGGCGACGATCGAGAAAATTTCCGGCGCGTTTCGCTGGACGCACTACCTGCACTGGGGGTCGCTGATCGACCTTTCCGATATCGTTCCCACGCCGGATTTCCCTGGAATCCCAGCATACCGCCGGCCGCAACAGCAGGTCCTGATGCTGGAGTCTCTGGTGAAGCGGGCCGACGTGACGCGCATGAACATGGCCAGGCTCGACCAATCGGATGCTGCGCGCCTGTCCGAGAGGGCTGCAATCGTCGATGCGATCGAGGAATTCGTGGGCTTCTTCGATGCCGCGGCGCTCGGCAAGCTGCGTGCGCAATCCGAGGTGCTCGCGTCCGTTACGAACGGTGCAACTCCTCCGACCCGTTTAGTGAAGCGCCTGCTCAACCTGCTTCAGGACGAGATAAAACCGGTATCGCCCCGTTTGATTGAACGAGCGGACCAAGCCCTGAAGCTGGCGGTCAGATAACTGCTCAGCGCGAGAATCAATAGACAGAAATCCGTTGCGCCGAGCCTTCATGGAATGCCCGGCAAACCAAACCTTTCAGCATTGAAGAGATGACCCAGAAATTCGATGATGATTTGAGGCCGGGGAGAAATGACGTGAATTTGGATTCACCGGAGCCGGCGATGCAGGCACTTCGCGGTCTGTCGGGCAAGAGCATTCTCGTCACCGGCGGCACGGGATCGTTCGGCCGCGGCCTTGTCGACTTTCTGACCAGGCATTTCTCGCCCGAGCGGCTGATCGTGTTTTCGCGCGACGAGCTCAAGCAGTTCGAAATGCAGCAGATTTGGAATCATCCCTGCATGCGATATTTCATCGGCGACGTGCGCGACGTCGAACGGCTTGAAATCGCCATGCGCGGCGTCGACTATGTCATTCATGCTGCGGCACTCAAGCAGGTGCCGACTGCGGAATACAATCCGTTCGAGTGCGTGCGCACCAACATTCATGGTGCGGAAAATGTCGTCCGCGCCGCGCTGCGATCGGACGTCAGGCGCGTCATTGCGCTCTCGACCGACAAGGCCGCCAATCCGATCAATCTTTACGGTGCGAGCAAGCTCGCTTCCGACAAGATTTTCATTGCGGCCAACGCTCTGGCGGGTCGAGACCGCACGCGCTTTGCGGTCGTGCGGTACGGCAATGTCGTCGGCTCGCGCGGCAGCGTGGTTGAGGTGTTCGATCGCCTGATCGCAGGAGGCGCCAAGGGGCTCCCGATCACCGACAAGCGCATGACGCGCTTCTTTCTCACCGTACAGGATGGCGTCAGGGTCGTTCTTTCATCGCTGGCGATGATGGAGGGCGGTGAACTGTTCGTCCCCAAGATCCCCAGCGTGAAGGTGGTCGATCTCGTCGAGGCAATGCTGCCGGGCGGCGACCACCCGGTGATCGGGATCCGGCCTGGCGAGAAGCTCCATGAAGTCATGGTTTCCGAGGACGATGCGCGGGTGACGCTCGAATTGCCGGATCGCTACGTGATCGAGCCGCTGTTCGATTTCTGGGATCGCACGCACTATGTCGACAGGGGTGCGATCCCGGTCGCAGACGATTTTGCCTACGCCAGCAATACCAACGCGCAATGGCTCGATGTCGAAGGCATCAAGGCGCTGATCGCAAGGTTCAGGGCCGCCAAGGTCTGATGTCGGAAGATTTCCTCAATTATGGCCGGCATGCCATCGGCGAAGACGACATCGCCGCGGTCGTTGACGTGCTGCGTGGCGATTGGCTGACAACCGGGCCAGCGGTGGAGCGCTTCGAGGCGTCCCTGTGCGAAGAGACCGGCGCTGACCATGCCGTGGTCTGCAACAGCGGCACGGCGGCGCTGTACCTGGCGACGCGGGCTGCCGGTCTAAAGCCGGGCGACAGCGTCATCGTTCCAGCGATGACGTTTGCTGCCACGGCCAGCGCCAATCTGCTGGCCGGCGTGGAGGTCATTTTCTCCGATGTCGATCCGCGGACAGGTCTCATGCGGACCTCCGATGCCGAAGAGGCCCTGGCCCGTCGCGGCCGGCAGCAAGTCAAGGCCGTCTTTCCGGTCCATCTGACCGGGCGCGTGAGCGATCCTGCGGCGCTCCAAGCCTTTGCCGAGGAAGCCGGGCTTGTGGTGATTGAGGATGCCTGCCACGCGCTTGGGACCCGCTATGGCAACGCCCGGCACGCCGTCGGCGCTTGCGAGCACAGTCTTGCCGCCTGTTTTTCATTCCATCCGGTCAAGGCGATCGCGATGGGAGAGGGCGGCGCGGTCGCGACCAATTCCCGGCGGCTTGCCGACGAAGCGCGTCGTTTGCGCAGTCATGGCATGACGCGGGGTCCGGCCGAATTTCAGCGTCCGGAACTGGCGCTGGCGGCCGATGGCTCGGTCAATCCCTGGTACTATGAGATATCTGACATCAGCCACAATCTGCGGGCAAGCGACATCAACTGCGCACTCGCGGCGTCGCAATTGAAGAAGCTCGGACGGTTTCTCGCCCAGCGCCAGGCGCTGATGAATCATTACCGGGTGCGGCTTGCTGAACTCGCACCAGTGGTCACGCTGGCGCCGCTGAGCGCAGACATGGAGCCGGGCTGGCATCTCTGCGCCGTGCAGATCGACTTCGAGGCGATTGCAATCGGTCGGAAAGCGCTGATGGAGCGTCTGCGAAAGCGCGGCATCGGCACGCAGGTCCACTATCTGCCGGTCAATCTGCATCCGTTCTACCGCAATCGCTACGGCGAAATCCATTTGCCGGGAGCCTTGAGCTACTACCAGCGGACGTTATCGCTGCCGCTCTTCCCCACCATGACATCCGCGGATGTTGATCGTGTCGTGGACGAGTTGGCGGCGTGCATCGCCCGCTGATGATTGGCAGAGACATTTTCAGGAAGCCAGACAGGACGCAAACATGACGCAGACCAAACGCCAGAGCGTCAAGATCGGCGCGCGCGAAGTGGGCGACGGACATCCGGTATTTGTGGTCTTCGAGGCTGGTCCGACCCATGACGGTCTCGAAACAGCCAGGTCGCTGGTGACGCATGCCGCCAAGGCCGGCGCGCACGCGATCAAATTCCAGATCATCGATCCCGATCGTCTGGTGGCCGACCGTAAGCAGCCTTTCAGCTACCAGGTCCTGATCGACCGCGAGAGTGGCGCGACGGAGACGATCGAGGAGCCGCTCTATGACATCCTGATGCGAAGGACCTTGACCAAGGATCAGTGGCGCGACGTCAAGGCGCATTGCGACCGGCTCGGGCTGGCTTTTTTCGCGACCATCGGCTTTGAGGACGAAATCGAATTCCTTGCCGAACTCGGATGCCACTCGATCAAGATCGCGTCCGGTGACGTGAACCACTACCCGCTGATCAGGCTGGCTGCACGCACGGGCATGTGCCTGCAGCTCGATACCGGCAACGCCAATCTCGGCGAGATCGAGGATGCGGTCGACGTTATCCGCTCGGAAGACAGCGACAACATCATCATCCACCAGTGTCCATCGGGATATCCAGCGCACCTGGACAGCATCAATCTTCGCATCATCGAAACGATGCGGCAGATGTTTCCGTACCCGATCGCGTTTTCCGACCACACGCCTGGCGCCACAATGGACATCGCGGCTGTCGCCATGGGAGCCAGCCTGGTCGAGAAGACGATCACGCTCGATCGCACGACGCCCAGCATCGAGCACATCATGTCGCTCGAACCGCAGGACATGGCCGCATTCGTCCGGACGATTGCCGACCTCGAGCGCGCCATGGGAACGCCGCGACGCATTCTCCACGACGCCGAGCGCAAGCGGCGCCTGGGCATCAGGCGCAGCGTCTTCCTCGAAGGTCCGGTCAAGGCCGGTGAAGAGCTCGGCAAGGCCAGGGTCATCTTTCGCCGCCCGGGCTTCGGTCTGGCGCCGGATCAGTACGAACAGTCCCTCGGAACGCGGTTCCGCCGCGATCTGCCCGCCGGACACATGATCTCCGCGGGCGATCTCGAATAGCTGAAATCGGACGTGTCTGCCGTCGCAATCATTCCGGCGCGGGGCGGCTCCCAGCGCCTGCCGCGCAAGAATATCGCCGATTTTCTCGGGCGGCCGATGCTGGCCTATACCGTCGATGCAGCGCTTGAGAGTGGATGTTTTGCGCGCGTGGTCGTCTCGACAGAGGACGATGAAATTGCCGAGGTTGCCCAACAGACTGGAGCGGTGGTCGACCGCCGGCGCCCGGAACTGGCCACGCATGAAGCCGGACTGGTCGCAGTCTGTCTCGATTTTCTGGAGCGCGAAGAGCGCGAGGGGCGGGCGTGGCAGAATATGGCCTGCCTTTATGCGACTGCGCCGATGAGAAATGCGCAGGATATCTGTCAAACCATGGCCTTGCTCGAGCCGGGGCGCTGCGGCTTCGCGATGGCGGTGACGTCCTACGATCACTATCCGCATCAGGCGCTCAAGTTCGAAGCCGGTGCGGCGCTGACCCCAATGTGGCCCGACCTCGTTACCAAACGCGGAAGCGAGCTTCCGCCGCTGCGGGCCGGAAACGGCAGCACCTATGCCGTGAACGTCGCGGAGTTCCGCAAGCACCGCTCGTTCTACGGTCCAAACCTGCGTGGGCACGACATGCCACGCGCGCGGTCCGTCGACATCGATACGCGCGACGATCTCGATTTCGCAATCTGGCTCGCAGGCAGACGGTGCCTCGGGACAGAGTACCAAGCCCCGATTAGGAGCTCTAAATATGAAGAATAATCCCCAGCTCGACAACTGGCGCGGTGAATTCGGCGATGCCTACACCGCACGAAGTCCGGCGAACTGCGAGCGCATCGATCAGGCAGCCAAGTTCTGGGACATGATCTTCGGGAAAATCGAGAAGCCCCAATCCATTCTCGAGGTCGGGGCCAATGTCGGCACGAACCTGATGGCAATAAGGGGATTGTCAGATGCTGTCCTCTACGCAGTCGAGCCGAATGATCGCGCCCGATCGATCCTTGAAAAGAGTAATATTATCTCGCCCGAAAATATTCGAGCCGCATCGGCGCAGGAGCTACCCTTTATATCGAACAGCATCGACCTTGTTTTTACCGCAGGCGTGCTCATTCACATCGCACCAGATGACCTGCTTGGCTCCTGCTCTGAAATCCATCGGTGCTCGCGCCGCTATATTCTTTGCAGCGAGTACTTTTCAGATCAACCAGAACAGAAGTCCTATCGCGGTCATAATGGACTGCTCTTTTTGCGCGACTTCGGATCATACTATTTGGATAGTTTTTCTGATCTTGAACTCGTGGATTATGGTTTTCTCTGGCGACGCACGACCGGAATCGACAATCAGACCTGGTGGCTGTTTCGGAAACAATAATTGCTAGTGCGTGGTCACATCGATGAGGCGGGCCGATGACCGTTGCGTCGGCACCGCCGGTGGTTGTGGTGGACTATGGATTGGCCAACATCCAATCCGTGGTGAACGCACTGGAGTGCTTCACGCCCAATATCCGCATCGCCGAAGCCGGGAGCGAAATTGCCGGTGCAGGCAAGATCGTTCTCCCCGGCGTGGGTCATTTCGACGAGGGCATGAGGGGATTGCGCAGCCGCGGGCATGTGGCGGCCCTGCAAGCCCAGGTTCTGGACGCTGGCGTCCCCGTGCTTGGCATCTGCCTCGGGCTGCAATTCCTGTTTGAAGGCAGCGACGAGGGGATAGAGCCTGGTCTGGGCTGGATTTCGGGGCGCATCACGCGCATCGGCGAAGGGGAGGGCGTGAAAGTACCCCATATGGGCTGGAGCGAGGTGAGTTGTCCGCGTCCGTCCCGGCTCTTTGCCGAACTCAAGGCGCCGATCGAATTCTATTTCGTCCACTCCTTCTGCGCACCGAACAGCGGAGAGGCAGCGGAAATTGCCTCGGCTACCTGCGCCTATGGCACCGACTTCGTTGCCGCGCTCGAGCGCGGGAACATCTTTGCAACGCAGTTTCACCCCGAAAAGTCTCAGCTGGCGGGGATGAAGCTTCTGGAGACATTTCTGTCGATTTGACGCCGCATGCCCAAGCACCGTCTCATCGCCACGCTCCTGATCGATTGCGGCAACGTCGTCCAGACGCGGCTGTTCAAGCGGACGAACATGGTTGGCAGCGCCTTCACGGCCGTGGATTTTTTCAATGGCTGGACCGTGGACGAAATCATTGCGCTTGAGATCTCGTCAGGCACCGACTGGCTTCCGCGCATGCAGGAGATCGTGTCGGAACTGTCGCGCCGGTGCTTTGTTCCGCTCTCGGTCGGCGGCAAGATTACGAATGTCGAAATGGCCGCGCGCTATTTGCGCATGGGCGCGGACAAGGTCGTCGTGAACACGAGAGCCTCAAATCGCCCGGAGCTGATGTCCGAGATCACCGATCAGTTCGGACGACAATGCCTGGTTGTCTCGATTGACGGGCGTCCTGATCCGGCAATGCCGTCGGGCTATCGCGTGGTCGTCGACAATGCGCGCCGTGACACGGATCGCGATATGGTGGCCTGGGCTCAGGAAGCGGCCGAGCGCGGCGCAGGCGAACTCATGATCAACTCCACGACGCATGATGGGAACAAGCAGGGTTATGATCTTGGTTTGATCCGTAAGGTCAGCGCCGCCGTGTCCGTCCCGGTCATCGCCATGGGCGGCGTTGGCCAGCTTTCGGACTTCATTGACGGGATTGCCGTCGGCGGCGCAGATGCTGTCGCGGCTGGAAACATCTTTCATTACTTCGAGCACAGCACGAAGAAGGCCAAAGAGACCATGGCGGCAGCGGGCCTGCCGGTCCGAAGCATCGGCTTCTACAAGGTGAACATGCCGAGGCGCCCCAAATACCGTCCTTTCTGAGGATCAATAACTTCCATGCAGTATTGCAAACGGTGTGTCTATCCCGCAAACGCCAAGCCCGGCATAGTCTTCGATGAGGAAGGCATCTGCTCGGGATGCCGGACGTTCGAACACAAGACGATCTTCCAGGATCAGATCGACTGGCCCGGCCGCTTCGGCAAGCTCAAGGAACTGTTGACGGAATATTCTGCCCGCCAGCGCGCCAAGAACAACCCCTACGATTGCATCATTCCGGTCTCTGGCGGAAAGGACAGTCACTTTCAGACCTGGCTGATCCGGAAGGAATTCGGTCTCAACCCGCTACTCGTCACCTACAATCACACGTTCAACACGCCGCTCGGCGTGCGAAATCTGACCAATCTTGTCGAAAAGCTTGATTGCAACCACGTCCGTTTCTCGACCGCGCCCGGCGCCGCGATCCGAATGGCGAAACACATGTTGCAGCGGGTTGGCGACGTGACCTGGCACTACCACGCAGGCATCATGACCTATCCAATCCGCGCTGCCGTGCAGTACGACGTGCCGCTCGTCGTCTGGGGCGAGGAGGGATTCAGTGAGCTCGTGGGAATGCACAATCTCGACGATTTCGTCGAGTTCACGAAAAAGAAGCGGCAGGAACACATGATGCGGGGCTTCGAGCCGGAGGACCTGCTGGATGATCCGGACTGTCCGCTGACGCGCTACGACCTGGCGCCATTTTTCTATCCGACGGACGACGAAATCGAGCGGGTCGGCGTGCGCGGCATCTATCTCAGTAATTATGTCCAGTGGAATGCGCGTGAGCACGCGGAATTTGCCATTCGCGAGCTTGGCTTTGAATCGGCGCAGAAACAGGAGCGCACGTTCAATATCTACGCCAAGACCGACGATATCCATGCCAACGGGTTGCACGATTACTTGAAGTACCTCAAGTTCGGCTACGGCCGGGCAACCGACGATGCGGCCAACGAGATACGCCATGGCCGAATGACGCGCGAGCAGGGTATCGAGATGGTGATGCGTTTCGACCATGTGCGCCCGTACGATACTGACATCTTCCTAGAAAAGAGCGGAATGGCCGAAGGCGAGCTGCTCACCATGATCGAGCCGATGCGGGATCCTTCGATCTGGGAAAAGACCGCTTCAGGACAGTGGCGCGTCAAAGATCATGTCGGCAATCACGTCAATGATCCAGGGGTGAATGAGGCCCGCCTGCCGCAGGTCAGCAGTTGGCAGCCGTTCAAGCCGACATCGCCGGAAGTCTCGATTCGACGCCAGGAAGATGGCCGGCAGTCCGACTACGTCGTGCTTTGACGATCGATCGGTGATGATGGTGAATCAAACGGTCGGCCGATACGTCTGCGCCGTGATCGCCAGGGCAGGGCTCGGTGCATCCGATGCGGCGGGTCGGGCGTAATGCAGCATCTCATGAGACGCGTGTTAAAGCGCATCTATCGCGGCCCTGCTTCGGTCGTGAGCGGTGCGGTTGTGGCGGACGTTAACCGTCCTGCCGCGGCACCGAAGCACTATTACGGCCTCAACGATCTCGACAAAAAGCTCGAACCCTACATCGATTTCGACAACGGCATCTTTGTCGAGGCGGGCGCCAATGACGGTCAGACGCAGAGCAACACGGCCTACTTCGCGCGGCATCGAGGTTGGCGCGGTCTCCTGGTCGAGCCGATCCCGGAGCTTGCGTCGCGATGCCGGGTCACGCGGCCGGAGAGCATCGTCGAGAACTGCGCCCTGGTGGCGTCCGATGCCGACGGCGACAGCGTCCCGATGACTTTTTGTGGCCTGATGTCGGTTGTCGACGGCGGCTGGAGCGATCCCGAGGCGGAGCGGGCGCATGTCGAAACCGGACGGCAGATCCAGTCGCTGACCACCTATCATGTCGATGTACCGGGACGGTCGCTGTCGCGTCTGCTGGACGAGCACAAGATGGCTACTGTCGATTTGCTCAGCCTCGATGTCGAAGGGTTTGAGCGTCAAGCGCTCGAAGGACTTGACTTCGCCCGCCATCGGCCGCGTTTCATTCTGGTGGAGGCCCGCTTTCGCGAGGAAATCGATAGGCTGTTGTTGCCTTGTTACGACGTCATTGCGCAGCTGTCGCATCATGACGTGCTCTATCGAGCCAAAGGGGTCTGAAAGTTTCGTCTGTGCGCGTGCTCATCCTCAATACCGACTATGAGGCGTTTCTCGCCGATCTCTATGCCAAAAACCTCGGCTTGGCGGAGAGCAGTTATGACCGGCAGATGGCGGTGCGAAACGCCTCGCTGTTTGGCGCGGCGGACTTCTATTCGGAAGGTCTCAAGGCCAACGGGGTCGAGGCGGCGGATATCCACCTCAACAACAGGGCCATGCAGTTGCGATGGGCTGTCGAGCATGGCGTGAATCTTCACGGCGAGTCGCCAGCCGAACCGCGAGGGATAAGCGCGACCATCCGCCGGCTGTTCGGTCGAAAGCGTGGGTCGAGTGCAGCTCGCGGCGATGCCTGACTGGATACGGAAAGTCATGATCGCGCAGATCGAGGCGTTTCGCCCGGACGTGATCCTGAATCAGGTCATGCATTTCGTAAGTGCCGGGTCCCTCCGCTCCCTGGTCGGCGAACGCTGCTTGCTGGTCGGCCAGATCGCCGCACCCTGGCACGAGCCGGAAGATGATCGCGGCTATGATCTGATAGCAACTTCGCTGCGGAATTATGTCGAGAAATTCGAACGGCGCGGGATCAGAACGTTCTATAACCAGCTCGGATTTGCCCCGAGCGTTCTCGAGAGTTTACCGGCAATCGGGAGGGATCTTGCGGTCACGTTTGTCGGAACGCTGTCCTCGCATCATGCCGACCGCATTCGTCTGCTGGAATTCCTCGCTGAGCGGACCCGGCTCAATATCTGGGGCATGGGTATCGAAGAGGTATCGGAGCAATCGCCAATCCGCGGCTGCTACCGCGGTCAGGCTTGGGGCCGCGAAATGTTCGGGATTTTTCGCCGCTCGCAGATCGTCATCAACCAGCATATCGGTATTGCCGGCGAGTACGCCAACAACATGCGCCTTTATGAAGCGACTGGTTGCGGAGCCGCGCTCGTGACCGACCGCAAGAACAACCTGAACGAGTTGTTCGAGGTTGGATCGGAGGTGGTCGACTACGGCAATCCGGACGAGTGCCTGCTGAAGATCGAGGCGTTGCTGAAGGAGCCCGCTCGCTGCGCGGGGATCGGGGCGAACGGTCAGACGCGGACCTGTAGCGCCCACACCTATGTTCGGCGGACCGCCGAGCTCAAGGCGAAATTCGCTGAGTTGCTCAACTGAACGATTAACGCTCTCGCGGGGATGGATAGTCTTGCTTAGGGATTGGATGGTGCGCCTGGTGGGCGGGGGCGTCCGCCGCGAGAAGCTTCTTGTCGGCCTGCTCGATTCTCATTTTCAGCTCCGGCATCGCCTTGATTGGGAATTGTCGAAAGAGGCGCCTCATTTTTACGATTTCCGAAGTGGCGTGTTCGCGCTCGGCTTCTCCGATGCGCCGCCATCGTCGCATACGCTTGATCGCGCGGCGATGGCGCGGGACTCTTTCACCGAGCGCGATACTGTGCTCGACATCGGCTGTGGCGACGGCTTTTTCACGCGCCGGTTCTACGCCGATCGAGCCGGCCGGATCGATGCGGTCGACGTCGAGGACAGCGCGATTACCCATGCACTGCGCTACCACGCGCATCCCAAGATCAGCTATGTCAAATGCAATGCGGTCACCGAGCCATTTCCGTCCGACACTTATGATGCGGTGATCTGGAACGGTGCGATCGGTCATTTCTCGACCGCTGATACCGCGGTTGTGTTGCGAAAGATCCGCGCGTGCCTTGCGCCGTCAGGTGTTTTCGCCGGTTCCGAAAGCCTCGGCATGGAAGGTCATGATCATTTTCAGTTCTTCGACGACGAGGCCGCAGTCCAGGCGCTGTTCAAGCCGTATTTTCGCTATGTCGTGACCCGAACCGTGAGCTACACGATTGGACAGCAACGGAATTTCATGCGCCACGAGGTATTCTGGCGTTGCTCCGACAGCCGAGAATCCCTGATGCGCGATGCCTGGAGTTCGGCCGGGGCGCCTGCAGAACCGTCGATAGCCCGGACCTGACGAACATGCAGCCGGATGCTATGGATGAATTGAAGCTGATGACCGGGCGGTTGCTCGCGAACCAGGTGCGGTCAACCGCAAAGAGCTTTCGCGAGGCGGAATTCAAGGTCTTCTCGCAATTCGGCGACGACGGCATCATACAATATCTGATCGCGCGCCTCGGCATTCCGGCGGAGCTTTCGACCTTCGTCGAGTTCGGCGTGCAGGATTACTCCGAATCCAATACGCGCTTCCTGCTGCTGAACGATAACTGGCGCGGCCTGGTCATGGACGGCGACAAGGGCAACATGGAGAGCCTTCGCACCCGCGACATGTATTGGCGTCACGATATCACGGCACTGTGCCGGTGGATCGATCGCGACAACATCAATACGCTTCTGGAGGAGGGCGGCTTTGCGGGGCCGCTCGGCATTCTCAGCATCGATATCGACGGCAATGATTATTGGGTCTGGCAGCGAATTACCGCGGTCCAGCCTGTTATCGTGATTGCCGAATATAACAGCGTCTTCGGGGCCCGGCAGGCGATCACGGTGCCGTATGATCCGGCCTTCAACCGCACCAAAGCTCATTATTCGAATCTCTACTGGGGCGCGTCGCTGTCGGCGCTCGCTGGCCTCGCCCGCAGCAAGGGTTACCAACTCGTCGGCTCGAACCTGGCAGGAAACAATGCTTACTTCGTCCACGAGAGTTATATCGGCAAGGGCGGCATCGTCGCGCTTACTCCGGAGCAGGGTTACATCGAATCCAGGTTCCGGGAATCGCGTGACCGGCGCGGCCAGTTGACCTATCTCGGTGGCGCTGCGCGCCGACAAATGATTGCCGGGATGCCGGTCTATGACATCGAAAAAGAGGCCGTTGTAGCTCTTGGCGCAGAATGACGGTCATGCGCATCGAACGACCGAAGGAGAATTAATGGGACTAGAGGTCATTGCTCATGGCGGGATCCGCTATGCTGAAATCATCCGTGCCGACGTCAGGGTCGACAAGACGACGTTCTATTCGCCGGCCGAATCGTCCTTTCAATTCGGTCTGTTGGCGCACGAGGCCGGGTTTGTCGAGCCGCCGCATTATCATCGGGAATTCGAGCGCTCGATCAAGGATCTTCAGCAGATGTTCGTCGTGCAGCGCGGTATCGTCGCCGTACAGCTCTTCACCGATGACAGCGAATTGCTGCGGGAAGTCGAGCTGCGGGCGGGCGACGCAATCGTTCTCATTCACGGGGTTCACGCCATCCGCGTCGTCGAGGACATGCAGTGCATTAGCGTCAAGCAAGGGCCGTTCCTCGGGGATCAGTACGACAAGGTATTCGTGAGCGCCAAACCATGATTCCGGTGTTTGAGCCTGATTTCGGCGAGGAAGAGATCGCAGCCGTGGTCGCGGCGCTGCGCCGCGGCGAGATTTCCGGATCCTTCGGCACCGCGATCACCGATTTCGAGGAGGGTTTTGCGACCTTTAGTGGCTGCAAGTACGGCGTTGCCGTAACGAGCGGCACCACTGCGTTGCACCTCGCTGTAGCGGCCCTCGACTTAAAGCCCGGCGACGAGGTCTTGCTAAGCTCAAGCACCAATATCGCTACCGCACTTGCGATTATTTACGCCAATGCCGTTCCGGTGCCGGTCGATTCCGAGCGCGAGACCTGGAACCTTGATCTCGACCTGATCGAAGACCTGATCACGCCGCGCACGCGCGCCATCATTCCCGTACATTTGTTTGGGCACCCCGTCGACATGGACCGGTTGAATGGAATCGCGAAGAAGCACAATCTGGTGGTGATCGAGGATTGTGCCGAGGCGCATGGCGCGAAGTGCCGCGGCCGCGTGGTGGGAAGTTTCGGCGACATGAACTGCTTCAGCTTCTACGCCAACAAGGTCATCACCACCGGCGAGGGAGGCATGGTTACCACCAACGATGCCGCGTTTGCGGAGCGGTTGCGGCTTTTGCGCAATCTCGGCTTCACTACGCCGCGCTATTGGCATGAACGCGCCGGCTTCAATTTCCGCATGTCCGGTTTCCAGGCGGCCTTCGGCGTCGCCCAGCTCAAGAAGATCGATGCGATCATTGAAAAGAAGCGCAGCGTGGCGCGAAAGTATACGCAAGGCCTGGCCGGGGTGCCCGGACTTCAGTTGCCCGCCGAAAAGGAATGGGCGTTCAACGTCTACTGGATGTATGCGCTTACCGTCGGCTGCGATTATCCGCTGTCGCGCAACCAGCTCGCTGCGCATCTGAAGGCTCGCGGTATCGATACGCGCACGTTCTTCTGCCCGATGAACCAGCAGCCTTGTCTGAAGGAGCGGCCGGGATACCGCGAGGTTGCATGTCCCGTTGCCGATGAGATCTGGGAGACTGGCCTGTATTTGCCATCGAGCACCACGCTCACGGACTCGCAAATCGCAAAGGTGTGCGACGAAATCGCGCGCGCGGCGGCGACGAGAGGCTGATTGGAGCCGGGCGGAATGGGGATCTACGACGGCCGTCACGCCGAACTCTACGATCTCTTCTATGGCGCGAAGCCGTACGCGGCAGAGGCCAATTATCTCCACGGCCTGTTCGAGCGGTTTTCCGTCGAGCCGGCGCGTCGCATACTGGATATTGCTTGCGGGACCGGCAGCCACGCGATCGAACTGGAGCGGCTGGGTTACGAAGTGGTTGGCAGCGATATCTCGGAGGACATGCTGGCGCTTGCGAGGGAAAAGGCGCGCGAGGCCAGCTCAAAGGTGCGTTTCGAACAACAGGACATGCGGACGCTCGACATCGCTTCGAAGCCGTTCGACGCCGTGCTCTGCCTGTTCGACGCGATCGGCCATGTCCAGACAACGTCTGCGATCAAACAGACGCTCGGCGCCGTGCATCGCCACCTTGGGCGGGGCGGACTGCTTGTCCTGGAATTCTGGCATGCGGCCGCCATGGCCGGTCGACACGATCCGCAGCGGGTGCGAAAGTTTGCAACCGATCAAGGGGAAATCCTGCGGCTTTCGCAAACGACGGTCGATCTGGCGTCGCAATGTGCCACCGTCGAGCACGCCATCTATGATCTGCGCACGGACGGCACGTACCGCACCGCGGTCGAGCGACAGGTCAACAGGTTCTTTTCGCTGCAGGAAATGAGCGAACTCCTGGACGACTGTGGTTTCGACGTCGTCAGCTATTATTCCGGCTATTCGCCCGACGAAGTCCTCACCGCGGACACGTGGCATATCGTGCTGATCGCCCGTCGGAGAACTTGAGCCATGCGCGTCGGAATCCTGCTCGGGAACAGCGATCCCACTGCGGGCGGCGGTCATACGTTTCAGGCCGAAGTCTTCAACGCCCTGCTCGCGGTCGGCGCGCAGTCGCGGCACTCCTTTGTCTTTCTTTGTCAGCCCGATACGGCTGCCAGGCTGCCTGCAATGCCGCTGCCCCATGCCGAGGTGATGGCCCTCGATGTCGAGACGGCCGCACCGCGCCGCACGCTTTTCGGCCGAGGCAGATCAGCGCCGAAGGGGCGTTCGCTGGATGAGCAACTTCAGGCCGCCGGTGTCGAGTTCGTTTGGCAACTCAGCGCCCCCGGTCAGGTATTGGAAATGCCCTACATGGTCGTGGTCTGGGACCTCCAGCATCGCCTGCAGCCGTGGTTTCCGGAAGTTTCCGCCAACGGCAACTGGCAGCATCGCGACACGCTTTATACGGCCGTGCTGGGCCGCGCCGCTGCGGTCATTGTCGGCACCGAGGTCGGCCGAGCGGAAGTCGAACGGTTCTTCCGGGTCGATCCTTCGCGGATCCTGATCTTGCCGCATCCGACGCCGCGTTTTGGCGAAACCGGCGTGCAGGCCACACGCCTGGTCCGCCAGAAGTACGGAATAGCGGGGGATTATCTGTTCTATCCCGCCCAGTTCTGGGCTCACAAGAACCACGTCAATCTTCTGCTGGCGCTCGAATTGCTCGAGCGCCGCTTCAACAAGCCGCTGAACATCGTCTTGGTCGGCGCCGATCACGGCAATCTTGCGCACGTGAAGGCGACGGCGGAGCGGCTTGGCCTTGCGGCTCGCGTGCACTTTCTCGGCTTCATCCCGCGTGAAGACCTGGTCGCTCTTTACCGGCAGGCTTTCGCGCTGTCGTATGTGACCTTCTTCGGACCTGAAAATTTGCCGCCGCTGGAAGCCTTCGCCCTGGGCTGTCCGGTCATCGCGTCAGACGTGTCCGGCGCCCGCGAGCAGCTTGGGGACGCCGTGCTGTTCGTCGACCCGACGTCGCCAGAGCAGATTGCCGAAGCGGTGATGCAGCTCGTAAACGAAAATGGCCTTCGCGAGAAACTGATCAACGCCGGCAAGAAGATTGCGCAGGCTCGGACGCCTCAGGGATTCGTTGAGAACGCGCTGGCCTTCCTCGATCGATTTGAAGCGGTTCGCCGCTGTTGGACCTGACGATGAAGACGATCCCTGCACAGGTTTCAGTCGTATTAGGCACCTACAACAGGCTGTCGTTTCTGAAGGCGACCATCGCCAGCGTGCGTGCCAGCCAAATCGACGTTCCCTATGAGTTCATCGTCGTCGATGGCGGTTCTACAGATGGCACCATCGATTGGCTCACGGAACAGCGTGATATTATCTCGATCATCCAGCATAATCGCGAGGTATCGAAGGGGAAGGCTCGGCGCAAGCGAAGCTGGGGTTACTTCATGAATCTCGGATTCAAATGCGCCGAGGGCCGCTACATCTGCCTGATCAGTGATGACTCCGTCGTTCATCCGGACACGCTCGCCAACGGCGTACGTCATTTCGAGCGTGAGGCTGCGAGCGGCCGGAACCTAGGAGCCGTGGCTTTCTACTGGCGCTCGTGGCCGGACGAGAAGCAATACCGGGCCAGCTCGACGCTCGGTAACAAGACGATGGTCAACCACGGGCTGCTTTTGCGTGAAGCAGTCGAACGCGTCGGCTGGATCGACGACCGCCGCTACGATTTCTACTGCGCCGACGGTGACCTCGCGCTCAAGATCTGGCATGCTGGATATGAGATCATTGCATGCAGCGAAGCCTTGCTGGAGCATTTCGAGCACGTTGATCCTGCGGTTCGTCAGCAGAATCTCACGGGATTGAACACTGATTGGTCCAGATATCTCGATCGCTGGGCGGGTATCTACTACGACCCGAATCAGCCCTGCATCGGAGAATGGACGTCGCTTGAAGGCGTCCCGGTCCGCGACGCCGACCACCTCTTTCCACCGGGCGCAGCCAAGCAGACGAGGTCGTCAGCGCTTCGGCCGTTGACCACCTTGACGAAGCGTCTCGGCAGGTTGCTTTTGCGTTGAGCCGGTTAACGGATTGCGATGCGATCGATCGACAAAAGGATGTCCCGATGAGCGCGATGGATCAGGTCACGAGGTTTGCGCGGGCATCAGCCAGGACACATGCGGGCGCCGGCGTTTTGCAGCGATTGCGGGACTGGCGCAGGACCAAGCGACTGATTGCGGGCTTTCTGTCGTTGCCGAGGTCCGAACGCACCAGGATTCTCTCGGCCGATCAGAATCAATATGTCGTCGGCACGAAAAACGCTACGACGCGCGATGCGTGGGTCGCCCAGACGTTGGCGGCGCTGCCGGCGGGGAGGCGGCTGCTGGATGCTGGCGCGGGCGAATGCCAGTATAAGAAGCACTGCGGCCATCTGAAATACGTCGCGCAGGACAATGCCGTCTACGACGGCAAGGGCCGCGCGGGCTTGCAGACCGGCAGCTGGGACTTTTCCCGGATCGATATCGTCTCCGATATTCTGGATATCCCCGAGCCGGACGCCTCGTTCGATGCGGTGCTCTGCACGGAGGTGCTGGAGCATTTGCCAGATCCCGTACGCGCGCTCGACGAAATGTCGCGGCTGCTGCGGCCAGGCGGCACGTTCATCATTACCGCGCCGTTCTGGAGCCTGACGCATTTCGCGCCCTACCACTATGCCACCGGCTTCAATCGCTATTTCTACGAATATCACCTCGGCCGGCTCGGCTTCGACATCGTCGAGATGACCCCGAACGGTAACTTCTTTGAGTGCGTCGGCCAGGAACTGCGTCGCGTTTCCGACATGGCGCAACGTTTTGCCGGAGGCGACCAGCCGACGCCGCTTGAGCTCAATGCGATGCAAGTCGTGCTCGCGATGGTCGAGCGCATGTCGTCGCGCGATACCGGAAGCCCGGAAATGCTGCATTTCGACTGTCAGGTGCGCGCCGTGAAGCGCGCAAGCCCGTGATCGCCGACATAGCAGTGGGATAACAGACCGTGATGGATTATCTTAGTCAGTCCAAGGAGGCTCTGTTCAGCTGGGCGCCGAGCGATTTGCGCCTGTTGGTGGAGGCGCTACGCCGAAGGCCATATTTGAGGCGCGTGCTCGCCGACCGCTACTGGCTTGAGGAAGCCCTGGAGCACAAGGACGAATTGATATCCTTCCTCAACAGCAAGCAACGCAAGGAGGCGCTGCGGATTTTTGATCTTGAGTTCACGCAGTTCGCCGACAAGGCTGGCAGCACTCCGCGGCTCCCGGTGAATCTTGCCGACACCAATCCGCAGCTATCCGACCGCGCAACCGTCACCCCGATCGATCGGCATTATACGTACCATCCCGCGTGGGCTGCCCGGGTGCTGGCCAAAACCCGGCCGAACAAGCATGTTGATATTTCTTCCATCGTGAATTTCTCTGCCGTCGTTTCCGCATTCATTCCGGTCGACTTCTACGATTTCCGTCCGGCGCCGCTTGAACTGGACGGTCTTTACACAGGCGCCGCCGACTTGACGCGATTGTCTTTTGTGAGCGACAGCGTCGAGTCGCTGTCATGCATGCACGTGATCGAGCATGTCGGCCTTGGCCGCTATGGAGACCCGCTCGATCCCGACGGCGACCTGAAGGCGATCAGAGAACTCATCCGCGTTCTCGCGCCCGGCGGCAATCTTCTGGTGGCAACACCGGTGGGACGCCCGCGGGTGGCGTTCAACGCCCACCGAATCTACGACCATGATGCGTTCGCGGGCTACTTCGCCCCGCTCGAACTCGTGGAGTTTGCGCTCATCGAGGAGCGCGGCGAGGGTGGGCTGATCGTGGCGCCGCCGCCAGAGCGCGTGCGGGCAGAATCCTATGGATGCGGATGCTTTTGGTTTCGCAAAAAGGCGGAAGACCAGACACAGGTCGCCGCCACGCAATGAAGCTTTTGCTTGGACCCTTTAGACAAGAGCAGGTGGGATCGTGAAGGTTGTTATTCTTGCCGGCGGCATGGGCACCCGGATCGCGGAGGAAACATCCGTACGTCCGAAGCCGATGATCGAGATCGGGGGGCGCCCGATCCTATGGCACATCATGAAGATCTATGCGCATCACGGCCTGAAGGATTTCGTGATCTGCCTTGGCTACAAGGGCTACATGATCAAGGAATATTTCATGAACTTCGTGCTGCACCACTCCGACGTCACGATCGACGCCGCGAAAAACAGTATCACCTATCACCAAAGCTATGCCGAGCCGTGGACGATCACTCTGGTCGATACGGGAGAGGCGACGCTGACCGGCGGACGACTCAAGCGTGTGCGCAACTACCTCGATCTCAATGAACCGTTTTGCTTTACCTATGGCGACGGACTTTCGGATATCGACATCAAGGGCTCGATTGTATTTCATCGCAGCCATGGCAAGCTGGCCACGGTCGCCGCAGTCCGGCCGCCAGGGCGTTATGGCGCTCTTGAACTCGACGGCACCACGGTGAAATCATTCGTCGAGAAACCGCCCGGCGATAACGCGCTCATCAACGGCGGTTTCTTCGTACTCGACCCGCAAGTCATCGGTAGGATCGAGGGCGACAACACCTCCTGGGAGGCGGAGCCGCTGGAAGCACTGGCGCGCGACGCTGAGCTGGCCGCCTATCGGCATTCCGGCTTCTGGCAGCCGATGGATACCCTGCGCGACAAGATACACCTGGAAAATCTTTGGCAGTCGGGACATGCGCCGTGGCGGGTCTGGAGCTGAGCCCCCGGTAAGTAATCAACAAAGGTGCGAGCGACGGTTGTCCAATTATAGTCACGACAATGCTTTTTCGGAAATGAAGCCGAAACCCGACGTCAGCGTCGTCCTCTCGGTTCGCAACGGCGGCGCCGATCTGCCGAAAGCAATCGAAAGTATTCTTGCGCAGACCCTTACGAATTTCGAGCTAATCACGATCAACAACGGCTCGACCGATGGAACGCGCTTTTATCTCGATAGTATCTCTGATCCACGAGTTCGCGTCTTCCATCAGGTCGATGTGGGCCTGGCGGCTGCGCTCAATCGTGGCATTTCCTTGGCGCGGGGGCGTTATATTGCAAGACAAGACCATGACGACCTTGCCGATCCGAGCCGTTTAGCCAAGCAGGTGGAGTTTCTCGACACGCACCCCGATTACGCCTTGGTCGGGACGTGGGCGGAGATATGGGTTGGCGACAAGCCGAGCGGACGTTTCCACGATCATCCGGCAGAGGATGCCGAACTCCGCTTTGCCCTCTTGTTTAACAATTACTTCGTCCATTCGTCGGTGATGATGCGTAAAACAGCACTCGACGAGGTTGGAGTGTACGCGACCGACCGTACACGCCAACCACCCGAAGACTACGAATTGTGGTCGCGAATTGCGCGGCGGTTCCGTGTCGCCAATTTGCCGGAACGCCTGACGGTCTATCGCGAGGTAGCCACTAGCATGTCTCGGGAAGGCGTCGATCCCTTTAAAGAGAGAGTTAATCTCGATTTCGGCGGAAAATCTTGCTGCCGCGTATCAGTTGGTACGCCGAGACCGCAGAACGTTCATAGGGATATTGCCAGCCTTGTGCACGGCGCGCCGGAAAAGATGTCACAAGACGCCGACATTGAAGCCATGTGCGCTGTCGTCGCCCGAGCCGGAAAAACCGTCTTCGGCGATCGGAACTTTGACGGGGAAGACGATCCTGTGGCATTCAGGACTCGAAATTTGCGGCATCAATTCGTGATTCACAGGCATGGATTGCGCCGCGTGCGTGATGTTGCTCGTCATGTGAAGAGAGCATTGCTGCGGTTCCGCTTCTAACCAAGAGGGGCCGCGCTATTGGGCTAGCAAAGGATGTCGATTGCGCCTGCTGTTATGTTGTGAATCCTATCCCCCGCATCGGGGTGGCGTCCAGGAAGTCATGCGACAGATTGCGGAGCGCATGGCGGTCGCGGGGCCATGACGTCACGGTGGCGACCAGCCGGCATCCTCGCCGGAAATCGAAGGTCGTCAACGGCGTGAACATTCGCGAATTCAAAGCGGGCGGGAAGCTGGTTTATGGCCTCAACGGGCAAATAGACGAGTATCGCGAATTCGTCAGGACATTCGAGGCGGACGCGATCCTCATCATGGCCGCGCAGCAATGGAGCTTTCGATGCGCTGTGGCCGGTTCTGGATGATATCAAGGCGCGCAAGGTATTTATCCCATGCGGCTTTTCAGGTCTTTATCGAGCCGGATTTCGCGCAATATTTCAGAGAGCTTCCGGACGTCCTCAGAAAGTTCGATCATCTGGTGTTCAACGCCGAGAAATACCGCGATATTGATTTCGTCAGGAGCATCGGGCTCAGCAATTTCACGGTGCTTCCCAATGGTATCAGCGAAGCCGAATTCGAGCAGGAAGCAGATGATGGATTCCGACAGAAGCTGGCAATACCGGACGATGCGTTTTTGTTCCTGACGGTCGGCAATCCAATCGAGGCAAAAGGACATCGCGAAGTGGTAGATGCGTTTTCGCGTCTGGATACCGGCGGGCAATCCGCGGTATTGCTTTCGATCGCCGGCTGGCCGGAACGGTTCTGGCTCAGAGCGTTTTCTGGCAGCCGTTGCCCAATTTGTGCGCGGAAAGGTGGTCAACTCCCGCTTCGGAGCTGCCGTTCGCTTTGCAGACGCCGCGGCGCATCGAATTTTTGATATCGCCCGGGTCGAGGGATGGGACGGCATCAAACAACTGGCGCGCCGCAGGCTGACGGGCTACCGAACCGGCGAAGACGGCGCCACCGCTCGAGAGCATCGAGAGCATGGCTGCGAAAGCCTCTGCACAGCCATCCAAGCGCGTGATCCTGACTGATCTTGAGAGGCAGGATCTTATTCAGGCTTATTTCGCGGCCGACCTGTTCGTCTTTGCCTCGCGAATCGAATATTCGCCACTGGTCTTGTTCGAGGCGGCTGCGGCGGGAACGCCGTTTCTGACGGTTCCCGTTGGCAACGCCGACGAGATCGTTCGCTGGACCGGCGGCGGGATTCTGTGCGAGGCCGCCAAAGATGACCGCGGCTATACGCGCGTTGATCCCGGAACTTTGGCACGCGAAATGGCGATGCTGCATGAAAGATCGCGAAAGGCTTGAGCCGCCTCGGTGCAACGGCACGCGAGAGATGGCGCAACTACTTCACTTGGAAGATTGTAGCCGGATACTATGAAGACATTCTCGCCGGCAGGAACCCGGATGTCGGAATCACGGAGATCAGGGAGACTCTGCCGAATGGACGCAGCAATCTCTAGTGTAGCATGAAACACGCAGTTATCCTGGCCGGCGGCCGGGGCACGCGCCTTCGGCCCTATACTTTGACGCTTCCGAAGCCGTTGGTCCCGCTGGTCGATACGCCGATTGTGGAGATCGTGATCCGCAAGCTGGCAAACGCGGGTTACCAATCGGCGACCCTGGCGATAAATCACATGGGAGAGCTCATCCAGGCCTATTTTGGCGGCGGGGAGCGCTGGGGACTCGAGCTTCGATATTCGCTGGAAAACGAGCCTTTGGGAACAATCGCCCCGCTTCGACTGATCGGTGGCCTCCCTGACAACTTTCTGGTTATCAACGCAGACGTGCTGAGCGACCTAGATCTTTCGCGGTTTCTTGCGGAACACGTTGCTTCCGGTGCGATCTTCACGATCGGCGCCACCAATCGCGACCAGGTTCTGGACTACGGCGTTCTCGGGGTCGAAGGCGAACGTCTCGTGAGCTTTCGGGAAAAGCCGAAACTCCCGCAACTTGTCAGCATGGGTATCTATGCGGTCAATCGGCGCGTGCTCGACTATATTCCGCGCACTGGCCCTTTTGGGTTCGATCAATTGATGCTCAAGCTCATCGAGACTGGCGAGTCGGTCGACGTCAAAAGACATGACGGCTATTGGCTCGATATCGGCCGACCGGATGATTACGAGCGAGCCACGATCGAGTTCGAAAAGGACCGGAAGCGCTTCTTGTGAGCGAGCGTGTGCTTGTGACGGGTGGCAGCGGCTTCGTCGGCCGCAGGCTCGTGCAGTCCTTAAGAGCCGGCGGCGCTGAAGTCTATGCGCCGGAACGAGATGCCTTGGACGTGTCGGCGGGCGCTTTTCCTGATCGTTCGGTTGATTGGGTCATTCACCTCGCGGGTCGAACCTATGTACCTGCCTCGTGGAGCGAGCCGGCCGATTTTTACCGCGTCAATGTGCTTGGGACGGTCAACGTACTTGAATACTGCCGCCGGTCACAGGCAAAGCTGATCTATGTGAGCGGCTATTGCTACGGCATTCCGGAAAGCTTGCCGATATCGGAAACCGCGCCGCTGAAGCCGAACAATCCATATGCGTTTTCTAAGTACGCTGCCGAAGAAGCCTGCCGTTTCTTTTTCGAATGCCTGCAGACGCCCGTGATGATCGTACGTCCGTTCAATATCTACGGACCGGGACAATCAGCGAATTTTCTGATTCCGCGCATCGTGGAGCAGGCAATCGATCCGACCGTTGCCGCCATCGTGGTGGAGGACGATACGCCAAAGCGAGACTATATCCATCTCGACGACGTCATCGGCGCGATCGAAAGCCTGCGCAGGAATCCCAAACCCGGAGCGCACGTTCAACATCGGCTCGGGAGAGTCCTATTCGGTTGCGGAAGTGGCGGAAATGGTGTGCAGGGCCGCCAATGTCCGTAAGCCTTTCGTCAGCCGTGGCAACCGGCGCGTCAACGAGATACCGGATGTGATCGCCGATATTGCTGCGATCCGCGATGCGACCGGCTGGTCGCCTTCGATCACTCTGCAGCGAAGGGCTGCGTGACGTGGTTGCCCGCGCGAGAGCGTCATGGCGGCTCAGGTGCGGTCGTCTAGGCTGCGGCCGGTCTCCACGTGTTTGAAGCCGGGAACGACAGAAGCGACGTGGCGCGCGATATCCGATTTGTCCAATTTCATGCTGGCGCTCGTCGCGATCTCGTCAAGGAACGCCAACGCCGGTTCGAGGGGGACCGGGGCCGGCACGTATCGTATGGCGCTCAGCGCCGCGAATTGGGTCGGCGTCGGTGCTTCGTCGGTCGCCACAAACTCTTCATACGGCTTTTCACCGCTGGTATCGAGCGGCGTCAACAGAACAGGATAGGAGCCGCGCTTGAGCTCGGCGTCCGTTGCGGCGCAGGCTTCCGCCTCATGCTCGTAGAACGAAGGCTGCAGACCGATTTCTCGCAGCAACGACACAGCAATGTCGACCAGCGGCCGCAGATGCTCGTTTGGATCGAGGCGGGGAAAGGTGATGTGTCCAGGCGCGGCGGCGCCCGCGGTCAACAGACATATCTCTGCCGCTTCTCTCGGGCTCACAAAATATCGGCGCACCTCGCGCGGCACGGCCAACGGTTGTCGGCGCGCCAGGCGATACAGAAAACCCTGCAGCAGGCTTCCGTTGGAAAACGCGACGTTGGCAAAACGTGTCGAGGTCACCGAGGAGCCATTGCTGCCGATCGAAAACAGCACATGCTCCATAAGACGCTTGCTCGCGCCCATCAGACTTGTCGGATTCGCCGCCTTGTCGGTGGATACCGCAAAATAGCGCTTGCCGTGGCCATACTTCTGCAGCCATTTGGTGAAGCGATACATCTTGATCACGTTCGTGTCGAGCATCTGAATGACCGATGGAACGTCCTTTTCGGAACGAACGTGCTTGTGCGCGGCAAAATGGAGAACGAGATCGTACGTCGGCTCCGACTGCAGCAATCGCTCGGTGGCAGCGCTGCCATAGTCGATCGGCAGCAGCCGGAATTCGCCGCTGACCAGCGGCTTCGGCCGGGAACGGAAGTCGCGGACCAATTCGACAAGCCCGTTTTCGGCAAGGTCGATGACGTGAACGGCGGCAGGGGCGTAAGGGAAAAGCAGCTCAAGCGTGGCGCTGCCGATGCTTCCGGCGCCGCCGGTCACCAGAATGCGCCGGCCGGTGAAGGCCGATCTGAGGTCCGCATCATGCGCTCTTGATGTCTTCGGCGAAAAGCGAGGTCGTCCGGCCTGTCGTCAGACGGCTCAAATCGGGATCAAAGAACAGGGACCCCGTGTCTGTCAAACCGTCGCCTGAGAAGGCTTTCATAGCATGTGCCATTCTTGTTAAAGGGGTAGTTCGGATCCGGGCTCGGGGGAATCTTTGCGCCGGCTCCGTTCGCAAGTTTCTCGTCAGCTCGTGCCATCTTTAAGGTGATCGTTGTCCATTCTGCAAGGTCGTAAATGAGCGCTATGAGCTCTGAATTTCTCTGCTCGATTTCGAGCTCGTTTTGCGGGGACAGCGTATCTTCGTAACCGGCCATACCGGCTTCACCGGCGGCTGGCTCGTGAGCTGGCTCAAGCGGATCGGCTGCGATGTCGCGGGCTTGGCGCTTGCGCCCGCGACTGAGCCCAGTCTGTTCGTTGCGGCCAACATCGCCGACGGCATCGCATCGACCATCGGCGATATCAGGGATTTTGCGACCGTTCGGTCCGCGATCGAGCGGCATCGGCCGTCGGTCATCATTCATCTTGCGGCGCAGCCGCTTGGTCTCGAAATCTTTTGCGGATCCGATCGAGACCTTCGCCACCAATGCGCTGGGCACGGCGCACGTTCTTGAGGCGGCGCGGCTCACGCCCGACGTCAAGGCGGTCGTCTGCATCACCACGGACAAGGTCTATCGCGACCAGGACTGGGTTTGGGGTTATCGCGAGCAGGATCCGCTCGGCGGCAAGGATCCCTACAGCGCCTCGAAAGCCTGCGCCGAGCTGGTCGCTGCCTCCTATCGCGCGACGCTCGCCGAGCGCGGCAATGGCGTGCTGATCGCGAATGCGCGCGGCGGCAATATCATCGGCGGCGGCGACTGGTCGGCTGACCGTATCGTCCCGGACTTCGTTCGTGCGGTCGCAGCGCGCCAGCCGATTTCGCTGCGCAATCCAGGCGCCGTGCGTCCTTGGCAGCATGTCATGGCGTTGGTCCATGGCTATCTGGTGCTGGCTGCCCGCCTGTTGAGCGGAGATCGCATCGCCGCCGACAATTGGAATTTCGGTCCCGGCGATGAGGCCGCCCGTACCGTCGGCGATCTGGTCGAACAGCTCTCCACGGTCTGGACACGGCCGGAAATCTGCTATGCGCCGGGCAGTTTTCCGGAGACGCGCTTCCTGCATCTCGACAGCACGAAGGCCCGCGCGTTGCTCGGCTGGATACCGCCTTTATCGTTTGCCAGACACCGTCGAACTGACGGCAGGTTGGTATCGCGACTATGCCGCTAGTCCGGAAAAAGCTTCGCAAATCACCGCGCGAGCAGATCGAACAATACCGCGAAGCCGTGAGGAATCATGTCAGCCGCTAGTGCGCTCGTCACTGGAGCTTCCGGTTTCATCGGCGCTCATCTCGTTGCCCGCCTCTTGTCTGAGGGCAGCCAGGTCACGGTGCTGGCAAGATCGTCAAGCGTGCTGCCGGCAGAATGGCGCGACCGCGTTCGGGTCATTGCGTGCGACGATTTCAGCGAAGGTAATTTGCGGCGTCTGCTGGATACGCCGTTTGAATCCGTCTTCCATCTCGCGGCCTACGGCGTCAGACCAGACTAGCCGTGACATCGACGAAATGTTGCGGATCAATGTGGAGTTGCCGGCTGCGCTGGTGCGGCTATGCGCCGGATGGCGCGCGCGTATGGTGATGGCGGGCACCTTCTCGGAGTATCGCAGTCCGTCTGCCCAGGAGCCGCTTTTTGAGGATTCGCCTCTGGAGCAGGGCAAGCTCTATGGCTCGTCAAAGGCGGCCGGCGGTTTGATGGCGAGCGCGATCGCGCAGGAGCTGCGGCATCGGGTTTCGTCTGCTTGCGCCTCTTCAAGGTCTATGGTGCCGGCGAGGCGCCGCATCGGCTTCTGCCGGCGCTCGTCAGCGGCCTCGCCAGACGCGAGCGCGTGGCCATCTCGTCTGGGACGCAGGTACTTGACTTCGTCTATATCGACGACGTCATTGAGGCGATATTGCGCGCCGATGCACATTGCCGCGAGAAGGGCGGCACCGCGACCTGGAACATCGCGACCGGCCGCGCGCATTCAGTGCGCGAGTTTGCCGAAAGTGTAGCGCGGGCAATGAATGCTGACGTCTCTCTGCTCGGCTTCGGCGCGATCGCCATGCGCAAGGACGACGAGCCGTGGCTGGTCGGCTCGCCCGATCTGCTTCGCGTCCGAGCTCGGCTGGCAGCCCTCGATCGGGCTGGACGACGGCGTTCGCGCCGCGGTTGCGGCGCTTCGCCCAGTCGCATACTTCAGGAATAGTCCGGCGTGATCACGGTATCGTTGATCGGCGGATTGGGGAACCAGATGTTCCAGTACGCCGCCGGGAAGGCGCTGGCCGAGCGCCACGGCGTTCGCTCTTGCGCTCGATCTCAGTGGCTTCCGCGACTACGCGCGGCGGTCGTTCCTGCTGGATCGCCTGCCGGTGCCGGAGGCCGATCTTGCACGTGCGGCCGAGGGCTGTGCCAGCAACCGAGCCAATCATTTTGTTCGCTCGTTATGGAAGCAGCGCATCGATCGCGTGCTCGCTCGAGCGGGTCTGCCCAAAGCTCGCCCCGTCCGCTCGACCACTATCGCGAGCCGCATTTCCATTACGACCCGGCGTTCGAGGCGCTCGGGTCCGACGGACCTCGTTCTTCGGCTATTTCCAGAGCGAGCGTTATTTCAACTCAATCGCTGAAATTCTGCGAGAGTGGTTTTTACCCCGCGAGCCGTTTGGCGCCGCGGCCGCCGAGATGCTGGCCCGGATCGAGCATAGCCGGTTGCCCGTGTCCGTGCATGTCCGCCGGGGCGATTACCTCAACCCCGGTACCACGGAATTCCATGGCGTTCTAGGCGAGCCTTATTACCGCGAGGCAGTAAGTCGCATCGGTGCCGCGCTCGGTAACGGGGCCGACTTCTTCATCTTTTCCGACGATCCGACTGCGGCAGGGCAGGTACTGAATTTCGTGCCGAAGTCACGTCTCACGCATGTCTGCGGCGATCCGGAGCGGCCTTGGGAAGACATGGCACTAATGGCGCGCTGCCAGCACCATGTGACGGCCAACAGCTCCTTCAGCTGGTGGGGCGCGTGGCTCAACCGCTCGCCTGACAAGCTCGTCGTCGCACCACGCACCTGGTTTGCGCCGACAGAATTGAAGAAGCTCAATACGGCCGACCTTTACCCGCCTGGCTGGATCTTGGCCTAATCGTGCTCAGCAAGAGCGCCGTAAAATTGCAACGGGAGTATCATTGTGCCGCTATCAGCAGCTCGTTCGATCATCCGCAAGCTCCGTGGTAAGGCGCAGACGGTTGCGGGTCTATGGCCCGATCCTGTCCGCAATCCGACCGCCTCCGAGCTCGAGGTCGATCTCTGGATCCTGTCGCGCTTTGTGCTGGAGAAGATCGTGCCGGTGGTGGGCACGCATCCCTATCCGCTGAACGAGCTTTTGCTCATGACGGCGGCAGCATGCCGACTCAACCCCTCAGTCGTGTTCGACTGGGGAACACATATCGGCGTATCCGCCCGAATTTTCTACGAGTGCGACCAGGCCTTCAGGCTTGGCTATGAAATTCATTCCATTGACTTGCCGGCGGAGGCCACACATGTCGAGCATCCTGGCCAGGAACACGGTCGCCTTGTTCGCGGTCTCGAGAAAGTTCACCTGCACCGAGGCAACGGCGTGAAGGTTGCGCTGGATCAATGGCAGAGACTCGGTCGCCCAAAGAGGCCGCTGTTCTTCGTGGATGGCGATCACGCTTATGAAACGGTCCTCAACGAGCTAAACGAGATTTGCGTAACAGTTCCGGATGCGAGCATGCTGGCCCACGACACCTTCTTTCAGTCCTCTGAATCGAACTACAATGTCGGTCCGGCTCGCGCGATCGACGAGATCGTCAAGAAATTTCCGTCGCGCTTTCGCGTTATTGAGTCTGGTCTTGGTCTGCCCGGAATGACATTGCTGGCCGTATGAACGTGAAGGCTCATCCAGCACGCTGGAGGGTATCTTGAGAGACATAAAATGACGCCAACGCGCTATGCGTATATCGACGCCGTTCGCGGATATGCGATACTCTTGGTTATCGCTGTTCACTCGTCGCAATATTTCAACGACCTTCCCGATGCTGTTCGTACGCTAGCTGATCAAGGCGCCCGCGGAGTTCAGCTTTTTTTTGTCGCGAGTGCGATGACGCTCTGCATGTCTTGGCAGGCGCGCAACGACGGACCTCTACCTTTCTATATAAGACGATTTTTCGCATCGCTCCAATGTACTACCTTTCCATACCACTGTTCCTCTTAGGGCGCGGTTTCGAACCAAGCATATATGCACCTGACGGTATTGGTTGGCGTCATATCGCCATGGCTGCAACATTTACGCATGGCTTTATGCCGGATACAATCACAAGTGTTGTCCCCGGTTCGTGGTCCATCGCCGATGAGATGGTGTTCTACGCCCTCTTTCCGTTGCTGATGCTCGGTTTGGATCGGCTCCGCTTTGTAGCCGCAGCTCTGGCCGTCATAGTGGCGATGTGGGTGTGCTTCGCTATTCAACGTAACGCGTACGCTTACGCTATGCACATCGCCGACCCAGCGTGGCGAGCGGCATGGGGCACGTTCCTGTATCTGTGGTTCGTGCAGCAGCTGCCCTGCTTCCTCTTTGGTATGCTCGCCTTCAAGTGGATGGCAGAAGGTCGCGCTGTGCGCTGGCCTGCGGCTATCGTGCTGATTTCAGTGCTTGCCATGGTGCTTGTCGCATTTTTTCCGACGCTGCCGTATATCGGTCGGGGCGGGTTATCGACTCAATACGGCTTCATATTCGCGATATTCGTCCTCGGGCTCGCGCATTGGCAGCCTTGGTTCCTCGTCAATCCGGTCATAGGTTGGATAGGCAAGGTGAGCTTTTCTGCATACCTTGTCCACCTCTGGGTAATCTCGACGTTCGCGATTCCGCATGCGAGTTACGCGGAGGCCTTCGCCGCGCTCACGGCAATCACAGTAGCGATCTCGTCTGTCACCTATTTTATGATCGAAGAGCCGTTCAATCGACTGGGACGGAGGCTCGCAAAACGAATCTTGGAAAAACGCGCTGAAGGGGGGTCTGCAGGTTGTTTAATCGAGGCTGTTTCGACCCAATCAGCTATAGTTCAGGAGAAAGTGATATTGCCTAGAGCCTTGACGCGAGCCCCGTCTGTTGAAGAACACTGAGGTCAAAAGCGATCTGTCTCCCGTCGCTTCAGTCATCATGTCGATGCGAAACAGCGCATCGACGGTCGGCGCGGCGGTGCGCTCGGTCTTGATGCAGAGCTTGCGCGATTGGGAGTTGATCGTCATTGACAATGGCTCATCCGACGACAGCGGCGCTATCGTGGCAGGGTTCGACGATCCGCGCATTCGGCTTGTCCGCGAGGCCCGCACCTCGTTTCTCGCGGTCCGTCTCAATCAGGCGGTCGCGCTTGCGAGGGGCGAGTTCATCGCGCGGATGGATGCCGACGACATCTGCTTTCCGGAACGTCTGGCGCAGCAGGTTGCCCGCTTGCGCGAGGATCCGCAGCTCGACCTTCTTGGCTGCGGCGCCGTCGTCTTCAGGAGCAGCGGCGAACTCGTAGGCGAGATGCCGGTCGGCCTCGATCATCAGGAAATCGCCGCGCGGCCGTTCGTCGGCTTTCCGTTTCCGCATCCAACTTGGTGTGGACGAGCGAGCTGGTTTCGCAAAAATCCATACAATGCCGAACTCGGATATGCGGAAGATCAGGACCTGCTGCTGCGCAGCTTTCGCCACACCAGGCTCGGCGGGCTCGACTGGATTCTTCTGGCCTATCGCCAGGACCGGCTGGCGCTGAAGAAGCTTCTGCCGGGGCGTGCGACGTTTATCGGGGCGGCCTGGCGCAACGGATTAGCCACGGGTGAGGTCCTACCGGCATTGGCGGGGATCGCCAACAATGCGGCAAAGGGCGCGCTAGATATTGCGACCCTCGCTTTGGGGCTCAACCGCCACATGCAGTCAAGACGCCTCAAGCCGGTTTCTCCGGCCGTTGAGCAACGCTGGCGGCAGTTAAGGGAAGACCTCGCGTCACCTTCGCCCGGCCTTGCAAGGAACGCGGGCTGATGTGCGGCATCGCAGGCCTGTTCCGGCCGGGCGGGGGCGAAGAGCGCGAGCTGTCCGTCATCGCCGGACATATGACCGATGCGCTGGCCTATCGCGGACCGGACGCTGTTGGCTACTGGGCCAACGCTGCCGCCGGTGTCGCTTTCGGCCATCGCCGGCTTTCGGTGCTTGATCTGTCGCAGGCGGGCAGCCAGCCCATGCACAGCGACTGCGGCCGTTTCACGGTGACGTTCAACGGCGAAATCTATAATCATCTCGATATCAGAAGCGAACTGGAAGCATCTGGCGCTGCGCCGAATTGGCGCGGCCATTCCGACACCGAGACCTTGCTTTGCGCCGTCAGACATTGGGGTCTGGAAGCGGCGCTGCAACGCTTTTCCGGCATGTTCGCGTTAGCGCTGTGGGACGCGCGGGAGCGGACGATGACGCTCGCGCGCGACCGCTTTGGCGAGAAGCCGCTGTTTTACGGCTGGAGCGGCAGAGATCTCATCTTTGGGTCCGAATTGAAGGCGCTGGCAACTCACCCGGAGTGGTCGCCGTCGCTGGATCGCGGCGCGCTGACGTCGTTCATGCGCTATTCTTACGTGCCCGCGCCTTCGACCATCTGGACCGCTATTCGAAAGCTTCCGTCGGCGTCTCACGTTTCGTTCGGCGCCGGCATGAGCGCGGGCCAGATGCCATCGCCAAAGCCCTATTGGTCCTTGCGCGAGGTGGTCGTTGCAGCGCAAGCCAGGCGCATCACGGATGAAGGGGAGGCTATCGCCGAATTGCACCGGCTGCTGTCGATCGCGATCAAGCGTCAATGCCTGTCCGATGTGCCGCTCGGTGCATTTCTGTCCGGCGGAATTGATTCGTCCACCATCGTCGCGCTGATGCAGGCGCAAGCCAGCCAGCCGGTTCGCACCTTCACCATCGGCTTTCGCGAGGACGCTTTCGATGAAGCGACTGAGGCCCGCAAGGTCGCCGCTCATCTCGGCACGTCGCATACCGAACTCTATGTCGATCCGGAAACGGCGCGGAACGTCATTCCGAAGCTGCCGACGATGTATGACGAGCCCTTTGCCGATTCATCACAGATCCCGACGCATCTGGTGTCAGCGCTTGCACGGCAGCATGTGACGGTCGCGCTGTCAGGCGATGCCGGAGACGAACTGTTCGGCGGCTATAACCGCCACGTCTGGGGCAACGGCCTGAACGCGCGGTTTGGCGCAATGCCGGCGGCGCTGCGGCAGATTGTGGGAATGCTGCTGCGCGCGGTGTCGCCGGAGCCCGCCGGCACGATCGCGCGGTTGGCCGAGCCGCTATTGCCGGCGCGGCTGAAGGTGCGGCGAGCGGGCGATCGACTGGCAAAGCTGGCGCGCGTCATCGGCTCGGTCTCGGCTCGACGACATGTACCGGGAGCTCTGCTCGATCGACAGCGATCCGGCGCGGACCATCATGGGTGGCGAGGAGGGAAGAAGCTGGTCGTTTGCCGAAATGGGCAAGATGAGGGTTGAACTCGATCCACTCGATCGCATGACGCTTGCGGATGCCTTAAGCTATCTGACCGACGATATCTTGCAGAAGGTCGATCGGGCGGCGATGGCGGTCGCGCTCGAAACGCGGGTGCCCTTTCTGGATAAGGACGTCGTGGCGTTCGCCGCCCGAATTCCACCCGGCATGAAGGTCCGCGACGGCCGCGGCAAATGGCTGGTCCGGCAGGTGCTCTATCGGCACGTTCCGCAAGATCTGGTCGATAGGCCGAAAACCGGATTCGGCATCCCGATCGACGATTGGCTGCGCGGCCCGCTCAGCTCGTGGGCCGGCGATCTCTTGTCGCCGGCGAGGTTGAAAGCCCAGAACCTGTTTAGCGTTGGCGTCGTAACGACGCGGATGGCCGAGCACATGAGCGGCCAGCGCAATCACGGTTCCTGGCTTTGGAACGTGCTGATGGCCCAGGCCTGGCATGATAATTGGTGCGCGAATTAACCCGCATGCCCACCAATCGATTGGCGGGCCGGGGCGTCAGGTTAATAATGTCAGCCGTTCACCCTTGCGATCTGCCGCGCGTCCGTTAAACAAGCAGAAAATCAGGAATTTCCCTTGATATCACGCGAGCGAAAAATCGCAGTCATTGGATTGGGCTATGTGGGCTTGCCTGTAGCCGTTGCCTTCGCACGCGAAGGTTTTGCGGTCACGGGCTTCGATATCGATGCCTTGCGGGTCCGCGAGCTTGAAGGTGGGCGTGATCGCACGCGCGAAGTGGAGGAAACCGTTCTGAGGCATCCCTCGTTGAAATTCACCAATGACGCGGACGCTCTGCGATCTTCCGATTTCTTCATCGTGACGGTGCCGACCCCGATCGACGAGGCGCGGCGGCCTGATCTTCGCGCGATGTTCGAGGCGTCGCGCCTTGTCGGCGCCGTGCTCAAGAAAGGCGATATCGTCGTCTATGAATCGACCGTCTATCCCGGCGCGGTCGAGGAGGAATGCGCACCGATCCTGGAGCAAGGTTCGGGACTCAAGGCCGGTGTTGACTTCAACGTCGGTTATTCGCCCGAGCGCATCAATCCCGGCGACAAGCAGCACCGTCTGGAGACGATTACGAAAGTGGTTTCGGCACAGAACCCGCAGACGCTCGAGATTGTCGCTGGCGTTTACGGCGCGGTGGTGAAGGCCGGCATTCATCGCGCCCCTTCGATCAGGGTCGCGGAAGCGGCCAAGGTAATCGAAAATACCCAGCGCGATCTCAATATCGCCTTCATGAACGAGTTGTCGCTGATCTTTCGGGCGCTCGGGATCGACACCGGCGACGTGCTCGCCGCCGCGCGGACCAAATGGAATTTCCTCCCCTTTCAGCCCGGCCTCGTCGGCGGTCACTGCATCGGGGTCGATCCGTATTACCTGACCCACCGCGCCGAGAAGGCGGGTTATCACCCCGAAGTGATCCTCGCTGGCCGCCGTATCAACGATGGCATGGGTCAGCGCGTCGCGAAGGAATGCATTCGAGGTCTGCTTCGTCGAAAGGGAGCGGGAGGTATCGTCACCGTCCTTGGCCTGACCTTCAAGGAGGATGTCCCGGATACGCGCAATTCCCGCGTTGTCGACATCATCCGCGAACTGGAATCCTTCGGTATCGAGGTGCAAGTCCACGATCCGTTGGCAAGTCCGGCAGATGCCAAGCACGAATACGGCCTGACCATCGCCGGACTCGATGCCTTGCGTCCGGCGGACGCGGTCATCCTGGCGGTCGCGCATTCCGGTTATGTCGAAGGCGGCTGGCGGCTGATCGAGAGGCTACTGGCTGGCGGCTCCGGTCTTGTGTTCGATATCAAGATGAAACTGGACCGCAGCAAGAAGCCCGAGGGCATCGAGTTGTGGCGGCTCTAGAGCGGGAGCGTTGACATCATGAGCGACGAAACGATCCTGGTCACCGGCGCTGCCGGCTTCATCGGCTTCCATGTCGCGCGTCGTCTGCTCGCGTCCGGCCGAAGGGTCGTTGGCCTGGACAGCGTCAACGACTACTACGATCCAACTTTGAAAGAGGCGCGCATCGATATCCTGAAGCGTCAGGACGGCTTCGCCTTCGTGAAATCGGACCTCGCTGATCGCGCAGCGACGAGAGCACTGTTTGCGCAGCACCGGTTTCCCGTGGTCATTCATCTCGCGGCGCAGGCCGGCGTGCGCTATTCGCTGGAAAACCCGCACGCCTACATCGACGCAAACATCGAAGGTTTTCTCAATGTGCTCGAGGGATGCCGCCATCACCGCTGCGGGCATCTTCTCTTTGCATCCTCATCGTCGGTCTATGGCGCCAATACCAGGCTGCCTTTCTCGGTGCAGGACAATGTCGATCATCCGATCAGCCTGTATGCCGCCTCGAAAAAGGCCAACGAGCTGATGGCGCACGCCTACAGCCATCTTTATCGAATTCCGGCGACGGGGCTTCGCTTCTTCACCGTGTATGGTCCCTGGGGGCGGCCGGACATGGCAATGTTTATCTTTGCCAAGGCCATTCTGGAAGGAAAGCCGATCCGCCTGTTTAACGCCGGCAACATGCGGCGGGATTTCACCTACGTCGATGATGTCGTCGAGGCGATCGCGCGCCTGATCGATCGCCCGCCGCAAGGCAACCCCGCATGGTCCGGCGCCAATCCGGATCCATCTACCAGCGCGGCGCCGTGGAAGATCTACAACATCGGCAACAACCGTCCCGAGGAATTGATGCATGTGGTCGCGCTGCTCGAGAAGGAGTTCGGCCGCACAGCAATCAAGCAAATGCTGCCGATGCAGCCCGGCGATGTGCCGGCGACCTACGCCGACATCGAAGACCTCGCCCGCGATATCGGATTTGCGCCCTCGACGACGATCAAGGACGGCATTGCGCGTTTTTCAAAATGGTTTCGTGAGTACCACTAGACCTGACGTCAATCGCGTTGCATAACTCCTGGTACCGTGCCGACTTCGTCGATGTCCCTGTTGAGCTCCGATTTCAGAAACGTCGTTAAGAACACGCCGCTCGTTTCCATTGACCTGGTCATAGCGGACCCGTCAGGGGCAATTCTGATGGGCTGGCGGGAGAACGAGCCCGCAAAAGGCACATGGTTCGTTCCGGGAGGACGCATTCGAAAGGACGAACGAATAGCGGACGCCTTTGGCCGGATCATCAGGACCGAGACGGGACTTGGAAGGAGCCTGGACGAAAGCCGGTTCGGCGGCATGTACGAGCATCTCTATGCGACGAACTGCTTTGGGGAGGCTGGTTTCGGCACCCACTATTGCGTCCTTGCCTACGTGTTACGTCTCGGCGAGCGGCCGGATATCACGATCGATGGCCAGCACGCCAAGGCGGCATGGCTTACGCCATCTTCGGCCGACATCCATCCTTACAGCCGTGCTTATTTTGATTTATTGAGAGTTTGATGTGAGACGTGGTTGGCTTCGCAAGTATCACAAGGCCTGGACAGGCGCCGAACACTCAAAAGATAAAAGCTCCCGCCGATCATCGTCGGGGGCTTTTTCATTGTCGATCTGATGCTTCAGCAGGCCAGAGTCGATCGAACCGCGCGCTCACAATCAGAGGCCGTTTTGGTCCGCAGTAACGCGGAAGAACAGCTGACTAGGCTATTTAGCGAGCGGCGAAGGGGTTGCAGGCCGGCGCTGAATTTCAAAAGGCCCGTTAGAATACTTGCGATGACCGGCGCTTTTCCCATGGTTTGCGACGCTCAAGACACTGCAGTGTCCAAATGATCTGACAAGCCTGCCGCCAAAGTGCGGCTTCATACCGGCTCAGCCGATCAAGGGGTGAGGTCGGTAGACCAGTCAACTGCAAGAAACAATGGGTGACTGCGTCCGATTGCTCATCCAGGCGAAGAGGGACTGCTGAGTTGTCATCTAAATTGTGGATGTGCTCATTCAGCCTTTGCCGCTCATCATCTTCGCACGCTCTGGCGTTTCTGGGGATGGTGCCGACAACATTGGGACGCTCTCGGTAGACTGGTCTCCGACGACTTAGGAGTTCACGAGCCTGGATATTGAACAGCCCCGCTTCAATGGCTGACGTCCCATGGCGAACCGCGTTCTGGCGCGACTTTCTCTTTCCTTCCTCGGTCAGCGGACCGGTGCTCAGTTGCGCGTTGCGGCGATTGGCCTGAATTTGCCGGAACGAGCTCATCGTGCCCTCGTATGAAGAATTGGGTTCGTTTCGTCATTTCGATGCGACGCGGCAACTCCAATTCCGTTGGAGAGGCGCTTGCCATTAATCTTTTCAAACCCATTCCTATCGCCGGCCGGTTCAGCAACGACCGTCTCGACGGCATGTGTCCTGTCCCAAAGGCTTGCTGCAACGGGCAAAGGATTGATTTCCTGCTTCTCCCACCAAAGGCGTTCATCCCCGCGCCGGTGAAGCTCCCGGTGGTGAAGCCGGCAAATCGGAACGGTGAACCTGTCACTGACCTTCCGTCCCATTGCCCGCTGCTCCGCAAATTTGAGGTGATGGGCGTCTGATGGTGTCCTTCCGCAGACGAGGCAGGGTTGGGACGCCACAAACCGGAGATGATTGCGATCGCGCTCACGCACCGGCTTGTTGATGGGGAGCACGCCAGAAATCAGCGGCTGGCTTTGTTGGCCGTTCGCATCGCGGCTCTCCGAGAGGGGTGCTGACGTCGGGTCGGACACCTGGTCCAGCCTGGCTGCAAACGCGGCCTCAATCATCTCGGCATCTGAGGTCGAAAGCCGGTTTTTGACCGGAAGAACCCGATGCGCCCAGATGGCAAGGGCCTCCGGATTTTTGAGCTCTGACAACTCAGAAGCCAGTTTGCCTTGAAGGTTTGCGGAGGCGTCCCGCGAAAGAGTTGCTGGTTGGGACTTTTCTCGAGCCCGCTTTTCGCGGGGCTGCGCCTGCGCATTTGGCTTGGTCGCTATTATGGGCTGGTCCCGAGTTTCTGGTTCAAGGTTGAGCGATCCGTTTGGGACCTCAGCAGAGGGTGCGGCGGTGGGCAGGTCGGGCGCATCCACGTCGTCCTCGCCAGCAATCCCGACCAGCGTGAACAGGGCATAGCGGCGGGCATAGGTGAGAGCGGCCCCTAACCGATGTGGCGCGGCGGTCTCACTGACCGGACAGACCGGCCAATCGGAGGACACCCATTCGCCGGAGGAATGGAGCAGGGTGGTGGTGAGGCGGATCAGGCCATTTTCTTGATCGATGGTCGTCGTCTGCACGGTCGCGATCTCGTGCTTACCCAGGCACTTGCGAACCAGGTCGAGGCCCGAGGAGAGCGGCGCATAGCGAAACGTCCGCGTGCCTTCGCGAGGGAAGGGCGAGACGATGTTTGCGGTTAAGGGATTTTTCCGGATTGGTAATTTCGGTCTGGGCTCTCGCGAGCGCCGCGCCCAGGGTTGCGATGCTATTACTGGACTGCAAGGTCGGCCTCCAGATCAAGTAGGTCGAAACTGATGGCGCCGGATTTTGACCGCTTGGCCTGTACCCCGTGCCCCGAAGCCTCTTTGGCGTCTTGCGGTACCAGGGCCTTGAGCTCGGCCTTGGCGCGGTCATGGTCGAGCGCGGCGGGGCGGGTCAGTCGGTACAGATTGGCGAACTCGGCCCAGGCATTGGAGCCGCTCATGTCGACAGTTCTGACGGCTTCGATTCGCGGCCGGGGCGGTTCGATGCCAAAGAGGTGAGGGGCCTCCCCACTCTCAACACATCGCCAGAATTTTTTCTCCGCGGTCAGCAGCAGATGCTGGTAGAGCGGATCGGCCGGTATGGTCAATTCCACCCATTTGCCGCCCCCGGTGATGATGGACAAAACCGCCGTCCGCGACGCAGTGACCCACATATTGTGCTGCAGCTGCGCCATATGTTTTTCGGCCGCTGCCTCTTCCGAGAAATTCCACGGCAGCATGAATTTGGCCTCGAAAATGGCACCGGTGGCCTCGACCTTCCCGTCCACGGTCGCAGCCATCCAGCGGTGGACGGCTCGCCTATGAACGTGGGTCACGGCAAAGCTGGTATTTTTTCTCGTACCAGCGGCGGTTCGTTCGAAAGCTCAGTTACACGCCAAGCTGGACTATGAGGTCTCCGGACAGATCCTCAGGCTCGACCTCTCTGCGTTTCTCCTGCCAAAGCCGGAGCAGTCCCGCAAAAGAAACTGGATAGGTCCCGATCAGCCAAGGCGCCGCGGCAGCAGCCCAGCGTCAACTGAAATAAACGGGCTTTTGCCTGGTGCACAACAGGTGAGATAGCGATCATGCGGTTGCTTCACTTTAGCAAAAGATCGAGAAAGTGCACATGCTCACGTACAAAGACCGGACGCAAATGCAGGCCGTCGGCATATTTGGGTTCTGCCGCGCCGAAGAAGGGCGAGCAGCCATTGCCGGCACCGCAGACGTCGGGAAAGGCATCGAGCAAAAACGCGCCTGTATTCTCAGCGATGCTGCGTAGTTTGGGATCGGTTTTCGCAAAGGCGGCGCGCAGTTCCGCGACGGGCACATCCTTATCGGCGTCAGGAGAAGCCTTGAAGCCCGTCAGGCCGCGCGCGATCATGTGATTGGGATTAAAGCGGACGAGATCGCCGGGCACGCCCAATACCAGATAGACCTTGGCGCCCTGGTTTTGCAAAAGCCGCACGTAATCTTCTAGGTTGGCGTAGAAAGCATCCTTGCCCTCCTGCTCGGTGAGAGGCATGCGCTTGCCGCCCCGTTCAATCTGCATCGTGAGGCCCTCATATCCGGCCCATGAGGCACCGATCACTATAGTTTCGATTTTCTCGCGCCGCACCAAATCAAGCAGAATGCCGGGCAAGTTCGCGCAATGTGCAAAGTCGCCCTGCTGAATCATCCCCGGCAGCGGCGCACAACTTCCTCCCACCACGAAATAGGTATTGGTTCCTAGCTGTCCTTGGTCGGCTAGCTCTTGCACCCTAGGCCCAAACTGAAACAGCACGCTGTCACCTGCCAGTGCCAACCTGCGGCCACCTTGGCCCAGATGCGCAACCAGCGTGGTGTCGTATTGCGAGACATCCATCCCTGCAGTTGGCTGGAAAACCGGATCGTTTCTCGCCTCGCTGATTTTGCGCATATCGAGGCCGGGAAGGCTCGGGAAACGCGCCGGGAAGCCTTCCATGGTCCATGTCGCCAGCCCCGCAATGCCCAACGCCACCATGCAGACAACAACAATTTGCGTGCGACGATGGCGATGCGCACCAAAGCGGACCGGATACTCGACGAAACGGTAGGTTGCCCAAGCGAGAAGAAAACTGACCACCAAAAGTACAGCGGCCATCAGGGGCGTCGGCGGCTTGCCAAGGCGAATGATGTAGGCGTAGGAGATCAGCGGCCAGTGCCAGAGATAGAGCGGATAGCTTATCAGTCCGACAAACACGACTGCGCGGGTGGACAAGATCGTCCGGTTCATTTTGGCCTCTTGACCCGCCAGAATGATGGCCACAGTGGCAGCCACCGGCAACAGCGCGAGCCAACCCGGAAAGCGTAGCTCCGGCGTAAACAGCGCCGCAGAAATCAATAGTGAAGCTGCACCACCCCAGGAGATCCAGGCTCCCAATCTTGGAGTTAGAATGATCTGGCCGCGGTAAGCCAATCCCGCCCCGGCCAGCAATTCCCAGAAACGCGAAAATGGCAGAAAGAAATCACCGACGATGCTGGTGGCCGATAGCCAGATATTGATGGCGAAGGAGACCAAGAACAGCCCCCCCAATACCCGCCCTAATCGGACCTTCATTCGGAAGATGATCCACAGCAAGGCCGGCCAGAAGATGTAAAACTGCTCCTCGATCCCCAACGACCACAGATGCAGTAGCGGCTTCAAGGTCGCCGCAAGGTCGAAGTAACCGGCTTCACTCCAGATCGCGATGTTCGATAGGAAGGTGGCGCCGAGGAACACATGCTTGCCGACTTGCATCAGTTCGGACGGAAGCAGGCAAACGAAACCATAAGCCAGCACAGCGGCGAGGCAGGCCGCGAGCGCCGGGAAGATGCGCCGGATGCGCCGACCGTAAAAACTCCCCAGCGAGAAGCGCTCCTCAGATATTTCCTTCAGAAGGATGGAGGAGATCAGAAAGCCCGAAATCACGAAAAAGACGTCGACCCCCACATAACCGCCGCGAACCGCCTTCGGGAACGCGTGATAGAGCACGACTGCAAGTACGGCAAAGGCGCGCAACCCGTCGAGGTCGGGGCGATAGTTCTCTTTTGCATGAAGGGAAATGTCGAGCTTCATCTGGCGTTTGGTGCTGGTTATGCTCGTTCTGTATGCCCAGAATTTCCGCCGGGTTGAACTTCTTTCTGTGACGAAAGTGGTGAGCCGCCGGATCGCCACCAGCCGCTTGCCAGCCTCTCGCGGGGGGGCCCTCAGCCAGAGGCGTGCTGCGTAAAGCTCGAAAACATCCTAAAAGGAACGAAGTAATGCACCGGGCCGCTAACGTTCCAAACAGCGGCGTCTTTGCGATCGCCTACTCAGGGGCAAGACATCCGTGATCGTTCTTTTTGGCGCGTCTTCCGATATTGGCCAACGGCTCCACGGGAAGCTCGAAATCGCGGGGTTTGATGTTCGAAAGGTATCCCGCCGCCAGTCCGGCGGATTCAAGGCCGATCTTGCGACATTGGAAGGCATTGATGAGGCGATGAGAGGCGCCGAAAAGGTGGTCTCGTGCGCGCATGCCAGATACACGGAGGCTATCCTGAAGGCCTGCGCTCCCGGCACTCCGGTGGTGCTGATGGGCTCGACCTGGCGATTTTCAAAAGTAACCAACCCTGCTGCCGATCAGGTGCGCGAGGCGGAGCGGTTATTTCTTTCGAGCGGCAATCCCGGCGTTATGCTGCATTCCACTATGATTTACGGCGGCTATCAGGAAAGGAACGTTCAACGGTTGCTTTCGGTGTTGGAGCGTTTCCCGATCATTCCAATTCCGGGCGGCGGGCGGCAAGTGGTTCGGCCAATCTACATCGACGACTTGGTCGAATGTATTTTCAGAGCCGTCCAGAAGGTCTGGGATAAGCCGACGGCTTTCGCGGTTTGCGGGCCGGCGATGACCTGGCGAGATATGGCGGTGGCTTGCGCGCAGACAAAGGGCTTAAGCCGATCGTTCGTGACGGTACCGATTTCGCCCGCCATCACGCTGCTCGAAGTTTTGAGGCGGATCGGAATTAGGGCGCCGAGCCCGGACATACTTGCGCCGTTTCAGCGAAAGCCCTGAATTTTCGACGCAGGAAATGACTTCACTATTGGGAGTGGTGCCGCGGCCATTCGAGGCGGGCATCAGGACTGGCGATCCGCGGCTGGGAAAATCCATTCGCTGCAAACCTAGAACGAGTGAGCTGAAAGACCTGGACATCTGCAGTGGCTCGAAAGAAGAGAGGTAGTCCGAAATTATCTCCCGCCGATGTTTCGGCGGCTCACGCACCGGACCCCAGAGGCACAACCTAACGGCTTGTCCCTGCGCGAGGCTCGCGATAACTGGCCTCACGAACGGTTGCAGGCGTGAACTCGATGCGCTTGCAGGCAGACTGTTCGTCGACGACGATCGTCGAATTAATTTAGGCGCAAGAAGTTTCCGCCTGAAATGTGTCGCTAAAATCGGGTTTGCGATGGCCGACGCCTCTCCCATGGTTTGCGCCGATCAAGACACTGAAGCGTCCACAGGATTTGGCAAGCCTGCCGCCAAAGCGTGGCTTCATACCGGCTCAGCCGGTCAAGGGGTGAGGTCGGTAGATCGCTCAACTGCAAAAAAGAATGTGTGACAGCGTCCGATGGTCTCGGCTGCAGTCGGTGAGCTATCATCAAAGATCTGGATGTGATCATATAGCTTTTGATGCCCGTCATCGAGCCGTGGCGTTTCTGGAGATGGTGCCGACAACATTGTGACGCTCTCGATGGACTGGTCTTCGACGGCTCGGGAGCTCACGAGCCTGGATATTGAACAACCCCGCCTCAATGGCAGATGCACGGCGCAGGCGCCATAGGATGCTTGCCAGCCGAAGCACGAGTTCTCGTTCCACAGCCGATTGCGCCTCGAAATCAGCCGTGACGGCCATTTCGAATGCCGCATAGTCGTCGGCATCTTCCAGGGCGCTGACGACTGTTTCAGCAGTCAGGCCATGGCGAACCGCGTTCTGGCGCGACCTTCTCTTGCCCTCTTCGGTCACCGGGCCCGTGCTCAGCTGCGCGTTACGGCGATTGGCCTGAATTTGCCGGAACGAGCTCATCGTGCCCCCGGATGGAGAATTGGGTTCGTTTCGTCATTTTGATGCGGGACGGCGGCTCCAATTCCGTTGGCGAAGTGCTTGCCATTGATCTTTGCAAGCCCATTCATATCGCCGGCCAGTTCAGCAGCTGCCGCGTTCGACGGCATGTGTCCTTTCCCAAAGGCTTGCTGCAATGGGCAACGGATCGATTCCCTGCTTCTCCCACCAAAGGCGTTCATCCCCGCGCCGGTGGAGCTCGCGGTGGTGAAGCCGGCAAATCGGAACGGTGAACCTGTCGCTGACCTTCCGTCCCATTGCCCGCTGCTCGGCAAATTTGAGGTGATGGGCGTCTGACGGTGTCCTTCCGCAGACAAGGCAGGGCTGGGACGCCACAAACCGGAGATGATTGCGATCGCGCTCACGCACCGGCTTGCTGATAGGGAGCACGCCAGAAATCAGGGGCTGGCTTTCTTGGCCCTTCGCATCGTGGCTCTCCGAGCGCGGGGCTGATGTCGGATCGGAGACCTGGTTCAGCCTGGCTGCAAACGCGGCCTCAATCATCTCGGCATCCGATGTCGAAAGCCGGTTTTTGAGCGGGAGGACCCGATGCGCCCAAATGGCAAGGGCCTCCGGTTCTTTGAGCTCTGACAACTCAGCAATCAGTTGGCCTTGAAGGTTTGCGGAGGCGTCCGGCGGAAGAGTTGCTGGTTTGGTCTTTTCTGCTCGGGCCCGCTTTTCGCGGGGCTGCGCCTGGCGCG
The DNA here is from genome assembly GCA_963764405.1 of uncultured Alphaproteobacteria bacterium. Lineage (GTDB taxonomy): Bacteria > Pseudomonadota > Alphaproteobacteria > Rhizobiales > Xanthobacteraceae > Bradyrhizobium. The sequence goes on from CAVXSU010000027.1 coordinate 405,676, forward strand.
TTAGGCTTGGTCGCTGTGACGGGCTGGTCCAGTCGATCTGGTTCAGGAGTTGAGCGATCCGTTTGGGACCTCGGCAGATAGTGCGGCCCCGGGCAGATCGGGCGCATCCACGTCGTCCTCGCCGGCAATCCCGACCAGCGTGAACAGGGCATAGCGGCGGGCATAGGTGAGGGCGGCCCCTAACCGATGTGGCGCGGCCGTCTCGCTGACCGGACAGACCGGCCAATCGGAGGACACCCATTCGCCGGAGGCGTGGACCAGGGTGGTGGTCAGGCGGATCAGGCCGCTCTCCCGATCAATGGCCGTCGTCTGGACGGTCGCGATCTCGTGCTTACCGAGGCACTTGCGAACCAGATCGAGGCCCGAGGAGAGCGGCGCATAGCGAAACGTCCGCGTGCCTTCGCGCGGGAAGGGCGAGACGATGTTTGCGATTAGGGATTTTTCCGGATTGGCGATTTCGGTCTGGGCTCTCGCGAGCGCCGCGCCCAGGGTTGCGATGCTATTGCTGGACTGCAAGGTCGGCCTCCAGATCAAGCAGGTCGAAACTGATGGCGCCGGATTTCGATCGCTTGGCCCGAACCCCGTGCCCCGAAGCCTCTCTGGCGTCTTGCGGCACCAGGGCTTTGAGCTCGGCCTTGGCGCGGTCATGGTCGAGCGCGGCGGGGCGGGTCAGTCGGTACAGATTGGCAAACTCCGCCCAGGCATTGGATCCACTCATATCGACCGTTCTAACCGCTTCAATTCTTGGCCGTGGCGGTTCGATGCCGAACAGGTGAGGGGTCTCGCCGCTCTCGACGCAGCGCCAGAACTTCTTCTCGGCGGTCAGCAGCAGATGCTGGTAGAGCGGATCGGCCGGAATGGTCAGTTCGACCCATTTGCCGCCTCCGGTGATGATGGACAAAACCGCCGTCCGTGACGCAGTGACCCACATATTATGCTGCAGCTGCGCCATATGCTTTTCGGCGGCTGCCTCTTCCGAGAAATTCCAAGGCAGCATGAACTTGGCCTCGAACACGGCCCCGGTTTCGGCGACCTTTCCGTCTAGGGTCGCGGCCATCCAACGATGGACCGCATGAAAGACCCGCCGCTGAACGTCGGACACGAGAAGGCCGGTGTTCCTCTCGTACCAGCGCCGATTTAGAAGCTCTGTCACGCTACCGAGCTGGACTATGAGATCTCCGGAAAGGTCCTCGGGTTCGATTTCTCCGCGCTTTTCCCGCCACAGCCGGAGAAGCGCAGCCTCGTCGTTGCCCATAATGATCCGGGCATCCGAGCCGCCGATAAAAAAGCGGCGGTTATGGTTCACTCTGGTCGAAGAATCAGTCCTCATGGCGAAAAACCTCGGCTTAAGTAAAATTACCTAATATTGGGTAATTTACACTATATGCAGAATTCCTGTCAATGAAGACGACGCGCCTTACCAGCGAACAAATTCGGGCAGCCCGCGCGCTGCTAAGATGGAGTGCCGTGGACTTGGCCGACGCATCTGCAGTCGCGGCAAACACAATTAGACGCGCCGAAGTGGCAGAGGGACCTACAACCCTAACTGCCGCGAACGACCTCTCTATTCGACGGGCGCTTGAGGACGCTGGCGTCGAGTTCATCAATGAGAATGGAGGTGGCCCAGGGGTGCGCCTTCGAGAGCCGACGCAGCAGAAGCGTTGAGGAGAACCGCGCAGTGAGGGCTCTTTTGCGCCCGATTTTAAGGAAGCGTGAGGTCTGCTACTGCGCTTAGCCATGAGAGCTGAATGCAACACGGCAATGCCAATGTTCGCATCGTCTCAGAAATGAAAAGCATAAATGCGGTCGTCTGCGCCGATATAGAAGCGATCACCAGCCACGATCGGTGTTTGGAAGTGCCGAAGACCGTTTAAAGGCTGGCTGGCGAAAATCGGCTCGCCGGTATCCCCGCGGAACGCATGCAGCCGACCGTCACCTTCGGCGCCGAGCATCCACACGATCGGATTGGAATGCCCATCCGTGGTGGTCACAATGGGGGAGCCGCGACCGCGAAGAGCGCCGCACCAGGCAGTGGTCATTGCCGCCGGTGGCCCGGCTGCGATTTTCAGGACTGTCAAATCGTGACCTCGGCCCGGTTGCGGACAGTGTGCCCCTTGAGCTTGCAGAGCGACAAAGATCTCGTCGCCGACGGGATAACGGGCCGGTGAGGTGATAATCTGCGTCCGGGATATTGTTTCGGCCGCGATTTGACCGCCAATGCCGCCGAGATTATTGCGATCAAGAAGATAGGCCTTGCCGTCCTTGCCCAGCGCAAGGATCAGGGCATGGCCGGGAGTGTCGATGGGAAGCGGATTGCTGCCGCCGAGGTCGGCATCTCTGTCATCGAGTGTTTTCCAGTCCGCAGGTGCGAAATAATTGCGCTTGTCGTCGCTGCGGCGCAGGTCGGGTCCGACCCGGAACACGGCTTCGCCATCGCTCCACGTCGATGCGCCAAATGTATTCCCCGTGGCAAAGAAGATGTCATTTCCGACGACGCTCGGGCCGCCGGTCGACCAACTGCCACCCCCGCGCGCCCGCGTCTCGAAGCTGACAAGATGATGCGGCTCACGTGTGGAAATGCCAACCACCCAACCATGATAGTTTCCGCAATCGCCGAAATGACCTCCAAAGGCGACATAAATCGTGTCATGGCCAAGGGCGAGCGCTGCACGCTGATTTTGGACGCTGGAATCGAAATGTCGTCCCGATCTTTGCAGAGCGTCAGCCACATCAATTGGCCATCCCGGAAGAATGCTGCCATCCTTCGTCGAGAGCGCGAAAAGCTCGTGACGGGGACGGTCTCCCCGCTCCACGGCTGCATCGAAATAGATGGTTTCGGTTGCGGGATCGATTACCGGCGTGCCGGTGATGCCAAGCGGGTTGATGTTTCCGCACGGCAATGAGGAAGCTCGCACGGCGCGGCCGACCACGCGCTTCCACAATTCCTTGCCCGTGACCGCATCGAAAGCCTGGACGACATCGTCCTCGGTGACCACGAACAGCATTCCTGCGCTGGTGCCAGGAGCACGCCAATAGAGCGGCTGGGCATATACCGAGCCCGCGACGCGGGCGTTAAACGTGCTATCGAGCTGCAGCGATCTGGCTTTTTCCCAGGACAGCGCCGGAACCACATAATGACCGCTTCGACTGCTGTCGCCGTGATAGGTTAAAATGTCGCTCGTGAAGAACTTGCGCGGCGCCGGGCTCAAGCGATGTTTCGGGCCGGGACGGTTTCGATGAAGGCTCGGATGATGGCACGCAAGAGCTCTGCGAGCCATCGCAGGAGCGGGCCGAAGTTATAGCCGGCAGCGGCGAGGGCAGCGTTGATCCTGTCGCCGAGGCGTCCCTTGAGATAATTGCGATCCATGCGGTGCTCGGCCTTGACGTGGCCGATGACGGGCTCGACAGCCGCGCGACGCTTCATCTCGCGACGGATGGAAGCTGTGACCCCGCGGACCTGACCCGAGATCCAAACCCTGAACCGATGCGGGTGATTGTGACCGCGATACCCTTTGTCGACGTGGATACGGCGAGCCTCCACGCCGGTGAGCTTCTCCATGTCGGCGATCACGGGACCGAGCGTGTGCCCATCGAAGGGATTGCCGTGCAGGGCCTTGGCGTGGAGCACGAACTGCCCGCCCCTTGGAGACGTCACGGGGGTGGCGATACTGACCTTGCAGCCGAACTCGTAGGGCGCGCGGGCTTTACCCTTGCCGATGCACTCGACCTCCGGAGCATGTAACGCATAGACCTTTGGACCGCGCTGATGCTGAGTATTCCTCCGGGGAGGGCCGCCTTGTTGAGTTGCAGGTATCCGGCGAGGATCTAGCTTTAAGGCTAGCCTTAAGGTCGGTAGATGCGAGTAGAGGTTCTGGGCGGGGTTGAGCGTCGTCGCCGCTGGTCTCGCGACGATAAGATGCGGATCATTGAAGAGACGCTGGCGCCCGGCGCGGTTGTGACGGAGATCGCGCGGCGGCACGGCATTTCGACGAGTTTGGTGTTTACGTGGCGGCGGCGGGCTCGCCTGGCGAGTGTTGTTTCGGCGGGACCGAAACTTGTCCCTGTTCAGCTCACACCAGCTGCGGCCGAAAGCGTCTCATCGACTGAAGCCCCAGCGGCAATTCCGTCCCGGAGGCGTCGGGGCCTGATCGAGATCGAACTCGGTGGCAGCACGCGTGTCAGCGTTGACGAGAACGTCGATGCTGACGCGTTGGGGCGGGTCCTTGATGTTCTGAGCCGGCGATGATCCCGATACCGAGCGGCGTCAGGGTCTGGATCGCGACCGGCCACACCGATATGCGGCGCGGCTTTCCGAGCTTGGCTTTGCAGGTGCAGGAAGTCTTGAAGCATGACCCACTGGGGGGTCATTTGTTTTGCTTCAGGGGACGTCGTTCAGATCTGATAAAAATCATTTGGCACGATTCTCAGGGAGCATGCCTGTTTACAAAAAGACTCGAAAGAGGAAGATTCATCTGGCCTTCGGCTGCTGGTGAAGCAGTGACGATCTCCCCTGCGCAGCTTTCTTATCTGCTGTCTGGGATCGACTGGCGAAATCCTCAAGAAACTTTGCGTCCAACGCGAGTTGGATAGCATTCTGCAATTGAATTTACCGGAAAATCTGATTCACTGGCTTCATGAGTTTGAAGCCGGATGATCTTCCTTCGGATCTTGCCAGCGCCCAGGCGGCGCTGTTGATCGAACGTGAGGCGTTGCGGGCTGAACGCGAAGCGCGGCTGAGGGCCGAGGTCGAACGCGATGCGACCGCAGCGAAGGTTACCCGGATACAGGCCGAAGCCATCAATTGGCAAGCCGAAGCGGCGAATGCCCGGGCGGAACTGTCGGACAACGAGGCGCTGATCGCGCATCTCGAACTGCGAATCGAGAAGCTCAAACGCGAACTGTACGGGCCGCGCTCCGAGCGCACGGCGCGTCTGATCGAGCAGCTAGAATTGGAACTCGAAGAACTCGCCACCACGGCAAGCGAGGATGAGCTTGCCGCGCAGGCCGCGGCGGCGAAGGCGCAGAGCGTGCGCGCGTTCACGCGCAAGCGGCCGGTTCGCAAGCCCTGGCCGGACGACATCGAACACGAGCGCGTCGTCATCGAGGCTCCGACGAGCTGCGCATGTTGCGGCGGATCGCGGTTGGCGAAGATCGGCGAGGATGTGACCAAGACGCTGGAGGAGATCCCGCGTCGCTTCAAGGTCATCGAGACGGTGCGCGAGAAGTTCACCTGCCGCGATTGCGAGAAGATCAGCCAGCCGCCGGCGCGGTTCCATGCCACGCCGCGCGGCTTCATCGGCCCACAATTGCTGGCGACGATCCTGTTCGACAAGTTCGGCATGCATATCCCGCTCAATCGCCAGAGTGCGCGCTTTAAATGCGAGGGGATCGACCTGCCGTTGTCGACGCTGGCCGACCAGGTCGGCCACGGAACATTCGCCGTCATGCCGCTCTTCCACTTGATCGAACGCCAAGTGCTCGCTGCCGAGCGGCTTCATGGCGATGACACCACCATCCGTATCCTGGCGAAGGGCAAGTGCACGACCGGGCGGATCTGGACTTATGTGCGGGATGACCGGCCCTTCGCCGGGCCTGCGCCGCCGGCGGCGGTCTATTACGCCTCGAGCGACCGACGAGGCGAGCATCCCCAGAAGCATCTGGCCGCCTTCGCCGGTATCCTGCAAGCCGATTGCTACAACGGCTTCGAGCCGCTGTTCGACCCGCAGAAGAAGGTGCTGCCGATTACGCCGGCGTTTTGCTTTGCCCATGCGCGGCGGGGCTTCTTCGAGCTGGCTGACATCGAGAAAAACGCCCGGGAAGGCCAGAAGGGCAAACCCATCTCCCCGATCGCGCTGGAGGCGGTCAGACGCCTCGATGCGTTGTTCGAGTGCGGGTTTCGCTAAGTCGCGGACAGCGATTTCGGTAAGTCCCGGACAGCGATTTCAGTAAGTCCGGGACAGGCATTTCACTAAGTCGCGGACAGTCGCGAGAGCTGGTTTTTTGGTTGCGCCGTTCAGGCAATGTTCTCTCTCAAGCTGAGTTTGAGAGGGCCAATGCCGAGACGGAAGCAAGTGAATCGAACCACTGTGAAAGACCTACGATCGATCCTGAGGCTGACGTACGAGCAGAACCTTTCGGTTCGGGCTATCTCGGAACGGCTTCATATCAGCAAGACCTCGGTTTCCACTTACCTGCTGCGGGCGCGTGAAGCGGGCGTGACGTGGCCGCTACCGGCGGTTTACGAGAACGAAGCTGCCCTGCAGCGAGCCCTGTTCCGACGGATGGGACGGCCTCCGCAGGATTTGAGCGAACCCGAATGGCCACGAGTGGCGCAGGAGCTCAAGTGCAAAGGCGTGACGCTGACGCTGCTCTGGCAGGAATACCGGGCGGTCCACCCCGACGGCTATGGCTACACCTGGTTCTGCGAGAAGTTTGACGCCTATCGGCGCCGGGCGAACCCGACTTACCGCCACCGTCACGCCGCGGGTGCGATGATGCAGACCGACTATGCGGGCCCGACGGTGGAGGTGATCGATCCGCACACCGGCGAGGTCCGTCAGGCCCAGATTTTTGTCGCGGTGCTCGCCGCTTCGTCGCTGACCTTCGCTATGGCGAGCTTCGGTCAGCGACTGCCAGACTGGATCGAAGGCCAGACCCGGGCCTTGTCGTACTTCGGCGGGGTTCCGAAGGCGATCGTCTGCGACAATCTGAAGGCCGCCGTCGTCAAGGCGTTGTGGTTCGAGCCGACGCTCAACCAAACCTTTGCCGCCATGGCCGAGCACTACGACACGACGATTTTGCCGACCCGCAGCCGCAAGCCACGCGACAAGGGCAAGGTCGAAGGCGCCGTGCTGATTGTCGAGCGCTGGATTCTGGCCCGGCTGCGGCATCGGCGGTTCTTCAACCTGGCCGATCTCAATGCCGCGATTGGCGAGCTGCTCGAGGAGCTGAACAATCGACCGATGCGCCATATCGGCAAATCCCGCCGGCAGCTGTTCGAGGAGATCGAGCGCGCTGCACTGGCGCCGCTGCCGAGCGAGCCATTCGAATACGCCGAGTGGAAAACGGCCAAGGTCCATCCCGACTATCACGTCGAAGTCGACAAGACCTTTTACTCGGTGCCGCATCGGCTGATCGGCCGTCGGGTGGACGTCCGGCTCACTTATCGGGCTGTCGAGATCTTCCAGGATCACACGCGTGTCGCCAGCCATGTGCGCCGTTCCCAGCGCAGCGGCCATGTCACCGTGAATGAGCACATGCCCAAAGCCCATCAGCGTTACGCCAATATGACGCCGGCGCACTTGATCAAGATGGCCGCGCGGATCGGCGTCAACGCCGCCACCCTGGTCGAGCGGGTGATGCGTCAGCGCCCGCATCCCGAGCAGGGTTATCGGTCTGCCATGGGAATCATCGCACTGGCCCGGCGCTATGAGCGCGATCGGCTGGAAGCGGCCTGTGAGAGGGCGCTCGCCATCAATGCGATCAGCTACTCCTCCGTGAGCGCCATCCTCAAGTCCGGGCTCGACCGTGCGAGCCCTGCCACCGAGCCCATCAAGGCCGCGCCCTCCCACGCCAACATCCGGGGCGGCACCTATTACCAATGAAAGAAAGGAAGATCGTGATGCTAACCCACCCGACCCTCGACCAGATGCAGGCTCTCGGCCTTGCCGGAATGGCGGCCGGCTATCGGCAATTGGCCGAGCAGGACAATGCCGCCGAACTCAGCCGCGACGAGTGGCTCGGCTTGATGCTCGATCGCGAAGCCGCCATGCGTGCCGACCGGCGCCTGACCAATCGGCTAGCCGCAGCCAAGCTGCGCTTCGTCGATGCCTGCATCGAAGACATCGACTTCGCGTCCCGCCGCGGCCTTGACCGGCGCAATACCCTGCGGCTTGCGCAAGGCGTCTGGCTGAAAGCCCATGAGAACTTCATCATCACCGGCTTGACCGAGCCCGCTTCATAATACTCACCTGTCCATGTCTTTAGAGTTCCAGCACTTTTTGCAGCGGATCGCCAGATGGCGGACGACGCAGACGCCGGGCGGTCGCAGCGCGCTTCACATCGGCACGTTCCAGATCGGCTGCCTTGATAATCCAAGGCGCGCCCTTACAGAGCTGATCCGCCGCGAGCTGGCCATCGTTGATCAGACGGCGCACCGTCGACGGGCTGACGGACAGCGCCGCAGCGGCCTCATCGAGCGTGACGTCGCCGCGGTCCCGTCGCTCGCCCTCTCGATAGGTCGCAATCGCATTGTGACTGCGCAAACTGCACACACGTGACTGTGTCCAGCCGTTTCCGCGCCCCGTGGTCTTGCCGGCGCGATTGAGCACCGAAGCGATCGCCTTGTCCGGCATCTGTCGCGCCAGTACACGCACCAGATCGATAGTCTCCCCCGCCGCGCTCCAGCGATGTTGACCGGCGCGGTTCTTCCTGACCTTCAGCGCGGAGTGGTCGCCGCCTTGCCAGCGTATCACGAGATCGAGCGCGTTGTCGTCGACGCGGACGATTATCTCATCAATCAGTGTTCGCAGGATCCGCTTTCTGATCTCCGGCGTCACGCCTGGCCTGGTCCAGGCTAGCTGCAGATCGGCACCGAGCGTCATCAGTCGCTCGCGATCGGCCGGCGTCAGCTCTGACGCGGGTGAAGCCGTTAGCCCCTCCAGTTCGATCTCCAGGTTGCGGACGCCGGCTAGCCGCTCGTTCCATCGCCTCTCCAACTCAGCGGCGACGAGGCGGTTGTCAGGATCGACGGCATCATATTGACGTCGCGCACGGCCGACCTCGTAGCGTGCCTGCTCAAGCGCTAGCTGCACCTGCTGCTGTTTGTCCTGGCTGGCACGGCTGCGCACCGTCTGCGCCGCCAGTGCAGCCTCGATTCCGAGCGGTTGCAGGCGCTCGATAACCTCGGTGCTGACGTCTCGATCGATCCGCATGCCGCCGAATGAGATGCAGCGATCGCCACCGTGATTGATGAAGCCACCTTGGCAGTGATAGCGGCCAGTGTTGCCATCCTTGCCGGAGTAGGCAACATGCAGCTTGCGCCCGCAATGGCCGCAGCGCAGTAGGCCGGCCAGCAGCGCCTCGCCCCGGCGCAATGCACCGCGACTCATCGGGTTCTTGCCATTAGCATTGTCCGCGATCAGGCTGAGATTCCTCTCGTAATCCGCCCAGCTTAGATAACCCTCATGGTGATTCGAGATCAATACTTCCCAGTCTTTGCGCTCCTTTTTTACCCCGCGAACAACCTTCTTGCGACCGGCCTCGACGCTGACGCGGCTGCCCGTGCGCCCGAATGCATATGCGCCGGCGTAGATCGGGTTGGTCAGTATGTGCAGGATCGTGTTGTAAACTGGCAGCTTCCACTCGATCACGCGTCCTTCCGGACCGTAGGTGACGGCAGGCATTGGGATGTGCTCGTGCCTGAGCCACAAGTGCACCTGACGCACTGACTGCGTCTCGGTAAACTTTGCGAACACGAGCGTGATGGCTTGCGCAATGCGCCGATCTGGATCCTTTGCGATGCTGTTGTTGCCGACCCGCACGTATCCTATGGCAACCGTCATGAACAGTTCGCCGCGGCGCGCTTTCTGTTTTAGGGCTTCCAGTGAGCGCTGTCGCAACATCGACAGCTCCATCTCACTCATGGTGCCCTTCATGCCAAGCAAGAGACGGTCATTGGGATGACGCGGATCGTAGATGCCGTCCTCGTCAGCAATCAGCGTGCCCACGAGACCACAGAACTCCAGCAATGTGTGCCAATCACGGCCGTTGCGAGCCAGGCGCGACGCCTCAATCGAGACGACGGCACCGACACGTCCGTCGCAGATGGCCGCCAGCAACTTCTCGAAGCCCGGCCGCGCAATACCGCCACCGGAACGGCCAAGATCGTCGTCGATGATAGTGACATCGTTCCAGCCAAGTTGTCGCGCCCGATCGGCAAGTCCATATTGGCGGCGTTTGCTTTCCAGATTGTTGGTGACCTGATCGGCTGTTGACTGACGGATGTAGACTACGGCCTGACGGGCGAGATGCTCAGGCGTGATCTTGCTCATCAGCAACCTCCCTTGCCTTGTCGCTGGCCGCGCGTGCTGCGACACTGTCGTCGACGAGGGCTTCGACCAGCATGCGCTCGATCAGGCTGACAAGCAGGGGCTTCTGCGTGTCCGGAACCTCCGGCATTTTTTGATCGACTTCGAACAGGTCTCGCTGTTGGCTCGGTCGTGGTCGCATGATTGCCTCCATCGTGCGGGGCCGATTCCCCGTCACACGAGGCTAGAAGCGCATCTAGCCGGGCGCGAAGCTCGACGAGCCTTTCGACAGATAAACAAGGAGAGCCGGTGATAACCATGGAGCAAGCTGCCTCCTCGCTCATCCAGGCCGGGATCAGGGCAAGCGTGCCGTCCGGCTGAACCACCACCAGATGGTCCTCGCCGGCGAACCGCTTGCGGTGCTCGACCTGCACCATCTGTCCGGCCCGTGGATGGAATGGATAGAAGATCCGCACCTCGTACGCCGGACACCCGGCATTGTGACGCTGGTTCGACCGGGACTGGCAAAACCTGGCTGGCGTGTGCCTTCGGCCGCCAGGCAGCAAGGCTCGATCATTCCGTGCTCTATTTGCGTATGCCGCGCCTGTTCGAAGACCTCGCCATGGCGCGTCTCGATGGCCGCTTCCCGCGCCTCATCGACAAGCTTGCACGTGTTCAGTTACTCATCCTCGATGATTGGGGCACCCACACCCCCAATGACCAGCAGCGCCTCGATCTTCTGGAAATCTTTGAAGAGCGCTACCGGCGCAAATCGACCTTGATTACCGCCCAGCTGCCCGTTGCCAAATGGCACGACATGATCGGCGAGCCAACCATCGCGGACGCGATCCTCGACCGGATCATCCACAACTCCCACCGTATCGTCCTTGAAGGCGACAGCATGCGAAAGAAAAAAGCTTCGCGCCCCTTGACCGACGTCGAAAACAGCGAAACGAATATCAACTGACTTCAACAACCAGGCAACCAAAAGCCAGCTGTCCGCGACTTAGCGAAACTACTGTCCTTTAGTTAGAGAAATTGCTGTCCGGTTTTTGCGAAATACGCAGTTCGAGATCGAGCGCGCCATCAATGGCCGCAGCGCCGAAGAGCGGCGCGCCGTGCGCCAGGAAAAGAGCAAGCCGCTTCTCGAAGACATGCATGCCTGGTTGCTGCGCGAGCGCGAAACCCTCTCGCGCTCCTCCGAGGTCCTGAAGCCGATCAACTACATGCTCAGGCGCTGGAACGACTTCGCCCGCTTCCTCGACGATGGCAGGATCTGCTTGACCAACAATTGCGCCGAGCGTGCATTGAGAGGCATCGCCTTGGGAAGGCGCAACTGGACCTTCGCCGGCAGCCAGCGTGGTGCCGACCGTACTGCCATCATGCTAACGATGATCACCACCTGTCGTCTCAACGACGTCGATCCCAAGGCATGGCTCGCCGACGTCCTCGCCCGTATCGCCGATCTTCCCACATCGCGTCTGCACGAACTGCTGCCCTGGGAATGGAAGCTCCTGCGCCAGGCCGACAAGCCTGCCGATCAGCAGGCCGCCTGACCATCACGCAACGCCATCATAGAGCTCGCCGTGCCCGCGCGCATGCGGCAATCCGACGGTCTTCGTCGTATGCAAACGATGCTGATCCTGGCTGCGCACCTGCTGCGCTAAACCGAGCAACGGGCCGAAGCGAGCTTCCAGCACCGTATCGCCATCAATCTTGCGGCGGATGTCGCGGATGATCCGGCCAAGCCGTGTCCGCAGGAACTTGAGCTGCCGCCGGGCGCGTTTGAACTGGTGGGCGGGGGTATAGCGGCCGACCATAATGGCGGCGCGCTTGGCAAGGCGCAGATAGCTCTGGCGCAGCGGCACATGGTTGCGCTTGGCGAGCCCGACCAGCTTGATGATTGCCCGGTGCATCAGCCGCGCGTCGGTCGGATGCGCAACCGCCTTCGGCTGCACCGTGGTATCGACGACTACCCGTTCTAGGTCCTTTGGACCGATAGCGCCGGTCTTGTGCGCCACCGACAGACTTTGCGCCGATCGATCGATTCCCTAGCGGCATCGCGCAATCCGTACGACCCATCCATCTTATGGATAAAGTTGGGGGAAGCCGATGATCCGCGGATCCTCATCGTCCTGAGGCAAATAGGCGATGACGTCTGTCCAATCATAAGTCGGGAGAATGGGCTTCCTGGATTGGATGCTTCTGCGTGCCGTCTTTTTCCTTGTGTGCTCGGTCGCAGAGGCGCCCAGCGCCATCAGCTATCAGCGAGATGTAATGGTGCAGATAATCCTCCGCCATGCGCCGCGCGCTGAACCGCTTTTCGAATTGCGCGCGTACCCGACGCCGGTCAAGTTCACTTAGACGTTCGACCGCCTCGACGGCTTCCGTTTCGCTCGACACAACAAAGCCGGTTATCCCATCGTCCATCACTTCCGGAACCGAGCCGGAATCGAAGGCAATGACGGGCGTCCCGCACGCCATCGCCTCGATCATGACAAGGCCGAACGGTTCAGGCCAGTCAATTGGAAAAAGCAGCGCAGCAGCACCGGCAAGAAATTGTTGCTTTGTCTCATCAGTGACTTCGCCGACAAGCCGGATTTGCTCGCCGTCAATCTGCGGCTCGAGTTTTTGCTTGAAATAGCCGCGCTCGCCCGTCGGCACCTTTGCGGCTATCTGAAGCGGCATATTTACCGCGTGCGCGATGCGGATCGCAGCTTCTGGACCTTTCTCCGCCGAGAGACGCCCAAGAAATGCGAGGTATCGGCCTTGTCCGAACTCCGGTCGGAACAGATCCGGCGGCAGGCCGTGATAGACTGTGCCTCGCCAGTTCGCTTCACCGAGCGGGAGGCGTTGATTGTCCGATATGGGGGCCGATGGGAAACGGCGAACCACATCGCCAAATCCCGGAAGGTCCATCCGCCCGTGACACGTGGTCAGGAAGGGTATGCCAAGCCGGCTGAGCAGTGGTAAGTGAAGCCAGTCGATATGTGCATGTATCACATCGAATTCCGCCGCCGCTCGCCATACCTCATCCAACAATGCAGCCTGGACCGCCATCGGATCCGACCGCGGTCGGCCAAGCCGAAGAGCGCGTGGCCATATGGCCTTGAGCCGGGCCGGGGTTACGGAATTTCCGCTTGCGAACAGTGTCACGTCGTGACCCATGTTCGCGAGTTCGTCGACGAGCCACGCGACCACGCGCTCGGTGCCTCCGTAGAGCTTTGGGGGCACACTTTCCATAAGCGGTGCAATCTGAGCGATTCGCATCGTGTTAAGCTTCGAATAGAAGCTCCGCCTTTCTCTCAGACATCATCAGTTTGCGAGACGGTCGTACTTCGTCAGATCGAGCCAATTCTCGAGCAAGCGGCTCATCAGAAACTTTTGGTAGACGAGACGCTCTTTCAATAATTGGCTTAGGCCAGGACATGGAAAGCTCATTCGATAGACCGCCGCGATACCCTCTGGCGGTCTCGACGGTCACCACCACTTCGAGTTCAGCACTTTGCTGACAAGTCTTGGATGCTGGTGTAGTTCCGCAGTTAGCGCAGTTCGCGGCGCCGATTTCCAAGGCAAAAGCGAGCCCGACCGGGGTCACTTGAGGCAAGTAGCCAATATCAAGAAGGGTGGGTTGCGGAAATTGCTGCGGAGCTTTGCTCCTTCCAATAGCTTCTCCGGAAGAAGAAACTTACCTCAATGTCATTCGTTGTTTGGCGAACCTGGTTAAACGCCCATGGAAAGCCATCTCGTTCGACGCGACCAATTCGCTATCTCGCCGCAAGGTATTGTCCACAAGCCGACGGATGCGGCATTCACTCCTGATCCGGGCGATCCGTATTCCGGAAACTGGCGTTTGGGCCAATTAACTACCGAGCCCATCATGCATAACTTTCGCACCAATGACGTGCAGCGGATGATGCAGGAGCTTTGGGCTGAATACGTCGCAGCCAATCCTGAACTGTTTAATCTCAGGTGATGAATGCGATGTAGTGCACCAAAATAGCAGTTCTGCCTTCCGGCGCGACTTGCTGAAACTGGCTTGTGACCGCCGTACTGGCGAGCACGAGGTCCGGTTCACAAAGGCAAGTCGGACTGTGTGTAGGGCGGCGGGCTTCTGCTGCCGACCGGTCTTTTTGGATGTGCCTCAGTTCTAACCGGCGTTTCGCAAGGCGTCCTTCGACGGGTGCTCGCTCATTAATGCCCTGAGGTCGGCGGCAGGTTTGGGACGACTGAACAAGAAGCCCTGCATCTCAATACAGCCGAGCTGGCATAGTTTTTCTCGCTGCTCATCCGTTTCCACGCCTTCCGCTGTCGTTGCGATCTTACGCTCCGAGGCGATCGCAACGACAGCCTTGATGATCGCAGATGAGCCATCAGGTTTTCCAAGATCACTGATGAACGATCTGTCTATCTTGATCTTGTCGAACGGAAAACGGCGCAGATAACTCAAAGACGAATAACCTGTTCCAAAATCATCCAAGGAGATCCGAACGCCGATTGATCGGAGCTCATGAAGTATTCGAAGGGCCGCCTCATCATCGTCGATCAGTGCAGCCTCGGTGATTTCGAGCTCAAGCTGATTTGCCGGGAGACCCGAGTTTGCCAGAGCCGAGACAACTTTCAGCGGGAACGTCTCACTTCTTCAACTGTATGGGTAAAGGGCAACAAAGCGCGTCCGGAGTACCCCTAAACCGGCAACATCGCCAAAGCGCGACCGCCGTCCGAAAGTGGCCGCGCGGGCCCAACGGAAAAAGCAGGCGGTTATCAGAAGCCCAAAAGACAGCCCGTTGCGCCCTGTTGCCGCGGGCTCGACTGAAGCGCCGATTGAGATTCGCGACCAGCTGCAACCAGAGAACTCCCATCGTCGACAATCGGGCGCGGGCGGCTGCCCTAGAAGCCATCTTGCAAGCTTCTTTGCAAGATGACGTCGGTCGGAAGATGAGGGATAACAATCCCGGGAAAGGATTTGAGTTTTTCCTGCCCCTCGCAAACATGCAGGCTTATCAAGCGAAGCTACTGGAAGTGACACAAGCAAATATGCAATTTGCTTTCGAATTCATCCAGAGGCTTGCGACGATCAGATCGCCTTTTGAAGTTTGGGCCGTTATTGCAGAGTTTACAGGCAGGCGAATCCTCATGATCGGGAAACATTCAAAAGAATTGGCTGCATTCTGGCGAAGCGACGCGATCCGAGACCTCACAGCTCTGCCGGGACGGTGATGCCGTACCCGTTTGAAGCCAGCCAGCCTAAGCCGACTTCGTGCTGAGATATTGTTGCCGTCTCCCAGCCGGCGGCTTTCTTGGCCGTTGACGATTAAAGCGCTCGGCGTTATCGTTGAAGTGGGTCGCGACGCGACCGCTGCGACGAGCCTGCGTCGCGGACCGGCCGACGGCTGGCAAAGTCTGGCGAGGCCAGAACATCCACTCTCATTTGTTATTTGTATTCGTCGGCTGCGCCGCACTCGCGGCTGCGCGACAGTCGGTTTGCTATTCGAGCCATGGAGACGAGTGGTGAAAAAAAATCAAAGAGAAAAAGTCCCACCGGAGTTCGCGAGCCTGTGCGAGCCTTTCACGCCGGTTGGACTCATGCTCGCGCTCCTCAATGACGATGGAATGCCTCTTCAACTTAGGATTGATGTGGCAAAAGATGCAGCTCTATACGTGCATGCCAGATTGGCAGCCATCCAAAGGACTGCTCCACCGCCTCGGTATTGCATGGACCTGAGCAAGCTCGACGACGACGAACTCGCTGCGCTCGAGCGGATGATGGCGAAGGCGCAGGTGATTATGCCGGCCGAAGACGATCCCGACCCGGAGGACTTGGCGAGCGGTTGAGCGACGGAGCATAGCTAGCCCGATCAAGTGTCAATAATTTTCGGGAGTTCTATAGATGGAAAAAAATGCATCCACGATCAACAAGAACGGAATCAAGATACCTGAGGCGCTCAGGGGCCTGATCGAGAAACCGCCGTTGCTGGAAGGCGAAGATCCTGATCACTTTTGGATGTTCTTTGCAGCCGTCGTCAACGAGGAGAAGCCGGAAGGCATCCTGGATTGGGTCTCGACCATCGATGTGGTAACTAAGGCGTGGGAGGAGCTTCGTCTCAAGCGATCTTCAGTTGCGCTCATCCATGGCGGCATGCTCAACGCATTGATGTATTTCATGAGCCAGATGAGGCCGTCACCGCTCGGCGGCAATCTGAAACTCGCGACCACATCGATTACGAGTGCGGCTCTTGGATATTTCAGCACTGATCCCAAGGAAAAGGCTGAAGTCGTAGCGCGGCTTGCCCAGCATGGAATCGGCCTTGCCGAACTCGAGGCCAAGGCCGCCGAGTTGAACGGGGAGCCGCTGCAAATGTTTGAACGTATGATCGCGGTACGAGAAAATGGCCGCCGACAGCTGCGCAAGGAAGCAGCTCTGCGCGAGGCGAAACGCCCGAACTGCGAAACCGATCGGCGTTCACCGGCATAGAGCTCCAATGGCGACCGACAAGCAGATCGCCGCCAACCGCGCTAATGCCCAGCGTAGTAGCGGGCCGAATACCGCCGCTGGCAAACAACGATCCAGCCGCAACGCGATTCGGCATGGGTTGTCTATCTCAGAGCTGCAGGATGCCTCATCTTTTGCAATGCTAAGCGCAATTACCGGCGCGCTTATCGCTGAGCAGCCGAAAGAGGATCGACAAATCGTGGCCAAGGAATTCGCTCACGCTCAGCTGAAATTGGCACGGATCCAAGTCGTGCGCGCCGAACTTTGGGCCAAGGTGAACTCAGGTGAGGGCTTGAACTGTGATTTGAATCACATCAAGCGTCTCGCTTCGCTAGACAGATACGAGCGTTATCAACTCACCAAACGTCGCAGGGCGTCCAAAAAGCTGTTGCTAGGTGGGTAGGATGGCAAGAGGGTTCGCTTTTGCCAAAACGAACCCAATTTTCGGATGGAATATCAATGATCGTAATCTAAGTGCGTGCGATCAGGCCCGTTCATCC